>NZ_JAUSSG010000030.1 GCF_030812215.1 Variovorax boronicumulans | reverse complement strand
ATCAGCAGCCTGTCGACCTCGACGTCGTCTGGGTTGAGCACCGCGACCAGCAGCATCAGCAGCCTGTCGACTTCCACGTCGTCTGGCCTGAGCACTGCGACCAGCAGCATCGGTAGCCTGTCGACCTCGACGTCGTCCGGCCTGAGCACGGCGACCAGCAGCATCAGCAGCCTGTCGACTTCCACGTCGTCCGGTCTGAGCACTGCGACCAGCAGCATCAGCAGCCTGTCGACCTCCACGTCGAGTGGTCTGAGCACGGCCACGAGCAGCATCGACAGCCTGTCGACGTCTACCTCGACCGGTATCAGCAGCCTTTCGACCTCCACATCGTCGGGTCTGAGCACCGCGACCAGCAGCATCAGCAGCTTGTCGACTTCGACCTCGAGCGGTTTGAGCACAGCCACGAGCAGCATCGACAGCCTGTCGACCTCGACGTCGTCCGGTCTGAGCACGGCGACGAGCAGCATCTCCAGCCTGTCGACTTCGACATCGTCCGGCCTGAGCACCGCGACCAGCAGCATCAGCAGCCTGTCGACTTCCACGTCGTCTGGTCTGAGCACGGCAACCAGCAGCATCGGCAGCCTCTCGACTTCGACATCGTCCGGTCTGAGCACTGCCACCAGCAGCATCGGCAGCCTCTCGACTTCGACGTCGTCGGGCCTGAGCACGGCGACCAGCAGCATCAGCAGCCTATCGACTTCCACGTCGTCCGGTCTGAGCACGGCAACCAGCAGCATCGGCAGCCTGTCGACTTCCACGTCGTCCGGCCTGAGCACGGCCACCAGCAGCATCAGCAGCCTGTCGACCTCGACGTCGTCCGGCCTGAGCACCGCGACCAGCAGCATCAGCAGCCTGTCGACGTCTACCTCGACTGGCATCAGCAGCCTGTCGACTTCGACCTCGTCTGGCCTGAGCACTGCGACCAGCAGCATCAGCAGCCTGTCGACCTCCACGTCGAGTGGTCTGAGCACGGCCACGAGCAGCATCGACAGCCTGTCGACGTCTACCTCGACTGGTATCAGCAGCCTGTCGACCTCAACTTCGTCTGGTCTGAGCACTGCGACCAGCAGCATCAGCAGCCTGTCGACTTCGACGTCGTCTGGCCTGAGCACGGCGACCAGCAGCATCAGCAGCCTGTCGACCTCCACGTCGAGTGGTCTGAGCACGGCCACGAGCAGCATCGACAGCCTGTCGACGTCTACCTCGACTGGTATCAGCAGCCTGTCGACCTCGACTTCGTCCGGCCTGAGCACTGCGACCAGCAGCATCAGCAGCCTGTCGACTTCGACGTCGTCGGGTCTGAGCACCGCGACCAGCAGCATCAGCAGCCTGTCGACCTCCACGTCGAGTGGTCTGAGCACGGCCACGAGCAGCATCGACAGCCTGTCGACGTCTACCTCGACCGGTATCAGCAGCCTGTCGACTTCGACGTCGTCCGGCCTGAGCACTGCGACCAGCAGCATCAGCAGCCTGTCGACTTCGACGTCGTCGGGTCTGAGCACCGCGACCAGCAGCATCAGCAGCTTGTCGACCTCGACTTCGAGCGGTCTGAGCACGGCCACGAGCAGCATCGACAGCCTCTCGACGTCTACCTCCACCGGTATCAGCAGCCTGTCGACCTCGACGTCGTCCGGTCTGAGCACTGCGACCAGCAGCATCAGCAGCCTTTCGACCTCCACATCGTCGGGTCTGAGCACGGCGACCAGCAGCATCAGCAGCTTGTCGACTTCGACCTCGAGCGGTTTGAGCACAGCCACGAGCAGCATCGACAGCCTGTCGACCTCGACGTCGTC
>NZ_JAUSSG010000029.1 GCF_030812215.1 Variovorax boronicumulans | reverse complement strand
TGCGTCTCGAGCAACGGCGGCATGGCGCGCTACCGGCTCGTCATCGAGCCGTGGCTCGCCTTCCTGCGCCATCGCCAGGACAGCTGCCTCTTCCAGCACCAGAGCGTCTTCGACATCGTCGACGCGGTGTTCGCCCGCTACCAGAGCCAGGGCAAGCTCGCGGTGCAATGGCGCTGGGAGATCGCCCAGCGCGACATCTATCCCGTGCGCGGCATCACCACCCAGTACCACGAGAGCGACTTCGACTTCGTCGCACGCCTCCTGGCCGAAGAAGGCCTGTGCTACTGGTTTGAACACGCGACCGGCAAGGACGGCAAACTCGGCAGCCACACCCTCGTCATCGCCGACTACAACGGCGCCTTCCGTGCCAACACACAGGCCACCATCCGCTTCCACCGCGCCGATGCGAGCGAGAGCGAAGACACCATCCAGCAATGGCGAGGCAGCCGCCAACTGCAGACCAACAGCCTCGCGCAGCAGAGCTGGGACTACAAGAGCGTGAGCGCGAGGCCTGTGCAGCAGCAAAGCAGCAACGCGGGCCACCGCACCCTGCAGTGGAGCGACGACCCCGGCGCCTACGGCTGGGAGACTACGGCCCAGGGCGAGCGGCTGTTGTCCAACGCCCTGCAGGCCCTCGAACTGCGCAACAAGCGCTTCGAAGGCCAGAGCGCCGTGCGCACCCTGGCGCCCGCCACCACCTTCACCCTGAGCGGCCACGAGCAGCACGACAAGGACAGCGAAGAGGACCGGCGCTTTGCGGTGCTGGCTGTGCGCCACATCGCGCGCAACAACTTCGATGAAGACCTGAAGGCCGGTGTCGGCGAACGCCTGGGCCTGCCGGACATCGCTCTCGAGCTCGATGTGTCCGATGACAGCGGCAACGCCGCGGCCAAGCCCGATGCCGTCACCCACTACCGCAACGACTTCACCACCGTGCGCGCGGCCATCCCGTACCGGCCGCTCAGCCTGGACGGCCACGGCCAGCGCATCCACCCCAAGCCCAGCGTGCACGGCAGCCAGAGCGCCATCGTCATCGGGGCGGGCGGCGATGCACCAGTGCACACCGACCGCGACCACCGCGTCAAGGTGCAGTTCCACTGGCAACGCGGCAGCGGCGCCAGCGCCCGGCAAGCTCGCACGGACGGCCAGGACAACGCTCCGGCCTCCGACAGGCTGGGCGCCTGGGTGCGCGTGGCGGCCGGCGCCGCGGGCGACAACTGGGGCCAGGTCACTTTGCCGCGCGTCGGGCAGGAAGTGCTTGTGGAGTTCCACCACGGCGATATCGACCGCCCGGTGGTCGTTGCTGCGCTGTACAACGGTGCGGGCCAGGCCGACGCGCAGCACAACGAGAAGTCCGCAGGTGCAGCCCAATCCACCGGCAACGCCCCCGCCTGGTTCGCAGGCGAAGGCAAGGATGCCAAGGAGCATGCGCACAACGCCGTCTTCTCCGGCATCAAGACCCAGGAGCTGAGCGCCAGTCAGAGCGGCGACGGGGGCTACAACCAGCTCGTCTTCGACGACACCCCGGGACAGGGCAGCACGAGCTTGGCGACCACGCAGGCGCAAAGCCGGCTGCACCTGGGACACCACAAGCAGCAGGACGACAACGCGCGCGGCAAAGCGCGCGGGCATGGCGCCGAACTCGCCACGACTGCGCAGGGTGCCATCCGTGCTGGCGCAGGCTTGCTCGTGAGCGCCCATGCCCAGACGAACGCCAAGGGTGCGTTCATGGCAAGCCGCGAGGCGCAGCAGCAGACGAAACAGGCCGAAGAACTCGCCACTTCGCTGGCCAAGAGTGCGCAGACGCAGAAGGCGCAGATCAAGGGTGAAGAGGCACCGGACAAACTGCC
>NZ_JAUSSG010000028.1 GCF_030812215.1 Variovorax boronicumulans | reverse complement strand
ACCAGCAGCATCGATAGCCTCTCGACCTCGACGTCTTCTGGTCTGAGCACGGCAACCAGCAGCATCGGTAGCTTGTCGACTTCCACGTCGTCGGGTCTGAGCACTGCGACCAGCAGCATCAGCAGCCTGTCAACTTCGACATCGTCTGGTTTGAGCACTGCGACCAGCAGCATCGGCAGCCTGTCGACTTCGACGTCGTCTGGCCTGAGCACCGCAACCAGCAGCATCAGCAGCTTGTCGACTTCCACGTCGTCGGGTTTGAGCACTGCTACCAGCAGCATCGATAGCCTCTCGACCTCGACGTCTTCTGGTCTGAGCACAGCAACAAGCGGAATCAGCAGCTTGTCGACTTCGACGTCGTCTGGCCTGAGCACCGCAACCAGCAGCATCAGCAGCTTGTCGACTTCCACGTCGTCGGGTCTGAGCACTGCGACGAGCAGCATCAGCAGCCTGTCGACCTCAACGTCGAGTGGCTTGAGCACCGCAACCAGCAGCATCAGCAGCTTGTCGACTTCGACGTCGTCGGGTCTGAGCACGGCGACGAGTAGCATTGGCAGCTTGTCGACTTCGACATCGTCTGGCCTGAGCACCGCCACCAGCAGCATCAGCAGCCTGTCGACTTCGACGTCGTCGGGTCTGAGCACTGCTACCAGCAGCATCGATAGCCTCTCGACCTCGACGTCGTCCGGTCTGAGTACAGCAACGAGCAGTATCAGCAGCCTGTCGACTTCGACGTCGTCGGGGCTGAGCACCGCAACCAGCAGCATCAGCAGCTTGTCGACTTCCACGTCGTCGGGTTTGAGCACTGCTACCAGCAGCATCGATAGCCTCTCGACCTCGACGTCTTCTGGTCTGAGTACGGCAACCAGCAGCATCGGTAGCTTGTCGACTTCCACGTCGTCGGGTCTGAGCACTGCGACCAGCAGCATCAGCAGCCTGTCAACTTCGACATCGTCTGGTTTGAGCACTGCGACGAGCAGCATCAGCAGCCTGTCGACTTCGACGTCTTCTGGTCTGAGCACGGCGACGAGCAGCATTGGCAGCTTGTCGACCTCCACGTCGTCGGGCTTGAGCACCGCGACGAGCAGCATCAGCAGCCTGTCGACTTCGACGTCGTCTGGCCTGAGCACGGCCACCAGCAGCATCAACAGCTTGTCGACTTCCACGTCGTCTGGTCTGAGCACTGCGACCAGCAGCATCGGCAGCCTGTCGACTTCGACGTCGTCTGGCCTGAGTACCGCAACCAGCAGCATCAGCAGCTTGTCGACTTCCATGTCCTCCGGCCTGAGTACCGCCACCAGCAGCATCGATAGCCTCTCGACCTCGACGTCGTCTGGCCTGAGCACCGCAACCAGCAGCATCAGCAGCTTGTCGACTTCCACGTCGTCGGGTCTGAGCACTGCGACCAGCAGCATCGATAGCCTCTCGACCTCGACGTCTTCTGGTCTGAGCACAGCAACGAGCAGCATCAGCAGCCTTTCGACTTCCACGTCGTCGGGTCTGAGCACTGCTACCAGCAGCATCGATAGCCTCTCGACCTCGACATCTTCTGGTCTGAGCACAGCAACTAGCAGCATCAGCAGCCTGTCGACTTCGACGTCGTCTGGTCTGAGCACGGCGACCAGCAGTATCGATAGCCTCTCGACCTCGACGTCTTCTGGTCTGAGTACGGCGACGAGCAGCATCGGTAGCTTGTCGACGTCGACATCCTCTGGTTTGAGCACGGCGACCAGCAGCATCGATAGTCTTTCGACCTCCACGTCTTCTGGTCTGAGTACAGCAACGAGCAGCATCAGCAGCCTGTCGACCTCGACATCTTCTGGTCTGAGCACAGCAACGAGCAGCATCAGCAGCCTTTCGACTTCCACGTCGTCGGGTCTGAGCACTGCGACGAGTAGCATCGGCAGCCTTTCGACTTCCACGTCGTCGGGTCTGAGCACTGCGACGAGTAGCATCGGCAGCCTGTCGACCTCCACGTCGAGTGGCTTGAGCACTGCGACCAGCAGCATCGGCAGCCTGTCGACTTCGACGTCTTCTGGTCTGAGCACAGCAACGAGCAGTATCAGCAGCCTGTCGACCTCCACGTCGTCCGGCCTGAGCACCGCAACCAGCAGCATCGATAGCTTGTCGACTTCGACATCGTCTGGGTTGAGCACTGCGACCAGCAGCATCGATAGTCTTTCGACCTCCACGTCTTCTGGCCTTAGCACCGCGACAAGCAGCATCAGCAGTTTGTCGACGTCTGCCTCGACGGGTATCAGCAGCTTGTCGACTTCCACGTCGTCCGGCCTGAGCACTGCGACGAGTAGCATCGGCAGCCTGTCGACTTCGACGTCGTCTGGCCTTAGCACCGCGACAAGCAGCATCAGCAGTTTGTCAACGTCTGCCTCGACGGGTATCAGCAGCTTGTCGACTTCCACGTCGTCCGGTCTGAGCACTGCTACCAGCAGCATCGATAGCCTCTCGACCTCGACGTCTTCTGGTCTGAGTACGGCGACCAGCAGTATCGATAGCCTCTCGACCTCGACATCTTCTGGTCTGAGCACAGCAACGAGCAGCATCAGCAGCCTGTCGACGTCTGCCTCGACGGGTATCAGTAGCTTGTCGACTTCCACGTCGTCCGGCCTGAGCACGGCGACGAGCAGCATCGACAGC
>NZ_JAUSSG010000027.1 GCF_030812215.1 Variovorax boronicumulans | reverse complement strand
GTATGCGACCGGCGAAGTCGTCTTGACCAGCCGCTCCGATTGCTATCCTACGTTTCTTGTGGTGCAACAAGGTGTCGAACATGCTTGAAGGTGAACTTGCAGCTCGGATACGGCAGGCCATCGGCCATGAGCCGCGTTCTGCGAAGAGCGTCCATGGGTTGGAGCAGCTTCCCGCCGACGTGTTGGATGACATCGAGACGATCAATCGTGCCTGCGGAGGCCTCTATGTCTTCGCGTATCTCTACCACGTCACGGACGCAACCTTCTCAGATGTCAAGCTGTACGTAGCGGACAGAGGGTGGCACCACAGCGCCGATTGATACTTTTCGCTGCGCGTTCAGTCCACGGGTACGGCGGTCAGTTTTTGATCGAGTTCGCGTTCCACCAAGGCGGCAGTAGGTCAACAATTTTGCTGGCAGGCTGCGTCGGCAGCCGTTCCATGACGTCGCGCAGATACGCGTAAGGATCGTGCCCGTTGAGCCTGGCAGAGTGGATGAGGCTCATGATCGCGGCGGCGCGTTTGCCCGCGCGCAAGCTCCCGGCGAACAACCAATTGCCTCGGCCCACAGCGACAGGCCGGATCTGGTTCTCCACCCAGTTGTTGTCCGCCGGCAGATCGCCGTCGTCGATGTAGCGCGTGAGCGCCTGCCAGCGCTTGAGGCTGTAGTCGATTGCCCTGGCCGTGGCCGAACCATCCGGCACCTGCCGCCGTTGGCCGGCGAGCCATTGCTGCAGGGCATCAGCCACCTTGCGCGACCTCTCTTGTCGTATTCGACTTCGATCCTCAGGCTCAAGCTTGGCGACCTCGCGTTCGACGGCGTAGAGCTCGCCGAAGAACTTCAGCGCCTGCTCGCCGACTGGGCTGCCGTGATTGGCCCAGAGTTCGTGGAACTTGCGCCTTGCATGGGCCAGGCAACCCGCCTCGGTGATGCCCAGTTCGAAGCACGGCTTGTAGCCACTGAAGTCGTCGCACACCAGTGTGCCGCGCCAGCCATGCTCGCCCGGCAGCCCGAGGAAGGCGCGCGCATGCTGGCCGCCACGGCTGTCGGCGAAGTCGAACACCACTGCGCGCAGCGCGCTGTAGCTGGTCGTGCAGTAGCTCCAGAGGTAAGCCCGGTGTGTCTTGCCGTTGCCGGGCTTGAGCATCGCCACGGGGGTCTCGTCGGCATGCAGCACGCGGTCTTCGAGCATCTCGCGCTTGAGCGCATCGACCAGAGGCTGTAGCTGCACGCCGCACTGCCCGACCCAGCTGGCCAGTGTCGAGCGCGATATGGCGAGGCCAGCGCGACCGAAGATGGCTTCTTGCCTGTACAGCGGCAAGTGGTCCATGTACTTGCCCACCAGCACCTGCGAGAGCAGCCCAGTCGTCGGGATGCCCTTGTCGACGATGTGCGGGGCGACGGGCGCCTGCACCAGCGTCTCGCACTTCGTGCAGACCCATTTGCCGCGCACGTGACGCTCGACGCTGAACACGCCTGGCTGGTAGTCGAGCTTCTCGGCCACATCCTCGCCGATGCGCTGGAGGGTGCAGCCGCAGGCACAGGTGGTGCTCTCGGGTTCGTGGCGGATCTCCCGGCGCGGCAAGTGCGCGGGCAGTGCCTGGCGCTTGGGCTGTTGCTTCTCACGCTGCGCAGCCGGCACGGTCGCGAGTTGTTCCAGCTCACGCTCCATCGCTGCCAAGTCAGCATCGATGGTCTCTTCCAGCAGGCTCTTCTGCTCGACATTGAAGGCTTCGGACTTGGCGGCGAACTTCAACCGCTTGAGCACGGCCATCTCGTGCGTGAGCTTGTCGATGGCGGCCTGCTTGAACGCGATCTCGTGGTCTCGGCGTGCGATCTCGAGCTTGTCGGCTGCAGCCCCTTTCCTCAGGGAGAGGACCAACTCGCGCAGCTGCTGCGCGTTC
The DNA here is from genome assembly GCF_030812215.1 of Variovorax boronicumulans. Taxonomy (GTDB): domain Bacteria; phylum Pseudomonadota; class Gammaproteobacteria; order Burkholderiales; family Burkholderiaceae_C; genus Variovorax; species Variovorax boronicumulans_C. Next base: position 844 of record NZ_JAUSSG010000027.1, on the reverse strand, counting down.
AGGTGGTCAAGGTCGGCCGTGTCGATCACGGAAGGTGATGGTGCCCCAGCGTGCGTGCCCACGCATCAGCACATTCGGCAATTGCACTACAGCATGCAAATCACTCCAGCTTCACCGATCCGCTGCCACGGCAGTCCGAGCACCAGCGCGTCGAACTGGGGAGGGGTCAGGCTGAGGGTGGTGCCGCTGTCCTTGGGCCAGACGAACTTGCCCTGGTGCAGACGTCGTGCCGACAGCCAGATGCCGATTCCGTCGTGCACCAGGACCTTCATGCGATTCGCACGCCGGTTGGCGAACAGATAGGCGTGGTGCGGGCGCGCGGCGCCGAAGACACGCACCACGCGCGCCAGTGCCGCTTCGGTGCCTGCGCGCATATCCAACGGCTCGACGGCCAGCCACAGCGCGTCGACCCGGATCACCTGAGGATCTCGCGCAGCCAGGCGGCGCATTGGCCTGACGCGCTCAACGGCCATGTCACGTTCACCGCGATCGCACCGCGGCGAAGCTCAAGGTGGATGTCATTTACGACGCTGGGACCTGGCGCCAGCGTGAGGGAGACGAACTCGGCTTGCTGGTCGCCGGCCTTCGATGCGATGCCTCCCGCGTCGACCATGCGGCGCCACTTGTGAACGAGGTTGGCGTTGAGGCCATGGGCTAGCGCCACTTGAGCCACAGACGCCCCGGGCTCTGCGCACGCCGCCAGCACTTGCCGCTTCAGATCGGCCGCGTGGCGCCGACGGCTCACGCGCTTGGAGTCTTCCATAGGTGTCCACCTAAATCCTTGGTGGACACCATCGTCATAGACCCGAGCCCGCAACTCAAGACGGGATCACCGCGCGCTTAC
>NZ_JAUSSG010000026.1 GCF_030812215.1 Variovorax boronicumulans | reverse complement strand
GTAATAGTCCGCTCGAGGCCGTTGTTGACGGCTGGGTGGTTTAAGGCGTGATGTCGGTGACGTGTTGAAGCAGAGCGAACGCCACGCGCCATGCACGGCCGTCGCAGTGAACGGTGGCCGTGCGCTGGTTGATCCGAGCGATTTCTCCGACGTGCCGCTTCAGGCTTTGGTCGGTGAAGCTCACGCGCTGGCCGACGCGGAAGTCCTGTTTGTGATGGATCTCCGGCGGCGGCCTCAGCGGCGCTGCAGTCGCGGGTGAGGATGACGTGGCTGCCTGCTGATCATCGACAGGTACGACGGCCGCGTACAGCACGCTCAAGCGCTGTTTGCTTTGCTCATCGATCAGTGTGACCTGCCGGTCTTTCATCGCCGCGATGCGAGCCTCGCGCAGCTTGCCGGTCCCCCAGTCCCAGTACTTCACCAGTTGGCCCATGTGCAACTGCGAGCGCGCCTGCACAATGCGCCTGGGGTCGGCCATGAGTTGCTCGATGACCCAGCTGAGCTGGTACAGCTCAGCGCTGGTGGCCATGGGAAGATCTTCGATCTGCTTGACACGCATGCTGGCAATTTTGCCAGCGCTGGTGTGCTCAAGCCGCGAGCTTGTCAGTCGCTTGTGAGGACGTCGCAGCAGACCTGGCGAACTCGCCGGCGACTGCCCACGGCAGCAACTCGTCGATACGGTTGCTCGGATGGTCGGCGATGTGCTCAAGCACGTGGCGCAGGTATGCCTGTGGATCAATGCCAATGAGCTTGGCCGATCCGATCAAGGTGTAGATCACCGCGGCGCTGTGCCCGCCGCTGTCGGAACCGAGATGCAGGTAGTTCTTGCGCCCGATCGCGACGCCTCGCAGCGCACGCTCGGCCGCGTTGTTATGCGCTTCGATCCGCCCGTCGTCGACGAAGCGCGTCAGCGCCGTCCAGTTGCTCAGCGAGTAGCCGATCGCCAACGCCATCGGCGACTTCGCCGAGACCTGCGACAGCGCTGTGTTGAACCACTCCTTCAATTCGCCCAGCATCGCAGCGGTGCGTTCCTGGCGAACCCGCATTCGCTCGTGTGGCGGCTTGCCTCGGATCTCGGCCTCCACACCGAAGACCTTGCCGATGCGCTGCAGCGCTTGATGCGCCAGCGTGCCGGCCAGCTTGTGCTGGCGCTCGTGGATGTCCCACAGCTTGCGTCGTGCGTGGCTCCAGCATGCCGCCTCGACCACCTGGCCGTTTTCGTATAACGGGTGATACCCAGCGAAGGCATCGGCTTGCAGGATGCCATTGAAGTGCCTCAGATGGCGCACGGGATGTTCGCCCTTGCGGTTCGCCGAGTACTGGAACCACACCGCCGGCGGCGCCGTGTCGCCGCTGGGCCGGTCATCCCTCACGTACACCCAGAGGCGTCCCGTGCGAGCCTTGGCGCCTGCGCCGCCGAGCACGCGGATCGGTGTGTCGTCGCCGTGGATCTTGTCGGCCGCCAACATGTAGCGGCCGATGGCTTCGGCCAGCGGGCTCAGCAGGCGCGCCGCCTGCGCCACCCAGTCGGCCAGGGTCGAGCGCTGCAGTTCGACGCCTTCACGGCCGTAGATCTGGCACAGCCGATACAAGGGTGTGTGATCGCAATACTTGCTCACCAACACGTGCGAGAGCAGCCCGGCACCGGCCATGCAGCGATCAATGGGGCGACTCGGCGCGGGCGCCTGGGTGATCGTGCTGCAGCGCGCGCAGGCAAGCTTGGGGCGAACGTGGCGCACGACATGGAAGCTGCCCGGCTCATAGTCGAGTACCTCTGAGACGTCCTGGCCGATCTCGCGCAGGCCGCGACCGCAGGCCTGGCAATCGCAACCGCCGTGCGGCGTGTGCACCACGGTGCGCCGCGGCAGATGCTCTGGCAGATCACGCATTCCGGTGCGCTCTCGTGCCCGACGCTTCTTGCGACCCTGCTCGATGGACGTGACGTTGGAATGGTGCTCGTCATCTTCGGCCCCCTCGGCCTGCGTCGGGGTCAACGCTGGCTGCGCGATCTGGCCGCCCACAAGTTCAAGCTGGGCGTGCTCGAGTTGCTCGCTGGAGCGGCCGTACTTCATGCGCCGCAAGTACGCCATTTCAACCTTGAGCTTCTCGACGGTCAGCAGCGCGATCTTCAATGCCTCTTGCGAGCGCTGCACCTCGCCGCTGAGAGCGGCGTTGGCGGCAAGCAGTTCCTGCGAGGTCATGGGCACGACTGTGCCGGCCGGAACCCGCCTCTACAACCGGAGTTGTCCTGTCAACTTGGCCGACGGTCCGCTACGCCGCTGCGCGCGGTTGCCAGGTGCGCTCGGGTCGGCGCCAGTCGATGCCTTCGAGCAGCATCGACAGCTGTGCACCGCTCAGCGAGATCGAGCCCGATTCGGCCTGCGGCCAGATGAAGCGACCACGCTCCAGGCGTTTGGCCAGCAAACACATGCCGTCGCCGTCACTCCACAGCAGCTTGACCAAGTCGCCACGACGGCCACGGAAGACGAAGACATGGCCGGAGTACGGGTCCTCGGTGAGCGCCGTCTGCACCTTCGCCGCCAGCGTGTCCATGCCGCAGCGCATGTCCGTCACGCCCGCGGCCAGCCAGACGCGGGTGCCCGCGCGCGGGCCGATCACGCGCTCTGGCGCAGTGCGCGCAAGACACTGCACAGGCTGTCTTCGTCGACAGCGCCACGCAGTCGCAGTTGCGCGCCGGCGAACTCCAGCTCGATGACGCCAGTCCGCGGCGCCGACCTCGATGGCGACGGGGTCGACCCGGTGGACGTCGGAATCGACATGGCTTCGGTCGCCGGTGCCACCTCTATCGGCAACAGTACAGCTGGCAGCGCGCCGCCTGCGGCTCGAACATGCTCCCTGCGCCACTTGAACAGCATGTTGGCGTTGATGCCACTGCGCAGTGCGATCGCCGATACGGACGCGCCTGGCTCCAAGCTTTGTCGCACCAGCTCCTGCTTGAACGCACGGTCGTGATGTCGTCGGCCGGCCTTCGAATCTTGCTCACTCTTCATGGTGTGCACCATCTCCTTTAGCGCACACCTCCAAGCGGGTCTGCGATTCGGATCAGATGCTTCCTGCAGCCTGCGCATCAGGCAAGGACGGCCTTCGTCGGACTATTACG
>NZ_JAUSSG010000025.1 GCF_030812215.1 Variovorax boronicumulans | reverse complement strand
AGCGCGCAGTACGAGACCAACCCGGACGGGTCGATCAACTACAGCCAGATCACGCTGGGTGGCGGCCAGGCGCCGGGCGGCACGCGCATCAGCAACGTGGCACCGGGCATCCTGCCGAACGACGCGGTCAACGTCGAGCAGCTGAACCAGGTGCGAGGCCAGGTCGGCAGCGTTGCCAGGATCGCTTACAGCGGCATTGCCATGGCGGCAGCAATGGCGGGGATGCCAGCGCTTGAGTCGGATAAACAGTTCACTATCGGCCTGGGCGTTGCCAGCTACTCCGGTTACTTTGCTATGGCAATTGGCGCCAGTAAACGCGTCAACGATCATGTGATTGTCAAATTCGGCCTCAGCACCTCTTCAGGCAGCAAGGTATTGGTGAATGGCGGGGTGGGCTACTCCTGGTGACAGGCACCAAAGCCTGATGGATGGCTCGCTGCCCAGCGCGAACGCTCTGGGCTGTTAAGTTCCGCCGATCTCGACTTCAACCACCGAGTCGGCCCACACTTGCTCTTTCCTTGCTGCGCAGCAAGTCAGTCGACTGTTTCAGGTCCGCTTCGTTGGCGGGTGTCGCCTTCACAGGCGTGCACCAGCCTCCGACTCGGCAGCCACCGCGATGCGCGCCTTCCTGACGAAGTGCCATTGGCTGCCCCAATGCGCGGGCTGAGAGCTTCATGAAGACGCTCAAGGCCGGTGACATCTAAATTGAAAACGACGAAACCGTCGGATGTCACAAGCCTGCCACCATGGTTCGAAAAAAGGTCTGTAACACCAAGCGCCTGCCCTTCGCGCTGGGCCATCTTCTACCCGGCAAATTCGAATCGCAACTCACTCGGCAGGTGGCTTTGTTCCGAACTCGGTGGCCCAACTACAGGGGAGTACTTCAACAAGCCCCTTTCAGAAATTGTTCACGTTGGCATAACGGCGATGGATGTGAAAGTCGTTTTCTAGACATTCAAAGAACCTCTCCAACTGTTTGCGAATTTAGATTCGCCCCCTTCGATCGCTGCCACGGGTTCCGTGGTTCTCATCAGCGAGTCGAGTGGTTGAAGCAGATCTTGGCCTCGCACCCGGTGCGAGAAATCCCCCAAAACAGAGCCATGCGCGCATCGAACGATGGCGCGGCCAACTGTTTACGGATGGTGTTCAGCACTGCACGGCACAGCGGCTGACTCCGTATGCGCTCTCGGCACTCCTCTTGTCCATTTGCGATCGATGCGAGCGCGGCGCATGCCGCTTTTTTCGGATCGACTTTTTTCAATGAACAAGACTTTTCAAACTATCTGGAATGAAGCACTCGGTGCTTGGGTTGCTACCTCCGAGATCAGCCGCAGCCGTGGCAAGGGTTCCAGCAGAGGCGCTCTTCGCGGGAGTGCTTTGACATCAGGCTCGAGCGCCTTTGTTGGCGCAGCATTGACGGCGATTGCATTGGGCGTGCTGGGCTTCAGCAACCCATCGCATGCGCAGGTCTATATGAACAATGGGCAGGATGGTTTGTGCCTTCGGCACGCGGACACAGTCATCGGCGGTCTTGAGTCGGGCCCGGCCTCTTCATTTCCCGGATGTAATACCAATCTCACGGGGCAAACGGCGGCAAGCGTTTTCTTCGGCCCGACTTCAGCGACTGGGACTCTTGGCGGCAGCAATTCTCTGTCTCTCGGAGGTCAGCTTTTTGTCAACGGTACGACGGGTTTGGGCGCCACCGGCGCGTCCATCACGACTGTGGGTAATGTCCTGGTCAATTCGGGGGGCTTGGGTCTGGGCGGCGGCTCCGCTTCTGGGGCCATGCGCATTGGCAGCGCATCCACTCTGGCTGGAGCCTCAGGCATCCGAGCGTTGGCGATGGGAGGGGGCACAACGGCAACGAAGGCCCTCGGCCAGGACTCGATCGCTATCGGTACTGAGGCGATAGCGGGGGGCCATACTGCCATAGCGCTCGGTTTGAACGCCCAGGCAGTTTTCACGAACGACGTGGCTGTCGGCCGTGATGCGATGGCTGTCGGTGACGCGACCGGGCGGGGGCCCTCGACAGCTTTTGGAAATCAAGCAACGGCCAGGGCTGGCGGTACGGCGTTCGGGGCCAATTCGAATGCCAACGGCGCGAACTCCGCCGCATTTGGTAGCAGCGCGCTCACTGGCGTCAATGCAGTGAATGGTTTGGCAATGGGGACTCGGTCGGAAGCACTGGGAAGCCGCAGTGTTGCCATCGGTTCGGGGGCCATTGCTGCCGGTGATTTCACTTCCGCCCTTGGTTGGAAGGCAACTGCGACTGGCGAGGGCGCTACCGCGATCGGTGGGAACTCCCGCGGCGCCGCATGGGCCGATGGTAAGGACGGGATCGCGATTGGCGGGCGGGCCGTAGTCAGGCGTGAGGCCACCTCGGGTGTGGCGATTGGCGAGGATTCCACCGCCAGCGTCGCAGGGTCGGTTGCTCTTGGGGCGAGCGCGGCCACCAATGGCGATGCAACGGCGGCCACCGGTGGCATTGGGGAAGTTAATAGTGCGCTTATTGGCGGCACGACGTTCGGTGGCTTTGCCGGAAGCAAGTCGACGGCCGGGGTGGTGAGTGTCGGCGCCCCGGGTGCGGAGCGCCGCATTCAGAACGTTGCGGCCGGCCTGGTCGGCGCCAGCAGCACCGACGCCGTCAATGGCAGCCAGTTGTTCTCCACCATAAGCACGGTGACCAGCAGCATCGGGAGCCTGTCGACTTCGACATCGTCGGGTCTCAGCACTGCAACCAGCAGCATCGGGAGCCTGTCGACGTCGACGTCGTCTGGCCTGAGCACGGCCACCAGCAGCATTCGCAGCTTGTCGACGTCGACGTCGTCCGGCCTAAGTACAGCGACCAGCAGCATCAGCAGCTTGTCGACTTCCACGTCGTCGGGTCTGAGCACGGCGACCAGCAGCATCAGCAGCCTGTCAACCTCGACATCGTCTGGCTTGAGCACGGCGACGAGCAGCATCGGTAGCCTGTCGACATCTACTTCGAGCGGCCTGAGCACGGCCACCAGCAGCATTGACAGCCTGTCGACTTCGACGTCTTCTGGCCTGAGCACTGCCACCAGCAGCATTAGCAGCTTGTCGACTTCCACGTCGTCGGGGTTGAGCACCGCAACGAGCAGCATCAGCAGCCTCTCGACCTCGACCTCGTCTGGCTTGAGCACTGCGACCAGCAGCATCGATAGCCTCTCGACCTCGACGTCTTCTGGTCTGAGCACGGCAACCAGCAGCATCGGTAGCTTGTCGACTTCCACGTCGTCGGG
>NZ_JAUSSG010000024.1 GCF_030812215.1 Variovorax boronicumulans | reverse complement strand
GGTGCGGCCGCAGGCGTGCTCGGCAACATTGCCGGCTATGCCGTAGGTGGAGCCGTGGGTTCGATCGCTGGCCAAGCTGTGGGAATTGCCATCGGAGCGCAGGACTCGTTCAGCTGGAAAGGCGTGGCGCTCGGGGCGATCGGGGGCGCGATTAGCGGCGGCTTGAGTGGATTCCAACCCTTTGGCGTGGCAAGCGAGGCTGCGCTGGTGGGCAATGCGATCGTGCGCGGGGCTATCGGCAGCGCCACATCGCAAGGCGTTGCGGTGGTCACAGGATTGCAGGACAAATTCAGTTGGAAGAGTGTCGCGGCCAGTGCGCTAAGCGCGGGCGTTGGCCAAGGGCTGAATGCGGCAATGAACTACTACCCCGGGCTGCAGGCGGGTATGAACGGCGTGCCAACGGGCGCGATCACCAGTTTTGATCTGGGCAGGAGCCTGGCTTCGGGTCTGGGCGGCAGCCTCGCGGGACAGACAGTGCGCGGCGGAAAGATCAGTGCAGCAACGCTGGCAGCGGATGCCTTTGGCAATGTGATCGGAGACAGCATCGCAGCGGCCAACAACAGCAGCCGCAAAGACGACTTGGACGCCTTCCTCAAGCTCAATGACAACTTCAGCGGCGTGGATGCCCGCAGCGGCGTGCCGATGCTCAATGGGCTCAACTTCTCGCAGGATGCGGCAGCGCGACGCGCTGGAATCAACCCAGCGGGTTTGCCGACTTATGTCGGCAATGGTGGCGGAGACGGTGGCTCAGGTCGAGGGATCACACAGATCGTGGCGGAGTTGAGTCAATCCAGGACGTACACAGCTCAATCGGGTGACAACATTTCTACGATCCTGGAAACCAGTGACCGGCGGGCCATCGGCAACTTCATGCGTGCCAACGGCCTAAGGAACAGCACCGTCTACGCTGGGCAGGACTACGTCATTCCAGGTGCCATCAATGCTCTTGGCGATAACTCGGCATTGGGACAGAAAGCGCTCAACGCCGATAACTCACGACTGAGGGCCATCTCCGAAGCCAGGGACGCGCAGGCTGCGACCTACTACAACACCAACTATGGCAACGAGGGCCGACAGAGCTTACAAGCTCGCGCAGACGACATCTCGTTTGTGACGAATATGTTTGGAAAGAACCCGGCGATTCCTGCGACCGTCGCACCGCCAGCCCAATGGAGTGTTGCCGAGCAGGCATCGCCGGTAGCGCGAGGCACGACGATCGAACAGTTGCAGTACGCATCGAGCGCCAGCAACCCCAATACGCAACTCGTGGGATTTGTGAGAGCCAATCCCGGTGACCCGAGCATCCTGCAGCAGGCATACAACTCGCCTCAGGTGCAAGGCTCAATGAATGGGCCGTTCAGCACTCTTGTGAAAGCGGTCGTAGGCACCTTTGGCGACTCATATGGTGGCTTCAGCGGCTATAACCCGGTTGCCAATCAGTTCTACAGTCCGCTTGAGCAGCAGTCTGCGATGTGGAGAACTGTGGCAACGGTTGGCCTTAGCACGACTCCTAATGTGAATGCCGGTGGTGCTGTCTTTGCGAGTGACGCGAAATTAATTGGGCATTTTGAAAAACACGGCGGCGAATTTGCATCCGTTGGTGTCTCTTCGCCGTATGGGTATTTGCAGATGGGGCGAGAGATTATGGATGCCGGGGTTCCGGTCAGTTATTTCTATACGCCTGCCAACGAAATGCGGACTGGTTATGTCTCATTTATGAGAAACTCCAAAAAAGGAGAGGCTTTATTTGGATTTGCTGGGACGGATGCTGATGGATTTGTGACAACAATTCATACCAAATCCAGAACAGAATTTTTTGAATTGCTTGGAGACAACGCACAAAGTAAAACAAAAGCATTCCGAACCGACACAATAGGTCCAAATCCGCAGCAAGGATGGAAATTTCCTTACAACCAACAATGATTGAGGTACGTCATGAGTGAAGACCAAGGACAGAAAATCCTTCTTAGAAGCGTGGGCGGCCTTGTAGAAGAGGAGCTTGTTGTTGAATGCAAAGGAGTTCTTCTCGTTTGCTTTGCGAGCAACTATCCTCGTGATTTGGTGATTGGCAATGAATATTTGGTGAAACTGAGTCTCATGGTGTTTGATGAATTCAAGCCCAAAGAGGTGTCGAAAGAACAATCCAAGATATTGCAATTATCGGGTGGATTTGATTATGAAATTACTGGGAAAATATTGCATGGAGTGTTGCACTCCGAGGGATTTGCGTTTGAGAATGAAATTCTCGAATCGGAGTTCACATACCTCGAAGGCAGCACCATATCCCTTACGGCAAATAGGGTAAACATAAAATTCTTGTGAATTCTCCACGCGAAAACTATTCGCGCACGAGCTCCTTCGTTTTTAGCAATTAAGAAAAAGAGAATTCGGGGGAGGGGGCAGATTCCAATTTCAAGCCGATGCGCGTATGCGGTTGCCGTCGTTGAAGTCGACACCTGGGATCAAGCTGAACTTGAACTACAACATCGACACTACCGAAAGCGCCACGGCAAAAGCGGAGGCCTGTCGGCTCCTGTATACGACCCAGGCATTGGAGGCAGGGATCGGTTTTTAATGGGGGATTTCAATTCTTGCGCCTCGGTTTTAGGAAAAAAGCGCGAGGCAGATTCAAATCTTTTTACGCCAAGCCGTCCTTGCCCAGCGCAACACGCAACGACTGAATTGTGGTGCCCGCTGTTTCGATCCGCCGCTGCAACTCCTCATTGACCAGCCCTATCAACGCGCTGAGTTCAGTGCGGCTCGGATAGACCTCTTCCGTGTCGCTCGCGTGCTGCGGGCCGATGAGCTTTTCAAGACACGCATGCGCACGCTGCACAACATGAAGGCTGTCGATGTCGTCGCATGCACGCAGCACGAGCAGTTCGGCGCTAACGAGTTCAGAAGATTCGGGGAACGAGGGAACGCGAGCCATGAATGGCCTCCAAGGGTTTCGGTTTGCTGAAACCGACGCACTCAACGCCAATTGAGGGCGGCGGCTCGACAGGTTGGCGTACCGGGAAACCACTTGCGTGAAACCGGCCGGGCTCGCGCCCGCCCATCGAGCCGCCTAAACAGGAAGCACGAACGACGAAGCCGCAGACCTTGCGGGTGACTGCGGCTTTTGTCGCAGTGATTTCAACGGGACGCCAATCCCGGCCACGCCTCTTTTGACGTGACGGGGCGCAGTATAGCCACGCAAGTACGCCCGCTCTGTGGTCACGCAGAACACCGACCGGTGGGGCAACGTGGTCTCCATCACCGACCCGCGCTCCAGCGCCTGGAAGACCACCTACCGCTACAACGCCAACAACCAGCTGGTGCAGCAGGTGCA
>NZ_JAUSSG010000023.1 GCF_030812215.1 Variovorax boronicumulans | reverse complement strand
GGTGGTTGCTGATAGTTGGCTGATAAAAAGATTCTTCGAAGTTGACTGGATTGCAAAAAACAGTGCATAATCGAAGGCTCCGCTGAAACAGCTTCAGCGTCTTGCAACGAAGGTTGCGGGGTGCAAATAAGAAGGTGTTGAAAGTGAAAAAAGTTTGACGGTTCTTAAAAAACCGTGATAGACTACAAGGCTTCGCTGATCGCAGCAAGCAAGACGAAGTAAACGAAAAGTTGCTTCGGGGTTCGTTAAAAATTTACAGCCGATAAGCGTGGGCGTTTGAAGGTAATTGCGTAAGTTCTTCGGAACAAGTCGCAAGACTTAAAAACGCTCATGAGATAGAAGTGAAGTTCACTTTAATTCTTTTTTTATGAGTTTTGCTTGACCGCGAGGTCAGGCGCAAAATCAAGATCGAACTATAGAGTTTGATCCTGGCTCAGATTGAACGCTGGCGGCATGCCTTACACATGCAAGTCGAACGGCAGCGCGGGAGCAATCCTGGCGGCGAGTGGCGAACGGGTGAGTAATACATCGGAACGTGCCCAATCGTGGGGGATAACGCAGCGAAAGCTGTGCTAATACCGCATACGATCTACGGATGAAAGCAGGGGATCGCAAGACCTTGCGCGAATGGAGCGGCCGATGGCAGATTAGGTAGTTGGTGAGGTAAAGGCTCACCAAGCCTTCGATCTGTAGCTGGTCTGAGAGGACGACCAGCCACACTGGGACTGAGACACGGCCCAGACTCCTACGGGAGGCAGCAGTGGGGAATTTTGGACAATGGGCGAAAGCCTGATCCAGCCATGCCGCGTGCAGGATGAAGGCCTTCGGGTTGTAAACTGCTTTTGTACGGAACGAAACGGCCTTTTCTAATAAAGAGGGCTAATGACGGTACCGTAAGAATAAGCACCGGCTAACTACGTGCCAGCAGCCGCGGTAATACGTAGGGTGCAAGCGTTAATCGGAATTACTGGGCGTAAAGCGTGCGCAGGCGGTTATGTAAGACAGTTGTGAAATCCCCGGGCTCAACCTGGGAACTGCATCTGTGACTGCATAGCTAGAGTACGGTAGAGGGGGATGGAATTCCGCGTGTAGCAGTGAAATGCGTAGATATGCGGAGGAACACCGATGGCGAAGGCAATCCCCTGGACCTGTACTGACGCTCATGCACGAAAGCGTGGGGAGCAAACAGGATTAGATACCCTGGTAGTCCACGCCCTAAACGATGTCAACTGGTTGTTGGGTCTTCACTGACTCAGTAACGAAGCTAACGCGTGAAGTTGACCGCCTGGGGAGTACGGCCGCAAGGTTGAAACTCAAAGGAATTGACGGGGACCCGCACAAGCGGTGGATGATGTGGTTTAATTCGATGCAACGCGAAAAACCTTACCCACCTTTGACATGTACGGAATTCGCCAGAGATGGCTTAGTGCTCGAAAGAGAACCGTAACACAGGTGCTGCATGGCTGTCGTCAGCTCGTGTCGTGAGATGTTGGGTTAAGTCCCGCAACGAGCGCAACCCTTGTCATTAGTTGCTACATTTAGTTGGGCACTCTAATGAGACTGCCGGTGACAAACCGGAGGAAGGTGGGGATGACGTCAAGTCCTCATGGCCCTTATAGGTGGGGCTACACACGTCATACAATGGCTGGTACAAAGGGTTGCCAACCCGCGAGGGGGAGCTAATCCCATAAAACCAGTCGTAGTCCGGATCGCAGTCTGCAACTCGACTGCGTGAAGTCGGAATCGCTAGTAATCGTGGATCAGAATGTCACGGTGAATACGTTCCCGGGTCTTGTACACACCGCCCGTCACACCATGGGAGCGGGTTCTGCCAGAAGTAGTTAGCTTAACCGCAAGGAGGGCGATTACCACGGCAGGGTTCGTGACTGGGGTGAAGTCGTAACAAGGTAGCCGTATCGGAAGGTGCGGCTGGATCACCTCCTTTCTGGAAACAAGCAATTTAATTTAAACGCCCACACTTATCGGTTGTTGGAAGAAGTCGAAATCTTCATTGATTCTCGATTGGGTCTGTAGCTCAGCTGGTTAGAGCACCGTCTTGATAAGGCGGGGGTCGTTGGTTCGAGCCCAACTAGACCCACCAAATCTTCTGATATCTCGTGTGAGAGTTTGGGGGATTAGCTCAGCTGGGAGAGCACCTGCTTTGCAAGCAGGGGGTCGTCGGTTCGATCCCGTCATCCTCCACCAATAAATCGATACTTAAATTCAACACCAAAGCGGCTTTGTGCGCGAGCATGAGGCTTCTTTGTTGTTGATCGAGATCTCTTGATCAATCGGCTGTTCTTTAAAAATTCATAGAGTCGAATCAGCGTTGCTGATGGAAACTGCACATTCGTAAAGGTTTAGTGCAGACCGTGCCATCAGCAACATAGAATTTTTGATTGCGTCAAAAGAAACTTCAATTTCGAGTCAAATCGAATTTTGAATGTAACGGCATAACGCGTCAGGTGAAAGACCTGACATATTCCTTGAAAATGATTTTGTGTTTCGCAAGAAACGTCAAAGTTATAGGGTCAAGTGAATAAGAGCACGTGGTGGATGCCTTGGCAATGATAGGCGACGAAGGACGTGATAGCCTGCGATAAGCTTCGGGGAGCTGGCAAATTAGCTTTGATCCGGAGATTTCCGAATGGGGAAACCCACCGAAAGGTATCGCATGATGAATACATAGTCATGCGAGGCGAACCGGGTGAACTGAAACATCTCAGTAGCTCGAGGAAAAGACATCAACCGAGATTCCGAAAGTAGTGGCGAGCGAAATCGGAAGAGCCTGTTAGTGATAGCACAAGACATAACGGAACAGTTTGGAAAGACTGGCCATAGCGGGTGATAGCCCCGTACGTGAAATGACCTGTGTGGTACTGAGCTAACGACAAGTAGGGCGGGACACGAGAAATCCTGTCTGAATATGGGGGGACCATCCTCCAAGGCTAAATACTCATCATTGACCGATAGTGAACTAGTACCGTGAGGGAAAGGCGAAAAGAACCCCGGGAGGGGAGTGAAATAGATCCTGAAACCGCGTGCTTACAAAAAGTAGGAGCCCGCAAGGGTGACTGCGTACCTTTTGTATAATGGGTCAGCGACTTACATTCAGTGGCAAGGTTAACCGAATAGGGAAGCCGTAGAGAAATCGAGTCCGAATAGGGCGATCAGTCGCTGGGTGTAGACCCGAAACCAAGTGATCTATCCATGGCCAGGATGAAGGTGCCGTAACAGGTACTGGAGGTCCGAACCGACTAGTGTTGCAAAACTAGCGGATGAGCTGTGGATAGGGGTGAAAGGCTAAACAAACTTGGAAATAGCTGGTTCTCTCCGAAAACTATTTAGGTAGTGCCTCAAGTATTACCATCGGGGGTAGAGCACTGTTTTGGCTAGGGGGTCATGGCGACTTACCAAACCAAGGCAAACTCCGAATACCGATGAGTACAGCTTGGGAGACAGAGCACCGGGTGCTAACGTCCGGACTCAAGAGGGAAACAACCCAGACCGCCAGCTAAGGTCCCTAAAATTGGCTAAGTGGGAAACGAAGTGGGAAGGCTAAAACAGTCAGGATGTTGGCTTAGAAGCAGCCATCATTTAAAGAAAGCGTAATAGCTCACTGATCGAGTCGTCCTGCGCGGAAGATGTAACGGGGCTAAGCCAGTTACCGAAGCTGCGGATTTGCAATTTATTGCAAGTGGTAGGAGAGCGTTCTGTAAGCCTGTGAAGGTGCGTTGTAAAGCGTGCTGGAGGTATCAGAAGTGCGAATGCTGACATGAGTAGCGTTAAAGGGGGTGAAAAGCCCCCTCGCCGTAAGCGCAAGGTTTTCTACGCAACGTTCATCGGCGTAGAGTGAGTCGGCCCCTAAGGCGAGGCAGAGATGCGTAGCTGATGGGAAACAGGTCAATATTCCTGTACCGATTGTTAGTGCGATGTGGGGACGGATCTTAATAGGTCATCCAGTTATTGGATTATTCTGGTTTAGTTGGATGTAGGCGTGCATTAGGCAAATCCGGTGCACATATACCGAGGCCAACGATCGAGCGGACTTGTCCGTGAAGTGACTGAACGAGGTTCCAGGAAAAGCCACTAAGCTTCAGCTAACAACGACCGTACCGCAAACCGACACTGGTGCGCGAGATGAGTATTCTAAGGCGCTTGAGAGAACTCAGGAGAAGGAACTCGGCAAATTGACACCGTAACTTCGGAAGAAGGTGTGCCCTATTAGTGTGTAGTGAACAACGAAGCATGAATGGGTTGCAAAAAATCGGTGGCTGCGACTGTTTATTAAAAACACAGCACTCTGCAAACACGAAAGTGGACGTATAGGGTGTGACGCCTGCCCGGTGCTGGAAGATTAAATGATGGGGTGCAAGCTCTTGATTGAAGTCCCAGTAAACGGCGGCCGTAACTATAACGGTCCTAAGGTAGCGAAATTCCTTGTCGGGTAAGTTCCGACCTGCACGAATGGCGTAACGATGGCCACACTGTCTCCTCCTGAGACTCAGCGAAGTTGAAATGTTTGTGATGATGCAATCTCCCCGCGGAAAGACGGAAAGACCCCATGAACCTTTACTGTAGCTTTGTATTGGACTTTGAACAGATCTGTGTAGGATAGGTGGGAGGCTTTGAAGCAGGGTCGCTAGATCTTGTGGAGCCAACGTTGAAATACCACCCTGGTGTGTTTGAGGTTCTAACCTAGGTCCATTATCTGGATCGGGGACAGTGCATGGTAGGCAGTTTGACTGGGGCGGTCTCCTCCCAAAGCGTAACGGAGGAGTTCGAAGGTACGCTAGTTACGGTCGGACATCGTGACGATAGTGCAATGGCATAAGCGTGCTTAACTGCGAGACTGACAAGTCGAGCAGATGCGAAAGCAGGACATAGTGATCCGGTGGTTCTGTATGGAAGGGCCATCGCTCAACGGATAAAAGGTACTCTGGGGATAACAGGCTGATACCGCCCAAGAGTTCATATCGACGGCGGTGTTTGGCACCTCGATGTCGGCTCATCTCATCCTGGGGCTGTAGCCGGTCCCAAGGGTATGGCTGTTCGCCATTTAAAGAGGTACGTGAGCTGGGTTTAAAACGTCGTGAGACAGTTTGGTCCCTATCTTCCGTGGGCGCTGCAGATTTGAGGAAGCCTGCTCCTAGTACGAGAGGACCGGAGTGGACACACCTCTGGTGTATCGGTTGTCACGCCAGTGGCATTGCCGAGTAGCTAAGTGTGGAAGAGATAACCGCTGAAAGCATCTAAGCGGGAAACTCGTTTCAAGATGAGATCTGCCGGGGCCTTGAGCCCCCTAAAGAGTCGTTCAAGACCAGGACGTTGATAGGTCAGGTGTGGAAGCGCAGTAATGCGTTAAGCTAACTGATACTAATTGCTCGTGCGGCTTGACCCTATAACTTTGATCATCAAGATCAAGGTGTTATGCCAAGTTGACGCATTCAAAATACATTCAAGCCAGCGCAAGACAATTGCGCGCTGATTCCAAACTCTATGAATTCGTTTGATTGATCCCAGATCAACCAGACAACCCTTTATGCCTGATGACCATAGCGAGTTGGTACCACTCCTTCCCATCCCGAACAGGACAGTGAAACGACTCAGCGCCGATGATAGTGCGGGTTCCCGTGTGAAAGTAGGTCATCGTCAGGCTCTTACAGCCCAGAAAACCCCAGTCAGCTATGACTGGGGTTTTTTGCATT
>NZ_JAUSSG010000022.1 GCF_030812215.1 Variovorax boronicumulans | reverse complement strand
GGCCAACGAGGCGCGCGGCTACCAGCGCCAGGTCAGCCGCGCCGCGGCGCAGAAGGCCGTGGGCGACCTGCAGGCCAAGGGCGCTCAGTTCAACGAACTCACCCCCGCCGAGCAGGCCCGCATGCGCACCATCGCCAAGCCCGTCATCGACAAGTTCGCCGCCCAGTACGACCCCGCCATCGTCAAGCTCTACAACGACGAACTCGATCGCATCCGCAAGTAAGCCAAGCCCTCACCGAAGCTCCCCATGAAGATCCTCGTCCTCCACGGCCCCAACCTCAACCTGTTCGGCCGCCGCGAACCCCACATCTACGGCAAGACCACGCTCGCCGAAATCAATGCCCGACTGCAGTCGCTCGCGGGCGAACTCGGCGTGACGCTGGAGACGATCCAGTCGAATCACGAAGGCGACCTGATCGACTTCCTGCACACGCACATCGACGATGCGCAGGGCGCGCTGGTCAACCCCGCGGGCCTCACGCAGCACGGCGTCCCGTTGCACGACGCGATCAAGGCGATGCCGTTCCCGACCATCGAGGTGCACATGTCCAACATCGCCGCGCGCGAGGCGTGGCGTGCGCACTCGATCATCTCGCCGGCGGTCAAGGGCACGGTGCAGGGGCTCGGGCCGCTGTCGTACCTGGCGGCGCTGCGCGCACTGGTCGAGATGCAAAGGCAAGCTCTGGCTGCGGCCGCGCCATGAACCGCTGGATCGACCGGTGCTGCACCGGCATCGAGGCGCTGATCGCGGCCGCGCTCGCGGTCATGGTGGTGCTCGTGTTCGGCAACGTGGTGCTGCGCTACGGCTTCAACTCGGGCATCACGGTGTCGGAAGAAGTCTCGCGCTGGCTCTTCATCTGGATGACCTTCCTCGGCGCGGTGGTCGCGCTGAAGGAGCACGGCCACCTGGGCGTGGACATGGTGGTGCAGAAGCTGCCGCCCCTCGGCAAGAAGATCTGCCTGGCCGTCGGCCACGTCGTGATGCTCTACATCGTGTGGCTGTTGTTCCAGGGCAGCGTCGCGCAGGCGCGCATCAACTGGGACGTGACGGCGCCGGTCACCGGCGCGTCGATGGCCATCGTGTATGCCTCGGGCGTGGTGTTCTCGGTGCTGGCCGGCTTCATCCTCGTGCTCGATCTCCTGCGCCTTCTCACCGGCCGCATCGCCGAGAGCGATCTCGTGATGGTGCAGGAGTCCGAAGAGGCGGTGCAGCTGCAGCAGATCCTCGGCAGCCAGGGCGCTGACCAGGGCAGTGTTCAGGGAGCGCGCAAATGACCATCCTCGTCTTTGTCGGCTCCCTCCTGCTGGCCATGGCGATGGGCATTCCCATCGCCTTCGCGCTGCTCGCAAGCGGCGTGGCGCTGATGTGGCACCTGGACCTGTTCGATGCGCAGATCCTCGCGCAGAACGTGATCGGCGGCGCCGACAGCTTTCCGCTGCTGGCGGTGCCCTTCTTCATGCTGGCCGGCGAGATCATGAACGTGGGCGGCCTGTCCAAGCGCATCGTCGACTTCGCGCTCGCGGTGGTCGGCCATGTGAAGGGCGGCCTGGGCTACGTGACCATCATGGCCGGCTGCCTGCTCTCGGCGCTCTCGGGTTCGGCGGTGGCCGACGCCGCCGCGCTCACCGCACTGCTGCTGCCGATGATGGTGAAGGCCGGCCACGACAAGCCGCGCGCGGCCGGCCTCATCGCGGCCACGGGCGTGATCGGGCCGGTGATCCCGCCGAGCATCGGGCTGGTGATCTTCGGCGTGGCGGCCAACGTATCGATATCGAAGCTGTTCCTCGCGGCCATCGTGCCGGGCCTCATGATCGGCGCGGCGCTGTGGCTCACGTGGGCGTGGCTCGTGCGGCGCGAGAAGATCGTGCCGCCGCCGCGCAAGTCCTCGGCCGAGATCTTCGCCACGTTCCGCAAGGCGATCTGGGCGCTGATGCTGCCGGTGATCATCCTGGTGGGCCTGCGCATGGGCGTGTTCACACCGACCGAGGCCGCGGTGGTGGCCGCGGTGTATGCGCTCTTCGTCTCGACCGTCATCTACCGCGAGATCACCTGGCGCGACCTCCATGCGATCTTCGTGAGCGCGGCCAAGACCAGCGCCATCGTGATGTTCCTGATCGCCGCGGCGATGGTGAGCGCTTGGCTCATCACAGTGGCCGACCTGCCCTCCAAGATCGTCGGCCTGCTGGAGCCTTTCATGGGCAACCAGATCCTGCTGATGATCGCGATCATGGTGATCGTGATGATCGTGGGCACCGCGATGGACATGACGCCCACCATCCTGATCCTCACGCCGGTGCTCATGCCGGTGGTGAAGGCAGCGGGCATCGATCCGGTGTACTTCGGCGTGCTTTTCATCATCAACAACTCGATCGGGCTGGTCACGCCGCCGGTGGGCACGGTGCTGAACGTGGTGGCGGGCGTCGGGAAGATATCGATGGACGACGTCACGCGCGGCGTGGTGCCTTTCATGATCGCGGAGTTCGCGATCCTGTTCGTGATGGTGGCGTTTCCGCAGCTGGTGATCGCGCCGGCGCGGTGGTTCGGAGGCTGAGATGCCCTTCGCCTCCTTCCCCGCCATGCGGCCCGCGTGGCTGGCCGCCCTCGCGCTGCTGGTGCAGTTGCCCGCCATCGCGCAGGACCCCGAGCGCGAGGTGCTGCCCGAGCAGCGCCAGGCGCTCGCCTTCGTCTCTCCCACCGGCCTCGTGCCGCTCAAGGGGAAGATGCTCTTCAGCGCCTTCCACATCGCCTCGGGCCAGGAGCTATGGATCACGGACGGCAGCAGCGCCGGAACGCGCATGCTGAAAGACATCCGTCCGGGCTTCCGCGGCTCTTTCCCGGCGGGGCAGACGCCGTTCAAGGGCCACGTCTACACCACCGCCACCGACGGCGCGAGCGGCCTCGAACTCTGGCGCACCGACGGCACGGCCGCGGGCACCACGCGCGTGATCGACTTGCGGCCCGGCGAGGAAGGCGCGATGCCGAGCGAGCTCACCGTTTTCCGCGACGCGCTGTACTTCGTGGCGGACGACGGCAAGACGGGGTTCCAGGTGTGGAAGACATCGGGCACGGCGGAGACCACAACGCGCGTGTCGGCGATCGACGCCGGGCCGCGCGCGGTCGCACGGCAACTCACCGCGGCGGGCAAGCGTCTCTTCTTCACCGCGACCACGCGCGAGCACGGCCACGAACTCTGGGTGACCGAAGGCACGCCCGAGAGCACCCGGCTCGTGAAAGACGTTCGCCCGGGCGCCGAAGATGCGGGCATCCAGGCACTGACCGCCATCGGCGACGAGATCTACTTCACTGCGCACGATGGTGAGCACGGCATCGAGCTGTGGAAGAGCGACGGCACCGAAAGCGGCACGCGCATGGTGAAGGACATCCGGCAGGGCACGTCGCCCTCGCGGCCTTCGCACCTGGTCGCGATCGGCCGCACGCTGTACTTCGCGGCCGACGACGGCGCGCACGGCACCGAGCTCTGGAAGAGCGACGGCACCGAAGCCGGCACGACGCTGGTGAAGGACATCCGTCCGGGCTCCGGCGGTTCGATCTCGAGCCCGTTCGCAACGATGGGCGGCAGCGTCTACTTCGCGGCGACCGACGGGGCCTCCGGCGCGGAGCTGTGGCGCAGCGACGGCACCGCCAAGGGCACGGTGCGGGTGAAGGACATCGCACCGGGCGCCGAAAGCGGATCGCCCGCGCGCTTCGCGGTGATCGGCTCGACGCTGTGGTTCTCCGCGAACGGCGGCGGCGCGACGGGTGTCGAGCCATGGACCAGCGACGGCACCACGGCCGGCACGCGCGCAGTCGCCGATGTGGCGGCCGGTGCGCGCAACGCGCTGCCGCTGGGCTTTCGCGCGCTGGGCGATGCGGTGCTCTTTGCCGCCGACGACGGCCATGGCAACGAGCGGCTGTGGACGCGCCGCAAGGACGGCCGCGTGATGCTGATTGGCGACCCGCTCAAGGAGCGCTTGCGCTGAAGGTCTGCGTGTTCGCGTAGTTGCGCAGTGCCTGCGTCATCGCGGCAGCGAGGGCGGGATGCGTGGGGTCGTGCCCCGCGCCTTGCGCCCACTGCAAGACGGCCCGACCGTGCAAGACCCGCGCGAGTGCTTGTGCGCCTTGCGGAGGACACATGGCATCGCGCGTTCCATGCACGATGCGCGTGGGGACCGCGGGCAGCGCGGCGCATCGCTGCAGCAACGTGGGCGCACCGAGCCAGCATCCGTGGCGCAGGTAATGGCTCAGCACGCGGTAGCGCGGCACCAGCCGCTGCAGCACAGCGTCCTCGGGCGGTGCGGCGGTGCCGCCCGACAGGTGCTGCTCCCACGCGAACCAGCACAGTGCCGCACGCCGTTGCGCCTCCGAGTTTCCGTGCGCGAAGATGTCCGCGAGCACCGTCGCGACCGGGCATTGCCGCCGCCGGGCTTCAGTCCACAGCACGCGCCATTCAGGGCCGCCGCGCCGCGCGGCCTCGGCGAAGAAATCGTGGATGTCCGAAGTGCGGGCCAGAAACGTGTTGCGCAGCAGGAGCCCCGCGATGGCGGAAGGCTGGTCCAGCGCATGCAGGAGCGCCAGCGTCGCGCCCCACGATCCGCCGACCACCAGCCACCGATCGACACGCAGATGCTCGCGCAGGCGCCGCAGGTCATCGAGCAGGTCGGCGAGCGTGTTGTGCGCGATCGACCCCGTGGGCGTGCTCCGGCCCGCGCCGCGCTGGTCGGGGCAGATGATGCGGTAGCGCGTGGGGTCGAAACCGCTGCGCAGAAGCGGCGAGCTGCCCGAGCCGGGCCCGCCGTGAAGCACCAGCGCGGGCAGCCCTTCCGGATGGCCATGCTCCTCGACATGCATGACATGCCCGCCGCTCAACGACAGGCGATGGACGATCGTCATGCGCGAGCCGGCTCAGCCGCGCGCATTGGCGTCCGTGCGGAAGACGAGTTCACCCGCACGCCGCGCGCCCGGCACGAAGCGAATCGGTGTGCCGGCATCGCGCGGGTCCGAGGCCGCAGCGACCATCGCCTCGACCTCCGCATGCCGCGGACTCTTCGGACACACCGGGTCCGTGGCAGCCGCATCACCGGTGAGCAGGAACGCCTGGCAGCGGCAGCCGCCGTGGTCCTTCTCCTTGTCTTCGCAGGTCTGGCAGGTGCTGCTCATCCAGCCGGTGCCGCGGTAGGCGCCGAACGCCGGGCTCTCCTGCCAGATCTCGCGAATGGAGTGCTCGCGCACGCTCGGAAAGTCGAGCCCCGGCAGCATGCGCGCGCTGTGGCATGGCAGGGCCACGCCATCGGGCGCAACCACGAGGAACACGCTGGCCCAGCCGGCCATGCAGGGCTTGGGTTTTCCTTCGGCGTAATCGGGCACGACCCAGAGGATCTTCATGCGGCCATCCAGGCGCGGCCGGTGCTCGTCGACCACGGCTTCGGCGGTGGCCAGCGCCGCGCGCGTGGGCATCAGCATCTCGCGGTTGCGCCACGCCCAACCGTAGTACTGCACGTTGGCGAGCTCCAGGAAGTCGGCCTCCATCGACTCGGCCATCTCGATGATGCGGCCCACGTGCGGCAGGTTGTAGCGGTGCATCACGCAGTTCAGCACCATCGGGTAGCCGAGGTCCTTGATCGTGCGGGCCACGCGCTGCTTGAGATCGAAGGTCTTTGTCGAGCTGAGGAAATCGTTGAGCTCGCGGCTCGAATCCTGGAACGACAGCTGGATGTGGTCGAGCCCCGCCTTCTTCAGCGCCTCGGCGCGCTGCGGCGTGAGGCCCACGCCCGAGGTGATGAGGTTGGTATAGAAGCCCAGGTCGTGCGCCGCCGCGACGAGTTCCGTGAGGTCGTCCCGCACCAGTGGCTCGCCGCCGGAGAAGCCCAGCTGCACCGCGCCCATCGCACGTGCTTCGCGGAAAACACGAATCCATTCGTCCGTACCGAGTTCATTGCTGTATTGCGTGTAGTCGACCGGGTTGGAGCAGAACGCGCAATGCAGCGGGCAGCGGTAGGTCAGCTCGGCGAGCAGCCAGAGCGGCGGCTTCGCTGCGACGCCGCGAAGCTCAGCGGATCCAGTGGCGTCCATGGGCCTGCTCCAGGAACTCGATCACGTCGGCCCGCAGGTCGGCTTCGCCGAAGGTGGTCTCCAGGTCGGCGACGAGCGCGGCCACTGAAGTTTTTCCGTCGCAGCGCTTCAGGATTTCCGCCGCCGGTCCGTTGAGCTTGATCATGCCCTCGGGGAACAGCAGCACATGGCACTGTTGCGCGTCTTCCCATTGCAGCCGGTACATCGTGCCGATCGACGGTTGTGCGCTGTCGGTCCATTGCGTGGTCATGGCTGCTGCTCTTTCGCAAGATCGTCGGGGTAGGCGCGCTCGATGGCATCGAGCATGGCCCAGAGGATGTCGAGCTTGAAGCCCAGTATCTGCAATGCACGCTCCTGCCGTTCGCGCGTGGTGCACCACTGCATCGCGACTTCGAGGCCGTGTTCCACGTCGCGGTCGGCCAGGGGAATGCGGCTGCGAAAGTAGTCGAGGCCCGAGGTGTCGATCCACGGATAGTGCGTGGGCCAGCCCGCGAGGCGGTCTTTGTGAATGCGCGGCGCGAACATCTCGGTGAGCGAGGAGATCACCGCCTCCTGCCATGGCGCGGTGCGCGCAAAGTTGACGTACGCATCGACCGCGAAGCGCACCCCGGGCAGCACCAGCGCGTGCGATTCGAGCGTCTCGCGCTGCAGGCCGGTGGCGATGCCCAGGCGCGTCCAGATCTCGATGCCGCCCGCGTTGGCGCCTTCGTGGCCGTCATGCCCGTCGTGGTCGAGCATGCGCACCACCCAGCGCCGGCGCGTCGCGCGGTCGTCGCAGTTCGAGAGGATGGCCGCGTCCTTCACCGGAATGCGGCACTGGTAATAGAAGCGGTTGGCCACCCAGCCGCGCACCTGGAACGGTTGCAGCTCGCCCGCGTTGAGCCGGCGGTTGAACGGGTGGTGGCTGTGGTAGCGCGACTCCATCGCGCGCAGGTTCGATTCGAAGACCTGCGGGGACCACGCGTCCTGGTGCTGCTGTTGCGTCACTTGTTCAGATCTCCAGTTCCATGCCGTCGAAGGCGACCTCGATGCCGCGGCGCACGAGCTGCGCGCGCTCCGCGCCGTCTTCGTCGAGGATGGGATTGCTGTTGTTGATGTGGATGAGCACCTTGCGTTTTGCAGCGCAGGCATCGAGTGCTTTCAGCATGCCCGGGCCGTGCGGCCCGTCGCATTGCGGCAGGTGGCCCATGTCGGCCGCGCGTTTGGTGCCGAGGCCCGCGGTGAGCATTTCGTCTTCGGTCCAGAAGGTGCCGTCGACCAGCACGCAGTCGCAGGCGTCGAGGCTCTTGCGCTCGGCATCGCCGACCTCTGCGAGGCCCGGCGCATAGAGCACGCGCTTGCCGGTGGACGGGTCTTCGATGAGCACCGCGGCGTTGTCGCTGCGCGCCTCGGTCTGGCGGCGCGGCGAATACGGCGGCGCCTTGCCGGGAACGGGCACCGCTTGCAGGCGCAGGCCAGCAATGTCGTGCCACGCGCCGCCGCCGGCCTCGAGCGGCATCGGGTGCCAGGTCACGCCGCAGTATTTGTCGAGCGCGTTCAGGAGTGGCAGGCTGCCGGTGAGGTCTTCGTACGACGCGGGCGTGCAGTAGAGCTGCAGCCGCTGTCCTTCGCGCAGGCTGAGAAGGCCTGCGACATGATCGATCTGCGAGTCCATCAGCACCACCGCCTTGATGGGCGAGTGGCGTACGCCGTGACGCGGCTGCAGCGCCTTCGACGCACGCAGCTGCGCGCCGATGTCGGGCGATGCATTGAGCAGCACCCAGTCGTCGCCGTTGGCGGACACCGCGATGGAGCTTTGGGTGCGAGGGCTTGCCCGCACCTGGCCGGTTCGCTGGCCCGCGCACAGGCGGCAGTTGCAATTCCATTGCGGGAAGCCACCGCCCGCCCCCGAACCTAGAACCAATATCTTCATACGCGCAAGAAAAAACGGCACCGGTGGAAGCCGGTGCCGTTGTGGTCCGCTCTCAGCGAGCGGAGATGTACATCGTGATCTCGAAGCCGAAACGCATTTCTTCGAACTCAGGCTTGCACCATTTCATCGCATTGCTCCTTCAGTGGTTGGGGTTGAGGGACGGTATCAATATACGACGATCTTGCCCGTAGGACGCGGGCTATGACAGTCGTTG
This sequence comes from Variovorax boronicumulans, assembly GCF_030812215.1. Classification (GTDB taxonomy): domain Bacteria; phylum Pseudomonadota; class Gammaproteobacteria; order Burkholderiales; family Burkholderiaceae_C; genus Variovorax; species Variovorax boronicumulans_C. Next base: position 3,667 of record NZ_JAUSSG010000022.1, on the reverse strand, counting down.
TAGAAGTACTCTCCGGGCGCATCGAAGGTGTGGGTCGCCGATTGGCCCGGTGCCAGGCGGAAGTTGAACCGTCCTTCGAAGAACTGCGTTGCGCAGTGCGTGTTGGCATTCGCCGCCGGATTCGTGAAGGTCACGGTGGTGTTCGCCGGCACGCGCATGAAGGTCGGCGTCATCGCATTCACCGCCGTCGACTCCGTGGCGCCGGGCTCGTTCGCCGGCGTTTGCACACGCGCGAGGAACACGGTGTTGGGCGTCGGCAGTGCCGCGCCCTCCACCGCCGATCCGGACACCGGCCGGCGTACGACGGGCGGTGTCGGCGTTGCGGGAGGCATCACCGTGCCGCCGACCTTGAAGGCCCACAAGCGGTCGCCGCGCGGTGCCGAATCGCCGTACGGAATGCCCGTGCCGCCCGAGTACACCGCGACGTACTGCTCGCCGTCGATCTCGTAGGCGATCGGGCTCGCGCTGATGGCCGCACCGGTCTGGAAGCGCCACAGCTCGCTGCCGTCGTTGGCATCCATCGCGAGCAGGTTGCCGTCGGGCTGGCCGATGAAGAGCAGGTTCGACGCGGTGGCCAGGATGCCGTTGCCGTGCGCGAGCGAGTACGGCATCTGCTTCTTCCACTTCACGAGGTTGGTGCTCGGATCGACCGCCAACACGGCACCGGTCATGTACGTGCCCGGTGGACGCAGGCCGTTGCTCGACTCGGTGAGCGAGTGCGCGGCCGACACATAACCCATGCCCGTGTAGACGAGGCCGGTGCGCTGGCTGAAGGCCTGGTGGTTCCAGTTTGCGCCGCCGCCGTGTCCGGGGATGGAGAGGATCGGCACGTCCCAGTGCGCGTCGTACAGGCACCCCTTCACGTAGTTGGGCACGGCGCGGTTCGGGTCGCCGGGAATGGCGGTGCCCAGCGGCTGGTCGACGATGCAGGTCTCGGTCCATGCGCCCTGCCGCGGCAGCGGCTGCGTGGGCCAGCTCGCCTGGCGGGCGTCCTGCTTGACCGGCACCTCGTCGATGCCCAGCGGCGCGCTGCCGTCCTTGCGATCGAGGATGTAGTACATGCCGGTCTTGCTGCCGTAGATGACGACCTTGCGATCCTTGCCGTCGATCTTCACGTCGGCGAGCACGGGCGACATCACGTTGTCCATGTCCCAGATGTCGTGGTGCACCGACTGGAAGTGCCACTTGTATTCGCCGGTCTTCAGGTCGAGCGCGACGAGCGAGTTGGCGAACAGGTTCTGGCCCGGCCGCGTGGAGCCGTTCTGCGACGAGCCGCCGCGCACGTTGCCGAAGGTCCAGTAGATGAGGCCGAGTTCCGGATCCACCGCGGGATGGATCCACGGCGTGGCGCCCGCGCGGTCCGATTCGGCCGCGCCGCCCCAGGTGTCGTAGCCGATCTCGCCGGCGCGCGGCACGCCCCAGAACGAAGTCAGCACCTTGCCGGTGAGCGCATCGGCCGAGAACGCGGCGCCGCGGTTGCCGTCGTTGGTGCCGAGGAAGAGGCGCTTGTCGTGATAGACCAGCGCCACCTTCTGCAGCGCGCCCTGGTAATCGGGGTCGGTAGTGCTGCTCGGGTACTGCTTGATCCAGGCGATGGCGCCGGTGTCGGTGCGCAGCGCCACGAGGCGGTTGCCGGTGGCCACGGTGAAGACCAGGCCCAGGTCCTTCGCGACCGCCACGCCGCGGCGCGTGATCGAGCCGTAGGGCGTGGTCCACTTCCATTTCGTGAGGCCGGTCTTGCCATCGACCGCGATCACGTTGCCGACAGCGGACTCGATGTAGATGACGCCATCGACCACCACCGTCGTGCTCTGGTTGTTGCCGGTGGTCATGCCACCTTCGATCTGGTTGACCCACGCGCCGCCGAGCCTGGCAACCTGGGCCTTGTCGATCTTCGCGAGGCTGGAGTAGTTCTGGTTGCCCAGGTTGCCGCCGACCTTGGGGAAGTCCTTGTCGCCCGCAGTGCAGCAGTCCGACAGGTTCGCCGAGGGCGTGGCGGGTGCGGGCGGTGGCGGCGGTGGTGCGCCAGGTCCGGGGGGCGGCGGCGCGGGCGGTGCCGGCACCACCGGGAACACGGGCGTGCCTCCGCCCGATGAGCCGCCGCACGCGGTGATCAGCAACGGCGATGCGAGCACGCCGCAGGAAATGAGCAGCGTGACCAATGACTTTGGTTTCATGGATGCCTCTACGCGGTGAAGGTTGAAATGCCGTTACTCGGTGCAGAAGGGCGTGAGGCCCATCGCCGACTTGACGCCCTGCACGACCAGCTTCTGGAACTCGATGGCGCCGACGCCCGAGAGGTCGGCGGTGAACGAGTGCGCGTTGTGGCCGAGGGTGGTGAGCCATGCGCGGCCGCCGTCGTAGTACTGGCACCAGGCGACGGGGTGGAAGTCCGCGTGGCCGGGGTGCGGCGCGGAAGTCAGCGGCTTCAGCGTGGAGGTGTCGACCTTGGCGAGGAACTTCACCTTGGTCGGGAAAGGCGCGAGGTTGTACCACTCGTCCTGGAAGGAGAAGCGCTTGGGCACGTCCTTCGTGGAGGGGTCGTCCGAGACGATCTCGACGTCGCCCGCGCGGTTCGGGCCGTGGTTGTAGAAGTTCGCGTTGCCCAGCAGGCCTTCGTAGTACGGCCAGTTGTATTCGGCACCGAACGCGTTGTGCAGGCCGACGAAGCCGCCGCCGCGGCGCATGTAGTTGCGCAGTGCGGTGCGCGCCGCGTCCTGGCTGGTGGTGACCGCGCCGTTCCACAAGGTGTCGCGGTTCGAGCTCGCGAAGATGATCGCCTTGTAGTTGTTGATGCGGCTGCCGAGCACCGCGACGTCTTCGGTCCAGTCGACCGTGATGCCTTCGGCCGACAGCATGCGCACGAGGCCGGCCTGCATGACGTTGTCGGGGTTCATCGTCGGGTTCAGGCCCGAGCCCATCGGTGTGCCGAGCACGGCATGGCGCGGGCCCGCGGTGCGCGAGTAGACCAGCACGCGATCGGGCGTGCTGGCGAATGCGCCCCAGTCGTTGTAGCACTTGGGATTGGTGCCGCGGCACACGTTGTAGTAGGTGTCGAAGCTGTCGTCCGCCTCGGCCACGGGGTCGGTCGGCGGCACCGGCACTTCGTCGGTCGGCGCCGTTGGCTGATCGGGCGCGGCCGGCGCCACCGGCTGGATCGGAAAGCCCGCGAACGACGAGCCGCCGCCGCTGCCGCCACCGCAGGCGGCGACCGCCAGCGCGAGCGCCGCGGTCGATGCAAGTCCGAAGAGAAATGATCTGGAAGATTTCAAGGGAGTCTCCTGTTTTGGTCGAAAGCGGGCCGCACGGGGATGCTTTCCCCGCGACGGATTTGCTGCTCGGCGGCGGCCGGCAGGAGCAGCAGGTGATGAGGGTTGCCGGCGGAACGGAGCGTCGTTCAGCCCGAGGCGTCGTTCGCGGCGAGCGCGAAGTGCCGGGTGGTCATTCCTTGCGGATGCGATCGAGTTCGTCGTTGTAGAGCTTGACGATGGCGGGGTCGTACTGGGCGGCGAACTTGTCGATGACGGGCTTTGCGATGGTGCGCATGCGGGCCTGCTCGGCGGGGGTGAGTTCGTTGAACTGGGCGCCCTTGGCCTGCAGGTCGCCCACGGCCTTCTGCGCCGCGGCGCGACTGACCTGGCGTTGATAACCACGCGCCTCGTTGGCT
>NZ_JAUSSG010000021.1 GCF_030812215.1 Variovorax boronicumulans | reverse complement strand
GCCTGTCGACAGGCTGGAGATACCGCTGGTTGCAGTGCTCAGACCACTGGACGTCGAAGTCGACAGGCTGTCGATGCTGCTCGTGGCCGTGCTCACAGCCGTGCTTACTTGCGCTACCGTCGCGGCATCTTGCGGCGCGGCCCCATCGGACACGTTCGTGAGACGTCGCTGAGCGGAAGTCGATCCTACCGACACCTCTGAGGCTGGCGCATTCTTTCCAGTTAGGAAGCTCGCCCCCGTCGGCCCCGTGGCGCCAGTCACGCTGCCTGCGCCCAACGCGACGCTGTCGGCATAAGCCGCATTGGCATCACGGCCGATCGCGAGCGCGCCAGAGCCCGTAGCAAGGGCCGAGCCACCGAGAGCTACTGAATTAGCAGCCAATGCTTGCGCGCCCTTGACGTTATTAATGCCAATGGCAATTGCGCCATCTGCCGTCGCCCTTGTGGAGTCGGCCGCACTCAATATGGACGCCCCCCCTCCCCCTATCGAGATAGAGTTTTGACCAGACGCAATGGATCCAGTGCCGAAGGCGGAACTGCCGACACCGCTAGCCAGAGACTCAGCACCAACGGCTGTAGCGAAATTCGCAGCCGTCGTGGCTTGATTACCAATGGCCGTAACGCCGCGGAAAGAGCCCGCATTCGCGAAAGAGCCAAGAGCCACATAACCCGTACCGCTCGCGATGGCAGCACACCCCGAAACCCAGCCATATGTACCACTCCCACTGCCTACCTGAACCCCCCCCGCGGTCATCCCAGCTAAATTGGTCGGCCCTGGGTTAGTGCGATAGACCACTCCCGAGGCCCCAGACAAACACCCCGTCGCGGTCCCTTCGGGGAATTGCACGCCAACTATTGCCGCATTGGCGTCTCCAGTCATTCCCGAAACAAACAACATGATTGCGACGCTCACCGCGTCCATCCGAAACCCAAAGGGAAACACACCCTTGCGGGGGCGCTCGACGTTTTTGCTCTTTCCCTTTCCAGCGGCCAGTTCCGATACGGCAACCCAAGCGCCCAAGGCTTCATTCCAAATGCTTTTATATGACTTATTCATTCTATTAATCCTTGAAATTACACTCTTTAACCCCATTGAAATCAAGAGTTTTCAGCCAATTCTTCATTCAATATAAAATTATTTCGAGATCCTCGAAAAAATAATAATTTTTTAAAAACAGAGGAAATTTAAGACCAAGAAATTCATGGCGGCCAATTTCAAGTAAGCCATGAAACTTCTATGCAATTAAACCGTCCTCTATTTATTTCAGAATTCCTCTGGTCGGACGCCCTGCGATTGAAAAATTCTTCCCAGAGTGATCGTTCGAATTTCATTTCTCAGGAACCGAACACAGTCTGTAGCCGCGCCCGTAAACTGCCCGCAGAATAAAACCGTTAGCCGGACATATTTTTAATTTTTTCCGCACTGAGCTAACACAGGCGTCTAGTCTTCTTGAATTTGGCAATTTATTTAATCCCTCCCATACCGTGGAATACAGCCAATCCCTGGACAGGGTGAAATTAATATTCCTAAACAGCTCAAATGCCAATTCAAACTCCAACGGCTTTAGCCTTACCTCTTCTCCTTTAAGCCAAGATTTTTTATTTTTTTTGTCGAAGCGATAACCCGCCATACAGAATCCCCTCTCTTTTGCAGTATTTCCTGCACCACGGCGCAGCAAAAAATGCAATCGCCACGCCAATTCGCGGTCACTGCAATTTAGCGGAACTGCATCAAAATTCATAGGCGCAATCGCGAATTCTCCTAGTCCCGCAAGGACGCTCAAACTTTCCTGCAAGGTAACGAACAGCAAGGACGCACCTAAATTTTCCAGCTCCCTTTTGAACTGAAGAAATGCGCTTCCTTCGTTTTTTAAAACGAACACGATGCAGTCAAAATTCCTGCCTTCGGATTCAGAATTTAAGGCCTCCTCTGGCGATCCAAAACCCACAGAAAAATAGCCGAGGACACCCAGCCGAGCTTGAAAGGAAACTCTACTATCTGGGTTTTCGTCGATCAACGCAATCAATTGAAAATCTCCGCACCCTTGATAAAAATGGGAATTCTTCAGTTCCACCGCCCTCTGATTCTGAATTTCTTTTCAATACTGGCCACCCCTTTTTTGAGCCCGACGGCTTCAGGGAATGGATAAGTACCTGGTGCTCTCCTTTTAGGTTGGGTGTGCGGATCTGCCGCAGATTGCGCCGCTGTTTCCGCGATTTGATGACCTCGGTCGCGAGCTTCTCGGCATAGATCGAGCTTGCTTGAGCTCGTCCGCTTGGCGTGGCGCAGAATTCTTCGCTCACTCGCACCTACTTCTTTATGGCGGTCCGAGACAGACCTGTACACCCGGCTATCTCCCAGATGAGCATCTGCTCGCGCAATGGGTAATATTGAGTTTATCGAAATTGTCCTATGGGACCTTAAAAATCTCAAATATTTTTATTAAATTATAGATCCAGATTAATTTTAATAATAAATGAATTTTGAAATGTCTGTTCAATTTTTTTAAACAAAATCAAAAACACCGACCTCTGATCCAAGCTAGGTAAGCGGCAGGTTCGCCCGACTGGCGGGCTGGCGTCAGCAGTTGCCTCAGGGCGTCGCGGAATTAGGAGGGGCGTCCTCTTTGAGCTTGTTGGAGTGGACAAGGCCATCACCACGGCAGTTCGCTTACCTGCGTGCAGTGATCCGGCAAGAATGTCCCAGCCTTGGAGCAATAAGATTGCCCCCTTTTGTACGAGGGGGATGACGTTGAGCAACGTTGTAGAACTCTCAACACTTCCAGGAGAACGGTCGTAACAACAGTTCGTGTGGGTCATGATCTGGTGAAGTTCTCGGTGCATGGAGTCGATGAGCACGGTGCAGACATTCCGAAAGCAGATCAAGCGCGGCCAGTTCAGCGTCTTCTTTGCTCAACTGCCCCCGCGCTGATCGGAATGGAAGCTTGCGGAGGCTTTCATCTCTGGGCACGCGTTCTCGCCGCCGTTGGGCATGAAGTGCCCATCATGGCGGTCGAATTCGCTCGCCCCTGCGTAAAGAGCAACAAGAACGACGAGCTTGACGCGGAGGCAATCTGCGAAACGGTCCGACGGCCCAACAGGCGCTTCGTCTCGTTCAAGATCGTCGATCAGCAAGCTGCTGGTTGGCTGATGACAGATCGGCGGCCAGTTCATCGAGCCGCTTATCGAACCGGGCGATGAGCGCACGCTCCGTCCGCCGCTTCTGTGTGTAGCCGAACAGGTCGAGGCCGGTGCCGCGCAGCCGCCTGTAGTGGGCCAGCTATTTCATGGCTGGCAGCATTCACGCGCCGAGGCGAATCTTGCCGAGCGCCTGGCTGTGCGCAGGGCGCGAGAGCAGTGGCGGGGCCATGTGGAATTCGAGCCTCAGGTCGCCTTCGAAGTGATCCTTCAGCTTCTGCAGGAACGCGCAGTTGGTGTAGAGGCGCGCGACCTCGTACTCGTCCTTGTAGCTCATGAGCTTCAACAGGCTACGCGCCGCGTTGCGCGTGAAGGACAGGCGCAGCGCGGATTCGGCCGCTTGCAGTGCGCGGATGCGCTTGTCGAAACGTGCGGCCCATGCGGCGTTCTGGTAGCCGGTGAGAAGGCGGCGCGCATCGGCGATGCATCGCTTCCAGCGGGCGCTCGTCAGCTTGTTGCGTCTGCGCTTGCATGGGTGCTGCACGCAACTGGTCGAGCGCGGCGGGGTCGCCCGCCGCGAGCCGCCCCAGCGAGAACGCCGAGTGGTTGGCTGCCACGGCCACGCCGTTGAGCTCGATCACGTGCATCAGCGCCTCCAGGCTCAGCGGCACCAGGCCGCGCTGCCACGCAGGGCCGGTCGCGACGATGTTCGCGGTCGGCGTTCCAGCGAGAAACTCTTCGGCTAGGCTCTGCGCATCGAAGGTCTCGGCCCGCGGCGGGCGGTCCAGTCTGGATAGCGGTGTATCCACATGCCGGTCTGGTGCCGCCCGCCTCCGGTGTCAGAAGTCCATGCCGCCATCCGCGGGAACGGCCGGGGCCTTCTGCGGTTTGGGCAACTCCGCCACCGTCGCGTCCGTCGTGAGGATCAGCCCCGCGATCGGCGCGGCGTTTTGAAGCTGTGTGCGAGCCATGCGTTCTGGCTGGTGGCATACCCGAGCCAAGGCCACGAGATGCTGTTCGACGCTCACACGGGGTCGTTCGCAGCATTGGGCGGTGTGGCACGCCGCGGGATCTACGACAACATGCGCACCGCAGTGGACAAGGTGCACAAGGGCAAGGGCCGCACAGTCAATGCCCGCTTCGCAGTGATGTGCGCCCACTACCTGTACGACCCTGACTTCTGCAACGTCGCATCGGGCTGGGAGAAGGGGCGTGTGGAGAGAACCTGCAGGACAGCCGTCGGCGCATCTGGATTGAGGCGGCCCGGCGCCGCTTCGGCTTTTCGTCGAACTCAGCGCCTGATTGGGCGAGCGCTGCCGGGCGCTGTGGAACGAGGTCCGCCATCCCGAACGCAGTCAGCGCGACCGAGATGCTCGAGCACAAACGCCCCCCACTTGGTGCCCATGCCCGAACCCTTTTGACTTCGCAACACCAGTAGCGGTCGTTACCTGCAGGCCCGACACCTCCAGCAGGCGTTCGACCAACCGCCGATGATCGGCCACCAAGTTGAGCAATGCCAATCGCTCTCGCCAGCCCCATACAGAAAACTCAATCGCCAGATGCGAATTGGCGCGAATAGCATCGCGCTTTGGAAAGGCCTGCGGATAGCCCCGTCAAAACACCAAGCTCAATTCAATACCGCACGCATCCGGCCCGGACGGATTGGCTGGCGTGGGCATGGGGCTCCCGATCTTCGCGCCATCAGGTGGGCGCAGCCGGTACTCACCGACCACCACAACGGGTGCAGTGGACATCAGCAGCTCGCACTTTGACTCTTTGAGCAGCCGGGCGGGGACTAGAGGCTTTGCGGCAGCAAATAGGCCGTCGCCCACGTTAGCCATGCCGCTCCACAGATGGAAATTCTCCATCTGCTCATCTTTTGGAGCATCCGGAGTTTTTTCGGCATCAACCGCGAGATGGCCTTCCGACTGATGAGCAAGCGTCCGCGCGCGGGACTCCAATTGATTCAATACGGATGCCAGCAATCAAATCCCCCAGATGGTTAAAAAGCAGATGAAAGCAGAAAAACCAGGAGCCATGGGACAACGTCATCAAAAAAGAGAGACCAAGCCGGCTAAAAATCACACCCAATTCCTTAGACAATTAGCCTCTATCCCCCTCATTCAAAATCAACCTTCATTTCTACGGTTGCTGGCGACCTTTTCGCTCCCGGCACTGTTTAATATGCGAGTTACCTGCCTTATCGGATTTTGACTCCTGTTCAAGGAGCGGGGGGCTCTGTGAGACCGTCCCTAGGACTACCGAAACCATCAAAGACGCTGTAGACATGGCAGATTCAGCATCGTAGATACCAGAGAAGCCGTGCAGTCGGGGGGACAGCAGAGGCAGACCAAGTACACAGCAGAAACACAGCGAAAAGACTGTAGAAACACATCCAAAACACAGTGATTTTTTTGATTCTGTATCTACTTCCCCTCTCACCTTGATGCCGCAGGTATGTAGCCAGTGTAGGGTGTGTAGGCAAACGCAGAGGTGTTGTGGCAGCCATGGCTAGGGTTGTATGCTTTTTTTTAAAGAATTACAAAAAAAGCCTACACTGCCTACACACCACACGGGTTCCCCCCACCTCTCCTCGGGAAAGGGCAAACCCAGATCATCAATAGATCGTTACCATAAGACAGGCAAAACGAGATGACGTCGGCGAGCTCGGCCTGGGAAATTTTCCGATGTTTTTCCGGGCTTGCAAAGCCGTCCTTACTCCGTCAGTTGAGTCCCCCTGCAGGGGGCTTGGTGATGGTCGCGTGCAGCCCTGAAAACAGAGCTTTTCTTGCTCACTCTTGCGTTTCTCATCCACGTCCCAATATTTGACATCGTGCCTAGTCTTGGCGATAGCCCAAGTGTGGGCAAGAGCCCTTTTCAAGGAAAATTCCTTTGGATTTGGCCCCTTGCCTACGCCCGATCTTTTGCTTTGCATTGGCGCAAATTCTCTTTTTAATTTACCACCCGCATAGCACTACAACAACCTTTAAGCGCAATAACAAGAATGGACGTTGGCGTCTTGCATTCGATCCAAAAGGACCGTTTGATGACCCACCTACCCTCCCTGTCTGATCAAATCGCCACAAAAACCAACGGCGTGACAGACGCAATGACTGACGATGCGGCTCCCGCAGCCTATGCATCTGAATTTCACGGTCAAAGAGCCATGAAAATTTGGATGCTCGTGATGCTGAGCATGGATCGCGAGCCCAAACCAGTGCTTTGCAAAGCGCTTCTCCAGGATGAACGTCTGTCCCGCGAGTTTTATCGCCGGGTACGATTTATTCGTGCGAATCTTACGATCCTTAAAGACTCTGTGGCTCCTGGTGTTCTCTATTTCAAGAATCACCCCGGATCGAAACCGTCATCCAAGGAACACGAGCAATACGTGGATGTGGTAACTGCTGTTCGAGCGCTGCGCCATCAGTTCGGCACACTGCCGTACTCGGTCAACGAAATGGAACACGCGGCGGCTGCACTTCCAATCCCGAGCGATTGGCACGATGAGACTGGCGTCTTCGTTGAAGATGGCGCGCCCAAAACTGAAGTGGCGGTATTTGAGTCACCGCAATCCAAGCCAACTCCGGCGCAAAAGCGTGTCTCGAACAATGCGAACAAGCTGCTTGCTGCCTTTGTCAAACTTCACTTTGGCGTATTGAATCGCAATTCGATTGCTGGGCATGCCAAGAGCCTCTTCACAGAATTCGAGGAACACAACATCGATTGCGGCTTGGGAGAGTTTGCCATCCGCACGCAACTTCTCGATGCGCTGAGCACCGAACAGAAACCATGATTTGAAAAGCACGGTTCTGTCAAGCGAATTCACCGTAATTCGTTTCTGAAAACCCATCTCCTTTGGAACAGTTACGAATCCAGCGCTGTTGCTGGTCGTTACTGTTCAAAGGAGATTTTTTATGGCCTCGCCCTTCCCCACGACATCGCCGCACGCGATGTTCACCCCCCAAGCTCCGTTGCATGCGGCGGCGCTCCCTGCAGCCTCGCCGGGCGCGATGCTCTCCGGCCTCGTCGTCTCAGCCGAGGCTCAAGCCTTGATCCGCCGTCCCAAGGTCTTGGCGCTTACCGGCTGGTGCAAGTCCACCTTGGCAAACCGCGTCAACGCGCGCGAGTTTCCCGCGCCGGTGTCCACGGGCGACCGCACGGTGGCGTGGGTCCAAGCCGAAGTGACGGCCTGGGTGGCTGCGCGCATCCGCGAGCGCGATGCTCGTCTCGAAAAGCAGCAGGCCTCGCAGAGCCAGAACGCCCAAGACAAGCGAGGTGCAGGAGCATGAGCCGAGCATCCCGCCTCAAGGCGCTACGGGACCCGGAGGTCAAGGACGCGCGCCGCAAGTTCAAACAACTCTTCCATGGCAAGGACCCGGCGCACTTCGCACTCTTCGGCAAGGGCGAGGTCAAGACCGCACAGACGCATTACGGTCGATTGACCAAGGACTTCGACAAGCACATCGCTGAAGCCAACGCCGGCGGCCTGAGCGTGTGCATGTCCATCAACAGCAGCCGCAAGGGCAAGCGCGAGAAGGCCAACTTCTTGAAGGTCAACGCCGTCTTCATCGACAAGGACGAAGGCGAGTTGACGGTCAAGGACCTCCGCGCGCTGCCTCTGAAGCCTCACTTGATCGTGCGCAGTTCGAAGAACAAGTTCCACGCCTACTGGTTGGTCGACGATTGCCCGATCTGGGCCTTCTCCGCCGTGCAGAAGGCGCTTGCGCAGATGTTCGGTACCGACCTCAGCGTGAGCGACATCGGCCGCGTCATGCGTCTGGCGGGCACCCTCAACTCGAAGTATCCCGACGCCCCGCCAGTGAAGATCGTGTACATGGCGAAGAATCCCAAGCCGCTGAAGCTGCGCAAGCTCATCGGCGGCTTAGGATTGAAGCTGGATGTCGCAGTTCTGGAGCAGCTGGAATCGGAATGGGCGAATGCGCCGACCGAGGAGTTCGAGCCTCCTGTCCCGAGTCTCGCGCTCGCACCGAACCTGGATACCGTCGTCGGCCAAGGCAAGATCGAACAGGAGCGCATCCTCGCCGCGTTGGCCGTGATCCCGGCCGACGACCGGCAAACCTGGCTGTGCGTTGGGATGGCCTTGCACCACTGGGATGCGTCGGACGCTGGCTACACCGTCTGGGACGCTTGGTCGCGCACATCGACCAAGCACGATGCCGATATCCAGCGCAGCACTTGGGACGCTTTCAAGCCCAAGGGTGGCGTGACGCTGGGTTCGCTGTTCTACCTCGCCAAGTTGGAGCAAGAACAAGTGCCCGACGAGAAGCTCAGCTTTGACGAGTCATCACTGGCTGAGCAGTTCTGCCAGCTGTACGCCGATACGCTGCGCTACGACCCGAAGGCGGGCCAATGGTTTGCGTTCGACGGCACGATCTGGGAACCCGGCTCCCACCGCCCCCAGATGGCGGCGCGCGAGATGGTCGCAACGCTGAAGCTGGCGCGCGGCGGCGGCTTAGCCGACAGGCTGCGCAGTTTCGGCACAGCCACCGGGCTTAAAGCTATCGTGAAGCACGCCGAGCTGCTGTCCGGCATGCACATCGATGCAGGCACCTTCGACAGCAAGCCCGACCTGCTGGCTGTCAAGTACGGTGTGGTCAACCTGCGCACTGGCCACTGGCGTGCGGCCACGCCCGCCGACGGCATGTCGTTTCGCTCTCCGGTGGCTTACGATCCGACGGCCAGCTGCCCGATCTGGGACACCTTCATCCGAGGAGTGGTTCGCGATGACGAGGAATTCGCGCGCTACTTGCAGCGCGTCCTTGGCTATTCCCTGTTCGGACATGCGAAGGAACAAGTCTTCTTCCTGGTGATCGGCCCGGGCGGCAACGGCAAGGGCGTGCTGATGCGAACGATCAAGGCGGTGCTGGACCAGTACGCGCACGCAATCGCGCCGAACGTGCTCTCACGGGCGTATTCGGGCAATCCCAACTCACCCAGCCCAGCGCTGGCGCCGCTGCAACGGGCGCGCTTCGTGGCCTGCACAGAGCTGCCGGTGGGCGGCCTGGACGAGGCCTTCGTGAAGCAATTCGCGGGCGGGGACCAGTTGTCGGCCCGACCGACCTACGGTGACCTGGTGACCTTCACGCCGCCAGGCAAGCTGTGGTTGTCGACGAACACGATGCCCCAGATCGAAGCCGGCCATCTGGCAATGTGGCGTCGCCTAGTGCCATTGCCGTTCGAGGCCAACTTCCGCGGCAAGAAGGCCGACCCCGACTTGGAAGCCAAGCTGGAGAAAGAGCACGCGGGCATCCTCGCGTGGCTGCTGCGCGGGGCGGCGACGTACGCGCGCGATGGCCTTGGCGAATGCAAGGCCGTGAATGATTGCCGCAAAGCCTTGAAGGCAAGCGCTGACTCGGTGCAGGCGTGGCTCAATGAATGCTGCCGCGTCGATGCCGGTGCCCGGGTTGCCGCCGGCGAGGCCTTCGCGAGCTACGTTCAGTACACACGTGGTGCCAAGCGCAAGCCGTTGTCGAACAAGGAGTTTCCGCCACGTGTGGAAAAGAAGGGCTTCGCGCACAAGCGCCGCAGCGAAGGCAATTATTTTTTCGGTTTGCGACTGCTCGACAGCCATGCGAAAGGAGGCTACCGATGAATCGGCCTTCCGGTGAAGCCTGCGGCCTGGCTGGTCCCGATCGATTCCGTCGCTCGGTCACAAGAGTCCGCCAAGGCACTGACAGCAACGGGCGGCTGCTTGATCTGATCGTCATTGACGTGAAGAGACCCGGCAGCCACAGCGTGCACGGTTTGTCGCGTGCGGACCTGTTGCAAGGACGGCTGAGCGGACTGATCGACCTGTGCCGGGAGATCGGTGCGCTCGACGGAACGACAGATTCATACCTTGCCGAGATCGGCGCCCACCTCGCCGACTACATCGCGGAGCCCGTTGTGGTCCTTCGACATGCTGGAGTCTGGCAGGTCACAGGGCCAGAAGGCGGGGCATTTTCCTGCCTGGCGTGGCGAGGCAAGGTCTACCTTCTTTCAGAAGGGGCCTCGGTCAAGCCTGTGCATGTCGAAGACGGCCCTATGCCCCCGCCCAGCTGCGGCACCGTCGCTGACTGGAACGCCAACGTGGGGGTGCACTTCAAGGGCAACGATTACATGATCGTTGCGCTGGGTGCCGCACTGTACGCACCGCTGGTGAGAATCCTAGGTCTTCCGGCGCTCTCGCTGCTGCTCGTCACCGGCCGTCACCGCGAAGTGGGCGCTCTGCAATCAGCGGTGCTGTCGATAGTTCGCCCCGGTGCTCCGCGCTCGCGTGACAAGACCTCGATACGCGGGCTTCGGCAAGACATCGTGAACCTTGCCGACCAGCCGGTGATGTTTCGGGACGTCCGAGGCGCTCGCGATTGGTACCGCCTGAATCAGCTGATCACTGAAATCGCCGTCAGTGCAGACGCGGGAGCAGGCTCGGACGGTATCGCCGACGGCCCGATCTCGTGTGGCCTCATCGTTTCGAGTTTTCAGGGCCTGCCCGAGCATCGACCAGAATGCCGAGCGAGTCGCGAGTTCGGCCCATCGTTGCGCGCGCATGTGATGGAGCTGGAGCTGCGAGCGCCGCATGGCGCGTTTCATCAGCTGCCCGAGGGATTCGATGCAGTTCGTTTTTCAGCGTACCTGAACGATGTCAGCAACTGCTGCTATGGCGCGATATGGGACAGCTACGTCGAGGCCCTGGTGACCCGGACTGCCGAAATTCGGGAGACATATGAAGTAGAGTTTTCAGAAATCATGAAACGGACCGAGGTTTTCGCTGAGAGCCTTGAAGAGGTGACGCAGCAGATGCTCGTCGGCTATACGGGTTGGCACGCAGCAACCCGGCTTGCCATTCGCCTCGGGCTCATCGAACCCACACCAGAGGACGTGAGGTCAGCATTCAGTCGCGTTCTAGCCGAGTACGTCGAAAAACGTCGGGATTGAGGTCGAGCCATACCCAGCAAAGCGAGGTTGACCAAGCTCGTCATACGCCCGCACCCACCTCGTGTTGGGTGCGGGCTACCCAAAAAGCCTTTGAAAACGCACCAACCGACGATAACCACAGGCACGTAAACACCCAGTTATCGGCAGTTAGGCACAAAATTCTTCACGCCAGCTGCCAGCAGCGAACGCCAGATCGCCGATCGCGACGGCCCGTATCGCCGCTACCGACTTGCCGCTGTTCAGCCGCCTTTCTGCCAACCACACGCCAGTGCCGTCGTGCACGAGGGTACGTTCCAGCTGCAGCCATGTGCGTGGCTCGTCCCATAGCGGCTGCGTGACGACGGTCCTGCGGGCCAGTCGCTCCTGGCCCGTCAGCGTGGCCAACTCCCGCTCAATGCGGTAGCTCCTGGCGATGCGTTGCAGCGCTTCGGTGGCAACGGCGCGCCGCGACGGCCTGCATCCTCTACGCCACTGGGCTCAGGCCTCCGGTGAGCGTCCAGCGCCCCCATCTTGACTGAGCTGCTGTGGTGGAGTGGCTCATTACATGGCGGCAAAGCCAGCGAACTTCCTCCTACTGTTCAGGCCTCCGGCGTGACGACCATTCGGCACGCCAACCACCAAGGTGGTCCCCTGGGCGTAGCGAGGCAATGACGTCATCGTCATATGCCCCCAATGACTCTCAGCAAATGCGACGCGCTAGATCCCGACAGATCCAGGTTCACGGCAAGTTGCACCTGTCAAAGAACAGGTCGAGTTCCTTTGACTTGTCAAAAATCGCGTCGGCACCCAGTTCCAGGCTGCGGCGCCGCATTTCCTCGGTGGGGTAGTTCGTCAACACGACCACGCGCTGATGGGCCAGCCGCCCTTGGCAAGCGCGCAAGACGGTGAGGCCGGATCCTTCACGTAAGAAGAGGTCCACCACTGCCAGCTGCCATGTGTGCTTGCGACTTTCAAGGATGGCAACGGCTTCGCTTGCCGTCTCCGCGATGGCCACTACGTCCACGTCGGCAAGCTCCGCCAGCGCTGAAATCAAATTCTCTCTAATGACCTTGCTATCTTCGACCAGGATGGTTGCGAGTGGCATAGCGATTGCGCAAGGGCGCCATGTCAGTGTGTGGTGCATTGGGTTGAAGACGGAGCCGTCACCGTTTATACGGACAAGTCACGCCACGTTTGTAGGCCTAAAGCTCAACTTGTTCGCTGCGCTTTGGCAATCTCGGATTTTTGGCTAGCATCAGTGCGGTCGCTCGATCCAAGGAAAGCCATGCCCAAGCAGACGCCACTTTCAAGCACGAAAAAGACGGCCAGCCTTGCCAAAGCGCTGAAAGAAAACAAGGAGGCGACACAGGCAGTTGAAAAGGCTGCAGACGACCTTGCGGTTGTGCACGCCGTTTTAGACAGCGAGTTGCCGAAAGAGGTCGTGTCATCCGATGTGGATCGTGCGGTCGAGCAGACAAGTGAACTCGAAAAACAGCTCAGTGCGTCCAGCGAGAAGCTGAAGAAGGTGAATGAGTCACTGGAACGAGAGTTGACTAATAGCAAAGCTTAGTTGTTGGGCCGACGGACAAAGCGTGGCCCCAGAGCGCAGTTGCACGCAGTCACTTCCGCCCTACGCCCTCCACCTGACTTCGTTCGCTGCGCACTTCATCGAACGACAATTCGCGCAAATCTTCATCTCTCGATCACCGAAGAGAAAACTACCGATACCCGTAGTTTTCTTCCGCCGACTCTCGCTCCAACATTCGGTGCTCTTCATCCGCCCGAATAAGTCATTCCGAGGTGAGCCAATGA
This sequence comes from Variovorax boronicumulans, assembly GCF_030812215.1. Classification (GTDB taxonomy): domain Bacteria; phylum Pseudomonadota; class Gammaproteobacteria; order Burkholderiales; family Burkholderiaceae_C; genus Variovorax; species Variovorax boronicumulans_C. The sequence goes on along the minus strand of NZ_JAUSSG010000021.1, from coordinate 153 downwards.
TGACCAGGACAGAGTTCAATGGATGGGCCCAAGCTGCCCGACTGCGCAGGACTGCAACCGTAATAGTCCGACGAAGGCCGTCCTTGCCTGATGCGCAGGCTGCAGGAAGCATCTGATCCGAATCGCAGACCCGCTTGGAGGTGTGCGCTAAAG
>NZ_JAUSSG010000020.1 GCF_030812215.1 Variovorax boronicumulans | reverse complement strand
CTGCGAGCAGTTCGGCGAATCGCTTGACGCCGAAGCTCACGGGGTGGTCGGCGTTGTTCAGGTGGCCGAAGCGGATCACGCGATCCTGCTGCGCCTGCGCCAAGGCGGGAGCGACCAGTGCGAGGGCAAGGCCGGCGGTGGCCAGCGAGCGGTAAAGCGTTCTCAAGATTGGATCTCCAGCTTCGATGTAAGGGATGCGTGTCGGGGCGATCCACTGGCGCCTCGACCTCTGGCGGCGCGATCTTAATCGTCAAGTGGAAAATCTTTCTACTAGTGAAAACACTTGGCAAAATGCTAAAGTTGCCCGCATGACCGCCATACTCGAACGCAGCTTCAAGGTGCTTGAACACCTGGCCGGCCACCCCGAAGGCCGCGCCCTGTCGGCGCTCTCCGCGGAACTGGAAATGCCCTTGAGCGCCACCCATCGCCTGCTGAGCGAACTGGTGCGTTGCGGCTATGTGCGGCAGGACCAGAGCCATGGCGACTACATGCTCACGATCAAGCTCGTGTCGCTCGGCCTGAGCTTCCTGAGCAACAGCGGCATCGTGGACATCGCCCAGCCGCTGCTCGACAGGCTCGCAGCCCGTTCGGGCGAGCTGGTGCGGCTTGCGGTGGTCGATGGCGATGAACTGACCTTCGTGGCCAAGGCACAGGGCGCCACGCGCGGCCTGCGCTACGACCCGGACATGGGCCTGTCGGTCAACCTCTCGTGCAGCTCGGCCGGCCACGCGTGGCTCTCGACGATGACGGACGAGCAGGCGCTCCAACTGGTCGCCAGGCAAGGCTTCGGACAACCCGAGGACTTCGGCCCGAAAGCCCCGACCACGGTCAAGGCGCTGCTGGCCTTCTTGCGCGCGGCGCGCAAGCGCGGCTTCTCGATGATCAGCGAGGTGTTCGCCCCCGCGATGACGGCCATGGCTGCGCCGGTGCGCAGCGGCAACGGCGCGGTGATCGGCGTGATCACGATCGCGGGGCCGATGGTGCGCCTGACCGAGGAACGCATGCTGGAGCTGGGGCCCGTGCTTCTCGAATCGGCGGAAGAACTGGCGCGCGCGAGCGGTGCGTCCATGCACTTCAAGAAGCGGGCCTGAAGCGCCACGCGCGTGCGCCGCCCTCAGTCCCGGCCTACGGGATCCGTCGGCGCACGCTGACCATCGACACCTGCCAAAGAATTTTTAACCTCCTGCCATGCCGCGCCGGACACGGGTCCGGCCAGCCAATGAACAGGAGAAGCGCATGGACACCCACGTGCGACATCGCCGCATTCATGTGGGCGACGTCGAAACCTTCTACCGCGAGGCGGGCCCGGCCGATGCGCCCATCGTCCTGCTGCCGCACGGCTACCCGTGCTCGTCGTACGAGTTTCGCAACCTCATGCCGCGGCTGGCCGACCGCTGGCGGCTGCTCGCGCCGGACTATCCCGGCGCGGGCTACAGCGCGACACCGGAAGGCTTCGACTACAGCTTCAATGGCTATGCGGACTTTCTCGACGGCTTCGTGAAGACGCTCGGCATCGAGCGCTTCGCCCTGTACCTGCACGACTTCGGCTCACCGATCGGTGCGCGCCTGGCCATCAAGGCGCCTGGGCGCGTGGTGGCGCTCATCATCCAGAACGGCGACATTCCTTACGAGGATGCGCTGGGGCCGAAGTACGCCGAGATCGAGAACACCTGGACGCTGCCGCGGGCGCAGATGCGCGCGAAGCTGGCCGAGGCGATCACCGAAGAAGTGTTCAGGGAGGAGTTCCTCAACGCAGTGAGGCCCGAGCTCGCCGAGCGCATTCCTCCGGATCTGTGGAAGCTGCACTGGCCGCTGGTCACGCCAAGGCGCAAGGAGATCGCGATCGACCTGATCGCGGGCCTGAAGGAAAACCGCGCCTGGTTTCCACAGCACCGCCGGTACCTCGCCGAGCACCGCCCGCCGACGCTGATCGTGTGGGGACCGCAGGACCACTACATGCCGGAGAAGTCGGGGCGCGCCTATCTTCGGGACCTGCCGGATGCCGAGTTCCATCTGCTGGACGGCGGGCACTGGCTGCTGGAGACGCACCTGGATGAAGTGGTGGCGCTGATGCGCGACTTCCTGGGGCGGGTGCATGCGCCGCCCGGGTGATGCCGCCTTGCGCCGGCTGCGCATGCTCACTCGATGGTCGCGATCGTCGCTCCCACCGCCACGTAGCCCCCCGCCGCCACCGACAACGCGATGCGCCCCGCGCGATGGGCAACGACCTGCATCTCCATCTTCATCGCTTCCATCACCGCGACGACGGCGCCCTCTGCGACCTCGTCGCCATCCGCCACCTTCCATCCTTGCAGCGTGCCCGAGACCGGCGCGGCCACGGCGGCGGCATCGGCCGCGACAGCCACCGGCGCGTTCGCAACGCCGGGCACGGAACCGCCCGCGGCAGAGGCCGACGACAAGCCACGCAGCAGCTCGGCCGGCAGCCCGAGCGACATGCGCCGCCCGTCGATCTCGATGGCCGTGCGATGCAGCGATGCATCCGGCAGCGGATCGGGCCGCACGCCCGCCGCTTCGTCGTTCGCAAAATCCGTCTCGATCCAGCGCGTGTGGACCTTGAAGGCGTCTTCCGAAACGAAGTCCGGGTGCCGCATCACCGCGCGGTGAAACGGCAGCACCGTCGCCAGGCCTTCGATGCGGAACTCGTCAAGCGCGCGGCGTGCGCGTGCAATGGCCTGTGCACGCGTGGCGCCGGTGACGATGAGCTTGGCCATCAGCGAATCGAAGGTTCCGGGCACCTGCGAGCCGGCGTCGACGCCCGTGTCCACGCGCACGCCCGGACCCGACGGCGCATCGAACACGCGGACCGGACCGGGCGACGGCAGGAAGCCGCACCCCACGTCTTCGGCGTTGATGCGGAACTCGAAGGAATGGCCGCGCGGCACGGGCGTCTCGGTGACCGACAGCGGCAGGCCTTCGGCGATGCGCAGCTGCTCGATCACGAGGTCGATGCCGGCGGTTTCCTCGGTCACTGGGTGCTCGACCTGCAGGCGCGTGTTGACCTCGAGGAAGGAGATCGCGCCGCTCGCGCTCAGCATGAACTCGACCGTGCCGGCGCCGGTGTAGCCGGCGGCCGCGCAGATGTCGCGCGCCGACTGGTGGATGCGCTCGCGCTGCGTCTCGCTCAGGAACGGCGCGGGCGCCTCCTCCACGAGCTTCTGGTTGCGCCGCTGCAGCGAGCAGTCGCGCGTGCCGAGCACGACGACGTTGCCGTGCGTGTCGGCCAGCACCTGCGCCTCGACGTGGCGCGGACGGTCCAGGAACTGCTCGACGTAGCACTCGCCGCGGCCGAAGGCGGTGATGGCCTCGCGCACGGCCGATTCGAAAAGGCCTTCGACTTCGTCGAGCCGCCATGCCACCTTGATGCCGCGTCCGCCGCCGCCGAATGCGGCCTTGATCGCGATCGGCAGGCCGTGCTGCTCGGCGAAGGCGAGCACTTCGCTGGCGTCCTTCACCGGATCGGCCGTGCCCGCGACGAGCGGCGCGCCCACTTTCAAGGCGAGCTTGCGTGCCTGCACCTTGTCGCCGAGCGTGGCGATGGCCGCGGGCGAAGGGCCGATCCACGTGAGGCCGGCGTCGATCACCGCCTGCGCGAAGGCCGCGCTTTCGGAGAGGAAGCCGTAGCCCGGGTGCACGGCGTCGGCGCCGCTGCGCTTGGCAACAGCCAGCAGCTTGGGAATGTTCAGGTAGGTGTCGGCGGGGCGATGGCCGTCCAGGCCGTAGGCCTCGTCGGCCCTGCGCACGTGCAGCGCATTCAGGTCGGGGTCGGCGTAGACGGCGACCGACTGCACGCCGTGGTCGGCACAGGCGCGCGCGATGCGCACGGCGATTTCGCCGCGGTTGGCGATCAGGACTTTTTTCATCGGTGGACGCTCTCGATCTGAATCAAAGAATATCGACGGGGCCCTGGCCCGGCCGACGTTGGAAGCGGACGCGGGCGTTCAAGGGAATCTGCCCCGCACGGTCCAGGTGGTAGGTGGCGACCGACGCGATCACCGGGTAGCCGCCGGTGAGCGGGTGGTCGGCCAGGAACAGCACGGGCTGGCCGCTGGGCGGCACCTGGATCGAGCCCCTCGCAGTGCCCTCGCTGGGCAGCTCGGCGGTGTTGGCGCGCACCAGCGGCTCTTCGCCGTTCAGGCGGATGCCGACGCGGTTGGACTGCGGCGTCACCGACCATGCCTGGCCGCACAGGCGCTCCAGCGCATCGGCCGTGAACCAGTCGGTGCGAGGACCGAGCACGATGTCGAGCACGACTTCTTCCTGCACGGTGGGCAGGTCGGCCGGCGGCGCTTCGGCGGCGCCGACGATGGCGCCCATGGCCACGGCGCGCACCGCCAGCACATCGCCCGCAGCCACGGCCGGCGGGCCGATGCGGGCCAGCGTGTCGGTTGCGCAGCTGCCCAGCACGGGCGCCACGGCGAAACCGCCGCGCACGGCCAGGTAGCTGCGGATGCCGGCGACGGGTTCGCCGAAGGTCACGGTGTCGCCGTCGGCCAGCGCAACGGGCTGGTAGCGCGGCAGCGGCCATTGCGCGCCGCCGGCACGGGTCAGCGTGAGGGGACCGTCTGCGCCGGTGACGGCGATCACGGCCTCGCCGCGACAGACGAACCGGAAGCCGCCATAGGCCAGCTCGAGGCAGGCCACATCCGACGCATTGCCGACCAGTCGATTCGCCGCCTGCAGCGAGCGCTGATCCATCGCGCCGGAGGCGGACACGCCCTGCCCGGCCTGGCCATGGCGGCCGCCGTCCTGCCACAGGGCCTGCAGGCCGGCGGCGCGGACCTCGAAGGCGCTGCCGCCCTCGATGGCCACGGGCGCGGGCGCCGCGGCAACTTTCCCGGCCGCGGGCAACGCCACCTTCGACGACGCGGCATCGACGAAGCGCACCGTGTCGCCGGGCTGCAGCAGCGCCGGCGTTTCGCGCGACAGGTCCCACATGGGCGTGTCGGTCACGCCGATGATCTGCCAGCCGCCGGGGCTGGCCTGCGGGTACACGCCGCTGAAGCTGCCCGCGAGCCCGACCGCACCGGCCGGGATGCGGGTGCGCGGCACCGCGCGGCGCGGCACGTTCAGGCTGGGGTGGCCGCCGCTCAGGTAGGCGAAGCCGGGCGCAAAGCCGGTGAAGGCGACGGTGTAGTCGCTGCCGGTATGGCGGCGAACCAGCTCCTCGGGTGCGATGCCGAGCAGGCCGGCCACTTCGGCGATGTCTTCGCCGTCGTAGCGCACGGGAATCTCGATGCGCTTGTCGACGCGCGTCTCGCGGGCGTCGAGCTTTCGCTGGCGCACGGCGTGTGCCAGTGCGGCGGCCGACAGCACGGCGGGGCGGAAGGTGATGAGGATGGTGCGCGCGGCGGGCACCAGCTCGTCGATGCCGGCAATGGGCTCGGCACGCAGCGAGGCCAGCAGCGCGAGGGTCTGCGCCAAGTCCTCGAGCTCGACCAGCACGGCATTCAGGTTGACGCGAAGAAAGCGCATCGATGCCGTCATGCGGTCGCTGCCTCGGCAAAGGGGCGGATCGTCACGCCGGCCTGCACCAGCCGTTCGCGCACGCGTCGCGCCATCTCGACCGCACCGGGGCTGTCGCCATGCACGCAGATCGAATCGGCGCGGATGCGCACCACGCTGCCGTCGATGGCGGTGACCGTGCCCTCGTTCGCGAGCCGCAGCATGCGCTCGGCCACGTCGTGGGCGTCGTGCAGCACGGCGCCGGGTTCGCGGCGCGACACCAGCGTGCCCTGCGGCGTGTAGGCGCGATCGGCAAAGGCCTCGGCCACCACGCGCAGGCCCTCGGCCTCGGCCCAGCCGAGGAGCGGCGAACCCGCGAGGGCGACGAGCACGAGGCTGGGGTCGATCTCGCGGATCGCGGCGACGACATCGCGTGCCTGGCGCGCGTCGTGCGCGATGGTGTTGTAGAGCGCACCGTGCGGCTTCACGTAGCGCACCTCGGTGCCGGCCGCTGCGGCCAGGCCCTTCAGGGCGCCGATCTGGTAGATCACGTCGGCGCGCAGGTCGGCACTGTCCACGTCCATGTTGCGGCGGCCGAAGCCGACCAGGTCGCGGTAGGCCACATGGGCGCCGACCGCGACGCCGCGCTCCTTCGCCTGGCGCAGCGTGCGCAGGATGCCCGCGGGGTCGCCCGCATGGAAACCGCAGGCCACGTTGGCGCTGCTCACGATGTCCAGCATGGCGGCGTCGTCGCCCATGCGCCAGACGCCGAGGCTCTCGCCGAGGTCACTGTTCAAGTCGATGTTCATGTTCGTCTCCGGCGTGCATGCACGCATGCCTTGGGGTCAATGCAGCCGGCCGGCGGTCTCGCGCACGTCGTCGCGCACGGTGAGCGCGGTGCGTATCGCCACGCGGAAGGCCTCCACCTGCGCGGCCAGCGCCATGCTCGCCACGCCGGGTTTCGAGGCGGCCTGCTCGGGCAGGTAGGGCACGTGGACGAAGCCGCCGCGCGTGTGCGCCAGCGCCGGGCGCGTCGCAAGCCGGTGCATCAGCGCGTAGAAGATGTGGTTGCACACGAAGGTGCCGGCGCTGTTCGACACGGCCGCGGGCAGGCCCGCCGCGCGCATGTCGCGCACCATGGCCTTGATCGGCAGCGTCGAGAAGTAGGCCGCCGGGCCGTCCCTGACCACGGGGAGGTCGATGGGCTGCTGTCCGGCGTTGTCGGGAATGCGCGCGTCGTCGATGTTCAGCGCGGCGCGCTCCATCGAAATCTCGGTGCGCCCGCCCGCCGCGCCGACGCACAGCACCAGCTGCAGTGGCGGGCCGGTCAACGCGGCGTCGAGCGCATCGATCGCACGGCCGAACACGCAGGGCAGCTGCACCGCCCGCACCACGGCGCCTTCGCAGGCCCAGCCGTCCAGCGCGCGGGCGATCTCCCATGCAGGGTTGACCGCGTCGTTCTCGAAGGGCTCGAAGCCCGCGACCAGCACCCGGGGGGCCTTCGCATCGAAGGTGGTCATGCACGGCGCCTCAGCGGAACATCAGGAAGTACAGCAGGAAGATGTTGACCACCAGCAGCGCGGCCGCGGTCGGAATCTGCACCTTGATCACCGCGTTCTTGTCGGGCAGCTCCAGCAGCGCCGCGGGCACGATGTTGAAGTTGGCCGCCATCGGCGTCATGAGCGTGCCGCAGTAGCCCGAGAACATGCCGATGGCCGCCATCACCGCCGGGTCGCCGTGGTACACGCCCACCAGCACCGGCACGCCGACGCCGCCCGTCATCACCGGAAAGGCCGCGAAGCCGTTGCCCATGATGATGGTGAAGAGCGCCATGCCCAGCACGTACACCGCGACGGCCACGAAGCGGATGTCCATGTTGATGTAGCTGGTGGTGATGTGCGCCACCGCCTTGCCCACGCCGGCATCGGAGAACACCAGGCCCAGCATGCCGAGCATCTGCGGCAGCACCACCGCCCAGCCGAGCGCGTCGGTCAGGCGGCGCGATTCGCGCATGCCCTGCACGGGCGTCTCGCGCGTCAGCCAGCAGGCCAGCGCCAGCGCCACCACGCAGCCCACGCCCAGGCTCACCAGCGTGGTGTTCTTGGGATCGAGCAGCAGCGTGCCGCCCAGCTTGATGTGGCTCATGCCCACGGTGCCGATCACGGTGACCAGCGGGATCGCCAGTGCCGGGATGAACAGCTTGTTGCCCAGGCGCGTGGCGCTGGCCTGGTACTGCTCGGGCGTGGGTTCGCGGTGCTTGCCCGCACCGACGCCGCGCAGGCCGGCAATGACGGCCATGCCGATCGCGCCGACGCCGACCACCTCGGGCGGCAGTTTGTCGCCGACCAGGAAGACCAGCGCGTAGATGCCCCAGAAGAGCGCGCTGGTGTAGCGCTTGGGATGCTGGCGGTCGGCCAGCGTCATCGCCGCCGTGACGGCGAGGATGAAACCGACCAGGAGATACAGGTGCTGGATCGAGAGAATCATGATGATCAGCGTCCTTCCTTGGCGGGCACGGCGGTGGCGACGGACAGATCGGCCTGCGCCGCGCCGTCCAGTTCACGGGCCAGCGCCTGGTCGAGCCGGCGCAGGCGCCAGGCGTGGATGATGAAAGCGGCAATCGCCGTCGGGATGCCCCACATCGCGATGTGCAGCGGCTCCACGTCGATGCCGGCCTCGTGCAGGAAGGTGGTCATGAGCACGATGGCGCCGAAGGCCACGAAGATGTCTTCGCCGAAGAACAGGCCCACGTTGTCGGTGGCCGCGGCATAGGCGCGCAGCTTGTGGCGGATGCGGTCGGGCAGCTTGCCGTAGCGGGTCTCGGTGGCGCCTTCGGCCATCGGGGCGAGCAGCGGACGCACCATCTGCGGATGGCCGCCCAGGCTGGTCAGGCCCATGGCCGCGGTGAGCTCGCGTGCGGCCAGGTAGACGATCAGCAGGCGGCCGGCGGTGGCCGACTTGATGCGGCTGATCCAGTTCTGCGCATGCTGGCGCAGGCCGTGGCGCTCCAGCAGCCCGATCACCGCCAGGGGCAGAAGAATGATCAGCGGCAGGTTGCGCGTCTTGATGAAGCCGGTGCCGATGGCCGCAAGGATCGCCATCGGGCTGAAGCCGGCGGCGAACGCCGTCACGATGGCCGTGACGATCACCACCAGCATCGGATTGAAGCGCAGGATGAACCCCGCAATGATCACGGCCACGCCGATCAGCGGCCACAGGGGGACTTCAGGTGTCATGGTTGGTCTTTCGTTGCAATGCAAAAACAACCGGCTGCGGGCGCCGGCGCGGTCGATTGATGCAACCTCCATGCCAATGAATGAGCAATTCATTCCTCATGAATCACCTATTCATAACAAGTTGTTGAACAATTTCAAGAAGTATGCCCAACAACAGTGCCTGTATGCCCCCATGAAAACCCTGAAATGGATGCTTTTCGGTGCGTCGGCGCGGCGTCGCGCGGCGGACGTCTGTTACAACGCAGGCTCGCTGCGCCCCTCTCTTTCCCCGACCGATCGACCGGCATGACCCCACTGGATTCCCCCGCCTCCTCCGCTTCGCCGGCCGCCGGCCTGCTCACGCTCAACGACCGGGTGGCAGAGCTGATTCGCCAGAAGATCATGAAGGGCGAGTTCTCGCCGGGACAGCGGCTGTCGGAGGCCGCGCTGGCAGAAAGCCTGGAGATCTCGCGCAATACCCTGCGCGAGGTGTTCCGCACGCTGACCAAGGAGGGCCTGCTCAAGCACGCGCCCAACCGCGGCGTGTTCGTGGCGGTGCCGAGCATCGCGTCGATCATCGACATCTACCGGGTGCGCCGGCTCATCGAGTGCCAGGCGCTGGCGCAGGCCTATCCGCGCCACCCCGCCAAGAAGCACATGCGCGAGGCGGTCGAGACGGCACTGAAGTGCCGCGACGCCGGCGACTGGCTCGGCGTGGGCACGGCCAACATGGAGTTCCACAAGGGCATCGTCGAGCTGGCCGACAGCGAACGGCTCAACGTGCTGTTCGCCCACGTCCTGGTCGAGTTGCGGCTGGCATTCGGCCTGCTGAAAGACCCCGAGTTCCTGCACGCGCCCTACGTGGACATGAACACGAAGCTGCTCGAGCTCATCGAGGCCGGCAAGTTCGCCGAGGGCTCGGCGGCGCTGAACGAGTACCTCATCCACTCCGAACGCATCGTGCTCGCGGTGTATGCGCGGCAGATGCCGGACGGCGGGTTCGACAACTAGCCGGTTCGCGCCGGCCGTTCCTTCCGGCTATTTCTTCTTGGGGGCCAGATCGAGCGGGCTGGCCGGCAGGTCGGTACGGGAAGGCTCGGGCTTGTTCGCGATCTTGCAGTCCTGGTCCTTGTACGGACCGGCCTCGCGCACCCAATCGGGACTGATCGGATGCTGCGCGCAGACGGCCTTGCCGCTGGCCTTGTTGCGCATCAGGTAGAAGCTGTCGGTGGGTTGGGCCAGGGCCGCGCCCGACAACGCCAGTCCGACGATGCCGATGAAGAGTTGGTGATGGTGTTGTTTCATGTCCATGCCTCCTTGATGAAACGTTGTCAGTGTGCCGGCGCCGACAGGGTCTTCGCCAGAGCGATCACCAGGTTGCGGCCCTGGGCCACGATGGAATCGCGGAAGCCCTCGAAGGTTGCATCCGTGATCTTGCCGTCGCTGTCCGTGCCGAAGGTCGTCATGACCGGCGTGTGGATGTGCCCGGCGGGAATGTTCAGCTTGAAGGTGTCGCGCAGCAGGGTGTTGCGGTACGCGCTGGCGTTGGAGAGGTAGTTGCCGCCGCCGCCCGTGCGGGCGCAGTTGTTGTCCAGCGGGCCCAGCGCGTCTTTCTTGCACGGCTGCACGTTGTAGGTGTCGCGCCGAATCACGCTCCAGCCGCCCGGTGCGCCTGTGTCGCGGTTGATGACGCCTTCGCCGGTCTTCGCATCGATCATGGCCTGGAACGGCAATGTCGATACCGTGAACTGCGGCGGCGTCTCCTTGGCCCAGGGCCGCGGCATGTAGCCGAGCCAGCGCTCCGGCGGATAGATGTCGCAGTCCAGCACCGAAGGGAACCTGTCGCCGTCCATGCAGGCGGGCCAGACGTTGTCGTTGCCCGGGATGCTGGCCAGGTGGTAGCGCCCGTTGAAGTGCTCCAGGTGGAAGGCACCGCCGCCCTGGCTCATGGAGATGGACGCGTCCACGCGCTTGGGCCCGGGCTTGAACCAGGGCCCCAGCGTGTCTTCCTGCATGCCCTGCAGGAAGGGCGGGTAGTTCACGGGCAGGATGAAGGTGTGGATGACCGCCGTGGTGCCGTCCCCCAGCGCCACGGTGTTGCCGTCCAGCGAGAGGATGGTCGCCCCCGAAGGGTTGCCGATGCGGATGCTCGGGTTGCCATGGACGCCCGGCGTGCCCAGCGTGAAGGGATCGAAGCCGCTGACCAGGATGCGCTTGTGGCCCGCGCCTTCCGGGAAGTCGATCGCGTACTGGCCGCGCGACGCGCGCTCGAATTCGTTCTCCAGTGCGGCGCGCTGCGCGTCGTCGAGCGGGAAGTCGGGCTTCCACTGGCGCAGCGCGAGCGTCATCGTCAGACGCGCCCAGTACAACATGCGGTCGTCGCTCTGCGGCAGGCTGCCCTCGACGTTACGACCCTGCACCCGGTCCACCGCGGCCCGCCACAGCTGCTGGCCTTCGGCCTTCAGCAGGGTCACGGCCTCGTCGTAGTTCGACGCGCCGGCAAGACCGTCCTTGCACAGCTTGAGCGCGAACGCCGGCCCGAACTTGTCGAAGCCGCTGGCCTGCAGCAACTGCTGCGAGAAGCTCATCGCATCGCTGTCGTCGAGCTTGTTCACCAGGCGCTGCTCTTCGTACGAGGCCTGGACACTGGTGTCCATCGCGCATTTGGCCTGGACAGGCGGCACCGGGGGATTCGTCGTCGGCGGCACGGCGGGCGGCGGCGATGCGCCCGCAGCGGCCGCCGCGTTGGCTGCGTTGACGGCGGCGATGGCCGCGAGCGTGGATGGGTCGGGCCCGCCGCCATCTCCGCCGCCTCCGCATCCCGCCAGCACCGCCGCGCAGATGCCCAGCCCCAGCGCATTCCGGCGCCAGGAGACGCCGCCTTGCCGGAGGGCCGCCGCATCTTTCGCTTCGCAGTCGCCCCTCGCCGAGCGGCGCAGATGAAAGTCACTTGCCATAACGAATCGCTCCCGTGAACTTGATGTGTGACAGACAGGAAAAAAGAAAGCCTTGGACTGGTCGCCGCCAGCCTCAAGAATTGATCAACACAATCTTCTGCGTCGACATCGAACACATCTATCAAGTTGAGTTCGATTGATATTTTGTTGAACAATTAAACATATGCTGCCCCATCAGGTCAGCCATGAAATCAGTGCAAACCCGCAAAGCAAGGACATGGACGTCCTCGCATCGAGCAATGGGAAGTGGCCGCGACGAGGCGCACGCGACAGGAGCGCTACGCACCCGGGCGCAGGCAAGGCGACGGAAAAAGGCCGAACGTGCCGGCCGGCCTCGGACCACGGCTTGCCGAGTTCACCGGCAAGCAAAGCAGGGCCTGCTCAGCCTTGCGGGCTGCCGCCCTGCACCACAACCTGCCGCTGCGTGCCCAGGCCTTGGATGCCCAGCGTGACGACGTCGCCGCTCTTCAGGTAGACCGGCGGCTTCAGTCCCATGCCCACGCCGGGCGGGGTTCCCGTGGCAATGATGTCCCCCGGATGGAGGCTCATGAACTGCGAGAGATAGGCGATGAGATAACGCACCCCGTAGACCATGGTGGCCGTGGAGCCGTTCTGCCGCCGCACGCCGTTGACCTCCAGCCACATGTCCAGCTGCTGCGGGTCGGGCACTTCATCGGGCGTCACGAGCCAGGGCCCGACCGGTCCGAAGGTGTCGGCCGACTTGCCCTTGGTCCACTGGCCCTGGCGCTCGGTCTGGAAGGCGCGCTCCGACACGTCGTTGATCAGGCAATACCCCGCGACATGGTCCATCGCCTCCGCCTCGCCGATGTACTTCGCGGTCTTTCCGATCACGATCCCCAGCTCCACCTCCCAATCGGTCTTGGTCGCGCCGCGCGGAATTTCCAGCGGGTCGTGCGGTCCTCCGATGGCCGAGGTTGCCTTCAGGAAAACGATGGGCTCGGGCGGCACCGTGGCCCCCGTCTCGGCCGCGTGGTCCGAGTAGTTGAGTCCGATGCAGATGAACTTGCCCGTGCCGGCCACGCAGGCACCGATCCGCGGAGCGCCCTCCACCAGCGGAAGCGTCCGCGGGTCCAGGGCGGCAATGCGGGCGAGGCCCGAAGGCAGCAGCACGTCGTGTGCGATGTCTCTCACGTGGGCGGAGAGGTCGCGCAAGCGGCCTTCCGCATCGAGCATGGCGGGCTTCTCCTGGCCGGCAGCTCCATAGCGCAGCAGTTTCATTCTTCGTGGTTTCTTGGATGTCTTGGCGAGGGCTGGCTGTCAGCTGCGCACGGTCAGGTCGCGACGCGTTCGAACTGGACGCTGCGGCAATCCATCTCGTATTCGAGGTCGATCACCGGTGGCCGGTTGTAGTGCCAGGTCAGCCCGTGCCGGGCGGCGCCGCGCTTGACGATCTCGTCCGCGATGAAGGGATGGATGTCGTGCACCGTGTACAGCTGCGATCCGGTGGTGCTCGCCCAGGTGAAGCCCAGCGATGCCAGGCGCCGTTCCATTTCATCGAGCACCCACTGGGCCTTCTTGAGGATGGCGGGCGGCGAGGTGTCGCCCAGGCCCACCGCATGGTCGCGGTAGTGCCCCTTGCCTTCGGGCGCCTCGGCACTTCCGGCCACCACGAACGAAGCCGCCGCCGAGGCGTCGGGCACGGTGTAGCTGAACGCATGGAACGAGGGCTCCGGCGGCGGCGAAACCGCCGGGCACACGTTGCTTCGCGCCACCGGATTGACGTCACCGATGAAGAGGCCCCACTCTTTCAACGTTCCCACGTACAGGTTGTTGAACTCGACAAAGCCTTGTTCGGTGAACGGTGCGGGCGAGCGCAATTCACACGCGCAAAAGGCCGCCAGCGGACGTGAGGCTTCTTCCAGGATTTCCTTGATGCGCTGAAAGCCCTGCTTCAGGGGCAGAGGCTCCAGGAATCGCACGCGCTCGATGCGAAACCCAGGTTCGGCGGCCACGCCAGCCGAATACTGCTGGACGCCCGGAATGAACCGATAGCCACCCGGGAGGGAAAGTTGAAGTGCCGACACGTGATTTCCTTTTGTGGAGAGAGCGAGAGAGAAAGAGAAGAGAAGAAAGGGAACGGACACGCCCCGGGGCCTTCAGCCAGGTCGCGACGTGTCCGTTCTGCCGGGTCAGGGAATCTGGCTCCATCGCTGGTTGGCGCCGCCATGGCAGGCGTAGGTGGACAGCGCCGTTCCCTGCGTGGTCGAAGAGCCGGGGACATCGAGGCAAGCGTTGGGCGACACCCGGTTGCGCAGCGTCGCCCCGACCACGCTCCACTGCGTGGCCACGCCCGCCGTGCACGCCAGCTGCACCAGAGGGCCGCCGCCGGTGTTGGTGTTGCCCTGTGCCAGGCACAAGCCACTGTGCTTGGCGACGAACTGGCTGTAGCCGCCGCTGCTGTTGACGGTGAAGGTCTCGTTGTTGCCGTTGCCGCAGGCCCACTGCACCACCGTGGCGCCGCTGGCCGTCGAGCCGCCCGACACGTTGACGCACAGATTGCTGACCTCCGAGCGGATGCGCGTGTCGAAAGCCGGCGCCGTGTCGAGCGATTTCACGTACTCGCCCAACGCCAGCAGGTCGGCCGCCGGCAGGCTGGAGGCATTGCCATGGCCGCTTGTGAGCACGTCCTGCAGCGTGGCCTTCTGGCCGTTGTGGAAGAACGTCGGGTTGCTCCAGGTGCCGTAGAGCGTCGGCGTGTCGAAGCCCACGCCGGTCAGCGGCTGGTTGCTGCCCTTGCCCGACGAGAGCTGGATCGTTCCCACGTCATGCCGCAGTCCGTCGCGCAGGCTGCCGGCCGTGTGGCAGGTCGCGCACTGCGCGGTGTTGAACACCGTCTGGCCGCGCACGGCGTCCACGCTGAGGTTGCCGTCCGCCGTGCGGGCGGGGCTGCGCATGTACTTGTTCAGCGAGTTCAGGTAGGCCGCGAGATCGTCCAGCTGTGCATTGCGGCCCGCCTTGGGCACGCCGAGCGGATCGCCCGTGGCCGAGAAGTCGGCGTTCGAGAGGAAGCCCGTGCCGCCGAATTCGTTGCGGATGTCGTGCTCGAAGTCCTGCACCTCGTCGAAGTTGGCCGTCCAGTGCAGCTTGCCGTGGCCGGTGCCGCGACGTCCCTGCAGGCTGATGGTGCGGCGCAGGCCTTCGCCGCGCTGCGTGAAGTCCCACACCATGCCGTCGTCGCCGGCATCCGCATGGCAGCTCGCGCACGACATGTAGTTGTTCATGCTCATGCGCCGGTCGGACGCGTTGTAGAACACCTGCTTGCCACGCAGCGCCGCGGGCGACATCGGCTCCTGCGCGACCGTGGTGACGCTCTGCAGAAAGACCGGTGCCGCCGTTTCCGAGGACAGCACCGAGGCCACGTCGTGCACCGACACCGAGCGCGCAAGGAAGTTGTTGACGAACAGGCGCTTCCTCGCCGCGTCCAGGTACAGGCCGTGCGGCGCGCTGCTGGCGTTGATCTCGCCGCGCACCGAACGGTTGTATGCGTCGACGATGGCCACGCTGTTGCCCTCCATCTGCGCCACGAAGATGTAGTCGCCGCTCGGCGAATACAGCGCGGCGCGTGCGGGGGCGCGGTCGTTGAAGTCGATCTGCTCGCTGAACACTTCCGAAGCCGTCTGCAGGTTCACTTGCGAGAGGATCGACCGCACGGTCTTGTCGTGCTCCAGCGGCAGGCCGTCGCGGAAGGTTCCGCGCACGATGTTGTCTTTCTTGGAGGGCAGGAGCGCACGCGCGCCGTCGGGGGAAATCACCACCTGGCTCAGGTAGTTGGGCACGCCGCGCGCGGCGGCCTCGGTGTCCACCGTGGTCGTGTCGACCGCGAGCGCAATCGTGGTGGCGCCGCTGAAGCTCTGCAGGTTCACCTTGTGCAACTGCCCGCCCGTCATCTTCGACTTGAAGCGCGTCACATAGGCCGATTGCGAACCCGCATCGACCGCGATGCCGCGCACGGCGCCTTCCAGGGCAAGCGTGCCGGTGGTGCTGCCGTTGCTCGGGTCGAAGCTCATCAGCATCGACTTGCTTTCCAGCGTCAGGAGGCCCTTGGCCCCATTGGGCGTGAAGACGACGCCGTAGGGGCCGCTGCCGTAGGCGAGCGGCACGGTGGCCGAGACGCTGCCGTCGGCCGCGTTGAGCGCCACCAGCTTGTCGTCGCCCTGCACCGCAACCCAGATGCGGCCGTCGGGGCCGACCGCCAGTGTCTTCGGCTCCTCGCCCACGCGCACTTCCCAGCGCTTGGCCAGCGTCTGTGCGTCGATGGCGGCGACCGTGCCGCTGTCGGGGTTGACCGAATACACCGAGTTCGCATCGCCCGCGATGTTGGTGGTGTGCGTCGGCGCCAGCGCCGTGACGGGCGCGATCACCGTGAGGTTGTACGTGTAGAAGGTCTCCTGGCCGTTCGCTGCCTTCACCGTCAGCGTCACGGTGTAGTGGCCGGGCCGCGTGTAGGTGTGCGTGACGCCGGGCTGGGTGGCGTATGCGCTCTGCATGCCATCGCCGAAGTTCCAGCGGAACTGCGCGCCGCTGCTGCCCAGCGTGGCCGGGTTGAAGCTCAGCTGGCCGTTGACGATCTTCGGTGCGCCGGCAATGCCCGGATCGCCGATCACGGCCTGCTCCCGGAGCGCGGCCACGTCGCTGTCGCCAAGCACGCGGCCGTACACGCGCACCTCGGCCAGCGTGCCCTTGAAGAGCGCGGTGTTGCCCTGGATCTGGCCCAGGACCTTGAACTTGGTCGACAGGCCCTTGGTGCCGGTGGGGCCGGTCGAAGTGGTCTTCACGCCGTCGACGTACACCGCCTGCGCGCCCGAGGCCGCGTCGCGCGTCAGCACCACGTGGTGCCAGTTGCCGTCGTTCACGGCCGCCTGCGAACGCGTGCCCGCATCGTCGCCCACCGACAGCTTGATCTTGCCGGTGCTGTCGAGCCAGCCCCAGAACACGTCGTCGACGCCCGGCGACTGGTCGCGCCCGAAGATGCCGGGCGCGGTCCACGAACTCGCACCACCTGCCTGCGTGGTCTTCATGTAGAAGCTCAGCGATGCGGTGCCGCCCAGCGTGGTGGCCACGGCGTCGTTCTTCAGCTGCACGCCCGTGGTGCGGTTCGCGAAGTTCAGGCCGATGCTCTCGAACGCATCGCCGGTGGCGGGCGTGCCGTTGTTGGCGCTGATCTGGTCGCCAAGGTTGCCCGTCAGCGGCCAGTGGTGCATCAAGCTGATGTCGCTCGCGTTGCCGGTGTTGAAGGTCGAGCGGTAGTCCGCGCCGATGGCGTTGCCCGCATAGTCCTTCAGGCCGTTGGCCGGCAGGAATACCTCATAGCTCGTGCCCGGTTGCAGCGGCTGCTCGGGGTGGAAGTTGACGATGCCCAACTGCACGCTGTAGGTGCCCGCCAGCGTGTTGCCGCCCACCGGGCGCACGATGAAGGTGTTGGAATTCACGCTCTCGGGGCGGATGCTGTCCGTCATGCCCAGGCCGATGCGGGAGGTCAGCGCCTGCTGCTTCGCACCGTTGGCGGGCGAGACCTGTTTCACTTCGGGTTTGGTGGTGTCCGGGGCCACCGCATGCACGATGAAGCCACTGCCCGAGCCGTGGTCGTTGCCTACGTAGACCAGGTTTCCGAAGGGCGACACCTGGCCATGGTCGGAGCTAGAGAAATGGGGATCCGACTCCACGAAAAGTCCGCCGCGCCCAACCTCGACGTGGTTGAGCGGGTTGCTCACATCGACCTTGTGAATGTAGTTCTGCGCACCCTGGAAAACATAGTGGTCCTGCGTGCCGCAGTACAACTGCTGGTTGATCACGAGCCGGTTGTCCTCCGCCACGAAGCGCGATCGGTCGCTGAGGTCGTAGCCGAACATCTTGCCGCCGCTTTCCTGTGCGGAGGCGTAGACCTTCTTGCCGTCGAAGCAGGTGGCGTAGTAGTTGGGCGTTGCCCCCGCAACGGCGTCGAGCACCTTGGGATTCAGCGGGTCTGAAATGTCCAGGCTGGCGAAGCCGCTGGTGTTCGTCATCGAAGTCAGCACCATGTGGTTGCCCATGGTGAAGATCGGCCCCACGCGAAAGCCGCCGAGCTCGCCGGTCGGCACCGGGTTGGGCTTGCCGGCACCGCGGTTCGCGAGGACGGCGTTGGCCGGGTCCCTGGCGTCGATGATGAAGATCCCCTGCTCCGCCGCCGCCACATACAGATAGGGCGCCTGCCACCAGAGCTGCCAGCTCACGTTGCCGTAGTCGCCCTTGTTGACGTTGGGCAGCACCAGCTTCTTGACCTGCTTGATGTCGTTGATGTCGGTGAAGTCCCAGAACTCGACGCCGAAGACGCTGGGCATGGCCACGTACTGCTTGCCGCCGATGTTGGCGACGCCGATGGCATGCGGCTCCCTGAATTCCTTGGTGCGGCCGTCCGGCTCGTAGATCCGCTTGGCGAGCTTGATGTTGCGCGGATCTGAAATGTCGTAGAGCAGGAAGCCCCCGGGGCCCAAGCCGCCATCGGGGGCGAACGTCGTCAGGAAGTAGCCGTTGATCATGAGCCCCACGTTCTGGCCGTAGTGGTACTTGGTGTACCCGGCGGTGGGATGCGTCACGCTGCCACCGGGAATCTTCGGCACGTCGCCGCCGATGCCGGCGCCAGCGCCGGTATCGGACTCTTCATAGATCCTGGAGATGGGCTTGAACAGTTCGGCCTGCGTGTAGGTGAGGTTGCCCATTCCGGGCCCCTGCAGCGGCAACGGATCGGCCATGAGATCGGCGGCGGCGGAAGCCATGCCGGTGGCGGCCTTCCTGATCGTGTCCAGAGGGTTCACCCCGGTGATCGCCGCATGCGTCAGCAAGGCGCAGCAGAACAGGGAACCTACCGCAAGAACTTTCTTGATGCTCATTTTTCATCCTCGCAAATTCGATCGGACGCCATCTTTCGGTGGGAAAAGATTCGACCGGAATCTAGCAGCGGATCGATGCGCGAATGGCATTGAATTTCGAATGGAGGGTTCTAATATTCAGATCAGTCCTCAGGGTAAATGGTGATGTTTTGGCATGGGTTGTGCTTCAGAGTTCGGGCCTGAAAAGGGAATCCATTGCCAACCCGCTCGCCATGAAAGAACGTCCCATGCCCCACGCCCCTCTTGTCCGGCGCCTGCCCAGGCTGTCGAAGCGCAGCCTGCTGGGTGCGTCTCTCCTTGCGATGCTGTGCGCGGCGCTGCCGCATCACGAGGCGCATGCCCAGGGGCCGCGCAATTTCGCCACGCTCGCGATGGTGGCCGAGCCGCAGACGCTCGACCCGATGGCCTCCACGGCCGACCTGGTCGGAACCATCATGCAGCACGTGTACGAGACGCTCTACACCTTCGACGCCAAGTGGAACGTGGTGCCGATGCTGGCCGAGAGCAGCCCCAAGATCTCCGCCGACGGCAAGACCTACGCGATCACCTTGCGCAAGGGCGTGATGCTGCACAACGGCCGCGAGCTCAATGCCGACGATGTGGTGGCGAGCCTGCAGCGCTGGATGGACCAGTCGCCGCGTGGCAAGGCGGTCAGCAAGGAAATCGAGACGCTCAAGGCCAAGGGCCCGCTCGCGGTCGAGATCGTGCTGAAGGCGCCCTACGCGCCGCTGCTCTCGCAATTGGCGCTGCCCAGCAATGGCACGGCCGCGATGATGGCCAAGGAATCGATGGCCTCCCCGCTCAAGGAGTTCGTAGGCACGGGCCCCTACAAGTTCAAGGAGCGCCGCCCCGACCAGTTCGTGCTGCTCACCCGCTTCGACAAGTACGCCGCACGCAAGGAACCCGCGAGCGGCTACGGCGGCAAGCGCGAGGCGGCGATCGAAGAGCTGCGCTTCGTGCCCGTGCCCAACGCCAGCACACGCGTCGAAGGTGCGCTTGCAGGCCAGTACGACTTCGCCGACCTGCTGCCGGTGGAAGCCCTGCCGCGCCTGGAGAAGGCCAGCGGCAAGACCGTGCCGATCATCACGCCGTCCTTCGGTTTTCCCCTGGTGGTCTTCAACACCAAGGAAGGTGCGGTCGCCCAGCAGGCCGTGCGCCACGCGATCCAGACCGCACTCGGCGAAGGCGAAATGCTCGCCGCCGGTTTCGGCGACACGCGCTTCTTCGTGGCCGAGGCCAACCACTTCCCCAAGGGCTCGCCGTTCTATTCGACCGCCGGCGGCGACCAGTACAACCAGCGCAACGCGGCCAAGGCCAAGGACCTGGCGGCCAAGGCTGGCTACAAGGGCGATCCGATCCGCGTGCTCACCAGCCGCCAGTACGACTTCCACTACAACATGTCGCTGCTCATGGCCGAGCAGTTGAAGCGCGCAGGCTTCAAGGTCGACCTCAACGTGGTCGACTGGGCCACGCTCACCCAGCGCCGAAACGACCCGCGTCTGTGGGAGATCTTCATCACCCACTCGGGGCTCTTCCCCGAACCGATGCTCTCGCCGCCGCAGTTGGGCGACGGTGCACCGGGATGGTGGGACTCCCCCGCCAAGAAGGCCGCACTGAGCACGTTCAACACCGAGAGCGATCCGGCCAAGCGCGGCGCGCTGTGGGGCAAGGTGCAGCAAGTGGTGTACGACGAGGTGCCGTACATCAGCGTCGGCAAATTCAACGCCCTCTCGGCCAGGAGCCCGGCGCTGGACAACTACCAGCCCACGAACTGGCCGTTCTTCTGGAACGTGAAGATCAAGTAAGGGGCGCGCCTTGTTTCGCTACATCGCCTCCCGCGCAGGCGGGATGCTCATCGTGCTGGCCATCGTGGCGGTGCTGGTCTTCGTGCTCACGCGCGCCGCCTCGGGCGACCCGGTCTCGGTGCTGCTGGGCGACCAGGCCACGGCCGCCGACATCGCGCGCGTGCAGAAGGAATACGGCCTCGACAAGCCGCTGCCCGTGCAGTTCGGCTACTGGCTGCGCGAAGTGCTGCAGGGCAACCTGGGCACCTCGATCTTCCTGCAGCGCCCGGTGACGCAGGCGCTGTGGGAGCGCGCCGAGCCCACCACCTTGCTCGCACTCCTGGCGGTAGCCATCGCAGCCTTGATCGGCGTGCCCTGCGGAATCGTCTCGGCCGTGTTCCGCGGCCGCATGGTCGACCAGCTCTTCACCGGCATCGCGATGCTCGGCGCAAGCATCCCGAGCTTCTGGCTCGGGATCGTGCTGATCCAGATCTTCGCGGT
>NZ_JAUSSG010000019.1 GCF_030812215.1 Variovorax boronicumulans | reverse complement strand
AACCAGCTGTCGATGATCTTCCAGGAGCCGATGACCAGCCTGAACCCGGTCTTCACCATCGGCGAGCAGATCGCCGAGAGCGTGCGGCTGCACAAGGGACTGGACCGCAAGGCCGCGCTCGCGCATGCGCTGCGCATGCTGGAGCTGGTGGAGATTCCGGCCGCGGCGCAGCGCTTGCACGAGTACCCGCACCAGCTCTCGGGCGGCATGCGCCAGCGGGTGATGATCGCGCTGGCCATGGCGTGCGACCCGACGCTCCTGATCGCCGACGAGCCCACGACGGCGCTGGACGTGACCATCCAGGCGCAGATCCTCGAACTCATGCGGCGCCTGCAGGCCGAGACGGGCATGAGCATCCTCTTCATCACCCACAACCTGGGCGTGGTCGCGCACCATGCGGACGATGTGGTGGTGCTGTATGCGGGCCGCGTGGTCGAGAGCGCGCCGGTGCGGCCGCTGTTCGCGCAGCCCGAGCACCCGTACACGCAGGGGCTGCTGGCCTGCCTGCCGGGCAAGGCGAGATTGCCGGGGCAACCGAAGCCCAAGCGGCTCTTTGCGATCCGCGGCCAGGTGTCGAGCCCGCTGGCGCCACCGCCCGGCTGCGCCTTCGAGCCGCGCTGCGACCTGGCGCAGGCCAGTTGCAGGGAAGCGATGCCGCCGCTGATCGACATCCGCCCGGGCCGCCAGGCACGCTGCACCCGGGTGCAGCCCGATGCCCAACTCGCGAGGGTCGCATGACCGCTGTTTCTGTTTCTTCTCCCTTGATCGAAGTCCGCGGCCTGAAGAAATACTTCGGCAGCAGCGACCGCCCGGTGCGCGCGGTCGATGACGTGTCGTTCGCGATCCACCCCGGCGAGACGCTGGGCCTGGTCGGCGAATCGGGCTCAGGCAAGAGCACCATCGGGCGCACCGTGCTGCGGCTGGTCGAGCGCACCGAGGGCCAGGTGCTCTACCGCGGCGAGGACATCGGCGGGCTCTCGGGGGAGCGGATGCGAAAGCTGCGCAGCAAGCTGCAGATCATCTTCCAGGACCCGTACGCGAGCCTGAACCCGAAGATGCGCATCAGCGCGATCCTGGGCGAGGCGCTGTCCACGCACGGGCTGCACAAGGGGGCGGCCGCACGCGACAAGCGCATCGCCGAGCTGCTGGAGACCGTGGGCCTGCGCGCCGAGCATGCGAGCCGCTTCCCGCACGAGTTCTCGGGCGGCCAGCGCCAGCGCATCGGGGTGGCGCGGGCGCTCGCGGTGGAGCCGGAGTTCATCGTGGCGGACGAACCGCTGTCGGCGCTGGACGTGTCCATTCAATCGCAGGTCATCAACCTGCTGGCGGACCTGCGCGAGCGCCTGGGCCTGACCATGCTGTTCATCTCGCACGACCTGGATGTGGTCGAGTACCTGTGCGACCGGGTGGTGGTGCTGTACCTGGGCAAGGTGATGGAGGTGGCCGAGACCGAGGAGCTCTTCGCGCGGCCTTCGCACCCCTACACCCAGGCGCTGCTGGCGGCGAGCCCGAAGCCCGATCCAGAGATGGCGACCGAACGTATTGCCCTGAAGGGCGACATTCCGAGCCCGATCTCGCCGCCTTCGGGCTGCGTGTTCCGCACGCGCTGCCCGCACGCCATCGAGGCCTGCGCGCAGACGGTGCCGTCGCTCGACGAGATATCTCCCGGACACTACAGCGCCTGCATCCGCAAGGAGCTGCTCTCCAACATTGCCGCATGACGACCACGACCATGACAGACACCGCCACCACCAACTTCAACGATCCGCTGCTGGGCAGCAACTTCAAGGGCTATCCGCGCACCCAGCCGCCGCGCCTGCGCAGCGAAGTCGGTGCGGCCGGCTGGAACGTGCTGGCCGGCGACCTGCCGCTGCCGCTGGCCATCCTCAAGCGCGAGGCGCTGGAGCACAACCTCGCGTGGATGCAGTCGCGCGTGCGCGAGTGGGGCATCGACCTGGCGCCGCACGGCAAGACCACGATGTCGCCGCAGCTCTTCCAGCGCCAGCTGGATGCGGGGGCGTGGGGGCTGACCTTTGCGACCGTCACGCAGCTGGCCGTGGGCGTGGCGGCCGGGGCGCGCCGCACGCTCATTGCCAACCAGGTGGTGAGCGATGAGGACCTGGCGGGCATCCAGATGCTGCTGAGCGCGAATGCGGGGCTTCGCGTCGTGTTCCTCGTTGATTCGATCGCGCAGCTCGCACTCATCGAAGACTGGGCCAGGCGCCATCCGGCGAGCGTGCCGTTCGAAGTGATGATCGAGATCGGCGTCGAAGGAGGGCGCACCGGCTGCCGCACACACGACGAAGCGATTGCCGTTGCCAGCGCGCTGCGTACCAGCAGCGCCGCGAAGCTGGTGGGCATCGAGAGCTACGAAGGCTTGAACGCCACCGGATCGACCGAGGCGGATGCCGCCTTCGCCAAGGCACTGATGGACCGGATCGAAGCAGTGGCGCGCCACTGCGATGCGCACCAACTCTTCGAGGCCGACGAGGTGCTGGTCTCGGCCGGCGGCTCGGCCATCTTCGACCTCGTGGCCGGGCGCCTGAAGCCCGCGCTGAATTCGCCGGTGCGCGGTCTCTTGCGCTCGGGCTGCTATGTGACGCACGACCACGGCTTCTACAAGCGCATGGTGAACGTGGTGGACGAGCGCATGGGCTGCGGGTGCGGGGAAGGCCTGACGCCCGCGATGGAGGTCTGGGCCAACGTGCAATCGCGCCCCGAGCCGGGCCTGGCGATTCTCTCGGTCGGCAAGCGCGACATTTCCTTCGACATGTCGATGCCCATTCCCATCGGGCGCGCGGCGCGCGGAGCATTGCAGCCGCACGCCGTGCCTGAGAGCTGGCGCGTCACCGCGCTCAACGACCAGCACGCCTACCTGCGCTGGGACGCGGCCGACGAAGCGCTGGCGCCCAAGGTCGGCGACCGTGTCGGTCTCGGCATCTCGCACCCCTGCACCACCTTCGACAAATGGCACTGGATGCCCGTGGTCGAGAACGACTACCGCGTGACCGATGCCGTGGTCATCCATTTCTGAGTGAGACAGCGAACCCAGCCATGAACCCACAGAAGAACAGCAGCAGCGCCACGCTGCTCGAAGCCGGCTTGATCGTGGATGGCTCCGGCGGCCCTTCGTGGCCCGGCGACGTGCTGCTGCAGGGCGACCGCATCCTCGCGCTCGGCGAAGGCCTGCGCGGGCGGCTGCCCGAAGGCCTCGCACTCGCCGATGTCGAGGTGGTCGATTGCCGCGCGAAGGTGATCGCCCCCGGCTTCATCGATGCGCACACGCACGACGATGCGATCGTGCTGCGCGACCCGCTGTGCCTGCCCAAGGTGTCGCAGGGCATCACCACCGTGGTGACGGGCAACTGCGGTATCTCGCTCGCGCCGTACCGCACGCCGCAGTCGAAGCCGCCGCTCACACTGCTGGGTGCCGATTCGTTCAAGCACGCGACCATGGCCGAGTACCGCGCCGCCGTCGATGCGACGCAGCCCGCGCTCAACGTGGCTGCACTCGTCGGCCACACCACGCTGCGCTTCGCGACGATGCAGGCGCTCGACCGGCCCGCCAGCGGCGACGAACTCGCGCGCATGGAAGCGCTGCTCGACAGCTGCATGGCCGATGGCGCGCATGGCATGTCGTCGGGCCTGTTCTACGAAGAAGCTTTTGCCGCCCCGGCGGAGGAAGTGACCGCGCTCGCGCGCGTCGTGGCGCGCCACGGCGGCGTGTACGCCACGCACCTGCGCAGCGAAATGCAGCAGATCATCGAGGCGCTGCACGAGGCCGGCGACTCGGCTTTCGAGGCCGGCGTGCCCTTGATCATTTCGCACCACAAATGCGCAAGCCCGGCCAACTGGGGCCGCACCAAGGAGACGCTGCCGCTGATCGAGGCGCTTTCGCAGCGCCAGCAGATCGCGATGGACGTGTACCCCTACGTCGCAGGTTCCACCGTGCTGCGCGAAGACATGGTGGACGGCGTCATCGACGTGCTGCTGACCTGGTCCGAACCCTGTCCGGAGATGACCGGCCGCCTGATCTCCGACATTGCAAGCGAGTGGGAAGTGACGCAGCAGGAAGCCGCGCTTCGCCTGAAGCCCGGCGGCGCCTGCTATTTCCTGATGCAGGAGGAAGACGTGGAGCGCGTCATCGCGCATCCGCTCACGATGATCGGCAGCGACGGCCTGCCGCACGACAAGCATCCGCATCCGCGCCTCTGGGGCGCATTCCCGCGCGTGTTCGCACGCTACTGGCGCCAGCGCCGCCTGTTCACGCTGGAGCAGGCCGTGCACAAGATGACCGGCATGACCGCACGCAACCTGCGCATCGCCGACCGCGGCCTGCTGCGCGTCGGCACGATGGCCGACGTCGTGGTGTTCGACCCCGAGACCATCGCCGACACCGCCACCTACGACAAGCCGCGCGGCGTGAGCGAAGGCGTCGAACGCGTGTACGTGAACGGCGTGCTGGCGTACCGCGGTGGCGGTGGCGAAGCGAAGGTGCTCGCACGCGCGGGCCGGATGCTCACGCGGCAAGCGCGCACCGCGGCCTGACGCTCGCGAACACCGGCCCCTGCATCCCGTAGAGTGCGCGCATGATCGAATCCACAACCCTTCGGTACTTCTACGAAGTCGCGGCCTTTGGCTCGGTGCGCGTGGCGGCGGAAAAGCTCTTCGTGGCCCAGAGCGCCGTGAGTCGGCAGATCGCGCTGCTGGAAGACGAACTGGGCGTGCCCGTCTTCGAGCGCCATGCGCGGGGCATGGCCCTCACCGCGGCCGGAGAGCTGCTGCTGCGCTATGCGCAGGACAACAAGACGCAGCTGGCCGACCTGAAGGGCCAGATCCACGAGTACGAGACGCTGGCCAAGGGCCATGTGCGGGTGGGATGCGTGGAAGGCATCCTGCACGGCCTGCTCACCAGCTTCATGCCGAACTTCATCCGCACGCACCCGGGCATCACCTTCTCGCTCGACCTCATGGGCTCGCATGCGGTGGGCGAGTCGGTGGCGGAGCACAAGTACGACCTGGGCATCCTGTTCGGCGCCTCGCCGCGGCCCGACCTCATCGAGCTGCAGAAGATCGACCAGCCCCTGTGCGTGATCGCGTCGCCGCAGCATCCCCTCGCACAGGAGCGCAGCTGCACCCTCGCGCAGGTCGCCGACACCCCTCTTGCATTGCCCGACCGCTCTTTCGGCCTGCGCCAGCTGGTCGACCGCGTGAGCTCCAAGGGCAAGTTCAAGCTGAACATCGCCGTCGAGACCAACTCCCTTTCCTTTGCGAGCCGGCTGGTGGCGGAGTCGGACCTCATCACCTTCCAGCCGAGCGACGTGGTCGCCCCGCTGATCGAGGCCGGCACGGTGGTGGCCATTCCCCTCACCGATGCGTCGCTGCGATCCGCGCGCGCCACGCTGGTCGCGAGCTATTCCCGACGCCTGTCGCTCGCGGCCAATCACCTGTCGCAGTCGCTGATCGCCTACATGCAGGGGTGGCAGCGGCCACTGAAGCCAGGGCGTGCCGCCGCTCCCCGTGCGCCCTCGAGAGGACGAACGAAATAGTTGCGGGCCCGCACGCGCTGCTCAACCCGGCAGCGTGACCGTGATCATCTTGATCTCGGTCATCGCCTCCAGCGTGTGCATGCCGCCCAGCCGGCCCATGCCGCTTTGCTTTCCGGAGCCGCCGCCGAAGGGCAGGTGGATTTCCCACCAGGTCGTCCCCGCGTTGATGTTGACGATGCCGGCGGGAATCCGCTTCGCCATCGCGATGCCGCGGCTGATGTCCTGGGTGAAAACGCCCACCGACAGTCCGTAGGCGTTCTGCAATGCCAGCGCCAGGGCCTCGGCTTCGTCCTGGAAGGCAACGACCGGCACGACGGGGCCGAAGGTTTCCTCCCGGCAGAGCCGCATGTCCGGCGTGACGTCGCGGACAACGGTGGGCTCGAAGAAGAGGTCGCTGCCCATGTCGGGCCGCGCGCGGCCGCCGTGCAAAAGGAGTGCGCCCTGCGCCACCGCATCGTCCACATGGGCTAGGACCTTGGCCGCCACCTTGGCATTGTTGAGCGGCCCCATGGTCGTGGCGGAATCCAAGGGATTGCCCAGGACGTGTTCGGCGGCCCTGGCGACCAGCCTTTCGCAGAGGCGGTCCACCACGGAGGCGTGGGCCAGCACGAAGCCTGTGGCCGCGCACACCTGCCCCGCATTGAAGAACGCACCGCCCGCGGCGGCGGCGGCGGCCGCATCGAGGTCTGCATCCTCGAAGACGATCAGGGGCCCGTTGCCTCCGAGCTCCAGCAGCATGGGTTTTCCGGCGCCTCGCTCGGCGATCTGTCGACCCGTGGCGGTGCTGCCGGTGAATGCGATGGCGGTCACGTCCGGATGCACGACCACCGCATCCCCCACGGTGGCGCCCTCGCCCGTCACCAGGTTGACGACGCCGGCGGGCAGGCCCGCGCTTTGCATGGCCGCCATCAGCGCGCAGGCCACCAGTGCGGTGGACGGCGCGGGCACCCACACCACGCTGTTGCCGGTGGCGATGGCGGGCGCGAGGTATTCCACCGGAATGTTGACCGGGAAGTTCCAGGGCGTGATGACGCCATACACGCCCCGCGGCTGGCGGATGGTCATGACCAGCTTGCCCGGGTCTTCCGCAGGCAGCGTCTGTCCGCCCATCTGCTTGATGAGTTCGGCGGCGAGCCGGAAGCCGTCGGCGGCCTTGGCGACTTCGCCCCGGGCCTCGGCCAGGACCTTGCCCTGCTCGAGCGACAGCGTGTGCGCGATGGCCTCGCGCCCGGCATCGATGGCGGCCGCGATCGCCATGCACATGGCGGCGCGCTCGAACACAGGGGTGGCGGCCCAGTCGAAGGCGGCGGCCCTGGCGGCGGCCACCGCCTCGTTCACCGTCTCGCGGCTCGACCTGGGCACGGCCGCGATGGTTTCGCCATTGGCCGGGTTGACCACCGGCATGGTCTCGGCGGTGGTGGACCAGCGCCCGCCGATGTAGTTTCCCGTTTCGGTTTTTGACATGCCGCTGCAGCTCACGGTCTAGCCATACGAATACGCGACCTCTGCGGCATGGCGCAGCCCCTCGCTGCCGGTGCCGCTTCGCTCCACGCCGGTGGCGACCGGCCTGTACTCGGCGTGCGCCGCGGCAGCAACACCCACGTGGCGCTCCGTCTCCGCATCGAAGCAATGGGTCGAGGCGGCATCGCGGACCTGCAGGTGCACCAGGTCACCCGGCTTCGGTGCCACGCGGTCGTGAACGGACACGCACCAGGGCGTTTCGCTGCCAGCCACGGTGCCGTAGATCTGCGTCTTGTCACCGGTCGACTCCGTGAGGATCACACGCAGCGCCAGGCCCTCCGGGCCCAACTGCAGATGCTCGGGCCGCAGCCCCAGCAGCACGCGCTGTCCGTCGGCCAGCAGCGGCGTGCACCCGGACGTCGGGAGATTCCAGGCCTGCCCGTCGGGCAGCGCGAGCCAGGTGCGGCCATGTTCGCGATGCACCTGCCCTTGCGTGAAGTTCATGGCGGGCGATCCGATGAACCCCGCCACGAAGCGGTTGACCGGCCGGTCGTAGAGTTCCAGCGGCGCGCCCACCTGCTCCACCCGGCCCGCGCGCAGCACCACGATGCGGTCGGCCATGGTCATGGCTTCCACCTGGTCGTGCGTGACATAGACCATGGTGTTGCCCAGGCGCTGGTGCAGGGCCTTGATCTCGGCGCGCATCTGCACGCGCAACTGCGCATCCAGGTTGGACAGCGGTTCGTCGAAGAGGAACAGCGCGGGCTCGCGCACCACGGCGCGCCCCATGGCGACGCGCTGGCGTTGCCCGCCCGAGAGCGCGCGCGGCAAGCGGTCCAGGTAGGGCGTGAGGTTGAGCAGGCCGGCGGCTTTTTCGATGCGCGGGCGGAAGTCGCTTTCCGCTTCGCCGCGCGTGCGCGGGCCGAAGGCAATGTTCTCGTAGACCGACAGGTGCGGGTAGAGCGCATAGCTCTGGAACACCATCGAGATGTTGCGCTTTTGCGGCGGCAAATCGTTGGCCCGTGCGCCGGCGATGCGCAGCTCGCCGCCGCTGATGGGCTCCAGCCCCGCGATCATGCGAAGCAGCGTCGACTTGCCGCAGCCCGAGGGACCGACCAGCACGACGAACTCGCCGTGCGCGATGTCCAGGTCGATGCCGTGCACGACGGGCACGCCATTGAAATCCTTGCGCAGTTGCTTGAGTTGAACCTGAGCCATGGGGTCTCCTTGTGTCTGTGGAAAGGGATCGCGGCTCAGTAGTCTTCGACGGTGATTTCGCGAGCCATGGGACGGATGCCCGACATGAGGCCCGCATCCACCGGCAACGCCACGCCCGTGATGACGCGCGCGGCGGGCGACGCCAGGAACAGCACGGCGTCCGCGACGTCGTCGGGTGTCGCGAAGTCGCCCAGCGGATACCACTT
The DNA here is from genome assembly GCF_030812215.1 of Variovorax boronicumulans. Taxonomy (GTDB): domain Bacteria; phylum Pseudomonadota; class Gammaproteobacteria; order Burkholderiales; family Burkholderiaceae_C; genus Variovorax; species Variovorax boronicumulans_C. The sequence goes on along the minus strand of NZ_JAUSSG010000019.1, from coordinate 25,793 downwards.
CTTCAACTGCTCGAACACCTGCGGGTTCTTGTCGGCCCGCGCCTGCCAGGCGGCTGTCTTGACGGTGCCCGGCAGCACGATGTTGGCGCGAATGCCGTAGGCGCCCAGCTCCATGGCGAGCGACCGGGTGTAGCTGACCAGGGCGGCCTTGGCGGCGCTGTAGGCCGGGTGGCCGAGCGTCGTGAGCGCGTTGACCGAGCCGATCAGCACCAGCTGTCCGCTGCGGCGCTGGATCATCGTCTCGCGCACCGCCTCCACGCAGTGGAATGCGCCATTGAGGTTGAGGTGGATGTCGGCCTGCCAATCCTGCGGCGTGGTCTTGCGCAGCGTCGGCCCGCGCGCCGCCCCCACGTTCGACACCAGCACATCCACCGGGCCGATGTCGGCGGCGACTGCGGCCACTTTCTCGCCAAGGGCCGCGCAGTCGGTGATGTCCGCGACCAGGGGGTGCAGCCGCGCCAGGTCTTCGGCGCTCACGCCTTGCCCGGCCAGCGCGGCCGCGAGGCCCTGCAGCGCGCCCGCATCGTGGTCCAGCGCGATCAGCCGGTCGCCGGCCTGCAGCACGCGGCGGCACAGGGCCTGCCCGATGCCGCCAGCGGCGCCGGTGACCAGCGTCACACGCCGGGAAGGGGGGGCGCCGGATGCGGGTTTTCCGGCAGGCGAGGCCTCCTGGCGAGCAGGAGACGGGGTCTGAATTGTTTTTTCCACAGGATGCGCCGTATGAATTGCCAATATCGCTCCAATTCGAGCGACAGCGAATTGCCGGACGCAATTCGCACTCGAATTTGAAGATTACAGGGAATTCCAGCCATTTGGCCTTCAATATTTAGCACGCAGGGTTCTGTTTTTTAGAAGTCAAGGGTTAACTCCATCTTTTACAATCCTCCCGCGCACCCGTAAGATGAAAAAGCGCAAGCACCGACCGCGACCGGATCAGGAATTGATTGATTTTATTTTCAATGGTTTACGAGGAAATGAACATGAAAAAGCGAAATACCATTCTATTGACCAGTGCAATTCTTTTTGGCCTTTCCGCATTCAATTCCCACGCGGGAAACATTCGGATCGCCATGTCCAGCTACAGCGACAATACGCGGCCCTGGCTGGAAGCCCTGGCCCGGGAATATGAAAAATCCAACCCCGGAGATACGGTCAAGGTCGAGGTGGGAAGCTGGGAAAACATGCAGCAGAAATTGCAGGCGGAAATTGCCAGCAACAATCCGCCCGACCTGGCCCACGTCGCCACCCGCTGGGTCGGCGATTTCGTGAACGACGACCTCGTGGAGCCCGTGGACAGCTATGCCAATGCGGCCTTCAAGGACCGCTTCATTCCCGCATTCCTGAATGCTGGGAATATCAATGGAAAAGCGTACGCACTGCCCATTGCGGCCAGCGTGCGCGCCATGTTCTACAACAAGGAATTGCTGGGCAAGGCAGGTTTTCCCAATGGCCCCAAAACCTGGGACGACGTGATTGCCGCCGCAAAAAAGATAAAGGCCACCGGCGCCTACGGCTACGGAATTCAGGGCAAGGACCTGGACACCGACACCTATTTCTATTACGCGCTGTGGAGCATGGGCGGCGATGTGCTGGATTCTGCCAACAAGGCCGCATTCAATTCGCCCACCGGTGTCAAGGCCGCCACGCTCTACAAAAGCATGATCGACCAGGGCCTGACCGAGCCCGGCGTCGCCGGCAACACGCGCTACGACCTGCACAACCTGTTCAAGCAGGGGCGCCTGGGCATGGTCATTTCGCTGCCGCCCCTGGCCAAGGAAATCGCCAAGGACGCACCCAAGCTGAAATACGGCATCACCGGCGTGCCCAACGGTGGAAAGGACATCACCTTCGGCGTGACCGACTCGATCATGATGTTCAAGACATCGAAGAACAAGGAAACCGCCCAGAAATTCCTCGGCTTCATGTTCTCCAAGGCCGCGCGGTTGAAGTTCGATCAGGCCGAGGGCTTCATGCCGGTGACACGCGAGGTGGCCAACGACCCCGTGTTCAAGGACGACCCGGTGCTGTCCGAATTCGTGACGCTGCTGCCCAACGCGCGCTTTGCACCGCTGGTCGCCGGCTGGGAAGACTCGGCACAGGCCGTCACCAATGCACTGCAGGCCATCTACCAGGGCAAGGCGGAGCCGAAGGCGGCGCTGGACAAGGCCGCGGCCGAAGCCAACACCAAGCTCAACAGGAAATAAACAAGCCGCCGGGGCACGGCAGCCCCGGCCGTGCGTTCCTGCTTTCTTGATTGCGTCCTTCCTTCCCGCGTGCCGCACGCACGCCTATTTCGACCGTATCGCCCTATGCAGAATTCCGTTCGAAGCCCTGTCCTGGCCTGGGGACTGATTGCGCCGAGCCTGTTGCTCACAGTCTTCATCCTTGCCTATCCGCTGTCGACGCTGGTGTTCCAGTCGGTGCACGACATCTCGCGCTTCGGGCTGCTGCGCGCCTTCAATGGCCTGGACAACTTTCGCACCGTGTTCACCGACCCGGTGTTCGGCCATGTGGTGTGGCGCACCGTGCAATGGACGGTGTGCGTCGTCGGCGGCGCGGTGCTGTGCGCCATTCCCGTGGCGCTCATCCTGCAGCAGGACTTCTACGGCCGGGGCATCGCGCGCACCATCGTGATGTTGCCCTGGGCGGTGTCGCTCACGATGACGGCCATCGTCTGGACCTGGTCCTTCAATGGCCAGTACGGCATGGTCAATGCCAGCCTCGCGATGGTCGGGATCATCCAGGAGCCCATCAACTGGCTGGCCGATGGACATCTCGCCTTCTGGGTGGAAGTGGGCGTGGGCATCCTGGTGTCCATTCCCTTCACCGTCACGATCTTTCTGGGTGGACTGTCGTCCGTTTCGCAGGACATCTATGAAGCGGCCGGCATCGAGGGCGCCTCTCGCTGGCAGCAGTTTCGCCGCCTCACGCTGCCGCTGCTCAAGCCATTCATCCACATGGCCATCGTGCTGAACGTGATCTACGTCTTCAACTCCTTTCCCATCATCTGGATCATGACGCAGGGCGGGCCCGACAACGCCACGCACATCCTCGTCACCTGGCTGTACCAGCTGGGGTTCCGCCTGGGCCGCCCCGGCGAAGCTGCCGCCATCTCGCTCGTGATGCTCGCCTTGCTGCTGGTCTTCACCGTGCTGTATGTCCGCCTGCAAAAACGGCAGGCGGGGAAGGCCGCCGCATGATCCGCAAAGACAAGCTCCTGCGCAGCCTCTGGTGCTGGCTGCTGCTCCTGCCGCTGGTGGCCGTGGTGGTCTTTCCGTTGGCGGTGATGTTTCTCACGGCGCTCAAGCCGGCTTCGGAGATCTACGTCTATCCCGCGCGATGGCTGCCCCAGGAATGGCAGTGGAGCAATTTCTCCGCCATGTGGACCCAGACGGGCTTCGGGCGCGCGCTGTTCAACAGCCTGCTGGTTTCGCTCTCGGCCACGGTGCTGACGATTGCCGTCAGCGTTCCCTCCGCGTATGCGCTGGCGCGCCTCAAGTTTCGCGGCCAGGGCGGCTACCGGCAGTTTTTGCTCGTGACGCAGATGATCGCGCCCGTGCTGCTGGTGGTGGGCCTGTTCAAGATGGCGGCCAGCATCCCCTGGTTCGACGGCAGCAACATGACCGATTCGCGGCTGTCCGTCGTGATCGCCTATGGCGCCTTCGGCATCGCCTTTGCCGTCTGGATGATGACCTCGTACTTCGAGACCATTCCACGCGACCTGGAAGAGTCGGCCTGGCTCGAAGGATCGGGGCCGGTGCGCACGGTCTGCAAGGTGTTCCTGCCATTGGCATTGCCGGCCATGGCGGTGACGGCGCTGGTCACTTTCGTCAACGCGTGGAACGAGTTCGCGGTGGTCTACACCCTGATCCGCTCCACTGAAAAGCAGACGCTGACCGTGCTCGTCACCAACATGGTCGCGGGCCAGTACGTGGTGCAGTGGGAACTGGTCATGGCGGCGGCCATCTGCGCGGTGGTGCCTGTCGCCATCCTGTTCGCGTGGATGCAGCGCTACATGGTGCAAGGCTTGACCTCGGGCTCGGTCAAGTAGCGACGGGGGTTTTTCGCGGCGCGCCCTGCCCGGTCCTACACGGCCGGAAGCCGCCCACCGACGATTCGCGTTGCATGGTTTGCCTACCGTCTGTCGAAGTTTCTTTTTCTTTCCTTCGTCAGCCCCAACCCAAACCACGCACGCCCATGTTCGATTCCGCGCCCGGCAACGCCCTGCGGCAACTGCAACTGCGCCACGGTGGCGGGTTGGCGCTGAAGCACCTGGTCGATGCCGGTATCGACGTTCTTCCGCAGCCCGGCGGCGGCCAGACCCTGGCGCGCTGGCGCGTGCTGGCCGACGTGGCGGCGCACGACCTGTCGCTCGCCAAGCTGTTCGAAGGGCACACCGATGCGTTGGCCATCCTGGCCGAACTCGACCGCGCGTCTCTCGCGACCGCGGGTTCGCTCTGGGGCACCTGGTGCGCGGAGCCACCCGATGCGCGCCTGGCGCTTCACGCAGCGCAGGGGGGTCGAATCCGCCTGACCGGCACCAAGGCGTGGTGCTCGGGCGCGGCGACGGTGACGCACGCCGTCGTGAGCTGCTGGAACACAGCGAACGAGCCGTGCCTCGCGGTCGTCGCGATGGACCAGCCCGGCATACAGGTGACCGGCGATGGCTGGCATGCCGTCGGCATGGCGGCGAGCGCCAGCGTCGACGTCCGCTTCGATCATGCAGACGCCACGGCCATCGGCCGTCCTGGCGACTACGTGAACCGCGCCGGTTTCTGGCAAGGCGGTGCCGGCATCGCGGCTTGCTGGTTCGGCGGCGCGCACGACATTGCGCACGCTGTGCATCGGCTGCGCGGGCCGGCACCGGATGCCCATCGCCTCGCGCACCTCGGCGCCATCGACGTGGCCCTGACCGCGGCGGCAGCGCAATTGCGCGAAGCCGCCGCCTGGATCGACCGGCATCCGCGGGACAACGCACGGCGCATCGCCTTGCGCGCGCGCCTTTCGGTCGAGCAGGCCGCCAACGAAGTCCTGCACCATGCCGGCCGCGCCGTGGGCGCCGGCCCGCTGTGCCGGGACCCGCGCTTCGCCCGCGCCATGGCGGACCTGCCCGTGTTCCTGCGCCAGAGCCATGCCGAGCGCGACCTGGCCGCACTCGGCCAATTCGCGGCGGACGACAAAGAGGAGCCCTCGTCATGGACGCTGTAGCACGCCGCGCCATCCGGGGAGATGGCACCACCGAAGCCGAATGGAGCAGTTGGCCCGGGCTCGCGCGCTTGCCCGCGATTGCGCCGACCGAACTGGTGCCCGCGCACGCGCGCGCCGTCGTCGTCGCACCGCACCCCGACGACGAGGTGCTCTCGGTCGGCGGCCTGCTGGCGCAACTGGCCGAATGCGGTCGGCACGTCGAAGTGATCGCCGTCACCGACGGCACCGCCAGCCATCGCGGCTCGACGCAGTGGCCGGTCGAACGGCTCGCGCGAACCCGGCCGCGGGAAAGCCGCAAGGCCTTGCAGTGCCTCGGCCTCGCCATCGAACCCATCCGGCTGGGCTTGCCCGATGGCGGCCTGAAGGCATTGCGCGCCATGCTCGCAGCCCGGCTGGTGTCGCTGCTGCGGCCCGGCGACGTGGTGTTCACCACCTGGCGGCAGGACGGCCACCCCGACCATGAGGCGACGGGCGAGGCCTGCGCGCTGGCGGCCGCGAGCACCGGCGCCCGGCTGGCGGAAGTGCCCGTGTGGGGATGGCACTGGTCGCGCCCCGGCGACATGCGCATGCCCTGGTCGCACGCCTTCCGGCTCCCGCTGAACGAGGACGCCGTGCGGCGCAAGCGCGCGGCCGTCAATGCGTTCACCAGCCAGTTGCGGCGCGATCCCTCCACCGGCTCCGGTCCGGTGCTGCGTGCCACCACGGTCCAGCGCGCGGCGCGCCCGTTCGAGGTCATCTTCCTGTGAGCCGCGACCATGCCGCATGACCAGCAGCCGTATTTCGAGGCGCTCTACGCGGCCAGCGAAGACCCGTATGCGCTGCGCCATCGCTGGTACGAGGCGCGCAAGCGCGCACTGCTGCTGGCCGCCTTGCCGCAGGCGCACTACCGGCGAGCCTATGAACCGGGCTGCGGCATCGGCGAGCTCACGCTCGCGCTGGCGCAGCGCTGCGACCATCTCCTGGCGAGCGATTTCTCGGCGCATGCCGTGGACATCGCACGCAAGCGCACCAGCGGCCTGGCCAACGTGCGCGTTGCACACCACCAGTTGCCGCAGGACTGGCCGCGCGATGCCGGCCGCTTCGATCTCATCGTGCTGAGCGAGCTGGGCTACTTCCTCGACCGCGACGACATGCACCGGCTGGCCGCCTGTTGCGAAGACACGCTCGAGGCCGACGGCATCCTGGTGGCCTGCGACTGGCGGCCCGATTTCGCGCAACGCAGTCTTTCCACCCGGGAGGTGCACGGCGCACTGGCCGCCCTGAACCTGGCGCGCCTGGCCCTGCACGAGGAGGACGACTTCGTGCTCCAGGTCTGGGCGCGCGATGGCCGATCGGTGGCGCAGCGCGAGGGCATCCGGTGATCGGCGTCGTGATTCCCGCGCACAACGAAGGCGAGCGCATCGGCGCCGCGCTGGACGCCGTGCTGCGGGCGGCCGCCCATCCGGCGCTGGAGGGCGAACACGTCGGCGTGGTGGTCGTGCTCGACAGCTGCAGCGACGCCACCGAAGCCATCGCGAGGCAACGTGGCGTGGCGCTGCTGGTGCTCGATGCGCGCAACGTCGGCATCGCGCGCGCCAGGGGCGCCGAGCTTTTCGTCGAGGCGGGAGCACGGTGGCTGGCTTTTACCGACGCCGACACCATCGTCTCGCCCGACTGGCTGGTCAAGCAGCTCGCCGAGAACGCCGACGTGGTCTGCGGCCTGGTGGACGTGGCCGACTGGAGCGCGCACGGTGTCGACGGCGGCGGGCTGCAGTCGCACTTCGCGCGCCACTATGTCGCCTCGGACGGGCACCGCCATGTGCATGGCGCCAACCTGGGCGTGGCGACCGAAGCGTATTGCCGGGTCGGTGGTTTCGAGCCGCTGGCATGCAGCGAGGACACGGCCCTGGTCGAAGCCCTGCAGGCTTCCGGCGCACGCATTGCATGGAGCGCCGGCCCGCGCGTCACGACCAGCGCGAGAACCGATGCACGCGCCCGCGGCGGCTTCGGCGACACGCTGCTCGCGATGGTGGCGTCGCTCGCGGTGAAGCCGCCCGATATCGTCCTGCGCAAGGGGTCCGTGGCTTGAGCCGCTGGTTCGCGAGAACGTCAGCCATGACGGCATGTCGGCGCAGCAACGATCCGAACCGAAATCTTGCCGCGGGAACACAACGAAAAAGGCGCTACAGCTTTGATAGCTGTAGCGCCTTTACGAATTTGGTGGCCTGGGGCGGAATCGAACCACCGACACGCGGATTTTCAATCCGCTGCTCTACCAACTGAGCTACCGGGCCTTTGTGTGCAGCCCTAGATTATACAGCGCTTCTGCGCCCTCTTGAAAGATCGACACCAAGTTGTTTGAGCTTGCGATAAAGATGGGTGCGCTCCAGGCCGGTTTTCTCGGCGACGCGGGTCATCGAGCCGTTCTCCATCGCCAGGTGAAATTCGAAGTACGCCTTCTCGAATCCGTCGCGCGCATCGCGCAGCGGGCGATCAAGGTCGAAGCTCTGGGTCGATTGCGGACCTGCATCCGGAACCGGCACCGAGGCCAGCGATGCCATCAGCATGCTGTCGCCCGTCGTGGTGATCGCTGCTGCCTGATGGCCGCCGACCGGCGCGGGCACCACGCCCGCAGCGGCGCGCCGTGCGCTCTCGCGTGCGAGCCCCTGCTCCACGGCCTTGAGCAGCTTCTGCAGCGTGATCGGCTTTTCGAGAAAGGCGAAGGCGCCGATGCGCGTTGCGTCGACCGCGGTGTCGATGGTGGCGTGGCCGCTCATCATGATGACCGGCATGCTCAGGAGGCCGGCTGTGGACCACTCCTTGAGCAGCGTGACGCCGTCGGTGTCGGGCATCCAGATGTCGAGCAGGACGAGATCGGGCCGCGCGCGTTGGCGTGCGGCGCGCGCCTCGGCTGCGTTCTCCGCGAGTTCCACGTTGTGGCCTTCGTCATTGAGAATTTCGAAGAGCAGGTCCCGGATGCCCAGCTCGTCATCGACCACGAGAATGTTTGCCATGAGTGCTGCTTGTTGTGTGCGCTGGTATGTGTTTGTCCGCTGGCCTGTCCAGCGCCCTCGCGCTGGATTTCGTTGGCGCTCAGGCGGTGGAAGACTTCGAGTCTTCGGTGTGAGCGACCGCTGCCCGCGGCTCGCCTGCCAGCGCGAATGATAGCGAGACTTGCGCCCCTGCCACAGCCCCGTCGACAACACGGTTGGAAAGCTCGATGCGCGCGCCGTGCTCATCCGCGATCTTCTTGACCACCGCGAGCCCCAAACCGGTACCTTTTGTTTTCGTCGTGACGTAGGGTTCGAAGGCGCGCTTCAGAATATTTTCTGCAAAGCCCGGGCCGCTGTCCTGCACCGTGAGGCGCACGCGCTGGCCCGAATCGCCCAGCCGTGTGCGAATGACGACCTCGCCCGCCCTGCCCGTGCTGCTGGCCGCGGCCTCGGCGGCGTCCTGCGCGTTCTGCAGCAGGTTGTGAATGACCTGGCGGATCTGCTGCTCGTCGCCGCGAATCGGCGGGCAGCGCACGTCGAGCTCGGAGCGCAGCGCGATCGGCAGGTTCTCGGCGTGATAGAGCTGCAGCACGTCGGCCAGCAGCGCATTGAGATCGACCGGCTTCAGGTCGGCCGCGGGCAGCCGCGCGTAGTCGCGGAATTCGTTCACCAGCCGCTTCATCGCATCGACCTGGTCGACGATGGTCTTCACCGACTTCACCAGGATCGCCTGCTCGGGCGCCGCCACCTTGCCCGAGAGCTTCATCTCGAGGCGTTCGGCCGAAAGCTGGATCGGCGTCAACGGGTTCTTGATCTCGTGCGCCAGGCGCCGCGCCACCTCGCCCCAGGCCTGCGCGCGCTGGGCCGAGACGATCTCGGAGATGTCGTCGAACACCAGCAGCCGCGCGGCGCCGGGCAGCTCGGCGCCGCGCGCGACGAGGTTGATCACACCGTCCTGCTGCGGCAGGTCGGTGCCGGTGGCGTGCAGCTCGAAGGCGTGCTGCCAGTGGTCCAGCCCGTGCTGCATGCGCTCGACCTGGAACTCGTCGAACTGCTGCTGCACCTTGGCGCCGAAGTCGGCCAGGCCCGGCACGTCGACAAGCGCCTGGCCTTCGTAGGCCGCCAACGGCGAACGCAGCACGCGGGTGGCGCCCGGGTTGGTCGAGAGCATCGTGCCCTTGGCGTCCAGCACGATCACGCCCGAGGTCAGGTTGTCCAGGATGGTCTGCAGGTTGGCGCGAGCCGCGTCGAGCTGGCCCATGGTCTTCTCGACCGCGCCGCGGGCGTCGGCCAGTTGCTGCGTCATGACGGCGAACGAGCGCGTGAGGCCACCCAGCTCGTCCTTGCCCTGCAGCACGACGGTGGGCCGCAGGTCGCCGGCGGCCACCTGGCGCACGCCATCGGCCAGCACGAGCAGCGGGCGCGCAAGCTGATTGCCGAACAGCACGGCCAGCAGCACCGCGCCGAACACGGCGAGGAACAGGCTCAGTGTGAGCGTGCCGATGTACATGCGGCGCAAGCCCTCGCGCGCGAGCGCGCGCTCCTGGTATTCGCGGTTCGCCTCCTGCACGGCCAGCGCATTGGCAACGACGGCCGGCGGCAACAGTCGCGTGACCTGCAGGTAGCGCGGCGCAGTGTCGAAATCGAAGCCCGGCCGCTGCACCATGGCGAGCGCGCGCACGCTAGCGGCGGGCGGCGTCGCACCGGGCACGACGTTTTCGTCCAGCCCCTCGACGTGCGCGAGCGGGCGGTCGGGCCGCACCTGGCGGAACTGCTGTGCGGTCGGCCGCTCGGGGTTGAGCTGAAAGCGCGAAGTGCCCGCGCCGGCGATGAGCTGGCCGGAGCCGGTCCACAGCACCACGTCGCTCGCCTCGAGCTGGTCGCGAATACGCTCCAGCGCGAGGCCGGCGCTCGCATCGGAGACCTGCGACAGCTGCACGCTCGCGGCACGGGTCTTTGTGGCCAGGTCGTCGGTGAGCGAGTCGAGCGTGGCGCGCCCGAGGTTCAGGCCCGCTTCGAGCGCGCCCTCGACCTTGACGTCGAACCAGCTCTCGATCGAGCGCGCGACGAACTGATAGGACACCACGTAGACCAGCGCCCCCGGCACCACGCCCACCAGCGCGAAGATGGCCGCCAGCTTGATGAGGAGCCGGCTGCCGAACTTGCCCTGCCGCAGCCGCCGCAGCAGCCGGAACGCGACCCAGCCAATCACCAGCACGAGCAGCACCGCCACCACGACGTTGATGCCGAACAGGCGCGCGTAGTAGCGCTCGTACAGCTCCCGGTTGTTGGTGGCCTGGGCCAGCAGGAACATCAGCACCAGGCCGATGGCCGTGACCATGGCCGCGCCGACACCCACGGCCCAGCGCATCGCGCGCGAGCGGCGTGCGGCGGGCGTGGCCGCTGCGCCGCTGCGCGGCTTGCTGCTCACCGCTGCTTCTCCAGCGCGAGGCGCGCGGTGCGTTCGGCCGAGATGTTCCAGTCGGCCTGACCGACCACGCCAATCTGGAACGGCCGCGGCAGCTGCGAGGTATCGAGGCGGAAGCGGAACGTCACCTGGTGCAGCGGGTCGTCGCCGATCTCGGCCGCATCGCCCATGCGCAGCCGGCCGATGCGCTTGATGGCTTCGAGCGCATCGCCCAGGCTGTCGAAATTCTGGTTCAGGGAGATGCCGAAGCCGGCGGCACCGGTGATCGGCACCGGCGACACGTTGAGCCGCCAGCGGCGTGTGAGCGGCTGGTAGGCCAGCCGCATGTGGCGCGTGACCTGGGCGACCTTGCGGTCGGTCCAGTACCAGCGCTCCTGGTACATCTCGGCCTCGGCCACGAAATAGATGGCGATGCCCTTGTCGAGCACCTCCTCGACCAGCGAGGGCAGTTCGAACTGCACGGCAGCGCTCAGGTAGACGCCGTCCTCGGCCTGCTCCAGGCGCATCTGGGTGACCGCCGCGCCCGGCCGGCTCTGCGCGGCGGCCGGGGCCGGCAGCCATGCCAGCAACAGTGTCCAGGCCAGCAGGAACACGGCCAGCAGGACCGCTCGGCGCGGCCGAGCGGACTCAGCGTTTTTCAAGCAGTGCGTAGAAGAAGCCGTCGTGGTCACCTGAGGGATTGTCCGGGACGCCACGGACATTCCCCCCGCTTTGGGGCAGCAAATGGCCCGGGGACGGTTGCAATCGCGCGTCAGTGTTGTGTGCAAGGAACGCATCAATTTGTTGCGAGCCCTCTTCCCGGAAGACGGAACAGGTGCAGTAAAGGAGCCGTCCGCCGGGCCGCACGAGCGGCCAGAGCGCGGCCAGGAGCGCGGCCTGCTGGGCGGCCAACTGGGCGGTGTCGCTCTCGCGGCGCAGCCAGCGGACGTCCGGATGGCGGCGCACGATCCCCGAGGCGGTGCACGGGGCGTCGAGCAGGATGGCGTCAAAGGGCGTGCCGTCCCACCAGTCGGCGGGGCGCGCCGCGTCGGCCACCACCACCTTGGCCTGCAGGCCGAGGCGGGCCAGGGTTTCGTCGATCCGGCGGCTGCGGACGGGGTCGACCTCGAGGGCGATCACCTCGGCGGCACCTGGGCCGGCCAACTCGAGCAGATGCGCGGTCTTGCCGCCGGGGGCGGCGCAGGCGTCGAGCAGGCGCAGCGGGGCGGCGCCGGGCTTCGCCGGCAGCAGACCTTCGAGCAGCAGGGGCGCGGCCATTTGCGCGGCCGCGTCCTGCACCGAGCAGGCGCCGTCGGCAAAGCCGGGCAGCTGCTGTACCGGCCGCGCGCGTCCCAGCTGGAGGCCGCTGGTGCCGATGCGCGTGGCCGCAAGGCCGGCCGCCTCCAGCTCTGATAGATATGCAGCAGCCGTGGACTGCTGGGCGTTGACGCGCAAGGTCATCGGTGCCTGGGCGTTGTCCGCATTCAATATCCGCTGCCAGTCGCGGGGATGGTCGCGCTTGAGCTTCTCGATCCACCAGCGCGGATGGTTCCATTGCGCGACCGGTTCCTGGTCGGTGATGGCAACGAGTTCATCGCGCTCCCGGAGAAACCGGCGCAGGCATGCGTTGATGAAGCTGGCCTGCGCCCGGGTCGCCGGGTTGCGCTTGGCCGCTTCGACCGCCTGATCAACCAGCGTGAAGGGCTCGTAGGGCGCGCGTTCGGCGTCCCAGGCGAGGCCCAGTGCGGTGCAAAGCAAGGCGTCGGGCAGCGGCGGCGGCGTGCGCTTGGCCAGGTGGCGGCGCAGCGCCTCGGCGCGGCCGAGCCAGCGCAGCACCTGGAAGCCGAGCGCCTGCACGCCGGGCCGCAGCGCGGGCTCGACCGCCTCGAAAGCGACGGAGCCCGAGGTGCCGGCGCGAATCGACGCCAGCGCCCCTGCCGTCAATTGCAGCTGGCGCCACAGCGGTGGCTGCAGCGAGGGCGCTGCGTTGCCGGGGGAATCGGAAGGTAGTTCGGACAAGTTGGGGCGGATGGTAAAGGGCGGGCCAAAGGCACTACGCCGTGCAATGTAAAGAAGGGGAAGACGTCCTGTCAGCCTCTTAGCGCAGGGGCGCGGCCGGACGCAGACGCACGGCCCATGCCACCAGCAGCGCCGGGAACTGGACGATTGCCTCGTTGTAGTTCCGCACCGCCAGATTGAACTGGCTGCGCGCGATTTCCGCGGCTGCCGAGGGTTCGGGCCAGGCGATCGGCTCGGCCGTGCTCGGCGCCGCCACAACGGCAGCGGCAGCGCCAGGCTGCGCCGCCACAGGCCGGGAAAGCGTCCCGTCGGCATCGAAGACCGTCACCGCATCCGGATGCTGGCGCTGCCAGGCGGAAATCAGCACCTGCAGCGCCGTGCCCAGCGCGGCCATGCCCCCGGCATCGAGCGGATGCAGCCGCGTTGCGCCCAGCAAGGTGGCCAGTTGGGTGGTGGCCGCCTGCAACGGCGCGATCGACGACAGGAGCTCCTGCGACGACTCGCCCGTCTGTGGCGCGGCGCTGATGCTGGCCTGGACGAAATCGAGCTGCCTGCCCAACGCCGCGTCGAGCGTCGCATAGGACTGCAGCACGGCCGCGCGCAGGCGCACCAGCCGGTTGTAGGCGCCGACAAACCAGAACAACAGCACTGCAATGACGATCCAGCTGGCCAGCGATTCGGGCAACACGCTCATCGGAAACGACACCTCATCATCAGGAAAGCACAAAGAAAAACGCCCCCAAACCGGAGGCGGTCGGGGGGCGTGGGGTACCGGTCATGGCCGGTGATGCTAGCCGGTTATTCGGTCGCGGCGCCTTCGCTGGCGTCAACCGTGCTCGTCGCATCGCTCGAGGAACCCGCCAGTTCGGCGGCTTCGGATTCGGCGATGGCGCGGCGCTCGGCCTCGTCCATCTGGTCCTTGACCTTGCGAGCCTGGTGGTAGGCCATGCCGGTGCCTGCGGGAATCAGGCGGCCGACGATGACGTTTTCCTTCAGGCCGCGCAGCTCGTCGCGCTTGCCCATGATCGCGGCTTCGGTCAGCACGCGCGTCGTTTCCTGGAACGAAGCGGCCGAGATGAACGAGTCGGTCGAGAGCGATGCCTTCGTGATACCCAGCAGCAGGTTCGTGAACGTCGCGGGGATCTTGCCTTCGGCGCGCAGGGCGTCGTTGGTGTTGAGCATTTCGCTGCGTTCGACCTGTTCGCCGGAGATGTAGCCGGTCTCGCCGATGTTGTCGACCACGACGCGGCGCAGCATCTGGCGAACGATCACCTCGATGTGCTTGTCGTTGATCTTCACACCCTGCAAGCGGTACACGTCCTGCACTTCGTCCACGATGTAGCGCGCCAGTTCTTCCGAACCCAGGAGGCGCAGGATGTCCTGCGGGTCCGCCGGACCGTCGACCACCGACTCGCCCTTGTTCACCACCTGGCCTTCGTGCACCAGGATGTTCTTTTCCTTCGGCACGAGGTCTTCCCAGACCGTGCCTTCCGGATCGGTGATCTGCAGGCGGATCTTGCCCTTGGTCTCTTTACCGAACGACACGGTACCGGTCATTTCGGCCAGCATGCCCTTGTCCTTCGGCGAACGGGCTTCGAACAGCTCGGCAACGCGCGGCAGACCGCCGGTGATGTCGCGGGTCTTCTGGCCTTCGACCGGAATACGCGCCAGCACTTCGCCAGGGCCCACGTCCTGGCCGTCGCGGATCTGCACCAGCGCCCCGATCGGGAAGCCGATCGTCACCGAGTGGTCGGTGCCCGGGATCTTCACTTCGGCGCCGGAGGCGTCGATGAGCTTGACCTGCGGGCGCACGACCTTGGCAGCGCCGCGGCGCTTCGGATCGATCACGACCAGGGTCGACAGGCCGGTCACTTCGTCCACCTGCTTGGCGACCGTGAGGCCTTCCTCGACGTTCTCGAACTGCGTCTTGCCGGCGAACTCGGTGATGATCGGGCGCGTCAGCGGATCCCAGTTGGCGAGCACGTGGCCGGCCTTGATCTGCTGGTCGGCCTTGACGGCCAGGGTCGCACCGTACGGCACCTTGTGGCGTTCGCGCTCACGGCCGTGCTCGTCATGAATGACGATCTCGCCCGAACGCGAAATCACGACCAGCTCGCCCTTGCTGTTGGTCACGTAGCGCATCGTGGCGTTGAAGCCGATCGAACCGTTCGACTTGGCTTCCACGCTCGAAGCGATGGCCGCACGAGAAGCGGCACCACCGATGTGGAAGGTACGCATCGTCAGCTGCGTGCCGGGTTCGCCGATCGACTGCGCCGCGATCACACCGACGGCTTCGCCGATGTTGATCAGGCCGCCGCGACCCAGGTCGCGGCCGTAGCAGGTCGCGCAGATGCCGAAGCGGGTTTCGCAGGTCAGTGCGGTGCGGACCTTGACTTCGTCGACGCCCTGGGCTTCCAGGACTTCGATGTTGTCTTCGTCGAACATCTCGCCGGCCTTCAGCAGCACCGAACGGTTTTCCGGGTGCAGCACGTCGTCCGCAGCCGAGCGGCCGAGGATTCGGTCGCGCAGCGACTCGATCACTTCACCGCCTTCGACGATGGCGCGCATCAGATAGCCGCCGTGCGTGCCGCAGTCCTGCTCGGTCACGACCAGGTCTTGCGTCACGTCGACCAGACGACGGGTGAGGTAACCCGAGTTCGCCGTCTTCAGCGCCGTGTCGGCCAGACCCTTACGGGCACCGTGGGTGGAGATGAAGTACTCCAGCACGTTCAGGCCTTCGCGGAAGTTCGCGGTAATGGGCGTCTCGATGATCGAGCCGTCAGGCTTGGCCATCAGACCACGCATGCCGGCCACCTGGCGAATCTGCGCTGCGGAACCGCGGGCGCCGGAGTCGGCCATCATGTAGATGGAGTTGAACGACTCCTGCTCGACTTCCTTGCCGTGGCGGTCGATGACCTTCTGCTTCGAGAGCTTGGCCATCATGACCTTCGACACTTCGTCGCCGGCCTTGCCCCAGATGTCCACCACCTTGTTGTAGCGCTCGCCGGAGGTCACGAGACCGGAGACGTACTGCTGTTCGATCTCCTTCACTTCCTTGGCCGAGCGCTCGATGATGCCGTGCTTCTCGGCGGGCACCAGCATGTCGTCGATCGCGATCGAGATACCGGCCTTGGTCGCCAGGCGGAAGCCGTTCTGCAGCAGCTTGTCGGCGAACACCACGGTCTCTTTCAGGCCGCACTTGCGGAACGAGACGTTGATGAGCTTGGAGATTTCCTTCTTCTTCAGCGCCTTGTTGATGTTCGCGAAGGGCAGGCCCTTGGGCAGGATCTCGGACAGCAGGGCACGGCCCACGGTGGTGTCCACGAGCGAGGTCGACGGCGTGAAGACGCCGGTTTCCTTGTCCTTGGTGTATTCCGTGATGCGCACTGCCACCTTGGCGGTGAGCTCGACTTCGTTGGCGTCGAGCGCGCGCTGCACTTCACCGATGTCGGAGAAGATCAGGCCCTCGCCCTTGCCGTTGATGCGGTCGCGGGTCGTGTAGTACAGACCCAGCACCACGTCCTGCGAAGGAACGATCGACGGTTCGCCCGAAGCCGGGAACAGCACGTTGTTGGAGGCCAGCATC
This sequence comes from Variovorax boronicumulans, assembly GCF_030812215.1. Classification (GTDB taxonomy): domain Bacteria; phylum Pseudomonadota; class Gammaproteobacteria; order Burkholderiales; family Burkholderiaceae_C; genus Variovorax; species Variovorax boronicumulans_C. Next base: position 9,601 of record NZ_JAUSSG010000019.1, on the reverse strand, counting down.
AGCGTGCGGGCTTCCATCTGCGCTTCCACCGACAGAGGCACGTGAACGGCCATCTGGTCGCCGTCGAAGTCGGCGTTGAAGGCCGCGCAAACCAGCGGGTGCAGCTGGATCGCCTTGCCTTCGATCAGGATCGGCTCGAACGCCTGGATGCCCAAACGGTGCAGCGTAGGCGCACGGTTCAGCATGACCGGGTGTTCCTTGATCACTTCTTCCAGGATGTCCCAGACCACCGGCGTGCCCGATTCGACTTCCTTCTTGGCAGCCTTGATCGTCGTCGCGATGCCCATGGCTTCCAGGCGCGAGAAGATGAAGGGCTTGAAGAGTTCGAGCGCCATCAGCTTGGGCAGGCCGCACTGGTGCAGCTTGAGCGTCGGGCCCACCACGATGACCGAACGGCCCGAGTAGTCGACGCGCTTGCCCAGCAGGTTCTGGCGGAAACGACCGCTCTTGCCCTTGATCATGTCGGCCAGCGACTTCAGCGCGCGCTTGTTGGCGCCCGTCATGGCCTTGCCGCGACGGCCGTTGTCCAGCAGCGAGTCGACCGCTTCTTGCAGCATCCGCTTTTCGTTGCGCGCGATGATTTCCGGGGCCTTCAGCTCCAGCAGGCGGCGCAGACGCGAATTGCGGTTGATGACGCGGCGATACAGGTCGTTCAGGTCGGAGGTCGCGAAGCGGCCGCCGTCCAGCGGCACCAGCGGACGCAGGTCCGGCGGCAGCACGGGCAGAACGTCGAGCACCATCCACTCGGGCTTGATGCCCGACTTGCGGAAGGCTTCCAGAACCTTCAGGCGCTTGGAGTTCTTCTTGACCTTGACTTCGGAGCCGGTCAGGTCACCGCGCAGGCGTTCGATCTCGCTGTCGAGCTCGATGCCTTCCAGCAGGTCCTTGATGCCTTCGGCGCCCATCTTGGCGACGAATTCGTCACCGTATTCCTTGCGCTTGGCGTCATAGTCGTCCTCGGACATGATGCCGAACTTCTTCAGCGGGGTCATGCCGGGGTCGGTGATCACGTAGGCTTCGAAGTACAGCACGCGTTCGATGTCGCGCAGCGTCATATCGAGCACGAGGCCCAGACGCGACGGCAGCGACTTCAGGAACCAGATGTGGGCGCAGGGCGCGGCCAGGTCGATGTGACCCATGCGCTCGCGACGCACCTTGGTCTGCGTGACTTCAACGCCGCACTTCTCGCAGATCACGCCGCGGTGCTTCAGGCGCTTGTACTTGCCGCACAGGCACTCGTAGTCCTTGATGGGGCCGAAGATCTTGGCGCAGAAGAGACCGTCGCGCTCGGGCTTGAACGTGCGGTAGTTGATCGTCTCGGGCTTCTTCACTTCACCGAAAGACCACGAACGGATCTTCTCGGGCGAAGCCATGCCGATCTTGATGGCATCGAAATGCTCATCGGGCGTGAATTGCTTGAACAGGTCGAGTAGCGATTTCATAAGACTCTTTCCCTTTTCAAATTAAGAACGCTCGAGCTCGATGTCGAGCCCCAGCGAACGAATTTCCTTGACCAGCACGTTGAACGATTCCGGCATGCCGGCTTCGATCGAGTGTTCGCCCTTGACGATGCTTTCGTACACCTTGGTACGGCCTTGCACGTCGTCGGACTTCACGGTCAGCATTTCCTGCAGGACGTAGGCGGCGCCGTAAGCTTCCAGCGCCCACACTTCCATTTCCCCGAAACGCTGGCCGCCGAACTGCGCCTTGCCGCCCAGCGGTTGCTGGGTGACGAGCGAGTACGGACCGGTCGAACGGGCGTGCATCTTGTCGTCGACCAGGTGATGCAGCTTCAGGAAGTGCATGTAGCCGACGGTGACGGGACGCTCGAACTGGTCGCCGGTGCGGCCGTCGTACAGGTACGCCTGCGTGCGCGTATCGGTCAGGCCCTTGAGCTTGGCGATGTCGTCCGGATAGGCGAGCTTCAGCATGCCGCGGATTTCTTCTTCCGAGGCGCCGTCGAACACCGGCGTGGCAAATGTCGCGCCGCTTTGCAGGTTGGCCGCCATGGCAAGCACGTCGGTGTCGCTCAGTTGCGCGAGGTCTTCCGGACGGCCCGAGCCGTTGTACAGCTGCTCCATGAACTTGCGCACTTCGGTCACCTTGGCCTCTTGCTGCAGCAGGTCGCCGATGCGCTGGCCGATGCCCTTGCCGGCCCAGCCCAGATGCACTTCGAGCACCTGGCCCACGTTCATCCGCGAAGGCACGCCCAGCGGGTTCAGGCAGATGTCGCACGGCGTGCCGTCGGCCATGTGGGGCATGTCTTCGACCGGAACGATCTTGGACACCACACCCTTGTTGCCGTGACGGCCGGCCATCTTGTCGCCGGGTTGCAGGCGGCGCTTGACGGCCAGGTAGACCTTGACCATCTTGAGCACGCCCGCGGGCAGCTCGTCGCCTTGCGTGAGCTTCTTGCGCTTTTCTTCGAACGCGAGGTCGAAGCTGTGGCGCGTCTGCTCCAGCGAGTTCTTGATCGACTCGAGCTGCGTGGCCACTTCGTCTTCCGCCGGGCGGATGTCGAACCAATGGAACTTCTCGACCGACGACAGGTAGGCCTTGTCGAGCTTGGTGCCCTTGGCCAGCTTGTTCGGGCCGCCGTTGGCAACCTTGCCGGTCAGCAGCTTCTCGATCCGGTCGAACGCGTCGGCTTCGACGATGCGAAGCTGGTCGTTCAAGTCAAGGCGGAAGCGCTTGAGTTCATCGTCGATGATCTGCTGGGCGCGCTTGTCGCGCGTGATGCCTTCGCGGGTGAACACCTGCACGTCGATCACGGTGCCTTGCGAGCCCTGGTCCACACGCAGCGAGGTGTCCTTCACGTCGGAAGCCTTCTCGCCGAAGATGGCGCGAAGCAGCTTCTCTTCAGGCGTGAGCGTGGTCTCGCCCTTCGGCGTGACCTTGCCCACCAGCGTGTCGCCCGGTTGCACTTCGGCACCGACATAAATGATGCCGGATTCGTCCAGGCGGTTGAGCTGCTGCTCGGCCAGGTTCGGGATGTCGCGCGTGATTTCTTCTGCGCCCAGCTTCGTGTCGCGAGCCATCACCACCAGTTCCTCGATGTGGATCGAGGTGTAGCGGTCTTCGGCAACGACGCGTTCGGAGATCAGGATCGAGTCTTCGAAGTTGTAGCCGTTCCAGGGCATGAACGCGATCAGCATGTTCTGGCCGAGGGCCAGCTCACCCAGGTCGGTCGATGCGCCGTCGGCGATCACGTCGCCCTTGGCGATCTTGTCGCCGCGCTTGACGATCGGACGCTGGTGGATGTTGGTGTTCTGGTTCGAACGCTGATACTTGATCAGGTTGTAGATGTCCACACCGACTTCACCGGCCGCCGCTTCGGCGTCGTTCACGCGCACCACGACACGGGTCGCATCGACGTAGTCGACGATACCGCCGCGCGAAGCCGTGACCACGGTGCCCGAGTCGACCGCGGAAACGCGCTCGATACCGGTACCGACCATCGGCTTTTCGGGGCGCAGCACGGGCACGGCCTGACGCTGCATGTTGGCGCCCATCAGCGCGCGGTTCGCATCGTCGTGCTCCAGGAACGGCACGAGCGAGGCAGCCACCGACACGATCTGCGCGGGCGACACGTCCATGTACTGGATGCGTTCGGCACCGACCAGGATCGATTCGCCGGCTTCACGCGCCGAGACCAGGTCGCCGGTCAGCTTGCCGTCCTTGTCCAGGGCCGCATTGGCCTGGGCGATGACGTACTTGCCTTCTTCGATGGCCGAGAGGTAGTCGATGTCGTTGGTGACCTTGCTGTCGACCACGCGACGGTACGGCGTCTCGATGAAGCCGTATTCGTTCAGGCGGGCGTACAGGGCCAGCGAGTTGATCAGGCCGATGTTCGGGCCTTCGGGCGTTTCGATCGGGCACACGCGACCGTAGTGGGTCACGTGCACGTCGCGCACTTCGAAGCCTGCACGTTCACGCGTCAGACCACCCGGGCCAAGGGCCGACACGCGGCGCTTGTGGGTGATTTCGGACAGCGGGTTCGTCTGGTCCATGAACTGCGACAGCTGCGACGCACCGAAGAACTCCTTCAGCGCGGCCGAGATCGGCTTGCTGTTGATCAGGTCGTGCGGCATCAGCGGCTCTTGCTCGGCCTGACCCAGACGTTCCTTCACGGCTTTCTCGATACGGGCCAGGCCGGTGCGGTACTGGTTTTCGGCCAGTTCGCCGACGCAACGCACGCGGCGGTTGCCCAGGTGGTCGATGTCATCGACTTCGCCGTTGCCGTTGCGCAGGTCAACGAGGATCTTGACCACGGCCAGGATGTCTTCGTTGGTCAGCACCATCGGGCCGGTCGATTCGTCGCGGCCGACCTTGGCGTTGAACTTCATGCGGCCCACGCGCGACAGGTCGTACGTGTCCGGGTTGTAGAACAGGCGCTGGAAGAGAGCCTGCACCGCGTCTTCCGTCGGCGGCTCGCCGGGGCGCATCATGCGGTAGATGGCCACGCGCGCTGCGAATTCGTCGACGGTTTCGTCGATGCGCAGCGTTTGCGAGATGTACGCGCCCTGGTCCAGTTCGTTCGTGTAGATGACCTGGATGTCCTGCACGCCGGCCGTGCGCAGCTTTTTCAGCAGCGCTTCGGTCAGCTCGTCGTTGGCCTTGGCCAGGATTTCACCCGAGTCGGCGTCCACGATGTTGCGGGCGATGACGCGGCCGACCAGGAAGTCTTCCGGCACGCTGATGTGCGTGGTGTTCGACTGTTCCAGTTCGCGCGTGTGGCGCGCGGTGACGCGCTTGTCCTTGGCGACCACGACCTTGCCCGACTTGTCGGTGATGTCGAAGCGCGCGACTTCGCCGCGCAGGCGCTCGGAGACGAACTCCATTTGCGCGCCGCTGTCCATCAGGCGGAAGTTGTCGTTCACGAAGAAGTTCGCGAGGATCGATTCCGGATTCAGGCCGATGGCCTTCAGCAGGATCGTGACCGGCATCTTGCGGCGACGGTCCACGCGGAAGTACAGCATGTCCTTCGGGTCGAACTCGAAGTCGAGCCACGAGCCGCGGTAAGGAATCACGCGGGCCGAGAACAGGAGCTTGCCCGAGCTGTGCGTCTTGCCCTTGTCGTGTTCGAAGAACACGCCGGGCGAACGGTGCAGCTGGGACACGATCACGCGCTCGGTGCCGTTGATGATGAACGAACCCTTCTCGGTCATGAGCGGCACTTCGCCCATGTAGACCTCTTGTTCCTTCACTTCCTTGACCACCTTCGACTGCGACGTCGACGACTCGCGGTCATAGATGATGAGCTGGACCTTGGCGCGCACGGCCGAGGCGAAGGTCAGACCGCGGGTCTGGCACTCACGCACGTCGAAGGCCGGCTTCGCGAGGTTGTACTCGAGGAACTTCATCTCGACGAAACCGTTGTGCGAGACGATCGGGAACGCGGCGTCGAACGCGGCCTGCAGGCCTTCGACGGTGCGTTGTTTGGGGGCGATGCCGGCTTGCAGGAACGCGGTGTACGCGTCTTTCTGCATCTGCAGCAGGTAGGGGATTTCGACGACGCTGTCGCGGTTACCGAAACTTTTTCGGATGCGCTTGCGTTCGGTGTAACTGTACGCGGACGATTGGGCCATGAGAGCTCCGGAGCTTGAGATCTTCAGCGACTTGTCAGCAATGCCGGGCGAACGGCACCACTGCTTGGCGGCTGGCCACTACCAGCCGTTGGCGGACAGCGATGCGTTGCACATCGCCCGAACCAAGGGGTCTTCTGCAGTCGGGGTCAGAAGACACTCGAAAAACGCATCGGGATCGCGTCTTTCGGGTGCGCTCTGAAAGCGGCAAAGGCTGGAGGGCCTTTTCAGGCGCCTCCAGCCCTCTAGGGGGTCTGAATTACTTCAGTTCCACCTTGGCGCCGGCTTCTTCCAGCTTCTTCTTGGCGGCTTCAGCGTCAGCCTTGGACAGGGCTTCCTTGATAGCCTTGGGAGCGGCTTCCACCAGGTCCTTGGCTTCCTTGAGGCCCAGGCCGGTGATTTCGCGCACAGCCTTGATGACCGACACCTTGTTCGCGCCGACATCGGCCAGCACGACGTTGAATTCGGTCTGTTCTTCAGCCACGGCAGCAGCAGCACCGCCACCAGCGCCGGCCGGGGCGGCCATTGCTGCGGCGCTCACGCCGAACTTCTCTTCGATGGCTTTCACCAGGTCGTTGAGTTCCAGGACCGTCATGCTGTCGAGCGCGGTCAGAAATGCGTCTTTATCGAATGCCATTTTTGTTTCCTAACAATTGGGTTGAATATTTCAAACGCAAGGCTTTAAGCAGCCTGCGCTTCTGCCGGTGCATCGGCGACGGGTGCAGCTTCGCCTTCGCCACGCTTCGCAGCCAGCGCCGCGAGAACGCGTGCCGTGCGGGAAACGGGGGATTGCATCAAGCCCAGCAATTGCGACAGCAGCACTTCCTTGGAAGGGATGTTGGCCAGTTGCTTCACGCCGTTGACGTCCAGGGCCTTGCCACCAAACGCGCCACCACGAATCACCAACTTGTCGTTGGTCTTCGCGAAGTCGGCCACCACCTTGGCGGCGGCCACTGCGTCTTCGGAAAAGCCGTAGATCAGCGGACCGGTCATCTGGTCACCGACGACTTCGAATGCGCTACCAGCGACAGCACGGCGTGCCAGCGTGTTCTTCAACACGCTGAGGGTCACACCCTTGCTGCGAGCTTCGCTGCGCAGTTTGGTCATATCGGCAACCGTGATGCCACGGTATTCCGCCATCACGAGCGTTTGAGCTTTAGCGGCGAGGCTGGTCACATCACTGATGACCGCTTCTTTCTCACTGCGATTCAGACTCAAGGTCTACTCCTTTTAATGCGACCTTCGGCCGGGGCCTCGGATCGCGCTTCATGCAGCGACCAACTGTCAGGAACAAAAATCAAATTCCTTGCAGTGGGATCGCCATCTGCGCTGGATACCGGAAAGATCGATCCGGCCATTAAGTGCAGCGCCCTGCACACCAGCGGTCTTGGATGGCTCGCGGCAACCGAAGCTGCCGCGACCCACCACATCCGCCCTACCCTTTCGGGCAGGGCAAATCTCTTTAGCTCGCCGAGATGGTTTGCGTGTCCACGCGGACACCCAGACCCATGGTCGACGACACAGCCACCTTGCGCAGGTACACGCCCTTGCTGGTCGCCGGCTTGGCCTTGACCAGAGCGTCGATCAGCGCGGCGAGGTTGCCCTGCAGCTTGTCGTTGTCGAACGAGCGACGGCCAATCGTGCCGTGCACGATGCCGGCCTTGTCGACGCGGAACTGAACCTGGCCGGCCTTGGCGTTCTTCACGGCCGTGGCGACGTCCGGGGTCACGGTGCCAACCTTGGGGTTGGGCATCAGGCCGCGCGGGCCGAGGATCTGACCGAGCGTACCGACGACGCGCATGGCATCGGGGGCAGCGATCACGACGTCGAAAGGCATGTCGCCAGCCTTGACCATGGCAGCGAGGTCGTCCATGCCGACGATGTCGGCGCCGGCGGCCTTGGCTTCTTCAGCCTTGGCGCCCTGGGCGAACACGGCCACGCGCTTGGTCTTGCCGGTGCCGTTGGGCAGCACGACGGCGCCACGAACGACCTGATCCGACTTCTTCGCGTCGATGCCCAGTTGCACGGCCACGTCGATCGATTCGTCGAACTTGGCGGTGGCGGCTTCCTTGACGATGCCGATTGCGTCAGCCAGCGGGTACAGCTTGTTGCTGTCGACCTTGCCTTCGAGCGCTTTTTGCTTCTTGGTGATCTTGGACATTTACACGCCCTCCACATTCACGCCCATCGAGCGGGCAGTACCGGCAATGGTGCGAACTGCGGCGTCCATGTCGGCGGCCGTCAGGTCCTTCATCTTGGTCTTGGCGATTTCTTCGAGCTGAGCGCGCGTGATCTTGCCGACCTTGTCCAGGTGCGGACGAGCCGAACCCTTGTCCAGCTTGATCGCCTTCTTGATCAGCACGCCGGCGGGCGGCGACTTGATGATGAAGGTGAAGCTCTTGTCGGCGAAGGCGGTGATGACCACCGGCAGCGCCAGACCCGGCTCGTAGCTCTGCGTCTGCGCATTGAACGCCTTGCAGAACTCCATGATGTTCAGACCACGTTGGCCCAGCGCGGGACCGATCGGTGGTGATGGGTTGGCCTTACCAGCTGGCACTTGCAGCTTGACGAAGCCGACGATTTTTTTCGCCATTTTTTGCTCCTTGCGGGTGATATCGCCTCGGCTTTCGCCTGGGCTCCCCGGGGTTAAACGACTCTTCTGCTCAAGGCCGCGCACCGAGTCGGATAGCGCACAGCCGAAAATGGTTCAGGCCTCGTGGCCCGGGGCTCAGGTCTTCTCGACCTGGCTGAATTCGAGTTCGACGGGCGTCGAGCGGCCGAAAATCATGACCGACACGCTGACCTTGCTCTTCTCGTAGTTGACGTCTTCCACCGTGCCATTGAAGTCGGTGAAGGGGCCCTCCTTGACGCGCACGAATTCACCCACTGTGAACTCGACCTTGTGGCGGGGCTTCTCGGTGCCCTGCTGCATCTGGCTGACGATGTCCTCAACCTCTTTTTGCGAGATCGGGGCCGGGCGGTTCTTGGCGCCACCCACGAAACCGGTCACCTTGTTGGTGTGCTTCACCAAGTGCCAGCTCTCGTCGTCCATGATCATTTCGACCAGCACGTAACCGGGGAAGAAGCGACGCTCGGTGGTGCGCTTCTGGCCGTTCTTGATCTCGACCACTTCTTCGGTCGGAACCAGGATGCGACCGAACTTGTCCTGCATGCCAGCGCGATTGATGCGCTCGGTGATGTTGCGCTCGACAGCCTTCTCCATGCCCGAATAGGCATGCACCACGTACCAACGCAGATCGGGGTTGGCGGCGGGAGCCAGCACGGAGGTGTTTTCTTCCTCTGGTGCGCTCGGCGTGGTTTCAACTGCGTCGTCAGTCATTTATTTTCTCCAGCCCAGAATGAGGTCGAAAAACACCCATTCGAGCGTCTTGTCGGTGAGCCAGAGGAAGACGGACATGATCGCCACGAAGGCGAACACATAGGCCGTCATCTGCATTGCTTCCTTGCGGGTCGGCCAGACGACCTTCTTGACCTCGCGCCACGAGTCGCGGCCAAAGGCCCACAACTGACGGCCATTCTCCGAACTACCGAAGGCACCCACGGCCGCGGCCAGGCCGACCAGCAACGCAGCCCATTGCACCAGCGAGCCTTGGCGCGACAGCAGGTAGAACGCCACGATGGCGCCCACCGCCAGCACCACGGCCGCGGCCAATTTGGCCTTGTCGGCGCCCGTGCTCACGGTTTCGATTTGAGAAGTGGCCATATTCGGCTGATTTCCTGTGGTCTTTCGACCTTCAATTCAATGCGCCTCTTGAGACGCCGAAGCCCATCGGGTCGCGATGGGCTTTTTTCGGAGTGCCACCTAGGTGGCAGGGGCAGTAGGAATCGAACCTACAACCTTCGGTTTTGGAGACCGACGCTCTGCCAATTGAGCTATACCCCTCCGGTACTCTTTTCGCTCGGCTTAGATGTCGAGGATCTTTGCCACGACGCCCGAACCCACGGTACGGCCGCCTTCACGGATGGCGAAGCGCAGGCCTTCTTCCATCGCGATC
>NZ_JAUSSG010000018.1 GCF_030812215.1 Variovorax boronicumulans | reverse complement strand
TCAACACGAGTGCGCGCAACCGCAACTTCGTCTACGACGCGGGCGGGCGGATGCTGTGGACCGACGACGGCACGGGCAACCACATCCAGCGCCAGTTGGTCGTCAACGGCGAGGCGCTGGGGCAGTACGGCGAGACGGTCGCCGCTCGCGTGCCGCTTAACGGGGCTCCCAACTACACGCTGCTGGGCTACAGCGCGCATGCCACCTTCGACTTTGCGAGCCAGCGCATGAGCGGGCTGGGCACCAACCCGGGGGTGTGGGTGGTGCGCGAGGGCGACACGCTGCAGAGCATTGCCAAGTCCGCCTACGGCGATCCGAGCCTGTGGTACCGCATCGCCGAGGCCAATGGCCTCTCGGACAACGCAGACCTGGTCAACGGCCAGGCGCTGACGCTGCCGGTGGTGTTGTCCAACGCGAGCAACGTCAACACCTTCACGCCTTATGACCCGAGCAAGCTGGTGGGGGACATCACGCCCACCATGCTGGATCTGCCTCAGCCCAAGCAGGACAAGGGGTGTGGGGGACTTGGACAGGTCATCGTCATTGTTGTGGCTGCGGTGGTGACGTATTTCACAGGGGGTGCGGCCGCAGGCGTGCTCGGCAACATTGCCGGCTATGCCGTAGGTGGAGCCGTGGGTTCGATCGCTGGCCAAGCTGTGGGAATTGCCATCGGCGTTCAGGACAGCTTCAGTTGGAAAGCTGTGGCGCTCGCAGCCATCGGTGGAGGCATCTCCGGTGCTGTCGGCGGCATCAACCTCTTCGATGCCGGGACCACAGCCGGGGTCATAGGGAATGCCATCGTGCGCGGCGCCATCGGCAATGCGGCTTCGCAGGGCATTGCGGTGGCAACGGGGTTGCAGGACAAGTTCAGTTGGAAGAGCGTGGCGGCCAGTGCCGTGAGCGCGGGCATAGGCCAAGGTTTGAATGCAGCGATGGACTACAACCCATCTCTCACCGGCTTTGAGCTTGGCAAGAGTCTGGCCTCGGGTCTGGGCGGCAGCCTCGCTGCGCAGGTTGTGCGCGGCGGAAAGATCAGCACAACGACTCTGGCGTCGGACGCCTTCGGGAACATCATTGGGGACAGCCTGGCTTGGGCCAACAGCACCAACAACCCGAGCAGCAGCAGGTACGAGAACCAGATGGATCGCATGAGCGATGCGGACCCGCTGGATTCATTCCTTGCGCGGAACAACAACTTCAACGGCGTCCATGCCAACGGTGGTGTGCCGATGGTCAATGGGCGGAACTTCTCGCAGGATGCAGCAGCGCGACGCGCTGGCATCAATCCGGCTGGGTTGCCAACCTATGTCGACAGCGGCGGAACCCCAACAGGCTATGGCATCGAGCCCTCGGGCAATGGCATCTTGGGCTGGCAAGACAGGATGTCGACACAGGCCAGCACGGTACGTGCAGGTGACTATGGTGGTTCGATGGAGCGCATTGCGCGGGCACAGCTTGGCTCGGGTGCCAGCCAGCGTGACATCAACAACTATGTGGGTCAGCTCATCGAGATCAACGGCATCAAGAACCCGCGTACTGTAGGCGGTGATTGGGACATCGCCTTGCCAGGTGTCGGCACACCTGCTGCCACGAACGGACTGGGTGTGCATGGAAAAGACATTGCCCTGGGCGAAAGCTTGAAAAATGCCGCGGACCGCGCGCAACAACAGTCGGATGCGGCTCAGACTGCAACTGCGACAGCCAAGGAAACGGCATTCGACAGTGCCAGTGTTTTCGCACCGCGGGATACTTCTTTGCTGAATTTGCGGCCGCGTACGCTTGCTGACGAGATTGCTCTGCAGCAAGCGCGCAACACGCCACAACTTCGTGGCTGGGATCCTCGAATAGACGGCGTTCAGGAGTCAACCGACAGCGCGTTGCTGAACTACCTTAGCGGCCAAGGCAATATGGCGCTAGGAGGTGTTGCGGCTTCGATCACGATGCTGGCAAGCGGCAACATCAGAACCGCCTCGATGGCTACTGATATTGCTGCGCCGATTGATAGTTTGGTCGCTCCAATGGGAGGCAGTGGCCGAACTGCTGCCGCTAGCGGCTTACGCCGAGGTCCGCCTCATCTGGTTCCAAACGAGGCTCTAGAAACAGAGCTTATTCTTCGGGGGAATGCCTCGCGGGCAAAAATCGTCGAGCAAATCGACAACGTTGCCCAACCTGCAGTCGATGCATTCCTAAGGCTTGACCCAGATGCAAGAGTTGGATTTCGGGGAAGTCTTGCAAGCGGACTGAAGGGTGAGCACAAAATCGACGCCAATGGAAACAGAGTGGCCTTTGACGGAGAGGTTGCCTATCAGAAAAATCGTGCAGAAAAATATCAGTCATACAGCGGCGAGCAAGGATATGACGCTGACTTTTTTGTAGTGAGTGATAAGTTGGCGGCGCGTTATGGAAATAAAACATTCATCAATCGAGACAATGCTCCACGGTTCGATCCCTCGCTAAGAGGTGTGCTTGATAAATTCGATGAGCAATTGCGCTCCAACCCAATTCTTTCAGGAATGAAGTCAGGCGCGCCAGAGTTTAGAATTTGGAGCGAAGAAGCAATGAGTCGAAAAAATAATGACCCACAGACATACTTGCCACTTGGTAAATTTAAATGAAAGCAGATAGCACTCAATCCATTTTTATTTCCGCCGTGGTAATTATTTTTCGCACAGCGACATTTGATGAATTTATTAAAAATATAGCCCAAGTCACCGGCCTTCAATTCAATGAAGAAACCAGCGGTCGATATGATGAGATACCCGCCTATGAAGCCAGCACAGGTGAAGTTAATTTTCTACTCTTGGGGCCGCAAGACGAAGAAGACGAAGAGTATCGCCTTGAAGTTATTTGCAATACAAATTCACCCTTGAATCTATTGATAGATCAGAGTGGTGAGTTTGTCAGATCTTTTATTCACGAAAAACCTATGAACGCACAAGGCTTCATGGATTTTTCGCAAGAGCTCGCAGATGCGTTAATGGCCCTTGGCATTCGTTGTTGCAGATCGATTACTGCGGAAGACTAATGCATTGCACGAACTGGGCTTGCAAAGTTGAGTGTTAATGGCCTCGTAAATCCGCATTAAGCACCCTCCTCTTTCAGAGCAACACGCAACGACTGAATCGTGGCATCAGCCGTTTCGATCCGCCGCTGCAACTTCTCATTGACCAGCCCCATCAACGCGCTGAGTTCAGAGCGGCTCGAATAGACCTCTTCCGTGTCGCTCGTGTGCTGTGGGCCGATGAGATTTTCAAGGCATGCGTACGCACGTTGCACAACGCGAAGGCTGTCGATGCCATCGCATGCGCGTAGCGCGAGCAATTCGGCTGTGTCGATTTCGGGAGATTCGGGGAACGAAGGAACGTGAGCCTTGAAGGCCTCCAAGCAGTTCGGTTTGTAAGACCACCGCCCCCAACGCCAATTGGGGGCGGCAGCTCGAACAGGTTGGCGTACCGGGAACTGCTTGCGCAAACCGGCGAACCTTGCGGCTCCCTGCTCGAGCCGCCAAAAAATGGAGGCACGAGCGACAAAGCCGCAGAGTCTCTGCGGAGAAATCTGCGGCTTTCGTCCCAGCAACTACACCAGCCCGCGCCCACCAAGATTTCGCATCAGCGCGCTCAACCCAAAGGTCCAGCGCGGCGCCTGATCCGCATGCACAACCCGGTTGAACAACGCACCAAGCTCCGGCGCACCGATGCGCACATGGTCCCCCACGACATGCGTGAACCCTTGCCCCGGCCCATGACGATCCTGCGTCGGCGCGAACATCGTGCCGAGAAACAGCATGAAGCCATCAGGGTAGTCGTGGTGAATGCCGACAGCCTGCGACACGATGTCCAGCGGATCGCGGCTGATCTTCGTGAGCGAGCTCGAGCCTTCGAGCACGAAGCCCTCGGGCCCCGTCACTTCGAGCGCCACGGTGATGCGGCGCACATCGGCAATGCCGAAGTGATCGTCGAAGAGACGGATGAACGGGCCGATCGCGCACGAGGCGTTGTTGTCCTTCGCCTTGCCCAGCAGCAACGCGCTGCGGCCTTCGAAGTCGCGCAGGTTGACGTCGTTGCCGAGTGCAGCGCCCAGCGTCTCGCCGCGGCTGTTGACCGCGAGCACGACCTCGGGCTCGGGGTTGTTCCAGACCGAGCCCGAATGGATGCCCACGTCGGCGCCGGTGCCCACGGCGGCGAGCACCGGGGCCTTGGTGAAGATTTCCACATCGGGGCCGATGCCCACCTCGAGGTACTGTGACCACACGCCCTGCGCGATCAGCACCTCCTTGACCTTCGCGGCCTCGGGCGAGCCGGGCACGATGTCCGCGAGGTTGTCGCCCAGCACCTTGCCGATGGCCGCGCGCGTGGCTTCGGCCTTCGATGCATCGCCGCGCGCCTGCTCCTCGATCACGCGTTCGAGCAGGCTCGCCACGAAGGTCACGCCGCTCGCCTTGATGACCTGCAGGTCGCACGGCGCGAGCAGCCAGGGCCTGGCGTTGTCGCGTGCGGTCTCGTCGCTGTTGGCGAGCACGGCATCGAGCGCGGCGATGCGCGGTGCCTTGCCGCTCTTGAGCGCATCGCGCACGGCGGCGGATGGCGAGCCCTTGGCTTCGAGCAGATCGCTCATGGTGGGTGCGAGCTTCGACAGGTCGTGCAGGCCGCCTTCGTGCGCGGCCACCAGCACCGGGCCCACATCGGGCTGCCAGATGCGGCCGACCAGTGTGGCGCGGTCGGCGTCGCTGGGAAGGCTGTTCGAGGACGTGAGGTTCAGGGCCATGGTGCTGTGTGTCTCCGTTGAAGGTGTTCGGTGCAGCGCGCGAACGAACGACGAGGCCGATGCGCGACGCCGCATCGTAGCGTCGGCGGTGCGCCCGCGGGCGCTCCGGGGCACTCGGCTCAGTGCCCCGCGCCGTGCGCCTTGGCGGCGCGGGCGCGTGCCACCTGCCCGGGCAGGTCGGTCCACGCCGGCTCCTGCGGCGCGAAACGCGCGCGCATGTAGCCGGCCAGCTCGGCGATCTGCCGGTCGTCGAGCGCCTCGCGGAAGGCCGGCATGAAGCCGATGTCGCGAGTCGCCGGATCGCGCACGCCATCGAGGATGGTGCGCAGCAGGTTGTCGGGATGTGCGCTCGTGAGGCTGCTGTTGAGCGCGAGCGGCGTGTTCACGCCCAGTAGCGTGGGGCCGTTGCCGTCGTGATGGCACGAGGCACAGGCGCTGTCGAACATGCGCTGCGCGGGGCCGAGCAGTTGGCCTTGCGTGCGCGCCGCATTGTCGATGGCCTGTTGCGCGAGCGCTTGCGGTTCGGCGGCCGGCGTCGGGTTGAACGAGCCGAGGTAGGTCGCCATGGCGCGCACGTCGGCATCGGACACCTGGCCGAGCTCGCGCACCACCTCGGCCATCGGGCCGCCGGCGATGCCGTGGCGCTGCGTGTGGCCGCTCCGCAGGTACCGATACAGCTCATCCGCGTCCCACGGCACGGCGGATTTCGACAGGTGCGTGAGCGCGGGCGCTTCCCAGCCATCGACCATCGCGCCCGAGAGGAACGCGCTGCCACCCTGCTCCGCGCCGAGTGCGTTGCGCGGTGTGTGACACGCGCCGCAATGGCCCAGGCCGTTGACGAGGTACGCGCCGCGGTTCCACTCCGCGCTTTGCGTGGCAACGGGCTGCAAGGGCGTGGGGTCGTGGAAGAGCGCGTTCCATCCGGCCATCAGCGGCCGCATGCTGAACGGGAACTTGAGCTCGGACTTCGGCGTTTCCGAGCGCACCGCGGGCATCGACATGAAGTACGCATACAGCGCCTGCAGGTCGTCGTCGCTGGTCTTGGCGAATGCGGTGTAGGGGAACGCCGGATACAGGTGATGGCCGTCGCGCGAGACGCCTTCGCGCATCGCGCGCTGGAACGCACTGAACGACCAGCGGCCGAGGCCGGTGTCGGCATCGGGCGTGAGGTTGGTGGTGTAGAGCGTGCCGAAGGGCGTGTCCATCGCGCGGCCCCCTACGTTGGGTGCGCCGCCGGGTGCGGTGTGGCACACCGCGCAGTCGCCGAGCGCGGCGAGCACGCGGCCGCGTTCGATGGTGGCCTCGCTGTAGACAGGCGCGGTGAGCGAAACGGGGGCGATGGCGGAGCGCCAGCCGAGCAGGCCCGCGACGACGCCGATGAAGAGCGCAGCGCCGGTGGCCCAAAGGCCCTTGCGTCGGGGCCACGGTGCGTCGCTTATTTTCCCCCTGGGGGAAGGTTGGGATGACGGCAAGGCCGCATCGCCATCCGAGCGCCGCTCACCCCCGCCCTCCCCCGGCGGAGGAGGAAGAAACTCCCGATTCAACTCCGCCAGCACCGTCTCCGGCGTGAACGGCGGCGCCCTGAACCGCACCCCCGTTGCATCGAAGATCGCATTCGCGATCGCCGCCGTCCCCGGCACCGACGACGACTCGCCCGCGCCCAGCGACGGCTCGCCCGGCCGCGGCATGTGCATCACCTCGATCACCGGCACGTCGCGGAAGTTGATGATCGGGTAGCTGCCCCACTCGCGGCTCGCGACCACGCCGGTCGGCAGCACGCCGGGCACCTGCGCACCGCCGGGTGCGGTGCCCTGCTGCGGCGCGAACTTCACTTCTTCCATCAGCGCGCGGCTCGTGGTCTGGATCACGTTGCCGTGCACCTGGTGCTCCACGCCCGCAGGGTTGACCATCAGCCCCGCGTCGTGCCCCACCACCACGCGGCGCACATGCACCTCGCCGGTCTTGCGGTTGACCTCGACGTCGGCCACCCACGCGGCCCATGCCGCGCCGAAGCCCGGCCACTTGCTGTGGATGTAGCGCGCGTATGCAAAGCCCTGGCCGAAGAGGATGTCGCCGCCCTCGCCGAGCCCGCCGTCCGCGTTCTCCTGCGGCCCGGTGCGCATGCGCCAGCCGGCCTTCTGCGCGGTGGCCTGCACGAGTTCGACTGCGCGCGGATCGTTCAGGTGCTGCAAGCGGAACTGCACAGGATCGACACCCGCCGCCGTCGCCAGTTCGTCGATGTACGACTCGTGCGCGAACGAACTCGGCAGCGCCGACACGCCGCGCAGCCACGAGGCGCGCACGATCGGCGCCATGTCGTTGACCTTCACGCGCAGGTTGTCGTAGCTGTACGGCGGGCGCGCGGTGCGGTCGCCCATCTCGTAGGCCTGCGCCACCGGCTCGATGGTGCGCGTGAGCAGCAGCGCGAGCGTGGGCGCGCCGTTCGATGGGTACGAGGTCTCGAAGTCATAGGCGGCGATGCGCCCATCGGCCATCAGGCCGCCATCGACTTCCATCAACTGTGCGGCACCCTTGGGCTCCCACGCATGCTCCTGCTCGCGCGTGAGCTGCACGCGCACCGGCATGCCGACGGCGCGTGCGAGCAATGCCGCATCGGCCGCCACGTCGTCGGCACCGTTGCGGCCGTAGCAACCCGCGGCTTCCATGCGGACCACGTCGACTTGAATGTCGTCCACGGCCATGAGCTTGGCGAGATCGGCGCGCAGCACATGCGGGTTCTGCGAACCTGCCCACACGCGCAACTGCATGCCGCTGCCGTCGGCCGGCTGCCAGTCGGCGAGCGCGCACGAGGGGCCGATGGACGCGTGCATCTGGTACGGCCAGACGTAGGTGCGATGCATCGGCTGCGCGGCCGAGGCGATGGCGCCATCGACATCGCCTTCGTCCACCAGCAGGCGCTGCGTCGACGGGTTGTCGCGCAGGGCCTGGGCGAGGTCGCCGAGATCGGGCATGCCGGGCCATGGCTTCCACGTGATGCGCAGTTCGCGCAGTGCTTGTTCCGCATGCTCCTCGCGCTCGGCGACGATGCCGACGAAATCGCGGATCACGACCACGGCGCGGATGCCGGGGATGTGCGCAATCGACGATTCATCGACCGACTCGAGCGTGTTGCCGATGAACTCGCCGTGGTCCGCGCCCGCGTACGGCGGGCGCACCACGCGGCCGTGCAGCATGCCGGGCACGCGCATGTCGTGCACGAACACGAGCTCGCCCGCGAGCTTGGCGGGAATGTCCACGCGCGCCTGGCGCGTGCCGACGATGCGGTAGTCGGCCGGGTCTTTGGGCTTCGCGCCGGGGTCCAGGCGCAGCACGGTGCGCTGGTGCGCCACGAGGTCCGCGTAGTTGACGTGGCGGTCCGGTGCCTCGGCGACGCGCACCACGCCGTTGCGCACCTGCAGTGCATCGACCGCAACGCCCAGGCGTTCGGCCGCGCGCGCCAGCAGCCATGCGCGCGCCTGCGCGGCGGCGAGGCGCAGCGGCTGCGCATGGATCTGGATGGAGGCGCTCGCGATCGTCGCGCCCTGGTTGGGCACGCGCGCCGTGTCGCCCAGCATCATGCGCACGCAGGGCATGCCGAGGTCGAGCTCCTCGGCCACGATCTGCGCGAGCGCGGTCTGGATGCCAGTGCCGAGATCGACGTGGCCGTTGAGCGCCGAGACGCTGCCGTCGTCCCATACGGCGATCAGGATCTCGTCGCCCTCGATGGGGTTACCGGCAACCGCCGCGGGTTGGCCTTTGGCAGGTGCCGGTGCCGGCGGCGTCTCGCGCACCACGAGCAGCACGCCATCAGCGGAAAGAAACTCCGCGCGGGTCTGCGGCAGGTCGGCGCGGCGCGTCATGCGGCCTTGTCTTCGTGCGATGCGCTCATGCGCACGGCCGCACGCTGCACCGCATCGAGGATTTCAATGTGCGTGCCGCAGCGGCACAGGTTGCCCGACAGCTCGCTGCGGATGCGCGCTTCATTCGCATGCGGATCGCGCGCAAGCAGCGCCGCCGCCTGCATCACCATGCCGTTGAGGCAGTAGCCGCACTGCGCGGCCTGCGCGTCTTCGAAGGCGGCCTGCACCGGATGCCAGCGCCCGCGGGAACCCAGTCCTTCGAGCGTGATGACGTCGCGACCCGCCACGCCATGCGCAGGGATCACGCACGACCGCGCGGCCACGCCATCGACGTGCACCGTGCACGCCCCGCATTGCCCCAGCCCGCAGCCGTACTTGGGCCCGTTGAGCCCGAGGTCGTTGCGCAGGAACTGCAGCAGCGACGCCTCGCGCGGCACGCTTGCGAGAGAGCACGCCTGGCCGTTGACCTGCAGGTGCAGCGGCTGCTCAGCGCCGCAACTGGCCGTCACGGGTGTACATCTCCAGGTCCACGAAGGTCGAGCCGTTGTGGTTCTTCGCGCTGTAGTCGATGGGGAAGTCACCGAAGCGCGTGCTGCCGATGCTCTCCAGCCCGGCGATGAAGCTGTCGCGGGTGAGCGTCTTGCCCGCGCGGCGCAGGCCCTCGACCATCACGCGCGCGACGATGTAGCCCTCCAGCGTGGTGTAGCTGTCGATCTTCTCGCCGAACTCGGCGCGGTCGCGCTGGTAGTCGGCCACGATCGGCACGCGCTGCGCGTTCGGCGGCGGCACGATGCTGGCCGTGACCAGGCCCGCGAGCTTGCCGTCCAGGCGCTTGGCCGAGCCGGCCGCATCGGTGATGCCGACCGACAGCGTGTACAGCGGCGCACCCACGCCACCCGCGCGGTAGTCGCGAATGAAGGTCTCGACCATGCGGCCAGCCATGATCATCACGACCGCGCCGGGCTTGGCGGCCGATATCTCGGTGGCGACCTGTTTCGCGTCTTCCGCGGTGATGGCCAGCGGCAGCGTCTTGACCACCTGCACCTTGTACTCGGCCGCGAGCTGCTCGCAGGTGGCGAGGTTCGACTTGCCGAAAGGGCTGTCCTGGAACACCACCGCAATCGACGAGATGCCGATGGTCGAGAGGTGGCTGATGATCTTGCGCAGCTCCAGGTCGTAGCCCGCGCGCACGTGGAACAGGTAGCGGTTGACCTTGGTGCGGAACGAGGTGGTGCCCACCAGCGGCGCGAACATCGGCACGCCCGCCTTCTCGGCGAGCGGCATCGCCGCGGCGAGGTTGCCGGTGGCCACGAAGCCGGTGAGCGCGAAGACCTTGTCCTCGTCGATCAGCTTGGCGGTGTTCACCGCCGTCTTCGCGGGATCGTAGGCATCGTCGTAGGTGACGAGTTCGATCTTGCGGCCGTTGATGCCGCCCGACTTGTTGACGCGGTCGAAGTAGAGCTTGATGCCCGCGCGGTAATCGACGCCGAAATCCTTGGCCGGCCCGCTGAACACGGCCGACTGGCCGATGCGGATGGTGGTGTCGGTCACGCCGTTCTCCGCGCGTGCCGACCGCAGGAGACCGGGGCCCAGCGCCAGGGCTGCGCCGCCCGCCACCATGGCGCGCCTTGAAATCGAAAGCTTCATGCGTCGTTTGTCTCTGAGTTGTTGTTGTCGCCGTTGCGAAAAAATGAATGCACCTCAGGTGCTCTGGATATCGGCCGACTGGATGCGCTTCACGCCCTTGGCCGTCATCTGCTTCCATGCGGCGGCGAGCGAGCCGTTGAGGTCGATGCCGCGCGTGGCGTCTTCGATCACGTAGGCCTCGAAGCCCGCCTTGCGCGCGTCCATCGCGGTCCAGGCCACGCAGAAGTCGGTGGCCAGCCCGGTGACGAACACGGTCTTGATGCCGCGCGCCTTGAGGTAGCCCGCCAGGCCCGTGGCCGTCTTGTGATCGGCTTCCTCGAAGGCCGAGTAGCTGTCCATCTCCTTGTGGAAGCCCTTGCGGATGATGAGCTGCGCGGTCGGCACCTTCAGGTCCTTGCCGAGCGCGGCGTCTTCGGTGCCCTGCACGCAGTGGTCGGGCCACAGCACCTGCGTGCCGTAGTTGAGCTTGGTGGTCTCGAAAGGCTTCTTGCCCGAGTAGGTGCTCGCGAAGGAGGCGTGGCCCGCGGTGTGCCAGTCCTGCGTGACGACGATGTTCTCGAACGCGGGCGCCAGCGCGTTGATGACCGGGATCACCTCGTTGCCGCCTTTCACCGCGAGCGTGCCGCCGTCGAGAAAACAGTTCTGCACATCGACCACGATGAGCGCGGCCTTGGCGCCGGGCTTGATCTTGCCGGCCGCGAAGGCCGAAAGGCCGAAGCTGCCGAGGCCGCTCATGAGCCCGAGGGCAGCGGCGGACTTCAATACGGTTCTGCGATGCATGGTGTGGACTCCGGTGAGGTTGAAGAAAACGATCAGACGCTGAGATACGCGCGGCGCACTTCCTCGTTGGCCGCCAGGTCGGCCATCGTGGCGTGATAACGGATCTGGCCCTTCTCCAGCACATAGGCGCGGTCGGACACAAGCTCGGCGAAGTGCATGTTCTGCTCCGACAAGAGGATGCTCACGCCCTGCGCCTTGAGCTCCAGGATCATGTTGGCCATCTGCTCGACGATGACGGGCGCCACGCCCTCGGAAGGCTCGTCGAGCAGCACGAGGTAGGGGTTGCCCATGAGCGTGCGCGCGACGGTGAGCATCTGCTGCTCGCCGCCGCTCATGCGGCCGCCGGGACGGTTGGGCATTTCGCCGAGATTGGGGAAGAGCTTGAACAGGCGCTCGGGCGTCCACAGCGGCGCCTCGGTGCCGTCGGCCCACTGGCGCGCGGGCTGCTTGCCGACTTCCAGGTTCTCCATCACCGTGAGGTCGGTGAACACGCGCCGGTCTTCGGGCACGAAGCCGAGGCCCAGGCGCGCCGCGTGGTGCGGCTCGCTCTTCGAAATGTCGTGACCGAGGAAACGTACCGCGCCGCGGCGCTTGGCGAGCATGCCGATCAGCGCCTTCAGCGTGGTCGACTTGCCCGCGCCGTTGCGGCCCATGAGCGCGACGACTTCGCCGCGGCGAACGTCGAGGTCGACGTCGTAAAGAATCTGCGCGGCGCCGTACCAGGCGCACAGCGCCTTGGCCTGCAAGAGAGGTTCGTGCGTGCTCATGCGGTTGTCACTCCAAGCGCTGCGGCTTTCTCTGCGATCTTCTCGAATGTCTTGCCGCTGCCGAAGTACACCTCCTGCACCTTCGGATGGTCGCGGATCTCCAGCGGCTTGCCCTGCGCGATGAGGCGGCCGCGCGCGAGCACGATCATGCGGTCGGCGTACGCGAACACCACGTCCATGCTGTGCTCGGTGAAGAGCACGGCCATGCCGCGTTGAATGACGAGGTCCTTGGTCAGCGCCATGAGCGAGTTGCGCTCCTTGGGCGCCATGCCGGCGGTGGGCTCGTCCATCAGGAGCAGCTTGGGCGAATTGGCCATTGCGATGGCGAGCTCGACACGCTTCACGTCGCCGTACGCCAGCACACTGCAGGGCCGGTCGGCCTGCGACTTCATGCCGACCTGGTCGAGCAGCGCGAGCGCTTCGTCGCGCTTGTGGTCGGCCGCACGGCGCCACATCGAGAACAGCTTGTGGTCGTGCGAGAGCAAGGCCATCTGCACGTTCTCCACCACGGTGAGCGAGGCAAAGGTTTCGGCGATCTGGAAGGTGCGGCCCACGCCCTTGCGCCAGATCTCGCGGGGCTTGCGGCCCACGAGCTCGTGGCCGTCGAGCGTGATGGAGCCCTGGTCGGCCTTCAACTGGCCATTGACCATGTTGAAGGTGGTGGACTTGCCCGCGCCGTTGGGGCCGATGAGCGCGAGCAGCTCGCCCGCGGGCAGCTCGAAGCTGATGCCATCCACGGCCTTCACGCCGCCGAAGGACTTGCCGAGGTTTTCGACTTTGAGGAGGCTCATGCTTTCACCTCCTTGAGCTTGGCATCTGCTTCAGTTTCATTCTTTGGTGCACGCCAGCGATCGACGAGTTGCTTGACGGAGCCGGCAATGCCCTGCGGGAACAGCAGCACCAGGATCAGGATGATGGCGCCGAGCATCGCGCGCCAGTAGTCGGTGTTGCGTGCCACGGTGTCGTGCAGCCAGGTGAAGGTGACGGCGCCGACCACCGGGCCCGCGAGCGTCTGGATGCCGCCAAGCAGCACCATCACGAGGCCGTCGACCGACTTGCCGACCGACAGGCTTTCCGGCGAGATGCTGCCCTTCGAGAAGGCGTAGAGCGCGCCCGCGAGGCCGGCCACGGTGCCGGCGATGACAAAGGCCATCCATTGCATGCGCTTCACGTCGATGCCGATGGCGTCGGCGCGCAGCACCGAGTCGCGGCCCGCGCGCAGCGCATAGCCGAAGGGCGAGAACAGCACGCGGCGCAGCCACCACACGCCAGCGCCCACGAGCACCAGCGTGAGCCAGTAATAGGCCTGCTTGTTCGAGAGCCACTCGGACGGCCACACGCCGGTCAGGCCGTTGCTGCCACCCGTGAAGCTGTCCCACTGGTAGGTGATGGCCCAGGTGATCTGCGCGAAGGCCAGCGTGAGCATCGCGAGGTAGACGCCCGAGAGCCGCACCGCGAACCAGCCGTAGACCAGCGCACCGAGCGCGGCCACGACCGGCGCGACGATCAATGCGAGTTCCATCGGCAGGTGCAGCGAGCGCACCAGCAGCGCTGCGCCGTAGGCGCCGAGCCCGAAGTACGCGGCATGGCCGAACGAGTGCATGCCCGCCGGGCCCATGATGAAGTGCAGGCTGGTCGCGAAGAGTGCGGCGATCAGCAGGTCGATCATCAGCACCATGGTGTAGGGCGAATTCACCGTGAGCAGCGGCAGCACCGCGAGCATCAGCGCGAGCACCGCAGCGGCAACGAGGTAGGCGTTGCTCGGGCGGCGCAGCGGTTCCTCCTGCATGCCCACGTAGCGGCTGGGCGCCTGCGGCCGGCCGAACAGGCCCCATGGGCGCCACACCAGCACGATCGCCATCACGAGGAAGTCGACCATCAGCGTGAGCTTGGAGAAGGACACGTCGATGCCGAAGATCTGCACCACGCCGAGCCAGATGCACACGGCCTTGATCTCGGCGATGAGCAACGCCGCCACATAGGCGCCGGGCAGGGAGCCCATGCCGCCGACCACCACCACCACGAACGCGGCGCCGATGGTGTTCAGGTCCATCTCCAGCGTGGCGGGTTCGCGCGGCAGCTGCAGCGCACCGCCCAGGCCCGCGAGCAATGCGCCGAGCGCGAACACCGCGGTGAAGAGCCAGGCCTGGTTGACGCCGAGCGCACTCACCATCTCGCGGTCTTGCGTGGCGGCGCGCACCAGCGTGCCGAAGCGCGTGCGGGTGAGCAGCAGCCAGACGAGGCCGAGCACCAGCGGCCCGACGACGATCAGGAACAGGTCGTACGAAGGAAACTGGCGGCCGAGGATTTCGATGGAGCCCTTCAGGCCCGGCGCGCGCGGGCCGAGCAGTTCGTCAGGCCCCCAGAGCCACAGCACCGCGTCCTTGATGACGAGCACCAGCGCGAAGGTGGCGAGCAGCTGGAACAGCTCGGGTGCCTTGTAGATGCGGCGCAAGAGCAGCACCTCGATCAGCGCGCCGAGCACGCCGACCGCGAGCGCCGCGATCAGCAGCGCGGGCCAGAAGCCCAGGCTCGAACCCAGCTTCTCGACGAGCGTGTACGCGACATAGATGCCGACCATGAAAAACGATCCATGGGCGAAGTTGACGATGCGCGTCACGCCGAAGATCAACGAGAGACCGGCCGCCACGAGGAAAAGCGAGGACGCGCCGGCCAACCCGTTGAGCAACTGAACAACGAAGCCTGAAAAGCTCATAAGGACCCTGAGGAAACTGGAGACACCGCGCCCTGCCGCGCTCGATCAGCGACGGCGGGCGCGTTGCAGGAGCCGCGCAATCAGTCTGCGGGGCGCATCTTCTTCACTTCGTCATCGGACGGCTGAAACTTGGCACCGTCGAGGTACACGTAGTCGACCATCACGCCCTTGCCGCCGTCGTTCTTGGTCTTGCCGACATACGCGCCCATGGTGGACTGGTTGTCCTGCGCGCGGTAGTTGATCTTGCCGAAGGGCGTGTCGACCTGCAGGCCCTTGAAGGCTGCGACGAGCTTTTCGGTGTCGGTGCCGCCGGCCTTCTTGATGCCCGCCGCGATCGAGTGGATGGCGCTGTAGCCGACCACCGAGCCCAGGCGCGGATAGTCCTTGAACTTGGCCTGGTAGGCATCGAGGAAGGCCTTGTGCTCGGGCGTCTTCACGCCGTTCCACGGGTAGCCGGTCACGATCCATCCGTTGGGCGCTTCGTCCTTCAGCGGGTCGAGGTATTCGGGTTCGCCGGTCAGCACGCTCACCACTTCACGGTCCTTGAAGAGGCCGCGGGTATTGCCTTCACGCACGAACTTGGAGAGGTCGGCGCCGAACAGCACGTTGAAGATCGCATCGGGCTTGGCATCGGCCAGCGCCTGCACCACGCTGCCCGAGTCGACCTTGCCCAGCGGCGGCGCCTGCTCGGCGACGAACTCGACATCGGGCTGCGCGGCCTTCAGCAGCGTCTTGAAGGTGGCGACCGACGACTGGCCGTATTCGTAGTTGGGGTACACGAGCGCCCAGCGCTTCTTCTTGAGCTTGGCGGCCTCGGGCACCAGCATCGCGACCTGCATGTAGGTCGAGGGGCGCAGGCGGTAGGTGTACTTGTTGCCGTTGCTCCAGACGATCTTGTCGGTGAGCGGCTCGGCGGCCAGGTAGAAGAATTTCTTTTGCTTGGCGAAATCGGTGAGCGCGAGGCCCGTGTTGGAGAGGAACGCGCCGGCCAGCACGTCGATCTTCTCGCGCGAGATGAGCTCTTCGGCCACGCGCACCGCGTCGCCGGGGTTGGCGTTGTCGTCGCGGCTGATGAGCTCGATCTTCTTGCCGTTGATGCCGCCCTTGGCGTTGATCTCGTCGACGGCCAGTTCCATGCCCTTCTTGTAGGGCTCCAGGAAGGCGGGCTGCGCCTTGTAGCTGTTGATTTCGCCGATCTTGATCACGCCCTGCGCATGCGCGGGGACGAGGGCGGCTGTGGCCAGCGTGACGACGGAAGCGGCGCAGAAGACATGGCGCAATGGATTCATCGGGGAGCTCCTAGGGGTTCGAACAGAAAACACGTGTGCGGTGGTGATGGCAAGAAGACGGATCAGCGGAGACCGTCTTCGCCCTTGATCTCGCTGGCCTGCAGTCCGCCGATGCGCGGCAGCGGGCGGCCGCTGTCGGTAACTGCCACGGCGACGACGATTTCGTTGGCGCGAGGCGCATCGGACACGCGGGCTTCGATGGCGTCGAAATGGCTGCGCACGAAGGCGGCGTCCTTGTGGCCGAGCGGCACGTCGATGGCGGTGCCGAGCGTTCCCTGCTTCTTGGCCGAAGGCACGAGCGCCGCGCCCTTCTCGACCGCCACGCGCAGCGGTGCGCCCAGCTTGGGGTGCAGGATGGCGGCCGCATGTTCGAGCTCGCCGCGCTCGCCGACGATGGCGGCCTTGCCGTAGCTCTGCGCCTGGCCGGGCTCGATGCCGAGCGCCTTCACGGCCTTCTGGCCGAGCAGCGCGCCGAGTTCTTCGCCGATGGCGATGAGCTCGTCGAGGTTCTCGCTGTAGCGGCCGGCGTAGGGGTTCTCGATCACGGCGATGGCGACGGCACGGCGCGTGGGGGGCGTCACGTCCTGCCCCATTTCCTTGCGGGTTTCATCGACCTGGATGACGAGCTTGCGGATGTTGGCGGTCATGTTCTGTGTGTTCCTTGTCTTGTCTCTGTATGCGTGGGCTTAGCGCAGGCCGTCCCACTTGCTGATGTCTTTCGCGAGCAGGCCGCCGACGCGGGCATGCACGCGGTAGCCGGTGCTCATCGCGAGGATGAAGACGATCTCGTCGGCAGCCGGCGCGCCGGGCACGCGCACCTCGATGGCGTCGAACTGGCCGCGCACGTAGCTCGCGTTGATGTTGGTGAGCGGCACGTCGAGTGCGGCGCCGGGCGGGCCGACCTTCTTGGTCGAGGGCACGATGGAGAGTGCGTTGCCGGGCTGGCCTTTTTTCTCTTCGGCGATGCCCGCGGTATAGGCGACGCGGCTGCCCTTCCAGCCGAGCAGTTCGCGCATCGCGTAGCCGCCGGGCACATGCCAGAGTGCACCGTGCTCCAGCTCGCCGTCGGCACCGACGATGGCGCCCTTGCCGTAGGTGGAAATCTGATCGAGCGACACGTCCATCGCGGCGTGCAGCTTGTGCGCCATGTCGACGCCCACGGGGTCGAGCAGCGCCATCATCGGCAGGATGTCGGGCTCGTAGCGGCCCGCGAAGGGATTGGTCAGCACCGCGCCGATGGCACCGCGCACCAACGGGGTGTCGGCACGCGGTCCGAACTCGTGGTGGATGTGCTCGACTTGGGTGAAGACGCGACGGATTTCGATCATGAAAAAGAACCTTGCTTTCGTTAAGCAAATACTGAACCAACTGTTTTCGGCAACACGGTCTGCAGCGACTTCGAGCATAAGGGCTCGACAAGTCGGAACTGCCCCTGGCAAACGAGTAGAACGGCCCAGGCGAGCCCCCCTTTTTGCAGGACCTTGGCGCAGATCGCGCCCGTATCGAGTGCGCTCCTGACCTGCGACGGTGCGAGCGGCGGCACGTCGACGGTGACGAGGGTGTCGCCCAGGTCGCTGTCGTCCTTGCATTCGTTGGCGGGCTTGCGCTGGATGAGCGCATCGTCGACATCGACGGCGTTGGCGATCACTGTCGCTGCGGCATCGGCCTGCGCTGCGGTGGCGGCCAGGACCGTCACGCTGTCGGCGATGCCCAGCGAGAAGCTGCGCCCGCGCCAGCCGCTGGTGGCGACGCCGCGCACGGGCTCGTCGGCATGCAGCTCGAACTGGCCGTCGGTGGTGAGGATGCTGTTGTTGCTGCTGCGCCAGTCGAAGCGCGCGATGTCGGCGAACACGCCCACGCGCGCCGATTGGCCGGGCGCGAGGTGCAGCGCGATGTCGCCGCCGTTGTTGATCCAGGCGCGCTCGATGCCGGGGCGGTCGTAGAACGCGATGAGCTCCTGCGCCACCGATCCCGCCACCGCCGCCATCGGCGTGATGAACATGGGGGCGAACGCGGCGCAGGCATCCCACATGCGCTGGCCGACGACGCCGCGCGGGCGCATCTTGTCGGTCACCGGCAGGCGCAGCAGCGGCAGCTCGCGCACCAGCTCGTCGAGCACATGGCCGAAGCGCGCCCAGGCCGCGTCATGCGCGGCCGCGACGGCGTAGGGATCGCCGTGCGCCTCGGCCACGATGTCGATCGGACCGTGGTTGAAGTGCCAGCGACCGCCGTCGAGCGCGCTGCGTTGGGCGGACATGGTTCAGCCCAGCATGGGTGCATGGCCGAGCGGCCACGGGTTGGCCGCATCGATCGCGAGCCACTGGCGTGCGAGCGGTGCGCCGTCCTCCTGCCACGCGCCGCGCGCGAGCGCCTGCTCGAGCGAGAAGATGTGTTCCATGTGGCCGCCGAGCGCTTCGTAGTCGGCGCGCCGCATGCTGAATTCGATGGGTGCCACGATGGCCGGCGTGGGCACGGTGCCGAAGCTGTTGTCGGGCATGCGCATGACGTCGGCCATCACGGTGATGCCACCGCCGGGCCACACATAGGCCGGCGCACCGCCGCAAGTAACGTTGACCAGCGCACGCTTGATGGCGCGCGTCAGCAGCACCGGGTTTTCGGTGACGCCGGCGCGCAGGCTGCCGCCGGCGCCGCCGAGGAACAGCACGGTGCACAGCGACGGCTCGCAGTTCTCGCCGATGCGGTCGACGATGCGCTTCACTTCGGCGGGCATCGGTTGCTCGACAGGCTTGAGCGCCTCATCGAGCACGTACCACTGCGCATGCTCGCCGGTGGTCGATGTCATCAAGAGGCGCAGGCCCGGGCGTGCAACGCCCTCTTCCCAGCCTTCGATGATCGCGAGCGGATCGGCAATGTCGGTGCCGCCCCAGCCGTTGCCCGGGTTCGCCACCTGGAAGTAGCGCCCCGGGGTGGACTTGCGCCCCAGCATCTGGATGCCCGAGGGCGCCATGTCCAGACACCGGCCGGCCTGGTGCTCGGTGAGCACGCCGGTGATGTGATCGTCGACCACCACCACCTCGTCGGCCACGCCCGCGAATTGGCGCGCGAAGATGCCGACCGCCGCGGAGCCGCAGCCCACGCGCATGCGCTGCTCTTCCACGCCGTTGACGATGGGCGCCTTGCCGGCCTGGATCACCAGCGTGGAGCCGCCGTCGATGGTGCACTCCACCGCCTTCTTGTTGCCCAGGAACTGCATGAGTTCGGCCGTCATGCGGCCTTCCTTCTTGCTGCCGCCGGTGAGGTGATGCACGCCGCCGAGCGACAGCATCTGCGAGCCGTATTCAGCCGTGGTGACGTGGCCCACGACCTCGCCGCGGTAGCGCACGTTGGCCTGCTCGGAGCCGAGGAACCGGTCGGTGTCGATCTTCACCTTGAAGCTGCAGTAGCTGAAGATGCCTTCCGTGACGACGGTGACCATGTCGACACCCTGGGCCTTCGAAGCGACGATGAAGGGGGCGGGCTTGTAGTCGGGATAGGTGGTGGAGGAGCCGACGCCGGTGACGAAGACTTCGTCGGCATGCAGCAGGTCGCCGTTCCAGTCGGGAGCGGTGGCTTCGGCCACTTCGTTCTTCTCGGCAGCCGGGCGGTCGAAAGACACCAGCTTGGGCGCCTCGCTCGCGATTTCGCGGCGCAGCAGCACGACGGGGTCGACGCGCACCAGCACGCCTTCGCGGTTTGCATAGCGGTCGCAAGCGCCGGTGCGGCCGTCGGAGATCTGGCACAGCACTGGGCAGGCGTTGCACTCGACCTTGGCCGTGCTCATCTTCTCGTTGCGCGGCGGCGCCTTGCCGAAGGCGCTGGCGCCGGCTTCGGCGACCACCGGCATGTCCATGCCGGGCAATCCGTCTGTCTTGGTGTGTTCGGTCATCGGGGCGATCTCGTGGCGGTATGTGTATGGGCAATCCGGTCTGGCGAGGTTTGCAACAAACGTGCCGCCTGCCCGCTTGTGCGTCGCCTGCCGTTTGTGTAGCATTCCCTACACTTTCATGTTGCATTCACTACATTGAAGATCAATGTAGCAAACAGGCCCGATGCTTGCAATGGTGTTTTCTCGCGATGTTCATCGGGGTTTTTACGACCAACGACAATGGAGGGTTCGGAGCCGGCCGACGTCTCACGCCCCAAGGGTGTGCATCTCGGCTCAGCCAATCCCTCCCCTGTTACCAACCAACTCTTGAGTTCCGTATGAGTGCATTCAGCGAAGAACGCGTCCTGAGCGTCCACCACTGGACCGACCGCCTGTTCACCTTCACCACCACGCGCGACCCGGCATTGCGCTTCTCGAACGGCCATTTCACGATGATCGGCCTGAAGGTCAACAACAAGCCCCTGCTGCGCGCCTACAGCATCGTGAGCCCGAACTACGAGGAGCACCTCGAGTTCCTGAGCATCAAGGTGGAAGACGGCCCGCTCACCTCGAAGTTGCAGCACATCCAGGTGGGCGACACCATCATCGTGGGTCGCAAACCCACCGGCACGCTGCTGATCGACTACACGCTGCCCGCCAAGCGCCTGTACCTCTTCGGCACGGGCACCGGCCTCGCACCGTTCATGAGCATCATCCGCGACCCCGACACCTACGAGAAGTTCGAGCAGGTCATCCTGGTGCACGGCGTGCGCCAGGTCGACGAGCTGGCCTATCACGACCTCGTGACCGACCACCTGCCCAAGCACGAAATCCTGGGCGAGATGATCGAAAAGCAGCTGCTCTACTACCCGACCGTCACGCGCGAAGAATTCCGCAACCAGGGCCGCATCACCGACCTGATCGAGAGCAACAAGCTCACCGACGACCTGGGCCTGCCGCCGCTCAACGTCGAGGAAGACCGCGTCATGCTGTGCGGCAGCCCCGGCCTGCTGGTGGACCTGAAGCACATCCTGGAGAAGCGCGGCTTCAAGGAAGGCAACACCTCGACGCCGGGTGACTTCGTCGTCGAACGCGCCTTCGCAGAAAAGTAAGCCAGGGACGCCGCGCGCACGATGGCCGACAGCCGCACCGCCTCGAAAACAAGCAAGGCAACCAAGCCCCAGCGCCGCACCGGCGTGCGCGAGGCGGCCGCCCAGGCCACGCGCGACAGCATCCTGAAGTCGGCGACCAAGGTATTCGCCAAGTACGGCTACGACGGCGGCAGCGTGGAGAAAATCTCCAAGGCTGCCAAGTCGTACGACCGGATGATCTACTACTACTTCGGCAGCAAGGAAGGCCTCTTCATCGCGGTGCTCGAAGGCATCTACCAGCGCATGGACGATGCCGAGGCCGCGATCGCGCTCGATGCCTCGCGCCCCGTGGAGGCGCTCACCGAAGTCATCCGCTTCGTGCTCGGCTACTACCGCAAGAACCCCGAGTTCGTGACGCTGCTGAACACCGAGAACCTGCACAAGGGCCGGCACATCTCCAAGTCGCTCAGGGCGCGCGAATATTCGTCGCGGGCGGTGGCCATCATTGCGGAAATCCTGGCGAGCGGTTCGGCGCAGGGCCTGTTCCGCAAGGACCTGGTGGCGCGCGACATCTACCTGCTGATCGCGTCCACCGGTTATTTCTACACCTCCAACCGGCACACGCTCACCGCCTTCCTCGGCGAGCCGCTGGAGTCGCCGGAGGCGATCACGCACTGGGAAGACTTCGTGATCGAGACGCTGCTGCGCACCGTGCGTGCGGACGACGCCCAGGAACAAGACAACACCCCACCCCACGACGAGGACACCACGAAATGGCAGAAATCGCAGCCGGCGCAAAGTCGGGCAAGGTCGTCATAAAGAACATCGGGCTCCTGCTCTCGGGCGACATCGACAAGCCCATCCTGGACGCCGACACCATCGTGGTGAACGACGGCCTGATCGTCGCGGTCGGCAAGGAAAAGGACTGCGACCTCGAAGGCGCCAAGACCGTCATCGATGCGAAGAAGACCTGCGTTGCGCCCGGCCTCATCGACAGCCACGTGCACCCGGTGTTCGGCGACTGGACACCGCGCCAGGGCCAGATCGGCTGGATCGATTCGACGATGAACGGCGGCGTGACCACCATGATCTCGGCCGGCGAAGTGCACCTGCCCGGCCGCCCCAAGGACATCGTGGGCCTGAAGGCATTGGCCATCACCGCGCAGCGTGCGTTCGACAACTTCCGCCCCGGCGGGGTGAAGGTTCTTGCCGGTGCGCCCGTCATCGAGAAAGGCATGGTCGAGAGCGACTTCAAGGAACTCGCCGAAGCCGGCGTGGGCCTGCTGGGCGAAGTGGGCCTGGGCTCGGTGAAGGCCGGCTACGAGGCCAAGGAAATGGTGGCCTGGGCGCGCAAGTACGGCATCCAGAGCACGATCCACACGGGCGGTCCGTCGATCCCGGGCTCGGGCCTGATCGACAAGGACGTGGTGCTCGAAGCCGACGCCGACATCATCGGCCACATCAACGGCGGCCACACCTCGCTGCCCGAGGCGCATGTGTGCGAGCTGTGCGAGAAATCGTCGCGCGCCATCGAGATCGTGCACAACGGCAATGAGAAGGTTGCCATCGCGGCGGCGAAGGCCGCGCTCGAACTGAAGTGCCCGCACCGCGTGATCCTGGGCACCGACGGCCCTGCGGGCTCGGGCGTCCAGCCGCTGGGCATCCTGCGCATGGTGGCAATGCTGTCGTCCATCGCGAATATTCCGGCCGAGTTGGTGTTCTGCTTCGCCACGGGCAACACGGCGAAGATCCGCAAGCTCAACTGCGGCCTGATCGAAGTGGGCCGCGATGCCGACTTCGTCTTCATGGACCGCGCGCAGCACTCGCCCGCGCCGGGCCTGCTCGAAAGCGTGCAGCTGGGCGACATCCCGGGCGTGGGCATGGTGATGATCGACGGCATCGTGCGCTGCGGCCGCAGCCGCAACACGCCGCCTGCGACCGAGATTCCGGTGGTGGTGTCGGGCTCGCATTGACGCCCGCCCCGCCGCTGCGCCTCAGGGACGCGGCGGCTTGAACACCAGGTAGCGCGCGGACAGGAAGTTCACGACCAGTCCCGCGCAGCTCCCCAACGCCACGCCGGCAGCCGGCGCCCAGGCGCCTGCAACCCAATGCAGCACGAGCACATAGGCGCCGTAGTTGACGACGGCGCCACCCAGCATCGTCACGAGATAGCCGAGATACTCGCGCAGCACGGAGACATTGGCGCTCCGGGCGCTGAAGGTGTAGCGCCGGTTCAGCGCCCAGGTCGCCGTTGCAGCCGCGAGGAAAGACAACACCCGCGCGCCATACCAGCCCAGCAGCGGCGCCAGCAGGTACAGCACCACCACGTCGACCACGAAGCCCGCCGCGCCCACCACGGCGAACGACAGGAACTCCCGCCCGAGCTTCATCGTGTGCTGCAGCTGCGCACGCCCGGAATCGCCAGATAGCGCAGCCGCTTGGCCTCCCTGCGGCCGAGCGTCACCGCGTGCATCACCACGCCGCAGACCATCGACAGCATCGCAGCGAGCATCGCGCCCGTGGCCAGCACCGCGGTGGGGAGGCGTGGCACCAGACCGGTGTGCATGTAGGTCACGAGGAGCGGGATGACCAGCGCGATCGCGCCCGCTGCCAGCAACGCCGCGATGATCGAGAAGAACTGCAGCGGGCGCTCGCTCACGAAGAGCTTGCAGATGGTCTTCAGGATGCGCCAGCCATCGCGATAGGTCGACAGCTTGCTGTGCGAGCCCTCGGGGCGCGTGCTGTAGGCGGTGCTTTCCTCGGCCCAGGGCATGCGCAGTTCCAGCGCGTGCACGGTGAGCTCGGTCTCGATCTCGAAGCCGCGCGACAGCGCCGGGAACGACTTCGCATAACGCCGCGAGAACACGCGGTAGCCCGAGAGCATGTCGGTGAGGCCGCCGCCGAACAGCTGCACCACCGCGCCGGTGAGCATGCGGTTGCCCAGGCGATGGCCGGCGCGGTAGGTGAGCGCGTTCTGCCCGTCGTCGATGCGGTTGCCCACCACCATGTCGAGGTTGCCATCGATCAGTCGCTGGATCAGCCGCGGTGCGGCGGCGGTCTCGTAGGTGGCGTCGCCGTCGACCATCACGTAGATGTCGGCCTCCACGTCGGCGAACATGCGCCGCACCACGTTGCCCTTGCCCGGCGCCGCCACATGCGTGACGATGGCGCCGGCCGCGCGCGCGACGGCGGCGGTGTCGTCGGTCGAGTTGTTGTCGAAGACATGGATCTCGGCATCGGCCGGCAGCGAGGCGCGGAAGCCCTCGATCACCTGGCGGATGGCCAGCGCTTCGTTGAAGCACGGAATGACCGCGGCTATGCGCGGCGCGGCGCTTCGTCGGCTCACGGTGTCATCGGCTTCGGTCATGGTGCAGAGGGGAGGATACGGTAGGCCCGGCTGCCATCTTGCGCGAAGAGCGGGGCGAAGTGGGTGTCGAAGCCGGCGCGGGTCGCGAGCGTCGGCGCCAGGCTGTCGGGCATGACGATGGCGGTGAAGCCCTGCTTGGCAAGCTTGTTCGCCATGTCGCCGGGCGCAAGCAGCAGGAAGTCGGCATAGCGCCACGGGCCGAGCGTGTCGCCCCAGATCGGGTTCGGGCCGTAGTAGATCGCCTCGTTAAGCGCGATCTGGTAGACGCGGCCGGTGGGGTTGCGGCGCAGGTAGTCCATGACGGCGTAGCCCGGCACGTGCTTGCGCAGGAACGCCTCGCGCGTCTCGGGCGTGGGCGAGATCATCGCGACCTTGCCCGCCGTTTGCCGCACCGACACCGCTGCCAGCACGGCCAGGAGCAGCACAGCCACCCAGTCGCCGATGCGGGCCGCGCTGCGCCGGTTGGTGAGCTCGGGCACGCCTTCCGCGGGGCTCGCCTTCATGCCGAACAGGCGGCGCACGCCCATCGCGATCCAGCCGAACAGCACCTGCCAGCCGATGGCCGCCGTCATCGCGAGCAGCGGGAACGAGGCCGTCAGATACCGCGGGTAGCGCGAGGTCACGACCCACACGACCAGCGAATAGAAGCAGAACCAGCCCGCGGCACGCACCGCGGCCGAGCGCTTCCACAGCACGCCGAAGGGCGCGAGGAACACGGACCAGATCAGCGCGTTCGGCATCTCGGCGTGATCGCGCACGTCGGCCAGTTGCTGTACGTAGTCGGCCGGAATCCACTCGCTGAAGCCGAACACGCGTGCGCCGATCGGGTTGAACGGGTCGCCGGTCATGACGGCGTTGCGCGCATACCAGTAGATGCACGGGATGAGGAAGCACAGCAACGCCAGCGCCCAGGCCTTGGGCCGGCGCTCATGCCAAATGACGAAGAGCGCCACCAGCGGCATGAAGACCAGCGCCTGGTACTTGGAGCCAGCGGCCACGCCGAGGCAGAAGGCGGCGAGCCCCAGCCAGCGCATACCGCTGTGCACGGGTTGCGACTCGCGCCACCACCACAGCGACACGCAGGCTGTGAGCACGAAGAGCGCCACGCCCATGTCGATCAGCGCATTCGAATAGTCGCCGAGCCCCAGCCAGATCGCCGCGCCGATGCAGGCGGTGAGCCGGTTGGCATGCAGCATGCCGAGGCGATAGATCATCGCCACCGAGAGGCCGCCCGCCAGCGCGTTCAGAAAGTGCGGCAGGACGTCGTCGCCCACTTGCAGGGCTGCGGCGTAGAGCAGGTTGTAGTTGTACGGAAACCAGGGGTAGCGCAGCCACTCGTGGATGCCGAGCGAGCCCTGCTGCGCGACTTCGCGCGCATAGGGCAGGTGGTACATCAGCTCGTCGAAGGCGGCCGGGGGGGCGAGCGGGGCGACCAGCGCGGGCAGCGCGACAAGCACCAGTGCGACCATCGCGATGCGGTCGAAGTAGGTCCACGGCACCGCGACGGCGCTTGCGCTCAGGATGCGGCGCTCACGCAGCCAGGAAGGCAACTGCAGCGCCGCCACGACGACGCCGGCAGCAATCACCGCCAGCGTGGCGCCGAGCTTGAACACGCCGAAGATCGCCAGCACCTGGAACGCGCAGATGAAGAGGCCGACGCCGAGTGCGACCGCCACGGCGGCTTCGAGCCAGCCATCGCGGCGCGACGGCGGCGCCAGGCGAGCCAGCACGCCGCGCCCCCATCCCCAGCAGCTGACGACGAAAACCACGAGTGCCGCGTAGTGCGCGGCTGCAAACATCAGCTTCTGAATAACAACTCCCGGTGCCGGTCGGCCAGGCCGGCCGGCAGGTTCAAAGGTTGGGCGCGAGGAGCCGCTCCAGATCGGACTCGCTCTCCTTGCGCCGCGCGGCCTGGTCCTGCAACTGGTCGTGCCCGATCTTGCCGACGTTGAAGTACGTCGCATCGGGGTGGCTCAGGTAGAACCCACTGACGCTGGCGGCGGGCATCATAGCGAGGCTTTCCGTCAGGGTCATGCCAATGTCCGCGCAGTTCAGAAGGTCGAACATCGGGCGCTTCACGCTGTGGTCCGGGCAGGCCGGGTAGCCGGGCGCGGGGCGGATGCCGCGGTATTTCTCCGCGATCATGTCCTCGTTGCTCAGGCCCTCGTCGGGCGCGTAGCCCCAGAGGTCGGTGCGCGCGCGGTGGTGCAGCGATTCGGCGAAGGCCTCGGCCAGCCGGTCGGCCAGGGCCTTGAGCATGATGGCCGAGTAGTCGTCCAGGTCGTCGATGAAGTACTTCTCTTTCTTCTCGACGCCCAGGCCCGCGGTGACCGCGAACACGCCCACGTAGTCCTTGAGGCCGCTGTCCTTCGGCGCGACGAAGTCGGCCAGGCAGCGGCTCGGGCGCACTACGCCGTCGATCACCTGCTTTTCGGTCTGCTGGCGCATGCCGTACCAGGTGAGCGCGACTTCGCTGCGCGTCTCGTCGGTGTAGAGCTCGATGTCGTCGTCGTTCACCGTGTTGGCGGGCCAGAAGCCCACGATGCCACTCGCGCTGAGCCAGCGGCCTTCGATCAGGCGTTTCAACATGCGCTGGCCGTCGGCGTACACGCGCACGGCCTCGGTGCCGACGATCTCGTCCTTCAGGATCGCGGGGAACGGGCCGGCCAGGTCCCAGGTCTGGAAGAACGGGCCCCAGTCGATGTACTTCGCGAGCTCGGTGAGGTCGAAGTTCTTGAACACGCGCCGGCCGATGAACTTGGGCACGGGCGGCGTGTAGTTCGTCCAGTCGATGGGCGTCTTGTTGGCGCGCGCCTTCGCCAGCGGCCACATCGGCACCTGCTTCTTGTTGGCGTGCTGTGTGCGCACCTTCTCGTAGTCGGCGTTGATCTCGTCGATGTACGCGGTGGCTTGGTCGCTCAAGAGCGACTGCGCCACGCTCACGCTGCGGGACGCGTCGGGCACATACACCACGGGACCTTCGTAGTGCGGCGCGATCTTCACGGCCGTATGCACACGGCTGGTGGTGGCGCCGCCGATCATGAGCGGGATCTTCTTGATGCGGAAGTGGTCGTCGCGCTGCATCTCGCCAGCCACGTACTGCATTTCTTCGAGGCTCGGCGTGATGAGACCCGAGAGGCCCACGATGTCCGCGCCCTCGACCTTGGCACGCGCCAGGATCTCGTGGCACGGAACCATCACGCCCATGTTCACCACTTCGAAGTTGTTGCACTGGAGCACGACAGTCACGATGTTCTTGCCGATGTCGTGCACGTCGCCCTTCACGGTGGCGATGATGATCTTGCCCTTGGTGCGCACGTCGCGGCCGGCGGCCTCGTCGCGCAGCTTCTCTTCCTCGATGTAGGGCAGCAGGTGGGCCACGGCGGACTTCATCACGCGCGCCGACTTCACCACCTGCGGCAGGAACATCTTGCCCGCACCGAACAGGTCGCCCACGATGTTCATGCCGTCCATGAGCGGGCCTTCGATCACATGCAGCGGACGCCCGCCCTTCGCAAGGATCTGCTGGTAGGCCTCCTCGGTGTCCTCGACGATGAAGTCGGTGATGCCGTGCACCATCGCGTGCGAGAGGCGCTGGTTGACGTGCACCGGGCTCTCGGGCGTACCGCGCCATTCGAGGCGCTTGCTCTCGTCCTTGGCACCGCTCTTGGCGGTCTCGGCGATCTCGACGAGGCGCTCGCCGGCATCGGGGCGGCGGTTGAGCACCACGTCTTCCACGCGCTCGCGCAGCGTGGGCTCCAGGTCGTCGTACACGCCCACCATGCCGGCGTTGACGATGCCCATGTCCATGCCCGCCTTGATCGCGTGGTACAGGAACACGGTGTGAATGGCTTCGCGCATCGGGTCGTTGCCGCGGAAGCTGAAGCTCACGTTCGACACGCCGCCCGAGACCTTCGCGCCCGGCAGGTTCTCCTTGATCCACCGCACCGCGTTGATGAAGTCGACCGCGTAGTTGTCGTGCTCCTCGATGCCGGTGGCGATGGCGAAGATGTTCGGGTCGAAGATGATGTCCTCGGGCGGAAAGCCCACCTCGTCCACCAGGATGCGGTAAGCCCGCTCGCAGATCTCGATCTTGCGCGCGTAGGTGTCGGCCTGGCCCTTCTCGTCGAAGGCCATGACCACGGCGGCCGCGCCGTAGCGCTTGACCAGCTTGGCCTCGTGCTTGAACTTGTCCACGCCCTCCTTCATGGAGATGGAGTTGACGATGCCCTTGCCCTGGATGCAGCGCAGGCCCGCCTCGATCACGTCCCACTTGGAGCTGTCGACCATCACCGGCACGCGCGCGATGTCGGGCTCGCTGGCGATGAGGTTCAGGAACCGGACCATCGCGACCTTGCTGTCGAGCATGGCCTCGTCCATGTTGATGTCGATCACCTGCGCGCCGTTCTCGACCTGCTGGCGCGCAACGGCCAGGGCCTCTTCGAACTGGCCGTTCAGGATCATCCGCGCGAAGGCCTTGGAACCGGTGACGTTGGTGCGTTCGCCGATGTTGACGAACAGCGTGCCCTCGCCGATGGCGACCGGCTCGAGGCCGGACAACTTCATGGGGGGAACGGAAATCTGTGGGGTCTGCGCCATGGGCTCACCTGCGAAAGGAACGGACAGGCGAGCGTCGTTTTGAGATCCCAAGCCTGACGGCCCGCCTGGCGGACCGCTGCAACGCTCCTTGGGAGGGGATGTATTTTAAGGTCGTTCGCCACGAGCCGCGGGAAAGTCCTAGTTTGGCCCCGCGGGCCCCCCCCACAGAATGCGGGCGCGCAATTCGTCGAAGAACGAACGTTCGTGTTTTTATCTGAAAACAAAGGAATGAACATATGCCAAGAAAGAGGAATTCGAGGCTGCTGCGCCTCGCCGCCCGTCCGGTCTGCGCCGCACTGCTCTTCAGCCTCGTGGGGACGACAACCCTGAGCCAGGCGGCCATCACCGACACCCCCACGCAGGTCCAAGCCCGGGTGACGTCCAGCGAGGCGAAGACGAAGAACCCGATCGTGCTGGTGCACGGCCTGTTCGGCTTCGACAACGTGCTGGGCATCGACTACTTCTATCGCATCCCCGAGAGCCTGGCCGGCGCGGGCGCGAAGGTTTACGTGGCACAGGTCTCGGGCGCCAACAGCTCCGAAATCCGCGGCGAGCAGTTGATCCAGGAACTGAAGAACCTGCGGGCGCTCTCGGGCAACCCGTCGCTCAAGTTCAACCTCGTCGGCCATTCGCAGGGCGCGCCCACCGCGCGCTACGTGGCGGCGGTGGAGCCCGGGCTGGTCGCCTCGGTCACCTCCGTGGGCGGGGCCAACGGCGGCTCCAAGGTGGCGGACCTCTTGCGCAAGATCCCCGAGGGCAGCGCCACCGAGGCGGTGGTCGCGGAGACGCTGCGGCTCGCGATGCTGCTGCTGGGCGCCATCTCGGGCAAGGACCCGAGCGAGCTGCCCGAGGTGCCGCTGAACGCGCTCAATTCGCTCACCACGGTGGGCGGCGCGGCCTTCGACAAGAAGTTTCCGCAAGGCCGCCCGGCCCCCGGTTCTTCGTGCGACGTGAAGAGCGGGCCGGCCGAGGTGAACGGCGTGCGCTACTACTCGTGGTCCGGCGTGCAGCCGCTCACCAACGCGCTCGACGCGAGCGACGTGGCCATGGGCGGGCTGAGCCTCGTCGCCTTCGGGAGCGAGACCAACGACGGCCTGCTGGCCGTGTGCTCCACGCGCCTCGGCACGCACCTGGGCGACTACCGCCAGAACCACCTGGACGAGGTCAACCAGCTCTTCGGCCTGACCTACATTGGGCTGTGGACGCTGTTCGAGAAGAAGCCGGTGCAGCTCTACCAGGAGCAGGCCGCGCGACTGAAGAGCGCGGGTCTCTGACGATGCGCCGCGCCCTGCCGTGAAGAAAACGAGGCCGCTCCAGCTCGGCGCGATGGCGGGCGCTGCGGCGCTCGCCATCCTTGCCGGATGGTGGCTGGTGGACGGGCTGCCGCCGGCCGATGCCCCAGAGACGGTGGTGGCGACTTCCGCCGCCACCAGCGCCATCAGCGCGGTGCCGGAAACGACGCCGCCGATGGGCGACGCCCGCCCGGGTCCCGATGCCATGCTGACCCCGTCGCTGATCCTCAGCTTCGAAAGCGCGCTCGCCGAGGCGCAGGCCACCGGCAAGGCCGCCTTCATGGCAATGGCGCCCAGCCTCCTCGCCAAGCGCCTGCCGGCCGAACTGGTCGCGCGCGCGATGGGGCTCTTGGAGCGCTACATCGACATGCAGGAAGCCATGCAGGCCCTGCCGCCGCCCGACGCGGGCGATCCGGCCTCGCTGCGCAAGACCATCGAGGCGCGCGCCGAGGTGCGGCGCAGGTACTTCGCGCCCGAGGAAATCGAAGGCCTTTTCGGCGACGAGATCCGCCAGGACACCCTCATGGCCGACAAGATGGCGCTCGCCCGCAACTCCAACCTCACGCCCGAAGAGCGCGAGGCCGCCGCCAAGCGTAGCGAGGAGGCCCTGCTCACGCCGGAGCAGCGCGAGCAGCGGCGGGCCTTCACCGCGCAGGTCGACGTGCAGCGCCAGACCGACGCCATGAACGCGCGCGGCGCGAGCGCGCAGGAACGCTTTGCCGAACGCAGCGCCGCCTACGGCTACGAAGCCGCCCGGCAGCTCGCCGCGCTGGACCAGGAAAACCAGGACTGGAACAACCGCCTCGACCAGTACGCCGCCGCGCCTGCGGAGCAGCAGGAGCAGTTGCGCGAGTCGCTGTTCAACGAGCGCGAGCGCCTGCGCCTGGCCGGCGCACTGGCGCTGCGGGGATCGCGAATTACGCCGTCTGGGCAGCCTGGGCAGGCGCCATCGCCGAGCGGGGCAGGCCAAACACCCGGTCGAAGCCCCAGTTGAAGACGAAGGTGTAGACCAGGAAGAACAGCACCAGGCCCAGGTCCATCACCAGTGCCTGCCAGAGCGTCACGCCCAGGCCCCAGGCGAACATGGGCACCAGGAACGCGATCAGCCCGCCCTCGAAGCCGATGGCGTGGGCGATGCGGCGGCGCAGGCTGCGGCCGCGCACGGCCTGGCGCGACTCCCAGCGCTCGAACAGCGCGTTGAAGATCAGGTTCCAGATCACCGCGACGACCGAGGCGGCCACTGCCAGCACGCCGGAATGGCCGAGTCCTGCGTCCGTCATCAGGGCCAGGCCGGCGCTGGCGCAGACGATGGCGATCCCCTCGTAAAGGGAGATGTAGACGACACGACGCTGGAGCCCTTGCATGACTTTTCCTCTTGAACTTGAATGCGATGGCTGGACTTTATTTGCTATTTACTGATATAAAAAGTCATCTTATTTCAATTTAATTGATAGATCGGACGCCATGGCCTTCTCCAGCGACAACGTCGAAGTGTTCCTGGCCGTGATCGACCACGGCTCCTTTTCGGCCGCCGCGCGGGCGCTGCACAAGGTGCCATCGGCCGTGAGCATGGCCATCGCGGGCCTGGAGGCCGAGCTCGACCTGCCCCTGTTCGACCGCAAGGGCCGCGAGCCCCAGCCCACCGCCGCCGCGCGTTCGCTGGAGCCGCAGGCGCGCATGCTCGCAGCACAGTTGAAGCAATTGCAGGTGCAGGCGCTCGCGCTCACCCAGGGGCTGGAAAACCGCCTGACGCTGGC
Source organism: Variovorax boronicumulans (assembly GCF_030812215.1). Lineage (GTDB taxonomy): Bacteria > Pseudomonadota > Gammaproteobacteria > Burkholderiales > Burkholderiaceae_C > Variovorax > Variovorax boronicumulans_C. Next base: position 26,358 of record NZ_JAUSSG010000018.1, on the reverse strand, counting down.
GATTGCGCCCGAGCTGTTGGCAGCGCCCTGGAGTGGGCCGCTGGCCGAACTGGCGCAGGAATACCCGCTGCTGCAGGTCGAAGTGCTGGCCGCGCCGCAGGCCGACGCGCTGGCGCTGCTGCACAGCGGTCGCGCGCAGCTGGCGCTGGTGTTCGAGCGCCCGAGCCTCGACGGCCGCGAAGGCTTTCAGGAAGTGGGCAGCGACACCATGGTGGCCGTGATGGCGCCCGACCATCCGGCGCTCGTGGCGGCGGCCGGCGAGCGGCTGCGGGAGGAACACCTCACGAACACCCGGCAGATCGTCGTCGCCGGGCGCGATCTGGCCACCAGCGATCCGCGTTTCGTGTTCGCGCGCCACGTCTGGCGCACCGACAACGCACTGGCGGCACTGAGCCTGATCACCGCGGGGCTGGGTTGGGGCTGGCTGCCGCGCAACTTCGCGCGGCCGCATGTGGCGGCGGGCGCGCTGGTCGAGATTCCGTTCGAGAACCTCAGCAACGGGCTCGACCTGTGGGTCGACGTGGTGTGGTCCAGGGAGCGCCCGCTCGGCCTGGGCGCGCAGCGCTTCGTGGCACTGATCGCGCGCGATCGGCAGGCGGCCGCGCACGCCGCAGCGACGTAGGCGACCTAGGCGGCCTCCGCCTCGCGGTAGAAGCCGGCGCTGTTGCTGCCGAGCGCCCGGCCCGCGACCGGCGCCACCGCCTTGCCGATCGCCGCGATGTGGTCCGGCGTCGTGCCGCAGCAGCCGCCCACGATGTTCACCAGCCCTTCGGCCGCGAACTCGTGCAGGAGGCGCGAGGTGACGTCGGGCGTCTCGTCGAAGCCCGTGTCGCTCATCGGGTTGGGCAAACCCGCGTTCGGATAGCAGCTGATGAATGTGTCGCCCGCCACGCGCGCCAGTTCCTGGATGTAGGGGCGCATCAGCGCCGCGCCCAGCGCACAGTTCAGGCCGATGGCCAGCGGCTGCGCGTGGCGCACGCTGTGCCAGAACGCGGTGACGGTCTGGCCGCTCAGGATGCGGCCCGAGGCGTCGGTGACCGTGCCGCTGATGATCAGCGGCAGGCGCTGGCCGCTGTTGTCGAAGTATTCGTCCACCGCGAACAGCGCGGCCTTGGCGTTGAGCGTGTCGAAGATGGTCTCGACCAGGATCACGTCGGCGCCGCCCTCGACCAGCGCCTCGGTCTGCTCGTAGTAGGCCGCGCGCAGTTCCTCGAAGTTGACGTTGCGCGCGCCCGGGTCGTTCACGTCGGGGCTGATGCTCGCGGTCTTGGGCGTCGGGCCGAGGGCGCCGGCCACGAAGCGAGGCTTGTCGGGCGTGCTGAACTTGTCGCAGGCCGCACGCGCGAGCCTGGCGGATTCGAGGTTCATCTCGCGCGCCAGGTGCGCCATCTTGTAGTCCTCCTGCGCGATGGTGGTCGCGCCGAAGGTGTTGGTCTCGATCAGGTCGGCGCCCGCCGCGAGGTAGCCCGCGTGGATGTCGGAGATCACGTCGGGCCGGGTGAGCGACAGCAACTCGTTGTTGCCTTTCACGTCGCGTTCGAAGTCCTTGAACCGCTCGCCGCGGTACTGCTCCTCGGTGAGCTTGAAGCGCTGGATCATCGTGCCCATCGCGCCGTCGAGGATGGCGATGCGCTTTTCGAGGATGCCGGCCAATGCCTGGCCACGGGTATAGATGACGGGCTTCATAACCTCCGATTGTAGAAAAGGAGGCTTGCCCTGCCGTCCGTCAGTGCTTTGACGAGCCCTCTACGAAGGCCAGCACCGCTTCGATCATCCGCCGCACATGCGGCTGCACGCCCGCCGCCACCGCCGGCAGGTAGTCGAAGGGCAGCGTCTCCTGCATGTAGCTCGACTGCGTCATCTCCAGTTGCACCGCATGCACGCCGCCGGCCGGGTTGCCGTACTGGCGCGTGATGTGGCCGCCCTTGAAGCGGCCGTTGAGCACGCCGGTGTAGCCCGCGGCCGACTTGGCGATATCCAGCAGCGTGGCGGCCAGCGCCGGATCGCAGCTCGTGCCGTTGCCGGTGCCCAGGTTCAGGTCGGGCAGCTTGCCTTCGAAGAAGCGCGGCAGCACCGAGCGGATCGAGTGCGCGTCCCACAGCGCGATGGTGCCGTGCACGGCCTTCAGGCGGTCGAGCTCGGCCTGCAGCTGGCGGTGGTACGGCACCCAGATCGCATCGCGGCGTTCGGCGATTTCCTCGTCGCCCGGCACATCGGCGGCGTTCGCGTAGACCGGCGTGTCGTCGAACGTGTCGACCGGGCACAGGCCCGTCACGCTCTGGCCCGGGTAGAGGCTCGCGCCATCCGGCGGACGGTTCAGGTCGATCACGTAGCGCGAATGCGTGGCCACGAGCACCGAGGCGCCGAGTTCATCGGCGAAGTCGTAGAGTTGTTCGAGGTGCCAGTCGGTGTCGGGCACATGGCGCGCCTCGTCGGTGAGGCGAGCGGCCAGCGCGGGGGGCACGTGAGTGCCGACGTGCGGCATCGAGATCAGCAGCGGGCGCGTGCCCTGGCGGAAGCGGAACGCCGGTTCGGCGGTGGAGAAGGCCATGGATTCAATCCTTGAGAAGTTGGGTGCGCGCAGCCACGAAGGCAGACGCGGATTCGCTGTGCAGCGCGTGGTGTCCCGCCGAGACGCGCTCGCGGCCAGCCACCCAGACCGCATCGATCGCGCAGGTGCGATGGCTCGCGAAGACGTGCGCCGACAGCATGTCGGGCGCCGACAGGCCCTGCAGCGCGACGTGCGCCGCATCGAGCACGACGAAGTCGGCCTGCTGCCCCGCGGCGAGCCCTCCGACCGCGCGGCCGGAGGCCTGCGCCCCGCCCTGCACGGCCTCGAGCGTGAGCGCGGTCGCGACATGCGGCTGCGCCGCGCTCGCGCCGACGTTGCGTTGGCGTTTGGCGAAGCGCTGGCTGTATTCGAGCATCAGCAGTTCTTCCGCCGCATTGACGCTGGCGTGGCTGTCGGAGCCTACGCCCCATGCGCCACCATGGCTGCGCCACTTGGAGAAATCGAAGATGCCGTCGCCGAGGTTCGCCTCGGTCGTCGGGCACAGGCCCGCGACCGCTCCGCTCCTGGCGGCGTACTCGTATTCGGCGTCGTTCATGTGCGTCGCGTGCACGAGGCACCAGCGCGCATCGACCGGCGCGTGGTCGAGCAGCCACTCGACGGGGCGCAGGCCGCTCCACGCCACGCAGTCGTCGACTTCCTTCGTCTGCTCGGCGATGTGGATGTGGATCGGCGCGGTGCGGTCGATGGCTTCGAGCCCCGCGACCCCATCGCGCAATGCCTCGGGCGGCACGGCGCGCAGCGAGTGCGGCGCCATACCGAGGCGCGCGCCTTGCGCATCGCACGCGGGCTTGAGCGCTTCCAGCAGGCGCAGCATCGATTCGGTCGAGCGCACGAAGCGGCGCTGGCCTTCGCTGGGCGGCTGGTCGCCGAAGCCGCTGGTCTGATAGAGCACCGGCAGCAGCGTGAAGCCGATGCCGGTCTTCTCCGCGGCGCGCAGCAGCGCGAGGCTCAGCGTCGCATCGTCGGCATAGGGGCGGCCGTCGGCGTCGTGATGCACGTACTGGAATTCGCAGACGCTCGTGTAGCCGGCTTCCAGCATCTCGGCGTAGAGCCAGGTCGCAATCGCTTCCATGTGCTGCGGGCCGAGGCGCGCGGCAAAGCGGTACATCAGCGTACGCCAGCTCCAGAAGCTGTCGTGCTGCTCGGCGCGGTGCTCGGTGAGGCCCGCGAACGCGCGCTGGAAGGCATGCGAGTGCAGGTTGGGCATGCCGGGGATCACGGGGCCGGCCGCCACTTGCGCACCAGCCGGGGATTGCGCGGCGGATTGGACGTGCGTCAGCTGGCCGGCGTCGTTCCATGTCAACAGGACATTCTTCGCCCAGCCCGCGGGCAGCAGCGCATCGGCTGCGAAAAGCGTACGCGTCGTCGTCATGCCGCGTTCTCCACCGCAATGCGGCCTTGGCGCACCGCGGTGCGCAGCGGACGTTGACCGAACCAGTACGCGAGCTCGGCCGCATCGCGCACCTTCCACAGCACGAAGTTGGCGGGCATGCCTTCGGCGATTGCGCCGTGCGTGGCCTCGAGGCCCAGCGCGCGCGCCGCATGCAGCGTGACGCCGGCCAGCGCTTCGGGCACCGTCAGACGGAACAGCGTGCAGGCCATGTTCACCATCAGCAGCAGGCTCAGCGTCGGCGAGGTGCCGGGGTTGTGGTCGGTCGATACGGCCATCGGCACGCCCGCGGCGCGCAATGCCTCGATGGGCGGCAGGTGCGTGTCGCGCAGCGTGTAGTAGGCGCCGGGCAGCAGCACGGCCACGGTGCCCGACTGGCGCATGGCCTCGATGCCCTCGGCCGACAGGTGCTCGATGTGGTCGCACGACAGCGCGCCGTAGCGCGCGGCCAATGCTGCGCCGCCCATGTCCGACAGTTGCTCGGCATGCAGCTTGACCGGCAGGCCCAGCGCCTTCGCCGCCTGGAAGACCTGCTCGGTTTCGGCGAGCGAGAAGGCGATGCGCTCGCAGAACACGTCGACCGCATCGACCAGCCCTTCGGCTGCGAGCGCGGGCAGCATCTCGCGGCACACGAGGTCGATGTAGTCGCCGCTGCGGTTCGCGTATTCGGGCGGCAGCGCATGCGCGCCAAGGAAGGTGGTGCGCACGGTGACGCCATACGCTTCGCCGAGCCGGCGAGCCACGCGCAACTGCTTGCGCTCATGTTCCAGCGACAGGCCGTAGCCCGACTTGATCTCGATGGCGCAGACGCCATCGGCCAGCAGCTGCTCGAGGCGCGGCGCGGCCTGCGCGAAGAGCGTGTCTTCGTCGGCCTCGCGCGTGGCGCGCACCGACGACACGATGCCGCCGCCAGCCTTGGCCACTTCTTCGTACGTGGCGCCCGCGAGCCGCATCGCAAACTCGTTGGCACGCTGGCCGCCGTAGACGAGGTGCGTGTGGCAATCGACGAGGCCGGGCGTGACGAGCGCATTGCCGCCGTCATGCACGGCAAGCCCCGCGAACTCGGCCGGCAGCGCGCTGCGTGCGCCGACCCAGCGGATCGCGCCTTGCGCGACCACGATGGCGGCTTCGGTGCCGGCATCGGTTGCAAGGCGCAGGCCGGTCCAGAGGCCGTCGGCCGATGGGTATGTATTGGCGGATTTCATCGTCTGGTTCTCTTTTTGCAGGTTACGCCGGCACGATGCGAACCGCCACCAGCCGCGCGTCTTCGCTCTCTGGTGCCGCTTGCCACGCCAGCGGCGCGTCGGCCCAATGCAGGCCCTCGCCGTCGGTGCATTGCTCGCCGTTCAGGCGCCATGCGCCGCGCAAGGCGAGCAGCACGCCGTGCGGTGCCGCCTCGATGGCCGTTGCGTGATCCAGCACCTGCACATCGGCGCGCCATTGGCCGTGCCGCGTCATCACGTTGAAATCGTTCGATGCGCCGCCGAGCAGCGTGCAATCGATCGCGTCGTCGCCGCTGAATGCGAATGGCCGGTGCGGCACGTCGAGCCGGTGTTCGATGCGCCCGTCGTGCGTGAAGAGGCGCACGCCGTCGCCTTCGAGCAGCATGATGCTGCGGTCGATGCCCGCGAACGCCGAGAACGGCCCGGCCGCCGCGATGGTCGCGATGCTCACGCGCCAGCCGAAGCTGTCGAGCCCCGCGCCCTGCGGCCAGCTTGCGATTTCCTGCGTGGTGCCGCCGCCGTTCTTCCACGGCATGGCGGGCAGCGTGGAACGGGAAAAACGAAACACGCTCATCGCATCAGCCCGCCTTGCCGCAGCTTCTGCTCGAAGTGCCGCAGGATCAAGGTCATCGTGCCGGTCAGCACGAAGTACACGAGCGCGATGGCCAGGTACACCTCCAGGGAGCGGTACGACACGCTGATGATCTTCTGCCCTTCATGCATCACGTCGTGGATGGTCAGCAGCGACACCAGCGCCGAATTCTTGATGAGCGCGATGAATTCGTTGCCCAGCGGCGGAATCATCCGCACCACCGCCTGCGGCAGCACGATCTGGCGCATCGCCACGCCGGGCGTCATGCCGAGCGACTGCGCGGCCATCGTCTGGCCCTTGTCGATCGACTGGATCGCGCCGCGCACGATCTCCGAGACGTACGCGCCCGAGTACACGCCGAGCCCCAGCACGCCGCACAGGAACGCGGGCAGCAGGATGCCGAAATGCGGCAGGCCGAAGAACAGGATGAACAGCTGCACCAGGAGCGGCGTGCCGCGAATGGCCGCCACGTAGGCGGTGCAGATGCCGTAGAGCCAACGCCGCTTCGGGTTCAGCCGACCGATGCCCACGACGAGGCCGAGCACGCAGCCCAGCGCGAGCGCGCAGGCGGTGATCTCCACCGTGACGAGCGCACCGCGCAGCAGGTCGGGCCAGCCTTGCCAGACCGGCGAGAAATCGAAGTCCATATCAGTCCTTTTGGCGGCCGAGCGCCGGGCCGCCCCAAGCGGGCCGCGCCTCCCCCTCAGGGGGGGGAGTTACACGCGCGCAGCGCGTGAAAAGCCGGGGGGCCAACATCACTTGGTGGCGGCGCTGAACCACTTCTTCACGATCTGGTCGTAAGTGCCGTCCGCCTTCAGCTTCTCGATGGCGCCGTTCACCGCCTTGGTGAGCTCCGGCGTGTCCTTGCGGATCGCCATGCCGTACTCCTCGGTGGTGATCTGCTCGGGCAGCACCTTCAGGCCGCCGCGCGTGCGCACGTACTGGTAGGCCGCGGGCTTGCCGGTGACGGCGGCGTCGGCACGGCCGATGTCCACGAGGTTGAACATCTCCTGGTTCTTCTCCACTTCCATCAGCTGCACCTGCGGGTACTTTTCCTTCGTGAAGGCGACCGACTTGGTGCCCACCTGCACGCTGACCTTCTTGCCGTTGATGTCAGCCGGCACCTTGATCGCCGTGTTGCCGTCCTTCACCATCACCACGAGGCCGCCCGCGTAGTACGGCACGGTGAAGTCGACCACCTTCTTGCGCTCGTCGGTGATGTAGATGGCCGAGACGGCCATGTCGAAGCGCTTGGAGATCAGGCCCGGCACGAGCCCCTTGAAGTCGATGTCGATCCACTCGATCTTGCGGCCCAGCGTCTTGCCGATGGCCTCGACCAGTTCCACGTCGAAGCCGGTGCGCTTGCCGTTTTCCACGAACTCCATCGGCGGGAAGGTGGCGTCGGTGGCGACGCGCAGCGGCTCGCCCTGGGCTTGCGCGGCGCCGGCAAAACCGAAGAGAGCGAGGCCGGAGAGTGCGACGGCAACGAGGGTGCGGCGGGTGTTCATGGTGAAAAGCTTTCGTGGGTTTGAAAAAAGTGAGAACGACCGGCTACTGGAGCGCACGCGAGATGCGCGCCGCCGTGACGACGGTCATGTGGAGCAACGCAGCTTCCATGCCCTGGACGCGCGTGATCGGCGCCATGAGCGTGATCGCGCCACGAAGGCGCCGGCCCGAAGACAGCACCGGTGCGCTCGCGCCCCAGACGCCGGCATCGACCTCGCCCTGCGTCACGGCATGACCGGCCTCGCGGATCGCATCGAGTTCGGCGGCGCGTTCGGCGCGGCGCCCGGCGCTCTCGCCGAGACCGTCGAGCAAGGCATCGCGCTGGTCGAGCGGCATGTGCGCGAGCAGGCACTTGGCGCTCGCGCCGTCGCTGGCCGGCACGCTGCGGCCCCGGTCGAACGAGCAGCGCAGCGAATGTTCGCTGTCGATCATCTCCAGGCACACCACGCGGTCGTTCACCGCGGTGACCAGCGCCACGCTCTCGTGGCTCTGCTGCACCAGCGCGCGCATGTCGGCGCGGGCGGCCATGACGAGGTCGGAGTTGCCGTCGAAACCGCTCGCGAGCTGCACGCTCACGGGGCCGGGCGAGTAGCGCCCGTCGGACTCCATCACGAAGCCCCAGCGGCGCAGCGTGGCGATCTGGCGGTACAGCGTGCTCTTGACGAGGCCGGTGGCCTGCACCAGCTCGGCTGCCGTCATCGCGACCTTGCTCTGCGCCAGCACCGACAGCACGAACAGTGCGCGGTCGTTGTGGGCGGGAGCGTCGGTCGGGGGCGTCATCGCAAGCAGTATCTTGCTGGCCGTTCTCACTTCCAAGCCCAAATTCCCACCGGGTGGGAATCGGCCGGATTTTTACTTCTACCTTTGTCTTACCGGCTTGCGTGCGACGAACGGCCGGCTCAGCGCACCATCGGCAGCTTCAGGCCCTGCTTCTTCGCGGTCGCGACGGCAATGTCGTAGCCCGCATCCGCATGGCGCATGACGCCGGTCGCCGGGTCGTTCCAGAGCACACGCTCGATGCGCTTGGCGGCCGCGTCGGTGCCGTCGCACACGATCACCACGCCCGAGTGCTGCGAGTAGCCCATGCCCACGCCGCCGCCGTGGTGCAGGCTGACCCAGGTGGCGCCGCCCGCGGTGTTGAGCAGCGCGTTGAGCAGCGGCCAGTCGCTCACCGCATCGGTGCCGTCCTTCATGGCCTCGGTCTCGCGGTTCGGGCTGGCGACCGAGCCGGTGTCCAGATGGTCACGGCCGATGACGATGGGCGCCTTCAGCTCGCCGTTCTTCACCATCTCGTTGAAGGCCAGGCCGGCGATGTGGCGCTCGCCCAGGCCCAGCCAGCAGATGCGCGCGGGCAGGCCCTGGAAGGCGATGCGCTCGCGCGCCATGTCGAGCCAGCGATGCGTGTGGGTGTTCTCGGGGAACAGTTCCTTGATCTTGGCGTCGGTCTTGTAGATGTCTTCCGGGTCGCCCGAGAGCGCGACCCAGCGGAACGGGCCCTTGCCTTCGCAGAAGAGCGGACGGATGTAGGCGGGCACGAAGCCGGGGAAGTCGAAGGCGTTCTTCACGCCTTCGTCGAACGCGACCTGGCGGATGTTGTTGCCGTAGTCGACGGTCGGGATGCCCATGGCCTGGAAGTCGAGCATGGCCTGGACGTGCACGGCGCACGACTTGGCTGCGGCCTTCTTGAGCGCGTCGTGCTGCGAGGCGTCCTTCATCGCGGCCTGCCATTGCGGCACGGTCCAGCCCGACGGCAGGTAGCCGTTGATCAGGTCGTGCGCGGAGGTCTGGTCGGTCACGAGGTCGGGCTTGAGGCAGCCCGCTTTCGCGCGCTTCACCAGTTCAGGGAGGATGTCGGCCGCATTGCCGAGCAGCGCGATCGACACGGCTTCCTTCGCTTCCGTGTGTTGCTTGATCAGCTCGAAGGCATGGTCGATGTCGCGCGCCTGTTTGTCCACGTAGCGCGTGCGGAGGCGAAAGTCGATGCTCGACTGCTGGCACTCGATGTTGAGCGACACCGCACCGGCCAGCGTGGCCGCGAGCGGCTGCGCGCCGCCCATGCCGCCGAGGCCCGCCGTCAGGATCCACTTGCCCGCGAGGCTGTTGTTGTAGTGCTGGCGGCCGGCTTCGACAAAGGTCTCGAAGGTGCCCTGCACGATGCCCTGGCTGCCGATGTAGATCCAGCTGCCGGCAGTCATCTGTCCGTACATGAAGAGGCCCTGGCGGTCGAGCTCGTTGAAGTGCTCCCAGTTGGCCCACTTCGGCACGAGGTTCGAATTGGCGAGCAACACACGCGGCGCGTTCTCGTGCGTCTTGAACACGCCGACCGGCTTGCCCGACTGGATGAGCAGCGTCTCGTCGTCGTTCAACTCTTTGAGCGACGCGAGGATCTGGTCGTAGCAGGCCCAGTTGCGCGCGGCGCGGCCGATGCCGCCGTACACCACGAGGTCTTGCGGGCGCTCGGCCACCTCGGCGTCGAGGTTGTTCTGCAGCATGCGGTAAGGCGCCTCGGTGAGCCAGCTCTTGCAGTTGAGCTCGCTGCCGCGCGGGGCGCGGATCACGCGCGTCGGGTCATGGCGCGGGTCGGCCGCATCGGGGTTGTTGAGGGCGAATTTTTCGGGAGCGTTCATGGCGTGGTTCTCCTATCTGTCGATCTATCGGATGAAGTCTTACGAGTGACTGGGCAGGATGTTCAGCAGCGCGGCCGGCAACTCGGCCTTCAGCGCCCACAGGCGCATGGCTTCGATGTCGGGGGCGAGGTAGCGGTCGCGTTCGAGGAAGGCGACCTTCTGGCGGATGGTGGCGAATTCCGCTTCGACCAGCGGCGAACTCTTGAGCTTGCGCTTGAGCTCGATGCCTTGTGCGGCGGCCATGGCTTCGATGCCGACGACCACCGCGGTGTTGTTGACCATGTCGCCCAGGCGGCGCGCGGCGAAGGTGGCCATCGAGACGTGGTCTTCCTGATTGGCCGAGGTGGGCAGGCTGTCGACGCTCGCGGGGTGTGCGAGCGACTTGTTCTCGGAGGCGAGTGCGGCGGCCGTGACCTGCGCGATCATGAAGCCGGAATTGAGGCCGCCATCGCGCACCAGGAACGGCGGCAGGCCCGAGAGGCCGCTGTCGAGCAGCAAGGCCAGGCGGCGCTCGGAGATGGCACCGACTTCGCTCACCGCCAGCGCAATGATGTCGGCCGCGAAGGCGACGGGCTCGGCGTGGAAGTTGCCGCCCGAGATCACTTCGCCGGTGTCGCAGAACACGAGCGGGTTGTCCGATGCGGCGTTGGCTTCGATGACCAGCACGCGCGATGCATGCGCGAGGTTGTCGAGGCAAGCACCCATCACCTGCGGAATGCAGCGCACCGAGTACGGGTCCTGCACACGGCCGCAGTCGGCGTGCGAGGGGACGATCTCGCTGCCTTCGAGCAGCGTGCGCACCGCGCCTGCGACGGCGATCTGGCCGGGCTGGCCGCGTGCGGCGTGGATGCGCGCGTCGAAGGGCTTGATCGAGCCTTGAATCGCTTCGAGCGACAGCGCGCCCGACATCAGCGCGGCGGCGAACACGTCTTCCGCACCGAACAGGCCGGCGAGCGCCAGCGCGGTCGACACCTGCGTGCCGTTGAGCAGCGCCAGGCCTTCCTTCGGGCCGAGCACGAAGGGTTCGAGGCCGATGCTGCGCATCGCTTCGGCGCCGCTGACCTTCTTGCCGTCGGCCAGCGTCGCCTCGCCTTCGCCGATCAGCACGCAGGCCATGTGCGCGAGCGGGGCGAGGTCGCCCGACGCGCCGACCGAACCCTTGCAGGGAATGCTGGGCGTCACGCCCGCGTTGAACAGCGCCAGCAGCGCATCGACCAGTGCGGGTCGCACACCCGAGTGGCCGCGCGCAAGGCTCACCGCCTTGGTTGCGAGGATCATGCGCACGACCGGCGCGGCCAGCGGCTCGCCGGTGCCCACGCTGTGCGAGAGCACGAGGTTGCGCTGCAGCTCGGCCAGGTGATCGTTGCCGATGCGCGTGCTCGCGAGCTTGCCGAAGCCGGTGTTGATGCCGTAGACGACCTGGTCGTTCTCGACGATGTGGCGCACGGCCGCCTCGGCTTGGGCCATCCCGCCCTGCACCGACGGATCGAGCACGAGCTGCACGCCGCCGGCCTGGATGCGTCGCAGCATCGCAAGGCCGACCTTGCCGGGCGTGAGAGTCAAAGTGGCATTGGATGAAGCGGTGTTGTTGCTTGGCATGTGAACCTGTCTATACAAGTAGTTGCGAGAGATAACGATCGGTCTGTGCGACAAGAAAAAAAGCTAGCCGAAGCTGGGGTTGCCGTCGGCTTTGAAGCGGCTGCCCAGGCTGTAGCGCGACGCGGGATGCAGGCAGCGCACCCAGGTCACGGGCGTGTTGCGCGTCCAGGTACGGCGCGTGAGCAGCAGGCAGGGGTCGGTCACTTCCATCGCGAGCCGCTCGGCCTGTTCGGCGTTGGGCAGCACGGCATCGACGACGTGTTCGATCTGGTCGAAGGGCACGTTGCGCACCAGGTACTCGCTGGGCGGCATGGCGCTGAAGTCTTGCTCCAGATACTCGGGCACGACCTGCGGATTGACGTAGCGCTCCTCCAGCTGCACCGGCGTGTCGTTCTCCAGGTGCAGGCAGGCGCTGTGGAATACCGAATCGCCCGCGCGCAGGTCGAGCCATGCGGCCACGTCGGGCGAGGCGGCGATGCGCTCGACCGCGAGCATTTCGCAGCGGTAGTCGTGGCCACGCTGGCGGATTTCGCTCGCGATGTTGGCGATCTGCAGCAGCGTCGATTGCGGCTTGTTTTCCGCCACGAAGCTGCCGACGCCGGCCACGCGCACGATGCGGCCCTGCTCCACCAGTTCGCGCAGCGCGCGGTTCACCGTCATGCGCGCCATGCCGAACTGCGCGACCAGCTCATGCTCCGACGGCAGGCGGTGGCCGGGCGGCCAAGTGCCGTCCTGGATCTTGCGGGAGATGTGATCCTTGACTTGCGCGTAGAGCGCGAGGGTCGGCAGGTCGCGTTTCATCGTGCTTTCAATGCTCCGCGGCGGCCATCGACTCGGCGCGGATCTCTTCCGTCAGCCGCGCCTTGATGTCCATGAACTCCGGCGAGGTCTTGATCGTGTAGCTGCGCGGATGCGGAAAGTCCACCGCGATCTCGGTCTTGATGCGCCCTGGCCGCGCGCTGAACACCGCCACGCGGTTGGCCATGAAGATCGCCTCGTCGATGTCGTGCGTGACGAAGAGCACCGTCTTCTGCGCCGATTCCCAGATCCCGAGCAAGAGCTCCTGCATCAGCACGCGGGTCTGGTTGTCGAGCGCGCCGAAAGGCTCGTCGAGCAGCAGCATCTTGGGGTCGTTGGCGAGCGCGCGGGCAATGGCCGTGCGCTGCTGCATGCCGCCCGAGAGCTGCTTCGGAAAGTGATGCTCGAAGCCGCGCAGGCCCACCTTGGCGATGAAGAACTCGCTGCGTTCCTTCTGGTCGGCCTCGCTCATGCCGCGCTCGCGCAGGCCGAAGCGGATGTTCTGCGCCACCGTGAGCCATGGGAACAGCGTGTAGCTCTGGAAAACCACGCCGCGGTCGGCACCCGGGCCTTCGATGCGCTCGCCATCGAGCAGCACCTGGCCGGTGGTCGGGAAATCGAGCCCGGCCACGATGCGCAGCAGCGTCGACTTGCCGCAGCCCGAAGGGCCGAGGATGGTGACGAAGTCGTTCTCCTTCACCTCGAAGTCGATGGGCAGGAGCGCCTGTGTGCGCTGGCCCTTGGTGCCGGTGAAGACGCGCGAGACGCCCTGGATGGAGAGTTGGTTCTGCGTCGTCATCAAAGTGCGGCCCATGCGAAGAGGCGGCGGTTCAGCGCCTTGAAAGCGAAGTCGGACAGGAGGCCGATGACGCCGATCACGATGATCCCGAAGATGATCTGCCCGGTGTTCAGCAGCGCCTGGCTGTCGGTGATCATGTGGCCGATGCCCGAGGACGAGCCGATCAGCTCGGCCACGATCACGTAGGTCCATGCCCAGCCGAGCACGAGGCGCAGCGTCTCGGCGATGCCCGGCGCGGCGCCCGGAATGAGCACCCGCGCGACGATGCCGCGGCTGTTGGCGCCCAGCGTGTAGGCCGCTTCGACGAGGTCGCGCCGCGCGCCGCCCACGGTGACGGCCACCATCAGCACGATCTGGAAGAACGAGCCGATGAAGATCACGAGCAGCTTCTGCATTTCGCCCAGGCCCGCCCACAGGATGAGCAGCGGAATGAACGCCGACGCCGGCAGGTAGCGGCAGAACGAGACGAAGGGCTCGAAGAAGGCTTCGACCGTCTTCCACGTACCCATCGCGATGCCCAGCGGTACCGCGAACACGGCCGCCAGCAGGAAGCCGCCGAACACGCGCCACACGGTCATGCCGATGTCGCCGATGAAGCCGTACTCGGTGAAGAGCAGCCAGCCTTCCTTGACCATGGTCGGCGGGCTCGCGAGGAAAGTCGGCGAGACGAAGCCGCCGAGCGTGGCGAGCGACCACGCGAGCACGAACACGACGAAGAAACCGAGCCCCAGCAGCACGCGCGCGCGGGCGCTGATCGGCTCGAGCGGCGCGAACGCACGGCGCCGCACGGGTGGCACGACGGGCTGGGAGGAAACGGCGCTTGCCGATGCCGCGCGGGGCGGCACCTGCTGCGGCAGCGCCTTACTTGACGTAGCTTGCATCGAAGGTGACTGCGTAGTCTTCGGGCGCCTTGCGGATCACGCCGGCTTCCAGGAGGATCGCTGCGGCTTCCTTCATGAAGGTGGTGAGCTCGCCCGCGAAGAACTTCTGGTTGGCGGCCTTGTCCTGCCAGCGCAGGTACGCCGACGACTTGGCGAACTGCTCGCCGCTCTGCTTGACGGCCGAGCCCATGAGCTCGTTCGACTTGGCCGGGTCGGCCTTGATCATGTCCAGCGCGTCGAAGTACGACTTGGTGAGCGCGGCGGCGGCCTTGGGGTTGGCCTTGAGCCAGGTGGGGGCGCAGCCGACGGTGTCCATCACCATCGGGTAGTCGAGCGTGGTCGCGAGGATCTTGCCGGCCGCCGGATTGGCGCGCACGGTCGAGAGGTACGGCTCGTAGGTCATGGCGGCGTCGTTCTGGCCGGCCACGAAGGCCTGGGCGGCGGGCTGCGGCTCGAGAGAGACAGTCTTCACGTCCTTCAGGCTCATGCCGTTCTTGTTGAGCATCCAGGCCAGGCCGAAGTACGGCGCGGTGCCGGGAGCACTCACGCCGATGGTCTTGCCCTTGAGGTCGGCGAAGGTCTTCACGTCGTTGCGCACCGCGATGCCGTCGGCGCCGTAGGACTTGTCCATCTGGAAGATCTGCACGATCGGCACGCCGTTGGCGTTCCAGGCGACGTGCGTTTCCACGGTGGTGGCCGCGCACTGGATCGCGCCGGAGGCCAGGGCCAGGTGGCGGTCCTTCTGCGGGATCATCTTCAGTTCGACGTCCAGGCCGTTCTTCTTGAAGATGCCGGCCTTGTCGGCCAGCGAGAGCGGCGCGAAGCCGGTCCAGCCGGACATGCCGAGCGAAATCTTCGTGTCCTGGGCGGCGGCCGTTCCGGCCATGCCCGCTGCACATGCACCTGCTGCCAGCAGCGAAGCGACTTTCACAACTACCGTCTTGACCATGGGTACTCCTGGTTCCGTTTTCTAGAAATGGCTCGGCGGTGCGCCCGGGTCTGGGTCGCGCTCGCCTCGCATTGTTGCCAAGCGCCCCAACTTGTATATACAGGATAACCCGAGAGGGCTGTTTCGGTGCATTTCTTCAGGAAGATGCACCAGATTGCTGTCTAGACAAGAAAGGCGGCGGGACGGGGATCACCATTGCAAAGCTCATGCCACAGTCATAACTGGGTGGCTGGGGGACAATCGACCACCCTCCCCCGCCCGTTCCCCTTTCATCCCTCTCGACGTCCGCCTCCGCCGCCGTGTCCTCCCTCGCACCCCACCCCCTCGACGCCCCCGGCAGCAGCACCTCGCCGGCCGAAATCCTCCACGAAGTCTTCGGCTATTCGCAGTTCCGCGGCGCCCAGCAAGACATCGTGGATCACGTGGTGGGCGGCGGCGATGCGCTGGTGCTGATGCCGACCGGCGGCGGCAAGTCGCTGTGCTACCAGATCCCGGCCATCGCCCGGCAGCGCGCGGGGCGCGGCGTCGCGGTGGTGGTGTCGCCGCTGATCGCGTTGATGCACGACCAGGTCGGCGCGCTGCACGAGGCGGGGGTGAGTGCGGCGTTCCTCAATTCCACGCTCGACTGGGAACAGACGCAGGACGTGGAGCGCCGCATGCTGCGCGGCGAGATCACGCTGCTCTACGCGGCGCCCGAACGCGTCAACACGCCGCGCTTCCTGTCGCAGCTCGATTCCTTGAAGGAGCGCGGCAAGCTCTCGCTGTTCGCGATCGACGAGGCGCATTGCGTGAGCCAGTGGGGCCACGACTTCCGACCCGAATACCGCGCACTCACCGTGCTGCACGAGCGCTACGCGGGCGTGCCGCGCATCGCGCTCACCGCCACGGCCGATGCGCTCACGCGCGCCGACATCGTCGAGCGGCTACAGCTGGAAGAAGCGCGCCAGTTCGTCTCCAGCTTCGACCGGCCGAACATCCGCTACACCATCGTCGAGAAAAAGGACGCGACCACGCAGCTGCTGCGCTTTATCGAGCGCGAGCACGAGGGCGATGCGGGCGTGGTCTATTGCCAGTCGCGCAAGCGCGTGGAAGACCTCGCGACGACGCTGCAGGGCGCGGGCATCAACGCGCTGCCCTACCACGCAGGCCTCGACGCTGCGGTGCGCCAGAAGCACCAGGACCGGTTCCTGCGCGAGGAAGGCATCGTGATGGTCGCGACCATCGCCTTCGGCATGGGCATCGACAAGCCCGACGTGCGCTTCGTCGGCCACCTGGACATGCCCAAGAACATCGAGGGCTACTACCAGGAAACCGGCCGCGCCGGCCGCGACGGCGCACCCGCCGACGCCTGGATGACCTACGGCCTGAACGACGTGGTGAACCAGCGCCGCATGATCGACGAGAGCCCGGCCGGCGAAGAGTTCAAGCAGGTGATGCGCGGCAAGCTCGATGCGCTGCTCTCGCTGGCCGAGGCGAGCGACTGCCGGCGCGTGCGCCTCTTGGGTTACTTCGGCGAGAAGAGCACGCCCTGCGGCAACTGCGACAACTGCCTGAACCCGCCGCAGGTGTGGGACGGCACCGATGCCGCGCGCAAGCTGCTGAGCACCATCTACCGGGTGCAGCAGCTGAGCGGCATCAGCTTCGGCGCAGGGCACATCATGGACATCCTGCGCGGCAAGGAGACCGAGAAGGTCAAGCAGTTCGGGCACGAGCGCATCAGCACCTTCGGGCTGGGCGCGGAGTTCAGCGAAGTGCAGTTGCGCGGCGTGCTGCGCCAGCTGATCGCCACGGGCGCACTGGCGGTCGATGCGGAGGCCTTCAACACGCTCAAGCTCACCGAGGGATCGCGTGCGGTACTCAAGGGCGAGGCGAACGTGACGCTGCGCGAATCCATTTCGTCACCGGCAGAGCGCAAGCCCCGTCGCGAGAAGGTCGCCAAGGGCGCGCCGTCGCCGGCCGCCGCCAAGCTCGACGACATCGGCAAGAAGCGCTTCGAGGCGCTCAAGGCCTGGCGCGCGGAGGTGGCGAAGGAGCACAACCTGCCGGCCTACGTGATCTTTCACGACGCCACGCTGGCGTCGATTGCCGAGCGAGCGCCCGCAACGCTCGAGGACCTGCAGGGCATCAGCGGCATCGGCACCAAGAAGCTCGAGGCTTATGGTGCCGAAGTGCTGCGCGTGTGCTCGGCGTTCTAGCCAGCCGGGCACTCCGGCTTCACATCAATTCGCCGGCGGCAGCGTGATCGGCACGGGCCGCGTCAGCAAATCGACGAAGAGCTCGAAGAAGCGCGCGTTGTCGAAGCGCTGCACCACCGTCATCTTCTGCAGCGTCGGGCCCGCGGGCTGCGAGGCGTAGCCGATAGAGCGGCCGTTGTCCGCGGCGCCCGGCTTGGCCACCACGTCGACGTAACGCTCCACCGTCTTGGTCGCGTAGGTTGGATCGATCAGGTAGGCGAGCGTGAGGGTGTCCCAGATGTTCTGGGTGTAGTCGGGGTTGTTCTCGAAGCCGTTCGTGCCGCTGAAGCCGTAGCCGTTGAGCTTGCGGAACACTTCCGTCACCGCGGTCGGCTTGGCCGGATGGGCGATGCGGTCGTAGATGGGCTTGGTGAGGAACACGGTGTCGGTCACGTCCAGCGGCACCACCACCTGCGGGATCGGCAGGCGCACCACGAACTGCGCGGCATCGGGATCGAACCACCAGTTGAACTCGGCAGCCTTGGTGGTGTTGCCCGGCACATCGATGGCACCGCCCATGTAGACGATCTTCTTGATCAGCGGAATGATGTCGGGGCTCTTCTTCGCCGCGAGAGCGATGTTGGTGAGCGGGCCGATGGCCAGGATGGTGATCTCGTTCGGATTGGCCCGCACCGTGTCGATGATGAAGTCGACCGCGCTCTTGCGCTGCGCCAGCGTGCGCTTGGCAAAGCCGTCGGGCGAGGGCTTCAGGTCGGCGTCGCTCTTGGGCTCGGGGCCGCCCCAGGCGCCGAGGTAGCCGTCGCCGCCCGCGCCCGCGGCCATTTCGGCCTCGACGTCGGCAAAGGTGTGGTTGAGCGCATAGTTTTCGCCCACGTACACGCCGATGCGGTCTCCCACGCCGAGCCGCTCGACCGACATCAGCGCGTCGGCCACGCCCTGCTTGAGCCACTGGTTGCCCGAGACCACGCTGATGCCCATGACCTGGACCTTGCCCTGGGCCTGCAGCTGCGCGGCCATGACGCCGAGCTGCCCGTCGTCGCTCATGGTGTTGTAGTCGCTGTCGATGATGATCTTCTGCGCGGGTGGCGGCGTTGCGCCGAAGCCCGGCGCGAGCCCGAAGCCGCCATTGCCGTCGCCGCCTCCGCCACAGCCCGCCACCACGGTCACGACCACGAGGGCGAGCACCGCCCCCAACCATTTGCGCATGTTCCGCATCCTGCTTCTCCTAAGTGTTTGGTTTTCAGTCGAGGGAACTGAAATACAAACGTTTGCGCAAAGCTTTGCGCAAACGTTTGCCAAACTCTAAGTGCCAAGGCCGACACATGGCAAGCGCCTGCACTAGGTGTTTTCCGCGAGGCCGCGAGACGCGGCCTCGGTCGCCGGTCGCCGGTCGCCGGTCGATGCTGTTGTTGTCAGCCCGCGTTGGGCGGGGGATCGATCAGGCGGTTCTCACGCAATGGGGAGCGGTTGAGAAGGGCAGGTTGCTCTTCCGCCGGTGCGATCTCGGCCTTGTCCAGGCCGATGCCCGGCACCGCCTTGGACGACGCCGCCGGCGCCGGGCACGAACCGGAGCTGCGCAGCGTGAGCGCCGCAGCCAGCCGCGCCTCGGCAGGGTCGCCGAGCTGGTGGCCGAAATCGTCGGCCACGGTGCAATTGGCATTGGGCGCAAAGCCATCGCCGTAGTCGCCGAAGCCCGCCTGGTTCACGCCCTTGAACTGGATCGCGAAGTAGGTGGTGCCGCAGTTGTCCTGCGGATAGAAGCCATAGGGCTTGCCGCAGGTGGTGCCGCCCACCAGGTTGACCGTGACACCGATGCCCCGCAGGCTGTTGATCACCGATTCGCTGGCCGAGCAGGTGTCGGGACTGGTGAGCACGGTGACGCGCGAGAGACCGAGCGTGGGCAGCGGCTGGTTGGTGCGGCTGGTGCCGATGAACGGGGTCAGGGTCTGCGCGAGCGTGAGGCGGAACGGGTTCTTGTCGTTGAAGGTCAGCAGCTCGAAGGTCTTGCCGGCCGTCTGGCTGGGCCCGGCCACCATGTAGGCCAGCCTGCTCGCGATATTGAGCTGGCCGCCACCGTTGTAGCGCATGTCGAGCACCAGGTCCTGGATGCCATCGCCCTTGAGCTTGTTCACCGCAGCGATGAGCTGCGCCTCGGAGGTGGTGATGTGGTCGTTGAAGAGCAAATACCCGACACGGCTGCCCGCGTCGTCGATGAACTTGACGTTCTGCACCGGCGTGCGCGTCACCTGGGCGGCCGTGAGGTTGATGGTTCGCGTCGCGCTGCCTTCCTGCAGCTTGAAGGTGTGCTGCTCGCCGGCCGCCTGCGGCGAGATGCCGCGGTTGATGACCGCCGTGTTGGTGCTGTTGAGCACGTCGACGCCGTCGATCTCGAGAATCCTCGCGCCGCGTGCGATGCCAGCGGCCGCGGCGGGCGAGCTGGAATGCGGCTCGACGAAGGCCACGCGCAGGTCGCGGTTCGGGCGGGAGCTGCGCACAAACGCGAACTCGATCCCGTAGCCCGGCGAAACGCCGGCGTTCGACAGCTGGCGGTAGGCCTCGGTGTCATAGGTGTAGTGAAAGCGGTCTTTCGCGCGGCCCGAGGGCGAGGTGGTCGCCGGCGTCTTGAGCACGTTGAAGAACGCGACGGGCGTCGCGTAATCGGCGGCGACCAGGCTGGTCGGCACTTCGTTGTACCAAAGGTAGGTCTCGTCGATCCAGCTGCGGACCCAGCTTTTCTCGTTGTCGACCGTGCCGGCGGTGTCGGGATAGACGGTGCCGGTTTCAGGGTTGATGCCACGGCGCGGCGCGGCGCACTGGCCCGCGACCTCCGACGATGGAACAAGGCCGCCGCCGCCACCACCGCCATTGGTGGGTGGATTGCCGCCCGGCGGCGGTACGCCGATCGGAAAACCGCCGCCGCCTCCTCCCCCGCCCCCACCACCGCCGCAACCCGCCAGCAGGGCGGCCACCGCCAGTGCGGCAGCAACGGCCCATGCGCCGGGGCGCGGCAGCTGCCGCAGGTCTGTGTTGCGAAAGCCCATGGATTTCCTCCTCGTGCCCACGACGGCGGACACGCCCGCTTGTTGATCTTTACTGGACGAAGCCCATGCCGCGCGATTCGCGGACTTCGGGCTTGATGCGGTGCTCGGCCTCCAGCTGGTCGAGAAACTCCGCCGCCGAGAACTCGACCGCGAGGATATCGGTCTGGCGTTTCACCGCCGCGAAATCCCCCGGGCACAGCTGTGCCAATTGCGCGAGCCGCGTTTTCACTTCGCCGGTCAGGAGCGCCGCATCGCCCGCCAGCGCCTCGGTGATGAACATGCGCTCGCGCTGCACGGCCGTGAGCGGCTTGAACTTGATCTTGAAAGTGAAGCGCCGCAGCGCCGCCTGGTCGAGCCGGTCGAGCAGGTTGGTGGTGCAGACGAACACGCCGTTGAAGCGCTCCATGCCCTGCAGCATCTCGTTGACCTCGGTGACCTCGTAGGTGCGCTGCGCGCCGCGCCGGTCCTGCAGGAAGGAGTCGGCCTCGTCCAGCAGCAGCACGGCTTTTTCGGCCTCGGCTTCCTTGAACATGGCGGCCATGTTCTGCTCGGTCTCGCCGACGTACTTGCTCATGAGGTCGCTGGCCTGCTTGATGATGAGCGGCCGGCCCACGGCCCGCGCGATGTGCTCGGCCAGCGCGGTCTTGCCGGTGCCCGGGGCACCGTAGAAGCACAGCGTGCCGTGGCCGCGCGCCTTGAGCGCCTCGACGATGCGCGGGATTTCGAAGCGGGTCTCGACATTGAGCATGTCGAGGTCGTAGGTGGTGACGTTGCGGCGCTCGCCGCGGCCGGTGTCGAGCGTGCCCAGCGCGAGATCGGCGTTGCGCAACTGCCGCTCGATGAGGCCTTCCATCGAGGCATCGTCGGTCTTCGCGAGCCCGGCAAAGCGCACCGCGGTGCGGATCTGCGCGGGCGTGAGGCCCTTGCGCTCGGCGAGCTTGGCGGTGAACGCCTCGGACACCACCACGCCTTCGAGCGTCTTCTTCACGAGCTGCTCGCGCGCGCCGGGCGGCGGCGACTTGAGTTCGAGGTGGTAGGCGAAGCGGCGGCGAAACGCCGGGTCGATCTGCTCGATGCGGTTGGTGACCCACAGCGTCGGCACGGGGTTGGCTTCGAGGATCTGGTTGACCCAGGCCTTGCCGCTCACGCTGCCGCTGGTGGGCGCCGGAATCTGCTCGGCGCGCGCCATGAACTGCGCGGCCTCGGTGCTGATCGGCGGGAACACGTCCTCGACCTCGTCGAACAGCAACGCGGCCTGCGCGCTGCCCTTGAGGAACACCTGCGCGATCTGCAGCGAGCGGTAGCGGTCGCGGCCGCTCAATGAATTGCCGTCGCGGTCGGCGTATTCGACTTCGAAGAGCTCGAGCCCTGCAGCCTGTGCGACCACTTTCGCGAGCTCGGTCTTGCCGGTGCCGGGCGGACCGTAGAGCAGCACGTTGACGCCGGGCTCCTTGCGCGCGACCGCGGCGCGCAGCAGCGTGACGAGCATCTGCGCGTCTTCTTCGACGAAGGAGAAATCGTGCGGCGTGAGCGCGCTCTTGGCCGAGGGCCGCGTGAACACCGCCATCAATTCGTTGTGGTCGCGGTACTCGCGCATCAGCACCGGCGGCAGCTTCTCGCTGACCTTCATGAGATCGGCGAGGTCGGTGATGTTGTGTTCGGAGATCAGGTTCTCCACGAGGCCGATGCGCTCGAGCCGCGAGCCCGCGCGCAATGCCTCGCCCACCTCGCTGGCGTTCACGCCCGCGATGTCGGCGATGGCGGCGTAGGCCTCGGGCGCGTTGTTGACCTTGAACTCGACCAGCAGCGAGCGCAGGTCGCGTTGATAACGTGCGAGCGTTCCGTAGAGCAGCAGCGCGCGCTCGGCCTTGTTGAGCTGCAGCAGGCCCGCGAGCGCATCGATGTTCTTCTCGACCAGTGTCGATTGCTTGCGTAAAGCATGCGTGAGCCAGTCGCGCGTGACGGCGAGCACCGAGAGCAGGTCCTTGGGCTGGTCCTTCGCGTATTCGTCGAGGTAGAAGAAGAGCGTGCCTTCTTCATACGGGCCGCGCCACACGCCATGGCGCTCGAGCAGCGTGCGGCCATCGAAATTCTCGACGCCCTTCCACGCTTCGTTGCCCGCGCAGCGCCGGCCGAGGAACTCGCGCAATCGCTGCAACACCGCGGCGGGCCATACGAGATGGCGGCCCGTGAGCGAAAGCAATCCGTTGATATCTCGCCGCACATTGAAGCGCGGCCCCTGCTTGGCTGCGAGCGTGAGCACGAAGTGCGAGCACATGAGCTCGAGCACCGGTGCTTCCTTGAGGCCAGGCGAAGGCAATGCCTGCCCGCGTACCGCAGCAGCCACTACATCGACACCCGCACGCTTGACCATCAGGAAACCTCCAATGAGGAAATTCGTGGAGAGACCATAACGCAGACTTTTGGCTTCGGGAAGACGCCGAAAGGGTAAAAACCCTGATCCGGCGATTCCAGCCACAATGCGCGCCATGGTCGGAATCGAAGAAATCCGGCGCGCCGCGGTGCGCCTCCAGGGTCAGGTGCTCAATACGCCCTGTGTCGAATCGCGCACGCTCTCCGAAATCGTCGGCGCGCAGGTGTTCCTGAAATTCGAGAACCTGCAGTTCACATCCTCCTTCAAGGAGCGGGGTGCGTGCAACAAGCTGGTCGATCTTTCGGAAGCCGGTACGCGCGGCGTCATCGCCATGTCGGCCGGCAACCACGCACAGGGTGTGGCCTATCACGCGCAGCGGCTCGGCCTCCAGGCGCTGATCGTGATGCCGCGCTTCACGCCCGGCGTGAAGATAGAGCGCACCCGTGGCTTCGGCGCCGAGGTGGTGCTGCACGGCGACACGCTCGATGCGGCCCGCGCCCATGCCCTGGAGCTTGCCGAGCGCGAAGGACTGGCCTTCGTGCATCCCTACGACGACGAAGCCATCATTGCGGGCCAAGGCACGGTCGCACTCGAGATGCTCGATGCGGTGCCCGACCTCGACACGCTGGTCGTGGCGGTCGGCGGCGGCGGGCTGATCGCCGGCATGGCGGTCGCGGCACGCGATCGCAAGCCCGGCATCGAGATCGTCGGCGTGCAGACCACGCGCTTCCCGGGCATGGTCAACGCCATCAAGGGCACGCACCATGTGCAGGGCAAGAGCACCATCGCCGAAGGCATCGCGGTCGGGACGCCCGGCGTTCTGACGCAAGAAATCATCGCCGGCAAGGTCGACGACCTCGTGCTGGTGGACGAAGGCGATATCGAGCAGGGCGTGCTGATGCTGCTCGAGATCGAAAAGACCCTTGTGGAAGGTGCGGGTGCTGCCGGCCTTGCGGCACTGATCCGACATCCGGAGCGCTTCAAGGGCAAGCGCGTGGGCCTCGTGCTTTCGGGCGGAAACATCGATCCGCTGCTGCTCGCGGCCATCATCGAACGCGGCATGGTCAGGGCCGGACGGCTGGCGCGGGTGCGGGTGAGCGCGCGCGATGTGCCGGGCTCGCTGGCCGAGATCACGGCCACTGTCGCCGAAGCGGGCGCTAACGTCGACGAGGTTCACCACCAGCGCGCCTTCACCATGCTCGCGGCCCAGAACGTCGATATCGAGCTGGTCCTGCAGACCCGCGGACGGGCCCATCTGGCCAGCGTGCTCACGGCATTGAAGGACGCGGGTTTCGAGGCCGAAGAGCAACATTGAGAGATGGGTGCAAGGGGCTCGCAACCCCCTAGACCGCTCTGCAGGACCCCACCGGTAAAATGCCCGCAGTTTTGTCATTTGTGTATTCGAGGTACTTCCCGATGTCCAACCCCACTCCCGTTGAGCCCGGCCACGCCGCCGCCGTCGAAAAAGACGCCGTCGAATCGGTCGTTCACCTGATGCCGCTCGTGCTCCCGCTCGCTGGCGGCGTGCTGATGCTTCTGCTGGCATCCATCGCTGTCTACTTGGCCTGACAGCCTCTTGGGCTGTCGTCCGCGGGCGGTGCGGCCCGCGCTGACGCAATCTCCCTTCGCGAAACGTTTTCTCAAACGGACCTCCGTGCCCATGCCGGCTCGGCGTCCCGTTCGGAAAGACGATTTTTCAACTTAGGAGATTTCCGATGAACGCACCCACGATGAAGGGCCTCACCATTCAGGCGCCCTCATACGTCAAGAACGCGAAACTGATTGCCTGGGTGGCCGACATGGCCGCACTGTGCAAACCCGAAGCCATTTATTGGTGCGACGGCAGCAAGGAAGAGTACGACCGCCTCTGCCAGCAACTGGTCGATGCGGGCACTTTCAAGAAGCTCAATCCCGCCAAGCGCCCCAATTCGTTCCTCGCGGTGTCCGACCCGACCGACGTTGCGCGTGTCGAAGACCGTACCTTCATCTGCTCCAACGAAAAAGACAGCGCCGGCCCCACCAACAACTGGATGGCCCCGGCCGAGATGCGTGCGACGCTGCAGCCGCTTTTCGACGGCTGCATGAAGGGCCGCACGATGTACGTGGTGCCGTTCAGCATGGGTCCGCTGGGCTCGCCGATCGCGCACATCGGCATCGAACTTTCCGACTCGCCCTACGTGGCGGTCAACATGCGCATCATGACCCGCATGGGCAAGGCGGTCTACGAGGTGCTGGGCGCCGATGGCGAGTTCGTGCCGTGTGTGCACACCGTGGGCGCGCCGCTCGAAGCCGGACAAAAGGACGTGTCCTGGCCCTGCAACAAGGCCAAGTACATCGTTCACTATCCCGAGACGCGTGAGATCTGGAGCTACGGCTCGGGCTACGGCGGCAACGCGCTTTTGGGCAAGAAGTGCTTCGCACTGCGCATCGCCTCGAACATGGGCCGCGACGAAGGCTGGCTGGCCGAGCACATGCTCATCCTTGGCGTAACGAACCCCGAAGGCAAGAAGTACCACGTGGCCGCCGCCTTCCCGAGCGCCTGCGGCAAGACGAATTTCTCGATGCTGGTGCCGCCTGCCGGCTTCGAAGGCTGGAAGGTCACCACCATCGGCGACGACATCGCCTGGATCAAGCCCGGCAAGGACGGCCGCCTGTATGCGATCAACCCTGAAGCGGGTTACTTCGGCGTGGCGCCCGGCACCAACATGCTGACCAACCCGAACTGCATGGACAGCCTGAACAGCGACGTGATCTTCACGAACGTTGCGCTGACCGACGACGGCGATGTCTGGTGGGAAGGCATGGAGCAGGACACCAAGACCCTGCCCGCGCACCTGACCGACTGGCAGGGCAAGGACTGGACGCCGCAGATCGCCAAGGAAACCGGCGCGAAGGCGGCGCATCCGAACTCGCGCTTTACCGTGGCTGCGACCAATAACCCGGCACTCGACGACGCCTGGGACGATCCGAAGGGCGTGGCGATCGACGCATTCATCTTCGGCGGTCGCCGCTCGACGACCGTGCCGCTGGTGACCGAGGCCCGCAACTGGGTCGAAGGCGTCTACATGGCCGCGACGATGGGCTCCGAAACGACGGCAGCCGCCGGCGGCCAGCAAGGCGTGGTGCGCCGCGATCCGTTCGCGATGTTGCCATTCGCCGGCTACAACATGGCGGACTACTTCCAGCATTGGCTCAACGTCGGGAAGAAGCTCGAGGCCTCGGGTGCGAAGCTGCCGAAGATCTACACGACCAACTGGTTCCGCAAGGGCGCCGATGGCAAGTTCGTCTGGCCTGGCTATGGCGAGAACATGCGTGTTCTGAAGTGGATGATCGATCGTGTCGAAGGCAAGAAGACCGAAGGCATCGAGCACATCACTGGCGTGAGCCCGCGTTATGAAGATCTGAACTGGACAGGGCTGGAATTCAGCGCCGAGCAATTCGCGACTGTGACCAGCATTGACAAGGCAGCCTGGCAGGCAGAGTTGAAGCTACATGCGGAGTTGTTCCAGCAGCTGTCGCACCACTTGCCGAAGGAATTGCCGGAAACCAAGGCTGCTATTGAGCAACGCTTGGCTGCCTGATCTTCAGCGGTCGGCTACTCTTAAATAAATAACGAAAGCCCGGTGGAGCAATCCATCGGGCTTTTTTCTTGGTCGCTTGCTTCATCCAAATATCAATTGCTTGCTGACTTGGTGTCGCAATTGAAATCGGTCGTTCAATGCAAAAAACCCCAGTCATAGCTGACTGGGGTTTTCTGGGCTGTAAGAGCCTGACGATGACCTACTTTCACACGGGAACCCGCACTATCATCG
>NZ_JAUSSG010000017.1 GCF_030812215.1 Variovorax boronicumulans | reverse complement strand
GAGGAGCGCAGCGTTTCGCGGATCAGGGCTCGCCCTTGTTTGAGCGAAGCGAGTTTGGGCGAGACCCCGCGAAACGCGAGCACCGCAGGTTGCCCGCAGCGAAGCGGAGGGACGCAGACAGCAGGGTCGCCTTTTCTTTGGCTACTTTCTTTTGGCGAAGCAAAAGAAAGTAGCTCGCCCGCCGGGGCGAGACCCGGCCTCGGAAAAAAACCACCTCAATAACGTTCATACAACCAACCGAAAATCACCCGCACCAAGCAACGGCACAATACATAAGCCCCGTGCGCCAGCGATCAGGCCACCGCAACGGCCAGCGCCCCGCACAACTCCCTCGGAGATCAAGTTCATGAAAGCAACCTGGAACGGCGTCACCATCGCCGAAAGCGACGACACCGTGCTCGTCGAAGGCAACCACTATTTCCCGATGAGTTCGCTCAACCGCGATCACGTCACCTTCAGCAACCACAAGACCACCTGCCCCTGGAAGGGCACCGCAAGCTACTACTCGCTGCTGGTCGACGGCGAGCTCCACACCGACGCCGCCTGGTACTACGCCGACCCGAAGCCCGAAGCCGAGGAAATTCGCGACCGCGTCGCGTTCTGGAAGGACGTGAAGGTCAGCGCGTGACCACCGCCGCCTTCACGCCTCCCTTCATCGATCCCGCCGAACTGCCCGCCGCGCTGCGCGAGCAGGGCTACGCGGTGCTGAGCCCCCAAGGCGTCAGCGACTGGCTCGGCGCACCGCTCGCGCAACTCGAGGCACTGCACGCGGACTGGAACAACCTTCCACCCGACGACTACCTGAAGGACGGCGGCCGCTACCGCACGCGCCGCCATGCATGCTTCACCGTCGAGGCCGGCGACAACGCCACGCTCGAACAGGTGCCGCATCGCGCGCACTGGCAGCCGGTCGAATACAACGCGCTGCACGGCGGCATGCAGCGCTGGTTTGCGCCGATGCTGGCCGAGACCATCGTGCAGCCAGTGTGGCAACGCCTGCTGCAGCGCCTGGGCACCGCCGCGAGCGACATGCGCGGTGCGCCGCAGAAATGGTTCGTCGAGGCGCATCAGTTCCGCATCGACACCGCGGGCGGCATCGGCCGTCCGACCCCCGAGGGCGCGCACCGCGACGGCGTCGACCTGGTGGCCGTCGCGTTGGTCGGTCGTCAAGGCATCAAGGGCGGCGAGACGCGCGTGTTCGAGGCCAACGGCCGTCGCGGCGAGCGCTTCACCATGACCGAGCCCTGGACGCTGCTCCTGCTCGACGACGCACGCGTCATTCACGAATCGACGCCGATCCAGCCACTCGAAGAGGGCGGTGCGGGTTGGCGCGATACGCTCGTGATCACCTGCCGATCGCAAGGTTTCCAGGGCGATTGAAGTCCTTTGGCGGCACTTGCGGGTGTCGCTGGCACGAGTCCTACAGCCACCCACCGGTGTAGCGGTTAAATTCGGGACCCGGTTCGACTTCGAGCCGTGTCTGTCTGCGAACGAAAGCGAGGTCCGCCATGTTCAATCACATCCTGGTTCCCATCGACGGTTCTGAAACTTCCATGCTCGCCGTCAGCAAGGCCAGTGGCCTCGCACTGGCTTTCGGAAGCCGCATCACGCTGATTCACGTGATCGACAACTACCCCTTCATCGGCGTGGGCGCGGACTATGCGCTCGGCCAGAACGAATACCTTGCCGCCGCCACCGCCAGCGCAAATGCGGCCCTCGCACGCGGCGTTGCGGCCCTCGCGGCCGAAGGCCTGCACAGCGACCAGCGCGTGATCGACGGCCACGTGGTGCACGAAGGCATCGTCGACACGGCCATCGCCATCGCGGCCGACCTGATCGTGATGGGCTCGCACGGCCGCAGCGGCATCGAGAAACTGCTGCTGGGCAGCGTCACGCAGCGCGTGCTGCAGGACGCGACGATGCCCGTGCTCGTGGTCAAGGGCGGCTGAGCGAAAAGCCCGAAGGACTCTCGAAGCGAAGGGCCTGCTGCGTCGCCGGATGCACGAAGGCCAGCTCGCTCGCATGCAGCATCAGCCGCGGCGCACGCGACTGCACCACGGCATCGCCATACAGCGCATCGCCAAGAATGGGATGACCGATCGACAGCAGGTGCACGCGCAGCTGGTGCGAGCGGCCTGTCTCCGGTTCGAGCAGCACATGGGTCGCGCTGAAATCTCCCTGCACCGATGACGCGAGCGCACGCCAGCGCGTGAGGCTGGGCTTGCCCGCCGGATCGGTCTTCTGCAGGGGCCTTCGCGGCCAGTCGGCCATCAGCGGCGCATCGATGACCGACCAGTCTTCGCGCTCGGGCATCGCGCCATCGACGATGGCTTCGTAGCGCTTGTGCACCTGCCGCTCCGCAAAGGCGGCGCTCAACGCGCGCTGCATGTCGAGGCTACGCGCCATCACCACGAGGCCGCTGGTCGCCATGTCGAGCCGGTGGACGATCAATGCATCGGGCCATTGACGCATCGCGCGTGCGCTCAGGCAGTCCTGCTTGTCGTCGCCGCGCCCGGGCACGCAGAGCAGGCCCGCGGGCTTGTCGAGCACCAGCAGGTGGGCGCCTTCGTGGATGGGGGTCAGCGGCGGCGCAGTCATGGAGAAAGCGAGTGTAGAGAGGGGGAGGGCGCGCACGGCCGGGCATTGCGCCTTGTGCGCCTCGTGCGCTTTGCTAACGGCCGGCTCACG
The DNA here is from genome assembly GCF_030812215.1 of Variovorax boronicumulans. Lineage (GTDB taxonomy): Bacteria > Pseudomonadota > Gammaproteobacteria > Burkholderiales > Burkholderiaceae_C > Variovorax > Variovorax boronicumulans_C. Next base: position 64,323 of record NZ_JAUSSG010000017.1, on the reverse strand, counting down.
GCGCCTCGGCTATCCTCGACGCAATGTCCGGCCCCGCTCCCGCCTCCGCTTCCTCCCCCCAGCCCAGCTTTTCCGACCTGACGCGCGAGCGCCCCTTCATGCACCTGTGGACGGCGCGGCTCTTCGGCACCGCCGCCTCGCAGATGCTGCTGGTGGCCATCGGCTGGCACATGTATGAGCTCACCAACAGCGCCTGGGACCTCGGCCTCGTCGGGCTTTACCAGTTCGTTCCCGCGCTGCTGCTGGCGCTCCTGGCCGGCCACATCGTCGACCGCCACCACCGCGGCCGCATCGTGGCGGCGTGCTTCGCGGTGCAGGGGCTGGTGGGGCTGGTGCTGCTGCTGGCCGTGCTGGAAAAGCAGGACACGCGCGGCCTGCTGCTCGGGCTCTCGCTGGTGCTCGGTGCGGTGCGCGCCTTCCAGATGCCGGCGCAGCAGGCGCTCACGCCGCTGCTGGTGCCGCCCTCGATGCTCGCGCGTGCCATGGCCTTCAGTTCGGCCGGCATGCAGGGCGCGATCATCGGCGGGCCGGCGCTCGGCGGGTTGCTGTTCGTGGCGGGCATGTCGGTGGTGTACGGCGCAAGCGTGGCGTTCTTCGCCATCGCCTGCGTGCTCGTGCTGCGGCTGCGCTATGCCTACACGCCGGCCGCTCGCGAGCCGGTCACGCTGGCCACGGTGTTCGCTGGCGTCGATTTCATCTGGAAGCGCAAGCCCGTGCTCGGCGCCGTCTCGCTCGACCTGTTCGCGGTGCTGCTGGGCGGCGCGGTGGCGCTGCTGCCGATCTATGCGAAGGACATCCTGCACACCGGCCCCTGGGGACTCGGCCTCTTGCGCGCCGCGCCCGCCGTGGGAGCGCTGGTGATGTCGATTGCCCTCACGCGGCGGCCGGTCGAGCGGCACGTGGGCCGCACGCTGCTGCTGGCCATCGGGCTCTTCGGCCTGTGCATGGTGGTGTTCGGCATCTCCAGGAGCTTCATCGTCTCGCTGATCGCGCTCGCGGTGTCGGGCGGGGCGGACATGGTCAACGTGGTGATCCGCCAGACGCTGGTGCAGCTGGAGACGCCCGATGCCATGCGCGGGCGGGTGAGCGCGGTCAACTCGATCTTCATCGGCGCGAGCAACCAGCTCGGCGAGTTCGAATCGGGCGCCACGGCGGCGCTGCTCGGGCCCGTGGGGTCGGTGGTGGTGGGCGGCGTGGGAACGATGCTGGTGGCGCTGACGTGGTTCAAGCTGTTCCCGTCGCTGGCCCAGCGCGATCGGCTGGTGGTGGCGGTGCCTGCCGGCGCCAGGCCGGTCGGGCCGCCCCCCTAGTCCTCTAGTCCTGAAAGACCGAAAAGGCTTTCGGCGCGTCGAGCGTGAGGTCGTCCAGCGCCTCGGCCACGCAGGGCAGGATCCAGCCCTCGTCCTTTTCGTCGATGCTCAGGCCGGGCCATTCGATGATGTGGCGCACGTGGCCCGACACCAGTTGGCAGATGCAGGTGCGGCAGGTGCCGTTTCTGCAGGAACTCGGCAGTTCGATGCCGGCCGCCTCGGCCGCCTTCAGGAGCGTGGTGCCCGGTTCGGTCTCAAAGTCGAGGCCCGAGGGCGCGAGTCGGACCTTCATTCCCGAGGGGGCTGCTGTTGTTGCTGCTGCTCGCGGCGCTGCTCGCGCAGCATGAAGAGGTAAAGGCTCTCGACCTTCTCGCGCGCCCACGGCGTCTTGCGCAGGAACTTGAGGCTGGAGCCCACGCTCGGGTCGATCTGGAAACAGCGGATGGGAACGAGTTCGCCGAGCTGTTCCCAGCCGTACCAGTCGGCCAGCGAGGTGACGATGGCCTCCAGCGTGAGCCCGTGCAGCGGGTTGCGGGGCTGGGCCGGCTTGGCCGGAGCCGGGTCCGCAGGGGGCCCGGCCGGTGCCTCGTCGGTCACTTGTTCTTGAGCTTGCCGCGCGGAATCACCGCCGTGGTGATCGTGCGGACCGGCTCGATGCCGCCGGTGCCCACGGGCTTGGGCGGCGAGGTGTCCTTCTTCGGTTTCTTGGCTTCCTTGGTGCTGCGTTGCTGACTCTTTGCCATGACTTTCTCCAGTTGATGCTGCGAATACAGCGGGCAGTTTAGCGGTGCGGCGACAATAGCCGGTTCCATCCGATTTCCTGCATTCATGTCCGATTACGAAGTTCGCCCCGCCACGATGCGCGACGCCAAGGCCGTCGCCGAAGTCCATGCCCTGGCCGCCAAGGCCGCCTACGAAGGCATCCTCCCCGAAGAAGAGTTGCGTACGCTGGCCCCGGCCACGCGCGAAGCCAAGTGGCGCGAAGCCATCGAATTCAGCGAACCCCAGGTGCAGGTGGCCACGCTCGATGGCGAAATCGTCGGCTTTGTCGGCTTCGACCGCTCGCGCGACCCCAAGACGCCGTCCACCACGGGCGAGATCTGGGCCATCTACGTCAAGCCCGAGCACTGGGGCAAGGGCGTGGGCGTCGCCCTCTGGGACGCGGCGCGCGAAGGCCTCGAGGAAGAGGGCTGCACCACGGTCACCATCTGGGTGCCCATTCGCAACGACCGCGCCATGCGCTTTCACGAACTCGCCGGCTTCAAGCGCGAAATGAAGACGGCCAAGACCACGCTGCTGGGCACCGTGCGCATCGAGGAAATCCGCCTCAAGCGCAGCGTTTCCTGACCCCGTACGGTTATTGCGCGTGCGTACATCCGCTACGGATAAGCTCGCCGCTTCTTTTCCAGACTGACCTTTTCACATGGCCACCAGCCTGCTCCTGCTGCTCGACGACATCGCAACCGTCCTGGACGACGTGTCGATCCTCACCAAAGTCGCCGCCAAGAAGACGGCGGGCGTGCTCGGCGACGACCTCGCGCTCAATGCGCAGCAAGTCTCCGGCGTCAAGGCCGAGCGCGAGATTCCGGTGGTCTGGGCGGTCTGCAAGGGCTCGTTCATCAACAAGGCCATCCTGGTGCCCGCGGCGCTGGCCATCGGCACTTGGCTGCCCTGGCTGGTCACGCCGCTCCTGATGATCGGCGGCGCTTTTCTCTGCTTCGAGGGCGCCGAAAAGCTCGCGCACAAGTTCCTGCACAAGAAGGAACACGAAGCCGATACCCAACGCCACGAGAAAGCCGTGGCCGACGAGGCGGTCGATGTGGTGGCGATCGAGAAGGACAAGATCAAGGGCGCGGTGCGCACCGACTTCATCCTCTCGGCCGAAATCATCGCGATCACGCTGGGCACCGTGCAGGGCCAGCCGTTCACCACGCAGCTGAGCGTGCTGGTCGGCATCGCGCTGATCATGACCATCGGCGTGTACGGCCTTGTGGCCGGCATCGTGAAGCTCGACGACGCGGGCCTCTACCTGAGCCAGCGCGCGAGCGCTGCGTCCCGCGCGCTGGGCCGCGGCATCCTCGCCACGGCGCCCTGGCTCATGAAGGCGCTGTCGGTCGCCGGCACCGCCGCCATGTTCCTCGTGGGCGGCGGCATCCTGGTGCACGGCGTGCCCGCCTTCGGCCATGCCGTCGAAGACTGGGCCACGGCCACGGGCGGTGTGTTCGGCACGCTGGGCTCGATGGGCGTGAACGCTGTCGTGGGTCTTGTCGCCGGCGCGATCGTGCTGGCGGTCGTGGAGCTCGTCGGCAAATTGCGCGGCAAGAAGGCCTGAGTTGCTGCGGCAAGCGCGCGCCTCTCAGTGAAACCCGCCGCAAGGCGGGTTTTTCTTTTTCAGGAGCGCGGCTTGTTGCGCTGGAACAGCCCGACGCCGACCAGCGCGATGCCCAGCACCAGCGCGAACCAGCCGACGATGTAGGCGCCCGCCACCATCTCGAACCAGCGTGTGCCCTGCAGGAAGCGGGGCGCCAGCAAGACGGCGGCGCCGATCACGAGGCAGAGGATGCCGCGTTCGAGCGTGCGGAGTTGTCGTTGGGGTTTGGGCATGGCGCGAGAGTGTAGGCCGTGGCCGCCCCCGCCTCAGGGGTAGTAGTAGCCGGCGGTCAGTCCGACCGACGCGTACGGGCTTCGTCCGTGGATCGCGATGTAGACGTCGCCGGGCGGCGGATTGCTGATCCCGACGGATTCGTTGCTGCCGTTGACGTAAGGACGGTGGTCCCAGGCTGTCAACGAGGGAAGTCCGCCGAAGCGGACGTACATGTCGCCATCACCGCCGCCGACGGGGCCGGTCATGTCGATGTTCAACTGCCTGATGCCCGAGGGGACGGTGAGCCTGTAATAGCGCCAGCTGTCGGCGTCGCCTGTCAGGCCTTGGGCGGGCTGCTTGTTCAGGAGTTGCGTGATCGGCGGCCGGGTGTCCATCTTGAAGGTGCGCACCATGACGTCCCATCCGGTCTCGGAGCCGCCGGTGTATGAGCCGCTGGTCCATGCCACTGCAAAATTGCCCACCGGATCCATTGCCATGCGCGGGCGGGATGCAAATTGAATCTGGGGCGGGTCGACTCGCAATTCGTCGGTAATTGGCGTTCCATTGCTGTGGAATTGTCTTGCCGCCAATGTAGAGCTGCGGGGACCTCCGATCACGCCAAGCGATGCAATCCATGAAACGACAAAATCGCCATTCTCTGCAATTGCCACGGTGGTTTCCGGGTAGAAATCGATGAGGCGTTGATTGACTCGCGTGCTTCCGGTGGGATTGCCATTTTCGTCGAATGAACGGGCATATACGATATAGGTGTAATCCAGCTCATTGGGAAATGACTTGTACCATGCGACGACGGATTTGCCTCCGGGCTCCATGGCAATATTCGCGGATGATCCTCCTGACTCGGCGGCGGTAATTACCGGAGTCAGCGCAGCACCTGCGCGGCTGAAGCGTTGCATCACAACGTTGGCCGGTGCCGAAGGGCCGGATTGGCTCGTCCATAACAATGCAATATTTCCTGCATTGTCCGTGGCAATTGAATTGGGGCCGGAAATTGTATCCACGGGACCCGTTGCAACGATGATTTCGGGAGCAATGGGAATTCCGCCGGCAGTGAATCTCCTGATTGCAAGATTTCGAGGAACATTGAATACGTTGGGGTACGTATAGGCCACGGTCATATGGCCATCGGTATCCATGCTGGCAACCGCATTCAATGTGTCCGGGGTCGGGCTGAAATTGGACAGAAGATTTCCATTTCTGTCATAAGCCATGACCATTCCGGATGTTCCGGTTTGACCTGCCAGAACGAAATTGCCGGTGCGTCCAACGGATAATTTTGCATACGTTGGCGGAAGCTGGATTGGATGCTTCGTTAAAAAAGGAATTCCCGACGACCTTATTCTTTGGGCGTAGGTGGTATTTGCCGCGGCATCTCTCCAGATCAGGAGTTTTTCTCCGTTGAATCCCGCGGCGAACAAACCGGGGGTTTGATTGCCGGCTCTTTCGGTATTCACCATGACGGGATCGCCGAGCGGCGCAGCCTGCCCCGCAGGGGCAAAGGTCAGTCCCGACAGGCAGGCCAATGACAGCCAAAGTCGCTTCTGCAAGGTATGGGGCATGGATTCCTTCTTCCCGGTTGTGGTTTCGACGGTTTGCTCTTCGAGGAAGGCTCGAGAAATGCCGCGCGTGGCATCGGGCAGGCGGCCGTTTCAGTGCGCCCCGAGGCGCCGCGTTCTTGCCGGATGCCCCTGCGCCGAGCGCGCTCCCCATGGGCGTCGGCGCACCCCTCCTCGACCCACGGAATCGTGCGATTCGGCCGATGAAGTTGTCAACGTAGAGGGAAGTAGCCGTCTGGCGCCGCGCAGCACGACTTTGTTTGCACGCGCGATGCTCTTGCGGTCGATCTTCAGCGGCATCGCCGATGCGGCGCGCCGATTCGAACGCGCCTGGCCCGGCTCGAAGGATGGCTGCTCATCTTCTCCCGGGGGCCGTTGGCGTCAGTGCGTCGTGGCGCCCCGCATCGCCGCCGGGTGCCCCTGCAATGCAAACGACTTCCCCGTCGGCACCAGCGTGTCGCCATCGACGCGCAGGATCGTGATGTCCTGGTCGATGAAATTCCCCACGTAGAGGTACTTGCCGTCCGCGCTCCACACCGCGCCTTCGGGCAGGCCGCGCACCACCACTTCGTTGGCGCGCGTGACCTTCTTGCCGTCGATCTTCAGCAGCACCACCGAGCCGTTGCGGTTGTAGAAGTAGGCGTTCTTCGCCGAGTTGCTGCCGCGCAGGATCACGGCGACCGCATGCTTGCCGGTCGGGCTCACGGCCAGGCCTTCGGGACCGTCGCCGACGACGACCTTGTCGATCACGCGCGGCGGCGCGGCTTCCATGTCGATCACGCTCACCGTGTCGACTTGTCCGTCCGATGCGCCCGAGTTGCCGTTGTCCGCCGTGAGCGCGAGCTTGCCGTCGGGCGTCACGTCCACGTTGTAGGGCCAGAGGCCGGCCGCGAGGTCGACCTTGTTGTAGCTGACCTTCTCGCCGTTCACCTCGAGCAGCGCGATCCTGTGGGTCGGGAACTTGGCGACCAGGGCGCGCTTGCCATCGGGCGTGAAGCGCACGTGCGCCACCGAATCGTTCATGGCCACGGTGTCGACGAGCGTCACCTTCTTGCCCGCGATGCGCAGCACGCTCACCGAGTTGTCGGCGCGGTTGGCCACCAGCGCGAGGTTGCCCGCGCGGTTGATCGACAGGCCCGAAGGCTGCTTGCCCACGGTGAGCGTGTCGATCAGCTTGGGCGGCGTGGTGGTGAGGTCGATCACGAAGAGGCGGTTGTCGGGCACTTGCTTGCGCACGCCGTTCTCTTCGATCACGTTGAGCGAGTTCGCGACCAGCGCGAGCGTTTCGCCCGGCGTGATCGCGAGATTGGTCGGCGGGCCGGCGATGGTGTTGTCCAGCTGCAGCGTGCCGACGACTTTCGGTGCGAGCGGGTCGGTGCCGATGTCGAGCACCTGCACCGTGTCGCGTCCCATGGGGGCGAGGATGACGGCGCCCGCATCGTTCCACGACTGCTTCTCGTCGTTGGCCACGATCATCAGCTGGCGCTGCGGGATGGTGGGAGTGAGGTTGGTGCAGCCCGAGAGCGCGGCCAGGGCAAGGGCAGCCGATGCGGCCGGATGAAACTTCATGGTGCGTGTCTCCGTTGTTGTATGTCGTTGTTGCGCGGGCTCTGGGGCCGCCGCGCATCGTAGCGGCACAATCGCTCGCCCCAACACCCCAGAGCAACCCGCATGACCATCGAGATTTCCAAGGAAGCGCGCCAGCAGGCGATCGCGTCGATCGAGCGCTACTTCAACGAGAACATGGAAGAGAAGATCGGCAACATCGCGGCCGGCGCGCTGCTGGGCTTCTTCCTGGAGGAGGTCGGCCCGCTCGTCTACAACAAGGCCGTGGCCGAGGTGCAGGAGCGCTTGCAGTCGCGCATCTCCGAAGTCGATCTCGAAGTGCACGAGGACGAGTTCCAGTACTGGCGCAAGTTCGACAGGCAGAAGAAGGGCAAGTAGGTCCCGGCGTAGCGCGCACGCATCGCCCGCCATTCAAAGATGCTTCTAAACGTTGCAGAATCCCAAGCCATGCAACGCCACCCCCCGACCCCCCGTTTTTCGCCTGCCTCGCTGCTGCGCCCGCTGATCGCCCTGTCGCTCGTGCTGGCCGCATCCCTCGCAGCCGCCCAGCAGGAGCCGCCCTCGGCATTCCCCCTGGATGCCGCCGGTTACCTGAACGAGGAGCTGCCGCGCATGGAGGCCGCCATCGCCGCCAGGGACCGCAGCTTCTTCCACGGCGCGATGGTCCGCACGGTGCAGTTCTCGGAGCGCTGGGGCTTCAAGGCAAAGGCCAATCCTGACCTTGCTGCGTACCCGATGTGCACCTCGGCGGTGATGGACTACGTGGTCGTCGGCATGTGCAGGCTGACCCCCGGCGACGAGGCCTGCGAGCCCGGGCTCGCGCCACGTTTCGATGCCAATGTGCGTCGCTGCCGCGAGCTGGCGGCGCAAAAATAGCCGTCCGATCTTTCAACGAAGAAGAAAGTCCTCGTCTTCGGACGCAGGGCGAAGACACTTCCTGGCCTTCGGGCGCAGGGCGGAGACACCATGGACTACACCCGCTACCAGACCCTCGCCATCACCCGTCGCGGCGCCAACGGCTCCGTGCTCGACATCCAGATGCGCGCGGCCAACGGCAAGCTGCCGACTGCCGGCCATGACGGCCACCGCGAGTTGGCAGAGATCTGGCGCGACCTCTCGGCCGACGACACGGTGCGCTGCGCGGTGCTGCGGGGCGAGGGCCTGGGTTTCTCGGGCGGCGGCGACCTCGCGCTGGTGCAGGACATGGCCACCGACGACGCCATCCGCCAGCGCGTGTGGAAAGAGGCGCGCGACCTCGTCTACAACATCATCAACTGCGACAAGCCCATCGTGAGCGCCATGCATGGCCCGGCCGTGGGCGCGGGGTTGGTGGCGGGCCTCTTGGCCGACATTTCCATTGCCGCGAAGGGCGCGAAGATCGTCGACGGCCACACGCGCCTGGGCGTGGCGGCGGGCGACCATGCGGCGATCGTCTGGCCGCTTCTGTGCGGCATGGCCAAGGCCAAGTACCACCTGCTGCTGTGCGAGCCGGTGAGCGGCGAGGAAGCCGAGCGCATCGGCCTGGTGTCGCTCGCGGTGGACGAGGCCGACCTGCTGCCGCGCGCCTACGAAGTGGCCGACCGGCTCGCCGCCGGCAGCCAGAGCGCGATCCGCTTCACCAAGTACGCGCTCAACAACTGGCTGCGCCAGGCCGGGCCGACCTTCGATGCTTCGCTGGCGCTCGAATTCATGGGCTTCGCGGGCGCCGACGTGCGGGAGGGCGTGGCCTCGCTGCGCGAGCGGCGCGCGCCGAACTTCGGCTGAAGAAGTCCGGCGTGTTGGATCAGGCCTTCTTCAGGCCTTGCAGCGTCTGCAACAGCACGACGCGCGTCTGCCCCAGCACCATGCCTTTCCACTCGTCGTTGTCGCAGTAGAACGCGTCGCGCAGGCCCTGGCGAATCTCGCGCTTCTGCGCTTCCGGCGCCTCGGGATGGCGGCGCAGCCAGGTGTCGGCGCGCAGGCGAAGCAGCACTTCCAGGTCGGGCAGCGTGCCGAACTCCAGGCCCATCGGCGCGATGCGGGCGTTCGGGCATTCGTCGTATGCGGTCGAGATGACCGGGCCTGACACGTCGGCCGATGCCGAGTCGCCGGCGAAGGGCGCAAACACGTCGGCGCCCCACCAGGCATGCGCCAACGCAAGGTCTTCGGGCGTGTTGCGGCCCGGGTAGATCTTCTCGCCGTGGCCGTAGGGGCCGAGGCCCGTGTGCACGTCGATCCAGCCGAGGTGGGTGGCCGATGCCGCGTACTTGCGCAGGATCGCGCGAATGGTCCTGTTGCTCCAGGACGGCGCGGTGCCGCCGTAGAACAGACCATCGGGCGAGGTGTACTGGCCCTTGGTCACGGCCGTGCGGAAGGCGGTCATGCCGTGCTTGGCTATATAGGCGCCCACGGCCGCGTCGTCGGCGGGTGTCGGCGGCCAGGTGGCTGGCAGCACCAGCGGCTCGACCTCGGCATAGCCGGCGTTCACCGGCAGCGGCGCGTTGAAGTCGATGTGGTTGCGGTTCAGGTCGATGTTGTCTTCGTTCGTGCGGTGCAGGTGCGAAAACCCGTGCGGGTTGACCGCATGCACCAGCAGCAGCGTCACGCCGGCCTGTTCGAGCCGCGCGAGCAGGTCGGTGTCGTGCAGCGTCGCGACCTGCGCGCCGGAGCCGCAGAAGCCTTCGGGGCCGTGCGTGCCGGAGGTGACGAGCAGGATCTTCTTCGCGTCCTTCGCGCCGATCAGCGCCACGTCGGTGGCGAGTTCTTCGCCGAGCGCGCCGCGGTGCGCGGGATGCACGAAGGATTCGATGGCCGCGCCGCGCTGGGCCGCGGCGTCGAGGAACTTGGCGCGGGCTTCGACATACGTGCCGGAGAAGTGGCGTGTGGCGGCTGTGGGTTGTGTTTGCATGAGTGGGCTCCTGTACGGAAATCGTGGGAAGTTTTTTCAGGCCCGTGCGTGGGCATCCGCGGCGTCGATGTCGCGGCCGGTGTGATCGCGCAGCCAGACGAGGCCGAGCAGCGAGACCACCGTCATCGCGACGAGATACCAGGCCGGCGCGAGCTTGCTGCCGGTGGCGTTGACCAGCCAGGTGCTGATGAACGGCGCGAAGCCGCCGAAGAGGGCCACGCCCACGCTGTAGACCAGCGACATGCCGCTCGCGCGCACGCGCTTGGGAAACATCTCCGGCAGCATCGTGATGCCCGGCACCGTCTGCACCACGAGGCCGATGCTCAGCACGCCGAGCACGGTGAACAGCACCACGGGCGTGGGCGAGGCGTTGAGCCACAGGAAGCCGGGGTAGATCAGGATCGCCATCACGACGCGGCTCCAGAAGATGAGCGGCTTGCGCCCCACGATGTCCGACAGCTTGCCCACGAACGGCGCGAACGCGAACGAGATCAGCCCCGTGAGCGCCGCGCCGAACAGCGCCACCGAGGGCGTGAGGCCGAGTTCGCGCACGGCGTACGTGGGCATGTAGAAGGTCACGACATACGCGGCCGTGGTGCCGCCGACGATGGCGAGGATGGCGGCCAGCACCGTCTTGCCGTGCTGCGTGCAGACGATCTTCAGGCTGCTCTCGCGCGGCGCGGCGGCCTGCTCGGGCGAGATGTGCAGCGATTCTTCGAGATGGCGGCGGATGTACATGCCCACCGGCGCGATCAGCATGCCGATGATGAACGGCACGCGCCAGCCCCAGCTCTGCATCGCCTCGGGCGTGAGCGAGAAGGTGAGGCCGCCCACCACCACGGCGCCGAGCATCACGCCCAGGCCCTGGCTCGCGAACTGCCAGCTCGCCATGTAGCCGCGGTTGGCGGGCGTGGCGTGCTCCACCAGCAGCGTGGTCGATGCGCCCACTTCGCCGCCGGCCGAGAAGCCCTGGATGAGCCGCGCCAGCACGATGACGATGGGCGCCGCGACGCCGATGGCCGCGTAGGTGGGCGTGAAGGCGATGAGCGCGCAGCCCAGCGCCATCAGGAAGATGGTGAGCGTCATGGCCTTCTTGCGGCCCGCGCGGTCGGCATACGCGCCGATCACGATGCCGCCCAGCGGCCGCATGATGAAACCGACGCCGAAGCTGGCCACCGTCAGCAAGAGCTGGCCGTATGAATTGAAGGTGGGAAAGAAGAGCTTGCCGATCACGAGCGCAAGGAACCCATACACCGTGAAGTCGAAGAACTCGAGCCCGTTGCCGATGGTGGTGGCCACGATGGTCTGCCGCCTGCGGGCGGACGAGGGCTGCGTGCTTGGGATGCTCATGTCTCTCCAGTTGTGCTTTGGTGTGTGATCTGGTTGGAAGGTCGTTCGACCGCGGCGGATGCTAGAGACTTGGTGCTGTCATGAAAAGACAATAATTGGGCGATAACGATAACTTTTGGTTGTCATAACCCGGTGCCTTGAGCGATGAAGCCCAATCAGTTGCACGCCTTCGTGGCGGTGGTCGAGCAGATGAGCATCCGCGCCGCCGCGCGCGTCCTGGGGCTTTCGCAGCCGGCAGTGACCAAGATCGTGCGCGAGCTCGAGCGCGAGGTGGGCGCGCCACTGGTGGAGCGCAGCGTCAAGGGCGTGCGCCTCACCGAGTTCGGCAAGGCCTTCGCGCCGCGCGCGCGGCTGCTGCTGGCCGACATGGCGCGCGCCCGCGACGAGATCGCGCAGATTCGCGACGGCGCGACCGGCTCGGTGTCGATGGCGGTGAGCGCCTCGTTCGCGCTCACCGTGCTGCCCGCGGCCTTCAAGGATTTCCACATGCGCCTGCCCGCGGTCGATGTGCAGTTCAGCGAGGCGGTGCTGCCCTGGATGCTCGCGCGGCTGCGCGACGGGTTTCTCGATTTCGCGGTGGCCCACGTGGTGCCCGGCACGCTCGATGCGCAGTTCGAGGCGCTGGAGCTGTTCCCGGTGCGGCTGGTGGTGGGCCTGCGCGAGCGCCACCCGCTGCGGGATGCGCGGTCGCTGCACGACCTGTACGCCGGCGAATGGATCCTCCCGGGCGACGACCACCGCGGGCGCGAGGCTGTCTCGCCGCTCTTCACGCCGTTGGGCCTGCCGCCGCCGGCCCGCATCATCCAGGGGCAGTCGGTCACGGTGGCGCTCGGGCTCGTGGGTCACATGGACCTGATCGGCCTCTTCGTCGAGCCGCTGGTCAAGCTGACGTTCAAGCGGCACGGCATCCGGCGCATCGACGTGGTGGAAACGCTCCCCACGCTGAACGTGTGCGTGGTGCGGCGGCGAGGGCAGCGGTCGACGCCGGCGGCGCAGCATTTCATCGAATGCATCCAGCGCGCTTCGGCGGCTGCGATGGGCGTCTAGGGCGCGGGAAAGTCGATGCCCCGTTCCCCCGCCTTCCACGGCGCGTACTTGAACATGGCGCGGGCGAACAGATCCGAGGCGGTCCACGCGGACAGCCAGGCGTGCAGGCGCGGCCAGGGCTGCGCATCGAACCATGCGGCATCGACCATCGCGAACTGGCGCACGAAGGGCATGAGGGCGGCATCGGCCAAAGTCGCGTGCGCGCCGGCCAGATGAGGTGACACCGAGAGCCGGGCTTCGAGATCGCGCAGGAACGCTGCACCGCGCTCGCGCGCCGCATGTTCCGCGTCGTCGAATCGGCTGGGGTACTTGTAGCGGTCGAGCTGCGGCTTGAAGTCGCCATCGCAGGTGGCCACCAGCGCGAGCAGTTCGTCGAGCGTGCCGGCTTCGGGTTGCAGCCAGCGCTGCGGATCGTTGCGCCGCAGGGCCCACCGCATGATGTCCAGGCTCTGCTCGATCACCGTGCCGTCGGCCATCGCCAGCACGGGCACCGTGCCCTTGGGCGATGCGGCCAGCATCTCGGCGGGCTTGTCGCGCAGCACGACCTCGCGCAGCTCGCAGCGCGTGCCGCTCGCGATCAACGCAAGCCGGGCGCGCATTGCATAGGGGCAGCGGCGGAACGAATAGAGAACGGGGAGGGCGGTGGCGGAAGACATGCGAGCGGACGATTTTCCGCCAGCGCGGCCGACTCGCGCCCGGCCGGGTTTTTCAACACAATCGGCCGATGGGCGAACGCCTCTTCCTTCGACTGGACGACGACCCGCTGCACGGGCCGGAATCGGGTGTGCCCGCCGGAACGCTGCGCGCGATGCCGGTGCGCGCGGCGTTGCAGGCGCATGTCTCCCACATCCTGCTGTACCGCGAGACCTTCGCCGCGGGGCACGAGGTGCATGAACGCGTGCTGCCCGATGGCGCGGTGCGCCTGGTCTTCAACCTCGGCAATGCGCCTTCCGCGGGCGATGGGGCCGGGCTGCCGGTGGAGGCGATCGGCGCCGCTGCCGCGCCGGTCGTGGTGCGCATGCGCGACACCGTGGAGGGCATCTCCGTCACGCTGCGGCCCGGCGCGGCGGCCGTGCTGCTGGGCCTGCCGGCCGGCGAGATTGCGGGCCGGGCCATTCACCTGGACGAACTCTGGCAGGGCGGTGCGGCCGAACTGCTGGCGCGCATGGCCGAGGCACCCGACGATGCCGCGCGGGCGACATTGCTCCAGTCCGCGCTCGAGCGCCGGCTGCGCGATGGCGGCGGTGCCGTTCACGCCGCCGCGACGCGCGCGGCCCGCCTCATCGCCGAATCGGGCGGCCGGAAACCTCTGCGCGATGTGGCTGCGGCCGTCGGTGTCGGCGAGCGGCGGCTGCAGCAGCTCTTTCATGCGCACGTCGGGCTGTCGCCGCGTGCCTGGGCGCGGCTCGCGCGGCTGCACGACTGCTTGCGCGCGCTGCGGCTGCAGTCCGCGCCCGCCTGGGCCGACGTCGCGGTCGAGAGCGGTTTCTACGACCAGTCGCACCTGGTCAACGAATTCCGCGCGCTCTGCGGCGTCACGCCGACCGAGTTCATGGGGCACGCGATTTCGGGTTCTTCCAAGACGCCTGGCTGAGGGCGCACTATCTTCGTCGGCGTTCGAACCAAGGAGCACTGGATGACGCAGAACGAGAACACGAACCGCCCGCTGAAGGACTGCATCGCGGTGGTCACGGGCGCCAGCCGCGGCGCGGGGCGCGGCATCGCGATGGAGCTGGGCGCGGCCGGCGCCACGGTGTACGTCACCGGCCGCAGCACGCGCGCGCAACCCGCGGACACCTACGGCCAGTTGCTGGCGTTGTCGGACTTGCCGGCCGTTCCCGGCAGCATCGACGACACCGCCGACGAGGTCACGCGCATGGGCGGACGCGGCATCGCCGTGCGCTGCGACCACACCCATGAAGACGATGTGAAGGCGCTCTTCGCGCAGGTCGAGCGCGAGGCCGGCCGCATCGACCTGCTCGTGAACAACGCATGGGGTGGCCACGAGACCTTCACCGGCGTGTTCGATGCGCCTTTCTGGGAACACCCGCTCGCGAACTGGGATTCGATGTTCGACCGCGGCGTGCGCAACCACCTCGTGGCCAGCCGCTCGGCCGCGCCGTTGATGGTGCGCCAGAAGCACGGACTGATCGTGACCACCACCTTCTGGGACCGCGGCCGCTACATGAAGGGCAATCTCTTCTACGACCTGGCAAAAGCCTCGATGACGCGGCTGGCCTTCGGCATGGCCGAGGAGCTCAAGCCGCATGGCGTGGCATCGGTCGCCGTGTCGCCGGGCTGGATGCGCACCGAATTCGTGCTGGCCGGCCACAAGACCGACGAGGCGCACTGGCGGGAGCGGCCGGCGCTTGCGAGCACCGAGTCGCCGCGCTACCTGGGGCGTGCGGTGGCGGCGCTGGCGGGCGACCCGCAGGTGATGGCGAGAACCGGGGAGGTGCTGCGCGTGGCCGATCTGGCGAAGGCGTACGGCTTCACCGACATCGACGGAAGGCAGGTGAAGGCCTTCGAGATGTAGAGCGCCGGCACCTTGGCATGCGCGCTAGGGCGCGATGGTCATGCAGGGGGTGTCGCTGAACTCGAAGCTGAACACGCCTGCATGCTGGGCGGCCTTGCGTTGGGCCCATTTTTCGACGGCTTTCATGTGGTCCCGCTTGGCGCTGGGCGTCTGCAGGGCCGGTGACGTGCTGAACCAGAACTTGAACGAACGCCCCGCGGCTTCGGGGGCCACCGCCCGCTTGCCCGCGGGATCGACCCGCGCCGCGAGCATCTCTTCCAGGACTTCGATCTCCGGGTTCGTGTTGGAGCCGTCGCCGCAGAAGATGTAGTGGTCGGCCGATACCTTGCGGGTGAAATCGGAAGAGACGTTGTGCTCGGACCCATGGTGCGGATACTTCAGCACCGTGAGGTGGATGCCGCCGCTTTCGCCCAGATGGCCGCCGCTCTTCAGGCCCGCAAGAATCATGTCGGGGTGGTTGTCGCCGGTCAGCAGCAGCGTCTTTTCGTCCTCCTCCACGAGCAGCACGGTGGAGGCCACGTTGGGCGCCGTCACGTTCTTGTAGGCCGCGACGCCCTCCCATTCGTGCAGGTCGATCGGGTTGAGGCCATGGGCCCCGGCGCTGGCCTCGAGCTGGCCGGCGTAGAGGTCGCGGACCTCGCGGGCGGTCTGGCGGTTCTTCTTGTCGCGCAGCCAGTGGTCCCAGCCTTTTCGCAAGGCCCTGAGCTCCTTGGGCGTCGGGCACAGGATGCTGACCGTCAGTCCTCCGATGGTCTCGGCCGCCTGGTCCGGGCGCGCCATCAGCAGCTTGCCCGAATGATCCGGCGTGGCTTCCAGGGCGTTGAGCGCAATGTCCAGCCGCTCCGGCTTGATGAGGCGCGACACCGTGAGCGCTTCTTTCACCGAGGTCGCGATCTGCGCGTACTCGTGGCCCAGGTGCACCAGGTCCGGCACCTGGCTGGCCTGCAGCATGGGGGCGCTGGCGGCCAGCAGTTCCTCGATGTCGCCGACGTTGTCCGTGATCAGGTCCCGGAACGCGTTGTGCCAGATGCGATGAATCTCGGGCGTCCGGGGCAACTGCGGCTCGGACGACGGGTCGCCCGCCTCTTGGTGGAAGTCGAACACCTTCCACTGCATCATCAGGTCCAGCAGGACGGCGATACCCCCGATGTGGTCGCTGTCGATGTGCGAGATGTAGGCGAGGTCGATCGCCTTGCCCGCCTCCCGCCACGTGCCGAGTTCGGTGGCGATGTTCCTGCGCATGGCCGTCGGCGTGCCGCCGTCGCACAGGATGCGGTGCGCTTCGGCCGCGTCCTCGACCATGAGGCAGTCACCCTGCTCGGACTGGAAAACATGGATCTTCATGGCGTGTTCCTCCCTTCACCTGCGTTCGTCTCGTTGGTCGAACACCAGCGCTTCGAGGATGGCGGCCTCGGCGTCGATCACCCCGAATCCCGCATCGTTGCGCCATTCGTAGCCGTGCGAAGGCAGGGGCTTGGCCGTGCGCTTGAGGATGCCCTGGCATTGCGAGGCGTTCAGCGTCGGCTTGGCGGCGAGCATCAGCCCCACCACGCCGCAGACGTAGGGGCTCGCCATGCTGGTGCCCGTCATGCGGACCCAGAGCTCGTCGTCGCCGAACCCATTGGCCGCCACGATGTCGGTGCCCGGCGCCGCGATGTCCGGCTTGCTGCGGCCCTCGCGGGTCGGCCCCTGGCTGCTGGAAACGTTGATGCGCCCCGCCGCCGCGTCGACATTCGCCACCCCCAGCACGCGATGCGCGCAGGCGAGCGAGCCGATCGAGTGCGAGTCGACGTTGCTCGTCCTGGAGAAGAACGAGGGAAAGCGGAAGGCGCGCAGGTTTTCTCGGCGGTCCAGCTCCATCGGATCGTCCCGCTCGATCCAGGCGTGGAAGTGGCCCGAGCGGATCTCGTCGCCGTGCAGCCGGATCTTCCAGACGCCGGGCGCCACCGGCGCGAACGTGTCGGGATTCAGGTTGGGAGACAGGTACAGGGCGATGTAGTTGTCGCCGTTGACCGGGTGGTACAGCTCGTTGTAGATCGACAGGACAGTCCCGTTCTCCAGGCGCTTGTTCTCGACGAACTGCCGCGGGCCGGCCGTGATCCACGTCGTGGCGCCCGGCGGCTGTACGGCGATGGTGAAGCGGTCTTGCGGGCTGTACCAGATCTCCAGCTCGTTTTCGGAGACGTCGGCGATGCCGTCGCCCACCACGACCCACTCGAGGTCCGTGCTCAGGCCGCGCGACTTCACCTGGCCCATGGTGTGGATGCGCCCCATGACCCACCCCAGGTCGTCGGGCGTCGCCCCGGCCTCCTGGCCCGCATTTCCGGCGGCGATGCTGATCGCGCGCCCCGGCGTGCTCAGCGACGAATCGACCCAGCGGCACGGCCCGTTGGAGCCGTCGTGCGGGCCGCCGTTGGTGCCCAGGCTGATGTTGATGGACACCGGCAGGCCGAGCCGCGTGCCCTGCGCATAGAGGTATTCGATGGCGTCGACGATGCGGGAAGAGTCGCTGAAGGTCCAGCGCCTTTCCTCGCGCTCGTCCGCTGGCATCGGCAGGGAGATCGATACGCCGGCGATCTTCGCGCCGGGGCAGACGCCGTGGCGTCCCGCCGCGATGCTGGCGACGTGCGTGCCGTGCGACCCCGGCATCCGCTGCGACTGGCGCTCCAGATCGACCGCGGGAATTCCTCCGGAACGCCCTGCGGCCACGGCGGCACGCAGCCTCTGCTCGGTGAACTCCGCGCCGTACCGGTAGGGGTGGGGTGGGGCGCGGAAGTCGCCGCCCTGGTCCCAGATCGCCACGAAGCGCGTGTTGCCGTCGTCGTCCAGGAAATCGGGATGGGCGAAGTCGAAACCCTGCACATCGATGATGCCGATCAGCACCCCTTCGCCGGTCTGGCGCTTGCCGGCCACCTGGACGGTTCGCGGCGTGGGCCTGGCGCCCTTGGCAGCCACGGCCAGCGGAAGCGAGAAGCTCAGCGATTCGGCCGAATGCACGAACGTGACACCCGGAATGGCCGAGATGGCCGGCAGCGACTCCACCGGGACGGTGGCCGAGATGAAGTTGCGCCGCGGGAGCACCTGCCGCGAGACCTCGGCAGGCAGCACCGCATGCCGCACGATCTCTTCGATCGCACCCGCGACGGTGTCGGCCGCATTGGGCGTGCCGGGCTCCGCATTGACCGTCTCGACGAACACGTTGACATAGGCTTCGCTCGCGAGCCCGGTCTCGGTGAGCTTCGGACGCCGTGGCGGGCGCGCTCGCACGGGAACGGTGTCGCCCGCCGATTCGCCGCATGCAAAGCTCTCGCAGGCCTGCAGCGTTCGCATGGCGTCGGTGCCGAGGGACGACGCATCCAGGACCATCCCGCTGGCAATGCGGGCGGAGAACAGGGCGCCGGTCGCATTGACCGGATCGCTGCGGTTCTTCAGGAGGCGCAGGCGCGGATGCAGTTTGCGCTCGTCGTTGGAAGTCATGAAACTCTCCTCGCAACGGATGGCTCGATCGCTTGCCGTCCCTGATTCTGTTGTGCTTGTGTGACAGGCTTTTGAGTTGCACATTGTCACGAAAAGCGGACGTCTTGCCTCCCTTGTTTGTAGGAGGCGGTGCGTTTCCCGGCGGCAGTCCCCGCGCGAAACGGGGTGCCCGGTGTGGCGGAAATCCTCCCCCGGACCCGGACCGCAGGCGGAGGGGTGATTTCCAGCGATGGCGAATTGCCCGAGGACTGGCACACCATCCGGGCTTCCGATGTCTTCGGCCCCTGGGGCGCCTGAATCGCAACCTTGTTGCGATTGGTCAATATAATGCAATTCTGTTGCACATATAGCGTACGCCCCATGACCTCACGCCTCCCCGTCACCGTCCTGTCCGGCTTCCTAGGCGCCGGCAAGACCACCTTGCTCAATCACATCCTGCACAACCGCGAGGGGCGCCGCGTGGCGGTCATCGTCAACGACATGAGCGAGGTCAACATCGACGCGGCGCTCGTGCGCGACGGCGGCGCGCAGCTCTCGCGCACCGACGAGAAGCTGGTGGAGATGAGCAACGGCTGCATCTGCTGCACGCTGCGCGAAGACCTGCTGATCGAGGTGAACCGCCTCGCGAAGGAGGGCCGCTTCGACCAGCTGGTGATCGAGTCCACCGGCATCTCCGAGCCGCTGCCCGTGGCCGAGACCTTCACCTTCGCGGGCGAGGACGGCAAGAGCCTGGCCGACGTGGCGCGGCTGGACACCATGGTGACGGTGGTCGATGCCTTCAACTTCCTGCGCGACTACGGCTCGCCCGACAGCCTGGGCCAGCGCGGCCAGTCGCTCGGCGACGAAGACACGCGCACGGTGGTCGATCTCCTGATCGAGCAGATCGAGTTCTGCGACGTGCTGGTGGTCAACAAGACCGACCTCGTCACGGCCGAGGAGCGCGAGCGGCTGATGGCGATATTGCGGAGCTTGAATCCGCGTGCGCGCATCGAGGTGTCGGAGTTCGGCCGCGTCGCGCTAGACCGCGTGCTCGACACCGGCCTCTTCGATTTCGAGCAGGCGGAGCAGGCGCCGGGCTGGCTCGCCGAGCTGCGCGGCGAGCATGTGCCCGAGAGCGAGGAATACGGCATTCGCAGCTTTGTCTATCGCTCGCGCCTGCCGTTTCATCCGAAGCGCTTCTGGGACCTGGTGCAAAGCGAGTGGGAGGGCGTGGTGCGCTCCAAGGGATTCTTCTGGCTCGCGAGCCGCCCCACGCGTGCCGGTTCGTGGTCGCAGGCCGGCGGCGCCTGCCGCTACGGCGCTGCGGGCTTCTGGTGGGCGGCGGTGCCGCGCGAGCATTGGCCGACCGACCTCGACGCGCTGGAGTTGATCACCAACAACTGGGACCCCGCCACGGGCGATGCGCGGCAGGAACTGGTGCTGATTGGCATCGGCATGGACGAGGCGGCATTGCGTGCGCGGCTGGATGCCTGCCTGCTCACCGAAAGCGAAATGCGCTTCGGCCCTTCGTGGTGGCAGAACCTGCCCGATCCGTTCCCGTCCTGGAACGTCTGAACAGGTCTATCGCGAGCAGTCGCCGCAGGTGCCGTGCAAGGTGAGCGCGGTGTGGCGGGTGTCGATGCCTTGCTTGCGCAGCGCCCGCCCGAGCCGGCCCATCACCTTGGGCAGTTCGGGGTCCGACGGCAACGCCAGCACCTTGTGGCACTGGTCGCATTCGAAGGTGTTGCCCGATGCCGCCTCGACGTGCCATGCGAAGCGGTTGACCCGGTCGGCGCCCACGCGGCGATCGCACAGGCCCGCTTCGACGAGGCGGTCGAGCACGCGGTAGATGGTCACGCGGTCGGGGGCTTCGCCCGTGGCGGTGGTGTAGGCCGCGGCCACTTCTTCGTGCGTCAGGGGTTGGGAGGTGTGCCGGAGCAGCTCCAGCACCGTCTGGGCGGCGCGTGTCACGCGCAGGCCGCTTTCGCGCAACAGGGTTTCGCTGTCGAAGGCAGCGGCGGCGAGCGGGGGCTTCGGGTGCGGGGTCGGGGTCTTCATGGGAAACGCCATTGTGTTGCATCCCCGGGCCGCTTGTGTAAAGCAACGAAAAATCGCCTGCAATCCGCCCGGTTGCCATGCCAGATAATCGCCGGCATTCCAGATCACCGGGCGACACGAACAGCATGGACACAGAGCGGGGCGGCGACGTACTCAGCCATGTGCTTGCGACGTACAAGTCCGAACGCGCGGTCACCGCACGCTTCTCGCTTTCCGCGCCGTGGGCACTGCATTCGACCGGCGTCGATGGCCCGCTGATCCGCATGTGCACCGGCGCGCCGTACTGGATTGCGGTGGACGGCGCAGAGCCGGTGGCCGTGGCGCCGCACGACATCGCGATGCTGCCGCAGGGCGGCGCGCACACCGTGTCCTCCGCGCCGGGGCTGGAGGCCGAACCCTTTCGCGACCTGATCACCGCCCACTCGGTCGGCCGGCATGGCGATCATCCGATCGTGTTCTCGCACGGCGGGGGCGGCGCGGCGACCGAGCTGTTCTCGCTGCACCTGTGGATGCCCGCCGAGGGCCTGGGCTCCATCATGGCCAGCCTGCCGCCGCTGATCGTGCTGCGGCGGGCGCAGATTCCCACCACCGCGTCGCTCGCGCAGGCGATGGAGTCGCTGGTGAACGAAACCATCGCGCAGCGGCCGGGCTGGCAGCTCTCGGCGGCGCGCATGGCCGACCTGCTGCTGGTGCACATCCTCTGCGAGCACCTGTATGCCCAGCCCCCGGCCGACCATGCGCAGCAGGCCGGCCAGCTGCGCGGCCTCGACGACGAAAGCATCGCCCGCGCGATGTCGCTGATGCACGAGCGGCCCGAGCACCCGTGGTCGGTGGCCACGCTGGCGCAGGCCAGCTATCTGTCGCGCACCATCTTCAGCGAGCGCTTTCGCGCGCTGGTGGGCGTGACGCCGATGCATTACCTCGGCTCCTACCGCATGACGCTGGCGGCCGAGAAGCTCAAGAACCGGCAACTGAGCCTGCACCAGGTGGCCGAGGCGGTGGGCTATGCCTCGGAAAAGGCGTTCTCGCGCGCCTTCCAGCGCTGGACGGGCATGACGCCCAGCGCCTACGCGCGGCGGCACGGCAGCCCCGAATCCAACTGATCAACGTGCACCGGACGATCGGTGCCCAAATCCGGCGTGCCGGAGGTTGAGGCGGCCGCAGGCGCGCCGAACAATCGGCGCATGCCCATCCAACGCCACCGAGTCATTCCCGAAGTGCGCAATCCGGCGCTCGAAAACTCCCTCGTCAAGTCGATCGCGTCCGGCGACAACCAGCAACGCGAAGCCACGGTGAAGAACACCGACGGCGAGCCGCTGCTCCAGTTCGAAGGCCGCAGCAACCCGTACCTTGAGCATCAGCGCAACGACCTGCTGCTGAGCATCCAGCACATGCGCAGCGAAGGCCACGACGAGATGGTCTTCATGTGCATCACGCACTGCAAGGAACTGACCTTCAAGGCCATCCACTACGAGCTGGTCAACATGCAGGCGCGCATCCGCGCCGACGACGTGGCCGGCGCGCTGCAGCTGGTGCCGCGGGTGCGCGCGCTGCTGGAGTTCCTGGGCAAGACCTGGGACGTGCTCTCCACCATCACGCCGCACGAATTCAACCAGTTCCGCAACACGCTGGGCATCGCCTCGGGGCAGCAGTCGTACATGTACCGGCATGTGGAGTTCGTCCTGGGCAACAAGTCGGTGCCGCTCGCGCGCGCGCATGCGAACAATCCCGACGTGTGGCCCTATATGGAGCGCGCGCTGAATTCGCCGAGCCTCTACGACGATGTGCTCGCGCTGCTGCACCGCCGGGACATCGCGGTGCCGCCCGAGGCCTTGTCGCGCGACTGGTCGGCACCCTATGCGGTGAACCCGGGCGTCGAGGCCGCGTGGCTCTGGGTGTACGGCGATCCGACGCCGGAGAACGATCTCTACCGGCTCGGCGAAGCGCTGATGGACATTGCCGACGTGTTCTCGCAATACCGCTGGCGGCACTTCGTGTCGGTCGAGCGCATCCTCGGCTTCAAGCCGGGCACGGGCGGCTCTGCCGGCGTGGGGTGGCTGCGCAGCGTGGTGGATCACCGGTTCTTTCCGGAGCTGTGGTCCGTGCGCACGCAACTCTGAGGCTGCCCATGACCGCAACAACAACACATCACAAGATACTGATCGTCGGCGCCGGCATCGCGGGCTGCTCGGCCGCCATCGCGCTGGCCGCCAAGGGCATGCGGGTCACGCTGGTCGAGAAGCAGGCCGAATGGCGCTTCCAGAGTTCGGGCATCTTCATCTACAGCAATGGGTTGGAGGCGCTGCGCAGCGTCGGCGTGCTGCCGCAGATCCTCGATGCGGGCTTCGGCATCGCGGATGGGCGCAATGTCTACCTCGACCACCTTGGCGCGCCTATCGTCGATGTGTTCTATCCGCGCTCGCAAGGTGGCGCGGCGCCGATCCTGGGCATCAAGCGCGCGGAGATGCACCGCATCCTCGCGGGCCGGCTCGATGCGCTCGGCGTCGATATCCGGCTGGCGACGACGGTGGAAAAGATCCATTCGCCAAGCGGCAGCGATCACGCGGAGGTCTCGCTGTCCGACGGATCGACGCGGCGTTTCGATCTCGTCGTCGGCGCCGACGGCATCCGCTCGCAGGTTCGCGAGGCCGTGTGCGGACCCGTGATGCCGCGCTACACCGGCTTCGGCGTGTGGCGCAGCGTGCACGAGCGGCCGCGCACGCTCGACGCCAAGATCATGATGATGGGCATCGGCAAGCGGCTCGGGATCATGCCGATCAGCGACGACAGGCTCTACATCTTCGGCACGGTGAGCGAGCCTGCGGACCGCTGGTATCCGCGGGAGCAATGGCCCGCGCTGATGCGCGAGCGGTTCGCGGAATTCGGCGGGCCGGCGCGGCGGTTTCTCGACGAGCTCTCGGCGAATTCGGAAGTGCTCTATACCGCCGTCGAGGAGGTGCAGGCGCCGCTGCCCTGGCACGCGGGCCGCGTGCTGCTGATCGGCGATGCGGCGCACGCCTCGACGCCGTTCATGGGGCAGGGCGGCGCGATGGCCGTGGAAGACGCGGTGGTGCTGGCCCGGATGCTCGCGGCGAACGGCATCAACGAAGATACCCTGAAAGCCTTCGGCGAGCGCCGCTACCCCATGTGCCGCTTCGTGCAGGACGCCTCGCGCAAGGTCGGCGAAGCGGGCGCGATGGAAGATGCCGTGAGCTGCGCGCGCCGCAACGCGGCGATGCAGGACACGGCACAGCAACAGGTCGATGGCTTCTATCGCGAACTCGATGCGCTGCGTGCAATGCCGGCTTGAAGCGCGTGCTCATGCCCGGATGCAGCTGAATGCCCGGCGCATCGTGCCGACGCCTGCTGCCCGCGCCGATCTCGCGTTGCAGGGCATCGAGGCCACGGGCTTTCCGCAGCGGCAGTTCCGGCAGCAGGTGTCGGCCGAGTACGAGCGCCATGCGCAGATCGTGAAGGCGACCGGCATCAAGGCCGAACCAGCCGGCTAGCGAATCGAGCGGGCCAGCGCCTTGGCGAAATCCGCGACATCGTCGTCGCGGCACGCCTCGGCCGCCATCGGCGCATGCCCGCCCGCCACGGCGACCAGCGCCATCGCCTTCTTGGGGCACAGGCCCAGGCAGGTCGATTGCACGACGCGCAGGCGCCCCGGCACATGCACCAGATCGCGCTTGAGTTCCTTGCGGACCTGTTTCGCCTTGAGTTTCGTGGGGCCGTCGCTGCGCTCTTCGCAATCGCCGCAGACCAGCACCACGCCGGACAGCTTGATCTCGACCAGGGGAGGGGAATGGCTCACGCGCTTCTTTCCTTTTGTTTCAGCCCATCTTGGGCGCGAAGGCACGCTGCGCAAGTCAGCCGACCGCCCGAATGCGCTAAGGTGAGGCCATCCGAATCCTTGAATACCTTTGCCCGACCATGTCCCGCCTTCCCATCGAAATCGAAACCGCCCCGAACCCCACCGCCTCCGTGATCCTGATGCACGGCCTGGGCGCCGACGGCAACGACTTCGTGCCGATTGCAAGCGAGCTGGACCTTTCCGAGGTTGGACCGGTGCGCTTCGTGTTCCCCAACGCGCCGGTGATTCCGGTCACCCTGAACAACGGCTACCAGATGCCGGCCTGGTTCGACATTGCCGGCCCCGATTTCAATGTGCAGGAAGACGCCGCGGGCCTGCGCCGCTCGCAGGCCACCATCGAGGCGCTGATCGCCAACGAAAAGGCCCGGGGCATTCCCGCCAACCGCATCGTGGTGGCCGGCTTCTCGCAGGGCTGCGCGATGGCGCTGCTGACCGGGCTGCGCCATACCGAGCGCCTGGCCGGCATCGTCGGCCTTTCGGGCTGGCTGCCGCTGGCGGCCAGCACCGCGGCCGAGCGCCATGCGGCCAACCACGAGACGCCCGTGTTCCTCGGCCATGGCCGGCAGGACCCGATGGTGCCCTTGGCAAGGGCCACGCAGTCGCGTGACGCGCTCATCGCCTTGGGCTATACCGTCGAGTGGCACGACTACGCGATGGCGCACTCGGTCTGCATGGAAGAAATCGACGACCTGAATGCTTTCCTGCTGCGCGTGCTCGGCTGAAGAACAGGCCGCTTTGGCAAGCCACGCGACAGACGGAGAAGGAAAAGAGAAGGAGACAGCCCATGATCCTCGTCATCGGACACGCCCTCGCCAAGCCCGACACCCTGCAGGCGATGCTGGCCATCAGCGTGGAGCACGTGCTGCGCTCGCGCGCCGAGCCCGGTTGCATCTCGCACGAAGTGACGACCGACGTGCAAGACCCGCTGCGCCTGACCTTCGTGGAGCGCTGGAGCGACATGCCCGCACTTCAGGCGCACTTTGGCGTCGATGCCTCGCGCGCCTTCGGCAAGGCGCTGGCCGCCATGGCCGACGGCACGCCGGAGATCCACGTCTACCAGTCGGACGAGATAGACCTGCGGGCCGGCCACACCTGACCCGAATTTTTCTCTACTGAAAAGGCCTTTGGCCCGCATGGTGCCTATGCAGGGAGCTATCAAAAAAATAGCGGGCGAGAACCTAGCCGGAAACGGGATTCCCTGCGCAAGCAGTGCCCGCTCTCCCGTGCTACCTTCCAGCCCCTCAGAAGATTGATGGGTCATAACAATATGAGCAACAGATTGCAGGAGAGGTTGGGTGCACTTTCAGCCGCACGCCTCCACGGCATGCGACGCGGCATCGAGAAGGAAAGCCTGCGCGCGCTGCCCGACGGCAAGCTCGCGCTGACGCCGCATCCGGCGGCGCTGGGCTCGGCGCTCACGCATCCGCACATCACGACCGACTTCAGCGAATCGCAGCTCGAGCTCATCACGGGCGTGCACGCCGGCGTCGAATCGGCGCTCGAGGAATTGACCCGGGTCCACCAGTTCACCTACCGCGTGCTCGACCAGCTGGGCGACGAGCGCCTCTGGGTCTCCAGCATGCCTTGCGGCCTGCCGACCGACGAGACCATTCCCATCGGGCGCTACGGCTCTTCGAACGTGGGCCGCGCCAAGAGCGTCTATCGCATGGGCCTGAGCCACCGCTATGGCCGCCGCATGCAGACCATCTCTGGCATTCACTACAACTGGTCGCTGCCCGACGTGTCGAGCGAACAGTACTTCGCGCTGATCCGCAATTTCCGCCGCCACGCCTTCTTGCTGCTGTACCTGTTCGGCGCCTCGCCGGCCTTGTGTTCGAGCTTCGTCGCGGGCCGCCCGCACGAGCTGCAGCCGCTGGGCGACGGCAGCATGTTCATGCCGCACGGCACCTCGCTGCGCATGGGGCGCCTGGGCTACCAGAGCGATGCGCAGGCCTCGCTGGCCGTGAGCTACAACAGCCTGGAGGGCTACGGTGCCTCGTTGCAGGACGCGCTCACGCGCCCCTGGCCGGCCTACGAGGCCATCGGCATCCGCAACCTGGGCGGCGACTACAACCAGCTGGGCACCAGCCTGCTGCAGATCGAGAACGAGTTCTACGGCACGATCCGCCCCAAGCGCGTGATCAACCCCGGCGAGCGTCCGCTGCATGCGCTGCGCGAGCGGGGCGTCGAATACGTCGAGGTGCGCCTCATGGACCTCGACCCCTTCGAGACCGTTGGCATCAACGCGCAGACCATGCGCTTCATCGACGTCTTCCTGCTGCACTGCCTCCTGAGCGACAGCCCCGACGACACCCCCGAGGAAATCGCCGACCTCGCGCGCAACCAGCACCTGACCGCCGCGCGCGGCCGCGAACCGGGCCTGCGCCTGTCGCGCGGTGGCCGCGAAGCGACGCTGACCGACTGGGGCATCGAGCTGGTCGACGAGTGCCTGCCCATCGCCGCCGCGCTCGACGCGGCGCAGGGCGGCACGCTGCACACCGACGCGGTGAATGCCGCGCGGGCCGCGCTGCAGAACCCCGACAGCCTGCCCTCGGCCCGCGTGCTCGCGGCCATCGAGCAGCAGCACGGCAACTCGTTCATCGGCTTCGTGCGCGCGCAGTCGGAGCAGACCCGCGCCGCGCTGCTGGCCCTGCCGTTCTCGGACGAGCAGCAGGCCGGGTTCGAGCGCATGACCGCCGAGTCGATCCAGGAGCAAAAGCGCATCGAGGCGGCCGACACCATGCCCTTCGAGATCTACCGCGAGCAGTACGTCTCGCCCGCGCGCCTGGGCATGGCGCGGGGCCGGATGGCCGTCGCGGCCTGATCGCAAGAGCGAGGCATCAAGGCGCCGAGGCGTCCGGCGTCCTTCGGCGGCACCATCCTCAGACGACAGTGGCGGTGGCCTATGGCCTACAGGCATTGGACCGCATGGCCCACCGCGCACGATGTCCGCACTGCGAGGATGCGTTGCATGCACAGCGCAAGTTCCGCCTCCCTGGTTTCATCATGACGTTCAAGGCCTATCTCGTCGAAGACAGCCCCGTGATCCGCGAGAACCTCGTCGGATTTCTGGAGGACGTGGCCGATGCGCAAGTGGTGGCCTCCGCCAGCACCGAGGAAGAAGCCGTCGCCTGGCTGGGCCAGCACCGTGACGGCTGGGACCTGACCATCGTCGACCTGTTCCTCAAGCGGGGCAACGGACTGGGCGTGATCAACGCCTGCCGCAACCGCTCGCCGCACCAGAAGGTGGTGGTGCTCAGCAACTACGCCACGGCCGACATGCGCGATCGCTCGACCCAACTGGGCGCCGACGCCTTCTTCGACAAGTCGGCCGAGCTCGACCAGCTGGTGGCGTACTGCGCCACCATGCAGCCGTCGCCCGGGTGACTGGCACCCTCTGCCTCCGGCGCTGCCGCCACGCTCTTTTGGGGTAAAACGCCACGCTGCCGCACAGCGGCAAGGCGCAGACACTCCCCCAAACGAAAGCAGCAGAGAGAGCGACTCATGAGCAACAGCATCGACTTCAAGGGCCGCGTGGCCATCGTGACCGGCGCGGGCGGGGGCCTCGGCCGCCAGCATGCGCTGGCCCTGGCGGCGCGCGGCGCCAAGGTGGTGGTCAATGACCTGGGCGGCGCGCGCGACGGCTCCGGCGGCTCGGTGAGCGCCGCGCAGGCGGTGGTCGACGAGATCAAGGCGGCCGGCGGCGAGGCCATCGCCAATGGCGCATCGGTGACCGACTTCGAGGCGGTGCAGGCCATGGTGCAGCAGGCGGTGGACGCCTGGGGCCGCGTCGACATCCTGGTCAACAACGCCGGCATCCTGCGCGACAAGAGCTTCACCAAGATGGAAATCGCCGATTTCAAGCTGGTGGTCGACGTGCACCTGATGGGCGCGGTGAACTGCACCAAGGCCGTCTGGGCGCTCATGAATGCGCAGAAGTACGGCCGCATCGTGATGACCACCTCGTCCTCGGGCCTGTACGGCAACTTCGGCCAGAGCAACTACGGCGCCGCCAAGCTCGCGCTCGTGGGGCTGATGCAGACGCTGAGCATCGAGGGCGCGAAGAACGATATCCGTGTGAACTGCCTTGCACCCACCGCCGCCACCCGCATGACCGAGGACCTGTTCCCGAAGGAGATGCTCGAGGCCTTCCAGCCCGACGCGGTGGTGCCCGCCATGCTGGTGCTGGCCTCGCAGGATGCGCCCAACCGCACCGTGCTCTGCGCGGGCGCCGGCGTCTTCGAGGCGGCGCACATCACCCTGACGCAGGGCGTCTGGCTCGGCAGCGGCCCCGATGCGCCCGAGCAACTGGCCGCGCGCCTGGCCGAGGTGACCTCGCGCGAGGGCGAGGTCGTGCCGCAGAGCGGCGCAACCCAGGGCAGCAACGAGGTCGGCAAGGCCATGGCGGCGAAGGTCGGCAAGGGCTGAAAAGGGCTGAAAAGCCGCCCTGTTCATGGCGCTTGACCTAGAGCGCACTCGAGCATTTCCAATGAATTCACCGGGACTTCCGGTTCATTCGACTGCCGAGGAAAAAACCATGAACACGATCGACAACAAGGCCCTGGTCCAGCACATTCACGCCGAACTGGACAAGGGCAACGGCCAGGCCTTCATCGACAGCCTGGCCGAGGACGCCAGCTGGACGCTGGAGGGCACCACGCCCTGGTCGCGCACCTACGCGGGCAAGGCGGCCATCCGCGAGGAGCTGATCAAGCCGCTGTTCGCGCAATTCGCCGCGCCCTACGTGAGCAGGACCGAGCGCATCATTGCCGAGGGCGACCGGGTGGTGGTGCTGTTCAGCGGCGACGTGCCCACCAAGGCCGGCAAGCGCTACAACAACCGCTACTGCTACGTCTACCGACTCGAAGGAGGCAAGGTGAAAGAGCTGACCGAGTACTTCGACACCGCACTGGTGCAGCAGGCGCTCGAGGCGCCGCCGGTTGCCGCGCATGCCGGCAGCTAGCGCACCGGCCGCGCCCGTCGTGAAGGGCACGCCCTTCCACATCGGCGAACTGGCCACGCGCACCGGCCGCACGGTGCACGCCATCCGCTGGTACGAGACCCAGGGCCTCGTGCCCGGCGTGGCGCGCGACGAGGGCGGCCGGCGCCTCTACGGCGAACTGCACGTCGGCTGGCTGGACCTGATGGAGCGCCTGCGCCGCACCGGCATGTCGATTGCGGAGATGCGCGAATACACCGCGCTTGCGCTGCAGGGCAAGGCCACGCTGCAGCAGCGCCGCGACCTGCTCGCCGCACACCGCGCGCGTGTGACCGAAACCATTGCCGACTGGAAGAAGGCGCTCACGCTGGTCGACCGCAAGATCGACTTCTATGACGCCTGGATGGCGAGCGGGCACCGCCCGCCGCTCATTCCCGCGGAGACGCCGCGCACGCCGCCGCCGAAACGCAAGACCCGGTGACCGGCTGCGCAGCAGCAGCGGCGCAGGCGGCTACTCCGCGACGAAGCCGCCGCCGTCCTTGCGAATCGAGCCGCGGTCCCGGTGGTTGTTGAGCCGGCCCAACGTGCTGTCGAGCAGCCGCTTGAGCTTGTCGGCCGCGCCGCGGAAGGCCTCGTCCAGCGTGTTGCCGTGCTGTGTGACGGCCAGCGGCTGGTGGTGGGCAAGGCGCGCTTCCATCACGCAGCGCTTGTCGCCGCCACCAGCCTTGTCGTGGTTCTCGTCGCTCAGATGCACCTCGACGCGCGTCACGTCTTCGACGAAACGGGAGAGGTGCTGCTTGATCTCGGTGTCGGCCCAGCGTTCCAGCGTGTCCTTGTTCTCGATACCGTTGCTCGTATTGACCTGAATCTGCATGCAATGTCCCTCTGCTGGATGGATGAACGAAGGTCCACTGTGCGCCCTTGGGCGCCGTGCCGTGCGTAGGTCTATTCCCTACCCACGCGCCGGGCAGGGTCCGCAATGTGGCAGTTTTGCTCAGCTCTGGATGTAGCTGGTGAGCTGGTCGATGGTCTGCTCGTGCTCGCTGATGATGTCGTCCATCAGGTCCTGGATGGAGATCATGCCCACCACCTTCTCGCCGTCGACCACCGGCAGGTGGCGGAACTTGCGCTGGCTCATCAGCGCCATGCAGGCGCGGGTGCGGGTTTGCGGGGTGACGGTCATCACGTCGGGCGTCATGATCTCCGAGACCTTCATCTCCTTGGAGTTCTTGCCCTGCAATGCGACCTTGCGGGTGTAGTCGCGTTCGGAGAGAAAGCCCACGAGCTTCTCGCCGTCCATCACCATGAGCGCGCCGACCTCGAAGCGGGCCAGCGTGGCCAGCGCATCGAACACGCTGGTGTCGGGCGAGGTGCGCCAGGCGGCGGAATCGTGGCGCTTGAGCAGTTCGGAGACGGGTTTCATCGCGGTCACTCCATCAGAAAAGTTTTGATTCGACCGACGCCGCTGGCGCCGCACTCGGTCAAATCATAGGGGCGGAAAAGCCCCCCGCGATGCAAAACCCTCTAGGGGATTGCGCGTGTGTCCACGCGCGAGAACTTAAGGCGTCGCGGCCAGCACGCGGCTGAGCGCCACGGGGTCGCCCACCACGGCCTTCACGAGGCCCTTGTCGTCGAAGTTGACCTGGTACTCCGACCAGCTGTCGCGCCAGTAGCGCCACACCGGTGCGTCGAGGCTCGGGTTCTCGCTCGCCACCGGGTAGCCGATGGCCATCAGCACCTGCTCGCGCGTCATGCCGGGCATCACCTTGCCGCCGCGGATGGCTGCGCTCACCGCGGGCGGGAAGGTGGCCATCTTCTGCTTCGGGTCTTCGGTGACCACGTAGCGCTTGGCGAAGTCGATCAACGTGAGGTTGCGGCTGTAGTCGTTCTTGATGCGCTGGGGCTTGCCCGCGAGATCGAGGTTGAAAAAGCGGAAGTCGTAGGCCGTGATGCGCGCCGGCGTGCCCACGGCGACGATGCTCGTGCCTTGCTCGTCGTAGTTGATGTCGCTGATCGAGTCGCCGTAGGTGCGCATGTTGCAGCACAGGAAGCCGCTGGTCAGCGGGCCGGGCGGCGGGGAAGGGCGCTGGGCCTGGACGACGGACACGGGCACGACGGTGGCTGCCAGCAGGGCGGCAGCGGCAAGGCGCTTGAGCATGGATTTCCCTCGGGGTTTTGTTGGAATGGCTGCGGGGGCGCAGCGCGCGGATTCTAGGGGGCCAGCCGGGGCAAGCGAAGGCGCCATAGGGTGGACGGGCCCTGTCAGCTATGGAAAAGATAGCGTTCGCGCGTTGTTCCGGTTCCCGGTTCACAATGCGCGTCCGGCCTCCGGGCCGCCCCCTTCACAACCCCAGCAGACAGCGCGACAGAAAGAGCATCCATCGATGGCGATCCAGTGGTTCCCCGGGCACATGTACACGACCCAGAAGGCCATCACCGAGCGGGTGAAGGACATCGACGTGGTCATCGAGCTGCTCGACGCGCGCCTGCCCGGCTCCAGCGCCAACCCGATGCTGGCCGAGCTGACGGCCGGCCGGCCGACGCTCAAGGTGCTCAACAAGCAGGACCTGGCCGACTCCGCGCGCACCGCGCTCTGGCTTGCGCACTACAACGCGCTGCCCGACACGCGCGCGATTCCGCTGGATGCGAGCCTCACCACGCCCGCGCAGCAGATCGTGAAGGCCTGCCACGAGCTCTCGCCCAACCGGGGCGGCATGGCCAAGCCGATGCGGGTGCTGATCTGCGGCATTCCGAACGTGGGCAAGTCGACGCTCATCAACACGCTGACCGGTGGGCGCAAGGCCAAGACCGGCGACGAGGCCGGCATCACCAAGCTGGAGCAGCGCATCACGCTGGCCGACGACTTCTACCTGTGGGACACGCCCGGCATGCTGTGGCCGCGCATCGTGGTGCCCAAGAGCGGCTACAACCTCGCGGCCAGCGGCGCGGTGGGGCGCAACGCGTTCGACGAGGAGGAAGTGGCGCTGGAGCTGCTCAACTACCTCAAGGGGCACTACGCCGAAGGCATTGCCGCGCGCTTCAAGTTGGTCGAGCTCGACGCCGCCACCATCGCCGCCATGAAGGACGAGGACGTGCTCGACACCATCGGCCGCAAGCGCGGCGCGCTGCTGGGCAAGGGCCGGGTCAACCTGCAGAAGGCGGCGGAGATCGTGATGCACGAATTCCGTGCGGGCAACCTCGGGCGCATCACGCTCGAGACGCCCGAGGAGTTTGCGCAATGGCTGGCTGAGGGACAGCGCGTCGATGCGGAGCGTGCGGCCAAGAAGGCGGCGCGCGGGAAGAAGGGCAAGCAAAAAACCGAAACCACGCCGGAGGAAAACAGCTGATGCCGAGTTTCTTTTTCTTTCGCAAGGGCGGCCTTGATACCGACTCGGAAGACTTCCCCGGCCTGGTGAGCGTGGCCGCCTACCTGAAGCAGCTGAGCGCACAGGAACACGAGCGCAAGCCCACGGATGCCGAAGGTTTCCTGCGCGAGCTCGACGCCGTGCCATGGCGCGAGGTGATGGCGGCCTGGCTCGTCGCGCAGGAGGGCCCGCTGCCCGCGCTGGTCTTGTGCAGCGACGACATGAAGGTGCAGTTCGGCATCAGTGGCGTCTTCCATGAGCAGTTGCACTACTACCAGTGCAGCTTCAGCCGCGAAGTGAAGAAGGGCTGGTTTTCCAAGGAAACGCAGAACCTCAGCTTCGAGATTCATGCGCGCGAAGACGTGGCCGGCCTGGTGCGGCAGTTCGTGCAGGGCGACTATGACGCGCTGACCGACGAGGCGCGGCGCATCGGCCAGAACGTCCTGGCGTAGTGGCCGGCGGCTTGTTGGCCCCGGGGCGCTGACCGGCAAGGGCCCGCCCACTATCATCGAAAAATGCAACGCCTCACGCGCCAACGCAACGCCGTTTTCTCCGCTTTCAGCGACCCCGGCCGCGTCCTCACCGCACCGGAAATCCTCGAACACGCTCGCGAGATCGTCCCTGAGATCAGTCTCTCCACCGTGTACCGCCAGGTCTCCCTGCTGCTGGCCGATGGCGAGATCGCAAAGGTCGAGTTGCCGGGCGAGCCGGCGCGCTACGAAGTGGCCTGCAAGCCCGCCGCGCATCGCCATGCGCACCACGACGGCGACGAGGCCGATCACCACCATCACTACTTTCATTGCTCGGGCTGCAGGCAGGTGTTCCTGCTGCATGCGTGCCCGGGGCCGATGGACGACCTTGCGCCCAAGGGCTTCCAGGTGAAGAGCCACGAGGTGACGTTGCATGGGCTGTGCGCGGCCTGCGTCGACGCAGGCGGCAAGGCGAAAGCGCGCAAGGCGCATTGAGGCGTTAGGTTGCGGTCAGCTTTTCTGCGTTATTGAGAATGAATTCTCAATAACGTATAGTTGCGGATCCAACTTTTCGGAACGATCCTATGCAAGTCCTGTCTTCGCTCAAGGAAGCAAAGAAGCGTCACCGCGATTGCCAGGTGGTGACACGGCGCGGCCGCACCTACGTCATCTGCAAGTCCAACCCGCGCTTCAAGGCGCGCCAGGGCGGCGCGAAGAACAAGAACAAGCGCTGATCCTGCGCTGACGACAAGGCGGGGCGCTTCCCGCCACCCCCCCCCCCACGACTGAACAGAACCGCATCGGCGCACCCCGCGCCGCCGAAGGCCTGCGCGCGTCTTTTTCTCCAACTGGAAACCTGTCCATGCTCCGAGCCATCGGCCTCACCAAACAGTACGGCACGCACACCGCGCTCGACCGTCTCGACCTCGACATCCGCGGCGGCGACATCTACTGCCTGCTGGGCGCCAACGGCGCGGGCAAGACGACGACCATCAACCTGTTCCTGAACTTCATCGCGCCGACCGGCGGCACGGTGGAAATCAACGGCGTCGACGTCACGCGCCATCCCGTCGCGACCAAGCAGGACGTGGCGTACATCCCCGAGCAGGTCACGCTGTACGGCACGCTCTCGGGCCTGGAGAACCTGCGCTTCTTCGCCGGCCTCGCACTCGGCCATGAACTGCCGCGCTCGCGCCTGCTCGAGTTGATGACCGAGGTGGGGCTCGACCACGCGGCCGCCGACAAGCGCGTCTCGGCGTATTCGAAGGGCATGCGGCAGAAGGTATGGATCGCGGTGGCGATCGCCAAGGCGGCCAAGGCGCTGCTGCTCGACGAGCCCACCTCGGGGCTCGATCCGCACGCCGCCGCCGAGTTCTCCGACCTGCTGCGCCGCGCGGCCGACACCGGTGTGGCCGTGCTCACCACCACGCACGACCTGTTCCACGCGCAGCAGACCGCCACCCGCGTCGGCATCATGAAGCGCGGCCGCCTCGTGGAAAGCCTCGACGGCGAAGCGCAGATCGCGAACACCGACCTGCAGTCGCTCTACCTGCAGCACATGAGAGCATGAGATGAAAGCCTCCATGTTGCTGAACTGGATCGCACGACGCGAATTTCTCGAACGCCTGCGCGATGGCCGCCTGTACTGGGCCGGTGGGCTCGTGGTGATGCTGCTGTTCACCGCGCTCGCCGTGGGCTGGGCGCACCAGCAGGGCGCCCACGCCGAGCAGGTCGCCGCGCAGGCCATGGACTACCGCGACTGGCTGCACCAGGACAAGCGCCACCCGCACGATGCCGCGCACCAGGGCATGCACGCCTTCAAGCCTGAGCCGCCGCTGTCGATGGTCGACTCGGGCATCAACCCCTTCATCGGCAGCACCGTGTGGCTGCAGGCGCACCGCCAGAGCGAGGTGAAGTTCAACGCGGCACAAGACGCGACCGGGCTGCAGCGCTTCGGCAATCTCTCGGTCGGCTGGATATTGCAGGTGCTCGGCCCGCTGCTGGTGATCGTGCTCGGCTTCAATGCGTTTGCAGGCGAGCGCGAGCAGGGCATCCTGCGTCAGACGCTGAGCCTGGGCGTGTCGCCGCTGCGGTTGCTGGCCGGCAAGGCGCTGGCGCTCGCGGCATCGCTCGCGGTGCTGCTCGTGCCGGCCGCCATCGTCGCGGCCATCGCGGTGGCCGCGGGCGCGGAGCAGGGCGGGCGCATCGACGCGCTGCTGCGCCTTGTCGCATGGGCGCTCGGCTACGCGGTGTACCTCGGCATCTTCGTGTTCCTCGTGCTGGGCGTATCGGCGATGTCGGCCACCTCGCGCACGGCCATCACCGTGCTGCTCGCGCTGTGGATCGGGCAGGCCGTGATGGCGCCGCGCGTGCTCTCGGAGCTGTCGCGCACCTGGTTCCCGAGCCCGACGCGGCTGGAGTTCAACCAGCAACTCGGCGCCGAACTCAAGGCGGTGTCGGACAAGGTCTGGCAAGAGAACTTCGGCACCACCGAGCGCTGGGGCCGCGACGTGCCGCTCAGCAAGTGGGGCATTGCGCTGCGTCTGGACGACCAGGCCTCGTACCCCGTGTACGACCGCCACTACGGGCGCCTCTGGGACACCTGGGAGCAGCAGCAGACGGTGCAGGAGTGGAGCGGCCTCGTGCTCCCCATCCTCGCGATCCGCAGTTTCTCGATGGGCATGGCGGGCACCGATTTCTCGCACCACCGCCGCTTCACGACCGCGGCCGAACTGCATCGCCGCAACATCCAGGACCTGATGAGCAAGGACCTGGTGGTGCATGCCGATCCGCTGGGCGACCGCCACTTCTCCTACCAGGCCACGCCCGACCTGTGGGCCACCGTGCCGCCGTTCGACTACCACTCCCCGGGCGCGGGATGGGCGCTGCGGCACCAGGCGCGAAGCCTGGCCGTGCTGTGCGCCGGCCTGCTGCTCGCAGTGGCGTTCGCCGCCTTCGCCACCGTGCGCCAGCGCGCGCTTTGAAGAGGGATGCCACACATGTCCATTCATCCTCCCCAAGGCCGCCGCCTGCTGGCCGTGATGCGCCAGGAAATCCGCTTGATGCTCGCCGAGCGCGGCCTCTGGGTCGTCGGTGCGCTGTTCCTGCTGCTCGTGGCCTATGCGCTGGGCAACGGTCTCATGCAGACCGCCAAGCGCGACCGCGCGCAGGCCGCCGTCGCGCAGGCCGACCGCGACACCCGCGCCGGCCAGCGCGTGCAGCTCGAAGCCATCCTCGCCGGCACCGCGCAACCCACGCCGTTCGAGAACCCGGCCGATCCCTCGCGCATGGCGAGCGGCTACGGTGGCCAGCATGCGCTGCTGCCGACCGCGCCGCTGGGCCCGGTTGCGCTAGGCCAGAGCGACCTGTTCCCGAGCCAGTACAAGGTCACGAACCAGAGCCGCGTCGTGTTCATGAACCCGAGCGACATCGAGAACCCCTGGCACCTGCTGAGCGGGCATTTCGACCTGGCTTTCGTCATCGTCTATCTGCTGCCGCTGCTGATCTTCGCGCTCAGCTACAACCTCCTGTCGGCGGAGCGCGAGAACGGCACCCTGCGCCTGCTGCTGTCGCAGCCCTTGCGCCTGCGCACGCTGCTTGCGGGCAAGCTCACGGTGCGCGCCGCGGTGCTGCTGGGGCCGGCCGTGCTGCTGCCGGTGGCGGTGCTGTGGATCGCGCGCCATGCGGGCTTCGCCGGCGCATCCAGCGCGATGGGCAGCGCGACGCTCTGGTGGGCGTTGCTGGTCGGCGCCTATGCGCTGTTCTGGTTCGCGCTGGTCGTGGCGGTGAATGCCTTCGGCGCTTCGTCGGCGACCAATGCGATGGTGCTGGTCATCGCGTGGGTGATGCTGGTGCTGGTCGCGCCGGTGCTGCTCAACCTCGCCGTCACCCGGGCCGCGCCCGCGCCATCGCGCACCGAGCTCGCCACGCAGCAGCGCGTGGTCACGGCCGAGGCGATGAAGCGCTACCAGGACCTGCTGGGCACCGAGTACCAGCACGTGGGCCACGGCGCGATCCTCATGCCGCGCAACGGCAAGATCGAGATCGCCGGCCGCGCGCTGGCCAACTACAAGATCGAGCGCGAGGTCGACGAGGCGATCCGCCCCGCGCTCGACCGTTTCGACGCGCAGCAGGCGCGCCAGCAGCAACTGCTCGGCCGCTTCGGCGCGGTGTCGCCCGCCGCCGTGGCCTACGAAGGCATGACCGCGCTGGCCGGCAACGGCGTGCGCCGCCATGCGCGCTTCGAAGCGCAGACGGTGGCGTACCACGAGGCGTGGAAGGCCTTCTTCTTCCCGCGCATCGATGCACGCGACGCGTTCACGCCCGCCGAGTTCGACCGCATCCCGGCCTTCGCCTGGCAAGAAGAGCCCGCTGGCCTGATGCGCGGCCAGGCTGCGCTGGCGGTGCTGCAGCTGCTCGTGCCGAGCCTGCTTTTGTTCGGCCTTGCGGCGTTGCGGCTGCGGCGCTTCTCGGTCGCCTAGCGCATTGCAATGGCGCTTCCTGATTTTTCGTTTCGTTCCACCCAAGCAAGCAGTCCAATGATCCAGCTCACCCGCACGGCCATCGCAGTCGCCGCCGTCACAGCCCTCCAGGCCGCGTACGCACAAGGCAGCGCCGCCGAACTCGGCACCGTCGTCGTCGAAGGCAGTCGCGATGCCAACAGCCTGCACCTCGAGGAATCCAGCGGCGCGGCCTCGCGCCTCGGCCTCTCGGTGCGCGAGACGCCGGCCTCCGTCGAGATCCTGTCGCAGGACGCGATCCAGCAACGCGGCGCGCGCACCTTCAGCGAAGCGCTGCGCGGCATGGCGGGCCTGTCGGGCGGCGGCCCGCCGTCGTCGCCGACGACGCTCTCCACGCGCGGCTTCAGCAGCCTCATGTACCTCTACGACGGTGTGCGCAGCTCCGGCGCCGGCGTCGTCAACCGCGTGCAGGACACCTGGAACTACGACCGCATCGAAGTGCTGAAGGGGCCGGCCTCGGTGCTCGACGGCGAGGGCGCCATCGGCGGCGTCGTCAACTTCGTGACCAAGCGGCCCGATCGCAGCAACCCGAACAAGGAGGCCTTGCTTTCCTACGGCAGCTACGGCTCGACGCGCGCGGCCTTCGGCTTCGGCGGCGCCCTGGGCGATGCCAGCGCCTACCGTATCGACTACAGCCGCAACGACAGCAAGGTCGGCACCATCGACCGCAACGGCGAGCGCATCGACCACTTCACCAGCGGCCTGCTGGTCGACCTCGGCGGCTCGGTGAAGCTCGATCTCTCGTTCGACTACCTGCGCGACAACAACGACGCCTACTGGGGCACGCCGCTCGTGCCGCGCAGCTTCGCCACCCAGCCGACGAACGTGGTGAGCACGCCCGACGGCCGCGTGATCGACCGGCGCATGACGCGCACCAACTACAACGTACTGGACGACGACAACTCCTCGGAAACCTACTGGCTGCGCGCGCGCCTCACGGGCCAGCTCGACGGCGGCTGGTCGTGGCGCAACGAGTTCTCGGCCAACAAGTCGAACCGCGTGTTCCGCAATTCCGAGAGCGCCACCTTCGTGGCACCCGCCAGCATCGCGCGCGACCAGACGCTGATCACCCACGACCAGGACTTCTGGCTCGACCGCATCGACGCCACGCACAAGGGCACGATCGGCGGCATGGACAACCGCTTCGTCGTCGGCGGCGAATACAGCGAAACGCGCTTCGGCAGCCAGCGCCGCTTCTCCAACGGCAGCGCCAGCACGGCGAGCCTGCTGCGGGTGCCGGTGTTCGACCCCTACGTGGGCTTCTTCAACGACAACCCCGCGCTCAGCGTGGGCGGCGGCAACCGCACCGACATGAACACCAAGGTGCGGGTCAGTTCGGTGTTTGTCGAAGACGCGCTCAAGCCGATCCGCAACCTCACGCTGGTCGGCGGCCTGCGCCACGACCGCACCGAGGTCGACCGTTCCATCACCGACCTGAACCTGGGGAGCAACACGCGCTTCGGCAGCAGCTACCGTTCGACCTCGGGCCGCCTCGGCGCGGTGTATGACATCACGCCGCAGTCGAGCATCTACGCGCAGTACACCAACGCCACGCTGCCGGTGAATTCGCTCTTCCTGCTGTCGGCATCGAACGCGGCGTTTCCGATGTCGCGCGGCAAGCAGGCCGAGGTGGGTTTCAAGCAGAGCCTGCCTGAAGCGAACCTGGAGTGGACCGCGGCGGTCTACAAGATCGAGCTGGACAACGTGCTCTCGCGCGATCCGGCCAACGCCGCCAACACGGTGAACAACGGGCGCCAGTCGTCGCGCGGGCTGGAACTCTCGGCGGTATGGAAGCCCACGCGCGAGTGGACGCTGGCGGGCAATCTCGCGGCGCTCGATGCGCGCTTCGACACGCTGGTGGAGGCGGGCAACGTCTCGCGCGTCGGCAAGACGCCGCCCAACGTGCCCGAGCGCGTGGCCAACCTCTTTGCGACCTACCGGCCCGACAACTCGAAGTTCGAGTACTTCGTGTCGCTCAACCGCACCGGCCACATGTTCACCGACAACGCCAACCAGATTCGCATCAACGGCTTCACCACCATGGATGCGGCAGTGAGCTATCGGCTGAAGAACGCGCTGCTGAGCTTTCGCGTGCGCAACCTGACCGACAAGCTCTACGCCACCTGGGTGGGGCGTGCCACCAGCCAGGTGCTGCTGGCGCCGCGGCGCACCTTCGAGGTGTCGGCCAAGTTCGACTTCTGATCGCGGTGCGCGCTCAGCGCATCTGCAGGCGCGCGTCCTTCGGGTAGCTGATCGTGTAGTCCGCCGCCACGCGCGCGGTCTTGCCGGCTTCGAGGTCGAAGCTCCACATCGCAAGGCCCGGCTGCTTGTTCCATGCCAGTTCGCCCGGCTGCGGCGAGAACTGCGAAGTCACGCGCACTTGCTCGTCGACCGAGACCGGCGCCGCCTCCAGCACCTGCACCGCGATGGGCGTGCGGTGGCGGTTCTCGACCACGTAGGCGCGCTGCACCTTGCGCTCGGCGCGTGTGCCGGCAAAGCCGCCCGTGCCCTGGTTGTCCTTCTCGGGCTCGGCCTGCACGCGCACCAGTTCGTCGCGGCCGAAAGAGAGCGTCAGGCGCGCATCGCTGGGCGCCGTCCACTGGCCGTTGCCGACGAAATTGCCGTCGCGATAAAGCTGCATCGGGCCGGCCGGCCACACGCCGGTGGGCTGTGCGAGATCGGCGACCAGGAAGGCGCTCGGGTCCACGCCAGGGCTGGTGCGCGAGGCGAGCTTGGCCGTGTCCTCGTACTGGCCGAGCGCCATCGTCACGCGCTGGCCGTTGGAGGGCACGTCGATGCTTTGCGGTACAGAGAATTCGGTGGCGAAGCTGTTGTCGAACACGCTCACGTCGAACAGCGGCGCGCGGCGCTCCATGGCCGACTCTTTTGCGTGGGGAGGCGGAACGCCCGCCGCGACCGGCGCCGGTGCGGACATGAAAGCCATGTCGGCGCGGGCGCGCTGCGGCGGCGGCTCGATGCCGATGCGCCAGGCGCCCGGCGTGCGGCCGGTGGTTTCGCGGCGCGGCTGGCCGGTGGAGAGCACCAGCTTCACGCCGCGCCAGTCTTCACCGGTGGCTTGCGCCACCAGCGCCTGGCGCTCGATGCGCACCTTGCGCGTGGTGGTGTCGAGCAGCGCGCGATAGGTGGGTGTCCAGCCGGGGCCGGCGACCTGGTAGCTGAGCTTCACTTCGGCATCGGTGCTCGCGGCCAGCGTGACGGTCACGGCCACCACCTGCGCGCCGTTGCCCTGCGAGCGCGTGCGTTCGGCGAGCAGCGGGTTGAGCTGGCGGTCGATGTCGCTCTGCTTGCGTGCGAGCTGGTGTTGCTTCAGCAGCGAGTCCTGCCCGGTGCGGCGCATCGCGTCGGTCACCGCGGCGAGGTTGCGCGCGTCCATCGGTGCGCGGGCGCCTTGTGACGAATCTCCGCCCGAAAGCCCCTTGAGGTAGCCCGTGACCATGCCCAGCGCATCGCGCTCGGCCTGCAGCGCGGCCTTCTGGTCCTCGAGTTCGCGGATGCGGCCGTCGAGCTCGCTGGTGGCGCAGCGCGCCGAAAGCGCGCGCTGCTCGTTGAGCACCGAGGTCTCGCCCACGCGCACCGACGCATCGGCCGACACCTGCAGGCTCTGCACGTCCAGCCCCGCGGGCAGGCAGGCAAAAGTGACCGAACGGCTGCCCGCCGCGACGCGCGCCACGCGCTCCACGGTGGCGCTGCCGGGGTAGACCTTGACCTGGGTGATGCGCGAGTCGGCCGCCTGGGTTTGCAGAGGGGGCGGCACCTGGGCGCTGGCGCTCAGGACCAGCCAGGTGGCGGCGACGACGGTGGCACGGAGCAGAAGGGCGGAGGACGGTGCTTTCATTGAAGAGCCTTCGAAAGTGAGTGGGTTGACCTCCACTCATACGGCCGGGCTCGCTCAACGGGGTTAAGGCGCCCCGAGAAATATTTCATGCCGATGGCGGCTGTCGCCAATGCATCCGCAACGGCGCTCCCGGTCACGCGTGCGACGACGCGCGAAGGCTCCGGTTCGTAGAGTGGATTCGTCCACACCGCCCACCCATTCCGTTCCAAGGAGACCCGCCATGCTCGACACCATCCAGGCCATCAACCGCACCGCCTCATTCAACCGCTGGGCCGGCTTTGAAGTCCACCGGGCCGCCGACGGCGAAGCCGAACTGCGCATGAACTGGCGCGAGGAAGACATGGGCCAGTACGCCGGCTTCCTGCACGCCGGCATGATCGCCGCGCTGCTCGATACCGTGAGCGGCTACGCGGCCTCCACGAAGGCGGGGCGCGTGCTGGCCTCGCACTTCTCCGTCAACTGCATCTCGCCCGCCATCGGACACGCCTTCGTGGCCCGCGGCCGGGTGGTGAAGGCGGGGCGCAAGCAAGTGTTCGTCGTGGCCGAGCTCTATGCGCAACCCGAAGGAAAAGGCGAGGACGCACTCAAGCTCGTGGCGACGGGGAACGCCATCCTGGTTCCGGTGGAACTGGAAGCGCTGCAGCCGAAGCCCGCCGCCTGAGCTTCAGCCCGAACAGCGGCCGCAGCCAGTTGATGCGGCGGATCAGCCCGTCGGTCAGCAGCCAGCAGCCCAGGATCGTCAGCGCCACCAGCAGCGCGGGCTCCAGCACCGGGCCGAGCGCGAACGGCGTCAGCACGGTCACGCCGACGATGATCAGCGTCTGGTGCAGCACGTACCACGGGTAGACCGACTCGTTGGCCCAGCGCAGCCACGGCCACGGGCGGTTCAGGTGGCGGTGGCCGTGGCCCAGGATGGTCGCGATGGCCAGCCACATATAAAGCGTGCGCAGCAGGTCCAGGAGCAGGCCCGGGGCCGATCCCCTGGCGCCGACCCGCAGCGCGATGAAGGCGCCGATCGCCGCCACGGCCAGCACCAGCGACACCCGGCGCAGCCGCTCCAGTTCCTTCCAGATGCCCGTGTCCACGCCCATCCAGTAGCCGTAGAGGAACACGGTGAGGTAGATGGCGTGCAGGTAGAAATCGCGCACCAGGTTGTGCGTGGGCGGAAAGTGCGGGGCCAGCAGCACCGTCCAGGCCAGGAGCGGAAGCGCCGGCAGCAGCAGCAACTTCCAGCCGCGCAGCGCGTTGAACCGGCGGCGCACCCACTGGCCGGCCGGCGACTTCCACAGCGGCAGCGTCAGCGCGACCAGCGCGGTGTACGCAAACAGGTAGGGCAGGTACCAGAGGTGGTTCCAGGTCATGCCGAACTCCGCGCCGTCGAAAGCGCGCTTGGGCCACGGTTCGGCCATCGACAGGTAGCGCAGCAAAAAGGCGCCGAAGCCCGGCGCGACCAGCCCGTTGGCCACGCCCTGCGCGTAGGCCTGGTAGGGAACGATCACCATCATCCCGAACACCAGCGGCAGCATCAGCCGCGCGCCCCGGCTGCGCAGCAGCGCCCCGGTGCCCTGGTGGCGGGCGAGGAAGCCGAGCGACACGCCGGAGATCAAAAACA
The DNA here is from genome assembly GCF_030812215.1 of Variovorax boronicumulans. Lineage (GTDB taxonomy): Bacteria > Pseudomonadota > Gammaproteobacteria > Burkholderiales > Burkholderiaceae_C > Variovorax > Variovorax boronicumulans_C. Next base: position 21,316 of record NZ_JAUSSG010000017.1, on the reverse strand, counting down.
CCAGGTCCATGCGCCAGAGGTTCAGCACCCGCATCGGCCACTGCAGCCATTCGGCCGCATGCGGGCTTTTCAGGTGCCAGGGCCAGTCGGCCACGTAGTACATGGCCACGTGATAGAGGATCACGAACAGGAAGGCGAGCGCGCGCAGGGCGTCGATGTCGTGGCGCCGGTCCGTGCCGGGCAGGGGAGTCGGAAGGTTCATTTCAGCGTCCTCGAAACGGAAAGTGCGGCCATCGTGTGCCCCGGTGCCACCCGGCGGCGCGCCCGCGGGACGGATGGCCCGGCCTTTGTGACGAGCGGTGGCCCCGGTGGGACGAAATTCGCCCCGCCGTCGCGCAGATGGCGAGAATCCCGGGCATGAAAGCGTCCCGCCGGAACCTGTACGAGCGCTACGAGCCGATCCGCCGCTACGTGGAAGTGGGTTTCTGGATCGTGCTGATGGCGCTGCAGGGCGTGTTCAGCACCATGGTCGCGGTGGTCGACGCCCGCAACCGCGCCGTGCCGCGCGCGACCTGGGAAATCGTCACCTGGGAGGGGTCGAGCCACCTGGTGCTGCTGATGCTGATTCCGGTGTTCGTCGCCATCGAGCGCCGGCTGGCGCCGCTGATGCCCGGCCGCTGGGTGCGCTTCGTGGCCGGGCATGTGGTGGCCAGCGTGGCCGTCAGCGTGGTGCACGTGGCCGGGATGTTCGCGGTGCGCTCGCTGGTCTATGCCCTGATGGGCAGCCGCTACGACTTCGGCGGCTGGACCGCCCAGTGGGGCTACGAGTACCTGAAGGACGTGCGGGTCTACGTCTCGATCGTCTTCGGGATCTGGGCCTACCGGTTCTTCATGCTGCGGCTGCAGGGCGAGGCGCGGGTGCTCGATGCGCCGGAGGCGGGTGTGGCCGATCCGCCCGAAGCCGCGCCGCCTTCCTCATCGCCCGCTCCCGACGAGGCATCTCCCGAGCCTGAACCGGAAGCAAGCCCGCCGCCCCCGCCACCGGCCCCGGCCCGCCCCGAACGCTTTCTCGTACGCAAGCTGCGCCGCGAATTCCTGATCGCCGCCACCGACATCGACTGGCTCCAGGCCGAGGGCAACTACGTCGGCCTGCACGTCAACGGCCACGACTACCTGCTGCGCGCCACGCTCACCGATTTCCTCACCCAGCTGGACCCCGCCCGTTTCGTGCGCGTGCACCGAAGCCATGCGGTGAACCTCGCGCGCATCAAGGAAATCGAGCCGCTGGACGGCGGCGATGCCCGCCTGCACATGCACGACGGCACGACCGTGCCCTGCAGTCGCCGGTATCGCGACGCGCTTCGGGCCGGCGCCGGCTCGACGGGCTGAAAAAGAAGCCTGTTCCGGTGCGCATGTGCGCCGTTATGGCCCGTTTCGCACCATCAAAGAGCCTTCAGGCACCATTTTTGCTTCCTTGCACCGTCGCTCCGGGCAATCCGGCCGCGATGCACCAATTCAAACCAAAAACTGCAAGAAGCTCCCATGGACGCACTCAAACAGGGCGCAGATGCGCTGTTCATCCTTCTCGGCGCCATCATGGTGTTGGCCATGCATGCCGGTTTCGCCTTTCTCGAACTGGGCACCGTGCGCAAGAAGAACCAGGTCAATGCGCTGGTGAAGATATTGGTCGACTTCTCAGTCTCGACCATCGTGTACTTCCTGGTCGGCTACGGCGTGGCCTACGGCACCCACTTCTTCGTGGGCGCCACCGAGCTGGCGGCCAAGAGCGGCTACGAACTGGTGAAGTTCTTCTTCCTGTTGACTTTCGCTGCGGCCATTCCGGCCATCATTTCGGGTGGCATCGCCGAGCGCGCCAAGTTCTGGCCGCAGTTGATCGCCACCGCGGTGATCGTCGGCGTGGTGTATCCGCTCTTCGAGGGCATCGCCTGGAACAAGGCCTTCGGCATCCAGGCCTGGATCGCCTCGGTCACCGGCCACGAGTTCCATGACTTCGCGGGATCGATCGTGGTGCATGCCGTGGGCGGCTGGCTGGCGCTGCCGGCCGTCGTCCTCCTGGGCGCGCGCCGCAACCGCTACCGCGGCGACGGCTCGCTGAGCGCGCACCCGCCGTCGAACATCCCGTTCCTCGCGCTCGGCGCGTGGGTGCTGTGCGTGGGCTGGTTCGGTTTCAACGTGATGAGCGCGCAGAGCATCGACAAGATCTCCGGCCTCGTGGCCGTCAACTCGCTCATGGCGATGGTCGGCGGCACGCTGGTGGCGCTGGCCATGGGCAAGAACGACCCCGGCTTCGTCTACAACGGCCCGCTCGCCGGCCTCGTGGCCGTGTGCGCCGGCTCCGACCTGATGCACCCGCTGGGCGCGCTGGTGGTGGGCGGCGTGGCGGGCGGCATCTTTGTCTTCATGTTCACGCTCACGCAGAACAAATGGAAGATCGACGACGTGCTCGGCGTCTGGCCGCTGCACGGCCTGTGCGGCACCTGGGGCGGCATCGCGGCCGGCATCTTCGGCACGCAGGCGCTGGGCGGCATCGGCGGCGTGAACGTCGGGGCGCAGCTCATCGGCACGGTGATCGGCGTGGTCTGGGCGCTGGCCGGCGGCGCGGTGGTGTACGGCGTGCTCAAGGCCACGATGGGCTTGCGGCTGTCGCAGGAAGAGGAATACGACGGCGCCGACCTGTCGATCCACCACATCTCCGCGACGCCCGAGCGCGAAGTCAACTGGTAAGGACGCGCGGGGAAGGGTTGGCAAGGCGCCGGGAGGGGCCGGCCGGCGGGGTTGGGCTATTCTTCGCCCCCTCTAAAGACAAGCCGGAGAAGGAAGAACCATGACCCAACCCACCCACTGGCTGCGCCGCGGCATCGCCGCGCTGGCGAGCAGCGTGCTGATGCTTTCGTTTGCAGCAGCACACGCCGGCGCACCGCAGGTCAAGACCCAGGCGCCCGGCTTCTACCGGATGATGCTCGGCGACTTCGAGGTGACGGCGCTCTTCGACGGCACCATCGACCTCGAAGTGAAGAAGCTGCTCACCAACACCACGCAGGCCCAGGTCGGCAGGCTGCTCGACCGCTCCTTCAAGAAGGAACTGGTGCCCACCTCGGTGAACAGCTACCTCGTCAACACCGGCAGCAAGCTGGTGCTCATCGACACCGGCGCCGGCACGCTCTTCGGCCCCACGCTGGGCAACCTGCGCAACAACCTGCTGGCCTCCGGCTACAAGCCCGAGCAGGTCGACGACGTGTTCATCACCCACATGCACGGCGACCACGTCGGCGGCCTCATCGTCGACGGCAAGCTGGCCTTTCCCAACGCCACGATCCACGCGGGCCAGGAAGACGCCGATTTCTGGCTCAGCAAGGCCAACCTGGAGAAGGCCACACCTGAGATGAAGGGCTTCTTCCAGGGCGCGCAGGCGTCGTTGAATCCGTACGTCGAGGCCGGCAAGTTCAAGCCCCTGAAGGGCGACGCCGACCCCGTGCCCGGCATCAAGGCCGTGCCCGCCCACGGCCACACGCCCGGCCACAACACCTACGTGGTCGAGTCCAAGGGCCAGAAGCTCGTGCTGTGGGGCGACCTGATGCACGTGGCCTCGGTGCAGTTCGTGCAGCCGCAGGTGACCATCTCGTTCGACGTCGATTCCAAGACCGCCGCGGCGGAACGCAAGAAGGCGTATGCCGATGCGGCCAAGGGGCGCTACCTGGTGGCCGGCGCGCACCTGCCGTTCCCGGGGCTGGGAAGAATCCGGGCCGAGGGCTCGGGGTATGCGTGGGTGCCTGTGGATTACCAGCAGGTGCGATAAGTTGGTGATCTGAAGCGTATTCGGGCTGGATACGCTTCGTTTTTGAAGCGTATTTTTGGGGCACGGCGGTGGTTGCGGGTTCGCGAGGTCGGGAAAGCACGGATTTGGCTGCTGTAGCAAACTCCCCCGACCGCATCGCGCCCACGCCAACAGCCCCATGACCCAATCCCCACCCGCCCTCGAAGTCCTCCCCCGCGACCTCTCCGCCTACCGCAAGGGCAACGTCGGCATCGACTACGTGCACCGCTTCGAATCCGGCAAGCCCGGCCCGCACGTGCTGATCAATGCACTCACGCACGGCAACGAAATCTGCGGCATGACCGCCGCCACCCACCTGCTCGACAACAACGTGCGCCCGAAGATCGGCACGCTCACCGTGAGCTTCGCCAACATCGACGCCTACGAGTCGTTCAAGGAAGAGTCCCCCTACGACAGCCGTCAGATCGTGCACAACCTGAACCGCATCTGGTCGCCCGAATGGCTGGACGGCGGCGAGGACAGCCCCGAGCTGCGCCGCGCGCGCGTGCTGCGGCCGGTGGTGGACGCCGCCGACCACATCCTGGACATCCATTCGACCAGCCAGCCCGTCGTGCCGTTCTGGGTCTACCCCGCGTTCGAGCGCAACGCCGAGGTGGCGCTGGCCATCGGCCGCCCGCCGGTGCACCTCGTGATGCCCGATGGCCTGGGCTCGGGCACGCCGCTGATCCAGTACGGCAGCCACGGCGGCCCGGACGGCAAGGGCGTGGCGATGGTGGTCGAGTGCGGCCAGCACTTCCTGCGCTCGGCGTCGGTGCTGGCCACCGCGGTCACTTATGACTTCCTCGCGTACTTCGGCCTTGTCGACAAGGACCCGGCCACGCCGGCGCCGGAGCCGCAGCGCCGCTTTCAGCTGCTGCAGACGCACGTCATCAAGTCGGCGGACTTCGCGTTCGTGCGGCCGCTGATCGGCTTCGAGACCTTTGCCAAGGGCGAGCTGATCGCCACCAACGGCCCGGACGAGATTCGCGCGCCGTGCGACGACTGCACGATCTTCATGCCCGCGCAGCGGGTGATCGTGGGGCGCGAAGCGGTGTATCTGACCCAGCCGATCTGAAGCGCATGACGGATTCGCCCGCCATGAGCCGCTGGCGCGTGGCGGGCCTGGTGTTCGTCTTCCTGTGGTTCGCTCTCGGCGGTGTCGCGCACTTCGTGGCGACCGAAGCGGAGATGCGCATCGTGCCGCCGCGCGCGGCCGTGCTGGTGAGCGGCGTGTTCGAACTGCTGGGTGCGGCCGGACTGCTGTGGCAGCCGACGCGGCGTGCCGCAGGCATCGGCCTCTTCCTTCTGACCCTGGCCGTGACGCCCGCGCATTTCTACATGCTGCAGCGGCCGGAGCTTTTTCCGAGCGTGCCGTATTGGGCGCTGGTGGTGCGGCTGCCGGTCCAGGTGGCGCTGCTGGCGTTGATTGCGCAGAACACCGAACTCACTTGGAGCTTGATTGCACTAGCGCTAAAAATTCTCAGTCGATTTCTTAATTTATTCGTGCGGTTAATTGATTTGATAAATATCAAATCCTCAGGAGTGAAAATTTATTGGAAATTGGCGATTGTCAGCGCCTTCAATGTATTGCGAGGGTTGACAACTCACATCGAAAAATGAAATTTGAGAGCGTTTGTTTATTCTATTTGTTCTCTGCCTGTTTAGCGGACCAAAACAATCCAGTCCAGCTGAAAAAATTGCTTGAATTCTGCTTCCAAAAAAAATGTACCGATCATGCTCACGTTGACAGAAGGCGCGAGAAGCAGCTTGGCATTCAATCGAGATATGTCGATTTGCCGCTTGGAGGCGTCTTAAGATCGTTGGGCCTGAAAGCAGATGAGGCCCTGTTTTTGCAGAATTGAAAACCCTAAGCGTGGAATTTCTTTTGAGCTTGAATGCGATGTGCTCTATTAATTCGCATGAATTGTTATTTATATATTTGTCATATATAATTATTTCATCTTCGGCCGAAATGTATCTATCAAGTACTGAGAAATCGAGAATTCCGCCGGTAGTTGTAGAAATGTTGTCAATCGGATTGTCTCCTCCGTGATCAGTGTTTGCAGGTAGTGAAAGGTCAACTAAATTTACGCCAACTGCATCGAAATGAGATATCTCGTTAGGGCTAAAAAATGAACTCCTCGCAACTAATTTTGAAGCGCCAAAGTATGAGGCGGCCGCAATCGATTTTATTCCAAGAGGTAGTCGCCGTAACGCAGTAGGGCAATCAGCTATTTCATGAGTTGTCACTCTTCCATGAGCCATCGCAAGGGGGAACCACGCTTGAAATCCAAGATCAGTTCCTATAGTTTGAGCATATTCCTGAATTAACTCTGGAGTGGCGGCTATTTTGGAGGAAAGAAATGCCGCAGAGGAGACTGCATCGACAGCGCCGGAAAAGATCTCGCTCAATGCGTTGGTGTGAATTGCAAGCCGCACTATGAATTGTCTCCTGAATTTTTGGCGTGCGCAGCCTTTGACGTGAGCGCAATTTTATTGTCCAAGAGCTTCATTGCTGTCGTGTAGGCCTCATCAAAGAACCCTGAAGGCCATGGCTCCTCAAAATCACCGACGCTATTAACCCGCATCTCTTTAGGTTTTCCAGGGGCTCGAGGAGTGTATAAAAATTTTACCTCGGTGTCGCCTATAGCCATTGCGGTTCGGCCCAATTTTTTATTCGATATTGCAAGCTGCAGGCCTCGCACAAGATGCTCGCTATGTGTTTCAACCACAAATCGACGACCGGTTTTTGTTGCCTCAACGATTATTTCCGCCAATTTTGATTGCGCGCTTGGATGTAGATGAAGCTCTGGCTGCTCAATTACGATCGTGGAGTTTTCCGGCATCACCGCGATTTGCACCAAGATAGGCAAGACTTGAGAAAATCCAAAACCGACATCCGATATTATTTCCTTTTCCCCACGCTCCCTCTCAATTTCCAATTTTACTAATTCTTCAATGGAGCGGGAGTCAACTCTTCTGCCAGAAAACATGCTTTCTATCCAGCGAGCTAGTTGCGTGTAGCGCGTTGTTTGTTCTCGTTTTGCAGATCGTTCTTTGCTAGCTCGAGATTTTAAATTGGCCAAGATGCTAGGAGTATGTTCACCAGCCGCGCCGACCGCTAGTAGGTGTGCGGTTCTGCTATAGCTTCGCGATGGACTCCTTCGTAAAGGCCCGACATAAAAAATATTGCTGTCTAGCTCCCTGAAGATAAGACTTAGAATTGATGACAATATATGAATTGGATAGTCGGCAAAAAAATCGAATTTCTTTTCGTTTTTTTGAATTACTCGATCAATCGCTAATTTATATTTTTCGTCAACCCTGGTTGATCTCCCTTTTGTCCATAAGAGAATCGCCTTGGATTTAATTGAATCATCCCTTGGAAATAAATCGTTCGCAGTTGCACGGGCCGCCTCTTCTGATAATTTCAGGGAAAACGTGTCGCGAGTTTGTTTTTTTATTAGGGTGATGTATGGATTTTTTGCCGATGCACTCGATTTAACTGTAATTTCCAATAGTCGTGCCTGTTCCGTGGCGAAGTCGTGCCCAAACTGGAATTCTATGTAGGCTTGATTTTGATCTTGAAAAAATCTTGCCGGTAATGACTGAGAAGAAATGGAGAGGCCGATTTTTATTTTTCGGTCGGTTTTATGTTCGAAAACATAATCTCGATAGATCCCAAGATCAACGTAATCGCCTTGAGGCGCTAGAACCTCGTGCTCATTCGAGGAGGATGCTGTTTGTTTTAATGCCAGAAGAGATTTTATTATTGAGGATTTTCCTGAGCTATTGGGACCAAGAAGTAGTGTAATTTTTGAATCAAGATCTACGTCCAGAGCAGGAAAACGTTTGAAATTTTCTAGATGGAGTCCGGTAACATACATGTATTAGCCTTTACCAATGTGTGACTGCTTCTCAGCAGGAAATGAAAGCATCGGCGCTGCGCCAACATAAATAAGAAATATTCGATTAAAGTGAATTTCATTGCATATTTAAAATGCACAGTTAGATTTTTGTGCAGTGGCTGCTTGATTTTTTGGTTCATGCCGACTAGCTAAGTTTTACGTAGCTTATGCGCGATGTCGTTGCTGGGACTAAGGGATGATGCTGATGTTTTCAGTCCGCCTTGATGTCTCGAGGCGCTTAAGCTTTAAGTTACTCAAGTCTGAATGAACAACGCCGGATCCACCATCGCCCGGTTCAACATCACCCCCCAATGCAGATGCGGCCCCGTCACGCGACCAGTCGCACCGACTGCCGCCAACGGCTCGCCGGTCTTCAACACATCGCCCACCTTCACATCCACCCGGCTCAGATGGCAATACATCGTCAGCAGCCCGCCGCCATGGTCGAGCCACACCGTGCCGCCGTTGAAGAAATAGTCCCCCGTATCGATTACCCGCCCCGGCAGCGGCGCCAGCACCGGCGTGCCGGTGCCGGCCGCGATGTCCATTCCACTGTGCGGATTGCGCGACTGCCCGTTGAACACGCGGCGCAGACCGAACGAGCTGGAGCGGCGACCCGGCACGGGCACGCGCATCTGCAGTGAGGCATCGGGCCGCAGGTCGGTGAGCGTGGCCATCACGCCGGCCTGGTGATCGCGTTCGCGCACGTAGCGCGCTTCGTCCTCGGGCGAGAGATCGACCGTGCGCGGCGCCACGGTCAGGCGCTGCTCGCGGTATTGCTTGTCGGTGACCGTGTAGGCGACCTGTCTTTCGCTGCCGCCGTTCTCGGCGCGCACCGTGATGCTCGCCTCGCCGGGCTTGGCCGCGAGCGGGATGCCGACCAGCGCCGTCCACTCGATGACGTCGCCCATCACGAGCAAAGGCACGTCGCCTGCAAAGGCCGTCGGACGCTTGGCGCCCGGGCCGAGCGAGAGGCGCGCCACGCCGCCGGGCACCTGCGATGCATGCGGCCAGACGGCGGGGTGCGATTGCTTCGACTTCGCAGGTGCGGCAGCGGCGGCGTGGGTCGCAGGCAACGCAAGCAGGCCCAGCGTGCCGAGCAATGCGCAGCGGCGATTCAGTGCGGGCGTGAGGAGGTCGGGCGAGGTGGTTCGGGTGTTGTCGTGCATGAAGAAGAGATCGAATGAAACAGGTTCTGTCTGTGACGTTGCGCGGCCGCGTGGCTATTCGCGCCATGTGCCGGGCGCCAGCCCATCGAGCGTGTGCGGTCCGATGGCGGCGCGGATCAGGCGAAGCGTCGGCAGTCCGACAGCGGCCGTCATGCGCCGCACCTGGCGGTTGCGGCCTTCGCTGATCGCCAGCTCCAGCCACGCGGTCGGAATGCTCTTGCGCTCGCGAATGGGCGGTTGCCGCGCCCACACTTCGGGCGGCGGGTCGAGCAAACGCGCGCGGGCAGGGCGCGTGAGGCCGTCGTTGAGTTGCACGCCTTGGCGCAACGCAGCGAGCGCCTCTTCGGTCGGCACGCCTTCCACCTGCACCCAATAGGTCTTCTCCATCTTGAAGCGCGGATCGGCGATGCGCGCCTGGAGCTGGCCGTCGTTGGTGAGGAGCAGCAGGCCTTCGCTGTCGGCATCGAGGCGGCCGGCAACGTAGACGTCGGGAATGTCGATGAAGTCCTTGAGTCCGCGCCAGCGGCCCTCGGGGGTGAATTGGCTCAAGACGCCGTAGGGCTTGTTGAAGCGGATGAGGCGGGAAGGGCTCGGAACAGTCATGAATGCACAGGATAGCCCGGGTCTGCGGCCGGCCGCCGTCGGACAGCGGCGGCAGGCCACATCAGATCGCGCAGCCGTCCTGCAACGCGAACGTTTTCACGCGGCTTCCAATCTACCCAGACAGCTGAACAACACGGAGTCGGACATGACGATGCGAAGTTTCAACAGGTTGGCGTGGGCGGTGGTTGCAGGCGTCGCGGTGACGGCATGCAGCAGCACGTCCTTGCGTGTCGGCGGCGCGCCCGATGCGAGCGTGAAGAACTGCGTGGCAGCCGCCGCGCGCGAGCTGCGGGTGCCGCCGGGCAGCATCGCTGTGGACAGCGGCTCCACGCCGCGCGACGGTGTCTACACGATCAACCTGAAGGTTGGCCCGCAAGGCCGCTCGGCGGTGTGCACCACGGACGAAAACAGCGCGGTGCTGGGCGTGGTCTACAAGCGACCCGAATAGATGAAATGAAAAAGCCGGGGCCATGACGGCCCCGGCTTCGTTCGCGGAAGAGGCAAAGCGGGTTACTTGCCCCAGCTGTCCCGCATCCCCGCAGCCCGGTTGAACACCCGCTTGCCCGGCGCATCCGTCTTCGTATCCACCACGAAGTACCCATGCCGCTCGAACTGAATCCCCACGCCAGCCTGGGCTGCCGCCAATGAAGGCTCCACGAACGCCGAGCAAATCTCCAGGCTCTGCTTGTTCAGTTCATCCAGCAGTTCCCCGCTCCCCGGATTCGCCGCAGCAAACAGCCGCTCGTACAACCGCACCTCGGCCTGCACCGCATCCGCCACCGCCACCCAGGTGATGTTTCCCTTCACCTTGATGGCGTCCGCGCCGGGCGTGCCGCTCTTGGTGTCCGGCACCAGCGTGGCCTGCACTTCGACGAGCTTGCCGTCGGCATCGCGCGTGGCGCCGATGCATTCGATGACGTGGCCGTACTTCAGCCGCACCTTGTTGCCCGGGAACAGGCGGAAAAAGCCCTTGGGCTGCACGTCTTCGTAGTCGGTGCGCTCGATCCACACTTCGCGGCCGAGCTTGAACTCGCGCTTGCCCATCTCGGGGTGATGCGGGTGCACGGGGGCGGAGCAGTCGTCGAGCACATCGTCGCCGCCCATGAGCTCGCCCCAGTTCGTGATGACGAGCTTGACCGGGTCGAGCACAGCCATGGCGCGCGGGGCGATGGGGTCGAGGCTGTCGCGCAGCGCGGCTTCGAGACTCGCGTAGTCGATCCAGCCGCCCGATTTGGTGGTGCCGCTGCGCTCGCAGAACAGGCGCAGCGCCTCGGGCGTGTAGCCGCGGCGGCGCAGGCCCGCGATGGTGGGCATGCGGGGGTCGTCCCAGCCGTCGACGTGGCCGTCTTCGACCAGCTGGCGCAGCTTGCGCTTGCTGGTCATCACGTGGGTGACGTTCAGGCGCGCAAATTCGTACTGGCGCGGATGCGGGCTGGCGATGAGGCCGCCTTCGGCGAGGCGGTCGAGCAGCCAGTCGTAGAAGGGGCGCTGGTCTTCGAATTCGAGGGTGCAGATCGAATGGGTGATCTGCTCCAGCGCGTCTTCGATCGGGTGCGCATAGGTGTACATCGGGTAGATGCACCACTTGTCACCGGTATTGTGGTGGTGGGCGCGGCGCACGCGGTACAGCGCGGGGTCGCGCATGTTGATGTTGGTGCTGGCCATGTCGATCTTGGCGCGCAGGATGGCTGCACCGTCGGCGACCTGGCCGTCGCGCATGGCGCGAAAGCGCGCGAGGTTTTCCTCGGGCGTGCGGGTGCGGAAGGGGCTGTCGGTGCCGGGCGTGTTGAAGTCGCCGCGGTTCGCGCGCACTTCGTCGGCGGTCTGCTCGTCCACGTAGGCGAGGCCGGCGCCGATGAGGTATTCGGCCGCCTCGTACATGAAGTCGAAGTAGTTGCTTGCGAAGTACTCGTGCGGCTGCAGGGTGCCGGGGGCGCTGGGGCGGTCGGCCAGGTAGGTTTCATAGCCGAGCCACTTCACCGCGTCGCGGATGGAATCGACATATTCCTGCTCTTCTTTTTCAGGGTTGGTGTCGTCGAAGCGCAGGTGGCTCACGCCGCCGTATTCGCGGGCCAGTTCGAAGTTGAGCCAGATGCTCTTGGCATGGCCGATGTGCAGGTAGCCGTTGGGTTCGGGCGGAAAGCGAAGGCGCACCTTGGCGGGGTCGGTCATGCCCTGGGCATGGTGGGCGGCGTTGCCGGGGGAGCCGCCCCATTTGCGGCCGGAATAGGCGCCCTGTGCGAGGTCGTTCTCGATCACGTGGCGCAGGAAATTGCTCGGTGCGGCGGCCGTTTTGGCGCCGCTTTTATCGGTCGGGGAGGTCATTGCTTCATTCTAGAGGGCGCCTCTGAGGGGTTACCTTTGGCAACGTTCTTCACAATGGCGGGTGCACCCGGTTTGCAATTGCCGCGTTCAATACACACATGGGCGGTCCAGACCCGGACGGTGCCCCCGAAACAAGGAGTCAATATCATGAGCCTCACACGTTCCACCTTCTTCAAATGGGCTGCCGCGGGCGTCGTGGCAGCCGGTGCATTGTTCGCAGCCACTTCGGCCAGCGCCCGCAGCGACGTGAGCTGGTCGATCGGTGTCGGCGTACCGGGCGTGGCGGTCGGCGTGGGCGGTCCCGCCTACTACCCGGCCCCCGTCTATGCACCCCCGGCCCCGGTTTACTACGCACCGCCCCCGGTCTACTACCGTCCGCCGCCGCCGGTGTACTACCGTCCGGCCCCGGTGTACTACGCACCGCCGGCCTATTACGGTCCCCGCTATTACGGCGGTGGGTACTACCGTGGTCACCGTCATGGCCACTGGCGCTAAACAGCCACATCATTCGTGACTGAATGAAAAAAGCCGGCCCCCGAAAGGGCCGGCTTTTTGCTGGGCGCTCGCCGCGCAATTTCACATGGCGCGAAACAGGTGCGCGTAGAGCCGGCTGACCGGAATCTTCTCGGCCCGCCCCCGCAGCGTGAGATGCAGCTTGCCGGCTTCGTCGCGGTGCACCGATTCGATGGCCGCGCTGCGCACCACCACCGCGCGGTGTACCTGCCAGAAGGTGTCGGCGTCGAGCTGGGTCAGCAACTGCTTGAGCGGCGTGCGGATCAGGTACTCGTGCGTGGCGGTGAGCACGCGAAGGTATTTGTCGGCGGCCTCGAAATACAGCACTTCGTCGACGGGCACCATGCGCACCGTGCTGCCGCCGGCGTCGCTGGCGGCAATCATCCGCAGCGGTGCCGAGGGTGCCGCGGCGGGCGGGGCCGAGCCGGAACTGGCCGCGGTGAGCACCTGGCGCCATTGCGCAAGGGTTCGTTCCAGCGCTTCGTCGGCCACGGCAGGGGAGGCTGAAGGCGAAGGCTGTTGCTGCTGCGCCGCCAGCGCCTGCTGCAGCCGCGCCACGGTTTTTTGCAGCCGCGCGGGCTGCACGGGCTTGAGCACGTAGTCGATGGCCTCCGCCTCGAAGGCGCGCGCGGCGTATTCGTCGTAGGCGGTGACGAACACCAGTTGCGGCATCGGCGCCTCGTCGGTGGGCCAGATGTCGGCCAGTTCGGCCGCGGCGCCCAGGCCGTCGAGGCCGGGCATGCGGATGTCGAAGAACAGCACCTGCGGCAAGAGGCGCAGCGCCTCGCGCACCGCGCTGCGGCCATCGCCGGCGGTGGCGACGATCTGCAAGCCGGGCCATGCCGCGGCCAGTTCGGCCTTGAGGGCTTGCGCCAGAAGGGGCTCGTCTTCGGCGATCAGTGCGGTGGGGTTCATCGTGGTGGTTGTCGTCGCATTCATGAGGCAGCCGCCGCGGGAAGCGGAAAGCTCAGCGTGGCGCAGGTTCCGCCGGTCGGCGCGGCCGCAAGGCGCATCTCGCTTTGCGCGCCGAACACGGTGGCCAGGCGCTCGCGCACCTGCTCGAGCCCGAAGCCGCTGCCGCCTTCTTCCGAAGGCGGCGCCGCATCGAGCCCGACGCCGGTGTCGCTCACTTCGATGACCAGCCGGTCCGCGTTCCTGCGCGCGCGCACGTGGATCTCGCCGCCCTCGACCTTGGGCTCCAGCCCGTGGCGGATGCTGTTCTCCACCAGCGGCTGCAGCAGCAGCGGCGGCACCGGAATGTCGCGCAGGTCGTCGGGCAGGTCGAGCGTGTAGCAGAGGCGCTCGCCCATGCGCACGGACATCAGCTCGAGGTAGTCGCCCAGCCGGTCGAACTCGGCCGAGAGCGGATGCGCCAGCGTGCGCGAGCCGCTCAGCGTCATGCGCAGGTAGCTGTTGAGACGGTCGAGCATCGCCACCGCGCGCGGCGGGTCGGCGGTGATCAGCACGCGCAGGTTCGCGAGCGTGTTGAACAGCATGTGCGGCTCGAGCTGCGTCTCCAGCAGCTTGAGCCGCGCCTCGGTAGCGTTGCGCTGCGCCAGTTCGATCTGGCTCTGCATGTGCTTGCTCTTGCCGAGGCTGAAGAAGAAGTAGCACATGCCGATGGTGGCGACCAGGGTGATGACGATGGTCGAGGTCATCTTGCGCGTGGCGAGATTGCGGAATTCCATCGGCGGCACACCGACCCAGGCGTCGCCGATGGCATTGCCGGCAAGAAAGCCGACGGTGACGCCCAGCGCCACCAGACCGTAGCCCCAGAGCCCGTGCGGCCACAGCACCTCCTTGTTGCCGCTCAGGATCAGCCGGCCGGTGTCGATGACGAGCCAGCTGATCGTTCCGATCGAGAGCGAATACACCATCTGGGATTCCCAACTGCCGTTGCCCGAGATGGCCAATGCCGAACCGATGAGACAACAGAAGACGACGGTGATCAGGCCATGCCGCAGCATGTTGCGGAAGTTCTCCGCGCGAAACCGCGGCAGCGCTTCAGGAGCGTCAGGAGTCACCCACGCTCCCTGTCGCCCAGCGCGCGGCGCTCGCGTTCCACCAGCCGGTCGTAGAAGCTGCCGCCGGGCGCGATGAACCAGATCACCGCGCCGTGGATGAGCAGGCCCAGGCCCCAGCCCATCAGCGGATACATCGCCCAGGTGTGCCCCTTGGCGGCCGAGAGCCCGACCAGCCCGAGGTTGACGAGCACATAGACGAAAGCGTGGATGTACCAGCCCATCTTGGCGCCGGCGCGGCGGCGGGCGATCTTCTCGAGGTCGGGCTGCGAGGGGTTCGGGTGTGCGGGGTTCATGACAACTCCTTGAATTGGACAGGAATGAAATCGGGCGTGGCCGGCTGCTGCTGTTGCGGCTGCGTAGGCGTTGCCGGTTGCAGGGCTGCGCGCTGCCGCAGTTCCTCGGTGGTGTCGCCCGGACCATCGGGCCGCCAGCCCGGGGGCATGACGAGATACCCCACGAACGCACGCACCGAGCGCGCCGAACGCAGGTCGCGCAAGAGTGCGCGCCAGTGGGTGAACTCGATCTCCAGGATGTTGTGCGAGGTGATCGGGTTCACCAGCCCGTAGCGGCAGGGCAGGTCGGCGCGCTCGGGAATGTAGGTGCCGAAGAGGCGGTCGAACACGATCAGCACGCCGCCGTAGTTGCCGTCCAGGTATTCGAGGTTCGAGGCGTGGTGCACGCGGTGCGCCGAGGGCGTGTTGAGCACCCATTCGAGCGGCCCGAGGCGCGGAATCCACGTCGCATGAATCCAGAACTGGTAGAGCAGGTTCAGCGTGAGCATCAGCAGGATCACCTTGGGCGGCATGCCCAGGAGCGGCGCCAGCATGAAGAACAGCAGCGTGCCGGTGAGCTTGCCGGTCCAGCCGAAGCGGTAGGCGGCCGACAGGTTCAGCTGGTTCGGCGAATGGTGGATGGCATGGGTGCACCAGAACCAGCGCACCCGGTGGGCCGCGCGGTGGTACCAGTAGTAGCAGAACTCCTGGCCGATGAAGCAGGCGACCCAGCCGCTCCAGTGGTCCATCGGCAAGGTGAAGAGGCGGTGGTTCCAGAACCAGTCCATCGCGCCGGTCCAGAAGGCCACCGGCAGCAGCCAGCGCAGCGGGTATTCGCGCACGAGAAAGTCGAACACCGAGACGCCGGCCGCCTTCCAGTCGTAGCTCGCCCGGCCGTTGCGCCAGGAGAGCACGAGCGCTTCCAGGATCGAGGCGGCCAGCACCACCGTGACGGAGATCTTGAGGAGCAGAAAGAGCACGGTCATGGCGGTTCCTGGCTGGGCTGGACGCGTGGGGGCTGGGGCTCGGATCTTAGGCCGCGCGGGCGCCGGTGGCGACAGCGTCGGTGGCGATGGCCAGCCTCCACAGGCGCACTGCGCGGGCCGCGAAGATGCCGCTGAAAGCGCCGTACAGCACGGGAAGGCCGATGGCGAAGCTGGCCTGCTGGCGCAGCTCGGGGTGCATGGCCAGCGCCACGCCCACGACATATTTGGTGAAGAAGATGCCCATCATGAGCGCGAGCGGCACGGCGCTGCCGGCCACATGGAACTGGCGGTTCGCCGCGTCGTAGCGGGTGGTGGCGGGCAGCGGGCGCTGCAGCACCAGCGCGATCAGCACCGCCGCGGCCGCTGCCCAGCCGAGCAGGGCACCCAGCGAATCGCCGAAGGCCGAGAGCACGCCGAAGACCGACAGGCCGCCCATGATGACGGGCATCAGCGTGACGCGGCTGAGGCTCACGCTGTTGGACAGCAGTTGCTTGCTGCCGAGCCAGACGAGCAGCACGAAGACGGCGAACACCCACTTGGGTGTGTGAAGAAGGATCTGCAGCAGCATGGTGGTTCTCCGGTGAAAGCGGTGGGTGGTGAAGCGATGGGCGAACTGTGCCGGCGCGCTCTCTTGCCGGCCACCGCCATGCGACGAAATGCAGGAACACGGCGCGAACCGCGTCCGGCCGGCGTGAACCGCAGGACCCGGCATGAGCTTTACCGCCGCTTTACGGCGCAGCAAACAGCGGTACTACCATTCGGCGCTGTACTCTAGGCCGCATATCTGCACCTCCCCACGCATCCCATGGACCCCAAAACTCCCCCCGAGCCCCTGCCGCCCATCGTGTCGCCGACACACCCACCGGCACGCAGGCGGCGCTGGCTGGGGTTGTTGCTGACCGTGGCGCTGCTGGTGGCTCTGGGAGGCGGTGCCTGGTATCTGATCCAGCGCTCGAAGGCGCCAGCGGCGGGGCCTGGTGGCCCCGGCGGTCCGGGGGGTGGTCGTCCTGGCGGCGGGCCGGGCGGACGGGGCGGCGGCGGCGCGGCTGCCAACACCGTCGGCGTCGCCACCGCGCGGCAGGCCGACATTCCGGTGCAGCTCGAGGCGCTGGGCACGGTCACTCCGCTGGCCAATGTCACGGTGCAGCCGCAGGTGTCGGGCGTGCTCACCGAGGTGCTCTTCAAGGAAGGTCAGATGGTCAAGAAGGGCGACGTGCTCGCCACCATCGATCCGGCGCCGTTCCAGAACGCGCTGGCCCAGGCCACGGGGGCGCGCCAGCGCGACGAAGCCCAGTTGGCCGCGGCGCGCGTCACGCTGCAGCGCTACCAGACGCTGCTCGGCCAGGATTCCATCGCCCGGCAGGACGTCGACACGCAGGCGGCGCTGGTCAAGCAGCTCGAAGGCACGGTCGCCATCGACCGCGCCAATGAAAGCACGGCCAGGCTCAACCTCACCTGGAGCCGCATCACCGCGCCGGTGAGCGGGCGCATCGGCCTGCGGCCGGTGGACGCGGGCAACTACATCTCGACCGGCACCACCGGCGGCGTGGCGGTCATCACGCAGATCGCGCCCATCGACGTCGAGTTCTCGGTGCCGCAAGACCGCGTGCCCGAGGTGCAGGAGCGCCTTGCGCAGGGCGCGCAACTCGAGGCCACCGCCTTCGACCGCACCCGCACGCGCCAGCTCGCCAAGGGCATGTTCTCCACGCTGGACAACCTGGTCGACACGCAGACCGGCACCGTCAAGTCGAAGGCGCGCTTCTCGAACGCCGACGGTGCGCTGTTCCCGAACCAGTTCGTCAACCTGCGGCTCCTCTTGCGCACCGTGAGCAGCGCGGTGGTGGTGCCGGTGACGGCGCTGCGCCACGGGCCCAACGGCGACTACGTGTACGTGATCAACGAAGACAACACCGTCTCGCAGCGCCCCGTGACGCGCGGCGAATCGAGCGTGGACAACGTGGCGGTCATGTCGGGCCTGAAGGCCGGCGAGCAGGTCGTGACGGAAGGCGGCGACCGATTGAAGGACGGCGCGCGCGTGCAGACCCAGGCCGACCGGCCGGCTGCGCCGGCTTCGGGCGCTGCGGCGGGAACCCACCGGCGCCGCCAGGGCGGCGGCAACGGCGCGAAGGCGGGAGGCCAGGCGCCTGCCGCCGCAGCGACCGCGCCGGCGCCCGGACCCGGAACTGCCGCGGCGCCGGCAGCCGGTGCAGCCGCAACGCCACCGGCCGCCGCGGCGCCGGCTCCCGCAGCCGCAGCGAACGCCAAGCTCCCCACCGCCGAGCAGCGCCAGCGCATGCTCGATGCGGTGAAGGACAACCCCGAACAGCTCGAACGCCGCAAGCGTTTCCTTGAAGCGCTCGACAAGGGCGACCCGGCGGCGCTGGAGCGCTGGCAGCGGATGCAGGAGCGCGGTGACCGGGGTGACGGCCGGCAGGGCCAATGAGCCGCCGGGCCGCTCCCAAGGTGTGGAGGCCTTCCAGATGAGTCCCTCACGCCCCTTCATCCTGCGACCGGTGGCGACCTCGCTGCTGATGGTCGCGATCGTGCTGGCCGGCATGGTCGGGTTCCGCTTCCTGCCGCTGTCGGCGCTGCCGCAGGTCGACTACCCGACCATCCAGGTGCAGACGCTCTACCCCGGGGCCAGCCCCGAGGTGATGAGCAACACCGTCACCGCGCCGCTGGAGCGCCAGTTCGGCCAGATGTCGGGCCTGGACCGCATGAGTTCGACCAGCGCGGCGGGCGTGTCCATCGTCACGCTGCAGTTCTCGCTCGGCCAGACGCTCGACGTCGCCGAGCAGGAAGTGCAGGCCGCCATCAACGCCGGCGGCTCGCTGCTGCCGGCCGACCTGCCCGCGCCGCCCGTGTACGCCAAGGTCAACCCGGCCGACGCGCCGGTGCTCACGCTGGCCATCACGTCGGACACGCTGCCGCTCACCGAGGTGCAAAACCTCGTGAACACCCGGCTCGCGCAGAAGATCAGCCAGGTCTCGGGCGTGGGGCTGGTGTCGCTCAGCGGCGGGCAGCGCCCGGCGGTGCGCATCCAGGCGAACACGCAGGCGCTCGCGGCCAACGGCATCGGGCTGGACACGCTGCGCACCGCCATCAGCGCGGCCAATTCGAACGGCGCCAAGGGCAGCTTCGACGGCCCCAAGCGCGCCTACACCATCAACTCGAACGACCAGTTGCTCACGGTCGAGGACTACAAGAACCTCATCGTCAGCTACAAGAACGGCGCGCCGATCCGCATGGTCGATGTGGCGCAGGTTGTGAACAGCGCCGAGAACACGCAACTGGGCGCCTGGGCAGGCACGAAGACCGCCGAGGGCGGCGAAAGCGCCGAACCCAAGCTCACCCCCGCCATCATCCTGAACGTGCAGCGCCAGCCCGGCGCGAACGTGATCGCCACCGTCAACGCCATCAAGAAGCAGCTGCCCGAGCTGCAGGCGGGCTTTCCGGCGGGCCTGAAGATCGAGGTGCTGAGCGACCGCACCGCGGGCATCCGCGCCTCGGTGCAGCACGTGGAGATGGAGCTGGTGCTGGCCGTGGTGCTGGTGGTGCTGGTGATCTTCGCGTTCCTCGGCAGCCTGCGCGCGACTGTCATCGCGAGCATCGCGGTGCCCATCTCGCTCATCGGCACGCTGGGCTTGATGTACCTCTTGGGCTACAGCCTCAACAACCTGAGCCTCATGGCGCTGACCATCGCCACCGGATTCGTGGTGGACGACGCGATCGTGATGATCGAGAACATCGCGCGCTACATCGAGGAAGGCGAAAAGCCCCTGCAGGCCGCCTTCAAGGGCGCGACGCAGATCGGCTTCACCATCATCTCTCTCACGGTGTCGCTCATCGCGGTGCTGATTCCATTGCTCTTCATGGGCGACGTGGTGGGGCGCCTGTTCCGCGAGTTCGCGGTGACGCTGGCGATCACCATCCTGATCTCGGCCGTGGTGTCGCTCACGCTGGTGCCGATGATGTCGGCGCGCTGGCTCAAGCACGAGCCCAAGAAGGAGCCGGGCGGCACGGGCTTCGGCGCACGCGCGCAGCGTTTCTTCGACGGCGTGATGGTGCGCTACGACCGCTCGCTGCACTGGGTGATCGACCACCAGCCGCTCACGTTGCTGGTCGCGCTGCTCACCATGGTGCTCACCGTGGTGCTGTACCTCACGATCCCCAAGGGCCTGTTCCCGACGCAGGACACCGGCCAGCTGCAGGCGCGCATCCAGGCGGCGCAGGACGTGTCGTTCGACCGCATGGCGCAGCTGCAGCTGCAGGCGGCGCGTGCGGTGCTCGAAGACCCCGACGTGGAGAACCTGAGCTCGTTCGTCGGCGTGGACGCCGCCAACAACACCATGCTGCACACCGGCAGCATGTTGATCAACCTCAAGGGCAGCCACGACAGCCAGCAGGAGGTGATGGACCGGTTGCGCGAGCGCGTGCGGCAGGTGGCCGGCGTCACGCTGTACCTGCAGCCCACGCAGGACCTGACCATCGACGCCGAGACCGGCCCGACCGAGTACCGCGTGTCGCTCGAAGGCGTGAACAGCGCGCTCATCACCGAGTGGATGAAGAAGCTGGTGGCCAAGCTGCAGGACTCGGACAAGGTGCGCAACGTGAGCAGCGATGCCGGCGCGCAGGGCCTGGCCGCGTTCGTGAACGTGAACCGCGACACCGCGGCGCGTTTGTCGATCACCGCGAGCACGGTGGACGATGCGCTCTACAGCGCCTTCGGCCAGCGCATCGTGTCGACCATCTTCACCGAGACGAACCAGTACCGCGTGATTCTCGAAGCGCGGCCCGGCATGGTGAACACGCCGCAGACGCTGGGGCAGCTGAACCTGATCGCCGGTTCGGGCACGGCCACGCCGCTGGCTGCGATTGCCGATATCTCGGAGCAGCAGGCGCCGCTGCAGATCACGCACGTGGCGCAGTACCCGGCGAGCACCTTGAACTTCGATACGGCGCCTGGCGTGTCGCTTGGGCAGTCGGTCGATGCGATTCGGGCGGCGGCCAAGGAAATCGGGATGCCGGGGAGCGTGACGATGACGTTCCTCGGGGCTTCGGGAGCCTACGAGCGGTCGCTGTCGAACCAGTTGTGGCTGATTCTTGCAGCGGTTGTTTGCGTGTACATCGTGCTCGGGGTGCTGTACGAGAGCTATGTGCATCCGCTGACGATCTTGTCGACGCTGCCTTCTGCCGGGGTCGGGGCGCTGCTGGCCCTGATGCTGACTGGCAATGACCTGGGGGTGATCGGGATCATCGGGATCATTCTGCTGATCGGCATCGTCAAGAAGAACGCGATCATGATGATCGACTTTGCGATCGATGCGGAGCGGACGGAAGGGTTGTCGGCTCGGGAGGCGATTCACAAGGCTGCACTGTTGCGGTTCAGGCCTATCTTGATGACGACGCTCGCTGCGTTGTTTGCCGCTGTTCCGTTGATGTTGAGTTTTGGTGAGGGGGCTGAGTTGCGGCGGCCACTCGGGCTTGCAATCTTTGGCGGGTTGATCGTCAGCCAACTGCTGACCTTGTTCACTACGCCTGTTATTTATCTGGCGTTTGATCGGCTTGGGGGAGGCAGTTCGCGTCGGGCCGTGATCGAGGAGGAGGCGGCTTGATCCGTTTTTCCTTCTGCTCTTTGTTTTCTTTCCGAGGCCGGGTCTCGCCCCGGCGGGCGACTCACTTTCTTTTGCTTCGCCAAAAGAAAGTAAGCAAAGAAAAGGCGACCCTGCTGTCTGCGTCCC
>NZ_JAUSSG010000016.1 GCF_030812215.1 Variovorax boronicumulans | reverse complement strand
GATCGCGATGGAAGAAGGCCTGCGCTTCGCCATCCGTGAAGGCGGCCGTACCGTGGGTTCGGGCGTCGTGGCAAAGATCCTCGACATCTAAGCCGGACGCAAAGGAAACATCATGGCTACCAAGCAAAAAATCCGCATCCGCCTGAAGGCGTTCGACTACAAGCTGATCGACCAATCGGCTGCCGAAATCGTTGACACCGCCAAGCGCACCGGCGCGATCGTCAAGGGCCCCGTGCCCCTGCCGACCCGCATGAAGCGTTTCGACATCCTGCGTTCGCCGCACGTCAACAAGACGTCGCGCGACCAGCTCGAGATCCGCACGCATCAGCGCCTGATGGACATCGTCGACCCGACCGACAAGACCGTGGACGCGCTGATGAAGCTCGACCTGCCGGCCGGCGTGGACGTCGAGATCAAGCTGCAGTAAGCAGTAAGAGCTCCCAGCGTCGCGTTTTGACGAAGCCCGCCTGCAGAAATGCAGGCGGGCTTTGTTTTTCAGGGTGTGGCTATGGCATCCTCTCGCACCGGTAAATCTTTCAAGCATCGGCCGCGGCTGAAACGAGGGCAGCACAGCTATGAGTCATAAGTTCTCTTTTGCGTTGGGTGCGGCGTGTGTTGCCGCTGTACTGCTGGCGGGCTGCGGCGGTGGTGGGGGTGGAGGCGGCGGTGGCGGGTTTCCGATCCTTCCGCCTGGCAATTCGGTCGCTCTGACCGGCAAGGCCACCTATGAATCCGTTCCGAATACGAATGGGCCTCTTGTCTATTCCGAGACCTCCGTCAAGCCGGTGCGCGGTGCGATGCTGGAAGTGCTCGATGCAACTTCTTCTGCGCAGCTCGCCGTGACGACCACCGATGACAGTGGGGCGTACTCGGTTGCCGTGCCGGCGAACACGACGATCGTCGTGCGCGTGAGGGCGCAACTGACGCGCACTGGCGCCTTCCCGAATTGGGATGTGAGCGTTCGCGACAACACTCAGGGCAATGCCCTGTACTCCATGCAGTCATCGGCGTTTTCGTCTGGCGCCACCGCGCTGACGCGTGATCTGCGCGCCGACACAGGATGGGGGGGCTCGAGCTACACGAGCCAACGCGTGGCTGCACCGTTTGCCGTGCTCGACACGGTCTACACGGCGATGCAGAAGGTGTTGTCGGTGGCGCCGACGACGGCGTTCCCGGTGCTGCGCGTGTTCTGGAGTCCCAACAACAAGCCGGCCGGCGGGAGTGTGGCGGCCGGGGACATTGGCAGTACCTTCTTCATCAACCGGAGCACGGGGCGAGAGATCTACGTGCTCGGCCGTGAGAATGTGGACACCGATGAGTTCGATGCACCTGTGATTGCCCATGAATGGGGCCATTACTACCAGTCGGCCTTCAGCCGCGACGACTCGCCCGGCGGGGACCACTCTCTGGATGATCGGGTGGATCGGCGGCTCGCGTTTTCCGAGGGATGGGGCAATGGCTGGTCGGGCATTGCCCTCGGGCGGAGCAACTATGTGGATTCAAAGGGGGCCCAGCAATCAAGGGGCGGCAACGTGAATCTTTCGGTGGGGCCGGCGACCAATCCGGGGTGGTACCGGGAAGGCTCGATCCAGGCGATCTTCTGGAATCTGAACCAGCAGGTCGGTTTCAAGCCCATCCACGACGCGTTGACGGGCATCCTTTTCAGGAGCGGTGCACCTGTCTCGTCGATCCATCCCTTCACCGCGGCGTTCAACACGACCGCGCCCGGCAGTGCTTCCGTACTGGCTGGCCTCCTTTCCGGCCAGAACATCAGCACGACGGCCAATGACCCCTATGGCGACACCGAGACGAACAACGGCGGATCGCCGACGGTCCCGAACGTGGTGCAGCCGATGTACCGAACGGCAACCGTGGGCGGCGCGCCGACCCAGGCCTGCGTCTCCAACGTCGAGGGCGACAACAACAAGCTCGGCAGCTTTGCCTACCTTCGATTCACTGCGCCCGCCAATCGCGACTACCAGTTCACGGTCAACGGCGGTCCCATAGGGGCCAACCCCGATTTCGACATCTTCCGGGGCGGCTTGGTCGCTCGATCGGGCAGCAAGGTCAGCCTGGGTGTGGGGGACTACGTTCTGGCTGTCAAAGATCTCAATAATTCCGGGGCATCGACATGCTTCAACGTCACCATTCAGTAGGAAAGGCCGTCATGAGCATCCGATCACGTTCGATGGTTTCCCTGGCCTGGCTTGCTGCGGCCGCATTGTCGGTGCCGGCCATGGCCGACGGCGTGCCGGGTGCGCGTCATGCCAAGTCCACTTCACATCGTGAGGCGCCCATGACAACCGCAGCGCGCAAGCCAAACGACGCCGGCGTGACGCTGCGGTTCCGGCTCGACGCTGTGCCACAAGTGGGGCGCGGTACCCCCGTGGTGTTGGAGTTCGGCGGTGTGACCGACCCGGAGGGCGCGACAGTGCGCTTTACAGCCGATGCAGGCCTGAAGGTGTCGGGCAGCGACACGCTGGCGCTGCCGATGGCCGGGCGCACGTCCGCAACTGTCACCGTGGTGAGTGAACAAGAAGGGCTCGCCTACCTCAACGTCTTCATCACGCACAAGGGCGCCATGAGCGCCATTTCGATCCCTATCCAGACCGGTACTGCGGCGCCAGTCCTGAAGTCCTCCGGCGAACTGAAGTCCACGCCGGACGGGGAAAACATCATCACGATGCCTGCCAAGTAGGCAGAAAAAACGGGCAAGAAAGGGGCAAATTGCCCCTGAAGATCCAGCCCGCAACACCGCTTGCACGGCGCCCGCATCGCGGGCTATAATCGCTGGCTCTGCCCTTGGTGCGTCCGTAGGGGTGCAGTTCGAGCAGAGATTTATCAACCTCCTTCCGCAGGCCGGAAACCCTTAGTGGGAACCAGCCAAACGCTGTCGCCAATTGAAGTGGCAGCGGCGAAGGGAGCTTCCATTTTTGGAGAAAACAAATGAGTCTGAGCAACTCCCTCGGGTTGCTGGGCCGCAAGGTGGGGATGATGCGTCTCTTCACCGATGACGGGGACGCAGTTCCTGTCACGGTGGTGGATGTGTCCAACAACCGTGTGACCCAGATCAAGTCCCAAGAGACCGATGGCTACGTCGCCCTGCAGGTGACGTTCGGTTCGCGCAAAGCATCGCGCGTGACCAAGCCCGAAGCCGGCCACCTCGCCAAGGCGGGTGTCGAAGCTGGTGAAATCATCCAGGAATTCCGCGTCACCGCAGAAACCGCAGGTCAGCACAAGGCTGGCGGCGTGATCACGGCTGGCAGCGTGTTCTCCGTGGGCCAGAAGGTGGACGTGCAAGGCACCTCCATCGGTAAGGGCTACGCTGGCACGATCAAGCGCCACAACATGAGCTCGCAACGCGCGTCGCACGGTAACAGCCGTTCGCACAACGTTCCCGGCTCGATCGGTATGGCACAAGACCCCGGTCGCGTGTTCCCCGGCAAGCGCATGACGGGTCATCTCGGCGATGTGACCAAGACCACGCAAAACCTCGACGTGTTCCGCATCGACGAAGCGCGTCAACTGCTGCTCATCAAGGGCGCGATCCCGGGTTCGAAGGGTGGCTTCGTCACCGTGCGTCCCGCCATCAAGGCCAAGCCGCAAGCGGCTGAAGGAGCGAAGTAATGCAACTCGAACTCCTGAACGAACAAGGCCAGGCCGCGTCGAAGTACGACGCCCCCGAGACCGTGTTCGGCCGTGACTACAACGAAGACCTGGTCCACCAGATCGTCGTTGCATTCCAGGCCAACGCCCGCCAAGGCACGCGCGCCCAGAAGGACCGCGAACAGGTCAAGCACTCGACCAAGAAGCCTTTCAAGCAAAAGGGAACGGGCCGCGCCCGTGCCGGTATGACGTCCTCGCCGCTGTGGCGCGGGGGTGGCCGGATTTTCCCGAACATGCCTGACGAAAACTTCTCGCAGAAGATCAACAAGAAGATGTACCGCGCCGGCATGGCCGCCATCTTCTCGCAGCTCGCTCGCGAAGGCCGTCTGGCCGTGGTGGATTCGCTGACCGTGGATTCGCCCAAGACGAAGCCGCTGGCAGCCCGTTTCAAGGCAATGAATCTCGAGTCCGTGCTCGTGATCGCCGAAGAAGTCGACGAAAACCTGTACCTTGCCTCGCGCAATCTGGTCAACATCCTCGTGGTCGAACCCCGTTACGCCGATCCGGTGTCGCTGGTTCACTACAAGAAGGTGCTGGTCACCAAGGGTGCCGTCGACAAGCTCAAGGAGATGTTCGCATGAGCCGCGTGAACCCTACCGCCGCTGAACGTACGTTCGAAGAAGGCCGCCTGATGGCGGTGCTGGTCGCCCCGATCGTTTCCGAAAAGGCAACGATGGTCGGCGAGAAGTCGAACGCTGTCACTTTCAAGGTGCTGCAAGACGCCACCAAGCCCGAGATCAAGGCCGCTGTCGAACTGATGTTCAAGGTCGAAGTCCAGGGCGTGTCGGTGCTCAACACCAAGGGCAAGACCAAGCGCTTTGGCAAGTCCATCGGCCGCCGCGACAACGTTCGCAAGGCTTATGTGACGCTCAAGCCGGGTCAAGAGCTCAA
This sequence comes from Variovorax boronicumulans, assembly GCF_030812215.1. Classification (GTDB taxonomy): domain Bacteria; phylum Pseudomonadota; class Gammaproteobacteria; order Burkholderiales; family Burkholderiaceae_C; genus Variovorax; species Variovorax boronicumulans_C. The sequence continues at coordinate 64,042 of NZ_JAUSSG010000016.1, read as the reverse complement.
CCTCGTCGGGGAAGGCGCTTAATCATGGCCGTCATCAAGATGAAACCCACTTCGCCGGGCCAACGCGGCGCGGTGAAGATTTCGCGTGACCACCTGTACAAGGGTGCTCCTCACGCTCCCCTGCTGGAACCCCAGTTCCAGAAGGCCGGCCGTAACAACAACGGTCACATCACGATCCGTCATCGTGGCGGCGGTGCCAAGCACCACTACCGCGTTGTCGACTTCGTGCGCAACAAGGACGGCATCCCGGCCAAGGTCGAACGCATCGAGTACGACCCGAACCGTACCGCCCACATCGCTCTGGTCTGCTACGCCGACGGCGAGCGCCGCTACATCATCGCCCCGCGCGGTCTGGAAGCTGGTGCAACGCTGCTGTCGGGCGCCGAAGCTCCGATCCGCGCCGGCAACACCCTGCCGATCCGCAACATCCCGGTCGGCTCGACGATCCACTGCATCGAACTGCAACCCGGCAAGGGCGCGCAGATCGCACGTTCGGCCGGCACGTCGGCCACGCTGCTGGCTCGTGAAGGCGTCTACGCCCAGGTCCGCATGCGTTCGGGTGAGGTGCGTCGCATCCACATCGAATGCCGCGCAACCATCGGCGAAGTGGCCAACGAAGAGCACAGCCTGCGCCAACTCGGCAAGGCCGGTGTGAAGCGTCACATGGGTATTCGCCCGACCGTTCGCGGTGTGGTGATGAACCCGGTCGACCACCCGCACGGTGGTGGCGAAGGCAAGACTGGCGAAGGCCGCCACCCTGTCGACCCATGGGGCAACCTGACCAAGGGCTATCGCACCCGTAACAACAAGCGCACGCAGGTCTTCATCGTGTCGCGTCGCAAGAAGTAAGGGATAGCCCATGACTCGCTCTCTCAAAAAGGGTCCTTTCGTCGACCACCACCTCGTGGCCAAGGCCGACAAGGCCGTGACGACCAAGGACAAGAAGCCGATCAAGACCTGGTCGCGTCGTTCGATGGTTCTGCCCGAGTTCATCGGTCTGACCATCGCCGTGCACAACGGCAAGCAACACGTGCCTGTGTACATCACCGACCAGATGGTCGGCCACAAGCTCGGCGAATTTGCGCTCACGCGCACGTTCAAGGGGCACCCCGCGGACAAAAAAGTCCAGAAGAAGTAAGGAACGACCATGTCTGAAACACGTGCAGTCCTCCGCGGTGTCCGCCTCTCGGTCGACAAGGGCCGTCTGGTCGCGGACCTCATCCGCGGCAAGAAGGTCGATCAAGCGCTCAACGTTCTGCAGTTCACGCAGAAGAAGGCCGCTGTGATCATCAAGAAGGTGCTCGAGTCGGCAATTGCCAACGCCGAGCACAACGACGGTGCCGACATCGACGAGCTGAAGGTCAAGACCATCTACGTCGAGCAAGGTGCAACGCTCAAGCGCTTCACGGCGCGGGCCAAGGGTCGCGGCAATCGCATCAGCAAGCCCACGTGCCATGTGTACGTGACGGTTGGCAACTAAGAAGGCCTGGAAGAAATATGGGACAGAAAATCCACCCAACCGGGTTCCGCCTTGCGGTCACCCGTAACTGGTCCAGCCGCTGGTACGCAAGCGACCGCGATTTCGCGGGCATGCTGGCCGAAGACATCAAGGTTCGCGAATACCTGAAGAAGAAGCTGAAGAACGCTTCGGTCTCGCGCGTCATGATCGAGCGTCCCGCCAAGAACGCACGCATCACGATCTACTCGGCACGTCCGGGCGTCGTGATCGGCAAGAAGGGCGAAGACATCGAGAACCTCAAGCGCGAACTGGGCAAGCAGCTCGGCGTGCCGGTGGCAGTGAACATCGAAGAAGTGCGCAAGCCCGAAATCGATGCCCAACTGATCGCCGACAGCATCACGCAGCAGCTCGAAAAGCGGATCATGTTCCGCCGAGCCATGAAGCGTGCCATGCAGAACGCCATGCGTCTGGGTGCCCTGGGCATCAAGATCATGTCGGCTGGCCGCCTGAACGGCATCGAAATCGCGCGTACCGAGTGGTACCGCGAAGGCCGCGTGCCGCTTCACACCCTGCGCGCCGACATCGACTACGGCACCTCGGAAGCCAAGACCACCTACGGCGTCATCGGCGTCAAGGTCTGGGTCTACAAGGGTGACACGCTGGGTCGTAACGACCTGCCGGCCGTCGAAACGCCGCGTCCTGAAGAAGAACGTCGTCCGCGTGGTCCGCGCCGCGATGGCCGCCCGGGTGGCGACCGTCCGGGTTCGGATCGTCGTGGTCCCGGCCCCCGTGCCGGCGCCCGCGGCCCGATCGGTGGCAACACCGCTCCGGCCGATGGCAGCGACAAGCCCGCCGAAGCAACCGGCGGTGCCGGTGCAGACTCGAAACCCGCCGTTAAGCGCGTCCGCAAAGCCGCGCCAGCTGCAGCAGCTGACGGTGCCAAGACCGAGTAATTGGTCTTAGAACTACGGAGTAACAAAAATGCTGCAACCTGCACGCAGAAAGTTCCGCAAGGAACAAAAGGGCCGCAACACCGGCATCGCAACCACGGGTAACTCGGTTGCGTTCGGTGACTTCGGTCTCAAATGCACCGACCGCGGCCGCCTCACGGCGCGCCAGATCGAAGCCGCTCGTCGCGCGATCTCGCGTCACGTGAAGCGCGGTGGCCGTATCTGGATCCGCGTGTTCCCGGACAAGCCGATCTCGACCAAGCCCGCCGAAGTGCGGATGGGTAACGGTAAGGGCAACCCCGAGTACTACGTCGCTGAAATCCAGCCTGGCAAGATCGTGTTCGAGATCGTCGGCGTGCCCGAAGAACTCGCCCGCGAAGCGTTCCGTCTGGCCGCCGCCAAGCTTCCGCTGCGCACGACGTTCGTCGCTCGCCAGCTCGGCGCCTGAGAGGAGAACATCCATGGCAACACGTAAGAAAAAAGAAACCGCGGCTCCGGCCAAGGTCACCAAGGCTGCAGCCCTTCGCACGAAGGACGTCGCAGGCCTCGAAGCCGAAATCAAGGACCTGCAGAAGGCCCATTTCGGTCTGCGCATGCAGAAAGCCACGCAACAGTTGTCGAACACCTCGACGCTGCGCGTGACGCGCCGCGACATCGCGCGCGCCAAGACCATTCTTGCGCAGAAGCAGCAAGAAACCCAAGCCGCCAAGTAAGGAGTGAACATGACGGAAGCTAAAAAATCCCTCAAGCGCACCTTGATCGGCAAGGTGGTCAGCGACAAGCGTGCCAAGACCGTGACCGTGCTGGTCGAGCGCCGTGTGAAGCACGAGCTCTACGGCAAGATCGTGGCCAAGACGAGCAAGTACCACGCCCATGACGAAAAGGGCGAGTACAAGCTGGGCGACACCATCGAGATCACGGAAAGCCGTCCGATCTCGAAGACCAAGAACTGGGTCGTGACCCGCTTGGTCGAGAAGGCCGTGCTGGTCTGATCTTCGAGTCCAACGACTCAACCGGAAACGGCCCACAATGTGGGCCGTTTTTCTTTTTCAGGAGCATTCAATGATCAAAGTCGGTGACACCCTTCCTTCGGCAACCCTGCAGGAATATTCCGAAGTCGAGGGCGAAGGCTGCAGCATCGGCCCGAACGCCGTGGACGTGGCCAAGGCTTCGGCTGGCAAGACCATTGCGCTGTTCGCACTGCCGGGCGCCTTCACGCCCACCTGTTCGGCCAAGCATGTGCCGGGCTATGTGCAGCACTTCGACGACTTCAAGGCCGCCGGCGTGGACGAGATCTGGTGCGTGAGCGTGAACGATGCCTTCGTGATGGGCGCCTGGGCGCGCGACCAGAAGACCGGCGCCAAGGTGCGCATGCTGGCCGACGGCAGCGCCGATTTCGCCAAGGCCACCGGCCTCACGCTCGATCTGACGGGGCGTGGCATGGGCCTGCGCAGCAACCGCTATTCGATGCTCGTGAAGGACGGCAAGGTCGCGACGCTCAATGTCGAGGCACCCGGCAAGTTCGAAGTCAGCGACGCGGACACGCTGCTGGCGCAAGCCCGCGGCTGAGCGACCCTTCGTTCAGAGATCTGCCTTGAGGTAGTGAGCCCCCGCGATGGGGTTGTGATAGTAGGGCGGCACTTCCTCGAAGCCCAGGTCTTCGTAGAGTGCCCGCGCCGATTCCATGTCGTCGAGCGTATCGAGCAGCACGCAGCCGTAGCCGGCGGCGCGTGCCGCGTCGAGGATCGCCTCGGCGAGTTGCCGGCCGAGGCCGAGGCCCCGGAAGCCGGGGCGCACGAAAAGCCGCTTCATTTCCGCTGCATTCGCGTAGTCCGCGCTGTCGAGCGGGCGCAGGGCGCAGCAGCCCGCCACGTGCGCGAGCGAGCCGTCGGCGCGCCGCAGCATCGGAGCCAGCCGGCCGGTTTCTTCCTTGATGTTCGCCGGATCCACGAGTGCCAGCAGCAGCATGCCGCGCGGTTCGGCGTATTCGCCCGGCAGGTCGGCCAGTTCGCTGTCGAAATCCTGGAAATCCAGGTCGATGTTCAGCGAGGCGGCATAGTCGCGGAAGATCGCGCGCGCGGCGTCGATCTCGTGAGCTTCATCGGGCGTGAGCAGTATGACGACCGGCGTGTCCGCCAGCGGCAGGGGGCGCGAAACCGAAGAACTCATACGCGCAGCGACGCCACCCAGTACGCCACGCCCGCGCACAGCGCGAACAGCACCAGGGCCAGCCCGCGCGAAGCCGCATCGTCGCGGCTCTCCGCGACCTCGCCGCTCGTGCCCGATACGAGCTTGTCGCCTGACACCATCGGCCGCACAAGGCGATGCCGCCTGACCAGCACATAGAACAGCACGGCCAGCACATGCAGGCTGACGAGCGTGATCACGATCCACTTGCCCTGCGCCTTGTGCCAGCCGGTGGCGAAGCTCACCACCGCACCCGAGACGAAGCGGGTGAGCGGCCCGGAGGCGGAGATCTCGTCATCGGCCATCAGCCCGGTGGCGACCTGGAACGCTAGGATCGCCAGCACCGCGAACACTGAAAGCGCCCCCAGCGGCGTGTGCCCGATCAGGTGGTCCGGATGTGCCCGCCCGCGCAGGTAGTTGATGACCGACCCCGGCGCATAGATGAACGCCGCGAAGCGCGACCAGCGCCCACCCACGAAGCCCCAGAGCAGCCGGAACAGCAGCAGCGCGAGCACCGTGTACCCGAGGCGGAAGTGCCATTCCATGATGCCGCTGAGGCCGGTTCCGATCAGGCCGATCACGGCGACGGCCAGCGCCCAGTGGAAAAGACGCGTCGGCAGGTCCCAGACTCGCGTGGAGGTCGCGGTGCTGGCGGTCGCCTGGAGGGCGGCCACGGAGGTGTCGGTCATCGATGGGGGGCGCGGATGCGCGAGGCTGCGGAAGGCGCAGATTAGCAAAGTCCGGGCGCAGGGCTGCTTCGGGTTGTTGCTATGCGCCCGACATGGCCTGCCCCTACACTCGGCCGCAGCGCCGCGTTCTGCTGCGTTGCCCATCCACACAAGGACCCACGATGACCCGACTTGCCTCGTTCGCCCTTGCAGCCGTCTGCGCTGCGATGTCCCTGCCTGCCGCGGCCCAGTTCGCCAAGCCCGAGGACGCCATCAAGTACCGCCAGAGTGCGCTGTTCGTGATGAGCCAGCATTTCGGCCGCCTCGGTGCCATGGCCAACGGCCGCGTTCCCTACGATGCAGCGGCTGCCGCAGCCAACGCCGAAGTCGTGGCCGACATGGCGAAGCTGCCCTGGGCGGGCTTCGGCGCCGGCACCGAGGGCGGCAAGGCCAAGCCCGAAGTCTGGAAGGAAGACGCCAAGTTCAAGGAACGCCAGCAGAAGCTGATCGAGGAAACCGGCAAGCTGGTGGTTGCCGCCAAGGCCGGCAACATCGACTCGCTGAAGGCCCAGTTCGGCCCGACCGGCGCAAGCTGCAAGGCTTGCCACGACAGCTTCCGCAACCAGTAAGAGCGGCTGCAAAAAACAAAAGGCGCTACCGGGTAGCGCCTTTTTTATTGGGGTGAAGAAGCTTCAAGCCTCGGCGAGCAGCTTCTCGATGAGCTTGTGCAGCTCGGCGAAGTCCGGCTCCCCGACGTAGCGCTTCACGATTTCGCCCTGCTTGTTGACCAGGTAGGTGGTTGGCGTGAGCTTCACGTCGCCCCAGGCTTGCGCCACGCTGCCGGTGTTGTCGATCGCCACCTTGAACGGCAGCTTGCGGGTTTCGGCGAAGTTGACGACGTAGCTCGGCGGGTCGTAGCTCATGGCCACCGCCAGCGTGTCGTAGCCCCTGGACTTGTACTTGTCGTAGGTCGCGATGACCTTGGGCATCTCGCCGACGCAGGTCACGCAGCTCGTGGCCCAGAAGTTGACCAGGGTGACCTTGCCCTTCAGGTCGGCGGTGGTCTTCTGGCTGCCGTCCAGCAGCACGAAGGTGGAGGCCGGAGCCGCCGTGTTGCCGGAGCCGAGGTACACGCCCACGCCAACGGCCAATGCAAGAGCGACGGCGGCGGCAGCGATGTATTTTTTCATGGCAGCGGAGAGAGAAGGGCGGCGCGATTTTAGTTCCGCCCGCGGGATCGTGCTGGCGTGTGCCCGGGCCGGCTCGATAATCGCTCCCCCATGCCGTCGTTCGCCCCTCGCCCCTGGTTTGCGCTGACAGCCACAGCCGCCTTTCTTGTCGCCTGCAGCCCCACCTTCAACTGGCGCGAGGTGCATATCGCCGATGCGGGCCTTGTCGCGCTCCTGCCCTGCAAGCCCGATCGCGCGAACCGCGCGTTGCCGCTGGGCGCCGAATCCGTGCAGGTCGACATGGCCGGCTGCGAGACCGGTGGCGCGACTTTCGCCATTGCCCATGCTTCCGCCGCCAGCCCGGAACAGGCCGAGGCCTGGCTCAACGCCTGGCGCGCGGCCACGCGCGGCCAGCTGGGCAATGCGAAGGTGGCGGAAGCCCCGGCGGCCCTGCAGCGCGCGACCGCAGTGCCCGCGCCAGCGCGGCTCGATGCGCAAGGGGTCCAGCCGGGCGCCTCGCCCGTTCAGGTGCTCTGGTTCGCCCAATCGCAGAAAAACGGCACCGTGGCGCTTTACCAGGCGACCGTGCTCGGCAAGCCGTCCGCGCCCGAGGCGTCGAAGACCTTCTTCGAGGGCCTGCGCCTTCCATGAGCGGCGTACCCTCGGCCACATCGTCGTTGCTTGCTATGGTTCCTATAGCTGCGAAGGTGGCGGCAGTTTCGTGCTGCGTTGTCCCATTTCCGGGGCTGCCGCGTTGTGTCGTATCTCTACTTCCACTGGGCGTCCCCGCATAATCGACGCGTCGTCCTCCGAGCCGCATGAACAGCATCCTCATCATTGCCCACTCACCGTTCGCGCAGGCGCTGCGGCAGTGCGCGCTGCATGTGTTTCCCGACTGCGAGCAGGCCGTCGTCGCACTCGACGTGCTGCCCAATGTGTCGCCCGAGGAAACGCTGGCCGCCGCCCGCATCACGCTCGCGCAGCAACTGCACGCCCCGCGTTCGCAGGTGCTGGTGCTGGCCGATGTGTTCGGCGCCACGCCTTGCAACGTGGCGCAGAAGCTGGTGGACGGCGTCCGCTCCCGGCTGGTGGCCGGCGTCAATCTGCCGATGCTGCTGCGCGCCGTGACCTACCGCCACGAACCGCTCGACACGCTCGTGCAGCGCGCCATCGCGGGCGGCACCGCGGGCGTCATGCAGGTGGCGGTAGCGGCTCCCCAGAACCAGGCAAAAAGAAAGCACAGTGATCAAGAAATCCGTGACCATCAGCAATAAGCTGGGCCTGCACGCACGCGCATCGGCCAAGCTGACCAAGCTCGCAGGCAGCTATCCCTGCGAGGTGTGGCTCTCGCGCGGCGACCGCCGCATCAATGCCAAGAGCATCATGGGCGTCATGATGCTGGCCGCCGGCCTGGGCTCCACTGTCGAGCTCGAGACCAACGGCCAGCAGGAAGAAGAAGCGATGAACGCCATCGTCCAATTGATGGACGACAAGTTCGGCGAAGGCGAATAAGGGCAGCGCCATGACCTTCGCAGTCCACGGCCTCCCTGTCGCCCGTGGCATTGCCATCGGCCGTGCGGTGCTGGTGGTGTCGAGCCGCATCGACGTCGCCCACTACTTCATCAAGCCCGAGGAAATCGAGACCGAGATCGACCGCGTGCGCACTGCGCGCAATGCCGTCGCCGACGAGCTCGCCAAGCTGCAGACCAGCGTCGCGCAGATGGGCCCGAACGACGCACCGCACGAGCTCGCTGCGCTGCTCGAGGTGCACCAGATGCTGCTGCAGGACGAGGCCCTCACCGGCGGCGTCAAGCACTGGATCACCGACCGGCTCTACAACGCCGAATGGGCGCTGACCACGCAGCTGGAGATCATCGCGCGCCAGTTCGACGAGATGGAGGACGAGTACCTGCGCGAGCGCAAGGCCGACCTCGAGCAGGTGGTCGAGCGCCTCCTGCACCGAATGAAGGGCACGGCCGCGGTGCTTGCGCCCAGTCCGCCGCGCCGCAAGCGCGCCGCCACCCACGACGATGACGACGACCCCACGGCGGGCGACGGCATCGACGTGCCGCTGGTGCTGATCGCGCACGACCTCTCGCCGGCCGACATGCTCCAGTTCAAGAAGAGCGTGTTCGCCGGCTTCGTGACCGACGTGGGCGGGCGCACCTCGCACACCGCGATCGTCGCGCGCAGCATGGACATCCCGGCCATCGTGGGCGCGCGCACGGCGAGCCAGCTGGTGCGCCAGGACGACTGGGTCATCATCGACGGCGACGCCGGCGTGATGATCATCGACCCCTCGCCGATCATCCTGGCCGAGTACGGCTTCAAGCAGCGCCAGGGCGACCTCGAACGCGGCCGGCTCGCGCGGCTGCGTCACAAGCCAGCGGTCACGCTCGACGGCCAGCGCGTCGAACTGCTCGCGAACATCGAGATGCCCGAGGACACCGTGGGCGCCGTCAAGGCGGGCGCGGTGGGCGTGGGCCTGTTCCGCAGCGAATTCCTCTTCATGGGCCGCGAGTCGTCGGCGCGCCAGACGCGCTTGCCCGACGAGGAAGAGCAGTACCAGGCCTACAAGCGCGCGGTCGAGGGCATGCAGGGCATGCCGGTCACGATCCGCACCATCGACGTGGGCGCCGACAAGCAGCTGGAGAATAAATCGGGCAGCAAGCAGGAGCATCTGAACCCCGCGCTCGGCCTGCGCGCCATTCGCTGGAGCCTGGCCGATCCGGCGATGTTCCTCACGCAGTTGCGCGCCATCCTGCGTGCCGCGGCGCACGGCGAGATCCATCTGCTGATCCCCATGCTCGCGCATGCGAGCGAGATCCGCCAGACGCTCTCGCTGATCGACTTTGCGCGCACCGAGCTGGACAACCGCGGCGCCGTGCATGGCGCCGTGAAGCTCGGCGCGATGATCGAGATCCCGGCTGCCGCGCTCACGCTCAAGACCTTTCTCAAGCACTTCGATTTCCTGTCGATCGGCACCAACGACCTGATCCAGTACACGCTGGCCATCGACCGCGCCGACGAGTCGGTCGCGCACCTCTACGATCCCGCGCATCCCGCGGTGCTGAAGCTGGTGGCCGACACCATCGCCGAGTGCCGCCGCCAGGGCAAGGGCGTGGCCGTGTGCGGCGAAATGGCGGGCGACGTGGCCTTCACCCGCCTGCTGCTCGGCCTGGGCCTGCGCAGCTTCTCGATGCACCCGTCGCGCATCCTCGCCGTCAAGCAGGAAGTGCTGCGCGCCGACACCAGCAAGCTCGAAGCGTGGGCCAAGGGCATCCTGGAGTCCGACGACCCGGCCACAGCCCTCGCGGGCTGATGCGAGGCGGGCGGCTGCGGGAATGACGAACGCCACGCCCGCAACCCCTGCACCGGCGCTCGCCGCCGAAAACCCGCCTGGCGGTGCGTGGCTCGGCATGCTGCTCGCCTTCACGGGCGGCTTCGTCGACACCCTCGGTTTCGTGGCGCTGTTCGGGCTCTTCACTGCGCACGTCACCGGCAACTTCGTGCTGATCGGTGCGGCGATTGCCGGCGGCGCGCATTCGGGCGTGGTCGGCAAGCTGCTGGCCCTGCCGATGTTCGTGATCGGCGTGGCCGCCACGCGAATGTTCCAGTTGCGGCGCGAGCGCCGCGGTCTCGACACCGCGGTGCCGCTGATGGCCACGCAGTTGCTCTTTCTCGTGGCCTTCATGGTGGCTGGCGTGTGGGCCGGCCCTTTCGTGAGCGGCAACGGCGCATCGGCCATCGCGGTCGGCCTGGTGGGCGTGCTGACCATGTCGATCCAGAACACCGCCGCGCGCAGCGTCTTCGCGCGGCTGACGCCAAGCACGGTGATGACCGGCAACGTCACGCAGCTCGTGATGGACCTCGTCGACATGGCCGCGCGTGCACCCGCTGCAGACGCGGCCGCGGGGCGTGTGCGCAAGGCCTGGCCGCCGATCGCAGCGTTCGCGGCGGGCTCACTGGCTGGTGGGCTGGGTTATGCGCATGCAGGCTTCTGGGCACTGCTTGCGCCCTGCGCCGCGCTGGCCGCATTGCTTCGGTTACTGCGAAAGCAATAGCGTCGCAATAAAACGAAACACGCCGAAACCGCGGCGAAAGGACTTGCTGCACCTCTGCAAGCACGATCAGGGCTCCTCAACACACCCTGAAAGGCCTGCATCATGAAGTCCCTCTCCCTGACCCAGATCATCACCGTCGGCTCGTTCGCCATGCTGGCCGCAGCAGGCGCCAAGGCCGAGAGCTACCAGGGCGTGCAGCCCGCCGTGTCGGCCATGAGCCGTGCCGAGGTCAGCGCGGAAGCCGTGCGCACCGCATCGGCACCCAATCAGAACATCGTGCGCGGCTCGCGCGGCCCTGAAACCGTGGCGGTCTCGACCGAACGCGCCCGCGTCGTGGCCGAAGCCGTGCGCACCGCCGCCGCTCCCGACCAGAACGTGACCTCGGGCTCGCGCGTGAACAGCAAGGTCATCTCGACGATGCAGAACCCCGTCGATGCACGCGCCGAAGCCGTGCGCAACAACAGCAGCAAGCTCTGAGCAACCTCGGCCGCGTTGTTGCCTCACCCGTCGCAATAAAACGAAACACGCCGAAACCGCGGTGAGAGGACTTCGGAGCGCACGAATCGCACCATCGAGCTTCCTCTTCTTCCGACAACACAAGGACGTCTCATGAAACACTGGATCAAGCGCACTCTCTTCGGTTTCGCCGGCGCGGCGATGGTGGCTGGCAGCATCGCCGGCTGTGCAGGACAACGCCACGGCTGGGGCGGCGACAGCGCCGAGTTCCGCACCAAGATGGTCGAGCGTGTGGGCAGCAAGCTCGAACTCGACACCGCGCAAAAGCAAAAGCTCACCGTGCTGGCCGAGAAACTGCAGGCGCAGCGCGAAGCGTTGCGCGGCGCGGGTGGCTCGGGCGATCCGCGTTCGCAGTTCAAGGCGCTGTTCGCGGGCAACAAGCTCGACCAGGCCGGTGCCACGCGGCTCATCGACGAGAAGACCACCGCGGTACGCAACGGCAGCCCCGAAGTCATTGCCGCCGCCGCGGACTTCTTCGACAGCCTGAACGCCGCCCAACAACAGAAGGTCCGCGACTTCATGGACCGGGGCGGCCGTCGCTGGAGCCGTCATGGCTGAGCTTGACTCACCCCCAGGCTTCGCGCACTTCGTGCCGCTACGCCAACCCTCTTCCAGGGGGCGACACCTGTGGCCCGGCGAAGCCGGTTCCACGGTGTCTCGCGAACAAGTCGTCGTGGGCGGCGTGCGCACCCTGCTGCGGCTCGAAGGTGCCTTCGTGCTGGCCGCTGCACTGGCCGCCTACACGCAGTTCGGACTCGGCTGGGGCGTGTTCGCGCTCTGGCTGCTCGTGCCCGACCTGTCGCTGCTCGGCTACCTCGCGGGCCCGCGCACGGGCGCGGCGCTCTACAACGCGGCGCACTCGTACATCGGCCCTGTCGCGCTGCTCGTGCTCGGCGTGCTCGCGGCGATGCCGTGGGCCGTGGCCGGCGCGCTGATCTGGCTGACCCACATCGGCTTCGACCGCGCACTCGGCTACGGCCTGAAGTACGCCTCGGGCTTCGGCCTCACGCACCTGGGCCGCATCGGCCGCGCCGATCCATGGTGATGGCGAACCCCACGGCCCCCGTGCTGCGCCCGCAGGCCGCGCGCGCCTGGATGCTGGCCGAGGCGCTCGCGCTCGGCGTCGCATCGACGGTGCACGCCGGCCTGCTCGTGCCGGGCTACGCCCATCCGCAGGCCCGCATCGCCGAGGCTGTGATCGCCACCGTGCTGGTGCTGGCTTCGGTGGAGACCTGGCTGCGTCCCGAACATGCGCGCCGCGCCGCGATCTTCGGCCAGGGCTTCGCGCTCGTCGGTACGCTGGTCGGCCTTCTCACCATCGTGCTCGGCATCGGTCCGCACACGGTGCCCGATGTTGCCTATCACGCGCTGCTGCTCGCAGTGCTCGTGACGGGCCTGACTGTGGCGGTGCGATGCCGACCGGTCTGATGGCCAGCGAAGTCATTCGCCACATGTTTGCCAGGAGGCACAATCCCGCCATGCCGCGCATCCTGCTGATCGACGACGACGAACACCTCGCCGCGCCGCTGACCACCTATTTCGCCCGCTTCGGTTGCACGCTCGAGAGCGCCGTGCGCCCGAGCGAAGGCCTCGCCAAGCTGCGTGCCGGCCAGTACGACGCCGCCATCCTCGATGTGATGCTGCCCGAGATGGACGGCTTTGCGTTGTGCCGCGAGATCCGCAAGGAGAGCGACATCCCCATCGTGATGCTCACCGCGCGCGGCGAGGTGATGGACCGCGTGGTGGGCCTCGAGCTGGGCGCCGACGACTACGTGCCCAAGCCCTTCGAGCCGCGCGAGCTGGTGGCGCGGGTGCAGACCATCCTGCGGCGCCAGCGCAGCACGCCGGCGGTGGCGAACGGGCATGGCAACAGCGGCACGCAGCTGCGCGTGTTCGATGGCCTTGTCATCGATCTCGACCGGCGCCAGGTGCTGCGCCATGGCGACCGCGTCGAGCTCACCGGCACCGAGTTCGAACTGCTCGCACTGCTGGCGGCCGAGCCCGGCAAGGTCTTCAGCCGGGACGACATCCTCAATCGCCTGCGCGGCCACGAGGCCGAGCTCTACACCCGCGCGGTCGACATCGTGGTGAGCCGCCTGCGCAAGAAGCTGGAGCCGCTGGACTGCATCAAGACGCTGCGCAATGCCGGCTACGCGCTGGCCGTCGCACGCAGCGAGCCTGCATGAGGATTCGCGGAAGAGACCACCGCGAGGCGTGGCGGGAAATGGCCTGCCGCCGCGCGGAAATGCGCAAGCAGTGGCATGCCCAGTGGCACGAAAAAGTGCAGGGCAAGCGCCGCTGGCGCCGCTCGCTGCGCATCCGTCTCGTGATGATGTTCGTGCTGCTCGCGCTGGTGATGGCGGGCGTCTTCATGGGCGGCATGAAGAAGGCCTTTTCCACCGGCTGGGCCGAGGCGGCCAAGCCGATGCTGGTGGACTATGCCGACCGCCTCGTCGCCGAAATCGGCACGCCGCCCGACGTGACGCGCGCAGAGGCGCTGGTCGCCCGGCTGCCGATCACCATCCGCATCGTCGGCCCGACGGTCAACTGGGATTCCAACCCGGGCGGATCAAGCAGTCCCGGCGGCTGGATGCACGACCGCGAAGACATGTTCGGCGGCGACAAGTGGTTCATCCGTCCGACGGCTGACGGCCACCGCGTGATCTTCGGCTGGGCACCCAAGCTCTGGCAGCTCGCGCCGCGCGCGACCGGCTGGGCCACGCTGGGCCTGCTGCTGTCGTGCGTGTTGCTGGGTTATGCCTATGTGAGTCGGCTGCTGCGACCGCTGATCGACATCCGCGAAGGTGCGCAGCGCTTTGGCCGTGGCGAATTCACCGAGCCGATCCCGGTGCGCCGCAACGACGACCTGGGCGACCTCGCGCAGCGCATCAACACCATGGCCGACGACATCCAGGCCATGCTCGATGCCAAGCGCGGTCTGCTGCTGGCGCTGAGCCACGAGCTGCGCTCACCGCTCACGCGCGCGCGGCTCAACGCCGAGCTGCTGCCTGCCACGCCCGAAGGCCAGGCCGAGCGCGAGGCGCTGCTGCGCGATCTCAACGAGATGCGCGACCTGATCAGCGACCTGCTCGAAAGCGAGCGCCTGGCGAGTCCGCATGCGGCACTGCAGCGCGAGCCGGTCGACCTCGCCGTGCTCGTGCGCCAGACCGTGGCCGAGATGCCCGGTGCCGAGAACGTACACCTCGACCTGGCCGAAGGCCTGCCGCCGCATTCGATCGACCGGATGCGCGTCCGCCTCCTGGTGCGCAACCTGCTGGACAACGCCATGCGTTACAGCACCGAGGCACCCCGGCCGCCCTGCGTGTCGCTGCGCGCGGTGGTGGACGGCCAGGTGCAGGGCGCGGAACTCGAGGTGCGCGACTTCGGCCCGGGCGTCGACGAAGCGCAGCTCGGGCGGCTGACCGAGCCGTTCTATCGCACCGACGGCGCGCGGGCGCGGGCCACCGGCGGCGTCGGCCTGGGCATGTACCTGTGCCGGCTGGTCGCCGAAGCGCATGGGGGCTCGTTGACCGTGCGGAACGCGAATCCGGGCCTGCAGATCGTCGTGCGGTTCTGAGTTTTTCCCCGGTGTCGACCCTGTCGCCTGCGCTACCAGCGGGCGTGATGGGCACGGCTACGATGCGCCTCCAACCCATGTCAGCCGCGTCCGGCGCGCCCGTCAATCAAGGAGACACCATGAGCAGCTCACTCACCAACCACCAGGTCCGCCTCGCCAAACGCCCCGAAGGCACGGCCACCCGCGAGAACTGGAAGTTCACCACCGAGCCGGTCGGCGAGCCGGCCGAGGGCGGGGTGCTGGTCAAGACGCTGTCGCTGTCGCTCGATCCCGCGATGCGCGGCTGGCTCAACGACGCCAAGAGCTACATCGCGCCCGTGGCCATCGACGAGGTGATGCGCGCCGGCGGGGTCGGCCGCGTCATCGCTTCGAAGAACCCGCAGTTCGCGGTCGGCGATACCGTCTACGGCACGCTGGGCGTGCAGGAATACATCCTGATCCCCGAAGACCAGATCAAGCGCAACGGGCTGGTCAAGATCGACCTGCGCGTGGGCACGATCACCCAGTGGCTCAACGTGCTGGGCATGCCGGGCATGACCGGCTACTTCGGCCTGATGGACGTCGGACAGCCCAAAGCGGGTGAAACGGTCGTCATCTCCGGCGCGGCCGGTGCAGTGGGGCAGACGGTGGGGCAGCTCGCCAAGATCAAGGGCTGCCGCGTGGTCGGCATCGCCGGCGGTGCCGCCAAGTGCGACTGGGTGGTCAAGGAGCTGGGCTTCGACGCCTGCATCGACTACAAGGCCGGCGCCGGCGCGGTGCGCGAAGGCCTCAAGACGCATTGCCCGAAGGGCGTGGACATCTACTTCGACAACGTCGGCGGCGAGATCCTCGATGCGGTGCTGGCGCGGCTCGCGCGCAAGGCCCGGGTGATCATCTGCGGCGCGATCAGCCAGTACAACAACGCCAACAGCATGCCGGGCGCCGGCCCGAAGAACTACCTGAGCCTCCTGGTGAACCGGGCGCGGATGGAGGGCATCGTGGTGTTCGACTATGCCGACCGGTACCACATCGCGATCGCAGAACTCGCCGGATACCTGAAAGATGGACGCATGAAGAGCAAAGAAGACGTCGTTTCGGGAATCGACACCTTTCCGGAAGCACTCAACCGGCTGTTCAGCGGCGAGAACTTCGGCAAGCTGGTTCTGCAAGTTGCTAAAGATTAGAGTCGGACCGTTAACATTCGTGTGTATGTCACGAATAGCTCAATGCAACTGTTAACTACGGTGAACTGACGATAACAGCTGTTTATCTTGCGTCATCGGATAACTAGACTGCGGCCTGCCCTGCATATGGCAGGTTGCAATTCAGTTATTTATCTCCTCAGGGAACGCAAAATGCAAAAGTCTGTACTCGTTAAGTTCGCATCGCTGGCTGTGGCCGGCGTGTTGTCGCAAGGCGCTTTCGCCGCTGACGGCACGATCAATTTCACCGGTGAAATCGTCGACGCGCCTTGCTCGATCTCGCCCAACAGCCAGAACCTGACCGTGCCGCTCGGCAAGGTCTCGCGCACCGCGTTCGACGGCCCGACCGCCGGCACCGCGCTGGTCGGCAAGAAGGCCACCCCCGCCAAGTTCAACATCGACCTGCTGGGCTGCGGCGCCACCGCCAAGGGCGCGACCGTGACCTTCTCGGGCACCGCCGACCTCGACGACGCCACCAACCTGCGCGTGGCCAATGCCGGCCAGGTCGGCGTGGGCGCGGCTTCGGGCGTGGCGATCGAACTGGGCGACTCCGCTGCGACCAAGATCCCGCTCGGCTCGCCGTCCGGCGTCTACACCCTGGGTCTGGGCGACAACTCGCTGAAGTTCCAGGCCGCCTACGTGGCGACCAAGACGGCCGTCACGGTCGGCCCGGCCAACTCGGTCGCGCAATTCACGGTTGCCTACAAGTAAGTAGCGCCTGCGGCATTGCCGCGGCCAGTCGGAGCGCATAGCCGCTTTGGCTGGCCGGCGATGCCGCCCATGCCTGCGCCGCGGCCGGACTTCCGCGTCCCCCCGGCGCCGGCATTTCTCTTTTTTTCGCCTTTTTTCCGACGGTGCCTCGATGCGCATCGCCGTGCTGGGGCGCGCGTGTTCCATGCGTCTTACCCGCGCCCAAGGATTCTTTTTTATGTGCAGCAACCATCGCTTCCGCTGGGTTTTCGCCATCCTGCTGATGCTGGGCCTCCAGGGGCTGGCCGGCGCGGGCGTGATGCTCGGCGGCACCCGCGTGATCCTCGGCGAGAAGGACCGCGAAGCCTCCATTCCGGTAAAGAACACCGGCACCTCGCCCTACGTGGTCCAGTCGTGGATCGACGCCGGCGAAGGCAAGAACAAGACCCCGCTGCTGGTCACGCCGCCGCTGTCGCGGTTGGACCCGGGCATGGAAAACATCCTGCGCATCATGCGTGTGCAGGGCGATCTGCCGACCGACCGCGAGTCGGTGTTCTGGCTCAACGTCAAGGAAATTCCCGAGAAGTCGAAGGAAGAGAACGTGCTCCAGATCGCGGTGCGCAGCCGCATCAAGCTGTTCTATCGGCCCTCGAAGCTCGTGGGCAAGTCCGATGAATCGCGCGGCCAGCTCAAGTGGGCGGTGAGCGCGGGCGCCGAAGGGCAGGGCGCCGTGCTGAAGGTCGGCAACCCGACGCCCTATCACGTGACCTTCACCGCACTGAACATCAACAGCGGCCAGCAACTGATCAACGCCGACATGGTGCCGCCGTTCGGCGAGACGAGCTATCCGCTGACCGCGGTGAAGGCGCCGCAGGCGATCCAGGTCAACTACACCACGCTCAACGACTACGGCGGTGAGACGCCCGAAGAGCGCGTGCAGGTTCCCTCGGGGGCCGAACCCGTGGCCGTGAAGGCCGAGCTGGTTCCGCCGCCTGCGCCTTCCGCCGACGGCGCCAAGCGCTGAGACGCGAGAGACGAATCGCCATGTGCCGCTCACCTGCCCTTCGCGCGCCGTTCCGGCTGACCCTGTGCGCCGCCCTGCTGGGCGCGCTCGGCGCACCCGGCCATGCGCAGGAGAAACCACAGCAGTTGGCCGGCTCCAGCTTCAACGAGGAATTCCTCGGCATCGGCGGCGACCAGCCGCATGCCGACCTCTCGCTCTTTTCCTTCGGCAACCGCGTGGTGGCGGGCAAGTACATGGTCGACGTGTCGCTCAACGAGCGTGGCGCGGGACAGACCGAGATCCGCTTCGCCGCCAAGGACGGAAAAAGCGATGCCGAGCCCTGCCTCACGCGCGGCATGCTCGACGCGTGGGGCGTCAACGTGGCGGTGTTCCCGGATCTCGCGGGCGCTGCGGACGAGGCCTGTATCGAGCTGAACAAGGTCATTCCCGATGCAGCCGTGACCTACGACGCCGGCAAGCAGCGCCTGTTCGTGAGCATTCCGCAGGCGGCCCTCAAGCGTTCGGCGCGCGGCGCAGTCGGTCCCGAGAAATGGGACAAGGGCATCACCGCCGGCATGCTGGACTACCAGCTCAACTTCGCGCGCTACAGCGGCAACAAGTACCGGAACGACACGAACCCCTTCGCGCCGCCGCAGAACGTGTTCGACGGCAACCCCTTCGCCGAGCGCGACAGGACCTTGCAGCGCAACACCCTGTTCGCGGGTTTGCGCGCCGGCTTCAACTACGGCGACTGGCGCTTCCGCCATTTCTCGACCTACAACCGCGGCATCGACGGCAAGAGCCGCTGGCAGGGCATCAACACCTACATGCAGCGCGACATCGCATCGATCAATGGGCGCCTCTTGATCGGCGACGGCAACACGCCGGGCAACTTCTTCGACAGCCTGCCGTTTCGCGGCGTGCAGCTCTCGTCCGACGACGCAATGCTGCCCGACAGCCAGCAGGGCTACGCACCCACCATCCGCGGCGTGGCGCAGACCAATGCGCGCGTCACTGTGCGGCAGAACGGCTATGTGATCTACAGCACCTTCGTGGCGCCGGGGCCGTTCGTGATCGACGACCTGTATCCCACCTCATCGAGCGGCGACCTCGAGGTGACCATCGCCGAAGCCGACGGCCGGCAGACCAAGTACACCCAGGCCTTCTCGGCCGTGCCCACGCTGCTGCGGGAAGGCACCTGGCGCTATTCGGCCACTGTCGGCAAGTACCGCAACGGCTTCGACGGCGGCAGCGTGCTGGGCGTCCGGTCGTCGCTTTCGCAGCCGGTCTTCATGCAGGCGACGCTGGCACGCGGGCTGGGCAACGAGTTTTCGATCTACGGCGGCCTCCTGATGGCCAACATGTACCAGTCGTTGCTCGCTGGCGTGGGCAAGAACCTGCGCGATTTCGGCGCGGTGTCGGTCGACCTGTCGAGCGCACGCACTACCGATCGCACGCCGATCAACGGCCAGAAGACCTACGACGGCCAGTCGGTGCGATTCCTCTACTCGAAGGCCTTCCTCACCTCGGGCACCAATTTCCGCGTGGCGGGCTACCGCTACTCGACCAGTGGCTATCGCACCTTCCAGGAAGCGGTGCAGATGCAGGACCTGCGGCCCTTCGAGTCGTTCAACAGCCGTCGCAACGAAGTGCGCTTCGAAGTCTCGCAGCAGGTCGGCGACCTGGGCACGGTGTTCGCGTCCGCACGCCAGCAGAGCTACTGGGGCACCAGTGCGAAGGACCGGCTGGTGCAGCTGGGCTACTCGGGCAACTACAAGCAGTTCGGCTACAGCGTCTTCTACAACTACACCACCAGCCTGAACCGGCCTGCTGTGCGGCAGGTGATGTTCACGCTGAGCATTCCGCTCGGCGATACCCGCGCCAGCGCACAGTACGCGGTCACCCGCGACAGCACCGGCCGCGTGAACCAGCAGGCCAGCGTCTACGGTTCGGCCTTCGACGACAGCCGCCTCACCTACAACGTGACAGCCGGCGCCGCGAACCAGGGCGGCGGCAGCAGCGGCAGTGCGAGCGCGAGCTACCTGTCGTCCGTGGGCCGCTTCGACGTCGGCCACTCGCAGGGCAGCGGCTACGGCCAGAGCACCTTCGGCGTGTCGGGCGGTGTGCTGATCCACGGTGGCGGCGTCACGATGTCGCAGCCGCTGGGCGAGACCGTGGCGCTGGTGCAGGCGCCCAAGGCCTCCGGGGTGGGCTTCGAGTCGCAGCCCGGCGTGGCGACCGATTGGGCCGGCAACGCGATCATTCCCAATCTCACGCCCTACCGCCTGAACCGCCTGGCCATCCGCACCGGCGACCTGGGCGATACGGTGGAAGTGAAGAACGCCGCCACCGAGGTGGTGCCCACCCGCGGTGCCGTGGTGGTCGCGAAGTTCGAGACCTCGGTGGGCTTCCGCCTGCTGATGGTGCTCACCGACCGCAAGGGCCGCATGCTGCCGCTCGGCTCGAAGATCGAGAACGAGGCGGGCCAGGAGGTCGGCATCGTCGGCCCCGATGGCCAGGCCTTCGTGACCGGCGCGGGCAGCAGCGGCCAGTTGACCGTGCGCTGGGGCCAGGACAAGGCCGACCAATGCATCGTGCCCTACAGCCTGCCCGATGAAAAGAACCCGCCGCCGATCCGCGAGTTGAACGGCCAATGCGCCGCGGCTGCTGCGCTGGTCGATGTGCAACCGAAGGGAGCGGAATGAACCGCAGCCATCCATTCCGCCGTTCCGTGCGCTTCGCCGTGCCGGCCCTCGTGCTGTTGCTCGGTGCGCAGGGCGCGTGGGCGGCGTGCACCGTCACGCCGGGCTACATCGAGAAGACGGTCAACATGGCGATGGGCCGCGTCATCATTCCGAACGACGCCGCGGTAGGCACCATGTTCAAGAGCCAGCTCTTCCCGCTGCCTCTCACCGGCACAACCAACAAGCCATGGACCTGCACGGGAGGGGGCAATGTGAAGGGCGTGATGCTGCAGGGCACCGCGGTGCCGGGCTACAACCAGGTGTTCACCACCGCGGTGCCTGGCGTGGGCATCCGCCTGTCGCGGTATTTCAGCGACACCGAGGTCAACTACTATCCGCACGACCGCTCGACCACGACAGACTTCGGCGATTTCAACGCAGCGTCGCGCTTTCAGGTCGAGCTGTTCAAGATCGCGCCCGTCACGGGAAACGGTCCGCTCGCGCAGGGAACCTACACCCAGTACTACAGCGTGGCAGACAGCAAGTCGGTGCTCACGACGAACCTGCTGGGCGAAGGCATCACCATCATCACGCCCTCGTGCTCGGTGGACCTGGGCTCGCGCAACATTCTGGTGGAATTCGGCAAGGTGCCGCAGAACAACTTCAAGGGCAGGGGCACCACCACGGGCGATCGCAAGTTCAACATCAAGCTCAACTGCAAGGCGGGGCAGAACGCGCAGAACACCGTTTACCTGCGCATGGATGCGACACCGGACCCGTCGAACGAACAGGGTGTGCTGAAGATCACGCAGGCCGGTACCAGCACCGCGACCGGCGTGGGCATCCAGGTGGTGAACGACAAGACCGTGCCGGTGAAATTTGGCGAAGAGGCGTTGGTGGGGCCGTCGATGGACGGCTCCTATGTGTTGCCCTATACCGCGCGCTATTTCCAGACCGGCGACAAGGTGACGCCGGGGCGCGCCGACGGCACGGCCACCTTCACGCTCGACTACAAGTAGCTGGGGCTCAGTCGGCCGGCCGCATCGGGATGTCGCCCATCGCGTCATCCTCCCGCAGTCCGCGCGCGGCCTTCAGCAACTCGATCGACAGTCCATCGCCCTGGCCCGCGAAGCCCTTGGCGACGCCTTCCAGCACCGTCGACAACCCGGCTTCTCCGTCGGCGCGGGCGTCCATGCTGATGTTGAGCACCCGGGCTGCCATCTGGCGGTAGGTGATGGCGCCGGCGCCTTCGAGCGCGGCCACCAGGTCCAGGTACAGCGCCAGGTTCAGGTCGAACACCAGCTTGGGCGTGATTTCGAAGTCGTCGTTCTTGTTCTTGCCGTCCATGGGGTGGGCTCCTTGTTTCTGAGCCTCCACTCTAGCCAGAAAACGCGCCTTGATTCGTCGGACGCGAGCGTGATTCGTTCATTCGCTCATCGTTCGTTCGTTCAACGGGCGCGTGTCCCCATGACAGCCGCGGCGATGATCAGCGCCGCCGCAAGCGCGATGCTCCATGTGAGCGGGCGGCCGGTCACGGCCAGCAACAGCGACGTGGAGGCCAGCGGCGTGATGTAGCTCAGGATGCCGATCTGCCGCGCGTCGCCGCGCTTGAGCGCCATGTCCCAGACGAAGAAAGCCGCGCCCAGCGGACCAAGGCCGCAGAGCGCGACCAGCAGCCAGTCGCGGGCCGACAGCGCGACCGAGGGCTCCAGCAGTGCGTGACAGATCAGCGACAGCGCGCCCGAGACCAGCCCGAAGAGGCCGATCGCCGAGGTGGGAAACGCCGCCACCCGCTTCGTCCACAGCGAGTAGCTCGCCCAGATGAAGGCCGAGCCCAGCGCCGGCAGGAAGCCCCAATAGCCCGCGGTCGCCCCCGCGGCCGGCACCGAGCCCCCGCGCGCGCTGAGGATCGCCACCGCCGCGCCCGCGAAACCCAGCAGCGCTGCGATCACGTGCAGCGGCCGCAGCGACATGCGCGGCAGCAACACCGGTGCCAGCACCACCATGAGGAGCGGCCACAGGTAGTTGACGAGATTGGCTTCGACCGGCGGCGCATGCCGCAGCGCGATGAACAGCAGGAAGTGGTAGCCGAACAGGCCGTAGATGCCCAGCGCCAGCGTGCGCGGCGGCACCTTCCAGGCGCGGCGGTCGCGCAGCACGAGCGGCCAGCTCGGCACGCTGCCGATCATGAGCGCGAGCCCGGTGAGCAAAAACGGCGGCAGGTGCGACAAGGCCGTGCCGAGCGAGGCAAGGGAGGTCCAGAGCGCGATGGCGAGCAGGGCGTAGACGGTGGAAGAAGACATGACCGGCGAGGCTAAGCGATACGGTCGTCGCGCAATGCCGGTCGATCGTCGCGTGACGACGATGTTGTTGTTGTTGCCGTCAGGCGCCGCGCCGCCGCAGCGCGGCCGTGAGCGCCGAAGGCGAGCGGTAGCCCGTGCGCCGCGCCGTTTCGGCGACGCCCATGCCCTCCAGCCTCAGTTCGCGCGCATGCGCCAGACGCAGCCCGCGCAGCCAGTGCATCGCGCTCACGCCCTGCTCCTCGCGGCAGCGCTGCGCGAACTGGCTGGGGCTCAGGCACGCGACTCCGGCGAGGTCGGAAACACCCAGCGGCTCGTGCCACCGCGTCCGCGCCCAGGCTGCGAGCGCCTGCCAATCGATGCGGCGCCGGCGCGTGTCCGGCGAGGACGAAGACCGGGGGCTCCAGGCTTCCAGCAACAGCGCCGGACCGTGCTGCAAGGCGAGCACGGCGTGCTGCGGCTGCTTCATGCAGTGGGCCAGGTAGCGCGCGAGCGCGTGCAGTTGCGGTACATCGGCCGGCGCGCGCTCCGCGCAGCGGGCCCACGGTGCATGCGTGGTGTCGAGCACCAGGCACACGCTGCCCTCGCTGCGCGCCTCGAAGTCGTGGCGATCGCCCGGCGCGACCACCTGCGCCTCGCCGGCCGCGATCCCTGCGCCCCGGCCTTCGACCTCGATGTCGAGCACGCCATCGAGGCCGATCAGCACCTGGAAGTGATCGTGCGCATGGCTGCCGCGCGACGTGCCGTAGTCGCGCAGCGAAAGGGTGCTGAGGGTGGCGGGTGGATGCATGGTGGGCAGGCCCCGATTGTCTTCGCCGGCTCCGCGCCTGTCACGCCAGCCGCAGCAGCAGCGCCGAGGCCGCGCACACCAGCAGGAACGGAATGCTGATGCGGTGAAACTCGCGCAGCCCGTTCGGCAGTTTCGCGAGCCGCAGCGCGATCAGGTTGGCGAGCGATCCCAGCACGCAGCCGAAGCCGCCCACGCTCACGCCGGCGGCCAGCGCGGGCAGGTCGCGCACGTGGCTGTCGAGCAGGATCGCCGCCGGCACGTTGCTGATGAACTGCGAAGTGACGATGGCCGCGAGGTAGGCACGCCACCCTTCGGTGATCGGCCAGTGGCCGAGGAGCGCGGTGATGGCGGGCAGCTCGGCGAGCTGCCGCAGGTCGACGAACATCAGCGCGATGATCGCGAGCAGCGCCCAGTCGATGCCGCGCAGCACGCGCGGGTACGTCACCAGAAACACCCCGAACACCACGCCCAGCCCCGCCAGCAGCCAGTGCCGGTCCAGCGCGACCACGAAGCCGATGAACAGAACGCCCGCCAGCGCCAGGAGGCGCGGCTGCACCGGTGCCGCCTCGGCCGAGGGCTTGAGCGCGATGGGCGTGCGCGGCACCAGCAGCCACACGGCGACGAAGAGCCAAAACAGCATCACCGCCACCGTCGGTCCCATCATTCCCATGAAGGCGAAGAAGCTCTCGCCCGAGCGGTGCCAGAGGTAGAGGTTCTGCGGATTGCCGATCGGCGTGAGCGCCGAGCCCGCATTCACCGCCAGCGCCTCCAGCACCACGAGCCGCGCGAGCGGCAGGTGCGCCTGGTTGGCGAGCACGCGCGTGAGCGGCACCAGGAGGAACAGGCTCACATCGTTGGTCACCAGCGCCGACAGCAGCGCCGCGCTCGCGGTCAGCAGCATCGCCAGGCTGCGCTGGTTGTGCGTGCGCGCGAGCAGGCGCTGCGCGGCCGCCTGCAGCATGCCGCTCTTCTCCACGCCCTGCGTGATGGCCAGCAGCCCGGCGAGCGCGCCCACCGTCTGCCAGTCGACCAGCCGGAGCCAGTCCATCGGCGCGCGCGGGCGCAGGAACGCGAACAGCACCGCGACGGCGACCAGCACCCACAAGAGACCGTTGCCGCCGCCCTCATGCGGCGAGGGGGTGTCGGATGACGAGGCGGGCAGGGCGGGCACGGTGTCTTTGGTCATGAAGCGGCGGAGGTCAATGCGGGGACGGCCGGCTTGCCGAAGGGCGAGCGGCCATGACCGCGAGTTTCGGGCATTGCCAGCGCAAACAGGGCCAGCGCGCCTGCGGCGATGGCGGCCAGCACGCAAAAGGCCGTGCCGTAGCCGGCCGCATGCGCCACCGCGCCTCCCACCAGGTTGCTCAGCGCCGCGCCCAGCCCGACGCAGGCAGCACCCAGGCCGAGTGCGAAGTTGAAGTGGCCGCTGCCGCGCGTGAGGTCGCTGATCGTCAGCGTGAGCATCACGCCGAAGACGCCCGCGCCGATGCCGTCGAGCACCTGCAGCGCCAGCAGCGCGGCGGGGCTGTCGGCCAGGAGGTAGAGCAGCCCGCGCACCGGCAGCACCGCGAAGCCGACGAGGAAGATCGGCTTGCGCGGCAGCCGCGGCGCCCAGCGTCCGACCGCCAGGCCGATGGGAATGGTGACCAACTGCGTGACGATCACGCCCCCCGAGAGCCACAGCGCAGCCGACGTGCCGGCCCGCGTGCCGACCTTCTGCGCCACGAGCGTGAGCATGGCGGCATTGGCCAGGTGGAACAGGAAGGCGCAGGCCAGCAGCACGAGGAGCCGGTGGTCGTACCAGCGGGGGGCGCGGGCAGCGCGCGCACCCGGCACGGGGGAGGGCGCTGCAGAGGGCTCGGCATCGGCGCCCCGCGCCAGTTGCTGGTCGATGTCGCGGTGGCGGATGCGAAGCGCCGCCGCAATAGTCGGCAGCGCCATGGCCACGGCATAGAAGAACATCGCGTGCGGGCCGAAGGCGTGGCCGACCCAGCCCGTGCCCAGTGCCCACAGGACCGTGCCCGCCGCGGTGATCGCGGCGTTGCGGCCGATGCGCGCATCCAGGCCCGCGCGCCCCACCATGCCGAGGCTGGTCGCCGCGATTGCGGGCGCGACCAGCGTGCCGGCCGCGCCGATGAGCGATTGCCCGGCGAGGATCACGCCATAGCCAGGCCAGTTCGCCATGACGAGCAGGCTGACGGCGATCAGCGAGATCGCCCCCGCGATCCAGCGCGGCTTGTGGCGCACGCTGTCGATCAGCGCACCGGCCGGCGCCTGCACCACGAGCCCCACCAGGGCCGAGACGAACATCACGGTGCCGATGCGCTGCGGGTCCCAGGCCAGCGTGCCGGCCATGAAGACGACCAGGAACGGCCCGACGCCGCCCTGGATGTCGGGCGCGAGGAAGGCCAGCGCGTCGAGCGCGCGCAGGCTGCGGCGCGAGGGCGTGATGCGTGGGGTGGCAGGGGCGGCGGGGCGCGTCATGACGGGCTTCGCGCGAGCGTCAGGAGGCGGGGTTCGGCGCTGGCGGCGGCATCACCGGGGCCGGCGGCACCGGACCCCGGCCGCGCGGTCCGCGCGGGCCGCCGGCTGGCGGTGCGGGCTCGAGCCCCGGTTCGCCGAACACTTCGCGCTCGGTGCCGGCGCTCCGGCCCAGGCTCGTCGCTTCCAGCGCCGCGCCCTGCGCGCTGCGGGTTCCCCAGCCGCGCGCATGCAGCGGCGCACCGGGCTGCAACTGCGCGCCATACGCCGCGCCGATGTGCGGCGGGAAGCGCACGATGGTCCTGTCTTCGAGCATCACGCCGCGGATGTCGCCGCGGTCGGTGTAGAGCAGGCGCTCGATGCGGCCGCCGGCGGTCATCGCACTGAGCGCGCCCGATGCGCCTGGCGGCGGCGGGGCCATGCCGGGCACGGGCGGCTGGTCGGTCAGGCTTCGGCCGTTGGCGGCGATCGTCTGTGCGCGGATCACCGGCACGCCGGGCGCGCGCCATCCGCTGACCTGCACCGCATCGCCCGCCTTGAGCATCTGCATCGCGGCGGCGGAGAGATGCGGCGCGAACGCGACCTGCGTGCCGTCCGAGAGCAGCAAGCCGTCGGCCTCGCCGTTCGGATTGAGCAGCCACTGCTGCGCACGACCGCTGACGGTGGCGAGGCCGGCCTCGGGCGCGGCGGCGATGGGCGTCGGCCCAGGAGGCACCGGTCCGCCGGGCGGTGGAGGCGGCATTTGCGCGAAGGCCGCGCTCCCGGCCAGCAGGCAGGCGGCGGCAATGAAGGTGATGCGGGGTGTCATGGAGGGCTCCTTGTGTGAATGGATGCCCAAGGACATCTCACACAACGTGCCAGCCGGCAAACCCTTTGAAATCAACGACTTGCGCGCGCCGGGCGGTCGATGGCCGGATGATCCCGGGACACCGGGCGTCCGGTTTCCGGACACTCCGGTCTACTCGAGCCCGTACTGGGTGAGCTTGCGGTAGAGCAACTGCCGGTGAATGCCCAGCCGTCGCGCGGCCTCGGCGCGGTTGCCCCCGGCCTCTGCGAGCGCGTTCGCGATCAGCAGCCGCTCGAGCCGCTCCACGGCGGCGGGCAGCTCGGCGTCGAGCCAGCCGGCCGGGAGCGATTCAGCGGTCTCGACGGGGCGCGCTGTGCCCAGTGCGGCAGCCAGGTCCGCACCGCCGATCACGCGGTGGCGCACCAGCGCCTGGCAGCGCTCCATCACATTGCGCAGCTCGCGCACGTTGCCGGGCCAGGGGTGGCTCAGCAGCCGCTGCGCGGCGTCGGCGGACAGCGCCTTGGGTGGCTCGGGTGTTGCCGCGCGCCGCAGGAAGTGCTCGGCCAGCGGAATGATGTCGGCCAGCCGCTCGCGCAGCGGCGGCAGGCGGATCGAAAGCACGTCGAGCCGGTAGAGCAGGTCTTCCCGAAAGCGCCCTTCGCGCACCGCGACGGCCAGGTCGCGGTGGGTCGCTGCGACCACGCGCACATCGACCTTGACCGTCCTGTGGCTCCCCAGCGGCGTGACCTCGCCCTCCTGCAGCGCGCGCAGGATCTTGGCCTGCACGTCGAGCGCCATGTCGCCGATCTCGTCGAGCAGCAGCACGCCGCCGTCGGCCGCGCGAAAGCATCCCGGGCGCTCGCCCGCAGCGCCCGTGAACGCGCCGCGCACGTGGCCGAAGAGTTCGCTTTCGAGCAGTTCCTTCGGAATGGCCGAGCAGTTGACGGCCACGAAGGGCCGGTCGGCGCGGACCGAGTGGCGATGCAGCGCGCGCGCCACCATTTCCTTGCCGGTGCCCGTTTCGCCGAGCACCAGCACCGGCATCGAATTCGCCGCGGCCAGGCCGATGCGCTTGTGCACTTCGCGCATCGCGTGGCCCGGGCCGATCAACTCGCCGCTGTCGTCCTCGTCCACCGGGGCGCCCGACGGCGTTGCGGTGGCCCGCTGCTGCAGCGCCCGCTCGAGCACTTCGCGCACCGCCTCGCGGCCGATCGGCTTGGCCAGGTGGTCGAAGGCGCCCAGGCGCATCGCCTCGATGGTGTTGCCCGCGCTCGCAAAGGCGGTGAGCACGATCACCGGCGGCAGGTGCACCAGCCGCGCCCGCATGGCCGCCAGCGTCTGCAGGCCGTCCATGCCGGCCATGCGATGGTCGAGGAACACGGTGTCGAAGCGCTCGCGCGCGAGCATCTCCACCGCCTCGGCGCCGCCGGCCGCGGCCGCCACGCGATGGCCGAGGTCCTGCAGCGTTTCGGCCAGCGTGCCGCGAAAGGCGTCGTCGTCGTCGACGATCAGGAGGTGCGCCATGGAAACTCCAGTTCGAAGCGGGTGCCCGGTGCGAGCGGCACGTGGTGCAGCTCGCCGCCGTGTGCCAGCGCCACCTCGCGCGCGAGCGCCAGCCCGAGCCCGGTGCCGTCGGCCCGGCCGGTGGCGAAGGGCTCGAAGAGATGCGGTTGCAGCGACTCGGGCACCCCGGGGCCGTCGTCGTCCACGCGCACCGCCAGCGTGCGCGCATCGGGCTGCAATGCGGACAGGGTCACGCGGCCACCGCGCGGCGCATGGCGCACGGCGTTGTCCAGCAGGTTGTCGACGGCGCGCGCCAGGTGCACCGGGTCGAACACCGCCTTCGCGGGGCCATCGTGTCGCAGCACAACCTGCACGTCGCCGGTGGCTGCCTTCGCCGCGACGGCGGCGGTGCGGTCGGTGAGCCAGCGGTGCAGGTCGACCTCTTGCGGTGCCAACGTGACCGGCTGCACCAGCGCGAGCAGGCTCTGCACCAGGCCGTCGAGCCGGTCGATCTGGCCGACGATGGTGCGCAGCGCCTCGCCCTGCCGCTCGGGCGTGGCGGCCAGCGCGTTCTCGGCCTTCAGGCGCATCGTCGCGATCGGGTTGCGGATCTCGTGCGCGATGCCGCCCGTCATGCGGCCGAGCGCCGCCAGCCGTTGGTCGCGGCTGCGCTGCTGGGCGGCCGCGCGCAGGTTCGCGCGCGCCTCCTCGAAGCGCAGGCGGTAGCGGTTGAAGCCGTCCACGATGCGGTCGAGCTCCTGCACGCCGGTGCGCGGCAGCTCGGGCATCGCGTCGCCACTTGCATCGGCCTCTGCCAGACGGGTTTCGAGGCGCTGCACATGGCGCAGCCCGCGCAACAGGATGAAGCCGAGCCACAGTCCCGAGGCCAGCACGACCAGCAGCAGCACCGCCAGCCCGGTGCGCAGGCTTCCCTGCGCCGCCAGCGCACCGGCGTTGGTGCGTGTCATGGTCCAGGCCGCGAGATCGTTGGCCGGCGCGGCGAGCGGGCAGGCCGAGACAATCAGCGCCTCGCGGCTGCCGCGCACCACGTCGGTCTGCGGCCGCTGGGTGCGCGCCGCGAGTTGCGAGAGTTCGACGATCAGCGGCTGCTCGGCGGCGGGCACGTCCCGCTTGACGCCGCTGCCTTCGTACGTGGGATAGGCATAGGCCAGCAGCCCACCGGCGCCCTGCCACACGCCGCCTTCGACATGCGGCGCCTCGATCAGCACCAGTTGCAGCAGCACCTGCAGCAGGTCGACCTGCGGTTGCGGGGGCGAGGGCTCGCTCACCGACTTGGCGTAGCGCGCCGCGATCGCGCGGCACGATTGCTCGGTGGCCGCCTGCCCCGCCGCGACCTGGGCGCCCGCGCTGCTGCGATACAGCGTGAGCATCACCACGGCCAGCGCGGCGCACACGCTGAACAGCAGCACCCAGAAGAAGACGAGCTGGCCGCGAAGGGATTTCATTGGTGCCGCGATCTTGCCCGACTGCAGGCCGCGGCGCGTCAGCCGGGGGCGCGTCCAGGCGTTACCGCAATTCCCGAAGTTCGCGCTTGAGCACCTTGCCGATCGCGCTGCGCGGCAGTTCCTCGATGAAGTGCAGGCGCGCCAGGCGCTGCGTCTTGCCGAGCTGGTCGTTGGTCCATTGCAGCAGTGCGTCTTCGGTGGTGGCGTCGTTCTCGCGGCGCACCACGAAGGCCACCGGCGTCTCGCCCCATTGCTCGGAGGGCATGCCCACCACCGCCACGTCGGCCACCGCCGCGTGGCCGCGCAGCACGGCTTCCAGGTCGCTCGGGTAGATGTTGAAGCCGCCGCTGATGATCATGTCCTTCTTGCGATCGAACAGCGTGAGAAAGCCGTCCGCATCGAAGCGGCCCACGTCGCCCGTGCGGATGAAGCGCTTGCCGGTGGCGTCGAACCATTCGGCCTCGCGCGTCTTCGCGGGCTGGCGGTGGTAGCCGGTCATCATGCCGGCCGAGTGGCCCACCACCTCGCCGGCCACTTCGGTGTTGCCCTGCGGCAGCTCGTTGCCTTCCTCGTCGATCAGCCGGATGTCGCTGCCCGGCGCCGGCTGGCCCACGGTGTGCAGCTTGGTCGGGTGCAGGTGCGCCTCGAGGATGCAGGTGCCGCCGCCTTCGGTCATGCCGTAGAACTCGATCAGCCCGCCGGGCCAGCGCTTCAATACATCGGCCTTGAGCGCCGCGTTGAAGGGCGCGCTGGTGCTGAACTTGAACTGGAACGACGAGAGGTCGTGCGCGCCGAAGCGCGGGTGCGCCATCAGCCGCTGGTATTGCACCGGCACCAGCATCGTGTGCGTCACGCGGCGTTGCTCGGCCAGCTGCAGGTAGCCGCCGGCATCGAACTTGGGCATCAGCACCACGCAACCGCCGAAGGCGATGGTGGGGAAGAACACCACCAGCGTGGTGTTGGAGTAGAGCGGCGTCGACAGCAATGTGACGGTGTCGGCGCTGTACTCGTACTTGGCGCCGCGCTGCACATGCGACCAGCGCATGCCGTGGCCCTGCACGATGCCCTTGGGCTCGCCGGTGGTGCCCGAGGAATAGATGATGTTGAAGGCCCACGAGGGTTGCACTTCGACGGCCTCGGGCTTGGCGCCGACCGGCGCGAGCCAGGCGGCGAAATCGCGCCCTGCCGAAGAGCCGTCGAGCGCGACGCGCGCAATGCCGCCTTCCTTCGCGGGGCCGACCACGTCGGCGGCCGAGGCGTCGGTGAAGAGGATGCGCGCGTCGGCGTCTTCGATCATGCGGGCCAGGCTTGCGGGCGTGGAGCCGGGCGCCAGCGGTGCGACGGCGACGCCTGCGCGCAATGCGCCGAGGAACACCGCCGCGTAATTCACCGATGAGGTGGCGCAGACCGCGATGGCGTCGCCGGCCTTGAGGCCGTCGCGCTGCAGGCTGACGGCGATGCGGTCCATCAGCGCGTCGAGCGCACCGTAGTTGAGTGTGTAGTTCGCGTCGGCGAGCGCGGCATGCTCAGGCGTGAGCTGGGCGTGAAGGCGAACCAGGTCGGCAATGGCGCCGAAATCGCGTTCCATCGCGGCTTGAATGGCGGGGTGCGTTTGCAAAATCGAATCCTTCGTCTTGGCCAGCCGGCAGGATAGCCAAGAAGGCCGGCAGCCGGTGAGCCGTGCGCGACGGCTGCGTGCAGCCAGTGAGTGAGTCAGTCAGCCACCGCTCAGGGGTGCAGGTCGAGGATGGGAGCTTGTTCAGGAAGGAGCTCCGACATGGGACTACTCGACATCCTCCAGGAGGCTATCGGCAGCGATGCCAGCGCGCATGTGGACCAGATCGCGCAGCACGCCTCACCCGACGCCATCGGCGCGGGGCTCGCGGCGGCGATGCGCTCGAACCAGACGCCGCCGTTCGGCGACACGGTGGGGCGGTTGTTCGGCCAGTCTTCGCCGATGCAGCAGGCGGGTGTGCTGAATCAGATATTGGCGACGCTGGGGCCGGCTGCTGCGTCGATGCTGGCGGGTGGGGTGCTCGGACGGTTGCTGCAGCCCGGGCAGACGCAGCTCACGCCGGAGCAGGCCTCGCAGCTGTCACCTGGGCAGGTGACGGAGATCGCGGCGCATGCGGAAGAGCAGCATGCGGGAGTGATCGACGAGGTGAGCCGGTTCTATGCGCAGCACTCGGGGTTGATCAAGACGCTGGGCGGGGCGGCGGTGGCGATTGCGTTGGCGAAGATGAAGGAGAACGCGACGCGGGGGTGATGAGGGATGGCGCGTGCCATCAAGGCGCGCGCCATGCTCTCGGTCTGCGCTTGATGCTTTGCGCGATGCGTTTCACCAGATCGCGAAACTCGCCTTCCGTCATGGGCGCCTTGGCGAAGCGGCCGAAACGCTCGACCTTGAAGATGAGGTTGGATGAAGTACCGGGTGGCGCGTTCTTGTCGCCGGGTATAAACGGCTCCACGGGGCCGTCCAGAGGCTCCGTGAATCTGGCTCCATAGAAGTAGCCTCGCTGTACGGCTTCGTTGACAAACTTCTCCGAATCGATGCTGTCTTCGCTCGATGCATCTCTGTCGCTCAGGTACACGACGATGTCGGGATGACCTGTGAGGCGAAAGGAGACGGCAACAAGGGCGGGCTTCTTCTCTCCGGTCATGAAGCCATACGGCAGGCACACACCGGGCTTGGCGGGAATCTCGAATGGCGCGCGTGCGCGATAGAGCTTCAGGAAGTTGGCGATGGTCTGTTCCGGCGTACCCTCGAGCCTTCTGGAGCCTTCCTCTGCATCGAATACGCCTCTTCGGTATCCACCAACTGATATGTTTTCCAAGCCCCCACTCCATTGCCAAACCCGTAGCCTGCTCCATCCGTTGGCGATATGTTGGGCGGCAGGGTTGCGTACTCGATGCTGCCGGGCGCACCGATGGTTTGATAGCCGATGCATTCTGTGCGGGCGGGTTGGAACGGCTGAGCAATGGCTTGGCTCGAAAGCAGCATGCTGAACAACATCAGTGCCAGAAGGTGTCGCGCGAAGTGTTCTTTCATCAACTCCTGCTACACCAGACTACTCCAGCCTATTTGGTAGCCGAATCGGGATACGCCCGGCTGGCCAGCGGGTCGAAGTCGAAGGCCTTGAAAAAGTCCTCTTCACGCTTCCAGCGCACCGTGCCGTCTGGTGACCCGAAAGCCAACTGCGCGAGATCCAGAGGCTCTTCGCGCATGGCCGAACCGAACTTGGTGTCCCAGCCGATCGCCACCAGGCTGGCTTTGCCGGCCGCGTTGTATTCCCACACCCGGTACAACAGCTTGTTGCCCTTGAGTTTGAGGTCGACCTTGCCGCGCAGATCCTCATCGTAGAAGCCGCCATCTTTCCTGTTCAACCCGACGAAGCCCAGGTTGATGGCTCGCTTGAGCCTGCCCGTGTCGTCGTACTGTTCCTGCCGGAGGGTTCGTCCGGCGGCCATGTAGAAGCGGTCGCGCGGCTGGTGCATCCCGGCGGGATAGAACTCGATCAGCTTGATGCCCGAGAGCACCTGTGTCTCACGCCGGCGGTCATGGCGGTACACCTGTTCGATGTCGTCAAGGATCGAGACTGGTACTGGCGGCTTGGTGAAGTAGTACTCGATCGGCTTGCTGCTTCCGTCGGTGTACTTCAGCGCAGGGCCATCGCTGCGGTCCTTCAGGCCGATGTTGAAGCCGCCGAGAATTTGCGTGACGCCCTTGCTGGAGTCGACGCTCGCATTGCCGCCATGACGCTCAGGGCTGGGCTTGGGGGAGTTGCGAAACACGATGGATTCGCTCCAACGGCCATCTTCCTTGCCGCTGTGCCATTGAATCCAGAGGCTGCCGTTCTCGGTCTGGCCACGATCATTCTTGAATGCGCCGTAGCGGAACTTGCGCCACGTGTCCCTCGGATCGGGATCGCCAGGCGGGCAAGCATTGGTCGCGGTGGCGGAAACGTACAGTTGCAGCAAGTTCTGATCGTCGAAGCGGAAGCACTGACGCTCATCCGTAGTCACGCGCTCGCTTTTCTCCGGCTCATAAACAGCCGCCGCGAACGTCTCCTGAATCCTTCCCCTCGGGTCATAGAGATAGACCCGTGCGGCTCCCATGACATGCGATCTCAAAAGAGGCGCGACGCTGGCGTTGCGCGACTGGTTCTTCTCGGTCCTGGCGATACTGGCGGGACGAGTGCTTTCGCTGCGCCGGAACCAGTCCTCTTTGCGACAAATGCGCCAGCCGTCCTTGCCATCTGGCTCGTAGTACGACACGACGCCTTTGTCTTCATCTTTGGGCAAAGTGCCTGGTCCGCCCTTGGCCTGCATGTCTTGCGGCGGGGATGGTGCGAACGCGGGCGTATCAAGTCCGTTCGCAGGTTGTGACGCAAAGCGCCCTCCCAGGTCTTGCTCGTAGCCGATCAAGACCTTTACACCGTCTTTCGGTGACTCGAGCCAGTTTGATGGGTTATTGCAGGCGGCTTGGGCCACGCTCAGACAGATCCAGCCGAGGGCCAGCATCGCTGGCTTGCGCAGGCGCCTCATTGCAAGGGACCCGTCATACAGATGATCCTGTCGATGGCGATGCCTTGTTCTCGTTCTGCGCGAGATCAACGGAGTACTCCTTGACCACCCCGCCGCCTACGTCGGCACCTTCGCCCCAATTGAGCGGCATCAAAACAAAAAAGCCCAGCACGTTGCTCTTGAGGTAGTTGATTGCCTTGGCGATGTCGTGCACTTGATTGCCTTCATAGGCAACGTAACGGTTGGCAAAATCCTCCATTGGGGTACGTAGTCCCTCCTGTTGGTGTGGCATCAGGTTGGATGTCATGTAGTCCTTGCCCAAAGCCGGTGGTATCACCCCATGGGTGCTGTCACCCAAAGTGTCGGGCAGAGCATCGATGTTCTTGCGATAGGCTTCGTCGTCGCTCTTCTGCATCCTGGCTGCAGCCTCGGGCGATATGCCATTGCCAACATTCTGGGTGACCATGCCTCTGACCATATCGCGGTTTCTCGTGAGCGACTGAACACTTTTACTTGCCGCACCCGCTACTACAGCGGGATATGGTCGCGTGTAGTGCTTGAGGATGTCATCAAAGTGCTTCATGCCATTGCGCGGCACCTGCGGAAAGACTGTTTCGTAAGCCCGCGCGTTGTTGCCGGCGATGGTCTGGATTGCCCTGACCGTATCAGGATGGCAAGGCTTGTCGAGGATGGTCTGCCATTGCGCCTGTTGATTGGATCTACTGAACACGGCGGAGGCTGTCGTCTTCACTCTCGGTGGGTGTTCTTGAACTGGGGGCGAGGAGGAATTTGCGTTGACCGCGCGCTGGGTCGAGTTGAAATAGTTCTCCGGATTCAGTGCGAATCCAAAGTGCTTCTCCCACAAGCTGCGCCGTAATTCACGCGCGAACTTGCGTGTTTGCACCTTGAAACGCGGCTCGCCCAGGTCCTTGAGTTCCACTCCCTCGGTATCGACCACCACAGCGGCAATCTCCGTGTCTCCGTTGCCTGTAAGGCTTCGGTCGTTGGTATTGGCGCTGCCTACGATGGCTGCTGCATCGTCCACGATCAAGAGTTTTGAATGGATGTAGATCTGCTCCGTTACGACATAACGACCGATCTCCCGGTTGTAGTTCTCCTCAAAAGTCTTTGGATCTCTTGCGTACTGCACCACGACGCCATAGCTGCGCATGTTCAGGACGGTTAGATAACGAGTCCATTCCGCGGGGGCGCGCCCCATTCGCTGAAGCGCTGCTTTGATGCATCCGATCAGGCTGTCGCTGCCGTGATGAATACTCGCCAGCGCCAGCCAATGCTGCTTCCACACCGAACCGCTGGAGATATCGCCTTCCGGATGTACCGGAAGAACCAAATAGACGTGGAAGTTGGTGCCTCCGCCGATATGCTGGGCAATCCGAATGCCAAGCTCCCGAACGATGACGTTCCTGATGCCGTTGTCTTCGTTGCCCACCTTCCCACTGTTCACGCTCCCGGCAGTGCCAAAGCCTGAGATGAAGAACTGGGTCTCGATGTAGATGTAGTTATCTGCACTGCGGATGCAGTTGACCATCGCATTGAGGATATTGGCTTGATGTTTACCAAGTCCATCCCGAATGCTTTTTTCCATGGCCTCCTGCAACTTGCCGGGCAGCAATTGAACATCGTCGGGGATGCTGACTGCGCCTCTGGTCCACGATTCCTTGGATAGATGGCTGGAAGAAACGGAGCGAACAACCTGCACCATTGCCGCCCCCTGTTGGGACGTTTGCGCTGCGCGCAGCAACGATGTGGCTCCGCACGCGTCAAGCCA
Organism: Variovorax boronicumulans; assembly: GCF_030812215.1. Taxonomy (GTDB): domain Bacteria; phylum Pseudomonadota; class Gammaproteobacteria; order Burkholderiales; family Burkholderiaceae_C; genus Variovorax; species Variovorax boronicumulans_C. The sequence goes on along the minus strand of NZ_JAUSSG010000016.1, from coordinate 28,254 downwards.
AGCCTGATTGATTTCTGAGGGCTTCTCTACAGTCTCATTGGCGGCGGTATTGGGCAGCACTTTTATGAAGACATAGCCGCTCTGTGCCTTGGCCGTCGCTTCCCGAATGATCGAGTTCCATCGTCGGACGAAATTGCGATGTACATCCACAGCGGCGGGGCCGGAGAACTTCATGTGAACATCCTGCCAGGGCATCCGAGGTTGGCAGCCCTCGTCCAGCAATTTGCCTTCACCGAGCACGTTGCCGCCATAGGGGTCGGCAAAACCAAGCGCCACGAGTTGCCTTTCGTGCGGAGCCATCTTCCGGAGCCTCGTTGCACCGGGGTTGTACATCTCGTTGAGCACAAAGCGCGAAGGATCGATGACCAGGTCGAACTCTGGCGTTGAGTAGCGTCCGTAGGAAAGGTCGATGCCACCGATAAACGCGACACCGCCATCAACCACCATGAATTTTTGGTGATGAGAGTAGTCGAACGAGTCGTACTGCGCGCTGGTCGCCGATTGACTCAGCACGATGACTTTGCCTGCGAAGTCTTTTTGGTTGATCGCGTTGATACGTGCAGCCACCATCTTGTCTGCAACGCCGACAGGATCACCGGTGGGACTGCCATAGAGCAAGACGCGCACTTGCACGGGGCGCGAGCGAATGATGGATCGAATTACTTCGATCAGGCGGCCGGGATGGTCTTTCTGACCACGGTCTCCCAGCTCCACATCGAACGCCATTTGCCAATCGGCGATCCAGATGAATTTCTGGGCGGATTTCATGGCGGCAAGCATCTGCCTGAAGGCCTCCTCACCAGATTCGAGGCGTTCGACCTTGTTGCCCGATACCTGCAACGCGAACGGATTCTCGTTGCAGAAGTACTGGCCAGTTTCGCTGGACTTGGTGTCGTCGTGCAGCGATACCGTCGCTTGCACTGGAAGTGGCGCGTTCATGCGAGGCTCAGGCTTTGGTTTCCGCGTTGGGCGTGCTTGTGAGAGGCGTGTCGTAGTCCTGCTCCACCAAGGCCCGCAGCAGCATTGTTTGCGCCTCGGACGGCAACTCCAGTGAAGATGGAATGTAGTTCAAGGCATCCATGATCTTGCGATGTTCCGTGTCGCCTTCGCCACTGGTGAAGGAGGAGAAATTCAACGGCGTTGCGTTGGGCCCGGACACCAGCCAGACTGCGCCGGCTTGGCGTTGCACAGCTTCCCAGATGACCTTCTTCTGGTCTCCAGTCAAGATGCATTCGCCCTCTGCACTCGAGATGCCCTGAGCCAGCGTGTCGCGCCATGCTCGTTTGTCCAATGCCGCTGCTCCTGCCATGTCATTCGGCACACTCTTGAGCACGACCACTGCCCATTCCCGGTCGGGATAGGGCACCCCGTGCTTGCCCGGAATATCCTTAAGCAGCAACGCGAAGTTGAGCTTGTCGGGCGCCAATTCGCTCCTGGGAAACGGCGGCAAGGGATAGGCCATGTTTGTAGGCCCCGCCAACTTCCGCTGCACCGCGTGATAAGTAATCTTCCCCGGACACTCGAACGTGATATCCCCGTTCTGCAACGTGATCGACGCCCCTTGCGCAGTTGCAATGCGGATCTTCTTCTTCGCCGCAAACTCCACCGTCTTGTCCGTACTCGCGATCTTCAGCGCATCCTTGGCCTGCACCCGAAGCTCATCGTGCTGCGCCTGAAAGTCCAGGTCGTCACTGCCCGCGATGATCGACAGGCCCGCCTCGGCATCCGCCTTCTGCGCGCCGGCCAGCAGACCGATGGCTTGTCCGCTATGGACTCTCAACACATCAGCCAACGCAAGGTTGATATCCCCCCCGCTGGCCAACGTAGCAGTCTCTCCAGCCACCATCTGCAGCTGCTGCCCCGCCACCATCGCCAGGCCACCGCGCGCAGCCAGCGCGACAACCGCATCGGTCGTATGCGGCACCTTGCCGTCGCCGGTCGCAATGGACTTGTCCGACGCATCCGAATAAGCCGAATCCAGCGCATCGCCCGTCACCATCCCGCTCGCTGCATGCAGCATCGCCGCATACGGCGCGCGTTCCTTATCGAGCTGCGAAACGTTGGCCTTGTCGGCGCCGATATGTCCAGCGAGTTGCACGGTCTCGTGCTTCATCGCCGCTTCGCTCAGCGCCTGCCCCAACTGCTGCACCTGCTTGAGCAGCGCCATGCCAGGTGCGAAGTCGCCCACAGGCTCAAGCTGCTTCCCGCCCGCACCGTGGTACGTGCTCAACAGCACGCCCTTGCCGCCACGCAACGCCGCATAGCCATCGGTGCGGAGCTCGAGCCCTTGCCCGCGGAAGCTGCCGCGGAAGTTGTCCGCCTGATGAATCAGATGTCCGAGGTTGAGTTGGCTGTGTGCCGTACTCGCATGCAGTTGCACGCGCAGTTGCTGGTTCGAGTCGTCGAACACCAACTGGCTGAACCCCTCGCCGCCAAACTCCTTCGTCTTGAAGCCACTCAGCGCAGCCGCGTTGCGATGGCCCTTGTCGTCCGCACTGGCGCCGTGCCAGGCCGGCGCATGGCCAGCAGCGAGATTGGCCTGCGCGCTGGGCGACCCGTTGCGCGCCTGCGCGAAGACATCGCTCTCCTGGCCCTGGCCTGAGCCTTCCTGACTCCGCGATGCGCCACCGGGCGTAGGCTCGATGCCCCCATCGCCGCGCCCGTTGTACAGCGCACCGACGATCACTGGCTGGTCGACATCGAGGTCGACGAACTTCACCAGCACTTCCTGCCCGATGCGCGGCAGCCATTGCCAGCCCATGCCAGGACCAGCCTGCCGTTGCGCCACGCGAATCCATCGCGTGCTGCGGTTGTCCTTGGCGTCACCGCCGTTGTTCTGCGCCTCGCCCCCGGCCGACTCGGTCTGCCAATGGAATCGCACGCGCACGTCGCCGCGATCGTTGCAGTACAGCTCGTCCGCACCGTTAGGCGAAGTCTCGCCCGAAGGCCCGACCACGATGGCACTGTGCACGCCGCTGGCCGTGGGCTTGGCATGCAGCCGCGCGCCGTCGGCCGCCGCGAGCACGAGCCGCCACGGACGATCCAGATGCACGGCCGAGAAACTGTTGGCATAGCCAAGCGTCTTCGCTGCGGTAAGGCTCTGCGCTTGCGGGCGGACATCAATCGCTTCGTCGTATGCACTGCCGGTGGCAGTCGGCACCAGCCCGAACACATCGTCTTCGGCAGTGACGGATGCACAAGGCCTGTCGAACACGAGGTGCTCCGACAGATCGCCCAACTGCGCCGCAATCGATGCCGCCGTGTCCTTCGGCAGATTGTTGATACCTACATGCTCGACGGTGTCCAGCAGCAGCGCAGGCTTTGCCTGCAACCCGAGCGCGGGCGCGTCGTCGACTTCGATGCGCGTGCCCGCGCGCAGCGTGCGCACGGTGCTGTGGCCGAGCATCACATCGGCGCGGCATTCGGCCGCTTCCATCATCAGGCCGGCATAGCGCTCGAGCGTGCGGTTGCTGTCCCAGCCGCGGCTGCGGTCGTTCAAGCCGAGCACGTCGTCGTACTCGATGCGCGGCGCGTTCTTGCCACCCACCGCAAACCGCGCGGCGGCACTGCCCGTCAACTGGCGCTTGCCGTCGACGTTCCACGCGCTCAGGTGCACCTGCGCCACCGACTGCCGCATGCGGCGCACCAGCGCCTGCACGGCGTCGCTGCGTTCCTGCGAACTCTTGCGATGAAAACGGATGGGCGAGCCCGGGTCGGCGGGCTGCGCGTCGTTCGCCGAGAAGATCACGAGCTTGTGTCCCAGGGGCGCCTTCTCGTCTTCTTCGATGCGCCAGGCCAGGCCTTCTTCGGCGAGCAGGCGCGAGAAGAAATCGAAGTCGCTCTCGCGGTACTGCGTGCAGTAGGTGCGAATGGGCGCATCGGCCAGAAAGCCGCTCACCTCGGAAGAGAAGGCCCAGCTGCCTGCATCGGCATACGGTGCGAGCACGCGCTCGATGATGTCGGCCACCGAGCGTTGCTGGAACACCTGGCTGCGCCCCTGTTGCGTGGCCAGCCAGATCCACGGTACGAGCGTGAGGCGATAGCGTGCGAGGCCGCCATCGGAGCCGAGCGACTCCACCGCGCGGATGAGGCCGGTGCGCTTGCCGGTCGAGCCGTTGGCCAGCACGGTGACGAGCGTCAGGGGCTGGTCGATCATCGACGAGAGCGCTAGATCGGCGCGCAGGCTCAGGCAGACGATGCGCATCTCGAACGGATACGACACGGCTTCGCGCTGCACCCAGCCTTCGACGCGCAAGGCGTCGATGCTGGCGTTTGTTTTTGAAGCGCCCGGAACCTCGAGGCGGTAGAGCCGGTTGGTCTGGCTGAGCTCGGCCCAGAGCGCGCTGCGGTCAGCGGATGGCATCGTCGTGGTTCGCGTCGGCACGGGGGCTCATGGTTTGCATCGCTGGCCAGACTTGCAATCCGCTGCGACCTCGGCCAGTGCCGATGGCTGCGGTGCGGGGTCCGGGGCCTTGCTGCGCTTGAGGAGGGCGGTCAGCAGGTCGGTGTCGGGATCCGGCTTGCTGGGACGCGATGCCGCCTGCGCGGCGTCGTTGGCGCGCCGCGTCGCCTTCGATGTGTTGGCGGCCGTCTTCACGGGCTTGCCGTTGGCTGTGCGCGCAGGCTGCTTCGACGAAGCGACGTGCGTTGGCTTCTTTGCGGCTGCAGCAGTCGTCGTTTTCTCTGCGCGCGGTGGATTTGTTGTGGCCGCGGCGCGCGCCGATTTGCCCGATGGCGGAACGACCATGGGCTGCGCGCCGATCGCAGCGAACGGCGTGGATTGCTGTTGCTGCTGTTGTTGAGAAGGCGGGGACGTGTCGCCCTCGACGATGCGTGCGGTTGCCGGTTCGGGTGCGGCAGCGGGTGTCGCTGCACTGGCGGGAGCGGGTATCTCGGGCGCTGGCGGCACAACGGGTGAGGCCTCTGCGGCCGGTGCGGGTTTCGCCGGCGCAGCGGTCGCGATATTCACCGATGCATCGGCGCGTTTCGATTGCAGCTGATAGGTCGTGGCACCCGCAACGCCGATCAGCAGCGCGAGTGAAGCCCATACGCTTGGTCGCTTGAAGAAGGACCGTGCGCCGCTCTCGCGGCCGCCGAGTTGCGCGAGCACGCGCGTGGATTCCGCGCTGGGTGTTGTCGCAGACGATGCGTCTGCGGCGGGAGTGCTGGAGCCGAGCAGGCTCGGCCGTCCCTTGTTGTCGTCTGGCGCGCCCATCATGGATGGGTGGTCCCGAAAGCAGGCATGTTTTTTCTCCCCGCGGCTTATGGTGTGACCGACGCAACGTTGCAACTTGGATGCAGTTGTTGCGTGCGAGTGGTTCGAAATGTTGTGCGACTCATACAATGAATTGCACTTTCCGAACACCGTTGATCTTCTTCGCTCTCTTTTGTTATTTTGCCTTGATGGTGGCTGCGCTTGCCATCTTCTTGTTCCCTTCTTTTCGTGAGCGTGTGTTGCGGGCCACGATCAATTTGTCGACTGCAACTGCAGTCTTTTTCATCAAGATCGGCCATCGATTGGGTCTGGTGTCCGAAGCAAGTTTTCAGTTGGTGCGCGATGGCGGTTTGGGTGTGCGTACTTTCGCGGTACGTCATCGTTATCTGCTGCTCTCGGGCATGGGACTACTCATTCTTCCAGTGGTGCTGAGCGTGGCCTTCGGAACCGGTCGTGTTCTCTTTTTCGACGACTGGGCCACGACGAGCGATCCCAAGATCGAGGCGCTCTTGAAGGGCGAGCAGCTCGTGCCGCCGCCTGCGTTGCCTCCTGAAATCTTCGCGACGGCAGAGGTGGAGCAGGTCCGTCCGCTCACCAAGGAAGGCAGTCGCGACTGGGCCGTGCTCGATGCGGACTTTCGCAATCGCCTGCTGCTCGTCTACAAGATCATGAAAGAGAAACATGGCTACGACCTCGCCTTGCTCGAGGGTTATCGCAGCCCCGAACGACAAGCCAAACTCGCTGCGTTGGGCAGCACGGTGACGCTCGCCAAGGCGAATCAAAGCTATCATCAATATGGACTTGCGGCAGACAATGCGTTCTATCGCAATGGCAAGCTGGTGATCTCGGAAAGAGACCCGTGGGCCATGGAGGGCTACCGCCTTTATGGCGAGGTGGCCGAGTCCGTGGGGCTTGTGTGGGGTGGTCGTTGGTCTTCAATCAAGGACTACGGTCACGTGGAGTACCGCAAGCCCGGTTTCAAATTGCCACGCGACTGAATGCCGGCACGGCATCGGTCGCATCGACAAACCAACGAGGCAAGCAAGGGGGAGTTCGAATGGAAGAGGATCAACCCGCAGCGGACAACGATCGTCCGTGGATCGTCCTGCACGACAAGACCGACCACGGCGGCATCGTGATCACCGCATCCGAGAACACGAGCATCGACGAGCGCCGCGTGGCTCGCATCGGCGACCTCGTGTCGTGTCCGCGGCCCGGCCACGGCATCAATCCCATCGTGACCGGCAGCCGCTACGTCATGCTCGACGGGCGGTACGTTGCGCGGCACGGCGACAAGGCTCGCTGCGGCTGCACGCTGCTGTCCAGCCAGATCGCTTCTGCGTCCGAATGACCAAGGCCACCTCGTTGGCTGCAGGCACGGCATGCGGCATCGCGTCCGCGTGCATCGCCGCGTGACAAAGGCATCGACGAGTCCTTGATGCTGGCGCGACTGATCAAGCCCACCCTCATGTTCTCCGCCGTGTTCATCGCGGTGTGGGTGATCGTGGTCGTCTACTGGAACTACACGGCGCGCATGCCGAGCACGAGCGACATCGCGCTCTATCTCGTCGTGCTGCCGCTGGCGCTGGTGGTGTTCTATCTCGTGCTGCGCCGCATCTTCGCGAGCCCGCCGCCCGCCGTTGCGTTGCCTTCGGCGGCGCGCGGTGCATCCGCTGCGACGGGTGCTGCCGCATCGACCGCCGGTGCAGTTGCCGATGCGCCGCAGGAGCGTCTTCAGATGGCGGTGCTTGCATTCAGTCTTCACACGCCGCGCGGCAACGATGCCGACGCGGTAGCCACCGCGGTCGGCCAGGCGCAGGCCCCCGAGCTTGTCCCCGAGTTGCGGGACGGCGAGGGCTTCCCTCTGCTCGCGGGCTGCGTCGCCGGTCTCGATGCGTACGAACTTCGGGAGCAGCTGCGCGAGACCCTGCGGCCCGCACCGGAGGCCTTCGATGCCGACGCGCTGACCGACGACCGGCTGCGTGCCATCCATTTGATGTCCGACGTGCTGCAAGAGCTGCTGGCCTCGGCGACCGATGCGATCCTGAATGCCGGCGATGCACTGTCGGTGCGAGCGCCTGGGCGTTTCGTGTCGAGCGGCGAAGTCATCCCCGGCCCGGTGGCCGCGCCGCACCTGTGCATCTCGCTGCTGTTGCCGGGCGCATGGAGTGAAGGCGAGCGCGCGATCGCCACGCAATGGGTGCAGCAACTCGCACGCGAGGCCGATCCCTCGCAGCACTGGACCGTCGACTGCTTCAAGAGCGAAGCCGGCGTTTCCGCGATGGCGCTGCTCGACCGCATCAACCTCGCACTCCACCGTGAACAGCGGCCCGCGCTGTGGATCGCATTGGCCGCCGACTCCGCGATTTCCAACGAGTGCATCGCCCGCTGGGAGGCCGAAGGCCTGCTTCATTCCGCTGCACGCCGCAACGGCCGCGTGCCCGGCGAAGCAGCCGCGGGCCTGCTGCTCGCTCGGGCCGGCGATGCGCCGTTCGCGCAGCCGCACGGCGTGGTGCTCTCGCGCAGCGCAAGCGGCCAGCGCGACGAGTCCGCCGACACCGCGCGCATGCCCGACGCGAGCCTGCTCGATCTCTTCGCCCAGCGCCTGCTGTCGGCTTCGTCCCTGCAGCCCGACACCATCGACTGGGTCGTGACCGATGCGGACCACCGTGCCAGCCGTGTCACCGAAGTGGCCAAGCTCGTGCAGGAGCGGCTGCCGCACGTGCCTTTTGAAAACAACCTTTCCGTCTGCGCGAGCCTGGGTCATCTCGGGGCTGCGGCGGACATGACCGCCGTGGCACTCGCGTGTCACCTTGCCGTGCGAGATTCACGGCACGTGCTCGCGCTTTCCGTGCAGGACGCGCGCGCCCGGACGGCCATGCTGGCCGGCCCGGCGAGCCCCCCGAGCCCCGTGCCACAAGCTACTTAAACCGGACCGATTCCAGAAACATCTATGCGGCGATTCTTCAGTTTCCTGGCCGATCCGCGCACCCTCTCGGTGATCGGTGCCATCGCGCTCGGCGCGTTCCTCCTGATCGGCGCGCAGACGCTCGAGATCGGCGCGATCTGGGCCGTCGGCATCTTCGTCGTGCTGCTGCTCCTGTGGCTGCTCGTGTGGTTCATCCGGCGCATGCGCACCCGCGCGGCCAACCGCAAGCTGGGCGACATGCTCGAAGACCAGGCCGATGCCGCCGTGCGCGACAGCGACCCCGAGCGCAAGGCCGAGATCGACGAACTGCGCGGGCGCATGGTCGAGGCGGTCAAGACGATCAAGACCTCCAAGATCGGCCAGATGTCGGGTAGCGAGGCGCTGTACGAATTGCCCTGGTACATGGTCATCGGCAATCCGGCGGCGGGCAAGAGCAGCGCCATCCTGAACTCGGGCCTGCAGTTCCCGTTTGCCGACAAGGGCAACGCGGTGATCCAGGGCATCGGCGGCACGCGCAACTGCGACTGGTTCTTCACCACCGAAGGCATCGTGCTCGATACCGCGGGCCGCTATTCCATTCACCAGGAAGACCGCAAGGAGTGGTTCGGCTTTCTCGACCTGCTCAAGAAGTACCGGCCGAAGGCGCCGATCAACGGGATCATCATCACGGCGAGCATTCCCGAGCTGATCGGCAGCCGGCCCGACTTCGCGATCCAGCTCGCCAAGAACCTGCGCCAGCGCATGCAGGAGCTGACCGAGCGGCTCGAAGTGTTCGCGCCGGTCTACGTGATGTTCACCAAGGCCGACCTGATCACCGGCTTTGCGGAGTTCTTCGGCGACAGCGACAAGATGGAGCGCGACCGGGTGTGGGGTGCCTCGCTGCCCTATGACGGCGACGAGAAGCAGGATGCGGTGGCGCTGTTCGACAAGCGCTTCGACGAGCTCTACCTGGGCCTGAAGGAAATCAGCGTCTCGCACTTCGCGAGCCACCGCGGCAGCGATCCGTCGCCCGAGCTCCTGATCTTTCCGCTCGAGTTCGCAGCCATCAAGCCCGCGCTGCGCGCCTTTCTGGCCACGCTGTTCGAGAGCAATCCGTTCCAGCACAAGCCGGTGTTCCGGGGCTTCTACTTCACCAGCGCATTGCAAGAGGGCACGATGCGCAGCCTCTCGACCGAGCGCATCGCCAAGCGCTTCGGGCTCACGCTGAACAACGCGGCCACCAAGTCCAAGGAAATCTATTCGCAGAACGGGTTCTTCCTGCGCGACCTGTTCTCCAAGGTGATCTTTGCCGACAAGAAGACGGTGCGGCAGTTCTCCAGCCCGGTGAAGGCGCGTGTGCGCTATGTGAGCTTCTTTGCTTTCGTCGCCGTGCTGGGGCTGCTGCTCGGCGGATGGACCTGGTCGTACCTCGGCAACCGGCAACTGGTGGAGAACGTGCAGGCCGACCTCGACAAGGTGGTCAAACTGCAGGCCAGCGACAACGGGCTGCGCACGCGCTTCGAGGCGCTGGGCATCCTGCAGGACCGCATCGAGCAGCTCGAGAAATTCCGCAACGACCGGCCGCTGTCGCTCTCCCTCGGTCTCTACCAGGGCAACCAGCTCGAAGACAAGCTCGTCGCGGAGTATTACGGCGGCGTCAAGCAACTGATGCTGGCACCGGTGTCCGACAACCTGCAGGCGTTCCTGCGCGAGGTCAACGCGCATCCGGAACGTTTGAAGCGCGCCGATGCGGCGGGCAATCCCGCAGCGCCGGTCGCGGTCTCGGCCGCCACGCCGGCAGCGCCGCCGGCCGCTGAGAGCGGTGGTCTGTATGCGGGTTCGTCGCCGGCCGATGTGCAGGACGCCTACAACGCGCTCAAGACCTACCTCATGCTTTCCGACAAGCGGCAGGTGGAGACCGCACACCTGACCGACCAGATTTCGCGCTTCTGGCGCGGCTGGCTCGAAAGCAACCGCGGCGACATGCCGCGCGCGGCGGTCATCCGCGATGCCGAGCGCATGATCACCTTCTACCTGCGCCGCGTGGGCGACGACAACTGGCCTGCGCTGGCCGACACCAACCTCGCACTGGTCGAGCAGACGCGCGACAACCTGCGCCGCGTGGTGCGCGGCATGCCGGCGCGCGAACGGGTCTACGCCGAGATCAAGGCGCGCGCCTCCACGCGCTTTGCGCCGATGACGGTGGCGCGCATCCTGGGTGCGACGGCGGGTGCGGAGAGTGAAGGCACCATCGCCGGCAGCGTCGCCATCTCCGGCGCGTTCACGCGCGAGGCCTGGCAGCAGTACGTGGACGACGCGATCCGAGATGCGGCCAACAAGGAAACATCGAGCAAGGACTGGGTGCTCAACGTTGCGGGCAACGACGACCTGACGCTCGAAGGCAGCCCCGAGCAGATCCGCAAGACGCTCGCCACCATGTACAAGCTGGAGTACGCCAAGGAGTGGCAGCGTTTCCTGCAGGGCATCGCGGTCAAGGACATGGGCAGCTTCGAGCAGGCCGTGGTGGCGATGAACCTCTTGGGCGATCCGCAGAACTCGCCGATCCGCAAGGTCTTCGACACCGTCTACGACCAGACCTCGTGGGACAACCCCTCGCTGGTCAACGCCGGCCTGCAGCAGGCGCGCACCGGTGCGCTCAGCTGGTTCAAGAACCTCTTCAGCCGCGCCACGCCCTCGCAGGTCAACGTGAACATCGACGCGAGCGGCACCCGCACCGAGATCCCGATGGGCCCGATCGGCCGCGAGTTCGCGGGCGTCGCGCGCCTGGTGGTCGAGCGCGACAACACCTCGCTCTTGCGCGGCTACCTCGCCACGCTGTCCAAGCTGCGCGGTCGCTTCAACCAGATCAAGAACCAGGGCGACCCCGGACCGGGTGCGCGCCAGCTCATGCAGCAGACGCTGGAGGGCAACGGCTCCGAGCTGGCCGATGCGCTCAAGTACGTCGACGAGCAGATGCTCACGGGCATGGACGCCTCGCAGCGCCAGGCCCTCCGGCCCCTGCTGGTGCGGCCGCTGTTGCAGGCCTATGCGGTGACGATCCAGCCGACGGCGGTGGAGGTCAACAAGATCTGGAGCGCGCAGGTGCACCAGCCGTTCCAGCAGTCGCTCGCGACCAAGTACCCGTTCGCCACGGGCGCCAAGATCGAAGCCTCGCCGGCGGAGATCGCGCAGTTCTTCGGACCCGAAGGCGCCATCGGCAAGTTCGTGACGACGACGCTGGGCTCGCTGGTCATCCGCCGCGGCGACCTGCTCTCGCCACGCGCCTGGGGCGACCAGGGACTCACGCTGAGCCCCGATTTCGTGAACGGCTTCTCGCAATGGGTGGCGCCGCTTTCCGGTGCCGCGGCCAGCGGAGGCGGGGGGGCCGCGCAACCGCAAACGCTGTTCCAGATCCTGCCGCAACCGGTCTCGGGCCTCACCGAATACATGGTGGAAATCGACGGCCAGCAGCTGCGCTACCGCAACACGCCGCCGCAGTGGTCCAACTTCGTCTGGCCCAACGCGCAGGGCACGCCGGGTGCGCGAATCACCGCCGTCACCTTCGACGGGCGCACCGTCGAGCTCATCAACGAGCCGGGCAACTTCGGGCTGGAGCGGCTGCTCAGCACGGCCCAGCGCACGAAGTTGCCCGACGGCAGCTTCGAGCTCACCTGGGCGCGCGACAACGCGAGCGTGACCGTCAAGTTGCGCGTGATCCAGAACACGCAGTCGGGCGGTTCGGGCGGCGACTCGCCGCAGGGCAAGGGATTGCGCGGCACCGTGCTGCCTTCGTCGGTGGCGGAAATCGGCATCCCCGCGGCATCGCGGACACAGGCGCCACCAACGGCGACGACAACGACAACAGCACCGGCACAGGGAGTCGGCAAATGAGCGCATTGCAGGCACAACAGCTGTGCTACTTCGGCAAGTTGCCCGGCCGTGGCGACTTCGTGAAGGGGCTCTACAACCCGCAGCTCATCAAGGTGTTCGACAACTGGCTGTCGCAGACCATGGAGATGCTGTCGGAAGACCCGCGCTGGAAGATCATCTACGACAACGCGGCGCCGATCCATTTCGTCTGCCTCGGCTCGCGCAGCCGCGTGGCCATTGCGGGCCACCTGAAGACGAGCCGCGACGAGTCGTCGCGCCGCTATCCGTTCCTGGCGGCCACCTCGGTGGAGGTCGACGAGGCGCTCGACTTCATGCGCGGCGCGCCGATGCTCATCGGCCCGTACTGGGACCGCATGGCGGTGCAGGTCAATGCACTGGCCGAGGGCACCGACCTCGACAGCGAACTGAAGCGCTTCGAGGCGCTCGATCCGGCCATCGAGACGGGCTTCAAGAAGTCGGCCTCGCGTGCCACCTACGCGGCCTTCACGCGCGATACGAGCTTGCTGCGCATCGAACAGATGCTCAACTTCGACGGCCACAAGGTGTCGCTGCGCCGCGCGATCCTGGCTCTGGGTCTCCTGCTGCAGCCGGTGATGGCCAGCGCGGTGTCGCACCTTGAAAAAGGGCTCACGCTGCCACTTCCGCGCGACCCGATCGACCGCTCGCTGATCGCCACGTTCTGGCTCGAGCTGGTGTCGCAGTTCCTCGCCAAGGCCGATTTCGAGCTGGTGCTGATGGCCACCGAGATCGACGGCCGCTCGCGGCTGGTGATCGGCTTCAACGGCCTGTCGCCGCGCAGCCTGCAGAGCGTGCTGCATCCGCAGGTCTACACCGAGCACAACATCGACATCGACAACCCGGAGTGGGTCGAGGACACCATCCACAGCAACTACGCGATGTTCAAGCTGGTGAGCTACCTCGACCAGCCGCAGCTGCCGCTGGACATCGTGCTCACGGCTTTTCGCGAAGTCTTCATCGGGGAATGACACGGTCATGAAAAGTTATTTGCGCGTTCTGTCGTTGACCCTGGGCCTCGCATTCGCCGGCGCCGTGCAGGCCCAGACAGCGGGCGCCCCTGGCGCCCTGGTCGAAACCACGCCCGCTGCCGGCGCCAAGGGCGAGCAGGTCGTGGCCGGCGGGCAGGTGCCCGACGAGGCCACGCGCGTCGCGGTCATCGAGGCGCTGCGCCGCATCTATGGCCCGAGCGGTGTCATCGACAAGATCGAGGTGGTGAACACCGTGAGCATGCCGGCCAACTGGGCTGCCAACGTGCAGCGGCTGATCACGCCCGCGCTCAAGGACATCCACCGCGGCCAGTTCCAGATCGAGGGCACGCAGATGGCGTTGAGCGGCGAGGTCGGCAACGAGGCGCTGCGCCAGAAGATCGTGAGCGACATGGCGAATTCGCTCAACCCGACCTACACCATCAAGAACAGCCTGCGCGTGCCGGTGTCGGAGCAGATCACGGTCGACCAGGCGCTGGCCAACCGCACCATCGAGTTCGAACTGGGCAGCGCCACGCTCACGCGCAAGGGCCGCGACATCCTGGACGAGATGGCGCCGATCCTGCAGAAGCTCACGAACAAGTCGGTGGCGGTCATCGGCCACACCGACAACGCCGGCAGCCGGGCGTCGAACCTGGCGCTGAGCCAGTCGCGCGCCGAGGCGGTGAAGGGCTACCTGGTGGGCAAGGGAATCGATCCGATGACGCTCACGACCTCGGGCGTCGGGCCGGACCAGCCGGTGGCGAACAACGCGACCGACGAAGGCCGCTCGCGCAACCGGCGCATCGAGTTCCGGGTCGGGCGCACCTGAGCGCTTGAAGATCCGAGAAGAGCAGGCCTGCGCGCGCAGGCCGCAGCCTCTCTTCTCTCAGCGCGACTCGTCGTCGTTCTTGGGCAGGTCGAGCAGGTCCACCAGTTGGGCCAGTTCTTGCTCGTTCTTGATCACGTTGCGCAGCCACGCGTGCAGCGGCATGTCGGCCCAGCGCGCGGCCTTGTTCGCCATGTAGGCGGCGGGGCTCGAAGGCTCGGTCTTCTCGAAATACGCCGCCACTTCCTTGAGTTGGGCGATGGCCTGCGCGCGGCTGTGGATACCGGGCGGCAGCGCGGCGGGCGCTGCTGCCGGCGCGTGATGCGGCACCACCGCATCGAACACAGGCTCGATGCGCGAGGGTGCGGGCGTACCTGTGGCCGGCGCCGCTGCGGGCGCTGCCGGTGCCCCGCTGTCCATCGGCACGCCGGCTTCGCGCGCGAAGCGCTCGACCGTCTGGCGGATGGCCGCGGCCGCATCCCTGGCGGCGCGAAAGCTCGGACCATTGGAGGCAGTGCGTTCGTCGAACACGGCTTCGAACTCGGCCAATGCTTGTTCGCAGGCCTGCACGTCGCGGTGCGTCTTCTGCAGGAACTTCGCCGGCGTGGCGCGGCGGATGCGATCGAACTGCTCGACTGTCACCTTGTTGCGCTGCAGCTCGTCGGCCTGCGCCGGCGTGCGGCGGATGCTCTGGTCGAGCGCAAGCGCGGTCTCCCAGACCAGCGCGCTGTAGCCGGTGTTGGCATCGCTCACGATGGGGGCGCGCTGCAGCAACTCGACCGAGCGCCCGATCAGCCAGGTGACGTTGCCCACGCGCATCTCGATGTCGCCGCCCTCGGGCAGCGGATGCAGCTGGTCCCAGTACTGCTGGCACAGGCCGGTGAGCAGGCGGTAGCCGTCTGCCAAACCCTCGAAGCCGCGCTGGCTGGCCAGCGCATCGGTGAGCCACACGGCCAGTCGCAGGTCCTTGGTGGATTCGCGCAGCAGCTTCTCGCACTCGGAAATCACGAAGGGCCAGTTGGCTTCCTTCAGCTCGATGACCCACTCGCCCTGTTCGAGCGACGGATCGTCGTGCTTGCGCGCCTCTTGAATGGCGTCGAACTGCCGCGAGAACAGCATGTCCTCGCCGCAGGGCGAGGCTTCCGAGATCGGGGCCAGCAAGGCCGGCAGGTCGAGCCGCGTCGTCATGGCAGCGAGATGGTCAGGTTGGCCTGGCGCGGGCCGAGCTTCACGATGTCCTGGTAGCTCGCGAGCGTGCCTTGCGTCGTGCTGCCGATGTGGGCCGACAGGCCGATGAAGCCGAGCAGCCCGATGAGTGCGAACAGCGCGGCCACCACCCACTGCGGCGCCTCGCGCTTGAGTGAATGCGAGATCAGGTCGGGCAGCGGCCAGTGCGGCGCGAACGGCGTGCGCTTGCCGCGGGCGTTGGCGATCTCGTCGCCCACGCGCGCGGTGAGGTAGGCCAGCTTCTCGGTGCCGTCGATGGCGTACTTGCCCTGGAAGCCCAGCAGCAGGCACATATAGAACACCTCGAGCGTCTGGATGCGCGCGGCGCCATGCGCCCGCTCGACCTCGAGCATCTGGAAGAAGTTCTCGCCGGCCAATTGGTCGCCGAACAGCGTGAGCTGCAGCGGCCGGCGCTCCCACTCGGAACGGATCGCGAACTCGGGCGCCGAGAGCACGAACTCGTCGATGGTCGCGCAGAAGGCGTACTTTGCCGCATGGATCTGCTCGGCCGTGGCATCGAGCTTGCGCGCGTTGCGCTCGAACTCGCCCAGGTAGTTGCGGATGCCGGCGAGGAACTGCTCGGTGGTGGCGGGCTGCTGCTTCTTCTTCAAGAGGAACAGCATCACGAAGCCGTCGTACAGCAGGTCCAGCAGGCTCGCGTCGGCGTCGGGGGCGGCGCCCGCGGGCGTGAACGACGCGGCGGGCGCGTCGGCGCCGAGCAGGGAAGGGGCCTTGTTGATGGTGGTGTTCATTGCGATCAGAAGATCAGCCGGTCACGGCGATCAGTTCGAGCTGCATGTCGGGGATGCCGGCCGGCGCGTAGATGGTGACGCTCTGCGCCTGCAGCATGCGGTCGTACAGCTGGCTCTTGCTGTCGATGGAGAAATAGCAGGCACCCGCGCGGATCGGAATCGCCGGCGGCACCTGCGGCGCGTAGACGATGCGCACACCCGGCATGGCAGAAAGCACCAGCTTGTCGACGTCTTCGGGCGCGCCGATCTTGAAGCGCTGCGGCACCGCCTCGGCCAGCTCGGCGGCCGGCATGCTCGCGGTGACCGACATGTAGAACACGGTCTTCTCGTCGATCTTTCCGGAATCGAGGCGCCCGAGGTAGAAGGCGTTGCGCGTCTCGGTGAGCGCGATCGCGAAGTAGCGTGTCGAGATCACCGTGTCGAGCAGGTCGCGCACGATGCGGTCGAGTTCGGCGAAGGCGGGGCCGGGCTTCTCGTGGTCGTACACCGGCAGGTCGTTGAGCGAATAGGTCTTCGCGAAGGTCATCAGCGCGCCGGCCAGGCTCAGCAGTTCCTGGAACAGCCGCTCCGGATGCAGCGACGGGTGATGGAACAGGTGCGAAAGCGACGCGAATGCCGAGTTGGCCGTGTGCAGCAGCCAGAACGAGGCGATGTCGCCCGAACGGAATTCGATGATGTTCTTGCTCGGCTCGCGGTGAATGCCGTAGAGCGAGTTGACCTTGGCCTGCAGCACGTCGAGCAGCCGCCGCAGTTGCTGGAAGATGGTGGCCGAGGCATCGATGGAGGTGCACGGCGGCACGAAGCTGCGATCGATCTCGAAGCCGCCCGCGGCGGTGCGGCGGATGCGGATCACCGGGATCGACACGAACTGCTCGCGCGGCTCGGTGTCGGCCAGGAGCTTCACGCTCTTGCGCAGGAACACCACCTCGGCGCTCACCGCGTTCGTGTAGAGGTCGAGCGACTGCGTCGCGTCGCTGGTGTAGCGCGCGGCGAAGCCTTCTTCGTTGGGGTCGGTGTAGTTCTTGCCCAGCTCCTTCACCGGATGCAGCACCAGGTAGAAGGTGATCTCGTTCTGGCCCGGGTTGAGCGTATCGAGCGAGATGGGCGGTGGCAGCGCGTCGGCCTGCGGCGCCGAGTAGGGCTCGCCGTCGGGGAACACCAGCGACAGCTGCGAGGCGCGGAGCATGCCGCTCGCGAGCGCGTCCAGGTCGAAGCTGATGGAGCGCACACCCCAGAAGTACGGATGCAGCGTCTGCGCCGTGGCACGCAGGCGTGCCTCGTGGTACGCGTCCTGGCGCTGGAAATGCTGGGGGCGTAGGAACAGGCCCTCCCCCCAGAGGACCTTGGCGGCATAGCTCACGTCGGATCAGCTCCCCTTGATTTTTCGGCAGTATCGCATCGTAGTTTGCTCGTGGACAAGCACGTCAGGCGGATCAGGCCGGCGAGGGCCGGCAGGTCACCGGGCCCAGCAGGTTGAGCGCGTTGCCGGTCGCTGCGCCGCCTTGCGCATTCTGCTGGCCGACCACCGCACCCTGTGTGACGGTGAGCGCGCAGGCATGGGCGCCCATCACGATGCCGGTTTTTTCCGCGTCCGCGGCGTTGAAGGCGAAGCGCCAGCGCTGGGCATCGGGCGAATGGAACAGCACCACCACACCCACCGCGTTGGCGGTGCGCGGCACCGTCTCGGTCCAGGTGTATTGCTGGTCGGGAATGAGCGTGATCTCGCGGCTCTCGACAAGGTCGTCGCCCAACTGCGTCTTGTCGCGTCCGGGCGTGACGAAGGCATCGAACGACGACTGGTAGAAGCCCGTGGTTTCCTTCAGCTTGTAGATGCGTACCACCACGGCAAGCGGGCGGTTGCGGCTGTCGGCGTTGAGGTTCTTGCCCGCCGCGATCGACATCGACACCTTGCGCGGCGGCTTCTGCGACTCGGGCAACTCCGGTTTCTTCAGGCCGCTCGCCTCCAGGGCGATGTTGGCGATCGTGAGGGCTGGAGAGCTGCATCCGACGAGCATCAGCGTCATCAGCAGCGCGCTAATCGTGACTGGTAATTTCATTAGGACTGCTGATGTAACTGCAATCAATTGGTTGTCATTAGGCTTAAATAATTAGCCCTTTGGTTTCGCAATTAAGCAGTTTGGGTTACGTGACTTTAGTTATTCAAACGGAAACCAATATGTAGTATCGTGTATTGTCCATTGGCCGCAACGTATTGAATGGTTGCGACCCGCCAAAAAAAGTCAGATCCAAGCGGAGGGATTGTGTTGATTCGAAAGTACATGACTTGCACGATGATTGCTGGTGCCATCGCAGCCACCAGCTTCTTGTCGGGCTGCACCACCACACCAGACGCCGCGGTGGCGCAATCCGCCGAGGCCTTCAACAAGAGCCTGGCGGAAGCCGACGCCGCTGCAGCCGCAGCCACCGGCGACAAGTCCGCCGCCATCCGCCAGTACCAGAAGATCGCCACCGACAACCCGACCCGTGGTGAGCCGTGGTCGCGCATCGCGCAGATCTACTTCAACGAGGGCCGCTACAGCCTTGCCATCTCGTCCGCCGAGGAAACGCTGCGTCGCGACCCCACCAGCCGCCAGGCCAAGAGCATCACCGCCGTGGGCGGCCTCCGTCTGGCAGCCCGCTCCATCGAGGACCTGGGCAAGGACAGCACCCTGAGCGGCGACGTCAATGCCGACGCCTACCGGCTCGCCGCGCTGCTGCGCGAAACCCTCGGCCTTTCGGTGCTGGTGCCGACCGGCTCCGACGCCAAGCCGCCTGTGCGCCGTCCCGTGGCAGCCAATCCGGCCCCTGCGCCAGCACCCTCGGCCTCGACGTCGACTGCTTCGCAGCCCACCCCGGTTGCTGCAGCACGCCCGGCACCTGCACCGGCGGCGCGTCCGGCGCCCGCACCTGCCGCTGCGCCGCGCGCGGGGGGAAGCGCCAATCCGTTTGATGCGCTCAAGTAAATCTTTTTGATGTATTGATTTGGTTTTCTGAACCAAAGTATTAATTGAAATGTGTGCGCACCCGCAATAAGACGCACAAAAGTAGTAATTCGTCTCGCAGTCCTATTCGGAAGGTATTGAAGTCATGGCGACCAAAAGACAGAGTGTGCAAAAGCGCCTTCAGAAAGTGCGCCCGCCGCGTGTGCAACTCACGTACGACGTGGAACTCGGCGACGCCATCGAGAAAAAGGAATTGCCGTTCGTCGTTGGCGTGGTCGCCGACCTGGCAGGCCAGTCCGAGGTCGAGCAGCCCAAGCTGAAGGACCGCAAGTTCGTCAATGTCGACCGCGACAACCTGGACGACGTCATGAAGGGCCTGGCCCCGCGCGCGGCCTACCAGGTGGAGAACAAGCTCGACCAGCGCGGCGGCACCTTCGGCGTCGATCTCACCTTCAATTCGATGGATGCCTTCTCGCCCGAGGCCGTGGTCGACCAAATCGAGCCGCTCAAGCGCCTGCTCGAAGCGCGCACCAAGCTGGCGGACCTGCGCAACAAGATGGCCGGCAACAGCAAGCTCGAAGACCTGCTGGCCGACGTGCTGAACAACACCGAGCAACTCCAGCGCCTGGGGCAGGACGCCGGCAAGAAGGACGGAAGCTGAACATGACTGCGCAAGCACTTTCGGCATCGAGCGGTGCCGCCTCGCCAGAGGCTTCGGTCGACCTGCTCGACCAGATCGTCGAGAAAAGCAAGGTCGCCAAGTCCGACGCCGAGCACACCCGCGCCAAGGACCTCATCGGCGAACTGGTCAGCCAGGTGCTCGAAGGCTCGGTGATCGTCTCGGACAACGTCTCGGCCATGATCGACGCCCGCGTGGCAGACCTGGACGCGCTCATTTCCGCGCAGCTCAGCGCCGTGATGCACGCGCCCGAGTTCCAGAAGCTCGAGAGCACCTGGCGCGGCCTCGAATACCTCGTGAAGGAAACGCCCACCGGCACGATGCTCAAGATCAAGGTCATCAACGCCACCAAGCGCGACCTGATCCGCGACTTCAAGGCCGCCGTCGAGTTCGACCAGAGCGCGATGTTCAAGAAGGTCTACGAAGAAGAATTCGGCACCTTCGGCGGCGCGCCCTTCGGTGCGCTGGTCGGCGACTTCGCCGTCACCCGTCAGCCGGAAGACATGTACTTCCTCGACCAGATGGCGCACGTGGCCGCTGCCGCCCACGCGCCCTTCATCGGCGCGGCGTCGCCCGAGCTGCTGGGCCTGGAGAGCTTCGACGACCTGGGCAAGCCGCGCGACATGGCCAAGGTTTTCGACACCGTCGAATACGCCAAGTGGAAGTCGTTCCGCGATTCGGAAGACTCGCGCTACGTAGGCCTCACGCTGCCCCGCTTCCTCGGCCGCCTGCCCTACCACCCGCGCGAAGGCACGGTGGTCGACAGCTTCAATTTCGTGGAAGACGTCGACGGCACCGACCACTCCAAGTACCTCTGGTGCAACGCCGCCTGGGCGTTCGCCACGCGCCTGACGGCTGCTTTCGACGACTTCGGCTGGTGCGCCGCGATCCGCGGCGTGGAAGGCGGCGGCCTGGTCGAAGACCTGCCCACGCACACCTTCAAGACCGACGAAGGCGAGATCGCCCTCAAGTGCCCGACCGAGATCGCCATCACCGACCGGCGCGAGAAGGAGCTGAGCGACCTGGGCTTCATTCCGCTCGTGCACTGCAAGAACTCCGACTACGCGGCCTTCTTCGGTGCGCAGTCGCTGCAGAAGCCCAAGAAGTACAACACCGACAGCGCCAACGCCAACGCGGTGCTCTCGGCGCAGCTGCAGTACATCTTCTCCGTGTCCCGTATCGCGCACTACCTCAAGGCCATGATGCGCGACAAGATCGGCAGCTTTGCCTCGGCACACAACGTCGAACAGTTCCTCAACCGCTGGATCGCGCAGTACGTGCTGCTCGACGACAACGCGACGCAGGAACAGAAGGCGCAATTCCCCCTGCGGGAAGCGTCGATCCAGGTGGGCGAAGTGCCCGGCCGGCCTGGTGTCTACCGTGCGGTCGCCTTCCTGCGCCCGCACTTTCAACTGGATGAGCTGTCGATTTCACTGCGCTTGGTCGCCGATCTGCCGAAGTCAGTGAATAAGTAAGAAGAAGGCGGATCGGAAGCGCGGCCGAGGGGCCGCGCATCAACACGTTAACTGTCAATTCAATCAATCAAGAAGGGGAAGAAACATGAAAGATATCTACGTCAAGTTCGGCAGCCCTGCCATCAACGGCGAGTCGCAGGACAAGGACCACAAGGACTGGGTCGAAGTGAGCTCGTGGCAGCACAGCATCGTGCAGCCGCGTTCGGCCACCGCATCGACCGCCGGCGGCCACACCGCCGAGCGTTGCGAGCACGGCGAAATGATCTTCACCAAGGACATGGACGTGGTGAGCCCGCTGCTGTATCAGCACGCTTCGGGCGGCACCACCTTCGACGAGGTGACGGTGCAGTTCTACCGCGCCGACGGCGAAGGCAAGCGCGTGCAGTACATGGAGATCAAGCTCAAGTACGTGCTGATCGCCAGCGTGAACCCGAAGGTCGTGAGTACCGACGTGGCCAGCGTGCCGAGCGAGACCTTCTCGCTGAAGTACGCCGCCGTGCAGTGGAAGTACACGCAGCAGAAGATCGGCGGCAACCAGGGCGGCAACTCGCAAGGCGCCTGGAGCCTCACCAAGAACGACAAGACCTACTCGGTCTGACGCCCTTCGGGCAATGTCGACCGCGGCGCGAGGCCGCGGTTTCTTTTTGGCGCCGCGCCCACGATGCGCGGCGCCCTTGCCCGATATCCAAAGCACGAGGCGAGAGACCCATGAATGGATTCGAACCGGGCTTGCTCGACAAACTCTTCGATGACGACTGGCGCGGGCCGGCATCGCCGGTGCTCAGGCACCTGTCGCTCGAAGAGGTCAAGAACATGGTCGCGCGCGATCTCGAATCCCTGCTCAATACGCGCATGGTCTTCAATGACGCGAAGCTCGAGTCGTTTCCCGAGTGCCGGCGTTCCGTCATGACCTACGGCCTGAGCGATTTCTCGGGCCTGAGCCTTGCGAGCCATTACGACCGCTCGTTCATCTGCCGCTCGCTGGAGCAGGCCATCGCCCGCCACGAGTCGCGGCTGCGCGACGTTGCCGTGTCGCTCGAGGTCGATGGCCAGACCAGTACCAACATGCTTTATTTCGGAATCACCGCCCTGCTCGTGCTGCCCGAGCTCGCCGAGCCGGTGAACTTCGACGCGATGCTGCAGCCGACCACGCTGCAGTACTCGATCACACGCGGCACCGGCAAGAGCCGCACCGCCGCTTAGGAAACCATGGACGAGTTGCTGCCCTTCTACGAACGAGAGCTCGCCTTTCTGCGCGGCTACTCGCAGGAGTTCGCCAAGGGCTACCCAAAGATCGCGGCGCGCCTGGCCATCTCCGCCGACAGCAGCGAGGACCCGCACGTCGAGCGGATGATCCAGTCGTTCGCGCTGCTCACCGCCCGCATCAGCAAGAAGCTGGACGACGACTACCCCGAGCTCACCGAAGCGCTGCTCGAGGTGCTGTACCCGCACTACCTGCGGCCCTTTCCTTCCTGCTCGATCGCGCAGTTCGATGCCGGCGGCGCGGCGCTCGCAAAGCTGAGCAAGCCGGTCACCATTTCGCGCGGCACCGAGCTCACTTCGCAGCCGGTGCGCGGCGGTGCGTGCCGCTTTCGCAGCGTCTACGACGTGACGCTGGCAGCCGTGCAGGTGTCCAACGTGGTGTTCCATTCGGTGGTCAATGCGCCCGCGCATGCCTCGTTGCCGCGCAACGCCACGGGATGCCTCTCGATCACGCTCGAAGCCACGGGTGAACAGAAGTCGCTCGGCACGCTCGCGCTCACCATGGCGCGCCTGCGCACCTTCATCGATGCCGAGCCATCGCTCGCCACCGCGCTGGCCGATGCCATCTTCCTGAAGACGGCCGCCGTCTTCGTGGAGCCCGAGCGCAGCGGCAAATGGACGCAGGTGCAGGGCGAGGCGCTGCACCCGGTCGGTTTCGACGAGGCCGATGCGCTCATCGAGCTGCCGCCGCGCTCGCACCCGGCCTACCGCCTGCTGAGCGAGTACTTCGCATTCCCCGAGAAGTTCAACTTCGTCGACATCGACCTGGCGAACGCGCTGCGCCACATCGGCTCGTGCCGCTCGATCACGCTGCACCTGGTGATGACCGGCGTGCGTGCCGATTCGCCCACGGCGCGGCTGCTCGAAGGCGTTTCCAGCCGCAACCTGCGCCTGGGCTGCACGCCCGTCATCAACCTCTTCAAGCAGCGCAGCGATCCGATCCGCGTCACGCACGCAGCGGCCGCGTACCCGGTGGTGGCCGATGCGCGCCGGGCCTTCGGCTTCGAGGTCTACAGCATCGACTCGGTCAAGCTCGTGAAGCAGACCGCCGAGGGCGATGCCTACGTCGAGTTCCGGCCGTTCTACTCGCTGCACCACGGCGAGCATCCGAAGGAGGCCGAGCACTACTGGTTCGCGCGTCGCAACGAGCTGGTGGCGCAACGCAGCCCGGGCTACGAGACCGAGCTCTCGATCGTCGACATCGACTTCCAGCCCTCGCTGCCGCAAACCGAAACGCTGAGCATCGACCTCACCTGCACCAACCGCGACCTGCCGCATTCGCTGGCTTTCGGCCTGCCGGGCGGCGACCTCTTCATCGAGGGCAACTCGGTGGCGCGCTCGATCCGCATGCTGCGCCGGCCGACGCAGACGCTGCGCATGCCGCGCGGCAAGGGTGTGCAGTGGCGGCTGGTGTCGCACCTGTCGCTCAACCACCTGTCGCTGGCCACCAGCGGACTGCCGGCGCTCAAAGAGATGCTGCGCCTGTACGACCTCGGCCGCTCGGCCGTGTCGGCACGGCAGATCGAAGCCATCACCGGCATCGACCAGCAGGCCACCACGCAGTGGCTGCCGGGCAAGCCCTTCGCCACCTTCGTGCGCGGCATCGAACTCAAGCTCACGGTCGACGAGGCCGGCTTCGTCGGCAGCAGCCTGCAGGCCTTCGCGCGCGTGATGGATCATTTCTTCGGTCTCTATGTGCACCTGAACAGCTTCACCCAGCTGGTGATCGTTTCGGCGCGCGACAAGGAGGAGCTGGTGCGATGCAAACCCCGCAGCGGCGAATCGATCCTGCTGTAGCCGACCGGCTGCTGCGCGAACCGTACCGCTTCGAGTTCTTCCAGGCGGTGCGGTTGCTCGAGCTCGTGCTGCTCAAGCGGCAGGAGCGCGACGTGCACCATCGCCTGGTGCCCGGCGAGCGCATGGTGCCGCGCTGGCTGCGCTTTCGCAGCTCGGTGAGCCTCACCTTCCCGCCCAGCGAGATCGAGGCGCTGGCGGTGCGCGATGCGGTGGGCCAGTTGGTGTCGAGCGCCGAGCTGTGCGAGCCGCCGGCGCAGGCCGAAGACGGTCACGGCCTGGGCCGCATCGAGCTCACGCCCGCCTCCTTCGGCATGCTCGGCGTGTCGGGCGCCTTGCCCATCGTCTACACCGAGATGCTGATGCGTCGCGAGCAGCATCTGCGCGACAGCTCGGCGCGCGCGTTCCTCGACGTGTTCACCAACCGCGCCACCGCGCTCT
Organism: Variovorax boronicumulans; assembly: GCF_030812215.1. Lineage (GTDB taxonomy): Bacteria > Pseudomonadota > Gammaproteobacteria > Burkholderiales > Burkholderiaceae_C > Variovorax > Variovorax boronicumulans_C. The sequence continues at coordinate 3,855 of NZ_JAUSSG010000016.1, read as the reverse complement.
TCTACGCGGCCTGGCGCAAGTACCGCCTGCCGCTGCACTACGAGCACGAGCGCAGCCGCGCCTACCTGCCGGTGCTGCTGTCGATGGCGGGGCTCGAGCACACGGCGCAGCGCGATCCGCTCACCGACGGCACGGGCACGGTGTTCGACGAAACCGTGGCCGGCTATGCCGCCGCGGTGCGCCACCGGCCGATGTCAGCCGCCTACCTGCAGCGCGTGTTGTCGGACTACTTCCGCAGCAACATCCGCATCGAGCAGTTCCTGGGCAAGTGGTACGACATGCCCGTGCAGCAGCGCTCGCGCCTGGGCGAAGGCAATGTGAGCCTCGGGCAGAACGCGATGGCGGGCGAACGCATCTGGCAGCGCGACCTGCGCATCCGCCTGTGGATCGGTCCGCTCAAGCGCAGCGCGCTGCGCGAATTCTTTCCGGGCCGCGCGCATGCGAAGGCGCTCGAAAAAATGCTGGCACTGCTCGCCGGCGTGACCTGCGAGTACGAGGTGCGCCTGATCCTCGCGCGCGAGGAAGTTGCCGCCGTGCAACTGAGCGATGGCGGCGGCAGCCATCTCGGCTGGGACAGCTTCATCGCCACCGGCGAAGCCGAGAGCGATCGCAGCGACACCCAATACGAACTCCAGCCCCTGCAGTAGCAGCAGCGACCTTTCAACGAAGAGACCGACAGAAGACAACCACCGTTCATGAGCACATCGCTGAAAACACTGATCACCAAGCTCAACGCCAGCGCACGCATGGCCACGCAGCGCGCGGCCAACCTGTGCCTGGCCAACGGCCACTACGAAGTGGACCTGGAGCACCTGTTCCTGGCCCTGCTGGAGCAGACCGACAACGACCTCGCGCGCGTGCTGCGCGCCAACCGCATCAGTGCCACCGCGATCCAGTCGGACCTGGAGCGCGAGATCCAGACCTTCAAGAACGGCAATACGCGCACGCCCGTGTTCTCGCAGCACCTGCAGCAGCTGTTCCAGCAGGCGTGGCTGCTGGCCTCGCTCGATGCGCATGTGGCGCAGATCCGCTCGGGCCATCTGCTGCTCGCGCTCCTGACCGAGCCGGACCTCGCGCAGCTCGCGCAGCGCGGCTCGCCGCTCTTCGCGAAGATCCGCCTCGAAGACCTGAAGCACGATTTCGACAAGCTCACCGATGGTTCGAGCGAAGCGGCCGAAGCCGGCGCATCGGGTGCTGCTGCTGAAGGCGATGCGCCGCAACCGGCGGCCGACCCGCTGGCCCCCGCAACGCCGGGCAAGACGCCCGCCCTCGACCAGTTCACCACCAACCTCACGCAGCGCGCGAAAGACGGCGCGCTCGACCCGGTGATCGGCCGCGACACGGAGATCCGCCAGGTCATCGACATCCTGATGCGCCGCCGCCAGAACAACCCCATCCTCACCGGCGAGGCCGGCGTGGGCAAGACGGCGGTGGTCGAGGGGCTCGCGCTGCGCATCGCCGCGCAGGACGTGCCCGAGTCGCTGCGCGCCGTGGCGCTGCACACGCTCGACATGGGCCTCCTGCAGGCCGGCGCGAGCGTGAAGGGCGAGTTCGAGAACCGCCTGAAGAACGTGATCGCCGAAGTGAAGAAGAGCCCGCATCCGATCGTGCTCTTCATCGACGAGGCCCACACCATGATCGGCGCGGGCGGCCAGGCCGGGCAGAGCGATGCGGCCAACCTGCTCAAGCCCGCGCTCGCGCGCGGCGAGCTGCGCACCATCGCCGCCACCACGTGGGGCGAGTACAAGAAATACTTCGAGAAGGACGCGGCGCTCGCGCGGCGCTTCCAGGTCGTGAAGGTCGAGGAGCCCAGCGAGACGCTGGCCGCCGCCATGCTGCGCGGCATGGTGCCGCTGATGGAGAAGCACTTCAACATCCGCGTGCTCGACGAAGCGATTACTGAGGCCGTGCGCCTGTCGCACCGCTACATCAGCGGCCGCCAACTGCCCGACAAGGCGGTGAGCGTGCTCGACACCGCGTGCGCGAAAGTGGCGCTCGGCCAGAGCGCGACGCCGGCACTCATCGAGGAAGCCCATCGCGGCCTCGAACGCATCGAGGCCGAGAGCGCCGCGCTGGTGCGCGACACCGCGGCCGGCGGACGCCATGAAGCGCGACTGGCCGAACTGGCCGAGCAGAAGGCCGCGCTGCAGGCCGAGCTGGCCGCGAGCCAGCAACGCCTGGCCGAAGAGAACGCGCTGGTCGAACGCATCCGCGCACTGCGCGCGCAACGCGACACGTCGGCTGCAGAGGCCGAGTCCGCAGAGGCGCCCGTGGTCGCGGAGAAGGCCACGCCCGCCCGCGCCGCGGGTCGCAAGAAAACCGTTGCCGCCGCCGACCCCGAACGCGATCAGCTCGATGCCCTGCTCGCCGAACTGCGCGCGCTGCAAGGCACCACGCCGATGGTGCCGCTGCAGGTCGACGGCCATGTCGTCGCCGAGATCGTTTCGGCCTGGACCGGCGTGCCGCTCGGCCGCATGGTCAAGGACGAGATCAAGACCGTGCGCGCCCTCGACACGCTGCTGGCCGAACGCGTGATCGGACAGGATCACGCACTCGCCGCCGTCGCCCAGCGCGTGCGCACCGCGAGCGCGCGACTGGAAGACCCCAACAAGCCCCGCGGCGTGTTCATGTTCGTCGGCCCTTCGGGCGTGGGCAAGACCGAGACCGCGCTCGCGCTGGCCGACATCCTCTACGGCGGCGAGAAGAAGCTCATCACCATCAACATGAGCGAGTACCAGGAGGCGCACAGCGTCTCGGGCCTGAAGGGCTCGCCGCCAGGCTATGTGGGTTACGGCGAAGGCGGCGTGCTGACCGAAGCCGTGCGCCGCCAGCCCTACAGCGTGGTGCTGCTCGACGAAGTCGAGAAGGCGCACCCCGACGTGCTGGAGATGTTCTTCCAGGTGTTCGACAAAGGGATGATGGACGACGCCGAGGGCCGCGAGATCGACTTTCGCAACACGCTGATCATCCTCACCTCGAACATCGGTTCGTCGCAGATCATGCAGGCGTGCCTCAACAAGGCCGACGACGAGCGCCCCGCGCCCGACGCGCTGGCCGAGGCGCTGCGCCCCGTGCTCATGAAGGCCTTCAAGCCGGCTTTTCTCGGCCGCATGAAGGTGGCGCCGTTCTATCCGATCACCGATGCGGTGCTCGAGCAGATCATCGCGCTCAAGCTGGGCCGCATCCGCGACCGCATCGCGACCAACCACAAGGCGGTGTTCGAGTGGGACGACGCGCTGGTGGAGGCCGTGCTCGCGCGCTGCACCGAAGTGGATTCGGGCGCGCGCAACGTCGATCACATCCTGAACGGAACGCTGCTGCCCGAGATCGCGGAAGCGGTGCTCACGCGCATGGCGGACGAGACGCCGCTCGCGAAGATCAAGGCGAGCTGCGCGAAGAGCGGCGAGTTCCGCTACAGGATCACCTAGGCGCTGCGGCGGTTCGGGTCAACGGGAGAACCAGAGACATGACGAACTTCAATTCGGCTTCACTCGGCGCGCAGATGCGTGCGGGTACTTCGCAGCGCGACAGGCTGCTGGTGCTGCACACGCCCTTGGGCGAGAACAAGCTGCTTGCTGAACATCTCGATGGCGTGGAGTCCCTGGATGACGGCGGCTTCCGCTTCGAACTCACCGCGCTGAGCGACGACGCGCACATCGAACTCAAGACCCTGATCGGCCAGGGCGTGCGCCTGGACCTGCAGACCGCCCAGAGCCGCACCGACCTGCGCCCCTTCCACGGCCACGTGACCCAGGCCGAGTGCGTCTCGAGCAACGGCGGCATGGCGCGCTACCGGCTCGTCATCGAGCCGTGGCTCGCCTTCCTGCGCCATCGCCAGGACAGCTGCCTCTTCCA
>NZ_JAUSSG010000015.1 GCF_030812215.1 Variovorax boronicumulans | reverse complement strand
ACGAAACAGGCCGAAGAACTCGCCACTTCGCTGGCCAAGAGTGCGCAGACGCAGAAGGCGCAGATCAAGGGTGAAGAGGCACCGGACAAACTGCCTGCCATCGAGGCACTGAAGCACGTGGCCGACGTGCTGGGGGCGACGCAGGAAGGCAGCGCGGCGCAATCAGGCAGTGCAAACGGCGGCAACAGTGACGGCATCAAGACCACCGAAGGCGGCCAGGGCAGCGTCACTGCCTACAGCGAGCCGCACCTGCAGTTCAGCGCGCCGATGGGCATCGGCTTCGTGACGCCGAAGGAGGCGATTGCCGTGAGCGGCAAGCACACTGCCATCGTCGCCAACCAGGACATCGACTTGCCTGCGCAAGGCCAGATCGCAGTGGGCGTGGCCAAGGGCGTGAGCCTCTACACGCTGGGGGCCAAGGCGAGCGGGGGCGGCGAACCGAACCAGGAGCGCGGCATCGCATTGCATGCGGCCAGCGGCAAGGTGAACGTGCAGAGCCAGAAGGGCGCAACGAAGATTGCGGCGGACAAGAAGGTGACGATCGCCAGCACGACGAAGAACGTGGATGTCGAGGCGCCCACGCACGTGCTGCTGACCAGCGCGGGGGCGTACATCAAGCTCGAAGGGTCAAGCATCAAGATCCATGCACCAGGGAAGGTGACGTTCAGGGGCATGCACAACTTCGTGGGGCCCGGGAGCGCAAGTGCCTCGTCTTCGCTCGCAAACAGCACCTATGCGGGTTGCGCCAAGAAGACGGAGCAAGCCGGCAACTGGGGTGGCGCGCTCGTTTGAGCTCGATGCTTTCCATGCGCGAAATCCACTCCTTCCACGGACTCGGGCAAGTGCAAGCCATGATCGATCCGTTCTTCGGTGATCCGTTCGGCATTGATGGAATCGCGTTGTCTCCGCCGCCGGGCGACCGCATCAGAAAACTGAAGTTCAAACATGCGGAGGCCGAGGACTGCAAGCAGCCCTATCTACTCGGCCTGGAGACTGGATCAACCACGGGCGCGATCCTTCATGACCTCCAGTCCTTGAGCATTTCGGAGGCCACGCACATCCCGAAGGAGGGCGAGGTCTGGTCGCAAAGCAGGAGTGTTGCGGGATTTCTGGTTTGCAAGGAACGTCATGCGGATCTCAACTCGCTCGTGTTGCTGCTCGAACGAATGGGATCGCTGAAAGACAGCGACGGACGAAAGCGGCTGTTTCGCTTCTGGGACCCGCGTGTGCTTCAGCATGTCGATGCCGCGAGTCACACCATGGCGGCGTGGCGAGGCTTGTTCTCGACGCCCATGGGCCGCAGGGTCGGCGCCGTCGACTGGCATTTCTTTGACGCTGCAGCCATCCCTTGCATCTTGCACATCGAACCTCTGGATGCGGAGGACGAATCATGGTCGCCGCTTCTCACGGATCCCTGGCGCAAGGAGTTGGAACTGTGGTCCTGCATCAACAAGATGAGCCTGCAACTCCTGATCGTCGGAGAAACGGAGCAGGCGACACCTGCTCTGGCCATGCGGCTGCAGCAGATCAGCTCCAGGAATCTGGCGCCGTTCCTCGGCCTGGACAGGTTCGACCCGGACTCCAAGGTCGAGCTTGCATTGTTGCGGCTGTTCGAGAGGAAGCCGATTGAAGAAGACGCCGCATTGATGAATACCCTGGCCGAAAAGAGTGAAGCAGGGTTTTCGATTTTTCCGCGCCTCGACGATGTCACGAAGGTCGACATCGAACGCGCGCTCATCGAATTTCGGGATCGGTGAAACCTTATGTCAGATGAAAAGTGCAGGGTATGCGGGATGGGCAATTCGTTCGCCATCTATCCCACGCGACTGGGTGTCTACCCTTTCCTCGACGCGATGGCGGACGACATTCACTGCGAAAAAGTCGCACCTGCTCATTTCCTGCCGGCCACGCCTCTGAAGAACGCGCGCTGGGGGTTGAAAGTCATTGCGAACGCCTTTGTGTACGTGTATTTCCAAGATGCGAGCCCCCCGTTCTGGGAGTACTTTCATGCCGATGACAACGGCGTCTTCTCTCGCATCCAAAGCGTCTCGGAAAACATCGAAGTCACCCAATCAGCCTGCAAGCGAGAGGCCGAGCACGCGGCCAACAACCGATTCATCCGCATCTCGCACCACTACAAAGGCACAGTGGCGATCGGCTATTCCATCAACTGGTTGACGAAAGAGCAGCGTTCGAGTCTCTTGGACAACATGGATGCGTTGATGACCGTGCTCGACCTGGACACGCTCAAGAGCGGCGGCATGCCGCCCCAGGCCGAAGCACTGGCGTATCGCGTCGAGAGCGCCAAGTCATTCGACAACCTCTTCGAGCATCAGAACTCGCTGGATGGATCCTATTCGAGCGTTGCCGACATGCCGGGCGAGACGCCGGTGAAACTTGGCAGCGTTGGATTCGATGTTTTTGCGACCTACTTTTCGGGCAAGGAGTACCGCTTCCGAGCGAGGTTCAACGAAAACCTTGCCGTACAGATGATGAAGTGCTCCGAGTACGCGGACGGAAGCTCCAGCACGCCGCTCATCCTGGGCTTGCTCGATCCCCTGGGCGTGGCGGAAGAACTCAACCACGCGAGCAGCCTGTGCCATGCGAACAAGGCAATGTGGTTCTCGCGCAATGAGCACGCCTTTGGAAGCCTTGCCCACTACGAGGAGATCACGAAACTCGGTGCGAAGAAAGCTGTTGCGGACTCCCGGCAGTATGAAAAGGAGCACATGGATCGCGTCAACCAGCCGATGATCGTCCCAGCCAACACGATGGGGCAGGTACCGGTTGGCAATCTTGGAGAAATATTCTTCGAGCCTTTCAAGCCAATCGAATTGGAGATGCTCGACGACAACCTCGTCGATGGGTGGCAGGAGAAATTCGAAGCGATCGTGAGCGAGCACGAAAAGATCGAAGCGCTGTTGGTTCCGCATCTCGCAAACCATCGCAACGTCATCGATCTGCTCGCGAGGAATTCGAAAGAGCGCCTCTATCTGCTGGCTTGCGAAATCTTCGGTCGAGGCGATGAAGACATTGTCGACAACTTGACGACCGTGTTCGTCAACGGAACCTGCGGTCTTGTTCATGACGAGTTCTGGGCCGGGCTCGTGGACGACTATGCGAAAGGCAAGGAGAACTCGATCTACAAGAAGCGGTTATCCCGATATCGCAGGGCCGTGATCACAGGAAAAGAGTTCACCCGTGACGTATCCGAGGCCTTCTTCCGCCAATTTTTGGAAGCGGCGGCAACCCGGCGCGCGAAAGGTGCAGCACCAGAAATTCAGGCACAGGTCAAGGAGCGGCTTATGGAAGAAGCCGACGATATGGTCAAGGTGTTCTCCCGCCACTCGAATCCGGCGGCGTACTCATTGGTGCTTCTGAACATGGTGCTGAACGTGTGGACGATGTACGAGTCGCCCAACAATGACAAGAACCATCCAGAGAATTTCTCCAACAACCTCGGCCGTCTGTTCCTTACCCTGCTCGATGCGCGCTCGGTCTATGAGATGACGTTCGTGGAGGGAAAGCTCTTTGCGAAAGAGTCGTCGGTCTGGAAACGCATCACGGCCATCAATCCCAAGGATGTCAAACTCAGTTTCAAGTCGATGCTTTCTTCCAACGCCGGAGCCGCCATCGACATCTCCACTTCGCGAGAGGCGGTGAATGCGATGCTGGAGGAAAACAAGGCCTTGCCGCTGACGCTCAAAGCGTACATGCGACATACCTCCAAGCTCAAGTGGATTGGAACCGGCCTCCTGGCCTTCGGCAATGTCTTCTTCATCATCGGTGCGGGCAAGACGGCCGAACAAGCCTGGGCACACAACGACACCCAGCTGGGGTTGTCGAGCCGCGCCATGCAAGGCGTCCTGGCCGTCGAAGTGATCCGTTCGGTCGCTGCACGGGTAGCACTCGCTGGCGTGGCTGAGGGTTCAGTCGGTGCCTTCGTGCTGGGGCCATGGGGTGCATTCATCCTGATCGTCGCGTTCACTGGCATCTTCATCTGGCAACAGTGCACGGCGAGGAGCGAGATCGATCTGATCGAGTTGTTCTTGCGGCGCTCTTTCTACGGCAAGCACGAACTCGATTCGCGGCAAGACCACTTTTCGAGAGCGAACATCGCATTCTCGATGTACCCATCGCTTCAAGCCCAGAACATGGGGCTCGTGAAACTGCAGTTCGGCATTCGCGCCACCTATACCGTCGATGATGAAAAAGCAAACTTCAACTTCAAGTTCGCGAACCTGAAGGACACCTCGAAGATCAACATCTACTACAAGTCTTGGCGCACGGGCGGAAAAAGCAAGCTCATGGCGTCTTACGTGTATGGATGGGACATCCGCTACGACAGCGAGGGCAAGACAAAGCGCGTGCGGGGATTGGTCTGCTCGTTCGCCGAGACGACCTATACGCGGCACAGTATTTTTTTGCATATTCGACTGATCACGCGCGGCATGGCGGCGAACGCCGGTGCGTCGATCCGGTGCGCCGAGCACGAAGACCTGCTCGTCATTGCCACTGATACGACCAACGATCCTTGCATCTTCTCGATCGACTACATGCCGATGCCAGAGACTTGCCCCGACCTCGTCAATACGGTTTTTGTGAATCATCGATCGGAGGACGACATCAAGATGTGGTCCGACGAAGACCAGACCTACGGAACCGTCTAGAAAAAGGGAGAACGCCGTGTCAGATATTCTTGAATTACCTCGAGCGCCGAAGGGGGCGCTCGATGTCGCCGCCCTGTCGCAAGCCGCGCGTCTCGTCCGACTGGTGGCGCCCGGTGTTGACAAGAACGTGGGTGCGGCCGTCGTCGAACGCTTCACCGCCACCGAAGGCATCAACGAACTCTTCGCCTTCACCATCGACACCCTCGCCACCTCCAGCGAGTTCGATCCCTTCGCGCTGATCGGAGAGGAGCTGAGCCTTCGCCTCCTGCTCGCCAACGGCAATTTCCGTACCTGGCACGGCTACCTCACCGCCGTCGATGCGCTGGGCGGCGACGGCGGTCTCGCGCGCTACCGGCTGCACCTGCAGCCCTGGCTCGCCGCGCTGGGCCTGCGCCGCGACAGCTTCGTGTATGCCGCCAAGAGCGTGCAGGACATCGTGAGCGAGGTGTTCGCCGACCACACCACTGCCAGCTTCACCTTCGAAGTCACGCAGGAACTGCCCGTGCGGCCCACGTGCGTGCAGTACCGCGAGTCGGACCTCGCCTTCGTGATGCGCCTGCTTGCCGAGGAAGGCCTGAGCTTTCGCTTCGAACACGAGCAGACGAAAAGCGGCGAGAGCGGCGGCGCGAACAACAACAGCAGTAGCAACAACACGACGCCGTCGCACCACCGCCTCGTGATCTTCGATCGCGAGGCAAAAGCGCCCGATTGCGCGCTGCCCGAGATCCGCTTCCATCGCGTGGACGCCACCGAGCAGCAGGACGCGATCACCGCATGGAGCAGCCGGCGCCAGCTCGTCAGCAACGCCGTCACGCTGAACGCATGGGATGCCAGCGTGCTGCAGGCGCCCACCGGCTCGATGCAGAGCGCGCTGGCCATGGGCGACGTGCCGGTGCTGGAGCACTACGACGGCGCGGGCTCGCAGCGCTACGCCAACAACGCCGCCGCCGCGCGGCGTGCCGAGAACCAGCTCGTGGCCTTCGAGTCGCGCATCAAGCGCTACAGCGCAGGTGGCAGCGTGCGGCAACTGGGCGCCGGCGAGCGCTTCACGCTCACGCAGCACGACCGCCACGAAGGCCAGAAATTCGTCACGCTGCGCGTACGCCACGAAGCCGCCAACAACCTCGGCGCGCAGGCTGCGCAGGTGCTCGAAGCCGGCGAGCTCGAGAAGGGCAGCTACCGCAACAGCTTCGAGGCCCAGCCGGCCGAAGCGCAGATCGCGCCGATCTGGCGGCCCAAGCCCACGGCGCCCGAGGCGATGGTCGCACTCGTGGTCGGCGCGGATGACGACGAGGCGCCGACGGCGGTCTACACGCAGCGCGATCACCGCGTGCAGGTGCGCTTTCATTGGCAGGCGCAGCGCGCAACGCAGCAGTCGCAACAGCAACAGCAGTCGGGCCAGGGCGGGCAGGGCAGCCTGGTCGCAGCGGGGCGGCATGCGAGCAACCGCCAGTCGGTGTGGCTGCGCGTGGCCGCACCGGTGGCCGGGCCGAATTGGGGCGCGCACCATCTGCCGCGCGTCGGCTCGGAGGTGCTGGTGTCGTTCATCGAGGGCGACATCGACCGGCCGGTGGTGAGCCAGCAGCTCTACAACGGGCAGGACCTGCCGCCCTGGTCGGCGGGCACCGATTCGTCGGCCAACCACGCCGGCGTGCTCTCGGGCTGGCACAGCCGTGCGCTCGACGGCAGCGGCTACAACCAGTGGATCGCGGACGACGCGCCCGGGCAGGTGCGCACGCGTCTCGCGAGTTCGCATGCGGCGAGCCAGTTGAACCTGGGGCACCTCAACGCACAGGCGCCCGACGAGAGCAATCGCGGTGCCTGGCGCGGCAGCGGCGCCGAGCTGCGCTCCGATGCGTGGGTGGTCACGCGCGCAGGGGAAGGGTTGCTGATCTCGACGCTGGCGCAGGAGCGAGCCGCGGGCAGCGTGCAGGACACCGCGAGCGTGCGCGGCCAGCTGGCCGGTGCACTGCGCGAGGCGCAGAACCTGTCGGATGCGGCCGGTGGCGCGAAGGCATTGGCACTGAATGCGACGGCGCTGCTGCAGCCGCTTATCGACGACATCGATCCGAAGAAGAACGGGCACTACCCCGACAGCGTCAACGGGCAGGACGCGAAGGAGCCCAAGGGCGGTGAGGGTACTGATTCACGTCAGGGCCAGGATCCGGTGCCGGCCTTTGCGCGGCCGCTCATGGTGCTGGACGCGAACATGAGCCTGAACATGGCCACGCCCGCGAGCGCGACGGTGTATGCGGGCGAGGCGATCCACTGGACTGCGCAGGAGCAGGCGCACATGGCGGCGGGCAAGACGGTGAGCTTCGCGGCAGGCAAATCGGCGGGGCTCTACAGCCATGAAGGCGGCATCCAGGTCATCGCGCAGGAGGGGCCGGTGAGCGTGCAGGCGCATACCGATGAACTCGAATGGCTGGCCAAGGAAGGCTTCACGGTCACGAGCAGCAACGATGAAATCCATGTGCTGGCCAGGCAGAAGATCACGCTCAAGGGCGGGCAGACGAGCATCGAGCTGGATGGGGCGAACATCACGTTGAAGATGCCGGGGTTGCTGGATGTGAAGGGGGCGACGAAGAGTTTTGTGGGGCCGAAAGGAAACCCGGCACAACTGTCGGCCCTGCCTGACTCACGCCTGAAGAATTTCGACGAGGCTTTTGTTTTGAAAGACAAGGAAACAGGTGAATTGCTGACCAATTTCCCCTATCGAATCAAGCGTGCCGATGGAAGCTATGAAGAGGGAATCACGGACGAGCAAGGGCGCACCCATTTGGTTCTCAGCACCGAGGCAGAAGAGCTGTCGATTGAAGTGGGACAAGGCTGATATATGGCAACCGGTGTGGGATACAAAAGCATTGGCACCTCTGTGACCTCTCCTGTGGACAACAAGAGAAGAAAAGAGGTCCTTCTCAAGCCGCCTGGACTGGTTGGCGAGATCCTCGAGCTGACCTGGGACAGCAAGATAAGCGCTGCGCACACAGGCGTAAAAATCCCGGCTCCGCATTGGCGGAAAGGCGTGCCGCTCGAAGAAGACGAAATCCCCCAGGAGCAGAAATTCAAAACCGGCTCCAAACGGCCCGGCGTTTATTTGGTGAAGCCAAAAAATGGATCCGACGATTTCAAGATCAAATTGAATTTTTCCAAGTGCGAAGTCCAAAATTCCACCGGAAAGATCAAGGGAAAATTGGGGGCGCTGGAATTCGAAGGGACCTGCACCTTGAAAAAAGGTGACGTTGTCGTCGATATGAAGATCAAAAACCTGCCTGAGACGGTAGCGCACTTTGAAGGCGAAGTGGTCTGGAAAGTAGAAAACTCGGGAATGCTCTACAACCTGGGCCAAAAGACACGGTTGGAGTTATTTGTAATACTCGATACACCGGCACCGTTCTATACAAGTGGAGTATGGGTGGAGGCATTGCGCTTTGTATGCCGAAATGCAGGTGTCGTAGGAATTGCCGGGGTAAAAAAAGCGCCCGAAGCAGCCAGGAAATCTGAAGCAATCAACAAAAGCGAAGCAGCCAAAAAAGCAGAGGCGATCAAGAAAGCCGAAGAAGCCAAAAAAATCGAGGCGGCCAAGAAAACTGAAACTGCCAGAAAAATAACGGCGTACTGTCATGGCAAGCATGGGGTTGTGTATGACACAGAAGCAGGAGCTTCTCACTTTGGTGCGCTCTCTTTTGGAGGGTCGGACTTTGAATTGAATAACTACATGAAGAAAAAAGGAACCAATGGGAATATTGTAAATTGCTATGATCAGGCGGCCGCGGTACAGTCTTTGGCGGGGTCGCTGGGAATAAAGCTGGGTTGGTATTTCATGGATCCATATGGATATATCAATTCCGCCAATTTGGTGGGGGTCGGAATCTGCAATAGTCCATTTTATAAATACGCAAAGACAGGCCCTTTGGTCGATCGTAATTCGCGCTCGCGAACCTACTTTGGACGCCATGCATTTCCTGGGATTAATGGAAAAATCCTAGATGCATGTGCGGGCCCTCATCTGGCAACGGAATCATTGAGGGAATACATAAAGTCGGCGATAGATGCAGAATTCACGGTCCATAAACTTTTTCCTGAAAAGACGGTGTCAATTTACCGGGGCGAGTGTGAGGCACAGCCTAATCCGAGCGGCGGCCTGACTGGTGTCATGTATTATGAATAAAAGGCTTTTTAAAGCTTTTTGCAGCGTGTCGGTAAATCAGTTGCAACGCGATGTCCCGGGTCGAATCTCGCGGCCTTTTTACAAATCATTATTTGTACTTGGAGTGATGATGTCCCCTCTTTCTTCTCATGCCACCGATGAAATGGCGCGATCGCTGAACCATCCGAGAGTAATTTCCTTGAAGAAAAAGATAAATTACGACGAGAAGGTGGCTCGCGAGAGTGCTTCCGAGCAGGTGGTTCTCGATTTGGCGTCAATTGACTCTCCGCCTCAATTGCAGGGATGGACCCAAAAGATCAGAGACTCCATGAATGCGGAGGATGTGCGCGTTGTCCGCATGGAATTCCTGAAAAACGAGGAGCAGGTTCGAATAACTTTGAAGATATACGACCCGAAGAATAACTTCTCGGGGGATTATTTCTTGCTCAAAGCGGATGCGGTGAGCACGGCGGAAATCAACGACGTGCCGGGCCCGGCGGATCTGGGCTCGGTATCCTTGATGTCGCCAGGAACCCCGCCCGGGCTGGTGTACTGGAAATTCCGAAATGTCTTGGCCGAGGTGTCGGTTTTCAAAACCTCGGCGTCATCCCTTGCCATCGCCAAATGGATTCAGGGAGAACTGGTCCGCAGCGTCAAGCCTGTTGCCCGATAGCTGCGCGGCCGTCGGAAAGATTTGGGTGCCTGATCAGAGGCGAGATATGTCGAGGCTGCGACCGGACTGAAAAAGCCTCGATGCACAAGAGGTGCGGGGCATCGAGGCGAATGCCGGCGGTAGATGCCGATGGCCTGAGATGCCGAACTCCGGTCGGGCGGGGCGGCGTGATCAGCCTGAATGCTGACTGGCGCGTAATTCCCGCCTCAGCCCGACGTATTCAGTTAAACGCCAGCCGCGTGCGCCTGCTGATCCGCGTGGTAACTCGACCGCACCATCGCCCCCACAGCCGCGTGGCTGAAGCCCATCTTGTAGGCCTCTTCCTCGAACATCTTGAAAGTATCCGGATGCACATAGCGGCGCACCGGCAGATGCGAACCCGACGGCGACAGGTACTGGCCGATGGTCAGCATGTCGATGTCGTGGGCGCGCATGTCGCGCATCACTTGCAGGATCTCTTCGTCGGTTTCGCCTAGGCCGACCATGATGCCGCTCTTGGTCGGCACGTCCGGGTGCAGCGCCTTGAACTTCTTCAAGAGGTTCAGGCTGAACTGGTAGTCGCTGCCGGGGCGCGCTTCTTTATAAAGGCGGGGCGCGGTCTCCAGGTTGTGGTTCATCACGTCCGGCGGCGCGGCCTTCAGGATTTCCAGGGCGCGGTCGTCGCGGCCGCGGAAGTCGGGCACGAGTATCTCGATCTGCGTCGTCGGCGAGAGCTCGCGGATGTTCTGGATGCAATCGACGAAATGCTGGCTGCCGCCGTCGCGCAGGTCGTCGCGGTCCACGCTGGTGATCACCACGTACTTCAGGCGCAGCTTGGCGATGGTCTTGGCGAGGTTGAGCGGCTCGTCCTTGTCCAGCGGGTCAGGGCGGCCGTGGCCCACGTCGCAGAACGGGCAGCGGCGGGTGCACTTGTCGCCCATGATCATGAAAGTGGCCGTGCCGTTGCCGAAGCATTCGCCGATGTTCGGGCACGAGGCTTCTTCGCAGACGGTGTGCAGGTTGCTCTCGCGCAGGATCTGCTTGATCTCGTAGAAGCGCGTGGTGGGGCTGCCGGCCTTCACGCGGATCCATTCGGGCTTCTTGAGCACTTCGCCGGTCTGCACCACCTTGACGGGGATGCGCGAAAGCTTGGCCGCGGCCTTCTGCTTGGCCAGGGGGTTGTAGGTTTCGGCGCTTTGCGCGTCGCGGACGACTTCGGTGGTGCTCATTGGTATGTCAAGGCGCCAGGAAAGTGCGGAGCTTCTGGCTCAGCACTGTGGCGGCTTCTTCCCAGGTGGTTTGGATGCCGATTGTAGAAAGGTCGACCGTTTGCAGCCCTGCATAGCCGCAAGGGTTGATGCGCGAGAAGGGTTCGAGGTCCATGTCGACATTGAGCGCGACGCCGTGATATGTGGCGTGGCGGCTCACCTTGATGCCCAGCGCGGCGATCTTGCCGAGGCCGCGGAACGGGTCGCCCGCGGGCAGCGGGCCGGTCAGCGCCGCATGCGAGAAAGGGTCGTCCAGCCGCACATAGATGCCCGGCGCGCCCGGCACGCGGTGGCCGGTCACGCCGAAATGCGCGAGCGCGCGCAGCACCGATTCCTCGATGCGGTAGACGTATTCCTTGACGAAGTAGCCGGCGCGGCGCAGGTCGATCAGCGGATAGGCCACCACCTGGCCCGGGCCATGGAAGGTGACCTGGCCGCCGCGGTCGGTCTGCACCACGGGGATGTCGCCGGGATTCAGGATGTGGTCCTGCTTGCCGGCAATGCCCTGCGTGAACACGGGGGCGTGCTCGCAGACCCACAGCGCATCGGGCGTTTCGGTCGAGCGCTCCAGCGTGAACTGCTTCATCGCCGCGAAGGTGCCGGCGTAGTCGACGCGGCCCAGCCATTGCGGGGCGATGGCGGTGTTCGCCGGGAGGTCTGCGACCGTCGTCATCATCCAGTGGGGCTCAGTTCAAAGAACGACCTTGACCGCCGGGTGTCCCGAGAGCGCCCGGTAAAGATCGTCGAGTTGTTCGCGGCTGGTGGCAGTGACGGTGATCGTCACGCCGAGGTAGTTGCCCGCCTTGCTGTCGCGCAACTCGACGGTGGTGGCGTCGAAGGTCGGGTCGAACTGTTCGGCGATCTGCGTGATCGCGTGCACGAGCCCGTCGGTCTTGGCGCCCATGACCTTGATCGGGAACTGCGAGGGGTACTCGATCAGCGATTCCTTGCGCGGATCGGGAATGGGTGTGGTGACTGCGTCGTCGGTGGTGTTCTCGGTCATGCAGTGGCTCCTTGCTTTTCAGCGTTGCGTTGCTTGGCCTGTTGGTAGGCGGCATACAAGCTCTTGTAGATGGGGCCGGGATGGCCATTGCCAATGGTCTTGCCGTCGAGGGTGACGACGGGCAGCACTTCCTTGCTGGCCGAGGAAAGGATGAGCTCGTCGGCACCGAACACTTCGTCGCGCGACACGCGGCGCAGCGCGAACGGAATGCCGCCTTCCTGGCACAGGCGCTCCAGCAGGCCGTAGCGAATGCCGGTCAGCACGAGGTTGTCCTTGGGCGGGCCGATGAGCACGCCGTCCTTCACGATCCACACGTTGCTGGACGACGCCTCGCTGAGCCAGTCGCCGCGGAACATGACGGTCTCCGCCGCGCCGGCTTCGACGCTGATCTGCCGGGAGAGCACGGCGCCCAGGAGGCTGGTGCTCTTGATGTGGGCCTTCTGCCAACGGAAGTCGTCCGCGGTCACGCAGGTCACGCCCTTGGCGCGCACCGCGTCGGACACGGGCGGCAGCGGGTTCACCATCACGAAGACGGTGGGCGTGAGGCCCTTGACCATTGCGTGGTCGCGCGGTGCGACGCCGCGGGTGACCTGGAAGTAGACGGCTTGCGGTGCGTTGCCGCCTGGTGCAATCAAGCGCATCACAATCTCGCGCCACTGTACGAGGGAGAGCGGGTTGGCGATCTGCAGTTCGGTCAGCGATCGATCCAGACGCGCCATGTGCTCTTCGAAGCAAAAGGGCTGGCCGCCGTAGACGGGAACGACCTCGTAGATGCCGTCGCCGAAAATGAAGCCGCGATCCAGGACGCTGATCTTCGCGTCGCGAAGGGCGGTGTACTCGCCATCGAGGTAGCAGAGCGTGGCGGGCAGGGCGTCGGTGATAGGGTGCATGAAGGAATTATGGTTGTGTGCGCCGAGTCGGGTTCGCGTCAGGTCTTGTGGTCTTCGATTCGCAATCGTGACGCGGATGTGGCGGGAGTGGCTGGGTTTTTACTTATAATCAATGGCTTTGTAGAAATTCTGGGTCGTCATCCGGGCTTCATTCGAAATGAAAACAATCGCCCGACAGGACTCGGAGGTCGCTGAAGACCTCGACGCAGAATTCAAGCCGTTGACCGCCGATGAGGCGCGTGAACTGCGAGCGAAGAACCCTTCGATCTCCCCCTGGCGGGTGGTCGCGGGTCAGTTGGTTGTCGGTCTGGTGGTGGCTTTGGCCATCTGGGGACTGACGGGGAGGCAAAATCTGGGTTGGTCCGCCGCTTACGGCGCGATCGCAGTGGTCATTCCATCGGCGGTGTTCGCTCGTGGGCTGACCGGCAGGTTCTCTTCCCTGAATCCGGGCACTGCGGTGTTCGGGTTCTTCCTCTGGGAAATGGTCAAGATGGCCTTGTCTGTGGCGATGCTGATCGCCGCGCCAAGGCTGATAACGGCGCTGAGCTGGCCTGCAATGCTGGTCGGCTTGGTGGTGACAATGAAGGCGGCCTGGTTGGCGGTGATGTTCTCGCCCCGGCGCCGGCAACAACGAGACGAGTAACGGAATGGCTGCTGAAAACGCTGCGGAACATGGTCAGACCGCTGGTGAATACATCGTTCACCACTTGACGCATCTGCAAAGCTCCAAGCCTGCAGGTGTGGCCGATCTTTCGGTCTTCAACTTCGATTCGCTGTTTTTCTCCATCTCCCTGGGCATCCTGGGTTGCTGGTTGCTCTGGCTGGCTGCACGCAAGGCCACGTCGGGCGTTCCGGGCCGCTTCCAGGCTGCCGTCGAGCTGCTGGTTGAAATGGTTGACCAGCAAGCCAAGGGCATCGTGCACAACGCCACGAGCCGCAAGTTCGTCGCTCCGCTGGCACTGACCATCTTCGTCTGGATCTTCCTGCTGAACGCAATGGATCTGTTCCCGGTCGATTTGTTCCCGGCGATCTGGGCCAAGATCTTCGGCATCGCTGGCGCCGACCCGCACCACGCCTACCTTCGCGTCGTGCCCACGGCCGACCTCTCGGTGACGATGGGCATGTCGGTGGCGGTGCTGCTGATCTGCATCTACTACAACATCAAGATCAAGGGCGCTGGCGGCTGGATCCACGAGTTGTTCACCGCACCCTTCGGCAACCACTGGGCGCTGTACCCCTTCAACTTCGCCATGCAGATGATCGAATTCATCGCAAAGACCGTCTCGCACGGCATGCGGTTGTTCGGCAACATGTACGCTGGCGAGCTGATCTTCCTGCTGATCGCCCTGATGGGCGGTGCCTGGTCGCTGTCGGCCACCGGCATCGGCCTGGCCATCGGCCACATCATCGCGGGCACGGCCTGGGCCATCTTCCACATCCTGATCATCACGCTGCAAGCCTTCGTGTTCATGATGCTGACGCTGGTCTACATCGGCCAGGCCCACGATCACCACTGATCGCACTGATCATCCCGTTTCGTTTTCTGTTTTTCGTTTTCTCTTCAACCAAAGTCCTCTAGGAGTCATCATGGAAGTTATTAGCTTTGTTGCACTGGCCGCCGGCCTGATCATCGGTCTGGGCGCTGTGGGCGCATGTATCGGCATCGGCATCATGGGCAGCAAGTACCTCGAGTCGGCTGCGCGCCAGCCCGAACTCATGGGCGAACTCCAGACCAAGATGTTCCTGCTGGCCGGTCTGATCGACGCTGCTTTCATTATCGGCACCGGTATCGCCCTGTGGTTCGCAACGGCCAACCCGTTCCTGGCTCAAATCGCCAACCTGCCGAAGTAAGTCTTTCTCGTCGGACCCGTGTCGTCGTTCCCCTCTGTGGAATGGCTTCGCATTCAATCCCAAAGAGAGGGTGAAAAGTGAGCATTACCGGTACCCTGATCGTTCAGATGATCGTGTTCCTGATCCTGGTCGGGTTCACGATGAAGTTCGTGTGGCCGCCGATCGCGAAGGCGCTGGACGACCGCGCTGCGAAGATCGCCGAAGGCCTCGCTGCCGCCGACAAGGCCAAGTCCGAGCTGTCTGCCGCCAACAAGCGCGTGGAAGCCGAACTGGGTCAGGCACGCAACGAGTCCGCGCAACGTCTTGCCGACGCCGAACGTCGCGCCCAGGCCATCGTTGAAGAGGCCAAGGCCCGCGCGACCGAAGAAGGCAACAAGATCGTTGCGGCTGCGCGTGTCGAAGCCGACCAGCAGGCACTGAAGGCCCGTGAAGCCCTGCGTGAGCAGGTTGCCGCACTGGCCGTCAAGGGCGCAGAGCAGATTCTGCGCAAGGAAGTGAATGCGGGCGTTCACGCCGATTTGCTCGCCCGTCTGCAGACCGAACTCTGATAGAAGCCATGGCAGAACTCGCCACCATTGCACGTCCCTACGCGGAGGCGCTTTTCAAGGCCTCGTCGTCCGACGTTGCCGCAACCAGCGCCTGGCTCGAAAAGGTTGCCGCCATCGCGGCCAACCCCGAGCTCCAGCAATTCGCCGACAACCCCAAGGCCACGGCCGAGCAGGTTCTCGGTGTGGTCGCCGGCGCCTTCGGTGCGCCGTTGGCCGCCCACGCCCAGAACTTCCTGGGTGCGCTCCTGGAGAACGGGCGTTTTTCGGTGCTGCCGGAAATTGCGAAGCAGTTCCGGGCACTGGCCAACGTGAAGAGCGGTTCGTCCGACGCCGTGGTCTACAGCGCCTTCCCGATCGATGCCGCGGCCCTGGCCAACGTGTCGGCTGCGCTCGAAAAGCGTTTCGGCCGCAAGCTGCAGGTCACGGTCCAGCAGGATACGGAACTGATCGGCGGCATTCGTGTGGTGGTCGGCGACGAGGTGCTCGACACCTCCGTCAAAGCGCGCCTTGAACAAATGAAAGTTGCGCTGGCGGCCTGACGGTCTTCAGCCCTCTACTTGTAGCCTCAAAGAAAGAAGGAAAGAGTCATGCAACTCAATCCCGCAGAAATTTCCGAACTGATCAAGAGCCGCATCGAGGGCCTTGGGGTCAGCGCCAACATCCGTAACGAGGGCACCGTGGTTTCGGTGACCGACGGCATCGTGCGCGTGCACGGCCTGTCCGACGCGATGCAGGGCGAAATGCTCGAGTTCCCGCCCACGGCGGACGGCACCCCCTCGTTCGGCCTCGCGCTGAACCTGGAGCGTGACTCGGTCGGCGCCGTGATTCTGGGCGAATACGAGCACATCTCCGAAGGCGACACCGTCAAGTGCACGGGCCGCATTCTGGAAGTGCCGGTCGGCCCCGAACTCATCGGCCGCGTGGTGAATGCCCTGGGCCAGCCGATCGACGGCAAGGGCCCGATCAACGCCAAGATGACCGACGTGATCGAGAAGGTCGCTCCGGGCGTGATCGCACGGAAGTCCGTCGACCAGCCGATGCAGACCGGCCTGAAGTCCATCGACTCGATGGTGCCCGTCGGCCGTGGTCAGCGCGAGCTGATCATCGGCGACCGCCAGACCGGCAAGACGGCCGTGGCGATCGACGCGATCATCAACCAGAAGGGTCAGAACATGACCTGCGTCTACGTTGCGATCGGCCAGAAGGCTTCGTCGATCAAGAACGTGGTGCGCTCGCTGGAACAAGCCGGTGCGATGGACTACACCATCGTGGTGGCCGCATCGGCCTCCGAATCGGCCGCCATGCAGTACGTGTCGGCCTACTCGGGCTGCACGATGGGCGAATACTTCCGCGACCGCGGCCAGGACGCACTGATCGTCTATGACGACCTGTCCAAGCAAGCCGTGGCCTATCGCCAGGTGTCGCTGCTGCTGCGCCGCCCGCCAGGTCGCGAAGCCTACCCCGGCGACGTGTTCTATCTCCACAGCCGCCTGCTCGAGCGCGCAGCCCGCGTGAACGCCGACTACGTCGAAGCCTTCACCAAGGGTGAAGTCAAGGGCAAGACCGGTTCGCTGACGGCCCTCCCGATCATCGAAACGCAAGCTGGCGACGTGTCCGCCTTCGTTCCGACCAACGTGATCTCGATCACCGACGGCCAGATCTTCCTGGAAACCAGCCTGTTCAACGCCGGCATCCGCCCCGCCATCAACGCCGGTATCTCGGTGTCGCGCGTGGGTTCGTCGGCGCAGACCAACCTGATCAAGAACCAGTCGGGCGGTATCCGCACCGACCTGGCCCAGTACCGTGAACTGGCCGCGTTCGCGCAGTTCGCTTCCGACCTGGACGAAGCGACCCGCAAGCAGCTCGACCGCGGTGCGCGCGTGACGGAACTGCTCAAGCAGACCCAGTACAGCCCGCTGCCGATCTCGCTGATGAATGCCACGCTGTTCGCAGTGAACAAGGGCTTCATGGACGACATCGACGTCAAGAAGGTGCTCTCGTTCGAACACGGCTTCCACCAGCTGCTCAAGACGAGCCACGCGGCTCTGCTCGAGACCATGGAAAAGAATGGCGCCAAGTGGGACGTGAAGCCCGCCAAGCCGGACGACAGCGCCGAGAAGCAAGCCTTCAAGAAGGTTTGCCAGGACGCCGAAGCCGAACTGCTGGCAGCTGCCACCTCGTTCAAGAAGTCGTTCGCCTGATCGACCCCTTGACCGACGCAAGAAGGAGTTCATATGGCAGCTGGTAAGGAAATCCGCGGCAAGATCAAATCGGTGGAAAACACCAAGAAGATCACCAAGGCCATGGAAATGGTCTCGGTTTCCAAGATGCGCAAGGCGCAAGAGCGCATGCGTGCCGCCCGCCCCTACAGCGAGAAGATCCGCAACATTGCGGCCAATCTCGGCAAGGCGAACCCCGAGTACACGCACGCTTTCATGAAGAAGAACGACGCCAAGGCGATCGGCTTCATCATCGTGACGAGCGACAAGGGCCTGTGCGGTGGCTTGAACACCAACCTGCTGCGCGCCGTGACGACCAAGCTGCGCGAAGCGCAGACCGCTGGCGTTGCCATCGAGTCGGTCGCCATCGGCAGCAAGGGCCTCGGCTTCCTGAACCGCATCGGTGCCCGCGTGGTTGCGCACGTCACCCACCTGGGTGACACGCCCCACCTGGACAAGCTCATCGGCCCGGTCAAGACGCTGCTGGACGCTTACGCGGAAGGCAAGCTCTCGGCCGTGTACCTGTGCTACACGAAGTTCATCAACACGATCAAGCAGGAGCCGCTCGTCGAGCAGTTGCTGCCGCTGG
Organism: Variovorax boronicumulans; assembly: GCF_030812215.1. GTDB lineage: Bacteria > Pseudomonadota > Gammaproteobacteria > Burkholderiales > Burkholderiaceae_C > Variovorax > Variovorax boronicumulans_C. Next base: position 100,547 of record NZ_JAUSSG010000015.1, on the reverse strand, counting down.
CCGCCGACTCGCTGAAGGTCGAGGAAGGCCAGCACTCGTGGGACTACATCTACGAGCCCGATGCGCAAAGCGTGATCGACGAGCTGCTGGTTCGCTATGTGGAGTCGCTGGTCTACCAGGCCGTGGCAGAGAACATGGCGTCCGAGCATTCGGCGCGGATGGTGGCCATGAAGGCTGCCACCGACAACGCGGGCAACGTGATCAGTGAGCTGAAGCTGGTCTACAACAAGACCCGCCAGGCCGGCATCACGAAAGAGCTGTCGGAAATCGTGTCGGGTGCGGCGGCTGCCGCCGGCGTTTGATCGAGGCAATGCACCGGGCCACATTGCCGAACGGGCGCGCTCTGCGCGTCCGATAACACAGGCCTACTTTTTAGGGGACTTTGCGCACATGAAGAAACTTCTCGCTCTGGTGGCTGTTGCTGCCGCTCTGACTGCTTGCTCCAAGAAGGAAGAAGCGCCCGCTGCTGCTCCGGCTCCCGCCGCTGCACCTGCTGCGCCCGCTCCTGCCGCTCCGGCATCGGCACCGGCCGCCGCAGCACCTGCTGCTGCAGCCCCGACGGCATCGGCCGCGGACCTGCCGCAAGAGTGCAACGACTACCTGACGAAGGTTCAGACCTGCGTGGGCGCACAAAGCGGCGCTGCCGCCGATGCGATGAAGGCCAGCCTCGACCAGACCAAGGCCACCTGGGCTTCGATGGGTGCCGACAAGGCTGCCCTGGGCCAGGCTTGCAAGGCCGCTTCGGACGCTTTCGCTGCTCAAGCGACGGCCATGAAGTGCTGATCTGAAGAAGAAGTAGTTTTCAAGGGTGCCGGCCCGTCCGGCATTCTTGCAAAAGCGGCCCGTTTTGGCACCAGGACGCTTCTGCAAGAACCTGTCGCAAATTTATTGAGATCCATCCAGAAGGAAACGCCATGGCTGAAGGAAAAATTGTCCAATGTATCGGCGCCGTGGTCGACGTGGAGTTCCCGCGTGACCAGATGCCCAAGGTGTACGACGCCTTGAAATTCGAAGGCGGCGGGCTGACCCTCGAAGTTCAGCAGCAGCTGGGCGACGGCGTGGTGCGTACCATCGCGCTGGGTTCGTCCGACGGCCTGCGCCGCGGCCTGATCGTCACCAACACCGGTGCACCCATCACCGTGCCCGTCGGCAAGGCCACGCTCGGCCGCATCATGGACGTGCTCGGCCGTCCGATCGACGAGCGCGGCGACGTGAGCCAGGACCTCACCGCTTCCATCCACCGCAAGGCCCCCGCGTACGACGAACTGTCGCCTTCGCAAGACCTGCTGGAAACCGGCATCAAGGTGATCGACCTGGTGTGCCCGTTCGCCAAGGGCGGCAAGGTGGGCCTGTTCGGCGGCGCCGGCGTGGGCAAGACCGTGAACATGATGGAACTCATCAACAACATCGCCAAGGCTCACTCGGGTCTGTCGGTGTTCGCCGGCGTGGGTGAACGTACCCGCGAAGGCAACGACTTCTATCACGAGATGGCCGACTCCGGCGTGGTGAACCTGGACAACCTCCCCGAGTCGAAGGTGGCCATGGTCTACGGCCAGATGAACGAACCCCCGGGCAACCGTCTGCGCGTGGCGCTGACCGGCCTGACCATCGCCGAGTCGTTCCGCGACGAAGGCCGCGACGTGCTGTTCTTCGTGGACAACATCTATCGCTACACGCTGGCCGGTACCGAAGTGTCGGCACTGCTGGGCCGCATGCCTTCCGCCGTGGGCTACCAGCCGACGCTGGCCGAGGAAATGGGCCGCCTGCAAGAGCGGATCACCTCGACCAAGGTCGGCTCGATCACCTCGATCCAGGCCGTGTACGTCCCTGCCGACGACTTGACCGACCCGTCGCCCGCTACCACCTTCGCTCACTTGGACTCGACCGTGGTGCTGTCGCGTGACATCGCTTCGCTCGGTATCTACCCCGCCGTGGACCCGCTGGACTCGACCTCGCGCCAGCTCGACCCGAACGTGGTCGGCGAAGAGCACTACAACGTGGCTCGCGCCGTGCAAGGCACGCTGCAGCGCTACAAGGAACTGCGCGACATCATCGCGATTCTGGGCATGGACGAACTGGCTCCCGACGACAAGCTCGCCGTGGCCCGCGCCCGCAAGATCCAGCGTTTCCTGTCGCAGCCGTTCCACGTGGCCGAAGTGTTCACGGGCTCGCCTGGCAAGTACGTGCCGCTGGCCGAAACCATCCGTGGTTTCAAGATGATCGTGAACGGCGAAGCCGACCATCTGCCGGAACAAGCGTTCTACATGGTGGGCACCATCGACGAAGCGTTCGAAAAAGCCAAGAAGGTCGCTTGAGGCGGCATAGATAGGAACTCAGATGGCAAACACCATTCACGTCGACGTGGTCAGCGCGGAAGAGTCGATCTTCTCGGGCGAAGCCAAATTCGTCGCGCTGCCCGGTGAAGCCGGTGAGCTCGGCATCTTCCCGCGCCACACCCCGCTGATCACGCGCATCCGCCCCGGTGCCGTGCGCATCGAGACGGCCGATGGCGGCGAAGAGTTTGTCTTCGTGGCCGGCGGCATTCTCGAAGTGCAGCCGAACGCCGTCACCGTGCTGTCCGACACCGCGATCCGCGGCAAGGACCTCGACGACGAGAAGGCGAACGTGGCCAAGGCTGCGGCCGAGGAAGCGCTGAAGAACGCGAAGAGCGACATCGACATCGCGATGGCGCAATCCGAACTGGCCGTGATGGCTGCGCAGATCGCTGCGCTGCGCAAGTACCGCCAGAAGAAGTAAGCGCCGCACCGCGCTTCTTCCAACGAAAAGCCGCCTTCGGGCGGCTTTTTTGCGTCTGAACACGTGCAGCAAGCCATCTTCGAACTGAACTTGGTCGAAGTTCGACCTTGTCCGGCTGAAGCTCCACCCCTAGTATTCGCGTTCGCCCGGCTGCCCAAGGCTTCCCGGGACGGCAGAGCAAAAGAACACGGAGACAAGCGCGTGGCACCCTGGAGTGGCATCACTGCTCATGAAATGCGGTTGCTGGAAACGACCTTCTGGTCGGCCGGCGGCTCGCGCCATGCCATGGCCGAACAGCTGGGCTTCTCCAAGAGCAAGGCCAACGCGCTGATCGCCGGGCTCGTCGACCAGGGCCTGCTGGCCGAAGCCGGCCTGCAGCGCTCCTCGGGCGGGCGCCGCGCCGAAAACCTCCAACTCCATGCCGGCCTCGGCGTGCTTATCGGCATCGACATCGGCGCCACCAGCCTCGACGTCGCGGTGCTGCGCCCCGACCTCACCGTGCTGGCCCAGCACGACGAACCTGCCGACGTGCGCGACGGCCCCGCCGTAGTCCTGGCCCGCGTGCGCACCCTGATGCGCGAACTGCTCGCCCGTTGCGGCCACAGCGCGAAGAGCGTGCTGGGCATCGGCATCGGCGTGCCCGGCCCCGTCAACTTCGAGATCGGCCAGTTGGTGAACCCGCCGCTCATGCCGGCATGGGACAGCTTCTCGATCCGCGACTACCTGCGCGAGGACTACGCCGCGCCCGTCTTCGTCGACAACGATGTGAACCTCATGGCGCTCGGCGAGCTCTGGCGCCTCCGGCGCTCGCTCAGCAACTTCCTCGTCATCAAGATCGGCACCGGCATCGGTTGCGGCATCGTCTGCCACGGCGAGGTGTACCGGGGCGCCGCGGGCTCGGCTGGCGACGTGGGCCACATCTGCGTCGACCAGGAAGGCCCGCGCTGCCATTGCGGCAACCTCGGCTGTGTCGAGGCAATGGCGGCCGGCCCTGCGATCACGCGCATGGCGATGCAGGCGGCCGAGGCGGGCGAGAGCGAGGTGCTGGCCGAATGCCTGCGCGTGCACGGCCGCATCGACGCGATCGACGTGGGCCAGGCCAGCCGCGGCGGCGACACCGCGGCCAACGGCATCATCCAGCGTGCGGGCAGCCTGATCGGGCAGATGCTCGCGTCGGTGGTCAATTTCTTCAATCCGTCGCACGTGTTCATCGGCGGCGGCATCACGCGCATCGGGCCGCTGTTCCTCGCGGCCGTGCGGCAGAGCGTGTACCAGCGCTCGCTGGCGCTTTCCACGCGGCATCTCGAGATCCAGTACACGCCGCTCGGCACGCAGGGCGGCTTGATCGGTGCCGGCGTGCTCGCGATGCACGAGACCCTGAAAGTTCGCGGAGTGGCGCCATGAACAGCGAAACCAAAGGCAGCGTCGCCGTCGAGTTCGACGGCGTGGTGAAGGCCTTCGGCCCCGTGCAGGTGCTGCACGGCGTGAGCTTCGCGCTCGCACCGGGCCGCGTGTACGGCCTTCTCGGCGAGAACGGCGCGGGCAAGTCCACGCTGATGAAGATCCTCGCGGGCTACGAACAGCTCACCGAAGGCACGCTGCGCATCAACGGCCAGCCGCAGCAGTTCTCGAGCTCGCGCGATGCGGAAGCGCTGGGCATCGTGCTGATCCACCAGGAGTTCAACCTCGCCGAAGACCTGAGCGTCGCGCAGAACATTTTCCTCGGGCATGAAAAAAAGAAGGGCTGGCTGCTCGACGATGCGACGATGGAGCGCGATGCTGCAGCCGCGCTCGCCGCAGTCGGCCTGCAGGTCGATCCGCGCACCAAGGTGCGCAAGCTCATCGTCGCCGAGAAGCAGCTGGTCGAGATCGCGAAAGCCATCGCCCGCCGCGCGCGCCTGCTCATCATGGACGAGCCCACCGCCACGCTCACGCCCGGCGAGACCGAGCGGCTGTTCAAGCTCATCGCACAACTGCGCGCCGATGGCGTGACCATCGTCTACATCTCGCACAAGCTCGACGAGGTGGAGCAGGTGACCGACGAGGTGATCGTGATGCGCGACGGCCGCTTCGTCGCCCGCGCGCTCACGTCCGATGTCACGCGCCACCAGATGGCCAACCTGATGGTGGGCCGCGAACTCGCCGACCTTTATCCGCCGCGCGACCTCGTCGTGGCCGCCGACGCGCCTGCGATGCGCGTGCGCAACTTCACCGTGCCCGGCTGGGCGCAGGACGCGAGCTTCGAGGTGCGCCCCGGCGAGATCCTCGGCTTCGCGGGCCTGGTCGGCGCTGGCCGCACCGAACTCTTCGAAGGCCTCCTCGGCCTGCGCCCCGCGAGCGGCAGCGTCGAGATGCTTGGCAAGCCCGTGCCGCACGAGAAAGGCTGGCGCAATCCGCGCGATGCCGCCAAGCACGGCCTCACGTACCTGAGCGAAGACCGCAAGGGCAAGGGCCTGCATGTCAATTTCGGCCTGCGCCAGAACCTCACGCTGATGGCGCTCGAGCGCTATGCCAAGCCATGGCTGCAGCCCGAGGGCGAGCGCGGCGCGCTGGCCGAGGCGGTGAAGGACTACGGCATCCGCACCGGCTCGCTCGACGTCAAGGCGTCGTCGCTCTCGGGCGGCAACCAGCAGAAGCTCGCGCTCGCCAAGGTGCTGCAGCCGCAGCCGAAGGTGGTGGTGCTCGACGAGCCCACGCGCGGCGTGGACGTGGGCGCCAAGCGCGACATCTATTTCCTGATCCAGCGACTCGCCCGCGAAGGGCTCGCGGTGATCGTCGTCTCGTCGGAGCTGATGGAACTGATCGGCCTGTGCCACCGCGTCGCGGTGATGCGCGCGGGCAAGCTGGTTGCCACGCTCGATGCGGACCATTTGACTGAAGAGGAGCTCATCGCTCATGCCACCGGAACCGCAAACTCCCCCGTCGCAGCAGCCTGAAGCGGCCGCCGCAGCGCACCGCAGCGAAGCCAAGCCGCGCTGGACCGAGCGCCTGCACGGCCTCGGCCCGGTCATCGGCCTCGTGCTGCTGTGCATCGCAGGCACGCTGCTCAACGGCGACTTCGCCACCGTCGACAACGCGATGAACGTGCTCACGCGCACCGCCTTCATCGGCATCATCGCGGTGGGCATGTGCTTCGTGATCATCTCGGGCGGCATCGACCTGTCGGTGGGTTCGATGGCCGCGCTCATCGCGGGCAGCGTGATCATGTTCATCAACTGGGCCGGCCCGGCCTCGGGCTCGCCGATGCTGGCGGTGGTGATGGGTGCGGTGCTGGCCATCGTGCTGGGCGCGGTGTTCGGCCTCGCACACGGCCTCCTGATCACCAAGGGGCGCATCGAGCCCTTCATCGTGACGCTGGGCACGCTGGGCATCTTTCGCGCGTACCTCACGTACTTTGCCGATGGCGGTGCACTCACGCTCGACAACGAACTGTCGGACCTCTACGCGCCCGTGTACTACGCGAGCCTTGCGGGCATCCCGGTGCCGGTGTGGGTGTTCGTGATCGTCGCGATCATCGGCGGCGTCATCCTGAACCGCACGGCCTACGGTCGCTACGTGCAGGCCATCGGCTCCAACGAGCAGGTGGCGCGCTATGCGGCGGTCGATGTGGACCGCGTGAAGATCATGACCTACGTGCTGCTGGGCGTGTGCGTGGGCATCGCGACGCTGCTGTACGTGCCGCGCCTGGGCTCGGCCTCGCCGACCACCGGCCTCCTGTGGGAGCTCGAGGCGATCGCCGCGGTGATCGTCGGCGGCACGGCGTTGAAGGGCGGCGCGGGCAGCATCACCGGCACGGTGGTGGGCGCGATCCTGCTCTCGGTCATCAGCAACATCCTGAACCTCACCAGCATCATCAGCGTGTACCTGAACGCTGCGGTGCAGGGCTTCGTGATCATCATCGTCGCGTTCCTGCAGCGCGGCCGACGCTAGTTCTTTCTCGTTTCATTCCACCCACCAAGAGGAGACATCCCGCATGACAACTTTCACCCGTCGCATCGCACTCACGGCCGTCGCCGCCGCAGCGTTTGCCAGCCTGCCCGCGCTCGCCGCGGAAAAGGTCAACCTCGGCGTTTCGATTCCCGCGGCCACGCACAGCTTCATGGGCGGCATCAACTACTGGGCCAACCAGGCGAAGAAAGACCTGGAGAAGGAACACAAGGACCTGAAGATCACGATCAAGACCGCAGCCAACGCGCCCGAGCAGGCCAACCAGCTGCAGGACCTGTCGACGGTCACCAAGATCAACGCGCTGGTCGTGTTCCCGTTCGAATCGGCCGCGCTCACCAAGCCGGTCGCGCAGGTCAAGGCCAAGGGCGCGTATGTCACCGTGGTCGACCGCGGCCTCACCGACACCAGCGCGCAGGATGCGTACGTGGCCGGCGACAACACCGCCTTTGGCAAGATCCCGGCCGAATACATCGTCAAGCAACTCGGCGGCAAGGGCAACGTGGTCGCGCTGCGCGGCATTGCCACCACGCTGGACAACGAGCGCATGGACGCCTTCAACGCGGTGTTGAAGGGCAGCCCCGACATCAAGCTGCTCGATGCCAAGTACGCCAACTGGAACCGCGACGACGCCTTCAAGGTCACGCAGGACTACCTCACGCGCTTCAAGCAGATCGATGCCATCTGGGCGGCCGACGACGACATGGCCGTGGGCGTGCTCAAGGCCATCTCGCAAGCCAAGCGCGACGACATCAAGATCGTGTTCGGCGGCGCGGGCGCCAAGGACATGGTCAAGACCATCATGGACGGCAAGGACAAGCGCATCGGCGCCGACGTGAGCTACTCGCCCAAGTTCATCTACGACGCGATCAAGCTCACGGCCGAAGCGCGCCTGAAGGGCGAGAAGCTGCCGGCGACGACGATCATTCCTTCGGTGCTGATCACCAAGGAAAACGCCAAGGACTTCTACCACCCGAACTCGCCTTTCTAAGTTCGCCCCCAGGCTTCGCGCACTTCGTGTCGCTTCGCCAACCCCCTACCGGGGGCAACACCTGCGGCCCGGCAAAGCCGGTTCCGCGGTGTCCCTCGAAAAAGCACGATATGACCGATACACCTCTTCGCAAGCTCCGCTACGCCATGGTCGGTGGCGGCCGCGACGCCTTCATCGGCGCCGTGCACCGCAAGGCCATGGCGCTGGACGGCCAGATCGAATTCGTCGCGGGTGCACTCTCGTCCAGCCCCGACAAGGCGCGTGCCTCGGGCCGCGACCTGGGCCTGGCCGACGACCGCAACCACGGCGACTGGCAGACGCTGCTGGCCGACGAACTGAAACGCCCCGCGAACGAGCGCATCGACTTCGTCTCGATCGTCACGCCCAACCATGTGCACTTTCCGGTCGCGCAGGCCTTTGCCGATGCGGGTTTTCACGTCGTGTGCGACAAGCCGTTGGTACACACGCGCGATCAAGCCGATGCATTGGTCGCCACCGTCGCCAATCGGGGCACGGTGTTCGGCGTGACCTACAACTACACCGGCTATCCGATGGTGCGGCAGGCGCGCGAGATGGTGCGCTCTGGCCAGCTGGGCGCCATCCGCAAGATCGTCGTCGAATACAACCAGGGCTGGCTCGCGAGCCACGTCGAGGGCAGCGGCAGCAACAAGCAAGCCGACTGGCGCACCGACCCCGCGCGCAGCGGCGCGGCCGGCGCCATCGGCGACATCGGTTCGCATGCCGAGAACCTCGTCGCGAGCATCACGGGCCTGGAGATCGAGAGCCTCTGCGCCGACCTCACCGCGCATGTGCCGGGCCGCATGCTGGACGACGACGGCAGCCTGCTGCTGCGCTTCAAGGGCGGTGCGCGGGGCGTGCTGATCGCCTCGCAGATCAGCACGGGCCTGGAGAACGACCTGCGCCTGCGTATCTCGGGCGCGCTCGGCACGCTCGAATGGCACCAGGAGCAGCCGAGCCAGCTGGTGCATCTGCCGCACGACGGGCCCAAGCGCATCTTCACGCGCGGCGGGCCGTGGCTGTGCGAAGCGGCGCGGCGCGCGAGCCGGCTGCCGACGGGGCACCCCGAAGGCTTCATCGAGGCTTTCGCGAACATCTATGCGGGCGTGGCGGCGGACATCCGTGCGCGGCTCGCGGGACAGGCCGCCGATCCGCTCGCGGCGGACTATCCGCGCGTGGAAGACGGCGCGCGCGGCGTGCGCTTCATCGAGCGCACGGTGGCGTCGAGCCAAAGCCAATTAAAGTGGACGCCCTGGTGATGCGCCGGCCTCGCACCCGCGAGGCCATGCCGCATGGCCATCGGCATCCATGACGCATTTCTCTTCCGACGATTCTTCGTCCATTTCAACGCGATGGCTGCGCGCCCTGTGGCTGCGCTGCAGGACGCTGTGGCCGCTCAAGGTGGTGGGCAACACCGTCGCCACCATCGGCTTCTTTCCGCTGTACTTCTGGATCATGAAGAACGCGGGCCAGGCCTGGGTGCTGCCGCTCACCGCCTTCGACCGGCTGATCGCGTTCTGGCCGGCCGTTCTCCCCGTCTATCTTTCGCTCTGGGGCTACATCGCGCTGCCGGTGCTGCTGGCCAAGGACAAGCGCGAGCTCTGGAGCTTCTCCATCGGCTGCGCGGCGATGACGGCCCTTGCACTGGTCGTCTTCTGGTTCATGCCCACGGCGATTCCGAACTTCACCATCGACGCGACGCCGGGCACGTCGCTGCATTTCCTGAAGACGGTCGACTCGGCCGGCAATGCCTTTCCGTCGCTGCACGTGTCGTTCTCGGTGTTCAGCTGCATCGTGCTCGGCCGCCAACTGCGCGACGCCGGCGCGCCCGCATGGCTGCGCCTCTTCAACGTGGCATGGGCCGTGGCCATCGTGTATTCGACGATGGCGGTGCGCCAGCATGTGCTGATCGACGTGCTCGGCGGGCTGGTGCTGGGCCTCGTGCTCGGCTTCGTATCGCGCGAGCGCGGCACGGCCGCGCAGCCCGTGGGCATGCGCGCGGTGTAGGCCGGCCGTTGTATTTGTCGGGCGTGCCGCCTGCGGTACAAACTGTCATCGTCTTTCATCCGATGCAGGAGCCCTCATGAAGATCCGTTCGTCCGTTGCCACCGCCTGCATGGCAGCCGCCTGCCTTTGCGCCGGCTCGGCTTTCGCCCTCGACTACCCCGCGCGCAAACCGGGCCTCTGGGAAATGCAGACCAGCGACGGCCCCGGCAGCAAGGCGAGCCCCCAGGCCATCCAGCAATGCATCGACGCCACCACCGACAAGATGCTGCGCGACATGGGCCAGGGCATGGGCAAGGACATGTGCGCCAAGCAGGACATGCGCATGGAAGGCGGCAAGATGGTGATCGACTCGGTCTGCAAGATCGGCCAGACCACCGCCACCTCGCAGGCCGTGATGACCGGCGACTTCAGCACCGGCTACCGCGTGGAGAGCAAGTCGACCTACAGCCCGCCGCTCATGGGCCGCGCCGGGGCCACCACCATCGTGGAGGCCCGCTGGGTCGGCCCCTGCAAGCCCGACCAGAAGCCGGGCGACGTGGTGATGAACGGCATGAAGATGAATGTGCACGACATGATGGGCGGGCGCGGCAAGAAGTAGCAGGCAGCAGCAGGCAAGTAGGCGCCGGCCCACATCGCTTCGCGGTCGCCATTCGGCGGCGCGGCCGCCCGGCCGGGCCTACGATGGCGGCCATGCCCGACAAGCTGGATCTCGTCGTCGCCCGGCCCGAGGGCCTGTATTGCCCGCCCGGCGATTTCTACATCGACCCGTGGCGGCCGGTGGCGCGCGCGGTCATCACGCATGCGCATTCGGACCACGCCCGCGTCGGGCACGCGCATTACCTCGCGCACACCGACAGTGCCGGCACGCTGCGTACCCGGCTCGGGGCGGACATCAACCTGCAGACACTGCCTTACGGCGAAGCCATCGAGCACCACGGCGTGCGCCTCTCCCTGCACCCGGCCGGCCATGTGCTGGGCTCGGCGCAGGTGCGGCTCGAACACGGCGGACGCGTGTGGGTCGCCTCGGGCGACTACAAGACCGAGCCCGACGGCACCTGCACGCCCTTCGAGCCCGTGCCATGCGACACCTTCATCACCGAGTCGACCTTCGGCCTGCCGATCTACCGCTGGCCCACGCAGGCCGTGCTGTTCGCGGAGATCGATGCCTGGTGGCGCGCCAATGCGGAAGCCGGCCGCGCGTCGGTGCTGTTCTGCTACGCCTTCGGCAAGGCGCAGCGCATCCTGCATGGGGTCGATGCGTCGATCGGGCCCATCGTCGTTCACGGCGCGGTCGAGCCGCTCAATGCGGTGTACCGCGCTGCGGGCGTGGCGCTGCCGGAGACGGTGCGCGCCACCGATCCCGGCGTCGATGCGGCGCTGCTGAAACGCGCGCTGGTGCTCGCGCCACCGTCCGCGCAGGGCACGCCATGGATGAAGCGCTTCGCCAATTACGCCGATGCCTTCGCGAGCGGCTGGATGCAGTTGCGCGGCACGCGCCGCCGGCGCGGCGTGGACCGCGGCTTCGTCATGTCCGACCATGCCGACTGGCCCGGCCTGCAGCAGGCCATTGCGGGCACCGGCGCCGAGCGCGTGTTCGTGACGCATGGCAGCGTGCAGGTGATGGTGCGGTGGCTGACGGAAAACGGGCTCGATGCGCAAGGCTTCAAGACCGAGTACGGCGATGAAGACGATCAGGAGGCCCCGGCCGCAGCGCCCGCCGCCAAGGAGGAGGAAGCGAAGTGAAGGACTTCGCAGCGCTCTACCGCGAACTCGACGCCAGCACGTCGAGCCTTGCCAAGCAGGCGGCCTTGCAGCGCTACCTGCGCGACGCCGACGCGGCCGATGCCGCATGGGCCGTCTACTTCCTGGCCGGTGGCAAGCCGCGCCAGCTCGTGCCCACCAAGCTGCTGCGCCTGCTCGCGCAGGAAGCCGCAGGCCTGCCCGAGTGGCTGTTCGATGAGAGCTACGACGCGGTGGGCGATCTCGCGGAGACCATCGCGTTGTTGCTGCCGCCGCCGAGCGAAGTGCACGACCTCGGGCTCGCGGCCTGGGTCGAGCAGCACCTGCTGCCCCTGCGCGAGGCCGCGAAGACCGCGCCCGAAGAGCTGGCGGACCGGCTGCGCGCCCAGTGGCGGCAGCTCGCGGCCGAGGAGCGGCTGGTCTACTTCAAGCTCATCACGGGCGCGTTCCGCGTCGGCGTGTCGAAGCTGCAGGTCACGCAGGCGCTCGCGGCGGTGGGCGGCATCGATGCCAAGCGCGTCGCGCAGCGGCTGATGGGCTACACGCACATCGGTGCGCGGCCGAAGGCAGGCGACTACGCGACGCTGATCGCGCCGGAGTCCGATGCCGAGCAGGTGCAGAAGACCAGCGGGCAGCCGTATCCCTTCTTCCTTGCGCATCCGTTCAACATTCCGCTCGAACAGTTCGATGCCGTGTTGGGCCCGCCGGCCGACTGGATCGTCGAGTGGAAGTGGGACGGCATCCGCGCGCAGCTCATCAAGCGCGCGGGCGTGGCGTGGCTGTGGTCGCGCGGCGAAGAGCTGGTGACCGATCGCTTTCCCGAACTCGCGGTGCTCGGCGAAGCGCTGCCGGATGGAACGGTGCTGGACGGCGAGATCGCCGTGTGGCGCAAGGCAGAAAACTCACCCGAGGGTGAAGGCAAGGTGCAGCCCTTTGCCGAACTGCAGAAGCGCATCGGCCGCAAGACGCTGGGTGCCAAGCTGTTGCGAGATATCCCCGTGGTGCTGCTGGCCTACGACCTCCTCGAATGGGAAGGGCGTGATCTGCGCGCAGAGCCGCTGTCGGCGCGCCGCGTGCTGCTCGACGACCTCGTCGCGCGCATGCAGCATCCCTCGCTGCTGCCGAGCCCGATGCTCACCGGCCTCGACTGGCGCGATCTCGCGCGCCAGCGCGAAGCGGCGCGCGCCATGGGCGTCGAAGGAATGATGCTCAAGCGCCGCGACGCGCAGTACGGCGTGGGCCGCACGAAGGACGTGGGCGTGTGGTGGAAGTGGAAGATCGAGCCGCTCAGCATCGACGCCGTGCTCATCTACGCGCAGCGCGGGCACGGGCGCCGCGCAAGCCTTTTCAGCGACTACACCTTCGCGGTGTGGGACGGACCGCCCGAGCAAGTTGACCGCAAGCTCGTGCCGTTCGCCAAGGCCTACTCGGGACTCACCGACGCGGAGATGGCGCGCGTGGACGCGATCATCCGCAAGACCACCATCGAAAGCTTCGGGCCGGTGAAGAGCGTCAAGCCGACGCTGGTGTTCGAGCTGGGCTTCGAGGGCATCGCACGCAGCACGCGGCACAAGAGCGGCATCGCGGTGCGCTTTCCGCGGATGCTGCGCTGGCGGGAAGACAAGCCGGTGGCCGAGGCCGACACCCTGCAGACGCTGGCCGCGCTGCTGCCGTCATGAACAAGGCAGTCAAGGCGGCGCTCGATGCGTGGTTCGCCGCGCGGGGATGGAAGCCCTTCAAGTTCCAGCGCGAGGTGTGGAAGGCGATTGCGCAAGGCAAGTCGGGCATGCTGCATGCGACCACCGGTGCGGGCAAGACCTACGCGGTTTGGCTAGGGGCGCTGCAGGTCTTCTCGCAGGCGCGCAAGGAAACCGCTCGCCCTTCGGCCCCGCCGCTCACCGTGCTGTGGCTCACGCCCATGCGCGCGCTCGCAGCCGACACGCTGCGCGCGCTCAAGCAGCCGCTCGAAGCCCTCGGTGCCGAAGTGCATCCGTGGAGCGCCGGCGCACGCAGCGGCGACACCTCGTCGGCCGAGCGCAGCGCGCAGAACGAGCGCCTGCCGACGGTGCTCGTCACCACGCCCGAGAGCCTGTCGCTGCTGCTCGCACGCGCCGACGCGCGCGACGTGCTGGGCCGCGTGAAGATGGTCGTCGTCGACGAGTGGCATGAGCTGCTCGGCAACAAGCGCGGCGTGCAGGTGCAGCTTGCGCTTGCGCGGCTCAGGCGATGGAACCCGGGTCTTGCGATCTGGGGCATGTCGGCCACGCTCGGCAACCTGCAGGAAGCGATGCATTCGCTGCTGGGCCACCAGGACGGCGTGCTCGTGCAGGGCCAGGTGCCGAAGAAGCTCGTCATCGATTCGCTGCTGCCGGGCCGCGCCGAACGCTTTCCATGGGGCGGGCACCTGGGCCTCACGATGCTGCCGCAGGTGATCGAGGAGATCGCCGCGAGCAGCACCACGCTGGTCTTCACCAACACGCGCTCGCAAGCCGAGATCTGGTACCAGGCGATGCTCGAGGCGAAGCCCGAGTGGGCCGGCACCATCGCGCTGCACCACGGCTCGCTCGATCGCGCGGTGCGCGAATGGGTCGAGCTGGGCTTGAAGAGCGGCGAGCTCAAGGCGGTGGTCTGCACGTCGAGCCTGGATTTGGGTGTCGATTTCCTGCCCGTGGAACGCGTGCTGCAGATCGGCTCGCCCAAGGGCGTGGCGCGGCTGCTCCAACGAGCAGGCCGCTCGGGCCATGCACCGGGACGGCCGTCGCGCATCACGCTCGTGCCGACGCACAGCATCGAGATGGTGGAGGGTGCGGCGGCGCGCACGGCGATTGCAGAAGGCCACATCGAGGCGCGGCATTCGCCCGACCAGCCGCTCGACGTGCTGGTGCAGCACCTGGTGACGGTGGCGCTTGGCGGCGGCTTCGTGCCCGACGATCTCTATGACGAGGTGCGCGGCACCGCGGCGTATGAAACGCTTTCGCGCGAGAGCTGGCAGTGGTGCCTCGACTTCGTCTCGCAGGGTGGCCCGTCGCTCGCCGCGTACCCGGACTACAAGCGCGCCGTGCCCGATGCGCAAGGCGTATGGCGCGTGCCCGACGCGCGGCTCGCGCGGCGCCACCGCATGAACATCGGCACCATCGTGAGCGATGCGAGCATGGCGGTGCAGTACCTGGGCGGCGCGAAGATCGGCAACGTCGAAGAAGGGTTCGTCGCACGCATGAAGCCGGGCGACTGCTTCCTGTTCGGCGGCCGCTTGCTCGAACTCGTGCGCATCCACGACATGACGGCCTGGGTGCGGCGCGCCACCGGCAAGCGCGCCGCGGTGCCCCGCTGGAACGGCGGGCGCATGCCGCTGTCGAACACGCTGGCCGATGCGGTGGTGCAGCAGCTCGCTCTGGCGGGAGAGGGGCACTACAAATCGCCCGAGCTGCAGTGCGTGAGGCCGTTGCTCGAAATCCAGCAGCAGTGGTCCGCGCTGCCGACACCGCAGACGCTGCTGGCCGAAACGCTGATCACGCGCGAAGGCTCGCACCTCTTCCTCTATCCGTTCGCAGGGCGGCATGTGCACCTGGGCCTTGCGAGCCTGCTGGCCTGGCGCGTCGCGCAGCACGAGGCGCGCACCTTCTCCATTGCGGTCAACGACTACGGCTTCGAGCTGCTGAGTGCGACCGAGGTCGACTGGCCCGCGCTGCTGCCGCAGGTGCTGCGCCTGCCGGAAGGCGAAGGCGACACCGATGCGCACACGGCGCTGCTGCACGAGGTGCTGGCATCGCTCAATGCGGGCGAGCTCGCGCAGCGGCGTTTTCGCGAGATCGCGCGGGTCTCGGGGCTGATCTTCCAGGGCTATCCGGGCGAGAAGCGCAGCAGCCGGCAGCTGCAGGCGTCGTCTTCGTTGTTCTGGGAAGTGTTCCGCAAGTACGACCCGTCGAACAAGCTGCTGCTGCAGGCCGAGAAGGAACTGCTGTCGCAGGAGCTGGAGATCGGCCGCCTTCGGGCGAGCCTGGAGCGCATGGCCACGCAGGAGCTCGTGCTCAAGCCGCTCGAGCGGCCGACGCCGTTTTCGTTTCCGCTGATGGTCGAGCTGTTCCGCGAGAAGCTGTCGAACGAGAACGTGGCCGACCGCATTGCGCGGATGGTCGAACAGTTGGAGAAGGCCGCGGGTGGCGTGGTCACGGCCGGTGGCGTGGAACGCGTGAAGAGCACGCTGGCGTTCGGGCAGGAAGGGCCGGGCAAGTCGCCGCCCAGGCCACGGCGCGAGCGCAGGCGGCCTTCGCGGCCGCTACCCCCGCTGTGAGCCGGTCAGCCGCCGTGCGCCTTGACCCACCGCACGATGTCCGCCGCGCCCATCGCGCCGGCCTGCCGTGCCACTTCGCGGCCGCCGCGGAAGAGGGCCAGCGTCGGGATGCTGCGAATGTTGAAGCGTGCACCGAGTGCGGGCACGGCCTCGGTGTCGACCTTGGCCAGGCGCACGTGCGGTTCGAGCTGCGCCGCGGCCTGTTCGTAGCCCGGTGCCATCTGGCGGCAGGGGCCGCACCACGGGGCCCAGAAGTCGACCAGCACCGGGATCTCGTTGCGCGAGATGTGGCGGTCGAAGGTCTTTTCGTCGGGCAGTGCGGTCGAGTGGCCGGCGAACAGCGCCTTGTGGCAGCTGCCGCAATCGGGCGCGCTGCCCAGCTGCTCCGCACGCACGCGGTTGGTGGTGTGGCAGTGGGGGCAGACGATGAGCTTCGGGGGCGATTCGGTCATAAGGAAAAACTGGGGCTCGTCCGGTTGAATTGCAAGATGGCGGCCGGTTCGCGCGTCTTTTGCGAAACTGGTTGGCCGTGACCTCCTCGCACCTTACCGCCTCCACGCTCGCTGTCCAATGGGCCGGCGAGCTTCTGCACCTGCTGCCCGGGCGCGCGCTCTGGTGGCCCGGCGGGCGCGTGCTGTTCATCGCCGACCTGCACATCGGCAAGGCCGCAACCTATCGCGCGCTGGGGCAGCCGGTGCCGGGCGGCACCACGCAGGAGAACCTGGCGCGGCTCGATGACCTGATCGCCGCCCAGGTGCCCGGGCGCATCGTCTTCCTTGGCGATTTTCTGCATGCGGCCCAGGCCCGCACGCCGCAGGTGCTGGCCGCGCTCGAAGCCTGGCGCGCCACGCACGCCGGTATTGCCATGACGCTGGTGCGCGGCAACCACGACAGCCGCGCAGGCGATCCGCCTGCGGCGCTGGGCATCGAGGTGGTCGACGAGCCCTTCCTGCTCGGCCCGTTCGCCTGCTGCCACCATCCGCAATCGCACGCCACGCATTTCGTGCTCGCGGGACACCTGCATCCGGCGTGCAGGCTCTACGGACCGGGGCGCGACAGCGTGCGGCTGCCCTGTTTCGTGAGCGATGCGCGGCAGGCCGTGCTGCCGGCCTTCGGCGAGTTCACGGGCGGATGGCTGATGGAGACGGCGCCGGAGCGGCGTTTCTATGCGGTGGGCGGCGAGACCGTGTGGGCGTTGCCGCCGGCTGACTGACTGAGCGGGGTGGTGCTCAGAGCACCACGGGCTCGTCGGGCAACTCGTTGGTATCGGCCTCGTCCTCGGCCAGTGGAAAGTGCGCGACCAGCAGGGCCGACATTTCCTCGAGCGCCTGCGTGAGCCCGTCCTCGAAGCGGCCGTCGCGAAACGCCGCGCCCATGCGCTGCGCCATCGCAGCCCATTCGGCATCGTCCACGCGCGAGTCGATGCCGCGGTCGGCCACGATCTCGATCGCGTGCTCGGCCAGCAGCAGGTAGATCAGCACGCCGTTGTTGTGCTCGGTGTCCCACACGCGCAGCTTGCCGAACAGCGTGACGGCGCGCTCCCTGGGCGGCGCATGGCGCCAGAGGTACGACATCGGCAGGCCGGCTTCGACGCAGATGCGGACCTCGCCGCTGTGGCGCCGCTCGCTCGCGGCCACGCGGGCGGCGAGGCGCTGCATTGCGTCGGCCGGCAGCACGCGGCGCACCGCGGCTTCGTCGGTCCATCGATGGCGCCAGATACGGCCCAGCTTCGAGAAGAGCGTCGGTTCTGCAGTTGCTGCCATGTTCACCAGTCTCCCGAGGCGCCGCCGCCGCCGAAATTGCCACCACCGCCGGAGCTGAAGCCCCCGCCTCCGCCGCCGCCGCCCCCACCCCATCCGCCGCCACCGCCGCTGCTCCAACCACCACCGCCCCCGCGACCGCCGCCGAACCCCGCAAGGCCCGAGAACAGAGAGACCATGAGCGCGATCAGCCCGGCGATCACCGCGATGACCATGCTGGTCGTGAGAAAGAACGCCACCAGGCCGATGCCGCCGCCCATGACGACCGAGCCCAGCGTCTTGCCCAGGATGGCGCGCACGATCGGCGCGCCGACGAAGACGCCGACGAACAGGAAGATCGCGAGGTTCTCCCAGTCGAAATCGCCGCCGCCCGAACTGCTGCCGCCACTGCTGCGCGAAGGCTCGGGCAACGGCTCGCCGTCGACCAGGCCGATGAGCCGGTCCACCGCCGCATTGAGTCCGCCCGCGAAGTCGTTGTTGCGAAAGCGCGGCTTCATCTCCTCGTCGATGATGCGCACGGCCGCGAGGTCGGGAACGGCGCCTTCGAGCGCCTTGGCCGTGGCGATGCGCATCTTGCGATCGTCCTTGGCGACGATCACGAGGAGGCCGTCGCCCACGTCCTTGCGGCCGATCTTCCAGGCGTCGCCGACGCGTTGCGCGTAGCTGGCAATGTCCTCGGGCTGGGTGGTCGGCACCATCAGCACCACGATCTGCGAGCCCTTGCGCTGCTCGAAGGCGGCGAGCTTGGTCTCCAGGCCCGAGCGCTGCGCGGCGTCGAGCGTGCCGGTCTGGTCGATGACGCGCGCGGTGAGCGCGGGCACCGGCAGCAGGCCTTGCGCCAGCGCTGGCAAGGCGATCCATGCGAGCGCTGCGACGAAGACTGCAGCCAGCGCGCGGCGGAGCAGGGCTGCAACCATCGGCGCGGCTTACTTCTTCGGTGCGCTGAAATCGACCGTGGGCGGTGTCGAGATCTGCGCTTCGTTCTGCACCGAGAAGTTGGGCTTCGGCGCGTAGCTGAAGATCTTGGCCGTGATGTTGGTGGGGAAGCTGCGCGCGAGCACGTTGTACTCCTGCACGCTCTCGATGTAGCGGTTGCGCGCCACGGTGATGCGGTTCTCGGTGCCTTCGAGCGTCACGCGCAGGTCGCGGAAGGCCTGGTTGGCCTTGAGCTCGGGATAGCGCTCCGACACCACCATCAGCCGCGAGAGCGCCGAAGAGAGCTCGCCCTGCGCCTGCTGGAACTTGTTGAAGGCCTCGGGGTTGTTGAGCGTCTCGGGCGTCACCTGGATCGAGGTGGCCTTGGCGCGGGCCTCGATGACCTTGGTGAGCGTGTCCTGCTCGAAGCTGGCCTCGCCCTTGACGGTGGCCACGATGTTGGGCACGAGGTCGGCGCGCCGCTGGTACTGGTTGAGCACCTCGCTCCAGGCCGATTTGCTGGCCTCGTCGAGGGACTGGAAATCGTTGTAGCCGCATCCGCTCAGGGACACGACCGCCGCAAGGATCAGGAACCAGCGCTTCATCATCATTTGCATTACCTCCGCGAGAAGAGCCGGAAGGTAGCATAGGTGGCTCTATGTCCCTCGATCCCCTCCAGGCACTCCAGGCGGCGAACCGCGGCGTACCGCCCGCCACCGCGGCCAACGCTGGCACGCTGCTGATTGCCGGCGCAACCGGCGCGCTGGGACAGGAGTTGCTGCGGCGGCTCGCGGGCAGCCACCGGTATGCCCATGCGCGCGTGCTGGCGCGCGAGCCGATCCGCGACGGGCTGCGCGGCGTCGAGACGTACCTGAGCCCGGACCTGCCGATCGCGCAATGGCCGCTGACGTCGGCCGACACCGCGGTCATCGCCTTCGATCCGCCGCGGCTGTACCACGACCGCGAGCGCGCGCTGTGGGTGCCGCAGCCCGCCGACCTGCCAGAGCTTTCGCGCTGGCTGCGCGCCTGCGGCGTGCGGACGCTGGCCATCGTGCAGCCGCACGACCAAGGCAAGCTGCCCGAGGCGCTCAAGCGCGGGCTCGCGAGCCTGGACGAGCAGGCGGTGGTCTCCAACGGCTTCGACCGGGTGATCCTCGTGCGTTCGGCGCGCAAGCCGTTGAATGCGAAGTTCGCCAACCCCGCCGAAAGGCTCGCCGCCTGGATGCTGTCGATCGTGCGCTTCATGGTGCCCAGCAGCGAGCAGCCGGTGCGCGCGTCCAAGGTGGCCGAGCTGGTCGACGTGGCGCTGCGCATCGCGCCGCCGGGCGTGCACGTGGCCGCGCCGGACATAGTCTGGGAGGCCTCGCAGGGCCAGCAGATGCAGGCCGTGGCGCAGCGCTGGTTGGGCTGACGCCTCAGCCGCGCGAGCCGCGCCACTGGCGCAGCAGTTCCCCCGAATCGACCACCAGCCCCAGGTGCAGCGACACCATGGCGAGCGCGGCGCCCTCCAGATGCACATCGGTGCCGCGCACCAGGTCGCGCAGCACGATCACGCGGTAGTTGCGGTTGTTGGCGTCGAAGGCGGTGTTGAGCACGCAGCAGTCGGTAAAGCCGCCGTTGAGCACGACGGTCTCGATGCGCTGGTTGCGCAGGAGAAAGTCCAGGTCGGTCGGATAGAAGGCCGAGAGCCGGCGCTTGGTGTCCACGCGCATGTCGCCGGGTTCGACGCGCGTGACCCATTCGGTCCAGCGCGAGCCTTCGATGGCGTGCGCGTCGGCATTCGGGATCGCACCGACATGCAGCGGAAAGGTGCGCCGCCACGCGGCGGGAATGCCGTGGATGTCGTCTTCGCCGCCCGGCCGCAGCACCGACTTGATGTGCACGATGCGCACGCCGAGCGCACGCACCTCGTCATGAAAGCTGTCGATCGGCGCCACCACGTCGCGCGCACGCGGCGCGGGGCAGGGGCAGTCGGGACTGTCGTCCAGGTGCCCGCGGTGCATGTCGATGGAGACGACCGCGGTGGTGGCGGGGTTCAGGTAGTCGGCGAACTGCGCCGCGTCGAGCTCGCGCTCCTTGTCGTAGACCCAGGCCTTCATCGCCGCTCCTCCCGCACATAGGGCTGCCCCAGCGCACCGGGCTCGTCGTCGCCGCTGCGCTTTTTTCCGAGCGCGACCCAGACCATCACGCCGAGCGTGACCGCGTACGGCGTCATCATCACGAAGTACTGCGGCAGCTGGACGCCGGCAGCGGCCAGTTGCGGAATCAATGCCTCGATGCAGCCGAACAGCAGCGCGCCGATGAGCGCCTTCCACGGCGACCAGCGCGCAAAGATCACCAGGCCCACCGCGATCCAGCCGCGCCCGCCGGTCATGCCCGCGATCCACAGCTTGGTGCTGACCACCGAGATGTAGGCGCCCGCCAGCCCGACCAGCGCGGAGCCCGCGAGCACCGCGACGAAGCGCCATGCCGCCACGCGGATGCCCGCCGCATCGGCTGCCTGCGGGTTCTCGCCCACTGCACGAAGGCGCAGGCCCGTGGCGGTGCGCGCGAAGAACCAGGCCACCGCCCCGAAGATCGGCAGCGTGAGCCAGACCATCGCGTTCTGCTCGAAGAGCCGGCCCACGCCGGGGAGCGACGACAGCGGCCACAGCGCCAGCGTGCCGATGCCCCCGGTTGCGTGGTTGGTCCATTCGGCCAGCGAGCCGACCAGCGCCGTGAGGCCCTGGCAGAAGAACACCAGCGCCAGGCCCGCGATCACCTGGTTCACGCGCAGCCAGATCACCATCACCGCGAACAGCATCGACACGAGGCTGGCCGCGAGCATCGCGAGCACGAGCGACACGGCGGGCTGGCCCAGCGTGATCTGCGCGCCGATGCCCACCAGCGCCCCCACCAGCATCAACCCCTCGGCGCCGAGCGAGAGCACGCCCGCGCGCTCGCAGATGATGAGGCCCAGCGCCGCCAGCGCATAGGGCACCGCGAAGTCCGGCGTGTTCGCGAGCCAGTTGAGAAGGACGCCCGCGTCCATCACGCCGCCTCCGCGCTGTCGGCGCCCAGCCGGCGAATCCGGTGGCGAATGAAGAAGTCGCTCGATGCCACGCACACCACGATCACCGCCTGGATCAGCTGCACCATCGAGAACGGCACCTGGTAGAACACCTGCAGGCTGCGGCCGGTGACGAACAGCGCCGCCACCAGCAGCGCCACCACGGTGGCCGCCAGCGGGTTGTTGCGTGCCAGGAAGGCGATGAGGATGCCCGAGAAGCCGTAGCCCTGGTAGAAGGCCTGCGTGAGCCGCCCCTCCTGGCCCGCCGCCACCGCAAAGCCCGCCAGCCCCGCCATCGCGCCCGACAGCAGCACCGCGCCATAGATGGTGCGGCGCACCGGCACCCCGTTGGCATGCGCCACGCGCGGGTTGGCATCGACGAAGCGCAGGTACAGCCCCACGCGGCTCACGCCCACCAGCCACCACGCCAGCAGCGCGACGATGCCCGCCAGCAGGATCGCGCTGCCCACGCCCGCGCCCAGCTCGGGCAGCCGCTCGAAGGCGCGGAACTGCGGCGAGTAGGGGAAGTTGTCCTTCGGGTCCTTCCAGCTGCCGTACACCAGATGCAGCAGGAAGTTGGCCGCCATGTAGTTGAGCATCAGCGTCGAGATGATCTCGTTCACGCCGAGCTTGAGCTTCAGCCATGCAGGGCCGAGCACCCACAGCAGCCCGCAGCCGATGGCCGCGACGAACATCAGCGGCAGGCGCAGGTTCTCGGGGCCGATCTGCCACATCGAGACGGCGGTCGCGCCGATGGCGCCCCAGACCATCTGGCCTTCCAGGCCCAGGTTCCAGAAGCGCGCACGGAACGCGATGGCGCCCGCCAGCCCCACCAGGATCATCGGCGCGGCCTGGAACAGCACGGCGCGAAAGTTCTGGCCGTCCAAGAAGGTCTGCATCACGAACTCGTTGGCGAGCTCGTCGGCGGGCACACCCGCGGCCACGAGGATGGCGGCCGAGATCGCAAGGCCCACCAGCAGCGCGATCGCCAGGACCAGCGCCTGCCAGCGCCAGGCCATGTGCTGGCGGATCTCCAGCGCATAGCGGCGGCTGGCGAGGGGCTGGCGCGTGCGCACGGGCTCGGGTGTCTTCATGTCGGTTCGAGCGGGATGCGCGATGGCCGCGAGCGATGCGTCAGCCATGGTCCACCATCGCCTGCCCGATGGCCTGCCGGTTGGCCGGCTGCGCGAACTCGCCGGCGATGCGCCCGCGCGTCATCACGCCCACGCGGTCTGCCAGTTGAAGCACCTCGTCGAGGTCTTCGCTGATGAGGAGCACCGCGGCCCCATCGTCGCGCGCGGCGCGCAGGCGCGCATGCACCTCGGCGCTGGCACGCACGTCGAGCCCACGGCTCGGGCTGTGCGCGAGCACCAGCGTGGGCGACTTGCCGAACTCGCGTGCGAGCACGAGCTTCTGCGCGTTGCCGCCGGAGAGCAGCGCCGCCTTCTGTGCCACCGAGCGCACGCCTTGCACGTCGAAGGCGCGCACGGCCTCCTGCGTGTCGCTCTGGATGCGGTTGCGGCGCAGATGCCAGACGGGGCCGTAGCGCCCGCTGTGCACGCGGCCGATGGCGTAGTTCTCGGCCACCGACAGGCCGCCCGCGAGCGCGAGCCCGTAGCGGTCGGCCGGAATCGCGGCGATGCCGACGTTGCGGCGTGCCGGTGCGGACATGGTCTTCAGATCGCCATGGCCGTCGAGCTGCATCTCGCCTTCGAGGCTGCCGCTGACGTCGGGCAGGCCCATGATGGCGCCGGCCAGCTCGCTCTGGCCGTTGCCGCCGACACCGGCCAGGCCGTAGATCTCGCCGGCATGCAATTGGAGATCGACGCCGTCGAGCACGCGGCGGCCCTGCGGCGAAGCCGCCGAACGCAGCCCACGCACCGACAACCGCACCGGTCCGCGCGGCGCCCTTGCCGCTTGCGACGAAGGTGCGGCGACGGATTCACCCACGGTCAGCTTCACCAGTTCGTCCACGGTCGTGGCACCCGGCGACAGGGTGGCCACCGTGCGGCCGCCGCGCATCACCGTCACGCGGTCGGCATAGGTCTTCACGTCGGCCATCTTGTGCGTGACCAGCACCACGGCCGAACCGCTGCGTGCAAGCCCCTGCACCATCTGCAAAAGGCGTGCGGCTTCCTGGTCGGTCAGCACCGCGGTCGGCTCGTCCAGGATCAGGATGCGCGCGCCCGCGAGCAGCACCTTGAGGATCTCCACGCGCTGCTGCTCCGCAATCGAGAGCGCGTCGATGCGCTTCGAAGGATCGATGTCGAAGCCCAGCTGCGAGGCCTTGTTGCGGATGTCACGCGAAATCTCGCGCAGCCGCTCGCCGTGGCTCTGAAACCCGGCCGGCGGCGGTGCGGTGAGCAGGATGTTCTCTGCCACCGTGAACGGCCGCACCAGCTTGAAATGCTGGTGGACCATGCCGATGCGGTGCCGGGCGGCATCGCGCGGGCCGGCAAAGCGCACCTCGTTGTCGTCCACCAGCAGTTGGCCGGCCTCGGGCGCATAGAGCCCGGCGGCGATGTTCATCAGCGAAGACTTGCCCGCGCCGTTCTCGCCGAGCAGCGCATGCACCTCGCCCCAGCGCGCGGCAAAGTGGGCGTCGGTCAGCGCCGCAAAGCCGTCGAAGGTCTTGCGGATGCCGGTGAGTTCGAGCGCGTTGTTGGGCATGGGCTTACCTGCTTGCTTCTGCGGGTCTACTTCTGCGTGACCACGCCCTTGACGAACCAGTCCATCTTCCAGAGGTCGGCATCGGACAGCACCGCGCCCTTGGCCACGCGCTCCTTGCCGTCGCGATCGGCGAGCGGGCCCGCGTAGATCTGCTTGCCCTTCAGGATGGCTTCGCGTTCCGCCGTGATCGCCGCCGCCTTGTCCTTGGGCACCGCGGGGCCGAAGCCTGCGATGTCGGTGCCGCCGTCCTTCATGGCGATGAAGGCGCCGTAGGGCGCGGGCTTCCAGCCGCCGGCCATCACCTTCTTGAGTTCGGGCACGAGGAAGCGGTCCCACACCCACACCGACGAGCACAGCGTCGCCTTGGGCGCGAACTGGCGAAGGTCCCGGTGGTGGCCGGTGGCGTACACGCCGCGCTCCTGCGCCACGATCTGCGGCGTGGGGCTGTCCACGTGCTGGCCGATGACGTCGGCGCCCTGGTCGATGAGCGCGGCGGCGGCGGCGCGTTCCTTGATGGGGTCGTTCCATGCGCCGGTGTAGATCACGTTGACCGTGGCGTTGGGGTTCATCTTCTGCGCACCGAGCGCGAAGGCGTTGATGGTCCAGTTCACCACGCCGAAGGGGTTGGCCGCGACGAAGCCGAGCTTGCCGGTCTTGGAGGCCGCGCCCGCGGCCATGCCGCAGAGGTACTGGCTCTCGTAGGTGCGCCCGTAGAACGATTCGAGGTTGGTGCCGTTGGTGGTGCCCGAGCCGTTGAGGAAGGCCACATCGGGGTACTTGGCGGCCAGGTCCTTGAAGCTGTCGGAATAGCCGAAGGCGGTACCGATCACGATGTTGGCGCCGCGCTGGATGAACTTCTCGGCCGCCGGCTTGATGGCCGAGGCGTCCTCGGGCACGTTCTCCACGAACTGGATCTTCTGGCCGATCTCCTTCTCGATCTTGACGCGGGCTTCGTCGAAGGCCTGCGTCCAGCCGCCGTCGTTCTTCGGGCCGAAGTACAGCATCGCAATCTTCGGCTTGTCCTTGAGCGTGAAGCCGTCGGCCGCCAGGGCGGGCAGCGTGAACAACGCGCCGCCGGCCGCGAGTGTCAGTGCAAGGCCGAGAAAGCCAGTGGTGGATGTGCGCAGCATGGAGCGACCTTTCGTGGGAAGCAGGAAGTGGGACGGAAGAAAAGCGAGAGATGCCGCGCGCGTCACATCATGAAGTTGATGCGGAACACGTTGCCCTCGGGGTCGAGCAGCACGGACTGGTACCAGTTGTAGTAGGTGACGTAGGGCGGCTTGACGAGCGTGGCGCCGGCCTCGAGCGCCACGGGCACCATGCGGTCGACGTCGGCCTGGCTGTCCACGTCGATGTTCAGCAGGAACTTCACGCCGCGCGTGTCGGAGAACTCGGCCAGGTGCAGCAGCTCGTAGGCGTCGAGCGCGTTGAAGCCCAGGCTCGACTTGCCGGTGTCCAGGCCCCGGAAGATCGGCGAGCGGATCGCCTCGATCTCGGGGAAGCCGAACACGCGCTGGTAGAAGCCGCTGAGCGCGACCACGTCCTTTGCGAAGACGTTGACGTAGGAAAGGTGGGCCATGTCGGGTCTCGGCTCAGGCCGTCGCCTTGGTGCCGCCGAAGGTCGTCTGCTTCACGAACTTCGAGGTGAGGTGGTCGCCCGACGAAATGGGCGCGTACTTCGGCGCCTCGCCCGGCGCGAGGCAACTGGGCAGGCACTCGACCATCGCGTCGTAGTTCGGCTGGTGGAAGAACACCAGCGACTGGCGGCGGTTGGTGCTCGCCACCTCGAAGGGCGGGTTCACCACGCGGTGCAGCGTGGACACCCACAGGTCGTTGGTCCACTGCATCATGAGGTCGGCGATGTTGACGACCATGCCGCCCTCGACCTGCGGCACGTCGACCCACTGGCCCGCCTTGTTGAACACCTGCAGGCCCTTGTCGTCGGGCAGGACGATCGTGAGGCTGCCGTAGTCGCTGTGCGCGCCTGCGCGCAACTGGCCCGGCAGCGGCGCTTCGCGCTGCGGCGGATAGCTGAGCACGCGGAACATGCTGATGTGCCTGTCGATCTTGTCGTCGAAGAATGTCTCGGGCAGTTCGAGGCCGAGCGCGAAGATGCGCATCAGCGAACGCGAGAGATCGCTCATGGCCTCGAAGTAGCCTTCGTACGCATCGCGGAAGCCCGCGATGGGCGGCCAGCTGTTGGGCTCGAAATGCGGGCCGGCGGCGGGGCCGTGGTGGTAGTCGTCGTCGGGCACGTTCGATGGGCCGATGGAGAACGACTCCTTCAGGTCGCCGGGGGCGGCCTCTTCCAGGCTGTACGAGAGGCCCTCTTCGCCGACGGCGCTGTAGCCGCGCACCGCGTCTTCGCGGGGGCGATCGACCTTGCGCTTTTCCGCCAGCGGCATGTTGAAGAATTCGCGCGAGAGCGACGAGACGCGCGACACCAGTTCGGCCGGTATGCCGTGGTTGGTGATGACCAGGAAGCCGATGCTGCGGCAGGCCTCGTCGACTTTCCTGGCCACCTCTGCCTTGCCCTCGGCGGTGCCGGCGAAGTAGGGCGCGAGATCGATGATCGGTACGGACAGCAGGGTCATGGGTCGGTCCTCATGCTTGGCATGCCTTTCGCCATGCAACGTCTGTGCCAGTTGGACCAAATGGACAAATCGAATTTGTCGCGTCAGCATGGTGCGCGCTGCGGCCACCCGAAGGCCGCCGTGGCGCAACGCGATGCACCGCGGCCTTACAGTGGTGCGCCGTTCAGAGAACCTGCAATCCGTACACGAAGAGCGAGGGAAGATGCCCAAGACCAAGGTGCTGGCCGCGGCCAGCAGCACCGACAAGAGCCCGGCGCGCAAGCGCGCGAAACCCGTGAAATCTGCGAAGCCCGCGGTGCGCAGCGCCTCCGCCGTGAGCCGGCGCCTGCGCCAGATCGAGGACAAGCGCAGCGCCATCCTCGGTGCGGCGCTGGGCCTGTTCTCGCGCTTCGGGCTGCACGGCACCTCGATCGACCAGGTGGCTGCACGCGCCGATGTGTCCAAGAGCAACCTGCTCTATTACTTCGCGAACAAGGAGGAGCTGTACGTCAACGTGCTGCGCGACCTGCTCTCGGTGTGGCTCGAGCCGCTGCGCGGCTTCAGCGCCGAGCAGGATCCGGGCGAAGCCATCGGCGACTACATCCGCCGCAAGCTCGTGATCTCGCGCGACAGGCCCGATGCATCGCGCCTGTTCTGCCTCGAAATGATCCAGGGCGCGCCGTTGCTGCGCGACGAGCTCGACCGCGAACTGCGCACGCTGGTGGAGCGCAAGTCGGAGGTGATCCGCGCCTGGGTGGAGGCCGGCAAGCTCGCGCCGGTCGATCCGCACCACCTGATCTTCGCGCTGTGGGCGATCACGCAGCACTACGCCGATTTCGGCGTGCAGGTGCATGCGCTGTCGGGGCACACGCTGGACGATGCGGCCTTCTTCGAGCAGACGGTGGAGAACGTGCAGCGCATCGTGCTGCAGGGCATCACCGTGCGCTGACTCAGTGGGGCGGCGCTGCGATCTCGTGGTACTTGCGATCGAAGTAGATGAGGCTCTGCGCCGCACCGCCGATCGCGATCGCCACCGCTTCGCAGAACAGCACGTCGTGCGTACCGGCGCTGGTGGCGCTCACCACGCGGCAGTCGAATGACGCGGCCGCATCGTCGAGCACCGGCGAGCCGGTGGCCTTGCGGCTCCAACGTCCGGCGGCGAAGCGTTCATCCATCGGCGTCTTGCCGCCGAACAGGCCCGAGAGCGTCTGGTGGCCCGCGGCCAGCACGTTCACGCACAGCACGCCGTTGGCGGCGAACGCCGGGTACACCGAGGCCGAGCGGTTCAGGCACACGAGCAGCATCGGCGGCTCGTCGGTCACGCTGCACACGGCCGAGGCGGTGAAGCCGGCGCGGCCTGCAGGACCGTCGGTCGTGATGATGTTCACCGCCGCACCGAGGCGCGCCATCGCGTTGCGGTAGTCGGCCTTGGGAAGCGGCGGCAGCAGACCGGTGGACGGAACGTGGGATGCAATGGCGTTGAGCATGGAGGACTCCGGCTGGCGTCAGGCCAGCGTGCAGGCTTCGTCGAAAGGCAGGCGCGGCAGGCGGCCGAACACTTTCGACACGTCGCCGTGACCGAGATTGATGAGGAAGTTGGTGGTCCAGTCGGTGCCTTCGAAGAAGGCCGCATCGACCTTCGCCTTGTCGAAGCCCGACATCGGTCCGGCATCGAGCCCCACCGCGCGCGCGGGAGCAGCAGGTAGCCGGCCTGCAGGGTGGCATTGCGGAAGGCGGTTTCGTGCGCGGCCTCGGGGCTGCCGGTGAACCAGCTGCGCGCATCGGCATGCGGGAACAGCGTGGGCAGCTTGTCGTAGAACTTGCGGTCCCACGCGGCGATGACCGTGACGGGGGCCGTCATGGTCTTGTCGAGATTGCCCTTCGAAAGCGCGGGCGCGAGGCGCTGCTTGCCCTCGGGCGTGCGCACGAACACGAAGCGCGCTGGCGAACAGTTGGCCGAGGTCGGGCCGAGGCTGGCCAGGGCATAGATCTGCTGGAGCTGCGCATCGGAAACGGGTGCATCGGTCCAGCCGTTGTGGCTGCGCGCGCTGGTGAAGAGAAGCGACAGCGCGGCGTCGTCGAGGGTCTGTGTGGTGGTCATGCGGAAACTGCGGGTGTGCGGACCCGGGTCAGAAAATCGAGCAGGCTGCGGTTGAAGGCGTCGGCTTCGGTCACGCTGTGCGCATGGCCGCCGTGCGGCATGAAGTCGAGCGTGACGTCGTGCAGGCCGTCAGCCAGGCGCTGCGAGCAGGTCCAGGGAACAAGCACATCGTCTTTCGCGGCGGCAACCAGCGTGGGTGCGGCGATCTCCGCCAGGCGCGCATCGACGTCGAAGGCGCGCAGGGCGGCGATGCGCGCGCGCATGTTGGCCTCGCCGGGGAAGTGCGCGAAGGCGTGATCGACTTCGTCGGCCACGTGTTGCGCATGCTCGGCGCACCACGCGGCGGGGTACAGGAAGATCGGCTGCGCTTCGACATACGCGCGCGCACCGAGCGCGCCGAGCAGCGCCAGGCGTGCGTCGAAGCAGCGTGCGGAATGCGGATTCGGTTTCGACCAGGCGTTGACGAGCGCGAGGCTCGCCACGCGATCGGGCGCATCGAGCGCGAGCTGCAAGCCGACCAGTCCGCCGAGCGCGTGGCCGGCGAAATGGCACTTCGAGGTGTTCGTGGCATCGAGGATCTCGATGACGTCCTGCGCCATGTCGGCGATGGCGTAGTCGGCGGGCAGCACGCCGGGGCTGCGGCCCGTGCCGCGCTGGTCGTAGGCGATCACGCGGTGGCCCGCCTCGACCAATGCACCGAGCTGCGGCCGCCAGAAGTTGGCCGAGCCGCCGAGGCCCGAGGACAGCACCACGGTGGCCGCTGCATCGGACGGTCCGTGCACCTCATGGTGCAGCGCGGTCATTGGTGCGCCCTTGGCGCTGCGCGCCTTCCCGCCAGGCGGGAGCGAGCTTGCTTGGGACGGCCCGGCGCGGCGCTCATGGTGTTCAGGCCTTGTTGCCGATGTGCGCGATCGAGGCGATCTCGACCAGCGCGTCGGGCTTCACGAGGCCGCACTGGATGCAATAGCGCGCGGGCTTGGTGCCGGGAAAGAACTCGGCATACACCGCATTGATCTTCGCGTAGTCGGCCCAGTCCTTGAGCATGATCTGGTTGAAGGTCACGTCGTCCATGGTGCCGCCCGCGGCCTCGACCACGCCCTGGATCGTGGTGAGCACATGCCGGGCTTGCGCGCTGGCGTCGCCGACGTGGACGACGTTGTTGTCCTTGTCGAAGGGCAGCGTGCCCGAGACGTAGAGCACGCCGTCGGCGAGCGTGCCGGGGACGAAGGGTGCGATGGGCACGCCGGTGCCGGGGGGGATGATGGCTTGCTTGGGCATTCGGAAACTCCTTTGAATGAATCAGGCGATGGCCGCTTCGGCCGTGGTGGGTTGAATGGCACGTTGCGGTGCGAAGGTGCTGCAGAACTGGTCCACCGTGGAGACCCATCCGAAGAAGGTCTCGACGTTGTAGACCGAGGCTTTCTGGATGGCCGCGCCGCCGAGTTCGTGCGTGGCGTCTTCCAGCATCACCGCGAAGTACTCCAGGTGGAACGCATCGCGCAGCGTCGATTCGACGCACACGTTGGTCGCGATGCCGGTGAACACGAGGTGGCGAATGCCGCGTGCGCGCAAGGTGCTGTCGAGCGTGCTGTTGAAGAAGCCGCTGTAGCGCGTCTTGGGCACGACGATGTCGCCGGGTTGCGGCTTCATCTCGGCGATGAGTTCGTAGTCCCAGCCGCCCTTGGCGAGGAACTTGCCCTGCAGCTCGGGCTTGGCGCGCATGGTCTTGAGCGCGTTCGACTTGTGCCAGTTGGGCGAGCCGGGGCCGCCCGCCTCGACATACGCCGCATCCCAGCCGTTCTGCAGGAACACGACCAGCATGCCGGCCGCGCGTGCGGCGGCGATGGTGCGTGCGATGTTGGCGATGGTGCCTTGCGCGCCGGAGATGTCGAAGCCGGCCGAGTCGACATACCCGCCGAGCGAGGCGTAGGCGTTCTGCATGTCGACGACGATGAGTGCGGAGTCGGTGGCGTGCAGCGCCAGCGGCTCGGGGCGCGCGGGCAGCACGAGCGGTGCAGGCGCACCGGGCAGGCGCGGCGCGCCGACGGGCGTGGTCGAGGTGAGCGTGATGTTCTTTGGGGCGGGTGTGGTCATGCGCATCTCCTCTTCAGGCCGCAAGGCGCTCGGGTTCGACCTGAGAGGCTACGGGGCTCTGCACATGCGCGCGGCTCTTCATCAGCGGCTGGATGCGCTCGCCGAAAGCCTCGACGCCCTGCACGAAGTCGTCGAAGGTCAGCAGCACGCCTTCGGTGCCGGGTACCTCGGCCACTTCGTCGAGCATGCGCGCGACGCTTTCGTAGGAGCCGACCAGCGTGCCCATGTTGATGTTCACCGCCGAGGTCGGGTCGGCCATCTGGCGCACGTTGGTGTCGGCGCCCGACTTGGTGTCGGCCGCGCCCTGCTGGCCCAGCCACGCGATCGCTTCGTGGTCGGCGCCGGCCTTGTAGTGCTCCCACTTGGCGCGCGCGGCCTCGTCGGTTTCGTCGGCGATCACCATCATCAGCACGTAGGTGGTGACGCGGCGGCCGGTCTTGCGCGTGGCCTCGATGAGTTTCTCAGCTGCAGGCGCAAAGGCCTTGGGTGTGTTCACGCCCTTGCCGAAGCAGAAGTTGTAGTCGGCGTACTTCGCCGAGAAGTCCATGCCCGCGTCGCTCTGGCCGGCGCAGATCACCTTCATGTCGGCCTGCGGTTGCGGGCTCAGGCGGCAGTCGTCCATCTGGAAGTGGTCGCCCTTGAAGTCGGACTTGCCGGTGCCCCAGAGGTCGCGCAGCACCTGGATGTACTCGGACAGGTATTGGTAGCGCGTGCCGAAGAACTGGTCGCCGGGCCACATGCCCATCTGCGAGTACTCGGGCCGCTGCCAGCCGGTGACGAGGTTCAGGCCGAAGCGGCCGCCGGAGATGGAGTCGATGGTCGAGGCCATGCGCGCGACGATGGCCGGCGGCATCACCAGCGAGGCGGCGGTGGCGAAGAGCTTGATCTTCGTCGTGACGGCCGCGAGCCCGGCCATGAGCGTGAAGGACTCGAGGTTGTGGTCCCAGAACTCGGTCTTGCCGCCGAAGCCGCGCAATTTGATCATCGACAGCGCGAAGTCGACGCCGTAGTGCTCGGCCTTCAGCGTGATCTCCTTGTTGAGCGCGAAACTGGGCTTGTACTGCGGTGCGTTTTCGGAAAGCAGCCAGCCGTTGTTGCCGATGGGAATGAAGATGCCGACGTTCATGAAAGGCTCCTGTTGCGGGATTGAAGAGCCCTATGCATGGCGCGTGCCAGTCGGATAAATCGTTTCAAATCAATGGGTTATGTACTTTCTATGTTCGTGTTTTGACCATGTGGTCCAAAACGGAGCAGGCGAACTGGAAAAACTGCGGCGGCGCGGTGCAGGCCGGACCAAAGCGGTGCAGCGTCGGCGTCACGAACGGCACGGCAAAATCACGCCATGCCCAAGACCCCACACCGCGCCGCCGCGGCCATCGGCGGCACCGCCGACGATGTCGAGGCGGCTTTCTACGAAGCGCTGCAGCGCGGCGACATCGACGCACTGATGGCCTGCTGGGCCGACGAGGACGAGGTGTTCTGCGTGCACCCCGGCGGCCCGCGGCTGGTGGGCAGCATCGCGATCCGCGCGGCGTTCGAGCAGATGTTCGGCAACGGCGCGATCCACGCCATGCCGGCGCGGGTGCGCAAGATCGAGTCGCTCGCGAGCGCGGTGCACAACGTGCTCGAGCGCATCGAGGTGCTCACCGCCGAAGGTCCGCGCCATGCCTTCGTGCTGGCCACCAACGTCTATCACAAGACCGCGCAGGGCTGGCGCATGGTGGCGCACCACGCGAGCCCGGGCAGCGCGCGGGAGCCGGACGACGCGAACGACCCGCCCCAGACCCTGCATTGATGTCTTTCGCCGATTCTTCTTCTTCCTCTCCTCGATCGTCGATGGGCTACGTGGCGCCGCGCTGGCTGCCCGGCGGCAACCTGCAGACCATCTGGGCCGCGCTCTATGCGCGCCGCTTCGACGGCACGGCGCCGGTGTACCGCCGCGAGCGGTGGAATGCGCCCGACGGGGATTTCATCGACGTCGATTTCATCGATGCGCCGCTGCCGGGTCCGCGGCCGCTGCTGGTGCTGTTCCACGGGCTCGAAGGCTCGTCGCGCAGCCACTACGCGGAGGCCTTCGCAGCCTTCGCGGCCGAGCAGGGGATGGCCTTTGCCGTGCCGCACTTCCGGGGCTGCAGCGGCGAGATGAACCTCGCGCCGCGCGCCTACCACTCCGGCGACTACGAAGAGATCGGCTGGATCCTGCAGCGCATGCACGCGCAGCACAGGCTTCGCGGCGGCGGGCCGGTGCTCGCCGCGGGCGTCTCGCTGGGCGGCAACGCATTGCTGCGCTGGGCCTGCGAGGCGGGCGACACAGCGCGCGAATCGGTCAGCGCCGTGGCTTCGGTCTGCGCGCCGCTCGACCTGGCTGCAGGCGGCGAGGCGATCGGCCGGGGCTTCAACAAGCTGGTCTACACGCGCATGTTTCTCGCGACCATGAAGCCCAAGGCAATGGCCAAGCTGGCGCAGTTCCCGGGCCTCTTCGACCGCGACCGGCTGCTGGCCGCGCGCGACCTCTATACCTTCGACGACGTGTTCACCGCGCCGCTGCACGGGTTTCGCAACGCCGACGACTACTGGGCGCGGGGTTCGTCCAAGCCGCACCTGGGCCAGATCCGCGTGCCCACGCTGGTGGTGAATGCGCTCAACGATCCGTTCATTCCGGCGCGCAGCCTGCCGGGGCCGGGCGAGGTCGGGCGGCATGTCACGCTGTGGCAGCCGGCGCACGGCGGGCATGTGGGCTTTCCGCTGGGCCTGCCGCCGGGGCATGTGCGCGGGATGCCGGCGCGCGTCGGCAACTGGCTGCAGGTGCATGGCGGCGTCTTGGCTGACGCCTCCCTCGCACAACCGGCAGGAGAATGAATTCATGGACGACATCGTCAAACAGGCGCTCGCCAAATGGCCCAACGTGCCGCACTGCTACGGCTGGCTGGGCCTCGATGCGCGCGGCAACTGGTATATGCGCGACGACCGCACCCAGGCCGAGGGGCCGTTCGTGCAGGCCAAGGGCTCGATGCTGCGGCACGACAAACTGATCGACTTCATCCATCGCAACTATGAGCACGATGACGAAGGGCAGTGGTTCTTCCAGAACGGACCGCAGCGCGTGTATGTCGAGTTGGAGGCTGCGCCGCTGGTCTGGCGCGTGGCGGACGAGGGCGGCGGCCGGTTCACCGTCACGGCCCATACCGGCCAGGCGGTCGATGTTTCAGGCTGCCTGCTCGACGAGGCCGGGCGGCTCTATCTGGTCGCGCCGATTGGGCTCGGGTTGGTGCACACGCAGGACGTGGGCATCGCGGCGGAAGCCATCGAACAGGGGCTGTGGACGCCCGAGGCGGTGCAGGCCAGCGAACTGCCGCAGCGCTTCGGCCACGTCATGAGCCCGGTGGAACGCTATGCTGGTGGCGCTGCAGTGCTATCAAAACAATAGTTCAGTGCGCCGATTGCCCACAAAAAAGCCGGCATCGAGCCGGCTTTTTGTTTGGGGCGGAGCGGATTACTTGGCCGGGGCGGCGGCTGCAGCTGTCGAAGCTGCGGCAGCAGGTGCCGAGGCGGCAGGTGCCGCACCCGAAGCGCCTTCTGCGGGCGCCGCAGCGGCTGGCCGCTCGGGCACAGGGAACTTGGCGCCGCCGGCGTTGGCCATGTAGACCACCGCACGGCCGATTTCGAGGTCTTCGAAGTCGCCACCGCCCTGGGGAGGCATCGCGCCCTTGCCCTTGAGCGCATGTTCCAACAGGGTTGCGTAGCCTTGGCCGATGCGGGGGGCCCAGGCTGCAGCGTCGTTCAGGTGAGGGGCGCCGGGGATGCCCGGTGCGCCGTGGCAGGCCACGCATTGGGCCTTGAACACGGCATCGCCGGCGGTGAGGGGGCGGTTGGCGTCGCGGATCTCGATGGCGCCGACTTTCTTGAGGCGCTCGGCCACTTCCTTGTCGCGCGATTCCTTCGACACGCCGTAGAGCGCCATGTTGTCGCCCTCCGCGGTGCCGGCGGGCTTGGTGCCCGAGACCACATAGGAGACAAGTCCCACGATGATCAGGATCGGTGCAATGAAGGAGAAAAATACCGCGAGCAGCAGTTGCTTCGGGTTCTTGATGGGGCCGGTATGGGCTTCTTCTGTGGCCTGGTAGTGCGGGTCTGCGCTCATGGCGTCCTCAATAACGGGGGCTCGTCGGGGGGCTTTTTCTAGATCAACCGACGATTATAGAGAGGCCCCTCGCCCCAGCGGGCGATTGGCCTCCCGATATCGGGCGCCCAGGCGCCTCAACCCTTGTCGCGCGTTGCCCAGCCGCCACCCAGCGTCTTGTACAGCGTGACCTGGTTCTGCAGTTGCAGGAGCCGCGCGTTGACCGCCAGTTGCTGCGCCGTGAACAGCGAGCGTTGCGCGTCGAGCAGGTCGAGCGCGCTGGCGATGCCGTTGCGGTAGCGCAGGTCGGAGAGCTTGAACCGCACCGCTTCCGCAGTGGCCTGCGCACGCTGCGCACGCACCTCTTCGCCCAGCGTGGCGCGGCCGGCCAGCGCGTCCGCCACTTCGCGGAACGCGGTCTGGATCGACTTCTCATACTGCGCCACCGCGATTTCGCGCCCGGCCTTCGACGATTGCAGCGTGGCCCAGTTGCGGCCCGCATCGAAGATCGGCAGCGTGACCGTGGGTGCGAACGACCAGGCCTTGGAGCCGCGGTCGAACAGGCCCGAGAACTCGCTGCTCGCGGTGCCGATCGAGCTGGTGAGCGACACGCGCGGGAAGAAGTTCGCGCGCGCCGCCCCGATGTTGGCGTTGGCGGCAATCAATTGCTGCTCGGCCGCGCGGATGTCGGGCCGCTCGATCAGCATGTCCGAGGGCAGGCCCGCGGGCACGTCGGGCATCGGCCGGATGCCGTCCAGCCCCTTGGTGCCGCCCGAGAGCGCACTCGCCGGCACCGGGGCGCCCAGCAGCAGGGCGAGTGCGTTCTCGTCCTGCATGCGCGCGCGCTGCTGCTGCGCGTAAGTGGCGCGGGCGCTTTCCGCGGCCGTGTTCGCGGCCTGGAAGTCGATCTCGGACGACACGCCGTTGTCGAAGCGCAGCTTGGCAAGGCGCACCGATTCCTCGCGCGTGACCATCGTCTGGCGCGTGATCTCGAGCAGCTCATCGTCGGCCATCAGCGTGATCCAGCCGGTGGCGACCGAGGCGATCAGGCTGATCTGCGCCGCCTTGCGCGTTTCCTCGGTGGCGAGGTACTGCGCCAGCGCCTGGTCCTTCAGCGCACGGATGCGGCCGAAGAAGTCGAGCTCCCAGGCGGTGAAGCCGAAGTTCACGCTGTACTGCGAGGCCACACTGCCGGCGCTGCTGTCGAAGGCCTGCAAGGAGTTCGGGCTCGAGCGCGAGCCGCTGCCCGTGAGGCCGAGCGCCGGGAAGAGGGCCGAGCGCTCGATCTGGAACTGCGCGCGCGCCTGCTCGATGTTGAGCACCGACACGCGCAGGTCCCGGTTGTTCGCCAGGGCGGTCTGGATCAGGCCCGCCAGGCGCGGGTCGGTGAAGAAGTCCTGCCATGGCAGGGCGGCGGCGGCCTGGCCGGCCGGTTGCGACGGGTCACCCGGGAAGGTGGTCGGCACCGGCGCGGCGGGGCGCTCGTAGGTCGGGATCAGCGAGCAGCCCGCCAGCAGCATTGCCGCGGCCAGG
Source organism: Variovorax boronicumulans (assembly GCF_030812215.1). Taxonomy (GTDB): domain Bacteria; phylum Pseudomonadota; class Gammaproteobacteria; order Burkholderiales; family Burkholderiaceae_C; genus Variovorax; species Variovorax boronicumulans_C. Next base: position 63,983 of record NZ_JAUSSG010000015.1, on the reverse strand, counting down.
GCTGTGGGAATCAGTTTCTTAGTCATGTTTTTCCTCCGCAATGCCCGCGGCTTGCGCATGCTTGCGATTCACTTCCTGCTGGCGGGCGCTGCCTTTGAACAGCGTGCGCACCACCACGAAGAACACGGGCACGAAGATCACCGCGAGCACCGTGCCGGTCACCATGCCGCCGAGCACGCCGGTGCCGATCGCACGCTGGCTCGCCGAACCCGCGCCCGAGGCGATGAACAGCGGCACCACGCCGAGGCCGAAGGCCAGCGAAGTCATGATGATCGGCCGGAACCGCAGGTGCGCGGCTTCCAGCGCGGCTTCGACCACGCCCTTGCCCTGGGCCTGCAGGTCCTTCGCGAACTCGATGATCAGGATCGCGTTCTTCGCCGAGAGCCCGATGATCGTGATCAGCCCCACCTGGAAGTACACGTCGTTCGCATACGCGCGGAACATGGTCGCGAGCAGCACGCCCAGCACGCCCAGCGGCACCACCAGGATCACCGCCAGCGGAATCGACCAGCTCTCGTACAGCGCCGCGAGGCACAGGAACACCGCCAGGATCGCGAAGCCGTAGAGGATGATGGCCTGCGAGCCTGCGAGCTTTTCCTCACGCGACTGGCCTGTCCATTCGAAGCCGAAGCCTTGCGGCAGCTGCGCGGCGAGCTTTTCCATCTCGGCCATGGCGGCACCCGTACTCTGCCCCGGCGCCGCCTCGCCGCTGATGCGCATTGCGGGATAGCCGTTGTAGCGCACGGTCTGCGTCGCACCGGTGACCCACCGCGTGGTCGCGAAGGTCGCGAACGGCACCGGTTGACCCTGGGCGTTGGGAGCGTTGAGCTTGAGCATGTCCTCGGGCTGCATCCGCGCCGGCGCATCGGCCTGCACCACCACACGCTGGAAGCGGCCGCGGTTCGGGAAATCGTTGATGTAGCTCGAACCGAGCGTCGTCGACAGGGTGGTGTTGATCGCGTCGAAGCTCACGCCCAGCGCGTTCGCCTTGTCGCGGTCGATGTCGATCTGCAGCTGCGGCGCGTCTTCCAGGCCGTCGGGCCGTACCCCTGTGATGATCTTGCTCTGCGAGGCCATGCCCAGGATCTGGTTGCGCGCGTTGACGAGGGCGTCGTGGCCCGCGCCCGAGCGGTCCTGCAGCCGGAAGCTGAAGCCGCTGGAATTGCCAAGTTCGAGAATCGGCGGCGGGCTCAGCGGGTAGATGAAGGCATCCCGGATGCCCGAGAGCGCGCCGAAGGAACGGCCCGCGAGCGCCTTGGCCGAGTGGGCCGGGTCCTTGCGTTCCTCCCAGCTCTTGAGCGTCACGAACGCCAGGCCCGCGTTCTGGCCCTGGCCCGAGAAGCTGAAGCCCATCACGCTCACCATGCTCTCGACCTCGGGCTGCTTGAGCATGAAGCCTTCGACCTGCTTCATCACGTCCAGTGCGCGCTCCTGGGTCGCACCCGGCGGCAGCTGCACGTTCACGATGATGTAGCCCAGGTCCTCCTCCGGCAGGAAGGAGGTCGGCAATTGCCGGTAGACGAACACCACCGCGCCGATGATTGCGGCGTAGATCACGAGGTAGCGCGCAGCGCGGCGCAGGATGCGCGCGACCATGCCTTCATAGCCCTTGGCCGTGCGCGTGAAACCGCGGTTGAACCAGCCGAAGAAGCCGGACTTCTCGTGATGATGGCCTGCCTCCACCGGCTTGAGCAGCGTGGCGCACAGCGCCGGCGTGAGCGACAGCGCCAGGAAGGCCGAGAACGCGATCGAGGTCACCATCGTCGCCGAGAACTGGCGGTAGATGTTGCCGGTCGAGCCCGAGAAGAAGGCCAGCGGCACGAACACCGAGATCAGCACCACGGTCACGCCGATGATGGCGCCCGAGATCTGCTGCATCGCCTTGCGCGTGGCCTCCAGCGGTGGCAGCCCTTCCTCGCTCATGATGCGCTCGACGTTCTCCACCACCACGATCGCATCGTCCACCACGATGCCGATCACCAGCACCATGCCGAACATCGTCAGCACGTTGATTGAGAAGCCCAGTGCGAACAGCACGGCGAAGGTGCCCAGGAGCGCGATCGGCACCACGATGGTCGGGATGATCGTGTAGCGCCAGTTCTGCAGGAACAGGAACATCACGAGGAACACCAGCGCCACGGCTTCGAGCAGGGTCTTGACCACTTCGGTGATCGAGATCCGCACCACGGGCGTCGTGTCGTACGGCATGCTCCATTTCACGCCTTCGGGGAAGTAGCGCTGCAGCTCGGTCAGCCGCTCGCGCACGGCCTTGGACGACTTCAGCGCGTTGCCGCTGGGCGTGGGCAGCACGGCGATGCCGACCGCGGGCACGCCGTTCAGGCGCGCCGAAGTGGCATAGGCCTGGCCACCGATCTCGATGCGCGCGACGTCCTTGAGCCGCACGGTCGAGCCGTCGGTGTTGGCGCGCAGCACGATCTCCTTGAACTGGTCGACGTTGGCGAGCTGGCCGTTGACCGTTACCGTGGCCGCGATCGCCTGGCCCGGCACGTTCGGCAGGTCGCCGATGGTGCCTGACGCCACCTGTGCGTTCTGCGCGCGGATCGCGTTGTTGACGTCGGCCGGCGACAGGTTGAAGCCCTGCAGCTTGGCCGGGTCGATCCAGATGCGCATCGCGTTCTCGGAGCCGAACAGCTGGACCTGGCCCACGCCGTCGATCCGTTGCAGTTCCGGCACGATGTTGCGCGCGGCATAGTCGCCCAGCGCCGAGGTGTCGGTGCTGGCGTTGCTCGACGACAGCATTGCGAACAGCAGGAAGTTGGAGCGCGACTTGTCGACGCGCACGCCCTGCTGCGTCACCGAGGACGGCAGCCGGGGTGTGGCGCGCGAGAGCCGGTTCTGGACGTCCACCTGCGCGAGGTCTTCATTGGTGCCGGGCTCGAAGCTGATCGTGATGGTGCCGGTGCCGTCGGCCTGGGCCACCGATTCCATGTAGATCATGCCCGGCGAGCCGTTCATTTCGCGCTCGATGATGGCCAGCACGCTGTCCTCGAGCGTCTGGGCCGAGGCGCCGGGGTAGGCGACGGTGATCTGGATGGCGGGCGGTGCCACCGGCGGGTACTGCGAGATCGGCAACTGGCTGATTGACACGCCGCCTATCACGAGGATGAACAGCGCGATCACCCACGCGAAGATCGGGCGGTCGATAAAGAATTTGGCCATGCGGGCGCGCTCCTAATTACTTCTTCTCGGCCGGGGCGGAAGCCTGGCCGTTCGCGGCGGGGGCAGCCGCAGGCGCTGCGGCCGATGCAGCTGCAGCCGGTGCGGCTGCAGGGGCGGCGCCAGGCGCGGGTGCTGCCGGAGCGGGGGCCGCGTTCGGGTCGGGCTTCTTCCAGGGCACGGCCTTCACGGGCGTTCCGGGCGGCATCATCTGCAGCTTCTGGAAGCCGTCGACCATCACTTGTTCGCCGGCCTTCAGGCCGTCGAGCACCACCCACTGGTTGTCCTTGGCGGCGCTGATCTTCACGGTGCGCTTGCTGATCTTGCCGTCCTTGTCGACCACCGAGACGGTGTCGCCCTGCTGGGTGCGGGTGACGGCCTGCTGCGGCAGCGCGATGGCGTTCGTGGCCTGGGCCTGCTCGAGCTTCACGCGCACATAGAGACCGGGCAGCAGCTCGCCCTTGGGGTTGGGCACTTCGGCGCGCAGCGTGACCTGGCCGGTGGTCGAGTCGACCGTGAGGTCGGAGAACAGCAGCTTGCCGGGCAGGGCGTAGTCGGAGCCGTCTTCCAGCACGATGCTCACGCTGGCGGCTTCCTCGCCGCCCGCGCGCTTGTATTGGCCGGCGGCCAGTGCGCGGCGCAGCTTCAGCACGTCGGAGGCCGACTGCGTGAAGTTCACGTACACCGGGTTGATCTGCTGCACCACGGCGAGCTCGGTGGCGTCCCCCTGGCCCACCAGCGCACCTTCGGTCACGAGGGCGCGGCCGATGCGGCCGGCGATGGGCGAGGTCACGTCGGCATAGCCGAGGTTGATCTTGGCGGTCTGCACCGCGGCGCGGCCGGCGGCCACGTCGGCTTCGGCGGTCTTTTGCGAGGCGACGGCGTTCGCGTATTCCTGCTTGCTGACCGCATTGGCTTCGACCAACGGCTTGTAGCGATCGGCCAAGGCCTTGGCCTGCACGGCGTTGGCCTCGGCGCGGGCCAGCGTGGCCTGCGCGTTCTGCGAAGCGGCCACCAGCGGTGCCGGGTCGATGCGGAACAGGAGCTGGCCGGCCTTCACGTCGCTGCCTTCGCGGAATTCGCGCTTGAGCAGGATGCCCGATGCGCGGGCGCGAACCTGGGCGATGCGCGAGGCCTCCAGGCGGCCCGGCAGTTCGGTCACGAGGCCGACATCGGTCGGTGTGGCAACGACCACGCCCACTTCGGGCGCCGGCGGGTGGCCACCGCCACCACCTGCGCCACCCGGACCGGCGGGCGCATCGCCCTTGCCGCAGCCCGCGAGGACCAACAGGACGACGGCGGCCACGGTCGCGAGACGTGGCGAAAAGGACGATGGGCGCGAGACATGCAGGAGAGGCATGCGATTCCTTTGAAGCGAAGACGGGAGATGGCGTGTTCGCAAGGCGAACAGGAAGACAGCATAAACAGTCGGGCCATCGGGGAAGTCCGGTAGTTTACATACATTCATGGATGTATAGTGACTGCTTGCAATGGCCCCACGGCGGAGAAGGGGCGTTGCCTTTACAAATCAGGAGACTTGGTGGCACGTCGTACGAAGGAAGAAGCATTGGCCACGCGGAATCGGTTGCTCGATGCCGCGGAGCTGCTGTTTCAGGCGCAAGGCGTCTCGCAGACCTCGCTGCAGCAGATCGCGCAGCAGGCCGGCGCGACGCGCGGCGCCATCTATTGGCACTTCAAGGACAAGGCCGATCTCTTCAACGCCATGATGGAGCGCGTCATCCTGCCGCTGGAGGCCGCGCCCAAGAGCGAGGCCGCCGCCGGCAGCGACGATCCCCTGGTCGAGATCGAGGAGGGCATGGCCCACGCGCTGACCCTCATGACCACCGACCCGCAGGTGCGCCGCGTGTTCGATGTGGCCACCCACAAGGTCGAGTACACGCACGACATGGCCTCGGTACAGCAGCGCCACCTCGACGCGCGCAACGCCTGCGTGGTCGACTTCGAAAAAGCCCTGCGTCTGGCCGCGCGCCGCGCTCACATCAAGCTGCCGGTGCCCGGCCACGTGGCGGCGCAGGGCATGCATGCGCTGATCAGCGGCCTCATCCAGAACTGGCTGCTCGACCCGACCGCCTTCGACCTCGTACCGACCGGGCGGCGCACCTTCCGCGTCTATCTGGCGGGACTCGGGTTCGAGCGGCCGGCGATCGGCACGGTGGTTGCGCACGAAGCCGAAACTGCGGTTGCCTGATAGGCGATAATCTCGGGCTCCGGACGTTTTCCGGACCTATCCTCTCGCTGTATTTCAACGGATAGAATTCGGCCCTCCGAAGGCTGAGATCCAGGTTCGATTCCTGGCGGCGGGACCAAATGCAAGACCGGAAGCCTCCCAAGGGCTTCCGGTTTTTTTCTTTGCCCCCGACGTTCTCCCCGCGACCATCCACCACGCGCTGGCGTCTCCTCGCCACCGCGCACATGCAAGATTTCCATCGATGACGGAGTTGACTGATCTGGACGAGGCCAGCCTGGCGGAACACGCCGCGGAATGGCGCCGGCGCGCACTGCGCGGCGAAAAGCAGGCGCGCGGCATTGCGCATGCCCTCGAAGCCGAGATGCGCCGCCGCTCCGGCGACACGGTCACCCAGAACATCGACCTGGACACCCGCCCGCAGGCGCTGCGCCTCGCGCCGCGGCCATGGTGGAAGTTCTGGTGACCCTTCTTCTTCAGCGTCGCGACGCGTGAAGGACCGCGGCGGTTGCAGGGCTGTAGAGACCCTGACACCATGGCCGCATGCCTTACCAACTCCATTACTGGCCCACGATCCAGGGCCGCGGTGAATTCGTGCGGCTCGCGCTCGAGGCGGCGGGTGCCGACTATGTCGACGTGGCGCGGTTGCCCGAATCCAAAGGCGGAGGCGAATCGGCACTGGGCGCGCGGCTCGGCGATCCCAACAACGCCCGCGCCGCCTTTGCGCCGCCCTTCCTCGTCGACGGCGACATCGTGGTGGGCCAGACCGCCGCGATCCTGTTGTACCTGGGGCCTCGCCTGGGGCTCTCGGGCGTCGGCGAGTCCGACGGGCTGTGGACGCATCAACTGCAGCTCACCATTGCCGACGTGGTGGCCGAGGCGCACGACACGCACCATCCGATCTCGACCGGCGCGTACTACGAAGACCAGCGCGATGCCGCCATGCAGCGTGCCCGGGCCTTCCGCGAAGAACGCATTCCCAAGTTCCTGAACTGGCTCGAGCAGGTGCTCCGGCGCAATCCCGCGGGCGATCTGCATCTGGTCGGCGACATGCTGACCTACGCCGATCTCTCGCTGTTCCAGCTGGTCGATGGCTTGCACTATGCGTTCCCGAAAGCCACTGCGAGGGCGCTGGCCCGCACGCCGGCCGTAGAGAAGCTGCACGCCAACGTCAAGCGCCGCCAGCGCGTGCACGACTACCTGCAGAGCCCGCGCCGCATCGCGTTCAACGAGGATGGGATCTTCAGGCGGTATGCGGAGCTGGACGGCTAGCCGACGACTGCGGCCGCATCCTTCCACGCCGGCAGCAACACCAGCCCCGCGACCGTGACCGGCTTTCCCTGTGGGCCGAACAGATAGCGGTGCGGCACGATGCCTTCGAGGTGCCGTAACACGTCGCTGCGGTCGTCGATGAAGTGCGTGATGCCTAGCTCGCGGCAGTGATCGGCCTTCTGAGGCCGTTGGAGGCAGAAGCGCAGGTTGCTGGGCGCAATGCCCGTGCGTTCAAAGAAGCGGTGATGCCGCAACCACGCCCGGCTCTTGGCCTGCACGCTCGGCCCGCACTTCGAGACCAGCCAGACCCGGCCTTCGAACCGGGCGACCAGCGGCGCGACGGCATCGAACATACCTTCGTAGGGCGGCGTCTTCAGCGCATCGTCCATCGAGCCGCCGATGAACGAGGTATCCGCGCCATTGGCGCCTTCGGGTGCGATCAGCACGCGACCGATATCGATGCCTAGCTTGGGAAGAGTGTGGGTGTTCTTCATTTCTTGTTCCTTGTGTGTTTGAAGCAGCCGGATCGTAGAAATGAAGCCCATCACCGTGAACTACTGATATTGGATCTGCTATCCATAAAATGGATAGATGGAGATTCCCCGCACCAACCTCGACGCGCTGCAGTCGTTCGCCGTGTTCGCCGACACGCTGAACTTCAGCGAGTCGGCGCGCCTGCTGCATATCAGCCAGCCGGCGCTGCATGCCAAGGTGCGCAAGCTTTCCGAACAACTCGACGCCAGGCTCTACCTGCGCGTCGGCAGCGCGCTCGAACTCACGAGCGTCGGCGAGCAGGTGGCGCGCCATGCGAGGGAACTGCTCTCGCTGAACCGCCGTTTCGTCAAGGGGCTGGAAACAGGGCGCGACAAGCCGGCTGTCACGCTCGCGGCCGGCGAAGGGGCTTACCTCTACCTGTTGGGGAAGGCGTTGTCGCAGTTCTCCGGGCCGGGTGCTTCGCCGCACCTGGAGTTGCTCACGCGCAACCGTGACGAATCCATCCAGGCAGTACGGGCCGGCCAGGCGCAACTGGGCATCGCACCGCTCAGCGCCGTGCCCACGGACCTGCGGGCTGTGCGCCTGACGGTCGTGGGCCAGGCCCTGGTCGTGCCGCGCACACACGCCCTGGCGGCACGCAGGTCAGTACGCCTTCGGGACCTGAAGGACATGCAGTTGATCGTTCCGCCGGCCGGCAAGCCGCATCGCGAGCTGCTGGGGCGGTTGCTTCAAGCCGAGTCGATCCCCTGGCAGCCGTCGCTCGAAGCCAACGGTTGGGAACTGATGCTGCGTTTCGCGCAACTGGGATTCGGGGCGACGGTGGTGAATGCCTGTTGTCGCATTCCCAAAGGGCTGGTGGGCATTCCCTTGAGCGGCTATCCGCCCCTCGAGTACCACGTGTTCCATGCCGCCGACAGGCCGCCGAACCCGCATGTGCAGCGGCTCATGGATGCCTTGCTCGCGCACGGCGACCATTGGCAGGCAGCACTTCAGCCCGCCAGGAAAACCGCATGACGCCTCAAGACGCGAGCAAGTTCATCGCCTACGTGCTGCGGCACGCGCCCGAATCCATCGGCCTGCAACTCGACGCGGAAGGCTGGGCGGACATCGACGCTCTGGTGGTGGGGGCCATTGCCGGTGGCCGTGACCTGGCCCGGGCGGACGTCGTGGGCGCGGTGACATCAGGGGAAAAGACGCGCTACGAGCTGTCGGACGACGGTCTGCGCATTCGTGCCCTGCAGGGCCATTCGACGCCGCAGGTGAAACGCAGCTTCGATGCGGTCGAGCCGCCGGCCCGGCTCTTTCACGGCACGGCGACGCGCTTTCTCGATGCCATTCGGGTGCAGGGGCTCAGGCCCGGCGCGCGGCAGCATGTGCACCTGTCGGCCGACGTGGACACGGCGGTGCGGGTGGGGCGGCGCCATGGTCGGGCGCATGTCCTCGTCGTGGACGCGGGCCGCATGCACGCGCTCGGCCACGCCTTTCATCTCGCGGAAAACGGGGTCTGGCTGACGGAGGTGGTTCCACCAGAGTTTCTCTCGGAGGTCGCGTCCGGTCGCCCCGGCTTGAGGGCCGGCTAGTCGCTCGGCTCGTCATTGCGAATACGCAGCGCCATCTCATAGAGCGCATTGCGCGGCGCCCCGCTGATCTCGGCCGCCAGCCGCACCGCGGTCTTCACCGGCAGCTCAGCCAGCAGCAGGCGCAGCACGCGCTCGCCTTCCGCGCCGCCGTCACCACTTACCGCGACCGGGTGAAGCACCAGTGCGAACTCGCCGCGCACGCGGTCGCGGTCGGCAGCGAACCAGTCGGGCAGGGCGCTGGCCGCCACTGTCGCGATGTCCTCGAACTGCTTGGTGAGCTCGCGGCCCACGGTGATGCGGCGCTCGCCCAGCACGGCCATTGCGCGCGCGAGGCTTTCGATACGGTGCGGCGCCTCCAGCAGCACCACGGCGCGGGGCTCCTGCGAGAGCGCCTGCACGGCGGTGTCGCGCTCGCCGGCCTTGCTCGGCAGGAAGCCCGCGAAGACAAAGGCGCTGCTCGCGTTGCCGTCCGCGCCGTCCGCCACAAGGCCGGCGGCGCCGATCAGCGTGGTGACGCTGCTCGCGCCCGGCAGCGGCAACACGCGCTGGCCTGCCGCGCGCACCGCCGCGACGAGCCGCGCGCCGGGGTCGCTCACGCCGGGCGTGCCGGCGTCGCTCACGTACGCGATACGCTCCCCCTGCGCGAGCCGTGCGACCACGGCCTGCGCGGCCTCGGCTTCGTTGTGCTGGTGCACGGCCAGCAGCCGGGCGCCGGGGCGGTCGATGCCGTAGGCGCGCAAGAGGCTCTGCGTGTGGCGCGTGTCCTCGCAGGCGATCACATCGACCAGCTGCAGCACGTGCAGCGCACGCAGCGTGATGTCGGCCAGGTTGCCGATCGGCGTTGCGACCACGTAGAGCGTGGCCTGCGGATAATGCTGCGCACCCGCGGCGTCGTGCGCGGCCGCAAGGGCGGCGCCGAAAGAAGCAGGGGCGAGTGAAGCCAAGAGGTTTCTCCGTGAGAGCGAACGACAAGAAAGAGAAGACGGCAGGGAGCCATGAAGACCAGAACGACGAAGCATCGCGGCGATGCGGCGGAAGACGCCGCGCTCGCGCATCTGCAGGACGCCGGCCTCGTGCTGATCGCGCGCAATTATCGAACGCCCGGGCGCGGCGGCGGCGAGATCGACCTGATCATGCGCGATCCGCGGGGTCCCGGCGGCGGCACGCTGGTGTTCGTCGAGGTCCGCCAGCGCAGCGCCGGCACGCACGGCGGCGCGGGCGGCAGCATCACCGGCCTCAAGCAGCGGCGCATCGTGTTTGCCGCGCAGCACTACCTGAGCCGGCTGCGCTCGGTGCCGCCGTGCCGCTTCGACGTGGTGCTGGTCGAGGAGAAGATCACCTGGCTCCAGGCCGCGTTCGACGCAGCCTGATGAACTGAGCGAGGGAACCGAAGCGCCACTGAAGGCTCCACAACTCACACGTTCTGTTTCACGGCCCCCAGTTATCATCCCGCCCCATGCTCGAGCAACGGATTCAGCAGCACTTCATCGACAGTGCCGACCTCAAATATCAGACCGGACCGGTCCTCAGCAAACCCATCTCCCAGGCGATGCAGGCCATCCTGGCCTGTGTGACCAGCGGCGGCAAGGTGCTGGCTTGCGGCGCGGGCGTCTCGGGCCTGCTGGCGACGCAGTTCGCCGCGCAGTTCGTCGGTCGTTTCGAACGCGAGCGCCCTGAACTGGGCGCCATCGCACTGCCTGGCGACGCCACCGACCCTAACGCCGACAGCGCAAGTGCGCTCGATGCCGATCGCTTCGCCCGCCAGGTGCGCGCACTGGGCCAGGCCGGCGACGTGCTGCTCGCGTTGAGCGCCAGCGGCCAGTCGGCTGCGGTGCTCGCCGCCGTGCTGGCGGCGCACGAGCGCGACATGACAGTGGTCGCGCTGCTCGGCAATGCCGTCTCGGGCCCGCCCGCAGCGCCCGGCGCAGGCAGCAGCGGCACCGGCGGCGTCATCGGCCGTGCGCTGCGCGAGACCGATGTCCAGATCAGCGTGCCGCACGAGCGTGCGGCGCGCATCCATGAAGTCCACCTGCTCGCGCTGCATTGCCTGTGCGACGGCGTGGATGCCCAGTTACTCGGAGAACAGGAAGCTTCCTCATGACCATGAAGACCATGACGGCCACGTCGACCCAGCGTTTCGCCCTCGCTCTCACCCTGGGTGCCGCCCTGGTCGCAGGCCTTTCGGCCTGCGTGCCGCTCGTGGTGGGGGGGGCCGCGGTGGTGGGCGTGGGCATGGTGGCAACCGATCGCCGCAGTTCGGGCGCCCAGCTCGACGACCAGGGCATCGAACTGCGCGCCGCCGCCCGCGTGCGCGACATCGCCAACGACCAGATGTACGTGAGCGTCACCAGCTACAACCGCCAGGTGCTTTTGACCGGCGCGGTGGGCAACGAGGCCGACCGTCGCCGCGTCGAGGACGAAGTGAGCCGCGTGGTCAACGTGCGCTCCGTGGTGAACGAGCTCACGCTCGGCGCGCCCAGCACCTTCCAGGACCGCTCGAACGACCTCTACATCACGGGCAAGGTGAAGGCTTCGCTGCTCGATGCAAAGGACATCTTCGCCAATTCGTTCAAGGTGATCACCGAACGCGGCGTGGTCTACCTCATGGGCATCGCCACGCGGCGCGAGACCGATCGCGCAACCGAGATCACGCGCGGCGTGGGCGGCGTGGTGAAGGTCGTGCGCGTGGTCGAGGTGGTGAGCGAGGCCGACCTCGCCGCAAGCCAGGCGGCGAACCAGTCGTCGGCACAGCGTGGCGGCACGGGACCTGCGCCGGTGAGCAACGCGACGCCGTCGACGCCTTCTTCATCGTCGCGCGTGCCGCTGCCGCCGATGGAGCCGCTGCCCGCGCCGGGCTCGGCGACGCCCGCGCAGCCGGCGGTGACGACCTCGCCGGTCCGCTGAAACAAGAAGGCCCGCATCCGCGGGCCTTTTTCATTTGAGCCGGATGATCAGGCTCGAGGTGTCCCAGCGCCTGCCGCCGGCCTGCTGCACGTCGGCATAGAACTGGTCGACCAGCGCCGTCACCGGCACGCGCGCGCCGTTGCGCTTGGCCTCGTCGAGCACCAGGCCCAGGTCCTTGCGCATCCAGTCGACCGCAAAACCGTAGTCGAACTTGCCCTCGATCATGGTCTTGCCGCGGTTGTCCATCTGCCAGCTCTGGGCTGCGCCCTTGCCGATGACGCCGAGCACGGCTTCCATGTCCAGGCCGGCGCGCTGGCCGAAGGCGATGGCCTCCGACAGCCCCTGCACCAGGCCCGCGATGGCGATCTGGTTCACCATCTTCGCGAGCTGGCCCGCGCCGCTCTCGCCCAACAGGGTGACTGCGCGCGAAAACGACGCGGCCACCGGCTTGATGCGCTCGAACGCGGCCGCGTCGCCGCCGCACATCACGGTCAGCGCGCCGTTCTGCGCACCGGCCTGGCCGCCGGAGACCGGCGCGTCGATGAAGTGCAGGCCCAGCGCCTCGGCCGCCTTCGACAGTTCGCGCGCCACGTCGGCCGAAGCGGTCGTGTGGTCGACGAGCACGGCGCCTTTCTTCATGCCGGCGAAGGCGCCGTCGGCACCCAGCACCACCGAGCGCAGGTCGTCGTCGTTGCCGACGCAGCAGAAAACGATGTCGGCGCCCGCCGCGGCTTCGCGAGGGGTGGCGGCATGGCGGCCGGGTGGGCCGAATTCGGCGGCCCAGGCCTCTGCCTTGGCGGCCGTGCGGTTGTAGACCGTGACGCTGTGGCCGGCCTTGGCCAGGTGGCCGGCCATCGGCCCGCCCATGACGCCGAGGCCGAGAAAGGCCACCGTCTGCGCGGGGATGGATTCGTAGGTTCGGGTGTTGATGCTGCTCATGGAGCACGAGCTTAAAGCCATTCGGCGAATGGGCGCAGCCTCGCCCTGGTGCCGCCCCACTCGCCGGTCAGACGATCGCGAAGTGTTCTGTGCCCGCTGCCAGGTCGGTGCTGCGCGCACGCTGGCTGTTGAGCTTGATCTGCAGCCGCAGGTCGTTGGCCGAGTCGGCGTTGCGGATCGCGTCTTCGAAGGTGATCGAATGGCTCTCGAACAGGTCGAACAGCGCCTGGTCGAAGGTCTGCATGCCCAGGTTGCGGCTCTTGCGCATGATCTCCTTGATCTCGCCCACCTCGCCCTTGAAGATCAGGTCGGAAATCAGCGGCGTGTTCAGCAGCACCTCGACGGCGGCCACGCGGCCCTGGCCGTCTTCGGTCGGCACCAGGCGCTGCGAGACCAGCGAGCGCAGGTTCAGCGACAGGTCCATCAGCAGTTGCGCGCGGCGCTCTTCGGGGAAGAAGTTGATGATCCGGTCCAGCGCCTGGTTGGCGCTGTTGGCGTGCAGCGTGGCCATGCAGAGGTGGCCCGTTTCGGCGAAGGCCACCGCGTGTTCCATGGTTTCGCGGTCGCGGATTTCGCCCATCAGGATCACGTCGGGCGCCTGGCGCAGCGTGTTCTTGAGTGCCGCTTCCCAGCTGTCGGTGTCGATGCCCACTTCGCGCTGCGTCACCACGCAGTTCTTGTGCGGGTGCACGAATTCGACCGGGTCTTCCACCGTGACGATGTGGCCGTAGGAGTTTTCGTTGCGCCAGTCGATCATCGCGGCCAGCGTGGTCGACTTGCCCGAGCCCGTGGCGCCCACGAGGATGGTGAGACCGCGCTTGGTCATCGACACGTCCTTCAGGATCTGCGGCATGCCCAGGCCGTCGATGGTCGGCAGCTTGGCGGGAATGGTCCGCAGCACCATGCCGACCTTGCCCTGCTGCACGAAGGCGTTGACGCGAAAGCGCCCGATGCCGGTCGGCGAGATCGCGAAGTTGCACTCCTTGGTGCGTTCGAAATCAGCCACCTGCCGGTCGTTCATGACCGAGCGCGTGAGCGCCAGCGTGTGCTGCGCGCCCAGCGCCTGCTGCGACACCTTGGTGACCTTGCCGTCGACCTTGATCGCGGGCGGAAAGTCGGCGGTGATGAACAGGTCGCTGCCGTTGCGGCTCACCATGAGCTTGAGCAGGTCGTTGATGAACTGGCTGGCTTGATCGCGTTCCATGATGTCGGTACTCCGGTGGGCTGTGGATCAGCCGGGGAAATTCTCGGGAATCTTCGCCTTGCCGCGGGCTTCGGCGGCGGAAATCGTGTTGCGGCGAACCAGTTCCATCAGGTTCTGGTCGAGCGTCTGCATGCCGGAGCCCTGGCCGGTCTGGATGGTGGAGTACATCTGCGCCACCTTGGCCTCGCGGATCAGGTTCCGGATGGCAGGCGTGCCCAGCATGATCTCGTGCGCCGCCACGCGGCTCTGGCCGTCCTTGGTCTTGCACAGCGTCTGCGAAATCACTGCCTGCAGCGACTCCGAGAGCATCGCGCGGATCATTTCCTTCTCTTCGCCGGGGAACACGTCGATGATCCGGTCGATGGTCTTGGCGGCCGACGAGGTGTGCAGCGTGCCGAACACCAGGTGGCCCGTTTCGGCCGCGGTCATCGCGAGGCGGATGGTTTCGAGGTCGCGCAGTTCGCCCACAAGAATGGCGTCCGGGTCTTCACGCAGGGCCGAGCGCAGCGCGTTCGAGAACGACAGCGTCATCGGGCCCACTTCGCGTTGGTTGATGAGGCACTTCTTGGACTCGTGCACGAATTCGATCGGGTCTTCCACCGTGAGGATGTGGCCGTACTCGTTTTCGTTGAGGTAGTTCACCATCGCCGCCAGCGTGGTCGACTTGCCCGAGCCCGTGGGGCCTGTCACCAGCACCAGCCCGCGCGGCTTGAGCGCCAGTTCGCCGAAAATCTTCGGCGCGTTGAGCTGCTCGAGCGTGAGGATCTTCGAAGGAATGGTCCGGAACACCGCGGCCGCGCCGCGTGCCTGGTTGAAGGCGTTCACGCGAAAGCGGGCAAGGCCATCGATCTCGAACGAGAAGTCGACCTCCAGGAACTCTTCGTAGTGCTTGCGGTGCGTGTCGCTCATGATGTCGTACACCATCGCGTGCACGCCCTTGTGGTCGAGCGCATCGACGTTGATGCGGCGCACATCGCCATTGACGCGGATCATGGGCGGCAGCCCGGCCGACAAGTGCAGGTCGGAGGCTTTGTTCTTGACGCTGAATGCCAGCAGTTGGGTGATGTCCACGGGGCTCCTCGGCTCGAGTTCGGTGACGTTTTGATACGATTTTGGACGATTATGACGATGATTGGCGACGACCTCCAGCAAGTAAAGAACCGGATCGAGGCGGCATGTGTAACGGCCGGCCGCGACCCGGCCGGGGTCCGGTTGCTGGCGGTGTCCAAGACCTTCGGGGCCGAGGCGGTGCGTGAGGCGCATGCGGCGGGCCAAACCGCCTTCGGCGAGAACTATGTGCAGGAGGGGCTGGACAAGATCGAAGCGCTCGCCGATCTGCGCGCCTCCCTCGAATGGCACTGCATCGGCCCTCTGCAAAGCAACAAGACGCGACCTGTCGCCGAGCAGTTCGACTGGGTCCACAGCATCGACCGGCTCAAGATCGCCGAGCGCCTGTCGGCGCAACGGCCGGCCCATTTGCCGCCGCTCAATGTATGCCTTCAGGTTAACGTGGACGGCGGCGCGAACAAGTCCGGCGTGCCGCCGGAAGAGGCCATCGAACTCGCTCGCGCTGTGGCGGCGTTGCCACATCTGCGGCTGCGGGGGCTCATGGCGATCCCCGAACCGGCGCCGGATTTCGCGGCGCAGCGCGATCTGTGCCTGCGAGCGCATGCAGTTTTCGAATCGATCAAGGGAGCGGGCATCGCGCTCGACACACTCTCGCTCGGCATGAGCGCAGACCTCGAAGCCGCCATCAGCGCCGGCAGCACGATGGTGCGGGTCGGCACCGCGCTCTTCGGCGGCCGGGCCCGCAAGCCCGCCTGAGCTTCAGATTCCGAGCGGCAGCCGCGCGCTGCTCTTTACTTCTTCCATCACCGCATAGGTCCGCGTCTCGCGCACGCCGGGCAGTTGCCACAGCACCGTGCCCGCGAACTCGCGGTATGCGGCCATGTCGGCCATGCGGGTCTTGAGCAGGTAGTCGAAGCCGCCGGCGACCATGTGGCATTCCATGATCTCGTCGCGCACCTGCACCGCGGCCTTGAACTGATCGAACACGTTGGGCGTGGTGCGGTCGAGCAGCACTTCGACGAACACCGTGAAGCCCCGGCCCAGCTTCTCGGGATCGAGCCGGGCCTCGTAACCCAGGATGAAGCCGTCGCGCGTGAGGCGCTGCACGCGCGCCAGCACCGCGGTGGGCGAGAGCGCCACCGCCTCGGCCAGCTTGAGGTTGGTGATGCGCCCGTCCTCCTGAAGGATCTTCAGCAGGCGAAGGTCGATGCGGTCCAGGTCGAGCATCGGAGAATTATCCGGTCCCTGCATCGATTCCTTGCAGAAGATGCGGCCTATGGTGGCTGGCCATAGGAGATAGAACCAAGGAAGTGCCCTGTGCCTACCCTGCGTCGCTCCTCCCCGCGCGATCCGGCACCGTTGCCGCTCAGCGAACGTTGGTGTGCGACTGCGCAGCCGCCTGCTGGCGCGTGAGCTGGTCGACCAGCGCGCCATAGGCGCGGCTCGTGCGCAGCTTGTTGTATTCGGCCATGGCCTGGCGGTAGGCGGGCCGTGTCGGGTCGGCGCCGGCATCGCTGTTCTGCAGCGCAGCCATCCCGGACTGGACCCACAGCCGTGCGTCGGCCGCCACGGCGGCGCGGCTGTTCGCGGGACCGACGGCGGTCGGCGGCGCGTAGCTGGCGGTGTAGCCCTGCGTGGGCGCGCTTTTGAGCCACTGCTGCGCATCGGTCGTCACGGCCGCGCGCGTCGTCGACGAGGCAAGCGGCACGGGCCGCGGGTCGCCTTCGGCGTAGTTGCCTGCAAGGCTCGGTGCCGAGGCGATGGCCAGCAGGGCGGCGACGGCGGCGGTGCCCAGGACGTGGCTGGTGCGGGTGGTGGAAGAGGACTTCATTCGCTAGCTCCTTGAGATGGTTGGTTGGTGAGGCCAACTCTATGAAGTGGATCTGCGCGATCGATAACCGGTCGATGACAGTTTGGTTATCTGCCGGCCGCTCGCCTTGTCGCTGGCCGGTCGGTGCCCGGAACAACGCCGCATAACGTCTCTTGCATAACCGCCAGCGCGGCGCGCATAAGCCATGGCGCGACCGGCGCGAGAGGTCTATCGTTGCGGCCACCTCAGTTCCAATCCAAGGGATCTCTCATGAGTGAAAAACTCTCCTTCGTCTCCCCCACCGCCAACAGCCCGTGGGGAACGTACCTCTCCCAGGTCGACCGTGTCGTGCCGTACCTCGGCCCGCTGGCCCGCTGGGTCGAAACCCTGAAGCGCCCCAAGCGCGCGCTGATCGTGGACGTGCCGATCGAAATGGACGACGGCACCATCGCCCATTTCGAGGGCTACCGCGTGCAGCACAACATGAGCCGCGGCCCGGGCAAGGGCGGCGTGCGCTTCCACCCCGACGTCACGCTCGAGGAAGTGATGGCGCTGTCGGCCTGGATGACCATCAAGACCGCCGCCGTCAACCTGCCGTACGGCGGCGCCAAGGGCGGCATCCGCGTCGACCCGAAGAAGCTCTCGCTGCAAGAGCTCGAGAAGATCACCCGCCGCTACACCAGCGAGATCGGCATCATCATCGGCCCGCACACCGACATTCCCGCGCCCGACGTCAACACCAACGGCCAGATCATGGCGTGGATGATGGACACCTATTCGATGAACGTCGGCGGCACCGCCACCGGCGTCGTCACCGGCAAGCCGTTGCACCTGGGCGGATCGCTCGGCCGCGTGAAGGCCACCGGCCGCGGCGTGTTCGTCACCGGCCGTGAAGCCGCGCGCCGCCTGGGCATGGACCTGCGCGGCGCGCGCATCGCGGTGCAGGGCTTCGGCAACGTGGGCTCGGTCGCGGCCGAACTCTTTGCCGAAGCGGGCGCCAAGATCGTTGCTGTGCAGGACCACACCGGCACCATCGTCAACACCAACGGCCTGGACCTTGCGACGCTCATCCCCATCGCCAACAAGGACGGCGTCATCGCCTTCAAGGGCGGCGACGTGGTGCCCAACGAAGCCTTCTGGGACACGGCCTGCGACATCCTGATCCCAGCCGCCCTCGAAGGCCAGATCACCGCCGAGCGCGCGCAAAAGACCACCGCCAAGCTGGTGCTCGAAGGCGCCAACGGCCCCACGGTGCCCACGGCCGACGACATCCTCGCCGAGCGCGGCGTGCTGGTGGTGCCCGACGTGATCTGCAACGCCGGCGGCGTGACGGTGAGCTACTTCGAGTGGGTGCAGGACTTCTCGTCCTTCTTCTGGGACGAGGACGAGATCAACGTGCGCCTGGACCGCATCATGATGAACGCGCTCAACCAGATCTGGGACACGGCCGACAAGCACAAGATCACGCTGCGCACGGCAACGTACGCGGTGGCTTGCGAGCGGATCTTGATGGCGCGCCAGGAACGCGGCCTGTACCCCTGATGCTTTTTTGACGCGCGGGGACGCTACGCTCGAGGGATGAGTTCCATCCCCGTGCAAAAGCTTCCTTCCGTTCCTGCAGACGGCCTTGCCCGTCTGCAGGCCCTCATGGCCACCGGGCAGCGCAAGCTGCTGGGGTTGGTCGGTGCGCCGGGTGCCGGCAAGTCCACGCTGGCGCTCGCGATGCTCCAGGCCGTGGGTGCCGACCGCGCCCAGGTCGTCCCCATGGACGGCTTCCACCTGGCCAATGTCGAGCTGCAACGGCTCGGCCGCGCCGACCGCAAGGGCGCTCCCGACACCTTCGACAGTGCCGGCTACGTCGCCCTGCTGCAGCGGCTGCGCAACCAGAAGCCCGATGGCGACATCGTCTACGCCCCCGAATTCCGCCGCGAGATCGAGGAGCCGGTTGCCGGCGCCATCGCGGTGCTGCCCTCGACGCGGCTCGTGATCACCGAAGGCAATTACCTGCTGCACGACGTCGGTCCCTGGGCCGGTGCGGCGGCGATGCTCGACGAGGTCTGGTACGTGGACATCGACGACGCGGTGCGCGAAGCGCGCCTGGTCGCGCGCCACGAGCAGTTCGGCCGCAGCGCCGAGGCCGCGCGCGACTGGGTGGCCAGCACCGATGCGCCCAACGCGCGGCTGATCGCCGCCACCAAGGTGCGGGCCCATCACGTGCTCATGTGGTCCTGAAAATAATCCGCCGCCAGGGAACGCCGGCCCGCCGCCGCGCTCGAAGCCTTGCCGGCGGAGGCGCCGGTTAGCATTCGCCGCGCCATGCCGTCCCACTTCACTGCCTTGCCTTCCTTTTCTTCCCTTCGCACGCCGGTCCTCGTTCTGGGCCTGCTGTCTGCCCTCGTGCTCGCCGGCTGCGGCAGCGCCTCGCGGCGCGTGTCGTACGAGCCGGAGGAGTTCGACTCCACCACCACCCACACGCGCAACTACGCCGCCACCGAGGCCCAGACCTGCGAGGCCGCGCGGCGCGCGCTGCTGAGCCAGGGCTACATGGTCACCGCGGCCAACGCCGACCTGGTGACCGGGCGCAAGAGCTTCCAGCCGGCGGCCGAGGTGCACGTCGAAGTCGAATTCCGCGTGGTCTGCGCGCGGGAGGGGGGCAAGTCCGGCAAGCAGAGCACCGTCGCTTTCGCAACGGCGCTGCAGGACCGCTACGGCATCAAGAAGGTCAACAACTCGGCCAGCCTGGGCGTCGGCGCGATCGGCTCGCTCTCGCTGCCTTTCGCCGGCAGCGACGACGCGATGGTCAAGGTGGCCAGCGAGACGCTGACCGACGAACGCTTCTACGACCGCTTCTTCACGCTGCTCGACCGTTTCCTCGAGGGCGGCGGCGCCGATGCACCACCCGACATGCCGGCAGAAGCGCCCGCCACAGCACCGGCGCCCGCAACCAGCTTCCCGGTTGCGCCTTCACCGAACCGCGGCTGAACGCGCGGCCTACCGAACCAGCGTCGACTTGCCGAACAGGCTCTCGATCAGCTCCACGGCGATTTCCGCGGTCTGGTTGCGCACGTCGAGCGCGGGGTTGAGTTCCACCACGTCGAGCGAACACAGCCGCCCTGTGTCGGAGATCATCTCCATGCACAGCTGCATCTCGCGGTAGGTCGGCCCGCCGCGCACGCCGGTGCCCACGCCGGGCGCGATGTTGGGGTCGAGGCAGTCCAGGTCGAAGCTCACATGCAGGTGGGTGTCCTCGTCGACGTCCTGCAGCGCCTCGGTCATGGTGGTGCGCATGCCGTGCTCGTCGATGTGGCGCATGTCGAACACGTTCAGCCCGAGCGTGCGGATGGCCTCCTTCTCGTCCGAGTCGACGCTGCGGATGCCGATGAATCGGATCGCCTCGTGCGCCAGCGCCGCAGGCTCGCCGCTCCACCCGGTGAGTTCCGCGGGCCCGTGGCCCAGCAGGCACGAGACCGGCATGCCGTGCAGGTTGCCGCTGGGGCTCGTCGTCTCGGTGTTGACGTCCGAGTGCGCGTCCAGCCACAACACGCGCAGCTTCTTGCCGCGCTTGCGCGCATGCCAGGCCACCGCGCTGATCGAGCCGATGGCCAGGCAATGGTCGCCGCCCATCATCAGCGGCACGTGGTTTGCGCCCAGCGCGGCGTCGACGGCGTTGTAGACCGAGCGGTTCCAGGCAATCACCTCGGCGAGGTGGCGCAGGCCGTTGGCCGGTGGTGCCCAGGGCGTGGCCGGGCCGGCGAGGTTGCCGCGGTCGATGACCATGAAGCCTTGCTTCGCGAGCGCCTCGGCCACGCCGGCCACGCGCAGCGCGTCGGGGCCCATGCCGGCGCCTCGGACGCTGGCGCCGATGTCGGTCGGCGCGCCGATCAGTTCGAGGGTGGTGTTCATCGGGTGATCTCCGTGCTTCGTACTGGGTTCGGCCCTGCCCGGTGGCTCATGCCGTCTTGCCGATGTGCTGCCACAGATACGCATAGCCGAGCGCATCCATGAAGGCGGATTCCTTGTTGTCCGTGGCCGCGCTGTGCCCGCCTTCCATGTTCTCGTAGAAGCTGGTGGCGTGGCCCTGTGCGGCCAGCTTCGCACGCATCTTGCGCGCATGCACCGGGCCCACGCGGTCGTCGCGGGTCGAGGTGGTGAAGAGCGCGGGCGGATAGTGCGCCTCGGCCTTCGCGTTCTCGTAGGGCGAGAAGGTGCGGATGAAGGCCCACTCCTCGGGCTGGTCCGGGTCGCCGTACTCCGCGATCCACGAAGCGCCGGCCGACAGGTGCGTGTAGCGCCGCATGTCGAGCAGCGCCACCTCGCTCACGATCGCGCCGTAGAGCTGCGGGTACAGCGTGAGCATGTTGCCCATCAGGAGGCCGCCGTTGCTGCCGCCCATCGCGCCCAGGTGTTTCGGCGATGTGATTCCGCGCGCGATCAGGTCCTCGGACACGGCCGCGAAGTCTTCGCAGGTGCGCAGCCGGTTCTCCTGCAGTGCGGCCTGGTGCCAGCGCGGGCCGTACTCGCCGCCGCCACGGATGTTGGCGATGACGTAGACGCCGCCCTGCTCGAGCCAGGCGCGGCCGATGCTGCCGCTGTAGCTGGGCTGCAGCGAAATCTCGAAGCCGCCGTAGGCGTACTGCAGCGTGGGGTTCGTACCGTCGGCCTTCAGGTCCTTGGGCGCGATCTCGAAGTAGGGCACGCGCGTGCCGTCCTTCGACACCGCGAAATGCTGGCTCACGGTGTAGCGCGATGCATCGAAGAAGCCGGGGCTGTCCTTCAGCACCTCGGGCTCGCCCTGGCCGATGGTGCCGATGTAGAGCGTGGTCGGCTGCAGGAAGCCGCTCACGGTGAGGAAGTAGTCGTCGTTCTCGTCCTCGTCGATGCCGCCGGCCGCGATGGTGGAGAGCGCGGGCGCGCCGCCCAGGCTCTCGCGCTTCCACGGGCCGCCGTCCTGCGGCGTGAGCACTTCGAGCTTGTTCACCACGTCGTGCATCACGTTGAGGATGAGGTGGTGGCGCGTCCACGAATGGCTGTCGAGCGCGGTCGTTTCGTCAGGCGCGAACAGCACGGTGAGTTCGCGCTTTCCGGCCATGTAGTCGTCGAACTTCGCGGCCAGCAGCGAGCCCGACTTGTAGGTCGCGCCGCCCACGGTCCAGTCCTCGCGCGGCTCGATCAGCATCCACTCGCGGCAGATGTCGGTGTTGGAGTCGTCGGGCACGTCGATCTTGGCGAGGGTGCCGTCCGTGCCGCGCAGCCAGGTCTCGCTTTCGTAGAAGTCGATCTGCCGCGAGACGAAGTCGCGCTCGAAGCCGGGCGTGTTGTCGCGGTAGGCGCTCACGGACATGTCCTCGTGCGCGCCTTCGTACACCGTCACGGCGGCGTCGAGCGGCGTGCCGCGCTTCCATTCCTTCACGATGCGCGGGTAGCTCGAGCTGGTCATCGAGCCGGGGCCGAAATCGGTGGCCACGTAGAGGTGGTCGATGTCTTTCCAGCCCACGTGGTTCTTCGCCTCGGGGAGCGTGAAGCCGCCTTCGACGAAGGTCTTGCTCTGCAGGTCGAATTCGCGCACCACATCGGCATCGGCGCCGCCGCGCGAGAGCGAAACGAGGCAGCGCTTGTAGTCGGGCTCCAGGCAGTCGGCGCCGTGCCAGACCCAGTTCTCCTTGTCGGCGGCGGCCAGCGCGTCGATGTCGATCACGGTTTCCCAGGCGGGCTGGGGCTTGCGGTACTCGGTGAGCGTGGTGCGGCGCCAGAGGCCCTTGGGATGGTCCTTGTCGCGCCAGAAGTTGTAGAAGAACGGACCGATCTTGCGGACCATCGGAATCCGTTCGTCCGAGTCGAGCACTTCGAGGATGCCCGCTTCGAGCGCCTTGAAGGCGGGCGACTGTGCATACGCCTGCACGGTCTTCGCGTTCTCCTGGCGGGCCCAGTCGAGCTGGGCCTCGCCGTCGATCTCTTCGAGCCAGAGGTGGTCGTCTTGGGGAGGCAGGGAGGGGGTGGATGTCATGAACGGCAGTGTACGAAGCCCCCGTGAAAAAGGCGCTGCGCGCCGTTGTCGCGGCCGCCGCCACTTTTTCATTACTCGGGAAAACCTCGGTGGAAACACTGAAGCAGGCGGGGCCCACGAACGCCACGTGCGGGGTATCCTGCCGAACGGCGCATGCCCCACCAAGGAGACACAACACATGAAACACCTGAGCGGTCTTGATGCCACCTTCCTGCACCTGGAAACGCCCGAGATGCCGATGCACGTGGGCTCGCTGAACGTGCTGGACCTGCCCAAGGGCTACAAGGGCGATTTCTACGAAGACGCCAAGCAGTTCATGGCCAGCCGCATCCACCTGGCCGACGTGTTCACCCGCAAGCTCGCGCTCATGCCCTTCGACATGACCAACCCGGTGTGGGTGGAGGACGACGACATCGACCTCGACTACCACGTGCGCCACATCACGCTGCCCAAGCCCGGCACCAACCGCCAGCTGCAGCAGTACGTGGCGCGGCTGCATTCCACGCTCATCGACCGCAGCCGCCCGATGTGGGAGTTCTTCATCATCGATGGCCTCAAGAGCGGCCAGGTGGCGCTCTACACCAAGGTGCACCACGCGGGCATCGACGGGCAGGCCGGCGTCGAAGTGGGCAAGGCCATCTTCGACCTGGAGGCCACGGGGCGCGTGGTGAAGCCGCCGCGCGCGCGGCCGCGCAACCACAACTACCAGCTCGGCATGGCCGAACTCGCGACAGCGGCGCTACGCAACACGGCGCAGCAGTACGTCAAGCTCTTCAAGATGGCGCCCGCCATCGCACGGGCCATCAGCGGCCTGGCCAAGCCCGACGAGAAGGCGGCCGAGAAGGCCACGGCCACCGCGCCGAAGAAGTTCAACCTCTTCGCTCCGCGCACCTCGCTCAACGTGTCGATCACCAACCAGCGCACCTTTGCCGGCCGCACCATCTCGCTGGCCGAGACCAAGTACATCGCCAAGCACTTCGGCGTGTCGCTCAACGACGTGGTCATGGCCACCGTGGCCGGTGCGCTGCGCCACTACCTGGCCGACAACAACGAGCTGCCCGCCAAGCCGCTGGTGGCCGGCGTGCCGGTGAGCCTGCGCGAAGCGGGCGACGACACGGCCAACAACCAGGCCAGCATGATCCTGGTGAGCCTGGCGACCGACATCACCGACCCGATCCAGCGGCTGAAGGCGATCAATGCGTCGTCGAACAGCTCCAAGTCGACAATGAACCGCTTCAAGGCGGTGATCCTGGACGACTTCCCGACCTTCGCCGCGCCGTGGCTCGTGTCGGGCATCGCCTCGATGGTCGGCCGCTCGGGGCTCGTGAACCTGCTGCCGCCGGCGGCCAACGTGGCCATCTCCAATGTGGCGGGCGCGCCGTTCCCGATGTACTTCGCGGGCGCGCTGGTCACCTGCTACTACCCGGTGTCGATCGCCAGCCACGGCACGGCGCTCAACGTCACGGTGCAGAGCTACAACGGCCGCATGGACTACGGCCTCATCGCCTGCCGCCGCGCGGTGCCCGACATCACCGAGATCGGCGACTACATGCTGGCCGAGCACAAGCTCCTGATGGACCTGACGCAGAAGCATCCGTCCGCCGCTGGCGTCACGGCACCCAAGCCCGCACCTGTCGCCGAGCCTGCGCCGGAGGCCCCCGAAGTGAAGAAGCCGGCCGCGCGCAAGAAGGCACCGGTGAGTGCGGCGGGCAAGAAACCCGCGCCGGCCAAGGCTGCGGCCAAGGCCCCGGCGAAGAAGGCGCCTGCCAAGAAGGTCGCTGCCAAGACCGCCATCAAGACGACCGCCAAGCCCGTAGCCCGAAAGGCCGTACCGGCCAAGCGAGCCAGCGCTCCCAGGGCGGCCGCCGCATGATCGAAGGGGTGTAGAAGGCGCCGGGCCCGAAAATTGGGGCAGTTGGACTAGTTTTCCGACGGTTCTAGTTTTGCAGGCCTAGGCCCTTCGGAAGAAGATGGGCCCATCGCATCCAGCGACCCATTCAACTTCAAGGAAATCTTCATCATGTCCACGCAAACCACCCTCGCTTCCGCAGCCATCCACGTCGTCGGCCAATACAACGACGCGGGCAAGACCCTGGTCGGCGCCTACCGCACCGGCGTGCATCGCCTCCTGGGCGGCGCCGCCACGCGCTACAGCAACTTCCTGGGCAGCCGCCAGATTCCCCTGGTGAGCGAACAGATCAAGGCCAACCTGATCGGCGCGCAAGAGAAGGTCAACGGCTTCCTGGCCAACCGCCTGGACATCGACACCGGCCGCATCGTCTCGGTGATGGACCGCGTTGCAGCCGGCACCACCAGCGGCATCGAAACCGTCGCCGGCCGCGTGGCCCGCGTCGAATCGCCGGTTGCCACCTCGGTGCTGAACACGCTGACCGCCATCAACCAGCCGATCGCCACCGTCTCGGTGCAGATCGCCGACCGCATCGCTGCCGGCGCCAAGCAAATCGAAACCCGCGTGGCCGGCGAAGCTGCCAAGCCCGTGCGCACCGTGAAGGCCAAGGCGCCCGTCGCCAAGAAGCCGGTTCGCCGCGCTGCTGCCCGCAAGGCGGCCTGACCCCCGAGGCGCTCTGCGCCTCTTTCTCTTTCTGCTATCTGGAGCATTACTGAATGGCGACCCGCACTGACGAAACTGCAAAGTTGAAGAAGAAGGCGACGCCTGCGAAGAAAGCTCCGGCCAAGGCTCCGGCTGGAAAGAAAGCCGCGGCGCCCCGCAAGGCGGCCCCCGCGGCGAAGAAGGCCGAGGCAGCTGCACCCAGCAAGGCCGAAGGCCTGCTGCGTGCCGGCCTCAAGGCGCTGGACAACGTGCGCAGCGACGTCGCCAAGCGCCAGGCCAACGTGATCGAAGGCCTGCTCGGCATCGGGCAGGGCAAGGTCGATGCGGCGGCTGCCAAGGCCGCGCTCACCCGCGGCTTTCCGAGCCTCGACAGCTTCGGCATCCGCAAGTTCGAGGACGTGTTCGACCAGCGCGTCGCCACCGCCTTGCAACGCCTGGGCATGCCGAGCGCGGAAGAAGTGCAGGCCCTGCGCGACGAGGTGGCGCACCTGCGCGAACGCCTCGCGCAACTCGAAGGCAGCGACAGCCCGCGCCGCGGCACCAAGCAACGCTGAGCGACGACAACGCAACCCGGTTGTGGCCAGCTCCAACACCACGCGCGATCGCATCCTGCAGACCAGCCTCGCGCTGTTCAACGCGGAAGGCCTTGCGGCCGTGTCGACGCACAAGATCGCCGCCGAGCTCGGCATCAGCCCCGGCAACCTGCACTACCACTTCAAGGCCAAGCAGCTGATCGTCGAGTGGCTGTTCCGGCGCTTCGAGCAACGGCTCGAAACCCTCAACAGCTCCTCGTCGCCGATCTCCGCCATCGACGACCTCTGGCTCGCGCTGCACCTGCGCTTCGAGGCCATCGACGAATACCGCTTCATCTACCGCGACATGGCCTTCCTGGCCAGCGAGTACCCGGCCCTGGGCCAGCGCGCGCAGGCGCTCACCGCGCAGAACCTGCTCGCTGCGCAAACGCTGTGCGAAGGGCTCGTCGCCTCGGGCGTGATCGAGACCAGCGCCGAGCAGGCGCGCATCCTCGCGCTGCAGATGGTGTTCACCACCACCTGCTGGCTGTCGTTCGAGCGGCTGGTGCCCGGGCGCGATGCCCTCGCGCAGGCCGATCCCGGTTTGGCGGCTTTCTACACGCTCACGCTGGTTTCTCCGTATGTTTCCAGCGAATCGAGGGCTTACCTTGATTACCTGAGGGGCAAATACCTCGGATAAATGACGATGTCGTCCGACGGGAGAGTGCAACCATGGCCCCTCATGCTCGTCCTATAAAAGAGAAAACCCGAAAGGAAGCCGCCTCCATGACCACCGCCACCCACGATCACATCGCGCCGCCCTCGCGCCTGCTGCTGCTGGCCGAAGCACGCGCCCTCTGGGAAACGGGCGCCGGCATCGCCATGTGGCCGCTCCTGCAGCTCACGCCGCGCGGCGACGGGCATCCGGTGCTCGTGCTGCCGGGCCTGGTGGCGAGCGATGTTTCCACGCTGCTGCTGCGCCGCTACCTGTCGAGCCGCGGCTACGACGCTCACGGCTGGGGCCTGGGCCGCAACCTCGGTCCGCGCGAAGGCGTGGAAGACGGCATGGTCGAGCTGCTCAAGACCCTGAATGACAAGAGCGGCCAGAAGGTCAGCGTGATCGGCTGGAGCCTCGGCGGCGTCTATGCCCGGCTACTGGCCTCGGCCCACTCGGGCCTGATCCGCAACGTCATCACGCTGGGCAGCCCGTTCTCCGGCAGCCCGCGCGCGACCAACGCCTGGCGCGTGTACGAAGGCGTGAGCGGCCAGAGCTCGCACGACCCGCGCCGCATGAAGTTCGTGCAGCCCACGCCGCCGGTGCCGACCACCTCGATCTTCAGCCGCACCGACGGCGTCGTCGCCTGGCGCTGCAGCATCGAGAAGACCGGCCCGCAGTCGGAAAACATCGAAGTGATGGCCAGTCACCTGGGGCTCGGCGCGCATCCCGCGGTGCTCTATGCGGTGGCCGACCGGCTGGCGCAGCCCGAGGGCGAGTGGAAGCCGTTCAATCGCGGGCTCCTCGGGCCACTGGTCTATCCCGACCCCGACCGCGATCTGTGAACCAATCGGGGAATATCCTGAAGCCGGCAACTGCCGGCTTTTTTATTTCGACCCATGACTTCCTGCACTTGTTGCGCCGTGGGGCCGTCCGAACAATCCGGGCACCATGAAGCCGAATCCACCCCGGATCTATCCGCGCATCAAGCATGTCAGCTTTCTCGATACGGTCCAGCCGATGCTCGACCGCATCGAAGCACAGGGCGGCAACCGGGAGGCGCAGACACCCGTGGCCTATCCCCTGGCCGGAGACGCGGGCCTGCTGGTGACCTATGCCATCGATGAACCCGCGCAGCCCGTTCCGCTCACGCAGGAACGCATGGACGAACTGGGTCTCGACGCGCAAGAGCTCCACGAACTGGCGGTCGAGAACCTGATCCGCAAGGCGGGCGCGAACATCGGCGCGCAAGACCTCGTCATGTACAAGGCCCTGGTGGCGGGCGACGAGTTCGAAGCCTCCACGCTGCTGCTGCCCGGTGTATGGGAAAGGCTGTCGGAGGGGTTCGAAGGCGAACTGCTCGCGGTCGTGCCGAGCCGGAACACGGTCTATTTCATGGACAGCGGCGCCAAGCGCCAGCTCGCGGGACAGCAACTCACGGCCAAGACGATGCTCGACCTCATGTGCGCGACCGCGGCCGACATCAAGGTGCAGGCCAGGGAGCACGGCCTCTCGGACAAGGTGATCGCGCTCACGCCGGACGGCTGGCAGATCCGCGGCACGTTCCAGGACCATGCCGCGGCGCTGAGCGCCTAGTTCAACTCCCCGCCCACACGTCCAGCACGTAGCGCTGGTCGGCAATCATCTTGTCCATCCAGGCGTTGCTGTCGTGGCCGTGCTCGCGCGCGATGTCGGTCAGCGTGCGCCGCACGTCGGGCTCCATGCGCGAACCGTCGCCGCACACGTAGATCACGCCGCCCGCTTCGAGCAGCTTCCACACGGCCGCGGCCTGCTCGCGGATCAGGTCCTGCACATACACCTTGCGCTCGCCCGAGCGCGAGAAGGCGGTGTGCAGCTTCATCAGCCCGCGGTGCGACCAGGCCTGCAGCTCTTCGGCGTAGATGAAATCCTGCTCGGGGTGGCGGCAGCCGAAGAACAGCATCGCCTCGCCCAGCGCCTCGCCGCGCTCGACCTGCGCCGCGCGTTCCTGCAGGAAGCCGCGGAACGGCGCGAGGCCGGTGCCGGGGCCGACCATGATCAGCGGACGGTTGGCGTCCTCCGGCAGGCGGAAGCCCTCGGCCGTGGTCTCGCGGATCACGCCGTGCACCGTGTCGCCCGCCTCGGCGCGTGCCAGGTAGTTGGAGCACACGCCTTCGAAGATGCCGTTGCCCGAGAGCGCGGGCTCGCTCACCACGCCCACGGTCACGCTGCAGCGGCCCGGCGTCATCGAAGGCGACGACGAAATCGAGTAATAGCGCGGCGAGAGCGGCGACAGCATCTCCAAAAACACCGCGAACGGCACCTGGCAGGCGCGGTGTTCTTCGAGCAGTTCGAGCAGCGACTTGCGCTTGTGCAGCACCTCGGCCTTGTAGGCGGCCTGCGAGGCTTCGTCGCTGCCCGAGAGCGCGAGCAGCTTCGGCTTGGTGAAGGGGCACTCGGTGTACGCCGCGAGCGTGGCGATCTGCTTGCGCGTGGCCACGTCCTGCAGTTCGACGTAGTCGCCCAGCAGGCGATCGACCGCGATGACCTGGTCCACCGGCAGCGCGGTCTTGCGGCCCGGCACGGCCGAAAGGCGCACGTGCGCCGAGCGGTCGAAGCCGAAGCGTGCCATCGTGCGTTCGACCTGCGCGGGGCTGTTGCGCGGCACCACGCTCAGGTGGTCGCCGGGCACGTAGTTCACGCCCTCGGGCAGCATCAGCTCGACGTGGCGCGTGGAGCGGCTGTTCCCGGCATCGTTGCCGGGGCTTTGCAGTTCGCGGTTCTCGATAACGCGCAGCGCCACGGCGCCCAGTGCATCGACCAGTGCATTCTTCTGTGGTGGCGGCAGTTCCTCGAGCGTGTAGAGCGGCTCGGCCTCGGCTGGCGTGTCGGCGCCGGCCTTGATGCCGAAGGCCTTCACCAGCTCGGGCCAGAGCGCATCGCTCCAGTCCTGGAAGGCGCCGTCCATGTCCTCGCGCGCATCGCCTTCGCCGCGCGGATGCACGCGCGTGGCGCCCAGCGCTTCGAGCCGCTCGTCGATGCTGCGCGGCACCGCTTGATAGGTCGCGGCCCAGTCGGTGTTGCCGCAGCCGAACACACTGAAGCGCACGCCGTTGAGCGCGTCGTCGGCCTTGTCGAGCCAGCGGTGAAACTCGGCCGCGTTGTCGGGCGCCACGCCGTTGTACGAGGCGCAGACGATGGCCACCGCGCCATTGGCCGGCAGGCGCTCGGCATAGTCGTCGAGCGAGGCCACCTGCGTGGAGAAGCCGCGCAGCTCGCCGGCCTCTGCCAGTTGGCGCGCGAGGTCTTCGGCGGTGCCGAGGTTGGAGCCCTGCAGCACCAGCAGCGAGGTGCCGTGGCGCGCCGCCTGGGGCTTGCGCGCAACGGGCTTGGCGGGTGCGTCCGGCGTGGCGTTCGCCTCGCCGTTGTTGCTGCGCGGACGCGAGGCCGGGTCGCGCAGCAGCGCCTTGATCTTGAAGTTCTCCGGCTTGATCGTCAGCGCTTCCTTGATCTTGAGCTTGTAGCCCGTGTGATCGACCAGGTTGAAGCGCTGCAGGATCATGCCCAGCGTGAGCACGGCTTCCTGCAGCGCGAACTGCCGCCCGATGCAGGCGCGCTGCCCGTTGCCGAAGGGCTTGAAGGCATTCACCGGCCGCTCGCGCTCGGCTTCGCGGCTGAAGTTGTCGGGGTCGAACCGGTCGGCGTTCTCGCCCCAGATGCCCTTGTCACGATGCAGCGCGAGCGCATGCATGATGACCATGTTGTTCTTCTTGATCGTGTACTGGCCGCCGATGGTCGTGTCTTCCTTCGCGCGCATCGAAATTGCCGGTGCGGTCGGGAACATGCGCAGCGACTCCTTGAGCACCTGCATCACGTACTGCAGCCGGTTGACCTGCGCATAGGTGGGCTTCTGCGAGGTGTCGCCGCCGAACACGCTGTCGACCTCGGCCTGCGCCTTGGCCATTGCCTCCGGGTTGTTCAGGAGGAAGTAGATCGCGAAGGAGAGCAGGCCGCTGGTGGTCTCGTGACCCGCGATGAGGAATTCGATGCACTCGTCGCGGATCATCTTGTCGGTGAGCTGCTCGCCGCTCTTCTTGTCCACGCCCGCGATCATGTAGCTCAGGAGGTCGGGCTTGGTGGCGATGTCGGCACCGCTCGCGCGACGCTCCTCGATGATGTCTTCCACCATCTTGTGCATGTAGCGGATGTCCTTGCGCTGCTGCGCGAGCTCCTTCTTGAGCATGAGCTCTTCGAGCGGCAGGCCGCGGCGGTTCTGCACCGTCTCCAGCGTGCGCACCATCGCATCGACGAAGGGGTGGAAGCCCTCGCGGTAGAACGAATTGAAGCGGTAGCCGAAACCGCACAGGCCGATGGTGTCCAGCGTGAGCGCGGTCATGTCGCGCACCACGTCCACCTCTTCGTCGAAATTGAGGCGCTCCCACTTGGTGACCAGTTGGCCCGCGATGTCCAGCATCATCGGGTGGTAGGCCTGCATCGCGCGCTGGCTGAAGTTGGCCAGGAGGATGTTGTGCGGCTTGGACCACGTTTCCTCGTGCGTGTCGGAGGTGAAGAGGCCGTGCGACGCGGCGCGCAGCCGGCGCAATGCGCCGCGCGTGCTCTTGTCGAAGCGGGCTTCCTCGCAGAGCTCGTCGACCAGCGCGGGCGACGACACCACGATCACCGGCATGCCCGGCATGTCGAGCCAGTAGATGCCGCCCAGGTCCTGCGCGATCTTCCACATGTCGAGCACGGGGGAGTCGGAGCCGATCGACAGCAGGTTGCCGACGAAGGGTTTCTTCGCCGGATGCGGGATCGGATAGAGCGAGTTTTTGCCTGCCATTTGGTGTTGTGCCTTTGGAATGGACCCGCTTCGGAAATCCGTGAGGTATCACCCGGAGTATCCCGACGGCACAGGGGGCAGGAAGGACGGGGTTTCCCCTAGAAATTGCTTGCGTCCCTCATAGGCTGCTCAGGGCCTGGCCATCTTGCACTCCGTGCCCTGCGCCAGCTCGTTGCCCGTGTAGACCGCATCGGTGCGAAAACCATAGTTCGTACCTTCCCAGCCCACCTTCACTGCCTTGCCGTCCACCGGCGCGATGGTGTTGACCACCTGCGGCAGCAGCAGCTGGTGGTCTTCGGCGCGCATGCGCACAGGCCCGACCACCGAGTCGAAAGTCAGGTCCTCGAGCGCGCGGGCCACCTTCACGGTGTCGGCGCTGCCGGCCTTGTTGATGGCCAGTGCCAGCAGGCGCGGCGTCATGTCGATGCGCGGCGCGAGGAAGTCCTTGCCGGTCTTGGTCTTGTAGGCCTTGGCCAGCGCATCGGTCTTCGGCGTATCGGCCTGGCCCGGATGCCATTCGGCCACCCAGGTGAGCTGTCCCGTCTTGGCCTGCGACACCGCGGTGACCGTGCCCGGCACCGAGCCCGCACTGTGGTTGAAGTAGCGCAGGTTGTAGCCCGCGTCGCCCGCGGCCTTGAGCAGCAGCGTCATGTCCTGGCCCCAGTTGCCGGTGATGACCGAATCGGCACCGCTCTGGCGGATGTTGGCGATGTAGGGCGCGAAGTCCTTCACGCGGCCGATGGGATGCAGCGCCTCGCCCACGAACTCGATGTCGGGCCGTGCGAGGCCCACCATCTGACGGCCGTAGCTGGCCCACTGCTTGCCGTGCGCGTAGTCCTGGTTGAGCAGGTAGACCTTCTTCACATCGGGCGTCTTCTTGATGTAGTTGGCCAGCGCCTTCATCTTCATCGCCGTGTTGGCCTCGGTCTGGAAGTGCCAGAAGCTGCAGCCCTTGCCGGTCATCTCGGGGTCGATGGAGGAGTGGTTCAGCACGATCAGCTCCTGGCCCGGGTTGCGCTGGTTCCAGCGCGCCACCGACTGCACCAGCGCCGTGACCACCGAGGAACCCGAGCCGCCCGTGACGATGGCCTTGGCGCCCTGGTCGATGGCGGCCTGCAGCGCGCTCTGGCTTTCCTGCGCCGAGAGCTTGCTGTCGAACTGCAGCAGTTGCAGCTTGGTGCCGCCGAGCACGCCGCCCTTGGCGTTGATGTCCTCGATCGCGTACTGCGTGTGCATCAGCATCAGCTCGCCGACGTTGGCGAACGGGCCCGAGAGCGGATCGATGTAGGCGATCTTGTAGGTCGGCTGCTGCGCGTGCGTGGCACCCGCGATGCAAAACAGCGAGGCAAGGGCGATCCGCGCCAGGGGCGCCTTCTTGAGCTTCATGGTGTGTCTCCGGAGGTTGGTATTCAGTCTCTCGCGCGTAGCCCGATCACGCGACTCGCGAGCTTCGTGAGCTCGGCCACCACCTCGTCGGGCGACAGCCGGCCGCCGGGGCGATACCAGCTGTAGAGAAAGCCCGGCAGGCTGCAGGCCGCGAGCGCGGTGATCTTGGTTTCGCCGAAGTCGAGGTCGCCGTCGCGCCGCGCCTCTTCGAGCAGCGGGCACAAGAGGTCGTAGAAGTGATGCGCGAGCTTCTTCTGCGCCGCGATGTATTCGGGCCGGTACACCTGCGGCTCGCGGTACGGAAAGAAGGCGACAGGGTGGTGCGCGATGGTCGCGCGGATCAGCCGTTCGATGCCCTCGAGCACCTTCTCGCTGGCGCGGCGCGGGTCGTCGGCCGCGAAGTCGAGCGCGGTGAAGCAGTCGACCGCCGGGCGCCAGGAGAGTGTCTCGAAGATCTCCTGCTTGTCGCGGAAGTAGTAGTACACGAAGGGCTTGGTCACGCCCAGCGCGCGCACGATCTGCGCCATCGTCGTGTTGGCGTAGCCCTGTGCGGCAAAGAGCTGCGCGGCCGCCTGCAGGATGCGTTCGCGCTGCGTGTCGGTGCTCTGCGTCGCGGCGCGCTGGCGGCCCGTGCCCTGCGGCAGGTGCGGTTGCGCCGTGGTGGCCGGCGGCTGCGTGTCGGACCCAGAGGGTTTGTGCCGTGTCGCGGAAGTTATACCCATGGGTAGGATTGTTCGTGCACCATGCACCCATTGGCAAGCGCCTGCCCCGTGCAGGCGGCTATCGATAACCCTGAGAAAGAGACGCCATGGAGACACTGCCCGATCGTCCGCAACAACCCTTGCACGAATACCTGCGCACCCATGCGCGAGACCGCGGCGAGCGCGCCGCCTGCATCTGGTACGGCCACGCGATGAGCTGGTCCGAACTCGACCGCGCGAGCGATGCCTTCGCCGCGCGGCTGCAGGCCATCGGCGTTGCGAAGGGCGAGCCGGTGGTGCTCTTTCTCAACAACTGCCCGCAGTACCTGGTCGCGCACTTCGGCATCCAGAAGATCGGCGCCATCGTTTGCCCGAGCGGCCCGCTCAACAAGGAACACGAGCTCGCCTACCAGGTCAACGACCTGAAGGCGCGCGTGATCGTCGCGGCCGCATCTCTGCTGCCGGTGGTGCGCAAGGTGCAGTCCGAGAGCGCGCTCGCGCATGTGTTCGTGGTGCACTACGCAGACCTCTTGCCCGCGTCCGCGGTGCTCGACCTGCCGGCCGAGCTTTCTGCCGAACAGAAGACGCAGCGCAACGTGCCCGACGATTGCGAAGACTTCCTCGCGGTGATGAAGTCCGGTGCGAAGCCGGAGCCCGTGGCCATCGATATGGACGATGTCGCGCTCATGACCTACACCTCGGGCACCACGGGCTTGCCCAAGGGCGCGATGCTGAGCTACGGCAATGCGCTCTTCAAGACGCGCGCGGTGGTCGACTGCAACGGCGTGCGCCCGGACGACGTGCTGCTCTCCATCGCACCGCTGTATCACATCGCAGGCATGCTGATGGGCGTCAACGTGCCGGTGTTGAGCGGTGCCACCTCTGTGCTGCTGCACCGCTTCGATCCGCGTGCGGTGCTGCAGGCCATTGCCGCGCACAAGGTGAGCTGGTGGTACAGCATCGCGCCGATGAACGTGGCGTGCATGCAGGTGCCAGACATCGCGGGCTTCGACCTGTCGAGCCTCCAGATGAACCCGGTGACCAGCTTCGGCATCACCTTCACCGAACCGCTCGCCGCGCAGTGGCGCTCGCATGCTGCGAACTGCACCTCGTTCGAGGCCGCCTACGGCCTGAGCGAAACCCACACCTGCGACACCTACACGCCGCACCATGCGCCGCGCTGGGGCACGCAAGGCATCGCGGTGCCGGGCGTGACGATCCGCATCCTCGATGCCGACACGGGTGCCGACATGCCCACCGGCGAAGTCGGCGAGATCGTGCTCACCAGCCCGGGCGTCTTCAAGGGCTACTGGAACAAGCCCGAGGCCACCGCGGCCACGTTGCGCAACGGCTGGGTGCACACCGGCGACATGGGCAAGCTCGATGCGGACGGCTACCTCACCTTCATCGGCCGCTTCAAGGAAATGATCAAGGTCTCGGGCTACAGCGTGTTCCCGGAAGAGGTCGAGACCATCCTCATCAAGCATCCCGCGGTGGCGCAGGCCGCGGTGATCGCGCAGCCCGATGCCGAGAAGGGCGAGGTGGTGAAGGCGTTCATCGTGCGGAAGCCAGATGCGCAGCTCGATGCCGACGCGCTCATCGCCTGGTCGCGCGAGAACATGGCGAGCTACAAGGCGCCGCGCGCCGTGAGCTTCATCGATGCATTGCCCACAACGGGCGCCGGCAAGGTGCTGCGCCGGCTGCTCAAAGACAAGAACTGAAAGACATCGCGTGTTCTCCAAAGTTTTGATTGCCAACCGCGGCGAGATCGCCGTGCGGCTGGTGCGCGCCCTGCGCGACCTGGGTATTGCCAGCGTGGCGGTGCATGCGCGCGACGATGCTGCGGCGCTTCATGTGCAACTGGCCGACGTGGCGGTGGCGCTCGATGCGACCGGGCCGTCTGCGTATCTCAACGTGGCTGCGCTGATCGCGGTCGCGAAGGCGCAGGGTTGCGATGCGGTGCATCCCGGCTACGGTTTCCTCAGCGAACGTGCGGATTTCGCACAGGCCTGCGCGGATGCGGGGCTGGTCTTCATCGGGCCGACGCCTGAACAACTGGGCCTGTTCGGCGACAAGGCGCGCGCACGCGAACTCGCCACGCAATGCGACGTGCCCGTGATGCCCGGCAGCGCCGGTGCCGTGACGCTCGCAGAGGCACAGGCCTTCTTCGCCGAGCAGCATGCACAGGGCGCGGGCGTGATGGTCAAGGCCATCGGCGGCGGCGGCGGGCGCGGCATGCGCGCGGTGCTGAATGCCGAGGAACTGCCCGAAGCGCATGCGCGCTGCATGTCCGAGGCCAAGGCGGCGTTCGGCATCGAGGGCGTGTACGTCGAACGGCTGATGCGCAACGCGCGGCATATCGAGGTGCAGGTGCTGGGCGACGGGCAGGCCGTGGCGAGCCTCGGCGAGCGCGAATGCACGTTGCAGCGGCGCTTCCAGAAGCTGGTGGAGATCGCGCCCAGTCCTTCGCTGCCGGAGGCGTTGCGCGCGCAGGTCACGCAGGCTGCGCTGCGCATGGCGAAGGCGGTGGGTTATCGCGGCCTTGGCACTTTCGAATTTCTTGTCGATGCGGCATCGGCGACGTTGCCCTTCGTCTTCATCGAGGCGAATCCGCGGCTGCAGGTCGAGCACACGGTGACCGAGGCCGTCACCGGGCTGGACCTGGTGCAACTGCAGATCGCGGTGGCTGCGGGCCAATCGCTGAATGCGTTGGGCGTGGAAGCCGACCGCACGGCGCCGCAGCGCGGCTTCGCGGTGCAGTGGCGCATCAACGCCGAGACGCTGGACGCGCAAGGCCATGCGCGGCCATCGGGCGGCTCGCTCGCACGCTTCGATCTGCCGAGCGGTCCGGGCGTGCGCGTCGATACACACGGCTATGCAGGCCTCGCACCTTCGCCGCACTACGACACGCTGCTCGCCAAGCTGATCGTGCATTCGCCGTCGCCGAACTTTGCCGACGCGCTGCGGCGTTCGCTGCGCGCGCTGGACGAGTGCCGCATCGACGGCATCGCCACCAATCTCCCGCTGCTGTGTGCCATCGCCGCGCGGCCCGAGTTCGCGACGCAGGCGGTGCACACGCGCTTCGTCGAGGCGCATCTGGGCGATCTGCTGGCTGCTGCTGCATCGCTTGAAAAGCACGCGAGGGCAACTGCCCCCGTCGCTGCGCAGGCCGCAACGTCCGTGGCCGATGAGCCGGACGATGGCTTGACTATCAAAGCCCCGATGCCCGCCAAGCTGGTGCAGTTCGAAGTGGCCGTCGGCGACGTGCTTCCGGCCGGCGCGCAGCTCGGTGTGCTCGAAGCCATGAAGATGGAGCACCTTCTCCACGCGCCGTGTGCAGGCCGCGTGGTCGCGCTCCTCGCGGAGCCCGGCGACTATCTCGTCGAAGGCCAGTCGCTGGTGCGGCTGGAGGCCGTCGATGCGCAGGCCGTCGAGGCCGAGGCGCGCACCGAGCACGACCTCGATGCGATTCGCCCCGATCTGCAGAAGGTGATCGACCGCCACGCACCCACGCTCGACGTCAACCGCAAGCCGGCCGTAGACAAGCGCCACGCACAAGGCGGCCGCACCGCGCGCGAGAACATCGCGGACCTGTGCGACACCGCCGCCGACCCCGGCAACTTCATCGAATACGGCGCACTCGCCATTGCCGCGCAGACGCGCCGCCGCACGCTCGAAGACCTGATCGCCAACACGCCGGCCGACGGCATGGTGACGGGCCTCGGCAGCATCAACGCGAAGCAGTTCGGCCCCGAGAAATCGCGCTGCGCCGTGCTGGCTTACGACTACACGGTGCTTGCCGGCACGCAGGGCATGCGCAACCACCACAAGACCGACCGGCTGCTGGCGGTGGCGCACCAGCTGAAGCTGCCCGTGGTGCTGTTCGCCGAGGGCGGCGGCGGCCGGCCGGGCGACACCGACATGCCCATCGTCGCGGGCTTGAACAACCACACCTTCAGCCAGTTCGCGGCGCTCTCGGGCAAGGTGCCCGTGGTCGGCATCGTGCATGGCCGCTGCTTCGCCGGGAATGCGGCGCTGCTGGGTTGCGCGGACGTGATCATCGCCACGCGCGGCAGCAACATCGGCATGAGCGGGCCCGCGATGATCGAAGGCGGCGGGCTCGGCACGTTCGCGCCGGAGCAGATCGGGCCGAGCAGCGTGCAGTCGCGCAACGGCGTGATCGACATCCTCGTGGAAGACGAAGCCGCCGCAGTCGCCGCGGCGAAGCAATACCTCTCGTACTTCCAGGGCCCGGTCGCCGACTGGCACTGCGCCGATCCGCGCACGCTGCGCCATGTGGTGCCCGAGAACCGCTTGCGCGTGTACGACGTGCGCGCGGCGATGCGCGGCGTGGCCGATACCGGCTCGCTGCTCGAGTTGCGCGCGGGCTTCGGCGCCGGCATCATCACCGCGCTCGCACGCATCGAGGGCCGGCCGGTCGGCCTCATGGCCAACAACCCGCACCACCTCGGCGGCGCGATCGACGTGGAGGCCGCGGACAAGTCTGCGCGCTTCATGCAGCTGTGCAACGCGCACGGGCTGCCCATCGTCTCGCTGTGCGACACGCCGGGCTTCATGGTCGGCCCCGAGATCGAGGCACAGGCCCAGGTGCGCCACGTCTGTCGCATGTTCATGGTGGCGTCGCACCTGCGCGTGCCCTTCTTCGCGGTCGTGCTGCGCAAGGGCTACGGCCTCGGCGCGCAGGCGATGACGGCCGGCGGCTTCGATGCGCCGGTGTTCACCGTCGCCTGGCCCACGGGCGAGTTCGGCGCGATGGGACTCGAAGGCGCGGTGCGCCTGGGCTTTCGCAAGGAACTTGCGGCGGTGCCCGAGGGCGTGGAGCGCGACGCGCTCTTCAAGAAGCTCGTGGCGCAGCAGTACGCGAACGGCGAGGCGATTCACATGGCGCAGACGCTGGAGATCGATGCGGTCATCGATCCGGCCGAGACCCGCACCTGGCTGGTGCGTGGTTTGGCTTCCGCCACGCGTGCAGCAGCACGTGTTTCTCCCTATATAGACACTTGGTAACCACGCGCTAGACCCCGTCGCGCCAGAGGGCAAGACGGCTCCGTAAACTGAGCCGCTTTGCACGCATGAATCTCGTTTCCCGCTGGCTGTTGCGCCTTCGCGAAGTGGCACTGGCGCATTGGGTCGCCGCGCTGTGCCTCGCCGTGTTGGCGGTCGGCGTGCAGGCCGTGCAGCCCGACCACCGCCCGAAGCAACCCGCCGACGCGCACTGGGTCGGTAGTTGGGCCGTGGCACCGATGGACTTTCGCGAGCTGGCTGCGAACCCGGCCGTGGCGCACAAGCCCGCACCCGGCGGCGATCAGTTCCGCGGGCAGACGCTGCGCCAGCAACTGGCACCCACGCTCGGCGGCGAGCGCATCCGCATTCGTTTTTCCAACCGCTTCGGCAAGGCGCCGTTGCGCATCGCGGCCGCGAGCGTGGCGCGCAGCACGGGCGCCGATGCGATTTCTCCGTCGACGTTGCGGGTGCTGCGCTTCGGCGGTCGCGGCAGCTTGACCATCGCACCCGGTGCGGAGGCGTGGAGCGATGGCGTCGACCTGAAGATCG
Source organism: Variovorax boronicumulans (assembly GCF_030812215.1). Taxonomy (GTDB): domain Bacteria; phylum Pseudomonadota; class Gammaproteobacteria; order Burkholderiales; family Burkholderiaceae_C; genus Variovorax; species Variovorax boronicumulans_C. The sequence goes on along the minus strand of NZ_JAUSSG010000015.1, from coordinate 25,045 downwards.
AGGCCGGGCAGACCATGGCGGTCAGCGCTTTCTTCGACCGCGAAACGCCTTATGGCACGGTGCACCTGCTCTCCGTCGACACGAGCTGGGTCGCGCCGGGCAATGCCGTGACAGCATCGAAATTGCAGGGTGCAACGACGCTCCCGATGAACCACATCGTGACGGGCCTGGACGTGTTGACCACGAAGTCCGTCCGCACCGTGGTCGCGTTCGGCGACTCGATCACCGCGGGCGGCGGCGAGTCCGGCGATGGCGCGTACCCCGACATGCTGGCCACCCGGCTGCGCGACAGCCCGCAGGCGGCGCACGAGGTGTCGGTGCTCAATGCCGGCATCGGCGGCAACCGCCTGCTGGTCGATGGCATCGGGCCCCACGGGCTTTCGCGTTTCGCGCGCGATGCGTTGGGGCAGAGCGGCGTGACGCACACGATCGTGCTGCTGGGCACCAACGACATCGGCCGCAGCGTGTTCCTGGGCGTGCCCGGGAACCCGGACACGGTGCATGATCTTCCGACCGCCGAGCGCATCACCGACGGGCTGCAGCAGCTGGTGAAGCAGGCGCGCGCCAAGGGCATCAAGGTGCTGCTCGGCACCGTGCCGCCGTTCCGCAATACGCCGTACTGGAACGAGGGCAACGAGGCCATGCGCAACGCGGTCAATCGTTGGATCCGCGGTCGCCATGACGTGGATGGCGTGATCGATTTCGATGCCGTGCTGCGCGATCCCGCGGACCCGCAGGCGTTGAATCCGCAGTTCGACAACGGCGATCACCTGCACCCCAACAAGGCCGGCCACGCCGCGATGGCCGCGGCCATCGACCTGAAGGAATTGCAGGAGTAAGTGCGGCGAATGCGCCGAAAGTACCCCAAAAGGTAGCGAAACAGCTTTACACAAGATTTCGTGTAAGGCTTACAGGGCCTTCACATGGGCCGATCAGCATGAAGGCTCCAACCACTCATGAGGAGCTTCCCATGAAAAAACTCGCAATCACCCTTTCCATTGGCGCCGCTTCGCTGCTGTCGATGGGCGCGGCAATGACCATTCCCACGACGGCGCAAGCGCAGCCGGTGGTTATCCAGGTCGCACCGCCGCCGCCGCGTGCGGAACGCGTGCCGCCGCCGCGCCGTGGCTATGTGTGGGCGCCGGGGCACTATGAATGGAAGCGCGGCCACCACGTGTGGGTCCGCGGCACCTATGTGCGCGCTCGTCCGGGCTATGCGTATCGCGCACCGGAATGGCGTGAGAACAACGGCCGCTGGGAATACAACCGCGGCCGCTGGGACCGCGACGGCGATGGCGTGCCGAACCGCTACGACAGCCGTCCGAACAACCCGAACCGCAATTGATCTTCGGGGGCGGCGCGCATGTCGCGCCGCTCTCTGGCCTGTCCCTCACAAGGCCACAAGGGCAAATGCCAGCGGCACCGGCCGAGCCGGTTCCGCGGGCATTTTCTTTTATGGAGAAGACGCCGGCCGCCGGTAGTGCTCAGCGGAACACGACCGTCCGGTGTCCGTTCAGCAGCACGCGGTGCTCGCTGTGCCACTTCACTGCGCGGGCCAGCACCTGGCTCTCGGTGTCGCGGCCGCGGGCCGTGAGGTCTTCGACGGTGTCGGTGTGGTCGGCGCGGGCCACGTCCTGCTCGATGATCGGGCCCTCGTCGAGGTCGGCCGTCACGTAGTGGGCGGTGGCGCCGATCAGCTTCACGCCGCGATCGTGCGCCTGGTAGTAGGGCTTGGCACCCTTGAAGCTGGGCAGGAACGAGTGATGGATGTTGATCGCGCGGCCCGCCAGGTTCTTGCAAAGGTCGTTGCTGAGGACCTGCATGTAGCGCGCGAGCACCACCAGTTCGGCGCCCTCGGCCTCGATGATTTCGAGCTGCTTGGCTTCGGCCTGTGGCTTGGTCGCGGCCGTCACCGGGATGTGGTGGAACGGCACGTTGTAGCTCGCGGCCAGCTGGTAGAAGTCGCGGTGGTTCGAGATGATCGCGCGCACGTCGATGGCCAGGAGGCCGCTCTTCCAGCGGAACAGGAGGTCGTTGAGGCAGTGGCCTTCCTTGCTGACCAGAATCACCGTCTTCATCGGCTCCGCGGCGGCGTGCAGCTGCAGGTTCATGCCGAAGCCGGCGGCGAAGGTCTTGAGTTCCTCGCGCAACACCGCTTCGCCGTGGTCGCCGCAGGCGAAGCGCACGCGCATGAAGAACAGGCCCGTGCCGTGGTCGTTGTACTGGGCGGCCTCTTCGATGTTGGCACCCCGCTCGAGCAGGAAGCCCGAGACGGCATGCACGATGCCCGTGCGGTCGGGGCACGAGAGGTTCAGGATGTAGGCGGGCGAGGTGGGAGTTGGGGTCGTCATCAGGGGCAGGATTGTCGCAGGGGTGCCAGAATCCCGATTTTCCCCCGATAGATAACCGCAGGAGCGAGACATGGCCTACCAGGACTTCAACATGGGCAACCAGTGGCTGCCCTTCACCCCCAACCGCCATTTCCAGAAAGACCCGCGCGTCTTCGTGGCGGCCGACGGCATGGAGTTCACCACGCACGACGGCAAGAAGGTGATCGACGGCGTCTCCTCCCTCTGGTGCGTGGGGGCGGGCCACAACAGGAAGCCCATCAACGAGGCCATCAAGACGCAGCTCGACACGCTCGACTACGCCACCGCCTTCCAGGTCAGCAACGACAAGGCCTTCCGCGCGGCCGAGATGATCGCGGCGCTCGCCCCGGGCGACCTCAACAAGGTGCTGTTCTGCAACTCAGGTTCAGAAGCCGCCGACACCTCGATGAAGGTGGCGCTGGCTTACCACCGCGCACGCGGCGAGGGCCATCGCAATGTGTTCATCGGACGCGAGAAGGGCTACCACGGCGTGGGCTTCGGCGGCATGTCGGTAGGCGGCATTCCGGGTAACCGCAAGGTGTTCGGCTCTGCCTTTTTGCCGCGCGTGGATCACATGCGCTTCATCCACGATCCGGTGAACCACGCCTACATCCACAACGAGGAGCCGGTGTGGGCCGAAGACCCGTTGGTCGAGTTGGAAACGCGCATCCTGCCGCTGCACGATCCGAGCAACGTGGCCGCGATCATCGTGGAGCCGGTGGCCGGTTCGGCCGGCTGGTACCTGCCGCCCAAGGGGTACCTCAAGCGCCTGCGCGAGATCTGCGACAAGCACGGCATCCTCCTGATCTTCGACGAGGTCATCACCGGCTTCGGCCGCATGGGCACCAACTTCGCGTCGGACTATTTCGGCGTCGTGCCCGACATGCTCAACTTCGCCAAGTGCGTCACCAACGGCGTGATTCCGCTGGGCGGCGTGATCTGCCGCGACAAGCTCTACGACGCGATGATGAAGACCGACGCGCCCGAGCATGTGGTCGAGTTCTTCCACGGCTACACCTACTCGGGCCATCCCGTGGCCTGCGCCGCGGCCATTGCCACGCTCGATCTCTTCAAGGAAGAAAACCTGTTCGCCCGCGCCGGCGAGATGGGCAAGGTGCTGGGCGATGCGTTCCACAGCGCGTTCAAGGGCCTGCCCAACGTGATCAGCATCCGCAGCCTCGGCCTCGCCGCGGCGGTGGAACTCGCGCCCATCGCGGGCACGCCGGGCAAGCGCGCGTTCGAGATCTTCCTGGACTGCTTCCACAAGGGCGCACTGGTGCGGCCCGCGGGCGACGTGCTGGTGATGGCGCCGCCGTACATCGTGGAGAAGTCGCACATCGACACGCTGGTGAACACGTTGGCGGATTCGATCAGGAAGCACGCCTGAGCGGTCTGCCTGCAGCCTTTCTGCTGTTCATCGCGAACTGCAGAAAGGCGGACGATCAGGACGCGGCGTTCGCCTTGTTGGCCGGGCGGCGCAGCTCGGCGCAGTAATCCTTCTCGGGCAGCGGCGGCGTCAGCCAGGTCTTGTCGTAGTCACCCGCTTCGACCGTGTTCGTCGCCGAGGCCAGGAGCCGCACCGAGGTCACCTTGACGTCGTCCGGCAGGTGCTGCGGCACGCCGAGCGTGCGCACCGCGTGGCCGGCGCCGGCGATCAGCAGCACTGTCTTGCCCGGCTGCCTGGACTTCACGATCGTTTGAGCCATCGCCCGGTCGCGGCCGACCTGGATGCGCGTCATCGGAATGATCTGCGACTCGGGCAGCAGCTTGCAGTGGCCTTCGCGCACGGCATCCTGCTGCGCCGTATAGGCCTCGCCGTTCAGTTGCACGTCGAGCGACACATCGGCCATCGCATCCTTCATGCGCACACGCGGCAGGTTGGCGCCGACCACCGGCACGCCGGCGCGCACGGCGGCCATCACGGCCGGGCCGTAGTTGGCCCAGGGCCAGGCCTTGTCGCTCCAGCCGAGGGCGGTCTGCACCTGGGCTTCGCTCGCGGTGGAGGCGAGCTGCGCGGTGCTGCGGCCTTCCTCGGCCATCTCGAGCGCCAGCGCGGCGAGCTGGCCGCGTGCGACCAGCGCTTCGACGGTTTCACGCTCGATCGCATGATGTTCCGGCGCATCGTGCTGCTCGCCGAGGAGCAGCGCATCGACCGGCAACAACGCAGAGACACGGTTCGCGACGGGCGCATCGGGGCCGGAGGGAAAGAGGCGGGACGGGGAACACGCCACGAGGGCGGCCGCGGCCAGTAGCGGGAACAGGAAACGTGGAGCCCGCGCGGGCCAGCGTTGAAAAAGCATCGGGCCATACTATCCCCGCGGTGCATGCGCGCCGTGCCATCCAATTGCGCTTTTCCCTGTCCCTTTTTCCTTGTTCGTGCCCCTCCGTTTTTTCGTTCGCGTGCTGGCCACGCTGCTGCTCGCACTGGCCGCGGCGGGCGCCTGCCTCGCATTGCACACGCCGCTGCCCTGGATGATCGGCCCGCTGCTGGCGGTGTCGCTCGCCTCGATCGCGGGTGCGCCGACCGCCAGCTCCACGCCGCTGCGCAACGCGGGGCAATGGACCATCGGTACCGCGCTCGGTCTCTACTTCACGCCGCATGTGGTGTCGCTGGTGGCGGGCATCTGGTGGGCGATTGCGCTGGCCATCGCATGGGCGCTGCTGCTCGGCTGGGGCTTCGGGCGCTGGCTGTACGGAGTGCATGCGTCGCGGATGCCGCATGTGCCGCCGCGCGCCATGAAAGCCACGACTTACTTTGCCGGCGCCATCGGCGGCGCCTCGGAGATGACGCTGCTGGCCGAATCGGCCGGCGCCCGCACCGACCTCGTGGCGGCGGCGCACAGCCTGCGGCTGGTGGTGGTGACGGTCACGATCCCGTTCGCGATGCAGTGGAGCGGGCTGCACGGCCTGGAGATCAACCCGCCGGGCGTGCGCGAAGTGAACGCGGGCGGGCTGGCGCTGCTCGCACTGGCCACGGGCATCGGTGGCCTCGCGATGCGCGCGTTGGGCCGCACCAACCCGTGGTTCATCGGCCCGCTGCTGGTGGCGATGGGATTCACGATCGCCGGGCAGTCGCTGTCGGCGGTGCCCACGTGGATGTCGAACGCGGCGCAGCTCGTGATCGCGGTGAGCCTGGGCGTGCGCTTCAGCCGCGAGTTCCTGCACACGGCGCCGCGCTGGCTGGGCTCGGTGGCGCTGGGCACCTTCGCCATGCTGGTTCTGTGCGGCGGGGTGGCCTGGCTGCTGGCCCGGGCGACCGGGCTGCATCCGGCGACGATGCTTTTGAGCACCTCGCCGGGCGGCATCGCCGAGATGGCGATCACGGCCAAGGTGCTGCAGCTCGGCGTGCCGGTGGTGACGGCGTTCCAGGTTTGCCGGCTGGTGGCGGTGCTGTTGCTGGTCGGGCCGATGTTCCGGTGGATCTACCTGCGCAAGACCGGCGCCCCATGAAAAAAGCGCCCGGCGGGGCGCTTTTTCATGGGGAGGCCGAGCGCTCTTCAGTGCACCAGCACGGGGGTGTGGGCCAGTTCGGCGTAGCCCTCGAGGGTGTCCTCGACTTCTTCCTGCGTGGGGGTGTTGAGCTGCCAGGCGGCGATCTGCTGCTGGAACAGTTCGGCCCAGGAGCCGTCGAGGTACACCTCCTTGCCCGAGCGCTTGTCCACGATTTCGAATCCGTGGCGCTCCAGCACGGGCACATTGGGCTTCGCGGGCTCGTCGCCGTCATTCGGCTGCACGTGCACGACAACGAAGGACTCCGAGTCGTAAAGCATGTTCATGGCGGGCCCAGTGAGGATATCGATGGCGTTCATATCGGGTTAGATAGCAATCAACGCGCCAGTTTCAAGAACAGTTGTCGCTGGGCCGGTCGACTTGTGATCTTTTTGCCTCAATTGGCAGGGCCTTCGGGTAGGGGTTTGCGCAATTGGGCGTCAGCGAAGTCGCCGTTTGTCTCGGTTTGCTTGATGCGAACCGGCAGGTAGCCGTACTTCGGCGCCAGCCAGAGTTCCAGTTTCCGGTCGAATTCCTTCCTGGGCGTGCGGGTGAGCTTGCGCGCGGTGTATTCGCCGGCCGGGAGGGTCAGCTTTTCCTCGTCGCCGACCACGAAGACCCAGACGTCGCCGTCACGCACGCCCACGGTCTGGACCGAGATCCGGGTGCCCGCCGGGTAGCGCTCGGGGCTGGCCGCCAGCAGGCCGCCCAGCTGCATCATCACGCTCATGCGGTCCTGCGCGCCGGGCTGCAGCGGCACGGGCGGGGCGTTGTTGCTGAAGATGACCTGCCCCTGGTCGCGCACGAAATGAGAGGCCACCTCGGCCTTGCGGCTTTCCGAATAGCGCTCGGGCTCAAGGCCCGAGGGGCCGATCCTGCCGGTGCTGTGCCAGTTCAGCAGGGTGAAGAACACCGCCTTGAGCGTGAGCCGCCCGTCGTAGCGGCTGCCGTCCTGCAGCCAGACCAGTTCGCCGAACACGCCGCGCTGCGGGGAGGCGCCGGTCTGGCCGGTGGCTTCGAAATCGAGCGTCACGGAGCCGGGAATCCGCAGCGCCTGGGTGCCGGCGATGGTGCCCGAGGCTTCGCTGCCGGCTGCCGTTGTGCCGCCCGGCGTGCCGCTTCCGGTGCCGGCAGCGGCAGCAGGTGCGGCTTCGGGGGCTGCCGGTGCACTGGCAGGCGATTCGGGCGGTGTTGCTCCTGAATCGGTAGCGGCCTGCGCCGTCAGGTCGGGCGTTTCAGGGGCGGGTTGTGCAGAGATGTCCGGTTCGGGCAGCGGCTCCGGCTTGGGCGGCGTCGGCGCGCGCGGGCGCCGGGGCTTGGCCGGCGGCTTCGGCTTGGCCTCGACCGGCGCGGCGGCGGCCGGTGCGGGCGCCGCGGGCTTGTCCGCCGCGGGCGGCGCGATCACGATGGTCCGGGTGATGAACTTGTTCGCGAGCGGCGAGGGTTCCGGCCCGATCGCCATCGGTGCCACCCCGAGGACCAGGAAATGGACCAGCGCGACTGCCAGCGTCAGCCCGATCAGCACCCGCCAGGACGGACGCCCAGGCAGGCCGGCAGGCAGCGAAGATCGCGAAGGGGGGGCGACGAGCGTCGACATCAGGTGTGGAGTGGGCGCGGCGCGCGGAGGTTCAGAAAGACCACCTCGGTAAACTGCCGCCCGTTCAACCAGTTTAGTGGGAGCGGCGCCCGGCCTTACGGGTTCGCGCCGCGTCCTTCATCACGCACCGCATCATGAAACTCGCCACCCTGAAGGACGGCTCGCGCGACGGCCAGCTCGTCGTTGTCTCGCGCGACCTCACGCTCGCCCATTACGCCACCGGCATCGCGAGCCGGCTGCAGCAGGTGCTGGACGACTGGGGCTTCATGAGCCCGCAGCTGCAGGACCTGTATGACGCCGTCAACACCGGTCGCGCGCGTCATTCGTTCCCGTTCGATCCCGCGATGTGCATGGCGCCGCTGCCGCGCGCCTACCAGTGGGCCGACGGCTCGGCCTACATCAACCACGTCGAGTTGGTGCGCAAGGCCCGCGGCGCCGAGGTGCCCGAGAGCTTCTATACCGACCCGCTGATGTACCAGGGCGGCAGCGACGACTTCCTCGGCCCGGTCGACGACGTGGTCGTGCCCAGCGAAGCCATGGGCATCGACTTCGAGGCCGAGATCGCCGTCATCACCGGCGACGTGAAGATGGGCGCCACGCCCGACCAGGCGCTCGACGGCATCCGCCTCGTGATGCTCGCCAACGACGTGAGCCTGCGCAACCTGATTCCAGCCGAGCTCGCCAAGGGTTTCGGCTTCTTCCAGAGCAAGCCCGCCACCGCCTTCAGCCCCGTGGCCGTGACGCTCGACGAGATCGGCGAAGCCTGGCAGGACGGCCGCGTGCACCTCGCGCTGCAAAGCAGCTGGAACGGCCGCAAGGTCGGCATGTGCGACGCCGGCCCGGAGATGACCTTCCACTTCGGCCAGCTCATCGCCCACATCGCCAAGACGCGCAACGTGCGCGCCGGCAGCATCGTCGGCAGCGGCACGGTGAGCAACAAGGGCGTCGAGAAGAAAGACGGCCAGATGGACTGGCCCAAGGGCTATTCGTGCATCGCCGAGAAGCGCTGCATCGAGACGATCCAGACCGGCGCGCCGGTCACCGAATTCATGAAGTTCGGCGACACGATCCGCATCGAGATGAAGGGGTTGGACGGGCGCTCGCTGTTCGGGGCGATCGACCAGGAGATCGTGTCGACGAATGGACGGCCGAAGGAGGCGCCGGTGTCGTTGGTGAAGCCGGCGGCGGAAGAGGAAGCGGCCGAAGACTGAGGGCACGGCGGCAGTGCGCCGCGTGTCGCGCATGCCGCTGCTTGCCGGTGTCGGCCGGCCCGTTTTGCCATGGCTATGATCGAGCGGCCGCCCTGGCGCGTCTTCATCGCGCGGGCAGCGCGTCCGGCGGCTGCGCTCTGCGGCCGCCATCCATACCAATAAAAACGGGAGTTCCCATGCGTTATTTGCCCATCGCCGCCGCCGTCGCGGCCTTCGCCCTTGCCGGTTGCGAAACCATGAAGAACGCCGATACCGCCGCGCTCGCCCAGGCGGGCGGTTCGGCCTTCAAGGCCATGTCGCTGAGCGACACCGAGGTCAGCACGATGTCCGATCAGTCGTGCGCCGCCATGGACCAGAAGAACCAGATTGCGCCCGCCGGCAGCCGCTATGCCACGCGCCTGAACCAGGTCATCAAGCAGATGCCCACCACCGTCAACGGCAAGACGGCCAACTACAAGGTCTACATGACCAAGGACGTGAATGCCTGGGCCATGGCCAACGGCTGCATCCGTGTCTACAGCGGCCTGATGGATCTGATGAACGACGATGAACTGCGTGGCGTGATCGGCCACGAGATCGGCCACGTGGCGCTGGGCCACTCGAAGTCGCGCATGCAGACCGCCTACGCCGCCTCGGCCGTGCGCGGACTGGCCGGCGCTGCCGGTGGGGTCGCGGCCCAGCTGTCGCAGTCGCAGGCCGGCGACCTGGGCGAGAAGTTCGTCAACGCGCAGTTCTCGCAAGCCAACGAAAGCGCGGCCGACAACTATTCCTTCGACCTGCTGACCGAGCGCAAGCTCGATCGCAAGGGTCTGGTCACTGCCTTCGACAAGCTGGCCAAGCTCAGCGGCGGCGCCACCGGCAGCTCGCTCATGAGCTCGCATCCGCCGTCGGCCGACCGCTCGGCGCGCATGCAGAAGCGCCTGGACGCAGCCAAGTAAGCAAAGAGAGACAGAGAAGGGGCGCTACGCGCCTGCCGTGGCGCGCAGCAGCAGTTCCTTCTGCGAACGAATGCCCAGCCGCCGGAACGCCCGGTACTGATGCGTGCGCACCGTCGTGAGCTCCACCCCGATCTCACGCGCCGCTTCCTTCGCCGTCCTGCCCGCGATCAGGTGGCCGATGACCTCGCGTTCGCGCAGGCTCAGCGTCAGCAACCGCGAGGCGAGGGCGGGCGCCGCGGACTCCCTTGCCGCCATCGCGCTGCGGCCATGCGCCGCGGTGGCGTCGGCCAGCAGCGTCGCATGCGCCTCGATGCGCGCGAAGTCGGCCGCATCGAACGCCGGCTGCGCGAGGCTGCGGTAGAAGCTCACCGCCACGCGCTGGCCGGTCGGCAGCAGCAACAGCACCGAGGCCCGTTCGCGGATGCCGACGTCGCCATAGCAGGCGGCGCGGTAGGCCGGGTCGGCCACCTCCTCGGCGCGCTGGTGGCCCAGCCAGAGCTGCGCGCGCTGCGGCAGCTTGCGGGCCGCGAGCCAGGCCATGTTGGGGTCGAGCAGGTCGAAGCGTTGTTCCACATAGCGCTCGGTGGTGCGCTCGGCCGTGCTGCCGTAGCTGCTGGCGGCCGACACCGCCTCGATGCGGCCCGCGGCGCTCACCGCGAACACCGTGCAGAAGGTGACGGGCATCACGCGCTGCATCGCCTTGAGATAGCTCGCGGCCAGGTGCGGCGTGCCCACGCCGGAGAGCACGTCGCCGACGACGGCCGCAGCCAGCGCCGCGTCGGTGGGGTGGATGCGCCAGCGTCTCATGCGTTCGGGTGAATCTTCGAGGGTAAATACTTCATACGAAGTTATGACATTGGCGGCCGCCGTGCATCGGGACAATCCCGTTGCATGACGAACCCCACCGTTGTTGTTGCCGCCGATGCCGCGAGCGGCCCCGTGCGGCCCACCCTGGGCGCGACTGAATTGCCGCCGTCGGTCGGCGCCTTCGACTACACGCGCTACAAGGTCTGGACGCCGCCGCTCGAAGCAAACGGCATCGAGCCCGGCCGCCATCCCGTGGTGATCGCGGGCGGCGGGCCGGTCGGCATGGCGCTCGCGCTGGGGCTCGCGAACCACGGCGTGCGCTGCGTGATCCTGGAAGCCGACGACACGGTGTGCGTCGGCAGCCGCGCGGCCTGCATCTCGCGGCGCAGCCTGGAGATCATGGAGCGGCTCGGCGTGCGCCACTCTTTCATGGCCAAGGGCCTGCCGTGGACCGGCGGGCGCAGCTACTACAAGACGGCCGAGGTGTTCCGCTTCGAGATGCCGCACGACGCGCAGCAAAAACTGCCGCCGATGATCAACCTGGAGCAGTACTACGCCGAGCATTACCTGCTGGAGGAAATCTTCCGCCGCAACGAGGCGACGCCGGGGCTCATCGACATCCGCTGGGGCACCGAGCTCACGGGGCTCGCGCAGGACGAGGACGGCGTCGCGCTCGACGTGCGCAACGCCGAGGGCAGCTACCGCCTGCAGGGCCAGTGGCTCGCCGCCTGTGACGGCGGCCAGAGCTTCGTGCGCAAGGCCCTCGGCCTCTCGCTCGAAGGCACGGGCTACGAAGGCCGCTACGTGATCATCGACATCGAGCTGCACAGCGACCACCCGACCGAGCGCCGCGCCTGGTTCGATCCGCCGTGGAACCCCGGCTCGACCGTGCTGATGCACCGCCAGCCCGACGACATCTGGCGCATCGACTACCAGCTGCGCGCCGGCCAGAGCACTGAAGAGGCGCTGCAGCCCGCGGCCGTCGCCGAGTTCGTGCAGCGCCATCTCGATGCGATCGGCGAAGGGCACCTGCCGTGGAAGACGGTGTGGACTTCGGTCTACCGCGCGGGCGCGATGACGCTCGAGAGCTATCGCCACGGCCGCGTCGTGTTCGCGGGCAACGCGGCGCATGCGATGCCGATCTTCGGCGTGCGCGGGCTCAACTCGGGCTTCGACGATGCGGACAACCTGGCATGGAAGCTGGCGCTGGTGGCGCGCGGCGTGTCGGATGCGGCGCTGCTGGATTCGTATTCCGAGGAGCGCATCGCGGCCTTCCACGTCAACGCAGAGAACGCGATGCGCAGCACGGAGTTCATGTCGCCGCCTTCGCGCGGTTTCGACCTGCTGCGCGAAGCTGCGCTCTCGCTGTCGGAAGAACATCGCGGCATCGCGCAACTGATCAACCCGCGGCAGACGCAGGCGGTGCGCTATGCGGAGTCGCCGTTGTCGAGCGAGGGTGATGCGTTGCCCGCGGGGCCGCTGCCGGGCGAGGTGATGCCGGAGCAGCAACTCGAACACGGCCATCTCACCGACCTGATCGCGCCGGTCTTCACGCTGCTGGTGCTGCGGCCGAATGCCAGTGCCGCCGTGCAATTGCCCGAGGACGATGTGAAGCAGGCGCAGCAAGGCGCGCTGCCTTTTGCCATCCGCACCATCGCCGCCCCGGGCGTCGACGGCGCTGATGCGCACGCGAACCCAGCCGTTTTCCAGGCCCTCGGCGCACGCGACGGCGCTGTCTACCTGCTGCGCCCCGATGGTCACGTGGCCGTGCGCTGGCACCGCATGCCGCCCGGCGCACTGCAAGGCGCGCTCGCCCGCGCCGCCGTTTCCCTGGAGCCCGTCACCGCATGACCGAGACCGCATGACCGAGACCGCATCCCTTCATCCCGACGCCCGCGACCGGCTCTATGCCGACTGCGCGCGGGCCATCACCGAAGCGGGCGCCGAGCGCGAATCGCTGTTCCTCGCACGCCTCGCGCTGCTGCTGTTCGAGCAGGTGGGCGACGAGGCGCGCTGCCGTGCCGCGCTCGCCGATGCGCTGCGCGCGCTGCCCGTACCATCGCTTTCCGCAACCCAATTACAACCAGGAGACTGATCCATGGATCGCCGCACCCTTCTCGCCACGCTCGCATCCGGCGCCGCCGTGGCCGCCTCGCCTTTGGCCCATGCGCAGGAGTACCCCGCGCAACTCATCAAGTGGGTCGTGCCGTACCCGGCGGGCGGCGGCACCGACGTGATCGCGCGCGTGCTGGCCGAGGCCATGCGCCAGACGCTGGGCCAGCAGATCGTGGTGGACAACCGCCCCGGCGCCTCGACCAACATCGGCGCCGACATCGTCGCCAAGAGCAAGCCCGACGGCTACACGATCCTTTCGGCCGACAACGCGGTGCTGGCCTTCAACGAGCACCTGTTCAGCAAGCTGCCGTTCAGTCCCGAAAAGGACTTCACCTACATCGGCGCCATCGGCAAATTCCCGCTCGCGCTGGTGGTGCACCCGGACTTCCCGGCGAAGAACTTCAAGGAGTTCCTGGCCTACGTGAAGGCCAACCCCGGCAAGGTCAACTACGCCTCCCCCGGCAACGGCTCGCCGCACCATCTGGCAATGGAGATGTTCAAGGTGCGCACCGGCACCTTCATCACCCACATCCCCTACCGCGGCGCCGCGCCCGCGATGGCCGACGTGATGGGCGGGCAGGTGCCCTGCATGTTCCTGGACCTGGCCTCGGGCCTGCCGATCATGCAAAGCAACAAGGTGCGGGTGCTGGCCATCGGCTCGGGTGCGCGCAGCAAGCCGCTGCCCAACGTGCCGACGCTGGCCGAAGTGGGAGTGCCCAACACCGAGGTGTTCGCGTTCCAGGGCATCCTCGGCCCGGCCGGTCTGTCGCCCGCGGTGGTGAACAAGCTCAATGGCGACCTGAACAAGGCCTTCGGCACGCCCGCTGTGCAGAAACGCTTCGACGATTTCGGGATGGAAGCGATGCCCGGCACGCCGGCGCAGTTCGCGGCGCTGTCGCGCGCCGAGTCGAAGCGCTGGGGGCCGATCATCAAGCAGGCCGGCATCAAGCTGGACTGACCCCCGCAGCAACCTTCCGGGCTGCACCCGATTGTTCGGGAAACACCACGGAACCGGCTTTGCCGGGCCGTTGGTGTTGCCCCCGGTAGGGGGTTGGCGAAGCGACACGAAGTGCGCGAAGCCTGGGGGCGAGCCTTATTCCGTGAAGGCCTTGCGGGAACCGTCCTCGAAGACCTCGTCGTCGCGCTGCAGTTCGCCGTTTTCGTCCCACGCGCGCTCGCGCGTCACGCGTCCCTTGGGATCGAAGTGCGATTCGGCCAGCAGCGTGCCCTTTTCGCTGAAGCGCTGGTGCGTGCCGATGGGCACCTGGCGGTTGCGGCCCGGCGCGAGGTAGCGGCCCTGCGCGGCGCGCTGGCCGCTGTCGTAGAACTCGGTGACCTCGACCACGCGCGCCGTGCCGGTGCCGCTGTACACCGCCTTGCTGCGCGGCTGGCCGTTCAGGTAGAAGCTGTCGTCGCGCAGCGGCTCGCCCTTGGGGGTCCAGCGCTGGTCGCGCACCACGGTGCCTTTTTCGGAAAACTCCTGCTCGCGCTGCCGGATGGCGATGCGCTCGGCCAGCAGCCACACGGTCTCGCGGCGCTTCACGCCTTCCGACGAAAAGCTGCGCTCGATGCGCTGGTTGCCGGTGGTCTCGTCGAGCGTCGAGGGCTTGCCGTTGTCGTAGAACTCCTGGCTGCGCACGCGCTTGCCCGCCAGGTACGACACCCGCGAGCGCAGCGTGCCGCGCGCATCGAAAAGGTCGACCTGCGATGCGCCGCCGCTCGTGAAGCCGCACAGTTTGGCGTCGTCGGCCACGGGCGCCAGCACCGGCGCCTCGCCGCAGCGCAGCATGGACATCTGGCCGCGCTCGGTGAATTCGACAAAAGCGCGCTCGGGACCGGCACCGGTGTCGGGGTAGAAGGTGGCGCGCCGCAACTGGCCGCCGGGGTAGAAGCTGCGCACCAGCCCGCGCTCCTGGCCGTCGTCGTAGACGGCTTCCCGCAGCACCTGACCGGCGGGCGAGAACTCGCGGGCGCGCCCCTGCATGTTGCCCTTGGCGTTGAGGGTGTGCTCGCGCGCGAGCTTGCCTTTTTCGTAGAAGCGCACGAGGCCCATGAAGACGCCGTTCTGCACCTGCTGCTCGCGCTGGAGCTCGCCGGTGGTGCCGTCCTTGCAGCGCATGAGGCCGGTCTTGCCGGCCGTGGTGCTGCCGTTGGAAGGGCTCACGCTCTGGCCGTTGAGTTCGCAGACCTGCACCGCCTGCGCGCCGCTCGCGCAGAAGAAGAGGGGCAGCGGAATCAGGGTGGCCAGCGTGACCCGGAAGATCCATGCCGCCAGATGGGGCTCTGCGAAGAAAGGCATTTGGACAGCTACCTCCCCATTTCAGATGCCAGCAGCTTGACGCCGCGGATCATCATCTCGACCGACACGGCCACCAGGATCAGGCCCATCAGCCGCTCGAAGGCCAGCACCAGGCGCTCGCCGACCAGCCGCTGGATGCGCTCGGCCAGCACCAGCACGATGGCGCACACGGCCATGGTGACGCTGAGCGCGGCCACCCATTCGAGGCGCCGCTCGGGTGCCTGCGACACCAGCAGCATCACCGTGGCCAGCGCCGAGGGGCCGGCCAGCGCGGGCACGGCGAGCGGCACGATCAGCGGCTCTTCAGTGGGGGGCGCGACGGGCACGGCGCCGTGCTCGGGCGGAAAGATCATGCGCAGCGCGATCAGGAACATCACCACCCCGCCCGCGATCTGCAGCGACAGGCCCGACAGACCCATCACCCGCAGGAACCCGTCGCCCACGAACATGAAGACCAGCAGCAGCGCAAAGGCGATCAGCACCTCGCGCACGATCACCCGGGTGCGCCGCGCGGGCGCCACGCCTTTGAGCGCATTGGCAAAGATCGGGATGTTGCCCAGCGGATCGGTGATCAGCAGCAGCAACACGGTGGCCGATGCGAAGGTGTAGCTCATGTGGACCCCCACGCTCGGCACTTCGTGTCCTCGCTGCCCCCCGAGGGGGCCGCGAGCCTGCTTGGGGCGGCCCGGCGCTGGCTCACTTGTCTTTACTTGTCGTAGAGGGTGGACAGGGAACGGAAGCCCTTGACCTCGATCGGATTGCCGAAGGGGTCGCAGAAGAACATCGTCCACTGCTCGCCGGGCTGGCCTTCGAAGCGCACCTGGGGCTTCAGCACGAAATCGGTGTTTGCGGCTTCCAGCCGTTCGGCCAGCGCCTGCCAGTCGGGCAGGGCCAGCGCGAGGCCGAAGTGCGGCATCGGGACCATCACGTCGCCGACGCGGCCGGTGCGCGCGGTGGCGAAAGGCTCGCCCAGATGCAGCGAGATCTGGTGGCCGAAGAAATCGAAATCGACCCAGGTGTCGGTGCTGCGGCCCTCGGCGCAACCGAGGACGTCGCCGTAGAAGCGGCGCGCACCATCGAGGTCACGCACGTGAAAGGCAAGGTGGAAGATGCTCTGCATGGTTTCGGATTATGGGCAGCGGTGCTGTGAGAATGCCGGACTTTCTTTCATCATGGAGCAGGCCTTGCGGATACTCCGGATCCTCGCCGCGCTGAAGAAGCGCACCACTGATTTATCGGCGCCTGTGCGCCTTGCACGCCAGGTGCTGACGGGCGCCCTCTGCGTGTTCGCGGTCGCGGCCCATGCGGCCGACTGCCCGCCCTCGGCCATCGCCAGCCTCGCCAAGCTCGGACCGGGCGTGCGTAACGGCGTCGACCGGGGCCTGCTCTGGCGCATCGAGCGCGACGGGCGCACCTCCTGGCTCTACGGAACCATCCACATCGGCCGCGCCGAGTGGGTCCGGCCCGGTCCCACTGTGCAGAAGGCGCTCGCGCAGAGCGATGCGCTCGCGCTGGAGATCGATTCGCGCGACGAGGCCACCGCCCGCGTGATGGGCCAGCCGGCCGATCCGGCCCTGCTCTCGCGCATGCTCAGCGGCGAGCGCGCACGCCGGCTCGACCGGCAGAACGCCGAGGCCTGCGTACCGCCGGGCGCCACGGCCAGGCTGCAGCCCATCCTGCAGGTGTCCGCGCTCGCGGGCCTGGTGGCGCGCGCCGACGGGCTGTACCCGGAATTCGGCGTCGACGAGACGATGGCGGTCTCCGCGCGCAACGGCAACAAGCCGATCTTCGCGCTGGAGAACGCGGCCGACCAGGTGAAGGCGCTGACCGGCGATTCCGAAGCGGAGGAAGCCGAGCAGGTCGATGCGGCGCTCGACGAACTGGAGTCCGGCAAGCTGCGCGGGCAGATGAAGGAACTGGCCGATGTCTGGGCGCGCAGCGACGCCGACAAGCTGGCCCGCTATGCCGACTGGTGCGACTGCCTTCGCACTCCCGCCGAGCAGCGGCTCATGAAGCGCCTGCTGGACGACCGCAATCCGGGGCTGGCCGACGGCATCGAGCGCATGCACGCAGGCGGCAAGAGCGTGTTCGCCGCTGTCGGCGCCTTGCACATGATCGGCCCGCAGGGGTTGCCGGCGCTGATGGCGACACGCGGCTTCACCGTGACACCGGTGCTCACCAGCGCGCAGGCGCAGACGGCGGTGCCGATGCCGGCGCTGTCGGCGCCCGAGCCGGCGCCGCGCGCTGTGCGTGGCGGCAAGGCCGTGAAGGGACAGAAGGGGCAGAAAGCCCAGAAGGGCGCGGTCGCTGCCAAGGGCGCCAAAGGGGCGAAATCCTCGAAGGCCGCACCGGCGTCCAAGGGCGCCAAGGCCCCGGCCAAGACAGCGCCCAAAGGCAAAGTGCGCAGATAATCGCGACCGCCATGCACCTGCAGCGCCCCCACCCCCGCGTCCTCGGCCAGATCGGCCGTTGGGTGCTGTTGTGGTTCATGCTGTCTTTGGGCGTGGCGGTGGCGTCGCCCATCGTGCATCCGCAGGCCATGGAGCTGGTGTGCTCCGGTGCCGGCTCCATCAAGGTCGTGGTGCACACGCAAGACGGCGCGCAGGAAGTGGGCGTCTCGCACATGGACTGCCCGCTGTGCGTGCTGACCGGCGCACCGCCGCCGGCGCTGGCCCCGGTCTCCTTCGAGATTCCCCTGCCGTTGGGCCGCGTGGTCCAGCCGATTCCCGCCGCGCGCCTTGCCGCGGCCACCGCGGCGCCGTTGCCGGCGCGCGGGCCTCCGAACCTCTCCTGAAGCTTTCCAACCCATAGCCGCATGCGCCCGACCGATGGCGCCCGCGGCCTGTCCGGCTTGAAGTTCGTGGAGCAGGTTCCCAGTGAAAAAGCATTCCCGCGCCCTGGCGATCGCCATGGCCTTTCCCCTCGGCGTCCCCGCCTGGGCGCAGCAGCAGGCCACCGCCGATGCGCCTGAAGGCGGCACCGGCCGGGCCCTGAGCACGGTCACCGTGAGCGGCGGCCGGCCGACCTCGCTGCCGGCGCAGATTCCCACCACCATCGAGGGCGTCACGCACGAGCAGATCGCCGAGACGGTCAACGCCACCGATGCCGAGGACGCCCTCAAGTACCTGCCGAGCCTGGTCGTGCGCAAGCGCTACATCGGCGACTTCAACCACGCGGTGCTCGCCACCCGCGCCTCGGGCACGGGCAACAGCGCGCGCTCGATGGTCTATGCGGACGGCATCATGCTGTCGAACCCGCTGGGCAACGGCGCCACCTACGCGCCGCGCTGGGGCATGGTGTCGCCCGAAGAAATCGAGCGGGTCGACGTGCTCTACGGGCCGTTCTCGGCCGCGTACCCGGGCAATTCGGTCGGCGCTGTCGTCGACTACGTGACGCGCATGCCCACGCAGCTGGAGGCGCACATCAAGCTCAGCGGCTTCGCCTCGAACTTCGACCTCTACAACAGCCGTTCGTCGCCGGCCGGCCAGCAGCTGGACCTGTCGCTGGGCAGCCGCAGCGGCGACTGGTCGTGGTGGCTCAGCGCCTCGCGCACCCACAGCAAGGGGCAGGCGCTGGTGTTCGGCAATCGCCTGCTCAGCGCCGGCACCGTGGGCAACGCGGGCACGCCCGTCACCGGCGCCGTGCTGGGGCTGAACCCGTCGAACCAGCCGTGGTGGCTGGTGGGCGGCTCGACCCTCTACGACACCACGCAGGAGCAGGCCAAGCTCAAGGTGGCCTACGACTTCTCGCCCACCCTCCGCGCCACCTACACGCTGGGCGCCTGGAACAACACCACGCACGGCGGCGTCGACACATACCTGCGCGATGCGCTCGGGCGGCCGGTGTATTCGGGGCGGGTGAACATCGCCGGGCGCAGCTACAACCTCGACGGGCCCAGCGCCGCGCTGGCGCCGACCGAGACCGCGCTCACGCACTACATGCACGGCCTCTCGGTGAAGAGCCACACCGGCGGCGTGTTCGACTGGGAGGTGGCGGCGAGCCTGTTCGACTATTCGAGCGACACCTCGCGCACGCCGGTGCCGGTGAACCCGCTGCCCGGTGCGTTCAACGGCGGCCCGGGGCGCACCACCGACATGGGCGGTTCCGGCTGGAACACCTTCAAGGCCGCCGGCACCTGGCGGCCCACCGGCTCGGCCGAAGGCGTGGGCGCGCACGTGGTCGACTTCGGCTTCCAGCAGGACACGGCACGGTTGCGCACCAGCGTCGGCAACACGTTCGACTGGACCAACGGGCCGGCCGTGACGCCGTTCTCCGCCTTCAACGGCAACACCCGGCTGCAGTCGCTCTATGTGCAGGACACCTGGCGCTTCGCGAAGGACTGGAAGACCACGCTGGGCCTGCGCCACGAGCGCTGGGAGGCCTACGGCGGGCAGCTCGGCAACGCGACGCGGCTGCTCGACTTCGCGCCGCGCAAGAACAGCTACGACTCGCCCAAGGCCGCCATCGCCTGGCAAGCCACGCCCGACTGGCTCTTCAAGGCATCGACCGGCCGCGCGGTGCGCATGCCGACGGTGACCGAGCTCTACCAGGGCTCGATCGACGGCAACACCATCATCAACACCAACCCGAACCTGCGCCCCGAGCGCTCGTGGACCACCGAGCTCACCGCCGAGCGCGACCTCAAGGGCTGGGGCCTGGACGGCATGCTGCGCACCACGCTGTTCTTCGAGAACACGAAGGACGCGCTCTACAGCCAGGCGCTCAGCAACAACGTGAGCACGGTGCAGAACGTCGATGCCATCCGCACCCGCGGCCTGGAGGTGGCGCTGAACGCGGTCGACGTGGGCGTGAAGGGGCTCGACCTGAGCGGCAGCCTCACGCTCACGAACTCGAAGATCACCGCCAACAGCGGCTTCCCCGCGAGCGTCGGCCGCGAGCAGCCGCGCGTGCCCAAGGTGCGCGCCACGCTGCTCGCGACTTATCGGCCCGATGCCAACTGGAGCTACACCGTCGGCATGCGCTACAGCGGCAAGCAATATGGTTCGCTCGACAACAGCGACCCGAACGGCTTCGCGTACATGGGCTTCTCGAAGTTCTTCGTGGTCGATGCGCGCATCCGCTATCGCATCGACCGGCAGTGGAGCGCGGCCTTTGGCATCGACAACCTGAACAACAACAAGTACTGGGCCTTCCACCCGTACCCGCAACGCACCTACGTGGCCGAACTCAAGTTCGACCTTTGACGCTTTCATTCATTCATTCTTCAGAGGACATGCCGACATGAACACCCCCACCTTCACGATCAAGACCATCGCCGCCTGCGCCATGCTGGCCGGCGCCGCCGCTGCGCTGGCCCACGTCACCCTGCCGCCCGGGGGCGCGACCGTGGGCAGCGACTACAACGCCGCCTTCCGCGTCGGCCACGCCTGCGAAGGCGCCACGGCTACCACTGGCCTGGCGGTGCGCCTGCCCAAGGGCTTCGTGCTGAGCGATGCGCAGGCGCGCAAGGGCTGGAAGCTCGACGTGCAGAAGAACGCCGGCGACGGCGAAGTGCGCTGGACCGCCGAGACCCCGCAGGACGCGCTGCCCGGCAAGGAGCGAAGCGAGTTCGTGCTGCGCGGCAAGGTGCCGGCCACGCCGGGCACGCTGTGGTTCAAGGTGCTGCAGACCTGCGACGTCGGCGTCGCCGATTGGGCCGAGGTGCCGACGTCGGGCAATTCGACCGCGGGGCTCAAGGCGCCGGCCGCGAAGCTCAACGTGGTGGCGCAGGGCGTGGCCACGGTCGACGTGCGCGATGGCTGGGTGCGGCAATCGGTGCCGGGCCAGAGCGGCACGGGCGCCTTCATGAAGCTCACCGCGCCCACGGGCGCGAAGCTGGTCGGCATCTCGACGCCCGCGGCCGGCGTGGCCGAGGTGCACGAGATGAAGATGGAAGGCGACACCATGAAGATGCGCGAGCTCGCCGGCGGCCTCGACCTGCCCGCGGGCCAGACCGTCGAGCTCAAGCCCGGCGGCTATCACGTGATGATGATGGACCTGAAGGGCGCGCTGGCCAAGGGCGCGACCGTGCCGTTCACCCTGAAGTTCGAAGATGCCAAAGGTGTGAAGACCGTGCTGGACGTGACGCTGCCGGTGGGTGCGCCTGAAGGCGCCGATGCCGGCGGAGCCCACCAGCACAAGCACTGACCTGATCGGGCCTGACCGGATCGGCTGCTAGAGCAGCTGGTCGGGCGCCAGCGGACCGAAGAGCTTGAGCATCAGGCGCAGCGTGGCGCTGGCGTCGGGCTCGGTGGTGGTGTCCGCGAGGCCGCTGCCTTCGGGTGCATGCCAGACCAGCGCGCCGTTGACCTGCTCGACATGCCAGGAGCGCTCGCGCATGCCGCGATCGATCTGCTCGCCGGCCACGCGCGAGAGTTCGTCGCTGCGGATCAAGAGGGCGATCTCGGTGTTCTGGAGTTGAGAGCGCAGGTCCAGGTTCATCGAGCCGACGACCAGCAGCCGCCCGTCCATCACCAGCACCTTGGAGTGCAGCATCGCGCGCGATTCGCCGGTGGCGCTGCTGCCGCCGCCCGAGGAGCCGGAGCCGAAAACGGTGCCGAAGGTGGTCTGTTCGCTGCGCAGTTCGTAGAGTTCGATGCCCATCTTCAGCAGCTCTTCCCGGTGCCGCGCGTAGCCCACGTGTGCCACCGGCGCATCGTTCGAGGCCAGCGAATTGGTCAGCACCCGGATCTTCACGCCGCGGGCGCGTGCCGCGGCAAAAGCCTGCTTCATGTCCTGGCCGGGCACGAAGTACGGCGAAATGATGAGGAGCTCGGAGCGCGCCTGCCCGATCAGCTGCAGCAGGCCCTCGACCACGGTGTCGCCGCTGGCGGCCGCGTCCGATGCGGCTTCGAGCGACTCGGTGCGGTGCGAGGCCGGTGAGGGCGGCCGCGCGTTCGATGCGCGGGGGGCGCGTCCGGCGTCGGCGGACTGGCTCACCACGAGGCCCGGGTCGCGCGTCGCGCCGGGGCCGCTGTCGGCCGGGATCTTGCCGGGCTGGTCGGCCAGCATCACGGCCGGCGCCCAGACGAAGGTGGCGGTGCGCAGGTCCAGCGGTTTCTCGTCCCAGACGCGGGCGCGTTGCTCTGCGGTGGGCGGCGCGCCGGGCTTGGGTTTGCTTTCGGGCGCGCCGGGATTCTCTTTCCCGGCTGCTGCGGCTTCGTCGGTGATTTCCTTGTCGGCCTTGCGCGCGCGTTCGCGGATCTCCTGGAACTCTTCGCGAGAGACCAGCGACTGCACGGGGTAGGCGCGCTCGTTGTTCCAGTAGCTGTCGAAGCTGCGCGAGAGGTCCTGCACGATCGGGCCGGCCGCGAGCACGTCGAGGTCGACGAAATTGCCGGTGGTCGCATTGCCGAAGTAAGCGTCGCCCAGGTTGCGTCCACCGGTGACGCCGAGCACGTTGTCGGCCAGGAACAGCTTGTTGTGCATCCGCTGCTGGATGCGCGAGGCGTCGCCGATCGAATTGAGGAGCCGGCTGAAGGTGGAATCGCGCGAACCCGCGAGCGGGTTGAACAGGCGCATCTCGATGTTGGGCACGAAGGCCAGGCCCAGCACCAGCGCGTCGCGGCCGGTGCTGTGGAAATCGTCCAGCAGGATGCGCACGCGAACGCCGCGCTCGGCGGCCGCGCGCAGGCCTCGCACGAGACGGCCCGTGCTGGCATCGGCGTGGATGGCGTAGTACTGCAGGTCCAGCGTCTTCTGCGCACCTTCGATCAGCGCGAGCCGGCTGCCGTATGCGGCGGGCGGGCCGCCCAGCAGCAGGAAGCCCGACTCGAAGCGGGCTTTGTCGGCCTGGCGGCGCTGGCGGACCAGCGCGCCGAGTGCGGTGTCGTTCGGCGAGGCGAGCGCGGTGGACGTGGGGCGGTCGACGTTTTGCGGCAATTGCGCGCAGGCGCCCAGCAGCAATGCCGCGACGAGCACGGCATGGCGGCCAAGGAACGTGAGAGGTGAAAGCATGCGGCGATTCCCGGGGAATGGGGTAGCCGCATATATAGCCTAGTCGGCGCCCGCCCCGCGTCGGACGGACGGACGAGCGCCTTGACGCTTAACGCGCGACGCCCAGTTCTTCCTGGCGCTCGAGCGCGGCGAGCAGCTCGTCGTCGATCTGGGCGTGGCGTTCGCTCAGCTCGACGGCGCGCGAGGCGTCCGAAGCGTAGATCGCGCCGCCGTCGAGTTCGAGCATCTCGGTGATGCGCTTCTGCTCGGCTTCGAGGGCTTCGATCTGGGCGGGGAGGGCTTCGAGTTCGCGCTGCTCTTTATATGAGAGCTTCTTGCGGGGAGCTGTTGCTGCCTTGGGGGCTGCCTCGGCCGCCGGGGCGGGCGCGGGTGCGGCGGGTGGCGGCGCCGCTGCGAGGCGCTGCTCTGCGATCTCTCTCGCGCGCTTCGACTGGATCAGCCAGTCCTGCACGCTGCCTTCGTACTCGCGCCAGCGGCCGTCGCCTTCGAAGGCGATGGTGCTGGTGACCACGTTGTCGAGGAAGGTCCGGTCATGGCTCACGAGGAACACAGTGCCGTCGTAGTCCTGCAGCAGGTTCTCGAGCAACTCCAGGGTGTCGATGTCCAGGTCGTTGGTCGGCTCGTCGAGCACCAGCACGTTGGCGGGACGGGCGAACAGGCGCGCCAGCAGCAGGCGGTTGCGCTCGCCGCCACTGAGCGATCGCACAGGGGAGTTGGCGCGCGCGGGGGAGAAGAGGAAGTCGGAGAGGTAGCTCTTGACGTGCTTCTTCTGCGAGCCGATCTCGATCCACTCGCTGCCGGGGCTGATGAAGTCTTCCAGCGTGGCGTCGAGGTCGAGCTTGTCGCGCATCTGGTCGAAATACGCCACCTGCAGGTTGGTGCCGCGGCGGATCTTGCCGCTGTCGGGTTCGAGTTCGCCGAGGATGAGCTTGAGCAGCGTGGTCTTGCCCGCGCCGTTCGGGCCTAGCAGCCCGACCTTGTCGCCGCGCAGGATGGTGCCGCTGAAGTTGCGGATGACGGTCTTCTCGCCGAAGGACTTGGTGGCTTCGGTGAGTTCGGCCACGATCTTGCCGCTCGACTGGCCCGAGGCGACGTCCATGTTGACGCTGCCTTGCACCTCGCGGCGGGCAGAGCGGCTGGCGCGCAATTCCTGCAGGCGGGTGATGCGGCTCTGGCTGCGGGTGCGGCGGGCTTCGACGCCCTTGCGGATCCAGATCTCTTCCTGCGCGAGGAGCTTGTCGGCCTTGGCGCTGATGACGGCTTCCTGGGCGAGCTGCTCTTCCTTCTGCAAGAGGTACTGCTCGAAGTTGCCCGGGTAGGAGCCCAGCTTGCCGCGGTCGAGTTCGACGATGCGGGTGGCGACGCGGTTCAGGAAGCTGCGGTCATGGGTGACGGTGACGACGCTGCCCTTGAAGTCGATCAGCAACTGTTCGAGCCATTCGATGGAGTCGAGGTCCAGGTGGTTGGTGGGCTCATCCAATAGAAGGACGTCGGGTGCGGCCACCAGGGCCTGGGCGAGCGCCACTCGCTTTCGTGTGCCGCCGGAGAGGGAACCGACGCGGGCGTTGCGGTCCAGGTGGAGGCGGTGCAGCGTCTCTTCGACGCGCTGCTCCCAGTTCCAGGCGTCGAAGGCTTCGATCTGGGACTGGAGGGCGTCGAGGTCGAGGCCTTCAGCGCCTGACAGATAGAGGTCCCGCACGGCGATCACGCTTCCCAGGCCCTGGCTGGCTGCGGTGAATACATCCGCATCCATATCTAGTACGGGCTCTTGGGCTACGTAGGCGACGCGCAGGTTCTGCTGCAATTGGAGAGTGCCGTCGTCGGTCTTCTCCAGGCCGCCCAGTATCTTGAGCAACGAGGACTTGCCCGCGCCGTTGCGGCCGATCAGGCCGATGCGTTCCGATTCAAGAAGAGAGAAGTCCGCATGATCGAGCAGCGGGACGTGACCGAACGCGAGTTGGGCGTCGAGGAGTGTGATGAGTGCCATGTGGCACGGATTATCGGAGGAGCCTCCTCTTTGCCTTGAGACGGCGCGAAGCGCTGCCTCAAGGCAAAGAGGCTTCGATGTCGATTTTGTTCGGCGAAGTCTTGCGAGGCCATGGATTTGGCATATACTCGTGGGCTCGGCTGATGACGCTTACGTAGTGTTTCGGTGGTTGCTCTGGAAGGGGTGGTTGCTGATAGTTGGCTGATAAAAAGATTCTTCGAAGTTGACTGGATTGCAAAAAACAGTGCATAATCGAAGGCTCCGCTGAAACAGCTTC
>NZ_JAUSSG010000014.1 GCF_030812215.1 Variovorax boronicumulans | reverse complement strand
TTGGAGTCTTCCATAGGTGTCCACCTAAATCCTTGGTGGACACCATCGTCATAGACCCGAGCCCGCAACTCAAGACGGGATCACCGCGCGCTTACCGAAGGGTGGCGATCGGGCCGCGGGTCACGAACCTTCGCCGGAAGGACTGCCACCGGGGGAATCGGTCACGGTGAGCAAGAAAGACGGTGGATCTGACGCTACATTCGGTATCCGCTGACGGGGTCAAGAGTTGCCGCCGTTCCTACCGCGAAGCGCACTCGATGGCTACGTCATAGACCGTCGCTTCCAATCACGAGGGATAAGGCCCTTGCCCGATGCCTTGGTCCAGCGCTCCTTCGTCGCTGACACGTAGCGAGGGTCCGACGGAAAGTAGGCATGCTCCAGCAGAAGTACTTGCAAGCCGCTGCGCGCCTCAACCTCTTTGAAGAGGAAGTCGATGTGCTGTCGCATGGCCACATAGTCCTCGTCGTCGGAAATCGAGATCTCGTCCGGTCGAGCTTCATCCGCGTCAGATGCGACCTCGGGGACATCCTCATCCCCTTCGTCCTCAACTTCATCGGCGTCCCTACCCTGATTGGGGAAGTAGGGACGGCTGAGCTGGTCGAGGACGATGACGCCGGGTACGGGCCTGCGCTCTTTCTCGAAGTGCCTTTGCAGTCCAAACGCCAGTGCGACGTGGACTGCCAGCCAGTTCTGATCCGAACCTAGATCCGCCATCGAGAGCACCGCACCTTCAGGCCCGGCCTCAATGACAGAGACGGAGGGCTCCCGGGCCGAGAAGATGAGCTCGGCCTCAACACAGGGCTCAACCTTTGGCAACTTCGAGAAAGCTTCAGAGGCGTACTGTGAGACGGCGGCTTCCACATGGCGCATGCGGATGCGTCGGTTGTCAGCGTCAACCTGCGCTTCCAGTTCCGCAATTTCATCCCGCTGCTTAGTCAGGTCTTTGGCGGGCTTCAGAAGCTGGTCGTCGGTGGTTTCAAGGAAGTATGTCGCCTTGCCGCGGAAGAAAGACTGGAGCTGAGCAAGGTCGGAAAATTGCTTGGCCTCGACAATCTGGTTCAGCGCGGACGCGACTGCAGCATCGAGCTCCCTCAGAAGTCCGCTGAGCTCTTCAACTCGCCTATTCAGCTGCTCTGCCGCTTCGCCGATCTGTGGCCGAAGGCGCCCAACTGCGCTCGTCTCTGCACGAATAGTCTCGAGCGATCGCCTCATGGCGACGGCGATTTTGGCGCCAGCGGCCGTTTCAGCCTCACAGACCGGGCACTTGGTGGGCACATCCAGCAGGTGAAGATGCTCGGCAATCCGGAGTTTCTGCTGCTGGGTACTGACCGCAGCTTCGTAGTCCAACGACTCCTGTTCCGTCACGGCCAGCGCTCGAAGCTTGCGCTTAGTCTGGTTCAACTCCTTCAATGTGGCTTGGCGGCGCTCCTGCAAGGTGTCAAGCTGGTCAGCGCCTGGGTATTGCAGCGGACGAGCTGCTGGCGATGCGGCCCTGCGCAACATGTTGATGAGGAAGGCTTCGTCAGCTCCTTCGGGCGGGCTTTCCACAAGTCCAAGTTGCTGCGCTTCACCAAGCAGCACCCGAGACCTCTGCTTTAGCAAGCTGTCCTTTGCGACGCGGGCTTCTTTGCGGGCAGCGTCGATCTCCAGGGCTCTGCGCGCCTGTCGAAGGCGCCGCTCGGCGGCCGCCGTTGACCCAGTCACCACGCCCAGAAAGTAGGGCATCGTCGAGACGATGGGGGGCGCTTTGCGATTGTCGTCAAGCCCGTGCAGCAGGACCGTCTCGCTATCGATAACCTCCTTGGTAACGAACACGTATGGCGTGAACTGGCGGATCGACGGTCTGTCCAGCGAGTCTCTTTCGGGTTGTTCGGAGTCTCCTATGGGCATCGTCTCGATGCCGAACGCCTCGCCCAACCTGACCTTGCTGACTGCCACGAGTCCTCTGCCTTCAAACTCTTCTATGGAGCGAGGAACCTTCAGGTTCCTCCCCGTAGTCACATACATGTAGGAGTTTGGCGCCTTGCCGACAAGCGGGACTTGGCGGCACGACATCATCTCATCGGCACCCCTTACCCACTTGACTCCAACAGCAACGCAGCGGCGTCGTACGTAGACAGGAAGCTGGCACTTTGACGACCCCAGGCAATAGTCCAAGGCCTTGATGACCGCCGACTTTCCTGTGCCCGATGCGCCAGTGATGATGTTCACGCGGCCAGCGTCTAGTTCGATGATGCGGAAAGCACCTTCCTCGCCAATGAAGAAGACGCTTGCGATGTTCCATCGCTTCATACAGAAACTCCCAATGCTTCTAGGACGGACCTGGGCGAGCCCATCCCGGCCATCCAGATCCCCAGCAGGCGGGCCCGCTTCAAGGCAGCGCCAGCAACGCCGGTCGTCACCGCTGCCGGTAACGTTTTCCGGGTGCTTTCAACGCCGCCGTCAGCTGCGAGCTTGAAGATACCGGCGATGCATCCAAAGCGGATGGCGGCCGTCGTGATTTCAAGCGTCGAGTTGACCTTCTTTGCCAGGTCGACTGACACCTTCGGATTTCGGCTCATCCATAGAGTGAACCCGGTCTCCCGATTGCAGCCATCAAAGGTCGACGCCAAGTCTTCCGAAATCGCGAGGGGTACGACTAGGTACGCCAACGCCGCTGCCGGGCAGACTCCAGGCCGGGTCGCCTGGTAGGCTGAACAAAACTGTGCAAGCACCACACCGCAGAACGCCGGATTGGTCTCGGCGAAGACGTCGCGCGCGGCAATCATGGGCGGTACTTCAACAGGGTCACGTAGTCAGGGTGCCAGCCAACACTCTGCTCAACCGCGAGAACCTGATAACTGCCACGCACGTAATAGGAAGCGCTCCAGTTTTTCGCGAAGGGGTCGACTTCCAGGTGGGCTTGACTGAACGACCACCGAAAGACCTCCAAGCCCGCAGTCCGCTTTTCGTCTTCCGGGGCTGACTGATGCTGCTCGGCCATCGGTTCATGCCGGTCTCTCCATTCTTGGACCAGATATTCGTCGTATCGATAGATACGGCCAGCCATGTCCGCTCGCTCAGTCATCCACTGGTGGCGCTGGGATCGTGCTTTCCATTCTTCGCGTTGCGCCGACCGAATCTCGGACTTGGTGCAGTTCACGAGTTGTAGCTGCGTGGCAATCATCGACGGCGGGCTGTGGTCGTCGGGTGGAACCTCGAATTGGAAGTCGGCGAGCAGTTCGTCGCGCGCCAGCTCGCCGGCCATCTCAAGCAAGCGCTGCAGAACCTCGAGTCTGGTGATGAAGCGTTCTCTCTTGGCGCAGAACGAGTACACGATCTGCAGATCCCACCACTCCATCAGACGCCGCGAGATCGCTTCACGCTCGTCGGGAGGGAAGTTCGTGAGCGTGCCCGTGATGTCGCGTTGAATCTTGTTGATGTCATTCGCGGCAGGCTGGATCGTCGCCCTGGACAGGAGCTTCTCGCGGATCACGTCCGGGAGGGCGAGATAGGCAGAACAGCCGGGTAGCCGCTCGACGTGCGGCAAGGGGCTCTTGCCATTCTGCTTTGCTGCAGAGTGCTCATTCACTACGCGTTGGGCCTCCACCTCCAGAAGCTTCAAGAGACCCGTGCGCGAGGCCTTTTCATCAAGGAGCGGCGCCAGAACACTGCCGGGCGGCAGCGGAGCCACAGTGACGAGTTGGAAGCGCGTGTCGTCAAGGCTCACCTTTGGCAGCACGTGGATCCATGCCCTGAGTGTCTTCCAGAGGGCCACGGAGGCCAAGCTCACCCCCGCTGGCTTCTTGCTCAGGGAGTGCTTCAGCTGAACGAGCAGCGATCGGCCGTTTAGCGCGATCTCCACATCGTCTAGACGCTCCAGACATACCGCGGCGTCGTCTTCAACGGCTTTGAGGATGGCCAGCAGACCGTATAGCGATTGATAGTAGAACCCCAACGCCGCATCGATGGCGGAGTGATCGTCTACTGTGACCGTTGTCGCAGAACTCACGTCGTCACCCTGAATCTCCAATCGTTCGCCTAACCGCTCACACGCGTGGGGCGGTAAGGTTGTCTTCGCAAACTGTAACAAACTTCAGGGTGTAGCTGAGACATCTGGGTGCGACCGCCACGAGCGTTTTGATTCGTCGCCAGATGTGCACACGCAGGATGGATGACAGAACCGCCCCGCGTTCGGCCATGGAGGCCAGCGGCCGAACAGATGAATCGATGACTGCTTCGTGCAAGGAAGCGGACATTCAGCTCCGAATGGCGAACGACGGCAGCCGCTGCTTAGCTGTCTCTGACTTACAGAGCTACCGTGCTGCAAACAGTTGGCGACCGGGTTCGCATTCGCTCGGGAACTGCGACAACATCGTGGTGGAAGCGAACCGCGTGGTCTCGGTAGCCAAATGCGGCCACAGAGGCTCTCCGGCGTCCCTTTTCATCTATTCGTGCATGGAGTGAGCGGTGCTCGCAGATTCTCCGTGGGAGTAGTGAGCCTTTGCGCGCTTTACCTAGGGGGAATTTCGATGACCATCTCGCAAAAGAGAAGGTATTTATTCTTCGAGAAGCTGATACGGCCTGAGCTTCAATGCCAATGCGAGACGCTCAAGATTGTCGAGTGAAATGTTGCGAGCTTGACGTTCAACGTGAGCGACGAAGGTCCGATGCAGTCCCGCCTCGAACGCCAAGGCTTCCTGCGACCATCCCCTTAATCCGCGCTGTCGGATCAAATTCAACGCGAGCACTTCCCTTGCCGAGGCTTCGGGTTGCTTCGAAGAATTCCTAGAACTAGTCACAGGGGAAGTCTTCGAGAAAGCTGCTTTTACGTCAGCCGTGTTTGAGTCACAATCGACAGACCTGCTGCTTCTACGAGGGGTCTGCGCTCATGCGAAATGTCCGGTTGCCGTCTCCGTTTCCGACAGGGCACTCGCCGAAGCTGCCGGCGTCGATCGCGCGAGTCCGGCGGCAGCAGCGCGCGCCTGTCGTACGAAGCCTGTCCGCGGCGCGCATCGGTGCGCAGGTGAGGGCGCTTCGCATGGCGGCGGAGGTGTCGGGTGGGGTGCTGGCGAAGGCTTCGGGAATTTCCGCTTCGATGCTCTCGCGCATTGAGCGGGGTCTGGTCTCGCCTTCGGTGGAGACCTTGGAGCGTCTCGCGAATGGTTTGGGTGTGCCGGCGTCGCGTTTCTTTGGCGACCAGGCGCGCCGCACGGATTTCTGCCATGTGCGCGCGGGGCAGGGGGTTGTGGTTGATCGCGTCGGTGCGGTTTCAGACTACCGCTATGAGCTGCTGGGGCATCTGCTGTCCGGCAACCTGTTCGTCGAGCCCTACCTGGTCACGTTGCTGCCCGGTGCCAATCCCTACGTGACCTTCCAGCATCCGGGGTTGAAGTTCCTGTACTTCCTGTCCGGGGAGGTCAGCTACCGCTATGGCGCCAAGGTGGTCACGGTGAGGGCAGGGGACTCGCTGCTGTTCGAGGCCACGGCGCTGCATGGGATCGAGGCTATTCAAGGAGGGCCGGTGTCCTACCTCTCGGTGGTGTTCACGTTGCGCGAGTGATGCGCGTGGGGACGGGCCTGCTCGGGCGCAACGGCTGATCGGGTGTGTTGATACCCTTTCCTCCTTCGTTCCGTCCTTTTTTTCTTTCGCACCTGCACCGTGACGCACGGCGTCCGGTGAGCCAGGACCGCTCACCGAAGGACACAAGGTCGACGTCGCGGCAGGCGATCAGACGCGGGTTGCCTCGGCGGCTTCGTTCATGCGCGGCGGGTTGCTGCTCGACGCTTTTTTCATTGCTGGTTGCCGTCGGTTTTTTTCTGCATGGCGAGCAGATAGCCCACGCGCAAGGATCGGTGGAGCTTGAAATTGCGGGTGAGCGGGTTGTAGCCCAGCCCGCGCTGGTCTCGCAGTTGCAGCCCGGCCCGGGCGGCCGCCTGCTTGAGTTCGTCGGGCCGGATGAGCTTGCGGTAGTCGTGCGTGCCGCGCGGCAGGATGCGCAGCACCTGCTCTGCGCCGAAGATCGCGATGAGCCAGGCCCACGGCGTGCGGTTGATGGTGGAGAAGAAAACCCACCCGCCCGGCCTGGCCATCCGCGCACAGGCTTCGATCACGGCATCCGGGGAGGGCACGTGCTCGAGCATTTCCATGCAGGTCACTACGTCGAACCGGGCTTCGCCGTCATCGGCCAGCGCCTCGGCGGAGATCGCCTGGTAGGCAACCGTCAGGCCGCTCGCCTGTGCGTGGAGCGCGGCGACTTTGAGTGGCTTGTCCGCGAGGTCGATGCCCAGCACGTCGGCGCCCTTACGTGCCATCGACTCGGCAAGGATCCCGCCGCCGCAACCCACGTCCAGCACTTTTCGCCCAACCAACGGGCTCAACCCGTCGATCCATGCGAGGCGAAGCGGATTGATCTCGTGCAGAGGTCTGAATTCCGAGCGCGGGTCCCACCAACGGTCGGCCAGTGCCTGGAATTTGGCCAGCTCGGCAGGATCGAAGTTCACGAAGCTCATCTGGTTCTCCTTGAGGTTGTTTGCGGTTGTCTACCAGTGGCCGCGCGCGCGGTTCCAGCGGTACAGCTGTCGCGCGAAGGTGTTGTATAGCCACGCGCCGATGCCATGCAGTCCGGGCCACTGCATGGGGCCGGCGAGCCAGCGCCATCGCGGCGACAGCGCCAGGACGCCGGCGATGGCGTCTGCGCCGATGCGCTGGCTGCCGGAGGCATCGACCAGATGCAGGCGTTCGCGCACGTCCTCGAGGTGCAGGCCCAGGGGTGTCAGCACCTCCGGCCGGGCATGTACGTCGACCCATTCCACGCTGTCGTCCGGCAGCCTGTCGCGCATGGCGCAGACCCCTGCATCGCAGACCGGGCAGGCGCTGTTGTAGTAGACCGTCGCTCGGGGAGGGCTCGGGGCAGAGGGTTCTTGCATGGCGGCTCCTGTTGCGGCGATTGTGCCATTCATTTAGCTAAATGCCTAAATAACTAATTAGCGAAGCAACTAGGCGAAGCGTAAGATCGAAGGATGGAAAAAGTCTTCGAAGCGCTCGCCTCCACGCCTCGGCGCAAGATCCTGGCGTACCTGTCGGAGACGGAGCTCTCGGCGGGCGACATCGCCACGCGCTTCGAGATGTCCAAGCCCTCGCTTTCCAAGCATCTGAAGATCCTGGAAGGCGCGGGGCTCGTGAAGGCAGAGAAGCGGGGGCAGTTCGTGTTCTACAGCCTGCAGCGCGAAAGCCTGGCCAACACGCTGACCGGTTTCGTGCAGGCGATCTGCCCGGTGTCCAAGGCGCTGAAGAAGGAAAGCCGGGCGCTGGCCAGCCAGCGGTCATCGGGCTCGAAGGCCTGAGCGATCCGGCCGTCCTGCGCATGCGCCGGTCTTGCGCCGGTGGTCCCCCGCCGGTCTCAGCAAGCCGCGGGCGGCCGATTCCTCGTCAAGAATGTCAAGGCAGACGTTTGATATTTTTTTTGCGTCGGTCATTGTTTCCATCGACTCGTCGCGCTCCGGCGCGGTGTGCATGCGGACAATGACCTCGGTGCGGATGGGCTCCTGAGCCTCGCCCGCATCGGGCCTTGCCCGCTGTGGACGCATGGGTCGACGGACTGCGCATGAAGAGTGACAGCGGCCGGCATCGAGGCGGTTTCCCTGAGCGGTTTTTTTCTCCCTGGCCTCTACCAGCGCCGAACCACTGTCGAGAGGCAGTGTGCGCGACCCGGGTGAAGCCGGAGTGAAGTCTGTGCAGGAATCTCGTGAAGCGATACCCGCGGTCCGGTGTCGTGCGACTCTCGCCCAGCGGGACCTGGAGGGGCAACGGATCGGCATGTCGGCGCAAGGGGGCGTCCAGCCGCATTCGCAGCGCTTCTGCAACGCTCGATCGCCTCATGCAGCGCGAAATCCGAACTGCTGTCGACTCTGATTTCGAACAGTGGGCTCGACAGCCGATTCGCTGCAGTCTTCGTCGGACGCGCACGTTGCGCCGCTTGGGGTGTCTTGCGCCTGCGTGACCCGCGCTGATGCGCGCATCCCGATGCGGTCGATGGTCGGCGAAGTGGCGTTGACCGCGGAAACGGGCGGCGATGCGCCAGGTGGCCGTGCATGCACGGCAGTCATCGGCCAGGCCGCCCGCCTCGGCGTTCGGCGGTTCCTGACGTCGGGGTAGAGGCCCCGCTTCGCAGGGCCTCGATGGCGTGCCGCCTTTGGCGGTGCAGCGCTGGTCGCGTGCAGGGCTTCACGGCCTGTCCGTCCTCGTCACCTCTGCGTTCGAAGCCGCCTCTTGGCCGACGCATAGCGCGCTCGGGCCGATGTCCAGGGCTCGGGCTTCGCCACCGTCCTCACCCGGTCCTCGCTGCGCTCGGCTGCGGCTTGCGGGCGGTCCCTGGACATCGCCCCTTTCCGCGCGCTTTCCATGCGTCGAGGCGGCTCCGAAAGCAGATGTTCAACCACAGCGGCACATGCCGCAGAAAGGCTCAGCCATGCACGCGAATTCAACTTCCAGCGCCACCCCGCGCGATGCGGGCAGCCCGCATCGTCCTGGCCATCCGACAACCACGGGCGTTCCCCCCGTACCCCCCGAGGACTCACCCAAAGCAGGTGGGTGTGGTGCCGAATCCCCCGGCACCGCTGCGCAGGGCCGGGACCGCATGGACGTGCGGCAGGTCGTGACGGACCGGATCGTCGCGATGCTGGAGCAGGGCGGCCACGTGTTCCGCGAACGCTGGACGCGGGCGGCGTCGCGCGGGATGCCACGTAACGGCAAGACGGGAGCACCGTACCGCGGTGCAAATGTGCTGCTGCTCTGGGACGCGGCGATCGAAGGGGGGTATGCGTCCAACGTGTGGCTGACCTACAAGCAGGCGCGAAGTCTCGGTGCCCAGGTGCGCAAGGGCGAGCGTGGCGTGCTGTGCGCGCACTTCGAGCGCACGGCGCGCGAACGCCGCGACGATGCCGACGAGGTTCTCTCGGAAGGCGGGACGGATGAGGAGGCCGTGACCGCGGAGGCCGGGGCCCGCGCCGGCGTGCTGCTGTGCCGGCCGTTCTGGCTGTTCAACGTGGCGCAGATCGACGGGTTGCCGCTCGAGGTGGTGGATCTTGGGGCCACTTCTCCGGTGGGCTTGCAGGGTCCGGTGGAACGGGCGATGCGGTTGCTCGGGGGTTGCAATGCGACGATCCGGCATGGCTTCGACCAGGCGGCGTACCTGCCAGCGCTCGACGAAATCCGGCTGCCATGGCCGCGGCAGTTCACCAGTCCCGAGGCGCAATGCGCGACCGCGCTGCACGAGCTGGTGCACTGGACCGGCCATCCCGATCGGCTGAACCGCAGCTTCGGGCGGCGGTTCGGTGATGCCGCCTATGCGTTCGAGGAACTGGTGGCCGAGCTCGGCAGTGCGTTCGTGATGGGGCACTGCGGACTGGTCGATGCCACGGTCGAGGGGCACGCGGCCTACATCGATGCGTGGCTGCAGGTGCTGCGCGGCGACCGCACGGCGATCTTCACGGCGGCACGTCTCGCGGAGGAGGCCTTCGCGTTCATCGTGGCGCGGGAGATGCCGGCCCTTGCGGGACCCGGTTCGGATGCCCGGGGCTGAGGGCGGCGGCGCGAGAGACGGGCGAGAGCCCTGGGGCCGGGATTCGCGCGAAGCCCCGGCCGGGCTGCGCCGGGAACCGGGCCAGCGGTCAGTGGGACCGTTTGCGCTGCGGTGGTTTCTCTGGCCGCCCAGGCAGTCGTTGACGTGCTGCGCGAGATGAGCGGCGCGCCGGCTTCGCTCCAGCGTGCCCGCGCGCATGGAAATGCCGCAGGCGAAATCGAAAGATCTCGAAGTTAGCCGTTTCCAACGATTTTTTCGCGTTGGCAATTGGTGTACTTCGGTGCTTGCCAAGACGCGGACGAGGAATCGGGGCTGTTCTACAACGGGTACAGGACCTACGTCCCGACCATCGGACGATACACGCAGGGTGATCCGATCGGCCTCGATGGCGGATGGAATCGGTTCGGCTATGTCGGCTCGAACCCATTGAGCTATGTCGACCCCAAAGGACTCCAGGGATGCCGCCCAGTTCCAGGAGGAATCGCATGCACGACCGGGGCAACGCCACCATTCAACCCTGACTTCGGTCCTCCAGGCCCCACAAGCATCCCTTGGCCAAAAATCCTGCCGCCGTCGTGGGTCGACGGGATCAAGGGAGCCTGCGCGCGTGCGACGGACTGGGTGAAGGACCGCATGTTCTCGACCCCGCCGTTGCCGACGGACATCGTTGGCGATCAGAGCGATCCGAGGGCGGGAATGGGCAAGGGCGGGAAGAAGCACACGAGCGGGCCGTTGACCCCGGCCAATGGAGGGACAGGGGACTTCGGCAAAGATCTGGATGCATTGACCGGCGGTACCCGGCCTTGGCAACCAGGCGACAGCGCCCCGCCAGGCAGCCTCGTCGGTCCCAATGGCATCTTCGGGCGTCCCAGCAATAGCTCCGGCGGCTCGAGCATCGATATCCCGGCCAATGGCACCAAACCGCATGAAACCCTACATTACTGACGCACTCCACGACGGAAGATTCGTCCTGCCGTTCCAGGTGGAGGGCCTCTCGGCGGATCAAATCGGCAAACCGTTCGAGGCTGCCCGGGTGTCGGCCTACGGGGTGCCGAAATCACAGACGCTCGAAGCCGCGTGGCTTTTTCGGCTGATATTGGACAGCGGCTGGATTCTCGACCTTTCTTCTTCTTGCACCGCCGTGGGTGGGTGGCAGGAGATCGGCAGTCTCAATCTTGGCTTCGCGCGGGAAGGCGCCGATGCGACTGCCATTGAATGGGTCGTCCATCCCATGGATTTCCGGATCGCGTCGGCGGAGCGCCTGATCTTCGAAGACGCGGAAGTCTATGCCGAGAGCGGCATCGCCTTGAAGGACATGACACACGGAGAGATCGTGGTGGCCGCAGGTGTTGCTCCCGGATCCGTCTCGGTGTTGATGCCGTCTTCCGCCGGGCCGCTTCGGTCGGAATTCGACATCGAGCGCTTGATGCGTCGACCGCTGTGAGTTGTCCGGCATCTGTCCTGTGTCAGACAGGAACGGGGGCGTCGACCGCTTCCTGATCAGCGACACACTTCGCAGGGATGGCGCGGTCCACGCGCCCTTCATCCTGCCCGTGTCGGCGCTCATCACGGACAGCGACCTCGATGCGCGACGACGACGCGCCCTTGCGGCTTTCTCTAGGCCGCTCATGGGCCGCTTGCCGACCCGAACTCGTTGCCGCGAGCCCATTGCACAACCGATGGCGTGCTTTCGAACTTCGAATCCGCGGCCTGCGACGGAGCGATGCCCGCATGGCGTTCATCTCACGCCGCATGCCGTTACATGAACGGTGTGATGGACAGGGCGATGCGCCAGGCGGTGCAGCGTCATGCCGCGTTTTTGCGTGCACAGGGCCATGCCCATCAGGCGGTGGGGCGCGTGAGCAACAAGCGGCACGGCCGATTCCCGCAACTCGGACCCCCGGTGTCTGGGACCCAAGCCGCGCGCGTCGTCAACGAGCCGCGCTGCCGGTCACCGGGACTGACCATCGCTCGCGGTTCCTCGCCGCGCCGGACATGCGGGATTGCGGTGGGGCGATCGGTTTTGCGCGGCGCCGGCTTGACGAGGCGGCGCCGTCGCAAAGTCGGAGAGACCGCCGGGAAGCGGCGTGCCGGTTGAGTGGCCTGCAGTCCGGGCGCGCCCGCGACCAGCGCGGGGGTAACTCCCGTCTGGTGGCGTCGCAGTGCGCCCTTATAGTTTCTCGTTCACAAAACCAAGATCAGCAATGGCAACGCACTCACTCGCGGACATCGAAGCGCAGATCAAGGCGCATGAAGAGCAGGTCGAACAACTCAAGGCCGCCGCCGCAAAGCGGCGCGCCGACGAGATCAGCGCGGTCGTTCAGGATATGCGCGCAAAGATCGCCGAATACGGCATCTCCGCAAAGGCGCTTGGCCTGAGCGGCAAGGCGCCGACGCGGCGCGCTGCCGCTGTTGTCGCGACGGGGCCGCGCTATCGCGGGCCTGACGGAGAAATCTGGGTCGGTGGCACACGCGGGCGGAAACCGCGCTGGCTGAGTGAGGGTCTTGCCACGGGCAAGACCTTGGCCGACTTCGCGGCCTAGGCCGGTTGCGGCTGATCGGTCAGCGATGGGCCAGCGCGTCAACTACGTCCTCATCGACTACGAGAGTGTGCAGCCGGAGGCGCTGTCCGTCCTCCATGAGGAGCATTTTCGGCTGATCGTGTTTGTCGGTGCGACACAGGTCAAGGTCGCGTTCGACACTGCCGCGGCGCTGCAGCGCATGGGCGAGCGGGCGTCGTACATCAAGATCTCGGGGAGCGGACCGAACGCCCTGGATTTTCATATCGCGTTCTATATCGGGCAGCTGTCGCTGCAGGACGCGAGCCGGTACTTTCACATCATCTCGAAGGACACCGGATTCGACCCGCTGATCCAGCATCTGAAGGACAAGAAGATCCTGGCCGCGCGGTGGCGTGATGTCAGCGAGATTCCGCTGCTGAAAGTGCTGAACGCGAAGCTGCCGGGCGAGAAGATCGCCGTCATCGTCGCGCATCTTCAGTTGCGCGGCTCGGCGAGGCCGCGCAAGGTCAAAACGTTGTCGAACACGATCAACGCGCTGTTTCAGAACGCGCTGCCAGAGTCGGAGCTGGTGGCGTTGATCAATGAACTGCAGGCGCAGGCGCTGATCTCGATCAGCGACAACGACGTCAGCTACAGCCTGCCCGCCTGACAGACTGGCCGAACACGGTGCGACCGTGCAGTGCTCGCGCTATCTGTTTTTTCGCTGGCGCCTGAGCGGAACCATCAGGTCTTCGGCCAGGTTCGCCGTGTCGAAGCGCAGGGCTGCGCGTGGCCTGTCCACCGCAACAGGAGGCTTTTCTTCCCCGCTGCCGAACCCCATCGTGCCGGCGTTCGGGCTGGCGTCATCCTCGGCCTGCGTTCGCCATCCCAGATGCTCGCTTGCATCGATGCGGGCCGCCAAGGCCACATGCGTCAGCTTCTGGGTCGGGTCGATCCGGTCGAGTGCCCAGTCGGCATAGGCGATTCCAGCCGTCAGTTGCTGGACGACCGTTTCCTGGATCAGGGCGAAGCTGTCGCCAAAGCCCTGGTTGCGCCGCGATGGCCGTTCGAGCGGCAGGCGCAGCACGAGCCGGCCTTGCTCGTCGAGCTGGATTCTTGTGCCGCCCACCTGTTCGAGATAGAGCGCAGCGCCGTCGATATCGGTCTCCATCCCCTTCGTGCTGTCGAACAGGCGGGGCTCCGAGAACAGCGCATGCTGGTGAAGGTCGTTCACCAGCTTTCGGTCTTCGAGTTCAGCAGGCCGAAGGATGCGCTGCAGCGGACCGCCAGTGATGGCCAGGTTCAGGACCGGAGACTGGACCGAGTTGCTGTTTCGAAGTTTCGGGAGAAGGCGGATCGCCGACTGCGTCAGTGCCGCCACATCGAGAGGCGCTGCCGCATGCGCCAGCTGGTATTCATGGATCGCGCGTGTGATGAGATCCTTCAGCGCTTCTGCCGTCTTGAAGCCGCCCCGGAAGTAGCCTTGCTGCCAGCCCTGGACATCGGAGACGAACTTGGCTTGCTGCGCATCGCGCGTGATGTCCTCCTGCACGAAGGCCAGCACCGGCTTCGTGTCGCGCGCTTCCAGAAATTCTTCATGCGTCGGTGAGACGCCGGAGGTGCCCTGCACCGATCCGTAGTGCTCGCCGAGGATCAGGACCACCAGGTCGGCTGACCGCACCCCCTGAAGGCATGCGATCTGAGGCGAGTTCGGCTGCGCGCCGAAATCCTCCGCCATGACCGGCTCGTGACGCAGCGTTGTCACGGCAGATCGTGCCGCGTCGCGGAATGGCTCGAATCCGCGGATCAGGGAACTGATAAAGATCTTCATCTTTTCTCTCTCTCACCTTGCTGTGAATGGAATGCGGAACAGCATATAGCGCTGCCGGGCAGGAGGCCATGGCGATGATCGGCGGGGTCCGCGCCGTGCGTCGCGCGGTTCCCTCCAGCGGGCTCGCCGGGTTCCGGGGAAGGTGAACGGCGTCGCGGCTTTTGCGCAAGGTCGTCCATCGCTCCCATGACGGCAGGCTGATCGAAGCACATCGGAAAGAACGCAGCGAATTCAGGCGCAGCCAGGGCATGGCTTCTTCTGCCGTCGGCCCAAGCCAGGCCGTTTCATGCGGCATTGCGCCCAGCGCGTCGATGGTCCGGGCCGGCTCGATCCGCTTTTTTCCTTGGCTCCGATGCGTTCGGCGATGCGCTCGCCGCGAATTGCCATCGGCGCCGTGATGTCGTTCCGCGCGGGCAGCTTCACGATCCCGGCGTTGAACAGATCGAAATGATCCCAGCGGTGGCCCGTTCGTTCGGGCGCCCCACCGGCGTTGCCGGTGTCGGGCTGCTCCAGGTTCGCGCCTTCGCGCTCATCCCCTGCGGGGAGGGCCTGCGGCCCCCTTGCGCATCCCTGGCGCAGGGGCTTCGCCCCTTTCCCGGACTTCCACTGATCAGACCTGCCTGCGGCAGGTGAGGGCGCTCGCCGCGCGGCGGTTCCGGTGCGCCTTCGAGGACGCTGCAGGCGGGTGCCGTCTTCCTGAGTCCTTCACCTTGTCGGTGACGTTGCGCGCGCGGCGCCGCGGGACCGGCTGCGCCTGCAAGGGGGTGTTCATAACGCATGCGCGTTACGAAGGCTTCCCCCTTGCTCCCCCGTCCCCGCGCGCGCCTGCGGTCACCGGGCGAAGAACTCAGGAAGACGGCGGCCGGCGGCTGATGCGCGGCCGATGCGATCCGGAACCCTTTCACGAGGGGCTCCGAATCTAGGAATCCGGCAGGGCTCTTTGTCCTTTCTTTCTTCTTTTTCTTCAACTTCATGACAAAGGAAATGCAAATGACTGCGACAACGACGATTGATGCGAATGACGTGGCCCCTGCGACGGGCAAGGGCGGCGCTCGCCGGCGCAAGGCCGCTTCGGCAAAGGGGCGGGGCGGCGAACGGGTGGCAGCGGCCGCGGACGCGCGCGCGACCGGGGAGGCGGACGCCGCGCCGTACGACCTGCTGGTGCCGCTGGAGCGGCTGGTGCTGGGCGAGGCGAACGTGCGCCGGGTGCAGCGCGACGACGGCATTGCCGAGCTGGCGGCGCTGATCGAATCGCAGGGGCTGCTGCAGCGGCTCGCGGTGGTGGCGCTGCCGGATGGACGGTATGCGGTGGTGGCGGGCGGGCGGCGCCTGCGGGCGATGCAGCTTCTCGTCGCCGAGGGGCGGATGGATGCCGCGCAGGCGGTGGAATGCCGATGCTTTGCTTCTGCGCGCGCGGTGGAAATCTCCCTCGCGGAAAACTCGGGGCGGGAGGCGATGCATCCGGCCGACGAGATGGAGGCGTTCCGCACCCTGATCGACGGCGGGCTCTCGGTGGCGCAGGTGGCTGGCCGCTTCGGGGTGGCGCCGCTGACCGTGGAGCGCAGGCTCCGGCTGGCGCGTCTCGCGTCCCGTTTTCTGGCGATGTACCGCGCCGACGAGATCGGGCCGGAGGAGTTGCAGGCGCTGGCGCTGACCGACGACCATGCTGCGCAGGAGGCGGTCTGGGATGGCCTCCCGGTGTACGAACGCAGCGCATGGGCGCTGCGCCGCAAGCTCACAGAGGAATCCTGTGCGGGCGGCAGCCGGCTCGCGCGCTTCGTGGGTCTGGCGGCCTACGAGGCGCGTGGCGGCGCGGTGCGGCGCGACCTCTTCGCCGAGGACGACGATGATGATGGCGTGTACCTGGACGATCCGGTGCTGCTGCAGGTCCTGGCCATGGAAAAGCTGCGCGCGCTGGCCGAGGAGGTGCGTGCGGAAGGTTGGGCATGGGCGGATTGCGTGACGGAGGGGGACGGCCTCGCGCTGCACCGCTATGGACAGGCATCGCAGCAGCGGCGCGCGATGACGCCCGAGGAGGCGGCGGCGTTGGCGGCCATGGACGCCGAGCGCGACCGGCTGGCCGAAGCCCTCGAGACGCTGGAAGCGCAGGGCGACGATCCCGACGCGGTGGACGCCCAGGAGGAGGTCGATGTCGAGGCCGAGGCGCAGCGGTTGTCGAGCGCGCTCGACGATCTGGACGACCGGATCGACGCGGCGCATGCCGCGCTGCTGGCGTGGACGCCCGAGCAGATGGCATGCACCGGGGCGTTGCTGCGCATCGACCATCGCGGAGAAGTGGTGGCGACCCGGGGGCTGACACGGCCGGGGGACCACCGCTGCGGTTCGGGGGCCGGCGATCCGGAGGGCGAGGGCGGGCCGGGAATGGCGGGCGATGGCGACGAGGCGGGCGCGGGCACCGCGAGAGCGCGCGCTGCGTTCAGCGAGAAGCTGATGCGCGATCTCACCGCGCATCGCACTGCCGCGCTGCAGGCCGCGCTGATGCAGGAGCCGCATGTGGCGCTGGCGACGCTGGTTCACCGGATGGCAGAGACGGTGTTCGGCCAGTACGGACGCGGCAACGATGTGGTGAAGGTCCATGTGCATGTGACCAGCGACTACAGCCTCGCGCAGTCGGCCACCGGCTACGAGGCGTCTCCGGCCGGTGCGCTGCTCGTGCGGGCCGCGACCGAATGGGGCGAGCGCCTCCCCGGCGATCCCGAGGTCCTGTTCCGCTGGCTGCTCGCGCAGCCGCGCGATGTGCTGCTCGATCTGCTGGCGTACTGCACCGCCCGCAGCATCGACGCGGTCGTTTCGCGCGAACGCACGGCCGACCAGAGCGACGCCATCGCCGAGGCGCTGGGCCTCGACATGGCGGACTGGTGGTTGCCGACCGCCGCGAACTACCTCGACCATGTCAGCAAAGCGAAGGCGCTCGAAGCAGTGCAGGAGGCGACCGGCGAGCACGGCACGCCACTTGTGGCGACGATGAAGAAGGCCGAGGCCGCGGCGCATTGCGCCCGCCGGCTGGAGGGCACGCGTTGGCTCCCGTCTCCGCTGCGCCCGCTCGCGGCGGCACCGCGCCATGGAGAGCAGGAGGCGTAGCAGGCAGGTAGGCCTCTCCATCTCGTCTCGTTTCGTCTCGTGCCCCTCGATGCTGGTTTGTCTGCTTTCTTGTTCGGCATGCCGAACATCGAGGGGTGCAGTGGGGCTCGCCATCGACGATGGCGGGTCTTTATGTTTCTGTCCTCATGTTCCCCATTTATTTCGATGCGACGGGGTGACCGGAGGCGTGCGCCGGACCGGCCCGGCGAGGGGGCTCGGATGTGCGTCAGGTGTGCACGCGGTCGGGGAGGGCGGTGAGAGAGGAACGTGGGACGCCGAATGTGGGACGCAGAACGCAAAGTCCTTGTGCGGCCATGAGGGCAGGATAGACTGACGTCAGACATTGTTTACCGCAACGGCGTTGCAATGACCAAGGCCCCCCGATCAAGCACCGTGATCAGCGCTCGCGTGTCGTCCGATACGAAGGTGAGCTTCGCAGCGCTGGCTGCGCGCCATCGGCTGAGCGAGTCGAGCCTGCTTGCCAAGATGGTCCGAGAAGTAATCCAGTCCAACGGTCCGATCACACTTGCATCGAACGCGCAGCGAGCCGCCAATGATTTGGATGGTGGCGTGGGCACGGCGGACCGCATCACGCTGCGACTTCGCTTCGGGGATCGACTGGCTGTGGCAAGACGGGCTCGTGTGCGTGGGATGAGGACCGGCAGCTACTTGGCCCTGCTCATCCACAACCATGTCCACGCGTCGACGGTGCTGCCACCGAGAGAACTGGCTCAGATCAAGGCCGTGGGCGCCCAGTTGGCGGCACTTGGTCGCCAGCTTCGCGTGTTCGGCATGACGAACAATCCGGCAGGCTCCGTCGCATTGGATTTGGGCGAGGCGATCACGCTGGTTCGCCGCGAGGTCGAGTCGGCACGTGAAGTCACCGCGGCCGTCGTACGCCACAACCTCATCAGTTGGGAGTCAGACAGCGAGATGAGCAATGCCTAAGCAGGTCGTGCGCTTGGGACGAAGCAACGGTGGGCCAGTTGGCGGAGCGCGCGACATGGCGCTGGACATCGTGAGCTACGGCCGGCGCGGCCCCGGCGGCAGGCTGAGCCTTGGATCCGACGAGATTGCGCAAGTCCAGCGCACCGTGAGCCGTACACCCGAAGTGATGGTGAAGGTCTCAGGCGGAGCACGGGACATCGGCGGCGTGGAGGCCCACCTGCGCTACATCAGCCGGCACGGCAAGCTGCCGCTAGAAACCGACGAGGGGCTGGTACAGCAGGGCCGAGGAGCGGCCAGGGAGATCGTGACCGACTGGCAACTGGAGCTGTGCAGAGGCCAGTACAAACCGAAACGCGCTCAGGGGCAGAAGGACACGCGCACAAAACTGGTCCACAACATTGTCCTGTCCATGCCCGCCGGCACGCCACCGGAAAAAGTACTGGCTGCGGCGCGCGTCTTCGCACGCGAGAACTTCGCGCTGCAATATCGCTACGCCATGGTGCTGCACACCGATCAGCCGCATCCGCATGCGCATCTGGTGGTCAAGTGCGAGCACGAGTTCGAGCCCGGAAAACGCCTCTACATTCGCAAGGACACGCTGCGCCAGTGGCGCGAGCAGTTCGCCGCGCTGATGCGTGAGCAGGGGGTGGCGGCCAATGCGACGCCGCGGCAGGTGCGCGGGCAGGTTCGCAAACCCTATCGAGATCCGATTCATCATCGATTACGGGCGCTGCAGGCCTTTGCGCAGTTGTCGCTTGCCGAGCGCGATGGATGTCGGGCGCCGAAGTCATCCATGGTGATGCGGACGAAGTTGGAACAGGTGCTGCGATGCCTCAAAGCGGGGCGGAGCGTTTCAGATGCGGGTCAGGCAAAGATGCAAGACACCCGCCAAGAGGTGTTGGCGGACTGGCACGCAACGGTGGGTATGTTGAGGAGACAGGGCGAAACTAGATTGGCTGCACAGGTGGATCGCTTCACGGAGCGCATGCCGGCGGTGCAGACCGATGATCAGCGGTTGGCGAATGGCTGGAGAGAGCAGGCGAAACACCAAGCGTTAAGACCCAGCGATATCAAGGCACCGGGGCCGAAGTTCCGGTGAGGTCCCGCACGGCTGTGGCAGTCGCGGCGGCCTGCATGTCCGCTTCAGACGGCGGATTCAATCGGTCGATGCAACACACTAAGAACTGCGTAGGCAGAAGGAGTGTTGCGGATGAAGTACCAGGCACGAACCTACTACACGGACAGCCAGAAAGCATTGATGTGGGAGCGCTGGAAAGCTGGCTGGACTCTTCATCAGATCGCTCATCTGTTTGTTCGCTCGCACGGGTCCGCACGAGGCATCCTGGCTCAGACGGGCGGGATCCGCCCACCCGAACGACATCGCTCGAGGCTGGCGCTGACACTTGCGGAGCGAGAGGAAATCTCTCGCGCTCTGGTGATTGGTCACTCGATCCGTGCGATCGCGGCGCGAATCGGACGAGCACCCTCCACGGTCAGCCGCGAGATCGAGCGTAATGGCGGGCGAGTTGGCTATCGGGCGAACCAGGCCGACAGCGCAGCTTGGAATCGGGCACATCGTCCCAAGCGCTGCAAACTGGCGGAGAACCGCGCCTTGGCGCGCGTGATGACCGACAAGCTGCGCTTGCTGTGGTCACCTGAGCAAATCGCAGGGTGGCTCAAGCATACTTATCCGTGCGACGAGGCCTTCCACGTGTCACACGAGACCATCTACCGCAGCCTTTTCATCCAAGCGCGCGGCGCCTTAAAGAAGGAGCTGCTTGAGCACCTGAGACGTACTCGCGGCATACGTCGCTGTCGTCATTACACGCAGAAGACGGCGATC
The DNA here is from genome assembly GCF_030812215.1 of Variovorax boronicumulans. Taxonomy (GTDB): domain Bacteria; phylum Pseudomonadota; class Gammaproteobacteria; order Burkholderiales; family Burkholderiaceae_C; genus Variovorax; species Variovorax boronicumulans_C. Next base: position 103,459 of record NZ_JAUSSG010000014.1, on the reverse strand, counting down.
CATGGGCAGATCATCGATGCCGGTTCGATCAGCGAGCGACCCGCTTCTGTTGAGGATCGGGCAGTGCCTGGTCATTGGGAAGGAGACTTGGTTTTCGGCAGTGCAAGCAGCCAAATCGCGACGCTGGTTGAGCGCCAAACGCGATACGTGATGTTGGTGAAGCTGGACGGCAAAGACACGCAAACGGTCGTGAACGCGCTCATCAAGAATGCTCGCAAGTTACCGCAGGAGCTCTACAAATCACTGACCTGGGACAGAGGCACGGAGATGCACGGGCACAAGCAATTCACGATGGCCGCCGACATCCAGGTCTACTTCTGCGATCCGCAGAGCCTCTGGCAACGCGGAAGCAACGAGAACACAAATGGGTTGCTCAGGCAGTACATGCCGAAGGGCACCGATATCTCAGGCTACTCACAGATTCAATTCAACGCGATCGCGCGACAATTGAACCAGAGGCCGCGTAAGACGCTCGGCTTCCAGACGCCCGCTGAGATGTTCAGCGAATCTGTTGCATCGACCGGTTGAATCCGCGACCCAAAGCGGAAGTTGGTTGTCCCCAGAGAGCGGTTGTCAGTGCTGCGCCTCAGCGACTTCTCGCAGTCTCGAACTCAGAATGTCGTGATCTTGTTCGCGGATTGGCCGCATGTCGCAGCCCTCAACGACGCAACCCCGCATGTCTGGAGCGTCTCCCTACGAAGACGAAGACGAAGACGAAGACGAAGACGAAGACGAAGACGAAGACGAAGACGAAGACGAAGACGAAGACGAAGACGAAGACGAAGACGAAGACGAAGACACAGGCGCCCGGATGCCCCCAACGACGAAGTCAACGAGCGCGTTTGCGGTCTCCTGCGCATCTGTCGTTCCGGCCTTCGTGCCCGAGAGGCGATGGAGGCGATTGGGTCGACCCCTGTCAGTAAGAAAGAGCACCACGGTGCTGACCATCAGCATGTAACGCAGGTACATCAAACTCAAAGGAATCTCGGGCGCTGAGTCATGGAGCGCTGCCACGAACTGCTTGGCCATGGGGTCGAAGTGCTTCTTGATGACCCGCTCCGTCATCGGCGACGGGGAAAGGCGGTGCTTCAGGATCAACTGCGCCAGCAACTGACCTTCGGTCGCTGCGCCATCCCCCACATACGGAGCGACGAAAACTCGGACTATCGCCGGTACTTCAGGCCGCGCGCCTTCTGCACGAGCGGCCGTTGTGATCTCTTTCAGGGCAAGTGTGCGGCGCTTGTTGACGCGCGCTGACAGCTCATCAAAAAGGGCCTCGGCCAGCGCTTCGGTGCTTCCGAAGTGGTAATGGATCGCCGCGACGTTGACACCCGCATGGCCGGTCAGAGTTCGCACAGGCACCCCGTCTACGCCTTTCTCGGCGTACAGGGCCAAGGCGGAATCGAGGATCTTCTGCCGGGTGAGGCGATCGGATGACGGGGATGTTCGTCCTGGCATGTCGACTGAGGCAAAGGAGTTGGGTCAATACGTGCCCCGGCAGCGCGGCCCGGGACGGTCATGGGCATTCTGCATCATCCAGTCAATCACTTGTTTCAATTGAGCAAGGGGACCAATGGACTTGAAAAAACAATTGATTGAAACAGTCGTTTTATATGTCTAGAATTCGCTTGTGACTGGATTCCGGCGTAGTCAGCGCCGGTCGGTGCCATAGGAGACAAGCCCATGTTGAATCGAAGAGAGGCGCTCGCAGGCGTCGCGATCACGTTCGCGACCCCCATCTCGAGAGCGGCGACGACGGACCTGCCCGAGATGATGAGGATCGTGATGCCGTTCCCTGCCGGGGGCGCCCTCGACGGGATGACACGCATCTTTGCAGACACCTACCAAAAGGTGACAGGTCGGCAATGCATCGTCGACAACAAGCCCGGCGCGGCCACCACCATTGGTGCGTCAGAGGTCTCGCGTGCGAAGCCCGACGGTTCCGTATTGCTCTGGACCACCGGTGGGCACCTGACCAACGGGGTGCTGATGAAAAAGCTGCCCTACCATCCGATCGACGGCTTTACGCCCTTGTCGATGGTGTATTCGACCTACGGGTTTGCGCTGCTGCACAGGACGAACGGGCCTTTCAACAGCTTGGCTGAATTCGTCGCGGCGGCAAAGAAGCAACCTGGCAAGCTCAGCTATGCGTCAGCAGGCAATGGAAACACAACGCATGTGGTCGGTGCTCTGTTCGCCAAACAGGCCGGGATCGATCTGATCCATGTTCCTTACAAGGGAACGCCCCTCACGGATCTGATCAGTGGCGTGGTGGATGTCTCGTTCATCGCACCATCGTCGGTCATGCAGTACATCGAGGCCAAGAAAATCAAGGCTCTCGCGATCACGGGGGCGCAGCGCGCGGAGACGATGCCTACCGTGCCTACGTTCGCGGAACTGGGTATGCCCGACATCGACATTCCTGCATGGATCGGCATGCTCGCGCCGCCGAAGATGCCGCCCCAAGTCTTGGCCGCGCTCTACGAAGGCGTCGCGAAGACGCTGGCCGACCCGGGTTTCAAGGAAAAGATGGTCACGTTCGGCAACAAGGTCTCGGGTATGCCGCCTGATCGGTTCAAGGCGTACCTCGAAAAAGAGTTCGCTCGCTACCAGCGAATCCTTCCTCCACTCGGCATCGAAATGGATTCGTGATGTTCAAGAAAATAGTCGACCTTTCCATCTTTCTCGAGAACGATGTGATCTCGGATCCTCCAGCGTTTGCGCCCAAGATTCACTACATGAACCATTCTGAGAGCTTCAGCCGGTTGGCGCAGTTCTTCCCTGGGCTCAAGGCGGAGGATCTGCCGGACGGTGAGGCATGGGCAGTGGAGAAGGTAGAGCTCAGCACGCACAACGGCACGCACCTCGATGCGCCGTGGCATTTCGCATCCACGATGAATCACGGTGAGCCGGCGATCACCATCGACGAGGTGCCTCTAGAGTGGTGCCTACGGCCCGGGGTGAAGCTCGACTTCCGTCATTTTGAGGATGGTTACGTGGTGCAGGCGGCCGATGTCGAGGCGGAGTTGCAGCGCATCGGCCACACACTGAAGCCGCTGGAGATCGTGGTCATCAACACGCGCGCGGGCAGCCGCTACGGCAAGCCAGACTTCGTACAGGCAGGTTGCGGCATGGGATATGGCGCGACGATGTACCTGCTTGAGCGCGGTGTGCGCGTGACTGGCACGGACGCCTGGAGCTGGGACGCGCCTTTCGCGTACACCGCCGAACGCTACAAGCAGGACAAAGACCCGGCGGTGATATGGGAGGGGCACAAGGCCGGCCGCGACATCGGCTATTGCCACCTCGAGAAGCTGCATAACTTGGAAGTGCTGCCCCCGGACGGGTTCTTCCTGTCTTGTTTTCCGGCCAAGGTCCGCGGCGGTTCGGCAGGCTGGACGCGAGCTGTCGCGCTGTTTCAGTGACGTGGCTCGGAGCAAGAAAATGATCTTTGAAAAGAATGTGTCGATCCGCCTGCGCGACGGCGCGGTTCTCAAGGCGAACGTTTTCCGCCCGGATGTAGATGCACCCGTACCTGTCCTCATGACGCACGGCCCCTACGGCAAGGACGCGCATTTCGAGGATGCCTTCAAGCCGCAATGGGACGAGCTGAAACGCCTCTACCCTGGCATCGACACGGAAGGCAGGTCCGGAAATTACCTGCGGTGGGAGGTGCCCGATCCAGAGCGCTGGATTCCTTGGAGCTACGCGATCGTGGTGGTCGACAGTCGAGGCGCTGGTGAATCGCCCGGCAAGCTGTGGGTGTGGTCGCCGCAGGAAGTAGACGACTACGCAGACTGCATCGAATGGGCGGGCGTGCAGGGATGGTCCAACGGCAAGGTAGGCCTCCTTGGCATCTCGTACTACGCGATGAATCAGTGGCAGGTCGCCGCACGTCGGCCTCCCCATCTCGCGGCAATCTGTCCGTGGGAAGGGGCCAGCGACATGTACCGCGATGCCAGTCATCACGGCGGGATTTTCGGCAACTTCTTCTTCGAACTCTGGTTCCCGAAGCAGATCCTCTCGGTGCAGAACGGCAAGGCCGACAGTCCCTACATCGACCGCGAAACGGGTGCGACGAGCACAGGCGAGGCGCTGGACGCTGACACTCTGCGCGCCAACCGAGTGGATGTCATCGATGAGTTCCGATCGCACCCCCTCGTCGATGACTGGTATGCCGCAAGATCTTCGAAGCTCGCGGACATCGAGGTGCCGGTCCTGTCGGCAGGGAACTGGGGCGGCATGGGGCTGCACCTTCGCGGAAACGTGCAGGGCTTCCTAAGTGCGGGTTCGCGGCAGAAGTGGCTGCAGATGCATGGCGGTACGCACTGGGAATCCTTCTATCTGCCTGAGTACGTGCAGATGCAAAAGCGCTTCTTCGACAGATTCCTGAAGGACGAGCCCAACGGATGGGACGAACAACCACCTGTCATGCTGGAGGTGCGCCATCCGGACCGGTTCGAGCAGCGCTTCGAACACGAGTGGCCAATCGCGCGAACGCGGTGGACCAAGCTCTACCTTGATGCGCAGGCCAAAAAGTTGACGTCCGAACCTGTCGCTTCAATCGCCACAGCCACCTACCGTGTGCCAGGGCGCGGCATTGAATTCATAAGCGCGCCCATGGAGGCATTGACAGAGTTCACCGGGCCGCTGTCACTGGTTGCATGGCTTCGCTCTAGCACCGAAGACATGGACCTCTTCGTGACCGTCCGGGCGTATGACCCCGATGGCCGCGAAGTGCTCTTCCGAGGCGCAACGGATCCACAGGTGCCGGTCGCGCAAGGGTGGCTGCGCGCCTCTCACCGCAAGATCGACCCCCAACGCTCCGGGCCGGGGCAACCGTTCCACACACACTCCGAGGTCGAGCCCTTGACACCCGGCGAAGACTATCGGGTGGAGGTAGAGATCTGGCCCACGTCCATCGTGCTTCCACGTGGGTATCGGCTTGCAGTGCGCGTCGACGCGCAGGATTTCGAACGCGAGGGCGCGGCAGGGCCGCGCAAGGGTTCAGGGCCGTTCTTGCACACCGACCCTCTGGACCGCAGGCCGGATCTCTTCAGCGGCGAGAACATCATCCTCACTGGCGGTCGCTACGACTCGCACCTGATGCTGCCGCTGATCCCCTCCCGCGACAACTGAAGCACTTTCCCCAGGCACTCCCTACCGGGGTGACCTGGGCATCAGCTCGCGAGCAGGCGGCACTTTCGACCACGAAGGATCCACCTTGACCGCCCCGTTCGATACAAACTCGCCCGACCTCGTGAGTTGGGTTGAGAGCGCCAACGCGCCCGAAACCCCTTTTCCGATTCAGAACCTTCCCTACGGCAGGTTCAGGCGGGACGCATCCGATCCATGGTCGATCGGCGTGGCCATTGGGGACCAGGTCTTGGATGTTCATGGCGCCGGGCTCGCTCACAGTTCGGACATGGTTCAATGGCTGACGCTGGGCCGCGCACAGCGGCAAGCCCAGCGAGAAGCGATATCGATGGCCTTGCAGCACGGCAACGAAGACCGTGCGCGCATCGCGCCGTGGCTGGTTCCGATGAGCACGGTCGAACTGGGCCTGCCTTGCGATGTTCGCAACGCAGGCTCACCCTCGATGAAGAGTCTGTTCACGGGAGTGAGGCGCAGTTGGAGTGACCCCCTGCGGCTGGACCACCGGGAGTCAGATCTAAGCCGCTTGCTGGACCAGTTGATCTTCGAACTCGTTGGGTGACCGATAGCCGAGCGCCGAGTGCAGGCGTTTGGCGTTGTAGATCTCTTCGATGAACCTCGGCAGCCGGGCCGCGACGTCGGCGAAGGTCTCATAGCCACCGATGTAGACGTCCTCGACCTTGAGCGTCTTCATGAAGCTCTCGGCCTGTGCATTGTTGTACGGATTGCCGGGTGAGCTCATCGAGCCGCGCAGTCCCGTACCTTGGCCAGGCAATGGGTTGGTACACCGCAGGCGCAGGTGCCGGCTTCGTTGCTTCGGTCCTCGGTGCCGTCGTGGTCCTCGTCATCTACGCGATGATCGCCCGCCGCCGGTAGAGGGTTGATGCTTTTCCAAGTCTCACCTCAGGGGGCTCATTGCAGACGATCTGAAGCAAACTATGACCACCGAGCCGGAACCCCGATCCGTCGTTTTCGGAACGAGGCTTGAGGGGCGTGCGAGCGCAGCCGCCAATGGACATCATCGTCGCTTCGCCAGCGTCAAGCGGCCGAGTGCAGTGATCCGGTGCACTCGCGCCTCGACAGACCCGGGGTCCGAAGAGATCACAACCGCCTTGATGAAGCCGACCGTGTGGAGCAACTCGACACAAGTGACGGCCAACTGCCCGGTGACAACGAGCGGAAACTCGCGCCCTTGCAGTTGAGGCAGAAAGTCCATCGGCTCAAGCTTCATTGGCCGGGGGCTCCGAGTGGCGTGCTGTCGCAGCGAAGCCCTCCCGGGCTACCGGCGACATCCTTTCCGCCCTGCGGTTCTGATGACGCTGGAGGAGTTCGAAACCGAGTTCCGTCTCCAGGACCTAGAGTTGTTCAAGGCCATGCTTCAGTCCAACTTACTTGGTAGCGTCGACCTTCTCACCAACAAAGAATTTTCCCTTGAACCAGTCCTGCCTGGGAAGTGCGGAAAGCTCGGCGAGATCGTGAAAGTGACCTGCCATTTCGCACCCGCAGTCAATGCACCTCCAAATCTTCATTCCCTTGGGCTCGGTCGGCCCCTCAAGATGACTGCCATCACATTGTGTGCATTTCATGATTAGTCTCTTGTGCTGTTGACGGCGTAGTCAACCGGTCGATACAAGATTCGGCTGAACATCCCAGGCGGCGTCTGGAAGCCGAGGGGCTCTTGGCCTTTCGCTCAAGCGGCTGGGCTGACGCCCTCGTAATTGAACTGGAAGGAGATCTCGGATCTCGACAAATGAGGAGCAAACGACCCAGCCCGCGCCGGTGTGCCACCGCCGGCGAGAGCGCCTTTAACAATGTTACTGCGAGCCCGGTCCTAAGCGCTTGGAGGTGCGTCGTGACCTTTTGATTCAGACCTGGGCCGCGGCCGGTGTCTCAGGGTGCCAACACCAGTACCTTGAACTGACTCGGCACGATCCGCATACCGACGATGTTGCAGCGGTTTTGCACGGCAAGGCTGGTCATGCGGGTGCAGGGCGTGCCCTTCAGCAGCACGGTGAAGGCGCCGGTGATATGGCGCGAGGGGCCCATCACCGTCTGCGACACCACGCCCATCAGCACGCCCGCGTTGTCGCCGTTGGTGATCGGCGTGGTGGTCGCCATGTTGTGGACGGGCGTGCCGCCATAGAGGATGTTCCAGGCGTTGGGAATCGCCGTCGGCCCGAGCGCGAAGTTGGGGTAGGGGATGGGAAGTGCGGGCGGCGTCTTGCAGACGTCGGGAAAGGCGAGGTCCACGCCCATCATCTGTGCATTGGCAAACATGGCAAAGGCTCCTGTTCTCGATCAACCCATGTGAATCTGTTCGGCGTCCACCTTCACCAGCGCCTTGCTGGTGACGAAGGTGTTCTTCGCATGCAAGCGCATGCTCTCGGAGGCCTGCATGTCGATCTGGCCCGCCCGCACCTGTTCGACCTCCTCGGTGAGGCGAAAGCTCGAGCGCGTGAGCACGCTCAGACGATCGAGCACAGTCTCCAGCGTCCGGCCCACGAAGCGCGCGACCAGCGTGGTCACGCGTACTTCGGCGCCCCGATAGTCCATCTGTGCGATGTCGACTTGTGCCTTTGCGGCCTGGAGCGCCAAAGCGGGTGCTTCCAGCGCGAGGGTGCCGCGTCGCGAACGGATCGTGAGGTCGCCGTCGGTCACGATCTCGGCGCGGCTCGGGTCCGTCTGCGTGACGACGGCGATCAGGTAGAGCTTGTCGTGGTGGGGGCCGGCCACGAGCACAGTGTCGCCCGCGGTCGGCTGTAGCAGGCAGCTTGCGGCCCGCTGGCAGCGCCAGGATGCGGTGCCGTCCTGGGGAGCGACGAGAAAGCCGCCTTCCGCGAGCTGTTGCCGGACCGTGCCGAGTGCGCTGCCGGTCCATGCGGGCGTGACCGGGGCGGCAGATGGCATCGGCCTGCGCATCAGCGCGCGCATCTCGGCGTCGGACGCGCCGTGGTCGATGGCGGCATCGTTGCGCAGTGGCAAGGGCTGATTGCGATTGGCGCGGTGGTTCATGGGGATGAGATGTCCTGTGTATCGGGCGGCGGCAGCGGCCGTCCGAAGGTGTCGCGGCCAGCGCGCTGCGGGCGGCTCGCGCGCGCGGCCGAGAAACGTTCGGCCTCGAAGAGCGCCGGGTCGCTGTCGAGCACGCCGATGCGGTCGTTCCAGCGGGTCCCGGCCTGTATGGCGCGGTGTGTCTGGGTCCGATGGAAGGTGGCGCCGCGCAGGTCGGCGTCGCCGAGGTCGGCATAGGAAAAATCCGCGTACACAAGATGGCTGCACGCGAACGAGGTGCGCCGGCAGCTGGCGCGATGGAACACGCATTGCGCGAGCCGCGACCTCGACAGGTCGGCATCGTCGAGCCGGGCGTCGATCCACAGGCTCTGGTCGAAATGTCCACCGCTGGCGTTGGCGCCGCGCAGGTCGGCTTCCGGAAAAAGACATTGCGGCGCGTGCACGTTCTTCAGCACTGCCTGGACAAGCTTCGCCCCTTTGAAGTTGCACTGGCTCAGCCGCGCGCCGGAGAAGTTGCATCCGGCCAGGTCGGCATCGATGAACTGGCACAGGTGAAAGGACTGCGCCGAGAAGTCCTGCTCCGCGAGCGCGGCCTCGCTGAAGATGACGTTGTGGAAGCTCGCCCCCCTGAAGCTCGCGCCGCGCAGCCCGGCGCGATAGTAGACCGTGGTGTTCAGCGCCACATCGTCGAAACGCGTGCCGTCGAGCCCGCTTTCGCCGAACACCGATTTCGTGAGGTCCGCGCGCTCGAAGCTTGCGCCGTCGAGCGTGCTCCGGTGGAAGGTGGCTTGGCCGAGCCGGGCGTCGGTCAGGTCGGCGCCATGCAGTTCGGTCTCGGTGAAGACCGCGTGCATCAGCGTGGCCGAGCGCAGGCTCGCGCGGGGGAGGGCGCATCGGGTGAAGGCGCAGTGGTGAAGGTCGGCGGCATCGAGCGTTGCCTCGTCGAAGCGGCAGGCCTCGAACACCGACTCGGCCAGCAGCGCACCGCGCAGGCTCGCGCGGGTGAAGTCACAGGCGCCGAAAGTGCCGCCTCGCAGGTCCAGTCCGTCGAAGTCCAGGCCCTGGAAATCCTGGCCCTGGATGTGTTCGCCTCCGCGGGTCTTTGCTGCCAGTTCGTCCCGCGTCATCGCACGGGGTCCGCGGCGCGGCGTGGGAGGGTCTTGGCCTGCTCGAGGTACGCGCCACGTGTCTCGGTGACGTGGTCGATCAGGGCCTGCGACACATCGGCGCGAAACAGGTTGGCCTCGCGCAGGTCGGTGCCGATCAGGCGGGCCTTCTGGAGGCTGGCATGCATGAGGTTGGCGCCGCGCAGCGCGGCGTGTGTGAAGTCGCAGCGGATGAACAGGCTTTCAGGTGCGTCGGCTGCGCTCAGGTCGGCGCCGGTGAAGCTGCAGGCAGAGAAGTCGCAGGTATCGAGCGTGGCGCGCACGAAGCGGGTACCGTCGAGCGCCATCTCGCGCAGGCCGCATTGCACCAGCGTCGCACCTTCGAAGTCCGCGTTGCGCAAGCTGCTGGTGCCGACGAAGCAGGTGGTGCGCAGCGTCGCTTCGCGGAACACGATGCCGTCGTCGCCCGGCGTATGGGCCCAGGCGCAGGCCTCGAGCTGCGCCCGTGTGAAGTCCAGCCGCGCGGCGACGCACGAGATCAACCCGACCTTGTGCAGGACCGCGCCGCGGAAGCTGCAGTCTCGCAGGTTGCTCTGCTCGATGAAGATCACATAGGCGAAACGGGCCTTGTCGAAACTGCAGCGCTCGACGTGTATGCCCAGGAACGTCAGGTGCTCGAGCTCGGCGCCCCCGAAATCGCAGGCCTCGAAGCGGGCCTTCTCGACCGCGGTTTCATGCAGGTGCGCGCCGGCGAAGACCGTGTGCAGGCATTGCGCCAGGCTCAGGTTGGCGCGGTGCAGCACACAGCCGGCCAGCGACGCGCGCGACAGGTGCGCGCGCACCAGCACGGCCTCGGTGGCGTCGGCGCCGTCGAGCCGGGCATCCTCGAGGTTCGCGTTCTCGAACAGCGTCCGGTGCAGGCGCGCGCCGCGCAGGTCCATGCCCGAGAGGTCGGCGCCCGTGAGGTCCATCTCCGAAAGATCGCGCGTGGTGGCCATGACCTCCTGGACACGCCGGCGCGCCTCGGCGGCGCGTTCGGCGGACATGGCGTCGGCCGCGGACTGGTGCTGCGCGCCCATGCGGTACATATCGAGCAGTCCGCGCCCGCCCTTTTCCACCACCTGCGCAAACTCCCGCTGTTGCGCCGGCGGAAGGGGCGCAGTGCCCGTGGACTGTGCAATGCCGAACATGCCCTTGAGCGCGCCCTGTGCGTCGATGGAGGGCGGCCCCTTGGTCGTTGCCCGATCGATGCCTTCCACCAGGTCGCCGGTGTCGAAGCCGACCTTGCGCGATTCCGCCGCGTTGCGCCGGCCCTGCCGCTGAAGCTCCTGGCGGCCTTCTTCGAGCTTGCGCCGCTGGTCCTGCGCGAAGATCCGCGTGCGTTCGATGAAGGCGGGCAGTTCGGCGAGCGTCGGGGCCTTGCGGAAGGGCTCGGGCAGCGGCCGTTCGCGCAGCAGGCGTGGATCGTGGCCGGCTTCGCGGGCCTTCTGCATCATGTCTTCGCGCAGACGATCGCCGCGTTCGCGCATGTTGCGCACGAGCGCGGATTCTTCGGCGTCGTCCAGCGCGTCGAGCCAGGGGCCGATGGCTTCGAGGGGCAGCAGTTCATCGTCGCGCGCCGCGTACAGCGCGCCGGTCTCGGGATGGCAACGGCGCTGCAGGATCTCGAAGTAGTGCGCGATCGGGCGTTGCGGCTCCCCGGCGCGCTCGATGGCCGGCATCACGTGGGTGACGTCGTTGGCATCGTCCTCGGCGATGTCGATCTCGCCGTGATAGATCAGCGCCACCTGCGCGTGGTGAGGAAAGAACCATGCCGTGGTGTGGCGCATGGGCACTTCGTCGAAGTGCTCCGGGTCCCGGCCGGTACCCGTCTTACGGGCGATGAAGGCGCGCGCCCGCCAGTCCGGAAGCCGGCCGCTCTGCAGGGGCTGGGTGGGGTGCATGTTCCAGATTTCGTAGGGAGTGCCGCTCGGGATGCTGTCGCGCCCGGTCCAGCGTTGCTCGGGCGGTGCGGCATTGAAGAAGTGCCAGTCCATGTCCTCGGAGAAACCGGGGAACAGGTTGTCGCGCCAGTGGGCGTCGTAGTGCCGTCCGATCAGGCGCATGCGGCTCGGGCGCGCCAGGTGAATGGCGTCGAAGCAGGCCGGCTCCACCTCGCGGCCCGGGCGGTCCAGGCGCCGATGCGGGTTCTCGATGTTGGGCACGCGCTGCATGGAGAGGCCGTTGACGGTCTCGTGAGCGTGGCCGATGCCGGCCGGGTTCTCCACAAAGCTCGGGCCACCGTAGGCGCGCGTCCAGTCCAGGCGCATCGATTCGAAGGGCTGCGGTGCGGTGGCCTGGCCGTCGAGCCAGAAGCGGTCGCCGAACACCAGCAGTTGTCGCGTGAGCTCGCCAACCCGCAGCGCGACGGCGCAGGCGGTCTTTTCCTTCTGGTGGTGGGTGTAGGCATGGCCGGTCGCGAGGAACTCGGCACAGACCTTGGGCATGCCCAGGTCAATGGCACCCGTGGGACCGAGCTCCTCGGCGGCGATCTTCCAGAACTCAGGTTCGGGCAGGAGCACCGGCGCTTCGCCCATCGACACCATGCCCATCAGGGTCACGCCCAGCCGCTGGCGGCCGTCGCGGAGGAAGGGGCGGGTGATGAGGCTCAGCCGGAGGGGTTTGACGGTCTTCACAGGTCGCTAGCCCCGCGCGGGCGGCACTTCCAGCGGCGTGCGTTGCCTGTCCACCGACACCACGGACGGATGGACTGGGTCCTGCATGAGATGGATGGTCGCGCCGGGCACTGCGAGGCGCGGCAGCAGCAACTCGTCGATCAGCGTCCTGAGCACCACGGTCGGCACCGGGGAGGGAGGGAGCATCTGCAGCGTCAACTCGAGCGCCACCATGCGTTGACCGTGGCTGCCCGGGCCGGTGAGCTGGTGTTCGGAGCGCCGCACCTGTGTCACGGTGCCCTGGGCGGCCACGCCGGCGCTGCCGAGGATTTTGCCGATGCGCCGCTCCCGGCTGTACTTGCGCTGCTCGCTCGTGGCGGCCACCACCACCGCGACGCCGGACAGCAACGCCCCGCCCATCATCACGGCGAAGACACCCCAGAGAATCTGCTCCCAGATGGCCATTGGCAACAGGTGGCTCAGACCTTGATGGTCATGGCCTTGGCGAAGAAGGCCAGGCCGCCACTGGCGATCTTCATCCCGATGTTGGCCACCTTGAGCGCCGTGCCCTTGATCTCGGTCGCCTCGTTCTGCGCCCGGAACACCGCTACGTCCAGACGCACTGCGGAGAACTGCGAATTGAGGATGTAGTTCTGCTGGCGCAGCCCCCAGAGGTCCAGCGCCACCCCGACCGCGGAGAACCGGAATCCCACACCGCCCGCGCGGCGCAGGCGCCAGTCGCTGCTCTGCGCGTAGTTGTTGACGTAGGTCTTCGAATTGTTCGTGTAGTCGTTGGTGAGGTTGTTGTAGGTGTTCGACGTCGTGTTGTAGACGTTGGTATTGATGACGTGCTGCGTCGTGTTGTGGATGTGGTTCGTCGTGTTGAAGGTCACGTCCGGCGAGGTGTGCACCGTCGGACCGGTCACCGTGGTGGTCGAAGGGCCGTTGACCAGCACCGTGTTCGAGGTGTTGATCGTGTCGCTCCGGCCCGCGCTCACGAAACGGATTTCCTGCCCGTCGATGGTGCCGTTGAAGCCGCCGGTGATGGCGAGCTTGACGCCGCCGGTGATGGTGTCGTTCAGGCCGCCGCTGAGCATGCGCGTCTTGCCGCCGGAGATCGTCTGGTTCACGCCGCCGCTGATGGTTTCGCCGAAACCGCCTGTCACATCGCGCGTGTCGCCACCGGTGATGGTTTCCTTGGCACCCGCTGTGATGTCGCGCGTCTCGCCGCTCTGGTAGGTGGCCGACTCATGACCCTTGATCATGGTGGTGCGGGTGCCGCCGGTGGTGTGGGTCTCGTCGGCCTCGACCTCCACGTCGAGGTTGCGCTCGGCGTGCAGCAGGATCTGTTCGGCGCCCGTGCGATCTTCGAAGCGCAGCATGTTGGCCTGGTTGGCTGCACCGCCGGTGCTCGAGCGCGTGAGGATGCCGCTGGCCGTGGCGTTGGCGGGCAACTCCCAGGGCGGCATCTGGTCGCTGTTGTAGACGCGGCCGGTGATGATGGGGCGGTCGGGTTCGCCGCCGATGAAATCGACGATCACTTCCTGGCCCACGCGCGGCATGTGCATCGTGCCGTAGTTGGCGCCGGCCCAGTTGCTCGACACGCGCACCCAGCAGGAGCTGTTCTCGTCCGACTGGCCGTAGCGGTCCCAGCGGAACTGCAGCTTCACGCGGCCGAAGCGGTCGGTCCAGATCTCCTCGGGACCGACGACCGTGGCGGTCTGCGGGCCGTTGGTGCGCGGCTTGGGCGTCTTGCGCGCGGGGCGGTAGGCGACGGTAGAGGGCAGCACAGTGAAGTCGAACTCGCACACAGATTCCGCGCTGCCGCCGCTCGAATACTCAGGCTCCTGCAGGTTGTAGCGAGTCTCGGTGACGAGGTACTCGCGGTTGTCGGCTTCGCGCGGGCAGTGCGTCATCTCGAACAGGTGGCCCGGTGCCATGCCCAGCACGTTGGTGTGTCCCGAAGCCAGTTCGTGCGCGCACTGCAGCTCCTGCAGTCGGACCTTTGCATAGGCATCGCCTTGCCCGTGCTCGCTGTAGCCGCCGAGCCATTCGTAGACTTCGTAGGTCGAATGCTCGTGGCCCTTCGGGTCCTGCTGCACGCTTTGCAGCGAGGCGCGCGATTTCTTGAAATCGAAGTCGTCGAGCATCACGCGGCCCGAGGTGATCTGCTCGGAGATGCGCCACCGGTCGATGCACGGCTCCATCGCGTTGACCACGCGGTCGCGCGGACGGTAGGGAATGGTCGCGTAACCCGGCAACTTGGCGTAGCCGCCGGTGTCATCGGCCAGCACCAGAAGGTGCGCGCCGTTGCCGTGCTCGAAGTGATAGGCGATGCCTTCGTGCTCCATGAGGCGGCTCACGAAGGCGAAGTCGCTCTCCTGATACTGCACGCAATACTCCCATGGGCGGTAGTTGCCGGCCAGGCGCTTCTCGAACTGGAAGCCGTATTTGCCCAGCACCTCATCGAGCACCTCGGGCACGCTCTTGTTCTGGAAGATGCGGCAGTCGGTGGTGCGCGTGAGGTACCAGAGCCAGGGCTGCACCAGTGCGCGGTAGATGTAGTGGCGGCCTGTCTCGTTGGCTCGGCCCACGAGCTCGAAGCGCACCACGGTGCCGTTGAGAAAGCGGGGTGCGCCGCCGTCCTGCAGTTCGATCGTGAGCGATGTGCCCAGAAGTGTTTTCAGGTCGAGGCTGAAGCTCGTGCTGACCATGTCCACCTCGAACTCGAACAGTTGCGAGAGGCCTTCATGCCCACGCATGGCGCGGAACTTGAGTTGCTCTGCGCTGAGTGCGGTGTGAACCTGGACGGTACGCGTCATTCGAAATTTCCCTGGCCCTTGAAGCTTTTCGCGGTTGCAAGCCTTCGGGGGCAGTCTAGAAATTCGTTATGTCATATGCATGACGTGGGCCTGCTGCGCCCTCTGAAAACCCAGCGTGCGAACACCTTGCGGCACGCTTGCATCGAGGTCTTGCGCATGACCCCGTCATCGGCTGCGCACATTCGTATGTGCTTTGTTGTAGGTCTTCTGTGTAATGTTTAAAGAAGGTTGTACTTCTTTGGATTTCATTGCCATGCGTTGCATTCGGTTGCGGTTGACCATGCTTCTTGTTCCCCTCAAGATAACAAGCGTTGACGATGGTTAATTCAAGGGGGGCCGGTTGTTGCCGAGTGAGATCGATTTGTTGCAGTCGCCTGTCGAAGGCCCGCTTCCGTGTGGTGAAGATCTGGAGTACGACCCCGATTTCATGGCGTTGCAACAAGCGACGACGGGCAAGCGAGAGCAACAGTTCGGCGCAACGATCATTCCCGCAGAGCCTCCCGACTGGGCCCGCGTGGAACGCATTGCCAGGCAGCTGTGCGAACGCACGCGCGACCTGCGGGTGCTGGTTCCGCTGACCCTGGCATGGACGGAGACGCGCGGCCTCTCCGGCTACGTCGACGGCCTTCGGCTGGTCGATGTGGTGCTGCAGAAATTCTGGAACGACGTGCACCCGCGCGTCGTTGCCGATGGCTTCGAAGACCCGCTGCCGCGCATGAATGCGCTGGCTGCGCTGGCTGAAACCGAGGGGCTCGGGCGCAGCGTGCGCGATGCACGCCTGCTCGACGATGGTGGTTCGTCAGTGAGCCTGCGGCAGGTCGAGGCCCTGCTCGATTCGAGCAAGGCCGATCAGATCGACTACCCGGGTGGTATCGGCCGGTTGCGTGAAGCGGCACGCCGCGCACACGAGAAGGCAACGCCGGCGGTGGTGGCCTTGCGCGCCGCGCTGGAACTGCTGCAGCGCATTCGCGAGACCTCCGAGCGCGCGCTGGGACAGAGCTGGGCGCCGGATTTCTCCCGGCTCGAACGCTCGCTTCGCACCGTGATGCAGTTGCTGCCCGAGCAGGCACAGCCCGATCCGGCGCCAAGCCTTCCGGGTGAGAACGACGTGAATCCACAAGGTACTGCGCAGTCTGCTTCGAGCGCGCAGGCCACGGGAGCTGCAAGTGGCGGCGCAGGCCTACGCGCACCCGGTATTAAAGAGATTGAAATATCGAGCCGCGATGATGTGCAGGTGCTGTTGGAGAAGGCGTGCCAGTACCTGGAACGCATGGAACCCAGTCATCCGGCGCCCATGCTGATACGGCGAGCGCAAAGACTCATGGACCTCAACTTCTTCCAGATCATCGAAGAGCTTGTGCCCGAGGGATTGCAGAAGATAGAGAGCTTGGCCGGACGGCCATTGAACGGCGGTGCTACCCCTGAATAGGCGGCCATCGCTGCCGATGCGGGGGCTCGAAGCCGGCAAGACAGACAGTCAGGTCCGACCGATGTATTCAGTTTCAAGAGGAAGCTTATGGCAGACAACCGTGTCAGAAACAGTGGTCAGAAGTTCATCGCGCGGAACCGGGCGCCGCGCGTGCAGATCGAGTACGACGTCGAGATCTATGGCAGCGAACGCAAGATCCAACTGCCGTTCGTGATGGGCGTGATCGCCGACCTCGCGGGCAAGCAGATGGACCCGATGCCCGATCTGGCCGAGCGCGATTTCATGGAGGTGGATATCGACAACTTCGACGACCGCATGAAGTCGATCAAGCCGCGCGTGGCGTTCCAGGTGCCCAACACGCTCACGGGCGAAGGCCAGATGAATGTCGACATCACCTTCGACACCATGGACGACTTCTCGCCCGCGCGCATCGCGGGCCAGGTGGATGCACTGCAGCAGTTACTCGCAGCACGCACCGAACTTTCGAATCTGCTCTCCTACATGGATGGCAAGAACGGCGCAGAGCAGCTGATCGCGCAGGCGCTGCAGAACCCGGCGCTGCTCAAGTCGCTCGCCTCCGCGCCCAACCCGGCGGTCGCCAAGGCGGTCGATGCGGCGAACGAGAAAGCAGGCCACGCGCCCGGCGGTTCTTCCGAGTAAGCGCAAAGCCAAGCAACGCACAGCAAGCCGACAGGATATCCACCATGAGCACCGCACCGAAACAGACAGCGCGCGCACAGGCCATCACGGTCGAGGCGCTTGCGCCGAACGAGTTCTCCGACCTCCTGCAGCGCGAGTTCAAACCCAAGACCGAGCAAGCGCGCGAGGCGGTGCAGAACGCCGTCAAGACGCTCGCCGTGCAGGCGCTGGAGAGCACGGTCACCATCTCCAACGATGCCTATCGCACGGTTCAGGGCATCATCACCGAGATTGACCGAAAGCTTTCCGAGCAGATCAACGAGATCCTGCACCACGAGGACTTCCAGCAGCTCGAGGGCGCGTGGCGTGGCCTGCATTACTTGGTGAACAACACCGAGACCGACGAGCAACTCAAGATCCGCGTGATGTGCGCGTCCAAGCGCGAAGTGGCGCGTTCGCTCAAGCGCCACAAGGGCATTGGCTGGGACCAGAGCCCGCTGTTCAAGAAAGTCTACGAAGCCGAATACGGCCAGTTCGGCGGCGAACCCTTCGGCGCGCTGATCGGCGACTTCCACTTCGACCACAGCCCGCCCGATGTCGAGATGCTGGGCGAGATGGCCAAGATCGCCGCGGCCGCGCACTGCCCCTTCATCGCCGGCGCATCCCCCACCGTGATGCAGATGGACTCGTGGCAGGAACTGTCGAACCCGCGCGACCTCACCAAGATCTTCCAGAACACCGAGCACACCGCATGGCGCTCGCTGCGCGAATCGGAAGATGCGCGCTACATCGGCCTGGCCATGCCGCGCTTCCTGGCGCGCCTGCCGTATGGCGCGCGCACCAACCCGGTCGATGAATTCGAATTCGAGGAAGAAACCGATTCGGCTGCGCACACCCGCTACACCTGGGCCAACTCGGCCTATGCGATGGGCGTGAACATCAACCGCTCGTTCAAGCAGTACGGCTGGTGCACCTCGATCCGCGGCGTGGAGTCGGGCGGCGCGGTGGAGAACCTGCCCACCCACACCTTCCCGACCGACGACGGCGGCGTGGACATGAAGTGCCCCACCGAGATCGCCATCAGCGACCGGCGCGAGGCCGAACTCGCCAAGAACGGCTTCATGCCGCTGGTGCACCGCAAGAACTCCGACTTCGCGGCCTTCATCGGCGCGCAGTCGCTGCAGCAGCCCGCCGAGTACTACGACGCCGACGCCACGGCCAACGCGAACCTCGCGGCGCGCCTGCCGTACCTGTTCGCATGCTGCCGCTTCGCGCACTACCTCAAGTGCATCGTGCGGGACAAGATCGGTTCGTTCCGCGAGCGCGAGGACATGGAGCGCTGGCTCAACGACTGGATCATGAACTATGTGGACGGCAGCCCTGGCACATCGTCGCAGGACACGAAGGCAATGAAGCCGCTGGCAGCCGCGGAGGTCCAGGTGGAAGCCATCGAGGACAACCCCGGCTACTACGCCGCCAAGTTTTTTCTCCGGCCGCACTATCAGCTCGAAGGGCTGACGGTTTCCTTGCGGCTGGTTTCGAAGCTGCCGTCCAACAAGAAGGACAGCAGCTAAATCAACGGTGCTCCACGAGGGCGCAAATAACTTTGGGGGTTAATCATGGCAGTAGACATGTTCATGCGCGTTGAGGGCGCGAACGGCGAATCCAAGGACTCGAACCACAAGGATTGGAGCGATATCAAGTCGTTCGCGTGGGGTGCAACGCAGCCTGGCAACATGGTCAGCGGCGGTGGCGGCGGTGTGGGCAAGGCCAGCTTCAACGACCTGCAGGTGCTCGCGCGCATCGACAAGGCAGCGCCTTCCATCTTGAAGAACTGCGCAAGCGGCAAGCACCTGAGCAAGGTCGAGGTGTCGCTGTGCAAGGCCGGCGGCACGCAGATCGAATACACGCGCGTCACGCTCGAGGAAGTGCTGGTCACCTCGGTGCAGTACACGGCAGAGCAGGGCGGCGATGCGGTGCTGGTGCAGTTCGCGTTCCAGGCCGCCAAGGTCAAGCAGCAGTACTGGGAACAGACCGACAAGGGCGGCAAGGGCGCCGAGACGGTGCTGGCCTGGAACCTCAAGGAAAACAAGGAGGGCTGAGCCTTCGAGGAAAACAAGGAAGGCGGAGCCTTCCTGTTGTCGTCATGCCGGGGGCGGGCCGCGCGAGCAACTCGCGCGCCGATGCAAAGAAGGCCCGCCTTCCAGCCAAGGATCGATCACCACCGCACGGCGCACGCGCCGTGCGCGAGTCAGTCAATGAGGAAGCTTCATGGGAGATGGGTTTGCAGTCCTGGGCGAGCGCTCCGTGGCCGAGCACACCGAATGGGTGCAGCGGCAGATCCGCGCCAGCCCCCAGAACGCCAGCCTGCGCCTTGCCCTGTGCCACTTCCTCGCGCTGCGTGGCGAGTGGCAGCGGGCCGAAGACCAACTCAAGCTCGCGGCGAAGATCGATCCCTCTTTCGCGCCGGCGAGTGCCACCTGCGCGATGGCGCTGGCGGCCGAGCGCCACCGCACCGAATTCTGGAATGGCGGCCGCGCGCCGGCCATCGTTGCCGGCCAGGCCGCCTGGGTCGACGGGCTCATTGCCGCTGCGGCGCTGCCGCCCGAACAGGCCGATGAAGCGGCTGCATTGCGCGAAGCGGCGCGAGAGGATGCGCCCGCGTCGCAAGGCATGCTGAGCGTTGTCGACCGGTCCGATGCGCGCGCCGTGGAGGCCATCGACGGCGAGCCGGTCGAGACCGCCGAGTTCGCATGGCTCTGCGACGGCGACGTGCGCATCGGTGCCGTGCTGGAACTCCTCACGCTTTCGGGCTATGCATGGCTGCCGCTGCATGCGGTGCGCCGCCTCAAATTCAAACGTCCGCAGCATCTGGTCGATCTGCTGTGGGCGCCGGCCGAGATCGTGCTGCACGATGGCCGCGGGCTCAACGGCCTGGTGCCGGTGCGCTATCCGGGCAAGCTCGACGGGCTCGACGATGAAACCACCCTGGGCCGCCGCACCGACTGGCTGCCGCTGGCGGGTGAGGAGCAGTACGCGGGCGTTGGCCAGCGCACGCTCATCAGCGAGGCTGGCGACCATTCGCTGCTCGATGTTCGGCTCGTCGAATTCGATGGGGAGGGTTGCGCACCGTGAGCACCACGCTGCCCGCCAGCCGTTCTGCCTCGCTCGACATCGATGGCGATCTGCAGGAAAGCGTCGCGCGTGACCGCCTGCAACCCGTGCTGCTCGACCGCCTGACCGACAAGCAGCCGCAGAGCCGGCAGGAGCGCGCGGGCAGCTTCCTCATGAGCGGAAAGCTGCTGCGCGACTCCGTGCTGCGGGATCTGCAGTGGCTGCTCAACACCACCAACTTCGGCGCGGAGCACAACATCAACGCCATGCCGCGCGCGCGGCGTTCGGTCGTCAACTACGGCGTGCGCGGCTGGGCCGGCGGGCGCATGTCCGAGGTCGACTTCGCTGACGTCGAGGCCGCCATCCGCGCCTCGATCATCGATTTCGAGCCTCGCATCATGAAGGACAGCATCGACGTGCGCTGCGTGACCGATGCGACCGACCTCGAACACCACAACCTGCTCGCGCTGGAGATCCGCGGCACGCTGTGGTCGGTGCCTTACCCCATCGAATTCATCCTGCGGTCGGAGCTCGACCTCGAAAGCGGCCACATGATCCTGCGGCCGACGGGAGGACTCTGATGGATGCGCGACTGCTCGACTACTACAACCGCGAGCTCACCTACATGCACGAGCTCGGGGCCGAGTTCGCGCAGCGCTATCCGAAGATCGCGGGTCGCCTCGGCATGCGCGGCATCGAAGTCAGCGACCCGTATGTCGAACGCCTGCTCGAAGGCTTCAGCTTTCTCACGGCGCGCATCCAGCTCAAGATGGATGCGGAGTTCCCGCGCTTCTCGCAGCGCCTGCTGGAGGTGGTGTACCCCAACTTCCTCGCGCCGCTGCCCGCGATGGCGGTGGTGCAGATCGACGGCAACCTCAACGAAGGCTCGCTGAAGGCGGGTTACGAACTGCCGCGCCACACCATCCTGCGCGGCCGCATGATCAAGGGCGAGCAGACGGCCTGCGAGTTCCGCACCGGCCACGCCGTGACGCTGTGGCCCATCAGGATCACCGAGGCCAGCATCGGCCCGGTGCCGGCGGAGATCGGCCATGCGATGCCGATGGTGGCGCGCCAGGCCAAGAGCGCGATCACCATCAAGCTCGAAGCGGTGGGCGGCGCCAGGTTCTCCGAGATGCCGCTCGACCGGCTGGAGTTCTTTCTCTCGGGCGCCGAGTTGCATGCGCTGCGCGTGCTCGAACTGGTGGCGCACCACAGCGTGGGCACCGTGTGCCGCAGCGGACCGGGCGCCACGGCGCGCATCGTGCCGCTGGGCGACGAGGCCATCCGGCACGAAGGCTTCGACCCCGACCAGGCGCTGCTGCCCTACGACGCGCGCTCGTTCCAGGGCTACCGGCTGCTGCACGAGTACTTCGCCTTTCCCGAGCGCTACCTGTTCTTCAGCGTGAAGAACCTGCGCGCCGCCGTCTCGGCCATCGGCGGCAGCACGATGGAGATCGTGATCCTGCTGGACCGCGCCGACGGCGATCTGGAGCGGCTGGTGGACGCCAAGCACTTCTCGCTCTTCTGTACGCCCATCATCAACCTCGTGCCGCGCCGCAGCGACCGCATTCCGGTCGGGCCGGGCCAGCACGAGCACCATGCGGTGATCGACCGCACGCGGCCGCGCGACTTCGAGATTTTCACCGTCGAGCGCGTCACCGGCCACATGGCCAACGGCTCGGAGGAGCGCGAGTTCCGCCCCTTCCTCGGCTCGTTCGCGACCGACGACGGCGACTTCGGCGCCTACTTCTCGCTGCGCCGCGAACCGCGCCTGGTGTCCGACCGCGCACGCGCGCAGGGCACGCGCACCAGCTACACCGGCAGCGAGGTCTACGTGTCGCTGGTGGACCAGAACGACGCGCCGTTTCCGCACAGCCTGAGGCACATCACGCTCGATGCGCTGTGCACCAACCGCGACCTGCCATTGCTGCTGCCGACGGGGCTCGAATCGGACTTCACGCTGCGCATCTCGGCGCCCGTGCGCTCGATCCGCATTCTGCGCGGCCCGTCGCGACCCTATCCGGCGCTCGCGGAAGGCGCGCTCACCTGGCGGCTCATCAGCCACCTGGGTCTCAACTACCTGAGCCTGACCGACGTCGATGCAGCACAGGGCGCCGCGGCGCTGCGCGAGATGCTCGACCTCTACGGCAACCTGGCCGACCCTGCGGTACGCCGCCAAATTCAGGGCGTGCGCTCGATGGCGCTGGCGCCGGTGTTTCGCCGCTTGCCCGAGCCGGGGC
This sequence comes from Variovorax boronicumulans, assembly GCF_030812215.1. GTDB lineage: Bacteria > Pseudomonadota > Gammaproteobacteria > Burkholderiales > Burkholderiaceae_C > Variovorax > Variovorax boronicumulans_C. Next base: position 81,289 of record NZ_JAUSSG010000014.1, on the reverse strand, counting down.
CCATCGTCTTCGGGCGCGGCGTGGAGGTGGCGCTCAAGATCGACGAGGTCGCGTTTTCCGGCGCGAGCCCGTATCTTTTCGGCGCGGTGCTGGAGCAGTTCTTCAGCCGCCACGTTTCGCTCAATGCCTTCACCGAGTTCGCGCTCTCCAGCCTGCAGCGCGGCGAAATCGCACGCTGGACCCCCCGGGTCGGGCGCCGCCCCACCGTATGAGTGCAGCCGGCTTCTCCGACGACATGCAGCAGGCCACGCAGGCGGTGGGCGAGAAGCTGTTCGAGGCGCATTCGTTCGACGAACCCGCTGGCCACGAGACGCCGGAGATCGCGACGACGGGCCGCCGCGATGCGCTGCTGGCCGACCCGGCGCTGTGGGCTGGCCTGGTCGATCAACCCTTCGAGCACGACCTGTTCATGCTGCTGCGCCGCCTCGACGCGCACGGCGACCATCCGCTGCTGGGCCGTGCGCCACGCCCCTCGGACGAGCCGCTGCGCCTCGGGCAGGAGCCCTCGATGGCCTTCGCGCCGTCGAACGTGTCGGGCGTCGATGTCGACGGCGCCGGGCCGCCGCGCATCTCGATCTACGGCTTCGGCTTGTTCGGCCCCAACGGCCCGCTGCCGCTGCACCTGACCGAGTACGCGCGCGAACGCAAGCGCCACCACAACGACCACACGCTCAGCGCATTCGCCGACCTGTTCCACCACCGGCTCATCCTGCTGTTCTACCGGGCCTGGGCCGATGCGCAGTCGGTCAACAGCCTGGACCGCCCCGACGGCCACCGCTTCGTCGACTACGTGGCGAGCCTCATGAACATGGGGCAGCCGGGCCTGAAGGAACGCGACCGCATTGCCGACCATGCGCGCACCTTCATGGCGGGCCACCTCGTGCGCCAAACGCGCAACCCCGAGGGGCTGATCCAGATCCTGCGCCTGTACTTCGACGTGCCCGTGCGCGTCGAGGAATTCGTGAGCGACTGGGTGATGATCGACGAGCGCCAGGTGAGTCGGCTCGGCCTCTTCGGGCGTAACCACCAGCTCGGCGGCGGCGCCACCATCGGCTTGGCGGTGCGCGATGCACAGAGCAAATTCCGCCTCGAACTCGGCCCGCTTTCCCAGCAGCAGTTCCGCGAATTCCTGCCGGGCAGCCGCCGGTTGCAGCAGGTGGTCGACTGGGTGCGGCAGTACGTCGGCATCGAGTTCGCCTGGGAGCTGCGGCTCGTGCTCAAGAAAGAGGAGGCGCGCGGCATGCAACTGGGCAGCGACCAGCGCCTCGGCTGGGGCACCTGGGTCGGCACGCGCCTGTCGGACACCGATGCTGGAGACATGCTGTTCGAGCCCGAGGCGCTGTATCCCCGCAACGCATCGGCGGCCGGAGTGCCTGCCGAGTCCGCATCTTCCATGGCCCTATGACCGACATCCGCCGCGTCTCTCTCTTCTCCAAGCTGAACCCGATGCTCTACAAGGCATTGGAGACCGCCACCGCCTTTGCCAAGCTGCGCGGCAATGCGTACGTGGAGCTCGTGCACTGGCTGCACCAGATCCTGCAACTGCAGGACAGCGACATGCTGCACATCATCAAGCGCGCGGGGCTCAACCTCGATGCGGTGGAACAAGACCTCGTGCGCGCGCTCGACCGCCTGCCGCATGGCGCGACGTCGATCAGCGACATCTCCGAGCACGTGGACAACGCCGTCGAACGCGCGTGGGTGTATGCGAGCCTGCGCTTCGAGGCCACGTCGATCCGCGGCGCGTATCTCCTGGCCGGCATCATCAAGACGCCGGGGCTGCGCCAGGTGCTCTCGGGCATTTCGCGTGAGTTCGACAAGATCGTGCCTGACGTGCTGGTGGCCCAGCTCGCCGCGTGGACCGAAGGCTCGCCCGAAGACGAGTACGACGTCGCACCGAACGTCGGCTCGGGCGACGGCGCGCCGGCCGTGCAACACCAAGGCGATGGCGCGCCGGCTGGCGGTTCGGCGCTCGCGAAGTATGCGAGCGACCTCACGGCCAAGGCGCGTGCGGGCGAGCTCGATCCGGTCTACGGCCGCGACGACGAAATCCGCCAGATCATCGACATCCTCATGCGCCGCCGGCAGAACAACCCGCTGCTCACCGGCGAGGCCGGCGTGGGCAAGACGGCGGTGATCGAAGGCCTGGCCTCGCGCCTCGCCGCGGGCGACGTGCCGCCATCGCTCAAGGACGTGTCGCTGTGGGTGCTCGACCCCACGCTGCTGCAGGCCGGCGCGGGCGTGAAGGGCGAGTTCGAGCAGCGGCTGCGCCAGGTGATCGACGAGGTCGAGAAGAGCCCCAAGCCCATCGTGCTGTTCGTCGACGAGGTGCACACCCTGGTTGGCGCGGGCGGCACGGCCGGAACCGGCGATGCGGCCAACCTGCTCAAGCCCGCGCTCGCACGCGGGCGGTTGCGCACCATCGGCGCGACCACCTGGTCGGAGTACAAGAAATACATCGAGAAAGACCCGGCGCTCACGCGGCGCTTCCAGACCATCCAGGTGCACGAGCCCACCGAGCCCAAGGCGGTGGTCATGCTGCGCGGCATTTCGGCGGAGTTGGAGAGGCATCACGGCGTGCTGATCCTCGATGCCGCGCTCGAAGCGGCGGTGAGCCTGTCGCACCGCTACATTCCCGCGCGGCAGTTGCCCGACAAGGCGGTGAGCCTGCTCGACACGGCGTGCGCGCGCGTGGCGTTGAGCCAGCACGCGCTGCCCGCCGCGCTCGAAGACCTGCAGCGGCGCATCGAGGTGCTGGGCATCGAGTCCGGCATCGCGGGGCGCGAGGCAGCCATCGGTGTGGGCGAGCATCAGCGCGTCGAGGACATCGCGGCCCAAGTGGCTGCCGCACAGGCCGAACTCGATCTGCTGGAGCAGCGGCGCGTGGAAGAGAGCGCGCTGGTCGAGCGCATCGTGGCGCTGCGCAAACTGCTTTCGCCCGCGGCGGTGCCAGTGCAGCTCGAAACCGAAGAAGATGGCGACCCGGTCGGCGAAGCACCGCAAATGCAAGCCGATACCGAACCTGGCGAGCCCGCCAAACCCGAACGCACGCCCGAAGAAATTCTCACTGAACTCAACGAGGCGCAAGACCAGCTCGTGCAACTGCAAGGCGAATCGCCGCTCATCCTCGCCGCCGTCGATGCGCAGGCCGTTGCCACCGTCGTGGCCGACTGGACCGGCATTCCCATCGGCCGCATGGTGCGCGACGATGCGCAGTCGGTGCTGCGCCTGGGCGAGATCCTGTCGGCCCGCGTGGTGGCCCAGCCCGATGCGCTGGAGACGATTTCGCGGCGCATCCGCACTGCGCGCGCGCGGCTGGACAACCCCAACAAGCCGGTCGGCGTGTTCCTGCTGTGCGGTCCCTCGGGCGTCGGCAAGACAGAGACCGCGCTCGCGCTTTCAGAAGCGCTGTACGGCGGCGAGCAGAACCTCGTGACTATCAACATGAGCGAGTTCCAGGAGTCGCACACCGTCTCCACGTTGAAGGGGGCGCCTCCGGGCTACGTGGGCTATGGCGAAGGCGGCGTGCTCACCGAGGCCGTGCGCCGCAGGCCCTACAGCGTGGTGCTGCTCGACGAGATCGAGAAGGCGCACACCGACGTGCACGAGATCTTCTTTCAGGTGTTCGACAAGGGCTGGATGGAAGACGGAGAAGGCCGCCACATCGACTTTCGCAACACCGTGATCATCATGACCTCCAACGTCGGCACCGACCTGGTCATGCAGCTGTGCGAAGACCCGATCCTGCGCCCGGACCCCGAACCTCTTGCAGCGGCGCTGCGCGAACCGCTGCTCAAGGTTTTTGCACCCGCGCTGCTCGGGCGGCTGGTTGTAGTGCCTTATTACCCGTTGCAGGCCGATGCGTTGCATCGCATCATCCGTCTTCAACTCGACCGCATCGCCGCGCGGCTCGCGGCGAATCACGGGATTACTTTGGATTACAACGACAGCGCCGTGGAACTTGTGGCGCGCCGCTGTACCGCCATAGAGTCGGGTGGCCGGATGATCGATGCGATCCTCACGCACACCATCCTGCCCCGATTGAGCGAGGAAGTCATCGGCGCCACCGTCAGTGCGCGCAAGCTCGCCGCCGTGCAGCTGAGCGCGGTGGGCGACGACTTTCACTATGAATTTTCTGAACGCTAGCCGAAGAAGGAAAGGGAGCGCGCCATGGACAGAGTCGTCAAAGCCCACACACCGCTTGGAGAGGACCAGCTGCTGTTTCGCTCGATGCACGGCAACGAAGGGCTCTCGCAGCTGTTCGAGTTCGAGGTCGACCTGCTCAGCCCGAACACCTCGGTCGACATGAAGGCCGTGCTCGGCAAACCGCTCACGCTGGAGATCGTCACCCTCAACGGCACGCCGCGCTACCTCAACGGCCAGATCACACGCTTCACCATGATCGGCCGCGAGGAGAGTTCCTCGCGCTACGTGGTGTACCGTGCGCTCGTGCAGCCATGGCTCTGGTATCTCACGCGTACCAGCGACTGCAAGATCTTCCAGAACAAATCGGTCGTCGACATCCTGGACGAGGTCTTGGGCGAGTACGGATTCGCTTTCGAGAAGAAGCTCAGCGCCACTTACCGTCAGCGCGACTACTCCGTGCAATACCAGGAGACGGACTTCGCATTCGTGAGCCGGCTCATGGAGCACGAAGGCATCTACTACTACTTCAAGCACGAGAAGAAGCAGCACATCCTGGTGCTCGCCGACGACATGGGTGCGCACGAGACGCTGCCCGGTTATCCGCGCATCGGCTACCTTGCCACCGATCGGGGAGGGGAGCAGGGCCGTGAAGTGATCGACCAGTGGGAGGTGACGGAAGAGATTCGCCCGGGCACCTTCGTGGTGGACGACTTCGACTTCAAGAAGCCCAAGGCCGACCTGCTCAACACCCGCAGCCAGCCTCGGGGCAACGACCACGGCCAGTACGAGATGTACGAGTGGCTCGGCGGCTACAGCGATGCCGGGCAGGGCGAGCATTACGCGCGCATCCGCCTGGAGGAGGCGCAGGCGCAGGCTGAAGTCGACACGGGCCACTGCAATGTGCGCGGCATGGCCCCCGGCTACTGCTTCAGGATGCAGAACGCGCCGCGCGACGAGGACAACAAGGAATACCTGATCGTCTCGGTCACCTACAACCTGCGCGAAGGCGGCTACGCAACCGGTGCGGCGCAAGGCCTGTACAGCTTCAATTTCGGCGTGCAGCCCACGTCGTTCCCGTTCCGTGCACCGCGCGTCACGCGGATGCCGACCACGCACGGGCCGCAGACCGCCACGGTTGTCGGCCCCCCTGGCGAAGACATCTGGATCGACAAGTACGGACGCGTGAAAGTGCAGTTCCGATGGGACCGCTACGGGCAGCGCAACGAAGACAGCTCGTGCTGGGTGCGCGTGTCGAGCGCGTGGGCGGGCTCCAACTTCGGCGCCGTGAACCATCCGCGCGTGGGGCAGGAGGTCATCGTGGATTTCATCGCCGGTTGCCCCGACCGGCCGATCATCATCGGTCGCGTCTACAACGCCGACCAGATGCCGCCGCTCGAGCTGCCGGCCAAGGCGACGGTCAGCGGCTTCATCAGCCGCACCATCAAGGGCGACGGCGAGCTGGCCAACCACTTCGTCATCGACGACGACCCGGGGTGCGAGTCGATCAAGATCCATGCGCAGAAGGACTTCACGCTGGAGGTCGAGAACAACGAGCTGCATACGGTGGACGGCGAACGCACCACTTTCATCAAAGGCGCCGATACCTACACCGGCGACACCTCGCTGGACGAGACCATCAACGGGCCGCACACGCTGACGGTCAACGAGGGCGGTCCGCAGAAGATCACCGTCAACGGGGGCGACCAGTTCATCAAGGTCAACGGCGGCACTCAGGACGTCTATGTGGATGGAGAACAGATCATCCACGTGACGGGGCAACGTACGGACACGGTGGACGACGGCGAGAAGCGATACATCAAGCCTTTCTCCTGGGAGCAGGTCACGGGCACGAGGTACCTGAATGTCACACAGCACACCTTCGAGGAACTGAAGAGCAAACACACGAAGGCTTCCGAGTATTTGTCCGAGACCAGCGATACCTATCGCAGCATCGTCACGGGCTCTTATTACCAGGCAGACATTGGTAGCACTTACACCGTGGACACCAAGGGTGACATCACTTTCAGGGCGCCGGGCAAGAACTGGCTGGTCGAAGCCGACAAGATCACCCACAGCTCCAATCAGAACGAGGTGAAGTACCGCACTGGCGTGACCACCGAGGCTGGCGGCTATATACGGTCGCATTCCAAAGATGAAACCGTCACCAAGTCGGACGGCCGCATCGAGTCGAAGGCACCCGACATCCGAACGGATGCGACCAGCAGCCTGACCGTCTGGGCGAAGAACAACTACACGTTCACGCAGATATTTGCGTTGAACATCGGGCAGATGCTCTTCGACATGAAGACGGCCAAGATGAACGTGTCGGGTCTCAATATCGCGTTGGACTCCATTGCCTGCAGTCTCGCCATCTGCCGCAACAACACGTCTGCGCTTCACATGTACTGGTGATGAACAGTCGCCACGTTGTCTGGTGGGTGAGCGGGGTGTCGATGGCGATGCTGCTCGTGGGCGGGCTGTTCTTTGCGGGTGTCGATCAACCCTCCCCGACGGCGTATGCCGTTTTTGCGGCAGCGCTGGGTGTCATCGTCGTATCGTCCATTCTCCTGAGCTATCTTCTCGTCGTCTCGAAGCGACGCAAGCCTGTGGTCCATGAAACGCTGCCGGCGCGTGTGCTGGACGCACGATCGAACAACACGATGGTCCTGAACCAGTACCTGATCTGGCTCACGGTCGAATTCGTCGAGGCGGACGGAACGAGGCGCCAGTTGAAGGTCGAGCAGGCCGTCGACCTGATCGACATGGCGGGCTATGCGCGCGGCCGCGAGGTGCTTCTGCATCGAGGCAGTAGCGGCGGCAAGCCGGTCGTCTGGGTCAGCCAGCCCGATCCGTTCGTCGACAAAGGAGCCGCCGTTTGAGGACCGTGAAGCCGATCCACCTGAGCATGCTCACGCATCCGTACCGCTGGCAGCGCAGCGACCACCTCGGGGTCGCGGTGATGGCCATGAGCACCCTGGGCGACAACCCGCACCTGGTGCTGGAGCAGGAGCTGTGGAAAAGCACGGCCGAACTCATCGGCCCCGGCGCAGTGCTCGACCTCGGCGTGCCGAAGCTGGTGCCCGAGGTGCTGGTCAGCGGCTACGCGTACACGAGCTACCAGCAGGACAAGACCAGCTGCGCGGTGAAGCTGCAGATCGCCGGGCTGCAGAAAACCCTCACGGTCCACGGCGACCGCTACTGGCTCGACCGCCGGGCCACGCCGCCGCAGCCCTTCGAGAAGATGCCGCTCGATTGGCAGCACGCCTACGGCGGCCCCGGCGTGCCGGAAAACCCCCTGGGCATGGGCACGGTCGAGGAGCTGGTCAACGGCGTGCGCGCCACGCGGCTCGCACACATCGAAACGCCGGGCCGGCAACCCGCGTCGCCGAGGCAGGCCGTGCCGCCCGCGGGCTTCGGCGCGATCCCGCCCGACTGGCCACAGCGCGCGTCGCTGATGGGCACGCAGTACGGCCAGGCGTGGCTCGAGAACGACTACCCGGGTCTCGCCAAGGACGCCGACTGGCGCCATTTCAATGCGGCGTCCGCCGACCAGCGCTGGGAAGGGCTGCAGGAAGTGCCGACCGGCGCGGCCTACGAACTCTGGAACATGCATCCGGACATTCCGGTGCTGCGCGGCCAGTTGCCGCGCTGGCAGGCCCGTTGCTTCGTGCAGCACACGCCGAGCGGCCCCGAATTGCGCGAGGTACCGCTGCGCCTGAGCACGGTCTGGTTCTTTCCGCATCTCGAACGGATGGTGCTCATCTGGCATGGCGCGTTCCCGGTCACGCAGGACGATGCAGCCGACGTGCCATTGGGCATGGCAGCGCTGGAGCGCATGGACGACACGCCACGCACCCTGGCGCACTACGAGTCGGTGCTCAAGCTGCGCTCGCAGCCCGAACGTGGCAGCCTGCACGCGATGCGCGATAAGGACCTGGCGCCCCAAGAAGTACTGAGCGACTGGGCCGACACCTTTCCGGCGACGCCCAACGAACCGATCGTGCGCAACCTGCGTGCGGGGCAACAGCGCGACCACGAACAACGGCGCGAGGAACTGCGTGCGCGCGGCCTGGACCCGGAGGCGCACCTGCCCGCGCTGGCGCCGCCGGAAGCGATGCCGCACATCGATGACCTGGCCGAGCATCTGGACCGGATGGAGGCGAAAGGCCGCGACGCCAGGGCTCAGATGGAGGCGTTCGCCACCCAGATGGGCGCCGGTGTGCTCTCCCTCGATGCGCTGGGCGTCGAGCCGTCCCCCACAAAAGAAGACCCAGAAGATGCGGACGACGCGCAGGACGATCCACTTGTGCTGCCCGTGCCGCCGCCGGCCGATACCGCGTCGGCGATGCGCCAGCAGGCCGCCCTGCATTCGGCCCACCTGTCGAGTCCTCGGCCGCCTGCGTCCTCCTTCCGTTCCGCCAAGTGGCGCCGGCGGCTCGAAGCCGTCGACCCGTCGCAGCGCGACTTCTCACGGCTCAATCTCACCGGCGTCGACCTGTCCGGCATGGACCTGCGCGGCGCACGCTTTGTGGAGGCTGTGCTGCAAGACACGAACCTGCGTGGCGCGCAGCTCGACGACTGCGATTTCTCGCAAGCCGTGCTCGTGCGGGCGGACCTGAGCCAGGCCTCGATGGTGCGGGCGAAGCTCGTCAAGACCAACCTGGGCAGTGCCCGCTGCGAGCAGACCGTCTTCGACGAGGCCGAACTGCGCGAAGCCAGCTGCACCCAGACGCGCTTCGACGGTTGCCGCATGGTGGGCACGCGCTTCGAGCTCGCGCAACTCGGTGAGGCGACGCTGCGGCGCTGCGACCTCAGCCGCTCGCACTGGCAGCAGATGGTCGTGCTGCGCCTCAAGCTGGAAGACCTGCGCTTCGACGACGCGACCTTCGACCAGGTGACCTGGGTCGAATGTCGGCTGCAGAACGTGTCTTTCGTGGGCGCACGCCTGGAGCGCTGCGGCTTCGTCACCGCCGATTGTTCGAGCGGCGTCGATTTCACGAATGCGCACCTCGAAGGCAGCGGCTTCGCACACGGTTGCACGCTCGTGCAGGCCTGCTTCAGGTCGGCCTTGCTCAAGGAGTGCGGCCTGCGGACCACGCCGATGATGCAGGCCGACCTGAGCGATGCGCGCATCGACAACAGCGACCTGTCCGAGTGCGACCTGAGCCACGCGCGGCTGGACCGCATGGTGGGCGGCGACAGCCTGTTCATCCGCACCAGTTTTTCCGGGGCGTCGTTGCGCGAGGCCAACCTGATCGACGCGAACCTCGCCAAGGCCGATTTGCGTGGTGCCGACCTGACGCGCGCCAACCTGTTCCGCGCCGACGTGTCGCAGGTGCTGTTCGATCCCGCCACGCGCATGGACGGCACCTACACCAAGCATGCCAAGGTGTGGCCGGCGCGTCGACCCGAGGCGCCGACCGCATGACCCGCGATGAACTGCTCGACCACATCCGCCATGGCATTCAGGTCCGCACCGCCGACTGCCGGGGGTGGGACATGAGTGGTCTGGACCTGTCCGGGGCGATGCTCGACCACATCGACTTCAGCGGTGCCCGCTTCGCCGGCGCCAACCTGGAGGGCAGCGTGCTGACGCGATGCCGCCTGGACGGCTGCGACCTCTCGCGCAGCACGCTCGACAACGTGCAGTTCTTCAGCTGCCGGCTGCCGCAGGCAACGCTGGACGGTGCGCGGTGCGAAGGCACCAACTTCTCGGACTCGGTGCTGCCGCAGGCGAGTTTCCTGGAGGTCCATGTCGAGCGCGCGCTGTTCTTTCGCTGCGAGCTGACGCAAAGCCGCCTGCGGTCGGACCACTTCAAGCAGGTCTCCTTCGCGGAATGTGCTCTGGAGGGGATCGACTTCTCGGGTTGCGCGCTGCACTCGGTCACCTTTCATCGGCAGGACCTGACCACGGCGGTGTTCACGGGCGCGAGCTTCGACACCACGCTGTTCATCGAGTGCGACCTGACGAAGCAGCGCTTTCCCGCGCAGCGGTTCTTGCGCTGCGTGTTCACCGACAGCCGGATGGACCACGTCGATTTCGGCAACGCCGCGCTGGTGCAGTGCATCTTCAAAGGCGCCTCGCTGCGACAGGCCAACTTTGCGCACGCGGATGCGCCCAACGCGCTGTTCCCGGCGGCCGACCTGCGCGGCGCCAACCTGCAGCGCGGACGCTTCGATCGCGCCATCTGGGTGGAGGCCCTGCTCGAAGGCGCAGACCTCGGCGAGGCCCACATCCACGAGAGTGTTTTCCATCGGGCGCGTTGCAAGGGGGCCAGCTTCCGGGGGGCCAGCCTGCACGATGCCGACTTCTCCTATGCCGAGCTCGTCGATGCCGACCTGCGCGACGCGCAGTTCCTGCGCACGCGCGTGCATCGCACGGTGGAGGACGGTGCTCGGTTTTCGAGGCGCAAGGGCCTTATCGAGAGCGACCCCGAACTGCACAAGGCGCAGACGTGGTCCAAGGTTCAGTAACGGCGAATGCAGCAACCCGCCGCATCGCAGGTCTTCCCGCAGATCAGACAAGGAGATTCATCATGACAGTCGTTCCACTGCGCACACCGGTCGACGTGTCCGGGCCGGTCCAGCACCTGGGCCAGCTGGTGTCCGTCGATGCCGACGGGCTGTTCGAGGTACACACCGAAGACGGTGCCACCTGGCACTGCCGCCGTGCCGCCAGCTGCCTGCTCCAGCCGCAGCCAGGCGACACCGTGTTGCTGTCGGGGCCGGACCCCCGGCGGGTCTACCTTCTTGCCGTCATCGAGCAGGCCGATGCGTCGGTGAGCCGTATAGAGGCCCCCGGCGATCTGCGTCTGGCGGCGCCTGCGGGGGCCATCTCGATCGAAAGCGCCGCAGACATTCGCCTTCACAGCGCGGCGACGCTGGCGATGCAGGGTGCGCAATGGGCGCTCGAGGCGCAACAGGCGCAGTGCGACGTGCGCGAGATGCGCTACACCGGGCAGGCACTCGATGCCACGGTTGGCCGGATGCGCCTGGTCGGCCAGGTGTTCGAGTCGGTGGCTGAGCGCGTGATGCAGATCGCGCGCAACGCGCTGCGCTTTGTCGACGGCGTCGACCAAGTGCGCGTTGGCCACCTTGACCTGCGTGCCCAGGAGACGGCCATCGTCCACGGCAAGCACGTGGTGATCACGGGCAAGGAACTGATGAAGGTCGACGCCGGACAGATTCACATGGGCTGAAACAGGCGCGTCCCTCCCCACCATCACCCCACAACAACCTCAAGGAGAAAACACAATGCTGGCGACACACCAATGGATGGGCGGCGCACTGGCGTTTCCGGACGTCTGCAAGATGCCGTTCCCATTCCCGTTCTTCAACCTTGGCCTGCGTCCCATGACCATTCCGGCATGCTGGCACATCCTGCTGTTCGGGGGGCCGATGCACAACCTCTTTGCCAAGACGCCCATCACGCTGCTCGATCAGCCCGGGGTTCTTGGCGGCGTCATCTCGCAAGTGTTCATGCAGATGCAACGGCACATCACGGGTTCCTTCACCTTGTTGTTGCGGGGCGGCCCGGCCACGCGATTGACCAGTCTTGCGATTCAGAACCGCATGAACATCGTTGGGTTTGAATGCATACCCGGCATTCACTTCAAGTTTTTCAACTTCAAGTTCTGAAGTGCGACGCGGGCGGCGGCGTCACGATGCGGATCGGGTCGTCCCCGCCAGCGTCACCTGCTGCGGAAACCCCACCCACACCGCCAGCGCCGAGTAGTTGTCGCGCGACTTGTCGGCCTTCGCTTCGGCCGCGCGCCGCAGCAGTGCGAGCCATTCCTCGGCGCTGTCGGCCAGCTGCAGCGAACGCTCCATCACCTGCTGCGAGATCAATTGCCAGAGCCCGTCGGTACACAGCAGGAATGCATCGCCATCGGCCAGTTGCTGCGATGTCGACACCGTGGTCTCGGCCGTTGCGCGCGCACCGAGCGCGCGGTACAGCAGGTTGGTCTTGACCAGGCGCTCGCCGCCGTTGGTGCCGCTGCCGATCGCGGCTTCGCCCGAGCGCTCCGACAGGCTGTGGTCTTCGGTGCGCTGCATCAGCGCGCCGCGGCGGAACCAGTAGAGGCGGCTGTCGCCCACGTGGGCCCAGCAGGCCTGGCCGCTTGCGCGGTTCACGAACAGCGAAACGATGGTCGCGCTCATGCGGCTTTGGTCGGCGAGTTCGCGCTGCTTCGCGAGGATGGCGTCGTTGGCCGCCTTCACCGCTTGGCGGATGTCGTCCGCCGCGACAGAAGGATGGCCGACGAAAGTATTGAGCGCGGTGTCCACCGCGATGCGCGCGGCCATCTCGCCGCCCGCGTTGCCGCCGACACCGTCGCTCACGACGAAGCACGCGTTGTGCTCATCGAGGTGGTAACCGATGGCGTCCTGGTTGCCGGAGCGCTCGCCCACGCAGGAGAACTGCGAGGTAGAGATGGGAACCGCGAAAGCGGCGCGGGTGGCGTCAAGCACGGCGCGCTTCCTTCAGGCGTTCCATCTCCCTGTCGTAGGCTTGCTGGAAAGCGCGGCCGAAGACGGCCTGGAAATCGTCTTCGACGGCGGCGGTCGTTTCCGCGTGCAGCTGCCGCAGCTGGCGCCACAGGCGCGCCTCGCGCCCGCCGGGCAACATCTTTTCGCTCAGGCTGCCGTCATGCGGCGTGGTGCGGTTCAGCGTCGCGGGGTCGAAGCGCTGCAGCACGGTGAGCAGCGCCGCGCGCATGCCGGCCACCATGCCCAGTTGGTGCGATTGCAGGTCGCCAAGCGCATCGTGTACTGCGGCTTCGGGCGTGAGAAAACCGGGCATGCGCGCGCCGAACATCTGCATCAGCACGGCACGGCCGTTGGGAAGAATCTTGAAGGGGTTGTTCTCTTCGTCCACGATCATCGTGATCTCGGCGCGTACCTCGCGCTTGAGCATCGCGCGCGACGACAAGAGCTCGATGGTGCCGTCGGTGAACGCGCGCATCAGCCGGCCGAGGTGGCGCATGGCTTCCGCATCGAGCGGCTGCTGGCCGGCGACGTCGGGCACGCCGGCGCCTTCGAGAAAGGCCTTGAAGAGTTCGTCGGAGGAGGCGGGCGATGACGACGCTGGTGTGGGCGGGAGCGCCGCAGCCACCGCGGAAGGCGAAGGCGCAATGGGTGTCGGGGCCTGTTCGGGTTCGACGGGTTCCGGTGATGCGGTTTCGGCTGACGGAACGACCTCTGCGGCCGTGACCGGGAGTGCAGCGGCGGGAGCTTCCGGTTCGACGACAGGCGCGGGTGCCGCTGCTGCTTGAGGAGGAGGCGGTGGAGGAACTGGTGGAGGTTCAGGCGGCGGACTCGTCTCCGCCTTCACCGGCTTCACCTCGGGCGCATCGAATGCCACCGGGCTCGGCGGCCTGAATTGCGCCCCCACTTCGCGCGCATGGTTCGATTGGTTGAACACCTGCACGGCCGGCGGCTTGCCCAGCAGGTCGAGGGCCGGGTGCCTGTCGCTGAGCGGGTCTTCATGGGTGAGCGCAGTGGGGCGCGGATCGGCGAGCGGCGAGGGCGCGTTGCTGTCGGCCGCGAAGAACGAGAGCGGGTCCATGCCGCGCTTGAGCGCGATGTCGGACATGTCGTTCGTTGCCCCCGGGTTCAGTTCAGCGAGCGGATCGACGGGGTTTCTTCGCGCCTGCGATGGCAGCTCGAACGGCTCGTGCACCAAGGGGTCGGGCATCGGCGCCGGCGCGCTGTCGACGCGGCGAGGCGCGTTCGCGAGGATGGCGTCCCAATCGGCGGCGGAAGGAATCTGCGGTGCGGTTGGCGCAACCGTCCTTGTGAAGGGCGGTGGCGGTGGTGCAGCCGTGACCGCGGGCGCGGCGAACTGTTCCTGGGGCGGTGGTGAAAAGGCCGGCGCAGGCGTGGGCAGGGGCATCGGTGCAGGGACGGAAGCAGGTGCCGGCGCAGGCATCGCCACGGTCGTCGGCGGCGCGTCGCCGATAGGCAGCGCGCCCGCGCTGAACAGGTCCGAGAACACATCGGAGACCGGCGCTTCCTGCGGCAGCGCATCCAGCGAGCTCGCCGGCACCGCCTGCACCGCCTGCACCGCAGGAGGGGGCAGCGTTGCCGGCACATCGATCGGCGGTGTCGAAGGCGGCTTTGCGGGAATGCTCGCCGCGCGCTGCGCACTCGCAGCCTCCAGCACATAGCTCCCGATGGTCACACGGTCCCCGTCCGCAACGCGCGACTCTTCCTCATGCTGCAGCGTGCGCCCGTTCACGCTGATGGGCAGCACCGCGCTCATGTTACGCAGTACCACAGCGCCCTCTTCGTCGAAGCGCACGGTGGCCTGCAGGCGCGAGATCTGCCGCTGCTCGTCGGGCAGCACGAGGTGGTTGTCGGGGCTGCGTCCGATGGTGCCTCCGGGCGCTGCAAGCAGCGCCGAGGCGCCTGTTGCAACCGGCCTGCCGGCATGTTCGATCACGGTCCAGCGCATGGCGTCTTCCTGTTGATGTCGAGCGTCGGTCGGTGGTGACCGCGATGGTCAGCGCCTCATTCGCCTGGCGGCCTCGAAGGCGGGGCCCCACACCGGGTGCTTGCGCTCCGCGACGGTCAGATCAAAGCTTGGGAATGCATCGAGGATCCTGCGGAATTGCGCGCGGCATTCCGGGATCTGGTTGCTCACGCAATAGCTGAAGGCCTCCAGCTTCATCGCGCTCTGGCGCGTGGCGGGCTCGGCGCCTTCGAACACCGACACGCCGCCACTCTTGAGCGCAGAGATGGCCTTGGCGTAGTCGCCTTCGTCATAGGCCTGCTGCGCACGCTCGAGCGTGTCGCGTGCCACCTTCTGGCTCAAGCGTTCGGGTTGCGGTGGCGGCTCGGGCGGGGTCTGGCAACCGGATACCAGAAAAAGCGTGAACGCCAGAGCAGGCAGACATGACTTCAATCTTCTCTCCTACCTCGCGAAAGGCAATGAATGGCAATGCTCGAGACAGTATGCCGCCAGGTTGCGACACAAGCACACGTGTCGTCGTCTGTGTACACGACTTCGATAATATAGGCCGCGAACCTCTGAGGGAGATCTCATGCAGCGACGAACCTTGCTTCAAGGCGCACTTGCAACCACACCGTTGTTTGCGGGCCTCGTCAGTGGATGCGCATCGACGGCCAAGTCGTTGCCCACGCCCTATGCGGTCACCATCCGCATCGACGACGGCGTGAACCCCGACGGGCGCGGCCAGGCAGCGCCGATTCTCGTGAAGGTCTTCGAACTGAAATCTTCCGGTAACTTCGAGACCGCAGACTACTTTGCGCTCCAGGACCGCGACCGCGAGACGCTCTCGACCGAACTCGTCAACGCGGACCAGGCCATCATGCGAAGCGGCGAAGAGCGTGTCTTCAAGCGAGAAGCAGGACTCGACTCGCGCTCCATCGGCATCATCGCGGGCTACCGCAAGCTCGAAGTTGCGCGCTGGCGCATCGTGTTGCCGCTGAAGGAGCCGAAGCAAACCAATCTGTACAAGGTGTGGCAGTTCTCGCCCAGCGAACAAACCATGCGCATTGCCATCCGCAAGACAGGAATCGAATTACTACCAAGTCGTTAATTGCATCGAAAACGTAGTTCAAAAGTGCGAGAAATCAGTGCGCAAAATCCGGTGCAAAACGCAACAAGCGGCGTGTAGCATCAAGCGCAGAACGATCGATCGGGAGGCCGTTCATCAGAGCGCATCTCCCGCTTCCGTGTGAGCAATCCCAGGAGGTTCTTTGGTGACAGTTCGCAACCCGGGCTCCGCAAGATCGGGCGCCCATCCGCAGGCATTGGCGAACCGCGTGGTGTGGTCCGAAGGCATGTACCTGCGGCCCCAGCATTTCCAGCAACTGGAGCGCTACGTCGAGCAGTACGTCACGCGCCGTGCCGCGGGCCTGCAGGGCGCGTACTGGGGTTGGCTGCACCTGGACATCGATCGCGACGCCTATGCGCTCGGGCGCGTGTCGCTGCTCGGTGGCGCGGGCGTGCTGCCCGATGGCACGCCGTTCGCCTTCGGCATCGAAGACGCACCGCCGCCCTACGAAGTGCCCAACGATCTGACCGATGAACTCATCGTGCTCGCGCTGCCGTTGCGCAGGCCCGGCGGCGAAGAGGTCATCTTTGCCGAAGACGAGGGCTCGGCCGCGCGCTTTGGCGTGATCGAGCGCGAGGTTGCCGACGGCAACGCTGTGGCCCTCGGCCCGGCAGTGCTGCAGCTCGCGGCGCCGCGCCTGCGCCTTGCGCGCGCCTCGTCGCTCACCGCGGAGTGGCAGGCCATCGGTGCGGTGCGCGTGATCGAGCGGCGCACCGACCACAAGCTGGTGGTCGATGCCAACTACATCCCGCCGGTGCTCGATGCATCGGCCCACGCAATGCTGCGCAGCATGATCGCGGAGCTGCATGGCCTGCTCACGCAACGCTCCGAGGCGTTGGCCTCGCGGCTCTCTCAGCCGGGCCGGGGCGGCGTGAGCGAGGTGTCCGACTTCCTCTTGCTCGAACTGGTCAACCGCTACCTTGCGACCACCTGGCACGCACAGCAGGCGGTGCAGGTGCATCCCGAGCAACTGTTCATCGACTGGCTCAAGCTGGCCTGCCATCTCGCCACGCACACCTCGCCCACGCGGCGTCCGGTGCTGTGGCCGGTGTATGACCACGACAACCTCAACGAGAGCATCCGTCCGCTGATGGAAGAGCTCAGGCGATCGCTCTCGGCCGTGCTCGAGCAGAGCGCGATCGCCATCGAGCTGGAGGAGCGCAGCCACGGCGTGCGCGTGGGCCGCATGCCCGACCCGGTGCTGGTGCGCAACGCGGGCTTCGTGCTCGCGGTGCATGCGGACCTGCCGGCCGAGGCGATCCAGCAGCGCTTTCCCACGCAGGTCAAGATCGGTTCGGTCGAGCGCATTCGCGATCTCGTGCAGCTGCAGCTGCCGGGCGTCACGGTGCGTCCGCTGCCGGTGGCGCCGCGGCAGATTCCGTACAACGCGGGCTACCACTACTTCGAGCTCGACAAGAGCGGCGACATGTGGCGCCAACTCGAGAAATCCGGCGGCGTCGCCATGCACCTGGCCGGTGACTTTCCGGGTCTGGCCATGGAGTTCTGGGCCATCCGTCCGTGAGGGACCCTATGAACGGTGTCAACGACATGGCTGTCGGTCAGGGGGGCTTCGTGCCGCCGAACCCCGGCGGCGGCAATGGCGACGCGGGCGGCATGCCGGCATCGCCGCGCGGACTGGGCCAGCCGCCCGAATCCTTCACCGCATGGCACGACGCACGGCGCCCGCACGCGGGCGATACCGCGCTCGCAGGCAACAACCCGCTGGTGGCGGCCGCCAACCCGCTGCTCGACCTGATCCCGCAGATCCGCGCGACGGGCCATCACGATGCGCCCGCGCAGTTGCGCGAGAACCTCGTGGACGAAGTGCGCCGCTTCGAGACCCGCGCGCAGCAAAGCGGCATCTCGCCCGAGGTGATCATCGGCGCGCGCTACTGCCTGTGCACCGCGGTGGACGAAGCCGCGGCGCTCACCCCGTGGGGCGGCAGCATCTGGTCGTCGCAGAGCCTGCTGGTGATGTTCCACAACGAGACCTGGGGTGGCGAGAAATTCTTCCAGCTGCTCTCGCGCCTGGTGCAGAACCCGCAGCAGCACCTGCACCTGATCGAACTCATCTACTTCTGCCTGGCCATGGGTTTCGAAGGGCGCTTTCGCGTCATCGACAACGGCCGCACGCAGCTCGAAACCCTGAAGCAGCGTCTGCTGCAGATCATTCGCCAGACGCGCGGCGAAATCGCGCAGCCGCTGTCGCCGCACTGGCAGGACGCGACCGCACCGGTGCGCCGCACGCGCAACTGGCTGCCGGTGTGGGCCGTGGGCGCCGTGGCGGCGGTGTTGCTGGTGCTGACCTTCGCAGTGCTCACCTTCAACCTCGCGGGCACGTCCGATGGCGCGTTCGCGGCCGTCAATGCGGTGCGCCTGCCTCAGACGGCGCGCGCGGTCGTCATGCCCGCGCCGCAGCCGCGCCTGCAGCGCTTTCTCGAACCCGAGATCCGCGAAGGCCTGCTGACGGTGCGCGACGAGGCCGACCGCAGCGTGGTCGTGCTGCGCGGCGACGGGCTCTTCGCCTCCGGCTCCGACCGCGTGCTCGACCGTTATGCGCCGGTGCTCAGCCGCGTGGCGGATGCGCTCAATTCCGTGGAGGGCAACGTGCTGGTCAGCGGCTTCAGCGACGACCAGCCGATCCGCAGCGTGCGCTTTCCTTCCAACTGGCAGCTTTCGCAGGCGCGCGCCGACTCTGTCAAGAAAATGCTGGCCGCGCGCATCACGCGGCCTGAACGCCTGCGCGCCGAAGGCCGCGGCGATGCCGATCCGCTCGCGCCCAACGACTCGCCGGCCAACCGCGCGCGCAACCGCCGCGTCGAGGTCACGCTGCTGGTCGCGCCCGTGGCGCCGTCCGCACAACAGCAAGGGGGAACCCGCTGATGCTGCGTTCCATCTTCCGTTTCTTCATCAGCCGCGACCTGTGGATCTTTCTCGGCCTGCTGGCCGTGGCGTTCCTGATCTGGGTCATTGGCCCCGTCATCGCCGTGGGCCGCTACCGGCCGTTCGAAAGCGAGTTCGTCCGCATCGTCGTCATCGCGCTGATGTTCGCGATCTGGATCGTGCGGCTGGTTTATCGCAAGTGGCGCGAGCGCCGGCTCAATGCGCAGTTGCTCAACCAGCTGCGCGTTCCTTCGAAGAAGGAAAAAGAGGCCAGGCCCGAAGACGCGCCCGAGATCAAGGAGCTGCAGAGCGGCTTCACCGACGCCACCGCGATCCTGAAGAACATGCGCTTCGGACAGGGCGCCGACGGCAAGCCCGCAAGCCGCTTCTCGGTGTTCGACCGGCAGTACCTGTACCAGCTGCCCTGGTACATCTTCATCGGCGCACCGGGCTCGGGCAAGACCACGGCGCTGGTCAATTCCGACCTGGACTTTCCGCTCGCCGACCAGCTGGGCAAGGCCGCTGTGCGCGGCATCGGCGGCACGCGCAACTGCGACTGGTGGTTCACCAACGAAGCGGTGCTGATCGACACGGCAGGCCGCTACACCACGCACGAGAGCAACCGCGAGACCGACGAGGGCGAGTGGAAGGGCTTTCTCGACCTGCTCAAGAAATTCCGTCCGCGCCAGCCGATCAACGGCGCGATTCTCACCATCAGCATCGCCGACCTGCCGCTGGCCGACGACGCGCAACGCGCGCGCCATGCGATGTCATTGCGCAAGCGTCTGCTGGAGTTGCGCAACGATCTGGGCATCGGCTTCCCGGTCTATGTGCTGGTGACCAAGACCGACCTCTTGGCCGGCTTCAACGAGTACTTCGGATCGATGGGCCGCGCCGAGCGCGCGCAGGTTTGGGGCTTTACCTTCCCCATCGAGGCCAACCCCGCGGATGCCGCGAAGGCCGACCTGCGAGAGCGCTTCCACCAGGAATACAAGCTGCTGCACCAGCGCCTGGACGAACGCCTGCCCGAGTTGATGGCCGCCGAGCCCGACCCGATGCGCCGCGCGCAGGCCTACCTGCTGCCGCAGCAGTTCGCGAGCTTCGAGGACATCCTGGGCACCTTCCTGGCCGACGTGTTCAACCCCTCGAAGTTCGAGGCCGCGTCGATGCTGCGCGGCGTGTATTTCACGAGCGGCACGCAGGAGGGCACGGCCTTCGACCGCGTGATGGGCGCGATCAAGCGCTACCTGCAGGTCAACGCGCCGCCCGCGCCGCCGCCGGGTCCGGGCAAGAGCTACTTCCTGAAGGAACTGCTCCAGCAGGTGATCTTCCGTGATGCGGGCGTGGCCGGCACCAACCTGCGCTGGTACCGCCGCCGCCGCGCCATCGACATCGCGGGCTACAGCCTCATCGGTGTGCTGCTGGTGGTGCTGCTCGGCGCCTGCGTGAACAGCTGGCGCAACAACAAAGACTACGTGGCCGAGGTCGACAACAACGCCAAGGCCTTCAACAAGGCCGCGGCGCGCGGCGAGCTGCCGACGGTGGTCGATGCGAGCGGCGACCTCGCGAGTTCGCTGTTGATCCTCGATCGGCTGCGCGACCTGCCCAAGTCGGGCCAGTTCGACATCGGCGATCCGCCGGTGTCCTACCGCTTCGGTCTCTACCAGGGCGAGAAGCTGCAGGCCGCGACCGATGGCGTCTACCAGCGTGCACTGGAGAGCGTGCTGCTGCCGCAGTCGGCACAGCGCATCGAGCAGTCGCTGCGCGATGCCGCGAAGATCGATGCCGAGTACAGCTACGAGGCGCTCAAGGCCTACCTCATGCTGTACGACGCCGAGCGCTACGACGCCGACTTTTTGCAGGCATGGCTGCTCACCGACGTGGACCGAAAGATCGGGGCCTCGCTCACGCGCGAGCAGCGCACCAACCTCGAGTCGCACCTGAAGGCGCTGTTCGCGGGGCGCGTGGTGGCATCGCCGTTTGCCAAGGACGACAAGCTCATCACGCAGACGCGGGAGCGCCTGGCCGGCGTGCCGCTCGCGCAGCGCTCGTATGCGCGGCTGCGCCGCATCCTGCTGCAAACCAGCCCGCCCAATGCCTTCACCATCGCCGAGATGGCGGGGGCCGAGTCGGCGCTGGTGATCCGGCGCGCGAGCGGCAAGCCGCTGACCGACGGCATCCCCACGCTCTTCACCTACCGCGGCTACTGGGACATCTTCGACAAGCGCATGGCCGAGACCACGCTCGCGCTCGAACAGGAAGACCGCTGGGTACTGCAGATCCGCGCGCCCGGCATGACCGACATCACTTCTCGCGAGTTGCTGCTGCGCGAAGTGCGGCGGCTCTACCTCACCGACTACATCCGCGTGTGGGACGAGTACCTGGCCGACGTTCGGCTGGCGGAGAGCAAGTCGCTGCTGCAGAGCATCCAGATGACGCGCGTGCTCTCCACGGGCGAGTCGCCGATGTCGCGGCTGATTCGTGGTGCGGCGCGGGAAACAGATCTGCTGCGCAACCACGACGAGGCCGCGCGCAGCCTGCTCGACCAGGCGCAGAACCGCGTGGCCAGCACGCGCGAGCGCATCGAGCAGCTCATCGGCCAGCCAGACGGCAGCCAGCGCCGCAACGCCGCCCCCGACCGCCCCGAGTCGCTGGTGGACAACCACTTCGAGCCGCTGCGCCGCATGGTGACCGCGCCCAAGGCGGGCGGGCAGACGCCGCTGGATGCCACGGCGGCCCTCATCAACGAGCTCTACACCTTCCTCACCGCCACCGACACGGCGCTGCGCAGCGGCAACATTCCGCCGTCAAGTGATGCGGTCACCAAGGTACAGGCGGAGGCGGGCCGGCTGCCGGTGCCGTTCCAGGGGATGCTGAACGACCTGTCGGCCACCGCGTCGTCGAAGGCGGCGGCTGTGACGCGGCAGAACATCGGCCAGAACGCGGCGGCGACCATCGGGCAGTTCTGCAACCAGGCGATTGCGGGGCGCTACCCGTTCACGCGCGGCTCGCCGCGCGACGTGGCGGCCGGCGACTTCGCGCAGCTGTTCGCGCCGGGCGGGATGATGGACGACTTCTTCCAGAAGAACCTGGCCTCGCAGGTCGACACCTCGGTCAATCCGTGGACCTTCAAGCGCGGTGTCGACGGCAGCGCGGCGGGGCGCTCGGCGTACCTCGATTCGTTCCAGAAGGCACAGGCGATCCGCGACGTGTTCTTCACCGGCATGGCGGGCGGCCGCACGCCGTCGTTCACCATCGACCTGCGGCCCGAAGACATGGACGCCGCCATCACCCAGTTCACGCTCGACATCGACGGCCAGACGGTGCGCTATGCACACGGCCCGCAGGCGCCGAGCACGGTCAAGTGGCCGGGCCCGCGCAACAGCAACCAGGTGCGCCTGCAGGTGACAACCGCCAACGGCACGCCGGCCGGCGGCATCGTGACCGAAGGGCCGTGGGCGCTGCACCGGCTCTTCGACAAGGCCTCGGTGTCGGCGGGGCGTTCGCCCGAATCGTTCAACGCGACCTTCGACCTGCAGGGCAAGAAGGTGGTGCTGGCGGTGACGGCCAACAGCGTCTACAACCCGCTGCGGCTCAACCAGATGAGCGGGTTCTCGTGCCCCGGGAAATCCTAGGATGAACAGCAGCATTCCCCCGCAAGCCTGGGTCCCCGTCGACGAGCAGATCGGCTGGTACGGCAAGCTGCCCGGCGCCGGCGACTTTCTCTACCGCCGCATGCCGCGCGAGCTGCAGGCCTGGTGGGACCGCTGGATGCAGAACGGCCTGGGCAGCTTCAAGCGCTGGCCCGATGCGATGACGCGCCACTACGCGGTCGCGCCGGTCTGGAACTTCGCCATTCCGGCGACGCAGGGCGTGGACGCCGTGCAGTTCGGCTGCATCGCCCCCAGCTGCGACCGGGTGGGCCGGTACTACCCCGTGTGCGTGACGCTGCAGGTGTCGGCATCGAACTACCGCCCCGCCGTGCTCGAAGGCTCGGCCGCGTGGTACTGGCAGTGCGGCACCGCGTTGCTGCAGGCCATTCGCCACGGCGTGGCACCCGACCAGTTCGACGGCCAGATCCTTGCCGCCGCGCGCGCGGGCTTTCGCACCGCCAGCGGTGGCTCGGACGACATTCTTTCGATCCTCGGGCCTACAGCCGCTGGCGCGAGCGCCCAACAACGCCTGGGCTGGCCCGAACTTCCACTGTGCTTCGATGCTTTCGGCAGCACCAGCTACTGGTGGACCAACCAGGCCGACGGCTCACCGTTGCGCACCGCTGCCCATGGCGGCGGCCTCAACACACCGCTGTTCTCGAAATTGTTTTCGCAGGGGCATGTGCCATGGGCATGAAAAACCGGCCTTTCGCGACAGGAGGAGATGAATGACGACGTACGGCAGCAGCAGCGGCAGCGGCGACAGTCCGCCGTCCGATGCGCAGGACACGGAGAAACCGCACCCCCTGGGCGTGGGCCACCGGCTGGACGAATTCGAGCTGCTGGAGGTGATCGGCGAAGGCGGCTTCGGCATCGTCTACCGCGCCTACGACCACTCGCTGCAGCGCGAGGTCGCGATCAAGGAATACATGCCCTCCATGCTCGCGCGCCGCGTGGGCGACAACAGCGTGCACGTGCGCTCCGAGCGGCTCACCGCCACCTTCCAGGCAGGCCTTCGCAGCTTCATCAACGAGGCACGCACGCTCGCGCAGTTCAGTCATCCGGCGCTGGTGCGGGTGCATCGCTTCTGGGAGTCGAACTCCACCGCCTACATGGCGATCCAGCTCTACAGGGGCCGCACGCTGCGCCGCCTGGCCGAGGAAGAGCCCTCGAAAATCACCGAGCGGTGGCTGCTGGGCATGCTCGGTCCGCTGCTCGGCGCGCTGGAGACGCTGCACCGCAACCAGTGCTTCCACCGCGACATCGCACCCGACAACATCTTCCTCCAGCACGACGACCTGCCGGTGCTGCTCGACTTCGGCGCGGCGCGCAAGTCGATTGCCGACCTGGTCGACGAGGTGGCGGTGATGGTGAAGTCGGGCTACTCGCCCATCGAGCAGTACGCCGACGACAACACGCTGCTGCAGGGCGCGTGGACCGACATGTATGCGCTGGGCGCCGTGCTGTACCGCGCGGTCACCGGGCACCCGCCGCCCTCGGCCGTGGTACGCAGCGTGCAGGACGCCTACGTGCCGTTGTCGTCCATGGGCCGCAGCGACCTGAGCCCCGGCTTCTGCGCCGCGGTCGACCACACGCTGGCCGTACATAGCAAGGACCGCACGCAGACCGTCGCCGTGTTCGCGGCCGAACTGGGGCTCGTGAAGCTGGGCGACATCTACGTCAACGCAGCGGCCGCGCCGACGGTGATCATTCCGTCCGCGCCGGTGCCGGCCACGCCGCCGCCTCTGCCGCTCTCGCCCATGCCGGCACCGCTCGAAACAACCGCCGTCGTCGCGCAGCCTGCGGCAGTGGCCGAGCCGGTGCAGACCCAGCCTCTTGCGCGGCCGCCGCGTGCCGTGCCGAACGCGAGCGGCAGCAAGCCTGTCGCGCAGAAGAAGGCACCGGCTCTTGCGCGCTGGAGCTTGGTGGGCGGGTTGCTGATCGCACTCGTCGCCGTGGGGGCCTGGATCGGCCTGCGCATGACCTCGGGCAAGCCGGACATGACGACCGCCGTGGTGCCGATGCCACCGCCCGCAGCGCCCATGTCCAATCCCGCTGCGCCGCCGGCCGCCATGCCCGCACCCGGCACCAGTGCACCCGGCGCCGGGCCTCCGGCTACCGACGGCACGCCGTCAGCCGGCGGTGCGACGGTGATTTCGGACGGCACCGCCATGCCGCCCGCGGCTCCTGCGAGCGCGTCGGCGCAAGGACCACTGACGCCCCTCGAGAATGTGCCGGTCACAACGCCTTCAGCCGAGGCACAAGCGGCGGCGCCGCCGCCGGTGCCTCCGAAGGCTCCCAACGAAGTCGAGGACTGGAATATTGCCCAGGCCGAAAATTCGCGGGAAGGTTACGAGGCCTATCTGCGCCGCTACCGGCGCGGCCCGCACGCAAGAGACGCGCGCAACGCGATCGCGGAGCTGAATCGGCTTTCGGCGATCTCAGGCGCGCCGTCGACGGCGGCCTCACCGGGCATGGGGCGCGTGCAGTTCAACATCCGGCCGTGGGGTCAGGTGTTCGTCGACGGTGCAGACCGCGGGGTGAGCCCGCCGCTCAAGACGCTGCCCCTGCGACCGGGGATCTACAACATCGAGGTGCGCAATGGAGACCTCGAGGTGTACCGGCAGCGCGTGACGGTGCAGGACAGCCGGTCGGCGCCTGTAGTGGTGCATGAGTTCAAGTAGGCGAAATCCAGTCCGCAGTCATATGCGACGGATCAACGACGGCCGCCGCAACTCGTTTGTCTGTGGCATCTGCGTCTGTCGATCACCCGGCGTGCGTGCGCGGAGCCTCGATCCATCGATGAAGGCCGTGCTAGCTTATGCCCAGCTGGGCCGAGACATCGGCCGCCTAGCGACCGCGTTCGGTGATCTGTTCGAACGCATCGGCTTTGGACTCTTCGGCGTACCGCATGGCACCGCCTACAGGGCCAAAGACCGGAGGCTCAGAGGTGTCCACCCGATAACCAGGCACGATGCAGAGGGGGCACATAGTCCGGGTGAAAACAGCGCGGGGTTCCGTCCTCGAATCCGACGGTGATCGATGTCGCGTCCGAAGCGATGACCACGTCGGGTCCGAAGCGCCTGACTCGCACCCGATCGTCGGCGGTGAATGCAGGCGGTGTGCGTGCAACAGGCCCGGCCTCGTCGCCGATCATCACGATGGGCTGCGCCATTTCGTTTTCGTGGGCCGCGATGCGCCGGCAGTTGTCGCATGCGCCGCAGCGTTTCAGTTCCGCAGCCTGATCGAGATCGCTCAGGAGCAACTGCCACCTGCACTGGCCCGACCGCGCGTACGAAACCATACGTTCGAGCGTCTCGTGGTCCTGCTGTCGCCGTGTTCTGTAGGTATCGAGCACGGCCGGGAAGTCGACCTTTCCGGCCGCGCGCTGGCGCACCGAAATCCGCCCGCCCCGGTCGACCTGGAGCACCTGCTCCTGCCTAAACGGATGCCTTTCGGCCTCATGCCATGGGCGGTGCTAGTTCACGACAGCGATATTGGGTGGCATTTCTGATCGTGAGTTTCGCGCTGGCTCTCCTGTCCTATTCTCTACGTTGCCGCTCCACCTGAGCTTCAGCCTCCAACCAGTCGTCGATCTCGCTGCCTGGTGTGGCACCGCGGCGCTGATAGGCCTCGTAGGCAGCCCTGCGAATTGCATCTTCGCGGCTCTCGCCCTCGGCGGGTGCCGATGTATCGTCCGTAACCGCTGATTCGGCTTCACCGGGGTAGTCCGTGGTCTTGTTGGCTTCCCGTCCCATTCGACTGCCTTCCGTGGGGCTGTCTTGTCCGACTGCATGGCTCTGGTCAATGTTGATCGGCGACATCTCTTTCTGACTGCTGCTCTGTTTCATGTTGACTCCATTGAGAAGCTAGGGATTCAGTAAGCTGGGCAACGGGGAGAACCGCGGCTGTGACACGGCCTCGAGCCGTTGCACAACAGCGTGGCACAGGGCATCCGCAAATCCACCGGAAGCCTTGGCGTTCTTTCGTGCGCTCGTGACCACACGGGGCTTTGCGCTCCATGCCACCGATGCACCGGACGCGATCAATGCATCGACCAGTGCGACGTCTTCACTACACGCGAGATGCCTGAAGCCGCCGGCCAGCCTGTAAGCCGCTGCGGAGACGCCGAGGTTGGCTCCGTGGATGTGTGAATGCCCGTCGGCGTCTTGGTACGTCTGCTGGAAATGCCAGGCCAGCAATGTTGCGTGGCAGCCGTGCGGCGTCCAGTCGACCACGCCCACCGTTCCGCACACGGCATCGGCGCGCAGCGCAAGCTGTTCCACCAACCAAGAGGGCGAGACAACGGTATCGGCATCGGTGAAGGACAGCCAGCGCGCGCCGCGCGCAAGAAGCGCCTGAGCCCCCGCTGCGCGCGCCATGCCGACGTTGCGTGCGCGAATGCTCAGCGTCGTCGCGCCGGCGGCGCAGGCATATACACCCGTGGCGTCGGTGCATGCATCTAGCACCACAACGATCTCCACGGACTCGCCTCCCAGGTCGGGATGTCTGGCTGCTGCGGCCAGTGCTTGCAGGCACGAGCGCACGCAAGCTTCTTCGTTGTGGGCTGGGACGACGATGCCGATCACTTGTTTTCTTTCTGCCCGGCGCAACGGACCGGGTTTCCTCAGGCTGAGCGCGACAGGGTTTGCACGGCGTCAGTGCGGGAGCGGTGCACACGTAGGCGCGGACGAACCCCGAACACGCATGGACTCTTCTCTACCCCTTGTTTGCTCCCCAGGACGCCCTGCGTCCCAATCCTCGGGCGCAATGGCATGGGCGCCTACAACGCCGCAAATACACGGCGCCTAGCGTGTGTTTCCCACTTTCCTTCCCACCTCGAGAGACAAACCCATGGCCAAGAAATCCCCAGCTTCCTCGGCAGCCAGCGCCGCCGAGATCGATGCGGCCCGCGCCGCCGCACGCAACACCGACAGCGGGCCCGCCAGTCCCGCCCCCGCGAACGCAGGCAAGGGCGATGCGCCGGCGCAGAAGGCCATCGACACCCAGGCGCTGGCCAGTGGCATGCCCGCCAATAACAACAAGCCGCTCGAGTATGGCCAAGACAACGCACAGGCCACGCCCGCGGGCGTCACGGTCACACCGCCGTCCCGACTGCCAGGTGCGAGCACGCTTTCGGAGCGCAACCCCTCGGACAAGACCGGCGCCGCGGCACGCGAAGGGCTCAATGCGACGATCGGTACGCTGGACCGCGTGCGCGTCGATTCGAGCGGGCAGGTGCTCACCACCAACCAGGGCGTCGCCATCGCCGACAACCAGAATTCGCTCAAGGCCGGCGCGCGCGGCCCCGCGCTGCTCGAAGACTTCATCCTGCGCGAGAAGATCACTCACTTCGATCACGAGCGTATCCCCGAGCGCATCGTGCATGCGCGCGGCTCCGGTGCTCATGGCTTCTTCGAGTGCTACGAGCCGCTGACAAAGCACACCAAGGCAGCGCCCTTCCAGGAGGCCGGCAAGATCACGCCGGTGTTCGTGCGCTTCTCGACGGTGGCCGGCGAACGCGGGTCGAAGGACACCGCGCGCGACGTGCGCGGTTTCGCGGTCAAGTTCTATACGGACGAAGGCAATTGGGACCTGGTGGGCAACAACATGCCGGTGTTCTTCATCCAGGACGCGATGAAGTTCCCGGACCTCGTACATGCCGTGAAGCCTGAGCCGCACCACCAGATGCCGCAGGCCGCCAGCGCGCACGACACCTTCTGGGATTTCGTGTCGCTGATGCCTGAGTCGACGCACATGCTGATGTGGCAGATGTCGGACCGCGCCATTCCGCGCAGCTATCGCATGATGCAGGGCTTCGGCGTGCACACCTTCCGCCTGGTCAACGAGGCTGGCGAGAGCGTCCTCGTCAAGTTCCACTGGCAGCCCAAGCTCGGGACCCATTCGCTGGTGTGGGAGGAAGCGGTCAAGATCTCCGGCGCCGATCCGGATTTCCATCGCCGCGACCTGTGGGAGGCGATCGAGGCGGGCGAGTATCCCGAATGGGAACTGGGGCTGCAGATCTTCACCGAGGAACAGGCCGAACAGTTCAGCTTCGATATCCTGGATGCGACCAAGCTCATCCCCGAGGAATTGGTGCCGGTGCAGATCGTGGGGCGCATGGTGCTCAACCGCAATCCCGACAACTTCTTCGCAGAGACCGAGCAGGTCGCGTTCTGCACGGCCCACATCGTGCCCGGACTGGACTTCACGAACGATCCGCTGTTGGCAGGTCGCATCCACTCCTATGTCGACACGCAGATCACTCGCCTGGGCGGGCCAAATTTCCACGAACTGCCGATCAACGCGCCGATTGCGCAGGTGCACAACAACCAGCGCGACGGCATGCATCGACAGGCTATCCCCCGTGGCCGCGTCGCCTACGAGCCCAATTCACTCGCCGGCGGCTGCCCGTTCCAGGCGGGCGCCGCACAAGGGTTCACCAGCGTGGCCCGACGGCTCGATGCCAAGGAGAGTGCAGACAAGGTGCGCGTCAAGCCCGAGAAGTTCGCCGATCACTACACCCAGGCCCGGCTGTTCTTCGAAAGCCAGAGCGAGGTGGAGAAGGCGCATATCGGCAATGCTTTCCGCTTTGAACTCTCCAAGGTGACTGTCCCTGCGATCCGGGAGCGCGTGGTGGCGAGCCTGCTCAATGCGGCCCCGGATCTGGCGCAGCGCCTCGCACAGGACCTCGGAATGGAATTGCCCGCGCCGATGCCCAAGGCGCTGGACAATCCAGCGCCTCCCGAAGTCGAAGCGTCATCGGCGCTGTCGTTGCTCGCCCGGCCGGGTGACGGTGGTATCCGCACCCGCAAGATTGCGGTGCTCGTTGCAAACGGTGTCGAAGGCACGTCGTTGCAAAAGCTCATCTCCGCACTCGTCGCCGCCGGCGCGGTGCCGCGGCTCATTGGTGCCCGGCTTGGCACCTATGTCGGCGCGGGCGGCGAAAAGTTCGCCGCCGATGCGACCATGGAGAACTCGCCGGGCTTTCTTTTCGACGCACTCGTCCTGCCCGATGGCGCGGCAGCTGTCGAAGCGCTCGATGCGGATGCCCACACGCTCGAATTTCTTCGCGACCAGTACTGGCATTGCAAGACGATCCTCGCGCTGGGCGCGTCCGAAGCGCTTCTGGCCGAGGCACAGATCCCGATGACCCTGCCGGACGGTTCCGTGGACCCCGGTCTCATCTTGGCGGATGCGGCTGGCGCTGACGCAGGAATCGCCGCTTTCATCGACGCCATGGGCGCTCATCGCCACTTCGGACGAGAAAACGATCCCCCCAAGGCGGTGCCGCCGAATTGATCGCGGAGACGGTCGCTGGGCGTTGAAAGAACCAAAACCGTCCATGTCTGCTGTCGGGCGCGAACCACGCGTTGTCGAAACAGAATCGCGGCGGGCCTACGGAGCGCTCGTGGTGTCGTGGATCACCGAGATCACGCTCGGCGCCACGGCCACAGCAACGATCACGAAGCCTGTGTCGAAGAGCCCAGTGTGAACAAACGAAGTCCCACTGAAGAACAAGCGGCACCGGCCAGCGGCCGGACGGAGGCAAGCCATGGATTCACTCTCGGAACTCTTTCGCATGGAGATGCCGGCTTGGCACATGGTGCTGCGAGGCACGGTGGTCTACTGGTTTTTGCTCCTGGTTTTTCGTTTCCTTTTGCGGCGCGACGTCGGATCGCTCGGCGTGGCGGACCTGCTGTTTGTTGTGCTGATCGCCGACGCTTCCAGTAACGCCATGCAGGGCGAGTACAAGACCATCACCGACGGTCTGGTCCTCATCGTGACCCTGGTGGGCTGGAACTACCTGCTCGATTGGGCCAGCTATCACTCGCCCGCAGTGTCGCGCTTGATCGAGCCGCCCGCCGAGCCGTTGGTAAAGCATGGGCAGATCCTGCACAGGACGCTGCGGCGCCAGCTCATCACGGTGGACGAGCTGATGTCCAAGCTCAGGGAAAAGGGCATCGCCGAGCTCTCCGAGGTGCGGCTGGCGATGCTCGAGAGCGATGGAGAACTCAGCGTGCGAAAGTACAAGAGTTGAACAACGTTTGTGGCGCCGGTCGTTGGCACTTCATCGTGATCAGCCGAGTGCCACCGGAACCAGCTGCACCGTAAGCGCGTCGATGAGGCCCTGCGTGGTGACGCAGTGCCACATTAGCGCGGTGTTGTCGAGCGTCGCGCGCACCGCGTGATGCAGCTTGCGGGTCCACGAACGCGCTATCACGTAGCTGCCCATGAGCATCAGCACGGCGACGTGAAAGGCCTGGTAGCCGAGCAGCATGCTGAGGGTTGCGCTCCATGCCTAGTCGCGCGGATGGCCTACGCTGCCGGAATGTCAAGCTCGATCCAGGCCGGCGCATGGTCGCTCGCACCGGTGCGCCCACGCACGTCGCGGTCCACGCCGGCATTGCGAAGCATCGGTGCGAGTTCGGCGCTCAGCAGCAGATGGTCGATGCGAAGTCCGGCGTCGCGCGGATATCGGTTTCGCCAGTACGTCCAGAAGGTGAAGGGCACCCGGCCAGGGTGGCTCGCGCGAATCGCATCGGTCCAGCCCTGCTTGAGCAGCTGCGCGAACGCCGCCCGGCTTTCGGGCTGCAGCAGCGCGTCGTCGCGCCAGGAGGCCGGGTTGTAGATGTCGGCATCGGTAGGCACAACGTTGTAGTCGCCGGCCAGAACGACCGGCATGCCGCTCGCAAAGAGTTTCTTCGCATGCCTGTTGAAGGCCTTGAACCATTGCAGCTTGTAGTCGAACTTCGGTCCCGGTTGCGGATTGCCGTTGGGCAGGTAGAGGCTGCCGATCAGCACGCCCCCGACCACCGCCTCGATGTACCGGCTCTGCGGGTCGGCTTCCATACCCGGCAGGCTGCGCCCGGTGTCGATCGGCTCTCTTCCGCGCGCGAGGATGGCAACACCGTTCCATGCACGCTGCCCGTGCGCGACGATGCCGTATCCGGCACTGCGAATCGCATCGACCGGCAGGGCGGCATCGGGAGACTTGAGCTCCTGCAGGCAGGCGACGTCGGGCTTCGATTCAGCGAGCCATTCGAGCAGGCGGGCGAGGCGACCGTTGATGCCGTTGACGTTGAATGTGGCGATCTTCATTTGGGGCAAGCCGAGAGGACGAGAAAGAGGGACAAATGAGCGCGTGAAATCGTGCGCCCTTTGATCCCGCCGGTTCCGGCCATAGGGGCCGGACGCTTACCCGATGCGGTTTTCGATGGACTCGGCAGGCTCTCGCGAGAGAAGCTCGAAGGCCGCGCGCCGCCTGCGCCCGCGCTGCACCGGTGGTGCGGCCACGCTGGGCTGCGACGCTGCGCCGAGCGCGCCCCACAGCCCGGCGAAACGGATGTCCGCCTCCTTGCGCAGCCTGGCAATCTGCTCGATGCGGCTGTCCGGGATGGCCAAGCGCCCACCTTGCGTACGCTGGTGAAGCTGGTGAATAGCCGTGTAGGCGGCAGTTTCCGCTGCCATCCAGGCAACGAATGCAGGGGCGGGGTCTTCGGCCATCGGTTTCCTTCAGTGTCCAGTGGGTCCGTCTGCGCGCGGCGACATGAAATCTAGTGGCCTTCGGGCGGTCTCTTGTAGTCCAGCGCCTCCAAGGTGCGCGGGAATACGCCATCCTGAACAGATGGCATCGGCGTGGAAGGCGCGGCTCGACGACTTGTCGCAGGCATCGGTGATCTTCGAAAAAGCGCTACCGCGAGCGCGCAAGAGGGCCAAGCCTGCGGATGCCGTAAGAGCCCCGGTCGAGACAGCTTGAGCCGACGGTACGACATGCGTATCAACCCGCGCACAAGTTGGCGACCTTCCTACGCCGCGCTGCGAGGCGGCCGCCAACATGGCGTCCAGATCATTCAAGGAGCCGTCCATGCCCAATCCCCTCACCGTCCATCCGCGGCCACCGTTCAGCACGCCGCAGCAGACGCCGCCCGGACTCGAATCCGCGATGGAACCGCGCCCCGACTTCGGCGAGACGTCGTACATGGGTACCGGCAAGCTTGTCGGCAAGTCCGCGCTCATCACCGGCGGCGACAGCGGGATCGGTCGCGCCGTGGCGCTGGCGTTTGCACGCGAAGGCGCCGACGTGCTGATCTCGTACCTGCCCGAGGAGGAATCCGATGCCCGCGTCACGGCGCAGCTCATCGAGCGCGAGGGCAGGATCTGCCTGGCCGTTCCGGGCGACATCTGCGAGGAGGCGCACTGCATCGAACTGGTGGACAAGGCGATGGAGTGCTTTGGCCGGCTCGACGTGCTGGTGAACAACGCCGCCTTCCAGATGACGCACAAGGACCTGGCCGAGATCAGCGCAGAGGAGTTGGACCGCACCTTTCGCACCAATGTCCATGCGAACTTCTTCCTCTGCAAGGCGGCCGTCGTCCACATGAAGCCGGGCAGCGCCATCATCAGCACCGCTTCCGTGAACGCGGACAAGCCCAATGCGACGCTCGTGGCCTATGCCGCAACCAAGGGCGCCATCCAGAACATGACGGGCGGCATGGCGCAGCTGCTCGCGGAGAAGGGCATCCGCGTCAACTGCGTGGCCCCCGGCCCCTTCTGGACACCGTTGATTCCGTCGACCATGCCGCCGGAGAAGGTGAGGGAGTTCGGCATGCAGACGCCGATGAAGCGCCCGGGCCAACCCTCCGAGTTGCAGGCGGTGTACGTGCTGCTGGCCTCCGACCAGGCCTCGTACATCTCAGGTGCAACCATCCCCGTGACCGGTGGCGTGCCCTTCATCTGATCGCCCCTTGATGTCGATGTCGAAGTAGCAGCAACAGTAACGCGAGCCCTTGACGCGAACACAAAGTCATCCGGCGTTTCGTAGTGCCAAGCTTGGTACGACTCGGGGCGTTGAAGGGGGGATAGAACGAGAAATGATCCGCTCAAGGCGGTGTCCGCCGAATTGATCGCGAGACGCCACTGTAAAGCTGAAGAAGCTGAAAACCATCCATATACCATCTATGCAGATGGTGTTAGGATGGTGAATGCCCCGAAAAGCACCCCCCCGGCCTGCGCCGATCAAAACACCGGAGTCCGAGAAGATCACGATCAACATGGGCTTCGTCGATCTCGGGCATATCGACCTGCTGGTGGCGGAAGGCTTCTATTCGAATCGCACGGATTTCATCCGCACGGCCATCCGATCCCATCTCGCCTCGCATTCCGATGCCTTGCGCCAAGCGGTGTCGCGCAAGACGTTGGTCCTCGGCCTGCAGAGCTTTTCTGCCGCTGACCTCGAGGCCGTGCGCGCCGCAGGCGAGACGCTCCAGATCCGGGTGCTCGGCCTTGCGGTGATCGCACCCGACGTAAGCCCCGAGCTTGCGAGCGCGGTCATCGATTCGCTGACGGTGCTTGGCGCCCTTCACGCGTCGCCAGCGGTCAAGGCTGCACTGGCGGAACGCATTCACTAGCGCCTCTTGGCAATTACCCGGGCAACCTCAATGAATTCACTTTTCGTGGGCCTGATGAACGAGGCGACGCAACTTACACGCAGTGGTCGGCTGCTCGACGCGACCCATGCGATCCAACGCGCATTGCGAGGCGGGAGCGATGCGCAGCCGGCATCGCCTGTTTCATCGACGCGTCCGACTCCGGAAGCAGGCGTGATCGATGTCGAGGCGCGCGTTATTGAGGCTGGCAGGCCCATGCCATCCCCCGACGCTTTCGGTGAGCCGGAACAATGGGTGAAGGGCACGTTTTCTCATCAGGGCCGCACCATCGACTACATGCTCTTCGTGCCGGCAAGTGCCGCGAACCAGCCGCTCACGCCTCGACCGCTCGTTGTGATGCTGCATGGCTGCACGCAGGGCGCGGCGGACTTTGCTGCGGGTACCCGCATGAACGACCACGCGCGTGAATCAGGGGTGATCGTGCTGTACCCGGAGCAGGCGCAGCGGGTACACGGCCAGAAATGCTGGAACTGGTTCAAGACCCAGCATCAGCAGCGTGACCGGGGAGAACCGGCCTTGCTTGCCGCGCTCACGCAGCATGTCGCCGCGCAGCAGCATGCAGATCGTGCGCGGGTCTATGTCGCGGGGCTGTCGGCGGGCGGTGCCATGGCAGACGTGCTGGGTCATTGCTATCCCGATATCTTTGCCGCGATCGGCGTGCACTCCGGGCTTCCGCACGGCGCCGCGCACGACATGTTGTCGGCATTGCACGCGATGCGGACCGGAGTGCCCGAAGCTCCCTCCGGTGCGGCCGCGACGCCGCAGCCGATCATCGTCTTTCATGGCGACGCTGACACCACCGTCCATGTGAACAACGGGATGGCCATTCTTGCAGGTGCGACGCCGGGCGAGGTCAGCGAAGGCCAGTCGCCGGCCGGCCGGCGCTTCACGCGAACGCTCTATCCGGCCTCCGAGGGCCGCGGCGAGGCCGAGCACTGGCGTCTTCACGCTGCCGGGCATGCATGGTCCGGCGGCAGCGCGCAAGGCAGCTACACGCAACCCGACGGCATCGACGCCAGCCGCGAGATGCTTCGCTTTTTCCTGGCCCATCGGCTGGACGAAACGCCGCGGCATTGAGCCGCGCAGTTGGTCTTATCCGCGAAAATCGAGGCATGTTTATTCCTACGCCCCAAGGCACCGGGCGCGTCCAGTCGCTTGCCGCGAAGCTCGGCGGCGTCGTCGGTGAGCTCGATGAAGCCGACAGCCGCAAGAGCCCGCCTTGCTCGGCAGCCGCTCCGGGCTCGCGAAGGTCCAGCCATCGACTACCGCCTCAGGCGCTGGGGAGCACTGACGCGCTTCCTCGATGACGGCGACTTGGCGGTCGACAACAACCGCGTCGAGAACTTGATCAGGCACATCGCGCTGGGACGAAAGAATTGCTGTTCACTGGAAGTTTGCGTGCCGGACAGAGGGCAGCAGCCATCATGAGCCTGCTCCACACGGCCCCGGCTCAACGGCCATGAGCCCTATGTGTACCTCAAGAATGTGCTCGAGCGGCAGCCTACGCAACCCGATCGCCCCGTCAGAGATCTGCTGCCCTACCGCTGGCAGGCTTGATCGAATGCCCCGCGCCGAGTCAACTTCGAGGACTGGAAGGTTCGAGCGCGCTACTACGCCAGCCGTCGTAGCGGCAAAGTGATCTTGAAGACGCATCCCTTGCCAGGCATGTCTTGTACGGTCAACAGCCCACGGTCAGCCTCGACACTACGCTTTGCGATCGATAGCCCCAACCCGAGGCCACGCTTGTCATCGAAGCCTTGCCGGAACGGCTCGAACATGGTGTCCGCGCTACCGTCCGGAAGCCCGCCGCAGCGATCCTCCACGTCGATAAAGGTCCAGGCATCTGACGCATAGGCGTGTAGCGCGACCTCGCTACCCGGTCGGGTGAATTTGAAGGCGTTCTGTAGCAGGTTCCCGAGTGCCGCCAACAGCAGTTCGCGATTGCCTTCGATCGCGAGTTGGGCGTCTACTTCCGGGATACGGAGCGCACAGCCAGTGTCTGCCGCGTAGAGCTCGGCAACGCGACCGGCGTCGGCCAAGAAGATTGCGAGCGAGAAGATGCGCGGATGCATCGGCGCCCGAGTCGCGTTGCGAATAGCCGCTAAGGAATGGTCGATCAAACCTTCCATCGAGCCGAGACTGCGCTTGAGCACTGCACCAGTCGAGCCGCCGACCGGAAGCCTGCCTGACTCCAAGGCTGCGAACGCGAGTTTGGCGACGTGCAGGTGGTTGCGCAACTCGTGTGCGAGGAAGCCGAGCCGCTCGTTCTCCTCCTCGGCCTGTCGTCTCGCCACTTCGAGGTCTCGCTGGGCAGCGAATTCGGTAACCGCGTCAGCGATCGCGTTGTCCAAGC
Organism: Variovorax boronicumulans; assembly: GCF_030812215.1. GTDB lineage: Bacteria > Pseudomonadota > Gammaproteobacteria > Burkholderiales > Burkholderiaceae_C > Variovorax > Variovorax boronicumulans_C. Next base: position 45,225 of record NZ_JAUSSG010000014.1, on the reverse strand, counting down.
AGCGGTTCAGCGTGCGGAACTGATCGACCGAGAACGGGGCGTCGCGCTCAACGGCGAGGTCGGTGATGGCTTGGCACAGGTCTCCATAGTCATGGACGACTTGGTCAACCGTGTAGCCGAGCCCGAGCAGTTCGCCGCCATGAACGGTCGCAGAAACGCCCATCTCAGAGAGTGCTGAGGCGTCGCCACCGGACGGGCCTGAAATAAGCAGACCACCCGCGGCGTCGCCGTCATCCTCGGCTGCAAGCGTGCGCGTCAGTTGGTCGAGAAACATCGGCACCCCATGCGACAGTTGCTCGTGGGTAGCACCACGCGAAGGGCGCAGTGCGACCTTGTCCTTGCATCGTTGAATGAGCTCGTCGCGATTGTTCAGTAGGAAGCTGCGCATATTGATGGCCCTGATGGCTGCGGCGTGGCGCCGGTCGCAGCGGGGTGTGGGCGGAATCTTCACGCGTCGCCAGAATTGGACAACAGTATGCGCCGAGGTTGGTCTTGACTCCGCATCCATCGTCAGGTGCAAGAAGCGCTACCCTGACTCAGGATGCCTTCCCCGGACGCTTACGCCCTGGCGACAACGGCTCGCTTTTCGGCATGCTGTGCCACTTCGATGTGAGCGAGCAGCCTTTGCGCGATGTCGAGTTCCAACATCTGTGCGATGTCGCGCTGATGCTGCCCGCCTATCTCAAGTACGCTTTCGAGGCAGGGGCGTATCACATTGGATACGCGGTCGATCGTGGCGTAATGCCAGAGCGCGTCGACTGTTACTTTGCGCTGCGTCCATCCGTCGCGCAGCGCTTCTAGCGCGACGTCCAGGCCGATCTTGTTCGAGGCCACCAAATCGCGGAAACAGCAGCGCAATCTGCGGCAGATCCACACAGCCTTCGGACTCACAAAGCGGGTGGGTAAGTATTCAATGGAAATCTAGGGTCAGAGATCGATGGAATCCAGCAGTGCGATCTTCATCGTCAAGACAATCTCCTCGAAAGGGAATGAATAAACAAGGATGAGGCGGAGATGGAGGGCAGGGCTTCCGGCCGGAATGTAGCGGCCGGCGCGAATTTTTCAACAGTGCCCCGCCGTGGAAACCGCGGCGCTGCCGAACGCTCAAACCCTTTTTTGGCCGACGTTGTTCTCCTTTCATTTGTGGAGGTGCGAATGAACCTTTTCGAAACCATTGCAGGCCATGCGGCCGCCATGCGCCTGCCGCTTTATGCGGTCACGGTGACCCGCGTTGCGCGGCGCGACGATGCGGCGCTCCTGTCTCTTCATTGGCATGGCTTCCTGCGGCGCACGCCGTTGAAGATTCCCGGTGTGGACCTGCCGCCCCGGCCTGTGGCCCAGTCGATGGCGCGCCTGGACATGTCGGGCGAGCGGCTCGATGCGCTCGAGACTGCGCTGCTCGAAGCCGCATGGCAGCTCGGCGCGTGGGACCTAGAGCGCGTGGTGCGCCCCGCGTGGTGGCGGCTGGGCGTGCCGGCGACTGAAGTGAGCGAGGCGCTGCGGGCCTTCGGCTACGTGGATGGCGACGAGCCGGAGCAAGGCGACTACACGATGGCGGAAGCGCCCGACCGTGAAGAGATGCTGCGCGAGGCCGGCCGGCGCGGCTATGTGCGCTGGCTCTTCAGGCCGTGCAAGTGCGGCATCTGGTCTGCAGTGCATGACGGCTCCGACGAAACCCTCGACAGCACGGGCGGCCGGACGTTGCCTTGCCCTGTGGTTGCCGGGCCGCCGCGCGAAACAGAGCCCCAGCGTACCGTCTACCGGCTCGGCCGCGCAAGCGGATTGCAGCTTCGTCGCAGCTGAAAAAAACAGTCACAAAAAAATCGTGTTCACAGCCTCTTGAAGGCGCGCGCCGAAGCCCATAGCTCTCGCCCGCTGGCGCTTGCAAGCCGGCAAAGGAAACGAACCTGATCGCGCCGCCGACGGTTGGCGCGGGTTCTCTTTTTGATGACCTTATCGCACAGGAGATCGAACATGAAACTTCATCCTCTCTACGACCGGGTGATCGTCAAGCGAATCGAACAGCAGCGCAAGACGGCTTCCGGCATCGTGATTCCGGATTCGGCCGCCGAGAAGCCCGAGCAGGGCGAGGTGGTCTCCACCGGCCAAGGCAAGCTGCTCGCGGACGGCACGCTGCGCCCCCTGCATCTGAAGGCGGGCGACCAGGTGCTCTTCGGCAAGTACGCGGGCCAGACGGTCAAGGTGGACGACGCGGAATTGCTGGTGCTGCGCGAGGACGACGTCCTTGCCGTGATCGAAAGCGGCGAGCGCGGCAACCTCAAGCGCGTCGCCTGACGAGGCCGCGATTTCCACAACCCCACAGACACATGATTGAAGAAGGAGCCATCTCGAAATGACTGCGAAAGACGTCCAGTTTCATGACTGCGCCCGCCAGCGCATCGTCGCGGGCGTGAACATCCTTGCCGATGCGGTGAAAGTGACCCTGGGCCCGAAGGGTCGTAACGTGCTGCTCGAGCGCAGCTACGGCGCGCCGGTCATCACCAAGGACGGCGTATCGGTCGCCAAGGAAATCGAGCTCGCCGACAAGTTCGAGAACATGGGTGCGCAGATCGTCAAGCAGGTCGCCTCCAAGACCGCCGATGTCGCGGGCGACGGCACCACCACCGCCACGGTGCTCGCGCAAGCCATCGTTCAGGAGGGCATGAAGCATGTGGCCTCGGGCATGAACCCGATGGACCTCAAGCGCGGCATCGACAAGGCCACTGCCGCCGTGCTCGACGAGCTGCACAAGCTCTCCAAGCCCCTCTCTACCAGCAAGGAAATTGCGCAGGTGGCTGCGCTGTCCGCCAATTCGGACGAAGCCATCGGCAAGATCATTGCCGACGCGATGGAGAAGGTCGGCAAGGAAGGCGTGATCACCGTGGAAGACGGCAAGTCGCTCGACAACGAACTCGACGTGGTCGAGGGCATGCAGTTCGACCGCGGCTACCTGAGCCCGTACTTCATCAACGACCCTGAGAAGCAGGTGGCGCACCTGGAAGATCCGCTCGTGCTGCTGCACGACAAGAAGATCTCCAACATCCGCGAGCTGCTGCCGGTGCTCGAGGCCGCCGCCAAGGCCGGCAAGCCGCTCTTGATCGTGGCAGAGGAGGTCGAGGGCGAGGCGCTTGCGACGCTGGTGGTCAACTCGATGCGCGGCGTGCTCAAGGTGGCGGCCGTGAAGGCGCCGGGCTTCGGCGACCGCCGCAAGGCGATGCTCGAGGACATCGCGGTACTCACCGGCGCCACGGTGATCTCCGAGGAAACCGGCAAGCAGCTGGACAAGGCCACGCTCGATGACCTTGGCAGCGCCAAGCGCATCGAGGTGCAGAAGGAGAACACCATCATCATCGATGGCGGCGGCGACCAGAAGCGCATCGATGCGCGAGTCAAGTCGATCCAGGCGCAGATCGAGCAGGCCACCAGCGACTACGACCGCGAGAAGCTGCAGGAGCGCGTGGCCAAGCTTGCGGGCGGCGTGGCGGTGATCCGCGTGGGTGCGGCCACCGAGGTCGAGATGAAGGAGAAAAAAGACCGCGTCGACGATGCACTGCACGCCACGCGTGCGGCGGTGGCCGAGGGCATCGTGCCCGGCGGCGGCGTGGCGCTGCTGCGCGCGCGTGCCGCGATTTCCGGAATCAAGGGCGCCAACACTGATCAGGATGCCGGTATCCGCATCGCGCTGCGTGCGCTCGAAGCGCCGCTGCGCGCCATCGTCGCGAATGCGGGCGTGGAGCCATCGGTGGTGGTGGCCAAGGTGCTCGAAGGGAAGGGCAACCACGGATACGACGCAGCCACCGGCGAGTACGGCGACCTGGTCGAACTCGGCGTGGTCGATCCGACCAAGGTCACGCGCACCGCACTGCAAAACGCCGCGTCAATCGCGGGGTTGATCCTCACGACGGACGCGACGGTCGCGGAACTGCCGAAGCCGCAGAAGGCACCGGCCGTTCCGGCGGGTGGCGGCATGGACTTCTGAGCCCCGGCACGGCGGGCCACGGCGCATCGGAATCCCGGTGCGCCGTGCGCCTCGCCGTGCCGGCGCTCCGCGCCAAGGGTCAGGAGCAGGACAGCTTCAACGCCTCGATGCGGCCGCCGAAGCCGAGCTTGCGCACCAAGCCGCCTTCGCGGCTGTTGGATTCGAAGCGCACCGTGCGGTCCTTGAACATGGCGTGTTCATACACCTCCAGCGTCGCGCGCGGACCGATGCTCACGCTGTCGATGTCGCGCTTGAGCTGGCGCGCGGTGCTCTTGTCCATGCTCTGGATCTGGGCCGGGCCGACGAGGGTAGCCACGTCGCCCTGAAAGTCGCGCTTCGAATAGAACTGTGCCCAGCAGCCCGAGGCCAGCCGCGGGTCCTCGACGCGCAGCGGGACGATCAGGATGGTGGGATCGGGCTGGTTGTCGACGCCCGAACTCGCGGTGGAAGTGGGTGCGTTGCTGGCGCAGGCACCGAGCGCAACGGCGCTGGCGATCAGAAGGTAACGATGAAGATTCATGGGACGGGGCCGCATCGGCCGGTGGCGGTTTCGAAGCGGCCTAAGCTACCGCGCCGACGGGTGCGCTGCGTAGGAGCAGGGCGCAAGCGTCGGTCGTTCGCGCTCCCGATGAGGTGAACGCCGGGGCTCGAGGCCAACGGCCGATGGGTTACCGCCGCTCCCGCCTTCTTCTGCGATCTTGCAATGGCCGTGCCGCAAGAGCGCATTGGCATCTGGCCGCACCCCTGCGAAACGGTCGCGCAGCGGTAGCATTTGCAGAGGCTCAGCGGCTCATCTACCGCAGCAGAGCCCGTCGATGCGAATTCGACGAACCTGCGGGCCATCCTCACTGTCTCACGCATCGGCAACCCCCAAGGCCGGCATCACGGGTGCACTGTGCTTCTCGATGGCGTCTACGTGTAATACCTCGAGCGCGAGGAGTGCGCCGTGGAAGCGCTCTACGCGAGGATCGAGGTCGATGCACGGCGTCGCGCCGGTGGTGCTCGACAGGACCTTCATCGCGGTGCGGGAAGGAACGAAGCGTGATCGTGCGCATGCGCGATGCGCAAAGCCATGGAGAAATGCCATGGCGGTGTGTTGTGACAGAGCGCGAGCTTCCGGGCGTTGGACGGATTCCCGTCGGGCCGGCAAAGCACAGGATCACCCGGATTGCTATGAAGCCATCGTTGCGGGGCATCGGAATCTTGCGTCGCACTTCAGCGGTCCGCTCCTACAGCGGCGTCGGTCCTCGAGCACCGATCCTTCGAGCGAAATCGAAGGAGCACCGTACATGACCGATTATGTGAAGCCACCTCAGAACCGGCCCGTCCTGGTTGCCGACCCGGACGCTCGGCGCGATGTCGTCGACGAGGAGGGCACGGCCGAAGAAACGGCAAAGCGCGAACTTGCCCGTCGAGACGAGGCGCAGGAAAGGCCGATTGCCGGCGACGATAAAGAGTTGGCGCACTCTTCAAATTCAAGCGGCGCGCTAGATGGTTCTGGCGGTTGATCGACGGTTCCGCGCCAGCCACAAGCAGCGGCAAGCGTCGCTGCAACGCCAGCGCTAGCGTCACGACCGCGCTTGCTCTCGCCCGTGAACAGGAACAGGCGATGCTCGGCGCCGAGCGTCCCGAAACCGTTCTCTTCGCTGACCGGCGAACATCGGCTGAGGTCGCGTTCGAAATGCAGGAGCGCGAGGGTGGTGACCAGGTACCGCGTGCTGACTATGGCTATTTGCAAGCGAAGCTGGAGGCCAGCTCGACGTCGCCGCTCACATAGGTCGCCACTTTTGGGTAGGGGCACAGAGGCCGCGTCCGGGTTGCCGACCAAGCGGCGGGCAATTCCGTGTTGACCACGTTGGCGCCTGCCCCGCGCGCGGCGGCAGCGACCGAGTCGGGCGCCTTGCCCTTCTCCACCCACGCCACCAGCGGCGTCAGCATATCGAACTGGTCCGTCGCAGCGCCTCCTGCGCAGTGGTTCATGCCCGGCACCGGGAAGAAGCGCGCAAAGCCGGAGGCATCGCCGCCATTCGCCGCGCGCAGCTCGTCGTACCAGCGCGTGGTGTCGTCCGACGAGAACACCGCATCGCTGGTGCCGTGGTAGACCATGAGCTTGCTGCCGCGGTCGCGCAGCGTGGAGAGGTTGGCCGGGTTCGGCGGCGTCATGAAGGACATGGCCGACTCGGTGTAGAGCGCGGTGGTCGCGAAGATGCCCGGTGCGTCGGCGTCCATGCTGAAGCCCAGCGCGAAGTCGATGCCCGGCGGGCGGCTCGTGCCCAGCGGCGGCGCACTGAACACGAAGCCGACCGCGGCGGTGTCCAGGCTCTGCGAATTGGAGAACTTCCATCGCCGCCAGTCGGCGCGGTTGATGCCCGCGTCGTAGGGAAAGCTGCTGTAGAGCGCGGTGCCTGCGGTGTTGCGTGCACCCGCGAACACGGCGTCCAGCACGGTCTTCTGCGCAGCCGTGAGGCAGGAGCCTGTGCGGGCGCCGCCGCACGTGGGCACATCGGTGGCCAGCGTGAAGGCGGCTTTGCATGCCTGCACGTTCGCGACGAGGCCGTCGGCGGCACCGTCGAGCGCGTCGCACTTCGACAGCACCGCGCCAGCGACCGTGTCCATCTCTGCTTGCGTGAAGGCGGTCTGCAGATCCGGTTTGCCTGCGGGCGTGTTGGCCGTGGTGACCTGCGCATATTGCTGGACGCCGTAGAGTTGCGCGACCGCTGCCTTCGGCAGATTGAAACCCGGGTCACCAGCCAAGATGCCGTCGTATTCGTTCGCAGAGCGTGCGGCGGCAACCATCGCGTGGCGTCCGCCATTGGAACAACCGCCGAAGTAGGAGCGGTCCGCCCCGCGGCCGTAAGCCTTGGCGATCAGGTTCTTGGCCATCGGCGTCAGTTGCGCCACGGCGTTGTAGCCGTAGTCCAGGCGAGCCTGAGGATCGATGCCGAAGAATGGAATCTGCGAACCGGAGTGCCCCGCGTCGGAACTGATCACCGCGAAGCCCATGTTCAACGCAGTGGTGGTGGGAGCGCCGCCGCCAACGCCGCCCGTTGCCGGAACCACGCTGCCGTCGAGCCCGCCGTTGGCCTGATAGAAGAAGCGTCCGTTCCAATCGACCGGCAGGCGCATTTCAAAGCCGATGGCGTAGACCCGGCCGTCGACGCTGCTGGTGCGTTCGTTCATCTTCCCCTGAACCAGGCAATGCGCCGGCGTCGGGGTGCTCACGCCGGCCACCGTGAGTGCGCCTGCGGCCACCGAGGTGACGCTGGTGTAGACCGTGCCGCCGAACGCTGCCTGGCTTGCAAGATCGGTGCACGACTGCAACGTGCCGGGACGAGCTTCCGAGGAAGTTGCGGGTGGCGTCACGACCGGCGGCGGTGAAGTATTCGGCGCGACGGGAAAGATCGGAAAAAATCCGCTGTTTCCCCCGCCGCCTCCGCCGCACCCTCCGAGCAAAGCGGCCGTACCCACTACGGCCCATGCCGTGCGCCATGACGATGACACGATGCGATCCATGCTTGTCTCCTCGGACGGCTATGTGCCGGCTTTAAGGTTATTGAAGATAACCAATATAGTTTTCAAACATAACTAAAAAAACAAGGGCAAACCCGAGTGCGATGCGAGTTTGTGTTTCGCGGAGATGTCCAGTAAAGGTACTGAAGCAGGCGATTTGTCTCTCGGATTGAAGTCCGCTGCGAACTCGTGGAAATGGCCACAGGCCAAACGATCCTTCAAACACGTCAAGGAAGTTGAGCAATGAAGGTCGGCGTCGGGGGTCTGGCGCGACAACCGTCGCAGTGCAGTGCACCCGGGTCGCGGCGACTCGCAGCATCAATCTCTGAGCCGTCCGCGGTGAACGGCGTTGCGGAGGTAAGCATCACCCGGTGCGATAGGCTCATGTGAAGCGCTGTGTCTGCATGGGACCGAGTTGCGACCATGTCGCGGATTCACGAAAAAATCCCTCGCGGGTAGGGCTTCGGAAAATGGTCGTGAACTCTTACGTGGTCCATGCTGCGGCAAATTCATTTACACAAAGTCAATGTTGTTTTTCTCGTCGTGGTGATACTGGCTTGTTCTCCCGATATCTCTCCCAAAGAAAAAGACCGGGCAGGGCCAAAAGGTGCGCAAAGGCCGCGATGAGGCCGGTTGCAAACAGTGCGGCAGCGAACAGCGGCATCGCCGCGATCTCCAGAATCGTCCGGATCAACTTCATGTTCATCGTTTCGGGCCCCGGGTGTCCTGTGAGACGTAGTTGCGGCGCGTGTGGGCGCAGCCTCCGATGGGTGTCATCATCGCTTCGCCAGCGCTCGGCGGCCGAGTTCAGTGATCTGATGCACCCGCGCCTCGGCGTGCCTGGGATCCGAAGAGATCACGACGGCCTTGATGAAGCCGACCGTTTGGAGCATCTCCACACAAGTGACGCCCGGCTGCCCGGTGACGACGAACGGAAACTCGCGCCCTTGCAGTTCGCGCAGAAAGTCCTTCGGCTCAAGCTTCATTGTCGCGCGGCCTCCCGGCGGCGGGCTGCCACAGCGAAGCTCCCGCGGGCCATCGTCGACCTCCTGTGTGTCGACGGCGATCGCCTCCGGTCCTCCAGGTCAGACCATTGGCGTGCCGGACGTGGCGGTAGCCCCTGGCGCGCACGACTGCAGGCCCGCCGTCGATCAAACAATTCGTCATACGTACTCCCTTGAATGCCCGTTGAGTGCCCAAGCAATTTCCGCATCCGTGAAGACTGCCGCTATCCGCCAAATGCGACCCCGGCTGCCCGTGTCTGTCCTACTCTGTCCAAAGGGCAAGTCACAAAAGGGTATTGCGACGCGTGTGCGTCCCTCTGGACTTGACGGTGGCGGCCGCTTCTCTCTGGGCACGAGCGCGGGCGTCGTTCGGTTCGCCGCGGGGCGGACTCTCTCGGCGCTGCGGCTACACTGCCGCCGCTCGCCGCGGACATTCGCCTGCGGTGTGCACAGGCCCTGAGCCTGATCTCTTGTCATAGGAAAAAATCAACAGTGAACCGCATCGAACTCGTCGAAAAAATCGCCACCACCCACACTGTCAGCAAGGCCGAAGCTGCCCGCATCCTCGAGACCGTCACCAGCGCGATCGTCGCGGCCGTGAAAAAGGGCGATCCCGTGCAGATCGTCGGCTTCGGCACTTTCAAGCAGGTCGCGCGTGCGGCCCGCACCGGCTTCAATCCTCAGGCCGGCACCAAGATCAAGATCGCGGCGCAGAAGGTGCCGAAGTTCGTCCCCGGCGCTTCGTTCAAGGCAGCGGTAGACCCGAAGGCCGCCAAGCGCAAGGCGGACAAGGTCGCGGCGGCCAAGCCTGCCGCCAAGAAGGCTGTTGCAAAGAAGAAGTAAGCATCGCAGCAATGCGCAAGCGAGCGGACGGCCCTTCGGGGCCGCTTTGCTTTGCGGGCTCTTTCGCGGGTATCTTTGCAGCTCGGCAATCCGCGCCTTCTGTCCCTGGCGTTGGGGCCGCCATTGCCCACGCCACGGCGGCCTCCTGCAGGCAGTTGGCGGCACCGTCGGGTAACGCAGGTCCTTCGCCGGGCAACACGAGAGCGGTGCTGTTTAGCGTGAGGGCCGGCTGGGAGAGGCCACCGCCGTCCGTGAGCTTCAACCCGTGGTTTGCGAGGCGGCCGGTTCCTGAAGTCTCGGCCTCTCGCCGGCCAGCCAGATGTAGAGCTCGATGCGCTCGGACTCGCTCATCTGCTCGTGCCGGGCGGTCACCTCCTCGAACTTAAGCAGCACCTCGCCCACGGTGGGATGCACATGCTTCGACATATCCATCGGGATCTCGGCCCACTTAGGCCCGGCACCGGTGGCCAGCCATCGCGCATTGACTCGGAAAAGGTCGCCGATGGCGAACAGGTGGTTCGATTCGACGCCCTTGTTTCGACCCGAAAGCCAATTGGTGATCGCCGCACGGCTCACCCCGCAGCGGCGGGCGAGCTCGGCCTGCCATCCGCGGCCGATGTCTGTCGTGAGTTCCTTCAGACGCTCGGTGAACGTATTGTTCATCGCGGGCACTCCTTATTCTGGCCGCGAGGCAGCCGCGTCTGCCATCAGAACCAGGGGGCGGTCGCGGCAGACAGGTCCCGCAGAATCGCAATGATGAGCGCTGACTCCCCCTTCTCGAAACTGATTTCCGTTATCAAGTTGGAATCCCCTTTCGGCTCCGCATGAAGCAGCGTCCACCACTCGCCATCCTGCCCCTCGGTGATATCGGCATCCCATCTCTTGCCGGGCCCGTTTTCTGTGTATCGAATGCAAAATCCCCGAAGAGCACACAGAGTTTGGACAACCTCTTCACGGGCTGGCCATCGAGAGGACGCATCTGGGAAAGCGATGTCTTGCGACCTCAGCCACTGGGTTGATGAAGGCCAGTCTCGGATGTCAGCTTCTGGCCGAGGAGGCATCTTGGCGATTGTCCTCATGCCACGAGCTCAGCAGTGCTGAACAAACGTTGTGAACGCGTCCTTCGCCGGGTCATGGAAAACATATACCGCCGCCTCGTCATGAAAGTAGCCGGCGACAGGAAACTGCCCCAAGAAGACCAAAGGGCCAGCATCTCCGATGGGCCACGCTGGAGACTGCAACCAGCGCGGGGGCTGCTTGGCGTACTTAAACAGTTCCAAAATTCTCTGGCGCAGCCATGCCTTTCTCTGTTTGGAAGGTAGGCGTGGCGCGGCATCAAGTAACGAGGCGAGGAACTTGACGTCCGCGTCGAGCCAGCGCGGCTGGGCATCGAGCAGCAGCGCATATTCCGCCGTTGCGGCCCCGTCTAGCGCTGTCGTCATTCCGTGCTTCTGGAGCAAAGAGACCAACACGTCCTTTGCGCTGAGCGACTGGCCTGGGTCGCTGAGGTCGAGTCCGATCAGGTAGTGGAACAGCGTTGTCCCCGTTTGGCAAAATCGAGGAGCGCTCTCTGCCGAGAGCAATGTTTCAATGTCCGGATCGTTGTAGAGCTGTTGCTCGAACTCAAGCACCGGGGTTTTGCCCAAGGCGAAGTCGCTCAGTCGTTGCAGGGCTTCAGTTGATGGAGGCATTCTCGAAGGCTTCTGGATTGGCATGCGCCGCGCACGACCGGTCTCGCGGGACTGTGGCAATTGGCTGAATGACTGCATGCGGCCGAATGACGAACATTACTGGAGAACAGCATCTTGCTTTTCCTCGATAGAGGCGGCCAGGGCCTCCTCGAGTATTTGGAACACGTCGCCTCCGGTGCTCGACACGAAGTAGTTGCCAAGGCTCGTGATTTGCGATGCGATGTTGTCGCCCCAGGGCGGTTTGGACTGGCGATTCTCGATGTCCCACACCACGCACGCGGGAGGCAATTTGCTCAGTATCGCTTTTGCCTGTTGCAGTTCCGCGAGCGCGAGCGGCGCATGCGCATGAGGCAAACGACCTTGGTAGAGCTCGTTCATCAGGTGGGGGAAGCTGCTGCCCCAGCCGGTGGGCTCGCAATGCGCGCTGATAGTTGAGAAAAACGAGTGCACAAGCGACGGTGCACCAAGCTCGTCCGTGATTGAACCTACCGTTACTCCGACTGCCATCAGCGCTCCTCGTGACCGGCATCGCGTCTTGCATCGCCTTCTATGACTGCTATCGGGTGCATTCTGCCTTGGAGCCGTACGGCCGGTTCCGGCCGGACTGAGCCGTTCACATGAGGTGGCAGCGAGCCCGATGCGGTTGGATTTCCAGATTGAATCGCGCTCACAAGCGCTCTCAGGACTCCGCGATTCGCTATCCAGATCGGGTGAAGTCGGCACCCCCCTAGGGTCAGAGATCGGCGGAATCCAACAATCCAAAAGCGACATACACCACTCGACTGCTGCCGCATCGGACTCATCGCCCATAGAAAAGCCGGGCGCGTCACCTTGGTGGGACAGCCGAATTCAGGATGTATTTGACCTGGACCCGATGCCCTTGGCCTCGACGGCCCGTTGCATGCTCTGGCTGGCTGCAAAAACGACTCAGCCGCCTGGGAATCCAGGGCCAGGCGCTTCGTTGCCTTTCGGTGGCTTCGCGGTCCCGCGCGTGTGCTGCCATTCAGCCGCGCATCAAGATCGGCAATGCTGCGAACCCAACGCGACGAACGCCAACTCGCTCCTAATGCGATGCCTGGACATTCACCTGATAGGACACATCGAGCAGCTTTCCTTTGCGCGCGTAGTACCTATCCAGGCGCCATTCCTTGAGGATGTCGAGGGCGAGATCGAAGGTGCTCAATTCGAGCCCATAAAGGTTTGCAAGAGGGAAGTCCGCTTCCGCCTCCAGTGCAAGCACCAGGCGTGCAAGCGTCTTTGCGTCGTCTCGGAGCTCTTCTCTCGCCTGTCCTCGAAGCCCCGATACATTCTGTTGCCTTGCGCCCTGCAGCCGACCCTTGAAGACGCGGCTGGGACGTCCTATTTTTCTCCCGTTCCAAGTGGGTCGTAGAGAAATGGAGGACAGAGCGATGGCCATGGACATGCTCAAACAACTTGCCGGCTCCCCCTTGCCGGCGACCTTCCGGGCCCGGGCGGAGATCGACCAGATCAAGCTGCTGCGGGCCGCCGGCCTCGTGATCGCGCTGACGCCCGCGCCGTCGGATCTCACCCTCTCGGGCGGCCCCGACGCCGCCCAGGTGCTCGCCATTACCGAAAAAGGCCGCGCCGAACTCGAACGCCTCCACTACCCCGTGGCCGCACAGGGCCCGTGGCGCGGCGCCGCGTCTCGGTGGCGCGCGAAGCTGCCCCACGCGATCCGCTCCCGCCTGATGTAGAGAGGCCGCCGTGCGTTCGAAGACGCCCAGCCGCATCCCCTACCGGGGCTTCAATATCGCGATTCAGGTCGACCGCGCCGGCGACCGGATCTTCGGCCACGCGGACTTGTTCGCCGACGACGAGTTCAGGGCCCGGCTCGCCGTCGGCACCCAGGGCCGCCGCACCAAGGAAGTCCGCGACCGGCTGAGACGCCTTGCGAAATCCAAGGTCGACGTGTGGGCGATCACGGGGTTCGCGCGGAGCGCTGCCGCGCCGGGGGATGCACGGCCGAGCCCGGGGTGATGCGGGTGAGCTACGGCCGGCGCCCGGCGCTGCCTAATTGAACAACTGGATTCCTTTGATTGACGGTCGGCGCCGACCGTCCGCTATTAGCCGACTGTAGCCGGTCGCGGCGCCGTCGTGAACGGGCCCTTTGCAGACATAGACATCGGCGGATAGCAGCCGCTCGGTACCTGCTGGTGCCGAGCGCGGAAGTGCACGCTGCGACAAGGTATCAGGCGCAGGTAAAGCTGGCAGCTCCGACCACGTCGAAGTCCGCCGGGCAGGCGACGCCCTTGCTTTGAAGAGGAGTTTCGGCAGGGTCAGCAGGTTGGCCTTCGCGTCTTAGGGGCGAACGATCTCCCGCAGCAGAAGCGGCGGCGATGTCCATGACTACCTCCGGGGAGTTGAATCTTCTGTTGCAACTGTTACATTGCGCCCGTTTTGCCCTTTTGTTGAGGATCGTCGGAATGAACCGTACTTATCGCGTGGTATGGAACGGCGTGCTGGGTGTCTGGCAGGCCGTGTCGGAGCTTGTTGCATCGCCTGCGCGGCGCTCGACAGTCGAAGGAAGCCGCAAAGCGAAGCGGCTCGCGGCGGCCGCGTGCCTGCTCACGCTGGTCGCCATGTCCGGCGGTGCCTGGGCTCAGGCCGCGGGCGGCGAGACCTTCGTCGGCCTTGGCGGCACAGGCGGCCGGGGCGGCGCGGGCAACGGCAGCGGCGGCGGCGGCGGCCGCCTCGGTGAGTTCACTGAGTCCAACGGCCTGGCTCCGTCGGGCGGCACGGGGGGCAATGGCGGCATCGGCGGCGGCGGGCTTGGCGGAACGGGCGGTGCCGTGGGGGCGACCAGCGTGGCCGGCTCGGTCACGGGGGGGTCGGGAACCGACGGCACGCCCGATGGGGATCCGGTCTACGGCGGTGGCGCCGGCGGTGGCGGCGGTGCTGCCGTGTACACATCCGACACGGGCATCACCGTGTCGGGCAGCACCACCCTGCGGGGCGGCAATGGCGGTGCCGGCAGCGTCGCGCGGCTGGCCGGCGGCGGTGGCGGTGGCGGCGCGGGCCTGCAGTCCACGGCGGCCGGCGTCAACCTGAACAATGCGGGGCAGACGAGCGGCGGCAACGGCGGCGCGGGTGGTGTCGGCCAATGGGCCGGCGGTGGCGGTGGTGGCGGCGACGGCATCGTGCTGCAAGGCGGCGGCGCGACCGTCGTCAACAGCGGCGCATCCGTCGGCGGTGCCGGAGGCATCGGCACCGTCAGCGGCGGGTTCACCGGGACGTCGTCATTCGGCGGCGAGGGCGGCGCGGGCCTCGCGCTGGAGTCCAGCAACAACTTGGTTTCCAACACCGGCTCGCTGACGGGTGGCGCGGGTGGTGCCGGCGGCATCGCCGTGCGCTTCGGCGTGGGTGGTGCGGCGCTGCGCGTTCGGGGCGACTCGAACACCATCGTCAACACGGGGACGCTGACGGCCGGCATGGGCGGCAACGGTGCCACGCGCGGCGACGCAGTACGGATCACCGGCAGCGACAACCGGCTCGAACTGCGTGCCGGCTCCTCGATCACCGGCCTGCTGAGGGTGGTTTCCGGCACCGGCAACGTGCTGGGGCTGGCGGGCGACACGACCGACGGGACCACTTCGCTCGACGCCGCCACCTACAGCGGCTTCGCGCGCTACGAAAAGACCGGTGCCAGCACCTGGACGCTGACCGGCATCAACACCGGCCTGACGCCCTGGTCCGTGCGCGGCGGCGCGCTCTCCATCGCCGATGATCGCGCGCTCGGCAATTCGAGCGGTGGGCTCACGCTCGACGGCGGCGCGCTGAACGTCACCGGCGACACCACCGCCACCCGCACGGTCGCACTGGGCCCGGGAGGCGGCACCTTCGATGTGAACCTGGTCCGCACGCTGACGCTGAACGGCGAAGTCTCGGGCGACGGAGCGCTCCTGAAGACCGGCCAAGGCACGCTGGTGCTGGGCGCGGCCAATTCGTACACGGGCGGCACCTCGGTGGCAGCGGGCAGCCTGCATGCGCTGGCGACCGGCGCCCTCGGCACCGGGCCGGTGTCGGTGGCCGGCAACGCCTCGCTGCTTTTCGGCGGCAATGCCGACGCAGGCGGATTGACGATCACTGCCGCCGAGCGCGGTCCCCTGCCGACGGACAACGCCGGCTTCGTGCAGTTCGGCGGCAGCAGCTCGGCGGGGAATGCCCGCCTCGTGATGAACAGGGATGCGTCGGCCGAGTTCAGGGACAACGCGTCCGCCGGCAACGCCGTCATCGAAAACCGCGGCGGACTGACGAACATCGTGTCCAACGCCACGGCCGGCAGCGCGCGCATCACCAACTTCTCCGGCGGCCAGATCAATCTGCTGGACGACGCCAGTGCGGGCCAGGCGACCTTCATGAACGAAAGCGGCGGCCTGATCGACATCTTCGACCGCGCGACCGCCGACCAGGCCACCGTGGTCAACACCGCGGGCGGACGCCTGCGCATCCGTTCGCTGACGGCGGCGGGAATCTCTATCGGCTCGCTGTCCGGCGCGGGGGATGTGATCCTCGGCGCCAAGACGCTGAGCACGGGCGGACTCAACGGCGACACCGAAGTCTCGGGCGTGATTTCGGGCACCGGCGGCTCGCTGGTGAAGGTGGGCACAGGCACGCTCACGCTCTCGGGCGCGAACACCTACACGGGCGGCACCGCGCTGCGACAAGGGCGCCTGAACCTCGGCAACAGCCAGGCGCTGGGCACCGGCACGCTGTCGATGGACGATGACACCACCCTGGGCTTCAGCGCCGACGGGCTGACGATCGCCAACGCGATCCAGCTCACGGGCACCACTGATCCGGTCATCGACACCGGCGCCTTCAACGCGACCCTGAGCGGCGCGATCAGCGGCGGCGGCTTCATCACGAAGGAGGGCGCGGGCACGCTGACGCTGTCTGGCGCCAACGACTACACCGGCACCACCAACGTCGCGCAGGGCTCGCTCAAGGCGGGCGCGGTCAATACCTTCAGCGCGGCCTCCGCCCACAGCGTGGCTTCGGGCGCCACGCTGGACCTCGCGGGCTTCAGCCAGACAGTGGCCTCGCTGGCCAACAGCGGTACCGTCTCGCTCGTGGGCGCAACCGCGGGCACCACGCTCACGGTCACGGGCGCCTACGTCGGCAACAACGGCGTGCTCAGGCTGGGCACCGTGCTCAACGGCACGGGACCGTCCGACCGCCTGGTGCTCGACGGCGCTACGGCATCCGCAAGCGGCCGGACCACGGTGCAGATCGCCAACCTCGGCGGCCTGGGGGCGCTCACCAGCGGCAACGGCATCGAGGTGGTCACCGCGAGCAACGGTGCCACCACCACGGCCCAGACCACCAAGGACGCGTTCAGCCTTGCCAACGGCCATGTGGATGCGGGCGCCTACGAGTACCGCCTGTACGCCGCCGATGCCGGTGGTGCCGGCGAGAACTGGTACTTGCGCTCGAGCACCACCGTGTCGCCCGCCGCGCCCACGCCGGTGATCACCTACCGCGCCGAAGCCTCGCTCTATTCCGCGCTCCCCGGCCAGCTGCGCCAGGGCAGCCTCGCGATGCTCGGCGACCTGCGCAAGCGCGTGGGCGACGACGATGTGAAGGGCATCACGACCACCCCGACCGGCTCTGATCGCCGCGCCTGGGGCCGTGTTCTGTCCACCGACGTCGACATCCAGCAAGGCGGCGCGGTATCGCCCACCAGCAAGGGCCGCCTCACCGGCTTCCAGGCCGGCACCGACCTGCTGAACACGCCCAACTGGCGTGCGGGCATCTACGTCGGCCAGCTCGATGGCGACGCCAGCGTGCGCGGCTTCGCCAGTGGCATCCCAAACCTGGCCGTGGGCCGCAACGACCTGCGCAGCCAGTACGTGGGTGTGTATGGCACCTACACCAGCGACAGCGGTTTCTATGCCGATGTCATGGTGCAGTCGGGCCGCCATCGCTACGCCGTCGAGCCTCTGGCGAGCCTGGGCGTGAGCGGCAAGGGCAACAGCCTGCTAGGTTCCATCGAGGTGGGGCAGTCCTTCGCGCTGGGCGGCAGCGGCTGGCGCATCGAGCCGCAGCTGCAGCTGATCCATCAGCACATCGATCTGAACAACTCCGCCATCGTTGGCGCCGTCGTCCAGCCTCAGGCCGACAGCGGCTGGATCGCCCGCGCGGGCGTGCGGGTCAAGGGCGAGATCGCCACGGGCGTCGGCACGCTTCAGCCGTACGGCCGCTTCAACATCTACCGGACATCGAGCGGCGCGGACGTCGCCCGCTTCATGAACGGCGCGACCACCACCGACATCTCCGCGCCGACGGGCGGCACGAGCACCGAACTCGCGGGTGGCTTCACGCTCGCCCTGGGTCAGTCGACAAGCCTCTATGGCGAAATCGGCAAGCTGTGGGCGAGCGGCGGCGATGCTAAGGTCAAGAGCTCGATCAATGGGTCGCTGGGTCTTCGGGTGAAGTGGTGAGGCTCTGCAGTTGGGCGACCACAGCCGCCTGTCCTTCATGCAGATGTACCGTACATGGCGTACAGATCGACTCCCGTCTTCGATGACATGTGCCAAGTTGCGGGTTCAAAGTTCATGCTCGTCGGTTCAGATGACCGCTTTCCAATAGGGGGTGTTCTCGTGCCTGTAGTTATTGACGGTTGGGCCGCGGCGTCGGGATTGGGCATCAACGTACAGGCGCATGGCTTCAGCGCCCGCGCCAGAACCGCCACCAACGGGGGCGCGCGGCCCGCATCTCTAGTGGCCGCATGTCGAGGGTGTCGTAGTTGGTGAACGGCGCACCGGCACGCCTGCGCAATTCCGTCTCAAGTTCATGGGCGATCCCGCGAGCGTGAAGGTCTCCCTCGAGGGCCTTCCTGCGCCATCCGATCGCCATTGCACTCAGTGCCTCGTCGGGCAACTCTTGCTTTGTGGTCATACGTAAATCCTCCCGCGGCTGTTGAGTCGCTTGCGCATAGTCCAACGCATCAACGCGAGATCCGGGATCGGCTGTGTGTCAAAGCAAGCCGTCACAGGCGCATCTTTCTCGCGAGTAAATATTGAAGAGTGACAGCGGTTGGCATCGAGGCGATTCCCTGAGCGGCTTTTTTTTCTCCCTAGCCCCTACCAGCGCCGAACCACTGTCGAAAGGCAGTGTGCTTGGCCCAAGAGAAGTGGAAGTGAAGTCTGTGCGAGAGTTCCGTGAAACGATACCTGCCGTCTTGTTGTGAGCCACCCTTGATCAAGCTGAGCATGCGCACGAGTGCATGAAGGCGCTCAGGTCGGTCTCACATCGAAGTACGCTTCGTCGACATCTCCCAAATCGCGAAGGCCAGCAGTCCTGGCCGACTCGTAGGCCTTTGCCCAGCGCTTGGCCAGGGCGATTTCTTCCTTCGTCAACTCTGTCTCGCCCGACTCGCTCGCATTCTGAAACGCACGCAGGGCCGGCACTACCTCGCCACCGAGCTGTTTGTCCAACTCTCGTCGGAAGCGCTGCTCTGCGACCCTGATGGCATCGACTGCCGGATAGTCGAGAAGCCGTGCGATATAGGCGACTCGGGGCTCGGACTCGAGATCCTCGAAGACGAAGGGTGCATCGTCTTCGGGCTGCTCGTGAGGCGTGGTGTCGATCGGCACCTGGTGCACGGGTCGCGGGAAGAATAGTTCAGCTTGGTTCATGGTCGGTCAAAGATAAAAGCCACAAAACACTGATTAAATATACAGTAATATGCGGGCGCAGAAAACGTGCCAGCAGCCCTCTGGATCGCTGCCTGCGCGCACCGGCTACAGCTGCAGTGACACACGATCAACCCGCTTGAGCTAGGTGATGTCGCGCGTGACCTGTGGCGCGATGAGCGGCTTCGAGCGATGCCGCCAGACAAGGCCGCGGTGGACTGGTTGAAGCCGATTCCCGAGTTGGAATAGGTGGGGTAGATTGCGATTTTCAGCAAGCTACGTCGGCCAGCCCGCGGCGTTGAAAGGACGACCGTTTATGCCCATGGACTTTCTTCAACGTATCGAAGACGCCTCTTTTCCGCTCGCAGTCAAATCGGAGGACGAAATTCGGTGCACGGCGGTCCTCGCGGCTGCCGAACTTGTGCAAGCGGTACTGCCGCCTTCCAGCAGTGAAGGGGCAGACAAGCGAGTCGCGATCATCCTGAGAATCACCCCCCTCGGACGAGCAGAGTTAAATCGAATGCGAGAAGCTCGCGAGACGGATTGAGGGCAAGCCATGCGCACGCGCTATATCTTTCCTAAAGGCCGCGAGATCAAAGACTTTTGGCATGTCGATCGTAAAAAGCGCCCGACCGGAGGCTGGAAGAACCTGCTGACCGTGTTCCCGTTGTCGATGGCGACATTCAGCCGGCGCTCGCCGGTCAACTGAGGTTCGTGCCAAACCCGAAACCGAACGTGCTGCCCTTGGGCTTCTTCGCGGGTGCAGGGGCTTCGTCGCGCGGGCCAATGTCTAGGTCGTCGATCATCTGCTGCAGCACCAGCAGGCCGGTGGCCATCGCTTCCTTGTAACTGCCTACCCACGCCTCAGCGCGCTCGATTTGCGCCCACTGTGATGCGCCTTCGTCAGCCTCGGAGAGTACCCATGCGAACCATCCAGGCTCGGGCTCATCAACGTAGACCGCGATGCGGCGAAGCGGTGGCATTTGAGTTCACATCAACGGTATGCCGACAGGATTGGCATCTTCATCGTCGCCAGCGGATCTGGGGCCGATACGCTCATCTTCGGCGAGCTTTTCCAGCGTCCACATGCCCGCCTGCAATGCGTCGATCCACATGGCGAAGCCTTCTTCGGCTGACTGCAGTTCGACCCATTGGCTCACATCGTCGCCTTCTTCCATGAGCACCCAGTAGAAGTGCCCGGGATTCGGCTCGTCAACGTGGACAGAGATTCTTCGGATGTGGCTCATCAGCGCTTCCCGGCCAGGTACTCGCGCACTGCGCCGGCAGAATTGCCAACGGCCTTCGCGGCGTCGCTTAGCTGGGTTTCCGTGCACCTGAATGATTCCAGCCACGAGCGCACTTCGTGCTGTTCATGCATGGCGATCAGTTTCCGATCTAGTCCGGTCTTCTTCGTGTCGTCAGTCATTGGGGGGGCTTCTCCAGGTCAGCGCGCGGAACAGTCCGTCGCAAAAACCCAAGATGACAGGGCCGCGGGCTCTGAGCCATGCCGGTTTTCCGGCTTTTCCTGACAGCGTTTTTCCTACGCGCGGCTCGAGCGCAGGCGTGGACGCCCTCAGTGGTCACAGAGTCACTCTCGCTGCCGCCCACGTTGTCGACGCCGCCACTGGTGGCGGGACGGGTTTCGTCGCCTGAACCGTTTGCTGGTCTGTTGCTGAATTCAATCTCCTGGTCGTTCGGGTGCTGGGTCAGGGATGCAAGTTCGATGGAATGAATTCGCAGCCACGTAGGAGTACTTCAGCGTCGGGTGCATGCGCATGGAGCAGGAGCCGTTGCGAGACCCGTGCCAGGGTTGCCCCGTAGCCCCGGCTCGATGGAAGAGTAACGCGATTGGGACGACGAACTTTTGGTGTCGAAATCGCTGCGGCGTCCTACAAAAGAGCATGATTCGTCGCACTAGGTTGGAGCCCCTTGAAATCCAACCGGACGACAAACAGATGGCCGAGCAACCCCATGCGAGCACATCGCCTTCCGCTGCGCTCTTGCTCATGGCGCGGCCGGGCGATGGCGGTATACGCACGCGCGAGATCGCGATCCTCGTGGCCGACGGCCCGGAAGGCGCGTTCATTGGCAAGCTGATGACGGCGCCGGTGCAAGCAGGCGCGGTGCCGCGGCTGGTAGGCACGCGGCTGGGCACCTACACGGCGGCGGGCGGCGAAAAGCTGAAGGCCGAGTCCAGCATGGAGAACAACCCCTGGTTCCTCTTCGATGCGCCTGTGCTACCCGACGGCCTTGCGGCGGTGGAGGCGCTGGCCCCCGATGGCTATTCGATGAAGTTCGCGAAGGACCAGGACTTGCACTGGGAGACCATCCTCACGCTCGGCGCATCGCAGGCGCTGCTGGCCGAGGCCGGCATTCCGATGAGCCTGCCCGACGGCTCGGACGACCCGACCCCGATCCTCGCGGACGCTGGAAATGCGGACATGGCCGCGACCGACTTCATCGCCGCGGTCGGCATGCATCGCCGTCTGGCTCGCGACACCGATCCGCCGCGGGTGTAGGCGCCATGGAAAATCCGCCGGTGGTGAGAGGAATCGATGGCTCGGGCCCGCCCGGCGGAACGCAAGAGGCGCTGCCCGAAGACAAGCAAGGCTTCTGGCGCAAGCTCGGCCCTGGGCTGATCACCGGTGCGGCCGACGACGACCCGAGCGGCATCGCCACGTACACCCAGGCCGGCGCCAAGTTCGGCTACGGCATGGGCTGGGCACTGCTGGCGACCTATCCGCTGATGGTCGGCATCCAACTCGCGAGCGCGCGCATCGGGCGGACCACGGGGCGCGGACTGACCTCGGCCTTTGCCGCACTGTGGCCGCGGCCGGTGGTAGCGGCCGCGGTGATGTTGCTGCTGGTCGCCAACATCATCAATCTCGCGGCCGACCTGGGTGCGATGGCTGAAGTCACGCGGCTTGCCATCGGCGGGCCGGAGGCGCTGTACGCGTTGGCCTTCGGCGTGGTTTCGCTCGGCCTGCAGGCCTGGCTGCCGTACCGGCGCTATGTGCGCATTCTGAAATGGCTGACGCTTTCGCTGTTCGCCTATGTGGGCGTGGCGATGGTCGCGCGCGTGGACTGGAGGGAGGCGTTTTTCGGCGCGCTGTTGCCGCATGTGACATGGAACGCCGAGACGGTAAAGATGGTCGTCGCGATCCTCGGGACGACGATCAGCCCGTATCTTTTCTTCTGGCAGGCGGCGCAGGAGGTCGAGGAGATCGAGCGCGTCGAGAAAGATCAGCCGCTCAACAAGGCGCCGCGCCAGGCGGCCGCGCAACTGCGGCGGCTGCGGTTCGACACCTGGCTGGGCATGGGGTTTTCCAACGCCATCGCCTTCTTCATGATCGTGGCCGCGGCCGCCACGCTTCATGCGGATGGGCAACTGGATGTCGAATCGACCGCACAGGCGGCAGAGGCGCTGCGGCCTGTCGCGGGCGATGCGGCCTTCGTGCTGTTCGCACTCGGCATTCTCGGCACGGGCCTTCTGGCGCTGCCGGTGCTCGCCGGCTCGGCCGCGTACGCATGCGCCGAATTCCTGAAGGTGCGCCGCGGCCTGGAAAAACCGGTTGGTGCCGCGCCGGCGTTCTACGCGATCCTCGCCGCGGCCATGGCATGCGCCATGGGCATCAGCCTGATCGGCATCGACCCGATGAAGGCGCTAGTGTGGGCGGCGGTGATCAACTCGCTGATGTCGGTGCCCATCATGGTGGGCGTGATGCTCGCCGCCGGCAGCCGCAGTCTCATGGGCGCGCTGCGGTTGCCGCTGGGGTGGCGCGTGCTGGGCTGGGCGGCCACAGCTGCGATGGCTGTGGCGTCGGTCGCATTCGTCGTCACGAGCGTCCTCTCGTAGCTGCGCCGCCGGCGCGCCGTGCGGGAGTGTTCGCGCGCGCAGGTGCAGCGCCTTCCGACCGCGCGCCTTCAGAACCGGTGGCGCGCCTTCCTCTTTCAGGGAAGGCCCACAACGCCAGGAGGGCAGCATGACCAAGGAACCGAAAGAGCAGACGCCATTCCCTTCCTTACGTCGGAGAACCATGGCAAGCCGCCCGACCACGGAGAACCCGTCGAGCAGCCCGCTACGGGGCGCTGGACAGCGGCGTGAAGGAGTCTTCCCGCCAGCAAGCCGGTGTCTGTCACCGTTACCAAGGTGAAGCTGCCTTCGGCGGAGTGTAGACGTTGGTGCGGAAGGTGCGGTCGAACTCTTCCGTCGTGATCTCTGACAGATCCTTGTGCGCCATCTGGAAGGCCGCGTTGTTCACCAGGATCTCGAGCTTGCCGAAGCGCCCGATGGCAGTGGTCACCCGTTGCCTGCAGTGCAAATCCTCACGGATGTCGCCCGCCACAGCGATACAGGTGCGGCCTTTTTTCTCGATGAGTTGCTCGGTGCGCTGCGCGTCGGATTCCTCCTCGCCAAGGTACGAGATCAGCACGTCCGCGCCATCGCGCGCGTAGGCAAGTACCACGGCGCGGCCGATGCCGCTGTCTCCGCCGGTGATGAGCGCGGTCTTTCCGATGAGCTTTCCGGAGCCGACATAAGAGGATTCGCCGAAATCCGGCGGCGGGTTCATCTGCGATTCAAGCCCGGGCGGCGCCTGAGGCGGCGTGTCGAAGGGTGGTTGCGGACCGGATTGCATCGGATGTGTCATGGATTTCTCCAAACAAGGGAACAAGCAGGAACAGGGCGTTCAGGGGTTACGCTTCCGCGCGGCAGGCAGGCGGATGCGCGAGCCTGGGGTGGTCGCGATGCCGAAGACCGTGGCGCACTGTTCGAGCAGCATCGCGTGGCGCCGCGCCGTCTGCGTGGCGGTGCAGTCCTTCGGAAGCACCACCTCGAAGCCGCGCATGCGGGCATCGGTGGCCGTGCTCAGCACGCACTGGTCGCTCGCCACGCCTGTCACGATGAGCCGGCGTGTCTGCAGCGCGTCCAGCAGCTGCTCGAGCGGGGTGGCGACGAAGGCCGACTGCTGAGGTTTGAGCACGAAGTAGTCGTCATGGTCCGGCGCGAGGCTGGCAGTCACGGCCGGACCCTGGCCGCTCCCGGTCATGGAAAGGTCGACCAGCGCGCTGAAGTCGGAACGCCAGCGCCCGCGGTTGTCGTTGGCATAGATCACCGGCACACCCCTTGACTTACACCGCCGCTTCAGTGCGGCGATGGGCGAGGCGACCTCCACTGCCGCGAGCAGCAGCTTGTCGGCGTCGGGAAAATCCCAGCAGCTGATCATGTCAACGATGAGAAGGGCGGTTTCGCCATTGGCCGCCTCGACGGCCAGCGCGCCGCGCGGTGACGACGAACTGACGGAGAGGCGACGGGGCGCAGCCATGCCGAAAAACGGGATCGTTCAGCCCTGGCCGGGTTCGCGATTGGTCTGGGGCGTGAGATCCTCGGTCAGGCCGAAGGGCGCGGAGTCGTCGTGCTTCGTGGCCGTTACGTCCTTTTTCTTGTCCTGCATGCGTTCGCGTGGCGTGGGGCCTGCGACGTCTTCGCCAGCATTGGTCTCGCGCGCGGTGAAGGACCCGGCGCCGCCAATGTTGTCCACTCCGCCGCTGGTGGTGGGTCGGCTGCCGTCTCCAGTGCTGCCGACGCGGGTGTTGCTGCTCATTGCGTTCTCCTTGCCTTGGGATGAGAGGAAGTCAGCAAGGTCTAGAGTGCTCTCGGTGGCCACCTTCGCGAGCGAAGCAATTGCCGTTGCTCTGGGTCGGCGCTTTCTTACGCGGCGAATGGAGAAAGGAGGTTCAGTCAGGACCGCCGCTTGACGATGCTCAGCTTGCCGTCGCGCTCGAGTACTGCGCGCTCCGCAGTTCCAGGCTCGTGCCGCGCGTCCCTCCACCAGCTTCTGGGATTCCATTGCGCGGCATCAATTACTTACAATCCGTTGCGTTACGTTTCGCCGCGCAGCACAACTCGCGCCTCGTATATCCATTTGCACCCGCTCATGCCTTCGTCCAGACCCGCCTGCCACATCATTCGCAATGCCCGTCTAGCCGCAGGGCTGACCGCCTCTCTGGCACTGTTCGCCTGCGGCGGAGGTGGAGGTGGTGCGGGTAACCCGGCATTCTTCGTTCCCCCCGCGCAGCAGCCCGCCGCGCCGGCGCCCGCCGGCCCATCCAGCCCATCCGGCGAATCCACTGTGCTGATGCGCGTCAAGCCGGAGGCGGTCGGCGTCAACTGCACCTTGGGCGGCGCACGCGTCGAGGCCGGCCTGGACGCCGACAACAATCACGTGCTCGCGGACAGCGAAGTCACGTCCACCCAGTACATCTGCAACGCCACCGCTGCGGTGGATGGCCTCAGCACGCTGGTGCGCATGCGGGCCGAGCCCGCCGGCAGCAATTGCGCACATGGCGGCTCGCAGGTGCTGGCCGGCAAGGACCTGAACCGCAATGACGTCCTTGAGGATGCGGAGGTGACCAGCTCGGCCTACGTCTGCGGCGGTAAGCCGGGTGCGACAGGCGCTGCGGGGTCGAATGGCCGCGACAGCCTGCTCGCATTCGCCGCCGAAGCACCGGGCGGCACCTGCGCCTATGGCGGTCAACGGGTGCAGTCCGGGCTGGACCTGAACGCCAACGGCGTGCTCGATGCCGCAGAAGTCACGGCCACGGCCTACGTGTGCGCGGCCGCGCCAGCCGACACGCGCTGGGTCAGCGTCACCGCCTCGAGTGTCCAGACCGAGTCGAACACCGGCTATCAGGCGAATGCGAGCGCCGGCGTCACGCTGACGCTGCCGCCCGCGCCCACAGTGGGCGATTGGATCAAGGTGGTGGGGGTGGGCAGCGGCGGGTGGACCATCGCGCAGAACGCAGGGCAGCGAATCGAAACGCGCGGCCTGCCCGGCGGAACGGACTTGGACTGGCGCTCGGCGGCGCCCACCGGTAGCTGGAGCGGCCTGGCCTCGTCCGCCGATGCCACCCGTCTGTCGGCAGTGTCCACCAGCGGAGAGCTGTATACCTCGAGCGATTCCGGCGCGAACTGGGTCCTGCGCCTCACTGGACAGGTCTGGAGTGGCGTCGCTTCTTCCAGCGATGGACTTGCGCTGGTCGCCGTAACCAACGGCGGTGCGATTTTCCGCTCGACCGATGGCGGCGGCACGTGGTCCAACGACGGATCGTCCCGAGCCTGGAGCGCGGTGGCCAGTTCCGCCGACGGGTCGCGCCTGGTCGCGACTGCCTACCTCGGGCAGATCTGGACTTCGTCGGACGGCGGCAGCAGCTGGACGGCGCGTGATTCGAACCGCGCCTGGCGCGCCGTGGCCTCTTCGGCCGATGGCCGGGTTCTGGTGGCGGCCACCAATGGCGCCCAGCTGTATGTCTCGACAGACTATGGCGTGAGCTGGACCCCGCGCGCGAGCGGCCAGTTCTGGTGGTCAGCCGCGGCGTCGGCCGACGGCAGCATCCTGTACGCCACCGCGGACACGGGCGCCATCTGGGTTTCCACCGATTCGGGTACCACTTGGGGAGTGCAGAGCGTCAACCGGGACTGGCGAGGCATCGCCACGTCCGCCGACGGCCGCTACGTCGTGGCCGCCACCAGCGGCGGCCGCCTCTACGAGTCCAGCGACAGCGGCCAGATCTGGCGCGCGACCAGCGACGCCGGTGCCTGGACTGCGGTCGCGAGCAGCGCCGACGGCGTGAAGGTGGCCGTTGCCAAGGCGGGCTCAGTTATCCAACTCGGCACGCGCCGCACTTCGACCACCCTCGGGACGGCCGGGTCGATTTCCGGAGGGCCGCAGGACTCGCTGGAGTTGCAATACGTGGGAGGCGGCGTGTTCTTGCCCGTCGGCTATGTGTTGGCCAATGTGGCATTCGTCATTCGCTGAATCCGCTTCGAGGCTCCTCGCACGCTAGTGCGCGGTCCCGTTGATACGTGAGCAAAGTCGATGTAGCTTTTCAAGGACCGAACGGCGATGGCGGTCCACTCGAAGGGCTGGCATCGGGGGTTGTAAGCGGTGGTGAGAGCTCGATGCGTTGCACGAGCTGCTTGACGCTGGAGAATGAGCCGCGGTGGGGGGCTCTTGTCGGTGATGAGGGCGAATAAACATTCGACCCGATTAAGTCAGGAGCTGTAGGTCGGAATGGAAGTGCACGTGCCAGCGCGGGCGAGTCGCCAGCCACGCCTTGATCTAATACGCCGGCCGAAAATTCCAAACCAGTGATGCAAATCCCAGGGATTCCATTTGAGTGAAACACGAGTTCCACTTTGAATGATCGGTGCGGGCGTATGTCTTTGATTTCAAAAAGACAGCGGTTCCCTTTGAATGAAGACCGACATCGGTGTCGGTTTTCAATGTCGGGTCCTGGCCGATAGTGCCCACTCGCGTGAGGCCGAGGGATGCCGGCAATCGCTGCATACCTGCCGTTCGCAGGGTCGAAGTGCCGACCTAGGCGCAGCGTGTTCCTACCGTTTGCACTGCGCTCTCAGTCGCCGATAGAGGGGTGTTTCCGTGCCTTTGGGTATCGTCAGTTGGCCCACCAGCTGTCTTTCAGCATCGTTAGCTGTTGCTGCCATTCAAATGTTTCCCGCCAGCCTCATTCCGCACGCACTCCATTGCGCAGCTTACCGATCGCGTCGACTTCCACTTCGACGATGTCTCCCGCCTTCATCCACACGGGCGGCGTATGCTTGGCGCCCACGCCGCCGGGCGTGCCGGTGACGATCACGTCGCCCGCGGCCAGCGGCATGAAGGCCGAGATGTGCGCAATCTATTGCCCCCTTTCCTGCGGGCAGCGGGCCCGATGCGAATGCGCGCGAGATCGCCGCCGAACTCACGAAGATCCTGGGCCAGACCTTCTATGTGGAAAACCGGCCTGGTGCCTCGAACATCATCGGCACCGAGGTGGCCGCCAAGGCGCCGGCCGGCGGCTACTCGCTGTACATCGGCACGACCAGTTCGCTGTCGGTGGTGCCCCACCTGTACTCGAAGCTGCCCTTCAACGCCGAGAAGGATTTCGCGCCGGTCAGCCTGCTGGGCGTGCTGAACACGGGGCTCATCGCCACGCCCGGCGTCGAGGCGAAAGATGCGCGTGCACTCATCGCGGCACTCAAGGCCAAGCCCGATTCGGTGGCGGTCGCAACCGCGGGCATCGGCAGCTATTCGCACCTGTCGGCCGTGTGGTTCAACAATGCTGCGGGTGTGAAGACCAACCTGGTGCCCTACAACAGCAGCAGCCCTTACACCGACCTGATCGCGGGACAGGTGCAGGCGATGTTCGATGGCCTGCCCGCTGCCGCCGGGAGCATCCGCGCAGGCCGCCTGAAACTGCTGGCCATTACCGGCAACAAGCGGCATGCAAGTTTTCCGGACGTGCCCACCTTCGCAGAAACAGGACTGCCAGACTACGCCCCGATCGCCTGGCAGGGCATCCTCGCGCCGGCCGGCACGCCGAAACCCATCCTTGAGAAGCTCAGCGCCGCCATGCGGAAGGCTTGTCAGTCCGAGGAACTGGCAAAGAAGTGGCGCGAGTACGGCGGCGAATTGCGATGCGACACGCCAGAAGAGTTCGCCGCCTTCATCCATGCCGACCGGCAGATGTGGGGCAGGGTGATCAGGCAAGCCAACATCAAGCTGGACTGACGCGCCTTCGCAGATTGGGAGCGCGGACCACGTTGGCCCGAGGATGCATCGCGCAGGCGCAGATCGAGGTGTCGGGCGGGCGGCCTCAGGCAGTCCGATCGAGGTCTACGGACAGCACCTCGGAAGCCAAGTGGCCAAGCTGACGAAGCGTCAACTCCAAAACTTCAGATTCGCTCACTGAGCGATCGGCAAGCCAGGCCAGGACGAGCTGGTCGTGAAATCCAATCCAGGCTCGCAGGCACGCTCGAACCTTCTTAGTGGGTTCGGGTATTCCCAAGACCTCGCATATTCGACCGATTGCTTGCTGACGCGAAGCCTCCCAGATGTCGGCGACATCGGCATTGATCGCGAGGTTGTGAGAGCGGGCCCTGAAAAGCGCGTCGCCCTGCCGACTTTTGACGGCCTTCAGATGCGCGCGCAAGAACGATGCGATCCGGTCACGCGCAGTCCGGCCGCGAAACGAATGCTGCTGCGCTTCGTTCATCTGCTGCGCCGCCGCCCTGCTGACCTCGGCATACAGACCTTCCATCGATCCGAAGTGATGAAAGAGCAGACCGTGAGCGACGCCCGCCTCGCGAACAATCTCTGCGGCCGAGACGTCCAGAAACCCTCGGGTCGCAAAAAGACGCTCCGCCGTTTCCAGGATTCGTTGCTTACCCGAAGGCTGCCGCTCGGGCGTTTCCCCGTGGGGGCGAACGTGAGAAATCGCAGTGTCAGTCATCGTTTCGATCATATGTCTGCTCGTGCACAAGGGCTTCGCGAGCCTCAGGGAAAACCAGCAACTGCGGTTTGCCATCTCCATCTTAGACTGACTGATAGTCAATCAATGAAAGAAGCGGATTCAAATCATGGTGAAGCAATCGGGAGACGCGGCTGCCCCCAGCTACGAGGTTCTGATCGTGGGCGGCGGCCCCTGCGGGTTGGCAGCGGCCATCGCGCTGGGACGCTGTGGGGTACGCACGCTTCTCGTCGAAAAACATCCATCGACAAGCTTTCATCCGCGCGGCCACGTGGTCAGCGCGAGGACGATGGAGATCTTCAGAACTTGGGGGCTGGAGGATGCGGTTCGCGCCCGCGGTATTCCGCACGATCGGAACCAGGGCATCATCTTCGTGCGGTCCGTTGTCGGCGAGGTGATCGGCGAGATCCGAACCTGTGCCGATCGGCAGCGGAATCGACTCTTCGAAACCTATGGCCCGAGCGCGAAGACATCCTGCCCCCAGGACGCGCTCGAGCCGGTTCTGCGACGCGCCGCGGACGATCAGGCCAGTGTCGATGTCATGTTCGGGACCCTGCTGGAAGACCTCGAGCAGGATGAGCAGGGTGTCTCGGCGAAGATCACTACAGGCGATGGGGCGACGCGTATCGTTCGCGCACGCTACGCGATCGCAGCCGACGGCGCACGCGGCGCGATTCGCGAGCAGCTGGGCGTTCCTCTAGGCGGCGACGCGGCGCTCGGCCATCAGATCGGCGTCTACTTCGAGGCAGACCTGTGGCCGTGGGTGGTGAATCGTCCCAACCTGCTTTGGTGGATCTACAACCCTGCGACCGTCGGCGTGATGATCGCGTTGGACGGTCGCAACCGCTGGACCTACAACTTCGGCTACGACGCCACCAAAAACACGCCAGAAGACTTCACCCCCGAGCGTTGCGCCGACATTGTGAAATCCGCCATCGGCGTGGAGGACCTTCGACTGCAGGTCAAGGACGTTCGCGCATGGCGAATGCAAGCGCGCATCGCGGAGAAGTTGCGCGTCGGAAGAATCTTCCTTGCAGGCGACGCCGCGCATCCCTTGCCACCCACCGGCGGACAGGGCATGAACACGGCGATCGGCGATGTCCACAACCTGTGCTGGAAACTCGCGCTGGTCCTCCAGGGCGTGGCCGACGAAGACATCCTCGACTCCTACGAAGCCGAGCGCCTGCCCGTGATCCGGTTCAACGTGGCGCAAAGCGTGCGCAACGCGCGACGCATGGAATCCGCGGGGTTGGGCGGCATCATGAAGACGCATGAAGACTTCTGCGAAGACGACATCTCGCACATGCGCGATGCGATCCCGGGCCAACGGGAACACTTCGAATACTACGGACAGACGTTCGGCTACGCCTACCGGTCGCCTTTGGTCTTCGATGAAGGAAATCCGGCGCAGCCCCGCGACGTCAATACCTATGATGCGACCGCCGCACCAGGCGGGCGCGCACCGCACTGCTGGCTGAAGCTGCCCGAAGGCGGACCCACGATCTCGACGGTGGATCTGTTCAAGGATCTGCGCTTCACCCTTCTCGCTGGCCGCGATGCGCAGCCCTGGGTCCAAGCGTTCGCAAGGGCTGCCTCCAAGGCCGGCATTCGGTCACAGGCTTTCGTCGTGGGTGCGCATCGCGACCTGCTGGACCACCTGGGCGCTTTCCATGACCTCTACGAAATCTCACCGCGCGGTGCCGTTCTCGTACGTCCCGATGGCCATGTCGCATGGCGCGCCAAAGACGCCATGCCCCATCCCGACCGAACGATGGCGCAAGTGATCGGCGCTTTCGCGTCGAAAGCA
Organism: Variovorax boronicumulans; assembly: GCF_030812215.1. Taxonomy (GTDB): domain Bacteria; phylum Pseudomonadota; class Gammaproteobacteria; order Burkholderiales; family Burkholderiaceae_C; genus Variovorax; species Variovorax boronicumulans_C. Next base: position 14,425 of record NZ_JAUSSG010000014.1, on the reverse strand, counting down.
GACAAGCGGGCGGCAGAGTCTGAGTCACAACATCCGGAGGTACACGCGTGAAATCAACCCCTGCAGTCGCCACGAAATCGCCGCGGCGATTGGCCCACATCGCATTGCGTACCAACCACCTGAGCGAGCTCATCGATTGGTATTGCAAGGTTCTCGGGGCGCATGTCGCCCACGCCTCCGACAAGGTCGCATTTCTGACCTACGACGATGAGCACCATCGGATCGCGTTGATCGGACTTCAAGACTATCCGCCGCAGGATGGGACGGTCCGCGCCGGCTACTTCCACACGGCCTTCGCCTACGACTCGCTGGCCGACCTGCTCGACAACTTCGTGCGCCTTCGACAACTCGGGATCGTTCCCCATCGGTCGATCAATCACGGGCCCACGGTCTCCTTCTACTACGCGGACCCCGAGGGCAATCAGATCGAGCTGCAGGTGGACAGCTTCCCCGATGCCAAGGCAACCAATGCCTGGCTCGGGAGCGAAGCGTTCAAGCGCAACCCCATCGGGATCGAGTTCGACGCGGACGAGATGTTGCAGAAGCTGCGCGATGGCGTTCCCGAAGTCGAGTTGATGCGACGGCCCGATTCCATCCTGTAAGCCATTCGAACAAGGAGACAAGGCATGCTCAACAAGTATCTGAGGGACGCCGCCATCGGCGTGGTCATGGCCGCGGCAGCGCTGGCCGCGACCGCCCAACCCGCGAAGGCAAAACTGGTGCTTCCCGCTGTCTCCATCCTTTTCGCGCCGGTCTACATCGCTCAGGATGCCGGCTATTTCAAGGATGCAGGCCTCGATGTCGAGATCAGCCAGTTGGCGGGCCCTGCGGCGCTCAATGCGCTGATCGGCGGCAGCAGCGACTTCACCACGATCGCCGGACTCATTCAACTGCGCGCGGCCCAGCGCGGCCAGAAGACGCTGGCAATCGCCGGCCTCCAGGAAAATGCGACCACCGAGATCGTGCTGTCGGCGGCAACGGCCGAACGCCTGGCCTCCGCCAAGACACCGATGGACAGGGCCCGCGCACTCAAGGGCCTGACGCTGGCCGTGGATGCCGCCAATGGTCTGCCGCATGCCTATCTGCGATTCGTCGCCCGACAGGCGAGCATCGATGCCGACAGGGACATCCGCCTGGTCTTCATTGCGCCGCCCGGAATGGACGCAGCCTTGCAGAAGAAGGAGGTCGACGGTTTTGTCTTTTCCAGCCCCTTCACGCTGGAAGCCGTGCGGCGAGGCGCCCATCTCTGGATCAGCGGGCCCAGAGGCGATTTCCCCGAGGTGAATCCGACAACCTACAACGTGCTGGTCGCCCGCGACGGCTTCTGCCGCAGCGCCGCCGCCACCTGCCGCCACATGGTCGGCGCGCTCGACCGGAGTCTCGCGCTCATCACTGCTGAGCCCCAGAAGGCACTGGCGTTGCTATCCAAGCGCTTCGAGAAGATGGACCCCGAGCTTCTGAAGCAGGCGTTCGAGAGTTTTCAACGCAACACCCCGGCGCGATCGATGCCGATGGGAAAAGCTTTCGAGCACACCGTGGACGTGATGTTCGGTCCGCAGGATGACAAGGCAGCACTCAAGGCGCTCGCCAAGAGCCTCTACACCGACGACTTCGTCGGCTCCGGCAAATAGGTGGAGCCAAAGTGAATCGTCGTCGCCTTTGGACGGACAGGATCGTTCTGGCCTGCGCGGTCCTGATCGCGTGGGAGGCCGTGGGCCGGCTCCGCGGGGCCTACTGGATCAGCTCGCCGTGGCTAGTCCTGGAAAGAATCTGGATGCTGATGCTGAACGGCGACCTCTGGTTTCATGGGCGGTTCACGCTCGGCGAGGCATTGGGCGGTTTCCTCCTCGGTGCGATACCTGGCTGCGCGGTCGCGATGGCACTTCGTCGGCATCCCTTCTCGCGCGCGGCATTCCTGGGCGTCGCCGCCATAGGGTATGCCATTCCCAAAACGGCGCTCGTGCCTCTGTTCATCCTGTGGCTCGGGGTCGGGCCTGGGGCGAAGGTCGCCTTGGTGGCGGCAGCCATCTTCTTCATCGTCTTCTATAGCACGCTGGACGGGGTCGACGCTGTCGATCAGAAGCTCTTGCTGTCGACGCGTGTTTTCGGTGCCTCTGAATCGCAGTTGCTCAGGCATGTGGTCTGGCCTGCCGTCGTCCCGTACGTGTTCGGCGGCCTGCGCGTGGCCGTTCCCTATGCCATCGCTGGTGCCATCGTCGGAGAAATCATTTCGTCGAACCGCGGCCTCGGTTACCTGGCGCAGTTCGGCGCCACTGATTTCGACACCACCCTGGTGTTCGTGGCGCTCGTGACCGTGATGCTCATCGTTCTTTCGGTGAGCGCCGTCCTGTCGCTGATCCAGAAGCGACTGCTGAGGTGGCAAACCAGCCCGTCGCAAGGTGCGCACACCGTCGGAGCATGACCATGAAAAGAGACATCCCCGAAAGAGCCCTGGCCGACGTGCTGCTGCAGTTGCGGCGGCTGGGAATCTCGTACGGCACGCACGATGTCGACGAACGCCGCTGGATCCTGCGCGACCTGGACCTGAGCGTCCGGGAGGGTGAGTTCGTGACCGTCATGGGCTCGTCGGGCGCTGGCAAATCGACGCTTCTGAACCTGGTGGCCCAGACGCTGCAGCCTTCTGCAGGTCAGATCGCCTTTCGAGGGAAAGTCGTGGGCGGCGCCGAGATGCCGCCCAACCCCGGCAGCAGCCGCCAGATCGGCTACGTCACCCAGGACGACAACCTGCTGCCCTGGCGCACCGTGTGGGACAACGTGATGTTCCCGCTCACGCTGGTCGGCAAGCCTTCGCCATCGGATGTCGATCGGGTGCGACGGTTGATCGACCAGGTCGGCCTGTCGCAGTGGACGAAGCACTACCCGCATCAGCTGTCGGGCGGCATGCGCAAGCGCGCCTCCCTGGCCCGCACGCTCGCCTACAACCCGCCGGTCGTCCTGATGGACGAGCCCTTCGGCGCGCTCGATGCCGAGACGCGGGCGCAATTGCAATCCGACTTGCTCGAGCTGTGGGCGTCCGAGAAGAAGACGATTCTGTTCGTCACGCACGACATCAACGAAGCCATCGCGCTCGGCGATCGCATCATCGTGCTGTCGGGTTCTCCCGGGCAAGTCGTGCTGGAGCGCCGCATCGACATCGATCGTCCGCGCGACCCGGAGCTGATCTTCAAGGCACCGACGTTCGCGGGGCACTACGACGCCGTTCGCAATTGTTTGCGAAGCGCCGGCCACCCATGACGAAGCAAGAGATGCTTCTTGCAAAAGCGCTGGGCCTCGTCGCTTTCGCGTCGCTGTGGGCGTTCGCGAGCAGTTGGGTTGGCGATTACTGGGTGCCAGGCATGGGGCAGGTTGCCGGGCGGATCTGGACAGAGCTGCTGGCAGGGAGGCTCTTTGCCGACCTTGCCGCTACCAGCCAGTTGCTGCTGACGGGCACTTCCATCGGCTCCGTGTGCGGATGCGCCGTCGCATGCATGCTCAGGCTCGCCCCGCGGCTCGACATGCTGATGCAACCGTTCATCACGGCCGTCATGAGCATTCCGAAGCTGGGCCTGGTTCCCTTGCTCGTGCTCTGGTTCGGGACCGGCTGGGTGCCCAAGGTGATGCTGGTCGCACTGACGGTCCTGTTCATCGTCTTCTCGCTGACCTACGCCGGCCTGGCCACCGTGAATGCGCGCTTGGTCATGACGGCGCGAGTGCTCGGCGCCAGTTCGTTCCAGCTGACACGGCATGTCGTCGTTCCGAGCGTGCTTCCTTTCATCTTCACGGGGCTTCAAGTCGCCCTGCCATGGGCGGTCAGCGCAGCACTGGTTGCCGAGTACCTCGCGGCCAAGGAGGGAATCGGACACGGCATCGAAGAGGCCAGGCAACTGAGCGACTCGGTCGGGGTGTATTACGGAATCGTCCTGGCGACGGTCCTGGTCCTGCTTTGCAACGGCGTGCTGGCGTTCGTTCGCAAACTGGCCATCAAGGTTCAACCATAGGAGCGACGGCATGAAGATCTACAAGTTTCTGGAAGCGGGCCGACCGCAGTTCGGTGTGCTGGAAGGGCCGGCAACGGTCCGGGCGCTGAAGGAGTCGCCCTTCGACGGGCCGATCGAACTGGGTGAGAGGACCTGGCCGCTCGCGAGCCTCGATCTCTTGCCACCGACGGTGGCGCATCCGCGGATCTTTGGCGTGGGGTTCAACTACAAGTCCCACATTCTCGAGACCGGCCGCCAGCTCCCGGAGATTGCACCGCTCTTCATGAAGCCGGACACCGCCTTGATCGCTCACGGCGAGCGCATCGTCTATCCCGAGGGCAGCACGGTCGTTCACTACGAGAGCGAATTGGTCGCGGTGATCGGACGCAGAGCGAGGAACGTCGCGCGCGCGGACGCATTGGCGTACGTGCTCGGCTACACCTGCGGAAACGACGTGAGCGAGCGCACGATCCAGCGGCAGGAGATGGAAATGGGGCTCATGACCATCGGCAAGGCGTTCGACACCTTCGCGCCGATCGGCCCGTGCATCGAAACATCAGTCGATCCCTCGAAGCTCCGGATGTGGGGGCGCTTGAACGGGGCTGTCGTCCAGGACTGCGACACGTCGGACCTGCTCTTCGGCGTCGATGCGCTCGTGGCCTACCTGAGCAAGTCGATCACCTTGATGCCGGGTGACCTCATCATGACCGGAACGCCCGGCGGCGTGGGGCCGCTGCGGCCCGGCGACATCTTCGAGATCGACATCGAAGGCGTGGGAGTGCTGAGCAATGACGTCGTCGCGGAGAACACATGACCATGAAGAACCTCGCCCTCGAATCACAGGTTCTGGCAGCCGACGAAGCCAGGTACCAAGCGTTGTACCGGCAGGACCTGGAGGCGCTCGAGCGGATGCTCGCCGACGACTACCTCCATACCCACGCGAACGGCAAGATCGACGACAAGGCCGCCTTTCTGGCGTCGATCGAGGCAGCGAGATATCGCTTCGTCGATGCCCAGCGCTCCGATCAATGCGTTCGTATCAGCGGTCCTGTCGTTCTGTTGAGCGGCAAGACCCGAACGACCTTGGATGTAGGCGGGCAGACCAAGGTCATGGACAACGCCTTCGTGACGGTCTGGATCCAGGCCGAGGACGGCTTGCGGCTGCTGCATTGGCAAGCCACCAAGGTACTGGAAGCCTGAGCATGGGCCGTCCGCAGCCAATGAGCACGCCCAGACGCTGCTTGTCCTGACATGCAACAACAACCACGAGAGAGACCCATGAAGAGAGCATCAAGACGACACGTCGCAATCCTGTTGGCCGCTGCCGGCTTCAGCGTGCCCCTGGTCGCCTTCTCGCAGGCGAGGTACCCCTCCAGGCCTGTCACGCTGGTGCTGCCCGCCGGATCGGGCACTGGCGTTGACATCATTGGTCGGCTCGGAGCGCAGAAGTTGTCGGAAGTACTGGGCCAGCCGGTGGTGGTCGAGAACGTGGTGGGTGCCAGCGGCGTCATCGGCGTTCAGAAGGTGACGCGTGCAAAGCCGGACGGCTACACGCTGCTTTTTGCCTTCAATCAGACGATCACGATGAATCCTCACGTGGTCGCCAATTTGCCGTACGACCCGCAGAAGGAATTGGCCCCCGTCTCCAGATTTGCGGCTTCGCCCTTCGTCTGGATGGTCAACGCCCAGGTCCCGGTCAAGACCTTTCCGGACCTCGTAGCCTATGCGAAGTCGCATCCCGGCAAGCTCGCGATGGGTGTCACCGGATTTGCTTCAGCTGCTTATCTCGGATCGCAGTTGCTTGCTTACCAGACGGGAGCGGAAGTTCTGCCGGTGAACTATGCGGGCAATTTCAGCGCCGACCTGATGTCGAACGTGGTCCAGCTCTCGATGAGCCCTGCCGCGCAGGTGCCCGCGTTGGTGGCAAGCGGTAAGGTACGCGCTTTGGCGCAGACGGGCTTGCGCAGGGTCGAGGGAATGGCCGACGTTCCGACCGTCAGGGAGACGGTTCCCGGATTCGTGATCGATGCGTGGTACGCGGTCTGGGCGCCCGCCGGAACGCCGCAGGAGGTCGTCGCGGCATTGACGACAGCTTGGCAGTCGGTGGCCTCGATGCCAGAGGTTAAGGACCGCCTCGCAGCGGTGTCCGCCGTTACGGTGGGAAGCACGGCGGAGGAACTGAACGAACTGAGCCGCATGGAGACGAAGATGTGGGGCGACGTCGTGAAGGCGCGAAGAATCGTGCCGGCGCAGTGAAGGCGCTCTTTTTTTCCCAACAAGAGCCTGTTGCATCAGTGTGGAAGAAACGGGACCCACGTGTTACGTGGCATGCCAGTGGGGCGATCGTGGGCACGCTCTCGTTGATCGATTTACGGTGTTCGAAGGCGCCAGCCTAAGGCGCTTCAACACTGGCGGACCTGGTATCGGCGACGCTTCGATAGGTCAGGGCATAGCTCCAGAAGCCGACATACGGAATGTCGTGCGTGCTAGGCGGCTGCTTCAGACTGAGGCTGTGTGAAAACGCATTGAATCCGTGAATACCGTCGCCTAGATTGAGACAACGCCACGAACTGGGTTGCCACATGAATCGATTCATCGAGCCAGGGGATCGAAGCCAGACCACGCTGCTGCCAGAGTGCCTTGACGACTACATCTCAGAAGAGAACCCCATCCGCGTAGTCGATGTCTTTGTCGATGAACTCAAGCTCTATCAGCTCGGCTTTGAAGGCGCGGAACCTGCGGCCACCGGGCGGCCGTCGTACCACCCCTCAGTGCTGTTGAAGATCTACATCTACGGCTATCTGAACCAAGTGCAATCCAGTCGACGCCTGGAGCGCGAGGCACAGCGCAATGTGGAGTTGATGTGGCTGACCGGGCGCCTGGCCCCTGATTTCAAGACTATCGCGGACTTCCGCAGAGATCATGGTGACGCTATTCGTCTGGTGTGCCGAGAGTTCGTTCTTTTGTGCCGCCGGCTCAAGCTATTTGCCGACGGCGTCATCGCCGTGGACGGAAGCAAGTTCAAGGGCGTCAACAACCGCGACAAGAACTTCAACGAGCACAAGCTCCAGGTGCGGATGCAGCAGCTCGAGCAGAGCATCGGCCGATACCTTGCCGAACTTGATCGAGCTGACCGAGATCCAGCGATGGTTCTCCCCGAGCGTGTTGCGCGCCTCCAGGAAAAGGTAGCCAAGATCAAAGGACAGACGCGTGAAATCTCTGCCATCGAGCGGCAGCTTCAGTCCACGCAAGAGCGACAGATCTCGCTGACCGATCCGGATGCCCGCTCGATGGCGACCAGCCGACTTGGCTCAGCAGTCGTAGGCTACAACGTCCAGGCCGCGGTCGATGCAAAACACCACATGATCGTCGCCCATGAGGTGACCAACGCAGTAACCGATCGAGGCCAACTGGCCGCCATCTCCAAGGCGGCTCAAGAGGCCATCGAACACCCCAAACCAATCGTGCTGGCGGATCGAGGCTACTTCGAAGGCTACGGGATTCTGGAGTGCGAACGTGCGGGCATTGCGACACTTGTCCCGAAGCCCTTGACGTCGAACAGCAAGTTCGAGGGCAGATTCGACAAGCGAGACTTCGTCTATGACAAGCGACGGGATGTGTACCGGTGTCCGGCGGGCGAGATCGCAATCTACCGTTTCACCGCCATTGAGGACGGCAAGGCGTTGCGCAAGTACTGGACATCAAACTGTGGCGGCTGTCACTTGAAGCCGCAGTGCACCCCGGCGCCAGCCAGGCGCATCAGTCGATGGGAGTACGAGGAGGTCCTGGAAAAGGTCCAGGCACGTCTAGATGCTGCGCCCGAGGCCTCAAAGTTCAGGCAACGAACGATCGAACACGTGTTCGGCACCCTGAAAGCGTGGATGGGGGCCACGCACTTCCTGACGAAGACCTTGCCGAACGTGAAAACCGAGATGAATCTGCAGGTTCTGGCCTACAACCTCAAGCGAGCAATCAAGATCCTCGGCGCAAGTACCCTGATTGCAGAGATGAAGTCGTAGGAGCCGACTCGCGTCTTGTCGAGACGGCCGAGAATTCCGGTAGGAACTGAGTCCGCCGGTCCAACGGATCTTGCGCGCCCCTTCAATGCAGCTGTTTCCACACAGCCTCGACTGGTTGCGGTCAGTCGGTGCGGCCCGCTGAATGTCTGCTGTGCGCCGCAATCGAGCCATCCGGCAGCGCATTGATCCGCCTCACCGTCGCAGCAAGGAGGACGGATCTGCGCTGCTCAATCGACGCTCGCTCAGATTTCTGTTTGCTCCGAGATCTCCAGGGCGTCATCCACCTCGATGCCCAGGTATCTGACGGTCGATTCAAGCTTGGAGTGGCCGAGCAGCAACTGCACCGCGCGGAGGTTCCTCATCCGCCGGTAGATCAGCGTAGCCTTCGTCCGTCGCATCGAGTGCGTTCCGTAGTCGGCAGGATCCAGTACGAGTTCTCTGACCCAGCCACCAAGAATGCGGGCGTACTGCCGGGTACCGAGGTGCGGCGAGCCGCGCATTCGGCTCGGGAACAGAAAGTCGTCCGATCGCAGGCCGGTGCGCTGGATCCACGCATGCACAGCCTCTCGGGTTCCAGGCGTGAGCTCGAACTGCACCGGACGCTGGGTCTTGTGCTGCATCACCGTCGCCCGTGGTGCAACCTGCTCCCCGTGGCAGACGTCCCTGACCTTCAGGCTGACAAGATCGCAGCCGCGCAGCTTGCTGTCCAGGCCCAAGTTGAAGAGAGCCAGATCGCGCACTCGGTCCTCCAGTTGCAGCCGCACCCGCAGCGCCCAAATGTCCTTGAGCTTGAAAGGAGCCTTCTGGCCGACGATCTTGCCCTTGTTCCAGGGCACTTGGCAGGTTGCAGTGTTTACTGATCCCATGATGGTCTCCCATCGAGTTGAGGGAGCCTCAGCATGCGCTGGCCGGACTGCAGCTGTCCTGGATGCAGCGCCCAAGCAGCACCTGCTTTTTTCTGGGATAGACATCAGCTTCGCGGCCACGTTTGGCCTACGGCAAGGGGCACAATCGGCCAAAACCGGTAGGTCGCCACGACGGGCAAAATTCGGCTGGTAGCTGACGCTCGCGAGGCAGATCGGTTCCCTACAACACGTTGGAGCGTTCATTCATGTTTGAGCCATCGCTTCGCTGGGTCGGCGGCATCAATCCTCATCGCTTGGCCCTGATGCCGCGCCCACGTGGTGGCGAATGGCTCCGTGAAGAGGTCGAGGCATGGCGCGGTGCAAAAGTCGAGTGGGTCGTCTCTCTGCTCGAGTCTCACGAGGTTCGCGAACTGGAGCTCAATTCGGAACCCTCCCTGTGTGCCGAACATGGCATTAGATTCTGGTCCTTCCCCATTGCTGACCGCGGCACGCCGACATCAACACGCGAGCTGTCCGTCTTGCTCGATCAATTGCACTCCGAGATCCTTCAAGGCAAGGCGGTCGCCATTCATTGCCGCGCAGGTATCGGCCGCACCGGGTTGGTAGCTGGCTGCCTGCTTCACTTGCTTGGCGTGCTCGGCAAAGACATTTTTCGCGTGCTCAGCCGCTCTCGCGGCGTGGCGATCCCTGACACTGCGGAGCAGGCCGAGTGGGTTGAGAGGTACGTCCGTGCACACCCCAAAGAGCTTTAGCCGTGTAACCACGTCGGCACGCGGCCAAAAGCGGACGGTCGGTGACCGTCTTCACAGAGAGTCGACACAGAGGCTTTTGAAACCTGCAGAGCTGCCCAATGACGTCTGAGCGTTGCGTGTAGGAACGGCTGTTTATGGGGCGCCGTATAACATCCAGTGCTTTCACATCCACGTCGGAGGGGCATTCTAATGAACAGACTTATTCAGACCATTGCGGTGGCTGCCTGCGCGGTGGCCCGCCGTGAAGCGGTTGTCTTTGCCGCCGGTGCGGCGGCGGCGTGCATGCTCTCTCTGGCTCCTTCATCCGCGCTGGCTCAGCAACTTAAGATCGGCTACGTGGACTTCGAGCGCGCGATGCTCCTGTCGCTCCCCGCCAGGGCTATGCAGGACAAGCTGGCTGCCGAAATCCGCCCTCGACAGAAGCAACTGGATGAGTTGGAAGCTCACCTCAAGGCCGTGGCCGACCAACTGGATAAGGATGGACCCACGCTGCCCGAACACGATATCGGTCGCAGGCGGCGCGAACTGCTCGATCAGGAACGCGACCTCAGGCGAAAGCTCCTTGAGTTCAATGAAGAGGTGGCTCAGCGCCTCAACGAACAGAAGGCCGAGCTATGGGACCTGACACACCGTGCGATCCGGCAGATCTTCAAGCAGGAAAAGTACGACCTGATACTGCAGGATGCCGTTATGGCTGCGCCCACGGTGGACATCACTAACGAGGTGATCAAAGCGCTCGCGACTGCTGCCCCTGCGGCGCAGTGACAGGCACTCACGACGAACATCACTCATTTTGAGAGAACTTTGTGAGCTTGACGATCGATAACAGGCTCTTTATCAGCGGGCTGGTGCCGACAGCTCGATGAGTGGCTGCTTGGGGCCCATCCCGGCTGTGTAGGTTTCTCCGAAGCAGTCCTTCGGCTCGCGCTCTGCTATGTTCCTGTGCCGTGCGACATAGCTGTCCAGGCCTATGACTACAAACCTCCTCCCAATCACCCGGCCCGCCATCCTCTTCGCCGCATTTGCCGCCGCGGCAGGATTCTTTTGGTGGACGTTTTATGAGCGCTACTACAAGTTCAAGGACTGTATCGCTCAAGCACTATCAAGCTGCATCGCACCGGATGGAACGAACCTCGTTGGCGGAGGTGCTGTTTGGTCTTTGGTCGCCGGCCTCTTTACCTGTGCCGCGGTGTACTACCTTGGGGTACTGCTCCGCCGTCGTCGAGCGAATGACCCTTGAGGGCCCCAAGCGGTCTTTGACCCCACGCAAAAGCGGACGCTCAGGAAGGGGCGAAGGCAACGGCCAGTCACTCAGGCGTACCCTGCCGTATTCGCGCAAGCGGGGCGCGTTCTGTCATCTGAGGCTTGCCGGCTCATCGGCCAAGGAGCAGAGCGACAGCTCCGAGGCCCAGGACTGAGATCGGAAAGACGATACAGATGGCCGCTTCGAACCGAGTCGCACCATGCAGCAAGTTCTTACGCCACAAGTAGCCCGCGTGACCTACCAAGCAGGGGGTGCCTACAAAAATGGCTATGTAAAGGCCAAGGCCCGCTGCGCCAATTGGCGCTCCGGTGATCCAACTCCACGCGACGCAAGCGAGCGCTCCGTACGAGGAAAAAACAACAGACCAGATAAATGAGCGCTGGATAGACAAACGGAAACTTCGATGAGGATTTGCGGGAGAGAACTCTGACGATTTCACGGTCTCAATCACCCTGGGTCGACTCATGGCCGACTGTAGCCGGTCGCGCTACCCTCGCGAAGGGGCTAGTTGCAGTCCTACGGTTTGCTTCATAGCCGACGTTCAGCTAGGCAAGGCCCGGGCACCGCCCGCTTTGAAAGGTGGCTTAGCCCGCATCGACTTTGTGCATCACCGCAAGCCGCGACGTACATTCCGGACAGCATCGTCGATAAGCCAGTGCAGCATTACGCGGCTTTGCCCGCCAAGATGAGCGTCGTTGATCGAATCAACCACTGAGTGAAAGAAGTGTTTGACCCACGTGAGGCGCTTCGATCCTCCGGCCCGTACCCACGCGGCGTGTTCGATGTTTATCCCAACAAACACACTTTTCTCGCGGCGCTTATAAGAGACGAAATCGTTTCGCTTGTAAATGGCGGGGTTGCAAATGATAGGGAAGACCACCACAGAGTCCGTCTCGCAGACAAGGCTTTCCGCCTCTGCCAGCTTGGTAAATTCCTCCTCAACCCTAACGAAGAGCGTGGGCATAACGGGGTCGGTGAGAACGCCAGAAACTGCGAACACAAACACCCCCTCGCGTCTAAGTGGAGGGGGGCGATAGTTTGGTGCTTTTTGGACACGCTCAAGGAGGATGGTTTCACGGGAGGTCAACCCGCTGTTTTGTGTCATGTGAGATGTCTCCCATACGTCTTAGCACGCCATCTTGTGTCTCTCGCGTGCGAAGCCTCCAATCGCACTTGCTCAGTGCGCCATCCGCGCGAGAAGTGAATTGGCAAATGTGGTATAGCTTTCGACAAAGGGTGAGCCCTTGGACCCGGCCTCTTCTTTTGCCTCCTGCAACTTCTTGCACAAGAACTCCGACGCGAGGGCGATCTCGCCATCCAAGTACAGGACGATCGGAGCATAGTGATGAAATCGACACATGACAGGGTCTTCAAAGATCCCAGATGTAGCGTTATCGATTAACAGGCGAAGGCGCGCGCGGTCGGTGTACTCCTTCATCTTGGAAAGTCCAAAATCGAAAGTTTCCATGAGAGTGTCGAAGCCATGCGTTTCGAAGTCCGCTTCAGATGCAAAGCCCCAACCGCTAGCTGTAGTTCGGTCAACCAAGTGCCGAAGGTCGGCTCCGAGCATCCCATTTTGCGCAATCAAATCGATGCCCATCGTCTGCGCAAGAACCTGCTCGATCTCATCAAAGCGGACTCCAAGACCAAATTCCAGCCAAAAACCTCTCGCATCGCGTCTTGATCGCAGACCTACAAGAAGCTGAACGTCGGGCCCGGTCTCTTGAATCCAGAACTCTGGCTCCAGTCGTTTAAGACCTCGGGCGTCGAGAGCAGCGGCGATTTTTTCTAATAACGCAGGTTTCACAGCCAGATATGACTTGAGTTAAGACGCCGGGCCACTACTGGCCTCCAGGGAGCGGCCTCATGGCCGGATTCTGCTGCAGCACCGACCCTTGCCCCCATCACGGCCCCTGGGAAGCGCCCAAGAGGTCAATCGCCTCGTCAAAAAGGAACGACTGGCCGCGTACCTTGGTGTGCGCGAATTGAGCGCCGCCGTCGAATGTCGGGTTGTGGCCGGATGTAGGTATCCGTCCGGCCAAGTCATCTTGAAATCGGGGCTGACGGCAGAAAGGATCGCGTCCACCCAACTTAGGTGGACTTGATTACAGGAGCAGCGTAGCGATGAAGTATGGCATCACCCCCTACGTCGTAGACCGATGGCCGAAACTAGCCCGCGCCGAAGAGATGGCCACGCCCACCAAGGAGCTTGACCTTCGTACTAGACTTGCTCGCCATGTCGTCCGCGTCTACCGAACTGTTCTCGAACGTGCGTCCCAGGTTGATGGCTATTGGCTATCGCATGCTTTCCTCCGTACAGGAGGCGGAGGACTTGGTGCAGGACGCATGGTTGCGCTGGCATGAGGAGACGAAGTCGTCCCAGGCCCAAGTCTTGAATGCTGAAGCTTGGCTCGTGACCGTGACCACGCGGATGGCGATTGACCGTCTTCGGGCGGCCAAACTGCGGAGAGCGACGTACGCGGGCGCGTGGTTCCCCGAGCCGCTACTGGAACAGGCGCCGACCACGCCTGAGCAAGCGTGTGAGACCGCCGACAATGTGTCCATCGCCTTCTTGCTACTTCTGGACTGCCTGTCGCCGGAAGCGCGGGCCGCGTTTTTGCTGCGTGAGGTGTTTGACGCTGAGTACGAGCAAGTAGCCGAGGCCATTGGCCGAAGCAAAGCCTCCGCCCGGCAGATTGTCCATAGAGCCAAGCGAAGGCTGGAGAACGCACGCGAATCAGCGGGCATGAAGGCGCCGCCAATGCCAGCAGTGGCTCAGCTGGAACTGTTGCGACGACTCGTTCAAGCAATTTCGAGCGGTCACCTTGAGGGCATTAAGAGGCTGCTCGCAGAGGAAGCGGAGATGCTGGGCGACTTTGGCGACGTCAGGCCAAGCTTGGCGAGGCCTTTGTTTGGCGCTCAACGCATCGCTCAGCTTTACTACGCGATGCACCTTCGCCACGGTGACGCTATGCGACTTGAGCTGGCCATACTGAATGGCGAATGGTCCCTCCTGCGCTACATCGATGGTGCGCTTGACTCCGTACAGACATTTGAGTTCACCAATGTCCAGGTCTCTCGGGTTCGCATCCAGCGGAATCCGGTGAAGTTGGCAACGTTGAAGGATAAGCCACTCGTCTCCTGAGCTCCCGGCCAAACCCGCTGCCACCAGGAACCTGAGGCCTGGGGCGACATTTCTTTCCCCTGCGACTGTCACAACGCGATCACGTCAAACGTCTTGAGACCAGGTTGCTCCTGCAGCCGCATCCAGTCTCAACTTGAAGAAAGCGTTTCATGACCCGCGCAGTTTGGTTCCAAGTATCCCCGGAGGGCGCCAAGGCCATCGGTGGCCTGCATCACTTCGTCACCTCTGGCACGTCCTTGCCCAGCCAGCTTATCCATCTGGTGTTCCTGCGAGTCTCGCAGATCAATGGCTGTGCCCACTGCATCGACGTAATAGTCCGACGAAGGCCGTCCTTGCCTGATGCGCAGGCTGCAGGAAGCATCTGATCCGAATCGCAGACCCGCTTGGAGGTGTGCGCTAAAG
>NZ_JAUSSG010000013.1 GCF_030812215.1 Variovorax boronicumulans | reverse complement strand
AATCGGTGGCCAGCGGCGACAACTCCTTTGCTGCCGGCAACGGTGCAAAGGCCACAGCCAACGGAGCTGTGGCGGTGGGCTTTGGCGCACAGGCTACCGGGGAAAATGGCATCGCCATCGGCACCGGTTCGCAGGCCACTACCAGCGGTACAGCCATTGGCTTCGGCGCGGTGGTCACGCAAAGCGGTGGCGTGGCGTTGGGTTCGGGCTCGGTGGCTTCCCGAGGCGCAGGCGTGGCCGGCTACATCCCCGGCAGTGCGAATGCGCAGCAGGAAGCGGCCATCAAGGCCACGACCAGCACGCGGGCCGGGGTGTCCGTAGGCGATGCAGCCAGCGGGCAGTTCCGCCAGATCACAGGTGTGGCGGCAGGCTCGGCCGACAGCGATGCGACCAACGTCGCGCAGCTGAAGGCCGCATCGAGTGCAGCCAAGGCCAGCAGCGCGCAGTACGAGACCAACCCGGACGGGTCGATCAACTACAGCCAGATCACGCTGGGTGGCGGCCAGGCGCCGGGCGGCACGCGCATCAGCAATGTGGCACCGGGCATCCTGCCGAACGACGCCGTCAACGTCGAGCAGCTGAACCAGGTGCGAGGCCAGGTCGGCAATGTCGCGCGCATCGCGTACTCAGGGATTGCCATGGCTACGGCAATGAGCAGCCTGCCGCAGGCGATGACGCCGGGCAAGAGTCTGGTCTCGATCGGTACAGGCACCTACTCGGGCTACGCTGCGATCGCCTTTGGCTATTCGGCGCGCTCCGAAGACGGGAAGTGGATCTACAAGGTCAATGGCGCTCACGCGGGCCAGCGCTTCAATCTTGGCGTGGGGGTCGGCTATGAGTGGTAACCCGCTTCTCGATCGACGGAAGGCAGTAGCGGCGCCTCAGCGATATTTCCTTTACGGCCAAAACGAATTTTGATGTTTGATTTTTCGCCCGATCCGCGCTTCCTGGTGCGCGTCCCCAGAAAAAGATGGATGCGTCTTTTCCCTTGGCTGCGCCTCTACTACTGCACTCAGAGAAAAACAACAAGGCTCTGTTTCCGGGCCCGAGTCGATGCTGCATGCGCGGAGCATATGGAGCAGCAGCTTGGTACGGCTCGACGGGGCGCATCTCAAGCTTGCGCGCAGCCATTGCCGAAAGCATCCTCGGAAAACAAGGAGATTTCGATGCCGAGCGAGAAGAGCATCTCTGACGAATCCGTCCATCTACATACTGATGGTCGACAAATCGCCGTGCCTCCAGTGCTGTCGAAGCAACGCCATGCGACGCGGAGAATTCGGGCATCCATGCAATACGGAAGGCTTCAGGGTTCTGGCGAAAAGCCATATGCAAGCGCGTTGCCAAGTGCCGGAGCCCGTGTTCATCTTGTCGTGCGCTTGGAAGTGAAAAACCTCTCTGGCCGAATCGCAAAAAAAGGTGTTGATGGAAAGCGACAAGAGCATCAGATTTATTTCTGAAATAGCAAGCCGTTGATCGAAGAATGCGTAGCGGCTACGGCTACGGCTACGGCTACGGCTACGGCTACGGCTACGGCTACGGCTACGGCTACGGCTACGGCTACGGCTACGGCTACGGCTACGGCTACGGCGCCGATGCCTGCGCCTAGGCTGCAGACATCAGCACCATGGCTCGCCGTACACAGGCGTCTCCATTCAAATCCTCCTACCGCACCGCTTTGGACGGAAGGAAGAAGAGAGCCTTAAATTTCGCGGGATCGATTGGCGTTACGCCCCAGCGCCTCATCATCCAACACCGTCACGCCGTTGTACCCCAGCGCGACGGCACCAGAGGCCGCCAATGCCTTGAGCTCTTTGTTCACCGCTTGTCGGTTTGCTTGCAGAAGCAACGCGAGGCTTGCCTGCGATATCTTCAGAAGCGTAGCGCCCTCGCGCTCGGCCCGTACGCCGTGCAGTTTCGCAAGTCGCTGAATGGTGGATGCCAGGCGCTCGCGCAACGAGCCTGTGACCTGCCGGTAGACCGTCTGGGTGTACGACTCCTGCAGGCGCTCGGACATCAGCAAAGCTTCTTTCCAAAGCATGGGTTCGCTGTCGAGCGTCTCCAGAATCAGGGTCATCGGCATATGGATTGTCATGACTTCGGTTTCGGCGATGCAGTCGTAGCTTCCGTAGTCGCGGTGTAGATTGAGCGAATTCGTCGGTTTGATGTGCGAGAAGTCACCAGGCCCAAAAAGTATCAAGACGAAGCGTTCGCCCTCGGGCGATACACGGCCGATCGATGCGTGGCCCGAGACGACAAGGAGGTACTCCTCAACTCCTCCCAGAGAAGTCCAAACGACGGATCCCTTTGGATGTCGTTCCAGGCGCGAGGAGCCCAGAAGCCGTGCCATTGCTGCGGCAGACCAAGGCAAAAACGCCTGCTTGCCACGCAGCGTTTTTTCCATGATGGCGATGTCTTTGGCGGAGTTCTCGCGAGTTCCCACGGCGTGGGGCGCTGCGCGAGCTGCCTGCTGCACCGCAGGAGGGCGGGCGATCTTTCGCAATGCAATGGGATCAAGAACCACGATGGCGTTGTACTTCACCTCGATCACGCCGGAAACACTCAACCCCGCCAGTTCTTTGCTCACGGATTGACGGCTGACCTGCAGGATGGCCGCCAGATCGCGTTGAGTCACCCGCAGATGAATCGAATGGCTCTCGCTGCTGCGGGTGCCCTGGGATTCAGCCAGCTTTTCGAGCGTTTCAGCCAGTCGTCGTGAAAGTCGTCCGGCCATCTGGCTGCTTGCCAGGTCACCCAGTTTCAGGGCTTGCGAGATGAGCATATAGCCCATGTCTTTCCATCGCGTGGCATCGCTGTCGAGCAGTTCGAAGAGCAGATTTCCGTCGATGTGAATGGCAACGACGTCGTCGCTCGCGATGTATTCGAAGAGGCGCTCTTCGAGCGCGAGCATATGGGGGAGGCCGAGTAACAACCCGGTACCCAGGAGCGTCCAAGGCGCTCCGGCGTCAAGGTCTCTGACAGAGGGTTCGACGTATAGAACGCTTCCGCTCACAAGCACAAGCATTTCGGGCGCACGGTCCTTGTCGGACAACGAGTCTCCCCGCGCGTGCCATTGCAATCTGGAGATTGCCAGGAGGCGGCTCATGCTCAGCGAAGACCACGCGGCAAAGGCCGGCATGTCACGCAAGGTGCGCTCCATCAGTTCCTTGTCGCTCAGGCGTGGTTCAGTCCTGGCCATTGGCTTTCTCTGAAATTGCGTAGAACAAGCTGCATCGTGTTCCTGTTGTGGCGGGTGGTCAAAAGAAGAATTCATCTCGCAGCATCTTCTTTGAAAAAGATCTGCAACTCATCATGCATTCGTGGCGGATCGATCTTTTTTTAAAGATTCGTCATATTGGTGGGTTCCGACGTGGATCTACTGCGTTCCGGCTGATGTGGATGCGGCTAATGTCGCTCGGCATGCTGCATGCATTGAGTCGTCATGCAGCCAACATCCGGACGGGTGCTGGTGTCTTTGTGCAAGCATTGGCCATGCTCCAATGCGGGCGCAGCGCCGGCACCAGAACACGAAGAGAGCCGCCGCTCGGGAAAGCAGGTCAAGCGAATGGTTGCCCGCAACAGGAGAGCCATGTGGCAGATACCCAGCTTCGTACAAGCCATAAAGAATTGATGAGCCGCACATTGCAGGAAATGCCCTGTTTTGCGCAGTGGTCGCCCCTTGCCTTGAATCAACTCATGGCCTCTTCCAGACTCTGCTGGCATGAGCGCGGGAGCACGCTGTCGGCCGATGCCGAGGTCGACAAACCTGAAATCTTCGTGATCGTGTCCGGGCACGTTCTGCATGTCGAGGCGCCACGCGACAACGCCCGGATGAACTGGGCGCTGCGAGGGCCGCGCCACATCCTCGGTTTCTCCTACATGCTCGATCTTGGCAGCCGCCGCCTCGAATACGTCGCGAACGACGAGGTGGTTGCCATTCATATTTCTGGCCATCTGCTTTTCGCGTTTCTTGACGAGGACCCGGTGCGATGGAAAGACATGAGCCGCATGCTCCTGCAGCAGGAGCGGATGCAGATCGACCTGGTGGCTGGCCAGACCGCGGGCTCATTTGCGCAGAGGCTCGCCACCACCGTCGAGCAACTCGCTGCGCTTTATGGCATTCAGGTGAAGGACAGCAGCGCCGTGCATCTTCGCCTGACCCAGCAGACCCTTGCGGATATCTTGCAGGTCAGCCGGCAATCCGTGAATGCACAGATGTCGACTTGGGTCGCCCTGGGTGTCGTCGAGGCGCAGTACAACGGCATCCTGATACTGGACCCGCCGGCGCTGAGGAAAATTTCCGGACCGACGGCGCTGCTGAAAGACGGAATCTGCGTATGAGCGGAGCTCGCCAATCCATCGCGGAGCTGGTGTTCATGGAGGTTGCACTGCGAGAGAAATCTGCGTTCTCGTCCTGGCCACCTGCGGCGATGAACAAGCTGCTTTCGCATTCCTACGTGGGGCGTCATCCGCGGGGTCATGTTTTCTCGTCCGAACTGCAGGGCCCGGGCGAAACCTTTCTGCTCATCTCGGGCGAGGTGATGGCCGCCTGTGTTTTCCGGCAACGCGAGCGATTCGTCCTGATGCTGTTGGGGCCCGGCGTGATGATGGGCATCACCCAGGCATTCGGTAGCGCCGAGCGTGCAGCCTATGACTTCAGTGCGCACAGAGAGGTGGTGGCGATTCATATGCCGACCCTCCTGCTCCTCGAGATACTCGATGCGGACCCGTTTCTCTGGAAGGAGATGATGCTGATGATCGTGCGCCAGCAAGCCGGTCACGTCGGCATGCTGCGCAGCCAGATCGAAGGCGCCTTGCGGCGACGCGTGGCCTCCACGATCGAGCGCCTGGCAGCGCTCTACGGCAATCGCATTGCCGAGGGCGGTGGCGTTCGTCTGCAGTTGTCGCAGTCGAATCTCGCGGAGATCCTGCAGGCCAATCGGCAAGCGATCCACAAGGAACTCAAGGCACTTGCGAACGCCGGCGTCATTGGCCTCGAATACAACGCCTTGACGGTACTCGACCAGGATGCGTTGAAGCGCATGGTGGACCGAGCCACGGCGTGATGTGACGCCGCGTTGCATCGTCGTCATCCACCAGGCCGGCCAGCACGATGGCCGTGACGGTGAGGCCGCTGGAGCGCGCCTCGAGCACCCAAGGAAGTCCGGTTCGTGATTCACATATGGATGCGCGGTCAGCCTACGCATTGCCCTCCAGGCGGGAGCGGCGGCTTCGCTGACAAGCCTGCGTCCGGGTACGTCAGTCCACCAACTTCATAATCCGGGCCTCCCAGAAAACCCAACAAGTCGGAACGACCGTGAGTGCTGCAGATTTTCTCTTGTCCCCCGCCGTGCAACAGCTCATGCGGGTCGTCTATGCAGACCCCGATCGCCCGTTCTCGGCGAGCGAGCTGGCCCAACGCACGAAGCAGGATTCGGATGTGGTCGAACAGACGTTGCAGCATCTCGTCACAAGCGGGATCCTCGCGAAGCAAAAGGTGCCGGCAGGTGAACCCGAAACCGTCAAGGTGGATCGCTCGTTCGTCTTCTACCGCGAACTGCGCAGCATCGCGCTGAAGTCGTTCGCTGCAGCGGAACCGATCCGCTCCATGCTGCGCGCCAGGTTCAAGGACTCGATCGTGCGCGCCTTCATCCTGGGAGAGGACGATGACAGCGTCATCGAGGTCCTGATCGTGCATGGCGCAGTGGTGCCCGACCAGGCGGCGATGACGGCGGCCTGCCAGAAGCTGTCCAAGACCCTCCATCGGCATTTGCAGGTGCACGTGATTTCGATGGCAAGGCTCAACAACCTGACAGGTCGGGACGCACTCGCAGCAAAACTGGCCGCCGCTTCGACGTTCGAGATCATTGCGCCAAAGGACTCCAAGGCGCAGTTGCCTGTCGAGCGACTCGGCCTGCTGCAAAGCGCGAGAAAGAAACTGGCCGCGCTGTCTCGTTCCTAGTGTGCTGTCCCGCATGGGGGGCGGGATCTACGCCGATAGAGCCGGTTGCGACAGCAGCGAGCGCGAGACGCTCGGCCTTGGTGTTCGTATCCCCTGACAACGCCGGGTCACGAAGGCTTGCGCATAATTGACGCAAGCTATGACTCTCACAGAACTCAAATACATCGTCGCAGTAGCCCGCGAACGGCACTTCGGCAAGGCGGCCGAGGCCTGCTACGTCTCCCAACCGACCCTCTCGGTGGCCATCAAGAAGCTCGAGGACGAACTCGAGGTCAAGCTCTTCGAGCGCAGCGCCGGCGAAGTGACCGTCACGCCGCTCGGCGAGCAGATCGTGCAGCAGGCGCAAAGCGTGCTCGATCAGGCCGCCAGCATCAAGGAAATCGCCAAGCGCGGCAAAGACCCGCTGGCCGGCCCGCTGAACCTGGGCGTGATCTACACCATCGGCCCGTACCTCCTGCCCGACCTGGTGCGCCAGGTGATCGCGCGCACGCCGCAGATGCCGCTGGTGCTGCAGGAGAACTTCACCGTCAAGCTGCTGGAGATGCTGCGCGCTGGCGAGATCGACTGCGCGATCATGGCCGAGCCCTTTCCCGATACGGGCCTGGCGATGGCGCCGCTGTACGACGAGCCTTTCATGGCTGCGCTGCCGGTCAATCACAAGTTCGCCGGACGCGAATCGATTACCTCTGAAGAGCTGCAGAGCGAAACCATGCTCCTGCTGGGCACCGGCCACTGCTTTCGCGACCACGTGCTCGAGGTGTGCCCCGAGTTCGCCCGCTTCTCCAGCAATGCCGAAGGCATCCGCAAGAGCTTCGAGGGCTCGTCGCTCGAGACCATCAAGCACATGGTGGCCTCGGGCATGGGCGTGACGCTGGTGCCGCGCCTTTCGGTGCCGGCCGAGGCGCTCAAGCCCAAGGGCAAGGGCCGCAAGGACTCCGAGATGGTGCGCTATCTGCCGGTGCGTGACGCGCAGGACCGCGATCCGCCCACGCGCCGCGTCGTGCTCGCATGGCGGCGCACTTTCACGCGCTACGAGGCCATTGCCGCGTTGCGCAATGCGATCTATGCCTGCGAGCTGCCGGGCGTCAAGCGCCTGTCATAGAGATATTCGCGAACTTGGCCTACGTGCCGGGCGTTTTGAATCGTTGATCGCTGGGATAGAGTGACGCTGTTGCGAAGCCGCGCGCCGGCTTCGAGAATCGACCCGTTCCTCTCAACTTGAAGAAAGACCACTCGCCATGGCCAAAGCTCCAAAGAAAACCAAGCCAGCGTCGACACCTTCCTCGGGCAAGGTGCCCAAGAAGGGCGGCGCCATCGTCGCGCAGGAGTCCGGCAGCCGCAACGCGCCGATCATCAACATCGGCATCGAGCGCCAGGACCGCGCGGCCATCGCCGAAGGCCTGAGCCGCGTGCTGGCTGACACCTACACGCTGTACCTCACGACCCACAACTTCCACTGGAACGTGACCGGCCCGCACTTCAACTCGCTGCACGCGATGTTCATGGGCCAGTACACCGAACTGTGGGGCGCGACCGATGTGCTCGCCGAACGCATCCGTGCCCTCGGCCACTACGCGCCGGGCTCGTACGCCGAGTTCAGCAAGATATCCACCGTGCCCGACGTGCCGCAGAACCCACCCAAGGCGATGGAGATGGTGCGCATCCTGGTCAAGGGCCACGAAACCGTGTCGCGCATCGCGCGTGAATTCATCCCCGTGGCGGAAGAGGCCGGCGACGATCCGACGGCCGACATGCTGACCGCGCGCTGCACGGTGCACGATCAAACCGCCTGGATGCTGCGTTCGCTGTTGGAAGACTGAGTTCGCAGGCATCCCGGAATCCGGGAAGCGAAACCGAGAGCGGCACAATGGCCGCTCTTTTTTCGTCCGCCTTTTTCCGCATGCTCGCACGCCGTCTCGCGCTCTACCTCGACCTGATTCGCTGGAACCGCCCCGCGGGCTGGCTGTTGCTGCTCTGGCCCACGCTGGGCGCGCTCTGGTTCGCGGCCGGCGGTTGGCCGGGCTGGCAACTGGTCGTGGTGTTCACGCTCGGCACCTTCCTCATGCGCAGCGCGGGCTGCTGCGTCAACGACGTGGCCGACCGCGACTTCGACCGCCATGTGAAGCGCACCGCCCAGCGACCTGTGACCAGCGGCGCGATCTCGGTCAAGGAGGCGCTCGCACTTGGCGCTGTGTTGGCGCTGATGGCCTTCGGGCTGGTGCTCACCACGAACCGGGTGACGGTGCTGTGGTCTTTCGCGGCGCTGGCCATCACGCTGATCTATCCCTTCGCCAAGCGCTTTGTGTCGATCCCGCAGGCGGTGCTGGGCATTGCCTTCAGCTTCGGCATTCCGATGGCCTTTGCGGCAGTGCAGTCGACCGTGCCCGTGTTCGCCGCATGGCTGCTGGCCGGCAACCTGTTCTGGGTGCTGGCCTACGACACCGAGTACGCAATGGTCGATCGCGACGACGACCTCAAGATCGGCATGAAGACCTCGGCCATCACCTTCGGGCGCTTCGACGTGGCGGCGGTGATGCTGAGCTACGCGATCTTCCTGGCGGTGTGGGCGTGGGCCGGTGCCAGCCGGTCGCTGGGCATGTTGTTCTTCGCAGGGATCGCCATCGCGGCGGGGCAGGCGCTCTGGCACTGGCGGTTGATTCGCGATCGCACGCGCGACGGCTGCTTCAAGGCGTTCAGGCTGAATCACTGGCTGGGGTTCACGGTGTTTGTTGGTGTCGTCGCCGGCTACGCCATCCGTTGAAGGAGCCACGCATGCTCGACCGCCTGACGCAGAAGATCGGCCAGGAGGGCCTGTCCGAGTGGCACGTCATCACGCAGGAGATGGTCGGCCGGTACGCAGTGCTCTCGGGCGATGGCGAAGGCGAGTGGATCCACCTCGATCCGGAGCGCGCGGCCCGCGAGGCGAACTACGGCGGAACGATCGTGCCGGGCTTCTTCCAGGTCTCGCACCTGATCCGACTGACCGGCGAGGCCATGCGCACGCTGCTGCCGTTCGATTCGAACCACGCGCTGAACTATGGCTTCGACCGCCTGCGCTTCGTCAGGCCGATGCCTGTGGGTGCGCGCTTTCGGGCACGGGTGCGCATCCTCGGTGCTACGCCCAAGGGGGATGACGGTTTCCTGCTGAAGGAAGAGGTGCTGCTCGAACTCGAGGACGGCACCGTCACGCTGGCGGCCGAGTGGTTGTTCTTTCTCGGGCCCCGCGCACTGGCGGCCTGATCGGGCTCAGCCGCGCCCGAATTCCTCGCCCAGTTCGGCCGCCCGCTTCTGCGCGGCCCGGATGGCGGTCTTGAACTGGGCCTTGACGTCCGCGCCTTCCAGCGAGGTGATCGCCGCGTAGGTCGTGCCGCCTTTGGAGGTCACGCGCTCGCGCAGCACCGAGGGCGGCTCGGTCGCGCTGTGCGCCAGCGCCGAGGCGCCGGTGAAGGTGCCGATGGCCAGGCGCTGGGCCTGGTCGGGCGTGAGGCCCATCTCGACGCCGGCCTCGGTCATCGCCTCGATGAAATAGAACACGTAGGCCGGGCCCGAGCCGGACATGGCGGTGACCGCATCGAGCGCCGGCTCGGCATCGACCCAGAGCAGCTCGCCCGTGGGCGTCAGCAACTGGCCGACGAGTGCGCGATCGGCGCCGGTGACGTCCGGCCGCGCGAACAGGCCGGTCATGCCCTGGCCGACCAGCGCGGGCGTGTTGGGCATGGCGCGCACCACGCGTTCCGTGCCCAACCAGCGGGCGATGCTGTCCGACGGAATGCCCGCGGCCACGCTCAGGTGGAGCGCGTCCGCGGCAAAGGTGCGCACTGGTTTGGCGGCTTCGGCGAAGGTCTGCGGCTTGACTGCCCACACCACGACGGCGCAACGCGAAAGCGCCTCGCCGGCCTCGGCCTGCGCCGTGATGCCGAAGGACTGCGCGAGCTTCGTGCGGGCCGCCTCGAAGGGCTCGACCACCTCGAACGCGTCGGCCGGGGTGCCTTGCTGGATCAGTCCGCCGATGATGGCGCTGGCCATGTTGCCGCCGCCGATGAAGGCGACGGGCGGCAGCGGCGCGGGGGCGGTGCGGGGCAGGAAGGTCACGGCGATGGTCATGGTCGGTCGATGTATTCGAAGGCGGCGAACTGGGTCACTTGCAGCGGATTGAAATTGTCGTCGCTCACGACCACCAGCAGGCGGTTGCCGTTGGCCAGCGGCGGTCCCCAGCACATGCCCTCGGTGTTGTCCAGGCGGGAGAGGCCGAGCGCGGCGAAGTCGGCCACCAGGGTCTTGGGGGCGGGCCGGTGGTTGCCTGGCGCGAGCGCGTCGACCTGAAGCACGTCGCTGGCGGCGCGGGTGTCTATTTCATAGAGGCGCAGCGAGTTGCCGGCCCCGGTGGCATAGGCGCGTTCGAGGACCAGCATGCGATGCGCATCGAGCATCAATATTTCGCTCACACCGTTGTCGGCATAACTGCCGGGGATGAGAGGGCGCAGGGGGATGGCGTCGGGAATGTAGGCGATCTGGCGGGTGGCCTGGCCGGTTTCCAGGTCGACCTGGGTGAAGCGGCACGGGCCGCCGGGCGCGCGGGTGGTGGGGATGGGGCCATCCTGGATCAGGGCGTTTTCCATCGACAGCCAAGCGAAACGGCCGTCTGGCGTGAGGCCGATGCCCTCGAACGTCAGGTTGTCGCGCGGGCCGTGGCGCTGGGCCGGATCGGGCGTGAACATGGCGGGCAAGGCGAACTCGCGCAAAAAGCGGCCGTCACGCGTCGATTCATACAGTGCGGGGCCGAAACATCGAGCGATGTCGCCTTCGCTGGTCCAGAGCAAGGTGCCGGTGGACGGGCGCAGGCGGATGGCTTCGGGGTCGGGAACCGGGAGTCCCTCGACCGCGTGGCGGCGGTCGGGCCAGGGGCCACCGCCGGGGCGTTGCAGTTGAACAACGCCCGTCGGCTCTGGCTGAGCGGCTTGCGGCTGGGGCCAGCGGGCGGTGTAGTAACGAGCGGGTGCCAGGTCTGACCGGTCATCGCTGATGAGCAGGTACTCACCTCGCGAGGCGTCGTAGTCGATGCCGGAGAGGCCGCCCGCTGTGGTCCCTTCTATATGTAGCCGGTGCGCCCAGCGCGCCTCGGCGACGCGCCGCAGTCGGCCGGTGTCCGGGATCGGCGTTGCGCTCCCGCAGCCCGCGAGGCCCAACGCCAGCGCGGCAGCTGCGCCTCCCAGAAGGCTGCGGCGAGTGGAAGACGGAGGCGAAAGATGGGTTCTGACAGTGGCGCGCACGCCCCGGAGTCTAGTGCCAGCGCGCAGTGATGTAATCGGTCGGTTGACATCGGCAGAAGTGCCTGCAATAATCGCGGGCTTCGCTTCCAAAAGGCGAAGCTTTCAGCCCAAAGCGGAAGTGCCTCGAGTGGTTCGAGGTGCCAACGACGGGCCCAAGACTGACCGCGGTGTCTCCCTCCTGGAGGCTCATCGGTACAAGTTGGGAATATCAAGAAATGATCCAAACTGAATCCCGGCTCGAAGTGGCCGACAACACAGGCGCGAAATCCGTCCTGTGTATCAAGGTGCTCGGTGGCTCCAAGCGGCGTTACGCCAGCGTGGGCGACGTCATCAAGGTCAGCATCAAGGAAGCCGCTCCGCGTGGTCGCGTCAAGAAGGGCGAGATCTACAGTGCAGTGGTGGTCCGCACCGCCAAGGGCATCCGTCGCGCCGACGGCTCGCTCGTCAAGTTCGACGGCAACGCAGCAGTGTTGCTCAACGCCAAGCTGGAGCCCATCGGCACCCGCATCTTCGGACCGGTCACGCGCGAGCTGCGCACCGAGAAGTTCATGAAGATCGTGTCGCTGGCACCCGAAGTTCTGTAAGGACAACAACGCCATGAACAAGATTCGCAAAGGCGACCAGGTCATCGTGTTGGCCGGTCGTGACAAGGGCAAGCGCGGCACCGTCTCGCTTCGCAAGGACGACTCGCATGTCGTCATCGAAGGCCTGAACCTCGTCAAGAAGCACACCAAGCCGAACCCGCTCAAGGGTACGACCGGTGGCATCGTCGAGAAGTCCATGCCCATTCACCAATCCAATGTGGCGATCTTCAATGCCGCGACCGGCAAGGCCGATCGCGTGGGCATCAAGATCACCCAGGGTGCTGACGGCAAGCGCGTGGCTGTTCGCGTCTTCAAGTCCAGCGGCGACGAAATCAAGTTCGCCTAAGAGGTACTCACATGGCACGTCTCCAACAACACTATCGCGAAAAGATCGCGAAAGACCTGACGGAAAAGTTCGGCTACAAGTCGCCGATGCAGGTCCCCCGCCTCACCAAGATCACCCTGAACATGGGTGTGGGTGAAGCAGTCGCCGACAAGAAGGTTCTCGACAACGCTGTCGCCGACCTGACCAAGATCGCCGGCCAGAAGCCCGTGGTCACCAAGTCGAAGAAGGCTATCGCCGGTTTCAAGATCCGCGAAAACCAGCCGATCGGCTGCATGGTCACGCTGCGTGGCGTGCAGATGTATGAGTTCCTGGACCGTTTCGTGACCATCGCGCTGCCGCGTGTTCGCGACTTCCGCGGCATTTCTGGCCGTGCGTTCGATGGCCGTGGCAACTACAACATCGGCGTCAAGGAACAGATCATTTTTCCTGAGATCGAGTACGACAAGGTCGATGCCCTGCGCGGTCTCAATATCAGCATCACGACGACGGCCAAGACCGACGAAGAAGCCAAGGCGCTTCTCGCTGGCTTCCGTTTCCCGTTCAAGAACTGAGGTGATCTGTGGCTAAAGCATCTTTGATCCAGCGCGAACTCAAGCGCGACAAGCTGGTTGCCAAGTTCGCTGCGAAGCACGCGGAACTGAAGGCAATTTCCAACGACGTGAAGAAGAGCGACGAAGAGCGCGCTGCTGCCCGCCTGGGCCTGCAGAAGCTCCCGCGCAACGCGAACCCCACGCGTCAGCGCAACCGCTGTGAAATCACCGGTCGCCCCCGTGGCACCTTCCGTCAATTCGGTCTGGCCCGCGCCAAGATCCGCGAACTGGCTTTCAACGGCGACATCCCCGGTGTCACCAAGGCCAGCTGGTAAGCCAGGCAGGAGCAAACAACATGAGCATGAGTGATCCCATTGCCGACCTGCTGACGCGTATCCGTAACGCGCAGATGGTGGCGAAGCCCACCGTGTCGGTCCCGTCTTCGAAGGTGAAGATCGCGATCGCACAAGTCCTCAAGGACGAGGGCTACATCGACGGCTTCCAGGTCAAGACCGAAGCCGGCAAGAGCGAACTTGAAATCTCGCTGAAGTACTACGCTGGCCGTCCGGTCATCGAGCGCATTGAGCGCGTGAGCCGCCCCGGCCTGCGTGTCTACAAGGCCAGCACTTCCATTCCGCAAGTCCAGAACGGCCTCGGCGTTGCGATCGTCACGACCCCCAAGGGCGTGATGACCGACCGCAAGGCACGCGCTACCGGTGTCGGTGGCGAAGTTCTGTGCTACGTCGCCTAACCGAGACATCGAGGAGTCACTGAAATGTCCCGAGTAGGAAAAATGCCGGTCACCATCCCCGCAGGCGTGGATGTGTCGATCAAGGAAGACCAGATCAGCGTCAAGGGCACGGGCGGCACGCTCAACCTTGCACGCAACCCCCTGGTCAAGGTCGTCAGCAATGACGGCAAGCTGAGCTTCGAGCCCGCCAACGAATCGCGTGAAGCGAATGCGATGAGCGGCACGATCCGTCAGTTGGTGAACAACATGGTGGTTGGCGTGACCAAGGGCTTCGAGAAGAAGCTCAACCTGGTCGGCGTCGGCTACAAGGCCGCAGCGTCCAACAACAAGTTGAACCTGCAAGTCGGTTATTCGCACCCGGTCAACATCGACATGCCGCAAGGCATCACGGTGGCCACCGCGACCCCGACCGAAATCGTGATCAAGGGTGCTGACCGTCAGCGCGTTGGTCAAATCGCCGCTGAGATCCGCGCTGTTCGTCCGCCTGAGCCTTACAAGGGCAAGGGCATCCGTTATTCGGACGAGAAGATCGTGATCAAAGAGACCAAGAAGAAGTAAGGGGCAGCAAAATGATGTTGACCAAAAAAGCACAGCGTCTTCGCCGCTCGCGCCAGACCCGCATCCGCATCGCGACGCAGGGTGTGGCCCGTCTGACGGTGAACCGCACCAACCTGCACATCTATGCCACCGTCATCTCCGACGACGGTACCAAGGTGATCGCAACCGCATCGACGGCCGAAGCCGAAGTGCGGGCCTCGCTCGGCGGCTCGGGCAAGGGTGGCAATGCCGCCGCAGCCATCGCCATCGGCAAGCGCATCGCTGAAAAGGCGAAGGCTGCCGGCGTCGAGAAGGTTGCTTTCGATCGCGCAGGTTTCGCCTACCACGGCCGCGTCAAGGCGCTGGCCGAGGCAGCCCGCGAAGCCGGTCTGCAGTTCTAATCGGACACGAGATTCAAAATGGCAAAGATTCAAGCAAGAACGCAGAACGAAGGTCCTGAGGACGGTTTGCGCGAGAAGATGATCGCGATCAACCGCGTCACCAAGGTGGTGAAGGGTGGTCGTATCCTCGGTTTCGCAGCACTGACCGTGGTCGGCGATGGCGATGGCCGCGTCGGCATGGGCAAGGGCAAGTCCAAGGAAGTGCCCGCTGCAGTGCAGAAGGCGATGGAAGAAGCCCGTCGCAACCTGTTCAAGGCCCCGATCAAGAACGGCACGCTGCATCACCAGGTGCAAGGTCACCACGGCGCCTCCACGGTCGTGATGTACCCGGCTCCCAAGGGTACCGGCATCATCGCCGGCGGCCCGATGCGCGCCGTGTTCGAAGTGATGGGCATCACCGACATCGTGGCCAAGAGCCATGGTTCGTCGAACCCCTACAACATGGTTCGCGCCACGCTCGACGGGTTGAAGAACTCGACGACCGCGTCCTCAGTGGCTGCCAAG
Source organism: Variovorax boronicumulans (assembly GCF_030812215.1). Lineage (GTDB taxonomy): Bacteria > Pseudomonadota > Gammaproteobacteria > Burkholderiales > Burkholderiaceae_C > Variovorax > Variovorax boronicumulans_C. Next base: position 175,303 of record NZ_JAUSSG010000013.1, on the reverse strand, counting down.
CGTGGCCTGACTGTCGAAGAAATCTTCGCTTAAGCGCAAGCCTGAAAGAAGCATTCAAATGACGACGCAACAACAAACCCTCAAGGTGCAATTGGTCAAGAGCCCGATTGGCACCAAGGAATCGCATCGCGCGACCGTGCGTGGCCTCGGCCTGCGCAAGCTCAACAGCGTGAGCGAGCTGCAGGACACCCCGGCGGTGCGCGGCATGATCAACAAGATCAGTTATCTGGTCAAAGTTCTGTAAGAGAGACTGATATGGAACTCAATGGCATCAAGCCGGCAGCCGGCGCCAAGCACGCCAAGCGCCGCGTTGGCCGCGGTATCGGCTCGGGCATCGGCAAGACCGCAGGTCGCGGTCACAAGGGCCAGAAGTCGCGTGCTGGTGGCTTCCACAAGGTTGGTTTCGAAGGCGGCCAGATGCCGCTGCAACGTCGCCTGCCCAAGCGTGGTTTCAAGTCGCACCTGCTGAAGTTCAACGCCGAAGTCACGCTGACTGCTCTCGAGCAGCTCGGCCTGGCCGAAGTGGATGTCTTGGCGCTGAAGCAAGCCGGCCTCGTGGGCCAGCTCGCCAAGGTCGTCAAGATCGTCAAGACCGGTGAACTCACCAAGGCCGTCAAGCTGACGGGCGTGGGTGCAACGGCTGGCGCCAAGGCTGCAATCGAAGCAGCCGGCGGCAGCGTCGCCTGATCACCATCGGACTGAAAGAAGTTCTTCGTGGCAACTAACGCGGCAACGATCGCAAAAACAGGCAAGTTCGGCGACCTTCGTCGTCGGCTCGTCTTTTTGCTGCTCGCGCTCGTGGTCTACCGGATTGGCGCGCACATTCCTGTGCCGGGTATCAACCCGGACCAGCTGGCCGCGCTCTTCCAGGGCCAGCAGGGCGGCATTCTGAGCCTGTTCAACATGTTCTCGGGCGGGGCGCTGTCGCGTTTCACCGTGTTCGCGTTGGGGATCATGCCGTACATCTCGGCGTCGATCATCATGCAGCTGATGACCTACGTGCTTCCGACCTTCGAGCAATTGAAGAAGGAAGGCGAGGCCGGCCGCCGCAAGATCACGCAGTACACGCGCTACGGCGCGCTGGGCTTGGCTCTGTTCCAGTCGTTCAGCATTGCAGTGGCTCTCGAATCGTCGGCCGGTCTGGTGATCGCCCCCGGTTTCGGCTTCCGCATCACCGCGATGGTGAGCCTGACCGCAGGTTCGATGTTCCTGATGTGGCTCGGCGAGCAGATCACCGAACGTGGCTTGGGCAACGGCATCTCGATCCTGATCTTTGCAGGTATCGCGGCAGGTTTGCCGAGTGCTGTGGCAGGTCTTGGTTCGCTGGTGACCACCGGTGCGATGAATCCGATCGTTGCGCTCTTCATCATCGCGGTCGTGGTGCTGGTCACCTACTTCGTGGTGTTCGTCGAACGCGGCCAGCGCAAGATCCTCGTGAACTATGCGCGGCGCCAGGTCGGCAACAAGGTCTATGGCGGCCAGTCGTCGCACCTGCCCTTGAAGCTGAACATGGCTGGCGTGATCCCGCCGATCTTTGCCTCATCGATCATCCTGCTGCCGGCAACGGTGGTCGGCTGGTTCAGTACCGGTGAAGGCGGTTTCCGCTGGATCAAGGACATCGCCAACGCGCTGCGTCCGGGCGAGCCGATCTACGTGCTGCTGTACGCTGCCGCGATCGTTTTCTTCTGCTTCTTCTACACGGCACTCGTGTTCAACAGCAAGGAAACGGCCGACAACCTGAAGAAGAGTGGTGCATTCATTCCTGGCATTCGCCCGGGTGACCAGACCGCTCGCTATATCGACAAGATTCTGGTTCGCCTGACGTTGGCTGGCGCGGTGTACATCACCTTCGTCTGCCTGCTGCCCGAGTTCCTGATCCTGAAGTACAACGTGCCGTTCTACTTCGGTGGTACCTCCCTGCTGATCATCGTGGTCGTCACGATGGACTTCATGGCCCAGGTGCAAAACTACATGATGTCCCAGCAGTACGAATCGCTGCTGAAGAAGGCGAACTTCAAGACATCGTAGGGCTGTGAGCTTCAGTATCGAGATCGGGCGGTAGTCCGCCACGTTAAACAGTTTTAGGAGAATGAAATGAGAGTTTCGGCTTCGGTCAAAACCATCTGCCGTAATTGCAAGGTCATCCGCCGTAAAGGTGTGGTGCGTGTGATTTGCACCGACCCGCGCCACAAGCAGCGCCAGGGTTGATTGAAGAGTATTAGAGGACGCACATGGCACGTATTGCTGGCATCAACATCCCGCCGCACAAGCACGCTGAAATCGGCCTGACCGCCATTTTCGGTATCGGTCGCACCCGCGCCCGTCAAATCTGCGAAGCGAGCGGCATCGAATATTCGAAGAAGATCAAGGATCTGACCGACGCCGATCTCGAGAAGATCCGCGATCAGATCGCTCTGTTCACGATCGAAGGCGATCTGCGTCGCGAGACGACGATGAACATCAAGCGTTTGATGGACATCGGCTGCTATCGCGGCTTCCGTCACCGTCGCGGCCTGCCGATGCGCGGCCAGCGCACGCGCACCAATGCTCGCACCCGCAAGGGTCCGCGCAAGGCTGCGCAGTCCCTGAAGAAATAAGGATAGACCAGCATGGCTAAAGCACCTGCAAACAACGCCGCACAGCGCGTTCGCAAGAAGGTTCGCAAGAACGTTGCGGACGGTATCGCCCACGTGCATGCCTCGTTCAACAACACCATCATCACGATCACCGATCGCCAGGGCAACGCTCTGTCGTGGGCTTCGTCGGGTGGCCAGGGCTTCAAGGGCTCGCGCAAGTCGACCCCGTTCGCTGCGCAGGTCGCTTCCGAAGTGGCCGGCCGTGCTGCTGTCGAACAAGGTATCAAGAACCTCGACGTCGAGATCAAGGGCCCGGGCCCCGGTCGCGAATCGTCGGTGCGCGCACTGGCTGCGCTCGGCATCCGGATCAATTCCATTGCCGACGTGACGCCCGTTCCGCACAACGGCTGCCGTCCCCAGAAGCGTCGCCGCATCTGATCGTCAGTCCGCAAGGCGCAGCCAGCTTTCGAGCGGCTGCGCATTTGTTTTTTAACTAAGCCCACCGCCATCAGCGTTTCGCCGATGGCTCCCGCAGGCAACTGCGGCAGATACACAAAGGAATACTCGTGGCACGCTACCTCGGCCCCAAGGCCAAACTTTCCCGCCGTGAAGGCACCGACCTGTTCCTGAAGAGCGCCCGTCGTTCGATTCAAGACAAGGCCAAGTTCGATTCCAAGCCAGGCCAGCACGGTCGCACTTCGGGTCAGCGCACCTCGGACTATGGTCTGCAACTGCGTGAAAAGCAGAAGGTCAAGCGCATGTACGGCGTGCTGGAAAAGCAATTCCGCCGCTACTTCGAAGAAGCCGACCGCCGCCGTGGCAATACCGGCGCCAACCTGCTGTTCATTCTCGAATCGCGCCTGGACAACGTCGTCTACCGCATGGGCTTCGGCTCGACCCGCGCTGAAGCACGTCAACTCGTGTCGCACAAGGCGATCACGGTGAACGGCCAGTCGGTCAACATCCCGTCGTACCTGGTCAAGACCGGTGACGTGATCGCCGTGCGCGACAAGTCCAAGAAGCAGACCCGCATTGCCGAAGCGCTCCAGCTGGCCCAGCAAGTCGGTATCCCGGCTTGGGTCGAAGTGAACGCCGACAAGGCCGAAGGTACCTTCAAGAAGGTGCCCGATCGCGACGAATTCGCAGCCGACATCAACGAATCGCTGATCGTCGAACTGTATTCGCGTTGATTTTTTTGTTCCCGCGCACCTCGCGTGTGCGGGCAACAAGTTTTTGTTGTTCACGTTCCTGCCCCGTGCTTCGTTGCGGGTCAGGTGCTTCACCAGCCTTACCGGTGTAACGAGCCGGGGGTATTGAGAGGAAGTCTGCATGCAAACCACCCTGCTGAAACCCAAGACCATCCAGGTCGAGCAACTTGCCGCCAACAAGGCCAAGGTGACGCTCGAGCCTTTCGAGCGCGGCTACGGCCACACGCTCGGCAACGCGCTGCGTCGCGTTCTGCTGTCGTCCATGGTCGGCTACTCGGCCACCGAAGTCACGATCGCTGGCGTTCTGCATGAGTACTCGTCGATCGACGGCGTGCAGGAAGATGTCGTCAACATCCTTCTGAATCTCAAGGGCGTGGTGTTCAAGCTCCACAACCGCGACGAAGTCACGCTGAGCCTGCGCAAGGACGGCGAAGGCCCGGTCCTGGCGTCGGACATCCAGACCCCGCACGACGTGGAAATCATCAACCCTGACCACGTGATCGCGCACCTGTCGCAAGGCGGCAAGCTCGACATGCAGATCAAGGTCGAAAAGGGTCGCGGTTATGTGCCCGGCACGATGCGCCGCTACGCCGACGAGCCGACCAAGTCGATTGGCCGCATCGTCCTCGACGCGTCGTTCTCGCCTGTCAAGCGCGTGAGCTACACGGTCGAGAGCGCCCGTGTCGAACAACGTACCGACCTGGACAAGCTCCTGGTCGAGATCGAAACCAACGGTGCCATCACCGCTGAAGATGCGGTTCGCGCCTCGGCTAAAATCCTCGTCGAGCAGCTCGCGGTGTTCGCACAGCTGGAAGGCGGCGAACTGGCTGCATTCGATGCACCGGCACCGCGCAGCGCACAGCAATTCGATCCGATCCTGCTGCGCCCTGTCGACGAGCTCGAGCTCACCGTGCGTTCGGCCAACTGCCTGAAGGCCGAAAATATCTACTACATCGGTGACCTGATCCAGCGCACCGAGAACGAGTTGCTCAAGACCCCGAACCTGGGTCGCAAGTCGCTCAACGAAATCAAGGAAGTCCTCGCTTCGCGCGGCCTGACCTTGGGTATGAAGCTTGAAAGCTGGCCGCCAGCCGGTCTCGACAAGCGTTGATTTTTGAATTGAGCCCCTGAGGGCTCGTGCCCAGGCAGTGCCTGATACGGCTGCCTGTTTAATAAAGTAAAGGAAAAGCACCATGCGTCACGGACACGGACTTCGCAAACTCAACCGCACCAGCTCGCATCGCCTGGCGATGCTGCAGAACATGATGAATTCGCTCATCGAGCATGAAGTCATCAAGACCACGGTCCCCAAGGCCAAGGAACTGCGTCGCGTCATCGAACCGATGATCACGCTCGCCAAGAAGCCCACGCTCGCCAACAAGCGCCTGGCCTTCGACCGCCTGCGCGACCGTGACAGCGTCGTCAAGCTCTTCGCCGATCTGGGCCCGCGTTTCGCGGCACGTCCGGGCGGCTACACGCGCATCCTGAAAATGGGCTTCCGCGTGGGCGACAACGCGCCGATGGCTCTGGTCGAACTGGTCGACCGTCCTGAAATTAAAGAAGCAGATGCCGAGCAAGGCGCTGCAGAATAAGTTATAATTCCATCTTGCCGCGCGATGGAGCAGCCTGGTAGCTCGTTGGGCTCATAACCCAAAGGTCGCAAGTTCAAATCTTGCTCGCGCAACCAATTTAAAAGGCCCTTTGAATTTCAAAGGGCCTTTTTTCTTTGGTCGGTGAATTGAATAAATCGAGCCCTCGCAACGAGGGCTTTTTTATTTCTCCAGCCCCCGATTTCAGCCGTGCCAGGCTGAGCAGCGAATCACGCTGCAGAAATTGCCGCGATGGAAATGCGGCTCCTTGTCCGCGATCACATCGGCCTTCACGTTGCCGAAGGTGGTCTCCGGCTTGTGTTTGAGGCCGTCGTAGAAGGCCTGGATGATGTCTTCCTTGAAGTGCTCGGTGCGCGGGTGCGCATGCACGACCTGTGTGCGCTCGGCTTCGCTGTACTCCGGATAGGTCAGTCCCAGCACGTCCATCTCGACGCCGGCCGTCACCAGTGCCACGACCGGGTGCATATGTTGTGGAATTCCGGGCGTCGTGTGGAGCGCGATCGCGGTCCAGACGAGGTCGACGTCCTGCTGCGAGATCCCGTGACCACGCAGGAAATCGCGTGCCACGTTCGCCCCATCGACCTCGAAGCGCTCGTTCGCGCTGCTGTGCGCCTTCACCAGGCCCATGTCGTGGAACATCGCGCCCGCATAGAGCAGCTCCGGGTCGAAGGTCAGGCCGCGGTGCTTGCCGGCCAGTGCGCCGAAGTAGTAAACCCGGCTGGAGTGGTGAAACAGCAGCGGGGGCGCCGTGTCGCGGACCAGTTCGGTGATTTCGCCCGCGAGCTTGCTGTCGGGGATGCGGACCCCTTCGATCGTTGTCGTCAAAGCCATGTGGACTTCTCCTGTGAGTGTGAGAACAACTTTAGGAGTGGGCTACATTGTCTCCAACAGACGTGAAGCGGCAATTTCTGCCATTGCGCCGACGAAAGAGACGCAGAGAAACAACCAGCCATGCGCACCACCAAGACCATCGCGATCCTCGCCATGCCCGGCGTTCAGCTGCTGGACGTCTCCGGTCCGCTCGACGTGTTCGCCGAGGCGAACGTGCAGGCGCGCACCGAGGCCTACCGGCTGCGGGTCATCGCGAGCCAGCCGGGCCCGATCCGCAGTTCGTCGGGCGTGCGGCTCATGCCCGATGCTGTCATCGGCGAGGACATCGGTGAGCCGATTCACACGCTCCTGGTGGCGGGCACGCCGCACGCTGCGGGCGCAGCGACCAACCTCGACGTCACCGCATGGCTGCGCCAACTCACACCCAAGGCGCGCCGTTTCGGTTCGGTCTGCAGCGGCGCCTTCGTGCTGGCGCAGGCAGGGTTGCTCGACGGCAGGCGAGTCACGACGCACTGGGCGGTGGCCGATCAGCTTGCAGAAGCCTTCCCCGCCGTGCAGGTCGATGCCGATGCGATCCACGTGCGCGATGGCCGCTTGCGCACGGCGGCCGGCGTGACCGCAGGCCTTGACCTGTCGCTCGCGCTCGTCGAGGAAGATCTTGGCCGCGAGATCGCCATGAAAGTCGCCGCCCAGCTCGTGATGTTCTTTAAGCGCCCGGGTGGCCAGATGCAATTCAGCCGCAAGGGCGAAGCCGCGCCCATGGGTCGATCAGCCTTGCAGGAAGTGCAGCGCTGGATCGCGGCGAACCCTGCGGAAGACCACAGCGTCGCTCACCTTGCCGGACGCATGAGCCTGAGCCCTCGCCACTTCGCACGGCTCTTCATGCAAGAGGTCGGAGCTACGCCAGCGGCTTGGGTGGAAGGCGTTCGTGTTTCCGCCGCGCGCCGCCTGCTCGAGGCCGGGGATGCTGCGCCGAAACAGGTGGCGGCCCGATGCGGATTTGCCGATGCCGACACGTTGCGGCGCGCGTTCCAGCGTCAGATCGGCATCACGCCGGCGGAGTACCGCAAGCGCTACGCGCACGCCGTCGACTGACGACGGCGTGGCGAAGAAAAACGATCAGTCCGGAATGACCGCCGTGACTTCGATCTCGACCTTCGCGCGATGCTCCACCAGCGCGGCCACCTGCACGCAGGTCATCGCCGGAAAGTTGCGCCCCATTGCATCGCGATAGACCGGACCGAGCTCGGCGAGCCGGCGGCTGTATTCGTCGCGGTCGGTCACATACCAGGTCATGCGCACCATGTGCTCCGGGCCCGCGCCGCCCGCGCGCAGCACTTCGACGATGTTGCGCAGCGCGAGGCCGCACTGCTCGATGAAGTCGTCCGACTCGAATTGCTGCTGCGCATTCCAGCCGATCTGGCCGCCGACGAACAGCATGGTGCCGCGCGCGGCGACGCCGTTCGCATAGCCCTTCGGAGGCAACCAGCCCTCGGGCTGCAGGAGTTTGTTGATCATGGTGTGCTGTTGTTGAGTTGTCTCAGTTTGAATCGCTGGAGCTTGCCGGTTTCCGTGCGCGGCAGCGTGGCCACGAATTCGATCTCACGCGGGTATTTGAACGGCGCGATGCTGGCCTTCACATGGTCCTGCAGCGCCTTTACCAGGGCCGCATCGCCTTCGTTGCCGGGCTTGAGCACGCAGAAAGCTTTCACGATCATGCCGCGGTCGGCATCGGGCTTGCCGATCACGCCGCACTCGGCCACCGCGGGGTGCTTGAGCAGGGCGTCCTCGACCTCTGGGCCGCCGACGTTGTAGCCGGCCGTGATGATCATGTCGTCGGCGCGGGCCTGGTAGAAGAAATAGCCGTCGTCGTCCTGCACGAACGAATCACCGGGATAGTTCCAGCCGTTCTTCACGTAGTCGGCCTGGCGCGGATCGTCCAGGTACCGGCAGCCGACCGGCCCCTGCAACGCGAGCTTGCCGACGGTGCCGTGCGGCACCTCGTTGCCCTTGTCGTCCACCACCTTCGCGGTGAAGCCGGGCACCGCCTTGCCGACGGCACCCTTGCGCACGTCACTGCCCGCTGCGGAGATGTAGATGTGAAACACCTCGGTGCCGCCGATGCCGTCGAGCATCTCGATGCCTGTGGCTTCCTTCCAGAGCTGGCGCGTCGCGTCCGGCAAAGCTTCGCCCGCGCTCACGCTGATGCGCAGGCTCGGCATGCCGTGCTGCCGAACGAAAGGCGCCATCTGGCGGTAGAACGTGGGCGCCGTGTAGCAGATGGTCGCACCGACCTCGTTGATGAGCTTCACCAGCCCCTCGGGCGTGAACGGTGCATCGGCGAAATACACCGAGGCACCGGCCCACATCGGGAACACCAGCAAGCCGCCGAGCCCGAAGGTGAAGGCCAGCGGCGGCGAGCCCACCACGATGTCGTCGCTGCGCGCCTTGAGCACATGGCGTGGCCAGGTCTCGCACATCGCGAGCACGTCGCGGTGCGTGGTGACGGGCGCCTTGGGCTTGCCCGTGGTACCTGATGTGAATGCGAGCAATGCGATGTCGTCGGCCGCGGTAGGGCATGCAGTGAACACACCGCTCTTGCCTGCGGCGCGTGCGGAGAGCGAGTCCACCGCATCGGGCTTGTTGAATGCGATGACTGTCGCGAGCACCGGGTGCTCCTTCTGCGCGATCACCAACTCATCGAGCAGACGTCCGTCGCACAACGCGGCAACAGGGCGCGCCTTCTCGATGATCTCGCCGAGTTCCTTCGCGCGCAGCAACGGCATCGTCGCTACCGCGATCAACCCGGCCTTCACCACCGCGAGCCACGCGAGCGCCATCGCCACCGAGTTGCCGCCTCGCAGCAGCACGCGGTTGCCGGGCACGAGCCCGAGGTCCTCCGTCAGCACCTGCGCGATGCGATTGACTTCGACCGCGGCCTGGTTGTACGTGAGCGTGCCGGCTGGCGAGCGCAGCATCGGCTTGCCGCCGAAGCCCTTGGCGTCGGCCTTGTCCAGCAGCTCCTCCACGAGGTTCAACTGGTCGGGCAGCTGCAGCTCGGGCAGGTCGTAGCGAAAGACCGGCAACTGCTCGGCAGGCGGCAGGCGGTCGTGAACGAAGCGGTCGACTTGGGCAGACACGGTATTTATCCCCGCAGAACGGATTTGCCAATGATCAGTTGTTGGACTTCCGTCGCGCCTTCGTAGATGCGCAGCGAGCGGATGTCGCGGTAGAGGCTTTCAATCTTCGTGCCAACCTTCACGCCGAGGCCGCCGTGCATCTGCAGTGCCATGTCGATCACGCGGCTTGCGTTTTCGGTGGCGCACATCTTGGCCATCGCGGCGGCGGCGGAGACATCGCCCACTGCCGCTGCACCACGTTGCTCGGCATCGTCGCGCATCCAGGCGGCGCGGTAAGTGAGCAATGCGGCGCTGTCGATCAGCGCGGCCATCTCGCCGAGCTTGGCCTGCGTGAGCTGGAAGTCCGCGAGCGTCTGGCCGAACATGCGGCGACCCTTCGCGTGTGCGATGGCTTCGGCGAGTGCGCGACGTCCCATGCCGAGTGCGGCCGCAGCCACCGATGCTCGGAAGATGTCGAGCGTGCGCATCGCGAGCTTGAAGCCGCCGTTGAGTTCACCGAGCTGCGCCGTGCGCGGCACCACGCAGTTCTCGAAGTGCAGCGTGGCGAGCGGGTGCGGCGCCATCACGTCGATGTGCTCGGAAGTGTCGAGGCCGGGCGTGGTCGCATCGACGATGAAGACGGTGATGCCGCGCGTGCCGCCGGTTGGATCGGTCTTCGCGAACACACAGTAGAAGTCGGCGATGCCGCCGTTGCTGATCCAGGTTTTCTCGCCGTTCAGCAGCCAGCCGTCGGCCGTGGGTTCGGCGCGCATGGCCATCGCGGCGACGTCGGAACCGGCATCGGGTTCGCTCAGTGCGAAGGCCGCGATCTTCTCGCCCTTGCCGACCGCCGTGAGGTATTGCGATTGCTGCTCGGGCGTGCCGGTGAGCGTGATCGCGCCGCTGCCCAGCCCCTGCATCGCAAAGGCGAAGTCGGCGAGCGGCGAGTGGTAGCCGAGCGTCTCGCGCAGCAGCACGAGTGCACGCGAATCGAGGCGATCCAACGCGCCGCCCGCGCTGCCGGGCACGGCGTAACGCAGCCAGCCGCCGTCGCCGAGGCGGCGCACCCATTCGCGGCAGGCCGCGCGGTCGTCGCGCTCGTCGATCTCCTGCGCTGCGCACCACGGCAGCAGGTCACGTGCGAGCGAGCGATGGGCTTCATCGAAGAACGGCAGCGCGAGATGCGCTGTCGAAGGCGGTGCCGGGATCTTCGTCATCATGGCTTCAGTCCCCACCGAACACCGGCTTGCGCTTCGCAGCGAAGGCTTCATAGGCGCGCTTGAAGTCTTCGGTCTGCATGCAGATCGCCTGTGCCTGTGCTTCTGCCTCGATGGCCTGGTCGATGGTCATCGACCATTCCTGCGCCAGCATTGTCTTGGTCATGCCGTGCGCGAAGCTCGGGCCTTCGGCCAGTTCGCGCGCCATCTTGGTGGCGGCCTCGAGCAGTGCATCGCTTTCGTGCAACGCGTTGAAGAAGCCCCAGGCGTGGCCTTCCTGCGCCGTCATTGCGCGGCCGGTAAAGAGCAGTTCCGATGCGCGGCCCTGACCGATCACGCGCGGCAGCAATGCGCAGGCACCCATGTCCGCGCCGGCAAGGCCCACGCGGGTGAAGAGGAATGCGGTGCGCGTGGCCGGCGAGCCGTAGCGCAGGTCGCAGGCCAGCGCGATCATCGCGCCGGCACCGGCGCACACGCCATCGATGGCACCCACGATCGGTTGCGGACAAGCGCGGATCGCCTTCACCAGGTCGCCCGTCATGCGCGTGAACTCCAGCAGCTCGGGCATGCGCATGCCGGTGAGCGGGCCGATGATTTCATGCACGTCGCCGCCCGAGCAGAAGTTGCCGCCTGCGCCGGTGACGACGATGGCCTTCACGTCGGTCGCGTAGTTCAACGCGCGGAACAGGTCGCGCAGTTCGGCGTACGAATCGAAGGTGAGCGGGTTCTTGCGCTCAGGGCGGTTCAGCGTGACGGTGCCGACGCCGGCCTCGTAGCTCCATGCAAAGTGCTCGGCCTTGTAGGCTGCCTTTGCTTCGAATTGCGCGCGCATGGGATTGCCTGCGCCGATGTAGTGCTTCATTCGGTCTCCGCCATCAATTGGTTGTGTGAGTGCTGCTTCACCTTGCCGAGCAGCTTGTGCAACTGCGCGATCTCCTTGCCCGTCAGGCCCGCGAAGGCCCCGACGATCCAGTCTTCGTGCTGTTGCGCCATGTCGTTGAAGAGCTTGCGTCCGCGTGCCGTGAGGCGCACGCGCCAGGCGCGGCGGTCGCCCTCGACGTTGATGCGCTCGACCAGCCCTTCGGTCACGAGCTGGTCGGTGATGCCGGTGACGTTGCCGCCCGTCACCATCATCCGGCGCGAGAGCTCGTTCATCTTGAGGCCGTCGGGCGAGCGCTCGAGTTGCGACATCAGGTCGAAGCGCGGCAGCGTGGTCGCGAACTGCGAGCGCAGTTCGTTGCGCACCTGCTTCTCGATGAGCTGGGTGCAGGTGAGCAACCGCAGCCAGAGCCGCAAGGCTTCGGGGTGTTCGCTGTGCGCGCGCGCTTCGAGGTCCATGTCAGTGTGTCTCCTCGGTGTTCTGCGCCGCCAGTGCCGCATTCGTGGCCGCGGCGATTTGCTGCTGCTTGGCGATCTCGCGGTACATCTGGTCGCGGCCGCTCAGGTACTGCTTGGGCCAGTCGACGTCGCGGCTCTGCAGCTTGGCGGCTTCGTGCAGCGTCCACGCGGGGTCCGCGAGGTGCGGGCGCGCGATGGCGCAGAGGTCCGCGCGGCCGGCTGCGATGATGCTGTTGGCCTGGTCCGCATCGGTGATCGCGCCCACGGCGATGGTCGAGATGCCGACCTCGTTGCGGATGCGATCGGAGAACGGCGTCTGGTACATGCGGCCGTAGACGGGCTTGGCGGCGCGCGTGGTCTGGCCCGAGGACACGTCGATGAAATCGGCTCCGGCTTCCTTGAAGAGTCGTGCGACGATGACTGCGTCCGCATCGGTGTTGCCGCCGGGCGCCCAGTCGTGCGCGGAAATGCGCACGCTCATCGGCTTGTCTTGCGGCCACACGGCGCGCATCGCGCGGAACACTTCGAGCGGGTAGCGGCAGCGCGCTTCGATGTCGCCGCCGTATTCATCGGTGCGCTGGTTGGTGAGCGGGCTGATGAAGGCCGACAGCAGATAGCCGTGCGCGCAATGCAGTTCGAGCCAGTCGAAGCCGCATTCGACGGCGCGTCGCGTGGAGTCGACGAACTGGTCGCGCAGCGTGTCCATCTCGGCGCGCGTGATGGCAGCCGGCAATTGGTTCTGCTCGCCGTAGGGCAATGCGCTGGCGCCGAGCAGCGGCCAGTTGCCGTCTTCGAGCGGTTCGTCGGTGCCTTCCCAGCCGACGCGCGTCGAACCCTTGGGGCCGCTGTGGCCGAGCTGCATCGCGATCCTCGCGCTCGATTGCGTGTGCACAAAATCGACGATGCGCCTGAAGGCCGCTTGCTGCGCGTCGTTGTAGAGGCCGGTGCAGGCCGGCGTGATGCGGCCTTCGGGCGTCGGGCTCGTCATTTCGACGAACACCATCGCGGCGCCGCCGAGCGCGCGTGCGCCCAGATGCACCAGCAGGAAGTCTTGCGGCACGCCGTCGACCGCGCTGTAGGTCGCCATCGGTGAGACCAGGATGCGGTTCTTCAGCGTGAGCCCGCGCACCTTGTAGGGCATGAGCATCGGCGCCATCGCCTTGCCGCCCGCGAGCCATTGCTCGTAGCCGCCGAGCCATTGCGTGTCGCGCACGCGCAGGTTCTCGTGGCTGATGCGCTGCGAGCGCGTGAGGAGCGAGTAGGCGAATTGCTCGATCTGCATGCCGGTGTAGCGCGGCACGTTTTCGAACCACTCGGTGGAGTTGCGCGCGGCGTTCTGGATCTTCAGCACCTCGACACTGCGGCGTGCCTCATAGCCTTCGAGCACATGGTCGACGGTGCCGCCCTGCTCGAACTCGTTCGCGAGGTCGATCGCGTCTTCAAGCGCGAGCTTGGTGCCCGAGCCGATCGAGAAGTGTGCCGTGTGCGCGGCGTCGCCCATCAGCACGACGGGCACCGAGCGGCCTTCGACGTCGATGCGGTGCGTCCAGCGTTCGCACACCACGCGCGGGAAGCGGATCCAGTTGGCCGAGCCGCGCAGGTGCGTGGCGTTGCTGATGAGCGAGTGGCCGCCGAGGTACTTGGCGAACAGCTTCTCGCAGAAGGCGATGGCCTCGGGCTGCTCCATCTGGTCGAGGCCGTGCGCCTTCCACACAGCCTCGGGTGTCTCCACGATGAAGGTCGAGGTCTTGTCGTCGAACTGGTAGGCATGCGCCTGGAACCAGCCGTGCTCGGTCTGTTCGAAGGCGAAGGTGAAGGCGTCGAAGGTCTGGTGCGTGCCGAGCCACACGAAGCGGCAGTTGCGCAGGTCGACATCGGGCTTGAACACATCGGCATAGCGCTGGCGGATGCGGCTGTTGAGGCCGTCGCTCGCGATCACGAGGTCGGCCTTGTACTGCGCGGCGATCGCCTGGTCGTCGGTGGCGTCGGTTTCGAACACGAGGTCGACACCCAGTGCGAGGCAACGTTCTTGAAGGATGTTGAGCAGGCGTTTGCGCCCGATGCCGCAGAAGCCGTGGCCGCCGGAACGCACCTGGCGGCCCTTGAAGAAGACCTGGATGTCGTCCCAGTGATGGAACTCGTTGCCGATCAGCGCCGCAGTCTCGGCATCTGCCGCCTTGAGGTTGCCCAGCGTCTGATCACTCAACACCACGCCCCAGCCGAAGGTGTCGAAGGGCCTGTTGCGCTCCACGACCGTGATCTGTAGCGCGGGGTTGCGCGCTTTCATCAACAGCGCGAAATACAAGCCCGCCGGACCGCCGCCGATGCACAGGATGCGCTGGAGGTCCGAGGCGGGAGCGGGTTGGAGCGGACTGAGGCTGTTCATGATTGAATAGTTTAGGCATAAACGATTTGCTGTCAATCCGGGTTTGGCAACGGCCCGCGGCGGGACCGCGCGGCAGGGATGCAAACACTTGCAAAAATCAATACCATGGGCCCCATGCAAAACTTGATACCCAAAATCGAGTCGCAGCTGGCTTCGCTGCCTGTTCCCATCGCGCTGGAGCTGCCGGATGGCCGGCGCGTTGCCCAGGCGGGAGCCCGCGTCACGCTGGCCTTCAAGGAGTGGGCGGTGCTGGCCAAGCTGGCCGCCCGACAGGTGGGGGCCATCGGAGAGGCCTATGTCGAGGGCAAGGTGCAGATCGAGGGCGCCATGCGCGACCTGATCGATGCCACCGTCGGCATGCTGCCCGGCAACCCGGCCGAAACCGACACCGGTTGGTGGAGCCGCCTGCAGCGCCGGGCCAAGTCGCACGGCTCGCATTCGCTGCGCAAGGACGCGGCGCAGATCGAGTTCCACTACGACGTCTCGGACGACTTCTACGCGCTGTGGCTCGATGCGCGCCGCGTCTATTCATGCGCCTACTTCCGCACGCCCGACCTCACGCTGGCAGAGGCGCAGGAAGCCAAGCTCGACCACATCTGCAAGAAGCTCATGCTGCAGCCCGGCGAGCGCTACCTGGACATCGGCTCCGGCTGGGGCGCACTGCTCCTGTGGGCGGCCGAGCACTACGGCGTCGATGCGACCGGCATCACGCTGTCGAAGAACCAGCATGCCTACGTGCAACGCCTCATTGAAGAGAAAGGCCTGCAGGGCCGCGTGCGCGTCGAGCTGCGCGACTACCGCGAGCTCTCGGCCGAACAGCCCTTCGACAAGATCTCCTCGGTCGGCATGTTCGAGCATGTGGGTGCGGCCAACATGCCGACCTACTTCCGCAAGATCCATTCGCTCCTCAAGCCCGGCGGCCTGGTTATGAACCACGGCATCACATCTGGCGAACTCAACTACCGCCAGCTAGGCGCGGGCATGGGCGATTTCATCGAGAAGTACATTTTCCCCGGCGGCGAGCTGCTGCACGTGACGCACGTGCTGCGCGAGACCGCGGCCGCGGGCCTGGAGATGGTCGACACCGAGAGCCTGCGTCCGCACTATGCGCGCACGCTCTGGGCCTGGTCCGACGCCCTCGAGGCGCAACTCGACGCGGCGCGCGAGGTGCTGCAGCGCAGCGGCGGCCGCCAGGCCGAAAACGCCGAGCGCGTGCTGCGTGCCTACCGCCTGTACCTCGCGGGCTCGGCCATGAGTTTCGAGCAGGGATGGATCTCCTTGCATCAGATGTTGTCGACAAAGCCTGACGGCAACGTAGGGCGCGCAGGCGTCTTGCGCGGCGCGCAATCGGTGTACCCTTTTGCCCGTGACTACATCTACAAGTGAGTGAACACAACCATGCTCTATCGTTTCAAGTCCCGGGCCGCTCCTGACTTCGTGATGCTCGAAGTCCATGCGCGCCAGCTGCTCGACATCGTCGGCAAGTCCCCGGCGCCGCAAGGCATCATCACGGTCGAGCAGATTCCCGGCGCCATTGCGGCGCTCGAGGCCGCGCTGGCCCGCGAAGGCAGCAATGCCCACAACAACGACGACTATGCCGTCGAAGGCCACACCAGCGAGGCCGAGAAGCAGCATGTAGGACTGCACCAGCGTGCAGCCCCCCTGCTTCACATGCTCAAGGACTCGCAGGCCGACAACAAGGACGTGACCTGGAGCACCTGAGGCAGGTCGTCGTCAGTCCACCTTTGCGCCGGAGTCCTTGACGACCTTTGCCCACTTCACGTGCTCGTTCGCAATGAGCTTCGTGAAGTCGGCCGGCGAATTGCCGCTCGGGATCGCGCCCTGCGCGAGCATCTTTTCCTTGATGGCCGGCGTGCCGAGCGACTTGGCCACTTCCTGCTGAATCCGGTTCACGATCTCCGGCGAGGTGCCGGCCGGCGCCAGCAGGCCGAACCATGAGCTCGCCTCGAAGCCCTTGAGCGTCGGGCCGCCCGCTTCCTCCACCGTCGGAATGTCGGGCAGCGCCGGCGAGCGCTGCGCGCTGGTCACGGCCAGCGCGGTGAGCTTGCCGGCCTTGATCTGCGCCATTGACGAGGGCAGGTTGTCGAACATCACGTCGGCGTTGCCGCCCACCATGTCCAGCAGCGCCGGGCCCGAGCCCTTGTACGGGATGTGCGCCATGAACGTGCCCGTCATGCTCTTGAAGAGTTCGCCCGCCAGGTGGATCGAGGTGCCGCTGCCGCTCGATGCCATGTTCAGCTTGCCCGGGTTGGCCTTGGCGTACTTGATGAAGTCCTGCACGTTGTGGATGTTCAGCGTCTTGGCTTTCTCGGCGTTCATCTCCATCACGTTCGGCACGGCCGCCACCAGCGTGATCGGCGCGAAATCCTTGATCGGGTCGAAGGGCAGCTTCGGGTACAGCGCGCGGTTGATGCCGTGCGTGCCTACCGTGCCCATCAGCAGCGTGTAGCCGTCGTTCGGCGCGCGCGCCACGATCTCGGCGCCCACGTTGCCGCCCGCGCCCGCGCGGTTGTCCACGATGAACTGCTGGCCGAAGGCCTTGGAGAGCTCCGGCGCGACGGCGCGCGCCAGGATGTCGGTGGTGCCGCCGGCCGCGAACGGCACGACGATGCGCACGGGCTTGGTCGGCCAGGTGCCTTGGGCCCAGGACGCGGCGGGGGCCATCAGGGCGATGGCAGCAGCGGCGGCCGTTGCCGTCAGCGCGGCCCGGCGATTCGTTTTGAAAGATAAGTTGTTCATGCGCGTCTTTGTACAGGCGAACCCTCCCTGCCGCCGCGAGTGAAAACCCCGGGAACCGGCGCTTTCAGGCCACCTGCATCCGCTCGGCGAAGTGCTCGCTGCGAAAGCGCTCCAGCACGAAATCGACGAACGCGCGCGTCTTCGGCGGCAGCAACTTCTTGCTCGGGTAGTAGAGCCACACCACGCCCGCGTCGAAGTGCCATTCGGGCAGCAGCCGCACCAGCTCGCCGCTGCGAAGGCCCCGCTCGACGAAAGCCATCGGCAGCATCGCCGCGCCCAGCCCCAGCAGCGCGGCCTGTGCGATCGCCTCGGGGTCGTTGAAGATCGCGCGCGGCCGCGGCAGTTCCACCGTGGCCTGCTGGCCGTTCGCATGCTGCAGCGTCCAGCTGCGCAGCCGCCCGGTGGGCGAGGAGCGCCGCAGCAGCGCGTCGAGTCTGGCCAGGTCGGCGGGTTGCGCGGGCCATTCGCGTCCCGCCATGTAGGCCGGTGAAGCCACCGCCACCACGTGGATGCGCGACAGCTCACGCGCGACCACGCCGGGCGACAGCTCGATGCCGCCGCCGATGGCCGCATCGAAGCCCTCGCCGACCAGGTCCACCTGCTGGTTGTCGAAGTACCAGTCGGGCTGGATGGCCGGGTAGCGCGCAAGAAAGTCGCCCAGCATCGGAAGCACGTGCTCGCGCCCGAAGGCCTGGCCCATGCTGACCTTCAGCGTGCCGGCCGGTTGGCCGTCGTCCTTCGCCAGGCCCGCCACCGCGTCCTGCAGCGTGGCGAGTGCGCCGCCGATCTGCGCAAGAAAGCGCTCGCCGCCCTCCGTCAGCGTGAGCCGGCGCGTGCTGCGCTGGAACAGCCGCACACCCAGCCGCGCCTCGAGCCGCGCGACGTTCTTGCTGACCGCCGCCGGCGTGAGCCCGAGGCGCCGCGCGGCTGCCGAGAAGCTGCCGCCCTCCGCGCTCTGCACGAAGGATTCGAGGTGATTGAGCGGTTCCATGCGCCCATTTTCAACCTCATCTTCAACTTTTGGTTGAATTTGATTGCCCCGATTGATGGCTACCGGAGAAGGAGTGGAATCCCGACACTGAAGTCATTCCTCCACTGATCCAACGGAAAAAATCATGGCTTCCACTGCTTCCTCCTCCTCTTCTTCTCCCGTCCTGGCCGGCAAGGCGGCCTTCGTCACCGGCGGTTCGCGCGGCATCGGCGCGGCCATCGTGCGCCGCCTGGCGCGCGACGGCGCCGCCGTGGCCTTCACCTACGTGAGCGCCCAGGCCGAAGCCGACAAGCTGGCCGCCGAAATCCAGGCCGCCGGCGGCCGGGCGCTGGCCATCCGCGCCGATGCGGGCGATGCCGCCGCGCTCTCGGCCGCCGTCGCGCAGGGCGCGAGCGCCTTCGACCGGCTGGACATCCTGGTCAACAACGCCGGTGTCTACCTGGGCGGCGAACTCGACACCTTCTCGCTCGCGGATTTCGACCGCACCGTGGACGTCAACGTGCGCGCCGTGTTTGTGGCCGCGCAAGCCGCCGCGCGCCACATGGGCGACGGTGGACGCATCGTCAACATCGGCAGCATCAACGCCGAACGCGTACCTGCCGCGGGCGCCAGTGTCTATGCGATGAGCAAGGCCGCGATCGTCGGCCTCACGCGCGGCCTGGCACGCGACCTGGGCGCGCGGGGCATCACCGTGAACAACGTGCAGCCCGGTCCGGTCGACACCGACATGAACCCCGCCAGCGGACCGCGCGCCAGCTCGATGCACGATGTGATGGCCCTGCCGCGTCACGGCCGCGCCGAAGAAATCGCCGGCATGGTCGCCTACCTCGTGGGCCCGGACGGCGGTTTCGTCACCGGTGCGAGCCTGAGCGTGGACGGCGGGTACACCGCCTGATCCCCGGCTTTGATGCGGTGGGCCGATGAGCCCGCCGCGTCAGTCCAGCAGCTTCTTCGCGCCTGCCACGATGGCCTCCACGCCGACGCGCGACTGCGCCTCCAGCACCGGCGCGTAGCCGACTGGAATGCGCGGCGCCCCGAGACGCGCGATGCGGCAGCCCGTGGCCTCCGCGGCGCTGGCCGCGATCTCGGCGCCGAAGCCTGCGGCCTGCACGGCTTCATGCACGACCAGCAATCGTCCGGTGCGCGCGCAGGATGAAAGCAGCGTCTCTCGGTCCCAGGGCCACAGCGTGCGCAGGTCGATCAGGTCGACCGCAATGCCTTCGGCCGCAAGCGCATCGCACGCCGCGGCACAGGCCTGCATCTGCCGGCTCCAGCTCACGAGCGTGAGCGCGTTGCCCTCGCGCACGCACGCCGCCTTGCCGAGCGGCACGGTGAGGTTTTCGTCGACTTCGCCGCGCAGGCCCCAGAGCGTCTTGTGTTCTATATAGACGACCGGGTCGCCGCACTGCAGCGCCGCGCGCAGCAGGCCGTAGTTGTCCTGCGGTGTCGACGGGTTCACCACCACCACGCCCGGCAGGTGCGCGAACCACGCCTCGAGCGATTGCGAGTGTTGCGCCGCCGATGCATCCCAGATGCCGCCCGGCATGCGCGCCACCAGCGGCACGCGGCCCTGGCCGCCGAACATGAAGCGGTTCTTGGCGGCCTGGTTCACCAGCTCGTCCATGCCGCAGAGCGCGAAATCGACCACGCGCATCTCGACCACGGGGCGCAGCCCCGCGAGCGCCATGCCCACGCCGGCGCCCATGATCGCGGCCTCGCTGATCGGCGTGTCGATCACGCGCTCCGCGCCGAAGGTCTGCTGCAGTCCCTTGTACTGGCCGAAGATGCCGCCGTGGCCCACGTCCTCGCCGAGCACGACCACGCGCGCATCGGCCTCCATCTCGCGCTGCACGGCGAGCACGGCCGCTTCGGCGTAACTCAGTTCCTTCTTCAATGCCATTGGCCTGCTCCGATGGTCTGCACGTCGGTGAAGGCGGAGGTGGCATCGGGCCAGGGCGCCGCGTCGGCGATGGCCAGCGCGGTGTCGACTTCGTCTCGCGCCGCGTTCTCGATGGCGTCGAGCGTGGCCGCACTCACGCCGGCCGAGAGCAGGCGGCCGCGCGTGCGCGCGATCGGATCGGTTTCGAGCGCCGCGGCCAGTTCGGCCGGATCGCGGTACGCCGCGAGATCGACCGACACATGGCCCTTCACGCGGTACGTCAACGCATGCAGCAGGCGCGGCCCGGCGCCGCCGCGCACTTCGTTCACGAGCCGCGCGGCGGCTTCGTGCACGGCGAACACGTCGTTGCCATCGACCTGCGTGGCCGCGATGTCCATCGCCATGGCGCGCGCCGATGCGCCGTCGCCCGCCGTCATCGGCCCGCTCGCGGTGGTGGCGCTCCAGCGGTTGTCCTCGCAGACGAAGAGCACCGGCAGTGCATAAACGCGCGCCCAGTTCAGTGCTTCGAGAAAGGGCCCGCGGTTGATCGCGCCATCGCCGAAGAAACACACCGTGATGTCGTCGCTTTTCTTCAGCAGCTTCTGCGCGTGCGCTGCGCCCACGGCAATCGGCAGCCCCGCCGCCACCACGCCGTTGGCGCCCAGCATGCCGACCGAGAAATCCGCGATGTGCATCGAGCCGCCCTTGCCGCCGTTGAAGCCCGTGGCCTTGCCGAACAACTCGCACATCATGCGGGCGAGGTCCGCGCCCTTGGCCAGCGTGTGGCCGTGGCCGCGGTGCGTGGAGGTGAGGTAGTCGCTCGTGCGCAGGTGCGCGCACACGCCTGCGGGCACGGCCTCCTGCCCGGTCGAGAGGTGCAGCGGGCCGCGCACTTTCGCGGCGGTGCCGGCCTGCTGGCCGTAGGCGCTCACGCCGCCCTGGCTGGCCGCCTCGGCGGCGTTCTCGAACGCGCGGATGCGCACCATCGTGCGGTACAGCGCCTCGCCGGCGCCGGGGGGAATGCTCGGGTCCATCGGTGTCTCCAGTGCTTTTTTTGTGCCCGCGATCATGCCCGAGGACAGGCAACGAGGCATTCGCGGGGGTGACCTTCGGCACTGGCCGTCGCTCCGTGGCGCCCCTATCGTCGGGCGCTAACCTTGGCGCCCATGCATTTCCCGTTTCTCCCCGTGCTGTCCCTCGCTGCGCTGCTGGCCCTGCCCACGACCGGCATCGCGCAATCGCACAAGCCTTTACCCCTGCTGACGCCGCTGCCGGCGGAGCGCGTCGCGCCGCTGCAGGGCGAGCGTTGCACCTGCGCGGTGGTGCCCGCCGGCCGCGCGAGCAGGCCGCTGTCATTCGACACGGTCCTTGCATCGAGCACCGCCGAGGAAGTGCGCCTCGTGCTGGACGGGCGTGAACACGAGCTCTCCAACGTCCGCAGCAAGAAGATCGGCCGAGACTGGGTCAACACCTATCGCGGCGACGGCGCGGTGGTCACCATCCGCTCGCGCGAAGTGCCTTTTGCGCCGACCTGCGCCAATCATCCCGATCCGCCTTCCGAGGGCTCCTGCTACGCCGGCGAACTCCGCGTCTCGATGGACGGCGGCGCGCCGCAGGGCCGGCCGATCGTGCAGGTGTGCGGGTGCTGAGCATGGGGACGATCCGCCTGCGCACCCTGCTTCTCGCCGTGGCCGGCGCCGTGCTGCTGGCCGCCGCTGGTTATCGCGTCGTGACCTACACCAACCTCAACCCCGGCCAGGAGGTGGGCGCCGTGGTCGACGAGTTCAACGGCGTGAAGGTCTACTACAACGGCGGCGTCAACAACTCGGAAGGGCGCAATCTCTCGCGCGACGGCTACAACCTGGGCATCAAGTACCAGTGCGTGGAGTTCGTCAAGCGCTACTACTTCGAGCGCTTCAACCACCGCATGCCGGACGCCTTCGGCAACGCGAAGGACTTCTTCGACGCCAACACGGCGCAGGGCGCACTCAACCCGAAGCGAGGGCTCGTGCAGTACCGCAATGGCGAAGCCGAGAAGCCGCAGGTCGACGACCTCATCGTGTTTCCGCCCACGCTCTTCAATCCGTACGGACACGTCGCCATCGTGGCCGGCGTGAGCGAGCGCGAGGTCGAGATCGTCCAGCAGAACCCCGGCCCGTTCTCCGGCAGCCGGGCGCGCTTTGCCCTGGAGGCCGTTGATGGCCGCTGGAAGATGGGGGGCAACGCGCTGGGCTGGCTGCGGACGGCCGCGGCTCCCGCGGCCCTTTCCTCGACGGTCGTTTCACCCTGATTCGTTGCGTTCGGCTGCTCGGGGAATTCCCCGATGCCAATCTTCGGATCGCGATGGGATAGTTAGTTCGCCTTTCAAACTAACTAATTTCTTACACGGCAGGAGAGACACCGATGCAACTCAAACAAACTTTGGCCGCCATGGCCTTCGGCCTCACCGCCGTGAGCGCGCTGGCCCAGACCGTGGTTGGCGTGAGCTGGTCCAACTTCCAGGAAGAGCGCTGGAAGACCGACGAGGCCGCCATCAAGGCGCAGCTCGAAAAGCTCGGCGCCAAGTACATCAGCGCTGACGCGGGTGGCTCGCCCGAGAAGCAGCTGGGCGACATCGAGGGCCTGATGTCCAAGGGCGCCAAGGCGCTCATCGTGCTGGCGATGGACAAGGACGCGATCCTGCCGGCCATCACCAAGGCCACGCGCCAGAAGGTGCCCGTGGTCGCCTACGACCGCCTGATCGAAGCGCCCGGCGTCTTCTACATCACCTTCGACAACGTCGAGGTCGGTCGCATGGAGGCGCGCGAGGTGCTCAAGGTCAAGCCCAAGGGCAACTACGTGATCATCAAGGGCTCGCCGAGCGACCCCAACGCCGACTTCCTGCGCGCGGGCCAGCAGGAAGTGCTCGAGGCCTCCATCAAGAAGGGCGACATCAAGATCGTCGGCGACGAATACACCGAAGGCTGGAAGCCCGAGGTCGCGCAGAAGAACATGGAGCAGATCCTCACCAAGAACGCCAACAAGGTCGATGCGGTGGTGGCCGCCAACGACGGCACCGCCGGCGGCGCGGTCGCCGCGCTCACGGCCAAGGGCCTGCGCGGCGTGCCGGTGTCGGGCCAGGACGCGGACTTCGCGGCGCTCAACCGCATCGCGCTGGGCACGCAGACCGCCACCATCTTCAAGGACTCGCGCGAGCTCGGCCGCGAAGCCGCCACCGCGGCCATCTCGCTCTCGCAGGGCAAGCCGGTCGAGAAGGCCGCGCAGTGGAACTCGGGACCGAAGAAGGTCGCGCTGTCGTCCCGCCTGCTCACGCCGGTGCCGGTCACGCGCGACAACCTCGACGTCGTGGTCAAGGCCGGCTGGATCAAGAAGGACGAGCTCTGCAAGGGCGTCCCGGCAGCCAGCGCGCCCGCGGCCTGCAAGTAAGCAGGCCCACACCGCCAGCCAGTCGTCAATCCGCGCGATGCAGGCGTCAGGCCGGGCTTTCGAGGCCCGGCCGGGACGCTCTCGCGCATCCGCCTTGAGGGGGTATCCAAAAAATGAGCAATGAAACTCCGGGATGGTGGCGCCGCACGGGCGTCGACCTGCGCCTGATCCTGATGTGCGTGCTGCTGGTCGCCATGGCGGTGGCCTTCAGCGTCATGTCGGGCGGCGTGTTTCTCTCGCCCGAGAATCTCTACAACGTCGCGCAGCAGACCGCCGTGGTGGGCATCGTCTCCACCGTGATGGTGCTGATCATCGTGGCGCGCCACATCGACCTGTCGGTCGGCTCGGTGATGGGGTTCGTGGGGGTGCTCATCGCGTACCTTCAATACACCTCGGGCTGGTCGTGGCCCACGGCCTGCCTTGCGGGGCTCGCGGTGGCGCTGCTCGTCTCCATCTACCAGGGCTGGCTCACGGCGGTGCTCGGCGTGCCTTCGTTCGTGGTCACGCTCGGCGGCCTGATGTCGTTCCGCGGCGCGGCCTTCCTCGTGGCCGACGGCAAGACGCAGCCGGTGAACGATGAATTCTTCCAGCGCCTGGGCGGCGGCTACGACGGCGGCATCGGCACCACGGCAAGCTGGGTGATCGCGGCGCTGGTGGCGCTCGTGCTCTTCGGGCGCATGGTGCAGAAGCGCCGTGCGCGCCAGCGCTACGACATGCCCACCGAGGCGCTGTGGCTCGACGTGCTCATCACGGCCGTGCCGGTGGCGGTGGTCTTCGGCTTCGCGGCGGTCATGAACAACTACCAGATCTCCTCCAAGTCGGAGCCGCAGGGCATTCCGATCCCGGTGCTGATCTGGGCGGTGGTGGCCATCGTGCTGTCGTTCATCGTGCACCGCACGCGCTTCGGGCGCTATGTGTTCGCGATGGGCGGCAACCCCGATGCGGCGGCGCTCGTGGGCATTCCGGTCAAGCGCGTGACGCTGATGCTGTTCGCGCTGCTGGCGGTGCTGGTCACCATCGCGGCCATCGTGTCGATTGCGCGGCTCAACGCGGGCACCAATTCGCTGGGCACCGGCATGGAGCTCTACGTGATCGCGGCGGCCGTCATCGGCGGCACGGCGCTCGCGGGCGGCAGCGGCTCGATCTTCGGCTCGGTGCTGGGCGCGCTCATCATGCAGTCGCTGGACAGCGGCATGCTGCTGCTCGATGTGCCCATCGGCAAGCGCATGGTCATCATCGGCCAGGTGCTGATCGTGGCGGTGGTGTTCGACGTGCTGTACCGCCGCAAGTTTGGAGAAAACTGAGATGACCATCGACACCTCCAAACCGCTTGTCGAGCTGAAGGAAATCCGCAAGTCCTTCGGCGGCGTCAAGGCCGTGGACGGCGTGAGCGTGAATCTCTACCCCGGCGAAGTGGTCGCGCTGCTCGGCCACAACGGCGCGGGCAAGTCCACGCTCATGAAGATGCTTGCGGGCGCCTATCCCATCGACTCGGGCGACACGCTCATCGCGGGCGAGAAGGTCAACATCCGCACCCCCGCCGAGGCGCAGGGCCAGGGCATCGAGACCATCTACCAGACGCTCGCGCTCGCCGACAACCTCGACTCCGTTTCCAACCTCTTTCTCGGCCGCGAGAAGATGACCCGCTGGAACACGCTGGACGACCACTTCATGGAAGTGCAGGCGCGCAAGGTGTTCCACCGCCTCAACAAGAACTTCACCAACATCCGCGTGCCGGTTCGCCGGCTCTCGGGCGGCCAGCGGCAGGTGGTGGCGATTTCGCGCGCGCTGTATTTCAACGCGCGCATCCTCATCATGGACGAGCCCTGCGCCGCGCTCGGCCCCGAAGAAACCGCGATGGTCGGCGGCCTGGTGAAGCAGCTCAAGGCCGATGGCGTGGGCATCTTCCTCATCACGCACGATATGCCCGATGTGTTCTCGTTGAGCGACCGCCTCGCGGTGATGAAGAACGGCAAGCTCGTGGGCACCTACCGCACCGAAGACGTCACTGAAGACGAAGTGCTCGGAATGATCATCGCGGGCAAGCGCCCCGAAGGCAAAGAGCAGGCGCACCATGCGGCAACCGCAGCAGTGACGGCCTGAACCGTCCGGCGACATGAAGACCATCGGCGACCAGCAACTGCTCAAGCGCATGAACCGCAGCGTGTTGCTGCGGTTGCTGCGTGCGCAGCCGGGGCTGTCGCGCGCGCGCCTGGCCACCGAGAGCGGCCTCACGAAATCCACCGTGAGCCTGCTGGTGCGCGAGCTGCTCGACGAAGGCTGGCTCCAGGAGTCCGATGCGGCGGTGAACGACGGGCTCGGCCGACCTTCGACGCCGCTGCAGATCAACGTCGGCGTGCGCGCATTGATGGGCGTGGAAATCGCGGTGGAGACGGTGCGACTCGTGTGCGTCTCGCTGCAGGGCGAGGTGCTGTACTCCAACACCCACGCGCTCACCGACGGCTCGCCCGCCGGCGTGTGCGCGCAGGTCGCGCGCATGGCTTCGGCCGCGCACAAACAGCTCGATGCGCTGGGCCTGCGCCTGTCGAGCATCGGCGTGTGCGTGCCGGGTGCGGTGGACGATTGCACCGGCGTCGTCCGCTTCGCGCCCAACCTCGGCTGGCGCAACGTGAGCCTCTTGCCCGCGCTCGAAAAATCGCTTGCCGCCGCAGGCCTGCCAGGCGTCACGGTGCAACTGCAGAACGATGCCGACGCGGCCGTGCTCGGCGAATACGAATTCGCCGCGGGCGAGGGCGAAGACCCGCTCATCTTCGTGAGCTGCGACGTGGGCGTGGGTGCGGGCGTGGTGCTGAACGACCGCCTCTTCACCGGCGCTCAGGGCATGGCCGGCGAGATCGGCCACACGATCCTCGAACTCGACGGGCCACTCTGCTCGTGCGGCCGGCGCGGCTGTGCCGAAGCATTTTTCGGCTCGCGAACGCTGGAGCGCGAGGGCGTGGACACGCAGCGCGCCGCGGCCTTCTTCGGCGTGCTGCTGCAGAACCTGTGGGTGACCTTCAATCCGCGCGCGATCGTGCTCGGCGGCAAGTCGTGTGCGGCGCACCGCGGCTTCGTGCAGGCCGCGTTCGAGGCCGTGAAGCGCCATGCCGATGGCGCGGGCATGCCCGCACCCGGGCTGCGCATCGCGCGCTATGAGGAGCTCGCGCCCGCGGTCGGCGCTGCGGCGCTGGCGTTGCACGAATACTTAAGGCCGCTGCAACCCGATGCGAGAACGCGTCGTGCGCGCGCCGAGCGCGTTCTAGCCGCCGCCTGAGCCTTCGGCCTACGCGCGTCGCGCGATCGATGCCCTAACGTTCCAGGATTCCGCCTCCAGGAGTCCCAGCCATGACGCGTTCCTCCGCCCAGTTCACCCAACCTGCCGAGGCCTCGTCGCCCTCTGCATTGCTTGTCGTTGTCGCCGTGCTCATCGGCCTTGCGGGTCTTGCGCTCGTGGTCGCGGGCGCATGGCTCATCACGCTCGGCGGCTCGTGGTACTACCTCGTGGCGGGGCTCGGGCTCATCGCATCGGCCTTGCTGCTCAGGCGTGGCGGCGGTATCGGGTTGCTGTTCTATGCGGCGGTGGTGCTGCTCACGCTGGTGTGGGCATTGTGGGAAGTGGGCTTCGACTGGTGGCCTCTGGCCGCGCGGGGCGACGTGTTCTTCGTGGTCGGCCTGTTCCTGCTGTCGCCGTGGGTGGCGCGTGCGCTCGCGCGGCGCGATGCAACGGGCATCGGCCGCACGCGTGCCGTGCTCGGCGTGGTGCTCGCGGCGTTCCTGCTGGCGGCGGTGTTCTCGTGGACGCGCGAGCCGGGGCGCATCGAAGGCATCGCGCCGTTGCCCGATGCATCGAGCAATGCAACCGCCACTGCACTTTCCAGCCCACCACCTCCAAAGGACGACTGGACCGCCTACGGCGGCACCGGCTTCGGCCAGCGCTATTCCGCGCTCGACCAGATCACGCCGGCCAACGTCGGGCAGCTCGAAGAGGCCTGGCACTTCCGCACCGGCGACGTGCGCGGCCAGCCCGGCGATCCGGAAGAGACGACCTTCGAAGTCACGCCGCTCAAGATCGGCGAGCGGCTCTTTCTCTGCACGCCGCATCAGGCGGTGATCGCGCTCAACGCCACCACGGGCGAGCAGATCTGGCGCTACACGCCCGACATCCAGAAATCCCTCGCGCTGCAGCACCTGACCTGCCGCGGCCTCTCCTATTACGCCGGCAGCACGGCGCAGGCAGCCGCACCGTCGCCTTCGCTTTCGCCTTCAGCACCGGCAGGCGAGTGCGACGCCAAGCTCTTCATGCCCACCGCCGACGGCCGCGTGATCGCACTCAGCCCCGAAAGCGGCAAGCCGTGCATGGCCTTCGGCGGCGGCAGCGGCCAGATCGATCTCTGGAAGAACATGCCCAACGTCAAGGCGGGCTCCTACTACTCGACCTCGCCCGTCGTCGTGACGCGCTCGCTCATCGTGGTGGGCGGCACCGTGCTCGACAACGTGTCGACCAAGGAGACCTCGGGCGTGATCCGCGCCTTCGACGTGAACACCGGCGCACTTGTGTGGAACTGGGATTCGGGCAACCCCGATGAGACCGCGCCCATCGCGGCCGACCGCACCTACACCGTCAACTCGCCCAACAGCTGGTCGATCTCCAGCGTGGACGAGGCGCTGGGGCTGGTCTACGTGCCCACGGGCAACCAGCCGCCGGACCAGTGGGGCGGCAAGCGCACCGAGGGCGCGGAGCGGTATTCGTCATCGGTGGTGGCGCTCGATCTCGCGAGCGGCCGCGTGCGCTGGAGCTTCCAGACGGTGCACCACGACCTCTGGGACTACGACGTGCCCGCGCAGCCGAGCCTCATCGACCTGCGCGTGGGCAGCGAGACCATTCCGGCGCTGGTGCAGCCGACCAAGCAGGGCGAGCTCTTCGTGCTCGACCGGCGCAACGGCAAACCCATCGTGCCGGTGAACGAACGGCCCGCGCCGCAGGGCGCGGCCACGGGCGACCGCACCGCGCCGACGCAGCCGGTGTCGGGCCTTTCCTTCGACCCGCCCGCATTGAAGCCGTCCGACATGTGGGGCGGCACGATCTTCGACCAATTGGCCTGCCGCATCGCATTCCACCGGCTGCGCTACGAAGGCCGCTTCACGCCGCCGTCGACGCGGGGTTCGCTGATCTACCCGGGCAACTTCGGCGTCTTCAATTGGGGAAGCATCGCGGTCGATCCGCAGCGGCAGATCGCCTTCACCACGCCGGCGTCTCTGGCCTTCGTGTCGCGGCTGGTGCCGCGCGCGGACGACACCACGCACTATGTGCAGGGCAAGGGCCAGCCGACCGGCAGCCTGCCGGCGCTCAACGAGAACTTCGGCGCGCCGTTCGCGATCAAGCTCAACCCGTTCACCTCGGTGTTCGGCCTGCCATGCCAGGCGCCGCCGTGGGGGCATGTGGCGGGGGCGGATCTGCGCACCGGCAAGGTCGTCTGGATGCACAAGAACGGCACGGTACGGGACAGCTCGCCGTTGCCTCTGCCCTTTGCGATGGGGGTTCCGAATCTCGGCGGGCCGGTGATGACGGCGGGTGGCGTGGCGTTTCTTTCGGGCACGCTCGACCAGTACGTGCGGGGGTACGACGTCGGCAATGGGAAGGAGCTGTGGCGCAGCCGGCTGCCCGCAGGCGGGCAGGCCACGCCGATGACTTACCGCGGCAGCGATGGGCGGCAGTACGTGGTGGTGGCGGCTGGCGGGCATGGGTCGCTGGGAACGCGCACTGGCGATCACGTGATTGCCTATGCCTTGCCCAAGCGCTGAAGGTTGCGCTCAGTCCGCAGCCAGCCCCTCGCTCTCGCGCCAGCCGCGCATGCGTCGATAGAGCGTGCCGCGCGATACGTGCAATTGACGCGCCGCCTGCGACACATTGCCGCCATGCGCCGCGAGCGTTTCCTCGATCAGCTTGCGGCTGTGTTCGCGCAAGGTCTCGGCATGCGGCGCCTGTTCGTCGTCGGTTGCGGCTGTGCAGTCTTCGCCGGCAGTGGTTGCGTTGACCGTGTGCTCGACGGGGGTCGATGCATGCAGGCCGGGCATCGCCACCGCGTGCTTGAAGTCCACCCCGTCCGCGCCCTTCAGATGCGCCTGCACCCACACGCCCAGGCCGCTCGCAAGCCGCAGCGGCTGCGCCGATTCGCGGCGCCCCAGCCGCAGCAGGCTCGCGAGGTCGTGGCCCAGCAGGCATTCGACATCGCGCTCGTCCGCCGCTTCGGGCAAGCGCCCGAGCAAGCGCGCGCCCGCGTTGTTGAGCCACGCGATGGTGCCGTCCGGCGCGATGCCGGCGAGCGCCTCCAGTGGCGTGCCGAGCAGCGTCGGACTCGCCTGGAAGCGAAGGATGAGGTGGTCGCGCGACTGCGCCTGAAGCAACCGGTTCTCGATCGTCGTCGCGTACAGCGACACCATCGACGCCGCATCGAAGCCGAAGCGCCGCGCCTCCACCGTGAGGTCGAGCACGCCGGCGAGGCGGCCTGTCACGTCGCGGATCGGCGCTGCCGCGCACTGCATCTCGCGCAGTACGTCGAAGTAGTGCTCCGCGCCATCGACCGTGCAGGCCTGCCCCGTGGTGGCGACGATGCCTGGCGCGGTGGTGCCCACGATGCGCTCGGAGATGTTCACGCCCACGCGCGCGGTCTTGCGCAGCACCGGCTGGTGTGCGGCGGCGGGTTGGTGCGTGACGTGCACCACCACGCCTTCGCGGTCGGTGAGGATCACGCGGCAGTCGGTGCCGGCGAGCGCGTGCTCCATCTGCCCGAGCTCCTGGCGCGCCACATCGAGCAGCTCGCGGTTGCGCGCGAGCGTGGCGTGCAGGCGGCTCGGCGTGACGGCATCGAAGGGCACGATGCGCTGGCGATCGGCGTGGCTGCGTGTGCAGCGCATCCATGACTGGAGCACCGCTTCGCCGATGAGGCCCGAGGGCCGCACCCCTTCCTCGAAAAACTGCCGCCGCGCGAGCGCCACGCGCTCCGCGGGCGTGTTGGCGAAGAGCTGGCGCGGCGCATCCGCGGTGCCCAGCCTGTCGAACATGTCGTGAGCCATGGTGCTCGATGCCTCCCTGGATTCGGGAACCACAGCGAATGTGTTCCGCAATGGAACAAGGCTCGATTGGGGAAATCCCGAGGATGAACGCCGGCGCCGCGCGAACGATCCTTGCGGCACAAGGAGACCCACGATGAAGAAAACCACCACCGGGCTGCATCTGCTGGCCGGCGCATTGTTGTGCCTGGGCGCATCGATGGCCTCGGCCCAGAGTCCGCAGGACCGCGCCGCCGCCGCGGCAAAGAAGGTCGACGGCAACTTCGTGCGCGCCAACGCGGCGCAGAAAACCCCCGACTGGCCCAGCGTGGGCCTGGACTACGCCGAGTCGCGCTTCAGCAAGCTCGACCAGGTGAACGCGGGCAACGTGAAGCAGCTCGGGCTGGTCTGGTCGTACAACCTCGAATCGACACGCGGCGTGGAAGCCACACCGCTGGTGGTGGACGGCATCATGTACGTCACCGCCTCGTGGAGCGTGGTGCACGCGATCGACACGCGCACCGGCCAGCGGTTGTGGACCTTCGATCCGCAGGTCGATAAGTCCAAAGGCTTCAGGGGCTGCTGCGACGTGGTGAACCGCGGCGTGGCGCTGCACGAAGGCCGCGTCTACGTGGCCGCCTACGACGGCCGGCTCATCGCGCTCGACGCGGCCACCGGCCAGAAGGTGTGGGAGAAGAACACGATCGAAGGCCAGAAGGGCAGCTATACCATCACCGGCGCGCCGCGCGTCTTCAAGGGCAAGGTCATCATCGGCAACGGCGGCGCCGAGTACGGCGTGCGCGGCTACGTGACCGCCTACGACGCGAAGACCGGCGACCAGAAGTGGCGCTGGTTCGTGGTGCCGGGCGATCCGTCCAAGCCCTTCGAAGACGAATCGATGGCGCGCGCCGCCAAGACCTGGGACCCGAGCGGCAAGTACTGGGAAGCCGGCGGCGGCGGCACCGCATGGGACAGCTTCGCCTTCGACCCCGAGCTCAACCTGATGTACGTGGGCACCGGCAACGGCTCGCCGTGGGCGCACAAGGCACGCAGCCCCAAGGGCGGCGACAACCTCTACCTCGGCTCGGTGGTGGCGCTCGACCCCGACACCGGCAAGTACGTGTGGCACTACCAGGAGACGCCCGGCGACAACTGGGACTACACCTCCACGCAGTCGATGATCCTGGCGAACGTCAAGCTCGGCGGCAAGGCGCGCAAGGTGCTGCTGCATGCGCCGAAGAACGGCTTCTTCTTCGTCATCGACCGCACCAACGGCAAGTTCATCTCGGCGAAGAATTTCGTCGAAGTGAACTGGGCCACCGGCTACGACAAGAACGGCCGCCCCATCGAGATCGCCGCCGCGCGGCAGAACGAGAAGCCCGGCGACAGCATCCCCGGCCCCTTCGGCGCGCACAACTGGCACCCGATGTCGTTCAACCCGCAGACGGGGCTGGCCTACCTGCCTGCGCAGCATGTGCCGCTCAACCTGATGGATGACAAGGACTGGAAGTTCGACCAGAACGCCCCGGGCCGTCCGCATGCGGCACTGGGCTGGAACACCGGCATGTTCGCCAACGCCGAGCCGCCCAAGAGCAAGCCTTTCGGACGCCTCGTCGCCTGGGACCCGGTCGCGCAGAAGGAGGCGTGGGGCGTCGACTACGCCTCGCCCTGGAACGGCGGCACGCTCACCACCGCGGGCAACCTCGTGTTCCAGGGCACGGCCGACGGGCGCTTGTTGGCCTACAACGCGAAGACCGGCGAGAAGCTGTGGGAAACGCCCACCGGCACCGGCGTGGTCGCGGCGCCTTCGACCTACATGGTCGATGGCAAGCAGTACGTGTCGGTGGCCGTGGGCTGGGGCGGCGTGTACGGCCTCGCGCAGCGCGCCACCGAAAGGCAGGGGCCGGGCACGGTCTACACCTTCGCGGTCGGCGGCACCGCCAAGATGCCGGACTTCGTGCAATACCGCATGAGCAAGCTGGTGCAGGGCGTGAAGTACGACCCCGCCAAGGTGCAGGCCGGCACGCTGCTCTACGTGAGCAACTGCGTGTTCTGCCACGGCGTGCCGGGCGTGGACCGCGGCGGCAACATCCCGAACCTCGGCTACATGGATGCGGCCTACATCGAGAACCTGGACAAGTTCATCCTGAAAGGCCCGGCCATGTCGCGCGGCATGCCCGACTTCACGGGCAAGCTCTCGGGCGAGGACATCGAGAGCATCAAGGCGTTCATTCAGGGGACGGCGGACGCAGTCCGGCCGAAGTAAGTCGCAGCGCGCTTTTCGGCTAGCGGCCGCCGAACCAGTACGGAGTGCTGGCGGCCCAAGTCGACTTCGGGTAATTCGCGTGCAGGGCCTGCAGGCCCTTGCGCGACCAGTCGCCCACCGCCTTGTCCTGGCAGGTGTAGCGCGCCATCTTCACCGCCACCGAAAGCGCCTGCGGCACCAACGGATCGGCGCGGTCGCGCTGCATCAGCGCCAGGCTTTCCTGCGTGAAGTAGATCGAGTCCTGCGGAATGGTGCGCAGCTTCGCGACCAGCGCCGCCTGCCGGGTGCGTTCCTCCTGCGGCACGAATGCGGGCATCTCGAAGTCGGCCGGGCTCGCGGCCTTGGGCCCCGAGGTCGGTACGCCTAGCGAGGTGCACCACTTGCCGTAGCTGCCGACGGCCGCGTTGGAGTCGTAGTTCGACACGACCCAGGGCGCGAGCGGCGTGGGCCGGACGTACCAGCCGGCGTCGGGCCAGTGCGGCGGCTGCAGCGTCTCGGTGGCGCTGGCCATGCGCTCGAGCAGCAGGCGGTGCCAGGCGGCGGTGTCGGTCGTGGCCAGCGTGAGCGAACGGCGGATGCCGGCGATGGCGTCGGCGCCCTTGGCCGGTGCGTTCTGTGTCGCGGTCTGCGTCGAGGCGATGCGCAGTTCGGCCGCGCGGTGCGCCGTGGCGTAGTCCTCCACCAGCACGGCGCGGGTCCACGCGGTCTCCAGCAGCGTGTCGCGCAGCGCGGGCGAGAGGGCCGGGTCGACTGCCAATCGCAGCCACATCGCGAGCGGTGCGCGCGTATTCAGGAAGCGCACCACGTCGTCGTCGAAGGCGCTGGCCAGAGGGACTGCATTGGGCTTGGCCTCCTGCGCCTCGTGATCGCGGCGCGCGATCACGGGCCGGATCGCGAGGCGGCGCCATTCTTCTTCCGACGAGGCCGTGGGCAGCAGCAACGCCTTCACGAAGGTCTGGCCCGAGGGGCTGCGGGCGATCAGCGGCGAATCGAGCGCGCCAGCGACGAGCTCGCGCGCCTCCTTGAAGCGGCCCTGTGCGAACAGGCGCTGCGCGCGCAACTGGGTGGCGGCGAAGCGCGCGGGATGGTCTTCGGGCACTGCCGCCAGCGCGGCCTTCAGCTCGGCTTCGCGCTTGTCGTCGGCCGTGCCGGCGACCGGCACCAGGCTCGCGGCGGCCATGAGCCAGGTGAGCTCGTGGGTGCGCTGGTAGCGGCTCCAGCTCCGGGTCTCGCGCCATTTTTCACTCGGGTCGCGGTCGCTGCCGCGGCCTTTGAAGCCGCGCACCGTGCTGAGCCATTGAACGAGGTCGGAGGGCTGCGTCGGGCCGATGTACGTGCAGTCGAAGAAGAACCCGCAGGCGCGGAATTCGTGGTTCAGCAGCAGGAGTCTTGCGGCGGCCGCGTCGGGCGTGCCGATGGTCTTCAGGCCATCGGCCAGGCGCTGCACGCGCGTGGCGGGCGTGAGGTAGCGGATGCGCAGCGCCTCGGCCAGCCGATGCACCGAGGGGTGCAGTGCCTTCAGGCGCGGGTTCTTCAGCAGCGGCAGCGCGATGGCGTCGACCGCCTTCGTGAGCTCGGCCTGCTGCTCGAGCGCCTCGGGGCTCTCCTTGTCGGGACTCTCGCGGTCCGGGGGCGCCACATCGTTGCCCGGGTTCTGGCGCGCCAGCACGCGCAGCCGCATGTAGGCCGCGAGGTCGCGCCACGGGCTCGCCTTGTCGGCCGCGATCTCGGTGAACGCGGTGTCGGCGCCGTCCAGGTCGCCGGTGTAGAAGCGCCACGCGGCCTGCTGGTAGGCGTGGTCGGCCTGGAGCCAGGCGGGGGCGCGGGGCGGCAGCTCCGGGAGCGCGGCGGGTTCCTTGTCGCAGGCGTAGAACACCACCTCCTGCGCCTGCAACCAGTGCAGCACGAACGCGCCGGCCGTCTTGTCGCTGTTCGTGCGCGCGAGGCGTTCGGCCAGCGTCTTCGTGGCATTGCGGAAGGCGTCGCCGTAAAGGCAATGGGGGCTCGCCTGCAGGGTGTTGGCGTTCCACTGCGGTGTGCGCCCCGAAGGCGGCGTGGTGGCCTTCGATCCCTCGGGCAGCGGCTGGCCCAGTTTGGCGTAGGCGTCGGCGCGGGCCTGCTGCCAGTCGGTCCAGGCCGTGTCGGTGTCTTCCATGCCGCTGTCCTCGCGCGGCAGCTTCTCCAGCAGGTCGGAGAAGGCCCGCACCGCATCGGGCGAGAACGCCTGGCCGCGGAGGCGCCAATACCAGAGCACCTGGTAGGGCACGAGGTAGTCGGTGTAGTAGCCCGCGGGCCGCTCGACGAATTCGCGCACCGGCTGATCGGGCCGCGTGTTGTCGAAGAACAGGTCCACGGGGTCGCCGCCGCCGCTCGCGTGCGCCGCCGCTGCGCCGAGCGATGCGGCCAGTGCAAGCAGACGAAGGCCGGCGCGCAGGGTGCGCATGGGAGAAGTCATGGATGTGTGTCCCTGGTGTCGATCTTTTCGAAGTCTTCGTTCTTCCATGCGCCCGTGTGGAAGACGTAGCGCCGCTTCACGTTGCCGCCCAGCGCGGGCCAGCTTTCGCCCAGCAGCAGCCCGGCCGCGTCGCGGCAGGCCGGCACGGTGGCCGCGCCCGTGGCCTGCAGCCGCTGGCGGATGCGCGCGGAATCCGCGCCCATGCGGAAATACATCGGCACCACCTCGTCGAGGAGGCCCGCCGGCAGCCAGGGGTCGTCCATGCACCACGAGGCCAGCGCCGTGGCCGAGAGCCGCACGTTCGCGCGCAGCGGCTGCAGCCGCCCGAGCAGCGCGACATACGCCTCGCGCTGGCTGCGGCGCGCCTCGAAGTCCAGCTGCACCCAGCCCGAGCGGCTGTGCGCGGCGGCATGTTCGAGCGCGCGGGCTATGGCTTGCTGCTGCGCGTCGTCGACCGGCGACGGCGCGAGGTTGTCGAGCGTGACGTGCACCACCGGAATCACCGTGATACCGGGCGCGATGCGCAGCGGCCACTGGCGCCACGTCGTGCGGCTCTGCGTGCCGCTCAGGCGCACCGTGGCGTGCAGGTAGGCAATGCCGGTGCCTTCGGGCGGCGCGGAGAAAAGCTGGGGGCGGTCCCACACCCAGAGCAGCGTGCGCGGCGGGCTGGCCTGCGGGCCGGCGATGGCTTCGTGCGCGAACAAGGCCAGCAGGGCCAGCACCAGCGAAGTGCCGCGAAGACGCATGGGAAAGAGGGGGTGGGGGAAACTCCGGCGAGCATAGCGAAAGAATGCAGGCCGGCCGCGCGGTGCCTTTCCGCCGTCGCCATGAAAAAAGCCGCCGGTCCCGAGGGCCGGCGGCTTCTTGTTTGGAGAGATCGAAAAGATCAGTCGGCGTACACGCCAGCCGCCTTGATGATCGGACCCCACTTGGCGATTTCAGCCGAGACGAACTTCTTGTGCTCGGCCGGCTCGGTGCGCTTGTCGGTGGTGATCACCGCGCCCAGCGCTTCTTCGCGCTTGATGAAGCCCGGGTCCTTCATGGCGGCCGTGATGGCTTCGTTCAGCTTCTTGAGCACCGGTGCCGGCGTGCCCTTGGGGGCGTACATGCCGTGCCAGATCGACACTTCGAAGCCCTTCACGCCCGCTTCCTGCAGCGTCGGCAGGTCCTTCAGGGCCGGCGTGGTCAGGCGCTTGGCGGTGGTCACGGCATAGGCCTTGACCTTCTTGGCCTCGATCTGCGAGGTGGTGTTGGTGGTCTGGTCGCACAGCAGGTCGATCTGGCCGCCCAGCAGGTCGGCGATGGCGGGGGCCGTGCCCTTGTAGGGAACCGGCGTCATCTCGACCTTCAGCGCGCTCTGGAACAAGAGGCCGCACAGGTGCGACGCAGCGCCCAGGCCGGCGTTGCCCAGGTTGATCTTGCCCTTGTTGGCTTCGATCCAGGTCGTCAGTTCCTTGTAGTTGTTGGCCGGCAGGCCGGGCTTGCCGATCAGCGTCATCGGCACTTCGTTGACCATGCCCAGGTATTCGAAGTCGGTCTCCACGTTGAACGGCAGCTTGCGGTAGAGCGCCGGCATCGTGGACATGCCGATGTGGTTCAGCAGCAGCGTGTAGCCGTCGGGGTTGGCGCGCGCCACCTTGGCGGTGCCGATGGAGCTGCCGGCACCGGCGGTGTTGTCCACCACGATGGTGGTGCCGAGCGTCTTCTGCATGGCTTCGGCCAGGTCGCGCGCAACGCGGTCGGTCGGACCGCCGGCTGCGAAAGGCACCACCAGCGTGACGGTCTTGCCTGCGGGGAAATCCTGGGCGTGAGCGCCGACGGCGGCGGCGGCGATCGCGGTAAGGGCAAGCAATTTCTTCATGAAGTCTCCGGGCGGTTGAGTTTGAAAATCGGCCGCGATCTTATAGGCTGACCACCGCCTGACCTATACCGAATAGCCCTTAGGTCCGTGACGAAATCCGCCCCTTCGCGGTCGGCGTGGCCGTGCCCCTCTTTGGGGCTGCGGGCGTCCGGCTCCCGGGGCGCCGCGCGTATCCATGTGCTGCCGGCTTCATCGCCTGGATCGAAGCGGCACGCCAGAGACGCAAGTACGAGCGCGCGGTAAAACGTCGTAAGAGAAGTTTGCCGCCCGTCGAACTGTCCGACAGGCGGACCCGACGCACGCCGATGCGTGGGCCGTGCGGGCGCCCTAGGGTGAAAACTGAAACCCACCCGCCCATTCACTCACAAGGAGCACATCCCTATGCCCACCATCACCACCTCGTCCCTCGACGGAATGAAGGTCGCCATCCTCGTTGCGGACGGCTTCGAGCAGGTCGAAATGACCGAACCGCGCCAGGCGCTCGACCGTGCCGGCGCACACACGCAGATCGTCTCCCCCGTGGACGGCAGCGTGCGCGGCTGGAATCACCACGAGGCGGCCGACACCTTCGAAGTCGACGTGCCGCTCGAGCGCGCAAAGGCCGAAGACTTCGATGCGCTGCTGCTGCCGGGCGGCGTGGTCAATCCGGACACCTTGCGCATCGACGAGCAGGCCGTGGCTTTCGTGCGCGCCTTCGTCGATGCGGGCAAGCCCATCGCCGCGATCTGCCACGGCCCCTGGACGCTGATCGATGCCGGCGGCGTGAAGGGCAGAAAGATGACGTCGTGGCCGTCGCTGCGCACGGACCTGCGCAATGCGGGCGCGAAGTGGAGCGACGCCGAGGTGGTGGTCGACCGCGACCTCGTCACGAGCCGCAAGCCCGACGACCTGCCGGCCTTCAATCGCGAGATGACGAAGGTGTTCGAGCTGGCGTACGAGGCTGCCCTGCACTAGGGCCTGCACTAGGGCTTGCGCTCAGCGCGCGATGCCGGGCCCCGTGTAGCGGGCGCGCGGCCGGATCAGCTGTCCTGTGGCCTGCTGCTCGAGCACATGCGCCGTCCAGCCGACCGTGCGCGCCAGCGCGAACAGCATCAGCGGTGCATCGGCTGGCAGCTTGTGCACCGTCGCCATGGCCGCCAGCGCAAAGTCGATGTTTACCGCCTCGCCCAGCAGCTTTTCCCCGGTGGCGCGCAGCTCGGCGAAAGCCGGCGGAAGTTCCATGACATCGAGCAGCGCGGTGCAGCGCGCATCGCCCGCCGGATAGAGCGGATGCCCGAAGGCCGCGAGCGGCCGGTCGTGCGCCAGCCATTCGCGCACGGCGGCTTCGCTGCCGAGGGTGGAGACGCTGCGCATCAGGGCCTGGACTGCAGCCGCCGCACCGCCGTGCAAAGGACCTGTCAACGTAGACAGGCCCGTGAGCAGGCAGGCCGCGAGCGATGCGCCCGTGGAGGCCGTCACACGCGCGGCGAAGGTCGATGCGTTGAGTTCGTGGTCGGCCATCAGCACCAGGGCGCGGCGCAGCACGTCGGCTGCGCGCGGTCGGCGCCATGCGGCGGCAAGCCGCATGTGCAGGTGCGCTCCTTGGCCTTGGGAGGCCGACGGACCGAGCAGCGCATCGGCGAGCGTGCCGATCACATCGGCCGCCTCGGCCTGCAGCGCGCTGCGCGAACGGCCGCGCGAAGGCGGGTCGGTGGCAGCGCGCGCGGCGAGTGCGAGCAGGCCGGCCTGCAACGGCGTCGCGGCCTTGTTGGCAGGCGCCGGCCCGGAACTCGCAGCCGCGAAGCGCGGCGCTGCGCTTTCCCACAACAGTCCCGCGACGTCTTCGAGCGTGGCGCGTTGGGCCAGGTCGCAGGCGTCTTGCCCGCGATACCAGAGGCGTCCCTCGGCCACGGTCGACACCGCGGAAGGAAGCACCGGCTCGCCCCACTGGATGGCCTCGCTCGCGACCGTCTCGCTGCTGCGGCGGCCGCGCGTGCGCGCCGCGACACGCTGCACGTCGTCGCGGTGATAGAGGCTGCGGCGCGGGTCTGCCGCATCGGGCTTGGCGCGCACGCGCCCTCGGCTCACGCTCGCGTAGAGCGTTTGCGGGCGCACCTGCATCAGTTCGAGCGCTTCGGCGGCGGGGAGCCAGAGGGGAGCCTTGGTCATGTTGATGGAATAGATCAAGATTGACGTCAATATTAGCCTCGCCAGAATCAACGTCATCGTGAAAAACCAGGAGTACGAAGCGATGAATGACGATGACGGACTTGGCGGCCTCGAAGGTGTCGTGGCTGCGCACACCGTGCTGTCCGAGGTGGACGGCGCCGCCGGCCGGCTGGTGATCCGCGGCCACCAGCTCGACGAGATCGCGCAGCGCTGGCGCTATGAAGACGTGGTGGCGCTGCTGTTCGAGGGCTTCTTCGACACGGTGCCGAACGCAACGGCCCTGCGCGGCGCGCTCGGCCGCGCGCGCCGCGAAGCCTTCGAGCGCCTGCAGCCCAACGACGACGCGGTGCTGCGCAAGATGCCGCCCATCGAAGCGGTGCGCGCGCTGCTCGCGCGGCTGCCCGATGGCGACGACCTCGCCACCGCATTGCGTCTGGTTGCGGCGCCCGCCGTCTACACCGCGGCCGTGATGCGCTGGCGCCTCGGCGTGCAGGCCCTCGCGCCCGACGAGTCGCTGCCCTGTGCCGCCGACATGCTGCGCATGCTGCATGGCCGCACGCCCACGGCCGCGCAGGCCGCCGCGCTCGACACCTATCTCGTCACCGTGTGCGACCACGGTCTCAACGCCTCGACCTTCGCGGCGCGCGTGGTGGCATCGACGGGCGCGGGCCTGGCATCGGCGGTGCTCGCCGGCATCAGCGCGCTCAAGGGCCCGCTGCACGGCGGCGCGCCCGGCCCGGTGCT
Source organism: Variovorax boronicumulans (assembly GCF_030812215.1). Taxonomy (GTDB): domain Bacteria; phylum Pseudomonadota; class Gammaproteobacteria; order Burkholderiales; family Burkholderiaceae_C; genus Variovorax; species Variovorax boronicumulans_C. Next base: position 135,438 of record NZ_JAUSSG010000013.1, on the reverse strand, counting down.
CGATGCGCTCGATGCCATCGGCACAGCCGCCAACGCGCGCCACTGGCTCGAGGAAGCGGTGGCCAGCGGCCAGCGGCTGATGGGCTTCGGCCATCGCATCTACCGCGTGCGCGATCCGCGTGCCGATGCGCTCAAGGGCGCACTGCGCCGGTTGAGCGTGGAAGGCAGCGTCAACGCCGCGCGCTTCGAACTGGCCGAAGCCGCGGAGCAGGCCGCACTCGCGATCCTGCGCGAGAAGAAGCCTGGCCGCGCGCTGGAAACCAACGTCGAGTTCTATACCGCGCTGCTGCTCGAAGCGCTGGGCTTCGGCCGCGAGAGCTTCACCTGCGTGTTCGCGGCCGGCCGCGTGAGCGGATGGGTGGCGCATGCGCGCGAGCAGGTGAAGAAGGGGCGGCTCATTCGTCCGCAGTCCGTGTACATCGGGCCCGCACCCGAAGAGGCCGAAGCCGCGCTCGCGCACTGATCCCGAGAGAGACAAACGCAAGGCCCGCGCGCCGTCGCACCGTCATCCGGTACCCTCGTTGTCTTCGCATGCCGACCGCGGCATGCATGACGCAAGGCGAAAGTATTCCTATGACGGTGAACCCTTCCGACGAGCGCGCGCTGCGCTTGCCCCGCGATTTCGCGCTGATCGCAGTGGGGCTCGATGTGGCCATGTTCGTCATCAGCACGGTCGTGCTGCTGACGCGGTTCACACCCGACGTCGAGCAGATCCGCAGTGCCTACGCGCAACCGGAGGTCTGGATCACCATGCTGGCCGGCCTCGCGGTACCCTGGACGCTGTCGGCCGTGCTCGCCTGGAGCCACGCACGCAATGCGCTCGAAAGGCTCGGCGCGGCGAACGTGGCGCTGGCGCACGATGCGAGGCTGCGCTTCGGAACGGTGTGGGCACTCGTGGTCGCGTTCAGCTACTACGGCCTGACACCGCTGTTCTTCAAGATCAGGACGCTGTTCATGCTCGGCGGCCGCTTCGAAGAGTTCTCCGGCTACTCGCCTTATCTCGGCATGGGCGCTGCCATGCTGGTGCAGTCCGTTGTCCAGCTGGCGGTGCTGGTGCTCGGCATTTGGCTTGCAGCACGCCTCGCGCTGAGCCGAAGCCGCGGCCAGGACGTGGCAGTTCGCGCACCGGAGGATGCGGCCTTCGAGGTCTCCGGCGCACCGCCGCGCCGCGCCGTCGTATGGCTGATCGCCGCGCTGTTCGCGTCGATGCAGCTGTGGAGCAGCCTTGCGGTCTCCAACTGGCTTTTCCGGTCGGATGACAACACGCTCAGGTTGCTGCTCACACTGCTGCTGCCGTGGCTCGCGGCCTTTGCGCTCGCTTTCTGGGGTGCCTGGCTCGGTACGCGCGCCGGCATATCGCCGGCGCGGCCTTTCAGGGCCGTGGCCGTGTCCGTGTCGGCCTTCGTGCTGGTGCAGGTGACGAGCCTCGTGATCGCGATCGCGTGGTTCTTCCTTGCCTACACGAGCTCCATGCGCATGTCGAACGCACTCGGAGCCATCGGCGCCACCGTGGCGCTCGCGCTGGTCTATGCGGCGCTGGTGGTGGTGATCACGCGCGCCGTCACGCGCCGGTTCTATCGCCGCTACTTGTAGCTGCGCGCGTCCTCGATCACCTTGCCGTCGTTCGGCAGCGTGCCCGGCGCCACCAGCTCGATGGTGCCGCGCAGCTTGGTCACTTCGCGCACCGCATCGGCAATGCGCGCATCGAGCCCGGCCGGCGCGCCCGCGCATTCGAGCCTGAAGGTCATCTGGTCGTCGCCCATCTCGCCCGACACCACGAGGCGCGCGCGCAAGACTTCCGGAAAGCGCCGCGCGATCTCCGCGACCTGCGAGGGGTGCACGAACATGCCGCGCACCTTGGTGGTCTGGTCGGCGCGGCCGAGCCAGCCCTTGATGCGCTTGTTGGTTCGGCCCGTCGGGCAGGTGCCCGCGAGCACGGCCGAGAGGTCGCCGGTGCCGAAGCGCACCAGCGGGTAGTCGGGGTTGAAGCTGGTGACGACGATCTCGCCCACCTCGCCATCGGGCACGGGGTCGCCGGTGCCGGGGCGCACGATCTCGACCAGCACGCCCTCGTCGATCACCAGGCCTTCGCGCGCGCTGGTCTCGTACGCGATGAGGCCGAGGTCGGCGGTGGCATAGCACTGCGTGCCCTTCACGCCGTGCGCGGCGATCCAGTCGTGCAGGCTCGGCGGAAAGGCTTCGCCGGAGACGAGCGCTTTGGTGAAGGGCAGCTTCTGGCCTTTCTCTTCGGCCTTCTCCAGCAATATCTTCAGGAAGCTCGGCGTGCCCGCATAGCCTTCGGGCTTGAGGTCGGCGATGGCTTCGAGCTGCTGTTCGGTCTGCCCGGTGCCGCCCGCGAACACGGTGCAGCCCAAGGCGTGCGCGCCGGTTTCCATGATGGAGCCGGCGGGCGTCATGTGATAACTGAAGCTGTTGTGGATGAGGTCGCCGCTGCGAAAGCCGGCCGCATGCAGCGCGCGTGCGGTGCGCCAGTAGTCGCGTGCTTCGCCCTCGGGCTCGTAGATGGTGCCGGGGCTCGCGAACACGCGCGGCATGCGAGGTCCGCGCACGATCGATGCGAAGCCGCCGAAAGGATCGTCGGTGCGGCGTTGCTTCTGCAGTTCGAGCAATTCCGATTTGCGCGTGACCGGCAGTTGCTCGAGCGCCTGGCGTGTCGTGATGTCCGCGGGCTTCACGCCGTCGAGGATCTTCTTGAACGCGGACGTGGCTGTCTGTGCTTGCGCGACCTGTTTCGGCAATGCGGCGAGCAGGTCGCGCTCGCGTTCGGCGGGGTCACGGATTTCGAGCTTGTCGTAGTGGTCGGTCATGTCCGCACCCTTCATCTATTCAGTTCAGTGTCTTGCCGACGGGTGTTGTTCAGGGCGTGTGCACAGGCCACCGGGTACTCCCCTCCGCGAATGTCCCCCGCCGGCGTGATCGCGCCCTGAACAGCAACACCAGTGCGTTTCAAGCCAGCCACCTTTTTCGCCGCTTGTAGCTTTTCACGTCCCGGAAGCTCTTGCGGTCCGCGCCGCCGACGCCGAGGTAGAACTCCTTCACGTCCTCGTTCTCGCGCAGGCTTTTGGCCTCGCCGTCCATCACGATGCGGCCGTTCTCCAGGATGTAGCCGTAGTCGGCGTAGCGCAGCGCCATGTTGGTGTTCTGCTCGGCCAGGAGAAAGGTCACGTGTTCCTTGGTGTTGAGGTCCTTCACGATCTCGAACACCTCCTCGACGATCTGCGGTGCGAGGCCCATCGAGGGTTCGTCCAGCAGCACCATCGTCGGGTTGGCCATCAGCGCGCGGCCGATGGCGCACATCTGCTGTTCGCCGCCCGAGGTGTAGGCGGCCTGCGAGGTGCGGCGTGTCTTCAGGCGCGGGAAATACGCGTACACCTTCTCCAGCGTCTGCTGTACCGCGGCCTTGCCGTCGGTGCGCGTGTAGGCGCCGGTCATCAGGTTCTCTTCGATCGTGAGGTGGGCGAAGCAGTGCCGGCCTTCCATCACCTGGATGAGGCCACGCTTGACCAGCTCGGCCGGCGACAGCGCCTCGATGCGGTCGCCGCGCAATTCGATGGTGCCCTTGGTCACCGCGCCGCGCTCGCCCGCGAGCAGGTTGCTCACCGCGCGCAGCGTGGTCGTCTTGCCCGCGCCGTTGCCGCCGAGCAGCGCCACGATGCCGCCCTCGGGCACGGTGAGCGACACGCCCTTGAGCACGAGGATCACGTGGTTGTAGATGACCTCGATGCCGTTGACGTTGAGAAGGATGTTGGGTTCGCTCATGGTGTGGTCCGAAGCATTCGAAAGAACAACGACGCTGTTCTTTCAGATGCCCGCTTGGCCCACCACCCTTCGGGGAACACCGCGGAACCGGCTTTGCCGGGCCGCAGGTGTTGCCCCCTGCAAGAGGGGGTGGGAGAAGCGACAGGAAGTGCGCGTAGCCTGGGGGTTAGCTCAAGATTGGCAGTCGGCGGCTTCGCGGCGCGTCAGCTTCTTCTCGCCGGCGTACTTGTCGGCTGCGGCCTTGACCATCGGCTTGATGATCTGTTCGTCGGCCTCATACCAGTCCGACATGCCGCCCCACTTGGCGCCGTCCCAGGTGTGCACGCGCGCCCAGGTCGAGCCCATGTGGTCCTGGCACGAGGTGCTCACCGGACGCATCACGCCCGAGAAGCCCAGCGCGTCGAGCTTCTTCTGGTCGAGCGCGAGGTTCTCCATGCCCCAGCGCACCTGCTCGCCGGTCATGACCTTGCCCTTGCCGAAGCGCTCCTGCGCGCGCTTGACGGCCTCGATGGTCAGCATCTGGATGATCACGCCGCGCGTGTAGAGCACCGAGCCCACTTCTTCCTTCGGACCCGTGCCCTGGCCCTTGTCGTGCACCTGCTTCAGGATGTCCTGGATCACCTTGGGCTGCGTGCCCGAGGTGTTGAGCGCGAGCGCGTTGTAGCCCTTGGCATTGGCGCCCACGTCCTTCACGTCGGGTTCGGCGCCGGCCCACCACACGCCGTACATCTTCTCGCGCGGGTAGCCCGTGGCCACGGCTTCCTTCAGGGCGGTGGAGTTCATCACGCCCCAGCCCCACAGCAGCACGAAGTCGGGGCGCGATTGGCGCACCTGCAGCCAGGCCGACTTCTGTTCCACGCCGGGCGCGGTCACCGGGATCAGCGAGAGCTCGAAGCCGTTCTGCTTGGCACGCTCCTGCAAGAGCGGAATCGGCTCCTTGCCAAATGGCGAGTCGTGATAGACGAGGGCGATCTTCTTGCCCTTGAGCTTGTCCATGCCGCCTTCTTTTTTGCCGATGTGCTGGATCAGGATGTCCGCCGCGGTCCAGTAGCTGCCCATCAGCGGGAAGTTCCACTTGAACACGCCGCCGTCCTGCGAGGCCGAGAGGCCGTAGCCCAGCGTGATGAGCGGGATCTTGTCGGTGGGCACCTTGTCGGTCAGCGCGAAGGTGATGCCGGTGGCCTGCGGATCGAACAGCGCAACGCCCGGGCGGCCCTTCAGGCGTTCGTAGCACTCCACGCCCTTGTCGGTGGCGTAGCCGGTCTCGCACTCTTCATAGGCGATCTTCACGCCGTTGATGCCGCCGGTGGCGTTGACGTACTTGATGTAGTCCTGCTTGCCGTTGGCCCACGGCGTGCCGTTGGGCGCATAGGGGCCGGTGCGGTACACCAGGAGCGGGAAGAACTGCTCCTTGGCCTGCGCGGTGGCGATCGATGGCGCGAGCATGGCGCCGAGGGTGCTGGCCACCAGGGCGGCGGTCAGAGCGAGCGATTTCAGTTTCATGCCTGTCTCCTTTTGTGGGCACCTCGGTGCCGGGTTTTTACGAACGAACGGAACTCTCGAGATACGTTGTCAATGCGGGAAGGGCCAGAGCCGCAGCTTCTCCTTGGCCGTGGACCACAGCCGCGCGAGGCCGTGCGGCTCGACGATCAGGAAGAACACGATCAGCGCGCCGAAGATCATGGTCTCCAGGTGCGAGGCCAGCGCGGTGGAAATCGAGAAACCCAGCCACGCGGGCAGCTGGTTCAGGAAGAGCGGCAAGAGCACGATGAAGGCGGCGCCGAAGAAGCTGCCCATGATCGAGCCGAGCCCGCCGATGATCACCATGAACAGCAGCTGGAACGAGCGGTCGATGCTGAACGCCGCCGGCTCCCACGCGCCCAGGTGAATGAAGCCCCACAGCGCGCCGGCCACGCCGACGATGAAGCTGCTCACCGCAAAGGCCGTGAGCTTGGCGTACACCGGTCGGATGCCGATCACCGCGGCGGCCACGTCCATGTCGCGCATCGCCATCCACTCGCGGCCGATGGCGCTGCGCACCAGGTTCTTCGCGAGCAGGGCGAACACCACCACGAAGATGAGGCAGAACAGGTACTTCTGCACCGGCGACTCGATCGGCACGCCGAACACATTCAAACCTGCCACGCTCACCGAACCCGACGACGAGTTGTTGGTGAACCACTGGATGCGCAGGAACGCCCAGTCGGTGAAGAACTGCGCGGCCAGCGTCGCCACCGCGAGGTACAGGCCCTTGATGCGCAGGCTCGGAATGCCGAACAGCACGCCGATCACCGTCGCGCAAAGCCCGCCCAGCAGCAGCGAGGCGATGAGCGGCATGCCGTCGATGCGCACCTGGAAGTTGTAGGCCGCGTATGCGCCCACCGCCATGAAGGCGCCGGTGCCCAGTGAGATCTGCCCGCAGTAGCCGACCAGGATGTTGAGGCCGAGTGCGGCGAGCGACAGGATCAGGAAGGGCGTGAGGATGGCGCGCATCCAGTAGTCGGACACGCCCAGCGGAATCACGATGAATGCCACGAGCAGCAGCACCAGCATCGCGATGCGGTCCTGCGCGATCGGGAGGATCTGTTGGTCGGCCCTGTAGCTCGACTTGAACTGGCCGTTTTCTCTGTAGAACATGTCAGACCCGATCGATGATCTTTTCGCCGAACAGGCCCTGCGGACGAACCAGCAGGAAGACCAGTGCGAGCACATACGCGAACCAGATCTCGATGCCGCCACCGAGCATGGGACCGAGATAGATTTCAGACAGCTTCTCGCCCACGCCGATCAGCAGGCCGCCGATGATCGCGCCCGGAATCGAGGTGAGCCCGCCGAGGATCACCACCGGCAGCGCCTTCAGCGCCACCAGCGACAGCGAGAACTGCACGCCCAGCTTGGAGCCCCAGATGATCCCGGCCACCAGCGCCGAGAAGCCGGCCACCGACCACACGATCACCCAGATGCGCTTGAGCGGAATGCCGATGGACTGCGCGGCCTGGTGGTCGTCGGCCACCGCGCGCAGTGCGCGGCCGGTGGCGGTCTTCTGGAAGAAGATGGCCAGCACCACCACGAGCGCTGCCGACACCGCTGCGGCGATCAGGTCTTCCTGGCTCAGCAGCAGGCCGCCCTGGAAGGTGCCCTCGAGCACCATCAGCGGTTCCTTGGGCATGCCCACGTCGATCTTGTAGATGTCGTTGCCGAAGATCGTCTGGCCCACGCCATCGAGGAAGTAGGCGATGCCCAGCGTGGCCATCAGGAGCGTGATGCCCTCCTGGTTCACCAGCTTGCTGAGCGCGAGCCGCTCGATGAGCCAGGCCACCACGACCATCACCGCCATCGCGGCGATGAAGGCCAGGATGTTCGCGAGGATGAGGCTCTGGAAGCCGAACCACAGCGGGAACCATTCGGAGAACCGCGCCATCGCCAGCGCCGCGAACAGCACCATCGCGCCCTGCGCGAAGTTGAAGACGCCCGAGGCCTTGTAGATCAGCACGAAGCCGATGGCGATCAGCGAATAGAGCATGCCGACCATGAGGCCGCCAAACAGGGTTTCGAGGAAAAATCCCATGGTCAATGCTCCACGCCGAGGTACGCCCGGATCACGTCTTCGTTGTTGCGCACTTCGTCCGGCGTGCCGTCGCCGATCTTCTTGCCGTAGTCCAGCACCACCACGCGGTCGGAGATGTCCATCACCACGCCCATGTCGTGCTCGATGAGGACGATGGTCGCGCCGAACTCGTCGTTCACGTCGAGGATGAAGCGGCTCATGTCCTGCTTTTCCTCGACGTTCATGCCGGCCATCGGCTCGTCGAGCAGCAGCACCTGCGGCTCCATCGCGAGTGCGCGGCCGAGGTCCACGCGCTTCTGCAGGCCGTAGGGCAGGCGGCCCACCGGCGTCTTGCGGTGCGCCTGGATCTCCAGGAAGTCGATGATGTGTTCGACGAACTCGCGGTGCCGCAGCTCCTCGCGTTCGGCGGGGCCCCAACGCAGCGCTTGCGCGAGGAGGCCGCTCTTCATCTTGAGGTTGCGCCCCGTCATGATGTTGTCCAGCACGCTCATGCCCTTGAAGAGCGCCAGGTTCTGGAAGGTGCGCGCCACGCCCATCTCGGCCACCTGGCGCGAGTTCATGTGCTTGAAGGTCTGGCCGCGGAAGGTGATGGAGCCCTGCTGCGGCCAGTAGACGCCGTTGATGCAGTTGAGCATCGAGCTCTTGCCCGCGCCGTTTGGGCCGATGATGGCGCGCACTTCGTGCTCGCGCACGTTGAAGCTGATGTCCGTCAGCGCCTTCACGCCGCCGAAGCTCAGGCTGATGTTCTGTACGTCGAGGATGACCTCGCCGGTCTTGCGTGCGCTCATGCCGCTGCCTTCACGATGGGGAAGGTCTTGGCCTCGACGATCTTCAGTGTGGCACTCACCACGCCGGTGCGTCCGTCCTCGAACTTGACCTGGGTCTCGATGTATTGCTCGGTCTTGCCGCCGTAGAGCGCATCGACCAGCACCGAGTATTTCTCGGCGATGAAGCCGCGCCGCACCTTGCGCGTGCGGGTGAGCTCGTCGTCGTCGGGGTCCAGCTCCTTGTGCAGCACGAGGAAGCGCGCGATCTGCGTCTCGCCCATGCCGTCTTCGCTCGCGAGGTCGGCGTTGACCTTGGCGATGCATTCGGCAACGAGCGTCAGCACCTCGGGCTTGCCGGCCAGGTCGACGTAGCCGCCATAGGCGAGACCACGGCGCTCGGCCCAGTTGCCGACGGCCTCGAAGTCGATGTTGATGGCCGCGCAGACTTCGCTGCGCCCATTGCCGAAGCACACCGCTTCCTTGATCTGCGGAAAGAACTTGAGCTTGTTCTCGATGTAGTTGGGCGCAAAGATCGCGCCGCTGACGAGCCGGCCCACATCCTTCGCGCGATCGATGATGCGCAGGTGCCCTTCGCTGTCGAGCACGCCCGCATCGCCGGTGTGGAAGTAGCCATTGGCATCGAGCACCTCGGCGGTGGCATCGGGGCGCTTGTAGTACTCCTTGAGCACCGACACGCCGCGCACCAGTACCTCGCCGTCTTCCGCGATCTTGAGTTCGATGCCGGGTGCGGCGGTGCCTACGGTCTGCAGCTTGACCTTGCCGTCCTGCTGCAGGCACACATAGGCGCAGGTCTCGGTCTGGCCGTAGAACTGCTTGAGGTTCACGCCGATGGAGCGATAGAAGCGAAACAGGTCGGGGCCGATGGCCGCGCCGGCCGTATACGCGACGCGGATGCGGCTCATGCCCAGCACGTTGCGCAGCGGCCCGTAGATCAGGAGGTTGCCGAGGCCGTACATCAGCCGGTCGCCCGTGCTCACCGGCGCGCCGTTCAGGATGTCGGCACCCACGCGCTGCGCGAGCGCCATGAACTTCGCATAGAGCCAGCGCTTGGGCGCGGCCGCGTCTTCCATGCGGATCGACACCGCGGTGAGCAGGCCTTCGAAGGTGCGCGGCGGGCCGAAGTAGTAGCTCGGGCCGATCTCGCGCATGTCGTTCATCACCGTCTCGCTCGACTCGGGGCAGTTGAGCGTGAAGCCGCCCACCAGCCACTGCGCCACCGAGAACAGATGGTCGCCCACCCACGCCATCGGCAGGTAGCTCATGATGTTGTCGCCGGGGCCGAGCTTGTCGGTCTCCACGCCGCCGCGGCCCGCGGCGATGAAGCTCGCGTGCGTCTGGCACACGCCCTTGGGGCGCCCGGTGGTGCCCGAGGTGTAGAGGATCACACCGACGTCGGTGGCCTCGCCGCTCGCCACGGCGCGGTCGTAGTAGCCGATGTTGGCCTTGTCGAACTCGCGGCCCAGCGCACGCAGCTGCTCGTAGCTCATGAGCCCGGGCTGGTCGTAGTGGCGCAGGCCCTTGGGGTCGTCGTAGATGATGTGGCGGATGCCGTGCGCCTGGTCCTTCTGCAGCTCGCGGCACTCGAGCAGCTTGTCGACCTGCTCCTGGTCTTCGACGATCACGAAGTCGATGGCCGCGTCCTGCAGCATGAAGACCATCTCGCTGGCCACGGCGTCCTGGTAGAGCGGCACCGGCACGCCGCGCAGGCTCTGCGCCGCGACCACCGCCATGTACAGGTGCGGCCGGTTGGCGCCCACGATCGCAAGGTTGTCGAAGGGCTTGAAGCCGAGGCTCGCGAGGCCGCAGGCCATCTCGCGCACCTCTTCTGCCACGGCGTTCCAGGTCCAGGTCTGCCAGATGCCGAGGTCTTTCTCGCGCACCGCGGGCGACTCGGGTTGGGCCTGGGCGTGCGCGAGCAGCAGCCGGGGGAAGGTGGGGTCGTTTGTTTGCACAGTGGGCGGATCGTAGGCTTCACTTTGACGTCCGCTTGTCGTTCCGACGACAATCCTAGGGACACTACTCCCCGGAGTTTCCCGATGCCTCACGGCAATCTCAACCAGAGTCCGCTCGGTAATTCGATCAAGGACCGCGTGCGTCCCGCCAATGCCGTGGAGCTCGGCGGCATCCCCTGGCTGCCCACGCTCACGCCGGCCGAGCGCCGCCGCGCCGAGGCTGCGCTGGTGGTGGGCGAAGCCGAGCCCGGCGACCTTGTTTGCCGCGTCGGACGCTCGCCCACCTACTGGTTCGGCGTGGTCGAGGGCCTGCTCAAGATGAGCAACGACAACGCCGACGGCGGCTCGGTCACCTACACCGGCGTTCCGCCCGGCGGCTGGTTCGGCGAAGGCACGGTGATGAAGCGCGAGCCCTACCGCTACAACATCCAGGCGCTGCGCCGCAGCGTGGTGGCGGGCCTGCCGATCGAGAGCTTCCACTGGCTGCTCGATCATTCGATCGGCTTCAACCGCTTCGTGATGAACCAGCTCAACGAACGGCTCGGCCAGTTCATCGCGGCGCTGGAAATCGACCGGCTCAACAACCCCGACGCCCGCGTGGCGCGCAACCTGGTGTCGCTGTTCAACCCGGTGCTGTACCCCGGCGTGGGTGAGGTGCTGCGCATCACGCAACAGGAACTGGCTTACTTGGTGGGTCTTTCGCGCCAGCGGGTGAACGAGGCGCTCAACGGCCTTTCAGCGCAGGGGCTGATCCGGGTGGAGTACGGGGGCTTGCGCGTGCTCGACCTGCCGGGCCTTCGCGTGAGCGCAATGTCGAACAAGAAGAACGCCTCGGCGGAAACGGAAACCTCATGACCCTCAAAGACCAGATCCAGGTCGTGCCCGCGAACGCGGAAGCGGCCTTCATTCCACCGCCCGAGGCGACGAAGGCGAAGAAAGCCGAGGACAGCGGTCCAACGCTCGAAGAAGCCATCGCGCGCAACGAGGCGCTGACCGAGAAGATCGACGCGCTCGACGCGATCCTTGCCAAGCCGCTCAGCGAGATCCTCGCCGACCGCGAGAAGGCCGAGGAAGCCGCGCTCGCCTGGGATCGCTTCGGCGCGATGTGGATGCTCTCGCAGCGCGCCATGCGCCGCGTGGCGCTCGACCTCGCGGCGCAGCTGGGCGTGAGCGAGGAAGAGGTCGTCGCGCGTGCCATGACAAACGCGAACGCGGTGCTCAACGGGGCGGACGAAGTCGACCTGGGCGGCACCATCGCGCCCGCGCAGCTGCAGCACATTGCGCGCCATCGCAACTTCCTGCGCAACCAGTTCCGTACCGGCTGAGCCGCAAGGCCTCTCGATACCCTTTAACCTCCCCGCCTTCGTTCAAGAAAGACTTTCCCGATGACCGCTGCTGCTTCCCACCTCACCCTGATCACCGGCGCCTCGCGCGGCCTGGGCCGTGCCATGGCCGAACAGCTGCTGCAAGCAGGCCACGTGGTGCTCGGCATTTCGCGCAAGCAGGATGCGCAACTGGCCGAAGCGGCCAAGGCCGCCGGTGCCGAACTCGTTCAATGGGAGCAGGACCTGTCCGACCCGGTCGCCGCCTCGGCCCGCGTGTCGGCATGGCTCAAGACCCTCGACGGGCAGCGCTTCGACAGCGTGACCCTCATCAACAACGCGGGCACCGTCGGCAACCCGGCGCCGCTCGCGAGCGCAGTGACCAGCGAGCTCTCGCAGGCGCTGCGCATCGGCCTCGAAGCGCCGATGCTGCTGACCGCGGCGTTCCTCAACGCCACGCGCGAATGGCGCGGCGCGCGCAAGGTGCTGAACATCTCCTCGGGCCTCGGCCGCAACGCGATGGGCAGCCAGGCGCCCTACTGCGCAGCCAAGGCCGGCATGGACCGTTTCTCTCAGGCCGTGGCGCTCGAGGAAGCGGCCGCACCGAACGGCGCGCGCATCGTCTCGCTCGCGCCCGGCATCATCGATACCGACATGCAGGTGCAACTGCGCGGCGCATCGGCCGAGAACTTTCCGGACCGCACGCGCTTCGTGAGCATGAAGGAAGAAGGCCGGCTCGACAGCCCCGCCACCGCCGCGGCCAAGGTGCTCAAGTACCTGGCGCGCGAGGACTTCGGCGCGAACCCCGTGGCCGACGTGCGCGACCCGGCCTGAACGCCCTCAACACCGAAAGCGCGCACGACCATGGCCACCGCAAAGTCGATCGACACCAACGACTACAAGCTCTTCCCGTCGCCGAGGAACGTGCACCGCGTCATCTTCGAACACCAGGTCTTCGTGCCGTATCCGTACGCGCTGATCGTGATGGACGAGTTCTACTTCAAGGGGCGCTACAGCCTGTTCTCGGCGTGCCGGATGAGCGACGGGAAGATGGGGCAGGTGGCGACGTTCGAGGATGCCTCGGACGTCGACATCTTCAACGCCAAGTTCGTGCCGGACTGACCCTCGGCATCTCTTTCTTGCTCCTTCCCCCGGAAGGGGGAGGCGCAAGACATGCTCACTGCATCGCGAACCGGTCCCGCTGCGCCTGCGCGCATTCACCCATCACATTCAACGCACGCGACACCGCGGGCGTGCCGATCACGAACGGATTGGTTCCGTTCGCCGGCTGCTGCCGCAGCGCCGCCAGCCGCGCCTGCGAGCTGTCCATGGCCGAATGGTTCGACAGCAGCACATCGATGTTCTGCGCCTTCACCACCGTGTCCATGCGTCGCGTGGCGTCGATGTAGCTGCCCAGGCGCGGCACGTTCTTGCCGAAGTTGAAGGCGGTGCCGCCCCAGAGCATCGCGCGGTGCTTCCGGCCGTTGGCGCTCACGTCGAACACCGGCGAGATCGTGCCCATGGTGTGGCCCGGCGTGATGTAGAGCGTGACGGTGGTGTCGCCCAGCGTGAGGCGGTCGCCGTCCTTCGCCGACACGTCGCCCGCGCCACGCTTGGGCGGGGCGCCCCAGATCGGCGTCGCGAATTCGAGCTTCGTCTCGGTCATCGTCCAGTCGGCCTCGCTCATCACCACGCGGGCGCGGTACTTCTGCGCGAGGTAGGGCGCGCCGCCGTAGTGGTCGCCGTGGCCGTGCGTGACGATCACGTACTTGATCTGCGCGGGGTCCAGGCCCAGCCTGCGCATGCCGCCCTCGATGAGCGCGGCGGCTTCCATCTGGTTGTTGAGCGCATCGATGAGGATGATGCCGTCCGAAGTCTTGATGGCCCAGGCGCTCACCCAGTCGGCGCCCACGAAGTAGAGGTTGTCGAAGGCCTTGCCCGGCGGCGGCGCGGGCTTGTCGATGAGCGCCTTCAGTCCCTTGTCCAGCTCGGCCTGCGGCGGCTGCGCGGCGGGCGCGGGCTTGCACAGCGACAGGAACGGCGTGAGGTCGGTGCCGGCCGTGCGCGTGGCCGCGGCAACGTGCGCGGCCACGGTGGCTTCCGAAGGTGGTGGCTGCTGCGCCGGCGATTGTGCGCAGCCCTGGATGAAAGCGGCAACCGCGGCCAGGGCGGTTGTCTTCAGCAGCAGGGTGCGTGAGTTCTCGCGAAGAAATGCCATCGGTGTCTCCATGCCGTCGTCGCGGCCCGTTGTGGAGACACCATTCTGCGACCGCGAGGCTTATTCGATGGTCGCGCCCGAGGCTTGCACGATGCCCTTCCACTTCTCGTAGTCGGTCTTCAGCAGCGTGCCGAACTGGTCGGGCGTCATGCTCTCGGGTTCCGCGCCCTGGCCGATGATGGCGGCCTTCATTTCGGGCGTGGCCAGGAGCTTGTTGATCTCGGTGTTCAGCGTGGCGACGATGTCCTTGGGCGTGCCGGCCGGCACGAAGACGCCATACCAGGTGCTCACATCGAAGCCCTTGTAGCCGAGCTCGGCGACGGTGGGCGTCTCGGGCAGCGAGGTGCTGCGCTTGGCGGAGGTGACGGCCAGCGGGCGCAGCTTGCCGGCCTTGATCTGCGCCATGGCCGAGGGCACCGACGACACCATCAGGTCGACATTGCCCGCGAGCACGTCCATCATGGCCGCGTTGGAGCCCTTGTAGGGCACGTGGCGCATCTTGATCTTGGCGGCGCTGTTGAAGATCTCGCCGGCCAGGTGGATGGTGGTGCCGTTGCCGGGCGAGCCGTAGGTGACGGTGTCGGGCGCGGCGCGCGCGGCCTTCACCACGTCGTCGAGCGTCTTGAACTTCGAATTGGCCTGCGTGACGATCACCACCGGCGTGTAGGCCACGTGGGCCACGGCGGTGAGGTCCTTCACCGGGTTGTAGCTCAGGTTCTTGTAGAGCCAGGGCGCCACGACCATGTTGTCCTTCTGGCCCATCACGATGTCGTAGCCCGTGGGCGCGGCGCGCGCGGCCTCGGCGATGCCGATGGTGCCGCCGGCGCCGCCGCGGTTGTCGGGCACCACGGTCCAGTGGTTGGCCTCGGTGAGCTTCTGCGCGACCAGGCGCGCCAGGATGTCGGTGCCGCCGCCGGGCGGGAACGGCACGATCATGCGGATGGGCTTGGCGGGGTAGCTTTGCGCGTGCACGGCGATGGCGGCAAAAGCCAGGGGGAGCGCCAGCGCGAGGGCCAGCGTGCGGGTGAGTTTGCGGATCATGGGTTTGTCTCTTTGTCTGGACGAGTCGGGGTTGCAGCAGGGCAGGGGCGATAGAGGTCTTTTGGCCTCACTGCACCGAGGGTGCAGTGTGCCGCAAGCGCCGCGATGGTGTTTTCGTGGTTTGCGATGGGCCCCGTATCAGACGGCGGCGACTTGACAGGGCCGCTTCGGCGTCGAACATGAAATGTCGATTCCCAAGGCAACACAGGAGACACCCATGCTCGGAAACATCGACGCCGTAGCCAACCTCGCGGTGAAAGACCTGGCGGTGGCCCGCCGCTTCTACGAAGGCACGTTGGGCCTCGCCCAGGTCGACGCGGAGGGCGACGAGGTCATCGTCTACCGCAGCGGCACGACGCGCATCAACGTGTACCGCTCGTCGTTCGCAGGCACGAACCAGGCGACGGCAGTGACCTGGCAGGTCGGTACGGACATCGAGCGCCTTGTCGCGGCGCTCAAGGCCAAGGGCGTGCGCTTCGAGCACTACGACATGCCCGACACGAAGCTCGAAGGCGACCTCCATGTCATGGGCGACATGAAGGTCGCGTGGTTCAAGGACCCGGACGGGAACATCCTGAACCTGATCAACGGCTGATCGATCAGCCGAAGTTCTTTGCTGCGAAGTCCCAGTTCACCAGCTTGGCCAGGAAGGTCTCGACGAACTTCGGGCGCAGGTTGCGGTAGTCGATGTAATAGGCGTGTTCCCAGACGTCGACGGTCAGCAGCGCGGTGTCCGCGGTCGTCAGCGGCGTGCCGGCTGCGCCGGTGTTCACGATGTCCACCGAACCGTCGGCCTTCTTCACGAGCCAGGTCCAGCCCGAACCGAAGTTGCCGACAGCCGACTTCACGAAGGCTTCCTTGAAGGCGTCGTAGCTGCCCCACTTGGCATCGATGGCCTTGGCCAGCGCGCCGGTCGGTGCACCGCCGCCCTGGGGCTTCATGCAGTTCCAGAAGAAGGTGTGGTTCCAGATCTGGGCAGCGTTGTTGTAGATGCCGCCGCTGGCCTTCTTGATGATTTCTTCCAGCGTGAGGGCTTCGAACTCGGTGCCCTTCTGCAGGTTGTTGAGGTTCACCACGTAGGCGTTGTGATGCTTGCCGTAGTGGTACTCGAGGGTTTCCTTCGAATACTCGGGTGCCAGCGCGTCGAGGGCGTACGGCAGGGGTGGGAGCTTGTGTTCCATCGTGGTTCCTTTTCGGTGGGTTGTGGGTAAATCGTTGTTCAGTGTTCAGGCGCGCGGCTTCGGGCTGACCTGGTAGGCACAGCGCCGCGCACCCGCGAGCACATGTTCGACGCGGCTGACGGTCACCTCGGGCCCCAGCACTTCATCGAAGAGTTGCAGTTCACTGCGGCAGAAGCCCGTGCAGGCCTGCGCCGCGGTGCAGATGGGGCAGTGGTTCTCGATGAAGAGAAAGCCGTCGCCTTCGGGCCGGAACTCGGCCATGTAGCCTTCGCGGCTGCGAATCTCGGCAAGCCGCTCCAGCCGCGTCTTCAGGCTGCGCGCGCCGCGCATCGCCTCGGTGTAGTTGGCGCGCATGGTGCTCTCGCGCGCGCCGATGAGCTGGTCCATGCCCTTCTGGCCGAACACGCTGATCACGGCGCTGATCATCTGCACCGTCATCTCGGCGTGGGTGTCGGGAAAGCGCTTGTGGCCTTCCCCGGTGAGCCGCCAGATCTGTGTCGGCCGGCCGCGGCCGCTCGGGCGGCTTTCCGCATCGACCAGGCCTTCGGCCTCCAGCTTGGCCATCTGCTGGCGCACCGCTTCCACTGTGACGCCCAGCACCTTGGCGATGTCGGGAATACCGAGCGCGCCGCGGGTCTTGAGCGTGGAGAGGATGCGGTCTGCCGGCTGGTGCGGCATCCAGGTGGGCTTGGCGTCAATGGGGACGGACATGGACGTTTCGTGGGTTCTTGTTCGGGCGATTGTCAGGTGGCGGGGCCTCCCTGTGCCTGCGGGGGGGCTTGCCACCCGCCGCCCAGCGCCTTGTAGAGCGCGACGAGGCTGGTGTACGAGGCGGTCTCGGCCTCGGCCACCGCGTCCTGCGCACGCAGCAATGTACGTTGCGCATCGAGCACGCTCAGGTAGGGCGCGGCCCCTTCGCGGTAGCGCACCTCGGCCAGTTCGGCCGCGCGGCCGCTGCGGGCCGCGGCCTGCACCAGCGACTGCAGGCGCTGCTGGTTCTGGCCGTAGCCGGTGAGGGCGCTCTCCACGTCCTCGATGGCGCGCAGCACCGTCTGCTCGTAGAGCGCGCGATCGCCTTCTGCCCGTGCCTCGGCGCCGCGCACGCGGGCCTTGACCGAGCCCAGCCGGAGCGCCGGCCAACTCACGCCCGGTGTCACGCTGAAGGCGCGGCTCGATGAACTGCCGAGGTCCGAACCCCGCAGCGCGATGAAGCCGAGGAAGCCGCCGATGTCGAAGCGCGGGTACAGCTCCGCCGTCGTCGCGCCCACGTCGGCCGTGCTGGCCGCGAGGCCGCGCTCGGCGCGCAGCACGTCGGGCCGGCGCCGCAGCAGGTCGCCCAGGTCGCCGATGGGCAGGCGCTTGTCGAGCACGCGCAGCTGCTGCGGCTGCAGCATCGGCTCCAGCTCGGCGGGGCGCAGGCCCGCCAGCACCGCCACGCGGTACGCGGCCTGGCGGCGCGTGGTCTCGAAGGCGGGCAGCTGGCTCTCGGTGGTCGCGACGTTGGCCTGCGCGCTTGCAAGGTCGCCTTCGAGCCCGCGGCCCGTCTGCACCTGCGCCTCGGTCACGCGCAGGCTGCTGCGCAGGCTCTCGAGCGTGCGGCGCGTCACCGCGAGGCGCTGCTCGGCGCCGCGCATCTCGTAGTAGTTGCGGGCCAGTTCGGCCACGGCCACGATGCGCACCTGCTCGAGGTCGGCCGCGCTGGCTTCGGTGCGTGCGGTGGCCGCCTCGTCGAGCCGTTTGAGGCGGCCGAACAGGTCGATTTCCCAGGAGGCATCGAAGCCCGAGCGGCTGCTTTGCGCCAGCGTGCGCGCATCGGCCGGCGTGCCGTTGCCCTGCGCGATGCTGCGCGTCTTGCTCGCGCCCAGCGTGACGACGGGCAGGCGGTCCAGCTCGGCCTCGGTTTGCGAGGCGCGGGCTTCCAGCAACCGCGCCTGCGCGATGCGGATGTCGTGGTTGCCGGTGAGCGCGCGCTCGATCAGCGCATCGAGCTGCGGATCGTCGAGCTGGCGCCACCAGTCGCGCTGCACCGCGTCGTTGGCGAACAGCGAACGCTCGGGCGCCGAGATGGCGACGGGCGCATCCGACGGCGCGGTGTAGGTCGGCCCGACCGCGCAGCCCGCCAGCACCAGCGCGCCGAGCACGAAGGGTGCAGTGTTGAAAAGTCTTGTCGTCATGGTCATGCTCCTTCGACCAGCGCGTCGAGTTCGGCGGTGCGCTGCGAGCGGCCCACCGTGCGGTGGTCGCGCGCCAGCAGTGTGTACATCGTGGGCAGCACGAAGAGCGTGAAGAGCGTGCCCACCAGCATGCCCACCACGATCACCAGGCCGATGCTGAAGCGGCTGTTGGCCCCCGCGCCGCTCGCGAACAAGAGCGGCACCAGGCCCACCACCATCGCGGCGGTCGTCATCAGAATCGGGCGCAGCCGGATGCGCGCGGCCTGCTCGATGGCGGGGCGGCGTTCGAGGTTGTCGCGTGCCTGTATCTCGTTGGCGAACTCCACCATCAGGATGCCGTGCTTGCTGATGAGCCCGATGAGCGTCACCAGCCCGATCTGCGTGTAGATGTTGATGGTCGCGAAGCCCAGCGCCAGCGGCACCAGCGCGCCGCAGATCGACATCGGCACGCTGATCAGGATGATCAGCGGATCGCGCAGGCTCTCGTACTGCGCGGCCAGCACCAGGTAGATCACGATGATCGCGAACACGAAAGCCACGACCAGCGCCGAGCCCTCCTGCGTGAACTGGCGCGCATCCGATTGCCAGTCGTAGCTGAAGCCTGCGGGCAGCTTCTTGGCCTCTTCGCTCAGGAACGCCACCGCATCGCCCATCGTCACGCCCGGCATCGGGATCGCCTGGAAGGTCGCGGCATTGAGCTGGTTGAACTGCGTGAGCTTGTTGGGGCCGACGTTGGTGGAAAGCGTCACCAGGTTCGCGAGCGGCACGGGCTGGCCGCTCGCGCTCTTCACGAAGTAGCGCGCGAGGGATTCGGCCGTGAGCCGCTGGTCGCGCGGCGACTGCGGGATCACGTCGTACGAGCGCCCGTCCATGCCGAAGCGGTTGACGTAGTTCTCGCCCACCAGCACCGCGAGCGTGTCGCCGATGGCCTTCATCGTCACGCCCATGCTGTTGGCCTTGGCGCGGTCCACGCGCACCTCGGTCACCGGGTTGTTGAACTCCAGGTCGCTGTCGACCACGGCGAACTTGCCGCTCTCGCGCGCGGCGGTCTTGAGCGTTTCCATGGCTTCGAACACCGCGCGGTGGTCGCCGGCGCTGCGGATCACCATCTGCACCGGGAGCCCGCCGGTCGAGCCGGGGAGCGAAGGCAGCTGGAACGCGAAGATGTTGCTGCCTTCCACGTCGCCCATGCTCGCCTGCACCTCGCCCTGGATCTGGTCGGCGTTGCGCTTGCGGTCCTTCCAGTCCGAGAGCTGCACCCCACCGATGCTGTTCGACACGCCATCAGAGCCGTTGATGAGCCAGCGGCCGGTGTTCTCGGGGAGCGCGGCGAACACGTCGTCCCACTTCTTGCCGAACTTCTCGACGTAGTCGATGTTGGCGTGCTGCGGCGACTTGATGACGGTGAGCACCATCGCCTGGTCCTCGCCCGGTGCGAGCTCGCGCTGCGCCGCGTTGTAGAGAAAGGGCAGGCTCGCCAGCACCAGGGCCGCGAAGAGGCCCGTGACCCAGCGGTGGTGCAGCGACACGTCGAGCAGCCGGCCGTAGGCGGTGGCGAGCTTGTGGAAGAACGACTCCGCGTAGCGCGCCATGCGGCTGCCGGTGGCGTCCTGCGGCAGCAGGAAAGAACTCATCACCGGCGACAGCGTGAGCGCGATCACGCCCGAGACCACCACCGCGCCCGCGAGCGTGAAGGCGAACTCCTTGAAGAGCGAGCCGGTGAGCCCGCCCATGAGGCCGATGGGCGCGTACACCGCGGCGAGCGTGAGCGTCATCGCGATCACCGGGCCCGCCACTTCGCGCGCGCCGATCAATGCGGCCTGCACGCGCGACTTGCCTTCCTCGATGTGGCGGTGCACGTTCTCCACCACCACGATGGCGTCGTCCACCACCAGGCCGATGGCCAGCACCATCGCCAGCAGCGTGAGCAGGTTGATGCTGAAGCCGAACAGCAGCATCAGCGCCGCCGCACCCAGCATCGACAAGGGAATCGTCACCACCGGAATCAGCACCGCGCGCACCGACCCCAGGCACAGGAAGATCACCAGCACCACGATCGCGATGGCTTCGAGCAACGTCTTCTGCACCTCGTCGATCGAGGCCTCGATGAAGCGCGCGAGCTCGAAGGGCAGTTGCACCTCCACGCCCGGCGGCATGTTCTGCTTGATGCCGGGCAACAGGTCGCGGATGCGCTTGACGATCACCAGCGGGTTGCCGTTGGGCGCCGCCTGCAGGCCGAGGTAGATGGCCTTGTCGCCGTCCATCGTCGCGCTGCTGTCGGCGCTGGCTGCGCCGAGCTCGACCGTGGCCACGTCGCCGAGGCGCACGATGGCGTCGCCCTCGCGCTTGATGACCATGTCGCGGAACTCGGCCACGTTCACCAGGTCGGTGTTCACGCGGATGTTCGACACCACGAACAGGCCCTTCACCTGGCCGGGCGCGGCCTGCACGTTGTTCTGCCGCAAGGCGTCGGCCAGCTCGCCGGCCGAGATGCCGCGCGCGGCCATGCGGTTGGCGTCCAGCCACACGCGCATCGCGAGCGTTTGCCCGCCCGAGACCTCGACGCCCGAGACGCCGGGGATCGATGCGAACTGCGGTTGCACCACGCGCGAGAGGTAGTCGGTGAGGGCAGGCACCGGCATCGTCTTGCTCGAGAAACCGACGTACGCCACCGCGGTGGCTTCGCCCGACGACTTCAGGATGACCGGATCGAAAGCCTCGGCCGGCAGCCGGTACTTGACCTGGCTCA
Source organism: Variovorax boronicumulans (assembly GCF_030812215.1). GTDB lineage: Bacteria > Pseudomonadota > Gammaproteobacteria > Burkholderiales > Burkholderiaceae_C > Variovorax > Variovorax boronicumulans_C. The sequence goes on along the minus strand of NZ_JAUSSG010000013.1, from coordinate 114,665 downwards.
CCTGCGCCATCGCCTGCGTGAGCGCCTGGTTGGCATCGGCGTTGAGCTTCATGCGCACGCTGATCACGCTGCGCCCGAGCGTGGAAGACGACGAGAGGTAGTCGACGTTCTCGATGGTCGCCACCGCCTGCGCGATCGGCTGCGTGACGAAGCCCTGCATCAGTTCCGGCGAGGCGCCGGGGTACTGCGTGGTGATGGTGAGCGTGGTGCTCTCTGTGAGCGGGTACTGGCGCACCGGCAGGTCGCCCAGAGCGCGGGCGCCGAGCAGCAGGATCAGCGTGCTCACCACCAGCGCCAGCACGGGCCGGCGCACGAAGAGGTCGGTGAACTTCATGATGGTTTGCGCTCCGCGAGGGCGAGCGTGTCCTTCTCGGCCGGTGCGACGGCGGCGCCGGTGTACAGGCGCAACTGGCCCGAGGTGACGACCTTCTCGCCGGACTTGAGGCCCTCTTCGATGACGACCAGGCCGTCCTGCCTGTCGCCCGCTTTCACGAACACCTGGTGCGCCGTGAAGCCATCGCCCTTTTCGGCGGGGCGCACCACGAAGACCGAGTCGCCGTGCGTGCTGTAGGTGATGGCGGTTTCCGGCACGGTGATCGCGTCGGTGCGCGATGGCAGCGCGACCTTGCCGTTGACGTACATGCCCGGCGTGAGCGCGCCGTCGGCGTTGTCCACCGTGGCCTGCAGCCGCACGGTGCGCGTGTCGCTGCCGATCTGCGGCTCGATGGCGCTCAGCCTGCCCTGGAAGACGCGGCCCGGATACGCATCGACCGCGAGCGACACCACCTGGTTGCGCTTGAGCGCCGGCAGCGCGGTCTCGGGCAGCGTGAGGTTCGCGAACAGCGTGCGACCGTCGGTGAGCGACACCAGCGTGTCGCCGGCCCGCACGAACTGGCCGAGGTTCACCTTGCGGATGCCCAGCACGCCGTCGAACGGCGCCTTGATGCGCTTTTGCTCGACCAGCGCCTGCACCCGCCGCAGTTCGCCGTTGGCCTGGTCGAAGCCGGCCTGCGCCTGATCCATCTGCTCCTGCGTGGCGGCCTGCTGCGGCAGCAGGCGGCGCGTGCGGTCGAGCAGGGCCTTGGCGTTGGCGCGCTGGGCGGTCAGGCGCTCCAGGTCGCCTTGCTCGGGCGCGTCGTTGAGTTGGACCAGCAACTGGCCGGCGCGCACTTCGGCGCCCGGCGTGAAGAGGATCTTCGCGACGCGCCCCTCCACTTCGGCCGGCACCTCGACCTGCCGGTTGGCCTCCAGCGTGCCGATGCCGCTGAGGAAACGCGCCATCTCCGTTGGCCGCGCGGCCGCTACCGCCACCTTGGCCGGCGGCATGCCGCCGCCCTGTGCATGCGCCGGTTTCAGCTTGACGAGCCCGTAGCCCGCCGCTCCCACCACCAGTACCGCGAGGCCGGCGACCAGCCAGGCCCTTGATCGTGTGTTCATGATCTCGATCCGTTATTTATCAAAGTTAGTGCTTTGATTATTGAATGCCGTCGAAGGCGCTGTCGAGCAAGACGGCGCAATGACCCCGATAGGGCCGGGCTATCCGCGGGTTCTGCGGCCCGGCGCCTGTCCTGAAGACGTGCGGGCCAGCGGCTTTGTGACAGCCGGGCCTTGGAAAAAGGGGCGCGTTTTTACGCTTTCTTTATGCGGCCCCGCCGACTCTGTTCCCCGTTTTTACGGACGCCTGCCGAGACTGGTGCCCTTGTGTTTCGCTCCAGGAGCAATTGAATGGACATCGTCTGGATGGGCGCCTTGCTGGCGCTGTGGGTCGTGGTAGCGGCCATGGTCGTCGGGCTGAACAGGCTCGAGGGACCGAACCCGCCGAAAACCGGCAACGGAGAAGCATCGTGATCAGCCTCGAAGTCCTTTACGGATTCGGCGCGCTCATCGCCGTCGTCCTCTTCGCCTATCTCGTCTTCGCGCTGATCTGCGCCGAGGAATTCTGAAATGACCGCGTCCGCCTGGGGCCTGCTGGCCCTCTTTCTCGCCGCACTCGCCGTGCTGGCCTGGCCCGTCGGCAAATTCCTCGCCGCGCTGTGCAACGAGCGCGTGCCGCGCTGGATGCAGCGCGTCGAAGCGCCGCTCTACAAGCTTGCGGGCACCGCCCCCGAGCGCTCGATGAACTGGCGCACCTATGCGCTGGCGCTGCTGGCCTTCAACCTCGTGGGCGCCGTCGTCGTCTACGGGCTGCAGCGCCTGCAGGGCGTGCTGCCGCTGAACCCGGCCGGCATGGGCGCGGTGTCGGCCGACTCGGCCTTCAATACCGCGGTGAGCTTCGTCGCCAACACCAACTGGCAGGGCTACGCCGGTGAATCGACCATGAGCTATCTCACGCAGATGCTCGGCCTCACGGTGCAGAACTTCTTTTCCGCCGCCACCGGTATCGCGGTGGCCTTCGCACTGGTGCGCGGCTTTGCGCGCCGGGGCGATGGCGCGGGGAGCAAGGGCCTGGTCGGCAACTTCTGGGCCGACATCACCCGCGTCACGCTGTGGGTGCTGGTGCCGCTGTCGTTCGTGCTCGCGGTCTTCTTCGTGGGCCAGGGCGTGATCCAGAACTTCGATGCCTACAAGACCGTGGACACGGTCGAGACCACCGCCTTCCAGCAGCCCAAGACCGGTGCGGACGGCCAGGCGCTCAAGGATGAAAAGGGCGCCCCGGTGATGGAAGACGCCACCACCAGGACGCAGACGCTCGCCATGGGCCCGGTCGCCTCGCAGGAAGCCATCAAGATGCTCGGCACCAACGGTGGCGGCTTCTTCAACGCCAACTCGGCGCACCCGTACGAGAACCCGACCGCGCTCTCCAACCTGCTGCAGATGATCGCGATCTTCCTGATCCCGGCGGCGCTGTGCTTCACCTTCGGCCATGTGGTGGGCGACATGCGCCAGGGCTGGGCCGTGCTCGCGGCGATGACGGTGATGTTCGTCGTCGCGGTGATGGTGGTCACGCCCGCCGAGCAGGCCGGCAACCCGCTGTTCTCATCGCTCGGCGTCGACCAGATGTCCAGCGCCTTGCAGGCCGGCGGCAACATGGAAGGCAAGGAAGTGCGCTTCGGCATCGACGCCTCGGCCCTCTTCGCCGCCGTGACCACGGCTGCCTCGTGCGGCGCCGTGAACGCGATGCACGACTCGCTCACCCCGCTCGGCGGCATGGTGCCCATGGTGCTCATGCAGCTCGGCGAAGTGGTGTTCGGCGGCGTCGGCAGCGGCCTCTACGGCATGCTGATCTTCGCGATGCTCGCGGTGTTCATCGCGGGTCTCATGATCGGCCGCACGCCCGAGTACCTGGGCAAGAAGATCGAGGTGCGCGAGATGAAGCTCATCTCCATCGCCATCCTGGTCACGCCCATCCTGGTGCTGGCCGGCACCGCGGTGGCTGTGATCGCGGGTGCCGGCAAGGCCGGCATCGCGAACCCGGGCGCGCACGGGTTCTCGGAAATCCTTTACGCACTGACCTCCGCCGCCAACAACAACGGCAGCGCCTTTGCCGGCCTCTCGGCCAACACGCCCTTCTACAACGGCCTGCTCGGGCTGGCCATGTGGCTCGGCCGCTTCGCGATGATCGTGCCGGTGCTGGCCATTGCCGGTTCGCTGGCCGCCAAGAAGCGCCTGCCCGTCACCAGCGGCACGCTGCCCACGCACGGCCCGCTGTTCGTCTCTCTGTTGATCGGCACCGTGCTGCTGGTCGGCTTGCTCAACTACGTGCCGGCGCTGGCCCTGGGCCCGATCGTCGAACACCTCGTGCTCTGGAAATAAGAAGGAGCGCACCATGACTGCCAACACCAAAACCTCTCTCTCGCTGTTCGATGCAGCGCTGGTCAAGCCCGCCCTCCGGGGCGCCTTCGCCAAGCTGAACCCGCGCACCCAGTGGCGCAACCCGGTGATGTTCATCGTCTACATCGGGAGCATCCTCACCAGCCTGCTCTGGGTGCATGCGCTGAGCTTCCCGGGCGACACCGGCATGAAGCCCGCCTTCGTGCTCGCCGTGACCATCTGGCTGTGGTTCACCGTGCTGTTCGCGAACTTCGCCGAAGCGCTGGCCGAAGGCCGCAGCAAGGCGCAGGCCGCTTCGCTGCGGGGCCTGCGCAAGGACACCTGGGCCAAGAAGCTGACCGAGCCGCACCACGGCGGCCAGTGGCTGCCCGAACAGGCGCCCAACCTGCGCAAGGGCGACGTCGTGCTGGTCGAGACCGGCGACGTGATCCCGCTCGACGGCGAAGTCATCGAAGGCGTGGCCTCGGTCGACGAAAGCGCCATCACCGGCGAATCGGCCCCTGTGGTGCGCGAATCGGGCGGCGATTTCTCGGCCGTGACCGGCGGCACCCGCGTGCTGTCCGACTGGCTGGTGGTGCGCATCTCGGTGAACCCGGGCGAGTCGTTCCTGGACCGCATGATCGGCATGGTCGAAGCGGCCAAGCGCCAGAAGACGCCCAACGAGATCGCGCTCACCATCCTTCTGGTCGCGCTCACCATCGTGTTCCTGATGGTCACCGTCACGCTGCTGCCGTTCTCGGTGTTCAGCGTGGAGGCCGCCGGCGCGGGCACCGTGGTGTCGCTCACCGCACTGGTCGCGCTGCTCGTGTGCCTGATCCCGACCACCATCGGCGGCCTGCTCTCGGCCGTCGGCGTGGCCGGCATGAGCCGCATGATGCAGGCCAACGTGATCGCCACTTCGGGCCGCGCGGTCGAAGCGGCCGGCGACGTCGATGTGCTGCTGCTCGACAAGACCGGCACCATCACGCACGGCAACCGCCAGGCCAGCGCCTTCCTGCCCGCGCCCGGCGTGCCCAAGGGCCGGCTCGCGCGCGCTGCGATGCTCGCCTCGATGGCGGACGAAACGCCGGAAGGCCGCAGCATCGTCGAGCTCGCGCGCCGCGACGGGCTGGAAGCCACTTCGGTCGAAGGCGCACGCTTCGTGCCCTTCACCGCACAGACCCGCATGAGCGGCGTCGACCTGCCGGCCGCCCCCAACAGCCTGGACACCGACGCCGTGCTGCTGCGCAAGGGCGCGGTCGATGCGATCCGCCGGCATGTCGAATCGATGGGCGGCAGCGTGCCCGCCGAGATGCTGCGCGCCGCCGAGGAAACCGCCCGCCGCGGCAGCACGCCGCTGGCCGTGGCCGAAGGCAACCGCGTGCTCGGCGTGGTCGAGTTGAAGGACATCGTCAAGACCGGCATCAAGGACCGCTTCGCCGAGCTGCGCCGCATGGGCATCAAGACGGTGATGATCACCGGCGACAACAAGCTCACCGCCGCGGCCATCGCCGCCGAAGCGGGCGTGGATGACTTCCTCGCCGAGGCCACGCCCGAGGACAAGCTCGCGCTCATCCGCCGCTACCAGCTCGAAGGCCGCCTGGTCGCGATGACCGGCGACGGCACCAACGACGCGCCCGCGCTCGCGCAGGCCGACGTGGCGGTGGCCATGGGCAGCGGCACGCAGGCCGCGAAGGAGGCCGGCAACATGGTCGACCTCGACTCCAACCCGACCAAGCTGCTCGAGGTGGTGGAGACCGGCAAGGCGCTGCTCATGACGCGCGGCTCGCTCACCACCTTCTCGATCGCCAACGACGTGGCGAAGTACTTCGCGATCATTCCCGCGATCTTCGTCTCGACGTACCCGCAGCTGGGCGCGCTCAACGTGATGCGCCTGGCGAGCCCGTCGTCGGCCATTCTTTCTGCGGTGATCTTCAACGCGCTCGTCATCGTGTTCTTGATCCCGCTCGCGCTCAAGGGCGTGCGCTACCGGCCGGTGGGCGCTGCCGCGCTGCTGCGCCGCAACCTCGCCATCTATGGCCTGGGCGGCTTGCTCGTCCCTTTCATCGGCATCAAGTTGATCGACTGGCTGCTCGTCGCAGTCCACCTGGTCTGAGGAGCATTTCTCATGAACAAGAACAGCAGCATTCTTCGCCCCGCCATCGTGCTCTTCGCACTGCTGAGCGCACTCACCGGGCTCATCTATCCGATGGCCGTCACCGGCGCCGCGAAGGCGGTGTTTCCGAAAGAGGCGGCCGGCAGCCTGATCGTGCTGGACGGCACGACCGTCGGCTCGAGACTCATCGGCCAGAACTTCAGCGACCCGAAGCATTTCTGGGGTCGCCCGTCGGCCACCGCGCCGCAGCCCTACAACGCGAGCGCTTCGGGCGGCGCGAACCAGGGCCCGCTCAACCCGGCGCTGACCGATGCCATCAAGGCGCGCGTCGAGGCCCTCCGCACCGCGGACCCTGGCAACACTGCGCCGGTGCCGGTCGACCTCGTCACGGCTTCGGCCAGCGGGCTCGACCCGGACATCAGCCCCGCCGCCGCGCACTACCAGGCGGCCCGCGTCGCACGCGTGCGCGGGGTGCCGGTCGAACAGATCAACGCGCTGATCGAGAAGCACACCCAGGGCGCGCTCTGGGGGCTGCTCGGCGAAGCGCGCGTCAACGTTCTCGCACTGAATCTCGCGCTCGATGCATCAACTTCTTCGGCTGCGCGTTGAGGAGAAAACCATGGCTTACGCCGCTTATCGTGAACACCCCGGCATAGAACGACCTGCCCCCCGGCTTGCCACTTCGTGTGCTTCGCCACCCCCCAAGGGGGAGGCCCGGCCGCCTTGGGGCGGCCCGGCGGTGGCCGGCCGAACGCACGCTCCCATGACCGCCACGAGCCCGTTCTACGTGCTCGACGTCACCGTCTGCTGCGCCGACGCACTGCGCGTGCGCCGCAGCATCGCGGGCTGCCCCGACGCGGGCGTGGTCCGCTGCGAGCCGCTGCTGCACGCCCTCTGCTCGCAGGAAAGCGATGCACCCTGCGTGCGGCTGATGATCCGTCTGCCCATCGCCAGCTACGCCGAGGTGCTGCACCGCCTGATCGAGTGCGTGCCCTCGGGCGAGATCGGCCGGCTCGTGAGCTGGCGCGAGCACCTGGTGCGCTGCGGTCTGCGCGATGGTCACTGACCTCTTTCACGCGCTGCTGGCGCTTGCGGCGCTGTTCGTGCCGCTGGGCTTTGCCTGGTGGGTGCTCTCGCGCACCGTGCGGCGGCACGAGGCCAAACGCCGCAAGGGCGGCCCGATGCGATAACCTGCGCAGCCGTCCATGCCCGACACCCGCCCCGACCCCGATGCCCTGATTGCGCAGCTGCGCAACGACGAGGCACGTGCGTTGCGCGGCAAGCTGCGCATCTACTTCGGCGCCAGCGCCGGCGTCGGCAAGACCTGGGCGATGCTGAGCGCCGCCCAGCGCGAGCGCACCGCGGGGCGCGACGTGCTCATCGGCGTGGTCGAGACGCACGGCCGCAGCGAAACCGCCGCGCTGCTCGCGGGGCTCGACACGCTTCCGCTGCGCGAGCTGGCCTACCGCGGCCGCACCCTCGCCGAGTTCGACCTCGATGCCGCCCTCGCGCGTAAGCCCGCCGTGCTGCTGGTCGACGAACTGGCCCACACCAACGCGCCGGGTTCGCGCCACGCCAAGCGCTGGCAGGACGTGCAGGAGCTGCTGGCCGCGGGCATCGAGGTGTGGTCGGCGCTCAACGTGCAGCACCTCGAGAGCCTGAACGGCACCGTCGGCGCCATCACCGGCGTGCGGGTGCACGAGACGGTGCCCGACACCGTGCTCGACGAGGCCGACGAGGTGGTGCTGGTCGACGTCACGCCCGACGAACTCACCGCGCGGCTCGCCGCCGGCAAGGTGTACCTGCCGCAGCAGGCCGAGCGCGCTGCGCAGAACTTCTTTCGCAAGGGCAACCTGATCGCGCTGCGCGAGATTGCGCTGCGCCGCACGGCCGAGCATGTGGAAGACGACGTGCGCGGCTGGCGGGTCGAGCAATCGGGCGCCGCCGGCAACGGCCAAGGCGGCGCACTGCAGGCCTGGAACACCTCGGGCGCGATCCTCGCCTGCGTCGGTCCGCACGAAGGCGCGGCACAGACGGTGCGCACCGCGGCGCGGCTCGCGGGCCAGCTCAACGTGCGCTGGCATGCGGTCTATGTCGAGACGCCCCGGCTGCAGCGCCTGGCCGCCGAGGAGCGCGACCGCATCCTCGCGGTGCTCAAGCTGGCCGAGGAACTGGGCGCGGCCACCGCGGTGCTCACCGGTTCCGACGTGGCCGAGCAACTGTCCGAGCAGGCCCGCCGGCTCAACTGCGCGACGCTGGTGATGGGGCGTTCGGAGCCGGCGAGCGGGTGGCGCCGCTGGTGGCCAGCTGCAGCGGTTCCGTTGCCGCGCGCATTGGCGCAGCGCGCGCCCGCGCTCGACATCCTGGAAGTCGGCCGCGCCGACAGCACGCGCCGGCTGTCGCGCACGCCGCTGAACACCCCGCGCGCCGACGACGACGATCATGAGAAGGCGCCCATCCACTGGCCCGGCTACGCCTGGGCGACGGCCACCAGCGTGGCGCTCACGCTGGTCTGCACGCCGCTGACCGGCGTGCTCGAGCTCTCGAACATCGTGATGCTGTTCCTGCTCGGCGTGGTCGGCGTCGCGATGCGCTTCGGCCGCGGGCCTTCGGCGCTGGCGGCGCTGCTCAACGTTGCGGCGTTCGACTATTTCTTCGTGCCGCCGCGCCTGTCGTTCGCGGTGAGCGACGTGCAGTACGTGCTGACCTTCGCGATCATGCTGGGCGTCGGTCTGCTGGTGGGGCAGCTCACCGCGGGGCTGCGCTTTGCGGCCGGCGTATCGACCAGCCGCGAGCGGCGCGCCCGCTCATTGTTCGAGCTCACGCGCGAGCTTTCGGCCGCGCTGGAGAGCACGCAGGTCGTCACGCTCGGCGCTGCCGCGGTGCAGGGCCATTTCGGCGGCCATGCGCTGGTGCTGGTGACCGACGCGGCCGACCAGCTCGTGCTGCCGAAGGAGCCTCCGGAAGGCTTCGACGCGCAGGTGGCCGACTGGGCCTTCCGCCACGGCCAGCCCGCGGGCCTTGCGACCGCCACGTTGGCTGCACAGCCGTGGCACTACGTGCCGCTGCAGGCGCCGATGCGGGTGCGTGGCGTGCTGGCACTGTCGCCGTCGCAGCCGCGCTGGCTGCTGATCCCGGAGCAGGCGCAGCAGCTCGACACGCTGGCGCGGCAGATCGCGATCGCGCTGGAGCGCGTGCATTACGTCGAGGTGGCGCAGCAGGCCGTGGTCGAGATGGAATCGGAGCGGCTGCGCAACGCGCTGCTCGGCGCCATCTCGCACGACGTGCGCACGCCGCTCACCGCGTTGATCGCGCTGGCCGAATCGCTGCAGACGCTGCCGCCCGAGGAGCACGGCAAAGCGGCGCGCGCCATCGTCGCGCAGGCGCACGAGCTGCATGCGCTGGTCAACAACCTGCTCGACATGGCGCGGCTCGAAAGCGGCATCGCGGGCGGTGCGGTGAACCTGCGGCGCGACTGGCAATCGGTGGAAGAGGTGGTGGGGTCGTCGATCCGCGCGGCAAGCACCTCGCTGGGCGACACCGTCGTGCAAACCGCGCTCGATGCGGACCTGCCGCTCGTCGAGTTCGATGCGGTGCTGATCGAGCGCGTGCTCGTCAACCTGCTGGAGAACGCCACCAAGTACGGCGCGCCACCCATCGTGGTGGGCGCGCGCGCCGAGCCCGGCACGCTGGTGCTCACCGTGCGCGACCACGGCCCCGGCCTGCCCGCCGCGCTGCTGGGCCGGGAACAGAAGCTGTTCGACAAGTTCACCCGCGGCGAGGCCGAGTCGGCCACGCCGGGCGTCGGGCTGGGTCTTGCGATCTGCCGGGCGGTGGTGAGTGCGCACGGCGGCGAAATCACCGCTGCCAATGCGCGCGACGGCGGTGCAGAATTCACCGTCACCCTGCCACGCCGCGAGCCGCCCGAACCGGCCGAAGCCCAACTCTGAAGCCATGCCATCCCCCACCGCCATCGTGATCGAGGACGAGCCGCAGATCCGCCGCTTCGTGCGCGGCGCGCTCGAGGCCGAAGGCTGGCTGGTGCACGAGGCCGGCACGCTGCGGGACGGCCTCGCCGCCGCGGGCACGCGGCAACCGGATCTGCTCGTGCTCGACCTGGGGTTACCGGATGGCGACGGCGTCTCGTTGATCCGCGATGTGCGCGGCTGGTCGGCGGTGCTGATCATCGTGCTGTCCGCCCGCACCGACGAGGCCGACAAGATCGCCGCACTCGATGCCGGCGCCGACGATTACCTCACCAAGCCCTTCGGCACCGGCGAGCTGCTGGCCCGCGTACGCGCCAACCTGCGCCGCCCGCGCGCGGCCGGCGGCGGCAATGACGAGCCCGCCGAAGCCGTCTTCCGGTTCGGCGAGATCGAACTCGACCGCGCCGCCCGCATCGTGCGCCGTGCCGGCGCCGAGGTGCACCTGACACCGACCGAGTACCGGCTGCTCTCCGTGCTGGTCGCGAATGCAGGCCGCGTGCTTACGCAGCGGCAACTGCTGCGCGAGGTGTGGGGGCCGTCGCACACGGACCAGAGCCACTACCTGCGGATCTACATGGGGCATCTGCGGCAGAAGCTGGAAGCCGATCCGGCGCAGCCTCGGCATCTGCTGACCGAGACGGCGGTGGGGTATCGGTTGGTGGTCTAGACGGGGACCAACCCACTCGGGAGATCAGGCTGCAATGCCCTTGTTGGGATTGAGCAGAAACTTCTCCCCCGTCGCCTGCTTCCCATACACCCCGATCGCATCGAGCTGCAGCGCTTCGAACAGCGAAATCTCCCGCGTGTACTTGCTCGCAAACGTCGTCTTCAATTCAGCGACCACGCGCGCCTTCAACCGCTGCGTACCTTCCGCCCCCAGCTTCTGCAGGAACGGAAACAGCAGCCATCCGCCCATGCTCCACGCCATGCCGAAGTTGCGCACGAACTCGGTCGGGCTGCGGTCCAGGCCGCCGTAGATGTAGACCTGCTTGTGCGTGGTCGATCCGTACCGGCTGTATTCCTTGGCCGTGCGGTTCAGCGCCGCTTCCATGCAGCCGAGGATCTGGCCCGCGAGCTTGCCGCCGCCCGTCGCGTCGAAGGCGAGCGTGGCGCCGGTGTCGACCAGCGCCTGCGTCAGGTCTTCGAGAAAGGTCGGCGAGCTTGCATTGCACACGTACTTCGCGCCGATGCCGCGCAGCAGCGCTTCCTGCTCGGGCTTGCGCACGATGTTGACGAGGTCGATGCCGTCCTTCTGGCAGATCTTGTTGAGCATCTGCCCGAGGTTGGAGGCGGCCGCCGTGTGCACCAGCGCCTTGTGGCCCTCGCGCCGCATCGTCTCGACCATGCCCAGCGACGTGAGCGGGTTGACGAAGCATGAAGCGCCTTCGGCCGGTGTCGTGCCCGCGGGCAGTTCGAGGCAATCCGCGGCGCGGAAGGCGCGGTACTGCGAGTACATCGCGCCGCCGATGGCCGCCACGGTCTTGCCGAGCAACGCCTGCGCGGCCGGCGAGGCGCCGGCCTTGACCACCACGCCTGCGCCTTCGTTGCCCACCGGCATCGACTGGTCCAGGCGCCCTGCCATCGAAGGCCGTGCGCGCTCGGGAACGATGGCGGTGACGACCGGGCGGTCGGCGGTGCCCGATGCCTTCGCGGTGGTCATGTCGGCCGCGCCGAAAAGGAGGCCCAGGTCCGACGGGTTCATCGGCGACGCTTCGACGCGCACGATCACCTCGTCATCCTTGGGTTCGGGCATCGGTTCGTCGTGCAGCGAGAGTTCGAGTTCGCCACTCGAGCGGATGAGGGAGCGCAGTTGGAGTGCCATGGAAGAAGCCCCTGTGAAAGGTCGTTCGGAGATGGCCATCGGCCACGGGGCGGCCAGTATAGGAGTGGGTATCGAAATCTGCAGGCGCCTTCAGGACACCACCGGAATCACCGGGGCATGGGCCAGCGCGCGGCGCATCTTCAGCGGATCGAGCCGCTCGATGTAGCGCGGGATGTTGCGCCACAGCGTGTGATAGCCGTAGCCGCCGCGCAGCATCTCGTGGCGCGCGCTCTCCTTGTCCCAGTCCTGCACCGCCATGCGGTAGACGGCGGCCACCACGCCCGTGCGGTCGGCGCCGTGCATGCAGTGGATCAGCACCGGTCCCTGCTTCTCGGCCTCGCGGATCGCGACCAGCGCGCGCAGCACCTTCGCATCGTCGATGGACCAGGTGTTGATCGGCACCCGCACCAGCCGGATGCCGCTGCCCGCGAACACTTTCTTGTCATCGTTGAACGACCGCAGGCTCACGATGGTGCGGATGCCCAGCGACTGCAGCGCCGCCACGTTCGCGCGCCGCGGCTGCGCGCTGCGGTAGAGCGTGGGCGTGATGCGGTGCAGGTTCTCGACATGCAGTGCCTCGAGCGGATCGGCCCAGTGGCCGGGGCGCGGGTCGTCGAGCTTCGTTGCCGTCATCGCGCGCGCCGGCGCCAATGGCGCACCGTGAGGATCAGTGCTGCCACCGCGAGCCCGCCCCAGTAGTCGACCGGTGCGCCCCACAACCAGTGCTTGTGCCAGAACGCATCGACCGGGTTGAAGCGCGCCCAGCCGAAGGCCGGGTTGATCATGAACCACAGGAAGTCTTCGCAGACCCAGAACACGATCAGTCCCGCGACCGCGAGCCCCACGTTGCGCCAGGTCCACCGGCCGTTGAACGCCAGCGGCGAGAAGAACACCAGCGCCATGAAGGTGAACACCCAGGCGTGGTAGCCAGTCATCGCGCGGCCGCCCCAGAAGATGTCGAGCCAGATGCTGTTCTCGATGCGCCAGGTGGGCAGCGAAGTGGCCCAGCCCGCGCCGCCTTCGATCTGGATCTCTGCATTCGCGAAGAAGAAGGCCATGACGACCACCCATAAAAGGTAGCCCAGCGTGCGGCCCACGCCGGTCTTTTCGATCTCGCCGCTCACGCCAGGGCACCCAGCACGTGCTGCAGCACGGCCCGCGCCGCTTGCGGCTTTCCGAGTGCGCGGCTGCGCGCGGCCATGTTCGCGAGTTTTGCCGGGTCGGCCATCAGGCGCGCGACTTTGTAGTCCAGGCCGATGGCGTCGTAGGCGAGCCAGGCGGCGCCTTCTTCCATCAGGAAACCGGCGTTGTGTTCTTCCTGTCCGGGAATCGGCGAGATCAGCAGCATCGGCTTGCCGAGTGCGAGGCACTCGGACACCGTGAGGCCGCCGGGCTTGGTGACGACGAGGTCGGCCGCGGCCATCAGCTTGTGCATTTCGTTGGTGAAGCCCACGGGCACCACGCGGCCCGGATGACGCACCGCGAGCGCCTGCAGCTTGCCATGCGCCTCCACGTTGCGGCCCGCGACCGCGATCACCTGGAAGTTGCCCTGTTTTCCGTCATGCCCGCCGAGGCCGAGCACGCGCTCGACCATGCTCGGCAGATCGCCCACGCCGGCACCGCCCGAGGCCATCAGCAACACGGGCCGCGATGGATCGAGCCCCAGTTCTGCGGCGCAGGTGTTGCGTGCGAGCGCCGGCACGTCGGGCTCGGAAAACGCCGGCATCACCGGAATGCCCGTCACGTGGATGCGGTCCGCGGGAATGCCGCGTGCGCGCAGGCGAAAGGCGACTTCTTCCGTCGCGGCCAGGTAGCCGGCCATGCCCGGCACCAGCCACATGTTGTGCAGGTCGTAGTCGGTGATCTGCAGCCACACGGGGTACTCGATGCGCCCACGGTTGCGCTCGCGCATCAAGAGCTCGGCCGGCAGGAAGTGCGTGCAGATCACCGCATCGGGCTTCTCGCGCCGGATCTCGCGCACCAGCGCGCCGGTGCTCAGCCGCTCGATGCCGCGGCGCAGGCGCTGCGAGGGCGCATGGTGCGGCGTGGTGTCGGTGCGCTGGTGCAGGTACGACCACAGCTCGGGTGCGCGGTTCACGAGCTGGATGTACCAGTCGGTGTAGACCTTGCGAAAGCCTCCGGCCACGTGGGCCATGGCGTCGGTGTGGACCGCCGTGCAGGGCGGGGCGAGGGACTGGGCGGTGGCGGCAAGCGCCTGTGCTGCACGCACATGGCCGTTGCCGGCGCTCACGCTGAGGATCAGGAGTTTGGTCATGGGTTCGGCGGTCTGCGCGGATTATGGACATGCTGTGTGGCACTGCCCTTGGCCGGTTGTTCAGGCCTGCGATCACCAGCAGCGCGCCCAAGTGCGCAGGGCATCGGGTGCTCCCCGCAGCGAAATCAAGGAGGAGGGGCGAAGCCCCGGGGGACATTCGCGGAGGGGAGTACCCGGTGGCCTGTGCACACGCCCTGAACAAGGATCACCGCATCAAAGCGGCGCCCGCGAAGTGACGAACTGATTCACCCCGACAGCCGCCCGCTCGCGGATCGCATCGAACGTGGTGCTCGTAACGATGCGCCCGTTCTCGAACACCGTCTGCAGCAGATCGACCTGGCCATCCGAAAGCGTTTCCTCGCGCACCGTCTGCACTTCACCGCGTGCATTCCGAGTCAGCGCGAGCCGCCCCTTCTTCGACGCCTTGCTCACATCGCCCACCGGCGACTTGTAGACATCGCGCCACTCGCCGTTCACCTGCATCGCCGAGCACTTCATCGCCCATTGCATGGTGTCGCGGTTGACCTGCTGCAGCAACCCGCCGCCCATGCCGAAGGAGATGTTCTCCGTCGAGAAGCCGTTGTGGAAGAAGTTCGAGAGACACAACCGCAACGAGTCGAGGTTCACGCCATCGCCCTGGATGATCCGCACGTTGTTCAACACGCGGAATCCCTTGGCATTGGTCGTGGTGCCGAAGCGATCGGCCAGGATCTGCGCCACCTTGAGCGTGGTCTCGGCCGGGTCGCCCGAGTCGGGCCGCACCACCAGCGTCGCGCCCGAGGCCACCACCTTCGCCTTGAGCTCGTCGCCCCAGATGCGCGCGCAGGCATTGAAGATGTCGTAACTGTCGCTCACCACCGCGAAGGTCGCGCCGGGCTTGCCGAACTGGTCGACCATGTTGCTGTACGCATCGGATTCATGGTCGCGGCCCCAGCCCGTGATGGTGCTGTGCTCGGCCGCGGGAATCGAGAAGCCCGCCACGTCGCAGTCGTAGTAGCGGCGCGCCGCCACCAATGCGGCCAAGGTGTCGGTGCCCATGAAGTTGACCAGATGCGCCATGCCGCCGAGCGCCGCCGATTCGAGGCTGGACACGCCGCGCGCACCGAAGTCGTGAAGCCTGAAGGCGATCTGGCCCTGAGGGTCGTCGCAGGTCGCTTCGAGGTAGCGCAGCAGCGTCGTGCGCGCAGCCGCAGAGAGCGTGGCCACCGTGGTTGGGTACCAGATCGCGCGCAGCAATTCGGTTTCGAGAAAGCTCGTGACCCAGAAAAATTCAGGGTCCGTGTTCTCGATGGTGGCCAGCACGTTGTGCACCGGCAGCACACTGCCCTCGGGCACCGCGCGAATGCGCACCGGCATCAGCCCGCCGTGCTTCTCGATCAGCCGCAGCCATCCTTCGCGGTTGAAGGGCTCGCCGTGCACGGCCATCAGCGCGGCGGCTTCGTCGACATCGGCGAGCGTTACCGGCGTCTGCAGGTACTCGCGCAGATAGGCCTGCAGGCCGAAGAAGAGGGAGTGGCTGAAGATGCCGCCGCGCGACTCGATGTAGCTGTAGACCGTCTGCGTGCCCGGCGGATATTGCATCCAGTGCGACACCTTGTAGGAGTCGGTGCGCAGCAGCAGGTTGTTGCCCAAAGGAGAGCGGAGGGATGATGTGAGGTTGCGGTTCATGTGAAAGCTCCTTTCACGTGGGCCCCGTCAACCGGAGCCCGTTCTTGCTGACAAAGCCTGGTCGTTCAGTTCTTGCCCAGGCCACCCAAAAAATGATTTGCGATGAAGTAGTGGTCTTCGTAGATGCGGTCCTGCATGCCGAGGAACTCGGCGATCGGTACCCAGCGCACTTCGGCCGCATCGTCGTCGGCACGCACGTCCGACAGGCCCGTCCACTGGTTGTGCGCCAGCTCGAAGAAGAAGCCGTGCGTGATCGTGCGGCCGCGCTGCGAGCGGTCGGGCGCATCGAACACATGGCTGGCCTTCATGCTGCCGTTGAGCACGGGCACGGGCACCTTGAGCCGGGTTTCTTCCTTCAGCTCGCGGATGGCGGCTTCCTGCAGCCGCTCGTGCTGGCCGACGAAGCCGCCCGGCAGCGCCCACGTGCCCCTGCCCGGATGAAACTTGCGCTGCACCAGCAGGATGTGGCCGGCCTCGACCACGATCGCATCGACCGTGGTGTAGATCGGCGGAAAGTCGCTGCCCGCGTAGCGGTACTTGTCGCGGTAGTCGACGAGGAAGGCGCGCTCTTCGCAGAGCTCGGCGTAGTCGGCGGTGTGCGTGAACTTGTCGAGAAAGGCCGCGGTGCCATCGGGCAGGTCGGCCGGTGCGAGCTGGCCGCGGTTCTCGGGGTCGAAGTAGAGGCTGCGCACGTCGGTGGCGTTGAGGCTCTCCACGCTGTGCTGGCCGACGAACTCCCAGTGCGGAAAAAGCTTGAGGTAGTAGCTCGAGGCGTCCTTCAAGTGGCCCACCAGTGCGACCTTGGCCTCGGCGGGTGCGTGGCCGTCCTGCTGGATCAGCCGGTCGACGGCCGACTGGATCGATGCGATCCAGATCTGGTCGTTGTAGGGCGAGTCGCCCACGCCGACGACGCTCACGCGCATCTGCTCGGTGCCGCGCAGACAGGCGCGCACCATGCGTTCGCGTTCGTCGAAGGTGAAGGGGTTCTTGACGCTGCGGGGCTTGCGGTCGGAGCCGACCACCACGATGACCCGGTCGGCGGCGCGAAGGCCTTCTTCGATGAGTCGCTGGTGACCGAAATGAACGGGCTGGAAACGCCCGATGACGATGGCGTAGTGGTACTTGCGTGTGCTCACTTGGGAATCCCCCAAAATTGGCGCAATCAACTTGCGCTTGCGTTCAGGATAGCATCGGTGCCGCCCATTGATCAAGCCTCTGATGACCGAGCCCTCCACCTCCCCCAACGCCCCCGTGCGCCTGAACAAGCGCATGGCCGAACTCAAGATGTGCTCGCGCCGCGAGGCCGACGAGTGGATCGCCAATGGCTGGGTGAAGGTGAACGGCAAGCCGGCCGAGATGGGCGTGAAGGTCACGCCGTCGGACCGCATCGAGATCGACAAGGCCGCCAAGGGCCAGCAGGCGAACCAGGTCACCATCCTCATCAACAAGCCCATCGGCTACGTGAGCGGGCAGGCCGAAGACGGCCATGAGCCGGCGGTCACGCTGTTCACGCCGCAGAACCGCTGGGCGGACGACAACGCGCGCTTCTTCTTCAGCCCCCAGCAGTTGCGCGGCCTCGCGCCGTGCGGTCGGCTCGACATCGATTCCATCGGCCTCCTGGTGATGACGCAGGACGGCCGCATCGCGCGCCAGCTGATCGGCGAAGACTCGGTGATGGAGAAGGAGTACCTCGTGCGCGTGGCCTACCACGGCCTGGGCCAGCCCGCGCCCACGGGTCAGCTCATCCGCATGGACGACGACGATCCCGTCACGCAGAACGTGCAGGCGGTCTTTCCGCCGGCGATGCTCGCGAAGCTGCGGCACGGCCTGAGCCTGGACGGCCAGGCGCTCAAGCCGGCGCGGGTCGAATGGCAGAACCCCGAGCAGCTGCGCTTCGTGCTCACCGAAGGCAAGAAGCGCCAGATCCGCCGCATGTGCGAGCTGGTGGGCCTGAAGGTGGTGGGCCTCAAGCGCGTGCGCATCGGCAAGGTGATGCTCGGCAACCTGCCCGTGGGGCAGTGGCGCTACCTCGGGCCGCACGAGAAGTTCTGAGCGTTCGCAGACCATGGCCGTGGTGCTGAGCCAGCGCGCGCTGAACCGGGCCACGCTGGCGCGGCAGATGCTGCTGGAGCGGCGCAAGGCGACGGTCGTGCAGGCCATCGAAAAACTGGGCGGCCTTCAGGCGCAGGCGCCGAACCCGCCTTACTTCGGCCTGTGGAGCCGGCTCGAAGGCTTTCGCCGCGAGCAACTCACCGACGCGCTGAAGAAGCGCCGCGTCGTGCGCATGTCGACGTTGCGCGCGACCCTGCACCTGATGACCGCATCGGACGCGCTGGCATGGCGTCCGTTGCTCGAGGCCGTGCATCAGCGGGGACTGTCGGGCGAACATTCGCGGGCGCTCGAAGGCATCGACCGTGCCGCCGTGGTGACGGCCGGGCAGGCGCTGCTCGGCGAAGGCCCGCTCACCGGCACCGAACTCGGGCAAGGGCTCGCGGTGCGTTGGAAAGACCGGGCGCCCGCTTCGCTTGCCGCGCTCATCCGCAACAACGTGCCGCTGGTGCACCTGCCGCCCGCGGGCAGCTGGAACTCGCACCAGAACGCACGGCTGCAGCCCATCGGACAGTGGCTCGGCGAATCCGCCGCCGATGTTCCAGCCGCCACGCAGGACGACCTGCTGCTGCGCTACCTGGCCGCCTTCGGCCCCGCCACGCTCGCCGACGCTGGCGCGTGGTCGGGCCTCACCGGCTGGAAGGCCGTGGCCGAGCGCCTGCGACCGCAACTGCGGGCGTTCACCGGCGAACAGGGCCAGGAATTGTTCGACCTGCCGCGCGCGCCGCGTCCCGACCCTGACACGCCCGCGCCGCCGCGCCTGGTCGCGGAATGGGACAACCTGCTGCTCTCTCACGCGGACCGCAGCCGCGTGCTGAGCGAGTCGCACCGCGCCCGCGTGTTCACCGTCAACGGCATCGTGCGCGGCACGGTGCTGCTCGACGGCTTCGTGGCGGGTACCTGGAAGATCGAGCGGGCGAAGAACGCGGCCACGGTGGTGCTGGAACCCTTCACGCGGTGGTCCAGGCCCGACCGGCTGGGCGTAGCGGAAGAGGCCATGAGCCTGCTGGCCTTCGCCGCCGAGGACGAGCAGGAGCGGCACGACGTCCGCGTGCTGTGACCCTTGCGCCCGCACGGCGCCTAAGCGCCGCCTAAGACTTCGCCCCTACGCTGCGCCGCGGCGCAGGGCACTACCGATCATCCCGATCACGTGCTACCTTGCGGCCCAAGGAGTCGCCGCAATGCGCGTGCTTTTGGTGGAAGACGACGAAATGATCGGGCGCAGCCTGAAACAGGCGCTCGAGGGCGCGGGCTGGTCCGCCGACTGGGTGCGCGACGGCGAGCTCGCGCAGAGCGCCTTGGGCGACGGCGGCTACACCTGCGTGCTGCTTGACCTGGGACTGCCCAAGCAGGACGGCACCGACGTGCTGCGGCGCGCACGCGAACGCGGCGATGCGACGCCGGTGCTGGTGCTCACCGCACGCGACGGCCTGGACGACCGCATCAACAGCCTGGACCTCGGCGCGGACGACTACCTGCTCAAGCCTTTCGAATTTCGCGAGCTGCTCGCACGCATGCGGGCCATCGTGCGGCGCCGCGACGGCGCGGCGCATTCGCTGGTCGGCAGCGGCGCGTTGCAGCTCGACCTCACGACGCGCGAAGTGCTGGTGAACGGCGCGCGCGAGGCGCTCACGGCGCGCGAGTTCGCGCTCTTGCATGCGCTGCTCGAACGGCCGGGCGCCATCCTGTCCCGCGAGCAACTGGAGAACCGCATCTACGGCTGGGGCGAGGAAGTGACGAGCAACGCCATCGACGTGCTGATCCACGGCATGCGCCGCAAGCTCGGCGCGGAGTCGATCCGCAACGTGCGAGGGCTCGGGTGGCGCGTGGCGGCATGAGCCGCTGGGCCGTCCCAAGGCGAATACCGCAGCTGCAGGCGGAGGCCACTCAATGAACACCACCACGGCGGCGACGACTCCGCCCGCCGAACCGATCGCGCGCAAGGCATTGCGGCGTCCGAGTTCGGTGCGCACGCAGTTGCTGCTCTGGCTCATCACGCTGCATCTCGCGGCGGCGGTGCTCACGGGCTGGTTCACTTTCGTCGCCTACGGCCACCTGGTGCACAACGCGCTCGACGACCAGATGCGGTTGGTGGCCGAGTCCTATGGGGGGGGCGATCCGCAGAAGACGCCGCAGCCGCTCGGTACCGGCGACATCTTCGAGCACGGCGCCATCGTCGTGCAGATCTGGAACGCCGACGGCACGCTGCGCGCCACGTCGTGGCCCTTGCTGCCGGTGGGGCTGCAGCCCCGGCCCGGTTTCAGCGATGTGGATCTGGGCACGCGGTCGCGCGCGAACTGGCGCGCCTACACCGCCCTGCCCGGCACCCGCGCCGACCAGCCCCGCGTGCAGGTGCTGCAGAACGAGGACTATCGCAAGCGCCGCGTGCTCAAGCGCGCGCTGCTCGAAGGCCTGCCGATCGCGGTGCTGCTGCCGCTGACGCTGCTGATCCTCTGGCTCATCGTGTCGGCGGCCTCGCGCTCGCTGCGTGCGGTGGCGCGCGACGTGGCTTCGCAGGACGAGCGCAGCCCCACCGAGCTGTCGCTCGCGCGCGTGCCGGACGAGATCGCGCCGCTGGTGAGCGCGTTCAACAGCCTGCTGGCGCGCATGCGCAACGCGTTCGCGACGCAGCGTCGTTTCGTGCAGGACGCGGCGCACGAGCTGCGCACGCCCATGGCCGCCATCGGCCTGCAGATCGAGAACCTGCGCGCGCATGTGCCGGCCGGCGAAGCCACCGACCGCTTCAACCAGCTCGAAGCGGGTGTCACGCGCGCGCAGCACCTCATCGAGCAGCTGCTGAGCCTCTCGCGGCAGGACGCGCCGCAGCGTGCCATGGCGCGCGAGGCCATCGACATCGAGGTGCTGCTGCGCGAAAGCGTGAGCCAGCTGATGGTGCTGGCCGATGCGCGGCGCGTGGACGTGGGCTTCGAAGGCAGCATCACGCCGGTGGTGTCCGCGCCCGCGGCCGAGTTGCGCAGCGTGTTCGACAACCTGATCGACAACGCGCTGCGCTATGCGCCCGAGGGTGGCGTGGTCGATGTGCGGCTGCATGAGGTCCAGGGCCACGCGGTGGTCGATGTGCTGGACAACGGGGCGGGCATTCCGGAGAGCGCCATGGGGCGCGTGTTCGATCGCTTCTTTCGCGTGCCGGGCGCAGCGGCCGGCGGCAGCGGGCTCGGGCTGGCGATTGCGCGAACCGCTGCCGAGCGCAATGGCATGCGCATCGAATTGCGCAACCGCGACGACGGCCCGGGGCTCATGGCACGCGTGCATCTGCCGCCATCGACTCTTGCGTAGGGTGAACAGGCCCTAAGCCGCCGCTAACTCTTCGCTCACTCCCATCTCAGTCGGGCTGCCTAGAGTGCGTTCAGGTCCTGCCACGCGCAGTTCGCGCGATGGCACGAGACCGGAGACAACCTGCCCTCAGGAGCACCCACCATGCGCACTTCCTTCAAGCTTCTCGCCATTGGTTCCTTCGCTGCGCTCGCAGCGCTGGGCACCGTCAATGCATCGGCCGAAACGACCGATGGCTCCGACTTCCATCCGCTGCAGATGAACTCGCCAGAAAATCCCGAGGTCCAGGCGGGTGCGATGGCTGCTGCGCGTCCGAGCGGCACCGAGTCCGTCGGCCAGTCGACCAGCGCGCCCGCGATGCTGTCGAAAGTCTCGGACACCGAAGTGCAGGCCGGTGCCTTCGCCGCTTCGCACCCCGCCGGCACCGAATCGATCGGCCAGTCGACCGCGCTGCCGCTGGTGAAGTCGGCCAACGGCAGCTGATTTTTTCGGTCGACAACGGGAACGACGACGCTCAGTCGTCGTTGCCGTTGCTGAGCAAGGTGCGGTAGATCACTGCACCGATGATCGCGCCCACGATGGGCGCGACCCAGAAGAGCCACAGTTCCGACACCGCATAGGACGGCCCGAAGAGGGCCGGGCCCGTGCTGCGCGCCGGGTTCACCGACGTGTTGGTCACCGGAATCGAGATCAGGTGGATCAGCGTGAGGCACAGGCCGATGGCCAGGCCCGCGAAGCCGCCCGCTGCGCGCTTGGCCGTCGAGCCCAGGATCACGATCAGGAACACGGCCGTCATCACCACTTCGCACAGCGCGGCGGCATACAGACCGTACTTGCCGGGCGAATGCTCGCCATAGCCGTTGGTGGCGAAGCCGCCGATGTCGGCGCCCGGTTTGCCGGTGGCGATGAGATAGAGAATGCCGGCCGCCGCAATCGCGCCGAGCACCTGCGACACGATGTAGCCCGCGAGCTGCGATGCCTTGAATCGGCCCGCGGCTGCGAGGCCGATCGACACCGCCGGATTGAAGTGGCCACCCGAGATCGGCCCCAGCGCATAGGCCCCCGTCACCACCGTGAGACCGAAAGCCAGCGAGACCCCGAGCAGGCCGATGCCCACACCCGGAAAGGCCGCGGCCAGGACCGCGCTTCCGCAGCCTCCGAGCGTGAGCCAGAAAGTACCAATGAACTCGGCCGACCATTTTTTGTAGGTACTGTGTTCCATAACGCTCCATCCTGAAGTTGAGAAAGCGCGCACGGTCCAGAACCGGGCGCGGGCGCATTCTGAAACGAGAAATGAAGAGCGTCGAGTACCGCGTTGCAGCGAACGGAATCTCTTCACGGATCGCGCAAGTTTTCTGCGCTGCCGCAACTGCGTTGCATGTGAACGGAAGGATTCAATACTTCAAAGTGTGATGACGATCTTTCCGAATGCGCCGCGTTCCAGGTGGTCGAGTGCAGCGGGCAGCGCATCGAATTCGTACTGCGCCGCGATCGCCGGCTTGAGCGCGTTGAGGTCGATGGCGCGCACCAGGTCTTCGAGCGCGCGCCGATGCCCGACGCCGATGCCTTGCACCATCACCCGGCCGAGCACCATCGCATAGAACGATGCGCTCAAGGTCTCGCCGCCGAGCATGCCGATGATCGACACGCGCCCGCCCTGCCTTGCGGCCTGCAGCGAGCGATCGAGGTTCGGGCCGCTCGACAGTTCGAGCACGTGGTCCGCGCCGCGTCCGTGCGTGAGCCTGCGCACTTCCGCAGGCCAGTCGCCGTTTCGCATCAGCACGTGCGATGCGCCGAGCGCGAGCGCCTGTTCGCGCTTGTCCTCGCTCCCCGTCACCACGATGGCTTGCGCGCCATGCAGCCGCGCGAGCTGCAAGCCGAACAGCGCGACGCCGCCGGTGCCGTGGATCAGCACGGTCTCGCCCGCGCGCAGCGCGCCGGTCTCGGCGAGGGCGAACCATGCGGTGAGTCCCGCGCAGGGCAGCGTGCTGGCTTCGGCCAGGTTCAGCGTGACGGGCGCCGCGACGGCCCAGGCTGCGTCGATCAGCACATGCGAGGCGAGCATGCCCGGCCCGGGTCCGCCGGCGAGCACGGCGTCGCTGTGCCAGTGGCTGTCGATCCATCCGCCCCAGAAGGTGTTGACGATGCGGTCGCCCACTGCGAAGCGCTTGACGTCCGTGCCGGTGGCGACCACCGTGCCCGCCATGTCGGAGCCGGGCGTGAAAGGCAGTTCGAGCTTCATGCCCATGCCGTCGCGAATCATCAGCAGGTCGCGGTAGTTGAGCGACACGGCGCCCACCCGCACGAGGATCTGGCCTGGTCCTGGTGTGGGTAGCGGTGCTTCGACCTGTTCGAGATGGGCGCGGCCGAATTGGGGAAGCTGCCAGCGGCGCAGCGTCTGAGGTTCTTGCATTGAAAAGGCTCCACGAAAAACAGCGAAGCCTTGATGCTATTGACGATGAAAACTATCCGGTGGTGGATAATTTTCTTCAATATGGCGCCTGAAAGTATCCAATGAGCCAACGCCTTCAGGGCATCGAGGAGTTCGTCGCGGCAGTGGAAGCGGGCAGCTTCGCGCTTGCGGCGCAGCGATTGCATGTCACCCGTTCGGCGGTTGCCAAGAGCATTGCGCGGCTCGAGGCGCGGCTGGACACGCGCCTGTTCCTTCGCACCACGCGCAGCCAGAGCCTCACCGAGGAAGGCCATGGCTACTACGAGCGCTGCCGCCGCGCGCTGGCCGAGCTGGACGCGGCCGAAGCCGTGACCGACGTGGCGCGTAGCACGGCCGCGGGGCTCGTGCGCATCAGCATGCCGGCCATGCTCGGCCGGCTCAAGGTCGGGCCGCTGCTGCTGGCACTGGCGCGTCGGCATCCGGCGCTGTCGCTGGAACTTGCGTTCAGCGACCGGCGCGTGGACCTGGTCGAAGAGGGGCTCGATCTCGCGATCCGCAGCGGCGAGCTGGCCGACACGTCGGAACTCGTCGCGCGCCCGGTCGGCGTGCAGTGGATGGTGCTGTGCGCTGCGCCTGCGTACCTGGCCGAGCGCGGGCATCCGCGCGGCATCGAGGCGCTCACCGCGCCGCAGACGCCGCACGAGGCCGTGCTCTATGCACGCGACGGACAGGTTTCGACATGGCACTTTCACGGTGCCGATGGCCGGCTCGTCGATGTGACGCTGCCTTCGCGCCTGCGCTGCGACAGCGCCGAGGTGCTGCTCGAAGCAGCCATCGGCGGCATGGGCCTGGCGCGCCTGCCTGCGTGGCTCGCTGCGGAGGCGCTGGGCGCCGGCACGCTGGTGCGCGTGTTCGAGGAGCCGAGGCCTTTTGGCTTCGAGCTGAATGTGATCCGCTCGCGCAGCCGCTACCTGCCGTTCAAGACGCGCGTGGTGATCGACTGGCTGGCCGAGCACCTGCCGCCGCTGCTGGTCGTGCCGTGATCGCTGCGATCTGCAAGCTGGGCGCTATCCTGCGTCTTCGAACCACAAACCCTTCCGAGGAGAAGCGCATGCGCCCCTTTGCCACCTGGAACATCGCGGCCGCCGCTGCCTTCGCGGCGCTTCTCCTGTCGTCGCAGAACGCCGCCGCGCAGGGCACGGTCAACGCGCTGTGCAGCACCGACGCCGGCTGGTGCGAAGCCGCCGCCGCAGCCTTCACGCGCGAGACCGGCATCAAGGTGCAGCAGGCGCACAAGGGCACCGGCGAGATCGGCGCGCAGCTGCGCGCCGAGGCCGCGAACCCCAAGACCGACATCTGGTGGGGCGGCACTGGCGACCCGTTCCTGCAGGCGGCCGAGCAGGGCCTGCTCGAGCCCTACAGGCCCGCCTACATCAACGACCTGCACGACTGGGCGGTTCGGCAGTACGCGCTGTCGCAGAACATGGTGGGCGGTTTCTATACGAGCGCGATCGGCTTCGGCTTCAACACCGACGTGCTCAGAAAGAAGAAGCTGCATGAACCGAAGTGCTGGGCCGATCTGGTCAAGCCCGAATACAAGGGCGAGATCGAGATTTCGCACCCTGCATCGAGCGGCACGGCCTACACCATCATCGCGGGCCTCGTGCAGCAGATGGGTGAGGACGCGGCCTTCGACTACCTGAAGAAGCTGCACAGGAACGTGACCAGCTACACCCGCAGTGGCCAGGCGCAGGCGCCCAACGTGGCCAAGGGCGAGGTGGCCATCGGGGTGAGCTTCATCTTCGGCTTCGAGCGCTGGCGGTACGACAAATTTCCGGTGAAGACCGCCGCGCCCTGCGAAGGCACGGGCTACGAGATCGGCGGCATCGCGCTCGTGAAGGGCGCGCGCAACAAGGAGAACGCGAAGCGCTACTACGACTGGCTCATGAGCCCGAAGGGCCAGGCCATCGGCGGCACGGTGGGCAGCCTGCAGTCGCCGGCCAACAAGACCTTCAAGCCCGATGCGCGCATTCCGTCGATGGCCGACGTGAAGCTCATCAAGTACGACTTCCAGAAGTACGGGCAGGCGTCCGAGCGCAAGCGGCTGATCGATCGCTGGACGCGCGAAGTCGAATCGCAGCCGCGGTAAAAGGCTTCCCCCCAGGCTTCGCGCACTTCGTCTCGCTTCTCCTTCCCCCTCGCGGGGGGGGCTGCACCAGCGGCTCGGCGAAGCCGGTTCCGCAGTGTTTCGCGAAGGGATGCGTGCCTCGCGGATCAGGGCGTGCTGGCCGTGAACGTGACCGTGCCGCTGTAGGTCCCGGCGGTGCGGCTGGCCGAGTTCAGGTACGAGAAGGTCCAGTTCGCGTTGCGCTGCGTCACCAGGTTGCTGAAGCTGGTGCCGACAACGTTCACAGGGCTGCCCGTGCCGCTATTGGGGATCGCCGGCGCGGGCAGGTTGGCGTCACTGGAGGCGATCGTGATTTCCGACAGCGGAATGGTGTTCGCGCCATTGGCGAGCGGCGCCGTCGCGGTGGCACGCAGGGTGACCTGCCCGGCATTGCTGCGCACCTCCACGGGCAGCATGTTGCCGTTGGGCGTGACCGTGAAGCTCGGCGCCGCGCCGCTCCAGTTCACCGCCATGTTGTTGCCGGCGGCGGGCGTGGTGGGAACGCCGGGAATCGAGGGCGTGAGCGTGAAGGTCACGGTGCTGGGTGAGCCGCCGGGCGTGGGGAGGTCGCCGTTGCCGATGCGAAAGAAGATGAACTTCTGGATGCCGATCGTGAAGTCCAGGCTTGCCTGTGTGCTGCGCGGAACGTTGGCGCTGGTGGCCGACGTGCTGGAGTCGGCTTGCGCGACGGGCATCGTCGCGGCGATGCCCGCCGTGCAGGCGATCGTCGCCATGCCGCGAACTGCGGCGCGGGCGGGGCGGGTGCGCCGCATGTCCGCGCGCAGTGTCACTTGAGCTCCGCCTCCACCTTGAAGCTGCCCTTGTCCCAGTCCAGCGCGCCGCTGGTCTTCACCGGATAGACGGGCTCCGGCGCGGGCTGGCCGCTCTCGGCCTTGGGCATCAGCGCGAGCGTGCGGGTCTGGCCCGGCAGGATCGGCGTGCCCTCGGGCACCAGCTCGAAGGCGCGGCCCTTGCTGTCGGTGGCGTCCAGGCTGCCTTCGAGGCGGCCGTGCGCGTCGCCGGTGTTGGTCACGGTCACGACGGTGCGGCGCTTGCCGCCGGCCACGCTGCTGGCGATCTGCTTCATCTCGAGCTTGGGCTCGGCGCCATCGAGCATGAGGTACACCGCCACGGCGATGCGCCCCGTCACCGGCAGGCTCAGGCTGGCGCCGCCGCCCTGGATGAGGGTCTGCTGGGCAGGCTCGGTGCCCTCGATGGCGATCATGAAGCGGCACTCGCCGCGCGGGGAGCCCGCCGGCGGGTCGATCTGGAAGCGGAACGATTTCTTGCCGCGCGCCGGCACCGTCACGCTGCGCCGCTCCAGCGCCACCCAGGGCCGGCAGCTGCCGGGCTGCAGCTCGTCGTGGTAGGTGATGTTGCCGTCGGCCGAATAGCTCCAGTCGATGGTGCGCACCGACACCTCGGTGGGAGCCGACGCGAGGTTGTGGATGTCCAGCGACTGGCCCAGGCGCACGCCGCTCTTGCCCGACACCTCGAAGCGCGAGGGGGAGACGGCGATCTCGAACGGCGCGGCCGTCGCGGCGCCGACGCAGGCCAGCAGCAAGAAGAAAGAGGAAGCGCGCAGCCATTGCGGCAGCGTGCGGGTGTGAAGCAGAAACTTGTTCATGGCAGGGTCTCGATTTCGAAGATCGATTCAAAGCTCAGGGAGGCGCCCGATGGCAGGCGGAGTTCGCGCGGATCGATGCGCAGCGTGAGGTCGAAGGTTTCGATCATCCACGCCGTGGCGACGGTGCCGCTCCAGACCGGCACGCGCTCGCCCGGGCGGGCGGTGCCGCTTGCGAAGGCGCCGTTGCCGCGCCATTGCACCTGCAGGCCCGAAGGCGAGCGCAGGCCGGGAATGCCCGGGGGAATCACGTAGAAGATGCGCGCGCGCCGGCCGATGTAGGGTGCGGTGGCGAGCCGGTATTCGATGCGCCCGAACGGCAGGTTGAAGCTGGTGCCGTCGATGGATTGCGCGTTGCGAAAGTCGGTGTTGACCTGGGCGCGGGGCGAGGTGGAGTCGTCCAGCCGGGCGACCAGCGCGCCGGCGGGAAGCGCCAGGCACAGCAGGAGGCCGGCGCATGCGGCGGTTCTCAGGAGGGCGTGCATGCGTGCGTCACTCCATGGACGCCGTGAAGCGCACGGTGCCCTTGTAGTTGCCGGCCGGGTAGACGACGTCGTTGTCGTAGCTGAACTGCAGCCGCGTCGCGTTCATCGCGTTCGACTGGTAGGTGTAGCCCAGGCAGAAGATGATCCAGAACGAGCAGAAGGTCGCATTGGCGTTGAAGCTCGCGATCTGCTGGTTGCTGGTGTCGTTGAAGCGGCCGTTCTGGATGTCGCCCGAGGCGGCGTTGCCGTTGTTGCTGGCAACCCAGCTGATCTGGCTGAAGGGAATGATGGTGCTGCCGCAGCCGCCCGACTGGCAGGAGAGACCCGCCACCGAATCGACCTTGAGCGTCACCGGCCGTGCCGTGCCCGACGACGTCGCAGGCCGGATCGGCGTGACCGAGACGTCGATGGTCTGCGAGCCGGTCACAGCCGTGGGCGTCTGGCCCACGTTGGTGCCGGTCACGTTGAAGGCCACGGTATCGACGCCGCTCAGGGAGCCGACCCGCAGCGAAATGGCATAGACGCCGCCGGAGTCCGACACCGTCGTGATGACCGCGCCGGCGGGCATGGCGGCACCCGCCGCCAGCACCGCAGCCCCGAGCAGGCCGCGCCACCGGCGCCGTGCCTTGCGGACGGCTCCGTCGACGTGCGCTGCTCGCAAATGCATCAGATGCCCTGTGCGGTGTAGGTGATGGTGGTGGTGTACGTGTTCGCGGCCCAGCTGGCCGGTGTGCCACCCAGAGCGTACGTCCATGTGCCCGTGGCCACCTGGTTGGAGGGGAACGACGTCGAGGCGCAGGCACCGAGGTTGGCGCCCGGGTGCGGCAGCGTACCGGTCGTCGCCACCGTGAAGTTGGCGTTCGTCGGGCCGCCCGTGGCGTTCCATGCGGCCACTGCGCAGTTGATGGTGCCGGCGCCGGCGTTGGTCCAGGCGTACACGGTGAGCGCGCCGGCGGCGGTGGTGGTGGTCACCGTCGGGGCAGCGCCGCTCCAGTCCACGTTGGTGTTGGCGGCCGTGGCCAGGGGAGTGGTCGGCGTCGCGCCGGGGATGCTCAGGGCCGACGTCCAGCTCACCGTGTCTTGCGTGGTGTTGGTTGCGCCCACGCGCAGCAGGATGAGCTTGGGCACGACCACGCTCAGCTTGACGTTGGCCTGCGCGGTGATGGTGCCGGTGCCCGTGCCGTATTGGCTTTCGGCCACGGCGGCGCCGCCGGCGAAGAGGGAGAGGGCTGCCACGGAAATGGCGAGCATGCGATGGGCGATGGAACTGCGGATCATGAAATTGCCTTGGTTGAAAAAATGATGAAGGGAGACACGAAAAAAAGACCGGGGAAACACGTCGCTCACTCGCCCACCTTGACCACGGGGATCTCGGCGGTGGCCTGGCCACGCAAGGGAACATTGACGCTCACGCCGCTGTCGCCGGCCGCACCCCAGGGGAGCGGCACGCTGTCGAGGGTGAGCGTCAGTTGATGGCGACCGGTCGTCACCAGCGGGAATTCGAAACGGCCGTCGCGGTCGGTCGTGGTGCGGTAGCGGCCGTCCAGCTGCACCTCGACGTTGGCGACGCCGCCTTCGCCGGACTGCTGCATGCCATCGCGGTTGGCATCGAAGAACACGCGCCCCGCGACGCTGCCGCCGCCCGCGCCGGTACCGCTGCCGCGCATGCCGGCGGTCTGGAAGGCGGCGCCCGCGCTGCCCTCCCAGCGCAGGTAGATATAGGCGGTCTTGTCGTTACTGCGGTAGAGCTGCGGGCCGGAGATCGACGTCGGCACCACGGCGGCGCGCGCCTGGTTGAAGCTGGCCGCGAAGCCGATGCGCCAGCCCTTGGCGAGTTCCTTCTCGGCCGTGAGCGAGCCCGAGAGGCCGCGGCTCGTGTAGAGGCCGCCGCTTTGCGAGGTGTAGCGCAGGTTGCCGGCGATGTTGAAGCTGCTGGCGAGCCAGTAGCGGAACTGCACGCCCGCCGTGGGGTAGTTGCGCGCCACGCCGCCGCTCTTGTCGTGCGCGTAGCCCAGGGTGGTGGTGAGCTCGGGGCGCATGTTTTCGTAGCGTCCGCCGACCCAGTCCTGCTCCCACTTCACTTCCTGGCCGGTGGCCGCCTGGTCGCCGAGCACGATCAGCTCGTTGCGGCGTACCGTGAGGCTCAGGCGGCTGCGCGGCAGGCCGAAGAAACGCGTCTGATAGAAGGCGTTGCCATAGAGGCTGCGCGAGTCGGCACTGCTGCCGCTGGCCGATGCGCGATCGGCCTTTTCATAGCGCGTCTGGTAGACGCTCACGCTGCCGCCGGCCGACGTGTTGCGATCGAACAGGTACTGGAAATTGCCGTTCGCACCGGTGCGGCTGTAGCCCGAGAGATTGAAGTTGGCGTCGGGCTGCGCGCGCTCGTGGTCGAGGCCGACGCCCCAGCTCATGCGGCTCGTGTTGCGGTCCACGCGCCAGTAGGCGCCGCGCGTGCCGGCGGCCACGGCGTAGTCGCCGAAGTACAGGTTCGGCTTTGCCGTGTAGGCGCCGAACTCGTGGCGATAGAGGCCGGTGCGCGCGCTCGCCTCGACGAAGAGACCCTGCGAATCGCCGGTGGCGACGCCCGGCGCCTGCGAGCGGGTGCGGCTGCCGAGCAGCGTGGCGCGGGCCTTGAAGTCGCCGCTCTGCGCCACCTCGCGGCCGTAGCCCAGCGACGTGGCCCAGCTCGTGACGCTCTTCGCGCCGAAGCCCTGGCCGGTGAGCGGGTCGATGTAGTAAGCCGGAATGTCGCGCGCCTGGTCCAGCTGCGCGGCGGCGAACCACTTGTCGCCCAGGCGCTGCGTGAGGCCGAGCCAGCCGAGCGTGCCCTGGTTCTTCTCGAAGCCGGGATACGGGCCGCCGGTCAGGGCGCCGCGTTCGCCGAAGCCGGCGCGCAGGTCGGTGCTGTTGTTGAAGATGCGCGTCGATGCGCCGCGCACCGTGGTGCTGCCGAGCGAAAGGCGGTAGTTGCGGCCCAGGCCCTCGGTCAGTTCGCTGTAGATATCGCCCACCGCGCTGTCGGCGAAGGTCTCCGGGGTGATCGGAAAGCCGAGGTTGCGCAGCGTGATGCGGCCGCTGGTCGCATCCCGCGCATAGCCGAGCGATCCGATGCTGCTGCCGCTCGCCAGGCTGTTGCCGCTCAGGTGGCGGCCGTCGGCCTGCAGCACGAACTCCCCGTAGTTGAGCGTCTCGCGGCGGTATTCGAGGCGCTGGCCGAACTCGGTCGCGCGCTGCCGGCCGTAGCCCGACGCCTTCGAATCGCCGAAGCCGATGCGGCTCTCGACCAGCCAGGCGCGAAAGCCCTGCGGCTGCTCGGCCTCCCCGGTGGCGTCGTCGGCGGATGCGGTGCCGGCTTCCGATGCGCTCATGAAGTTGTCCTGGTAGGCCTTGGGAGCGGCCTCGATGAGCGCCTTCAGGCGTGCCTGCTCGGCCTGGGCGCGGTCCATCGGCTGGATGCGGGCATCAGCCACGGCGGCTGGTACGGCCGCCGCCTTCTCCGGGGCGGTCTGCGCCTGCGCAAGACAGGCGAGCATTGCTGCGCAGCCGGCACCCAGCCGCGCGACGACAAGGCGCCACGGCATTCCGGCCGGGCCGGCGGCAATCGACAGTGCCACGCTCGTCATCGAACAACATCTCCGTTCCTTTGGGCAGTGCGGCCCCGGTTGCAATCACAGGGTGCGGAGAGTAGTGCACAAATGTTAATTCTGGTAACTTGTATGAGGCAAAAGTTCACACTTTGGAGGCTTGTGCCAAATTGCTTCGAGCCGACCGTGAAAAGCTGCGCCCCGTCGCCAGCGCAAGTGTTGTTTTGGGAACACTGCACCCCCAGCTGAAGAAGTTCGTGCTGCGTCGTCTTTCGGTCGCCGCGCCGACTTAGAATTTTTTTGATCTCGACATTTCTCTCTCATGGCTGACTCCTCCAACACCAAACTCCCGTTCCAGGCCGAAGTCGCGCAACTGCTGCACCTCGTCACGCATGCGCTCTACTCCAACAAGGAAATCTTCCTGCGCGAGCTGATCTCGAACGCGTCCGACGCGTGCGACAAGCTGCGTTTCGAGGCGCTCGACCACCCCGAGCTGTACGAAGACCAGCCCGACCTGGACGTGCGCCTCTCGTTCGACAAGGCCGCACGCACCATCACCATCACCGACAAGGGCATCGGCCTGTCGCGCCAGGAAGCCATCGACAACCTCGGCACGATCGCCAAGAGCGGCACCAAGGACTTCATGAGCAAGCTGAGCGGCGACCAGAAGGCCGACGCCCAACTCATCGGCCAGTTCGGCGTGGGCTTCTATTCGGGTTTCATCGTGGCCGACAAGATCTCGGTCGAATCGCGCCGTGCCGGTTTGCCGGCCGAGCAGGGCGTGCGCTGGGTCAGCGGCGGCGCCGGCGACTTCGAGGTGGCCGACATCACCCGCGCCGAGCGCGGCACGAGCATCACGCTGCACCTGCGCGACGACGCCGACGAATACCTCAACGCCTGGAAGCTCAAGCAGATCGTCGGCAAGTATTCCGACCATATCTCGCTCCCGATCCTCATGGAAAAGGAAGAGTGGAAGGAAGGCGAGAACGACCAGCCCGGCGACATGGTGAAGACCGGCGAGTGGGAAACGGTCAACAAGGCCAATGCCCTCTGGAGCCGTCCCAAGAAGGACATCACGCCCGAGCAGTACGAAGAGTTCTACAAGAGCATCAGCCACGACTACGAGGCGCCGCTCGCCTGGAGCCACAACCGCGTGGAGGGCAGCACCGAGTACACGCAGCTGCTCTACATCCCGGCCAAGGCCCCGTTCGACCTCTGGAACCGCGACAAGAGCGCGGGCGTGAAGCTCTACGTCAAGCGGGTCTTCATCATGGACGACGCCGAGGCGCTGCTGCCGAGCTACCTGCGCTTCGTGAAGGGCGTGATCGACTCGGCCGACCTGCCGCTGAACGTGAGCCGCGAGCTGCTGCAGGAAAGCCGCGACGTGAAGGCCATCCGCGAGGGCAGCACCAAGCGCGTGCTCTCCATGCTGGAAGACCTGGCCAAGAAGCAGAAGACCTCGCCCGAGAGCGGCGAAGGCAAGATCGACGTGGGTTCGGGCGAATCGGTGCCGGCCCCCGAGCCGACCGAAGCGGTGACGGATGTGGTCGACAAGAACGCGCCCACCGCCGCCGAAGCCGCCGCCGCTGCGGCGGATGAATCGGGCAAGTACGCCAAGTTCTACGCCGAGTTCGGCGCGGTGCTCAAAGAGGGCCTGGGCGAGGACATGGGCAACCGCGACCGCATCGCCAAGCTGCTGCGCTTCGCGTCCAGCACCAGCGATGCCGTGACCGTGAGCTTCGCCGACTACAAGGCGCGCATGAAGGAAGGCCAGGACGCGATCTACTACATCACGGCCGACACCCTCGCCGGTGCGAAGAACAGCCCGCAGCTCGAGGTCTTCAAGAAGAAGGGCATCGAGGTGCTGCTCATGACCGACCGCGTGGACGAGTGGGCGCTCAACTACCTCACCGAGTTCGACGGCACGCCGCTGCAGAGCGTGGCCAAGGGCGCGGTCGACCTGGGCAAGCTGCAGGACGAGGCCGAGAAGAAGGCCGCCGAGGAAGCCGCCGAATCCTTCAAGCCGCTGCTCGAGCGCCTGAAGGCAGCGCTCAAGGACAAGGCCGACGACGTGCGCGTGACCACCCGCCTGGTCGACTCGCCCGCCTGCCTCGTGGTGCAGGACGGCGGCATGAGCACCCAGCTCGCGCGCATGTTGAAGCAGGCCGGCCAGCCCGCGCCCGACCTGAAGCCGGTGCTCGAAGTCAACGCCGAGCACGCGCTCGTGAAGAAGCTGGAAAGCTCCGAGCACTTCGACGACCTCGCCAACATCCTCTTCGACCAGGCGCTGCTCGCCGAAGGCGGCTTGCCCGCCGACCCAGCCGCCTACGTGAGGCGCGTCAACGCGCTGCTGGTGTGACGGCCCGGCCGCGCACCCTTCGTGCAGCAGCCGTCGTTCCGGCGGCGCTGCTGACGATGCTCCTGGTGAGCGGCTGTTCGCACTATCACATCGGCATTCCGCTGGTCCCCGGGCTCTCGCTCGGGCTGGGCGCCACCAAGGACGGCAATTTCTCCGTCGGGCTCAACACCGGCTGGGGCCCGCTCGGTGCGGGCGTCTCGGTCAACAACACCGGCGTGGTGGCCGGCACCGCGGGCGTGGGTGTCGGCGTCGGCATCGGGCCGATCGGCACCGGCGTCGGCGTGGGCAAGAGCGTGGTGCTGCACGATCCCAACGCGGGGAAGGCCGGGTACGCGCCCGTGGGCGGCGCCGCACCGGTCACCACGGCGGCGGTCGGGGCCACGGTGCCGATTTCCGGCACCTCCGGCGTCACCGGTGCCACGCCCGTGGCGCTGGTTCCGCCGGCTGCACCGGTCACCGTCACCAAGGGCGGCGTGACCCGGCCGGTTGCCGCCCCGGCACCGCAACAGCAGCAGCAACTGCCTGCGGTGCGCGTTTCCTACAGCACACCGGCCCCTGCTGCCGCCGCTCCGGCCGGCAGCCTCGGCACGCCGGGCAATCCCGTCGCGCCTTGATGGCCGCGTCTTTCCATTCATCCGCGCCGCGGACCGGCGCGAGGGTGCCCCGATGACTCTCACAACAGAAGCCGTCCTGGCGCTCGCGCCCGACGATGCATCGGCCAAGGCTGCCAAGGGCCTGCTCGCACCGGCCAAGTGGCCCACGCTCGGGTATTCCGACGACGCCGTCTGGGGCGAATGCCAGGGCAGCGGCAGCAAGCCGTACCAGACGCAGGTCGACCTCTCGGGCCCGGTGTTCCGCTGCTCCTGCCCGAGCCGCAAATTCCCCTGCAAGCACGGCCTCGCGCTGATGCTGCTGCGCGCACAGGGCGACGCCAGCTTCACCGCCGCCGCGCCGCCGCCGTGGGTGGCCGAGTGGATCGCCTCGCGCCGCGACAAGGCCGAGAAGAAAGAAGCGCGCGCCGCCGAACCCGCCGCTGCGCCTGACCCTGCCGCGGCCGCCAAGCGCGACGCGCAGCGCTGGAAGCGCATCGAGGCCGGCGTGCAGGAGCTCGCGCGTTGGCTCGACGACCAGACCCAGCGTGGCCTCGCCGCGCTCGGGAGCGAGCAGCAGCAGGCCTGGGGCGCAATGGCCGCGCGCATGGTCGATGCACAGGCGCCGGGGCTCGGCCAGCGCATCACGCAGGCGGCCGAACTCATCGGGGCGGGCGAAGGCTGGCCGGCGCGCTTGCTCGACCGGTTGGGCCGTCTTCAACTGATCGTCGATGCGGTGCCGCGGCGCGAGTCGCTCTCGCCCGCCACGCTGGCCGACCTGCGCATCGCGCTCGGCTGGCCGCAGGACCGCGAAGGCCTGCTTGCGGATGGCGAACGCATCAGCGACCACTGGCTTGTGCTGGGCCAGTGCACCGACGAGCGCGACGCGAAGCTGGTCGAGCGCCATGTGTGGCTGCAAGGCCGCGCGAGCGGGCGGCGCGCGCTGCTGCTCGACTACTCGCATGGCGGGCGCGGTTTCGACACCGGATGGGTCAGCGGCAGCGAACGTGCCGCGGTGCTGTGCTTCTATCCGGGCCACGCATCGCAGCGTGCGCTGGTGGCCGAGTTGCTGGCGGATGCGCCCGCATCGACGCTGCCCGCCGCCGATGCGACCGACGAATGGCATCGCATGGCGCAACAGATCGCCGCCAACCCCTGGCAGCCGCTGCTGCCGATGGTGTGGGCCGAGGCCATTCCCGCGCGGCATGGCGACCAATGGTGGCTGCGGCTCGATGCCGCGCCGCAGGCCCTGCCGATGCAACTGGCGACGCAGGAAGCCTGGCAGTTGCTCGCGCACTCGGGCGGTGCGCCGCTTCGCGTCTTCGGCGAATGGGACGGCGAGCAGTTCGCGCCGCTCACCGCCTGGGGCTCGGGTGCCGCAATCGGCAGCGCGCCGGTCTGGACCCTGGCCGGAGTGCGCACATGAGTCACTGGAATACCTTGCTGCAGAGCGCGCTGGTCGGCACCGCCCGCCAACCCGTGCCGGCCGCCGAAGGAATGGCGGGTGAATTCGGTGGATTGCTGCAGGCGATCCAGGCCGGTGAAGCACAGGGCCAGCTTCTGCGCGTTGCAGGCGCCGTGGCCATCGGCCGCCGGGCGGGCTTCGTGGCGCCTGGCCTC
This sequence comes from Variovorax boronicumulans, assembly GCF_030812215.1. GTDB lineage: Bacteria > Pseudomonadota > Gammaproteobacteria > Burkholderiales > Burkholderiaceae_C > Variovorax > Variovorax boronicumulans_C. The sequence continues at coordinate 78,824 of NZ_JAUSSG010000013.1, read as the reverse complement.
CCGTCTTCCGATGAGCCGATCGCCGCTGCGGACGAGCGCCCTGTGCTGAACGATCCTGCGCTGCAGGCGGCCATCGCCGACGCGCTGGCGAGCGGCCCGCTGCGCCTGCAGCACGAAGGCCTCGCCGCGCTGACTGCCGCGGGCCTGCGCCTGCCCCACAACCTCTTGCCCACCGCGCTCGATGCCGGCCGCCGCGCGATCGACCTGCGACCGGCCGTGATCCCCGCGCTCGGCGAGCGCGGCCTCTGGCTCGCCGCGCGCAACGACGACTGGCGCTACGCCGTCGGCGCGAGCGAGCAGGCCGATGCGGAGACGCGCTGGGACGAAGGCAGCCTCGAGCAGCGCCGCGTGGTGCTGGCCGAGCAACGCCGCAGCGACCCCGCCGCCGCACGCGAACGCCTCGCCGCGGAGCTGCCGCAATTGCCCGCCAAGGAGCGCGCCGTGCTGCTCGGTGCGCTGGCCGAGAACATCGGCCCCGACGACGAAGCTCTTGTCGACGCGCTGCTCAAGGACCGCGCCCGCGATGTGCGCCAGGCCGCGGTCGAACTGCTGCAGCGCCTGCCCGCCAGCGCGCACGTGCAGCGCATCGAGGCTTTTCTTGCACCGCTGCTCTCGCAGGCGGGCGGCGCCTGGCAGATGAACGCCCCCGAGGCCGCCGACCCGCGCTGGAAGGACGACGCCATCGACCCCGTGCGCCCCACCCACGACAACCTCGGCGAGCGCGCCTGGTGGCTCTACCAGCTTGTGCGGCAGACGCCGCTCTCGTGGTGGACCGCGCGCACCGGCATGACACCCGCCGCGCTGCTCGCCTGGGGCGAGAAGAGCGACTGGAAAGATGCGCTCTTTCGCGGCTGGAACGAAGCCATCCTCGTCGTGGCCGATGTCGACTGGTGCGACGCCATGCTCGACCACCATCACACCCAATACAGCCAGCGTGCCTGGGTCGGCCAGTTGCTGGCGCTGCTGCCCCGCGAACGGCGCGAGCGCCACTGGGTGATCGAACTCGGCCTGGAGGGCCGCGGCGTGCAGAACGTGATCGCTTTCGCCGACCAGGCCTGCGCGCCCGGCGAAACGCCGTCGGCCGAACTCTCGCTCCAGCTCGCGGCCGCGCTGCGCACCCGTGTCGAGCGCGGCGACCTCGTCAACGACTACGTGCTGCGCCAGGTGCTCGGCAATGCCGCCGCGTTGCTGCATGCCGATGCGCTGCACCTCCTGGCCGACCTGCCGCGCGCGGCCGAGGAAAGCCCCGGCACCGCCAGCGCATTGAGCGACACCGCGCGCATCGTGCGCTCGCGCCAGCTGTTTTCAACGCTTCGTCTTTCGTCCACTTCTTCTTCCTCATCCCAAGGCCGTCCATGAGCAATGTCCTGCGCCAGCATGCCGAACAGCAATTCGCCGAAGAACTCGATGCGCTCCAGAAGGTCGACGACCGCCAGCGCCCGGCCAACTGGAAACTCTCGCCCTGGGCCGTGCTCACCTACCTGATGGGCGGCAAGCTGGCCAACGGCTTCGAGGTCAGCCCCAAGTACATCGGCAATTCGCGCTTGATGGAGATCGCCGTCTCCACGCTCGCGACCGACCGCGCGCTGCTGCTCTACGGCGTGCCGGGCACCGCCAAGTCGTGGGTGTCCGAGCACCTGGCCGCCGCCGTGAGCGGCGACTCGACGATGCTCATCCAGGGCACCGCCGGCACCAGCGAAGAGCAACTGCGCTATGGCTGGAACTACGCCGAGCTGCTGGCCCACGGCCCCTCGGAAAAGGCGCTGGTGCCGAGTCCGCTGGTGCACGCGATGCGCCTTGGCAAGATCGCGCGCGTCGAAGAACTCACCCGCATCCCGGCCGACGTGCAGGACACGCTGATCACCGTGCTGTCCGAGAAGACGCTGCCCATCCCCGAACTCGGCAGCGAGGTGCAGGCGGTGCGCGGCTTCTCGGTGATCGCCACCGCGAACAACCGCGACAAGGGCGTGAACGAACTCTCCAGCGCGCTCAAGCGCCGCTTTAACACGGTGGTGCTGCCGGTGCCGGCGAGCGAAGCGGAAGAAGTTCAGATCGTCGTCAAGCGCGTGTCCGAACTCGGCCGCGCGCTCGCGCTCCCGGCCGAGCCGCCAGCGCTGCAGGAAGTGCGCCGCGTGGTGCAGATCTTCCGCGAGCTACGCAACGGCCAGACCGAGGACGGCAAGACGCGCATCAAGTCGCCGACCTCCACGCTCTCGACAGCCGAGGCCATCTCCGTCATCAACAGCGGCATGGCGCTGGCTGGCCACTTCGGCGACGGCGTGCTGCGCTCGGCCGACGTGGCCTCGGGGCTGATCGGCGCCGTCATCAAGGACCCGGTGCAGGACCAGGTGGTGTGGAAGGAGTACCTGGAGACGGTTGTGAAGGAACGCACCGACTGGAAGGATCTCTATCGCGCCTGCCGCGAACAGCTCTGAGCCTCGCACGCCACCGCGATTGCACATGGCATCACCGCTGCACTACTTCGGCATCCGCCACCACGGCCCCGGCTGCGCGCGCAGCCTGCTGCGCGCCTTCGAGTCGCTGCAGCCCGACTGCATCCTGGTCGAGGGTCCGCCCGAGGCCGAGGGCCTGCTTTCGTTCATGGCGCATGCCGACCTGCGCCCGCCGGTCGCGATGCTGGTGCATGCGAACGACGACACGCGCCTGGCCGCGTTCTACCCCTTCGCCGAGTTCTCGCCCGAATGGCAGGCGCTGCAATGGGGCGTGAAGCACGCGCTGCCCACGCGCTTCATCGACCTGCCGCAGGCGCATCGCATGGCCATCGAGCAGGCGGCACGCGCGGCCGACGAGGCCAAGGCCACGGAGGCGGAAGTGCCCGCCGAAACGCCGCTCGACGACGACGAGACCGACAAGGTGCCGGTCATCGAAACGGTCGAAGCGCCCGAACAGGAACAGGCGGCCCACGCACTGCCCGACGACCCCTTCGACTGGCTCGCCCACGCCGCCGGCTATGCCGACGGTGAGAGCTGGTGGAACCACATGGTCGAGGAGCGTGGTGACGGCGAGGACCTGTTCGGCGCCATCGCCGAAGCCATGACCGCCGTGCGCGCCGAGACGCCCGAAGACCGCCGCGGCCAGCGTGCGATGGAGCGCGAGCAGTTGCGCGAGGCCTTCATGCGGCAATCGATTCGCGAGGCCGTCAAGGCCGGCCACCAGCGCATCGCCGTCGTCTGCGGCGCATGGCACGTGCCGGCGCTGCAGGGCACGGTGACGGCCAAGGCCGATGCCGCGCTGCTCAAGGGCCTGCCCAAGCTCAAGGTGCTCGCGACCTGGGTGCCGTGGACCTATCGCCACCTCACCAGTGCGAGCGGCTATGGCGCGGGCATCGATTCGCCCGGCTGGTACGAGCACCTGTGGCAGCAAGGCGAGCAAGTGGCAGGCCGCACGACCGGCTGGCTCGCGCGCGTGGCGCGGCTGCTGCGCGAGCACGACCTCGATTGCTCCTCCGCTCATCTCATCGAAGCCACGCGCCTCGCCGAAACGCTCGCCGCGCTGCGCGAGCGCCCCGCGCCCGGCCTGCCCGAGCTCGACGAGGCGGTGCGCAGCGTGATCTGCATGGGCGAGCAGGCGCCGCTCACGCTGATCCGCGAACGCCTCACCGTCGGCGACCGCATGGGCCAGGTGCCGGCCGAAGTGCCGACCGTGCCGCTGCAGCGCGACATCGAACAGGCACAGAAAAGCCTGCGCCTCAAACCCGAGGCGACGGCCAAGACGCTCGACCTCGACCTGCGCCAGCCCAACGACCTGGCGCGCAGCCATTTGCTGCATCGCCTGCGGCTGCTCGATCTGCCGTGGGGCGAGATCACCGCCGGCCAGCGCGCGAGCCGCGGCACTTTCCACGAGGTGTGGCAACTGCAATGGCAGCCCGAGTTCGCGCTGCGCATCATCGAAGCGAGCCGCTTCGGTGCGACCGTGGCGCATGCCGCGAGCGCGCGTGTGATGGAAGACCTGGCGGCTGAAACCTCGCTCACCGTCCTTGCCGAGCAGGTCGACACCGTGCTGCTCGCCGACCTGCCGGTCGCCGTGCAGGCCGTGACCCGCGCGCTCGAAGACCGTGCCGCGCTCACCGGCGATGCGGTGCAGCTCATCGGCGCGGTGCCGCCGCTGGCCAACGTGTTCCGCTACGGCAGCGTGCGCCAAACCGACAGCGCATTGCTCTCGCACGTGCTCGACAGCCTGATCGTGCGCGGCGCCATCGGCCTGCCGATCGCCTGCGGCGCGCTCGATGCCGAAGCCGCCGAGGCGCTGCGCACCCGGCTCATCGCCGCGCACGACGCGGTGCGCCTGCGCGACGGCGAAGAAACCACCGCCGCATGGCACGCGGCGTTGAAGTCCATCGCCTTCGGTGAAGCCGGCGCGCCGCTGCTGCGCGGTGTGAGTTGCCGGCTGCTGCTGGACGATGCGCAGATCGACAGCGACGGGGCCTCGCAGCAACTCGCGCGCAACCTCTCGGCCGGCGCACCGCCGACCGAGGCCGCTGCGTGGCTCGAAGGCTTTCTCAACCGCAACGCGATGGTGCTGCTGCACGACGAAGCCGTCTGGTCGCTGGTCGACCGTTGGCTCTCTGGGCTCGGCGAAGAGCACTTCGTGCAGGTGCTGCCGCTGGTGCGGCGCAGCTTCGCGGACTTTTCGGGTTCAGACCGGCGCGGGCTCGGCGAACGTGCGAAACGCGGCGCGGTCGGCGGCACCTTGCCGTCCGCCGTGGCCGCCACCGATTGGGACGAAACACGCGCGGTGCTCGCGCTGCCGTTGCTGCGGGAACTGCTGGGAGTGAACGCATGAGCGCCGCGCCGGGCCGCCCCAGGCAAGCTCGCTCCGCAGTGCGAAGCACGGAGGTATTTCAATGAGCGTGAATCTTCAGGACCCTGCCGATACCGAAGACAAGGCACTGCCGCCCACCGATCGCCTGCAGCGCTGGCGCCTGGTGCTCGGCAGCGAAGCCAACGCGAGCTGCGGCGCCGTCGAAGGCCGCGTGCGCGAGATCGACCAGGCGCTCGCCGCGCTCTACGAAGCCGACGGCCGTCGCGGCCTCGGCCAGGGCGGGCAGCGCGGCGGCCGCGGCGATTCGGCGCCCAGCGTGGCGCGCTGGCTCGGCGACATCCGCAATTACTTTCCGAGCCAGGTGGTGCAGGTGATGCAGCGCGACGCGATGGAGCGCCTGAACCTGCGCCAGATGCTGCTGCAGCCCGAGATGCTGGAGAACGCGCAGCCCGACGTGCACCTGGTCGCGAACCTCGTGGCGCTCTCCAGCGTGATCCCGGCCGGCACCAAGGACACCGCGCGCGCCGTGGTGCGCAAGGTGGTCGACGAACTGATGAAGAAGCTCGAGGAGCCGATGCGCAGCGCCGTGAGCGGTGCGCTCAACCGCAGCCAGCGCAACCGCCGCCCGCGCCATTCGGAGATCGACTGGAACCGCACCATCCGCGCCAACCTGCGCCACTGGCAGCCCGAATACCGCACCGTGGTGCCGCAGACGCTGGTCGGCTATGGCCGCAAGGCGCGCCAGCCGCAGCGCGAGGTGATCCTGTGCATCGACCAGAGCGGCTCGATGGCGGCCTCGGTCGTCTACTCGAGCATCTTCGGCGCGGTGATGGCGAGCCTGCCCGCGGTGGCGACCAAGCTGGTGGTGTTCGACACCGCCGTGGTCGACATGACCGAGCAGCTGCAGGACCCGGTGGACCTGCTGTTCGGCGTGCAGCTGGGCGGCGGCACCGACATCAACGGCGCCGTCGGCTACTGCCAGAGCCTGGTGCGCGAGCCGCGCAACACCATCCTGATCCTGATCTCCGACCTGTACGAAGGCGGCGTGGAAGACAACCTGCTGCGCCGCGCCAACGAGCTGGTCGAGGCCGGCGTGCAGTTCATCGCATTGCTGGCGCTCAGCGACGAAGGCGCGCCCGCCTACGACCGCGACCTGGCTTCCAAGCTGGCGGCGCTCGGCGTGCCGTCGTTCGCGTGCACGCCCGATGCGTTCCCGGGCCTCATGGCCGCTGCGATCAAGCGCGAAGACGTCGCGACGTGGGCCGCAGGGCAGGGCTTGAAGACGAGCCGCGCGGCATGATGGAGCGATGCCTGGCCTGACCCGACGCAAGCTTGCGGCACTGGCCCTCGCGGCGGTGTCGGTCAGGGCTGCGCACGCGCAACGCGATTTCCCGGCCCGGCCGATCCGCTGGATCGTGCCGTACCCCGCGGGCGCCATCGCCGACATCGTCGCGCGCAGCATCGGCACCCAGTTGGCCATCGACACCGGCCAGTCGGTGCAGATCGAGAACCGCGCCGGCGGCAACACCGCGCTCGGCGCCATCGAGGCCGCCCGCGGACCGGCCGATGGCTACACCGTGCTCTCGGCCGACAACGGCACGCTGGTGTTCAACCCGGCGCTCTACCGCAACCTGAGCTACAACCCGGCGCGCGACTTTGCGCCGGTCACGCTGCTGGGCCGGCTGCCGATGGTGCTGCTGGTCGGGCCCGCCAGCGGCGTGAAGGACGCGCGCGCCTTCATCGCGGATGCGCGGGCCTTTCCCGGCAAGGTCAGCTTCGCTTCCGCCGGCACCGGCACGCCGCAGCACCTGGCGATGGAACTGCTCCAGCGGCAGGCGGGCCTTCGCATGGTGCATGTGCCCTACCGCGGCGCCGCGCCCGCGCTGGCCGACCTGGCGGGCGGCCAGCTGCCCGCGATGATGAGCGACCTGGCCGCGGCCAACCGCTTCATCCAGGGCGGCAAGGCGCGTGCCCTCGCGGTCGCCAATGCCACCCGCCTGCCGCAACTGCCCGCGGTGCCCACCTTCGCGGAACTGGGCATGCCGCGGGTCGAGGCGGCCGCGCTCATGGGGCTGGTGGTGCCCGTGGGCACGCCGCCCGAGCTGGTGGCGCGGCTGCAGCAGTCTGTGGCCAGCGCGATCCACAACCCGGCGGTGCTGCGCAAGCTCGCCGAGTCCGGCGTCGAGCCGGTGGGCAGCACGCCGGCCCAGTTCGAGACGCTCATCGGCGACGAGACGGCGCGCTGGCATCCGCTGATCAAGAGCCTCAACCTGTCGCTCGACTGATCGCGAAGTGGGCAATGTTTCAGTCCCCTTTACGGGGCCTTTGCACGAACTTTGCGCGAACGCGCCGCCGTTCTCACTCTGAACTAAGAGTGGCTGCCTAGATTGGCGCATCGCACATGGAAGGTCGCGCGGACGGGCTGCACGAGGCAGGGCCGGCTCGCACCCAGTCAATGACAACCCGCCGGTTCAATCACGTCATCTTCGCGGACGATTTCTTTCGCTCCGCCGCCAACGGTCTTCCGTACTACGCCGCGAACCGGCGATTCCTGCGGGGCTTCTTCGACTCCACGCTCGGCCGCCTGGGCCTGCCGGTGCGCGAGATGGCGCCGCTGGAAGGCGGCGGCCGCATCGACGTGGCGCGCCTCATGGCCCGGCTCGACCTGCCCGCGACGCCCGCCGGCTGGGCCCGCGCCTGCATCGCCGACCTGCTGCCGGTGCACGGCCGCGAGGGCATGCCGGCCTTCGACCCCGGTTGCCTGGTGATCGGCTGGGGCCTCACGCCGGCGCTGCAGCACTGCGTTGCCCGCAGCGGCGCGAGCTACCTGGACATCGAGATCGATCCGCGCCGCTTCACCGAGCACCTGCATTTCTGCGCGCGCACGAACGATCCGGTCATCGCTGCGGCGCTGCAGGCGCGCCGTATCGATGAAGAGGTGTTCTGGAACCACGCGGCCGCGCTCAAGGGGCACTTCGCGCGGCACGGCGCGCCGGCGCTGTTCGATCCGCGGCTTCGCGTCGGGCTCTTCTTCGGCCAGAGCCTGGTCGACCTGTCGCTGGTGAGCGGCGGGCGCACGATGCACCCGGCGAGCGTGGTCGCGCCGCTGCGTGAACTGGCGCGCAGCGTCGACCTGCTGGTGATCAAGCCGCATCCCTACGAGCCCGCGCTGCACGACCTCGCGCCCATCGCGCGGGCCATTCCCAATGTGGCGTGGACCGGGGAGAACACCTATGCGCTGCTGTCGGCGGCCAATGTGCATTTCGCGGCCAGCCTGTCGTCGAGCGTGCTCACCGAGGCGCGCTACTTTCGCAAGCCAGCGCATGCGCTGATCCGCGCCGATCGCAATGCGGCGGGGCAACTGCCGGTGGCGTGCTCGCCGTGGATACCTGTAGGCCCCGAGCTCGGCGCCATGGATTTCATGAGCGCCATCTGCGGCATCGCTGTCACGGCTGATGCGGCGCCACGCCATGTCGCCGCATGGCCTGCCGCCGCCATCGACCGCGCCTTCATGACCCGCTGGGGCTTCGACGACCAGAGCCGTGGCCTGCACGATGTGGCCGAACTGCAGCTGAGCCGCCCGTACCTGTTCCACCCAGGCAGCCCGGCCGCGGGCTGGCTGAGCCACGGCTGGTCGCCGCCCGATGCCGAGGGTGCGAAGAGCGCCGGCGAGTTGGCGTGCCTGGTGATCCCGCTGCCGTCGCTGGCGGAAACGCTCTCGCACCAGCAGCCGCATCGCCTCGAAGTGCGGATCGATTACCGCAGCAACGCCAGGACCACGAGTGTCCACGCGATGTTCGACGGCACGGTGCTGCCCGGTTCCTGCACCACCGGCGCCAGGCGGCGCAGCCTCGTGTTCGAGGTGCAGCCCACGGCCGGCAGGAAGTGCCTGGTGCTGCAGTTCGTTGTGGCCGATGCAGCCGACGTGGGCAAAGGACGCCGCACCGCCGCGCAGCCGGTCTTCACGCTCAGGAAGATGCAGGTGTCGCTGCGCACGGCGCGGGGCGTGGTCTCGATGCCGCCGGCGGTGTCGTCGGCGCAGTGGTCCGAGATGCGGCCGGTGCGTGCGCTCGCCCGCGTGTTGCGCGCGCTGCGCGACTCGGCGCGCGGGGTTACCGGGTAGGCGGCGCGGCGGCGAGACCGTGGAGCAGCGCCGTCCAGTGCTGCAGGCGCGCGATGGCGGCCTCGCGCCCTTCTTGCGCCGCCTGGTGGGCATCGCCGCTGTCGGCGAGCGCGAGCAGTTCGCTCGCGGCAATCGTCACGGCGCGCGCGAAATCCCCGGTGCGGCCCTGCCACACCACGATGCGATGGTGCAGGCCCAGGTGCGCTGCGCGCTGCGCGTTGATCGCCTGCTCGGGCTGGTCGGTCAGGAGCAGCAGGATCGGCTTGCGGTACACCGCCGCGATCGACAGCGCCGCCATGCCGGGCGCCGAGACGATGAAGGCGCTGCGCGCGGCCATCTCGATCCAGTGCTCGTCCTGTGCATGCCAGCCCGTGCGTTGTGCGTAGCCTTCGCCGACGAGGTGCGCCGGCACGCGCGCCTCGGCCAGTCCGCGCTCCAGGCCTTCGGCCAGCGCGGCTTCCTTGAAATGCGGATTGAGGTAGACCGCGGCCTGCGGCGCGAGGTCGTCGTGCGCTTCCGTGTCGGCGCCCATCACCGCCACCGGCGTGGCGAGCCGGTGGCCACCGCGTCCGTCGTCCTGCGGCTCGCCGTAGGCGAAGTCGTGCGCGATGCGCGCGCGGCTGCGGTCGATCTGCCACGCCACGATGCGGCCGAAGATGCTCGCCATCCACGCCGGCATGCGCCCGCTGAAATTGGTTTCGAGTGCATGCCGCAGGCTCGCGCCGTACACATGCACCACCTTGCGCCGCCAGCCCGGCATCCAGCCCATGAACAGCAGCGCGGGGTGGAAGGAATCGTTCACCACCAGGTCCGCATCGCGGAACCACGCGCGCAGCCGCAGGATGTCGCGCAGCATGCGCCCCGGGCGGAACACGTAGTGCGCCACGTTGCGGTCGGTCTCGCGGCGCAGCATGTTCTGCTCGCGGTCGAACTGCACCGCGTAGTGGCGCGAGAGCACCGGCGCCTCGATGCCGAAGCCTGCGAGAAAGCGCGCGCCTTCGTCGGAGGTGGTGAGCACCTGCACGCTCGCGCCCGTGGCGCGCAGCGAATGCGCGAGCAGTTGCGCGCGCATCAGGTGGCCGCGCGCGTCCGCGGTCGCGAGGTAGACGATGCGCGGCGGCATCGATGGACTCAGGCGGCGACCGGCCGCGCACGGCCGGGGCGCAGGCGCAAGGCCAGGCCCGCGACGTACATGCCCAGCGCGCCGGTGATGCCGAAGCCGCGTTCGGTGTCGCGCACCTCGTGCATCAGTTGCGCGAGCCTGGCTTCTTCGTGCGGCGCCACGCAGCGCTGCAGCGTGTGGCTGCACAGGCGGATGTGGCGGTCTTCGTCGGCGAGCACCCGCGTGAGCAACGGGTGCAGCGCATGCAGGGGCCCGATCAGCGCGCAGTGGCGCTGAAGGATGCGCGAGGCCATCTGCTCGGCGGCAAGGCCGATGGCATAGGCCGGCACGAGGCCGCCGTGCGCGAAGTGCGGCGCATGGCGCCGGATGAGGCGCTGCCAGCGTGCGAGCTTGCGCTGGCTCAGCCAGTCGGGCTGCGGCGCCTCTTCGGGCGATGCGGCCGCCTGCGCGGTGCCGCCGCGCTCGGCGATGGCATCGGCGAAGAGGCGCGCATGCAGTTGCTCGTCGGCCAGGTGTTGGTCGAGCTGGCGCGTGAGCCACGCGGGCGCGCTCGCGCGCAGCTCGCGCTGCAGCGCCTGCTCGGACGATTCCTCGCCGACGAGATACAGGCGCAACAACATCACTTCACCGGCGCGGCTTGCATGCATCTGGCGCAGGGCCGCGCGCTTGATGTGATGCACCAGCCGCGCCTGCAGCGCCGGCCAGCCGCGCAAGCGCGGCGGCGCGAGGCAGTCGAATGAGAGGGGCGGCGAGGCGGCGTCAGCGTCCATCGGCCTTGGCCACCGGGGGCCGCTGTGGTTGCTGTTGCTGCTGCCAGCCGAGCACGAGGCCGATGAAGCTGTCCTGCAGGAACGCGCGTGCCGATGCATCGGCGCCGGCGAACTCGCGCTGTTGGCCGTCGTAGCGCACATAGCCCTTGCCACCCGCGGCGCCGAGCACGAGCTTCTCGTTCTTCTTGAAGCCGCGCTGCATCAACGGCTGCAGCAGCGATTGCGATTCGAGCCCATAGAGGAACAGGTCGCGCTGCACCACCTGGCGCGGAATCTGCCCGCTCAGCGCCTGCAGCTCGAGCGACCAGTTGCCCTGCCGCATCGCCTCGGAAAGCTCGCTGCCCTTGGCCGAAGGCGCACGGAAACGCGCGCGCGCCACCGACTTGGAGGCACGGCTCAAGCCCAGGCCGACGGTGATGTCCGCATCGGTGGCGCCGCCCGCGCGGTTGTCCTGCACCTGCACGATCTCGTTGGCGAGCCGCGCGGCGATCGAGGGCTTGGAAAGCGTCTCGCTGATCTGCGCCGGCGTGAACACCACGCGCTCGGCGCTGCCTTCGATCACCACGACCTGGTACGGATCGATCCGGATGTCGCTGAACTCGCCGCCGACGGGCGAGTGCGCATGGCTGCTCACCGACCACTCGTTGCCCGATCGGCTCACGAGCGCGTGGAAGGTCAGCGGCACGCGCTGGCCGCTGCTGCGCGACTGGCCGGAGCCTTGCAGCAGCACATCGCCCACGATGGTCTTCTCGCCGTAGACGCGCGGGTTGGCGAAGCGGATGGTGTGCGCGGCGCTGTCGAGTGCGGCGCGCGTGTCGGCATCGTCCAGCGCGAGGCGGTTGCACTCGTTCGCGGGGCCCGCGAGCGCGGAGAAGGGGCAGCCGCTGTCGGACTTGAAGTTGAAGACGCCGCGGCCGGTGAAGTCGGCGGCGCTCGCCGTGGCGCATGCGCCGGCCAGCACGAGAAGGCTGGTGAGGATGTTTTTCTTGTTCATGTCGGGCGATGGTAGGAAAGCGCCTGGGCACCCGCGTTGGTGCGGCCGGTCGTGTGCAGTCCGATGCCGCGCGCGAAGGCGCCCAGCATGTCGATGGCCGAGAAGCCCACGATCAGCGCCACGCCCGCGAGCCAGCGGAGGCCCCGCAGCGGAGGCAGGTCTTGATGGTTGAGTGCGCGCACGCTGAAGCCCAGCCGCGTGAACAGCACGCACAGCGGCCCGATCGGTCCGCTCTTCGCGAGCCACTGCCAGCGCGCCGATACGTAGCTGCGCAAGAGGTGCGGCGTGAGCGAGTACGTGTCCTGCCCGCGCATCCAGCGCAGCTTGAGCGCCTCGGCGCGCGTGTCGGGCAGGCGGTGTTCGGTGTGGGCCGCAGCCGCGTAGTAGATGGGGACATTGGCTGCCTTCAGGCGCATGCCCAGCACCTGGCAGTGCGCGCGGTACACGCCGTCGAGCGCCTGGTAGCTGTGCCGCTCGAACACGTCGCGGCGGAAGGCCACGTTGTTCGCGTAGAAGTTGCTCGTGGCGCCCGCATGGTCGGCGTTGGGGAAGTACATGAAGTCGATCGTCGTGAGCGCGGTGCCCACGATGTTGGCCGCGTAGCTCGTGCGGCCGGCCACCACGGCGGGCGCATCGGCGCCACGTGTGAAGGGCGTGAGCATCTGCAGCAGCCAGTCGTCGTCGGGCAGGCAGTCGGCATCGGCGAACACCACGTGGTCGCAGCGCGCCGCATCGGTGGCCGCGAAGCCGACGTTCTTGGCGTCGTAGTAGCCGGTGGCGGCGTCGATGCGCACGAAATCGATGGGACGGCCCGCCAGCGCGGTGACGGCCTCGCACGATGCGGCGCTCAGGCCGTCGTGCGTGATGACCACCTGGGCCAGGGCCGTGAGCGGCAACTGCTGCTTCGCCAGCAGGGCGACGAGGCGCTGCAGACTGGTGCTTGCGGCGGCTTCGGCATCCGCTCCGCCGCGCAGGTTGTTGGTCTCCAGGACCAGCGCGCAACGCGCGGCAACTTGATCGGGCATCATCGAATTTTCCTGTCCGGACATTGTTTTGAAGGCTTGCACCCTGCTTTTATCTCACAACCGCCGCTGCTGCCAGTGCCTTAAGGAAGGGGGCTGCGCATGAAGGCGGCCATCTTCGGCGCGGGTTATGTGGGCCTTGCATTCGCCGCCTGCCTGGCCGAAGCCGGGCACGACGTGCTGTGTGCGGACGCCGATACAGGCCGCATCGAAGGGTTGCAGCAGGGGCGCATGCCGTTGCACGAGCCGGGGTTGGAGGCGCTGGTCGCAAAGGGGCTTGCTGCGGGGCGATTGCGGTTCACCGCCGACGAGCGCGCCGCGAGCCTGCATGGAGACGTGCTCTTCATCGTGGTCAACACGCCGGCCGATGCAGAAGGCGATGTCGACCTGCGGCATGTGATGGCCGTGGCCCGCAGCATCGGGCAGCATCGCGATCGCGACGCGGTGGTCGTCTGCAAGTCCACCGCGCCGGTCGGCACCGCGGAGCAGGTCGAGGCCGTGTTGCACGCGGCGCTTTCTCAACGCGGTGCGGCGCATCGCATCGCGGTGGCCGTGAACCCCGAGTTCCTTCGCGAAGGCTCGGCCGTGCGAGATTGCCGCGAGCCCGACCGCGTAGTGATTGGTGCGACCGACCCCGCCGCCATCGACCTGCTGATGCGGCTCTACGAACCCTTCGTGCGCGATCCGGCGAAACAACTGCTGGTGATGGACCGGCGCTCGGCCGAACTCACCAAGTACGCCGCCAACGCGATGCTCGCGGCCCGCATCAGCTTCATGAACGAGATGGCGCGCGTGGCCGAGCATGCGGGCGCCGACATCGAGATGGTGCGCCGCGGCATCGGCTCGGACCGGCGCATCGGCCCCGACTTCCTGCAGGCCGGCGCGGGCTATGGTGGCTCGTGCCTGGCGAAGGATGTGCGGGCGCTTCGGCATCTGGCCGACCGCGAGGGACAGCCGCTGCGCATCCTCGCGGCGGTGGAAGCTGTGAACCATGAGCAGAAGGGCCGCCTCTTCGACCTGATGACACATCACTTCGAAGGCAACATCGCGAACAAGACCATCGCGCTCTGGGGCCTGGCCTTCAAGCCCGACACCGACGACATGCGCGATGCGCCGAGCCTCGTGCTGCTGGAGCGCCTGTGGGCGGCGGGCGCGCGCGTGCAGGCGCACGACCCGGCAGCGATGCCGAATGCGCACGCCATCGTCGGCGAGCGCGGCGACGTGCGCTGGTGCGATACGCCCGAGGATGCGTTGCAGGGCGCCGACGTGCTGGCACTCGTGACCGAATGGCCCGTGTTTCGCCGCCCCGATCTCGCGCACATCGCCAGCGCATTGAAGACGCCCGCGATCTTCGACGGCCGCAACATCTACGACGCCGCCGAAGTCGAAGCCGCCGGCATCGCGTACTACGGCATCGGCCGCGGCCGTTCAGTGCTGCGCTGAATCGTCCGTGGGCAGGAAGGTGCTGCCCGGCGTCAGCGGTGCATGCCGGTAGCTCGCGGGCGTGCGGCTCAGCTTCACCGGCGCGCCGATGCCGCGGTAGCCGCCGGGCATCTCGACCACCATCTCGCGGTGCAGCGTGTGCGGATGCTGCAGCGCATCGGCCACCGGCAACACCGGCGCGGCGGGCACGCCGGCAGCCATCAGTTGGTCGACCAGCGCACGTCCGTCGAATGCCGCCATCACCGCCTCGAGCCGCTGCTTGAGTCCGTCGCGGTGCACCGAGCGTGCACCGGCCGTGCGGTAGAGCGGATCATCCGCGAGGTCGGGCAGGCCGATGCAGCGACACAGGCTCGCGAATTGGCGGTCGTTGCCCACCGCGACGAACACCGGATCGGTGCCCGTGGCCAGCGCGTCGTAGGGGTAGATGTTGGGATGCGCATTGCCCGTGCGGCGCGGCGCCGTGCCGTCCATGAACCAGTTGGCCGCGTGCGGATGCAGCAGCGAGAGCCCGCTGTCGTATAGGGCCGCTTCCACGAACTGCCCACGGCCGCTGCGGTTGCGCTCCTGCAGCGCGAGCAGCACGCCGATCACCGCGTTGAGACCCGTCACCATATCGACCACCGGCAGACCCACGCGCAGCGGGCCGCCGTCGGCTTCGCCGTTGATGCTCATGATGCCGGTCATCGCCTGCACCGCCGCGTCGTAGCCGGGCAGCGCGCCCAGCGGCCCATCGGCGCCGAAGCCCGACACGCGGCACCACACGAGGCGCGGAAAGCGCTGCGAGAGCGTCTCGTAGCCGATGCCCCAGCGCTCCATCGTGCCGGTCTTGAAGTTCTCGATCAGCACGTCGGCCTCGGCCACCAGCGCGAGCAGTGCCTCGCGGCCCTCTTCGGTCGAGAAGTCCAGGTGCTGCACGCGCTTGTTGCGGTTCAGGCCGTGGTAGTACGAGGCCACGCCTTCCTTGAAGGGTGGCCCCCAGGTGCGCGTGTCGTCGCCCTGCGGCGGCTCCACCTTGAGCACGTCGGCGCCGTGGTCGCCGAGGATCTGGCCGCAGTACGGGCCGCCGAGGATGCGCGAGATGTCGAGGACGCGGATGCCCGCGAGGGCGCCTTGGGGAGGAGATGTCATGTCGGTGTTCCGTGCGTCGCCGTCAGTCGAGCTGCGCGCCGGACTTCTTCACGACGTCCTTCCACTTGGCCGATTCGCTCACGATGAACTGGCCGAGCTTCTGCGGTGACGTATCGGCCGAGGCTTCGAGCCCTTGCGCCGCGAACATCTGCTTCACCTTGGGCGAGTTCAGCACTTCGGCAAACGCGTGGTTGAGCTTGGTCACGCGGTCCGCGGGCGTGCCGGCCGGCGCGACGATGCCGAAGAACACGCTCACGTCGTAGCCCTTGTAGCCCTGCTCCGAGATCGTCGGCACGTCAGGAAGCGCCTGCGAGCGCGCGAGCGTTGCCACGCCCAGTGCGCGCAGCTTGCCGGCCTTCACGTAGGGCAGCGCGGTGAGGATGTCGGTGAAGGTCATGCTGACCTGGTTGCCCAAAAGGTCGTTGAGCGCCGGGCCCGTGCCCTTGTAGGGGATGTGCTGCAGGTCGGTGCCGGCCACCGAGTTGAACAGCACGCCCGCCAGGTGCGACGACGCGCCGTTGCCCGACGAGGCATAGCTGAGCTTGCCGGGGTTGGCCTTGGCGTAGGCGACGAGCTCGGGCACGGTCTTCACCGGCAGCGCCGGGTTCACCACCAGGATGTTGGGCAGGTAGCCGACCTGGATCACCGGCGCGTAGCTCTTGACCGGGTCGTAGTTGATCTTGCGGTAGAGGCTCGCGTTGATGGCGAGCGGGCCCGAGGTGCCGAACAGCAGCGTGTGGCCGTCGGCCTCGGTGCGCGCCACGTACTCGGCGCCGATGTTGCCGCCCGCGCCCGCGCGGTTCTCCACGATCATGGGTTGGCCCAGGCGGTCCTTCATCTCGGCGGCGAGCGTGCGCGCCATCGCATCGGTGGGGCCACCCGGAGGGAAGGGAACGACCAGCGTCAGGGGCTTGGAAGGGAAAGGGCCTTGGGCTTGTGCGGTGGGTGCCGCACTCAGCAACGCGGCGCACGCGGTGACCGCGGCGAGAAGATGGGTGAAGTGTCGCAAGGGAATGTCTCCGTTTTTTTGTGAATCAGGCGATGGCTTTGGCGGTGCGCATCGCGGTGTTGTTCCAGTCCGCGGGCATCGCGTCGGGGGCGAGCGGGTCGCGCGGCAACACGCGGTGCAGCAGCACCAGTTGCGCCCAGCGTAGGCGCGCGGCAGAGCCGCTGCGGCTGGCCTCCCAGGCCATCGCGATGCTGCTCGTGCAGTGGTAGAGCGCCGATGCGGCCTGGCGCGCGAGCACATCGCCGCCTTCGCGTGCCGCGGTCTCGGCCAGCGCTGCGGCGCGTGCCAGCGAGTCGTGCAAGGCTTTGGCGAAGGCAGGCGCGAGCGTCGCATCGTCGAGCAGCGTCTCGCAATGCGCGCGCAGCACCGGCAGCGAGCCTTCGCGCTTCACCGCGCGAATGACGTCCAGCGCCACGATGTTGCTCGTGCCTTCCCAGATCGAGCCCAGGTGCGCATCGCGCACGAGGCGCGGATCGCTCCACTCCTCGATGTAGCCGCAGCCGCCGCGCACCTCCATCGCATCGCCTGTCACCTTGCGCGCGTCGCGGCACGCACGGAACTTGATGAGCGGCGTGAGGATGCGCAGCAGCGCGTACGCATCGGGCTCGCCCGCATCGGAGCGCGCGAGGGCCAGCGCGGTCTGGCACACCATCGTGCGCGCCTGCTCGGCCGGCAGGCGCAGCTTGTCGAGCTGGCGCTGCATCAGCGGCATCTGGTCGAGCGTGCGGCCGAAGGCGCGGCGTTCGGAGGCGATGTATTCGGCCTCGGCCACCGCGCGGCGCATGAGGCCCGCAGCGCGCACGCCGTTCGACAAGCGCGAGTTGTTCACCATGTCGGCCATCTGTACGAAGCCGCGGCCTTCTTCGCCGACGAGCCAGGCGACCGCGCCTTCGAGCCTGATCTCGCCGCTCGCCATCGAGCGCGTGCCCAGCTTGTCCTTCAGGCGAATGATCCGGTAGTGGTTGAGGCTGCCGTCCTCGAGCCGGCGCGGCAGCAGGAACAGCGACACACCCTTCATGCCCGCTTCGCCATCCTCGGCGCGCGCGAGCACCATCGCAAAATCGGCATCGGGGTTGGAGCAGAACCACTTGTCGCCGGTGATGCGCCAGCTGCCGTCGGCCTCGCGGCGTGCCATCGTCGCGGTGGCCGCGATGTCGGAGCCCGCGGCCTGCTCGGTCATGAACATCGCGCCCTGCGCGAGCTCGTCGAAGTCGAGCGAGGTCAGGCGCGGCAGGAAGCGCGCGACCAGTTCGGGATTGCCGAACTTCTTGAGCGTGCGCGTGAGCGAATCGGTCATCGAGACCGGGCAGCACAGCCCGAACTCGGCCTGCACGAAGAGATAGGTCAGCACGTACTTGACCAGCGGCGGCATCTTGCCCCTCCAGCCCAGCGTCTCGTCGCGGTGCGAGATCGCTGCCAGGCCGAACTCGCTGAGCGCAAGGCGTTCCATCTCCACGTAGGCCGGATGCTTGAGGACCTTCTGCTCGTCCAGGCCCGTGCGGGTGCGTTGCTTCAGTGTGGGCGGATTGCGGTCGGCGGTGCCGGCCAGTTCGTCGAGCAGGCCGCCCGCGAGGCCGCCCAGGCGCTCGAAGTGCGGCCGCATGTGGGTGCGCAGGTCCTCGGGCAGGTAGAGCGCGAGCAGGTCGTGCAGCTCGGTGTCGGCGGTGAACAGGTTCTGGCCGTGGCGGTCGGGAATCGGATGGGCGTGCGCAGTGGGCAGCGCGGCATGTGCGGCGTTTTCAGGCATGCGTTTGTCTCCTGGGTTCGCTGCATTGTTGAAGCTGCGACGATCCGTGTCTAATATCGAATTGGTCTTGTTCGATTCGATCTGCCTATTCATGGAACTGCGACACCTGCGCTACTTCTCGGTGCTGGCCGAAGAGCTGCACTTCGGGCGCGCAGCGCGGCGCCTGTCGATTTCGCAGCCGCCGCTGTCGGTCGCGATCCGCCAGCTCGAAGAGTCGGTGGGCGCGCGGCTGTTCGAGCGCAACAGCAAGGAGGTGCGGCTCACGCATGCGGGCGAGGCGCTGCGCATCTCGGCGCGTCGCTTGCTGCAGCAAGCGGAAGAGGCCGCGACGGAGGCGCGCGATGTGGCGACCGGCTCGGCGGGGCGCCTTCGCATCGGCTTTGTCGGCGCGATGCTCTATCGCGGATTGCCGCCCGCGCTGCGCGCATTCCAGGCAAAGCACCCGGCGGTGCGTATCACGCTGAACGAACTCAACTCGGGCGTGCAGATCGCCGAACTGCTGCACGACCGGCTCGACCTCGGCTTCGTTCACACGAGCCGCATGCCGCCCGAGCTGCATCACCGCCTGCTGCTGTCGGAGCCTTTCGTGTGCTGCCTGCCCGCGGGACATTCGCTCGCCCGCAAGAAGGTGCTGGCCCCGGCCGACTTGCGCAACCAGCCTTTCGTGCTGTTTTCGCGCGAGGCCTCACCGGACTATCACGAACGCATCCTGTCGATCTGCGCCGACGCGGGCTTCCTGCCCGAGGTGCGGCATGAAGTGCGCCATTGGCTCGCCGTCGTTTCGCTGGTGTCGCAGGGCATGGGCGTTGCGCTGGTGCCGCAGGCAATGCGCAACTCGGCCCTGCGCGGCGCTGTGTTCCGGCCGCTCGATCGGCCGGTGGCGCAGTCGGAGGCCTATGGCGTGTGGCGCGCAGGCCCGCCCAATGTGCTGGTCGAGCGGCTGCTGCAGGGCGTCGCCAACACGCAGCCGGCCACCGCCGGGCCGCCCCAAGGTGGCCGGGCCTCCCCCATGGGGGGTGGCGAATTACACGCAGCGAAGCGAAGTGAAAAGCCGGGGGGCTGACATTTCTAGGCGTAGAGGGGGTCTTCGGCCATCTGCTCGCACTGGTCTTCCAGTACGAGGATCTGCCCCTTCCAGTAGTCGCTCGAGCCGAACCACGGGAAGTTGATCGGGAAGATCGGGTCTTCCCAGCGGCGCGCGAGCCACGCGCTGTAGTGGATGAGCCGCAGCGTGCGCAGCGGCTCGATCAGCGCGAGTTCGCGGCGATCGAATTCGCGGAACTGCTCGTAGCCGTCGAGCAGGCCCGACAGCTGCGAGGTGCGCTGCGCGCGGTCGCCCGAGAGCAGCATCCACAGGTCTTGAACGGCAAAGCCGGTGCGCGCGTCGTCCAGGTCGACGAAGTGCGGGCCGCCGCCGGGGCGGTCGGTGGGCGTCCACAGGATGTTGCCGGGGTGCACGTCGCCGTGCAGGCGGAGCTTGCGCGGCTGGAAGTCGGAGGCCGGCGGCTGCAGCGCGAGGGCGGTCGCGCGGACCATGTCCAGTGCCTCGTTGCAGGTCTTTTCCCAGTCGCGCTGCATGTCGAGCGGGATCTTGTCGTTTTCCAGCAGCCAGTCGCGCGAATCGAGGCCGAAGGTCTGCAGGTCGAGCGCGGGACGGGCCTCGAAGGACTTGGCGCTGCCCACGGTGTGGATGCGCGCCAGGAACCGGCCGACCCATTCGAGCACCTCGAAGTTGTCGAGTTCGGGCGCGCGGCCGCCGCGGTATGGACTCACGCTGAAAGCGAAGCCGGCGTGGTGGTGCAGGGTCTTGCCGCCGAAGACCAGGGGCGGCACGGCCGGCACTTCGGCCGCGGCCAGCTCGAGCGAGAAGCCATGCTCTTCGAGGATCTCGGCTTCGCTCCAACGCTCGGGGCGGTAAAACTTGACCACCACCGCACTGCGGTCCTCCAGGAACACCTGGTAGACCCGGTTTTCATAGGAGTTCAGGCCGGTGAGCCGGCCGTCGCCGTGCAGGCCTAGCGTCGCGAGCGCGTCGAGCACCACGTCGGGCGTGAGGCTCTCATAGGGATGGGTGTTGGCGGGCGCCGCGGGGGAAGGGGTCATGCAGCGATTGTCGCCACCCCCGCCGCCTTCGCCGTCACAGCCCGCCGGGTTGTTTGTAAAGCGAAAGGATATGGCCGGTGCGCGGGTCGCCCTTGCCGGCCAGCACCTGCGCATAGGCGGCCTGCACCGCCTCGCCGCCGCGGTGCTGCTCGGCGTGCAGCCAGGGGTTACTCACGTCGGTCACCGTGGCGAGGAAGTTGCGCCAGGCGGCCACCATGCGCCGGCCGAATTCTTCCGCACCCCATTCGGCGGTGCGCTTCTTGATCTGCGCGGGCGCGAAGAACAGCGTGGCGCGCGGACCCGACAGGCTCTTGCCCGCGCCCTTGGACGCGAGCTGCTCCACATGCGTGCCCCCGATCGAGCAGCTGTACTTGAGGTTCGCGAAGCGCTCGTGGATGGCGTTGCGCAGCCCGCCGTTGCCGGCGAAGTCGATGTACACGCTGGGCGTGTCGGCCGCGATCGTGTCCAGCGCGTCGTAGGTCACCACGCGGTGGTAGCAGCCCAGGCTTTCGCAGAAGGCCACGTTGCCAGGCGAGGTGAGGCCGATCACCTCGATGCCCTTGCGTTGATGCAGCTGGAAGGCGGTGCCGTAGGCCGTCTTGCTCGATGCGCTCGAGAGCAGCATGGTCGTGGCGCCGAAGAAGTCGTTGTCGGCCATGAAGTCGTCGATCAGCCACGAGGTGATGAACAGCGGGCGCAGCAGCGCCTGCAGGTCTTCGGTGTCGGTGGTGTAGAGCGGATCGGCGTTGCAGCGGAAATACTGGTTGTAGACCGCGGGCAACTCGGCGCGGTGCGGGGCCGCGTCGGTGAAGCGCCCGGGCGAGAGCCGGTCGGGGCTCAACACCGCGCTCGACGCCATCGGCCAGTAGCCGTAGAGCCGCTCGCCCACCGCCACACCCGGGTGCAGCGATTGCGTCACGCTCGCGAAACCCCACACGGGGATGCTGCCCCAGCCTTCTTCCTCGGAAGGGAAGAACTGCCAATAGCTCATCGCGTCGCCGAAGGCGGCGTAGGTGATGTTGTTGGAGGTGAGCGCAAAGCTGTCGATGCGCACCCGCACCTGGCCGTCGGCCAATGGCTGGTCGGTGGCGGTGTGCAGGCGCGTGGTGGGAAGGCTGTCCTTGCGGACGAGGAGGCTGGTGGTGCTCATGGTGTCGATCTCCACGGTGCGTTGAAGGGCGTGCGGCCACATTAGCCAAGCTTGATGAAAGGCGCTATCGCGTTGTCCCTTTCCGCGTCACCCGTGAGACAACGCCGGCCATGAAAAAAGCGCCCCGGCTTGTGGCTGAGGCGCTTTCTTTGAAGCTGTCGGATCCCTTCAAGGGAACACCGAGGAACCGGCTTTGCCGGGCCTCAGGTGTTGCCCCCGGTAGGGGGTTGGCGAAGCGACACGAAGTGCGCGCAGCCTGGGGGCGAGCTCAAACAATCGTCAGTTCGACGTCGATGTTGCCGCGCGTTGCGTTCGAGTACGGGCAAACCTGGTGAGCGGTGTCGACCAGCTTCTGCTTCTGTTCGGCATCGAGGCCAGGCAGCGTGATCGCCAGTTGCACCGAGATGCCGTAGGCAGCGCCGCCGTTCGTCGGGCCGAGGGAAACCTTCGAGTCGATGGCCACGTCGTCGGGCACCTTCACGCTGATCTTCGGGCCGACGGCCTTCATCGCACCGATGAAGCAGGCTGCATAGCCGACCGCGAACAGCTGCTCGGGGTTGGTGCCGGGCTTGCCCGAACCGGGCGAGCTGAGCTTGACGTCGATCGCGCCGTCGCTGGACTTGCCTGCGCCGTCACGGCCGCCGACGGTGTGGGCTTCTGCGGTGTAGAGCACTTTGTCGAGCTTGGTGGTCATGGTGATTCCTTTGATGATGAAGGGAGGGGTGGGTGAAAAAAGCTTCTCTCGTTTTTCGATCGAAGCAGGGAGAAAAACGTTGTCGGTCAGGCCGCCTTCTTGATGCGGTCGCGCAGTGTCTGGATTTGCTGGGTGAGCGCAATGAGTTCGGGCACCGAGCATTCGGTGGCAGCCATGAGGCAACCGGGAACGCTGGCGGCGCGCGCCTTCAACTTGCGGCCGGCGGCGGTGAGCGTGATGTGCACGCGGCGCTCGTCGGCCACGTCGCGCACCCGTGCCACGTAGCCGTTGGCTTCGAGACGCTTGAGCAGCGGGGTGAGCGTGCCGGAGTCGAGCGAGAGGCGTTCGCCGAGTTCGGAGACCATCAATCCGTCTTGCTCCCAGAGGGCCAGCATGACGAGGTATTGGGGGTAGGTGAGTTGCAGCTTTTCCAGCACCGGCTTGTAGAGCCGGGTCATCGCCAGCGAGGCGGAATACACGGCGAAGCACAGCTGGTTGTCCAGCTTGAGCATTTCGTCGGCGGAGACGGTGGTGGAGCGCATGGGTCGAATTCTAGCGAACAATTAAATTGTGCGCAATGTAATTTGAAAGCACCCGTTTCCGGATGTCCTCGGCCGCAGGTCTTCAGGCCTTGAAGCGCTTGCGCGTCAACGCCAGCGCGATCCAGAACGCCACGACCGCATACACCGCCAGCACGCCCGCATGCAGCCACCAGTCGGCCGGCCACTGGTCCATGAAGAGCGGCCGCACCAGCGCGACCGCGTTGGTCAGTGGAAGCCATGCCGCTACGGCCTTCACCGCCGAAGGCAGTTGTTCGAGCGGAAAGAACACGCCGCTCAGGAACATCATCGGCGTCATGAACAGCGTGAAGTAGTAGGTGAAGAAGTCGTAGCCCTTGGCGAGCGCATTGAAGATCAGCGCAATCGACGAGAAGGTGATGCCCGCGCCGATCAGCACCAGCCACGCGACGATCAACTTGGGGCTGTGGCTGATGCCGAGACCCAGCATCACGAACAGGATCGCGGTCACGGTGAAGATCGACTTGAACGCGGCCCACAGCATCTCGGCGAGCACGATGTCATCGAGCCCGACCGGCGCATTCATGATGCCGTCCCAGGTCTTCTGCACATGCATGCGCGAGAAGGCCGAATACAGCGCCTCGAAGCTCGCCGCATTCATCGCGCTCATGCAGATCGAGCCGCTGGCGAGGAACAGGATGTAGGGCACCTTCACGCCGTCCACCGCCACCTGCCCCACCAGCGCGCCCATGCCGTACCCGAAGGCCACGAGCCAGATCAGCGGCTCGGCGATGTTGCCGATGAGGCTCGGGATCGCGAGCTTGCGCCACACCAGCAGGTTGCGCAGGAACACGGGCCACCAGCGCAGCGAGATCTCGGGTGCGCGCCACGGAGAGGGTGCGGGCGGCGCGGGGTTGGTCGTTGCAGTCGTCGTGTTCATGGTCTAGCCGTCCTCGCGGATCTGCCGTCCGGTGAGCTTGAGAAAAAGGTCCTCGAGGTTCGCGGGCCGATGGAAGGTGCGCAGGCCGCCATGCCGCGTCAGCGCATCGAGCAGCCGCCGCGCGTCCTGCGTGTAGAAGAACACCGTCTCGCCGCTCACTTCGACGCGCGCCGCCATTGCCTTGAGTTCGGGCGACTCGGCCAAAGACAGCGCCCCGTTGCCGTACACCTCGACCACGTCGGGCTCCAGGTGCTCGGCGATCAGGTCGCGCGGCTTTCCTTCGGCGATCTTGCGGCCGTGGTCGAGCACCAGAAGGCGCGAGCACAGCCGCTCGGCCTCGTCCATGAAGTGCGTTGTCAGCAGGATCGACTTGCCCTGTTGCAACAGAACCTGCAGCCGCTCCCACATCAGGTGGCGCGCCTGTGGGTCGAGCCCGGTGGTCGGCTCGTCGAGCAGCAACAGCTTCGGGTCGTTCACCAGCGCGCGTGCCAGCGAGAGCCGCCGGCGCATGCCGCCCGAGAGTTCGCCCGGTTTCGCGTCGGCCTTGTGCGAGAGCGCCGCGAACTCCAGCAATTGCGGCACGCGTGCGCGCACCTGCGCCTTGCTGAAGCCGAAGTAGCGGCCGTACACCACGAGGTTCTCGGCGCAGCTGAAGTCGGGGTCGAGCGTGTCGAACTGCGTGACCACGCCCAGCTGTGCCTTGATGGCGAGCGCATCGCGCGGCATCTGCAGGCCCAGCGCCGAGATCTCGCCGCCGTCGGGCGCGGTGAGGCCCAGGCACATGCGGATGGTGGTGGTCTTGCCGGCGCCGTTCGGGCCGATCACGCCGAGGCACTCGCCCGGCGCGATCTCGAACGACAGGTCGTCCACGACCGTGGTGTCGCCGTAGCGCTTGCGCAAGTGGCTGGCGTGGAAGAGGGGAGGGGTGGAGGAAGAAGAAAGCACACAGGCATTCTGACGCAGGCCCCGATGAACGTCGCCATCGCTTCAACCAATGGACAAGCGGCACCAACCGATGGACAAGCGGTGCGTGATCCAGGCAACACCCGGCACAATCGACGCCCAGTCGAATACCGCGAGAGAAGACCCGAAGATGCTGCGTTTTCTGTTGGCACTGTCAGTCGTTTTACTGCTGGGTGCATGCGCCCAATTCCACCGGCCGCTCGCGGCAACGGATCGCACCAAGGTGCAAGAGGCCGACCTGCGCGTGGTCGTCGCACAAGAGAGCTTCATGTTCTCCGCGCAGGCGCCCGGTGTGAGCGCGGCCACGGGCGGCGGCCTCATCGGCGCGCTGATCGACTCGTCGGTGCAGCAATCGCGGCAAAAGGAAATGAGTGCGGAAGTAGGCGCCATCGTCGGCCCGCTGCTCGACTACGACTACCGCGTCGAGGCGGGCCTGGCCATCGGCGAATTGCTCAACACGCCCAACGCGTTCCCGCTGAAGGTTGTCTCGTCGCAGGTGCTCGCGGGCATGCCGCCCAAAGCCGAGCAGGACGCCCGCATCGCCGCCACGAAGAACGGTCGCGCCTACCTCGTGCTGTTGCTGCAGTACGTGCTGGAGCCCGGGCTGGGCGCTTTCACCACGCGCACCACGGCACTGCTCTGGCAGGACGGCAACAAGGAGCCCTCGTACCGATCCGCGACGATCTACCAGACACCTGTGAGCGGCGGCGCACGCGCCACCGTCGTTCGTCGGCTGGGCGCCAATGACGGGCAGCAGCTCAAGGCCGTGATGCGCGATTCGATCCAGCAGACGCTGCATGTGGTGGGGCTGGATCTCGCCGGCGCGCGCTCCGGCGCGATCCGCACCGCGCGGTTCAACGTCAACGGCACCTGGGTGACGCTGGGTGGCCAGGGCTTCGACGAGCAGCCCGGCCGCGTCGCATTCCGCGACCAGGACAACGCGATGTATTCGGTCCGGACGGCCGCACCATGAAGCAACCCTCCCAATTTCGCACCGGCCTGGCAGCCGCCGCCCTGTTCGCGCTCTGCGCCATGCCCGGCTTCGCGCAGGCAGTCACCGAGAGCGAACCGCTCGACATGGTCTACCAGCAGGCGCCCGAGCAGGAGCAGCGCCCCAATGGCCCGCCGGTGGAAACCCTGCGTGTGCCGCAGGGCTGCAAGCTCTACCTGCCAGCCATCGAAGATGCCCGCAACAACCAGGTCTACGCCGGCAACCTCACCTTGATGATGCCGACGGTGCATGCCACGCCGAGGGCGGTGGAGTCACTGCGCAGCGGCGATGCGGGCATGTGGACGCGCGATGCGTTGTTGTCGACCCAGCGCTATGGCTTCCAGCCCATCGTCGGCGCGCCCGCTGCGGCCACCGGCGCCCGGCAGGTCTCGGCCGTGGTCGCGTTGCGCCTCGCCCATGCGTGGTCCGCGGGGCTCAACCTTGTCTCGCATGTGGTGCTGAAGGTGAACTACCGACTGCCCAGCGGCGAGATCGCCTCGCGCCTCTATCACGGCATGGGCACGCGCACCAACTGGGCGAGCGGCAACGGCGAATTCATGTCGGTGCTGAACCTCGGCATGGAAGAGGCGGTGCGCAGCATGGCGACCGACGCCGCGGCGCTGTGCGAAGGCAAGCCCCTGCCGGCACCCGCACCCGCGGCTGCGTCGTAGCGGCTACATCCGCAAGCCGGTGAACTCCGTCTTCATCCAGTCGATGAAAGCCCGCGTGCGGGCCGGCAGCAGCCGCGCGTTCGGGTAGATCACGCTCACCGGCCGCGGCGGCGGCTCGAAGTCCTCGAGCACGATCTTCAGGCGCCCCTGCGCCACGTACGGCAGCACCTGGTACGAGAAAAAGGTGCCGAAGCCCATGCCCGCGGCGCAGGCCTCGACGGCGGGCGCGAGGTGGTTGAACTCCAGCCGGTTGCTCGGCGTCACGCTGATCGTCTTGCCGCCTTCGTGGAACTGCCATTGCGGCGGTGCGTCGATGCGGCCGCGCACGCAGGGTGCGCCGTTCAGCTCGCGCGGATGCTGCGGCGTGCCGTGGCGCGCGAGGTAGTCGGGGCTCACCGCGACCACGCGCCGGATGGTGCCCAGCGACTGCGCCACGAGCGACGAGTCTTCCAGCGGGCTGATGCGGATGCCGACGTCGATGTTCTCCTCCAGCAGGTTCACCGCGCGGTCGTACAGCAGCACGCTGCAGCGCACCTTGTCGTAGCGCTTCATGAATCGCGTGATGGCCGGCGCCACGTACATGTGGCCGAACAGCACCGGTGCGGTGATGGTGAGTTGGCCCGCCGGCTCGCGTGCCTCGGCATTGAGCGCGCGGTCGGCGGCATCGGCTGCGAGCAGCACCTCGCGCGCACTCGGCAGGTAGTGGCGGCCCTCTTCGGTGAGCGACAGGCGGCGGGTGGTGCGATGAAAAAGGCGCACGCCCAGGTGCGCCTCGAGTGCGGCGAGCGAACGCACCACCGCAGGCAACGAAGTGCCCAGCGACTCGGCGGCGCGGGTCATGCTGCCTTGCTCGGCAATCTGTACGAAGGTCTGCATGGCTTTGAAGCGGTCCATGCCGCGATTAAACCGGAAAACGCAGCAGTCAAATACAGAAACGGCTATTCATTCATCGGGTGCAAGAGAGAAGAATCGGGAACACGCCACCCGGCCGCTGTTTCGCCATTTCAAAAGGACCTCCCATGAATGCCACCGCCACTCGCCCCGCGCAACCCATCAAGCTCTACGGCAGCGCCATTTCGGGCCATGTGCACCGCGTGCGGCTGTTCCTCTCGATGCTCGGCCTGCCTTTCGAGGTGATCGAGCTCGACCTGAAGCAGCGCGCCCACCGCACGCCCGAATTCCTGGCGCGCAACCCCTTCGGCCAGGTGCCGGTGATCGAGGACGGCGAGGTCACGCTGGCCGATTCCAACGCGATCCTGGTCTACCTCAATGCGCGTTATTCGGCCGACCCGTCGCGCTGGATGCCGCAGGACGCGGTGGGTGCCGCGCGCGTGCAGCGCTGGTTCTCGGTGGCGGCAGGTCCGCTGGCTTACGGCCCGGCTGCGGCGCGCGTCATGGCGCTGTTCGGCCTGGCCGTGGACCCTACGGAGACGGTGACGCGCTCGCATGCGCTGCTCGCTGTGATGGAGATCCACCTCGAACGCCAGCCCTTCCTCGCTGGCCCCGAAGCCACGCTTGCCGACATCTCGAACTACGCCTACGTGGCGCACGCACCCGAAGGTCGCGTGTCGCTCGAAGCCTATCCACAAGTGCGCGAATGGCTTGCGCGCATTGAAGCCCTGCCCGGTTTCGTGCCGATGGTGCGCACGCCGGTCGGGCTCGCGGCGGCAGCATGATCGCGGCACCCTTCCACGCCGGGGAGCGCGCGCTGCAACTCCACGCCGGCTCGCGCGAGCAGATGGCGGTCGCGGGGCCGCGCGTGATCCGCGACTACATGCCCGACCAGCACCGCGAGTTCTTCGCGCAGCTGCCGTTCGTCGTGGTCGGCAGCCTCGATGCGAACCTGCAGCCCTGGGCCAGCGTGCTCGCGGCCCCCGCGGGTTTTGCGCATTCGCCCGATGCGACGCACCTGCGCATCGATGCGCTGCCCGCGGCCGGCGATCCGCTCGCAGGCCAGCTCGCAGAAGGCGCCCCGCTCGGCTTGTTGGGCATCGAGCCGCATACGCGGCGGCGCAACCGCATGAACGCCACGGTCGAATCGCTCGATGCCACGGGCTTCATGCTCGAGGTGCAGCAGAGCTTCGGCAATTGCCCGCGGTACATCCAGGCGCGCGAGCCGGTGTTTGTGCCGACGCGCAGAGACGGCGCATCGGTGCAATGGCTCGACACGCTGGACCTCGAAGCGCAGCGTCTTATCGGCAGCGCGGACACGCTGTTCATCGCCACGGCCTACCCCGACGAAGTGGCAGCGGGCGACGAAGCCGATGCCAGGTCGCACGGCGTCGACGTGTCGCACCGCGGCGGTCGACCCGGCTTCGTGCGCGTCGACGAAGGCGGCGTGCTGACGGTGCCCGATTTCAACGGCAACCGCTTCTTCAACACGCTCGGCAATCTGTTGGCGCACCCGCGTGCGGGCCTGCTGTTCATCGACTACGACAACGGCGACCTGCTGCATGTGGCAGCCACTGCGGAGATCGTGCTGGACGGGCCCGAGCTTGCCCGGTTCGAAGGCGCCGAGCGGCTGCTTCGTCTGCATGTCCAGCACGCATTGCGCCGTCCGGCCGCGCTGCCGCTGCGCTGGGGCGATGCGCAACTGTCGCCGCATCTGGCGGGCACAGGGCACTGGGCCAGCGCGCGCGGCTGAACCGTCAGTGGAAGACCGGAATGCGCGCGTTGGCCGAAGGGCGGTAGTGCCAGCCACGCGCTCGGATCGCATCGAGATCGGGCTGGCGTTGCAACAGCGCATCGAGCCCCGCCGCCGCCAGCGTGCAGGCCAGCGCCTGGCCCGGGCAGGCGTGCATGCCGTGGCCGAAGCCGAGCATGCGGCGCCGCTCGCGGATCAGTTGGAAGCGGTCCGGCTCGGGGTTGAACGCCGGGTCGCGATTGGCCGCGGCCAGCACCAGCAGCACCGCATCGCCCGCCGCCAGCGGCGTGCCCGCGATGGTGATGGGCTCGATCGCGAAGCGGCGCGTGTTGTGGACCGACGGATCGTGCCGCGCCGTCTCTTCCACGATGGCTTGCAGTCCGTCGCGCGTGCGTGCGGCTTGGCGCAATGAGGGCTCGCGCACCCGTGCGATGAGGCTGTTGCCCAGCAGGCCGGCCGTCGCGTCGCAGGTCTGCGAGAGCAGGCCGACGATGTTGGCGAGCAGGGAGCGCGAGAGCGGCGTGCTGGCATCGCTCTCGGCCAGCACGGCCGCGAGCAGCGTGCCGTGACGGGATGGCGCACTTGCGGTCAGCGTCTCGAAGCGCGTCATCAGTTCGCCTGCGGCAACGCTCGCCGCCTGCAACTGGCCCGTCGTTGACAGCGGCGACAGGCAGGCGACGAAGTCGCGCATCCAGCGGTCCACCTGCGGCAGCGTTTCCTCCGCAAAACCGAGCAGCTGCGCGACTGCCTGCACGGGCATGGAAAAGAGCGCGTCCGACAAAGGCGCAGCCGGCACATTGCGCGCAACCTGCAGGGCGGCCGCGTGCACGGCATTCAAGTCCAGCCCGGCCAGCGCACGCTGCAGCGCGGGTCGATGCGCCTGGTGCGCCGCGCCGTCGTTCATGCGCACCAGGTGGCTGAACACCTCGCCGGCCGGGCTGCCCGCGATGGCGCGCGGCACCGGTTCGGCGGCGGGCCGCACACGCAGCGCGCCGTGCGCGAGCAACACCGATTCGATGACGTCCGCACGGCTCGCGACCCACACGCGCAGCTTCTCGTTCCACACGAGCGGCGGACCCGCGCGCAACTCGGCGTAGAAGAGATAAGGATCGGCATGCGTGATGGCCGCGACCGGGTCGACGGGCATGCAGTCGGCGAAGGAAGTGGGGCTTGTGTTCATGCCCCGCAGTGTGCAATCTACGATGCCGCCACACTTCGCCCGTGAACGAAGTGTCGATTGCGGCAGCGTTTTACGATCGCCGCATGGACACGACTTCATCCTCCAGCGCCGATCTCCAACTGGCCCGCCTTGCGGGCGCCATCGCCGAGCCGGCGCGCGCCCGCATGCTCAACTGCCTGATGGACGGCCACGCGCGCACCGCGACCGAACTCGCCACCGTCGCCGAGGTGGCCGCCTCCACCGCGAGCGCGCACCTCGCGCGCCTGAAAGAGGAGCGATTGGTCGAAGTCCTCGTGCAGGGAAAGCACCGCTATTTCAGGCTTGCGGACGACAACGTCGCTGCTGCGCTCGAGAGCCTGATGGTCGTGGCCGGCGCACCGCGCGCGGCCGAGTTCAAGCCGAACACGCCGAGCCGCCTGCGCGCCGCCCGCACCTGCTACGACCACATGGCTGGCACCGCCGGCGTCGCGCTGCACGACCGGCTGCATGCGCAGGGCTGGCTCAGCGGTCTGCAGAGCGGTTCGTACGAACTCACGACCGAAGGTGCGATCGCGCTCGAAAGCCTGGGAGTCGAAGTCGATGCGGTGCGCCGCTCGCGCCGGCGCTTTGCCTGCGCATGCCTCGACTGGAGCGAGCGCCGTCCGCATCTGGGTGGCGCGCTGGGGGCCGCGTGGCTGCAACTGTCGCTGCGCCGCGGTTGGGTGCGGCAGGAGCTCGACGGGCGCGAACTCGTGCTCACGCCCAAGGCGCAGCGCGAGATGCCGGAGCTGTTCGCCTGAAGCCCCTGTGCCTGGTGCTCAGGCCTTCAGCTTGAGCAGGTAGATCATCGGTCCGGCCATCGCCAGGTCGAGCTCGAGGAAGCTCTCGAAATCCTTGCCGGCCATCCAGTACGCATCCCAGTTGTTGCGCTTGATGGTCTTCTGCCAGATGTCGGCGCCGGTCGCGCGGCGCACGGCTTCCAGCAGCACGGCGCGGCGCTCGGCGGGCACCTTCTTGCCGGTGAGCACGCCGCGCCAGTTGGCGAGGTCGGCGTCCACGCCCTGCTCGCGCACCGATGGAATGCCCAGGAACGGCCGCTTGGACGAGACGCCGATCGCGCGCAGCTTGCCGCCGGCCAGCGCCTCGCTGAATTCGCTGTAGCCCGAGATGCCGGCGACGGCCTTGCCGGTTTCCAGCGCTTCCACCACTTGCGCGCCGCCGGGGTACGGCTGGTAGACCAGGCCGGCGGTATTGCCGGCCACGCGTGCCAGCATGCCGGCGTACATGTGGTCGACGCCGCCGGCCGAGCCGCCCGCGATGACGGTCTTGGCCGCGTCGGCGCGCAGGGCTGCGATCAGGTCCTTGGGCGTCTTGATGGGCGAGTCGGCCTTCACCGCCACCACTTCGTAGTCGCTGGTGAGCCGCGCGACCGGAGCGACCTGCGCCATCGTGACGGCGGGCTTTTGCAGTGCGACTGCGCCGACCATCACCATGCCGCTCATCAGCAGGGTGTCGGGGTCGGCGTCGTATTTCTCGACGTACTTCGCCAGGCCGATGGTGCCGCCCTTGCCGCCGATGTTTTCGTAGACCACGTCGCCCGCCGCGCCCGAGGCCAACAGCGCCGCGCCGAGCGCACGGCCGGTCTGGTCCCAGCCGCCGCCTTCGTTGGCGGGAATGACGATGCGCAACCTGGCAACCAGCTGCGGCTCGGCCGCGCCGGCCGACCGAGGCCACAGCAGTGCGGCCTGACCAGCGCCGGCAACGGCGACGCCGCCTGCCACCCATGCGCTGAAATCACGGCGTGAAAGGGCAGAAGGTGACGATTTAGACATTTTGTTTCCGGTTGTTCTCAAAAGTAACCGGATGATGTCCGCGAAATGTGCAAAACACCTGCACAAGCGCCTAGGTAAAAACCCTCGAAAGCGCCTGCTGACTGCCAACTATTACTGGAAAGCGACCTCCGCGAAGCTGCGCAGCTTGCGGCTGTGTAGCCGGGTCGAGCCCTCTTCCCGAAGGATGTCGATGGCCCGCATGCCGATGCGCAGGTGCTGCTCCACCCGCTCGCGGTAGAAGTGGTTGGCCATGCCGGGCAGCTTGATCTCGCCGTGCAACGGTTTGTCGCTCACGCACAACAAAGTGCCGTAAGGCACGCGGAAGCGGAAGCCGTTGGCCGCGATGGTCGCGCTCTCCATGTCGAGCGCCACCGCCCGGCTCTGGCTGAAGCGGCGCTGCGGCTGGTTGCCGGGCAGCAACTCCCAGTTGCGGTTGTCGGTGCTGGCCACGGTGCCGGTGCGCATGATCTTCTTCAAATCGGGGCCTTCGTAGCGTGTGATGTCGGCCACGGCTTTTTCCAGTGCGAGCTGGATTTCCGACAGCGCCGGAATCGGCACCCACAGCGGCAACTCTTCGTCCAGAACGTGGTCCTCGCGCACATAGGCATGCGCCAGCACGTAGTCGCCCAGCTGCTGCGTGTTGCGCAGGCCCGCGCAGTGGCCTAGCATCATCCAGGCGTGGGGGCGCAGCACGGCGATGTGGTCGGTGATGGTCTTGGCATTGGCCGGGCCGACGCCGATGTTCGTCATGGTGATGCCGCTGTAGTCCTCGCGCACCAGGTGGTAGGCCGGCATCTGCGGCAGCCGCGGCGGCGCGGTGCCCTGGCTGCCGTCCAGCAGGCGAGCGAAGGTCTCGCTCGCGCCGGCATCGAGCCCGCGCCGGCGCGTGACCACGTTGCCCGGTTCGATGAAGGCGATGTACTCGCTGTTCTCGTCGGCCATCGCTTCGTGGCCCAGGCGCACGAACTCGTCGATGTAGAACTGGTAATTGGTGAACAGCACGAAGTTCTGGAACCACTCGGGCGCGGTGCCCGTGTAGTGGCGCAGGCGGTGCAGCGAGTAATCGACCCGCGCGGCCGTGAAGAGCGACAGCGGCTGCGCCTCGCCGTCGCGCGCCTCGAAGGTGCCGTTGGCGATGCCGTCGTCCATCACGCCCAGGTCGGGCAGGTCGAACACGTCGCGCATCAGCGCGCGGCGGTCTTCGCTCATCGTGCCTTCGATGTGGTCGTTCTCGGCGAACGAGAAATGGATCGGAATCGGCTGCGTGCTGGTGCCCACCTCGAGCTCGACCTGATGGTTTTCCAGCAGCAGGCGGAACTGGTCGAGGTAGTAGCGAGAGAACAGATCGGGCCGCGTCAGCGTGGTCTCGTAGCGGCCGGGACCGGCGACAAAACCGTAGCTCAGGCCCGCATTGGCCGGCGGCGTGTGGCGCGAGACGGTGTGCGTGTGCACCCGCACGAACGGGTAGCAGGCCCGCACCCGGCCCGGCAGCGCCTCGCCCGCCACGAAGCGCAGCATCGACTCGCGCAGATGGGCGAGCCCGCCCTGGTAGATGGCCTTGACCTGTTCGAGTGCGGCGGCGGCGTCGGTGAAGCGGGCGGGGGCGACGAATGTGGGCATGTAGGGCATGGCGGCATTGTGCAATGCGGCCGTGGCATTCGTCCTCCCCCGAACGTGCTCAGGCGAGCAGCGTGGCCAGCACCTTCGCGAGCATGTCGTCCACATCCACCGCCTGCACCGCCCCCGGCAGTTCCACATCGCCATGCATCACGAACACCGGCTTGCCCCACTTGAGTCCGAGCGCCATTTCCGACAGCGTGCCCATGTTGCCGCCGATGGCGATGAGGCACACGCCGCTGCGCGCGACGATCGCATTGCGCATCTCGCCCATGCCGGTGGGAATCGCCACGCTGAGCCATTCGTTCGCGTTGCGGTCGTCGTCCTCGGGCAGGATGCCCACGGCGATGCCGCCAGCCTCGGTGGCGCCGCGCGAGGCTGCGGCCATCACGCCGCCGCGTCCGCCGCACACCACCGCCATGCCCGCGCCGGCCAGCGCGTGCGCCACCGCGTAGGCGGCCTCGCACTCGACCGGCCCGCCGTCGCCCGGGCCGATGATGGCCACTGGCTGGCGATGCCGCGCCGGGCCCCATTGCTTTTGCGCCAGGCGCGTCAGCGCCTCAGTGACCGGCGCCGACAGCACCGCGCTCGCGCCTTCGCGTAACGACATCGCCCACTCCCATCACGATCACACACACCACCATCAGCACCAGCGACAAGGCCGCTGCCACCGCGAAATCCGAACCGCCGTCGCCCACCTGCGCGAGCAGCATCAGCGGCAGGATGTTGAGCTGCGTGCCCACCAGCGCCAGCGCCGTGCCGTAGGTGCCCATGGCAATCGCGGCCACCATGCAGGCGTTCGACAGCACCGAGGGCATCACCTCGGGCACCACCGTGTCCCAGAACGCGCGCGCCTTCGATGCGCCCAGCGTGCGCGCCGCCTGCGCCGGGCGCAGGTCGAGGTTGGCGAACACCGGGTAGAGCGACAGCGCCACGCGCGGAATCAGGTAGTAGGCGTAGGCGAAGCCCAGGCCCGACACGCTGTAGATCCAGCTGCCGATCACGGCCGGATCGGCGCCCAGTCCCGCGAGCAACTGCGTCACGAAGCCCGCGCGTCCGAAGGCCAGGATGAAGCCGTAGGCGATCACCAGGCCCGAGAACGCGAGCGGCAGGCCCAGCAGCGTCATCATCCATTGGCGCCGATGCTCGGGCTGCCGCGCGAGCTCGATGGCGATGCAGGTGCCCACCAGCGCCGAGATCGCACCCGCCGCGAGCCCGAGGCCCAGCGTGTTGCGCAGCGCACCCAGGAACAGCGGATTGCCGAACAGCCGCCCGAAGGCGCTGCCGCCCTCGGCAAAGGCTTCGGGCAGCAGTGCCGCGAGCGGCACCGCGAAGAAGAGCGCCATGAAGGCCCATGCGGGCCAGGCGCCGAAGCGTCGCATGACGGCTTACTTCCCCAAGGCGGCCTGCGCCCAGAGCTTGTCGACGTCGGCCTTGCGCTCCGAGGCCTTCACCACGTCGAGCGGGCGGATCTGCGGTGCGGGCGGCATCTTGGCGGCGACGTCGGCAGAAAGCGGCGTGCCCGGCACGGCGGGCCGCACGAAGCCTTGTGCGAACAGCGTCTGCCCCGCTTCGCTCATGATGAAGTTGAGCCACAGCTTGCCGGCGTTCGGATTCGGGCCGTTCTTCACCAGGCTGATCGCATACGGTGCGGCCACGCTGGCTTCCTTCGGAATCACGATCTCGACCGCATCGCCCATGCCGTCGACGTGCTTGGCCTTCAGGCCATCGTTCTCGTAGCTGATCCACACCGGGATCTCGCCCTTCAGGAACTTGGCATACGGCGTGGTGCCTTCCACGCGCAGCACGTTGCCGGCCGCATGCAGCTTGCCCAGGTAGTCGGTGCCGGGCTGCACGTTGTCGACGCTGCCGCCGTTGGCGTAGGCCGCGGCGAAAGTCAGCACCTGGCCGATGCCGGTGGAGCGCGGGTCGAGGTAGACGACCGTGTTCTTGAATTCGGGCTTGAGCAGGTCGGCCCAGCCGGTAGGCACGTTCTTCACCAGCTTCTTGTTCACGAGGAACGCGATGTTGAGCGTGTGGATGGTGAACCAGCGGCCCTCGGCCTCGCGGAACACCGGCGGCAGCTTGTCGAAGTTGACGGGCTTGAAGGGCGCGACCACGTCCTTCTTCGCGGCATCGACGGCGGAGGCGGCGAAGTAGTAGGCGGTGTCGGCCTGCGGGCGGCGCTTGGTCTTCTCCAATGCGACGACGGTGGCGGCCGAACCGATGTCGTTGTAGGTCAATTCGATCTCGGGGTAGCGCTTCTTGAAGTCGCGGAACAGCGACTTCCAGTTGGCCCATTCGGGGCCGGTGTCGAAGGAGACGCACAGGCCTTCCTTCTGCGCTTCGGCGTACAGCGCCTTCTCGCCCGCGTAGAGCTCGG
Organism: Variovorax boronicumulans; assembly: GCF_030812215.1. GTDB lineage: Bacteria > Pseudomonadota > Gammaproteobacteria > Burkholderiales > Burkholderiaceae_C > Variovorax > Variovorax boronicumulans_C. Next base: position 43,018 of record NZ_JAUSSG010000013.1, on the reverse strand, counting down.
GGCCGTCGAAGGCGAAGGCGGTGCGAGCAAGGGACAGCACGGGCAGTGCGCCGGCGGCCTGGATCAGATGTCTGCGTTGCATGGTGGCTCCTTGGAGGAAAGGAAAAGTTCAGTGGTCGAGTAAACGGAGGTGCTCGGGCGCGATGGCGATGGCTTCCGACGCCGGCACGGCCGACTCGGCGAGGAATGGCTTGCCCGCACCCGGCACCTCGAAGTCGTAGCGCGTGAGCGCACCCAGGTAGCGCTGCGCACCGGTGCGGCCCGTGAGGCGATTCACGCTGTCCAACGGCGGGGCGGGCTGGATGTGTTCGGGGCGCACCAGCACGTGCACCGCAGTGCCGAACGGGCGCTGGCCGGTGTCGGCGAGGAGTTCGGCAAAGCCCATGTCGAGCCGGCCCGGCGCCGATACCTTCGCGGGCAGGATCGTCGAGAGCCCGACGAACTCCGCCACCGCGCGGCTTGCGGGCTGCTCGTAGATCTCGCGCGGCGTCGCAATTTGCAGCAGCCGCCCGTCCTTGAGCATCGCCACGCGGTCGGCCATCACGAGCGCTTCTTCCTGGTCGTGCGTGACCAGCAGCGTGGTCGCGTTGAAGCGCTGCTGGATCGAACGGATCTGGTCGCGCAGATGGCCGCGCACGCTGGCGTCGAGCGCAGAGAGCGGTTCGTCGAGCAGCAACGCGCGCGGGTCGATGGCGAGCGCGCGGGCCAGCGCCACGCGCTGCTGCTGGCCGCCCGAGAGTTGGGCGACCGCGCGCTTTGCGTAGTCGCCGAGCCCGACGACGTCGAGCAGGTTCTGCGCGCGCTGGCGGCGCTCGGCGGTGCCGACCTTGCGCAGCTTGAGGCCGTAGGCCACGTTGTCGAGCACGCTCAGGTGCGGAAAGAGTGCGTAGCTCTGGAACACCATGCCGATGTGGCGCTGGTGCACCGGCGTGCGCGACATGTCTTCGCCGCCGAGCGCAATGCGGCCGGTGTGTCCCGTCTCCAGGCCCGACACCAGCTTGAGCAGCGTCGACTTGCCCGAGCCGCTCGGCCCGATCACCGCGACCAGCTCGCCGGTGCGCACGTCGAGCGACACGTCGTGCAGGCCGTGCGTGCTGCCGGGGTAGTTGTAGCTCACGTTGTCCAGAAGGAGGCTCATGCGCGTTGCTTCACCAATGAAGAGGAAAGAAGGGCCGACGCGCTCGCCAGCACAAGAAGAATCACCGTCGCCGCGCAGGCAAAACCTGTCGCGCCATAGAAGGCCTGCAGCAGCACCACCGGGTACGTGCGGTTCTGGAAGCTCGTGAGCAGGTTCGACAACCCGAACTCGCCCACCGAAATCGCCGCCACCATCACCAGCCCGCTGATCAGGCTCTGGCGCAGGCTCGGCAGCACGATGCCGGTGAACTGCTGCCAGCCCGAGGCGCCGAGCGTCGCAGCCGCCTGCTCGAGCCGGCCGAGGTCCAGGTGGCGCAGGTCGGTCAGCAGCGTGTTGGTGAGGTAGGGCAACGTGAGGATTGCGTGCGCGGCGATCAGGAGCGGCATCGAGCCGAGCCACGGTGCGATGTCGGTGTTGAACACGATCATGTAGCCGAAGGCCAGCGTGATCGTCGGCACCGCGACGGGTGTGGCGCTCACGATGCGTGCCGCGATGCTGCTGCCGCGCCGCGCGCCGTGGTACAGCGCATAGGCCAGCGGCAACGCCAGCACCGTGTTGATCGCGCAGGTGCTCATCGCCACCACCAGGCTGCTCACGAAGGCCTTGCGGAACGAGGTGTCCAGCCACAGGTCGACGTACCACTGCCCGGTGATGCCCGTGGGCAGCAGCGTGTTGGTCCAGTTGCCGCCGAAGCTGCCGACCAGCAGCAAGGCGATGGGCAGCAGCAGGTACAGGCCGTAGACGAGCGAGATGCCGCGAATCAAGGTGAAGGTCTCCGAGTGACTTGCGCAACCGGCATACTTTCCGGATGCTCTACCTTTTGCGCACGGCGAGCTGCCGTGTTCGAGCGAATTCTAGGAAGCACACACGAACCCATGGGTGAAAGTTGGATGACGATGCTTGAGCAATCGGAAAGTGTTTTTCACAGAACTTTCATCAACCGGAGCCAGGCATGAAGCGCGACTGCCCCACCATCCAGGAGCTGCTGGCCTTCGACGCGGTGGCGCGCCAGCAAAGCATCACGCTCGCGGCCAGTGCCCTGTGCATCACGGTGAGCGCGGTGAGCAAACAGATCGCGGGGCTCGAGGCCTTTCTCGGCCGCGAACTGCTGCAGAAGAACGGCCGCGGTGTGCAGCTCACGCCGCAGGGACGGGTGTACTGGCAGAAGATTTCGGGGGGTCTGCGCGCCATCGAGACCGCGACCTTCGAGGCCCGCTCGGGCGATGCCGGCGCGGGCCTTCTTACGCTCGCGAGTGTGCCCACCTTTCTCACCAAGTGGCTCATTCCGCGCCTGCCGGCCTTCAGCCAGAAGAGCCGCCATGTGATGCTGAGCTTCAGTCGCCACCTGGAGCCGAGCGACGGCATTCCGGCGGGCGTGGATGCCGCGATCCGCTACGGCCCCGACGGCTGGCCAGGCGTGGTGTCCGAATACATCGCGGGGCGCGAGTTCGTGCTGATCGTGGCGCGCGCTTTGGTCGAAGGGCGCCATCGCATCGCGCAGCCGGCGGACATCGTCGGCCACACGCTGCTGCATCACGAAGGCGCGCCCACCGCGTGGCGCGCGTGGGCCGCGCAGCATGGCGTGCCCGAAGTGCAGACGGTGGCCGGGCCGCGCTTCGCGCAGTACTCGGCGCTGATCCAGGCGGCGCTCAATGGCCTGGGCATCGGGCTGGTGCCCAAGCTCCTCGTGCAGGAAGAGCTGGCCGAGGGATCGCTCCTGAGCCCCTGCGGCACGCCGGTGCGCGTGGACCAGGGGCACTACCTCTGCTACCGTCCGGACCGGCTCGACCTGCCGGCCTTCGTGGCGTTTCGCGAATGGATCATGGACGAGGGACTGAAGTCGCGCGGTGTGGAAGCGTGAACCGGCGAGCTTCGCTAACCTCTGCGGTCGAACGGACAACCAAGGAAACGAATCGATGAAAGTCGCAGTCATGGGCGCCGGCGCAGTCGGCTGCTACTACGGCGCCATGCTGGCGCGCGCGGGCCATGAGGTGGTGCTGATCGGGCGGCCTTCGCATGTCGAGGCGGTCAGGGCGAACGGGCTGCGGCTCGAGACGAAGACCTTCGACGAGCAGGTGCGCCTCGCTGCGAGCACCGAGGCGAGCGCCGTGCAGGGCGCCGACCTCGTGCTGTTCTGCGTGAAGTCCACCGACAGCGAGTCGGCCGCCGCGCAGATCAAGCCGCACCTCGCGCCCGATGCGCTGGTGCTCACGCTGCAGAACGGCGTGGACAACGACGAGCGCGTGCGCTCGGTGCTCACGAGCGAAGTGGCTGCCGCCGTCGTCTACGTGGCGACCGAAATGGCGGGCCCCGGTCATGTGAAGCACCACGGTCGCGGTGAATTGGTGATCGCACCTTCACGCGCGAGCGAGCAGGTGGCACAGCACCTGATCGCCGCCGGCGTTCCCACGCAGATCTCCGGCAACGTGCGCGGCTCGCTCTGGGCCAAGCTGATCCTGAACTGCGCCTACAACGCGCTGTCGGCGGTGTCGCAACTGCCCTATGGCGAGCTCGTGAAGGGCGTGGGCGTGGCCGACGTGATCCGCGACGTGGTCGCCGAATGCCTCGCCGTGGCGGCGGCCGAGGGCGTCGTCATTCCAGGCGACACCGACGCGGCCATCCGCGCCATCGCGCAATCGATGCCCTCGCAGTACTCATCCACAGCGCAGGACCTCGCACGCGGCAAGCTCAGCGAAATCGACCACCTCAATGGCCTGGTCGTGCGCCGCGGCGAAGCGCTCGGCGTGCCCACGCCGGCCAACCGCGTGCTGTTCGTGATGGTGAAGCTGCTCGAAGGCAAGCAGCAGAAGGCCGTCGCTTAGCCAGGCATCGGTTCGCGCATCGTCACGAACTCTTCGGCACCCGTCGGGTGAATGCCGATGGTGCTGTCGAAGATTGCCTTCGTCGCCCCCGCGCGCATCGCCACCGCAAAGCCCTGCACGACTTCGCCCGCGTCCGCGCCCACCATGTGCAGGCCCACCACGCGGTCGCTCTTCTTGTCGACCACCAGCTTCATGAAGGTGCGCTCGCTGCGGCCCGAGAGCGTGTGGCGCAGCGACTTGAACTCGCTGGAGAAAACCGTCACCTCGCCGAACTTCGCGCGTGCGTCGAGCTCGGTATAGCCGCAGGTGCCGATGTTCGGGTGGGTGAACACGGCGGTTGGAATGAACTCGTAGTCCATGCGGCGCTTGCCCTTGCCGAACAGCGCATCGACCACCACCATGGCTTCGGCGAGCGCGACCGGCGTGAGCTGCACGCGGGTCGACACGTCGCCCACCGCGTAGATCGACGGCACCGACGTGCGGTAGTGCGCATCGACCGCGATCGCGCCGCTCTCATCGAGCTTCACGCCCGCTGCCTCGAGGCCGAGGCCCTGCGTGTTGGGCACCCGGCCGGTGGCGAAGAGCACCGTGTCGGCCTCGATCTGCTGGCCGCGCGCGAGCGTCACGACCAGGCCGTCCGGCCCGCGCGCGATCGACGAGGCCTCGCAGTTCAGCCGCACATCGACGCCCGCCTTGCCCATTTCGTTCGCGAGGAACTGCCGCACGTCGTCGTCGAAGCCGGTGAGCAGGTGCGCGCGACGGTGCAGTTGCGTCACCTTCGAACCCAGCCCGTTGAAGATCGATGCGAACTCGCAGGCGATGTAGCCGCCGCCCACCACCAGCAGGCGCTTGGGGAACGGGTCGAGATCGAACATCGCATCGGACGTCACGATGTGCTCGCGCCCCGGGATCTCCGGTACGAAAGGCGTGCCGCCGGTGGCCACGAGCAGGTGGCGCGCGGTGTGGCGTTTGCCGTCGATTTCCACCGTGTGGCCGTCGACCAGCTGTGCCCACCCGGTGATCAGCGTGACGCCCGAGTTCTTCAGCAGCGAGGCATAGATGCCGTTGAGCCGGCTGATTTCCTTCGCGCGCTGAGACTTGAGGTGCGACCAGTCGAACTGCGGCTCGGCGGGCAACTTCCATCCGTAGCCCGCGGCCTCCTCGAACGATTCGGCATAGCCTGCCGCATAGCTGTAGAGCTTCTTGGGAATGCAGCCCACGTTGACGCAGGTGCCGCCGAGGTCGGCGGCTTCGGCCAGGCCCACGCGGGCGCCGGTCTGTGCCGCCATGCGCGCGGCGCGCACGCCGCCGCTGCCGCCGCCGATGACGAAGAGATCAAAGTCGAATGTGGGCATGAGAAGAGGCTCCTTTCGGGCGACTGTAGCGGCCGGCCGATGGCAGTGCTGCCGGCGGGACTTGGCGCGGTGCGGCCCCGCCGGAACGCGAGCGAGAATTCGCCTGCAACGAGAGGGACACTCCATGAAGAACAACAGCACCCCGCATCGGGCGCGCAAGGCGCCGGTCTGGCTATCGGCACTGGCGTTGTGCGCGGCGGCCATCGCGCCTGTGCCGGCCGACGCGCAACTCGCAGGCAAGCCTTCCTTCTACCGACGGCAGGTCGAGCCGCCGCCCGAAGCCCCGGCTGCACAGCCTGTGCCGCGCCCCGCAGTGGCCGCGTCGCTGCCCGCGCTGCGCAGCCAGGGCGACTTCGACACGCTGGCGCGCGTCTACGATCCCGGCACGCCGATGCAACTGGCCCATGTGCTGTTCGCCATCGACCGCCAGGCCAGGCCGGTGCGCACCCACTACATCGACACGCCGCGCTACCAGCTGCATGTGCGCTTCGTGCGCGACACCGGGCTCTCGCCGCGCGCGGGCAAGCGCGAGATCGACCGCAACTACCTCGTGCCCGATCGCCGCTTCCTGTTTGGCACGCTGAGCTGGCAACAGAACATAGGCACCTTCACGTACGAATTCTGGGAAGGCGACCAGCTCACCGCACCGCTGCTGAAGCAGGCCGATGCCCAGGTGAAGGCCAGCTTCTTCGCGCCCGTGAAGTTCAAGACCAACTCCACGCTGCACGAACGCGTGGCGAAGGAAGCGGGCATCGATTTCGTGAGCCAGGATGCGCTGATCCGGGAGCAGCCCTACATGCCGATGAACCTCGGCACCGCGACGGGACGCGTGCGCATCGTGGACGACGCATCGGGGCTGAATGCGCTCTTGCCCGACGACATCGCCGTGTTGCGCCAGGTGCCGATCAGCCTGCCGCCCGTCGCGGGTGTGTTGACCGAGCGGCCGTCGACCGCGCTCTCTCACGTCAACCTTCTGGCCAAGGGCTGGGGCATTCCGAACGCCTATGTGCGCGATGCGGCGACCGTGCTTCGCGAGCATGCGGGACAGTGGGTCGCGCTCAAGGTCGCGGCATCGGGCTACCAGTTGCGTCGGCTCACCGCGGAAGAGATCGCGGCGCTCCCGCCGCGTGCGGTGCGCGCTGCGGCCACCGGTGCCGTGCCCGGCAGCGACAGGGCCGTGAAGCCCGACCTGCGCGAGACCCGCCTGCTGCCGCTCGCGTCGCTGCGCGCGCGCAACAGCGCGCAGTGCGGCTCCAAGGCCGCGAACCTCGGCGCGGTGCTGGCCGCGCGCATTCCGTCGACCACGGTGCCCGATGGCTTCTGCATTCCGTTCGCCCACTACGACCGCTTCATGCGAACGAACGGCCTGGCCGATCGCATCGCACGCATGCAGCAGCAACCCGGCTTCGCGAGCGATCCGCAACTGCGGCAGAAGGCGCTCGCGCAACTGCGCGACGAGATCGTGAAGTGGCCTGTCGATGCCGCTGCCGCGGCGTCATGGCGCGCCGCGTGGCAATCGCAACTGGGCGGTGGCGGCGTGTTCGTGCGCAGCTCGTCCAACTCCGAAGACCTGCCGGGCTTCAGCGGCGCGGGGCTCTACACGACGGTGCCCAACGTGAAGACCGGTGACGCGCTCGAACTCGCGGTGAAGAAGGTCTGGGCCTCGGTGTTCAATCCCGAGGCCTGGGAGGCCCGCAGCGCCGCGGGCTTCGGCGCCGAATCGGTGCTGATGGGCGTGTTCGTGCAGACCGCCATCGACTCGACCAACGCGGGCGTGATGATCACGCGCGACCCGTTCGACGCGGGCCATCCGCACGTCACCTACATCTCGGCCAAGCGCGGCATCGGCATCCGCGTGGTCGAGGGGCAGCGCGTGGCGGAGCAGGTGATGTATTCGAGCTGGTCGAAGGCGATCCAGGTGCTCAGCCGGTCGGCGGAAGAGACGGCGTTGCAGCTGGACAAGGACGGCGGGGTGAAGGAGGTGCCGGTGGAGCATGGACGCAACGTGCTGACCGATGCGCTGGTGGTGCGGCTTGCCAGTGTGGGTGCTGCCGTGAAGCGCACGTTCAACGCCGTGGATCAGGATATCGAGTGGGCGACGGTGGGCGACAGGATCGTGCTGTTGCAGGCGCGGCCGTATGTGGAGCGGCGGCGCTGACTATTTCAATAGGTAGGCCCATCCGACCGTCGAGCCGATGGCATCGAGGCCCCTTCCTTTTTTGCGGCTGAAGATATTTGGCTCTTGGTCGAAGCCTTCTTTGTTGTGGTTGCCGTCTTGAAATTCTCCCAACGGTTTCTTGGGTCTCGGAAGCTGGTTTATGAAGACAGCAGAGCAATTGAGCACTCCGTTCAACCGTACAAATACTGCGGCAGCCACAACGTCAACCCCGGCCAGATGTACATGAACACCATGCACAGGATCACGATCAGCATGTACGGCATCATCCCGGCGAATATCTGGTTGATCGTCACGTGCGAAGGCGACACCCCTTTCAGATAGAAGGCCGACATCGCCACCGGCGGCGAGAGGAACGCAGCCTGCAGGTTCACGAACACCAGCACGCCGAAGAGCAGCGGGTCGATCTGGAAGTGCGCGAGCAGCGGCAGGAAGATGGGCACGAAGATCACGATGATCTCGGTCCACTCCAGCGGCCAGCCGAGAATGAAGATGATCGCCTGAGACAGCAGCAGAAACTGCAGCGGCGACAGGTTCATGCCGAGCACCCACTCCTCGATGATGCGTTGCCCGCCCAGCAGCGCGAACACCGCCGAGAACAGCGCCGAGCCCACGAAGAGCCAGCACACCATCGAGGTGGTCTTGAGCGTGAGGAAGACCGCCTCCTTGGTCTTCTTGAAGTCCAGCGTCCCGGCCTGCCAGGCCATGAGAAACGCCCCGGCCGCGCCGACCGCCGCCGATTCGGTGGCGGTCGTGATGCCGAACAGAATCACGCCCAGCACGACCAGCGTGAGCGTGGCGAGCGGCATCACCGACGACACCAGCATGCGCAGGATTTCGAACTGCTCCGCATCCATGCGCCAGTAGTACCAGCCGAGCAGCGCGAGCGTGAAGAGGCTGGCGAGCAGGAAGCCCGTGTAGAAGGCTTCGGGCACGGCGGCGGTCTTCGGTGCTTCGACCGCTTCGCCGAGCTGTTGAAGGCCGCCTTCCGCCGCGGGAGGCGCCGCGGCAGTTTCGCTGCCGGGTGGTTCCTCGACGCCACCGGGCGGCTCCTGCAGGCCGCTGTCCGAGCCGGCCTCCTTCGGCGCGTCGTCGGTCGGCGGTTCGGCCAGGCCTGTGCCGCTCTCGGAGGAAGCAGACGAAGGCGCTTCGGGCAGTGTCGCGGCCGCCCCCGGAGTCTTCTGCGTGGCCTGCTGCTCCGCGACTGGCCCATTGGCGTCTTTTTGCGAGTAGATCGTGACGTACCACCACACCGAGCCCAGCGTCGCCGCAGCCAGTGTCAGCGGCACCAGCGAGGTCAGCAGGCTGCGCAGCAGCATCCACCAGGTGATGCGCACGCCCTCGGCCGCGCCGCGCAAGGCACGCGTCGGCGACACCACCGCCGCGAACAGCGCAGGCAGCATGCGCGGCGAATAGCTCTGCGCGATGTGCGCGACCCACGGCGTGATGGGGGCGCGCTGCTTGTCGGGCGACAGCTTGGGCGCGACCTTCGGCTGCAGCACGGCCCAGCCAATCACGTAGACCAGGTAGAGAAACGCGAGGAAGAAGCCAGGGAACATCGCGGCCGCATAGAGCTTCACCACCGACTGCCCGGCCACCGCCGCGTACACGATGATCATCACCGAGGGGGGAATCAGGATGCCGAGCGTGCCGCCGGCCGTGATCACACCGGCGGCCAGCCGCGTGTCGTAGCCCGCGTTGAGCATCGGCCGCATTGCGATCACGCCCATCAGCACCACCACCGCGCCGACCAGGCCGCTCGCGATGCCCCAGAAGGTGCACACGATCAGCGTCGTCACCGCGAGGGAGCCGGGCACGCGGCGGAAGGCGAGCTGAACGCTGTGGAACATCTTGTCCACCAGCGCGCCGCGCTCCATCACGTAGCCCATCAGCACGAAGAGCGGAATGGACAGCAGCGTCTCGTTGGTCATGGCGCCGAAGGCGCGCTGCACCATCAGGTCGAAGACCTTGTTGTCGAGCCAGGGCGAAGCGGGGTCGTAGAAGGCGATGAAGCCGAAGAACATGCCGAGGCCCATCAGCGTGAACGCCGTGGGGAAGCCGAGCATGATCACGACCACGATCAGGCCGAGCATCGAAAGACCGAGTGCGGGATCGCTCATGCCGCACCTCCGGTCGAATCGCTCTTGCGCTGTTGGGCCGCCTGCTCGATGGCCTTGGCCTTGTCGATCACCTCGCGCTTGTCGGCTTCATCGACATAACTGCTGCCGGCAAGCTGTTCGCCGACCACGTCCATTTCTTCCGCATCCTTCAGGCGCGGCGTCCACACACCGGTCTTCAGGCACAGCGCGCAGCGCACCATCTCGGCGATGCCCTGCACCAGCAGCACTGCGCCGGCCACGGGGATCACGAACTTGAACGGATACACCGGAATCGGGTCGGCATTGAATGTCTGCTCGCGCATCGCGAGCGATTCACCGAAATAGGTCCAGCCCGACCAGGTGAGCGCCACCACGCCGGGGAGGAAGAAGACCGCGAACAGCACGAGGTCGAGCGCGGCCTGCGTGCGCGGTTTCATGCTGCCGTAGAAGAAGTCGCCGCGCACATGGCCCGCCTGCGAGAGCGTGTAGGCCCCGCCCATCATGAAGAGCGTGCCGTAGAGCATGTTGTTGGCATCGAAGATCCAGGCGGTGGGCGCGTTGAGCGCATAGCGCTTGAAGACCTCGCCGCACACCAGCAGCATCAGCGCGACGATGAGCCACGAGAAGGTCTTGCCCACGACCATGCTGAACCGGTCGACGGTATGGAGGAAACGTTGGATGGTCATGAAGGCATGGCAGGCAGGAAAGCACGCATCAGAAAGCCAGCCACCCGGAGCGTTCCGGATGGCTGGCGCGAACCGTCATCGACAGGTCTCTCTCAGGACTTCTTTTTGCCGAAGTAATGGGCGTAGGCCATCTTGAAGTCGACGCCGTAGTCGTTCTGCCATTGCAGTGCGCGCTCGGCGAACACGCGCTGCGAGTCCAGCACCTTCTTGAACAGCGGGTTCTCGTCGGCCTTCTTCGCCACCGTCTTGTCCCACGCCGCAAGCTGGGCGCGCAGCACCGCATCGGGCGTCTTGTAGAACTTGATGCCGGCCTTCTTCATGTCCGCATAGTCCTGCGAATTTCGCTGCACCGCTTTCCAGCTCATGTCGGCGCTCGCGGCCTGCACGGCGTAGTCGATGATCGAGCGCAGCTCCTGGGGCAGCGCGCTGTACTTGCCCTTGTTGAACAGCACCTCGAATTGCTCGCCCGACTGGTGGAAGCTCTGCAGCATGCAGTTCTTCACCACGTCGGGAAAGCCGAGCACGCGGTCGCTCGATGCGTTGTTGAACTCGGCCGCATCGATCAGCCCGCGGTCGAGCGCGGGAACGATTTCGCCGCCCGGCAGCGGGTTCACCGCGGTGCCCATCTCGGTGAACATGTCCACGGCCAGCCCGACGGTGCGGAACTTGAGCCCCTTCATGTCTTCCACCTTGGCCACCGGCTTCTTGAACCAGCCGAGCGGCTGCGTGGGCATCGGGCCGTAGAGGTACGACACCACCTCCATGTTCAGGCTCTTGTAGATCTCGTCCAGCAGCGCCTTGCCGCCGCCGTAGTTGTGCCAGGCCAGCACGGTGTTGGCGTCCATGCCGAAGCCCGGGCCCGAGCCCCACAGCGCGAGCGCGGAGTTCTTGCCGTAGTGGTAGGCCACCACGCCGTGGCCGCCATCGAGCGTGCCCTTGTTCACTGCCTCCAGCAACTGGAACGCGGGCACCACCGCGCCCGAAGGCAGCACCTCGATCTTCAGGCGGCCGCCGGCCATGTCGTTCACCTTCTTGGCGAAGTCCTGCGCGTACTCGTGGAAGATGTCTTTTGCCGGCCAGGTGCTCTGGAAGCGCAGCGACGTGGTCTGGGCCATGCTGACCATCGGCGCCGACATGGCGCCTGCGGCCACGGCTGCTCCCTTCAGGAGGTTGCGGCGGCGGGGTGATTTGCTCTCTGTCATGTTGTCTCTCTCCATACAAGTTCTGACTGACCGAAAAACCCTGCCCGCCTCTTCGAGTTATGTTTGGCAGGCCCAGGCCCGATCTTTGGCGCGCGCGAAAACGTGACAAACAGGGTTTTCACGAACCGGTGAAAAATTCCACCATCCGGCGGGCACCGGGCAAGGTAAAGATCGCCGCGGTCCGCGAGATAACCCTAATGAAATGGAAGGAAGCAAAGAGATGACTGAACCCGTTGGTGAAAAGGGCTATGCCGGCGATGTGACGCCCGAGCAGGCCGCGCAATGGCAGGCCAGCGGCGAGGCCGTGCTGGTCGACGTGCGCACCGATGCGGAGCGCGAATGGGTCGGCTACGTGCCCGGCGCCGTGCCGCTGGCCTGGAAACAATGGCCGGGCATGGCGTTGAACCCCGCGTTCGACGAGGGCGTGCGTGCTGCCGGTGAAGGCGGCAAGAAGCTGGTGCTGCTGTGCCGCAGCGGCGTGCGCTCCATCGCGGCTGCGAAGCGCGCCACTGAACTGGGGCTGGAGGCCTACAACATCCTTGAAGGGTTCGAGGGGAATCCAGATGAAAGTGGCCACCGTGGGCAGGTCGGTGGGTGGCGCAAGCGGGGGCTGCCCTGGAAGCAGAGCTAGGCGTCGGACGGCGCTTCCGCCAAAAAAGCAAAAAAGGCCCACCGTTTCCAGTGGGCCTTTTCCATGGCGAGCCTGAAGAAGATCAGAGCGCAGGAATGCGCAGCTTCTGCCCCGGATAGATCTTGTCCGGATGCGACAGCATCGGCTTGTTCGCCTCGAAGATCGCGTTGTACTTGTTGGCATCGCCGTAGTACTTCTTGGAGATGGCCGAGAGCGTGTCGCCCTTGACCACGTCGTGGTACTGCGCGGGCGGTGCGGCAGGGGCGACCAGGTTGTTCTCCACGCTCGTGACGTTGGCCACGTTGCCCGCGGCGAGCGAGGCTTTCTCGCTGGCTTCCTGCGAGGGCGCCTGGCCCGCGAGGGTCACCACGCCGCTGCTGGCGGTGTAGGTCACTTCGAGCCCGGTGAGGCCGAGGTTCTGCGTCTCGATGTAGGTCTTGATGGCGGCTGCGGCCGCCGTGTTCGCATCGGGCGTGGCCGCCTGGGCCGACGAGCCGCCAAACAGTTTTTCACCGGCTTCCTTGATGAAACTGAGCAATCCCATGGTGTTCTCCTTGCCGTGGTGGTGGATGGAATTTGCGAATGTAGCGGTGGAACGCCGTGCATGGGCGTAGGCCCATGCCGCGTGTGTCAGCGACGTGCCAGCAGGAATAACAACAAAGTCGCAATAATCCCGCGCATGGCATCCCCCTTCCTCGCAATCGACATCGGCAACACCCGCCTGAAATGGGCGCTCTACGATGGGGCGCATCCGGGCGCCGCGTTGCAGGCCTCGGGCGCGGAGTTCCTGGACCACATCGAACGATTGGCCGACGGTCCCTGGGCCGACCTGCCCGCCCCCGGCTCCATGCTCGGCTGCGTGGTGGCCGGCGACACCCTTCGGCGCCGCGCCGAAGAGCAGATCGTCGAGCGCTTCGACTGCACCCCGCGATGGGTGGTGTCGAGCGCCGGCGAGGCCGGCATCGTCAACGGCTACGACCATCCCACGCGCCTGGGCGCCGACCGATTCGTGGCGATGATCGGCGCGCGCCACCGCATGCTCGCGCAAGGACCGGCGCGGCCGATGGTGGTGGTGCTGATCGGCACGGCCGTCACCGTGGAGGCGATCGACGCCAGCGGCAAGTTCCTCGGCGGGTTGATCCTGCCGGGCCACGGCATCATGCTGCGCGCGCTGGAGTCGGGGACCGCAGGCCTGCATGTGCCGACCGGCGAGGTGCGCGAATTTCCCACCAACACCAGCGATGCGCTCACCAGCGGCGGCACTTACGCCATCGCGGGCGCCGTCGAGCGCATGGTGCAGCATGTGCGCTCGCATTGCGGCGCCGAGCCGGCCTGCTACATGACCGGTGGTGCGGGCTGGAAGATGGCGCCCGTGATGAACGGGCACTTCGAGCTCGTGGAGAGCCTCATCATGGACGGCCTGCTGGTCATTGCCCAACAGCGAGGCTGATTTCGCGGCTCAGGGGCGCATCAGCGCCTCGGCCACCGCCTGGAACGCCGGCAGCGTCAGCGGATCGTTCCCGCCATTCGCCGCGATCGGGTGCGCGGCGTAGCGCACGATCACCATCTCCGCCTTCGGATCGACATAGATGCTCTGGCCGTGGATGCCGCGCGCCATGTACGCGCCGTGCGGGTTGTTCGACACCCACCACATGTTGCGGTACGACCAGCCCGGCAGCAGCGCATAGCCGGCCTTGGCGAACTTGGCGGGGTCGCCGCCGCGCTGGATGTCTTCGACGACCGCCTTCGGAATGGCCTGCTGTCCGTTGGGCGCGCGGCCGCCGTTGCGCATGGTCTCGCCGAAGCGCGCGAGGTCGCGCAGCACGGTGTTCAATCCGCCGCCGCCCGATTCGGTGCCGATGCGGTCGACCATGAAATACGCGTCCTGCTCGGCACCGATGCGGCGCCAGATCTTTTCGCTCAAGAGGTCGGCCAGCGACTGATTGCTTGCGCGGCGAAGAATCCACGCCAGCACTTCTGCGTTCACCGTCTTGTAGGCGAAGGCGGCGTCGTGCGCGCCTTCCTTCTTCAGCGTCACGAGGAATTCGTAGAACGACTTGGGGCCCGTGTAGTTCGGCCCCTGCGTCAACATGCCGCCGGCGCGCGCGTAGTCCCAGATTTCGGCCTTCGGATCGGCGTAGTTTTCCGAGTAGTGCACGCCGATGGTCATGTCCATCACCTGGCGCACGGTGGCGTCGCCATAGGCGGTGTCCTTCAGCTCGGGCAGGTACCTGGTGACGGGTGCCGACGGATCGAGCTTGCCCTCGTCCGCGAGGATGGCCGCGAGCGTGCCGACAAAAGACTTGGTCACCGACATCGCGATGTGCGGACGCTCGGGCGTGAGCGCGCCGAAATACTTTTCGTAGACCACGCGGCCGCGGTGCAGCACGAGGATGCCGTCGGCGTAGGTGCGCGGGATCATCTGCGCGAAGGTCATCGTCTCTTCGCTGCCCAGAGGTTTGAAGGTGACCGCTTCGATGTCGTTGCGCGGCGCCGAAGGCAGCGGGCTCGCAGCGCCGCTGCCGCGCCATACGTTGGCCGTGGGCACCGTCTCGCGCACATGCGAGAAGCTCCAGCGCGTGCGCGGAAACACGCCGCCGGCCGGGTTGTCGAAGGTGATCTGCTTGTCGGGGGGAGGCGGAAAGCCCTTCATCCAGCCGAGCGCATCGACCGAGGTGGCCGCGGGATCGGGCAGCGCGGCGGGGGCGGGCGTCTGTGCAATGGAAGTGTTCACGGCGAGCAGGGTGAAGGCGGCGGCGAGCGCCGCGCGTTGGAAGAAGGCCATGGGCTTCAAGGCTCCGGTGGAATTCAGCATCAGCGACCGCTAAAGCGCGCGGGACGGCGCTCGACGAAAGAGCGCACGCCTTCGGCCGCGTCTTCGCTGTTCGACAGGCGCTTTTGCGTTTCGATGAATTCCGACACGGCCGCGAGCGGCCCGTGCTCGATGGCCTTGATCACGTTGAGCCGGGTGGCCACCACCGCCAGCGGCGCCTGCGCCGCGATGCGCTGCGCAATGGCCAGCGCCGCATCGAGCTCCTGCCCGGCCGGCACCACCTTCTGCACGAAGTTGAGGCGATACGCCTCGGCGCTGTCGAACTCGTCGGCCGTGAGCAGGTGCAGCATCGCATTGCCCACGCCGGCGCGCTCGGCCATGCGCAGCGTGGCGCCGCCCGTGGCCATGATGCCGCGCTGCACTTCCATCTGCGAGAAGCGGCAGTTGTCGGCGGCCACCACGATGTCCGCGCCCAGCATCAGCTCGATGCCGACCGTGAAGCAGATGCCCTTCACGGCCACCACCATCGGCTTGGTGCGGCGGCGGTAGTCGGGCAGGCCGAAGTCGTGCGGCTCCACCAGCCCGGCGGGAATCGCCTTCTCGCCGCGCTTCATGTACTCGGTGACCGCCGGCAGGTCCAGGCCCGCGGTGAAGTGGTCGCCGAAGGCATGCAGCACGCCCACGCGCAGGTTCGGGTCGTCGTCCAGCCGGGTGTAGGCCTCGGCCAGTTGCTTGAACATCGGCGGCGTCCAGCCGTTGCGCTTGGCGGGCCGGTTGATGCCGATCAGCAGCACATGGTCGAGCACCTGGGTGTCGATGCAGCCTTCTGCGGGTGGCGTGGTGGGCGTGGCGGTCATGGCGTTTGTCTCCTTGTCTTTATGGGACGCCGACTCAGTACGCGTACACGCCGCGGCCCGTCTTGCGGCCCAGCTGGCCGGCAGCGACCATTTCCTTCAGCAGCGGGCAGGGGCGGTACTTGGAGTCGCCGAATTGCTCAAGATAGACCTCCATCACGGCCAGGCACACATCCAGGCCGATCATGTCGGCCAGCGCCAGCGGACCGATGGGCTGGTTGCAGCCCAGCTTCATGCCGGCGTCGATGTCCTCGGCCGTTGCGATGCCTTCGGACAGCACGAAGAAAGCCTCATTGATCATCGGCACCAGGATGCGGTTGACCACGAAGCCCGGCGCGTTCTTCACCGTGATCGGCGACTTGCCCAGCTTCTCGGCCAGCGCCTTCACGGCATCGTGCGTGGCGTCGCTCGTGAGATAGCCGCGGATCAGCTCCACCAGCGCCATCATCGGCACCGGGTTGAAGAAGTGCATGCCGATGAAACGGTCGGGGCGCGAGGTGGCGGCAGCCAACTGCGTGATCGAGATCGACGAGGTGTTCGAGGCGACGATCACCTCGGGTGCCAGCAGCTCGTCGACCTGCTTCAGGATCTTGAGCTTGAGCGCGTGGTTCTCGGTGGCCGCCTCGATGACGAGCTGCGCGCCCTTCAGGTCGTCGTAGTTGGTCGAGCCCTTGATCAGCGCGAGCGCCGCGGTCTTCTGCTCGGCGGTGAGCTTTTCTTTCTTGATGAGGCGGTCGAGGCTGCCCGAGATGGTGGCCAGGCCCTTGTCGACGGCCGCCTGGGCGACGTCGATCATCACCACGTTCACGCCGGACACCGCGCAAGCCTGCGCAATGCCATTGCCCATCGTTCCGGCGCCGATGATGCCGACGGTCTGGATCGTCATGAGAAAACTCCTTGAAGTACAAAAACTGGGAAAGGGGGGAGCGGGCGGGACGCCTGGGCCACCGCCGCGACAGAGGACATCGATTGTGAAGCAGCCTCGCAGGGCCGCCGTTCCCGCACGCGACACCGGGGGCCACCGGTGGCTTACAGTGCGGCGGTTGCTTTTTCTTCTCTCTTTTCGACTTCGACCATGACCACCCTCGGCACCCCTCTTTCCCCCTCCGCCACCCGCGTGATGCTGCTCGGCTCCGGCGAACTCGGCAAGGAGGTGCTGATCGCCCTGCAGCGCCTCGGTGTCGAGACCATCGCGGTGGATCGCTACGAGAACGCGCCCGGCCAGCAGGTGGCCCACCATGCGCGCACCATCACCATGAGCGACCCCGAGCAGCTCAAGGCGCTGATCGAAGCCGAAAAGCCCATGCTCGTGGTGCCCGAGATCGAAGCCATCGCCACGCCGATGCTCCAGCAGCTGGAAGACGCGGGCGTCGTGCGCGTCATTCCCACGGCCCGCGCCGCTCGCCTCACGATGGACCGCGAAGGCATCCGCCGCCTGGCCGCCGAGACGCTGGGCGTGCCCACCAGCCCCTACAAGTTCTGCGACTCGCTGGCCGAGCTGCAGGCCGCCATCGACGGCGGCATCGGCTACCCCTGCATCGTCAAGCCCGTGATGAGCAGCTCCGGCAAGGGCCAGAGCAAGATCGACGGCCCCGCCGACGTGCAGAAGGCCTGGGACTACGCCATGGCCGGCGGCCGCGTGAGCCATGGCCGGGTGATCGTCGAGGGTTTCATCGACTTCGACTACGAGATCACGCTCTTGACCGTGCGCGCCAAGGACGCGTCCGGCACCGTGGAAACGAAGTTCTGCGACCCCATCGGCCACGTGCAGGTGAGCGGCGACTACGTGGAAAGCTGGCAGCCGCACCCCATGGCGCCGGCCGCGCTGCAGAAGGCGCAGCAGATCGCAGCGGCGGTCACGGCAGACCTCGGCGGCCAGGGCCTCTTCGGCGTGGAGCTGTTCGTCAAGGGCGACGAGGTCTGGTTCAGCGAGGTGAGCCCGCGTCCGCACGACACCGGCATGGTCACCATGGCCACCCAGTGGCAGAACGAGTTCGAGCTGCATGCGCGCGCCATCCTCGGCCTGCCGGTCGATACCTCGCTCAAGAGCCCGGGCGCGAGCGCGGTGATCTACGGCGGCATCGACGCCACCGGCATCACCTTCGACGGCGTGGCCGAGGCGCTGCAGGTGCCCGGCAGCGACATCCGCCTGTTCGGCAAGCCCGAGAGCTTTCTCAAGCGGCGCATGGGCGTGGCGCTGGTGCACGCGGCCGACACCGACACGGCGCGCAAGCTCGCCAAGGAAGCGGCTTCCCGCGTCAAGCCACGCAAGGGCTGAGCCTCTTTTGAAGCCCCCGCGACAGCCGTAGCCAGTTTTCGCAAGCCGCGCCGCAAGGGCGCGGGCATGGTGCGGGGCTTGCCGGGAGGCCGAGGTGGGGGCGGGTGCATGCGGATACCACGCATGCACGATGCGCTCCACACTGGGCGCCCGCTCGATCCACCGGAGACACCATGCTGCATCCCCAGGCGCGCGCCTTGCTCGACTTCATCGAGGCACGCGGCATCCCGCCGACCCACACGCTGTCGCCCGCCGATGCGCGGGCCTTCTACCGCGAGCGCCGCGCCGCCACGCAGCCGCTGCCCGCGGAAGTGGCCGAGGTGCGCGACCTCGCTGCGGAAGGTCCGCACGGCACCATCCCGGTGCGCCTCTACCGGCCGCTGGGTTCGGGTGCCGGCCCACTGCCGGTGCTGGTGTACTACCACGGCGGTGGCTGGGTCATCGGCGATCTCGACACGCACGATGTGCTGTGCCGGGAGCTGGCCAACGGCGCGGGCTGCGCGGTGGTGGCGGTCGACTACCGAATGGGGCCCGAGCACCGCTTTCCCACCGCCGTCGACGACGTGCTTGCCGCCACGCGCTGGGTGCGCCGCGAGGCCGGCGCGCTGGGGCTCGATGCGAACCGCATGGCGGTGGGTGGCGACAGCGCCGGAGGCAACCTCGCAGCCGTGGTGGCGATAGCCGCGCGCGATGCGGGCGACCTGCCCATCGCCTTCCAGCTGCTGATCTACCCGGCCACCGACATGCGCCGCGGCCACCCGTCGCACCAGGCGAACGGGCAGGGGTACCTCCTCACCAGCGACACGATGACGTACTTCCACGACCACTACATCACCGATGCGAAGCACGACCTCGACTGGCGCGCTTCGCCGCTGCTGCACACCGATCTCTCGAAGCTGCCGCCCGCGCTGGTGATCACCGCCGGCTACGACCCGCTGCGCGACGAGGGGCTCGCGTATGCAGAGGCGCTTACCGCCGCCGGCAACCGCGCGGACTGTGTGTGCTTCGAGCGCCAGATCCACGGCTTCATCACCATGGGCAAGGTGCTCGACGAGGCCAACACCGCCGTTGCGCTTTGCGCCACCGAGTTGCATCGCGCGCTTTCATCAGACTAGGGAAAGTCCCCGCGCAAATGCATGCCGCGCAACAGGGTTGCGCCGCTACGATCCAGCCAACACGAAGCTGCCCACCGCAGGGCAGGCCAGACCCGATGCAGGAGACAAACACCATGCAGCGAGCGAGTAATGCGCCCCCGGAAAACGGTGACGCACGGCAGGGCGAACGCCTCATGTGGCTCACGCCGCAGCGCGTGTTCTACGCCGGCCTGCTCGGTGCGGCGGCCGAGCGCACGATGGGCGGGCACGGCGTGTACGTGTCGCCCGCGGGCGTGCCGCCGATCCGCATCCGCATCGGTGGCGGCGCCTGGCAGACGGGCGAACTCATCGTGGTGCCGCCGCAGGTGCCGCACCGTGTCGAGAGCCAGCATCCGCTCATCTTCAACCTGCTGATCGAATCGGAATCCGTCGATCCCGCGCGCATGCCCGTCTTCATGCAGCACTGCGGTCCGGTCGATGCGCCTGCCTTCGTGCAGCGCGTGCGCGATGCCCATGCGCACCTGCTCGCCGCCTCGGGCCGGGGCACGGACTTCGACGGCTTCGATTTCGATGCGCTGTTCTTCGGCGCCGCGCTTGCGCCCCGCGCGATCGATGCGCGCATCCGCAAGGTCATCGACGCGCTGGTGGCCGATCCGGCCGCGCCCACGTCGGCCGAAGACTGCGCAGCCTCGGTGCACCTGTCGTTCTCGCGCTTCCTGCATCTCTTCAAGCAGGAAACCGGCATGGCCTTTCGCGCGTTCCGGGCCTGGAAGCGCGCGCGCAGCTTGCTGCGCTACGTGCGCCAGACCACCACGCTGACCGACATCGCGCTGGACACCGGCTACCCCGACTCCACGCACTTCAGCCACTCGATCCGCCAGGTCTACGGCTTGAAGCCCAGCGACATCCTGGCGGGTTCGCGCCGCCTCGCGCTGCACGACGCGGCCGGCGGCTTTCGGCAGTAGGCGAAAGAAGAGGCCCATGCAGATCCTCCAACTCCTGCTGTCGGGCATTGCGCAAGGCTGCATCTATGGGCTGATCGCGCTCGGGTTCGTGCTGATCTACAAGGCGACCGAAACCGTGAGCTTCGCCCAGGGCGACCTGATGATGCTCGGCGCCTTCGGTGCGTTTGCCGGCATGTCGCTCTTCGGCATGCCGTTCTGGCTTGCGGCGATCCTCGCGGTGGTGGCGATGGCGGCCTTCGGCGTGTTGCTGGAGTTGGCGGTGATCCGGCCGATCCTCGGGCAGCCGCAGTTCTCCATCGTGATGCTGACCATCGGCATCGCCTACGTGGCGCGCGGCCTCATCACCATGGTGCCGGGCATCGGCACCGAGACCCACACGCTGCCCGTGCCCTACAAGGACCAGATCTGGAAGCTGGGCGAGCTCGTGGTCAACCTGGAGCAGCTCGCGATCATCGTGGCCACGGCCATCCTGTGCGGCCTGCTGTTCGCGATGTTCCGCTACAGCAAGCTGGGCATCGCGATGCAGGCCTCGTCGCAGAACCAGCTCGCGGCCTACTACATGGGCATTCCGGTGAAGCGGCTCAACGGGTTGGTGTGGGGGCTGGCAGCAGCGGTCGCGGCCATTGCCGGCATGCTGCTCGCGCCCATCACCTTCGTGCACGCGAACATGGGCTTCATCGGGCTGAAGGCTTTTCCGGCGGCGGTGGTGGGCGGCTTCGGCAGCCTGCCGGGCGCGATCGTGGGCGGGCTGGTGATCGGCATCGTCGAATCGTTCGCCGGGTTCTATCTGCCCGATGGCTTCAAGGACACGGCGCCCTACATCGTGGTGCTGCTGATGCTCATGATCAAGCCCAACGGCCTCTTCGGCGAAAAGCTGCGCAAGAAGGTGTAAGTCTCCATGCGCTACATCTTCAAGACCAGCTACGACCAGGACATCCGCCTCGCCCGGCACGGCGGGCATGTGTTCTGGTATGGCCTGCTCGTCGCGTTCCTCGTCGCCGCGCCGTGGTTGATCGAGGAGTACTGGCTCGCGCAACTGACCTTCGTGTTGATCTACGGCATCGTCGGCCTGGGGCTGATGCTGCTCGCGGGCTTCACGGGGCAGTTCTCCATCGGGCATGCGGCGTTTCTCGGTGCGGGGGCCTATACGCAGGGCGTGCTGACGAATCTCGGTGTGCCGTTTCCGATTGCGCTGCTCGCGGCTGCGGCGTTGTCAGCGGCGGTGGGCGTGGTGGTCGCCTTGCCGGCGCTGCGCGTGAAGGGCATCTACCTCGGTATCGCGACGCTGTCGTTCGGCTTCATCGTCGAGGAAGTGTTTGCGCGCTGGGAGAGCGTCACCGGCGGCAACGCGGGGCTGCATGTGAAGGCGCCGCAGCTCTTCGGCTGGTCGCTGGGCTCGGGCGACGGCTTCTATTTCCTGTGCCTGGTGGTGGCGGTGCTGAGCACGCTGGGCATCCTGAACCTGCTGCGTTCGCCGACGGGGCGCGCCTTCGTGGCCATCCGCGATTCGGAAATCTCGGCGCAGAGCATGGGCATCCATCTCGCGCGCTACAAGACGATGTCGTTCGCGATCTCGGCCGCGCTCGCGGGGCTGGGCGGCGCGCTGTATGCGCACAAGCTGAGCTTCATTTCGCCGGACCAGTTCAGCATCCTGCAATCGATCGACCTGCTGCTGATGGTGGTGATCGGCGGCCTCGGCTCGGTGCACGGCGCGTTCCTCGGTGCGATCTTCCTCATTGCCATGCCGCAGCTCATCTCGATGGGCAAGGACTGGCTGCCGGCGGTGATCGGCCAGGCGCCGGGGCTGCAAGGGCTGGTGTACGGCGTGGTGCTGATCGCGTTCGTGCTGTTCGAGCCGTTGGGGCTCTATGGTCGCTGGCTCAAGATCAGGACGTACCTGCAACTCTTCCCGTTCTACCGCAAGGGATTGTTCAAGCGGCAGAAGTCCTTCACCAAATCGGACCGGCTGAGATGAGCGGCAACGGCGACATCCTCCTCTCGGCCAAAGACCTGAGCGTGCGCTTCGGCGGCGTGCTGGCGGTCAACAAGGTGAGCTTCGACGTGCGGCGCGGCGAGGTGTTCACGCTGATCGGTCCGAACGGCGCGGGCAAGACGACGGTGTTCAATCTGATCAGCCGCATCTACACGCCGACCACCGGCGAGATCACCTGGCACGGCGATGCGTCGGGACCGCTCGCGCTGACCCAGCAGGCGCCGCATGCGATCGCGGCGCTGGGCATTGCGCGCACCTTCCAGAACATCGAGCTCTTCGAGCATGCGACCGTGCTGCACAACCTGCTGATCGGCCGCCACACGCATCGGCAGACGGGGTTCTGGAGCGAGGTGTTTTTCACGCCCGCCACGCGGCGGGCCGAGATCGCGGCGCGCGAGAAGGCGGAACAGGTGATCGAGTTGCTCGATCTGCAGCATCACCGCGACTCGATGGTGGCTGGCCTGCCCTACGGCGTTCGCAAGGTGGTGGAACTGGCGCGCGCGCTGTGCACCGAGCCCAAGCTGCTGCTGCTCGACGAGCCGTCGTCCGGCCTCAATGTCGAAGAGACGGCGGACATGGCGTTCTGGATCCAGGACATCCAGCATGAGCTGGGGGTGTCGGTGCTGATGGTCGAGCACGACATGTCTTTGGTGTCGAAAGTATCGGACCGCGTGCTGGCAATGAACATGGGCGAGGTGCTGGCCTCCGGCACGCCGCGCGAAGTGCAGGCAGACGAGCGAGTGATTGAGGCTTACCTCGGAACCGTGGACGACGTGAGCAGCTTGAGGAGGGTAGCGGCGTGAATGTCTCGTTCGCTCTCTTCGGGGAGGCGCCCGGTATGCGGTGCGGGGCGGGCGCCCCCACTGCGCCGGCCGCTTCGCGGCTCCCCTGCGGTGCTCGCGTTTCGCGGGGTCTCGCAGAACTCGCTTCGCTCAAACAGCTGCGAGCCCTGATCCGCGAAACGCTGCGCTCCTCGGCGGCGCAGAGGGGGCGCCCGCCCCGCACCGCACACCGGGCTCCGGGGTGTAGTGATCGCCTTGTGCGTACCCACGGCGTTGGGGCCCCTGCCCCGGGCGGGCCGTTGAGGCACCGCCGAGCAGCGCAGCGACGGGCGGATCAGGGCTCGCCGCTGTTTGAGCGAAGCGAGTTCGGCGAGACCCCGCCCGTCGTGAGCAGCGCAGGGAAGCCCGAAGGGCCGGTGACGTCGGCCCGCCCGGGGCAGGGGCCCCAACGCCGTTCCCCGCCCTCTGCAAGCGCTTGGAGGACAACGCCATGACCGACGTCGTTCTCCAGCTCCTCAACGTGGAAAGCGCCTACGGCCCCATCAAGGCCATTCGCGGCGTGAGCCTGAAGGTCAAGCAGGGCGAGATCGCCACGGTGCTGGGATCGAACGGCGCGGGCAAGACAACGATCCTGAAGACCATCTCGGGAATCATCGACCCCCGAAAAGGCAGCATCGAATTCCAGGGCAAGGACATCACCGCCAAGGACCCGGCCTTCATCGTGCAGCAGGGCCTGAGCCACGTGCCCGAAGGCCGCGAGGTGTTCCCGCTGCTCTCGGTGAAAGACAACCTGCTGATGGGCGCCTACACCCGCAAGGACCGCGATGGCGTGGCGCGGGACATGGAGACCGTCTACACCTACTTCCCCATCCTGCGCGAGCGCGCCACGCAGGACGCGGGCCTGCTCTCGGGCGGGCAGCAGCAGATGCTTGCGATCTCGCGCGCCATCATGGCCGCGCCGCATCTCATCCTGCTCGACGAACCCAGCCTCGGCCTGAGCCCGAAGCTCACGAAGGAGATCTTCGAGATCGTCGTGCGCATCAACCGCGAGCGCGGCACCACGATCCTTCTGGTCGAGCAGAACGCCAACATGGCGCTCAATGCCGCCGACCATGGCTACGTGCTGGAAAACGGCCGCATCGTCATGGAGGATTCCTGTGACCGCCTGCGCGAGAAGGAAGACATCAAGGAGTTCTACCTCGGCGTGAAGGACGACGGCGTGCGCGGCGAGCGGCGCTGGAAAAAGAAGAAGAACTGGAGATGACCCCATGAGCACACTCGCATTGCGCGCTCCTGCCGGTCTCTGGGACCTGGCGCATCTTCAACCCCGGCTCGATGTCGTCGTGCCCGGCGACACCATCCCGGCCGTGTTCTGGAAAGCCGTGGAACTGCGCGGCGACAAGGTGTGGATGCGGCAGAAGGAATTCGGCATCTGGCGCACCTGGACCTGGCGGCAGACCGCCGAGGCGGTGCGCGAGATCGCGGGCGGGCTGCTGGCGCTGGGGTTCGGGCACGGCGAGTGCGCGTCGATCCTCTCCAACACCGTCATCGAATGGGTGCTGTGCGATGTGGCCGTGCTCAGTTGCGGCGGCGTGTCGAACGGCATCTACCCGACCGATGCGGCCTCGCAGGTCACCTACCTCTGCGAGGACTCGCGCACCACCATGCTCTTCGTGGAAGACGACGAGCAACTCGACAAGGCGCTGGAAGTGCGCGCGCAGCTGCCGCTCCTGCGCAAGGTGATCGTGTTCGACATGGAGGGCCTGCGCGACCTGGACGACCCCGGCGTCATCAGCCTCGATGCCCTGCGCACCCTCGGCCGCGAGCACCTGAAGGCGAATCCGCAGGCGCTGGAACAGCGCATCGCCGCCTGCCGTGCCGAAGACCTCGCGATCCTGGTCTACACCTCCGGCACCACCGGCAAGCCCAAGGGCGCGATGCACAGCCATCGCGGACTGGTCTACACCATGCGCGGCTACAACACGCTGCTCGCGCAGGGCGAGACCGACGAGCGCATGTGTTTCCTGCCGCTGTGCCACATCGCCGAACGCATGGGCGGCGAGTACTTCGCGATGTACACCGGCTCGATCCTCAACTTCGTCGAAAACCCCGAGACGGTGCCGGAGAACGTGCGCGAGATTTCGCCCACGGTGTTCACTGCCGTGCCGCGCGTGTGGGAGAAGTTCTATTCGGGCGTGATGATCGCGCTGAAGGAGGCGAGCCGCATGCAGCAGGCCGCCTACGGCTGGAGCATCGGCGTCGGCCAGCAGATTGCCGACCGCGTGCTGCAGGGCCAGCCGATCGGCGCCGGGCTGCGCTTGAAGTTCCGCATCGCGCGCTGGCTCGCGCTCAACAACGTGCGCAAGCTCATCGGCATCCATCGGGCGCGATTCCTCGTGACCGGCGCGGCGCCGATTTCGCCCGACCTCGTGCGCTGGTACCTCGCCCTGGGCGTGCCGATGTTGGAGGTGTGGGGCATGACCGAGTCGTGCGGCGCCGCCACCGGCGTGCCGCCGTCGCGCATCGCCCCGGGCTCCATCGGCCCGGCCACCAGCTACAACGAGGTGCGCCTGGACCCCGCGACCAGCGAGATCCTGGTGCGCGGCCCCAATGTCTTCATGGGTTACCTCAACCTGCCCGAGAAGACGGCCGAGACCATCGACGCGGACGGCTGGCTGCACACCGGCGACGTCGGGCTGGTCGACGCGGAAGGGTATTTCCGCATCACCGACCGCATGAAGGACATCATCATCACGGCAGGTGGAAAGAACATCACGCCGAGCGAGCTGGAGAACGAGCTCAAGTTCAGCCCCTACGTCACCGACGCGGTGGTGATCGGCGACAAGAAACCCTACCTGACGGTGATCGTGATGATCGATCAGGAGAACGTCGAGAAGTTTGCGCAGGACAACGATGTGCCGTTCAGCAACTACGAGAGCCTGACGCGTGCGCAAGAGGTGCTGGACCTGATCCAGGGCGAGGTCGACCGCGTCAACGCGAAGTTCGCGCGCGTGGAGCAGATCAAGAAGTTCTTCCTGCTCGAGACGCAGCTGAGCGCCGAGGACGAGGAGCTCACGCCGACGATGAAGCTCAAGCGCAAGCTGGTGCAGACCAAATATGCCGAGCGCATCGAGGCCATGTACCGCTGATCGGCGAACGTTTTTAGTGTCAACCTGAGGAGACAACCGCATGAAGCCCAAGACAGTGACAACAGTGACGACTTTGGCCGTGCTGGGCCTGATGACCGCGACGCTCGCGTCCGCGCAGCAACAGGGCGTGAGCAAGGACGAGATCCGGATCGGCACGATCCAGGACCTGTCGGGTCCGCTCGCGGGCTTCGGCAAGCAGGCGCGCAACGGCATGCAGCTGCGCGTGGACGAACTCAACGAGCAGGGCAACGTCAACGGGCGCAAGCTCAAGCTCTTTGTCGAGGACTCAGGCTACGACCCGAAGAAGGCGGTTCTGGCCGCGCAGAAGCTGGTGAACCAGGAAAAGATCTTCATCATGGCCGGGCACATCGGCACGGCGCAGAACATGGCGGCGATGCCGGTGCAGTTCGACAAGAACATCGTCAACTACATGCCGATTACCGCGGCGCGCGAAATGTACGAGCCGCTGAACCGGCTGAAGTACTCGTTCGCGGCGACCTACTACGACCAGATCCGCCTGGCGCTGCCCAAGATGATCAAGGACAAGGGCGCCAAGAAGGTCTGCACGATCTACCAGGACGACGAGTTCGGGCTCGAGGTGCAGCGCGGCGCGGAAGCGGGCCTGAAGGCCGCGGGCATGGAGCTGGCCGAGAAGACCTCGTTCAAGCGCGGCGCAACCGACTTCAGCTCGCAGGTCGCGAAGATGAAGGCGGCGAACTGCGACCTCGTGGTGCTGGGCACGATCATCCGCGAGACCATCGGCACGGTGGGCGAGTCGCGCAAGACGGGGTTCAACCCGACCTTCCTCGGTTCGAGCGCGGCGTACACCGACCTCATCCACAAGCTGGGCGGCAAGGCGATGGACGGCATCTACGCCACCATGACGGTGCAGAACCCCTACACCGACGAGCAATCGCAGCCGCTGCGCTTCTGGGCCAACAAGTACAAGACCAAGTTCAACGAAGACCCGACGGTGTTCTCGGTGTACGGCTACGTGATCATCGATTCGTTCATCAAGGCGGCGACAAAGGCCGGCCCGAACCTCACGACCGACAGCTTCATCAAGGCGATGGACAGCATGACCTTCGAGCCCGACATGTTCGGCAGCCCGAAGAGCAACTACACCGCCACCAAGCGCCTGGGCAACGAGCAGTCGCGGCTGTCGCAGATCAAGGACGGGAAGTGGGTCGTCGTCTCTGACTACGTCGCCCCATAGACAGCCACCCCGGTACGGGGCTAGCGGCTATATTCCGCGAAAACTCACCTTCGCGAGAACGCCATGCCCCAGTACTGGTTGATGAAATCCGAGCCCGACGAGGTTTCGATCGACGATGCGCTCGCCGCGCCCGATGCCACTGTCGCGTGGACGGGCGTGCGCAACTACCAGGCGCGCAACTTCATGCGCGACGGCATGAAAGTGGGGGACGGCGTGCTGTTCTATCACTCGAGCTGCCCGGAGCCGGGCATCGCCGGCATCGCGCGCGTGGCCTCGGGCATCAAGCCCGATCCGACGCAGTTCGATGCCAAGTCGCCTTACTACGACGCGGCCTCGAAGAAGGAAGACCCGCGCTGGCTGCTGGTCGATGTGCAGGCGGTGCGCAAGACCCGGCTGCTGGCGCTGCCCGAGTTGCGCGCCAAGCCCGAGCTGGCCGAACTGATCATCCTGCGCAAGGGCAACCGGCTGTCGATCACGCCGGTGGAGCCGGCGCACTGGAAGGTCATCGAGAAGATGCTGGCCTGAGCCCCTGCGTTCAGGCGACTTTCGACAGGATCGGGAACAGCTTGCCGAGTCCGTCCGCCATCACCTCGACGGCCAGCGCCGCGAGGATGAGGCCCATCAGCCGCGTCATGATGTTGATGCCCGTCTTGCCGAGCACGCGCGCAATGGGCTGCGCGAGCGAGAAGGCCAGCGCGGTCGCCAGCGCCACCACCACGCCGTAGCCCACGAGCACCGCGAGTTCCCACAGGTGCTGCGTCTTGTCGGCGTAGATCACCACGGTGGAAATGGTGGCCGGGCCGGTCAGCAGCGGAATGGTGAGCGGCACCACCGCGATGGAGGCGCCCATCGAGGCCTTCACCTCGGTGGCGCGCAGTTCCTCGACGTTGGTCTTGCTCTCGGCCGGCTTGGCGTTGAGCATCGAGAGCGAACTCATCAGCAGCAGCAGGCCGCCGCCGACCTGGAAGCTCGCGATCGAGATGCCGAAGAAGGACAGCAGCTGCAACCCGAGCAGCGCGCTCACCGCGATGACCACGAACGCACTGAAGGCCGACATGCGCACCGTGTGCCGGCGCTGCGCATCGGAATACCCCTGCGTGTAGTGGATGAAGAAGGGCACGATGGCCAGTGGGTTGACGATGGCCACCAGGGTGACCAGCGGCTTGATGAGGTCCATCGAGGTGCTCATGGGGTCTACCTTCCTCCGGTCACGTCGAGCAGGGCCATGGTGGTGTAGCTCGCCTCGGCCGACAGCAGCCAGAGGATGGCGCCGGCGATTTCCTCGGGGCTGCCGGTGCGCTTCATCGGCACGGTAGGCGCAAGTTCGAAGGCGCGGTCGGGCATGCCGCCCGAAGCGTGGATCTCGGTGTCGATGAGGCCGGGGCGCACCGCGTTGACGCGGATGCCTTCCTCGGCCACCTCCTTTGCCAGCCCGATGGTGAGGGTGTCGATGGCGGCCTTGCTGGCGGCGTAGTCGACGTACTGGCCCGGCGAGCCCAGGCGCGCGGCGCCGCTGGAGATGTTGACGATGGCGCCGCCTTCCCCGCCATGCTTCGTGCTCATGCGGCGCACGGCTTCGCGCGCGCAGACAAAACTGCCGATCACGTTGATGCGGAACATGCGTTCCAGCCGCGCGACGCTCATTTCGTCGACGCGCGCCTGCAGGTCGACCACGCCGGCGTTGTTCACCAATGCGGTGAGTCGGCCGAGCTTGGCGTCGACCTTCTCGAACATCGCGATCACCTGGGCCTCATCGCCCACATCGGCCTGCACGGCAATGGCGGTGCCGCCACCGGCGCGGATGGTGCGCACCACCTCGTCGGCGGCCATCGAGTTGCTGGCGTAGTTGACGGCCACCGCGTAGCCGCGCTGCGCGGCGAGCAGGGCGGTGGCGGCGCCGATGCCACGCCCACCGCCGGTAATGAGTAGCACTGGATTCAAAACCTACCTCCTGCAGAGAAACTGCGCGTCAGTTAAAACCATCGGCTTGGATTACATCATTCGAGGGCCGGCGCATGAGCATGAGCGCCGCGCCGGGCCGCCCCAAGCAAGCTCGCACCGCAGTGCGAAGCACGGAGGTTATTGAATGCACAAGACGATTGACTACTACTTTGCGCCCCAGAGCCCGTGGACTTATCTGGGTCATACCCGGTTCGCGGAAATCGCCGCCGCGGCGGGCGCCACGGTGCGGGTGCGGCCCATCGACATGGGGAGCGTGTTCCCGGTGTCGGGCGGACTGCCCTTGGGCAAGCGGGCGCCGCAGCGGCAGGCCTACCGGCTGGTGGAGATGGCGCGGTTCTCGCGGTATCTCGGCCTGCCGATGAACACCAAGCCCAAGTTCTTTCCGGTGGCCGGCGACGATGCGGCGCGGATCATCATCGCGGTCGATATCAACGACGGGACGGCGGCGGCGATGCGCATGTGCTCGGCGGTGTTTGCCGCGGTGTGGGTGCAGGAGCGGAACATCGGCGATCCGAACGTGCTCGAAGCGTTGGTCGTCGAATGCGGCCTGCCCGCGAAACGCTCGGAGCAATCGCAAAGCCAGGCGGTGCAGGAGCGCTACGAGGCCTATACGCAGGAGGCCATCGACATCCAGGTGTTCGGCGCGCCGAGCTATGTGATCGATGGCGAGATTTTCTGGGGGCAGGACCGGCTCGACTTCGTCGAGCGGGCGCTGCGCCAGTGACGATGACAACGTTCTTCTTCTTCATTCAATTGCCATCAGGAGCATGACAAACATGGGTCAATTCATCGATCTCGAAGCCAAGGACGGCTTCAGCTTTCCCGCCTACGTGGCCGAGCCCGCGGGCAAGCCGCGCGGCGCGGTGGTCGTGGTGCAGGAAATCTTCGGCGTGAACTCGCACATTCGCTCGGTGGCCGACGGCTATGCGGCCGAGGGTTATCTCGCGGTCGCGCCATCGACCTTCCAGCGCGTCAAGCCCGGCGTCGAGCTGGGCTACAGCGACGAAGACATGAAGGAGGGCTTCGGCCTGAAGACCGCGGTCGAGGCACTGCCCGCCCCCGGCGTGCTCCAGGACATCGAGGCGGCGATCGCCTATGCATCGAAGGCCGGCAAGGTCGGCATCGTGGGTTACTGCTGGGGCGGGTTGCTGGTCTGGCGCGCGGCGAGCCTGCTGCCGGGCCTGGCCGCGGCAGCGCCTTACTACGGCGGCGGCATGACCTCGCCCGAGGAAACCGCGCGCCAACCCAAGGTGCCGGTGCTGGCGCACTTCGGCAACCAGGACCACTGGATTCCGCTGGACACTGTCGAAAGCTTCAAGAAGGCGCATCCCGAAGTGGAAGTGCATGTCTATCCGGTCGGCCACGGCTTCAATTGCGACCAGCGCGGGTCGTACAACGCCGAGGCGGCCAAGCTGGCGCGCGAACGCACGCTGGCGTTTTTTGCGAAGCACGTCGGCTGAACGCAACGTCTCCGCGCCGAAGAGCCCGGCCGGTGCCGGGCTTTCTTACTTCTTGAGGCCCGGCGCGTCGCCCACGCGGGTCTGAAGAAAGTCGAG
Organism: Variovorax boronicumulans; assembly: GCF_030812215.1. Taxonomy (GTDB): domain Bacteria; phylum Pseudomonadota; class Gammaproteobacteria; order Burkholderiales; family Burkholderiaceae_C; genus Variovorax; species Variovorax boronicumulans_C. The sequence goes on along the minus strand of NZ_JAUSSG010000013.1, from coordinate 12,287 downwards.
CAGCGCGCGCAGGGCGGCACTGTTGTGGCGCCGCTGAAGGTAGGCGGCCGACAGCCACATGTCCTTGCGCGTGTAGTCCTGCAGCACCGGCACGAGCTCACCGTGCTCGATGTGCGATTGCACGAGGATCGAGGGCAGGTAGATCACGCCGAAGCCACGCATCGCGACCCGGATCAGCGGCGCGCCTTCGGTGCAGTCCATGCGGCTCTTGACGTGTACGTCCAGCGGCTCCCCGCCATCGTCGAAGCGCCACACCGGTTGGGCGCCCAGCAGGGAGTGGGTGAGCGCGTCGTGCCCGGCCAGGTCGCGCGGATGCTCGGGCTTGCCGTGCTTCTTCCAGTAGACCGGCGAGGCGCAGACCACCATCTGCATGAGGCGGAGCTTGCGCACGATGAGGTTGGCGTCCTCGACGGGGCCGCTGCGGATGTCGACATCGATGCCTTCCTCGGCGAGGTCCACCGTGCGATTGGTCAGCTGCAGGCTGATGCTCACATCGGGGTAATAGCGCATGAAGTCGGCCAGCAGGTTCGGAAATTCGCCGTTGCCCATGCCGTGCGGGGCCGAGATCCGGAGGCGCCCGGCGGGCTGGCTGGCGCGATCCTGCAGCTCGGCCTGGGTGAGTTCCACCATTTCGAGCACCGGGGTGCTGCGCTCGAGCAGCAACTGACCGGCATCGGTGAGGCTCACGGAGCGGGTGGAGCGGTTCAGGAGCCGCACGCCGAAGCGCGTTTCGAGCTCGGCCACGTATTTGCTGACGGTGGCTTTCGACATGTCGAGCCTCTTGGCCGCCTGCGAGAAGCTGCCGTGCGAGGCGACCTCGCGGAAGGTTCTGATCAGATCGAGACTGTCCATGTCAAAGAGCCCATTGTTTCCGTTCGGGGAACGCGGTGGTTCGATTCTCCGGCGTTTTTCTTAGGCGACCTGCGTCACACTCGCTCCACGCGCCGAAGGAGCCGAACCATGAACACCCCGAACATCATCGCCGTTGCCGCCCTGTCGATCCTCGCGACCGTCGGCGCGCATGCGCAGGGTTTCGAGCCCGTGCAGCCGCTGAAGATCGGCGGGGGCCGCGTCCAACTGGCAGCCGAAGGGGCTGCGGCCGCGCGCGGCGGCAATGTTTATGGCGACGTGGTGGCCTCGCCGCTGACCACGCGACCCAGCCAGCTCGATCGCGCCTCGGTCCACGCGGAAGCGGTTGCCGCGGCCCACGCGCCGAACCAGAACCTGGACCGCCGCGCCTTCGCGAACAGCGAAGTGCCGCCGCAGTTTCAGGGGGCGCGAACAGGCCGCTAGGCCGGACACCTCCCAGGTTCCGAAAGGCCGGGGCCGCGCATGCGGCGCCGGCCTTTTTGCTTTGTGCATGCATCTGTGTCCGCATTGTTTCAATAGAGGAAACACCGTGTCTCTGATCCGGGTGTTTTCTCTAGGGAATTTCGTTTGACACTCGCCGCACAGGCAAGCGACCCGAGCAAGCCTGGTGGACAAACCATCCGACGAACACAAGGAATTGACATGAAGACCTCGCACATCCTCGCCGCCGCTGCTCTGACCCTCCTGGCCGCTACCGGCGCCCAAGCTGAAACGTACCAAGGCGTGAACACCGCCGTCTCGACCAAGAGCCGCGACGAAGTCAACGCCGAAGCCGTGCGCGCCGCAGCGGCTCCGAACCAGAACGTGACCCGCGGTTCGCGCGGCCCGGAAACGGTTGCCGTGTCGAAGGACCGTTCGATCGTGGAAGCCGAAGCCGTTCGTACCTCCTACGCTCCCGACCAGAACGTGACCTCGGGTTCGCGCGTCAACAGCAAGGTCATCTCGACGATGGCTCATCCGATGGACGCACGCGTTCAAGCCCAGCAAGGCACGGGCGCAACCGCCAAGTAATAAAAAAAAGAACCCGCCTCTCGGGGCAGTTCAGCAAAGGCCACGCGAAAGCGTGGCCTTTTTCGTTGGGCAAGCAGCTGGTTATCAGCGCGTTCGCGCGAGATAGCGCTTGCGCCAGAAGACCAGCACCAGCAGCACCGCGATGACCAGCATGGCGGTCATCGCGATCCAGAAGCCGTCGGCCTTGTGCACCAGCGGGATGAACTCGAAGTTCATGCCGAAGATCCCCGCGATCAGGTTCAGCGGCAGGAAGATGGCGGTCAGCACCGTGAGCACACGCATGATGTCGTTGGCGCGGTGGCCCTGGACGCTGAAGTGCATCTGCACAGCCGTCTCGGCGTTCTGCTCGAGGCGGTGCACGTGGTGCACCACCCGCTCGATGTGCTCCAGCACGTCGCGGCTCCGGATCATGATCAGTTCCCGCTCGCGCTGCTCGGCCTCGCCCTTGGGCGGCGGCAGGGTTTCGAGCGTGTCGATCCAGTCCTGCATGGCAGCGCGCTGGTCTTCGCAGATCTCGTCCAGGTGGTGCAGCGACTGTCGTGCCTCCATCAGCGCCCCCCAGTTGGTGAAGCGGCTGCGCGGGTCGATCAGCTCGGTCTGCCAGTGGTCGAGCTGCTTGGTGAGCTCGCGCCGCAGGTCCAGGTAGCCGTCGACGATCTGGTTGATGACGCGCAGCATCAGGTCCGAAGGCCCCGTGGGCACGCGCGTGGAGGTCGCACGCACGTCCAGCGCCGGGGCGCCGCGGTCGTCGGACGACCCGGCCGCGAGCAGCCGCGCGGCAAAGGCGTCGCGCACCGCGCCGTCTTCGGGATGCACCGAAAGCAGTACCCGGTCGAACACCGCGAAGCCGACCGGACGGGTGTCGACGCGGCGCAGCACGGGCGGGCCGCCCCGGGGTTTGGGGGAGGTCGGGATGGGCGGGGTTTCGTTGCCATTGCCCTTGCCGTTGCCCAGCGCCGCCTGCCCCTGGCTGGTCGCAAGGCGCCGGAACACCAGCACGTCGTACTGCGAGGTGTAGTCGTAGTGCGAGGGCAACTGGTCGTTGAGCAGGTCGGCCACATGCAGGTCCACCAACTGGGTCTGGCACAGCGTCTGGAGGATCTGCTGGACTTCGGTCAGGGAGGTGCGAAATTCCTCTCGCGTGAGCGAAATCCAGAGATAGCCGCCGGCGGCGCACGCACCCGGCACGGCCAGTGGCGTGAGCGCCGGATGCTCGCTGACCTGCGAGCGGTTGATTTCGAAGATGCGCATCGCCCTGCCTTGATTTTCTTGTCTATCTGCCCGACTTGCCCGTGTGCAGTGGGCCTGGATAGCTATTGTTTTTGTAGCAATCGCGCAGCGTCAAGCGCGAAGTAGGTCAGTACGCCATCGGCACCCGCCCGCTTGAAGGCCAGCAGGCTTTCGAGCACCACAGCATCGTGGTCGAGCCAGCCGTTCTGGGCGGCGGCCTTGAGCATCGCGTACTCGCCACTCACCTGGTAGACGAAGGTCGGCACATGGAACTCATCCTTCACGCGGCGCACGATGTCCAGGTACGGCATGCCAGGCTTGACCATCACCATGTCGGCGCCTTCGGCGATGTCCAGGGCCACCTCGCGCAGCGCTTCGTCGCTGTTGCCGGGGTCCATCTGGTAGACCTTCTTATTGCTCTTGCCGAGCGTCGCGGCCGAGCCGACGGCGTCCCGGAAGGGGCCGTAGAAGGCGCTGGCGTACTTGGCGCTGTAGGCCATGATGCGCGTGTGAATGTCGCCGCGGGCTTCCAGGGCGGTGCGGATCGCACCGATGCGGCCGTCCATCATGTCGCTGGGCGCCACAATGTCCACGCCAGCTTGCGATTGTGTGAGTGCCTGCTTCACCAGCACTTCGACCGTGGTGTCGTTGACGATGTAGCCGCTGTCGTCGAGCAGGCCGTCCTGTCCGTGGCTGGTGTAGGGGTCCAGGGCCACGTCGGTCATCACGCCGAGTTCGGGGAAGCGCGACTTGAGGGCGGCGACCACGCGGGGAATCAGCCCGTCGGGGTTGAACGCTTCATCGCCGGCCGGGGTCTTCAGGCTTGCGTCGATCACCGGAAACAGCGCCATCACCGGAATGCCGGCGGCTACGCATTGTTCGGCAACCGGCAGCAGGAGGTCGAGGCTCAGGCGCTCCACGCCGGGCATGGAAGGGACGGCATCGCGCCGCTTCTCGCCTTCCTGCACGAACACGGGATAGATCAGGTCGTTGACGGTCAGCGTGTTCTCGCGCACCAGGTTGCGGGTAAAGGCGTCCCGGCGCAGGCGTCGCGGACGGCCGGCGGGGAACATGGCAAGGGGGGAATGAGGGCGCGTCATAATCCCGAAAATTGTGCCTGAAGCATTCAATCGCCGTGTTGTCGCCTGCGAGACGGGTTGTCTGACAACTACGGAAATTCGTAACCATAAAGTTCTAAATAAATAGTTATGAATTGCAAAGAAAATGGTTCAGTCGCTTGAAACCTTGTTTCGTCTTTGTTAAATTCTGAAGCGGGCGGCTTGCCGCTCCCCGCTTTTCCTCCCTGAGCGGGTGCCTTGATGTGTGACAGCAAAAGGGCTTCCCAGCCCGACGTGAAGACGTCGGGCTTTTTTTTGTCCGGGGCTTTCCGGGCGTTACGTGACGGCCCCGCGCGCCCGCGCGGTGCGCCACTAAACTGCCGCCATGCTCTGGGTCAAATCTCTCCACATCGTCTTCATCGCCAGCTGGTTCGCCGGGCTTTTCTACCTGCCGCGGATCTTCGTGAACCTGGCGATGGTGCCCCCGGAGTCGGTCGCAGAGCGCGAGCGCCTGCTGCTCATGGCGCGCAAGCTGCTGCGCTTCACCACCTTCCTGGCCGTTCCGGCGCTGGGCTTCGGCCTCTGGCTCTGGCTGGGCTACGGCATCGGCCGCGGGCCGGGCAACGGATGGATGCACGCCAAGCTGGCACTGGTGCTGGTGGCTATCGGCTATCACCATGGCTGCGGCGTGCTGCTGCGCCGTTTCGTGGCGGGAGGCAACCAGCGCAACGATCGCTGGTACCGCTGGTTCAACGAGCTGCCGGTGCTGCTGCTGCTCGGCATCGTGATCCTGGTCGTCGTCAAGCCGTTCTAAGCCCGATGGACACGGTGGAGAAGCCGCACAAGTCCGCCGCGCTTCCCCTCGCGCTCGCCTATGCGGCGTTGATCGTCTATGCGAGCCTCTACCCCTTCGCCGACTGGCGCGACCAGGGCATTGCGCCCTGGGCGTATCTATCAGCGCCGTGGCCCAAGTACTGGACGGGTTTCGACTTCGCGATCAATGTCGGGGGCTACGTACCCTTCGGATTCCTGTGTGCCCTGGCGGTGCTGCGTACGCGCCGGACCGCCGGTGTCGGTGGCGCGGTGGTGCGCGCCACCGTGGCCGGCGCGGCGATCGCCTTCGCGATGGAGACGCTGCAAAGCTACCTGCCCGCGCGCATTCCTTCCAATGTCGACCTGGGGCTGAACACGGCCGGCGCGGTCCTCGGTGCCGTGCTGGCGGTGGGGCTTGAGCGGCTGGGAGCGGTGGCCCACTGGGGCCGTGCGCGCTCGTACTGGTTCATCGAGGATTCGCGCGGCGCCCTCGTGCTGCTGGCGCTCTGGCCGTTCGCCTTGCTCTTCCCCGCCGCCGTCCCCTTCGGGCTGGGCCAGGTGTTCGAGCGGCTGGAGGTCGCGATTTCCGAGTGGCTGCTCGACACGCCCTTCATCGACTGGCTGCCCGTGCGCCAGTTCGAGCTCGAGCCGCTGGTGCCGGCGGTGGAGCTGCTGTGCGTGATGCTCGGCGCGCTGGTGCCGTGTCTGTTGGGCTACCTGGTGGCACGCACGGTGGTCCAGCGCGCGGTGCTGCTCCCGCTGATCTTTCTGGCGGGTTTTGCCGCTTCGGCGCTTTCGGCGGCCCTGAGCTACGGGCCCGCCCACGCCTGGGCGTGGCTGGATCTTCCCGTCCAGGTCGGCATGGCGGCTGCGCTCGTTGCGGGCGTGCTGCTCGTGGCCGCACCGCGCCGCTTGTGTGCAGCCCTGTTGCTGGTGGGGCTCGTGCTCCAGCTGAGCCTGTTGAATCAGGCCCCCGAGAGCGCCTACTTCGCGCAGACCCTGGCCACCTGGGAGCAGGGACGCTTCATCCGCTTTCACGGGCTGGCCCAGTGGCTGGGATGGGTCTGGCCGTTCGCGGTGCTGGCGTACGTGGTGGCGGCCCTGTCGCGCCGGGGGCGGCTCGCAGCGTAGCCCGGGCATCGAGACGGCGGTCACTAAAATCGACCGATGCCCAGTCCCACCCCTGCCGCGCCGTCCGGCTACTACGGCCGCCACATCTTCTTTTGCCTCAACGAACGCAAGAACGGCGAGGACTCCTGTGCCATGCACAACGCACAGGAAGGCTTCGATCGCTGCAAGGCAAAGGTGAAGGAGGCGGGGCTTTCCGGGCCCGGCAAGGTGCGGGTGAACAAGGCGGGGTGCCTGGACCGCTGCGCCGGCGGACCGGTGGCGGTGGTGTACCCCGAAGCCGTCTGGTACACCTTCGTCGATGCCGACGACATCGACGAGATCGTCGAGTCGCATCTGAAGAACGGCGAAGTCGTCGAGCGGCTCCTGCTGCCTGCCGACGTCGGACGCTGAACTTTCCCCCGGACGCTTTGCTCGTACCGTGCTCCCGACCGGCGTTGCCGGCCCGCCCACCCACCTTGCCATGAACTCCCAGACCGAAAAAATCAGCCTCCAGGGCGCTGCCGGCGCGATCGAGGTGCAGCGCGACCAGCCTGCCGGCACCCCGCGTGGCATCGCCGTGATCGCGCACCCGCACCCGCTGTTCGGCGGCACGATGGACAACAAGGTCGTGCAGACCCTGGCGCGTGCTTTCGTGTCGTGCGGCTGGACGACGGTGCGCTTCAACTTTCGCGGCGTTGGTGCCAGCGAAGGCGTGCACGACGAAGGGCGCGGCGAACTGGAAGACATGCTGAATGTCGTCGGCCAGTTGGCGCTCGAAGGCCCCCTGGCCATCGCTGGCTTTTCGTTCGGCGCCTTCGTTGCGACCGGCGCAGCCGAACGGCTCTGGGCCACGCGCGATATCAAGCAGATCGTGCTGGTCGGCACGGCAGCCGCGCGCAATACTGTCGCCACGCTGCCTGTCGAAGCCCACGACCGCATGCTGGTCGTCCACGGCGAAGCCGACGACACCGTGCCGCTCGCCGCCGTGATGGACTGGGCGCGGCCACAGTCACTTCCTGTCACGGTTATTCCCGGGGGCGGCCATTTCTTTCACGGACAATTGCCGCTGCTCAAAAGTCTGGTTGCCCGCCACCTCCGCGCGGGCATTGAATGAAAGCCTCACGGGCTTGTTTTCGTCTCTTCTCATCCTCCCCATGAATCGTTTTTTCAATGCGCTCCGCGCACTGGTGCTGACCGCCGCTGCCTCGGTCGGCGTGATTGCTGTTGCCCAGGTGCCGGCACCGCCCGAAGTCGCCGCGCGCAGCTACCTGCTGCTGGACGTGACCGCGAACCAGATCCTCGCGCAGAAAGACATCGACAGCCCGGTGGAGCCTGCCTCGCTCACCAAACTGATGTCGGCCTACATCGTGTTCGACGCCTTGCGCGCCAAGAAGATCACGCTGACCCAGACCTTCCCGGTCAGCCCGCGCGCCTGGAAGATGCCGGGTTCGCGCATGTTCATCGATCCGAAGATGCAGGTGCCTGTCGAGGACCTGATCAAGGGCCTGATCGTGCAGTCGGGCAACGACGCCACTGTGGCGTTGGCCGAGGGCGTCGGCGGCACGGTCGAGCATTTCGTCGAACTCATGAACGCCCAGGCCAAGGCGCTGGGCATGAAGAACACCAGCTACAAGAACCCCGAAGGACTCACGGCGCCCGGCCACACCACCACGGCTCGCGACCTGAGCATCCTGGCGACCCGGCTGGTGCGCGACTTTCCGGAAGAAGCCAAGTACTACGCCATCAAGAAGTACCGCTACCCGGGCACGCCGTCGACCAATGACACCAATCGCAACCTGCTGCTGTTCCGCGATCCGACCGTCGACGGCCTGAAGACCGGACACACCGAAGCGGCCGGCTACTGCATGATCGCCACCGCCAAGCGCGATTTCCCGAACCTGACCGGCGGCCGCCGCCTGCTGTCGATCGTGCTGGGCGCCTCGAGCGAGACGGTGCGCGCCAATGAATCGCAGAAGCTGCTGAACTGGGGCTACACGGCCTACGACGCCGTCCGCCTGTTCGACGCCGGCCAGCCGGCCGCCACGCCCGCGGTCTGGAAGGGCAAGGAAAACGTGCTGAAGCTGGGGCGTCCCGAAGCCATCGTCGTTGCGGTTCCCGCCGGCTCGGCCAGCAAGATCAAGACCCAGGTGGCGCGCCCCGACCCGCTGGTGGCACCGTTCACCAAGTACCAGGCCGTGGGCTCCCTCAAGGTGACGCTGGACGACCAGCCGGTGGCCGATGTGCCGCTGGTGGCCCTGGAAGGCGTCGAGCAGGCGGGCGTTTTCGGCCGCGCCTGGGACGCCATCCGTCTCTGGATCAAGTAGTCAGGCGGGGGCAAGGCGGGCGTCGGCTGCGCCTGACCTTGCCGTTTCAAGCCTGCCTGCTATACTCGTGGGCTTTTCGGAATTTTCCGAAGGGTTTCACGTTTTCGTTATTCCCGGCTTCCTTGGGTCACGACCAGGGGCGGTTTGATCACCAAAGCCGGGTTGTTTTGGGACTAATTCATTCATGCCAACCATCAATCAACTGGTGCGTCAGGGTCGAACGGTCGAAAAGATCAATTCGAAGAGCCCTGCCATGCAGAACTCGCCGCAACGTCGCGGTGTCTGCACCCGCGTCTACACCACGACGCCAAAGAAGCCCAACTCGGCGCTTCGTAAAGTTGCCAAGGTCCGTTTGACCAATGGCTTCGAAGTCATCTCCTACATCGGCGGCGAAGGCCACAACCTGCAGGAACACAGCGTCGTGCTGGTTCGCGGCGGTCGTGTCAAGGACTTGCCCGGTGTTCGCTACCACATCGTGCGCGGTTCGCTCGACTTGCAAGGCGTGAAAGACCGCAAGCAGTCGCGCTCCAAGTACGGCGCGAAGCGTCCCAAGAAGGCCTAAGCCTTCTTTCTGTCATCAAAAAACAAACGGTGTTCGATGGCCTTGGCGGGCTTGTCGAACGAAGTGACCCAATCCCGGGTCGAGTAAGTGAGAGTCCTGACTGGCTCTCGCGGTATCGGAAACGGTGCCAACTGAAGCAAAGAGGTTAGAAAAATGCCACGTCGTCGCGAAGTCCCCAAACGTGAAATCCTGCCGGATCCCAAGTACGGCAATGTCGAGCTGTCGAAATTCATGAACGTGATCATGGAAGGCGGCAAGAAGGCGATCGCCGAGCGCATCATTTATGGCGCGCTCGACTTCATCGAAAAGAAGAACCCTGACAAGGACCCGCTCGAAGCTTTCACCGTTGCCATCAACAACGTGAAGCCGATGGTTGAAGTGAAGTCGCGCCGCGTCGGTGGTGCGAATTACCAAGTGCCGGTCGAAGTCCGTCCTGTCCGCCGCCTCGCCCTGTCGATGCGCTGGATCAAGGAAGCTGCCCGCAAGCGCGGCGAAAAGTCGATGGCCCTGCGCCTGGCCAACGAACTCATGGAAGCCACTGAAGGCCGCGGCGGCGCCATGAAGAAGCGCGACGAAGTGCACCGCATGGCAGAAGCCAACCGGGCGTTCAGCCACTTCCGCTTCTAAAAATCAAACTTCGCTTGGGCGTTGGGTGTCGAGTGTCGGGCGTTGTGCCCATGCTCGGGGCCCAGCGCTCAACGCATTTCAACCCGAAAGTAAATCATGTCCCGCAAGACCCCCATCGAGCGCTACCGCAACATCGGCATCTCCGCGCACATCGACGCTGGCAAGACCACGACGACCGAACGTATCCTGTTCTACACCGGTGTGAACCACAAGATCGGTGAAGTGCACGACGGTGCCGCCACGATGGACTGGATGGAGCAAGAGCAAGAGCGTGGCATCACGATCACCTCGGCTGCCACCACCTGCTTCTGGAAGGGCATGGCTGGCAAGTTCGAAGAACACCGCATCAACATCATCGACACCCCCGGCCACGTGGACTTCACCATTGAAGTCGAGCGCTCGATGCGCGTGCTGGACGGTGCTGTCATGGTGTACGACGCGGTCGGCGGCGTGCAGCCCCAGTCCGAAACCGTCTGGCGCCAGGCCAACAAGTACAAGGTTCCGCGTCTCGCGTTCGTCAACAAGATGGACCGCACCGGCGCCGACTTCCTGCGCGTGCGCCAGATGATGGTGGACCGCCTGAAGGCCAACCCCGTCGTGATCCAGATCCCGATCGGTGCAGAAGAGCACTTCCAGGGCATCGTCGACCTCGTGAAGATGAAGGCGATCATCTGGGACGAAGACAAGGGCGTGACCTTCACCTACGGTGAAATCCCCGCGAACCTGGCCGCCGTCTGCGCCGAATACCGCGAAAAGCTGGTCGAAGCTGCCGCTGAAGCCAGCGAAGAGCTGATGAACAAGTACCTCGAAGGCGGCGAGCTGTCCGAGGAAGAAATCAAGAAGGCCATCCGCCAGCGCACCATCGCCGGCGAAATCCAGCCGATGCTGTGCGGCTCGGCCTTCAAGAACAAGGGTGTGCAGGCCATGCTCGACGCCGTCGTCGAATACATGCCCGCACCGACCGACATTCCCCCGGTCACCGGCACCGACGAAGACGAAGCCCCCGTCACCCGCAAGGCTGACGACAACGAGAAGTTCTCGGCGCTCGCATTCAAGCTGATGACCGACCCGTTCGTGGGCCAGTTGACCTTCGTGCGCGTCTACTCGGGCGTGCTGACCAAGGGCGACAGCGTCTACAACCCGGTGCGCGGCAAGAAGGAGCGTATCGGCCGTATCGTGCAGATGCACGCGAACAACCGCGAAGAAGTCAACGAAATCCGCGCCGGCGACATTGCCGCCTGCGTGGGCCTGAAGGAAGTCACCACGGGCGAAACCCTGTGCGACCCGGCAGCCGTCGTGACGCTCGAGCGCATGGTGTTCCCGGAATCGGTGATCTCGCAGGCCGTTGAGCCCAAGACCAAGGCCGACCAGGAAAAGATGGGCATCGCCCTGCAGCGTCTCGCTCAGGAAGATCCGTCGTTCCGCGTCAAGACCGACGAAGAATCGGGCCAGACCATCATCGCCGGCATGGGCGAGCTCCACCTTGAAATCATCGTGGACCGCATGAAGCGTGAATTCGGCGTGGAAGCCAACGTGGGCAAGCCCCAGGTTGCTTACCGCGAGACGATCCGCAAGACCGTCGAAGATGCCGAAGGCAAGTTCGTTCGCCAGTCGGGCGGCAAGGGTCAGTACGGCCACGTCATTCTGAAGCTCGAGCCGCAGGAAGCAGGCAAGGGCTTCGAGTTCGTCGACGCCATCAAGGGCGGTGTGGTTCCTCGCGAATACATCCCCGCGGTGGAAAAGGGCGTTGTGGAAGCGCTGACGCAAGGCGTGCTGGCGGGCTACCCCGTCGTGGACGTCAAGGTCACGCTGCACTTCGGCTCGTACCACGACGTGGACTCGAACGAAATGGCGTTCAAGATGGCCGCGATCTTCGGTTTCAAGGAAGGTGCCCGCAAGGCCAACCCCGTGATCCTGGAGCCGATGATGGCTGTGGAAGTCGAAACGCCCGAAGACTACGCCGGCAACGTGATGGGCGACCTGTCCTCACGCCGCGGCATGGTGCAGGGCATGGACGACATGATCGGTGGCGGCAAGTCCATCAAGGCCGAAGTGCCGCTGTCGGAAATGTTCGGCTACTCGACCACGCTGCGTTCGATGTCGCAAGGCCGTGCCACGTACACGATGGAGTTCAAGCACTACGCTGAAGCTCCCCGTAACGTTGCCGAAGCCATCGTGGCTGCTCGCGCCAAGTAAGTTTTTGAAGAATGCAGGGCTGCGCGGTGCGCGGCCCTCGTTGTCTGCGATCCGGTGCCGCCGCGTTCCCGTGCGAGGCGAACCAGCAATCGGGTGCAGACATAAAACCAATACACGGGAATGCTCTTTCAAGGATTGAAAAATGGCAAAAGGTAAATTCACCCGCACCAAGCCGCACGTGAACGTGGGCACGATCGGTCACGTTGACCACGGCAAGACGACGCTGACGGCTGCGATCGCAACCGTTCTGTCGGCCAAGTTCGGTGGCGAAGCCAAGGCTTACGACCAGATCGACGCGGCGCCCGAAGAAAAGGCCCGTGGTATCACGATCAACACCGCGCACGTCGAGTACGAAACGGCCAACCGCCACTACGCTCACGTGGACTGCCCCGGCCACGCCGACTATGTGAAGAACATGATCACCGGCGCTGCCCAGATGGACGGCGCCATCCTGGTGTGCTCGGCCGCTGACGGCCCGATGCCCCA
>NZ_JAUSSG010000012.1 GCF_030812215.1 Variovorax boronicumulans | reverse complement strand
ACGAAACAGGCCGAAGAACTCGCCACTTCGCTGGCCAAGAGTGCGCAGACGCAGAAGGCGCAGATCAAGGGTGAAGAGGCACCGGACAAACTGCCCGCCATCGAGGCACTGAAGCACGTGGCCGACGTGCTGGGGGCGACGCAGGAAGGCAGCGCGGCGCAATCAGGCGGGGGCGAGATCAAGACCACCGAAGGCGGTCAGGGCAGTGTCACCGCCTACAGCGAGCCGCACCTGCAGTTCAGCGCGCCGATGGGCATCGGCTTCGTGACGCCGAAGGAGGCGATTGCCGTCAGCGGCAAGAGCACGGCCATCGTGGCCAATCAGGACATCGACGTGCCCGCGCAGGGGCAGATCGCGGTGAGCGTGGCCAAGGGGGTGAGCCTGTACACCTTGGGGGCGAAGGCTGGCGAGGGCGGTGAACCTAACCAGGAGAGGGGCATTGCGCTGCATGCAGCCAGCGGCAGCGTGACGCTGCAGAGCCAGAAGGGCGCGACGAAGATCGCGGCGGACAAGAAGGTGACGATCGCCAGCACGACGAAGAACGTGGATGTCGAGGCGCCCACGCACGTGCTGCTGACCAGCGCGGGGGCGTACATCAAGCTCGAAGGGTCAAGCATCAAGATCCATGCACCAGGGAAGGTGACGTTCAGGGGGATGCACAACTTCGTCGGGCCGGCGGGAGACAGCAGCAGCAATTCGTTGGGCGAGGCCAGCTATCAAGGCTGCAATCCCAGCGTGGAGAGTGCAGCGGCGCAGCAAGATCCCACCGTGACGCTGGGCTGAAGCCAAGATGATCGACACCTTGGAGCAAGCCACGCGAATCAGCCTCGACCTGCATGCGCAGATCAATCCAAGGCCGAATGCCGACTGCATGTTGCTTCTCGACGCGGTGCCGCGTCCGATCACGGAAGACGATGCGCTGTGGGAGCGTTACTCGCAGATCGAGCAGACCCGTGTCAGGCTTTCGTATCCGAACGTGAACCCCTCGCATTTCCCCGTGCTGGTGCCTTTGTGCATTGCGCAGTTCGAAGACAGTGTGTTGCTCGAACAAAGTGCCCAGGATGCGTACGAAGAATTGGCGCCCGAGGCATTGCAGTCCGGTACGGGCCGCCGGATATCCGGATGGTTGACGAGCCGGGCGTCGATTGCCACGGTGGCGCGGCATCTGGCGTCGGTCATGCTGCAGCACCCGTCGCCTTTTGGACTGGCCACCTGGCTGCGATTGCAGGACCCCGCCACGCTGTGGTGGCTCTGGTCCTTTCTCGCGCCGACTCAGCGCAGTGCCTTGCTCGGCCCCATCGAGACCTTCTGGTTGCTCGACCCGGCCGGCCGATTGACGGCGCTGCGAAATGATGCGGCCGGAACAACAAGCGATGCGCCGGCCGCATTGCAGCTGAGTCCCGCGCAGTGGCAGGACATCGCCTGCATCGGACCGCTCAATCTGGCGCTTCGCGAATGGGGGCAGGCTCAAGCTGTCGGCGAGCGCTTTGACAAGCTCTGCATGGGTGCGCACGCCGCCGTGCGCCGTGCGCAGGCCGCCGGATTCAACGATCGGCGCGACCAGGCCGCCTATGCGCGGTATGCGCTGGAGATCCATCCGCAATTCGATGCGCATGCGCTGGTACAAGCCAGGCTGGCAGGGCGCAACGCAGACGACTACTTCACCGGCCTGGTCGACGACATCGACGAGCAGGCGTGGCAGCGCATCGCGCATGAATGCGCTCTGGTCGCCACCAGCTGACACGCAGCAGCGACGGCAAGGCCAGGCCTCTCAGGAATCAAGGGAAATCAATGCCACCCAATCCCATCAACCTTTGCGAGCAATGCAAGGCCACTGGCCTGCCCATCCTGCCCGTGCGCTATGCGGTGGTGCCCAAGAACATCAACCCCGCGTTGCCGGCATGGGCCAGTGGCGATCGGGTGACGAGCGTGGCATTGGGCGATGACTTCCAGTACGCATTGCGCACCCTGCGCACCGGTTTTCTCTACCTGTTCTATGCCAAGAACGCGCGTGGATCGAAACAGTGGGAGTGCTATGCAGTGGGCGAGGACGGCAGCCTGATTCGGCAAGCCGACCCGCAATCCGCACAGCCCCAAAGTACGCCGAAACTCTCGTGCTCGCGGCACGGCAGCGTGAACACGCAGGTTCACTACCTCGTGATCGAGAAGCCCGAGTCGTGCGGCGCCACCTGGATCGCCTACAGCGAATACAAGTGGAGCCAGGAGACCCTCAAGGAGTACGAGACCAACACCAAGCTGCGCAACAAGCGCATGCAGACCATTCAACCGCCGGTGATGGCATCCGGTGCCAAGCACAGCCACGGTCAGATCGTCGACAAGGCCACACTCGAAACGGTGCTGGAGTACGCGCCATCGACGCCCAGTGCGCCATTGCCATTCAACAGCAATGTCGCGCCCCTGAGCAACGAAGACGGCAGCTACAGCGCGGCCAGGCTCGCGCAGATGAGCACCCGCTATCCCTGGCACCTGCGCACCGGCATGGCCGACGCGACGGCCAAGCACATGGAGAATCGCGGCCAGCGTACTGACACGCCGAAGAAGCCGAACAAGCCGCACGTCTTGGCACTGTGGGATGCCATCGGCGTCACGCACGAACTCAACGGCTTCCGAAACGATGCGGCCGGGTGGATCAAGAAGTATGGAATCGAGCGCCAGCTGCAAGCCGATGCACTCAACACCTACGACGGTCTCAAGAAGGTCATCCAGGATCGGGCGCAGACGCAGGCGGAGGAATACATCCGCAAAGGCGTCGAAGACGGGCCGCTTCAGGAAGGCATCAAGGAGCTGGAAGAAAAGCTGAAGTACTCGCCGGACGACGAATACCTGCGCGGTCAGCTGGAGCAGATGCGAGCTCTCACTGCGAGCCTGAAAAAGTCCGCACCGGCGACTGCCGATGCATTCGGAAAAAGTGCACGCGAGCAGGCTTGGCCCAAATACCAGGACCGGATCGATCCGAAGGCCCTCGACAGGTTCAAGAAGCAGCTCAAGCAGTTCGAAGCGCAAGCGGCAGCCATCATCGACCGCCGCACGATTCCGCTCGTTCACTGGCTCGAGGCCCCGCTCCTCCTGGATACCCTGAATGACTTTCACGGCCAGAACATCGAGGACGGCCTGTTGTTCGGGGAGGCCGTTGGCGAAGCCATGTTCGGCATCGGCTCATGCAAGGCGGGCGCGCAAAAAATCGATGCCTGGGTCCGGGAATGCAAGGCGTCGGTCGAGACCAATCTGCTGTGGCGCGTGGTCGCGCTCAATCAGAAGAGCGCCAGGGCCGAACTGGATGCGGCGTTGGCGGAGGCCAAGCAGCACAAGGAGCACCAGAGCCTGGCCACAACGCTGACCTGGGTCAACTACACCAACAAGAGCCTCAAGGCCTTTGCCGATATCTACAAGAAGGCGCAGAGCGTCTTCGACGGGAACACGAAGGCTGCATCGGAAGCGGGGTCGGTAGCCTTCGGTGCCCGCCTCAAGCACATCAACATGCGCGGAACCGACAAGTTCGCCATCAGCGTGGGCGATGCGGTGTTTCGGTACTTCCGCATCGACAAGCTGGCCGACTACGCGAGCGAGAAGATCATTCAGCACATCTTCAGCATCCGTGCCTTCGTGAACCCGGCCGATTCGGCCAACCTGATCCTGAAGCAGGCCGAAGCCGAAGGGCTGCTGCGCGAACAGACCCTCAAGCGGTTGCGCACCGCACGTGCCTTTCTCGCCGCGGGCACGCCCGAAATCAAGAGCGCCCAGGCCGATGCCCTGCGCGCCGAATGGCAGAAATTCAGGAGCAGTGGCAGTGAGTCATCGCGCAGCGCCATCAAGGATGCGCGCCTGGCATTGGTGGTCGGTCTCATCGAAGGCATGAACTTCGCCAAGCTGCTGGCGGATTGCCAGCAGAAGAACGACATGAAGAGCTGGTTCAGCCTGGTGGCCTCGGGCATGGCCATCACCAGTGCCATGTTCGACATCGGTGCCACCGTGGCCAAGAACCTGCCGAGCATGGGCAACGCGAGTTGGGGGTATCAAGCGCTCAAGACATGGGGTGGCGTGTTGAGCTCGGGCGCTTCGTTCATTGGAGGCGGGTTGGATTTGCGGGATGCAGGGAAGAGCGGCAAGGACGGCTATTCGGCCCTCTATTGGCTGTATGTCATGAAAGGTGGCCTGGGCATCGCGTCGGGCGTCATGACGCTAGCCGTAACGTTCACCTACTCTGCCCCCTTCATTGCCCGGATCACAGGCAGGGCGGTCATTGGCATTGCCGTGCGCAACGTCGGCGCCCGCGCCGCCGCCTTCATCGGTCTTCGCGTCCTGGGCATGGCCGTGGGCGGATGGATCACCGTTGGCGCCTTTGCGATTCAGGTCATCATCTGGTGGGTCACCCCCGATGCGCTGGAGAAATGGATCGACCATTCGGCCTTCGGCAAGAAGCGCAGCACTGGCGGCTACAAGACCGCCGAGGCGCAAGACAAGGCGCTGCACGAAACGTTGAAGGAAATGGGTTTTCAATGACAACAACACCTCAGCCTGAGGCAGGCCTCGTCAAGCTGACCGGCACCATCACCCATTACCGGTGCGCGCGCGCCGAGGCGAGCTTCGTGTTCACCGACAGCGACCGCACGGCGCTCGGCGTGGTTGCCATCGCGGCCGGCATCGCGGGCCTGAGCGGACAGGCTATTGCGACGGCCGCCAATGCCACGGCGACCGAGGAAGAAGCCGATTACGTGGAGTTCGAACTCGATGGCAAGCCCGTGAAGGGTTGGGTGTGGCGAAGCCCGTTCAAGGAGGGCGATCAGGTTGAGGTGGTTGCCGAGTGGCGAGACGATCACTATGAAACAGCAGGCATCGCGAGACCCGTAGACCGCATCGTTGCGCTGTATCCGCATTGCTCTCGGGGAAAAGCGCGGCACATCAAAAATGCGGTCAAGTGGTGGTTCTTCGGCGTTTTGATATGGCTGGTTTTCATTGCATTTCTGGTTTTCCTGACGGCAGAGGATTTCCTTCCCACGATGGCGACAGGATTTCACTATGCCGCTCTGGGCTCCTACGCATTCTTCGGGCTCATGACCATCAGCCTTGCGCGCAAGTGGATGCCTTTCGTCCGGTTGGCGCAAAAGGTCTTCGCAACTCTTGGCTGGCCCAACCCCGGCGAGATCGATCTGGTCAAGACATCGAAGGCGCAACGCAAGCCCGGAGATCCCGGCGAATACGGCACCTTCTATTTCAGATACTGACCCACCTGATGCGCGGGCGGCCGGTCACTCACCCTCAAGACCCACTCCGCTCCCGCAAAGCCACAGCCGTCCGCACCTTCGGCACGACCACCGCCGCTGGTGCAGCAGCCTGCGTCAACAACTGCTCCGCCACATCCTTCTCCCCATCCTTCATCGCCAACGCCCGATACGGCGTGACCTGCGCATTCACCTGCATGTTCGCCGACACGCTCGCGACATTCCCCATCGCATCCACCGCCCGCGCCTCGATGCTCGCGTACCCCGCCGCCCCAGGCGTCCAGTTGCACGTGTACGGCGCGGTCTTCACCGTGCACAGCGTCTTGCCATCCACGATGAATTGAAGCTCCGCAATCCCTGAATTCGCCTGCGCCGCAGCGGAAAGCGTCGTCGTCTTACTGACCCCCGTCGCCGCCGGCACCGCCACCGACACCACCGGCGGCGCCATATCCGTCGGCGCATTCACCATCACATTCGCAGTCGCCATCGCCGAGTTGCCCGCCGCATCCACGCCGATCACCCGAATCGTTTGCATGCCCGGCGTCATCGGCGTCCATGTACAGGTGAAGGGGGGCGCTTCGAACGTGCAGATCGGAATGCCACCGGCCCCCGCCACCTTCACGCCCCACACGCCCACGTTGTCCACCACGGCCGGTGCGATGGTCACCGGCTGCCCCAGCGTTGCCATTGCGGGCGCCGAGACCGACACCGTCGGCGGCACGTTGTCCACGCCGCCGAGCGACATGTCGATGGTGAACGTCGATTGCCCCTTCACCGCCTTCTGCTCGAACGCATCAAAGATCGTGAACCAGCTCGCCGTCGGCGAACGCCCCGGTGCCGAGGCCTTCACCAACAGCGTCGACTTCGCGCTGTTGAAGCAGGTGAAGCCGCACGCCCAGTCGAACGCAAAGCGGCCCGCCTCATCCGCCACGCCCTGCGCGAGCAACACCATCGGCTGCTCCGTCGACGTGCCGGCATTGCGCCACACCGATACCTGCGCGCCCGGCAATGCGGCGCCCGTTCCGCGATCGGTGATGCGCACCTGCGTCGCCGTCGTGCCCGCCATGAACTTCGACGTGCCGTACTTCGGCCAGTCGCTCCAGTCGGTGTTGATGTTGGCCTTGGTCCCTTCCGTGAAGCGGATCATGTTCAGCGTGATGACACGGTTCGTCGCCGGGTCGCGCCGCTGCTCGAACACCGTGCCCAGCAGCGGGTCGAGCCGCCAGCTCTGGCGTGTCCACCAGTAGCGGTCGGTGTCGCTCATCAGCGCCAGGTCGGCCTGCGGTGCGGTGCCGGTGGTGTCTTTCACTGCCGAGGCGTTGTAGTACTCGCCCGCGCCGGCGCCGAACACATGCTCCAGCTCGTGCAGCAGCGTCTTGAGCTGGCGGCCCAGGTAGTCTTTTTCGGTGGATTCGGGCGCGGCCTTGGTGATGGCGCGCGAGAGGCGCAGCGGGTCGTGAATCGCGATCCAGTTCAGGTTCCAGGCCACGCCCTTCTGCGGAAAGGTCCAGCTCGCAGCGAGCCCGCCGTGGCTGTAGCCCTTGGTCGATTTCGAGATGCACACCACGATCTCGCCGTTCACCAGGCCGCTGTGGCTGCATTGCGGGGCCGCGGCCGGGGCTATCAGCTGAAGGTCGTTGACCGGGTCAAAGACGAAGCTGCGGACCGTCTCGCGAGTGAACACCGTGTTGACGTCGGCCACGTACTGCGCCAGGCGCCGGCCCGCTTCCGCGGCACCGATGTCGTCGGCCAGTTGCGGATCAACAAACAACTTCAGCCGATGAACGCTGGGCGGCGCCTTGCCGACTTCGTTCAGGCCAGCCGAGGCGTTCGAGCCGAGGAGCATGGCGCCACAGCAAAGCACCAGACCGAGGCGACGCGCACCTGCATACAGCGATAGAAAAGCGCGCATCGACCACGTGGAGTTGTTTCAAAAGTGTAAGTTTAGTGTGATAAATGCCTTAAAAACATCTGTTACTTACATTAATGAAACATATTTCGTGTGTTTTTCGCCACGTTTGAGTGTGCTTGCGCCAGCTTGCTGCGTGCTCCGTGACGCGCTTTCAGGCCTTGCCTGTGAGGGGCCAAAATCCGCAATTCGCTCCCGCACCAAGGCGGCGGGCAAATGCAGCACTCGGCCCTGCTCGCGGACAAGGAGCGCGCATGCGACGCATGTTCCTGAGGGCGCTCGGGCAGCCGCCGCAGGCGATGGCTGCGCAGGAACGCGTAGATCGGCGCGGCGGCTACTGCGTGGCGTTGAAGGCCTCGTGATAGCTCACATCGCCGGTGGGCCACGCGCCGCGAAAACAAACCGCCTGGAAGTACTCCGCAGGCACGCCGGGCAACACCAGCCCCGCGCGCACGACAAAGCCGAAGCGCGCATAGAACGCCGGATCGCCCAGCACCACGCACCCCGCCGCACCCGCCTCTTGCAGGCGGGCCAGCGCAGCCGTCATCAGCTTTGCCCCGATGCCCTGGCCCTGCCGCCCCGGCAACACCGAGATAGGCCCGAGCCCATACCAGCCCTCGGCCGCTGAAGAAGAAGCAATCGACACCGGCGACACCGCCACATGCCCGACGATTTCTTCTTCACCCACCTGCGCCACCAGCGACACCGTGAGCTGCCCCGCCCGCCGCAGCGCGTTGACGATGAACTGCTCCGTATGGCTCGTGTGCGCCGCATTCGCGAACGCGGCCACGGTCACCTGCTCGATGGCTGCCGCATCCGCCGGCCGCTCCTCGCGAATCAGCAGCGGCACGATGCGCCGCCGCGTGTCGTCGTCGACCAGTTCGCGCAGCGCGCTGAAGAGCGGCGCGGTGCCCGTGTGCTTGCGGCCGTAGCCGAGGTTGAAGGCGTAGTCGAAATCGTCGGGGTTCGCGCCCTGGTTGTGCTGCAGGATCGTCTCGAGCTTGTCGAGCGCCTTCACCGCCTTGGCTTCGGGCGAGGCCGCGGCTTCGTACTCGTCCCACAGCGCGAGCAGTTCGCCGCGCAGCTTGCTGTCGAGCGGGGCCATCAGCGTGAGCAGGTCGCGGCGCTCGCGCTCGCTCTTGTCGGGGTGCGCGCCCTGGCTCACCGCAGGAATGTCGCCGTGGATCGCCTCGCCCAGGTCGTGCACCACGCACAGCTTGAGCACGCGCAGCAGGTCGAGCCCGGCCAGCTCTTCTTCAAATGCCATCGCCATGAGGCACAGCCGCCAGCTGTGCTCGGCCGTGCTCTCCGCGCGACCGGAGGAGGTGCGGCCGCTGCGCAGCACGTCCTTGAGTTTTTCCGCCTCGCGCAGGAAGGCGAGCTTGCCCTTGAGTTGCTCGATGTTCATCGCGGGAGATCGTAGGCAGGCGATGGGGCGATGTCCACGCATGAGATATGCGTGACGGGACGGTGACTTGCTTGCTACCCCACCGCCTTGATCAACCGATCCTTCCCCGCCTTCACCAGCATCGACGCCACCGCACACGACGCCAGCCGCGCCGATTCCGAATCCGCGCGGCTCGTGAGGATCACCGGCACCTTCGTGCCCAGCACGATGCCCGCCGCATAGGCGCCGCCCAAAAAGGTAAGGCTCTTGGCGAGCATGTTGCCCGCGTCCAGGTCGGGCACGATCAGCACGTTGGCGCGGCCGGCCACCGGCGAGACGATGCCCTTGATGCGGGCGGCCTCGGCGTCGATGGCGTTGTCCATGGCCAGCGGCCCATCGAGCTGCGCGCCGGTGATCTGGCCGCGGTCGGCCATCTTGCAGAGCACGGCGGCGTCGAGCGTGGAGGGCACCTTGGCGTTCACCGTTTCGGTGGCCGAGAGAATCGCCACCCGCACGGCGGGCATGTGCAGCGCATGCGCGAGGTCGATGGCGTTCTGCACGATGTCGACCTTCTCTTCGAGCGTGGGCGCGATGTTGATCGCCGCGTCGGAAATCACCAGCGGCTGCGCGTGGCCCGGAATGTCCATCACGAAGCAGTGGCTGATGCGCCGCGAGGTGCGCAGCCCGCCCTCGCGCCGCACCACCGCGCCCATCAGCTCGTCGGTGTGCAGGCTGCCCTTCATCAACGCATCGACCTCGCCGCGCAGGGCCATCGCCACGGCGGCGTCGGCCGCGGCGTGGCTGTGCGGCGCATCGACGATGGTGAGGTGCGAGATGTCGGCGCCGGCCTCGCGTGCCGCGGCCTCGATCTTTGCGCGCGGGCCGACCAGCGTCGGCGCGATGAGGCCCAGCGCGGCGGAGGCGAGCGCCGCTTCGAGCGACACCGCGTTGACTGGGTGGACCACCGCGACGCGCAGCGGGGGGAGGGCGCGGGCGGCGGCGATCAGGCGGTCGTAGTGCGGATGCGGGGCAGCGAGAGGAGACGAGGAAGAAGACGCCATGCGGGCTCCGGAAGATGGGTGAGGGGCAGACGACGGGCGGACGAGGCCGCAAGCGAGGAGTTTGCAGCATCCCCATGAAGGGCCGGGCGCCCGCGGCCCGCCCCTCCAGGCAGTGCCGCCATCGGCGTCATGTCATCGTCAACATCATCGTCATCATCATCAAAGCGTTTCGACCAACCGCGCCGACGTCCCATCGGACAGCGTGAGCCGCGTCCATCGGCAACGGCTCTGCGCAATGGGCACGAGCGGCGAACTGTTGGTGCCCGTCGCGAACTCCAGCGAGGGCGGCGCGAGCGCATCGCGCCAGCCGATGCCGTCGAGCATCGCCTCCTTGCCCGCGATTTCCGGCGTGGCATAGCGCCAGAGCGAGCGGCCCAGCAGCAGCGAGAGCGGCGCGCCGAACTCGGCGGCCCTGCGCGCGGACGAGGCCAAGAGGCGATGCGTGATGTCGCACACCAGATGCACCGGCCGCGGGCTCTCGTTGACGAGCCTGGCCAGCGCGTGGTCGGCGGCCGCATCGAGCCGGGCCGACAACAGCGCCTCGGCGCGTGCGCGCTCGGCGGGCTCCATCGCCTGCGTGCCGGACTCCCAGCGCGAGATCGTCGATTGATTGACGTTGAAGAGCTCGGCCGCGTGCGATTGCTTCACGCGATGCAGCAGGCGCCAGCGCTTGAGCGCTGTGCCCAATGCGGGATGCGTGGCGGGGCTGACGGGGGTGATGAGTGCGTCTTGCATGTCGGTCGATTCATTGCCGGTTTATTGCCGCGACGGAAGGCATTTTGTTTTGGTTTGCCGATGTGGGCAAAGTTGGCGCGATGCGCAATTTGCTCGCTGCGCAAGTGCTCCGTTGAAGCGCTTCTGTTCTTATATTTGTCGACCGCCGCGCCTCACGGCGGGACATCGAAATGCACACCGCAGCGATGTCGATGTGAGGCAGAAAAGGCGACGGCCAAGGTGCGCTAACACCATGGCCGTCTGACCAATCAACGTGCACTAACTTTGCAGGAAAGCACATCAAATGGCTGATCGAATTATCGCCGGGCAAAACTCGCCCACCTCCCACGACGCAACTTGGGGCCCGGACGCGTCGGACATTCTTGAGAACAAGTTGACCCAACTGCAATCTCTGCTGCACTGCTGCTACGGGGATGAGCAGGAGTTGTTCGAGGCGATTGGGGCGAGGCATCGAGGCAACCTCATGTGGATTGGGGCGGATTTGGCGGACGACATCGCCCGGCTCACGCAACAACTCTTGAAGAGACTCCAGGCGCTAGATCAGCAGAAGGCCTGAAGGATCGCGGTGGGCATCGTCCCCCATCTCCGATCCTCATGCCGGGACCGCAGCTATCGCACCGGGTGACAGCCGGGCGCGGAAATAAGCTGCGGTCTCTTCGTCGCTGCAGTAGACGTAGCACCCCTTCATGCCTCGCGTCATCAACGTGCGGTAGGTGTTCTTGATGATGAGGTCGGCTTCTGCAGCGGCCTTTTTAGGATCGGCCTTGGCCCGAACCTTGTAGCCGCGCAATGTCTTGTCGTACCGGTCTCGTGCCGCTGGCACGGTGTTGACGTTTCCATCGCGCACGATCAGGTCCGGCCCGATGATCACCCCGATGTAGTCGACCTCCAGCCCTTGGCAGGTGTGGATGCAGCCGACTTCGTTGATCGAGTTCGGCGCAATGATCCACAGGCTTCCATCGACATCGAGGTTCCAGCGCTTGCGGTAGTCACCGATGACGATGTCGAAGGCCCTCGGGTCTTTCTTGCTGGTCCACGGCCAGCAATAGCCGGCCACGACACGCGCGGTGCCTGACGTGTTCTTCGCCGTGATCGATGCGTGAAGCTCGTCAGGCGTGCTGAAAACCTTGAAGTCGAACTCGGCGGGAGTGAGCGTCTTGTTCGCGGTCGGTCGAACGTCCAGCGTGTCGTCCAGCCATGCGATGTAGCCGTCTGAACCACTGCACCTGAACTGAGATGCCAGTTCGTGTTCCGACACCTCCGCGCCCCTGCCGATACCGAAGTCGCGAATGGTCTTCTTGGTGCCGATGTCGCCCAGCGTCACGCGCTGGTCCTCGTCAATGAAGAACACCGTGCACTTGGCGGCGGCGATGAGTTCCTTGACTTGGTTCTCGCCCAGGTTGCCATACAGGCCGCTCTTCTCGTTCAGGCGATGAGCCTCGTCCACGATCAGCACGTCGAACTGGTCGGCGGGCGTGTCGATGAAACCACCAGAGCCCGTGAAGAGATTGGAGTAACGCGTGCGCGTCATCGTGCCGGCGAGCTTGGTCTCGTAGACGCGCCTCGGCGCGGCGTTCTTCGAGACGTACTTGCAGTTCAAACCAGCGGTCATCAGAGTGACGAGTGCATTGATGGCAAGGACGGTCTTGCCAGTCCCCGGCCCGCCTTCGACGATCACCACCTTGGGGCTCGCGCTCGATGCAGCTCGACCTGCGGCCAGGATGTTCTCGTACACCTCCTTCTGGTCGTCGATCAAGATGAACTCTGCGTTTCCCTTCAGCAAGCCCGCAAGGCTGTCGCTGAGCGCCTTCGATGGCCTGATTCGGCCATTCACCAATTCGTAGAGCACGCTCGGGTCGCCGAACTTGATGTGCTGCTTGATGAAGTTGCGTAGCAAACCTCGCTCGGACTCGCCTCGGAGGAACAGCGGCGCCTTCGCGATGTAGCCGGCATAGTGGTCCGAGTCGATGACGCCATCGCGTTCGTAGTTGTGGAGGTACGCGCAAGCCTGAACCGAGATGCCCCCGGAATAGACGGCTTCGTTGAAGCCCTCCATCAACGAGGCATAGGACCACGCTTGGTACGAGGGATGCACGACCTCTCGGTGTCCTCCACCAAGATAGGTGCTCACCAGTGCGTCCTTGGTCGAGGCCTTCACCTTGTCCCACTGCTTGAGCTCGACGATCACGACGTTCTTCGACTCGTCGTGACCCCGGCCGGTCAGGCTGATGTCGATGCGCTTGGAACTTTGCGGGATATGAAGCTCTACAGCCACGCCGACGTCGTTCGGGATTTCCGAATCGCTTAGGACCTTCGACATGTAGCCAAGTGAATCCTTCCACGACCTCATCTCTGCCGCTGGCACCTTGCGGCCGGTGGCGCTGAAGTACTTGGCGAGGATGACGTCTTCGATGTCCCTGTCGTTGTTGTCGCTGAGAAACTGCTTCTTGTCGGCCTCGTAGACGATCACGTCAATCCTTCCTAGATTCGCCGGCTTCGGGCTGGCCGTGCTTCTTGCTGCTGCCCCGGACCTTGTCTGCGGGATAGCGCATAGCGTTGTCCTTCAGCTTCTGCTGGACTGCAGCGTCAAGGTCTACGCCCAAGACCGAAGAGAGGCGCACGAGGTAAAGCAGAACGTCCGCAAGCTCGTCTTGCACGGCCTTTGCGGTTTGGGCGTCTCGGCCGGCCTCTTTGGAAGCGGCCTCGGACATCCATTGAAAGATCTCGTTCAGTTCGCCGACTTCGCCCGTCAGCGCCATCACCAAATTCTTGGGTGAGTGGAACTGCGCCCAGTCGCGCTCGGTGGCGAATTGATCGAGCTTCGCGGCGAGTCGGGCGACATCGACGAGGAGGGCGCCTTGCCCTGAACTGCCTTCCTCGGTCACACGCGTTCTCCTGGTTTGCCCGAGTCCGTGCGGAGCTGGGCGCGAGCGTTCAGACGGGATTTCATGAAATGAGTGTATCTAGCGCTGAATCGCCATCGGCAGATTCCCCTCTGAGAAAAGTCTGGACGCGGCCCGAAATCGGTCAAGATTGTCAAATCTAATGCTTGCAGGCATATCGCGAGGAATGGTTCTGGCCAGGCTTCTCGACTCCGCTCTGGCTGCCCCTTTGACCTCCGCTTTGACCATGACCCGCATATTCAGCTTCGAGGACTTGCCGACTGCCGACCTTGTGGTGGATGCGATCTATGAGGGAGGGAGTGCTGGCAACACCGGCAGTGACCCAATCTCCAAGCTCCTTCCTGGCGTTGGCAATCTCGGTGGTTTTCGAGCTTCGGGTTCGGGCGTGAAGAAGAAATTCGTCGTGCTCTATTCGAGCGGCGAGGAAGGCGATTGGCCCGATCGCCTGGATTTGAATACCGGACAGTTCGTGTACTACGGCGACAACCGCACGCCGGGCCACGACCTTCATGACACGGCGAAGCGCGGGAATCTCCTTTTGAAGGCCGCGTTCGAGAAGGCACACGGCGATGCAACGAAGAGGGCGGAGTTACCGCCTTTCTTTGTCTTCACGAAGACTCCAACCGCGAAGAGCAGTAGGTCTGTCCAATTCAAGGGGCTCGCCGTGCCGGGGTTTCCCGGTCTCCCCATGACGGAGGACTTGGTTGCCGTGTGGAAGACAACCTCGGGGGAACGGTTTCAGAACTACCGCGCGGTCTTTACTGTGCTCAATGCAGCCACCATTCCGCGCGCGTGGATCGACAGCCTCATCTCGCAAGAAAGCGCCTCGGCAACCGCCCCCAGTACGTGGCGCTCTTGGGTTGAATCGGGCGCATACAGCCCACTGACCTCTGAGCCTACGAAGGTGATCCGAACGGAGAGTGAGCAGACGCCAGACACCCCGCTCAAAGCCGCGATCTTGGAGCGCGTCTGGACCCACTTCAAAGACTCGCCTCTCGCTTTCGAGTCGTTCGCTGCACGGATTTATCAGCTGACGGATCGGCGCGTGATCATTGATGAGATCACCAGAGGCAGCGTCGATGGTGGGCGGGACGCGATAGGCAGATATTTGCTCGGACTAAGCGGCGACCCGGTTTACGCGGAGTTCGCGTTGGAGGCGAAGTGCTATCGCCCTGCATCGAATGGCGTGACGGCAAATACGGTGGGTGTCCGAGAAACCGCGCGCTTGATCTCGCGTATCAGACATCGGCAGTTCGGCATCTTGGTGACGACGTCGGTAATTGCTCGACAGGCTTATGAAGAGGTACGGAGCGATCGGCATCCGATCGTTTTTATTTGCGGGAGAGATATCGCCGATATCCTGATTCAAGCCGGGTACAGCTCTATAAAGCGAGTTGATGAACTGCTCAAAGAATGGCTGAATTAATTTTTTGAACGCCAACTCTTTTTTGAGCGTTGCGGCGCATTATTCATTCGAGGCTGACTTAAGTGTCCGCTATGGTTTCCAGCATCAATCGTATGTGGTGATGAATTTGATGCTCTTTGTTTTTTCCTAGCCCCGGAAAAGTTCCGTCTTCTACGTGGCGTTGAAACTCCGAGATTGCCGAATTAAAGCCAAATTCCTTTGGTCGATCTGCAACGGCCAAGGTGAGTTTGCCAGCAGCGTCTAGGAACTTTGCGCCAATATCTCCAACACTTCGATCGGTTTCGTCTGATACAAAATGCTCAATCCAAATATCGCCGGCTTTATTTCGATAAGTCGGATGTATTGCTATCGCTCCAGGAGGCCCTCCGCCAATGTCCAAGTTTCGACCTACGGTAGCGTAATCTCCGATACCTGCAATACTCTTCCCTATTAGTTTGTGGCGATCGGTGAAAAATTCACGACCAGAATAATCTGCGTTACGCGGTAGTTTGTTGAAATGATCGCGCAAATCAATTGTTTTCTTTGAGGGGATTGCGCTCCACTGATCGGTAGTGATCGACTGGTCCATTACCACGTGGAAAATAATCTCTGGCGCTGCCGCCAAGTTTTTCAATTCTGCAGGACTTAAGGTTGGACTGTGATATGCGAGTACAACAGGTCTGTTTTTATAGAGGTTGAAAAACTTCTTCGCTTTTGCAATCGTTACCCCCGCATGAACTCGATAGGTGGGAAGTAAGTTTGGGTGTTTGCTAAACAAATCTTGAAGACCTGCCCTGAATGCTTCAGATCTAGCGCCGCCATCATTGAATTCATGGCGGTAGGGGTTTATAACGACACCAAGCGGTTGATTCGATTTGGCATAGGCTTCCATGCATCGACGAAGTGCCGCTAGATCGGTGACTACTGGCTCAGTGATCGGAAGGAGCCGCGATAGATCTCCCCCTTCAGCGAGTACAGCTCGAAGCGCAAGTAACTCCGATCCGCGTGCGAAAAGATATGGGCTATACATCTATCAACTCCTCATTTTGAGTGAGGAATCCTAGCCCTATAAATTAATCAATTATCTAGCTGAAAACCCTTGGAAAGTGAAATCATTAGTTTACTTTGTTGAGCAGAGTTTAACGGTGTTGCGTAGCCGAGGACTCGTAAGTGGCTGGGCAAAGTTGATATGAAGTCTACAAAAGATTGTTTGGTAAATCGTGCGCGCATCGCCGCTAAGTAAATAGCGTGAGCGTCTGATTTGGGAATGCTTTCGAATAATTTTTCGCAGTGACTCGCAATCAAGCCATTGGGGCGATCAATGGGCCTGTGCAAATATTTTTCCAAGGCGGGCTGATACTCGCTTCTTCTCAAGACTCTAAACATCGAGCGAGCATCTAGACTCTCTGTATTGCTCGATGCTTCTCGAATCATGCGGAGAGAGCCGCTGTGATTTAACGCAAGAATTCCAACTCGCTTATCGCAAACGTCTGCATAGTAAGTGCTGAGCTCGGGTGCAGTAACTAGAAATACGCGATCAAAAACTCTTAAGTAATCGGGTGTTTGAGTAATCAGGCGGCGCGGCGAATCAAGTTTGGTTTTTATTTCGTACGCCGTTGAGGTGCCGTTGAATATTGCAAGATCAACTATGGAATTTCCCACTGGGAGTTCAACCGATAGAGAGCAAGTTCTTGGGCTGTGCCGACCAAACACAATTCGATTGGTAATTGCCGCTTTGAAGAAATATTCGTTACGATAATGGCTTTCAATTATTTTGAATGCCTCCGCGAAAAATTCACCCACAGTGAATTTTGACGCGATGCCTTTGGCATTTTTCAGAAAAGAAAATATTTCTGCTGGAGGCTTGCCGTTAGCCAATGCTGCGATCGTTGGCCTTGTGAAGGCTCGCGCGCAAAGTCGTGCTGTTTGAATATCTACTTGCATGTTGGATCAGCTTCCGTCCGGCTTTTGGCGCGCATGCTACCTTAGCTTTGCAAGCCCGTGATGGGTGCTTTGTGGTGTTCTTGGCTGAATCTAGCTTCGTTTGGCTCACCCGTCGCGTAACTTGAGCTCAAAAGCAAAAAGCCCGCCGTCCTGAGGACAGCGGGCTTTTAATTTGGTGCCGGAGAGATGAATCGAACACCCGACCTTCTCATTACGAATGAGCTGCTCTACCGACTGAGCTACACCGGCGAAGCCTCAGATTATAGCCACCTCATCAGGCCTTTTCGGCGTGGTACTGGGTCAAACGCTCAACTTCGTTACGCGAACCCAACATCACGCTCACCCGCTCGTGCAGCTTGGTGGGCTTCAGGTCCAGGATGCGCTGCTTGCCGTTGGTGGCCGCGCCGCCGGCCTGCTCGACCAGCCAGCTCATCGGGTTGGCCTCGTACATCAGCCTTAACTTGCCGGCCTTCTCGGGCTCGCGCTTGTCCCACGGGTACATGAACACGCCGCCGCGCATCAAGATGCGATGCACGTCGGCCACCATGCTGGCAATCCAGCGCATGTTGAAGTCCTTGCCGCGCGGGCCTTCCTTGCCGGCCAGGCACTCGTCGATGTAGCGCTTCATGGGCTCGTCCCAGTGGCGCATGTTGCTCATGTTGATCGCGAATTCCTTCGTATCCGCCGGAATCTGGATGTCTTCCTGCGTCAGCACGAAGCTGCCTTGCTCGCGGTCGAGCGTGAACATGGCCACGCCGTTGCCCACGGTCAGCACCAGCGTGGTCTGCGGGCCGTAGATGCAGTAGCCCGCGGCCACCTGTTGCGTGCCGGCCTGCAGAAAGTCGGCCTCCTGCACGCCGGGGGTGTCGTCGGGCTTCTTCAGCACGCTGAAGATGGTGCCGATGCTCACGTTCACGTCGATGTTGCTGCTGCCGTCCAGCGGGTCGAACATCAACAGGTATTCGCCCTGTGGGTAGCGGTTGGGCACCACGTAGATGCTGTCCATTTCCTCGCTGGCCATGGCCGCGAGGTGGCCGCCCCATTCGTTGGCCTCGATGAGCACTTCGTTGGCGATGATGTCCAGCTTCTTCTGGATCTCGCCCTGCACGTTCTCGCTCTCGGCCGTGCCGAGCACACCGCCCAGCGCGCCTTTGTTGACGGCCTGGCTGATGCTCTTGCATGCACGGGCCACCACTTCGAGCAGCAAGCGCAACTGGCCGGGAATGAGGCCGTCGGCGCGCTGTTGTTCGACGAGGTAGCGGGTGAGGGAAATCTTCTGTTGTTGAGCCATGTGCTTTTCGTGTTCCTTGCTTGCTGCTTGATCAGTTACCGGCCAAAGCGCGGGTAACGACTTCGTGGGTGTCTTTGCTGAGGTCCGGCTTGGCGGCCACGCGGGCGATGGCTTCGCGCGCGGCGCTGCGGTACGGCTCGGCCAGCTTGCTCCAGCGGTCGAGCGCGCGCGCCAGGCGTGCGGCCACCTGCGGGTTGATGGCGTCGAGCTCGATCACGCGGTCGCTCCAGAACACATAGCCGGCCGCGTCGGGGCGGTGGAAGGCGCCAGGGTTTGCGCTGCAGTAACTGAAGATCACGCTGCGCGCGCGGTTCGGGTTCTTGAGCGAGAAGTCGGGGTGCTTCATCAGCTGCTTGACCAGCGGCAGGATGTCGCCGCCGCGGTCGCTGGCGCCGGCCTGCAGCGAGAACCACTTGTCGATGACCAGCGCCTCGTCCTTGAAGATGGCGTGGAACCGTGCAAGCGCCTGCGCCGCGAGCGTGTGGCCCGACGACACGAGCGCGT
This sequence comes from Variovorax boronicumulans, assembly GCF_030812215.1. Lineage (GTDB taxonomy): Bacteria > Pseudomonadota > Gammaproteobacteria > Burkholderiales > Burkholderiaceae_C > Variovorax > Variovorax boronicumulans_C. The sequence continues at coordinate 179,630 of NZ_JAUSSG010000012.1, read as the reverse complement.
TGAGCGCGTTGAAGCGGTCGGTCATGTTGCCCGCGTCCTTGAAGCGCTGCAGCGTCTTGCCGGGCCAGACGGTGTCGCCCGAAGCGCGCGCCGCCAGGCACAGGAAGTTGAGCGCCATGCCGGCCAGCGCGCGGCGGCCCGAGGAGGTCGGGTCGGGCGTGTAGGCGCCGGTGTCGTGGTTCTCTTCGTACACCTGCTCCCAGTCGGCAAAGAGGGCGGTGGCGAGCTGGGCGCGCATGGCTTCGCGCACCAGGTGCACGCGCTGCGGATCGACCACGTCGAGCTGTTCGGCGATGTAGGTTTCCGACGGCAGCGTGAGCACCAGCTCCTTGAAGGCGGCGTCGAGCTGCGGGTTGCGCAGCACGCTGCGCATGGCGTCGATGTAGGCGTCGTTCAGCACCGGGGTGGTGTCGGTGGCAAGGGCCGCAATGCCTTGCAGCGCGGCGCGCAGGCCCAGGCGCTGGCCGGCTTCCCAGCGGTTGAACGGGTCGGGGTCGTTGGCCAGCAGGGTGAGCAGCTGGGCGTCGGTGTACTCGAAGTCGAGGATCACCGGCGCGCTGAAGCCACGCAGGATCGACGGCACGGGTTCGGCGTCGAGGCCCACGAAGGTGAGTTGCTCGCCGGCACGCGAGAGCACGATGGTGCGGGTGCCGCGCGTCACGTCGCTTTCGCCTTCGAGCTGGATCGGCAGTTCGCGCCCGTTGGCATCGAGCAGGCCGATGTTCAGCGGAATGACGAAGGGCTCCTTGGTCGGCTGGCCCGGCGTGGGCGGGCAGCTTTGCACCACGCTCAGCGTGTAGCTGCGGTTCTGCGCGTCGTACACGCCGTGCGCCGCAAGGCGGGGCGTGCCTGCCTGGCTGTACCAGCGCTTGAACTGGGGCAGGAGGCGGGCGAGTTCCGAATCGGGGTTGGCATCGGCAATGGCCTGTGCGAAGTCGTCGCAGGTCACGGCCTGGCCGTCGTGGCGCTCGAAGTAGAGGGTGATGCCCTTTTCGAAGCCCTTGCGGCCGACCAGCGTCTGCATCATGCGAACGACCTCGGCACCCTTTTCATAGATGGTGACGGTGTAGAAGTTGCTGATCTCGATGTAGCTGTCGGGCCGCACCGGGTGGGCCATGGGGCCGGCGTCTTCGGGGAACTGGGCGGTGCGCAGAACGCGCACGTCTTCGATGCGTTTCACGGCGCGGGCCGAGGCGTCGGCGCACAGGTCCTGGCTGAACTCCTGGTCGCGGAAGACGGTGAGGCCTTCCTTCAGCGAGAGCTGGAACCAGTCGCGGCAGGTGACGCGGTCGCCGCTCCAGTTGTGAAAGTACTCGTGGCCGACCACGCTTTCGATGTTGCTGTAGTCCGCATCGGTGGCGGTGGCCTGGTTGGCCAGAACGTACTTCGTGTTGAAGATGTTAAGGCCCTTGTTCTCCATGGCGCCCATGTTGAAGTCGCTGGTCGCAACGATCATGAAGCGGTCCAGGTCCAGCGGCAGGCCGAAGCGGGTTTCGTCCCACAGCACGGAGTTGATGAGCGAGTTCATCGCGTGCTCGGTCTTGTCGAGGTCGCCGGCGCGCACGTACACCTGCAGCAAATGTTCCTTGCCGTTGCGGGCGGTGATGCGCTGCTCGCGCGCCACCAGCTTGCCGGCCACCAGGGCGAACAAATAGCTGGGCTTGCGGAAGGGGTCGACCCACTTGGCGAAGTGGCGGCCCTCGGGCAGATCGCCTTGTTCGACCAAATTGCCGTTCGACAGCAGCACCGGGTACGCGGCCTTGGCGGCGCGCAGCGTGACGGTGTAGGTCGACATCACATCGGGGCGGTCGAGGAAGTAGGTGATGCGGCGAAAGCCCTCGGCCTCGCACTGCGTGAAGAACGTGTCTTCGCTCACGAACAGACCCATCAGCTTGGTGTTCTTGATGGGGCAGCAGGTGGTGAAGATCTCGAGCTCGAAGTCGCCTTCTTCCGCGTAGGGCAGGCCGTCGATGACGAGCTGGTCGCCTTCCATGCGGAACGAGGCGCCCTGGCCGTTGACGAGCACGCGCGCGAGGTTGAGCTCGTCGCCATCGAGCCGCAGCGGCTGGATGGGCGCGTCGGGGTTGCGGCGCAGGCGCATGCGGTTGAGCACGCGGGTCTTGGCGGGGTCCAGGTCGAAGGTCAGGTCGACGGTGTCGATCCAGTAGCCGGGCGCCGCATAGTCTTCGCGGCGAATGGCAATGGGTTGCCCTTGGGCATCACGCAGCATCATCGAGGGTCTCCAGAAAATTCGAATGGGCGAGTTCGTTGTAGTCGCGAACCGCGGCAATCACATGGGGGCCGGCAAGCTCGGCGGCGGTATGGGTGCTGCACACGGCCACGGCACGCATGCCGCCGCGGCGGGCGGCCTCGATGCCGAAGGGCGCGTCTTCGAAGACGATGCAGCGCTCGGGCGGCACGCCGATGCGCCGCGCGGCTTCCAGAAAGATCGCGGGCGTGGGCTTGCCCGAAAAGCCTTCGTCGCCGCCGACGATGGCCAGCGGCAGCGGGTCCATCTTCAGGCGCGACATCGCGAACTCGATGTTGTGCTTGTCGCCCGCCGTGCCCACCGCCACCTTGAGGCCGCGCGCCACGGCGGACTTGGCGAAGGCGGTGAAGCCCGCCACCTCGGTGAAGTTGTCGCTGAACATGGCGCGGTAGATCTCTTCCTTCTCGTGCACCAGCACCTGGGCTTCGTCATCGGAGAGCTTGCGCTCGAACAGCTCGTGCATGCACTCGACGCCGGTGCGGCCCGTGGTGCGCGCGAGGATGTCGCTCACATCGAGCTTCAGCCCATGGCGCGCCACGAACTCCACCCACGAGCGCGCATGCCAGGGCATGGAGTCGATCATGGTGCCGTCCATGTCGAAGATGAAGGCTTCGACCTTGCCGTGCGTCAACGTCATCGGTTACACGCCTTGCTTCAAAGAGGCTTCGATGAACACATCGAGGTCGCCGTCGAGCACCTTCTGCGTGGCCGAGACTTCGACGTTGGTGCGCAGGTCCTTGATGCGGCTGTTGTCCAGCACGTAGCTGCGGATCTGGTGGCCCCAGCCCACGTCGGTCTTGCTGTCTTCCAGCTTCTGCTGCTCTTCCTGGCGCTTGCGCATCTCGTGGTCGTACAGGCGCGAGCGCAGGCGTTTCCACGCCACGTCGCGGTTGCTGTGCTGGCTGCGGCCGTCCTGGCACTGCACGACGATGCCGGTCGGAATGTGCGTCAGGCGCACGGCCGAGTCGGTCTTGTTGATGTGCTGGCCGCCCGCGCCCGAGGCACGGAAGGTGTCGGTGCGCACGTCCGAAGGGTTGATCTCGATCTCGATGGAGTCGTCGATTTCCGGGTACACGAAGATCGATGCGAAGCTGGTGTGGCGCCCGCCCGAGGAGTCGAACGGCGACTTGCGCACCAGGCGGTGCACGCCGGTTTCGGTGCGCAGCAGGCCGAAGGCGTAGTCGCCCTCGACCTTGATGGTCGCGCCCTTGATGCCGGCGGTGTCGCCGGGCGTTTCGTCTTCGATCTGCGTCTTGAAGCCCTTGCGCTCGGCGTACTTCAGGTACTGGCGCAGCAGCATGCTGGCCCAGTCGCAGGCCTCGGTGCCGCCGGCGCCGGCCTGGATGTCGACAAAGGCGTTCAGCGGGTCGGCCGGGTTGTTGAACATCCGGCGGAATTCGAGCTGCTTGATGTCGGCTTCGAGCGCGGCGGCGTCATCGGCGATGGACTGCAAGCCGTCCATGTCGCCTTCTTCCTTCGACATCTCGAAGAGCTCGGAGTTGTCCGAGAGGCCGTTGGTGAGCCGGTCGAGCGTGACGACCACGTCGTCGAGCGACTTCTTTTCCTTGCCCAGTTCCTGGGCCTTCTTGGGGTCGTTCCAGACGTTCGGGTCTTCGAGCGATGCGTTGACTGTCCTCAGTCGTTCAGCTTTGGCATCGTAGTCAAAGATACCTCCGTAAATCGACCGTGCGGGCGCTCAGGTCCGCGAGCATTGCGCCGATTTGGTTGATCTGTTCTGCGTCCATGGGGTGTCCTGACTGTGTAGGGTTGGTGTTCGGGGGAACCCGGCATTTTCTCACGGGCGGCAAAGGCCCCTTGGCCGGTGCCGTTGCGGTGCGATCAGGGGGCTAATCGAGCTGGAAATCGACGCTGATCGTGGCCGTCACGCTGATCTGGCCCACCGAGAGGTCGCCGTCCGCGCTGTCGCCGCCCTGGCCCCCGGAATTGCCGACCGACTGCACCGTGTTCTGCTGCATCAGGTTCTGGCCGCCCCGGTAGCTGCCGCTCCAGCCGCCCCAGCGCCAGCCGCTGTCTTCGCTGATCCGTACGGCCCGCCCGCGCTTCACGCCAAGCTGGGAGGTGAGGGCGTCGGCCTTCTCGCGCGCGGCCACCGCGGCCAGTTCGCGGGCCTTGTCGCGGTGCTTGCGCATGTCGGAATTGCGGAACTCGATGTTCTCGACCTGGTTGACGCCGACGGCGAACAGGTCGGTCAGGAGGGGCTCGAAGCTGTCGAGCCGGGTGATCTTGATGCCGATGCTCTTGTGCGCGCGGTAGGCCACGGGGGTGATGCGGCTCACGTTGGTGTCGAAATCGGGCTCGACCTGGATGTAGTTGAGCTGCACGCTCTTCTCGGGCACGCCGTGGCGCTTGATGACCGCCAGCGCCTTGGCGATGCGGTCGCTGTTGTCGCGGGTGGTGGCCTGCAGGCTCTTGTCTCGGCTCTCGACGCCGATGGTCAAGAACACCTCGTCGGGCGCCACGCGGACGGCGGCCGTGCCGGTCACGCTGATCTGTCCGGGGTTGGCCTCCGTGGCGCGCTGGGCAAAGGCGGTGGTGGAGGCGGCGGTGAGCAGCGTCAAAGCGGCCAAACCGGTGGCGAGGCGCTGTTTCGAAAACATGGTTTCTTCCCTCCGTGATCTGTTGGAGCCCGGAAGATACCTGCAGACCGCATGCCCAGAAAGCAAAAAGCCCCCTGGGCGCGGCGCGGGCGCACAGGGGGCAAGGGACAAATCTATCGCGCGCGCGGATCAGAACGCCGGCACCAGCGAGCCCTTGAACTGGGTCTCGATGAAGCTCTTCACCTCCGGCGACTGGTAGGCCGCCACCAGGCGCTTGGCCCAGGGCTTGTCCTTGTCGGCGCGGCGCACGGCGATCAGGTTGGCGTAGGGGCTCTTGGGCGATTCCTTGATCACCGCATCTTTGTTGAGCGACAGGCCCGCCTTCTCGGCGTAGTCGTTGTTGATGGAGGCGATGGTCAGGTCGTCCAGCGAGCGCGGCAGCTGGGCCGCGTCGAGCGCCACCAGCTTGAGCTTCTTGGGGTTGGTCACCACGTCCAGCGGCGTGGCGTTGTTGTTCTTCACCGCCTCGGGCTTCAGCGTGATGAGGCCGGCCTGTTGCAGCAGCAACAACGCGCGGTTGCCGTTCGACGGATCGTTCTGGATGCCGACCGAGGCGCCCTCGGGCAGCTGGTCGATCGACTTGATCTTGCGCGAGTAGAAGCCCAGCGGCGCGGTGATGGTCAGGCCCACGGGCACGATGTCGAAGCCGCGTGCCTTGTTCTGGTTGTCGAGGAAGGGCTGGTGCTGGAAGGCGTTGGCGTCCAGGTCGCCCGAAGCCAGCGCCGCGTTGGGCAACTGGTAGTCGTTGAACACCACGACCTGGATGTTCAGGCCGTCCTTGGCGGCGACCTTCTTGACCACTTCGAAGATCTGCTCGCCGTTGCCGACGGAGACGCCGACCTTGAGCGTGTTCTTGTCCTGCGCGAAGGCGGTGCTGCCGGCGAAAAGTGCGGTGGCCAGTGCGGCAAGGGCCAGGGTGCGGCGGCGGAAATTGCTGTGCATGTTGTTGCGCGAAATCAAAAAATGAAGGCGCGAATGTGGCATTGCCCGGCGCATTTTGGAACGAACCAATGCGCATATCGATATGGCGTTCTCCGCCAGCGTTTTGAAATGCTTATGTGCTTTCGTGCATAAGCAAGCGCCGATTTGTTCGTTCCCTTTTGGCGCCGTTCTTTTCATACTCGGCACCTTTTTGCGAACTCCGCGACCGGCTTTCACGCTGGCTGCGCCTCTTTTCCATGACCAACCATTCGCCTGATACGGCCCGCGGCGACGCGGAGCAGCCGGTCATCCGTCTTCAATCGGTGCAGAAGTCCTTTGCCTTGCCCAGCGGCGAGGTGTTCGATGCCGTGCAGTCGCTCTCGCTCGACATCCACCAGGGCGACGTGTTCGGCCTGATCGGCAAGAGCGGCGCCGGCAAATCGACGCTGCTGCGCCTCATCAACCTGCTGGAGCGGCCCGATGCGGGCAAGGTTCTCGTCGGCGGGCGCGACCTCACCACGCTCTCGCGCCGCGAGCTGCGCGACACGCGCCAGAACATCGGCATGATCTTCCAGCAGTTCAACCTGCTGCAGAACGCCACGGTGTTCGACAACGTGGCCTTCCCGCTGAAGATCCACGGCCGCCACTCCAAGGCCGAGATCAACACGCGGGTGCGCGAATGCCTCGACCTCGTGGGCCTTGCCGAAAAGATCGACACCTACCCGGCCCAGCTCTCGGGCGGCCAGAAGCAGCGCGTGGCCATCGCCCGCGCGCTGGCACCGCGCCCGCAGGTGCTGCTGTGCGACGAGCCCACCTCGGCGCTCGACACCGAAACCACCCGCGCGCTGCTCGAGACGCTGCGCGACATCAACCAGAAGATCGGCGTGACCATCGTGATCGTGACGCACGAGCTTTCGGTGGTCGAGGTGCTGTGCCGCAACGTGGCCATCCTCGAAAAGGGCCGGCTGGTCGAGCAGTTCGCCGTTGTCGATGCGTCGGGCGAAGAGCGCAAGACCGCGCTGGGCCGCGAAATCGACGAGCTGGTGCGCCGCCGCGAGCGCGAGGCGCGCCTGCCGGTCGAGCCGCGTTCCTCATCCGTCCGCAATGCCGAGGAGGTGGCCTATGTTTGAGAACATCGTCCCCATCCTTCCCGAGCTCTGGACCGCCACGGGCCAGACTTTCATGATGCTGGCCATCGGCCTCTCGGCCGCGGTGCTCATCGGCGGGCCGCTGGGCATCCTGCTGTTCCTGCTGGGGCCGGGCCAGTCGCTGGAGAACAAGCCGGCGTTCCTGGTGCTGAACTGGCTCGTGAACACGGTGCGTTCCTTCCCTTTCATCATCCTGCTGGTGGCGCTGGTGCCGTTCACGCGGGTGATCGCGGGCACCTCCATCGGGCCGCTGGCGGCCGCGGTGCCGCTGTCGTTCGCGGCCATTCCGTACCTGGCGCGCCTGGTGGACCAGTGCCTGCGCGAAGTGCCGCGCGGCGTGATCGAGGCGGCGCATGCCATGGGTGCCTCGGAACTGCAGATCGTCGGCCGCGTGCTGTTGGTCGAGGCCCGTTCGGGCCTTGTGCTGGCGCTGACGGTGCTGGCCGTGAGCTTTCTCTCTTACTCGGCGGTGGCCGGCGTGGTGGGCGGCGGCGGCATCGGCGACCTGGCGATCCGCTACGGCTACTACCGCTTCCAGACCGACGTGATGGTGCTCACCGTGGCGCTCTTGGTGGTGCTGGTACAGATCCTGCAATTCGTGGGCAACACCACGGCGCGCAGGCTGGACAAGCGTTGATTTTTTCCTTTTCCCTCTCTTTGCTCATTCCATGAAAACCGCATTGCTGCGCCGCTCCGTCCTCGCCCTGTCCCTCGTCGCGCTGTCGTTCGGCGGCCTCTCGCTGGCGCAGGCGCAAGACGCCAAGAAGAACCTCGTGATCGGCGGCACCGCCGGATCGAACTACGACCAACTGAAGTTCGGCATCGTGCCGATCCTCGAGAAGAAGGGCTACAAGGTGAAGCTGGTCGAGTTCAACGACTACGTGCAGCCCAACCTCGCGCTGGCCCAGGGCTCGCTCGACGCCAACTTCTTCCAGCACCAGGTCTACCTGAAGAAGTTCTCGGCCGACCAGAAGCTGGACCTCGCCGAACTGGTGCAGGGCCCGATCGCGCCGCTGGGCATCTATTCGACCAAGCGCAAGACGCTGGCCGATGTGAAGGAAGGCGACCGCGTGACGCTGCCGAACGACCCGAGCAACCTGGCGCGCGCGCTGGTGCTGCTGGAGCAGAACAAGCTCATCACCATCAAGGCCGGCGTGGACCCGATCCGCGCGTCCGAAAAGGACGTGGCCGAGAACCCGAAGAAGCTCAAGTTCATTCCGCTCGAGGCCGCGCAACTGCCCCGCTCGCTGGGCGACACCGAGTACGCCATCATCAACGGCAACTTCGCGATCTCGTCGGGCCTGAAGCTCACCGAGGCGGTGGTGCTGGAGAAGACGCCCGACTACTACCTCAATGTGGTCGCGGTGAAGTCCGCCGACAAGAACTCGGCCTGGGCCAAGGACATCGTCGAGGCCTACCACTCGAAGGAATTCAAGACGGTGGTCGACACCAAGTTCCAGGGCTACGCCAAGCCCAGCTTCCTGCAGTAATCCGACCCCGACAAAGGACGCCCCATGCCCGTGCTCGCCGTATTCGATGCCCAAGCCAACTGGCGCGACACGCATGTGTGCGACGGATGGATCACCGAGCATCTTGCGAAGCAGGGCGTGAGCTGGGGGCGGGACAAGGCGAAGAAGGGACAGCGCGCGCTCGATGGGGCGGGGCTGTTCTACCTGCCGACTGCCGATGGGTATCTGGGGTTGCTGTTCGAAGGGGGCGAGTGGGTTTCCATTCCCTCCGACAAGCCGCATTTCTTCGATGCGGGAGAAGCGGAATCTCTTGAAGGGCTGCCGGCTGCGCTGCCGCTGTTCGAGGCCTTTGTCGAAGAAGTGCTGTCGCTGACGGGGAACGACGCGGACGACGAGTGAGCGCCCCGCCCTTGTTCAGGGCGCGTGCACAGGCCGCCGGGTACTCCCCTCCGCGAATGTCCCCCGGCCTGCGGCCTCCTCCTTGATTTCGCTGCGGGGAGCACCCGACGCCCTGCGCACGTGGACGCGTCGCTGGTGTACGGCCGATCAACCACTGCTCTGAAAACGAGCGTGCCGATGGGGTGCCTTGCGCAGCGAAATCAAGGAGGAGGGCGAAGCCCGGGGGACATTCGCGGAGCAAGGTACCCCGTCGGCGCGATCGTCGCCCTGAAGAGCAACGCTCAAGCCGCCAACCGCTGCGCCGCCACTCGCCCATCGGGCCGCGCCAGCCCGAGGTGATCGCGCAACGTGCGCCCCTCGTATTCGGTCCGAAAGAGCCCGCGCTTCTGCAGGATCGGCACCACACCGTCGACGAAATCCTGCAGCCCGTGCGGCAACGCATCGGGCATCAGGTTGAATCCGTCCGCCGCGCCACCCTTGAACCAGTGCTCGATGTCGTCGGCAATCTGCTCGGGCGTACCCACGATCACGCGATGCCCACCACCGCCCGCGAGCTCGCGAATCAGCTCGCGCACCGTGTAGCCGTGCGTGCGGCCAGCCGCGACCACCGCGTTGAAAAAGGTGTGATTGCCGTTGCCATTGCCCGGGAGGGGCAGGTTGTCGGGCAGGCGCTCGTCCAGCTTCAGGCGGTCGGGCGTGATGCCCAGCGTGCCGGCGATGCGCGTGAGGCTGTAGTCCCACGGGATCAGGTCGACCAATTCGTCGCGGCGGCGTCGCGCTTCTGCTTCGGTGCCGCCGACGATGGTGGTGAGGCCGGCGAGCACCTTCACCGCATCGGGGCCGCGGCCCAGTTCGGCGGCGCGGGTCTTCAGGGCACGTGCATAGGCCAGTGATTCTTCGAAAGACTGCGAGGCCGAGAACACGGCTTCCGCATGGCGCGACGCGAGCTCGCGCCCGTCGGCCGAAGCACCGGCCTGCACCAGCACCGGATGCCCCTGCGGCGCACGCGGCAGGTTGAGCGGCCCCTGCACCGCGAAGTGCTCGCCGCGGTGCGCGATCGCATGCACCTTGGCCGGGTCGACGAAGCGGCCCGAGGCCTTGTCGCCGACGAAGGCGTCGTCTTCCCAGCTGTCCCACAGCGCCTTCACGATGTCGGCGAATTCCGAGGCGCGGGCGTAGCGCTTCGTGTGGTCGGGCGTGGTGTCCAGGCCGAAGTTGCGGGCCGAGGGCAGGTCGGCCGTGGTCACCATGTTCCAGCCCGCGCGGCCGTTGCTCACGTGGTCGAGCGTCGAGAAACGGCGCGCGATGTTGTAGGGCTCGTTGTAGCTGGTGGAGGCGGTGGCGATGAGGCCGATGTGCGTCGTCGCCGCAGCCACGCAGGCCAGGAGGATGGTGGGCTCCAGTGCGGTGATCGGGCGAAAGTGGATCTGGTCCACGATGGCCGCGTTGTCCGCGAGAAAGATCGCATCGAGCTTGGCGGCTTCGGCGATCTGCGCCGTGCGGATGTAGTGCTGGATGTCGGCGAACGCCCACGGGTCGCTCTCCGGCAGGCGCCAGGCCGAGGGCACGAAGCCCGAATGCAGGATGTTGACGTTGAGGTGCAGTTGCCTGCGCGGTGTTGCGTTGCTGGTGCTCATTGGCTGAAGTAGTCCGGCAGCCGGTAGCCCGCCCACACCGGGTTGGCCCTGAAGAACTTCTGGAACTCGGGCGACTGGTAGGCGGCCACGATGTCCTTGGCGAACTTCGCGTTCTCGTTGCTGCGCTTGACGGCCACCACGTTCACGTAGGGCAGCGTCATGTCTTCGAGCTTGAGCGCCTCGGTGAGCTTCAGGCCCGAGGCCACGGCGAAGTTGCCCTGCACGGCGGCGAGGTCGGCATCGGCCAGCGAGCGTGGCGCCTGCGCAGCCTCCAGCGGAATCAGTTTCAGCCGCTTGGGGTTGCCGACCAGGTCGCGCTCCGACACGCTCAGCGGGCTGACCCCCGGCTTCAACGTCACCCAGCCGATGGCCGCGAGGATGTTGAGCGCGCGCGCCGCATTGACCGGATCGGAAGGCAGCGTGACGGTCGCACCGTCGGGCACCGCGGCTAGCGATTTGTGGCGCTGCGAGTAGAGGCCCATCGGCGGCGTCGGCACATGCACCACCGGCACGAGATCGAACCCCTGCTGCTTGTTGGTGGCGTTGAGGTACAGCGTGTGCTGGAAGATGTTGGCGTCGATCTGCCCGCGCTCCACCGCGTCGTTGGGCTGCACGCCCTGGCTGAACTCGACGTACTTGATGGTGTAGCCCAGCTTCTTGAGCTGGGGCTCGATGCCATGGGTGAAGGCGTCGCGGTACGGGCCGGGCATGAAGCCCACGCGCAGGTCGTCGGCGTGGGCGGAAACGTGCAGGAGCAGACTCAGTGCGAGGCCGCCGGACAGCGGGGCGAGGCGGCGCAGCCATGACGGCGCGCGCGAAGGGGAGGGCATGACGACAACTCCGGAGGCGGCAAAAGGAGTTGGGCACTCTAGGCGGCGGTGCACACCGTGCGAACGAAGATTTGCGCGCTTGGATATCCGCTGGCCGGATATCGCAGGGCAGGTGGGGCGATGACATCGCTTGGCGCCTTTTGTAGGATGCAGCCATGACCCAGCACATCGGAATCGTCGGCTGCTCCGCCGAAGGCGCATCGCTTTGCTACCAGACCATTTGCGTGGAGGGCGCGAAATTCCTCGGGCCGCACGCGCATCCCGAGGTCTCGATGCACACGCCGTCTTTGTCGGACTACATGGAACACATCTACCGCGACGACTGGCGCGGCGTGGGCGAAGTGATGCTCGCCTCCGCGCACAAGCTCGCGAAGATCGGCGCGAATTTTCTGGTCTGCCCCGACAACACCATCCACCAGGCGCTGCCGTTCATCGAAGGGCGTTCGCCGCTGCCCTGGTTGCACATTGCGGAGTGCGTTGCCGAAGAAGCGGTGCAGCGCGGCTTTCGCCGCATCGGCATCACGGGCACGCGCTGGCTGACCGACAGCGAGGTGTATCCCGAGAAGCTTTCGGCGCGCGGCCTGCAGTATGTTCGTCCGACCTTCGAGGAGCGTGACGAGATCGCCCGGATCATCATGGAAGAGCTGGTCTACGGCGTCTTCAAGCCCGAGGCCATCGGAACCTTCCAGCGCGTGATGCAGCGCATGAAAGATGAAGAGGGATGCGACGCGGTGGTGCTCGGCTGCACCGAGATCCCGCTGATCATGAGCGACGCGAATTCGCCGCTGCCGACGCTCGACTCCACGCGGCTGCTGGCGCGCGCGGCATTGCGCCGCGCGACCCGGAAAGGCTAGGCCAGGAAGTCTTCGATCAGCCGCGCTACGCGCTGCGGCTGGTCGTGGTGCAGCATGTGGCCCGCATCGTCGAGCCGCTCGATGCGCACCGAGGGCACGGACTTCAGGCGTTCATGGAATTCATCGAGCGTGTAGCGGTTCTTCCACCAGCCGTGCAGGCTGTCGTCGGAGGCCTCGACCATCAGCGTCGGCGCGGTGATGCGCGCGTAGAGCGCGAGGGTTTCATCGACACGGAAGATGTGCGCGTTGACGATCTTGTGCGCCGCCTCGCCGAGGATCTGCCAGCGCGTGCTGCCGTCGGGCTGCAGGTGGCCGGCCGACCAGTGGCTCGCGAGCCAGTCGGCCTTGTCCTGCGTGAGGCGCGGGTTGGTCTTCATGAGGCGGCGGGCCACTCCGTCCACGGCCGAGTAGCTTGCAAGCGCCTTTTCGCCGCGGTGCAAGCCCTTGAGTTCGTCGATCCACTGGCCGTAGCGGGCGGGCGCTTCCTCGGGCTTGCGAAACGGCATGCCGAAGCCTTCGAGGTTGACGAGGCGGCGGATGCGCGCGGGCCGCACGCCGGCGTAGTGCATCGCGACGTTGCCGCCCATGCTGTGGCCGACGAGGTCGACCGGCTGCGCGCCGTCGCCTTCGCCCGCGTAGTGGTCGAGCAGCCATTCGAGATCGGCGAGGTAGTCGGCCAGCCAGTAGTTGTCGACGCCGCCGCCGTCGGTGAGGCCGAAGCCGCGCCAGTCGGGGGCGATGATGAAGCGGTCCTCGGCCAGCGCATCGACGACGAACTGCCACGAGGCTGCGACGTCCATCCATCCATGCACCAGCACCAGCGGCGGGCGGTCCGGCGAGGGCTGGCCCCAGAGGCGTACGTGGTAGCTGAGGTTGCGCACGGGCACGAATTCGCTGCGCGAGGGACGGAGGGCTTGGTACATGGGCGCCGATGATAAGGAGCGGGGCGCGTTCGGGCAGTCCGGCAGACGACAGCTCGCGCTCGGGCTTTGGCCGCGCGGCCAGCGCGTTGCGGGGGAGGGCGGTAGCATCCCGCGCATGAAAAAGATCCAACTCGGTCAGAGCGACCTGCACGTCACCCCGATCTGCCTCGGCACCATGACTTTCGGTGAGCAGGTGGACGAGCCCACCGCCCACGCCATCCTGAGCCGTTCGCTCGAGTGCGGCGTCGACTTCATCGACACCGCCGAGATGTACTCGGTGCCCACCCGCCAGGAAACCTACAGCGTCACCGAAACCATCATCGGCAACTGGTTCGCCGCCAACCCCGGCGCGCGCCAGAAGCTCGTGCTGGCCACCAAGGTCGCCGGCCCGCTGCGCAACACGCCCTGGGTGCGCGAAGGCGTGGGCATGACGGCCGCCGACATCGTGGCCTCGTGCGAGGCGAGCCTGAAGCGCCTGAAGACCGACACCATCGACCTCTACCAGATCCATTGGCCCGAGCGCCATGTGCCGGCCTTCGGCAACATCTACTACGACCCGGCCAAGGAAGTGACGCAGACGCCGATCCACGAGCAGCTCGAAACCTTCGGCAAGCTGGTGAAGGCCGGCAAGATCCGCGCGATTGGCCTGTCGAACGAAACGCCCTACGGCGTGCACGAGTTCGTGCGGCTGGCCGAGCAGCACGGCCTGCCGCGCGTGGCGACGGTGCAGAACGTCTACAACCTCGCGAGCCGCGGCGTGGAGAACGGGCTGGACGAAACGATGCACCGGCTGGGCGTTTCGCTGCTGGCCTATTCGCCGCTGGCCTACGGCCTCCTCACCGGCAAGTACGACAAGAGCGGCATCACCGGCCCCGATGCGCCCGCCGAAGCGCGCATCACCCGCTACGAGTCGGTGCGCAAGCTTCGCTGGGGTCGCCCCGACGCGCTGAAGGCCGCGCGCCTGTACAACCAGCTCGCACGCGACAACGGCCTCACGCCCACGCAACTCGCGCTGGCCTTCTGCTACACCAAATGGCAGGTGGCGAGCACGATCATCGGCGTGCGGACGCTGGCGCAGCTGGACGAGGACATCGATGCGTACGGCACCACGCTGTCGCCAGAAATCCTGGCCGAGATCGACAAGATCCGCTGGGACATCCGGGACCCGGCGGCGTGAGCGGCAAGAAAGTCCACGTCTCCGAAACGCCCGCCACGCAACTGCTGCGGGCGAACAAGGTCGCCTTCACCGAGCATCCGTACGAGTACATGGAGCACGGCGGCGCACAGCGCGGCGCCGAGATGCTGGGGCTCGATCCGTTCACCGTCATCAAGACGCTGGTGATGCAGGACCAGGATGCCAAGCCGCTCATCGTGCTGATGCACGGCAACCGCACCGTGTCGACCAAGAACCTCGCGCGGCAGATCGGTGCCAAGTCGGTCGAGCCCTGCAAGCCCGAGGTGGCGCAGCGGCACAGCGGCTACATGGTGGGCGGCACCTCGCCGTTCGGCACGCGGCGCGAGATGCCGGTGTACATCGAGTCGACCATCCTCGAGCTGCCGAAGATCGTCCTCAACGGCGGCCGGCGCGGCTACCTCGTCGGCATCGATCCGCAGGTGTGCGTGGCGCTGCTGGGGGCTGTGCCGGTGAAATGTGCGCTGGCAGAATAGCCGGCGCCATGACGTCGACACCCTCCGATTTCTTTCCTTCCCACTGCACGGCCAACCAGGGCGGCGGGCCGACTTTCACAGTCGGCTTCGAGAACGACCAGGAGCAGTGGACCGAGGTCTTCGACCTCTCCGTGCTGCTGCTCGAAGCGCTGGCCGCGCGGGGTTTCAAGGCGGTGAGCGAACGGGAAGGCTGGCTCTTCCTGCCCGATGAAGGGCTCTGGCTGTGGCCGCAGATCGCGAGCTACCACCCTACCGACGACGGGAGCGTGCGCACCTGCACCACCATCGAAGTGGCGCACGCCAGCCTGCTGCCGGCCGGCACCTTCGAGTTCCAACATTCGTATGGCGACGACATCGCGGCATCGCTGACCCGGGGTTTCGATCTCTGGGCGCAGGTCGACCTGGTCGTGTTCAAGGACGCGCTGCGCGCCGAGCTGGGCCATTGCACGTCGCTGCAGATGCAGTGGGAGCCCAAGAGCGGCGAAGCCGAAAGCCGGCAGCGGCGCGTGCTGTTCGGACCGGTCGCGCACCAGGCCGAGCGCAAGGCAACCGAGGAAGAAGAGCACCCGTTCTGCCCTTGCTGTCTCTTCACCAACACCTGGGATGCCTACAAGCCGCAGATTGAATCCGATGGCGTCTACGGCCTTCGCCTCTATGCCGCGCGCGATGCGCAAGGCGAGGTGCAGGCCGATTGCCGCGTCAACGGCGAGGACTGGCCCGCCGGTGCCGAGGCGCTGCGCGCCTATGTGGCGCAGTGGCCCGACCGGGGCTTCGAGTTTCGCAAGCAGTACGTTGTGATCCAATCGCCGCCCGAGACCTGAAGATCGCACGCTGTCGTCTTCATCCGATAAAAACAACTGCCCCCCGCGGAGCGCCCCTTGAGCTTTCACCTGCCGTCCCTCATCGCCATCGTGGCGTCGTACCTGATCGGCTCGCTGTCCTTCGCGGTCATCGTGAGCAAGGCGCTCGGCATGGCCGATCCGCGCAGCTACGGCAGCGGCAACCCCGGCGCGACCAACGTGCTGCGCTCGGGCAACAAGGGCGCGGCGCTGGCCACGCTGGTGCTCGATGCATTGAAGGGCTGGCTGCCGGTGTTCCTGATTCGGCACTACGGCGCGCAGTGGGGCCTGGGCGATGGCGTGGCGGCCGTGGCGGGCCTTGCGGCCTTCCTGGGCCACCTGTACCCGGTGTTCTTCAACTTCCAGGGCGGCAAGGGCGTGGCCACCGCGGCGGGCGTGCTGGTGGGCATCGCGCCCTGGCTGGGGCTCGCGACCGGCGCCACCTGGCTGATCATCGCGGTCTTCTTCCGCTACTCGTCGCTGTCGTCGCTGGTGGCGGCCTTCTTTGCGCCGGCCTACTACCTGCTGGGCGGCAACATCGCGTGGCCGCTCTACCGCACGGTGCTGATCGCGATCATCATCATGAGTCTGCTGCTGGTCTGGCGGCACCGCGAAAACATCCGCCGGCTCGCGGCCGGCACGGAGTCGAAACTCGGCTCGAAGAAAAAGGCTTGATTGAAGAACACCATGGCAAACATCACCCGCTTCCACGTCGGCCCGCGTCTCTCGGAGACGGCCGTTCACAACGGCACCATCTACCTCGCCGGCCAGGTGCCCGACGACACCACGCAGGACATCCGCGGCCAGACCGCGCAAGTGCTTGCCATGGTCGATCGCCTGCTGGCCGAGGCCGGCAGCGACAAGTCGCGCATCCTCATGACGCAGATCTTCCTGGCCGACATCACCGATATCACGGCCATGAACGAGGTGTGGGATGCATGGATTCCGGCCGGCAACACGCCGCCGCGCGCGACGGTGCAGGCCAAGATGGCCAATGCAGCCTACAAGATCGAGATCGTCGTGACAGCCGCTGCGGCCTGACGGTCAGTACCGCTTCTCAAGGACCATCTGGTCCGCGTCTCGGCGCATGGAGAAGCGGTTGATGAAGCTGTTGCCCAGCAGCACGAAGGGCATTGGCTGTTGCGAGACGACCGCGTCGATGTCGTACACCTCCACATCGCCCACGCGCACCGACTGCACGCGCAGTTTGTAGCCCTGAGACACGCCGTTGGCGGTGTTCATCTGGATGCGCTGGCCCTTGCTGTAGTCCAGGCCGATGCGCTCGGCATCGGCGGCCGAGAGCGCGATCGAGGTGGCGCCCGTGTCGAGCATGAACGTGACGGCGCGGCCGTTGATGGCGCCCTGCGTCATGTAGTGGCCGCGACTGTCGGGCGACAACACGATGCGATTGCCGCCACCGCCTGAGCCGCCGCCACCGCCGATGCTCACAGGCGTGTCCATGCGCAGGTTGACGCGCTTGCCTTCGAGTTCGACCACCGCCTGCTCGGCCTGCAGCGACACCAGCTTGACCCCCTGGAAACTCTCGCCGACGGCCACCGTCTTGGGCGGCGCGCCGTTCACGATCAGGATCGCGCGGCTGCCGATGGTGCCGGTGAGCATCACCGAGCTTGCCGCGTGCGCCGCCGCCACGGCAGCCAGAAGACACGCTGCCGTCGCAAGGGCGAGGGGTTTCATGCGAATCAGTCGCGGAAGTTGTTGAACGACAGGGGCATGTCCGGCACGTCCTTCTTGATGAGGGCCATGGCTGCCTGAAGATCGTCGCGCTTGGCGCCGGTGATGCGCACCGCGTCGCCCTGGATCGCGGCCTGTACCTTGAGCTTGCTGTCCTTGACGATGCGGGTGATTTTCTTGGCCTGCTCGCTCTCGATGCCGCTCTTGACCTTGATGACCTGCTTGACCTTGTCGCCGCCCATCTTCTGGACGTCGCCCTTGTCGAGGAAGCGCACGTCGACGCTGCGCTTGGTGAGCTTGCTGCGAAGGATGTCTTCGACCTGCACGAGCTGGAACTCGGCATCGCCGATCATGGTGATTTCCTTGTCCTTGAGCTCGACGGCGGCGGCGGTGCCCTTGAAATCGAAGCGCGTCGCGATTTCCTTGGCGGTGTTCTCGACCGCGTTCTTCACTTCGGGCAGATTGGGCTCGCAGACGGTATCGAAAGACGGCATGGGCTCTCCTGAATTCTTGCGGGTGCTGAATGCGACAATTCTCCCATGATCGTGGAGCACAACGTCCCCCTGCAGCCGTACAACAGTTTCGGCATCGTCGCGCGCGCGCAGCGCCTGGCGCGCATCACGGACGAGGCCGATATTGCCGAACTCCTGGCCGGTCCCGACTGGCAGGACGCCCCTCGTTTCGTGCTGGGCGGCGGCAGCAACATCGTGCTGACCGGCGACGTCAAGCCGCTGGTGCTCAAGGTGGAAATCAAGGGTTTGCGGCTGGTCGACGAGACACCCCGGGCCTGGATCGTGGAAGCCGGTGCCGGCGAGATCTGGCATGACGCCGTCGAGTGGATGGTGCGCAACGGCTACCCGGGGCTCGAGAACCTGGCGCTCATTCCGGGCACCGTGGGCGGCTCGCCGGTGCAGAACATCGGCGCCTATGGCGTCGAGTTGCAGGACCGCTTCGATTCGCTCGATGCCATCGACCTGGACACCGGCCGCAGCTTCACGCTCGATTCGGCCCAATGCGCCTTCGGCTACCGCGATTCGGTCTTCAAGCATGTGAAGAGCGGCCCGAACGACTTCGGCCTTGCGGGTCGGGCGCTCATCACCCGGGTGCGCTTCCGGCTGCCCAAGCCCTGGAAGGCGGTGGTCGGCTACCTCGACCTCGAACGCAAGATGGAAGAAACCGGCAACTTCACGCCGAGCGCCACCGACGTCTTCGACTGGATCTGCGCCATCCGCCGCGCCAAGCTGCCCGACTGGCGCGTACTGGGCAACGCCGGCAGCTTCTTCAAGAACCCGACGGTCACGCCCGAGCAGTGCGCCGACATCATCGCGCGCGACCCCAAGATCGTTCACTACCCGATGGCCGACGGCAGCATCAAGCTCGCAGCCGGCTGGCTCATCGACGCCTGCGGCTGGAAGGGCAAGTCGGTCGGCAATGCCGGCGTGTACGAGCGGCAGGCGCTGGTGCTGGTCAACCGCGGCGGCAGCGAGAACCCGGTGACCGGCGGCGAGGTGATGACGTTGGCCAAGGCCATCCAGACCAGCGTGTACGAGCGCTTCGGCATTCGGCTGGAGCCCGAGCCGGTGGTGGTTTGATCAGGCGATGGATCTCGACTTCCTGCACCTGAACTACCGACGCCGCATCGCGGCGCTGGTGTGGGCGCAGCGGATCGTCATCGTGGCGGGCATCGCCTCGGTGTTCCTGGTGCCGGCGCGCTGGTGGGGATCGGCGCTGCTGTTCATCGCGGCCTTCTGCTTTGCGGCGCTCTTGAGCCGCATCGAAGTGAGCCTGCGTCGCCAGTTCATCCGAGAGGCGCGGCTGCCTCCCTTCCTGATCGGCAAGCTGCGGGAAGCCCATCCGCAACTGAGCCGGCGCGACGCCGAACTCGTGTTGCGGGGCCTGCGCCAGTTCTTCATGGCGCACCTGCGCAGCGACCGCAAGTTCGTCGCCATGCCTTCGAAGGTGGTCGACACGGCCTGGCACGAATTCATCCTGCACACGCAGGGCTACCAGAACTGGTGCAAGGCGGCCTTCGGCGGCATGCTGCACCACAGTCCGGCCGAGGTGCTGGGCAAGGACCCCAAGCGCAACGACGGTCTGCGCCGCACCTGGTACTGGTCGTGCAAGGAAGAGAGCATCGATCCACGCAAGCCAGCGCGTCTGCCGCTGCTGTTCGCGCTGGACATCAAGTTCGCGATTCCCGGCGGCTTCGCGTACGTGCCCGATTGCAAGGCGGTCGACCGGCACGACGGCTCGACCGCGCAGTGCGGCAGCGAATTCGGCGAGTCCTCGTCGGATGGCGGCAGTTCGGGCGATGCCGATGGTTTTGGCGGCAGCGAATCGGGCAGTGGTGGCGATGGAGGAGGCGGGGACTCCGGTGGCGGCGACGGCGGTGGAGGTTGCGGAGGGGGCTGCGGCGGAGGCGGCGACTGAGCGACGCGATCGGCGCACCAAAGAAAAACGGGCCCATCGGGCCCGTTCGTCATTGAAAGTGAAAGCGCGCTGGCTTACTTGCTGCCGCTCTCGTCGTCGTTCGCGAGCTTCGGCAGCGAGGCGCCCTGGCTCGACGACAGCAGCCCGGTGCGGGTGTAGATCGCCAGCTTCTCGCGCGTGTCGATGATGTCCAGGTTGCGCATCGTCAGCTGGCCGATGCGGTCCAGCGGCGTGAAGGCGCCCTCGACCTTTTCCATGCTCAGGCGCTCGGGCTTGTAGGTGAGGTTTGGCGACTCGGTGTTCAGGATCGAGTAGTCGTTGCCGCGGCGCAGCTCGACCGTCACTTCGCCGGTGATGGCGCGCGCCACCCAGCGCTGGGCGGTCTCGCGCAGCATGATCGCCTGCGGGTCGAACCAGCGGCCCTGGTAGAGCAGGCGGCCGAGCTTGCGGCCGTGGTCGCGGTACTGCTCGATCGTGTCTTCGTTGTGGATGCCGGTGACCAGGCGCTCGTAGGCGATGAACAGCAGCGCGAGGCCCGGGGCTTCGTAGATGCCGCGGCTCTTGGCTTCGATGATGCGGTTCTCGATCTGGTCGCTCATGCCCAGGCCGTGGCGTCCGCCGATGCGGTTGGCTTCCAGGATCAGCTCGACCATGTTGGGATAAGCCACGCCGTTCAGAGCGACCGGCACGCCTTCTTCGAAGCGCACCGAGACGGTCTCGCGCTTGACCTCGACTTCGTCCTTCCAGAACGCGACGCCCATGATGGGCTGCACGATCTGCATGCCGCTGTTCAGGTGCTCGAGGTCTTTGGCCTCGTGCGTGGCGCCCAGCATGTTGGAGTCGGTCGAGTAGGCTTTCTCGGCCGACATCTTGTAGGCGAAGCCGGCCTTCTGCATGAACGCCGACATCTCGGCGCGGCCGCCCAGCTCGTCGATGAAGACCTGGTCGAGCCAGGGCTTGTAGATCTTCAGGCTCGGGTTGGTGAGCAGGCCGTAGCGGTAGAAGCGCTCGATGTCGTTGCCCTTGTAGGTGCTGCCGTCGCCCCAGATGTGGACGTCGTCTTCCTTCATGGCCGACACCAGCATGGTGCCCGTCACCGCGCGGCCGAGCGGCGTGGTGTTGAAGTAGGTGACGCCCGCGGTCGTGACGTGGAAGGCGCCGGCCTGCAGCGCGGCGATGCCTTCGTTGGCCAATTGCGCGCGGCAGTCGATCAGGCGGGCGTTTTCGGCACCGTAGAGCATCGCCTTGCGCGGGATCTCGTCGTAGTCGGGCTCGTCGGGCTGGCCGAGGTTGGCGGTGTAGGCATAGGGAATCGCGCCCTTGTTGCGCATCCAGTGGAGCGCCGCGCTGGTGTCCAGGCCGCCGGAAAAGGCAATGCCGACCTTCTGGCCGGCGGGAACGTTTTGGAGGATGGTCGACATGGTGTGAGGGTCCCGGTTCAGCCGAAATGGCAGATGTAGCTGTAAGGCTCGCCGGTCACCCGGATCTGGAAGCTGGAGTTGCCCGGCACGTTGAACTTCTGGCCCGGGCCCGAGGCGACCCATTCGGTGGTGCCCGACAGCAGGTACTCGCAGCTGCCGGCGGTGCCTTCCATGATTTCAGGCGCGCCGGTGTTGAAGGTGAGGGTGGACGGCAGGATCACGCCGACCGATTTCTTGGTGCCGTCCGCGAGCGTGAGGCTGTGGCTCACGCACTTGCCGTCGAAATACACATTGGCCTTGGTGGCCACTGCGGCGCTGTTCAGAGTGTCGGTAGTCGTCGTCATTGGGTGGCGCCGGCGCCTGGGCGTTCGGCATTCGAGGACGCACCGCGCAGGCGGCGCACCCCTCAGGGGTTGGAAAAGTCCTCGATTTTAGGGGCTCGGCCGGCGCGGGCCGCTGCCCCGGGGCTCAACGGTGCCAGCCGTGGTAGCCGCCGCCCCACCCGCGGTAGCCGTAGCCCCGGTAGCCGCCGTAGCCGCGATATCCGCCCCAGCCGCGCGAATAGCCCAGGTTCAGCGAGATGCCGACCGGCGGGTAAACATAGGGCTGTGCATACGGGTAGGTGTAGGCGGGCTGCACGTAGACGGGCGGCACATACACCGGGGCCGGCTGCACGTAGACCGGTGCGGGCGCGTTGGAAACCACGACGCCGGGTTCCGGCACGACGCTGTCCCACGGGGAGCCGCTGCCCTGTTGTTGGTACTGTTCCTGGTACTGCGGGTCTTGCTGGTACTGCTGGCCGTTGTTGGCCTCGACCGGGTAGGGCTGCAGCTGCGACTGCGGCTGGACGGGCGCGGTGGTCACGCCGTAGGCGCTGGCCTGGATCGGGATGGTGGCGCCCGGCCGGCTGGTGGTGCGGGTCGTGTACTGGCGGCCCTGGTATTCGTAGGTGACGTTGTAGCTGACGTCGCTGCCGGTGGTTTCGCGGATCGGCGTGGCGGAAATCACCCGGGCCTGGACCACTTGCTGCTGGGCCTGCACGGCGCTGGCGCCTGTCGCCAGCAAGCCGATCACCGAAAGCCCCGCGAGGGTGCGAAAAACGTGTCTGTTCATGGTGTTCTCTCCTGCAGATCGGGTTTGGAGGCCGGCCGGCGAGACGGGGTTCCGGCGTTTACACGGCGTTCACAGCCCAGTTTTCGGCGTCGAATCCCGTCGTAACGCCGGTTTTCGGCCCCCAGTTGACCACCGGCCGCTTGATGAGGCTAGGGTTGGCCAGCAGTACGGCGCGGGCCGAGGCAGCATCGACCACGCTGTTCTGCGTGGCTTCGTCCAGCTTGCGCCAGGTGGTGCCCCGGCGGTTGACCAGCGCCTCCCACCCGGGCTTTTTCAGCCATTGGTCGAGTTCGGCCTCGGGCACGCCCTGTTTCTTGAAATCGTGGAAGGTGTAGGCCACATGGTGTTCGTCGAGCCAGGCGCGGGCGCGCTTGACGGTGTCGCAGTTGGGGATGCCGTAAAGGGTTGTCATGGCCGCCATGATGCCGCGCCCGGCAGGTCGGCGACAATGCCGGCCTCCATGGAAACCCTTAACGACTGGCTCGCGCGCGCCGAGCAACTCCATCCCAAGAACATCGAACTGGGCCTCGAACGTGCCAAGGAGATGGCCGGACGCCTCGGCCTGAAATTCCGCTGCCCCGTCATCACGGTCGCGGGCACCAACGGCAAGGGCTCGACCTGCGCCATGCTCGAGTCGATCCTGACGCATGCGGGCTACCGCACCGCCGTGTTCACGTCCCCCCATCTCGTGCGCTTCGAAGAGCGGCTGCGCCTGAAGGGCGAATCGGTCGATGCTTCCAAACTGATAGCAAGCTTCGAAGTGGTGGAGAAGGCGCGCGGCGACATGCCCTTGACCTACTTCGAGTTCACGACGCTCGGCATCCTGCACTGCATGATCCAGGAAAAGCCCGATGTGGCGATCCTCGAGGTCGGGCTCGGCGGCCGGCTCGACGCGGTCAACATCATCGACGCCGACTGCGCGGTCATCACCAGCATCGACCTGGACCACATGGAATACCTCGGGCCCGACCGGGAAAGCATCGGCTTCGAGAAAGCCGGCATCCTGCGCGCCGGCAAGCCGGCCATCGTGAGCGACCCGGTGCCGCCGCAGAGCGTGATCGACCACGCGAACGCCATCGGCGCCGACCTCTGGCGCTTCGGGACCGATTTCAACGTGTCGGGCGACAAGCAGCAGTGGGGCTGGTCGGGCCGCGGCAGGCGCTACAGCGGGCTGGCCTATCCGGCGCTGCGCGGCGCCAACCAGCTCATCAACGCCGCGGGCGTGCTCGCGGCGCTCGAGGCCCTGCGCCCGCAATTGCCGATCACGGCGCAGGCGGTGCGCAACGGCCTGGCCATGGTCGAGCTGCCGGGCCGCTTCCAGATCGTGCCGGGCGAGCCCGCGTTGGTGCTCGACGTGGCGCACAACGCGCACGCAGTCGCCGCGCTGGCCGAGAACCTCGATGCGATGGGCTTCTACCCCACCACGCACGGCATCTTCGGGGTCATGGCCGACAAGGACCTCGCGCCGATCCTCGCGCGTATCGGCCCGCTGATCGACCGCTGGTACTTCACCGACCTGCCCACGCCGCGCGCCGCCAAGGCGGCCGATCTGCAGGCCTCCTGGCAGGCGCAGAACACCCGTGCCGACGCCTCCGCCAGCGTGCATGCAAGCCCCATGGACGCGTTGCGCGCGGCCATCGAGCACGCAGACCCCGCTGATAGAATCGTGGTCTTCGGATCGTTCTTCACCGTGGGTGGCGTGCTCGAAAACGGCACCCCCCGGCTGCAAGCCAA
Source organism: Variovorax boronicumulans (assembly GCF_030812215.1). Taxonomy (GTDB): domain Bacteria; phylum Pseudomonadota; class Gammaproteobacteria; order Burkholderiales; family Burkholderiaceae_C; genus Variovorax; species Variovorax boronicumulans_C. Next base: position 155,665 of record NZ_JAUSSG010000012.1, on the reverse strand, counting down.
ACACCTGTCGCCGGGCGGCTGACCGACAGGTCCGCGCACCATCTGGCATCACTTCGCTGCACTCCTTCAGGGATCGAACTTCATGGCGTTTTTCAAGTTCCGCACGCGCGGCCCACAAGGCAACGAAGGACGCAGCGCCCCGGCGGCTGTGCCAGCGGAAAGTGTCGAAACCATGCGTCGTCGCGCGCGCCACCGGCTGCTCGGCGCCGCGGTGCTGGTACTGCTGGGCGTGATCGGATTCCCGCTGCTGTTCGATACCCAGCCGCGGCCCGTGTCGGTCGACATCCCCATCGAGATCCCGGACCGCAACAAGGTCAAGCCGCTGCCCGTGCCCGCCGCACCGGCCACGCCTCCCGCGACGAGCAGCGCACCGCCCGCACCCGAAAGCAGTTCCCGCGTGGCGGCCGCCTCCTCGGCCGGCGGCATGATCACCGAGACCGCCGACGGCACCGTGATCGACCCCGGCAAGCCGGTGGCCAGCACGTCGCCTGCCGTCGAGACCAAACCCAAGCCCGAGCCAAAACCCGAGCCGAAGCCGGAGGTCAAGCCAAAGCCGGAGCCCAAGCCCGAAGTCAAGCCTGAACCCAAGCCAAAGCCTGAACCGAAACCCGAAGCCAAGCCGAAGCCTGAACCCAAGCCCGCCGCCTCCGCGGACGACGGTGCGCGCGCCCGTGCACTCCTCGAAGGCAAGCCTGTGACCACCGCCGCCGCAACGCCCAAGCCCGCCGCCGCCGACGAGGCTGGTGGCCGCTTCATCGTGCAGGTCGGCGCCTTCGCCGATGCCGACAAGGCGCGCGAGGTCCGGCAGAAACTGGAGCGCGCGGGCCTCAAGACCTACGTTCACGTTGCCAAGACGGCCGATGGCGAGCGCACGCGTGTGCGTGTCGGCCCCTTCGCGTCGCGCGCCGAGGCGGACAAGGCCGCGGAAAAGGTCAAGGGCTTGTCTTTGTCGGCCGCGATCCTCACGTTGTAAACGCGGGCGCCTGTTGTCGTGGCCCTGCTCGACTGGATCGCCGTCACGCTCATCGTGGTGTCGATGCTGTTCGGCCTCGTTCGGGGCCTGGTGTTCGAGGTGATTTCGCTGGCGGGCTGGGTGGCTGCATTCATCGCCGCCCAGTGGCTGGCTTCCGATGTGGCGGCGTGGCTGCCGTTCGGCGAGCCGCAGGCGACGTGGCGTTATCCATTGGCCTTCGTGCTGGTGTTCGTGGGCGTGGCGTTTGGTGTGGGGCTCGTTGCGGCCCTTACGCGCAAGCTGATCACCGTCGTGGGCCTTCGGCCCGTGGACCGGATTTTGGGAGCTGCCTTCGGTGCGGCGCGGGGTGCAGTGGCCCTGCTCGTGCTGGCAGTCGTTGTTCATTTGCTGGTGTTGAGCGACAGTGCCTGGTGGCGCGAATCGCTCAGTGCCGGTGTTCTCGATGCGGCATTGCAGGGCCTGAAACCCGCGTTGCCTGAAAAGTTGGCAAGCTACCTGCCCTGAGAGGAATCGTTCATGTGTGGAATCGTCGGCGTTGTCAGCAACGCACCCGTCAACCAGTTGCTCTATGACGCGCTGCTGCTCCTGCAGCACCGCGGCCAGGACGCGGCCGGCATCGTGACCTTGCTGGAACGCAAGTTCTTCATGCACAAGGCCAAGGGCATGGTGCGCGACGTGTTCCGCACCCGCAACATGCGCGCGCTGCCGGGCAACGTGGGCCTGGGCCAGGTGCGCTACCCGACCGCCGGCAACGCCTACAGCGAGGAAGAGGCACAGCCCTTCTACGTGAATGCGCCCTTCGGCATCGTGCTGGTGCACAACGGCAACCTGACCAATGCGCACGCGCTGCGTTCGGAGCTGTTTTCCACCGACCACCGTCACACCAACACCGAGAGCGACTCCGAAGTACTGCTCAACGTGCTCGCGCATGAGCTGGAGCGCTCGTCGCGCGGTGTGCCGCTGCATCCGGCCGAAGTGTTCGCCGCGGTCAAGAACATGCACAAGCGCCTGCGCGGCTCGTATGCCGTGGTGTCGCTGATCGCAGGCCACGGCCTGCTCGCCTTCCGCGATCCCTACGGCATCCGCCCGCTGTGCATGGGCCGCAACGAGAAGGACGGCACCGTCATGGTGGCCAGCGAATCGGTCGCGCTCGAAGGCTCGGGCCATGTGTTCGAGCGCAACATCAACCCCGGCGAAGCGGTGTTCATCGACCTGGAAGGCAATGTCCATTCGATGCAGTGTGCCGAGGCGCCCACGCTGAATCCGTGCATCTTCGAGTTCGTGTATCTCGCGCGTCCGGACTCGGTGCTCGACGGCATCTCGGTCTACCAGGCGCGCCTGAACCTGGGCGAGACGCTGGCCAAGCGCGTGGTCTCCACCGTGCCCCCGAACCAGATCGACGTGATCATCCCGATTCCCGAATCGAGCCGCCCGAGCGCCACGCAGCTCGCGCACCTGCTGGGCGTGCCGTACCGCGAGGGTTTCGTGAAGAACCGCTACGTGGGCCGCACCTTCATCATGCCGGGGCAGGGCGTGCGCAAGAAGTCGGTGCGCCAGAAGCTCAACGTGATCGCCAGCGAGTTCAAGGGCCGCAACGTGCTGCTGGTAGACGACTCCATCGTGCGCGGCACCACCAGCCGCGAGATCGTGCAGATGGCGCGCGATGCCGGCGCACGCAAGGTCTACCTTGCCAGCGCCGCGCCGCCGGTGCGCTACCCCAACGTCTACGGCATCGACATGCCGACCAAGGACGAACTGGTCGCGCACGACCGCACCGTCGAGGAAATCCGCGAACTGATCGGCTGCGACGCGCTGATCTACCAGGACGTCGATGCCATGAAGCGCGCTATCGGCTCGCTCAACCCCAAGCTCGACGGCTTCGATGCCTCGTGCTTCGACGGCGTGTACGTGACCGGCGACATCGACACCGATGCGATCTCGCGCATGAACGGCAACCGCCCCCGCATCGAAGAGACCGAAGAAGATTCTTCGCGCCTCGCGCTCCCCAATCACAGCGAGTGAGAGCTGAAGTGACAGACGAACGAACCCTGCCGCCCGGACTGCACCGCGACACGCTCGCGCTGCGCACCGGGCTGGCGCCCAGCCAGCATGGCGAGCATTCCGAAGCGCTGTTCCTGACCAGCGGCTTCGTGCAGCCTGATGCCGAAACCTCGGCGCGCCGCTTCGCCGGCACCGAGCAGGGCTTTACCTATTCGCGCACTTCCAACCCGACGGTGACCAGCTTCGAGCAGCGCCTGGCTGCGCTCGAAGGCACTGAAGCGGCCATCGGCGCGTCTACCGGCATGGGCGCGATCCTCATGATGTGCATGGGCCTGCTGAAGGCCGGCGACCACGTGATCTGCTCGCGTTCGGTGTTCGGCTCCACGCTGAACCTGTTCGGCAAGGAGTTCGCCAAGTTCGGCGTCGAGACCACCTTCGTCTCGCAGACCGATGTGGCCGAATGGCGCGCAGCGATCAAGCCGAACACCAAGCTGCTGTTCGCCGAAACGCCGACCAATCCGCTCACGGAAGTCTGCGACATCAAGGCGCTCGCCGAATTGGCACACGGCGCGGGCGCGTTGCTCGCGGTCGACAACTGCTTTTGCACCCCGGTGCTGCAGCGGCCGGCCGAACTGGGCGCCGACCTCATCATCCATTCGGGTACCAAGTATCTGGACGGCCAAGGTCGTGTGATGGCTGGCGCGATCTGCGGTCCGTCGAAGCTCATCGTCGACGTGTTCGGTCCCATCGTGCGCACCGCCGGCATGGCGCTGTCGCCGTTCAATGCATGGGTCGTGCTCAAGGGCCTGGAAACGCTCGGTATTCGCATGAAGGCTCAATGCGCGAATGCGCTGGCCGTGGCGCAATGGCTCGAGAAGCAGCCCGGTATCGCGCGTGTCTATTACCCCGGTCTCGCATCGCATGGGCAGCACGAGCTCGCCATGCGCCAGCAGTCGGGGCAGGGCGGGGCGGTCGTGTCGTTCGACGTGGTCGGCGACACGCCAGAAGCCGCGCGCGCCAACGCCTTCCACGTGATCAACAGCACACGCGTGGTGAGCATCGCCACCAACCTGGGCGACACCAAGACCATCATCACGCACCCCGGCACGACGTCGCACGGCCGCCTCACCGAAGTGCAGCGCCAGGCGGCAGGCATCAGCCAGGGGCTGATCCGCGTTGCGGTCGGCCTCGAATACATCGACGACATCACGGCCGACCTTTCGCGCGGCCTGAGCACCCTGAACACCTGAATCGAGTTTCATGTCCGGCAAAGTTCGCACCCGCATCGCCCCGTCTCCCACTGGCTTCCTTCACCTGGGCACGGCCCGCACCGCGCTCTATTCTTGGGCGTATGCGCGCCACCACGGCGGTGAGTTCGTGCTGCGCATCGAGGACACCGACGTGGCCCGCTCCACGCAGGACTCGACCGACCAGATCCTCGCGTCGATGCATTGGCTCGGCCTCGACTACGACGAAGGCCCGATCTACCAGATGCAGCGCCTCGCGCGCTACCGCGAAGTCATCGCGCAGATGCTTGCGGCCGGCACGGCCTACCACTGCTACTGCACGCCGGCCGAGCTCGACGAGATGCGCGAAGCGCAACGCGCGCGCGGCGAAAAGACGCTGTATGACCGTCGTTGGCGGCCCGAGCCGGGCAAGGTACTGCCGCCCGTGCCCGAAGGCGTGCCGCCGGTGGTGCGCTTCTGCAACCCGCCCGAAGGCGACGTGACCTGGAACGATCTCGTCAAGGGCGAGATCACCATCAACAACCGCGAGATCGACGACCTGATCATCCTGCGGCCCGACGGTGTGCCCACCTACAACTTCGCGGTGGTGGTCGACGACTGGGACATGAACATCACGCACGTGTTCCGCGGCGACGAGCACATCAACAACACGCCCTGGCAGATCAATATCTTCCGCGCGCTCGGCGCACCGCTGCCCCAGTTCGGCCATGTGCCGGTGATCCTGGGCGACGACGGGCAGAAGCTCTCGAAGCGCCGCGGCGCGGTGAGCGTCACTGCCTACGAAGAGAACGGCTACCTGCCCGAAGCGATGCTGAACTACCTCGCGCGCCTGGGCTGGAGCCACGGCGACGATGAACTCTTCACGCGCGAGCAGATGGTGAGCTGGTTCGACGGTTCGCACCTCTCCAAGAGCCCCGCGCAATGGGATGCGGCGAAGCTCGCGTGGGTCAACGCGCAGTACATCAAGGCGAAGGCCGATGCGGAACTTGCGCCGCTCGTGGCCGCGCAACTGAAGAAGCGCGGCATCGAGGCCGACGACCGGCTCACGGCCATCTGTGCGCTCTTCAAGGACCGCTGCGAAACCACGGTCGCGCTGGCCGACTGGGCTGCGGCGTTCTATGCGGACGTGACGCCGAGCGAAGCCGATCGCGCGCAGCACGTGACCGATGCGGTGAAGCCCGTCATCGCGACGCTCGCCGAGAAGCTTGCGGGCGTGACGTGGGAAAAAGTTTCGATTGCCGCGGCCATCAAGGAAGTGCTGGCCGCGCATTCTGTGAAAATGCCCGTGCTGGCCATGCCGGTTCGCGTCCTTGTGATGGGAACACCGCAGACGCCATCCCTCGATTCGGTGCTCGCCATCTTTTCTCGCGAAAAAGTTGTGGAGCGTTTGAAAAGGGCCTGATTTTTCGGTCTATAATTTGAGGCTCGACACCGACACACGGTAATTCTGAAAAGAAGAGCCTGAATGTCAAAGAGGGGGTATAGCTCAGCTGGGAGAGCGCTTGCATGGCATGCAAGAGGTCATCGGTTCGATCCCGTTTACCTCCACCATCAAAGTGTCGAGAAGAAGATAAGTGCTGATCGCAGCACGGTTCCTAAGGTTTTGACCCTATCGTCTAGAGGCCTAGGACACCACCCTTTCACGGTGGCTACCGGGGTTCGAATCCCCGTAGGGTCGCCAGTTTCATGCAAGTGAAGCAGGCACGAGTTGTCAACACTCGGCTCCGCAAGGAGTGAACGTTGTCTACCAGGAGTGGTAGTTCAGTTGGTTAGAATACCGGCCTGTCACGCCGGGGGTCGCGGGTTCGAGTCCCGTCCACTCCGCCAGTCAGAAGCCCCTGCAGCTCAATGAGTTGCAGGGGCTTTTCACTTTCCGGGTCTGCCATATGCATCGAGCGCGACGACCCCGGATTCCAGCGCATTCAAAGCAGCTCAAGTCTGGTCCGGCTCAGGCTCAAGGCCTTCGCCAAATTCGTAGGTAGAGGCGCCTTTTTGCCCGTGGTAAAAGGCGAGTTACCTTGCAAGCCATGCCATAGAGACTTCTTATAATTGCAAGGCAAAGTACGTGCGAACCCCCATCCGGTGGCACGCCGCCTGCTTCTAGACTTGCTCGCGAAACAGTCTTGAAGCAGGTATTCGATGCAGCAAAGAAAACACAAAATCGCCGTCATCCCGGGTGACGGCATCGGGGTCGAAGTGGTACCCGAGGGCCTTCGCGTGCTGGAGGCCGTGAGCCGCAAGTTCGGCATCGAATTCAGCTTCGATCACTTCGACTGGGGCTCCGACCACTATGTGCGCCACGGCCTCATGATGCCGGCCGACTGGGACGACCGGATCAAGGGCCATGACGCCATCTACTTCGGCGCCGTCGGCGCGCCCGACAAGGTACCCGACCACATCGCCGTGTGGGGCCTCCTGATCAAGATCCGCCGCGAGTTCGACCAGTATGTGAACCTGCGTCCCGTGCGCCTGATGCCCGGCGTGCCCGGACCGCTCGCGCATCGCAAGCCCGGCGACATCGACTTCCTCGTGGTGCGCGAGAACACCGAGGGCGAATACACCTCGGTCGGCGGACGCCTCTTCGAAGGCACGTCGCGCGAAATGGCGATCCAGGAGGCCGTGTTCACGCGCCACGGCGTCGACCGCATCCTCAAGTACGCCTACGAGCTCGCGAGCAAGCGCCCGCGCAAGAATCTCGTGGCGGCGACCAAGTCGAACGGCATCTCGATCACCATGCCGTACTGGGACGAGCGCCTGGCCGAGATGGCCAAGCGCCATCCCGACATCGCCACGAGCAAGTACCACATCGACATCCTGTGCGCGCATTTCGTGCAGCACCCCGACTGGTTCGATGTGGTCGTGGCCTCCAACCTCTTCGGCGACATCCTGTCCGACCTCGGCCCGGCATGCACCGGCACCATCGGCATCGCGCCGTCGGCCAACCTGAATCCCGAGCGCGCGTTCCCGTCGCTGTTCGAACCGGTGCACGGTTCGGCGCCCGACATCGCGGGCAAGGGCATTGCCAACCCGATCGGCCAGATCTGGTCGGCCGCGCTGATGCTCGACCACCTCGGCAACGGCGACCCCGTGTACGCGCAGGCTTCGGCCGCGGTGATGTCGGCCATCGAGACCGTGCTGGGCGAAGGCCCGCGCACGCGCGACATGGGCGGCACGGCGAACACGGTCGACGTGGGCCGCGCCGTCGCCAGCTGCATCGGATGATGACCCGGCTTTGCACGAGGCATAAAGGCAGATAGATGGGCCTCTTCCTGCTCAAGCGCTTGGCAACGCTGGTCGGCACGCTGATCGGCGCGTCGGTCATCGTGTTCCTCGTCCTGGAGATCCTGCCCGGCAACGCCGCGCAGATGCTCATGGGCCCCGACGCGTCGCCCGACGCGGTGGCTGCACTCGCCACGAAACTGGGCCTCGACCAGCCCGCGTGGACGCGCTACTGGCACTGGATCGGCGGCATCCTCACCGGTAACCTGGGCGACAGCTACGCCTACGGCTCGCCGGTGCTCGACCTCATCCTCGAACGCCTCGCGCTCACCGTGCCCCTGGCCGTGCTCGCGATGACGCTCACCACCGTGCTCGCGCTCGTCGTCGGCGTGACGGCGGCCGCGCGTCACAACAAGATGGGCGACGTCGGCCTGATGGGCATGACGCAGGTGGGCATCGCGATTCCGAATTTCTGGTTCGCGATTCTCTTGATCCTGGTGTTCTCGGTGAAGCTGCAGTGGTTCTCCGCGGGCGGCTTCGATGGCTGGGGCGAGGGCGTGCTGGGCGGCGTGAAGTCGCTGCTGCTGCCGGCGCTGTCTCTTGCAGTCGTGCAAGCCGCGATCCTCGCGCGCATCACGCGTTCAGCCGTGCTCGAAGTGATGCGCGAGGATTTCGTTCGCACCGCGCGCGCCAAGGGCGTGTCGCAACGCGCCGTGCTGTGGCTGCACGTGTTGCGCAACGCGATGATTCCCGTCATCACCGTGATGGGCATGCAGTTTTCCGAATTGCTCGCGGGCACCATCGTGATCGAGAACGTGTTCTACCTGCCGGGCCTCGGCCGGCTGATCTTCCAGGCCATCAGCAACCGCGACCTCGTCGTCGTGCGCAACTGCGTGATGCTGCTCGCGGCGCTTGTCGTCATCGTGAATTTCGTGGTCGATGTGCTCTATGCCGTGATCGACCCGCGCATCAAGGCGAGCGACATATGAACACCATCGCCGCTCCCGCGGTTCCCAGCGCAGCCGCGCTCACGGTGCCGGGCTTCTGGCGTCGCGCGCGACACCACCGCAGCTTCGTCATCGGCGCCGTCCTCGCGCTGCTGCTGCTCCTGGCCGCGCTCGTGTCGTTCGTGTGGACCCCGTGGTCGCCGTACGAGATGGACATGGCCAACAAGATGCAGTCGCCCTCGGCCGCGCACTGGCTCGGCACCGATGCCTTCGGGCGCGACGTGGCCTCGCTGCTGCTTGTGGGTGCGCGCGCATCCATCCTGGTCGGCGTCATCGCCGTTGGCATCGGCCTTGTGGTCGGTACTGCACTGGGCCTGCTGGCGGCCGCACGGCGCGGCTGGGTCGAAGAAGCGATCATGCGTTTCGCCGACTTCTCGCTCGCGTTCCCCGCGATCCTCTCGGCGATCATGATGACGGCGGTGTTCGGCGCCGGCATCGTCAACGCCATCGTCGCGATCGGCATCTACAACATCCCGACCTTCGCGCGCATCACGCGCGCCTCGGCCAATGCGATCTGGTCGCGCGAGTACATCTCCGCTGCCCGTGCCTGCGGCAAGGGTTCGTTCTCGATCACGATGCAGCACGTGCTGCCGAACATCTCGGCGGTGCTGATCGTGCAGATCACCATCCGCTTCGCTATCGCGATCCTCGCGGAGGCGGCGCTGTCGTACCTCGGTCTCGGCACGCAGCCGCCCCAGCCCTCGTGGGGCCGCATGCTCAGCGAGGCGCAGACGCTCATGTTCCAGCAACCGCTCCTGGCCGTGTTCCCTGGCATGGCGATCGCACTGGCGGTGCTGGGCCTCAACCTGCTCGGCGACGGTCTGCGCGACCTGCTCGACCCGCGCCTTGCACGGGCCCGCTGAACCATGCCTCTTCTCGAAGTCAACGATCTCCACATCGGCCTGCAGACCCAGCGCGGCCCCGCCGAAGCGGTGCGCGGCATTTCTTTTTCCCTGGAGCGCGGCGAGACGCTGGGCATCGTGGGCGAGTCGGGCTGCGGCAAATCGATCACCGTGATGTCGCTCATGGGCCTTCTGCCCTCGACCGCGAAGGTCAGCGGCAGCATCCGCCTCGACGGGCAGGAGCTCGTCGGCCTGCCCGAGAAGGCGATGTGCGGCATTCGCGGCAATCGCATCGGCATGATCTTCCAGGAGCCGATGACGGCGCTGAACCCGGTGCACACCATCGCGCGCCAGGTCGGCGAGCCGCTGCGGCTGCATCGCGGGCTTTCCAAAACCGAGGCGCGACAGGAAGCGCTGGGCCTGCTGGAACGCGTGGGCATTCCCGATGCAGCCTCTCGGCTCGATGCGTATCCGCACCAGTTCTCGGGCGGTCAACGCCAGCGCATCGGCATCGCGATGGCGCTGGCCTGCGGCCCCGACCTGCTGATCGCGGACGAGCCCACCACCGCGCTCGACGTGACCATCCAGAAGCAGGTGCTGGACCTGATCCAGAGCCTGGTCGCCGAGATGGGCATGGCGCTCATCCTGATCTCGCACGACCTCGGCGTGATCGCCAACAGCGTGCAGCGCATGCTCGTGATGTACGGCGGCAGCATGGTCGAGAGCGGCCCGACGAAGGCCGTGTTCGCCGAGCGCTCGCATCCCTATACACGCGGCCTGTTCGCGGCGCGGCCGGTTCTCGGTGCGCCGCGGACCGGCCGCCTTGCCACCATCCGTGGCAGCGTGCCCGAGCTCGTGGACCTGCCGCGCGGTTGCGCGTTCGCAGGGCGCTGCGGCTTCACGGCCGATGCCTGCTACACCACGAAGCCTCCGCTGATCATGGCGCCGGACGGCCATGCCGTGCGCTGTTTGCGTCTCGAGGAAATCGCTGCGCAGGACGCCGTCGCCGCATGAACCTTTCCGCCAGCTCCCAACCGCTGCTGCAGGTGACCGATCTCGTTCGGCACTACGACCTGCCGCGCGAAAAGCTCTTCTCGCCGCCGCCCACCGTCAAGGCGCTCAACGGCGTGAGCTTCAAGGTCGAAGCAGGCCGCAGCCTCGGCATCGTCGGTGAATCGGGCTCGGGAAAATCGACCATCGCGCGCCTCGTGATGGCACTGGATACGCCCACCTCGGGCAGCGTGAAGCTGCTCGGGCGCGACCTGCACACGCTGTCCAAGAGCGAACTGCGCACGGCGCGCCGCGATTTCCAGATGGTCTTTCAAGACCCGTATGGTTCGCTCGACCCGCGCCAGACCGTCGCACGCATCGTCGCCGAGCCGCTCGAAGCACTGGCCGAGGTTTCCCGGAAGGAACAACGCGAACGCGCCGCCGAATCGCTCGCTGCCGTCGGCCTGCGCACCTCCGACATGGACAAGTACCCGCACGAGTTCTCGGGCGGGCAACGACAGCGCATCGCGATTGCACGCGCGCTCATCACGCGCCCCAAGCTCATCGTCGCCGACGAGCCGGTAAGCGCGCTCGACGTGTCGGTGCAGGCGCAGGTGCTCAACCTCATGCAGGACCTGCAGCAGCAGTTCGGCATCAGCTACCTGCTCATCAGCCACGACCTCGCGGTGGTCAACCACCTGTGCGACGACGTCGCCGTGGTCTTCAAAGGCCAGATCGTGGAGCAGGGCGCACCGGGCCACCTGTTCCGCCACGCCAAGCACCCCTACACGCGGACGCTGCTGTCCGCCGTACTGCAGACGCCCGCGACCTGAGTCGCGCGGTCATCCCTTTACTTCTGGAGAGATATCGAATGTTGAAGCGACGCACCCTCATGGGCACCGCCATGGCCGCGGCGATCCCGGGCGCTTTCCTCCCGCTCGCGCAAGCGCAGACGGGCAAGAACACGTTGAGCATCGGCATGCCGCTGGAACCGCCGGGCCTGGACCCGACCGCGGGCGCCGCATCGGCCATTGCCGAGATCACGCAATACAACATCTTCGAGACGCTCACCAAGGTCAACGCCGACGGCTCGGTCACGCCGATGCTCGCCGAGAGCTGGTCGTCGTCGCCGGACATGAAGACCTTCGTCTTCAAGCTGCGCCGCGGCGTGCGCTTCCAGAACGGACAGCCTTTCAACGCGGCGACGGTCAAGTTCTCGTTCGACCGCGCGAGCGGCGCCAAGAGCACGAACAAGGACAAGCGCTTCTTCAGCGAGATCGGCACCGTGGTGCTCGACGAATACACGGTGGGCGTCAACAGCACGCTGTCGAACCCCGACCTGCCGTTCATGCTGGGCCAGTCCACCGCCTGCATCGTCGAGCCCAAGAGCTCCGAGACGAATGCGACCGCGCCGGTCGGCACCGGCCCCTACAAGCTGGCCGCATGGCAGCGCGGCGCCTCGTGCACGCTGGTCAAGTCGCCGACGTACCGCGATCCGGGTCTCGCGAAGGTCGAGAAGTTCGTCTTCCGCTTCATGTCCGACACCGCCGCGCAGACTGCCGCACTGATGGCGAACGACATCGACATCTTCCCGCGCGCGGGCACTCGCTCGGTCGCGCAGTTCAAGGGCAACCCGCGCTTCCAGGTGCTGGAGGTGGGCACGCGCGGCAAGGTGATCCTCACCATCAACAACCGCAAGAAACCGCTGGACGACGTGCGCGTGCGCCGCGCGATCCTGGCGGCGCTCGACCGCAACACGATCATTCAGGGCGCTGCGGACGGCTTCGGCAAGCCCATCGGCAGCCACTATGCGATGGGCGCACCGGGTTTCATCGACACCACCGCGATCAACCCCTATGACATCGAGAAGGCCAAACGGCTGCTGGCCGAAGCCGGCGTGAAGACGCCGCTCGAACTGCGCCTGACGCTGCCGCCGCCTTCTTACGCACGGCAGGGCGGCGAGATGATCGCCGCGCAACTGGCGCAGATCGGCATCCAGGTGAAGATCCAGAACGTCGAGTGGGCGCAATGGCTGAGCGGCACCTTCGGCGGCGCGCACGACTTCGATCTCACGATGGTCGCGCATGTCGAGCCCTTCGACCTGGTGAAGTACACCGAGCCCGATTACTACTGGGGCTACGACTCGAAGAAGTTCCGCGACATGTTCGTTGCGATCCAGAACGAAGAGAACAAGAAGCGCCGCGCCGACCTGCTGGCCGAGGCGCAGCGCCAACTCGCGACCGATGCGGTCAACGGCTTTCTCTACCAGGCGGTCTTTCCCACCATCGCGCGCAAGGAGGTCAAGGGCCTGTGGGCCAGCATGCCGATCGTGGTGAACGACCTGGCCGCGATCTCGTGGGGTTGATGCGATGACCAAACCCCTCTACGCGCTGAGCGTGCAGGAACTGCATGCGGCCTACACGGCCAAGGAACTCTCCCCGGTCGACGTGGTGCGTTCGGTCAACGAACGCATCGCGGCCTGCGAGCCCGAACTGCACGCCACCTGGCTGTTTCGTCCCGAACGCGCGCTCGAACAGGCCCGCGCCTCCGAAGCGCGCTGGCTGGCCGGTACGCCACGCGGGGCGCTCGACGGCGTGCCCGTGACCATCAAGGACAACCTTGCGACCGAAGGCGACCCGATGCCGCTGGGCACCGCCGCCTACGACCTCGTGCCGATGGTGCAGGACTCGCCACCCGCCGCCCGCCTGAAGGAAGACGGCACCGTGCTGGTGACCAAGACCACGATGCCCGACCTGGGCATGCTGTCGTCGGGCCTGTCGAGCTTTCATGAGCTCTCGCGCAACCCGTGGGACCTGTCGCGCACGCCGGGCGGCTCCAGCGCGGGTGCCGGCGCGGCGGCTGCCGCAGGCTACGGTCCGCTGCACGTGGGCACCGACATCGGCGGCTCGCTGCGCCTGCCGGCCAGCTGGTGCGGCATCTACACGCTCAAGCCCAGCTTCGGCCGCATTCCGCTGAGCACGCCCTACATGGGACGCTGCGCCGGCCCGATGACGCGCACGGTGGCCGACTCGGCGCTGATGATGGCGTCGGTCGCGCAACCTGACGACCGCGACTATTCGGAACTGCCCGCGCCCACCATCGACTGGAACGCCTTCGAGGTCGACCCGTCGTTCCTCAAGGGCAAGCGCGTGGCGCTGCACATGGACGCGGGGTGCGGCCTGCCGCTCGATCCGCAGATCGCCCAGGCGGTGCGCCGCGCCGCCAAGCGCATCGAAGCCGCCGGCGCGCACATCGAAGAAATCCCGGCCTTCATGACGACGAAGATGCTGCAGGGCATGGACCATTTCTGGCGCATGCGCTCCTGCATCGACATCCAGGCCATGCCGTCCGAGAAGCGCGCCAGGATCCTGCCGTACATCCGCGACTGGGCCGAGAGCGCCGCCGGTTTTTCGGGCGCGCACATCTTCGACGCCTACAGCCAGTTCATCGCGACGCGCGCGGCAACGATCGCGGCGACCAAGGGCTACGACTTCTTGATCTCGCCGGTGTCGCCGAACATGCCCGCGCCCGCGGATCATGCTTCGCCGACCAACGACCCGATGCTGCCGCTGGAGCACATCGGCTTTACCGTGCCCTACAACATGTCGGAGCAACCGGCCGCGTCGATCAACTGCGGCTACTCGGCCGAAGGCCTTCCCATCGGCCTGCAGATCGCAGGCCGCCGCTTCGACGACCTGGGCGTGCTGCAGTTCAGCCGCGCCTTCGAGCAGATCCGCGAAGCACAGCGCCCCTGGCCGGAACCCCGGTGACGACATCGCGGCATGCCCACACGGCACCGCGCGCAAGGAGACAGATTCAATGAGCAACGACGCAACCCACTACATCGACGGCCGCCGCGTGGCGTCCGAAGGCAACGCCACCATCGACGTGATCGACCCGAGCGACGGCCAGAAATTCGGCCAGATCGCGCGCGGTACGACTGCCGACGTGGACACCGCAGTGCGCGCCGCGCGCCGCGCCATGGGCGAGAACTTCGACGGCCCCTGGGGCGCGACGACCGCGCTCGAGCGCGGCCGCCTGCTCGCCAAGCTGGGCGCCGCGGTGATGCAGCATCACGAGGAGCTCGCCCAACTCGAAGCCCGCGACACGGGCAAGGCGCTGCGCGTGGCGCGCAACGACGCGACCGCGCTTGCGCGCTACTTCGAGTACTACGCCGGTGCCTGCGACAAGCTGCACGGCGACACGCTGCCCTACGAGCGTGGCTACACGGTGCTGACGGTGCGCATGCCGCACGGCGTGACCGGACACATCATTCCCTGGAACTACCCGATGCAGATCGCGGGCCGCAGCGTGGGCGCATCGCTCGCCGCGGGCAACGCCTGCGTGGTCAAGCCGGCCGAGGACGCGAGCCTCTCGCTGCTGCGCCTGGCGGAAATCGCGACCGAGGTGGGCTTTCCCGCTGGCGCGCTCAATGTGGTGACGGGTTACGGCAGGGAGGCAGGCGCGGCGCTGTGCGCGCATCCGGGCATCGACCACATCTCGTTCACCGGCTCGACCGTCACCGGCCGCAGCGTGGGCCTCGCGGCGGCCGAGCGACATTGCCCCGTCACGCTGGAACTGGGTGGCAAGTCGCCGCAGCTCGTGTTCGCCGACGCAGACCTCGATGCGGCGGTGCCGGTGCTGCTCAACGCGATCATCCAGAACGCCGGCCAGACCTGCTCGGCGGGCAGCCGCGTGCTGGTCGAGCAATCGGTCTACGAAGAGGTCGTGAGACGGCTGTCCGAGCGCTTTGCGGCCGTGCGCTCGGGGCCGCCTGCCGATGACCTGGACATGGGACCGCTCATCAACGAAAAGCAGTTCCGCCAGGTGCGCGACATGGTCGCGACCGCCGAGGCGAACGGCGTGAAGGTGGCGGCGCGCGGCACGGTGTCGCCGAACGCATCGGCCAATGGCTACTACCAGGAGGCCGTGCTGTTCCGCGATGTGCCCGCCGACAGCGAACTCGCGCAGCGCGAGGTCTTCGGCCCCGTGCTGGCGGTGATGCCCTTTGCCGACGAAGCCGAAGCGATCAGGCTCGCAAATGGCACCGATTTCGGCCTGGTGGCCGGCGTGTGGACGCGCGACGGCGGCCGGCAGTTGCGCGTGGCGAACAAGCTGCACTGCGGGCAGGTCTTCATCAACAACTACGGCGCGGCGGGCGGCGTGGAGCTGCCGTTCGGCGGTGTCAAGTCGAGTGGCTTCGGCCGCGAGAAGGGTTTCGAAGCCCTGCTAGGCTTCACGACCCTCAAGACCATCGCCATCAAACACGGGTGAACCCATGAACACGAACAACGCACAAGAAGCACAGCAGCCCCGCCGCGTCGGCCTGGTCGGTGTCGGCCTGATGGGCAGCGGCATCGCGCAGAACATCGTCAAGCACGGCCACAAGCTGACCATCCTCGATCACCCCGGCAACCAGCCCGTGGGCGCGCTGCTCGCGGCCGGCGCCACCGCCGTTTCTGACGTGACGGCACTGGCCGCGGAGGTCGACGTGCTGATCCTCTGCGTCACCGGCACGCCGCAGGTCGAGGCCGTGATGCTGGGCCAGGATGGAAAGGGGGGCGCGCTCGCGAGCCTGCGCCCCGGCACCGTGGTGATCGACTGCTCGACCGCCGTGCCCGACTCCACCACCAAGGTTGCAGAGGCCGTGCAGGCCAAGGGCGGCAAGTTCCTCGATGCGCCGATGACGCGCACGGCCAAGGAAGCCGCCGAAGGCCGGCTCAACCTGCTGGTGGGCGGCGATGCCGAGGTGCTGGCCTCGTGCCTGCCGCTGCTGCGCTGCTTTGCCGAGAACATCACGCACGTGGGCGGCATCGGTGCGGGCCATGCGATGAAGCTGCTGCACAACTTCGTGTCGCTCGGCACCGTGGCGCTGCTCTGCGAAGCGGCGGCGTGCGCGCAACGCGCGGGCGTGGCGCCCGATGTGTTCGTCGATGTGCTCGCCAAGGGCGGCGGCAACGGCGTGGCGCTGGAACGCGTCAAGCCCAAGCTGCTGACGGGCAGCACGGATTCGCTGAAGTTCTCGATGGCCAATGCCAAGAAGGACCTGGGCTACTACAACGACATGGCGCAGCAGTCGTCGGCGAGCCACGGCATCGCAGAGGCCGTCGAGACGCTGCTGGCCCACGGCATCGACACCTTCGGCCCGGATCGCATGGTGCTCGACCTGGTGGAAGCGCTGAAGAAGTAAGGCGCTTGCGCCTTGCGCTACGGCACGTAGCGCGAGAGCAGGTGATCGACCAGGCGGCGCTGCGGAAACGTCAGCGTCTCCTGCCGCGTGCAGAGGTACATGCGGCGCGACGCCCAGGCGTCGGACAGATTCAGGAAGCGCAGGCCCATTTCCTTGCGGTAGGTGGCCGCAGCGCCCTCGGGCAGGATGCCCACGCCCATGCCGGCCTCGATCATCCGGCACACCGCCTCGAAGCTCTTGACCTTCACGCGCAGGCGCAGCACCTTGCGCGCGGCGACCGCCGCATCCTCGATGGTGCGGGCGATGGCCGAGTCGTTCTCCAGGCCCACGAAATCGAAGTCGAGCAACTCGGCGAACGACACCTCACGGTTGCGGTACGGGTGCTTGCGGTGGACGATGGCCACCAGCCTGTCCATGCGGTAGGGAATGAAGTTGAGCGTCGTGTCCGCGGTGTCGCCGGTGATCACGCCGACATCGGCCTGCCGGTCGCGGATCGCCTGCACGATCCACACGCTGCGGTGCTCCTCCACATCGACGCGAATCTCGGGATAGCTGCGCCGAAAGCTCGCCACGTCGTCGGGCAGGAACTGGCCCATGGCCGATGCATTGGCCTGCAGCCGCACGCGGCCGGTCGCGCCCTGCGCATAGTCCGAGAGGTCGGCGCGCATGCGGTCGACGTCGCGCAGGATCAGCCGGGCATGAATGGCCAGCGACTCGCCCGCGCCGGTCACCGTCACGCCCTTGGAGGTGCGCTGAAAAAGCGGCACGCCGAACTCGGTCTCGAGGATGCGGATGCGGCGGCTCGCGGCCGACAGCACCATGTGGTGCTCCTCCGCCGCTTTCGACAAGCTGCCGGAATCCAGGGCGCTCAGGAAGAGCGCGAGGGAATCGAGGTCGGGCCGCATCGGTCCGTTCAGTGCAGGCTGACGGCCAGCGAATCGATGCAGCCGAAGACCTGTTCCAGCGTGGCGTCGTGCGGCGGTGTCGCGGCAATGCCGAAGACGATTTTCGGCTCGATGCGGGGCTGCAGGGTGCCCGTGAGGTCCACCGTTCCCTGTCCATCGCAACGCATGAGCGTCGTGTTCCATACCGGACCCCAGATCGGCCCGAACACGCCGTAGCGCTGCCGGATCGTGCGGTTGGTGAAACCGATCTTGTAGCCGACCGGCCGCTCGCCGCGCGCGAGCCGGAGGGCTCGCAGCGCGAGCGCGTCATGGTAGGCGGCGGCAACATCGGCAGGGCCGCGGGCGGGGCGGTCGGCAGGCCACAGCGCGGCGTTGTCGCAGTGGGCGAGCAGGGCTTCGGGGGTCATCGAATCAGTCTACATGCGACGTGGGGACGGTCACAACCATGTCACGTTGCGCGTGGCACTCTCGCGGCCTTGGAACCATCACGCCGCCTTCATCTGCGAGCCGCCCTCATCGCATCGGCGGCTGCCTGCCTGATCGTGCTGGCCGTCGCCTGGCACTTCACGACGGGAAACTCGCAAGCGGCAGGCGCGCCGCTCGAGATACGCTGGCACGGCAACGGCATCATCCTCCAAGGTGAGGTGAGAGACGCGGCAACGCAGCGCGTGCTGGCCGAGGGGGCCGCCTCACGGCTGGGCGGCGAGGCCGACCAGGTGGTGGACTGGCTCGATATCGTGCCCACCGCATTGCCGGTGGCGGACGCTTCGGCGCTTGCCGAACTCATCCGTCTGGGACAGGAAGGCTGGCACCTGCAGCGGCGGCCGAAGGACGGGTGGCTGGCGGTGCAGTCGCTCACCGACGAACGCAGCGCCAAGGCTCGCACGCTGCTGCGCACTGCGTTCGGTCCCGGGGTTTCGATGGAGCTGGTGGCGTTGCCCTGAGAAGGTGTGAACGAACCCGCCATGCCCGCTCATCCCGCCCAGACACCCCCGCTCGGCGTTGCAAATGCTCGCCATAGCCCGAGCTATGGCTGCGCTTTGCGCCTTGATCGGGGGCGCCTGAGCGGGCTGCTCGGGCACGCCGGATTCATTCACACCTTCTGAGCCCCCGCGTGGCAAGGGGATGGTCACGCCGCCGTCATGTCGGGTGGCCAGCATGCGCTGCATTCCAATACGGAGGAGCAGATCCATGCATGCATCGCTGAAACATCTCGCGCTGGCGAGTGTCGTCCTGGCCACCTTGTCCGCTTGCGGCGGCAGTGGCAGCTCAAGCAGTTTCTTTCCCTTTCTGCCGCCGGCGCCTCCGCCCGCACCGGCGCCTCCCCCCGCACCGGCCACGCCCGGCAGCATCGACGTGAAGCTCATCGCCTTCAACGACCTGCACGGCAACCTCGAACCGCCCAAGCTGTCGATCACCGCACCCGCCGCCGGCGGCGGCACCGTGCCGGTCCCCGCGGGCGGCGCGGCCTACCTGGCCTCGGCGGTCGCCTCGCTCAAGGCGAAGAACGAGAACAACGCGGTGGTGTCGGCGGGCGACATGATCGGCGCCTCGCCGCTGGTGTCGGCGCTGTTCCTCGACGAGTCGACCATCGAGGCCGTGAACGCGATGAAGATCGACTTCAACGCCGTTGGCAACCACGAGTTCGACAAGGGCCAGACCGAACTGCTGCGCATGAAGAACGGCGGCTGCGCCAAGAACACCGCGCTCGAACCCTGCCGCGTGAACAAGGCCTTCCCGGGCGCGAACTTCGGCTTTCTCGCGGCCAACACGGTGAAGACCGACGGCAACACGCTGTTCCCCGCCACCGGCATGAAGAGCTTCACCAAGGACGGCGCCACGGCGAAGGTGGCATTCATCGGCATGACCCTCAAGGGCACGCCCAACATCGTGACGCCCGCCGGCGTTGCGGGCCTGAGCTTCAAGGACGAAGCCGACACAGCCAATGCGCTGATTCCGCAACTGAAGGCGCAGGGCGCGGACGCCATCATCGTGGTGATCCACGAAGGCGGCACCACCACCGTCGGCTACAACGACAAGAGCTGCGCGGGCCTGAGCGGCGACATCCTGCCGATCCTGAACAAGTTGGACACGGCGGTCGACGTGGTGATCTCGGGCCACACGCACCGCTCGTACATCTGCGACTACGGCAAGACCAACCCGGCCAAGCCTTTCCTGCTGACGAGCGCGGGCCAATACGGCACGCTGCTGACCGACATCAACCTCACCATCGACACCCGCACCCGCAAGGTGACGGCCAAGACCGCCGACAACGTGATCGTGCAGGGCGAGGCCTACACCAGCGGCGCGAACACCATCGCGCTGACCGACCAGTACCCCGTGTTCGGCAAGAACCAGGAAGTGGCCGCGCTCATCAGCCAATACCTCGCGATCGCCGGGCCGCTGGTGCAGCGCGTCGTGGGCTCGCTCACCGCCACGGCCACGCGCACGCAGGTGGCGTCGAAGGAAAGCGCGCTCGGCAACCTGATCGCCGATGCGCAACTGGCGGCCACCAGCCCGGCCGGCAAGGGCGCCGCGCAGATCGCCTTCATGAACCCCGGCGGCGTGCGTGCCGACCTCGCGCCGGCACAGGACGGCAGCGTTACCTACGGCCAGATCTTCGCGGTGCAGCCCTTCGGCAACAGCCTGGTGGTGAAGACGCTGACGGGCGCGCAGATCAAGGCGGTGCTCGAGCAGCAGTTCAACAGCGGCTCCAACACGGTGGCCGCGCCGAAGGTGCTGCTGCCCTCGCGCGGACTGACCTACAGCTACAGCCTCTCGGCGCCGGGCGGCTCGCGCATCAGCAACATGGCGCTGAACGGCACGGCCATCGATCCGGCGGCGAACTATCGCGTCACGATGAACAGTTTCCTGGCCACCGGGGGCGACAACTTCACCGTGTTCAACCAGGGCACCGACGTGCTCGGCGGCGACCAGGACGTGGACGCGCTGGAGGCCTACATCAAGGCGAACAGCCCGCTCGCGCCGCCGGCGACCGACCGCATCACGCCTCTTCCCTGAGCGGGGCCGGCCTTGGCCGGGTGATTCGTCGAACGGGCGCGTCGGCGCGGACGCTTGCAGTGTCGTGGCGTCGCATTGCCTGCGGGCTGCCCGAGACCAGGCTGTGGCACAGCCATTCCGCGGGACCGGCGTTGTAGCGCGCGAGCCACCAGCAACTGGTCGCGGCCCGCAGCGCGAAGATCGCGATGCCGAAGACCACGAGGCCCATGGGATCGATGCTGCGGTGCAAAAAAAAACGGGTTCAAGAACCCCGGTTTCAACCGTGGCCGGTGCCTGCGCAGTCTCGCGGCCTGACTTCGCGTAGGCGGTATTCCCACATCGGATTCTTCGTGTTTTTACCGGCTTAGCATGGATCGATCTGCCGCCGCAGGCAGAGGCTTTTCTGCCGGATCCATGTTTTTGCAAAGGAATCATCATGAACACCATGAACCTCCGTACCCTCGCGTTCTCGTCCGTCGTCGTGGCCTGCAGTCTGGCTTTTGTCGGATGCACCACGACGCGCCCGCAGAACCAGGCCAGCAGCGTGTCCACGCGCACGTCCATCGACGCGCAGGTCGACGCCTCGTTGTCCAAGCTGTACGACTCGGTGAAGGGATCGCGCGAGCTGGTCGCCAAGTCGAGCGGCGTGCTGGTGTTCCCGGCGGTGGTCGGCGCCAGCTTGGGCGTCGGTGCCGAATACGGGCGCGGCGCACTGCGCGTGAACGGCCGCACGCAGTCGTACTACAGCACCACGGCGGGCTCGCTGGGCTTCCAGGCTGGCGCGCAATCGAAGGCGGTGATCTACCTGTTCACCACGCAGGCCGCGCTCGACAAGTTCCGCAGCAGCAAGGGCTGGACGGCTGGCGCCGATGCCACGGTGGCCGTTGCCACCATCGGTGCTAACGGCAGTGTCGACACCAACACGATCCGGCAACCGGTCGTTGGCTTCGTGCTGACCAATGTGGGCCTGGAGGCCGGCGTCTCGCTGTCGGGCGCGAAGATCAGCGAGATTCAGTTGTAAGACAGGCGTCGGCGGGGCTCGCGCCTCGCCGTCAATCGGCCAGCTGTTCCGCCAGTTGTGCCTGCAGATCGGCGACCTGCTTGCGCAGGGCGTCGTTCTCGCGCGTGAGTTCGGCCACGCGCTGCGCCAGCGCTTCGACCGTATCGGGCTTGGCGGCTTGATCGTCCGATGCCGGCTCGGGCGATTCTTCGCGCGGCTTGCGCTTGGCCTCGCGCACGCGCTTGGCCGCTTGCTTGAGCTCGTCCTTGCCCGCGTTCGCTGCGGAGACCTGTTCTTCGGCAGGGAGGCTTGCCACGGCGGCAGCGGTGTTGATCGAGATCACACCCGACTTCACGGCTGCCACCAGTTCGGGCGCGGCCTGCTTCTGGATCTTCTCGATCATCACGACCTGGCTGCTGCTCAGGCGCGCGGCCTTGGCGATGGATTCGCGGCTGTTCAGCGGCGCGGGCGGGGGCAGAGCACTGGCATTGTCGGCGGGAGATTCGCCGGCGGGCGTGTCGACATCGAAAGGCGGGTCTTCCGACGACGACGTTTCCGACAGCGCGCGGGAGCGTTGGTCGTCGACGATGACTTTCTTTCGGAGCGCCAGCACGCCGCGCTGGTAGTCCGAGATGCTGCGCCGGCCCAGGTGCTGATCGATCATCCAGAGGTGCACGTCCTCCATCGTCTTGAAGCGCGGGTTCTGCACCGTCTGGAACGGCAGGCCGTGCTTCTGGCAGATGCCATAGCGGTGGTGGCCGTCCACCAGCACGTCGCCCCACAGCACCAGCGCGTCGCGGCAGCCCTCGGTGAGGATGCTGCGTTCCAGCGCCGCGTATTCCTCCGGAGACATGGGATCGATATAGGCTTTGAGTTCTTCGTTGACGACGATGTTCATGAGGGAGGGATCGGGGAAAGGGGCGGAATTTTAGATGCGCGCTCCGTGGCGACTTCGAGCGGCCGCTCCCATTGCAGCGGCGCGGTTTCGCGGCAGACGATGCGCGCGTCGCGGGAACTGCAGAGCGCCACCATGTGGTCGGGCGTGGGCTGCAGTTGCTGGAAGTGCCATGCCGCGTTGCCGTGCGGATCGGCAAGCGAGAAGCCGACGTCGCCCGGGACATCGAGCGCAAAGGCGAAGCTGTCGAGCGGTATCTGCAGGCCCATGCCGCGTGCCTTGATGTAGCTTTCCTTCAAGGTCCACAGCTCGAAGAAGCGATGTGGCTGCAGCGCGGCCGGCAATGCGCCCAGCGACCTGGCCTCGGCCGGTGCGAAGAAATGATCGACGGCCTCGAGCACGGCGGGGCGGCGGATGTTCTCGACGTCGACGCCCAGTTCGATGTTGCGGGCAATCGCCAGCACGATGAGGCCGGCGGTGTGGCTCAGGTTGAAGTCCAGGCCGCGTGTTTCTTCGACGTCCGGGTCGTCGTCGATGCGGGGGCGACCGAAGGGGCCGTTGGCGAAGCGCCAGTCGTGCGGCTCGATCGGTGCGTAGCGCGAGAGGATCTTGCGCACCAGCACCCGGGTCAGCAGGTAGCGATGCCGGTCGCGCGCGAAGTGGAAGCGATCTCTTTGTGCCAGTTCCTGCGGCGTCAACAGTGCGCGATAGCTTGCGTCGAGCGCGGGATCGCCGGAGTCGCCGTAAGGGCAGAGCCAGAGATGGATATCGCCCGCGGGCAAAGGAATGAGAAGGGCGGCGCGATGCATGTTGGGCGGCAGCGCTTCGCCGCAATCTTGTTGTGCAAATGTTGCTCGAAGCGCAAGTCGGCTATTATCGCGGCCCCCTGTGCCAGGTTCCGCGTTCTCTCGCGGATCGCCCGGCCATCCGATCTGTCGCGGCGGATCTTCTCGGGGCTCCTCATGTCGTTTGTTTGAGTGTCGATCCGGAAGGGTCATGGAAATGCCTCAAAATCCGCCTATAAATAGCAATGATTCTTATTCCGATTGTTACATCGAAAGTGGTAAATCGGACCTGCGGCCTGTCCCGGCTCGCTCACTGGAACTGGAGGAAGAGGTGTTGAACATGCCGTTGCCGCATTCATCCGAGCCTTCGCTCGCAGAGGTTTTCATCGCCCATCGGGCGCAGCTCTGGCGGGTCGCCCGGAAGATCGTCAACACGGCGGACCTCGCCGACGACGTCGTGCAGGACGCCTACCTGAAGATCGCTGACGGCCCCTGTGTGCGCCAGGCCGACCGTCCCATCGGCTATTGCTGCCAGGTGGTGCGCAACATGGCGCTGGACTATTGCCGCCGCCACCGCGTCGAAGCCAGCTATCGCACCTTCGATGTGGACGTGGAGCTGCTCGACATGCCGACAACCGCTTCGACGCCCGACCGCATGTTGTGCGAGCGCCAGGTGATCACTGCCATCGACAAAGTGCTTGCCGGCCTCTCGCCCCGCACACGGCTGGTGTTCGAGCTCTACCGCCTCGAAGGCCTCACGCAGCGCGAGATCGCGACGCGCCTGGGTTGCGCGCTGGGCCTCGTAAATGGGCTGATCGCCGAAGCCGCCAACGCGATCAAGTCGTGCGGCCACCTGCTGCTCGAAAGCGACGCGCAGTAGCCGCGGCTTTCTCCGTCGCGGGATCGAATCGATTTCCCGCGAAAATGCGCGTTGAACCGGCCGGGTTCATTCAAGCCCCGGCTTCGACGGACAACGCGAACAGCTTCACGAATGACACAGGAAACGGGCGATCCCATCTGGAATACCGCATGGGACTGGGTGCAGCGCGAGCACGACGGCGAAAGCTTCGATGAAGCCGCGCGCACTGAAATGACAGCCTGGCTCCTCGCCGACCCCGCGCACCGCCGGGCCTACGACAAGGCGGCCCAACTCTGGCTCCTCGCGGGTTTCGTCCCGCCGGTCAACGACTTCGGCGACGAGCCGCCGGACGACGACTCCGGGCCCTCCACCGGCCAATAACCCCCTGCATCCAGTGCGAACGCGCCCCACGGCGCGCGTTCCGGCCCGGCGCCTCCACGGCGCCCGCCGTCCTTCCGTGAAAAATGAACAGATCGGCCTCTGAAGCGTCCTCTTGGCAGGGGCGCCGAGATTCCGTCCGGTCCGCGACCGGCTGCGGTGCGCTCCTTTCTCTCTGTTCAATCAAACAAGGATGCACCGATGTCGACGAGCTGTTTTGACCGCGAAGACGAAGCCTTCATCGTTCTGGTCAATCACGAAGACCAGTACTCCATCTGGCCCCACTGGAAAGCCGTTCCCGGCGGATGGACTGCCGTGGAAGGCGTCCAGGGCGACAAGAAGACAGTCCTCGCCTACGTAGAGAGCCACTGGACCGACATGCGGCCCAGGTCGCTGCGCGATTGGATGCAGCAGCAACAGGCGGACGCACCGGCCACGGAAACCGCAGCCGGTTGATGAGCGCCCAGGCGCCCCTGGCGCTGCTGTGCCTGCCATGTGCGGGCGCCAGCGCCTCGATGTACCTGCGGTGGCGGCGTTTCCTGCCGCCGTGGGTCCGCATCGTGCCGGTGGAGCTGCCGGGGCGCGGCGCGCGCATGGGCGAAGTCTTTGTCGAGGACTTCGATGCGCTGGTCGCGCGCATCTGCACCGAGCAGGCCGACGCGATGCGCGGCGACTTCGCGCTCTTCGGTCACAGCATGGGCGCCTTGCTCGCGCATGGCGTGACCCGCCGGCTTCAGTCGTTGCGGCGGCCGTTGCCGCGCGCGCTGCTGGTGTCCGGCTGCTCGGCGCCTTCCCGGCGCGACCCCGAACGTTTCGACGGCGGCGAAGACGACGCCTCGCTGATCGCCGAACTGCGCAAGCAGGGCGGCACGCCCGAAGAGGTGTTCGCGAGCGAAGAACTCATGCGTATCACGCTGGACACGCTGCGCGCCGACCGCCGCGTCTGCCGCAGCCACGTCCATGTCGCCGCCTGGCCGCCGCTCCCGCTGCCGATCCATGCCTTCGCGGGACGCCAGGACGACATCGAGGTGCCGGCCGTGGCGGCCTGGTCCGAAGAGACCGGCAGCGCATTCACGCTCGACTGGTTCGAGGGCGGCCATTTCTTTCTCAGGCAACACGAGGCCGTCTTTCTCGCGGCGCTCGCACGGCGTCTGCCGACGCATCTTCATCAAGCGCAACTTCAGGCGCATCAAGGGTAGATATGAACGAACCGCTCGCGACGGCATCCGTCGGCCGGCAACCGCGTAATTTCGTGGCGCACCTGCGCGCGTTGGCCGAACGGCGTCCGCATGACGTCTGGCTCACCGTGGTCGACGAGATCGACGGCGTCTACAGCGAGCTGCCCTTCACCTATGCTGTCTTCGAGCAGCGCGTGCGCGCGCTCGCGGCCCGCCTGCAGCAGCAGTTCGCCAAGGGCGACCGCGCGCTCGTCATGCTCGACAACGGCGACCACTACGCCGTGAGCATGCTGGCCTGCTTCTACTGCGGCGTGATCGCGGTGCCGGTGTTCCCGCCCGAATCGACGCGGCCGCAGCACCTGGCGCGGCTCGCCGGCGTCGCAGCCGATTCGCAAGCCTGCTGCGTGCTCACGTCTTCTGCCTTGAGCGCCGCGATGTCGGCGGCAGGCAGCCAGTTCGGCGATGTGCAGATCGTTGCCGTCGACACGATCGATGTTGCACTCGCCGACGCGTGGCAGCCCTTCGAGCCGGCCGACGACGACGTCGCCTTCCTGCAATACACCTCGGGCTCGACCTCGGCGCCCAAGGGCGTCATCGTCACGCACGGCAACCTGATGGCCAACGAGCATGCGATCCAGGTCGGCATGGGCATCGGGCCCGACGACAAGTTCGTCTCTTGGGCGCCGCTTTATCACGACATGGGTCTCATCGGCGGCCTGATGCAGCCGCTCTACAGCGGCATCCCGCTGGTGCTGACGTCGCCGCGATACTTCCTCGAACGCCCGGTGCGCTGGCTGGAGCTGATCTCGCGCCACCGCGCCACGCTCAGCGGTGGTCCCGACTTCTCGTTCCGCCTCTGCCTGGAGCGCGTGAAGGACGTGCAGCTTGCCAAGCTCGATCTATCGAGCTGGCGCGTGGCCTACACCGGCGCCGAACCGGTGCGCGCCGACACCGAATTCGACTTCATCGAACGCTTCGCCTCCGCGGGCTTCGACCCCGGTGCGGTCTATGCCTGCTACGGCCTTGCCGAAGCGACCCTGTTCGTGACCGGCGGCCAGCGCGGCGCCGGCATGGTGGCGCGCGGCTTCGACGCCGACGGCCTGGCCGCCGGCAAGGGCTCGCCCAGCGAGGGCGGCACGCTGCTCGTCGGCTGCGGCGCGGTGGCGATCGAGCACGTGGTCGAGATCGTCGATCCCGCCACGCTGTCCGTGGTGGCCGAGCCCGGCCGCATCGGCGAAATCTGGGTGAGCGGCGCGAGCATCGGCGCCGGCTACTGGGGCAAGCCGCGCGAATCCGCCGAGACCTTCGTCGAGATCGCGGGTCGCCGCTGGCTGCGTACCGGCGACCTGGGCTTCGTCTGCGATGGTGAGCTGTACGTCACCGGCCGCATCAAGGACCTGATCATCGTCCGCGGCCACAACATCTATCCGCAGGACATCGAGCGCGTCATCGAGGCCGAGGTGGATGCGGTGCGCAAGGGGCGCGTCGCGGTGTTCGCTGCCAGCGGACCTGACGGTGAAGGCATCGGCGCTGCGGCCGAGGTGTCGCGCAGCATGCAGAAGCTGGTGCCGCCGCAGGTGCTGGTCGAGGCGCTGAGCGCCGCGGTCAGCGAAGTGTTCGGCGAAGCGCTGTCGGCCGTGCTGCTGCTCAACCCGGGCGGCATGCCCAAGACCACCAGCGGCAAGCTGCAGCGCAGCGCCTGCCGCGCGGGCTGGCTCGATCGCAGCGCGGACGCCTATGCGATCTACGAGCGCGGTGCATTCGTCAAGGGCGGCCCCATCGAGGCGCCTGCCGAAGAGCCCGCGCTGGACGAGACCGAGCGCGCGCTCGACGCCATCTGGCGCGAGGTGCTGCGGCCGGCCGATGCGAAGCCCTTTGCGCGTGATGCGCATTTCTTCACCCGTGGCGGCAGCTCGCTCACCGCGACCCAGGTGGCCTCGCGCATCTCGGCGCATTGGGATGTCGATTTCCCGGTGCGCCTCGTGTTCGAGCAACCGCGGCTGCGTGAATGCGCGGCCGCTGTGCGAAAGCAACTCGCCGAAGGCGTGCGCGCCCGCCCGGCGCCCATCGCCGTGTTGCCGCCCGAACGCAGGCTGCACGCGCTGCCGCTGTCCCATGCGCAGGAGCGCCAGTGGTTCCTCTGGCAGCTTGATCCGACCAGTGCGGCATACCACATGAGCGGCGCGCTTCGCCTCACCGGCGCGCTGCAGGCCGACGCAATGCGTGCTGCACTCGACGATCTGGTCGCGCGCCACGAGTCGCTGCGCACCGTGTTCCGCGCCGGCAGCGACGGCATCGCCGCGCAGTGGATCAAACCGACCGACACGCTGCCCCTGGAGCTGATCGACCTGCGCGGCGTGCCTGCCGGCGAACGCGACAGCCGCCTCGCCGATGAAACCCGGCGCCTCAAGGCCGCGCCGTTCGATCTCACGCAGGGCGGCTTGCTGCGTGCTGCGCTGATCCGCATCTCGGACAACGCACAGGTGCTCACCGTGGTGATGCACCACATCGTCTCCGACGGCGCTTCGATGCAGGTGCTGATCGACGAACTCGCAGCCGGCTACGCGGCCCGCCTGCAGGGCAGGGCGGCGGCACTTCCCGTGCCGCGCGTGCAGTACGCCGACTATGCGGTGTGGCAGCGCGAATGGCTGGCGGCCGGCGAGGCGCAGCGCCAACTGGACTGGTGGCGTGCGGAACTTGGCGATGAGCACCCCGTGCTCGAGTTGCGCACCGACCACCCGCGCAAGCCACAGGCCGCCTACAGCGCGGCGCGGCATGCCTTCGAGCTGCCGGCGTCATTGCTCGGCCGGCTGCGCGGACTCGCGCAGGCCGAGGGCTCCACGCTCTTCGTCGTGCTGCTGGCGGGCCTGCAGGCGCTGCTGCATCGCTATACGGGGCTGCAGGAAATCCGCGTCGGCGCTGCCATTGCGAACCGCAACCGCGTGGAGGTCGAGAACGTCATCGGCCTGTTCGTCAACACGCTGGTGCTGCGCAATCCGATCGACGGCCGCACCCGCCTTGCAGAGGTGCTGGCACAGGCCCGCGAGACGGTGCTGGGCGCGCAGGCGCACCAGGACCTACCTTTCGAACAGCTGGTCCAGCATCTGCAGCCCGAACGCAGCATGAGCCACAGCCCGCTGTTCCAGGTGATGTTCAACCACCTGTTCGAGGATCACCGCGCACTGCAGCGGTTGAGCGACATCGAGGTGAGCGACCATGCGCTGCCCGATCTGCAGACGCAGTTCGACTGGGTGCTGGAAGCGCGCGAGCGGCCCGACGGGCGCCTGATGCTCGACGTGATCTACGCGGCGGACCTGTTCGAGCCCGAGACCATCGAGCGGATGGCGCAGCACTACGTGACGGTGCTCGATGCGCTGTCCGCCGATGCGGGGCGCGCGGTCGGAGATGTCGAACTGCTTGCTGCGCCCGAGAAGTCGCAGCTCACGCAGTGGAGCGTGAACGCGCGGCAGGAGCCGGGTGCGGAGCTGGTGCATCACAGCATCGCACGGCATGCACGGCAACAACCCGATGCGACGGCGTTGCTGTTCGACGAGTCGTCGCTCAGCTTCGGCGAGCTGGACGCGCGTGCCAACCGGCTGGCCCATCGGCTGATCGCCCTGGGCGTGCAGCCCGACATGCGCGTGGGCATCGTGATGGAGCGCTCCCTCGAGATGGTCGTGGGCATCCTCGGCATCCTGAAGGCCGGCGGCGCCTACCTGCCGCTCGACCCCGAGTACCCGGCGCAGCGCCTGGCCTACATGGTGGAAGACAGCGGCATCGAACTGCTGCTGAGCCACGGGGCCACCCGCGAGCTCATCGCGCCGCGTGCCGGCCTCACCCGGCTGGAGGTCGACAGCCTCGACGTCTCCGGCGAATCCGACGCCGATCCGCAAGTGCCGCTGCACGGCGATCACCTCGCCTATGTCATCTACACCTCCGGCTCCACCGGCAAGCCCAAGGGCGCGGCCGTGCGCCACGAGGCTCTTCGCAGCTGCATGGCGTGGATGCAGGACACCTACGGCCTCGGCGGCGACGACACCGTGCTGCACAAGGCGCCTTTCGGCTTCGACGTTTCGTGCTGGGAGATGTTCTGGCCGATGACCACGGGCGCGCGCCTCGTGATCGCCAACCCCGGCGACCACCGCGACCCGGAGCGGCTGGTGCAACTGATCCAGCGTCACCAGATCACGACGTTGAACTTCGTGCCCTCGATGCTGCAGGCGTTTCTTGCGCACCCGGGCATCGAGGCGAGCACGCGCCTCAAGCACATCATCGTCGGCGGCGAAGCGATGCCCGCGGAGACGCAGCGAGAAGCGCTCAGGCGCCTGAGCGGCGCGACGCTGCAGAACCTGTACGGCCCGACGGAGACGACGATCCACGTCACGCGCTGGACCTGCCGCGACGACGGCCAGAGCCTGGTGCCTATCGGCCGTCCGATCAGCGACACGCAGACCTGGGTGCTGGATGCGGCGCTCAACCCGGTGCCGCGTGGTGTGGCGGGCGAGCTGTACCTGGGCGGGGTGAGCCTGGCGCGTGGGTATCTGAACAAGCCGGGCCTGAGCGCCGAGCGTTTCGTGGCCGATCCGTTCGGCAGCGGCGGGCGCCTCTACCGCACCGGTGACCTCGTGCGCTGGAATGCCGAAGGCCAGATCGAGTACCTGGGTCGCATCGACCATCAGATCAAGATCCGCGGCTTCCGCATCGAGCTCGGAGAAATCGAGGCGCAACTCCTCGCGCAGCCAACCTTGCGCGAAGCCGTCGTCGTGGCGAAGCAAGGCGCAGCGGGCGCATCGCTCGTGGCGTACGTCGCGCCGCATGCGGGCCAGTCCGTCGACGTGGCCGCGCTGCGCGAAAGCCTCGGCCAGACGCTGCCGGACTACATGGTTCCAAGGGCCATCGTGGTGCTGGAGGCCCTGCCGCTGAACGCCAACGGCAAGGTCGAGCGCAAGGCGCTGCCCGAGCCCGAAGGTCTGGGGCGCGCTGCCACCTATGAAGCGCCGCAAGGCCATGTCGCCCGGACCCTCGCGGCCATCTGGTCCGAGGTGCTGCAGGTCGAGCAGGTCGGCTTGCACGACAACTTCTTCGACCTCGGCGGGCACTCGCTGCTGCTGATCCGCGCGCACCGGTTGCTGGAAGACCGGCTGCAGGTCGCGCTGCCGCTGGTCAATCTCTTCAAGTACCCCACCGTCGAGTCGCTGGCCCAGTGGATCGAGCAGGGAGGGGCCCAGGCCGCGTCCGCATCTTCCGCCGCCGCCGACGACCGCGCGCTGCGCCAGCGCGCCGCCATGCTTCAACGCCGCAAAGTGGCAGAGAGAGTCAATTGATGACCACCGCCTTCAACGAATCCGCCGAACCCACCGGGCTGGAGATCGCCATCGTCGGCCTCTCGGGCCGCTTCCCCGGTGCCGACGACGTAGACGCCTTCTGGCGCAACATCAGCAACGGCGTGGAATCGGTGTCGCGCTTCACCGATGAGCAGTTGCGCGAACGCGGCGTGCCGCAGAGCCTGCTGGACGACCCGGACTACGTGAAGGCCGGCGTGATGTTCGAAGGCTTCGACCAGTTCGATGCCGGCTTCTTCGGCTACACGCCCCGCGAAGCCGAGAACCTCGACCCGCAGCAGCGCGTGTTTCTCGAATGCGCCTCGGCGGCGCTCGAACACGCCGGCTGCGATCCCGAGCGCTGGCCGGGCAAGGTCGGCGTCTATGCGGGCGAGGGCGCCAACGTCTACCTGATCCGCAACCTGCTGCCGTCCTTCGGCCTCGGCGCGCACACGGGCATCGCCGACCTGCTCGGCCTGATGAACGGCAACGGCAGCGGCTCGCTGTGCACGCGCGTGGCCTACAAGCTCAACCTGCGCGGCCCCGCCGTGAGCGTGCAGACCGCCTGTTCCACCTCGCTCACTGCCGTACACACCGCCTGCCAGGCACTGCTGAGCCACGACTGCGACGTGGCCCTGGCCGGCGGCGTGTGGCTCAACCTGCTGCAAGAAGGCGGTTATCGCTACCAGGCCGGCGCGATCCTTTCGCCCGATGGCCATTGCCGCGCCTTCGACGCCGATGCGGCCGGCACGGTGATCGGTAGCGGCGCCGGCGTGGTCGTGCTCAAGCGCCTCGATGAAGCGCTGCGCGACGGCGACACCATCCACGCAGTCATCAAGGGCACCGCGGCCAACAACGACGGCTCGGCCAAGGTCGGCTTCACCGCGCCCAGCATCGACGGGCAGGCCGAAGTCATTCGCGCGGCGCAACTGATCGCGGGCGTCTCGGCCGACACCGTCGGCTACATCGAGACGCACGGCACCGGCACCACGCTGGGCGACCCCATCGAGATCGCGGCGCTCACGCAGGCCTTTCGCGCCGACACCGAGCGGCGCGGCTTCTGCGCCGTCGGTTCGGTCAAGACCAACATCGGCCATCTCGATGCGGCGGCCGGCGTGGCGGGGCTCATCAAGGCCACGCTGGCGCTCAAGCACGGCGTGCTGCCGCCCAGCCTGCATTTCAAGAAGCCCAATCCGCAGATCGATTTCGCGAACAGCCCGTTCTATGTGAACGCGCAGCGCCAGCCCTGGGCTGAAGGCCGCACGCCGCGCCGCGCGGGCGTGAGCTCGTTCGGCATCGGCGGGACCAATGTGCATGTGGTGCTCGAAGAGGCGCCGCGCGCGCGCTCCGCGCAAGGCAAGGCATCGCTGTGGCAGGTGCTGCCGTTGTCGGCCAAGGACGCGGGCGCGCTCAAGGAAGGCCGCGAGCGACTGGCCGTGCATCTGCGCGAATCCGGCGATGAGCAGTCGCTGGCGGACGTCGCCTTCACGCTTCAGGAAGGACGCAAACCCTTCGCATGGCGCAGCGCAGTGGTCGCGAACCAGCCTGCGATGGCCGCCGAGATGCTCGCCGCACCCCCCGCGCTCGCGCCGAAGCCCGTGACCACGGCGCCCGAAGTCGTGTTCCTGTTTCCCGGCAGCGGCACGCAGCACGCGCTCATGGGCGCGGACCTCTACCGCGAGAGCACCGTGTTCCGCGACGAGATGGACCGCTGCTTCGCGCTGCTGCGCAAGGACAGCGGCGTCGACCTGCAGCCGCTGCTGTTTCCGCCAGCGGGCGGGGAGTCGGCCGCCAATGAGCGCCTGCTGCGCGTCGAGTTCGCGCAACCCGCGCTCTTCGTCGTCGGCTACGCGATGGCGCGCTGGTGGATGCACTGCGGCGTCAAGCCCGCGCTGATGCTCGGCCACAGCCTTGGCGAATATGTCGCGGCATGCCTGGCCGGCGTGTTCTCGCTCCAGGACGCACTGCGCATCGTGGCCGCGCGCGGCCGCCTGCTGCAGACGGTGGTGCCGGGCGCGATGACCGCCGTGTCGCTTCCCGAAAAGGAGCTGGCGCCTTGGCTCGCCATGGGCTGCGATCTTGCCGCGGTGAACGGCGAGGCGCTCTGTGTGCTCTCCGGCCCGGTGGAGGCGATCGAGCGCGTCGAGGAGGCGCTGCGCGCGAAGCAGCATGTGCCGCGCCGCCTGCATGTGTCCATTGCCTTCCATTCGCGTCTCGTCGATCCGGTGGTCGCGGAGCTGGAGCGCGTCGTGGCGGGGGTACCGAGGAGCGCACCCGCCATTCCTTTTCTCTCCAATGCTTCGGGCAAGCCGATCACGGCGCAGGAAGCCACCGACCCTGCCTACTGGGGGCGGCATCTGCGTGGCGCGGTGCGCTTCGCCGACGGCCTGCGCGAGATCTTCGCGACGCCCGGCCGCGCGGTGCTCGAAGTCGGTCCGGGCGAGACGCTCGCCGGTCTCGCGCGGCTGCATGCCGACAGCACTTCGGCCGCCGGCATCTGGGCCAGTCAGGCCCATCCGCAGCAGCTCGCGCGCAATGCGCCGCAGTTGGCGAATGCGGTGGCGGGCCTGTGGACCGTGGGCGTGGACATCGACTGGGCGGCCTGCCGCAACGGCGAGAGCCGGCGCCGCGTGCCATTGCCGACCTATGCCTTCCAGCGCCAGCGGTTCTGGGTCGATCCCGCGGCAGCCTCGCAGCAGCCTGTGCAAGCCGGGCCCACAAGTCCTTTCTACGTGCCCGCATGGAAGCGCACGGCACTGCCGCCGCGCGCCGAGCAGCTCGCAGCGGCCCGCACGGGCTGCACGCTGATCCTCGGCGATACGAACAGCTTCACCGACCGCCTCGCGCGCACGCTGCGTGCGCAGGGCGCGCAGGTGGTCGTCGCGCTGCGCGGCAAGGCCTTTGCGCGCACCGCCGCGCTGCAGTACACGCTGCGGCCCGCCGAGCGCGCCGACCATGCGCGGCTCCTGCACGAGGCCGAAGCCGAGGCCGGTGCGGTGACGCAGGTGTTCCATCTGTGGAGCCTCGACGCCGGCCGCCCCGCTGCCTCGCAGGCCGAGGTCTTCGAGCGCGGCTATTTCAGCCTGCTCGCACTGGCCCAGGCGCTCGACGACGCCGGTGGATCGCAACGCGCGCCGTTGGCGCTGACCGTGATCGCCGACGGCATCGAGGACGTCGCCGGCACCGAGGCCCTTTCGCCCGAGAAGGCCACGCTGCGCGGACTGGCCAAGGTGCTGGGCCAGGAGTCGCCGTCGATCGCCTGCCGCATCGTGGATGTGGTGCTGCCGGCCCCCGAGAGCGCGGCCGAGAGCGAACTCGCACGCCGTGTGGCCGAAGAGGCGGCGGCATCGCACGACGAAGCCGTCGTCGCCTACCGCGGTCCGCACCGCTGGACCAAGGGCTACGAAGCGCTCGCGGCCGACACGCCGGGCGTGCAGCGCCTGCGCAAGGGCGGCGTGTATCTCATCACCGGCGGGCTCGGCGGCGTGGGCCTCGCGCTCGCGCGCCACCTCGGCAAGACATGGCAGGCCAGGCTGGTGCTGCTGGGCCGCACGCCCGTGCCCGAGCGCAGCGAGTGGGCGCGCCTTGCTGAAGCAGCCGACCAGCCACTGGCGCTGCGCCGCCGGCTGCAGCAACTCATCGAACTGGAGGCGGCCGGCATCGAGGTGCTGACCGTGGCCGCCGATGTGACCGACCCCGCCCAACTGCGCAGCGCATTGGCGGCGGCGCATGCGCGCTTCGGCGCGGTGAACGGCGTCGTCCACGCCGTCATCGAACCCGACCACGGCATGGTCTCGCAGCGCACAGAGGCGCAGGTCGAGGCGGCGTTCGCCCCCAAGGTGGCGGGCACGCGCGCACTGCTCGACGCGGTGGCTTCGGAGCCGCTGGACTTCGTGCTCTTCTGCTCCTCGATCGCGACGCTGCTCGGCGGCCTCGGCCTCAGCGACTACGCCGCGGCCAACGACTACCTCGACGCCTTCGCGAGCGCGCACCGCCGTTCGTCGGCGCTGCCGGTGTTCTCGGTCAACTGGGATGCCTGGCGCGATGTGGGCGCCGCGGCCGGCAAGGACATGCCCGAGGGCATGGGCCTGGACGAGCGCACCGGCGTGCTGGCTTTCGAGCGCATCGTCAACGGGCCCGACCTGCCGCAGGTCGTGGTGTCCGCATCGCCGCTCGCGCCGCGCCTGCGCCCGCTTCTCGGCCTGCTGGATGCGATGGATGACGAGCCCGAGGCCGCCGCGCCCGCGCGCGCCGGCCATCCGCGCCCGGTGCTGCAGACGGCTTTTGTCGCGCCCGAAGGCGATCTCGAAGAGGGGCTCGCCGAACTGTGGACCGAGGCGCTCGGCATCGCGCCCGTGGGCGTGAACGACAACCTGTTCGAACTGGGCGGCGATTCGCTGCTCGCCATCCGCCTGCTGTCGAAGGTGCGCAAGGCCTACGGCGTGGATCTGGCGCCCGCCGCCTTCTTCAAGGCGCCTACCGTCGCCGGGCTGGCTGCACTGGTCGAGCTGCGGCTGATCGAGGACATCGAAGCGGCCGGCCTCGACGACGAAGCCGGCGAAGAGGGCGACGACAACGATCGCCTCGACCGCAGCACCGCGAGTTTTCCATCATGAGCCAGGGCAACGACATCACCGCGCGCCGCGCCAAACTGACGCCAGCGCAACTGAGCCTGCTGCAGCGCCGCCTGAAACGCGGGAACGGCAACGATGCGGCCGAGACGGCCGACACCGCGCCGCGTCCTTCGCGCGAGGGCATCGCCAAGAGCACCGACGACGGCAGCGCCGCACCGGTCTCCTTCATGCAGCAGGGCCAATGGTTCCTCTGGCAGCTCGACGCCGGCAACACGGCGTATCACGTCGGCGGTGGACTCGGCTTTTCGGGCTCGCTGGACGTGGCCGCACTGCAGGAGGCGGTGCATCGCCTGGTGCAGCGCCACGACAGCCTGCGCACCGTGTTCGGCACCGGCGCGGAAGGCCTGCCCGAGCAGCGCATCGACCCCGCCGCGCGCGTCGACATTCCCTTTGCCGACCTGAGCACGCTCGATGCGGCGACCCGCGCGGTGCGCCATCGCGAAGCAGTGCTCCAGGTCTGCCGCACACCCTTCGACCTGACGACCGGCCCGCTGCTGCGCGGCGCGCTGCTGAAGATGAAAGAGGGCGAGCACCAGTTGCTGCTGATGCTGCACCACATCGTCTCCGACGCGTGGACCGTCGAGCTCATCCTCGACGAGCTGGCGCGGCTCTATGCGCAGCAGGTCGACGGCGCCGCTGACCCGGAGGGTGCGGCGCAGGCCGGGCCCGAGATCCGCTACATCGACTTCGCGCGCTGGCAGCACCGGTGGCTCGAAGGGGAAGAGGGCGCGCGGCAACTGGCCTACTGGCGACAGCGGCTCGGCGGCAGCCAGCCGGTGCTCGACCTCGCGACCGACCGCCCGCGCTCGGGCCAGTCCGGCTACAGCGCGGTTCAGCATGCGCTCGACCTGCCCGCGCCGCTCGCGCGCGAACTCCGGCAGCAGGCGCGCGCGCAGGGCGGCACGCTCTTCATGGTGCTGCTCGCGGCCTTCCATGCGGTGCTCTTCCGCTACACCGGGCAGGAGGAGATCCGCGTCGGCGTGCCGGTCGCGGGCCGCAGCCGTCCCGAGACCGCGGGCGTCGTCGGCGCCTTCATCAACACCGTGGTGATGGATGCGCGCCTGAACGCGCGCATGCCGCTGGCGGATCTGCTCGCGCAGGTGCGCGA
Source organism: Variovorax boronicumulans (assembly GCF_030812215.1). GTDB lineage: Bacteria > Pseudomonadota > Gammaproteobacteria > Burkholderiales > Burkholderiaceae_C > Variovorax > Variovorax boronicumulans_C. Next base: position 119,133 of record NZ_JAUSSG010000012.1, on the reverse strand, counting down.
CACCGCCTTCGAGGCGCAGGCGAACCAGGAGCTGCCCTACGAGCGGCTGGTGCAGGCGCTGCGCGCCGACGGCGGCCATGCGGGCTTGCCGCTGTTCCAGGTCATGTTCAACCACCTCGGCGAAGGCGACCGCCCGCTGCGCGGCTGGCCTCGGCTGGCGGTGCGGCGCATCGACCTGGAGGAGCGCGCCGCGCCCTTCGAGCTCACGCTGGAAACCATCGAGCGCGAGGACGGCAGCATCCGCGCCGCCTTCCGCTACGCCGCCGAACTCTTCGAGCCCGCCACCATGGCGCGGCTGGCGGGCCACTACCACCGCGTGCTCGCCGCACTGGCCACCGACCCGCGCCAGGCGCTGGGTGCGCTCGCGCTGCTCGACGATGCGGAGCATGCGCAGCTCGCGGCATGGGGCGTCAACACGCACAGCCATGGCGAGGCCGAGCCGGTGCATCACCTCATCGCGCGCCACGCCGCGGCGCACCCGGATGCCGAGGCGCTGGTCTTCGGCGACGAAACACTGAGCTACGCGGAACTCGAACGCCGCGCCAACCGCCTCGCGCACCGGCTCATTGCCCGCGGCGTGCGGCCCGAAAGCCTGGTCGGCGTGGCGCTGGAACGCAGCAACGAACTGGTGATCGCGCTGCTCGCGGTCATGAAGGCCGGCGCTGCCTACGTGCCCATCGACCCGGAGCATCCGGCCGACCGCATCGCCTACATGGTGCAAGACAGCGGGCTCGCGCTCGTGCTCACTCAGGAGCGCCTGCGCGACCGGCTGCCCGCCGACGCCGGCGTGGCGGTGCTGGTCATCGATGCCGCCGACGCGGCCGACGCTCCCGACAGCGACCCGGCCGTGGCGCTGGACGCGGAGAACCTCGCCTATGTGATCTACACCTCGGGCTCCACCGGCAAGCCCAAGGGCGCGGCCAACCGGCATCGCGCGCTGCACAGCCGGCTGGCCTGGATGCAGGAGGCCTATGGCCTCGGCCCCGGCGACACGGTGCTGCAGAAGACGCCGTTCAGCTTCGACGTCTCCGTGTGGGAGTTCTTCTGGCCGTTGATGGTCGGCGCGCGGCTGGCCGTGGCGGCGCCGGGCGACCACCGCGATCCGGCACGGCTGGTCGAGCTGATTCGCCGGCACGGCGTGAGCACGCTGCATTTCGTGCCCTCGATGCTGCAGGCCTTCCTCACGCAGCCCGATGTGGAAAGCTGCACCAGCCTGTGCTGCATCGTCTGCAGCGGCGAGGCGCTGCCCGCCGAGGCGCAGAACGAGGTGCTGAGGCGCCTTCCGCAGGCGAAGCTGCACAACCTCTACGGCCCGACCGAGGCGGCCATCGACGTGACCCACTGGACCTGCCGCGACGACGGCCGCAGCCAGGTCGCGATCGGGCAGCCCATCTCCGGTATCCAGACCCATGTGCTCGATGCGTCGCTCAACCTCGTGCCGCCCGGCGTGGCGGGCGAGTTGTACCTGGGCGGCATCGGGCTTGCGCGCGGCTATGCGAAGCGACCGGGGCTGACCTCGGAGCGCTTCGTGGCCGACCCCTTCGATGCGACCGGCGGCGGGCGCCTGTACCGCACCGGCGACCTCGTGCGCTGGAACAGCCAGGGCCAGCTCGACTACCTCGGCCGCCTCGACCACCAGGTGAAGATCCGCGGCTTTCGCATCGAACTCGGAGAGATCGAGGCGCAGCTGCTCGCGCATCCGCAGGTGCGCGAAGCGGTGGTGGTGATGCAGCAGGCGGCCGGCGGCGCACGGCTCGCGGCGTATGTCTCGCTGCGCACCGCGCAGGGCGACAGCCAGGAGGCCGATGCACAGGTGCTGCGCGAATGGCTCGGCCGCACGCTGCCCGAGTACATGGTGCCGTCGCTGCTGATGAAGCTGCCGGCGCTGCCGCTCAATGCAAACGGCAAGATCGACCGCAAGGCGCTGCCGCCGATCCAGGCCGCCGATGCCGGCACGCACGTACCGCCGAGCGGCGCGCTCGAAGAGGCGCTGGCGCGCATCTGGAGCGAACTGCTGGGCACGGTGGAGGTGAGCCGCGAGGCGAACTTCTTCGAGTTGGGTGGTCACTCGCTGATGGCTGCGCAACTGGTTTCGCGCCTGCGCGCAGGGGCGGGGCTGCAATTGCCGCTGCGTGAGGTGTTCGATCACCCGGTGCTGCGCGACATGGCCACTCGCCTTGCGCCTGTGGGTGCGGGCGCATCGCTGCCGGCGTTGATGCCGGTGGCACGCGTCGGGCAGATGCCCCTGTCGCCGATGCAGCACCGCCTGTGGCTTGTCGACAGGTTGTCGGACGTTGCCGCGCGCACTGCCTACAACATGGCGACCGCGCTGCGCTTCGAAGGGCCGCTCGATCCGGCCGTGTTGCGCCGCGCACTCGAGACGCTGGTGTCGCGTCACGAGGTGCTGCGCATGGCCTACCCCGAGAACGACGACGGCGAACCGGTCGCGACGATCGCACCGGTGGCGGCCTTCGATCTGCCGTGGATCGATCTTTCGCCGGTGGCACCCGAGGCCGATGCCGCCCGCATCGATGCGGCGCTGGAGGCCATGGTCGCCCAGCCCTTCGACCTGGCGAACGCCGCGCCGTTGCGCGCCTCGCTGCTGCACCTGGGCCCGGGACGCCATGCGCTGCTCTTGTGCGTGCACCACATCGCCTTCGATGGCTGGTCGGGTGCGATCTTCGCGCGCGAATTCGTGGCCGCCTACGAGGCGCTGCGCGCCGACCTTCCCTCGACGCTGCCACCGTTGCGCGTGCAGTACGCCGACTACGCGGTCTGGCATGCACGCATGCTCGAGGCCACCCGCGCGCAGGACGCCGCCTTCTGGCAGCGTTACCTCGACAACGCGCCGAAGGGTTCGCGCCTGCCGGTGGACACGCCGCTGCCGGGCGTTGCCGGACATGCGGGCGACAGCCTGCGCGTGCCGGTCGAAGGCGCGCTGGTGGAGGCACTGGCGCCGCTCGCCCGGGCGAACAAGACCTCGCGTTTCACCGTGATGCTGGCCGCCTTCCTCGCGCTGGTGCACCGCGAAGCCGGCACCGACGACATCGTCGTCGGCACCGACGTCGCGGGACGCGACCACCCCGAGCTCGAGAAGCTCATGGGCTTCTTCGTCAACGTGGTGCCGCTGCGCTCGCGCCGCGACGAGGCGGCGCGCTTCACCGACTGGCTGGCGGCGGTGCATGCGGGCACGCAATCGGCGCTGGCGCACGGCGGCGTTCCCCTGGACCGCATCCTCGATCTGGCCGGCCTCGGCCGCGCCCAAGGCACGCCGGTGCGCATGCTGTTCGTGATGCAGAACACGCCCACCGGTCACTTCGAGATCCCGGGGCTTCGCATCGATGTCGTGCCGCAGCGCGTGCGGCATTCGAAATTCGACATCGCTGTTTTCATCCACGAGGGGCCGCGCGAGTGGACCGCCGAGTGGGTCTACGACACCGGCCTCTACCGCAGCGAATCGATCCGGCGCTGGGCCGCCGATTGGTGCGCGCTGCTGCGGCAACTGGTCATCTCGCCCGAGGCGCGGGTCGAGCAACTCTTTTCAACACCTGTTCGCAAGGAATCTCCCATGAATCCGATGCCATCGCCCCAGCTCGGCAAGCTGGACAAGCTCAAGAAATTCGCGGCCCGACCGCCGGCTGCCCCTGCTGCCACCGCTGGCATTGCCGAGGCATCGCGCGCGCAGGTCAAGACCTCGTTCCTGTCCGATGCGCGCCAGTTCCCGCTCGTTGTCGAACCCGAGAGCGCCGGCTTCGACGCGCTCGCCTGGGTGCGCGAGAACCGCGGCTTCGTCGACGACGCGCTGGCGCGCCACGGCGGCCTGCTGTTCCGCAACTTCGGCCTGGAGACGCCGCAGGACTTCGAGGCCTTCGCCGAGAACGTTGAGCCCGAGCTCTACGGCAGCTACGGCGACCTGCCCAAGAAGGAGGGCGGACGCCGCACCTACCGCTCGACGCCGTACCCCGAGCGGCAGATGATCCTGTACCACAACGAGAGCTCGCACATGGACCGCTGGCCTCGCAAGCAGTGGTTCTACTGCGAGCTGCCTTCGCGCGTGGGCGGCGCGACGCCGATCGTCGATTGCCGCGAGATGCTGCGGCGCCTGCCGGCAGAGATCGTCGATGCCTTCGAGCGCAAGGCGCTGACCTATGTGCGCACGTTCACGCCGCACCTGGACGTGAGCTGGCGCGATTTCTTCAAGACCGACCAGCGTACCGAGGTCGAAGCCCGGCTGGCTTCCGGCGGCATCGAATGGCGCTGGCTCGATGAGGACACGCTGCAGACGCGCACTCATTGCCCGGCGGTGATGAAGCATCCGCTGACCGGCGAACGCGTGTTCTTCAACCAGGTGCAGCTGCATCATCCCGCCTGCCTGGAGGCCGACGTGCGCGAGGACCTGCTCGCGCTGGTCGGCGCCGAACGCATGCCGCGCCACGTCTGCTACGGCGACGGCACGCCGATCGACGACGAGACCATGGCCATCGTGGGCCGCACCTACGAGGAATGCGCGGTGCGTTTCGACTGGCGCAAGGGCGACGTGGTGATGCTCGACAACATGCTCGCGGCGCATGCGCGCGACCCGTACGAAGGGCCGCGCAAGATCGTCGTGGCCATGGGCGCGATGTTCGAGCGCTCGACGCTGCTGGCCGCCGAAGCGGTGGGGAGCGAATGACGATGGAAGACCGGTTCGAGAATTTCGAGGCGGCTCTGCCGCTGAGCCCCGAGCAGCGCGCCGTGCTCGCAATGCACCGCGGCGCTGCACTGCCGCCGCTTGCGGTGTCGGTGACGATCGAGGGCGCGCTCGACGAGGCGCGTCTGCGGACCGTGGCGGCCGAGGTGCTGCAGGCGCATGAGGCGATGCGCCTGGCGATGCGCGATGCTGCCGATCCGTTCGCATGGCGCCAGCAACCGCGTGCCACGCTGTCCGCCAGCCATGCGCAGGCCGATGCGTCGATGCAGCCGCAAGAAGGCGGCGTGGTGCGCATCGGGCTGGACCGTCTCGATGCATCGCATCACCGGCTGACGCTTTCCGCCCATCCGCTGGCGGCCGATGCGGCCAGCCTTGCGGCGTTGGTCGCGCGGATTGCCGAGGTTTACGGCAACGAGGGAACGGCCGACGCCGAGCCGTTCCAGTACACCCAGTTCGCGGCGTGGCGCGATGCGCTCGCGCACGACGACGAGGAAGACGCGGTGAAGGGGCGCGCCTACTGGGCGGGTTATCTGGCCGGCGGCGAAGCGCTTGCCGCGCCGCGCCTTGCTGCGCGACAGGGCGATGTGGGCGATGTGGCCGCTCCGGCGCGCCGTGTCGTCGAGCGCACGCTCGATCCGGCACTGCTGTCGCGCCTGGAAGCGTTGGGCCGCTCGCACGGCGTGCAGGTGTCCGAGCTGCTCCAGGCCGCGTGGTGGACATTGCTCGCGCGGCTCACGGGCTTCACGCGCTTCACCGGCGGCTGGCAGCACGACTGCCGCCTCGACTACGAGGTGATGCAGGGTGCCATCGGCGTCTACGAGAAGGTGCTGCCGCTGCGGGTGGAGATCGGCGCCGAGGAGCCGTTTGCCGACTGGCTGGCGCGTTTCGCGGCCCAGGCCCGCACGCACGTCGAGGCGCAGGAATACGGCGTACTCGATGCGGCGGCCGATGCGGCCCATCTCGCCGCTGGCTTCGCGCTGCGCACGCCCGACGATCTGCCTGCGTCGTGGCAAGTGGCGCAGCGCCCGGGACCGCTGCCTTGCTTCGAACTTGCGCTCGAAGTCGAATGGTCGGCGCAGCGTGCCGTGTTCGCGCTGCATGCCAACGAGGGCCGCTATGCCGCGCCTGCGCTGGAACGCCTGTTGCAGCAGCTCTTCGTGCTGCTGCAGGCTGTGGCCGACGGTCCCGCAACGCCAGTGCAGGACCTGACGCTCATCGATGCCGACGAACGCAAGGCCCTGCTCGCCCTGGACGGCGCACGGCTGGACGTGGGCACGCAGGGCATCGCCGAGCGCATCGCGCACTGGGCGCGGACGACGCCGGATGCGCCGGCCATCGAGGACGGCGAGCAACGCCTGAGCTACGCGGCACTCGACGTTCGCATCAACCGCATGGCGCACTGGATGCGGACGCAGGGCGTGCAGCGCGGCGGGCTGGTCGCGCTGGCGCTGCCGCGGTCGCTCGACCTGCTGGTCGCGATGCTCGCAGCCTGGCGGGCGGGCGCGGGCTACCTGCCGCTCGAACCCGAATGGCCCGCGGCACGCCGCGCCGCGGTGCTGGCCGACGCCAAGCCCGCGCTGCTGCTGCAGGCCGAGCCCGTGCAGGATGTCGATGCGTCGGCATGGCGCGTGGCCATGGCCGGCGGCATTGACCTGTCGGCCTTCGATGTTTCGGCGCCCGATGTGCCGGCCGCGCCGCACGACCTGGCCTATGTGCTCTACACCTCCGGCTCCACCGGCAAGCCCAAGGGCGTGGTGATCGAACAGGCGCAACTGCTCAACTACGTGGCCGCCGCTTCGTCGGCGATGGCGCTCGACGGCTACCGCCGCTGGGCGCTCACCAGCACCGTGGCGGCCGACCTCGGCAACACGGCGCTGTTCGGCGCCTTCTTCAACGGCGCGTGCCTGGTGGTGGCCGGCGCCGAGGCGACGAAGGACGCAGCCGCCTTCACCCGCTTCATGGCCGAGCGCCGCATCGATGCGATCAAGATCGTGCCCTCGCACCTGGAGGCACTGCTCGAGGCCGAGAGCCCGGTGCTGCCTCGGCTCCTGGTGCTCGGCGGCGAGGCGGCATCGCGCTCGCTGCTGGAGCGCATCGCGCGCGCGGCGCCCCCGCCCGCCTGCACGGTCTACAACCACTACGGCCCGACCGAGACCACCGTCGGTGTGATGGTGCACCGGCTCGAGCCCGGCGCGGCCTTCCCCGACCAGTTGCCGCTGTCGCAGGTGCTGGCCAACAACCGCGTGCGCGTGCTCGATCACGCACTGCGGCTCGCTCCCACCGGCGCGCTCGGCGAGCTGTGCATCGGCGGCGCGCAGCTGTGCCGCGGCTACCTCGGCGGCGTGGCGGCGGAGGCCTTCATCGACGATCCCTTCGCTCCGGGCGAACGGCTCTACCGCACCGGCGACCTGGCATGCGTGCTGCCCGGCGGTGCGCTGCGCATCGCGGGGCGTGCGGACCACCAGCTCAAGGTGCGCGGCTTCCGCGTGGAGCCGGGCGAGATCGAGGCGGTGCTGCTCGCACAGGAAGGCGTGCGCCAGGCGGTGGTGCTGCCCGTGGCGGTGCCGGCCGGCGGGGTGGAGCTCGTGGCCTGCGTGGCCGGCGATGCGGACAAGGTGGGCGGGCTGCGCGAGCGGCTGGCCGCGCTGTTGCCGGCGCACATGGTGCCGTCGCGCTGTGTCGAGGTCGAGGCTTTCCCGCGCCTTGCGAACGGCAAGGTCGACCGGCTCGCGCTGGCGGCCGCCATGCCTGCGCCGGCCGGAGCCGCCGCGCCGCAGGAAGGCGCACAAGCACCGCGCGATGCGCTCGAGCACCTGCTGGCAGCCGGCATGGCCGAGCTGCTCGGCCGCGCGTCCATCGGCGTGGACGAGGACTTCTTCGAACTGGGCGCCCATTCGCTGCTGGTGATCAAGCTGGCCGCGCGCATCCGCCGGCTGCTGCGCGTGGAGATCGCACCGGGGGTGGTGTTCGACCACCCCAGCGTCACGACGCTGGCGCGCGCGGTGCGCGCCGCAAGCAGCGACCTCGCACAGACAGAACAGCTCGCCGGCGCCTGGCAGCTCGAGACCGAGGCCACAACCTCTTGAACGGAAACGCTTGATGAACGAGACGACGAAGATGCCGAAGGACGCGAACCCCGAAGCCATTGCCGCATGCACGGCACCCGGGGAGGCGGTGGCGATGTCCTTCGCGCAGCAGCAGCTCTGGTTCCTGCAGAACCTGGACCCGCAGCTCACGGCCTACAACCTCCCGCGGGTGTTTCGCATGAAGGGGGCGCTCGACGCCGATGCGCTGGAGCGTGCGTTCCAGGCCCTGGTCGAGCGCCATGCGGTGCTGCGCACGCGCTTCTTCATCCGCGACGGTGCGGCGCTGCAGACGGTGCAGGCAGAAGCCGCCTTCGGCATCGAGCGCATCGATCTGCGGAGCGAGGCGCCCGCGTCGCGCGAGGAAAAGCTCGACGACGTCGTGCGCCGCACCGTCTCCCACGTCTTCGACCTGGACGTGGCGCCGGCGCTGGTGGCGCGGCTGGTTCGGCTGGCCGACGACGAGCATGTGCTTGCCATCTGCCTGCATCACATCGTCTCCGACGCATGGTCGAACCCGATCCTCGCCAAGGACCTGGCCGATGCCTACGCCGCCGCGCTGCGCGCACCCGGCACGGTGCACCTGCCGGCGTTGCCGCTGCAGTATGTGGACTACGCGCGCTGGCAGCGCGAGCGTGCGGCCTCCGGCGCGATGCAGCGCGACCTGGACCACTGGAACGCGCACCTGGGCAGCGAGGTGCCCGCGCTGGAGTTGCCGACCGACCATGCCCGCCCCGAACAGCTGGGCTTCGACGGTGCAGCCACGCACTTCGCGCTCGAGGCACCGCTGTGCGAGGCGCTGCTGAAGTTCTGTCGCGCCGAGCGCAGCACGCCTTTCGTGGTGATGTTTGCCGCCTGGCAGGTGGTGCTCGCGCGCTACAGCGGGCAGTACGACTTCGCGGTGGGCGTGCCTTCGGCAGGGCGGCACCGCGAGGAGCTGCACGGGATGCTGGGTTTCTTCGTCACGACGCAGGTCTTCCGTGCGCGGCTCGCGCCGCAGATGTCGCTGCGCGAAATCTGCCGGCAGGTGCGTGGCGACGTGCTGGCCGCGCTCGACCATGCGGACCTGCCTTTCGACGTGCTGCTCGCGAGCCGCACTGACCGGCGCGAGGCGGGGCGCACGCCGCTGTTCCAGGTGATGTTCGGGCTGCAGATGGAAGACGGCGCCCAGGGGCCCGTCCTGGAGGGCCTCGATGTCAGGCAGATGGAGCGGCCGCACCACAGCGCGAAGTTCGAACTCTCGCTCGATCTGACGATTTCCGGATCGCGCGTGACGGGCCAGCTCGAATACAACACGGCGCTGTACGACCGCACCACCGTCGATCGGATGGCGAAAGCCTATCTGGAGGTGCTGAAGCAGTTCGCGGCCGATGCCGAATGCCGCGTCGGAAATTTCGATCTGCTCGATGCTCCGGATCGCCAGCAGCTGCAGGCGTGGGAGAACGGTGAAAAAGGCGGCCTGGATTTCGAGCCCGTGCATCGGTTCTTTGAACGCCAGGCGTCCGTTCGACCGGATGCGACCGCGCTGGTCTTCGGCGATCAGGCGTTGAGCTACGCCGAACTGAACCGGCGGGCCAATCGCCTGGCCCACCATCTGGCGAGGCGCGGCGTCGGGCCGGAGAGCCTGGTCGGCGTGGCCGTGGAACGGTCGATCGAAATGGTCGTTGCGCTGTTCGCCATCCTGAAGGCCGGTGGCGCCTATGTGCCGTTCGACCCGGAGTATCCCGCGGACCGATGGGCCTACATGCTGGCCGACAGTGGCGTCGAACTGCTCCTCACGCAGAGCCACCTCGTCGAACAGATGTCGACACTGGGGCGGGCGGGCATGTTGCTGCTGGACACGCTGGACACCAGTGCCGAACCGGAGAGCGATCCGAAGATCGCGCTGCATGGCGACAGTCTCGCCTACGTCATCTACACCTCGGGCTCCACCGGCAAGCCGAAGGGGGCAGCCAACAGGCATCGCGCGCTTTGCAGCCGTCTCGTCTGGATGCAGGAGGCGTATCAACTGGGCGAAGGCGATGCGGTGCTGCAGAAGACGCCCTTCAGCTTCGATGTTTCGGTGTGGGAGTTCTTCTGGCCCCTGATGTATGGCGCGCGTCTTGTCGTGGCGAACCCGGGCGATCACCGCGAGCCGGAGCGGCTGGTGGCCCTGATCAGGAAGCATGGGATCGACACCCTGCATTTCGTGCCCTCCATGCTGCAGGCCTTTCTGGCCTATGAAGATGTCGAGGCGTGCACGAGCTTGCGTCGCATCGTTTGCAGTGGCGAAGCCCTGCCTGTCGAAACGCAGAATCGAGCTTTCAAGCGGCTGCCGCAGGCCGCGCTGTACAACCTCTATGGGCCGACCGAGGCCGCGATCGATGTCACGCACTGGACCTGCCGCGACGACGGGCGAGGCCATGTACCGATCGGCCGGCCGATCCATGCGACGCAGGTCCGCGTGCTCGATGCGCAGCTCAATCCCGCACCTGTGGGCGTGGTGGGCGAGCTGTACCTGGGCGGCGTGAACCTTGCGCGAGGGTATTTGAATCGGGCGACCCTGACATCGGAGCGATTCGTTGCCACGGACGGAGGGCAGCGGCTCTACCGGACGGGCGACCTTGCATGCTGGAACGTCGACGGGCAGCTGGAATACCGGGGTCGTACCGATCACCAGGTGAAGGTGCGCGGGTTCCGTATCGAGCTCGGTGAGATCGAAGCGCAGATGCTTGCGCAGGCCGGCGTGCGGGAGGCTGCCGTGGTGGTCAGCGAAGGCCCGGCGGGTGGGCGTCTGGTGGGCTACCTGTCCGTCCATGCGGGGCAGCAAGTCGATGTGGAACAGCTCAAGCTGAAGCTCGGCCAGGTGCTGCCCGACTACATGGTGCCGGGCGTGGTCGTGGTGCTGGAATCCCTGCCGCTGAATGCGAACGGCAAGGTCGACCGGAAGGCGCTGCCCACACCGGAATTTGCCAGCGAGCGCACCTACGAAGCGCCCGAGGGCGATGTGGAGGTCAGGCTCGCCGCGATCTGGGCCGAGGTCCTTGGGGTTCCTCGCGTGGGTCGCAACGACAACTTCTTCGAGCTCGGCGGGCATTCGCTGCTTGCGCTGAGCCTGCTCGAGCGCATGCGCGCGCATGGATGGCGCGTGCAGGTGCGCACGTTGTTCCGCCAGCCTCGCTTCGCGGCCTTCGTGCAGGCATTGGCGCAGGAGCAAGGGGGCACCGAGGTCGTGGTTCCCGAGAACCGCATTCCGATGGGATGCGAGGCGATCCGGCCGGAGATGCTGACCTTGATCGATCTCGACGACAGGCAGATCGAAAGCCTGCAAGCGTCGGTCCTCGGCGGCGCCGCGAACATCCAGGACATCTATCCTCTCGCGCCCCTGCAGCAAGGCATGCTGTTTCACCACATGCTGCAAACCGAAGGCGATGCCTACGTGACGCGGCATGTGCTGAGCTTCGACACGCGGGAACGTCTCGAGCGGTTCATCGAGAGCTTCAACACGATCATCGAACGCCATGACATCCTGCGCACCGCCGTGCTGTGGGAGGGCTTGAAGGAGCCGGTCCAGGTCGTTCAAAGAGAAGCGCGATTGCACCTGCAATGGGCGACGGAAGATCGCGACCTCGCGAGCGGTGCGGAGACGGGGGAGCGCCCTGCGGACCATCGTGTCGATGTGCGGCGCGCACCGATGATTCATGCCACGGGTTCTTTTTCCGCGAGCCGGGAGCGGTGGCAGTTGCAGCTCCTGACCCATCACCTGGTGCTGGATCACACCACGCTCGAGTTGCTCGTGGAGGAGATCGCGCTGGTGCAGCAGGGCCGCCACGCCGAGTTGCCCGAAACCGTGCCTTACAGGCGCTATGTCGCGCAGGCACGCCTTGGCGTGAGCCAGGCCGAGCACGATGCTTTCTTCTCGGAAATGCTCGCGGACGTCCAGGAGCCCACGGCACCCTTCAATCTGCTGAACGTGCAAGGCGACGGCACGGATGCGGAAGAAGCGCGCGAGCCGCTGGATGCCGAACTGGCGCAACAGGTGCGGCGACAGGCGCAACGCCATGGCGTGAGCGCCGCGGCCTTGTTCCATCTCGCCCTGGCCGTGTTGCTGGGCAGGACGACAGGAAAGAACGATGTCGTGTTCGGCACGGTGCTGCTTGGCCGCATGCAGAGCGGCAAGGATGCGGGCCGTGCGCTGGGCATGTTCATCAACACGCTGCCGCTGCGAATCCGGCTGGATGCGCACAGCGCGGAGGATTGCCTGCGGCAGACGCACAAGGCCCTCACGGGCCTCCTGCACCACGAGCACGCCAGCCTGTCGCGCGCACAGCGTTGCAGCGGATTGATCGGCAGCACGCCGTTGTTCTCCGTGCTGTTCAACTACCGCTATACCGAAGCCCTCGAAGGCGAGGTGCCGGCGGCCTGGGAGGGCATGGAGGTGCTCGGCAGCCGGGAGCGGAGCAACTACCCGGTGGCGATCTCGGTGGACGACGAGGGCAAGGGCTTCAAGATCGGCGCGCAGGTCACCGCGGCGGTCGGCGCGCAACGCCTGTGCAGCCTGATGACCGAGGCGATCCGCGGCCTGGTTGCGGCGCTGACCTTGAGCCCCGCCACGCGCGTGGGCACGCTGCAGGTGGTGCCGGCCGACGAACTGGCGCTGCTCAAGCAATGGGGCGAGAACCCACATGAGCAGGCCGCCGCACCCGTCGATGCGAATGAGGTGCGCGCGGTGCACCGGCGCTTCGAGGCGCAGGCAGAGGCACAGCCCGATGCCGTGGCGGTGATCTTCGGCGACGAGGCACTGGCCTATGGCGCGCTCAACGCGCGCGCCAACCGCCTCGCGCACCGGTTGATCGCACGGGGCGTGAAGCCCGAGACGCGCGTGGGCATCGCGCTCGAGCGCTCGTTCGAGATGGTGGTGAGCATCCTCGCGGTGCTGAAGGCCGGTGGCGCCTATGTGCCGATGGACCCGGAGTACCCGGTCGACCGGCTGGCCTACATGGTGCAGGACAGCGGCATCGGCCTGCTGCTCACCAGCGAAGCCCTGGCCGGACGCATGCCGCGGCCCGAGGGTGAGCACTGTGTGCTCCTCGTCGACCGCGAAGACCTGTCGGGCGAGCGCAGCGACAACCCCGGCGTGCCGCTGCACGACCACAGCCTGGCCTATGTGATCTACACCTCCGGCTCCACCGGCAAGCCCAAGGGCGTGAGCGTGATGCACGGGCCTTTCGACATGCATTGCCGCGACACGGCGGTGCTCTATGAAATGGGGCCGCATTCGCGCGAGCTGCATTTCCTCTCGTTCGCCTTCGACGGCGCCCACGAGCGGCTGCACACGGCGCTGGGTTGCGGCGCCAGCCTGGTGGTGCGCGACGACTCGCTCTGGACGCCCGAGCAGACGCTGGCGGCAATGCAGCGCCATGGCGTGACCAACGCCGGCTTCCCGCCGGTGTACCTGCGCGAGCTGGCCAAGGAGGCGCGCGACAGCGGGCAGTGCCCGCCGATCCACCTGTATTCGTTCGGCGGCGAGGCGATGCCGCGGGACGGCTTCGAGGCGGTGTGCCGCTACCTCAAACCGAAGATCCTGATCAACGGCTACGGTCCCACCGAAGCGGTGGTGACGCCGATGCTCTGGAAGGTGGGGGCGGACGAGCGCTGCGTGCCGGGCTATGCGCCCATCGGGCGGCCGGTCGGCGAACGCAGCGCGCATGTGCTGGACGCCGACATGAACCTCGTGCCGCGCGGCGTGCCCGGCGAGCTGTACCTGGGCGGCGCCGGTCTCGCGCGCGGCTACCTGCAACGCGCGGGCCTCACGGCCGAACGCTTCGTGGCCGATCCCTTCGGCGCGCCGGGTGGGCGCCTCTACCGCACGGGCGACCTCGTGCAATGGAGCGAGGACGGCCAGCTCGAGTACCTGGGCCGCATCGATCACCAGGTGAAGGTGCGGGGCTTCCGCATCGAGCTCGGCGAGATCGAGGCGCAACTGCTGCAGCAGCCCGGCGTGCGCCAGGCGGTGGTGGTGGCCGCCGAGGGGCAGGGCGGTGCGCGGCTCGTGGGCTATGTGGGTGCGGGCGAGGGGCTCGACGTGCCGCGCCTCAGGCAGGCACTGGGCGAAGCGTTGCCCGACTACATGGTGCCCGGAACCATCGTCGTGCTGGACAAGCTGCCGCTCAACGCCAACGGCAAGATCGACCGCAAGGCGCTGCCTACGCCCGAGGCGGCCGGCGCCGACGCGCCGTACGAGGCGCCGCAAGGCGAGGTCGAGGCCGCGCTCGCACAGAGCTGGGTCGAGGTGCTGGGCGTGGCGCGCGTGGGCCGCCAGGACAACTTCTTCGAACTCGGCGGCGATTCGATCCTGAGCCTGCAGATCGTGGCGCGCATGCGCAAGGCGGGCTGGCGCATCACGCCGCGGCAACTCTTCGAGCGCCAGACGGTGGCGCTGCTGGCCACGGTGGCCGAGGCGGTGCAGGCTGGGGCGCAGCGCCCCGCGAGCCTGCTCGAGGGCGAGGTGCCGCTGCTGCCGATCCAGGCCGACTTTCTGGGCGCGAAGCTGCCGGTGCCGAGCCACTGGAACCAGTCGGTGCTGTTGCAGCCCCGCACGCCGGTGGCGCTGGCAACGCTTCGCAAGGCCCTGGAGGCGGTGATCGCGCACCACGACGCTTTCAGGCTGCGTTTCGACCGCAACGCCGAAGGCCGATGGACGCAGCGCTACGGCACGAGCGCGCACCATCCGGCGCACGAACTGCTCTGGGTACGGCAGGCCCGCGACGCAGTGCAGATCGAGGCGCTGTGCGACGAAGCCCAGCGCAGCCTGGACATCGCGCACGGCCCGTTGCTGCGCGCGCTGGCGATCGAGGTCGAGGACGGCAGCCAGCGGCTGCTGCTCGCGGTCCATCACCTCGCGGTGGACGGCGTCTCGTGGCGCATCCTGCTCGAAGACCTCGGCACGGCTTGCGCGCAGCTGCTGCGCGGCGAGGCCGTCGTGTTGCCGGAGAAGACCAGCAGCTACAAGGACTGGTCGCAGGCGCTGCAGGCCCACGCCGCGCAACTGGCGCAGGACGAGCGCGAACGCGCGCACTGGCAGGCGCTGGCCGAAGTGCCCGCGCAGCTGCCGTGCGATCGCCCGCAAGGCGCCGCCACCACGGCCGAGCAGGCCAGCGTGGAACTGCGGCTGGACAAGGCCGCGACCGAGGCGCTGCTCAAGGACGCGCCCGCGGCCTACCGCACGCAGGTCAACGACATCCTGCTGACGGCGTTGGGCCGCTCACTGTGCGCGTGGAGCGGGCACGAGCGAATCCTGGTCGACCTCGAAGGGCACGGCCGCGAAGACCTGTTCGACGGCATCGACCTGACGCGCACCGTGGGCTGGTTCACCAGCGCGTTCCCGGTAGCCCTCGCGCCGATGGGCGAGCCGGGTGCCGCGCTCATGCGGGTGAAGGAAAGCCTGCGCGACATCCCGGGCAAGGGGCTGGGCTTCGGCCTGCTGCGCCAGCGCGGGAATGTGGGGGATGTGGGGGACGTGGGCACTGCGGCGCATGCACAGGTGGTCTTCAACTACCTTGGCCAGTTCGATGGCGACTTCGACGCGGACGCGCTGTGGACCCTCGCGGCCGAAGGCATGGGCGTGGCCGTGAACGAAGGCGCGCCGATGGGCCACGAGTTCCAGGTCAGCGGCCAGGTGTATGCGGGCGAGCTCGCATTGCGCGTGATGTACAGCCGCGCGCGGCACGATGCGGCGAGCGTGCAGGGATGGGTCAACCGCTTCAGGCAGGAACTGCTCGCGCTGATCGCGCACTGCACGAGCGGCCTCGCGGATGCGCAGGGCGTGACGCCGAGCGACTTTCCGCTCGCGGCCCTGGAGGCTGGCGCGCTCGATGCGCTGGTCGCGAGGTTGCCCGAGGCCGCGACGCAGATCGAGAACATCCATCCGCTCGCGCCGGGCCAGCAGGGCATGCTGTTCGAAAGCTCGATCGCACCGGGCACCGAGATCAATGTCGTGCAGACGCTGGTGCACATGGTGGACCTCGACCCGGACCGGCTGAAGTCGGCCTGGCAGTCCACGGTGGCGCGCCATGCCGCGCTGCGCAGCGGTTTCCACTGGCTGCCGCAGGGCGAGCCGATGCAGGTGGTGCTGCGGCAGCTCGAGGCGCCGGTGCAGCTGCTCGACTGGCGCAGCCGGCACCGCGACGAAGCGGCGCTGGAAGAAGCCTGGGATGCGCTGTGCGAGGAGGAGCGCCTGCGCGGCTTCGACATGGCGCGTCCGCCGCTCGCGCGCTGGGTGGCGGTGCGCGTGGGCGACAACGCCTGGCGGCTGGCCTGGACCTGGCACCACATCCTGTTCGACGGCTGGAGTGTGTCGCGCGTGATGGGCGAGCTGTTCGCGCTGTACGCCGGCCAGAAGGTGACCTCGCCGCTGCAGCCGTATGCCGATTTCGTTGCCGCCGTGCGAAGTGGGCGCGATGCGAAGGACGAGGAGAAGACGTACTGGCAGGACTGCTACGCGGACATCGGCAGCAAACCGACGCTGCTGTGCGGCGTGCCGCTCCAGCGCTGGGCGGCGGGTGGCTGCGACAGCCGCCGCGTGGTGCTCGATGCCTCCACCACGCGCGCGCTGCGCGCCATGGCGCAGGCCGAGCAGGTGACGCTCAACACGCTGGTGCAGGCCGCCTGGGCGCTGCTGCTGATGCAGCGCACCGGCCGCGAGGGCGTGTGCTTCGGCGTCACGATGTCGGGTCGCTCGTTCGAGATGCGCGGCATCGACGATGTGGTGGGGCTGTGCGTCAACAGCCTGCCGCTCATGCTGCGCCCCGACGGTGCGATGGGCGTGGGCGCATGGCTGCGGCAGATCGTCTCGGCCAACCTCGCGCTGCGCCAGCGCGAACATGCGCCGCTGCCGCGCGTGCAGGGCTGGCTCGGCACGCCGGGGCAGCCGCTGTACGACACGCTGGTGATCTTCGAGAACTATCCGGTGGACGAGGCGATCTCGCGCGGCGCGGGACCGAGCCTCGGCATCCAGGCCTCGTCGGGCCGCGGCACCTTGGGCGTGCCGCTGGTGCTGATCGTCGAGACCAAGGACGAGGAGATGTGGCTGAGCTTCGAGCATGCGCGCGGGGTGTTCGAGCCCGCAGGCATCGCCGGGCTGGCCGCGCAGATGGAAGGGCTGGTGAAAGCGCTGCTTCAGGGCGCGGGCCGCTCGGTGGCATCGCTGCTGGAGTCGCCGGTGGCCGACGGGTCTGCGTTGACGCGCGCGCCGGTGCGCGATGCCGCTGCAAGCGCATCGCGCAGGGTCCTGCCGGCTGTCGCGTTCGCGGCGCTGGCCGAGACATGGCGCGGCGTGCTTTCGGCGCCCGCCACGCCGCCGCGCGCGCATTTCTTCGAGCTCGGCGGCGATTCGCTGCGGGCCGCGCGCCTGGTCGTGCAATGGAACGAGCGCGTCGACCGCGAACGCTTGCCCGCTGCGCGGATGCAGCTGCGCGACGTGTTCGAACATCCCGTGCTCGATGAGCTGGCCGCCGCCCTGTGCCTGCCGGCGAATCGGGCCGATTTCGACGAGGGCCGCGGCGCGCCCCTGGTCACCCTGGAGGAAAGTCTTTGATGACGCAGCAACCACACCCTGTCTTCGACGAAGCCGCGACTGCGGCATCCGCGCCCGTCGCGCTCTATGCCTTTCCCGCCCGCGCCTGGAAGCGCGACGAGTACGCGGCGCTGCAGGACGCGGTGCCCGTGCTCACCGTTGTCAGCGAACCCGGCAGCGAAGCGGCATGGGCCGGCGATTCGGTGGAGGCGATGGCCGAGCGCCATGCGCGGGCCATCGCATCGCGCGAAGAGGCGAAGGGACGGCCCATCGCGCTGTTCGGATGGTCGGTGGGCGCGCTCGTGGGGCTCGAGGTCGCCCGCCTGCTGCGCGAACGCTTCGACATCGCGTGGGTCGGCGCCGTCGACATCGCGGCCTTTCCGCAGATGCGCGCGGCGCTCGCTGGCGCACCGGCGCTCGATGCCGCGGAGCGCGAGCCGCTGGACGCCTCGCTGCAGCAGTGGCTGGCACGTTCGGCCATGCGCGGTCTCTGGCAGCAGACGCTGGGCCGCATGGCGCGCGCGCAGCACGACATGTTCCTTCGCGAGGTGGTGCGTGCCTACGGTGCGGCGCTGCCGGCCGACGGCCCGGCCGCGGGTTCGCAGGAGCACACGCTCTGGAGCCGCGTCAACTGCCTGCGGCTGGGCATCGCGCATGTGGCGGCCGATGAAGCACCCGCACCGGTGCGCTGGTGGATGTCGCAGGAGATGTCGGCGAGCCCGGGTGTGCGCACCGAGGGCGTCGAGGTGATTGCGGGCAGCGACCACATCGGGGTGCTGGCCGATCGTGCGCTGCATGCGGCCGTGCTGCGCGAACTCGAAGCGGTGGAGACGAGAGAAACGCGGGCAGGGGTTCGGGTCTAGCCTGCCTGCAAGTCAAAAAAAGAACAGGCCACGTGGCGCCCGATGGCACCACGTGGCCTGTGTCGTTTCAGGACCGGATGCCGGCTTGCGCCGGCACCTTCGATCTCAGAACTGGTACTTGGCGCTCGCGACCACTGCGCGGTCGTTGCCCGGGTAGTAGCCGCCAAAGGCACGCGATGCGGTGTACTTGCGGTTGGCCAGGTTGGTGGCGGTCAGCGAGAAGCGCCACGGGCCCTGGCGGTAGTGCACGGTCGCATCCAGCAGCGTGACACCGCCTTCGGCGTCGGTGTTGGTCACGTTGTTGTAGCGGCGGCCGATGTAGCGCAAGCCCCCGCCCACGCCCCAGCCGTTGTTCAGCGTGTAGTCGAGCCACAGCGACGCGGTCTGCTTGGGCACCTGGATCGGCGTGTTGCCCAGCTCGTTGGTGTCCAGGCTCTGGATCACCTTCATGTCGAGCCAGGTGTAGGAGGCCGTGAGGTTCAGGTTGCGCGCGATTTCGGACTTGCCTTCCAGCTCGATGCCGCGTGAGCGGATGCGACCGATCTGGCGGCTTTCGAAGGTCCGCTGGTCGGTGGTGACGACATTCGACTTGCGCACGTCGAACACGGCGGCCGTGAACAGCGAGCGCGAACCTTCGGGCTGGAACTTCACGCCGGCTTCCCATTGCTTGCCGCGGCTCGGGCGCAGCGGCTGGCTGTTGGCGTCCACGCCGATGGTCGGCAGGAACGATTCGCCATAGCTGACGTAGGGTGCCCAGCCATTGGGGAACAGGTAGGTCAAACCCGCGCGGCCGCTGAACTGGTTGTCGGTCTGCGAGGTGGCCTTGCCGGCCAGGCGATCGAATGCGTCGGTCTTTACATGGTCCTGGCGGCCGCTGAGCGTGACGACCCAGCGGTCGGCGATCTTGATCTGGTCCTGCAGGTAGACGCCGAGCTGCTCGGTGGTCTGCGAGTTGTTCTGGGTGAGGCGCGTGGGCTCGGCAACGGGCCGGCCGTACACCGGGAAGAGCAGGTCGATACTCGGCGCGGGGCCGGTGAGGGTACGCACCGAGTAGTTGTTGCGGCTCCAGTCGACGCCGAACAGCAGCGTGTGCTCGACGATGCCGGTGCGCACGCGGCCTTGCAGGTTGGTGTCGGCCGTCAGCTGGTGGACGCGCTCGGGGTCGTAGCGCGCGGTGCGCGAGAGCGTGCGGCCGTCGGCCTGCAGGGCAGTGCGCATGTGGTGCTTGTCGGTGTCGAAGTCGATGAAGCGTACGTTCTGGCGCACTGTCCAGTTGTCGTTGAAGTGGTGCTCGAACATGTAGCCGAGCGCGTTCTGCTTCTGCTCGATCCAGCTGTAGCGCGGCTCGCCTTCCTTCACCCACGTGGGCACGCCCTTGGGGCCGACCACGTAGCCGGTGTCGTCGCCGGCCTTGCTCTGCAGGAACTCGGCCAGCAAGGTGAACGAGGTCGCTGCCGAGGGCTGCCAGCGCAACGAGGGTGCGAGGTAGTCGCGCTTGACCTTCACGGCCTCGCCGTTCGGATAGATTTCCTGGGTGTTGCTGTCGTGCGCGACGCCCACGAGGCGGTAGGTCAGCGTGTCGCTGATCGCGCCGCCGAGGTCCACGCCCAGTTGCTTGCGACCGAAGCTGCCCAGCTGTACTTCGACTTCGCGCACGGCCGTGGCGCTGGGCAGCTTGCTCACGCGGTTGACGATGCCGCCCGCATCGGACTGGCCGTAGGCCACCGAGGCCGGGCCGCGCAGCACTTCGACGCGCTCCAGGCCGTAGGGCTCGGTCAGCATGCCGGCCGGCAGGGACAGCCCATCGCGGTACATCGTATTGGTCGTGTCGAAGCCGCGCAGCAGCAGCCAGTCGATGCCGCGGGCGTCATAGCCCCAGTTGCCGGCGGCCACGCCCGGCGTGTAGCGCACGGCTTCCATGATGTTCTGCACCCCGCGTGCGTCGAGTTCTTCGCGGCCGATCACCGAGATGGACTGGGGCGTCTCGATCAGCGGCGTATCGGTCTTCGTGCCCGTCGCACTGCGGCGTGCCACGTAGCCCTGCACCGGACCGTTCGCGGTTTCGGGCTCGTCGCGCACGGTGACTGTCGGAAGCGCATTGCCAGTCGAATCGGGTACCGAGGCGGAAGTCGAGGGCTGGGTCGACTGCTGTCCCTGGGCCGATGCGGCGAGGCTCCAGAACGCTGTGGCGGTTCCGAAGGCAGCCACGAGCGAAGCGTTCAGCAGGCGCTGCCGGGGCAGGGGAAGAGGGCGCATGAAAAGGACTTCCAAATAGTTAGGACGGCGGATTTTAATGAGAATGGTTCTTATTTTGGTACCGCTTTTTTCAACGCCAGTGGTATCTCGACAACAAATCCTTAGCCCTTTTAACTACAGGTCATGCGGTATGCGCCGCCGCTTCCTGTGCGCGCGGCAGCCACAGCGCATCGCAGAAGTAGTGTTCCCGCAGCATCACCACCAGCTGTGCGCGCTTGTGCGGAAGATTGAACTCCTTGAGCTTTGCGTAGCCGGACTTGTCGAGGTTGCGGATCTGCTGCACGTGGTCGATGCGCGGCTCGCCAACGGCGCGCTGCGTGCGCGGATCGCACAGGAAGATGTAGTGCGAGATCGAGGTGAGCCACGCGGTCGCGTAGGCCTTGCCGCGCACTGCGGGGTCGCCGACCAGCACATGCCATCCGCGGTCGTAGTCCTGCACGTCGTAGAAGGGGGCGATGCGGCTTTCCTTGGCCCAGTACATCTCGAAGTACGCGAAGGGTTCGCCGTCGAAGCTCGCGATCATCGAATACATGTGCGGGTCGCGGTCGATGGCCGTGAGGTAGGCGCGGTGCTTGTCGAGGTCGCCTTCCTCCTCCCAGATCTTCGCCACGTCGGGGTCGTTCATCCAGCGGTTGAACATCGGCAGGTCGCGCTCGAAGTCGATGCTGCGGAACGAGAAGGTCTTGCCGAGCCAGGGAATGAACCGCTGGTAGAGCATGCCGCGCGGCTTGGGCGGGCGGCGCGGGTGGTACTTGCCGTTGGTCAGCGCGAACTGCTGCGCCATCGGCGCGTGCACGGTGGGCAGCCAGAGCCCCGGCTGCTGCCACAGCTGTTCGCTGAAGGCCTGCATCTGCCCGTCTTTTCCCGGCAGCAGCACGCCGGCGTGTGCGAGCTCGCCGAAGCGATCCGCGCTCGCGAGCGTGACGGCCTTGTGCTGGGGATGGTGTGCAAAAAAGGCCTCGAGCGCTGCAAGCACATGCGGCGTTGCATAGGCGGCGTCGCCTTCGACCTGCGTGAGCACCTTGTCCGCGCCGGCATCGTCGAGCTTCCATTGCGACAGCGACCCGGTCGTCCGGTTGCGCACCATGAAGGCGCGTCCGTCGAACGCGACTTCGTGCGCCACGCCGTCGGCGTAGGAGATCAGCGGTGCGCCCGCGCGCGGGTCGGCGGCGGCCGTGGGCCGGGTGGTGGTGGCAGTAGTCATGTGTCTCCTGGGGTGGACCGCGCCGGGCGGTCTCAGAGGTGAGGGGCCAGCAGGGCCAGGCCCTGGTGAAGCGCCGGGAAAAGGCTGCGGTTGAAGTTGTTCCAGCGCAGCTCGAGGATCGAGTCGTCCGGTGCGATGTCGGTGCCGAGCACGTCGTAGATGACTTCGCCCGAATCGATGCCGTTGTCCACGTAGTGCAGCGATGCACCGGTCTTCAGGACCGGCGTCGTGGGCGCCTTGGCCATGGTCTGCCAGTCCACCACCTTCTGGCCCTGCGCGCCGTGCAGCGCGTCGAGCGTGGCGTAGGCGCCGCGGCGCTGGAAGGGCGATTCGAGCCGCGTGATGCCCGGATGGATATTGACGATCTTGCGGTAGAAGCGGCTGCCGGGCCGCACCAGCTCATCCAGGATGACCAGCAGCCCGTCGAGCACGACCGCATCGGCGCGCAGCGTGAGCAGCTTGTCCAGCAGCGCGCGCTCGAAGGCGTTCTTGCCTGCGGTGCGCTCGGGCGCGTTCAGCGGCAGGCGGCGGTAGGCGGAGGGCACCGGGTGCAGCATTTCCCGCAGCAGCCTGCCCTGGGCGCGCAGGTCCGGCGGAAAGATCCATTTCCTGTCGGCGCTCCAGGCAAAGCCGTAGTCCGCGAGCGCCGCCTGGTCGCGCGGCGATTGCGCGTCGTCGTCGAAGACGATGCCCTCCAGCGAATAGGCATCGCCCAGCGGCGTGCCATCGAGCGCCTCGGCGAGGTACTCGAGCGGGGACTTCATGTAGCGGGGTTCACCCTTGTAGTCGATGAACTGGCCTGCCTTGTCGGCGGCGGCATTTCTCAGCGAGAGGATGTAGACGAGCTTTGCCTTGGGCATAGGTGTGGGATGAATGGTTTGAGATCTCTCCTGGGAAGACGAAGTACCCGGCGATCTGTTCATCCGCGCGTCTCACCCGTGGCTTTCCTGCGTTTGCTGCGCTGCTTCCTCGACCCCATCCTTGCGGTTCTGGGGCGCCAGGGGGCACGCGCCGCAGTAGCCCTCGCCGGGCAGCAGGTGATAGAGGCAGCACTGCCGGTGCAGCCTCAAGGGGATGTCTCGGCCTTCATGCCGCCGCGTCACCTCGCGCCGGGTGCCATGCAGCGGATTGGCGCCGGTGCCCGCGCCCGGCCACTCGGCTTCGTATAGCAGCCAGGTTCGGTCCTGTGCGATGCCGGCCGATCCGCCGGTCAGCTGCAGGCCCTGGTCGAGGATGGGTTCGAGATGGCGTGACACGTTGCCCCAGAGGATCTTCGGCGCGATCCGCGCGAGCCCGGCGAGCGCGTCGAAGAGCGGCGCGAGGTGCTCCCGCAGCAGCGGCGCGTAGCGCTCGGCGGTCGAAGCGCCACGCCGCGATTCGCCCAGCTCGACAATGTGGAAGTCGACCACGTCGCCGTTGCCATCGAGCCGCACCCACGTTTGCTCCGCCGAGAGCGGAAACACATGGTGCAGCATGCTCGCCGCAGCCACGACCGGAGGCAGCAGCACCTCGGCGTATCGCAGAGTCCAGGCGGAAGCCACCGCCCGCTGATCCGCATCGCCGTGGCGCCTGAAGCGTGCGTGCGTGCGCAGCACCTCCGCAAGGCGCGAGCCGGGCTGCAGCAGGTCGGCCACGCGCACCGCGCCGGGTGGCGGCGTGCGTGCGCACTGAAGCCCTTCGCCGAGATGCGCGAGCTCGCCCCGGAAGATCGGTGCCAGCAGCGGAATCATGGGCCGGCCCCGCGGAGGGCCGCGAAGCGTCGCTCGGGGTGCATTCCTTCCAGACGTGCGAGCGCCTCGCATGTTCACCGGCGCGGCGCGAAAAAGCCTCCCGCCCGGCGCCTCGCATGAACATCGGCCGCGCCCGCTCGTCTATGCAAGGGACGGCATCGCGCCGCATGAACGCAATCGCCCCGATGGGCGGAAAGATTCCTTGCATGACATCTCCCAGTGCTACTGGCGCCGGCAGCGGCAATCGCGCGGAGGTCGCGCGCCTGCTGAAGCCCTTTTATCCGTGGATCCTGTTGTCCATCGTCACGGGCGTCTTCGCGGGCGTGGCCACAGTCGCCCTGCTGCGCACCATCAACCAGGTGCTCAACCAGCAGGGCAGCATGGCCGGCGGGCTGTTGCTGACCTTCATCGGGCTGTGCCTGGTGGCGCTGTTCGGCCGCATGGCGTCGGACATCTCCACCAACTTCGTGGGCCAGAAGCTGGTGGCCCAGGTGCGCAAGAGCCTCGCGCAGAAGATCCTCTCGGCACCCATCGACGCGCTGGAGCGCTACCGCACCCACCGCCTCATGCCCGTGCTGTCGCAGGACGTGGACATGATCAGCGACGCCGCCTTCGTGCTGTCCACCGCGCTCATCGCGGTGGCGGTCGCGCTGGGCTGCCTGGCCTACCTGGCGTGGCTTTCGCTGCCGCTCTTCTGCCTGCTGTTCGTGGCGCTGGTGCTGGGCGCCACCTTCCAGACCGTGGCGCAGACCCGCGCCGAGGTCGGTTTCTGGAAGGCGCGAGAGCACGAGGACCAGTTGCACAAGGCCTACCAGGCGATCAGCGAAGGCGCCAAGGAACTGCGCATGCACCGCGACCGTCGCACCCGCATGTTCGGCGGCCAGATCGAGCGCATCGTCGACAGCATCCGCAGCGTCAACAGCCGCGCCATCAACGTCTTCGTGCTGGCCACTTCGTTCGGCTCGGCCATGTTCTTCCTGCTGATCGCGCTGATCCTGGGCTGGGCCGCGTTCCGCACCACCGAGCCCGTGGTGCTCAGCGGCTTCGTGCTGGTGCTGCTGTTCCTGAAGGGGCCGATCGACCAGATCGCGCGTTCGCTGCCCAACGTGGGCCGCGCCAAGATCGCCTTCATGCGTATCGCCGACCTGTCGGCGCGCTTCGCAAGCCCGGAGCCGCACTTGCACCTGGAGCGCGCGGGTGGGCCGCAGAGCCTGTCGGAGGGCATCGGCATGCGCGGCGTGCACTACGCCTTCGACGCGCCCGATGGCGGCGAGCCCTTCGTGCTCGGCCCCATCGACCTGCAACTGCGCCGCGGCGAGATGGTGTTCGTGGTGGGCGACAACGGCTCCGGCAAGACCACGCTCATCAAGCTGCTGCTGGGCCTCTATGCACCGCAGCAGGGCGAGGTGCTGCGCGACGGCGCGGTCGTCACGCCGCAGGCGCGCGATGACTACCGCCAGCTCTTTACCACCGTGTTCTCCGACTTCTACCTGTTCGAGGACCTCGCCGGCGACGGCAAGGGCGAGGGCACCCACGGACTGCCGCAGGCCGCGCTGCCCTACCTGCAGCGCCTGGAAATCGCCCACAAGGTGAGCATCAAGGACGGCTCCTTCAGCACCGTCGACCTGTCGACCGGCCAGCGCAAGCGGCTCGCACTGGTGCACGCCTATCTCGAAGGCCGGCCGGTGCTGGTGTTCGACGAATGGGCGGCCGACCAGGACCCGACCTTCCGCCATCTCTTCTACACGGAGCTGTTGCCCGAGTTGCGCGCCAAGGGCCACCTGCTGGTGGTCATCTCGCACGACGACCGCTACTTCCACCTGGCCGACCGCGTGATCACCATGAAGGCCGGACGCATTGCAGAAGACCGGGCGCGCGCCCCGGCGAGCCTCGCCGCGTGAAGACCCGCGCCTTTTCGATCGCATCCAACACACACAGGAGTTGACATCCCATGCAGCACATCCATGACCTGATCGGGATCGGGTTCGGCCCGTCGAACGTCGCGCTGGCCATCGCACTTGACGAGAAGCGCCATGGCGGCAAGCCGTTGGACGCCCTGTTCATCGAACGGCAACCCAGCTTCGCCTGGCATCCGCACATGCTGCTGGACCAGGCGCACATGCAGATCTCGTTCCTGAAGGACCTGGCGACGCTGCGCAATCCCACCAGCCGCTTCACCTTCGTGAACTACCTGCACGAACAGGGCCGGTTGACGGACTTCATCAACCTCAAGAGCTTTTTCCCGAGCCGCCACGAGTTCAACGACTACCTCGGCTGGGCCGCGGGCCAGTTCGAGGAAGCCTGCCGCTACGGCGAAGAAGTGTTCGAGGTGCTGCCCGAGAAGCAGGGCGGCGAGGTGTCGCTCTTGCGCGTGCGCTCGCGCACGGCCGATGGCCGTGTGCAGGAGCGCCTTGCGCGCAACCTGGTGGTGAGCATCGGCGGCGTGCCCAACATTCCCGAAGGCTTTCGCGCCCTGCGCGACGATCCGCGCGTGTTCCATTCGAGCAGCTACCTGAAGGACATGGCGCAGCATCCGCAGGCACGCCGCGTCGCCATCGTCGGCGCGGGCCAGAGCGCGGCGGAGATCTTCATGGACCTGCAGGGGCGCCCCGGCGCGCCGCAGGTCGACCTCATCATGCGTGCGCGCTCGATCCGCCCCTCGGACGACAGCCCCTTCGTCAACGAAGTCTTCAACGCCGACTTCACCGACTACATGTTCAGCCGCGACAGCGACGTGCGCGCCGCGCTCCTGGACGAGTTCTCGCAGACCAACTACGCGGTGGCCGACCTCGACCTGATCCAGCAGATCTACAAGGTCTTCTACGACCAGAAGGTGGCGCGCAGCTCGCGCCTGCGCATGCTGCGCCAGCACGAGGTGCGGGCGGTGCGCGCCGCACAGGACGGCGTCCACCTCACGCTGCTCGACCGCGACGTGGAACGCGAAAGCACCGTGCGCTACGACGCCGTGGTGCTCGCCACTGGCTATGCGCGCGACCAGCACAAGGACCTGCTGGAGCCGCTCTCGCCCTACATCGGCAACTACGACGTCGATCGCTACTACCGCCTGAAGGCCACGCCCGACTTCCATCCGGGCATCTACCTGCAGGGCGCGTGCGAAGACAGCCATGGCCTGAGCGACACGCTGCTGTCCGTGACCTCCGTTCGCACGGGCGAGATCGGCAACGCGCTGCTCGCCGCCCAGTCCCGCGCACGCAGCGCCGTGCGCGATGCGTCGCAGGTCGTCCAGATATAGATGGATGTCACCACGCCCGGCCCGCACCGGGCGCTGGGTGGCCGATGGCGCGACGACACGGATGTGCCCAAGCAGGGCGAGCGCCGAAGACCTTGCGCGGCCTCGCTTGCATCGTGTGCCACGTGAGTGCCAGCTTCTTCGGAACTCTCCGAAATGAACATATGCGAGGGTGCTGCGTCAATACGAAAGACAAAGCCAACCCCGGCACAGATTCAACGCAGTCGACGATGGCCACCAGAACTTCTGTTTCCGCAGCGACTGCCGTCGATACGGCCTGGACGCTCTTTTGCCAGTTTCACGACGTGCCCTCGCACGTTCACGCAGAACAACTTGTCCACTGGTTGGGCGAAGACCCCCGGCATGTGCGCGCATTCGACGAGGCACTCACCTTGTGGGCGCTCGCGGGCGCCGGCCTGGTCAAGCCCGCACTGGAGGAAGCGCGGCGCCGAGGCTCCGACCTGCAATAGCCGGTCGCGCACCGGCTCCCTACCGTTCAAGGAATACATGATGAAAACAACCGCCAGGCCAGGCGCCCGAGCGTTGGGCCGCTGCATCGCCGCCGTCGCTCTTGCCTGCACCTTCATCGGCACCGCGCCCGCATGGGCCCGGCGTGACGCACCGACTGCAGCGACGACGGCGACGGCATCGATCGAGATACGCCGCACCGGCGACGGCATTCCCCACATTCGCGCCAGCACCTGGCGAGGCCTTGGCATCGGCTACGGCCAGGTGCAAGCCGAGGACGCCTTATGCACGCTGGCCGATGCCTTCGTTACCTACAGCGGACAGCGGTCCCTGTACTTCGGTGCGGACAAGAAGCCCGCCACGCGCTCGACCTTCGGCACCCCTGTCAACCTCGATCTCGATTTCTTCTTCAAGGCTTTCGCCGGCCCCGATGCGGTCGAGGCGCTCAAGCGCGAGCAGCCGGCCGATCTCGACGAACTCATTGCCGGCTACGCGGAGGGCTACAACCGCCATGTGCGATCGCTCCAGAAGGGCGGCGGCAAGGGGGCGCGGCACGCTTGCGACGATGCGCCGTGGGTGCGGACCATCGAGCCGGACGATGTCTACCGGCGCATGATCGCCGCCGCGCTGGCAGGCGGGTACACCCACTTCGTCTCCGAGATCGTGAATGCGAAGCCTGCCGCGGCGGCTTCGCCCGCGCCGGCGGACAAGCTCTCGCTGTCGTCCCGGCTCGAGATTCCCGTGGGCGACGCGCGCGGCATCGGCAGCAATGTGCTGGCCTTCGGGCAGCAAGCAACAGGCGAGCGCGGCGGCAGTGTCCTGTTCGGCAACCCGCACTGGTACTGGGGCGGGCCGGACCGCTTCTACCAGGCGCACCTGACGCTGCCGGGAAAGATGAACGTGGCGGGCGTGTCCTTCCTCGGCATCCCGGTGATCATGATCGGCTTCAACAACGACGTCGCCTGGAGCCACACGGTGTCTGCGGCGCGGCGCTTCGGGCTGTTCGACCTGGTGCTGGACCCGGAGGACCCGACCCGCTACATGGTCGACGGCGTGTCCGAGCGCATGCAGGCCCAGCCGCTGACGGTGGAAGTGCGCCGGGCCGACGGGACCTTCGAGGCGGTTCAACGCACGCTCTACCGCACGCGTTTCGGGCCGGTGGTCGATCTGGGGGCGCGCAATCCGGCGCTCGGCTGGAGCGCCCGCAAAGCGTTCGCGATACGTGACGTCAACGCGAACAACGCGCGCATCTTTCCGAACTTCTTCCGCTGGGACCAGGCGCGTTCGCTCGACGAATTCATCCAGATCCAGAAGCAGGAGGCAGCGATGCCATGGGTCAACACCGCCGCCATCGGGCGGGGCGACGGCCGCGTCTGGTATGCCGACGTCGGTGCGGTGCCCGGCGTACCCAACGACCTGCGCGCAGCCTGCGCCACGCCGCTGTCCAAGGCCTTTGCCGCCTTCGATCCGGACACGCCCGTGCTCGACGGCAGCCGCGCGACATGCGAATGGCAAACCGTTCAGGCTTCGGTACAACCGGGTCGCATGCCCGTCGATCGTTTGCCGAGCATGCTGCGCGAGGACTACGTGGCCAACATGAACGACAGCTACTGGCTGACCAACCCGGCGCAGCCGTTGACGGGCTTCGCATCGATCCTTGGCGGCGAGGGCCGCGCGCTGAGCATGCGCGGAAGGGAAGGGCATCGCATTGCGCAAGAACTCGCGGGCTCGGGCGCAACCTCGTCCATGCAACTGGCGCAACGCATGATGCAGAAGACGGAGGAGGCTCGCTCCTATACCGCGGATCAGTTCAAGCAACCCCTGCTCGATGCGGCGTGCGCAGCGTCCGGCCAGGGCGCGCCGACGCCCGATGTGCAGCAGGCCTGTCAGGTGCTTCGCAACTGGTCGAACCGCGCTGGTGCGCAGGACCGCGGGGCACTGCTGTGGGATGCCTTCTGGACCCGGCTGCGGCAGATTCCGGCCAAGGAGCTCTATGCAAAGGCGTTCTCTGCGGAGGCGCCGCTGCAAACGCCGACTGGCATCAATGCGGCAGACCCGCGCGTGGCGAGCGCGCTCGCCGCTGCGGTCGACGACATGCGACAGAAGGGCCGGGCGCTGGACGCCCCGCTGGGCACGCTGCGCTTCGCCCGCAGCGAAGGCCGCGAGGTTCCGCTCTTCGGAGGCTGCGATGCCGAGGGCTACTTCAGCATCTCCTGCGCCAACGAGGGCGACTACACCATGGGCGATCGCTCCCACGGCAACACCTACCTCCAGGTCGTGTACTTCGACCGGCGCGGCGTGCAGGCCCGTACGCTGCTCGCGCACGGCGAGAAGGAAACCGCGGTGACGAACGGCAAGGGCCTTGCACCGGTGGCCCGCTACGCGAAGAAAGACTGGCTGCGCTTCCCGTTCCGCGAGGAAGACATCGCGCGCGATCCGGCGCTGGTGCGCCAGACGCTGCGGCCCTGAGTCCTGAATGCCGAGGAAGGGCCGCCGGGCGGTCAGCCCCGCTTGGGGATATTCAGGCCCTTCACGACCGCTGGCCGCGCCACGAACGCCTCGAGCACGCGCGCCACGTTCTTGAAGTCGCTGAACCCCACCAGGTCGCCCGCCTCATAGAAACCGATGAGGTTGCGGATCCAGGGGAACGAGGCGATGTCGGCAATCGTGTAGTCGTCGCCCATGATCCACGTGCGGTTCGCCAGGTGCTTGTCGAGCACGCCGAGCAGGCGCTTCGACTCGGCCACGTAGCGGTCGCGCGGGCGCTTGTCTTCGTAGTCCTTGCCGGCGAATTTGTTGAAGAAGCCGAGCTGGCCGAACATGGGCCCGATGCCGCCCATCTGGAACATCACCCACTGGATGGTTTCGTAGCGGCCCGCGGCATCCTTCGGGATGAACTTGCCGGTCTTCTCGGCGAGATAGATCAAGATTGCGCCCGATTCGAACAGCGCGAGCGGCCTGCCGCCGGGGCCGTCGGGATCGAGGATCGCCGGGATCTTGTTGTTCGGGTTGAGCGACAGGAACTCCGGCGACATCTGGTCCTGCGTCTCGAAGCTCACCAGGTGCGGTTCGTAGGCGAGGCCGGTCTCCTCCAGCAGGATCGACACCTTCACGCCGTTGGGCGTGGGCAGCGAATACAGCTGCAGGCGCTCAGGGTGCTGGGCGGGCCATTTCTTCGTGATGGGAAAGCTCGAGAGATCGGTCATGGGTGTTCCTGAAAAAGCGCAAGCGGGGGATTCTGCCCCCGCCCGTGGTTTTTCAGGTGCGGGGCGTCAGATGCCCAGCCAGCGCATCAGGTCCGCTTCCGAGTCGTTCGTGGCCGCAACGAAGCCCGTGTAGTTCGAGGCTGCGAGCGCGCGCTTGCCGGCATCGCTCTGGCTGAGGCCGAGCAGCGTTTCGCGCATCGTGGCCATGGTGGCGGCATCGGTCTTGGTGGATGCGAGCCACTGCTTGATCGGCACGCCGCGCGATTCCGCGCAGACCTTGCCGCCGCCGTCGGTCCAGGTCTTGATCACGCCGGCCGATGCGGTCGCGCCATACGCGGCAAAGCCGTTGGTCACGTAGAAGGGCACGGCTTCCTGAAAGCGCGTGTTGGTCACCTTGACTGCGGACTCCGCGACGCCGTGCTCGCGCAGCATCGCGCGCGTGATCACCGAGGTGATCGAGTCCACCTCGGGCAGCACCAGGCTCTTGCCGGCGACAGCCTTCCAGTCGGAGATGGGCTGCGCCTGCTTGCACAGGAAGGAGACCTTGTAGTCGGTGTAGCCCGCGGTGAAGGCCAGCGCCTTGTAGCTGCCCGACTTCACCGCCTCGAGCGCGACGTGCGCCGGGTGGATGAACACCAGGTCCACCTCTTTCTTCTTCAGCGCCTCGCGCGTCAGGTTGTACGAGATCAGCACCTTGATCGTCACCGGCTGCTTGAGCGCCTTGCTCAGGGCTTCGGCAATCGGCTCGAAGCGCGGCGCGATCTGCGCCTCGGTGACCTGGTAGCTCACGCCTTCGGTGACGCCGATCACGAGCGCATGGGCCGAAGCGCCGGCTGTGAGCAGCACCGCCGCGAGCCCGCGTGCGGCCATGCGAAGCGGCGAAGGGAGGGGGCGGAGTTCCATCGATTGCTTTCTTTCGGATTGCGGCCAGATTGTTACAACATGTTTGCGCCGATCATAGACAGCCGAAAGGGTGGCTGCCTCAGGGGTTAGTACTAAGGACAACAGTTTTGCGGCAAACGCGCAACGCCGGCAGGTATCTCGTTCGGAGATACGCAGGTCTTCAATCCATATGAATCTTGCGCGTTAACCCGCTGCGGCGAGGGCTCGCGCCGACGCGACCATCGTCGGCATTCCAAAGCGAGAGACAACACCCATGAGCACACCCGCAATGACACAACCCTACGGGGGCCGCTTCGACAGCACCTCCGACGCGGTCTACCGCAAGGTCAGCTGGCGCC
This sequence comes from Variovorax boronicumulans, assembly GCF_030812215.1. Lineage (GTDB taxonomy): Bacteria > Pseudomonadota > Gammaproteobacteria > Burkholderiales > Burkholderiaceae_C > Variovorax > Variovorax boronicumulans_C. The sequence goes on along the minus strand of NZ_JAUSSG010000012.1, from coordinate 87,589 downwards.
TGATACCGCTGCTCTTCCTCTGCTACATCGTGGCCTACCTGGACCGCGTGAACGTCGGGTTCGCCAAGCTGCAGATGCAGGGCGACCTGCAGTTCAGCGAGGCGGTGTATGGCCTGGGTGCCGGCATTTTCTTCGTCGGCTATTTCCTCTTCGAGGTGCCGAGCAACGTGGTGCTGCACCGCGTAGGCGCGCGCCGCTGGATCGCGCGGATCATGGTCACCTGGGGGCTCCTCTCGGCAGCGACGATGTTCGTGAGTTCGCCGATATCGTTCTATGTGATCCGCTTCCTGCTCGGCGCGGCCGAGGCGGGCTTCTTCCCCGGGATCATCCTGTACCTCACCTACTGGTACCCGGCTGCGCGGCGCGGCAAGGCGACCTCGCTCTTCCTCGCGGCGATTCCGTTCGCGGGCATCCTCGGCGGGCCGATCTCGGGCTGGATATTGCAAGGCATGAGCGGCGTGCATGGCTGGGCCGGATGGCAGTGGCTCTTTCTCTTGCAGGGCCTGCCGACAGTGGCGCTGGGCGCGGTCGTGTGGCGCTACCTCGACGACCGCGTGAAAGACGCCCAATGGCTCACGCCGGCCGAGCGCGAACTCATCGCCCGCGACATCGCGGCAGAAGATGCGGGCAAGTCCGAAGCGAAGATCCTCACCGTTCTGGCCAATCCACGCGTCTGGCTCTTGGCGCTGGTGTACTTCTCGTTCGTCTCGGGGCTCTACGGCATCTCGTTCTGGCTGCCGAGCATCATCAAGGCGATCGGCGTGAAGGGCGCGCTCGACATCGGCCTCGTCAGCGCCATCCCGTGGGCCTTCGGCGTCGTCGCGATGTACCTGGTGGCGCGCAGTGCCGACCGCCGGCTCGAGTACCGCTGGCACAGCGCCATCGCGGCCGTGGTCGGTGCCGTGGGGCTGGTGCTGAGCGTGGCCTTCCACGGCAACGCGGTGTATGCGATGGCGGGGCTCACGCTCGCCACGATGGGCATCATGGCCACGCTGCCGATCTTCTGGGGCATGCCGACCGCGTTTCTCGGCGGTGCGGCGGCCGCGGCGGGCATCGCCTTCATCAACTCCTTCGGCAACCTCTCGGGCTTCAGCGCGCCTTTCATGATCGGCCTCATCAAGGACGCGACGCAGAGCACCGATGCGGGCCTGCACATGCTGGCCGCGCTGCTCGTCATCGGCGCGGTGCTCGTGCTCTTCGTCAAGCCGCAAGCCGCTTCACCGAAGAAGCGCTGAGGCGTTCCCCCGCACCGCGGCATTCGCTCGCGGTGCTTCTCCAGAGTTCAAGAAAGAAGACCCCATGGATGCGGTTGTGAGTTCCCCTGCGCGCGCGAAACGCCGCGCGCCATCGAGCGAGTTGATCGCGTTGCTGCAACGCCGTTTTGCCGAGCGCTGCTCGACCAGCCAGGCCGTGCTGCTGCAGCACGGCACCGACGAATCGGCCTACCTGCCTCAGCCACCCGATGTGGTCGTCTTCGTGCAGAGCACCGACGAGGTGGCCTTCGTCGTCAGGGCCTGTGCGCGGGAGCGCGTGCCGGTCATCGGCTTTGGGGTGGGCTCGTCGGTCGAGGGGCACCTGCTCGCGGTGGAGGGCGGCGTGTGCGTCGACTTCTCGCAGATGAACAAGGTGCTGGCCATCCGCCCTGGCGACCTGACGGCCACGGTCGAGGCCGGCGTGACGCGCGGCCAACTGAATGCGGCGCTGTCGGAGAGCGGCTTCTTCTTCTCGGTCGATCCGGGCGCGGACGCATCCATCGGCGGCATGGTGGCCACTGCCGCTTCGGGCACGAACACCGTGCGCTACGGCACGATGCGCGACAACCTCGTGAGCCTCACCGTGGTCACCGCCAACGGCGACGTGGTGCGCACCGCGTCGCAGGCGCGCAAGAGCTCGGCGGGCTACAACCTCACGCAGCTGTACTGCGGCTCCGAAGGCACGCTGGGCCTCATCACCGAAGCGACCGTGCGGCTGCACCCGCACCCCGAGGCCTACGCAGCGGCGGTGGTGCATTTCCCGACGGTGGCCGCGGCGGTCGATTGCGTGATCGAGTCGATCCAGATGGGCGTGCCGCTCGCGCGCGCCGAGATGCTGGATGCGCTCACGATTCGCGCCGTCAACGCGCACAGCCGCACTTCGCTCAGCGAGAACCCCACGCTGTTCCTGGAGTTCGGTGCGAGCAAGGCGCAGATCGACGAGCAGTCGGACATCGTCCGCGAGATCGCTGCCAGCCACGGCGGCGGCGAGTTCCAGTGGGCCAATCTGCAGGAAGAGCGCTCGCGCCTGTGGACGCCGCGCCATCACGCCTACTTCGCCTGCCTGCAGCTGAAGGCAGGCAGCCGCAGCCTGACCACCGATGCCTGCGTGCCGTTGTCCGCGCTCGCGCAATGCGTGGAAGAAACGCAGGCCGACATCGCAGAGCACGGACTGCTCGCGCCCGTGTTCGGCCATGTGGGCGACGGCAATTTCCATTGCCTCGTGCTGGTCGACCCGAACAACGTGCAAGAAAACGAAGCCGCCGAAGCCTTCAGCCATCGGCTCGTGCAGCGCGCGCTGCGCCACGGCGGCACATCGACCGGCGAGCACGGCGTGGGCCTTCACAAGATGCAGTACCTCGTCGAGGAACACGGCGTGCACACCGTCGGGCTGATGCGCGCGATCAAGCAGGCGCTGGACCCGCACGACATCTTCAACCCCGGAAAGATCATCGGCCCGGCCGAGTCTTTTCCTCTTCACCAGGAGACATAAAAAATGAAAGCCAGGCACACGCTGGTCTCGATCGCGGTTGTTGTGTTTGCGGCCGGTTGCGGCGGAGGCGGGGCCAACGGGGGCTTCTCGCCGCTGCCGCTTCCGGCCGCTCCTCCTGCACAGCCGCCCGCTGCGCCGCCACCGCCGGCCGCATCGCTTGCCGAGAAGTGTCCCGCGCTCAAGGGGCGGGCGCTGGCCGCGGGCGCTGTCGTCATCGACGATGCGAAGGTCGTCGCCGCGAAGACGCCGCAGCCCGAATACTGCGTGGTGACCGCGAGCTTCAAGGGCTCGACGCTGCGTTTCGAGGCGCGGCTGCCGACCTCGGGCTGGAATGGCAAGCTCGCCTTCATTGGTGGCGGCGGCTTCGACGGCCAGATGCCCACGGCCACCGCCGCGCAGTTCAGCGAATCGATCCTCACCGAGCGTTATGCGACGGTCGGCACCAACGGCGGCTACGACTACCCGGGCGCCACCGATCTCAACTACTTCAAGGGCGAGTTCGCACTCGATCCGGTCAAACTCCTCGACTTCACGCAGCAGTCCGAGCATCGCGCGCTGCCCCCGGGCAAGGAGGTGATCGCACAGTTCTTCGGCACCGCACCGACGCGCAGCTACTTCGAAGGCTGCTCGATGGGCGGGCACGACGCGATGATGCAGGCCCAGCGCTTTCCCGAAGACTTCGACGGCATCGTGGCGCGCGCGCCGGCCGGCAACATCATGGGCCTCTTCATGCAGTTCAACCGCATCGCCAGGCAGGTGCGCGTGCCCGCCAACGCATTGAATCCGGCCAAGCAGACGCTGCTGGCCAACGCGGTGCTCGCGCAGTGCGACGGGCTCGACGGCGTGGCGGACGGCATCATCTCCAGGCCCGCGGCTTGCACCTTCGACGCGACGGCGCTGCGCTGCGCGGGCGGTGCGGACACTGGCGACAGCTGCCTGTCCGATGCGCAGATCGCCACCGTGAAGACCATCACCTCGCCGGTCGCGACATCGGACGGTGCGTGGTCGCACACGGGCTACAACTTCGGCGCGGAGAACTCGCCCAAGGGCTGGGGTGAATACATCTGGCCGCAGGCGGCGTTCGGCGGTGCGTCGGTACAGGGGCTTTTCTCCGATGGCTTCGTGCGCTCGTTCATCACGCGCGATGCAGCCTTCGACACCGCGACCTGGAACCCCGACCAGTGGCTCACGCGCATGGGCATCGTCGGCGGCATGTTCAGCGCGGCCGACCCGGACCTCGGGCGCCTGCATGCGCGCGGCGCGAAACTGATCATGTGGAACGGCACCAACGACACCTCGGTGAGCGCGCGGGACAACGCGCGCTACTACGAGCAGGTCGTCGGCACCCTGGGCGCGCAGAAGGCGGACGAGACGGTCGAGCTTTTCCTGGCGCCCGGCGTGGGCCACTGCTACGGCGGCGCGGGACCCGACAAGGTCGACCTGCTGAAGGCGATGTCCACCTGGGTGGAGCAGGGCGTGCCCGTCTCGGCGCAGAAGCTGGTGCACCGCAAGGTCGATGCGGCGGGCGCCACCACGATGGCGCGCCCGATGTGCAAGTACCCGGCGTATCCGCGCTACAAGGGCACGGGCGATGCGAACGATGCGGCGAGCTTCGATTGCGTGAACTGACGAGCGCCTCACCGAGATCACGGTCCTAGAATGACCGCCCGCCCGTTGCACCCCTGCAGCCGGCGGCCGGAGACACGCCGATGGAGTTGCGCCAGTTCAAGTATTTCGTCGCCATCGTGGATTGCGGCAGCCTCTCTCGCGCGGCGCAGCAGCTCTTCGTGGCGCAGTCGGCACTCAGCAAGCAGATGGCCGAGCTCGAAGGCGAACTGGGCACGCCGCTGCTGCTGCGCAGCCGCAACGGCGTGACGGTGACCGAGGCGGGCAAGGTGTTCTACGAATACGCGCAGGGCATCACCAAGCAGGTCGGCGATGCCAAGGCCGCGGTGCACGTGGCGGCCGATTCGGTGGTGGGTTCGGTGGTGGCGGCGCTGCCGCAGAGCGTGTCGCCGATGATCGCGCTGCCGTTGATGCGCGCGGCCGCGCGGCGCTACCCGGACGTGGTGTTCCACCTCAACGAGGAACTCACCGGCAACATGGCCGACCAGTTGCTGCGCGGCCGTGTCGACGTGGCGATCTTCTCGCCCACCATGCCCGTGGAAGACATCGCCTTCACGCCGCTGGTGGAAGAGGATTTCGTTTTTCTCGAATCGCCGCAGGACCCGCATGCACTGCCGCCGGGCGATGTGAGCATCGCGCAAGCCACGGCGCGTCCGCTGGTGTGGCCTGCCAATGCGCATGGTCATTGCACACGCTGGCTGGTGGATGCGGTGCTCGAGGCGGCGGGCCAGCCGCCGGCGCGCGTGGCGGCGGAAATCAACTCGGTCTACACGCTGAAGGCGGCGGTCGAAGCGGGGCTCGGCGCAACCATCATGCCGCTCGGCCTCGCGCAGCGCGAGGTGCGAGAAGACCGCCTGAGGGCGCACCGGATCGATTCGCCTGCGATGTTTCGCACGCTCGGGCTGTGCGTGTCGGTGCACCTGCCCACGACGAATGCGAAGCGTGCGATCTGCAACTTGATCGGCGACGTGATCCGCGACCTCTGCACCAGCGGGCAATGGGAAGGCACGCGGCTCGCCGCACCCGCCGGCAAGGCGAGAAAGGAAGTGCGCGCCTCTGCGCCGCGATCGCCCGCACCGCCTCAACCGCGCCGATAGTGATCCTGGTGCGCCTGGCGCAGCTCGAACTTCTGGATCTTTCCGGTCGACGTCATCGGCAGCGCGGGCAGGAAGACGATTTCCTTGGGCACCTCGAAACCGCCGAGGTGTTCCCGGCAGTGCGTGGCGAGGTCCGCGGCCGTGAGTTCCGCCGGCGCATCGGGCCGACGCGTGACGAAGGCGGTGATGGCCTCGCCCCAATGGTCGTGCGGCAATCCGACCACCGCCGCATTGAGCACGGCGGGGTGTCGCAACAGCACCTCCTCGACCTTGAGCGACGGCACGTTCTCGCCGCCCGACTTCACCATGTCCTTCAGCCGGTCGAGGAAGATCAACTGGCCGTCGTCGTCGAGCTTGCCCAGGTCGCCAGAGTGGTGCCAGCCGAAGCGCTGCGCATTCGCCGTCGCCTCGGGGTCCTTGTAGTAGCCGAGCATCACATTGGGACCGCGAAAGACGATTTCACCGACCTGGTTCGCACCGAGCAGTTCGCCGCCGTCGCTCATCACCGCGACCTCGTTCACCAGCGTGCCCACGCCCCAATAGGAGCCGAAGCGCTGTCGCTGCTCCTGCACCTCGAAGATGGTGGCACCGGGGTACATCTCGGTCTGGCCGGAGACCAGCGCGAAGTTCGGGCAGAACCCGTCGAGCAGACGCAGCAGCAGCGTGCGTGACATCGGCGCCATCGCATAGACGCACAGGCGCAGGCTCGACAGGTCGCGCGCCGTGCGCTGCGGATGCGCGAGCAATGCGCCGTACATCATCGGCAGACCGACCACGACGGTGATGCGGTGGCGCTCGATGGCCTCGAGCACCGCGGCCGGATCGAAGCCGCGAAAGATGACGAGCGCGCCGCCGACCGCGAGCGCCGACATCAGCACCGTGTGCTGGCCGCAATGAAAAAGCGGCAGCACGCTGCTCCACACATCGCAGCGCTCTGGGCTGCTGCCCCATTCGACCATGTTGCTCAGCAGCACCGAGTGCACCGAGGCATGCGAGTGCATCACGCCTTTCTGCCGGCCGGTGGTGCCGCTCGTATACATGATGAGCGCAAGCTGCGTGCTGTCGATGTCCACGTCGGGCAGCGCGGCGGCGCCTTTCGAGATTGCTTCCGGCACGGTGGAAATTCCCGCAGGCGGTGCATCGCCATCGAGCACGCAGAGCATCGGTGCGACGCCTTTGTCTTGCAGCAGATCGCGCAGCGCGGGCTTGGCGTGCAGGGCCGTGTCGATCACGATGTGGCGTATCTCCGCATGCGAGAGGATGTAGCCGATGGCATCGACCGCAAGCGCGGTGTTGATCGGCACCCACACCATTCCGGCCTTCTGGATGCCGAGCATCGCGACCACCATCTGGATCGAGTTGTTGCACAACATGCCCACGCGCTCCCCGCTCAAAAGGCCGAGGCCCAGCAGGTGGTGTGCGAAGCGGTTCGATGCGGCGTCGAGCTCACTGTAGGTCATGCGGTGCGCCCCGTCGATCAACGCGGTGCGCGCGCCGAAGCGACGCGCGGAACGGTGGATCACATCGCCCAAGGCGATGCGCGAGATGCGTGCAATCGAGGGGGATGGCAGGGGCGTGAGCGCGGGGCGGACTGCGGGCATGGCTTCGTGTCTCCGGTCTTCGGTCGGTCGTTGATCGATCTCGCGGCCAGAGGCTAAAGCTCGCGCGGCGCCGCGTCTTGCGAAGAGTGGCTACACAAAAAAGCCCGCCGAAGCGGGCCGTCTGCCGATTCATGACCCGGGCTCGACTGCGCGTCAGAAGCGCGCCTTCAGGAACGCCGAAGGCCCTTGCAGGCGCACCTTGAGCCGCGAGTCGGCCGTGCTGCCGTCGCGGGTCAGGTCGATGTTGGTCACGCCATACGAGACCACGAGGCCCACGTTCTTCACCGGAAACCACTCGACGCCGGCCGATGCGTTGTAGATGTTGCCGTGGAAGCGGCCGCTGCTCTTCCATACGCCCGAGGCGTCGGCGAACAGGCGCAGGTCGGGCGTGATGGCATGGCGCACGCCCAGCTCCAGCAGCGGCGCGATCGCGTTGTCGCTCGAACTCTCGTTCAGCGTGCCGACCTGTCCGTTCACCGCCGCGAATGCAGTGACGCCCAGCGTTGCGCGGTAGTAGGCCGCGCCGGCACCCAGGCCGAACACCGTGTTGCCCGAGCCGAGCCACCACTTGTACGAGAGCTTGGCGAAGTCGAGCTTGGTGTTGAGGTTCGCGTTGCCGAGGGTGCTCAGTGTGCCGAACGGGCCGAACGAGGTGTTGTTGCCGAACTGGCCGCCGTAGTCGCGCTTGTACTGGTAGTAGTCGAAGGAAATGCCATGGCTGTCGCCAAGCAGCAGGTCGGCAGTGATGCGGGGCATCGTCACACGGCCGGGCTTGATGTCGCCCGTCTGCAGCGTTCCGTAGGGTGTGGCCACCGAGGCATTGAGCTTCGGGTCGGCACTGAAGCCGCCCACCGAAAGACTGAACCGGTCCAGTGCCGGCGATGGGTCGGCCAGCGCGGGTGCGGTGGCGAAGAGAAAACCCGAACCCACCAGCGCACCGAGGGCGCCGAATCTGAATGTCCAGTCGAGCGGACGGGAGCGAAGCGAGAGCATGAGGATCCTTGACGAGAAAGATGAAGGTCCCGGGCACATTGCGTGGCGCAGCGGTCATCGTCTGCGCGTGATGCCTCGGGGCCAGACTCCCTTGAACCAGCGGTACCTTAGTGATGCGACGCAGCGCGTCGGATGCGTGGAATGCGGCTCTTCTTGTAGGAATTTCTTGATGGCGCGGAGGGCGGCGCTACAGTGCCGCATGCGCAAACATCTCTCCACGACCACGGGCCCGCAGCGTCTTCTCTATGGCACGGTGGTCGGTGTCGCCGTGGCGCTGGCACCGTGGCCGTTCGGCGGCATGGCGCGCGGGCTGGCGGGTTGGTGCGCCGGGGTGCTGGTGTACCAGTTGCTGACCTGGTGGCTGATCGAGACCTTCGACGCGCGGCGCACGCGCGAGCGGGCACAGTCGCTGGACCAGCCCAACCTGATGATCCTGGTGTCGATGCTGGTGGTGGTGGCCGTGAGCGTGGTCGCCATTGCGATGCTGCTGCAGCAGGTCAAGCAACTGACTGGCTGGGAGCGCGCGGGCCACGTCGTGCTTGGCGTGGTGGCGCTGGTCGGCTCGTGGCTGATGATGCACACGATCTACGCCTTTCACTACGCGCACCGCTACTACATCGACCAGAAGGGCGGCTCGCCCGATGGCGGGCTCGACTTTCCGGGCAAGGACGACGCCCCGGACTACTTCGACTTTCTCTATTACTCGTACGTGATCGGCATGACCTCGCAGGTGTCCGACGTGCAGGCTACATCGCGCGAGATGCGGCGCATCACGCTGGTCCACAGCGTGCTGGCCTTTGCATTCAACATGCTGGTGCTGGCCTTGTCAGTCAACGTGGTGGCCGGCGCTATCTGAGCGCCAGCGTCAGGCCGTCTTTGGTTTGGGGCCGAGCCTGACCACGCCGGTGGAGAGCGCCACGCCGCACACGATCACCACAGCAGAAACCAGCATCCACTGCGTGATGCTTTCACCCAGAAACACCGCGCCGTAGAAGAGCGCGAACACCGGCACCAGGAAGGTCACGGTCAGTGCGCGGGCCGGGCCGGCGCGTTCGATCAGGCGAAAGAACAGGATGTACGCCACGCCCGTGCAGGCGATGCCCAGCGCCACCAGCGCGAGCCATGCGCGCAGGCTCGGCATCTGCGCGGGCCAGAGCCAGATGGCCGGCAGCGCGAGGAAGAGCGTGGCGCCCAGTTGGCTGCCCGTCGCGGTGGCCAGCGGCGGCACGCCGCCCAGGTAGCGGCGGGTGGCGCTGGCCGAGATGCCGTAGCACAGGCACGCCCCGAGGCAGGCGATCACCGCCCATAGCGCGGCATTGCTGCTCGCGCCGGCGTGCAGGCCGGCGCTGCGGCTCGCGAGCATCGCAACACCGGTAAAGCCGATGACCAGGCCGACGATGCGCGAGCCGCTCGGCCGCTCGCGGAACCACGCCCACGCGACCAGCGCGCCGAACATCGGCACGGTGGCGTTGATGACGGCGGCGAGGCCGGAGTTGATGGTCAGGAGCGCAAAGCAGAAGAGCGCGAACGGCATCCCCGAGTTGAAGACGCCGACGCCGAAGGTGGCCTTCCAGTGCGTGGCGATGGCCGGCCCCTGACCGCGCACGAGCGCGATCGGCAGCAGGAACAGCGCGGCGATGGCCACCCGCACCGCGGCCGTCGGCAGCGCACCGAACTCGGCCGCGCCGATGCGCATGAAGAGAAAGGACGCGCCCCAGAGCGCACCGAGCAATACCAGGTCGATGAGCCAGGGCTTGGCGGTGCCGGCGGCAATGTTGTTCTGCGTTGTAGTGGTCATGATCTCTGTTGTTCCGGTGCCCCTTCCGGAAACACCGAGGAACCGGCTTTGCCGGGCCTCAGGTGTTGCCCCCGGCAGGGGGTTGGCGAAGCGACACGAAGTGCGCGCAGCCTGGGGGCGAGCCTTACCTCGCGCCTTCCAGTTCCAGGAGCGCGGTCTTGCGGTGAAGCCCGCCAGCGTAACCGGTCAGCGAACCGTCGGAGCCCAGCACGCGGTGGCAGGGAACGATCACGCTGATCGGGTTGCGCCCCACGGCCGCGCCCACCGCGCGCACCGCGGCCGGGTTGCCCACATGAACGCTGAGCGCGCCGTAGGTCATCGTCTTGCCCGCGGGAATCGCGAGCAGCGCCTGCCACACGCTCTGCTGGAACGCGGTGCCGTGCGACAGGTCCAGCGGCATGTCGAAATCGTTGCGCTTGCCCGCGAAGTAGTCGCGCAGCTGCGTGCCGGCTTCGACGAGCGCGGGATGGTCGTCTTTCGCGATCCAACCCGTGGTGTCGGGCCAGTGGCGCTGCTGGTCGAACCAGACGCCGGCCAGGCCCTGGTCGGTGGCCGCCATCGTGATGCCGCCCAGCGGCGTGTCGATGTGCGAGGTGTAGATGGTCTTGCTCTTGAACTTCATGACATTTCAGGCTGCGACGCCTGCCGTTGTGATGTTGGAAGAATCCGCTGCCGCGTTTGGGGCGACCGAGGGAGGCGAGGGCGCGTGCCAAGCCCGCAGCACCGCATAGCTGCGCCAGGGGCGCCATGCCTGCGACGCCTCGCTGGCCGCGCGCGCGGTGGTCACGCCCAGTGCCTTCTGCAGCGCGACATCGCCGGCCGGGAAGGCATCGGGCCAGCGCAGCGCGCGCATCGCGATGTACTGCGCGGTCCATGCGCCGATGCCGGGCAGTTCCTGCAGCGCGGCGATGGTTGCGGGCACGTCGGCGCCCGCATGCAGCGCCAGCTTGCCGGCCGCCACTTCGCCTGCGATGGCCTGCAGGGCAGCCTGGCGTTGCCGCACGATGCCGAGCTGCCCCAGCACATCGCCGCTCGCCGCCGCCAGTGCCGCGGGTGTTGGAAACAATTTGTCCAGGCCGTCGATGGGCGTGGCGATGGGTTCGCCGAACGCCTCGACCAGCCGCGAGCCCAGCGTGCGCGCCGCAGCCACCGTGATCTGCTGGCCCAGCACCGCGCGCACTGCAAGCTCGAAGCCGTCGACCGTGCCGGGCACGCGCAACCCGTCGCCGTGCGGAAAGGCCGCATGCAGCGCCGCGTTGATCGCCATCGGTTCGGCATCGAGATCGAGCATGGCGCGAGCCCGGCTGATCACGATCGGCAGCACCGCGGCGAGCGAATCGCTGACCGACAGCAGCATCTGCTCGCGTTCGATGTCGAAGCGCAACTGCAGCCAGCCGGCGTGGGCCTGTCCGCCTTGCTGCACGCGCAACGTGCGGGCAAGGCGCACATAGGCCGGCGTGCTGCCCTTGGCGGGCGTTTTGCCGTCGGCCGTCGTCGCCACCTCGACACCCCGCAGGGCGCGGCGTGCGAAGAAGCCGAGCATCGCGTTCACGTCGTAGGGCGGGCGAAAGCCCAGCCGCACCTCGATCGCCTTGCCTTCGCCGCCCTGGGTGCCGCCCGCGCGCCGCAATGCGCTCGGGTTGAGGCCGTAGTGCTCGACGAAGGCGGCATTGAAGCGGCGCACGCTGGCAAAACCGCTGGCCAGCGCCACCTGGGTCATCGGCAGGCGCGTGTCGGCGATCAGCTGCTTGGCGGCCAGGAGGCGGCGCGTCTGCAGGTATTGAAGGGGGGAGACGCCGAATTGCGCCTCGAAGATGCGCCGCAGATGCCGGTCGCTCACGCCCAGGCGCGCTGCGATCTGCGCCGCGCCGGGGCCGTTGTCGTCGCCGTGGGTCCATGCATCGGGCTCGTCGATCAGCCGTGCCGCCTGCAGCGCGAGGATGCGCGAGGAGTCTTCGGTCGACCAGCTGGCTGCGCGCGGCGCCAGTTCGGGCCGGCAGCGCAGGCAGGGGCGGAAGCCCTCGGCCTCGGCCTGCGCCGCGTGCACGAAGAACCGGCAGTTCTCGCGCCGCGGCAGCTTGACGCGGCAGACCGGCCGGCAATAGATGCCGGTGGAGGTCACGGCGGTGAAGAACGATCCGTCGAAGCGCGCATCGTGCGTCTTCATCGCCAGGTAGCAGGCGTCGCTCTCGAGCGCTTCAGAGGGGGCGTGAGGGGTAGGCATGGGCAAATGATACGGTTTCATCCCGTTTCGACTGGCCGTTTTCGGACATGTGGGCAGGCGGGGCGTTGCCTACAATGCCCCGTTCCAAAAACCCATCGGGAAACGCCTTTCATGCAACTCAGCGCGTCGATCTTCAAGGCCTATGACATCCGCGGCGTCGTGCCCGTCACCCTCGATGCAGAGGTGGCCGAAGCGCTTGGCCGCGCATTCGGCAGCGCTGCCCGCGCCGCCGGCGAGAAGACGGTGGCCGTGGGGCGCGACGGACGCCTGTCGGGCCCCGCACTGGCCGAGGCGCTGATCAAGGGCCTGGTGGCCACCGGCATCGAGGTGATCGACGTGGGCGCGGTGACCACGCCCATGCTCTATTTCGCAGCCCACACGCTGTGCACGAGCGGCATCCAGGTCACCGGCAGCCACAACCCCAAGGACTACAACGGTTTCAAGATGGTGCTGGCCGGCCGCGCGATCTACGGCGACGAGATCCAGGGCCTGCGAAAGACCATGGAAGACGGCACCGCGAAGCTGGCCCCCGGCGGCAGCGTGCGCAAGGTCGACGTGACCGAGGCCTACACGCAGCGCATTGCCGGCGACATCAAGCTGGCACGCCCGATGAAGATCGTGGTCGATTCGGGCAACGGCATCGCGGGTGCCACGGCCCCCGCCATCTTCCGTGCCATCGGCTGCGAAGTGGTCGAGCTCTTCAGCGAAGTCGATGGCGACTTCCCCAATCACCACCCCGACCCCAGCAAGCTAGAGAACCTCAAGGACCTGATGGCCGAACTGGCCAAGGGCGAAGCCGAACTGGGCCTGGCCTTCGACGGCGACGGCGACCGCCTGGGCATCGTCACCAAGGACGGCCAGAACATCTTTCCCGACCGCCAGATGCAGCTCTTTGCGCAAGACGTGCTCTCCCGCGTGCCGGGCGGCACCATCGTCTACGACGTGAAGTGCTCGCAGCGCCTCGCGCCCGCCATCGAGGCCGCGGGCGGCAAGCCGATGATCTACAAGACCGGCCACTCGCTCATCAAGGCGAAGATGAAGGAAATCGATTCGCCGCTGGGCGGCGAGATGAGCGGCCACATCTTCTTCAAGGAACGCTGGTTCGGCTTCGACGACGGCACTTATGCCGGCTGCCGCCTGCTCGAAATCCTGAGCAAGAGCCCGGACGCGAGCGATGTGCTCAACGCGCTGCCCACCAGCTTCTCGACGCCCGAACTCAACGTGGCCTGCGCCGAGGGCGAGCCGCACGCGGTGGTCGACATGCTGGTCAAGAGCGCCACCTTTGCCGCCCCCGCCAAGGTCTCGACCATCGACGGCCTCCGCGTGGACTGGCCCGATGGCTTCGGGCTGATCCGCGCTTCCAACACCACCCCCGTGCTGGTGCTGCGCTTCGAAGGCCAGACCGATGCTGCGCTCCAGCGCATCCAGGCCGAAATGCTCGCGCTGCTGCGCACCGCCAAACCCGACGCCAAGCTGGCCGAAGCCTCTCACTGACATCTGTGCGTTCCCTGCTGCTGCGCCTGTACGGCGCCTTCACCACCGTCGTGCAACCGCTGGTGCGCCGCAAGTTGCGGCGCCGGGCGGAGGCCGAGCCGGGCTATGCCGTGGCCGTCGAGGAGCGCTTCGGCCACTACGACGAATCCATCACCGGCGAGGCCCAGTGCTGGGTGCATGCGGTGTCGCTCGGCGAAACGCGCGCGGCCGCGATCCTCATCGCCGAGTTGCGGCGGCAGTACCCGGGTATTCCGATCCTGCTCACCCACGGCACCGCCACCGGCCGCGAAGAGGGCGCCAAGCTGCTCGAGCCCGGCGACACGCAGGTCTGGCAGCCCTGGGACACGCCGGGCGCCGTCGCGCGCTTCCTGGACCGCTTCAAGCCGCGCATCGGCGTGCTGATGGAAACCGAGGTCTGGCCCGAGATGGCCGCTGCCTGCGCCGAGCGCCGCATTCCGCTGGTGCTGGCCAATGCGCGGCTCAACGAGAAGTCGCTGGCCGCCGCTGAGCGTCTCGGCTGGCTCGCGCGGCCCGCGTACTCGGCCCTCGCGGCCGTGTGGGCGCAGACCGAAGCCGATGCGCACCGGCTGGTGTCCCTTGGCGCCAAGGTGGCCGGCATCTACGGCAACCTCAAGTTCGATGCGACGCCCGACGCGCGGCAACTGACTGCCGCGACCTCGCTGCGCGAGCGCCTGCCCAAGCCCATGGTCGTGCTCGCGAGTTCGCGCGACGGCGAGGAGCGGCTGCTGCTCGAGGTGCTCAAGCGTTTCGGAGCGACCTCGCCGGTGCCGCCCGAGCAGGGCGCGATCCGCTCGATCGCCAAGCGCGTGCACGACGTGCAATGGATGATCGTGCCGCGCCATCCGCAGCGTTTCGACGAAGTGGCGGCGCTGATCGAATCGCAGGGTTTCGCCGTTGCACGCCGCAGTGCCGCGGGCCAGCCGAGGGATGCGGAGATTTGGCTCGGCGATTCGCTCGGCGAGATGGCGCTGTACTACGGCCTGGCCGACGTGGCGCTGCTGGGCGGCAGCTTCGAGCCGCTGGGCGGGCAGAACCTCATCGAGCCGGCCGCCTGCGGCTGCCCGGTGGTGATGGGCCCGTCGACCTTCAACTTCGCCGAGGCGGCGCAGCTGTCGCTGGCCGCGGGTGCTTCGCTGCGCGTCGAGGGCATGGAGCAGGCGGTGACGGCGGCGCTGAAGCTGGTCGAGAACCCCGAGCGCCGTGCAGCGATGGCGCAGGCGGCGCTGGCGTTCTCGTCGTCGAACCGCGGGGCTGCTGAACGCACGGCGGCTGCGGTGCTGGCGATTGCGCAGGCTGCGGAGCCTGTGGCGGCGGTGGAAGGCGTGCCGCTGGAAGAGACCAGGGCGGAGCCTACGCTCGACTGACCGCCAAGGTCAGCGCACAGGCGGATTCACGATCACCGGCGGCACGGGAGCCGAAGGCATCGTCGGCGGCGTCGGGTTGAACGGCTGCACCGGCACCGGTGGCACCACCGGAATGCTGGGCGGCGTCACCGTCGTCGAAGAGGGCACAGGCGAACGATCCGGCGTTGTCGTGACCGACGGCACGGCCGGCGTGCTCCCATTGCTCGCCAGCGTCGCATTGATCGCATTCATGTCCGCGGTCGTCAGCGTGCCGTTGGCCTGGCGCAGCTTCAGGTTGCCCAGCAGCACGTTGTAGCGCGCCTGCGCGAGGTCGCGCTTGGTCTGGAACAGCTGGCTCTGCGAGTTGAGCACGTCGATGTTGATGCGCACGCCCACCTGGTAGCCGAGCTTGTTGGCGTCCAGCGCGCTCTGGCTCGAGGCCTCGGCCGCTTCCAGCGCCTTGACCTGGCCCGCACCCGATACGAGGCCGAGATACGCCGCGCGCGTGGCCTGGGCCACGCTGCGCCGGGTGCCGTCGAGCACGCTGCGCGATTGGTCTTCGAGCGCCAGCGTTTCCTTGATGCGGTTCTCGGTCGCGAAACCGGCGAAGAGCGGCAGGTTGAACGTGACGCCGACCGTGGCGGCGTTGACACGCGTGCCCACGGTGCTGGTGCTGGTGCCGGTCGGGTTGCGCGTGACGTTGTAGCCCAGGCTGGCGTCGAGCGTGGGCTTGTGGCCGGCCTGCGCTTTCTGCACTTCGAGCCCGGCCACGTCCAGACCGAGGCGCGCCTGCTGGATCGCGGGATGCACCTCGTCGGCCTGCGCGACCCAGGCGTTGATGTCCGCAGGCTGGGCGGTGGGCAGCACGACCGGCACAGCCAGCGGCACCGGCACGCTGCCGGGGCGGCCGACGAGCTGGTCGAGCACGATCTTCTTGACCTGCAGGTCGTTCTCGGCGGCGATTTCCTGCGCGATCACCAGGTCGTAGCGAGCCTGCGCCTCGCGCGAGTCGGTGATCGTGGAGGTGCCGACTTCGAAATTGCGCTTGGCCGACGCAAGCTGCTCGGCCACGGCGACCTTCTGCGCGCGCACCAGCGCCAGGCTGTCCTGGCTCGCGAGCACGTCGAAGTACGCCTGGCTCACGCGCACGATCAGGTCCTGCTCGGCGGTGGTGAGCACCGCCAATGCAATCTCCGTCTGGCGCTTGCCCTGCTCGTAGGTGGCCCAGTTGGCGGGACGATAGAGCGGCTGCGTGGCGTTGATGCCGACGTTCTGCGTGTTGAAGTCGCGCGAAGCGCTGGCGCCGCGGCTGGTGCCCGTGAGGGTGTCGATGTCGAGGTTGCTGCGGTTCACGCCGGCCGTGAGCCCGACGGCCGGCAGGATGCCGGCCTTGGCCTGCGCGGCGCGCGCGACGTTCGCGTCGTACTGCGCCCGGGCGCCCTGGTACGTGGCGTCGTAGCCGCGGGCGGATTCATAGAGTTCGTTCAGTGTCTGGCCTTGGGCCGGCAGTGCAAGCAGGGTCGTGATAACGCTGGCGAGTGCTGCGGAAAGTGGCAGAAGCCGGGGCCGTGGAGGCATTGAACGTCCTTGAGGGAAAGAATCAGTAGCGCGGGACCGAGGGGTCGTGCGACGACCAGGCGTCGATGCCGCCCGCCACGTTGGCGAGCTGGTCAAAGCCGTTCTGGTTCAAAAACGCGGCCACGCGCTGGCTGCGCGCGCCGTGATGGCAGAGACATGCGATGCGCTGGCCTTCGCCCAACTCGGCGAGGCGGCCAGGGATCTCGTTCATCGGGATCGCCACCAGCGTGAAGCCCGCGGGCGCGACGCTCGCCGTCTGCAGCTCCCACGGTTCGCGCACGTCGAGCAGCACCGGGGCGGCATCGGCGTCCTGTGCGAACCAGGCGGCAAGGTCGGCGGGGCGGACTTGGTCGATCATTGGTGCGGCCCGCTCAGAACGAGAAGCGCGAGGGCTCGGGGAAATTCAGGAGGCGCGGTGCCACGGTGTCCCAGGGCTGGATCGTGTCCCACTTGCTTTCGCTGGTGCGGGTGACGAAGTGGGCGCGCATCATCGGCTCCTCGCCCACGATGGCCGCGAGGCGACCGCCGACCTTGAGCGAACCCAAGAGGTTCTGCGGGATGCGGGCGACGGAGCCGCTCAGCACGATCACGTCGAAGCTCGGGCCGCTGGGCAGGGGCACGGAACCGTCGGCATGGCGCACTTCGACGTTGCTCACACCGTTCTGGCGCAGCGTCTCGGCGGCGCGGGCGGCCAGCACGGGGTTGATCTCAAGAGACAGCACCTGGGCGGCGCGGGCACCGAGCAGGGCGGCCATGAAGCCCGAACCGGTACCGATTTCGAGCACCGACTCATGTTTCTGCACTTTCAGGTCGTGCAGCGTGCGCGCCTCGACCTTGGGCGACAGCATGATTTCGCCGGGTACGGAACCGTCGAGCAGCGGCAGTTCCATGTCGAAGAAGGAGAGCGTGCGGTGGGCTTCCGGCACGTAGTCCTCGCGGTGGATGGTGGCCAGCAGGTCGAGGATGTCCATGTCCAGCACATCCCAGGGGCGGATCTGCTGTTCGATCATGTTGAAGCGCAAGCGCTCGAGGGTGGGGGTGGGGTTCATGGCGTGGCTTTCCTTGTGGGCTCAGGACAAACCTTCAATTTTAGGTGGCCCGGATGACGCCAGCGGCTCGCTCGGCCATACAAAAGTCTTCTTCATGCCTTGTCTCCGGGGCGCACGCTGAGCCCGTAGAGCACGGTTTCGGCCTGGGTGGCGAGGAATTTCTCGGGGTCCAGGGCGCTTTCGCCGTCGACGCAGACCATGGCCGAATGCTTCCAGAGCATCAGGAAGACCATGGGCGCGATCACCGAATAGATCGCATGGTCGATGTCGACCGGTGCGAATTCGCCGCGGTCGATGCCGCGCTGCAGGATGCGCCGCAGCAGGTCATGGCCGGGGCGCACCACCTGCTGGCGGTAGAACTCCGCCAATTCGGGAAAATTGCCGCCTTCGCTCATCATGAGCTTGGTCAGGCCCGAGGCCTTGGTCATGCCCACGCGCTCCCACCACACGTTCATGCAGTAGCGCAGCATCTCGGCGGTGGTGCCTTCGAAGGCCTCGAATTCGGCGTTCCACTCGGTGAAGCGGCCACCCAGGCTTTCCATGATCACGGCCTTGAACAGCTCTTCCTTGCTCGGGAAATACAGGAAGAGCGTGCCCTTGGAAACGCCGGCGCGCGCCGCCACTTCTTCGGAGCGGGTGGCGGCAAAGCCTTTTTCCACGAACAGGTCGAGCGCGGCCGCGAGCAGTTCGCCGGGGCGCGCCTCTTTCCGGCGTTCGCGCTTGGCGCGGACCGGGCAGAACTTGTCGACAAGGGAGCGGGGGGAGGACATGTGGGTTAATGACTCGCGGGTTAGTAATGTAGTGACCGGCATCCGTCACGTCAAGCCGCGACAATATCGGGTTCGCCGATTCCCAACCTGCCGGAGCAGTGCCATGTCTTCTTCACCGTCACCCACCGAAACCATCGTGATCGGCGGAGGCTGCTTCTGGTGCACCGAAGCGGTTTTCGACCGCGTGCAGGGCGTACTCGACGTGGAATCGGGTTATTGCAACGGTCAGGTCGTCAACCCGACCTACGAGCAGGTCTGCACCGGCCGCACCGGCCATGCCGAGGTCGTGAAACTCGAATTCGATCCCGCCCAGATCAGCCTGCGAGAGATCCTGGAGATCTTTTTCGTCGTGCATGACCCGACAACGCTCAACCGCCAGGGCAATGACGTCGGCACCCAGTACCGCAGCGGCATCTACTACACGAACGACGCGCAGAAGCAGGTCGCCGAAGACGTCATCCGCGAGATCGAGGCCAGCAAGACCTACAGCGCACCGGTCGTGACCGAGGTGGCGCCGCTCGCCAACTACTCGACCGCCGAGGCCTACCACCAGGACTACTTCCTGAACAACCCGAACCAGGGCTACTGCGCGTTCGTCGTCGGCCCCAAGGTCGAGAAGTTCCAGAAGACCTTCGCCTCGCGCGTCAAGGCCTGACCCCCCTTCCTTTTCCGTGCAGTTCGCCGCCCGCCAATCCCCTCGCTTCTCGACCCGCGCGCTCCTCGCCGTGCTGGCGATCGCGCTGTGGTTCGCGGGCACGCTGGGCGTGATGCACCGCTCGCTGCACGTGCCCGGCCTGCCGGCCGCGGCAGCCACGGCCCAGGCGGCGCATGCCGACAAAGGCGCCCATGTCCACGCGGGCCACGGCGTGGTCAGCCTCTTCGGCGACCACACCGACGCCGAGTGCCGGCTGTACGACCAGCTCTCGCACGGATCGAGCGTCCCCGGCGTGCCGCTGGTGGTGCTGCCGGTGCTGCTGCCCTCGGCCACTTTCGCGTATCTGCAGGGCGAAGCCATCGCCCGCTGGGTTGCGCTGTTCGACGCGCGCGGCCCGCCTTCCACTCGCTGAATCCCCCCGTGTTCCGGTTGCTGCGCCTGCCTCGTGCGGGTGACGGCGTGCCGTCCATTGATTCAACGAGTGCCCACCATGATTCCCAATTTCCGTCGCAGCGCCATCGGCGTCGCCGTTCTCTCGCTCGCCTTCGCCAGCGCGTCCCACGCCCAGACCCAGACCCAGACCCAGCCGCAGACCGAGGCATCCCAGCAGGTCGCCCAGGCCCAGTCCGCCGATGGCCCCAGCCTGCCCGCCATCACCGTCACCGGCAATCCGCTCGGTGCCAACGATCTGATCGCGCCGACCGTCACGCTCTCGGGCGACAAGCTCCTGCTGCGTTCCGACTCGACGCTCGGCGAAACGCTCAACAACCTGCCCGGCGTGAGCAGCAGCTATTTCGGCCCCAACGCGAGCCGCCCGATCATCCGCGGGCAGGACGGCGACCGCATCCGCATCCTGCAGAACGGCGGCGGCGCGCCCGACGCCTCGGCGTTGAGCTACGACCACGCGGTGCCGGTGGACGCGCTGGTCACCGACCGCATCGAGGTGCTGCGCGGCCCCTCGGCGCTGCAGTACGGCGGCAGCGCCGTGGGCGGCGTGGTCAACGTGATCGACAACCGCATCCCGACCGAGCCCATCAACGGCTTCGGTGGCCGCGCCGACCTGGGCTTTTCCACCGGCAACAAGGAAAAGAGCGGCGGCGTGGTGCTTGAAGGCGGCAACGACCGCTTTGCGCTGCATGTGGACGCCTTCAACCGCG
The DNA here is from genome assembly GCF_030812215.1 of Variovorax boronicumulans. GTDB lineage: Bacteria > Pseudomonadota > Gammaproteobacteria > Burkholderiales > Burkholderiaceae_C > Variovorax > Variovorax boronicumulans_C. The sequence continues at coordinate 67,438 of NZ_JAUSSG010000012.1, read as the reverse complement.
ACTCGAAAGACGTCTCGGTGCCCATCGATCTGAACTGCGAGAAGCCCGGCTCGCCATGGCGCGCCCGCAAGATCTGCAACTCGGCCAACGAGGCGAACGGCGGCGCGGTCGGCGGCACGCTGTTCTTCGACCAGGGCTGGATCGGCGCCTCCGCCAGCACCTACCGCAGCAACTACGGCACCGTGGCCGAGGACGACGTGACCATCCGCATGAAGTCCGACCGCTATGCGCTCGAAGGCGAGTGGCGACCGGGCGGCATCATCAGCAGCATCCATGCGAAGGTGAGCCACACCAACTACCGCCACACCGAGTTCGAAGGGCCCGAAGCCGGCACCACGTTCTCGAACATGAGCAACGACCTGCGCATCGAGGCGCGCCACCAGAAGATCGGCAACTTCGAAGGCCTCGTCGGCTTCAGCAGCGAGACCAACCGCTTCGCCGCCGACGGCGAGGAGGCCTTTGCGCCGCACAGCCGCACGCGCTCCAATGCGCTCTTCCTCTATGAAGAGTACGGCACCTCGTGGGGCAAGCTGAGCTTCGGCGCGCGCACCGAGAAGGTCCGCATCCGCTCGCTGGGCTATCCGGACGATCCGTCGGTCACCCGCTTCGCGATCGGCGAGCGCACCTTCAATCCGCACAGCGCGGCGTTCGGTGCGCTGGTCAACCTCACGCCGCAGTGGCAGCTGACCTCGAACCTCGCCTACACCGAGCGCGCGCCGAAGGACTACGAACTGCTCGCCAACGGCCCGCACGTGGCCACGGCCGCGTGGGAAGTGGGCGACCCGAACCTGAAGAAGGAAAAGTCGACCGGTTTCGACCTCGGCGCTCAATGGAAGTCCGGGCCCGACACGGCCCGCGTGAACGCCTACGTCACCCGCTTCAGCAACTACATCGGCCTCACCGCATCGGGCCGCACGCTCGACGAAGAAGGCCAGGTGGTGACCGATCCGGCCGCGACCGACACGCTGGCCGAGTACCTCTACAGCGGCGTGCGCGCGCGCTTCACCGGCATCGAGGCGAGCGGCAACCTGCGCCTCTTGGGTAACGACGGTTTCGCGCCGATGCCCGATGCCTCGACGCTCGATCTCGAATGGCGCGGCGACGTCGTGCGCGCGAAGAACCTGGACACCGGCGAGCCGCTGCCGCGCATCGCGCCGTTCCGCGCGGGTGCGACGCTGGTCTACGGCAACGGCCCGTGGAGCGCGCGCCTGGGCTTCGACTACAACGCCGCACAGCGCCATGTGCCGAGCGTCGGTGCACGCGAGACCGACGCCTACACGCTGTGGAATGCCGCGATTTCCTATCGCATGAAGGTGCAGCGCGCGAACCTTACCTGGTATGCGCGCGTGGACAACATCACGAACAAGCTGGCCTACAGCCCGACGTCGATCCTCACGACGACGGTGTATCCGAACGCGCCGTTGCCGGGGCGTTCGCTGAAGGTCGGGTTGCGCGTGACGTTCTGACGCCGCTCGCTCCCTCTCCTCCGGGAGAGGGAGCGAGGGTGGGGCGGCTATCCTCGACGGGGTGAACTCCTTCGTCATCTCCTCGCTGCTCCCCGTCGTCATCCTCATCGCGGCGGGCTACCTGGCCGGCAGGCGCCGATGGATCGGCGGCAACGCGGTGAAGGACCTGTCGAACCTCATCTTCCTGCTGCTCGCGCCCGCGCTGCTGTTCCGCGCGATGAGCACGGTGCATGTGCAGGAGCTCAGCCTCAAGCCGGTTGCCGCCTACTTCATCGCCTCGGGTCTGCTTTTCGCAGGCACGCTCGCATTGCGCGGTTTCAACCGCACCGCCGCGGTGATCGCGCTCGCCAACACCTACAGCAACACCGTGATGATCGGCATCGCGCTCGTCGGCCTTGCCTACGGCGAGGCGGGCATGGTGGTGCTGCTGACGCTCATCTCGCTGCATTCGCTGGTGCTCATGACCAGCGCCACGCTCGTGCTCGAACTGGCCGTGGCGCGCGAGCACGCGGTGGTCAGCGGCGAAGAAAAACGCTCGATGGCGCGCACCGTGCTGCGGGCCCTGCGCAACGCCATCATCCATCCGGTGCCGCTGCCGATCATCGCGGGTCTGCTGTTCGCGCAGACCGGCCTCGTGATGCCCGAGGTGATCGACAAGCCCATCCAGCTGCTCGGCCAGGCCTTCGGCCCGGTGGCGCTCGTCATGGTGGGCATCACGCTCGCGCTCACGCCCATCGGTCGGCACTGGCGCGGCGCGCTGGTGCAGGCGCTGGTGAAGAACCTGCTGCATCCGCTGCTGGTGGCCGTCATCGGCTGGCTGCTCGGCGTGCGCGGCATTCCGCTCACCGTGATGGTGGTGGCGGCGGCGCTGCCCATCGGCGCCAACGTGTTCCTGTTCTCGCAGCGCTACCGCACGGCCGAGGACCTCGTCACGGCCAGCGTGGCCGTGTCCACGGTGCTGGCGCTGGGCACCCTCACGCTCGTGATGATCTGGGTGCAGTGGCTTCCCTGAGAAGCTGAGTCCTTCGGTTCTCCCTTCGCAGCCGGCTCGCGGTCTTTCGCTTTATCGGCCGTCCGCCGGCCCCTATGCCGTTTGGCAGGGGTGGCCGTTTGGTGGAATGGCGCAGGGCGCCTGCAGCCCTACATTTGCCGGCTGATGATTTACCCGGCGTGCTCTTCGCCCCTTGTTGCTATGGCGGTGGTCGCGACGGTGATCGCGCTGTACGGCCCACCCGCGCAGGCGGCGGCCGACGGCAAGCCGTGCAGGACGCCGTGCCTGTCGGTCAACGTGCCGCGCGAGGCGCCGGAAAAAAAAGAAAAGCCAGTGGAGGCCGAGTCCAGGTCCGCACCGGCGCCCGCTCCCGCGGTGCGCCCGGCAGCCAGACCCAGGCCCCAGGCCACAGCATCGGCCGCGCCTGCAACGCAGCCGCATGAAATGCCGAGAGAGCCCGTTGCAAGAAGACCCGCGCCTTCCAAGCGCTGCACCGACATCAACATGCGCGCCGCCGTCGGCGAGCCGTTGTCGGACGAGGACATGAAGACATTGAGGAGCCAGTGCTGATGACGACGATGAACGCCACCACTCGACAGTTCGGCCAGAGGGTCCGCACCACGCTGCGCGCGCTGACGCTGTGCGCCGCTGCGCTCGCCGCCGCCTGCGCGAACCGCCCCGTGCCCGGCAACGCGATGCCCTTCGACCAGGCCGTCGACCAGGCGGTGGACGACCTGATCGTGCAGACGCAGAAGCTCCCGGCCTTTCTCGCGAAGGTGGAGTCGCTCACGCAGCGCCGCATCGTGATCGACCCGCTGCTCGAAGGCGCGAGCGGCCAGCAGACCGAGGTGACGCGCGTGGCCGAGCAGCGCATCGTGCAGCGCATGCAGGCGCAGTTCAAGCAGTTCACCGTGTCCCCGTTCAACACCACCGAGATCGGCAATGCGCAGTACGTGCTCAACGGCACGCTGATGCGCGACAAGGACGCCACCGGCGGGCGCTACCGCCTGAACCTCGCGCTGACGGAAATCAAGAGCGGCGTGGTGATCGCGCAGTCGGTCGCGCGCATCAGCGACGCGACGCTCGACACCCGGCCCACCGCGTTCTTTCGCGACAGCCCGGTGAACGGCAAGGACCGCGGCGTGGAGGGCTACATCCGCACCGCCGAAACCCAGCCGGGGCAGGCGGCCGATGCGCTGTACCTCGAACGCCTGCCGACCTCGACCGTGCTGCAGGAAGCCACCGCGGCCTACGAAGCCGGCCGCATGAGCGAGGCGCTGGGCCGCTACGAGGCGGCGGCCAAGCGGCCCGACGGACAGCAACTGCGCATCTACAGCGGCATGTACCTCACGCAGTCGCAACTCGGGCGCACGGCAGATGCGGAAAAGACCTTCGGCACCATCGCGCGCCTGGGCCTGGAAACCAACAACCTGAGCGTCAAGTTCCTGTTCAAGCCGGGCTCGACCGATTTCCTCGGCGATCCGAAGATCAGCGCCGCTTACCCGATGTGGCTGCGGCAGATCGCGCGCCAGGCGGCGCAGATCGATTCGTGCGTGGTGGTAACGGGGCATACGAGCCGCACGGGCTCGGAGTCGGTCAACGAGCGGCTGTCGCTGCAACGCGCGGTGAGCGTCAAGTCGCGGCTGGTGACCGAGGCGCCGCCGCTTGCGAAGAAGCTGCGCGAGTCGGGCATGGGCTTTCGGGAGAACATCGTCGGCACCGGGGCCGACGATGCGAGCGACGCGCTGGACCGTCGCGTCGAATTCAAAGTAGTCAGCTGCGAGGCCTGACAGGAACGTTCAGGGCGCGAGCCGCTCGCGCACCCAGTCCGTGCCTTCGAGCCGGTAGCGCAGCCGGTCGTGCAGCCGGCTCTTGCGGCCCTGCCAGAACTCCCAGCGGTCCGGCACCAGGCGGTAGCCGCCCCAGTGCGGCGGACGCGGCGGCGAGAGCAGGTGCTTGGCGGCGGCCACGGCCGCGTTCTTCACCAGCACGTCGCGACCGCTGATCACTTCGCTCTGCGGGCTGGCCCAGGCGCCGATGCGCGAATCGAGCGGTCGGCTCGCGAAGTAGGCGTCGCTCTCGTCGGCGCCGGCCTTCTCGACACGGCCTTCGATGCGCACCACGCGCTCGAGCTCGACCCAGTGGAACTGCAGCGACGCATACGGATTGCCCGAGAGCTCGCGGCCCTTGCGGCTCTCGTAGTTGGTGTACCAGACGAGGCCGCGCGCGTCGTAGCCCTTGATCAGCACGATGCGGCTCGAGGGCCGCAGGTCGCTGCCCACGGTGCACAGCGTCATCGCATTGGGCTCGGGCACCTGCGCGTCGATGGCCTCGGTGAGCCAGCGTTCGAATTGCTTCAGCGGATCGTCCGCGCTGTGGGCTTCGCCGAGCTCGGCGCGTTCGTAGCTCTTGCGCAGCGCGGCGAGCGCTTCGTTGGAGAGAGGGGAAGTCATGCCGGGATTGTTGCGCACATACTCGGCCCATGACGACAAAGGCGAATTCTCCCGTGGTGATCGTGCTGGCCTCCGGCCGGGGCGAGCGCTTCATTGCAGCCGGCGGCACGGGCTCGAAACTGAAGGCCCTGCTCGCGGGCAAGCCGGTGCTGGAACGCACGCTCGATGCTGTGCGCGCGAGCGGCCTGCCGTGGCACCTGGAAGACGTGGGCCATCCGGGCATGGGCGATTCGATTGCCGCCGCGGTGCGCGCAACGCCCGATGCCATCGGCTGGCTGATCCTGCCGGGCGATCTGCCGCTGGTGCGGCCCGAGACGCTGCGGGCCGTGGCCGGCGCGCTCAACGGCCGGGTGAATGCGGTGCAGCCGCAGTTCATGGGAGAGCGCGGCCACCCGGTCGCCTTTGCCGCCGGATGCCGCGCGCAGCTCGCAGCGCTGGAAGGGAACCTGGGCGCATCGCCGGTTCTCCGGTCGATGCGCGCGATCGACTCGGTTGCCGACCTGGTGGTGGACGATGCCGGCATCGTGACCGACATCGACACCCCCGAGGCCCTGGCACGCGCCGAGGCGCTGTGGCTCGAACGCGCGGGACGCTGATCGGGCGGATCAGCCCTTCGGGATCACGGCGCAGGCGATGCGCGGGCCGGAGTTGCCGGCCGGTTGCGTCGTGAAGTCGTCGCGGTCGCGATGAACCACCAGCGCGCGGCCGACCACGTTGTTGGCGGCGCCGTCGGTCAGCGAGATCGAGTGGTCGTCCACGCTGAAGCGCGCCACGCCGCCGGCGTCGGCCACCAGGCTCGGCAGTTCGCCGGCATGGCTGCCCGGCGCGGCGAACTTGCCGTGCGTGCCGCCAGTCGGGTTGAAGTGGCCGCCCGAGGCGTTGCCGTTGTCGCCGCAGTCGCCCTTTTCATGGATATGGAAGCCGTGCTCGCTTCCCGGCACGAGGCCGCGCACTTCGCCCGAGACGCGCACGCCGTGGTCCAGGGCGGTGAGCTTGACCGTGCCGCGGGTCGGGTTGGGCGTGATCGCAGCGGTCGGCACCAGCTCGACGGCCGTGCTCGGCTTGCCCCCCATGCTGCCGCAGGCGGCGAGCACGGCGGTGGCCAGGAGGGCGGTGCCAGTGGCGAAGAGACGACGATGGTTCATGGTTTTTCCTTGGACGGTCCGGACAAAGGCCCGGATGAAGGTTGGGAAGAGGAATTGTCGGAAGACCCCGGAACATATACCGAAGCCGGGGAGGTATCGCAATCGGCGGCTGCCTCGGATGCCTGTTTGGCCTCGGCCAGTGCCACCAGCCGCGCCAGCGCCGCATCGTGGATCGAATGCCGCTGCAGTTCGAGCAGCGTCTGCTGCGCATAGTCGAGCGAGCTGCCGTAGCGGCCGACCGCGTGGGCGAAGATGTGGCGGTAGCGCTCGTCGCTCAGGTCGCCAGTGAAGTTGGGACTGCGCCGCGACAGCGTGAAGGCCAGCGCGTTGACATGCCCCTCGGCGGTGCCGCAGCGCAGCCACTTGGGGTCGTACACGCCGGTGGGCATCTCGCGCAGCCAGAGGCGGCGCAGCGTTTCGAGCCCGTCGGCCTTGGGCACCCGGAACACCATGCCGCGGCAACTGCCGCCCGAGAGCAGGCCGAACACGAGGCCCGGCGTCTGGACGCTGCCGCGGTTCACGCGGCTCCACATCTTCAGCGCCCGGTGCCAGCCGTGCACCCAGGCCGGGCGCCGCTCGATGAAGCCGAACTCCGGCCGCCAGATCAGCGAGCCGTAGCCGAACAGCCAGAGGTCGTCGTGCCCGCCCCAGTCGGCAATCGCGCGCTCGAGCATGGGCTGCGGATCGCGCAGGGGCCTGGGCATGGGGTCCAGGCCGGGCGGGCCCGGATTCGGCGCGGGGTCCGACACGGGCCTGTCAGGAGCGCCGCCTACAATTTCGGAGTCATGGTTCACCGCACCATTATTTACCGACCCCTCAATTACGGAGCACGCGCACCCATGAGCGACGACGACGGCCAGCAGAATTTCATCCTCGGCTTTCTCATGGCGCTGATCGCGCTGGTGATCTTCTTTGTCGTGGGCATCGTGATCTGGCACAAGGGTCACAGCGCCTCCGGTGCCGCGGTCGCGGCACAGGGCACGCCCCCGGCCGTGGTGATCTCGTCGCCCGCACCCGGCGAAGCGCCCAGGCTGGCCGAAGTGACCGAGACGGTCACGGTCACGATCCCCGATGGCGCGAGCATCCGCGTGGTCAACGGCGTGGTGAACTTCTACTTCGCCACCGGCAGCGCCGACCTCGCACCGGGCGCCGCCGAGGCGCTGGCCGCGGTCATCAAGGGCGTGGAGAGCGGCCGCAAGGTGGTGGTCTCGGGCTTCCACGACACCACCGGCGACGCAGCCCTCAACGAATCGCTCGCGAAGAAGCGTGCCGAGATGGTGCGCGACGTGCTCGTCGGCCTGGGCGTTCCGGCCTCCAAGATCGACCTGCAGAAGCCCGAGGTGACGGCGGGGTCGGGCAACAACGCCGAGGCGCGTCGCGTCGAGGCCAGGCTGGTGGATTGAACACACCCGCGACACCCGCAATAAAGCCCGGCATTGCCGGGCTTTTTCATTGGTGCGCCGCTTGAGGTCGCCATGGGCCAAGCCTGAGTAAATTCGTATCGTTTGGCGCCCGGATTTCATCGGCCATTTGCGCCTGCCTTGGTACGATGGGTCTTCAGGCCTCCAGTCGCTCCGGCGACACGCAGCAAGAGCCAACTACCCCCATGAGCAGCACACACCCCACCGTCCGCGACGTCACCGATCGCATCCGCGAGCGCAGCCATGGCACGCGCAGCGCCTACCTCGCACAGCTCGCCGAAATCCGCAACCGCGACCGAGGCTCCGACCGCATGGGCTGCGCCAACGTGGCCCACGCCGTGGCCGGCATTCCGGCCAACGACAAGTTCAGGGTGGTGACCGAGCGCGCGCCCAACCTGGGCATCGTCACCGCCTACAACGACATGCTCTCGGCCCACGCGCCGTACCAGGGCTATCCGGACATCATCAAGCAGGAGGCACGGCGCCTCGGCGCCACCGCGCAGGTCGCCGGCGGCGTGCCGGCCATGTGCGACGGCGTCACGCAGGGCACGCCCGGCATGGAACTGAGCCTCTTCAGCCGCGATGTCATCGCCATGAGCACCGCCATTGCGCTCACGCACGACATGTTCGATGGCGCGCTGATGCTCGGCGTGTGCGACAAGATCGTGCCGGGCCTCCTGATCGGCGCGCTGCACTTCGGCCATCTCCCCACCGTGTTCGTGCCTGCCGGCCCGATGCCCTCAGGCCTCTCGAACAACGCCAAGTCGAAGGTGCGGGAGCAAGCGGCGCAGGGCCTCGTGGGCCGGCAGGGCCTGCTCGATGCGGAAATGGCGGCCTATCACACGGTGGGCACCTGCACCTTCTACGGCACCGCCAACAGCAACCAGATGCTGCTCGAAGCCATGGGCCTGCATGTGCCCGGCACGGCCTTCATCCAGCCCGGCGACGCGATGCGCGAAACGCTCACGCGCGAGGCGGTGCGCACGGTGCTGGGCCGCGCGAGCGATGCGGCGTTCCACTGCCCGCCCATCGGCGAGATGGTCGACGAGCGCTGCATCGTGAATGCGATGGCCGCACTGCTGGCCACCGGGGGGTCGACGAATCACCTGATCCACTGGGTGGCCGTGGCCCGCGCGGCAGGCATCGTGATCGACTGGGACGATTTCTCGAAGCTCTCCGACGTCATTCCGCTGCTGACCCGCGTATACCCCAACGGCAGCGCCGACGTGAACGAGTTCCAGGCCGCGGGCGGCCCCGGCTTCGTGATCGGCGAACTGGTCGATGCGGGCCTGATGCATGCCGACGTGCTCACCGTGCGCGCTGGCGGCATCCGCGAATTCGCCAACATCCCGACGTTGGCCGATGGCGGCGAACAGCGCCTGAGTTGGGCACCCGCCGCTCCGTCGAAGAACGATGCGGTCGCGCGCACCGTGGCAGAGCCGTTCAGCGCCACGGGCGGCCTGAAGCTGCTGAGCGGCAACCTGGGCCGCAGCGTCATCAAGGTCTCCTCCGTGCCTGACGACCGCCATGTGATCGAAGCGCCCGCGCGCGTGTTCGATTCGCAAGCTGCGTTGCAAAAAGCCTTCACCGCCGGCGAACTGGAACGCGACGTGGTCTGCGTGGTGCGCTGGCAGGGCCCGCAGGCCAACGGCATGCCCGAGCTGCACAAGCTCACGCCGCCGCTGTCGGTGCTGCAGGGCAAGGGCTTTCGCGTCGCGCTGGTCACCGATGGCCGCATGAGCGGTGCGTCGGGCAAGATCCCGGCGGCCATCCACGTGTCGCCCGAAGCGGCGGCAGGCGGACCGCTGGCCAAGGTGCGCGACGGCGACGTGATCCGGCTGGACGCGGTAGCGGGTACGCTCGCCGTGTTGCTGCCCGAAGACGAATGGGCCGCGCGCGAGATCGCGACACTGCCCGAAGCGCAGCGCATTGCCGACGGACACGGCCTCGGCCGCGAGTTGTTCGCCGGCATGCGCCGCAATGCACTCACCGCAGAAGAAGGAGCCTGCTCATGGCTATGAACGACAAACTCACCGCCCTCGATGTGATGCGCGACGCACCGGTCATTCCGGTCATCGTGCTCAACGACGTGAAAGACGCCATTCCCCTGGCGCGCGCGCTGGTGGCCGGCGGCATCCGCATGCTCGAGGTCACGCTGCGCACGCCGCAGGCGCTGCAGTGCATCGAGGCCATCGCCAAGGAAGTGCCCGAAGCCGTGGCCGGCGCCGGCACCATCCGCAGCGCGGCCGATGCGCAGGCTTCGGCGCTGGCTGGCGCCAAGTTCGGCGTGAGCCCGGGCTACACGCGCGCGGTCGGCAAGGCCTGCCACGACCTCGGGCTGCCGCTCTTGCCTGGTGTGGCGACCGGCAGCGAAATCATGACGGCGCAGGAAGACGGCTACACCGAGCTCAAGTTCTTCCCCGCGCTGCAAGCGGGTGGCCTGCCGATGCTCAAGGCCTGGCAGGGCCCGTTCGGCGATGTCACTTTCTGCCCCACCGGCGGCATCCATGCGGGCAACGCGGCCGAGTTTCTCGCGCTGTCGAACGTGGCCTGCGTGGGCGGCTCGTGGATCGTGCCCACGGACGCGATCCGCGACGGCGACTGGACGCGCATCGAACAGCTGGCACGCGCAGCGAGCCAGCTGCCCCGCTGACATGGACGCCGCGTTCGACGCGAGCGACCTGAAGGTCATCGCATTCGACGTGTTCGGCACGGTGGTCGACTGGCACAGCGGCATTGCCGCCGAGGTCGAGCGCGTGCTGCCGGGCGTGGAGGGCGCGACCTTCGCACTTGCATGGCGTGCCGGCTACCAGCCGGCAATGAAGGCGGTGATGGAGCGCATCGCGGCGGGCGAGGGCGGCTTCACGCTGCTCGACGAGCTGCACCTGAGCATGCTCGAGCAGGTGCTGCGCGATTTCGACCTGGCCGATCGCCTCGACACCGCCGCCAAGCGCGACCTGAGCCGTGCGTGGCACCGGCTGCCGGCGTGGCCCGATTCGGTGCCCGGGCTCACGCGGCTCAAGAAGAAGTTCACCATCTGCACGCTCTCGAACGGCACATCGGTTTGCTGACCGAGATGGCCAAGCGTGCGGGCCTGCCCTGGGACTGCGTGCTGTCGGCCGAGGTGTTCAAGGCCTACAAGCCCGATCCGCGCACCTACCTCGGCGTGGCCGGCGTGTTCGATGCAACGCCGGGGCAGGTGATGCTGGCGGCTGCGCACCATGACGACCTTGCGGCCGCACGCGTGTGCGGCCTCAAGACCGCCTACATCGAGCGCCCCCACGAGTTCGGCCGCGCCAAGCCGAAGGATGTTTCGCCGCAGCCGGACAACAGCCTGCATGCGCGCGACATCGACCAGCTGGCCGATCTGCTGGGCTGCTGATTCGGGCCTGTGAACAGGCCCTAGTCCATGAGGAGCTTCTCGACCGTGCGCAGGTTGCGCGCTGTCGTGCTCGATTTGTAGCGCGTCTTCGCCAGCAGCTTGGCCACCGGCGTATCGGTGCTTTCGCCGCGCGAGCATTGCCAATACAGCACGCCTTTGCCTTGCTTCAGCCGCTCGAGCTTCGGGTCGATGGTGCCGGCCTTTTCCATCACCTCGTCGAGCATCGCGGGGTTGGAGCCGAACACGAGGTACGGATGCCGCTCTTCGTCGATGCGTTCGAAGGGATACGCTGCGGCCATGTCGGCCACCTGCTTCTGCGTGAGCAGCACGATCCATGCGTCGTAGCCGAAGCGATCGCGCAGCGCCTGCTCGATGCGCGTGCGCAAGGCGTCGGCATCGCGCTCGTCGGTGTCGAACAGCACGTTGCCGCTCGCGAGCACCGTGCGCACCGCGCCGAAGCCGAGTTCGACGAAGAGCGCTTTCAGTTCGGCGCTCTTGACGGTGATGCCGTTGACGTTCACGCCGCGCAGCAACGCGACGTGGCGCGCTGTCGTCGCCTTCTTCTGTTCCTTCTTCGGGCTGGCCATGGCGTTGCCCGCGTGCTTCAGCGCAGGCCGGCGCCTTCGGCGTGCTCGGCACGTTGGATCAGTTCGATCTTGTAGCCGTCAGGGTCCGTCACGAAGGCGATCACCGTGGTGCCGCCCTTGACCGGACCGGCTTCGCGCGTCACGTTGCCGCCCGCCGCCTTGATCTTTTCGCAGGCCGCGTATGCATCGGGCACGCCGAGCGCGATGTGGCCGTAGGCGGTACCCAGGTCGTAGCTCTCGGTGCCCCAGTTGTAGGTGAGCTCGATCTCGGCCTGCTCGGGGTTGCCCTTGTCGAAGCCGAGGAAGGCGAGGCTGTACTTGTACTCGGGGTTTTCCGACGTGCGCAGCAGGTTCATGCCGAGCACCTTGGTGTAGAAGTCGATGGAGCGCTGGAGGTTGCCAACGCGCAGCATGGTGTGGAGGAATCGCATCTCGTGGTGCCGTGTAGTTATGAGGGAAAAGGGGAGGGGAGCCGCTATTGTCGGCTTCCCGCCGCAGCGATCAAGCCGCCGCTGTCAGCAGGTGGGCCTCGTGGCGCTTGAGGAATTCCATCAGGTGCTGCGGGTACTCGGGCACCACCGCGTTGCGCACGCTCGGCCGGGCAGCCAGCGCCTTGCGCCAGGCATCGACCTTGGGCAGCGCGGCGAAGATGCGCGAATCGATGAGCGTGTCGAACACCTCGAAGTAACGGAACACCGGCGCGAACACCGCATCGACCAGGCTGAAGTCCTTGCCCGCGAAGTAAGGGCCGGCGCCGAGCGCCGCTTCGACGCGCTCGAACTTCGCGACCAGCGCGAGGCGCTTCTGCTCGAACACGGCCGCGTCCTGCGTGGTTTCGTAACCCCAGAGGTCGGCGAGGATGGCCGAACCGAACTCCATCCACGCACGGTGCTCGGCGCGGGTGAGCGGGTCTTCGGGGTGCAGGCGCGCGCCGGGCTGCGTTTCTTCGAGGTACTCGCAGATCACGTTGCTCTCGAACAGCACGGCCTCGGTGCCGTCGGGGCGCTGCACTTTCAGCAGCGGAACCTTGCCGAGTGGCGAGATGTCGAGAAACCACTGGGGCTTGTTCGCGAGGTCGATCACGACGCGCTCGAAGGGCACGCCTTTTTCGCCGAGCGCGATGGCGGCGCGCTGGACGTAGGGGCACAGCAGATGGCTGACGAGGGTGAGGGGTTGGGACATGGGGCTCTCCGTCTTCGGTTGGGTACTTGGATCGCCGCGATTCTTGCGATCCCGAACAACCTTTTCCCGGAAAGCCCATTCGCCGTTTGGGCGCCTTGTGCTAGGCCGCGGTATCGAGCCAGTGCGTGATGCGTCCGTTGTGCATCACGCCGATGCGGTCGGCCATCGCATGCGCTTCGGCCTCGTTGTGCGTGACCAGGATGGCGGTCTGGCCGGCTTGCTTGAGGATGCCGCGCACCTCGGCAGTCAGGCGTTCGCGCGTGCCGCCGTCGAGATTGGAAAACGGTTCGTCGAGCAGCAGCAGGGCCGGAGAAGGCGCGAGCGCGCGAGCCAGGGCGATGCGTTGCTGTTGCCCGCCCGAGAGCTCGTGCGGGTAGCGCTCGCCGGCCTCGGCCAGACCCACCAGCGCCAGCATCTCGGCCACGCGCGCTTGCTGCGCCGCGCGGTCGAGGCGACGCAGCCCGAAGGCGACGTTCTTCGCGGCCGAGAGGTGCGGGAACAGCGCGTACTCCTGGAACATCATCCCCACGCGCCGCTGTTCGGGCGGCAGGTGCGAGCGAGCGGAAGACAGCACCACTTCGTCGAGGCGGATCGTGCCCGCGCGCAGCGGCTCGAAGCCCGCGATGGCGCGCAGCACCGTCGTCTTGCCGCAGCCCGAGGGGCCGAACAGGCAGGCGATGTCGCCGGCAGCGAGCGACAGCGAAAAGTCGTCGACGACGGTGTGCAGCCCGCGCGGCGTGTCGTACGCGAGCTGGATCGATTCGAGATGCAGTGGAGAACTCATTGGTACACCCTTGGCGCCGTGCGCCTTCCCGCCAGGCGGGAGCGAGCTTGCTGGGGGCGGCACGGCGCGGCGCTCATGCGTGTTCTGGAACGGGCGCGACTGGTGCCGTGCCCAGCTGATTGCGTGCCAGCAGCACCACCGGCAAAAGGCCGGCCAGCACGATGGCGAGCGCCGCGATCGCGCCTTCTTCGTAAGTGCCGCGCGCGGCCTCGGCGTACAGCCAGGTGGCCAGGGTATCGAAGTTGGCGGGGCGCAGCAGCAGCGTGGCGGGCAACTCCTTCATCGCATCGACGAAGACCAGCAGCGCCCCCGCGGCAATGGCGGGCTGCAGCAGCGGCAGGTGCACGCGGCGCAGCGTGCCCGCGGTGGTTTCGCCGAGCAGGCGCGAGGCCTGCTCGATGGCAGGCGGAATGCGCGCGAGGCCGGCTTCGATGCCGCCGACCGGCATCGCGAGGAAGCGGATCGCGCAGGCCACGATCAGCACGATGCCCGCGCTCATCAGCGGCAGGCCCTGCCAGCCGAAGGCGGTGGCGAGCGCGGCGTCGAAGGCCAGCGCCGGCGTGAGCAGGCCGATGGCGAGCACCGTGCCCGGCACCGCGTAGCCCAGCGTGGCGGCGCGCGCCTGCCAGCGTGCGCGGTTGGGGCTTGTGCCCTGGCTGCGCGCGGCCCAGGCGACGATCAATCCCGCGGCCACCGCAACCACGGTGACGCCCGCGGCCAGCGCGATCGTGTTGCCGAGGCTCGCGATGAGTCCGTGCGAAACGCCGCCGCCCTGAAGCAGGCGCTTGGCGCTTTCCCAGACGAGATACAGCGCAGGCGCCACGAAACCGATCAGCACCGGCAGCGCAGTGACCGCCGTCGCGGCCCAGCCCGCGCCGCCATGCAGGCGCCGCGGTTGCACTGCGCGCATGCGCTGCGACGAGCCGAAGCGCTGGTGTCGGCGGCCATTGCGTTCGAGCCAGACCAGCGCCACCACCACGAACAGCATCGCGCATGCAATCTGCGCCGCACCGGCCAGGTCGGAGCGCGTGATCCACGTCGTGTAGACCGCGACCGTGAGCGTGTTCACGCCGAGGAATTCCGATGCACCGATGTCGTTGAGCGTTTCGAGCAGCGCGAGGCTCAGCCCGACCGCCAGCGCAGGGCGCGCGAGAGGCAGCGCCACGCGAAAGAACGCGCCGCGCCGGCTCTCGCCCAGCGTGCGCGCGGCTTCCAGCAGGTGCGCCGGCTGCGTCATGAACATCGCGCGCGCCGTCATGTAGACATACGGATAGAGCACAAAGCCGAGCACGAAGATCGCGCCAGGCATCGAGCGCAGGTCGGGCAGCCGGAACTGGCGCGGGCTGTCGAAGCCCAGCATCCAGCGGATCGCGCCCTGCACCGGGCCGATGGGATGCAGCAGGTCGAGGTAAGCGAAGGCGACGATGTAGGTCGGCATCGCGAGCGGCAGCAGCAGCGCCCAATGCAGCATGCCGCGCCCCGGAAAGTCATGCGCCGTGACGAGCCACGCGCAGCCCGTGCCGATCAGCAGCACCAGCGTGCCGACACCGGCCAGCAGCAGTGCCGTGTTGAGCGCCGCCTGCGGCAGCACATGCGCGAACAGCGGCCCCCAGTGCCCGACCCCGGTACCAAAGGCGAGCCACAGGAGCGTGAGCACCGGCGCGAGCACGCCGATGGCGATGGCGAGCGAGGCAAGGCGCCAGACCGGTCCTGCGGCTTGCAGGGCCGGCGGCTGGCGCCGTGTCATTTGCATTTTTCAGGCACCGGCAAGGCGGGCCTGCCCGCGTCCATCACTGGTCGAAGCCGACCTTGTCGACAAGCGCGCTGGCTTGCTTGCGGTACTTGGCAATTTCGGTGAGCGGGAGCGGATCGACCTTCAGCTCGCCGATGGTCTGGCCGATGATCGGATCGAGCGCCACGCCCTTGCGCACCGGGTACTCGTAGTTGGCCTGCGCGTAGAGCGCCTGTGCCGGCTCGGACACCAGGAACTCGAGCAGCTTGACCGCGTTGGCACGCTGCGGTGCGTTCTTCGCCACCGAGGCGCCGCTGATGTTGACGTGCGTGCCACCGCTCTTGGCATTGGCGAAGGTCGGGCGCACCACCTTGATCGCATCGCCCCACTTGCGCGCGTCGGTGCCTTCCTTGGCGCTCTTCATCTGGCCGACGTAGTACGAGTTGGCAATGCCGATGTCACAGATGCCACCGAGAATGTCGCGCGCCACGTCGCGGTCGCCGCCCGTGGCTTTGCGCGCGAGGTTGGCCTTTACGCCGCGCAGCCACTGCTCGGCCTTGGCTTCGCCGTCGTGCGCGATCAGTGCTGCGACGAGGGCCGTGTTGTACGGGTGCTGGCCCGCGCGGATGCAGACCTTGCCCTTGTACTTCGGGTTGGCCAGGTCTTCGTAGCGGAAGCTGGTGAGCGGCTGGGCCTTGTCGGCATACAGAACGCGGGCACGCATCGAGAGCGCGAACCACTGGCCGTCGGCGCCGCGCAGGTTGGCCGGAATGGCCGATTCGAGCGCGGGCGATTTCACGGGCTGTGTCACGCCGCCGTCGACGAGGTCCATGAGGTTGCCGATGTCCACCGTCATCAGCACGTCGGCCGGCGAGCGTGCGCCCTCGGCCTTGACGCGCTCGAGCAACCCGTCCTTCACGAACACGGTGTTGACCTTGATATTGCTTTGCGCGCTGAAGGCGGAGATCAGCGGCTGGATCAACGCGGGCTCGCGCGTCGTGTAGAGCGTGAGTTCTTCGGCGGCGTGCGCGGGCAGGGCGGTGATGGCGAGCCAGGCGGTGGTGGCGCCGATCAGTGCGTGCGCAGCGCGCGCAGGGGTTCGGGCGCCGAGGCGTTGGGTCATGACAGATCCTCCAGGTCGATAACTGACGTGTTCTTGGGGTGACAGGCACCGGCGGCCGGCTTGCGGCGGCGCCGATGAGAACAATTATCAACGCGGGGAGGAGGGCGACCCTTTTGGACTTACAAGACGAAGGCCTACTGATGGTAGTTATCTATCTTGCCGCCGGCACCTCGAACACCAGGCAAGTCGTCGTCGCATGCGCATACAGCGTCCCGTCGGCCCCGACAAGCCGTGCCTCGGCGGTCGCAAGCTGCCGCCCGCAATGGATCACCTTGCCTTCGGCGCGCACCCGCTGCACCTTCGGCGTGAGGCCCTTCACGTAGTTCACGCTCAGCTCGGCGGTCGTGTAGGCCCGGCCGGGCGGCATCATCGTGTGGACCGAGCAGCCCAAGGCGGAATCCAGCATCGTGGCGACCCAGCCGCCGTGGATGGTGCCCAGCGGGTTCAGGTGCTGCGCGAGCGGGGTGCCCTGGAAGACGGCGACGCCCTTGCTGACCGAGACGATCGTGAAGTCCAGCGTCTTGGCGATGGCCGCGTAGGGAATCTCGCCGTTGAGCATCGCCTGCATCACTTCGAGCCCGGTCTTGCCGGCGATCTGCTCGGGGCGGGCGAGTCCGGGGCCGGGGCCACCTTCGAGGCGGTCGGTGATCGCGCGTTCCTCGGCGATCCATGCGTCGAGCTGGCTGGTGGGTTGCGTCATGCCTGTACTGCTCCTGGGGGCTTTGAATGGGGTTGTGAATTGTATATGCAACAGTTGCACCTACAATCATTGCCCATGGACATCCAGACCAAACCCCGCGGCTGCACGAGTTTCAAGGTACGACAGCTCATGCGTCGCCTGTCGACGCACTACGACGCCGAGGTGTCCAAGAGCGGTCTCAAGACCACGCAGTACTCCCTGCTGTCGCACCTCAAGCGGCTGGGCTCCTCTCGCCCGGTCGACCTGGCGGGCGAGCTCAAGATGACCGCTTCCACGTTGAGCCGCAACCTGCAGCCGCTGATCGCCGCGGGCTGGATCTCGCAAAGCGCCGGTGCCGATGCGCGCAGCCTCCTCGTGGCGCTCACGCCCGAGGGCGAGGCCAAGTGGCGGGAAGCGCAGCAGCACTGGAAGACCGCGCAGCAGAAGCTCAATGCGCTCCTGGGGGTGGAGCGCGTGCTGGCGCTGCACCTGTTGATCGACGAATCCCTTGAGCTGCTCGGCACCGAGGACGCGGCCGACGGCAGCGACTGACCGGACCACCCGCAACACCACTTTCGCCAGGCGCGAACAGCCGCGCGCGGCATAGCTTTCTCTTCTCCTCCACATCCCATTCCAACAGCAGAGGTCCCATGTTCGCCACCCCAGTTTCCGCATGGCTGCAGCGCCGCGGCATCCACTACGGTTGGATCGTCGCCGCCATCACCTTTCTGACCATGCTGACGATGTCGGCCGCATTGGGCCTGCCGGGCGCGATGCTGCAGCCGCTGGGCAAGGAATTCGGCTGGAGCACCGAGCAGATCTCCTCGGCGCTCGCGCTGCGCTTCGCACTGTTCGGCCTCATGGGCCCGTTCGCCGCGGTGCTGATGGAACGCTATGGCCTGCGCGCGGTGATCTGCACCGGCCTCGCGCTGGTCGGCCTGGGCATGGCGCTGGTCACCATGGCCTCGCAGCTCTGGCAGCTCTTCGTGCTGTGGAGCCTGATGCTGGGCCTGGGCACCGGCATGACCGCGCTGGTGCTCGGCGCGGTGGTGGCCAACCGCTGGTTCGTCGCGCGCCGCGGGCTGGTCATCGGCATGCTCACGGCCAGTTCGGCGACGGGGCAACTGGCCTTCCTGCCGTTCGCGGCCTGGATGATCGAGCACTGGGGCTGGCGCTCGGCCATCGTGCCGATCGTGATCGGCAGCGTGCTGATCGCGGTGCTCGCGCTGTGCCTTGTGCGCAATCGCCCGTCCGATGTCGGCCTGCTTCCCTACGGCGAAAAGCCCGGCACGCAGCCTGCGGCACCGACCGCGCCCGCGGCGACGATGAACTTCGCCACGCCGTTCCGCGTGCTGAAGGAAGTGGCGACCAACCGCACCTTCCTCATCCTGGCCGGCACCTTCTTCATCTGCGGCCTGAGCACCAACGGCCTTGTGCAGACCCACTTCATCTCGCTGTGCGGCGACAACGGCATGGGCGCCGTGCCCGCCGCTTCCGTGCTCGCGATGATGGGCGCCTTCGACTTCGTGGGCACCATCCTCTCGGGCTGGCTCTCGGACCGCTACGACAACCGCAAGCTGCTCTTCTGGTACTACGGCCTTCGCGGCCTGTCGCTGTTCTGGCTCCCGCATTCGGAATTCACGATCTATGGTCTCGGCCTCTTCGCGATGTTCTACGGCCTCGACTGGATCGCCACCGTGCCGCCGACCGTCAAGCTCGCGGGCGCCGCCTTCGGCCCGGCCAAGGTGGGCCTGGTCTTCGGCTGGATCTTCGCCGCCCACCAGCTGGGCGCCGCTACCGCCGCGTACGGCGCAGGCTTTGCGCGCACGCTGCTGCTGACCTACACGCCTGCGCTGTACGCAGCCGGCGCCGCCTGCCTTGTCGCGGCCGTGGTCGTGATGATGATCCGACGTCCGGCCGCCAAGGCCGGTACGCCGGTGACGCCCGCCGCAGCGCGCGCCTGACGACCGGGACGCCACAACCATGACAACCGCCGCCCACACCGAGCTCGACCCGCGCACGCGCCTGCTGCTCGAAGCGCCGATCGTGCCCACGCTGCTGCGCCTGGCAGCACCCAACGTGCTCGTGATGGTGGCGCAGGCCTCCGTCGGGCTCATCGAGACCTACTTCGTCGGCAAGCTCGGTACCGACGCGCTCGCGGGCATGGCGCTCGTGTTCCCGATCGTGATGCTGATGCAGATGACTTCCAGCGGCGCGATGGGCGGCGGCATCGCCTCGTCGATCGCCCGCGCGCTCGGCGCACGCCGTCGCGACACCGCCGATGCGCTGGTGTGGCATGCGGTCGTCATCGCGCTCGGCTTCGGCCTGTGCTTCACGCTCGCGCTGCTGTTCGGCGGGCGATGGCTCTACGGGATCATGGGCGGCACCGGACCCGCGCTGGACGCGGCGCTCACCTACTCGAACTGGGTGTTCGCGGGCGCGGTGCTGGTGTGGCTCTTCAACTCGCTCTCGGCCATCATCCGCGGCACCGGCAACATGTCGGTGCCGGCCAACGTGACGGTGGTGGGCGTGGTGTTCCTCATTCCGGCGTCGCCGCTCCTCATCTTCGGCTGGGGGCCGATTCCGGGCATGGGCATCGCCGGCGGTGCAATGGCGCTGCTGCTGTATTACCTGCTGGGCTCCATTGCGCTCATCGTCTACCTGCGCTCTTCGCGCAGCCTGCTCAAGCCGACGCTGTCGGCGCTGAAGCTGCAGTGGCCGCTGTTCCGCGACATCCTGCGCATCGGGCTGGTGGGCGCGGTGTCGACGGTGGCGACCAACCTGTCGATCGGCATCGCGACCGCACTCACCGGCCACTTCGGCTCGGGCGCGCTGGCCGGCTACGGCACGGCTTCGCGGCTCGAATACCTGCTGGTGCCGCTGGTGTTCGGCCTGGGCGCCCCACTGGTCGCGATGGTCGGCACCTGCATGGGCGCGGGCCAGCGCGAACGCGCGCTGCGCGCCACCTGGGCCGGCGCGGCGCTGGCCTTTGCGCTGACCGAGACCATCGGCCTCGCCGCCGCGCTGTTCCCGCGTCCGTGGCTGCTGCTGTTCGGCAACGATCCGGCAATGCTGGAGACCGGCGCGCACTACCTGCGCGTGGTGGGGCCGTTCTACGGCCTCTTCGGCGTGGGGCTCGTTCTGTACTTCGCCTCGCAGGGTGCAGGCCGCCTGCTGTGGCCGGTGCTCGGCAACATCGCGCGGCTCGCGGTGGCGGGCGCGGGCGGCTGGCTCGCGTTGCGCTGGGGCGGCGGTCTCACCGGCGTGTTTGCTGCGCAGGGCGTGGCGCTGGTGGTGTACGGCATCGTGATCGCCTCGGCGATTGCCGGCGGCGCCTGGTTCGGCCGTGTGGGCTGGCCGCGCACGCCCGCCGGATTGCTGCGCCGGGTGGCGCAGGCCTGAAACAGTTTTCTACCTACCGAAAGACCCCCATGAAAATCAAGGACTCCGTCGTCTTCATCACCGGCGCCAACCGCGGTCTCGGGCTGGCCTTCGCCAAGGCTGCGCTTGCGGCGGGTGCGAGCAAGGTCTACGGCGCCGCGCGCGACCCGAAGAGCATCACGCTGGCCGGCGTGACGCCGGTGCCGCTCGATGTGACGCAGCCCGCGCAGATCGCCGCTGCGGTGGCGGCCTGCGGCGACGTCACGCTGCTCGTCAACAACGCGGGCATCTCGCGCGGATCGAACCTGCTGGGTGCCGGCGCGGTCGATGCGGCGCGGGCCGAGCTCGAGACCAACTTCTTCGGCCCCTGGGCGCTGACGCAGGCCTTCGCGCCCGTGCTCGCGGCCAATGGCGGCGGCGCGGTCGTGAACGTGCTGTCGGCGCTGAGCTGGACCAGCTTCCCAAGCGTGGCGACCTACAGCGCGACCAAGTCGGCCGCATGGTCGCTGAGCAACGGCCTGCGCAATGAACTGGCGGGGCAGGGCACGCAGGTGACGAGCCTGCACGTGGCCTACATGGACACCGACATGGCGGCCCATGTGCCGGGCGCCAAGGCATCGCCCGACGATGTGGCGCGCCAGGCGTTCGCCGGCGTGGAGGCCGGCAAGCCCGAGGTGCTGGCCGACGAGGTTTCGCGCCAGCTCAAGCAGAGCCTGTCGAGCGACACGCCGGCCTATGCGGCGGCGCCGAAACCTGCGGCGGCCTGAGCGGCGCCCCGAAGAAAAAACCCGGGCGCTCGGCCCGGGTTTTTTTGTTCTCGTCGATCAATAGCGGTAGGGGTTGTTGGGCCGGCGGTCGTAGCGGTTGGGCACGCCGTCATGGTCGTTGTCGCGGCGGCCTCCGTAGTGGCGGCGGTCGTCCCAGCGGCGGCCATGGTCGTAGTGACGGCCATCGCGGTAGTAGCCCGGGTGGTAGTGGCGCGGCGGAGGCGGCGGCGCGTAGTAGCGGCGCGGTGGCGGCGGTGCGGGCACCACGTACACCTGGGCCTGGATGAAGCGGCCTCCAGTCTGGGCCTGCGCCGGTGCGCTGAGTGCCGCCAGCGACATCAAGGCGGCTGCGGCGACTGCGAAAGTGAGCTTTTTCATGTCAACTCCCGTGGAGTGGTTGGAAGCCTCATCGTCGCCGCCTTGTGTGAACCTTGTGTAAGGCTGAGGCGAAATCGGATGAAGAGCTGTAAGCCCGTGCGCACCTCCCTGGGGAGCGCGTGCCGGACATGCCTTGATCCTAAGGTCTTGCACACCCGTCGCGCACCGTCACGGGTGTGCCGTTGGTTGTAGGCCGGGAGGCCTTGTGCGTGTGCGTGTCCGCGCGCGTTCAGCCGCGCGAAGGCGGCGGCAGCATGCGGCGCAGTGCCTCGAAGAACAGGTCCGACTGCTCGCGCTCGCCCTGGATCTGCGCCGCCACATGCGCGGCCAGCTTCGCATCGACGGGCACCAGCGGCCGCCCGGTCGACTGCGCGATCACCTGGTGCAGGCACGCCCGTTCGAGGTAGTACAGATCGTCGTAGGCGTGCGCGATGCTGGCGCCCGCCACGATCACGCCGTGGTTCGCGAGGAACGCGATGTCCTTGCCGGCCATCGCGCGGGCGATGCGCTCGCCCTCGGCATCGTCGAGCGCCAGGCCGTTGTAGACCGCGTCGATCGCGATGCGGTTCATGTAGCGCATCGCGTTCTGGCTGGCGGTCGGATCGAGCGCGCGGTCGACTGTCAGCGTGAGCGCGGTGGCGTAGGGCATGTGGCAGTGCAGCACGACCGCGTGGCCGGTGAGCCGGTGCACCGCGCCGTGGATGAAGAGAGCGGTGGGCTCCACCCGGTGGCGGCCGGCGAGCACTTCGCCGTGCACGTCGATCAGCACGATGTCGTCGGGGCCGATCTCGCTCCAGTGCAGGCCGCGCGGGTTGATCAGGTAGCGGTCTTGCGCGCCCGGCAGCATCACGCTGAAGTGGTTGCAGACGCCTTCGGACAACCCGTGGTGGGCGGCGGCGCGCAGGGCCAGCGCGAGGTCTTCGCGCAGTTTGCGGACGGCGGGGCTGGCGTAGTCGGAATCGGCGGACATCGTGTCTCTTTCTTTTTTCCTGGGAGCCGGCGCGAAATCAGGCGTTCGTGGTGCCCGTCCAGGCCGAGATGAATTTCTTCGCATCATCGCGCACGGCCGCAGCCTGCTTGCCCGGCTTGTAGAGCGCGGAGCCGATGCCGAAGCCGGCCGCACCGGCAGCGCGCCACTCCGCCATGTTCAGCGGCGTGATGCCGCCCACGGGCATCACCGGCGTGCCGGCGGGGAGCACGGCGAGCAATGCCTTCACCACCGCGGGCGACGCCAGTTCGGCGGGGAACAGCTTGAGCCCGGTGGCACCGGCTGCCAGCGCACCGAAGGCCTCGGTGGGCGTCATCACGCCGGGCAGGCAGACCATGCCGAGCTTGGCGGCTTCGGTGATGACCGCGGCATTGAAGTTGGGCGAGACGATCAGTTCGCCGCCGGCCGCGTGCACGTCGCGCACCTGCTGCGCATCGAGCACCGTGCCCGCGCCCACCAGCGCTTGCGGAAAACGCTTGCGCATGAGCGCAATGCTGTCCAGCGGCTGCGGCGAATTGAGCGGCACTTCGAGCAGCCGGAAGCCGGGCTCGACGATGGCGTCGCCAACGTCCGCGGCCTCGGCGGGCGTGAGGCCGCGAAGGATGGCCACGAGCGGCAGCTCGCGCATCGCGGCATGGAATTTTTCGAGAGAGGTGGTCATGGCTGGATTCTGTTGCTGTCTGCGGCAAGAAAGCCGGACAGCGCATGCAGTCCGGCCCAGGTGGCTTCGGCGCCGAGCGTGCGCGTGGCGACGCCGGCGGCGCGCAGGGCCAGGGTGTAGCGCTCGGTGAGCACGGGCGAGCCGATCAGCACCACCTCGCCGACCGCATGCAGCGACTGGGTGCGGAGCTCTTCGCCGATCAGGAGGCCCGAGAGGTAGCTGGACAGCTCTTCCTTCGGCATGCGCTCGAACAGCGAGAGCGTGCGCGCACCGAAGGCGTTGTGCAGCAGGCCATGGCCGTTTTCCGACTGGGTCACGCCCTGCAGGAACGCCGCTTCGTCGAGCGGCGCGGCGGCATCGAGCGTGCGCGCGAGGATCGAATGCTGGCTCAGCAGCGCGTAGAACTCGCCCGTCATGCAGGTGCGGAAACTCGCGACGCGGCCCTTCCTCACGGTAGCCCACTTGTTGTGGGTGCCCGGCAGCACGAAGAGGCCGTCGCTCGCGCCGATGAGCGACATGGCGCCGAAGATCTGCACTTCCTCGCCGCGCATCACGTCGGGCACGCCGTCGTGCTCGTCGCTCAGGCCCGGCACGATGGCGATGCGCGCACCTGGGATGGCGTCGATGCGGATGATCTTGCGGCCCACCTCGACGCGGCCGGCCGGGCAGGCGCAGTACGGCGCCTCGACCCAGCCCTGCTTGCTGCCGGCCATGCCCGAGATGAGGCACTGCACGCCTTCGAGGCGCATCCAGTCGCCGAACAGCGCCTCGAAGACGGCGGGGAACCCGCCTTCGGGCACCTTGAGGATGCCGCGCGCATCGCTGCGCTCTTCGAGCACCTTGCCGTCCGCATCCAGCAAAGCGCCGCGGAGGGAACTCGTGCCCCAGTCGATTGCTACCAGTCTTGTCATTCAATGATTGTCGCGCGGCACGAAAGCCCCGCGCCGGCCGCGCAGGAACGCGAGGTCCGCGCCCTGGTCGGCCTGCAATACCGTGTCGACATAGAGCTTCCAGTAGCCCGAGTCGAGCGGCGCCTCGGGCGCGACCCATTTCCCGCGGCGCTTCGCCAGCTCTTCGTCGCTCACATGCAGATGCAGCTTGCGGTTGGGCACATCGAGCTCGACGATGTCGCCGTTCTGCACCAGTGCCAGCGGACCGCCCGCCGCCGCTTCGGGCGCCGTGTGCAGCACCACCGTGCCGTAGGCCGTGCCGCTCATGCGCGCATCGCTGATGCGGACCATGTCGGTGATGCCCTTGCGCAGCACCTTGGGTGGCAGCGGCATGTTGCCGGCCTCGGCCATGCCGGGGTAGCCCTTGGGGCCGCAGTTCTTGAGCACCATGATGCAGTGCTCGTCGATGTCCAGGTCTTCGTCGTCGATGCGCTTGTGCAGGTCGTCGGCGTTCTCGAAGACCACCGCGCGGCCCTTGTGCACCAGCAGCTCGGGCGTGGCCGCGCTCGGCTTGATGATGGCGCCGTTGGGCGCGAGGTTGCCGCGCAGCACGCAGATGCCGGCCTTCTCCTTGAAGGGCTCGGCCAGCGGCCGGATGACCTGCGGGCCGTAGTTCTCGGCGTCCTTCACGTTGTCCCAGAGGCTCTGGCCGGTGACGGTGAGGATGTCCTTGTGCAGGTGCTGCGCGATCTCCTTGATGACCACCGGCAGGCCGCCCGCGTAGCAGAAGTCTTCCATCAGGAACTGGCCCGAGGGCTGCAGGTTCACGAGGCAGGGGAGCTCCGAGGCGAGGCGGTCGAAGTCGTCGAGCGTGAGGTCCACGCCGATGCGGCCCGCGATGGCCAAGAGGTGGATCACGAGGTTGGTCGAGCCGCCCACGGCCGCATTCACCTTGATCGCGTTCTCGATCGCCTCGCGCGTGAGGATCTTCGACATGTTCATGTCCTCGTGCACCATGTCCACGATGCGCCGGCCCGCCTGCCGCGCCAGCACATTGCGCCGACCGTCGACGGCGGGGTAGGCCGCGTTGCCCGGCAGCCCGATGCCCAGCGACTCGACCATGCAGGCCATGGTGCTCGCGGTGCCCATCGTCATGCAGTGGCCGTGGCTCCTGTGCATGCAGCTCTCGGCCTCGAAGAAATCCTGCAGCTTCAGCGTGCCGGCGCGCACCTGCTCGCTCATCTGCCACACGCCGGTGCCCGAGCCCAGTTCCTGCCCGCGCCACTTGCCCGAGAGCATCGGGCCGCCCGAGACGCCGATGGTCGGCAGGTCGACGCTGGCCGCGCCCATCATCAATGCGGGCGTGGTCTTGTCGCAGCCCATGAGCAGCACCACGCCGTCGAGCGGATTGCCGCGGATGCTTTCTTCCACGTCCATGCTCGCGAGGTTGCGATACAGCATGGCGGTCGGGCGCAGGAGCGTCTCGCCGAGCGACATCACCGGAAATTCGAGCGGGAAGCCGCCCGCTTCGTACACACCGATCTTCACTTGCTCGGCAAGCGTGCGGAAGTGCGAATTGCAGGGCGTGAGTTCGCTGAAGGTGTTGCAGATGCCGATGACCGGTCGGCCGTCGAACTGGTCGTGCGGCACGCCCTTGCCTTTCATCCAGCTGCGGTAGATGAAGCCGTCGCGGTCATGGCGGCCGAACCATTGCTGGCTGCGCAGTTCGCTGGATTTTTTCTTGGGGGGAGTGCTCATCGGTGGTGTCTCTCGATTGCCGGTTTCGGTGCAGAACCTCGAGGGTTTGCCCTGCCGGATGGCGTTTCAATCATCATATGATAGGCCTGATGAACGAGCCGGAGCCTTGATGTTTTCGGTCGTTGGGATAGCAAATTTCACATCGCACGCATGATCAAGAACATCCACGGCCGCACGCTCGAACTGCTCGGCGAAGCCATCGCGGCCGGCCGCTATGCGGTCGGGTCCTCGATACCGCCCGAGCCGGTTTTGGGAGAAGAACTCGGCGTGAGCCGCACCGTGGTGCGCGAGGCCATGAAGTCGCTCGCGGCCAAAGGCCTCGTCGCGACAGGCCCCAAGGTCGGCACGCGCGTGCTGCCGCAGGACCACTGGAACTGGTTCGATCCCGATGTCATCACCTGGCAGTCGCGCGCCGGCCTCACGCCGGGGTTCCTGCGCGACCTGCAGGACCTGCGGCGCGTGGTGGAGCCCGCGGCCGTGCGGCTTGCCGCCGAACGGGCCGATGCGAAGGACATCGAGGAAATAGAAAGCGCCTTTGCCGGCATGAAGGAAGCCGTGGAGCACGGCGGCGACTACGTCACCTTCGACCTGCGCTTTCACAACGGGCTCCTGGGCGCCGCACGCAACCGCATGCTGGCGCAGATGAGCAAGGCGCTCAACGCGCTGCTGCGCACCAGCTTCGAGATTTCGGCGGCCAAGCCCCACGGCCCCGCGCACTCGCTGCCGCTGCACCGCGCGGTGCTCGATGCGGTGATCGCGCGCAACCCCGACGACGCCGAGCGCGCGGTCATCCGCCTCATCGAAGGCGCGCGGCAGGACATCGAGGACGTGCTCGCCTCGCGCCGCCGCCTACCGAAGCTCAGCCGGCCGCCCCTGAAGCTCAAGGCCGGCTGAAAGGCCGGCTGAAGGGCCGGCGCGCAGGCCGCCGAGCGGCTTCAGTCCGTGCGCAGCCGAAGCAGCGCGCGCACGAAGCCGTGGTCCGAGCGGGAGCGGTCGCGCCCTTCGTGCAGGTGGTCGTTGAAGTAGTCGACGCGGCGCACGTCGCCCAGGCTGTGCCGGCTGCTCGCGATGAATTCCTCGCTCACCAGGATCTGGTCGAGCACGTCCGGAAAACCCTGGTGGATGTGCGAATAGGCCACGTCCTTCTTCAGCGCCGACTCGCCCTGCATCTCGTAGGCATTGAACAGCGCCACGTCGCGCGCGGCCTTGTCGTAGGCGACTTCGGAGGTGGCGGCCACGAGCTGCGTGGTCACGCTGTGCGGGTTGTCGTTGAAGTCGCCCATCACCACCAGCGGCGTGTTCGTGCCTTGCAGCAGGTCGATCACGATGCAGCGCAGTGCGGCGGCCTCGGCGCCGCGCATCAGCAAGGAGCGCAGCGAGGCCATCACGCCGACCTTGCGGTCGTCGCGGTCCTCCAGGTGGTTGCCTTGCGCGTCCTGCAGGAACTTGGGGCGCTTGGACTTCAGATGCACCGTCAGCACATGCACCTGCTGGCCGTGCTTCATGCGCAGCGTGGCCAGGAGAGGAGGGCGCTCGAAGCGCGTGTGGGAGCCGAGGCCGGGCACGTCCACGCCGAAGCCCGGCGGGAAGTCGATGAAGGACTGGACGTTGTCCACCTGCAGCCGCGTCGCGATGCCGACGCGCGGCGTGCCTTGTGCGCCCGGACTGGGCGGTGTGCCCGGCGGGCTGCCAGGCGGCGGCGTGTTCTCGGCGCCCGGCACTGAAACGAAGTCGTAGCGCAGGCCGCTGCGCGCGATGGCGGCCTTCAGCGCCGCTTCGTCCCACACCTCCTGCACCGCCAGCACATCGGCGTTGAGCGCGTGGAAGCGCTCGCCGATCCAGTCGATCTTCCGCTCGTACTCGCGCTCGTTGTAGGCGTCCTGGTTCTCGTAGTACACCCGGTGGGGGTTCGCGAGGTTGAGCAGGTTGCAGGTGGCTACGAAGAGGGTGGCGTAGTTGGGCGGGATGTATTGCATGACTTGACGATTGTGTCTTGCCCGCAAAACAAGACAAAGGCGCCCAAAAGAAAAGGGCACCGAAGTGCCCTTGTTCATTTCCGAAGCAGGTGTCCCTGCCCGCAGTGCTCAGCGCCCGAAGGAGCGGCCACCGCCGCCGCCGCCGGAACGGTTGCCACCGCCGCCGCCATAACCACCGCCGCCACCCGAGCGGCCGCCGCCGCCCGAGCGGTTGCCGCCGTAGCCGCCGCCACCGCCACCCGGGCGTCCGCGACCACGCCCGCCACCCATGTGGTCGACGCTCGTGCGCAACGGATCCGGCTGGCCGTCGCCACCCGCGACCGCTTCGGCGCGCAGGTGCGCGACCTGGTTGGCCTGCGTCGGGCTGTGGCTGTTGCCGTGATGGCGGGGCTGGCGCTCATCGTGCGGCAGATGATTCTGTTGTTGGTGATGCTGCGGTGCATGGTGCGGCGTGCGTGCCGGACCTTGCGGGCCGCGGCCTTGCGGCGGGCGTGCGCCCTGGCCGCGCGGACCCTGACCCTGGCCGCCGCCATTGGCGTTGCGGCCTTGGCCGCCACCACCCTGGCCGCCACCGCGGCGTTGACCGCCGCCGTTGCCGCCACCACCACCGCCAGCGCGCTCGCCGCCGCCCTGGCCGGCCTTGTTCTCGCGGATGCGTTGCAGCATCTCGGTGCGCGCGGCCTTGGCGGCCGCCTGCATCACGTCACGGCTCGGCGGACGGCCTGCGCCGCCCCAGATCGTCTGGCGACCCATGGCGATCGGCTCGGCGCGCTCGCCGTCTTCAGGACCGAAGCCCTCGACGATCTGCACCGGAATCGTTTGCTTGGTGAAGCGCTCGATTTCCTGCATGAAGCCTTCTTCGTCCAGGCACACGAAGCTCACGGCCTCGCCGCTCGAACCGGCACGGCCGGTGCGGCCGATGCGGTGAACGTAGTCTTCGCTGACGTTCGGGATTTCGTAGTTCACGACGTGCGGCAGCTCGTCGATGTCGATGCCGCGGGCGGCGATGTCGGTGGCCACCAGCGCGCGGATGTCGCCGCTCTTGAAACCGGCCAGCGCCTGCGTGCGTGCGCTCTGGCTCTTGTTGCCGTGCAGCGCCATCGCCTCGATGCCGTTCTTGGTGAGGAATTCGGCCACGCTGTTGGCGCCGAACTTGGTGCGCGTGAACACGAGCACCTGGCTCCACTTGTTCTCGTTGATGATGTGCGCGAGCAGCGCCTTCTTCTTGCCGCGGCCCACGGGGTGGATCACCTGGGTGATGCGCTGCACGGTGGTGTTGCGCGGCGTGACCTGGATGCTCTGCGGGTTCTTGAGCAGCGTGGCGGCCAGGTCGCGGATTTCGTCGCTGAAGGTGGCCGAGAACAGCAGGCTCTGCTTTTCCTTGGGCACCAGGGCCAGGATTTTCTTCACGTCGTGGATGAAGCCCATGTCCAGCATGCGGTCGGCTTCGTCCAGGATCAGCATCTGGACCTGGCTCAGGTCGAGCATGCCCTGCTGCTGCAGGTCGAGCAGGCGGCCGGGGGTGGCCACGAGGATGTCGACGCCCTTCTTGAGCTTGCTGATCTGCGGATTCATGCCGACGCCGCCGAAGATCACGGTCGAGTCGAGCTGCAGGTATTTGCCGTAGGTGCGGACCGATTCCTCGACCTGCGCCGCGAGCTCGCGGGTGGGGGTCAGCACGAGGGCGCGGATGCCGACGCCGCCGAACTTGTTGGTGGCGCTGCGGCTCATGGTGAGCTTGTGCAGCATCGGCAGCGTGAAGGCTGCGGTCTTGCCGGTGCCGGTCTGGGCGCCGCCGAGCAGGTCGTGGCCTTCGAGAACGGCGGGGATGGCTTGCGCCTGGATGGGGGTGGGGGTGTCGTAACCGTGCTCGTGCACAGCCTTCAAGATGGCGGGAGCCAGCTTCAGTTCATCAAAATTCATTGGAAACAATAAGCGCCATACACGGCGCAGTGGCATCGGCCCGCTTGGCGTCTTAATGTTGACACCGAGCCAGTCAAGGCAGATGAAGGTCAGGGGTGGGAGCCGGAAAACCCGCTGTGAAAACGATCAAAAGGGGGTCTTCTTCGTCCCCGGCAGAGAGCCGGTGTTGCGGGCAACTGGACCCGGCAACGGTCGCTATTGTCGCATGAGTCGATAATCGGTGGTTTGCCGCGCCCGGATGCGTTGTTCTGGCGCCCGCGCTTTTCCCCCAATTTCTGCTACCCAAGGTAACTATCCACAGATGGCTCAATACGTCTATTCGATGAACCGTGTCAGCAAGACCGTGCCGCCCAAGCGGCAGCTCTTGAAGGACATTTCGCTCTCTTTCTTCCCCGGCGCCAAGATCGGCGTGCTCGGCCTGAATGGCTCGGGCAAGTCCACGCTGCTCAAGATCATGGCGGGTGTGGACAAGGAGTTCGAGGGCGAGGCGCTGCCCATGCCGGGCATGACGATCGGCTATCTGGAGCAGGAACCCAAGCTCAACACCGAGCACACGGTGCGCGAATCGGTCGAGGAGTCCATGGGCGCGGTGTTCGCCGCCAAGGCGCGCCTGGAAGAGGTGTACATCGCCTACGGTGCCGAAGACGCCGACTTCGACGCGCTGGCGGCCGAGCAGGCCCAGCTCGAAGCCATCATCGCCACCGCCGGCACCGATTCCGAGCACCAGCTGGAAATCGCCGCCGACGCGCTGCGCCTTCCGCCGTGGGACGCCAAGATCGGCCTGCTGTCGGGTGGTGAAAAGCGCCGCGTGGCGCTCTGCCGCCTGCTGCTGTCCAAGCCCGACATGCTGCTGCTCGACGAGCCGACCAACCACTTGGACGCCGAATCGGTCGAGTGGCTCGAAGTGTTCCTGCAGCGCTTCACGGGCACCGTGGTGGCCATCACCCACGATCGCTACTTCCTGGACAACGCGGCCGAGTGGATCCTGGAAATGGACCGCGGTCGCGGCATTCCCTGGAAGGGCAACTACAGCACCTGGCTCGAGCAGAAGGGCGAACGCCTGGCGCAGGAGCAAAAGAGCGAAGAAGCCCACGCCAAGGCGCTGAAGAAGGAGCTGGAGTGGTCGCGCCAGAACCCGAAGGCACGCCAGGCCAAGAGCAAATCGCGCCTCGCCCGCTTCGAGGAGCTGAGCGACATGGAATACCAGAAGCGCAACGAAACGCAGGAAATCTTCATTCCTGTGGCGGAGCGGCTGGGCCAGCAGGTGTTCGAGTTCCACGGCGTGAGCAAGTCCTTCGGCGACCGCATGCTGATCGACAACCTGAGCTTCACCGTGCCGCCGGGCGCGATCGTCGGCATCATCGGCCCGAACGGCGCCGGCAAGTCGACGCTCTTCAAGCTGCTCGCGGGCAAGGAAAAGCCCGACACCGGCGAGGTCGTCATCGGCTCGACGGTCAAGATGGCCTTCGTGGACCAGCACCGCGACGAACTGGCCAACAACAAGACCGTGTGGGAAGACATCTCGAACGGCCTGGACATCATCAACGTCGGCAAGTTCCAGATGGCCAGCCGCGCGTATGCGGGCCGCTTCAACTTCAACGGCGCGGACCAGCAGAAGAAGGTCGGCACGCTGTCGGGCGGTGAACGCGGCCGTCTGCACCTGGCCAAGACGCTGATCGCGGGCGGCAACGTGCT
Source organism: Variovorax boronicumulans (assembly GCF_030812215.1). Taxonomy (GTDB): domain Bacteria; phylum Pseudomonadota; class Gammaproteobacteria; order Burkholderiales; family Burkholderiaceae_C; genus Variovorax; species Variovorax boronicumulans_C. The sequence continues at coordinate 36,076 of NZ_JAUSSG010000012.1, read as the reverse complement.
GCTGCTGGACGAACCCTCGAACGACCTGGACGTCGAAACCCTGCGTGCGCTCGAAGACGCGCTGCTCGAATTCGCCGGTACCGTCATGGTCATCAGCCATGACCGCTGGTTCCTCGACCGCATCGCCACCCACATCCTGGCGGCCGAAGGCGACAGCCAGTGGACCTTCTTCGACGGCAACTACCAGGAGTACGAAGCCGACAAGAAGAAGCGCCTCGGCGAAGAAGGCGCCAAGCCCAAGCGCATGCGCTACAAGGCGCTCAAGTAAGCCTCAGGCCGCTTCGGCAAGAGCGCGCGGTTCCGCAAGGGGCCGCGCGCTTTTTTCATGGATGGGGCAGCGGCCGGCTTGTCAGCGCGGCCGTACCAGCCGGAAGGCCGCATTCGCGCCCCAGGTGGCGACCAACAGATTTCCGTCGGGCGCGTAGGTGAGTCCGACCGGGCTGGACAGGCCGTCCGCCACCACGACGCGGCCTCCTTCGCGGTCGATTCGGCTGACCGTCGTGCCGCCGTAGTCGACCACATAGGCCGCAGCGCCCTCCCGGTCCGCGACGATGCCCGGGCCCGGGCTGCGCAGTCCGCTGTGGATGCTTCGCGCACGTCCGTCGCTTCCGACCAGCGAGACGCCACCCGCGATGTTGCTGACCATCAACTCGCCGCTTGGCAGCTCGACCGCCCCGACCGGCGTTTGCAGTCCCTCGGCAGCGACCTCGATCCTGCCGCCGGGATGCGCCGCGAGGATCTGGTTGGTCTGGCGGTTGGCGATCAGCAGCCGGCCCTTGCGGTCGAAGCTCAGGCCCGCCGGCGTAGCCAGGCCCCGCACGAACACGCTCTGCGTGCCGCTCGGTGTGAAGCGCCACACCAGGTTCTGGCTGTACGACGCGACGAAGATGTCGCCGGAAGGGCCGATCGCCAGCCCGCTGGGGCCGCTCAAGCCCGATGCGAACACCGAGCGGGTGCCGTCGGGCGCAAAGCGCAGGATGGTCCCGGCCGACCAGTTGGCGACATAGAGAGAACCTGCGGCGTCGTAGGCCATGCCGACCGGCGAGGAGAGCTCGTCATGCGCGGGGCGTTTCTCAAGCGTCCAGGTGGGCAACGCGGGCATTTGCGCCAAGGCGGGTGCCTGCATTGCGGTCGCAAGCAGCGTCAGTCCAAGCAGCGGCAGGCGGACGCGAAAACTGCGGTGCTTCATGCGGGCTCTCCCTGCGGTGCGTCCATCGCAAACACCTCGCGTGCAGCCGTGAGCCCATTGAGCGCCGCCGGGAAGCCCGCGTACACGGCCATCTGCATGATGATTTCGATCACTTCGGTGCGCGTCACGCCGACATTCAGCGCGCCCTGGATGTGCACCTTCAATTGCGGCGCCGCATTGCCCATGGCCGTGAGCGCGGCCACCACCGCGATCTCGCGGGAGCGAAGGTCCAGGCCGGGGCGGGAGTAGACGTCGCCGAACGGAAACTCGATCAGCAGGCGCGCGAAGTCGGGCGCGATGTCCGCCAGGCTCTCGACGACCTTGACGCCGCCTTCACCGTCGATTTCCTGAAGCTTGGCCAGCCCGCGCGCGTAGCGCAGGTTGTCGTTGCCGTTGTGGGTCTGGTTGGCTTGTGTGCTCGTCATCGCTCGTCTTTCTTTCCGGGGCATTGCCCGACAACGAGGGACGCTTCGTCTTGACCTTGGCCTCCATCGCACGGTAGTGCGCGATCTTGGTCGAAAGCGCCTGCATGGATTGCTGCAGCGCCTCCACCCGGGCCTGAACCTCGGCGAGGTGCGCTTCGAGCATCTCGCGCCGTTCGCCGACACTGGCGTCCCCCTGGCTTCGAAGCCCGGCAAAGGCCTGCATGCCCTGGATGGGCATGCCTGTCTCGCGCAGGCGCAACAGGAAATCCAGCCAGTCCATGTCCGCGCTCGCATAGCGCCGCTGACCGCCGGGTGCACGGGGCACCGCGGCGATGAGGCCGATGCGTTCGTAGTAACGCAGCGTGTAGGCCGTGAGGCCGGTGCGCTCTGCGACTTCCGCGATGGTCAGACTGGTTTCCATGGCGTTGATTCTCGAAATTAGAGCGCGCTCTAAGTCAAGCGCTTTGTTGAACGATTTTTCAGAACCGAAAAGATCCGCATCCAGCCTGCCGCGCAGGCTGCTGCGTGTTCCATGGCAGCGATTCTGCTTGCCGGCGTGCACGCAAGTTCAAGCGGTACTCGGTTTGCGAGAATGTTCTGATCGTCAACATAGAGGGAGGATCAACCGATGAAGGTACAGCGTCTTTGGGCCGCGATCGGCGCGCTGGTCATGTTGTCTGCCTGCAGCCCGGCGAAATACCTCACAGCTACCGGCATCAAGGGCAACAGCTTCGTGGGCAAGCCATTCACGGAGGTGCTCAAGGAATACGGCAAGCCCACCAGCATCAAGGACAGTGCCCAGGACCCGAACTTCACCATGATGATGTACGAGGGCGGGCAGTACACCGCGACCGTCAGGGATCCGGTCGGTTCAACCACACGATGGACACCCGGTGGCCCCGAACAGTCGACTCAGTACCGTGATCGGCAGGTCAGCCGGAGCTGCCTGCAGGCCTTCTGGGTCGACAAGAAGGACCAGTACGTCAAGGTGTTCGACTGGAGCGGCAGCTGCTGGTAGGGCGGGGCCTCGCCCGCCGCTTCACCTCAGGTCTGCATCCAGCCAGCCGCGCAGGCTGTTGACGAAGGCCAGCGCACGCACGCGCGGCAACTCGTCCACCCGCACCACGGCCTCGGTCAGTTGCCCCTCGCTCAGCCGGCGTGAGCGGCCGATGCCGCCCAGCAGGCCGCAGCGCAGCGGCGGCGTGACCCAGCGACCATCCTCGAGCTGCAGTGCGATGTTGCCGCGCGTGCATTCGGTGATTTCGCCGCGGCGGTTCCACAGCAGCGTGTCGAACACGCCGGGCGCGGTGGGCGCAAAGGCCTCGTAGTGCGCGCGGCGCGTGGTCTTGAAACGGGAGAAGTCGCTCTCGGCCTCGTCGAAGGCGCGGGAGGCCAATTGCAGTTGCACGCGTGATGGCGGCGCTTCCATGGCGAAGGCTTCCGCGCGCGGTTGCCCATGCGCATCGAGCAGAAGGCGAACGCGCCACGTACCTGTCGGATGCACCTGGGTCAGGCGATGAAGGCATGCCGCCACGACTGCCTCGTTCCATGGATAGCCGAAGTGCGAAGCCGCGTTCTGCATGCGTGCCAGGTGCGCGGGCGCATCGCGCAGCGAGCCATCGGCCAGCGCCAGGGTTTCGAGCAATTCGAAGGAACTCATGTCCGAAGACGATACATCCGCACGGCCTTGTCCCAGGAAGGCCCGCTTGTGTCGCCACTCGTCCCACTCCGCATCGGCTTCTGCATCGGCCGTGATGCCGCTGCCGATGCCGCATCGCGCCTCGGTGCCGCGCAGCGTCACGGTGCGGATCGGCACGTTGAAGGTCGCATGCCCGCCGGGCCGCACCACGCCGACAGCACCGCAGTACACGCCGCGCGCTTCGGGCTCCAGGTCGCGAATCATCCGCATCGCACTGACCTTGGGCGCGCCCGTGATCGAGCCGCAAGGGAACAACGCGGAGAACACATCGACCAGCGAAACGCCGTCGCGCAGCTTCGCTTCGACGTCGGAGGTCATCTGCCAGACAGTGGGCAGCGCCTCGGTGTGAAAGAGCCGCGGCACACGCACCGAAAACGGCTGCGCGACGCGCGAGAGATCGTTGCGGATCAGGTCCACGATCATCACGTTCTCGGCGCGCTCCTTGGGCACGGTGCGCAGCCGTAGCGCCATCGCCTCGTCTTCCACGGCGGTCGCACCGCGCGGGGCGGTGCCCTTCATGGGCCGGGCAAGGATCCGGTCGCCCTGCCGGTCGAAGAACAGCTCGGGCGACACCGACAGCACCTGCTCGTCGCCGGTGTCGATGAAGGCGGCGTAGCCGTTGGGCTGCGCGTTTCGCAAAGCCATGAACCAGTCGCGTGCATTGCCCTGGAATTCGGCGCGAAGCGGCGCGGTGTAGTTGAGCTGGTACAGCTCGCCATTCGCGATCGCGCGATGGATGGCCTGCATGTTCCGGTCGAAGCCGGCGCGCGACAGGCCGGCTTGCCAAGCGACGGAGGGCACGGCGGCGGCCATGGTCTCGGGCCACGGCACGGCGGCATCGTGCACGCCGAACCACGCCAGCGGCCCTTCGCCCGCGTGCACTGCGAAGGCTGGATCGAAAGCCTCCGCTGCCTCGTAGCGCAGATGGCCCACGCACCAGCGGCCCTCGCGCGACAGCGCCTCGACGGCCTCCAGCACCGGTTTCACTTCTTCGGCAGTGTGCGCAACGAGCACGCGGGAAGGCGCGCCGAAAGCCACGCGCAGCCGCGCCGTTCCGTCGCCGCGCGGCTCGGCGAAATCGATCAGCGTTTGCAGGACCAAGGCGTCAAGCGGATTCCGCAGGCTTTGGCGTCACGGCAGGCGCTTGTGTCGAGGCCGTGTCGCCCTTCGCCGTTCCGGCCAGCACACGCTTTCTCACCGCGTAGATGTTGTTGCGCAGCGCATAGAGCTCGTCCGCATACGACAGCGGCACCGCCACCTTGTTGACCACGCGATCGAGCTCGTCGAGCTCTTTCAGCAGCGTGTCGCGATCGCCCGTCTTGGCATCGACCTTGCCCTCGATGTCGCGCAGCCGCGCATACCAGCGAAACACGCGCCGCCGTACGCGGAACTGGTAGAGCGGCGGGATCACGCGGCTCAGCGGCAGCATCAGCACCAGCAGGCCCCCCAGCACCAGCCACATGCGCTCGACGAGGTTGCTGGCCCAGAAGGGCAGGTAGCGCTGCCAGAACGGCGGTGTGCCGTTGATCGCGCGGTCGCCCTCGGGGCTGACCGGCAGTTCGCTGGTGCGCGTGTTCGGAAAATCGCGCGCCCGGTTGAACCAGCCCGCGCCGCTGTGCACCGTCTGCGCCGATTGCGCGAACAACTGGCGCAGGGCAGGGTGGGTTTCCTCGCGCGACAAGAGCGAGGTGGTGGCCGCGAGCAGCGACACGTCCGACGGCGGCAGGTCCTTCGACAAATCGACCACGCCGCGCGGCAGCGTCACCGCCGAGAGGAACGGAAAGCGCCGCGAGTACGCATCGGCCTGGCCGAAATCCATCAGCTTGATGTCGCCCGCGCGCAAGAGCCGCTGCACCTGCGGCGATTGCGGCGCCGAAGACAACACGATCGCATCGAGCAGCCCGGCCTGCAGCGCCTCGGCGGCCGCGGCCTGTTCGAGGTTCGACAGCAGCACGTCGTCGGGCCCGAGCCGGTTGGCCTTGAAGAGCCGCTCCATGATCTCGGGCAGCCCGCTGCCGGGCATGTCGACGTTCACGCGCAGGCCGCGCAGCTGCGTGAGCGAGGTCAGCGTGCCGGTCTTCTTGTCGACCTTCAGCGCACTGTCGGCGCGGTAGAAGAGCCAGATCGGCTCGAAGAACAGGCTGCCGAGCGAACTGAGCCCCGCCTCTTCGTCGGCCACCGGATCGGCGCTGCCGCCGCGCACGAAGCCCACGTCGGCGCCGCCCTTGCGCAGCAGCTCCAGGTTTTCCCAGGAGCCCGAGGTGGGCTTCAGTTCGACCGTGATGCCGCTGGCCTTGAGCGCCGCCGCATAGCGCTTGCCGAACTCCGCATAGGCGCTGCCGGTGGGCCCGGTGGCCAGCGTCACGTGCTTGGGCGGCTGCGGCTGCAGGTACCAGTAGGCGGCGATCAGCAGGCCGATCACGAGAAAGATGATGGGCCCGGCCGAGGCGATCAAGTCGCGGATCGACAGCAGGATCAGCTTCAGGGTTCTGGGGAACGCCATGGTGGTCCTTTCCTTGTTGTGTGTGCGTCAGGCGCGGGGCGCGGCGAGGTCGCTGGCCGAGGGAATGTGCAGGTCGCCCACCGTCACCGATCGTGCCGCACGCACGGCGCGCAGCGTGGCAATGGCCACGGCCTCCGCGGCCATGGTGCCGAGCACCGTCATGCCGGGGGCGTTGCCTTCGAGCGGCACGCGGCCGGTGGCCAGCGCGAACAGCGTGTCGCCGTCGCTCATCGTGTGCACCGGGTTGATGGCGCGCGCGAGCCCGTCGTGCGCCACGTTGGCAAGCCGGTTGGCCTGCACCTTGGTCAGCACTGCGTCTGTCGCGACCACGCCCAGGGTCGTGTTGGTGCCCGCGAGCAGGGGCTTGGGCAGGTCGCCGCGCAGCAAAGCGCGGCGGGTGTCGAGCAATGCGGTGCCGTCTTCGGTGCGCGCGCCGGCGACGGGTTGGGCGGTGTTGTGGTCGATCACGTCACCCAGCGAGTTGACCGCGATCAGCGCCCCCACCGTGACGCCGCCGACGGTGACCGACGCGGTGCCGATGCCGCCCTTCATCGCGCGGTGCACGCCGAAGAGCTTGCCCACCAGCGCGCCGCTCCCGGCGCCCACGTTGCCTTCGGCGGGCGCCGCGTTCGAGGCCGCATCGCAGGCCGCATAGCCGGCGGCCGCATCGGGGCGGATGCGCGCATCGCCCATCGGCAGGTCGAACAGCACGGCCGCGGGCACGATGGGCAGGGTGCCGAAGCGCACGTCCATCCCGATGTCGCGTTCCTCGAGCCAGCGCATCGCGCCCTCGGCGGCCGCCAGGCCCCAGGCGCTGCCGCCCGCGAGCATGACCGCGTGCACCTGCTGCACCAGGTTGCCGGGCGAGAGCAGGTCGGTCTCGCGCGTGCCGGGTGCGGCGCCGCGCACATCGACACCGGCCACGGCGCCGTCGCGCGCCATGACGACGGTGCAGCCGGTGGGGCGGCGGGTGTCGGAAAAATGGCCGACTTCGATGTCGGCGACGTCGGTGATGGCACCGGCGGGATGGGAGGAGGAAGAGGGAGAAGACGGGGCTGGCATGGCGGCCGATTATGGGTCCGCACCTCTCCAGCCTCTACGATGGGCGCCATGACAGTTGCAAGAAGTGGTTTCTCCTCCGAGGGCGGTGCGCGGCGCCACGTGGTGGTCGTCGGCGCGGGTGCGGTGGGCTGCGCCACGGCCATCGAGGCGTTGCGCGCGGGGCTGCGCGTGACCCTCCTCGAACCCGAGGCACCCGGCGGTCCGCAGGCCACGAGCTACGGCAACGCGGGCTGGCTTTCCTCCCATTCGGTGGTGCCGCCCGCACTGCCGGGCGCCTGGCGCAAGGTGCCGGGCTGGCTGGCCGATCCGCTCGGACCGCTCGCGGTGCGCTGGCGCTACCTGCCGCGCGCGCTGCCGTGGCTGCTGCGCTACCTGGCCTCGGGCTGGACCGAGGCGCGCGTGCAGCGCACTGCCGATGCGTTGCGCACGCTGCTGGCGGACGCGCCCGCGCTGCACGCGCACCTCGCCGCCGAGGCCGGTGTGCCGCAGCTCATCGAGCAGCGCGGGCTTTTGCATGCCTACCGCTCGCGCGCCGAGTTCGAAGACGACGCGATGGGCTGGCGCGTGCGCGGACGCGTGGGCGTGCAGTGGGAGGAATGGCCGGCCGACGAACTGCGCCGCCGCGAACCCGACCTCGATGCGCGCTACACACTGGGCATCTTCGTGCCCGAGGCCGGCCACTGCCGCGATCCGGGCACCTACGTGGCGGCGCTGGCGCAGCATGCGGTGAATGCTGGGGCCGAGCGGATCCACGGGCGTGCCACGGGCTTTCGCATCGAGGGCGGCCGCTTGCGCGCGGTGCGCACGAATGACGGCGACATCGCCTGCGATGCCGCCGCCATCTGCGCCGGCGCGTATTCCGGTCCGCTGGCCGCGGCCGCGGGCTCCCCGGTGCCGCTGGACACCGAGCGCGGCTACCACGTGGTGATCGAAGGCGCGGCCATCGGTCCACGCACGCCGGTGATGGTGGCCGACGGCAAGCTCATCGCGCACTGGATGGACGGCGGCCTGCGCGCTGCCGGCCAGGTCGAGATCGGCGGGCTGGATGCAGCGCCCGACTGGCGCCGCGCGGAGATCCTGCATCGCCATCTGCAATCGATGTTTCCCGCGCTTGCAGAAACGGGCGGCGCCAAGGCTGTCAAGCACTGGCTCGGCCGCCGCCCCAGCATGCCCGACGGGTTGCCCTGCATCGGGCCTTCGGCGGCGAGCACGGACATCGTGCTCGCGTTCGGTCATGGCCATGTAGGCCTGTGCGGTTCGGCGCGCACGGGGCGCCTCGCGGCGCAACTGCTCGCGGGCATCGAACCCGAGACGCCGCTGGCGCCGTTCGATCCGCGGCGGTTCAGCTAAGAGGGGAGAGGCCCGCGCTCAGGGCTGCGGCCAACTCGCCGGATTCCTGCGGTGGTGCATGCAGTCAAGCACCACCACGCGATCCGGCTCGACGATGAAGAAGACCGCGTAGGGAAAGCGCTTGAGGTGGGCCCGGCGAACATCTTCCCAAACCAGCGGGGCGCCTTCCGGTTGTCGCGCGATCCGATTGATCACCGCCTCCAGGCTGCGAGCGAACTCTGCACCGAGACCTGCACGCTGCGATTCGTACCAGTCTTGCGCCTTCTGGAGCTGGAGTGCGGCGCTTTTCCGAAAGACGATGTCGAGCAAGGTCAGAGCTTCAGCGACGTCTTGACCTGGCTCCAGGGCACGACGGCCTGCGGATCGGCACGATGCTCGGCACGGCGCATCGCAATTTCGCTCTGTTCACGCTCGGTCAGCGCTTGCGACTCGGCATCGCGTGCGACGCTGTCCCACAGTTCTTCGGCGAGTTCGATGCGCTCCGCCACACTCAATGAAGAAAGCGCCAATTGCAGATCGGAGTTTCCCAATTTGATCTCCCGATGCGTTGGTAATTCTTCATTCTATGCAGAGGCCGCGTGATCGGCCTGGCGATCAGCTCTCCGGTTCGATCGACAGCACCGTCAGCGCCCCATCGACCTTGTCCGCCGTGAAGCGCACCTTGTCGCCGGGCTTCACCTTGCCGAGCAGCTCGGGGTCTTTCACGCGGAAGACCATCGTCATGCCGGTCATCTCCAGGTTCGGTATGTCGCCGTGCCTGAGGGTGATCTTCTTCGCCTCGGTGTCGATCTTGCGTACTTCGCCTTCGACGGCGGGCAGGACGGCCTGCGCGAAGGCGGCTGCGGCAAGAAGGGTGGCGCAGAGGGCGGTGAGAATTTTCTTCATGGTCATGCTCCTTCAGCGATAGCTTTGATAGACGCGCGTGCTGCCATCGGCCAGCACGAGCAGCACGTCGTACGGATCGCGCTGATCCCCGTAGGCCGGGCCGTCCATGCCCGGCGAGCCGACCGGCATGCCGGGCACCGCGAGGCCGACGGCCTTGGGCTTTTCCTTCAAGAGGCGCTGCACTTCGCGCGCGGGCACATGGCCTTCGAGGGCATAGCCGCCGATCAGACCTGTGTGGCACGAGCCCAGCTTGGCGGGCACGCCGAGCCGGGTGCGCGCGGCCGCGTTGCTTTCGTCGTGCACCTTCGTGGCGAAGCCGTTCTTGTTGAGGTGCTTCACCCAGTCCTGGCAGCAGCCGCAGTTCGGGTCTTTCCAGATCTCGACCATCGGTGCCGCGGCGAAAGCGGCAAGCGGCAAGGTGGCGGTGGTGGCGGCGAGCGCCAGCAGCGGTGCCGCGCGCTTCAAGAGGGTTCGTCGTTGCATGGTGATCTCCTTGGTTCGTTCGCTCATTCGTTCATTCAGGATTTCTTGGCCGCGGCTGCCAGCACGCGGATGCGGCCGGCCATGCCGAGCTCGAAGTGGTCTTTCACGAGGCACGCGAAGTCGAAGTCGCCGGCGCGGTTGAAGGTCCAGACCATCTCGCCGGTCTTGCCCGGGGGCACGTGCACCATCCACGGATCGTCGTGTTCCATGTCCGGAAACTTCTTCATCATGGCCGCATGGTTCGCGATCTCCAGCTCGGTGCCGAGCACCAGCTCGTGCAGCTCCTTGCCCTTGTTCTTCAGGCGCAGGCGGATGGTGTCGCCCTCGCGCACTTCGATGACCGACGGCGTGAAGGTCATGTCGTCGGCCATCGCGATGTCGATGGTTCGCCGCACGTTGCTGGCCTTGCCCTCGATGCCCCAGGGCTTTTGCTCGGGCGCGAGCGTGGCGGCGCCTTTGGGTTTCGGCGCGTGGTTCTCGTGGGCTTGCGAAGCGGCCGCAGCGGCTGCGAGCGCGATGCAGAGGGCGATGGACTTGAAGGTCTTGTTCATGAGGTGAACTCCGGAATGAAAGTGAATGAAGTCAGTGGTTGTGCCCGCCCGAAGGCTTGCGCACGGTGGCATCGGTGCCATGGCTGTTGCCCGGCGATGGCGCATTGCGCGTGGCCGGCGGCACGGAGGCGCCGGGCACTTCGCGCGCCACCGTGCCGGCCGGGTGCTTGAACCAGCCCGGGTTCCTGTAGTCCCCCGGTTTCTGGTCGCGCCGCACCTTCAGCAGCGTGAACATGCCGCCCATCTCGGCCGAGCCGAAGGGGCCCGCGCCGGTCATCATGGGCATCGTGTTGTCGGGGATGGGCATCTCCATTTCACCCATGTCGGCCATGCCCTTGTCGCCCATCACCATGTAGTCGGGCACGAGCTTCTTGATCTTCTCGGCCACGCCCTTGTGGTCCACGCCGATCATGGTCGGCACGTCGTGGCCCATCGGTCCCATGGTGTGATGCGACTTGTGGCAATGCAGCGCCCAGTCGCCTTCCTCGTCGGCGATGAATTCCATCTGCCGCATCTGGCCCACCGCCACGTCCACCGACACCTCGGGCCAGCGCGCGGTGCGCGGCACGGGGCCGCCATCGGTGCCGGTCACCTCGAACTCGTGGCCGTGGATGTGGATCGGGTGGTTGGTCATCGTGAGGTTGCCCACCCGAATGCGCACGCGGTCGCCCTTGCGCACATTGAGCGTGTCGATGCCCGGGAACACGCGGCTGTTGAAGCTCCAGATGTTGAAGTCGGTCATGGTGTTGACCTTGGGCGTCGCGCTGCCGGGCTCCACGTCGAAGCTGCCGAGCAGAAAGCAGAAGTCGCGCTGCACGGGCTCGATGAGCGGATGGCTTTCCTTCGGATGCGTCACCCAGAAGCCCATCATCCCCATCGCCATCTGCACCATCTCGTCGGCATGCGGGTGGTACATGAAGGTGCCGGGGCGGCGCGCGGTGAACTCGTAGACGAAGGTCTTGCCCGGCGGAATGTGCGGCTGCGTGATGCCGCCCACGCCATCCATGCCGTTGGGCAGGCGCTGGCCGTGCCAGTGCACCGTCGTGTGCTCGGGCAGCTTGTTGGTCACGTAGATGCGCACGCGGTCGCCCTCGACCACCTCGATGGTCGGGCCCGGCGACTGGCCGTTGTAGCCCCACATGTTGACCTTGAAGCCGGGCGCCATCTCGCGCACGACGGGTTCGGCGACGAGGTGGAACTCCTTGACGCCGGCGTTCATGCGCCAGGGCAGCGTCCAGCCGTTGAGGGTGACGACGGGGTTGTAGGGGCGGCCGTTCGGCGGCGCGAGCGGCGCTGCGGTGGCGGTGGAGCTCTGCGTGACCGGCTCGGGCAAGGCGGCCATCGAGACGCGGCTGACCGTGGTGGCCGCGACGGCCGTGGCGGCGCCTGCGAAGAAGTTGCGGCGGTTCATGTCAGTGCCCTCCCGACGCGGGCGCATCGCCGGCCGTGGCCGTCTGCAGCGCCGTCATGCCGCCGGGCGAACTGCCCGTGAGCGCGAATTGCAGGTCGGTGTCGGCGAGCCAGAAATCGCGCTGCGCCTCGATGCCCGCATTGACGGCGAGCATGCTCGCGCGGGTTTCGCCGAGCAGCTCCCACACGCTCGCGAGCATGCCGTTGTAGCGCAGCACCATCTCTTCGTTGACCTTCTTGCGCAGCGGCAGCACGTCGTCGCGGTAGCGGCGCGCCAGCGCATAGGCGGTGTTCCAGCCCTGCCAGGCTTCGCGCGCCTCGCTCGCGGCCAGCACGCCCACGTCGCGCAAGCGGCCGGCCGACTGCATGTACTGCGCCTCGGCGCGGCCGGTGCGGGCCTGGCCCCAGTCGAACAACGGGAGCGGCAGGTCGAGCTCGAAGCCGCGTTTCGTCGAGCGCGACCGGTCGGCATTGTTCTCGAAGGTGGTGTTGCGTACGCCGCCGATGTCCATGGCGTTGATGACGCTGGTGGCACGCGTGAGGCCGAGCGAATCGGCCACCGCCGTGTTCTGCGCCTGCGCCGAACGCACATCGAGCCGATCGCGCAGCGCGCGGGCCTGCACGTCGCCGAGGTCAGGCGCGGACGGCGGCAGGGGAGGCAGTCGATCGGGCAGCGTGTAGCCGATGCGCTCGCCGCTCAGGCCGAGCAGGCGGGTGAGCTGTTCGCGCGTGGCAACGGCGGTCTGCTCGGCGCGTGCGAGCTGCGCTGCCGCATCGGCCAGCAGCAGCTGCTCGCGCGTGCGCTGCAGCGCGCTCCAGTTGCCGACCTGCGCCATGCGGTGCGCGAGCTCGGCGCCGGCTTCGGCGGCGTCCTTCGCATCGCGCAGGTACACCACGCTCTGCTGCGCCGACACCGCGCGCACCCACGCGCGGCGCGTGTCGGCGGCCAGCAGCAGCACGCTCTGCGCGGCCTGCAGCTTGGCGGCCTCGTGCCGCTGACCGGCCCAGCGCGCCTGCCACGGCAGCGTGACGAGCCCGATCACGTTGAAGCTCAGCATCCGCTCGAACTCGCGTTCGCGGCCCTGCGCCAGGCGGCTGAACGAGAGCACAGGGTTCGGCAGGCTCGCGGCCTGCACGCGGTCGGCGTCGCTGATCTGCAGCGTGGCAAAGGCGTCCTGCACGCGCGGGCTGTTGACGAGCGCGATGCGCACGGCGGCCTCGGCGTCGAGCGGCTTGGCGAGCAGCGCATCGACGCTTTTCTGCGAGGCCTCGTCGGGCACGCGCTGGGCGGCGGTGCCCGCCATCAGCGGGTTGTTGCCGATCAGCGCCTGCACGTCGGCAGTGCCGCCGTCGGGGGAAAGACTGGCGCAGCCGGCCAGCACGAAAGCGCTGCCGAGTGCGGCGGCATGCTTGAACAGCGCGCTGCTACTTCTTCGATAGCGAAGGGGGCCGGCAATGTGCCGGCGAACAATGGGGTTCACGCTCGATCTCCATGAGCAATACGACCAACGCCGAGAGCCGGAAAAGGCTCACTGCGGACGGACTACGGGCAGGGAGATCAGGAAATGGGCGGCTTCAGGCCCGGAACGGGCTCTGCGCTCGCGAAGCGGGCCGAGTGGGCGGCCGGCGGCGCCTGGGGGGCGCTGTGCACGATATCGATGAGGGGTGTGCCGCCAAGGGCCACCGTGTGGCAGACCTGGCAGGCGGTGCAGGTGCCGCAACCCTGGTGGTCGGTGCCGTGGTCGCTGCCGTTGCCGTCGTCATGGTGGTGCGCCATGGTGCTCATGTCGCCGCTGTCGGCTGCTTCCATGGCTTCGTGGCAATGCGCATCCACCGCCACCGAGGCCGGGGAGGCCTCTTGTGCGACGAGCGAGGCGGCCGGCAGCGAGTGCCGCACCATCTCCACCGCCATGGCGTCGCCCAGCCAGCCGCGGATGGGCAGCAGGGCGATCATGAGGGCGAGCAGCAGGGTGCGCATGGGACAGGATGATAAACCTGTGCCCTAAGACACCAGTTGGCCGCGGGCCTTGTCGACCCACACCTGCAGGTTGTCCAGCAGGTCCTTCTGGCTGAAGGAGCAGCTTTCTTCGCTGAAGAGCGCGCTCGATTCGAGCCGGTCGAGCAGGTTCAGCAAGACCTCGCCGTAGCGTGGCGGCAGGGCGCCGAGCAGCTCGGTGCTGGCGCGGGCATCGTTCGAGAGCGCGGTGACCGATCCGCCGCCACCGCCGCTATTCAGCGCTGCAATATGCGCGGCGATGGTGTCGATCTGTTGTGCCGCGCTCATCCCGCTACCTTTCCGGAGGGTGGCATCGACAGCCCGCGCTCGCGCATCAGGTCGCGCAGCACGTCGGGGTAGTCGGTGATGATGCCGTCCGCGCCCCAGTCCATCAGCCGCTGCATGTCGGCGCGCTGGTTCACCGTCCAGGGCAGCACCTTCATGCCGAGCTTCTGTGCTTCCTTGATGGCGGCGGGCGTCAGGTCCGCATAGGCCGGCGACCAGATCACGGGCCCCGCGCTCTTGCCCGCAGCCGCCTTGACCAGCTGCGGCACCGAGGCGAAGCCGGCCGCATCGAGGCCGGCGGTCCAGCGGCTGTCCTTGAGCGTGCGCGCGGTGCTGAGGTAGGCGCGCGGCAACTGCGGCGCGAGCTGCCCGACCAGCGCCAGCGTGCGCCAATCGAAGCTCTGGATGGTCACGCGGTCGGCCATCTTCGCCTTGTCGATCTCGGCGAGCAGCGCGCGCACCATGGGGTCGGGCGCGGCGGTTTCGTCGGGCTTCGTCGGGTCGATCTTGGTCTCGATGTTGAAACGCACCGTGGCCGCCGCGGCGCCGCGTGCCTGCATCAGCGCGAACAGCGCGGCGAGCGTCGGAATGCGTTCGCCGTCGCGCGGCTGCTGCAGTGCGAACTGCTTGCCGTAGTTGCTCGTGGGGTTCAGGCGGCCCACGTCGTAGGTCTGCAACTGGGCCAGCGTGAGCGCGCGCACGGCCGCGCCGCTGCGCGATGCGAGCCAGCTGCCGTTTGCGTCGCGCGTGTGGTCGGGGTTGAGCGCGGTGTCGTGCGAGATCACGACCACGTTGTCGGCCGTGAGTCCGATGTCGAGTTCCAGCGTGGTCACGCCCAGGTCGATCGCGTTCGAGAACGCGGCCAGCGTGTTCTCGGGTGCGAGCCCGCGGCCGCCGCGATGCGCCTGCAGGTCGAAGTGCTGCTTTGCGGTGGGGACGATGGCGGCACAGCCCGCCATCAGCAGCGCGGCGACGAGCAAGGGGTATTTCATTTGAGCTGCACCTTGATGCCGTTGTCTTGCACGGTGATGTCGCCGATCTCGTAGGTCTTGCGGCCCATGGTGAGTTCGTCGGCGGTGAAGCTGCGCAGCACCTGGCCCTGCAGCAGTTCCTGCGCGACGATCGAGCCGACCTTCTGCAGCCGTTCGGCATCGCGGCCTTCCACGCCCTGCAGCTCGAGGCGTTCGGACTTCGGGCGATCGAGCCGCAGCGTGCGCGTGGCGGCGTCGTAGCGCAGCGCGCTGCTCATCGACACGACCCCCTGCACCGGCGACGCGGCCAGCAAGGGGCTTGCAATCGTCAGCGTGGCGGTGAGGGCCGCGCGGTTGGCGCCGGCATCCAGCCCCAGTTGCGGATCGCGCAGCCCGACCATGAAGATCTCGGCATAGCGCTCGGCCACCGGGAAGCGCTTGGCGATCATCGCCTGCAGCTCGTCGCGGCTCGCGGTGTATTCGCTGGTGAAGAAGTTGAAGCCGGCCAGCGCCGCGAACGGGGCCTGCAGGGCGGCCGTACCGAGCAGGGCCTGCAGCATCCGGCGACGGGAGGTGAGGGACGAAGGGCGGAGGTTCATAGGGGTTCCGAGCTTGCCACAGGCCGGTGTGTTCCCGCCAGCGCCGACGCGGCGCCATCGCCTGTCGGACAGTCAGCCGTCGACGCGCAATTCGTAACGGGCAAACGACCTGGTTTCCTTCTGGATGACGCTGTGCAATACGAAGCCGAAGCCCTCGTAGAGCGAGCGCAACGCCTGCCGGTCCGCCACGCAATCGAGGCGCAGGTACGGGCGGCCCAGGCCACGGGTGTGCTCGCGCGCGAAGGTCAGCAGGGTGGTCGACACGCCCTTGCCGCCCCAAGACCTGCGAACAGCCAGCTTGTGCACGAAGGCCGAGCTGCCGGGTTCGATCTCGGGCCAGAAGTACGGGTCTTCCATGTCGATCCGCACCACGCCGGCCACGTCGCCGTTCTCGCGCGCGATGAAGTAGCGCCCGGCATCGGTGTCGCGCTGGATACGTTCGATGCCGATGTCGGTGCCCGACCACAGCGGCCTCCCCTCGGTGGCGAGCCATTGGGCGGCTTCATTGAGGACAGCGGCGACGGTGGCCGCCTCGGCGGGGAGGGCTTGATCGATGTGCATCACTGGCGATCTTATGGATCAGGCCTGCGGAGCGCGAACCACATGAAAGCCTTCCGCTTCCTCGGGCGCGACGAAATGGCGCGTGATCAGGTCGAACTGGGCATCTGTCGTCTCGAAGGGGTGCTCGCCGCTTGCATTGCGTGCGCGGAGCCGCGCCTTGCAGATGGGGTCCGGCACATCCAGGAAATGGAGCCGATGCGGCACGCCCGCCTTCTCGAAGATGCCGCGCGCCCAGGCCCGGCTGCTCACCGTGTTGGCCGGAAAGTCGAGCACCACCGACACGCCGGCCTGCAGAAGCGCCACCACGTGCGCGGCCATGACTTGCTTGAGCCGGCCCGAGGCCCGCACGTAGTCAGGCAGCGCGACGATCTCGCCCGGGTACAGCGTGGCCAGCCACGCATCCTCGCTGATGAGCACGGTGGCCGGCGCCTCTGCCAGGCGCCGGGTGAGCGTCGATTTGCCGGCGCCGATCTTGCCGCAGACCATGTGGAGCATGGGGGTCATCTCTTTTCTCCTGTGACTTGGAACAATCCCCAGGAGGCAAAAAGAAACCCGCCTCGTGGGGCGGGTTGCATGGCGTGACTGTCTTACGGATCGCGCGCTAACCCACCATCTTCTCGATGGTGCGAATAATCGACGCGTTCTTCAGGCAGGCCATGGGCGGAGGATAACCGCGGACAGTCGGAGCCGAAACCCTCAATCGTGCAGCGAAGAAAGAAACTGCTTCAACTCCGCCGTCTGCGGATTCCCGAACAGCTCCGCCGGCGGCCCCATTTCGTGCACGCGCCCCTGGTGCATGAAGATCACCCGGTCGCTCACCTTGCGCGCGAAGCTCATCTCGTGCGTCACCATCAGCAGCGTCATGCCTTCGTCGGCCAGCGACTCCACCACGCGCAGCACCTCGCCCACCAGTTCGGGGTCGAGCGCCGAGGTGATCTCGTCGCACAGCAGCACGGCCGGCTCCATCGCGAGCGCACGGGCAATCGCCACGCGCTGCTGCTGGCCGCCCGAGAGCTGGTCGGGCATGGCATCGAACTTCTCGGCGAGGCCCACGCGGTCGAGCAGCTTGCGCGCCTGCGAAGCGGCCTCCATCGACCCGCGCTTCTTCACCAGCGTGGGCGCGAGCATCACGTTCTTGCCGACCGTGAGGTGCGGAAAAAGATTGAAGCTCTGGAAGATCATCCCCACGCGCTGGCGCAGCTCGCGCATGGCCATCGCGCTTTCGTGCAGCAGCGGTTTGCTGTCGACGGTGAGCGAGCCTTCCTGGAACACTTCGAGCCCGTTGATGCAACGAAGCAGCGTGCTCTTGCCCGAGCCGCTCTTGCCGATGATGGCGATCACCTCGCCGCGCTTCACGTCCAGGTCGATGCCCTTGAGCACCTCGTTGGTGCCGTAGGACTTGCGCAGCGCCGTGATGCGCACGATGGGCGCGGCGAAGGTCGTGGATTCGGGTTTGGCTTGGTCAAGCACGGCGGCCATGGGTCTTCCTCTCGAGGTTCTTGGCGTACAGGCTCACGGGGAAGCACAGCACGAAGTAAAGCAGCGCCACGCAGCTGAACACCACGAAGGGCTGGAAGGTGGCGTTCGAAATCATGCTGCCGGCCTTGGTGAGCTCGACAAAGCCGATCACCGAGGCGAGCGCCGTGCCCTTGATCACCTGCACCAGAAAGCCGACCGTCGGCGCGATCGCGATCTTCACGGCCTGCGGCAGGATCACATGGCGCATCTGCTCGCCGAAGCTCAAGGCCAGGCTGCCGGATGCTTCCCACTGGCCCTTGGGAATCGAGGCGACGCAGCCGCGCCAGATTTCGGTGAGAAAGGCGCTGGTGTAGAGCGTGAGCGCCACGCTCGCGGCGGTCCATGCCGACACGTCGACGCCGAACAGCGCGATGCCGAAGTAGGCGAGAAACAGCTGCATCAGCAGCGGCGTGCCCTGGAAGAGCTGCACATAGAGGCCGACGGCCTTGCCCGCAATCCTGCCGCCGCGCAGGCGCAGGAACAGCAGCAGCCCGCCCACGAGGCCGCCGCCGATGAAGGCGATCAGCGAGAGCACGACGGTCCAGCGCAGCGCCATCAGCAGGTTGCGCAGGATGTCCCACAAAGAAAAATCACTCATGGCGATGGGTTCCTCGCGTTCAGCGGCCGAAGAAGAACTTCGGCCCTGCCCAGTCGAGCAGCCGCCGCAGCGCCACCGACAGCGCCAGGTAGATCAGCGTGGCGACGATGAAGGCCTCGAACGCGCGGAAGTTGCGGCTCTGGATCAGGTTGGCCGCGTAGCTCAGCTCTTCGGTCGAGATCTGGCCGCACACCGCCGAGCCCAGCATCACGATGACGATCTGGCTCACCATCGCCGGCCACACCTTCTTGAGCGCGGGCGGCAACACCACGCGCAAGAAGACCTGCGCCTTGCTGAGCGCGAGGCTCACGGCCGCTTCGATCTGCCCCTTGGGCGTGGCCTCGATGCCGGCACGGATGATTTCGGTGGAATACGCGCCGAGGTTCAGCACCATCGCGATCACCGACGCCACTTCGGGCGAGAGCTTCACGCCCGCCGCCGGCAGCCCGAAGAAGATGAAGAACAGCTGCACGATGAACGGCGTGTTGCGGATCAGCTCCACATAGGTGCCCACGATGGCGCGCAGCCACACGGGCCCGCCGGCACGCGCCCACGCGCAGAACGTGCCCACGATCATGCCCAGCACGGTGCCGATGGCCGTGAGACCGACGGTCCACGCCACGCCGCGCAGCAGCAGCGGCCATTCGGAGAGCACCGCGTAAAAGTCAAACTCGATGTTCATGGCCGCGTGACTCGATCAGACCGGAAGATCGCCGGCGGCCTTGCCGAGCCACTTCTTCGACAGGGCGTCCAGCGTGCCGTCCTTCTTGGCGGCGGCAATGATTTCGTTGACCTTGGTCTTCAATGCGGTCTCACCCTTGGCGATGCCGACGAAGCAGGGGCTGTCTTTCAGCAGCAGCTTGAACTCGGCGCTCACCTTGGGGTTCTTGGCGAGCATGTCGCCGGCGACCGCCGCGCTGGTCGCCAGGGTTTGCGTCTGGCCGGCCACGAAGGCCGCGATCGTCGCGTTGTTGTCCTCGAAGCGGCGGTAGTCGACGTTCGGCGGCGCCACCTTGTTCAGTTCCTGGTCTTCCATCGCACCGCGCGTCACGGCGACGGTCTTGCCGGCCATGTCGGAGAAGTTCGTGAGCTTCATGCTCTTGGCGGCGTACACGGCCTGGAAGAAGGGCGCATAGGCCGACGAAAAGTCGATCACCTTCTCGCGTTCGGGGTTCTTGCCGAGCGTGGAGATCACGAGGTCTGCCTTGCGCGTCTGCAGGTACGGAATGCGGTTGGCGCTGGTCACGGGCACCAGCTCGACCTTCACGCCGAGCTTGGAGGCGATGAGTTCGGCCATCTCCACGTCCAGGCCCTGCGGCTTCATGTTCTTGTCGACCGAGCCGTAGGGCGGGTAGTCGGTCGGCACGGCGATCTTGATGGTCTTGGCCTTGAGCACGTTGTCCAGTGCGTTCTGGGCGTGGGCGCCGCCGGCCGCGGCCAGCATGGCGACGGAAGCGAACGCGAGGGCGAGGTGGCGTTTCGATGCAGAGAAAGTCATAGCAGGGCTCCTAGGTAAGTCGATGAATCGGGGTCGTCGCCGGAAGGCGCGGCGGGCTTGCGGCGCTTGGGTGGGGTCGAGGCCGTGTTCTGCAGCGGCGCCAGCGCATCGCGCAGTTGCGCGAGCGGATCGGTGGGCGCCTGCACGCGCAGTGCCGACTGCACCGTGCCGATGTGTTCGGCCATCAGCGCCTCGGCGGCGGCGTGGTCGCCGCGCTCGAGCGCCGCGACGATCTGCACATGGTCTTCGCAGGACTGCACCGCGTCGTGCGTGCTCTGGTAGAGCATGGCGATCAGCGTGGTGCGCGCGGTGAAGTCGCGCAGCGTATCGGCCAGCAGCGTGTTGCCCAGGCACTCGGCCAGGCACACATGGAAGTCGCCCAGCAGGAAGCTGCGGTTGCCGACGTCGCTCTCTTTCAGTGCGCCTTTTTCACGCTGGAGGTGCGACTTCAATTGACGGAGTGCCGCCTTGTCGAGCTTGCCGGTGGTGGCCGCGCTGCGGATGAGCCCCAGCTCGATCACGCGGCGCGCCTCGAAGGCTTCGCGGGCTTCTTCCTGCGAGGGCTCGATCACGAACCAGCCGCGCCGGGCGCTCACCGTGACGATGCCGCGCGCGGCCAGCCGGGTGAGAGCTTCGCGCACGATGGTGCGGCTGCAGTCGAAGAGCATGGCCAACTGCTGCTCGCCCAGGCGCGAACCCGGCGCGAGCTTCTGCGCCATCACCGCTTCGACGATGCGTGCACTGATTTCGGATGCGGATGTAGACATTCGCCTGCATACCAGCAGCTTTTGTGCCAACTGGTATGCAAGATATGTGCACCGAAATGGATCGGTGCCGCGCGCCGGTGGTGCGGCGCGCGCGGCGCGAGTGCGCTACCGCCTGGCCAGCGCGCTCGCGGGCAGGACCAGCAGCATGAGCAGCGCCGACAGCACCAGCGCCCCGCTCAGCACATAGAGGCTGGCCGTGAAGCCGCCCGTCAGCGTCTTGAGCGCACCGACCATCATCGGTGCGACCAGCCCCGCGCTGCCCCCGATGGTGCTGATGAGCGCGATGCCCGCGGCCGCGGCGCTCTTCGACATGAAGTTGCCCGGAATCGCCCACAGCACGGTGAACGCGCTCGAGATGCCCATGGCCGCCAGCGCCAGGCACAGCACGGCCGCCAGCGGGCTCTGCATGAAGAGCGTGGTCAGCGCGAGGCCCGCCGCACCCGCCAGCGCACCGATGGCGAAATGCCAGCGCCGTTCCTTCCGGCGGTCGGAATGCCGCCCGACCACGATGTTGGCCGCGATGCCCGCAACCGCCGGAATGACCGAATAGAAACCGATCTGCAGCACGCTGAGCCCCATCGATTTGAGGATGGTCGGCTGCCAGAACGACAGCGCATAGATGCCCAGGATGATCAGGAACGACATGAAGCCGATCAGCCACACGCGCCCGTCGCGCATGGCCGCACCGAAGGTGTGCCGCTCGGCGGCACCGTTCGCGGCCTGGTCCTCGGCCAGCAGGCGCGCCACGCGCTGCTTCTCGGCAGCCGTGAGCCACGGCGCCTGTGCCGGGCTGTTCGAGAGCCAGCGAAACGCGACGATGCCCAGCAGCACGCTCGGCAGCCCTTCGAGCAGGAACAGCCACTGCCAGCCGCGCAGCGCGAGCACCCCGTCGAGGTAGGTCATCGTGAGCCCCGCGATGGGCCCCGCGACGATCGGCGCCGCGCCGAAGGCCATGAAGAAGAGGGCGGTCGCCTGCGCGCGGCGGTGCGACGGAAACCACAGCGTCAGGTAGAACAGCACGCCGGGCGCGAAGCCCGCCTCGAACACGCCGATCAGGAAGCGCAGCACATAGAACTGCATCGGCGTCGTCGCGAACATCATCGCCGCCGAAGCCAGCCCCCACAGACCCATGATGCGCAGCAGCGTCGCGCGCACGCCGATCTTCGCGAGCATCAGGTTGCTCGGAATCTCGAACACCGCATAGCCGATGAAGAAGATGCCGGCCCCCAGGCCGAACACCGCATCGCTGAAGCCCAGCTGGTCCTTCATCTGCAACTGCGCATAGCCGACGTTGGTGCGGTCCAGGTAGTTCAGCACGTAGCAGGCGCACAGCAGCGGCATCAGCCGCCAGGTGATCTTGCGGAAAAGCGCGGCGTCGTCGCGCGCATCGGCCGAGGCGGGCGTGCGCGTGTCGGCGGCATCGAGGGTGGCGGTGTTCATCGGTTGTCTCCTTCTCTTTTTTTCTTTTCAGCGCCGGGCCAGCGTGCCGAAGCTCGTCTCGCCCCAGAGGTGGCTGGTCGGCGCGCCCGGAAAGAGCCAGTGCGGCGAGCATTCGCTGGACGGCACGACGTTGCTGAACCCGTGCGTGGGCGAGGTGCCCGCGAGCGTCTTCTCCAGCACCATCGACAGGTACTGGTCGTTGCTGCTTTCCTGCGTGTTGCCGTTGAGGATCACCTCCGCGCCCGTCGCTTGCGCATAGCGGCGGATGCCGTTGTGGCGCGACTGCAGCGGCGCCCAGCTGTCGGCCGCCACGCCGTTCTCGCTGCTCACCCGCAACCCGTCGCCGGTGCGATAGACCAGCGAGTGATTGCCTTCGGTGTGGCCCGGCGTGTGCACCAGCGCAAGCCCGCGGCCGAGCTGGATGCTCCCGTCGAAAGCGACGATGCGTTCGGCCGGCACGCCATCGAGGCCGCGCGGGCAGTACCACTCGGCCTGCACCGGCAGCAGGCCCTGCACGTTCGCGAGCTCCTGCCGGTGAACGAGCAACTTCGCGTTCGGCAGCAGGCCAGGCACGTCCGCGCTGCCGAGCCAGCGGCGCACATCCTGCGTGTGCAGGTGGTCGTAGGTGATGTAGTCGATCTGTTCGGGTGCCACGCCGCAGCTCGCCAGCGCCTGCGGCACGGTCTGGTAGATCGGCGCGATGGTCTTGTGCAGGAACTTCGGCGTCTGCTCGCTCAGCCGCTTGAAGTAGGGCGTTTCGTTGCCCGCCTCGAAGTCGGCCGGCGTGAAGAGCAGCGTGCGGAGGCGCCCTTCGAAGTCGTCGTACTGGATCAGCACCGTGCGCGCCAGCAGATGAACCATGTGCGGCTTGAGCAACTGCTGCGAGTAAACGCCGGTGAAAGCAAACCACGCCGGATACGGAATGCGCAGCAGGTTGAAGCTGCGCGCAAAGCGCACCGGAGGTGCATCCAGCAGTTGTTCCCGCAATGCCTCGGCGCCGTGGCGAATGGCCCGCAGGCGGTCCTGCGGCATCGCCGCGCCGCGCGCGCCATCGAAGTGCGCCAGTTGCGCAAAGCCGGTGGGTTCAGGGTCTCGGATCATCTTCGTCTCCTGGAAATGAGGACTTGTCTTTCGATTCGATGAGCGCTCGTCGATCGGCCAATGCAACGACAGCGCCTGGTGTGCGCAGGGCACCGGGTGCTCCCCGCAGCGAAATCAAGGAGGAGGGCGAAGCCCGGGGGACATTCGCGGAGGGGAGTACCCGGTGCCCTGCGCACACGCCCTGAAAAGCTCAATACACCGAGCGCCCGCCCGAGATATCGAACACCGCCCCCGTACTGAAAGAGCAATCGTCCGAAGCCAGCCACGCAGCCATCGCTGCCACTTCATCGACCTCCACGAATCGCCCCATCGGCACCCGCGCCAGCAACGCAGTGCGCAGTTGCTCGCGATGCTCCGCAGGCACGCCCGCGAACACCGCCGTATCGGCCGCCGACGGCGTGATGCAGTTCACCAGCACGCCAGACAACGCGAGCTCCTTGCCCAGCGACTTCGTCAGCGAAATCAGCCCCGCCTTGGAAGCCGAGTACGCCGCGTTCAAGCCGTTGCCTTCCTTGCCCGCCACCGAGGCGATGTTGACGATGCGCCCCCGCTGCCTAGCCAGCATCACCGGCACGATGGCGTGGCAGCACTGCCATGCGCCGGTGAGGTTGATGTCCAGCACGTTGCGCCATTGCGCGGGCGTGTGTTCCCACGCCGTGACGGTCGGGCCGAGCACGCCCGCGTTGTTGACGAGGATGTCGATGCCGCCGAAGCCTTCCTGCGCCTCCGAGGCCGCGCGCGCGATCTGGCCTTCGTCGCGCACATCGACCAGCGCCGAGGTCACCGTGCCCAGCGGCGCGAGCTGCCGCACCGCTTCGGCCAGCGCCTCCGCTTCCACATCCCACAGCGCCACGCTCGCGCCGTCCGCCAGGCAGCGCCGCGCAATGGCAAGGCCGATGCCGCGCGCGCCGCCCGTGATGACGGCGTGCCGGCCTTCGAGCGGCCGCGCGGTGGTCATGCGACGGCGGCCTCGGCCTTGGGCGTTGCGGCCGGCTGGCCGAGCAGCCCGCTCACCAGCGCGCCGACCATCTCCGGCGGCACGCCCACCAGCAGCTGCCGCAGCATCGTCAGCGTGTCGAAGTACACGCGCTCGCAGACCAGCACGTCGCCCTCGAAGATGAAGAAGGCGTTCATGCGGCAGCGAAAAGCGTTGCCCGTCGGCGGAATGCCCTTGAGCGGACCGCGATGCGTGCCCAGCAGCCAGAACTCCACGATCACCGAGTCGTCGGCGTGCCGCAGCTGGATGATCTCGTGGCGCTGGTCGGGAAAGGCGCGGCGCGTTTCGGCGTAGTACTGGCGCACGTTGTCATTGCCGTCGTGCACTTCGCCGCTCGGAATCAGCTCGTAGTGCGGATGCGGGAAGGTGCCGAGCACCGCGTCGAAATCCTGCCGGGTCTCGTCGGCGAAATGGTCGAGCACAAGGCGCTCGCGGCGGGCTTGAAGTTCGGTTCGTTGGGGCTGGGTGTTCATCGGGGTGTGCTCCATGTGACAGGTGACATCGGGTTGCCGCGATGGCTCCAATTGCGGTGACCCGGGCTCGCTGCGTACTATCGGCACCCCCATGCACCAAGACTGTCCGTTGTTGGCATTCGCCACCCCGGACAAACCCGCGATGCCACGCACGCCCCTTTCATCCCGCGCCACCGAAGCCCAGGCGGCAGCACCGTCACCGCCGCAAGGCAACGACATGCGGCTGGCCGAAGACGTGCAGGCGCGCCTGCTCGCGGTGGCACACCGGCGCACGCTGGCGCGTGGCGAGTCGCTGTTCCACAAGGGCTCGTCGCCCGATGCGCTGTTCGGCGTGGTGAGCGGATCGCTGCGCGTGAGCGTGGTCGCGCCGGGCGGGCGCGAGGCGGTGATCGCGATGCTCGAACCCGGGCACTGGTTCGGCGAGGTGTCGCTGCTGGTGGGGCGCGAGCGCGTCTACGACACCTTCGCGGTCGACGTCACCGAGATGGCCGTGGTGGCCGCGGCGGACTTTCATCGGCTGATCGCCGAGCACCCCGATGTGCACATGGCCTTCACGCGGCTGGTGTGCCTGCGGCTGCGGCAGGCGCTCGCGTGGATCGACGACGTGATCCTGATGCCGCTGCCCGTGCGGCTCGCGCACCGGCTGCTCACGCTGGATGCACGCGCCGCCGTGCCGGGCGATGCAAGCGGCAGCACCACGCTCGGCGTATCGCAGGAAGACCTGTCGTTCATGCTCGGCGTGTCGCGCCAGAGCGTGAACCGGCAACTCAAGCTCTGGGAGGAAGACGGCACGCTGCGCGTGGGCTACCGCAGCATCGAGCTATTGAGCCGCGAGCAGCTCGAGCGGCACGCGGCCACGCCGCGCTGAACGCCGGCGGCGCTCAATCCATCCGCGCGCCCGACGCCTTCACCGCCTTGTCCCAGCGCGGCGTTTCCGTCGCCAGGAAGCGTGCGAAGTCCTCGCTGCCCAGGTAGGCCGGGTCTGCGCCCTGGCTCACCATGCGCTCGCGCACCTCGGGGCTGGTCAGCACCTGCCGGAACGCATCGCTGAGCTTGGCGACCACGTCCCTGGGCGTGTCCTTCGGCGCGAGGAAACCGTAGAAGCCCACCACCTCGAAGCCCTTGACGCCCGACTCGATGACTGTCGGCACGTCGGGCAGCGCCGGGTTGCGCTCGCGGCTGGTCACGGCCAGCGCGCGCACCTTGCCTTGCTTGTGATAGTTGGCGGCCTGTGGAATCGACTCGGCCATGAACTGCACCTGCCCGCCCATCAGGTCGGTGAAGGCCGGCGCGCTGCCGCGGTAGGGGATGTGGACCATGAAGATGCCGGTCGCGGTCTTGAACATCTCGGGCACGAGGTGGCTGATGCCGCCGTTGCCCGCCGAGCCGTAGTTGACCTGGCCGGGCCGCGCCTTGGCGTAGTCGATGAACTGCTTGAGGTTCTGCACCGGCAGCTTGGGTGTGACCAGCAGGGCCAGCGGCTGCATCGCGGTGCGCGCGATCGGCACGAAGTCGCGCTGCGTGTTGTAGGGCAGCTTGCTGTAGAGCGCGCCGTTGATCACCGCCACGCCGGTGTTGGCCAGCATCAGCGTGTAGCCGTCGGCCGGGCTCTTGGCGACCGCATCGGCGCCCACCGAGCCGCCCGCGCCGGGCTTGTAGTCGACGATCAGCGGCTGGCCGAGCACCGCCTGCAGCTTGTCGGTGAGCAGGCGCGCATGCTGGTCGAGCGGGCCGCCGGCCGGGAAGCCGATGACGACCTTGATCGGCTTGTCGGGGTAGGCGGCCATGGCCGCCGTGGTGCCGAGCGTGCCGAGCGTGCCAAGGGCGAAAGAAAGGACCGCCAGTGCGGTCCGGGTGGGCTTGTTCATGATCCGTCTCCTTTTTGTGGAGACGATCATAAGCAGCGAGGTCAGCTGGCCAGCGTGGCCTTCAGCGTGATCTCGGGCACGCTCGCAAGCGCCTTCGACAGCGGGCAGCCGGCTTTGGCGGCGGCCGCGATTTCCTGGAACTTCGCTTCGTCCAGGCCGGGCACGGCCGCATCCAGTTCGAGCTGGATGCGGTCGATCTTGAAGCCGGCGCCGTCCTTGGCCAGCCGCACGGCGGCCTTGGTGTCGATGCGCGTCGCGGTCAGGCCCGCCGCTTCCAGCGCGAAGGCGAAGGCCATCGTCAGGCAGGCCGCATGGGCCGCGCCGACGATCTCCTCGGGGTTGGTGCCGCGCTTGTCGTCCTCGAAGCGGCTCGCGAAGCCGTAGGGATAGTCTTTCAGGGCGCCGGTCTCGGTGCTGATCTGGCCCTTGCCGGTCTTGCCGGCGCCTTCCCAGTGAACGCTTGCGTGCTTGTCTGCTGCCATGGTGGGTTCCTTCGGTGGTTGGTTGGGTGGATGGAAGAGAGCGTCAGGTATCGCGCGGAAAGCCGGCCGTGTCTGTAGTCGCACGGCGCATCCGCGATCCACGGCCAGTGTGAGAAGAATGGGCGTCGCCAATGTGACGCACCGGGGGCTTCCCCGATGGGAGGCGCGGCCGGGGCGGCTTAGGCTGGTGCGTTTCCCTTCGCTTTCCCCTCGTTTTTCTTCTTCTTCCTTCCCCGCCGTTCCCACCATGCAACAACGCCCGCATTACAAGTTCTGGCCCAAACGCCTGCCGCATTCGCTCACCGTGCCCGCCACTTCGCTCTGGCACAACCTCTCGGTCTCCGCCGCCCGCTACCCCGACAAGGCCGCGCTCGTCTTCTTCGGCCGCGTGATGAGCTACCGCGAGCTCGCCGGGCAGGTCGAGCGGCTGGCCGGCACGCTGCATGCGCTGGGCGTGCAGCGCGGCGACCGCGTGATCCTGGACATGCAGAACTGCCCGCAGCTCGTGGTCGCGCACTTCGCGATCCTGCGGGCCAATGCGGTGGTGGTGCCGGTCAACCCGATGAACCGGGCCGAGGAGCTCAAGCACTACATCGTCGACCCCGACGCCAAGGTGGCGCTCACCACCGGCGACCTTGCCGCCGAACTGGCCAAGGCCAGCGACGCACTGCCGCCCGAACAGCGGCTCGCGCACATCGTCGTGACCCAGTTCACCGACGCCTTCGATGCTGATGTTTCCGGCGACGACGCACCCGCGCCCGCATGGACCGCCTGGCTCACCACCCGCCACCCGCTGCCCGCGCTCGCCGGCGGCCAGGCGATGGCGTGGACCGACGCGCTCGAAGCCGGCCACCCGGCCCCCGCGCATGTGGTGGGCGCCAACGACATGGCGCTCCTGCCCTACACCAGCGGCACCACGGGCCTGCCCAAGGGCTGCGTGCACCACCATTCGAGCCTGATGCACAACGCCGTCTCGGGCCAGCTCTGGGGCCATGCGACATCGGAGGCCGTGGTGCTGGCCGTGGTGCCCATGTTCCACATCACCGGCGTGGTGAGCATGATGCACACCTCGATCCTCGCGGCGGCCACGCTGGTCATCATGCCGCGCTGGGACCGCGACGTGGCGGGCCGGCTCATCTCGCGCTGGAAGGTGACGAGCTGGACCAACATCCCCACCATGGTCATCGACCTCATGGCCAGCCCCAACTTCGCGAGCTACGACCTCTCGAGCATCACGCACATCGGCGGCGGCGGCGCCGCGATGCCGCAGGCTGTGGCGCAGCGCCTGTTCGAGCAGTACGGCCTGAAGTACCAGGAGGGCTACGGCCTCACCGAGACGGCCGCGCCCTCGCACACCAACCCGTCGGAGAACCCCAAGCAGCAGTGCCTGGGCATCCCGTTCATGAGCACCGACGCGCGCGTGGTCGACCCCGACACGCTGGTGGAAATGCCCATCGGCGAATCGGGCGAGATCATCATCCACGGCCCCGAGGTGTTCCAGGGCTACTGGAAGCGGCCCGATGCCACCCGGGCCGCCTTCGTCGAGTTCGAGGGCAAGCGCTTCTTCCGCTCCGGCGACATGGGCCGCATGGACGAGGACGGCTACTTCTTCATGACCGATCGCCTCAAACGCATGATCAACGCGAGCGGCTTCAAGGTGTGGCCCGCCGAGGTCGAACTGCTGATGTTCCGCCACCCCGCGATCCAGGAGGCCTGCGTCATCTCGACCAAGGACGACTACCGCGGCGAATCGGTCAAGGCCGTGGTGGTGCTGCGCGCGACGCACAAGGACACGACCGAGCAGCAGATCATCGACTGGTGCCGCGAGAACATGGCGGTCTACAAGATTCCGCGCAAGGTGCAGTTCGTGGACGCGCTGCCCAAGAGCGGCAGCGGCAAGGTGATGTGGCGCCTGTTGCAGGAAGACGAAAACAAATGATTCGGCCGGATGGCGCGGGCGCTTCGCGCCGAGAATCTTTTGCTTCTCGCAACGTGTCCGTTCCATTCCTGCATGCGCTTTCGTTCGTCCTTCCTTCTCTCCGTTCTCTTCTCCCTTTCGCTGCTGGCCCACGCCGCTCCCCGCACCTGCCTCATCGTCGGCGTGACCGACGGCGACACGCTCACCGCGCGCTGCGGCCGCATCGGTGCCTACGAGCAGGTCAAGGTGCGCATCGCGGCCATCGACGCCCCTGAAAAGAAGCAGCCCTACGGCCAGCGCAGCCGACAGGCGCTGAGCCGCCTTTGCTACGCCGAGAAGGCGGTCATCACCGAGCGCGACACCGACCGCTACGGCCGCACCGTGGCCGACGTGTCGTGCAACGGCGAGGACGCGGGCAGCCGCATGGTGTCCGAGGGCTGGGCCTGGGTGTACGACTACAACAAGATCGCGACCAAGCGCGGCGGCGGGCTCTTCAAGCTGCAGGACAGTGCCCGCTCGCGGCACCTGGGGCTGTGGGCCGATACGAAGCCGGTGCCGCCATGGGATTGGCGCAAGAGCCAGCGCGAATCGCACTGGGGTGAAGGCTTCTTCTGAGGCTTGTTACCCGGTGCCTGTGCACCCGCCCCGAGCCCCGCGCAATTCACCCGATTTCTGAATTGAATTTGGGATAGCCAACGAATTGCCTAAAGAATTTGCACAAAGAAATTTACGCTATTCCCCACCTCGCAGGTCAATGCAATATTGCGCAATGGCTGGTAGGTCGGCATCGAGAGGGTGGTGATCGTCAATTGAACCGAGCGGTCGGTATTCACTCGAAAACGGATGATCTCGTTCACCGGCTGATTGCCCGGGCCGAGGGTGAAATGCGTATTCGAGAGCGCGATCGTTCCATTGGGCAGGATATTGAAGGGATCGATGACCAGCCCTCCGCTCACGGCGGGACTCGGCTCGCCGGGGCTGTCGTTCCTGCATTTCGACAGGTCGAAGCTCGTGCGAACCGCCTGGCCGCGCATCAGTGCCTTGGCGATCGCGGGCACGTCGTCCAGCGGAATGGATTGGGCGTGAGCAAAGAGCGGCACGGTCATGCAGGCCGCTGCCACTACGTATTTCCGTAGGAAATGAGTCATTGGAATTTCCGTAATTCAATTTTGGGGCGAGATGAAAGAATTGCAAAAAAGCGGCGGCTTTTCAATTCAGTAGTTGGAATTAAATTCCGGAAATCTGTCACCCGAAAGGGTTCCCGTTGTCATGGGAGATTCACGGGTTTACGCGAACATCGAAAGTTCTCACAACCCACATGACAAAGAGATCAGAGAAATGGCCAAAGACTTCGAGCAGATGGAGGACTCCAACCCTTCCGCCAACCCCACGATCCACGACGTGTCCGACCCCAGGCGCCGCGTGTTCGTGCGCGGCGGTCTCGCGGCGGCGGTGGCCGGGCTTTTCGGGCCGCTCGCAGCCGGTGCGCTGACCGGTTGCGCAGCCACCGGCGGCGGCAGCAATTCATCGGTGAGCACGCTGGGCCGCGCCATCGGCTTCAAGAGCGTGCCCATGGCGGCCGTCGACCGCGTCGTCGTGCCCGAGGGCTACAGCGCGCAGGTCATCTACCGCTGGGGCGACGCCACCGGCATCGCGGGCCGCATGCCCGCCTTCAAGACCGACGGCTCCAACACCGCCGACGAACAGGCCCTGCAGGCCGGCATGCACCACGACGGCATGGCCTTCTTTCCGCTCGACGGATCGAACCGCGGCCTCCTGGTGCTGAACCATGAATACGTCGACGACGGCCTGCTGCACACCGACGGCATGAAGACCTGGACGGCCGAGAAGGTGCGCAAGTCGATGAATGCGCACGGCGTGTCGGTCATCGAGCTGCAGCGCGAAGGCGCGAAGTGGTCGCAGGTGCTGCCGTCGCGTTTTGCGCGCCGCATCACCGCGCTCACGCCGATGACGCTCACCGGCCCCGCCGCCGGCCACCCGATGCTGCGCACCGCGGGCGACCCGACCGGCACGCAGGTGCTGGGCACGTACAACAACTGCTCCAACGGCCAGACGCCGTGGGGCACGTACCTGACCTGCGAAGAAAACTTCGCCGACTACTTCGAGGGCACCGACACCCCCGACGCCCACCAGAAGCGCTGGGGCATCAAGAAGGGCAACGGCGCCAAGTACCGCTGGCACGAGCACGAAGAGCGCTTCGACGTGGCCAGGCACCCGAACGAATCGAACCGCTACGGCTGGGTGGTCGAGATCGATCCGCAGGACCCGGCATCGACCCCGCGCAAGCGCACCGCCATGGGCCGCGCCGCGCACGAAGGCGCCGCCACCGCGCTCACCAACGACGGCCGCGCCGTCGTCTACATGGGCGAGGACTCGCGCTTCGAATACATCTACAAGTTCGTGAGCCGCGACAAGGTCCAGCCCGGCGGCGCCGCGGCCAACCGCGAACTGCTCGACCACGGCACGCTGTACGTCGGCCGCTTCGATGTGGACGGCACGGGCGAGTGGCTGCCGCTCGTGCAGGGCCGGAACGGGCTTGTCGCCGACAAGGGTTTCGCGAGCCAGGGCGACGTGCTCATCAAGGCGCGCCAGGCGAGCGACCTCTTGGGCGCGACCAAGATGGACCGCCCCGAGTGGACGACCGTCGATCCGCTGACGAAGGAGGTCTACTGCACGCTCACCAACAACAGCAACCGCGGCGCGCCGGGCCAGCCCTTCATGGACGCGGCCAATCCGCGCTCGAACAACACGATGGGCCAGATCATCCGCTGGAAGGAAAGCGGCGATCTCGACGCGACCAGGTTCGCGTGGAACCACCTCGTGCTCGCGGGCGACCCGAAGCAATCGCGCTACGAGGCGCAGGGCAACATCCAGGGCGACACCTTCGGCAGCCCCGACGGCCTGATGGTCGATGCGCGCGGTGTGCTGTGGATCGAGACCGATGTATCGACCTCCACGCTCGGCAAGGGCGACTACAGCAACCTGCTGAACAACCAGATGCTGGCCTGCGACCCGACCAAGGGCGAGATCCGCCGCTTCCTGGTCGGCCCGGCCGGCTGCGAGATCACCGGCCTCACGGCCACGCCGGATTTGCGCACGCTGTTCATCAACATCCAGCATCCGGGCGAGCCGGCCAACGAGCGCAGCGATCCGGACCGTCCGCTCGCGGTGTCGAAGTGGCCCGACGGCGCGGGGCGCCCGCGCTCGGCCACCGTGGTCATCACGAAGAACGACGGCGGTGTGATCGGAACCTGATGTTGAAAGCGGCGGCGGCGCTCAGCAGGCGCCGCTGCTCCAGCAACGCAGCGAGGGCATGAACAGCCCAGCGACGAAGGTGATCGCGCAGAACACCAGCAGGATCAGCGCCGCCATGCGGAGGCCCTCGGCGTTCCAGCGCGGCGCGAAGCTGCTGATGAAGCCCGAGGCCCACGTGCCCTCGAGCCGCTCCGCGCCGCCCCAGCGCAGCACCCAGAGAAGGAACAGCGCTTCGACGGCATGAATGGCGATCCACCAGGTCAGCGACAACATGGCCTCGGCTCCGGTTTCAGGATTCGCTCTTGCCCTGCACGTCGGCCACCACGCGCGCATTGCGCTGGAA
This sequence comes from Variovorax boronicumulans, assembly GCF_030812215.1. Lineage (GTDB taxonomy): Bacteria > Pseudomonadota > Gammaproteobacteria > Burkholderiales > Burkholderiaceae_C > Variovorax > Variovorax boronicumulans_C. Next base: position 3,828 of record NZ_JAUSSG010000012.1, on the reverse strand, counting down.
GCTCCAGTACGCGCCCGCCCAATCCATCATCACGACGACGCGGTTGCGAAAGCCGATGAGGAAGTACGCGTGCGCGAACAGCCAGAACAGCCACGCGAGCCGGCCGCTGAAGCGCAGCGGGCCGAAGGGCGTGCCCAGGTCCACCACCGCCGAGTTGCGGCCGATGGTCGCGAGGTTGCCGTAGTCCGCATAGCGGAACGGCACCGTCGGCTGGCCCGCGATGCGGCGCAGGATGTTCGACGCCGCGGCGCGCCCCATCTGCTTGGCGCCGGGCGACACGCCGGGCACCGGCTTGGGTGGCTTGCCGGGTGCGTGGCTCATGGCGGCCGCGAGGTCGCCCACCACGCTGATTTCGGGATGGCCCGCGAGGCTCAGGTCGGGCTCGACCTTGATGCGGCCCGCGCGATCGCATTCGACGCCGGTGGCCGTGCCGAGCATGCTGCCCAGCGGCGAAGCCGCGACGCCCGCGGCCCAGACCACGCAGCTGCTATCGATTCGGTAGCTCGCGACCGGTGCGCCGTCCGCGCCGCCGCCGGTCTGCACTTCGAGCCCGGTGCTGTCGATGGCGGTGACGCGTGCATTCAGCCGCACTTCGACACCGAGTTTTTCCAGTTGCTCGAGCGCCTTCTGGCTCAGCGATTCGGGCATGGCCTGCAGCACGCGCGGGCCGCCTTCGACCAGCAGCACCTGCGAGCTGCTCGGGTCGATATGCCGAAACTCGCCCGAGAGCGTGTGCTTGGCGATTTCGGCGAGCGTGCCGGCCATTTCGACGCCGGTCGGGCCGGCGCCGATCACCACGAAGGTGAGCAGGGCGCGGCGAAGCGCGGGGTCGGTGGTGGTCTCGGCGGTCTCGAACGACAGCAGCACGCGGCGGCGGATCTCGAAGGCATCGGCCAGCGTCTTCAGGCCCGGCGCGACGGGCGCCCATTCGTCGTGGCCGAAATAGCTGTGCGTGGCGCCGGCGGCGACGATCAGGTGGTCGTAGGGAACGCTGGTGCCGTTCGCCAGCTGCACCGTGCGGCCGGCGGGATCGATGGCGCTCACTTCGCCGAGCAGCGTGGTGATGTTTTGTTGCTTGCGAAACAGCGCACGCACCGGCGCCGCGATCGAGGGCGCGGCGAGCCCGGCGGTCGCCACCTGGTAGAGCAGGGGCTGGAACAGGTGGTGGTTGGTCTTGTCGATCACGGTGACATCGACGTCGGCGCGCTGCAGCTTGCGGGCCGCCTCGAGTCCGCCGAATCCGCAGCCGACGATGACGACCTTGGGCCTGGCCGGGGAGGTGTTCGTTTGCATCGAACGGATGATACGCAGCCGCCCTGCACGCCCCGCCATCTTGTGCCACAGTGGCTGCCCGTCGACTTTCCGGCGGCGCCCCTGCGGCGTTTTGTCCTACGGACTGCGCCGACCCCTATGGGCTAAAACTTGCGGCTGACCCGACTGGAGACCCCATGACGCTTTCCCGGCCGATCACACAGGCGGCGAGCATGTTGCGCGACAGGTTTCGCGAAGTGCGCGCCACGAGCCTGGCACTTGCCGCCCCGCTTTCCGCCGAAGACCAATGCATCCAGTCGATGCCCGATGCGAGCCCGACCAAATGGCATCTCGCGCACACGACGTGGTTTTTCGAGACGGTGCTTCTGCAACCGCATGCCGAGGGGTATCAGCCCTTCGATCCGCGATTTCATTACCTCTTCAATTCGTACTACGAGGCGCTCGGGCCGCGGCATCCGCGCCCGCAGCGCGGGTTGCTCACGCGACCTTCGGTGGACGAGGTGCATGCGTACCGGCGGCATGTCGACGAGGCGGTGCTTGCACTGCTCGAAGGCGGCGTCGACGAGCAGGACTGGGCCGCCATCGAGCCCATCGTCACGCTCGGGCTGAACCATGAGCAGCAGCACCAGGAACTGCTGCTCACCGACATCCTGCATGCGCTCTCATGCAATCCGCTGCTGCCTGCGTACAAGCCGGCGAGCGGGCCCGCATTGCGGCTGGCCGCGGTGCCGCCTGCAGTGCGCTGGATTCCGCAGCACGGCGGTATCGCAGAGGTGGGGCACGCGGGTCCCGATTTCTCTTTCGACAACGAGACGCCGCGCCACAAGGCGCTGCTGCAGCCCTACGCCATTGCCGACCGGCTCGTGAACTGCGGCGACTATGCGCAGTTCATTGCCGATGGCGGCTATCAGCGTGCGGAGCTGTGGCTCTCCGACGGATGGGCGGCGGTGCAGGCCAATGGCTGGCGTCACCCCGCGTACTGGCTTGCCGCCGACGATCCGCGCCTGAACCTCGGCACGCAGCAGCAAGGCGCTGCCGAATGGCATGTGTTCGGCCTGCATGGCGTGCGACCGATGGAAGCAGATGCGCCGGTGTCGCAATTGAGTTTCTATGAGGCCGCCGCGTATGCCGAATGGGCCGGCGCGCGGCTGCCGACCGAGTTCGAATGGGAGGCCGCGTTCGACGCACCCGGCATCACGCAGATGACCGGCCACGTCTGGCAGTGGACGCGCTCCTCGTACGACCCGTACCCGGGCTTTCGCCCGATGCCCGGCATCGCGGCCGAATACAACGGCAAGTTCATGGTGGGGCAGCTGGTGCTGCGCGGCGGCAGCGTCGCCACGCCGGCCGGGCACGCGCGGCCGAGTTATCGCAACTTCTTTCCGCCGGCGGCGCGCTGGCAATTCACGGGGCTGCGGCTCGCGAAAGACCTTTGATCATGCGCAATCCAACCTCCTCTTCGTCGCTGTCTTCGTTCGTTGCTTCGAAGACCTCGCAGCAGTCGCCACAACAGCGCGCGCCGGCGGCTGTCGTGCCGCTGTCCGAGTTCGGTCGGGAGATGCAGGCGGGGCTGTCGCGCACGCCGCGCAGCATCTCGCCCAAGTTCTTCTACGACGCGGCCGGCTCGCAGCTGTTCGATCGCATCTGCGAACTGCCCGAGTACTACCCGACGCGCACCGAGCTGCGCATCCTTGGCGAATGCGCAGGGGAGATCGCCGAGCAGGTCGGGCCGAACGCGGAGATCGTGGAGTTCGGTGCGGGGTCGCTCACGAAGGTGCGGCTCTTGCTCGATGCGCTCGAGGCGCCCAAGCGTTATCTGCCGATCGACATTTCGGGGGCGCACCTCGAAGCGGCCGCGGAGCGGTTGAAGGCGGACTATCCGGCGCTTGTGGTGCAGCCCATTGCCGCGGACTACACGATGCCCCTGGTGCTGCCTGCGCCGATGGCTGGCTCGGGTCGTCGCGTTGGTTTTTTCCCGGGGTCGACGATCGGGAATTTCGAGCCCGATGAAGCGCTGGCTTTTCTGCAGCTTGCGGCGCGGATGCTGCGGGGCGGGGGGCTCTTGATCGGTGTCGATCTGGTGAAAGCGCCGGATCGGTTGCATGCGGCCTACAACGATGCGCAAGGCGTGACTGCGCAGTTCAATCTGAACCTGCTGCGTCGGGCGAATGCGGAGCTCGATGCTGATTTCGATCTGGATGGGTTTGCGCACGCGGCGTTCTATAACGCGCCTCGTCAGCGGATCGAGATGCATCTTGTGAGCCGGCGGGTTCAGAGCGTTTCTTTGAATGGGGAACGGTTTGGGTTCGAGGAGGGGGAGACCATTCATACGGAGTACTCGCACAAGTTCACTGTGGATGGGCTTCGTGCGTTGGCTGTTCGTGCCGGGTTTCGGCCGGGGGCGGTTTGGACGGATCCTGAGAAGCTCTTCAGCGTTCATTGGCTGGCTGCCTAGTTTGCTTTTCGAGGCCGGGTCTCGCCCCGGCGGGCGACTCACTTTCTTTTGCTTCGCCAAAAGAAAGTAAGCAAAGAAAAGGCGACCCCGCTGTCTGCGAC
>NZ_JAUSSG010000011.1 GCF_030812215.1 Variovorax boronicumulans | reverse complement strand
GCGGACATCTGCTGCACGCCGCCTTGCAGGGCCGATTGCTGCTGCATCTCGTTGCCCAGTTGGGAGGCGGGGAATTCCTGGACCTTCATCTTGCCGCCGCTCTTGGCTGCGAGCAGTTCGGCGAATCGCTTGACGCCGAAGCTCACGGGGTGGTCGGCGTTGTTCAGGTGGCCGAAGCGGATCACGCGATCCTGCTGCGCCCATGACGGGGCGGCGAGGCCGACGCAGAAGCTGGCAATGGCAAGCGTACGAAGAAGTTTCACAGGGGGTCCTCAAGGAAGATGGAAAAACCGATTGGGCGCGATCATAGATTTTCTTGGAAAGCGTTTCCACTATGGAAATCCCTTCCTTCCATCTGTTAGGCTTGCGCCGGGCAAGATCGCCGGTGTCTGTGAAACGAAATTCGGAGAGAGCGATATGAGCGGGATACTGGAACGCAGCTTCAACGTGCTGGAATACCTGGCCGAACATCCGGAGGGCTGTGCGCTCTCGACATTGGCAGGCGAATTGCAGATTCCGCTGAGCGCGTCGCACCGCCTGCTCACGGAACTGATCCGCTGCGGCTACGTGCGGCAGGACCCGCGCGATGGCCACTACGTACTGACCATCAAGCTCGTCTCGATCAGCCTGTCGTTCCTGAGCCGCTCGGGCATCGTCGACATCGCGCAACCGCTGCTCGACCAGCTGGCCTCGGCCTCGGGCGAACTGGTGCGGCTGGCGGTCGTCGATGGCGACGACCTGACCTTCGTGGCCAAGTCGCAAGGCGCCACGCGGGGCCTGCGCTACGACCCGGACATGGGCCTGTCGGTCAACCTTTCTTGCAGCGCGGCCGGCCACGCATGGCTCTCGACGATGAGCGAGGACGCCGCCACCGTGCTTGTCGCCAGGAAGGGACTGGGCACGCCGCAGGACTACGGCCCCAAGGCGCCCACTTCCATCAAGGCCGTGATGGCCTTCGTGAAGGCCGCGCACCAGCGAGGCTTCAGCATGATCAACGAAGTGTTCGCGCCGGGCATGACGGCCATGGCCGCGCCGGTGCGCGGCGCCGGCGGCACGGCCATCGGCGTCGTCACCATCGCGGGCCCGCTCAGCCGCCTGACGCCGCAACGGATGGAGGCGCTCGGGCCGGCGCTTCTTCAGACCGCCGAAGACGTCGCGCGTGCCAGCGGCGCATCGGCGTTGTTCAAGAAAAGAGCCTAGACCGGCTCACACAAAAGGAGACAAGCCATGAAGAGAGATTCGATCCGCAAGCTCGCGATGCTGGCCACCGTTGCCGCCGCTGCCGCATTCGCCACCGGCAGCGCGTTCGCGCAGGTCAAGGAGCGCACGCTCAAGTTCGCGTTCCAGAACCAGACCGGCCATCCGCAGGCGCAGGGCGCGCAGAAGTTCGCCGACGTCGTCGCGGCCAAGTCGGGCGGCAAGATCACGGTGAAGCTGTTCGCAGGCGGCTCGCTCGGCGGCGACCTGCAGACCGTGTCTGCATTGCAGGGCGGCACGGTCGAGATCACCGTGCTCAACGCCGGCATCCTCTCCGCGCAGGTGAAGGAGTTCGCGGCCTACGACTTTCCGTTTCTCTTCAACAACGGCAAGGAGGCCGATGCCGTCACCGATGGGCCCTTCGGCCAGAGGCTGATGGCCAAGCTCGAAGAGAAGGGCCTGCACGGCCTGGGCTACTGGGACCTGGGCTTTCGCAACCTCACCAACAGCAAGCGGCCGATCGTGAAGGCGGACGACATCGCGGGGCTGAAGATCCGCGTCATCCAGTCGCCGATCTACATCGACCTCTTCAGCGCGCTGGGCGCCAATGCCACGCCGCTGCCGTTCCCCGAGCTCTATCCGGCGCTCGACCAGAAAGCGGTCGACGGGCAGGAGAATCCGAACACGACGATCCTCTCGTCGAAGTTCGCCGAGGTGCAGAAGTACATCACCCAGACCCGCCACATCTACAACCCGCAGGCGCTTCTGATCAGCAAGAAGACCTGGGACGGCATGAGCGCGGAAGAGAAGAAGATCATCTCCGAGGCCGCGACCGAGTCGACCGCGTTCCAGCGCCAGGCCTCGCGCGGCGCGGCCGACAGCGCGCTCGATGCGCTCAAGAAGGCCGGCATGACCGTCTCCGAGCTGCCGCCGGACGAAATGGCCAAGCTCCGCGCGAAGGTGAAGCCCGTCATCGACAAGTACTCGGCCTCGGTGGGCGAAGCCACCGTCAAGGAGCTGATGGCCGAGATCGAGAAAGTGCGCAAGTAAGCCCGGCCGGGCTCAGACGATCCGCACCGACAGGTTCGGCAAACCGTCGATGTGGATCTCGATCAGGTCCCCGCGCACCACCGGCCCCACGTTCTCGGGCGTGCCCGAGTAGATGATGTCGCCGGGCATCAGCTCGAAGGCCTGCGACAGGCGGCTGATCTGCTCGGCGACCGACCAGATCATGTACTTGAGCGTGGCGTTCTGCTTCGTTTCGCCATTCACCTTGAGCCAGATCGCACCATCGGCGAAATGGCCGACCTTCGCCACCGGATGGATCGGCCCGATGGGTGCCGAGTGGTCGAAGCTCTTGCCGATTTCCCACGGCTTCTTCTGGTCGCCCATCTCGCGCTGCAGGTCGCGGCGCGTCATGTCCAGGCCGAGCGAGTAGCCGTACACGTGGTCGAGCGCGCTCGCCGCCGGAATGTTCTTGCCGCCCTTGGCCAGCGCGACGACCAGCTCCACCTCGTAGTGGTAGTTTTTGGTGAGCGTGGGGTAGGGATGATCGGCCACCTTGCCCGGCGTCACGACCTGGATCGCGTCGGCCGGCTTCTGAAAGAAGAAGGGCGGCTCGCGCGTCGGGTCCGAGCCCATCTCGCGCGCATGGGCGGCGTAGTTGCGGCCAATGCAATAGATGCGGCGCACCGGGTACACCTGTTCGCTGCCGACGATCGGCACGGTCGATACGGCGACATCGAAAGGCGTGGGCGCCGTGCGCGCGGCGCCTGCGGGCAGCGCACAACCGGCAATGGCGCCGGTGGCCATGGCGGCCGAACCGGCCAGCAGGCCGCGACGTGACGATGGGTTGGACATGTTCTGTGTCTCCTTCTGGGGGTGTTGCTGAAAGCGCGTCATCGATTCTGGAATGGCGCGCGGCCGCCGCGCCGCACGCATCTACGCAAAAACAGGACTCAGGCAACACGCACCCCGGAGCGATCGCGCCGCCTCTCGCTACCATCGCGCCATGCCGGCGCCCCCGTCCAGTTCCTCCAGCTCCCGCCTCTACGGCATGCAGGAGCGCGCGAACCATCTCGACTTCGACATCCGCTTCGAAGGCGCGCGCGACGTGCTCGCGCGGCCGCACCGGCACGAGTACTTCCAGATCCAGGTGAGCATCGAGGGCGGCGAGCAGCAACTCATCGGCGGCGCGGTGCGGCCGTTCCGCGCGGGGCACCTGAGCTTCGTGCTGCCGTACCGGGTGCATGTGGTACCGCATCCCGTCGGCGCGCGTTACGCCATCGTGAATTTCGACCAGGGATTTCTCTGGCCCGAACTGGCCGTCGAGCCGCTCGACCTCGAGGAAGTGTCCGTGGCGCGTCATCCCGAACTCGCGCCGTTCCTGTTCCAAGAGTACGTCGACTTCTCGTTCGACGAAGCGGATTTCGCGCGCATCCTGCGCTGGCTCGATGAACTCTCCGCACTCAACCGCGCACGCGGTTTCGCCGCAGCGGGCGCGATACGCGGCATCCTGCTGCAGCTCGTCGCACTGGCCTGCCAGCGGCACGAGGCGGCGTTGCTCGAACAGGCTGCACGTCACAGCGGCCGCAGTTCGCGGCGCGATGCGCTGCAGCGTGTGATGCGCTATGTGCGCGAGCACTTGAGCGAAGAGATGTCGCTCAACGACGCCGCGGCTGCGGCGATGCTGTCGCCCAACTACCTCGCGCACCTGCTCAAGAAGCAGACCGATCGCACCTTCACCGAACTCGTCACCGAGCGGCGGCTGGAACGCGCGAAGGAACTGCTGCTGACCTCCAGCGTCCGCATCGGCGACATCGCGCAGCAATGCGGCTTCAGCGATGCCGACTATTTCAGCCGGCGCTTCCGCCAGCAGATCGGCGTCACGCCAAGGCAGTTCCGCCAGGGCGCGAGTGCGCCGGCTGCTGCTGCTACTTCTTCATCGCCTTGATGTCGGCCTTGCCCTTGCTTTCTTCGGCCTTGGCCTGTTTCACGCACGCCGACTTGGCATCGCCCTTCTGGTCGTCGCACTTCTCCTTGGCGATGTCGTAGGCCGCTTCGACCTTGGCCTCGGCCACCTTGCGCGCATTGCTGTCGCTGGGCCGCACCTTCTGGTCGAGTTCGGCCTTGGCGATCTTTTCCTTGCCCTTGGCTTCTTCGACGCAGACATCCTTCGCGTTGTCCTTCATGGCATCGCAGGCGGCCTTGTCGGCCTTGTAGTCGGCGGCGATCTTGTCGCGGCCGGCCTTGAGTTCCGCCACGGCGGGGTCCATCGTTGCCGCCGGAGGCGGGGTTGTTTGCGCATGGGCAGCAAGCGCCATGAGGCACGACGCGGTCGCGCATATCCGCAGGAACTTTTGCATGGTCATCTCCTTGACGCCGGTGTTGGTTGTTGCGTCGGGTCCGGCGCCTGGAAAACATCCTAGGAAGCGCCGACGCGCGGGTGGTAGGACGCCTCGTGAACCAGCCGTAAGCACATGCTGACGCGCCGCGGCTGGCGTGTGCGCATGTGAGCGCCTTCTCTTCAAGAGATGGCGGTGGAGATGGGGCGACAGCGCCGCGCTTCAGTGCGCGCCGGCGGCGATGTTGCGTATTTCGCTGTGCAGGGCGCGTTGCCCCGAAGCCAGCGCGGCCTCGTAGCTGTCGGCCGCATCGAAGGCGCTGCGAAGCACGGTCGGGTTCGCGCCGTTCGCATCGGTTTCCAGCAGCCGCCACACAAACGAGCCGGGCACCGGCTCCTCGATGATGAGTTCGATCGGGTGTGTCATGGCCCGACGATGTTCCCTTGGAGATCGGGTGTCTGTAGGCCAATTTCGAATTTTCCGGAGGCCTTGCAGAGAGCGAAATCCGCCGCGTTGTGAAACGTAGTGTGTTCGGTTTCAAGGCCGACACAGAGGCATACGCAATGTGTGCCCGAGAGGCGGTGAGCGGCGAACAATCCGCTCGTTCTTTCGCCAACCACCCTCCCACTTCCGTGTCCAGGAAACCATCATGAGCATTCGATCCAATGTAGTTCTCGCCGTTGCGGCGGTCGCGGCCTCGGTTGCCGTTCTCACGTTCGCCGCACCGCCGCCCGGCGGCGACGTCCCCGCGGGTGCCGCGCAGCAGGCGCCCGAATTCCAGAACATCGACAAGTGGCTCAACTCCGAGCCGCTGAAGCTCAAGGAGCTGCGCGGCAAGGTCGTGCTCGTCGACTTCTGGACCTACACCTGCATCAACTGCCTCAACCATCTGCCGTACGTCAAGGACTGGAACGCGAAGTACAAGGACCAGGGCCTCGTCGTCGTGGGCGTGCACACGCCCGAGTTCGCCTACGAGAAGTCGACCAAGAACGTGCAGGAAGCGATCAAGCGCCTGCAGATCCAGCACGCCGTGGCGCAGGACAACAGCTACGGCACCTGGAAGGCCTTCAACAACCAGTACTGGCCCGCGGTCTACCTGATCGACAAGCAGGGAAAGATCGTCTATTCGCACTTCGGCGAAGGCAGCTACGGCACGACCGAGAAAAAGATCCAGGCGCTGCTGGCCGAGCCGTCGCCGGCCGTTGCCGCCGCTGCTACTGCTGCTGCTGCTGCTGCTCCCGGAGGTTGAGATGAAGAAGCTCTGGTTCGCGCTCCTCTTCTTTGCCGGTGGCTTCGCCCATGAAGTCCGCAACCCGGTGAGTTGCCAATGCATCACGGCCCGCGAGTTTGCGGGCCCTCGCAAACGCGCCCGCGCATGAAGCGGGCAGAAGGTTCATCCATGTTCAAAGAGATCCAACACAACCGCCGCGGCTTCCTGGCCACGGCCGCCGCCGGCGTGGTTGCGGCGCAGTTCGCGTCGATGAGCTCGGCCCATGCGGGCGCAGCTTTCCAGCTCGGGCCGGTACGGCAGGTCAAGGCCGGCGTGCTCGATGTCGGCTACTTCGAAGCCGGGCCCACCGATGGGCCGCCGGTGTTGCTGCTGCACGGCTTTCCGTATTCGGTCGACAGCTTCGTGGAGGTCGCGTCGATGCTCGCCGCACGCGGCGCGCGCGTGATCGTTCCGTACCTGCGTGGTCATGGCTCCACGCGTTTCATCGACAGCGCCACGCCACGTTCCGGTCAGCAGGCGGCCATCGGCGTCGATGTCGTCGCGCTGATGGATGCGCTGAAACTCGATCGCGCGGTGCTCGCCGGCTACGACTGGGGTGGGCGCGCGGCCTGCGTCGCAGCGGCGCTGTGGCCCGAGCGCGTTTCAGGCCTCGTGTCGGTCAACAGCTACCTGATCCAGGACATCGCGAAGGCGAGCCTGCCGGTCGCGCCGTCGGTCGAGTCGGGCATCTGGTACCAGCACTATTTCCTGAGCGAACGTGGACGCGCCGGCCTCATTGCCAACCGCCGCGAGATCGCGCGGACCATCTGGCTGCGCAATTCGCCGAACTGGCATTTCGACGAGGCCACGCTGGCCCGCCACGTTGCCGCATTCGACAACCCGGACTATGTCGACGTGGTGATCCATTCGTACCGCCACCGCCTGGGCGCAGCGGACGGCTGCGCGGCATACGCGGACGTCGAACGCCGGCTCTCGGCGCTGCCCGCCATCGCCGTGCCGACCATCACACTCGACGGCAAGGCCGATGGCGTGGTGCCGGCCACCGATGGCAAGTCGACCGCGGCGAAGTTCAGCGGCCCGCGCTCGCACCGCGTGGTCGAGAACGCCGGGCACAACCTGCCCGAAGAAGCACCGAAGGAGTTCGCCGAAGCGACTTGGGAATTGCTGCTCTCGGCGCGCCGCGCCGGATGAGGCCCGGATGAGGCGGCAGCGGGATGAACCTCAGTCGTCCCGCGCCTCGACGGCCGAAGCGAAGACATAACCCTCGCTTCGCACCGTCTTGATGTAGCGCGGCTCCCGCGCGTCGTCGCGCAGGCGCTGGCGCAGGCGACTCACGAGCAGGTCGATCGAGCGCTCGAAGAGCTCCGCTTCGCGGCCCTGGGTAAGGCTCAGCAGCTGGTCGCGGCTCAGCACCTTCTGCGGATGGTCGAGAAACACGCGCAGCAGGCGGTACTCGGCGCCGCTCAGCGCCACCATCGTGCCGCTGTCGTCCAGCAGGTGGCGCGCCACCGTGTCCACATGCCAGTCGCCGAAGGCCAGCTTCTGCGACGGCTCGACCGCGCCCATGTTCGGCGGCAGCATGCGCGTGCGCCGCATCACCGAGCGGATGCGCGCGAGCAGTTCGCGTGCGGAGAAAGGCTTGGCCAGGTAGTCGTCGGCGCCCATCTCTAGGCCGAGGATGCGGTCGGCCTCTTCGCTGCGGGCGGTGAGCATCAGGATCGGCGTGGCCTTGTACTTGCCGGTGCGCAGGTCGCGGCACAGCGTGAGGCCGTCTTCGCCCGGCAGCATCAGGTCCAGGATGATGAGGTCGAAGGGCCCCGACTCCTCCAGCGCCGCGCGCATGTGCCGGCCGGTGGGCACTGCCACCACGCGCAGGCCGTTCTTGACCAGGTAGGTCGTGAGCAGTTCGCGGATTTCCCGGTCGTCGTCGACGATGAGGATGTGGTCGGAGGTCTTGGGAGTCATGGCTGTGTGTGAGGTATGAAGTGCGCCGCAGCCGGAATGTATCCCGGCCGCCGCGAACGGGCAGGGGGTTTGTATGCGCAAGTATCTGCAGGCGGAGGTCGCGACACTATGTTTCGCGCCCTCCGCCCGGCCAGGCCGCTATCGCAGCGACCTGAACGCCGCCCGGATCTCGACCGCGAACAGCTCCGGCTGCTCCCAGGCCGCGAAGTGGCCGCCCTTGTCCACCTCGTTGAAATAGATCAGGTTGCGGTAGGCCCGCTCGGTCCAGCTCTTCGGCGCGCGGTAGATCTCGCCCGGGAACACCGTCACCGCCGCGGGGATCGAGATATCGACCGCGTTGAAGTTGTTGGCGTTGTTTTCCCAGTAGAGCTGCGCGCCCGAGGTCGCGGTCTTCGTCACCCAGTAGAGCGTGATGTCGTCCAGCATCTCGTCGCGGGTGAGTGCCTTGTCGGCATCGCCGCCGCTGTAGGTCCACTCGTTGAACTTGTCGTAGAAGAAGGCGGCCAGGCCCGCGGGCGAATCTTCCAGCGCATAGCCCAGGGTCTGCGGGCGCGTCACCATCATGGCCGCGTAGCCGCCGCCCCTGGTGTAGAGGTACTTGAGCGATTCGAATGCGGCTTTTTCCTTCTCCGAGAGACCGGCCGGTGCGGGGTCGCCGTTGTTGAGCGCCTTCGCCACGTCCGGCGGTACGGTCGCGGGCATGTTCACGTGGATGCCCAGCAGCCCCTGCGGCGCCTGGCGCGCCATCTTGTCGGCGACCACCGAACCCCAGTCGCCGCCCTGCGACACATAGCGCGTGTAGCCCAGGCGCTTCATCAGCACGTCCCAGGCGGTCGCGATGCGGTCGGCACCCCAGCCGGTGCTTTGCGGCTTGCCAGAGAAGCCGTAGCCGGGCATCGAGGGCAGCACGAGGTGAAAGGCGTCTTCCGCGCGTCCGCCGTGCGCCGTCGGGTCGGTGAGCGGGCCGATGACCTTCAGGAGTTCCATCACCGAGCCCGGCCAGCCGTGCGTGATGACCAGCGGCATGGCATTCGCATGGCGCGAGCGCACATGCACGAACTGGATGTCAAGCCCGTCGATCTCGGTGATGAACTGGGGCAGGGCGTTGAGGCGCTTCTCCACCTTGCGCCAGTCGTAGCCCGTGCCCCAGTAACGCACCAGCGGCTGCAGTTTTTCGAGCCGCACGCCTTGCGTCTGGTCATTGACCGTCTCGCGGTCGGGCCAGCGCGTGGCCTGGATGCGGCGGCGCAGGTCGACCAGCACGGCCTCGGGCACATGGATGCGGAAGGGGCGGATCGACGTGTCGCCGGTCGGCGCGCGGGGCTTCGTCGTGGCGGGAACATCGGCGCCAGCCGCGGCGCCCGAACCCTGCGCGAACGCCGGGTTGGAGAGCAGCCCGAAACCGGCGGCACCCGCGACGGCGGTGGTGGCGAAGAAGTGGCGCCGTGTGGGCGCGGTAGACACAGAAGACATGGTGATCTTTCGTCGAGTAAGGGTGAAGTGAAGAGGCCTTGCGGGCCGCCCGAATGAACGGACGGGCGCATCTTTGGCCGTGCTTCCCCTCTGCGATCCGAAGGCTGTATGCCTGTGTATCGACGCGAGAAATCCACACACTACGTTTCAACGGCGTCGCACTCTCTTCTCCGGCGTACGCGCGCTTGCGAACACCGAGAAGCCCTGCCGTATTTCCGCGAGCAGCCGCTCGGCAGCCACCGGCAACGGCCGCCCCTGGCGCACCATCAGCCGCACCTGCGCCGACTTGCACAGCGGATGCGCCAGGTCGAGCGCAACAAGGTGCCCCGCCTCGATCTCCGGCGCCGCCGCGAGGCCCGCACCGATGAAGGTCACGCCATCGGTGGTGCGCACGAAGCGCTTGAGGCCGACCACCGAGTTGCTGCGCAGGCTCGGGTGCAGCTTCACATGCTCCGCGTACTCGAGCAGTTCGACGAGCCGCCCCACGCCGTAGCCTGGCGGCATCAGGCCCAGCGGGTAGCCGGCGAGCTGCCGTATCTGCAGCGGGCCCGCGATCTTCGTGAGCGGATGCCCCGTGCGCACCAGCAGCTTGGCGGGCGCGGCGGCGCTGGCGACGAACTGCAGCTGCGCATCCGACTGTGGGTTGTAGGCCAGGCCGATGTGCGCGGCATCGCTCACCACTTCGGCGATCAGCTCGCTCGCGGGCAACGCATCGAGCACCACCGACAGCTTCGGGTGCGTCGCGCAGAACGGCGCGACCACCTGTGCCATCAATCCGTCGACAAAGCCTTCGCTCGCGACGATGCGCACGGTGCCCGCATCCATCGACTCGATGGCGCGCAGCCGCTCGGTCAGTTGCTCCTGGTGCGCCTGGCAGCCGCGCCAGTACTCGAGCAGATGGAACGCGGCATCGGTCGGCGCAACGCCGCGCGCCTGCCGCTCGAAGAGCAGCAGGCCCAGTTCTTCTTCGAGCAATGCCACCTGCCGCGTGATGACCGAGGGCGCGGTGTTCAGCGCATCGGCCGCGCCGCGGATCGAGCCGTGAACCAGCACTTCGTGGAAGTACTTCAGCCGCTTCTGGTTGATGTCGCGCATGGTGTTCGATCCTCGAGTCGTTGCCTGGTGGGCAACGAAGTGGTCAAAAAGTTGCTGTTGCTCGAACAGATGCTACGCCGAACAATTTGTTCCACGCGATTCCCCGCGCCCACCGCCCGCCCCACGCCCCACGCCCCACGCAGTCTGGAAAGAAGAGGACCCCATGAGAGACATTCCGAAGACCCCCATCGCCCGTGCGTTCGCGGGCATCGCCGCCCTTGCGGCCGCGTTGCTCGTCAGCGCGACGGCCGCCGGCCCGGCACTCGCCGCGGAGGCGTTCCCCTCCAAGCCCGTGACCATGCTCGTCGCGTTCCCACCCGGCGGCCCCGCCGACGTGCTCGCGCGCGCCATGCAGCCGTCGATGGCGAAGGCGCTCGGCCAGCCGCTCATCATCGAGAACCTGCCGGGCGCGGGCGGCGCGCTCGCCGTGCAGCGCCTCTTGAGCAAGCCGGCCGACGGCTACACGCTCATCATGGGTTCGCCCAACGAGGCGATCCTCGCGCCGCTGTCCAACGCGTCGGCGAAGTACAAGCCCGAAGAGCTCGCGCTCGTCGCACCGATCTCCACGCATCCGCTGGTGGTGATGGCGCGCAACGACCTGCCGTATGCATCGCTCGAACAACTGATCGCCGCCGCGAAGAAGCCCGGCAGCCAGAGCCTCACCTTCGGCAGCCCGGGGCACGGCTCGATGTACCACATCGTCTCCGAATACCTCGCGCAGACGACAGGCGCCAAGCTGCTGCACGTGCCCTACAAGGGCGCCACGCCGATGATGCAGGACCTGGTCGGCCAGCAGATCGACATCACGATCCTGCCGAACCTGGGTGCGTCGATCCAGCTGCTCGAAAGCCGCAAGATCAAGGCCATCGACGTGCTCGACACCCAGCGCATGCGCACGTTGCCCGATGTGCCCGCCATCTCCGAGAGCGGCATCGCCAGGAAGAGCGAGTTCGTGCACTCCATCTGGCTGGCGGTGATGGCCAAGGCGGGCATTCCGGACGACCGGCTTCGCGTGCTGCTGGAGGCCTCGCAGCAGGCGATCCAGTCGCCCGAGATGGTCAAGGCGCTCGCGCTCTCGGGCACGGTGCCGATGAAGCCGCAACCCCTTGCCGCCTCCGCGAAGTTCTACGTCGACGAGACGGAGAAGTTCAAGAAGATGGCCCGTTCCATTCAACTGACTGCCCAATGATGATGAACATCCTCGTCGCCGGTTTCCAGCATGAGACCAACACCTTCGCGCCCACCGTGGCCTCGTACGACAGCTTCGTGCGCGGCGAAGATTTTCCGGGGCTCGTGCGCGGTGAAGGTCTCTTCGGCCTGCTCGGCGTGAACCTGCCCGCGAGCGGCTTCATCAACTTCGTGCGCGAGAAGGGGCATGCCGTCACGCCCGTCATCTGGGCCGGCGCGGGCGCCTCGGCGCATGTGACCACCGATGCCTACGAGCGCATCGCGGGCGAGATCGTCGAGGCGGTGAAGACGGCGTCGTTCGATGCGATCTACCTCGACCTGCACGGCGCGATGGTCGCGCAGCACCTCGATGACGGCGAAGGCGAACTGCTCGCCCGCATCCGCGCGGTGGTGGGCCCGCAGATGAAGATCGTGGTCTCGCTCGATTCGCACGCCAACGTCACCACGCAGATGCTCGCGCTCGCGGACGGGCTGGTGGCCTACCGCACATATCCCCACATCGACATGGCCGACACGGGCCGGCGGGCCGGGGAGTTGCTGCTTGCGCTCACCGGCAGCGACAAGCCGGCGCACCGCGTGGCACGGCGCGTGCCGTTCCTCATTCCGGTGAACAGCATGTCCACCATGATGCAGCCCGCGCGCGGCATGTACGACCTGCTCGAAGAACTGGAAAAGGAAGGCGTGCTCTCGCTCTCCTTCGCGCCGGGCTTTCCGGCCTCCGACTTCGCGGAATGCGGCCCGGTGGTCTGGGGCTACGGCTTCGACGCGGCACGCATCGAACGCGCCGTCGATGCGCTGTTCTCTCGCATCTGCCACCCCGAGCACCAATGGGCGGTGCGGTTCGAGGAGCCCGATGCCGCGGTGCTGCGCGCGATGCAGGTCGCGCAAACGGCCACGCGACCGGTGATCCTCGCGGACACGCAGGACAACCCCGGCGTCGGCGGCGACTCCAACACAACGGGCCTGCTGCGCGCGCTGCTCAGGCACGGCGCGCAGGACGCGGCGCTGGGCCTCATCTGCGACCCCGCCGCCGCAGCGGCAGCGCATGCGGCGGGCGTGGGCGCATGGATCGACATCGGCCTGGGCGGTTGTCCGCAGGTCGAGGGCGATGCGCCGCTGCGCGGCTCCTTCCAGGTCGAAGCGCTGTCCGGCGGCCAGTTCGTCTACGGCGGTCCGATGATGAACGGCAAGGCCTCCGATCTCGGGCCGATGGCGTGCCTGCGCATCGGCGGTGTGCGTATCGCGGTGAGCTCGGCCAAGGCGCAGCTGCTCGACCGGAACATGTACCGCACCGTCGGCATCGCGCCCGAGACGATGAAGATCCTCGTGAACAAGAGCTCGGTGCACTTTCGCGCCGACTTCGCCGCCATGGCCGAGGAAATCCTCGTGGTGCGCTCGCCCGGGCCCTTCATCGCCGATCCGTCGCAGCTGCCGTGGAAACACCTGGCGAAGGAAATGCGCACGCGTCCGCGCGATGCCGAGCGGCCAGTGTGAAACGTACTGTGTGAGTTTCTTCGGCAGATACAAAGGCATACGCAAGGTGCTCCCGGAGGGCGGGAGCGGCCCAACAATCCGGTCCGTTCCCAACCAACCCTTCCAAGGAAACACCATGACCTCCACCGAAAAGATCCTCTACACCGGCAAGACCCACACCACCGGCGGCCGCGACGGCGCCTCGACCAGCAGCGACGGCCGCCTGGACGTCAAGCTCTCGTCCCCCGGCGGCCCGGGCACCGGCACCAACCCCGAGCAGCTCTTCGCCGCCGGCTGGTCCGCCTGCTTCATCGGCGCGATGGGCCTCGCTGCCGGCAAGCTCAAGATCAAGCTGCCCGCCGACCTGGCCGTGGACGCCGAAGTCGACCTCGCCAACACCGACGGCGCCTACTTCCTGAAGGCCCGCCTGAACGTCAGCGTGCCCGGCATCGAGCGCGACGTCGTCCAGTCGCTGGTGGATGCGGCGCACCAGACCTGCCCGTACTCCAAGGCCACGCGCGGCAACATCGACGTCACCATCAACGTGGTCTGAGCGAGCGAACGACGGGGCCGAACGGGTAATGTTCCATGTCGCTTCTTGCTGCTGAACACACTGCGATACATGCGATGGGCTTTCCGGCGAGGCCCGGGTCTATAAACGAGCCCATGTCCACCTCACCCGCCAGCCCCGTCGTCGTGAATCCACCTGCCGGCACCTCCGGCAGCCTGCGCCGCCTGGCGCCGCGATCGCTGTTCTCCCGCGTGACGCTGATCATCGTGGTGGGCCTGGCGATCGCCCAACTGCTCACCTTCGCCGCCATCCGCTACGAGCGCGACATGGCGATGCGCGAGCTGATGATGATCGGCATCGAGCGCGACATCGCCAGCTCGGTCGCCATCCTCGACCGCCTGCCCGCTGCCGAACGCCCGGCCTGGCTCGAGAAGCTGGAGCGGCGCAACTACCGCTTCGTGCTGGGCGGCATGGCCGAGGGCGTGCCGCCCCGGTCCTTGTTGTCGCAGCAGTTCGCCACGGCCATCGTGGAGGCCATGCGCCCCTTCGAGATCGTCAAGGTCGGCGAGGTGCTCCAGCCGCCCGAGGGCCTGGAAATCCAGGTGCGCATGACCGACGGGTCCTCGGTCGTCGTGCACGCGCGTCGCGTGGGCATGCCGGTGTCCAGCTGGGTCATGTGGCTGCTGGCGATCCAGTTGCTGGTGCTGGCCGTCTGCGCCTGGTTCGCGGTGCGGCTGGTCACGCGGCCGCTGGCCGACCTGGCCGCCGCGGCCGACGACCTGGGCCCCGACCTCAAGCCGCAGAAGCTCGCGGAAGAAGGCCCGACCGAAGTGGCGCACGCCGCGCGCGCTTTCAACGCGATGCAGCAGCGCATCGGCGGCTACATGGCCGAGCGCGTGGAAATCCTCGCGGCCATCTCGCACGATCTGCAGACCCCCATCACGCGGATGCGGCTTCGCACCGAAATGATGGACGACGAGCACGACCGCGGCAAATTCCGCCAGGACCTGGACGCGATGCATTCGCTGGTGCGCGAAGGCGTGACCTATGCGCGCACGCTGCACGGCGCCACCGAGCCGCCGCTGCGCATGGACGCCGACGCGCTGCTCGAAAGCATGCAGGCCGACTACGAGGACGCCGGCAAGACGGTGCACCTCGAAGGCCGGGTGGGCGCGCCCATCGTGGGCCGGCCGAATGCGATGCGCCGCATCGTCATGAACCTGATCGACAACGCGCTCATCTTCGGCAGCGACGTGCGTGTGAGGGTGAAAGCCGGTGAAGGCCAGCTCTCCATCGCCGTCGTCGACAACGGCCCGGGCATTCCGCCCGACGAACTGGACGCGGTGCTCAAGCCCTTCTACCGCGTCGAAAGCTCGCGCAACCGCAGCACCGGCGGCACGGGCCTGGGCCTTGCCATCGCGCACCAGCTCGCGATGGCGATGGGCGCCGAGCTGAAGCTGCAGAACCGCCCCGAAGGCGGACTGGAGGCACGCCTGACCATGCCCACGCGACCCGCCTGAAGGAGCCATGCCGCGCGTGTCGCGGCAGCTCCCGCCCTCCTTATTTCACAACCCGCGGCTCGCGCGTCGAGACCGTGAAGACCCTGCACGCCCCGACGGTGCACTTCGACCACCACAGACGAGACCCGAACCATGCTGCTCCTTCTGATTGCCTACCTCGGCGGAGTGCTCACCATCCTGAGCCCCTGCATCCTGCCGGTGCTGCCCTTCGTGTTCGCACGCGCCGACCGCCCGTTCCGCTCGCATGGCCTGCCGATGCTGATGGGCATGGCGGTGGCCTTCGCGGCCATCGCCACGCTGGCCGCGGTCGGCGGCGGCTGGGTGGTCGCGGTGAACGAGTACGGGCGCTACGCGGCCATCGCGCTGCTCGCGCTGTTCGGCGTGACGCTGCTCTTCCCGAGCCTGGCCGACCGCATGAGCCGGCCGCTGGTGACGCTGGGCATCCGCTTGTCCGAATCGCAGCCTAACGGTCAAGCCAAGGCCTCGGTGTTCTCGCCGCTGCTGCTGGGCGTCGGCACGGGCCTGTTGTGGGCGCCGTGCGCGGGTCCGATCCTCGGGCTCATCCTGACGGGCGCGGCGCTCAACGGCGCGAGCGTCGGCACCACGGTGCTGTTGCTCGCGTATGCGGCCGGTGCGTGCACCTCGCTGGCGGCAGCGTTGCTGTTCGGCGGACGCCTGTTCGCGGTCATGAAGCGTTCGCTGCACACGGGCGAATGGGTGCGCCGTGTCGCGGGTGTAGCTGTGCTGGTGGGCGTCGGCGCGATTGCGCTGGGGCTCGACACCGGCGTGCTCAGCCAGCTCTCGGTGGGCACTACATCGGCGCTCGAAAAAGCACTCGTGGAGAAGATCGACATGCCGAAGCCGCAACCACAACCGCCATCCAGGCCGCTGGTCGATTCGACTCCGCAGCAACAGGACACCGGTTTCGTCAAGACCGCCGCCGTGCTCCCGGAGCCGGCCCCCGTGCACAAGCTCGGCATCGAAGGCCAGTTCCCCTCGCTCGCCGGCGCGACCGAATGGATCAACTCGCCGCCGCTCACCCCCGAGGCCCTGCGCGGCAAGGTCGTGCTGGTCGACTTCTGGACCTACTCGTGCATCAACTGCCTGCGCACGCTGCCCTACGTTCGCGCGTGGGCCGAGAAGTACAAGGACGCGGGGCTCGTCGTGCTCGGCGTGCACTCGCCGGAGTTCGCTTTCGAGAAGCGTTCGGCCAACGTGCACAAGGCGACGAAGGACCTGGGCATCGGCTTCCCGGTGGCGCTCGACAACGACTTCAAGATCTGGCGCGGCTTCGACAACCAGGCCTGGCCCGCGTTCTATTTCATCGATGCAGAGGGGCGCATCCGCCATCACCAGTTCGGCGAGAACCGCTACGACAAGGCCGAGCAGATCATCCAGCAACTGCTTGCCGAAGCAGGTCAGCGCAACCTGCCGGCCGGTGTGGTCGCACCGAAGGGTGAGGGCACGCAGGCCGCGCCGGGTGACGAACTCGCGATGTCCGGCGAGACCTATGTGGGCGCAGAGCGTGCGGAGGGCTTCGCATCGCCCGGCGGTCTGGTGAGCGGCCGCGCGCATGTCTACCAAAGCCCTGCGATGCTGCGCACGAACCAGTGGGCGCTCGCCGGCGACTGGACCGTGGAGCCCGAGCGCGCCGTGTCGAACCAGGCGAGCAGCCGCATCGCCTATCGCTTCCAGGCGCGCGACCTGCACCTGGTGCTCGGCCCGGCGGGCGACGGCAAGCCGGTTCGATTTCGCGTGCTGATCGATGGCAAGCCACCGCTCGCGGACCACGGCGCGGACACCGACGCGCAGGGCTACGGGACCATCGAGGCGCAGAAGCTCTACCAGCTCGTTCGTCAGACGAAGAGTGGGAAGAACCGGCTGTTCGAGATCGAGTTTCTCGACGGTGGGGCGCAGGCTTACGCGTTCACGTTCGGCTAAAGCCGTTCAGGGCGGCGATCACGCCGACGGGGTACGCGGCGAAGCGAATGTCCCCCGGCCTGCGGCCTCCTCCTTGATTTCGCTGCGCAAGGCACCCCATCGGCGTGCTCGTCTTCAGAGCACAGGTTGATCGGCCGATAACCAGTAGCGTGCCCCAGTGCGCAGGGCATCGGGTGCTCCCCGCAGCGAAATCAAGGAGGAGGGGCGCAGCCCCGGGGGACATTCGCGGAGGGGAGTACCCGGTGGCCTGTGCACCCGCCCTGAACGGCAGCGCACACTCAGAGCAACCCGAGCGTCAACGCCTTCAAGGTAGCCGCAGCACGCGTCGTGCATTCAAGCTTGCGAAAGATGTTCTCCAGGTGCGCCCGCACGGTACTCGGGCTGATGCCTAAAACTCGCGCCGCTTCCTTGTTGCTGTCGCCCAGGCTGATGCGCCCGAGCACTTCGATCTCGCGGCTGGAGAGAAGGGCGGCCGCTTCGTTCGAAGGTGCAGTGACGGCCGCAGCCTGCGGATGCCCCGTCAGCACAGCCACAGCCGCCGCATCGAGCCGCCCCAGTTCCGCCTCGCGTTTCAGCGCCGCGATCGCATCGGCTTCATCGAGCGCAGCCTGCCCCGGCTGGCTGGTGCGCAACAACACCCAGTGCGCCGCCACCGCCAACACACGGCCCGCCACATCGATGGCCGGTCCCTTGATGCCGCGAAAAAATCCCGAACCGTCGAGGCGCTCGTCCACGAAGGAAGCGATCTCCGCTTCGGTGCGCAGCGTGCCGATGCGCCGTGCCGCGCGGTCTGTCCAGTAGGGCACGAGGCGCAGCCGCTCCTTGTCGGCTTCGCTGCGCACGCCCGGCGAATCCCACACAGCGTTCGGCACCGACGCGCGACCGATGCCATGGATGAGCGCCGCGCGCCGCACCTGCCCCTGTTCGACATCGCCCAGCCCCACGCCTGCTGCACAAGCGAACGCGGCATCGGCCACGCGGCGCGAGAAGCCCGTCATCCATGGCAGCTTGAGGTCGATCACGTCGGCGATCAGTTCGAGCGATGCGGTTGCCTCGCGCAATGCGCTGGAGGGCGACTGCATGTCGGCTGCCGCGCCTTGCTCCAGCGCATGCAGCCAGTCGACCGCATGCTTCTGCACGGCGTCGACCACAAAGGCCGGATAGCGCGCATCGGCGCGGTCGGCGATGTAGCGCAAGGCGTTGCTCAGGCCGTGCACGCGCGAGAAGATTTCAAGGTCGCCGGCCACCGAGACGATGAACACCTCTTCGGGAATCTGCGAGGCGCGCAGCCCATGCGGCTTGCCGCGCCCGTCGAAGGTCTCGAACATGTGGCGCAGCGTGCGTTCGACCTCGGGCGGCATGCCCAGCGTTCGCGCGATATCGCCGGAGACCTCGCAATGGATCTCCGCCATCGGACCGACGGAGGCCGCAAGCTCGGCCGCGGCGCTCGCCGATGCGTTCGAGAGCATCGCGCGGCGCCCGCCGACGTCATCGCCCATCAGGTCGGAAAACTCGGGCGCATTCGCGGTGCAACCCGACCATCGCAGGAGCGACGCGCAGGCCGCATGGCCTTGCACCGCCTGGTCGCGGCCGATGGCGGCGGCCAGTTGCGAGGCGATCCACGCGGTGCGTGCGGAATGGTCGATGGGTTGCCCCATGCTCAGGTCGCCGACGAATGCAAGGGCCTTGATGGCGTCGAAGACCGGGATGTGGGGCGCAGGCTGCACAGGAAAAATCAAGAAGAGAAAGGAAGAAGGCGCGCCGGCCGCAGCCGGCACGCCGGGCACCTTACTTGGTATGGCTCACCGCGTCCAGAATCACCTGCGCCACCTTGGCCGGCTGCGATTGCTGCGGCACGTGGCTGCTGTTCACCGTGCTGACGGTCGCGCCGATCTTCTTGGCCATGTCGCGTTGCAGCGCGGGCTGGATCATGTGGTCCGAGCTTGCGACCAGGTACCAAGAAGGCTTGGTCTTCCATGCGGCCACGGTCAGCTTCTGCTCGAACGACTTGCCCAGGATCGGGCCCTGCGTCGCGGTCATCACGGACGTGGCGGCGGCGGGAAGGTCCTGCGCGAAGTGCTTGGCCATGCCTTCCTTCGTGAGCGAGAGGAAGCCGCTCGCGTCGGCCTTGATGTGCGCGGAGCCGGGCGCGGCCGGATAGTCCTTGCCGAGCTCGGCCGAGTTCTGGCCCGCGTCGGGTGCGAAGGCCGCAATGTAGACCAGCGACGACACCTTGTCGTTCGCGCCGGCCTCGGTAATGACCGAGCCGCCCCACGAGTGGCCGACCAGCACGACCTTGCCGGGCTGCGCGTCGATGGCGCGCTTGGCGGCGGCCACGTCGTCTTCGAGCGAAGTCAGCGGGTTCTGCACCGCCACCACGTTCACGCCCTTGGCCTGCAGCAGCGGGATCACCTTGGCCCAGTCGGAGCCGTCGGCGAAGGCGCCGTGGACGATGACCACGCTGGGCTTGTCCGCGGCGACGGCGCCCGTGGCGAAGGAAAGGCCGATGGCGAGTGCAGCGGCGGCGAGCTTGAAGCGTTGAGCGGTTTTCATGAAGGTCCTGTCGAAAAGCTGAGGGTTGAAGAAGGGTTGAAGGGGAGCCCGTACTGTCGTCGTGCGGGGCTTTTGGCGCCATTGGACGAATGTCCTAGTGGTGCCCGCCGGGTCCTTGTCACTCAGGGTTTGCCCTTGGCATCGGGTCCGGCAGTTCGGACGGACATCCGGCTGCGCATCCGGATCCTCGGCGGGCCGTTGGGTCAAGGGCGGCGCCGATCCTCATGAAATCAACGACTTAGCAAGCTTCGGACGGCGGCTCGCGCATGGCATGTCGATTGCTGGGTTCAGGCAGCGGCCGCGTGACCCGATGAGGTGCGGCCATGACACGGGAGACAAACCGACATCCCCAGGCGACCTTGACCCTGGGGAAACCGGCAGGCGGACCGACGCGTTCGCACTGCCGGGCCGCACTGCGGCAGCCAGCGTTTGCATCCCTCCGTCGACCGTTTTGCAGGCGCCCGGCCGTGTGCCGCCGGCGCCAGAAATTTTCTAGGAGATATCCGTGGACTCTCAGGCCGCACCCAAGCCCTTTTACAAATCCCTCTACTTCCAGGTCATCACCGCCATCGTGCTCGGGGTGCTGCTGGGCCACTTCTGGCCCGACACCGGCGCCGCGATGAAACCGCTGGGCGACGGCTTCATCAAGCTCATCAAGATGATCATTGCGCCGATCATCTTCTGCACGGTGGTGGTTGGCATCGCCGGCATGGAAGACATGAAGAAGGTCGGCAAGACCGGCGGCCTGGCATTGCTGTACTTCGAGATCGTGAGCTCCATCGCGCTGGTGGTGGGCTTGGTCATCATCAACATCGTGCGGCCCGGCGCCGGCATGAACGTGGACGTGAGCCAGCTCGACGCCAAGAGCGTCGCGGCCTACACCGGCCCCGGCAAGATGCAGAGCACCACCGACTTCCTGCTCAACGTGATTCCCAACACGGTGGTCGATGCGTTCGCCAAGGGCGAGATCCTGCAGGTGCTGCTGATTGCCGTGATGTTCGGCTTTGCGCTGCACAAGTTCGGCGGCCGCGGCACGCTGGTGTTCGACGTGATCGAGAAGGGCTCGCACGTGCTCTTCGTGATCGTGGGCTACATCATGAAGGTCGCGCCCATCGGCGCCTTCGGTGCCATGGCCTTCACCATCGGCAAGTACGGCGTGAGCTCGCTGCTGCAGCTCGGCCAGTTGATGGCTACCTTCTACCTGACCTGCCTGTTCTTCATCTTCGTGGTGCTCGGGCTCATTGCGCGGGTGCACGGCTTCAGCATCTGGAAGTTCATCAAGTACATCAAGGAAGAGCTCTTGATCGTGCTGGGCACTTCGTCCAGCGAATCGGTGCTGCCGCGCATGATGGCCAAGCTGGAGAACCTGGGCGCCAAAAAGTCGGTGGTCGGCCTGGTGGTGCCCACGGGCTACTCGTTCAACCTGGACGGCACCTCGATCTACCTGACGATGGCAGCGGTGTTCATCGCGCAGGCGACCAACACCGACATGTCGCTCACGCAGCAGCTCACGCTGCTGGCCGTGCTGCTGCTCACCTCGAAGGGGGCGGCGGGTGTCACGGGCAGCGGCTTCATCGTGCTGGCGGCGACGCTGTCGGCCGTGGGCCATGTACCGGTCGCGGGCCTCGCGCTCATCCTGGGCATCGACCGCTTCATGTCGGAAGCGCGCGCGCTCACCAACCTGATCGGCAACGGCGTCGCGACCGTCGTGGTCGCCAAGTGGACCGACGATCTCGACGTCGCGCGCATGGACCGCATCCTGAACCGGGAGAGCACGGCAGAGGCCGAAGAGCCCGAGCAGGTGCTCGACGCGACCGAGGTGCACATGCCCGCCGGCCCGGCGCGCTGAAACGCAGCGCCGTCGCTTCGCTTCTTCTCTCGCTCTCGCATCAACCCAAGGAGACTCTCATGTCAGACGATATCGTGATCGTGGCCGCGCAACGCACGGCGGTCGGCAAGTTCGGCGGCGCACTCGCCGGCACGCCCGCGCCGGAACTGGGCGCGCACGTGGTGAAGGGGCTGCTCGAGAAGGCCGGCGTGCCGGGCGATGCGGTGTCCGAAGTGATCATGGGCCAGGTGCTCGCGGCCGGCGCGGGGCAGAACCCGGCGCGGCAGACGGTCATCAAGGCCGGGCTGCCCATCGGCGTGCCGGGCCTCACCATCAACAAGGTCTGCGGCTCGGGCCTGAAGGCGGTGATGCTCGCGGCGCAGGCGGTGAAGTGCGGCGATGCCGAGATCGTGGTGGCTGGCGGCCAGGAGAACATGAGCGCCGCGCCTCACGTGCTGCCCAACTCGCGCAACGGCCAGCGCATGGGCGACTGGAAGCTGGTCGACACGATGATCGTGGACGGCCTGTGGGACGTCTACAACCAGTACCACATGGGCACCACGGCCGAGAACGTGGCCAAGAAATATGGCATCACGCGCGAGATGCAGGACGCGCTCGCGCTCGCCTCGCAGCAGAAGGCCGCGGCCGCGCAGGATGCGGGGCGCTTCAACGACGAAATCCTTCCCTTCAGCATCGCGCAGAAGAAGGGCGACCCGATCGTCTTCGCGGCCGACGAATTCGTGAACCGCAAGACCAATGCCGACGCGCTCGCGGGCTTGCGCCCCGCGTTCGACAAGGCCGGCTCGGTGACCGCCGGCAACGCTTCGGGCCTGAACGACGGCGCCGCCGCGGTGCTGGTGATGTCTGCCTCGCGCGCTGCCGCACTCGGCCTCACGCCGCTGGCCGTGATCCGCGCCTATGCGAGCGCGGGCCTCGATCCCTCGCTCATGGGCATGGGCCCGGTGCCCGCCTCGCAGCTCGCGCTCAAGAAGGCCGGCTGGAAGGCGCAGGACCTGGACTTGATGGAAATCAACGAAGCCTTCGCGGCGCAGGCCTGCGCGGTCAACCAGCAGATGGAATGGGACACGAGCCGCATCAACGTGAACGGCGGCGCCATCGCCATCGGCCATCCCATCGGCGCCTCGGGCTGCCGCGTGCTGGTGACGCTGCTGCACGAGATGCGCCGCCGCGGTGCGAACAAGGGCCTGGCGTCGCTGTGCATCGGCGGCGGCATGGGGGTCGCACTGGCCGTCGAACGCGTCTGAACCCGGTCTTTCACATTCACCAAGCAACGAGGAGCAAGCCAATGAGCAGCAA
Organism: Variovorax boronicumulans; assembly: GCF_030812215.1. Taxonomy (GTDB): domain Bacteria; phylum Pseudomonadota; class Gammaproteobacteria; order Burkholderiales; family Burkholderiaceae_C; genus Variovorax; species Variovorax boronicumulans_C. The sequence continues at coordinate 209,845 of NZ_JAUSSG010000011.1, read as the reverse complement.
AGAACAAGTGGTCCTGGTCACCGGCGGCATGGGCGGCCTGGGCGAGACGATCTCCACCAAGATGGTCGATGCGGGCTACAAGCTGGCGGTGACCTATTCACCGGGCAACAAGTCGCACGCCGAGTGGGTGGCGCAGATGGCGTCGCGCGGCTACCGGATCCTGGCCGTGCCCTGCGACGTGGCCGACTACGATTCCTGCGCGCGCGCCGTGAGCCAGGTGCAGGAGGCGCTGGGCCCGGTCGACGTGCTGGTCAACAACGCCGGCATCACGCGCGACATGACCTTCAAGAAGATGGACCAGATCAACTGGAATGCGGTGCTGCGCACCAACCTCGACAGCCTCTTCAACATGAGCAAGCAGGTGGCAGACGGCATGGTGGAGCGGGGCTGGGGCCGCATCATCAACGTGTCGTCGGTGAACGGCTCCAAGGGCGCGTTCGGCCAGACCAACTACTCGGCCGCCAAGGCCGGCGTGCACGGCTTCACCAAGGCACTGGCGCTCGAAGTGGCCAAGAAGGGCGTGACGGTCAACACCATCTCGCCCGGCTACATCGGCACGAAGATGGTCACGGCCATCCCGAAGGAAGTGCTCGACAGCAAGATCCTGCCGCACATCCCCGTCGGCCGGCTGGGCAAGCCCGAGGAAGTGGCCGGCCTGATCATCTACCTGGCTTCGGAAGAAGCCGCCTTCGTGACGGGCGCCAACATCGCCATCAACGGCGGCCAGCACATGCAGTGAGCGCACAGCCATGATCCTGAAAAACGGCATCGATCAGGTCGCATTGATCAACAAGTTCACCGACGCCACGGCCCTGAAGCAGGGCGGCACGGCGAAGCGATGACCCCTGCCGGCGGCCGTCTTGCTGCCGCCGCCGGCCCGGCGAACCACGCCGTGCCCGAGCGCACGCCGAGCCTGGAAGAAATGTTGCAGGATGCACGCCACCGGGCTGCCACCGATGCGGCCTTCACGGCCTTGTGCAATAACGGGCTCATGACCTCACGGCAGCCGGCACTGCGCTTCGACTTGTCTTCTCCAACTCCCAAACGCTGGCGCGGCCTGCTTCGCTGGCTCGGCGCACTGGCCCTGGTGGCCGTCGCCGCCTTCGCCGGCCACCACCTGGCCATGCAGAACGGCCTGGCGCGCCTGCGCGACGCGGCCGACCACCGGCTGGACATGCTCGCGACCGCGCTGGATGCCGATCTGGCCCGCTTCGAATACCTGCCCGCGCTGCTGGAAATGACGCCCATCGTCCCGGCGCTGCTGGGCACACCCTCGGACGGGGCGCTGCGCGATGCGGTCAACCGCTACCTGGACGGCGTGAGCGCCACCGCGGGCGCCGAGATGCTCTACGTGCTGGACGCCGGCGGCACTTCGCTCGCGGCCTCCGACTGGGACCGTCCCGGCACCACCGTCGGGCAGAACCTGTCGTTCCGGCCCTACGTGATCGATGCGCTCGGGCAGGGCCGGGGCCGCTTCTATGGCGTGGGCATCACCAGCCGCAAGCCCGGCTACTACCTCTCGTATGCGCTGCGCCGCGACCAGCCCACGCGCGGCGTGGTGGCCGTGAAGGTCAATCTCGAGGAGGCCGAGCGCACCTGGCGCAAGCTCCTGGGCGACGTGGTGCTGATCGACCAGCGCGGCGTGGTGATCCTCTCCACCCGCGAAGACCTCAAGTTCCGCCCGATGCTGCCGCTGGATGGCCTGCAGCGTGCCGAGGTGCAGCGCTCGCGGCCTTATGGCGAAGCCGCGCTGCAGCCGCTGCAATGGACGCCGAAGGAAACGCTGGCGCGCGACGTGCAGGTGATCGCGCTCGACGGCGTGGACCAGCTCGCCTCCACGCGCAAGCTGCGCGGCGCGCCGTGGCAACTGGTGGTGCTCGACGACCTGGCGCCGGTGCGCGTGGGCGCGCGCAACGCGGCCATCACTGCGAGCCTGGCGATGGCGGTGCTGCTGCTGATTGCCGTCACGCTGTGGCAGCGCCGCCGCGCCGTGCGGCAGAAGCTCGCCAACCAGGCCGCGCTGCAGGCGGCGCACGACACCCTCGAATCGACCGTGGTCGCGCGCACTGTGCAACTGCGCGCCGCACAGGGCGAGCTGCTGCACGCCGGAAAGATGGCGGCGCTCGGCCAGATGTCGACGGGCGTGGTGCACGAGTTGAACCAGCCGCTCACCGCGATGCGCACGCTCTCGGAGAGCGCCGCCATCCTGCTCGACAAGAACCGCCTGGACGACGTGCGCGGCAACCTGCAGCGCATTCGCAGCATGGTCGACCGTCTCGCGCGCCTGACCTCGCAGCTCAAGACCTTCGCGCACAAGAGCGAGCTGCCGCTGGCCGCCGTGCCGGTGGCGCGCGCCATCGCCGACGCGCAGGCCATCGTGGCCGAGGCCACGAAGAAGAACGCCATTGCCATCGAGGTCGATCTGCAGCCCGCAAGCCTGAGCGTGATGGCCGAGGAAGCCGCGCTTGGCAGCGTGCTCGTCAACCTGATGCGCAACGCCATCGACGCGATGCAGGAGTCGCCGGTGCGCACGCTGCGCATCGAGGCGCGGCCGAACGAAGGCCGCGTGGTCCTGCGCGTGAGCGACACCGGCCCCGGCATCCCGCCCGACATCCTGCCGCGCCTGTTCGAGCCTTTCGTCACCAGCAAGCCCGCGGGCACGGGCCTCGGGCTCGGGCTCGTGATCTCGGCACAATTGGTGCGCGCCATGGACGGCACGCTGCGTGCGGCCAACCTCGCCGAAGGCGGCGCATCGTTCGTCGTCGACCTGCCGGCCGCCGTGCAGAACATCCTTATCCCCACCCCCACAGGAGTGATCAACAAGTGAGCGAAGCCCCTGCCATCCGGGTAATGCTGGTCGAGGACGACGAAGACGTCCGCCTCAGCACGACCCAGGTACTGGCCCTGGCCGGTTTCGAGGTCGAGGCCTTCAACAGCGCCGAGCGCGCGCGCTCGCACATCAGCTTCGGCGTGCCGGCCATCGTGGTCAGCGATGTGCGCCTGCCGGGCCTGAGCGGCACCGAGTGGCTGCGCGAGCTGCATGCGGTCGATGCCGAGCTGCCCGTGATCCTGGTCACCGGCCACGGCCACATCGCGATGGCGGTGCAGGCCATGCGCGAGGGCGCCTACGACTTCATCGAGAAGCCCTTCAGCTCCGAACGGCTGGTGGCCATCGTGCGCCACGCCATCGAGCGCCGCCAGCTCTCTCTGCAGGTGCGCGCGCTGCGCGATGCACTGGAAAACTGGAACGGCATCCAGTCGGTGCTCATCGGCCGATCTGCCCAGATGCAGCTGGTGCGCCGCACGGTGATGACGCTGGCCGAGACCTCGGCCGACGTGCTCATCTACGGCGAGACCGGCACCGGCAAGGAGCTGGTCGCCCGTTGCCTGCACGACCGCAGCGAGCGCCGGCGCCAGCATTTCGTGCCGCTCAACTGCGGTGGGCTGCCCGAGGCGTTGGCCGAGAGCGAGCTCTTCGGCCACGAGGCGGGTGCCTTCACCAGCGCCAACCGCGTGCGCGTGGGCAAGTTCGAATACGCCAATGGCGGCACGCTTTTTCTCGACGAGATCGAGAGCATGCCGATGCCGGTGCAGATCAAGCTCCTGCGTGCGCTGCAGGAGCGCAGCATCGAGCGCATCGGCTCCAACAAGGCGATTCCCTTCGACTGCCGCGTGGTGGCCGCGAGCAAGGACGACCTGAAGGAAATGAGCGACCAGCAGAAGTTCAGGGCCGACCTGTACTACCGGCTGGGCGTGGCCTTCATCGAGCTGCCGCCGCTGCGCGAGCGCCGCGAAGACATTCCGCTGCTGTTCGAACATTTCACGCTGCTGGCCGCGAGCCGCTACGAGCGCGCGGCGCCGCTGCTCACCAATGCGCAGCTGGCCGACCTGATGGCCTACGCATGGCCCGGCAACGTGCGCGAGCTGCGCAACGTGGCCGACCGCTTCGTGCTGGGGCTGCTCGGCGAGCGCCTCACGCAGACGCGCGGCACCGGCGAAGGCCTGCCCGCATTGCCGCGCGCGCTGCCGCAGCAGGTCGAGGCCTTCGAGCGCGCAGTGATCGTCGAGGCGCTGCGCAAGCACCAGGGCGACCAGCCGGCCACGGCCACCGCGCTGGCCATTGCGCGGCAGACGCTGCACGACAAGCTGCGCAAGCTCGGGATCACGGCGGACGAGTTCAAGTAGCGGGTGTCCGGGGCAATCTGCGCACACGCCCTGAAACCTTATGCCCCGAGGGGCACTGGGCCGTCCGTCCCGCCTGCGGGATAAGATTCCATCCAGCAAAAAGACGCCCATCTCCAAGACGCCATGGTCACAAGCAGCAATCTTCAGGAACGCAAGCAGCGAGAGCTGGAACAACGCCGCAAGGACATCCTGAAGGTCGTGCGCAAGATGGTCGCCAAGAGCGGCGCGCGCGAAATCACCATGCGCAAGGTGGCGGAAGAATCGGGCTTCTCGAACACGGTGGTCTATGCGCTGTTCGGCGACAAGGCCAGCATGATCGCCAACGCGGTCGACGACGACCTGATCCGGCTCAACAAGCTCATGCAGGCCGCGGTGCTGCCGGCGAAGAGCCCGATCGAACGCATACGGCTCGCATGCCTGGCCTATGTCGAGTACGGGCTCAAGCACCCCGACCAGTATTTCCTGGTGTTCATGGAGCGGCGCCCCGCGGCGCCCGTCGAGACCTCGACGCTCACGTTCGGCGACATCGAGAACGACCCCTACGCCTTCGTCTGCAGCCTCACCGCGGAACTGGTGCGCGACGGCTACATGGCCGCCGACGACAAGCAGGTGGCCGTGGCCACGCAGATCCTCTGGGAGGGCATGCACGGCATGACCTCGCTGCGCGTGTCCACCGGCGACGATCCGTGGATCGAGCGGCTCGAGGCCGAGGCGCACCTGAACCTGCTGCTCGACATTCTTCTCTCGGGCATCGTGCAGCGCTTTCCGGGCGCCAAGTCGGCCGCGGCCATCAAGCTGCTGTCGCAGGGACGCAGCTGAAGAAGTTTTTCAGCGCACCAGCAGCTTCATCATCCGCTCGAAGGTCTTGCCGTAGGGCGGCTTGAAGAGGCCGACACCGTTGAAGGCCGACTGGTGAAAGATCGGCTTCATCTTCGAGAAGGTCCGGAAGCCGTGCTCGCCGTGGTACGCCCCCATGCCGCTCGCACCGACGCCGCCGAAGGGCAGGTCGTCCTGCGCGACGTGCAGCAGGGTGTCGTTGATCGACACGCCGCCGGCCACCGTCTGCTGCATCACGCGCTCGATGGTCGCGCCGTTCTTCTCGAAGAGGTAGAGCGCAAGCGGGCGCGGATGCGCGTTGACATACGCGATGGCGTCGTCGATGGCGCCATAGGTCATCACCGGCAGGATCGGGCCGAAGATTTCTTCCTTCATCACGCGCATGCTGTCCTGCACGCCGGTCAGCAGCACCGGCGGAAAGCGGCGTGTCGCGGCGTCGGGCGTCATGTCCGAGAGCGGGGTGGCCGATGCGCCTTCCATCTGCGCCAGCGCGGCCAGCTCCTGCAGGCGCGAGAAGTGGCGCGGGCTCACGATGCTGGTGTAGTCGGTGTTGCGCGCGATGTCCGGGTACATCGCGTTGAACACGCGACGGGCGCTGTCCGCGAAGCGCTGCTGCTGGCCTTCGGGCACCAGCACGTAGTCGGGCGCGATGCAGGTCTGGCCCGCATTGAGCGTCTTGCCCACGAGGATGCGTTCGACGGCTTTGTCGAAGTTGGCCTCGGGCCCGATGATCGCGGGTGACTTGCCGCCGAGCTCCAGCGTCACCGGCGTGAGGTTCTCGCTCGCGGCGCGCATCACATGGTGGCCGACGGCCGTCGAGCCGGTGAACAGCAGGTGGTCGAAGGGCAGGCTGGAGAATTCGCGCGCCGCTTCGGCGTCGCCGTTGACGATGGCGATCTCGTCTTCCGCGAAGACGGCTCGCACGAGGGTGGCGAACAGTTCGGCAAAGCGCGGCGTGAATTCCGACTGCTTCACCATCACGCGGTTGCCCGCGGCGAGCGCCGCGGTCATCGGCCCCACTGCAAGATTCAGCGGGTAGTTCCACGGCACCACGATGCCGACCACGCCCAGGGGCTGCGGCATGATCCGCGACGACGCAGGCTTGAACCACAGGCCGGTGGAGCGGCGCTGCGTGCGCATCCATTTCCTGCCGTGGCGCAGCGCATGGTTGATGCCCTCGACGGCGGGAAAGACCTCGGCCAGTTCGGTTTCTTGATACGGCCGGTTGAAGAAGTCCGCGCTGATGGCGGCGGCGATCTCCTTGCGGTGGTCCATCACCAGCGCACGCAGGCGCTCCAGGCGGTCGGCACGCTCGCTCCATGGCGGGGTCTGCGCGCGCAGGCTGGCGGCACGCATGGCGTCGAAGGTCTGTCTCATGGTCTGGGTCGTCATCTGAATCCTCGGGGGCCGTGCCTGCGGGGCTGGCCATTGTCCTGCGGGTTGCCATCGGGGTCGAGGAGCGCCAGCAACTGGGCCTCCACATCTTCCACCTCTTCCTTCGGCAGCACGCCGCGTGCCGCAAAGGCCTGCATCTGGTGGACCAGGATCTCGACCTCGCCGCGCCGCGCTTCGGGCGGAAGCCCCGCCAGCGTTTCGCCGATGCCGCCAATGCGGTCCTGCAGCCGGGTGACTGCGATCACCTCGCCGATCTTCTCATCGCGCCTCGGATCGCCGGCCCAGCGCGCTTGCAGTGCCGGAATGTCGAGCATCCGTTCGACCGGGCCGGGGCCCGTCGATGCCGGCTGCGTGAAAGCCGGGCCCTTGAGGAAGGGCGAGGCGGTCCATGGCGAAGCGGGCTGGCTGCCTTGCGCGGCGGCAGCGGCCGGCATGCCCGCCATCGCGGCTGTCGCCGGCCGGGCTGCCGCATCCTCCGCGCCGGAGCCCGGCGTGCCCGTGTCGACGGCGAAGATCGCCGCGCCGACGCCCAGGGTGCACAGCGCCGCGACCGTCCAGATGTACCGATGTCTGTTACGCGTCATGGCTCAGGCCTTGAGCTCGAAGGGTGCGGTCGCGCTGCGGTACTCGACCACGTCGGGCAGGATCCAGCTGGGCTTGTAGTTGCCTTTGTGGACGATGCGGTACGTGCCCGCGGCATCGGCCGGGATCTGCCACGACACCGTTGCCGAACGGCAGTTGATGCACAGCGCAATCGCCTTCCACTGAACCGTGGTGCCCCAGCGGCCGTCGCGTTCGATTTCCTTCCAGCTGCCGTCGGCCGCCTGCTTCTCGATGAAGAGGAACGAGTCGATGCTGCCCAGCCGGTTCATCGGATGGCTGCTCACGAAGGTGGCTTCGAGGAAGCGGCGCTTGTCGTCGGCCTGCAGCTTGCCGTTGACTTCGTGCTGCACCACCTGCGGCCCCTTCAGCACCACGCCCATGCCCGAGAACAGCGGCACGCCGTCCCAGGGGACGGCTGCGGGGAGCTTGTCTTCGGGCGTGCGCGCGGCTACGACCAGCGGGTCCTGCGGCGCGGGCACCACCGGCGTGACGCTGGGCTTCGCGTCGCTGGCGACCAGCGTGGCGGCCATCACATCGAGCGCCTGCGCGAGCGCCGGCTGCGTCCACTTGCCCCAGGCGGTGTAGCCGGACTCGTATTGCTTGCTGTCGTATTCCTCCGGCGTCACGACATAGCCGCCGGTGCTGTCGACCTGCAGGCTGGGCACCGTGCCGGAGCTGTAGCCGACGGCGATGACGTCGTCCACGCCCGCGTTCAGCGTTGCCGCGAGGTGGCGACGGATGCGGTACTGCGTCATCGTCGTCAGCTCGAAGGGTGTGAAGGCCAGCGTCAGCGAACCGAGCTTCACCACCTGCAGCGAGGTCGGCCCGGGCACCAGTGCCGCGAGCACGTCCTTGCGCCCCTGGCACTCGCGCACGTCGCTGGTGATCGGCTGGTAGGAGGCGTCGAGCAGCGGCTTCACGATCGCGGGAACCAGCGGCAGGTTGATGAGGATGCTCACGATCTGCGCGAGGCTCGTGCGGTTGTCGGCGCCCTCCTGCGCGAGGATCGAGCCCATGTCCTCGCTGCTGCCCGCCGCGAAGGCCGAGCCCCAGGCGGGGTCGCAGGTCGCCTGGTCGCCGTGACCGCCGGTGTACTTGCCGGACACCGCGATCTTCGCGAAATCGACGGCCTTGTACTGGTAGTTCAGCCGCTGGTTGGACGGCACGCCGGCATCGACCGGTTTCCCGGCGACGGCATCCGCAACCAGCAGCGACTTCGCCGCCGCGAAGAGCTTGTCCCCCGTATCGCGCATGCTCTCGAAGGGCCCGAGCGTGCTGGAGCCACGGTTGCAGCCCCAGTCGTGGCGCGCCAGCACATGGGTCTTCCAGCTGACCCAGAACGGCGGATCGACGTCGTTGCAATTCTTGAAGTTGATGTTGGGCGTGACGTCGCCCGTGCCGGTCTGCGCGAACGCCGCGACGAAGCGCCTGCTGCCGGCCGGCCGGCCCTGGTCGACATCGTCTTCGAGCCGGCGCGCCGCGTGGCCGTAGTTGTCGGTGCTGATGAAGCTGAAGGCCTCGTCGATCATGTTGGTCGGATGCAGGCCGTAGAACATCAGCGCGCCGACGGCGGCGCCATTGCGCACGAAGCGCAGCTGGGTCATGCCGGTGTCGATGCGCTCGGGGAACACGGCCTGGTCCTCGGGCTTGTTCAGCACGAAGGCCTGCGCCGAGCGGTTGGCGCCCACGCCGCGCAGCTGGCCGCGGTTGACCTCGATGCTGCCGGGCGCCTTGTCGGCCATCGCCGCCTCGACGGCCTTCACCACGCCATCGACCTGGGCCTTGAAGAGCCGCGGGTTCGATGCATTGCCCACGTTCGGCACGCCGTGCGTATGCGTCATCGTCAGCACGAAGTTGTCGTCGGTGAAGCGGCCGGGGTAGCGGACCTGCAACTGCTGGAGCGCGACGCGCTTGAGGTTGCCGCTGGCCAGGCCCAGCTCCGCCACGACCACCATCACCTCGCGGCGCGACGCGCCGTCCTCGATGTCGAAGGCGCGCACGAACTGGCGCGACTGCAGGCCGTCGTAGGGCGGATCGAAGACGAAGCCCGCGCTCAGGCTGCCGAGCTCGACCGCGGTGATGTCGGCCTTGCCCACGCCGACGTCATAGCCCGCATGGGCCGCCTGCACGCCGGCCAGCAGGAGCGCGGCAGCGGCGGCCGTGCGCGCGAGCCATGCGGTTGGCCGCACGCGTTTTTCTTTCCATTGTTCTTTTTGTGTTGTGTCCATGGAAGTCTCCTTGTGCCGCATCGCGGCTGTTCGTTGACGGGGAACCTGCGTTGCTTCTTCTTAAGTGCCCTCCCGGTACACCGGCCAGTGGTCCTGCACCTTGCCGCCCCGCACGGTGACGAGATCGCCGAACTGCAGCAGCACGCCTTCGGCGATGGCGGGGCGCAGGAACACCTGGTCGTCCACCGCGAGGCCGGTGGCCGGCGAGCCGTTCACGTTCTCCTGGTTCGCGCTGTGGCCCAGGATGCCGTTGAACTGCAGCCCCTTGGGCGAGGCGTAGTCCGCGAGCCAGTAGCCGCCGTAGATGTAGTAGGTCTGGCGCTGGTTCACGTCCCACCACGAGAAGACCTTCGACTTGCCGTCGAGCGCCGGAATGGCCACCGGCCCGGTTGCCTTGATGACCGGCGTGGCGATGAACGCGGCGGGCTCGTGCGCGGCCAGCGTCTCGATGTCGTAGTGCGTGGGCTTGAGGAGGGCCGTGCCGGTGCTGACCTCGTTGCTCACCTTCTCCGCCTCGTGCAGCTTGTAGCTCGGACTGCCGCCGGTGTTGAGCGTGAGGCTGTCGTTCCACAGCGCCGGGTACTGGCCGCGCACGTGATCGACGAAGCCCTGGTAGATCGCCATCGCCTTGCCGAGTAGTTCTTCGGACGACCCGAGCACCTTCGGCACACCGAAGCCCACGTGCGCGTCGTAGCCCATGAAGCCCGCGAACTCGAGCTGCTGCGGGTTCGCGGCGATGAGGTCGAGCATCCGGCCGAGCGTGGCGTTGTCGGCCACGCCGCCGCGGTGCAGGCCCACGTCGATCTCGATGTTGATGCGCAGCTTGCTGCCGATGCCCTGCGCCAGCGCGAGGTACTGCTGCAGCCGCTCGGGTGTGTCGAGCAGCCACTGCAGTTGCCGCGACGGCTCGAACGGCCCCTTGAGCTTCTTGTAGAACAGCGCTGCCGATTGCACCGGCAGTGGCTTGCCCATCAGGATGTCGAAGTCCGGGAAGATTTCCGCATCGATGTTGAGGAAGGGCTGGTGAAAGGACATCAGCCGCTTCGTGCCGGAGCGCTTGGCCACGTAGTCGATGAGCGCATGCGAAGGCAGCGACTTCTCGACGATGCGGTAATGCTTGCCGCCCTGGCGCAGGCTCTGCGTCACGCGGTCGATGTTGCGGTCCATGCGGTCCAGGTCGATGACCATGCAGGGGCGCATCGGGCCGTTCTTCTTCAGCTCGTCGTTGAGCGCGCGAAAGTAATCGTCGTGCGGCGCGCCGTTGTCGCCCGGCCGCAGCGCGAAGGCACCGACGGTGCCGACAGCGGCCGCGCCGAGCGTGCCCAGGAGGATCTTTCGACGGCTCATGCGGTCACCCCGAAAAGTTGACGCAGATACGGGTTGAGCATGCGCCCCTCCGGGTCGAGCCGTGCGCGCAGCGCGAGGAAGTCGTTCCAGCGCGGATACAGCGCCGCGAGTTGCGGTGCCTTCAGGTCGTGCAGCTTGCCCCAATGCGGCCGACCCTGGTACTTGCGGTAGATCGGGCCGATTTCCGAGAGCAGGTAGTCATACGGCTCGCCCTGCGCGGCATGCACGGCAATCGAGCAGCTGTCGCGCTGGTGGAACGGGCTGAGCCACGCGTCATCGGCCTTCACGAAGCGGAACTCCAGCGGAAAGAACACGTCGTTGCGCCGCTCCAGCGCGGCGATGACTTCGCGTACGCAGGCGATGCCGTCGGCGCGCGGCACATGGCACTCGGTCTCGTTGAACTTGGTGGGGCGCTGCGTGGAGAGCAGCTTCCACGAGCGGTTCTTCGCTTCCTCGGTCTGCTCGCCGTCGATCAGCTTGCCGGCGACCCAGCGGCGCAGCGACGGGAACCAGCCGAGCCAGTCGCGCAGGCGCTTGAGGTCGCGCAGCATGTCTTCGTCGGCCGAGGGCGACTGGACCGTGTCGGTGCCGGTGTAGAGGTCGTTGGTGATGCCGGCCGCATAGCCGGTGAAGGGCAGGTAGTAGAACTCGAAGTTGCGATGCTTTTCGGCGAGCGCGGGTGCCCCGTCGAGCATCGCTTGCAAGGGCTTGAGGAACACGCGGCGGTGCAGGTTGAAGGCGGGCACCACGCGCACCGTGGCCTGCGTGATCACGCCCAGGCTGCCGAGCGACACGCGCGCGGCGGCGAGCAATTCGGGGTTGCGATCGGTGCTGCATTCGAGCACCTCGCCGCCCGGCGTCATGAGCCGCAGGCCCACCACGTCCGCATGCAGCGCGGGCAGGTCCTTTCCGGTGCCATGCGTTGCGGTGGCGATGGCCCCCGCCAAGGATTGAGCGTCGATGTCGGGCAGGTTGCGCAGGCCCAGGTGCTGCGCGTCCAGCGCACGCGACAGCAGCGCAAGGCGCGTGCCGGCGTGCAGCGTCACGGTCTGCGCTTGTGCGTCGCTTGCGACGATGCCGGACATGCGGTCGAGCGAGATCAGCGTGGCGTCGGTCGGCACCAGCGCTGTGAACGAGTGGCCTGCGCCGACGCAGCGCGCACCGCCCGCGCTGGCCTTGCGCAATGCCGCCGCGAGTTCGGCTTCGTCGCCCGGCGTCTCGATGGCCTTGGGCGTGCAGCGTGCGATGCCAGACCAGTTCGTCCAGCCGGGGGCGGGCGTTGTTGTTGCGGCCGTTGGCGCGACGGCGTCTGCCGCGGCGCGTGCCTCGATGCCGCTGCCGGCGAATGCGGCTGTGACCGCGATGCCCGCACCCGCTTTCAGCACCGTGCGGCGGCGCTCGCTGTGCGTGGGTGGCGCGTTGTCGTTGCTCATTTCCGTTCTTCCCTCCCTTGGCTCATGAAGACGATCAGCGCGCGCATGTCGGCTTCGCTGCAATCCGCGCACAGGCCTTTGGGCGGCATCGCGTTGAAGCCTTCCATCGCGTGCTTCACGAGCACATCCATGCCCTTGTCCAGGCGCGGCTTCCATTGCGCGATGTCGCCGGTCAGCGGCGCCTTGGCGTCGATGGATGTGTGGCACGCGAGGCACGAGCGCTCGTAGCGCGCGCGCAGTTCGGCGGATTCGGGCCGCAGCGATTCGGCGCGCTGGATGTCCGATGCGGAAGGCGGCTGTGGTGCCTCTTCCTTGCAGGCCGCGAGACCCGCGAGAAGGACCACCGTGAGAAAGAAACGAGAGACGAGTCGCATGCGTTCGCTGCCTGCCTAGAAGGTGTGGCGGATGCCGATGGTGGTGCCGGTCTGCGTGCGCGCGACCGTCGGGCTCTGCGCATTGATGCCCACGAGCTGCGCGCCGATCAGGCCGCCCCGGTACACCGAGTGATCGACTTCGGCATAGAGCATGGTCCGCTTCGACAGCGCATACCCCGCAACCAGCTGGTACTGGCTGGCCGAGCCGTCGAAGTCGCTCGTGTAGCCGCGCTGCCGCGTGAACCACACATTGGCCGCGAGCGTGAGCAAGGGTGTGGCCTTGTAGGTAATGCCGCCCAGGATCATCCGTCGCTTGCTGAAGCCGCCGGGGATGGTGGGGTCCACCGTCTGCATCGGCGAGATGATGCCCAGCCCCGCGAGGTCGACCGCGCTGAACGGGCCGTTCGCGAACGAGGTGAAGTCGTTGTCGCGCCGGTTCTCGATGTAGCCGGCCTGCAGCGTGGCCGATTCGCCGAGCCTGAACTGCGCGCCGGCCGTGTAGATGTCGAACTTCGCGTTGGTGTTGTCGTCCTTGGTGCGCATGAGCGCGCCGGCCAGCTTGACCGGTCCGTTCTCCGGCACATAGGCCACGCCCACGCCGTACTGGCTGCCGCGCTTCGAGGAACCCTCGCCCTCGCCGATGGCGTACTGCGCGAGCAGCACCACGTCGCCCAACTGCGCGCCCCAGTGAATCATGTTGTTGGTCTTGCTCGCGGCCAGGAGGGTGTGCTCGGGCTTGAAGGCATTGAAGTAGTCGGCCCAGAGGTTGGAGCCGTAGGCGAGCGAGGCCGCCTCCATCGCCACGTTGTACTGCCGCCCCAGCGTGAGCTGGCCCCACGACTGCGACACCAGCCCCACCGAGGCGATCTGCATGTACTGCGAGCCGTCCTTGGGAAGCGGGTCGCCGTTGCGCAGGTCGAAGTGGCTCTCGAGCTGGAAGATCGCCTGCAGCCCGCCGCCGAGGTCTTCGGTGCCCTTCACGCCCCAGAAGCTTTCCGACATGCCGCCTTCCCTTGTCATGCGCAAGCGCGAGCGGGTGTTCACGGGCGCGCCGTCGGCGCCGTAGTCGGTAGCGTGCGTCTCGTAGCGCAGGCCGGCATCGACCGTGCCGTACAGCGTGAGGCTGCTTTGCGCCGACGCGGTGCCGGCACACAACGGCAGCGCCCATGCGGCCACCGAAAGGGGGATTCGTCTCGTCATGTTGTTTCCTTCATCTGCCCAAGCCATGCAGCTCTTTGCTGGAAGTGCGCCGTGTTTCCGGCGCGGGGCGGATGCTAGAACGATGATCTGAAAAAATCCAGTGTTTTATTTGGAATCGATGTTCTCGATGATTTCTGTGGCCTTAGGTTTTCAGGCGCGCAAAAGCAAACGCGCCCTGAAAGGGCGCGTTGCGTGGTGTTGCGTGGCGGCTCGCGGGCCGCGGTGTCAGCCGGCGTTGGAGGGCGGCGGCTCGACCGGCAGCGCGCGCTTGTGCGCGCTCTTGCGGTGCGTCGACAGGATGATCGCGCGCGCCGCGGCCGACACCGGCTTGCCTTCGAGGAAGTCGTCGATCTGTTCGTAGGTGACGCCGAAGGCGTCTTCGTCGGGCTTGCCCGGCACCAGCGATTCGAGGTCGGCGGTCGGCACCTTGTAGACCAGTTCGTCGGGCGCACCGAGCAGCGCGGCCACGGCACGCACGCGGCGCTTGTTGAGTCCGGTGAGTGGCGTGATGTCGGCCGCGCCGTCGCCGAACTTGGTGAAGAAGCCCATCAGCGCCTCGGCCGCATGGTCGGTGCCGATGACGATGCCGTCGTGCGCGCCGGCCACTGCGAACTGCGCAATCATGCGCTGGCGCGCCTTGATGTTGCCGAGCACGAAGTCCTCGTGCGCCGCATCGCGGAACTTCAGGTCGCCGGCCTTCAGCGCGGCGAGCATGCCGTCGGCCGCGGGGCGGATGTCGACGGTGATCGTGCGGTCGGGCTTCATCACGGTGAGCGATCGCTGGGCTTCGGCTTCGTCCCTCTGCACGCCGTAGGGCAGGCGCATCGCGATGAAGGTCGCGTCGTAGCCTTCGCTGCGCAGCTTCTCGACGGCGCGCTGCGCAAGGCAGCCGGCGGTCAGAGAATCGACGCCGCCGCTGATGCCGAGCACCAGCGTCTTCAGGCCGGTGCCGCGCAGGTAGCTCGCGAGAAAGTCGGTGCGCCGCGCCAGTTCGGCGGCGGCATCGAACACGGGGGCCACGTGCAGCGCCGCGATGATCTCGCGCTGCGTGGCATCGACGGGGGACAGGTCAGCACTCATGATGTTTGCAGGTGTAGATGAAGAAGATCAGAAGTCGACCAAGCTGAGACCGATGCTGAGCACGGTGCGCTTGCGGTTGTAGTCCACCAGCGTGTCGCCGTAGCCATGGAACAGCTGCGTGTGGAAGCGCAGGTTGCTCTTGGTCGGATCGCCGATGGCCTTGAGCCATTCGAGCTTCACCGAGCCTCGGCCACTGTCGCGCAGGTTGTTGCGCACGGTCACGCCGAGCGTGTTGTCGCGATTCAGGTTCCAGCGGCCGGTGATCTCGGCGCGGCCGATGTAGTCGGCGATGTCGGGGTTGTCGTCCTTCGCTGCATCTTCCGAGATGCGCTTCCAGATGCGCCCGGTGATCTGGAACTTGTCGCCCAGCTCGGCGCCGCCCATCAGGTAGACGCGGTTCCAACTGCGCGACAGCGGCAGGCTCTGGCCATTCGATTGGTGCACGATACCGAGGCCCGCATAGCGCCAGCGCCAGCCCCCGGGCAGGTGGAAGTCGGTCGGGTAGACATACATCAGCTCGGGCTCGTGATCGGTGGTGCGGAACGGCCGCGAGATCGCACCGTTGAACAGCTGCCAGGTCGACTGCTGCGAATAGGCGAACCACAGCGAGTCTTTCTTGATCGGGTCGTTCTGCGTGAGCATGCCCTGTGCGAGCTTGGTGCGAACCGACAGGCCGATGCGCATCTCGTTGGCCTGGTAGGCGACGGGCTCGCCGGTGTGGTCGGGCGAGGGCGAGGTGGGCACCTGCGGCTTTTTTGTCGCGGCCGAGGCAGCGACGTAGAGAGGCCGGTAGCCGCGGAAGCCGAAGGTGCCGCAGTCGGTGGCGTTCTCCAGCTCCCAGAAGCGCGAGAGCGCCGAGTACTGTTGGTCGCGGCAGCCCTCGGTGGTGGCCACCGAGATCACGCGGGTGGCGGGGATCGCGCCGTCCACCGGCGGCGCCTGCGTGCTGGCCAGCACCGGTGGCGCGACGGGCACCGACACCGAAGGCAGCGTCTGCTGCTGCGCCCAGCGATCGAAGCAGGCCAGGCGCGCATCGTTGTTGTTGCCGAGCGCGGCGCATTGCTGCCAGGTGAGCTGCGAATCGGCCAGCGGGCTCGCGGGTTTGTCGACGGCCTGTGCATACGCGGCCGCGCTGCCCAGGCAAGCCGCGAACGTCATGAACGTCGCTGAGAACGCATGTGTGCGTGTGGTCATTGTTTTCCTTCCGAACCGCCCGTTTTGATCAGCACGAACGGGTGCGTGCTTTCGTCCGCGGCGTTGCGCCACGTTCCCCTGAATTCGCGGCCGCACGAGCGCGGCTGCAGCGTACCGGCCCAGTTGCCGCTGATGGCGCGGCCGTCCAGCGATTCGTCGATGGAGAGGGCGCCCTCGTCGTCGACGTCGCCCGCGAGCTGCGCCACCGAAGGTTTGGCGCCGCCATCGGCGCTGCGCGTGATCGTGCCGCGCACGCCGGCGTAATCGGGATGCTTGCCCAGCTGCACGACGGACACGGTGGGCAGGCCGTCGAAGCGCGCTTCCCAGCGGCCGTAGAGCGATGTCAATGGCAGGTCGCGCGCGTCGGTGGGGCAGTTGGGATCGACCGCGGCACAGCCGGTGATCGCAAGCGCGGCGAAGGCAGCGAGCAGCGCTTTCATGGCGCCGCCGCGGCGGCCGCCTTTGCCGCCGCGCTGTCCTGTGCCTTCTGCGCAAACTCGGCGCGCAGCGCCTTGAGTTTTTCGCGTGGGTCTTCCTTCGTGGTGGTCTTGTCCAGGCCCATCTCGGCGATGAAGCGGCTCGGCAGGCAGGGCACCATGTCGCGGCCTTGCTTCCTCTTCTTGGTCCAGCTCACGGCCAGGCTGCGCTGCGCGCGGGTGATGCCCACGTACATCAGGCGGCGCTCTTCCTGCAGGCGCTGCGTCGTCTCGTCGCTCACCACCTTCTGGCGGCCGTTGTCGTCGTCGAGCTTGAAGGGCAGCATGCCTTCGGTCACGCCGATCAGCACCACATGCGGCCACTCCAGGCCCTTGGAGGCGTGCAGCGTGGAGAGCGTGACCACGTTCTGGTCCTGCTCGCGCTCGCTGATGGTCGAGAGCAGCGAGATGGTCTGCGCCACCTCGAGCAGGCTCTTGCGCTCGGTCTCGTCGTTGTCGTTGGCGCCCGAGGCGTCGTCCAGCGATCCGCCGGCGCGCTGCGACATCCAGTCGACGAACTCCATCACGTTGTTCCAGCGCGTGGCGGCGGCGGCCTCGCTCTCCTCGCCGTCGTAGAGATGGCGCTCGTAGTCGATCTCCTTGAGCCAGTCGAGCATGAAGGTGCGCGAGGCCTCGGCGCCCATGGTGCGGCGCGCGCGGTATTCCAGGTCGTTGATGTAGCGGCCGAACTCGTGCACGCCTTCGAGCGTGCGCTTGGGGATCACGCTGGGCAGCGAGGGGCTGAACAGCGCCGCGAACAGGCTCAGCTTGTACTGGCTCGCAAAGGTGCCCAGGCTCGCGAGCGTGGTGTGGCCGATGCCGCGCTTGGGCGTGGTGATGGCGCGCAGGAACGCGGGGTCGTCGTCGTTGTTGACCCACAGGCGAAACCAGCCGCACAGGTCCTTGATCTCGGCCCGGTCGAAGAAGCTCTGGCCGCCCGACACCTTGTAGGGAATCTGCGCGCGGCGCAGCGCCTGCTCCAGCACGCGCGCCTGGTGGTTGGCGCGGTAGAGGATCGCGAAGTCGCGGAACTCCTTGTACTGCTTGCCCTGCGTGGTCGCATCGCCCGCGCGCAGGCTCACGATGCGCGCCACCGCGCGCTCGGCCTCGTGCAGTTCGGTGTCGGCATCGACGACGCGCACCGGCTCGCCTTCGCCCAGCTCGGAGAACAGCGTCTTGGGAAACAGCTTGGGGTTGGGGCCGATCACGTTGTTGGCCGCACGCAGGATGGCGCTGGTGGAGCGGTAGTTCTGCTCCAGCTTGATGACCTTGAGCGTCGGATAGTCGATCGGCAGCTTCTTCAGGTTGTCCAGCGTGGCGCCGCGCCAGCCGTAGATCGACTGGTCGTCGTCGCCCACGGCGGTGAAGCGGGCGCGGTCCCCGGCCAGGGCTTTCAGCACTTCGTACTGCGTGGCGTTGGTGTCCTGGTATTCGTCCACCAGGATGTGGCCGAGCGCCGCCTGCCACTTGGCGCGCACTTCGGGAAACTCGTGCAGGAGCTTGAGCGGCATGCCGATCAGGTCGTCGAAGTCGACGCTCTGGTAGGCCTGCAGCCGCTCCTCGTAGTGGCGCATGACCTCGGCCGTGATGCGCTCGTTGTCGTCCACCGCGGCGGCGGCGGCCTGCCGGGCATCGAGGCCCATGTTCTTCCACTTGCTGATGGTCCACTGCCAGATGCGGGCGGTGGCGATGTCGGTGGTGCCGCCGGCGTCCTTCAGGATCTTGGTCACGTCGTCGCTGTCCAGGATGCTGAAGGCGGGCTTCAGGCCCAGCACCGCGCCGTCTTCGCGCATCATGCGCACGCCCAGCGCGTGGAAGGTGCAGACCACCACCTTGCGTGCGTCCCGGCCGATCAGGTCCTTGGCGCGTTCGCGCATTTCAGCGGCGGCCTTGTTCGTGAAGGTGATGGCCGCGATGCGCTTGGGTTCGAGGCCGGCCTGGATCAGCCGGCCGATCTTGTGCGTGATCACCCGTGTCTTGCCCGAGCCCGCGCCTGCCAGCACGAGGCAGGGACCGTGCATGTAGTTGACCGCTTCTTGTTGCGCGAGATTGAGACCGTGGGACATGGGGGAGGGGAACGGGGAACGCCGTGGGGAACGGCAGGCGGAAAGCGGGCAATGATACGGGGCCGGACCCTCTGGACGTTGTAGGCGGGACACGCAGGAAAGGGGCCAGGCGGGCCAGGCGCAAGCGGGGGCAAACGACAATCGGGCGGTGCTGCCTGTATTTCTTGTAACTTTCCCTTTCTTCGCGCTGATCGCGGCCGGCTACGCCGCCGCCCGCGCCCGCCTCCTGCCGCTGGAGGCGATTCCCGGCCTCAACACCTTCGTGCTGTATTTCGCGCTGCCGTGCATGCTGCTGCGCTTCGGCGCCGGCACGCCGATCGCGCAGCTGCTCGACGGCAGCGTGGCACTCATCTGGGGCGCGAGCGCGCTGGCGGTGGTGGCGGGCGTGGTCATGCTGACCCGCAACGCGCGCATCGGCTGGAACGACGCGGCCTTTGGCGCGCTGGTGGCCGCCTTTCCGAACACCGGCTTCATGGGCGTGCCGCTGCTGGTCGCGATCCTCGGCGCGCAGGCGGCCGGGCCGATGATCATCACGATCGCGTTCGACCTGGTGGTGACCTCGTCGCTCTGCATTGCGCTGTCGCGGCTCGATGGCGCCGGCGGCGCGGGGCGGCAGGGGGCCTCTCAGGCGGCGCGCAAGGCGCTGCGCGGGATCGTCGTGAACCCGATGCCGTGGTCGATCCTGCTGGGCGTGCTGCTGTCGGCCGCGCGCTGGCAATTGCCGGGACCCATCGATCGCACCGTGGCCATGCTCGCGGATGCGGCCTCGCCGGTGGCGCTCTTCACCATCGGCGCGGTGCTGGCGCGCTCCGCGTTGCTGGCGCGCGAGCACCAGGCCAGCGCGGCCGTTGCCGAAGCCATGGGGACGGGCCGCACACCGATGCGCAAGGCTCCGCTGTCCGATGTGCTGCCGGTGGTGGCGGTCAAGCTGCTGCTGCATCCGCTCCTGGTGTGGGCGCTGGGCGCCGGCGCCATCGCGCTGGGCCTGCCGCTCTCGCACGCGGCGCTGGTGGTGATCGTGCTCGTCGCGGCGCTGCCGAGCGCGAGCAACGTGTCGATGCTGGCCGAGCGCTTCGGCGCGGACAACGGCCGCATCGCACGCATCATCCTGTGGACGACGGTGGCGGCGTTCTTCAGCTTTCCGTTTGCGGTCGGCGTGCTGCGCTGACGGGCTGGCTACGGCGTGAGAACGCCGAGCTTGTACGGGTCGGCATCCGAGAGCCGCTCGCACTTGGAGAAATCGCGGCCCTGCGTGCCGTCGCAGTAGTAGGCGTTGTAGATGCGGCCGAAGAGGGTGGGGCTCGCGGTGAAGAGCACGCCGTGATCGGGCTGCCAGTTGTCTTTCAGGGGCGGGACACTGGCCTCCACCGATTTCGCCGTCGCCGTGCCCGCCGTGGTGGCGGTTGCGGGCGTGAAGTCGGCCAGTGTCTTGTGGGCTTCGTCGCCGCGCCAGCGCACGGCCAACTCGGCCGCGGTGGGGCGCGCGGCCACCGGCAGCAGGATGCCGTTGACCTGGAAGCCGTAACCGAATCGATGCGTCTTGCCCGCAAGGAACGCGTACGCGCAGGCGGCCATGCACTGGCCGCGGATCTCGGTGTCGACGCCGCTCGCGCGAATGGCATCGGCAAAGGCGCCTGCCGCATCGGCGGTGCCGCCGGAGAGGTCTTCGAACACCACGGTGCGCACGGTGCCGCTTGCCAGGTGGTCGGTGAAGGTCTTGATCGCGCTGCCGTCCAGCATGCCCGACACCACCAGTTCGCGGCCTTGCAATTCGATGTCCGCGGCGACGGCGGCAACGGGTGTGCCGGCCATGCCGGCAACGGAGGCGATGCACGCAAACGAGAGGACCCAACCAGGAAGAGACGACGATTTCACGGCGACCTTTGCGTGTGAGCGAGCGAGCTTGCTTCGAACCCGGAGCCCGCGTCGAGTTCGCGGGTTTACTGCGCGTTTACAGCTTGAACAGCCTCATGGCATTGCGTCAACACTTTTTGCAGATTATTTCTGGGTAATCGCAGGGCAGGCCGTAAGTCGTAGGCATCGATATGCCTTCAGTTGAATGCTTGAGTTTGCAGATGCGCTGCTACAGTGGTTCCAGGTCAAAGATGTCAACGATGTGAATAGGGCGCGCGATGGCAATACTGGTTCGCATCCTGCTGTGGGTGGCCTGGCTCGCCGGCGTGGGCTGGGTCTGGCATGTCGGTGTGCTCGGCACCGCCGCGTCGATCGCGCTGGGCGCGTTGAGCCTCGTGGTGTTCGCATGGCCGGGCAGCATTGCGCGGCGTCGCCATCACCGCGAGCTGCGCTATGTCGACATGGGCAAGGAGCCCACCGGCCACCACTGACTACCGAGTTCTTGGAATGAGCGCGACGCTGTCGTCGTCGTTTCAGGACGCAGCCTGCTGTTGCTGCATGCGCTGGAACTCGTGGCGCTTCATCGTGAGGTAGTCGCTCTTCTCGATTTCGTGGAGCTGCCTGGCGTACTGCTCCGTCGCATCGAACCACGCCGCAAGGCGCTGCTCCAGCTGGCCTGCGCCGGGCGCATCGAGGTAGCTGTCGATCGCCAGGTAGTAGCGCATGGTGTTGCGCTCCACCACGCCGCGCACGCCGCCGATGTAGCCGCCCTCTCCCGCGGGCGTGAAGCCGACCTTGTCGCTGCCCAGCGTGGCGAGGTAGCCCTTCATCGCGAGTCGCGCCGCCGTGCCGTAGGCATACGCATAGCGCAGGTGGATCGCCGTCTTGCCACCGTCGGCTGGTGCCGCTTCGAACACGATGCTGTAGTCGCGTGTGGAAAGCGGGCCGGTGTCCGCGCTCAGGCGCACGTTCAGGTAGTTCGCGTCTGCTTTTCCGGGCGTGTAGGCGAAGGCGATGGTCTGTGCATCCGACAGCGGCTGGTCGAACTTGCGGCCGATGGCCACCGCCAGCGTGGTGCCGCCGCCCTTCACCGCGCAGTGCTTGGTGTTGAGGTGGAGCATCAGCACCTGGCACCACGCGGCAGGCTCCCGCAGCGCGCCGCTCACGCGCGCGAAGGGATGGTCCACCAGCGCATAGACGTCGCCGCTCAACCGGTCCGCGGCTTCGCTCGATTGGAGTGCGAGGGGGCGGCGGAAGGCATTGCGCTCCAGTTGGGGTGCGAGCGCTTGCAGCTGCGCGCGCAGCGCGGCGGCCGGGCCGGTGGCTGCGGGCGGTTGTTGCGCAAGGGCCAGCATCGACATCGACAGCAGGACGAGGCCGGTGCCCGCCTGGCGGCGCATGGCGGAGATGAAGGTGTTCATGCCGGATGACCTTGGCGCTGCTCGCCCGAACACGGTGCAGGACAACCGGCTCAGATGCTGTGCGGATCGACGTCGACCAGCCAGCGGATGACGCCCTTGCCCTCGGGCGTGCGGCGCAGTTCGTGCAGCAAGGGCTGCCAGCTCGCGAGCAGACGTTGCAGCGCGGCGCGCGAAGGGCTTTCGATGAGCATCTGCGCGCGCTCCACGTCGGCCACGCGCTGGATCGAAAGCGGCACCGCGGGGTAGCGCGTGACGATGTCGGCGCCGGGCAATGCCTCGGCCGCATCGGCCGCGATGTTCAGGAAAGCCTGCGCCACCGACTGCTCGCGCGCATCGGCGCGCAGCAGCGCCTGGAATGCGAAGGGCGGCATGCCGGCGGCGCGGCGCTCGTCGAGCTGCTGCTTGGCGAACGCGGCGTAGTCATGCTTGCGCAGCGCCATGAAGAGCGGGTGCTGCGAGTGAAAGGTCTGGATCCACATCTCGGCCGTCGCGCCTTGTGCCGCGAGGTAGGCGGCGTCGCGTCCGGCGCGGCCGGCCGATTGCATCAGCAGGCTGAACAGCCGCTCGGGTGCGCGGAAGTCGCTGGAGAAGAGCGCGCCGTCGGGGTTGACCGCCGCCACCAGCGTGATGCGCCGGAAGTCGTGGCCCTTGGCGATCATCTGCGTGCCGACCAGCACGTCGACCTCGCCCGCATGCACCGCGGCCAGCTGCGATTCGAGCGCGCCCTGCTTCTTGGTGCTGTCGGCGTCGATGCGCGCGATGCGCACCGCGCTGCCGTCGGGCCGCTTCACCGCGGC
The DNA here is from genome assembly GCF_030812215.1 of Variovorax boronicumulans. Taxonomy (GTDB): domain Bacteria; phylum Pseudomonadota; class Gammaproteobacteria; order Burkholderiales; family Burkholderiaceae_C; genus Variovorax; species Variovorax boronicumulans_C. The sequence goes on along the minus strand of NZ_JAUSSG010000011.1, from coordinate 187,355 downwards.
GAACAGTTCGGCCAGGTGTTCCTCGAGCCGCTCGGTGCCGCGACCCACGGGCGCGATGTCGGGGTTGCCGCAGGCCGGACAGGCGCGCGGCACGCGTTCGGTGAAGCCGCAGTGGTGGCAGCGCAGCGTGCGGTCGATCTTGTGGAACACGCGGTAGGCGCTGCAGTGCGGGCATTCGCTCTTCCAGCCGCAGTCGCCGCAGGCCAGCACCGGCGCATAGCCGCGGCGGTTCAGGAAGATCATGCTCTGCTCGCCGCGCGCGATGCGTTGGCCGATGGCGTCGAGCAGCGCGCCCGAGAGCACCGTTTTCGGCGGCTGCAGGTTCATGTCGACCAGCCGCACCGCGGGCAGCTCGCCGGCGCCAATGCGCGATGGCATCTCCAGCCGCACGTAGCGCCCGCCCGGGTCGTCGCCCTCGGCGGGCCGGCTCTGGTGCCAGCTCTCGAGCGACGGCGTGGCCGAGCCGAGGATCACCTTCGCGCCCTCGCGCTGGCCGCGCCACACGGCGAGGTCGCGCGCCGAGTAACGCGCGCCTTCCTGCTGCTTGTAGCTCGGGTCGTGCTCCTCGTCGACCACGATGAGCTTGAGCCCCGGGATCGACGCGAACACCGCCATGCGCGTGCCCAGCACGATGCGCGCGGCGCCGCTGTGCGCGGCGAGCCAACTCGCCAGGCGCTGCGGATTCGTCATGCCGCTGTGCAGCGACACCACCGCCTCTTCGCCGAAGCGGGCCTTGAAGCGGGCTTCGAGCTGCGGCGTGAGATTGATCTCGGGCACCATCACCAGCGCCTGCGCCCCGGGGTCGCGCGCGAGCAGGTCGGCCACGCAGCGCAGGTACACCTCGGTCTTGCCGCTGCCGGTGCTGCCGACCAGGAGAAAGGTGCCGCTCTCCGCCTCGATGCGGGCGAGGGCGGCCGTCTGTTCCGGGCTCAGCGCGATCAGGTTGGCGGCTTCGGCGGTCTCGGCGACAGGGCCGGTCGTCGTCTTGCGCTTGAGGCGACGCGCGAGCTGCGTCGTCGTCAGGTCGCGCAGTTGCGGCGGCAGGGCGGCCAGGGCGATTTCGCCGATCGAGCGCTGGTAATAGCGCGCGGCAAAGGTCACGAGGTCGCGCCAGGCCTCGCCGAGCGGCGCCAGCGCGTCGAGCGCGGCGCCCACGGGCTTGAGGGCCATGTCGGGCTGTGCGCCGTCCAGGGAGACGGGCTCGTTCCAGACCACGCCCAGCACCTCGCGCCGGCCCAGCGGCACCCGCACCAGCGTGCCGGGCACGAGCGGCGCGGCACCGGCGTAGCTCAGCAGGTCGCCGAGCGCGGCGTGCGCCGGCGTCTGCACCGCGATGTCGAGACGCCATGCCAGGCCCGCCGGCGCGCTGTCAGGCGGCGGCGCAGCGGAATCGCCCGGGGTCGGGGCGTCCGTTTCGGGAGCGGGGCTGGCTGTAGGGATGGGGGACCTTCTTGGCAACGGTTGTTAATGCGACTTTGAACAAATCCACTTAAGTCGTTGATTTTCCAGTGCTTTGCCGGCCATCCAGAGTTTCTGTGGATAACTTTGTTGACAACAGGGCTCGACACGCTGGGGAGCCTTGAAAATCAAGGCTCTGGCTGGATTGCCCCAAAAAAAAGCAAAGTTCAAATCCTATATAAATCAACAACTTACGCGTGCTATTGGTTTGGGAGCAAAGAAGGCGGTGCCTCAGATAATCTTGCGCAGTGCAACACGCGTTTTGTGCATAAGTCGGGCCTCCTAGACCGTTTTTGGGCTTGACAAACGGATTCGGAGCGATTTTCCTGGGGCGTCCCGCGCGTTCGCGTGACCCGCCCCGCCGTCACAGTTTCAACCGCGCAGGGCGCGCGACTGCGTGTGGACCGCGTCGACCAGCGCCGCCACATGGTCGGGCGGCGTGAACTGGCTGATGCCGTGGCCCAGGTTGAAGATGTGCGTCGGCCCTGGTGCGTTGCGGTCGGCGTGCGGCTTGCCGAAAGCCTGCAGCACCTTGGCCACCTCGGCTTCGATCTGCGCGGGCGGCGCGAACAGCACGTTCGGGTCGATGTTGCCCTGCAGCGCCTTGGCCTTGCCGTCGGTGCCTTCGGCAATCTGGCGGCGCGCGGTGGCGAGGTTCACGGTCCAGTCCACGCCGAGCACTTCGCAGTCGAGCGCGCGCATGGCCTCCAGCCACAGGCCGCCGCCCTTGGTGAACACGATGCGCGGCACGGGCTGGCCGTCGGCGCCGGTGCGCTTGAGGCCCGCGAGCACGCGGGCCGTGTAGGCGAGGCTGAATTCCTGGAAGGCGCCGTCGGCCAGCACGCCGCCCCAGCTGTCGAAGACCATCACGGCCTGCGCGCCCGCGTCGATCTGCGCATTGAGATAGGTGGCGACCGAATCGGCGTTCACCGCGAGGATGCGGTGCATCAGGTCGGGGCGGCCGTAGAGCATGCTCTTCACGAGCCGGTAGTCGCTGGAGCCCGCACCTTCGACCATGTAGCAGGCCAGCGTCCACGGGCTCCCCGAGAAGCCGATCAGCGGCACCCGCCCGTCGAGCGCCTTGCGGATCGAGGCCACGGCGTCGAACACATAGCGCAGCTTTTGCATGTCGGGCACTTCGAGCGCGGCCACGGCCGCCTCGTCGCGCACCGGGCGGGCGAAGCGCGGGCCTTCGCCGGCCTCGAACGACAGGCCCAGGCCCATGGCGTCGGGCACGGTGAGGATGTCGGAGAAAAGAATGGCCGCGTCCAGCGGATAGCGCGCGAGCGGCTGGAGTGTGACTTCGGTGGCGTAGTCGGTGTTGGTCGCCAGCCCCATGAAGCTGCCGGCCTTGGCGCGCGTGGCGACGTACTCCGGGAGGTAGCGGCCGGCCTGGCGCATCAGCCAGACGGGCGTGTGATCGGTGGCCTGGCGCCAGCAGGCTCGCAGGAAAGTGTCGTTTTGCAGTGGGGCGAAAGGCATTTCCCAATTGTCGCAGGGGCTCGCGCCCGCGGACCGGGATCTGCTCAGACCACCGGCACGCGTCGCGAATCCGCCGGGCTCACGTTGCGCCGGTAGAGCACCAGCGTGGCGATCAGCCCGCAGATGGCGGCTGCCGTCATCCACAACCCCGGCGCGCCCTTGTCACCGGTCATCTCGATCAGCCCGGTCGCGATGGCCGGCGTGAAGCCGCCGAACAGCGCCGTCGCCAGGCTGTAGGCCAGCGAGAAGCCTGCCGTGCGCACGTTCACCGGCATCACCTCGGTGAGCGCCACCACCATCGCGCCGTTGTAGCTCGCATAGAGGAACGACAGCCACAGTTCCACTTCGAGCATGCGCGCGAAGCTCGGTGCGCCCACCAGCCACTTGAGCGACGGGTACGCGGTGAGGATGGTCAGCACGGTGAACAGGATCAAGAGCGGCTTGCGCCCCACGCGGTCCGAGAGCGCGCCCATGATCGGCAGCCAGATGAAGTTCGAGATCGCCACGCACAGCGTGACGATGAGCGCATCGGTCGTGCTCAGGTGCAGCACCGACTTGCCGAAGGTCGGCGTGTAGACCGTGATCAGGTAGAACGACACGGTGGTCATCGACACCAGCATCATCCCCGCGATGACGAGGCCCCAGTTGGCGACCATCGACTGGAAGATCTCGCGCGCATCGGGGCGGTGCTTGCGCGCCATGAACTCCTCGGTCTCCTGCAGCGAGCGGCGGATGACGAACAGCACCGGCACGATCAGGCAGCCGACGAAGAAGGGCACGCGCCAGTAGAAGTCGCCGATCTCCTGCGAGGTGAAGGTCACGTTGAGCCAGTAGCCGAGCGCAGCCGCCACGACGATGGCCACCTGCTGGCTGGCCGACTGCCAGCTCACGTAGAAGCCCTTGCGGCCCGGCGTGGCCATCTCCGAGAGATACACCGACACGCCCCCCAGCTCCACGCCCGCAGAGAAGCCCTGCAGCAGCCGGCCGATGAGCACCAGGAGCGGCGCGATGGCGCCGATGGTCGCGTAGGCCGGCACGCAGGCAATGAGCAGCGTGCCCAGCGCCATGAGCGCGAGCGTGACGATCAGGCCCTTGCGGCGGCCGACGCGGTCGACATACGCGCCGAGAAAGATCGCGCCCAGCGGACGCATCAGGAAGCCCGCGCCGAAGGTCATGAAGGTGAGCATCAGCGAGGCGAACTCGTTGCCCGCGGGGAAGAACGCCTTCGAGATCTGCGTGGCGTAGAAGCCGAACAGGAAGAAGTCGAACATCTCCATGAAGTTGCCGCCGGTCACGCGCAGGACGGTGGCGAATTTCGAGGAGGAAGCCGTGGTGGAGGAAGGGCGGGCGACCGCGCCTTGTTGCGCAGCGGAAGGCGCAGGATTCATCTTGTTGTCCCCTTGGGCGATGTGTGTCCGCCAAGGGTAGGCCGGGCTCCCCGACCGCTACCTGACCGCGGGAGTCAGGTAGCTGTCACTCGCAGAGTGACGACGCGCGTGCTTGCTTGCGTGCGCGTCAGGCTTTGTACTTGATCGAGCAGCCGTAGGGCCGCGTCGTGGCCGCCGAAATCGGCTTGCCGCCGAAGGCTTCGCCCAGCGCCTGGTTCACGTAGTTGGTCGCGGTCTTGATGTCGTCCGCGCGCGCCGATGCGATGCTGTCGATGCCGCCCGCATACACCAGCACGCCCTTGGGATCGATGATGAAGATGTGCGGCGTGGTGCGCGCGCCGTAGACCTGTCCGATGACGCCGTCCTCGTCCATCAGCACCGCGGTGGGCGCGGCCGATTGCGACTTCATCCAGGCATCGAGCGCGTCGGCCTTCAGGTAGTCGCTCGCAGCGCGCTCGGTGGAATTGATGGCCAGCCACACCACGCCCTTGTCGGTCGCGGCCTTTTGCGTGGCGGGCATGTTGCCGCTGCCGTAGTGCTTGCGCACGAAAGGGCAGCCGGGGTTGGTCCATTCGAGCACGACGAACTTGCCGGCGAAGTCCGAGAGCTTGTGCTTGGCGCCGGTGGTGTCGACGGCAACGAAGTCGGGCGCCTTCTGGCCCACGGCCGGTGCGGCAAAGGCGTTGGTGCCCATCAGGAAGGCCCCGCCGAGTGCGACAGCGGCGGCGACGACGGCACGGCGGGAGGCTCGGCTCAGGGCGGCGCGGGCATGGCGCGCGGCACGAAGGGAACGCGAGTCGGAGGTTGGCGAGAGAGACATGGCCAGCTTGAGCTCCATTAGAAAATTCCAAACAACAACTGCAGCTTAGAACCGTTTCTTCAAGTGCATGTGACAACCCATGTCACGCAGGTGGTCAAAGCGCGGCGAGTGCAGCGCGGACCTCGTCCTTACCCAAAATTTCCGTCAGCACGACCGGTGCCTTGCCCGGCGCCTGCAGCACGTAGACCGGCACGCCGCTGCGGCCGAGCGCGGTGAGCGCGGCGGTGATGGCGGGGTCGCGGCGGGTCCAGTCGGCACGCAGCATCGCGACCTTCTTGGCATCGAAATCGGCGAGCACCTCGGCATCGGCCAGCGTGCGCTTCTTGTTGTACTGGCAGGTCACGCACCAGGCGGCGGTGAAGTCGATGAACACCGGTTGGCCGGCGCTGGAGAGTTCACTCACGCGCTCGGCCGACCACGGTTGCCAGCGCTGGTTCGCGGTGCTTGCTGCAGCCAGCTTGGCCGGCTCCACGACCTGCAGCAGGTTGCGGCCGATGGCGCCGGTCAGCACCGCGGTGAAGGCGATCAGCACGGTGGCAATCACGAGGCGCGTGCGGCCGCGCAGCGTGAACGCCCAGACGATGGCCGCGAGGCACACCAGCAGCGCAAGCAGCGTGCCCGCGCCGTCGATGCCGCTTTGCTGGCCGAGGATCCACACCAGCCATGCCACCGTGGCGAACATCGGGAAGGCCAGCAGGCGGCGCAGCGTGCCCATCCACGGACCCGGCTTGGGCAGCAGGTGCGCGACGGCGGGCACGAAGCCGGCCACGAGGTAAGGCAGCGCGAGCCCGAGGCCGAGCGCCACGAAGAGCAGCAGCGCCTGCGCGGCCGGCAGGCCGATCGCGAAGCCGAGCGAGGCGCCCATGAACGGCGCGGTGCAGGGCGAGGCGATCACCACGGCGAGCACGCCCGAGAGGAAGTCGTTGGCCAGCGGGTGCTTGGCCTGCGCGGTGCACATCGACGACGGCACCGCGTGGCCGAACTCGAACACGCCCACGAGGTTGAGGCCGATCAGCGTGAAGAGCGCCGCCAATGCCGCCACCACGCCGGGCGACTGCAGCTGGAAGCCCCAGCCGAGCTGCGCACCGGCCGCGCGCAGCGCGAGCATGGCGCCGCCGAGCGCGAGGAACGACAGCATCACGCCGCCCGTGTACGCGAGGCCCGCCTTGCGGTGCGCGCTGGCGTTGCCGGCCTGCCGCGCGAAGCCCAGCACCTTGATCGCGAGGATCGGGAACACGCAGGGCATGAGGTTCAGCAGCAGGCCGCCGAGCAGCGCGCCCAACAATGCCATGGCGAAGGTGCCGGTGGGCTGGGCCGGCAGGTCGGTGGTGGAACTGGCTGCGGCGTTCGCGGCATTGGCAGCGAGCGCGGCCTGCAGTGCGGGCGACACCTCGGCGCGCCCCGGCGTGGCGACGGCGGGCCAGGTGCCCGTGACCGGCGCTTCCGCGCGCCACGCCACCGGCTGGCCCGGCTGGCGGTCGGCCTCGGCGAGTGCGACCACCACCGGCATCACCGTGGGGCTCGCGCTGCGCTGGTCGGCCAGCGGCATCGTCGCGGTCCAGGTGTCGCCTTGCCAGCTTTGCGTCCAGTCCTTGCCGGAGACGGCCGCGGTGCGGATCACCTCGGGCGTTTCGGGGAAGAAGGCGAGCGTCTTGCCCTGCACGGCGGCCGGCAGGCCTTCGAGCCTGACTTGCAGGTTGTTGCCATTGACCTCGATGCCGCCCGGTTTGGCCAGCGGCTGGGGCTGGGCGGCATGTGCGGCATCGAACTCGGCCTTGTGCAGCGCGGTCGAGCCCTGCAGCGGCAGCGAGAGGGTGAATTCGCCCTCTTCGGGGATGCACTCCTTGCGGCAGACCAGCCAGGAGGCCTTGAGCTTCACGTCCATCGCGGGCGTGCCGCCGGCGAGCGCCATCGGTGGCTTGTAGAGCGTCGACACCTCCAGCGGCACCGGCAGCAGCACGGTGTTCTCGTAGCCGTAGTTGGCGAGGTTGCCGACCGGAATCTTCTTCGGGACCGGCCAGGCGATCTCGCCGGTCGAAACGCCGGCGGGCAGCGTCCACGTCAGTTCGGTGGGCAGGCCCGAATCGCCGGCGTTCTTCCAGTAGGTGTGCCACTCGGGCTGGTGCGTGATCTGCAGGCCGACCCAGGCCTGTGCGCCGGGCGTGACGCCATCGGGCGCGTGGGCGACCAGTTCGGCGCGCACATGGGGGGTGGTGACGACGGCCCCGGTCTTGGAAGCCAATTGCGCCGCAGCCGGCATGCTGGCTGCGGAAATTGCTATCAGAAGCGTAGCGAAATGGATGCGCGAAAAGATCATGCCGTCAGTCGGAGCAATAGGGCGAGGCGAAGTTCCGGGTTCTCGTCAGGCCGCGGCGGTCGCCCAGCCCAGCACCACGCGCCGGCTGTTGGCACTCTTTTTCTCGATCTTGGTGACGAGCACGGCGCCGATTTCCGAGGTGTTCGCAACATGCGTGCCGCCGCAGGGCTGGAAGTCGATCTGCGCGTCGCCTTCGCCACCGATGCGGATGGTGCGTACCGTGCCCGTGCCGCGCGGCGGCTGCACGCTCATGCTCTTGACGAGGGCCGGGTTCGCATCGAGCTCCTCGTCGGTGATGGCACCCACGGTCAGCGGATGCGCCGCCTCGACCAGGCGGGCGAGGCCGGCGGTAAGCGCTTCCTTGTCGAGCGGATCGGTCATGTGGAAGTCGATGCGCGCGTAGTCGGGCGTGATCGAGCAGCCGTTCACCGGTACGGGCACCAGGTGGCACAGCAGGTGGGAGGCGGTGTGAAAGCGCATCAGCCGGTGGCGGCGCTCCCAGTCGAGGCGGGCGGTGACGGTGTCGCCGGGCTTCAGCGCGGTCAGCAGGTCGGCCTGTTCGGGCGCCGGCACATGGAGGAATTCGTGGGTGGGCTGGCCTTCTTCATTCTTGGCCTTGCGAGTGTCGGCAATGACGACTTCGCGGCCGTCGGCCAAAGCCAGCACGCCGGCGTCTCCCGCCTGCCCGCCGCCCAGCGGATAGAACACCGTGCGGTCCAGCACGATGCCGGCTTCGTCGATGCGCAGGATGCGGGCTTCGCAGGTGCGCAGGTAGGCGTCGGCACGGAACAGGTCGTCGGTCATGCGGCGATGGTAGCGGCGATGCGCGATTGGGGTGGGCCCACGCCAGAAAGCGCCCACGACCGACAACCCCGGGGCCGGGCGCCAGTGGATGATCTGCCCGGTATGCGGCCCCCGCCGCGAAGGATCACGCATGAAAGCTCCGCAGCAAGCACCCACCCGCATGGGCGCTTCGATCTGGCAGTTATCCGCCCTGGCCATCGCGGCCGCATTGCTCGCCGGCTGCGGCGAGGCCGCCAAGCTGGCACCCGAGGCCACGACCGGCCCCCGCCCGCAGCTGGCCGAGCCGAACAAGACCTTGATTCCCACTGTCAACGTGGCACCTGCCGTCGGCTGGACCGACACAGCCGCGCCCACGCCCGCCGAAGGCCTGCGCGTGACGGCGCTGGCGCGCGGCCTCGAGCACCCGCGCTGGGTCTACACCCTGCCCAACGGCGACGTGCTGGTGGCCGAGAGCAACAAGCCGCCCAAGCCCGGCGGCAGCAGCGACGACGGCCCGGTCGCCAAGATCCGCAACTGGGTCATGGGCAAGGTCATGGCCCGCGCCGGTGCCGGCGTGCCCAGCCCGAACCGCATCACCTTGCTGCGCGATGCCGACGGCGACGGCGTGGCCGAGGTCAGGCAGGTCTTCATGACCAACCTGATGTCGCCCTACGGCATGGCGCTGGTGGGCAACGAGCTCTTCATCGCGAATGCCGATGCGCTCGTGAAGGTGCCCTACACCGAGGGCGAGACCTCGGTGAAGGCCAATCCCACGCTGGTCACGCAACTGCCCGCGGGCATCAACCACCACTGGACCAAGAACGTGATCGCCAATGCCGACGGCACCAAGCTCTACGTGACCGTCGGCTCCAACAGCAACATCGGCGAGAACGGCCTCGCGGCCGAGGAGGGCCGTGCCGCGATCTGGGAGGTCGATGCCAAGAGCGGTGAAAAGCGCCTCTTCGCGAGCGGCCTGCGCAACCCCAATGGCATGGGCTGGGACCCCGACACCAACGTCTTGTGGACCGTGGTGAACGAGCGCGACGAGATCGGCAGCGACCTCGTGCCCGACTACCTCACCTCGGTGAAGGAGGGCGCGTTCTACGGCTGGCCCTGGACCTACTACGGCGGCATCGTCGATGCGCGCGTCACGCCGCAGAACCCCGAGATGGCGGCCAAGGCGATCGCGCCCGACTACGCGCTCGGCTCGCACGTCGCGCCGCTGGGCCTCGTGTTCTCGCACGCGCGCGGCATGCCGCCGGAGTTCGCGAGCGGCGTCTTCATCGGCGAGCACGGCTCGTGGAACCGCAAGCCCAAGTCGGGCTACAAGGTGGTGTTCGTGCCCTTCATCGGCGGCAGGCCGAGCGGGCCGCCGGTGGACATCCTCACCGGCTTCCTCACCGCCGACGAAAAGGCACAAGGCCGGCCGGTGGGCGTGGCGCTCGACAAGAGCGGCGCGCTGCTGGTGGCCGACGACGTGGGCAACGCGGTGTGGCGCGTGTCGCGCGCGAAGCCGCAGTAACTCGCGCCGGCTTCTTCAGCGCTGCGGGCGGCGGATCCGGAAGAGCCGGTGCGCAAGCAGCGGGCTTCCGGCGGGCACGGACGGATGGTCGAATGCACCGGCCACGTCCTCGTGCATGCCGATGCGTTCCATCACCGCGGCCGAGCGCAGGTTGCCGGCCGCGGTGAAGGCCACGATCTCGTCGAAGCCGAGCCGCTCGAAGCCGACCTGCAGCGCGCCGCGCGCGGCCTCGGTCGCGAAGCCCTGGCCCCAGGTGTGGCGCGCGAGGCGCCAGCCGATCTCGACGCACGGTGAGAACGGCAGTGTCGCCAGCGGCACGTTCAACCCCGTGAAGCCGATGAATTCGCCCGTGGCCTTGTGCTCGACGGCCCAGAAACCCCAGCCGTTCTTCGCGATGAGCGCACTGGCGCGGTTGGCCGACGCATCGCTGTCGGCGCGCGTGGGCAAAGGCAGCAGGAATTCCATCACCTGCGGGTCGGCCGCCATGGCGGCGAAGGGCGCGAGATCGCTCTCGCGCCATTGGCGCAGGCGCAGGCGGTCGGTGTCGAATTCGATCAGCGGAGCGGTCATGCGGCGATTGTGAGTCAGCCTGGTTTCGCCATGTTGTGCTGGAGCGCCATTCGGTCGAGGAAGTGATGACGCGCGAGGTGCGCAGCATCGACGCCGCGCTGCCCGTGGGCGAGGCGCTTGCGCAGTATTTCGGCGAAGGCCAGGTGCATCGCGCCTACCCGGTGCTGCGCGGCAATGCGGTGATCGGCATGGCCGACCGCGCGATGTTCGCCGCGTTCAGCGTCGGCACGGTGGGCGATGCCTGCGAAGGCGCGGCACCGGTGTTCGCGCTCGCGGGCGAGAACTGCCGCGCAGTGGCCACGCGCCTTGCGCGCCACCGGCTCGAGCGGCTGCCGGTCGTGAAGGATGCGCAGTCGCTTGCGCTGGTCGGCCTCGTGGCGCGCAGCGACCTCGTCAAGCCTTCGCTCGCGCACTTCGACGAAGAAGAAAAGCGCGAGCGAATGCGTGGCCTGCCCTGGCAGGTGAGCTAGCTGGCTCAGAACCCCGCCAGCACCACCTTGCCCTGCGCCTTGCCGCTCTCGATGAGCGCATGCGTCTTCTTCAAGTTCGCAGCGTTGATGGTGCCGAAGCTCGCGTTCGCCGTCGTCCGCACGCGGCCCGCATCGACCAGCGCGGCCACTTCCGCGAGCAGCGCGCCCTGCTCGGCGATGTCGGGCGTGGTGAAGCGCGAGCGCGTGAACATCATTTCCCAGTGCAGGGAGATGCACTTGGTCTTCAGCGGCATCGCGTCGAGCACCTTCATGTCGTCGATCACCGCGAGCTGGCCCTGGGGCTTGAGGCTCTCGACGATCTGCGCGTAGTGCTGCTCGGTCTGCGTGAGGCTGGCGACCATGTCGACCTCGCCGATGCCGGCGGCCTTGAGTTCGGTGGCCAGCGGCTTCGAATGGTCGATGACCACGTGCGCGCCGAGCGCCAGGCACCACTCGCGCGTTTCGGGGCGCGAGGCGGTGGCGATCACGCGCAGCTGCGTGAGCTGACGGGCGAGCTGGATGAGGATGGAGCCCACGCCGCCGGCACCGCCGGTGATCAGCAGCGTCTGGCCCGCGCCGCCGCCCTTGGGCACCTGCAGGCGGTCGAACAGCAGTTCGTACGCGGTGATGGTGGTCAGCGGCAGCGCGGCGGCTTGCGCGTCGTCCAGGCTCTTCGGCGCGATGGCGGCGATGCGCTCGTCCACCGTGTGCAGTTCCGAATTGGCACCGGGGCGGATGATCGAGCCCGCGTAGTACACGCGGTCGCCGACCTTGAAGTTCTGCACGCCGCTGCCGATGGCTTCGACGATGCCGACCGCGTCCCAGCCCAGCACCTTGGCCTGTCCGGCTTCGGGCGCGGCGTTCTTGCGGACCTTGGTGTCGACCGGGTTGACCGACACCGCCTTCACGCGCACCAGCAGGTCGCGCGCGCCGGGCACGGGTGCGGGCAGTTCGATGTCCTGCAGCGATTCGGCGTTGTCGATGGGAAGGGGCTGGTAGTAGCCGATGGCTTTCATGGCGAGGGACCTTTCTGAAACGATGCCTGAACTGTAGGATGGCAACGGCCATTTGATAAGTGGGCCGTGAATACCAACACTTTCAAATGAAGATTGAAAATACCTCGGACCTGCAGGTGCTCGTGCACACCGCGCGCGGCGGCACGCTCACGGCCGCGGCCCATGCGCTGGGCATCACGCCCGCGGCCGCCAGCGCCACGCTCAAGCGGCTCGAAACGCAGCTCGGCGCGCGCCTCTTCGAGCGCTCCACGCGCGCGATGCGCCTCACGCCGCAAGGCCAGACGCTGCTCGACTACGCGGTGCGGGCCTTCGAGCTGCTCGACGAGGGCGAGTCGCTGGTCACGGCCGACCGCGGCGAACTGGTCGGCACCCTGCGCGTGGCCGCGCCCTCGGACCTCACGCGCAGCACGCTGCTGCCGTGGTTCGACGAATTCCTCGCGCTGAACACCGGCGTGCAGCTCTCGCTTTCGGTCGGCGACCGGCCGCTGGACGTGATGCGCGACGAGGTCGATGTGGCGCTGCGCTACGGCGCGCTGGCCGATTCGCGGCTGGTGGCGCGGCCCTTCGCGATGACCAACCCGCTCCTGACCGCCTCGCCCGAGTACCTTCGCCGCCATCCCGCGCCCAGGACGCCGCAGGACCTGGTGCACCACAACTGCCTGATCTTCAATCGCGCCGGGCGCCGCCACCGCATCTGGCGTTTCGCGCAGAACGGGCAGTGGACCGAAGTGCGGGTGAACGGCAACCGCAGCGTGGACGACGCCTCGCTCGCGCGCGAGTGGGCGGTGGCTGGCTACGGCATCACGCTGAAGTCGGCGCTCGATGTGCGCGACGACATCCGCAGCGGGCGGCTGGTGCACCTCATGACCGACTGGCAGACGGAGCCGTATCCGTTGCATGCGCTGCTTCCGAGCGGACGCTTCGTGCCGGCGCGTGTGCGGGCGTTTGTCGACTTTCTGGCGCTGAAGTTCGAGGCGCTGACCGCCGTCAGATCATCGGTGTGACTGCGCCATCCATCGCGACGGTGGCGCCCGTCACGTAGCTTGCTCTCGGCGATGCCAGGAAGACGACCGTGTTGGCGATCTCTTCCGGCGTCGCGATGCGACCCAGCGGCAGCCGCGCGGTGGCGCGCTTCAACGCCTCGTCGGTGTCGATGCCCTGCAGCTTCGCATCGGCCTTCATGCCTTCCTGCAGTCGCGCGGTCAGCGTGAGGCCGGGGTTCACCGCGTTCACGCGCACGCCCTTGGCCGCATAGGCCGAGGCCATGCCGGCGCTCACCAGCATCAGCGCCGCATTGGCCGCGCCGCCGGCCATGTGCACGGGGCTCGCGACCTTGCCGCCCTGGCCGATCACGTTGACGATCGCGCCGCGGCCACGCTGGCCCATGCGCTTGACCACCGGGTCGATCATGTGGATGTAGGTGAAGTACTTCGCGTCCATCGCGTCGTGCCACGCGGTGGGGGTCAGGTCGTCGGGCGGGGTGCGGCGCGCGGCGCCGGCCGAGTTGACGAGCACGTCGACCGCGCCGAACGCCTTCTCGGCCGCATCGAGCGCGGCCACGGCGCTGGCCGGGTCCTTGAGGTCGGCGGCATGCACCGAGACGCGGCCTTCGGCCCCGGCGAAGCTGTCGATCAGCGTCTTGCGGCCCTCTTCCAGGTTCTGCAGGTCGCGGGAGACGAGGCTCACGCGCGCCCCCTCGCGCAGGAACCCCAGCGCGCAGGCCAGGCCGATGCCCTTGCTGCCGCCGGTGATGAGAACGTGCTGGTCCTGGAGCTGGAGGTCCATGGGGTGTCCTTGTCGTGTCGTTGAGTGGCCAGGGCCGGGCGCGGCCCGGCGGGGTCGCGTGGATTGAATCACCGCTCTAAGATCGCCGGATGAACGCATCCCCGGTATCCCTGCCCCGCTTCTGGTCTCACCTCACAACGCGCGACTTCGCGGCGCTCGATGTGGCAGCCACCGTGGCGGTGCTGCCGCTGGGCGCCACCGAGCAGCATGGGCCGCATCTGCCGCTGGGTGTGGACACGGTGCTGGCCGACGGCATCGTGGCGGCATCGCTGCCGCTGCTGCCGGCGGACCTGCCGGTGCTGTTCCTCCCGACCCAGCAGATCGGCCTCAGCCCCGAGCACGCGCGCTTCGCGGGCACGCTCACGCTGTCGGCCGAGACCTTGATCCGCATGTGGAACGAAATCGGCGCGGGCGTGGCGCGCGCCGGTGTGAAGAAGCTGGTGCTCTTCAATGCGCACGGCGGCCATGTGGGCGCGATGGACGTCGTGGCGCGCGAGTTGCGCGCGGCGCACGGGCTCATCGTCTACAGCGTGAGCTGGTTCAACCTGCCGCTGGGCGATGCGGGCGCGCAGTTCAGCGCCGGGGAGCACCGCTTCGGCGTGCACGCGGGCGAGATCGAGACCTCGATGATGCTGGCGCTGACCCCGCAACTTGTGCGCATGGGCGAGGCGAAGGATTTCCCATCGACCTCGGAGAAGCGCGCGGCCGACTACGCGATCCTCGGCAACGGCAAGAGCGCCAAGCTCGGCTGGGCGATGGAGGACTACAACGCAGAGGGCGCGGCTGGCAATGCGGCCGCGGCGACGGCGGCAAAGGGGCAGGCGGTGGTCGATGCGGCCGCGCAGCAACTGGCGCTGCTGCTGGCGGAGGTGTCGCGCCTGCCGCTGGACACGGCAAACACCCGGCCGCTGCCCTGATCCGCCTTCAGGAAGCGCTGCGCGAGAGCACGCCGGCGAACATGTCCGAATCGACATTCCCGCCGCTCACGCTGATGCCCACCGTCTTGCCGCGCCAGCGCTCCTGCTGCTGAAGCGCGGCGGCCAGTGCCGCCGCACCGGCGCCTTCGGCCACGTTATGCGTGTCGCTGAAAAGAATGCGCATCGCCTCCGCCACCTCGTCGTCGGTGACGGTGATCACGTCGTCGGCTTCGCGCAGGATCACCTCGACCGATTCGGGCACCGGCACGCGGCATGCCATGCCGTCGGCCAGCCGCGTGCTGACCGGCGATTCGACGGGCTTGCCCGCACGGAAGGAATCGCGGTACGCCGTGGCGTGCGCCGACACCACGCCGATGAGCTTGGTCGACGCACCGCAATGCGCACGCGCCGCGGCCGCGCCGGCAAAACCGGAGCCCAGGCCGATGGGCACGAACAGCACATCGGGTGGCGCGTCCTTGAACGCGCTGAAGAATTCGACATACGCGGTCGATACGCCCCGCACCAGCTCGCGGTGGAACGAAGGCACGCGGTGCAGCGCGTCGCGCTCCGCCAGCACGGCCGCGTGTTCCGATGCCGCCTGGAAATCGTCGCCGTGCTCGACCAGTTCGACGCCGAGCGCGCGCATCGCGGCGTTCTTCTCCTGCGAGTTGCCGTGCGGCACCACGATGGTCGCGCCGAGGCCGTGCCGCCGCGCCGCGAAGCCGAGCGACTGGCCGTGGTTGCCGCGCGTTGCGCTGATCACGTGGCGCACCCCGGGCTGTTCGCGCGCGAGGGTCTCGAAGTAGGTGAGGCCGCCGCGGATCTTGAAGGCGCCGACCGGCGTGTGGTTCTCGTGCTTGGCCCAGAGCGTCGCGCCCAGGCGCTGCGACAGCAGCGGCCAGGTGTATTGCGGGGTGGGCGGCATGGCCGCATGCACGGTGCGCTGCGCGGCTTCGATCTCTTCGCGGGTGAATTTCACGGAGTTCTTTCTTGTTGGCTTACTTGCGTTCTGTCAGGGCGACCCGCACTGCCAGCGCGGCCAGCACGCTGCCCATCACATAGCGCTGCGCACGCAGCCAGCCGGCGCTTTGCGACAGCACCGCCGTGATGCTCGCGGCGCCGAAGATCATCACCGTGTTGACCACCGCGCTGCTCGCCATCTGCGCCATGCCCAGCTGCATGCTCTGCAGCAGCACCGAGCCGCGTTCGGGATGGATGAACTGCGGAAAGAACGACAGGTAGAACATCGCCACCTTCGGGTTCAGCAGGTTCGTGAGAAAGCCCATGCGAAAGAGCTTGCCGGGCGGATCGGCCGGCAGCGCGCGGGCCTCGAAAGGCGCATTGCCGCCGGGCCGCACCGCCTGCCACGCGAGCCACAGCAGGTAGGCCGCACCGGCGATGCGGATCGCATCGAACGCGAGCGGCACCGCCAGCAGCAGCGCGGTGAGCCCGAGCGCTGCGGCGAACAGGTGCACCAGAAAGGCCATCAGCACGCCGCCCAGCGAGATCATTCCCGCGCGGCGGCCCTGGATCAGCGTGCGCGAGACGCAATAGATCATGTTCGGCCCCGGCGTGAGCGCCAGCAGCAGCGAGGCGAGGGCGAACCAGGCGATCTCGGTCAGGGTCAGCATGATGGTCAGAGTCCTTTGGATTCGAGCGTGACGGGGCCGCGCGGCGTGTCGAACACCGCGACGAGGTTGGGCGGGCCGGCGTCCACTTGCAGGTCGCCCATGCCGATGGCCGAGAGCGCGGCGGCGAGCGCCGGCGCGCGCGGATGCGCCACGCGCAGCGAACGCAGTGCCAAGCCCGAGGCGGGCATCGCATCGGTCGGATGCACCGCGCCCCACTGGATCAGCGTCGGCAGCGCGCCATAGAAGAGCCGCTGGCCGTCGTCGCGCACCGTGATCTGCCATTCGAGGCGCCCGGCCGGCGTGTCGCGCGAGGCTTCGAGCAGGTGGCCGCGGTCGATGTGCGCATGCTCTTCGTGGGCCAGCGCGCGGGTCGCTGCGGCGGCATCGGGCACGCGCGCCGCGAAATGGATGAGACGCGGGCCGTGCTGCGCAAGGCCCGCCTGCAGTCCAGCGTCGTCCAGGTCGAACCAGCGGCGCGTGCCGGGCCGCGAGGGTTGCTTGCCGGGCTCGATCGCGATGATCTCCGCATAGGCCCGCGGAAACGCATCGCTCGCGACGTTCAGCAGCCGGTTGTGCGTGCCCATAAGCGGGTGCACGCCGCCGGGTGCGGGCGTGACGCCGAGCGTTGCTTCGCACCACGCCACGCCGTCGGCGAGCGACGTGGCGGCGATCACCAGGTGGTCGAGTTCGGCGTGCATGGCGAGGGGCTTTCGTTCAGAGCGTGACGTTGCCGTCGACGCATGTCACGGCATCGCCGCCGACCCAGATCTTTCCTTCGGCGTCGCGCTCGATGTACACGCGGCCCGCGCGGCCGAGGCACTGGCCCTGCGCCGCGAGGTAGCGCTCGGGCATGTGGCCGTCGGCGATCAGCCATTCGGCCAGGCTCGCGTTCAGGCTGCCGGTGACCGGGTCTTCCTGCACGCCGATCGGCTCGGCAAAAGCGCGCACTTCGAGATCGATCTTCGCGCCGTCGTCGTACTCGGCGGCCTTGCGGTTGCCGAAGGCGCGCGCCTCGCGGTTGGAGCGACCGATCAGCGGCGAGATGTCGACCGCCGCGGGCACGCCCGCCACGCCGGCTTTCACACCCAGCTCCTTGAGCATGCGGTGGTCGGGCTGCAGCGCCAGCACCGCGTCGGCATCTTCGACCAGCAGGCCGAACCAGACCGGGCCGTTGTCCAGCACCTGCGCCGCGACGATCTGCTGCGCCTTCAACCCCAGCGCACCGGCCACCTTGGCGAGCAACGCGGGGCTCGGCGCGCTGCGCTTGAGCGGCGGCGCGGCAAAGGCCAGCCGGTCGCCCTCGCGGCGCAGCGGCACGAGGCCCGCGCCGCATTGCTGCACCACGAGCCCGGCCACCTTGGGCTTGCCGCCGGCCTGCAGCCACGCATGGCAAGTGCCGATGGTCGGATGGCCGGCAAAGGGCAGTTCGCCGCCGGGCGTGAAGATGCGCACGCGGTAGTCGGCCGTCGGCTCGGTCGGCGGCAGGAGGAAGGTGGTCTCGGACAGGTTGGTCCACTGCGCAAAGCGCTGCATCGCGGCGTCGTCCAGGCCCGTGCCGTCGATGACCACGGCGAGCGGGTTGCCGCGGTAGGCCGTGGCGGTGAAGACGTCGACTTGCTTGAAGGGGCGGGATTTCATCGGATTCAAACGGTTCGGATCAATTGGCAATGTCAGTCGGGGAGACACCGTGGAACCGGCTTTGCCGGGCCACGGGTGTCGCCCCCTGCAAGGGGGTTGGCGAAGCGACACGAAGTGCGCGAAGACTGGGGGTCATTCCAGTCCTAGATCGAGCACGCCGCGCGCGCCCGGACGAGAAAGAAGATCGGCGTACCAGCGCTCCACGTTCGGCCAGCTCGGCCGGCGGTATTCGGCGGCGGGCAGCCCGAACCAGCGGTGCGCTTCGCAGCCGATGGGAATGTCGGCCATGGTGAAGCGCTCGCCGCCCATGTAGGCGCGTTGCGCGAGGTGCGCATCGAGCATCGCGAACAGCGCTTCGCTCTCGCGCACCGAGGCTTCGATCAGCGCCGGCTGGCGTTCCGACGGTGCCGTGCGCACCCACTGGATGAAGGCGTCGCGGCTCGCGCGGTTGAGCGTGGTCTGCTGCCAGTCCATCCAGCGCTCGGCGTCGAAGCGCGCGGGCAGCTCGCTCGGGTAGAGGGTGCCGTGCGAGTGCTTGGCGCAGAGGTAGCGCACGATCACGTTCGATTCCCAGAGCGTCACACGCTCGGCGCCTTCGCCGTCGTCGATGGTGGGCACCATTGCATTCGGATTGAGCGCGAGGTATTCGGGCGTCTGCACCACGCCGAACTTGCCGCCGGCCTCGGTGCGCTGGAAGTCCAGGCCGAGTTCCTGCGCGCACCACACCACCTTGCGGACGTTGATCGAGCTGATGCGGCCCCAGATGTTGAGCATGATTTCAGTGTCCTTGTGCGGGAAGCGGGGCCGCGGAGGCGGTGGGCCGGTCGAGCATCAGCAGGCGGATGGCGAGGCCGATCATCACCAGCGCGAGCAACGTGCGCTGGAACTTCTCGGCGCCGGGCCGGCGCTGCAGCCAGCGCCCGACCTGCCCGCTGCAGGCGCCCAGCAGCGTGTTGAACGCGAGCGCGGCCATCGACAGCACCACGCCCAACTGCACCAGTTGCAGCGGCACGCTGCCGCGCGTCGGATCGACGAACTGCGGCAGGAACACCATGAAGAACAGCAGCGCCTTCGGATTGACGAGGTTGTTCAGCAGGGCCATGCGCACGATGCGCCCGAACCCGGCGGGCTGGGCCTGCGCGCCGATGCGCAAGCCGCCCCCGCTGCGCAGGGCCTGCACCGCCAACCACACCAGGTACAGCGCGCCCGCATAGCGCAGCACGTCGAACGACGGCGGCCAGGCGGCCACCAGCGCGGTGACACCCGTCGCCGCGAACAGCGTGTGCACCAGGTCGGCCGCCGAGATCCCGATGGCCGCCGCGAACCCGCCGCGCGGCCCGTGCGCCACGCCATGCGAGAGCACGAAGGCCATGTTCGGCCCCGGCGAGAGGAACAGCGCCAGCACGGCGAGCAGGAAGAGCGAGAGCGTGGCGAGGCCGATCATCGTTCCCGCCCCTTCACACCTGCGCGGGCGCGAGCTTGTGCTCGCCCAGCAGTTCCAGCTCTTCGCGCAGCGTGACGGCGAGTGCGGCGATGGCCGCATCGATCTCCTCCACGCTGGCCGTCACGAACGACAGGCGCAGCGTGCGCGGATCGCCCAGCCCCGCGTAGAACGGCGCGCCGGGCACGAAGGCCACGTTGCGCTCGACGGCCTTGGGCAGCAGCTTCACGGTGTCGATGCCCTCGGGCAGGCGCGCCCACAGGAACATGCCGCCCTTGGGGGCGTTGAACTTCACGTCCAGGCCGGCCATCTCGCGGGTGAGCGCGGCCATCATCGCGTCGCGCTGGCGCTTGTAGAGCGCGCGGATCGTGGGCACGTGGCGATCGAGAAAACCGTCCTTCATCACGGCCGACACCATGCGCTGCGTGAAGATCGGCGTGTGCAGGTCCACCGCCTGCTTGGCCTGCAGCAGCTTTGGGTAGATGGCCTTGGGCGCGACCAGGAATCCCAGGCGCAGGCCGGGCGCGAGCACCTTCGAGAACGAACCCAGGTAGATGCAGCCTTCGGGGTTGCGCGCGGTCAGCGGCAGTGGCGGGGCTTCGTCGAACCAGAGCTCGCCATAGGGGTTGTCCTCGACGATGGGAAGGCCCGCCTCGGCGGCGGCGGCCGAGACGGCGGCGCGGCGCTCTTCCGTCATGGTGCGGCCCGTCGGGTTCTGGAAATTGGGTAGCAGGTAGACGAAGCGTGCGTCCTTCGCCTTGGCCACGAGGTCGTCGACGATCACGCCGTCTTCGTCGCTCGCCACGCTCACCGGGTTCGGCTCCATCGGACCGAAAGCCTGCAGCGCGCCGAGGTAGGTGGGCGTCTCGACCAGCACCTTGCTGCCCGGATCGATCAGCACCTTGGCCACGAGGTCCAGGCCCTGCTGCGAGCCGGTGGTGATGAGCACCTGCGAGGCGTCGACGTCCCACGGCAGCATGTCGGCCACGGCCTGGCGCAGCGGCGCGTAGCCCTCGCTCGCGGCGTACTGCAGCGCGGCCTGGCCATCGTTGTGTAGCACCTCGGCGCAGGCGTCGGCAAAAGCCTGGATCGGGAAAGTCTTGGGCGAGGGCAGGCCACCCGCCAGGCTGATGATGCCGGGGCGTTCGGTGACCTTGAGGATTTCACGCAGCACCGACGGGTTCATCTTGGCGGCGCGGGCGGCGAGTTTCCAGTTCATGGTGTTTCTTCTTTCAGGCGGGTGAGGTGAGGTTCTGTGGAATGTCGCCACGGTACACAACATGGATTTTGTTGCCGTCCGGGTCGCGCAGGTAGGCGCCGTAATAGCCCTGGCCGTAGCGTGGGCGGGGGCCGGGCGCGCCTTCGTCGCGGCCGCCCTGGCGCAAGGCCGCCTCGTGGGCGGCATGAACGGCATCGGCCGAGGGCGCGTTGAACGCGACCATGCTGCCGTTGCCGACACTGGCGGGTTCACCGTCCAGCGGGATGTACACGTAGAAGCGCGGCAGCGTCTGCCCGGGCGCGACCCAGCAGGCCGATTCGGGCCCGCCATCGGGCATGACGGCGCGGCGAACGAGGCCCAACGGCGCGAGCAGCGCGTCGTAGAAAGCGGCGGCGCGCGGCAGGTCGGTGCAGCCGACAGTGATGTGACTGAACATCAGCGTCCTCCGGTGCGGACTGCGGCGGGCAGCGCTGCCGCCGGCGCGACCGGCGGTTGCGAGAGCCGCTTGCCGATGACCACGGTGGCCACCACCGCGATCGCGAAGCCCAGCGTCACCACATCGAGCGGCTCGCCCAGGATCGGGATCGACGCGAGGATCGAGAGAAAGGGCTGCAGCAGCTGCGTCTGGCTCACGCGCAGTGCGCCGCCGAGGGCCAGGCCCCGGTACCAGGCAAAGAAGCCGATCCACATCGAGAACATGCCGACGTAGACAAAGCCCAGCCACGACGAGGTGGCGATGGGTTGCGTCGGCCACAGCGCCAGCGTAGCCGGCAGCGTCACCGGCAGGGCCATCACGCAGACCCAGCAGATCACCCGTTCGGCGCCCAGCGACGGCGTGACCTGCGCGCCGTAGATGTAGCCGAACGACGCGGCGATGACCGCGCCCACCAGCAGCAGGTCGGCCCATTCGAAGCCGAAGCCATGGCCGCCCTGGCTCGCGCGCAGCACCGAGAACACCACCACCAGCAGGCTGCCCGCGATGGCGCAGAGCCAGAAGCCGAGCCGCGCGCGCTGGTGCAGCACCCATGCGGCGACAGCGGCGGTGACCAGAGGCAGCAGCGCCGTGACGACCGCCGCGTGGCTGGCCGTGACCACGCGCAGTGCGTAGCCCAGCAGCAGCGGGTAGCCGATGACGTTGCCCAGCACCGCCATGCCCAGCGGCTTCCACTGGTGCGATGCGGGCCGCGGCGAGCGCGTGGCCAAGAGGAAGATGGCCGACAGTACGCCCGCCAGCGCCGCGCGCCCGAGCGTGACGAACCAGGGCGACAGCTGCGGCGCGGCCTGCGTGCCGGTGGCCAGCCGCGTCATGGGCAGGGTCACCGCGAACAGGGCCACGCCGATCACGCCGAGCCACATGCCCAGCGTCTCGTCCTTGATGTTGAGCCTGTTGGTCATTGGCGTAACCTTCGTGCTTCGCACTGCGGTGCGAGCTTGCTTGGGGCGGCCCGGCGCGGCGCTCATACGCCCACCATCCACCACGCCGTAAGCACCAGCACGAGGCCCATCGCACGGTTGAACCACAGGAGGCGTGAGCCCTTGGCGAGCCAGTCGCGCAGCAGTGCGCCGACCATCGCATAGGCGAAGTTGCTGACGAAGGCATAGAAGAGCATCACCGGCGCGACGATGGCGAAGCGCGAGAGCGCGTCGGGCTGGCCGGCGATCCATCCGGCCACCAGCGTGAGCGCGAGCAGCCACGCCTTGATGTTGACGAACTGGAGCATCACGCCCTGGCCGAAACCGACCGAGAGGCTGGCGCTGTCGGCCTTGCCGAGCTTGGCGCTGCCGCTGAGCTTGTACGCCAGCCACAACAGGTAGGCGATGCCCAAGCCCTTGATTGCCAGGCGCAGCGGCGGCACCGCCACCACCAGCGCGCCGAGGCCGGCGGCGCAGATCGCCAGCAACAGCGTCCAGCCGATCGGCACCGCGACCACGAAGCGCATCGCGCGCGGCAGGCCGCCGTTGGCCGCCAGGGCGGTGGAAAGCGTGGTGTTGGGACCGGGCGAAAAACTCATCGCCGTGGCCAGCACCAGCAGCGCGGTGAATTCTTGCCAGTTCATGGCACAGACTCTAAACTTGTGACCATTACAGTTCCAGTACAGATGGCCGGACAAACAAGGCATCTGTATTGGTGAAGCCATCGACACAGCCTTTCGACGCCGCATGCTGACACGCACCTCCACCCAGTCGTTGACCGGCCAACTGGCCGACCGCTTGGCCGAGCGCATCCGCACCCGGCTGCTGCCGCCCGGCGCCCGGCTGCCCTCGGTGCGCGAATGCGCCAGGCAGCAGGGCGTGAGCCCGTACACGGTGGTTGCCGCCTACGACCAGCTGCTTGCGCAAGGACTCGTCGAAGCCCGCCGGCAGCGCGGCTTCTACGTGCGCGACTCGGCGCAGACCCAGGACGGTCGTACGGCCAAGGCCTCCGACGCCGTCGGCGTGAACGACATGCCGGCGGCGATGGCCGTGCAGATGATGGCTTCGCGTGTACCGGCCGACGCGAGTTCGCTGATCCGCAGCATGTTCCACCGCCCGAGCGACAAGCCGCAGCCCGGCATGGGCGTGTTTCCGCCGGACTGGATGTCGTCCACCTTCGTGCCCACGGCCGTGCGGCGCATGACCAGTACAGCTGTGCTGCAGGAGCTGTCGCTCCAGTACGGCGAGCCCTCCGGCGACATGAGCCTGCGCCGCAGCCTCTCGCAGAAGCTCGTCGGCATCAACGTGCCGGCCGCGCCCGACCAGATCATCACCACCATCGGCGCGACGCATGCGCTGGACATCGTGAGCCGCACGCTGCTGCGGCCGGGCGATCCGGTGATGGTCGAGGAGCCGGGCTGGGCGCTGGAGTTCGCGCGGCTCGAGGCGCTGGGCATGCGCATCCTGCCCGTGCCGCGCCGCGCCGACGGGCCCGACCTGGAGGTGATGGCGCAGTACTGCGTGCTGCACAAGCCCAAGCTCTTCGTGAGCGTGAGCGTGCTGCACAACCCGACCGGCTACAGCCTCACGCCGGGCAGCGCGCACCGGGTGCTCAAGCTCGCGAACGAGCACGACTTCCACATCGTCGAGGACGACACCTACAGCCATCTCGCGCCCGAGCACGCCACGCGGCTGAGCGCGCTCGACGGGCTGCAGCGCACCGTGTACGTGAGCGGCTTCGCCAAGATCATCGCGCCCAACTGGCGCATCGGTTTCCTGGCCGCGTCGCCCGCGCTGAAGGAGCGGCTGCTGGAGACCAAGCTCCTGGCCACGCTGACCTCGCCCACGCTGTTCGAGCGGGCCTTGTCGTGGTGCATCGACCAGGGCCAGCTGCGCCGGCATGCGGACCGCATCCGCATCCGGCTCGACGGCGCGCGCGGGCGGGCGGTGAAGCTCGCGATGTCGCACGGCTGCACCTTCGCCTCGGAGCCGGCGGGGCTCTTCGGCTGGGTCGACACGGGCGTCGACACCGACGCGCTCACCCAGCGCATGCTCGACCAGGGCTACCTGCTGGCGCCGGGCTCGCTGTTCCATGCGCGCCGGCCGCCGAGCACGATGATGCGGATCAACTTCGCGACCTCGCAGGATGCGGCTTTCTGGAAGGTTTTCAGCAAGGTCAGAAGTGAGCTCTGACGGCAGGTAAAAGCCCGCGCCTGGCGGGTCAAAGGCCGGGTCCTTGGAGTAAGCTGCCGACACAAGAAAACCCAGCCAGGAGACCTCCCGCATGACCAACGCCAGCCAACCTTTCAACTTCAGCCAGTTCGTCCCCGGATTCGACTTCCTGAAGAACCTGGCCGGGGGCGCCGCGGCAGGCGCCGGCGCCGCATCGTCGGTGCCGGGCATCCCGAGCCTGGCAAGCTGGGTGGCACCCACGCTGAGCGTGGAAGAGGTCGACAAGCGCATCCAGGAACTCAAGACCGTGCAGTACTGGCTCGAGCAGAACGGCCATGCGCTCAAGGCCACGATCCAGGCGCTCGAGGTGCAGAAGATGACCCTCTCGACCCTGCGCGGCATGAACGTGCGGATGGAAGACCTGGCGAGCGTGTTCACCAAGCAGGCCGCTGCCGCTGCCGCC
This sequence comes from Variovorax boronicumulans, assembly GCF_030812215.1. Lineage (GTDB taxonomy): Bacteria > Pseudomonadota > Gammaproteobacteria > Burkholderiales > Burkholderiaceae_C > Variovorax > Variovorax boronicumulans_C. The sequence goes on along the minus strand of NZ_JAUSSG010000011.1, from coordinate 162,850 downwards.
CCTGCGCCAGCGCCCTTTGCAGCGGCTGCGCCCGAACCCGAACCGGTCGAGGAAGAAGACGAAACCGAGATCGAGGAAGAATCAGAAGCAGAAGCACCGGTGCCGAAGAAAAAACCGCGCAGCAAGCCGGCCTCCGGCAAGGCTTCAGCTGACGGCGCCGGCGTGGTCGATCCGATGCAGTGGTGGGGCTCGCTGACCGAACAGTTCCAGCAGATCGCCAGCACCGCGCTGCAGGACGCAGCCCAGCTCAAGGTGCCCGCCATGGCCCAGCCGCTGGCCGATGCGGTCGGCAAGGCAATGGGCAAGACGACGGCCGCAGCAAGGAAGCCCGCGGCCAAGACTGCGGTGAGAAAGGCGGCAACGCCCGCTGCAAAGAAAAAGACGTCGACCGCCGCGCGCAAGCGAACCACCGGCCGCCGCTGACGTCCTACACATTCCACTTTTGAAGAGAACGGGTTGGCACGCATCATGAAGTTGTTTCCCACCGGCCATGCCACCCATCCGCAATGGCGCATGGCGGCCGGCCTCGTGCTGGCCCAGCTGCGCGCGCAGATGGCCTTGCCCGACTACGCGTCGTCGCCGACGCTCGGACTGCTCTACATCACCGACCACTACGCGTCCGAGGCGCAGGAGATCCTCGATCACCTGAGTGCCGAGCTGCCCGAGGTGACCGACTGGTCGGGCGCCGTGGGCATCGGCGTCTCGGCCAACAACGCCGAGTACTTCGACGAGCCCGGCATGAGCCTCATGCTCTGCGCGCTGCCGAGCGACCAGTACCGCGTGTTCTCTGGCGTGGCGCCGCTGAGCAATTCGGAGATGAGCGGCTTCGAGGCGCACACCGCGCTCGTCCACGCCGACCCCGCGACGCCCGACCTCACCGAGCTGATCGGCGAGATGGCCGGCCGCACCGACACCGGCTATCTCTTCGGCGGACTCTCTTCGGGCCGTGGCGGGGCGCTGCAATTCGCGGTGGGTGGCAACGGCAACATCCGCGGCCACGGCGCGGCTGGGGGCGTGTTCTCGGGCGGCCTGTCGGGCGTGGTGTTCGGCGAAGGCGTGCGGCTGGTGTCGCGCGTCACGCAGGGCTGCCAGCCGCTGCGCTCGGGCGTGCGCGAACGCGAGATCACCGAGGCCGATGGCAACCTCCTGCTCAAGCTCGACGGCGAGCCCGCGCTCGACGTACTGCTGGCCGACCTGCAGGTCTCGCTCGACCGCCCGCAGGAAGCCATCGACGCCGTGCGCAACACGCTGGTCGGCCTGGCCGACGCGGGCAGCGACGGCGTGCGCCGCACCGGCGACCTGGGCGCCGACGTGCTCGTGCGCCACATCATCGGCCTGGACCCGACGCGCCGCGGCATCGCGATCGCCGACACGGCCGAGGCCGGCATGCGGTTGACCTTCTGCCGCCGCAACGCGCAAGCCGCGCGGGCCGACCTGATGCGCATCTGCGCGGAAATCCGTGAAGAGCTGGAGCCTGAAGAGCAAACGCTGGCCACCGCCCGCGCCGTGGCTGCTGGCGAAGCCGAAGCGGCGCCGCACCCCGCGCGCCGCATCGCGGGCGCGGTGTACGTGAGCTGCTCCGGGCGCGGCGGGCCGCACTTCGGCGCACCGGGCGCCGAGCTGCAGATCGTTCGGCACGCGCTGGGCGACGTGCCGCTGGTCGGCTTCTTCGCCGCGGGCGAAATCGCCCGGCATCACCTGTATGGCTACACCGGCGTTTTGACGGTGTTCACCAGCAAGGACTGACGGGTCGCGATCAGGCTGCTTGCAGCACGCGCGGCTGCTGCGCCGGCATGCCGGTGAACGCGAAATCCACCTCCGGCGCGAGCCCGCTCACGATCCGCGCGATCGACTTGCCCGAGCCGCAGGCGTGTGTCCAGCCGAGCGTGCCGTGGCCGGTGTTCAGGTACAGGTTCGGCAGCTTTGTCTTGCCGATCATCGGCACGTTGCTTGGCGTCGCGGGGCGCAGGCCCGTCCAGAACTGGGCTTGCGTGGTGTCGCCGGCGCCGGGGAACAGCTCCTCGACGCGCCGCACGATCGCTTCGCAGCGCACGCGGTTCAGGTCGCGGTCGTAGCCGTTGAGTTCGGCCGTGCCGGCGATGCGCAGGCGGTCGCCCGACTCCGACGTGTAGCGCGAGAACACGAGCTTGAACTCGTCGTCGGTCAGCGAGACCTGGTGCGCCTTCGATGCGTCCTTGACCGGCAACGTCACAGAGTAGCCCTTGGCCGGGTAGATCGGCAGGCGGATGCCCAACGGTGCGGCGTACAGCGGGCTGAGCGAGCCCATCGCGAGCACGAAGGCATCGCCCCGGATGCGCTGGAAACGGCCTTCACTGTCGGTGGCCTCGACGTGATCGATGCTGCCGCCGGCTTCGCGCAGTGCGGTCACCGTGTGGCTCATGAGGAACTTCACCCCGGCCGCGGCCGCGAGGCCGACCAGTTCGCGCGCGAAGCGGTTGGCATCGCCGGATTCATCCTCGGCCGTGTAGGTGGCGCCGGCCAGCTGGGGGCGGATGTGGGCAAGGGCGGGCTCGATCTTCACGGCCTCATCGGCCGAGATCACCAGCCGTTCGCAGCCGAGGGCGCGCATCTGCTCGGCCGGCTTGAGCGCGCCGTCGAACTCCTTCTGCGTCGTATAGAAGTGCAGGATGCCCTGCGTGCGCTGGTCGTAGCGGAGGCCCGTGTCGCGGCGCAATTGCTGCAACGTGTCGCGGCTGTAGGTGCCCAGGCGAACGATCTGCTCGATGTTGTGCTTCGTGCGCGCCGGGGTGCATTCGCGCAGGAACTGCAGGCCCCAGAGCCACTGGCGCATGTCGGCGCGGATACGAAAGAGCAGCGGGGCGTCTTCCTTGCCCAGCCACTGCAGCACCTTGAGCGGTGCGCTGGGGTTGGCCCAGGGTTCGGCGTGGCTCACCGAGATCTGCCCGCCGTTGGCGAAGCTGGTTTCGGCGGCCGGGGTGGCCTGCCGGTCGATCACGGTCACTTCGTGGCCGAGTTGCTGGAGGTAGTAAGCCGAGGTCACGCCGAGCAGGCCGGCGCCAAGAACGATCACGCGCATTTCAAGTACCTTTGAGGTGCAGCGCTTGAATGGCGGGCGTGGTGTGCTATTGAATCAATAGCAAGCAACCGGACGTCCGCCGTCCAAGTTGCCGCTCCCCCTGTCCTCGGTACCTGAGAGATTCACCTGTTGCGCCTTGCAACGGGTTTGCTCCTTCGGTGCATCGCGACACCTTTGCGGGTGCGATGGCTCTCCAGACGGCGTTTGATTTGATGCAGTACTGACCCCCTGTTCGGGCCGACCTGAGCGTTTATGGGAGTTTGCGCCTTCGGTAGGGCCACCGGGGTGGCCCGCTCTCCTGCAGTGGGGCGATTGTAGGTGGGCACCGGCGATGCGCCAACCCCGGGTTTCGCCCCTTGGGCCGATGGGATAATCGTCCGTTCATTCGCCAGAGGGCGATCGTTCGACAACAACAGGGGACTCCATGATCCTGGTAACCGGCGGCGCAGGCTTCATTGGCGCCAATTTCGTACTCGACTGGCTCGCACAGAGCGATGAACCGGTCGTGAATCTCGACAAACTGACCTACGCGGGCAACCTCGAGACGCTCGCGTCGCTGAAGGACAACCCCAAGCACATCTTCGTGCAGGGCGACATCGGCGACAGCGCGCTGCTCGACCGCCTGCTGGCCGAGCACAAACCCCGTGCCGTCGTGAACTTTGCCGCCGAATCGCACGTCGACCGTTCGATCCACGGCCCCGAAGACTTCGTGCAGACCAACGTGCTCGGCACCTTCCGCCTGCTCGAATCCGTGCGCGGCTTCTGGAATGCGCTGCCGGCCGACCAGAAGGCCGCCTTCCGTTTCCTGCACGTATCGACCGACGAGGTCTACGGCTCGCTCTCCAAGACCGATCCGGCCTTCACCGAAGAGAACAAGTACGAGCCCAACAGCCCCTACTCGGCCAGCAAGGCCGCCAGCGACCACCTCGTGCGCGCCTGGCACCACACCTACGGCCTGCCGGTGGTCACCACCAACTGCTCGAACAACTACGGGCCGTTCCATTTCCCCGAGAAGCTCATCCCTCTCATGATCGTCAACGCGCTGGCCGGCAAGCCGCTGCCCGTGTACGGCGACGGCATGCAGGTGCGCGACTGGCTCTACGTGAAGGACCACTGCAGCGCCATCCGCCGTGTGCTCGAAGCCGGCAAACTCGGCGAGACCTACAACGTGGGCGGCTGGAACGAGAAGCCCAACATCGAGATCGTCAACACCGTCTGCGCGCTGCTCGACGAGCTGAGCCCCAAGGCCGACGGCAAGCCGTACAAGGAACAGATCACCTACGTGACCGACCGCCCCGGCCACGACCGCCGCTACGCCATCGACGCGCGCAAGCTCGAGCGCGAGCTCGGCTGGAAGCCCGCCGAGACCTTCGACAGCGGCATCCGCAAGACGGTCGAGTGGTACCTCGCGAACGGCGAGTGGGTGCGCAACGTGCAGAGCGGTGCGTACCGCGAGTGGGTCGAAAAGCAATACGACGCGAAGGCATCCGCATGAAGCTGCTGCTGCTGGGCAAGGGCGGACAGGTCGGCTGGGAGCTCCAGCGCAGCCTAGCGCCCCTGGGCGAACTGGTCGCGCTGGATTTCGACAGCACCGATTTCAACGCCGACTTCAGCCGCCCCGAGCAACTGGCCGAGACCGTGCTGAAGGTGCGGCCCGACGTCATCGTCAATGCCGCCGCGCACACCGCGGTCGACAAGGCCGAGAGCGAGCCCGAGTTCGCGCGCAAGCTCAACGCCACCTCGCCCGGCGTGGTGGCCGAGGCCGCGCAGCAGATCGGCGCGCTGATGGTCCATTACTCGACCGACTACGTCTTCGACGGCAGCGGCAGCAAGCCCTGGAAGGAAGACGACGCGACCGGCCCGCTCAGCGTCTACGGCAGCACCAAGCTCGAAGGCGAGCAACTGGTGGCAAGGCGCTGCGCAAAGCACCTGATCTTTCGCACCAGCTGGGTCTACGCCGCGCGCGGCGGCAACTTCGCCAAGACCATGCTGCGCATCGCCAAGGAACGCGACAAGCTCACCGTCATCGACGACCAGTTCGGCGCGCCCACCGGTGCGGAGCTGCTGGCCGACATCACCGCGCACGCCATCCGCGCGACGCTGCAGGACCCGTCCAAGGCCGGGCTCTATCACGCGGTGGCCGGTGGCGTGACCACGTGGCACGGTTATGCGCGCTTCGTGATCGAGCAGGCCAAGGCGGCGGGCGTGGAGCTCAAGGCCGGCCCCGACGCGGTCGAGCCCGTGCCCACCACCGCATTCCCGACGCCGGCCAAGCGGCCGCACAACTCGCGTCTGGACACCTCCAAGCTGCAATCGACCTTCGGCCTCGTGCTGCCCGAGTGGCAGTCCGGCGTCGCCCGCATGTTGCGCGAAACCTTCTGACATCCTCAGAGCAAGCCAAGACACGAACATCCATGACCAAGACGACGCAACGCAAAGGCATCATCCTCGCCGGTGGCTCGGGCACCCGCCTGCATCCTGCGACGCTGGCGCTCAGCAAGCAGCTGCTGCCGGTGTACGACAAGCCGATGATCTATTACCCGCTCAGCACGCTGATGCTCGGCGGCATGCGCGACATCCTGATCATCAGCACGCCGCAGGACACGCCGCGCTTCCAGCAGCTGCTGGGCGATGGCAGCCAGTGGGGCATCAACCTGCAGTACGCGGTGCAGCCGAGTCCGGACGGGCTGGCGCAGGCTTTCATCATCGGCGACAAGTTCGTGGGCAATGACCCGAGCGCGCTGGTGCTGGGCGACAACATCTTCTATGGTCACGACTTCGCCCACCTGCTCGCCGATGCGGATGCCAAGACCTCGGGTGCGACGGTGTTCGCCTACCACGTGCACGACCCCGAGCGCTACGGCGTGGTGGCCTTCGATGCCCAGGGCAGGGCGAGCAGCATCGAGGAAAAGCCGCTCAAGCCCAAGAGCAGCTATGCGGTCACGGGCCTCTACTTTTACGACAACCAGGTCGTCGATATCGCCAAGGCAGTGAAGCCCAGCGCGCGGGGCGAGCTGGAAATCACGGCGGTGAATCAGGCGTACCTGGACCGCGACCAGCTCAACGTGCAGATCATGCAGCGCGGCTATGCGTGGCTCGATACAGGCACGCACGACAGCCTGCTGGAAGCCGGGCAGTTCATCGCAACGCTGGAGCATCGTCAGGGCCTGAAGATCGCGTGTCCCGAAGAGATTGCGTGGCGCAATGGCTTCATCTCGACCGAGCAGCTCGAAAAGCTTGCCGCACCGCTCGAGAAGAGTGGCTACGGCAAGTACCTGAAGCACCTGCTGAACGACGAGGTGCGCTCATGAAGGCCACGCCCACCGCGATCCCCGAGGTGATCGTGATCGAGCCGAAGGTGTTCGGCGATGCTCGGGGCTTCTTCTTCGAGAGCTTCAACCAGAAGGCCTTCGACGAAGCGATCGGCAAGCACGTCGATTTCGTCCAGGACAACCATTCGCGCTCTGCCAAGGGCGTGCTGCGTGGGCTGCACTACCAGATCCAGCAGCCGCAGGGAAAGCTCGTGCGGGTGGTGCGCGGCGCGGTGTTCGACGTGGCCGTCGACATCCGCAAGTCGTCGCCGACCTTCGGCAAGTGGGTGGGCGTCGAGCTGAACGAAGACAACCACAAGCAACTCTGGGTGCCCGCCGGGTTTGCGCATGGCTTCCTGGTGCTGAGCGAGACGGCCGAGTTTCTCTACAAGACCACCGACTACTACGCGCCTGCGCATGAGCGGTGCATTGTCTGGAACGATCGCCCCCTGGGCATCGTCTGGCCCGATATCGGCATGGAGCCGCAGCTTTCTGCGAAAGATGTCGCAGGCTCCTCGCTCGGCGATGCCGATCTGTTCGCCTAGATCGAACAGTTTCAAGGCACTGTCGCCCGACTCCGGCTATTTTTTCAGTGCCTGCAACATGCGTTCCAGCGTTTCATCAAGCGTTGGCGTGTGCACGGTCGCACCGCTTGCCTGGATCAATCGGTTGAGCTTTTCGGGGTTGCCGCACAACCGGTGAACTTCATTGGCACGGACGAATGCCGGATTCACTTCGATGAGAGGGGAATGCCCGGTCAATCGGGAAAATGTCTCGATGACGAAGCGAAGTGCGTATGGATTTCCGGAGCAGATGTTGTAGATCTCGCCAGGTTCGCCATGGGTCAGCAGAACCAAGTAGGCATCACACACCATTTGAATGTCATTGAATTCGCGTTCGACGTTCAAATTTCCGAGTGCAATGGAAGGCGCCCGCTCCGCAAAATGCGTGGCGAGCTTGGGAATCAAAAAATTGATGTCCTGTCCCGGCCCTGTGTAGTTGAACGGCCGGGTAATGACCAGATTCAATCGGTCCGTGTAGGTCCTTGCCATGTACTCCATGGCGAGCTTGCTCGTTCCATAGTGATTGACCGGGGCCGGCGGCTGCATCTCGTCGATGGGGGAATGCTTGCTGTTGCCGTAGATGTTGGCGCTGCTCGCCAATAGCACTCGCTTCGGGCGAACCGGCAATGCCACCAGTGCGTTGAGCAGATTCGTGCTGCCAACTACATTCACCCCGTAGAACGCGTGTTCGTTTGCATGACCGACAAAGCTGATTGCCGCCAGGTGCACGACCGCGTCGGGCGCAACTGCCAGTGCTTCTTCCTGCAAAGCAGCGGCGTTGGTCAGGTCGGCCTGTAAAGGCACCACCGTATGGCTGGCCGCGGAAGCGCGCTCGGCAAACAGCCTGCCGGTAAAGCCGTCTGCACCGGTCAGCAGGATCTTCAAAACGAGAATCCCGCAGTGTTGCGCCGCAGGTCGGCCTCTACCATCATCTGGCACAGTTGCTCCAGCGTTGTGGCAGGAGCCCAGCCCAGCTTGGCCTTGGCCTTGGCCGGGTCGCCAATCAGCAGTTCGACCTCGGCTGGACGATAGAACTTCGGGTTCACGCGCATCACGGTTTTGCCGGTCGCAGTGTCGACTGCGATTTCCGATTCGGCCGAACCCTTGAAGTCAACCGCAATGCCAGCGCCCTTGAAGGCGAGCTTGACGAAGTCGCGGACTGTTTCTGTTCGGTTTGTCGCTAATACATAGGTGTCGGGTTCGGCGACTTGCAGCATGCGCCACATGCCTTCAACGTATTCCTTGGCAAAACCCCAATCGCGCTTGGCGTCGAGATTGCCCAGTTCCAGCACCTCGAGCTTGCCGAGCTGGATCTTGGCAACGCTGTCGGTGATCTTGCGGGTGACGAATTCACGTCCGCGCAAAGGGCTCTCGTGATTGAACAGGATCCCGCTGCAGCCGAAGATGTCATAGCTTTCGCGGTAATTGATGGTCATCCAGTGGGCGTAGAGCTTGGCCACGCCGTACGGGCTTCGCGGGTAGAAGGGCGTGTCCTCGACCTGTGGAATAGCCTGGACTTTGCCAAACATCTCGGAGGTCGAGGCTTGGTAGAAGCGAATCTTTGGATTGACCAAGCGGATGGCCTCGAGCAAATGCAGGGCGCCGATGCCCGTGATCTGTGCCGTGGCAGCGGGCTGGTTGAAACTTACGCCCACGAAACTTTGTGCCGCGAGGTTGTAGACCTCATCTGGTGTTGCGTCGTTGAGCAGCGTGATCGAACTGCCGAGGTCGGTCAGGTCGTACTCCACAAGATGCAGGTCGGGATTGTCTTGGATGCCGAGCTCTTCGATGCGCCAGAAATTGACGGAGCTGGTGCGGCGATAGGTTCCATAGACCACGTAACCCTTTTCCAGCAGCAATTCCGCCAGGTAGGCACCGTCCTGGCCCGTGATGCCTGTTACAACAGCGCACTTTTTCATCGAAATCCTCTTTCCTATTGAACTGAATGATTGTGAGATATCCGCGGCGATGGGAGCTCGAAATGCCGCCTTGCTGGTGACGCGAGTTTGGTTGGTGTTATCTGGCGCCCAGAAGCGCGGCCTTGAACTGTTCTGCGCTTTGCCGCCAGGTCAGATGCGGCATTGTCTCCGAGCGCGGGTGCTCTTCTTTTCGGAGAAGGACCAACCACTGTTCGACTGCTGAGGCCAGGGCATCGCTTGTCATGCCATCGAAGTAGAACGCATGGTCCGTAGCGACTTCCCTGAATACGGGCAAATTCCTTGCCACGATGGGCAGCTTGTGTGCTGCGGCCTCGATCAACGGCAAGCCGAAGCCTTCGCCCTCCGACGCCAGAAGCAGGCACGCACATGTGTCGTAGAGCCGTTCGAGGTATTCATCGCTGACGCCTTCGAGCCAAAAGAGGCGTCGACCACGCTGTGGGTGCTGTCGCAAGCGCTCGACAAGCGCCTCGACCATCCAACCTGCCTTCCCGACGATGACGAGATTGACATCGGTCCCGTCCCGCCAGAGTTGCTCGAACGCACTCAGCGCTTGCTCGTGGCCCTTTCGAGGTTCGATCGTGCCGACCATGAGGAAACTGGGGGCCTTAGCGATCAGGGCTAACGTCGAGGCGGCATGAGCCGGTATGCTGGCTGTGGATGTCGAAGAAGCGATGTCGGCACCGAGATGAAACACGCCGACCTTGAGCCCTGCGGCAATTCGTTCAGGCACGTTCGCGGAAGCCCAAGCGGTGAACTCGTCGGCCACGGCGTTGGAGATGGCAAGGACGCCATTGCTTTCGGAGATTGCTTTGAGCCAGCGTTCGTGCAGTTCCTTGGCGCCGTCGAAGAACCTGTGGCTCAACAGGACAGGCAGCAGGTCATACACGACGAATTCAACGTGCACGCCGATTTGCTGCAGTTCCCGATAAAAGGCCGTCTGTTCCAGGACGATATGCGGCTGCAGATCGAGGCCCACGAAAACGTCGCCCTCTCTGGCATCGATCGGGGCGTCCTGCAAGCTCTCTGAGCCGCATCCCAAAAATCGGAGTGCAAATTTTCTTGCGTAGTTGTACCCCGGGGTGCCCTTCAAGGCGTAGACGGGCTCGATTCGGTATCCGTCCGGCGGTGCCTCGAACAATGCGCGCAGCATCGATTTCACCAAGCGCTGAATGCCGCTCTGCCAGTCTTTTTGCACCAGTTCCGAGACGTCTACAAAGATCTGGCGCGCGGGTGCAGGCAAGGGCAGCGCTCGTGCGATGCTGCGAGCGGCTTGGACGAGGCTGGTCTCGGAAAGCTCAAGATCCGAAGCGATTGAACTGATCAAGCCGATGCGGCTGTACTCGGCATCGGCCGCGAATGATTCAATTGCATCTGAGTACGCTTGTGCGCAAGCAGCGGGCGCGTGCGCGGTCTCGATCCGATGCTTCCCTCTTTGTCCCAGTGCCTTTGCAGCCTCGGGCGAATGACGCAGCTTCTCCAGCATCGCTATGAGCTCGTCGTTGGTAAATTCATCGGGGAGCATCATGACGGCATCGGTCGGCAAAGATGCCATGGACCCATTGGCATTCACGATCGTCGGAACTCCTCTGCTCATTGCGTCCAGTACCGTCCCCGAAGTCTCACCGCGGGACAGGGTTCGCAATTGCACTGCGACGTCTGCTGCGCTCAAATAACGGTGAAACGTCTCTGAGTCCGCCCAACCCGTGATGCTGACGCCGGATCGCCCTTGAGCCTGGCCTATTGCGCGCTCCAGACGCTGTCCATATGGGCCTTTCTCGTTCTCCCCAACGAAGACCAACCTGCATTTTGGATCTTGCGCCAGCGAAGATTTCAACCATGCCTCGTGCAGGCGATGGTTCAATTTTGTGGGCCCCAGAAGGCCGAATGCGCAGACTAGGAATTCTTCGGAGTCCAGTCCCAGGTCCGCGCGAGCGCGAGCTCTTGCCGACTCGATGGATTCAGGGATGACCCGCAGGTGTGGGATGAGTGCCCACTTGTCAGCGAGCGTCGGGCCGAACCACTCGGTGCCCAACATTGCTGAATACTGCGAATGAACGACAACGCCCGAAGCAAGCCGAAGCACATCGAAATTGCATGGATACCGGAAGACGACCTCCGCCGAGTCTGCTGCGTGCGCGCGGTCTGCTACTGCGCGGTATCCGTGGGATTCGTAGAGCGCATGCGTCCAGTTGAAATGCTCTTTCCCAACGATCTCGCGATGTGCCTGGACGCCGCTCAGGTAGAAGTCGTGCAGAACGACGACGCCCGGTATTTCCTGCAGCAAACCGAACATATGTTGGTGAAACTCGGAATTTCCAAAGTGATAAAGAACCCGATCGAACGCCGATCCGTTTGTGCGGAACCATTCGACGGTGCGCAGTGGAAATGAAACCGGCAATTCGCGCTTGTCGATCGCCTTCAAGTCTGTGATGAGCTCGATGTCATAGAACTTGGCAAGCTCCGGCAGCAGCTCGGCGCTGTAGTTCGCGATGCCGCTTCGCTCGGGCGGAAGCGGCGATACATAAGCCAGGCGAGGACGGGATTTTCCGATTGCCATGCGAGGCGCCTTGGCGGCGGCGCCGATTGATTCGTGCATCTGCTCGAAGGCCGCCAGTGCACGTCGGGCCGATTCGTCCCACGAGAACTTCTTGCTCTGCTTCGTACCATGCTCGACGAGGGCCTTTCGAAATGCGTCGTCCTCGAGCGCCTGCGACATTTTCGCGGCGATGGCGCTGTCGTTGCGCGGGTCGAACATTGCGTCGTCCCATCCGATGACTTCCGGCAGGCTGGACGTGTTTGCACCGATCACTGGCGCGCCGCATAGCATGGCCTCCAGCGCTGGAAGCCCGAACCCTTCGTGCCACGATGGAAAAACGAACAGTGCGCACAGGTTGTACAGATCGATGAGGTCTTGTTCAGGCACGAATCCCGTGACTGCCACGTCCCCTTCGGCCAGCCCTTGCTTTCGGGCGAGCGCAAGAAGGGCCTCGCGGTCCTCGGCGCGCGCCGAGCAGACGATGGCGAGCTGGTGTCCCGATCGCAATGTCGGAGGGATCAGGGCAAATGCCCTGATAAGACCCTCGATGTTCTTCCGATGGTCGATGCCTCCGGTGTACATCACAAAAGGCTTGTGCAGGCGATAGCGTGCGCGCAATTCCTGAATGCGCCCCTCAGGCACATCGACCTTTCTGAAATGATCACTGGCAGCCGTCGAGACATTGACGCAGCGCGCGGCGTCAAGCCCCAGTTGAGAAAGGCCCTCTTGCCTCGATGATTCCGATATGGCGAGCCAAAGGCTGGCTCTTTCCATTGCCTTGACCTTTCCCATATACCAGTCTCGAATGACGGGGTTATCAAGGTAAGGCTGCGGATTGATCAGGGGAATGAGATCGTAGAGCGTGACAGCTGTGGGCGTACGCGCAAAGCGGCCGATGCTGGTAATGCTCGCATCGCCCAGTCCCTCGAAGAGACTGGATACATGGATAGCATCGGGAGCAAGACTCGACAGGAAGGCTTCGTAGAGCTTCTCGTCTGCCTGGACGTCGCCTGATGCTCTGGCCGCGGATCCGGACTGTGCTGCCGGACGCCAGACTTTGACACACGCGGGGTCGATCAGCCCATCGAAGGCAACTTTGATGTCTTCTACCGAATCAGGAAAATGTCCATTCAAGGCAAGCCAGAACTCATGGCCTCTGGTATGTTGCGCCATCGCCTGTGCCAGGGATAGGGAGTAGCGGCCGATGCCGCGGTGCCTGCTGCCGTTCGACTGGGCGCCTTGAAGGTCAATGACGATTCGCATCAGGCGATTTCCGATCTGTACTGGCTTTGACGAAGCTGGAGTTGTCTGAATACCAACGCGGTGTCTGGAGACATCGGCAGAGGCTTTTCTATGGAGTCCGTTGATGCAGCACCCGGCGACGGGGCGAGCATCACTTGCAAGCGGCGCCTCAAGGGCGGGATGCAACTCAGGGCGAAGACAGCCGAACGTTTCAGTGCGGGATGCCGCGCCACCGCAATGGCCGCGATGCGCAGCGCCGTCTTGATTCGGCGCTTGATCCCGCTCTTGATGCGGCCATCTGCGATGGCTGTTGCGACCCGTCTAAGCGGTGTGTTCCCCGCAAGCAATGCTCTGGCTTCTGCATGAATCGCACGGTCGTTTGCATGATTTGCCGATACCTCGGCCGCGCTGGCGCGCGCTTCAGCCTCAACGGCGCGCATCACAGCTTGGTGGACGCGAGTCTTTTCTTCTTCGAGTCGGGCTCTCGCATTGTTTTCTGCCCGAGCCAGTTCGGCCCGTGCGGCTTCGAGTTGTGCGGCATCCGCTTGTCGCTCCGTGCGGTGACTAGAAATCAGGTGTGCGCACCATGCGCTGGAGGAAAAACCGCTTAGCTGCACGCCATCAAAGACGTTGGGTGGCGTTTGAAATGCCGGAATCAACTCCGCGTGTTCCGCTGCGATGTAAAAACGATTAAGTCCATCGAAATACACGAACCGGTACCCTGCGTTGACCAGAATTCTGTCGGCGCCTTCGTAGCGCAGTTCCGTCGACATGGGCACGGTGGCTTCGATCAAGATGATCCACGGGCGCAGCGCCTTGCTGTCCCAGCCGCGGAGCACATCCTCTTCGAGGCCTTCGACATCGATTTTGAGCCAATGCACTTGCTGACCTGCCAGCGACGCCAGGGCAGTGCTCATTGGCAGCATGGGCGTTGGTATGGTTTGGTGGGCAAATCCGTGCGTTGCCTGAAGGCTCTGCGCATAGGCCTTCACGCCGGTGCTCAGGCCTGTTCCGGCAACCACATGGAGGTCCAGAATTCCAGCGCGATTCGCAAGTGCGAGCTGTAGCACGATTTCATCGGGCCTGTCTTGCCTCAGAAGTTCCGCATAGTGCGGCACAGGCTCGACGTGGATGCCACGCCATCCCTGTTCGTAGAAGGCCTTGCTGACGGAGTCCACCACCGGATGCTGCGCGCCGACGTCGACATAAACACCGGCAGTCACATGCTTCAAAGCCCGCCAGAGCATGACGTCCTCGAAGTTTTGTGCGTACGAAGTAAAGGGCGTGGGACTGTTGTTTTTAGTCATTGTGACTTGCGTCTGAAACGCTTGCTCCCGAAAGAAATGCATGTTCTGGCGTTTACCTTCCATTTTACGAGGTGGAATGATGGTTTCTTGGCATGATTGGTGCCACAACGATAAAGCCCCAATGTTGAAAGCTACATTTGTCTGTGAAAGTGTCTTTCTGTGAAGCGAGGGTTTGATTCCCTGCGGCGAGCGGCACGCAAGATTCCCAAGGCCGCGTTCTGGCTGGTGACGCCTTGGCGGATGCGTGAGCGGCTTCAATTTCTGTACGAACGGGCGGCTCGCGAAGCGCGCGTGAAGGCGTTGGCCGATCTGCTCGACCAGGAAAGGTTGCGCCTGGAAACTCTCCGGAGGGGAGATTCAGACGCCGCCCCCGCTCTGATGCTTGATCTGCTCGACACAGCTGACGTGCTCAAGGCTGCCCAATTACCGCCGGAACAGGTTTTTTGGCCGTCCGTCCACGCGGATGCGGTGACGAACCGCCAAGCCGCAGCCCGCTTTCTACTTGACGCGCTGCGTCAGCGGAAAGAGCTCCGCGATCGGTTTCCTGGTGCACTGTCCGAGCCGGGAGGGGGGGGGCTTGTGCTTTGGTTGCACAGCCCCGAAGGGCAGCAGAACCTGGGGGTGACCCCTGAAAATGCCCAGCATCTGGTTTCACTTTTTTCCGAGGATTTTGCCGCCAGGGCCAGGCAATTCTTCTTGGTCAGTGAGGAGATACGGAGCGTGCTGCCGCACGGCCTGCTGCCATCCGGCCAACGAAGCCTCTTCCGGTGGTTCGTGCAGCACGGGCTGCAAGCGGGTGATCTGGGTCTTGAGGAGGTCTGGTGGCTGTTCTTGCAGGCCCGGGAGAATCCGCGCGCGGAATTGCGACTGGCCTTTTTGTTCACGCCACATTGGCAGCAGCACTTTCCCGACGCGTTGACCGTTTTTGGCTGGTCCCGCTTCGCGGACTGGGTGGACAAAACCTATGGTGCAGGCAGCGTGTCGCAGCGCTTGGCCGTGTCTTCCGACTTTCTCGAGCCGGCGCTACAGATCCGCATCGCCTATTTGGCACGCACCAGCTGGAGAGATGAGCATCCTGACGCGCTGTCGAACAAAGCGGCTGCACTGGGCTTACTTCAATGGCTTGAAAGCAGCGAGGAGGCGCAGATCGGACCAGAGGCGCGAGCATGGGTTGCAGGTCTGAACGGGCAGGCACTGATTCCCGACTTGCTCAAGCCCACCGTCAATGTCATCGGCCACTTCTGTTATCCCTCGGGCCTGCGTGTTTCCGTAGAGGCCATGATCGAGGCGATGGCGCTAGCGGGTGTTCGTACGTCCCTTCGCGACATCAGAACCGATGCGCGGGACGATCCCCAGCATGTGCGCTTTGACGGTCTGGAAACAGGAGACATCACGATCATCCACGCCCAACCGGAGCCGTTCTTCGCAGAAGCCTATGCGAGAGCAGACCTCGTCGAGCGAATGCCACGCACTTATCGCATCGCATATTGGTACTGGGAGTTCGATTCCATACCTGATGCTTGGTCCGCCCATGCTGCTCAGGCTGATGAAGTTTGGACCGCAACGGAGTTTATCGCGCGCGGCCTGCGCGAGCGCCTTTCTGTTCCAGTGAGCACGCTTTTCCCCGGCGTGACGCTCGCGCCCTTTCAGGTTCGCGAACGCGCGTACTTCGATCTCGATGCCCATCGCTTCACGTTTTTGTTCACCTTTCACATGATGAGTGTGATGGAGCGCAAGAACCCGTTGGGGCTCGTTCGTGCTTTCAAAATGGCGTTCAGCGCCGACGAGCCTGTCGCGCTGGTGCTGAAGACCTCGTTCGGCGACCGGCATCCCGAGCAATTCCGAGAGCTTTGCGAAGCGGTGGCCGGATTTCCGACTATCACAATCATCGACCAGGTTCTGAGCTCGGACGAAGTGCTTTCGCTGATGCATGCGTGCGATGCATATGTCTCGCTCCATCGCAGCGAAGGTCTTGGCTTGACGATGGCTGAAGCGATGTTGATGGGCAAACCCGTGATCGCGACAGGCTTCTCCGGCAACATGGATTTCATGGACGAAGAAAACAGCCTTCTTGTGTCTTACGAGCGCGTGAAGGTCGGGCGCCCTATTCCTCCCTACGATGCGGATCTGGAATGGGCGGAGCCTTCGGTCGAGCACGCGGCACAACTCATGCGTCGACTCTACGAGGAGCCCGAGTGGGCGCGCGAAATCGGGGCACGCGGTAGATTGAGTGCGGAGAAGAACTTGTCGCTGGAAAAAGCAGGGCGTCGAATGGCCGAGCGCCTGAGCGAAATCGATGCCCTGCGTCGCAGCGCAACGCCTCCGACGAATCTGCCTTAACGCTCGACGATCCGCCCGTGCTCCAGGTGGATCACTCGATTGCACTCTTTCGCAATCAATTCAGGAGAGTGGGAGGCAAGCACCAGGATGCCGGACTTCGCCACCACATCCCGCATGCGTTTCTCTGCCTTCTCTGTGAACTCGGCGTCGCCTACAGAGAGCCATTCGTCCATGAGCAGGATGTCTGCCTCGACACTCGTCGAGATCGAGAAAGCCAGCCGCATCATCATGCCGGTCGAATAGGTCCGCACCGGCATGTTGACGTATTCACCCAGACCACTGAACTCACAGATATCCTGCGAGAGACGGTCCACCTCTTTCTTGCTCATGCCCATCACAAGCCCGCGCAGCATGATGTTCTCGACGCCTGTGGCGTCCATCTCGATGCCCAATGCGGGGTCGATCAGGCTGGCGACCGAGCCTTGGCGCATGAATTCACCCGACGATGGTTCGTATACGCCGGCCAGCGTGCGCAGCAATGTCGACTTGCCCGCGCCGTTGTGGCCGATGAGGCCCAGCCGGTCGCCACTCTTGAGTTCGATGTTGATGCCGCTGAGCGCTTGCACCACGGTGACGCCGGTTTCCTTGCCAAAGCGCCCGCCTGTGACGGAAGCCGCCAGGGTCTTCTTGAGCGATGCTGCGCCCGCCCCATAAATCGGGAAATTGACGGCGACGTTTTTAAGTGAAATGAATGCCATGGATCAGAGCCAGTAGACGACGCGGCGGCGGTATTTGGCGAACAACACGATCGCGGCGGCCACGCAAAGTACAGTCCATACGCCGATACCGATCCAGCTATGAATGTGGGCCACACCGCCCATCAGGGGGGTGCGCAGCAGGTCGAGCATCTGTGCAAAGGGGTTCCAGAGCACATACTTTGCGCGGCTCGGAAGACTTTCTGGAAGCCAGAACACGGGTGTGAGGAACATCAGCATCTGCATCACACTGGTCACGATCTGGGTTACGTCGCGGTAACGCGTGCAGATCAGGCCCAACAGCAGACCCAAGGCGTGCGCGTTGAGGATGAGGATGGCGAAGGCCGGCAAGATCAGCAGCACCGACCATGACAGTGAAATGCCCGCCCACAGGGCCACCGGGATGTACAGCACGATCTGGTGACCAAACTGGATCAGATTTCGCGCAAGGCTGCGCCAGACGAACAGGCTGATCGGAAAGTAGCCTTGCTTCAGATAGTTGGACGAGCCGACGAAGGCATTGCAGGCATCGGTCACGATGCTCGAGAAAAAGCCCCAGAAGATGACGCCGAGTGCCAGATGCGGAAAGAACCGCGACAGCTCGCTGCCGAACAGCGATGCATACAGCGGCCCCATGCCACCGATCATGACCCCCATGCTCAGCGTGAGCCACAGCGGTCCGAGCATCGAGCGCCGATAGCGCAACACGATGTCGAACCAGGCCAGGGTCCACCAGATGTCGGAGCGGCGAGTACCTTCCCACCAGTCGGAGAAGGCGCTGCGATGCAGGTTGGAGTGAACTTGGCTCATGCGCGTCCGTAGGTGTCTGCCAGGCGGACGATGTCGTCTTCGCCCAGGTAGCCGCCACACTGGACTTCAATGAGCACCAGTTCTTCTTCGCCGATATTGGTCAAGCGATGTTTCTCTTTCAATGGGATGTACCGGTACTGGCCCGGCAGGGTGACGTGTTCGAGTTCACCGATCTGCACGATGCCACGCCCTTGAACGACGACCCAATGCTCGGCGCGCTGGTGGTGGTATTGCAGAGACAGTGATTCTCCCGGTTTTACCGTAATGCGTTTGACCTTGTACCCGTCTTCTTCCTTGAGCGATGCGTACGTGCCCCATGGACGATGAACGACGGCAGGCAAATGCACTGTCTCATGCTTGCGGGCCTTCAGCGTGTCGACAACCCGCTTCACTTCCTGGGCACTGTTCTTGTGGGCCACGAGCAGCGCATCGGGCGTGTCAACGATCACGAGATCATGCACTCCCAATGTGGCAACCAGTTTGGGGCCGTGGCTGTCGACCTGTACATGGGTGCCCGTGGTGTCTATGGCGACGACATCTGAGGGCATTGTGTTGCCGCTGGCATCGGGCGTGTGAGCCTTGGCGACCGCCGGCCACGAGCCCACATCGCTCCAGCTGAACTTGGCCGGCACCACATACACGTTGTCCGCAGGTTCCATGACGGCATAGTCGATGCTGATGTCTGGCTGCAGGCCAAATGCATGCAGGTCGAACTGGATGGTGTTGTCGACAGCTTGCGAGGACTTCAATGCATGGCGTGCCGCGGCCAGCAATTCCGGAGCATATTTTTCGAAAGCAGCAACGATCGCGTCGGCCGTGAAGCAGAACATTCCGCTGTTCCAGTAGTAACGGCCGGTTGCCAGGTATTCCTGCGCGGTCTGGAGGTCTGGCTTTTCGACGAAGCGCTTCGCGGGCTGGTTGTCGCGCGAGACCTTGGCTACTTCGACATAGCCGAAGCCCGTGTCCGGCCCAGTAGGGCTGATGCCGAAAACGACCAGGGCTCCTTGCGTGGCAAGACGGAATGCCTGGCTCGCGCTGGCCACGAAAGCTTCGACATCCGGCACCAGATGATCCGCGGAAAGCACCAGCATGACGGTGTCGCCGCTGAACTGCTGGATGCACTGAAGCGCTGCCAGGGCGATCGCCGGTCCAGTGTTGCGGCCCTTGGGCTCCAGCATCAGCGTGGCTTCCGGCGGATCAGTCATCTGCCGCAGCACGTCCTTTGTAAGAAAAAGATGGTCCTTGTTGGTGACGATCATCAGGTCGCCAGTACCGCAAGCCTGTCCCCGTTCGATGGCTTGCTGCAGCAGCGACGAGCCGCCCAGTTTCATGAAGGGCTTGGGAAACGTCTGGCGCGATGCGGGCCAAAGCCGGGAACCCGCCCCTCCTGAGAGCACAACTGAAAGAACGCGCATATTTTTGTAAGGTTTGAAGAAGGGGATAATTTTACCGGCCCTGATTCGAGGGGCCGTAACCAGTGGAAGCTGCCATCTCGTGATCTTTAGCAATGTTCAGTAAGCCTACGCTGCCGGCTGCGCAGCCCTTTCCCCGGCGGCGCGGACTCGACATCGCTTCGAGCAATGCCCAGCTGCAGCGGCAGATAGGTCTGCTGGAGGTGCAGGTCAAGGCGCTGGATGCGCAGGTGCGCAGCATGACGCAGTCCAGCAGCTGGCGCCTGACCGCGCCGCTGCGATGGCTCGGCGGGCACTTTCAGCGCATTGTTCGCGGCGTGCCGGTGGCGGCCGCTCCTGTTCAGCGGGGGAACTATGCCGACTGGGTGGCGCGCTACGACAACCCTGGCAGCGACGCCCGAGAAGATCGCCTGCGTGTGGAGATGGCCGGATGGCCCGCGCGGCCCCGCTTCCTGGTGTTGACTGCAAACGCAGCGGCGTCGCAGGACGCGGCCCGGTCCTTGGCGGCCCAGTCCTACAAGGAATGGGCACTCCAGTCCGGCCCGCTGACCGGGCCCGCGGAGGCGGACTGGATCGTCTGGCTCGAGGCGGGTTGCACGCTGCCCGCCCACGCGCTCTTGAGCATTGCGAAGGAGATCGTCGCGCACCCCGAGGTCCGCATGCTGTATGCCGATGCGGACGTGATCGACGCCGCTGGGCAGCGCAGCAATCCCTGCTTCAAGCCCGACTGGAATCCAGACCTGTTCTTGTCGCGCAATCTTTTCTCGCCGATGGGCGTGATCCAGGCCAGCCTGTTCGATGAAGCGGGAGGCCTGAACCCGGCGGCCGAGGGCTTCGATCTGGCATTGCGTTGCGTGGAGCGAATCCAACCCGACCAGATCCGCCACATCCCGCGAATCCTCAGCCACTCCAGCGCGCCGCCTGCGCCGCCCGGTGCCGCCGACGAGCAAGCACTCGAACGCCATTTCCAGCGTACCGGCACCGCGGCCACCGCCGAGGCGACGCCTCACGGCCTCCGCGCGCACTATGCGCTGCCCGAGGCGCCGCCCTTTGTTTCGCTCGTCATCCCGACCCGCAACGGCGTGAACCTGGTCCGCCAGTGCATCGAGAGCATCGTCCTGGAGACTGCCTACCCGAACTACGAGATCCTGCTGGTCGACAACGGTTCGGACGACCCCGAGGCGCTCGCGTACTTCGCCGCGCTCGACGCGCAGCCGGGCATCACCGTGATTCGCGATGACCGCCCCTTCAATTATTCGGCGCTGAACAACGCCGCCGTGGCCCGGGCGCGCGGAGAACTCGTCGGCTTGCTCAACAACGACATCGAAGTCATCTCGCCCGACTGGCTCCATGAAATGGTGTCGCTCGCGCTGCAGCCCGGCGTGGGCGCGGTCGGCGCGAAGCTGCTCTATCCCGACATGACCATCCAGCACGGCGGCGTGGTCCTGGGCATCGGGGGCATGGCGGGGCACGCGCACAAGCACCTGCCATCGACCGTCGCGGGCCATGGCGGGCGCGCCCAGCTGATCCAGAATTTTTCGGCGGTCACCGCGGCCTGCCTCGTCGTGCGCAAGTCGCTCTACGAACAGGTCGGCGGGCTCGATGAAGCACAACTCGGCGTGGCGTACAACGACGTCGATTTCTGCCTGCGCCTGCGTCAGGCCGGCTATCGCAACGTCTGGACACCGTATGCCGAACTGCTGCATCACGAGTCGGCGAGCCGCGGCCTCGAAGTGGCTGCGGAATCGCGGGACCGGCTCGCGCGCGAGTCCGCGTTCATGCAAAGCCGCTGGGCCGGGCTGATCGCCCACGACCCCGCCTACAACCCCAACCTCACGCTCGACACCGAAGATTTCGACCTGGCATGGCCGCCGCGCGAACCCCGCAACGGCATCGCCACGACAACCCACCCATGAACGCTCCCCGTCCTCTCGAAGTCTCCGTCGCCCTCTGCACCTACAACGGCGCCCGGTTCCTCCGCGAGCAGGTGCGCAGCATCTGCCTGCAGACCCGGCCGCCGGTCGAAATCGTGCTGTCCGACGACGCCTCGCGCGACGGCTCGGTCGAGGTGGTGCGCGCGACCGTGGCCGAATGCGCGGCCGAACGCCCGGGCCAGCCGATCGCCCTGCGGGTCTTCGAGAACCCGGTTGCCTTGCGCGTCGTCAAGAATTTCGAGCAGGCCATCAGTGCCTGCGCCAGCGAGCTGATTGCGCTCAGCGACCAGGACGACGTGTGGATGCCCGACCGGCTCGCGTTGATGGTGGCCCGCTTCGAGCAGGACGCCAACCTGATGCTGCTGCACACCGATGCGCGGCTGGTCGATTCCGAGCGCCGCGACCTGAACCAGACGCTGTTCCATGCGCTCGAGGTCACGCCCTTGGAGCTCGCGCAGGTGCACGGCGGCAAGGCCTTCGATGCGCTGCTGCGTCGCAACCTGGTGACCGGCGCGACCACCGTCTTTCGCCGCGCGCTGCTGGCCGACGCCTTGCCGCTGCCGGTCGAGTGGGTGCACGACGAATGGCTGGGCATCGTCGCATCGACCACGGCGCGGGTCGACCTGCTGGAGCAGCCGCTCATCGAATACCGCCAGCACGAATCCAACCAGATCGGCGCGCGGCGCGACACCCTTGCGGAGAAGGTGCGCAAGGCGCTGGCTTCCCGCGGCAATACGCACGTGGAGCGCGCAATCAAGGCCGAACTGCTGCTTGCGAGGCTGCTGCAACTGGGAGACAGGGTCCCGCCCGAGATCATCGCCAAGGTGCGCAGCAAGATCGTGCACCAGCGTTTCCGCGCCGCCTTGCCCGCGTCGCGGCTCGCGCGCATCGTGCCGATCGCGCGCGAAGCCATGACCGGCCGCTACGACAAGTTTGGCCGCGGCGTGCGCGGCGTGGTCCGCGACCTTTTCGAATCTGTGTAGGCTCCGCCCCCAAAGAACCATGAACCCAATGAACGCCTCCCCAGATTCCACCATCGCAGCGCAACCGACCGCCTGGCCGAGCGTCGTGGTGATCATCCCGTTCTACAACGGCGCCGATTTCATCGAGCGCTCCGTGAAGAGCGTCTTCGAGCAGACGGTGTCTGCGGCCGAGGTGATCGTGGTCAACGACGGCTCGCGCCCCGAGGAGCGCGCCTCGCTCGACGCGCTGGCCGCGCGCTATCCGTTTCGCATCATCGACAAGGAAAACGGCGGCCAAGGGTCGGCGCGCAATGCCGGCGTGAAGGCGTCCACCTCGGACTTCATCTGCTTTCTCGACCAGGACGACTTCTACCTGCCCAACCACATCGAGACGCTGGCGTCTTCGATCCCGCCCGGCGACCGGCTGTTCGGCTACGTCTACGCCGACCTGTACGAGGCCGACGCCGACGGCAACGTGATCCGCACCGGCGTGATCAAGGAGCACGCGACGCACCCCAAGCGCAACATCAACGACCTGCTGCGCAACGACATGTTCGTGCTGCCATCGGCCGCGCTGGTGAGCCGCAAGGCCTTCGAGGCCGTCGACGGTTTCGATTCGCAGTTCATGGGCTTCGAGGACGACGACCTGTTCCTGCGCATCTTCCGCAAGGGGTTCAGCAACTACTTCGTGGACAAGGCCGTCACCGTCTGGTGCATCCATACGGCGAGCACCTCCTTCGGCATCCGGATGATCCGCAGCCGCTTCAAGTACTTCAAGAAGCTCACGCAGATGTTCCCCGATGAGCACGTGCGCGGGCGCTACTACTTCCGCGACTGCCTGGTGCCGCGGTTCCAGCCGTACTTTGTCAACCACGCGATCGAGTCGATCAAGAACGACGACCAGTACCGCGAGGAGATGACTGCGATCCTCAACGAATACGGCGCGATGGTGCTGGCCAACCCCTACGTGGGGCGCAAGAAGAAGCTGCGCCTGCGGATCACGCTGTTTTTGCTCAACCACTGCCCGCCGGGCGTGGTGCGCCTGGTCGGCGCCGTCACGCGCCTGCCGGGCATTCGCAGCCTGCGCCGCCTGTACGCCTAGCGGGCGGGGGCTGGAGCGGCCGCCGCAGGCTGCTTCGGCGTCGTCATTGCCGGGTCGACGTAGGTGGCGAACTTGCGCACGTACTCGGCGCGCAGGTGCCCGGCGTCCTTGTAGATCGGTGTGGCATCGGCGTCGGCGCGGGTGCACCAGTCTTTCTCGCACAGCGTCGGAATCGGGTCGATCACGATGGCGCCGCTGCGCTGTGCGATCTGGCGCATGCGCTCGTGCAGCGCCTTCTGCTCCGGCACCCAGGGCGCGGTCGGCGACATGCGCCCGACGGTCATGTTGCCCAGGCGGCCACCCTTCACGAATTCCTCGGGGCCGAAGCCTTCGCCGACCGGGTTGTCGAGCAGCAGGTAGACCTGCTTGTGCTTGGAGAGCGCCGTCATCACGGTCTCGAGCGTGTTGAGCGCGAAGTCCGCGCCGCCGCCGCCCATGAAGCGGCGCTTGTTCTTGCCGTCGAGGTAGTAGTAGCGATCCGCCGCGGCGTTGTCGGCGGTGGGCTTGTCGGTTTCCGAGAAGTAGCAGTTCCAGCAGCCGCCGAAGACGACCGCATCGAACTTGTCGCTCACCGCCAGGCGCATGCCGCCATCGCGGCGTTCCGCGCAGAGGTTGTTCTGCTCGTCGACTACATTGGGAATCGGCGGGCAGGCGCCCCAGGTCACGAAGGAGAGCGAGTCGAGCGTGTCGGGCGAGGTCTTGCTCAGTTCCACCGCGCGCGGGCCGTACTGCTCGATGTGGCTGTCGCCGAAGAACAGCACCCGGCGCTTGCCGTGGCCGATCTGCTGCAGCACCTCGCCGTCGACCTTGATCGGGCTCAGGCCGTCCGGATACGCCCAGTCCTTGGCGGCTGCGGCTGTCTTGTTGAAGTAGGGGTCGCTGTGGCGTCCGACGTAGTAGCCCGTGGTGGCCAGGAGGCCAAGCACGACGAAGCCCACCATCGAGGCCACGAGGCCCGAGGTCACCGTGGGGTTCTCGCTCTTGCGCGTGTAGCGTTCGACGAAGCGGTAGGTCAGCCACGCGAGCACGAAGGAGGCGACCAGCATGAGCGCCCGGATGCCGTCGGAAGGCAGCTTGCCTTCCAGGATGCGCGCGTACGCCAGCAGCGGCCAGTGCCACAGGTAGAGCGGGTAGCTGATGAGCCCGACCCACACCATCGGCTTCGATGCGAGCACGTAGCGGTTGAGCACGCCAGTCGGGCCGGCGGCGATGCAGAAGAAGGCGCCCAGCGTCGGCAGGATCGCCCAGAAGCCCGGGAAGGCCTTGCCGCCGCGAATGAAGCACAGGCCCAGCACGATCAGCGCCAGCCCGGCGATGGATTGCGCATGGCGGCCCCAGCCCGGCTTGGGCAGGGGCCGGTGCAGCCGCATGTACGCGAGCATGCCGCCGATCATCAGCTCCCAGAAGCGCGAGAGCGGCGAATAGAACGCGGCCGTGCGGTGGCTGTGGATGGTCGTCACGTTGAGCAGGAACGACGCCGCCGCCACGATGCCCACCACCCAGAGCACGCGCCACTTGCGCTTCCACGCCAGGCCCAGCAGCACGGGCCAGAAGATGTAGAACTGCTCCTCGATGGCGAGCGACCACAGGTGCAAGAGCGGCTTGGTCTCGGCGGCGTTGTCGAAGTAGCCGGCCTCGCTCCAGAACGCGAAGTTCGAGACGAACCCGGCGCCTGAGGCGATGTGCTTGCCGAGCTGCACCCATTCGTTGGGCAGCAGCGCGTACCAGCCGAAGGCCAGCGTGGCCGCCAGCACCAGCGCCAGCGCCGGGAAGATCCGCTTCACGCGCCGGGCGTAGAACTCGCGGTAGCTGAAGCCGTCGCCCTCGAAGCTGCCCAGGATGATCGTGGTGATCAGGAAGCCCGAGATGACGAAGAAGATGTCGACGCCGATGAAGCCGCCCTTGATCCACTGCGGGAACGCGTGGTAACCCAGGACCGAGAGCACCGCCACGGCGCGCAGCCCGTCGATGTCCGGGCGGTATTTGGGGTGAACCAGGTGGGCGTGTTCGTTATGGAACGTCGGGCTCGTCGTTGTCGTCGTCATCGTCTGTGTGAAGGCGCGCTTGCTTTTTTCGTTCCCGATTGTCCTCGCAAACGCTTTTTGCCCCGATCGGTGCGCTCGTTAGGGGCGGGGCGGCTGCATCCGCCTGTAGCGCCAGAAGGCGCCCGACAGCCACACCTTCAAGAGGCTGGTGACGTGCCAGTACAGATAGCGCTTGCTGCGGTGGCTCGCGCGCTGGGCGTCGTGTCGCGCGAGCAGGTCTTCGCCGACCTGCAGTCTCCATCCCGCGAGCTGGGTGCGGGCGCAGATGTCGAAGTCTTCGCCATACATGAAGAAGCGCTCGTCGAAGCCGCCGATCTGGCGGTAGGCGTCGCTGCGAAACAGCATGAACAGGCCGGGAATCCACGCGGGAACGGCCGGCGGCACATAGCCTGCCTTGTTGCGCCCGAGGATCTCGAAGGGCGTGAGCAAGGCCCGGTGCGGCTCGGGCGCGGGCTTGCCGGGTTCCAGGATGCGCGGTGTCATCAGGCCGGCGTCAGGTGCGGCCTGCACGATCAGCGGCGCGAGCACGTCGCTGTCGAAACGGATGTCCGGGTTGAGCACCAGGAACCAGGGCGTCGTGCAGCGCGCAAAAGCCTGGTTGTGATTGGCGCCGAAGCCCTTGGGGCTCGCGTTCTCGATCCGCTCGACCTCGAATCCCCAGCTTTGCCCCGCGAGCACGTCCGGCTCGGGAATGTTCACCGTGAGCACGACCTTGGCAATCGACGCGCGGCTGTGCCGGTCCAACTGGTCGATCAGCGGCTTTACCAGCGCGAGCTGGCCGTGGCTCACGATGGAAATGGTGATCGGGGGCAAAGGAGCGGGGAAGGCGGGGGATGAGGGCGTGGGCATGGTCTAATTTCGCTCGGGAATTCTAGGGTTCCCCAACTCCCACACATGATTGCCCTGATCGTCATCAGTTTCTTCGTCGCCGCCTTCGCGGTCCAGCTCTTCATGCGCCGGGCGCGCCGGCACGCGCGGCTCTACGGCGCCGACATGCCGCAGCGCTTCCACAAGGGTCATGTGCCGCGCCTGGGCGGTGCGGGCATCCTGCTGGGCATGGGGGTGGCCTGGCTGGCGGCGGGCATTACCGGCACCGATCCCTTCAACGTGTCGTGGCCCGTCAAGACCTCGATGCTGACGCTGCTGTGCATTGCGCCGGCGGTGCTGGGCGGCATCGTCGAAGACATGACGCAGAAGGTGAAGGTGCGCTATCGGCTGGGCCTCACCATCGGCTCGGCCCTGCTGGTGTGCTGGCTGCTCGGGCTGGGCGTTGCGCGCACCGGCATCCCGATGGTCGATGGCTGGCTGGCCATGCTGCCGTATGCCACGGTTCTGTTCGCAGCGCTCGCCATCGGCGGCCTGCCGCATGCCTTCAACATCATCGACGGCTACAACGGCCTGGCCGGCACCGTCGCCGTGCTGGTTTGCCTGGCGATCTCGCACGTGGCCCTGCAGGTGGGCGACCGGCAACTGGCGGCCATGGTGGTGTGCCTCGTCGGCGCCACGGTCGGCTTCCTGGTCTGGAACTATCCGCGCGGCAAGATCTTTGCCGGCGACGGCGGCGCCTACGTCTGGGGCATGGTGATCGCCGTGGCCTGCGTGACGCTGGTGCAGCGGCACCGCGTGGTGTCGCCGTGGTTCCCGATGCTGCTCCTGATCTACCCGGTGTGGGAGACGCTGTTCTCCATCTACCGCAAGCTCGCGCGCGGCCAGTCGCCCGGTACGGCCGATGCGCTGCATTTCCACCAGCTGATCTTCCGCCGCATCGTGCGCGTGGCGCTGGCGGACGATGAGGCGCGGCAGCTGCTCGCACGCAACAACCGCACCTCGCCCTACCTCTGGATGTTCGCCGCGCTGTCGGTGGTGCCCGCGGTGCTGTTCTGGAACAACACCATCGTGCTGATGCTGTTCTGCCTGCTGTTCGTCACGACGTACGTGGGTGCCTACCTGATGATCGTCAGGTTCAAGGTCCCGCGTTGGCTGCGACCTTGAGAGAATTTTTCTGTTCGTTCCCATCGTTCAACGCTTTGGAGCCTGACCGCCCATGACCGACCCCGTCCTCAACATCCCCCCGCGCGACAAGGCCGAGATCCTGGCCCAGGCGCTGCCGTACATCCGCAAGTTCCACGGCAAGACCATCGTCATCAAGTACGGCGGCAACGCCATGACCGACCCGGCCCTGCAGGCCGACTTCGCCGAAGACGTGGTGCTGCTCAAGCTGGTCGGCATGAACCCGGTGGTGGTGCATGGCGGCGGCCCGCAGATCGAGGCGGCGCTCAACAAGCTGGGCAAGAAGGGCAGCTTCATCCAGGGCATGCGCGTGACCGACGCCGAGACCATGGAAGTCGTCGAATGGGTGCTGGCCGGCGAGGTGCAGCAGGACATCGTGGGCCTGATCAACCAGGCTGGCGGCAAGGCCGTGGGCCTGACCGGGCGCGATGGCGGCCTCATCCGCGCGCAGAAGCTCAAGCTGGCCGACCGCACCGATCCCAACGTGCAGCACGACGTGGGGCAGGTCGGCGACATCGTCTCCATCGACCCCAGCGTGGTGAAGGCGCTGCAGGACGATGCGTTCATTCCCGTCGTGAGCCCGATCGGCTTCGGCGAGGAGAACGAGAGCTACAACATCAACGCCGACGTCGTCGCCGGCAAGCTCGCCACCGTGCTCAAGGCCGAGAAGCTCATGCTCCTGACCAACACGCCCGGTGTGCTCGACAAGGACGGCAAGCTGCTCACCAACCTGAGCGCCCGCGAAATCGACGACCTGTTCGCCGACGGCACCATCTCGGGCGGCATGCTGCCCAAGATCGAGGGTGCGCTCGATGCGGCCAAGAGCGGCGTGAACGCGGTGCACATCATCGACGGCCGCGTGCCGCACGCGATGCTGCTGGAGATCCTGACCGACCAGGCCTACGGGACGATGATCCGCGCCCGCTGAGAGGGGCGGGGGGCGCGCCTGTTGCGCTGTGCGAGAATCAATTGATTACATCTTTGCACGCGCTCCCATGCAGAACGAAGAGACAGCTGCTCCCGGCGTAGAGACCTCAGCGGAAACGCCAGCCACCCCGACGCGCAAGCGTCCGAAACCGGGGGAGCGGCGCGTGCAGATCCTGCAGGCGCTGGCCGCCATGCTCGAGCAGCCCGGCGCCGAGCGGGTCACCACCGCGGCGCTGGCCGCGCGGCTCGAGGTGAGCGAGGCTGCGCTCTACCGCCATTTCGCGAGCAAGGCCCAGATGTTCGAGGGCCTGATCGATTTCATCGAGCAGAGCGTGTTCACCCTGGTGAACCAGATCCTCGAGCGCGAGGGTGCCACCGGCGCCCAGCAAGCCGCGCGAATCCTCACGTTGCTGGTCCAGTTCGCCGAGCGCAATCCGGGCATGACGCGCGTCATGGTCGGCGACGCGCTGGTCTACGAGAACGAGCGCCTGCAGCAGCGCATGAACCAGTTCTTCGACAAGATCGAAGCCACGTTGCGCCAGGTATTGCGCGGCGCGGCCACCGCCGAAGGGTCGTCCACGCCCTCCGTCGATGCGCAGGTGCGCGCCGCGGCGCTCACGGCCTTCGTGGTCGGGCAATTGCAGCGCTTTGCGCGCTCGGGTTTCCGGCGCGCGCCGTCCGAGCACCTCGAAGCCACGATCGCCTTGATCGTCTGATACGTTCCCTTCCCCGTTCGGGGAAGGCGCAAGAAGAAGGAAAGGTCAGGACGCGACTGCGACGCCCACCTTGGCTCCCGCCGCGACGATCTCTCCCCAGGTCGCGTCATCCACCCAGATTCCCTCCTGCCGGCGCGCGACACGCGCCTTGCGCTCCGGCTCGCCCGCGATCTGCACCTCGTCGAAGCCTTGCCCCGGCGGGCTCCGACGCAGCCAGTCGATGAATTTGCGCGCCTCCTCGTCGAAGGCCTTCTGCGTCCCGAGCTTGGCCGGATCGATCAGCACCGTCAGCATGCCGTTGAGCACCGAGCGCGCCGTGTCCGCCGGCCGGTGCCACGTGCCGCCGCCCGTGAGCGCGCCGCCCAGCAGCTCGCACGCCACCGCCATGCCGTAGCCCTTGTGTTCGCCGAAGGTCATGAGCGCGCCGAAGAGTCCGTTGCCTTGCGGCACGACCACCACGCCCGGGTCGTTGGTCGGTGCGCCTTTCTCGTCGATCAGGTAGCCGTCGGGCACCTGCTCGCCCTTGTTGTGGGCCACACGCATCTTTCCCTGGGCCACGCGGCTGGTCGCGTAGTCGAGCACGAACGGCTCGGCGCCCGCGAGCGGCACGCCGATGCAGCACGGGTTGGTGCCGAAGCGCCCGTCACCACCGCCCCAGGGCGCGACCACGGGCCGCGAGAGCACATTCACGAAGTGCATCGCCACCAGCCCCTGGGCCGTCGCCATCTCGGCGAAGTGCCCGATGCGGCCCAGGTGATGCGCGTGCGCGAGCGTGAAGATGCAGCTGCCGTGCTGCTTCGCCCGTGCGATGCCCAGTTCCATCGCCTGCACGCCGACGATCTGGCCGTAGCCGCGCTGGCCGTCCAGGCCCATCAGCGTGCCGATGTCGAGGTTGACCTTGACCGACGCATTGGGCTTCAGCCCGCCTTCGGCCACCGCATCGATGTAGCGCGGCAGCATGCCCACGCCGTGCGAGTCGTGCCCGCTCAGATTGGCCAGCACGAGGTTGGCGGCCACTTGCTGCGCTTCGGCAGCGCTGCTGCCCGCCGCTTCGAGGATGCGGGAGACGTTGGTTTGCAGGCCGTCGGCCGGCAGTGTTCTGGGCATGGGTCAGACCCCTTTCGCGTTCAGCGTGATGGCGTAGAGCGACGTCGTCGCGCAGATGAAAAGCCGGTTGCGCTTGGGTCCGCCGAAGCAGACGTTCGCCACGCGCTCGGGCAGGAGGATCTTGCCGAGCAGCGTGCCGTCGGGGTGATAGGCGTGCACGCCGTCGAGCGCGCTGGTCCAGATGCTGCCTTCGGTGTCGAGGCGAAATCCGTCGAACATGCCGCTCGTGCATTCGGCGAACACCTCGCCGCCGCTCAAGGAGCGACCGTCGGTGCCCACCTTGAAGCGGCGGATGTGCCGCGGCCCGTCCTTCATGTGGCTCGCGCCGGTGTCGGCGATGTAGAGCAGCGATTCGTCGGGCGAGAACGCGAGGCCGTTGGGCTTCACGAAGTCGTCGGCCATGCGCTCGACGTTGCCGCTCACGGGGTCGATGCGGTAGACGTAGCAGGCGCCGATCTCGCTCTCCGCGCGCAGGCCCTCGTAGTCCGAGAGGATGCCGTAGCTCGGGTCGGTGAACCACACGCCGCCGTCCGAATGCACCACCACGTCGTTGGGCGAATTGAGGCGCTTGCCTTGCCAATGCGAGGCCAGCACGGTGATCGATCCGTCGTGCTCGGTGCGCGTCACGCGCCGCGTGAGGTGTTCGCAGCTCACGAGCCGGCCTTTGCGGTCCACCGTGTGGCCGTTCGTGTTGTTCGACGGCTCGCGGAAGATGCCGACCGTGCCGTTCACCTCGTCGTAGCGCAGCATGCGGTTGTTCGGAATGTCCGACCACAGGAGCGTGCGGTGTGCGCCGAACCACACCGGTCCCTCGCACCAGCGCGCGCCGGTCCACAGCCGCTCGACGCGCTCGGGGCCGGGGATGCAGGGGTTGAAACGCGCATCCAGCCGTTCGAAGCCGGTGCCTTCCAGGAAGCCGAAGGGGAGTGTTGCCATGGCCTGCACCGTGCTCACATCACCGCGCCGACTTGCCAGGGCACGAATTCGTTCTGCCCGTAGCCGTGCTGCTCGCTCTTCGACTGCGCACCCGACGCGGTGGCCAGCACCAGCTCGAAGATGCGCTGCCCCATCTCCTGGATCGAGGCTGTGCCGTCGACGATCTCGCCGCAGTTGATGTCCATGTCTTCTTCCTGCCGCTGCCACAGCGCCGAGTTGGTCGCGAGCTTGAGCGAGGGCGAGGGCGCGCAGCCGTAGGCCGAGCCGCGCCCGGTGGTGAAGCAGATGAGGTTCGCGCCGCCGGCCACCTGGCCCGTGGCGCTCACCGGGTCGTAGCCCGGCGTGTCCATGTAGACGAAGCCGTGTGCACTGACGGGTTCCGCGTATTCGTACACCGCCTCCAGGTTGCTCGTGCCGCCCTTGGCGACCGCGCCCAGCGACTTCTCCAGGATGGTGGTCAACCCGCCCGTCTTGTTGCCCGGCGAGGGGTTGTTGTTCATCTCGCCCTCGTTGATCTCGGTGTAGTGCTCCCACCACTTGATGCGGTCCACGAGCTTCTGGCCCACCTCGCGCTTCACCGCGCGGCGGGTGAGCAGGTGCTCCGCACCGTAGACCTCGGGCGTTTCGCTGAGGATGGCCGTGCCGCCGTGCGCCACCAGCAGGTCGACCGCCGCACCAAGGGCGGGGTTGGCGCTGATGCCCGAGTAGCCGTCCGAGCCGCCGCATTGCAGCCCGATGGTGATGTGTGCTGCGCTGCACGGCTCGCGCTTGACCGCATTGGCGCGCGGCAGCATCTCGTTGATGAGCGCCACGCCTTTTTCGACCGTCTTGCGCGTGCCGCCCGTGTCCTGGATGTTGAAGGTGCGGAAGTTCTCGCCCTCGGCCAGGTGGCCGGTCGCGAGCCACGCGTTGATCTGGTTGGCCTCGCAGCCGAGCCCGACGACCAGCACGCCCGCGAAGTTCGCGTGCGTGGCGTAGCCGGTGAGCGTGCGTTCCAGGATCTGCATGCCCATGCCCTGCGTGTCCATGCCGCAGCCCGTGCCGTGCGTGAGAGCGATCACGCCGTCGACGTTCGGAAACGCCGCGAGCGCCGACGGGTTGGTCTTGCGCGAGAAGTGGTCCGCGATCGCGCGCGCAGCCGTGGCCGAGCAGTTCACGCTGGTGAGCACGCCGATGTAGTTGCGCGTGGCCACGCGGCCGTCGGCGCGCTTGATGCCCATGAAGGTGGTCTCGCGCCTGGCGGGCGCGGGCTTCACGTCGGCGCCGAAGGCGTAGTCGCGCTCGAAGTCGCCTTTGTCGGGGCCCATGTTCAGGTTCTGCGTGTGCACGTGCTCGCCGGGCGCGATGGCCTTGCTCGCGAAACCGATGATCTGGTTGTAGCGCCGCACCGGCTCGCCCTGCGCAATGGCGCGCATCGCGACCTTGTGGCCCGGCGGGATCAGGCCGCGCACGGCCACGTTCTCGACGAGCGTGCCGCCCAGCAGTTGCGAGCGCGCGATGACGACGTCGTCGGCGGGATGGAGTCGGATATAGGGAGTCATGGTCAGAAGAACATCTTGGGCAGCCAGAGCACGAGGTTGGGCATGTAGGTGATCACGCCCAGGCTCAGCAGGAGCGGCACGAGCCAGGGAAGGATCGCCATCGTCGTGCGTTCGAAGCTCAGCCCCGCCACGCGCGCCAGCACGAAGAGCACCATGCCCATGGGTGGGTGCAACAGGCCGATCATGAGGTTGAGCACCATCACCAGCCCGAAGTGGATCGGGTCCACGCCCAGCTGCGTGGCAATGGGCAGCAGGATCGGCACGAGGATGGTGATGGCCGCGGTCGGCTCCAGGAAGCAGCCCACGAAGAGCATCAGCAGGTTGGCCAGCAGCAGGAAGACCCATGCCTCCTTGGTGAAGCCCAGCACCCAGGCGGCGATGTCGGTGGTGACGCCGGTGGCCGTCAGCATCCAGCCGAAGATCGATGCCGCCGCCACGATGAAGAGCACCGTGCTCGTGGTCTCGACGGTGTCCAGGCACACCTTCACGAACATCTTCCACGAGAGCGTGCGGTACCACGCGAAGCCCAGGATCATGGCCCACACGCAGGCTGCGATGGCGCCTTCGGTGGGCGTGAAGAGGCCGGTCGTCATGCCGCCGATCAGCAGCACCGGCGTCATGATGGGCAGCAGCGCCTCGAAGCTGAAGATCTTGTCGAGCACGAAGAGCGAGGCCAGCCCCGCGAACACCGTGAGCTGCGGCGGCGTGCCGAGCTTGACCACCAGCAGCCACAGCAGCAGCGGCCAGCCGATCACCACGGCCAGCTCCATCAGCGCCTTGAAGAGCCGGGTGCTCGAGAACTTGACGTCCGCGCCCCACTTGTTCTTGTGCGCATAGTAGGCCACCGTGAGCATCATCAGAATCGCCATCAGCGCGCCGGGCAAGAGGCCCGCCAGGAACAGCGCGCCCACCGACACGTTGGCCATCATTCCGTAGATCACGAACGGCAGGCTCGGCGGAATGATCGGTCCCAGCGTCGCCGATGCGGCCGTCACGCCCACGGCGAACTCGGTCGAGTAGCCGTGCTCCTTCATCGCCTTGATCTCGATGGTGCCCAGGCCCGCGGCGTCCGCGATGGCAGTGCCGCTCATGCCCGCGAAGATCACCGAGCCCAGCACGTTCACATGGCCCAGCCCGCCCTTGAGCCAGCCCACCAGCGCGAGCGCGAAGTTGTAGATGCGGGTGGTGATGCCCGCGTTGTTCATCAGGTTGCCGGCCAGGATGAAGAAGGGCACGGCCAGCAGCGGAAAGCTGTCGATGCCGCTCACCATCCGGTGGATCACCACGAAGGGCGGCAGCGTGCTGTCGCTCACCAGGATGTAGACCAGCGAGGCGCCGGCCATGGCGATGGCCACCGGAATGCCGCCGGCCATGAAGAACAGGAAGATGATTTTCAGCATGGGTCTTTTTCTTGGTCGTTGCAGCGCCGGGGGTCAACGGTCGGAGAGCGTCGACTCGGGCTGCTCCAGCACGCTGTAGCCGCGCTTCCAGTGGATGCGCAGCACCTGCAGCGAGCGCCACGCCATCGCGGCGAAGCCGAACACGCAGAGCGCGTAGACGAAGTTCATCGGCAGGTCGACGAGGGTCATGCGCGTCTGGTTGCCGATCTTCATCATCATCTGCACCGTCATGACCACCGCAGCCACGAAGAAGGCGGTGCGCAGCACATCCACCGCCATCGAGAGCACGCGGCCCATGGCGCGCGGCATGTGGCGGTAGAAGAAGTCGACCTGGATCTGGTTGTTCTTCGCCACGCCCACCGCCGCGCCGATGAAGACGACGCCGATGAGCAGGTAGCGCGCCACTTCCTCCGTCCAGGCCGCCGAGTCGTTCATCACGTAGCGCGTGATGAACTGGTAGAAGACCGTGAGGCCCAGGAGCCAGAAGACGGCCAGCGAGATCCAGCCTTCGGCGATGGTGCCCGACAGGTCGACCACCTCGTCTTCCGCGTGGAAGTGGCCTTCGTCGTCGATGATCTTTTGCTCAGTCATACAGCTCCAGATGGTGCGATGGGTATTTCATGGGGATACCGAGGAACCGGCTTTGCCGGGCCTCTGGTATCGCCCCCTGCAAGGGGGTTGGAGAAGCGACACGCAGTGCGCGCAGCCTGGGGGTTAGCTCATTTGATCGCCAGGATGCGGTCGTAGTCCTGCTGGCGATAGCCCTGGTCAGTGGGCTTGGTCGCCTTGAGCACCGCTTCGCGGAACGCGTTCTTGTCGACCGTGATCACGTTGTTGCCCTTCTTCTTGAACTCTTCCACGAGGCGCGTCTCCGACGCGATGATTTCGCGCCCGGTCTTCTCGGCGGCTTCCTGCATCACGTCGGTGAAGATCTTCTTTTCATCGGCCGAGAGCTTGCCCCACAGCTGCCCCGAGCAGATCGTGAGCAGCGAATCGACGATGTGGCCGGTCAGCGAAATGTTCTTCTGCACCTCGAAGAACTTCTTGGCCTCGATGGTGGGCAGCGGGTTCTCCTGCGCATCGACCGTGTTGTTCTGCAGGGCCAGGTACACCTCGGCGAACGCGATGGGCGTCGGGTTGGCGCCCAGCGCCTTCGGGAAGGCGAGGTAGGCCGGCGCATCGGGCACGCGGATCTTCAGGCCCTTCATGTCCTCGGGCTTGCTCACCGGCCGCGCCGCGCTCGATGTCACGTGGCGTGCGCCGTAGTAGCTGAGCGCGGTGATGTGGTTGCCGCTCTTGTCGTCGTAGCCCTTGGCGAGCTCGTTGAAAACGTCGCTCTTGGCGTACTTCAGCTGGTGCTCGGCATCGCGGAAGATGAAGGGAAAGTACGAGATCGCCAGCGGCGTGTAGGTGCGTCCCGCGAAGCTCGCGCCCGACAGGATGATGTCGACCGTGCCCAGCGTCAGGCCCTGGTTGATGTCGGCTTCCTTGCCGAGCGTGGAAGCGGGGAACACCTGGATGTCGTACTTGCCGTTGGTGCGCTTCTTGATCTCCTCGGCGGCCCACACCGAATACTTGTGGAACGGCTCCGAGGTCTCGTAGACGTGCGCCCACTTGAGCTTGGTCTGCGCCGAGGCGATGCCCGCGATGCCCAGCGCGCCGGCCGCGAGGGCGCAGGCGGCCAGGGCCTTGAGGGCGGTGCGTTTGCTGCTGTTCTTGCTGCTGATCATGTGGCTTGTCTCCGTTGTAGTAATGGCAGGGATGCTGGCGAGAAATCAGGAAGGCTTCGCGCGTCGCCAGCTCGCGCTGAATCTCTGGTGCGACTTGTCCATGTGCGCGTGCATCGCGGCACGCGCGCCCTCGGCGTCGCGGGCGGCCACCGCATCGCGGATGGCCTCGTGCTCGGTGATGGCCGAGCGCCAGGAAGACACGTTCTCGAAGTAGCCGCCCAGGCGCGTGAAGATCGGGCCCTTGCGCGAGTCCCAGAAGTTCTGCACCGTCTCGACCAGCACGACGTTGCCGCTGGCATTGACGACGGCGAGGTGGAAGGCGCGGTCGCCCTCCAGCGGCATCACGTTGCGGTCGGCCATCTCGCGCATGACCTCGATGGCGCGCGTCATCGCGTCGACGTCCTTGCGCTTGCCGGCGGTGGCGGCAATGGCGGCCGTTTCGCCCTCGATCACGCGGCGCGCGCGGATCAGCTCCAGCGGCCCCCACTCGGTGGGCGCGACCGGCGCCGCAGCACGGTGAGAGCGGTCGAGCACGTACACGCCGGAGCCCGTGCGCACCTCGACCCAGCCCTCGACTTCCAGCGCGATCAGCGCCTCGCGCACCGAAGGGCGGCTCACGCCGAGCTGCTTGGCGAGGTCGCGCTCGGCGGGCAGGCGTGCGCCCACGGCGAACTCGCCCTTGGCGATCAGCGCGCGCAGCTGGTCGGCGATCTGGCGATAGAGACGCTGGGGTTCGACGGTCTGGAGGGGCACGAGGGGTGGAGAGCGGGCAGGGTTTAAGGGTTGTCCTGAATTGGACAAGTGGTAAGGCCAATTCAGAATACGATGTGTCGCCCGTGTCACCCATCGGGCCAAACCCGAATCGGAGACATCCATGAGACTGAAGGGAAAGACCGCGCTCGTCACAGCAGCCGGTCAGGGCATCGGCCACGCGAGCGTATTGGCGCTCGCCGCGGAGGGCGCCCAGGTCTGGGCCACCGACGTCAACGAGAAGCTGCTGGAGCGCTACGCCGGCGTCGCGAACGTCACCGCCGTGAAGCTCGACGTGCTCGACAAGGCGGCCATCGGCGCACTGTTCGCGAAGCTGCCTGCGCTCGACGTGCTCTTCAACTGCGCGGGCGTGGTGCACAACGGCACCATCGAGCAGGCGAGCGACGACGACCTGGCCTTCGCCTTCGCGCTCAACGTGCGCGCCCAGATGTGGACCATCCAGGCTGTGCTCCCCGGCATGCTGAAGGCGGGGCGCGGCAGCATCATCAACATGGCGAGCGTGTGCTCCAGCATGAAGGGCCTGCCCAACCGTTTCGTCTACGGCACCACCAAGGCCGCGGTGCTCGGTCTCACCAAGAGCGTGGCGGCCGACTACGTGGCCAAGGGCATTCGCTGCAATGCGGTGTGCCCGGGCACGGTCGATACGCCGTCGCTCGGCGACCGCATCAACGCCAACGCCGACCCCGAGGAAGCCCGCAAGGCCTTCATCGCGCGCCAGCCGATGGGCCGGCTCGCGCAGGCGGAAGAGATTGCGCCCGTGGTCGTGTTCCTCGCGAGCGACGAATCGATCTTCGCGACCGGCCAGTTCTTCACCGTCGACGGCGGCATCACCATATGAACCAGCTCGACTTCACCGGCCGGCACGCGGTCATCACCGGCGGCGCCACGGGCCTGGGGTTCGGTATCGCGCAGCGGCTGGTGACTTCGGGCGGCAGCGTCACGCTGTGGGACCGCGACGAGGCGGCCGCGAACCAGGCGGCACAGTCGCTCGGCGAGAAGGCCTTTGCGCTGAAGGTCGATGTGTCGCAGCAGCCTTCGGTCGCCAAGGCCGTGGCCGCGACGCTCGCGCATGCGGGGCGCATCGACGCGCTGGTCAACAGCGCCGGAATCACCGGCCCCAATGTGAAGCTGTGGGACTACCCGGTGGACGACTGGCGCCAGGTGATGGAGGTCAACATCAACGGCGTGTTCCTCTGCTGCCGCGAGGTGGTCGGGCAGATGCGCAAGCAGGGCTATGGCCGCATCGTCAATATCGCTTCGGTGGCGGGCAAGGAGGGCAATCCCAACGCCAGCGCCTACAGCGCGAGCAAGGCGGCGGTGATCGGCATCACCAAGTCGCTCGGCAAGGAGCTGGCCGACACCGGCATCCGCGTCAACTGCGTGACGCCCGCCGCGGTGAAGACCGCGATCTTCGACCAGATGACGCCCGAGCACATCGCGTTCATGCTGTCGAAAATACCCATGGGCCGTTTCGGCACGGTGCAAGAGGTGGCCGCGA
This sequence comes from Variovorax boronicumulans, assembly GCF_030812215.1. Lineage (GTDB taxonomy): Bacteria > Pseudomonadota > Gammaproteobacteria > Burkholderiales > Burkholderiaceae_C > Variovorax > Variovorax boronicumulans_C. The sequence goes on along the minus strand of NZ_JAUSSG010000011.1, from coordinate 124,957 downwards.
TGGTCGGCTGGCTCTGCACCGAAGATTGTTCGTTCTCCACCGGCGCGGTCTTCGACCTGTCCGGTGGCCGCTCCACTTATTGATCATTCAATGCACTGAAAGGAAAGCATGAAACTCGTCCGTTATGGCAACCCCGGCAAGGAGAAGCCCGGCCTCATCGACGCAGACGGCAAGCTGCGCGACCTGAGCGCCGTCGTCAAGGACATCGGTCCCGAGCAGCTTGGCGATGCCGCCATTGCCAAGCTGCGCAAGCTGAAGCTGGACAAGCTGCCGCTGGTCAAGGGCAAGCCGCGCTTCGGAAGCCCGGTCGCCAACGTCGGCAAGTTCATCGCCATCGGCCTGAACTACGCGGACCATGCGGCCGAATCGGGCCTCCCGGTGCCCAAGGAACCTGTGGTCTTCATGAAGGCCACGAGCTGCATCCAGGGCCCGAACGACCCGGTGATGCTGCCCAAGGGCTCGGTCAAGACCGACTGGGAAGTCGAGCTCGGCGTGGTCATCGGCACGCAGGCGCGCTACGTTTCGCAAAAGAGCGCGCTCGACTACGTGGCCGGCTACTGCACCATCAACGACGTGAGCGAGCGCGAATACCAGATCGAGCGCGGCGGCACCTGGGACAAGGGCAAGGGTTGCGACACCTTCGGCCCGCTCGGCCCCTGGCTCGTGACGCGCGACGAAATCGAGAACCCGCAGAAGCTCTCGATGTGGCTCGACCTGAACGGCCAGCGCGTGCAGACCGGCAGCACCAAGACCATGATCTTCACCGTGGCCAAGATCGTGAGCTACGTGAGCCAGTTCATGACGCTGATGCCCGGCGACGTGATCACCACCGGCACGCCCCCCGGTGTCGGCATGGGCATGAAGCCGCCGCTGTACCTCAAGAAGGGCGACGTCATGACGCTCGGTATCGAAGGTCTCGGCGAGCAACGCCAGGAAGTGATTCCCTTCAAGCTCTGATCCTCTGCGATCATCCGGCGGATGAAAGCGCCGCCGGACCATCGATCGCAGGTGTTCGGCACGCCCTGGGAGGGCGTGCACGGCACCGCGATCGAGAGTGCTCGCCACTACGGCCGGCACTGGCATTCCACCTACGGACTCGGCCTCCTGGAGCAGGGCGCGCAGCGCTCGGCCAGCGGGCGCGGCAAGGTTGATGCGTATGCCGGCGACCTGATCGCCACCAACCCCGGTGAAGTGCATGACGGCCAGCCGCTCGGCGGGCCGTCGCGCCGTTGGCGCATGGTGTATTTCGATGCCGATGTGATGGCCGCCCTGCATGGCGATGCCGGCGCCGATGTGGCGTTGACACGCCCCGTCATCCAGGACGCAAGGCTCGGCGACACGCTGCGCCGCCTGTTCACCCGGCTCGACGACTGGCGCATTGCGAGACCCGATGCACACCGCGCCGAATCGCTCGCTTGCGAAGAATCGCTGGCCGAAGTCTGCGGCCTGCTGCGCGACAACCATTCCACCGCCGCACCTTCGCGCGAAGCATCTGCCGATGTGAAGCAGGTGCGCGACCGCCTCGCCGACGAACTGCTGGCCCCACCCACGCTCGCCGAGCTCGCGGCGATGACGGGCCTGAGCACCTACCAGGTGCTGCGCCGTTTCGAGAAAACCTATGGCGTGCCGCCGCATGCCTGGCTCGTGCTGCAGCGCGGTGAACGCGCGCGCCACCTGATCCGCCACGGCGCCGATCTCGCAGAGGCCGCTGCGGCGAGTGGCTTCTCCGACCAGAGCCACATGACGCGCATTTTCACGCGGCAGTTCGGCTTTACCCCCGGTGCCTGGCAGCGCGGTCTTCGGTTTTAAATGTCCCATTGACAGAACATTGAAACTGCAAAAACATCAAAGGCATGTCGCAAATGCCTTTGCCGAAGTACCACCAGATCTACCTGGTCCTGCGTGAGCAGTTGCATGAGGGACGTTTCGCGGAAGGCCTGCCCGGCGAACTCGCGCTCATGGCGCAGTTCGGCGTGGCGCGCGTCACGGTGCGCCGCGCGCTCGAGCAGCTTTCGTCCGAAGGGCTGATCGCACGCAACCCCGGCCGCCGAACGCGTGCGCTGCCGCCATCGGCCGCCGGAGAACAGCCGGGCGCGAAGAACCTGGAGCGTGCCAACCTGCGCGGCCTGCTCGAGAACCTCGTCACCATGGGCCTGCACACCTCGGTGAAGGTGATCGAGGTCGCGACCATCACGGCTTCCACCCAGGTGGCAGAGGCGCTGCAGCTGCAGCTGGGCGATGCGGTGCAGAAGGCGGTGCGCGTGCGCTCCACCAAGGAAGGCCCGCTTTCCCACATCACCACCTACGTGCCCGACACCATCGCGCGCCGCTTCGGCCGCCGCGAGCTCTCCAAGAAGCCCATCCTCGTGCTGCTGGAGGAGTCGGGCGTGAAGGTGGGGCGCGCGCACCAGACCATCTCCGCGCGCCTGGCCGACAACGTGCTCGCGCAGCACCTGGATGTGTCGGTCGGCTCGGCCCTGCTGGCGGTGCGCCGCCTCATCTACGACGAAGACGAGCGGCCCGTGCAGTGGTTGCACGGCTTCTACCGCCCCGACCGCTACACCTACGAAATGCAGCTCTCCCGCGTGGGCAGCATCGACGCGAAGGTGTGGGTCAGCAAAGACGTGTCAGCCCAGTTCAACTGAAGAGAAGAAAAGGAAAGCCCACCATGCAGAACCGCCGCAGTTTCGTGTCGCAGTCCGCCGCCCTGGCGACCGCCGTTGCCTTCCCGCTCGTGGCCGGCGCGCAGCCCAAGACCGTCAAGGTCGGCGTGCTGCATCCGGTCACCGGTGCGCTGGCCTATTCGGGCCAGCAGTGCCGCCTCGGCGCGCTGATGGCCATCGAGGACATCAACGCGGCGGGCGGCATCAAGTCGCTTGGCGGCGCGAAGCTGGAGGCCCTGCTCGGCGATGCGCAGTCGCAGCCGCAGGCGGGTGCCGCGGAGGTCGAGAAGATGAACGAAGCCGGGGTCTCCGCCATCGTGGGCGCCTACGCCTCGGCGATCTGTCTCGCGACCACGCAGGCTGCGGCCAAGTACAACCTGCCGCATGTGGTCGATGTGGGCGTGGCCGACCAGATCGTGGAGCGCGGCCTGAAGAACACCTTCCGCTTCGGCTCCGGCTACAAGAAGTCGACCGAGGTGGCCATGGCCAACCTGCTGGTGCTCAACAAGGCCGCGGGCAACCCCGCCAAGACAGTGATGATCATCCACGAGGAGTCGCTCTTCGGCGCCGGCACCGCGCAACTGCTCTCGCGCGAACTGCCGGGCTACGGCTTCGAGGTGAAGGAGGTGGTGAAGCACGCCAACCCCACGCGCGACTTCAACAACATCGTGCTGCGCATGAAGTCGATCAACCCCGACATCGTGATCCCGGCCAACTACTACAACGAGTACGCGCTGCTGGTGCGCACCATGCAGCAGCAGAAGGTGGTGCCCAAGGCGATCTTCTCGGTGCTGGGCGGCGCGGCGTCGAGCTACAAGTTCGTGAAGGAATTTCCGGATGCGGCCAACGGCATCATCGACTGCAACCACTGGTTCAACCCCAAGGACAAGCGCGCGCAGGACCTGCGCAAGCGCGTGGAGGCCAAGGGCCAGTTCTTCAGCTACGAGGTCTTCATGACCTACGCATCGATGTGGCTCCTGGCCGATGCGCTGGAGCGCGCGAAATCGAGCGAGCGCGCCGCCATCATCGACGCGCTGGACAAGAGCACCTTCTCGAACCACTTCATGCCCTACGGCCCGACGAAATTCGTCAACGGCCAGAACGAAGGCGCGCAGCCGCTCATGACGCAGGTGGTGAAGAACGACATCAAGGTCATCATCCCGCGCGACTACCGCGAAGTGGACCCGGTGTTCCCGCTGCGCGCAGCCTGAGGCGGAAGGCGGGATGTTCGATTTCGGCATTCTTTTCCCGTCGGTCCTGAACGGGCTGACGACGGGCGCGGTGTACGCACTGATCGCGCTGGGGCTCACGCTGATCTACGGCGTCCTGCACATCATCAATTTTGCGCACGGCGCCAGCCTGATGCTGGCGCTGTACGCGGTGTACTTCCTGAAAGAAAAACTGGGCATCGATCCGTACCTCGCGCTGCCCATCGTCGTGCTGGGCATGTTCGCGCTCGGCTATGCGCTGCAGCGCGTGGTCATCAACCGCGCGGGCCACGGCAAGGACGAGAACATCCTGCTCGCCACGCTGGGCATCGCCATCGTCATGGAAAACCTTGCGCTGCTGTTCTTCAAGTCGGACACGCGCAACATCGACACGGCCTATTCGCTGAGCACCGCCGCCATCGGTCCCGCGATGATCGCGGTGCCCAAACTGGTCGCTTTCGCGGGTGCGCTCGTGGTCTCGGGCATCCTGTTCTGGATCATGGGCCGCACCGACCTCGGCCGAGCCATCCGCGCCGTCGCGAAGGAGAAGGAAGGCGCCAAGCTCATGGGCATCGACGTGGACCATGTCTACGCGATGAGCTTCGGCATCGGCCTCGCGTGCCTGGGCGCTGCCGCGTGCTTTTTGCTGCCGGCGTACTACGTCAATCCGCAGGTGGGCGGCGGCTTCGTGCTCGTAGCCTTCACCATCGTCGTGCTTGGCGGCATGGGCAGCTTCGTGGGGGCGCTCGTCGGCGGTTTCCTCGTCGGCATCGTCGAGTCGCTCGGCGGTCTCTACCTCGGTGAATCGCTGGGGCAGATCGGCATCTTTGCGATCTTCATCGGCGTCGTGCTCTTCAGGCCGCAAGGCATGTTCGGAGCCAAGGCATGAGCGCAGGCATGAAGCAACTCGCGGGCATCGCGCTTTTCGCGGTGCTGGTCGCGTGCGTGCCGTTTGTCACCAAATCGGGCGTCACGCTCAACTTCGTGATGATGGCGCTCTACGCCACGCTCATCGCGCAGGCCTGGAACATTCTCGGCGGCTTCGGCGGGCAGTTCTCGTTCGGGCATGCGCTGTTCTTCGGCACCGGCGCGTACATCCAGGCAATCGCGCAACTGCAGGGCGGCATCAACGCCTGGGTCGCGCTGCCGCTGGCCATCGCCGGCGCTGCGCTGGTCGGGCTCTTCATGGGCGCCCTCACCTTCCGCTACGGCCTCAAGGGCTCGTACTTTGCGCTCGTCACGCTGGCCTTTGCCGAGGTGTTCCGCATCCTCGCGCTCTCGGTCGATTTCACGGGCGGCGGCGTCGGGCTCATGGTGCCGCTGCGCGAATCGGTGGCCAACCTGCAGTTTTCCTCACGCGCCGGCTACCTGTGGGTCGTGCTCGCGATGGTCGTTGCTGCGCTGCTCGTCACCTGGTGGCTGCGCAACGGGCGCTTCGGTGCCTACCTGCAGGCGGTGCGCGACAACGAAGATGCGGCGCGCGCCGTCGGCGTCAATCCGTTCCGCGTGAAGCTCGGCGCCATCGGCCTGTCGGCTGCTTTCATGGGTGCGGCGGGCGCCTTCTACGTGCAGGTGTTTCAGTACATCGACGCGGGCATCGCCTACGGCCCGGCCGTTTCGATCGAGGCGCTGGTCGCGGCCATCGTCGGCGGCATGGGAACGATGTGGGGCCCGGTGCTCGGCGCCGTCGTGCTGCATGTTTTGTCAGACCTCACGCGCAATCTCTTCGGCGAACTGCCGGGCATCAACATGGTGATCTATGGCACGGTGCTCGTGCTCATCGTCATCTTCGTGCCGCGGGGCATCGCGGGCATCGGGCTGTCGGTGCGGCAGCTGTGGAAATCGAAGGGAGGCCGCAATGACTGAAGCCCTCTTGATGCTCGACGGAATTTCGCGCTCCTTCGGCGGCCTCAAGGCCGTGCAGAACGTGAGCCTCTCGGTGCGCGAGGGAAGCCTGAGCGCACTGATCGGCCCGAACGGCGCGGGCAAGACCACGCTGTTCGCGCTGATGTCGGGCTTCTTGAAGCCCGACACCGGCACCGTGCGCTTCGCGGGCGAGGACATCACCGGCCGCGAGCCGCACCGCAATGCCGCGCTCGGCATGACCCGCACCTTCCAGATCGTGAAGCCCTTCGCGGCGCAGACCGTGCGCGAGAACATCGCCGTCGGCGCGCACCTGCATGTGCGCGGCCGTGCCGAGGCGCTGCAGAACGCCGAGGCCGTCGCATTGCGCGTGGGCCTCGCGCCGCAGCTGGACAAGCCCGCATCCGACCTCACCGTGGCCGGCCGCAAGCGACTCGAACTGGCCCGCGCGCTCGCCACGAAGCCGCGCCTGTTGCTGCTGGACGAAGTGCTGGCCGGCCTCAACCCGCAGGAGATCGCCGAGATGATGCCGGTGGTGCGCGGCATCGCCGACAGCGGCGTCACGGTGCTGATGATCGAGCACGTGATGCAGGCCGTGATGAATCTCGCAGAGCACGTATGGGTGCTCGCGCAGGGACAGCTGATCGCCGAGGGCAGCCCGGCGCAGGTGACCTCCGACGACAAGGTCGTCGAAGCCTACCTGGGCCATGGCACTGCGGCGCGGCTGCGCAAGGCGGCATCGGGAGTTGCGGCATGAGCGCGCGCCGGGCCGCTCCCAAGCAAGCTCGCACCGCAGTGCGAAGCACGGAGGTATTCGAATGAGCGCATTGCTTGAAATCCAGGGCCTGCGTGGCGGCTACGGCCGCGTCGAGGTGCTGCGCGGCGTCGACCTGCAGGTGAACGCGGGCGAGATGGTCGCGCTGCTCGGCAGCAACGGCGCGGGCAAGTCCACGCTCAACAAGATGGTCTGCGGTCTTTGCCCGGCCTGGGGCGGCACGGTGCGCTTCGACGGCAAGGACCTGAGCGGCGCGCACTACCGCGACGTGGTCAAGGCCGGCCTCATCCAGGTGCCCGAAGGCCGCAAGGTGTTTCCCAACCTGAGCGTGCTGGAGAACCTGGAGCTCGGCTCCTTCACCCGCGCCCGCGAGCGGCGCGCGGCCAACGTCGAGAAGATGTTCCACATCTTCCCGCGGCTGCGCGAGCGCATGGCGCAGCACGCCGGCACGATGAGCGGCGGCGAGCAGCAGATGCTGGCCATCGCACGCGGCCTCATGGCCGAGCCGGTGCTGCTGATCCTGGACGAACCCTCGCTTGGCCTCTCGCCGCTCCTTGTCGAAGAGATGTTTTCGTTGATCCGCAACCTGCGCGACGGCGGCCTCGCGGTGATGCTGGTCGAGCAGAACGTCGGCCAGTCGCTGGAGATCGCCGACCGCGCCTACGTGCTGGAAAACGGCAGCGTGCGCTTCTCGGGCCTGCCCGGCGAACTGCTCGGCAGCGACGAACTGCGGCGAGCCTACCTGGGGCTCTGACCCCCGCGAACTACCCCACGATTTCCCGGAGAACAACATATGAAGAGACGCGACATCCTCCTCACGTCGCTGGCCGCGGCATGGGCCGGCGGTGCCTTCGCACAGATCGGCAACGTACCAGTCCGCATCCTCGTCGGCGCGCCCGCGGGCGGCTCGACCGACACGCTCGCGCGCTCGCTCGCCGTGAGCATGGGCCCGGCGCTCGGCCGTACGGTGATCGTCGAGAACCGGCCCGGCGCCGGCGGCAATATCGCGGCCGATGCGGTCGCCAAGGCCGCGCCCGATGGCAACACGCTCTTGATGAGCTTCACCAGCCACGCGATCAACGCCACGCTCTACCCGGCGCTGCCCTTCGATCCGGTGAAGGACTTCACCGCGCTCACTTGCGTGGCAACGTCGCCGTCGATCCTCGTCGCGCATCCGTCGGTGCCCGCAAAGGATGTACGCGAACTCATCGCGCTCGCGAAGGCGAAGCCGGGGCAGCTGAACTTCGCGATCGGCGCGGTGGGTTCGTCGCTTCACATGGCGGGCGAGGCCTTCAAGATGCAGTCGGGCGTGGACATCGTGAACATCCCCTACAAGGGCACCTCGCCCGCGGTGCAGGATGTGCTCGCGGGCCAGGTGCAGCTGATGTTCGCGGCTGTGGGCAACGTCAAGGCGCACATCCAGGCCGGCAAGCTCAAGGCGCTGGGCGTGACCACGGCCAGGCGGCTGCCGGCCTTCCCGAACGTGCCGGCGATTGCCGAGGCGCTGCCGGGCTACGAATCGAGCGCATGGTTCGGCCTCTTCGGCCCCGCGCACATGCCCGCTGATCGTGTGAAGCAGATCGGCGATGCCGCGCGCCACGCGCTGCAGCAGGCCGACATGCGCCAGCGCCTTGAGACCGAAGGCGCGATCCCGGTCGGCAATTCATCCGAGCAGTTCTCCGCCTTCGTGCAGAGCGAGATCACGCGCTGGGCCAAGGTCGTCAAGTTCTCGGGAGCCAAGCCGGAATGACATCGATGGCTCCAACCCGTGCGCCGGCGCAAACGCTGGCGCAGAAGCTCATTGCACGCGCGAGCGGACGCGAGCGGGTGTCGGTGGGCGAGATCGTGACCTGCGGCGTCGACCTGGCGATGTTCCACGACTCCTCGGGTCCGCGACGCCTGAAGCCCATGCTCGAGGAACTGGGCGCGCAGATCTGGGATCGCTCGCGCGTGGTGCTGGTCATGGACCACTACGTGCCCGAGCGCGACGACGACTCGCGCCGCATCGTGCGCATCGCGCGCGACTGGGCGCGGGACCAGCAACTGCCGCACGTCTACGACAGCCAGGGCATCTGCCACGTGGTGGTACCGCAGCACGGCCACATCCGCCCCGGCATGCTGTGCGTGGGCGGCGACTCGCACTCGCCCACGGGCGGCGCGTTCGGTGCCTACATGTTCGGCATCGGCAGCACCGAGATGCTGGGCGTGATGGTCACCGGCGAGATCTGGCTGCGCGTGCCCGAGACCATCCGCATGTGGTGGGACGGCGCGCTTCCCGCGGGCGTGACCGCCAAGGACATGATGCTGCACATGATCGGCCGCTTCGGCATGAACGGCGGGCGCTACCAGGCGGTCGAGTTCGCGGGGCCTGCGGTTGCCGCGCTGTCGATGCAGGAGCGCATGACGCTTTCCAACATGAGCGCCGAGCTGGGTGCACAGGCCGGGCTGATTGCGCCCGATGCGACCACGGCTGCGTTCCTGGCTGGCGCAGGCGCGCCGCCCGTCGACATGGCACCCTGGTTCACCGACGACGGCGCCGTGCTCACGGACCATCGTTTCGATGCCTCCGTGCTCGAGCCCTACGTCGCCGCGCCGCACAGCCCGGCCAACGCGCACGGCGTGAGCCGGTACGTGGGCACGCACGTCGATGTGGCCTACATCGGTGCCTGCACCGGCGCCAAGCTCGACGACCTGCGCGCTGCTGCGCAGGTGCTGCGCGGCCACAAGGTGGCGAGCGGCATCCGCCTGATCGTGGCGCCCGCCAGTATCCGCGACCAGGAACAGGCGCGCGAGGAGGGCGTGCTGCAGGTGCTGATGGACGCCGGCGCCGAACTGTTTCCCACCGCCTGCGGCGCCTGCTCCGGCTACGGCGACCCGATGGGCGACGACGTCACCGTCATCTCGACCACCGCGCGCAACTTCAAGGGGCGCATGGGCTCGCCGACCGCGCAGGTCTACCTGGGTTCGCCCTACACAGTGGCCGCCGCCGCATTGCGCGGCTGCGTGACCGATCCGCGCGAGGTGCTCGCATGAACGATCGCTCCCTGCACCGTCCGCACCGGGTGTGGCGCCTGGGTGGCGACATCGACACCGACGCGCTCGCGCCCGGCCATGCGATGAAGCATGGCATCGACATCATCGCGAGGCATTGCCTCGAAGCCGTGCGCCCCGAGTTCGCCAGCGAGGTGCAACCGGGCGACGTGATCGTGGCCGGCCCCAACTTCGGCATCGGCTCCTCGCGCGAGCAGGCCGCGGCCGTGCTCGTGCACCTGGGCGTGGCGGCGGTGATCGCGCCGTCGTACAGCGGCCTGTACTTTCGCAACGCCTTCAATCTCGGCTTGCTGTTGTTGACCTGCGCCGAGGCCGAGACGCTGAACGAGGGCGACCGCATCACGCTCGACACCACGATCCCCGCCGTCGTCTCGCCTCGCGGCGCGCGACTGGCCTGCGAGCCCGTTCCCGGATTCCTCATGGACATGGTCCGCGCCGGCGGATTGATGAACCAGTTACGCCAGCGTGGCGGCTCCCCGGCCTCCCAGAAAGCAAGCAATGCCTGATCCTTCTTCTCTTGCAGCTACCCCGACCGCGGCCACGACAGCGATCGACCCCGTCACGCTCGCCGTGCTGCGCGGCCGCCTCGAACAGGTGGCCGACGAGATGGACGCCACGCTCTACCGCAGCGCGTTCAATCCCATCATTGCCGAGGCGCACGACGCCTGCCACGGCCTGTACGACGCGGCGAGCGGCGACACGCTGGTGCAGGGCAAGTCGGGGCTGCCGGTGTTCGTCGGCGCCATGGCCTTCGCGGTGCGCGCGACCGCCAAGGCGGCCGAGCCGCGCGGCGGCATGAAGGACGGCGACATCTGGATCAGCAACGACGCCTACGACGGCGGCACGCACGCCAACGACTTCAAGCTGGTGAAGCCGTTCTTCCGCAACGGCAAGCTCTACTGCTACATGGCCTCGGCCGCGCACTGGCACGACGTGGGCGGCGCGGTGCCCGGCAACTACAACCCCGCCGCCACCGAGTGCTGGCAGGAGGCGGTGCAGATTCCGCCCGTGCGCATCGTGCGCGATGGCGTGCTCGATGCGGACGTGCTCGCCATCCTGCAGGCCAACACGCGCCTGCCCGACAGCCTCTGGGGCGACCTGAATGGCCAGCTCGCTGCGCTGGAACTCGGCGAAAAACGCCTGAACGGCCTGCTCGACGAATACGGCGACGACCTGGTGCTGAATGCGCTCGGCGAGCTGCGCAGTCGCGCGCTGCGCCTGATGCGTTCGCACATCGCCTCGCTGCCCGACGGGCGCTACAGCTTCGAGGACGTGCTCGACAACGACGGCATCACCAACGAGCCGCTCACCATCGCGCTGGACATGACGGTGGCCGGCGACCGGCTGCTGCTCGACTTCTCGCGCACCTCGCCGCAATGCGCGGGGCCGGTGAACATCTCGCGCGCCACGGCCGTGGCCGCTTGCTACGTCGCGCTCAAGCACCTTTTTCCCGACGTGCCGGCCAATGCCGGCGTGCTCGACGCGGTGGACTTCAACATTCCCGACAAGCTGGTGATCAGCTGCGAGCGCCCGCGCCCGGTTGGCGGCTACACCGAGACCATCCTGCGCATGATCGACGTGATCTTCAGCGCCGCGGCGCAGGCCGACCCGACCCGCGCGGTGGCGCAGGCCTACGGCACGATCAACGCGTTGTCCATCGCGGGCCACCGCAGCGACAAGGGCCGCGAGGGCCAGCGCTGGGTGATGTTCAGCTTCTTCGGTGGCGGCCACGGCGGCCATTCGGGCGGCGACGGGCTCTCGCATGGCAACGCGCCGATTTCGACCGCGACGATTCCGCCGCTCGAGATCCTCGAAGCTGCGTACCCGGTGCGCTTCACCGAATGGTCGCTGCGCGCCGACTCGGGCGGCGACGGCTGGCATCGCGGCGGCCTCGGTGCCGTGTATGAAATCGAACTGCTGGAGAAGGACGCCGAGGTGTTCGTCTTCGGCGAACGCGGCACCTCGCCGCCCAAGGGCATCGCGGGTGGCGGCGAAGGCGCGGTCAACAGGTTCAGTTACGAGAACGCGGGCGAGTGGCACACGCCGCCCATGGTTTCGAAGATGCGCGGCATCCAGCTTGCACGCGGCGAGCGCGTGCGGCTCGAAACGCCCGGCGGTGGTGGCTGGGGCAACGCGGCCGAGCGGCCCGCGCCGCAGCGCGAAGTTGACAGCGCGATGGGCTATGTGACGACCGGAACCCCCACCGGCAACAGCGACAAGAAAGCCTCCGAATGACTTCCACTGGTAAATCCCTTGTCGTCGGCGTCGATGTCGGCGGCACCTTCACCGACCTCTTCGTGCTCGACGAGGCCAACGGCACGGCGCGCATCGTCAAGGTGCCGTCCACGCGCGGCGAGGAAGCGCGCGGCTTCATGAACGGCGTGGCGCGCGTGGCCGATTCGGCCGCAGCCATCGCCACCATCGTGCACGGCACCACGGTCGGCACCAATGCGCTGCTCGAACGCAAGGTGGCACGCACCGGCATCATCACCACGCGCGGCTTCCGCGACGTGCTGGAAATGCGCCGCCGCGACCGGCCGGAGACCTGGGGCCTGCGCGGCAGCTTCCTGCCCGTGGTGCCGCGCGACCTGCGCCGCGAGGTCGACGAACGCGTGCTGGCCGACGGCACGCTGCACACGGCGGTCGATCTGGCGCAGGTGCGCGCCGAGGCTCGCTCGCTGCTCGAAGCCGGCTGCGAGGCCGTGTGCGTGTTCTTCATCAACACCTACGCGAACCCCGAGAACGAACGCCTCGCGGCCGCGGCGGTGCGCGAGCTGTGGCCCAACCCGCACGTCACCTCGGCCAGCGAAGTGCTGCCCGAGATCCGCGAGTTCGAGCGCTGCTCGACCGCCACGCTCAACGCGGCGTTGCAGCCGGTGGTGGGCAGCTACCTCGGTCGGCTCGAATCCGACCTGCGCGGCCAGGGCTTCGGCGGCGAACTGCTGGTGGTGCAGAGCAACGGCGGCGTGATGTCGCGCCAGACCGCGAGCGACCTGCCGGTGCGCACCGCGCTGTCGGGTCCGGCGGCCGGCGTGATCGCTTGCGCGGCAATTGCGCGCGCGGCGGGCTTTCCGAATGCGATCACCGGCGACATGGGCGGCACGTCGTTCGATGTGTCGCTGGTGGCGAACGGTGAGGCCGCATTGGCTGCGCAGACTGCCATCGAGTTCGGCATGGTGATCCGCTCGCCGATGATCCAGATCGAGACCATCGGCGCCGGCGGCGGTTCCATCGCTTCCGTGGATGCGAGCGGCATGCTGCAGGTCGGCCCCGAGTCGGCGGGCAGCGTGCCCGGTCCGGCCTGCTACGGCCGCGGCAACATGCGGCCGACTGTGACCGATGCGAACGTGCTGCTGGGGCGCATCGCCGCGGACAGGCCACTGGGCGGCGGACTGCTCGCGGCACTGGATGCGGAGAAGTCGCGCCAGGCCATCGAGGCACACGTCGCGCGTCCGCTGGGCCTGGACGTGCACGCGGCGGCGGAGGCGATCCTCACGGTGGCCAATGCGCGCATGGCGGGTGCCATTCGCCTCGTGTCCATCGAGCGCGGCCACGATCCGCGCCGCTTCGCCTACATGCCCTTCGGCGGCGGCGGCGCGCTGCATGTGTGCGCCATGATGCGCGAGGTCGGCGTGGCAACGGGCATCGTGCCGCGCTACCCCGGCGTGACCTCGGCGCTGGGCTGCGTGATTGCCGACATGCGCCACGACGCGGTTCAGACGCTCAACAAGCCGCTGACCGAACTCGACGTGGGCGACCTACAGCGCCGCATCGATGAACTGGCCGCGAGCTGCCAGCAGCGCCTTGATTCCTCGGGCGTTCGTTTCGACGAAGTGCGCGAGGTGATTGCGCTCGACATGCTCTACGCGGGCCAGACGCACACGCTGCCCGTGGTGCTCGCCGATGCGGGCAGGGCGCCGCTCACGGCCGCATCGATCCGCGCCGCATTCGAAGCCGGCTACACGGCCGCCTTCGGCCGCGTGCTCGAAGGCATCCCGATTCGTGTGATGAACCTGCGCTACGCACGCATCGGCGTGCGGCCCAAGTTCGACCTGAAGGTGCTCGCTCCCGAAGGGGAGGGCAGCATCGCGCCGCTGGGCACTCAGCGCGTGTTCCACCACGGCCAGTGGCACGAGGCCGTGCGCTATGCGCGGCTCGAATTGCCGGTGGCTGCGCGCATCGAAGGGCCCGCGATCCTGGAGCAGGCCGACACCACCGTGTGGCTCGAACCCGGCTTCCATGCCGAGGTCGATGCGCACGGCAACCTGCTGGTGAGGCTGTCATGAGCGAAGCGAAGAAACCCATTGCAGCGAAGACGGCGCTGGTGGTCATCGACCTGCAGAACGACTTTCTCGATGCGAACGGCGCGTATGCGCGCGGCGGTGACACCAACCCGCCGGCGCTGCTGTTGCCGGCGCGCGTGGCCGACGTGGCGCGCGCGCTCAAGGCGGTGGGCGGCCTCGTGATCGCGAGCCAGTTCACGCTGTGGCCCGATGCAAACGGCGAGCCGATGGTGTCGCCGCACCTGAAGGCGCTGCGCCCGTACCTGAAGAAGGGCGACTTCGCGCCGGGCAGCTGGGGCCAGGCGAATGTCGATGCGCTGACAGGGCTGGTCGACGTGACGGTCAGCAAGGTCGCGTACTCGGCTTTCTTCAACACGCAACTCGACTGGGTGCTGCGCCGCGCGGGCATCGACACGGTGGCGGTCTGCGGCATCGTCACCAACGGCGGCGTTGCCAGCACAGTGCGCGATGCGCACATGCGCGACTACCGCACGCTGGTGCTCGCCGATGGCTGCGCGGCCTTCGGCGAAGAACGCCACCAGACTTCGCTCGCCGACATGCGCAACGTCGCCGAGGTGACGGACTGCGCGGCCTTCACTGCATCGCTCGAATGACTGGCAGCTCCTCGCGTCACATACGCCGTGCCGTGCAGGTCGAGGCCGACGCGCATGTGCCGGTTGCCATCGTCGGCGGCGGCGCCTGCGGGCTCACGGCCGCACTGATGCTGGCCGATGCGGGCGTGGAGTGCGTGGTGCTGGAGCGCGACGCGCTGCCGAGCGGATCGACTGCGCTGTCCTCGGGTTTCATCCCCGCGCCCGGCACGCGCACGCAACACGCGCACGGCGTGCATGACGACAGCGCCGAACGCTTCGCCGCCGACATCCAGGCGAAGGCCCACGGGCGGGCGGCGCCTGCGCTGGTCGAGGCGTATGCGGCCTCCATCGGCCCGGCGCTCGATGCGCTGCAGGAGCGGCATGGGCTGCAGTGGATACTGCTCGACGGCTTTCTCTATCCGGGGCACAGCGTGCATCGCATGCACGCGCTGCCGCAGAAGACGGGGGCATCACTGATGGCCGTGCTGCAGTCGGCCGTCGAGGCCGCAGGCATCCCCGTGCTGACACAGGCGCTGGTCGATACGTTGGTGATCGACGCTGAAGACCGCGTGATCGGCATCGACTACGCCCGGCCCGACGGCAATCGCGAGACGCTGGCCTGCGACGCGCTGCTGCTCGCCTGCAACGGCTTCGGCGGCAATGCGCAGATGGTCCGCGCACTGCTGCCCGAGATGGCCGAGGCCACCTTCGGCGGCCATACCGGCAACGACGGCAGCGCGATCCTCTGGGGCGAATCGCTGGGCGCGCGGCTGCGCGACCTCGGCGGCTACCAGGGCCACGGCTCTTGGGTCACGCCGCAAGGGACGCTCATGTCGTGGGCCGTGATGATGGAAGGTGGCGTGCAGATCAACTGCGAGGGCCGTCGCTTTCACGACGAGACCCAGGGCTACTCGGAAGCGGCGGTGCATGTGCTCGCGCAGCCGGGCGGCATCGCGTGGAACGTGTTCGATGTGCCGCTGCTCGCGCTGGCGCGCGGCTTTCCCGACTTCTGCGATGCGGAGGCGGCGGGCGCGTTGCGCCGCTGTGAATCGGTGGCTGCTCTCGCGGACTGCATCGGCTGCGAGCCCACGGTGCTGCAAGGCACGCTGGACGCCATGCGTGGCGGCACGCCGCCGGACGGCCGCGTGTTCGCACGCGCGCTCGACGCCCCGTACTTTGCCGTGAAGGTGACGGGTGCGCTCTTCCATACCCAGGGCGGCCTGGACACCGCGCCCGACATGCGCGTGCTGCGCCATGACGGCACGCCCTTCGCCAACCTCTTCGCCGCTGGTGGCGCGGCGGGCGGCGTGTCGGGCGATGCGGTGTGGGGCTATCTCTCCGGCAACGGCCTGTTGAGCGCCGTCGCCGGCGGCTACATCGCGGCGCGCACGGCTGCCGCATTGATCCATTCGACGAAAGCGTCCCCATGACGAACCCCTCCTTCAAGACCCGGCTCGCGCGCAACGACATCGTGCTCGCGCCCGGCGTGTACGACGCGCTCAGCGCCCTCGTGGCCGAACAGGCCGGCTTCGAGGCGCTGTACCTCTCGGGCGCCTCCATCGCCTACACGCGCCTGGGCCGCTCCGACGTCGGCCTCACCACCTTCACCGAGGTGGCCGACACGCTCGCGCGCATCACCGAGCGGGTGAGCCTGCCGGTGATCGTCGATGCCGACACCGGCTTCGGCAACGCGCTCAACACGCAGCGCACCGTGCGCGGCTTCGAGCGCGCGGGCGCGGCGATGGTGCAGATCGAGGACCAGACCTTTCCCAAGCGCTGCGGCCATCTGGATGGCAAGGCCGTGGTGCCCGAGCGCGAGATGGTCGGCAAGCTCAAGGCCGCGCTGGACGCGCGCGCATCCAGTGACACCCTGATCCTCGCGCGCACCGATGCGGTGGCTGTCGAAGGACTTGATGCCGCGCTCGACCGCGCCGAGGCGTACCTCGCCTGCGGCGTGGATGCGCTCTTCATCGAAGCGCTGCGTTCGCCCGAGCAGATGGACGCGGCGTGCCAGCGCTTCGGCGGACGCGTGCCGTTGCTGGCCAACATGGTCGAAGGCGGCAAGACGCCGATCCAGGATGCGGATGCGCTGCACAAGCACGGCTTTCGCATCGCGATCTTCCCGGGCGGCACGGCGCGCGCGGTGGTGCACACGCTGCAGGGCTACTACGCGAGCCTGCACCAGCACCGCACCACGCAGCCGTGGCGTGGGCAGATGCTGGACTTCGATGCGCTCAACGAAGTGATCGGCACGCCCGAGTTGATGCGCACCGGGCAGAAATACGACTGACAGCGAGCCTCAGCGCAACGCCCGGATCAGCGCGTCGTAGACCAGCCGCACCCGCGCCGGCACCGGCGCGCGCTGCGAGCGATAGACATGGATCGGCCAGGGCTCGGGCGCTTCGGCCTCGAGCACCGCCACCAGTTCGCCCGATTGAAGCAGCGGCTCGGCCAGCGGGCCCACGAGCTGGCCGAAGCCCAGGCCCGCGCGCACTGCGGCGCACTCGGCATCGACGTCGTCGGTGACGAAGGCCGGCGCGGCGACCGGCACCTGCCGCCCCTTGCTGAAGAACCACGACCACGGGCGGCCCGAGCTGCGGTCCATCAGCGCGGTGAGCGGAAAGCCGGGCAGCGCATCGAGGCTCTTCGGAATACCGGTGCGCTCGATCAATGCGGGTGTCGCCACCACGTAGAGGCGCATCTTGCCGACGGTGCGCGCGACGAAGCGCGCATCGCGGATGGGGCCCGCGCGCACGCCGATGTCGATCTGCTCGTCGACCACGTCTGCATGGGTCTCCGACAGCCGCAGGTCGAGCACGAGGCCGGGATGCTCGGCCAGCATCGGTGCCAGCACCTGCGGGATCAGCCGGCGGCCGAACACGTTGGGCGCTGTCACGCGCACCGTGCCTGCGTGCTGCGACAGCGCGCGCCGGTCGGTGCGGTGGAACAGCGCATCGACGCCGCCCACCGCGGCACGCGCACGCTGCGCGAGCTGACGACCGAAGTCGGTGAGCTGTACGCCGCGCGTGCTGCGATGAAAAAGGGGCTCGCCCAATTCCTCTTCGAGCTCGCGCACCGCGCGCGTCACGACCTGTGGTGACACAGACAGGCGTACGGCCGCTTCGCGGAAGTTGGCGGCATCGGCGGCGGTGAAGAACACGCGCAGGGCTTCGAGGCGGTTGGACATGGTGTGTTCCTTGATGAGGAATTCTGAAGTCGCCAGAGTTTCATTTACTGGAACGCGTGGATTTTCCACACTGCATGCACTTCTTCAACACATCCGAAAGGAATTTCTCCATGACATCCGTTCAAGACAACATCAAGGGCAAGGTCGCCATCGTCACCGGCGCGAGCAGCGGCATCGGCGAATCCATGGCCCGCCACCTGGCCGCACGAGGTGCCAAGGTGGTGCTCGCTGCACGCCGCACCGATCGGCTCGACAAGGTGGTCGCCGAGATCCGCGAGGCGGGCGGCGAAGCAATCGCCATCGCCACCGACGTGGCGCAACGCGCCGATCTGGAAAAGCTCGCCGCCGCGACGGTCGAGGCCTTCGGCCGCATCGACGTGCTGGTCAACAACGCGGGCGTGATGCCGCTCTCGCCGCTCGAGAAGCTCAAGGTCGACGAGTGGGACCGCACCATCGACGTCAACATCAAGGGCGTGCTCTACGGCATCGCCGCGGTGCTGCCGCGCATGCAGGCACAGGGCAGCGGGCACATCCTGAACGTCGCGTCGATCGCGGGCATCAAGGTGTTCACGCCGATCGGCACGGTGTACAGCGCCACCAAGCATGCGGTGCGCGCCATCTCCGAAGGGCTGCGTGTCGAGATGGGCAACAACGGCGTGCGCGTGACGGTCGTGTCGCCCGGCGCGGTCGAGTCGGAACTGAAGTTCGGCAGCACCGACCCCGAAGCCGCGGCGGGGCTGAAGGCGTTCTACGACGCCAACCAGATTCCGGCCGATGCAGTCGCCCGCGCCGTGGTCTATGCGGTGGAGCAGCCGGCGAACGTGGACATCAACGAGGTGGTGGTGCGGCCCGTGTCGCAGGACTTCTGATCGGGGTGGGGCCGGTGGCGGCCCCGCTCCGCATCAATTAACCTTCAGGAATCGAAGGTCATTTGCGGCCAAAAGTGCAAAGCTCCCTCAAAATAGAACGACCGTTCGTTTTATTCGGAGCTCCACGATGTCTGTCAATGCCGTTCCCGCCAAGCCGGCCCGCGCCGCCCAGAAGGGCCAGCAGACCAAGGCCGTGATCGTCGACGCCGCGCTGGCGCTGGCTGCGCAGATCGGGCTCGAGGGCCTGTCGATCGGCGCGGTGGCCGAGATCACCAAGATGAGCAAGTCGGGCGTCTTCGCCCACTTCGGCTCCCGTGAGGAACTGCAGATCTCGGTGGTGCGCGAGTATCACGCACGTTTCGAGCAGGAGGTGTTCTTTCCTGCGCTCTCGGCGCCGCGCGGCCTCCCGCGCCTTCGCGCCATGTTCGCCAACTGGATGAAGCGCACCTCGACCGAGATCGACTCGGGCTGCATCTATATCAGCGGCGCTTCCGAATTCGACGACCGTCCCGGCCCCGTGCGCGATGCGCTGGTCGAGTCGGTCAGCATCTGGCAGGCAGCGGTGCTGCGCGCCATCGTGCAGTCGCAGACCGAAGGCCACCTGCGCGCGGACGCCGATGAGCGCCAGCTCGCGTTCGAGATCCACGGCCTCATCCTCGCGCTGCACTACGAAGCCCGCTTCCTGCAGGTGCCCGGCTCCATCGGTCGCGCCACTGTCGGCTTCAACAACATCCTTGCGCGCAGCGCCACGCCCAACGCGCCAGCGGACCCGGCTGCTGCCGCACCTGCGCCTGCCGGCCGGCGCCTGAAGCCCGTGCGCTGAGCGCGCGGCACCGTTTTCGCTTTTTCGATTTCCCTTTTTTCTTTCTATCTAGCTTCGACCAGGAGAGTCCCGGATGCCTACCTACAACCCACCCGTGCGTGACATGCAGTTCGTGCTGCACGAAGTGCTCAACGTCACCGAAGAACTCAAGGCACTCCCGGCCCACGCCGAAACAGACGCCGACACCATCAATGCGGTGATCGAGGAGGCGGGCAAGTTCGCCGCCGACGTGACCTTCCCGCTGAACATCAGCGGCGACGAAGAAGGCTGCGTGCTCGACAAGACCACGCACGAGGTCAAGACGCCCAAGGGCTTCAAGGACGCCTACGCCAAGTACGTCGAAGGTGGCTGGCCCGCGCTCTCGTGCGACCCGGCTTTCGGCGGCCAGGGCCTGCCCTTCGTGGTGAACCAGTGCCTCTTCGAAATGCTCAACAGCGCGAACCAGGCCTGGACCATGTACCCGGGCCTCTCGCACGGCGCATACGAGGCGCTGGCAGCGCACGGCACCGACGAGCAGAAGAAGACCTACCTGCCCAAACTCACCAGCGGCGAGTGGACCGGCACCATGTGCCTGACCGAACCCCATTGCGGCACCGACCTGGGCCTCCTGCGCACCAAGGCCGAGCCGCAGGCGGATGGCACCTACCGCATCACCGGCAGCAAGATCTTCATCTCGGCCGGCGAGCACGACATGACGGACAACATCATTCACCTGGTGCTGGCCCGCCTGCCGGATGCGCCCAAGGGCAGCAAGGGCATCAGCCTGTTCGTGGTGCCGAAGTTCAAGGTGAAGGCCGACGGCTCGCTCGGCGAGCGCAACCCGATCTTCTGCGCGGGTCTCGAGCACAAGATGGGCATCCATGGCAATGCCACCGCACAGATCGTGATCGAAGGCGCCACCGGCACGCTGGTCGGCGAGCCCAACAAGGGCCTGGCCGCGATGTTCGTGATGATGAATGCCGCGCGCCTGGGCGTGGGCAACCAGTCGCTGGGCCTCACCGAAGTGGCTTATCAAAATGCGCTGGCCTACGCCAAGGACCGCATCCAGATGCGCTCGCTCTCGGGCGTCAAGGCCAAGGACAAGGAAGCCGACCCGATCATCGTGCACCCCGACGTGCGCAAGATGCTGCTCACCGCCAAGGCGTATGCCGAAGGCGGCCGCGCGCTGCAGATCTTCTGCACGCTGCTGCTAGACAAGGAGCACAACCACCCCGACGAAAAGGTGCGCAAGGACTCGGGCGAACTGGTCGCGCTGCTCACGCCGATCGTCAAGGCCTTCATCACCGACAACGGCCACATCGCGACCAACGCGTGCATGCAGGTGTTCGGCGGCCACGGCTTCATCAAGGAGTGGGGCATGGAGCAGTTCGTGCGCGACAACCGCATCAACATGATCTACGAAGGCACCAACACGATCCAGTCGCTGGACCTGCTGGGCCGCAAGGTGCTGGGCAACAACGGTGCGTCGCTCAAGAAGTTCGGCAAGCTCGTCGCGAAGCTGGTGGAAGAAGAAGGCGTCAACGAGAAGATGGCCGAGTTCATCAACCCGATCGCCATGCTGGGCGACCAGCTCACCAAGTTCACGACCGAGATCGGCTTCAAGGGCTTCCAGAACCCCGACGAAGTGGGCGCTGCCGCGGTGGATTACCTGCGCGTGGCCGGCCACTTCGTGTTCGGCTACCTGTTCGCCCGCATGGCGCAGGTGGCGCTGCGCGAAATTGCCGCCGGCAACACCGACCCGTTCTACGTCGCCAAGCTGCAGACCGCGCGCTTCTACTTCGCCAAGCTGTTCCCTGAGACCGCGACGCTGATGCGCACCGCGCGCGCCGGCAGCAAGGTGTTGATGGACACCGACGCAGCGCTTGCCTAAGGTTGCTGTCTTTCTTCATCCTTCACACCGGGAGCCGCTCATGAAAACGACACTTGCAGCCATCGTCCTCGCCGCCACTTCTTTCACGGCCATGGCACAGAGCACCCCGGTGGGGCTCTGGCGCAACGCCGACGACAAGACCGGCGAGGTCAAGGCGGAGATCCGCATCGCCGAGACCAACGGCGCACTCAGCGGCCGCATCGAGAAGTCGTTGAAGAAAGACACCAAGCCCGACGCGACCTGCGACGAGTGCAGCGACGACCGCAAGGGCAAGCCCATCACGGGCCTGGAGATCATCCGCGGCGGCAAGAAGGCCGAGGGCAAGGACGTCTGGGAAGGCGGCAAGATCCTCGACCCCGAGAACGGCAAGGAATACCGCGCGAGCTTCACGCCCATCGACGGCGGCAAGAAGCTCGAAGTGCGAGGCTACTTGGGCCCGTTCTGGCGCACCCAAACCTGGACCCGCGCGCAGTAACCCTGCCGCGCGTTTTCAACCGAAGAAATACCAAGCAACATGTCCCGATTTCAAGTGAAGAAGGTCGCCGTGCTCGGCGCCGGCGTGATGGGCGCGCAGATTGCCGCTCATCTCGTCAACGTGCGCGTGCCCGTCGTGCTGTTCGACCTGGCCGCCAAGGAAGGCCCGAAGAACGGCATCGTCACGCGCGCCATCGACAACCTCAAGAAGCTCAAGCCCGCGCCGCTCGGCGACGTGGCCGATGCGGGCCTGATCGAGCAGGCCAACTACGAAGACGACCTCGCCAAGCTCGGCGAGTGCGACCTCATCATCGAAGCCATTGCCGAGCGCATGGACTGGAAGCTCGATCTCTACAAGAAGATCGCGCCGCACGTGGCCAAGCATTCGATCCTCGCCTCGAACACCTCGGGCCTGTCGATCACCAAGCTGAGCGAAGCGTTGCCCGAAGCGCTGAAGCCGCGCTTCTGCGGCATCCACTTCTTCAACCCGCCGCGCTACATGTTCCTGGTGGAGCTGATCAACACGCCCACCACGCAACCGCAGGTGCTCGACGACCTCGAGGTCTTCGTCACCAGCACGCTCGGCAAGGGCGTGGTGCGCGCGCACGACACGCCCAACTTCATCGCCAACCGCGTCGGCATCGCCGGCATGCTGGCCACCCTGAAGGAAGTCGAGAAGTTCGGCCTCACGCCCGACGTGGTGGACGACCTCACCGGCAAGAAGCTGGGCCGTGCGAGCTCGGGCACCTTCCGCACCGCCGACGTGGTGGGCCTGGACACCATGGCCCACGTCGTGAAGACGCTGCAGGACAACCTGAACGCCGAGAGTGATCCGTTCTACGCCAACTTCGCCACGCCGCCGGTGCTCGCCAAGTTGCTCGAACTCGGCAACCTCGGCCAGAAGACCAAGGCCGGCTTCTTCAAGAAGGTCGGCCGCGACATCCTGCGCTTCGACCTGAAGAGCGGCGAATACGTACCCGCCGGTGCCAAGGCCGACGAGGTGTACGGCCGCATGCTCAAGAAGCCCGCGGGCGAGCGCTTGAAGCTGCTGCGCGAAAGCGAAGGGCCGCAGGGCCAGTTCCTCTGGGCGATCCTGCGCGACGGCTTCCACTACGCCGCCGTGCACCTGGCCGACATCGCCGAGAGCGCGCGCGACATCGACTTCGCGATGCGCTGGGGCTTCGGCATGAAGCAGGGCCCGTTCGAGCTCTGGCAGGAAGCAGGCTGGGCGCAGGTCGCCAAGTGGGTGCAGGAAGACATCGACGCCGGCAAGGCGCTGAGCACCGTTCCGCTGCCCAAGTGGGTGTTCGAAGGCGCCGTGGCCAAGGCTGGCGGCGTGCACACGCCCGAAGGCTCGTGGAGCGCGTCGCAGGGCCAGTTCGTTCCGCAACGGAAGCTCCCGGTGCACGACCGCCAGCTGTTCCCCGAAAGCGTGCTCGGCGCGAACGCGGCCGATGCCAACACGGCCGGCACGACGATCAGCGACGAAGGCGACGTGCGCGTGTGGACGCTCGACGGTGAAGTGCTCATCGCGAGCATTCATTCGAAGATGCACGCCATCAGCCCCGACGTGGCCGAGGCGCTCGGCGCCGCGGTCGACCTGGCCGAAGCCGAATACAAGGGCCTGGTGATCTGGTCGCCCGACGAGGTGTTCTCGGTCGGCGCTGACCTGCAGGCGATGCTGCCGGCCTTCGTGGTCGCGGGCATCGGCGCGGTCGAAGGCGCGGAAGAAGAGCTGCAGAACGTCATGCTCAAGATCCGCTATGCCAACGTGCCGGTGATCTCCGCCGTGCGCGGCATGGCGCTGGGCGGCGGCTGCGAGCTGGCGGTTCACTCGGCCAAGCGCGTCGCGGCCATGGAAAGCTACATCGGCCTGGTCGAAGTCGGCGTGGGCCTCATCCCCGGCGCTGGCGGCCTGACCTACATCGCACGCCGTGCCGCAGAAAACGCATCGGCCTCGACGGGCACCGACCTGCTGCCGTTCCTCACCGAAGGCTTCACCGCCGCGGCGATGGCCAAGGTCGGCACCGGCGCGCTCGACTCGAAGAAGCTGGGCTACCTGCTCGACAGCGACGTGATCGTGCCGAACAAGGACGAACTGCTCTACGTGGCATTGCAGCAGGCCAAGGCGATGGCCGACGCCGGCTACCGCCCGCCGCTTCGCCGCACCTTCCGCGTGGCGGGCCGCAGCGGCGCCGCGACGATCAAGGGCCAGCTGGTGAACATGCGCGACGGCGGCTTCATCAGCGCGCACGACTTCCACATCGCCAGCCTGATTGCGAACGTGGTCACCGGCGGCGACGTGGACGCGGGCTCGCTCGTGACCGAGGAATACCTGATGACGCTGGAGCGCAAGGCGTTCTGCTCGCTCATCGTGCACCCCAAGACGCAGGAACGCATCATGGGCATGCTCAGCACCGGCAAGCCAGTGCGCAACTAAGGACAGATTTCATGAGCAAGCAAGTACAAGACGCCTACATCGTCTCCGCCACCCGCACGCCCATCGGCAAGTCGCACCGCGGCTACTTCCGCAACTACCGTCCCGACGACCTGCTCGCGACCACGCTGAAGGCGGCACTGGCCGCCGTGCCGGGGCTCGACCCCAAGGCCATCGAGGACATCATCTGCGGCTGCGCGATTCCCGAATCGCAGCAAGGCCTGAACGTCGCGCGCATCGGCGCGGTGCTGGCGGGCCTGCCGACCAGCATCGGCGGCATCACCGTCAACCGCTTCTGCGCCTCGGGCCTGTCGGCCGTGCAGATGGCCGCGGACCGCATCCGCGTCGGCGAGGCCGACGTGATGATCGCGGCCGGCGTCGAGAGCATGAGCATGGTGCCGATGATGGGCAACTCGCCGTCGCTGTCGCCTTCGATCTTCGAGCGCGAAGGCGACGTGGGCATTGCCTATGGCATGGGCCTCACGGCCGAGAAGGTCGCGCAGCAGTGGAAGGTGAGCCGCGAGGCGCAGGACGCGTTCGCGCTCGCCTCGCACCAGAAGGCGCTGGCCGCGCAGAAGGCCGGCAAGTTCGCCGACGAGATCACGCCCATCGAAGTGACCGACCGCACGCCGAACCTGGAAACCGGCGAGTCGATTGCCAAGACCCGCACAGTGAACCTCGACGAAGGCGCGCGCCCCGACACCAGCATCGAGGGCCTGGCCAAGCTGCGCACCGTGTTCGCCGCGCGCGGCACGGTGACCGCGGGCAACAGCTCGCAGACCTCCGACGGCGCCGGCGCGCTGATCCTTGCGAGTGAGAAGGCCGTGAAGCAATACGGCCTCACGCCGCTCGCACGCTTCGTGAGCTTCGCGAGCAAGGGCGTGCCGCCGCACATCATGGGCATCGGCCCGATCGAGGCCATTCCCGCCGCGCTGCGCTATGCGGGCCTGAAGCACGAGGACATCGACTGGTTCGAGCTCAACGAAGCCTTCGCCGCGCAATCGCTCGCGGTGATCAACACGCTGGGCCTCGATCCGTCGAAGGTCAACCCGATGGGCGGCGCGATCGCGCTGGGCCATCCGCTGGGCGCGACGGGCGCGATCCGCGCGGCGACCGTGGTGCACGCGCTGCGCCGCGAGAACCTGAAGTACGGCATGGTCACGATGTGCGTGGGCATGGGCCAGGGCGCTGCAGGGATCTTCGAGCGCGTTTGATTCGGCAACGCGCAAGACACCGCAACGAGTGTCGGCACACGAAGGAGACAACTTCATGCAGACGCAGCAGCTTCCGGTCGACGGCGGTGCGCAGCAACTGGCGGTTCGCCGCTATGAGCCCGCCGGCGCACCGCGCGCGAGCATCGTGATCGGCGGCGCCATGGGCGTGCGCCAGTCGTTCTACGAACCCTTCGCGCAGTGGCTCGCCGGCCAGGGCCTGCGCGTCTGGACCTTCGACTATCGCGGCTCCGGTGAATCGCTCGGCGATGCGCCGCTGCGCGGCTTCAAGGCCGACCTGTTCGACTGGGCGCGCGACTACGAAGCGGTGATCGACACCGCCAAGGCCGAGCTGCCCGACCAGCCGCTCTACCTGCTGGGCCACAGCCTCGGCGCGCAGCTGCCGGGCTTCCTGCAGCGGCCCGGGCAGGTCGCGGGCCTCGTGAGCATCGCGGCCGGCAGCGGCTACTGGCGCGAGAACGCGCCGAGGCTCAAGCGCAGCATCCTCTACTTCTGGTTCGTGCTCGTGCCGCTGGTCACGCGGCTGTTCGGTTACTTCCCGGGTCGCAAGCTGAAGAAGGTGGGCGACCTGCCGCGCGGCGTGATCCTGCAATGGCGCCGCTGGTGCCTGAACCCGCGCTACAGCGTCGGCGCCGAAGGCGAGTTGGCCCAGCAGAGCTACGGACGCGTGCGCTTCCCGGTGCTCGCGCTGTCGATCACCGACGACGAGCTCATGACGCTCGCCGGCACCGAGAGCCTCGTGAGCTTCTACGCGGGCGCGCCGACCGCGGTCGAGCGCATTGCGCCGGCCGACGTGCAGGCGCGGCGCATCGGGCACTTCGGTTTCTTTCGCGAACAGTTCAGCCAGAGCCTCTGGCCGAACATGGTCGACAAGCTGCACCGGCTGGCCGCTTTGACCGCACCTGCCGTGCCTGGTGCCTCTACTGCGGTGCAGCACGCCAACGTCCCGCACACGACTGCGTGACGTCATCACTCGGAGGCACACTGCAAGCCACCATGAGCACGCAACACCCCTTCGACAAAGCCCTGGCACTGCACCACAGCGACATCCGCGTGGGCCACTTCATGGGCAGCACCAGCCCCGACTACTGGAACATGGTCGGACCCTTCGGCGGCGCCACCGCGGCGCTCGTGCTGCAGTCGGTGATGCGGCATCCCGATGTGCTCGGCACGCCGATCGCATTGACCGTCAACTACGCGGCCGCGCTCGAAGCCGGCGCGTTCGATATCCAGGCCACGGCCGTGCGCACCAACCGCTCGACGCAGCACTGGACCGTGCAGATCACGCAGGCCGGCGCGAGCGGCGCGCCGAACATGACGACCACCGCCACCGTGGTGACGGCTGCACGCCGCGACACCTGGGGCGAGAGCGACATGCCGATGCCCGAGGCGCCCGCGCCGGAAACGGTCGAGCGCATGAGCATCGGCCCGTCCGGCGTGGCCTGGATCAACCAGTACGAGATGCGCCCGTTCAGCGGCGGCATTCCCGCGAAGTGGGACGGCAGCCTGCAGCACAGCGAAACCCGCATCTGGCTGCGCGATGCGCAACCCCGGCCGCTCGACTTTGCATCGCTCGCCGCGATGAGCGACATGTTCTATCCGCGCGTGTGGCTGCGCCGCGCCAAGCATGTGCCGGCGGGCACGGTGTCGATCACCACCTACTTTCATGCCGGGCCGGAGCAACTGGCCGAGGTCGGCACGGGCTACCTGCTCGGACGCGCGGCGGGCCAGCAGTTCTTCAACGGATTCTTCGACCAGACGGCGCACCTGTGGAGCGAGAAGGGCGTGTTGCTCGCCACCTCGAACCAGATCGTCTACTACAAGGAATAGATAGAAATGCCTGCTCTGCAGAAAGCCGCTCTCATCGTCGGCGCAGGCGATGCCACCGGCGGCGCCATCGCCCGTCGCTTCGCGCGCGAGGGTTTCGCCACCTGCGTCACGCGCCGCAGCCTCGACAAGCTGCAACCGCTGGTCGCGCAGATCGAGGCCGATGGCGGCCGCGCCCATGCCTTTGCATGCGACGCGCGCAAGGAAGAAGAAGTGGTCGCGCTCATCGAGCAGATCGAATCGACCGTCGGCCCCATCGAGGTGATGGTGTTCAACATCGGTGCCAACGTGCCCGAGAGCATCCTGACGGAGACCGCGCGCAAGTACTTCAAGGTGTGGGAGATGGCCTGCTTCTCGGGCTTTCTCAACGGGCGCGAAGTGGCCAGGCGCATGGTGGCGCGCGAAGTGCCGGAAGGCGGGCACCGCGGCACGATCATCTTCACCGGCGCCACCGCATCGCTGCGCGGCGCCGCGAACTTCGGCGCGTTCTCGGGCGCGAAGATGGCCTTGCGCGCGCTGGCCCAGTCGATGGCGCGCGAGCTGGGGCCGCAGGGCATCCACGTCGCGCACGTCGTGGTCGACGGTGCCATCGACACCGAGTTCATCCGCAGCAATTTCCCCGAGCGCTATGCGCTCAAGGAGAGCGACGGCATCCTGAACCCGGACCACATCGCCGACAGCTACTGGATGCTGCATTCGCAGCCGCGCGATGCGTGGACGCACGAGCTCGACCTGCGGCCGTGGTCCGAGAAGTTCTGACAAACAAATCAAGAGATCCGGAGACGCCCATGACAAAGACCGTCGAGTTCTATTTCGACTTCGGCAGCCCCGCCGCCTACCTGGCCGCGACGCAACTGCCGCATGTGTGCGCGGACACCGGCGCCGAACTGGTGTGGAAGCCCATGCTGCTGGGCGGCGTGTTCCAGGCCACCGGCAACCATTCGCCCGCGGAGATCAAGCCCAAGGGCCCGTACATGAACGTCGACTTGAAGCGCTTCGCCAGGCGCTACGGCGTGCCGTTCGTGCACAACCCGCACTTCCCGATCAACACGCTGCTGCTGATGCGCGGCGCCACCGGCCTGCAGATGAAGGAGCCGGCGCGCTTCGGTGCGTACGTCGATGCGGTCTACCACGCGATGTGGGTCGAGCCGCAGAACCTCAACGACCCGGCGACGGTCGGCGCCGTCTTGCAAAATGCGGGCTTCGACGCCACCGCATTGCTCGCGCTGGCCGGCGCGCAGGAAGTGAAAGACCGCCTCAAGGCCGTCACGCAGGAAGCGGTGGAGCGCGGCGTGTTCGGCGCCCCCACCATGTTCGTCGGCGACCAGATGTTCTGGGGCCAGGACCGCCTGGATTTCGTGCGCGAGGCACTCGACGCCTGAGCGTCGTCGACAACCGTTTTTACCCAAGGACCATTCCCATGAGCGACATCCTCGTCCACACCGAAGCCGGTGTGATGACCATCACCTTCAACCGCGTCGACAAGAAGAACTCGATCACCAGCGGCATGTACGCCGAGCTGGCCGACGCGCTGGCCACGGCCGAGACCGAAGCCGCGGTGCGCTGCGTGCTGATCCAGGGCGATCCGACGATCTTCAGCGCGGGCAACGACATCGGCGACTTCCTCAACGCGCCGCCCGCCACCCAGGAATCGCCGGTGTTCCGGTTCCTGCGCGGCATCGCGACCTTTCCGAAGCCCATCGTGGCGGCCGTCTGCGGCCCGGCCGTGGGCATCGGCACCACGATGCTGTTCCATTGCGACCTCGTTTATGCCGGCGACAACGCGGCTTTCTCGATGCCTTTCGTGAACCTCGGCCTGTGTCCCGAAGCGGCGTCGAGCCTGCTCGTGCCGCAGATGCTCGGCTACCACCGCGCGGCCGAGGCGCTGCTGCTGGGCGAGCCTTTCATGGCCGAAGCCGCGCTCGAAGTGGGCCTGGTCAACCGCGTCGTGCCACCGACCGAAGCCAACGGCATCGCGCAAACGCAGGCCCGCAAGCTCGCGGCCAAGCCGCTGAGCGCGCTGGTCGAGACCAAGCGCCTGCTGAAGAAGGCGCAACTGCCCGCCGTGCTCGAACGCATGGGCGAAGAGGGCGCGAGCTTCGGCCGCATGCTGCGCGAGCCGGCCGCCAAGGAAGCGTTTGGTGCCTTCATGGAGAAGCGCAAGCCCGATTTCTCGAAGCTCTGAGGGTTCCTCCCGCGTTGGCCTGCAGACAGTGCCCCCTTACACTGTCTGCCGTGCAAGTTTTCGAGACAAGACCCTCCGAAACGCCCGTCCAGCGGGCCTGTGGTGCTACTGAAAAAGTAGCAATCGACCGCGCACGCAGGCGTACTTTGGGTTTGCTCGCGGGCGCCTTGGCGGCCCCTTCCGTGGTCCTCGCACGGGTCCGCCCGCTGCGCATCGGCATCATCGGTTCCTGGTCCGGCCCTTATGCGGGCGGCGGGCGCCAGTTCGATGCGGGCATGTCGGTCTGGTTGGCCGCGCACAACCAGCAGATCGCGGGGCGGCCGGTCGAGCTGCTGCGCCGCGACGTGCCGGGCAGCGCACCCGAGCAGGCGCGCCGCAATGCGCAAGACCTCGTGGAGAACGAGCGCGTCGACCTGCTCGCCGGCCTGGACTTCAGCTCCAACGCATACGCAGTCGGCACCGTCGCCGTGCAGGCGAAGCTGCCGCTGGTGGTGATGAACGCGGCGTCCTCCGGCATCACGGCGCGCTGTCCTTATGCCGTGCGGCTGTCGTTCACCATCGCCCAGGTCACGCTGCCGCTCGCGCGCTGGGCGCTGCAGCAGGGCCTGCGCGATGTCTGCACCGTGGTGGCCGACTACGCATCGGGCGTGGATGCGGAAAGCGCCTTCGTCGCGGGCATCACCGCCGGCGGCGGGCAGGTCGGCGCAATGCTGCGGGTGCCGCTCAACACGCTCGACTACTCGGCCTACATGCTGCGGCTGCGCGAGCTCAAGCCGCAGGCGGTGTTCTTCTTCCTGCCCTCGGGGCAGATGCCGGCGACCTTCCTCAAGTTCTGGCGCGACCGCGGCATGGCCGACACCGGCATCCGCCTGCTCGCGACGGGCGACGCCACCGACGACCACTACCTGCAGGGCATCGGCGAACTGGCCGACGGGCTCGTGACCAGCCACCACTATTCGTTCGCCCACGAATCGCCGGCCAACCGCCGCTTCACGGGTGTCTTCGAGACGGAATACGGCAGCCATTTGCGGCCGGGCTATTTCGCGGTGGCGGCGCACGATGCGCTTGCGGCCATCGATGCCGCGATGACCTCGCCTGGCGTGCGCGGCAATGCGAGCGGGGAACGGCTGGTCGACGCCTTCCGGGGCCTGAAGTTCGAGAGCCCGCGCGGCCCGATCGAGATCGACGCCCACACCCGCGACATCGTGCAGACCGTCTACATCCGCCGCACCGAGCGGCGCGACGGGCGCTGGGTCAACCGCGAGTTCGAGCGCTTCGAGCGCGTGCGCGACCCGGGTGTCTGATGGGAGGTCGCAGAGCCGTTCGCACTGAGCTTGTCGAAGTGTGGGCGCAGGGCTTCGACAAGCTCAGCCCGAACGGTTTGGGTTCTCAGGTGGGCTGTTGTTCGATGACGCGCGGCCGGCCGTTGTCGTCGATCGCCACGTAGGTGAAGGTGGCCTGCGTCACCTTGATGTACTCGCCCTGCGCCCGGAAGCGCTCGGCAAACACCTCGACCGTGACCGTGACCGAGGTGCGCCCGATGCGCACCAGTTTCGAATAGAACGAGAGAATGTCGCCCAGCCGCACCGGCTGCTTGAAGATGAACTCGTTGACCGCCACCGTGGCCTGCCGCCCCTTGGCGTAGCGCGCCGGAATCACCGAACCGGCCAGGTCGCACTGGGCCATGACCCAGCCGCCGAAGATGTCGCCGTTGGCATTGCAGTCCGCCGGCATCGGGATGACCTTGAGCACCAGCTCCATGTCGGTGGGCAGGCTTTTGAGGGTCGCTGCGGCGGCAGCACTGGAAGTATCTGACATGGGCACAATCTGACAACAAACAACAACCACGATTGTCCCTCATGCGCCGCAGTGGCGAAGCCCTTCCTCCTTCCCCTACCGTCTCCGGCCATCCCCCGGCGAAAAGCGATCGTTCCGACTGGGCGACGCTGCGCCGGCTCTTCCCGTATCTCTGGCAATACAAGTGGCGCGTGATGGCCGCGCTCGCGTTCATGGTGGGCGCCAAGGTGGCCAACGTGGGCGTGCCGGTGCTGCTGAAGAACCTCATCGACACGATGACGCCCAAGCCGGACATGGCGCAGGCGCTCCTGATCGTGCCGATCGGCCTCCTGCTCGCCTATGGCCTCCTGCGCTTTTCCACGGCCCTCTTCGGTGAGCTGCGCGAACTGATCTTCGCCAAGGCCACCGAAGGCACGGCGCGGCAGATCGCGCTGGAGGTGTTCGGCCACCTGCATTCGCTGAGCCTGCGCTTCCACCTGGAGCGCCAGACCGGCGGCATGACGCGCGACATCGAGCGCGGCACGCGCGGCGTGCATTCGCTGATCTCGATGTCGCTCTACAGCATCGTGCCCACCATCATCGAGCTCGCGCTGGTGCTCACGATCCTGGGCGTGAAGTTCGACTCGCTGTTCGTGTGGATCACCGTGGCGGCGCTGGTGCTCTACATCACCTTCACGGTGACCGTGACCGAGTGGCGCACCCAGTTCCGCAAGACCATGAACGAGCTCGACTCCACGGCCCAGAGCCGCGCGGTCGATTCGCTTTTGAACTACGAGACGGTCAAGTACTTCAACAACGAGGAGTTCGAGGCCAGGCGCTATGACGCGAGCCTGGACCGCTACCGCAAGGCCGCCATCAAGAGCCAGCGCACGCTGAGCATGCTCAACACCGGGCAGCAGCTGCTGATTGCGGTGAGCCTGGTGCTGATGCTGTGGCGCGCCACCTCGGGCGTGGTCGAGGGGCGCATGACGCTGGGCGACCTGGTGATGGTCAACGCCTTCATGATCCAGCTCTACATACCGCTCAATTTCCTGGGCGTGATCTACCGCGAGATCAAGCAGAGCCTGACCGACCTGGACAAGATGTTCGTGCTGATGGAGAAAGAGCGCGAGGTGCGCGATGCGCCCACCGCGCAGCCCCTGGCCGGTGCCGACTCCACCATTCGCTTCGAGGACGTGAGCTTTGCCTACGAACCCGCGCGGCCGATCCTCAAGCATGTGAGTTTCGAGATCCCGGCCGGCAAGACGGTGGCGGTGGTCGGCCCGTCGGGCTCGGGCAAGTCCACGCTGGCGCGGCTGCTCTATCGCTTCTACGACGTGCAGCAGGGCCGCATCACCATCGGCGGTGAAGACATCCGCGAGGTCACCCAGTCGAGCGTGCGCCGCGCGATCGGCATCGTGCCGCAGGACACGGTGCTCTTCAACGACACGGTCGAATACAACATCGCCTACGGTCGCCCGGGTGCGACGCGCGAAGAGGTCGAAGGCGCAGCGCGGGCCGCGCGCATCCACGACTTCATCTCGGCCACGCCCATGGGCTACGAAACGACCGTGGGCGAGCGCGGCCTCAAGCTCTCGGGGGGAGAGAAGCAGCGCGTGGCCATCGCGCGCACGCTCTTGAAGAACCCGCCGATCGTGATCTTCGACGAGGCCACCTCGGCGCTCGACTCGGCCAACGAGCGCGCCATCCAATCGGAGCTCAAGAGCGCCGCGCAGGACAAGACCACGCTGGTCATCGCGCACCGCCTGTCGACGGTGGTCGATGCGCACGAGATCCTGGTGCTCGAATCCGGCGTGATCGTCGAGCGCGGCACGCACGCCGAACTGCTCGCCAAACAAGGCCGCTACGCCCAGATGTGGGCTTTGCAGAAGAGCGAAGCGGCGCCGCTGCTCTAGCCCGATCATTCAACCCCTTCCCTCTCGATCCAGGAGTTCAGACGTGTCGACCAAGATTCCCCTGCTGGTGCTCAACAGCCTCTCGAGCGCCCACCAGGCCCAGCTTGCCGAGGTTTACGACGTGACCTACGCCTTCGATCCCGCCGCGCGGGCCGCCGCGATTGCCGAGCGCGGCAAGACATTCCGCGCGGTGCTGACCATCGGCGTGATCGGCATCACGCCCGAGGAAATCGCGGCCATGCCGGCGCTCGAGCTGATCTGCTGCCTGGGCGCGGGTTACGAATGCGTGCCGCTCGAAGTCACGCGCGCCCGTGGCATCGTCACCGCCAACGGCGCGGGCACCAACGACGACTGCGTGGCCGACCACGCCTTCGGCCTCCTGATCGGCATCGTGCGCGAGTTCCGCAAGCTCGACCGGCTGTGCCGCGAAGGCGTGTGGCGCGAGGCCATTCCGCAGCCGCCGAACGTGTCGGGCAAGAAGCTCGGCATCCTGGGGCTCGGCACCATCGGCCAGAAGATCGCCAAGCGCGCCGCCGCGTTCGACATGGAGATCGGCTATCACAACAGGAAGCCGCGCGAAGGCGCGACGCACCGCTACTTCGACGACCTGAAGTCGCTCGCCGCCTGGGCCGACTTCCTGGTGCTCGCCGCGCCGGGTGGGCCGGCGACGAAGCACCTGGTCAACGCCGAAGTGCTCGATGCGCTGGGGCCGCAGGGCTACCTCGTGAGCATCGGCCGCGGCAGCGTGGTCGACACCGAGGCGCTGGCTGCTGCGCTGCGCGAGAACCGCATCGCGGGCGCGGGGCTCGACGTGTACGAGAGCGAACCCAAGCGGCCCGAGCAGCTCATCGGCCTGGACAACATCCTGCTGACGCCGCACATGGCCGGCTGGTCGCCCGAGGCGACGCAGAAGTCGGTGGACCACTTCCTCGCGAATGCCGAAGGGCACTTCGCGGGGCGCGGCGTCTTGACGCCGATCTGAAGGTCTTGCTCCCTCCCTCAGAGGGGGAGTCAAGCCAAAGCCGACGGGCGCCGCGCGCCCCAGCCGCAGGCCTGGTCATACGCATGCCCGAGCCGCAGCACGTCGAGGTCCGAGTGGATCGGCCCGGCGAGTTGCAGGCCCATCGGCAGGCCGCCTTCACCGAACCCGGCGCGCACATTCAGCGTCGGCAGCCCCGCCAGCGTGAACGGCGTGACGATTTCCATCCAGCGGTGGTACGTGTCGCTCTTCACCCCGTCCACTTCGGCGGGCCAGTGCAGTTCGGCATCGAACGGAAAGACCTGCGCGGTCGGCGCCACGACGAAGTCGAAGCGCTCGAAGAGCTTCAGGAATGCGCGATACACGTTCGAGCGATAGAGAGAGGCCTGGTACAGCGAGGCCGCATCCAGGTGCCGGCTCTGCTCGATTTCCCACTGTGCCTCGGGCTTGAGCTGCGCGAACAGCTTCGGATCGCTCAGGTACGCGCCGAGCTTGCCGCCGACCAGCAGCTGCCGCAGCCGCAGCCACGCGCTCCAGTTGTGTTCGCGCGGCACGTCGAGCGTGCAGGGCTCCACCTCGCAGCCGATGCTGCGGAAGGTGTCGAGCGCCTTCTCGCCGAGTTCGCGGATGCCGGGCGCGAGCGGCAGCTCGGGCCAGATGCTGCCGAGCCAGCCGATGCGAAGGCCCTTGCCGTCGCCATCGAGCGCGATGTCGTCGGGCGAGGGCAGGGCGTGCGGCGATGACAGCGGCACGCGCCCGTCGAAGCCCGACTGCACCGCGAGCAGCCGCGCCGTGTCTTCCACCGTGCGGGCCATCGGGCCTTCGGTGCTCAGTTGCTGGAAGAACAGCTCCTGCTCCGGATCGCCGGGCACGCGCCCGCGCGAGGGCCGCATGCCGATCACGTTGTTGAAGCCGGCGGGGTTGCGCAGCGACCCCATCATGTCGCTGCCGTCCGCCACCGGCAGCATGCCCAGTGCCAGTGCCACGGCCGCGCCGCCGCTGCTGCCGCCCGCGCTGCGCTCCGGCGCATAGGCGTTGCGGGTGATGCCGAACACCGTGTTGTAGGTGTGCGAGCCGAGGCCGAACTCGGGCGTGTTGGTCTTGCCGATGACGATGGCACCGGCGGCACGCGCCCTGGCCACGTGCAGGCTGTCGATGCGCGAAGGCGAGCGCGGCGACAGCGGGGAGCCCATCGAGGTCGGCAGCCCGGCGGCGTGGCTCAGGTCCTTCACCGCGAGCGGAAAGCCGTGCATCCAGCCGCGCCGTTCGCCGCGCGCCAGTTCGGCATCGCGCTCGCCGGCTTCGGCCAGCAGCTGTTCCGGCTCCCGCAGCGAGACGATGGCGTTGAAGCGCGGGTTCAGCGCCTCGATGCGGCCCAGCGACGCCTGCATGAGTTCCTGGCAGGACACCTCGCGGGCCGCGATGCGGCGCGAGAGTTCGGTGGCACTGAGGGCGAGCAGGTCGTCTGAAGGCATGGCGGATGCGGGTAAAGGAGGAGGCGCCCAGTATGGCGCGGCGCTCGCATAATCGTCACTCATGGAAACAAAGTGGCTTGAAGACTTCATCAGCTTGGCGGAGACCCGCAGCTTCAGCCGCTCGGCCCAGTTGAGGCACGTGACGCAGCCGGCGTTCTCCCGCCGCATCCAGGCGCTCGAAGGCTGGGCCGGCACCGACCTCGTCGACCGCAGCTCCTACCCTACGCGCCTCACGCCCGCAGGCCAGACGCTCTACAGCCAGGCCATCGAGATGCTGCAGTCGCTGCAGAGCACCCGGGCCATGCTGCGCGGCCACTCGGCCGCCGGGCAGGACGTGATCGAGATCGCCGTGCCGCACACGCTGGCCTTCACCTTCTTTCCCTCGTGGGTCACCAGCCTGCGCGAGCACTTCGGGCCGATCAAGAGCCGGCTCATCGCGCTCAACGTGCACGACGCGGTGTTGCGGCTGGTCGAAGGCAGCTGCGACCTGCTGATCGCCTACCACCACCCCTCGCAGCCGCTGCAGCTGGACAACAACAAGTACGAGATGGTCAGCCTCGGCGAGGAAACCGTGGCCCCCTGGGTCAAGGCCGATGCCGACGGCGCGCCGCGCTACCGGCTGCCGGGCCGCCCGGGCCAGCCGCTGCCCTACCTGGGCTACGCACCCGGCGCCTACCTGGGCCGCGTGGTCGACCAGTTGCTCAAGGAATCGGGCACCGCCATCCACCTCGACCGCGTCTACGAAACCGACATGGCCGAAGGCCTGAAGGTCATGGCGCTCGAAGGCCACGGTATCGCTTTCCTGCCGCAGAGCGCAGTGCGCAAGGAGATCAAGGCTCGCAAGCTCGTGAGCGCGCTGCCGCCCGAGATCGACAGCCTGGAGGCGACGATGGAAATCCGCGCCTACCGCGAGCGGCCGAGCGCGCCGGCGCCGGTGAAGACCGGCAACGGGCGCTCCGCCAAGGTGGCGGCGGTGTCCGAGGGAATCCAGCCCAAGCGCACGGCGGATGCGCTCTGGTCGTACCTCGTCGGCACCCAGCCGGCTGCCCGCTGAGCGGGGTTTTGTGCGCCGCACAATCTATAAATGCAGCGCATAGGACCCCCCGCATTCAGCATTGGCGCCGTGAGCACGGCGGTACTACAGTCGCGGCAGTTTTTCTTCAGCCGCAATTTCAGTCGCTTCAGCCGCAGTGGCGGCATCATTCGAGGCACGCGCCATTCGCGTGCTTTTTTTTAGCCGAGGAACCTGTATGAGCGCCAATTTCAGGACCGAACACGACTTCCTCGGCGAGAAGCAGATTCCCGCCGCCGCCTACTGGGGCGTGCACACGGCGCGCGCCGTCGAGAACTTCGCGATCTCCGGCACCCGCATCTCGGCCATGCCCGACCTGGTGCGCGCCCTGGCCTTCGTGAAGAAGGCCGCCACCCGCGCCAATGCCGACCTGGGCGCCATCGACCGCGACCGCGCCGCCGCGATCATCCTGGCTTGCGAGGACATCATCGAGGGCAAGCTGCTCGACGAGTTCGTGGTCGACGTCATCCAAGGCGGAGCCGGCACCTCGACCAACATGAACGCGAACGAGGTCATCTGCAACCTCGCGCTCGAGAAGCTCGGCCACGAGAAGGCGCGCTACGACGTGCTGCATCCCAACGACCACGTCAACGCCTCGCAGAGCACCAACGACGTGTATCCCACGGCGGTGCGCCTGGCGCTGTGGTTCGCGATCGACAAGCTGCTTGCCGCCATGGCCGCGCTGCGCCGCAGCTTCGAGGCCAAGGCGCTCGAGTTCAAGGACATCCTCAAGATCGGCCGCACCCAGCTGCAGGACGCCGTGCCGATGACGCTGGGCCAGGAGTTCCTGACCTACGCGATCATGATCGGCGAAGACGAAGCCCGGCTGGGCGAGGCCCGCGCGCTGATCGAGGAAATCAACCTCGGCGCCACCGCCATCGGCACCGGCATCAATGCGCCGCACGGCTATGCCAACCTCGCCTGCCAGTACCTGGCCGAGCAGACCGGCGTGCCTTTGAAGCAAGCCGCCAACCTCATCGAGGCCACGCAGGACACGGGTGCCTTCGTGCAGCTTTCGGGTGTGCTGAAGCGCGTGGCCACCAAGCTCAGCAAGACCTGCAACGACCTGCGCCTGCTCTCCAGCGGCCCGCAGGCCGGCTTCGGCGAAATCCGCTTGCCCGCTCGGCAGGCCGGCTCGTCGATCATGCCGGGCAAGGTCAACCCGGTGATCCCGGAAGTGATGAACCAGGTGGCCTTCGAGGTGATCGGCAACGACATCACCGTGACCATGGCGTCCGAGGCCGGCCAGCTGCAGCTCAACGCCTTCGAGCCGATCATGGGCTGGAGCCTCTTCAAGAGCATCAAGCACCTGGGCAACGCCTGCAACACGCTGCAGCTGAACTGCGTGGACGGCATCGAGGCCAATCGCGAGTTCCTGGCCAAGCGGGTGCGCGAGTCGGTCACGCTGGTCACCGCGCTCAATCCGCTCATCGGCTACGAGAAGGCCGCGCTCATCGCCAAGACCGCGCTCGCCACGGGCGGGCCCATCGATCTGGTGGCGGATTCGCTCGGGATCATGACGCGCGCCGAGATGGAGGCGCTGCTCGTGCCAGAGAACCTGACCCAGCCGGTGCGCCTGTCCGCCGCACCGGTCCCCCCGGCTGCCGAGCCTTCGGGCCAGGCTTCGGGCATAAAGGCTGCTTAGTGAAAGTCGGACAATGCCAGGAGGCAGGATCGCACCAGGCTGGCGCCACGATGCGCGCGGCCGGTGCAGCAATGCACGGCGGGATGCCCCCCGGATGCACCGGGTTGGTCCGGGTATCACGCAAAATATGTATGTCTAGAATTTAGTTGTATCTGTTTCAGTCACCCTCAGGAGTTTTCTGTATGAAAAAACAAGCAATGGCATTGGTGATCGCGGCGCTCGCCACCAGCGGCGCCTTCGCGCAGGCCAATGACACCCTGGCCAAGATCAAGGCCTCGGGCACCATCACCGAAGGCGTGCGCGAATCTTCCGGCCTGTCGTACACGCTGGGCAACGGCCAGTACACCGGCTTCCACTACGACGTCTGCGCCAACATCATCAAGGACCTGGAGAAGGCCGTTGGCAAGAAGCTCGAAGTCAAGTACCAGCCGGTCACCTCGCAGAACCGCATTCCCCTCGTGCAGAACGGCACCGTGGACATCGAGTGCGGCTCCACCACCAACAACGCCACCCGCCAGAAGGACGTGGCTTTCGGCGTGACCACCTACGTCGAAGAAACCAAGATCGTCGTCAAGGCCAACTCGGGCATCAACTCGCTGGCCGACCTGAAGGACAAGACGGTTGCCACCACCACCGGCACCACGCCGCTGCAGACCGTGCGCAAGCAAAAGCGCGCCGAGAACCTGAGCTTCAAGGAGGTCTACGGCAAGGACCACTCTGACAGCTTCCTGCTGCTGGAAACCGGCCGTGCCGACGCGTTCGTGATGGACGGCTCGATCCTGGCTGCCCTGGCCGCCAAGTCGAAGTCGCCCAAGGACTACAAGATCCTGCCGGACGTGCTGGCCGTGGAACCCATCGGCATCATGATCCGCAAGGACGACCCGGCCTTCAAGAAGGCCGTGGACGACAGCATCAAGGCCCAGGCCAAGTCGGGCGAGCTCGCCAAGCTCTATGACAAGTGGTTCCTGAAGCCGATTCCCCCGGCCAACGTCGTGATCAACCTGCCGCTGGGCGAAGCCACCAAGAACGCGTGGGCCAACCCGAACGACAAGCCCGCCGAAGAGTACGTCACCAAGGAATAAGCGCGCGTCGCTGCGTGAATGACGCCCACCTTTCGCGGTGGGCGTTTCTTTTCAAGGGACGGTTTTGTCGAAGACGGTGAAGGAGTAAGAAATGGGAAACTGGGATTGGCAGGTCTTCCTGCAGGACCCCGGGGGGGAATATCCGAGCTACCTGCAATGGATGCTCTCGGCCTGGGGCTGGACGGTGTCCGTTGCACTGCTGGCGCTGGTCGTGGCGCTCGTGCTGGGCTCGCTGATCGGCATCATCCGCACGCTGCCCGACAGCCCGTGGCTGGTGCGCTTCGGCAACGCATGGGTGGAGCTCTTTCGCAACATCCCGCTGCTGGTGCAGATCTTCCTCTGGTACCACGTCATTCCGGCGCTGATCCCGGTGATGAAGAGCGTGCCGAGCTTCATTCTGGTGGTGCTGGCGCTGGGCTTCTTCACCTCGGCGCGTATCGCCGAGCAGGTGCGCTCGGGCATCCAGGCGCTGCCCAAGGGCCAGCGCTACGCGGGCATGGCGGTGGGCTTCACCACCACGCAGTACTACCGCTACGTGATCCTGCCGATGGCCTACCGCATCATCATCCCGCCGCTCACGAGCGAGACGATGAACATCTTCAAGAACTCGTCCGTCGCGTTCGCCGTGTCGGTCACCGAACTCACCATGTTCGCGATGCAGGCGCAGGAAGAAACCTCGCGCGGCATCGAGGTCTACCTGGCGGTGACGGCGTGCTACGTGGTGTCGGCCCTGGCCATCAACCGGCTCATGGCGTACATCGAGAAGAAGACCCGCGTGCCGGGCTTCATCGTCTCGGCCAGCGCTGGCGGCGGAGGACACTGACATGATGAATCTCGACCTGTCGTTCTACAACTGGGACGTCATCAGCAACTTCGTCATCAAGGGCTTCTACTTCAGCATCATGCTGACGGTGGTGGCCACCATTGGCGGTGTGATCTTCGGCACGATCCTCGCGCTCATGCGCCTGTCGGGCAAGAAGTGGCTGGACGCACCCGCGGCGCTCTACGTCAACGGCATGCGAAGCATCCCGCTGGTGATGGTGATCCTGTGGTTCTTCCTGCTCGTGCCGGCGTCGTTCTATTCGCTGTTCGGCTCGCTCGGTTCGAACTACCGCTCCGAAATCTCGGCCGTGATCACCTTCGTCGCGTTCGAGGCGGCGTACTTCTCCGAGATCATGCGCGCGGGCATCCAGTCGATCCCGCGCGGCCAGGTGAATGCGGGCCAGGCGGTGGGCATGACCTACGGCCAGAACATGCGCCTGGTGGTGCTGCCGCAGGCGTTCCGCAACATGCTGCCGGTGCTGCTCACGCAGACCATCATCCTGTTCCAGGACACCTCGCTGGTCTACGCCATCGGTGCCTACGACATGCTCAAGGGCTTCGAGACCGCCGGCAAGAACTTTGGTCGCCCGATCGAGGCGTACCTGCTCGCAGCCGTCGTGTACTTCGTCATGTGTTATGCCTTGTCCTGGCTCGTGAAGCGCCTGCACAAGAAGATCGCCATCATTCGCTGAGAGGCTGAACCGGAGAGAAAGATATGTCCGAAAAAATGATCGAAATCAAGAACGTCTCCAAGTGGTACGGCCCCGTTCAGGTGCTCAACGACTGCTCGGTGAACATCTCCAAGGGCGACGTGGTGGTGGTGTGCGGCCCGTCGGGTTCCGGCAAGTCCACGCTCATCAAGACCGTGAACGCGCTCGAGCCCTTCCAGAAGGGCGAGATCACCGTCAACGGCATCCCGCTGCACGACCCCAAGACCAACCTGCCCAAGCTGCGCTCCAAGGTCGGCATGGTGTTCCAGCACTTCGAGCTGTTCCCGCACCTGTCGGTGACCGAGAACCTCACGATCGCGCAGATCAAGGTGCTGGGCCGCACGCCCGACGAAGCCAAGACCCGGGGCCTGAAGATGCTCGACCGCGTGGGCCTGATGGCGCACAAGGACAAGTTCCCGGGCCAGCTCTCGGGCGGCCAGCAGCAGCGCGTGGCGATTGCCCGTGCGCTGTCGATGGACCCGATCGTGATGCTGTTCGACGAACCCACCTCGGCGCTCGACCCCGAGATGGTCGGCGAAGTGCTCGACGTGATGGTGAGCCTGGCCAAGGAAGGCATGACCATGATGGTGGTCACGCACGAAATGGCCTTCGCCCGCAAGGTCGCGAGCCGCGTGATCTTCATCGACGTCGGCGGCAAGATTCTTGAGGACTGCCCGAAGGACGAGTTCTTCAACCACCCTGAGAACCGTCAGCCGCGCACGAAGGACTTCCTCAACAAGATCCTGCAGCACTGATCGATCCGCTGCGGTTCAAGAAAGACAAAAGCCACGCTGTTCTGCAGCGTGGCTTTTTTCATGGGGCTCGCCCCGGCGTCAGGGCAGGCGCGAGATGCGCTGCGTCAGCAGATCGAAGAAGCCCTGCGCGTCGCCCTCTGCGATCCAGTTGACGTTGGCGGGGCGCTTGAGGCCACCATACCAGTCGACCGCCGTCTGGCCGAAGCCGATGCCTTCGCGGCTGTCGACTTCCACGTTCACCTGCCTGCCCTTGAAGAGCGAAGGCTGCAGCAGGTAGGCGATCACGGTCGCATCGTGCACCGGGCCGCCGGGCAGGCCGTAGTACTGCATGTCGTGCTGCACATAGGCATCGAGGATGTCGGCCACCGTCTTGCCCGCCTGGTTGCCGAGGCCGCGCAGCTTCGCGATGCGCTCGGGGCTCGTGAGGATCTTGTGCGTCACGTCCAGCGGCAGCATCGTGATCGGCACGCCGCTCTTGAGCACGATCTCGGCCGCATGCGGATCGGCGAACACGTTGAACTCCGCGGTTGGCGTGATGTTGCCGCCATTGAAGTGCGCGCCGCCCATGAGCACCAGCTCGCGCAGGCCGCGCACGATGTCGGGGGCTTGCGTCAGCGCCAATGCCAGGTTCGTTTCCGGTCCGAGCATCGCAAGCGTCACGCTCTTCTCGGGCGCGGCGCGCAGCGTGCGGATCAGGTAGTCGACCGCATTGCCATCGGCCAGCGGCTGCTTCGGCTCGAACACCTTCACGCCCGTGATGCCTTCGCTGCCGTGCACGTCGGCCGCGTAGATCGGTGTGCGCAGCAAGGGGCGCGGTGCGCCGGCGTAGACCGGAATGTCGGGGCGCTTGGCCCACTCGCGTGCGAGGCGCGCGTTGCGCGAGGTCTTGGCGAGCGGCACGTTGCCGGCCACGGTGGTCAGCGCCTGGATCTTCAGCCGCTCGGGCGAGGCCATGGCGAACAGCAGCGCGATCACGTCATCGGCGCCGGGGTCGGTGTCGATGATGAGCGTGTGCACCGTCGTGTTGGCGTCGGCGGCATGGGCTGCGGTCGGGGCGATGCTGGTGGTCATCAAGAGGGCGAATCCCGCGAGAAGGAACGAAGAGAGGTCGGCTTTCCAGCGCGAAGAGAGAGGCATGAAATGGCTTCCTTGAAGCGCGAGAAAACGCGCGGTGAAAACCAGTCTGCCAGAGCCCTTCGCGTCGGCGGCATGAAATCGAAGGCGTGTTTCGGGCCGATGCCGCAGGGCCATCGGCGATCCGCAAACCAAGGATTTCGCCCGCCATTTTCGTTGCAGTTGAAAGTGCGCAGCCGGCAAAGGAAAGGCCCCGCAAGCGGGGCCTTGGCGAGGCCATCGAAGCCCTCGCAGTGTTGTGAAAACGCCGCTTACTTCTTGCGCGCGGCAATCGCCTTCTCGGCCTGCGCCACGAGATCGGCGCCGACCGTCGACTTCCACTTGTCGTACACCGGGCGCGTCGCTTTCACGAACGCCTCGCGCTCGGCCGGCGTGAGGCTGGTCACCGTCACGCCCATGGCGGCGATGTCCTTCAGCACCGGCTTGTCGGCTTCCACGAGGCCCTTGCGGGCGATCGCGATTTCCTGCTTGCCCGCATCGACGGCGGCCTGGCGCACGATGGCCTGGTCGGCCGGTGTCCACGAGGCCCAGATTTCCTTGTTCACCACGAAGACCAGCGGGTCGGCCACGTAGCCCCAGGTGGTCACGAACTTCTGGCCCACGGTGTGCATCTTGAGCACGGTGAAGAGGAACAGCGGGTTCTCCTGCCCGTCGACCGCGCCGCTCGCGAGCGCGGGCTGCGCATCGGCCCAGCTCATCTGCGTGGGGTTGGCGCCGAGCGCGGTGAACATGTCCGAATAGATCGGCGAGCCGACCACGCGGATCTTCATGCCCTTCAAGTCTTCGGGGGACTTGATCGGCTTCTTGGAGTTGGTGATTTCACGGTAGCCGTTCTCGCCCCAGGCCAGCGGCACCACGCCGGACTTGTCCAGGGTCTTGAAGATCTGCGCGCCCACATCGCCCTGCGTGAGCGCGTCGATGGCCGCGTAGTCGGGCATGAGGAATGGCATCGAGAACAGGTTGAGCTGCTTGACCTGCGGCGACCAGTTGATGGTCGAGCCCACGGCCATGTCGATCACGCCCTGGCGCAGCGCGCTGAACTCGCGCGTCTGG
The DNA here is from genome assembly GCF_030812215.1 of Variovorax boronicumulans. Lineage (GTDB taxonomy): Bacteria > Pseudomonadota > Gammaproteobacteria > Burkholderiales > Burkholderiaceae_C > Variovorax > Variovorax boronicumulans_C. The sequence goes on along the minus strand of NZ_JAUSSG010000011.1, from coordinate 81,198 downwards.
TCGCCTTGAATGAGCGACACGCCGGGGTACAGCTTGATGTTGATGCGGCCCTGGGTGCGCTCCTTCACGAGGTCGGCCCAGATCTTTCCGGCCTGGCCCCAGGGCGTCGGCGGGCCGAGCACCAGCGACATCTTGTACTCGGGCTTGTAGGCGGCCTGCGCCATGGCGCCGGTCGAGAAGAGGCCGAGCGTGGCGGCGACAGCGGCGAGGCCCAGCAGGGTGCGGCGGAATTTCATTTGAAAGGTCTCCTCTTTGTAGATGGAACGAAAAAATCAGTAGCCGAGCTTGCGCGGCAGCCAGAGCGCCAACTCGGGGAATGCGATGACCAGCACCATCACCACGAACATCGAGAACAGCATCCAGCCCACCCAGCGCACGGTCTCTTCCATGCGCACCTTCGCGATGCGGCACGAGACCATGAGGTTGACTGCGAGCGGCGGCGTGAACTGCCCGAGCGCGACCTTCAGCGTGAGGATCACGCCGAACCACACCGGGTCCCACTTGTAGTACTGCACGATGGGCAGCAACAGCGGCACGAAGATGAGGAAGATCGAAACGCCGTCGAGGAACATGCCCACGGTGATGAGCAGCAGGATCAGCAGCGCGAGGATGCCGTATTCGCCCAGCCCCGAATTCACGATGGCCCGCGTCACCGGATCGATGATGCCCAGCGTCGAGAGCGAGTACGCGAAGATGCCCGCGAGCGACACCACCAGCAGGATCACCGCCGAGAGCTCGCCCGATTCGCGCAAGATGACGAACAGGTCGCGCACCTTGATGGTCCGGTGGATGCACATGCCCACGAAGAGGCCGTAGAACACCGCGACCACCGCCGCTTCGGTCGGCGTGAACCAGCCCGCGCGCATGCCGCCGAGGATGAGCACCGGCGCCGCAAGGCCCCAGATGGCTTCGCGAAAGCTCTTCCAGAACGGCGGGCGCGGCAGCGTCGCCTCGAGCGCGCCCATCTTGTGCGTGCGCGCCAGCCACACAGCCGGGATCATCAACGCGAGGCCGGCCATCACGCCCGGGATCATGCCGGCCGCGAACAGCGCCGGCACCGAGGCGCCGGGCACCAGCACCGAGTACACGATGAACGCGACCGAGGGCGGGATCAGGATGTCGGTGGCCGCGGCGGCCCCCACCACGCTGGCCGAGAACGCGGCCGGGTAGCCGGCGCGCGACATGGCCGCAATCATCACCGCGCCCACGGCGGCGGCATTGGCCGGGCCCGAGCCCGAGATGCCGCCGAGGAACATCGCCACCGCAATTGCCACCAACGGCAGCATGCCGGGGCCGCGCCCCACGATGGCGACCGCGAAGTTCACCAGCCGCAGCGCCACGCCTGAGCGGTCGAAGATGGAGCCCACCAGCACGAACATCGGAATGGCAAGCAGCGGGTACTTGCCCAGGCCCGCATAGAAGTTCTGCGGCACGGCCAGCAGGCCGAACCACTGGGCGTCGCTGTTGGCGAGCGCGATGCAGGCGGCGCCCGCCAGGCCGAGCGCGGCGCCGATGGGCACGCCCACCAGCATCATCAGCACGAAGGCAACGAAGAGCAGGGTGGCGATCACTTGGCTTCGCCCTTGCTGCTGTTGGTGTTGCTGTCGTCCGACTGATAGTTCGTCTTGCGCCCGCGCCGGACCATGAGGCCGATGGCGCGCCCCGCGATGGCGAAGGACACGATCGGCAGCCAGATCGAATACCACCAGGCCGGCAGCCCGATGCCCGGCGTGGTTTCCTCGAAGCGGTAGTCGTCCCACACCATGCGGATGCTGAGCGCGCCGATCAGGCCGAAGAGGATCGCGATCATCAGTGCGCCGAACTGCGCCAGGCGCTTGCGCCGTGCCATCGAGCCGCTTTCGGAGAAGTACTCGATGCGGATGTGCCGGTCGCGCGCCACGGCGGCCGAGCCCGCCACCAGCGCCAGCATGATCATGAGGAACACCGAGAACTCTTCCGTCCACGCGAAGGACGAGTCGGTGAAGTAGCGCACCAGCACGTTGGCAAAGGTGATGAGCGCGAGCGCGCCCATGATGATGACGGTGAGCCAGTCCTCGATGGCGAGCGGCACCTTGGTGGGTTCGTCGGCGGCTTCGATGTCGGGGGGGAGGGGACTGGCGGCGTCCAGCGTGGGGCCGGACTCGGGAGGAGTTGTCATCGCAGGAAGGGCAGGTGAGGCAGACGCGCTTGTCGCCGGGCGGACGCCGGGACGCGATCCGTACACCTCGACAGGGAGGAGCAGTAGCCGATGCTAGAGGGTCGATGACCATTCATGTATCGGGGGTTTCCTTAGCTGGGGTCTTCCTTTTGGGGCTTGTGGAAGGCACTTCGGGTGTGTGTGCACAGGGCGCCGGGTACTCCCCTCCGCGAATGTCCCCCGCCCTTCGGGCTCCTCCTTTATTTCGCTGCGGGGAGTACCCGACGCCCTGTGCACGATGAGTGCGGCTGTGAGGTCGGCGGCTCGACCGCTGTGGCGGATTGCAGATGGACGTGCGGGGGCGTACTACTGAGCTTTCGTGAGCGATAGGCGTCAGCGAAGCAAAGGTCCGAAGGGCTGGGGCTGGCCGCGGTCGACATAGATATGGTTGCGCTCAATGCTCGCTTCAGACTGGGAGCAGTCTTTCGTTGCCGTTCGCTAGACCGACGGCTTCCGACCCTGAGCAGCACTCGGCCTCAAAGAACCGGATGCCGCAATGCAGTCGCCCAAAGTTCGAGCCGCAGCGGGCGGCGAAGCTGTCCGCTGCAGCGAAATGTATATGCATTGTCGGTGTGCACTATCGCAGCATAGATCTCGGCTAGCTGCCCTAAAGCGCTGGGATCAGCAGGACTGAACTCCTGGTATGCCGCCCATCCCAGGCGGTGACATGGCCGGAAGTTTGCGACATACAGGGTCAGCGAGTGAAAAACAGGCCTGTGAGCTTGGGGATTGCCCGACGGGGTGAAGTCGGGGTGGCGCGCCGTGGGCCTTCAGCCATTCACACGTTGATAGGCCACTACAAGCAGCCCTCGAGCGGTTTCTGCGACGCTCACGCTCGACGCTCCATCGAACTCAGCCAAGGCTAGGTTTGCCTCGGTGCGCCACTTGCGCCGAATCGGCAACTGCGATTCGTCGAGCTTTCTCCAAAGGCTCTCCATGCTCGGGGGCGCCACTGCGTTGCCAACACCGTCAGGGGATAGTGGCATCAAAAGGTCGGCGTTCCACACTACCGACAAGGCTTCTTCCCAGGTCGCACCAGGTCGTTCGTCCCCGTGGCCCTCCAGCAAGGTTGCCAGGAGGAGCCAGCACCTGCTCTGTGGCGATGTCAGCGCCTCAGAGCCTGCTCGTTCTGTAGCCTGCTTTGAGAGCTTCCTCAAACGTTTTTGCCCGGCCTTCGGGCGGTCAAGGACCTTCACCGCAGTGTTTCGCCATTTGCGCAGTTCTGGCAGTAACCAACCTAAGCAGTGGAGCGACCAGTCAATGGCGTCTGCGGCACTAAGGAGGACCTTAGGTACACCTACCCAGATGGGCTCATCAACAAGCCATGGCGCCCACTCGAAGTCGCCCCTGGGTAGCGCCTCAGGCCATCGACTCTCGTGGCCTCGCTCCAGAGTACGGAATTGGTCGGTGGCGCATTGCCAGGCAATGAAGTCGCCGGCTTCAAGAAACCAGAGAGGTGTGGGTGGCCTTTCGCGGCGAGTCCTCTTGCGTGCGGGTGGGTCCAAGTGGCAGACCTCAAGCATGTCTCCTGCGGGTGCATCGAAGTAGGCCAGAGAGCAAGCTTGCGACACTGGTGCTGCTACCACTGGGATCGCCACTCCAGGTACTAGCCACGAAACCTGGATGATCTTGCAGGCCTGTCGCATCCCGTCTCGAAGCTTCTCCTCATCAAACCCATCAAGGGTTCCTTTTGCCTCGACGCAGGCCCAATGCCCGTTGGAGAACTGAACCAAGAAGTCTGGATTCCCCGCCTTCGAAGCGGCAGTGATTGCTGCGAAGTTGAACGCTGAAGACTCCAGGACGCTGTAATGCCAGAAGCGAACGACCTGACCCCAGCCATTGGTGCTGGCCCAGTGATCGGTCGACACACGGGCGTAGAGCATGCCGAGAAGGAAAGCATTCGATGTCTTCAGGCTCTTCTCGAGGTGCGCTACGAAGGGCGCTCGATGCCAGCCTGCGGGCGTCCGACGCAGCAGTGACAGGACCATGAGTCGTTGAACCAGTCCGTGGCATTGAAGTTGCCACCGATCCAGCAGATTCATTACCGGCATAGGAGCGACGTTGGCTCCGTGGCCCGAGTCAAGTGTTGCTGCAATCAACTCGGCCGCGCCGGGGAGTGTTCCGGGGTCCGGCAGAGGTGCGCCAGGGTTCGCCGCGGCTACGAACTGAGCAAGGAACTTTTTGGGTCCGAGTGAGAGGTTGATAGCGCCCGCCAGTGCAGGCTGCGGTACCCAAAACTTGATCTGATTCGGCATGATGTCTGACGCTCCCCGCGAGCTCTTTTTAGTTAGGTTCAAAGGCAGAAGATGCCCCGGTTGTGAGCGGCGCCATCAGGAAAAACGCCGATGAATGTCCGGATTCAATGTGTTCTGAACTACCCGAAACACCCGGCCTCCCAAATTTCAAAGGACCCGCTTTCGCTGCACAGCTGACAGGTGCGCAATGCCGGCTCCAGCCCGAAGCGGGCTTTTAGCACCTGCCCGCTGGACGACTGTTTGCTCGGAGAGGCTATGCCCTCGCGGACCTTGAAGCAACCGCGCACCTCCGCGAGAGTTGCTCATCACAAATCTCTGACCAACGCTTCGCGTATCTTTTCCAACCTTGGTGCGCGCATTGCACGCATCAAGGTATCAGTCATTTTCTCAGGCCACGTGGCTTGTTCTGAACTCTTTTGGTGGCACAAGGTGAGGGGCTAGGACAAGCAGCTCGTTTGCGTGGCGCTTGACTTGCGCGTAGTAGACAAGAGCCTTTCGATAGGTGGGAAACCCCGAGTACAGAGCTTCAATCGCCGGTTCGTCGTCGTAGGTCAACATCCAAGGACACTTCAACTTCTTAATCACACCGGCCAACGCGGCATGATCCTTTGGCTCATAGAAGTTGGTGTAGAGATCGTGACCTTTCGCGTAGTACGGAGGGTCAATGTTCAGAAGGGCCCGTTGCGGTAACTTCTTGGCCCATTGCTCCAGGCAAAGCTTTGCATCTAAGCGACTCAGCTGCACGACATCGCGGTAAATCGAGATCCGTCGAACCTTGTCGACAAGTTCCTGCTTGTTGAAACGGCAATCCAACTTGTAATTGCCGTCTTGAGCCTTTCCTCCAATGACCCCCGCTCCAATGATTCCTGAGCGGTTTGTCCGGTTCATAAAGAGTGTTGCGAACCCGAAGGAGAGAGTGTTCGAATTCCGGCCACCAACGACCGCGCGCTGACGATGCCATTCCTCCATCGTCACGGGGGTATCTTCGATCAATTGGCAAAGCCGGTCGGTGTCGTCCAGAACTGATTTCCAGAAGCTGTAGATACCCGGATCGATATCGTTCAGCCACACCTCGCTCACTTGGCCGGCGAAAAGCAGGCGCCAAGCAACGCCCGCGCCTCCGGCGAAGGGCTCTGCATAGACGCCACGGTCAAGATCGTTGGCACGAAGCAGGTCGGCAACGAAGGGCGTGAGTTGGGTCTTCCCTCCGGGATATCGGAGAGGGGTGTCGGTAGACGGCATGCGCGGGAGAGTATCCAGTTTAGGAGTGGCTGGCCAGCGATATCACATGCGATCCAGCATGAGACGCAAGCTAGGCTCCCAGTTGTCCCACACCGCTATCAGGCCCGCACGGGTGGGTAGGTGAGCACCATGCACAGCCGAGCCTAGCGTGTCGAGGCTATAGAGGACATCCTTGTTCGATGCCGCAACACGCATGACCTTTAGTTGGTTGGCTGTTGCGCCGTTGTTCCCCAAGTGTTCATGGCACTGCTTCACCAACAAGTGATCGGGCGTGCCTGATTGATGGAAGCCGTGCTTTATCGCGTAGAGCACCATGATGCGCTCCACGGTGGCACGCACAAGGTAGTTTGTAGAAAAGACATAGCCGTCGTCCGGCTTGATCGTTCGCAGTTCTTGGAGGATGCGCTGGAGGTTTTTATCGCCGTGCTTGGCTACAAACGAAGACTGGACGATATGCGGCCTCTTGTCCGGACTTCTAGGATTACGTCCCTTCTTAGCTGCTGTCGGCTCTTGAGGCGCTGGAGCATCGATAGGAGCAGGGAGCGAGGTGCGGGGAGCAACGCCACGCTGGTGCAATGCATTGGCATAAGCCACTCTGTCTGCTTTCCGGGATCGCGAACTCAAGACAGGCTCTGCACCATTCTGTGACAGTGCGTCATTCACAAAACTCTGCAATGCGGCATCGACCTCTGCGGGCTCGTGAGTGAATTTCAGTTCACTGGACGAGCCCAGGCCGAGTGCTGCTCGAACAACCGGATTGCTGACATATCGCGTCATCGTCGTCACGCTGATCGTTTTTCGCGACACTGGGTCGATCCAGCCGGCTTCTTCTGCACGATCCAGCAAAGCGACCGCAAGCCGGTCGGGAGTGGCACCTCGAGCGAACCTGTTCTTGGCCGCCGAATCCCACTCCCTTGTGCCTGCGCCTCCCTGTGCGCCTAAGTGGCGAAGCTTGAGCCACGGTTCAGCGGTCACGCGGTCCTTGAATACGACCACCGGCACCTTGCTGGGAACCTTTGCCGAAGCGCGCAGGGCTTCAATAGCGTCTCGAATGGTTGTATTTGGAGCTTTTTTTGGATCGTGCAGCACCTTCAATGCACAAGTCCGGCGATTCCCCTCGACGACGATGTAGTGGCCTGGGTTGTCCTCCATCTCGATGACGCCTATTCGATCCAAAGGACTGATGGCCCCTTTCTGAGCGATATCTTTTGCAACCGCGAGCGTTTTTTCAGCGCCAAAGAGCTGGGCAATGATTCGATCCTCATCTTGGATCGGGTCATGACGAGGATTCTCTGGGTCAAGATGAAGGCGTGTGAGTGTGACATCGTCGATATTCAAAAAGTCAGGACGAACCTTAGCCATGAACCCTCCCTATGTAGTTGGTGGTGGAGGATATATCGAGTTACTAGCATTTCGATAGGGCTTGACCCGGGCACGCTTCAGTGCTGGGTCTCCGGCCGAAATGTCAACCGAACCGAATTCCCACCATCAAGAAGACTTCCGCAATCGCACTCCTAAGGACATGCTCCCCAGGGCAGGCCGTGAAACCCGCAGCCCGCAGACCAGCCACTACCCACCAGTCTCAAGCGCCCCACGCCGAGCCGTCTCACTCACCTGAAACAGCTCCCCAGCCTTGCGAGCCAGTTCAGCCGCAAGCCAAAGCAGGTTGTCCAATCGCCGAGGCCCATCCCCGCTGCACCAGTCGATGTCTTCCCCGTGGCAGACCCACAGGAGAGCTTCGAGTTGAGAGAGGGTGTTTTCGAGAAGATCCGCCGGGTCTTGGGCGTTGTCTTCGGAAGCTACCGGCGTGCGAGGCCGGGCTATAGTCTTGGTAGCCATTTTTGTGCGCTCCTTTAGAGGTGGTTGCACGTCTTTGGTTAGACGGTCGGGGTGCTCGTAACACCTCGGCCGTCGCCTTTTGATACCTCGCATCTGCGTCGCTGCTTTCGCACCGACAACCTGCCGCGAGGCAAGCAGCCTTCAAACATCCGGTGGTGGCTTGGTGTGTTGCGCCTTCCTTCTCCCCTTGTTGGGGTATCGAGTGACAGGGGCATTCACTTTAGAGAAGAACGCAGCAAAGCGAGCGTTCGATGCGGCGCGAAGTCTCGGCAACCGCCAACAAATGCAGCTTCCGCAATGCGCTGCGTGTAGATCTCGGGGCGCCGTGTCGTGCCAGTCCACAGCGGCTCCAAACGCTCACGCCGATGGGGTGCCTTGCGCAGCGAAATAAAGGAGGAGGCCGAAGGCCGGGGGACATTCGCGGAGCAAGGTACCCCGTCGGCGTGAGCGTCGCCCCGGACGCGAGCAGAAAGACTCAGTCCATCCAGGACCGCGCCCGGTCCAGATGCTCGCGGCACTCGCGCACCATGCGCTCGATCAGTTCCGCGCAGGTCGGAATGTCGTCAATCAGCCCGATGCACTGGCCGGCCGAGACCACGCCGTTCTGCACCTCGCCCGACTCCAGCGCCGCACGGCCGCGCGCGCCGGCCACCAGCGGGCGCACTTCCTCGAACTCGCAGCCGCCGGGTCGGTTCTCCGTCGCCACCACCTCTTCGGAGATCGCGTTGCGGAAAACCCGCGCGGTGTTGCGCATGGTGCGGAACATCAGCTTCGTGTCGCGCTCGGTCGCATCGACCAGCGCCTGCTTGATGTTCGGGTGGATCGGCGCCTCCTGCGTCACGCAGAAGCGCGTGCCCATGTTCACGCCCTCGGCGCCCAGCGCCAGCGCTGCCGCCATGCCGCGTCCGTCGGCGATGCCGCCCGAGGCGATGATCGGAATGCGGAGCTTGCGCGCCGCAATCGGCAGCAGCACGAGGCCGGGCACGTCGTCCTCGCCCGGATGGCCCGCGCACTCGAAGCCGTCCACCGACACCGCATCGACGCCGTTGCGCTCCGCCGAGAGCGCGTGGCGCACCGAGGTGCACTTGTGGACGATCTTCACGTCGTGGCGCTTCAAGGCCTCGATGAAATCCTTCGGGCTGTTGCCCGCGGTCTCCACGATCTTGATGCCGCTGTCGATGATCGCCTGCACGTACTCCGCATACGGCGGCGGCTTCACCGCGGGCAGGATCGTGAGGTTCACGCCGAAGGGCTTGTCGGTCAGCGTGCGGGTGCGTGCGATTTCATTGCGCAGGTCGTCGGGCGTGGGCTGCGTGAGCGCCGTCACGATGCCCAGGCCGCCGGCGTTCGACACGGCCGCGGCCAGCTCGGCGCGGCCCACCCACTGCATGCCGCCCTGCACGATCGGGTAGCGGATGCCGAGCAGTTCGGTGATGCGGGTCTTCATTGGCTCACAGCGCCTTCACGAGTTCCGGCACAGCCGTGAACAGGTCGGCCACGAGGCCGTAGTCGGCCACCGAGAAGATCGGCGCTTCCTCGTCCTTGTTGATCGCCACGATCACCTTGGAGTCCTTCATGCCGGCCAGATGCTGGATCGCACCCGAGATGCCCGCTGCGATGTACAGCTGCGGCGCGACGATCTTGCCGGTCTGGCCCACTTGCCAGTCGTTCGGGGCGTAGCCCGCATCGACGGCTGCGCGGCTGGCGCCCAGGCCCGCGTTGAGCTTGTCGGCCAGCGGTGCCATCACTTCGGTGAACTTCTCGGCGCTGCCGAGGGCTCGGCCACCCGAGACGATGATCTTGGCGGCCGTCAGTTCGGGGCGTTCGCTCTTGGTGACTTCACGGCCCACGAAGCTCGACTTGCCGCTGTCAGCGACGCCTTCAGCCGTTTCAACCGTTGCGCTGCCACCGGTGGCGGCTGCGGCATCGAAGCCGGTCGTGCGCACGGTGATCACCTTGGTGGCATCGCTGCTCTGCACGGTGGCAATCGCGTTACCGGCATAGATCGGACGCTCGAAGGTGTCCGGGCTGTCCACCTTGGTGATGTCGCTGATCTGCGCCACGTCCAGCTTGGCCGCCACGCGCGGTGCGACGTTCTTGCCGTTGGCGGTCGAGGGGAACAGGATGTGGCTGTAGTTGGATGCGATCGCAAGCACCTGGGCCGCGACGTTCTCCGCCAGGTTTTCAGCAAGGCTGGGGCTGTCAGCCACGATGACCTTCGACACGCCGGCGATCTGCGCGGCGGCCTTGCCGGCTTCGGCGGCATTGGCACCGGCCACGAGCACGTGGACGTCGCCACCGCAAGCGAGTGCTGCGGTCACGGTGTTGAGGGTGGCCGGCTTGATGCTGGCGTGGTCGTGTTCGGCAATAACAAGTGCGGTCATGTTCAGATCACCTTCGCTTCGTTCTTCAGTTTGTCCACCAGCGTCGCCACGTCAGGCACCTTGATGCCCGCGCCGCGCTTGGGCGGCTCGCTGACCTTCAGGGTCTTCAGGCGGGGCTTCACATCGACGCCCAGGTCTTCGGGCTTGAAGGTATCGAGCTGCTTCTTCTTGGCCTTCATGATGTTGGGCAAGGTGACGTAGCGCGGCTCGTTCAGGCGCAGGTCGGTCGTGATGACGGCCGGCAGCGTGAGCGTCAGCGTTTCCATGCCGCCGTCGACTTCGCGAGTGACCGTGGCCTTGTCGCCGGCGACTTCGACCTTGGAGGCGAAGGTGGCCTGGGGCAGGTCGGCCAGGGCAGCGAGCATCTGGCCCGTCTGGTTGGCGTCATCGTCGATGGCTTGCTTGCCCAGGATGATGAGCTGGGGCTGTTCCTTGTCGACCAGCGCCTTCAGGAGCTTGGCGACAGCCAGCGGCTGCAGCTCTTCGGTGGTCTCGACCAGGATGCCGCGATCAGCACCGATGGCCATCGCGGTGCGCAGCGTTTCCTGGCACTTGGCATCGCCGCACGAGACGGCGATGACTTCGGTGACCACGCCCTTCTCTTTCAGACGCACAGCTTCTTCGACAGCGATCTCATCGAAGGGGTTCATGCTCATCTTGACGTTGGCAATGTCCACCCCGGTGCCGTCGCTCTTGACGCGCACCTTCACGTTGTAATCGACGACCCGTTTGACAGGCACAAGAATCTTCATGGTTGTTCCTTCAGAAATCAGATGAGGTTCGTTCACTCGAGCTTCGCGCCCGATTGCTTGATGAGCCGCTCCCACACCGGGCGCTCCTGCTTCCAAGCGGCGGCAAAGAGTTCGGGCGAGCTGTCCTTGAGCTCGAAGCCCATGGCTGCAATGCGCTCGCGCACGTCGGGCTGCTGCGAGGCCTTGCGCACTTCGTCGGCAATGCGGTCCACGATGGGCTTGGGCGTCTTGGCGGGCACCGCGAAGGCGAGCCAGCCGGTCACGCGGTAGGCCTCGTCCTTCAGGCCCTGCTCGGCCATCGTCGGCACGTTGGGCAGCGCGGCCATGCGGCGTTCGCCGCTCACGCCGATGGCCCGCACCTTGCCCGCGTCGATATGCGGCTTGGCCACGAGCGCGCTCGCATAGGCCATCTGGATCTGGCCGCCGATCAGGTCCTGGATCATCGGTGCCTCGCCCTTGTAGGCAACGTGGTTCATGTCGGCCTGCTGCGTGAGGCTCATGTGCGCGCCGGCCAGGTGCGGGTACGCGCCCACGCCGTAGGAGCCGTAGGCGACCTTGCCCTTGTTCGCGGCCACGTACTTCAGCAGTTCGGGCGCTGTCTTCACCGGCACGCTCGGATGCACCACGAGCACCAGCGGCCCCATCGCCACCTGGTAGACCAGCGTGAGGTCGCGCTGCGTGTCGTAGGGCAGCTTCTCGTAGAGGAATTCGTTGGTCAGCAGCGCGTTGCTGAGCGAGAAGACGACGGTGTAGCCATCCGGCGCCGACTTGGCGACTGCATCGGTGCCGATGATGCCGGCCGCACCCGGCTTGTTGTCGATGACGACGGGCTGGCCGAAGCCGGTCGACATCTTCTGGGCCAGCACGCGCGCGAGCACGTCGGTCGCGCCGCCGGCCTGGAAGGGCACGACGAGGCGAATGGGCTTGTTCGGGTAGGGCGCCTGCGCGTGCGCGGGTGCCAGCGCGAACAGTGCGGCGGTCGATGCGGCGGCGGCGCAAAGCAATGCGCGGCGGTTGGCGGATGAATGGGCCATGGTCTTGTCTCCCGTTGGTTTCAGAAACTCTTGAGGTTCAGTTCACTTCAGCGCAATGCGCGTCTTGAAGGGCAGAGGCGCCAGCGCCTTCTGCAGCCGCTCCTGCAGCGTTGCGGCCAGTGCACCAGTTGCGGCGGCATCGATCTGCACATGCACGAGGCATTCGCCCTCGGTGGTCACGGCGAGCGTTGCCGCATCGCTCGCGCCGAGTTCGGCGCACACCTCGCCGACCGTCGCGGTCACCACCTGCCGTGCGGCCATGGCGCGCAGCTCGGGCTTGTAGATCTTGCCGACGTTGGTCATCGGCATGGCGCCGATCACCGACACCCACTTGGGCTTGGCGGGCGCTTCGTCCACGCGCGCGGCGGTGAAGGCGAGCAGCTCGTCTTCGGTGGCCGAGGCGCCAGGCACCAGCGTCGCGAAGACCACTGGCAGCTCGCCCGCATAGGCATCGGGCGCGCCCACAGCCGCGCACAGTTGCACCGCAGGGTGCGCGCCGAGCGCGTCCTCGATGGTCTTGGGGTCGATGTTGTGGCCGCTGCGGATGATCAGGTCCTTCGAGCGGCCGGTGAGATTGAGCCGTTCCTCGCTGTCCATCCAGCCGAGGTCGCCGGTCGCGAGCCAGCCGTCGGCGGTGAAGGCCTTGGCGTTGTCCGCCGGATCGACGAAGCCCGAGAACACGTTGGGCGACTTGAAGAGCACCATGCCCTGTTCGCCGGGCGCCACGTCGCGGTCGCTCGCGTTGCCGCTCTCGTCGAGCGCGACGATGCGGATCTGCGAATACGGCAGGCGAAAGCCCACGCACCCCGCGGGCCCGTTCACGCCCGGCGGCGTGATGGTCGAGATGCCCGCCATCTCCGTCATGCCCAGGCTCTCGTGCACATGCAGGCCGAACAGCCGCTCGAAGCGCGCGGCCAGCTCGGGCGCGAGCACGGCGGCGCCGGTACGGCAGTAGGTGATCGAGGAAATGTCCGCGCCATCGAGCGGCACGTTCGCCAGTGCCGCGAGCACCGTGGGCACGGCCGAAAGCGAGGTCGGCCTGTATTTCGCGACCAGCTTCCAGTAGTTGGCGAGCACCTCCTTGTTGCGCAGCAGCGAAGGCGTCGGAATGATCACCTCCACGCCCGCCGACAGCGACGAGAGCGAGGCCGGCAGCACGCCCGCCACATGGAACAGCGGGTAGCCGTTGATCGAGATGCCTTGTTCGTTCATGCCCGCGAGCTGCACGCTGGCCCAGGCGGTGAACACCTGCGCGCCGTGGCTGTGGCGCGCGAGCTTGGGCGCGCCGGTGGTGCCGCCGGTGTGGAAGTAGGCGGCGATGTCGGTGGGCGCGATGTCGCGGCCGCTCACGAGGCGATCCGACGGTTGCGCGGCGCGCAGCACGTCGAACTCCGCTACCCCTTCAGGCAGTGCACCGGCAGCGCCCGGCGCTTCGTCGTGCGGCGCCACGCGCAGCACGGTCGTGAGCGTGGGCACCTGGGCGCGCAGGCGCATCGCCTTCGACCACATGCCCGATTCCGCGTCCGAGCCATAGGCGATCAGCACCTTCGCGCGCGCCGCGGTCATCAGCGCGACCAGCTTCTCGTCGGTCAACAAAGGATTGAGCGGCTGCACGATGCCGGCCGCCTCGCCGCCCCAGAGCGCGAGGTGGTATTCGAGGCAGCCGGGCAGCAGCACCGCGACCGCGTCTTGAGGCCCCACGCCCAGCGTGTGCAGCAGGTTCGCGGTCTGGTGAATGCCCGCGAGCAGTTCGGCATACGACCAGCGGATCGGTTCATCGGCCGGATTGCCGGAGCGCAAGAACGTGAGCGCGGTCTTGTCGCCAAAGGCCGCACCGGAATTGCGGAACAGCTCGTAGGTGCTGCGCACCGTGAGCGCTTCCTCGAGCGGCGTTTCTTCCAGCCGCCGGATGTCGGCGAGGCCGCGCACCGGGAACAGGGGGCGAAACGGCGCACCGGCCGTTCCCATGTTGTTGTTCTTGTCGTTGCCTGTCGTCATGTTGTCTGTCTCCTTGATGTCGTCTTGCCGGCTGCGGACGGGTGGCTGCAGTTTTACTGGTTCGTGATCTTGTTGTCGCGAATGACCTTGCCCCAGCGTTCGAAGTCCTCGCGCATGCGAACGCCGGTCTGCTCGGGCGTGCGGTAGGCCGCGAAGGAGCCGACGCTTTCGAGCTTCTCCTGCACCTGCTTGTCGGCCAGGGCGGTCTTGAGTTCGGCGCTCATGCGGTCGATCACTTCCTTGGGCGTGCCGGCGGGTGCGAGCAGGCCGCCCCACGAGGTCGCATCGAAGCCGGGGAAGCCCTGCTCGGCCACCGTCTTCACGTCGGGCAGCAGGCTCACGCGCTGGCCGGAGCCGACCGCGATGGCGCGCAGCTTGCCGGCCTTGATGTGCGGCAGCACGCCCACGAGGTCCGAGAACATCGCGGGCACCTGGCCGCCGATGAGGTCGGTCACGGCCGGCGCGCTGCCGCGGTAGGGCACGTGCTGCATGTCGAACTTGCCGATGGTCTTCAGTTGCTCGGTCGTCAGGTGGCCGAAGCTGCCGGCGCCGGCCGTCGTGTAGTTGAGCTTGCCGCCCTCGGCCTTGGCCTTGGCGATCAGGCCCTGCAGGGTGGTCACGTCGGGCAGCGACTTGGGGTTGACCACCAGCACGATCGGCAGGTCGTACACCGAGCCCACGGGCGTGAAGTTCTTGAAGATGTCGTAGCCGGTCGGGCCGTAGAGGTGCGAAGCCAGGAGCGTGGGCGTGGCCAGCATCACGAAGGTGTAGCCGTCGGGTGCCGCGCGTGCCGCGGCGGCTGCGCCCACGGTGCCCGAGGCGCCGCTGCGGTTGTCGATGACGATGCTCTGCTTGAGCGCGACCGACATCTTCTGCGCCACGATGCGCGAGGCCACGTCGGTCGGACCGCCGGGCGGGAAGGGCACGATCAGCGTGATCGGCTTGGCGGGCCAGGCTTGCGCGAAGGCGCCGCCGGCGATGAGTGGAAGAGCCAGGGCGACGAGTGCACGGCGAAGAGGATTGCGAAGGGAACGGGAAACGAGGGAGGCCATGGACTTCTTGCTAATTCAGGGGATCAGGAATGCACAGGCGCGTCTTCAGACGACGCCACTTGTTTTCAGCGCGGCCAGCTTGTCATCCGACAGGCCGAGCAGGGACTGCAGCACGTCGTGCGTGCCTTCGCCTAGCGTGGGCGGCGCACTGCGCACCGGCAGGCGCTCGCCATCGAAACGGTAGGGCGGCGCGAGCACGTTGACCGTGCCGGCCACCGGGTGCGGCTGCGTGGTCACGAGACCCGCATCGGTCGCGCGCTTCGATTGCAGCGCTTCGAGCAGGCCCAGCACTTCGCCGCACGGAATGCCCGAGGCGGTGAGCTTCGCGAGCAGGTCGGCGCGCTGGCGCTTCGCGAGTTCGGCGTGCAGCTCGGGCAGCAGCACCGCGCGGTTCGCCGAACGCAGGATGTTGGTCTTGAAGCGCTCGTCGGCCGCAAGGTCGGGCCGCTCGATCACGTCGGTGCAGAAGCGCGCGAACTGCGCGTTGTTGCCCACGGTGATGACCAGCGGGCCGTCGGCCGCATCGAACACGCCGTAGGGCACGATCGACGGATGCGAGTTGCCGTAGCGCGGCGGGTCTTCGCCCATCAGCAGCGCTTCGAGGCCGTAGTAGGCGGTGATCATCAGGCCGCAGTCGAAGAGCGCCATCTCCACGTGCCGACCCTTGCCGGTTTTTTCGCGCTGGTAGAGCGCGGCGAGGATGGCCTGCGCCGAGTACATGCCGGTGAAGAGGTCCACGGCGGCCACGCCGAACTTCAGCGGCGGCTGGTTCGCTTCGCCGTTGAGCGCCATCAGGCCTGCCTCGCCCTGCACCACGAGGTCGTAGCCGGGGCGTGCGGCCTCGGGGCCGGTGCGGTCGTAGCCGGAGATCGAGCAGTAGATGAGGCCCGGATGTTCCTTGCTCAGTTGCTCGTAGCCCAGGCCCAGCTTGTCGATGCCGCCGAACTTGAAGTTCTGGATCACCACGTCGCACTGCTTCGCAAGATCGCGCGCGATCTGCTGGCCCTCGGGCGTCTGCAGGTCGAGCGTGACCGAGCGCTTGTTGCGGTTCACGCTGTTGAAGTAGGCGGTCTCGGTCTTGCCGACGCGCAGGCCCCAGTCGCGCGTGTCGTCGCCGCGGCCCGGATGCTCGACCTTGATCACCTCGGCACCCATGTCGGCCAGCACCATGCCGCACCAGGGGCCCGCGAGGATGCGGGACAGATCGAGAACGCGCACGCCGGCGAGCGGCAGCGAGGAATTCAGCAGTGGCATGAAGGCAACTCCCTGGAAACGAGAAAGCCCCGCACGGCGTGACCGATCTGCGAGGCGGGAAGGTGGGGTTGTGCGGACGGCGTCAGGGCGCGTCCTGCTTCTTGTGGCGCAGCGCGACGAAATCCGCCTTGCGCTTGCCGAGGAACGCGCCGATGCCTTCGGCCGCTTCGGCGTCGGCCTGCGACTCGACCATGTAGACGGCCTCGGCGTCGAGCTGTTCTTCGAGCGTGGCGCGGTGCGCTTGCCGGCACAGCGTCTTGATGCGGGCGCTCGCGCGCAGCGGGCCGTCGGCCACCTTGGCCGCGAGTGCAATCGCCTCGGCCAGCGCGGCGCCCTTGTCGGTGAGGCGGTTGACCGCGCCCAGCGCATGCAGGCGCTCGGCGGTCATGCGGTCGCCGGTGAGGCACATCTCGGTCAGCACCTGGCGCGAGACGAACTCCGCAAGAAAGGCCGTCGCGCCGCCGTCCGGCGTGAGGCCGACCTTGACGTAGGCCACCGTGTAGAACGCATCGCGCGCCGACACGAGCATGTCGCAGGCCAGCGCCGTCGAGAGGCCCGCGCCCGCCGCACCGCCTTCGACGGCCGCGATGACAGGCTTGCCGCAATCGCGGATCGCTCGGACGAGGTTGTGCAGCCCTTCGAGCTTTTCGCGGCGCTCCGAGGCGGGCAGCTCGCGGCGCTTGGCCAGCAGGTTCAGGTCGCCACCGGAGCAGAAGAAATCGCCCGCGCCGGTGAAGACGATGGCGCCGACTTCGGGGTCGTTCTGTGCATCGGCGAGGGCGGACGACAGTTCGGCATACAGCGTCGGCGTGATCGCGTTGCGCGCGCCGGGGTTGCTGTTGGTCAGGATGCGGACCGCGCCCTGTTGGCTGATGAGGACGGTCTTGTCCGTCATGCCGCGACCTCCTTACCGAGCGCGATGTAGCGCTGCAGGTGATGGTCTTCGTCGCCGAGCTGGTGGTCGATCATCACGAGGCGCTTAGCGTAGTGCGGCAGCGGAAGCTCCCACGTCATGCCGATGCCGCCGTGCATCTGGATGCTTTCTTCGGCGACCAGCGCGCCGATGCGGCCGATGCTGAACTTGGCGGCCGACAACGCGCGCTCGCGCGCCACGCGGTCGGTGCCGTCGATGGCGGCCGCGGCGTTGATGACCGCCGAGCGGGCCTGTTCGATCTCGAGCAGCAGGTCGGCCATGCGGTGCTGCAGCGCCTGGAAGCTGCCGATGAGGATGCCGAATTGCTTGCGCGTTCGCAGGTACTCCAGCGTCGCGGTCTTGGCGGCTTCCATGGCGCCGACGGCTTCGGCGCACAGCGCGAGCACGCCGCGGCCGATGGCGAGTTCCAGCGTCGCGGCGCCTTGGCCTTCTGCGCCGAGCAATGCGTCGGCGCCGAGCTTCACGCCGTCGAGCGAGACTTCGGCGACGCGGCCGCCGTCGATGGCGGGGCAGCCGCGCACCGTGAGGCCGGCAGCCTTTGCGTGCACGAGGAACAGCGAGATGCCGGCTTCGTCGTCCACGTTGCCCGAGGTGCGGGCGGAGACGAGGAACAGGTCGGCCTGCTCGCCTTGCGGCACGACGGCCTTGGCGCCGTTCAGCACCCAGCCGTCGCCGCTGCGCTCGGCGCGGGTCGCGACGCGCGTGCGTTCGTAGTGTGTGTCGGCCTCGTCGTGCGCGAAGGCCGCGACGGTCACGCCGTTGATGATGTCGCCGAGCTTTTCCTTCTGCGCATCGTTGCCGGCCGCGCTGAGCGCTTCGCCGACCATCACCGCGCCCAGCAGCGGCTCGACCACGAGGCCGCGGCCCAGGGCCTCGAAGACCACGGCGATGTCGAAGCCGCCGCCGCCGAAGCCGCCATCGGCCTCGCTGAAAAGCGCGCCGATCACGCCGAGTTCGGCGAACTGCTGGAAGATTTCCTTGCTGAAACCGTTCGCCGACTTCGCGATGCGGTCGCGCGCATCGAAGGCGTACTGCTCGGCGATGAAGCGGTTCAGGCTGTCGGCGAGCATGCGCCGGTCTTCGGTGTGTTCGAAGTTCATTGCATGTCTCCTTACAGGCCCAGGATCATCTTGCTGATGATGTTCTTCTGGATTTCATTGGAGCCGCCGAAGATCGACAGCTTGCGGTTGTTGAAGTAGCGCGCGGCGGCTGCCTTCGCGTAGGCGGGGCCGAAGGTCTCGCCGTCGAAACCGTCGTGCAGCGCTTCCTCGACGAAGGGCCTTCCATACACGCCCATCGCACGGCGGGCTAAGGACGAAATCTCCTGGCGGATCTCGGTGCCGCGAATCTTCAGCATCGAGCTCTCCGCACCGGGCACGCCGCCGCCGGCCACGGCCGCGATCACGCGCAGGTTCGTCGTCTTCATGTTCTCCAGGTCGATCTCCACGCGCGCCATGCGTGCGGCGAACGACGGGTCTTCGGCCAGCGGCTTGCCGTTCTTCACCTGCTTGGCGGCAATGCCCTTGAGCTGTTCGAGCGCGGCCACCGAGAAGCCCACGCCCGCGATGTTGGTGCGCTCGTAGGTCAGCAGGTACTTGGCGCAGGTCCAGCCCTTGTTCTCTTCGCCCACGAGGTTCTCGGCCGGCACACGCACGTCGGAGAAGAACACCTCGTTGACTTCATGCTCGCCGTCGAGCGTGATGATCGGACGCACTTCCACGCCGGGCGAGGTCATGTCGATCAGGAGGAAGCTGATGCCTTCCTGCTTCTTCGCCTCGCGGTTCGTGCGCACCAGGCAGAAGATCATGTTGGCGTGCTGGCCCAGCGTGGTCCAGGTCTTCTGGCCGTTCACGATGTAGTGATCGCCCTGCGCGTCGATGCCGCGCACGGCCGAGGTCTTCACTGCCGCCAGGTCGGAGCCCGCGCCGGGTTCCGAGTAGCCCTGGCACCACCAGTCCGAGCCGTCGAGGATGCGCGGCAGCCAGCGCTGTTTCTGCGCCTCGTTGCCGTACTTGATGAGCACCGGCCCCAGCATGTTCACGCCGAAGGGCACGATGCGCGGTGCGAAGGCCAGTGCGCATTCGTGTTCGAAGATGAACTTCTCCACCGCCGTCCAGCCCGGGCCGCCGTACTGCTCGGGCCAGTGGTTGGCGAGCCAGCCGCGCGCATTGAGGATGGCGTGCCATTCCTGCATGTCGGCCTTGCTGAGGATCTGGCCGCCGCTGACCTTCGCCGAAAGGCGCGCGGGCAGCTTGTCGGCGAGGAAGGCGCGCACTTCCGTGCGGAAGGCTTCTTCTTCGGGGGTGAAGTTCAGGTCCATCGCTGACTCCTCAGTAGATTTCGAACAGGCCCGCGGCGCCCATGCCGCCGGCGATGCACATCGTGACCACCGCGTACTTCGCGCCGCGGCGCTTGCCTTCGATGAGCACGTGGCCCGTGAGGCGCGCGCCGGTCATGCCGAAGGGGTGGCCGATGGAGATCGCGCCGCCGTTCACGTTGAGCAGTTCCGAGGGAATGCCCAGCTTGTCCTGGCAATAGATCGATTGCGAGGCGAAGGCTTCGTTGAGTTCCCAGAGGCCGATGTCCTCGACCTTCAGGCCATGGCGCGCGAGCAGCTTGGGCACGGCGAACACGGGGCCGATGCCCATTTCGTCGGGCTCGCAGCCGGCCAGTGCCAAGCCGCGGAAGGCGCCGAGCGGCTTGATATTGGCGCGTTCGGCGTCCCTGGCTTCCATCAGCACGCAGGCCGAGGCGCCGTCGGAGAGTTGCGAGGCGTTGCCGGCGGTGATGAACTTGTCTTCGCCCATCACCGGCTTGAGCTTGGCCAGCGCTTCGTAGGTGGTGCCGCGGCGGTTGCAGTTGTCCTCGGTGGCGGTGACTTCGCGGTAGGTGACTTCCTTGGTCTCCTTGTCGGTCACGGCCATCGTGGTGGTGCAGGCGACGATCTCGTCCTTGTAGCGGCCGGCCAGCTGCGCCTCTTCGGTCTTGCGCTGGCTTTCGGCGGAGAAGCGGTCCTGCGCCTCGCGGCTGATGTTGTAGCGCTTGGCGACGATGTCGGCCGTGTCGATCATCGCCATGTAGAGATCGGGCTTGTGCTCGACGATCCACGGGTCCAGGCTGAGGTCGCCGCCATCGCCGGGGCTGCGGCCACGGATCTGCGAAATGCTTTCGACGCCGCCAGCGATCATGGCCGGCGCGCCGTCCACGATGATGCGGCCCGCGGCCATGGCGATCGCCTGCAGGCCCGAGGCGCAGAAGCGGTTCACCGTGGTGCCGGCGATGCTGATCGGCAGGCCCGAACGGATGATGGCCTGGCGCGCGATGTTGCGGCCCGTGGTGCCCTCGGGGTAGCCGCAGCCGAGGATCGCGTCCTCGATGAGTGCCGGGTCCAGCCCCGAGCGTTCCACTGCGGCCTTCACCGCGAAGGACGCCAGCGTGGCGCCGGGGGTGATGTTGAATTCGCCGCGGTGCGCCTTGGTGAGCGGGGTGCGGGCGGTGGAAACGATGACGGCTTCGCGCATGGGAGTGCTCCTGTTTATTCGGATTGGTTCAAGCTCGAGAAATCGGCGCCGCGTTCGACCAGCTCGACCAGCAGCGGCGACGGCTTCCAGAAGATCGGGTCTTCCTTCGCGAACTCGCGGATGTCGGCCAGCACCTTCGGCAGGCCCACCATGTCCGCGTACTTCATCGGGCCGCCGCGGTGGCGTGGGAAGCCGTAGCCGTAGAGGAAGGTCACGTCCACATCGAGCGGGCGCAGCGCGATGCGCTGGAGCACGACGTTGGCCCCTTCATTCACCATCGCGGCCATGTAGCGGCGGATGATTTCCTCGTTCGTGAAGCTGCGCCGCACGATGCCCGCGCGCTCGCGCTCGGCGTCGATGATGGCGAGCACCGCCGGGTCGGGCGAGCCGGTGCGCGCGCCCTCGGGGTAGAGGTAATAGCCGCGCTGCGTCTTCTGGCCGAACCAGCCGCGCTCGCAGATGCGGTCGGCGATCTGCACGTAGCGCGCCTGCGGGTCGCGCGTGGCGGCCTTGCGCTTGCGCGTGGCCCAGCCGATGTCGCCGCCCGCGAGGTCCGACACCTGGAACGGGCCCATCGGGTAGCCGAACTCGCGCACGGCTTCGTCGATCTGGTAGGGTGAGGCGCCGTCTTCCATCATGTGGTCGGCCGCCTGGCGGTACACCGCGAGGATGCGGTTGCCGATGAAGCCGTCGCACACGCCGGCGCGCACCGGCACCTTCTTCAGTTTCTTCGCGAGCTCGAAGCCGGTGGCCACCACGTCGGCGCTCACCTTGGCGGGCACCACGATCTCCAGCAGCTTCATGATGTTGGCCGGCGAGAAGAAGTGCAGGCCCACCACGTCCTGCGGACGCGAGATGCTGGCGGCGATCTCGTCGATGTCCAGGTACGAGGTGTTGGTGGCGAGCACGGCGCCGGGCTTGCACACGCGGTCGAGTTCGGCGAACACGGCTTTCTTCACGCCCATCTCTTCGAACACGGCTTCGACCACGATGTCGACGTTGGCCAGCGCGTCATAGGAGGTGGAGCCGCTGAAGCGTGCCATCACCGCAGCCTTGGCCTCGGGCGTCATGCGGCCCTTGGCGATGAGACCGTCGTACACCTTCTCGACATGCTGGCGGCCGCGCGCGAGGCTGGGCTCGTCGCGCTCGATCATGGTCACGGGCAGGCCCGCATCGAGCATCGCCACCGCGATGCCCGCACCCATGGTGCCGCCGCCGATGATGCCGGCCGATGCGAGCGCGCGCGGGCTGGCGGACTTGGTTTCCGGCGCCTTCAGCACTTCGCGCTCGGCGAAGAAGGCGTGGATCAGGCCGGCGCGCTGCGGGCTGTCGATGCACTGCATGAACAGCTTGCGCTCCAGCGCCATGCCTTCGTCGAAAGGCAGCGTGAGCGCGCCTTCGACGGCTTCGATGATCTTCATCGGCGAGAAGAGGCCGCGGCTCTTCCTGGCGGTGTCGGCGCGCGCGGCTTCGAGGGCGGCGCGGCTGGCTTCGGCATCGGCCAGCGCGGTGGCTTCGCGCGTGCGGCGCACCGGGGCCTTGGCGGCGATGAGTTCGTTGGCGTAGGCGAGGCCTTCGGCGCGTGCGTCGGCTTCGGTGCCCAGGCGGTCGACGAGGCCGAGCGACAGCGCTTCCTTCGCACCCGCATGGCGGCCGCTCAGCATCAGTTCGAGCGCAGGCTTCACGCCGATGAGGCGCGGCGCGCGCTGCGTGCCGCCCGAGCCGGGCAGCAGGCCGAGCGCCACTTCGGGCAGGCCCAGCTTGGCGGTGGGCGAGGCGATGCGGTAGTGCGCCGAGAGCGCCACTTCGAGCCCGCCGCCCAGCGCCGCGCCGTGGATGGCGGCGATCACCGGCTTCGTGCAGTTCTCGATCGCAAGGCACGCCTCGGGCAGCGACGGCGGCTGCGGCGTCTTGCCGAACTCGCGGATGTCCGCGCCCGCGATGAAGTTGCGGCCCGCGCCGACGATCAGCACCGCCTTGGCGCCGCTGTCGGCCTCGGCCGCCCCGATGGCGGCCACGAGGCCGCGGCGCACATCCACGCCCAGGGCGTTGACGGGCGGGTTGTCGATGGTCACCACGAAAACGTCGCCAAGACGCTCGAAGGTGACGGGACCGGAAGACGTGGAAGGGCTCGGAGTGGTGGTGGCCATGTGCTTGTCTCTTGCGTTGGCGGGCCCTGCGTATACGGATGCAGGCGAGGGGCCCGAGGCTCTGGGGGTGAACCCAGCATTCTTGGCCCGCATCGCAGCTTTGACAATTGCATAGAGTGTTGACAGACTGTCAAAGGATTTTTGACATAATCGTCACATGGACCTCCAATCGCTCACCCTGCTGGTGGAAATCCTTGACGCCGGCAACCTGAGCGCCGCCGCCCGCCGGCTCAAGATGAGCCGCGCCAACGTCAGCTACCACCTGAACCAGCTGGAGCGCTCGGTCGGCGCGCAACTCGTTCGGCGCACCACGCGGCGCGCCGAGCCGACCGAAATCGGCTTGAGGCTCTACCAGCACGGCGTCGCCATCCAGACCGAGTTGCTGGCCGCGCGCGAATCGGTCACCACGCTGGGCGAGGGCCTGCAAGGCCGCGTGCGGCTGAGCGTGCCCAGCGGCTACGGGCAACTCGTGATGGCCGACTGGCTCATCGACTTCAAGCGCCAGTACCCCGGCATCGTGCTGGACGTGGTGTTCGAGAACCGCATCGAGGACCTGCTGCGCGACGAAGTCGACATCGCGGTGCGCGTGATTCCCGAGCCGCCACAGAACCTGGTGGCGCGCGACCTGGGGCCGGTGCGCTACGTGGCGTGCGCCTCACGCGCCTATGCGGAGAAACATCCGCTGCCCGTACAGCTCGACGAACTGCACGGCGCGCCGGTGGTCACGGCCGCGGTCATCGGCCGGCAACTGCGCGTGTCGGCCTACCAGGGCGAAACGCGGCGCGAGGTGATCCTGGAGCCGACGCTGATCTCGGAAAACTTCCTGTTCCTGCGCCAGGCGATCCTGGCGGGCCTGGGCATCGGCCTCGTGCCCGACTACGTGGTGCAGGAAGACGTGCGCAAGGGCGAGGTGCTGACGACGCTGGACGACTGGCGCCTCAGCATCTTCGGCACGCAGATGTTCATGCTCTACATGCCGAACCGGCAGCACACGCGCGCGATCCGCACCTTCATCGACTTCATCCTCGAGCGGGCGCGTGCGGCTGGCGGGGAGGCGCCGGCTCAGTCGCAGCGGTAGGTGACTTCGCGCTCCGGCGCCAGGCGCGCCGCCTTCGGATCGAGGTAGCGCAGCGGCGCGCCGAAGTTGCGGCAGTAGGCCTCGGCGTCCTGCACGGTGGGCGACTTGAACACGCCGTCGCCGAGGAAGCTGACGCGCGGCGCAGGCCGCGAGGAGGAGGCGCAGCCAGCGGCAACGAGTGCGGTGGACAGAAGAGCGAGGAGTGCGAGTGAGCGGCGCATCGTGGATGCGCATCGCGGATGCGCACGGTAGTGGGAAAGGAAGCCGCGACTTTAGCGGCTGTACAGCCCGACCACGCTCTGCCCGCCCAGCGCATGCCCCTTGAGCGCCGCGAGCAGCGCATCGCGCGTGAGCCCGGCCGGCAGCGCCCCCGGCGCGAGGTCGGAAGCCACCACGGTCAGCACATAGTGGTGCGGATGGTCGCCCACCGGCGGGCACATGCCGCGGTAGGCCGTTGCGCCCGCCACGTTGGTGCCGACCGTGAAGCCGCCCGTCTCGTTCGCCTTGAGCTGGCCGCGCTCGGCCGGGATGTTGTAGGCCACCCAGTGCGAGACGCCCAGGCCCAGCGCGCCGTCCGGGTCCGACATCAGCACCGCGACCGACTTCGCCTTGGCGGGCAACTGCGTCCATGCCACGGGCATCGAGACGTTCTTGCCGCCGCAGTCGCCGACGCCGGCGTGCTCGGCGGGAATGGTGCCGTTGTCGGCGAAGGCGGTCGAGGTGACCTTCATGCCGGTCGGCGCCTTGCCGCCGGTGGAGGGCGCCATGGCGCCGCAGCCGGCCACCAGCGCGGTGACGGTGGCGAGGGCAACGGCCGTGATGGAGAGGGTGCCGAGGCGATGGGTGCGCATGTGTTCTTTCCAGTGAGGGTTGTCGGAGTCAGTCGATCAGCCACACGCTGCCGTCCGCTTCTTCACGGACTGCGAGCGATGTCAGCCGTGCGCCGCGGCAGGGGCCACCGACGCACTTGCCGGTGTCCGGCTCGAAGATCGCGCCGTGCCGCGCGCACATCAGGAAGCGGCCCGAGCTTTCGAGGACCTGGCCCTCGAAGTCGAGTGGGCCACCGGCATGCGGGCATTGGTTGAGGTAGCCGTGGACGCCGCCGTGCCACCGGATGGCGAAGGCAGGCGTGCCGTCGGACATTGCAAACGTGGCGGCCAGGCCGCCATCGGCGAGGCTCGGGGAAATCAGGCGCGGTGCTGCGGCCTCGCGTGGGGGAGAAAGCGTCATCGGCGCCGAGCGTAGCCGAGGGCCCCGCGCCGGGCAATGCAATGCGGCCAGCTCGCGCCTTCTTCCGACAGGGGTTCTCGAAAACTGTATATTCATACAGTATTTTCAGCCGGGCAAAACCGTGGATATCCAGCGCAAACTCGCCATCCTTGCGGACGCCGCCAAGTACGACGCCTCGTGCGCGTCCAGCGGTTCGCAGCCGCGCGACTCGCTCGGCGGCCGCGGCATCGGCTCGACCGAGGGCATGGGCATCTGCCACAGCTACGCGCCTGACGGCCGCTGCATCTCGCTGCTGAAGGTGCTGCTCACCAACCACTGCCAGTACGACTGCCTCTACTGCGTCAATCGCGCGTCGAGCAACGTGCCGCGCGCTCGCTTCCGCGTCGAGGAGGTGGTGCAGCTCACGCTCGACTTCTACCGCCGCAACTGCATCGAGGGCCTGTTTCTCTCCAGCGGCATCGTCAAGTCGCCCGACCACACGATGGAGCAGGTGGTCGAGGTGGCGCGCCAGCTGCGCGAAGTGCACGACTTCCGCGGCTACATCCACCTGAAGACCATTCCCGATGCCAGCGACGAACTCATCGCGCGCGCCGGCCGCTATGCCGACCGGCTCAGCATCAACGTCGAGCTGCCCACCACCGAAGGCCTGCAAGCGCTCGCCCCCGAGAAGGACGAGAGCGCGATCCGGCGTTCCATGGCGCGGCTGCGCCTTCGCATCGACGACACGCGCGAGGAGGCGCGCCGCGTGGTGCCGATCCGCGCGTTGCCGGGCGCCGCTCCCACC
This sequence comes from Variovorax boronicumulans, assembly GCF_030812215.1. GTDB lineage: Bacteria > Pseudomonadota > Gammaproteobacteria > Burkholderiales > Burkholderiaceae_C > Variovorax > Variovorax boronicumulans_C. The sequence continues at coordinate 55,494 of NZ_JAUSSG010000011.1, read as the reverse complement.
GCCGCCAAGCCGCCGCCCTTTGCGCCCGCGGGCCAGAGCACGCAGATGATCGTGGGCGCCGACGCCACCGACGACCGGCACATCCTCGCCTCCAGCGCCACGCTCTACGGCGCCTACAAGCTCAAGCGCGTCTATTACTCGGCCTTCAGCCCCATCCCCGATGCGGCCCGCGCGCTGCCGCTGGTCGCGCCGCCGCTGATGCGCGAGCACCGGCTCTACCAGGCCGACTGGCTCATGCGCTTCTACGGCTTCGAGCACCAGGAAATCGTGGCCGCGCCCGATGGCCTGCTGCGGCTCGATGTCGATCCCAAGATGGCCTGGGCGCTCGCGCATGCCGAGCGTTTCCCGGTCGACCTGAACCACGCGCCGCGCGAGATGCTGCTGCGCGTGCCCGGCCTGGGCGTGAAGGCGGTCGAGCGGCTGCTGCAGGCGCGGCGCGTGCGCCGGGTGCGCGCGGACGACTTGCGGCGGCTGCATGTGCCGGCGCGCAGGGTGCTGCCGTTCGTGGTGGCCGACGGGCACCGGCCCGCGGCGGGTGCGATGGCTTCGGCGGCGCCTGCCGCGCGTGCGCCGCAAGCTGCGCAGGCTTCGCTGTTCTGAGCGGGTTCACGATGCACGTGCGGCTCGATGACCCGGTGGATCTCGACGCCTTCCGCCGCCACGCGCGGCAGCTGCTGGCCGCGGGCGTGCCGCCGGCGCAGGCCGCGTGGAACGGGGCGCGTGACGAGGACCTGTTCGGCGAGACGGGCCAAGGAGGCGAGACAGGCGACGCCGCACCGCCCGCGACGCCGACGTCCGGCGAGCGGCATGCCGTGCCCGCCGCCTTCGTCGCGCTGTGCGGCGACGTGATCCTGCACCGCGACCCGCAGCGCTTCGCATTGATGTATCGGCTCCTGTGGCGGCTCGCGCACGAGCCCTCGCTGCGGCACGACCCGCTCGACGCCGACATGCTGCAGGCGCAGCAGATGGCCAAGGCCGTGCACCGCGACATCCACAAGATGCGCGCCTTCGTGCGCTTCACCCGTGTCATGGGGGAGGACGGGCTCGAGCGCCACGTCGCGTGGTTCGAGCCCGACCACCACATCGTCGAGGCCAACGCGCCGTTCTTCGCACGCCGCTTCGCGCAGATGCGCTGGGCCATCCTCACGCCGGAGCGGTGTGTCGAGTGGGACGGCGAAACGCTGGCCTTCGGCGAGGGCGCCGACCGCCGCGAGAAGCCGCCGCCCGATGCGGGCGAGCAGCTCTGGCTCACCTACTACGAACACATCTTCAACCCCGCGCGCCTGAAGGTCGCGATGATGCGGCGCGAGATGCCGCGCCGCTACTGGCACAACCTGCCCGAGGCCGCGCTGATCCAGCCGCTCACGGACGCGGCCGAGGCGCGCAGCCAGTCGATGATCGATGCGCCGCCCACGGCGGCACGCCGCATCCGCGCGCCCATTGCGTTGCATGTGCGGCCGGCGGATGGCGTGGCGCCCGCCAACCTGGGCGAGTTGCGCGCAGCGGCGCATGCCTGCCGCGAATGCCCCATCGGCGCGCTCGCCACGCAGGCCGTCTGCGGCGAGGGGCCGCTGGCGCCGCAACACATGCTCGTCGGCGAACAACCCGGCGATCAGGAAGACCTCATGGGCCGCCCCTTCGTCGGACCGGCGGGCCAGTTGCTCGACCGCGCGATGGCGCAATTGGGTTGGGCGCGCGACAGCGTGTACCTCGCCAATGCCGTCAAGCATTTCAAGTACGAGCTGCGCGGCAAGCGCCGCATCCACAAGACCGCGGCGCAGCGCGAGGCCGACGCCTGCACGCACTGGCTCGACAGCGAGATATCGCTCGTCAGGCCGCAGGGGCTGGTGGCGCTCGGCACCACGGCGGCGCGCGCCTTGCTGGGCCGGCCGGTGGCGGTGCAGGCCGAGCGCGGGGCATGGCTGCATGAGCGCCGCGATGGCAGGCCCGTGTTCGTGACCCTGCATCCCTCGGCGCTGCTGCGGCTCGCGGACGGCGAACGCGCCGAGGCCTACGCCCGCTGGCTGGACGACCTCGAACGCGCGCGCGGCACGGTTTCTGCTGCAATCGCGGCATGAACGACGAATCACCCGCCGCCGCGCTGCGCGTTGCGCAACCGCTCACATCGAAGGCTTTCGCGCCCTACGGCACGGTGATCGGGGTGCCGGCCGGCGAAGGCCGCCCGATCAACGGCGGCAACGCACGGCGCTTCGACCTGCTCGGCGACTTGCAGCTCCATGCCGATGGTGGCCGGCCGATGCTTGCGCTGTTCCGCGCGCAGGCGCGAAGCTTTCCGCACGAGGTCACGGAGATGGAACGGCATGCGCTCGGCAGCCAGACCTTCGTTCCGTTGGGCGAGCGGCGCTTCGTGATCGTCGTTGCGCGGGCTGGCGATGCGCCCGTGTCGCACCGCGACCTTGTGGCCTTCGTCACGGACGGGCACCAAGGCGTGGTGCTGGCGCCCGGCACCTGGCACCACGCACTGCTTGCGGTCGATGCGGGCGATTTCGTGGTGATCGAGCGGGCTGCGGCGGCGGTCGACTGCGATGTCTGCCGACTGCAGGAGCCCGCCCGCGTGGCCGCAGGCTAGACCGGGCGCAACTGGTCCGCGAGCGAACGCGTCTTCTCGGTGACGGTGCTGCCGGTGTGCAGCGTGGTCTTGCGCTCGATGAGCATCAGGTGGCATTCCTCGTCGGCGACCGGGTTGTGCCGCACGCCCTTGGGCACGACGAACATCTCGCCCTCGCCGAGCTCGACGGCTCCCGCTTCCATCTCGATGCGCAGGTGCCCCTTGAGCACGAGGAAGAGTTCGTCCTCCTCGTCATGGCTGTGCCAGGCGAGCGAGCCCTGGACCTTGGCAACCTTGATGTAGGCATCGTCGACTTCGGCGACGACGCGCGGCGACCAGAACTCGGTGAGCGAGGCGGCGACTTGCTTGGGGGTGGTGACCTGGGTGTTGTTCGGCATGGCGCTTTTGTGCGGGACGTGGGAGCACCAGCCTAACCCAGGCCGCATGGCCCTGTCTTACCCCGCGATGCGCTCGGCCAGCGCAACCAGCGACCGGTCCGACCCCGCCGGCCCCAGCAGCGAGAGGCCCAGCGGCGCACCATCGCGTGAGGCGAGCGGCATCGACAGCTGTGGAAAACCCGCCAGCCCCGCGATGCACAAGAGCCGGATCGCGCGATTGCGGTAATCCTCCATCGAGGCCTCGCCGTCGCTGCGCAGCGGGGCGATGTCGGGCATGGTCGGCATCAGCAGCACGCCGTCGCTCCCGAGCAGCCTGGCCAGGTGCGCGCGAAATGCGGTGCGGAAAACCCGCGCGGTCGCTACCTGCGCATCGGTCACTTCGCGCGACCATGCAAAACGCTCGGCCACGCCGGGGCCGAGCGGCGGCGCGTAGCGCTCGATCAGCGGGCCGTCGGTAAGCCAGGCCTCGCGCGATTGCAGGTAGCGGAAGTGCCAGTACATCGCGTCGAAGGATTCCAGCGCCACCGTCGTTCCTTGCGCGGGGCCGAGCAGGCTTTGCACGCGATCGGCCGCGCCTTGCAGGGCTTCGGCCGCGGCGGGCACGGCAAGCGTCCAGACGTCGTCGGGCCGCAGCAGCCGCACGCGCTCGGGCAGGGCGGCTGCGTCGGCACCGAGCAGCACATCGGCCACGCGCGCGAAGGTGCCGATGTCGCGCGCGAACCAGCCGCAGGTGTCGAAACTCGGTGCGAGGTCGAGCGCACCTTCCAGGCTCACGCGGCCGTGCGTCGGACGCAGGCCGTACAGGCCGCAGTGGTTGGCGGGCGCACGCACCGAGCCGCCGGTGTCGGTGCCGAGCGCGAAGTCGCACAGCTTCGATGACACGGCCGAGGCCGACCCCGACGACGAGCCGCCCGTGATGCGCAGCGGCGCGCCGCCGTTGACCGGTGCGCCGAAGTGCGCGTTGTTGCCGTTCATGGAGAACGCGAGCTCGTCGGTCACGGTCTTGCCGACGAAGCGCGCACCGGCATCGAGCAGCTTCTGCACCGTGGGCGCGGTGCGGGTCTTGATGCCCGACATCGCCAGCACGATGGGGTTGCCGCCGCCGGTCGGATAGCCGGCCACGTCGAACAGGTCCTTGGCGGCAAAGCTCAGGTCCGACAAGGGGCCGGTGCTGGCGCGCGCCACTGGCGCATCGGGGTACGGGACGAAGGCGTGGGCAGGGTCGTGCAGTGGCATGGCGATGGACGTGAGGAAGGAAGGTTCAGGCAACCAGCACGGGCGCAATGGCCGCGGCGGCCTCCGTGTGGATGCAGCGTACACGGTGATTCGGTGCGAGTTCAACCACCGGCGGTTGTGCGGCACGGCAGGCATCGCTCGCGAGCGCGCAACGCTCGGCAAAGGAGCAGCCGGTCGGCAAGGCCGAAAGATCGGGCGGCGCACCGCCGATGGTCTCCAGCCGCGTGCCGCGCGCGAGCGCCCCGTGCGCCCGGCTCTTGAGCAGCGCGATGGTGTACGGATGGCGCGGCGAGCGGATCAGTTCGCGCGCCGTGCCTTCCTCGACGATGCGCCCCGCATACATCACCGCGATGCGGTCGGCCACCTCGACGGCTGCGCCGATGTCGTGCGTGACGAAGATCACCGAGAGGCCGAGGTCGCGCTGCAGCTCGCGCAGCAGCAACAGGATCTGGATCTGCACCGTGGCGTCGAGCGCCGTGGTCGGCTCGTCGGCCAGCAGCAGCTGCGGCTTGCAGGCGAGGGCGAGCGCGATCATGGCGCGCTGGCGCATGCCGCCCGACATCTCGTGCGGATAGGCCTGGAGGCGCCGTTCGGGGCTCGGAATTCGAACCCGTTCGAAGAGGGCCAGCGCGCGCTGCTGCGCCTCGGCCTGGCTCACGGGCTCGTGGCGGCGGATCGACTCGACGATCTGCGCGCCCACCGAGTACACCGGGTCGAGCGCGAGCAGCGGCTCCTGGAAGATCATCGACGCGACCTTGCCGCGAAAGTCAGCGAGTTCGCGTTGCGACATTGCGAGCACGTCGCGGCCCGCCACTTCCACCAGCCCGCCCATGCGGGTGCGGCGCTCGGGGTGCAGGCGAAGCAAGGTGCGCATGGTCACGCTCTTGCCCGAACCCGACTCGCCGATCAGCGCAACCACTTCGCCGCGCTGCACTTCGAGGCTCACGCCGCTGACCGCGTGGACGGGTTTGCGGCCGCCGCTGAAAGTGACGCTCAGATCCCGCAGCCGGACCATGGGGCCGGTGGCGGCAGTTTCTGTTTCTGCTGCTGCATTCATTGAAGTACCTTCGTGCTTCGCACTGCGGTGCGAGCTTGCTTGGGGCGGCCCGGCGCGGCGCTCATGCGGCCTGCCTCTGCAAGAAGGGTTGCGGCTGCGCCATCGGGTGCCCGCTGCCGGGCTCATGCACCAGGCAACTCACCGCATGCTGCGAATCCGTCGCGATGCGCTCAGGCACGACCTGGCTGCATACCGGCGCTGCGATGGAGCAGCGCGGATGGAAGCGGCAGCCCGACGGCGGATTGATCGGGTTCGGCGGATCGCCCGCGAGCGCTGCCACCTCGGTGCGGCGGTCGGGGTCCATCGAAGGCATCGAGGACAGCAGCGCGCGCGTGTAGGGATGCGCGGGCATTTCGTACAGAACATCGGCGGGACCGATCTCGGCGACTTGCCCGAGATACATCACCATCACGCGGTCGCTCACGTAGCGCACCACGTTGAGGTCGTGGCTGATGAACACATACGTGAGGCCGAACTCGGTTTTCAGGTCGAGCAGCAGGTTGATGACCTGCGCTTCCACCGACTTGTCGAGCGCCGACACGGCTTCGTCGAGGATCACCATGCGCGGTTGCAGTGCGAGCGCCCGCGCGATGTTCACACGCTGCCGCTGGCCGCCCGACAGCTCGTGCGGATAGCGCTCGGCAAAGCGCTGCGGCGCGAGGCCCACGCGCGCCAGCAGGTCGCGCGCCCGCGCCACCGATTCGCGCCGCGACACGCCATGCACCTGCGGTCCGAAGGCGACCGAATCCTCGATGGTGAGGCGCGGGTTGAGCGAGGCGTAGCTGTCCTGGAACACCATCTGCACCTGGCGGCGGAATTCCTTGAGCGGCAGGTCGCGCCCGCCGACCTCGCGGCCGTCGAAGATCACCTCGCCGCGCGTCGGCTCGATCAGCTGCATCAGGAGGCGCGCGGTGGTCGACTTGCCGCAGCCCGATTCGCCGACCACGCCGAGCGTCTCGCCCTTCATGACCTCGAAGTCCACGCCGTCCACCGCGCGCACCACGCCGCCGCCGCGGCCCCGCGGGTCTTTCTTGAGCGGGAAGTGCTTGACCAGGCCCGAGATGGTGAGGAGCGGCTGCGCGGGGCCGCCGATGTCTTTCAGTGCTTCCATGGATGGCCTCAGCCCTTGTTGTCCATGGCCGAACGCAGGCCGTCGGACAGGAGATTGAAGGAAATCGAGGTGATGAAGATCATCACCCCCGGCAGCGCGGCCACCCAGGGCTGCACGTAGATCGCGGTGCGCAGCGTGTTGAGCATGAGGCCCCACTCGGGCTCCGGCGGCTTGACGCCAAGACCGAGGAACGAGAGGCCCGAGGCCAGGATCATCGAGACCGCGATGAGGCTCGTGGCGTAGACGAAGATCGGCCCGAGCACGTTGCCCAGCACATGCACCCGCACGATGGTGAAGGGGCTGGCGCCCGAGGCGCGCGCCGCCTCCACGTAGTCGCGGGTGCGCACCTGCGTGGTCACGCTCTCGGCCACGCGCGCGATCTGCGGAATGAACACGATGGTCAGCGAGATCAAGGAATTGACCACGCCCGCGCCCAGCGTGCCCGACAGCGCGATGGCCAGCAGCACCGAGGGGAACGCATAGAACACATCGATGGTGCGCATGATCAGCGTGTTGGTGAGGCCGCCCGCATAGCCCGCGACGATGCCGATCACCGTGCCCAGCACGAAGGCGCAGAGCACCGGCGTGATGCCGATGAAGAGAGACAGCCGCGCGCCGACGATCAGCCGCGAAAGCATGTCGCGGCCCAGCTCGTCGCTGCCGAAGGGCAGGCCCTCGGTGCCGATGGGCTTGAGGCGCTTGAGCATCGACGACTGGTACGGGTCGGACGGCGCGAGCCACGGGCCGAACACCGCGAGCGCGATCAGCAGCAGCACGACGATGGCCGCGCCAACCGCGACCGGATCGCGGCGAAAGCGCAGCCAGACCGAGGTCCAGTAGCCGCGCGAGCGTTGCGCCGGCAACGGTTCGACGGCGTTGGCAGTGGGAGAGGAAGCGAGCACGGTGGACATGGCTTGGCGGTTCTCTTCCTTCAGGCGCGTGCGATGCGCGGATCGAGCAAGGTCTGCAGCACATCGACCAGCAGGTTGAGCACCACGAAGAACATCGCCAGCACCAGGATCGTTCCCTGCAGCAGAGGGAGGTCGCGCTGGAAGATGGCTGAATTCAAGAGGAAGCCGGTGCCGGGCCAGGAGAACACCGTCTCGATCAGGATCGAGCCGCCCAGCAGGTAGCCCAGTTGCAGGCCCATCACGGCCAGCGCCGTGGGCGCCGCGTTCTTCACCATGTGGCGGAACACGCCCAGGTGCGTGAGGCCCTTGGCGCGCAGGCCCACGATGAACTCCTGGTCGAGGATGTCGGCCACCAGTGCGCGCACGGTGCGCGCGATGATGCCCATCGGGATCACCGACATCGTGAGCGCCGGCAGCAAGAGGAACTGCAGGTGCGCCCAGTCCCAGGCCCAGTCGTCCGAGCCGCTCGGGCCGGCGCCCGTGGCGGGCAGCCACATGAGCTGCGACGAGAACACGATCACCATCACCATGCCCAGCCAGTAGTGCGGCACGCTCACGCCGAGCACCGAGAACATCGAGGCGAGCCTGTCGATCCACGAGTTGCGGAAATAGCCCGCCACGAAGCCGAAGAGGCACCCCAGCACGAAGCCGATGAAGGTGGCCACCACCGCCAGCCGCAGCGTGTTGCCCACGGCGGTGAACACCTCGCCGGCCACCGCGCGGTTGCTCGCGATGGACACGCCCAGGTCGCCATGCAGCGCGCGCCAGACCCACATGGCGAACTGCTCAGGCAGCGAGCGGTTGAAGCCGTAGAGCTCGCGCAACTGCGCCTGCAGGTCCGCCGAGGCGTCGGGCGGCAGGATCGACACCAGCGGATCGCCGGGCGCGATGTGCACGAGAAGGAAGCACACGAGGGCCACGCCGATCATGATCGGCACGGCGTAGATCACGCGGCGCAGGAGGTAGGCGAGCATGGCTGGCTGGGAAGCTGGCTGGAGGGAGGAGGCGGTCAGTCCATCGTCATCGTCGCGATGTCGATGAACCAGCTCCTGGGCTGCACCACGTTCTTCACCTTGGCCGACATGGCGCGCGGGCCCACGTCGTGCGCGATCCACACGAACGGTGCGTCGTCCACGATGTGGGTGTGCAGCTTCGCGAGCGCGGCGTCGCGCGCCTTGTCGTCGAAGCTGGTGCGCGCATCGGCCACCAGCTTGTCGACCTCGGCGTTGCCGTAGTAGCCCCAGTTGTTCGACACCGGCGGAAAGGCCTTGGTGCTCACGAAGCGCACCATCGCAAAGAACGGGTCCATCGCCGCGAAGCTGATGTTGACCGCGTTGGCGCCATTGGCCGACGGGTCCTTCGCGCCCTTGCGCCAGTTGGTGAAGAGCGTGTTCCATTCGATCACGTCGAACTGCACGTCGAAGAAGCACTGCTTGAGCGACTGCTGCGCGAACTCGTTCATCGGCAGCGGCTGCATCTGGCCCGAGCCCGAGGCCGAGATCTGCACCTTCACCTTGATCGGCTTGGCCGCGGAATAGCCGGCCTGCGTCATGAGGGCCTGCGCAGCCTTCACGTCGTAGCGGATGTCGAAGGTGGGCTTGCCGAACCAGGGGTGGCCCGGCGGCACCGTGCCCTTGGGCTCGGCCATCATGCCGCCCAGCAACTGCTTCATGCCGCCGCGGTCGATGCACAGGTTGGCGGCCTGGCGCACGCGCTTGTCGAGCCAGGGCGAGCCTTCGGCGAACGACAGCTGCCACGGCCACACGTGCGGCTGCGCATTCGAATAGATCTTGAAGCCGCGCTGCGTGATCTGCGCCATGGCGTCGGGCGAGGGCGCCTCGATCCAGTCGACCTGTCCGCCCAGCAGCGCGGCGGTGCGCGCGTTGGCTTCGGGCATGGGGATCATCACGACCTTGTCGATCTTCGGTACGCGCTTCGCGTCCCAGTACGTCTTGTTGGCGGCGAGCTCCAGCCGCTCGCGCGCCACGAAGCGCGTGACCTTGAACGGGCCCGAGCCGGACGGGTCGGCGGCGAAGGCGGTCCAGGCGGCCTTGGCCTTGTCGGCGGGCGTGGCGCCGGCAGCGGCGTCGAACTTCTTCTGCCAGTGCGCGGGCGAAGCCATGAACAGGTTCGACAGGTTGATCGGCAGGAACGCATCGGGCTCGCTGGTGGTGAGCTCGACCGTCATGTCGTCGATCTTGCGTGCGGACTTGAGCGTGGGCATGCGCGAGGCCGTGACGCCCACCTGGCTCGCATCGAACTGCGGTGCGTCTTTATCGAGCACCTTCTGCACGTTCCACACCACCGCATCGGCGTTGAATGCGGAGCCGTCGTGGAACTTGACGCCGGGACGCAGCTTGAAGACCCACTTGGTCTTGTCCTTGGCATCCACCGCCCATGTGGTGGCAACGCCGGGAATCAGCACGCTGGGCGCGTCGGCCTTGGACAGGTCCCACTGCGTGAGCGCGTCGTAGATCGGGATGCCGGTGAACCGGTTGCCTTCGAAGCCCTGGTCGGGCTGGCCGAGGGTGCGCGGAATGTCGGCCGCGGTCATGGCGATGCGCAGCGTCTTTTCCTGGGCCAGCGCGGTGGGCGATGCAAGAACCAGGACGGCGAGCGCCGCGCAGGCGGCCAGGGGTTTCAGGGACAGGGCGGGGGCAGCACGCTTCACTTGGAACTCCGGTGTGGGGGATGACGGAAAGGCGAAGGAAGCCTTCAAGCACGACATGTGCCAGCCGGCGCAGAGCCCCCAGCCATGCACTGGTCATTGCGATGCCGCCATCCCGGCTATGCCATCCGACCGATAGACGCAGCCGCACCCCGTTTTCCACAATGCAGCCGCCCACTTCGAAAGCCGAAGTCGCATGGGCGGGGGCAAGAACCGATGACAACACTGAGACAAGGCTCGCGCGGGGCCGATGTCCGCAGGCTGCAGGAGGCCCTGAACAGGACGCTCCAGCCGGGGCCCGGGCTCGTGATCGACGGCGACTACGGTCCGTTCACCCGGATGGCCGTGCGCCGGCTGCAGGCTGCGAACTGGCTGGTCGAGGACGGCGAGGCCGGCCCCTGCACGCAGAACCTCGTGTTCGGCCGCGAGGCCCGCGAGCCGATCCTGCATCCCGTCGCGCTGATCCCGCAGCCTGTGCCCGCCCTGTGCTGGGCGGCCGCCGTGGCCATGATCACGCGCTCCACCGTGCCGGCGGTGGTCGCGCGCACGCCGGGCGAGCTGATCGCCGAGGACGGCGGGCTGCGCAGCTTCGCGGACGCCGACGAGGCGATGACCGCCGATGCGCTCTTCGCGTCCGCGCACGGTTTGGTGCTGCAGCGGCAGGCCATGTCCTGGACGGTCGGTGCCATGCGCACCGCGCTGGAGAACGGGCTGCTGATGTTCGACCTGCGCTGGGGCGCCAAGGGCCATGCGGCCGGTGGTCCGGGGCACATGGTCGTCGTGGCGGGCATCCGCGGCGACGGCGATGCCGGCACCACGCTGCGCGTCTTCGATCCCTGGCCGCCGAACAAGGGCGCGCGCTGCTCGGTCAACCATGCGAGCTGGAGCCGGCACACGGCCGGGAACATCTGCCGGGTGTTCCTGCACGCGTAATCCGGAGGGCGCCGCGGGGAGGCGGTGCGACAATCCCCGCGCCATGACAGACACCCTCACGATCACCCGCCCCGACGACTGGCACCTGCATGTGCGCGATGGCGCCGCGCTCGAAGCCGTCGTACCGCACAGCGCGCGCCAGTTCGGCCGCGCGCTGATCATGCCGAACCTGCGTCCCCCCGTGACCACCGCCGCGCAGGCCGTGGCTTACCGCGACCGCATCCTTGCCGCGGTGCCCGAAGGCACCCCCTTCGAACCGGTGATGTCGCTCTACCTGACCGACAAGCTGCCGCCCGAGGAAATCGCCCTCGCCGCCGAAGCCGGCGTGCGTGCGCTCAAGCTCTACCCGGCCGGCGCCACCACCAACAGCGATGCCGGCGTGACCGACATCCGCAAGACCTACAAGACGCTCGAAGCCATGCAGAAGCACGGCCTCTTGCTGCTGGTGCACGGCGAGGTGACCGACCCGGCCATCGACCTGTTCGACCGCGAGGCGGTCTTCGTCGATCGCGTGATGATTCCGCTGCGCCGCGACTTCCCCGAACTCAAGGTGGTGTTCGAGCACCTGACCACCAAAGAGGGCGCCCACTACGTGCGCGACGCCGGCCGCTTCACCGCCGCCACCATCACCGCGCACCACCTGCTCTACAACCGCAACGCCATCTTCACCGGCGGCATCCGCCCGCATTACTACTGCCTGCCGGTGCTCAAGCGCGAGACGCACCGCGTCGCGCTGGTCGAGGCGGCCGCGAGCGGCAGCGACCGTTTCTTCCTCGGCACCGACAGCGCACCGCACCCGGCGCACCTGAAGGAGCATGCGCTCGGCTGTGCCGGCTGCTACACCGCCCTGACCGCCATCGAGCTCTACGCCGAGGCCTTCGACAGCGTGAACGCGCTCGACAAGCTGGAAGGCTTCGCGAGCTTCCACGGCCCCGACTTCTACGGCCTGCCGCGGCACACCGACACCGTCACGCTCAAGCGCGAGACGTGGACCGTGCCGGAGACGGTGCCTTACGGCGAAGCCACGCTCAAGCCCTTGCGCGGCGGTGAAACCATCCACTGGAAACTCGTATGACACCCACGCCGCGCGTGATGCTGCTGATCGACGCCGACAACGTCTCGGCCGACGTGATCGAGCAAGCCGTGCAGCGCACCATGGACGAGTACGGCGCCATTCATGTGCGCCGTGCCTACTGCAACGCCGAAATGGCGGTCAACCGGCAGGCGCTCTTCAAGCAGCTCTCGGTGCGGCCGATGGTGAACCTCTCGGCCGGCAAGAACAGCACCGACATCGCGCTCGCGGTCGATGCGATCGACCTTGTGATTGCCGAGCGGCCCGACGTGGTGGTGCTGGTGTCTTCCGACTCCGACTTCGCGCCGCTCGTGAGCCGGCTGCGCGAGAAGGGGTGCCGCGTCTGCGGCATCGGCCAGCAGGGCAAGACGGGTGACGAGACGGTTGGCATCTACGACACCTTCATCGATCTCGCGCACCACAGCGTGAAGCCCGCGGCACGCACCGCTGCGGCGAAGAAGGTTGCGGCGAAGGTGCCTGCCGTGAAGACCGCGCGGGCGAAGAGCGCGACGGCGCCTGCGAAGAAAGCGGCAACGAAGACAGCCGCCAGGAAGACGACGCGGGCCGCGGCAGAGCCTCAGTCCACGCCGCAGCCGGTCTCCGAAGCCGCCGAATTCATCCTGCGGGCCGCGCCCGCCCTGCGCAGCGGCAAGGACGTGCCGCTCAACGACGTGGCGAAAGCCCTGCGCACAGCCGGCCTCCTCAGTAAGAGCGGCAGTTCGCTCAAGCTGTTCGACAAGCTCACCGCGGAGTTCGCCGTGCTGCAGCATCCGGACCGCATCCGCTGGACGGGCGCTTCCGCGCTCTGAGTCGATGCTGCCGGCGGTCGACTGGGCGCAGCCCTGGCTTGCGCCCTATCGCGCCCACGGCGAAGCGGCGGCGCAGGCCGCGAGCGTCACATCGGTTGCCTCGGCGCTGCAGGCCGTCAAGCCGCCATCGGCGCCCGACTTCGTGCACCAGGACAGCCTGCCCGCCGGCCAAGCCTACGAAGCGCACATCTTCCAGACCCGCACCGTCCCGACCCGCGACAACTTGCACGACTTCTTCAACGGCCTGGTCTGGCTCGCCTTTCCGCAAACCAAACGGCGCCTCAATGAACTGCAGGCCGCCGAGATCGCCCGCACCGGCATCGGCGCCACGCGCGGCCCGCTGCGCGACGCGCTCACGCTGTTCGACGAGAACGGCGCGGTGCTCGATGCACCGGCCGCGCTATGGGAGGCGCTGGTGGCGCGCGACTGGCACGCGCTTTTCGTGACGCGGCGTGCCTTGTGGTCCGAGGCGCGGCTGCTCGTGTTCGGCCACGCGCTGCTCGAAAAGCTCGTCGCGCCCCGCAAGGCCGCGACAGCGCACGTGCTGCTGCCGGATGCGGCGCGTTCGAGCGCCCTCGAGGACGCCGCGCTGGCGCAGTGCCTGAGCCCGGATCGGCTCGCGCAAAAGCCCTTCGTGCCGCTCCCGGTGCTGGGCGTACCGGGGTGGTGTGCCGAGAATGTGTCGCCCGAGTACTACGACGATCCGAAGGTCTTCCGGCCCCGTCCGTAGAACTTTTGCTCCTATCATTGCTCTACCCGCAGCCGCCATGCCGGGGCCGCGTCAGTATCCAAACAACAAAGAAGCGCTCGCAACACCGCATGGCTTGAAGAGGGCCCGCCGGCCCTCATCTGAGCGGCAGTTCCCCACGGAGAATTCAACTTGAAACGTATCCTTCTGTTCGTTTTGACCAATGTGATGGTCGTCGCAGTGCTCGGCGTCGTCGCGAGCCTGCTCGGCGTCAACCGCTTCCTCACGGCCAACGGCCTGAACCTGACGGCGCTGCTGGGCTTCGCGCTCATCATGGGCTTCGGCGGCGCGTTCATCTCGCTGCTCATCAGCAAGCCGATGGCCAAGTGGACCGCGGGCCTGCGCATGATCGACAACCCCCAGTCGCCCGACGAGGCCTGGATCGTCGCCACCGTGCGCAAGTTCGCCGACAAGGCCGGTGTCGGCATGCCGGAGGTCGGGATCTTCGAGGGCGAGCCCAACGCCTTCGCCACCGGCGCCTTCAAGAATTCGTCGCTCGTGGCCGTGTCCACCGGCCTGCTGCAGAACATGACGCGCGAAGAGGTCGAGGCCGTCATCGGCCACGAGGTGGCGCACATCGCCAATGGCGACATGGTCACGATGACGCTGATCCAGGGCGTGATGAACACCTTCGTCGTGTTCCTGTCGCGCGTGATCGGCTACGCGGTCGACAGCTTCCTGCGCCGCGGCGACGACCGCTCCTCGGGCCCCGGCATCGGCTACTACGTGAGCACCATCGTGCTGGACATCGTGCTTGGCTTCGCCGCCGCGATGGTGGTGGCCTGGTTCTCGCGCCAGCGCGAGTTCCGCGCCGACGCCGGCGCCGCCGCGCTCATGGGCCAGAAGCAGCCGATGATGAACGCGCTCGCGCGCCTGGGCGGCCTGCCGGCCGGCGAACTGCCCAAGGCGGTGGAAGCCATGGGCATCACCGGCAGCATCGGCAAGCTGTTTGCGACGCACCCGCCGATCGAAGAGCGCATCGCTGCGCTGCAGAACGCGCGCTGACACGGCCGCGGCGCTGCCGCCGGACGTAAAAAAACCGCCAGCTTTGCGTGGCGGTTTTTTTATGGGCTGTTGAGGCCCGGGTGCGCCGGGCGTGTCAGTCGGCAGCGGGTTCGGTGGGCTCGACCGGTGCCGCCGGTTCTGCAATGGCAGCAGCAACAGCCGGCGCCTGCCGCTCGGCACGTGCGTGCTGCAGCGTGCGCGCCACTTCGCCCGGCTTCATGCCGTACATCTCGGCGAACTCCTGCTCGGTGCGGCCGCTGGCCTCGAAGGCGCGCAGCAGTGCCTCGCGCTTGGCAGCTTGCTGCGCGAGTTCGGCCAATGCCTCGTCGACCACCGCGTTGTTGTTCGCATCGCGCGAGCGCACGAGCACGGCATAGGCTTCGCGATCGAGCCCCGAGGCTTCGATCGCCTTGGCGATGCGCGCCACCAGTTGCGGGCGCAGGTCTTCGCCGGGGTTGCGGTGCATGCGGCGACGGTGCAGTTCGAGGATGGCGTGATGCACGTGCTCGGGCGCGACCGGATCGAGCGCGTTGCCGTCCAGGTCATGGCGCGCGAGCCCCGCGGCCACGGCTTCGAGGTAGCGGGTGGAGCGCGCATGCTGGCCCATGGCGATCTTCAGGTCTTCGGCCTTGAAGTCGTCCGGATGGCGCGCGATCAGCTCTTCGTACACGCCGAGCTTGAGCGGCACGAAGCGGGCACCGAAAAGCTGCGGGTACAGCTCGAACAGGCGCTCGAGCACCGGGTTGACCTTGCGCGGCGTGCGTTGGGGTTGTTGCTGCGCTGCTTGTGCCTGCGGCTTGCGGGCCTGCTGCTGTTGACGGGGCTGCTGCCCCTGTCCCTGCGGACGCGGCTTCCTCTCGCGCGGTGGCCGTTGATCTTGTTGCTGCTGCGCGGTGGGCGCTTGCGCGCCGGCGCCTGCGTCGGCGCTGGCGCCGGTCTTGAGCTGCTGCAGCTGCTCGGCGAGGTCCGGGCGCTGGCGCCGTGCATGGCGCGAGTTCGGCGCGTTCGTGTTCGGGGCTGCGGTGGATGCGTCGGTCATACGGTGGGATCGGCGGTGGGCGCGATGGGATGAAAGGGGAACAACAGAAAAACCGGTTGTGCGCTCAGCGCGGCCGGAACATCCTGAACATATTGTCGGGGCTGATCTCGAAATAATCGGCCGGACCGCCGCCGCGCAGGATGGGCTGCGCCGCCGCGGTGTCGTAGATGCCGTTCTTCAGCAGGTGGCGCGCGATGTGCACGCCCACCACTTCGCCAAGGACGAGCCAGGTCTGCACCGGCACGCCATCGACACCTTCGAGCTGGATCAATTGCGTGAGACGGCATTCGAAGGACACGGGGCTCTCGGCCACGCGCGGCACGGCGATCTGGCGCGATGCCACGGGCGTGAGGCCGGCGAGCTCGAACTCGTTGACTTCCGGCGGTACGGCCGCGCACGACTGGTTCATCTGCTCGGCCAGCGGGCGCGTGGCGAGGTTCCAGCCGAACTCGCGCGTCTGGCGGATGTTGTGCAGGCTGTCTTTTGCGCCGATGCTCGCGAAGCCGACGATCGGCGGCGTGTAGTTGAAGGCGTTGAAGAAACTGTAGGGCGCGAGGTTGAGCACGCCGTTCTCGTCCTGCGACGAGATCCAGCCGATGGGGCGCGGGCCGACCATCGCGTTGAACGGGTCGTGCGGCAGGCCGTGGCCCTTGGCAGGCTCGTAGTAGTGGAAGTCGTCGTTGCGGGACATCATGGCTCTCAATGGCTCAGGACCGAGGTGCGCGCGGCCTGCCGGCCGATCAGCAGCCGGAACGGCAGCAGCATCAGCACGCCCACGCCGAGTTTCACCGCGAGGTCGCCCGCGGCCCAGGTGAGCCAGGGGCCGTCGGTGCCCGCAAATGCGATGCCCCAGAACACGATGCTGTCGAGCACCGCCGCGATCACCGTCGCCACCAGCGGCGCGCGCCACCAGAGGCCGCGGCGCAGGCGGTCGAACACGCGGATATCGAGCAGCTGCGAGGCGATGAATGCCAGGCCCGAAGCGAGCGCGATGCGCATCGGCGCGAGCATCAGCGAAGCCACGATGGCCACCGCGAAGCCGACCCACGCCACGCGGCGCGCCATGCCGGGGCCGAAGCGCCGGTTGACGAGGTCGCTCACCAGGTAGGCCACCGGGTAGGTGAAGGCGCCCCAGGTGAGCCAGTCGTTGAGGGCGAACTGCACCAGGATGTTGGAGGCCAGCACCACCGCGGCCATGGCCAGCGTGGCGACGGCGAACTGGCCGGCCGTGGGGCGTGCGAAGGGCATGGCTTGCTGCATCAGACGTTCGCCGTGCGCTCGCGTTCGGCCGCGGCCAGCACGTTGCGCGCCACCGCCTCGGCCACCTTGATGCCATCGACGCCCGCCGAGAGGATGCCGCCCGCGTAGCTCGCGCCTTCGCCGGCGGGGTACAGGCCGCGCACGTTGAGGCTCTGGAAATCGTCGCCGCGCGTGATGCGGATCGGCGACGAGGTGCGCGTTTCGACGCCGGTGAGCACCGCGTCGTGCGTATCGAAGCCCTTGATCTTGCGGCCGAAGGCGGGGAAGGCCTCGCGCATCGCCTCGATGGCGTAGGCAGGCAGGGCCTGGTGCAAGTCGGTGGGCGTCACGCCGGGCTTGTACGAGGGCGTCACGCTGCCGAGCGCGGTCGAGGGCTTGCCGGCGATGAAGTCGCCGACCAACTGCCCCGGCGCGCGGTAGTCGCCGCCGCCGAGCACGAAGGCGTTCGATTCGAGCGCGCGCTGCAGCGCGATGCCTGCGAGCGCGTCGCCCGGGAAGTCCTTCGGATCGATGCCCACCACGATGCCCGCATTCGCGTTGCGCTCGTTGCGCGAGTACTGGCTCATGCCGTTGGTGACCACGCGGCCCGGCTCGCTGGTGGCCGCAACCACCGTGCCGCCCGGGCACATGCAGAAGCTGTAGACCGAGCGGCCGTTGCTCGCGTGGTGCACCAGCTTGTAGTCGGCCGCGCCCAGGAGCGGATGGCCCGCGTGGCGGCCCCAGCGCGCACGATCGATGAGGCCCTGCGGGTGCTCCACGCGAAAGCCGATGGAGAAGGGCTTGGCCTCGATGTGAACGCCGCGCTCGTGCAGCATCGCGAAGGTGTCGCGCGAGCTGTGGCCGAGCGCCATCACGACATGGTCGGCGCGCAGTTCGCTCGACTGGCCGGTGGTCTGGTCGAGCACGGTGAGGGCGCGCAGTTGGCCGTCTTCGATGCGCACGTCGGTCACGCGCTGCTCGAAGCGGATCTCGCCGCCGAGCGCGACGATCTGCTCGCGGATGTTCTCCACCACCTTCACCAGCTTGAAGGTGCCGATGTGCGGATGCGCGACATAAAGGATTTCGGGCGGCGCACCGGCTTTCACGAACTCTTCCATTACCTTGCGGCCGAGGAAGCGCGGGTCCTTGATCTGGCTGTAGAGCTTGCCGTCGGAAAAAGTGCCGGCACCGCCTTCGCCGAACTGCACGTTCGACTCGGGGTTGAGTACGCTCTTGCGCCACAGGCCCCAGGTGTCGCGGGTGCGCTGGCGCACGGTCTTGCCGCGTTCGAGCACGATGGGCCTGAAGCCCATCTTCGCGAGCATCAGCGCCGCGAAGATGCCGCAGGGGCCGAAGCCGATCACCACCGGCCGGCTCGTGCCTTCGGGCGCATTGGCGGGCGGCGTGTAGCGCATGTCGGGCGCGGGCTGGATGTGCGGATGGCCGGCGTGCCTGGCGAGCAGCGCGGCTTCCAGCTTTGCATCGGCCAACTGCACGTCGCAGATGTAGACCGTGAGCAGGTCGACCTTGCGCGCATCGAAGCTGCGCTTGAAGACGGTGTGGGAGGCGATCGCTTCGAGCGGGACGTCGAGGGTCCGGGCGATCAGGGTGACCAGCGCGTCGGGCGCGTGGTCGAGCGGGAGTTTGAGTTCGGAGATTCTCAGCATGGCGTGGGGCTTGTGTTTATCAAGCAGGCCGCGCATTTTACGCGCCGAGGCGCTATGAAAGAGATAGCTGGATCAGGCGGGGAGGAAGCCCTCGACGGAGAGGTAGCGCTCGCCCGTGTCGTAGTTGAACCCCAGCACCACCGCATCGGGCGCCAGCGACGGCAGCTTCTGCGCAATGGCCGCGAGCGTGGCGCCCGAGGAGATGCCCACGAGGATGCCTTCTTCCTGCGCGCAGCGGCGGGCCATTTCGCGGGCGGGTTCGGCATCGACCTGCAGCACGCCGTCGAGCAGCGAGGTGTCCAGGTTCTTCGGGATGAAGCCCGCGCCGATGCCCTGGATCGGGTGCGGCGACGGCGCACCGCCCGAAATGACGGGCGAAGCCACCGGCTCCACCGCGAACACCTGGAGCTTCGGCCACTTCTTCTTGAGCACCCGTGCCACGCCGGTGATGTGGCCGCCCGTGCCCACGCCGGTGATGATCACGTCGATGCCGTCGGGAAAGTCCGCCGCGATTTCCTCGGCCGTGGTGCGCACGTGCACCTCGACGTTGGCCGGGTTGTTGAACTGCTGCGGCATCCACGCGCCGGGCGTGCCGGCCACGATTTCCTCGGCGCGGGCGATGGAAGCCTTCATGCCGCCGGCGCGCGGCGTGAGGTCGAAGGTGGCGCCGTAGGCCAGCATCAGGCGGCGGCGCTCGAGCGACATGCTGTCGGGCATCACCAGGATCAGCTTGTAGCCCTTGACGGCAGCGACCATTGCGAGGCCGATGCCGGTATTGCCCGAGGTGGGCTCGACGATGGTGCCGCCGGGCTTGAGCGCGCCGGACTTCTCGGCGTCTTCCACCATCGAGAGCGCAATGCGGTCCTTGATCGAGCCGCCGGGGTTGGCGCGCTCGGACTTGATCCACACCTGTTGCTTCGCGTTGCCGAACAGGCGGTTGATGCGGATGTGCGGCGTGTTGCCGATGGTCTGGAGGATGTTCTGGGCCTTCATGGAAATCTCCTTGGATGCGGTTTGTCGACGGACAGCGCGCATTGTGAGACCAGCGCGCTGCGCGCCGGGCGATAATCGAGCGGTGAAGCACGCCAGACCGCCGCTGGTGCAAGCCCGAAAGGGACGCTCTGCCTTCGGGCATCGTGTCGAAAGACCGCACTGGAGGAACGTCCGGACTGCACAGGACAGCGCAGGAGTTAACGACTCTCCACCGTGAGGTGAGGATCAGAGCAACAGAGACGAGCCGATTGAGTTCGGGTGAAACGGGCAATCTCTGCGCGCAGCAACACCAAGTAGGCCAGTATCGAGGTGGTTCCGCTGAGCTGGCGGGTAGGTGGCATCGAGCCGTTTGGCGACAAACGGCCCAGAGTAATGGCGGTCACGCCGAGGGCTTCGCAAGAGGCCTTCGGTGCACAGAATCCGGCTTATCGGCGGGCTTCACACTTTTCTTCTTTTCCCCGTTTTTCTTTTCCCGGTTTTCCGGCGCCCGAGGCGGGCGCCAGCGTTGCCGCTGCATGGATCAGTAGTTACCCGTATAATAGATAGCAAGCTAACTAATTGCTATCCGACGTGACTGCCTCCAAAACCACCCAGACCCGCGAACACGCGCTCATGCACCTTGGCATGTCGCTGTCCACGCTGCAGCGCTCCTACCGTGCCGCGGCCGACAAGGCGGTGGCCCACGTCGGCGTGTCGCAGACGCTGGCCTGGCCGATCGTGATGATCGGCCGCATGGGCGACGGCATCCGGCAGGGCATGCTTGCCTCGGTGCTGGGCATCGAGGGACCGTCGCTGGTTCGCTCCGTCGATCAACTGGTCGAGGCGGGCCTCGTTCAACGCCTCGAAGACCCGGCCGACCGCCGCGCCAAGACGCTGCACCTCACACCCACAGGCGTGACCGCTTGCGCGACCATCGAAGCCGCCTTGAGCGAGATGCGCGGCACGCTGTTCGAAGGCATCGCCGACGAGGACATTGCCGCCTGCCTGCGCGTCTTCGGCATGCTCGAGGAGCGGCTCGGTCGCAACGCCGTGGCGACGCAGGAAGGACGCAAGTAAATGACCACGCTCCGCCTGCCGCGCTTCAGCCGCGCGGAGCTTCTGTTTTCGGGCAAGAGCTTCGCCGCCGCGATGCTTGCGATGTACCTGGCCAGCCGCGCCGGCCTGCCGCGTCCGTTCTGGGCCCTCATGACCACCTACATCGTGGCCCATCCGCTGGCCGGCGCGGTGCGCTCCAAGGCGGTGTACCGTTTCGTCGGCACGCTGATCGGCAGCACGGCGACGGTGCTGCTGGTGCCCGCGCTTTCGAATGCGCCCGAGTTGCTGACGCTGGTGCTCGCGCTGTGGGTGGGCTTGTGCCTGTGCATCTCGCTTTTCGACCGCACGCCGCGCTCGTACGTCTTCATGCTCGCGGGCTACACGGCCGCGCTGATCGGCTTTCCGTCGGTGCAGACGCCGCTGGTGCTGTTCGACACCGCCGTGGCGCGCGTCGAGGAGATCGGCCTCGGCATCCTCTGCGCCACGTTGGTTCACAGCCTCGTGCTGCCCACCGGCCTCGCGCCCACCGTGCTCGGCCTGCTCGACCGCACGCTGCAGGACGCGCGCAAGTGGCTCGGCGACCTGCTGCAGCCGACCGGCCGCAAGAGCGACGCCGACCCCAAGCGCCTCGATGCCGACCGCCGCCGCCTCGCGGGCGACATCACGCAACTGCGCCTGCTCTCCACCCACGTGCCCTTCGATACCACGCACCTGCGCTGGACGGCCGGCGCGATCCGCACGATGCAGGACCGCGTCGCCGCGCTCACGCCCGCGCTCTCGGCCGTTGAAGACCGGCTGCTCGCACTCGAACAGGCTGAAGGCGTGCTCGCCCCCGATGTGGCCTCGGTGCTTGCGAAGGCCGCGCAATGGCTGCGCGCAGAAGCCGAACCCGCGGGCGACAACACCCCGCGCGCCGAGCGCCTGCAGGCCCTGCGCCATGCCATCGCCGCAATGAGCGATGCACCGCAAGCCGACACCGGCGCACAACCCACCGCCTGGGGCCGCGCCCTGCGCATCGGCCTTGCCGGCCGCCTCGAAGAACTCGTCGACGGCTGGACCGCCTGCGCCCAGCTGCGCCTGGACATCGACGAAGGCCTCCAGGGCGCCGCCCCCTTGCGCCGCACCGCCGCCCTCGGCAATCGCGCGCTGCACCGCGACTACGGCATGGCGCTGCTCTCCGCGCTCGCCGCCGTCATTGCCATCTGCCTGTGTGGTGCGTTCTGGATCCTCACCGGCTGGCCCATGGGCTCGGCCGCCACCATGATGGCCGCCGTCTTCTGCTGCTTCTTCGCGACCATGGACGATCCGGTGCCGGCGATCCATGGCTTCCTGAAGTGGACGCTGTGGTCCATTCCGATCTCCGCCGTCTATGTGCTGGTGCTCATGCCCACGGTGCAGGACTTCGGCATGCTGGTCGCGATCTGCGCGCCGCTCTTCCTGGTGCTGGGCCTCTACCTGCCGCGGCCGACGCACTTCATGCCCGCGATGGCGATGATCTTCGGCGTGGCCGGCACGCTCGCGCTGCACGACACCGCCAGTGCCGACCTCGTGAGCTTCATCAACAGCATGATCGGCCAGATCGTCGGCGTGCTGGTCGCGGCCCGCGTCACGCGCCTCGTGCGCTCGGTGGGCGCCGACTGGAGCGCGCGCCGCATCCAGCGCGCGACCTGGCGCGAACTCGGCGAGATGGCTGCTTCTTCGCAGCCGCAATACGCGCATGGCGACGCCTACGCGGTCCGCATGCTCGACCGCATCGGCCTGCTCGCGCCGCGCATCGCACAAGCCGGCGGCACGGTCGAAGGCGTGGCTGCCAACGACGCGCTGCGCGACCTGCGCATGGGCGCCGACATCGCGGTGCTGCAGCGCGTGCGCGCGCAGTTGCCGCTGGCCACTTCGGCCGCGCTGCTGGACGGCATCTCGCGTTTCTTCCGCCAGCGCGGCGAAGGCCGCATGACCCCCCGGCCGCAAGCTCTGCTGCCGCAGATCGACGACGCGCTCCATGCGGTGCTCGCCGCGCGCGACACCTCTTCGGCATCGCGCGCCGCCGTCACCGCGCTGGTGGGCCTGCGCCGCAACCTGTTCCCCGACGCGCCGCCTTCGCTGACAGCCGTCGTTTCCCAAGGAGCCTCCACATGATCGGCGAAGCCAGTTTCTACGGCCTCTACCTGCCATGGCTCATGGTGCTCGCCGCCGGCGCGCTGCTCGCGCTCTGGGGTGTGCGCCGCCTGCTCGCGGCCACCGGCCTCTATCGCTGGGTGTGGCACCCGGCGCTGTTCGACATGGCGCTCTACCTGCTGCTGCTTTATGCGCTGAGCCGCCTCACCTCACACCTTCAATGACGAAGAGATTCCCATGACAGCCAGTTCTTCTTCAGACAACTCCCGGATACAGCGCCTGCTGCGCGTCCTCCTCACCCTGGCCGTGGTGGCCGCGGCCGTCTGGGCCGGCTTCCGGCTCTGGGACCACTACGAGCTCGCGCCGTGGACCCGCGACGGCCGCGTGCGCGCCAACGTGGTCCAGATAGCGCCCGACGTGTCCGGCCTCGTCACGGCGGTGCCGATCCAGGACAACCAACCGGTCGCCGCAGGCACGCTCCTCTTCGAGGTGGACCGCGCCCGCTACGACCTCGCCGTGCGCCAGGCGCAGGCCGCTCTGTCGGCACAACGCGCCGCGAGCGCGCAGGTGCAGCGCGAGAACGCGCGCAACGCGGGCCTGGACGAACTCGTCTCCAAGGAGGCACGCGAACAGACCCGCTCGCGCGTCGAGCAGATGCAGGCCGCCGTCGCGCAGGCCGAGGTGGCGCTCGATTCCGCGCGCCTCAACCTGCAGCGCGCCCAGGTGCGCGCACCGGCCGATGGCCTCGTCACCAACCTGGACCTGCGCCAGGGCAGCTATGCCGCGGCGGGCCGGCCGGTGCTCGCGCTGGTCGATGCGCAGTCGTTCTACGTCGAAGGCTATTTCGAAGAGACGAAGCTGCCGCGCATCCATCTGGGCGACCGCGTGCGCGTCACGCCGATGGGCGGCGGCGCGGTGCTCGAGGGCGCGGTCGACAGCGTGGCCGCCGGCATTGCCGACCGCGACCGCTCCACCAGCGCGAACCTGCTGCCCAGCGTGAACCCGACCTTCAACTGGGTGCGGCTCGCGCAGCGCATTCCGGTGCGCGTGAAACTCGATCCGCTGCCCGAAGGCGCGCGGCTCGTGGCTGGACAGACCGTGACCGTGCAGGTGCTGGAGCACGGCGCGGCCGCCCCGAAGAAGGGATGATCCACATGACCCGCTTCGCTTTTCGCATGGCCTCATTGGTGGCAGCCGCCGGGCTCGCCGCGTGCGCGGCGGTCGGCCCCGACTACAAGCAGCCCGCCGATGCGCTCGCCAGCCAACCCGCTGCGGCAAAGCCCTTTGCCGAAGCACCCGCGAACTCGGCGCCGCTGCCACCGCACTGGTGGCGCCTGTACCACGACCCGCTGCTCGACAAGCTCGTCACGCAAGCCCTCGCGCACAACACCGACCTGCGCCAGGCCGTGGCCAACCTCGAACGCGAACGCGCCATCGCGTCCGAAGTGGCCGGCGCCGAGCGCCCCGCGTTGGGCGTGAGTGGGGGGCCGTCGTTCGGCCATGTCTCGGGCCTCTCGCTGCTGCAGAAGGGCTACGAGCCGCCCAGCCGCTTCAACTACAGCGCGGGTGCATCGCTGTCCTACCAGGTCGACCTGTTCGGCCAGATCCGCCGCAGCATCGAAGCGGCCGGCGCCAGTACCGAAGCGGCCGCGGCGGCGCTCGACCTCGTGCGCGTGAACGTCGCCGCCGGCACCGCCCGCGCCTACGCCGAGGCCTGTTCGACGGGCCTGCGCCTGCAGATCGCAGAGAAGTCGATTGCCCTGCAGCAAGACGCGGTGAACGTCACCGACCGCCTGCAACGCGCAGGCCGTGCCGGCGCCATCGACACGGGCCGCGCGCGTGCGCAACTGCAGCAGTTGAACGCCACCGTGCCCCCGCTGAAGGCCGAGCGCCAGGGCGCGCTCTACCGCCTCGCCACGCTGACCGGTGCACTGCCGCAGGACTTTCCGCGCGAGGTGGCCGACTGCACGGTGCCCCCGCGCGTGGCCGGCACACTGCCCGTGGGCGATGGCGCGGCTCTGCTGCGCCGCCGCCCCGACATCCGCCAGGCCGAACGCAGCCTCGCGGCCTCGACCGCGCGCATCGGCGTGGCCACGGCCGATCTCTATCCGAAGGTCACGCTCGGCCTCTCGGCTTCATCGGCCGGCCCGGCGGCCGACTTCGGCCGCAAGGACACGATGAGTTGGAGCATGGGCCCGCTGATCTCCTGGACCATTCCCAACACCGGCATCGCGCAGGCCCGCATCGCCGAGGCCGAGGCCAGCACCCGCGGCGCGCTCGCCAAGTTCGACGGCACCGTGCTCACCGCGCTGCGCGAAACCGAAACCGCACTCGGCGCCTACGCCCGCGAACTCGACCGCCGCGCCGCATTGCAGGCCTCGCGCGACGAGAGCGCGAAGGTCGCGGCGCAGGCGCGCCAGCTCTACAAGAACGGCCGCACCGCGTACCTCGACGCGCTCGATGCCGAGCGCTCGCTCGCTGCAAGCGACGCCGCCCTGGCGGCCAGCGAAGCGCAACTGGCCGACGACCAGGTGGTGCTGTTCATGGCGCTCGGCGGCGGCTGGGAGCCCGATGAACAATCCGCCCCCGTCGCATTCGGCAAGAACACGACGACCGTGAAGCAATGACCTCGACCGAAGCGCCCACGGCACGGCCGCACGCGCCGCTGTGGCTGCTCGCGCTGGTCACCTTCAGCGGCACGCTGGCGATGCACATCTTCGTGCCCGCCTTGCCGATCGCCGCGAAGAACCTGGGCGCTGGCATGGGCGCGATGCAGATGACGGTGAGCCTCTACATCTTCGGCCTCGCGGTGGGGCAGTTGCTGTACGGCCCGATGGCCGACCGCTTCGGCCGGCGCCCCGTGCTGCTGTTCGGGCTCGGCCTCTACTCGGCGGCGGGGCTCGTCGCCGCGCTCGCGCCGGATGTGCATGCGCTCATCACGGCGCGGCTCTTCCAGGCCATCGGCGGCTGCGCGGGCCTCGTGCTGGGCCGCAGCATCGTGCGCGACACGGCCGGGCCGCAAGAGGCCACGCGCCGCCTCGCGCTGATGAACCTGATGGTCACGGTCGGCCCGAGCATCGCGCCGCTGGTCGGCGGCGCGCTCGCCACCGCGCTCGGCTGGCGTTCGATCTTCTACACGCTCTTCGCGCTGGGCATCGTCGGCCTGCTCTTCACCTGGCGCCTGCTGCCCGAGACCGGCACGCCGGGCGCGCGGCTCGATGCATCGGCGCTCGCGCGCAACTACGGCCAGCTGCTGCACTCGCCCGCGTTCCTCGGCTTCTCCATCGGCGGCGGCTGCGCGACCACGTCGATGTATGCCTTCATCGCATCCGCGCCGTTCATCTTCGTGGACCAGCTGCACCGGCCGGCGCACGAGGCGGGCATCTACCTCGCGATCCTGGTGTCGGGCGTGTGGCTCGGCAGCTTCCTCACGAGCCACCTGATCCAGCGCGTGCGCGTGGACCGCCTCATGATCCGCTCCAATGCGCTCAGCGTGCTCGCGGCCTTCGTGCTGCTGGGCGGCGTGCTGTCGGGGCACCTGTCGGTGGCGCTGGCGGTGGGCACCATGTTCCTCTTCACCGTCGGCGCGGGCATGGCTTCGCCGGCGGCGCTGACGCAGGCGATCAGCGTCAATCCTCAGGTGATCGGTTCGGCCTCGGGCCTCTATGGTTCGACGCAGATGGCGGTGGGCGCGCTGTGCACGGCGCTGGCCGGCATGGGCCACCGGAATCCGGCGCTGGCCGCGGCCATCGTGCTGGCCGGGGCGGGCATCGTGGCGCAGCTGTCGTTCGCGGTGGCGCTGCGCCACCAGGGGAAGCTGGCGACCGCGGCCGCGGGCTGAAGAACAACGCTCAGCGCGTGAACAGCCAGCCGCCCTTGGGCTGGCGCATCAGCTCATGGCGGCGGATCGATTGCTCCTCGCCGTCGTCGCCCACATAGACCACCTCGAAGCGCAGCAGCCTGGGCGACACCATCTTCCAGTTCTGGATGCGCTTGACGGTCACGCAGGCCGTCTTGTCGTGGTACTGCATCTGCGCCATCGGACCGCCCTGGAAGCCCGTGCCGTCGAACAGCCGGCCCGGCGCCGCGAAGGGGTTGAGCACCGCGCCGTTGCGCTCGGTGATGCAGCCTTCGGTCCGCACGAACGATTCGATGGTCGGCGCCGCGCCGCGCACCACCTTGGCCACGCTCGGGCTGGGCGTCTTGCCGCCGATGGCTTCGCGGATGCGCTCGACCTGCTCGCCAGTGATCGGTGCGAGCCCGTCTTTCGACACCACCGCGGGCGGCGGGGCGGGCGGCGCGGCTGCCGCGACGGGTTCGGGCGCCGGCTGCAGCGAGGCGAGAAAACTGCAACCTGCAAGCAGTGCAACGGGCGCGATGGAGGCCAGTGCGGCGGCCGTGGTTGTGTTCTTCCTGAATGTCATGGCTTCGGTCTCCCTGTCGGCGGCGCGGGGCCGCTTGCTGAAAATTTCAGGCCGCAAGCACGAGGCAGGCGGCGCGTCGTTTTTCTCTTCTTTCTCTTGCTTCGAGATCAAAAGCGTTCGTGCGGCGCCAGGTAGCGCCATTGGCCGGGCTGCAACCCCGCGAGCGGCACGCGCCCGATGCGGATGCGCCGCATCGCGACGATGGTCAGGCCCATCTGGTCGCACAGGTGCGCGATCTGCCCCGGCCGCGCGCCCTTGAGCGCGAAGCGCAGGCCCGTCTGCTTGCCGTCCTCGGCCTGCCGGCCGATGCTCACGCGCGCGGGCGAACGCTCGAAGCGCGCAAGCACCTCGGGGCTCACCGGGCCGGCCACGTCGACCATCACCTCGTGTTCGAGGATGCCCGCGTCTTCCTGCAGCTTGCGCTCGATGCGGAACTCCTGCGTATAGGCCACGAGGCCGCTGGCGCCGGTCTCCAGCGGCGTCATGCAGTGCTGCCCCTTCACGTGGGCGGGCAGGAATTTCTGGCCCGCGCGTTCGGGCTCGTGGTGGTTCGCGGCCACCAGCAGCTTGTGCGCGTTGTCGGTCGGCATGCCGGCCGGCTTGTAGAGCAGCATCGTGACGGGCACCACCGGTTCGGGCTTGGCGCCGGCCTCGATCTCGACCTGCTGGTGCGCCTGCACGCGCGACTGCGGCAGCAGGGCGGGCACGCCATCGACGCGCACCGCGCCGTTCTCGATCAGCAGTTCGGCCTCGCGCCGCGACACGCCCGCGAGGGCGGCCACGCGCTTGGCGAGGCGGATGCCTTCGTCTTCGGGTGCGTTGTTCTTCATCGGGCGCCCGTCTGTCGTTGTTGCTGCTGCAGTTGCTGGATGCGCGCCACATGCGCGGCCAGGGAACGCGCGGCCACCGGCCACATGCGCTCGGGCACGTCGTCGTAGGCGATCGGCAGCCATTGCTCGGGCGTGCCTTCGGGCAGCTCGTGCATGGCCGCGGCGATCTTGGCCTCGCGCTTGAGGCGGTGCGCCTTCAGCTGCGCGATGGCGGTGCGCGCGAAGCCGATCACGTAGCCATGGGCCGGCAGGATGAATTCGACCAAGCCCGCGGCGCATGCCTCGTCCAGCGTGTCGAGCGAATCGAGGTAGGCCGTCATGTCGCCATCGGGCGGGTCGACCACCGTCGTGCTGCCGTTCAGGATGTGGTCGCCGGAGAAGAGCAGGCCGTCTTCTTCGAGCACCAGGCACAGGTGGTTGGCCGCGTGGCCGGGGGTGTGGATCACGCGCAGCGTGTGGGTGATGGGCTCGCCCTCGGCGGTGGTGCCCGAGAGCGCGAGGCGCTCGCCGTTGATCAGCGAGCGCTCGGGCGTGAAGCGCGCCGTGGCGCGCGCGGTCGGCGCCGAGGGCAGGCCGAGGATCGGCGGCTTGCTTGCCTTGCACAGCGCCTGCAGCGGTGCGGCGCCCGGCGAGTGGTCGGCATGCGAATGCGTGCAGACGATCATGCGGATGTCGCCGTGCGTGATGCGCCAGAGGCGGCCGATGTGGTCGAAGTCGTTCGGGCCCGGGTCGATCACCAGGTAGCCGGTGGCGGCGTCGCCCACGATGTAGGTGTTGGTGCCCGGGCCGGTCATGGCGCTCGGGTTGGGCGCGGTGAGGCGCTGCACGTTCTTCAGAAGCGCCACCGGCTGCTCGCTCTGCCAGTCGAGGGCGTGCACGAGCTGGCCGTCGGGGCAGACCAGCGCGAGCTCGCCGTAGGGCGAATCGCTTTCCATGTAGCGCACGTCCTCGCCCTTGAGGAAGCCTGCACGCGGGCAACTGGTCCACAGGGGCCCTTCGGCGGTTCCGCCATTGCCGCCGGGCGCACAGGCCGCGAGCACCGCATCGACCGTTGCATAGGCCGCCATGCGCTGCAGCGTGCGCACGGTCGGGAAGATCATGAAGAAGTTGCCCGCCGCGTGGCGCGCGAGCGCATCGGCGGGACGCACCCAGCAGGGCTCGAACTGCTCGCTCTCGTCGGCGGTGGGCACCTGGCCCTCGGGCATGCGCGCGACGAGAAATGGCACATCGAAGCGCTTGGGCAGGTCGCGGTCGGTGATCCAGTGCGCGAAGGTGAACACCTGGTCCGACGCCAGCACCAGCCCGCGTGCCGCGCACTGGTCGGCGAAAGCGGTGCCTGCGGTGGCGCCGCGGTCCATGGCGGCGATGTCTTCGGCGCTGACCGGTCGGCCGTCGGCGTGGTGCGCGAGCAGCACGCCCAGTTCTTCAAAAGCCTCGCGAATCGCCGCGATGGCCTGGGTGCGTTGTGCGCGGCTCTGGGTGGGGCGGCGGGTGGCGATGCGCTTGGCGGCTTCGTCGGCCGCGTCGATGTGGCCGCCGGGGAAAACATAGGCGCCGGGCGCAAAGCTCGCGGTGGCCGAGCGGCGGGTCATCAGCACCTCGATGCCGGCGGGCGTGTCGCGCAGCAGCAGCACGGTGGCGGCGGCGCGCACGGGCGCGGGCTCGCGTGCGGGGTGGATCAATTGGGAGAAGCGGACCATGGGGTGATTATGGGGAGCGGGTGCGATGCGCGTGCGGCACGTGCATAAGCTCATGGGGAAACGGGCATGAGCCGCGCGCCACAATCCGCTTTTGCACACTCTGCACCGTCAGCCTCGCAGAAAGACAGTCATGGCCCATTCTCCATCCTCTCCGCTCTCTCTCTTCTCCCTGGTCTCACGCCGCTCGCTGCGGCTGGCCGCGGCCCTCTGTGCCGTCGCGGCCCCGGCCGCTTTCGCCCAGCACGATTGGCCGCAGCAGCCCGTCACGCTGATCATGGGCTTTCCGGCCGGCTCGGGCGTCGACGTGGTCGCCCGCACCATCCAGGAGCCGCTCGCAAAGCAGCTGGGCCGCCCGGTCATCATCGATTACCGCTCGGGCGCAGCCGGCAACATCGCGAGCGAGTACGTGGCGCATTCGAAGCCCGATGGCTACACGCTCTCGTTCGGCACCGCGGCCACGCATGGCAGCAATGCCGCGCTCTACAAGAAGCTGCCCTTCGACGTGGAGGCCGACTTCGTGCCGGTGGCGCCGGTGCTCGACGTATCGAACGTGCTCACCATCAATTCGAGCGTGATCGACGTGAAGACGCTGAAGGAGTTTGTCGACCTCGTCAAGGCCAACCCCGGCAAGTACAACTATGCGTCCACGGGCAACGGGGCAGGCACGCACATGGCGTTTGCCGAATTCAACTCGCGCCTCGGGCTCAACATGGTGCACGTGCCCTACAAGGGCGGGCCGGAGGCCATCACCTCGGTGGTGCGCGGCGAGACCTGCTGCATCATGAACCAGGTGCAGACGGTGCTGCCGCACTACAAGGCGGGCAAGGTGCGTTTGCTGGGCGTGACCACCGCAGCGCCGGTGGCGGCGGTGAAGGAAGTGCCGACCATCGCTTCCAGCGGCGTGCCGGGCACCAAGGG
This sequence comes from Variovorax boronicumulans, assembly GCF_030812215.1. Taxonomy (GTDB): domain Bacteria; phylum Pseudomonadota; class Gammaproteobacteria; order Burkholderiales; family Burkholderiaceae_C; genus Variovorax; species Variovorax boronicumulans_C. Next base: position 25,017 of record NZ_JAUSSG010000011.1, on the reverse strand, counting down.
TTTCGACAGCTCGATCTGGTTCGGCATCTTCGCGCCCAAGGGCACGGACCCGCAGATCGTGAACAAGCTCAATGCGGCGGTGAAGGCGGTGCTCGAGCAGCCGGATATTCGCGAGAAGTTCGAGGCGCAGGGGAACACCATCCGCATCGAGTCGCCTGCGCAGTTCAAGAAGACGGTGCACGAGAACCGCGTGAAGTGGGCGGAGGTGGCGAAGGCTGCCAACATCAGCATCGACTGATTGGCGCGTGATGCATTCGGGGCGGGTGCGCAGGGCGCCGGGTGCTCCCCTCCGCGAATGTCCCCCGGCCTTCGGCCTCCTCCTTGATTTCGCTGCGGGGAGCACCCGACGCCCTGCGCACTTGGGCACGCGGTGGGTGTGCAGCGATCAACGGGTGCTCTGACCTTGAGAGCTACAGCGTCTTCGTCAACGTGACGATGAAGCGCGCCTTGTTCGGCGAATAGGTTTCGCGGCCGAAAGTGCCGAAGCCGAAGTCCACGCCGGGGTTGCTGACCGAGGTGTACGCGCTCTTCTTGTTCGCGCCCTGCACCGAGCCCGCGAGCGAGAGGCCGTTGCCGAAGTCGTACGAGGCGCCCACGTTGTAGTCGACGTAGTTCCTGTAGCCCAGGCTGCGGATGTCGCTCGACATGTTCGTGTAGCCCACGGCCGCCTTCAGCGTGAGCTTGGGCGCGATCTCCTTGCTGTAGGCCAGGTTCAGGTAGCCGGTGTTGGTGCCCTTCAGGCCCGAGCCGGCCTTGTTGCCCGCGTAGCCGAAGTAGTCCTTCGACACCGTGTGCGAGTACTTCAGCGTGAAGGAGCCGATCGCTTCATTCGTGTAGCCCGCGCTGCCGTAGAGCTCGGTCGTGTTGCCCGAGGAGTTGCCGGGGTAGACGTAGGTGAGCGCACCCACGTCCATGTCGAGCGGGCCGGCCTTGAATTTGTAGCCGCCATAGAAATCGCTCTCCAGGCTGTTGCCCTTGAGCCAGTTGACGCTCGAATTCCAGTTGCCCACGTAGAAGCCGCTTTCGCCGAATGCGTAATCCAGGCCACCCTGGATGGCGGGCTTGAAGCCGCTGGTCTTGGCGTAGTCGTTGCGGCCCAGCATGTCCTGGTCCTGCCCGCGGAACTTGTAGTTGCTGGTGAGCGCGACGTTGCCGGTGAGCTGCGCGCTCGCGAGCATCGGCAGGCCGGCGAGGGTGGGAAGAACGAGCACCGGCAGGGCGATGCGGAGAAGGTGTTTCATCGAGAGAAATCGCTAACGGATAGAGGAGCCGGCAGCGTAGGAGGAGGCGTCTAAAAGCCGTGTAAAAAATGAAGGCTTCGGCGCAAAAGTTTTGAGCGCACATGTCGTTTCGGGCCGTGGCCGTTCGACCCGGCTTCTCGGTGCTCCCCGTGATGGCGACGGTCGGATCGACCTTCGGGCAGAGCCTCGTTACACGCGCGGGATTTCGCAGCAGCCGGCCTGCTGATGGCAGGGCTGCTGCTGCAAAGACCGTGGATGGTGCGCGCTGCTCAGGCAGACACGGGCGGCGTGAACGGAGAGGGCAACGGGTCCGTGGGAAGGTTGGTGATCGGGTACTGCCCCAGCGGATGAACGTCGAAGTAGGAGTCAAAGAGGATGCTGTTCGGGCCCGGGCTGGCAACCTGAGTCTGGGGAACCATCACATTGACGGGCCTCAGGGCGATGCCTTCCTTGTCCTCCGGTGCGGAGAGCTTGAAGATCTCGCAGGTCCCGTAGGTGCTGAACGACTCGTAGGGTGGTGGGTAAGTCGCGTTCATGCCATCGTTGCGAACGATGTATTGCACCGAGGGCAAATACTTGTGCTTCGACGGGTCGGCAGTCATGCCGCACGCGATCAGGAAGTCGATGATGTAGTTCGTGTCTTCGATCTGCGACATCCGGAGGTACTGCTGCTCCGTGTATGCCAATGCATAGTCGAGGCACACGTCCACACCGAAAGGCACGCCGCCGAGGGGGTCGTTGTCGAAGCCCTTGATCTCCTTTCCGTCCGCATGAGACGCGGCCGTCGTCGTGGATTTCTGCAGTACGAGGATGTTGAGAGGCCCCAGTCGGACTTTCCAATACTTTCGACTATCTCTCATGACGGTCGTCCTGCCATACGTATCGAAGTCGATCCCCGATACATTGCGCTTGGGCCACATCGAGATAGGCCGGCTGCCATCTGGATTGGCCTTGCTGAAGTTGTCGATCACCAGAACGTAGTTGAGCGCTTCATACGGTGGCAGATCTTTGTCGGCAACCGCCTTGCCGGCAGGTGGGGGTGCAGGGGGAGCGCCGACGATCTGCTTCATCAGCACCTGTGCCGTCCCCGGCAGCAGTGCCAGCTTGCCGTACTGCTCCTGCGGGAACAGCGCGATCAAGGCGCGCACGTGCTTCTGTACCTCGATGACACAAGTCGTCGAGAAGACCTTGATGTCGTCCTCGTTCTGTACCGCATCCCAGTTCACATTCCAGAAAAACTCCGGCACCACAAAGTAGCAAAGATCGGTTGGCGCGCTCTGCTTTGGGAGGCCTGCCGTCAAGGCGTCGCGAAGCAGCGCGAACTTGGCTTGCAGGGCTCGCTGCGTATAGGTCTTGATGTCTTCGCTCTTCAGGCGTTGGCCTTCGGGTTGCGTGTAGGTGGGGGTCTGGAAGTTGAGAACACGTATGTTCTTCACCGCCTTTTCCACGGGCTTGGGTGGCGGGGGATTGACCGGTGGGGTTTCCACCACAACGGGGGCGGGGGCGGGGGCAGGAGGCGCGGTCCCTGAAGTCGGCGTGGACGGTGGCTCGGAGGCCACGGGGGCGAACGACAGTCCGCCTCCGTTGCTCCCACCGCCGCATGCGACCAGCAAGGCGGTGGACCCGAGAGGCAGCGCCAGGCCTGCCCTCAGCAATGAACGCCGCCGTGTTCCTTGCACAGACGGTTCTTCCGAATCAACCTTGTGTTGATGAGCCATGTAGGCAACTCCCTGAATGTTGTTAATGAAGCACAACAAGTGCAGGGCATTTATTTGCAACATCTGTGCCAATAACACGGTGCCCGGTGCTTCTGCAAAATGCAACGATGTTGCATTCGAGCAGAGGTGCCGATCAGCGACGCCCGGGCATCGTCATCGCGACCACGCCCGCCACGATGCACGCGAGCCCGATCCACGCGGTGGGCGAGAGCGCTTCGCCGAGAAACACCACGCCGATCGCAACGCCGATGGGCACGCGCAGGTAGGCCTGCGCGGCGGTGGACATCGGCCCCAGCGTCTTGATCAGGCGGAAGTAGATGGTGAAGGCAAGGGCGGTCGAAACCACGGCCAACGCCAGCACCGCCATCACCGATGCGGCCGAAGGCGACAGCGTCCATGGCCTGTCGATCGCGATGCTCGCGGGCAGCAGCATCGCCGCGCCGCTCAACAGCGAGCCTGCCGCCGGCACCATCGGGTCCAGCCCCTTGAACACGCGGCCGAACATCGCGGCGCAGCCGTAGCAGACGGCGGCCGTCATAAGGCCGATCTGCGCGAGCAGCGAATGCCCGAGCCCATGCAGCGCCTCGAAGCCGACGATGAGGCAGATGCCCGCCAACCCCGCGCCCACGCCGAACAGCCGGCGCAGCGTGGGCTTCTCCGCGCCGCCCATGCCGAGGCCCAGCAGGAAGATGAAGATCGGCGATGTGGAGTTGAGAATGGTCGCGAGCCCGGCATCGACGCTGCGCTCGGCCCATGCGATGAGCGTGAATGGCAGCACGCTGTTCAGGCAGGCCTGCAGCGCGAAGCGGCCCCACATCGCGGGCCTGGTCGGCAGCTTCACGCCGCGCATGCGCAGCACCGCGAGCAGCAGCAGGCCGGCGATCAGCGTGCGTGCCGCGATCAGCGTGATGGGCGGCAGCGTCTCGACGCCGATCTTGATGAAGGTGTACGAGGCACCCCAGCAGGTCGCGAGCACCGCGAGCAGTGTCCATTCGACGGCGAGATGGGGTCGGGGCTTGGCGGCTGTATCGAGCGTGGTCGTGTGCATGGTGCGCCGATCATCGCGAGCGGAGGGCGCGAACACTTCGGCCTGGAACGAATCGTGTGCGGTGATGATGACCACGCGACCGAATCTGGGTACGCTGCCGACGACGATCCGCCCGATGTTTTTCAAAGAAGAACCATGCCCACGCTATTGATCCGCAACGTTCGCCCGATGGGCGCTTCCCCCGTCGACCTGCTGGTGCGCGACGGCCGCATCGCAGGCATCGGCGCGGCACTCACCGCCCCCACCGACGCAACCGTGGAAGAGGGCGGCAGCGCCTTGCTGCTCCCCGGCCTCGTCGAAGGCCACACCCATCTCGACAAGACGATGTGGGGCATGGACTGGTATCGCAACGAGGTCGGCGCCAACCTCATCGACAAGATCGAGAACGAGCGCGCCTTTCGCCATGCGAGCGGGCACGATGCCGCCGCGCAGTCGCTCGTGCTCGCCAAGGCCTTTCTCGCCCTCGGCACCACGCGGCTTCGCACGCATGTCGATGTCGATACCCAGGCGGGTCTGCGGCATCTCGAAGGCACGCTGCGCACGCGCGAGGCGCTGCGCGAGTTGCAGCAGATCCAGGTCGTCGCGTTCCCGCAATCGGGCCTGCTGCGTCGCCCCGGCACCGCCGAACTGCTCGACCAATCGCTCGCGCTCGGCGCCGACGTGCTCGGCGGCCTCGACCCCTCTGCCATCGATGGCGATCCGGTGAAGTCGCTCGACGTGCTCTTCGGCATCGCAGACAAACACCAGCGGCCCATCGACATCCACCTGCACGAGCCGGGCGCCATGGGCGCGTTCTCGCTCGACCTCATCCTGCAGCGCACCGAGGCGCTGGGCATGCAGGGCAAGGTCGCTGTGAGCCACGGCTTCTGCCTCGGCGACGTGGCCGAACGCGAGCGCGAGACGCTGCTCGCGCGCATGGCGAAGCTGGGCGTGGTGCTCGTCACCAGTGCGCCGCCGTCCCGCAGCGTGCCGCCGCTCATGGCCTGCCGGCAGGCGGGCGTGACCGTGGTCGGCGGCAACGACGGCATTCGCGACGCGTGGACGCCCTACGGCAACCCCGACATGCTCGAGCGCGCGATGCTCATCGGCCTGCGCTACAACCTGCGCCGCGACGACGAGGTCGAAGTGGCGCTCGACACCGTCACCCATTCGGGCGCGCGCGGCTGCGGCTTCGAGGCCTACGGCCTCGTGCCGGGCAACCGCGCGGATCTGGTGCTGGTCGATGCGCAGACCGTGGCGCATGCGGTGGTGTCGCGTCCGGTGCGAAAGCTGGTGGTGGCGGGTGGGCGCATCGTGGCGCGCAATGGCGCGCTGGAGGCCGGGATAGCATCGTTGTAGGGGCTCGCGAAGGCGCGTGTCTCGGTCATCCAAAAATTGGAGGGAGTTCTCTTGAAGCCAAGTCTTTTCGGCGCGTTTCTGCTCGGCGTCTGCATGGCCGCATCGGCGCAGACCCCATGGCCCAGCTACATCGGCGACCTGCCGCGCGCCGTCTCCGAAAGCTCCGTGGCCGCCGAGCTGCCGCCGCAAGTGGCTGCGTTGAAGGAAGACACCACCGCGCCAGCCGAGGTCGCGCAATGGAGCGGCATCTGGCGCGGATGGGCGTGCCGCACGGCGGGCTGCGACATCAAGCTCTCCATCCGCGATCTCACCGCCACCGGCGCGACCGTGACCTACGTGGGCGCAAGCCCGCTGCAGACCGTGGTCGACGAAGCGCCCGGCCGCTTCGAGAACGACGAACTCCAGGTCATGCTCAAGACCGGCGCCAAGCTGGTGCTGCGTCTGCGCAAGGACGGCGACATGGAGCTCGGCATCTGGCGGCCCGAAACCCAACTGCTGTCCATGGGCGTGCTGTCGCGCCGCCCGCCCGCGTACGTGCGGCGCGTCGAATGGCTGGACACGCCGTTCACGGAGAACGGCAAGCCCGTGAAGCTCGAGATGGTCATCCACCGCCCCGAAGGCGATGGGCCTTTTCCCACGCTTGTCATGAACCATGGCTCGACAGGCATGGGCAATCGCCCGGAATGGTTCAAGCTGACCTGGGCCAGCCCCGAGGTGAGTGCGTTCTTCGTCGCGCGCGGCTGGCAGGTCATCTATCCGCAGCGCCGGGGGCGGGGCCGTTCGGATGGCCTGTACGACGAGGGTTTCGAGGCGGACCGCTCGCGCTATTCATGCAAGGCCGCGTTGTCGCTGCCCGGCGCCGAGCACGCGCTGGCGGACCTCCAGGTGGCCATGGCACACATCCGACAGCGCAGCGACGTGGACGCCAAGCGCATCGTGATCGGTGGCGTGTCGCGCGGCGGCATTCTCGCAACCACCTATGCGGGCCTTCATCCGCAAGAGGTGGTGGGCGCGATCAACTTCGTCGGCGGCTGGATCGGTGCGGGCTGCCCCGATGCGGCCAAGATAAACGGTGAACTGTTCAAGCGCGCAGCGGCCTTTCCGCAGCCGACGCTCTGGCTGTACGGCGAAGACGATCCGTACTACCCCATCGCGCACAGCAAGGCCAACTTCAAGGTATTCCAGTCGGCGGGTGGAAAAGGCACCTTCGACGTTCTCCTGCCACCCAAGGGGATGGACGGCCACGGCACCTACACTGTTCAACGCCTGTGGGGCACGGCTGTGGATTCGTACCTGGGCGCGCTCCGTTGATCGGCCGCATTGTGGGGCCCGGCCCCCAGTGCATGCGCGGCGCTCGCTGACACGCCGCTACTGACAGCGGTGCAACCATCGACTCCGATTCAACATTTGGAGGACACCCGATGAACAAGACCCTGATTGCACTCGCCACCTCGCTCACCCTGCTTGCGGCCGGCACGGCCAACGCGCAGATCGGCAAGGCTGCCTCCGAGGCGACCGATGCCGCGCAGCACAAGATCGACGAGAAGCAGGCCGACAGCAAGGCCAAGAAGAGCGGCCCTGTCGGCAAGGCAGTGAACAACGTCAAGTCGGGCTATCACAAGAACCGCGCGAAGAGCTCGGCCGACAAGGCCAAGCAATCGCTGAAGAACGCGGGCTGAAAAAAGCCGCGCGCTATTCCTGTTCCTGCGCAAGACGCAGCAGCGCAAGCCCGGCCGGAACGAACGACCTCACGGGCCCCTTCTTGCCCGTCAGGTGCCCGTTCATGTAGGCCCCGTCGAAAAGCAATCCCAGCTGGTCCGCCAGCTCCGCGGGCTTGCGAATGCCCGCCTGCTTTGCCAGTGCGGCGAGCCGGCGGTGCAATTCGAGCTTGTGCCGCGTGGTGATGGCACGCGCAGGGTGCGCCGCATCTGGAAACTCCGTGGCCACGTTGAGAAACGGGCAGCCGCGGTAGGTCGGCTTGAGGATGTGATTGGCGATCCAGCGGATGTGCGCCTCCAGCTCGGCCAGCGCGTCGCCTTTTGCCTTCTCGGCCACCGTTTCCCAATCGCGCCAGTATTCGGCGTCTTCCTGCTCGAGAAACGCCACGACCAGATCGTCCTTGGTCGCGAAGTGCCGGTAAAGGCTGGTCTTCGCGACGCCTGACCGCTCGACCACCAGGTCGACGCCGACGGCCCTCACGCCCTCCCGATAGAACAGCGATGCCGCCGTCTCGAGAATGCGCGCCCGTGCGACGGAGGTGCCGCGTTCGGCGCCGGCTGCTTCGGTGGTGGCGGTGGCCATGCGTTTGTTCATTTCGCCAGTCTACCTTGACACGCTACAGATCTGTACTCTAAGCTCGATCCAGAGGAGTACAGATCTGTAGCGTTTTGCCGCGGATGGCTCCCACTGGAGGGAATCCGCAATGCAATCCAATCGATCGGTGGTCGTCTATGGCGCGTATGGCCACACCGGGCGCTTCGTCGTTTCCGAACTGCGCCGCCGCGGCTGGACGCCGGTTCTTTCCGGGCGCGATGCCGGCAAGCTCGACACGCTCGCGACCGATCACTCCGGCCTCGCAGTGCGCCCCGCATCGATCGACGAACCCGCTTCGCTCGACCGCGCACTCAAGGGCGCAGCGGCAGTCATCAACTGCGCGGGCCCCTTCGCCAGCACGGCCGGACCGGTGATCGAAGCAGCGTTGCGCGCACGCATTCCGTACCTCGACGTTGCCGCCGAAGTCGAGGCCAACATCGACACCTTCGCGCTGTACGCCGACCGCGCACGCGAGGCCGGCGTCGTCGTCGTGCACGCGATGGCGTTCTACGGCGGGCTGGGCGACCTGCTCGCGACCGCGGCCATGGGCGACTGGACATCGGCCGACGACATTTCCATTGCGTATGGCCTCGACAGCTGGCATCCGACGGCCGGCACGCTCGTCGCCGGCCAGGTCTCCCGGCAGCGCCGCGATGGCCGCCGCGTCGTCTTCGCAAACGGAAAGATCGCGTACACGACGAACACCGCGCCGGTCGTCGAATGGGAATTCCCCGCGCCCGTGGGCAGGCAGCAGGCCGTCTCCGAATTCACCATGGCCGACACCGTGACCATCTCGCGCCACATCCAGGTGCCCGAGATCCGTTCGTACATGACGCTCGCCGCCGTCAAGGACCTGACCGATCCGGGCCACAAGGCGCCGACCGCCAGCGACGCGAGCGGCCGGTCGTCGCAGACCTTCATGGTCGAGGTGATCGCGCGCCGCGGCGGCGAAGAGCGCAGGGCCATCGCGAGCGGGCGGGACATCTATGCGTTCACCGCGCCGCTGGTGGTCGAGGCGTTGGCCCGCGTTGTCGGCGGGAAGGTCCACACACCCGGTGTGCTGACTGCCGGCGAGGCCTTCGATGCGCGCGACTTCCTCGCGTCGCTCGGCCCCGAGCTCCTGTCTTTTCAAGTCCGGTAGAGGCGATCACTACACTGGCTCCCCGATGAGCCATCGCCTCACCTCCTACTTCTGGAACAGCACCGCGCTGCGCAGCCGCAGCGTGAGCGACATCGTGCTGTCGGGCACGGTCGATGTGCCGCAGCCGCCCGCGCGGCTCATGGCCGATTGGGAACGCGACATCGCCGAAACCCTCTTCCTCGAGCCCGGCGACGTCGAGCCCTTGCCGCTGGCACGCGCGCGCATGCGCTGGCCCGACCACAAGCGCTGCGTGCAGGCGATGAGCGAGTGGACGCAGGCGCTCGGCCTGAAGGGTGTGCTGGCGTCGAGCGACATCGCACTCATGGCCTGCCGCGGCGCGCGCTACCACCACGACGGCGAACAGTACGGCAGCGCCGCTTTCTGCAATCTCTTCGTGAGCGAGGACAAGGGGCTCGACGTGCACTTTCCCGGCACCGGCCATCGCATTCCGCTGGCCAGGGGCACCGTGCTGATGTTCGACACCGCCCAACCGCATGCGGTGATCCGCCGCGGCGCCAGCGGGTTCGATGCAGAAGACTTTGCAGCGGGGCGCGATTGCAGCCAGCTGTTTCTCACGTGGGAGCTTCCCATCGACAACGCCGATGTGGCGCGCGCGTTGCGCATCGCGTTCGACATCGACCCCTCGACCGCATCGCAATTGAATGACGAGCAGGTCTGGCTCGACGGCGCGCGGGCCAGTGTGTGCCCCGAGTCCGGCCGCTGGCGCGCGGCCGGCTGAGCGAAGAAGCAGAAACCTCAGCCTTGGTCTTGGCCTTGTGTGGCGCGCAGCAACTCCGCTTTCTGCGCCAGTGCCACCGCCTCGACGATCTGCTCGACGGAGAGCGACCCCGTCAACTCGACCTCGCCTGCAAGAACGCTGTCCAGCGCATCTTTTCCCGCGCTGCTGGTGAGCCATGCGAACACCGAAGTGATCGTTCCGCCGCCGAACTTGGCCTGCAGCGCCTTCGATGCCGCACGGCTCACCTCCGCAAACGCCGCATGGTCCGCCGCGGAGGAAGCCGCGCGCACGACGACGCAAAAGGCCTCCAGCTTCTCGGCTTCGGTGCGCAGGCGCCGGGCCTTGCCCGCGCTCTGTGCGGCGCGCGCCTGAGGCACGTGAGGCGCGGGGGTGGACGCATCGGCCGGCTGTTCCGTCGGTGAAGGAGGAGGGGTGCGAGGTTCGGTCGGCATGGATGCATTCATTTTCAAGGAGCCCCCGATTGTCCCCGCATGGCAGCTTGCTCGCCGTCTGGCGGTCGGGTCCGATTCACGACGATGTTGTTACTCCCCGCGGCGCGCCCGCGTGCATAGAGTTGTCTCGCGGCGCGATTGCAGTGCGCCACGAGGAGCACGCAATGACACGCACGACACACACCACGAGCAACGACGAACACGAGCACGAGCACGACAGCGACCTGATGCAGACCGCGCTTGTCGAATGCGCCCTCGGCATCCATCGCAACATTGCCGCATGCCACGCGCACATCGCATGCGGCGGTGGTGTTCATGCACTCACCGCCGCCCTGATGCTTCCTTGCTACCGGGCCGAGTTCCGCAAGCTCGTGCAATCGCTCTCATCCGCGCAAGAAAGGGAACTAAGGACTGCGCTTGAAGCACTGCATGAATCCGCATGCGATGCATGAGAGGGCACCGATATCTTGCGCGGCGTTCGGAATTACGCCGATGGATTGAACGGGATTCCACGCGTAGACGATGCACGGGCCGCAAGCAGAGACTCCGCTTCCCCAACCCGGGGAATTCAATGATTTGAAAGGAGCTGGTCATGGCAGAGCCTGGAAAAAAATTCACCATCCTCTCGTTCGTCGGAGGCGGCATACGCGGACTCATGTCGGTCACGATCCTGCAGAAACTGCAGGAGAAATTTCCCGGCATCGTGGATGAGACCGATCTGATCGCAGGGTGCTCGACAGGGTCGATCATCACGAGCGAACTTCTTGCCGGAAAGACTGCCAAGGAACTCGCCGAATTCTTCAAGACCGGCGAGATCAAGTTCTACGACAAGATGAACACCGACCCGAACACGCCCGCGTACGACATCGACGAAGTGTTCGGCTCTCAGATCGCGCTGCATCCGGGCACGAAAGTCTCCGACCTCGAACGCAAGGTGCTTTTCGTGACCTTCAATGTCGGCGGCCTTGCCACCTCGGCCGACGGCGTCGTGACGCCCACGCCCTGGACGCCGATCATGTACACGAACATGGCGCCGGGCATGGGCGACGTGCTCATCGCCAAGGCCGCCACTTCCAGCGGCGCGATGCCGGGGCAGTTGGGCTCCTACGAAGGCAATGTCGACGGTGCTTTCCTGAACCACGATCCGACGGTGGCGGCCATCGCGCTGGCCGTGCAGGCAGGGCACAAGCTGGAGGACATCACGGCCATCACCATCGGCACCGGCCTCATGTACGACTGGATTGCGAGCGACACCCACAAGTGGGGCGCCAACCAGTGGATGACGGGCGACGGCAACCCGTTCAACAACACGCCGCCGTTCCTCATGAACCAGTCCACGCCCGGGCCCATCCTGGACATGTGCCTGAACGGAACCTCCTGCAACCTCATGCCGACGCTGGCCGGATTCCTGCTGGGTGATCGCTACGTCAACCTCAACCCGTCGCTGCCCTTCTTCATTCCGGAGAACACGACGTACCCCGAGGCCATCCAGCTGCTGCAGGACAAGGGCTGGGCCGCGGACACCTCCAAGGCGGAGGCATTGATCAAGGCCTACTGGAGGACCAGCATCGTCGTCGACGACCCCATCCTGGGTGACGCCCCGCGCAGCGCCGCGCGCGCCTGAGCGCTGTTTCGCCGCATTCCACGAACGTACGCATTCCTCTCAAGGAGCAACGATGTCGACCCTTCAAAAAGATGTTTCGCCGGCGACGCCGACCATGGGCCCGCTGGACCTCGGCCCCTACGCCATCCGGCACCTGGCCGGAAGCCACTATGTGCTCGATGTGTTCCAGAACAACACCGCCTCGGGCACCAAGGTCATTGGCTATCCGCGCAATACGCCGAACACCAGCAACCAGCAATGGATGTTCGTTGCCGCCGGCCCGGAGAACCCGGGGTGGTGGTACCTGCAGACGAAGATGAGCACCGACTTCGTCGTCACGCTCGAGCCGTACACGCCGATCGAGCCGAACCTGCCGCTCGAGCCCAGGCCCCTGTTCATGGCGCCGAAGGACCCGAAGCAGACCGAGTACCAACTCTGGTGCCTCCAGTCCACCGAGAAACTCGGCTACTGGTACATCCAGAGCAAGACCCACTCGAGCAATTCGCAGACGCCCATGGTCATCCAGCTCTCCGGCGACCAGTCCGCGGCGCCAGCGATGGCCGGCCCGATCAGCTTCATCGAGTTCGAGAAACAGGCATGGGGGTTCGTGCCGCTCCTGCCGCTGGGTTGACACGCGAGGGCGGAAAGGGGAGGGGCCGGAGTTCACGCGCGAAGAAAAAAAGCAAGGCTCAGGGCGCGCGCGTGAACACCATCCGGTCCGCCAGCACTTCGCTCCCACCCGGCGGCGTGAAGTAGATCTCGAACACATGCCGGTTCTCGCTCTCGATGCGAATCACCGTGCGCATCGGGATGTTCTTGCCCACGTTCGCTTCGCCCGTGATCCCGAGGTCGGTGAACTGGCCCTTCATGTCGATAGGCTGGCCGCTCACGTTCGGCCCGCTGCCATTGCGCGCCTGATAAGCCATGAGCGTCGGCGTGAAGTTGTCCGCCGTCACCCACTCGTAGCGCTGATCCATGTTGTTGTAGCCGAGAAAGCCCGCGCGAAAGTACGGCTGGCCGTTGAAGCTTCCTTGCGTCACGTCGTGCAGGAAGCGCCCGTCGCCGATCCACTCGCGCTTGGTCGTCATGCCCTCGCCGCGCGCGGGCTTGTCGGGCGTGCCGATGGCGACGAAGAGGCTCTTCTCGACCTTCCATGTGCCGGCGAGCGGCTGCAATGCGCGCTGCCCTGCGCCGGGTTGCGCGCGCTGCACCATCGGCGGCAGTGATTGCGGCGGCGGGTCGGCTGCCATCGCACAAAGCGATGCAGTGCCCGCGAGCAATGCGACGAGGAAACCGGAGGCGATGCGGGTGCGCATGGGGTGTGTTCCTTCAGAGCGGCCGCGATCCTCGCACACCGCGCCGTGCTTGTCCGCTACGCTTGCGCGCCCGGTTTCACGAATGGAGACAACCCGCCATGACGAAAAGCACACTTCTGTTTTCTCTCTGCGCGCTCTGCCTCGGTGCGAGCGCGGTGGCGGCACCCGCCACCTACGAAATGGACCCCGAGCACACCTACCCGAGCTTCGAGGCCGACCACATGGGCATCTCGGTGTGGCGCGGCCGGTTCAACAAGACCAGCGGCAAGGTCCTGCTCGACAAGGCCGCGGGCACCGGCACGGTGGAGGTGAGCATCGACACCGCCAGCATCGACTTCGGCCATGCCAAGGTCGCCGAATACGTCGCCGGCCCCGAGCAGCTCGATGCGGCCAGGTACCCCACCATCACCTACAAGGGCAAGCTCGGCGGCTTCAGGAACGGCGCGCCCACCACGGTGACCGGCGAGCTCACGATGCATGGCGTGACCAAGCCCGTTTCGCTCAAGATCAATTCGTTCAAGTGCATTCCGCACCCCATGTTCAAGCGCGACTACTGCGGCGCCGATGTGTCGGGCAGCTTCAAGCGCGACGCCTTTGGGCTCGACTACCAGCCGCAGTGGGGCTTCAAGCCCGACGTCACGTTGCGCATCCAGGTCGAGGCGCTCAAGGCCGAGTGAGTTGCTGGCACCCGACCTTCTATTCGAGAACAGCCACGCCCGGCGACCGACCGCCGCACGAAGCGAAGCCCAGCCACGTATGCGGGTTGCCCTCCCAGCACCAGCCCAGTTTCGGCTGCTTGCCGCTGAGCCAGAGCGCCGGCACACGCTTGTCGTCGCCGCGCGAGCCCAGCATCATGAAGCAGCGGTTGGGCTGCAGGAACTCGGGGTACTGCGTCAGCAATGCTGTGCCTTCTTCGAGCGTGAGCGGCGTCCTGCCATCGGCCGCGATCCGTACCTCGGCCTCCTTCGGCACCGCGTTGAGCGAGCCGTTGCCCCGGTCGACATCGAGCAGCAGATAGGCGTGCCCTGACGGCAAGGCCAGCGACGGGAGCGGCCTGAAGAAATCGGGCGTGCGAGGAAACAGCCGCTCGATCGCCGCATGGCCGTTGCGAACAACGAGCGGCAAGGTCTTGTCCACCGGTGCGGCCGCGCAGTGCACGACCAGCAGGCAACCGACGGTTCCCTGTTCCACATCCAATGCCGGGGCCTCTGCGGGAACATGGGGGCGCAACGCATCGAGGCGCTCGCGGAATTCACCGGGTGTGCAGCCGAGCATCGCCGGATACCCGAGTGCCACCAAACGCTCGACCTGGTCTTCGAAGGCTTTCAACGCGTCTCCTCTTGTTTTGAAGGGGCGCCATTCTGTGGCATCGAAGACCGGCATCCGCGGCAAGGCCGTGCGCCGCGGACGGTTTCTCTCGCTGACCCGCCGCAACAAGCCTGCGGCAGGCACGCAGCCGCCGCGCCGGCCCGCAAGAGACCAGCCAGCCGCCGAGGTTCCACCCCGCACCCGACGCACTTAAACTGCGCCCATGAAAAGCACTGGGGACGCTCCACGCATCCTGCAGCCCGTCGTGGAGCTGCGGGGCGAGGGCGCGACGTTTGCCTATTCCGTGAGGGCGCCGCGCTCGAAGGGCGTGATACCCCCGAGTTCCTACAAGGATGGCGGTTTCCCCACCCTCGCAGACTGCTTGAGTGACGTGGCCAGGGCGCTCGGCGGGGACTTCAAGCGTATCTATGTGCGCCTGGACGGCCACTGTGTCGGCGAGCGCGACATCGTCGAGTTGCGCGCAGCGCCCGAGCAGGTCGCGGCCGAACTGAAGTCCGAGTGCGATGCACTGAACGCCCTGCTCATCAAGCCTGCCGCCATCTCCGCGCACAAGAAGACCGGCCCGGTAGCGGCCGAGTAGGCACCACTTACGCCGCGGCGGCGTTGTCTTCTTTCGGCTGGCGCATGTCGCCTCTGTCGATCGTGTTACGCCGACAGTGTGGTCCAGTAGCTTTGCGCAACCCTATTGAGCTCGCCGCCTGCAATGGGGGTACCGTTGCCTTCGAACACTTCATAGGACGCATAACTCAACTTGATCTGTCCTCGCTCCTTGCGGTGCGGCTTCAAGACGATGTCGTCGCCTTCGCACCCGACGCCCATGAGCATGAATTTTTCGATGGCTCCTCTCGCCTCACGCGAGTCGTTCGCGTCGGCCGCGCTGCGATGAATGGCTGCTCCATCTTTCAGTCGCACCAGCACCTTTTCCGGCGCATCAGGAACCTTGGCCTTGAAGAACGAGGTATCGAACAGGAGTTCGAGCGAGCCGTCCGACTGCTTCTGGATGCTGCACAGCCACGAGCGATGCAGCAGGTTCCAGATCGACACACGTTCGATATCCTGTTGACGTTGGCGCTTCTTCGATTCGTTCTGCTCGCCGAGCGAAAACACGGCCTGCGCGGAGGCTCGCGGTTTGTCGTCTTTCCCCGGGAACCAGGCATATTTCATGTCTTGAATCAAAGGCCAGACCGCCTCCGGATCGAGATCGAAATCGGGCAGGTGAATGGCCAGTATCGACTCGTCCCGAATGGAGCCTAGTTCGTGCATCGAGGCGATTCGCGGCGGCAGCGACGCTGATGCCTTGCCCCAATCAGCGGTCCATGTGCCGCTGGAATCGCTGATCAGATAGACGTGAGGCCAACCGGGTAGTTTCAGGCGCGGCAATTCGCAGTCGAAGAATTCAGTCAGATGCAATCTGCAAGCCGAGAAATCACACTCTTCGGCACGACCTTCGCCCTTCTCGCGCCGTGAACCGAAGTCACAGCCGATGTAGTGGCCGCGGAAATTGCAGCGCAGAAAGATGGTGTCCCACATCTGCTTGTGCTTCAGAGGCGTCTTCGGCCGAATGTCGCATCCGTCGAACGTCGCTACGAAGTTCAGCGACTGACGTGTCGTCTTGACGATGCGCAACTCGCAGTTGCGCAGCACGGTCTTGTGAAAGGAATCGACAAAAGATCCCATCCCAATCGTCAGGATCTTGCCTTCGAGCACTTCCTCTCGAATGTCGTATCCAGGACCAGGTAGCAAGACTTCCCGCGATCCCTCCTTCGAGGTGCTGTCGGGGCGTACTGCGCGCTTCTTTTTTGCTGCGGGCTCCACCACCAGGCCAGACAAGATGCCCAGCAATTTGACAACAAGGTCGTTCTGTTTTTGCGCCCCACGAACGTCGGGCCACAGGCTCTGATCAAAGAGGTCGCCGACCACAGGCACCGCATGCGGCCTGCCGTTCCACCACGAATGGAGGTTGATCAATTGGGCAGGTGCATTCAGTTGGCGCAGCAGTTCGCCGGATTCATCGGGTCCCTTGGCATGAGGGCCGGCAAGCTCTTGCCAAATCCAGGGGCGGCCAGACTTCCATGCCCTTGTGACTGACGCCTCCCCACAGACGAAATTGATGTCGCACCCCTTCAGCAAATCGTCGAAATCATCCTGTGATAACGAATCGAGGGACCGCTCGCTTATTCGCGGCCCTGGCTCGATACCGAGCGCCCAAGAGCGCCAATCGACGGGATCGCATCTTGGGCGCAGGATGACCGAGGGCACGGTGTCGCGCTCCAGGATGGCATAGAGCTCCTTGAGCGCCTGCGCATTGGTGGATGCGCACATGCTGATCACGCGCTCTCCGGGCTCAAGGGGCCTGCCCAGGCTGCCTTCTACGAACCAAGCTCTCCATTTCGCGACGTCAAAAACGCCTTGCTCGGAATCGGTGCCCCACAACACGCCGCCTTCTGAAAGGCCCGCGTTGAGGATGTGCACCTGCGTTTCCGGCAGGCTGCTCAAGCCTGATCGAACACCGGACTTCTTTTTCGAATAGGTACGAGTGGCGGCCGAGAACGAATTCAAGGCCACACACACAGGCCGTGTCGGGAAGCGGAGTATTTCTTCCACTACCAATCCAGGCAGCCCGCACTCGAATGTCTCGATGATCACGTCGGGAGGGCGCCGCTTGAGGAGCCACTTGCCTTCCGTGGGCCAAGGTCTCACCTGGATCTTGCTGCGTGGGTCCAAGGAGCCGCGCGCGGCGTTGGTGCCGTCGTACCACTGCCTGGAATTTTCCGAATACATGGGAAAGTTTCCGACCTCGCGCCAGCCTATTTCGCGCCTCGCGTGTTCATCGTCGATCCACAGACGCACGGTGTGTTCGCGTTGTGCCAGGTCGCGCCCCAGTCGCCAGCACAGCGCCCAGCGGTCCCGGTTGCCATCGACGGAACAGAAAATGTCGAAGATCATGTGTGTGCCCCTCCCGCTCGTCCAGTACGCACCAGCGCGTCGGGGCGAATCCTGCCACACGTGGGCGCGATGGCATCAGGCTGTTGGGAGCCCTTGTCCTGCCAGCAACCAGGCCCCGCCAGCTGTGTTCAGGCCGCAACGGCGTCGTCTTCTTCCGACCGGCGCACGTCGGCCTCCGCATGGAACACCGGCAGCACGAACTGCGCAATCTCTTCCATCGTCTCCGCAACCGGCCGCCGGTTGCGCCGCAGATGCAGCCCCACATGCTGCACACCCGCCGCATGCAGCGCGGCCAGTTCGGCGATGAGCGCATGGCGCCCCATGCGCCCGCCGAAGCGATGGCGCTCCAGCGGCGCATCGGCATCGTCCGCCAGGTCGAGGTGGATGAAGCTCACATACGGCTTGTGTTCGCCCGCCACCGAGCGCCACTGCGCCGAACGCCGCGCATGGTCTTCCGGCGTGCCGGGGTAGGCGAGGCAACCGTCCATGTGCGTGCCGATCCAGTCCGGCGTTTGCTGCGCGAGGCCCGCCACCAGCAGCGGCAGCGGGTTCTGTTGCGGACGCGGCAACAGCGCGATGCCTTCGGGCAACGCCGCCGCGCCCCAGTCGCGCACCATCGCCACCTGCTCCCGAAAACGCTCGCCGCGCAAGGCGTAGTCGCGATTGAAGATCGGGTACTCCACCGGCCGGTCGCCGCTCGCCACGCCCAGCATCAGCCGGCCGTTGCTCAAGTAGTCGACCGTGGCGGCCGACTTCAGCGTGAGCACCGGTTCCCGCAGCGGCAGCACCACGGCGGCGGTGCCGAGCAAGATGCGCTCGGTCACGCCAGCCAGGTAGCCGAGGTAGCTGAACACCTCGAACACCTGCGCGGCATCGCCGAAGGCCGGGTCGTACAGCGGCACATCGCGCGCCCACAGGGCACGGAAGCCCAGCTTGTCGGCCAGCTTCGCGAGGCGCGCGTGCTGTGCGATGTCGGGCACGCCGAAGGGCCTGCCGGCGGCGCGGCGGGCGGTGTCGCCCGCGGGTGACCAGTCGTTGTCAAGCGGCAGCTCGAGCCCGATGCTCGGGCCGCTGCCGTGGGTGGCGACCAGATGTTCAAGTGCTTGCATGGCGCGGTCCGTCGATCGATCAGTCCCACGCCGGCGACAGGCCGGCCGGGTCGGTGAGCCGCTCGTTGCGGTCGAGCGCTGCGATCTGCGCCATCTCGGCGTCCGTCAGCTTCAGTTGCTGCGCCTTCAGGTTGCCTTCGAGGTTCGCGCGCTTCGTGGACGACGGAATCACCGCGTAGCCCAATTGCATCGCCCAGGCCAGCGTGACCTGCGCGGTGGTGGCGTTGTGCGCCTTGGCAATCGCCTCGATCACCGGGTCGGCAATCACCTTGCCGTAGGCCAGCGTCATGTACGAGGTGATGTGGATGCCCTGGCTCTTGGCGAATTCGGCCACCTTGCGGTTCTGCAGGTACGGGTGCAGCTCGACCTGGTTGGTGGCGATGTTCTCCGCGCCCACGGCCGCAATCGCTTCCTTCATCAGCGCGATGTTGAAGTTCGACACGCCGATGCGCTTGGTGAGCCCCAGCGCCTTGGCCTCGGCCAGCGCGCCCATGAACTCGGCGACGGAAACTGTGTTGCCGGGCGAGGGCCAGTGGATCAGCGTCAGGTCGACGTAGTCGGTGCGCAGCTTGGCGAGGCTGTCTTTCAGGCTCGGCACCAGCTTGGCCTTGGCGTAGTTGTCGGTCCAGATCTTGGTGGTGATGAAGAGGTCGTTGCGCGCCACGCCGCTTTCGGCAATCGCCTGGCCCACTTCGGCTTCGTTGCCGTAGATCTGCGCGGTGTCGATGACGCGGTAGCCCACGTCCAGGCCGTTCTTCACCGAGTCGATGACCACCTGGCCCTGCAGGCGGAAGGTGCCCAGGCCGAAGGCGGGGATGGTGTTTGCGTTGTTCGTTGTCATGGTCGAGTTGTCCTTGTGCGTTGAAAAAGAAGAAGAGAGAGAAATCAGATCAATCAGTGACCGACCGGCACCGGCCCCGAGGCGCGAACCGGAATCCCGGCGCGGCGGTCCAGCGTGCCGCTCCACTGCGTGAGGGCCAGCGACACCAGCACCACCAGCGCGCCGATCCAGGGCGTGTGCATGAGGCCCAGGTGCGTCACGATCAGGCCGCCGGCCCAGGCTGCGAGGGCAATGCCCAGGTTGAAGGCCGCGATGTTCAGGCCCGAGGCCACATCGACTGCCTGCGGCGTGAAGCGCTCGGCCTGCTTGACCACATACACCTGCAGCCCCGGCACGTTGCCGAACGCCACCGCGCCCCACATCAGCACCGCCACCAGCGCGAGCCACTTGTGCGGCGCCGCGAAGTTGAAGACCAGCAGCACGGCAGCCAGCAGCGCAAAGATGATCTTGAGCGCCGGAATCGGCCCCATGCGGTCGGCCAGCTTGCCGCCCCAGATGTTGCCCACCGCCACCGACACGCCGTACACCAGCATCACCCAGCCCACCGCGCCGGCGCTGAAGCCCGACACGTCGGTGAGGATCGGCGCGAGAAACGTGAACGGAATGAACGAGCCGCCGTAGCCAATCGCCGTCTTGGCATACACCAGCAACAGGCGCGGCTCGGCCAGCACCTTGGCCTGCTGCGCGAGTGAGGCCGGCGCCGTGTGGCGGATGTTGTTGGGAATGAAGATCCAGCTGCCGACGAAGGCGATCACGCCCAGCGCGGACACGGCCAGGAAGGTCTCGCGCCAGCCGAAGTGCTGCCCGATGAACGTGCCCAGCGGCACGCCCGTGACCAGCGCCACCGTGAGCCCGGTGAACATGATCGCGATGGCGCTCGCCGCCTTTTCCTTGGGCACGAGGCCCGTGGCGATGGTCGAGCCGATCGAGAAGAACACCCCGTGCGCCAGCCCCGTGAGGATGCGCGCGGCCACCAGCGATTCATAGCTCGGCGCCTGCCACGCCAGCAGATTGCCGACCGTGAACAGCGCCATGAGCCCGAGCAGCAGCGCCTTGCGCGGCAGCTTGCCCGTGAGGGCGGTGAGCACCGGCGCGCCGATGGCGACGCCCAATGCGTAGAGGCTGACGAGAAGGCCCGCCGAGGGCAGGCCGATGCCCAGGTCGGCAGCGACCGTGGGGATGAGGCCAACGATGACGAACTCGGTCGTCCCGATGGCGAAGGCGCTGAGGGTCAGCGCGAGTAGGGCGATTGGCATGAGGCACTCCTGAATGGGTTAGGAGGAGTGTCTTGTGGATACCTTTGCGGATAAATGGGGTTGTGGGCAGAAGATAGTTGCGATGAGAGCAAGAGTAAGACAAAGCACAGAACTGATGAAGGAGTCACATTGGGGCGCACTCGCACGGAGAGCCCTGACGGAAGATGACCGATATAGCCCCTCGTTTTTGCCACTGTTCTCAGCTACAGCGCGTGATACAAACCGAAACGGAGTAGGACCAAGCCCACAAGGGGGCAACGCAACCTTGGGCCTGAACCAGAAAGAGACCTAATGGCCTTAAAAGCAACTGTTGCCGTGTCACAGCTTGACCTAGACACAGCCAATCCGCGAACCAACTCTGAGGAAAATCAGACAGCCGCAATGCGAAGCTTGATCGCGGTCGAGAAAGAGGGCGAAAAAATCTACGCGTTAGCTTTAGATATCTGCCAAAAGGGTGAGCTTGATCCTGGGGATCGCCTCTATGTGATCCGCTCAGAAACGGAGGAGGGGCGGTACATCGTTGTTGACGGAAACCGTCGTCTTACGAGCCTACGTTTACTTTCGCAGCCAGCCCTTGTGGATAGAGACGACATTGGTCTCAGCGGATCGCTGAAACAGCGCATCAAAAGGCTTCAGAAAGATTTCAAAGATCATTGGCCCGCAGAGGTCGATGTCGCGATTTTCGATGACAGGATTTCCGCGACACATTTCATTCGCTTGCGCCACACAGGTGAGAACGCAGGCGCTGGTCGAAGTGCATGGTCCGCGCTGCAGGTCGCGCGATTTGATCGGACTGGCAGTTGGCAGTGCCTTGAGCAACTTCGCGATGACAACGCGTTGAACCTCGACGTTGCAAACCAGCTAGCTAGCAGTC
Source organism: Variovorax boronicumulans (assembly GCF_030812215.1). Taxonomy (GTDB): domain Bacteria; phylum Pseudomonadota; class Gammaproteobacteria; order Burkholderiales; family Burkholderiaceae_C; genus Variovorax; species Variovorax boronicumulans_C. The sequence continues at coordinate 3,753 of NZ_JAUSSG010000011.1, read as the reverse complement.
AATTCGCGATCACCAACTTTGAGCGTGTTGCGAGCACAAAGGACTACCAGGATCGTTTCGGGTTCGTGCTTGGAAAGAGCTCGTTCTCACTCTTGGACAACAAACAGCGGGCTTACGCTGCCCTATCAAAGCTAGCGTCAGATGTCGTAAGTGGTCGAGTGCACTCACGCGACGAGTTTGCAGAAGCGAAGAATATGAAGGCCTATTTCGCCGAAGTAGAGGAGGCAATCAGACCTCCCCCCGCTCCTTCGGCAACTCCTCCTGCACCTTCGACTGCTCCAAATCAATCGCAAGGTGGTGGGGCTGACGCGACGACAAGTGCTGACTCTACAAAGCAGACTGGAGATGGTTCACAGGGGGCGGAAGAGGGCGCGGCTTCGAAAGTCGCGAAGCCGCCAGCCGCCGCCGCTCCTGCAGGAGCACCCGCCGCAGCAACATCCGGTGTGCGAAAGAAGCGAGATTCAAAGTACCTCATTGATAAAAAAGATCTTCTAACAGTCACGAATCTCAAATGCCGAGAAATCGTTAATGAGCTGAAAGGTCAGGTACCTGTGGCCGACGCGCCCTACGCATGTGCATTGCTCCTTAGATCTTTGCAGGAAATGACTGCGGAGATATATTTGGATTCGATTGGCGCCAAAAAAACGACCAATAAATCAACAAATATTGAGCAAGCGGCAAACCATCTTTTGGGAAATTCCCATGCCACGGACCCAGCAAATCGACAAGAGTTGGCAAAATCTTTTAAAGCATCAAGTAGTACTTACGATCAATTGTGCGAAGCAGCACATAGTGCGTTAAGCGTAATCAGTCCGGACCACATTCGGGCATCATGGAATAATTTGGGCGGCGGAATGGATCTTTTGTGGAAAAGAATTTACGCAAACGCTCAAGCTGTGGAAAAAAATAAAGCTCATGGCTAACGCAACTCCGCTTCGATACCCCGGGGGTAAAGCTCGGTTAAGACCGTACGTTGAAAAGCTAATTCAAACCAATCAGCTTTATGACGCGCACTATGTGGAGCCATTTTGCGGCGGGGCAGCTGTCGCCATAGAGCTTCTTCTCAGTTACGTGGTCAGTGCTATTCATATCAATGACTTCGACCCGGCTGTATACTCATTTTGGCACAGTGCGGTCTATCGTACGGACGAGCTTTGTGAGCGAATTGAAACCACGCCGTGTAATATGGATACATGGCACGCGCAAAAATTTATTTATAAAACCCGTGAAAAATCGGACTCATTAGACCTAGGTTTTGCGACCTTCTTTTTGAATCGTACCAACCGATCTGGGATACTTGAAGCGGGAGTGATTGGTGGTAAAAATCAAGCTGGACTGTGGAAGCTGAACGCCAGATACAATCAAATAGATTTGATTGCAAGGATTAGGGCGATTGGCAAATTGCGATCTAGGATTAAGATTTACAACCTCGATGCGATGGAGTTTTTGGCCAACAATCAGCAGAGTTTTCCTGAGAAAACGTTGGTCTATCTAGATCCTCCGTATGTTGAAAAAGGCCCCGGCCTTTACCTCAATCATTACAACGCTGAAGATCATCGAAATTTAGCATTGTGGGTCCGAAGTAATCTAAAAAGGCCATGGATGGTTTCCTACGATGATCACTCACTTGTGCGTGAGTGTTATGGAGGAGGCGATGAGGTGCAGATGGACTTTCCGTATAGCGCACACGGAAATGCAAAGCGCGGGATCGAACTGGTTTATTTTTCAGAAGGACTCGTTCCCCCGGATATGACGGCCGGCACGTCCAGGTATCGTAAGCCGTGGCAAAAATTCTCCTCACACACCGCTGACGTCGGTGTCGCCGTCAGTTAGCAAGGTGCGAAAGCAAAAATGGCTGTAAAGCACATTCCCGGAATAGATCGCCCCAGCTGGCTGAATAAAAAATGGCTGGTAGAGGCGGTCGGGAGTATTCCTCCTCTTATAGTTGCAGGGATTGCGGCATATCGTTTTTGGCTTCAGCCCGAAACGATTTTGCTGGGATATTTATCTGCAGGGGCGGTTTTATGGCTGTTGATAGCGTCAGCTGTAAAAATCGCGCATGCACGAGAGCAGGATCGAGAGGCTTCTGCAAAGCGCGATCATGATGGCCTTAAGGCCGCATTGTGGGTCCTGCAAGCAAGCGCTGGTAACGCGTGTGGTCTTGATCCACAAGATAAGAGCAGCGCATTACGCGTTACGTTTCACCGCGTTGTTCCTCCTTTGGACGATGCGCAGCTCATAGAGCAAATCGTGCCCTATGTCGGTGGCGCAGGCGGCGGAGAGGGGCGAAAATTCTCTATTCGTTCTGGCATAACTGGGCTCTGCATTCGAACCAAACAACCTCATACGATGCATAGGCAAGACGAAAATCTAGCGAGCTATCGTCGCGCTTTGGAGGCGGAATGGAGCTACACGCCAGCAGACGCGGCCAAACTTTCGACGGACTGCATGTCATCCATGGCGATCCCTGTATTGGATGGTAGTGGACATCACGCGTTGGGAGTGATCTACTTGGACGCGAAAGCTCAGGGCTTGTTTACTGACGAAGCAGTGCAGTCTGCAATTCTCGAATCATGCGCCGGTGTCACTCGATATGTAAGTGAAAGGTACGGAAAATGAATACCGTTATTGGTCGCCGAGTTAAAGTTATTGCACATTCCCACGTTGAATCAAAAAAAGGTGCTGTAGTGCATGTGGAGCGATTAGAACTCTCTCGGGCGGGCACTGCATTACTTACCTCAACCAGCGAAAGTATTATCGACAGTCAGCCAATCAAAGACAAAGTTGTTGCGGTATCTTCGTCAAATATTTTGGAAAAATCGCGCAGCAATAATTTGCTTTGAATCTGCGAGATAAGTCATTTCTGCTTTTGCGTTGAAGTATTTGACAGCGCATGCGCGCTTCTTTGTCTCATGAAATTTATCCGCGACGCTTATGGTCAAAGCTACTGTGTTCTATAGCTTTCGCGGCTGCCTTATTCGATTGATGGCGTCCTAGTAGATATACTGGCTTGTCGCGCAAAAAAAGCGCGATCGGGTTTGGAAGCCCGACAAAACCCCTGCGACGAAAGCCGCAGGACCCGCACATGGTCTGCGGCTTTTTCGTTCGCGCTGCTTTTTTAGGCGGCTCGGACGGGAGGGCGCGAGCCCTGCCGGTTTCCTTCAGGGGTTTTCCGGTCTTCCAACCTGTTCGAGCCGCCGCCACCGTTTGGAAGCGGGTGCGGCGGTTGTGGCAAATCAAAAATCCCTGGGAGGCCGCACATGGCTGAATCCGCATCCACACCCGCGCAATCACGCGCTGATCCCACATCCCCCACCCTCGACACCCTCGCAATCCAAACCTGCGACGACGCCGAAAACCTCAACGAAGTGCTGCGCGCCTACACCGCGTTCGAAAAGCTCATCGAAACCGGCGCCCCGAACGACAGCGAGGCGCTCGCCCCCACCCGCAGCGAACTGAGCGCCTTGCTCGGCCTGCTCAACGAAGCGCTCGTGGCGCGCATCGACGCCGTCAACGCAGCCGCTGGCGACATGCGCCGGGCGCTGATGGCGCTGCAAGTCAGCGGCAGCAGCAGCCTGCCCTCGGCGACGTAGCGGCGGCCGGGCACCGGCGAGGCGCCAACGCGTTCTCGCAGCCCGGCCACTCGCATCAAACAAACGTATGCGACCGGCGAAGTCGTCTTGACCAGCCGCTCCGATTGCTATCCTACGTTTCTTGTGGTGCAACAAGGTGTCGAACATGCTTGAAGGTGAA
>NZ_JAUSSG010000010.1 GCF_030812215.1 Variovorax boronicumulans | reverse complement strand
TGCATGGCGCGTGGCGTTCGCTCTGCTTCAACACGTCACCGACATCACGCCTTAAACCACCCAGCCGTCAACAACGGCCTCGAGCGGACTATTACGCATCGACATCCATACCCGTGACCTGATGACTGGCGGAATGTCGGTTGAGAAAGTAGTCCTCGTGCCGGTGTGGCACGAAGCGGAGTACCTGTTCTCGGAGCAAGAGCGTGCGGCCCTCGCCTGGTCCGAGGAAGTCACCCGCGTCAGCGAAACACACGCTTCCGATGAAGCCTACGAGGCGGCGTTGGCAGTGTTCGGCGAGAAGGACTTGGTCAACCTGACCCTCACCATCGCCGCGATGAACGCCATTAACCGCATGGGCATCAGCTTCCGCATGAAGCCGCGGGCGAAAGCTTAACGGCTGCGGCGCGCCGCTCTATTGGCTGAGCTCGTGGGTTCAATTCAGTAGTGCGGCATCAACTTCCCGATCTTGCTGGCCGGCTACTGCGACGTATGCGCCAGGCGAAGTCATCTTGACGCCGGAGATGCCGCAGCTCAGGTCAGCGGCGTCCAGCGGTACGGCAGGAGATCGCGCAGTGCAGATGCTGGCTGGGTCGGCAGCCGCTGCAGTACGTCCTTGAGGTAAGCGTAGGGCTCATGGCCATTGAGCCTGGCGGTGTGCAGCAGGCTCATGATGGCGGCGGCGCGCTGGCCCGCGCGCAGGCTACCGGCGAACAGCCAGTTCTTCCTGCCCAACGCGATGGGACGGATCAGGTTCTCGATGCGGTTGTTGTCCGCGGTAAGGTCGGCGTCGTCGATGAAGCGCGTCAGCGCAGCCCAGCGCTTGAGGCTGTAGTCGATGGCCTTGGCCGTCGCACTGCCGTCTGGCACTTTCTGACGGTTGGCCATCAACCAGGCGTGCAGCAAGTCGGCCGCCGGCCTGGACTTGGCTTGCCGCAAGTGCAATCGCTCGCTCGGCCCGAGGTCCTTGGCCTCGCGTTCGATGTCGTAGAGGTTGGCGAACAGCTTGAGCGCGCCCTCGGCAAGCATGCTGCTGTGGTTGGCCCACAGCTCATGGAACTTGCGCCGTGCGTGCGCCAGGCAGCCGGCCTCGGTCACGCCGGCGCTCATCACCTGCTTGTAGCCCGCGTAGTCGTCGCAGATCAGCGTACCTCGCCAGCCGCCGCTGCCGTCTTCGGCGATGCCCAGGAAGCGCCGTGCGTTGTGCCCGGCACGGCTTTCGGCGAAGTCGAAGACCACGGCGTTGACCTCGTCCCAGACCGTGGTGCAGTAGCTCCACAAGTAGGCTCTGTGCGTCTTGCCATGACCTGGCTTGAGCATCGCCACCGGGGTCTCGTCGGCGTGCAGCACGTGGCGCCCAAGCAGGTCCTCGCGCATGGCCTGCACCAACGGCGCCAGTTCCACGCCGATGGCGCCGATCCATTCGGCCTGGGTGGAGCGCGGCACTGCGAAGCCTGCGCGGCCCAGGCTAGCCTCCTGGCGGTACAGCGGTTGGTGGTCGATGTACTTGGCCACCGCCACATGCGCCATCAGGCCGGCGGTGGCGATGCCCTTGTCGATCACGCAGGCAGGCACCGGTGCCTGGATCAGCGTCTGGCATTGGGTGCAGGCCCACTTGCCACGCACATGGCGCTGCACGCTGAAGCGTCCAGGCTCATAGTCGAGCTTCTCGGCCACGTCCTGGCCGATGCGCTTCATCTGGCAGCCGCAGCCCGGTGTGGTGCAGATGGTGTCGTCGGGTTCGTGGTGGATGTCGTGGCGCGGCAGGTGGGCCGGCAGCGCCTGGCGCTTCGGGGTCTGCTTCTCCCCTGCGGCCTTGGCTGGCGACTGCAGCTTCCCTACCTCGCGTTCCAGGGCTTGCAGGTCCTCGTCGATGACCTCTTGCAGCAGGCTCCTCTGCTCGGGACTGAAGCGTTCGGCGCTGGCGGCGAACTTCAGCCGCTTGAGCACGGCCATCTCATGGGCCATCTTGGCGTTCAGCGCCTGAGCGTGCCGTACCTCGCTCTGCAGCCGGCTGGCCAAGGCGCACACCTGTGCGAAGCTCATGCCCGAGAACGCCGGATCAGGGATTGCATCAAGGGCGTTGGCGCTGCTGCTGTCCATCAGGGCGGTGATGGTGCCAGCAGGCTTAGCCGGCCGCCATCGGCACATTCCGCAATGGACGGGCTCACACCACCTTGATCACGCCGGCCTCGCCAACACGCTGCCAGGGCAGTCCGAGCACCAAGGCGTTCAGCTGCGAGTGGGTCAGCGACAGCGTGCTGCCATCCCTGGGCCAGACAAAGCGGCCGCTGTTCAGCCGCCGCGCTGCCAGCCACACACCGATGCCGTCGTGTACCAGCAGCTTCATGCGGTTGGCCCGTCGGTTGGCAAACAGGTAGGCGTGGTGGGGCCTGGCCTCGCCGAAGACCTTGACCACGCGGGCCAACGCCGACTCGGTGCCAGAGCGCATATCCAGCGGCTCGCAGGCCAGCCACACCGCCTCCACACGGATCACCGCAGCAACTCGCGTGTCCAGATCGCGAAGTTCGTTGCGGCACTGGCCGGCCATGTGATGATCATCGTGATCGGGCCGCGGCGCAGTTCGACGCGGATGTCTGCCGACGAGGCAGCAGCCTCGGGTGACGCCATCAGCGGCAGTGCGACGAACTCGCCAGCCTTGACGGGTCTCACTTGGCCTTCGCGGGCCAATTGCCGCCAGCGGTGCACGACGTTGGCGTTGATGCCGTGCGCCATCGCTACCTTGGCCACCGACGCGCCGGGTTCATTGCATTCGGCTACCACCTGGGCCTTTGCCGCAGCGCTGTAGTGTCGCCGGGACTGTGTCTTCTCGCTTGTCATCGCGTCCACCTAAGTTACGTGGACGCGATCGTTGCCGCCGTTTCTCTTCAGTTCAAGATGACTTGGCCGGACGCATACGGATGTAGTCGAAGCCCTTGGGGATCGAGTGAGGCCCGAAGTCGTCCTTGGAAAACACCAAAGCTGCTCTTCAAGTTTTGATGAGATAGATCAGGACTCGCTTATGTGCAGAGCGCTTCTCCGCCGCAAACCGGGCAAATGGCCACCTTTGCTGCACAACAAACTTCCACTCCGCATCTTGAGCACGAGCCATCCTGTTCAACCCCATCATGACCGGCGTAGTCTTCTGGTTCGGCCGGATAGGCGACCAAGGCTAGGTAGGCTGATTCGGGGCGTTGTTCGCCAACACCCCTGAACGCAAAGCACTCGGCAAGTCGGAAGACCGAACGCCCCTCTGCCAAATCTCCTACCGTCCACTTTTCGGCCGCCTCCGCGACGAGCAAAGCCAACTCCGTCCGAGTGAGGGATTTCAAGAAAATTAAGCGGCTACACGATCCATCGCAATGTCCATTGATTCCTGAGAGTAGGGTCGCCGCAGCTTCAGTTCTGCGAGGCTTCCTTGGAAGTCAGCTCTTGGCCGGTTCCCGTCAAAAGCGATTCTGACGAAGCCAATCGATAAAGTTGGCAGCGTTCGGCGCGAGCTTGCCGGAATCATGTTCCCAAAGGAGGACGGGCGGCTCGATCTGCTCTGAACGCTCCCAGCAAAATACGTCGCCGCATCCATTGTCAGCGAAGGGGATGCGCTGACCGGGAAGCTGGCCGCGTGCATCCAAAATCTCCAGCGGCGAGAGCACCCGATTGCGGAAACGCAATTCTGCGAGTCCCCCAAGCTGGACGAACTCCAGATAGCTAGGTGGAACTGCACAGTGCACCGCAGCCACAAGCCAAGCTATGTCGGATTCAGATACAGCGCGCTCCTCGTCACGCTGCGATGATGTTCCGGAGCTAAGAATCTGTTCAATCTCAGACATATTTTTGGTCCGGTTGATGCCAACTAGGCCGACGGGTTGGAAGTCCGCTCCTGGCCGATGGCGGCCATCCTAACTAAGGCGCTCGATGCCTGAGGGGGAGGACATTTCAGGCATCGTCTTCGTCAGGCCGTACTCGTTCGATAGTCCACTGCTCTTCAGGACTCATGCGAGTGGCCTGGAATCCGGGCGCAAGGTCGGCGAGTTGAACTATTGCAGGGTCGATTTCCAGAACGTGGCCTAGACCAGCAAGCGCAACGTCTTCCAACTCGTCGCTGACTCCGTCCAGAAACTGCCATCCATGATCATCTTCGTCATGTGAGACCAGCAGGATCGGCCTACTACGATCTAAGACGCTTTTAGAGAAGACCGTAGCGCAGTTTTGGGGCTGATCGAATGGCCATTTCATGATGTCGCTGGCATCTTCTGATATGTCTTTGGTTGCGCTAAATGACTGCTGCTGGTCGCATTCTGCCTGTGAACACACGCCTCAACTGGCACTTGGTACGCCGTCCAAGCCAAGTCGTTCGAGGACCTGCTGGTTGTACCGCGCCCAGTCTCGTTCCGAGTTCTCAATGACAACCTTGTCCAGCGTTAGTCGTTCGAACAGCGCGTCCGTCATGAGCCGATAGTCTTGGTACAGGGCGATGAGGCCTTCGAGACCAACCAAGTTCCGGCGCACGGCGTAAGGTCCCTTCAACTTCCAGTCGACCTGGTACTTCACCCAGGCCTCCCCCCGCTCCGCGCAAACGGTGCGCACGGCGCGCTCCACGCTCTCCTGCCTCAGGTAGACGACGAGCGGTTGCAATGGTCCGATGAGCTGGGTCAAGCTCCTGCAGTACGTCGCGATTTCGTCGAAGCTCGCTTCCATCAGGAAGAGATTGGTAAGGTCGCCATGAAAGAGTTGGCCGTCCAGCACAGGCACAGCAACGCCGAGTTGAACCTCTTCGACGAACGAGCGCCACCTTGAAAGCGCTCGCCGGCCCAGTTGTTCAGCCGTCGATTCGCGCCAGGGCTCGAACCAGTGCTGGAGCTCATCTGTCGCTCGGACGGGGTGCGGGTCGGCGCGTTCGTGAACAGCAAGCGCCGGCCGGCCCGCATCTTCAAGCGCCTTCGCGACCAACCTCATCGTCGTCGACTTTCCGGAGCCCATGATGCCCTCGATGATGACGAGCCCATGATGCTCGGAAGACCGTAGGTCGGGCAATGCGATGGGGTTCATGTGGAGGTTGTATCCGATTCAGGCGGCGGTCCTCAATGTCTGTTCCTGGCCGGATTCTGCCTCACGCTGGCGGCCTTCAGCGGAGCCTAGCAGGGCGTGCGCGCGGTAGCGGAGCGGCACCTTGAGCGACGTCTCAGCCATTACTGCGAAGGTGCCTATTCAAAAACGTAAGCACCTTGCGCTCATAGTCCGATGGGTTGTAGGCATAGAGGTCCACGTGTGCTGCGCCCTCCACGCGCCATAGCTCTTTGGGAGCAAGCGCCGAGTGAAACAAGCGCTCGGTCTCAGCCCAGGTTGTATGCTGGTCCTCGGACCCGGAGGCTACAAGAACAGGGGCTCCGAGGCTGGCAATGCGTTCGATTGGCCGAAGCTGTTCGGGCTTTACGCCCGTCCTTGCCGGCAGTTGCCACAGTAAGAGCGGCGCGAGGGTGGCGCCAAATGGGCCAAGCCTCATTGCCAGCCGGTCTGCTACAGCTTCTTCGATAGTTGGATACATGGACTCCACGACGACGGCTTGGGGCGGCGATTCGATCTTCGCTAATACTGTTGATGCCGCGCCGAGTGAGACCCCAATGACACCAATCCGCTCGCCCGGAGCCTTCTCGCGCAAGAAGGTCATAGCAGCAATGACTCCTGCCGACTCCTTGGCGCCAAATGTGATTCTGTCCCCCGTACTCTCCCCATGCGCTGGCAGATCAATCATCAGGACGGTGTACCCCTGCCGATGCAGCGCGCGGGCGCGGCCAAGCATCTGCGTTCGATCTGATCGAACCCCGTGCAGCAGAAGAACTGCACCAGTTTTGGCTGTGGCTGCGGCGAACCAGCCCGCCACAAACTCTTCTGATCCTGAAGGTATCCGAACTGATCTTGCGTGAAGGTCGGCTGGTGGAGGGCCGATGGCTCGAGTTGCCGGACGGCTCAGCACCTCGCCGGCGCCATAGAGTAGAGCCACAGAAACACCCGCGGAAAGCAGCACGGCAAGTACCAACCAGCGTATGTTCATGAACCCTTAGATGTCCGCTCCTGGCCGCGACGCGTCATGCCTCGCGGCATCTGAAATCTAGTCCATATGGATGGCAATGGTCTTCGAATCGAGCGCAATTTTTTGCAGCGTGCGATAGAAATTGCCGTCCTGCCAACGGCGCAGGACGTCGGTGTTCACAAAGCGGAGCATGCACTCCCCAGGCCAACCCGGTCCCCCCGCGCTCAGTGCATCCCAGAGCGCGTCGCAATTGCGGCCAAAGAGCTGTGCACCCTCCGGTTGTGTTGTCGACAGGTACGCTGCCCAAAAATCTGCCTCGTCGTTGAGCTCACTGCAGTCGATGATGAATTCACGCATTACTCATGGGGCTCGAAATTGAGGGGACGAGGTGAAAGTCCGGTCTTGGCCGACAACTGCTAAATGCCTCGGACCGTGTAGCTGAGTTGGCAACCACTGCACTTGATCGAGTGGCCACTGCCTCCGTCAAAGAAGCTGAGTTCCGCTGAACAGTGAGGGCACCCACGGCTGGTGGACCCAGTCCGCTTCCATTCGTCAAACGCTTCCTCAGCAAGCTCAAACTCGCGCTCGGATGGAGACCAAGGTCCTGGTGATTTCTGGCTGTATGGAACGTTCATCGAAAGCATTCGGCATGAATTCGGGTGTCTTGTTGAACGGCCGGTTCTGGCCGATAGTACCCACTCGCGCAACGCCGAGGGATGTTGGCAATCGCTGCATACCTACCGTTTGCCGATGAACTCGCTGCCGTTTTCGGTCTTCGCCGTCTGAGGCCTGCCTCTTTCTCGTGCGATCGCATCGAGCACGCGATCAGACCAAGGCAACGCCATGACACAGCATCAAAATGCATGGCGGACCCCGAAGTCGTATCCCATGGATCGGCTCGGCGCATAGCCCGAGCTGCCCACTGCGCCAGTCGACAAGTAGGGTGCGGTTCCGGTGGTCGCCCCAATGATCGCGGCATTGTTCTGGGCATCCTTGGCCCTGATCCACGCGACCGTTGCGTAAAGCGCCGTCCGCTTGGAGAGGTTATGTTCGTAGCCGATCGCGAACTTGCTGACGGAAGCGTCGCGACGCGGTGTGAATGGGGTCGCGAGCGGTCCCAGGTCGTTGTCAAACTTGACCCTGGAATAGGCCGCCTTGATCAATCCAGGACCTACCGGGACCGTCAACCCGACGAGACCGCCGTTGTACTTGTCGTCGTCGAGAGCGACGAGCAGCCCTCCCAGCCCAGATGGCGCTGTCGTCGTCGACTGGTCCTTGACCTGCGACAGTTCACCGTAGACCTTGAGAATCCCGAAGTTGTAGGAGGCACCGAGATTGAACGTCTTGATTTTTTCGTTTACCCCCGCGCCTGTGGGAAATCCGAGCGTGTTCACTGCAGTGACGTCTGCCGCGGTGCTTTGCCCGTAGGCCACAGCGATATCGAGGGGGCCCGACGCATAGCCGAAACGCCCGCCGGCAAACTGGCCCTTGCGTGTCGGACTTCCAGGCAACCCGCTCTGCGCAACGTTCTCGTGCAGCGCATATTGCAACTGTCCGTAGAAGCCACCGAGCGTGGGCGGCAGGAAGTAGCCGATGCTGTTGCTGCTGCGCAAGTAGTTGTCGGACGCGGCAACAGAAGAGCCCGGTCCCCTGGCGATGGCCAGATTCGTTCCCACCGTGGATACGACATTGGCACCGACGCCGATCGTGCTGAATGGGCTGAAGATCGAATCGTTCCAGAAGGTCGGGGTGAAGTCGCGGCCGAGCCGGATCTCGCCAAAGCCCCCTGAGAGACTGACTGTCGAACGACGGGAGAAGTTGGTCAATCCACCCGCGCCCGAATCGTTGGCGACGGGGGACTCGAGCCAGAAGCTGGCAGCCAGGCCGCCGCCGAGGTCTTCGGTCCCGCGGAATCCAAGTCGGCTGTTGGAGTTGGCGCTATTGGACAAGACGGTCTGCGTTCGAGTGATCGCGTTTCCATTTGCGGGGGACGGAACGATCCGACCGGTGTCGTTGTAGAACTCGCTCCGGGCGGAATAGTGGCTGACGGCGGCGTCCAGAACGCCGAAGAGCGTTACGGAAGATTGAGCAGAAGCAGCAGCGGCAGAGGACAGCAGCGCTGTCGCCACGAAGGCGGATCTCATGGTTGTCTCCAGTTTCTTGTGAGTAAGGGGAAGGGTCGTCACTCGGGCTTGAAGCCCGCGTTTTTCAAGAGATCGGCGCTCTGGGATACGTACCCCGTGATGTAGCGGGTGAACTGATCCGCATCCTGGCTGACAGGGTCGATACCCAGACTCGCGAACGCTCCGGATTTGGCGAGTTCGTTGACGGAGGCGTTGATCGCCTTGTTGAGAAGTTGCACACGCTCTGGCGCCGTACCTTTCGGTGCCCAGACGCCGTACCAAGACGCATAGGTCAAACCGGGCAACCCGCTTTCTTGCGCCGTCGGCACGTCCGGCGCGAGTGGACTGCGCCGAGGCGAAGTGATCGCGATAGGCTTGACGCGACCGGCCTTCGCCAGAGGCAGCACCGAGATCATCGAGTCCAACAGCAGTTGCACGTGACCACCCGCGACATCGACCAACGCGGGCTGCGTGCCCTTGTAGGGAACGAAGCTGAACGTGACGTTGCCCTGTTTGGCCAGCAGCAGCGTGGCCAGGTGGCTCGGCGCGCCAGCAGCCGGGATCGCGGCCGTCCATGTCGTCTGCTTCGCAGCGGCGAGCAGTTCCGGCAGCTTCTGCGCTTCGAGTCGCGGTGCGATCACCAGCATCAATGGCGCCTCCGCGACGCGTGCCACAGGGGCGAAATCGACGACGGGGTCGTATGGCGCGTTGCTCAGCACCTGCTTGGCAAGAACGTGGGTCGCGGCCGAGAACAGCAGCGTGTAGCCATCGTTGGCAGCTGTCTGTACTGCCTTGCCACCAAGCACGCCGTTCGCACCGGCCCGGTTCTCGACGATCACCGAGACGCCGAGTTGCGTTTGCAACTGGTTGGCGACCAGGCGGGCCGTGGAGTCAACGCCGCCGCCCGCGGCGAAGGGAACGATGATCCTGACCATGCGGTCCGGAAACTTGGCAGACTGCGCCCATGCAGGTAGCGCAATGACCGCAGCGGCTGCAATCAGACTCGGAATTTTCATCAGATCTCCAGTTCGTTTTTTGTTGGTCACGGCGAGATTTCCTCGAGCGAACGGTTGGCCGTTTCAACCATGCGCCGCGCCGCAAAAAATCCAACCACGTTGGCCAGCGCAAACATCAGGAAGACCGTCGCGATGCCATGCGAAGACAGGACGATCCCGACGATGGCGGGTGCAGTAGCCGAAGCCACGCGCAACCACGATGTCGCCAGTCCCGTGCCAATCGCACGCATCCGGGTGGGGTAGATTTCCGGCGTGTAGAGGTAGAGCAGCACGGTGGTCGTACCCATCACCGCGTAAGCTGTGGACGCCAGCACCACCACCGACCAAGGGCTGCCGGCGCCAGTCGCGGCGAGCAGGCCAAGCAACAGGCCGCAAACCAGGAAGCTGGTGGTCGCCCAACGGCGGCGGCCGACGCGATCCACCAGCAAGGCGCAAGCCAGCACCGCGCAGGTGCTGAGGACGTTCGTCAGCGACGCCATGCGCAGCGACTCCTGCAGTGGCAGGTGATAGACCGTGCGGTAGAGCGTGGGCAACCAGTTGTTGATCCCGTTGGCGACAAAGTAAGAGGATGCCCACAGCACCCAGACGACCAGCGTGCGCGGCCGGTACAGAGGCGAGAACAACTCCTTCCACGATCCCTTTCGGGTGTTGGCCAGCCCGGCCGCGAGTGCTGCGATGCGCGCCGCCACTTGATCCTTCTCCTGCACGATGTCCAGGCTCCGTTTGACGGTGCTCGCCTCGATGCCGGCGATCACGCGCTCAGCGTCGGCAAATCGCCCCTTCGATGTGAGCCAGCGGGGAGATTCCGGCAAGCGCGCCATGAAGACCAGGATGAGCAGACCGGGGATACCTCCGACAAGAAACATGCATTCCCAGCCGAAGCGGGGCACGACGAATGCCCCGACCTGGGCTGCCGCAAGCAGTCCTAGCGGAAAGATCAGTTCGTAGAGGATGAAGAAGCGGCCGCGACCCTTTGCCTGGGAGAGTTCGTTGATGTAGGCCGCCGCGATGGGCACTTCGCCGCCAACGCCGATGCCTTGCAGAAAGCGCAGCGCAAACAGCACGTCGAAGCTGCCGGCCGTCGCGCATGCAATGCTCATCACCGACATGAGGGCCACCGTGGCCGTCACACTCGGCACTCGGCCATAGCGTTCTGCCAGCCATCCGAACAGGAGGGCACCGATGACCTGACCCGCGTAGCCGGAGGCGATCAGCATGCCCACCTGAAGGGGCGACAGGTGCCAGCGCCCGATCAGGACCGGCAGCACGAACGCCAGTGCAAGCGCGTCGAACGCATCGAAGAACGTGGCGCTGCCCATGATGATGCGGGCCTTGGTGTGCCAGCGGCTGAACGGCACGTTCTCGATGCGGAACAGCAGGCCGGCGGCCGGTTGAGTGGTACCTCTGCTCTGCCCCGTCGGAGTCGAATCGACTGTCATTTTGTCTCCGGAATCTTTTGTGTTTGAGTGATGGAGGATCTGATCAGGGCGGCGCGCGAGTGGGCCTGGGTCCGTCTCGCCGGATGTGTCGGCGCACCATCACGTCCAGCGTCTCGTCCAGAGACTCCGCATCGACGCCGCGGGTAATGAAGACGATCCGCGTGCGCCGATCCGGCCCCGGCCAGGCCGACAGAGATTCCGGCGGCGCAAAGAGGTGCTGCACACCGTGGATGACCATGGGGCGATCGGGCTCTTCGGCAAGCTGCACCAGCCCCTTGACGCGCAACAGGTCCTCCCCGCGCATCGCGATGACCATGTCCAGCCAGGCGGAGAACGCGACGCGTGGCAACGCAACATCGCGGATCACCACGAAGGACGAGATGCCGTCGCGGTGCTGTATGGCAGGTTGCGCGGCCTCCATCGCCGATCTGTAGAACGGCGCTTCGCTCACATCCACATCGATGCCCGCGGGCATGTGAACGAGATGGGAGAGCAACCGAAGCTGTTCCTCGCGGCCGGCATGCCACGGCGCTGCGGCATTGATGCCACGCACACGTTCGAGCAGTGCCGTCGAAGGCACTGCGCCTTCCAGCAAATCGGTCTTCGTGAGGAACAGATCGTCTGCCACGGCGATCTGCCGAACCGATTCCGGGTGACGGTCCAGTGTCCCCATGGCCAGTACTGCATCGACGGTGCACACCAGCCGACCCAGTGCGAATCGCGTGCGGATACCGGCGTCGCCCATCAGCGTGCGAATGATCGGCCCGGGATCGGCCAGGCCGCTGGTTTCGATCAGCACATGGCGCAATGGGCGATCCGTTCGCGTGGCGAGCCGGTTCAACGCGTCCACGAGATCCCCGCGCACAGCACAACACAGACAGCCGTTGGCGAGCAGCACGGTGTCGTCGTGCGCCTGTGCAATCAGGTCATGGTCGATCCCCACTTCGCCGAACTCATTGACGATGACGGCGACACCATCGAGCTCGGGCTCGCGCAGCAACTCGTTCAGCAGCGTGGTCTTGCCGCTTCCGAGGAAACCCGTGAGCACGGTCACCGGCACCCGGACACCGGTCACCAAGGGCTCGGCCAGCAAGGAGGAGAAATGGCCACTCATGCTCAGTCCCGCGTCTTGGGTCCGTGCAGCTCTGCGAACGAGCGCAAGGTCTTCTCCAACTTGGGCAGCAGCCAATCGGCCACTGTCACCGAGAGCTGGTCGTTGCGAGCGACCTCCAGAATCTGGCGCAACGGTTGCGATGGCATCCCGGTCTTCTGCAGGTCGCCGAAGAAGTCGACGACTTCCGTGATGCCCGATCGCAAGCCGACGTCTTCGAGATAGCCGACGATGTCCAGTTCGAAGTCATCGAGCCGGAGACTGATGCCGCTTGTGCCGCAAGCACAGGCTCCACCCAGCGCCACATGGAGCATGGACAGTTCGCTCCACAGCGAAAGCAGACGGTCGGCGCGTTGCGAGACCTCGTCGGCCATGGCTGCGATCACTGACCGTCCCAGGCGACCGCAGGCGACGAGCTGCTCTCGGCTTTCCCGGAAGCGCGGCGCAGAGCCTGCGTGGCGTTCTCGTCCACCTCGCCAAGCGAATCCAGCGCCACGCGGTAGACCTCGCGTGCAACTTCCGCGCTCACATAGCCCTCGCGCACGTCCTCGGCCACCAGATCGACGTCTCGCTCCAGCGGATTGCCAAAGCCGCCGCCGCCGCCCGACAGCATCTTGTAGGCATCCCCGCGCTCCAGCCGCACGTTGAAGATCTTCGCGTTCAGGTGGTCGGACTTCCACTCGCCCTTGTGGCGCACCGCCAGACCGTTGCCCATGGCGTCGCCACCGCCTTCCAACCCCCACGGCTTGCAATGCACCCTGTCGATGCGCGTGGTGACGGTGAAAGGCGATAGCGCCTGCACCACCATCTCCGCACCCAGCCCGCCGCGGTACTTGCCGGCACCGGCGCTGTCCTTGCGGATTTCGTACTTCTCCACCAGCACCGGGTACTTGGCTTCCAACTGCTCGGTCGGGCTGTTGTGCGTGTCGCCATCGTTGATGCAGACGGTGACCGAGACGCCGTCCTCGCTGCTCTTGGCACCCCAGCCGCCGCCCAGCGGGCCAATGCCCACGATGAACAGCCGTCCGTCCTCCGGCGAGATGCCGTGAATATTGGGGAACACCAGGTCGGCATGGTGGCCGGCAATGGAGCGGTCGGGAATGGCCGGTGCGAGCGCCTTGAAGATGGTGTCGATCACCGTCATCGGGAACGTCATCCACACCCGCATCGGGTATGGCCGCTCGGCGCTGATCACCGTGCCCATCGGCATGATGACCTTGAGCGATCGGAAGCTGCCGTCGTTGACGGGATAGTCGGTGGGCGTGGTCAGGCACTTGTAGGCCACCTGCGCACAGGCGATGCCAGTGGTGAACCCGGAGTTGTAGAAGCCGCGCACCTGCTTGCTGACGTCCGACAGGTCTACCG
Organism: Variovorax boronicumulans; assembly: GCF_030812215.1. GTDB lineage: Bacteria > Pseudomonadota > Gammaproteobacteria > Burkholderiales > Burkholderiaceae_C > Variovorax > Variovorax boronicumulans_C. The sequence goes on along the minus strand of NZ_JAUSSG010000010.1, from coordinate 334,118 downwards.
TCATCTCGTCGCCCGTGACAGTCACCTTGACGCGAATGGGAATGCGCTTGCCGATCTCCAAGCCATCGTCGTCCATGAAGGACTCGGCCTCGTAGACACCGTCTGGAATCGACAGCGTGTTCTTGCGCGCCACCGCTTCAGAGGAATCCATGATCTGGCGGATCGAACCATTCACCGCCTCGGCGCCGTAGCGCTGCAGCAACTCGACGTAGCGGCGCTCGCCGGTGGTGATGGCCGTGATCTGCGCGCGCAGGTCGCCCAGGGCGCGCTCGGCCAGCCGCACATTCATCGCGATGATGTCGATCAGGTCCTGGTTGACCACGCCCTGGCGTTGGTACTTCAGGATGGGGATCTGAATCCCCTCGCTGAAGATGTCGGTGGTCACGTTGCCCAGCGTGCCGCCCACGTCCAGCCAGTGCGCCATGCAACAGGTAAAGCCTTCCAGCTTGCCCTCGTGGAATATCGGCATCGTGAACGTGAAGTGGTTCAGGTGGCTGCCGGTGGTGTACGCGTCGTTGGTGACGAGGATGTCGCCCGGCAGGATGTTCTCGTAGCCGAAGTGCCTGATCTTCGCCTTGACCGTCTCGGACATGCCGCGGATGAACATCGGCAGGCCCAGACCGATCGAGACGGTGTCGCCCTCCTTGGTGAAAAGGCCGACCGTGAAGTCCAGCGCCTCGTAGATGATGAGGTTGTAGGCGGTACGCGTGAGGTTGGTCTTCATCTCCTCCGTCACCGCGTACAGGCCGTTGCGGATGATCTCGACGGTGACCGGGTCGATCGACTTGCTATGCAGGTTGCTCATGTCCTGTCGCTCCCTATGGAAATTTGAAGGTTGCCCAGTTCGTCGACGCGCAACTCATCGCCCGGCTGCACCACGGTGGTGGAGGCGTGCTCCTCGATCAACGCCGGTCCTGCCACAACGTTGCCCGAGAGCAGGAGGTCGCGCTTGTAGACCGGCGTGTCCGCCCATCCGCTCGAACGGAAGTACACCGGCTTGATGATGCGCAGCGCAGCCTTCTCTGGCTGCGGAGAGCCCGCGTCGACGCTGTGCTTTGGTGGCTTTTTCATGGTGCCCAGCACTGTGACGCGCAGGCTCACCAGGTCAGCAGGTTCTTTCGGCGCAGAGGTGCCGTAGCGCACCTTGTGAAGTTCGTCGAACTGGCGCTTGATCGCCGAGCGGTCCTTGCTCTCGAAGAAGGTCATCGGGAGGTCGACGGTGACTGCGTGCTCCTGCCCGACATACCGCATGTCTGCGGCGCGCTCGATGACGACCCCATCTGCCTTGACACCGGACTGCGCCAGCGCGGCGCGACCCTCGTCCTCCATCCCCTGATAGAGCGATTCGATCTCTTCGAACGATACGTCGTTGAGCTTGCGGAATACCGAGCGCACATAGTCGTAGCGCAGGTCGGAGAACAGCATGCCGTAGGCCGAGAAGTAGCCCGGCGCAAAAGGGATGAGCACCTTGCGGATGCCGATCTCGCGCGCGATGGCCGAGGCGTGCAGCGGACCCGCACCGCCGTAGACCACCATCGTGAAGCTGCCGGCATCGAGACCGCGCTCGGTGGTCACGGCCTTCACGGCATGCGACATCTGCGTCACGGCGATGCGAAGGATGCCGTCGGCCGCCTCCGTTGGAGCCAGCCCCAGCGGCCCGGCGACGCGCTCGTGCATCTGGCGTTCGCAGCCGGCCATGTCGAGCTTGAGCTCGCCACCCAGGAAGTGGTCGGCATCGAGTCGGCCCAGCAGCAGGTTGGCATCCGTCACAGTGGGCTCGGTGCCGCCGCGACCGTAGGCGACCGGCCCCGGGATCGAGCCGGCGCTTTGCGGGCCGACGCGCAGCGCGCTGCCGGTCTCGATGCGTGCAATGCTGCCGCCGCCGGTGCCCACTTCGTGGATGTCCATCATCGGGATCTGGATCGGCAGCGCGCGCTCGTAGCCGCCAATCAAGGCCGAACCCGTCGTCAGGGGGCGCCCCTCGCTGATCACGCCGGCCTTCGCCGTCGTTCCGCCCATGTCGAAGGCAATTGCATCCCCCATGCCGAGCTGGGCGCAGATGGCCTGCGCACCGATGACGCCGGCCGCCGGGCCCGACTCCAGCATGCGCACGCAGTCGCGCCGGGCGTGCTCGCTGGGAAAGAGCCCCCCAGTGGACTGCACGACATAGAAGTCGCCGTCGAACCCGCCCTTGGCCAGGTGCTTCTCCAACTCGCCGAGGTAGGCCGATACACGGGGCCCGACGTAGGCATTGGCCACGACGGTGGAGACACGCTCGAACTCCCGGTATTCCTGCGAGAGTTCGTGCGAGGCAGTCACGAATGCGCCCGGCAGTTCTTCCTGCAGGATCTGCTTGACGCGCTGCTCGTGCGCCGGGTTGCGATAGGAGTGCAGCAGCAGCACGGCCACCGCCTCGATGCCCTGTCCGCGCAGCTCGCGCGCCAGCTCGCGCACGGCCGCCTCGTCCAGCGGCTTGTGCGTGCTGCCGTCAGCGCGCAGCCGCTCCGCAACCTCGAAACGCAAGGAGCGCTTGACCAGCGGCGTGTGCTTGTTGAAAAAGAGGTTGTACGCGTCCGGGCGATTGACGCGGCCGATCTCGTAGATGTCGCGGAACCCTTCGGTGATCAGCAGAGCGGTCTTGGCACCGTTGCGTTCGAGCAGCGTGTTGATCGCGATGGTCGAGCCATGCAGAAAAAGATTGCCGTTGTGCACGTCGATGTCGGCGCTGTCCAGCGTGCGCTGGATGCCGTCCACGAGTTGCCCGTGCGTGGACAGCGCCTTGCCGAACAGGAGCTTGCCGGAAGCTTCGTCGAAGGCGGCCATGTCGGTGAACGTGCCGCCGATGTCGACGGCGATGCGCAGCTTGGCGCCAGTGAGAGCTACCGCCTGAGTTTTGTTTGCCATGGTGATTGCGCGTGGTCAGGCTGCGGTAGCGATGCGGTTTCGCAGAACGCCGAGGCCGGTGATTTCAACCTCGACCACATCGCCGTCCGTCATGTACACGGGAGGTGTGCGGCGGTCGCCCACGCCACCGGGTGTGCCGGTCGCAATCACGTCGCCAGGGGACAGCGGCGTGAAGCGCGAGATGTATTCGATCAACACGGGGATGGTGAAAATCAGGTCGGCAAGCGATGCCTTCTGCATCACCTCGCCGTTGAGCCGTGTCTCGAGTGTCAGCGCGTTGACATCCGGTACTTCGTCGGCGGTCACGAGCCAAGGGCCCAACGGACCGGTTCCGGGGAAGTTCTTGCCCGGCGTCCACTGATGCGTGTGGCGCTGCCAATCGCGCACGGTGACGTCGTTGAAGCATGCGTATCCGGCAACATGGTCGAAGGCCTGCGCCTGAGAGATCTCGCGCCCCCCTTTGCCGATGACGACGGCAAGCTCGCCCTCCCAATCGAAGCGCTCCGAGAAAGAAGGGCGACGTACGACATCCCCGTTCGCGGCCAGTGAATCCGCGAAGCGGACGAACAAAGCGGGATATGCGCTGTCGTCGCGCTTGGTTTCGGCGACGTGGGTCTTGTAGTTCAGGCCGACGCAGATGAACTTCTGCGGGGTAGGCAGAACCGGCAGAGCCTGCGTCGCTGCGGCTTGCACCGATAGGCCGCTGCTGGCCGCGGCCTGTTCAAGCTCGCGTTGTGCGTTGGCGCGGAGTACCGCTGCGAGGTCCGGATAACGGTGGAGAAAGTCTGCCGGAGGCTGCAAGTAGCGGTCGGCCTGCACCACGCCGTAGGTGGCCTGCCCGTCATGTTTGAAGCTGGCTAGTTTCAAGGGTGTCTCCTTGGATAGAACTCTGTGGGTTGGGAAGAGGAAGTGCGTTGTGTGAACGCGTGGACCAAATGTAGAAATCGGCGGGCCATCCGCCTAGATAGAATCCAAAGGTTTCAGACTTGCCAATTTAGGCATGGCTCATGAGGGAAATCCCTATGAACATCGCAAGCGTCAAACTCTTCCTCGAGGTGGTGGAGGCCGGCAGCCTCAGTAAGGTGGCTGCACGCCGCCAGACGGTGCAATCGCACGTCAGTCGCCAGATCAGTGAGTTCGAAGCGGCATTGGGTGGCCCGCTCTTTCGCCGCACAGGCCGGGGTGTGGCCCTGACCGAACTGGGCGCACGGGCTGTCGTGCGACTGCGCTCATGGCTTCAGGAAACGGAACGCCTTACGGAGGAACTGCGCACGGAGTCCGGCAAGCTGCTCGGCGAAGTCCGGATGGGCATCATTCCTTCGGCTGCACATCCATTGGTGACCCGGTTGTTCGAGCGGCTGCACTCGGAGCATCCGGGTATTCGTCTCAACATTGCCGAATCTCAAGGCATTGAACTCGACACGATGCTGGACACCGGCGTCGTCGACATGGCGATCCTCTTTCGCTTCAACCGCCCGAGTGGCCGCGAGGAGAAGTTGCTGAGCGTTGCGCATACGTACTTGGTCTCCGCTCCTGGCGATGAGATCACGCGAGAGGCCACGGTGAACTTCTCTCGTCTGTCAGGACTGAAGCTGGTTCTTCCCCGACGACCCAGCCATTGGCGCGAGGCACTTGACGAGGCCGCGCGCAGCCTGGGCTTCAAGCTCGCGTCTGTCGCTGAGGCGGACTCGTTGACGGTGCAGAAAGAACTCGTGGCTCAGACGCCAGGCCTGTACTCGGTGCTCGGCCCATACTCGATAACCGCAGAACTGCAGAGTGGCCGTCTGCAAGCCAGCAAGCTGGTGAAGCCTGATCTTCTCCGACACGTCACCTTGGCTTTTCCGAAGCAAGGCAAGCTCTCACCGGCGTGCCGCGTTGTCGCAGAAATTGTTCAGCAATTGGTTGAGTCCTGGGGCAATGAACTCACCGAGCCAGCAGACGAGGTCGAATAGGGCGCCCGCAATGTCCAGACCTTCGCGGCTTCATCAGTCGCATATACCTTCCCCTGCGAACAATCAAGTCCGAGTTGGAGAAAGTTGACGCACCGAAAGATCTTGTCTAACACCGAAGGGGAGGCATCGGTTTCGCGCTGGCAAGCCTTATTGACGACACGACAGATTTCGCTGCAGATGGCGAAACGGGAGCTTGGCAGCAAGGGCTCGCTGAAGACGGTCAAGGCACTGGTGGGGATCGGATAGCGCAGGAAAATGCTCGAAGGAGATCTTCACGCCCGCGTGATACTTGTCATTCGCGCGAGATCTGTTTCGCTATACCGAAACAAATGCCTGTAGCAACGCGGATAGCGGATTGTTTCGGTATATCGAAACTAATGGTAAATTTCGATTTTTGCGCTATAGTTTCGGAAAATCGGAACTATATGGCCCGCACGCTTCCTGAATTCCAGCAGAACCTGAGTCCAGCCGCTGCTTCACTCGAGCAACTTGGCAAGCTCGTGCGAAATCGACGCGCCCAGTCGCGCATGCGCATCGACGACGCAGCTTCCCTCAGTGGAGTTTCCAGCGACTTGCTTTCGCGTCTGGAGAACGGCAAGCCGGTGACCGCGGACAAGCTCATGCTCGTGCTGGAGAGCCTGGGCCTTCGCATGCTCGTCGTGCCCAAGACCGACATTCCCGTCCTAGAAGCAGCGCTTGACCGGCCGGCGAGCGAGGGTCGATGATGAAAGGGTACATCCTGGGCGTCTACACGGGAGCCGTGCGCGTCGGCACGCTGGGCTATGACCCGGCTCAGGATGCCTTCCGCTTTGACTATGACGTTGCTTGGCGGGCGTTGCCAAGCCGGTATCCGCTCTCGCCATATTTGCCCTTGGAGGGGGGCGCGGCGCCGCAGGCCATCCGCCGTTTCCTGGAGAACCTGCTCCCTGAAGGCGAGGCACTGGTTGTGGCAGCCAGCGATGCTCGAGTGGCGCGCAACAACGTCTTCGGGCTTCTTCGCCACCTCGGACATGAGACTGCTGGCGCGCTGAGCTTTATCGCTGCCGGCCAAGTGCCGGGCGAGCAGGAGCCACTGCGCCGGCACCTGCCGTTCGAAGAACTGCAGGCACGGATCGACAACCGTGCGAACGAACCCTTCAATCGGTGGGACGGCAAAGTACGCATGTCCATCGCGGGGCACCAGGACAAGCTTCTGGTGGCCATCGAAGAAGACCAACTGTTCCTGGTCGACGGGGTGCTGTCGTCTACGCACATCCTCAAACCGGAGCCTGTGCGCGAGGAAGCAAGGTGCATGGTGGCCAACGAGCATTTCTGCATGCAGTTGACCAACCGCATCAGCATGCGGCGCTGGAAGGCGCCTGGTGCCGCGCGCGTGAGCATCCTGCGGGTGCCGTCGCCGGTCTTGAGCATCGAGCGATTCGACCGCCGCAGGACGCCGGACGGTGTCGAGCGGTTGCACATCATTGATGGGTGTCAGGCGCTGGATCTGTCGGTGAGTGCAAAGTACGAGCGCAACTTGGGGGATCAACCGGAGGTGCGGCACATTCGCGATGGCGCCAGTTTCGAAAAGCTCGGCACACTCAGGTCCGGGTTTGTCGAACCGGCGCTGGGGATGCAGCGCCTAGTCCTTTGGGCGGTCGCGACCCTGCTCTTCGGCAACAGCGATTCGCACGGCAAGAACATCTCGTTCTTCGTCGACCGCGCAGGGCTCACGCCGACGCCGCTGTATGACCTGGTGAGCGTCGTGCAGTACGCGGCGTTCCATCACGACCTGGCGATGGCATTCGGGGATGAGTTCGAGCTGGAAGCAGTGCGCTCGTTCGCGCTTGCAGACTTCTGCGTGCGCATGGGCGTTGAACGCAGGTATTTCGCACGCGAGCTGACGCGACTCTGTGAGTTCGCACTTCAAGAGGCGCCCGCGCAGGCGGCGGACCCCGTGTACATGGGAGAGGAAGTCGCGTTCGTGCAGGGCCTTGCTCAGTTCGTGGCCAGCCGAGCGCAGGCCTTGTTGGCCATGGCGCGCGATATCCCGAGATTCACTGCGGACAACTTCTAGTCGTCAACGTCGCAAGACCAGAGCAGCCGCTCCTTGCGGCAATGCCATAGAGCAGCTGCAGCCCCAGGGCGGGGGATGAACCGCAAGAACGAAGGCGAAAGACCGCCCGGCTTCAGATGAGAATGGCCGCTGATTTCATCAGCGGACGATTTCAATGAACGACGATCTAGAAGCACGTATTCGCTCTGGCCAAGCATTGGCCGAATCGATGGGCAACTTCCACGTGACGGGGTGGTCGCCAGAGCGCAAGACGCTCCGGGCCGCCTTCACGGTAAGACGCGAGTATTGCCATACGAACGGCACCATCGCCCAGGGCGGATTCATCACCGCCTGGCTCGATGCCGCCATGGCCCATGCCGTGATGCACGACTCGGAGCATCTGCAGACTGTCTTCAGTCTCGAAATCAAGGTGAGCTTCTATGAAAAGGTCGGCCCGGGTGAGGGGTGGGTCGAAGGGCGGGTGATCAAGCGTGGCAAGCGCATTGCGTTCCTCGAAGCTGCGCTCTACAACCCGGAGGGCAAGCTGGCCGCCGAGGCATCCTCAACCGGAATACTGGCCAGCCTCTAGTTGCGTTGGCGCCGACACCCTTGTGCTTTACGTGCCTCACGAATGTGTCGGTCAATGGCATGGTGATCTCCGTGCTGTCGGTACCTGGATTCAGGCCACGTGCAGGTACCTGAAGAAGTACCGACAAATTACGAAGATTCGATGCTACGGCCCGACATCGCGAGAGGCAAAGAAAAACCCGCCACCCCCTGTGAGAAGTGCGAGTTCTGAGGCAGCGTGAAGCTGCATGAAATGGGTGATTGGCCTGCCCGGAGGGGATCGAACCCCCGACAACCTGCTTAGAAGGCAGGTGCTCTATCCAACTGAGCTACGGGCAGATTCCGGGCCGGACAGAAGCAAAAACGAAAACACTGAAAAGAAAACTTGGTCGGGGCGAAAGGATTCGAACCTTCGACCCTCTGGTCCCAAACCAGATGCGCTACCAGGCTGCGCTACACCCCGACAAGCCTTCTATTCTAGCCCGGATATTGACCGGGTCTTGAGCTTTCTCAGCGTTTCTCGTATTGAGTCTTGCCGAAAAGAACCTGGCGCTCCTTGTCGCCGGTGAGCGGCTGGCGCAGATCGGCCAGCACTTTCACGCCGCGCTGCACGGCCGGGCGCGCGGCGATGCCGTCGAACCAGGCCTTCAGGTGCGGGAAGTCGGTGAGGGTGATGCCCTGGTTTTCCCAGCTGCGCAGCCACGGGAAGATGGCGATGTCGGCAATCGAATAGCTCTTGCCGGCGATGAACTTGTTCTTCGACAGCTGCTTGTCGATCACGCCGTAGAGGCGCCGCGCCTCGTTCGTGTAGCGGTCGATCGCATAGGCGATCTTCTCGGGCGCGTACAGGCGGAAGTGGTGCGCCTGGCCAAGCATGGGGCCGACGCCGCCCATCTGGAACATGAGCCACTGCAGCACGTCGTAGCGTTCGCGGTCGCCGGTGGGCAGGAACTTGCCGGTCTTGCCCGCGAGGTAGACGAGGATCGCGCCCGACTCGAACAGCGAGATCGGCTTGCCGTCCGGACCGTCGGGGTCGGTGATGGCGGGGATCTTGTTGTTGGGGCTGATCTGCAGGAACTCGGGCGCGAACTGGTCGCCCTTGCCGATGTTCACCGGGTGCGCACGGTAGGGCAGGCCGCACTCCTCCAACATGATGTGAATCTTGTGGCCGTTGGGCGTGGGCCAGGAATAGACCTCGATGGGCGATGCGGGCATGTCTCGGGCTCCGGGAAGGAAGGGATGTGACGGGAGGGCCGCAGCTTATACGTGCGATTCCAAACCCGTGCCGGCGCGGGAATTCGCCTTGCGGCAGTGCGCGTCAGCCCACCTGCAGCCGGTGCGTGTTGCACCACATCCAGTCTTCGCCGGGCTCCAGCGACTGAATGACCGGATGTCCCTCGGCCTGCGAATGCCGCGTGGCATGCCGGTTCTTCGACGAGTCGCAGCAGCCCACGTGGCCGCAGTGCACGCACAGGCGCAGATGCACCCAGGTGTCGCCGGTCTTCAGACAGTCTTCGCAGCCGCGCTGGGTGTGGGGTTGCGCGATGGTGGCGGGCACGTGGTCGCAGGCTTTGATGGGCACCGAAGAACTCCTTGATATCTGGTTGAGTGAGATTGAGGGGGTCAGGCCACGGCTGTCGACTGCGACAGGTGCTGGTGAATCAGCGCCACCGCCGCCGCACCTTCGCCGATCGCGCCGCCCACGCGCTTGACCGAACCCGAGCGCACGTCGCCCACGGCGAAAACGCCGGGCACGCTGGATTCGAGCGCCGTGGCTGGCCGCGCTGGAAAGCCGCTGCTCGCCGCCGCGCCGGTCAGCACGAAGCCGTGCTTGTCGACCGCGACGGCGCAGCCTTCGAGCCACGACGTCTCGGGCTCGGCGCCGACGAACAGGAAGATGTTGCGCGCCGCGCAGTCGTGCTCGTTGCCGCTCGTGTGGCAGCGCCATGTTGCGCCCGTGAGGCCTTCGTCGGAGCTGCCATGCAGGCGCACGAGTTCGGTGTGGGGCTGCAACTCGATGTTGGGCGTGGCCTCGATGCGGTCGATGAGATAGCGCGACATGCTCGCCGCCAGCGATGGTCCGCGCACCAGCACGTTGACCTTGGCCGCATGACGCGAGAGGAACACGGCCGCCTGGCCCGCCGAGTTGCCGCCGCCGACCAGCGCCACTTCCTGCTGCGAGCAGATCTTCGCTTCGATGGCCGAGGCCCAGTACCAGATGCCGCGGCCTTCGAATTCGGCCAGGCGTGGAACGTCGGGGCGCCGGTAGCGGGCGCCGCTCGCGATGACCACCGTGCGCGCGTGGATCGTGCGGCCGTCGGCCAGCGCGATTCCGAGGCTCTCGTGTTCGTTCTCGCGCGAGCAGTCCAGCGACGTGACCTTCGCCGGAATCAGCATCTCGACACCGAACTTCTGGGCCTGCACGAAGGCCCGCCCCGCGAGCGCCTGGCCCGAGATGCCGGTCGGAAAACCCAGGTAGTTCTCGATGCGTGCGCTGGCGCCGGCCTGGCCGCCGAAGGCGCGGCAGTCGAGCACGATCACGCGCAGGCCTTCGGAGGCGGCGTACACGGCGGTGGCGAGGCCGGCCGGCCCCGCGCCGACCACGGCCACGTCGAACAGCTCGTTGTGCTCGACGGTATCGACCATGCCGAGGCAGCGTGCCAACGCGTCCTCGGCCGGGTTCACCAGCACCGAGCCGTCGGGGCACACGGCCAGCAACTGGCAGGTGCCATATTGTTCGAGCAGCGCAGCGGCGTCGGGGTCTTCGGCCGCATCGACCAGGTGATAGGGATAGCCGTTGCGCCGCAGGAAGTTTTCGAGGCGCGCCATGTCGGCCGACTGCGGCTTGCCGATCAGCACCGGCCCGCTCGCGCCGGATTCGATCAGTGCCACGCGCCGCAGGATCAGCGCGCGGGTGATGCGCTCGCCCAGATCGGCTTCGGCCACCAGCAATGCGCGCAGTTGCTGGGGCGATACGAGCAGCGCCTCCACGTCTTCGTCGGCATGTCCGTCGACCAGGGCAGGGCGGCCGCTCAACTGGCCGACTTCGGCCAGAAATTCGCCCGGGCCCTGCCGCACGATCGGCACCACGCGCCCGAGCCCGTCGCGCTGTGTGACAGCGACCACGCCCTTGAGCAGCACGAACATGCCGGGGCCGGTTTCTCCGGCGGTAAAAAGCCGCTCGCCGCGCGCGAATTGCTGCACGCTGCCGAAGCGCGCGATGCGCGCAATCTCGGTGTCATTGAGGACGGGAAAGGTCTGGTGAAAGCGGCTGCTGTCGGTGCCGTTTGCTGCGGTGGCCATGTGTTCCAAGCTCCATGTCGCGAATCCATCGCATTAGACGACGAAGTGTGCCTGTAACACCGTCATGCGCATGCAATCTTCCTGACACGCCGGCTTCATCGCAGGTGCGGAGACTCCCTCGGCAGAAAGGGTTCCCCATGAAAGAACTGCCCAACCCGACGTTTCCGCTTTCGCAGATCGGGCTGCGCGCGGCCTTGTGGCCTGCGCCCACGGTCGTCGCTGCCGCCGGTGCTTCCACCACGGCCCGTGTGTCGGTGCCGCAGGCACCCGCCGTCATTCTTCCCCCGCCTGTCGAAGCCAAACAGGGCATCACGGTCGGCTGGGCCCGCCATCTCGACGACGTGCGCGCCGCGCAGCGCCTGCGCTACGACGTGTTCGTCGGCGAAATGGGCGCCCGCGTCTCCTCGCCGCTGGCCGGCCACGACATCGACCTGTTCGACGATTTCTGCGAGCACCTGCTGGTGCGCGACGAGCTCACCAACCAGGTCATCGGCACTTACCGCGTGTTGACGCCGGCGCAGGCGCGCCGCGTCGGCAGCACCTACAGCGACACCGAATTCGACCTGACCCGCCTGCGCGACCTGCGCGAGCGCATGGTCGAACTGGGCCGCAGCTGCGTGCACCCCGAACACCGCCAGGGCGGCGTGATCCTCGCCCTGTGGGGCGCGCTGGCCGGCTTCATGCACCGCAACAAGCTGGACACCATGATCGGCTGCGCGAGCATTCCGATGTCGCACAACGGTGTGACGAATGGTGACGCGGCGGCCAGCATCTGGCGGCAGGTCTCGGCCAGCCACATGGCGCCGATCCAGTACCAGGTGCAGCCGCGGCTGCCGCTGCCGGTCGAACGGCTGGACAGCACGCTCGACGTGGAACCGCCCGCACTCATCAAGGGTTACCTGCGCCTGGGCGCCAAGGTGCTGGGCGCACCGGCCTGGGATCCGGACTTCAACGCCGCCGACCTGCCGATGCTGATGCGCATCGACGACCTGCCGGCGCGCTACCGCAAGCACTTTCTCGGCGCATGAAACCGGCGGCTGTCCGTCCTGACGACGGGCCGTCCGCCCTCCCTCCGGGCATGATGGAGCCGCACAGGGCTGGGGATGCTGCGTCACGCGAGCGTCATTCAACTGTCACAAATGACATCGACACTGTCATATTTCCGCCTACGTCTGCTCCCGTGCCGCTTGCTCCAGAATCAGTGTCCATGTCACCAGCCTCCGCAGACCGGTCGCCCGCCGTCGCGGCACCTGCCTTCTCCCTGCTCGACCGGGATCACAGCATCCTGTCGTTCAACGAGCGCGTGCTCGACTGGGCCCATCGGCCCGAGGTTCCGCTGATCGAGCGGCTGCGCTACCTGTGCATCGTGTCTTCCAACCTCGACGAGTTCTTCGAGGTCCGTGCCGCGCCGCACCTGATCGCCGGCAGCGCCGGCGACCAGAAGGGCACCTACACCGTCGATTCGTTCGAGCAGCTGGCCGAGGCGGCGCACAAGCTGGTGGCACGCCAGTACGCGCTGTACAACGACGAGCTGATGCCGACCTTCGCGACGCACGGCATCCACATCATTTCCCATGGCGAGCGCAATCCCGCGCAGCGCAAATGGGTGAGCGAGTATTTCGAGCGCGAGGTGCGCCCGCTGCTGATTCCCGTCGGGCTGGACCCGGCGCACCCCTTCCCGCAGGTGGCCAACAAGTCGCTCAACTTCATCGTGCGGCTGGGCGGCAAGGACGCCTTCGGGCGCGAGAACCCGATCCAGATCGTCAAGCTGCCGCGCGTGCTGCCGCGGCTGATCCGCATGCCTGCCAAGGTGTCGGACGGCAAGACGCTGTTCGTGGCGCTGTCGAGCGTGGTGCGGGCCCATCTGTCGAGCATGTTCCCGGGCCGCGAGGTGGGCGACTTCTCGCAGTTCCGCGTTACGCGGCACTCCGACTTGGCGGTGGACGAGGAAGACGTCAAGAACCTGCGTACCGCGCTGCGCCAGGGCCTGCAGCACCGCCACTACGGTCAGGCCGTGCGCCTGGAGGTGTCGGCCAGCTGCGCCGAATCGCTCGCGAGCTTCCTGCTGGCGCAGTTCAACCTGCCGCCCGAATCGCTGTACCGGGTGCACGGGCCGGTGAACCTGGCCCGTCTCACGCAGCTGATCGACCTCATCGACGAGCCGCAACTGCGCTTTCCGCCGTATTCGGCGTCGTATCCCGTCACGCTGTCACCCGCCCAGTCGTTCTTCGAGCGACTGCAGCGCGGTGATGTGCTGATCCACCAGCCCTTCGAGAGCTTCGACGGCGTGCTCGCCTTCCTGCGCGAAGCGGTGCTCGACCCGCAGGTGCTGGCCATCAAGCAGACCATCTACCGCACCGGCGCCGATTCGGAGCTGATGGACCTGCTGCGCGAGGCCGTGCGCCGCGGCAAGGAAGTCACCGTGGTGGTGGAGCTCAAGGCGCGCTTCGACGAAGAGGCCAACATCAACTGGGCCGAAATGCTGGAGTCGATCGGCGCGCAGGTGGTGTACGGCGTGGTGGGTCTCAAGACCCACGCCAAGATGCTGCTGGTGACGCGCCGCGAGGGCAAGCAGCTGCGCCGCTACGGCCATCTTTCCACCGGCAACTACAACCCGCGCACCGCGCGCCTGTACACCGACATCAGCCATCTCACGGCCGATCCGCTGCTCACGGCCGACATGGAGGCCGTGTTCGTCCACCTGGCGAGCCAGAGCCGCCTGCCCAAGCTCAACCGCATGTGGCTCGCGCCCTTCGACCTGCACAAGAACCTGGTCGCGCAGATCGATGCGCTGGGCCTGGCGGCATCGAACGGCGAGCCGACGCGCATCGTCGCCAAGATGAACGCGCTGACCGACGACGCACTGATTGCCGCGCTGATCCTCGCGGGGCAGAAGGGCGTGAAGATCGACCTCATCGTGCGCGGCGCCTGCACGCTGCCGGCGCAGGTGCCGGGGCTCACCGACAACATCCGCGTGCGCTCGGTGATCGGGCGCTTCCTGGAGCATTCGCGGGTCTTCTATTTCCGCAATGGCGAGGACGAGTCGCTCTATCTCTCGAGCGCCGACTGGATGAACCGCAACATGATGCGGCGCATCGAGCTGGCCTGGCCCGTGACCGACCCGGGCCTGCGCCAGCGCCTGATCGACGAATGCCTGGTGGCCTACCTGCACGACGGCCGCGACGCCTGGGACCTGGGCGGCGACGGCATCTACGCGCGCGTCGACCGCGACACGCACCCGGGCGAAGAGGGCGCATCGCGCGCCATCGAGGCCCACGGTGCCCAGACCGCGCTCATGAACCGCTATGCATCGCGAGGGCATCATGGCGATGCATCCAGCAACTGAAGACCGAAAGACGATGACCATGGACTTGATCTTCTGGCGCCACGCCGAAGCCGAGGACTGGACCGAGGGTTGCGACGACATGCAGCGCTCGCTCACCGCACGTGGCGAAAAGCAGGCCAAGCGCATGGCCAGCTGGCTCGACCGGCAACTGCCCGACGGCACCCGCATCATCTGCAGCCCCGCGCGGCGCTGCGAGCAGACCGCCTTGGCGCTGGGCCGCAAGTACAAGCTGCGCAACGAGTTGGCACCCGACACCACGGCCGATGCGCTGCTGGGCGCGGCCGGCTGGCCCAACGGCAAGTCGGTGGTGCTGATGATCGGCCACCAGCCCTCGGTGGGGCAGGCGATCTCGCTCCTGCTGGGCCTCAAGCAGGACAGCTGCCCGGTGCGCAAGGGTGCGCTGTGGTGGATTCGCACCCGCGAGCGCGACGGCGACGTGCAGACCGTCGTGGTGACGGTGCAGTCGCCCGAGCTCCTTTAAGTCAAACGCCGCTCAGTTCCACGCGCCAGTTGCTGGTCTTTTGCCAGGCCAGCACTTCCTCGCGCAGAAGGTGCGCCGACTGCGGATAGGCCTCGGCCCAATCCGGTGCGCACACGATGGTGAACGCCCGTGCGCCCAGCGCCGCGAGGTGCAGCGCCTGCGGATCGGGGTCGCGCCGCGCGTGGCAGAGGATCACCGCCAGCCGAAGCGCCAGCAGTTGCATCACGAAGGTCTCGTCGTCGAGCGAGGCCTCGAGCTTGCGCAGCTTGCCGCGCTGTCCCAGCACCAGTTGGCCGAGCGCATGCAGTTCGTTCACCGCGAAGCCGGGCGCGTCGGTGTTGTCCAGGATGTAGGCGCCGTGCTTGTGATAGTCGCTGTGCGACACCAGCGCGCCGATCTCGTGCAGTTGCGCGGCCCATCCGAGCTTGCGCAATGCGCGGCCAGCGCGGTTGGAGGTGCTGCCGCCGCGCGCGGCGGGGGCGAGCTGAACAAACAGAGAAGCGGCGGCATCGCCCACCCGCCTGGCCTGTGCGGCATCGACCGCGAAGCGCGTGGCGAGCCGCGCCACCGTGGCGGTGCGCATGTCGGCGACGCTCTCGTCGCGCTCCAGCAGTTCGTAGAGCACACCGTGGCGCAGCGCGCCCTGGGCGACTTTCATTTCTTCGATGCCGAGCAGATCGAACACCGCCCGCAGCACGCTCACGCCGCCGCCGATCACGGCCTTGCGGTCTTCGCGCATGCCGTCGATGCGCAGCTTGTCGGCGCTGCCGGCCTTGAGCAGGCGGTCCAGCAGCCAGTCCAGGCCCTCGCGGGTGACGAGGCCAGGCTCGGCGCCGGCCGCGGCCAGCACGTCTCCGACCGCGCCGATGGTGCCCGAGGCGCCGTACGCCACGTCCCACTGGTCACGGGTGTAGCTGCCGAGCGCGTCATCGAGCACCGCCTTGGCGGCCACTTCGGCGGCGCGGAAGGCGGCGGGGGTGAACTGGCCTTCGGCGAAGTGCTTCATCGACCAGGCGACGCTGCCCACGCGGTACGACTCCATCAGCTCGGCCTGGAGCGAGCGGCCGATGATCATTTCGGTGGAGCGCCCGCCGATGTCGACCACCAGCCTGCGTTCGCTGTCCGAGGCGTCGGTGTGCGGGAGCATGTGCGCCACGCCCTGGTAGATAAGACGGGCTTCTTCCCGGCCGGGGATCACGTCGATGCCGAAACCCAGGATGGTGCGTGCGCGCAGCAAGAATTCTTCGCGGTTGCGCGCTTCGCGCAGCGTCTGCGTGGCGACGGCGCGCACCTGCGAGCGCTTGAAGCCGGCCAGCCGCTCGCCGAAACGCGCCAGCGCATCCCAGCCGCGCTGCATGGCTTCGGTCGTGAGGTTGCGGGCGCTGTCCAGGCCATTGCCCTGGCGCACTGTTTCCTTCAGGTACTCGGTGCGGTGGATCTGGCCGTGGTCGACCTGTCCGATTTCGAGCCTGAAGCTGTTGGAGCCGAGATCGACTGCCGCGAGGCGGGTGCCGTTTTGCATGTAGTTCTGGTGAAGAGGGCGGTGTTGTCTTTGATCGTAGCGCCGTGGCAGGCGCACCGCGTCCCGAATCGCTCAGTGGCGAGGTCGGGAAGGCTAGGCGCGGTGCATGACGGTTGTGTGACAGCGTCACACGTCCCGAAGGGGAAACACCGGCATTTTCCCTCGACAGCGGGGTGTCATATTGATGTCACACAAGCTTTCTAGAGTCCGTCCCAAGCCCGAAAGGGACTACTTCTTACTTCTAAAAGGAAGCTTCATGAAAACGACGTTCAAATTTGCAACCGCCGGTCTCGTGGCCGCGCTGTTCTCCATTCCCGCCCTCGCACAAGACGTGACCGGTGCCGGCGCCAGCTTCCCCGCACCGCTGTATGCCAAGTGGGCTTCGGACTTCAACAAGGCCACCGGCGTCAAGATCAACTACCAGTCGGTCGGTTCGGGCGCTGGCTTGAAGCAGATCGAAGCCAAGACCGTCGATTTCGGTGCCTCGGACGCTCCCCTGAAGGACGACGAACTCCAGGCCAAGGGCCTGATGCAGTTCCCTACCGTCATCGGCGGCGTGATCCCCGTGGTGAACATCACCGGCATCAAGCCGGGCGAGCTGAAGCTCAACGGCCAGGTCCTGGGTGACATCTACCTGGGCAAGATCACCAAGTGGAACGACCCCGCCATCAAGGCGCTGAACGGTTCGCTCGCCCTGCCTGACGCCGCCATCGCCCCGGTTCGCCGCGCCGACGGTTCGGGCACCAGCTTCCTGTTCACCAACTACCTGAGCAAGGTCAATGCAGAGTGGAAGTCGAAGGTCGGCGAAGGCACGGCCGTGAACTGGCCCACCGGCGCGGGCGGCAAGGGCAACGAAGGCGTCGCCGCTTTCGTGAACCGCCTGCCCAACTCGATCGGCTACGTCGAGTACGCCTACGTCAAGCAGAACAAGATGACCTATGCCCAGCTGCAGAACGCCGCCGGCAACTTCGTCTCGCCCGACGACAGCGCCTTCAAGGCCGCCGCCGCCGCTGCCGACTGGAACAAGAGCTTCTACCAGGTGCTGACCAACCAGGCCGACAAGGGCGCATGGCCCATCACCGGCGCCACCTTCATCCTGCTGCACAAGGTGCAGGACAAGCCCGCCAACGCGACCACCGTGCTCAAGTTCTTCGACTGGGCCTACAAGGGTGGCGACAAGACCGCCGACGACCTCGACTACGTGCCGATGCCCGACGCTGTGAAGGCCACCATCGCCAAGTCGTGGGGTGAAGTGAAGGACGCATCGGGCAAGCCCGTCGCGTTCAAGTAAGCAACCCACCCACCAGTCCAGAACGGCGCATCCATGAGCAGCACTTCGCTCGAGGACGCGCCGCTTTCGTCTTTGCCGGAGCGACCCGTGTCATCCACTCTTCCTGCTGCCGCCACGTACGACCTCGCGGCCGACCGTGGCCGCGCCACTGCGCTTCCACCGCCGGTGAAGGCGCCGCGTTCCGGCCCGATGGCCGATCGCCTGTTCGGCTGGGCCGCCAAGGGCGCCGCGCTCCTGACGCTTGCGATGCTGATCGGCATCCTGGTGTCGCTCGTCGCCGGCGCATGGCCCGCCATCTCGAAGTACGGCCTCGGCTTCCTCACCAACAGCGTGTGGGACCCGGTGCAGAACGAGTACGGCGGCCTCGTGATGATCTACGGCACGCTGGCCACCTCGTTCATCGCCCTGGTGATCGCGGTGCCGGTGAGCTTCGGCATTGCCCTCTTTCTGACGGAGCTGTCGCCCAACTGGCTCAAGCGCCCGCTGGGCACGGCCATCGAATTGCTCGCCGCCGTGCCGTCCATCGTGTACGGCATGTGGGGCCTGCTGGTGTTCGGCCCGATCCTCTCGACCTGGGTGCAGCAGCCGCTGCAGAAGCTGCTCGCCGGCGTGCCGTACCTCGGCGCCCTGGTGTCCGGCCCGCCCGTGGGCATCGGCATCCTGTCGGCCGGCATCATCCTCGCGATCATGATCATCCCGTTCATCGCCTCGGTGATGCGCGACGTGTTCGAGGTGACGCCGCCGCTCCTGAAAGAGTCGGCCTACGGCCTGGGCTCCACCACCTGGGAGGTCGTCTCCAAGGTCGTGCTGCCTTACACCAAGGCGGGTGTGATCGGCGGCATCATGCTCGGCCTCGGCCGGGCGCTGGGTGAAACGATGGCGGTCACGTTCGTGATCGGCAACATGAACCAGCTCAACTCGCTGTCGGTGTTCGAGGCTGCCAACAGCATCACCTCGGCCCTGGCCAACGAATTCGCCGAAGCCGGCGCAGGCCTGCACCAGGCGGCGCTGATGTATCTGGGCCTCGTGCTGTTCTTCATCACCTTCGTCGTGCTGACGCTTTCCAAGATCCTGCTGGCCAAGATGAAGAAGAGCGAAGGGACCAAGTCGTGAGTACAGCGCAAGACCTCATCAACGCCAAGACGCTCGCGGAGACGCGCCAGGCCAAGTTCGCTTCGCGCAACCGCGTCAACAAGATCGCGCTCACGCTGTCGCTCGCCGCGATGGTGTTCGGGGTGTTCTGGCTCGTGTGGATCCTCTGGGAAACGCTGCGCCTGGGCATCGGTGGCCTCGCCATCGCCACCTTCACCGAGATGACGCCGCCGCCGAACGAAGTGGGCGGCATCGCCAACGCGATCTTCGGCTCCTTCGTGATGGTGATGCTCGCCACCTTCGTGGGTACGCCGATCGGCATCATGGCCGGCATCTACCTGGCCGAGTACAACCCCAAGGGCTGGCTCGCCTCAGTCACGCGCTTCGTGAACGACATCCTCTTGTCGGCGCCCTCGATCGTGATCGGCCTGTTCGTCTACGCCGTGGTGGTGGCCTACTTCAAGACCTTCTCGGGCCTGGCCGGTGCGCTGGCGCTCGCGCTGATCGTGATTCCGGTGGTGATCCGCACCACCGAGAACATGCTGCAACTGGTGCCGCCGGGTCTGCGCGAAGCGGCCTACGCGCTGGGCACGCCGAAGTGGAAGGTCATCATCAGCATCACGCTGCGCGCCGCGCGCGCCGGTGTGGTCACGGGCATCCTGCTGGCCGTGGCGCGCATCGCGGGTGAAACCGCGCCGCTGCTCTTCACCGCGCTGAACAACCAGTTCTGGACCGCCGACGTGAGCCAGCCCATGGCCAGCCTGCCGGTCACGATTTTCAAGTTCGCGATGAGCCCGTACGAGAACTGGCAACAGCTGGCCTGGGCCGGCGTGTTCCTGATCACCGTCGCCGTGCTCGCCCTCAATATCCTGGCGCGGGTCCTCACGCGCACCAAACACTGACTGAAGAAGAAGCTCGCAATGCCAAATACCGTCGCACAACCGTCGCGCTCGAAGATCTCGGTCAAGGACCTGAACTTCTACTACGGCAAATTCCACGCGCTCAAGGGCATCAACCTCGAGATTCCCGAGAACAAGGTCACGGCCTTCATCGGCCCGTCGGGCTGCGGCAAGTCGACCTTGCTGCGCACCTTCAACCGCATGTTCGAGCTCTATCCCGAGCAGCGCGCCGAAGGCACGATCGCCCTGGATGGCGAGAACCTCCTCACCTCCAAGCAGGACGTGGCGCTCATCCGCGCCAAGGTCGGCATGGTGTTCCAGAAGCCCACGCCGTTCCCGATGTCGATCTACGACAACATCGCCTTCGGCGTGAAGCTGTTCGAGAACCTCTCGGCCAGCGAGATGGACGACCGGGTCGAGTGGGCCCTGAAGAAGGCCGCCCTCTGGACCGAAGTGCGCGACAAGCTGCAGCAAAGCGGCTCGGGCCTCTCCGGCGGCCAGCAGCAACGCCTGTGCATTGCGCGTGGCATCGCGATCAAGCCCGAAGTGCTGCTGCTCGACGAGCCGTGCTCCGCCCTCGACCCGATCTCGACCGCGAAGATCGAAGAGTTGATCGCCGAGCTGAAAAACGAGTACACCGTGGTCATCGTGACGCACAACATGCAGCAGGCCGCCCGCTGCAGCGACTACACCGCCTATATGTATCTGGGCGACCTGATCGAGTTCGGCGCGACGGAGCAGATGTTCTTCAAGCCGCAGCGCAAGGAGACCGAGGACTACATCACCGGCCGTTTCGGCTAAGGAGACAACACCATGAGCGAGAAACATCTTTCCAGCCAGTTCGACAGCGAACTCAACGGCGTCTCGTCGCGCGTGATGGAGCTCGGCGGCATGGTCGAGTCGCAGATCCACCAGGCGGTGTACGCCCTGCTGCAGTTCGACGCCGAGGCGGCCGACCGCGTGATGGAAACCGAGCACCGCGTCAATGCGATGGAAATCGACATCGACCGCGAGCTCTCGTCGATCATCGCGCGCCGCCAGCCGACCGCACGCGACCTGCGCCTCCTGATCGCCATCAGCAAGACCACCGCCAACCTGGAGCGCGTGGGCGACGAGGCCAACAAGATCGCGCGCATGGTCAAGTCGATCATCGAGAGCGGTTCGGCCCGCCAGCTGCCCACGACCGAGCTGCGCATCGCGGCCGACCTGGCCTCGGGCCTGCTGCGCACCGCGCTGGACGCCTTTGCGCGCCTGGACACGGCAGCGGCGCTGTCGATCCTGAAGGACGACGACCTGATCGACAAGGAGTTCGACGGGTTCGTGCGCAAGCTGGTCACCTACATGATGGAAGACCCGCGCACCATCTCGGCCAGCCTGGACCTGCTGTTCCTGGCCAAGGCCATCGAGCGCATTGGCGACCACGCCAAGAACATCGCCGAGTTCATCATCTACATCGTCAAGGGCGCCGATGTGCGGCACACTTCGATGCAGGAGATCGAATCGGCGCTGCAATAACGGAGAGCAAGACTCTCTCAAGAAAGCATGAAAAAACCCCGAGTCCTGATCGTCGAAGACGAGTCCTCGATCGCCGAGCTGATCGCCGTCAACCTGCGCCACAACGGCTTCGAGCCGATCTGGTCGGAAGACGGTGCCGCGGCGCAACGCGAAATCGACGCCTTCCTGCCCGACCTGATCCTGCTCGACTGGATGCTGCCGGGCCAGAGCGGCCTGCAGCTTGCGCGCCAGTGGCGCAAGGACCCGCGCACCAAGGCTGTCCCGATCCTGATGCTGACCGCGCGCGGCGACGAGCCCGACAAGGTCGCAGGCCTGGATGCCGGCGCGGACGACTACATCACCAAGCCGTTCTCCACGCAGGAAATGCTGGCCCGCATCCGTGCGGTTCTGCGCCGCCGCGCGCCCGAAGTGGTGACCGAGCGCGTGGAAATCGGCGAACTGGCGCTCGACACCTCCACGCATCGCGTGACCTGGCAGGGCGCCGCGCTCAAGGTCGGCCCGACCGAGTTCAAGCTGCTGGCCTACCTGATGCAGCACGCCGAGCGCGTGCACAGCCGGGCGCAGCTGCTCGACAAGGTGTGGGGCGACCACGTCTACATCGAGGAACGTACGGTCGACGTGCACGTCAAGCGCCTGCGCGAATCGTTGGGCGCGGCCGCACCGATGGTCGAAACCGTCCGGGGAGCAGGCTACCGCCTGACGGCCCAAGTCACGGTTTGAACACCGTGGCGTCCCTTGGCCGCGGGCGCGGATAATCGCCCGCCATGCCTTTCCGAATTGCTACTTTTTTAATAGCGTCCCTTGCAATAGGTGCGGGCGCTGTCGGCATTTTTGGCTGGCATTTCGGCTGGCTGGGGGCCTGGCTGGGCGCAGTGCTGTGGCTCGGGCTCGATGCCTGGCGCGCCGAGCGGCTGCTGCAGGTGCTGCGCAACGACGCCGCCGGCCTGCCGACCCGGGGCCCCGGTGTCTGGGGCGAACTGGCCGAACGCATCCGCAAGCTGCTGCGCGACCGCGAGCAGCAGACCCGACAGGCCGTAGACCGGCTGCAGGAGTTTCTGGCCGCCATCCAGGCGTCTCCCAACGGCGTGATCCTGCTCGACGAGCAGGGCCGCATCGAATGGTGCAACCAGACGGCCGCCGGCCAGTTCGGCATCGATGCCGAGCGCGACCTGCTGCAGCACCTGGCCAATCTCGTGCGCGATCCGGCCTTCGTGGCCTATCTGGCGTCCTGGAACTACAGCCGCGACGTCGTCATCGACGCCTCAGGCCCAGGCCACACGCACCAGCGCAGCCACCCGGTGCGGCTGTCGGTGCAGGTGCATCCCTACGCGGGCAACCGCCGCATGCTGCTCACGCGCGACATCACGGCGCTGGAGCAGGCCGAGGCGATGCGGCGCGATTTCGTGGCGAATGTGTCGCACGAGATCCGCACGCCGCTCACGGTGCTGGCGGGTTTTGTCGAAACGCTGCAGAACCTGCCGCTCGATGCGGACGAGCGCACGCGCTATCTCTCGCTGATGAGCCAGCAGTCGCACCGCATGGAAACGCTGGTGAACGACCTGCTGACGCTGTCGCGCCTGGAGGGCAGCGCATCGCCTTCGGGCAACCAGTGGATCCGCATCCGCGCCCTGCTGGCGCAGTGCGAGGACGAGGGACGCGGCTTGTCGGGCCGGCTTGCGCCGCTGGGCCATCGGCTCTCGTTCACCATCGATGCCGAGTCCGAGATATCGGGCGCGCCGACCGAATTGCAGAGCGCGATGTCGAACCTGCTGAGCAACGCGATCCGCTACACGCCCGGCGGTGGCGAGGTGGCGGTGAGCTGGCGGGTGCTGCCCGACGGACGCGGCGAATACGCGGTGAAGGACACCGGCCCCGGCATTGCCGCCGAGCACATTCCGCGCCTCACCGAGCGCTTCTACCGCATCGACCGCAGCCGTTCGCGCGAGACCGGCGGCACCGGGCTCGGCCTCGCGATCGTCAAGCACATCGCACAGCGGCATGGCGCCGAATTGCGCATCGAGAGCACGGTGGGCAAGGGGAGCCGGTTCGCGCTGGTGTTCCCGGCCACGCGGGTGCGCGAGGCGCGCGTGCTGGCGAAGTGAGCTTGCGCAGAGGGCCAGTGTTCTTCAGCCGGCCCGCTTGTGCATCGTCCAGCGCAGCAGTGCGCTGAACAGCAGGCCCGTGAACACCAGTGCGCCGGCGCTCATGATCCAGAACGCCATCGGCGATTGCATCGCCGGCCATGGCCCGAGGCCGCGGTAGGCCAGCAGGTAGCTCCCGCCGAGGCCGAGACCCCAGAGCATCGCGCAGTAGATGACCAGTGGCGCCAGCGTCACGCGGTAGCAGCGCAGCACGAACACGCACAGCGTCTGCAGGGCATCGGCGACGTGATAGAGCGCGACGACGGGCAGCAGCAAGGCGGCCAGCGCGATCACGGCCGGATTGTCCGAATACACATTGGCGAGCTCGTGGCGGAGCATGACCATGGCGCCCGCATAGACGAAGGCGCACAGCATGGCCAGCTCGAAGCCGAGGCGACAGGCGTGCCGGGCTTTCGCGGGATCGCCGGCGCCGAGCCAGAAGCTCACGCGCGCGCTGGTCGCGATGGCGAGCGAGAGCGGCATCATGTACGCCACCGCCAGCAGGTTCGAGGCGATCTGGTGCGCCGCCGCCGCCGCGGTGCCCAGGCGTGCGATGAACAGCGCCATCAACGTGAACGAGGTCACTTCCACCAGCACCGCCAGGCCGCCAGGAACACCCAGCCGTGCGAACTGGCGGATCTGATGCCAGTCGGGAGGCTCGATGCGTTCCCAAAGCGCATAGCCGCGATAGAAGGCGCTGCTGCGCAGCAACCAGACCGCGCAGCCGAGCATCGCCCAGTTCACGCACAGCGTGGCCCACGCGCAGCCGACGAGACCCATTGCCGGCAGGCCCGCGCCGCCGAAGGTGAACCAGATAGACAGCGGCAGCTTCACCGCCAGCGAGGCCAGTTGCAGCCAGGTCACTAGCTGCGGCTTGCCCAGGCTCTGGTTCAGCGTGCTGAAGAGTCGGAAGAGCAGGGACGGCGCCAGCGCGAAGGCGAGCACCGCGAGATACGCCTCGACCTCGCTGCGCATCTCCGCCGGCACCTGAGTCCAGCGCAAGGCGCCGCCGGGCAGCAGCAGCGCCACCATGCCCACCGCGATGGCGATGCCGGCCAGGTAGAGCGATTGCCGCACCGAGCGGCCCACCTCGCCGCTGCGGCCCGCGCCGTGCAGTTCGGCCCACACCGGCAGCAGCGCCTGCAGCACGCCCATCAGCGAGACATACACGCTCACGAAGATGGCCGCGCCGACCGAGAGCGCGGCCAGCGCGTGCTCCGAATAGCGACCCGCGATGATGGTGTCGGTCACGCCGAAGGCCATCACGGCCAGCTGGCCGACCAGCACCGTGCCGGCGTGGCGTGCGATCAGTCCCCGTTCGCCCGCCACGGGTCAGAAGGCGCGAATGAATTCGGCGTGCCCGAGCAGCCTGCCCAGGCACGCCCGATCAAGGCGCAAAGCGCAGCCATAGCTTGGGCTATGGCGAGCATTTGCAACGCCGAGCGGGTGCGCCTGGGGGGATGAGCGGGCATGACGGATTCGTTCACGACTTCTTAGGGCGCGATCTTCTGGTAGAGCAGCAGGTCGTCCGCGGCGCTGCTGGGGCGGCGCAGGGTGCCGCTGAAGCGCCACTTCTCGAGCGGAATGATGGTGTGCAGCCGCTCGATCGTGTCGGGGCTCACCACCAGCCAGGGGCAGTCGGTGCCCAGCAGCAGGGGCTGCAGGTTGAAGTTGCCGTGGTGGCGCAGCGCCGCGATGTGCGGCCGGCTGAGTGCCAGTTCGGCGATGCAGCTGGGCTGGCCCACGCGCTCGGCGACGGCGCGCACCTGCGGCAGGTAGCTGCGCGCGTAGTCGATGGGCGGCAGCCAGAGCGTCATCAGCAGCATCCAGCAAAGCGCGGTGCCGCCGGCCGGCAGCACCAGCGTCTTCCAGAGCGCGGCGCGGTGGCGCCCGGTGCGCCAGCGCACAAGCCAGCACCACGCGATGGTCGCGGCCAGCGCGAGCACGAATGCGATCGGCGAGAACTCGCCCACGAAGCCCGGCACCAGCCGCGCGACGCTGGCTGCGGGCTTGCGCGGCACGCCGGTCAGCATGGCGATCCAGTAGAGCCAGCCCAGCACGGCCAGGCCGCTGAAGAAAAGCACGTTGAACCAGTCGATGAGCGCCGAGGCGCTGCGCCGGAAGGTGGGCAGCGCGAAGGCCGCGAGCGTGGCGAAGGCGGGCAGGGCGAGCAGCAGCGAGCGGTCGGAGTAGTCGGTGGTCCAGGTGGCGGCCAGCGGCACGAGTGCGAACCAGAACGGCAGCGCGACATGGCGCGCCGTGAGCTGGCGGCGCCAGCGCCAGAGCGTCCAGATCGCGAGCGGCCAGACCGGCCAGGTGAACCAGAGCAGCAGCTTGGCCTGGCTGCGGATTTCGCCGCCGATCGAGTTGCCGTCCAGCGTGATCTTCCATTGCGACAGGCCGAGGCCGAACACCAGTGCCGCTGCCAGCAGCGTGACGCCGATCATCGTGAAGAGGGCGCCGCGGGTGTAGCCGGGACCATCGTCGGAACCTGCATCTGCCCCCGCCTGGGCGACGAGGTGCCGCTCATAGGCGATGTAGAGCGCGCTGCCGACAGCGAGCGCCAGCCCGACGGTGGGGGCACCGCTCAATGTCATGCCGAGCGTGCCGATCACCAGTGCGATCGCTGGGCCGGCGCGGCGGTACGGCAGTGCGGCCACGCCGTAGAACAGGTGTGAGGCGAAGTACAGCTGGGCGAGGGCGGGCGTGGTTTCATGCCCGAGCTGGGCGAGGCCCAGGCAGGCGATCAGCGCGAGCAGGCCGCCATCGGCGATGGCACGCGCGTAGTCGGTCGGACGTGCCTCGCCGCCGAAGGCAAACGCCACCGGCTGGGCGCGTGCCGTGCGAGCGAGGTAATAGACGGCGTACCACGTGGCCGTGAAGGTGCCCCAGAGCAGCAGCGCGAAGACGAATCGCACGGCCAGATCGGGGTTCAGCCACGCGGGGGCGAGCTTGATCGCAATCGCGCCGATCCAGTAGGGGACCAGCGCGGGCGTCTCGGGCTGCATGCCCAGCAAGAGGGGATCGAACCAGCGCGCGATGCCTTCGGTGCTTCGGGCCAGTTCGGCCATGTAGCCGAAGGCGGTGATGTCGGCGCTCTTCCACGGTCCGCGCCCGACCAGGCCCGGCAGCAGGTAGGCCGCACACAACAGCAGCAGCGCGATGCGCGGCAGCCGGCGCACGGCATTCTGGGCGACGATCGCGGGAGTGGGCTGGTTCAAAAGGGCGAAAGGAGATTCGGAATGAAAAAGGGCAGCGCGGTAAACCGGGCTGCCCTCGACGCCAAAGCGCGTGCTTTACTTCGAAGCAGCGCCGGTGGTCTTGCCGAAGCGGTTGCGGAACTTCTCGACGCGGCCGCCCATGTTGTCGACCGACTTCTGCGTGCCGGTGTAGAACGGGTGCGATTCGCTCGTGGTGTCCAGCTTGAACAGGGGGAGCTCGCGACCGTCGTCGGTCTTGCCCATTTCCTTGGTGTTCGCGCACGAACGGGTCACGAACTTGAAGCCGTTCGACATGTCGACGAACAGAACTTCGCGGTAATTCGGGTGGATGCCTTCTTTTGCCATGGTTTTTCCTTTTGCGCTGTTGGAATCAATGCGCGGTCGATGCGAGAGCCACAAGCGCGTCAACGGTCGAAATGGACTGGGTCGGCGGCTGTCCCGGGGGTGAGGGGATCGCTGGGCAGGACGCCCGGCTGCACTTTTCGCGGAGCCGGCGATTATCGCATACTGGCCGTTTTGAGCGAAAAGTGGCCCACAGATGACTTCCACAGCGTTGCGCGCCGGCCTCGTCGGCTACGGTTTCGCCGGCCAGACCTTCCATGCGCCCGTGCTTTCGGCGGTTCCGGGGCTCGAACTGGCGGCCGTGGCAAGTTCGCAGCCGCACAAGGTCCACGCGGACTGGCCTGGCGTGGCCGTGGTGCCGGACGTGGCGGCGCTCGTGGCCCGGGCGGACATCGACCTCATTGTGGTCGCCACGCCCAATGCCCAGCACCACCCGGTTGCCAAGGCTGCGCTGGAAGCCGGCAAACACGTCGTGGTGGACAAGCCTTTCACGCTCGATGTGGCCGAAGCCAGGGAGCTAGAGCTGTTGTCCCGGCGCAACAATCGCGTCCTGGCGGTCTATCAGAACAGGCGATTCGACGCCGACTACCTGACGTTGAAGGAGCTTCTCGCTAGCGGCGAACTGGGGCGGCCGGTGTACCTGGAATCGCATTTCGACCGCTTCCGGCCCGAGGTTCGCGAGCGCTGGCGAGAGCAGCCGGTGCCGGGATCGGGGCTGTGGGTGGACCTGGGCGCTCATCTGGTCGACCAGGCCGTGCAGCTCTTCGGTCGTCCCGACACGCTCCAACTCGACACGGCCGCCTTGCGCGACGGCGCACTGGTCGAGGACTATTTCCATGCCGTACTGCGCTACGAGAGTGGCCCGCACGCTCCCCTGCGCGTAGTGCTCCACGCCACGACGCTCGCCGCCCACGCGGCGCCGCGCTACATCGTGCACGGCACGCGCGGGAGCTACGTCAAGCACGGCGTCGATCCACAGGAAGATGCGTTGCGCGCCGGCCAACGTCCGCCCGCCGAGGGGTGGGGTGCCGATCCGCTGGACGGCGAACTCACGTTGATCGGCAGCGACGGCGCGCCGCATTTCCGCGCATTGCCGACGCGGGCCGGCAACTATGTCGACTACTACGCCGCGGTCCGCGACGCGATCCTGGGCAATGGTCCGAACCCTGTCCCGCCCGAGCAGGCCGTCGCGCTGATGGAACTGCTCGACATTGGGCGCCAGAGCGCAGCCGAAGGCCGCGCCATCCGCATCGAGCGCCCATGAAAAAAGCGCGTCGGCCTGTGAGGGCCGACGCGCTTTTGCGGGAGAGCGAGGCGCTCAGCCGCCGCGACGCATCATGTCGAAGAACTCGACGTTGGTCTTGGTCGCCTTCATGTTCTTGAGCATCAGCTCCATCGACTCGATCTCGTCCATGTTGTACATGAGCTGACGCAGGATGCGGGTCTTCTGCAGGATCTCGGGGGCCAGCAGCAATTCTTCGCGGCGCGTGCCGCTGCGGTTGAGCTGGATCGAGGGGAACACGCGCTTTTCGTACAGGCGGCGGTCCAGGTGGATTTCGGAGTTGCCGGTGCCCTTGAACTCTTCGAAGATCACTTCGTCCATGCGGCTGCCGGTGTCGATCAGCGCGGTGCCGATGATGGTCAGCGAGCCGCCTTCTTCCACGTTGCGCGCGGCGCCCAGGAAGCGCTTGGGGCGCTGCAGCGCGTTGGAATCGACGCCGCCGGTCAGCACCTTGCCCGAAGAGGGCACGACGTTGTTGTAGGCGCGGGCCAGACGCGTGATCGAGTCCAGCAGGATCACCACGTCTTTCTTGAGTTCGACCAGGCGCTTGGCGCGCTCGATCACCATTTCGGCGACGTGCACGTGGCGGGCTGCGGGCTCGTCGAAGGTCGAAGCGATGACTTCGCCCTTCACCGTGCGCTGCATTTCGGTCACTTCTTCAGGGCGCTCGTCCACGAGCAGCACCATCATGTGCACGTCGGGATAGTTGGCGCTGATCGCGTGGGCGATGTGCTGCATCATCACCGTCTTGCCGCTCTTGGGCGGCGCCACGAGCAGGGCGCGCTGGCCTTTGCCGATGGGGGCGATGATGTCGATGATGCGGCCCGTGATGTTCTCTTCGCCCTTGATGCCGTCGCGCTCGAGCTTCATCTGCTCCTTGGGGAACAGCGGCGTCAGGTTTTCGAACATCACCTTGTGCTTGTTCTGCTCGGGCGGGCCGTCGTTGACCTTGTCCAGCTTGGTCAGCGCGAAGTAGCGCTCGCCGTCCTTGGGCGTGCGCACTTCGCCTTCGATCATGTCGCCGGTGTGCAGGTTGAAGCGGCGCACCTGGCTCGGCGAGATGTAGATGTCGTCGGTGCTGGCGGTGAAGCTGGTGTCGGGGCTGCGCAGGAAGCCGAAGCCGTCGGGCAGGATTTCGAGCACGCCGTCGGCGAAAACCTGTTCGCCGGCCTTTGCGCGCTTCTTGATGATCGCGAACATCAGCTCCTGCTTGCGCATGCGGCCGACGTTTTCGATCTCAAGCGCTTCAGCCTGCTTGAGGACTTCAGACACGTGGAGTGCCTTGAGTTCGTTTAAGTGCATGGAATGACCCCTCGCGGGGTAATCGAAACGGAAAACGGGGGGAGGTTGAATGTGTAGCGAGAACTGCTGCACTAACCGGGGAACTCGAACCGGTTGCCTGAAAGGGCCGGTGATCTGTGGGAGATTATGACAGGAAAAACGCGCCGGCCAAGCGCATTGCGCGCTGGCCGGATCGAATGTCGCTTATGCGAGTTGCTGGTCGATGAAGGCCGTGAGTTGCGCCTTGCTCATGGCGCCGACCTTGGTGGCGGCCAGCTGGCCGTCCTTGAACAGCATCAGCGTGGGGATGCCGCGAATGCCGAACTTGGCAGGGATGTCGCGGTTCTCGTCCACGTTCAGCTTGGCGATCTGCAGTTTGCCTTCGTAGGTGGCCGACACTTCGTCCAGGATCGGGGCGATCATCTTGCAGGGGCCGCACCATTCGGCCCAGTAGTCGACCAGCACCGGCTGGCTGGACTTGAGCACGTCGGCTTCGAAAGAGGAATCGGAGATGTGTTTGATGAGTTCGCTGGCCATGTGATGTGTCCTTGTGCGCAGAGAGTTTCGGTGCAGCTAAAGTGCAGGTCATTGTGACAGAAACCAAGGGGCGGGGTGCCATGCGCAGCCGCTATGACGGCGATAGCCAAAGGCCTTGCGGATCACGTCCTCGCACTCTCAAACCCCTCGATAGAACATGAACGAAGGCCACCCCGTCCACGCTCTGTGGTGCGACCCCGTCGACGGTGTTGTCGCGCGGATCGTCCGCGCGCTCGCCGAACGCGAGCTGCATGCGGCGCGCACCGTGGTGCTGGTGCCGTATGCGCAACTGATGGGCGTGGCGCGCGGCATGTGGACGCGTTGCGGCAGCGCCGGCTTTGTGCCGCGCTTCGAGACCACGCACAACTGGGCACGCAGCGCGGGCGGCTTCCTGCCGACGGGCTACGACATCGCATTCGACATGGCGCGCGACCTCATCACGGCCCAGGCGCTGCTGTTGCAGTCCGGGTTCAACAATGAGCGGTTCGCGCTGGCGGGCCGCGTCGTCGAACTGGCCTACCAGCTCGCGCCGCTCGCATCGGCATCGTTGCCGGACGCGCGCGTCGGCGAATGGGCCCTGCGTGCCGCGCAGGTGGCCGAGGCGGGCAGCGAGTCGGAGTGGTTCCGCATCGAAAGCGCGCTGATCCGCATCGCCGTCGCCTGGGCCGCGACCTCGGGCTACGCAACAGACGTGCTGCTCCGAGAAAGCACGCGCAACCAGGTCGATGCACTGATCGTGCTCGAAGGCTTCCAGGCCGATCCGCTCACCCAGACGCTCTGCACCCTGTGGGGCGATCACGCGCTGCATCTCTCGCTGGTACCCGCGAACACGCCCGTGGACCCCGCGGCTTCCCATGTGGCAGCAGACCCCGAGGACGAAGCCGAACTCGCCGCTGCCTGCGTGCTGCGTCATCTCGCCGAAGGCCGCGCCCCGGTCGCGCTGATCGCCACCGACCGCGCACTCACGCGCCGCGTCAGCGCCCAGCTCAAGGCGCAGGGCGTCGTCACGCATGACGAAACCGGTTGGAAGCTCTCGACCACGCGCGCCGCCGCTACGTTGATGAGCGCGCTGCGCGCCTGCGCCCATGACGCCGCCAGCGACCAGGTGCTCGAATGGCTCAAGAGCGGCGCCGATGGCGATGCGCTGGCTGTGCAGGCGCTCGAAGCACGCCTGCGACGCGAAGGCCTGCGCGACTGGTCCGCCTGGTGCAGCCTCGTGGCCCGTAGCGAGAAGCCGAACGACCTGGCGCTGCTGCCCTACACCGAAGCCATCGAAGCGCGCCGCGCATCGATGATGAAGTCCAGGCCCGTGGCCGAATGGCTGCGCGCATTGCGCGAACTGCTCGAAGGCAGCGGCCAGTGGACGCCGCTGGCCGACGACATGGCGGGCGGCAAGGTCATCGCCGCGTTGTGGCTCGATGCCGATTCGCATGGCGATGCCGACGAGTTTCCCGGCGGCCGCCACACGCTGGCCGAGTTCACTGCCTGGGTCCGCGACGTGCTCGAAGACGCGAGCTTCGTGCCGCCCACCGGCGACCAGGCGCCCCGCGTGATCGTGCTGCCGCTGTATCAACTGCTCGGCCGCGCATTCGGTGCGGTGGTCATTCCCGGCTGCGACGACCGGCGGCTGCCCGCATCGCCCGAACCGCCCGGCAACTGGAGTGCCGTCCAGCGCCTCGAACTGGGCCTGCCTTCGCGCGAGACCCTCGAAGCCGCGCAACGCTCTGCCTGGACCGCGGCCCTTCACAACCCCTGGTGCGAACTGGTCTGGCGCGCGTCCGATGCGAGTGGCGAGCCGGTCCGCCCGAGCCCGCTCGTGCAGGCATTGCAACTTGACCACGCACTGCAACCCTCCGTCGATCCGCGTCCTGCGCGCGAGGTGCCTGTACAGGCGACCGTATACCCCACGCCCTCAGGCGCGTTGCTCCCGCTGGAGAGCATTTCGACCAGCGTGTACGAAGACCTCCGCCGTTGCCCCTATCGCTTCTTCGCGCTGCGGCAGTTGGGGCTGCGCAGCGCCGACGAGCTCGACGTGGAGGTCGACAAGCGCGACTTTGGCAACTGGCTGCACGCGCTGCTCGGCCATTTCCACGAGGCGCTGATCGAAACCCCGACTCAGGATCCGCAGGAGCGCGTGGCGCTTGTCGAAGAAGCCGCGCAGCGCGCCACGCGGGAATACGGTCTCTCCGACGCCGAGTTCCTGCCTTTTGCCGCGGCATGGCCCGCGGTGCGCGACGGTTATCTCGAATGGCTCGGGGGGCACGAGGCCAGTGGCGCGGTGTTCGTCGAGTCCGAACCCTGGAAGGAGCAGCCGCTGGGCGATCTGCGCCTCGTCGGCCGCCTCGACCGGGTCGACCGCACGTCCGACGGTCAGGCCTTCGTGATCGACTACAAGACCGAGTCCGCGAGCGTCACCAAGGAGCGCGTGAAAGACCCGACCGAGGACACGCAGCTCGCCTTCTATGCAGCGCTGGTGGCCGATGACACCCTGCGTGCGGCCTACGTCAACGTAGGCGAGAAGTCCTCGGGCACGCAGACCGTCGAGCAGCCCACGGTGGTCGAGGCGAGGGATGCGCTGGTGGCCGGCATCATGAGCGACTTCACCCGCATCGCCGGGGGCGCGGCGCTGCCGCCGCTGGGCGAGGGCGCTGTCTGCGACTACTGCGCCGCCCGTGGCCTGTGCCGGAAAGATTTCTGGGGCGATGACGCCCCCCGGCTTGCCACTGCGTGTGCTTCGCCACCCCCCGAGGGGGAGACGCCTCCGCCTTGGGACGGCCCAGCGGTCGGAGGCGATACGAAATGAACGGCGCAGCCTACGAACACAACGGCCGGCACGTCACGCGCGAGGCCTTCTACACCGTCGCCTGCGATCCGCGCCGCTCGGTGGCCGTCGAAGCCTGCGCGGGCGCGGGCAAGACGTGGATGCTGGTGTCGCGCATCTTGCGTGCGCTGCTCGAAGAGGGGGACTCCGCCTGCGAGCCGCATGAAATCCTCGCGATCACTTTCACCAAGAAGGCGGCCGGCGAGATGCGCGAGCGCCTCGACCAATGGCTCGAGCAATTCGCGGAAGAGAGCCCCGAAGAACTGGTGAAGCAGCTTGTGATGCGCGGCGTCGAGCCTGCTGCCGCGCTCGCCGCCGTGCCGCGACTGAAGGGCCTCTACAGGCGCCTGCTCGAAGGCGGCCGCCCGGTGCAGTTCCGCACTTTCCACGCCTGGTTCGCAGGCCTGCTGCGCAATGCGCCGCTCGCCGTGCTGCGCGAGCTGGGCCTGCCGTCCAACTACGAACTGCTCGAAGACGATGCCGAGGCCCGCGGCCACACCTGGCGGCCTTTCTTCGAGGCGGTCACGGCCGACAAGCATGCGCTGGCCGACTACTACGCCGTCGTCGCCACGCATGGCCGCTCGCAGACGGCCAAGGCGCTGGGCGAAGCGCTGACCAAACGCGTCGAGTTCTCGCTGGCCGATGCCGAAAACGCCGTCCAGCATTTCAGTGCCCTCCACCCGACTCTCGATGGACTGGACGAACCGACCGATGCCCTGCGCGGCGAGCCGGTCCGCCGCCGCTGGCTCGACCGCGCTGCCGCACTCGGCAAGGAGAGCAACAAGACGCCGCAGAAAGCCGCCGAGGCCATCATCGATGTCTTCGGCGTCGGCGAGCCGCCGGCCGAATCGCTCGCCGCGGCGCTCGCGCACCTGAGAAAGAATTTCTTCGTCGCGAGCGAAGACCGTCTCACCAAGAACCTGCAGAAATTCCCCGCCGCGCAGGAGGCCGAAGCCGAGCTCCAGGTGCTGTGCGCCGCGCAGGCCCAGCATGCGGCGTGGCTCTACCAGCAGCGCATGACGCGGCTCACGCGCCTGCTGATCGCCGCATTTGCGGACGTCAAGCGCGCGCACGGTTGGGTCGACATGAACGACGTCGAGCAGGCCGCGCAGCTGCTGCTTGGCCAGTCGGCGTTGTCGGGCTGGGTGCAGGAGCGGCTCGATGCCCGCATCGCGCACCTTCTGATCGACGAGTTCCAGGACACCAACCCGCTGCAGTGGCAGGCGCTCTACGGCTGGCTCAGCGCCTACACCGGCGCGGGCGGAAGCGCGCCGCGCGTGTTCATCGTGGGCGACCCGAAGCAGAGCATCTACCGCTTCCGCCGCGCCGAGCCGCAGGTGTTCATTGCCGCCAAGAAGTTCGTGCGCGAAGGGCTCGACGGCGAACTGCTCAATTGCGACCACACGCACCGCAACGCGCGTGCGGTGGTCGGGCTGGTCAACCAGGCGATGCTGGCCGCGCAGGACGCGGGTGAGTTCGACGGCTACCGCGCCCACACCACCGAGCGCGGCGACGAAGGCGAACTGCTCAAGCTGCCGGCCATCGACCGCGATGCGCTCGGCGACGCGGCCGAGGCAGTGCCGGCCGACGACGGCATGCTGCACTGGCGCGACAGCCTTGTCACGCCGCGCGTGCTGCCCGAAGAACAACTGCTGCAGAAGGAATGCGAGCAGGCCGCGCGCTGGGTGGCACAGCGTATTGCCGACGGCATACCGCCGCGGCAGATCATGGTGCTGGCGCGCCGGCGCAATCGCTTGTCCGCGATGCAGGACGCGCTGCGCCAGCGCCACATCCCCGTGCAGCAGCCCGAGAAGAACGAGCTGCACGATGCGCCCGAGGTGCAAGACATGGTCGCGCTGATCGATGCGCTGGTGTCGCCCGCGCACGATCTCTCGCTGGCACGCGCGCTGAAGTCGCCGCTTTTCAGCATCGACGACGAGGCGCTGGTGCAGCTGGCGCTCCGGCAGCGCGAGCAGCCATCGTCGAGCTGGTTCGCGTTGATACAGAAGGGCGAGGGCCTCCCGCCGGTGTTGGCCGAGGCGGGTGCCAGCCTGAAGAAGTGGCAGCGCTGGCTCGTGACTCTGCCGCCGCACGACGCCATCGACGCGATTTTTCACGATGGCGATGTGCTTGCGAAATTCGGCGCCGCTGTGCCCGCCGCGATGCGCCAGAGCGCGCTCGCCAACCTGCGCGGACTCATGTCCGCATCGCTCGAAATCGAAGGCGCGCGCTTCGCCACGCCCTATGCACTGGTTCGCGCGCTGCGCGCCGGCGGCGTGCGCGCGCCGTCGGTGGCCGCGCCCGATGCCGTGCAATTGCTGACCGTGCACGGCGCCAAGGGCCTGGAAGCCGACACGGTGCTCATGCTCGATTGCGATGCCGCGCCGCCGCGCGCGCAAACCATGGGCGTGCTGGTCGAGTGGAAAGGCAGCGACAGCGCGCCGACCCGCTTCGTGTTCCTCGCGAGCGAGAAGACGCCGCCGGCCTGCGCCGCTTCGCTGCTCGAAGAAGAGCAGCGTGCACGCCACCGGGAGGAACTCAACGGCCTCTACGTCGCGACCACGCGAGCGCGCGAGCGACTGGTGCTGTCGTCGGTGCGGCCGGCGCGCGCCAACGACGGCAGCTGGTGGGCCCGGCTGGAATCGGCCTGCGAGCCAACCGAGGCCGACGAGCCGCTGGTTGCATTGCCCACCGAGACCGGCGTAGCCAGTTTCTCGATGAAGCAGATGCCTTCCGTGACTGCCGCCGGCGATCAGCCTTCCGCCAGGAAGGCGGCCGATGCCACCGTTGACGCCCGCGCCGCCGCCTTCGGCGAGGCCATGCACCGGCTGCTCGAATGGGCGGTGCCAGGCGAGACGCTGCCCTCGGCCCACGTGCGCGCGGCGGCCCGCGAATTCATGCTCGATCCGCAACAGGCACGCGGCGCCGCGACGCTGGCCGAACGCATCCGCGCGGGCGCGGGAGCCTGGGTGTGGGACGATCGCAGGGTCGATTGGCATGGCAACGAAGTCACGCTGGTCCATGAAGGCGAGACATTGCGCATCGACCGGCTGGTGCGCGAGCGCGAGACCGGTGCCTGGTGGATCCTCGACTACAAATCCGCAGCGCGTCCCGAGCGGGACGCGACGTTGATCGCACAGATGCAGCGCTACCGCGCGGCCGTGCAACATGCCTACCCCGGTGCCACGGTACGCGTCGCGTTCCTCACCGGGCAGGGCGAACTGGTAAACCTCGAATGACCCTTTCCCCAACCGTCGCCGTGATCGGCGGCGGACCTGCCGGCCTGATGGCGGCCGAAGTCCTCGGCGCGTCCGGCGCGCAAGTGCACGTCTACGACGCCATGCCCTCGGTGGGCCGCAAGTTCCTGCTGGCCGGCCGCGGCGGGCTGAACCTCACGCATTCGGAACCTTTCGACGTGTTCATGAGCCGGTTCGGCGAACGCCGTGCACAACTCGAGCCGATGCTCGCGAAGTTCGGCCC
This sequence comes from Variovorax boronicumulans, assembly GCF_030812215.1. Lineage (GTDB taxonomy): Bacteria > Pseudomonadota > Gammaproteobacteria > Burkholderiales > Burkholderiaceae_C > Variovorax > Variovorax boronicumulans_C. The sequence continues at coordinate 298,106 of NZ_JAUSSG010000010.1, read as the reverse complement.
GCAGCAAGTGCGCGAATGGGCGACCGGTCTCGGCATCGAGACTTTCGTCGGCACGTCAGGGCGCGTGTTCCCGACGGACATGAAGGCTGCGCCGCTGCTGCGCGCGTGGCTGCATCGGCTGCGTTCGGCGGGTGTGCAGTTTCATATGCGCCATCGCTGGCTGGGCGATGCGTCGCTCGATTCGGCCGCGCTGCGGTTCGCCACGCCGACGGGTGAGACCTCGGTGAAGGCGGATGCGGTGGTGCTGGCGCTCGGCGGTGCGAGCTGGGCGCGGCTGGGGTCCGATGGTGCGTGGGCGCCGTGGCTGCAAGGGCGCGGCATCGATGTCGCACCGCTGCTGCCTGCCAACTGCGGTTTCGACGGGGCAGGGTGGAGCGCGCATTTTTCCAGCCGCTTTGCGGGGCAGCCGTTCAAGTCGGTGGCGATTTCGTTTACCGACAGCCAGGGGCGCAGCTTCGCGCGCAAAGGTGAGTTCGTTGCGACGGCCACGGGCATCGAAGGCAGCCTGATCTATGCAGCGTCGGCCTTGCTGCGCGACGAGATCGCTTCGCAGGGCAGTGCCACGCTGTTGCTGGACCTGTTGCCTGATCGCAGTGCGGAACAGGTGTTGGCCGCGGTGAAGCACCCACGCGGCGCGCGCTCGTTGAGCAGTCACCTCAAGAGCCGGCTCGGCATCGAAGGCATCAAGGCGGGCGTGCTGCATGAAGCGCTGAGCAAGGAGGCGATGCAGGACCCGGTGCAACTCGCTGCCACCATCAAGGCGGTGCCGCTGAAGCTGGTCGCGACGCGGCCACTCGACGAGGCGATCAGTACCGCCGGTGGCGTGCGCTTCGACGCGCTCGACCCGGCGCTGATGGCGACGGCGCTGCCCGGCGTGTTCGCGGCAGGAGAAATGCTCGATTGGGAAGCGCCGACCGGTGGCTATCTGCTCACGGCGTCGATGGCCAGCGGGGCGGCTGCGGCGCGCGGCGCGATCCGGCGGTTGGGCCTGTAGCAGCAGGCCCGCTCAGCGCTCGCACGGCCAGAAGAACACCTGCTCGGGGTCGGCCGCATCGAGGTTGTCGATGTGGCCGCTCTCCCTGAAGCCGGCTTCTTTCAGCAGCGATTGCATCGCCCCGTTGGAGCGGTTCGTGGAGGTGAAAAGCTTTGGGCGTTCGCAGGTCGACTGGAAGTGATCGACGAGCCTCAGGCCGAGTCGCCTGCGGCGAAACTTCTCGTCGACCATCAGCATCTCGATGAAGCCGCAGTCGAAGAAGTGGTGGTGCAGGACGCCGTAGGCGGCGATGTCGCCATCGACCTCGATCACGTGGCAGAAGCGGTCCTTGATCCACCGTTGGATCTGCGCGGCGCGGCGCGAGTCGTGCGCGGCCACGGTGTCGAGACGCACCAGTAATTCGAGATCGCTGATGTCGGCGGGCCGGATGTCCAAGTTCATGGATGGCAGCGCGAAGTTCTGGGAGGTTGAGGTGTCCGGGGGGGCGGCAACTCTTGGACACAGCGCGTGAGCTCTCCGGGAGCTCACGGCTTCTAAATGTTAGGTTGACGAGCCTTACCCCTGGCACTGACTACGCAGTTAGGGCTGCTTGGTTCCCCACCTGACCCGGTTGGCCACTTCACCATGCAGGGAGGCCCGTCAGCGTGCATTCTAACCGGGTGAATTTGCCCCCTTCGCGGGAGCGTGAATGATTTCGGCGCGGCGGGGAAACAAGCGTGAAGTGGCCTCTCCGCGCCTTTTAGAATGCCCGCAATGTCTTATCTCGTGCTCGCTCGCAAGTTCCGTCCGAAAACCTTCGGTGAGATGGTCGGCCAGGGGCATGTGGTGCAGGCGCTCGAGAACGCACTGACCACGCAGCGCCTGCATCACGCCTATCTTTTCACCGGCACGCGGGGCGTGGGCAAGACCACGGTCTCGCGCATCCTGGCCAAGTCGCTCAACTGCCAGGGGCCGGACGGGCAGGGCGGCATCACCGCCACGCCGTGCGGCGTCTGCCAGGCCTGCCGCGACATCGATTCGGGCCGCTTCGTCGACTACACCGAGCTCGACGCGGCCTCCAACCGCGGTGTGGACGAAGTGCAGTCGCTGCTCGAGCAAGCCGTCTACAAGCCGGTGCAGGGGCGCTTCAAGGTCTTCATGATCGACGAAGTGCACATGCTCACCAACACCGCGTTCAACGCGATGTTGAAGACGCTGGAGGAGCCGCCCGAATACCTCAAGTTCGTGCTTGCGACCACCGATCCGCAGAAGGTGCCGGTCACGGTGCTGTCGCGCTGCCTGCAGTTCAACCTGCGGCCCATGGCGCCCGAGACGGTGCTCGAACACCTCACGAGCGTGCTGCAGACCGAGCAGGTGCCGGCCGAGCCGCAGGCGCTGCGCCTCCTGGCGCGCGCGGCGCGCGGTTCGATGCGCGATGCGCTCTCGCTCACCGACCAGGCCATCGCATTCGGCAACGGCGAACTGCTGGAGACCGGCGTGCGCCAGATGCTCGGCAGCGTGGATCGCGGCCACGTGTTCCGCCTGATCGAGGCGCTCGCACAGGGCGATGGCAAGACGGTGGTCGACACCTCCGAGGCGCTGCGCCGCGATGGCATGTCCGCCGCTTCCACGCTCGAGGAAATGACCGCGGTGCTGCAGGCCATGGCCGTGTTGCAGGCGGTGCCTTCACGTGCGGAGTCGGCCGATTCAGCCACCGACCCCGACGCCGCCGATACCGCGCGCCTTGCATCGCTGATGCCGGCCGACGAAACGCAGCTCCTCTACAGCCTCTGCCTGCACGGCCGTGGCGAGCTGGGCCTGGCGCCCGACGAATATGCCGCGCTGACGATGGTGTTGCTGCGGCTGCTGGCCTTCAAACCTTCCAACGCGGCTGCTTCGACGGCTTCCCCGGAAAAAAAAACTCTGAATGAAGCGCAGGGTGCGGCGCCAAGGGTGCCGACTCCCGTCGCTCCCCCTGTGCCGGCCCCGACTCCGGCGCCGGCGCCCGTGGTCAGGCCCCTGGCCGAATCTCCGCCTCCGGCTGCGCCCATGCCGCCTGTTCCGGCACCCGCCGCAGCATCGAACGTCTCGGCGTCGGTTCCCGCGGGACACCGCCTGGCCGTCGTCGACGAACCCCTGCGACAGTCGGACCCCAGGCCTTCTCCCGCAGATACCCCCGCCAAGGTCGTCGGCATGCCGATCCGCGTGCAGCCGCCTCCTGGCCAGCGCGATGCGCCGCGCACCGACGAGCAACGCGGCCCGGCCGCACCGATTCCGCCCAGCGAGGACGGCGACTTCTGGTACGCCACGGTCACCCAACTGGTCGCGGCCGAAAGCATCACGGCCCTCGCGCGCGAACTCGCGCTGCAATCGCAGCTCGTGGGGCGCGACACCGACCAGTGGATCCTGCGCATCGAGCGCGAAACGCTCAATCAGCCATCCAGCCGCGAGAAGCTGACCGCGGCGCTCAACGCGCTCGGCCACGACATCAAGCTCGCCATCGAGATCGGCGGCGTGGTCGACAGCCCCGCGCGCCGCAACCGGCATGCGGCCGAGGAGCGCCAGCGCGTGGCCGAGGAGGCCATCCACAGCGACCCCGAGGTGCAGATGCTGATGCGCGACTTCGATGCGAAGATCGTCCCCGGAACGCTGCGGCCCGCCTGAGCCGGCACCGCAGCCGCGTCTCTTATCCTTCACCCCTTTTCTTCACCACACATACAGGACCAACGATGTTCAACAAAGGACAACTGGCCGGCCTCATGAAGCAGGCGCAGGCAATGCAGGACAACCTCAAGAAGGCCCAGGAAGAACTGGCCCATATCGAGGTCGAAGGCGAATCGGGCGCCGGTCTCGTGAAGGTCGTCATGACCTGCAAGCACGACGTCAAGCGCATCACGATCGACCCGAGCCTCCTGGCCGACGACAAGGACATGCTCGAAGACCTGGTGGCCGCCGCCTTCAACGCAGCGGTGCGCAAGGCCGAGGAAACCAGCGAGCAGAAGATGGGCAAGCTCACGGCCGGCATGCCGGGCCTCCCGCCCGGCATGAAGCTGCCGTTCTGAGCGATTGATGGCCGACGCCAGTTCGCTCGACGCATTGGTCGATGCGCTGCGCCGCCTGCCCGGCGTCGGCGTGAAGTCGGCTTCGCGCATGGCGTTTCACTTGCTGCAGCACGACCGCGACGGTGCCCAACTGCTGTCGCGCGCACTGCAGCAGGCAGCGGGCAATGTGCGGCACTGCGAACTCTGCAACACCTTCACGGAAGCACCGATCTGCAGCGTGTGCATGGACTCGCGCCGCGATGGGACCAAGCTCTGCGTGGTCGAGACGCCCGCCGACCAGGCCGCGCTGGAGCGCACCGGCGCCTTCCGGGGCTATTACTTCGTGCTGATGGGAAAACTCAGTCCGCTCGACGGCATCGGGCCGAAGGACATCGGCCTGCAGAAGCTGTTCGACCGCGCGCTCGATGGCACGGTGAGCGAAGTCATCCTCGCCACCAACTTCACCGCCGAAGGCGAGGCCACCGCGCATGTGATCGGCGAAGCGCTCAAGCAGCGCGGCCTCACCGTGACGCGCCTCGCGCGCGGCGTTCCGGCCGGCAGTGAACTCGAATACGTGGACCTGGGCACCATCGCGCACGCACTGGTCGACCGCCGCTAGCGTGGTGCAGCGGCCATGGCGGTTGCCGCGTGCGCTGCCGAACGGAGACAACCCGACATGACCCTTTCCCTGCTCACCATCGCCTACTGGTGCGTGTTCTTCGCCTGCGGCCTGCCGTACCTCGCGGCATGGATCGCCAAGGTCGGCGCCTTCGGCCCGCGCGACAACGTGCATCCGCGCGACTGGGCCGCCAGGCAAAGCGGCTGGCGCGCACGCGCCAACAGCGCACAGGCCAACACCTTCGAAGGGCTGCCGTTCTTCATCGGCGCGGTGATCATCGCGCACCAGCTGGGCGCCAACCAGGCGCGGCTCGACATGCTGGCGGTGGCCTATGTCGTGCTGCGCGCGATCTACCTTGCGATCTACATCAAGGGTCTCGGCGGCGTGCGCAGTGCGGTCTGGGCGCTCGCGTTCCTCGTCAACATCGCGATTCTTTTCCTCGCGAAATAGGCCGCTGCAGGCCATCTGGCAGAGGGCCCGTGGAGGCCTTCATGCTTACGTGGAAACCCGCACGGGATGACCCCGATGCAGGCAACGGTCGCGCACCCCTAAGCTCGATTCACTTCACAAGAATCAAAGAGCCCGCAGGACCGCTTCATGCTTCATCGCAGAACCCTTATTTCCGCCTCCGCAGTCGCTGCCGCAGCGATTGCGCTGCCGCGGGTTTTTGCGCAAGCCAAGCTGGAAAAGACCAAGGTCTCCATCGCGGTCGGCGGCAAGGCCGCGTTCTACTACCTGCCGCTGACCATCTCCGAGCAGCTCGGCTACTTCAAGGCCGAAGGGCTCGAGGTGGAGATCTCCGATTTCGCCGGTGGCGCGCGTGCGCTGCAGGCGGTGGTGGGCGGCTCGGCCGATGTCTGCTCGGGCGCCTACGAACACACCATCAACCTGCAGGCCAAGAACCAGTTCTTCCAGGCCTTCGTGCTGCAGGGCCGCGCACCGCAGATCGCCGTGGGCGTGTCGACCAAGAACATGGCGGGCTATACCGGCATCCAGGACTTGAAGGGGAAGAAGATCGGCGTTTCCGCTCCGGGTTCGTCGACCAACATGGTGGCCAACCTCGTGCTCTCGCGCGGCGGGCTCAAGGCGAGCGACGTGAGCTACATCGGCGTGGGCGTCGCGGCCGGCGCGCTCACCGCGCTGCGCTCGGGCCAGATCGACGCCATCAGCAACACCGATCCGGTGATGACGATGCTCGAGCAAAAGGGCGATGTGAAGATCATCAGCGACACGCGCACGCTCAAGGGCACGCAGCAGGTGTTCGGCGGACCGATGCCCGCGGCCTGCCTCTACGCGCCGATCGATTTCATCCAGAAGAATCCCAACACCTGCCAGGCGCTGGCCAATGCCATCGTGCACGGCCTGAAGTGGCTGCAGACGGCGGGGCCGGGCGACATCATCAAGACGGTGCCGGAGACCTATCTGCTCGGCGACCGGGCGTTGTACCTCGCGTCTTTCGACAAGGTGCGCGAATCGATCGCCACCGACGGCCTCGTGCCGGCCGACGGACCGAAGACGGCCCTCACAGCCATCGCGAGCTTCGACACTGCGGTGAAGGCCGAGAAGATCGATCTCCTCAAGACCTACACCAACGATTTTGCTAGGCGCGCGAAGGACAGGTTCAAAGCCTGACTCCGAACGTCCCCGCGACCCGGCCTTGGCCGGGTTTTTTAATCCTGCAGACATGTCCGACCACGCACTCGAACTCCTCTCCATCAGCTGCACCTTCCACTCGAAGGACGACCCGGGCCAGCGCTACACCGCGGTCGCCGACACCACGCTGCGCATCAAGGCCGGCGAGTTCGTCTCGGTGGTCGGGCCTACGGGCTGCGGCAAGTCGACGCTGTTGAACGTGGGCGCGGGGCTGCTCGAGCCGTCGTCGGGCGCGGTCAAGGTGTTCGGGCAGACGCTCGCGGGCGTCAATGCGCGTGCGGGCTACATGTTCCAGACCGAGGCGCTGATGCCGTGGCGCAGCGCGGTCGCCAACGTGATGGTGGGACTGCAGTACCGCGGCGTGTCCGATGCCGATGCGCGCGAGCAGGCCGAGGCCTGGCTCTCGCGCGTGGGGCTCTCGGGCTTCGGCGACCGCTATCCGCACCAGCTTTCCGGCGGCATGCGCAAGCGCGTGGCGCTGGCGCAAACGCTGGTGCTCGACCCCGACATCATCCTCATGGACGAGCCCTTCAGCGCGCTCGACATCCAGACGCGGCAGCTCATGGAAAACGAGGTGCTCGAGATCTGGAGCGCGAAGAAGAAGGCGGTGCTCTTCATCACGCACGACCTCGATGAAGCCATTGCGATGAGCGACCGCGTGGTGGTGCTGTCGGCCGGGCCGGCGACGCATCCCATCGGCGAGTTCGACATCGACCTGGCCCGTCCGCGCGACGTGGCCGAGGTGCGCACGCAGCCGCGCTTCGTCGAGCTGCACACGCAGATCTGGGAAGTGCTGCGTGACGAGGTGCTCAAGGGCTACGCGCAGCAACTGAGGAAAGCCGCATGATCCCGCGCCTGAACGAGCGCAACGCGCGCTTCTGGCAACTGGTGCTGCTGGTGCTCATCCTGGTGGGGTGGCACCTGGCGTCGCGCAACCAGCAGTTCGCCTTCTTCGTCGGCGAGCCGATCCAGGTGGCGGGCCGTATCTGGAGCTGGTTCCTGCCGTTTGAGGTGCCGCCGAACCTGTTGTTTCCCGAGGGGCTGAAAGGCAATGCCGACATCTACCGGCACCTGGGCACCACGTTGCTGGAGACGGTGCTGGCCTTCGGCATCGGCACCGTGCTGGGACTCGCATGCGGGCTCTGGCTGGCGCTCGCGCCCACCGCGAGCCTGATCCTCGACCCGTACATCAAGGCCGCCAACTCGATGCCGCGCGTGATCCTCGCGCCGATCTTTGCGCTGTGGTTCGGCCTCGGCATCTGGAGCAAGGTGGCGCTGGCGGTCACGCTGGTGTTCTTCATCGTGTTCTTCAATGTCTACCAGGGCGTGCGCGAGGTGAGTCCGGTGGTGCTGGCCAACGCGAAGATGCTGGGCGCCAACCAGCGGCAATTGCTGCGCACCGTTTATCTGCCGAGCGCCACGAGCTGGGTGTTCTCGAGCCTGCACACCTCGGTGGGACTGGCCTTCGTCGGCGCGGTGGTTGGGGAGTACCTGGGCTCGGCGCGCGGCGTGGGCTACCTGATCCTGCAGGCCGAGGGCACCTTCGACGTCAACACCGTCTTTGCCGGCATCGTGGTGCTCACGGCCTTTGCGCTGGCGCTCGATGGGCTGGTGGGGCTGATCGAGAAGCGCCTCATGAAGTGGCAGCCGCGCAGCGGGGAGACCGAGAAACTCTGAAGCGCGCAGCCGCGCAGGGGTTCAGGTGCCCTTGCCGTGCGCTTCCGTGTTCACCTGCACCAGCGCGCGGCCCGCGAAGATGCCGCCCGCCATCTCCAGCACGACGCGCTCCGCGTCGCGCCGCCGCAGCTCGCCGATGACCTCGTCGGCTTCCGTGTCGGAGGCGCCGAGCGCCAGCACACCCTGGCGGCCGAAGACCATCGCCGATTCGAAGGTTTCGCGGATCTGGAATTCGACGTCGAGCTTGCCGATCTCCAGCATGTGCTCGCGATCGTAGGAACGGACCAGCAGCTGGGCGTGCGGGAACTCGGCCTTCAGCAGCTCGACGATGCGCGTGGTCGCGGCCTTGTCGTTCACGCACACCATGACGACGCGTGCGCTGTGCGCACCGGCGGCGTGCAGCACGTCGGCACGCGAGCCGTCGCCGTAGTAGACCTTGAAGCCGAATTCGGCGGCACCGCGGATGGCCTCGGTGTCGGTGTCGATGATCGAGATCGAGGCGCCGCGCGCGAGCGCGCCCTGGATCGCGATCTGGCCGAAACGGCCGAAGCCGATGACCAGCACGTTGCCGGCCAGTCCCTCGGCCTTCTCGACGCCCTCCATCGAGGCGGTCGATGCCGGTGCGAAGCGGCGGTGCGCGAGCACCGCGAGCGGCGTGAGCGCCATCGACAGCACCACCACCGCCGTCATGTTGGCGTTGACGGTCGGGCTGATCACCTTGGCACCGAGCGCGGCGGAAAACAGCACGAACGCGAACTCGCCGCCCTGCGCCATCAGCACCGCGCGGTCGAGCGCGTCGGCGGGCGAGCTCTTGGCGAGCCGCGCCACGCCGTAGATGCACAGCGCCTTCACCACCATCATCGACACCACGCCGGCCACGATGAGCTGCCAGTTCTGCGCCACCACCGCGAGGTCGAGCGACATGCCCACGCCGATGAAGAACAGGCCCAGCAACAGGCCGCGGAAGGGTTCGATGTCGGCCTCGAGCTGATGGCGGAAGGTCGATTCCGACAGCAGCACGCCCGCAAGGAACGCCCCCATCGCCATCGACAGGCCGCCCAGCTGCATCAGCAGTGCAGCGCCCAGCACCACCAGCAGCGCTGCCGCCGTCATGACCTCGCGTGCCTTGGAGTTGGCCAGGATGCGAAAGAGCGGGTTGAGCAGCCAGATACCCGCGGCCACGAGCGCCGCGAGCGCGCCCACGGCAATGCCGGCGCCGATCCAGCGCGAGGGCGCAACGGCCTGCTGCGCCGCATCCACCGGTGCGATGAACGCCACGATGGCCAGGAGCGGCACGATCAGCAGGTCTTCGAAGAGAAGGACCGCGACGATCTTCTGCCCGCGCGGCGCGGCGATGTCCCCGCGTTCGCCGAGCAGCTGCATCACGATGGCGGTGGAGGTGAGCACGAAGCCCATCGCGCACACGAACGACACGGCCAGCGGAAAGCCGAAGGCCATGCCCACGCCCGTGAGCAGAAGGCCGCACACCACCACCTGCAGGCTGCCGAGGCCGAAGATGTCGCGGCGCATGCTCCAGAGGTGCGAGGGCCGCATCTCCAGCCCGATCACGAACAGGAACATCACGACGCCGAGTTCGGCGGTATGAAGGATCGTTTGCGGATCGGTGAAAAGCCCGAAGCCGAACGGGCCGATGGCCAGCCCCGCGGCCAGGTAGCCCAGGACCGAGCCGAGGCCCAGCCGCTTGAACAGGGGCACGGCGACGACCGCGGCTCCCAACAGCGTGACGACCTTGACGAGATCGCCCGCACTTCCTTCAACAGCCATGGCATGGCCCTCCCTTTTGTTGTGTTCCGGCGCTGCCCGCCGGCGGGGGGCGACGCTTCTTCAGCGCTTGCTCAGCGCTTCTTCTTCGACGGCGTGCCGCCGCGCTTCTCGCGCACGACCTGCTTGCCGGCGGGTACCTTGACGACGTTCTTGCCGCGCGCCTGGCTGGACTGGGCAGCGGCGCCGCCTCGCTTCGAGGAGGCCGCTGCAGCATGGCCGCGTGCAACCGCTACGCCGGCACCGACACGCGCCGCCGGTGCCGCGCGAACCGGCAGGTACACCACGACGCTGTAGCCGCGCTTGAATGCATGGTTGGGCTTCACGTCGTTCCACTCCGCCACGTTGGACGGTGCGAGCTTGTAGCGGCGGGCGATGCTCGCCACGCTGTCGTTGCGGCCGGCCTTCACGGTGGTGCGGCGGTTGACGATTTCGGGCTGGAAGCTCAGGTGGCCGCCATCGGCCACCACGGCCGCCACGTCTTCCTTCACGCGGGCGCCGCGCGGCACGATGAGCGTGGAGCCGGCCCTGATGAGCATGCGCGGCGGCACGTTGTTCATTGCGCGCAGGTCGCTCTCGCTCATGCCGGAGCGCTGGGCGGCGTCGGCCACCGTCATGGTGTTGGGTACGACCCAGGCGGTCCAGCTGGCGTACTGGCCTTGCGAGTAGGCGTCGAAGTTGCGCTGGAACACGGCGGCGTTGTCCCAGGGCAGCAGGATCTGCGGCGTGCCCGCGGCGATCAGCACCGGCTTGTGCGCAGCAGGGTTGAGCGCGCGGAAGTCCTCGATGCGCACGTCGGCCAGCTTGGCCGCCAGCTCCACGTCGAGGTCACGGGTGAGCGTGACGGTCTGGAAGTAGGGGTGGTTGGCGATGAGCGGCAGCTCGGCGTTGAAGGCTTGCGGATTCGCCACGATGTTCTTCACCGCCTGCAGCTTGGGCACGTACAGCCGCGTTTCGGCCGGCATGCTGAGGTCGCTGTAGGTGGTGGGCAGGCCGGCGCGCTGGTTCTTGGCGATGGCGCGGCTCACGCTGCCTTCGCCCCAGTTGTAGGCGGCGAGCGCGAGCTGCCAGTCGCCGAACATGCCGTAGAGCTTCTGCAGGTAGTCGAGGGCGGCGCGGGTGGAGGCCACCACGTCGCGGCGGTCGTCGCGGAAGATGTTCTGCTTCAGGTCGAAGTCGTTGCCGGTGGCCGGCATGAACTGCCACATGCCCGCCGCACGCGCGCTGGAGACGGCCTGCGGGTTGAATGCGCTCTCGATGTACGGCAGCAGCGCGAGCTCGGTCGGCATGTTGCGCCGCTCCAGTTCCTCGACGATGTGGAACATGTACTTGTTCGAGCGCTCGGTCATGCGCTGGATGTAGTCGGGCCGGCTCGCATACCACTGCTCGCGGTCGCGCACCAGGTCGCTTTCCAGGTTGGGCATCTTGAAACCGCGGCGGATGCGGTCCCACATGTCGGTTGGCGGAGCCAGCGTGACCACGCTTTGCGAGTGGGCCTCGCCGCTGGAGAGGGGGGAGAGGGCGTCGCGCGGATAGATGGGAGCCGCGCTGCCGGCGACCTTGGAGCCGGTGCCACCGGCGGTGGCGCCGGTCTTGGGGGAAGTGCTGGAGGAGGATGAAGGGGTGTCGGTGGGTGCTGCGCAGCCTGCGAGCACCAGTGAACCTGCAAGGCAGGTGGCAGCAATAAATTTCATCGGAAGTCGTTTTTCCATTGGCGCAGTGCGGCGAACACATCGGCTTCGGCCGCGTCGGCGGAAAGCTCGGCATGCGCGCGCACCGCTCGAAGGACAGTGGCTTCGCGGCTGCGAAGAAAGGGGTTGATCAGGCGTTCGGTCGCCAGCTGCGCGGGCAGCGTGGGCTGCCCTTGCGCGCGCAGGCTTTCGCAGCGCGCGTTGTAGTGAGTCAGATCGGCGTTGCCCGGTTCCACCGCGCGAGCGAAACGCAGGTTAGCAAGTGTGTATTCGTGGGCACAGCACACGCGCGTGTCGCCGGGCAGCGCGGCGAGCGCGTCGAGCGAGGCCAGCATCTGCGCCGGCGTGCCTTCGAAGAGGCGCCCGCAGCCGCCCGAGAACAGCGTGTCGCCGCAAAAGAGCAGCGGTGCGCGGCCTTCTGCGGCTGGAAGAAAGTAGGCGATGTGGCCGGCCGTGTGGCCCGGCACGTCGATCACTTCGAAGCGAAGGCCGAGCGCTTCGGCGATGTCGCCTTGCATATGAGGCGCGAAGGGCTCGGGAATGCGCTCGTGCGCGGGGCCGTGTACCGGCGCGCCCGTGGCGGCATGCAGCGCGGCCACGCCACCGGTGTGATCGGCGTGGTGGTGCGTGACTAGAATCGCGGCCAGCCGCAGCTTGTGGTGCGCCAGCGCATCGAACACCGGTTGGGCGTCGCCCGGATCCACGACGATGGCGCTGGACCCGTCGTGCAGCATCCAGATGTAGTTGTCAGCGAAGGCGGGCAGCGGAACGAGGGTCATGAGCGGTCAAATTATAGGTTTGCAGGATTGGTTTGCGACCCCTCCGGGACGCTACCTCCTCGCGTGGGAGCAGGCCCAGTTCGATCAGGCGGTGGCCGATGTGTTCGGCTATCACGCGCTGCAGCTGGGCGCGGCCGAAGTCGAGGGCCTGCGCACGAACCGCATGCCGCACCGCTGGCTGGCGCTGAGCGACCCGATGCGGCCCGCCAAGGCGACGCTGCTGACCGACTTCACGGCGTTGCCGTTTGCGGCCAACAGCCTCGACCTGGTGGTCATGCCGCATGCGCTGGAACTGAGCCCCGATCCGCACGCCACGCTGCGCGAGGTCGAGCGGGTGCTGGTGCCCGAGGGCCGCGTGGTGATCTGCGGGCTCAACCCGGCCAGCCTCTGGGGCATGCGCCAGCGGCGCGCGCACCTGTACCGCAAGCTCGGCATCGGCGATCTTTACCTGCCCGAAGGCGGAGAGTTCATCGGCTACTGGCGCATGCGCGACTGGCTGCGGCTCTTGAGCTTCGAGGTGGAATCGGGGCGCTTCGGCGTCTACCGGCCCGCGGTGCGCAGCGATGCCTGGCTCGAGCGCTGCCGCTGGATGGACAAGGCCGGGGAACGCTGGTGGCCGATCTTCGGTGCGGCGTATTTCCTGGTGGCTGTGAAGCGGGTGCGCGGCATGCGCCTTTTGAGCGCGGACTGGCGCCGCGCCGCGGCACGCGCCACGGCGCCGGTGTCGATTGCGGGCAAGGTGCATCGGCACCAGCCGGACCGGACGGATTGAATCGAATACAGAGAAAACAAGGAAAAGAGAGCTTGAACGAAGTCGTGATCTACACCGATGGTGCATGCAAGGGCAACCCCGGACCCGGGGGCTGGGGCGCGTGGCTCAAGTCGGGCGCCACCGAAAAGGAATTGTTCGGCGGCGAACTCAACACCACCAACAACCGCATGGAACTGACTGCGGTCATCGAGGGCCTCGCCGCGCTCAAGCGCCCCTGCAAGGTGCTGCTCTACCTGGACAGCCAGTACGTGCGCATGGGTATCACCGAATGGATCCGCGGCTGGAAGGCCAAGGGCTGGATGACCGCCAGCAAGCAGCCGGTGAAGAACGTCGAGCTCTGGCAGCGCCTGGACAAGCTGGTGGCCGAGGGTGGCCACACGATCGAATGGCGCTGGGTCAAGGGCCACTCGGGCGATCCCGGCAACGAACGCGCCGACATGCTTGCCAACAAGGGCGTGGACAAGGCGCTGGGGCGGATCTGACGTAGGGTCAGCCCCGACGCTGCCGGCGCGTGCGCTTGCTAGAGTGCCCGCAACGCAGCGAAGCCGGCCGACACAGGGCACGATTGTTGCTTGGGTTTTGGTATTCCACCCGCCGGTGGCACCGTCCATTCGTTCGCAGCATGAACCTCGACTACTCAACGGACACGGTCGAACGCAGCCAGCGCTTCGACTACTGGAGCGATGTGGTGCGCAAGCACTTCATTCCGGCCGCGAGCCGCGTGCCCGATCGAGAGCACTTCAACGCCCACTTTTCCGTCCGGTCGCTCGGCAACCTCACGCTGGCCGAGATGTCCTCGCCGCGCCACTACTGGGAGCGCGACGCGCAGCATCTGCGCAGCGGGCCGAACGAAGATTTCATGCTGAGCCTCATGGTGTCCGGGCACGGCGTGCTGTCGCAGTCGGGCCGTGAGGTGGTGCAGCGCAATGGCGACATCGTTCTCTACGACGCCGCGCGCCCCTTTACCTTCGATCTCCTGCCCGAATCGAACCTGCTCGTGCGCATTCCGCGGTTGCAGCTGCTCTGCAGGTTTCCCGAGGCCCAGAACCTGACGGCCATGCACCTGGCCGACGGCCACCCCATCGCCAGGTTGCTGGGCAGCATGATCCGAGAGGCCGCGGTGCTGGAGCTGTCGGGCCGGGAGGGCATGCAGGCCAGCCTTGCAAGCTCGCTGCTGGACATGCTCTCGGCGGTGCTCCAGTTCCAGGTCGGGGGCACCGATGCCGTGCAGTTCTCTCACGATGCGCTCTTCCAGAAGACACGCGACTACATCGCCGCGCACCTGGACGATTGCGAACTCGATGTCGAACAGATTGCCGCCGCGCAGCACGTGTCTGCCCGTACGCTCGCACGGGTGTTCGCCGAGCATGGCACCACGCCGATCCAGTGGCTCTGGAAGCAGCGGCTCGAGGCGAGCCACCGTGCGCTGCGCGAGGGCCGCGTGCGGCAGGTCACGCAGGCGGCGTTCCAGCACGGCTTCAGCGATCTCTCGCACTTCTGCCGGGTGTTCAAGAAGGCCTATGGCGTGACGCCCCAGACGCTGTTGCGCCGCCACTAGCGTTCGCCCGCGCCGGCGTTCGCTCCTTGCGCAAGGCTGGCGAAAGATTGGCGGTTCCAGCCCATCGCGCTGGCCTTTGCAGCCAAGCCGCGCGCGGCGTTGCTCTCTATCGTGAAGTCCACAAGCTTCCTTCACGAACGGAGACAACGATGAATGCTTCCCCGCCCGCAGATGCGGTCGATGTCGGCGCGCTCGCCCGCTGCGCGGCCCTGGACCTCAGCCCCGAACGCCGCGCGGCGGTCGAGGCCTTGCTGTCCGCCTGGATTCCCGCGGCCAACGAACTGAGCCGCAAGATGAGCGATGCGGCCCACCGCGAGCTGATGCCGGTCACTGCCTTCTTGCATGCCCACGAACTGCCCGAGGACGCCGCATGAGCGAGCTGCTCGATCTCGGCCTCGCCGAAGCCGCACGCCTGGTGCGCGAGCGCAAGGTCTCGCCCGTGGAACTGGTGGAGGCATCGCTCGCACGCATCCGCGCGCACGACGGCGTGCTCAAGTCGTTCATCACGGTGTTCGAGGAGCAGGCGATGCAGGTGGCGCGCGCCGCCGAGCTGCTCTCGGGCGCGGGCCACGAGCTCGGCCCGCTGCAGGGCATTCCGCTTGCGCTGAAAGACAACGTCGCGGTGCGCGGCAGCCGCACCACGGCAGGCAGCAAGATCCTGGCCGACTGGCTCCCCGAGGCCGACGCCACCGTGACCACGCGGCTGCGCCAGGCCGGCGCGGTCTTCATCGGCAAGACCAACATGCACGAGTTCGCCTGGGGCGGCACCTCGGCCAATCCCCACTACGGCGCGGTGCGCAACCCCTGGGACCCGGCGCACTTTCCGGCCGGCTCCAGCGGGGGCTCGGCGGTCGCGGTGGCCGCGCGCTTCTGCTTCGGCGCGATCGGCACCGACACCGGCGGCTCGATCCGCCTGCCTTCGGCCGTCAATGGCATCGTGGGCCTTCGTCCGACCTATGGGCGCGTCAGCAACCACGGCGTGGTGCCGCTCGCATGGAGCATGGACACGGTGGGCCCGATGACGCGCACCGTCGAGGACTGTGCGCTGATGTTCGGCGCCATCGCGGGATTCGATCCGAAGGACGCGGGCAGCGCGCCACGCGCCTGCGACGACTACCTGCAGGCGCTGGGCGGCGGCTGCCGCGGCCTGCGAATCGGCATCGTGCCGGGCTACTTCTTCGAGCACCTGCAGGCGCCGGTTCATGACGCGGTGAAGGAGGCCCTGGCCACCTTCGTCGACCTGGGCGCCGAGCTGGTCGATGTCGACATCCGCAACATCCACGGCAACATCTCCGCGCAGCTCACCATCGAATCGGCCGAGCCCAGCACCTATCACCAGCGCAACCTGCGCGAGCGCCCCGAGGACTACGGCGACGACGTGCGCACCCTGCTGGAAGCCGGCGAAATGCTGTTGGCCACCCAGTACCTGCAGGCCCAGCGCTACCGCGCGCTGCTGCGGGCCGAATTCCTCGATGCCTTCAGGCGGGTGGACGTGTTCGTCTGTCCCTCGCTGCCTTTCGTCGCCACCCGCATCGGCGAGACGCGCGTGGAGATCGAGCCGGGGCGGCAGGAAGACATGCTCTCCGCGATCATGCAGTTCACCGGCGTCGCGAGCCTCACGGGGCTGCCTTCGATGAACGTGCCCTGCGGGTTCGATCCGCACGGCCTGCCCATCGGCATGCAGATCATCGGACGGCCCTTCGCCGAGGCCACGCTGCTGCGCGCGGGCCATGCCTTCCAGCAGGCCACTGGCTTCCACAAGCGCGCGCCCGCGCTGCGCTGAAAGAAAAAGCGTCGCTGGCCGGTCCAGCACATCGCAATGGCGCTGCGAGCCAAGCGTTCGCGGCGGCCCTTCGATACCTTCAATACCTTCGGTGGGCAGCTTCAGACAAGCCTGTTCCTCGCCCCGATCCACAACGAAACGGAGTCTCCCAGCCATGCCCGACAACGATCTGCACTACCTCGAACTTCTGGAAGTCGGCCGCCGCATCCAGGCCAGGGAACTGTCGCCCGTGGAGGTGACGAAGGCGCAACTCGAACGCATCGGTGCGCTCGACGGAAAGCTCAAGAGCTATGTGCGGGTGCTCGGGGATTCCGCGCTCGCCGAGGCGGCGCGCGCCGAAGCGGAAATCGCCAGGGGCGAGATCCGCGGCCCGCTGCACGGCGTGCCGATCGCCATCAAGGACCTGTGCTGGACCGAGGGCGTGCCGACCGCCGCCGGCATGACGCTCTACAAGGACTTCGTGCCGACCGTCGACGGCACCGTGGTGCGCAAGCTGCGCGAGGCGGGCGCCGTCATCCTCGGCAAACTGCAGCTCACCGAAAGCGCGTATGCGGACCACCATCCCTCGGTCTCGCCGCCGGTCAATCCGTGGAACGCGGCGCACTGGCCGGGCGTGTCGTCCAGCGGCTCGGGCGTCGCGACCGCGGCGGGCCTGTGCTACGGCTCGCTGGGCACCGACACCGGCGGTTCGATCCGCTTTCCCTCGGCTGCCAACGGCCTCACGGGCCTCAAGCCCACCTGGGGCCGCGTGAGCCGCTACGGCGCCTTCGAACTGGCCGCGACGCTGGACCACATCGGCCCCATGACGCGCAGCGCGGCCGATGCGGGCGCAATGCTCGGTGCCATTGCCGGCGCCGACGTGAACGACCCGACGGCCAGCCTCGCGCCGGTGCCCGACTACCTCGCCGATCTGGACAAGGGCATCGCCGGCCTGCGCATCGGCATCGACATGCGCTGGGCGACCGAGGGCGTCGACGCACCCACGCGCGAGGTGCTGGAGGCCGCCATTGCCGCGGTGCGCACCCTCGGCGGCGATCTGCGCGAGGTGCGCTTTCCCGATCCCGCGCAGGCCATCGAGGACTGGTTCCCGCTGTGCGGCATCGAGGCCGCCGTGGTGCACGAGAAGACCTATCCGTCGCGCAAGGACATGTACGGTCCGGCAGTCGCGGGCCTCATCGAGCTGGGCCTCGCGCAGCGCGGCGTGGACTACCAGAAGATCGTTCTGCGCCGCCACGACTTCAGCGGCAAGGTGCGCGCGATGTTCGAGGACATCGACCTGCTGCTGATCCCCGCCACGGGCATCGCCTCGCCGACCATGGAGCGCATGGCGCAGATGGGCGTCGATGCCGACCTCATGGCCGCGATGCTGCGCTACACCTGCCCGTTCGACATGACCGGCAGCCCGACCATCACGCTGCCCGGCGGCTTCACCGCGGGCGGCATGCCGGTGGCGTTCCAGTTCGTCGCGCGGCATTTCGACGAGGCGCTGCTGGTGCGCGCGGGCGCGGCCTTCCAAGAGGTCACCGACTGGCACCGCCGGCACCCGGCGCTCTGAGCCGCGGCCACTTTCCTTTTCCTTTTTTCCCTGTCTGAAAGCACATCACCATGAAACTACGTCACGCGCTTTTCTCCCTGGGCTGCACGATGGTGCTGGCCACCGCCGCAACCGCGGCCCTGGCTGCCGAGCCGTTGAAGGTCGGCCTGATGGAAGACGTCTCGGGCGACCTCGCCGTGCTGGGCAAGCCCAAGCTGAACGGCTCGCAACTGGCGGTGGAAGAAATCAACAAGGCCGGCGGCATCCTGGGCCGGCAGATCGAACTCATCCACCTGGATCCGCAGGGCGACAACGCGCGCTACCAGGAGTTCACGCGGCGCCTCCTGAGCAAGGACAAGGTCGACGTGCTGATCGGCGGCATCACCTCGGCCTCGCGCGAGGCGGTGCGGCCGATCGTCGACCGCACGCAGACGCCGTACTTCTATACCAACCAGTACGAAGGCGGCGTGTGCGATGCGAACATGATCAGCATGGGCGCGGTGCCCGAGCAGCAGTTCTCCACGCTCATTCCGTACATGGTCGAGAAGTTCGGCAAGAAGGTGTACGTGGTCGCGGCCGACTACAACTTCGGGCAGATCTCCGCCGAATGGAACCGCACGATCCTGAAAGACGTGGGCGGCACGGTGGTCGGCGAAGAGTTCATTCCGCTGGGCGTCTCGCAGTTCGCGCAGACCATCCAGAACATCCAGAAGGCCAAGCCCGACTGGCTCTTGATGCTCAACGTGGGCGCCGCGCAGGACTCGTTCTTCGAGCAGGCCGCCGCCGCCAAGCTGAACCTGCCGATGGGCTCGTCGGTGAAGGTCATGCTGGGCTTCGAGCACAAGCGCTTCGCGCCGCCCGCGCTCAACCGCATGCACGCCACGGCCAACTGGTTCGAGGAAGTCGACACGCCCGCGGCCAACGACTTCAAGAAGCGCTGGCATGCCAAGTTCCCGAACGAGCCCTACATCAACGACATGGGCTACAACGCCTACAACGCGCTCTACATGTACAAGACGATGGTCGAGAAGGCCAAGTCGACCAAGCTGGCGGACATTCGCAAGGTGATCGCGGCCGGCGAGGCCTGCATCGAGGCGGCCGAGGGCAAGGTCTGCATCGACCCCAAGAGCCAGCACGCCTCGCACGAGATGCGCCTGATCGCGGTGGACGAGAAGCACAACGTGAAGGTGCTCAAGGACTACGGAACGATCCAGCCGTACTGGCTTGGCAAGATCGGCTGCGACCTCACCAAGAAGAACGACCGCAAGCAGTACACGCCGTCGGACCTGCCCAAGAAGCTCTGACGCATCGCGCCTCGACCCATCCGATCGACCGGTCCAGCAGGGAGCAGCGGTGTTCGCCGAAATCTTCTCGTTCTTCTACCAGTTCGCCGACGTGTTCGCGTTCCTCATCCTCTCGGCGGCCGGCCTGGCCATCGTGTTCGGGATGATGGGCGTGATCAACATGGCGCATGGCGAATTCATCATGTGCGGCGCCTACGTCACCGTGGGCCTCGTGCATGCGGGCTTTCCGCTGCCGCTCGCGCAGCTGTGCGGCACGCTGGCCGCCGGGCTGATCGGCGCGGCCGTGGAGTGGAGCCTGGTGCGCAAGCTCTACAAGAGGCCGCTCGATTCGCTGCTCGCCACCTGGGGCCTGAGCCTCATCGTGACGCAGGGCATGTTGCTGGTCTTCGGCTCCACGCTCACCGGCGTGGGCACGCCCGAGGGCAGTTTCGTGGTGGGCGACTACACCTTCTCGGTCTACCGCATGGTGCTGTTTGCAGCGGCGGTGGCAGTGCTGGGCGGCATCTACTTCATCTTCATGCGCACGCGCTTCGGCGTGCATGCGCGCGCCACGATGCAGAACGCATCGATCGCGCAGGCCACGGGCGTGCGCGTGGGGCGTGTGTATGCGCTGAGCTTCGGCATCGGCGCGGCGCTGGCGGGGCTGTGCGGCGCGCTCTATGCGCCCACGATGACGCTGATTCCCACGATGGGCGCGGCCTTCCTGGTCGAGGCCTTCGTCACGGTGGTGGTGGGCGGCGCCAACGTGCTGCTGGGCACCGCGCCGGCGGGCATGCTGCTCGCGGTCATCCGCACCGGCCTGAACGGCTGGGGAGGGCAGATCGTGGGGCAGATCGGCATGCTGCTCGCCGTGATCGTGGTGATCCGCATCCTGCCCGAAGGCGTGTCCGGATGGCTGGCCCGCAAGACGCGCTGAACCCCCACGGAGTCACACGAATGTTCCAACTCATCAACGGCCCGCAGACGCTGGGTGCCACGCGCGTCTTCTGGCTTCCCTTCATCGCGGTGCTCGCGGCCGTGCTGTTGTACCCGGCCTTCGCCGACGGCTACGACGTGGGCAACATGGCCTACCTCCTGACCTGGGTGTTCATGGCCATGGGCCTGTGCCTGGTCTGGGGCTACGGCGGCATGCTGTCGTTCGGGCAGACCTTCTTCTTCGGCATCGCGGGCTACGGCTACGGCGTGGCCGCGGTCAACCTCGGCGGCGACGCGGGCACCACCTTCCTCGCGCTGGCGATCGCGCTGTGCCTGGCGGCGGTGGCCGCGGCGGTGCTGGGCTACTTCATGATCTGGGGGCGGGTGGGCGGCGTGTTCTTCGGCATCGTCACGCTGTCGGCCACGCTGGTGCTGGCCTTCTTTCTCGGGCAGACGGCCGGGCCCGAATGGCACATCGGCAGTGCGCGGCTGAACGGCTTCAACGGCATGAAGGACATGGCGCCGCTGAACATTCCGTGGTTCGGCGACGACCCGCTGGTGTTCGACGGCATCGCGCTGTACTACCTGGTGGTGGGCCTGATCCTGGTGGTGTACCTGGGCCTTCGCATGATGCTGAACTCCCGTTTCGGCAACGTGATCGTCGCGGTGCGCGAAGACCCGCAGCGCGCCGAACTGCTCGGCTACGACGTGCGCAAATACCAGCTCGCCACCTTCGTGATCGGCTCCACGCTCGCGGGGCTGAGCGGCGTGCTCTACACCTCGTGGGGCCAGTTCATCACGCCGGCCAGCGTGGGGCTGCCTGCGGCGGCGATGCCGATCGTGTGGGTCGCGTTCTCGGGCCGGGGCGACATCACCGCCACGCTGGTGGGCTCGTTCCTTGTGCTCTGGGCCTTCCAGGCGATCACGGTCTACAGCCAGCAGGCGGCGCTGCTGCTGATGGGCGCGATGCTGCTGTGCACGGTGATGGTGGCGCCGCAGGGCTTCGTCATTGGCGTGGTGCAGGCGGTGCGGCGGCTCTTCGGGCGCCGCCGTTCGTCCAAGGAACCCGCGGCGCCCACGGTGCAAGAGGAGGCGCGCGCATGAACGCCTTGCTCGAGACACGGGCGCTGTCCAAGCGCTTCGGCGGCCATGCGGCGGTGTCGGAAGTCGACCTGTCGGTGCGCCAGGGCGAGATCCATTGCCTCATCGGGCCCAACGGCGCGGGCAAGAGCACGCTGTTCAAACTCATCGTGGGCACGCACGAGGCCTCGGAGGGAAGCATCGCGTTCCAGGGGCGCGACGTGACACGCGAGCGTCCGTTCCGGCGCGTGCAACAGGGCATGAGCATCAAGATGCAGGCGCCCAGCGTGTTCAGGGAGTTGCCGGTGCGGCAGAACATCCACATCGCGCTGCAGCACCACACGCGCCTGGCGGACCTCCAGCGCGAGGAGGACCGGCTGCTCGAACTGCTCGACCTCGCAGGGGACGCCACCAAGCTCGCGGGCGAGTTGGCCCATGGCCAGCAGCAGTGGTTGGAGATCGGCATGGCGCTCGCGCTCAAACCGGTGCTGCTGCTCATGGACGAGCCCACCGCGGGCCTCTCGCCCGAGGAAACCTTCAAGACCGGCGAACTGATCCAGAAGCTCAACGCCGAAGGCATGACGGTGCTGGTCGTCGAGCACGACATGGCCTTCATCCGCCAGATCGCGCAACGCGTGACGGTGCTGCACTTCGGCAAGGTGTTCGCCGAAGGCTCGATCGGCGAAATCATCGCGGATCCGCGCGTGGCCGAGATCTATTTGGGAAAGACGCATGACCATTGAGACGATCCTTGAGCTGCAGGGCGTGCAGGCGAGCTACGGCGCCACGCCGATCCTGCAGGGCGTGGACATGAAGGTGCGCAAGGGCGAGATCGTGAGCCTCATCGGCCGCAACGGCGTCGGCAAGACGACCACCATGCGCTGCCTGATGGGCCTCCTGCGCACGCGCGGGGGCAGCGTGCGGCTGCAGGGGCAGGACATCGCGGCGCTCTCCAGCGATGCGCGCGCGCGCCTGGGCATCGGCTATGTGCCGCAGGGCCGCGAGGTGTTCGCGCGCATGACGGTGGCCGAGAACCTGATGGTGGGCGAACTGGTCGGCGGCCCGCGGGGCAAGAAGCAGCCCGACCTGGTCTACCAGTATTTCCCGCGGCTGGCGGAGCGCCGCAACCAGCAGGCCGGCACCATGTCCGGCGGCGAGCAGCAGCAACTGGCCATCGGCCGCGCGCTGGTGGGCAACCCGGCGCTGATGCTGCTGGACGAGCCCTCCGAGGGCATCCAGCCCTCGATCGTGCAGCTCATCTGCGACGTGCTGCGCGCGATCCGGCGCGACCTCGGGACCACCATTCTTTTCGTGGAGCAGAACCTCGACACGATCCTGGACGTGGGCGAGCGCGCCTACGTCATGGAGAAGGGCCGCATCGTCGGGCGCATCGAGCCCGGCCAGATGAACGCGCAGGCAGTGCGCGCCCACCTGATGCTCTGAACAAAACCCACCAAGGAGAAGACCCGATGAACTGGCTCGACCAATCGATCATGCACACCCGAGGCCTCGGCCGCGGGCGCAGCGTGGACACGCACGAACTCACCGAGGCGAAGCAGGGAAAATTTCACTTCACCATCGGCCCCTACACCGAGCCTGTACTGACGGTGAAGCCCGGCGACCGCATCGTGGTGGAGACGCGTGACGCCTTCGACGGAAAGGTGAAGACCGAGCAGGACCTGCCTTCGAAGGTGCTGACCATGCCCTTCGTGAATCCGCAGAACGGGCCGATCATGATCGAGGGCGCCGAGCCCGGCGACACGGTCGCGGTGCACATCGAATCGATGGCGCCGCGCGGGCCCAATCCGCGCGGCACCTGCTGCATGATCCCGGACTTCGGCGCGCTCAGCGGCACGGCCTTCACCGCGCTGCTGAACCAGCCGCTGCCCGAGACAGTGCGCAAGATCGACGTCGATGAAGAGGGCGTCTACTGGAGCAAGCGCGTCACCTTGCCCTACAGGCCGCACATCGGCACGCTCAGCTGCTCGCCCGAGATCGACTCGATCAACAGCCTCACGCCCGACCAGCACGGCGGCAACATGGACCTGCCCGACATGGGGCCCGGCAGCATCACCTACCTGCCGGTGCGCACGGCCGGCGGGCGCCTCTTCATCGGCGATGCGCACGCCTGCCAGGGCGATGGCGAGGTGTGCGGCACGGCGGTGGAGTACCCGAGCCTCACGACGATCCGCGTTGATCTCATCAAGGGCTGGAGGCTCGAATGGCCGCGGCTGGAGACCGAGGACATGATCATGGCGATCGGCAGCGCCCGTCCGCTGGAGGACGCGACCCGCATCGCCTACAAGGAACTCATTCTCTGGATGGAGGCGTCGTACGGCTACGACCGCTGGGACGCCTACATGATGCTGAGCCAGTGCGGCAAGG
Organism: Variovorax boronicumulans; assembly: GCF_030812215.1. Classification (GTDB taxonomy): domain Bacteria; phylum Pseudomonadota; class Gammaproteobacteria; order Burkholderiales; family Burkholderiaceae_C; genus Variovorax; species Variovorax boronicumulans_C. The sequence continues at coordinate 274,560 of NZ_JAUSSG010000010.1, read as the reverse complement.
TGCGGCTCGGTAACTTCGTGGACCCGAAATACACGGTGGGCGCAGGCATCTCGAAACAGTACCTGGCGCCCTGAACCGCTAGATCACGCCCTCGAAGAGCATCACGTCGACTTCTTCGCCGGCGGCGACGTGGCCCTGGTCGTGATGCAGCACCACGAGGCCGTTGGCCTCGACCATCGAACTCAGCACGCCCGAACCCTGATTGCCCGCGACGCAGACCTCGGGCAGTGAACCCGCCACAGCCTTCACGAAACCACGCTGGTACTCGGTGCGACCCGGCTTCTTGCGGATGGGGCCGCTGCTGCGTGCGCGCAGCAGCGGCGGCGGTGCCGAGGCCGCATCGTGGCAGCCCATCATGCGCAGCAGCGCGGGCCGCACGAAGGCGAGGAACGTGACCATCACCGCCACCGGATTACCGGGCAGGCCGAACAGCACGGCAGGGCTCCTGGCCTCGCCCCCGTCACGCGGAATCAGGCCGACGGCCAGCGGCCGGCCCGGACGCATCGCGACGTGCCAGAAGGCCATCTCGCCGATCTGCTGCATCACCTGGCGCGTGTGGTCTGCCGCGCCCACGCTGACGCCGCCGCTGGTGACGATCGCATCGGCTTCGCTTGCAGCCCGCTTCAACGTTGCCGCCAACGTGGCGGGATCGTCGTGCACGAGGCCGAGGTCGATCACCTCGCAGCCCAGGCGCGCGAGCAGGCCGAACACGGTGTAGCGGTTGCTGTCGTACACCGCGCCTTCGCGGGGCGGCTCGCCGATGCAGAGGATCTCGTCGCCCGTCGAGAAGTACGCGACGCGCAATTTCCGCAACGCCGGCACGCCCGCCAGGCCAAGGCTTGCGACCATGCCGAGGGCGGCGGGCGAAAGCCGCTCGCCGCGCTTCAGCGCAGGCTGGCCCTTCATCAGGTCCTCGCCGGCGAAGCGGCGGTTGTCGCCGCGGCGCAGCACCCGGTCGGGGAAGCTCACGATGTCGCCTTCGACCCGGCAGAACTCCTGCGGGATCACGGTGTCCAGGCCAGCCGGCATCATCGCGCCGGTCATGATGCGCACCGCATCGCCCGCAGCCAGCGCGCCGCGCCAGGCCGCACCGGCGAGCGCGGTGCCCACCACGCGCAGCTTGATGGAATGGTCGGTGGGGGCGTCGGTCGGGAGGATCGCTCCATCGAAGGCATAGCCGTCCATTGCCGAGTTGTCGTGCGGCGGCACGCTCACGGGCGAGACGATGTCTTCGGCCAGCACGCGGCCCAGGGCGTCGCGCAGCGAAACACTCTCCTGCTGTGTGACGGCAAGGGGCGCCACCAACTGGGCCAGCGAGACCTGGACCGCATCGACGCTCAGCGTGTCGGTGTCATGGCCAGGCAGAGCGGCGGCGATGTCGGCAAGGCTGCTCATCGATTCTCGAGTGCTTGCAATTCGGCGAGCGTGTTGGCGTTGAAGAAGGCGTCGGGCGCATCGCCGGGCCGGTCGAAGGGAACGAACACGGTGCGGTGTTGCGCGGTCCATGCCTGCACCTTGCGACCGCCGGCTTCGGTGAAGCGCATCAGGCTTTCGTGCAGATGGGTGCGCAGAAGGCAGAACACGGGCTGCGGGCGCAGCACCGGCGCCGTACCGCCTTCGGTATCGGGTGCGGTGACCATCGCGATCTCGGCATTGCCGGCTTCCAGGGCTTCGGCCAGACGCGCTGCCAGGTCGGTCGGAAAGCGCGGCGTGTCGCAAGGCACGGTGAGCAGGAAAGGCGTCTCGCAGTTCTCGAACCCCGTGAGAAATCCCGCGAGCGGCCCGGGGTAGTCCGCCAGGCTGTCGGTCAGCACCGGAACGCCGAAGGCTTCGTAGGCCGCCAGGTTCCGGTTGGCATTGATCAGCATCTGGCCGACCTGCGCGCCCAGGCGCAGCACCGCATGCAGGGCGAGCGGCACGCCGTTGAAGTTCTGCAGGCCCTTGTCGACCCCGCCCATGCGGGAGCCGCGTCCGCCGGCCAGCAGCAATCCGGTGATGTCGGCGGGCGCGATGGCGGGGTGCGTGGGCATGGCGGCAGTCACCGTCATCCGCCGATGTAGCTCATCTCGACGCGGCGCGGCGCCTTGTCGCCGGCATCGCCGTGCGCAGCGTCGTCGGGACCGCGCAGGGCGCGCAGCTCGGAGTAGCGGTCGGCCCGGCCCTGCCAGATGTGGCCGATGGCCGAGGAGATGTCGTCGTCGCTGGCGGCGCCGCGCAGCAGCGGGCGCAGGTCGTGGCCGGCGCTGGCGAAGAGGCAGAGGTACAGCTTGCCCTCGGTCGACAGACGCGCGCGGCTGCAGTCGTGGCAGAAGGCCTGGGTCACGCTGCTGATCACGCCGATCTCGCCACGGCCATCCGCATAGGCCCAGCGCTGGGCGGTTTCGCCGGGGGTGGTGGCTTCGAGCGGCACCAGCGGAAATTCTTCTGCGATGCGCGCGACGACGTCGGCCGAGGGCAGCACCTCGTCCATGCGCCAGCCGTTGGTGGCGCCCACGTCCATGTATTCGATGAAGCGAAGCACCACGCTACCGCCGTGGTGCTCGCGGAAGTAGCGCGCCATCGGCAGGATTTCCTGCTCGTTGGTGCCGCGCTTGACCACCATGTTGACCTTGATGGGCCCGAGGCCGGCGGCCTGCGCCGCGTCGATGCCGGCCAGCACGTCGGCCACCGGAAAGTCGACGTCGTTCATGTGGCGGAAGACCGCGTCGTCCAGGCTGTCCAGGCTCACCGTCACGCGCTGCAGGCCGGCGGCCCTGAGCGCGGCGGCCTTGCGTGCGAGGAGGGAGCCGTTGGTGGTGAGCGTGAGTTCGAGCGGTGCGCCGTCGGGCGTGCGGATCTCGGCCAGCTGCTCGATCAGCGCCTCGATGTTCTTGCGCAGCAGCGGCTCGCCGCCGGTGAGCCGGAGCTTGCGTACGCCGTGCGCTGCGAACAGGCGGGCCAGGCGCGTCATTTCCTCGAAGCTCAGGAGCGCGCTGTGCGGCAGGTACTTGTAGTCCTTGTCGAACACATCCTTGGGCATGCAGTAGCTGCAGCGGAAGTTGCAGCGGTCGGTCACGCTGATGCGCAGGTCGGTCAGCGGGCGGCCCAGGCGGTCGTGCAGCCGGCCCGTGGCGGGCACGGCGATGTCCGGCACGGCCACGGCGGGTGGCGTGCGGCCGATCTGCGAGATCGGGATGACGGTGCTGTGGCTGCTGCTGCTGTTCTTCATGGCTTCGAGGGGAGGGCCCGATTTTGCGCCAGGCCTCAAGAGCCTGTGAGCAGCAGGCTACTTGATCACCGCCGCATAAATCATGTCCCGGGTCAAGGATCTGTAATGTGTCCGGTATTTCGGCGACTGCAGCATCAGCACGACGAACATCTCGTTCTTCGGGTCGACCCACATGTAGGTGCCGCCCGCGCCGCCCCAGTTGTATTCGCCGCCGGCCGAGGGGTAGGGCGCCTCGCCGTCGTTGCGGCGCACCGCGAAGCCCAGCCCGAAACCGTAACCCGGTCCCGGCAGGTAGAGCGGGCCGGGGGTGATGCCGGCGCCCGCGTTGGAATGGTCGGCGGTCATCAGCGCGATGGTGCGCGGGCCCAGGTAGCGCTTGCCGTCGAGCGAGCCGCCGTTCAGCAGCATCTGCAGGAAGCGCGCGTAGTCGCCGGCCGTCGACACCAGCCCGCCGCCGCCCGATTCGAGCTTGCGCACGATGCGCGGGTCGTTCAGGTCGGCGCCCACGCCGAAGCTGCGGTCGGTGGGCAACGGCTCGGCAATGCGCGACTGGCGGGCCGGCTCGGGCACGTAGTAGGTGGTGTCCTTCATGCCCAGCGGATCGAAGAGGCGCGCCTTCTCGAACTGGTAGAGCGACTGGCCCGACACCACCTCGATCACGCGGCCGAGGATGTCGGTCGACTGGCTGTAGTCCCAGGTGGTGCCCGGCTGGTAGGCCAGCGGCAGCTTGGCCAGGCGCTGCGAGAACTCGGCGTTGGTCGGGTCGTTGGCGCCCAGGCCGGCCGCGTTGTAGGCCTGCTTGACCAGGCCCGGCCCGAAGAAGCCATAGGTCAGGCCCGAGGTGTGGCGCATCAGGTCCTGCACGGTGATCGGGCGGCGCGCGGGCACGGTCTCGAGCACCGGCTTGCCGTCGGCGCCGAGCTTCTCGATGCCGACGGTCATGCTGGCGTACTCGGGCAGGTACGCCGAGATCGGGTCGTCCAGCTTCAGGCGGCCATCTTCCACCAACATCATCGCGGCCACAGAGGTGATGGGCTTGCTCATCGAGTAGATGCGGAAGATGCCGTCGCGCGGCATCGGCGTGCCTGCGGTCGCATCGAGCTTGCCGACCGGCTCGAACCAGGCCACCTTGCCCTGGCGGGCCACCAGCAGCACCGCGCCGGGGATCTTGCCGGCGGCCACGTCGGCCTTGAGCACGTCGGTGAGCATCTGCAGGCGCTCGGTCGACAGGCCGACGCGCTCCGGGGAGGCGGTCGGCCGCGACTGCGCGGCCGCCAGCAGCGGCATCGCCAGGCCGAGGCCGAGCACGGCCGTGCGCAGGGTGCGCTTGAAGAAGTTCATGGTGTTGTCTCCGTCCTTTTGTCGTTGATGGAAGGCTGGCATGACGGTCTTGGCGCCGTCTCCGGAAGTCTTGTTCGCGAGGCTGGCTAGCCGCGGCAGAGCTTCAGGTTCGTGCGGGTTGCGCGGACCACGGGCAGGATGTCCTCGGCGTCGGCGGGCGGGTAGTTGTCCTTCACGCCCTGGTCGGTCCGCGCGGCGTCCTCGGCCAGCGGCTCCAGCGTCTTGAGGCAGCCCGCGCGGTCGCCGAGCTTGAATTGGGTCAAGGCCAGGTCGTTGCGCACGCGGCCCGTGGTGATCCAGTCGAGCGTCTTGCCGCACTCGCCGAGCACGGGGGTGAGGGTGGTCAGGGCGGCGCTGTAGTCCTTGGCGTCGTACTGGCGCTTGAATGTCTTGCGCGTGGCGGCCACCGCCTTGTCGGCGCAGGCCGGCGTCGGCTTGATGAAGATGCCCTCGAAGGAGGCGCGCATGCCGCAGCTCTGGCGACAGTCGTCGGAGCCGTTCGTGGCGACCTCGACGTTGCCGCCCTTGAGCGTGAAGCTCACCACGCAGCCGGTGTCGTCGATCTTGGCCTTGCCGCGCGCGATGGTGCCGTCCAGCGTGCACATGTGGGCATTCGAGCCGACCGTGGTGATGTTGAAGCGTCCGTTGGGCTTGACCTGCAGCGACCCACCGCCGCCTTCGTAGATGTAGTCGCCGGCCGGCGGTGTGGCGAGTTGCGCACAGGCGACGCCGGCACCGAGGAGCAGCAGCAGGAAGGTCGACACGAGGGGCAGGACGCGGTGCAGTTTCATCGGTGCAAAGCCTTTCGAAGGACGCGGGGCAGTGTATCGGGCTCGTCGCGGAAGCCGTCCGATTTGGCTTGTTTGCAGCATGTCGAGGTGTGATGTCTTGACGTCGCCAATGCGAATTACTATCATCTGCGTGCCTGAGTACGCACACGTCGACAACGCAAAGGGCTCTTTCAATCAAGGAGCTTCCGACCGTGCCGTACACCCTCCCAGCCTTGCCCTATGCCTTCGATGCGCTCGAACCGCACATCGACGCGCAGACGATGGAAATCCACCACGGCAAGCACCACCAGACCTATGTGAACAACCTCAACGCGGCCGTCAAGGACACGCCGCACGAGGGCACGCCGGTCGAGCGACTGATCGTCGACATCGAGCAGTTGCCCGAGGCGCTGCGTGCGCCGGTGCGCAACAACGGTGGCGGCCATGCCAACCACAGCCTGTTTTGGACCGTGATGGCGCCCGCCGGCCAGGGCGGCGGCGGAACGCCCACGGGCGATCTCGGCAAGGCCATCGATACCGACCTGGGCGGCTTCGACGCGTTCAAGGAGGCCTTCACCAAGGCTGCGCTTACGCGCTTCGGCAGCGGTTGGGCGTGGCTCTCGGTCGCCAGGGACGGCAAGCTCGCGGTGGAGAGCAGCGGCAACCAGGACAGCCCGCTGATGCGCGATATCGGCTCCGGCCACACGCCGATCCTCGGGCTGGACGTGTGGGAGCACGCCTACTACCTCAAGTACCAGAATCGCCGTCCCGAATACATCGCGGCGTTCTACAACGTGGTGGACTGGGCCGAGGTGGCCCGGCGTTACGCCGCCGCCGTTGCGGCCACCGGCAGCTGAGGACATCGCCCATGAACGACGAGCCGCAACACCCGCAGGGCACGGTCGCCACGGCCCGGTCGAGGCCGACGCCCTCGGTGCGCGAATGGATCGGGCTGGCCATCGTCACCGCAGGCGCGCTGGCGCTGGCCTCGCAGTTCTGGCAGTTCGTGCGGTCCGATCCGGTGGTGTGGAACGCATTGCTCGGCGGCTCCATGGCCGCGCTGGCAACCGCGCTGGGCACGCTGCCCGTGGTGTTCTCGCAGAAGCTGCCCGAGCGGCTGCAGGACACTCTTTTCGGTTTCGGCGCCGGCGTGATGCTGGCGGCCTGCGCCTTCTCGCTGATCATTCCCGGCCTCGACGCGGCGAAGAACATCGGCGTCTTCGGCGGCGGCAGCTGGGCTGCGGGCGGCGTGATCGGCGCGGCCATCCTGCTGGGCGGGATCGTGCTCATGGTGATGGACCGGGTGCTCCCGCACGAACACTTCATCAAGGGGCGCGAAGGGCAGTCGGCAAAGCAACTGCGGCGCACCTGGCTCTTCGTGTTCGCGATCGCGCTGCACAACGTGCCGGAAGGCTTGGCCATCGGCGTGGGCTATGCGGGCAACAACGGGCTGCGCGCCGACGCACTGGCCACCGGCATCGCGATCCAGGACGTGCCGGAGGGGCTGGTGGTTGCGGTCGCGCTGCTGGCGGCCGGCTACAAGCGCTGGTTCGCGGTCGTGATCGGCATGGTGTCGGGGCTGGTCGAGCCGCTGGGCGCCGTGTTGGGCGCGGCCGTCGTTGGCCATTCGGCACTGCTGCTGCCGTGGGGGCTGGGTTTCGCGGCGGGCGCGATGCTGTTCGTGATCAGCCACGAGATCATTCCCGAGTCGCACCGCAAGGGGCACGAAGCCTTCGCGACGAGCGGGCTGATGCTCGGCTTCGTGCTGATGATGTTGTTGGACACAGCGTTGGGGTAAGACTTTCCCCGTCTCCTTCGTGGGACACCGCGGAACCGGCTTTGCCGGGCCGCTGGTGTCGCCCCCGGCGAGGGGGTTGGCGAAGCGACACGAAGTGCGCGTAGCCTGGGGGAGAGCCTATTGCTAGCCGTGCTTGACGGCGACGGTCTTGAGCGTCGTGAAGCCGTACAGCGCCTCGAAGCCCTTTTCGCGGCCGTAGCCTGACGACTTCACGCCGCCGAAAGGCAATTCAACCCCGCCGCCCGCGCCGTAGTTGTTGATGAACACCTGCCCGCTGCGCACGCGCCGGGCCATGCGGAACTGGCGCGAACCGTCGGCGGTCCACACGCCGGCAACCAGGCCGAACTGGGTGGCGTTGGCCAGCGCCACCGCCTCGTCTTCGTCGGCAAACTGCATCGCCGCGAGCACCGGGCCGAACACTTCTTCCTGCGCCAGGCGGTGGCCGACCGGCACGTCGCGCAGCAGGGTGGGCGCCTGGTAGAAGCCGGTCTCGGGTGCTTCCTCGACAACGACGCCCTGCGCCACCATCGGGATGCCGGCATGTTGCGCGTCGCTCAAAAAGTCCCACACGCGCTGCTGCTGCGTCTGGCGGATCAGCGGGCCGACATCGAGGTCCATGGCCGCGGGGCCGACGCGCAGGGCTTCGAAGGCGTGGCCGAGGCGCTCGAGCAGCGGCTCGTAGATGGCGCGCTGGATCAGCACGCGCGAACCGGCCGAGCAGGTCTGGCCGGCGTTCTGCACGATGGCGTTGATGACGACTGGAATGGCCGCATCGAGGTCGGCATCGGCAAAGATGATCTGCGGGCTCTTGCCGCCCAGTTCGAGCGTGACCGGGCAATGCCGTTCGGCCGCCACCTGCTGGATCAGCGTGCCGATCTTCGGGCTGCCGGTGAAGCTGATGTGGTCGATGCCTTCGTGCCGCGCGAGCGCATCGCCTACCTCGTGGCCGTAGCCCGTCACGATGTTGAGCGCGCCGGCCGGAAAACCGACCTCGGCCGCGAGCTGCGCCACGCGGATCAGCGAAAGGCAGGCGTCTTCAGCCGGCTTCACCACGCATACGTTGCCCGCCGCCAGCGCACCGCCCACGCTGCGTCCGAAGATCTGCATCGGGTAGTTCCACGGAATGATGTGGCCGGTGACGCCGTGTGGCTCGCGCCAGGTGAAGACGCTATAGCCGTCCTGGTAGGGGATGGTCTCGCCGTGCAGCTTGTCGCAGGCGCCGGCGTAGAACTCGAAGTAGCGCACCAGCGCCGCCGCATCGGCACGTGCCTGCTTGACGGGCTTGCCGCAGTCGCGCTGCTCGATCAGCGCGAGCTCGTCGACGTGCTCGGCAATCTTCAGTGAGAGCTTGTAGAGCAGGCGGCTGCGGTCGGCGGCGCTGACCTTGTGCCACACGCCTTCGAAGCAGTCGCGCGCGGCGCGCACGGCGGAGTCGATGTCGGCGGCATTGCTGCGCTGGATTTCGTCGAAGGGCTGGCCGTCGGAAGGATCGATGACGGGGAGGGTGCGGCCGGAGGAGGACGGGACGCCGGCGTTGGCGATGTAGTTGAGCTGCATGGGGCGGGATTTTGCGCGATGCACGCCAAACCCGCGGTCCAGCGGCTGGCTTGCCTTACTTCGCCGCCGTGGCTTTCGGCAGCGCCCGCACCGCATTCAGCATGCGCTCCACATGCTTGTCCGGATTCAGGTTCTGGTAGTAATAGGCGACCTTGCCGTCCGGCGAGATCACGTACGACAGCCTGTTGGCGAAGTCCGGGCGGGTCTGCATCAGCGCGTCGAAGCCGTTGATCACGGTCTTGGCTTCGTCCGAGGCCACCGGAAACCGGCTCTGACAGGACTTGACCGAGAACTTCGACAAGGTGTCGATGTCGTCGGCCGAAACGCCGATCACGCTGGCACCCAAAGCCGCGAACTGATCCACCGCCTCGGCGAAGGCGTGGGCTTCGATCGAGCAATCGTTGGAGTCGGCCGCCGGAAAGAAGTACAACACCACCGGTCCCTTGGCCAGCGCGTCGGCCAGCGAATAGCGGAAGGTCTTGCCGCCCAGCGCGGCGTTGGCGGTGAACTTGGGTACGGGGTCGCCGATGTCCAGGGCCGCCCAGGCGGGGTGTGCGAGAGCGCCAAGGGCGGCTAGGGCCGTCGTCAGCGCGATGCGTGAGAGGATCGAGCGGGCCATGATGTAACTCCGTGCAGGTGTGACGCGAATTCTAGGACGGCGCACCTTTCGGAGAAGCGAAATGAAACTGCCGCACCCCGGCCAGCGTATTCATGGCAGCGACTGAAAAACGAAAGATGGAAATCATCATCATGAACGGCTGGGATCGACTTCTGCGCATGGCGTTCGCGGGCCTTCTTCTGGCCGTGCTCGCCGCCTGCGGCTCGCTGCCGCCGGCGAAAGATCGCCCTGCCGAACACGCCGCCTTGGCCGACCCATCGACCAGGCTTGCCAGGATTGCGGCCGCTTCCACGCCGCCGGGAGAGCATTCGGGCTTTCGGCTGATGCCGCTGGGCGTCTATTCGCTCGACGCGCGCATCCAGCTCGCGCAACGCGCGCAGCAGTCGCTGGTGGTGCAGTACTACCAGCTCGAGAACGACGCCGTCGGCCGCCTGCTGCTGCGCACGCTGCGCGAGGCCGCGGCGCGGGGCGTGAAGGTGCGGGTGCTGGTGGACGACCTCTACACCGCCAGGAGCCAGCAATTGCTGCTGGCGCTCTCGGAAACGCCCAATGTGCAGGTGCGGCTCTACAACCCGTTCTGCTGCGGCCGCAACGGTTTTCTCTCGCGTCTTGTGGCCTCGCCCTTCGAGATCGTGCGGCTCAACCACCGCATGCACAACAAGCTTTTCATCGCCGATGGCACGATGGCGGTGGTGGGCGGCCGCAATATCGCCGACGAGTATTTCGTGCTGAGCGAGGCGCAGAACTTCATCGACATGGATGCGCTGGTGGTCGGCAAGGTGGTGCCGCAGCTCGAATCCATCTTCGATGCCTACTGGAACAGCGTGCAGGTCTGGCCCATTGCCGACATCGTGAAGGGCGAGGGCGGCCGCACGCCCGGCAGCGCCGAGTTCGACGACTGGATCGGCATGGCTGCGCCGCCGCCGAAGATCGTGCTGCCGCCGTCCGACATCCTGGGCTATGGCCCGATCGCCGAAGAGCTCGATGGCGGCCGCATGGGCCTCCTGTGGGGCGAGGCGCGCGCCATCGCCGACCCGCCGACCAAGCCCGAGACGATGACGGCCGATGAAGCGATCTCCACGAGCGTGACGATGAAGGTCTGGGGGCTTCTGATGGACGCCAAGACCGAGGTCGACCTGACCTCGCCGTACCTCGTGCCGGGCGAACGCGGCATGGCGGCATTCGACGATCTGGCCAAGCGCAAGGTCAAGCTCACGCTGCTGACCAATTCGCTCGCCGCCAACGACGAGCCGCTGGTGCACACCGGCTATGCGCGCTACCGCGAGCGGCTGCTGCAAAGCGGCGCCGACCTGTACGAGCTGAGCCCGCAACGCACGAGCAAGGGCGAGCGCTTCGGCATGTTCGGCAAGTCGCTCGGGCGGCTGCACGCCAAGACCGCCGCCATCGACAGGACGCGCATCTTCATCGGCTCGATGAATCTCGACCCTCGCTCGGCCAGCCAGAACACCGAGATGGGGCTGGTGGTCGACAGTCCGCAGTTGGCGCGCGAGATGCTGCGCATCATCAACATCAGCAAGCTGCAGAACTCCTACCGCCTGCGGCTGGCCAAGGACACCGGCACGCTGCAGTGGCTGACCAACGACGGCGAGAAAGAGGTGATCCTCACCTCCGAGCCCGAGTCAGGGTTCTTCCAGCGCTTCTACAACCGGCTCATCGCCCCGATCGTTCCCGAGATGCTGTTGTAGCCTCGGGGGATGGCGCAGACCTTCACTTCACTGCCCGCCCTGCAGGTCATGCTGTGGGGCTTGCTTTTCTTCGGCGGCATCTACCTGGGCTTCGGCGCCATCACCTGGCTGCTGACGAAGCGGGTGCTGCCGGCGCTGGGCATCGGGCGGGTGCTCGATCCGCGGCCATTGCAGCCGGGGCAGTTGCGGCGGGAGCTCGGGCAGTCGGGCATCTCGGTGCTGATCTTCGGGCTGGGCATGGTGTTTCCGTGGGGCTTGCTGCAGCTGGGATGGGCGCGGCTCGACCCGGATGCAGGATGGCGGCAGATCACTGTCGAGATCCTCGTGCTCGCGGTTTGGAACGACGTGCATTTCTGGATCAACCACCGCCTGCTGCACACGCGGCTGCTGCGCCGCTTTCACGGGCCGCATCACCGCTCGTTCGTCACCACGCCATGGGCTACCTACAGCTTTCACCCGATCGAGGCGCTGATGCTCGGCAACGTGATCCTGTTGCCGATGGTGGTGCACGACTTCAGCTTCTGGTCGCTGGCAGCGGTGCCGGTGTTCAGCTTGTTCTTTAACTGCGTCGGGCATTCGAACTACGACTTCTTCACCGGGGTGTCGTACAGCCACTGGTTCGCGGCGAGCCGCCGGCACCATCTGCACCACGCCTGCCACAACGGCAACTACGGCTTCCAGTTCACCTTCATGGACCGGCTGTTCAGGACGCGCATCGCGGCGGACGCGGCCGAGCCGCACTTCCAGGCCTTCCGGGACAAAGAGGCGCGGCGGCATGGCACGCCTGCCTGAGACGCCGTTGCGCCGCCTGCCGCGCCTTCGCCATTGGCGCGACTGGCAAAGCCTCGCGTACCTCGTCGCGCTGCCGGCGTTGGTCGCGTGGCAGTGGGTGCACGGCTTCAACGCGCTGCTCTATGCGCTGATGCTTTTCCTCACGCTCGGCGTCGGCGTGATCCACCACAACCACGTGCACCTGCGCATGTGGCGCGGGCGGCGCATGAACCGGCTGACCGATTTCTGGATCACGCTGCTGCAGGGCCATCCGACCTTCGTGTTCTGGCCCGCGCACGTTGCCAACCACCACCGCCACCGGCATGGACCGAAAGACGTGGCACGAACCTACCGATTCGGCGGCGACACCAACCACCTGTGGGGCTACCTGCTGCATCCGTTCCAGGCGGTCTGGGTGCTGATGCCGGTGTTCGTCGGCTGGCTGGCGCGGCTGCGGGTACACAAGCGCGGTGCGTGGCACTACTGCATCGCGCAGTACGCCGTTTGGCTTGCGAGCTGGGCCGTGCTGCTGGCGGTCGATTGGCGCAAGGCCTTGCTCTTTGTGATCGTGCCGCAGCTGCATGGCCTGCACTGGCTGCTCGCGACCAACTACCTGCAGCATGCGCACGCCGATGGCCGGAAGGCGCCGCGCAACGCTGCGGACCAGGGAGCACCGGGCGATACCGCCGGTGGCCGATTGAACTACGCACGCAATTTCGAAGGGCTGGTGAACCCGTTGCTGTTCAACATCGGCCTGCACACCGCACATCACGAGAACCCGCATGCCCATTGGTCCGAGCTCACGCACCTGCACCGTACGCGCTACCGCGCGCAGGTCAATCCCGTGCTCAACGAGGGCGGGCTGGTTCCCTACATGGCGCGGGTCTTCGTGCTGGGGACCGTGTGGCCGCGTTTTCGCAGCCGCTCGCTGATGCCTCCCGATTCCTCCACTCACTGAACCATGCCTGTTTCATTCCAACGCGTGTACCTCGAGAGCGCCGGTTATTTCATGCCGGGCGATCCCATTCCCAACGACCGCATGGACGCGTACATCGCGCCGCTCAACCGCATGTCCGAGCGCATCAAGCGGCGCATCCTCACTGAGAACGGCATCCTCACGCGGCACTACGCCATCGATGCGGAGGGCGTGACGCAGCACAGCAATGCGCAACTCGCCGCCGGTGCGATCCGCGATTGCCTCAAGCGCGGCGGCGCGGAGCTGTCGCGCGTGTCGCTGCTGGCCAGCGGCTCCTCGGGCGGCGACACGCTGATGCCGGGCTTCGCCAACATGATCCAGGGCGAGCTCGCCGCCCAGCCGATGGAGACGCATTCGGTGCATGGCATCTGCGCGGCCGGCGTCTCGGCGATCCAGACGGCTGCGCAGGGCATCGAACTGGGGGCGCATCGCAGCGCGATCGCGGTGGCGAGCGAGATGCCGTCGCGGCTCTTCAAACGCTCGCGCTTCGCGGCGCGTGGCTATGAAACCGACTTCGACTCGCACTTCCTGCGCTGGATGCTGTCCGATGGCGCGGGGGCGTTGCTGCTGTCCGATGGTTCGCCTGCGCTGGCCGGCGCGCCCGGGTTGCGCCTGAAGTTGAGGTGGGTACATCAGCGCGCCTTCTCGGGCGACTACCCCGTGTGCATGCAGCTCGGCCTGACCGAAGACCGCGCGCGCGGCCACCTCGACTTCGGTTCCTGGGCGGAGGCCGAAGCCGCCGGCGCGTTGTCGCTGCGGCAGGACATCCGCCTGCTGCCGCACCTGTTCGACATCGGCATTCACGAGTACGCGGGGCTGGTGCGCGACGGCTGGGTCGATCCGAAGCGGGTCGATCACTTCCTGTGCCACTACTCGTCGGAAAAATTCATCCCGGTGGTCGAAGACCTGATGAACAAGGCCGACCTGTCGATTCCGCGCGAGCGCTGGTGGAGTAATCTCGCGTGGCGCGGCAACACGGGCGCGGCGTCGATCCTCGTCATGCTGGCCGAATTCCTGCACACCAAGACGTTGAAGCCGGGCGAGCAGATCTTCTGCTACGTGCCCGAGTCAGGACGCTTCATGGCGGCGTACATGCTGCTCGAAGTCGAAGCGGCCGATGCAGCGCCCGTGACGATGGCGGCACCCCACGCGGCCGCCGTACCGGACGACGATCTCGTCATCGCGCCCCCGCACGATCCCGCCGCCGCTCCCGAAGGCCTGGGCGCCTTGCTCACCGAACTGGCCGCCATCTGGCACGACTACCGCTCCCGGGTCTGGCGCACGCCGCTGATCCGGCAGATCCGCGAGCGCCGCCTGGCCTTGCCCGACTACCTGAACTGGATGGAGCAGTGGGTGCCGCAGGTGCGCGAAGGCAGCAAGTGGATGCGCGAAGGCGCCGCCTCGCTGAGCGAGCCGTACCAGATGCTGGCTTCGCTGATCGATGTGCACGCAGGTGAGGAGCAGAACGACTTCAACATCCTCTTCAGCGACTACAAGAAAGCCGGCGGCACGGTTGCGCAGATCGACGACCTGCGCCGCAACCCCGGCGGCGAGGCGCTCAACGCCTACCTGCACGGCCTGGCCGCCACACGCGACCCGATCGGCCTTTTGGGCGCGATCTACATCATCGAAGGCACGGGCCAGCGCATCGTGCCGGCGCTGCTGCCGCTCATCAAGGCGAGCGTGAAGCTGCCGCCCGACGCCTTCCGCTTTCTGGAGTACCACGGCCACAACGACGAGAACCACCTGAACCGCTGGCTCGCCGCGGTCGAGATGGTCATGGCCATCGAAGGACAGGCCCGCGCGGCCCGCCAGATCATCGATACGGCGCGGCATACGGCCGCGCTGTACCTGATGCAGTTCCAGCACATCACGGAGCGGATGCCGCATGAGCCGCCGGGCCGCCCCAAGACGAATACCGCAGCCGCAGGCGGAGGTTTCCAATGAGCCGAACGCCTGAATTCCTGACGCAAGCGCACGACGAGCGCGATCCGAGCCCGTGGCTCGCGCTCTATCTCGACCAGAGCACGCCGCTGCCGGACAACGTCAAGTCGGCGTGGCTCGCCGATTCGAGCTCGGGCTCGCGGCAGTACCTGCTGCCGTTCCTCAGGCCGATCGCGCGGCTGACGATCATCCTGATCCAGGTCGTGAAGGTGTTCGTGCCGCGCAACTGGTCGCACTCGATGCTGCTGCACCGCTTTCTGGCATGGGGGCTCAAGCGCTTCGTGTCGCCGGAGGCGAACTGGCTGATCCTGCGGCATTTTCACCTGGGGTCGCAGGTGCTGGCGTTCATCGGGCGCAACTCGCCGGCACCCGTCACAACAAACCCGCTGGAGCCGGCGGACATCGACGCGCTGAAGGACGAGATGTTCCTCAAGCACGACCTGAACCTCTTCAATTTCGTGATCCGCCTGAACACCGCGCTGCGCGAGAAGGGCGTTGCGCTGTGCAAGGCGGAGGAGGTCGATTTCTCGATGATCAAGGAGCCGGGGCTGCGGCTGGAGGACATGCCCCATGGCAGGCTCAATTTCCTCGACCTGCAAAGCGCCATCGAACTTTTCACGCCGCTCTACCAGCTGATGCTGACCGACAACGATTTCTGGCGCGCGGCCAACTCCCTGCAGCTGGACGAAACCATCGGCATCTACACGGCGACCATCCTGAACGCGCCCGAGCATCTGATTCTGGTCAACAACAAGCACCCGTTGGTACCCCTGTCGACCCTGCGGGCGGGGCACCGGCTGGTGATCCACGGGCTGTCCACGGAAATGCTCCACAGCCTGCTCCAGCGCATGCAGGCAGCCCGGAAAGCAGGGGAGCCGGAGACGGCCCTGTACGACCAGCCACTTGCATAGGCGTATGCTGCCCCCAGATGCGAACCATGAACACGACCCATAATCCGTCCCCCAAGACCGATCTGGCAGTGACCCATGTGCTGGCTCAACTGCTGGAGCGGCTCGAGCACAGCGCCGTGCCCGTTGGCGCCGAGCAGTACCGCTCGGTGGTCGAGCACCTGGTGCATGCGTTCGAGGATGTCGCGCCAGGCGCCGATCTGGGCCGCCTGCTCGATGCCTATCCGGCCGCATCCGAGGTTTATGAGAACCTCAACTATCAGCACGCCGGGCTTTGCCGCTCGGCATTGGATGTTTCCCTTGCGGCTGAAGTCAGCGCTCGGGAAGCCATTGCACGCGCCATGGGCGGTGCCAAAACGAACAAGGACAAGACGCATGGCGAAGGGTGAAGTGAAGACGGCAGTGGTGGCGGACGGCCTGCGCTACAAGACCAAGACACCGGGTTCCCCGTTCCGCGCTTCGGCGTCTTTCAGCGGGGCGACCATGTCCTGCTTCATGTGCGGCAAGCACCGTGTGCGCTCGCAACTGCGCACACGCCAGGTGCTGGGCAAGTCGCAAACCGTGTGCGCGCCTTCGTGCAAGGCGCTCGATGAAGCGCTGGAACAGTCGGAAGCCTCTTCGGGCTAACTTTCAGCTAGCACGAAGCGGCGACGTTTTGGCGACATGCCCGCGTGAACATGTCGCAGATATCCTTCCAAAACGGACTTAATCGATATACAGTTAGACACAATTGATGCATGTGATTGCATTCATTCAAAAGTTCTAATCTGTAGCCGATGACAAAACAAATCCAGCAAGGCCTTGGCTGCCCGGCATCGGGCGTGGACGTTGACGTCGACGCATGCAAAGGGGGGCAGCCGTGAGCAAACCCCGCCATGTCGTCATGCAGGTGGTCAAGCGCTCGTCCGGCAGCGCGACGCACCATGTCGAATTCCTCATGGACGACAACTTCGCGGAGCGCCTGCGGCAGTTGCGTTCGCTGGTGCCGCCCCTGGGCACGCTCAACAAGCAGCGCGATCTGGTGATCGACAAGGTGCGCGTGCGCCTGCCCAATGCCATCTGGCGTTCCGGCAACGAGATCGACATGGACGGCGGCGTCGAAGGCTCCTGCATCGTCATCGCGGCGGAAGGCTCCTTCAACTGCGGCGGCAAGGATCGCAAGACGCGCGAGAAGCTTGTGACCTACAACTTCTCGATCGCGCGGCTGGTCGAGCTCCACGCCGAGCGCCCCGAGGGCGAAACGCTCTACATCCGCGATGGCACCTTCGCCAACGACGAGCCGGCCGACTCGGCGGCCGGCCGCTGGGTTGCGTCGATGCATGAGCTCGAAGTGGTGATGCGGGTGCCCGATGCGCCCTCGGATTTCGACACCCTGCACGACCTGTCGCCGCGTGCCGAGCAGCAGCAGGGGATTGGCCGCGGCACGCACCGCGCCAGCATGTTCTAAGCCGCTACGGCGGCAGCAGGGGGCGCCTCTGGCGCGGCACCCACGGGCGTGTACTGCGCCCGGTTGTCGGCCAGCCAACGCGTCGACAGGCTGCTGTCCTGCTGCGCCGGATGGAAGTCGGCACGCAGGTAACTGCGCCAGCCGCCCAGGTTGCCGCGCAGCAGGCCGTTCTTGCTCAGCAGGATGCGCGCCGCGCTCTTCCAGGTGGCCCATTTCCACAACTGCTTTTCATGGCGCAGGTTGTCGATGGTCTGGTGCATCAGGTCGCCGAGGAACATCACGGTCACGCGGCGGAACCAGCGCCTGCGCCATTCGTCCGAACCACCCGTGGCCTTGTAGATGTCGAAGGCGACGGACTTGTGCTCCAGCTCTTCGGCGCTGTGCCACAGCCACATGGTGCGCAGCCGCGGCTCCGCGCCGTCGAGGATCTCGGGACGAGCCAGCAGCCACTCGGCGAACATCGCGGTGAAGTGTTCGGTGGCGGCGGTGACCGCCAGCGCGTGGCGCGGATCGGCTTCTTCCATCAGCGCCAAGCGCTTGTTCGCGCGTGCCGTCCAGCCATCGACCAGCCCCTGGTTCTCCAGGTGGTTGTTGAAGAGCGAGTGAATGCGCCGGTGCGTGGCCTCCTGGCCGATGAAGCCGCGCACGTCGGCGCGGTACTTCTCCTGCACCTCGGGCGGCAGCGTGGCCACGGCGTCGCGAACGGCATCGATGAAGAACTGCTCGCCGAAGGGAAAGCTCATCGACAGGGCATTGAAGAAGGCGGTCGAGAATGCATCGCCGCCGCACCAGTTGCGGGCAAAGGGCGATTGCAGGTCGATCAGCAGGCGGCGAACAACGAGTTCAGTCATGAAAACAATCCTCGGGACATCATGGGCAGAAAGATTGGTACAGATGCGTACCGCATGCCTCCATGGTGCGGACCGATGCTGGTACTGTCAAGTACCAAGACGTAGGAAAATGTGCCATTCATGAGCGACACCATCGAAAAAACCGTGGCCTCCAAGTCTGCCGAGGGCACGGAAAGCGAGCACTATGCGCGCCTTTTGCAGGGCATGGCGCAGGCCGTGGCGGCCAAGGGCTATGCCGACACGACCATCGCCGACATCGTGCGCGAGGCCGCCGTGTCGCGCCGCACCTTCTACGAGCACTTCGGCACCAAGACCGAATGCCTGATCGCGCTCTACGAAACCGCCAGCCGCCTCGCATTGCAGGCCGTGAGCGAGGCCTTCGATCCCGCGCAGCCCTGGCATGCACAGGTCGAGCAGGCGATGACCGCGTACTTCGATTACCTGGCGCAAGACCCGGTCCTGCTGCGCACGCTCTTTGTCGAGATCCTGGGGCTCGGGATGCCGGGCCTGGCCGCGCGCCGCCGGGTCAATGACGAGATCGCCAACTTCATCCAGGTCGCGATCAACAGCAGCGGTACCGAAGGGGGCCCGGCCGCTCACCTGACGAGCGAGATGGCGATGACGGTCGTCGGCGGCATCAACGAACTGGTGCTGCAGGCCATCGAGCAGGAGCGTGCCGGCGACCTGCGCGAGCTGGTGGCGCCCGCCACGCGCCTCGTGCGCGCCGTGGCAGCCGAGAGCCAGCGCTAGGCGGCTTCGCGGTCTGCGCGCCGCGGCGTGGCGGCGACCCGGAGCACCAGCAGCCCCGCAACGGCGAGCGACAGCAGCACGCCGAGATAGGGCAGCACGTCGTGCAGCGGCGCGCCCATCTGGTTGAGCCTGAGCGACGCCTGGATACCCGCTGTGCTCGGAAACACCCAACGCAGGGCCTGCAGCGGCTCCGGCAACGCCTCGACGGGCCACGAAAACCCCGAAAGAAACGCCATCGGCAAGGCGGTGAACAGCAGCACCTGCAAAGCCCGCTCGCGGTCGCGGAACCAGCACCCCAGCAGCAGCCCGGCCGTACAGATCGCAGGCACGTAGAAAAGCAGCAGCACCAGCGCGCCGAGCGGATTGCCGCCACGCGGATAGTCCTGCAGAAAGAACACCCAGCCGAAGTAGAAAAGGCCGCTCAGGAAGCCGAAGGCCGACAGCGCCCCCAGCCGCCCGAACCAAGCCCTCATCCCCGCGCGCAATCGCCCAGCCTCGGCCCAGGTGCCTGCCAGCATCGCCGCGCCCATCAGAAGCGTCTGCTGCAGGATCAGCAGCGCCACCGCAGGCACCACATAGCTCCCGTAACCCTCGGTCGGGTTGAACAGCGCCACCAGTTGCGTGTTGAGCGGACTGCGGCTTCGCGCCGCCTGCACCGCGCTTTGTCCGCCGGTCTGCAGCTTGCGGATCTCGACCCCCGCCGAGACCGTGCCCACCGCCTCCGAGAAGCCGTACAGCACCGCCTTGTTCAGCAGCGCATAGGCGCCGTTGCCCTCGATCGTCACCACCGCCGAGAGCCCGCGGATCACGTTGCGCTTCAGGTCCGACGGCAGCAGCGCATAGCCCTCGATCTCGCCGCGCCAAAGCGCCTGCTGCGCCTCGTGCACGTCGGACGTGACCAGGCGCACATCGAGCCGCGGATTGGCCATCGCGAAGCGCGCGATCTGCCGCGACAGCCCGCTGTGGTCTTCGTCGACCACCGCCACCGGCACGCGCGTCACGGCCTGCGCGCCATAGGGCCACGGGTAGAAGAAGCCGTAGATGATGGGCGCGAGCAGCATGATCAGCAGCACGCCCTTGTCGCGCAGCACGGCGAGCGCGGTGTCGCGCCAGGCGGCGCCGAAGCGGGTGCGCTTGGGGTCGAGGTGCATCAGCGGCCTCCCCAGGTGTCGGGCGCGGCCGCGGCGCGCACCAGCGCAGCGGCCGATGCGGCCAGAAGCAGGGCAGTGCCCAGCACCATCCACAGCGGCGTGGCGACCGAATACGCGAGCGGCGCGCCCATCTGCAACTGCTCCATCTGCACGCGGATGTAGTGCGTGTAGGGCAAGAGGCTCGCCCACATCTGGGCAAGGAGCGGCATAGCCACCAGCGGAAAGCCCACGCCGCCGAAAGCGAACGCAGGCGCGGTGATGAAGCCCGTGGCCGAGAGCGCGGTGCGCAGCGACCGCGTGAGCGCCGAGACGAACGCGCCGAGCGCAATGGAGAGCGCGAGGAACACCACCAGCGCGAACAGCGTCCAGCCCACCGACCCGACCGGGTGCCAGCCGCGGCCGGCCGTGATCCACAGCATCGCCGCGATGCCTACCACCGACAGGCTCGCGAACGGCAGCACGAGCTTGCCCGCCAGCGCGGCCAGTGCCTCGTGCCAGCGTGGCGCTGCGCCCAGCCATTCGGCGATGCTGCGATCGCGCAGTTCGCGCCCCACGGCCCAGGCACCCGCCGTCATCGCCAGGATGTGCAGCAATGCCGGAATGAGCGCCGCGCCCAGGAACTGCTCGTAGTCCGTCGAAGTGTTGAACAGCGCCACCATGCTCGCCTTGATCGGCTCCATGCTTACGCGCGCGGCCATCATCGACTCGCCGCGCTTGTTGCGCACCGCGAGCTCGACGCCGCCCGAGACAGTGGCCACCACCGTGCGCACGTCGCGCTGGATCAGGCTCGAATGCGTGCCCAGCTGCGCGTTGTGCAGCAGCACGACCTGGCCGACGCGCCCGCGCTTCACATCGCGGTTGAGGTCGCGCGGCAGTTGCACCGCCGCATCGACCGCGCCGCTGGTCAATGCGCGCGCCATGGCGCCTTCGTCCGCGTAGTACTGGGTCACGCGCAGGCCGGGCGTGGCATCGAGAAAGCGCACCACCTGCCGCGAAAGGGCTGTGCGGTCCTGGTCGAGCACGCCGATCGGCAAGCGCTCGGGCAGGCCGGCCGAGAAGATCCACCAGATCAGGAACACCGCGAGCAGCGGCACCCACGAGACCATGGCCAGGTCCCAGGGCCGGGTGCGCAGCAGCGCGAATTCGCGCTGTGCGCTCGCTGCGGAGAAGCCGCGCAGGCTCATCGCCGGACCGTCAATCGACCAGCACGCTCATGCCGGGCCGCGCGCCGTCGATGAGCTTCAACGGCCGTGCGCGGACTTCGAAGGTGCGCACGTCGAAGCCGTTGCCGCCACGCGTCGCGCGCCAGGTCGCGAAGTCGGGCAGGGCGGCGCTGTAGTAGACCTTGAAGCGGGCCACGCGGTGCGCGTCGGACTTGTCCTTATCGTTCACCAGCGCCGGCAGGCGGGCATCGAACTCGCTGCCGACCGCAAAGCGCGCGAGCCGGTCTTCGCGCACGTTCAGCACCACCCACTGGTCGTTCAGGTCGACCACGGTGACCACCGCCACGCCCTGCGGCGACAGCTCGCCGACCTTCGCGAGCACCTTGGCCACTTCGCCGCCCACCGGGCTGCGCAGCTCGGTCTCGGCCTTGGCGGCTTCCGCCTCGGCGACCACGCCGGCGACCTGGCGCGCCTGCGCGCTGGCTGCCGCCTGGTCCTCGGGGCGGGCGCCGATGCGCGCCATGTCGTACTGCGCCTTCGCCGCAATGGCAGCGTCGCGCGATGCCTTCCAGTTGGCCTCGGCCTCGTCACGTTTCTGGTCGGCGACCAGGCCTTCGCGCGCGAGGCCATCGACGCGGCGGAACGAGGTCTGCGCAAGCTGCGCCGCGGTCTCGGCGCGCTGCCACTGCATGCGTGCCATCTCCACTTCCTGCGGGCGGGCGCCGTTCTGCGCCTTGTCGGCGACGGCCTGCGCGGCCTGCTCGGCGGCCGTGGCCTGCGCGAGCTTGGCGCGCACTTCGGGGCTGTCCATGCGCACCAGCAGCGCACCGGCCTGGATGCGGTCTCCTTCCTTCACCGCCACCTCGGCGATGCGCGCAGTGACCTTGCCGGCCACGTCGGTCTCGCGCGCCTCCATCTGGCCCTGGAACACTTCGGCCGCGGGCTGCGAGGCGCGCCAGAAGCCCCAGACGAGCAGCGCCAGCACCAGCAGCGCCGCGGCGATGGCAATCAGTTTTCGGGTCTTGGCACTCATCATCAATTCACCTTCAAGTCGGCACGCGCGATGTACTCGGAAAACTTCTCGGAGAGGCCCGCGCTCTCGAGCAACTGCGCGAGCGCCTGCACGTACTCGTTGGCGGCCTGCGCGCGCTCGGTCAGCACTTTGGCGCGGTTGGTCTCGGCGTCGATGAGGTCGAGCGTGGTGCTCGTGCCTTCGCGCAGGCCCGCCACGCGCAGCTTCACCACTTCTTCCGAAAGCTCGACCGAGACCTTCATGTCGAGGTACTGGCGGCGGGCGTTCTCGAGCGCACGCCAGTTGCGCTCGACCAGCAGCGAGATGTCGCTGCGCGCCTGCGCATCCGTGTGCTCGGCCTGTTCGACCTGCTTTTGCGAAGAAGCCGAGAGCGCATCGCGGTCCACCGAGTCGTACAGCGTCCAGCGCACGCCGAGGCCTGCCACCCAGTCGGCATTGCCGCTCTTGAGCTGGCGTGTACCGAAGGCAATGACCTGCGGCCGGCGCAGCGCCTCCTCGCCTTCGTGCAACTGCTCGGCCTGCGACTTCTTGGCCGCGACCTTGCCGAGGCCGGGGTGCCGCATGAGCGCCGAGTCGATGAAGTAGTTGAGCGGCTCGATGGGCGTGCTGATGAGAAAGAGCGGCGTCTGCGGCGCCACCGTACCGTCGGCGCGCACCGTGCGGGCGAGGGCGACGGCCGCCAGCGCTGCGTCATCCTCGGCCTTGCGTGCGTTGCGCCGGGCCTCTTCGTAGGCGGCGCTCGCCTGCAGCCGCTCGACGCGCGAGATCACGCCAGCCGCGAGCATCTTCTGCGCAGCCGCGTCATGCTGGGCAATCGTGCGCTCGGCCTGTGCGCGCAGCGTGGCCGCGCGCTGCGCGAGCTGGGCGCCGAAGTAGCGCTGCACCAGCAGCGTGTCGACTTCGTGGCCGGCCTGCTCGGCATCGGCCTGCGCCTCGCGCGTCTGCGCCGAGACGAAGCCGCGCACCGCATCGGTCGCACCGCCGAGGTAGATCGGCCAGACCGCCGAGATCGATGTGTTGGTGCCCGTGTCGTGCCGGTTGAGCGTGTAGCTGTTGGGCAATTGCGGAATCGGCACGCGCGAGATGAAGCTCTGGATCGACGGCGGCAGCGACTGGCCGATCTGCCCGAGCTTCTGGTTGAGCGGATCGAGGTCCAGGTTCAGGTTGGCGTTGTACGCGTAGGCCAGCCCCGAGACGTTCACCACCGGGCCGCCCAGGCGCTTCAACCCCTCGCTCTGCAGCTCCTTCGATTCGACGGCCGAGCGTGCGGCGGCCAGCTTGTCGGAGCGCTCGACCATGCGGGCACGCGCCGCATCGAAACTCAGGGGCAGGGCGTCGGGGCGGCTTTGGGCAAAGGCCGCCGCGCCCAGCGCCAGGGCGGGCAGCGTGAGCAGCACGAACCGGAGGGGGCGATGCGGAATGAGCACCTGGCCGTTGCGTGTCAGCCCGGCTTTCGCTGCGCCGGGTCGTAGAAGAACTGTTCTTCGGCGATGCGTTCGCCGTCCCAGCGCTGCCAGGCGATTTCTTCCATGCGCATGCGGGCGCCTCCCTTGAAGGTGAATTCGAAGATCCAGTGAATGCCCACGTGGTCGCCGTTCACCAGCACCGGCCGCACGCAGGTGGGCACCACCGATTCGGTGCGGTCGAGCACGGCGCTCTCCTGCGCGACCAGCGTGCTGCGGCCCCGCCGCGGCTCGGTCTGGTTCTCGCGCATGGTGGCATCTTCGGTGTAGTAGTCCTCGATGGCCTTGGCATGCGCGCCGCCCTCCACGGCGGCAATGAAGGCTTCGAGCCGTGCGGGTGTGGGCATGTTCAGGACTTCACTTTCACTTCGACGCGGCGCGCCTCGGAAGGCGGGCCATCGGCCTGCGACTGCTCGGGCTTGGCCAGCTCGATCTTGTCTTCGGGCGCGCCCGCGGCCTTGAGCGCATCGCTCACGGCCATGGCGCGCTGCTTGGCCAGCTCGGCGTTCTTCGCCGGGTCGCCGCTCGCGTCGTGGTAGCCGCTCACGAGCACGGTGCTGCCGCTTTGCACGGCCTTGATGACATCGGCCAGCGCCTCCTTGGCGTTGGGCGCGACCTCGGAACTGGCGCTCGCGAAGTAGAACTTCACGATGCCGTTCTCGACCTTCACCGCAGCGGCTTCGGCCGCCGTCACGGCGCCGGTGGCAACCGCCGCAGCCGGCGTGGCCGGGGCCATGGCCGCGGGTGCCGGCGCAGGCGCGGTGGCGGCCGGCGGCGTCTCGACCTTGGCGGGTGCCATCGCCGCCGCATCGCCAGAATGGAACTTCACCACCAGCGGCACGATGAGCAGCGCCACGATGTTGATGATCTTGATCAGCGGGTTCACGGCCGGGCCGGCGGTGTCCTTGTAGGGGTCGCCCACGGTGTCGCCGGTGACGGCTGCCTTGTGCGCCTCGGAGCCCTTGCCACCGTGGTGGCCGTCTTCGATGTACTTCTTGGCGTTGTCCCATGCGCCGCCGCCCGTGCACATCGAGATGGCGACGAAGAGGCCCGTGACGATCGTGCCCATCAGCAGGCCGCCCAGTGCCTTCGGTCCGAGCACGAGGCCCACGACGATCGGCACCACCACCGGCAGCAGCGACGGGATCATCATTTCCTTGATGGCCGCGCCGGTCAGCATGCCCACGGCCTTGCCGTACTCGGGCTTGCCGGTGCCTTCCATGATCCCGGGGATCTCGCGGAACTGACGGCGCACTTCCTCAACCACCGCACCGGCTGCGCGGCCGACGGCTTCCATGGCCATCGCGCCGAAGAGGTAGGGAATCAGCCCGCCGATGAAGAGGCCCACGATCACCATTGGGTCGCTCAGGTTGAAGCTGATATTCAGCCCGAAGCTCTCCAGCTTGTGGGTGTAGTCGGCAAAGAGCACCAGCGAGGCGAGGCCGGCCGAGCCGATGGCGTAGCCCTTGGTCACGGCCTTGGTCGTGTTGCCGACGGCATCGAGCGGGTCGGTCACGGCGCGCACGCTGTCGGGCAGCTCGCTCATCTCGGCGATGCCGCCGGCGTTGTCGGTGATGGGGCCGTAGGCATCCAGCGCGACCACGATGCCTGCCATGCTCAGCATGGAGGTGGCGGCCACCGCGATGCCGAACAGGCCGGCCAGCGCGTACGACGCCAGGATCGCGATGCAGACGAAGATCACCGGCCAGGCCGTCGAGCGCATCGAGACGCCCAGGCCCGCGATGATGTTGGTGCCGTGGCCCGTGGTCGAGGCCTGCGCGATGTGCTGCACCGGCTTGTACTGCGTGCCGGTGTAGTACTCGGTGACCCACACCAGCGCGGCGGTGAGCGCGAGGCCCACGAAGCAGGCGCCGAACAGCTTCAACTGGCTGCCGCTCGCGGCGATGGCGTTGTCCGGAATGATCCAGGCCGTGACGAACCAGAACGCGATCAGCGACAGGACGCCCGCGACCGCCAGGCCCTTGTAGAGCGCCGGCATCACGTTGACCATGCCCGGCGACGCCTTCACGAAGAAGCAGCCGATGATCGACGCGATGATCGACACGCCGCCCAATGCGAGCGGATACAGCACCGCGTTGCCGGGCGCCGTGGTGACCATCAGCGCGCCGAGCACCATGGTGGCGATCAGCGTCACCGCGTAGGTCTCGAACAGGTCGGCCGCCATGCCGGCGCAGTCGCCGACGTTGTCGCCCACGTTGTCGGCGATCACCGCCGGGTTGCGCGGGTCGTCTTCCGGAATGCCGGCCTCGACCTTGCCCACCAGGTCGGCGCCGACGTCGGCACCCTTGGTGAAGATGCCGCCGCCCAGCCGCGCGAAGATCGAGATCAGCGAGGAGCCGAAGGCAAAGCCGATCAGCGGGTTGAGGATGGCCGCGAGGGTGTGGTCCGACTTCGGCGCGCTGCCGGCCAGGAACCAGTAGAAGACGGTCACGCCCAAGAGGCCCAGGCCCACCACCAGCATGCCGGTGATGGCGCCGCCGCGGAACGCCACGTCCAGCGCCGGGCCGATGCCCTTGGTGGCCGCCTGCGCCGTGCGCACGTTGGCGCGCACCGACACGTTCATGCCGATGAAGCCGCAGGCGCCCGAGAGCACCGCACCGACCACGAAGCCGACGGCCGTGGTCAGGTCGAGGAAGAGGGCGATGAGGACCGCCAGGACGACGCCGACCACCGCGATGGTCGTGTATTGCTTGGCAAGGTAGGCCGAGGCGCCGGCCTGGATGGCGGCGGCGATTTCCTGCATCCGGGCGTTGCCCGGGTCCTTGGCGAGAATCCAACTTCGGGCCCAGAAACCGTAGCCGACGGCCACGAGGCCGCAGACGATGGCGAGTATCAGGGGGGTGTTGCCGATCATGCTTTGCTTCTCCATTCGTTCGTTGTGACTTGTGGAGACGGACAGCATGGGCCCTGCGTGCAACGCGTACGGGACCATGTTCTCCGCCGCGTTGCTTCCTCGAAGCTCGCTGCACCGAAAAGGTGAGGAGCCGATTGGCCAACGGCTGCAATTTACAGGCAAAAACGCGGTCGTGTGCGACCGCCCGGTGACACGGAAAGTAAACTCAGGGTTTGTCCCCGTCTCCCCAATACTTTTCAACTACTCGAAAAACGTCATGTCCTTCGACAAAGTCTCCCCCGGCAAGAACGTCCCCGATGCCTTCAACGTCGTGATCGAAATCCCGATGAACGCCGACCCGATCAAGTACGAAGTCGACAAGGAATCCGGCGCGATCTTCGTGGACCGCTTCATGACGACGGCCATGTACTACCCCGCCAACTACGGCTACGTGCCGCAGACCCTGTCGGGCGACGGCGACCCGGTCGACGTGCTGGTGATCGCCCCGTATCCGCTGCTGCCGGGCGTGGTCGTGCCCTGCCGCCCCCTGGGCATCCTGATGATGGAAGACGAAGCCGGCGTCGACGGCAAGGTGCTCGCCGTGCCCACCGACAAGGTGCTGCCGATCTACAGCCACTGGAAGTCCGTCGACGATGTGAACCCGATGCGCCTGAAGGCCATCAGCCACTTCTTCGAGCACTACAAGGACCTGGAAGCCGGCAAGTGGGTCAAGGTGCTGGGCTGGGAAGGCATCGATGCGGCGAAGAAGGAAGTCGTCGACGGCATCGCCGCGTACAAGAAGTAATTCAGTCTTTCACTTCGCGCCCTCGAGTTCGAACGGCGAGCGGCGCGGGTCGCGCACATAAACGCCTTTCAGCGCGGGTGCGCATTCGGGCCCGTCGCCGACCGTGATGCGGTCGGCGGCGAACTGGAAAGTGCGGGTGCAACGCCCGCTTTCTGCCACCCGCAGGCGCTGCCCGGCTTCGAGCTCGTTCCTGCCCTGCAGCAGCATGTTGCCGCGCGGGTTGGGGCAGACGTAGATCTCCACATCGAGCTGCCCGCCATCGCCGGGCGTGACGTCGAGGAAGCGGCCTTCGTGCGGGCATTTGCCCTGCACGTAGCGGCCCATCCATTGCAGCAGCGGATGGCTGAGGTAGGTGATGCGGCGCTGGTAGTCCTGCTTCAGGCAATCGAAGTTGCCCTTGCATTCGCGGTTGCGCACGACGATCCAGTCGCGCTGGTCGCGCCGCAGGATCGCTGCCCATTGGCCCGTATCGGGCATATCGAGCTGGCGCTGGTAGAGCGCAGCCAGGGCTTCGTCCTGCCGCGACAGGCCGGGGTCGGCGCAGATGGCTTTTTCGGTCGCGTTGCCGGCTTTGGCGCAGTCGAAGCTCGCGGCACTTGCGGCCGAGATGCCGGCTCCCATGAAGACACCCAGAGCGAGTTGAGCGAGGGCTTGCTTGATCCGCATGCGTCTTCCTTTGGCAGGGTGTTACTGTCCGCTCGCATGCTGCGGGAAGCACTGCAGCCTGTCGATCCGACGAAAGGTGAGGGCGGCTATGCCTTTCGCGGGGCCGGTGCAGATTGGCGCATCAATCCTGCGCCGGGGTTCCGGGTAGCTTGTCCACGGGAGGCGTGAAGGCGATATCGACCACGGCGATGCTTGGAACGTTCGCGCCGCCCCGATTGGCAGGCTGGCAGCGAATTTTCAGCAGGGCTGCCTTTGCCGGCTCATCGAACAGACTCGCATTCGTCGGAATTCGGCCGATGACGGCCATTCCGTTCCTGGCGGGCCAGCCGTTTGCGTCCAGATTCACGAAGACGCCAACCGTGGCTTCGATCCCCGCAGCGCGGGCAGCCTCTGGGTAATGTGCTGCCGTGTCCACCGTGCAGCGTGGCGGTGTCTCGCCATTGAGCGCGTACCTGAACGGCTGCTCGACCCACATTGCGGTCGGTTTTCCGTTTTCATCCAGGCCTGGGCTATAGCGGACACCCATGGCCGAACGACGCGAGGCGTCGTCGAAGATATCCAGGAACATGGGCTCGCGCGAAGCGATCCGCGTCTTGAGAGGCCGACCGTTTTCGTCGACGAACACAGCGACGGTCACTCGACCTCCCATGCCTGCCCGTTTGGCAAGGTCGGGGTAGTCGACTTCGGCCCTTGCTCCCAACGGCGCGGGCATTCTGGCAAGGCCTCCCACTGCCCCGGTTCTCTCGATGTGAGACGCGACAGACTCCAAGGCCTGCGCGGCCAGAGCGTTTCCTTGGCCCCAGGACAGTGCTGCGCATGCAGCGGCGATCAGGCAGCGACGCCTGGACTCAGTGATCTTCATTGCCGGTACTCCCTTTTTTTCTTTTGGTGAAGGCGATCAGGCCCGCGTGGCACCCTCGGCCAGCCGCATCCACTCGCGATTGACGGACCGTGCGTGCGAATTCCAATGGCGAGCAGATTGCTGGAGCTCGTTCCAGTGGCGCTGTGCGCCATTGGTGTCGCCCTGCTCGGCCAGCCACGCGATGTAGCGGGCGCGGATCTCGACGGTGTTGTACTGGCTCAGCGCGGCCTCGAAGGCCTCGCGTGCTTCCGCCTGGCGGCCATCGGCGGCGAGCGCGCGAGCGGTGAGCACTGCGACCTCGTCCTTGCGGTAGTCGTCACGTGCGGTGCGCAGGGCCTGGAGTGCCTGCAGCGCTTCGCGACCCGAAGCAGCACCGCCTGCGGCGAGCAACGCGCTGGCCAGGCCGAACTGCAGTTCGGGGTCCGAGGAGAGCGGGCCTTTCAGTGCGTCGCGGTAGTGCCCGACCGCATCGGCAGCCTGGCCCTTGTCGAGAGCGGCCTTCGCGAGGCGCAGCTTGTTCTGGGCTGTAGGGGCGAGGTCGTAGGCTTCGGTAGCTGCGCGGTACTCGCGCTCGGGGTCGATGAAGCCGATGGCGGCAGTGGCCACCTTCCCTGCGGTGCGCTGCATTCGCGAGGCGGGCAGGTACTCGACTACGAAATACACCACGCTGCCCAGCAGCGGGAAGCTGAACAGGATGATGAGCCAGTAGATCTGCTTGCCGTGGCGCATGGCATGCACGGCGAAGAACAGCGCGATGAGGACGTGCAGTCCCAGTCCGATGAATGGCATCGAAATCCCTCCTTGTTGTCTGAATATTGGGCGCTTTTATAGCAGCCCGGGGAGGCAATTCGGAGGCCCCGATCAGCCGGCCTTGAACGGGCTGCGCTCGCCCAGGTGGTCCATGTAGTTCTCGATGCCGGCCCCTTCGCGTTCGAGGAAGCGCTCGACCGCATCCGAGAACGCCGGGTGCGCCAGCCAGTGGGCGCTGGTGGTCTTCACTGGCATCAGCGCGCGCGCCATCTTGTGCTCGCCCTGCGCACCGCCCTCGAAGCGCTTGGCGCCGTGTTCGATGCACCAGGCAAGGGGCTGGTAGTAGCAGGCCTCGAAGTGCAGGCAGTCGACGCGCTCCAGCGCGCCCCAGTAGCGGCCGTATGCCACGAGAGGTTCGTCCGGCTGCGTGGAGAGCGCGATCAGGCTCGTCGCCATGGGCTTGCCGTTGCGCTCGGCGACGAACAGCAGCCAGGCCTCGGGCAGGGTGTCGGCCATGCGCTGGAAGAAATCGCGTGTGAGATAGGGCGGGTTGCCGTGCTCGCGGTAGGTGCGCTCGTAGCAGCGGTAGAAGAAATCCCAGTCGGCCTTGGAGATGTCCTTGCCGCGCGACCAGCGGAAGCTCACGCCGGCGTCGGCGACCTTGCGGCGCTCCTGGCGGATCTTCTTGCGCTTGTCGTGGGCGAGGCTGGCGAGGAAGGTGTCGAAATCCGGATAGCCGGTTTCGCCGCCGGGCCGCCCCAAGGCGAAACGCGCCCCCTCGGGGGGCAGCGAGGACACGTCAGTGCCGAGCGTGGGGGCCACATTCGTCCAATGGAACTGCACCGTATTGCGCAGCATCAGCCCGGCTTCGGTGCATGCGGCGATGTCGTCATCGGCACCGAAGAGCAGGTGCAGGGACGACAGTTCTTCCTGCTTGCACCACGCGACCAGTGCCTGCACCAGCAGCGTGCGGCTCTGCGCATCGCGCGCCAGGAGACGCGTGCCTGGCACCGGCGTGAACGGCACGGCGACGACGGCCTTGGGGTAGTAGGCGGGCCCGTGCTGCTCGTACGCATTCGCCCAGGCCCAGTCGAAGACGTACTCGCCGTAGGAATGGTCCTTGATGTAGACCGGGCAGGCGGCTTCGAGCTGCTTGCCGCGCCAGAGCGTGAGGAACTGCGCCGTCCATCCGCTCGCTGGCGATGCGCTGTCGCTTTCGTGCAGTGCCGCGAGGTATTCGTGGCGCATGAAAGGCGAGGGCTCGGCCTGCGCGGCGAGCAGCGCGTTCCAGGCTTTCGGGCTCACGTCCGACGGCGACGCCAGAACCCGAATGACATAATCGTTCAAGCCTTTTTCTTCCTTCTGTATGACGCTCAAGCTCGCCATCGCGCAACTCAATTTTGTGGTGGGCGACGTTGTCGGCAACGCAAAAAAGATCGTCGATGCCGCACGCGAATCCCATGCACAGGGTGCGCGTTTGCTCCTGACGCCCGAACTCTCGATTGCCGGCTACGCAGCGGAGGACCTCTTCCTCCGTCCCGCATTCACCGAAGCCTGTGATGATGCCGTGAAAGGCATCGCCGCTGCGCTCGCCGACCTCAAAGACATGGTCGTGGTGGTGGGGCATCCCACCGGCGGCAGCCTTCGCAGCCGCTCCGTGGCAGTGCAGATGCGGCACAACGCGGCCAGCGTCATCAAGGAAGGCCGCATCCTGGAGACCTATGCCAAGCGCGAGCTGCCGAACTATCAGGTGTTCGACGAGCGCCGCTATTTCACGCCGGGGCAGGGCACTTGCGTGTTCGAGGCGGGCGGGGTTTCCGTCGGGCTCTTGATCTGCGAGGACGCGTGGTTCGACCAGCCGGCCGAGCTGGCGCGGGAAGCTGGTGCCGAGGTGCTCGCCGTGATCAACGCTTCGCCGTACCACGTGGGTAAGGAGGGCGAGCGCGTGGCACGCATGGCCGATCGTGCGCGTGCCGTGAGGTTGCCGCTGGTCTATGCGCACCTGGTCGGTGGGCAGGATGAAGTGGTGTTCGATGGGGCTTCCTTCGCGCTGCAGGCTGACGGCGCGCTCGCGATGCAGGCCGAGAGCTTCCAGGAGAAGTTGGTCTTTGTGCAGTGCGGGCGCGCACCTCAAGGTGGCGTCGGCTTCGTGGCGGAGCCCGGTGCGGTGGCGGCCCCGCGCGATGCCGAAGCGCAGCTGTGGGATGCCCTCGTGCTCGGCGTGCGCGACTACATCGGCAAGAACGGCTTTCCGGGCGCCATCCTGGGGCTCTCGGGCGGCATCGACTCCGCATTGGTGCTCGCGATTGCCGTCGATGCACTCGGTAAGGACAAGGTGCGGGCGGTGATGATGCCTTCGCCTTACACCGCCGACATCAGCTGGATCGATGCGCGAGAGATGGCGAGCCGTCTTGGCGTGCGCTACGACGAGATTTCGATCGAGCACACCTTCGAATCCTTCAAGGGCGCCTTGGCCGAGGAGTTCGAAGGCCTGGCCGAGGACACGGCCGAGGAAAACATCCAGGCCCGCATCCGCGGCACGCTGCTGATGGCCTTGTCGAACAAGTTCGGCTCGATCGTGCTCACCACCGGCAACAAAAGCGAAATGGCCACCGGCTATTGCACGCTCTACGGCGACATGGCGGGCGGCTTCGCTGTCATCAAGGACCTGCTCAAGACCACGGTGTTCGCGCTCGCGCGCTGGCGCAATGCCCACGACCCGTACGGCACCGGCACCGAGCCGATTCCCGAGCGGATCATCACGCGGCCCCCGAGCGCCGAGCTTCGGCCCGACCAGACCGACCAGGACAGCCTGCCGCCCTACGACATCCTCGATGGCATCCTGGCACGTTACATGCAGGATGACGAGGGCATCGACGAGATCATTGCCGCGGGCTACGAACGCGCGGTGGTCGAGCGGGTTGCACGGCTCATCAAGGTCAATGAATACAAACGGCGCCAGGCGCCGGTAGGAATCCGGGTCACCCACCGCAGCTTCGGCAAGGATTGGCGTTACCCTATCACCAGCAAATTCAACGAAACCGCCGGAGCACGAAAACCATGAAGCAGATCACCGCCATCGTCAAACCCTTCAAGCTCGAGGACGTGCGCGAGGCCTTGGCCGAAGTGGGCGTCACCGGCCTGACCGTGACCGAGGTCAAGGGCTTCGGCCGCCAGAAGGGCCATACCGAGCTCTACCGCGGTGCCGAGTACGTGGTCGACTTTCTGCCCAAGATGAAGGTCGAAGTGGTCGTCAACGAGGGCGACGTGGAGCGCTGCATCGAGGCCATCGTCAATTCGGCGCGCACCGGGAAGATCGGCGACGGCAAGATCTTCGTCACTGCCGTCGAGCGCATCGTGCGCATCCGGACTGGCGAAGAGAACGAGAACGCTGTCTAAGCAAAAAAGCCCCATCGAGCGGGGCTTTTTCTTTGGAGACGGGCGTCAGAGGTTTTCCGACAGCCTGTCTTCGCGAGGATGGAGCGGCGCTTCGGCGCGCAGCGCAGTGAGCAGTTCGGTGGCGTCGGTGCCGGTGCGGATCAACTGCATCTGCCAGTCGCCCATGAAGCCCTCGCGCACGCTGTGCGCAAGAAAATCGAGCAGCTTGTCGTAGTAGCCGGCGGTGTTGAGAATGCCGGTCGGCTTGTCGTGGTAACCAAGCTGGCGCCAGGTCCAGATCTCGAACAGTTCCTCGAAGGTGCCAATGCCGCCCGGGAGGGCGATGAAGGCATCGGCGCGCTCGCCCATCATGGCCTTGCGCTCGTGCATGGTGTCCACCACGTGCAGTTCGTCGCAGAGGGGGTTGGCCAGTTCCTTGTCGACCAGGGCCTTGGGGATGATGCCGACGACGCGGCCGCCGGCCAGACGGGTGGCTTCGGCCACCGTGCCCATCAGGCCGGTGCGGCCGCCACCGTAGACCAGTTGGCCGCCATGCTGGCCGATCCATTGGCCGACCGCCTTGGCGGCCTCGGAAAACTCGGGACGCTCGCCGGGGCGCGAGCCGCAATACACACAGATCGAAAATTCAGGATTCATCCCGCCATCATGCCTCGGGATCCGGGCCCGCTCATGACACGAAGCGCGCCCACAATGCCGCCGCCCAGATGCCACCGCACAGGGTGAGCGAGAGCAGCACTGCGGCGCTGCCCATGTCCTTGGCGCGCTTGGAGAGGTCGTGCCATTCGGGGCCGATGCGGTCGATGGCGGCCTCGACCGCGGTGTTGAGCAGCTCCACGATCATCACCAGGATCGCGCTGCCGGCGAGCAGCGCCACCTCGACCCAGCTGCGCCCGAGCCAGAAGGCGGCCGGGATCATCACGATCGACAGGATCGCTTCCTGCCGGAAGGCGGGCTCGCTCCAGCCGGCGCGAAGCCCGTGCAGCGAGATCAGCGTGGCATGAAAGACGCGCTCGAAGCCCTTGCGGGCCTTCTGCGGATTGACGGCGGGGTCGGGAAGCTCGGGCAGGGCACTCATCGGCGGCTCATGGGCTTGGAGGTGATGAGCCGCGTACCGGCCCAGGCGTCGTGCCAGAACTGGCGATCGGGGTGAAAACGGGCAAGCACGGCCCAGACGGCGACCCAGCCGAAGATCAGGACGGTCGATTCGCCGCCAGACAGCTTGAAAGGCGCGATCGCGGCGAGCGGTGGCAGGAACCAGATCCAGCTCAGAAGGTAGCGAGCCAGGGCTCGGCCCTGGCTGACGGGCTGGCCGCGGACGTCGACGATGCGGATGTTCCAGGTCTTCATCGCGAGCGTCTGGCCCTTTGCCCAGAACCAGACGAAGTACACGCCGAACACCACGAAGAGGAACGCCTGGAACAGGTGCCGACGCGAATCCATGGCGTCGCGCATCTGGCCCAGCGTGCTGAACAGCCAGCCCGAGACGAACACGACCGCGAACAGCAGCATGCCTTCGTAGAGCCAGCAGGCCATCCGGCGCCAGAGGCCGGGCACTATGGAAGGAGGGGCGCTGGTTTCCGAGGAAGCCGGCGAGGCGGGCTGATCGGGCCCCGAAGCCTCGGGAGAACTGGAAACCATCGAAGCCTTGGTGTCAGGGGGCGGAGGGTGGGGGCTCGGCCGCGGCCGGCGCCGGAACCTGGGCCTCGGCAGGAACCGGTGGCGAAGTGACGTTGGCGGGTGCAGGCGCCGCAGTGGGCGCAATGCTTGCGGCAGCAGGCGTCCGCTCCAGCGGGGTCGTCACCAGGATGGCCGAGGGCATGGACGGCGGGGTTGGCGGCGGTGCCAGCACGATGCGGGGCGTGTGCTGGCCGGGCGGCGTGACAGCTGGCACCGGCACCAGCTTTTGCGACGAGACAGGACGCACCGGAATGGCTGCGCCACGCGGCTTGGCCGGCGCACGCTCGGCGAGCTTGCGCTTTTCTTCCTCGCTCAGGGCCTGGTACTGCTCCCACTTGGCCTTGCGTTCGTCGGCCGGCACGCGCTTGACTTCGGCGAAGTTCAGGCGCGCCTGGGCCCGCTGCTGATTGCTCAGGGCGGCCCATTCGATCATGCGGCTGTGCAGGGTGACTTGATCATCCGCCGACATGTTCGCGAAGTTTCGTGACAGTGCCAGCCATTTGCGCTTCTGCCCGGTGTTCATCGTGGTCCAGTGCGAGACCAGGGGCTTGAGGGCTTGCTGCTGTTCGGCGGTGAGCTCGCTCCAGAGCGGCTTGGTCGCGGGAACTGCCTTGACGGCGCCGGCCGACGCGGAGCTCGCGGCACTCGTCTGCCCGGCTCTGTTGACCTCGGAGGGTGGCTGGGCAGAGGCCAGCGTCAGGCCGAAGGCGGCGACAGCGAGCGCACCCGCCCAAACGAATGCGCCCGTCGTGAGCGGGCGCAAGGGGCGGTGGGTGTTCGCGCTGGAATTGGAACGGCGTCGCATTCGGTCGGAGAGGGTCAGTCGGAGGCGCCGTCGGCCTTCAGGAATTGGGCGAAGCCCGGGTCGGTGTAGGCGGCCGGAGGCAGATCGCCGGTGAGGAGCGCGGAATCGACTTCGGCCAGCTCGCTGACGCGGTCGTCGTCCTGCATCACGCTGATGGTGATGAGGCCGGCCACGAGGGCGATCAGCGGCACCACCGACCCGATGCGGGTCCACCAGCCACCGCCGAGCGTGAGCGCGTGGCCGGACTGCACCACTTCAGGCGCAGTCCGCAATTGCGGAGCTTGCTTGCGCGCGGCCACGGCCTGCGCACGCGCAACGCGCAGCCGCTCGCCAATGTCGTGAGACAGCTCCTGGTTGCCGTCAGACAACCGGGCAGCCAGACGCTGACCGAACTGATCTTCGGCGGCGTTAGAAGAAGTTGGAACCTTAGTGTTCATAGCGATATTCCCTTGGCCTTGAGCGCCTTGCTCAGAGCGTGGACGGCTCGCGAGCAATGGGTTTTGACGCTGCCCTCGGAGCAGCCCATCGCGGCGGCCGTCTCTGCAACGTCCATTTCCTCCCAGTAACGCATCAGGAAAGCCTCGCGTTGACGGCCCGGCAATGCGGCGATCTGTTCCTCGATCTCGTGGAAGACCTGGGCGCGGCGGGTGGTGTCTTCGGCGCTTTCCGTTTCTCTGGAGTCGGTTGGCGAGACGAAGTTCTCCAGAAGGTCAAAATCCCCGTCGTCGTCGACCGAGTCGAAGTCACTCAGGTTCGAGAACAGCGCGCGCCGGGTTTTCTGGCGGCGGAACCAGTCGAGGGTGCAGTTCGACAGGATGCGCTGGAACAGCATCGGCAGTTCGTTGGCCGGCTTGTCGCCATAGTGCTGCGCCAGCTTCATCATGCTGTCCTGCACGATGTCGAGTGCCGCTTCTTCGTCCCGCACGTGGTAGACCGAGCGCTTGAAAGCGCGTCGTTCGACGCTTTTCAGGAAGTCGGAGAGTTCTTGTTCAGTGGCCAAGCGAGAGGGGGCGCGCAAAGGCGCGCCGCGTGGGAAGGGATGTCTAGCGAACGCGTATGTTTTCCGCCGCGGATTATGCCCCGATGCCTTTACAAGCCGCCTGAAGCGAATCTGAACCGCCGTGTAATGTCATAATCCGCCCTGCAAGTCAAAAGGCAAACGGGTCAAGGTCCGGCGGAACATCAGTCCGCTCATGGCTATGGCCTCAAGTCCTGGCGCGACCCCACAAGGGTTGGCAAGGGGCACCCAAGGTTTTTCGTTCCCGAAAAAACACAAAGGTTGATCATGGAAATCTCGAAGGCGGAGATCATCTCCGCAGCGGCCGCGTCCTCTGGCGCCGGCAACCCAACGCAAGAACTCATGGGCGCTGAAGTGCTGGTCAAGGCACTGCAGGCCGAAGGCGTCCAGTACATCTGGGGCTACCCCGGCGGCGCGGTTCTGTACATCTACGACGCGTTCTACAAGCAGGACACCATCCAGCATGTGCTGGTGCGCCACGAGCAGGCCGCCGTGCACGCAGCCGATGGCTATGCGCGCGCTACCGGCGAGGTCGGCGTGGCACTGGTCACCTCCGGCCCCGGCCTGACCAACGCGGTCACCGGCATCGCCACGGCGTATATGGACTCCATCCCGATGGTGATCATCTCGGGCCAGGTTCCCACAGCTGCCATTGGCCTGGATGCCTTCCAGGAATGCGACACGGTCGGCATCACTCGCCCCATCGTCAAGCACAACTTCCTCGTCAAGGATCCCAAGGATCTGGCCATGACGATGAAGAAGGCCTTCCACATTGCACGCAGCGGCCGTCCCGGCCCCGTGGTCGTGGACGTGCCCAAGGACGTTTCCTTCAAGAAAACGCCCTACGCCGGCTATCCCGACAAGGTCGAGATGCGTTCGTACAACCCGGTGCGCAAGGGCCACGGCGGGCAGATCCGCAAGGCGCTGCAGTTGTTGCTGGCGGCCAAGCGCCCCTACATCTACACCGGTGGCGGTGTGCTCCTGGGCAACGCCTGCAACGAACTGCGCACGCTGGTCGACATGCTCGGCTACCCGGTCACCAACACACTGATGGGCCTGGGCGCCTACCCGGCGAGCGACCGCAAGTTCCTCGGCATGCTGGGCATGCACGGCACCATCGAAGCCAACAACGCGATGCAGAACTGTGACGTGCTGCTGGCCGTGGGTGCGCGCTTCGACGACCGAGTGATCGGCAACCCCAAGCACTTCGCGACGAACGAACGCAAGATCATCCACGTCGACATCGACCCGTCGAGCATCTCCAAGCGCGTGAAGGTCGACATCCCGATCGTTGGCGACGTGAAGGACGTGCTCACCGAACTGATCTCGATGATCCGCGAGAGCACGACCAAGCCCGATGCCGGTGCGCTGGCCGACTGGTGGAAGACCATCGAGGCCTGGCGCTCGCGCGACTGCCTCAAGTACGACCGCGGCAACAAGGACGTGATCAAGCCACAGTACGTGGTCGAGACGCTCTGGAACATGACCAAGGATGCTGACGCGTACATCACGTCGGACGTGGGCCAGCACCAGATGTGGGCCGCCCAGTACTACCGCTTCGACGAGCCACGCCGCTGGATCAACTCTGGCGGCCTGGGCACCATGGGCGTGGGCATTCCCTACGCCATGGGGATCAAGCTCGCGAAGCCCGATTCGGAAGTGTTCACCATCACCGGCGAAGGCTCGGTACAGATGTGCATCCAGGAACTCTCCACCTGCCTGCAATACAACACGCCGATCAAGATCTGCTCGCTCAACAACCGCTATCTGGGCATGGTGCGCCAGTGGCAGGAGATCGAATACTCCGGTCGCTACAGCCACAGCTACATGGATGCATTGCCGAACTTCGTGAAGCTTGCCGAGGCCTATGGTCACGTCGGCATGCTGATCGAGCGTCCACAAGACGTGGAGCCCGCGCTGCGTGAAGCGCGCAAGCTCAAGGACCGCACGGTGTTCATGGACTTCCGTACCGACCCCACTGAGAACGTGTTTCCGATGGTGAAGGCCGGCATGGGCATCACCGAGATGCTGTTGGGCTCCGAAGACCTCTGAGCGGTCTGCGGCGCATTCGCTTTAACTCTTTACTGACGAATCTATTGTCCGCCGAGCCCGCGCATTACCGTGCACGGGGGAGGGCGGCGAAAAGAGGAGTCACGCAAACATGAAACACATCATTGCAGTGCTGCTGGAAAACGAGCCGGGTGCTCTTTCCCGCGTGGTGGGCCTGTTCTCGGCCCGTGGCTACAACATCGAATCGCTGACCGTCGCGCCGACCGAGGATGCCAGCCTCTCGCGCATGACCATCGTCACGACCGGTTCGGACGACGTGATCGAGCAGATCACCAAGCACTTGAACCGCCTGATCGAGGTCGTGAAGGTCGTCGACCTGACCGAAGGCGCCTACACCGAGCGCGAGCTCATGATGGTCAAGGTGCGCGCGGTGGGCAAGGAGCGGGAAGAAATGATGCGCATGGCCGAGATTTTCCGCGGCCGCATCATTGACGTCACCGACAAGAGCTACACCATCGAACTCACCGGCGATCACGGCAAAAACGACGCTTTTTTGGAAGCGATCGACCGTAGCGCTATCCTCGAGACTGTCCGCACCGGTGCCAGCGGCATCGGGCGCGGCGAGCGCATCCTGCGCGTGTAGGGGGTGAAGATCCCCTCAGTTTCATCGTTTATCAACACGACATGAGGAGAAGGTAATGCAACAGTTGTTGGGCTTCGACAAAATGGTGACCCCCATCATCATCCGGATAGTCTATTTTCTCGGACTGCTGGTGGTATTGATTACCGGGGTCGCGACGCTTTTCAGCGGCGGCCTCCGAGGGGTTCTTACCGGCCTCGCCATTTTGGTTTTCGGCGCGATCATGGTTCGCGTCTACAGCGAATTGCTGATCCTGCTGTTCCGCATTCACGACAACCTCGTGTCCATCAACCAGCAAATGAAGGACCGGAATCCCTCCGGCCAACTGTGAGTGAACGCACCCCCGCTTGAGGGGGTGCTCGAGATTAATTAGGAAAGACGCATCATGAAGGTTTACTACGACAAGGACGCCGACCTCAGCCTCATCAAGGGCAAGACGGTCGCAATCATCGGTTACGGGTCGCAAGGTCATGCGCACGCGCAGAACCTGAACGACAGCGGCGTCAAGGTCGTGGTCGGCCTGCGCAAGGGTGGCGCTTCGTGGGACAAGGTCGGCAAGGCTGGCCTGCAGGTCGCCGAAGTGGCCGACGCGGTGAAGTCCGCCGACGTCGTCATGATCCTGCTGCCCGACGAGCAGATCGCCAACGTCTACAAGAACGACGTGGCCCCGCATATCAAGGAAGGCGCCTCGCTCGTCTTCGCACACGGTTTCAACGTGCACTACGGCTTCGTGCAGCCGCGCGCCGACCTGGACGTGTGGATGGTCGCCCCCAAGGCTCCGGGCCACACCGTGCGCAGCACCTACACGCAAGGCGGCGGCGTGCCCCACCTCGTGGCCGTGCACCAGGACAAGACCGGCAAGGCGCGTGACCTCGCGCTGAGCTACGCCACCGCCAACGGCGGCGGCAAGGCCGGCATCATCGAGACCAACTTCCGCGAAGAAACCGAGACCGACCTGTTCGGCGAGCAAGCGGTTCTGTGCGGCGGCACGGTCGAGCTGATCAAGGCCGGTTTCGAAACGCTGGTGGAAGCCGGCTACGCGCCCGAAATGGCGTACTTCGAATGCCTGCACGAACTCAAGCTGATCGTCGACCTGATCTATGAAGGCGGCATCGCCAACATGAACTACTCGATCTCGAACAACGCCGAGTACGGCGAGTACGTCACGGGCCCGCGCATCGTGACCGACGAGACCAAGAAGGTCATGAAGCAAGTGCTGCGCGACATCCAGACCGGCGAATACGCCAAGAGCTTCGTGCTCGAAGCCGCTGCCGGCCAGCCCGCGCTGATCAGCCGCCGTCGCTTGAATGCGGAGCATCAGATCGAAGTCGTCGGCGAAAAGCTGCGCGCGATGATGCCCTGGATCAAGAAGAACAAGCTGGTCGACCAGACCCGCAACTGATCTGGAAATCAGAAACCGGAAGGGGTGCTCGGCACTCTTTTCCCAAGGGCCACCCGTTGCGGTGGCCCTTTTGTTTGCCGGGGGCGCAGCGCCCCTGAACTACACTGCGAACCATGCGACTTACAGATCAAAACGCTATCGAATGGATAGCTGCTCGCGCAGTGCCCATGAGGGACGGAGGCAACTTCAATGCATGACGACACGCTCCCCGACGATGTGCAGCCGCGCAAGCGTCGCAAGGGCATCTACATCCTGCCGAACCTGTTCACGCTGGCGGCGTTGTTCGGCGGCTTCTACTCGGTCGTGATGGCCATGAACGCGCGCTTCGACCTCGCGGCGCTCGGCGTGTTCGCCGCGATGATCCTCGACAGCCTGGACGGGCGCGTCGCACGCATGACCAACACGCAAAGCGCGTTCGGCGAGCAGATGGATTCGCTGTCCGACATGGTGTCGTTCGGCGCCGCGCCGGCGCTCATCGCCTACGAATGGTCCCTCAAGGGCCTGGGTCGCTGGGGCTGGATCGCGGCCTTCGTGTACTGCGCCTGCGCGGCCCTGCGCCTTGCGCGCTTCAACGTGAACACCGGCGTGGTCGACAAGCGCTGGTTCCAGGGGCTGCCGTCGCCCGCGGCCGCGGCGCTCGTGGCGGGCTTCATCTGGCTCGTGAACGAATGGGGCAAGCGGGGCGGCGAGGTGCTGTACCTCTCGTGGACGCAGATCACCTGGGTCACCTTTGCGTTCACGCTGTATGCCGGCCTCAGCATGGTCACCAACGCGCCGTTCTACAGCTTCAAGGACGTGCAGATGAAGAAGAGCGTGCCCTTCGTCGTGATCGTGCTCATTGCGCTGGGCATCGCGGTCATCAACATCCATCCGCCGACGGTGCTGTTCGGCCTCTTCGTGGCTTACGGTTTGAGCGGCTACGTGGTCTATGCGTGGCGCAGGGCCAAAGGGCAGCCGGTCAGCGTGATCAGCACCTCGACCGAGGAGCCCGACGAGCGGGGCTTGCATAACTGAATGTCGCTTGTGCTACATTCGCAACCCTCATGACCAAGATTTCGCTGCTGGCCCTACTAGCCCTCCCTCACGGGCGGAGACGGTAGCGCACGCGCAAATCCCTCACCACGGCCCGTTCGCACCAGCAACGGGCCGTTTGTTTTTGGGGTTGCTGGTTGATTACCAACCATCACAGAGAAATCGACATGCTCAAGCAACCTCAAGCCAAATACCGCGCATTCGCCCCGATCGGCCTCAAGG
The DNA here is from genome assembly GCF_030812215.1 of Variovorax boronicumulans. Taxonomy (GTDB): domain Bacteria; phylum Pseudomonadota; class Gammaproteobacteria; order Burkholderiales; family Burkholderiaceae_C; genus Variovorax; species Variovorax boronicumulans_C. The sequence continues at coordinate 232,962 of NZ_JAUSSG010000010.1, read as the reverse complement.
ACCGCACCTGGCCCGATGCCGTGCTGACCAAGGCCCCGATCTGGCTGTCGACCGACCTGCGCGATGGCAACCAGGCTCTGGTCGAGCCCATGGACATTGCCCGCAAGATGCGCATGTTCGAGACCCTCGTGGCGATCGGTTTCAAGGAAATCGAAGTCGGCTTTCCCTCCGCATCGCAGGTCGAATTCGACTTCGTGCGCAAGCTCATCGAGGAAGACCGCATCCCCGATGATGTGACGATCCAGGTGCTGACGCAGGCACGCGATCACCTCATCGCCCGCACCTTCGAATCGCTGCAGGGCGCCCCGCGCGCCATCGTGCACCTCTACAACGCGGTAGCCCCGGTGATGCGTCGCGTAGTGCTCGGCATGGACGAAGACCAGATCGTCGAACTCGCCAGCAGCCACGCACGTATGTTCAACGACTTCGCCGCGAAGCAGCCGAACACGAAGTGGACCTTCCAGTACTCGCCAGAAATGTTCTCTGGCACCGACGTGGTCTTTTCCAAGCGCGTGGTCGATGCGGTCACCGAGGTCTGGGCGCCGACGCCCGAGCGCAAGTGCATCGTCAACCTGCCCACCACGGTCGAGCACTCCACGCCGAACATCTTCGCGGACATGATCGAGTGGATGCACCGCAACCTCGCGCGTCGCGATTCCATCGTCTTGTGCGTGCATCCGCACAACGACCGCGGCACCGGCACCGCCGCCGGCGAGCTGGCCTTGATGGCCGGCGCCGAGCGCATCGAAGGCTGCCTCTTCGGCAACGGCGAGCGAACCGGCAACCTCGACCTCGTGAACGTCGCGCTCAACCTCTACACGCAGGGCGTCTCGCCCGAACTGGACTTCTCGAACATCGACGAGATCCGCGCGACGGTCGAGCACTGCAACCAGATCCCCGTGCATCCGCGCCATCCCTACGTCGGCGACCTCGTCTACACCTCGTTCTCCGGCTCGCACCAGGACGCGATCAAGAAGGCCTTCGCCGCGCGCAAGGAAGGCGACATCTGGGACATGCCCTACCTCCCCATCGATCCGAAGGATGTGGGGCGCAGCTATGAGGCGGTGATCCGCGTGAACAGCCAGTCAGGCAAGGGCGGCATGGCCTATCTGCTCGAGAGCGAGTACGGCCTCGAGATGCCGCGCCGCCTGCAGATGGAATTCATGCAGACCGTGCAGCGCGTGATGGACGTCGCCGGCAAGGAACTCACGGCCGCCGACCTCTGGCAGCTCTTCGTGAGCGAGTACGGCATCGAGACCGCGCAGTCGCTGCAGCACCGCGTGATCGAGGAAGAAGGCGAGGGCGCCAATGCCTCCGTCATCCTGCGCGGCGACCTGCCCTGGGACGGTGAAACCCGCGCCATCGAAGGCCGCGGCAACGGTCCGATCGACGCCTTCACCCAAGCGCTGAGCAAGGCCACCGGCCATACGGTGCGCGTGATGGACTACCACCAGCATGCAATCGGCGCCGGCGCCGATGCGAAGTCGGTGGCTTACCTCGAGCTGCGCGTGGACGAGAGCCAGACGCTGTTCGGCGTCGGCATCGACGCGAACGTGATCACGGCGTCGCTGAAAGCCATCGTCTCGGGCGTGCAACGGGCGCGAACCCGGGGCGCGCACAGCGCACAATCGGTGGTTGAAGTCGCCTGAAGGCATGACCCCCACGCTCCCCGCACTGCGTGTCGTCGCTGCCCCCCGAGGGGGCCGCAGGCCGCCTTGGGAGCGGCCCGGCGTCGGCCTGATCGACGGCTGAATAAAACCCAAGGAGATTCACGATGGCTGACCAACTCATTATTTTCGACACCACCTTGCGCGACGGCGAGCAATCGCCCGGCGCCTCCATGACGCGCGACGAAAAGATGCGCATCGCCAAGCAGCTCGAAAGGCTGAAGGTCGACGTCATCGAGGCCGGTTTCCCGGCCAGCTCGAACGGCGACTTCGAGGCGGTCAAGGCGATTGCCAACGCCATCAAGGAATCGACCGTGTGCGGCCTGTCCCGGGCCAACGACCGCGACATCGGCCGCGCTGCGGAGGCCCTCAAGGGCGCCGCCCGCGGGCGCATCCACACCTTCATCGCGACCTCGCCGCTGCACATGGAAAAGAAGCTGCGCATGTCGCCCGACGAGGTGCATGAGCAGGCCAAGCTCGCCGTGCGGTTTGCGCGCAACCTCGTGGGCGACGTGGAGTTCAGCCCCGAAGACGGCTACCGCAGCGACCCGGACTTCCTGTGCCGCGTGCTCGAAACCGTGATCGCCGAGGGCGCTACCACCATCAACGTGCCCGACACCGTCGGCTACGCCATCCCCGAGCTCTATGGCAACTTCATCAAGATGCTGCGGGAGCGCGTTCCCAACAGCGACAAGGCGATCTGGTCGGTGCATTGCCATAACGACCTCGGCATGGCGGTGGCCAACTCGCTCGCCGGCGTGAAGATCGGCGGCGCGCGCCAGGTGGAGTGCACCATCAACGGCCTGGGCGAGCGCGCGGGCAACTGCTCGCTCGAAGAAGTGGTGATGGCGGTGAAGACACGCCGCGACTATTTCGGGCTTGACCTGAACATCGACACCCAGCACATCGTGGCCGCGAGCCGCATGGTGAGCCAGACCACCGGCTTCGTGGTGCAGCCCAACAAGGCTGTCGTGGGCGCCAATGCCTTTGCCCACGCCTCGGGCATCCACCAGGACGGCGTGCTCAAGGCCCGCGACACCTACGAGATCATGCGTGCGGAAGACGTGGGCTGGGCCGCGAACAAGATCGTGTTGGGCAAGCTCAGCGGCCGCAACGCATTCAAGCAGCGGCTGCAGGAGTTGGGCGTGACGATGGCCGGCGAGGCTGACATCAACGCCGCCTTCCTGCGCTTCAAGGAGCTGGCCGATCGCAAGTCCGAAATTTTTGACGAGGACATCCTGGCGCTCGTCAGCGCGGAAGAGCTGTCGAACGTTGACGAGCAGTTTGCATTTGTCTCTCTCTCCCAGCACAGCGAAACCGGCGAGCGCCCCCAGGCGAAAGTCGTCTTCACAGTCCAGGGCAAGGAAGTGACCGGAGAATCCGACGGCAATGGCCCGGTTGATGCTTCTCTGAAAGCCATCGAGTCGCATGTCAAGAGCGGCGCCGAGATGGTTCTTTACTCGGTGAATGCCATCAGTGGCTCGACAGAGAGCCAAGGTGAAGTTACAGTTCGGTTACAAAACGCAGGGCGGGTGGTCAATGGTGTGGGTGCAGACCCAGACATCGTGGTCGCTTCGGCGAAGGCTTATTTGAGTGCTCTCAATAAGTTACAGAGCCAAGCTGAGAGAGTTGCAGCGCAAGGTTAGGTTTTCAGGCGTTCCTTGGTATTCGAATGAAGAAGAGGATGCAAGTAACTGATATTGCGTGTCTTTTTTGAATTCGATACACTGCGGTCCTCGTTTGTCGCCGCTGGAGATTTATTAATGCCTGAAGCCCGTCTCCGCCGAGTTTCCAGCCAGCGGTTTCTGCCCGCATTCAAATTCATCGCCGTCGCGCTTTGCGCCACGGCGTTTTTGCTGCCTGGCGCCCAGGCTGCAAAGAAAGAAAAGCCAACGGCCGCCAAGACCTCCGTCGCCAAAAAGGCGAAGGGGCCCGTGCCGGTCGAAGTCAAGCGCAATGCGGCTTCCAGCAAGACGGTCGCCAAGCGAAGCGAAAAGGCTGAAAAAGTCGTTCGCGGCGGCCGCAACGTGGTGGCCACCATCCGCAAGAAGAATGGCAAGACCGTGGTGGCCGTCCAGCGCCGCTCGGTGGTGCGCGTCGAAACGCCGGCGCGCCAGTCCTTCGGCCAGATGGCCGGCCTGCACGGCACCGACGACGCACTCGACCTGAAGTCGAGCGTCGCCCTCGTGATCGACCAGGACACGCACGAAGTGCTTTTCAGCAAGAACGACCACGCCGTGCTGCCGATCGCCTCGCTCACCAAGCTGATGACCGGCTTGCTCATCAGCGAAGCCCATCTGCCGAACGACGAGCTGATCACCATCACGCAGGACGACGTCGATACCGAAAAGGGCAGCCGCTCGCGCCTGACCGTCGGCACGATGTTGTCTCGCGGCGAACTGCTGCATCTGGCGCTGATGTCGAGCGAAAACCGTGCGGCGCACGCGTTGGGCCGTACCTATCCGGGCGGCCTCACGACCTTCGTGAGCATCATGAATGCCAAGGCCAAGATGCTCGGCATGAAGGACACGCGCTACGTTGAGCCCACGGGCCTGTCGAGCCGCAACCAGTCGAGCGCGCAAGACCTGGCGCTGCTGGTCAATGCCGCCTACGCCGATGCCACGGTGCGCTCGCTTTCCACGTCGCCTGAATACCAGGTCGAGGTCGGCAACCGCGTGCTGCAGTTCAACACCACCAACCGACTCGTGAAGAGCCCCGATTGGGAAATCGGCGTGCAGAAGACCGGCTTCATCAACGAAGCTGGTCAGTGCCTCGTGATGCAGGCCAAGGTGGCTGGCCGCAAGCTGATCATGGTGTTCCTGGATTCGGCCGGCAAGTTCAGTCGTATCGCCGATGCCGAGCGCGTTCGCCGCTGGGTCGAGGCGACGCACGCCGTGCCGGGCTCACCGGCCGCTTCGCGCAGTGTGAGCTACCAGGTCGCAGGCTGAATCGCTGCAGCGCCGCGATAGCGGTCGACAAAAGTAAAGCGGGCCAAGAAGGCCCGCTTTGTCTTTTGGTGTCCCGCAAAGGGGTCAGGCGCTCGCTGAAGGCGTGTTGCTTGTCGGGGAAGGCGTTGCCGCAGCCACGCCATCCTTGAAGCCCAAGGCGCTCGAGATTTCATTGGCCGTTGCCTGCAGCTTGGGCAGCCAGCCTTCGTCCAGCCGGTCGGCCGGCGCCGAGATCGACAGGCCTGCCACCAGCTTGCCCTGGTCGTCGTAGATGCCGGCGGCCATGCAGCGCACGCCCAGCTCCAGTTCTTCGTTGTCCCGGGCAATGCCGTATTGGCGAGCCTTCGACAGTTCGCGCTCCAGCGCAGGCAGTTGGGTGATGCTGTTGCGGGTGTGGCCGGCCAGTCCGGTGCGGGTGGCATAGCTGCGCACCCGTGCCGGGTCATCGGCTGCCAGGAAAAGCTTGCCTGTCGAGGTGAGGTGCAAAGCTGCGCGCCCACCGATGGCGCGCACCACCTGCATGCCCGAGCGCTCGCTGTACGAGCGCTCGATGTAGACGATCTCGTCGCCCTGTCGCATGCTGAGGTTCACCGGCTGCTGCGTGAGCTTGTGCAGCTCGCGCATCGGGCCCAGCGCGGCATCGCGCACATTGAGCCGCCCCTTCACCAGGTTGCCCAGTTCCAGCAGGCGCATGCCCAACCGGTAGCTGCCCGCCTCGGGCCGGTCGACGAAGCGGCCCACGGCCAGGTCGTTGAGGATGCGGTGCGTGGTCGAAGGGTGGAGCCCGGTTTTCTCGCTGATTTCCTTCAGGGAGATGGCCTCCTCGCGGGACGCCAGGACGTCGATCAGCGCGAACATGCGCTCGATCACCTGGATCACGGGAACGGCAGGAACGTCGGATTGGTTTTTTCTCATGGCGCTGTGCGGTGATGACCGAGCGCCATTTTACCTTGTGAAATCGCTGGATGGCTGCCAGTGTCCATCCACCAACACTTCGTGCGGAGAAAAGCGCGCCTTGTAATGCATCTTGGGGCTGCGCTCGATCCAGTACCCGAGGTAGACGTGCGGCAGGCCCAGCTTGCGGGCCTGCTCGATCTGCCAGAGCACGCTGTAGGTGCCATAGCCCGTGGATGAGGCCCCCACGCTCGGCGCTGCCTGCTCTTGCTGCCCCCCGAGGAGGCCGTTCGCTTGCTTGGGGTGGCCCGGCGCTGCGCGGGCATCGGGTTCATAGAAGGTATACACGGCCGAGATGCCGTCGTTCAGCACGTCGAGGATCGACACCATCTTGAGCGCGCCCGCGCTGCCGTCGGCCAGCGTTTCGCGAAACTCGACCAGCCGCGAATTGACCCGGCTCTGCAGCAGGAACTGGGTGTACTGGTCGATGCTGTCGTGGTCCATGCCGCCGCCTGCGTGGCGGCCGTTCTGGTAGCGCAGGTAGAGCTGGTAATGCTCGGGCACGAAGCACAGCTTGAGCACGCGGGCCTGCAGGTCGGCATGCTGTTTGGCGGCACGGCGCTGGCTGCGTGTGGGCCGGAAGCTGTTGACCAGCACGCGCAGCGGAATGCAGGCGCGGCAGCCGTCGCAGTAGGGCCGGTAGGTGAACATGCCGCTGCGCCGGAACCCGCTGAGCACGAGGTCGGAATAAGCGTCGTTGTGGATCAGGTGGCTGGGCGTGGCCACCTGCGAGCGGGCCTGCCGGTCCGGCAGGTAGCTGCAGGGATAGGGCGCCGTCGCGTAGAACTGCAGCGTGTGAAGCGGGAGATCCTTGAGGTGCGTCACGTCGGTGAAAGAGGTCGCGCGGAAAGGAGTTCGGTCCAGTATACGGGCTCGAATTGCCACCGTGGCCCCTCCTGTTCCCGGGCCTTGGCCACGTGGGCGACGAAGCGCTTGCGCGGTATCTCGTGGGCACCCAGGCTGGCGAGATGGGCGGTGTTCTGCTGGCAGTCGATCATCTGCACGCCGGCGCGGCGGCACAGGCTCACCAGCGCCGCCAGCGCGATCTTCGAGGCGTCCGGGCGGCGGGTGAACATCGACTCGCCGAACACCGCGCGGCCGAGCGCCACGCAGTAGAGTCCGCCCGCGAGCTCGCCGTCGATCCAGGTCTCCACGCTGTGCGCATGGCCTGCCGCGTGCAATTGCGTATAGGCCTGCACCATGTCCGGCACGATCCACGTGCCCGACTGGCCGACGCGCGGCGAGAGCGAACAGGCCTTGATGACCGCCGCGAAGTCGTGGTCGATGCGCACTTCGCAACCGGGCGTTTCCGCGAATCGGATCAAGGTCTTGCGAAGCGACCGGTGCAGCCTGAACTCGGCCACCTGCAGCACCATGCGCGGGTCGGGGCTCCACCACAGGATCGGCTGGTCGTCGCTGAACCAGGGGAAGACGCAATGGCTGTAGGCCTGCACCAGAGTATCGACATCGAGTGCGCCGCCCGCCGCGAGAAGGCCTGGAACGGGGTCGGCCACCCCCCATGCCGATGCCGGGTCGGGCAGGGTGTCGCCGGGTTCGAGCCAGGGCAGTTGTCGCATGGCCGTAGGTATACACGGCTTCGCCGGCGTCCCCTGTGGGATGAGGGAAAATGAAGGCCCGGTCGCCGGGTGTCGCAAACGATTGCGGTCCGTGCGCCACAGGCCTGCCGTCGCAGCGGACAAGAACCCCCGAAGCCCATATAGTGCTGCTTCCATTTGCCCCCCATAAAGCGGATCCAGCGGGCCAGCGTTGCCCACCGGGAATCAGCACAAGAGGACCACGTTGACCACTGAACTCAACCCCACCCGCTTCGGCAGCGGCCAGGCGGTGCGCCGCCTCGAGGACGAAAGCCTGCTGGCAGGCGCCGGACGCTACACGGACGACGTCACGCTTCCCGATCAGGCGCATCTCGTTTTCCTTCGCTCTCCCCATCCGCACGCACGCATCGTTTCCATCGACACAAGCGCCGCCGCCGCCATGCCCGGCGTGTTGCGGGTCATCACCGGGGCCGAGCTGGCAGCCGCGGGGGTCAAGCCGATGCCGGGTGCCGCCGGATTCAAGCGCGCCGACGGCAGCGACAGCGCCAGCCCGCCGCGCTACGCCATGGCGAACGAGCGCACGCGCTTCGTGGGCGAGGCGGTGGCCGCGGTGATTGCCGACACCGTCCAGCAGGCGCGCGATGCCGCCGAGGCCGTGATGGTCGACTACGAAGACCTGCCCATGGTGGTCGACCTCGCCAGCGCTACCGCCGAAGGCGCGCCGCAGCTGTGCGAAGAGGCGTCCGGCAACATCGCCGCCGAAATGCGGCACGGCAACAGCGAGGCCGCGACCGCCGCCTTCGCCAAGGCCAGCCACGTGGTGGCGCTCGACGTCATCAACCAGCGCGTGGTCGCGCTCACCATCGAGCCGCGCTCGGTGCTCGCCGTGCACGACGCCAAGACCGATCGCCTCACGATCCGCATGAGCACGCAGATGCCGTCGGGCGTGCGCGATTCCGTGTGCGCTGCCATCGGCCTTGCGAAAGAAAAAGTGCGCGTGGTGGTGGGCGACGTGGGCGGCGGTTTCGGCATGAAGACCGGCGCCTATCCCGAAGACATCGCGGTCGCCTTCGCCGCGCTGCAGGTCAAGCGCCCGGTGAAATGGGTGGCCGACCGCAGCGAAGAATTCCTCTCCAGCGCACACGGCCGCGACATCGAAGCGCGCGCCGAGCTCGCGCTCGATGCCGAAGGAAAGATCCTCGCGCTGCGCATCAAGACGCTGGCCAACGTGGGGGCCTACGCCACCGGCACGGGCGTCGCGATCCAGCTGCTCATCGGCCCCTGGGTGCAGACCAGCGTCTACGACATCCAGACCATCGACTTCCATTTCAAGGCGGTGCTCACCAACACCGCGCCGACCGGCGCCTACCGCGGCGCGGGCCGGCCCGAGGCCATCTTCACCATCGAACGCCTGATGGACGAGGCCGCGCGCCAGACCGGCATCGACCGCATCATCCTGCGCCGGATGAACTTCATCCAGCCCGACCAGATGCCCTACAAGAACCCGATGGCGCAGGTCTACGACACCGGCAACTTCGAGTCGGTGATGGACCAGGCGCTCACCCTGGCCGACTGGCAGGGCTTCGAGGCCCGCGCCGCCGAGTCCGCGAAGAACGGAAAGCATCGGGGCCTGGGCATTGCCACTTTTCTCGAATGGACCGGCGGCAACGTGTTCGAGGAACGCGTCACGGTATCGGTGCAGGCCGACGGCGTGATCGAGGTGTTCTCCGCCGTCAACGCCATGGGGCAGGGCATTGCCACCTCGCTCGCGCAACTCGCGGTCGATGCCTTCGGCGTGCCCATCGAGAAGGTGCGCGTGGTGCTCGGCGACACCGACCGCGGCGACGGCTTCGGCAGCGCAGGTTCCCGCTCGCTCTTTACCGGCGGCTCGGCCGTGCGCATCGGCGCGGAGCGCACCATCGACAAGGCGCGCGAACTCGCGGCGCAGGAGTTCGAAGCCGCCATCGACGACATCATCTACAGCCGCGGCAGCTTCTCGGTGGCCGGCACCGACCTGGAGCTCGACCTCTTCACGCTCGCGGGCAAGCAGCCCGAGCGCGAGATCTTCGTGGACTCCACCAGCACCGTCGCCGGCCCGACCTGGCCCAACGGCTGCCACATCTGCGAGATCGAGCTCGATCCGCCGACTGGCGAAATCAGCGTGGTGGCCTACAGCTCGGTCAACGACGTGGGCCGCGTGATCAACCCGATGATCGTGCGCGGCCAGCTCGAAGGCGGCGCGGTGCAGGGCATCGGGCAGGCGCTGTACGAGCAGGTGGTGTACGACAACGAAACCGGCCAGCCCGTGACCGGCAGCCTGATGGACTACGCCGCGCCGCGCGCCGACATCGTCGACACCATGTTCCACATGGAGATGGACGAATCGACGCCCTGCACGAACAACCCGCTGGGCGTGAAGGGCGTGGGCGAGCTGGGCACCATCGGCGCCACGCCGGCCATCGTGAACGCGGTGGCCGATGCCTTCGCGCGCAACGGCCTCGCCGCGACCGCGCCGCGCCTGCACATGCCGCTGTCCCCCTCGCGGGTATGGGCGGCCATGCACACAGTGGACTGAGAAGGTGTGAATAAACCTACTGCGCGGTCCGATCTCGCACCTGCGGTCCTCACCGTACAGAGTACGGCTCCTGTCCTCGGTGCAAGCTCGAACCGCTCGCTACGGTTTCTTCACACCTTCTGAGCGCTTCCCACGACAGGGTGTACAAAGAGCAGACGCGCCATGCTCATCACCACCGAACTGCAGACCGATCCGATCCGCGTGTCCAGCTACCGCTGCGACGCGGGGCCGGGTGCGCCGTCCTTCACCGAGATGCACGAGGACTACTCGGTCTCGTACGTGCGCAAGGGCAGCTTCGGCTACCGCACGCGGGGCAACGCCTACGAGTTGGTGGCCGGCTCGGTGCTGGTGGGTTGCCCGGGCGATGAATACGTCTGCACCCACGACCACCACCTCTGCGGCGACGAGTGCCTGGCGTTCCACCTCTCGCCCGGCTTCGTCGACCTGATCGGCGGCGACAAGCAGACCTGGCGCACCGCAGGGCTTCCGCCATTGCCCGAACTCATGGTGCTCGGTGAGCTTGCGCAAGTCGCGGCCGAGGGCGAGAGCGATATCGGGCTCGACGAACTGGGCATGTGGTTCGCCAGCCGATTCGTCGAGGTGGTGGGCGGCCGCGGCAAGCCGTCATTGCCGCAGTCCGCCGCGCCCCGCGACAGGCGCCGTGCGGTCGATGCCGCGATCTGGATCGATGCCAATTCGCACGACGACATCGGGCTCGAAGGCGCGGCCTCCGAAGCGGGCCTGAGCTCCTTCCATTTCCTTCGCCTGTTCTCGCAGGTGCTCGGCGTCACGCCGCACCAGTACCTGGTCCGCTCCCGCCTGCGCCACGCGGCACGCCTGCTGGCGGACGACGATCGGCCCGTGACCGATGTGGCGTTCGACGTGGGTTTTGCCGACCTCAGCAACTTCACGCGCACCTTCCATCGTGCGGCCGGCGTGTCGCCGCGCGGCTTCCGGCAGGCCGCCAAGGGCGACCGCAAGATTCTCCAAGACCGCATGGCAGCCCTGCTCAATGATGACCGCCTGGTTCATTCATCAAGCAGGAAGTCATCGCCATGTACGACCACATCGGACTGAAAGTCAAAGACCTCGCCGCGAGCCGGCGCTTCTACGAAGCCGCGCTCGCACCGCTCGGCCATGTGCTGGGCAGCCACGACGACAGCTATGCCGGCATCGGCCCGGCCGACGCACCCGCGCTCTGGCTCTATGCGGCCAAGGGCGCCAAGGGGCCGGGCACGCACATCGCGTTCCGCGCACCCGATCACAAGGCTGTCGAGGCCTTCCACAAGGCGGGCTTGAAGGCCGGCGGCACCGACAACGGCGGCGCCGGTCCGCGCGCCGACTACAGCCCGACCTACTACGCGGCCTTCCTCATCGACCCCGACGGCAACAACGTCGAGGCGGTCTGCCCTTGAAGCGCGGAAAGGAAAAAGCACCATGGCCACGATCTACAAGGAATTCAGCGTCGAGGCCGATGCTGCGCAGGTGTGGGATGCGCTGCGCGACTTCGGCGCCGTGCACACGCGTCTCGCACCCGGCTTCCTCACGGACTGCAAGCTGGACGGGCAGGGCGCCCGCATCGTGAGCTTTGCCAACGGCCTCGTCGCGCGGGAGCTGCTGGTGGGCATCGACGAGGCGAATCGCCGGCTCGCCTACACGATCACCGATGGCAAGGCGAGCCACCACCATGCATCCGCGCAGGTGTTCGCCGATGGCGAAGGGCGTTCGCGCTTCGTATGGATCACCGACGTGCTGCCCGACGAGTTCGCCGCCTACGTCGGGCCGATGATGGAGAAGGGCGGTGAAGCGATGAAGAAGACGCTGGAGACACAACGCAGATGAGCAGTTCCGCCGCTTCGAGCGAGATCCACGCGGTCGTCCAGCGCTATGCAGATGCCTGGGCCGCCAACGACCTGAAGGGCATCTTCGACTGCTACCACGGCGAGGTCGTCTTCCACTACTTCGGGCAGAGCCCGCTCGCGGGCACACACCGCGGCAAGGCGGCCTGCCTCGCCGTGCTCAAAGAGGTGAAGGAAAAGACGAACCGCCGGCTGGTCGCGATCCGCGACGTGCTGGCCGGCGAGCACTTCGGTCTCATCGTCGCCGTCGAGCAGTTCGAGTACGAAGGCCGCACCTTCGAACTGGAGCGCCTGCTGCGCTACGCGGTGAAGGACGGCAAGCTCTCCGAGTGCTGGATCTACGACGAAGACCAGCGGCGGGTCGACGAAGTGCTGGGCCTAGCCGCTCAGAAATCCTCGAGCGGCAGCCCCACGTAGTTTTCCGCCAGCGCGGTGGAAGCCGCGTGCGAATGCACGAGGTAGTCGAGCTCGGCTTCCTGGATCTTCTGGCCGAAGGCGCCAGTCTCGGGAAAGCGGTGCATCAGCGAGGTGAACCACCACGAGAAGCGCTCGGCCTTCCACACGCGGCGCAGGCACAGGTCCGAATAGCGATCGAGCGCCGAAGCCGATTTTTCACTGTAGAAGATCTCGAACGCGCGCGAGAGGTAACCCACGTCGGCCGTCGCGAGGTTCAGTCCCTTGGCGCCGGTCGGCGGCACGATGTGCGCCGCGTCGCCCGCGAGAAACAGCGCGCCGAAGCGCATCGGCTCAGCGACGAAGCTGCGCAGCGGCGCGATGCTTTTCTCCAGCGACGGGCCGGTCACCAGCCGCTCGCGGGCCTCGGGGTCGAGGCGCGCGCGCAGCTCGTTCCAGAAGGCCTCGTCGCTCCAGTTCTCGACACGCTCTTCGGTCGGCACCTGCACGTAGTAGCGCGAGCGCGTGGCGCTGCGCATGCTGCACAGCGCGAAGCCGCGCTCGGTGTTCGCATAGATGAGTTCGTGCGACACCGGCGGCACATCGGCCAGCACGCCGAGCCAGCCGAAGGGGTAGACCTTCTCGTAGGTCTGGATCGCATCGGCCGGCACGCTCGCGCGGCTCACGCCGTGGTAGCCGTCGCAGCCGGCGATGAAGTCGCATTCGATCTCGTGCGTCTGGCCGTCCTTCTCGTAGCGCACGCGCGGCTTGGCTGAATCGAAGTCGTGCAGGCTGACGTTGGCGGCGCTGTAGATCGTCGTGAGGCCCTCGGTGGCGCGCGCTTCCATCAGGTCGCGCGTCACCTCGGTCTGGCCGTACACAGTGACCTGCTTGCCGCCGGTGAGGCCGTGCATGTCGATGCGGTGCCGCGCACCCTTGAACAGCAGCTCGATGCCTTCGTGCGGCAGCCCCTCGGTGCGGGCGCGTGCATCGACGCCGGCGCGTGCCAGCAGGTCCATCGTCACCTGTTCGAGCACGCCGGCGCGGATGCGGCCGAGCACGTAGTCGCCGCTCTGGCGTTCGACGATGACGTTGTCGATACCTGCCTTGAAAAGCAGTTGACCGAGCAGAAGGCCGGCGGGGCCCGCGCCGATGATCGCGACCTGGGTGCGCATGTTCGTGTCTCCGAGAAGGGTTTTGCCGAGCGTAGGGTGCGGCCGGCCGCTTGGTTCACGGCATTCCGAGGCACTGTGCGATCATGCGAACGCGTGCGCGATGATCGCGCAACACTTCGAATTGAGACCCCGAATGACCATCGCCAAGGCCGATTTCATCGAGGGCATCGCCAAGGGAATGGCGGTGCTCGAAAGCTTCGACACCGAGCGCCAGCGCCTCAATGCCACGCTGGCTGCCGAACGCGCCGGCCTCACGCGCGCCGCGGCCCGGCGCCACCTGCTCACGCTCGCCCACCTGGGCTACCTGGAGACCGACGGCAGCTATTTCTGGATGGCGCCCAAGGTGCTGCGCTTCTCGGGGAGCTACCTCGCCTCGTCGCGCCTGCCGCGCGCGCTGCAACCCACGCTGAACCGGCTCGCGGCGCAGACCGGCGAATCGTTTTCCGCGGTAGTGCTCGATGGCGAAGAGGTGGTCATCGTCGCGCGCAGCGGCAGCTACGGCACGCCGACGCGCGTGCTGGCCTACGGCCTGCACCTGGGCGCGCGGCTGCCGGCGCATGCGACCTCCACCGGCCGCGTGCTGCTCGCCGCCCTGGCGCCCGCGCAGTTCACGCAATGGCTCAAGGGCCGTCACCTCGCGCGGCTCACGCCGCAGACGGTGACGCAGGCGCGGGGCCTTCGCACGCTCGTTGCCCGCACGCGCAAGGACGACTATTGTTTTGCCAGCGAGGAGCACGAGCTCGGCGTGCAGGCGCTCGCGGTGCCGCTGCGCGACATGCAGGGCCACACGGTGGCCGCGCTCAACGTGGTGCTGTCAGGCACGCGCTACCAGGAAGAAGCCTTGCAGCGCGAGATGCTGCCGCTGCTGTTTGAGGCCGCTCGCGAAGTCCGCTCGCTCCTCTGAACTGAACTTCGCCACGGCCGCCGCCTCGAATCCCGAAGACCGGACAACGGAACACAACCATGCGACTCCTGCTTCTCGAAGACGACGTGATGATCGGCGAGGCCGTGCTCGACCTGCTGCGCGCCGAGCAATACGCGGTGGACTGGGTGAAGGACGGCGAGGCCGCCGAGTCGGCCCTGCGCACCCAGCAGTACGACCTGGTGCTGCTCGATCTGGGCGTGCCGCGCCGCGACGGGCTGGAGGTGCTGCGCAGCCTGCGCGCCCGCAAGCAGCGCATGCCGGTGCTCATCGCCACCGCGCGCGACTCGGTGCAGCAGCGCATCGAAGGGCTCGATGCCGGCGCCGACGACTACGTGCTCAAGCCCTACGACCTCGACGAGCTGCTGGCCCGCATCCGTGCCTTGCTGCGCCGCGCGGCGGGGCGCGCCGAGCCGGTGTACGAGCACATGGGCGTGAGCATCAACCCCGCCACCCGCGAGGTCACGGTGGCCGGGCAGCCGGTGGTGCTGTCGGCGCGCGAGTGGGCGGTGCTCGAGCCGCTGCTGGCGCGTCCGGGCATGGTGCTCTCGCGCGCGCAGCTCGAGGAAAAGCTCTACAGCTGGAAAGACGAGATCAGCAGCAACGCGGTCGAGGTCTATGTGCATGGCCTGCGCAAGAAGCTGGGCGCCGAGTTCATCCGCAACGTGCGCGGCGTCGGCTACATGGTGCCGAAGGTATGACCCGGAGCCTGACCGGATCGCTGCGCGCGCGTCTCCTGTGGTTCCTGCTCGCGGCCATCGTGCTGGCCGCTGGGGCGCAGGCCCTTGTCGCCTACCGCACGGTGTTGCACGAGGCCGACGACATCTTCGACTACCACATGCAGCAGATGGCGATGTCGCTGCGCTCGGGCCTGCCGCCCAGCGCGGCCGTCGGCGGCATCGGCAGCGGCGAGCAGAACTTCGAATTCGTGGTGCAGGTGTGGACCGCCGACGGCGTGCGCGTCTTCGAGTCCGCCGACCAGGCGGCGCTGCCGCAGCTCGCGGTGCTGGGCTTTGCCGACGTGCGCGCGCGCGGCACCACCTACCGCGTGTTCTCGATGCAGACGCGCGGCCTCGTGATCCAGGTGGCGCAGGACATGGCGGCGCGGCGCAGCATGGCCGGCACGCTGGCGCTGCGCACCATCGCACCGGTCGCGCTGATGGCGCCGCTCTTGATGCTGGTCGTGTGGTGGGTCGTGAGCCGCTCGCTCGCGCCGGTGGCCCGCGTGCGCAAGCAGGTGGCTTCGCGGCAGGCCGACGATCTTTCGCCGGTGAGCGACGAGGGCCTGCCCGAGGAGGTGCGCCCGCTGGTGCAGGAACTGAACCTGCTCTTCGGCCGTGTGCGCCATGCCTTCGATGCGCAGAAGCACTTCGTCGCCGATGCCGCGCACGAACTGCGCTCGCCGCTCGCGGCATTGAAGCTCCAGGTGCAGGGCCTGCAGCGCGCGCCCGACGATGCGGCGCGGGAGCTCGCCGTGAGCCGGCTGGTCGCGGGCATCGACCGCGCAACGCGGCTGGTCGAGCAGATGCTCGCTCTGGCCCGGCACGAGGCCAGCATGGCGGCCGGCGCGAAGCCGGAACCGGTCGACCTGGGCGAGGTGGCGCGCCTCGCCATTTCGGACGCGGTGGCGGGCGCGCAGGCACGCCGCATCGACATCGGCATCGCGCATGCCGATACGGCAGTCGTCCAGGGCCAGCCCGAGGCGCTGCGCATGTTGCTGCGCAACCTGCTGGACAACGCGGTCAAGTACACGCCCGAGGAAGGGCGCGTCGACATCGGCATCGCCAAGCGTGGCGATGCGGTCGAACTCAGCGTGGACGACAGCGGCCCCGGGCTGCCGGAAGCCGAGCGAGAGCGCGTGCTCGACCGCTTCTACCGCTCGGGCGAACCGCAGGCGCCGGGCAGCGGGTTGGGGCTGTCCATCGTCAAGTCGATTGCCGATCTGCACGGCGCCACGGTGACGCTGGAGAAATCCCCCAGCCTCGGCGGGCTGCGCGTGCGCGTGGTCTTCGCTCCCTCTTCGGGAGGCAGAGGAGCGTAGTTCCCGTTTAAGCCGCGCTTAAGTCAGCGCAACGACATTCCTTTCATCGTGTTTTGCGTCCATACGCAATTGAAAGGAACCGAGCCATGAACACCCGCCTGACTTCCCCCCGCGCCCTGGTGATCGCCCTGGCAAGCGCCGGCGTGATCGGCGCCGTCGGTGCCGGCGCCTACACCAGCGCCGTGAGCGCCCCGACCAACGCCACCCCCATCGCCGCAGCCCCCGCGATGGTGACGCTGCCCGATTTCTCGACCATCACCTCGCGCGACGGCCCGGCCGTGGTCAACATCAGCGTGACCGGCACCATGAAGGCGTCGGACGACGAGGCTGCCGCCGAGATCCAGGGCATCGACCCCGATGACCCGATGTTCCAGTTCTTCCGGCGCTTCCAGGGCCAGATGGGGCCGCGCGGCCAGCAGCAACAACGCGACGTGCCGGTGCGCGCGCAGGGCTCGGGCTTCATCGTCGACCCGAGCGGCATCATCATCACCAACGCCCACGTCGTGAAGGACGCGAAGGAGGTCACCGTCAAGCTGACCGACCGCCGCGAATACCGCGCCAAGGTGCTCGGTGCCGATGCCAAGACCGACATCGCCGTGCTGAAGATCGATGCGAAGAACCTGCCCGTGCTCGCGCTGGGCAACACCAAGGACCTGAAGGTCGGCGAATGGGTGCTGGCCATCGGCTCGCCCTTCGGCTTCGAGAACACGGTGACGGCCGGCGTCGTGAGCGCCAAGGGCCGCTCGCTGCCCGACGACAGCTACGTGCCCTTCATCCAGACCGACGTGGCGGTGAACCCCGGCAACTCCGGCGGCCCGCTGCTCAACACGCGGGGCGAGGTGGTGGGCATCAACTCGCAGATCTACAGCCGCAGCGGCGGCTACCAGGGCGTGTCGTTCGCGATCCCGATCGATG
This sequence comes from Variovorax boronicumulans, assembly GCF_030812215.1. Classification (GTDB taxonomy): domain Bacteria; phylum Pseudomonadota; class Gammaproteobacteria; order Burkholderiales; family Burkholderiaceae_C; genus Variovorax; species Variovorax boronicumulans_C. Next base: position 215,957 of record NZ_JAUSSG010000010.1, on the reverse strand, counting down.
TTGCAGTGCAGGTGAAGGACCAGATCGTCGCGACCGGCAAGGCCTCGCATGCACGCCTGGGCGTCGCGGTGCAGGAAGTGAACCAGGCCTTCGCCGATTCGTTCAAGCTCGACAAGCCCGAAGGCGCGCTGGTCTCGAACATCGAGAAGGGCGGCCCCGGCGACAAGGCGGGCCTGAAGGCGGGCGACGTGATCCGCAAGGTCGACGGCCAGGCCATCGTCTCCTCGGGCGACCTGCCCGCGGTGATCGGCCAGCAGGCGCCCGGCAAGAAGGTCACGCTCGAAGTGTGGCGCCAGGGCGAGCGGCAAGAGCTGCAGGCCAAGCTCGGCGATGCCAGCGACAAGCCGGCCCAGGTCGCGAAGGCCGACACCGGCGCTGGCCAGGGCAAGCTGGGCCTGGCGCTGCGCCCCCTGCAGCCGCAGGAGAAGCGCGAGGCCGGCGTCGACACCGGCCTCCTGATCGAAGACGCGGCCGGCCCTTCGGCGCAGGCGGGCGTACAAGCCGGCGACGTGCTGCTGGCCATCAACGGCACGCCGGCGCAGAGCCTGGAGCAGGTGCGCGAGGTGGTGGCGAAGGCGGCCAACAAGTCGGTGGCGCTGCTGATCCAGCGCGGCGAAGACAAGATCTTCGTCCCGGTGCGCATTGGATAGGCTCGCCCCAGGCCGCGCGCACTTCGTGTCGCGCGCGCCAACCCCCTACCGGGGGCGACACCAGAGGCCCGGCCAAGCCGGTTCCTCGGTGTCCCTCGAAAAGCCCGATACGGACAGCCTTCGCATGACTTCATCTACTGGCGGTCTCTCCGCGCACATCCTGCCCACCTCGGCCACGATGATCGGCGTGTGCATGACCGTGATGTCCATCGGCCACCTCGGGCCGCGCGACGACATGCGGTTGCTGATCGACCGGCTTCTTGCCATCGACGCGCTGGTCTTCCTGGCCAGCGCGTTGCTGTCTTTCATCTCGATGCGTTCGCGCCGTTCGGGTGCACGGCTGGAGGCCTGGGGCGAGATGGTGTTCATCGCCGGCCTCGGGCTGCTGGCGCTGGGCGCGGTCACGCTTGCATTCGCGTTGCGGTGAGCCCGGCCCGGCCGGGCTGCTTCAGGGCATGACGCAGGGCCATTCGAGCCGCACGCGCGTGCCGCCGCCAGTCTCGGCGTCTGCCGGCTCGATTTCCAGCCGCGCGCCGATCGCCTGCGCGCGCGAGCGCATGTTCGAGATGCCGTGGCCCGCTGGCCTCGCCGCTGCGCCCGCGCCCGCGTCCGCGTTCTCACCGGTCCCGCCCGTCGCGCGGGACAGGCCCCGCCCGTTGTCGGTGAGCACGATGCGCACCAGCGGCGGCGTTTCGTCACCGTGCCAGCTCACCTGCATCACAATGCGCGTGGCCGCCGCATGCTTGAGCACGTTGGTGAAGGCCTCCAGCAGGATGCGCTGCAGTTGCAGCGCGGCCTGCGCCGCGAAAGGCGCAACGGTGGGGATGAGCGCCACGTTCCAGACCAGTTCGATGCCGGCCGCGTCCAGCCGCGGCTGCAGCCGGTAGCGCAGCGTCGCCAGCACGGTGGAGAGGTCGTCCTGCGCGGGCTGCAGCGAATCGACCGCCATGCGCATTTCGTCGAGCGCGAGCTTCACATGCTCCTCGACCACGGCCCGGTCGGGCGCGGGCTGCGTCACCACGTTGAGCAGGCCCACCAGCTGCGAGCCGACGCCGTCGTGGATCTCCCGCATGATCCGCTGCCGCTCCACCAGCACCGCCTGCTCCTGCTGCTGCAGGCGCACCGTTTCGAAGGCGCCGCGCAGCTGTTCCTCGCGCTCGGCCACGCGCGCCGCAAGGCTGGCGTTGAGCGCGCCATAGTCGGCCACCGTGCGGCTGTAGCGCTCCACCACCAGGCCGGCCAGGATCACCACGAAGAAGAACATCGCATGCGGCGTGAGCGTGTAGTAGGCGCCGCCGAAGAGGCCCATGCGCACCAGCAGCAGATCGTGCGCGCCGGCCAGGATGGCCAGCATGCCCGCCGCCATCAGCACCCCCGCGATGCGCCGCCGCGCCACCAGCGCGCCGTGGATCACATAGGGCAGGCAGACGATGCTGGTTACCTGCAGAACCACCAGGCCGCTGGTCCACAGCAGGGGCCTGGCGAGCGCGAAGGAAGCGCAGGCCAGCGTGACCGACAGCGCCAGCGCGCCGTAGATCGAGCGCACCAGCCAGGGCGGGTTGCGGTCCAGCACCAGCAGCACGAAGCGTGCAATGAGCCCGATGTGGCAGGCATAGCAGACCGCCACCAGCGCGCCCCAGAGCGGCCATGGCACCGGCACGTCGGGCCAGACGCGGTCGAGGTTGCGCGTGACGCCCGAGAGCGCTGCCAGCGCGAAGCAGCCGTAGAGCGCGTCGCGCTGGCGCAGCCACAGGCCGCCGGCCAGCCCGCCCATCAGCAGCAGGCTCACCGAATACACGATGGCCGAGTTGTTGCGCCAGTTCTGCTGCGTGCGGTGGAGCGCGGCGAGCGGCGCCTCGGCGCCATAGCGGATGCTCGCGAGCCCGCCGCCGCGTTGGCGCTGCAGCGTGGTCCGGATCACCAGTTGCTGCGGTTGGTCGCTGCGGTGCAGGGCAGCGGCGACCGGCACCAGCTGCGAGCCCTTGGCCGCGTCGTAGCCGGGGTTGCCGAGGCTGCCGAAGCTCGCAAGCAGCGCACCGTCCAGCGAGATCGTTACCTGGTTGCCCACGCCCGAGAGCAGCAGCGCCGCGGGTCCGCCCTCGGGCACGGCCACGGCCGGCAGCTCGATGCGGTAGCTCGCCTTGCCGCCGCGGCCGGGAAAGGCGTGGTCCCACCGAAAGGGCAACTGCACCCGGCGCACCTGCGGCGGCAGGCCGTCGGGCTCGAGCGTGGCCTCGGCCGAGCGCACGTCCATGCCGTCGGGCAGGCTGCCGGCGGCATCGACCGAGCGCGCATGGCCGGTGGAGGCCGGCAGGAGCAGCGCGGGGGCCAGGATCAGGAGCGACAGCGTGGCGGCGGCGAGCAAGGGCCAGCGCAGGCAGGCCCGCCGGACCGCTTCAGGGAACTCAGGGAAGCCAGCCCAGGTTGCGGGCTTCGAACACAGCTTCCGATTTGTTGTGCACATCCAGCTTGCCGTAGATATTGCGGATATGGGATTGGACCGTCGAGGCCGAGACTCCCATCTGCGCGCCGACTTCGACATAGGTGAAACCACGAGAGACCAGCCCGAGCACCTCCGACTCGCGCGGCGACAGGCGCTCGGGCGTCACGGCGGAGAAGCGGGCGGCACCGGCGCCGGGGCTCCCCGGACCGCGCTGCGACGCGTCGGCGCGGGTCTGCCAGCGCCGCAGCAGCTGCCGCGCGATCACCGGCGACATCGGCGAGCCGCCTGCGCGCAGGTTGCGGATGTGGGTGGCGAGATCGGCCTCGGTGCCGTCCTTGAGCAGGTAGCCGCTCGCGCCGGCCTCGAAGGCCAGGACCATGTTGGCCTCGTCGCCGAAGATCGACAGCACCATCACCGCGCAGGCCGGCTGCATGCTGCGGCAGCGGCGAATCACCTGCAGGCCCGGCAGGTCGGGCAGGCCCAGGTCCACCAGCAGCACCTCCACCGGGTTCTCGCCCAGCCAGCGCAGCATGTCCACGGCGCTCGAGGCGCTGTAGGCCAGCGCGAGCGAAGGGTCGGCACCGATGACGCGCGCGATGCGCTCGCGCACGCCGGTGTCGTCCTCGACCAGCGCGACCTGCGTGGTCGTCATGGAATCGGGCCGCGGGCGAGGCACATGGGCGGTTCCTGGAAGGGTTGCGACAGTCGCCAGCGTACGGATCGGCGCGGCGCCTGCCTATCCTATAGATGAGGGAGGCGGGCAGCCGGCTTTTGCGGTTTGCGCGGCGTGCGCGCCCCAGCCTTGCCGAGCCGCCCCGCGACGAGCGCCAGGTGCTCGGCCAGCGCCGGCGGCGATTCCACCTCGAAGTCATGCCCGAGGCAGCCGAGCCACACGGCCAGCGCATCGAGCGAATTGGCTGCGGTCGCGATCCGTGTCGTGCTGTCGTCGATCGCCTCGGGCACGCCGCCCACCCAGCCCAGGTGCGCCTCGAGCGCCTTGGCGGGCGCATGCACCACGACACGCGCGTGGTGCAGGTAGGGCGAGACGCGCAGCGCCTGTTCCATGTACGCCGCCACATCGCCGTGCGGGAGCCTGCGTGGCGTGAAGCGCGCGCCGGTCGGCACGGGCGCCACGATGCGGTCGAGGCGAAAGGTGCGCCAGTCCTCGCGCGCCGTGTCCCACGCCAGCAGGTACCAGCGCTGGCCCGACTGCACCACGCGGTGCGGCTCCACCGTGCGCGCGGTCGCCTTGGCGTGGTGGTCGCGGTAGTCGAAGCGCAGTGCGGCCCGGTCGGTGCAGGCTTCGGCGAACAGCGTGACCGCCTTCAGCCGTACCTCCGACTTGCCGCGCGCGAGCGGCACCACCGATGCGCGCACGCTGTCGAGCCGCTTGCGCAGGCGCGGCGGCATCAACTGCTCCAGCTTGGCGAGGGCGCGCATCGACGCGTTCTCGATGTCGCCCTTGCCGTCGCTCGGGTTGCCCAGGCCCAGCGCCACCGCGATGGCCTCTTCGTCTTCGAGCAGCAGCGGGGGCAGGGCGGCGCCTGCGCCGAGCCGGTAGCCGCCGGCCACGCCCGAGGTCGAGTCGACCGTGTAGCCCAGGCTGCGCAGCCGGTCGACGTCGCGGCGCAGCGTGCGTTCGGTGATTTCGAGCCGTTCGGCGAGGCCGGCGCCGGTCCATGCGCGTTGGGCCTGGAACAGGGAAAGAAGCCTGATGAGGCGTGCGGAGGCAGACAGCATGGACCGGATGATGCCTCGGATCGAGGACAGAATCTGTCCGCAATGGGTCGTAGCCTCGGGTTTCTCTCCAACCCATCTCTAGGACGTCACCATGAAGAAGACATACAACGGCAGCTGCCACTGCGGCAAGGTCCGCTTCCAGGCCCTCATCGACCTCGCCGCGGGCACCGGCAAGTGCAATTGCTCGATCTGCATGAAGGCGCGCGGCTGGGGCGCCATCGTCAAGCCCGAAGACTTCACGCTGCTTTCGGGCGAAGAAAACCTGTCGAGCTACCAGTTCGCCTCGCACAGCGCCGAGCACCTGTTCTGCAAGACCTGCGGCATCAAGTCGTTCGGCCGCGGCAACGTGCCGCAGATCGGCGGCGCGTATGTCAGCGTGAATGTGAGCTGCCTGGACGATGCGACGCTGGAAGAGCTTTCGACCGCGCCGGTGCGCTACATGGACGGGCGCAACAACAACTGGTTCGAGGTGCCGGCAGAGGTGCGCTACCTCTGAGGAGCCGGCGCCATGCCGTGGCGGCGCTTGGCTTCGGCGCTGCCGTCCGAGGCCATGAAATCGAGCAGGGCGCGCACGGCGGCCGGCTGCGGGGTGCAGAAGCCCGGCGCGGCCGAGAAGGTCGTGACGATCTGGATGGCCTGCGGCAGCGGGCCGAGCAAGCGGATGCCTTCGAGGCCGATCAGTTCGCTCATCTGCTGGAACCCGAGCGCGGCCTCGCCGCGTGCGACCAGCGCACCGACCGGCACACCGGGCGGCGCTTGCACGAGGCGGCCGCGGATCTCGTCGGCGATGCCCCAGCGCCCGAACAATGCGAGCAGCGCAACGCCGCTCGGGCCGGTCGAATAGGCGATGCTGGCCGCCGCCTGCACGGTGCGGCGCACGGCATCTTCCGTGGCGATGCCGGGCGGCTCGGCATCGGCATGCACCGCGACGCCGACTTCCGAGCGGACGATGTCGACCTTGCCCGCTGCGTCGAGGCTGCCTGCTGCAATGAGCTTGTCGATCGCGTCCGAGGCCAGGGCTACCACATCGAAAGCCTCGCCATCGGCCACGCGCCGCGCGGCATCGACGCCGCCCACAGCCAGGAACGAGACCGGCACGCCGCTCTGCCGCGAGTGCGCCGCCGCCAGTTCGTCCAGCAACCCGCGGGTCGCCATCGAGCAGATTCCCTTGAGGGGCGTTGCCATGGAGTCAATCCGGCTTGATGCTGGCTTCGCGAATCAGCTTGCCGTAGCGGGCCGCGTCGCTCTTGAGCAGCTTCTCGAACTGCGCGGTCGGCCCCGGCAGGGGAACGCCGCCGGCCGCGGCGAGTTGATCGCGCACCTCCTTCGAATCGATCGCTTTCTGCACCGCCTCGTGCAGCTTCTCCTGCACCGGCTTCGGCAGCCCGGCAGGCGCCACGAAGCCGTACCAGACGCTGGCCTCGAAGCCCGGATAGCCTGACTCGGCCACCGTCGGCACGCCCGGCAGCACGGCGGAGCGCTCGGTGCTCATTACCGCCAGCACCTTCAGCTTGCCGCCCTTCACGAGCGGCAGCACTTCGAGCGCGTTGACCGCCACCACGTCGACGTGACCGCCCAGCACGTCGGTGATCGCCTGCGCGCCGCCCTTGTAGGGCACATGGCTCAGCTTGAGGCCGGCGGTGTGCTGGAACAGCTCCATCGCCAGGTGCGGCGTGGCGCCGTTGCCCGGCGTCGCGACGGTCACGCCGCCCGGCTTGGCCTTGGCCGCGGCCACGAACTCGGGCAGCGTCTTGATCGGCGAGCCTTCGCGCACCGCGAACACCACGGGCACGCGGCCGACCATCGAGATGGGCGTGAAGTCGCGATCGAGGTCGTAGGGTGCGGGCTGGTACATCGACGGGTTCACCGCAAGCGCATTGGCCGCCAGCAGCAGCGTGTAGCCATCGGGCACGCTCGACGTCAGCGACTTGATCGCGATGTTGGTGCCGGCGCCGGGCTTGTTCTCGACGACCACGGGCTGGCCGAGGATCGTCGCCATGCGCTGGCCGACCGAGCGCGCGATGGCATCGACCGCGCCCCCGGCGCTGTAGCCGACGAGGATCTTCACGGGCCTGGACGGATAGGCGTCGGCGGCGCCGGCGTGGATCGAGGCGCCGAGCGCGAGCAGCCCGGCAAGGGCGAGGGGGAGAGCGAGGAAAGGGCGGCGGAGGGAAGAGGTCTTCATGGTTTCGCGGGAGGGTAGGACTGCGGTGCGGTCTCGTCAGTCGATGTAGCGCAGACCCGCCTTGGCCAGCGGCTCGCGCATGGCGTACATGTCCAGGCCCAGTTCGCCGGCGGCGAAGCGCTCGCGCTTGGCGGTCTCGTTGGCTTCGCGGGCCTCGGCCGCATCGGCCACCTGCTGCGCACGCGCGGCCGGCACGACCACCACGCCATCGATGTCGGCGACGACCACGTCGCCCGGGTTCACCAGCGCGCCAGCGCACACCACCGGCACGTTGACCGAGCCGAGGGTTGCCTTGATGGTGCCTTTCGAATGGATGGCGCGGCTGAACACGGGGAAGCCCATCGCGTTGAGGTCGCGCACGTCGCGCACGCCGCCATCGATCACCAGGCCCTTGCAGCCGCGCGCCTTGAACGAGGTCGCGAGCAGGTCGCCGAAGAAGCCGTCGGTGCTGTCGCTGGTGCAGGCGGCGACCACGACGTCGCCGGGCTGGAGCTGCTCGGCCGCGACGTGCAGCATCCAGTTGTCGCCGGGCTGCAGCAGCACGGTGACGGCGGTGCCGCAGAAGCGCGCATCGGGGTGGATGGGGCGGATGCGCGGCTGCATCAGCCCGAGCCGGCCGAGCGCTTCGTGCACGGTGGAGACGCCGAAGCGCGAGAGCTTTTCGACCGCGGCTGCATCGGCGCGCGCAATGTTGCGATGGACGACGCCGAGTTGCTGTTGGAGGGTGTTGGACATGGGTCAGAGGCCTTTGGCGATGAGTGCGCGATCCAGGCGCGGATAGACGCGGCGTGCGTTGGCTTCGAACACCTTGTGCCGCGTCTCGGTATCGAGCATCGGCGTCGCGTCGATGTAGCGGCGCGTGTCGTCGTAGAAGAACCCGGTCTCCGGATCGATGCCGCGCACCGCGCCGATCATCTCGCTTGCAAAGAGGATGTTGTCCACGGGAATCACGCGCGTCAGCAGGTCGATGCCCGGCTGGTGGTAGACGCAGGTGTCGAAGAAGATGTTGTTGAGCAGGTGGTCCTTGAGCAAGGGCTTCTTCATCTCTTGCGCCAATCCGCGAAAGCGCCCCCAGTGATACGGCACCGCGCCGCCGCCGTGCGGGATCACGAAGCGCAGCGTGGGGAAATCGGTGAAGAGATCGGAGGTGAGGCACTGCATGAACGCGGTGGTGTCCGCGTTGAGGTAATGCGCGCCGGTGGTGTGAAAGCAGGCGTTGCAGCTGGTGCTGACATGCACCATCGCCGGAATGTCGTGCTCGACCATCTTCTCGTAGAGCGGATACCAGTGGCGGTCCGACAGCGGCGGCGAAGTCCAGTGCCCGCCCGAGGGATCGGGGTTGAGGTTGATCGCCACGAAGCCGTATTCGCGCACGCAGCGCTCCAGCTCGGGAATGCAGGTGCGCGGGTCCACGCCGGGCGACTGCGGCAGCATCGCCGCGCCGATGAAGTGGTCGGGAAACAGCTCGCTCACCCGGAAGCACAGCTCGTTGCAGATCGCGGCCCAGGTCGACGAGGTTTCGAAGTCGCCGATGTGGTGCGCCATGAAGCTCGCGCGTGGGCTGAAGATCGTGAGGTCGCTGCCGCGCTCCTTCATGAGACGAAGCTGGTTGCCCTCGATCGATTCGCGCAACTCGTCGTCGCTGATCTTCAGGTCGGCGACACGGGGCTTCATCGCCGGGTCTTTCAGCCCTGCGATCTGCTGGTTGCGCCAGTTCTCCAGCGCCTTGGGCGCGGTGGTGTAGTGGCCGTGGCAGTCGATGATCATTTTCTTTTGGCAACCCCATCGGTTGTTGTTGGCTCGGATGCCTTCGAGTGTGTTTGCACGCGCCGTTGCGTGGGGTGAGTTCGCGTTGCCCTACCATCAGACTTTCTTATCGGCAGGGTTTACCCCAGGGATCGAAGTGACTCCGGCCAACCAGCAAGACAAAGTGATCGGCAGCGCGCTCGCCATCAACCTGCGGCACCTGCGCGCGTTCTCGGCCGTGGCCGCCGCCGGCAGCATCGCCAGGGCCGCGGACGAGCAGCTGTACCGCGTCGCCTCGGGCGTCACGCGCTCCATTTCCGAACTCGAGCGCGCGCTGGGCAGGCCGCTTTTCGATCGCCGCGCGCGCGGCATGGCGCTCAATTCCTACGGCGACCTGGTGCTGGTGCGCGCGCGCCGCATCGAGCGCGAGTTCGAGGAGGCGCGCGCGCAGCTCGTTGCGCGCGGCGGCATCGGCGCGACGGCCGATGTGCCTTCGCTCTTCGCGTCGATCCTCAACGGCCGGCGGCTCGCGGTGATCGCGAGCCTGGTCGAGAAGCGCAACATGCCGGCGGTCGCGCGCGAGTTCGGCATCACGCAGCCGGCCGTCAGCAGCGCGCTGAAGGACCTGGAGGGCGGCCTGGGCGTTGCGTTGCTCGAACGCAAGGCGCGCGGCCTCGCGCCGACGCCGGCCGGGGAGATCGTGGCCCTCTACTTCAAGCGCGTGCTCGCGGAGCTGCGCCACATCGGGCCGGACATCGCCGCGAGCGAAGGCATGCTGCAGGGGAGCGTGACCGTCGGGGCGCTTCCGCTCGGGCGCACGCAGATCCTGCCGCTCGCGATCGCCTCGCTGCTCGCGCGGCATCCGGGGCTGCATGTGGCCACGGTCGAGAGCCCGTACGACGCGCTGGCCGCATCGCTGCGCAGCGGCGACGTCGACTTCATCCTCGGCGCGCTGCGCAGCCCCGCCGAAGCCAGGGACCTGCAGCAGGAGGCGCTGTTCGAGGACAGCATTGCGGTGATCGCGCGCGCCGGCCATCCGCTGGAGCGCGCGAAGCGCATCGACTTCAATGCGCTGCGGCAGGCGACGTGGGCCCTCTCGCGGCACAACACGCCGTCACGCGAACTGCTCGAGCGCTTCTTCTCGTCGGCACGCGAGGCACCTCCGATCCCCGCGGTGGAAACAGGCGACCTCGCCGTGCTGCGCGGCCTGCTGCTGGAGAGCGACATGCTCACAGCGATCTCGCCGCATCAACTGCGCTACGAAATCCGCGACGGCAGCTTGGTGGTGCTGGGCTTCCCGCTCGACGAGACGCGCCGCGAGATCGGGTTGACGCAGCGGCAGGGCGCATTGGCATCGCCGGGGGCGAGGGCGTTGATGGCGGAAATCGCGGCGGTGGTGGCGCGGTCCCCGGATTTCAGGGCGACGGTGCGGCGAGCGGGTGGCTGATCGGCGTTTTCGATCCACGCTCATCCAGCCGCGGGTGCGCTTCGGTCGAACCGGAGTCCGGCCGCGGTTCCGCTCTCGAGATCGAGCACGAAGCGCATCTCCGCGCCCTCTGAAACAAGCTGGAGCTTGAGCTTCGCCCGCAGCGTGTCGCAGCTAAGGTGCGCGTTCTCCGCAGCGGAGGCTGCGTCGCGCACCAGCAGCGAATCGATCTCCACCGTCACGCCGCGGCCCACGGCCTCGGAATGCAGCCCGATGCGGTTGCGGCCTTCGTCGCGGCCTTCGAGGCGGCCTTGCAATCCCGGCAGCGCGAAGCCTCCGTCGCCCAGCTGCAGGTCGCCGGACAGCGAAGTGCGCCCCAGCAGGTCGCGCGCCTGCTCGGTCAATCCCTCGTGCCCCTGGCCAAGGCCCCGGCGCAGCATCGATTCGGCGAATTCCTGCAACTGCAGCTTGCCGCGCTCGGAGATCCATGGGCTCAACAGCGCACCGCGGCGCTCGAAGGCCACGCCGGCCAGCGGAGCCGAGGCGAACCGGTACACATAGCTGCGGCCATTGGGCGCATCGACATAGATGCCCAGGCGGCTCACGCCCATGCGCGAGTCGGGACCGAGGTGCTCGACCGTCGCGTCGTTGAAATCGATCCGCCCACCGCGTACCGGCACCGTCACGTCGGCATCGAAGAGCAGGTGCGCATCGGTGATCTGTCCGCGGATGGTGCCGTGGGCCGTGCCGAGGGGCGTGAGGCTTGTTGCATCGGCCGACGCTTGAGAGGCGGGGGCTTCTGCAGCCGGCGCATGCGCGGTGTTCCATGCCTCGTGCAGCCGCGGCGGCATGCGCAAGGGGCCGTGCAGCTTCAGGCCCGAGAACTCGGCTTCGCGGGCCTCGACGCCGGCCAACTGCGGCGCGCCGGCCTCGCTGCGTATCTGCGCGACGAGGCCGCGCACGGCCACGCGGCCGATTGCCAGCGTGAGCTCTCCGGAGGAGAGCTGAAGGGATGCCGCTTCGAGTCGGTCGATCCGGAGGCTGGCCGTGCCATCCTTTTCCGGCGCCCAGGCCAGACCTTCGATCGCGAAGCGATTGCCTGCGGTTCCATCGGAGGCGCCGAGGTCCACGCCGAGCAGGAGTTGGAGGATGGAGGACACGAGAGGAGTCGCCATGGGTTTCTTCTACCAGACCTCGTTGTGGCGGCGTGTCGGCCTCCGGCGCATGCGCGGCAGGCCGGATGGCGGCCTTTCGCCCGGGAGAAGCCCGCCTTTCAGGGCGTGCGCACGACGCGCGCGATCCAGGCGAGCAGCACCGCCACGACTTCATCCCGGTTGGTTTCGTTCAGCGTCTCGTGGCGCGCGCCGCCGAACACATGGCACGACACGTCGCGCAGGCCCGCCTCGCGATAGCGCTGCACCAGCGGGTAGAACCATTCGGCCTTGTTGCTGACCGGGTCCTGGTCGCCGATGAAGAGGTACAGCGGCAGCTCGGGCCGGATGCGCGATTGCATGGCTGCGGGCGTCAGGTCGTCGAGGTTCGCGAACATCGACCCCAGCCCCTCGGCCGACACCGTGAAGCCGCACAGCGGATCGGCGATGTACGCATCGACCTGTGCCGGATCGCGGCTGAGCCAGTCGAACGGCGTGCGCACATCGGGCAGCGTGGCATTCATGTCTTCGAGGCGAAAGCCGCTCTGCAGCGCGGTGCCCAGCAGGTCGAGCGCCGCGGTGCCCGAGAGCACCGCGCCGGACAAGAGCTCGCTGTGCCGCACCAGGTAGTACTGCGTGGCGAACGAGCCCATGCTGTGGCCGATGAGGATGAGCGGCAGGCCGGGGTGCGCGGCGCGCGCATGCCGGCTCAGCAGCGCCATGTCGTCCACGAGGCCGGCGAAGTTGCGCGGGCCGAATTCGCCGAGTTCGTTGTTCGCCAGGGCGTAGGCGCCATGACCGCGGTGCTCGTTCGCATAGACCACGCAGCCGGCCTGCGTGAGCGCATCGGCGAGCGGGCGATAGCGCAGCGAATGCTCGCCCATGCCGTGCGCCAGTTGGACGATGGCGCGCGGCGCGGCACCCTGCCAGCGGTGGGCTTCCACGGGGTGGCCGTCGTTGGCGGTCAGTTCGAAGTTCGTCTCGGTATGGGGCATGCGGTGTCCTTGCGGGAGGTTGTTGTCCTAGTCATTGAAACTGCGCAGCATCGCCTTGCGCAACCACGTTTCTGCTGAGTCCTTGTCCGTCACCGCGCGCCAGGCGAGCTTGATCTGGTAGTCCGGGCTCTCGAACGGCAAGGCCTCGTAGCGAAGCCCACCTTGCGCCGACAGTGCCAGCGCCACGTGCTCGGGCACCGTGGCCAGCAGGTCGGTGCCGGCCAGCACGGCGGGGAGGCTGCCGAACTGCGGCACCGAGAAGGCCACGTCGCGCTGGCGCCCCATTTCGCCCAGCGTTTCGTCGACGGTGCCGCACAGGTCGCCCGCATAGGTCACGAGCACGTGGCGGCGGCGGCAGTAGTCGTCGAGCGAGAGCTTGCCGGGCACGGTGTCGGCGCGCAGCATGGCGAAGCGTGCCGTACGGACCTTGCGCACCTTGGCATCGGCGGGCAGGTCTTTCAGGAACGACATCACCGCGCTGACCTCTCCCTGCTCCAGGTAGCTCATGGCATTGCGATAGCAGACCGTGAGCGTCACCAGCTTGGCGCGGGGCACTTCGGCGCTCAGGGCGCGCAGCAGGCGGGGCAGCATCGCGATCTGCAGGTCGTCGGTCAGGCCGATGCGGAACACCGGCGCGGCGCGCTCGGGTTCGAAGTCGGCCTGCGCGGAACGTGGCCTCGATCTGCGCGAGCGCGGGGCCCAGGCCCTGCATCAGTGCCAGCGCGCGCTCGGTCGGCTCCATCACGCGGCCCTGGCGCACCAGCAGCGGATCGCCGGTGAGTTCGCGCAGCCGCGCCAGCGCATGGCTCACCGCGGGCTGGCCGAGGTTCAGCCGCTCGGCCGCGCGGCTGACGTGGCGCTCTCGCATGAGCGCGGCCAGCATGGTGAGCAGGTTCAGGTCGATGCGGTTGAGTTCGACGGGTTTCATCGGTGGTCCTGGCGTTATCGATTGCGCGCATAGCGAATATCCGGCGAATCGATTTCCTTGATTGTCCTGCGGCCTCTAGATTGATGCCATCGGTCATTCAAGAAGAAGGAGTTCTTTCATGAGCAAGATGGTTCGCTTCCACACATTCGGCGGCGCCGACGTCCTGAAGCTCGAGGAGGTCGCGACGCCGGCACCCGGCGCCGGCGAGGTGCGCGTCGCGGTGCATGCCATCGGCCTGAACCGGGCCGATGCGCTGTGGCGAGAGAACCTGTATGTCGAAGACGCGACGCTGCCGGCAGGGCTGGGCAACGAGGCCGCGGGTGTCGTCGAGGCGGTCGGCGAGGGCGTCGAGGGGCTGAAGGTCGGAGACAAGGTCGCGGTGTTGCCGGGCGCGGGGCAGGGCCGCTACCCCACCTATGGCGAAAACATCCTGCTGCCGGCAGCGCACCTGGTGCGGTATCCCGCGAACCTGTCGGCTGCGCAGGCGGCGGGTGCCTACATGGCCTATCTCACGGGCTACTTCCCGATGTTCGAGATGGCGCAACTGAAGCGCGGCCAGACGCTGCTGGTGACCGGCGCTTCATCGGGCACCGGCATGGCGGCGCTGCAGATGGCGCGTGCGGCCGGCATCGTCGCCATCGCGGTCACGCGCACGGCGGCCAAGCGCGATGCGCTGCGCGAAGCCGGTGCGGCGCATGTGGTCGTGACGGACGATGAAGACGTGGTCGAACGCGTGCTGGAGCTCACCGAGGGCCGCGGCGTCGACCTGGTCTACGACGGCGTGGGCGGCGCGCAAGTCGAACGGCTCGGCGATGTGGTCGCGCACCGCGGCTGGTACGTGCTGTATGGCCTCTCGGGGGGCGCGGAGTTCAAGTACCCCGTGATCGCGCAGTTCCGCAAGAGCTGGCGCTTTCACGTCTACAAGGTGCTGGAGCACACCGGCGCGGCCACCATGGGATTGCCGCGTGACGAGGCCGCGCTCGGCCGTGCGCTGGCCTTCGTCGATGCGGGCCTCGCGGGCGGCACGCTGCAGGTGCGCATCGACCGCGCCTTCGCGCTCGGCGACGTGGTGCAGGCCCATCGATACCTGGAGCGCGCGGGGCACATCGGCAAGGTCGTGCTCACGGTTTGAGCGGGGCGCCACGGAGTCAAAGCCGGGCAAGCTTCTTGCACGTCGGGGCAAGTCCCATGGCAGGAAGCGCGGCCCGGCGGTAGATTGCAGGCACGCCCCCGTGGCAAACAAAGGTTTCCAACCCCCTGACCCCCCAGGAGTGCCCGTGGACGCATGGTCGAGCCAGCAGCTTTCTCCCTTGTACGGACGCGAGGTGTTCCGCTCGCGCGAGGCGGACGAGACCCATGCGCTGGTCGCCAATGAATTGAAGGACCATCGCAGCGTCTGGGGGCGGGGCAAGGTCGATGCGGTTTTTTGCCGCGCCGAACTGAGCGCACTGTCGCTGTGCATCCTGCGCTATGGCTGCGACGTGGACATCGAGCCCGATGCGCTCGGCAACTTCGTGCTGGTGCAGATGCCGCTGCGCGGCCATGCCGAAATCCGCGCGGGCGGGCAGACGCTGCACATCCATCCAGGGCAAGGCGCGGTGGTGTCCGCGCACAAGCCGGTGCGGCTGCGCTGGCATGCCGACTGCGAGCAACTGATGCTCAAGATCGAGCTTGGCCGCCTGCAGGAAGTGGCGCGCCGCGCCTTCGCCACGCGTCATGCGCAAGACGTGGGCGAGATCGATTTCGACATGCCGCTGCGGCTGGACGACGCCGCCGGCACGCAGTGGTGCCGCATGGTGGCCAACCTCGCATCGCTGCTGCCGCCGGCGGGCGACAGCAGCACCCCGTACGACCCGCGCTGGCTGGCCCACTGCGAAGACAACCTCATGCTCTACCTGCTGTGCCACCGGCCCAACTCGGTGCGGCGGCAGCACGATGCGCTGCGGCTCGGCTCGGAGGCGGCCAGCCTCGGTCAGCTGCGGCGCGCCGAGGAGTTCATGCGCAGCCGGCTCGAAACCGCCGTGTCGCTCGAAGAGGTGGCAGAGGCCGCGGGCGTGACGCGGCGCACGCTGGCGCTGCTCTTCAGGCGCCACCGCGACCTGTCGCCGATGGAGGTGCTGCGCAACATGCGGCTGGATGCCGCGCACGCACAACTCGCGCGCCACGACGGCGCGAGCGTGACGCAGATCGCGCTCGACTGCGGCTTCTCGCACCTGAGCCGATTCGCCGCCTGCTACCGGGAGCGCTTCGGCCAGCTCCCGCGCGAAACCTCAAGACACTAGCGCTGCATTCAGGACTGCACTAGGACTTCATCGCGCACTTGGCGGCCGTGGTGTCCTGGTAGTTTTGCAGCACGGTGCCGATCACCTTGTTGGTGATGCGGCCGCTGGCGTCCTTGCCGATCACGCGCAGGTAGTAGTTCTGGATGGGGAAGTTGTTGGCGCCGTAGCTGAAATCGCCGCGCACCGACTTGTACTTCGCGGCCTTGATCGCCTTGAGCAGTGCCGGCTTGTCGTCCACCTTGCCGCCGGCGTCGCGCACGGCCGCGTCCATGGCCATCAGCACGTCGTAGGCCTGGCCGGCATAGAACGACGGATTGCGCCCGTTGTTCTGCTGGCGGAATGCGGCCACGAAGCGCTGGTTGGCGGGGTTGTCCAGGTCGTAGGACCAATGCGCGGTATTGAAGAGACCGAGCATGGGTTCGCCCACGGCGGGAATCATGTCCTCGTCGGCCGAGAAGGCGGTCGAGATCAGCGCCACGTCTTTGGACAGGCCCGCGCCGACGAATTGCTTGATGAAGCTCACGCCCATCGCGCCGGGCAGGAAGAAGTAGAGCGCATCGGGCTTGCTCGCGCGGATCTGGGCGATCTCGGCCGAGTAGTCGAGCTGCCCGAGCTTGGTGTAGAGCTCGTCGCCCACGGTGCCCTTGAAGTTGCGCTTGAAGCCGCTGGCCGCGTCCTTGCCGCCTGGGTAGCTCGGCGCGATGAGCGCCACTTTCCTGAAGCCCTTGTCGGAGGCGAACTTGCCCGCGGCTTCGTGGTACGCATCGTTCGGGTACGACGCGCCGAAGAAGTAGGGGTTGCACTTGGCGCCCGAGTAGTCGCTCGGGCCGGTGTTGCTCGACAGGTAGGGCACCTTGGCGGCGAAGAGCGGCGGGCCGACCGCGAGCGCCACGGAGGAGCCGATGGGGCCGGTGAAGAGGTCGATCTTGTCGCGCAGCAGCATGCGCTCCACCACCTGCCGGGCGAGCTCGGGGTTGCCGGCGGTGTCGGCCTCGACGAACTCGACCGGCACGCCGCCGAGCTTGCCGTCGAGCTGCTTCATCGCCACGGCGAAGCCGGCCTTGGCTTCGGCGCCGCCGACGGCGAAGGGGCCGGAGAGGTCCATCGCGAGACCAACCTTGACGGGCTGGGCCTGCGACAACGACGCGCCGGTGACGACGGCGAAGGCCAATGCGGCCGTTCGGATGCTTGCCTGCGACATGGGAAATCTCCTCTGAAGGGATTCGGTTGCGTGGGGAGGTGAATGCAATGCGGGTCGCAGTCTGCGTGCCGAGGCGGCGGCGGGCTATCCGTTTCTCGCAGCGACATCGCTTGCACGAAGTGGACAGACAGCGGCAAGGGTGCTGCCCAGAATTTCGCAAGCCCCACCACTTCGAGAGACATCCACGATGAGCCAGTACATCGACATCCCGGCCGGCGACGGCCGCAGCTTTCGCGGCTACCTCGCACTGCCGGCTTCCGGCAGCGGCCCCGGCATCGTGCTGTGCCAGGAAATCTTCGGCATCAACGACTATGTGCGCGAGGTGGCCGACCTCTATGCCGAGGAAGGCTACGTGGTGCTCGCACCCGACCTCTTCTGGCGCATGGAGCCCAACGTCGACCTGGGTTACTCGCCCGAAGACTGGGAGCGTGCCTTCGGCTTCTTCCAGAAGTTCGACATCGACGCGGGCATCGCCGACGTCACCGCGAGCGTGAAGGCGCTGCGCGCACACCCGGCCTGCACCGGCAAGGTCGGCGCGCTGGGCTATTGCCTCGGCGGCAAGCTGGCTTACCTCGCGGCCGCGCATTCGGGCGTGGATGCGGCGGTGGGCTATTACGGCGTCGGCATCGAGGCCGCGCTGGATCTCGTGCCGAAGATCGAATGCCCGATCGCGCTGCACTTCGCCGAGCTCGACAAGTTCTGCCCGCCCGAGGCCCGTGCCCAGGTGCTCGAGGCTTTTGCCGGCAAGGCCGGCGCGCAGATGTATGTCTACCCCGGCGTGGACCACGCCTTCGCGCGCACCGGCGGCGACCACTTCGACAAGCCTTCCACGCTGATGGCGCACCAGCGCTCGATGGCGCTGTTCAAGGAAGCCATCGGCCCGGTCTACGACCTGTCGGCGCTCTGGGACAAGCATTGCGAATACGAGTTCGCCATGCGCGATGTTGTCGCCACCATGGGCACGATGGTGAGCGAGCCCTATGTCAACCACATCCCGACGATGACCGGTGGCGTGGGCGCAAAGGAGCTGTCGCGCTTCTACAAGCACCACTTCATTCCGACGACGCCGCCCGACACGCGGCTCACGCCCATTTCACGCACCGTGGGCGCGACGCAGATCGTCGACGAGATGCTGTTCCGCTTCACCCACACGGTGGAGATCGACTGGATGCTGCCGGGCATCGCGCCGACCGGCAAGCCGGTGGAGATTCCGCTGGTGGCCATCGTCAAGTTCCGAGGCGACAAGCTCTACCACGAGCACATCTACTGGGACCAGGCCAGCGTGCTGGTGCAGATCGGCCTGCTCGATGCCAAGGGCCTGCCCGTGGCGGGCGTGGACACCGCGCGCAAGCTGGTGGACGAGACGCTGCCCTCGAACACGCTGATGCCGCGCTGGTCGAAGTCGAGCGGCTTCACCATCGCCGACCCCGCGCTGCCGCTCGGATGACGCAGGGCGCAGACATGCTGGCGCTGGTCGTGGCTTCGGTCACGCCGCTCACGCCGGCCATCAAGGCCTTCGTGCTGCGGGCGGCGAACGGCGGCGACCTGCCACCGTTCGCACCGGGCGCGCACCTGAGCGTGAGCGTGCGGACGGCGGGGGCGAGCGGGCAGCGCGCGTATTCGCTGGTTCGCCCGCACGATGGCTCCGGCAGCTACGAGATCGCGGTGCTGCACGAGCCGCAGGGCGCGGGCGGCTCGGCCTGGATGCATGGCCTTGCCCCCGGCGCGGTGCTGGCCGCGCACCCGCCGCGCAACGATTTCGCGCTGCACAAGGGCGACAAGGACGACAAGAGCGGCCAGCAGCCGCTGTTGGTGGCGGGCGGCATCGGCATCACGCCGCTGCTGTGCATGGCGCGCGCGCTGGCCGCCGAGGGCCACGCTTTCGACTTCTTCTATGCGACACGCAGCGAGCAAGCGACCGCCTACCTGGACGAAGTGCGCGCGCTCGGCGGCACGGTGGTGCACGACGGCGGCGACCCCGCGCGCGGACTCGACCTGCGCGCGCTGCTCGCGGCGCCGCGGAGGGGGCGCCATTTGCATGTCTGCGGCCCGCGCGGCATGGTGCAGGCGGTCGTGGACACCGCCCGCGCACAGGGCTGGCCAGAGGACCACGTGCACTTCGAACTCTTCGCCGGCGCGCTCGCCGAGGTCGGCGACATGCCCTTCGAGGTGCGCACGCTGCGCTCGGGCAAGACGCTGACGGTGCCGCCCGGGCAGAGCCTTCTGGATGTGCTGATCGCCGCCGGGCTCGACCCGATGTACGACTGCCGCCAGGGCGATTGCGGCGTGTGCGCGGTAGACGTGGTCGAGGGCGTTCCCGACCACCGTGACCACAACCTGAGCCCCCGCGAGAAGGCGGGCGGCAAGACCCTCTGCACCTGCGTGTCGCGCGCAAAGACGCCGTGCCTGGTGCTCGACATCTGATGACGCTTCAGGAGACCCACCCGATGAATTCCGTGATCCCGATAACCCCCATTGCAGCGACAAAGTCCATCGACATCCAGGCGCTCGTGCAGCCCGACCGGGTGCACAAGCGCGTCTACACCGACCCCGCCATCTTCGAGCTGGAGATGGACCGCGTCTTCGGCCAGGCCTGGCTGTACGTGGGCCACGAGAGTCAGGTGCCGAACGTCGGCGACTACTTCACCACGCGCCTGGGCCGCGAGCCCGTGGTGATGGTGAGGCACACCGACGGTGCGGTGAACGTGCTCTACAACCGCTGCCCGCACAAGGGCGCCAAGATCGTTCCCGATGGCAGCGGCAGCGCCGGCAAGTTCCTGCGCTGCCTGTACCACGGCTGGACCTTCAAGTGCGACGGCAGCCTCTTGTCTGTGCCGCTGCGCAGCGGCTACGAAGACACGGCGCTCGATCTCAAGAGCGGGTCGCATTCGGTGCGCAAGGTGGCGCGCGTGGCGAGCCATCGCGGCTTCGTGTTCGCCAGCTTGTCCGAAGAGGGGCCCGAACTGGCCGATTTCCTCGGCGGCGTGGCCACCTCGCTCGACAACTTCTGCGACCGCGCCCCCGAGGGCGAAGTGGAAGTGGCCGGCGGCGTGCAGCGCGTGATCCAGCGCAACAACTGGAAGATCTTTTTCGAGAACCTGCACGACACGATCCACGCGGTAGCCACACACGAGTCGTCGTGGCGCGCGGCCAAGGAAGAATTCGAGGCCATGCCTTCGGGCACGCCCAAGCCCTTCGAGGTGGTGATCGTCGATGGCAACGGTGAGCCGCTGGAGTTCTGGGAGAGACTGGAGCTCAAGGGCTACGACAACGGCCATGGCTTCATGGAAGGCATCTTCGTGCCGCCCACCGACCCGGTGAGCCTGGCCTATGTGGCGGCGCTCGAGGCCCGCCAGGGCGCGCAGCGCGCCGACGAGATATTGCGGGTGAACCGGCACAACACCATCGTCTATCCGAGCTGTTCGCCGCACACATCCTTCCAGCAGATCCGCGTGATCCGGCCGCTGTCGGTGGACCGCACGCTGGTGGAGATCTTCAGCTTCCGCCTGAAGGGCGCGCCGGAGGCGACCTTCCAGCGCACCTTGAAGTACACCAACATCGTCAACTCGCCCTCGTCGAACGTGATGCCCGACGACCTGGAGGCCTACAACCGGGTGCAGGAAGGACTGGCCTCCGACGGCGGCGACTGGGTCAGCATGCACCGCGCCGCCGGGCGCGACCAGCCGCTGCCGGGCGGGCGGGCCTCCAACGGCAACAGCGAGATGCCGTCGCGCAACATGTTCGCGGCGTGGGCTTCGTACATGGGCGTGCGGGCCGGGAGTGGCGAATGAACTTCAACGACTGGCACGAGCAGCAGGCGATCGCGCAGTTCCTGCACCACGAGGCGCGCCTCCTGGACGAGCATCGCTGGGACGAATGGCAGCGGCTCTTCACGCCCGACGGGCTCTACTGGGTGCCGCTGGTGCACGGGCAGACGGACCCCATCAACCACGCCTCGCTGTTCTGCGAAGACGCCTTGCTGCGCTCGATGCGGGCGCGGCGGCTCGAGCAGGCGCGTGCCTATTCGCAGCAACCGCCCACGCGCACGGTGCATGTGGTGGGCAACATCGGCCTCGAATCGCGCGACGAGGAGGGCTGTGTCGTGCGATCGACCTTCCTGCTCCTTGAATGGCGCAAGACCGAGCAGCGCACTTTCGGCGGCAGCGTGCTGCACACGCTGCGGCGCGAGGGCGGCGAATTCCGCATCCACATGAAGCGCGTCGAGCTCGTCAACTGCGACGCGCCGCACGAAGCCTTGCAGGTGTTCATGTGAAGGCCGCGCTGCTGGCCATGCACTACCAGAACGACGTGCTGCACGCCGATGGCAAGGTGCGCGTGGGCGTGGCGGCCGACGACCCGGCGCGCCCGCTTCTCATCGCCTCGGCCGCGCGCCTGATCGCCGGCGCGCGGGCGAACGGCGTGCCGGTGATCTTCGTGCGCATCGCATTTGCACCGGGGTATGCCGATTGCCTTCGCAACTGCACGCTGTTCCGGCGCGTGGCCGAAACGGGCGCAGTGATCGATGGCGAATGGGGTGCGGAGTTCTACGAAGAACTCGCGCCGCGGCCGGGCGAGGCCGTTGTCACCCACAAGCGCAACAACCCGTTCTGGGCCAGCGGTCTTGAAGATGTCGTGCGCAACACCGGCGCATCGAGGCTCTATGTGGCGGGCATTGCGACCAACCACGTGGTCGAGCACGGCGCGCGCCACGCGAGCGACCTGGGTTACCAGGTGGCGGTCGTCGCCGATGCCTGCAACACTGCGCAGGCGCACCTGCATGCGGCAAGCCTTGAAACATTGGCGATGCTCGCGGATGTAGTGAACGTCGCTGAAGCAGTCGCGCAAATGGAGGTCATGCGATGAACTCGAACTTCGAAGGAAAAGTCGCCATCGTCACCGGCGCAGCGGCCATGCTCGGCAGCGCCATCGTTGGCGCTTTCGTGAAAGCCGGTGCGCAGGTGCTCGCGGTGGACATCGATGCCACACGCGGCGAGGCGCTGGCGGCCGAGCTGGGGTCGCGCTGTCGCTTCGTGGCATGCGATATCGCCTCCGACACGGCGCTCGATGCGCTGGTGGCCGATGCGCTCGCCAGCGAAGGGCGCATCGACTTCCTCATCAACAACGCGGTCGTGTACGGCGACAACGGGCTCGCGGCTTCGCGCAGCGAATGGCTGCATGCGCTCGACGTCAACCTGGTTTCCGGTGCGCTGCTGGTGCACAAGACCGCCGATGCGCTGGCGGCGCAGGGCGGGGCGGTGGTGAACATGGGCAGCGTCGGGGGCAAGTTCGGCACGGCGGGCCGGGCGCTCTATCCAGCGGCCAAGGCGGCTATCCTGCAGCTCACGCGCAACCAGGCCGCGAGCCTGGCGCACCGGCGCGTGCGCGTGAACTCGGTGTCGCCCGGATGGACCTGGTCAGATGCGCTCTCGCGCATGGCGGGCGGCGACCGCGCGTATGCGGACCGTATGGCGGCGCCGCTGCATCCACTGGGCCGCGCGGGCGACGGCGACGACGTGGCGCAGGTGGTGCTGTTCCTGTGCTCGGACGCGGCGCGCTTCGTGACCGGCGCGGACATTCCGGTCGACGGCGGCTTCTCGATGCTGGGCCCGGACCAGGGGCGGTCGGCGCGCGACTGGTTCGGCGGCTAGCCGACGAGCCGGTACCAGCCGATGCCGTCGTCGGCGATGTCGCACGCGACCTCGCCGCGGTGCAGCAGGTAGTTGAGGCAGGCGAGGCTTTCACCCGTTGCCATGCCCAGCAACTGCACGTCGGACTCGGCGATGCTGCGCGCGAACAGGCTGGCGAACACGTCGACTGCGCGTTTCGGCGTCTTCAAGGTGTTGCGCAGCCGGTCGAGCGAGCGCTCCTGCCCCTGCTGCAGCCGGTCGATGCGCGCATGCAGCCCGCGGAAGCACTCGTTGTGAGAGGGCAGCACCAGCACGTCGTCGGGCACCTCGCGCCTGAGCTTGGCGAGCGATGAGAGCCAGTCGGCCATCGGGTCGGCGTCGGGCTCGATGGGCGAGACCGACACGTTGGACGAGATACGCGGCAGGATCTGGTCGCCCGAGATCAGCACCTTGAGGTCGGGGCAGTACAGGCACGCATGCTCGGGCGAATGGCCGTTGCCGGTGACGATGCGCCAGTCGTGTGCGCCGATGCGCAGCACCTCGCCGTCGCGCAGGCGCCGGAAGCTGTCGGGCAGCGGATGGATGTGCTTGCCGAAGTTGCCGAAGCGCGTGCGGTAGGTCTCGATGGCCGCCTCGCCCCAGCCGGCGCGCCGGTAGAAGGCGATGGCGTCGTCGGGCGCCTCGCGTCCGGTGTCGGACACCATCACGCGGCACATGAGGTATTCGGAGCGGGTCATCCACAGCCGCACGCCGAACTTGCGCGTGAGCCAGCCGGCCATGCCCACGTGGTCGGGGTGCATGTGCGTCACGAACACGCGGGTGAGGCCGCGCGTGTCGGGCGAATTGGCGAAGAGCTCGCGCCAGACGGCCACCGTTTCCTCGGTGCGCACGCCCGTGTCCACCACGGCCCAGCCGGCGCCGTCGTCCAGCGCCCACAGGTTGATGTGGTCGAGCGAGTAGGGCAGCGGCATGCGGATCCAGTGGACGCCCGCAGCGACCTCGATCGATTTGCCGCGCGGTGGGAGTTCCGCAAAGGGGTAGACGAGCTTGCCTTTTGCCGATTCCGCCGTCTCTTCCAGACCATCCATCGTGTTCACCTCCAGAGGGATGAATTGTGAACCCGGCCGCAATCAGGGCCGGGCCTTGCCCGATGACGATGGACTGGCGCGCTTACTTGCGGCGCGAGCGGGGCGCGCCCGGCGCCGAGGTTTGCGAAGGCGCGGCACCGCCGTCCACGCCGAGACGACCGCCGCCGCCCAGGCCCTGGCCGCGCACCGTTTGCGCCTTGTAGTTGCGCAGCGACCGGACCATCTGGTTGAACGCGTCCATGAAGGCAGCGGCAATCACCTTGCCCTGCGGCGTGCGCGTGTAGCCACCGATGCCGCCCGCGGCGGACAGACCGCCCAGGCCGCCGAAGCCCGCGAAGTCGGTCTTGGAGGCGCTGCCTTCGGCGGCCGCCACCTGCACGCCCGAGCGGTTGTCGATGAGGGTCAGGAGCGCGCTGGCTTCCTTGGTCTGCAGGCTGGCGCCGATGCTGGCAATGGCGCGGCCGCGGCCACCGCCCACCAGGCCGCCCAGCGCACCGCCGATGCCGCCGGCGTCGTTGTTGCTGAACACGATCTCGGGCGACAGGCCGTAGTCGGAAGCCACCATCTGGCCGCGCCCGAAGTTGCTGCCGCCGCGCATCTCGCCCGACTGCATGAGCGCGCGCTCGCGCGTCATGGCGTTCATGCCGGCCGCGCCGCGCTCGACCACCACGAAGCAGTTCGACTGCTGCACCAGGAGGCGCAGCAGGTTCGCGGTCGGCGGGAGCTTGTATTCGCCGGTGAGAACGGTGTACCAGCCGGCATTGACGTTCTCGATGAGGGAGACAGTGCCCAGCGGCGAATCGCAGCGCTCGAGCGCGCTGCTTTCACCGGAGGTGGCCGAACCGGCGGCGCTGCCGGTGGCCACGGTCTTGGCCGACTGGCTGCCCATTTGCATGTCGGTGGTCGCGCAGCCAGAGAGAACCAGCACGCCTGCAAGAACGCCTGCGCTCGCGAAAGAGAATTTGGAAGAAGCCATGTCCGGATCCAGAGAGAGAAGAGTGAAGAGGCGCCCCAGTGGGAGACGCCACTCCTCGGATACCGAAGTGGGACCGCATGGCCTGTGTGACCTCCCCCGAATCGTCGCGCCGCCAGCGACCGCGCGACGATACGACCCGCAGAAGCGGCATGCCAGTGCCGAAAGTCATGGTCCGCGCGCAGTGAAGCGGGCGAGATTATTACCCAGCGCAAGGCCCGTGGGCGGGGGACAACAAGCGCCCCGGAGTGGGCGGGGTGATGGCCTTCGGCGGGGCGCGGGGGCCGTTACAGTCGGGCCTTCATCACGAGGAGTTTTCAGATGGCAACCACCAAGAAGAATGTCGTTGGCGAAGCAGCAGCGGAACTGACCCGCCAACAAGTCGCACAGGCCCTGGCCATTGCCGGGGCATCGAATTTCAGCGGCGCTTCCGATCCGGCTTTCGTCGGCTCCGTCCTGGTGGCCCTGGCCGTCAACACCAACTCCGTCAGCGCGACCATCGACAACGCGAAGGGCCGCACCCCCGTCGTGCAGCACTGATCCTCGGTGCGATCCGCCCCGGGCTTTTCAGCTGCGCGGGCGGCGCGCGCCTCCGGCCATGGCCTTCGCCTGGTCGTCGAGCCATTCGAGTTCGTTCGGCGAATAGGGCCGGGACCATGACATCCCGTCCAGCCGTACGCGAACCATCAATCCCCGGGCGGTCGTGACCGTTCCCGGCTGGCCTTGAAAACTGACGCGTGCCCCCTTTCTTGCGGGGACGTTGAATTGCGCACAGATGTCCTCGAAACCCAGCCGTGGGGCGGGCTTGCGTTCTTCGTTTGTACTTGCCATGCAAGTGCTACGCGGGAGGGGGCGATCCGGATTCAACCGGATCGCTTCATCGAAGGCCCTTGCTGGTCAGTCGGGCGAAACGAAATAGGGAACGGGATCGACCGCATTGCCGTTCCGGCGCAACTCGAAGTGCAGCTTGACGCGATCGGCTTCGGTGCGGCCCATGCGGGCGATCACCTGGCCCCGCTTGACTGACTGCCCTTCCTTGACGAGCAGCTTGCTGTTGTGCGCGTAGGCGGTCACGAAGATCGCGTCGTGCTTGATCATGACGAGTTGGCCATAGCCGCGCGGGCCCACGGCCGAATACACGACCTTGCCGTCGCGCGCGGCGATGACCGGATCGCCTTCCGATCCCGCGAAGTCGACGCCCTTGCTGTTGCGGCCATTGAATCGCTGGATGACGGTGCCGTTCGACGGGCGAAGGAAATTTCGCTCCGCCTTGGCCACCGGAGCGGAGGGCGTGGACGATGCGGAAGGTGCTCCCTCGCTGCTGCGCGAGCGGCGTGCCGGTGCGGGGCGCTCGTCGTTGCGGGCAGCGGGTGCGGGCTTGGCGCTTGCTGATTTCTTCGGTGCGGGCGCCGGGGCTGGCTTGGAGGCGCAGCCGACGAGCAGGACGCCCAGCATGCCAGAGGCAAGGGCCAGTGCGATCCGATGGGCGATGAGCGGGCGGGGCGGGGAGAGGTCGGGAAGTCCGGGTTCAGCTTGCGGCTTGAAATGCATGGTGAGGACTGTATTGGAATCCGTCGGCCGTTCGCCTGAGCGAACGATTGATCAGCTCCCGACGTGATGGTCCGCGGTGGAATGCATGCGGCCGTGGTCGGTGGACTCCTTCATGGCGTCCCTCGGTTTTCGCAGCGTGTTGGTGGGGGCCTGCGGGCTGGTGCCGACCTCGCGGGCCGCGATGCCGGGTCGCACGCCGCCGACGAGAACCATGTATGCGGCATCGCGAGAGTGGCCCCGCTTCGCCTTGCCTTGCCTTGCCGATCAGCCCGGAACTCGCATCGGCAGCAAGCCGATGGGCGAGATGCGCGCAATGACCTCGGCCTGCATGAGCGCAGGGGAGTGGGCCGGAAGGAAGGTGGCTTGTACGGTCACGCCGGCCGATCCCATGCTGCGGCTGACCGTTGCCGTGGTGATCGCGCCGGGAAGCTTGAGCACTTGCTCGACCTGCAGCTGCTGCGCTTCGCTGCAAAGGGGCAGACTGAATTCGTATCGACTCGTGTTGTTCATGCTGAAGACCTCGATTCGGTGGACGGACGAGGTGCGAGTCTAGCGGCGGTGCCGATCGCCAAACAAGCGGCCCACAATTGAAAATGCCCCGCTACCTTTTGAGTAGCGGGGCATCCAGTTGCCTTGCGGCTTGTAGTGGCTCCTCGACCTGGGCTCGAACCAGGGACCTACGGATTAACAGTCCGGCGCTCTACCAACTGAGCTATCGAGGAACAAGCCTCAGATTATAGCGCGGTTTTTTGGACCTTCTCAAGCCTCCGAAACTTTTGCGCAAAAAACTTTCGTTCGTGCGTCATCACAGGGCGACGCTCAGGCCCAGACGCAGCGTGCGCGGCGCGCCAGGAAACAGGTAGACATGCCCGAACTGGTAGGGCGATTCCTTCCAGTAGCGGCGATCGAACAGGTTGTCGACGGCCAGTGTCCAACTCGTGTTCACGCCGCGCAGTTTCGTGTCGTAGCGCAGCACCGCATCGACGCGCGTCCACGAGGGCAACGTGATCGAGCCATCGGCGAGCACGTTGCGGCGTCCTTCGTGCGACAGCTGGCCCGCCACTTCCAGGCCCGGCACCGAGGGCACGCGATACGCCGCCTGCGCGCGCAGCACCTGCTTGGGCACATTGGTCGGCCATTGCCCATTGCTGGCCGGTTCCACGATGCTGCCGCGGCGCTTGGCGTCCATCAGCGTCACGCTGCCGCCGATGCGCCAGGGGCCCTGGGTCCACTGCGCGCCGGCTTCGAGGCCGCGGTGCACGGCGCGGCCGTCGTACTTCGCTTCGCACGGCGTGATGCCGAGGCGGTTGCACGCATCCAGGTTGGTCATGGGGCGCGAGATGTCGAACCACGCGAGCTGCCAATTGAACGCCTCGTTGCCGCCCTTGATGCCAAGTTCCCACTGGCGCGAGCTGAGCGCGGGCAGCGCTTCCCCAGCGTTGCTGTACTGCGAACTCTTGTTCGGCACGACCTGCGATTCGACGCCCTTGCCCCAGCTCGCATACGCGAGCAGTCCGGGCTGGATCGCGTAGCTGGCTGCGATCCACGGCGTGGTGATGCCGTCCTTGTAGCCGGTGGGACGCGAGCCGTCGGTGCGAATGCTGCTGCGGTCCAGCCGCGTGTGGCGCACGCCGGCCCAGGTCGTGAAGCGCTCGTTCCAGCGAATGGCGTCCTGCACCGAGAGCTCGGTCGAGCGTTCGTCGCGGTTGGTGTTGACGTCGGTGAGCGCCGGGTTGGCCGGCACCACGGCGGTTGCCCAGATGTTGCCCGTGCCCACGTAGTTGTAGGCCTGGTCCTGGAAGCGGTTGCGCACACGGCTTTGCAGGAGGCCGAAGCCCAACTCGTGCCGCACGCTGCCGGTCATCACGTTGCCCTTGAGGTTCAGGCTGCCCGCGGTCTGCGTGCGGCGCTCGTTTTCGCTGCGGAAGTCGTAGACGTCGAAGGTGCCGTCGGAGCAGTAGCGGTCGTAGTTGAGTTCAGCGCCGCAACCGAAGGCGTAGGCCAGGCGGTCGTCGGTCTTCAGGCGCTGCTGGCCGATCTGCGCGGTCCAGCGCCAGTCGGCGTTCAGCGCCTGGCTGAAGCGCACGGTGCCGGTCAGCGCCTTGAACACCGAGGGCTGCGACCACGGCTGGTTGTTGAGGTTGATGCGCGGATCGACCGGCGCGGGCAGCACACTGCCCAGGAGGCTGTAGCCGTTCTGGCTTGGCTGTGTCTTGCGGCTTTGCTCGATCTCGAACTCCAGCACCGAGTCGCGCGTGATGCGCCAGTCGGCCGCGAGGGAGAACATGTTGCGGTTGCCGTCCAGGTTGTGCGTGAGCGGCTTGAGGTTTTCGCTCGCGATGTTGAGCCGGTAGCCGAACTGGCGGGCCTCGCCGAAGCGGCCGCCCAGGTCGAGCGCGCCGAGCACGCTGCCGCGGCTGGTGGTCTCGATGCGCACCGTGCGCAGGTCTTGTTCAGTCGGGCGCTTCACCACGTAGTTGACGAGCCCGCCCGGTGCGCTGGTGCCGGCCTGGATGCCGCTGGTGCCGCGCAGGATCTCGATGCGCTCCTTGTTGTCGAGCGGGATCGAGGTCTCGGCGCTGATCGGCAGGCCTTCGCGCCGGTAGTTGAAGCGATTGTCGAGCACGAAGCCGCGCACGGTCAGGTAGTCCCAGTAGCCGGCGGAGTTGTAGGCGTCGGTGACCGACGAATCGAACTGCGTGAGGTCGGCGAGCCGGCGCGCGCCGCTGGTAATCAGTTGCTTGCTGTCGATCACCGTGGCCGACAGCGGCAATTCGCGCAGGGGCACGTCGCCGAAGCCGCTGACATCGGCTTGCGGTGCCGCTGCGCCTTCATTGACGACGACTTCGGGTAGCGCGGCCTGCTGCGCGTGCGCGCTGCAGGCGGCTGCGAAAAGCACGGCGGCAACGGCGCATGAGATGGGCGAAAGCGTCAAGGCAAAAGAATGTGGAAAGCGTCGTTGAGTCATTGAGGGTTCGATGTATTCAGTTGCCGATGGCGGCGCCCATGGCCGTCATCCATTGCGCGGCCGTGGCCTCGGGATCGGCGGCCGTCACCAGCGCGCGCACCACGGCAACCGAGCCCACGCCGGTGGCCAGCACTTCGGGCAGCCGCACCGCGTCGATGCCGCCGATGCCCACTTGCGGATAGCCGCGCAGCAGGCGCGCATACGCTGCGAGCCGCGCCACACCCTGCGGCGCGGTCGCCATTTTCTTGAGCGTGGTCGGATAGACCGCGCCCATCGCGATGTAGCTCGGGCTCACCGCATCGGCGCGCACCATCTCGGCATAGCCATGCGTGCTGACGCCCAGGCGCAGGCCTGAGGCGCGCAGCTGACCCAGTTCCTCCGGCGAGAGGGCGTCGAGGTCTTCCTGCCCGAGGTGGATGCCATAGGCGCCTGCGGCAATGGCGACTTGCCAGTGGTCGTTGATGAAGAGCAGCGCGCCCGTGCCCTGCACAGCCTCGACGGCCGCCTGGACTTCGCGTTCGACGGCCGCGGCGTCGGCGGACTTGAAGCGCAACTGCACCGTCGGCACGCCGGCACGCGCCATGCGGCCGACCCATGCCGCATCGGGCAGCACGGCGTAGAGGCCGAGCCGCTCAGGGCAGGGCAGGAAAGCGTCGTCGCGCGATGCGGGCGGGAATGGGCGCATGCCGAAATCGGCGGGCGCGTCGGGCCATCGCGCGGCGTCGAAATGGCCGATGCGTTCGGTCTGCGCATGCCAGGCGAGCGCGAGGCATTCGGCATCGACCTCGATGAAGCCGAGCGCCGCACAGGCCTGCTTGGCGCCGCGGTAGACCGCGTCGTCCGAAGAGAAGGGCGTGGCGCCCACGGTCGATGCGGTGATGGCGCCGAAGCGCAGCCCGTGGGCCGCGACGATGGCGTGGGCGATGGAGCGCGCGTCGGTCATGTTGCTCATGCCGCGTGGTGCCAGAAGGGCGTGCCGAGCACGGGCGTGCTGGGCTGCGCAGAGTCTTGCGCGGCCATCGCGCCCGCACGCCACGCGGTGCGGCCGGCGCCTACTGCATCGGCAAAGGCACCGGCCATCGCGACGGGGTCCTGCGCGAGCGCCACGGCGGTGTTGAGCAGCACGCCGTCGTAGCCCCATTCCATCACCTGGCAGGCATGCGAAGGCAGCCCGAGCCCGGCATCGACCAGCATCGGCACCTTGAGCCTCTCGCGCAGCACCTGCAGCGCGTACGGATTGACGGGGCCACGGCCGGTGCCGATGGGCGCGGCCCACGGCATGACGGCCTGGCAGCCCACGTCGACCAGCCGCTGGCACAGCACGAGGTCTTCGGTGCAATAGGGCAGCACCTGGAAGTCGTCGCGGATCAACTGCGAGGCGGCATCGACGAGGTTCAGCGTGTCGGGCTGCAGCGTGTAGTCGTCGCCGATCAGTTCGAGCTTGATCCATGGCGTGTCGAACAGCTCGCGCGCCATGTGGGCGGTGGCGATCACCTCCTGCACGCTGTGGCAGCCGGCGGTGTTGGGCAGCACGGGCACTTCCAGCTTGCGCAACAGTGCCCAGAACCCGGTGCTCGTGTCGTTGCCGCCCGAGCCCTGGTTCGCCGTCTGGCGGCGCAGCGAGGCAGTGAGCATCGCGGGCTTTGCGCGCTTCACGGCCGCTTCGAGCAGATCGGGCGAGGGGTAGCGCGCGGTGCCGAGCAGCAGGCGGCTCTGGAAGGTCTGGCCGTAGAGAACCAGCGGGTCGTTCGGGGTGGTCATGGTGTTGTCGTCTCCTGTCTTTTTTCAGCCGCCCGTCACGGGGCGGATCACTTCGATGCGGTCGTCGGGCTGCAGCGCGCGCGCGGCGTAGGCCGAGCGCGGCACGAACTCGCGGTTCACCGCCACCGCGAACGGCGGCACGGCCTCCAGCGCGGCCAGTGCGTCGGTGAGCGTGGCGTGGTCGGGCAGGGTGTAGGGCTTGTCGTTGATCAGGATGTTCATCGTCGTCATGCGTCGTCGGATGCCGTGGTGTCCATGCCGAAACCCTGCGCGAGCGTGCTGTGCCCGTGCACGAGCAGCTCCATCGCCGCGTCGAGCAGCGCCGGCGCGATCATGAAACCGTGGCGGTAGAGGCCGTTGATCTGCAGCACGCGGGGTTGCGGCTGGCGGATGGCGGGCAGGTTGTCGGGCAGCGTGGGGCGGCACTGTGTGGCGATCTCCACGATGCGCGCCTCGGCAAAACCGCTGTGCACCGCGTAGGCCGCACTCAGCAGCTCGAGCGTGGAGCGCACGCTGGCGGGCGACATGTCGTCCGATTCGATCTCGGTCGCGCCGATCACGAACAGGTGGTCGGGCTTGGGCGCGATGTAGAGCGGGTAGCGCGGATGCACGAGCCGCGTCGGGCGCCGCAGGGTGACCTCGGGCGCATGCACACGGATCACTTCGCCGCGCACACCGCGCAATGCGCGCCACTGCGGGCGGGCGCCGAGGCCGCGGCAGTCGATCACCCAGTCGGGCTGGCCGGGTGTGCCGGGCGAGAAGTCGGCCGGCACGTGCGGCGACTGCCAGTGCAGCGTGACGTTCTCATTCGCCTGGAGCGTGGCGAGCAGCGAGGCGAGCAGCGCGCGGTTGTCGAGCTGGCCTTCGCCCGGAAGGAACAGACCCTTGGCGAAGCGCTGGCCGAGCGACGGTTCCAACGCGGCGATGCCCACGCCGTCGAGTGTCTGCATCGGCGCCAGCTCGGGCACCTGCATGCCGGTGTGAGCGAGCACGCGTTCGAGCCGCGCGGCCTCGGTGGCGTCCTGCCGGTGCCACAGCACCAGCGTGCCTTCGCGCTGGAAGAACACGGGCTGCGCCAACGGTGCGAGCAGTTCGGGCCAGCGCGACAGCGCGTAGTGGCCCATGCGCACGACCGACACGGGTGCCACGGCCGATTCGGCCAGCGGCGCGAGCATGGCAGCCGCGACGCGGGCCGCTGCGCCTTCGGCTTCGGGGCTGCCGGCTTCGTAGAGCGCGACCTTGCAGCCCGCTTGCGCGAGCGTCACCGCCATCAGGCGCCCCATGAGGCCCGCGCCGATGATCGCGGCCGATTGGAACGGGACGCTCATGCCGATGCTCCCGCATCCTTCATGGGTCGCCGATAATTTTCAGCATGACCCAAGGACCTTCCTCCGCGCCGCAAGCGTCCCTGCGCTATGCACGCGTGCTCTCCATCGCAGGCTCCGACAGCGGCGGCGGCGCCGGCATCCAGGCTGATCTCAAGACCTTCGCGGCCCTCGGCTGCTACGGCATGACGGCCATCACCGCGCTCACCGCGCAGAACACGCGCGGCGTCTCGGGCATCCATGGCGTACCGCCCGAATTTCTGAAGGCGCAGATCCAGGCCGTGGTCGAGGACATCGGCGTCGATGCCGTCAAGCTCGGCATGCTGCATGCGCCCGAGGTGGTCGAGGTCGTCGCATGGGCCATCGACCACTACAAGTTGCCGAACGTGGTGCTCGACCCGGTGATGGTCGCCACCAGCGGCGATCGCCTGATTGCCTCGGAAACCGTGCAGGTGCTGGTGCGCGAACTGTTCCCGCGCGCGGTGGTGGTCACGCCCAATCTCGATGAAGCGGCCTTGTTGATCGGCCATGCCATCGACGGCATCGACGCGCTCGACGGCGCGGCCGACGAATTGCTGGCGCTGGGTGCGAAGGCCGTGCTGCTCAAGGGCGGCCATCTGCCCGGCAACGAAGTGGTCGATGTGCTGCTGCAGGCCGACGGCACGCGCAAGCGCCTGGCCTCGCAGCGCATCGCGAGCCGCAATCTGCATGGCACCGGTTGCACGCTGTCGTCCGCCATCGCGGCGCACTTGGCGCTGGGTCTGACGCTGCCCGAAGCCGTCGAGCGCGCGCGCGCCTACATCCTCGGCGCGATGGCGGCCGGTGCGGATGTGGCGGTCGGTGCAGGCCACGGTCCGCTCAACCACGGCTTTGCGCCAGTGCCGATGCATCGGCTGCCGCTGCCCGAGAAGGTCTTGGCCGGCTGATCCAGGCCAGAACGAAAGTCGCGGCCAGCGTCGGCAGGGCCGAGCCGAACTGAGGCGCCCACTTGGCGAGCGCGTGGTACGCCGCGATGCCGGCGATCCAGATCAGCGCCGCGGCCCAGTCGATCTGGCGCGTGCCAACGGATGCCACGGCCCGCCCACTGCCGAGGCGCCCGAGGATCACGCCGTAGAGCGGCACGAACACCGAACTGAGCAGCAGCAGGAACGGTTCGAGCGTGTGCATCGGCAGCACCAGCGCGAGCGCGATGCACAGCGCGGCCAGCAACAGGCCCCAGCGCTTCACGCTCCAGCGCGGCAAGAGGCTGTGCGTGGAGACCGAACCCGAATAGACATCGCCATACGCGTTGTCGAGCTCGTCGATGAGGATGAGGCCCAGCGCCACCAGCCCGCCCTGCGCGAGCAGCAGCGCGGTGACGAGGCCCGTGCCCGGCTCGGCCACGCTCACCACCATGACGCCGAGGGCATAGCACCAGATGTTGGCGAGCGCATAGCCGATCCAGGTGCCAGTGAATGCGCTGCCGAGGCCCCCCGCGCTGCGCTTGCCGTGTCGCGCATAGTCGGCCACCAGCGGCAGCCATGACACCGGCATCGCGATCACCAGGTCGAGCGCGCCGAACATGCCCATGCTGCCGTCGCCGGGGCGCGCCCAGAAGGCGTCCAGGCCCTTGGCCTGCAGCCGCGTCGCGAACTGCCACGTCAGCCAGAGCAGGGAGATCACCACCAGCGGCAGTCCGAAGCGGCTCACGAAGCGCCGCACCAGCTTGACCATCGAACCGGCGAGCAGCGCCAGCAGCACCGCGCCCCAGAGCAAGGTGGTGAAGACGCCGCCCCAGAACGAGCCGAGCGAAGCGCCGAAGGCGACCTGGCCGATGGCCTGCGTGCCTTCCCGCATGATCACCAGCTCGAAGGTGGTCCAGCCCACCAGCTGCACGATGTTGAGCAGCACCGGCAGGCGCGCGAAGGCGCTGCCGTAGGTCGCGTGCATGAGGCCCGCGCTCGCGAGGCCGGTTTCGCAGCCCAGTCGCGCGGTCCAGGCCAGCAGGCCGGCGCCGATGACCGAGCCGAGCGCAATCGCCAGCGCTGCATCGCGCGTGCCCACGGCCGGCACCAGGTACGCGCCGATCTGCATCACCAGCAGCCCGACGCCCAGGCTGAACCAGAGCGAGGCGTGGTCGTGCCAGCCGAACACGCGGCGGGACGCGGGCAAGGGCGTCAGCGCCTCGTTGCCGGAAGAGGAAACTCCGTTGTCGTCGTGTGCCATCCGTTTGCTCCAGTGCAAAAGGTTTGGCAGGTGGGCGAGGCTCCAGCAGCGCTGCCGCCACGCGAGACAACGTGACAGGCCGCCGGACCAGCTTCCCTGCGCGAGGATTACCTCAGTCAGGTTCAAAGGGACTCTCTCAGTCAGCCCCGGAACGGATTCCGGTTCGACACCCCTAGCGATGCGCCCCGGCAAGCCGAAGCGCGGGGCGGATTTTATCCCCTGACGGAAAAGCACACGACCATGGAAACCCAGGCCACGCGCGGGGCGGGGGAAAATCGCCGCCACATAAGCGCATCCGAGTGCGCAGGAGGAACCCCCGCACATGACAGACGACTTCACGCAGCAGCAGCCGGGCCCGGCGGAGGCACCGCCCGCGGCCTCTTCCTCGTCCCGCGCGCGGCTGCGCCGCTTCCGGGTCGACGTGGGCACCATCATCTGCGCGGTCGCGCTGCTGCAGTCGCTGCTGCTGGTGGCCTTCGGCTACTGGGGGGCAGAGCAGTTGGTGTCGCGGGTGGGCGAGTCGGCGCACAAGGTCAACCATGACCGCGTCGAGGACAACGTGCTCGCCTTCCTCACCAAGACCGAAGCGCTGGTGCGCGCCATTGCGCACACGCCCAGCCTGCATCCGGCGGGCCATGACGGCGACCAGACCGCCGAGCTGCTCTGGGCCGCGCTGGAGCAGACGCCCGAGATCGACAGCATCGACGTGGCCAGCGACGACGGGCACCTGCTGATGGCGATGCGCTATCCGGAGGCCGCGGTGCGGCAAGTGCTGCGCGATGCGGACTTCAGCACCGAGACCTGGGAATACAAGCAGCCGCCGGATGGCGATGGCGACGATGACCCGCGGCAGCGCTACGCCACGAGCCGCATCGAGGCCTTTCGCAGCGACGACGACCCGACGAAGGACGAGGATTTCGTTCAGGCGACGAGGGCGCAACGCCCCGTTTGGACATCGCCTTTCGTGCTTCCCTCCGAGAAGGAGCTCGGCGTCAGCCACGCGCGGCCCAGCCGGCGGCGCGACGACGAGGGCCGCGCGCAGACGCTGGTGGTGTCCGCCAGCGTGTCGCTCGGGCATCTCTCCAGCCTCGTGCGGGTGTTCGGCGGCACGGGCCACGGCTACAGTGCCTTGCTGAGTGCCGACCATCACGTGATCGCGCGCAGCGACAACCCCCACGTCGTCCATGTGCTGGAAGACCCCGACGACGGTGTGCTCGGCGCGTTGCACGCCCACATGCTGGCCGCCGGCAGCCGCGGCTGGACCGAGGACATGGCCTTCACGCTCGACCACGGCGGCGCGCGCTACCGGGTGCAGACATCGCACATCGCGTCCACGGGCTGGCGGCTCGTGAGCTGGGAGCCTGAAGACGCGCTGCTCGGCGGGCTGCACCGGAACGTGCTCCTGTCGCTGTTGCTGGCGCTGAGCTTCCTGGCCGTGGCGCTGTTCATTTCGCTGCGCCTGTCGAAGCTCGTGACCGCGCCAATCGAGAGCCTTTCGCACACGGCGCGCCGCATCGGCCGGCTGGAGCTGGACGCGCTGCCGCGCGAATCGAGCCGGGTGTTCGAGATCCAGAACCTGAGCCAGGCGCTGGACGATTCGGCGCGCAGCCTCCAGGCCTTCAGCAAGTTCGTGCCGGTGGACGTGATCAAGCAGCTCGTCGCCGAGGGCCACGCGCTCGCGCCCAACGGTTCGCCGCGCCGCGTGACCGCGATGTTCACCGACGTGGAAGGCTTCACCAGCATCTCGGAATCGATGGACGCCGATGTGCTGATGCGCCAGCTGACCGAGTACTTCAACCTCGCCACGCGCGTGTTCGCACGGCATGGCGGTGTGGTCGACAAGTTCATGGGCGACGGAATCATGGTGCTGTGGGGGGCGCCGGCGGACCTGCCAGACGCGGAGTACCAGGCCTGCATCGCCTCGCTCGAGCTGCATGACGAGATGCAGGCGCTCAACCGCAAGTGGCAGGAGGACGGGCTCCAGGCGTTCCGCACGCGCATCGGCATCCACACCGGTGTCGTGATCGCGGGTGTGCTCGGCTCGAGCGACCGGCTGTCCTACACGGCGCTGGGCGATGTGATCAACGTGGCGAGCCGCATCGAGGGCACGAACAAGCAGTTGGGCACGCGCACGTTGATCTCGGAGGCCACGTTCGAAGGGCTCGGCGGGCGGCTCGCCACGCGGCGGATCGAGGAGTTGACCGAACTGCGCGGGCGGCAGACGCGGATGGTGCTGTACGAGCTGGTGGGGCCAGCCTGAATGTCTATGCGCCCCTGACCCTGCGCGCGAACGCTTCCAGCCCGTCGATGGTGATCTGGATGTGCCGCTCGAAACTGCTGTCCAGCGGCACGGTGGTTCCGTTGTCCCAGCGCACGATGAAGGCTTTGTTGGCGAGCATCGGCAGGTTGCGCGCGAGCACCGGGTGGTCGAGCGGGCGGATGGTGTGGACCCGTTCGCGCAGCTCCTCGGCCCAGGCCTGGGTGTTATCGGCGGGCAGAGGGGAGAACTCCATCGTCAGGAACCCCAGCATCGCCGCGATCACGCAGTTGTAGGCCTCCAGCAGCGATTGGCCCTCGAAGCCGGCTTCCGTCAGCGCCTCCAGCACGCCTTCGACCAGCTCGGTCGCCAGGCTGCCGTTCGACACCAGCTGCGCGCCCAGCAGCTGGGCCACGTTGGGATGACGACGCACCGCGGCGCGGCAACGGCGGAACAGTTCGGCGATCCATTCCTGCCAGGGCAATTCCGTGGGCGGGGTGACCTCTGCCATCACCGTGGCGGCGACCTCGGCGAGCAGCGCTTCGCGCGTGCTGACGTGCCAGTGCACCGTGGCCGGATACACGCCGAGCTGCGACGCGATCTCTCGCATGCTGAACGCGCCCAGTCCGAACTTGTCGATGTGTGCGAGCGCCGCTTCGGCGATGAGCCGTTTCGAGAGCGCGCCCCCGCCGGCGGGGCGGCCGGCGGTCTTGGGTTTGGGCTCGGGGGCGGTCTTTTTCATGGAGGAAATGGCGTTGTGCGGCGGGTGAATTGATTGTATAAATATTATTAATTGATCAGTGACCAATTAAACGACCCGCAGCGCCAACTCATCTTTCAAGGACCGCTCCATGACCGACACCGCCATCGATCAAGCCCTCGCCGGGGCGCATCAACGCTTTATCGAAGGCAATGCCGAGAGCCGGCGCCGCTTCGACGAACAGACGCGCTACATGCCCGGCGCCAACACGCGCTCGGTGCTGTTCTACGCGCCGTTCCCCTTGACCATCGCCAAGGGCGAGGGGGCCGCGCTCTGGGATGCGGACGGCCATCGGTATGCCGACTTCATCGCGGAGTACACCGCTGGCGTCTACGGCCACTCGGCGCCCGAGATCCGCGAGGCGGTCATCGAGGCGATGCAGGGCGGCATCAACCTCACGGGCCACAACCTGCTCGAAGGCCGGCTGGCAAAAACCGTCTGCGAACGCTTTCCACAGATCGAGCAACTGCGCTTCACCAACTCGGGCACCGAGGCGAACCTGATGGCGCTCACGGCCGCGCTGCATTTCACGGGGCGGCGAAAGATCGTGGTCTTCTCGGGCGGCTATCACGGTGGGGTGCTCGGCTTCGGCGACAAGCCTTCGCTGACGACCGTGCCTTTCGACTTTCTCGTGCTGCCCTACAACGACGCGCAGCGTGCGCGCGAAGAGATCGCCAGGCACGGCCCGGAGATCGCCGCCATCCTGGTCGAGCCGATGCAGGGCGCAAGCGGCTGCATTCCGGGGCGCCTCGATTTCCTGCAGGCGCTGCGCGAGGGCGCCACGCAGGCCGGCGCGCTGCTGATCTTCGACGAGGTGATGACCTCGCGCCTTGCGCCGCACGGGCTGGCCAGCAAACTGGGCATCAAGTCCGACCTCACCACGCTGGGCAAGTACATCGGCGGCGGCATGTCGTTCGGCGCCTTCGGCGGGCGTGCGGACGTGATGGCGCAGTTCGATCCGCGCACCGGCGCGCTCGCGCATTCCGGCACCTTCAACAACAACGTGATGACGATGGCAGCCGGGTATGCGGGCCTCACGAAGCTCTTCACGCCCGAGGCGGCCGGCGCGCTGGCCGAACGCGGCGAGGCGATGCGGGCACGGCTCAATGCGCTGTGCGCCAAGGAGGGCGTGACGATGCAGTTCACCGGCGTCGGGTCGCTGATGAATGCGCATTTCGTCAGCGGCGAAGTACGGCGCGTGGACGATCTGGCGGTAGTCGACGGGCGCCTGCGCCAGTTGCTGTTCTTTCACCTGCTGAGCCAGGGCATCTACACCTCGCCGCGCGGCTTCGTCGTGCTCTCGCTGCCGTTGTCCGATGCGGACATCGACCGCTACATCGCCGCCATCGGCAGCTTCATCGGCGAATACCGGTCGCTTATGCCGGCCGTGAAGTAGCCACGCCCAGCAGTTCGTGCAGCCGTGTGCTGGTGGTCGTGTACTGCAGCGGCACCGCCTTGCCGGGAAAAACGATGGCGGTGGCGCCCCAGGCCGCCAGCGTGGCTTCGTGGAAGCCGCAGACGATCAGCTTCCTCTTGCCCGGGTAGGTGTTGATGTCTCCGACCGCGAACACGCCGTGTTCGCGGGTCTCGTACTTCTCGGTGTCGACGGGCACCTGCTTGCGCTCGAGCTCCAGACCCCAGTCGGCGATGGGGCCGAGGCGCGGCGAGATGCCCAGGCACGCGACCAGCGCATCGAGCGGCAGGTCGATGGTCGTGGCGTCGGGCGTGGTGATCTGCAGTTGCTTGCCGTCGAAGGCGGTCGGCTGGCCGACCTTGAAGGCCAGCTTGCCGGCGGCCACGAGGGCGCGCATCGCGGCGATGTTCGCTTCGCTGGCCTGGAAGCCGTCGCGGCGATGGACCAGCGTGACCTGTCCGGCGATGGCGGTGAGCGCCACGGCGGTTTCGAGCGCGATGTCGTCGCCACCGTTCACCACCACGGTCTGGCCCGCAAAGCGGTCCAGCGATTCAGGGTGATAGAAAAGCGTGGTGCCTTCGAACTGCGCGATGCCATCGAGCGCGATTCGCTTGGGCACGAAGGCGCCGACACCGGCTGCGATGAACACCGTTTTCGCCAGGAATGCCTTGCCGGCCGAAGTCGTCAGCAGCAGCCGCCCGTCGTCCTGGCGGGCGAGCGTGGCGACCTGCTCGCCGAAATGAAACTGCGGCTTGAACGGCGCCACCTGTGCGAGCAGCGACTGCGCAAGATCGCGCCCGCTGGTCACCGGCGTGCCGGGAATGTCGTAGATCGGCTTGTCGCCATAGAGCGCCACGCACTGGCCGCCCGCAGCGGGCAGTGCATCGACGATGTGGCAGGAAATTTCAAGCAGGCCCAGCTGGAAGGCCTGGAACAGCCCGACAGGGCCTGCACCGACGATCAGCGCGTCGGTTTCGATGGGAGCAGGCAGCGCGCTCAGCGCACCAGCTCCCCGACCTTGTCGGTCTTGTCTTTCCATTCTTCAGCGTCGGGGAGAGCAGACTTGCGCTTGGTGATGCTCTTCCAGCCATCGGCCACGGCCAGCTCGGCGTTGATCTTGATGAAGGCGATCTGGTTGGCCGGAAGGTCTTCTTCGGCGTAGATCGCGTTGACCGGGCATTCGGGGATGCAGACCGCGCAGTCGATGCATTCGTCCGGGTCGATCACCAGCATGTTGGGACCTTCGCGGAAGCAGTCGACGGGGCAAACGTCCACGCAGTCGGTGTATTTGCAACGGATGCAGGCTTCGGAAACGACGTGGGTCATTTGTCTTTTAAACGTCAGTTTGATCGGGGAAAACCCCAGATTTTAGGCCTTTGCGGCGGCGGGCTGCACGAGCACGGCAGCAGCGGTCTTGTGGGAGGCGGTATCGACCAGCACCAGCGAGCCCAGGGCGCGCGATTGCGTGAAGGGCAGAACGGCCAGCGGCTGCTGCAGCGCGAGCACCACATCGCCGATCGAATTGGCTTCCAGCTGCGTCGCCGGTTCCGATTCGAGCGTCGTGATGTTCACCCGGTCGACGATGCGCGCCACCTTGGCCTTGACCCAGCGGTGGCCCTGCAGCGCCCAGTACACGCGGCCCGCGACCAGCGGCTCGTCGTCGAGCCAGGCCACGGTGGCGGTGATCTCGCGCACCGGCTCGAAGGCGCCGGGCGCCAGCAGCCAGTCGCCGCGCGACACATCGACCTCGCGGTCCAGCACGATGCCGGCGCTGTGGCCCGCATGCACCGACTTCGGCTGGCGCGTGTGGCTCAGCACCTGCGCGACGGTGGCGGTCTGGTTGCTCGGCAGCACGGTCACGCGCTGGCCGGGTTCCACGTGGCCCGAAGCGACGCGGCCCCAGAACACGCGGCGGCCCTGCGAAGTGTCGGCCGAGGACGAAAACTTCTCGACCCACTGCACCGGGAAGGCGAAGGGCACGGCCTCGTCCTGCACCGTGACCGGCAGGTCTTCGAGCAGCGAGAGCAGGCTCGGGCCTTCGTAGCCGACCCAGTCGGCATGGCGCGTGGCCACGTTCCAGCCCTTGAGCGCGGAAATCGGAACGATGCCGGCCACTTGCACGCCGGCCGCTTCGGCAAAGGCGTTCAGCGCGGTCGAGATGCGCTCGAAGGCCAGGCCCGCGTCGTCGATGGCGTCCAGCTTGTTGACCGCGAAGACGATCGACTGCACGCGCAGCAGATGGCACAGCAGCGTGTGGCGGCGCGTCTGCGGCAGCAGCTCGCGCTTGACCACGGTGCCGTCTTCCACCTCGGCGGCCCAGGCCAGCTTGGTCGCATCGACCAGCACCACGGCGGCATCGGCGGCCGAGGCGGCGGTGACCATGTTGCGCGTGTACTGCTCATGGCCCGGCGCATCGCCGATGATGAACTTGCGCTTGGCGGTCGAGAAGTAGCGGTACGCCACGTCGATCGTGATGCCCTGTTCGCGCTCGGCCGAGAGGCCGTCGGTGAGCAGGGCAAGGTCGGTTTCGCC
Organism: Variovorax boronicumulans; assembly: GCF_030812215.1. Lineage (GTDB taxonomy): Bacteria > Pseudomonadota > Gammaproteobacteria > Burkholderiales > Burkholderiaceae_C > Variovorax > Variovorax boronicumulans_C. The sequence continues at coordinate 174,749 of NZ_JAUSSG010000010.1, read as the reverse complement.
GCCGCGCTGCACGCCGGCGAGCTGGTCCTGCAGCACCGTCTTGCTGTCCACCAGCAGGCGGCCGATCAGCGTGCTCTTGCCGTCGTCGACCGAGCCGCAGGTGATGAAGCGCAGGGCGGTGCCGGTGTCGCCGTGCACGGCGAGTTCGTTGGGGGGGGCTGTCGTCGTCGCGCTCATCAGAAGTAACCGTCTTTCTTGCGTTTTTCCATGGATGCTTCGGAGGTCATGTCGTCCATCCGGGTGGCGCCGCGTTCGCTGACGTCGACCGACAGCGTTTCGAGCACCACGTCACCGGCATCGGCCGCGAGGCTTTCGACCGGGCAGGTGGTCGTGATGTCGCCCACGGTGCGAAAGCGCACGTCGCGCACCTGCACCGTTTCGCCGTCGCGCGGCGGGGTGAGTTCGGTCACCGGCACCAGGAGACCGCGGCGCTCGACCACTTCGCGCTTGTGCGTGTAGTAGATCGACGGCAGGCCGACATGCTCGCGCTCGATGTACTGCCACACGTCAAGTTCGGTCCAGTTCGAGATCGGGAACACGCGGAAGTGTTCGCCGGGGGCCAGGCGCGTGTTGAACAGCGTCCACAGCTCGGGCCGCTGGTCCTTGGGTTGCCATTGGCCGAAGGAATCGCGGTGCGAAAAGATGCGCTCCTTGGCACGCGCCTTTTCCTCGTCGCGGCGGGCGCCGCCGATCAGCGCGTCGAAGCGGAATTCTTCAATCGCTTCGAGCAGCGTCACCGACTGGTGCGCGTTGCGCGATTCGCCGGGGTGCGCCAGGCGCACGGTGCCACGCGCCATCGAATCCTCGACGCTGCGCACGATGAGCTCGGCGCCCAGTTCCTTCGCGCGCTGGTCGCGGTAGGCCGTCACTTCGGGGAAGTTGTGGCCGGTGTCGATCATCAGCAGCGGGTAGGGAATGCGGCCGACGCCGAACGCCTTTTCCGCGCACTTCAGCAGCACCAGCGAATCCTTGCCGCCCGAAAACAGCAGGGTGGGGCGCTCGAAGGCGGCCGCCACTTCGCGCAGGATGAAGATGGTTTCCTCTTCCAGCGCATCGAGGTGCGTGTTGGACAGGTGCGCCGGCGACAGCAGCAGTTCGGTTTCGGTACGGGCGTTCATCGGGTTGGGGCTGGATTCAAAGGATCGGTTGAGGCGTTCTGGCGCTCAGTGCGCGATGTGCAATCCGCACTCGCGGTTGTCTTCGCCCTTGGTCGGGTCCACGTAGTCGAAGTTGTTGGGCAGGCCGTGGGCCGTGCAGTACTCGTACAGCTCCTTGGACGACCAGTGCAGCAGCGGCGCGACCTTGATGAGGCCGTCGGGGTTCACGCTGACCGGGTCCATCTGCGCGCGCACGGCAGTGTCGGTGGCCCGCAGCGCGGTGAACCAGACCTTCGGCGCCGTCTCGCGCAGCGCGCGGGCAAAGGGCTCGAGCTTCACCTCTTCGGTGAAGGCTGCATGGCGCGGATCGTCCAGCGCGGGTGTCGGGCCTTCCACCGCTTCGCGGTGTGCGCGCGAGCGGCGCGGCAGGTAGATGTGCAGGTCGAGGCCCAACTGCTTGGTCACCTCGTCGGCAAATCGGTAGGTGGCCTCGGTGTTGTAGCCGTTGTCCATCCAGATCACCGGAACATCGCGCTTGGCACGCGTGACCATGTGGAGGATCACCGCTTCGAACGGGCGGAAGTTGGTGGTGATGATCGAAGGCTGGCCCAGGCCGATCGCCCAATCCACCAGGCCTTCGGCGTTGCGGCCGAGGTCGGTGTTGATGCGTGCGAAGTCGATGTCCGTGGCGATGCTCATGTCGGAAGCTTTCTCAGTTGCCGGCCACGAAGTGCGGCGCGGTCTTCACCGCATCGCCTTGATAGAAGCCCGAAAAGCGGTCGAACTGGCGCTGCGCGTCGGAGGCGTCCACGCCTTCCTTCAGCACGGCACTGGAGAAGCCGGTGCGCTCCATCTGCACCAACTGGTCGATCAGCACGTCGCCCGTGGCGCGGATGTCGCCCGTGAAGCCGAGGCGGCGGCGCAGCAGGAAGGCCTGGCTGTAGGCGCGGCCATCGGTGAACTTCGGAAAGTTCAGGTCGATGCGTTCGATGTCCGCCAGGCACACCTCGATGGCGAGCGGGTCGGCGTCGTTGGCCAGTTGCAGGACCTTCGGGTCGCCGTCGTCGATGTGTTCTTCTGCCGAGAGGATATTCAGAGTCTTGTTCATGCTGCTTCCTCCACCTTGAATCGCGCACCGTTGGCCGCGGCCTTGAACGGGTCGTGGCCCACGCGGCGCAGCGTGTCGATGAAGGTCTCGCCCGAAGAGCGGGTGTCGCGGTAGGTTGTGAGCACAGCCTCGATCACGCCCGGCACTTCGGCCGCCGAGAACGAGGGGCCGACTGCCTTGCCGGCCTGCGGCGTGCCGCTGAGCGCGGAGCCGTCGGAGCCGCCGAGGGTGACCTGGTACCACTCCTTGCCGTCCTTGTCGACGCCAAGGATGCCGATGTGGCCGCTGTGGTGGTGGCCGCAGGAGTTGATGCAGCCGCTGATGTGCAGGTCGATCTCGCCCAGGTCGTCGAGCTCGTCGAGGTCTTGGTAGCGCTCGGTGATCGCTTCGGCGATGGGAATGGAGCGCGCATTGGCCAGAGCGCAGAAGTCGCCGCCGGGGCAGGCGATCATGTCGGTCAGCAGGTGCACATTGGCGCTGGCAAAGCCGGCGGCGCGCGCGGCGAGCCACAGCGCGTGCAGGTCTTCGGCGTGCACCCAGGGCAGCACCACGTTCTGGTCGTGCGTCACGCGGGCTTCGCCGGCCGAGAAGCGGTCGGCCAGTTCGGCGAGCGTGTCGAGCTGGTCGGCCGATGCGTCTCCGGGCGCCTGCTTCAGGCGCTTGAACGACAGCGTGACGGCGCGCAGCGCGGGGTTCTTGTGCGGCGCCACGTTGCGGGCGAGCCAGCGGGCGAACATCACGTCGTCGGCGGCCTGGGTGCGCAGCTCGGCGTCGGTCTTCTCGGCGCTTTGCAGCACGCGGGTGGCCAGCGTCGGCGGCACGAAGGAGGCGGCCACGCGGTCGTACTCTTCCTGCGTGATGGTGTGCGGTGCGCCGTCGTGCTCGAGGATCTGCTTGTACTCGGCCTCGACGTCGTCGATGTAACGCTGGCCTTCGGCCTTCACCAGGATCTTGATGCGCGCCTTGTAGATGTTGTCGCGGCGGCCATAGCGGTTGTAGACCCGGATCACCGCTTCGAGGTAATTCATGATCTGCTGCCAGGGCAGGAACTCGCGCAGCACGGTGCCGATGATCGGCGTGCGGCCCATGCCGCCGCCCACTTGCACGCGGAAGCCGATTTCGCCGGCTTCGTTCTTCACCACATGCAGGCCCACGTCGTGCCAGCCGGTGGCGGCGCGGTCTTCGGTGGCGCCGGTGATGGCGATCTTGAACTTGCGCGGCAGGAAGGCGAACTCAGGGTGCAGCGTGCTCCACTGGCGCATGATTTCCGCGAAGGGGCGCGGATCGGCGATCTCGTCGACCGCAATGCCGGCGCGCTCGTCGCTCGTGATGTTGCGGATGCAGTTGCCGCTGGTCTGGATGCCGTGCATGTCGACCGAGGCGAGCAGGTCCATCACGTCGGCCGACTTGGCGAGCGGAATCCAGTTGTACTGGACGTTCTGGCGCGTCGAGAAGTGGGCGTAGTGGGTCGGGAGCTTGTGGCTGCCGAGCAGGCCCTGGGTTTCGATGGCCTTTCGATAGACCTCGGCCTCGGGCTCGTCGTATTCGCGGGCGATCTTGGCCAGCACACGCAGTTGGCGGCTGGAGAGCTCGCCGTAGGGCACGGCCACGCGCAGCATCGGCGCGTAGCGCTGGACGTACCAGCCGTTTTGCAGCCGCAGGGGGCGGAACTCGTCCTCGTGCAGGCGGCCCTTTTGCCAGCGCTCGAGCTGGTCTCTGAACTGGGCGGCCCGTTGGTGAACGAACTGGCGATCGAATTCTGTGTATTGGTACATCGTGCGTAGGTCTGGTCTTGAAGTGCGGTGCGTCCAGCGCGCCAGCAAGAAGCCGGGATTCTGGAAGCGGGCCTTATGGAAACAAACTATTTTTTGGTTCGCGCTTTATGCGGATAAGCTTATTCGCCAGTGTTCATGCGGGTTTGCGGGCGGTTTGATGCTTATTCTGGATAAGGGAAGTTGGGTGGGAATCGGTTTTCTGGGGTGGGGATTTTAGGAATTGGCGAATAGGGTTTGGGCTTCGGGTTCTTTTTGGGTTTTGGCTTTTTTTGAGTTTCGAGGCCGGGTCTCGCCCCGGCGGGCGACTCACTTTCTTTTGCTTCGCCAAAAGAAAGTAAGCAAAGAAAAGGCGACCCCGCTGTCTGCGACCCTCCGCTTCGCTGCGGGCAACCTGCGGTGCTCGCGTTTCGCGGGGTCTCGCAGAACTCGCTTCGCTCAAACAGCTGCGAGCCCTGATCCGCGAAACGCTGCGCTCCTCGGCGCAGCCAGAGGGGCTTGGAGACAACACGGGCCATCGCTCTGCTCGGCTTGGAATCGGGCCTTCGCTTCGCTCGGCCTCGTTTCGGTTGGGCTGCCGTTTTGCTCGGCGGGGCGGACTTGCTCCCTCTCCCCTTGGGGAGAGGGCCGCGGCCTTCATGCGAGGCGGTGCTTGTTCCTGTGCCGTCTACGCTCACCCCAACCCTCTCCCCAAGGGGAGAGGGAGCCCGAGCCGAGCGAAGCGAAGGCCCGTGAGCTGGCCGAGCGCAGCGATGGCGCGTCGGTCCCCAAGCCCTTCTGTATGCGCCGAGGAGCGGAGCGTTTCGCGGATCAGGGCTCGCCCTTGTCTGAGCGAAGCGAGTTTGGGCGAGACCCCGCGAAACGCGAGCACCGCAGGTTGCCCGTAGCGAAGCGAAGGGACGCAGACAGCAGGGTCGCCTTTCTTTTGCCTACCTTTCTTTGGCGAAGCAAAGAAAAGTAGGTCGCCTGCCGGGGCGAGACCCGGCCTCGGAACTCAAAAAGAAAAGCTCAACGCAACATCGAAGACATGGCAGAACAGCAGTTCAACATCCGCACAGCCGCTTCCACCGTATCCGCCGTGAAGCGCAAAGTGACGCCATCCACCCGCTCGAACGTCGGCCACTGGCAAAACAGATCCGCCATCATCGGCGACTGCGTCCGCAACGTAACAACCTGCGGCCCCTTGAAGACCAACGGCTTCGCATTGCCCCGCGCAGCAAGCGCCTCGACCACTCCAGCGCGAATCGCCGCACGCGATTGCTCCGGCGACAGCGACACACCGCTGTTGAACCCCGTCGCCTTCTTCGTCTCGACAAACGTCGCATGCGGAAAGAGCCCCCGGTTCTCGGAGATGAACACGTCATCCCCGCTGCCCATCACCACGGGCACGCCGTACTCGCCGGCCAGCGCGCCGTAGATCCCGGCCTCGCCCAGCTCCTGCTCCCCCAGCCGGATACCCGCAAACGCAAAGCTGTTGATCGTGTGCGCAAGAATGCCGCGCCCCTGCGCGCGCGAGTGATAGCCGACCATGCAGACCGCTTCCACGCCGTCTTCCTCCACGCCCGCCACCATGCTCAGGTAGCGCGGCTTGCCTTGCACGACACGCGCGCGCGCATCCAGCACATCGGGCGGCATGTTGCGAAAGCCGCCGTGCGAGTCGTTCACCAGCACCTCGGTGGCCCCCGCGTCGAACGCGCCTGCAATCGCCGCGTTGGCCTCGTGCGCCATCAGCAGCCGGGCACGTTCGTACTCGGGGTTGCCGGCCCGCGCCTGCTCGTGGTGATAGACGCCCGCAACGCCTTCGATGTCGGTGGAGATCAGGACTTTCATGTGGGCGTGCGCAATGAGGCGAAGGAGGAAGAAAGGAAAGAGGGCGGCAACACCTCGGACAGCGCCGCCCGGTGATTGCCGTCGCGGCCCGTCACGGCCGTGGCGCGCCAGAGCGCATGAAGAATAGCTTGCTCGGTGCTGTCGGCCGCGGCCTGGAAGAGGCCATCGAGCAGCCCGTCGTGCACCATCGCGATGGTCGGCATCGGGCGGTCCACGCGGTCGGGCACGGTGTAGGCGGTCGAAAACGCCAGCACGATGTCGCCGCTGCCATGGCCGAAGACCGAGCCGGTGCGCGCCAGCCCCGCGCCTGCGCGGAGGGCCAGGCGGCGCAGTTGGCGCGCGTCGAGCGGTGCGTCGGTCGCGACGACGATGATGATCGAGCCCTTCTCGGGCTCCTTGAATTCGGGCGTGTTCTGCGCGGCCAGCCGCTCGCCCACCGCGTGGCCGGCCAGCACCAGCTGCGGCTGGCGCCCGTAGTTCGCCAGCACGAGCGTGCCCACCGTGTGCACCTCGCCGCAAGGCGAGGACACGCGGCGCGAGGCGCTGCCGATGCCGCCCTTGAACTGGAAGCTCGACATGCCCCGTCCCGCGCCGACCGAGCCTTGCGCGAAGTCGGGGCCGGCGGCGTCGAGCGCCTGCAGGTAGTCCGCCTCGGTCACCGCCAGCCGCTGGATGTCGTTCAGAAAACCGTCGTTGCACTCGAAGACCAGCGGGTTCACCGTCGGCAGCGAACGGCCGCTCTCGGGGTTGCTCGCGATGCAATGCCGGATCTGCGCCGTCGCCACCGTGCCGACCGAAAACGTGTTGGTGAGCGCAATCGGCGTTTCCAGCACGCCGAGCTCTTCGAGCTGCACCAGCCCCACGCTCTTGCCGAAGCCGTTGAGCACCACGGCCGCGGCCGGCACCTTGTCGCGGAACGGGTCGCCGGCATGCGGGCGGATCACCGTCACGCCCGTCTGCACGCCGCCGTCGTCCAGCGTCTGGTGGCCGACCGTGACGCCTTCGACGTCGGTGATGGCGTTGCGCGCGCCCTGGAGCAGGGTGCCGATATAGGGCAGGGTGGTCGTCGATGCCATGAAGAGAGAAAGAAGAGATTACTCGCGGTCGATCTTCGGATCGAGCGCATCGCGCAGTGCATCGCCCAGCAAGTTGAAGGCAAGCACGGTGAAGAAGATGGCAAGGCTCGGGAACAGCGCCACGTGCGGCGAGGTCACCATGTCGGCGCGCGCTTCGCTGAGCATCGCGCCCCACTCGGGCGTCGGCGGCTGCGCGCCCATGCCGAGGAACGACAGGCTGGCCGCCGTGATGATCGAGGTGCCCACGCGCATCGAGAAGTACACGACGATGGAGGAGATCGTGCCCGGCAGGATGTGCCGCACGATGATGGTCCAGTCCGACGCGCCGATGCTGCGCTCGGCCTCGATGTAGGTCTGTTGCTTCAGCACCAGCGTATTGCCGCGCACCAGGCGCGCGAAGGCCGGCACGCTGAACACCGACACCGCCACCACCACGTTGGTCATGCTGCTGCCCAGGATGGCGACCACGCCCAGCGCCAGCAGGATGCCGGGGAAGGCGAACAGCACGTCCGAGATGCGCATCACGATGCGGTCCCACCAGCCTTCGTAGTAGCCCGCCAGCAACCCGAAGCCGGTGCCGATGAAGCCGCCCACCAGCACCGAGAGAAAGCCCGCCATCAGCGAGATGCGCGCGCCTGCCAGGATGCGGCTGAAGATGTCGCGGCCCAGCGGATCGACGCCGAACCAGTGCGTGGCCGAGGGGCCGCTGTTCAGCATGTCGTAGTCGAAGAAGTTCTCGGGGTCGAAGGGCACGATCCACGGTGCGAACACCGCGACGAACACCAGCAGCAGCACGAAGATCGCGGCCACGATGCCCACGGGCTGCTTCTTGAAGCGGCGCCAGCATTCGCCCCAGGGCGTGCGGACCTTGCCCGCGATCTGGACGGCCGCGACGGGTGTCGTTGGAATGATGAGGGTTTCGGCAGGCACGCCGGAAGCTTGCGTCATGGCTGCTTGCTCACTTGTAGCGGATGGTCGGGTTGATGTAGCCATAGAGCACATCCACCACCAGGTTGATCAGGATGAATTCGAGCGAGAACAGCAGCACCAGCGTCTGGATGACGGGGTAGTCGCGCATCTGCACGGCATCGACCAGCAGGCGGCCGAGGCCGGGCCAGTTGAACACCGCCTCCACAAGGATGGAGCCGCCCAGCAGGAAGCCGAACTGCAGGCCCATCATCGTGACCACCGGGATCAGCGCATTGCGCAGCGTGTGCTTGAACACCACGCTGGTTTCGCGCACGCCCTTGGCGCGCGCGGTGCGCACGAAATCTTCCTGGATCACCTCGACGAACGAGGCGCGCGTGAAGCGGGCCATCACGGCCGCCACGGCTGCGCCCAGCGTGATCGAGGGCAGGATGTAGTGCTTCCAGGTCGCGGCGCCCACGGTGGGCAGCCAGCCGAGCTGCACCGAGAAGATCTGCATCAGCAGCATGCCGAGTGCAAATGCGGGAAACGAAATGCCCGACACGGCGAGCGTCATGCCCAGCCGGTCCGGCCATTTGTTGCGGTACACGGCAGAGACGATGCCGATGCCCATGCCGAAGATCACCGCCCACACCATGCTGGTGATGGTCAGCATCACCGTCGGGAAAAAGCGCTCGCCGATCTCCGTCGACACCGGCCGCCGCGTGCGGATCGAGGTGCCGAAGTCGCCCTGCAGCATGTGGGTGAAGAAATTCACGAACTGCTGGGGCAGCGGCTTGTCCAGGCCGAGCTCGGCGCGGACCATGGCCACGGTCTGCTCGTCGGCCTCCTGGCCGGCCGCAAGTCGCGCCGGATCGCCGGGCAGCATGTGGACGAACAGGAACACCAGCACCGCCACGATGAGCAGCGTGGGGATCAGGCCCAACAGGCGTTTGAGAAAGTAATTCAGCATGGGGTGCGGATGTCGCGTGCGGGCGGGGGCACAGTGCCACCGCCCGCCGGACAGTCAGTCAGAAAACAAGAAACCAGCGATTAGTTCGACACGGCAATCGCGTCGATGTTGATGTTCGCGTCCGGCATCACGTACACACCCGAGAGGCGCTTGGCGTGCGCCGACAGGTTCTGCTCCGTGACGAGCGGCACGCGCGGCAGGTCCTTGCGGATCTCGTCCTGCGCGGTCTTGTACAGCGCGGCCTTTTCCTTGTCGTCCACCGTGACCAGCGCCTTGGCCAGCGCGTTGTCCACCACGTCGCTCTTGTAGAACGACATGTTGTTCAGCTTCGGTGCCCACGACTCGGAGGCGAACAGCGGGCGCAGGCCCCAGTCGGCTTCACCCGTGGACGACGACCAGCCCGTGTAGTACATGCGCACCTTGGCCGTCTTCGGATCGGGCCATGCATCCACCTGCTCGGTGCGCTGGCCCACTTCGAGCGCCTGAACCTGCAGCTTGATGCCCACCTGCGCGAGCTGCTGCTGCACGAACTGGATGGTCTTCTGGCTGGTCGTGTTGTTGTAGGCGCTCCAGAGCACCGACTCGAAACCGTTCGGGTAGCCCGCTTCGGCCAGCAGGGCCTTGGCCTTCTTCACGTCGTAGGGAATCGGCGCCATCTTCTCGGCGAACTTCACGCCCTGGGGCATCACGCCTTGCGCGGGGAAGGCATAGCCGCCGAACGCGACCTTGGACAGCGCTTCCTTGTTGATCGCGTAGCCGATGGCTTCGCGCACCTTCGGGTTGTCATACGGCTTCACCAGCATGTTGAAGGCCAGGAAGCGCGTGATGATCGAAGGCGAGGCCACCACTTCGAGCTTGTCGCTCTTCTTGAGCAGCTCGGCCTGTTCGTAGGGAATGGGGAATGCGAAATCGGCTTCGCCGGTCTGCAGCATCGCGGCGCGCGTGTTGTTCTCGAGCACCGGCTTCCACTGCAGGTTGTCGATCTTCGGGAAGCCCTTCTTCCAGTAGCCGTCGAACTTCTTGGCCTTCACGGCTTCGGTCTGCTTCCACTCGACGAATTCGAAGGGGCCCGTGCCCACCGGGTGGAAGGCGATGTCCTTGTTGCCCCACTTCTTGAGCGCGGTGGGCGAAATCATCGCGGCCGATGCGTGGGCCAGCGAATTGATGAAGGGGCCGAAGGGTTCCTTCAGCGTGATGCGCACGGTCGTCGGGTTTACCGCTTCGACCTTGCTCACGCGGTTGAACTGGTTGTAGCGCAGCAGCTTGTTGTCCTGGTTCAGCACCCGGTCGAGCGTGAACTTCACGGCGTCGGCGTTGAAGTCGGTGCCGTCGTGGAACTTGACGCCACTGCGCAGCTTGATGGTGTACACCAGGCCGTCCTTGGACACGTCGTAGCTCTCGGCGAGCACGTTCTGCACCTTCAGGTCCTTGTCGAACTGGAAGAGGCCTTCATAGAAGGTCTTGGTCACCGCCGTGGTGATGGTGGTGTTGGTGTTGTACGGGTCCAGCGTTTCCGGCTGGTAGCCGATGGACAGCACCACGTCTTTGGCGGCCAGTGCCGTGCCCGAGGCGGCGAGCGCGGCCAGGCCCAGCAGTGCGGATGCCCATCGCAGGGAGGAAGAAGATTGCTTCATGGAAGAACTCCAGTCGGTTCGTGGATAAAAAAGCAGGAGGGCCTGCGGGTAGAAAACAGTTTGGGAATCAGAAGGTCAGAAGGCGCCGCCGATGGCGTGCCGCGCAACGAAATGCCCCGGCGCAACCTGCACCAGCGGCGGCACGTCGGGCTCGTCGCCCACCGCGCGAATCGGGCTCGGGATTTCGCCTTCGAGCAGCGCGCGCGGCTTGTGGCGGCGCGACGGGTCGGCCACCGGCACCGCGGCCATCAGCTTGCGGGTGTAGGCGTGCTGCGGCGCTTCGAACACGGCGCGGCGCGGGCCGATTTCCACGATCTGTCCGAGGTACATCACGGCCACGCGGTGGCTGATGCGCTCGACCACGGCCATGTCGTGCGAGATGAAGAGAAACGCCACGCCCAGCTCGCGCTGCAGGTCGAGCATGAGGTTGACGATCTGCGCCTGGATCGACACGTCCAGCGCCGACACCGACTCATCGGCCACGACCACCTTGGGGTTCAAGGCGAGCGCGCGCGCAATCGCGATGCGTTGGCGCTGTCCGCCCGAGAACTCGTGCGGATAGCGCTGTGCCACTTCAGGCGGCAAGCCGACTTTCTGCAGCAGCCAGTCGACGCGCTGCTGCGCCTCGGCGCCCTTGGCGATGCCGTGGATCAGCAGCGGCTCCATGATCGAGAAGCCCACCGTCACGCGCGGATCGAGCGAGGCGAACGGGTCCTGGAAGATGAACTGGATGTTCCTGCGCAGCGCCTGCAGCTCGCGCGTGGGCAGCTCGCGGATGTTCTGGCCGCCGAATTCGATCGCGCCGCTCTGGCTCTCGACCAGGCGCAGCAGCGAGCGGCCGGTGGTCGACTTGCCGCAGCCCGATTCGCCGACCAGCGCCAGCGTTTCACCGGGGTACAGGTCGAAGCTGATCTTTTCCACCGCATGCACGCGGCGCTTCACGCGGCCGAAGATGCCGCTGCGCACGTCGAAGCGCGTCACGAGGTCGCGCACGCGCAGGATCGGGCCGGCGTCTTCGCGCACCGTGGTTTGCGGCGTGGTGTTCGTGCAGGGCGCGGTTTCGGGCGTGCCTTCGGTGCGCAGCAGTTCGAACTTGGCCGGCAGGTCGGTGCCCTGCATCGCGCCGAGCTTCGGCACCGCCGACAGCAGCGCCTTCGTGTAGGGGTGCTGCGGCGAGGCGAACACGGTTTCGGAGGCGCCTGCTTCCACCTTGTCGCCGCGGTACATCACGAGCACGCGGTCGGCAATTTCGGCCACCACGCCCATGTCGTGCGTGATGAAGAGCACGCCCATGCGCATCTCCTTCTGCAGCTCGCGGATGAGCTGCAGGATCTGCGCCTGGATCGTCACGTCGAGCGCGGTGGTGGGCTCGTCGGCGATCAGCAGTTGCGGTTTGCACGAGAGGGCCATCGCGATCATCACGCGCTGGCGCATGCCGCCCGAGAGCTGGTGCGGAAAGCGGTCGAGCACGTTGCGCGCTTCGGGAATGCGCACGAGTTCGAGCATGCGCAGCGCCTCGGCACGCGCGGCCGCGTTGCTCTTGCCCTGGTGGATGCGGATGGCCTCGGCGATCTGGTCGCCCGCGGTGAACACCGGGTTCAGCGAGGTCATCGGCTCCTGGAAGATCATCGCGATGTCCGCACCGCGGATGCCGCGCATCGTGCCGTCGCGCGCCTGTGCGAGGTCGAGCACCTCGCCGTTGCGGCGGCGAAACGCCATGCGTCCGCCGAGGATGCGCCCGCCGCCGTGTTCCACCAGCCGCATCAGCGCGAGCGAAGTCACCGACTTGCCCGAGCCCGATTCGCCCACCACCGCGAGCGTTTCGCCATGGTCGACGTGGAAGGAAAGGTTCTTGACGGCATCGACGGTGCGCTCGGAGGTCGAGAAACGCACGGTGAGGTCGTCGACGGCGAGAACGCGGCCGTCCGGCAGGGCGAGGGCAGGGGTGGACATGGGAATGCGAGGGAAAGAGGGGGCGCGCGTCAGGCGAAGATGGCAGTCACGGGGGCTTCGTCGCCGCGCGCGTGGCCGCGATACATGCCTTCGGTGTTGAAGGCGAGGCTCAGGTTGCCGTGGCGGTCGACGGCGATCAGCCCGCCGGTGCCGCCGATGGCGGGCAGCGACTGGTGCACCACCGCGTGCGTGGCCGCTTCGAGCGTCGCGCCGCCGTAGGCCATGCGCGCGCAGATGTCGTGGGCGGCGGCCACGCGGATGAACATTTCGCCGCTGCCGGTGCAAGAGATGGCGGCCGTGCGGTCGTCGGCATAGGTGCCCGAGCCGATCAGGGGCGAATCGCCGATGCGGCCGACGCGCTTGTTGGTCATGCCGCCGGTCGAGGTGGCGGCGGCGAGGTGGCCGTGCATGTCGAGCGCGACCGCGCCGACGGTGCCGAACTTCTTGTCTTCGTCCAGCGGAGGCGTCATGGCCGCGCCTTCGTGGTCGGTGACCACACGGCCAGTGTCGCGCACACGGTAGAGCTGTTGGCGACGCGCCTCGGTCGAGAAGAAGAAGGGCTCGACCATCTCGAGCCCGCGTTCGCGCGCGAAGGCTTCGGCACCCGCGCCGGCCAGCAGCACGTGCGCGCCGTCTTCGAGCACGGCACGCGCGGCGCGCACCGGGCGGCGAACATGGCACACGCCGGCGATGGCGCCGGCGGCGAGCGTCGCACCGTCCATCACGGCGGCATCGAGCTCGTGGGTTTCCTCGTGCGTGAAGACCGCACCGTGGCCCGCGTTGAAGAGCGGGCACTCTTCGAGCAGTTCGACTGCGAGGCAGGTGGCGTCGAGTGCAGATGCGCCCTTGAGCAGCGCAGCTTGCGCGGCACGCACGATGTGCTGCAGCGCGTCGTGGTACGCCTGCGCCTGCGCGGTGCTGGTCGTGGCTGCGCTGATGGTGCCGGCACCGCCGTGGATGGCGATGACGGGCGTGGTGTTCTTCATCGGGGAGCTTTCTTCTTTTTCTTGGCCGTGCCGTTCAGGGCCGCGGCGTCGGATGTGCCGGCGGTGCGCGCGGCGATGCCGTCGATGCGCGGCAGCCCGTTCGCGCCGTGCAGCCAGGGCCGCAGCACCTGCAGCGTGCGGCGGGCGGACTGCACCGGGTCGGGCGCCCGCAGCGCGACGGCGCTGGTCAGCGCCTCGACCAGCGCGAGCACGCTGGTCTCGCAATTCGGGCGGTAGTTGGTTTCGGTCTGGCAATAGAGCGCTACGTCGGCCAGCGGCGCCATCGGCGAGGTTGGCCGGTCGGTCAGCGCGATCACGCTGCAGCCTTGTTCGCGCGCGATCTGGGCGAGCATCACTGTGTCGGTCAGGTAGCGCGGAAAAGTGAGGCCGATGAAAACGTCCTCCGGCCCCGCGTGCATCAGCGCGCGGGCCGCGTGCGTGACGCCGCTCACGCCCGGCAGCAGGCGCACGTCGCGGCAGCTGCTGTCCAGCCCGTGCTGCAGCAGGCCCGCGAGCCAGCCGCTCGCGCCGAAGCCCGCGATGTAGATCGAGCGCGCCTTGCCGATGTGCGTCACCGCGGCCTCGCAGGCGGCGTAGTCCAGCGTCTGTCGCGTCGCCTCGATGTTGCGGCGGCTCTCGTCGAGCGCGGTCGCAAACACTTCGGCCACCGTGCTCGGGTGTTCGAGGTTGCCGCGCAGCCGCTCCACCGGCGCCACCAGCGATTCGAAACCGCGCACGAGCTCGGCGCGGAAGGTGGCGTAGCCGTCGAAGTCCAGCGCGCGGGCGAACCGGTTGGCCGTGGCCACGGAGACGCCCGCGGCAGCCGCGAGCTCGTCGATGGGCAGCGTGGCGACCTGCAGCGGGTGCTCCAGCACGTAGTCGGCCACCTGCCGATGCGAACGCGTCAGCCGCGGCAGGGCCTGCGCAATGCGCTGGGCCACGGTGGTGCCTGGGGTATCGACAGGGGTGCTCATGAAGGTGCGGAAGAGCCCGAAAGTGTGCGGTTTTTGAAAACTGGTTTACAAATATAAGTCAGGACGGAAAATTTTCTGTCATTTTTGATCGGGTTTGCAAGGAACGGGCCAGCGGCGAAGGGGTTTGCAAAAGTGGTGAATGCGCGGTTTTCCCTCTGGGGCGCGCGTTCGACGTTCGCGGCGGGGGCTGCTTCTAGGTGTTTCCCCGAAGGTGTCGCGCTTGCCCATCGGTGCGCGCCATCAGAATCGGGTGATTCGAGGGGGAAGGCGATGACAGAGGAAAAGACGCTTGATCGCGATTCGGCATTGGGCGCACGAATCCTGAAGGTTGATCACGCCGGCGAGCAGGGCGCTGTGAACATCTACAGGACACAGATATTCATGGCGCGATGGACCGCGCCTTCGTTGGTGCCCGAATTGCGCGAGTTCAAGTCCCACGAAGAGGGGCACAGGGCTTTGTTCGCGGCAGAACTGCGGCGCCGAGGTGTTCGCCGCTGCCGCAGCTATTGGCTATGCGGTATCGGCGGTTGGGTACTTGGCCTGCTTACGGGGCTTCTTGGCCGGCATGCGATTTCGGCGACCACTGTGGCTGTCGAGCGCGTGGTGCTCGGGCATCTGAAGGCCCAGCTGCATGAGCTGGCGGGGAAGGACGACGCGGCTGTCCGGGTCATTTCGCAGATCGTCGAGGAAGAGCAGTTGCACCACGACCAATCCGCATCGCACATGCGGTCGAGCCATGTCTGGACGCGCGTGCTGAGTCCGGTGGTTGCGCTATCGACGGAGACCGTTATATGGCTGGGGATGCGTCTCTGACGAGCGTGCGAGCGCGCCGAGAGGTGCCAGACGAGTCGGAGATAAACTCCCCGCCGCACGCCGAAAAACGGCATGCGCGGGATTGGCGTCCCTGAACACCTCTGCGTCATTTCATGGAAGCCAATCATGGTCAGGACTACTCCTTCTCGCACGACATCGTCGGTCGCATTTCCCTATTCCGAAACTGATCCCGAGGTGCTTGTCTTGCGGGCCTGCGACGACACCGACAGTCTTCGAGAGGTGCACAGCGCTTACGCCTGCCTCGAGAAGCTCATCGTGCCGCTCGAACTGGGCGATACCGAAGAACTGAATCCGACACGCAGTGAACTGAGCGCATTGGTGCGCGTGATCAACGACGAACTGAATCGCCGCATCGAGGCGGTCGACAAGGCCGTCCATGCGGTGCATGCGGCGATGGTCCCGAGCGTGTTTGCGCCAAGCCCATCCGGCTCATAAGGCGCAGCGCTACCGGCACATCGAATAGCCGCCGGTCTCCAGATGAAAGTGGTCGCTATGCGCCGCGTTGTAGTCGGGACCCAGCACGCCATCGAAGAACCGGCAGGCGCCGCGATGCGCATCGCGCAAAAACAGGTCTTCTGGATCGCCCCTGCCGGACCAGTCGCGCCGCACCGTGATGCGGCGGCCATCGGCAAGCGTCAGGCCAGCCGCGTCGAACGCATCCGCCGTCGCGTGCCGGCTGCGCGAGGTGCCCGGCACCGCGCCTTCGCCGCGGTTCACATTGCGGCACGCATAGCTGCCCAGATGCTCGATGGCCACCACCGGCTGGCCGAAGCGCTGCTTCGCGGCCGGCTGCAGCGTGTGCTTCTCCCACATGAAGAAGGACAGCGCCATCGGGCAGCTCAGCGAGGGCGATGTGCCCAGGCGCACACCAGCCGAGCGCAGTCGCACGGCGTTTTCGAAGCCGCAACCCTCGCCGGTCACGCGGTCGGGCAGCAGGTCGTATTGCATGCCGGTTCGTGCCAGCGCCGCGAGGCAGCGCGTGGGATCGCGGCGGGCGCGTGCGAGCTTGAAGCCGGTGAGCCAGTCGGGCTCGGCCGCCACGTCTAGCGGCACCCACGGATTGAGGCGCTCCGGCACTTCGACGGTGCCGCTGATCACGGCCCAGGCGCCCGCGGCGAGCACGGCGCAGAACCCAGCCCCGACCCAGAGGCCGCGGCGCGATGACGCGGCAGGAGTCGGAGTCATCGCGTTGCCTTCAGGCGCGCCTCAGCCAGCGTCCTTCTGCATGAAAACACTCAATGGATCTTCCGGATAGCGGCCGAACCTTTCGCGCCGGGCGTATCCCGAGCGCGCATAGAACGACAGCGCTTCGGGCTGGCTCACACCCGTCTCCAGCCTGAACATCGCGCAGCCCTTGGCCATCGCTTCGCCTTCGAGAAAGGCAAGCACCTTGGCCGCAACGCCTTGCCCGCGGTTCTCCGGCCGCACATACATCCGCTTGAGTTCGCCGTACCCCGGTTCCATGACGATGGCCCCGCAGCCGACCGCCGCGCCGTTCTCATCGCGCGCAACGGCGAACAGCACATTCGCTGCAGACAGCGCTGCAATGTCGATGCCGTAGTGGCTCTCCGGCGGATAAAGCGGCTTCTGGTACGCATCGAGGTCGTCGATGAGCTGGATCACGTCGGGCTGGTTGGGGTTTTCAATGGCGATCTGCATCGGGCGATATTACTTAGCCGAATTCGACAAAGCCCGACCTGCAAAGGGGGTTCAACGCCCCGGCCAACAATGGCCCAACGGCGCGCCGGTCGGCTCGCCGCTTCATTCATCGAAGGAGTAGCACTTTGGAATACCGTCATCTGGGCAAATCGGGCCTCAAGGTCCCCGTGTTGAGTTTTGGCACCGGCACGTTCGGCGGCAAGGGCGAGTTCTTCAGCGCCTGGGGCAGCACCGACGTGGCCGAGGCGCGCAAGCTCATCGACATCTGCATCGACGCGGGCGTCAACATGTTCGACAGCGCCGACATCTATTCCGACGGCGCCGCCGAATCAGTGCTCGGCGAGGCCATCAAGGGCCGGCCGCGCGACAAGCTCATCATCTCGACCAAGGCCACGTTCCGCAGCGGCCCGGGCGCGAACGAGGTGGGGTCGTCGCGCCATCACCTGGTGCAGGCGGTCGACAGTGCGTTGAAGCGCCTGGGCACCGACTACATCGATCTCTTCCAGCTGCACGGCTTCGATGCGAGCACGCCCGTCGAAGAGACGGTCTCCACGCTCGACGACCTCGTGCGCGCGGGCAAGCTGCGCTATGTGGGCGCATCGAACTTCTCGGGCTGGCACCTGATGAAGTCGCTGGCGGTGTCGGAGCGCTACGGTTACGCACGCTACGTGGCGCACCAGGCGTACTACTCGCTGATCGGCCGCGAGTACGAGTGGGAGCTGATGCCGCTCGCGCAGGACCAGGGCGTGGGCGCCGTGGTCTGGAGCCCGCTGGGCTGGGGCCGCCTCACGGGCAAGATCCGCCGCGGCCAGCCGCTGCCCGCCAACAGCCGCCTGCACGTGACGGCCGACATGGGCCCGCCGGTGGCCGACGAGCTGCTGTACCGCGTGGTCGATGCGCTGGAGAAGGTCGCGGCAGACATCGGCAAGACCGTGCCGCAGGTCGCGCTCAACTGGCTGCTGCAAAGGCCGACGGTGTCGAGCGTGGTCGTTGGTGCGCGCGACGAAACGCAACTGCGCCAGAACCTCGGCGCGGTGGGCTGGAACCTCACGCCCGCGCAGGTCGCCGAGCTCGATGCGGCCAGCGCGGTGACGCGAACCTATCCCTACTGGCACCAGCAGGGGTTTCTCGAGCGCAACCCGAACCCGGTCTAGGCAGGATTCAAACCGAGCACCCACTGTTTGAAGTGCTCGAGCGCCCCGGAGGCCGGACGGCCTTCGGGGTACGCGAAGTAGTAGCCCTGCGGCACGTCGAGGTGCCGGTCCACGGGAATCACCAGCTCGCCGGTGCGCAGCTCGTGCTCGATGAGGATGCGCGGCGCCAGGCCGACGCCCATGCCGGCCGCGGTAGCCCCGACCACCATCGTGAAGAGCTCGTAGCGCGGCCCGCGCGAGGCATGCACCGTGTAGTCCCACCCCTGCTGCGCATACCAGTCGCGCCATGCATGCGCGCGCGTGCTCAGGTGCACATGGCGGCAGCGCTCGAAGCCCGCTTCGTCCCACGGCCCGTTGGCATCGCGAAACGCCGGGCTGCAGATCGGCACCATCTCGCCCTCAGAAAAGATCAGCCCGCCGCGCGTGTTGGGCCAGAACTGGTCGCCGAAATAGATGGCCGCGTCGTACGCGTTTTCCTGGAAGGAGAAGGGCTGCGAGCGCGCCGACAGGTTCACCGTGATGTTCGGATGCAGCCGGCTGAAATCGGGCAGCCGCGGAATGAGCCATTGCGTCGCGAAGGTCGGCACCACGGCCAGCTCGAGCACGAAGCCCATGTCGTGGCCCGCGCTGATCTCCAGCGTGTCGCGGCGGATCTGGTCGAGGTGCCGGCGGATGCGCGCCGCGTACTCGCGCCCCACGTCGGTGAGCGTGAGTCGCCTGCGCACGCGCGAGAAGAGGGGCACGCCGAGCCGCTGCTCCAGCATCGCCACCTGCCGCCCGACCGCGCTCTGCGTCAGCGCCAGCTCGGCCGCTGCGCGGGTGAAGCTCCCCAGCCGCGCCGAGGCCTCGAAGGCCTGCAGCGCGCCCAGGTTGGGAATGTCTTTTCTCATCGAATGTCTGTTGTCTCGTCTGTCCTGCTGCCGCAAGCACCTGCCGTGCCCGGTGTCTTGTTGTCTCGTTCCTTCCGGCGCTGCACAACGTTGTGCGTATTTAGCGTTTGTTCCGCATGCCGCCGCGATCCTATTCTGCGTCTCGACCCCCTGCCAACGATATGAGGAGACTTCCGATGATTGTCTTGCGCACCCGTCGCACTGCCCGGTCCACTGTTCCGTGCATTGCGCTGGCCTCCGTCCTTGGACTGCCCGCCGTCGCACTCGCACAGGCCGAGCAGACCGTCACCATCGGCCATGCCGGCCCGCTGACCGGCGGCGCGGCCCATTGGGGCAAGGACAACGACAACGGCGCGCGGCTCGCGGTCGAAGACCTCAACAAGCAGGGCCTCGTCATCGGCGGCAAGAAGATCAAGTTCGTGCTCCAGTCCGAAGACGACCAGGCCGACCCGAAGCAGGCCATGGTGGTGGCGAACAAGCTGGTGGACACGGGCGTGAAGGGCATCCTGGGCCACTTCAACTCGGGCGCCGCGATCCCGGCCTCGGCCGTCTACAGCCGCGCAGGCCTGCCCGACGTGTCGACCGCCACCAACCCCACCTTCACCAAGCAGGGCTACGGCAACGTCTTTCGCATCCTGGCGAGCGACGACGACGTGGGCATGGCCATCGCCGACTTCACGGTGAAGGACCTCAAGGCGAAGAAGATCGCGGTGATCGACGACCGCACCGCCTACGGCCAGGGCGCCGCCGAGGTCTTCACGCGCGGCGTGAAGGGCTTGGGCGGCACCATCGTCGCGCAGGAGTTCGGCAGCGACAAGGCGACCGACTTCATGGCCATCCTCACCAGCATCAAGGCCAAGCAGCCCGACGTGGTGTTCTACGGCGGCATGGACGCGCAGGGCGGCCTCATCGCGCGGCAAATGAAGCAGCTGGGCATCACCGCCAAGCTGCTCGGCACCGATGGCCTGTGCACCAACGAGGTCGCCAAGATCAGCGGCGGCGCGGTCGACGACCTCCTGTACTGCACGCGCGGCGGCAAGGAGATCGAGAAGACCAGCAAGGGCGCCGAGTTCGAGCAGCGTTACAAGGCCCGCTTCGGCGTCGAGGTGCTGACCTACGCGCCGTACCTCTACGACGCCATGATGGCGCTGGCCGCGGGCATGCGCGCCGCCAACTCGGTCGAGCCCGAGGCGTACCTCCCGGCGATGCGCAAGGTGAAGTTCGACGGCGTCACCGGCGCCATCAGCTTCGATGCCAAGGGCAACCTGCAGAAGCCGGACTTCACCGTCTTCACCTACAAGGACGGCAAGCGCGTCCGCGTGGCCGGCTCCTGAGCGCGCGGCACGCATGCGGACGCTGAACGCGGCGGAAACGGCGGCGGCGCTGCCGTATGGCGCGCTGGTCGAGGCGCTGCTGCAGATGTTCGAGCGCGAGCGCCGGGGCGAGGCGCATGCCGCGGCCCGGACCTCGGTGCCGCTCGCGGGCGGCGGCGTGCTGCTGCTGATGCCCGCGGCGGACGCGCGCTTCGCGGCGCTCAAGACCGTGACCGTGCACGCCGGCAACGCCGGCCTCGGGTTGCCGGTGGTGCAGGGCGAAGTCACGTTGATGGACGCCGCCACCGGCACCCGGCTGCTCGCGATGGACGGCAATGTGCTGACCGCCCGACGCACCGCGGCGCTTTCGCTGGCCGGGGCTGCAAGGGCAGGGCGCCATGTCGGTGGCCGCATGCTGCTGATCGGCGCGGGCGTGCAGGCGCGTTCGCATGCGGAGGCGTTCGCGGAAATCGCGGGCTTACGTCGTCTGTGGATTCACGCGCGCACGCCAGCCCATGCCGAACAGCTGGCGCAACACATGCGCACGCTCGGCGTGGACGCCGACACGATCGATGATCCGGCGCAGGTTTCCGAAGAGGCCGACGTGATCGTCGCCACCACCAATTCATCGGTGCCCGTCGTTCCATCGAGGGTGCGGCCGGACGCCACCGTCATCGCCGTGGGCGCCTACCGCGCCGACATGGCCGAGGTGCCGCCCGAACTCGTGCGCCGCTGCGCCGTGTTTGTGGATACGCTGGAGGGTGCGCGCAGCGAGGCGGGCGACCTGATCCAGGCGGGCATCGACTGGTCCGATGTGCAGGCTTTCACGAACGCGAAGGCGGAGTTGGCAATGCACGAGCGGCCGGTGCTCATCAAGACCGTGGGTCATGCGCTGTGGGACCTCGCGGCGGCGCAACTGGCGTACACGCATCAACAGCAACGATGAAGCAAGGAATGCATTCATGCGTCGAGTGGTGATCATCGGCGGCGGGGCCATCGGTTCGGCCATCGCCTATTTCCTGACCCGGGACCGGGAGGCCGAGCCCTTCGAGGTCACGGTGGTCGAGCGCGACTTCTCGTACAGGCAGGCGTCGTCGGCGTTGTCGGCGAGTTCGATCCGCCAGCAGTTTTCCACTGCCATCAACATCGAGATGTCGCTCTACGGCATCGATTTCTTCCGGCATCTCGGCGAGACCTTGCGCGTCGGCGACGACGTGCCGGACATCGGCCTGGTCGAGCCCGGCTACCTGTACCTGGCTTCGCCGGCGGGTGTCGACGTGCTGCGCGAGAACCATGCGATGCAGAAGGCGCACGCGGTGGATGTGGCACTGCTGGCGCCCGAAGAACTGAAGGCGCGCTTCCCGTGGATCTCGACCGAAGGGGTCGAACTCGCCTCGCTGGGCCTCTCGGGCGAAGGCTGGTACGACGGCTACAGCCTGCTGCAGGCCTTTCGCAAGAAGGCCGCATCGCAGGGCGCGCGGTACGTGCAGGCGCATGCGACGGGGCTGCATCGCAACGGCAGCACCGTGACCGGCGTGCAGCTGGACACCGGCGAAACGCTCGAAGCCGACATCGTCGTCAACGCCGCCGGCGCCTGGGCCGCGAAGGTGGCCGATTGGGCCGGCATCGACCTGCCGGTGCGCGGCCGCCGCCGCAGCGTGTTCAGCTTTTCGTGCCCCGAAACGCTGCCCGGCTGCCCGCTGGTCATCGACACCTCGGGCATCTGGCTGCGTCCCGAGGGCCGCCAGTTCATCTGCGGCTTCGCGCCACCCGAAGACCAGGACCATGACGACGCACCGCTCGACGTCGAATACGGCGCGTTCGACGATCTCATCTGGCCCGCGCTTGCCGAGCGCATTCCCGCCTTCGAAGCCATCCGCATGACCGGCGCCTGGGCCGGCTACTACGAGATGAACGTGTTCGACCACAACGCGATCCTCGGCCTGCACCCGGACTGCGACAACCTGTTCTTTGCCAACGGCTTCTCGGGCCACGGCCTGCAGCAGTGCCCGGCGGCGGGGCGCGGCATCGCGGAGCTGATCCGCTTCGGCGAGTACCGCAGCCTCGACCTTTCGCCGGTTGCGTTCACGCGGATTCTTGAGAACCGGCCGCTGCTCGAGAAGAACGTGATCTAGCTGCGAGCGGGGCGCGGGCGTACCATGCCCGCCAGAAAGGTGCCCCAATGACTGCACAGACACTGATCGATACCGCACAGGCGCTGATCGCCGGCGACAAAGGCCTGCTCGCGATGGACGAGAGCAACGCCACCTGCAACAAGCGCTTCGCCGCCTTGAACATCCCGCAGACCGAGAACGCGCGACGCGACTGGCGCGAACTGATCGTCACCGCGCCGGGCCTGGCGGACAGCATCAGCGGCGCGATCCTGTTCGACGAAACCATCCGCCAGGCAACCAACGCTGGCAAGCCGTTCGCCAAGGCGCTGGCCGATGCGGGAATCATCCCCGGCATCAAGGTCGACATGGGCGCGAAGGCGCTGGCGGGCCATCCGGGCGAGACGGTCACCGAAGGGCTCGACGGCCTGCGCGAGCGGCTGGCGGAATACGTCGGCATGGGGGCGCGTTTTGCGAAGTGGCGCGGCGTGATCGCCATCGGCGACGGCTTGCCCACGCGGGCCTGCATCGACGTCAACGCCCATGCGCTCGCGCGCTATGCGGCGTTGTGCCAGGAGGCGGGCGTGGTGCCGATCGTCGAGCCCGAGGTGCTGATGGACGGTGGCCATTCGCTCGCGCGATGCGCCGAGGTGACCGAAGAAGTCCTGCGCGAAGTGTTCGTCCAACTGAATGCGCAAGGCGTGCTGCTCGAAGGCATGCTGCTCAAGCCGAACATGGTGCTGCCGGGGCAGGGCAGCCCGACGCAGGACAGCGTCGATGCGGTGGCTGATGCCACGGTGAATTGCCTGCTGCGCACGGTGCCTGCGGCGGTGCCGGGCGTGGCATTTCTCTCGGGCGGGCAATCGGCGCAACTGGCCTCCGCGCGGCTCCATGCGATGAACGTGAAGTTCAAGTCGCGCATGCCCTGGGCGCTGACTTTCTCGTTCTCTCGCGCGGTGCAGCAGCCTGCACTCGATCTCTGGAAAGGCCAGGCTGCCAACGTCGCAAAGGCGCAGCAGGCGCTCGTGTTCCGTACGGGCTGCAACAAGGCGGCGCGCCGCGGCACTTACGACGTGCAGGCCGACGCGCCGCGATAAAGATGAAGAGAAGGCACGAATGACCGTCCAGGACCTCTACGCGAAGAAGCGCGTTTCCCCCGCCGATGCCGTGCGCCTCGTGCGCAATGGCGATCTCATCATCGTGCCGACCGGTGTCGGCGAGCCGCCATCGTTGCTCACGGCGCTCTCCGAGCAGCGCCGCGATTTCCGTGACGTCAAGGTCGCGCAGATCCTCGCGATGCGCAAGTACGCCTACATCGACCCAGAGACCGTGGAGCACGTGCGCCACGTCGCGCTGTTCTTCGGCGGCGCCACGCGCGCGGGCGGACAGGAGGGGTGGATCGATTTCATCCCCAACTACTTCTCCGAGATTCCGGCGCAGATCGAGCGCGGCCAGATCCCCGCCGAGGTGGTCTTCAGCATGGCCTCGCCGATGGATGCGCACGGCTATTTCGCCGTGAGCCTGGGCGCCGACTACACGATGGCCGCCATCGCCAAGGCGCGCGCCGTGGTGCTGGAGGTGAACCCGAACGTGCCCTTCGCGCACGGCAACTGCCACGTGCACATCTCGCAGGTGGCCGCGCTGGTCGAGAGCGATGCGCCGGTCATGGAAGTGGGCCTGCCCAAGATCGGCCCGGTGCAGGAAGCCATCGGCAAGCACGTGGCCGACCTGATCGACGACGGCTCGACGCTGCAGATCGGCTACGGCGGCATTCCCGATGCGGTGGTGATGCAGCTCACGCACAAGCACGACCTGGGCATCCACACCGAAATGATCGGCGACGGCATCCTCACGCTGGTGGAGAGCGGCGCCGTCACCAACCGGCGCAAGAACTACCTGCCGGGCAAATCCGTCGCGACCTTCGCGCTGGGGTCGGGCAAGCTCTACCGCTTCATGGACCGCAACCCGTCGCTGGAAATGCATCCGGTGAACTTCACCAACGACCCGGCGCTCGCCGGGCTCAACGACAACCTCATCGCGATCAACGCGACCATGCAGATCGACCTGCTGGGCCAGTGCGGCTCCGAGAGCCTCGGGCATGCGCCGTATTCGGGCACGGGCGGGCAGTCGGACTTCGTGCGCGCGGCCAACCGTTCGCGCGGCGGCAAGGCCTTCATCGTGCTGCCTTCGACGGCCAAGGGCGACACCATCTCGCGCATCGTGCCGTCGCTGTCGCCGGGCACCCATGTGAGCACGAGCAAGAACGACATCAACTACGTGGTCACCGAATATGGCGTGGCGCAGTTGCGCGGCAAGTCGGCCAGGCAGCGGGCGCAGGAGTTGATTGCGATCGCGCACCCGGATTTCAGGGCGGAGCTTGCCGAGCAGGCCAGGCGCGCGAAGCTGCTTTGATCAACTGGCCTTCGCCGCTCGCACCAGCGAAGGCGTCGCCTTGTAGCTCTCCGGGAACAGCTTCTTCAGGTCGTCGATCTTGGGCATGTCGTTGATCGCGATGTAGGGCTGGCTCGGGTTGAGCGTGAGGTAGTCCTGGTGATAGTCCTCGGCCGCATAGAAGGGTTTGGCCATCTCGATGGTGGTCGCGAGCGGCTTGCCGAAGGTCTTGGCCTGGTTCAGCTGCGCGATGTATTCCCTGGCGATGCGGGCCTGCTCCGCGTTTTCGGCGAACACCGTGGAGCGGTATTGCGTGCCGGTGTCGGGGCCCTGGCGATTCAGCTCGGTCGGGTCGTGCGCCACCGAAAAGTAGATCTGCAGCAGCTTGCCGTAGCTGATCTGTTTCGGGTCATAGGTGATGCGCACCGATTCGGCATGGCCGGTGCGGCCCGAGCCCACTTCGTCGTAGCGCGCGGTTTTCGCGTCGCCGCCGGCGTAGCCCGACACCGCGTTGCTCACGCCCTTGACGCGCTGGAACACGCCCTGCACGCCCCAGAAGCAGCCGCCGGCGAACACGGCGGTTTCTGTTTTCGCGGTAGCGGGGGCCACCAGGTCGGCGGTGGGGGCGGGGACGCGCCTGGCCGGTTCGGCGAACGAAGGCACCGCATACCAGACCAGGGCCGCGGCAGCCAGTGCGCCAGCAGTGAGTGCAAGGGATTTCATGTGTAGTCCTTCAAGGAGGTTTCGGTCCTGGAGCCGGTGGCGGCGACCTTGCCGCCGAATCCACCGGCCGTCAATCGCGCGCGCCTTACTTCTTCATCTCGTCCTTGCCCATGCTGTCCTTCTTCATGGCGTCCTTGGACATCGAGTCCTTGGCCATCGAATCCTTCTTCATGCCGTCCTTGGACATGGAATCCTTGGCCATCGAGTCCTTCTTCATTGCGTCTTTCGACATCGAATCCTTGGCCATGCTGTCTTTCGCCATGGTGTCTGCGGCGAATGCCGAGGCGCCGGCAAAAGCCATGCAGGTGGCGAGCAGGGTTGCGGTGAGCTTGTTCATTGGAAGTCCTTGAGTTGAGGGTTGGGTTTTTTGCTTTCGCGCTTTTCATCGGCAGTTCAGGCGTCGCGAAGACGCCTCAGCTCCCTCCGAACCAGTTGTAGCCCTGGTCTTCCCAGTAGCCACCTGTGTAGGTGTTGGTGACGAACATCGCCTTGATGTGCTTGGGGTTCTTGTAGCCAAGCTTGGTGGGCATGCGCAGCTTCATCGGGAAGCCGTACTTGGGCGGCAGCGGCTGGCCGTCGTAGGTGAGGGCGAGCAGCGTCTGCGGGTGCAGCGCGGTGGGCATGTCGATGCTGGTGTAGTAGTCGTCGGCGCACTTGAAGCCGACGTACTTGGCCGTGGTGTCCGCGCCGATGTGGCGCAGGAAATCCGCAAAGCGCACGCCGCCCCATTTGCCGATGGCGCTCCAGCCTTCCACGCAGATGTGCCGCGTGACCTGGTCGTGCTGCGGCATGGCGCGCAACTCGGCGAGCGTCCAGCTGCGCTTGTCGGCGACCATGCCGGTCACTTCGAGCTTGTAGGTGGCTTCGTCGACTTCGCGGATCTCGTCCTCGCCGTAGTAGGCGTTGAACGGAAAGGGCCGCGTGATCATCGACTCGGGGAAGGTCTCCGCGAGCTGCGTGGGGCTGAAGATCAGGCCCTGCACCTTGTCGTTGAAGCGCGAGATCTTCGAGAGCGCGGCCTCGACATGGCTGTCGTCGCTGATGCTGCAGCCCGTGAGCAGCGAGAGGCCGCCCAGCGTGAGCGAGCGCTGAAGAAAGGCGCGGCGCGCGGGCTGGTCGAGGTTCTTCGCGATCAGCGTGCGGGCTTCGCGCACCACGGCATCGCCGTCGATGCCGGTCATCTTGGGGGCCTTGAAGATTCTCATGTCAGGCTTTGTCAGGCGTTGGGCGCGCGGCCGCGGATCATGGTCAGAAGGGTGCGGGGCACGAGCGCCACCATCACCAGGTGCAAGACGACGAAAGCAACGAGCGTGGCCATGCCGAAGAAGTGGATGCGGCGCGCGAACTCGTAGCCGCCCAGCAGGTCGCGCAGCGCGGCGAACTGCACCGACTTCCACAGCACCAGCCCCGAGAGCACGATCACCACGATGTCGAGCATCACGAACAGGTAGGCCAGGCGCTGCACGTTGTTGTAGCGGCGCGGGTCGGCATGCGAGAGCTTGCCCTTGAGCGCGGCAAGCGCGTCATGCCAGATGCCGGCCGGCGTGACCGGGAAGAACTTGGCAGCGAGCCGGCCGCTGGCGATGTTGATGGCGAGGTATACGACGCCGTTGAACACCAGCAGCCACATCGCCGCAAAGTGCCATTGCAGGGCGCCGCCGAGCCAGCCGCCGAGCGTGATCCCGTTCGGAAAGCTGAACGGAAAGAACGGCGCCGCGTTGTAGATGCGCCAGCCGCTGGTCACCAGCACGAGGATGGCCAGTGCGTTGAGCCAGTGCGTGATGCGCATCCACAGTGGGTGGATGGGTCGGGCATCGGGGGCAATGCTTGCGAGGGCGGTGCTGTTCATGGGCTGGATTCTTGGGCGCACCCCATGGCCGATTCATCACGCAAAGTTCAATTAATCGTGATAACTCGGGAATCCGTATCGCGGGACAATCGCGGGCATGGACACCCCCAAACGCGTGCTGATCGTCGAGGACGACGCCCACATCGCCGAGCTGCTGCGCATGCACCTGCGCGACGAAGGCTATGCCATCGAACACGCCGCCGACGGCCATGCGGGCCTGCGCGAACTGGAACGCGGCAACTGGGATGCGCTGGTGCTCGACCTGATGCTGCCCGGCGTCGATGGCCTCGAGATCTGCCGCCGCGCGCGGGCCATGGCGCGCTACACGCCGATCATCATCATCAGCGCGCGCTCGAGCGAAGTGCATCGCATCCTCGGGCTGGAGCTGGGTGCGGACGACTATCTGGCCAAGCCCTTTTCGGTGCTGGAACTGGTGGCGCGCGTGAAGGCGCTGATGCGGCGCACCGACGCGCTGGCGCGCAATGCGCGCATGGAGTCGGGCAGCCTCACGCTGGGCAACCTGGACATCGAGCCGCTGGCGCGCGAGGTGCGCGTGGACGGCAAGCTCATCGAACTCACGCCGCGCGAGTTCGACCTGCTGTATTTCTTTGCGCGCAACCCGGGCAAGGTGTTCTCGCGGCTCGATCTGCTCAACCAGGTGTGGGGCTACCAGCACGACGGGTACGAGCACACGGTCAACACGCACATCAACCGGCTGCGCACGAAGGTCGAGGCTGATCCGGCCGAGCCGCGGCGCATCCTCACCGTGTGGGGGCGGGGCTATAAGTTGTCGCCGACGGGAACGGGCGACGAGGGCGGTGCGTGATGGCTTGGGCCACGCTTTCTCGCCGTCTCTCGATGGTGTTCGCGGTGCTGCTGCTGGCCTGCTATGGCGCTTCGGCCTGGCTGCAGATGCGATCGAGCGGGCTGCACGAACAGGAGGTGGTGCAGCGCCTCTCGGGCGGGCTCGCCGCGCACATCGCGGAGAACTCCGAACTGATGCAACCCGGCGGCCTGAACCAGGCCGCGGTGAAGGACCTGTTCGACAAGCTGATGGCGGTGAACCCCAGCGTGGAGGTCTATCTGCTGGGCCTCGACGGCCGCATCGAGGCGCAGGCCGCGCCGCCCGGGCACATGAAGCGCGAGCGCGTCGCGCTGGAGCCGATCCGCAAGCTGCTGTCGGGCGCGCCGCTGCCCATCCTGGGCGACGACCCGCGCAGCGCCGATGCGGCCAAGGTGTTCAGCGCCGCGCCGCTGAAGATGGGCGGGCGCGATGCCGGCTATGTGTACGTGGTGCTGCAGGGCGAGGACTACGACGCGCTCGCGGCCAACGTCGCGACCGACAACGTGCTGCGCACCACGCTGTGGTCGATGGCGCTGGTCGCGCTGCTCGGGCTCATCGCGGGGCTGGCGGCTTTCCGGCTCATTACCCGGCCGCTGCGCGAGTTGACGAAGGCGGTCAAGCGTTTCGAGACCGAAGGCATCGCCTCGCTCGAAAGCGAAGCGCCCACGCTGGAAAGGCTGTCTCAAGGCCACGACGAGATCGCGTTGCTGGGCCAGGCCTTCACGCAGATGACGCGCCGCATCGCCGAGCAATGGCGCGAGCTCACGCTTTCGGACCAGCAGCGCCGCGAGCTCTTCGCCAACATCTCGCACGACCTGCGCACGCCGCTCACTTCGCTGCACGGTTATCTCGAAACGCTGCTGCTCAAGGCCGGCACGCTCAGCGACGAAGAGCGCCGGCGCTACCTGGAAATCGCGCTCGGCCAGAGCCGCAAGGTGGGCCGGCTCGCGCAGGAGCTGTTCGAGCTCGCACGGCTCGAATACGGCGTCGTCAAGCCCGAGAAGGAGAACTTCGCGCTCGCCGACCTGGTGCAGGACGTGTTCCAGAAATTCGAGCTCGCGGCCGAGGCGCGGCACCAGCAGCTCAAACCCGACATCGCGCCGGGCCTGCCGGTGGTGTCGGCCGACCTCGGGATGATCGAGCGCGTGCTGACCAACCTGCTGGACAACGCCATCCGCCACACGCCGCCCGGCGGCGAGATCGAGGTGCAGCTGCGGCCCGCAACTACCGGTGTGGCCGGCGTCGCGGTGCAGGTGAGCGACACGGGGCCGGGCATTCCGGGCGAGCTGCAGAAGGGGCTCTTCGTGCGGCCCGTGTTCATGAGCGGTGCGCGCAGCGACGGCTCCAGCAGCGGCGGGCTGGGGTTGGTGATCGTGCAGCGCATCCTGCAACTGCATGGCAGCGACATCCGGCTGGTGCCGCAGGCGGGCAAGGGCGCGGTGTTCCGCTTTCAGTTGAGCGGCGCACAGGGCGGCTGAAACGCTTCTTTCAGGTCTCCGGGCCGACGTGGCGGTCCAGCCGCTCGACGAGCGCGGCCACATCGAAGCCTTGCGCCGCTACCGATTTGGGCAGCACATGAAAGAGGCGCGGCATCAGGTAGAGCAGCACGAAGCGCTCGTCCTGGCGCCACTTGAGCAGGTTCGTCCAGATGATCCGGCTCTCGCCATGCGGGGCCCAGAGGCGCAGGGCATCGTCTTGCAGCTCGACCGAGAACTCGTCCTGGATCGCCTTGTACTTGCGGTAGTGGCGGCGTGCGCTCATCGGCAGCGCCACGTAGCGCATGGCCAGCAGCACCAGCGTGCCGCCGACGAGGCCGCCCAGCGCGCCCGACTGGATCTGCCGCGAACCGAAGATCGCGGCCAGCAGCAGCCCGACGGCGATCGCGATCACCATCCATTTCGCCAGGCGTGGCAGCCGTCCGTAGAGCCGCATCGCATCGACGTAGTCGTCTTCGGAAATCCTGAATGTCGCGGTCATCGCGTGGTGCTCCCCCGTGGTTTGCCTGTGCCGGTTGGTCCGGGGGCGATGCTACAAGAGCATCGCGCCCCAACCCCAGGAGACACAAGACCATGCCCGCCTTCAAGACCGTCCTGATCGACAAGGACCCGCAGCATCCGCGCATCGCGCGCCTCGTGCTCAACCGCCCCGAGAAGCTCAACGCCATCGGCGACACCACGCCCGCGGAAATCCGCCAGGCGGTCGAGTGGGCCGAGGCGGACGACGAGGTGCATGTCATCGTGGTCGAAGGCGCGGGCCGTGCCTTCTGTGCCGGCTACGACCTCGGCGACTACGCCGAAGGGCACGGCCGCGAAGGCGAGGGCGATCACCCGTGCCGGCAGGAGAAAACGCCCTGGGACCCGATGCTCGACTACGCCGCCATGAAGCGCAACACCGACGACTTCATGGCCCTGTGGCGCTGCCGCAAGCCCACCATCGCCAAGGTGCACGGCTACGCGGTGGCCGGCGGCAGCGACATCGCGCTGTGCTGCGACCTGCTGACCATGGCCGACGACGCGCGCATCGGCTATATGCCCACACGCGTGTGGGGCTGCCCGACCACGGCGATGTGGACCTACCGGCTCGGTGCCATGCGCGCCAAGCAACTGATGTTCACCGGCGACACCATCGACGGCGCGCAGGCGGCCGAATGGGGCCTTGCCAATTTCTCGGTGCCGGCCGACCGACTCGACGACGCCACGCTGAAGCTCGCACAGCGCATCGCAGGCGTGCCGCGTTCCCATTTGATGATGCACAAGCTGGTCGTCAACCAGGTGTGGCATTCGATGGGGTTGGAGCAGACGCAGATGTTCGCCACCGTATTCGACGGCATCACGCGGCACAACCCCGAGGGGATGTGGTTTCGCCGGCAGGCGGAGGCTGAGGGGTTCAAGAGCGCTGTCGCATGGCGCGACAGCGGCAGGGACATTCCGGAAGGCGACGAGGCGAGGACGCTTGTCGCGGAGCTGGAAGCGAAGCTTGCAGCGGCGCGGGCGGTGGTGCCGCCCGGCCGATGATTCGCCAGCTCAGGTGCGAAGTCCGCTCACGGTGGCAGGCAGCTCCTGGCGACGGCCAGTTGGGCGCGCACATCCTTGATTGACTGGCTGTCGTCGGGGCTCGACGCATTCCGTGTGAACGCGCAACCGTAGAGCGGATTCGCCACCGTGCCCGGCGTCACCACGTCGTCGCCCGCCGGCTTCACCTTGTCCAGCTCCCACTGCACCATCGCGGCGAAGGCTTCCTCCTGCTCCTTGATGGTGAAGTCGCAGTGGGTGATGCCGCGGATTGCGCGCTGCACGAGCCAGTCGCTGTTGCCCTTGGCCGCCACGCGCTTGTTGTAGATCTGTTCCATGCTGAAGGGAACGTAGAGATCCCCGAGCGTGTGCAGCGTGACCACCGGAACCTTGAACTCCCCGGCCGTCTTGGGGATCCAGCGCAA
Organism: Variovorax boronicumulans; assembly: GCF_030812215.1. Taxonomy (GTDB): domain Bacteria; phylum Pseudomonadota; class Gammaproteobacteria; order Burkholderiales; family Burkholderiaceae_C; genus Variovorax; species Variovorax boronicumulans_C. Next base: position 143,236 of record NZ_JAUSSG010000010.1, on the reverse strand, counting down.
GCCGTCGGTGCGCAGGCGGTTGGCGTCTGCCACCGTCGTCAGCTTCTGCACCGAGGCGTTCAGCGCTTCCGTGCTCACGGGGTCGCCGTTGATGACGTAGGTGAAGCGATTGGTGTCGAGCGTGCTCTTGTTGAGGATGCCGTTGACCGTGCCGTCGCTGCCGAACACACCCCACACCGCCTGGAAGGAGCGACCGATGCCCAGGCCCAGATCGAACAGAGGACGCGGGCCCCCGGTCAGGTTCATGACAACAAGGGCGTACTTGTCTCCCGCCGGTGTGCTGGGATCGATCGATGCTGCCGTGAACGTGTCGAACAGCGCCGGCGTGACCTGGCCCACGATCTCGGCCCATTTCGGCGTCGGGTAGCTCGCTTGGCCCGCCAGCGCCTGTGCCGTCACCTGCGCGCCGGCGAAGTAGTCGAACAACTCGGTGTCGCCGAGCACACCGCACATCGGCACCGCGCCGTCGTACTTCACCTTGTGGTTGGCAGTGGCGTAGGTTTCGTCCTCGATGGCCGCCGCGGTGATGTGGCCACCCATCGAATGGCCCGTGATGAAGGTCTTGCCCGGGGCGGCCAGTTCGCGGCCATTGGCCTTGGCGATGGCGTTGAACTGCAGCGCGAGGGCGTTGGTGTCTTCCACGCCGGCACGCACGTCGTAGAAGTTCTTGCTGTAGCTCGATGCGGCCCAGGCGTAGCCGTTCTGGATCAGGTAGCGGCGGATCGACGGGTCGCTCACCGACAGCACGTTGGTTTCACCCGCATAGCCGTGCGCGTACATCACGAGCTTGCCGTTCCAGGCGGCCGGCACTTCGATGTGGTACTGCGCGCCGCCCAGCATGCCAGCCCAGCGGCTGGTGGTGGCGTTGTCGATTTTGTCGCTGGCGTCGGCCTTGAGGGCCGCGAAGGTGGTGGCCGATGGGTCGGCGGGCGCGAAGGAATTGCGCCCATCCTGCAGGCGGGTTTCTTCCGCGATCGGTCCGGGCGGTGGTGCGGGAGGGGGCGGACCCGACGGGGCCGGCGCTGGAGCCGGCGGCAGCGGCGTGAAGGAAAAACCGTTTCCACCGCCACCACCGCCGCAGGATGCGACGGCGAGGCTGGCGGCGAGGGCAAGGAGTGTCAGGCGCGCGGAATGCATGGGGTGTCTCTCTCCGTTCTTATGGGTCTTGGTTGGGAAGATCACCGGCGCAGCGACACGCGGGCCGCCATGAAGAACGACCGTGCTATTTCGCTGGACCGGCGGCGCAGCGTAGGGGCGATGCCGGGCGCATCGGCCCGGGCTTTCCCGTACCTGCTATCTCCTGCGCGACACCCCCGCAGAACCTCTGGGAGAGATCAGCCCTTGCGGCGGGTGACCACCACCGTCGCCTCCAGGCCTTCGTAGGCCTCGGCGTCCCCATACCAACTGCCCGAGATCGGCGCGGCCTGCGCCGGATCGCGCGTGACGCCCACGCGGATGAGCTGCCCGCTGCCCATGAGGTTGTTGGTCGGATCGAACGCCAGCCAGCCGATGCCCGGCAGGTACGCCTGCAGCCAGGCGTGCGTGGTGCCGGCGCCGGTCATCGACTCGCCCGGGGACTGCGCCGCGCGGTCGAGTGCGGCGTCGTAGAGGTAGCCGGAGACAAAACGGGTCGCGATGCCCAGGCGGCGCGCGGCTTCCATCATCAGCAGCGCGTAGTCGCGGCAACTGCCGCTGCCCAGCGCCAGCGTGGCCAGCGGCGTTTGCGTGCCTTCTTCGTCGCGCGCCTTGTATTCGAGGCTCTGGCCGATGTGCGCGTTCATGCGCGTGAGCACTTCGCGCGTGTTGTTGGGCTTGTCGCTGTGCAGGAACTGGTGCGCCCAGCGGATCAGCGTGCCGCTGGCGTCGTCTTCATGGTGCGGACGCAGGTAATGTTCGAGGTCCAGGCGCTCCTGCACCGAGTAGGCGAAGGGCAGGAATTCGGCGGCCGGATCGAGCGCGAGCTGGTCTTGCTGGGCAGGCACATGCTCGATGGTGAACGAGCACACGATGCGCAGCTCGGTCGCTTCGCCCATCGGCTGCACCAGCGCGACGGAGTTGGAATGCGGGTCTTGAATGAGCCGTGTGAAGGCCTGGGGGCTCACCTGCAGGTCGGTGGCGAGCACGCGCAGGTCGTGGCTGTCGCGGGGCCGGAACATCACCCGGTGCAAACCGAAGGTGACCGGCTTGTTGTAGCGATAGATGGTGGTGTGCGTGATGTCGTACTGGATGGCCATGGGGCATTCTCACGCGTTCGCACGGCAAGTGGTGGTTTGTCGGGCCGCATGCCGCAGAATCGGCGCCCGCTCGATCTTTCGTGTCCTCCATCCAGTTCATCCAGGGGATTCCGGCTGCCATGTATTCCGCCACCTTCATCTTCGCCAAGAAGCAGTTCGACGACGAGTTCCACCGCCTCGACCAGACCATCGCCGCAGCCGCGAAATCGCTGCCCGGCTACCTGGGCGAGGAGACCTGGGAGAACACGGGCAACGGGCTGGTGTCGAACGTCTATTACTGGGATTCCCTGGACAACCTGCAGGCACTGATCCGTCATCCGGTGCACCAGCAAGCCAAGGCGGCCCAGTCGAACTGGCTCGATGGCTACAAGGTGGTGATCTCCGAGGTGGTGCGCACCTATGGAGACAGCCGGATCGACCACCTGCTGGCGCCTTCGGGGCAGGCCGGCGCCTGACTGGCCTTCGATGCTCGAATCGTTCAGCGTCCTCCAGTGGCTGGGCGGCCTGGCGATCGGTGTGTTTTCGGGCGCGGTGGCAGGGCTGCTGGGCGTGAGTCCTGGCGGGGCGCTGGTGCCCGCGCTGGCGCTCATGCCGGGGCTGGGCCAGCACGATGCGCAGGCGATCTCGCTCGCGGCGCAGCTGGTGCCGACCAGTCTTGCGGGGTTCCTGCGCTATCGCGTGTCGGGGCACGGGGCGTCGTGGCGCACGGTGGTCTGGATCTCGCTGGGCTTCCTGGCTGGCGCGTACCTCGGGGCGCGCGGCGCCAACCAACTGGCGGATGCGACGCTGCGCTGGATGTTCGTGGGCTACCTGCTGGTGCTGGTGGCGCTCGTCGTGCTGAAGTCGCCTGCGCCGCAAGGCGTGGACGCGGTCCTGCCCGCGGAGCCGCGCGGGTCTGTGGTCGCGCTGGCACTGGTGGGCGTGGTGGCCGGCGCATCGTCGGGCCTGCTCGGCATCGGCGGCGGGCTCGCCATCACGGCGCTGCTGACGGTGGCGCTGCGCTATTCGCAGCACCGGGCGCAGGCGGTAAGCCTCGCGGTCAACGTGCTTCCGCTGGCGCTACCGGCAGTGTTCGTCTATGCGAGCGTGGGGGATGGGCTGCCGTGGGTGTTGCTGGGGGTTGTCGTCGTCGGGCTGTGGATCGGCACGGCGGCGGGGGCGCGGCTTGCCACGCGGCTCGAGGAGCGGGCGCTGCGCAAATACTTCCTCGTGCTGGTGATCTGCATGGCGCTACTGATGGCTTGGCGGGCTGCGGGCTCGGCCTGAGCGGATCGCTCAGAGGCGCTGCGTGCCGAGCGCCTTGGCCAGCGTGGCGGGCAATGGCAGCGGCTCGCCATGCCATTGGGCGGCCAGCAGTTCGGCGCACAGGGCCGCGAAGCTGAGGCCGCGCGAACCCAAGGCGGTGCAGGCCCAGAGGCCGCTCGCCGCTTCGCTCAACGGGCCGACCAGCGGGCGCCGGTCGCCCGAGGCGCAGCGCACACCGACCCAGGTGTTGACTTCGCCGCGCTCGAAGGCGGGCGCCAGTGCGGCGGCCGCTGCGGGGTGCAGCCGGGCGAGGCGGTCGCGGTTCGCGGTGCTGTCGTCGGTGTTCGCGGCGAGGTCCGTGCTGTCGCGGTCGAAGGTGGCACCGGCCAGCCAGAGCAGGGGGCCTTCTTCGGCATCGGGCACACGGGCGATCAGGTGGCCGTCACCGTTGAGCGGGGTGGACGGAAGGGCGCCAGCGTTGAGATGGCCCCACGCGACCTGGCCGCGCACCGGCTGCAGCGGCAGCTCCGGGGCGAAGCGGCCCGACTCGAATCCGGCGGCGACGACCACGCGGTCCGCTGCGATCAGCAACTGGTCTGCCGCGTCGAACAGCTGCCAGCCGTCGGCGTTTCGGGCTGCCCGCGCCACCGAGGCATTGCCGCGGAACTCGACACCCGGCTCACGCAACCAGGCGTCGATCAACCGCGACGGACGCACCCAGCCGGCACGGCCATGCCAGATTGCAGGCGCGTCGGCCGGCAGGCCGGCTGCGGCCAACTGCCCGGTACTCGCGGACCACGATTCGTTGGGGCCGCTGTCGCTCCAGCCGGCAGGCACGCGCGTGTCGCCTTCGGGCCGCCGTTCCAGCACGCCGCTGGCGCGCCAGTCGCGGCCTTCTTGCAGCAGTCGTTCCAGTTCGATCCAGGTGGCGCGGATGCCCGCGCGCGTGAGGCGCGAGAGCAGGGCGTCGTCGGGCGACACATGGGGCGCCAGCACGCCGACCGGCAGGCCGGAAGCGCCGGAGGCAGGACGCGAGGCCGCATCGAGCACCGTGACCCGCCATCCGCGCCGCGCAAGGCTCGCGGCCACCGCAGCACCCGCGAGACCGGCACCGATCACTGCACAGCGGCCCGGCGTCGCGATCCGCTCGGGCACTGGCCCGCGACGCCGCACCGTCCAGGCCGGCGCGAACACGCCGCCGAGGCAGTCGCGTTTGGGCGGCAGGCCTTGGCGCCGTTCGAGCTGGAAACCGTTCTGCGAGAGCGCATCCCGCACCGCGCGCGCATAGGTCCAGGTGGCGAGGCCCGTGCCTTGGCGGGCAAAGCGCGACACCGCCTTCAGCGTGTCGGGCGACCACATCGCCGGGTTCTGCTGCGGGCTGAAGCCATCGAGAAAAAGGCTGTCGGCCTCGAAGCGCTGGGCGCGCAGCATGGCCTGCACGTCGCCGATGCACAGGGTGAGCAGGACGCGGCCTTCGTCGAAGGCGAGGCGATGAAAGCCCGGCAGCAGCCCATGCCACTGCCCGACCAGTTCCTGGGCCAGCGACGCCAGTTCCGGATACGCCTCGGCGGCCCGCAAGAGATCGCCGGCGCCGACCGGATGCGCCTCGACCGAGACGAAATGCAGCATCCGCGGCCGATCGGCGTCCGCACGCCAGGCCTGCCAGGTTGTCAGGAAATTGAGGCCCAGCCCGAAGCCGGTCTCGAGAATCCGCCATTGCGGCTGCCCGGCCCAGGCTTGCGGCAGGCCACAGCCGCCCAAGAATACATGGCGAGCCTGCGCCAGTGCCCCGGTTTCGGTGTGATAGATGTCGTCGAAGCGTTCGCTGCGAGGGACGCCGTCGGAACGCCAGGCCACTGGCTCAGCGGTCACGGCGGGCAGTGAAGCTCAGGCCGCTGGAGGGGGCACGTAGCCCTGGGCCACGTCGGCGCCTTCGCCGAAGAAGTGCTTTTCCATCTGTCGCGCCAGGTACTGGCGGGCGCGCAGATCGGCCAGGTTCAGCCGGTTTTCATTGACCAGCATGGTCTGTTGCTTGAGCCAGGCGGCCCAGGCTTCCTTGCTGACGTTTTCCCACAGGCGCTTGCCCAGGTCGCCGGGATAGGGCGGGAAGTCGAGCCCTTCGGCCTCTTTGCCGAGCTTGATGCACTGAACCATGCGTGCCATTTTTTTGCCTCTTGAGTGGGTAAGCGTGTCCGCTTAGTTGATTTCGCTATTTAGAACTGAAAACTTGGTCGTTCCAGTTTCTATATGTCGTATTGAGAATACGCAGCTTCATTGATATGCCTTTTTAGAGCAAGACACCATGAGCCTTCGCCGCGACTTTATCAAGCTTTCCCTGGGTGCCGGCGTGGCCGGCGCCATGGCCCTCTCGGCGTTGCCGACGTTCGCCCAGCAAGGCGCGGCCGCCGCCAAGGGGCCCGTGACGCTGCTGAACGTGTCGTACGACCCGACGCGCGAGCTCTACGTGGACTACAACCAGGCCTTCGCCAAGTACTGGAAGGCCAAGACCGGCCAGGATGTCACCGTCAAGCAGTCGCACGGCGGCTCGGGCAAGCAGGCCCGCTCGATCATCGACGGCATCGATGCCGACGTGGCGACGCTGGCACTGGGTGGCGACATCGATGCGCTCGTTACCCACGGCGGCCTGGTCAAGGCCGACTGGCAGAAGCGCCTGCCGCTCAATTCGGCCCCCTACACCTCGACCATCGTGTTCCTGGTGAAGAAGGGCAACCCCAAGGGCCTGAAGGACTGGGACGACCTGGTCAAGCCCGGCGTGCAGGTGATCACCCCCAACCCCAAGACCTCGGGCGGCGCCCGCTGGAACTACCTGGCCGCCTGGGAATTCGCCAAGCGCAAGTACGGCGGCGATGCCAAGGCCAAGGAATACATCGGCAACCTGTTCAAGAATGTGCCCGTGCTGGACACCGGCGCGCGAGGCTCGACCATCACCTTCGTGCAGCGCGGCGTGGGCGACGTGCTGCTGGCCTGGGAAAACGAAGCCTTCCTGGCGCTGAAGGAATTCGGTCCGGACAAGTTCGAGATCGTCGTGCCGTCCATCTCCATCCTGGCCGAGCCCAGCGTGTCGGTGATCGACAAGGTCGTCGACAAGAAGGGCACACGCGCCGTGGCCGAGGAGTACCTGAAGTACCTGTACTCCGACGAAGGCCAGGACATCGCAGGCCGCAACTTCTACCGCCCGACGTCGGAGAAGGCCAAGGCCAAGTACGACAAGCAGTTCCCCAAGCTCACGCTGGTGACCATCGACCAGGCCTTCGGCGGCTGGGCGAAGGCCGACAAGGAGCACTTTGCAGACGGTGCCTCCTTCGACCAGATCTACACGACAAAACAAAAGTAACCCGCGCTGCCAGGCCGGCTCTCGGGGTGCCCATTTCGTGGGCGCCGTGACCCGGCACGCCCTGAATTTCCGAAGAAAACCGAAAGCCTCCAGTGTCCGTTCTCCTGATCGCCGGCAGCCCCTCGGCCCCGTCCCGCTCCACCGCCTTGCTGGAGGCCGTGGGCGACCGACTGGCCAAACGCCATGCCCGCATCGAACGGCTCTTTATCCGCGACTTGCCCGCGCAGGCGCTGCTGCTCGCCGAATGGACCCATCCGGCCATCGAACGCGCCATTGCGCAGGTGGCGGCGGCCCGCGTGATCGTGGTGGCCACGCCCGTCTACAAGGCGGCCTACAGCGGCGTGCTGAAGGTCTTTCTGGACCTGCTCGCGCAGAACGCGCTCAAGGGCAAGACCGTGTTGCCGCTGGCCACCGGCGGCAGCCCCCACCACATGCTTGCGCTCGACTACGCGCTGCGGCCCGTGCTGCAGTCGCTGGCGGCGCGCCACATCCTGCCGGGCGTCTACGCGAGCGACTCGCAGATCGCATTGACGCCCGAGAACGCCTACCAGGTGCACAACGACCTGGCCGAGCGACTCAACGAGGCCGTCGAGGTGCTTGCGACCGAAGGCCTGAAGCTGCCAGCGACACACGGCTTCGAGCCCGTGCCGTTCTCCCGCGTGCGATGTAGTGTTTGAGGGCTCGCCCCCAGGCTGCGCGCACTTCGTGTCGCTTCGCCAACCCCCTACCGGGGGCAACACCTGAGGCCCGGCAAAGCCGGTTCCTCGGTGTTTCTCGAAAGACTCCAAAGCTGCCTGTTGGCCGCTGAGGGATAGCTTTGTCCGAAGTTTTGCACCAAGGAACTCCCGCATGAACCCCGTTGCCACCGAAGACTCCGCGTTCGACGCACCGCCCCGCTCGATCTGGCAGGCCTTGCGCGATCTCGCCATCAGCACCGTCGTGGTTGCCGCCATCGCGCTGATCGTGAGCTTCATTTCCGTCGCCTCGGCGCATGCCCAGGGCAAGCCCAAGGGCGAGCTGCGCATCGGCTATCAGAAATCCGCCAGCCTCTTCGTGCTGCAGAAGGCGCAGGGCACGCTCGAGAAGAAGCTCGCGCCGCTGGGCTTTGGAGTGAAGTGGGTCGAGTTTCCGGCCGGCCCGCAGCTGCTCGAAGGCCTGAACGTCGGCGCGGTCGACGTGGGCTATGTCGGCGAGGCGCCACCCATCTTCGCGCAGGCCGCGGGGGCCAAGTTCGTCTACTTCGGCTACGACCCGGCGGCGCCGCGCGCCGAGGCGATCCTGGTCACGAAAGATTCGCCCATCAGGTCCGTCGCCGACCTGAAGGGCAAGAAGGTCGCGCTCAACAAGGGCAGCAACGTGCACTACCTGCTCGTGAAGCAGCTAGAGAAGAACGGCCTGAAGCTCTCCGACATCCAGCCCGTGTACCTCGCGCCGGCCGACGGCCGCGCCGCCTTCGAGAGCAGGAACGTCGATGCGTGGGTGATCTGGGATCCGTTCCAGGCCGCTGCCGAAAAAGCCACCGGCGCCCGTGTGCTGGCGGATGGCACGGGTGGCACCACCGACGTGGTCAACAACTACCAGTTCTACCTGGGCGAGCGCGGCTTCGTGAAGAACAACCCGAAGGTCATCGACGCGCTCTTCGCCGATTCGGTGGAGCAGGGCATCTGGCTCAAGAAGAACCTGCGCCAGGCGGCCGAGCAGATCGCGCCGCTGCAGGGCCTGCCGGTCGACGTGGTCGAGCTGGCGCTGCGCCGCTACGAGTTCAACGTGAAGCCGATCACGCCCGCCGTGGCGGCCGGCCAGCAGCAGATCGCCGACACCTTCTTCGCGCTGAAGCTCATTCCCAAGCCCATCAAGGTCAGCGACGCCGTCGTCGCGGCCCAGCCCTGAACCTCATTTTTCGAGCACCACGCCATGACCCGCATCTCCATTCCCCGACGACGCCTGATCCAGGGCGCCGCAGCCGCCGCAGCCATCGCGCTGCCTTCGTTCGCCGCGCTGGCCCAGGCGCCCGCACGCCAATTCCGCATCGGCAACCAGAAGGGCACGCTCAACATCCTCAAGGGCCGCGGCACGCTCGAGAAGCGGCTTGCGCCGCTGGGCGTCACGGTCAAGTGGACCGAGTTCACGGCCGGCCCGGTGCAGCTCGAAGCGCTCAATGTCGGCTCGATCGACTTCGGCGATGTCGGCGAAGCGCCGCCCATCTTCGCGCAGGCCGCCGGTGCGCCGCTGGCCTACGTGGCCGCCACGCAGCACCGTCCGCAGGCCGAGGCCGTGCTGGTGCCCAAGGGCTCCGCCATCAAGACCGTTGCCGACCTCAAGGGCAAGAAGATCGCGCTCAACAAGGGCTCGAACGTCCACTACTTCATCGTCAAGCTGTTCGAGAAGCACGGCCTCTCGTATGCCGACCTGAACGTGGCTTTTCTGCCGCCGGCCGATGCACGCGCCGCCTTCGAAAAGGGCTCGGTCGATGCCTGGGTGATCTGGGACCCGTTCCTGGCCGCCGCGGAGAAGGCGCTCGATGCGCGCATCCTCGCCGACGCCACGGGCGTGGTGGGCAACCGGGCCTACTACTTCTCGTCGCTCGACTACGTGGCGAAGAATGCCGACGTGATCGCCATCGCGGTCGAAGAGATCAACAAGATCGAAGCCTGGGGCTCCGCGAACAAGGGCGAACTCGCTGCCGAACTGGCTGCCTTGTGGGGCCTGCCCAAGCCGGTGGCCGATATCACCACGGCCCGCACGCCTTACGGCATCACACCGATCACCAAGGCCATCCTGGCCGAGCAGCAAAAGATCGCCGATACCTTCTTCGAACTCAAGCTGATCCCCAGGAAGATCAACGTGCTCGAAGCCGCCGGCGCGGGAGTCGCGTGATGCAGATCTTCTGGTTCCTCCCCACGCACGGCGACAGCCGCTACCTCGGCACGAGCGAAGGCGCGCGCCCCGTCGACCTGGCCTACCTGCAGCAGATCGCCGGCGCGGCCGACAACCTCGGCTACGAAGGTGTGCTGATTCCCACCGGCCGTTCTTGCGAAGACCCGTGGGTGATCGCCTCCAGCCTCATCGGCTCGACGAAGAAGCTCAAGTTCCTGGTCGCCGTGCGCCCGGGCCTGCACCAGCCGAGCCTGGCTGCGCGCATGGCCGCAACCTTCGACCGCCTCTCGGGCGGACGCCTGCTCGTGAACCTCGTGACCGGTGGTGACCAGGCCGAGCTCGAAGGCGACGGCGTGTACCTGGACCACGCATCGCGCTACGAGCAGTCGGCGGAATTCATCCGAATCTGGCGCGAGATCCTCGCGCGCAGCCACGACGGCCAGGGCTACGACTTCGAAGGCAGGCACCTGAGCGTGAAGGGGGCCAAGCTGCTGTATCCGCCGGTGCAGACGCCGTACCCACCCGTGTGGTTCGGCGGCTCGTCGGCTGCCGCGCACGACCTCGCGGCAGAGCAGGTCGATGCATACCTGACGTGGGGCGAGCCGCCGGCCGAAGTGTCGAAGAAGATCGCCGACGTGCGCGCCCGTGCCGAGAAGCAAGGCCGCCGTGTCGAGTTCGGCATTCGCCTGCACGTGATCGTGCGCGAGACCGAAGACGCCGCCTGGAAGGCCGCCGAGGAACTGATCAGCCGCGTGGACGACGACACCGTCATCCGCGCCCAGGCCGCCTTCGCGCGCATGGACTCCGAAGGCCAGCGCCGCATGGCCGCGCTGCATGCGGGTGGTGCGAAGCGCTCGCGCGCCGAGCTGGAAATTTCCCCGAACCTGTGGGCCGGCGTGGGGCTCGTGCGCGGCGGTGCCGGCACGGCGCTCGTGGGCGACGCCAAGACCGTCGCTGCGCGCATCGAGGAGTACGCGGCGCTCGGCCTCGACAAATTCATTCTTTCGGGCTACCCGCACCTCGAAGAGGCCTATCGCTTCGCCGAGTTGGTGTTCCCGCTGCTTTCGCGCAAGGCGCAGGCGCGGCTGGCCGGCGGTTCGTTGAGCGGTCCGTTCGGCGAGGTCGTCGCCAACCTCGACGCACCTTCGCGCCTCGTCTCGCAAAGCTGAACAAGGAATCCTCATGACTGAACAAGTGCAGGAGCTTCCTGTGGCTTCGACCGCTTCCGATGCCGCGACCGGCAACGCTTTCAAGGCCTTCGGCCTCAACGTCGCGGGCCGCCTCGTTCCCTGGCTCGTGCCGGTGGGGCTTATCGTGTTCTGGCAGATCGCCTCGTCGCTCGGCTGGCTGTCGACGCGCGTGCTGCCGGCACCGGTGGACGTGGTCAAGGCCGCGTGGTCTCTCACCGTGTCCGGCGAACTCTGGACGCATGTGAAGGTCAGTGCGGGCCGTGCGCTCGCGGGCCTGGCCATCGGTGGCGGCGCCGGACTGGCGCTGGGCCTGCTCACGGGCTCGGTGAAGTTCGCCGAGACGCTGCTCGACTCGACCATCCAGATGGTGCGCAACATCCCCGCGCTCGCGCTGATTCCGCTCGTCATCCTGTGGTTCGGCATCGATGAATCGGCCAAGCTGTTCCTGATCTCGGTGTCGGTGTTCTTTCCGATCTACCTCAACACCTTCCACGGCATCCGCAACGTCGATCCGCAACTGATCGAGATGGGCCGCACCTACGGCCTCAGCCGTTGGCAGTTGTACCGCGAGGTGATCCTGCCGGGCGCGCTGTCGTCGATCCTCGTGGGGCTGCGCTTCTCGCTGGGCCTCATGTGGGTGATCCTGATCGTGGCCGAGACCATCTCGGCGCAGGCCGGCATCGGGTACCTCACGATGAACGCCCGCGAGTTCCTGCAGACCGACATCGTGCTGGTGGGCATCCTCCTGTATGCGCTGCTCGGCAAGCTGGCCGACCTGTTCGCGCGCGGCCTGGAGCAATGGTGGCTGCGCTGGCATCCCGGCTACCAGAAGAAGCCGAAGTGAGGGCAGGGCAGATGAACAACCACTCCATTTCCCGCCGCGCGGTCATCGCCACGCTGGGTGCGCTCGGCGCCGGTGCCGTGTGGGCACAGGGCGTTGCGCCGCGACCCGTCGCCGTGCGCTTCGGCTACCAGAAGTCGTCGACGCTGACGGCGTTGCTGAAGGCCCAGGGCACGCTGGAGAAGCAGCTCGCGCCGCTCAACGCCACGCTGAGTTGGCACGAGTTCACCAGCGGCCTGCCGCTGCTCGAAGCGCTGAACCTGGACAACCTCGACATCAGCGCCGACGTGGCCGACACGGTGCCCGTGTTCGCACAGGCCGCTGGTGCCGAACTGACCTTCATCGCGCAGGAAGCGCCGTCGCCCGCTGCGCAGGCCATCGTCGTGCGCGAAGACTCGCCGATCAAGACCGTGGCCGACCTGAAGGGCAAGAAGGTCGGCTTCGCGAAGGCGGCCGGCGCGCATTACCTGCTGATCGCCGCACTGGAGAAGGCCGGGCTTTCGTTCAAGGACATCGTGCCCGCCTACCTCACGCCCGCAGACGGGCGCGCCGCTTTCGAGAAGGGCGCGATCGACGCATGGGTCGTGTGGGACCCGTTCCTCGCCGCGGCGCAGCACCAGTCGAAGGTGCGCGTGCTGGCCGACGGCGCAGGCATCGCGTCGTACCAGCGCTACTACCTTGCGAGCACCAAGTTCGCGAAGGCGCGGCCCGATGTGCTGCGCGTGGTCTACGCCGAACTCGAGAAGACCGGCAAGTGGGTCAAGCAGAACCCGAAGGAGGCCGCCGCGCTGCTGTCCCCGGTGTGGGGCCTGGACGCCGCCACCATCGAACAAGCCAACAGCCGCCGCAGCTACGCGGTGCGCCCGGTCGTGGCCGACGGCCTGACCGAGCAGCAGCGCATCGCCGATGCCTTCTTCGGCGAGAAGCTGCTGCCCCGAAAACTCAATGCGCTCGACGTCGCGCTGTTCAAACCCGGAGCCTGAAGCCATGAGTGCCGTTCTGAAAGACATCCAACCCCAGGCCCAGGCCATCGCTGGCGGCGTGCGCCTCGAAGCGCGCGGCCTGCACAAGCGCTACGGCACGCGGGACGTGCTGCGCAACACCAAGCTCACCATCGAGCCCGGCCAGTTCATCGCCATCGTGGGGCGCAGCGGTTGCGGCAAGAGCACGCTGCTGCGGCTGATTGCCGGCCTGGAAGAAGCGACCTCCGGTGGTCTCTACACCGATGGCAAGGCCGTGAACGGCCTGCACGACGACACCCGCATCATGTTTCAGGAGGCGCGCCTGCTGCCCTGGCGCCGCGTGCTCGACAACGTGACGCTGGGCCTGTCGAACGACGCCAAGCCGCGCGGCAAGGAAGTGCTCGCGCAGGTGGGTCTGGCCGACCGCGAGAACGAATGGCCGGCGCGCCTGTCGGGCGGACAGCGCCAGCGCGTGTCGCTCGCACGGGCGCTGGTGCACCACCCGCGCCTCCTGCTGCTGGACGAGCCGCTGGGCGCGCTCGACGCGCTCACCCGCATCGAGATGCACCGGCTCATCGAGAACCTCTGGCAGCGCCATCGCTTCACCGCCTTGCTGGTGACGCACGACGTGCAGGAAGCCGTGGCGCTGGCGGACCGCGTGATCCTGATCGAAGACGGCCGTATCGCGCTCGACGAAAACATCGCTCTCGCACGCCCGCGCTCGCAGGGCGACCCGGCCTTCGCGGCCATCGAAAAACGCATCCTCGACAGGGTGCTGCAAAAGCCCGGAACTCCCGAAGAGGCCGAAAGCAGCGCCGACGCCAGCTGGCTCGGAACACCCGCGCACGCACTGCGCTGGGCGATCTGAGTCTTCCTTCCTCTTTTCCCGAAAGGCAGTCCCCATGTCGCAGAACTGGAAATTCGAAACCCTGTCGGTGCACGCCGGCTACTCGCCCGAGCCGACCACCCGCGCCGTCGCGCCGCCGATCTACCAGACCGTGGCCTACGCCTTCGACAGCGCGCAGCACGGCGCAGACCTGTTCGACCTGAAGGTGCCGGGCAACATCTACACCCGCATCAACAACCCGACGCAGGACGTGCTGGAGCAGCGCGTGGCTGCGCTCGAAGGCGGCATCGCGGCGCTCGCGCTGGCCTCGGGCCAGGCGGCCGTGACCTATGCGATCCAGACCATCGCGGAAGCCGGCGACAACATCGTGAGCAGCACCGCGCTCTACGGGGGCACCTACAACCTCTTTGCGCACACGCTGCCGCAGTTCGGCATCACCACGCGCTTTGCGGACCACCGCGATCCGAGCAGCTTCGAAAAGCTCTTCGACGACAAGACCAAGGCGGTGTTCGTCGAGTCGCTCGGCAACCCCGCGGGCAACGTGACCGACATTGCGGCCATCGCCGAGATCGCCCACCGCCACGGCGTGCCGCTGATCGTGGACAACACCGTGCCTTCGCCGTACCTGAGCCGGCCCATCGCGCATGGCGCCGACATCGTGGTGCACTCGCTCACCAAGTACCTGGGCGGCCACGGCACCAGCATCGGCGGTGCCATCGTCGATTCGGGCAAGTTCCCGTGGGCCGAGCACAAGGCGCGCTTCAAGCGCCTGAACGAGCCCGACGTGAGTTATCACGGCGTGGTCTACACCGAGGCGCTGGGCCCGGCCGCGTATATCGGCCGTGCGCGCGTGGTGCCGCTGCGCAACACGGGCGCGGCCATCTCGCCGTTCAACGCCTTCCTGATCCTGCAGGGCATCGAGACGCTGGCGCTGCGCATGGACCGCATCAGCAGCAATGCGCTCAAGGTGGCGCAGCACTTGAAGGCGCACAAGGCCGTGAACTGGGTCAACTACGCAGCGCTCGAAGACCACCCGGACTACGCGTTGGCGCAGAAGTACTTCGGCGGCAAGTCCAGCGGCGTGCTGACTTTCGGCATCGGCAGCGGCCGTGAAGGCGGCGCGAAATTCCTCGATGCGTTGAAGCTCTTCACGCGGCTCGTGAACATCGGCGACGTGCGCTCGCTGGCGACGCACCCGGCTTCGACCACGCACCGGCAGTTGTCGCCCGAAGAACTGGCGAAGGCCGGGGTGACGGAAGACACGGTGCGGCTGTCGGTCGGCATCGAGCACATCGACGACCTGATCGCAGACCTCGACCTCGCGCTGGCCGCCGCGTCCTGAACGCTTCGACGGAACGTAAAGCCATGACAACACTCAACGCCATTCCCGAAGCGGCACTCGACCAGCTGTTCCGCAAGGCGCGCACCGTGCACGCCTTCAAGCCGGTGCCCGTCACCGACGAGCTGATCCACAAGCTCTACGACCTCGTGAAGTGGGGTCCGACCGCCTACAACGCGCAGCCCGGGCGCTATGTGTTCGTGCGCAGCGAGGAGGGCAAGGCGAAGCTCAAGCCCGCGGTTTCGTCAGGCAACACGGCGCAGACGCTGGCGGCCGGCGTGACGGTGATCGTGGCGCACGACACGCGTTTCTATGAGCACCTGCCTACGCAGTTCCCGGCCTACGACGCCAAGCCCTTCTTCGAGAAAAGCGCCGAGGCCGCACAGGCCACGGCCTTTCGCAACAGCAGCCTGCAGGGCGCCTATCTGATCCTGGCGGCGCGCTCGCTCGGCCTGGACGCCGGGCCGCAGTCGGGCTTCAACGCGGAGCTGGTCGACAAGGCCTTCTTCCCCGACGGCCGCTATCGGGCCAACTTCCTCGTGAATCTCGGCGTGGCCGATCACGCCGGCACCTTCGAGCGTGGGCCACGGCTCGCCTTCGACGACGTGGCGGAGATCGTCTGATCTCCTCATTCCTCATTGCTTCATTTATTCAACCTGAAAGAGAAACCATCATGTCCATCCAAGCCATCAACGTGCGCAACCAGTTCAAGGGCAAGGTCCGCGAAATCATCCGCGGCGACGTCGTCTCCGAAGTCGATGTCGAAACCGCCTGGGGCATCGTGACCTCGGTCATCACCACGCGCTCGATCGATGAGCTGCAACTGAAGGTCGGCTCCGACGTGGTCGCGCTCGTGAAGTCGACCGAGGTTTCGATCGCGAAGCTCTGAAGGACCCTCGGGCGATTGCGACCAACCCGGCGTCCTTGTGGCGCCGGGTTTTTTTACGTCACTGCAGCTTGGGCAAGAACGACGTTTCCATGTGATAGCGCTTCGGGTTGTTCCGATCGATGTAGACCGGAATCCATTCCTGCACGTAGTCCGTCGGATCGAACCAGAGGTTGGCGCTGCGGAACACGTGCAGCCGGTTGTTCGAGGTGTCGTGCCATCTGGCGACGATGCGGTAGGGGTGCTCGCCGTTCACCTCGAGGCTGCCATTGAGTTCGACCTCCTGGAACTCGGCCTCGATGAGCTGGCCGTTCTGGCGCAGGTCGGCTTCCTTCTGCGCGCTCCAGCGGCCGAAGGCGATGATGCCGCCGCCGATGCCCGCGAAGATCACGCCCATGATCGTCAGGGCGAGCTTGGCCTCGGGGTCCACGAAGATGGCGCCGACCAGGAGCAGGAGCCCGATGGCCAGGAAGAGCCACTTGATGAGGGTGATGACTTTGTGATCCATCGCGCGACTGTGCCTTTGTTTCGCGCAGGCCGATATAGCCAACATGGCTTAGTCGAATGGCGCATGAGGAGCTGCGAACAGCTTCCTTCCGGCCCGGGAAGGCGCCTCACAGAATCTTTGGAATCAACCCCAAAGAGGACCCTTCGATGAGCGCTGTTCTTTCTCCCCCGGCCGTTGCACAAGACAACGAACTCGACATCGTCCGGCAGGCCGGCCACATCGGCGCCGAGGTGCGCGGCGTGCGGCTCTCGGGCGAACTGCAGCCGGAGGTGTTCCGGTCGATCAAGGCAGCGCTCCTCAAGCACAAGGTGCTGTTCTTCCGCGGTCAGCAGCACCTGGACGATGCCCAGCAACAGGCTTTCGGCCGGCTCTGGGGCGAGCTGGTGCCGCACCCGACCGTGCCCTCGAGGGACGGCACCAAGCTGCTGGAGCTCGATTCGCGCCACGGCGGACGCGCCAATTCATGGCACACCGACGTGACCTTCGAGGTGGCTTACCCGCAGGTGTCGATCCTGCGTGCGGTCGTGATCCCGCCCTATGGCGGCGACACCGTCTGGGCCAACACCGTGGCCGCCTACGAGAGCCTGTCGGACGACCTGAAGGCGCTGGCCGATCGTCTCCGCGCGGTGCATGGCAACGACTACGACTACGCCGCCTCGCGGCAGCCCGCCGACCTGGCCGACGAGGGCGTGAAGCGCTACAAGGAGGTGTTCACCCGGCGCCTCCTCGAAGCCGAGCATCCGGTGGTGCGCGTGCACCCCGAGACCGGCGAGCGCAGCCTCGTGCTGGGCCACTTCGTGAAGCGGCTGCTCGGCCATTCGACTTATGACTCCAATCACTTGCTGAGCGTGCTGCAAAGCCATGTGCATCGCCTCGAGAACACGGTGCGTTGGCGCTGGACGCAGGGCGACGTCGCGATCTGGGACAACCGTGCCACGCAGCACTACGCGATCAACGACTACGGCGATCAGCACCGGGTGGTGCGCCGGGTGACAGTTGCGGGCGACGTGCCGTACGGCGTGGACGGTGCGAAGAGCGTCGACTTGACGGCGCCCGCCGTACGCGCGGCCGAAGCCGCAACCGCCTCATAGAACACACAACATCGCGCTATACAACGCCCGGTTGTTAGGAATCGACTTTTCAGTCGTTTGAGCTTCCGGACGGCGCTCCTAAAGTGGTGGTTATCGCCATCAAAGGCGAATTCCAACGCACAACAGGAGCCGCACAGCATGTCAGTGGAAGTTGAAGAACTCGCAGAAGTCGTCTTGCCCGAAGCACTTGAACAGGCGCGCGCCAAAGCCGCCGAGAACAACTGGCCCTATGCCGGCGGCGTGACGCCGACGGTGGCCTGGGACCTGGTCCAGAAGGGCCAGGCCGTGCTGGTCGACGTGCGCTCGGGCGAGGAACGCAAGTTCGTCGGCCATGTGCCCGAGAGCCTGCACGTGGCCTGGGCCACCGGCACCGCGCTCACCCGCAATCCCCGTTTCGTGCGCGAGCTCGAAGCCAAGCTCGCCAAGGAGGGCGGCAAGGACGCCGTCGCGCTGCTGCTGTGCCGCAGCGGCAAGCGCTCCGCGCTGGCCGCGGAGGCGGCCGCAAAGGCCGGCTTCACCCACGTTTTCAACGTGCTCGAAGGCTTCGAGGGCGAGATCGATGCGCATCAGCACCGCGGTGGTGCGGACGGTTGGCGATTCCACAAACTGCCCTGGGTGCAGGACTGAGTCATACCCGGCAGAAGAATTCGCACAAGACATTCAAGGGAGGAAAAAACACATGGCCCATTTCGAGGTAAGCGACATCGTGCGCGCGCTGCATGGCGTGCGTGACGAGTGGCGCGATTCACAACGGCGCTCGCGAGAGCCCGGGGCGCGCGAGTTTCCGTCGCGCGATGCGCTCACGCAGATCGTGGAGTCGCTGAAAGGCGCGCTCTTTCCGATGCGGCTCGGTCCGCCGGATCTGCGCCACGAGAGCGAAGACTTCTACGTCGGACACACGCTCGACGCCGCGTTGCAGGCGCTCCTGGTGCAGGCACGGCTGGAACTCAATTTCAATGCGCGCCTCGAGCCGCGCCCCGCGAGCGAGATCGACGACGCGGCCACCGAAGCCGTGCGCCAGTTCGCGAACGCACTGCCGGGCCTGCGCCGCCTGCTCGACAGCGACGTGCTAGCCGCCTACCAGGGCGACCCGGCCGCGCGTAGCGTCGACGAGGTGCTGCTGTGCTATCCGGGCGTGCTCGCGATGATCCATCACCGCCTCGCGCACGCGCTCTACAAGCTGGGCCTGCCGCTGCTCGCGCGCATCGTTGCCGAACTCGCGCACGGGCAGACGGGCATCGACATCCATCCCGGCGCGCAGATCGACGCGGGCTTCTTCATCGACCACGGCACGGGCGTCGTGATCGGCGAGACGGCGGTCATCGGCAAGCGCGTGCGGCTCTACCAGGCCGTGACGCTCGGGGCCAAGCGCTTTCCCACCGACACCGAGGGCAACCTGCAGAAGGGCCTGCCGCGGCATCCGGTGGTGGAGGACGACGTGGTCATCTATGCGGGCGCAACCATCCTCGGGCGCGTGACGCTGGGGAAAGGCGCCGTCATCGGCGGCAATGTGTGGATCACCGACGACGTGAAGCCGGGCGCGAGCGTGACCCAGGCCAGTTTGCAGAACGCACCGAAAGCGAGCGCACCATGAAAGCCTTTGTCGAAGATTTCGGCGTGACCGTGCGCCAGCTGCGCGAGGCGAACGGCTGGTCGCAGGAGCAGCTCGCAGAGCGCTCGGACCTCAATCGCTCGTATGTGGGCGAGGTCGAACGCGGCCGCGTGATTCCGTCGATCGTCACCGCGCAGAAGCTCGCGACCGCGCTCGGCATCAACATCGTGAACCTGCTCGCGCGCTGTGAGCAGCTGGAGCAATCGCGCCTTGCAAGGCGGATCAACTTGGCGGCTATAGCCTGTTGAGGGGAAACCCTTGGCGCCCGGACACTGGCGACCAGTTTCTTCTTATCCCCTGCCTACCTTTTCACGGAGCTTGAATACATGAGCGCAACAGTCGGTGGTACCACCGCCCTTGGCGACAACGCCGCACGCCAGCTAGCCAACGCCACCAAGACAGTTCCCCAGCTCGAGACCATCAGCCCGCGCTGGCTGACGCACCTCCTGCAATGGGTGCCGGTGGAAGCGGGCATCTACCGTGTCAACAAGGTCAAGAACCCCGAGTCGATCAAGGTCACCTGCACTTCGCGCGAAGAAGAAAACCAGCTGCCGCGCACCTTCGTGGATTACGAAGAAAACCCGCGCGAGCACTACCTCAATGCCGTGAGCACCGTGCTCGACGTGCACACCCGAATCTCCGACCTCTACAGCAGCCCGCACGACCAGATCAAGGAGCAGCTGCGCCTCACGATCGAGACGATCAAGGAGAACCAGGAGAGCGAGCTCATCAACAACCCCGACTACGGCCTGCTGGCCCAGGTGAGCGAAGAGCAGCGCATCTTCCCGCTGACTGGCGCGCCCACGCCTGACGACCTCGACGAACTGCTGACCAAGGTGTGGAAGGAGCCCGCGTTCTTCCTCACGCACCCGCTCGCCATTGCCGCTTTCGGCCGTGAGGCCACGCGCCGCGGCACGCCGCCGCCGACCGTGAGCCTCTTCGGTTCGCAATTCATCACCTGGCGCGGCATTCCGCTGATTCCGTCGAACAAGGTGCCGGTGGCCGATGGCAAGAGCAAGATCCTCCTGCTGCGCGTGGGCGACAAGCGCCAGGGCGTGGTGGGCCTGTTCCAGCCGGGCCTCTCGGGCGAACAGAGTCCGGGGCTGTCGGTGCGTTTCATGGGCATCAACAACCATGCGATTGCGTCGTACCTGATCTCCTTGTATTGCTCGCTCGCGGTGCTGACCACCGATGCGCTGGCGGTGCTCGACGACGTCGAGATCGGCAAGTACCACGACTATCCCGACACCTACAAGTAAGCCGCGGTGAGCACACCCACGACTCCGGGCGAGGCGCCGTTCGATCCGGCCATCCTCGCTCGCATGGCGAGCGCCATGTTCTCCGCGTTGCCGGGCACGGCACCTGCCTATTTGCCGGGCACGCCGCCGACCTCGTTGCCCGGCGTGGCGAGCGGGCTGGTGCCGGGCGCGCAGTTCCCGTCCAACATCGCACCGCCGGGCTCGCCCCTCGTGAGTCCCGCCGGCTTCGGACCCAGCGTGCCGGGCACGCCGATTCCGCAAGGGCAGATTCCGGGCGCCAACGTGCTGCCCGCATCGCCGACGCAATTGCCTTCTCTCGCGAACCGCGCGCCGGCCTTGCTGCCGCATGCGGTGGCGGGCAACGGCGTGCCGGACACGGTGTTCTCGGTCGCGCCGGCTTTCGAGCCGCGTTCGGGCGGCACGGTGCTCGGTGTGCCACAGCAGCTGGGCGCACCGGCATCGCCGCAGACGGCAGCATCGCCGTTCTACTTTCTGAACAACAGCTACGGGCATCCGACGGCCGGTGCCAGCGATGGCTTCGCGGTTCACGACCCGTTCGCGGGGCTGGCGGCGCCGGCCGCTCAACCCGCATTGCCACCTAGCCCGCCGTCTGCACCGGCAGGTCGCGACGCGCAGTTCTACTTCGTCGATGCGGTGCGCTTGCCCAGTGGCTTCGTCACGCCGGCCAAGCCGGACCCGCGCGGCCCTGACGCCGTGCCGCTCGCTGGCAGCGGCCAGCATCCGCCGTTCGACGTCAACGCCGTGCGCCGCGATTTCCCGATCCTGCAGGAGCGCGTCAACGGCAAGCAGCTCGTGTGGTTCGACAACGCGGCCACCACGCACAAGCCGCAGTCGGTCATCGACCGCATCGCGTACTTCTACGAACACGAGAACTCGAACATCCATCGCGCGGCGCATGAACTCGCTGCGCGTGCCACCGATGCGTACGAAGGCGCACGGGAGCGTGTGCGCAAGTTCATCAACGCACCCGAAGTCGAAGAGGTGATCTTCGTGCGCGGCACCACCGAGGCGATCAACCTCGTGGCCAAGAGCTGGGGCGGCCAGCACGTGGGCGAGGGCGACGAGATCATCGTCTCCAACCTCGAGCACCACGCCAACATCGTGCCTTGGCAGCAGCTTGCCGCCGCCAAGGGCGCGAAGCTGCGCGTGATCCCGGTGGACGACTCCGGCCAGGTGCTGCTCGACGAATACCGCAAGCTGCTGAACGATCGCACGAAGATCGTTACCGTCACGCAGGTCTCCAACGCGCTGGGCACGGTCGTGCCGGTGAAGGAGATCGTCGAGCTGGCCCATCGTGCCGGCGCCAAGGCGCTGGTCGATGGCGCGCAGTCGGTCTCGCACATGCGGGTGGACGTGCAGGACATCGGCGCCGACTTCTTCGTGTTCTCCGGCCACAAGGTGTTCGGCCCGACCGGCATCGGCGTGGTCTGGGGCAAACGCGAAGTGCTCGAAGACATGCCCCCGTGGCAGGGCGGCGGCAACATGATTGCCGATGTGACCTTCGAGAAGACCGTGTTCCAGCCGATCCCGAACAAGTTCGAGGCCGGTACCGGCAACATCGCCGATGCCGTTGGCCTGGGCGCCGCAATCGATTACGTCAACAAGGTCGGCATCGAGAACATCGCGCGCTACGAGCACGACCTGCTCGTGTACGGCATGCAGCAGCTCGGTGCGATCCCGGGCGTGCGACTGATCGGCACCGCGGCCGACAAGGCGAGCGTGATGTCCTTCGTGCTCGACGGCTACACCACCGAAGAGGTGGGCCATGCGCTGAACGACGAAGGCATCGCGGTGCGCACCGGTCACCACTGCGCGCAGCCGATCCTGCGGCGCTTCGGTGTCGAGACGACGGTGCGGCCGTCGCTCGCGTTCTACAACACCTTCGACGAGGTGGACCGCCTGGTGACGGTGGTGCGGCGTCTTGCCGGGCAGCGGCGCGCAGGTTGACCTGACCTGCGTTCTTCGACACGGCGGCCTTCGGGCCGCCGTTCTTTTTTGTTGCTCTGCCAACGCTGTGTTTCGTCCGGGAAATCACAAGCGCATTTGCACGAAGGCCGTACATACACTGCGGCCGTTTGGCGCCCGACCGTGGGCGATGTGCAAGCAGCAAGGGAGACAACGTGGAAAAGAAAAATGCAAGCAAGGGCGTCGTGACGGCATTGGCCGTCGCGTCCGTGTTGGTGGGTTGCGGCGGTGGCAGCTCGGGGGGCTTCGCAACGCCGACGTTACCGCCGACGGCAATCGATACGACAACGGGTGTGACACCGACGAGCACGACGCCGACCGGAACGACGCCGACCGGCACGACGCCGACCGGCACGACGCCGACCAGCACGACGCCGCCTGAAGTCGCGCCGGAGCAGCGGGTCGATATCGCGCTGACACCGTATGTGAACCTCTTCGTCGGAACGAAGATTTCCGACACCGGCAGCGGCCATTCCGGCAACGTCAACCCGGGTGCGCAGGCACCTTTCGGCATGGTGAGCTTCGGCCCCGATACGCGGGGCAGCGGACAGCCCTGGGGCTATGGCTCCGGCGGCTACTACTACGACGACACCAGCATCCGCTACTTCAGCATGACCCACCTCAACGGTCCCGGCTGCAGGGGGCAGGGCGCGGTGGCCATCCTGCCGAACAACGCGAGCGGTGGCATCCCTTCGGGCGGCCTGCGCTACACGAAGGCGAACCAGTCGGCCGCACCCGGCTACTACAAGGTGAAGTTCGACAACGGCATCACGAGCGAGCTGACCGCGACCACGCGCACCGGCATGGCGAAGATCAGCTATGCGGACAAGGACAAGGCCTACCTCGTCATCGATTCCGCCCGCAACAACCCCAACCAGGGATCCAGCCAGAGCCCGGGCGGCGTGCCCTATCCCGAGCTGACCGACATCGTGTTGAGCGCGGACCGCAAGTCGGTCTCCGGCAAGGCGGTCGCGAACGAGTTCTGCGGGGGCACGTGGAAGCAACCCGTCTATTACTACGCGACCTTCGACAAACCGCTGAAGGTCAGCTCCGCCATCGCGGGCAAGGCGGCGATCCTGCAGTTCGATCTGGCCGATGCGGACCTGGCGGTGCAGGTCAAGGTGGGGATCTCCTCGGTCAGCGTGGCCAACGCGCAGAAGAACCTCGAAGCAGAGAACGCGGACGGGTCGTTCGCCACGGTGCAGGCCGCGGCCGGGAAGAACTGGAACAGCCGGCTGAACGTGGTGCAGCTCGATCTCGCGAAGGAAGGCGAGCTCGACAAGCTCGATGCGAAGAAGAAGGACGCGGCCCTCGCGAACCTGAAGAAGTTCTACACGGCCCTCTACCGCGTCTACAGCGGCCCGACCGTGTACAGCGACGTCAACGGCGACTACCGCAGCATGAAGCAGGTCGACATCGCGCAGCCCAACAGCGTGTTGCCCGACCGCGCCATCGAGAACGTCGCCAGCTACAAGTTCAAGGTCGACGGCAAGGACGCGGGCTACAAGACCCACTACTCGGGCTTTTCGATGTGGGACACCTACCGCAGCCAGGCCCAGCTGCTCGCGCTGATCGCACCCGACGAAGCCAGCGAGATGATGCAGTCGCTGGTGGCCGACGCGCAGCAGTGCGGCGCCTTTCCGCACTGGGTGGACGGCAGCGAGGACACGGTGCCGATGAATGGCGACCATGCGCCGACAGTCGTGGCCGGCTCCTACCTGTTCGGCGCGAAGAAATTCGATCTGGCGAACGCGCGCAAATACATGCTGCAGTCGGTGGGTGACGCCAACAGCCGGTGCAACAACATCTATGCGATCGGCAAGGCGGGCGACAGCCGTGCCGACTACCTCCGCCTCGGCTGGATTCCGTCCGACAGGAACTATGACCATCCCTCGTCGACGACCCTCGAGGCGATCACCACGGACCGCTCGGTCGGCGCCTTCCTCGATGCGCTGCCCGATACGCGAGCAGCAGACCAGGGCGTGATCGCCAAGGTGTTCAACCGGGCCGGCAACTGGCAGAACATCTTCAACGACACCAGCAAGTCGCTGGCATCGAAAGCCGCCGACGGCACGTGGGACGGGGCGGGCGATTTCCATGAGTCGACCGAAGAGAACTACATCTGGACCTTCGCCCACGACTGGACCCGCCTCGCCGACAAGCTCGGCGGCAAGGACGGCGCCCTCAAGCGGCTCGGCCGGCTGTTCGTTCTGGACGACAAGAACCCGTTCACCGGCCGCGAACCCACCGGGCAGGACCTGAACGGCGGCGAACGCTCCAGCCGCTACTACATCGGCAACGAGCCGGCCTTCCAGACGCCATGGGCCTACAACTGGCTCGGCTCGGCGAAGTACGCGCAGTACATCATCCCGGTCATCCTGAAGAAGAACTTCTCCCTCGAGCCAGGCGGCCTGCCGGGCAACGACGACATGGGGGCGACCTCGGGCTGGTTCGTGTGGGCGGCGATGGGGCTCTACCCGGCGATTCCGTCGGCACCGGGCCTGGCCGTCTCGACACCGCAGTTCTCGGGCATGACCCTGTGGCTGGGCAACGGCAAGAAGCTGCGCATCGAAGCCGACCAGCAGGCGCTGCTCGACGACGTGCGCTACATCAGCGAGATGAAGTTCAACGGCACCGCCTACGCAGGTTCGTGGCTGCCGGTGGACAAGATCAAGGACGGTGGAACGCTGACCTACAAGCTGTCGCCGACGCCCACCGACTGGGCCTCCGATGCGGCGCTGACGCCGCCTTCGGGGCCTGCTGCGGACTACACCAAGGCGACCGCCTCGCTGGCATCGCCGGGCTGAGCATCGTCGCCAGGTCGAGCGGCACGGGCGCGGCTCTCGCGCCTTCTTCCATCAACGGTCAGGGAGACACGGTCATGAAGAACCAATGGGTGAGGGCGCTCGGCATTGCCCTGAGCGCAACTTCGCTGCTCGCCGGTTGTGGCGGCGGCGGTGGTGGCGGAACCGTGTTCTCGCTGCCCGCATTCCAGGGAGGCGGAGGTGGCGATACAGGCACGCCCGCGGTGCCACCGGTCGATACCGGAACGACGCCGCCCCCCTTCGGCGGGGGCGATGAGGTCTTCGTCAAGCAGGTGTTGACCGGCTACGTGAATCCCTTCGTCGGCACGGCGGATTCCGTGGTGCCCGCCGACGATCCCGTGCCTTCGGGTGCGCGCGGCGGCACTTTCCCGGGCGCGACCACGCCTTTCGGCATGGTGCAGTGGACCCCGATGACGCCCAGCGCCGGCGGCTCGGACAAGCCAGTGGGCTACATCTACAAGGAGAAGACCATCGTCGGCTTCCCGCTCACGCAGATGAGCGGTTCCGGTTGCAGCGGCAACGGGGGCGAGTTTCCGATCATGCCGACGTTCGACCCGGCCACGGTGGGCCCCAGATCGCCCGAAAACTTCGACCACAAGAACGAGGAAGCTTCGCCGGGCTACTACAAGGTCACGCTCAACGACGGCATCACCACGGAGCTGACCACGACCACCCGGACCGGTGCGGGCCGCTTCACCTTTCCGGCCCAGTCGGCGCTCGCGGCCGACAGGAAGACGCCATTCCTGGTGATCGACGCCACCCGTTCCAACCAGCAGGCGCGGACCACAGGCGTCATCGAGGCCGTGGGCAAGGATGCCTTGTGGGGATCCACGCGCGCCGTGCGCTTCTGCGCCTGGCAGAACAACAGCTTCGACATGCACGACGTGTACTTCTACGCCAAGTTCGACCGCGATATCACGGCCGACACCAAGACCAGCGGAAAGGCCGTTGTCAGTTTCGATGCCAGTGCCAGGCCGGCCGTGCTGATGAAGATCGGCTTGTCCTATGTGAGCAGGGAGAACGCACGCAAGAACCTCGAACAGGAAAACCCGGGCTGGGATTTCGATGGCGTGCGCAAGGCCGCATCGCAAGCCTGGAACGACCGGCTCAACGTCGTCCAGACGCGCGGGGGCACGGAAGCCGAGAAGCGCAAGTTCTACACCGCGCTCTACCACTCGCTGCTGTCTCCCAACATCAACAACGACGTGACGGGCGAATACAGGGGCTTCGACAGGCAGGTGCACCAGGTGGAAGCCGGCCGCACCCACTACATCAACTTCTCGAGCTGGGACACCTACCGCAGCCTGATTCCGATGACCGGCATGCTGTTCCCCAAAGAGACGGGGGACATGATGCAGTCGCTGGTCGTCGATGCCGACCAGTGCGGCGGCATACCGCGCTGGGGCACGGCCTCGACCGATGGCGCGATCATGCCGGGCGATTCCGGCGTGCCGAGCGTCGGGAGTGCCTATGCATTCGGCGCCACGAACTTCGATGCCAAAAAGGCGCTCGGCTACATGACGCTGGTCGGCAGCAAGACCGACCTGACGTGCAACGGCGGCGGATTGCGCGATGGCAAGGAGCGCATGAACGATTACCTCGTGCAGGGCTACTCGGCGATGGACAACGGCCATTGGGCCGGCGCGCTGACATTCGAATTTGCCGTGGCCGACTTTGCGACCGCTCAACTCGCGAAGGCGCTGGGCGATACGACGAACCACCAGATGTTCCTTGGTCGCTCGGCCAACTGGAAGAACCAGTTCAACACCGGCGCCAGGACGGTTCTGCCGCGCTGGCGCGACGGCAGCTGGAAGGCGCTGGATTCCGTCGCGGGAGGCGACGACATGGTGGAAGGCAACCCCGAGCAGTACACCTGGATGGCGGCCTACGACACGCGCGCCTTGTTCCATCTGGCTGGCGGCAACGGCGAAGTCGTCAAGCGGCTGGACAAGTTCTTTCAGAAACTCAACGCTGGAACGCATCTGCCGAACTACTACGCCGGCAACGAACCGAGCTTCAACACGCCGTGGCTCTACAACTGGGCCGGCGCGCCCTGGCGCACGCAGAAAGTAACGCGCGACGTGGTCAACACCGTGTTCTTCGATGAGCCGGGCGGCCTGCCGGGCAATGACGACCTGGGCGCGGTGTCGTCGTGGTACGCGTGGGCTGCCATGGGGCTGTACCCGGCGGTGCAATCGGTCGGCGGCCTGACCATCGGCAGCCCGATGTTCGACCAGGTGGTCATCCGCTGGGCCGATGGCACGAAGAAGCTCTCGCTCAACGCGACCGGCGCCGGCACCCACGCACCCTACATCCAGAGCTTGAAGCTGAATGGCCAGGCCATCGATACGCCCTGGGTGTCGCTGAAGGACCTCGGACAGGACTCGAAGCTGGACTTCGTGCTGGGAACCACCGAATCGCAGTGGGGAAAAGATTCCGCCCCGCGCATGCCGTCCTTCGGGCTCGATGGCTTCGACAGTCTCGGCGCAGCGCTGAACAACCGCGGCATCGGCACCGACGGCACGCCCACCGAGCGTGGTCTGGAGGGCTACACCTTCGACATGGGGGGCTGGAGCTATTCCGCGCAAGCCTTGGCCACGGCCGGCGCAGCGGCGGGTGGCACGGTGTCTTTCAACGGCATGGATTTCCAATGGCCCGATGGCAAGGCGGGCCTCGACAACATGGTCACGCAAGGGCAGACCATCACTTTTGCCGCACCGCAGGCCGCAGGGACGCTGGCACTGCTCGGCAGTGCCACAGGCGCCGCAGCGGCACCGACCGGCAAGTTGACCGTGACCTACGACGACGGCACTTCCGAGCGCTTCGACCTGCGCTTCGATGAATGGACTTTGGGTGGCGGAGGCACCCCGGTCGGCAGCTACAACAAGGTGGCACTGACCACGGACCATCGCGTCGGCAAGGATGGGAAGGTCGACGCCACCAAGGCCTATGTCTATTACTGGGATGCAGCGCTCGACCGGCGGCGCAAGGTCAGGAGCGTGACCTTGCCGTTCCAGACCGACAACGGCGGACTGCTGCACGTGTTCGCGATGGCGCTGAAGTAAAGCCGGCCGGAGGGGGCGCTCGACGAGGAGCGTTATGCTGTACATCGTCATCAATCAACGTTGTACCGCCTGAATGTCTTCGACCGAAGCCTCCCTTGCCAGCCCGCATGTCAACGAAGCGTCCTGCGACGTGCTCGTGATCGGCGGCGGCCCCGCCGGATCGACCGTTGCGGCGCTGCTGGCGCAGCAAGGCCGCAAGGTGGTGCTGCTGGAGAAGGCACACCACCCGCGCTTTCACATCGGCGAATCGCTGCTGCCGGCGAACGTCGAGCTCTTCGAGAGGCTCGGCGTGCGCGACCAGGTCGAGAAAATCGGCATGCCCAAGTTCGGCATCGAGTTCGTCTCGCCGGAGCATGAGCACCGCAGCTATGTCGAATTTGCCGAGGGCTGGGACAAGTCGCTCGACTCCGCCTGGCAGGTGCGCCGCTCGGAGCTCGACGAACTGCTGTTCCGCAACGCCGCCACGCGCGGCGCGGAGGCCATCGAAGGCTGCAAGGTGCGCGACGTGGCGTTCGATGCCGACGGAGCCACCGTCAAGGCCGAGATGGACGATGGCGCGAAGCGCAGCTGGCGCGCCCGCTTCGTGGTCGATGCCACCGGCCGCGACACGCTGCTGGCCAACAAATTCCGCTGCAAGGAAAAGAACCCCGACCACAACAGCACCGCCGTCTTCGGCCACTTCACCAACGCCGAGCGGCTCGAAGGCAAGAAGGAAGGCAACATCAGCATCTGCTGGTTTCCGCACGGCTGGTTCTGGTTCATTCCGCTGGCTGACGGCACCACCAGCGTGGGTGCGGTCTGCTGGCCGTATTACCTGAAGACGCGCGACAAGCCGCTGAAGGATTTCTTCTACGACACCATCGCGCTGTGCCCCGTGCTCGCGGACCGGCTGAAAAACGCCACGCTGGTGGACGACGCGGTGCACGCCACCGGCAACTTCTCGTACTCGAGCACGCACGCGACGGGCGACCGCTACCTCTTGCTGGGCGACGCCTTCACCTTCATCGACCCGATGTTTTCGTCAGGCGTGTACCTGGCGATGCACAGCGCCTTCGACGGCGCCGAACTCGTGGCCACCGCGCTGGACCAGCCGGCCGAACTGGCCGCTGCGCGCAAAGGCTTCGAGGCCATGATGCGCAAGGGCCCGCGCGAGTATTCGTGGTTCATCTACCGCGTGACCAACCCGACCATCCGCGACATGTTCATGTACCCGGGCAATCCGTTCCGGGTGAAGGAAGCGCTGATGTCGCTGCTGGCCGGCGACATCTACAAGGGCACGCCGATGTGGGGCGCGCTGCGGATGTTCAAGGTGCTGTACTACGGCATCTCGATCGCGAACTTCCGCCGCACCTGGGCGGGGTGGAAGCGGCATCGCTTCAACACGCGGGACATGGGGATGCTGAAGGGGGAGACGATCCTCAAGTCGGAGTAGTTCGCAGGGATCTGAATAGCAAAGTGAATAGATAAATCCAAATCCCTGCGGCCCTCATTGGGGATTTCCTCCCCGATGAATATCTATGTGAATAGATATTCGACCTTGTTGGCATCTCGCGCCAAGGCCGAAAATCGGCTCAGCGTTGCGGCTCCGGCCGCATGCTCATGCCCCGGCGGTCCACGCCGTCCCCGACGCCCGCAGCGTCGCCACCGCATGCGCAACGCCCAGCCCCGGGCTGCTGAGCACGTCGATCCCGAGGTCGGCGAGCAGCGGCGTCACCGGCGCCATCGAGGCCTGCGCCAGCACGACCACATCGGCCCTGCTGACCGCGCCGCGGATCGCCGTGGCCAGCGTCTCCACGTAGCGTCCGGTGTCGCCGGCCTGGAAATGCGCCCACGCCTCTTCGACGAGCAGCGCGCTCGGCCGCGTGCCAACGCCGGCCTGCGTCGCCGCCGAGAGGATCAGCGCCGTCGTCGGTTCCAGCGTGCTTGCGACGGCCGCGACGATCAGCACGCGCGGGCCGGTGCGCACCGCGCGGTCGGCCATGGCGCGGTCGATGCGCAGGGCCGAGAAGGCGCCGCCGGTGGCGGTTTTTTCCGCGATGCCGCCGATGGTCGAGCAGGTGCACACGACGACCGCGGCGCCGTCCGATGCCGCCTCGCGCATGGCTTCCTGCACGCGCCTGACCAGCGCCGCGTTGTCGACGCCCACGACGCGGGCATCGTCCAGCAGCTCTTCCATCACCAGATGGCGCACTTCCAGTTCGGGCGCCATCTCGTGGACCAGGCGCCCGAAGGTCTGCACATGCGACTTTGCCGTGTGGAGGAAGGCGAGCGCGTCGGCCATGTTGATGTCGGGTTCAGCCGGCTTCGCGGGCGCGGCGGGCCTCGTAGGCCTTGAGGTGGACGTACGCGGTGCGCAGCACCGTGGGCACGGGCGAACCGCTCCTGGGCGCGCGGCTGAGGAGATCGCCCACGATGTGGTCGGCCTCGACCGCCGCGCCGCGGACCATGTCCTTGTACATCGATGCCGTCATCGGCGAGCCGGCCGTCGTCACCACCGCGCGGCCGCGCTGGATGGCTGCGGGGCGCGGCGCGAAGCCGTTGTGCGCGGCGATGGCGCAGCATTCGTCGAAGATCGAGAGCGCCACGTCCTGGCCGCCGGCCGCGACGATATCGCCGATGGAGGCGCGCATCAGGCTCGTGAGGCCCGCCGCCGAGGCGATGAAGACCCACTTCTCCCACATGTCCTGCGCGATGGTCTCGCTCGCGGCGGCGTCGAATTTCGCGCCGGCGAACTGGGCCGCGATGGCATCGACGCGCGCCGAGCGTCCACCGGCGCGCTCGCCGTAGCTCAGGCCGTGCATGTCGTTCAGGTGCAGCACGCGGCCTTCGTCGTCCAGCGTGGCCGAGATCATGCAAAGGCCGCCGAGCACGCGCTCGTCGCCGAAGCGTTCGACCAGCCGGTCGATGTGCTTCATGCCATTGAGGAGCGGGAGGATCACGGTGTTGGGGCCGACCGCGGGCGCGAACGAATCCATCGTCGAGTCGAGGTCGTAGGCCTTGCTGCCGACGACGACCACGTCATAGGGGGCGTCGATGCTCTCGGCCAGCACGTGCTTCGGTGCGGGGAGTTCGAGGTTGCCGAAAGGGCTCTGCACCACGAGCCCGGTTTTCGCGAGCTGCGCAGCCCGGCGCGGACGAAGAAGAAAGGTCACGTCGCGCCCAGCTTCCAGCAAACGGCCGCCGAAATAACCACCGAGTGCACCGGCACCCACCACCAGGAATCTCATCGCGCATCGCTCCAGAAATCAAAAGGATCGGCAGCGATGATGCCCGCGTTCGCGCCGGGCTGCTCTAGGCAGTTTCCTTCTCCTCCAGCAGCCGCCGGCGGGCAAAGGGGCGCAGGTCGAGGCCGTGGGACATCGCTCGGCCGAGCACCTGGTCGGCAATGGCTTCGCCGAGGCCGGCCGAATGCTTGAAGCCGTGGCCCGAGCAGGCCGAGGCGATCAGCACGTGCGGCAGGCCGTCGAGCGCGTCGATGACGAAGCGGCGGTCGGGCGTCACGGTGTACATGCAGGCGCGCGCCTTGAGGGCGCGACCGCCGATCTGCGGGAAGCGGCCGGCGACACGGTCGCGGTACATCGCGGCGGTTTCCTCGGGGCTCACGGTGCGGTCGATGGTGTCGGGCGTGGTGGCCGCCACGTACTGTTCGGTCGCGACCTTGAGCGCGGGCTGTGCGGGGTCGGAGGAAGGAAAGCCGTACATGTAGTCTTCCTGCCCGTCGCCGAACATCCAGATGAAGATGGGAAAGCGGCCGGGCGAGAAGTCGGCCGATGCGCTGCCGGTGTCGAACCAGTGCATCACCTGCCGATGCACCGAAAAGTTCGCCTGCCAGTCGGTGCGGGCCTGCCGGCCGAGGAATTCGGGCAGCCACGCGCCTGCCGCAACCACGACGCGGTCGGCCGTGAAGCTGGCCGAATCGGTGCGCACGCGAACCGTGTCCCCGTTGGCCACCGGCTCGACCGACTGCACGCGCTCGCCGGTGCGCGTCTGCGCACCCGAAGCCCGGGCCACCGCGAGCTGGGCGCCGATGGCGGCCTCGGGCCGCACGAAGCCGGCATCGCGCTCGTGGTAGCCGATCTCGTTGCCCTGCAGGTGGAACTGCGGAAAGCGCGCGCGGATGCCGGCCGCATCGAGCACCTCGTGCGCGATGCCGAAGCGCTCGGCGCACGCGATGGTGCGGCGCACGAAATCCGACTTGCCGTGGTGCTCGGCCACGCGGTCGCGCGGGGCTAGGACAAGGCCGCCGGTGGTGGTCATCAGCGGCGTGCCGGTGCGCGCTTCGAGCTCGCGCCAGATGGCGTGCGAGCGCTGCACAAAGGGCACGTACTCGTCGCCTTCGCCGACGGCCAGACGCGTGATGCGCGAATCGCCGTGCGAGGAGCCCTGGTCGTGCGGCGGCGCGAATTGGTCGATGCCCAGCACGCGGGCACCGCGTTGCGACAGTTGGTAGAGCGTGGCCGCGCCGAGGGCGCCGAGGCCGACGACGATGACGTCGTAGTGGGTGGAGGAGGAAGAAGAGGGCTGGGTCATGGCCTCCAGCATCTTTCAGGGCGCGCGACGGCACAAGAGCTTTTCCGGAAAAGGTCATGGGCTATTCGCATAATCGCGTTCGTCTTTCGGACCTTCCCTCCAGACATCTCATTCACACCAAGGAGTTTTACCCATGGCCCAGACCCGGATCGCCGTCGTTGTCGGCAGCCTTCGCAAGGATTCGTTCAACCAGAAGCTCGCGCTCGCGCTGGCCCATCTCGCGCCCTCGGACTTCACCTTCGAACACGTGCGCATCGACGACCTGCCGCTCTACAACCAGGACGACGACGGCAACCAGGCGCCTGCAGTGAAGCGCCTGAAGAGTGAAATCGCCGCCGCGCAGGGCCTGCTGTTCGTCACGCCCGAATACAACCGCTCGATCCCCGGCGTGCTGAAGAACGCCATCGACCACGCCTCGCGCCCCTACGGCCAGAGCGTCTGGGGCGGCAAGCCGGCCGGCGTGCTCGGCGTCTCGGTGGGCGCCATCGGCACGGCGCTCGCGCAGCAGCACCTGCGCAACATCCTGGCGTACCTCGACGTGCCCACGCTGGGCTCGCCGGAAGTGTTCCTGCAGACCAAGGACGACCTGTTCGACGACAAGGGCCACATCGGCAACGAAGGCTCGAAGAAGTTCCTGCAGGGGTGGATGGACAAGTACGTGGCGTGGGTCAAGAGCCATTCGGCTGTCTGATCGACGACGAACCCATGGGGTGCCGACAGGCGCCCATGAAAAAGCCGCCCGAGGGCGGCTTTCTTTTTTTTGGAGCCGAGTTTTGGCTCAGGCCACCTGGGCCACATCCTTCTGGTTCGCGGCTTCAGCCGTCGCCACCAGGATGTCCGAACGCGCAGCGGTCAGCGCGGCGGCCTTGGGCTCGTCACCCATCGCCACGCCCTCG
The DNA here is from genome assembly GCF_030812215.1 of Variovorax boronicumulans. Lineage (GTDB taxonomy): Bacteria > Pseudomonadota > Gammaproteobacteria > Burkholderiales > Burkholderiaceae_C > Variovorax > Variovorax boronicumulans_C. The sequence goes on along the minus strand of NZ_JAUSSG010000010.1, from coordinate 109,688 downwards.
GCACGCACGATGCGCACGTCGGTGATGCCGAAGAAGCCGAAGACCACCTTCAGGTAGCTCTCCTGGTGCTCGGCACCCTGGCCCCAGTCGCTGGTCGAGTAGACGCCGCCGCGGCTCGACGCCACGATCACGGTCTTGCCGCCGGCCAGGCCCACCGGGCCGGTCTCGGTGTACTTGAAGGTGCGGCCGACCTGGCCGAGACGATCGATCCAGGCCTTGAGCTGGGTCGGGATCGAGAAGTTGTAGAGCGGGGCGCCGATGACGACCACGTCCGCTGCCAGGAACTGGCTCACCAGCTTTTCGGACAGCGCGTTCTCGCGTTGCTGGGCTTCGGTCGGCTCGGCCTGCGGGCCGGTCTTGATGGCCAGGGCGTCGGCGGTGAAGTGGCCCGGGGCGTCGACGGCGAGGTCGAGGTATTCAACGGTGGTGTCGGGGTGCGCGGCCTTCCAGGCGGCGACGGTTTCCGCCGTCAGCAGGCGGGAGGTCGAGTAGGCACCGAGGATGCTGGAGTCAACGTGGAGCAGCTTCATATCAATCACTTTCGTGTGGATGGTGTCGGCGCTCAAAGTGGCCGGCGTTGGGAGAATTCTATTTTTGGGTCGAGTTATTGATAAGTAGCCAAAATTTGCATAGATCGTCCTGATTGCAGGACAATCCGGCCATGCAAGACCTCAACGACATGGTTTTTTTCGCCGAAGTGGCCGAGCGGGGCGGGTTTGCCGCGGCCAGCCGGGCGCTCGGCATTCCCAAGTCGCGGCTGTCGCGCCGGGTGGCGGAACTGGAGGAGCGCCTGGGCGTACAGCTGATGCAGCGCAGCACCCGGCGCCTGTCGCTCACGCCGGCGGGCGAGATCTACCTGCGGCACGCTGCCGCCATGCGCGATGCGGCGCAGGCCGCGGCCGAATCGGTGGCACAGGTGCAGAACGAGCCGAGCGGGCTGGTGCGGCTGAGCGTTCCGATCACGATGGCGTACAGCGGGGTGGCGCAGTTGTTGCCGCTTTTCATGGAGCGCTACCCGGCGGTGCGGGTCGACGTGCGGGTCATCAACCGCCCGGTGGACCTGATCGAAGAGGGCTTCGACATCGCGCTGCGCGTGCGGCCCGTGGTCGAGGAAAGCGCCACGCTGGTGGCCAAGATCCTGGGCACCGGCCGCGGGGTGCTGGTGGCCAGCCCGGCGCTGATGGAGCGGCAAGGGCCGGTGGAGGTGCCTGCCGACCTGGCGCGGCTGGACACCATGGCGATGTCGGTCAACGGCGACGGCCGCGCCGAATGGCGCCTCACAGGCCCCAAAGGCAAGGTCTACGTCCACTCGCACACGCCGCGCTACGTGGCGGACGACATCGCGACGCTGCAGATCGCCGCTATCGCCGGCATCGGCGCCACGATGCTGCCGGGCTACATGTGCGCGGCGGACATCGAGGCGGGCAGGCTGGTGAAGGTGCTGTGCGACTGGGGGCCGGAGGAGGCCGTTGCGCACATGGTGTTCCCGCCGCGGCGCGCGCTGGTGCCGGCGGTGCGGCGGCTGATCGACTTCCTGTTCGAGCACCTGCAGGGCATCGAGGGTGAGCCTTTGCTCAGGGCGGATGGGGAACCCTGCAATTCCCACCCCGTTATGCGGAAAGCGACATAACCAAACAAGTAGATATTCGTTTGTCATCCTTGCCGGGCTTCGCACAATCCAGGGCTCCCATCCATTCAGGAGCGACCATGGCTACTCTGCGACTCGGCGATACCGCCCCTAATTTCACCCAGGACTCCAGCGAAGGCCCCCTCGACTTCTATCAGTGGGCCGGTGATTCGTGGGTCGTGTTCTTCTCGCATCCGGCCGATTTCACGCCCGTTTGCACCACCGAACTGGGCAAGACCGCGGCGCTGTCGGGCGAATTCGCCAAGCGCGGCGTCAAGCCCATCGCGCTGAGCGTCGACCCGGCCACCAAGCACAAGGAGTGGATCGGCGACATCAACGAAACGCAGAACACCACGGTCAATTTCCCGATCATTGCGGACGCCGACCGCAAGGTGGCCGACCTGTACGACCTGATCCATCCGAACGCCTCGGCCACGGCCACCGTTCGCAGCGTGTTCATCATCGATCCGAAGAAGGTGATCCGCACCACCATCACCTATCCGGCATCCACCGGCCGCAACTTCGACGAGATCCTGCGCGTGATCGACTCGCTGCAGCTCACCGACAGCCACAAGGTGGCGACCCCTGTGAACTGGAAAGATGGCGACGACGTGGTCATCGTCCCCAGCATCCAGGACCCGGTCGAACTCGCCGAGCGCTTCCCCAAGGGCTTCAAGGCCGTCAAGCCTTACCTGCGCATCACGCCGCAACCCAATAAGTAAGAGCCGTCCGTGAAAGCTTTGACGCTCCTTCCAGGAACACCGTGGAACCGGCTTTGCCGGGCCACCGGTGTTGCCCCCGGTGAGGGGGTTGGCGAAGCGACACGAAGTGCGCGAAGACTGGGGGAGAGCCAATGATGACGCGCGTCGTCATCGTGCCTGGTTGGCGTGACTCCGGGCCCGGCCATTGGCAGAGCCTGTGGGAAGAGCGCATTCCGGGCGCCGCGCGGGTGGTGCAGGACGACTGGGCCTCGCCCAAGCGCGACGCCTGGGTGCCCGCGCTCGCCAAGCTGGTGCTCGAGACGCCGGGCCCTGTGGTGATTGCGGCGCACAGCCTGGGCTGCATCGCCACGGCGCATCTGCCGCCCGAAGCCGCCGCCCGCATCCAGGGCGCGCTGCTGGTGGCACCGGCCGACCCCGAGCGCCGCGCCGTGCTCTCCGACTTCGCGCCCGTGCCGTACGCGACGCTGCCGTACCGCAGCATCGTGGTGGCCAGCAGCAACGACCCCTACTGCCCGATCCGGCTGGCAGGTGCATATTCGCGGGCCTGGGGCAGCGAATTCGTGCGCATGCAGAATGCGGGCCACATCAACATCGATTCGGGGCACGGGGACTGGCCGCTCGGCCTGGCCCTGCTCCAATCCTTGACCGACGAGCCCGCCGCCTGGTCGGCGGGCCGAGATTTTTCAGAAACCTTGGCAACCACATGACCTCCAGAATCAAGACCTTCGTCGCCGTGCTCGCGCTGGCCTCCTCCGCACTCGCCGGCAGCAGCGCCTTCGCACAAGGCACGACGCTGCTGAACGCCTCGTACGACGTGGCCCGCGAGTTCTACAAGGACTACAACGCAGCGTTCGTGGCGCACTACAAGAAGGCCACCGGCAAGGACGTGAAGGTCGACCAGTCGCACGGCGGCTCCAGCGCGCAGGCCCGCGCGGTGGCCGACGGCCTCGATGCCGACGTGGTGACCATGAACACCTCGACCGACATCGACTTCCTCGCCAACGCCGGCGTGGTCGCCAAGGACTGGACCAAGAAATTCCCCGAGAACGCATCGCCGACCACCTCGACCATGCTGTTCCTCGTGCGCAACGGCAACCCCAAGGGCATCAAGGACTGGGACGACCTGGTCAAGCCCGGCATCCAGGTCGTGATCGTCAATCCCAAGACCGGCGGCAATGGGCGCTACGCCTACCTCGCCGCCTGGGGCTACATCAAGAAGAAGGGCGGCACCGACGCGCAGGCTGCCGAGTTCGTGGGCAAGCTCTTCAAGAACACGCCGGTGCTGGCGCGCGGCGGCCGCGATGCCACCACCGCCTTCCTGCAACGCAACATCGGCGATGCGCTGATCACCTTCGAATCGGAAGTGGTCTCGATCGACCGCGAATTCGGCACCGGCAAGGTCGACTCGGTGTACCCGTCGATCAGCATCGTGGCCGAGAACCCGGTTGCCGTGGTCGAGCGCACGGTCAACAAGAAGGGCACGGGCGAACTCGCCAAGGCCTACCTGGATTGGCTGTACTCCGAAGAAGCGCAGGAAATCGCCGCCAAGCACGCGCTGCGCCCGCGTTCGCAAGCTGTGCTCAAGAAGCACGCCGCCACCTTCAAGCCGCTGCAGCTCTTCACGGTGCAGGAGCTGTTCGGCAGCCTCGGCGAAGCGCAGAAGGTGCACTTCAACGACGGCGGCCAGTTCGACAAGCTCTACACGCCTGGCGCGAAGTAAATGAGCGGCGCAGTTTCTTCGGCGCTCCCGTCCGCGGGAGCGCCGCTTTCGCGTGCGAACCGGGCAGGAGGCGCCAAGCGCGTGCTGCCCGGCTTTCACATCACGCTCGGCTTCTCCATCCTGTACCTGAGCCTGATCGTGCTGATCCCGCTGTCGGCGCTGGTCTTCAAGACCTTCACGCTGACCTGGGACCAGTTCTGGGTGGCCGTGACCGCACCGCGCGTGATGGCCTCCTACCGCCTGACCTTCGGCGCCTCGCTGCTCGCGGCCATCGTGAATGCGGTGTTCGGCCTGCTCGTGGCCTGGGTGCTGGTGCGCTACAAGTTTCCGGGCAAGCGCATCGTCGATGCGCTGGTCGACCTGCCGTTCGCGCTGCCGACGGCCGTGGCGGGTATCTCGCTCACGGCGCTGCTCGCGGGCAACGGCTGGATCGGACAACTGCTCGAGCCGCACGGCATCAAGCTGGCCTTCACGCCGGCGGGCATCGTGATTGCGCTGATCTTCATCGGGCTGCCGTTCGTGGTGCGCACGGTGCAGCCGGTGCTGGAAGACGCCGAGAAGGAACTCGAAGAAGCCGCTACATCGCTCGGCGCGACGCGGTTGCAGACCTTCACCAAGGTGATCTTTCCGTCGATCGGGCCCGCGTTGCTCACCGGCTTTGCGATGGCCTTCGCGCGAGCGATCGGCGAATACGGCTCGGTGATCTTCATTGCCGGCAACATGCCGATGATCTCGGAGATCACGCCGCTCATCATCATCGGCAAGCTGGAGCAGTACGACTATGCGGGCGCCACCGCGGTCGCGTTGGTGATGCTGGTCATTTCCTTCCTGCTGCTGCTGGTCATCAACGGCCTGCAAGCCTGGCAACGCCGCAGGGCAGGGGCCTGACATGAGCGCACCTTCCAAAATCATCCGCCGCGCGCAGGCCGGCACCACCGAATCGGCCTGGGTCCGCTGGACGCTGATCGGCGTTGCGCTCGCGTTCATGTTCCTGTTCCTCGTGCTGCCGTTGGCAGCCGTGGCAACCGAGGCGCTGCGCAAGGGCGTCTCGGCGTACCTCGAGGCGCTGAAGGAACCCGACGCCTGGAGCGCCATCCGCCTCACGCTGATCACGGCCGCCATCGCGGTGCCGCTGAACCTCGTGTTCGGCGTGGCCGCGGCCTGGGCCGTCGCCAAGTTCGAGTTCCGCGGCAAGGCCTTTCTCACCACGCTGATCGACCTGCCGTTCGCGGTGTCGCCGGTGGTGGCGGGCCTGATCTACGTGCTGGTGTTCGGTGCGCAGGGCTGGCTCGGCCCGTGGCTTGCCGCGCACGACATCAAGATCATCTTCGCCGTGCCCGGCATCGTGCTGGCGACCGTGTTCGTGACCTTCCCGTTCATCGCGCGCGAACTCATTCCGCTGATGCAGGCGCAGGGCACCGACGAGGAGCAGGCCGCCATCGTGCTCGGCGCGACCGGCTGGCAGACCTTCTGGCGCGTGACCTTGCCCAACATCAAGTGGGGCCTGCTGTACGGCGTGATCCTCTGCAATGCGCGCGCCATGGGCGAGTTCGGCGCGGTGTCGGTGGTGTCGGGCCATATCCGCGGCCAGACCAACACCATGCCGCTGCATGTGGAAGTGCTCTACAACGAATACCAGTCGGTGGCCGCATTCGCCGTGGCCTCGCTGCTGGCGATCCTGGCGCTGGTCACGCTGGTGATCAAGTCGGTCATCGAGTGGCGCCATGAGCGCGAGATGAAGGCCATTGCCGAACTGCCCCCCGAGCGTCCCCCGGAAGCCACGGCCGCCTGAGCGAGAAAGAACCGAGAAGAAATCATGAGCATCGAAATCCGCAACATCAGCAAGCAGTTCGGCGACTTCCGCGCGCTGCGCAACGTGAACCTCGACGTGGAGTCGGGCGAGCTCGTCGCGCTGCTCGGCCCCTCGGGCTGCGGCAAGACCACGCTGCTGCGCATCATCGCGGGGCTGGAGACGGCCGACACCGGCAGCATCCTGTTCTCGGGCGAAGACACCACCGACGTGCATGTGCGCGAACGCCAGGTCGGCTTCGTGTTCCAGCATTACGCGCTGTTCCGCCACATGACCGTGTTTGAGAACGTCGCCTTCGGCCTGCGCGTGAAGCCGCGCAAGGAGCGCCCGAGCGAGTCGCAGATCAAGGCCAAGGTGACCGACCTGCTCAAGCTGGTGCAGCTCGACTGGCTGGCCGATCGCTACCCGTCGCAGCTCTCGGGCGGTCAGCGCCAGCGCATCGCGCTCGCCCGTGCGCTCGCCGTCGAACCCAAGGTGCTTCTGCTGGACGAGCCCTTCGGCGCGCTCGACGCCAAGGTGCGCAAGGAACTGCGCCGGTGGCTTCGCCGGCTGCACGACGAGCTGCACGTCACCTCGATCTTCGTCACGCACGACCAGGAAGAAGCGCTCGAAGTGGCCGACCGCGTGGTGGTCATCAACAAGGGGCAGATCGAGCAGGTCGGCTCGCCGCAGGACGTCTGGGACAAGCCCGCGAGTCCTTTCGTCTACGGTTTCCTCGGCGACGTGAACCTGTTCCACGGCCGCGCCGACAACGGCCAGGTGCAGCTCGATGGCATGCGCCTGGATTCACCCGAGCACAGCGGCGCGCGCGACGCCAAGGCCATGGCCTACGTTCGGCCGCATGACCTGGATGTGACGCGTTATGTGTCCGGCGCCACCGGCATCGTCGCCACGCTGTCGCGTGCGATCGTGGTCGGACCGATCGCGCGGCTGGAACTTGAGCCCACCGAATCGAATCCTGATAATCCGGGCTCCGGAACCATCATCGAGGCGCAACTCCCTGCGCAACAGTTCCGTGACCTGGGCTTGAAGGAGGGCGACACCGTCGTCGCCAATCCGCGCAAGGCCAGGGTGTTCGTAGAAGAAGATTGGGTGTCTCCTTGATCGATTGGTACTTCGGCGCGCCGCGCCGCGCGCTCGGGCTGATCTGCCTGGCCTGTGTCCTCATGCTGGCCTTCGGGCTGTACCTGCAGCACGTGGTGGGGCTGGAGCCCTGTCCCATGTGCATCGTGCAGCGGTATGCGCTGGTGCTGGTGGCCCTCTTCACGGGGCTGGCCGCCATCTTCCGCAGCCGCCCGTTGCAGGTGACCGGCGGGGTGCTGGCGCTGGTGTCGGCGGTGGGCGGCGCCTACACGGCCGCCTCGCAGAGCTGGCTGCAGTGGTACCCGCCGGAAGTCGTGTCCTGCGGGCGCGACCTCTACGGGATGATCGAGACCTTTCCGCTCAAGCGGGCGCTGCCGATGATCTTCCGCGGCGGCGGCGACTGCTCCAAGGTCGATTGGTCGCTCTTCGGCCTGACGCTGGCGAACTGGTCGTTCGTCGCCTTCGTGGTTCTGTCGCTGCTGCTGATCACGCTGCTCTTGCGCCGCCGCACTGCGCGCTGAGCTTCTTTCTCGCTCTCCCGAATGGCGTGGCCCGCTGTCCTGAAAAGGGCGGCGGGCCACGCCGCTTTTCAGGGTGCGCCGCCGAGAACAATGGCGCGAAGCAGCCCTTTCGGGGAACTCCCTCTTTAGCTGGCCTTCAGAAAGCGGGGCTAGGATCGTTTCGCTCCTTTCCCGCAGCCTGTTTCACTTCCACCTCATTGCATGCCTAACACCCCCCCGCGGCGATCGCGCAAAGTCCTTCTCGGTATTGCAGCGCTCGTCGTCCTGGTCGTCGTCGCCTTTTTCTGGCTGAGCCCGGCCAAGAAAACCGAATACCTCACCGCCACCGTGCAGCGCACCGACCTGGAGAACGCGGTGCTCGCCACCGGCGTGCTGCAGGCGCTGCGGCAAGTGGAGGTGGGCGCGCAGGTCAGCGGGCAGTTGAAGTCGCTCAAGGTGGTGCTGGGGCAGACAGTGAAGAAGGGCGACTGGCTCGCCGAGATCGATCCGGTCATCTCGCAGAACACGCTGGCGCAGGAGCAGGCCAAGCTGGAAAACCTGCAGGCCCAGAAGCTTGCGAAGGAAGTGCGCATCAAGCAGGCCGAGCTCACCTGGGCCCGGCAGCGCGAAATGCTGGCGCAGGACGCCGCACCGCGCCAGGACATGGAAAGCGCCGACGCCGAGCTGCGCGCATTGCGTGCCGACGGCGTTTCGCTGGAGGCGCAGATCCGCCAGCAGAAACTGGCCATGGCCTCGGCGCAGACCAATCTTTCGTACACGCGCATCGTCGCGCCCATCGACGGCGACGTGGTGTCCATCAGCACGCTCGAAGGCCAGACCGTGGTGGCCGCCTTCCAGGTGCCCACGCTGATGAAGCTGGCCGATCTCTCGACCATGACGGTGAAGGCGCAGGTGTCCGAAGCCGACGTGGTGCGCGTGAAGGCGGGGCTGCCGGTGTACTTCACCATCCTCGGCGATCCCGACAGGCGCTATCACGGCACGCTGCGCGCAGTGCAGCCCTCGCCCGAGAAGATCAACAACGCGGTGTTCTTCAATGCCCTTTTCGACGTGCCGAATCCCGACCGCACGCTGCGTGTCGACATGACGGCGCAGGTGACGATCCTGCTCGGCGAAGCGAAACAGGCGCTCACGGTGCCGCTCACCGCGCTCGGCGCGCGCGACAAGGACGGCCGGCAGGAAGTGCGCGTGCTCAAGCCCGACCAGAGCGTGGAGAAGCGGCAGGTGCGCGTGGGCATCAGCAACAACTTCCAGGCGCAGGTGCTCGAGGGGCTGAAAGAGGGCGACACCGTCATCACGGGCGATGCCTCCGCGCTCGATCCGGCCAGCGGCAACGAAGGCGGCGGCAACAACCGAGGAAAGCGCCAGTGACCGAGCCGCTGCTGAAGCTGCGCGGCATCGGTCGCAGCTTTCCCTCGGGCGAGCAGGAAGTGCAGGTGCTCAAAGACGTCGACCTGGAGATCGGCAACGGCGAAATGCTGGCCATCGTCGGCGCCTCGGGGTCGGGCAAGTCGACGCTGATGAACATCCTCGGCTGCCTGGACAGGCCGAGCAGCGGCACCTACACCGTCTCGGGCCAGGACGTGGGCACGCTCGACAGCGATGCGCTCGCCCAGCTGCGCCGCGAGCACTTCGGCTTCATCTTCCAGCGCTACCACCTGATGCAGCACCTGACGGCCACGGGCAACGTCGAGGTGCCCGCCGTGTATGCCGGCACCGAGGGCGCGGCGCGCGACACGCGGGCACGGCAGCTGCTCGCGCGCCTGGGCCTCGAAGACCGCACCGAGCACCGGCCGAGCCAGCTTTCGGGTGGCCAGCAACAGCGCGTGAGCATTGCGCGCGCGCTGATGAACGGCGGCCAGGTCATCCTGGCTGACGAGCCGACCGGCGCGCTCGACAGCAAGAGCGGCCAGGAGGTCATCGGCATCCTGCGGGAGCTCCATGCGCAGGGCCACACGATCATCATCGTGACGCACGACATGCAGGTGGCGAGCTGCACCGAACGCATCATCGAGATCGCGGACGGCGTGATCGTGGGCGACCGGCCCAACGTGCCGACCGTCGCGGCGCCTGCGCAGGCGGTCGGCGCCGATGCGTCGGCGCCCGCCGCGATGACCAAACCCAAGCTCGGCATCGCGCGCTTCAGCACCGGCTGGGCCCGCTTCGCCGAAGCCTTTCGCATGGCCTGGCGCTCGATGATGGCGCACCGCATGCGCACGGCACTCACCATGCTGGGCATCATCATCGGCATCACCTCGGTGGTGTCGATCGTGGCCATCGGGGAGGGGGCCAAGCGCTTCGTGCTCTCGGACATCCGCGCCATCGGCACCAACACGCTCGACATCTACCCCGGCCGCGACTTCGGCGACGACAAGGCCGCGAGCATCCGCACGCTGACCCCGCCCGACCTGCAGGCAATCGCGGCGCAGCCCTATGTGCACAGCGTGACGCCCACCACCATGCGCAGCCTGCGCCTGCGCTACCGCAGCGCCGACATCAACGGCAACGTGAACGGCGTGAGCGACGCGTTCTTTCGGGTGCGCGACATCCAGATGGCGAGCGGCGCGGCCTTCACCGCCGAGGACGTGCGCCACCAGTCGCAGGTGGTGGTGATCGACCAGAACACGCGGCGCAAGCTTTTCACCGACGGCACCGAGCCGGTCGGCAAGGTCATCCTGGTGGGCAACCTGCCGTGCACGGTGATCGGCGTGGCGCAGGAGAAGAAGAGCATGTTCGGCGAGAACAAGTCGCTCAACATCTGGCTGCCCTACAGCACCGGTGCGAGCCGTCTCTTCGGGCAGCAGCACTTCGACGGCATCACCGTGCGCATCCGCGACGACCAGCCGACCAAGGCGGCCGAGGACAGCATCGTGCGGCTGCTCACCCTGCGCCACGGCACCAAGGATTTCTTTACCTTCAACATGGACAGCATCGTGAAAACGGCCGAGCGAACGAGCCAGTCGCTCACGCTGCTGCTCTCGCTGATCGCGGTGATTTCACTGGTCGTGGGAGGCATCGGGGTGATGAACATCATGCTGGTGTCGGTGACCGAGCGCACCCGCGAGATCGGCATCCGCATGGCCGTGGGTGCGCGGCAGAGCGACGTGCTGCAGCAATTCCTCACCGAGGCGGTGCTGGTGTGCCTCGTGGGCGGGTTCATCGGCGTGCTGCTGTCCTACGGCATCAGTTTTCTGTTTTCGCTCTTCGTGACGCAATGGCAAATGATCTTTTCGATGGGGGCCGTGGTGTCGGCATTTCTTTGCGCGTCGCTGATCGGCGTGCTGTTCGGCTATCTGCCTGCGCGCAACGCGGCGCGGCTCGACCCGATCGAGGCGCTTGCACGTGAGTAAGCCGAGCCTTGTTCTGGGCGCGCTCGCCGTGGCGCTGGTGCTGGGGGGCTGCACGTTGTTCCAGCCTGAGCGGCGGGAGCAACAGCCGCTGGAAATACCCGCAGCGTGGCAGCAGCCGCAGTCCGGCATGCCGAGCGCGGCCGCGGCGTTTCCGGCCCGCTGGTGGCGCGCGTTCAACGATCCGCAGCTCGATGCATTGATCGACGACGCATTGCGCACCAACAACAACCTCGCCGCCGCCGGCATTCGCGTGCAGCGCGCGCAGTTGCAGGCGGGGCTGGCCAACACCAACCTCACGCCAGGCGTGGTGGGGCAGGCCAGCACCGGCCGCAGCTACGACCTCAAGCGTGGCGGCGTGGCCGGATCGAGTTCGACATCGCTCGTCACGTTGAGCTACGAGCTCGACCTGTGGGGCCGGCTGGCGGCGCAGCGCAGTGCGGCCGACTGGGAGCTGAAGGCCACCGAGTCGGACCGGCAGGCCACGGCGCTTTCGCTGGTGGGCACCACCGCGGGGCTCTACTGGCAGGTGGGCTACCTGAATCAACGGATCGCGCTGAGCGAAGCGGGCATCGAGGACGCGCGGCGAATCCTCGCGCTGGTGCGCGCCAAGTACGCGGCGGGGGCAGTGTCGGGGCTCGATGTCGCGCAGGCCGGGCAGAACCTCGCAAGCCAGGAAGCGGCGCACACGCAGTTGCTGCAGCAGCGCGTCGAGGCGCGCAATGCGCTGGCGATCCTGTTCGACCGGCCGCCGGAAACCGCGGCGCAGGAGCCGACACAGCTGCCGGACACCGCGTTGCCCATGATCGACGCCGGCCTGCCCGCGAGCCTGCTGAGCCGCCGCCCCGACTTGCGCGCCGCGGAGCAGCGCCTGCGTGGATCGCTGGCGAATGTCGATGCGACACGGACCGGCTTCTATCCGGCGCTGAGCCTGACCGGCTCGCTCGGCACGTCGAGCACCGCGCTGGGCGAATTGCTGAAGAACCCGGTCGCCACGCTCGGCGCCGGGCTGGCGCTGCCTTTCCTGCAATGGAATACCGCGCGATTGACCGTGGCCGTCTCGCAGACGCAGTACGAAGAGGCGGTGCTCGGCTTCCGCCAGTCGCTCTACACGGCACTGTCCGAGGTGGAGAACACCTTGTCGTCGCGAACACAGTTGCGCGAGGAGAGCGAAAAGCTGGTGGTTGCGCTGCAGCAGGCGCAGCGTGCGGAGACCTTGTCCGAAGTGCGCTACCGCGCCGGCGCGACCGCGTTGCAGCCGGTGCTAGATGCCAAGGACAGGCGCCGTTCGGCGGAGGTGTCGCTCGCCCTTAATCGGTTGAATCAACTCAACGCGACGATGACGCTCTACAAGGCGTTGGGCGGCGCGGCCGCCGGTCAGTCCTGAAAGGGCGGCGCGCGGCGCAGCTTGCGAAAAATCAACCCGGGCAGCCGCAGGACGAATTCGACCATCAACCGGGTGTGCATCCACGTCAGCAGCACGTTGTCGCGCCCGTACCGGAAGTGCGAAACCCCGCCTTCCTCGGCCGTCAGATATTTCACCGGCGCATCGATGTTCACGGGCTTGACGCCGCGCCAGGCGAGGCGCACGACGGCTTCGGTATCGAAGTCGAAGCGGCGCATCCATGGCTGGCGCGCCATCACCGCGATCAGGTCGGCGACGGGGTACACGCGAAAGCCGTAGAGCGAATCGCCGATCCCCGCGAACAGCGTCTCCAGCTGCGTCCACCCGTTCGACACACGCCGCCCGCGCACCCGCAACAACGGCGCGCTGGCGTCGAACACGGGGCGCCCGAGCACCATCGTCTCTGGCCGTGCGAGCGAGGCTTGCATGAACGAGGGGATCAGGTCGGCGGGATGCTGCCCGTCGGAATCCATCGTCAGCGCATGCGTGAACCCGGCGTCCTTCGCCATCCGCAACCCGTGCAGCACGGCTGCGCCCTTGCCCTGGTTCTGCGGCAGCACCCACACGCGCAGTCCCGGATCGCCGGCCGCCATCTGCTGCAGGCGCTCGCCCGTGCCGTCGTCGCTGCCGTCGACAACCACCCATACCGGGTTCCATTGCGCCCGCGCGCCCTCGACCGTCGAGAACAGGCGTTCGCCCGCGTTGTAGCTGGGAATCAGGACAAGGTGGGTGCGCGAGGCGTCTGGCATTCGGGGGACGCGTCGGTTGCGCGCTGCTCCATGTTTTGGCGGAAGTATTGTTCGAGATCGGCCTGCAGGATGTCGCTGTCGGACGTCGGCAAAAAGCGCTGGCCCAGTCGCAGGGTGAAGACGATCGGCAGCGGCGGCACGCGCCACAGCGGCCAGCCCTTGCTGAGATAGGGCGAGTCGGTGTCGATGAACACCGTCTGGATCGGCGCCTGCGCGAGCTTGGCAATGAGCGTCACGCCGGGGCGGAACGCGTTGAGCGGCGGCGTCACGGTGCGGGTGCCCTCGGGAAAGATCACCAGCTGGCCGCCGTTGCGCAGGTCGTCCACCGCCAGCCGCACCATCATGCGCGCCGATTCGTTGCTGATGTAGCGCGCGAGCCGCGCCCCCGCGCCCAGGAAGATGTTGCGCAGCAGGTCCGCCTTCATGATGCAGGCGCTGCGCGGCAGGCGCGCCACCAGCAGGAGCGCATCGAGCATCGTCGGATGGTTGGCCACGAAGATCACGCCGGGTTCGTTCCGCATCGGGTCCAGGCAGGTGGCATCGATGCGCATCATGCCGGTGATGGAGGCGAGCCACCAGAACATGCGGTAGGCGAAGGCGATCGTCATGCGCCCCAGCGTGCGCGCGGGCGCGACCGGCATCACCGGATAGAGCAGCATCGCGACGAAGTTCCAGACCAGCGAAATCAGGCCGAGGAACAGCAACAGCGCGTAGAGCATCAGTGCGAGCGGGATCGCCCAGAGAATGCGCAGCACGCGGGTCATCATGGCGGAATGAATGGTCGGCCCCGGTCGGTCGGTCGGTCGCGCGAGCGAGCCGCTCAGGCCCGCAGCCGGCCGGCTGCGACCGTGTGGGCCTCGATCTCGACCAGCAGATCGCTGCGGCAGATGTCGGCTTCCAGGTACACCGCGTGACGCACCATCGGTGCGTCGGCGCCCAGCGCGCTTTCGATCACGCCGCGCACCGCCTCGGTGTCCGAAGGATGGCGCACGTACACCACGCAATCGAGCTCGGCCAGCGAAAAGGTTGCGGTGACGCGTTCGTTGGCGGCGGCGATCACGGCGGCGAGGTTACGCAGCGTTTCGCGCGCCTGCTCCTGCACATCGCCGTGGTGCTGCGTCTCGTGGCCGACGATGCTCGCGGTGCCGGAGATGAAGAGCGCGATGTTGCCGTTGCCGATGTCCGACAGCGCTGCACGAGAGAAGGTCGGCGAGCGGGGGCCGTAGGTTTCGGGATAGCGGTAGGCCGAGACCTGCCGCGGGTTTTCGACTGGCAGCGGTGCCGCCTTGCCCGCCAGGAAACGGATCGACAGCATGCCCTGGTGGATGCCCAGCGCACACGCCGCCGGCGCACCTTCGAATGCGGCGCGCCCGGCTTCGAAGAAGGCCTCCTGGCGGCCGAGGTTGAACTGGCGGTAGCGCTCGAGCCCGCCGCCGTCGGCGTTGATCTGCGGCAGGTAGTTCCAGATGCGCTGCAGGTGCGGCGTGCCGGCCTGATTGAGCGTCTTGAAGAGATCGCGGTAGGCGCGGTGCGCCAGTTCGGCGAGGCCCTGTCTCTCGGCCGCTTCATCGAGGTCGATGGCGCCCAGCAGCCAGTGGCCGTCGGTGCGCCAGCGTGCGATGCCGGTGGTGCCCGACTCGATGTGCGTGCCCGTCACATGCCACACATCGGCCACGGCGCCGTGCGACGACAGCACGCGCGCATTGACGGTCGGCATCCATGCCACGCTGTGCGGCGTGCCGTAGCCGAGGGCGGCGAAGGGCGCCTTGCCGGCCGTGGCCAGCGCCAGGCTGTCCGCCAGCGAAAGGCGCTCGACGCGCAGGTGGGAGGAAGAGTTGTCGTCCTGAACTCGCACTGTCAAGTGGCCTTAGCGGTCTGTTCTGGTTTGCGGGCGGTGTAGGAAGAAAAAACGCCCAGGCTCGGGTAGCGGCGCACCTCGGTGAAGCCCGCATCGCCCAGCGCCTGCATCACGCGCTCGGGCGGAATGCAGGCCTCGATGGTGTCCCAGTAGTAGCGCCACAGTTCGGAGGTGTTGCGCTGGCGCCCGACCACGCGGGCGATCAGCGGCACCACGGCGCGCATGTAGCCCTTGAGCAGCGCCGTCGCGATGCGGCCTTCGGGCTTGGTGATTTCGAGCACGATCACGCGCCCGCCCGACCGCAGCACGCGATGGAATTCGCTGAAGGCGGCGGCCACGTCGCTGATGTGGCGCATCGCGTAGCCCATGCTCACGAAATCGCAGCTGGCGTCGGGGCGGGGGAGCGCTTCGGCCACGCCCGTCAGCAGTTCGACGCCGGGCAGCTTGACCTGTTCCATCATGCCGGCGCTCGGGTCGACGCCGGTGAGTTTGCCCGTCGGGCCGATGATCCTGAGCGCCTCGCGCGCCACGAGGCCGGTGCCGATGCCCACGTCGAGCACCTCTGCGCCGGTCGCGAGGCCGGCTTGCTGCAGTGCAGCGCGGCGGTACGAAGGGCCGGTGCCGAAGGCCAGCACGGCCTCGATGCGGTCGTAGTCTGCGGCGGTGCTGTCGAAGATACGGCGAAGGAATGCCTGGTGCTCTACCTCATTGTTGTAATACAGCGGAAGGGGCGCGTGGGGCGCAAGGGTGTCGGGATTCCCGGTTCCGACGGTAGGCGATGGCGTCATCGAAAGATTATCGCCAAAAGCCCCGACCTGAATTCCGGGGCGCCGGCGGGCGTTGTGTGCGCCGGACAGTAAACTCGCACCTTGCTTTGAAAACACAAGACAGCGAGATAGAAAGCCATGGCCGGACACAGCAAATGGGCGAACATCCAGCACCGGAAGGGCCGCCAGGACGAGAAGCGCGGCAAGCTCTGGACCCGTGCCATCCGTGAAATCACCGTGGCCGCCCGCGCCGGCGGCGGCGACCTGAGCGCCAACCCGCGGCTGCGGCTGGCGGTCGAAAAAGCCAAGGCGGTCAACCTGCCGATCGACACGGTCAAGCGCAACATCGACAAGGCCACCGGCAACCTCGAAGGCGTCAACTACGAAGAAATTCGTTACGAGGGGTACGGCATCGGCGGCGCGGCGATCATCGTCGACACCATGACCGACAACCGCGTGCGCACCGTGGCCGAAGTGCGCCACGCCTTCTCCAAGCACGGCGGCAACATGGGCACCGAAGGCTCGGTGGCCTTCCAGTTCAAGCACTGTGGTCAGATCATCTTTGCGCCCGGCACCAACGAAGACAAGGTGATGGAAGTGGCGCTCGAAGCAGGCGCCGAAGATGTCGTCACCGACGACGACGGTGCCATCGAGGTGATCACGGCGCCCCTCGAATTCGAGGCCGTGAAAAACGCGCTCGAAGCTGCCGGCCTGAACCCGGAAGTGGCCGAAGTCACCATGCGTGCCGAGAACACGGTGGACGTGGCCGGCGAGGACGCCGCAAAGATGCAGAAGCTGCTCGACGTGCTCGAGGACCTGGACGATGTGCAGGCGGTCTATCACAACGCCTTACTGTCCGAATGAACATTGATCCACAGCAAATGAAGAAGGCCCGCGAATGAAGGTACTGGTTATTGGGGGAGGGGGCCGTGAACACGCCTTGGCATGGCGACTGGCACAGGCCAACCGTGTCAGCCGCGTATACGTGGCGCCGGGCAACGGCGGTACCGTGAGCGACGAGCGCTACGACTGCATCGACATCACCGAGCCCGCCGCGCTGCGCGAATGGGCCATCCAGGAAAAGATATCGCTCACCGTGGTCGGCCCCGAGGCGCCGCTCGCCGCGGGCGTGGTCGACGAATTCCGCGCGCACGGCCTGCGCATCTTCGGCCCGACGCAGGCGGCTGCGCAGTTGGAGAGTTCCAAGGCGTTCTCCAAGGCGTTCATGAAGCGCCACAAGATCCCGACGGCCGAATACGAAGCCTTCACCGACGCCGCTGCGGCACACGCGTACATCGACGCCAAGGGCGCGCCGATCGTCGTCAAGGCCGACGGCCTGGCCGCCGGCAAGGGCGTGGTGGTTGCCATGACCGCGGAAGAGGCGCACGAGGCTGTCGACTTCATGCTGGTCGACAACAAGTTCGGCGTGTCGCACAACGACGGCGGCGCGCGCGTGGTCATCGAAGAATTCCTGCAGGGCGAAGAGGCCAGCTTCATCGTGCTGTGCGATGGCAAGAACGTCACCGCGCTCGCCACCAGCCAGGACCACAAGCGCCTGCTCGACGGTGACGAAGGCCCCAACACCGGCGGCATGGGCGCGTATTCGCCCGCGCCGGTGGTCACGGCCGAGGTGCACGCCCGCGCAATGCGCGAGATCATCCTGCCGACGATCCGCGGCATGGAAAAGGACGGCATTCCGTACACCGGCTTCCTCTATGCCGGCCTGATGATCGATGCGGCTGGACATCCGAAGACGCTCGAATTCAACTGCCGCATGGGCGATCCCGAGACGCAGCCGATCATGATGCGGCTCAAGTCCGACCTGTTCGAAGTGTTCTGGCACGCCACGGACGGCACGCTCGACCAGGTCGAGCTGCAGTGGGACCGCCGTGTCGCGCTCGGCGTGGTGATGGCGGCGCACGGCTATCCGCTCTCGCCGCGCAAGGGCGACCGCATCACCGGCATTCCGCCTGAGGCGCCCGATGCAGTGGTGTTCCACGCCGGAACAACCATGCAGGACGGCGAACTCAAGACCAGCGGCGGCCGCGTGCTCTGCGTGACCGTGTTGGCCGACAGCGTGAAGCTCGCGCAGCAGCGCGCCTACGAGGTCGCGGCGCGTGTGCGCTTCGACGGCGCGCAATACCGCAAGGACATCGGATTTCGCGCAGTTCATGCGCGCAACGCACCCCAAGCCTGATGCAGCAAGACAACCCCGCGGCAGTCGGCAGCTACCTGCGCGGACTGCAGCAGTCGATCATCGCGGCGGTCGAGAAGGCCGACGGCGGCACCTGCCTGCACGATGCCTGGCACAAGGCGCCGGGCGAGCAACTGCAGGGCAATGGCCTCACCTGCATCCTCGAAGGCGGGGCGCTGTTCGAGCGGGCGGGTTGCGGGTTTTCGCAGGTGCGCGGGCCCAGGCTGCCGCCTTCGGCCACGCAGAATCGGCCTGAACTGGCTGGTGCGCCATTCGAGGCGATGGGCGTGTCGCTGGTGTTCCACCCGCGCAATCCGTACGTGCCGATCGTCCACATGAACGTGCGCATGCTGGCTGCGTTGCCCGAGGGCGGCGAGCCGGTTTGCTGGTTCGGCGGCGGCATGGACCTCACGCCGTGCTACGGCTTCGAGGAAGACGCAGTGCACTTTCACACCGTCTGCCGCGATGCGCTCGCGCCCTTCGGCGACGACAAGTACCCGCGCTTCAAGACCTGGTGCGACGAGTATTTCTTTCTGAAGCACCGCAACGAGCAGCGCGGCATCGGCGGCATCTTCTTCGACGACTTCGCCGAGGGCGGGTTCGAGAACGGCTTTTCG
Source organism: Variovorax boronicumulans (assembly GCF_030812215.1). Classification (GTDB taxonomy): domain Bacteria; phylum Pseudomonadota; class Gammaproteobacteria; order Burkholderiales; family Burkholderiaceae_C; genus Variovorax; species Variovorax boronicumulans_C. Next base: position 91,271 of record NZ_JAUSSG010000010.1, on the reverse strand, counting down.
CTGATGCGCTCGGTCGGCGATGCGTTCCTGCCGGCCTACGTGCCGCTGGTCGAGCGCCGCCGCAACACGCACTACGACGAGCGCGAGCGCGAGTTTCAGCTCTACCGGCGCGGGCGCTATGTCGAGTTCAACCTCGTGTGGGACCGTGGCACGCACTTCGGACTGCAGTCGGGCGGACGCACCGAATCGATCCTGCTCTCGATGCCGCCGCTCGCAAGCTGGGCCTATCGCCAGCAGCCCGAACCCGGCAGCCCCGAAGCGGCGCTTTACAGCGACTTCCTCCCGCGGCGCGACTGGTTGTGAATCCTTCCGGCACGGCCCCGCGCATCGGCGTCTTCGGCGGTGCTTTCGATCCGCCGCACAACGCGCACGTTGCGCTCGCTCGGGTGGCGCTCGAACAACTGGGCCTGGCCGCGCTCTATGTCTTCCCGACCGGCCATGCGTGGCACAAAGTGCGAGAACTCACGCCCGCCAAGGATCGCCTCGCGATGGCGCAGCTGGCGTTCGGTGGCATTCCGGGCGTGGTCGTCGATTCGCGCGAGATGCTGCGCGACGGCCCCACCTACACCATCGATACCCTCCATGAACTGCAGCAGGCGTACCCCGACGCCGAGCTGCTGCTGGTCATGGGCGCCGACCAGGCGCGGGCCCTGCCGAGCTGGCACGGCTGGCAGGATATACTCGCGGTCGCTACTATTTCTGTAGCGTATCGCGCACTATCGACGGCCGACACCGCCCGTTTTGATCCGAATACGCTGCCCGGCCTCCCGTCCGGCGCGCGTTTCGAGGCGCTCGAACTGCCTGCCATGGACATCAGCGCCACCGAGATTCGGCGGCGCGCTGCACTGGGCGTGGACATTTCCTCGCTGGTTCCGCCCACGGTTGCACGCTATATTGACCAACACCACCTCTACCGCTCTGCCTGATGACCACTGAAGCCGCCGCCAAGAAAGACACCCAGAAACTCCAGCGAGCCATCATCGATGGACTCGAAGACGTCAAGGCGCAGGACATCCAGGTATTCGACACAGAGCACTTGTCGCCGCTGTTCGAGCGCGTGATCGTCGCCTCGGGCACCTCTAACCGCCAGACCAAGGCGCTCGCCGCCAGCGTGCGCGACGCGGTGCGCGAGGCTGGTTTCGGCAAGCCGCGCATCGAGGGCGAGGACAACGGCGAGTGGATCATCGTGGACTGCGGCGCGGCCGTGGTGCACATCATGCAGCCCGCCATCCGCCAGTACTACCACCTCGAAGAGATCTGGGGCGACAAGCCGGTGCGCGCCAAGCTCGGCGGCGCCAAGCCCGCCGCCAGCACCTCGTCGAGCACGGAAGACGCGGGCGAGAAGAAGAAAAAGCCCGCTGCCAAGGAGCCTTCGCTGCGCCGTGCAAGCGCCGCCAAGACCGCGGTCAAGGCTGCCGAGCAAGAAGCCAGGGAAGAGAAGGCCCGCCGCTCGCCCGCAAGAAAAACGGCTGCGAAGAAGGCTCCCGCCAAGAAGACCTCGACCACTGCGCGCATACCGGTCAAGGTCATCGGCAAGCCCGCCGCGAAGAAACCAGCGGCAAAGAAGGCGCCTGCCAAGAAGGCGCCAGCCCGCCGCGCATGAAGCTCCTGGTGGTCGCCGTCGGGCAGCGCATGCCCGATTGGGCGCAGACTGCCTGGGACGACTACGCCAAGCGCTTCCCGCCCGAGCTCAAGCTCGAACTGCGCGCCGTCAAGACCGAACCCCGCGGCTCCAAGTCACTGGAGACGCTCTATGCTGCCGAACGCGAACGCATCGAGGGCGCCATCGCCCGCGGCATGCGCATCGTGGCGCTCGACGAGCGTGGCACCGCACTCACCACCAAGGCGCTCGCGGCGCGCCTGCAGGCCTGGCAAGGCGAGGGCGACGACGTGGCCCTCGTCATCGGCGGGCCCGATGGCCTTGACCCCGCCTTCAAGGCCGCGGCGCACGAACGCATCCGCCTCTCCGACCTGACCCTGCCGCATGCGATGGCGCGGGTGCTGCTGGTCGAGCAGCTGTACCGGGCGTGGTCGGTCAACGCGGGCCATCCGTACCACCGGGAATGACCGGGCTGGGCGCCTTGCTCGATGGGGCGGGCTTCGCATTTCTGCCCGCGCTGCTGCCGACGGGGCACATGGACAAGGTTGCAGTGTCGCTGGGGCCATGGCTGCAAGGCGCGGTCGGCAGCCGCAATCTGCTGACGCAACCTCAGTGCCGAGACATCGCGGTGCAACTCAAGGCGCGGCTTGTCGAAGCCGACTTGCTGGACCCCGCATCGGTGGCCGTGCAATGCACGCTGTTCGACAAGACCGCCGACAGGAACTGGCTGGTCGCGCTGCACCAGGACACATCGATTCCCGCATCGGCGAGCCCGCCCGACGCGGCACTGCCGGTTTCCATCAAGGAAGGCGAGCCCTATGTTCAGCCACCAGCCGAGGTGCTGGAATCGCTGCTCGCCGTGCGGGTGCATCTGGACGACTGCGGCGTCGACGCGGGCCCCTTGCGCGTCGTGCCTGGCAGCCATCGGGCGGGCCGGCTCGGCGACGCGGAGGCGCGAGCCTTGCGGGACATCCATGGCGAAGTGACCTGTACCGCCGCCCGTGGCGATGCCCTCGCCATGCGCCCGTTGCTGTTGCACGCCTCTTCTCGCGCCTGGGCTCCTGTCCGCCGGCGCGTCCTTCACTTTCTGTTCGGACCTGCGCGCCTGCCGCATGGCTTGGTCTGGAACCTCACGGAGCCTTGAACTTGCCCGAATTCATCTACCTCGCATCGCAAAGCCCGCGCCGCGCACAACTGCTGGGCCAACTCGGCGTTCGCCATGAGTTGCTGCTGGCCAGCCCTGACGAAGACGCCGAATCGCTCGAAGTCGTGTTGCCCAATGAGTCGCCGACGGCGTATGTGCAACGCGTCACGGCCCTCAAGCTCGATGCCGCCGTCGCGCGACGCAAGCGCCTCGGCCTCGCCGACGCACCCGTGCTTTGTGCCGACACCACGGTCGCGCTTGGCTGCACCATCCTCGGCAAGCCCGACGATGCGCGCGACGCCGAACGCATGCTCGCGCTTTTGTCCGGCAGCACCCATCGCGTGCTGACCGCCGTGGCACTGCAGCACGGCCGGCGCCGCCACGCGGCGCTCAGCGTGTCGCGCGTGCGCTTCGCCGCGATCACGAAGAAGCAGATCGCCGGCTATGCCGCCAGCGGCGAACCGCTGGGCAAGGCCGGCGCCTATGCGATCCAGGGTGCTGCGGCGGCCTTCATCGAGCACATCAGCGGGTCCTATTCGGGCATCATGGGACTCCCGATGTTCGAGACCGCGCAGCTTTTGAGGCAGGCGGGGATGATTCAATGAGCATGCCCATGACACTCAAACCACGACGTTTTTTCAGAGCGGCCGCGGAACCGGCTTTGCCGGGCCGCTGGCGGCGCCCCCCGGCAGGGGGGAGGGCGAAGCGACACGTAGTGCGCGCAGCCTGGGGGGCGAGCCTGTAATGCAAGACATCCTGATCAACTGGTCCCCGCAAGAGACCCGTGTGGCGCTGGTCGAGCACGGCGCGGTGCAAGAACTGCACGTCGAACGCACGCTGGAGCGCGGGCTGGTCGGCAACATCTACCTGGGCAAGGTCTCGCGCGTGCTGCCGGGCATGCAGTCGGCGTTCATCGACATCGGCCTGGAGCGCACGGCCTTCCTGCACGTGGCCGACATCGTCGCGCCGTTCACCCCGGGCTCGCGGCCGAGCGCGCCTGCGCCCGAGCGCGACCACCGCAACGGCGGCCCCATGGTGCCGATCGAGAAGCAGGTGTTCGAAGGGCAATCGCTGCTGGTGCAGGTGATCAAGGACCCGATCGGCACCAAGGGCGCGCGGCTCTCGACGCAGATCAGCATTGCCGGACGGCTGCTGGTGTTCCTGCCGCAGGACAACCACATCGGTGTCTCGCAGAAGATTCCTTCGGAGCAGCGCGAGTCGCTGCGCACGCGCATGCTGACGCTGATCGAGGCGGCCGCGGCGGCCGACAGCGGCGGCGTGGTGCCGGCCAACACCGGCGGCTTCATCCTCCGCACCAACGGCGAGGATTCGTCCGACGCCGAGCTGGCAGAAGACATCGGCTACCTGCGCAAGACCTGGTCGCGCATCCGCGATGCGTCGAGCAAGCTGCCGCCGATGTCGCTGCTGCACCAGGACCTGAGCCTGTTGCAGCGCGTGCTGCGCGACATGACCAGCGAAGACACGCAGACCATCCGCATCGATTCGCGCGAGCAGTTCGAGGTGCTGCTCAAGTTCGGTCTCGAATTCATGCCGCAGGCGGCGGGCAAGCTGCAGCACTACAAGGGCGAGCGGCCGATCTTCGACCTGTATTCGGTGGATGAGGAAATCGCCAAGGCGCTGGGCCGGCGCGTGGAGCTCAAGTCGGGCGGCTACCTCGTGGTTGACCAGACCGAGGCGCTGACGACCGTGGACGTGAACACCGGTGGCTTCGTCGGCGCGCGCAATTTCGACGACACGATCTTCAAGACGAACCTGGAAGCGGCGCAGGCGATTGCGCGGCAGCTGCGGCTGCGCAACCTGGGCGGAATCATCATCGTCGACTTCATCGACATGGGGCGCGACGACCACCGCGAGCAGGTGCTGGCGGAGTTTCGCAAGCAACTGGCGCGGGACCGAGTCAAGACCACGGCCGGCGGCTTCTCGCAGCTCGGGCTGGTGGAAATGACGCGCAAGCGCACGCGCGAATCTCTGGCGCACATGCTGTGCGAACCGTGTGCGGCCTGCGGCGGGCAGGGCATCGTGAAGACCGCGCGCAGCGTGGCCTACGACGTGATGCGCGAGATCCTGCGGGAAGCCCGCCAGTTCACGCCGCGCGAATTCCGCATCGTCTCGTCGCCGCAGGTGATCGAGCTTTTCCTCGACGAGGAAAGCCAGCACCTGGCGGGGCTGAGCGACTTCATCGGCAAGCCGATTTCGCTGCAATCCGAGCCTGCCATCGGGCAGGGGCAGTACGACATCGTGCTGCTCTGAGCGAGCAGCGCGGGCTCAGAGCGTCGGGTCTTGTCCCGGCGTGGCGCTGCGCACGGCCAGCGTCTGCAGGCGGGCATAGAGCCCGTCCAGCGCCATGAGCTGTTCATGGCTGCCTTGCTCGGCGATGCGGCCTTGCTCCATCACGATGATGCGGTCCGCATGCTGGATGGTCGAGAGCCGGTGGGCCACGATCAGCGTGGTGCGGTTCTGCATCAGGCGCTGCAGGGCGTCTTGCACCAGCCGTTCCGATTCGGTGTCGAGCGCGGAGGTGGCTTCGTCGAGCAGCAGCACGGGCGCGTTCTTGTAGAGCGCGCGTGCAATGGCAAGCCGCTGGCGCTGTCCGCCCGAGAGCTGTGTGGCGTTGTGGCCCAGCACCGTGTCCATGCCCTGCGGCAGGTTCTCGACGTGGGCGCTCAGGTTGGCGGCGACCAGGCATTCGTCGACGCGCGCGCGGTCGATCTCGGAGCCCAGCGCCACGTTGGCTGCCAGCGTGTCGTTGAGCATGACCACGTCCTGGCTCACCATCGCGAACTGCGCGCGCAGGCTCTTCAGCTTCCATTCACTGGTGTCGTGGCCATCGAGCAGCACCTGCCCGCCGCTGGGCTGCACGAAGCGCGGCAGCAGGTTGACCAGCGTGGTCTTGCCCGACCCCGAAGGCCCGACGAAAGCGACCACCTGGCCGGGCTGGATGGTCAGGCTCACGCCGTCGAGTGCGCGCTGTTCGTCGTCGCCGCGGTAGCTGACCTGCACGTTGCGCAGTTCGATGTGGCCATCGGCGTGCGCCATCTCGAAGCTGCCCTGCGATTCGGGCGCGACCTCGTCGACCAGGATCAGGCCGCGCTCGAGCGCCGCGAGGCCGCGCGTGATCGGGCCAGCCACCTCGGCCAGACGCCGGATCGGCGCGATCAGCATCAGCATGGCCGTGATGTAGGCGACGAACCCGCCCACGGTGAAGCCTTGCTTGCCGCTTTGCCAGAGGGCGATCATCACCACGATCGACAGCGCGAGCGAGGCCATCATCTGCGTGAGCGGCGTGGTCGCGGCCTGGGCGATGGTGGACTTCACGGCCAGGCGGTTGAGGCGCTGGCTCAGTTGCTCGAAGCGGCGCTCCTGGGCCTGTTCGGCGCCGTGCAGCCGCACGACGCGGTGGGCGAGCACGTTTTCCTCGACCACGTAGGCCAGCTCGTCGGTCGCCTGCTGGCCCTGCTGGGTGAGCTTGTAGAGGCGCTTGGAGAACACCTTCATGATCCAGGAGATGCTCGGCACGAGAAACGCGACGATCAGCGTGAGCTTCCAGTTCAGATAGACGAGGTAGCCCAGGAGCGCGATCAGCGTGAAGCCGTCGCGCGACAACCCGAGCAACGCCTGCACCAGCAGCATCGCGCCGGTCTGCACCTCGTACACGACCGTGTTCGACAGGGCGCTCGCCGACTGGCGCGTAAAGAGGGCGAGTTCTGCGCCCAGCAGGCGTTCGAACAACACCCGGCGCAGCTTCTGCATGCCTTCATTGGCGATACGCGACAAGGCATATTGAGAGATGAATTGCGCAATGCCGCGCACCGCGAACAGCATCAGCACGGCGGCGGGCACGAACCACAGCGGCATCTCGCCGCGGGTAAAACCGCGGTCGAGCAGCGGCTTCAGAAGGGCCGCCATCAGCGGCTCGGTGAGCGCCGCCAGCATGGCCCCGCAGAGGCCTACGGCCCACCATTTGCGCGAGCTGCCGAACCAGGTCATCAGGCGCGCCAGACGGCGCATCAGGGGAGGGCGCGCGGTCTCGCTGCCAGGGGATGCTTGCATGGCGGCGGATTCTACGGGTCGCCCCGAGGCCGGCTTTTTGCAGGCGTCGTGTAGGACCGCACCGATGGATAAACGTTTTGTGACGGGGACGGCGGGCCAGTGTGTAACATGTGGCCCCTTGCGTCGGACCGAAACTTTTTGTCCGAAAACCTCTCCGAACCGCATGAACAAGCCGTTGTCAGCTCCTATTCCAACTCCTTCTTCATCGCTATTTGCACGCCGCAGCCTCATTGCGGCCCTTGCTGCTACCCCCATGCTTCCAGCGCTGGCCCAGTTCCGGGTCGAAGTGTCTGGCGTCGGGTTGACGCAATTGCCGATCGCGCTGGTTCCCTTCAAGGGCCAGGATTCATCGCCGCAGAAGATCTCGGACATCGTCCAGGCCGACCTTGAGCGAAGCGGCCAGTTCCGCGGCGTCGATGCCTCGGGCCAGGCGCTGGACGAGGCCTCGCGCCCCGACCTGTCGCTGTGGCGCCAACGCACGGCCGACTCGCTGGTCGTGGGCAGCGTCACCCGCCTTGCCGACGGCCGCTTCGATGTGAGGTTTCGCCTGTGGGACGTGGTCAAGGGGCAGGACCTCGGTGGCCAGAGCTACACCGTGCCTCAGGGCGACCTGCGCCTCGCGTCGCACCGCATCGCCGACTTCGTCTACGAGAAGCTCACCGGCGAAAAGGGCATCTTCTCGACCCGCATTGCCTACGTCACCAAAGGCGGCAGCCGCTATTCGCTGTGGGTGGCCGACGCCGATGGCGAGAACGCGCAGGCGGCACTCGCGAGCCCCGAGCCGATCATCTCGCCCTGCTGGTCGTCCAACGGCCAGCAACTGGCGTACGTTTCCTTCGAATCGCGCAAGCCCGTGGTCTACGTGCACAACGTGGCCAGCGGCCAGCGCCGCCTGCTGGCGAACTTCAAGGGCTCCAACAGCGCGCCCGCGTGGGCACCGGACGGCAACTCGCTCGCCGTCACCCTCAGCCGCGACGGCGGTTCGCAGCTCTACACGATCCCGGCCGGCGGCGGCGAGCCGCGCCGTCTGACCCAGAGCGCGAGTATCGACACCGAGCCGGTGTACTCGGCCGATGGCAGCACGATCTACTTCGTGAGCGACCGCGGCGGCGCTCCCCAGATCTACAAGATGAGTGCCAGCGGCGGAAACCCGACCCGCGTCACCTTCAGCGGCACCTACAACATTTCTCCGTCCGTCAGCGGCGATGGCCGGTGGTTGGCCTACATCTCGCGCATCGGCGGTGCCTTCAAACTCCAGGTGATGGAGTTGGCGACCGGCAATGTGGCGTCCATCACCGACACCAACGCCGACGAGAGCCCGAGTTTTGCCCCCAATAGCAAGCTGATCGTCTACGCCACGCACCTGCAAGGCCGCGAAGCACTGATGACGACTACGCTCGACGGAAAAATAAAGGCACGACTGGCGGGACAGGCGGGAGACATCAGGGAACCGGACTGGGGTCCGTTTCAAAAGCAATGATTAGGTTTATTTGAGGAGTTCGTAATGTTGAAACGCACAATTTATTCGCTGGCCATCGTGGCTCTCATCGCCGGTTGCTCGTCGGGCACGAAGCTCAACGAAACGCCCGTCACCGACGGTCGCGGCACCACGGCTCAGCCGGGCGGCGCCAGCACCGTGACCCCGGTCAACGCCGACCAGAGCGCCGCCACGGCGCAAGGCCCGGTGGGCGTGGCGCGCATCGTGTACTTCGACTACGACAGCTACACGGTCAAGCCCGAGTTCCAGTCGATCATCGACGGCCACGCCCGCTTCCTCAAGAGCGCACCGCAGCGTCGCATCTCGATCGAAGGTCATACCGATGAGCGCGGTGGCCGTGAGTACAACCTGGCCCTCGGCCAGAAGCGCGCAGAAGCCGTTCGTCGCGCACTGACCCTGCTGGGCGTGAACGACAGCCAGATCGAGGCTGTGAGCTTCGGCAAGGAAAAGCCGGCCGTGCAAGGCTCGGGCGAAGAGGCGTGGGCACAGAACCGCCGCGCTGAAATCCGCTACACCCGGTGATGCCACGCGCCCTGCTGCGGGGAGCGGCGCTGGCTGCCGCCCTGCTTTGCGTCTCGATGGGGTCTCAGGCCGCGTTGTTCGAGGATGACGAGGCCCGCAAGGCCATCCTCGACTTGCGCCAGCGCGTCGAGGCCATGCGCCAGCAAACCGACCAGCGGCTGACCGACGAAAACGGCCAGCTGCGCCGCAGCCTGCTCGATCTGCAGAACCAGATCGAGCAGATGCGTGGCGACCTGGCGCGCATGACCGGCCAGAACGAGCAGCTCACACGCACGCTGAGCGAGATGCAGTCGCGCCAGACCACCATCGACGACAAGCTCAGGCAGAACGAGCCGTCCAAGGTGACGGTCGACGGCCGCGAGTTCAACGCCGATCCCAAGGAAAAGGCCGACTTCGAAGCTGCACTGGGCATCTTCCGCGCCGGCCAGTTCGCGCAGTCGCAAACGGCTTTTGCCGAATTCGTCAAGCGCTACCCGCAGAGCGGCTACAACGCCTCGGCGCTGTTCTGGCTCGGCAATGCGCAGTACGCCACGCGCAACTACAACGAGGCCATCGCGAACTTCCGCTCGATGCTTTCGCTCGCGCCCGATCACGCCAAGGCCCCCGAGGCCGTGCTGTCGATCGCGAACTGCCAGATCGAGTTGAAGGACACCCGCTCGGCACGCCGCACGCTGGAAGACCTGGCCAAGGCCTATCCGCAGTCGGAAGCCGCACAGGCAGGCCGCGAGCGTCTCTCGCGCCTGCGCTAATGCCAGCGGAGCACTCCGCTTGAGCGCCACCCTTCCTGCAGCGTTCACACCGGTCGCCGCGGATGTCGTCACCAACGACACCGCGGCGCCTGACTTTGCGCGCCGCTTCGGCGGCCTCGAGCGGCTCTATGGCGTTGCTGGTGCCGCGCGCATCCGCAACGCGCATGTGCTGGTCGCCGGTATCGGCGGCGTGGGCTCGTGGGCGGTGGAGGCATTGGCGCGCAGCGGGGTGGGGCGGCTGACGCTGGTCGATCTCGATCATGTGTCGGAGTCGAACATCAACCGGCAGATCCACGCGCTCGAGGCGACCGTGGGGCAGTCCAAGGTCGAGGCCATGCGCGACCGCATCGCGCAGATCAATCCCGACTGCAAGGTGCTCGCGCTCGATGAATTCGTGGAGCCCGGCAACTGGACTGCCTTGCTCGATGCCGCACAGGCCGCGAACGGCCCGGCCACCGCCGTCATCGATGCCTGCGACCAGGTGAAAGCCAAGCTGACCATGGCCGCGTGGGCACGCGGATCGCGTGATGCTGCGTTCATCACCGTCGGAGCGGCAGGCGGCAAGCGACAGGCGCACAAGGTCGATATCGACGATCTTTCGCTTGTCACGCACGACCCGTTGCTCGCCCAGCTTCGCCAGCGCCTGCGCAAGGACCACGGTGCGCCGCGCGAGGGCAAGAAGATCGGCGTGACCTGCGTCTTCAGCCGTGAAAGCGTTGCGCCGCCCGATGCGTCCTGCGCGATCGAGGAAGGCGACGGTTCGCTCAATTGCCACGGCTACGGTTCGGTGGTGAGCGTCACTGCCACTTTCGGACAATGTGCAGCAGGTTGGGTGCTCGACAAAATCGCGAGCAACGCCGCGCTATAATCTTTGGCTTTGCCGGATTCAACATCGGCAAGAAGCAAAAAAAATGGTTCCGGGACGTTAGCTCAGTTGGTAGAGCAGCGGACTTTTAATCCGTTGGTCACTGGTTCGAATCCAGTACGTCCTACCACCGAACCTTGCGAAATACAAAGAGCCCGCTGTCGAACAGACAGCGGGCTTTTTTTCTTTCCACGCCTCTGCAATTCCAGGCATCAAAGCGGCGCCACCGGCTGCCGCGCAGAGCGCCGCAGCTCCCGCATCAGCGCACGGGCCTCCACGCCGGGCTGCCAGTCCTCGCGAAACACGAAATAGCTTGTGGCCGGCGCCAAGTCGCGAGGGCGATAGACCTTCAGGGGGTAGGACTGCGCCTGGTGCTCAACCAGCCTGCGCGGCACCACCGCCATGCCCATGCCGGCTGAAGCACAGCCCAGCACCGCACCGTAGGTGCTGAACGACAGCACACGGGCGCAGGCGATGCGGCGCGATTCGAGCCAGCGCAGCGCCATGGTGCGGTAAGGGCAGCCCTCGCGAAAGGCGAGCAGCGTCGGTGCATACACGGGCGCCTGTGCCAGCAGTTCCGCCGGATCTTCCTGCGCGACCACCACGAGCGGCTCGTCGAAGCCCGCTTCGTAGACCAGGCCTGCGCGCTCGCTCACACGTGCAGTCACGGCAAGGTCCAGCCGGTGCTGCAGCAGCATCTGCGACAAGGCCGGCTCGGCTTCCACCTCCAGTTGCATCTCCAGCGCCGGGAAGGCCTGACGCAGGCTTCCCAAGGCATGGGGCAGGTGCATCGCGGCCGTGCTCTCCATGGTGCCCAGGCGCAAGCGTTGCGCCGCGGGCAGTTCGGCCCGTGCATCGGCGGCGGCTTCGTCGATCAGCGCGAGGATGCGCGCCGCATAAGGCAGGTAGCGCTCGCCGGCCTCGTTCAGTTGCAGTCGCTTGCCCTGCCGGTTGAAGAGTGGCACCCCGAGGCGTTGTTCCAACTGCTTGAGGCGCGTCGTCACGTTGGACTGCGCACAGCCGAGCACGTTGGCCGCTTTCTGCGCGCCGCCTTCGTCCACCACCGCCTTGAAGGTTTCGAGCAATACACGGTCCATGGTGGTCCTTTCAAGACGGGAAGCAGAAAGTTATAAATCTGATTATCAGATATGAAATATTAAATAGATTCGTTTTTGAGATAAAAAATCGCCCATAGCCTCGCGTCCAGCGTCAGCACACCACCAGCCACTGCCCACCGCGACGCGCACGCAATGCCGCGCGCCTGTAGCCCCACACAAGGAGTTTTCATTCATGTCAGACCATGGTTCAAGCGCCCAAGTGAGCATCACCGCCAGCGAGGCCGAGCAGATCCGTCAGGTGCTCGCAGGCCTCGACTACGACCCGGCGGGGAGCTCGGCGTACATCGGCGAGCTCCGCCGGCGCGTCTATTCCGGGTTTCCGGAGCGCCTCGTGCGCCTTCTGGAAGTCATCAAGTCGTCCAACAGCGCCGCCTACGCCTACCTGGTGGTCGACAACCTGCCGATCGACACCGGTGTGCGCGGCAGCCCGCAGTTCGGCGAAACCGGCCGCGAGTTCAAGGACGGCGTACTCAGCGAGAACCTGCTGGCGGCGCTCGGCGCGGCCATCGGCGAGCCGTATTCGATCTCGCACGAAGGGCTGGAACTGGTCAACAACCTCACGCCGCACAAACACGCGCGCCACGACTACACCGGCCTCGGCTCCGAGGTGGAGTTGGACTTCCACATCGAGAACGCTGCCCAGGCCTTCATGCCCGAGGGAGACACCTCGCCGCTCGCGCTGCTGCTGCTCGGTCTGCGCGGTGCGCCCGAAGGCGAGGACAAGGGGCCGCTCACGCGGGTGGCCGATGCGCGGCTTGCGCTGGCGCGACTGAGCGACGAGGACCTGGAGGCGCTCTACGGCCGCCACTTCATCATCCGCGTGCCGTACCGCTGGCGCGGCGCCACGCCCACGCCGCGCGACAACACCGACCTGAGCCCGGTGCTCTCGGGCCCACTGGAGCTGCCGCGCGTCACCGTCGCGTTCTATCCCGACATGGTGCTGCCGGTGAATCAGCGCGCGAAGGCGGCGCTGGAGAACTTTCATCGCGAGGTGAGGGCGGTCTCGCAGGGCATCGACATCAAGCCCGGCCGGCTGGTCTTCATCAACAACCGCTTCGCGCTGCACTCGCGCGACAGCTTCGTGCCCAGCTTCGATGCCAACGAGCGCGCCTACCGCTGGGTGCAGCGCATCATGGTCACGACCAACCTGTGGAACTTCCGCTCGTTCGGCAAGCGGCACGAGCGGGTGTTCGATCCGTTCCTGCTGCCGCGCGCCAGCGAGCCGGTGCGTGCGCGCAGCGCAGAAACCCGACAGCCCGCGTTGAGCGAATGAGCGCAGCCGGCAGCACCACCACCACACTGGCCGAACTCGCGCCCGGGCCTGCGCCGCGGCGCAGTGCCGGCATCGGCTGGACCCTGGCCGCCACGAGCTTCGGCTTCATCGTGGTGCAGCTGGACGTGACCATCGTCAACGTCGCCATGCCGCAGATCGGCAAGGACCTCGGCGCCGGCGTCACCGGCCTGCAGTGGATCGTCGACGCCTACACGCTCGCCTTCGCCGCGCTCCTGCTCACGGCGGGCTCCTTTGCCGACCGGTTCGGCAGCCGGCGCGTCTTCAGCCTCGGGCTGGTGCTGTTCGGGCTCGCCTCGCTGGCCTGCGCGGTCGCGCCGTCCATCGGCGTGCTGATCGCGGCGCGTGCGGCGCAGGGCATCGGTGCCGCCTTGATCCTGCCCACATCGCTCTCGCTGCTCTCGCACGCCTGTGCCGGCGATGCGACGGCGCGTACGCACGCCATCGGCTGGTGGAGCGCCATCGGAGGCGTGGTCAGCGCCGCGGGGCCGGTGGTCGGCGGCGTGCTCACGAGCGGCCTGGGGTGGCGCTCGATCTTCTTCGTGAACCTGCCGATCTGTGCCATCGGCCTCTGGGCCACCCGCCGCTACGTCGCCGAGACCGTGCGCGTGGCCGCCAGGCGGGTGGACGTCGCCGGGCAGGTGCTGGCCATCTTCGCGCTCTTCTTTCTCACGCACTCGGTGATCGAGGCCGGCGTGCAGGGCTGGACCGCAGGGCCGGTGCTGTCGGGCTTTGCCATCGCGGCGGTGGTCATCGCCGCGTTCGTGTTCACCGAATCGCGCGTGGCGGAGCCGATGATTCCGCTCGGGCTGTTCCGCAACAAGGCCTTCTCCGCGTCGGTCGTGCTGGGCGTGATCATGAACGTCACGTTCTACGGAATGATCTTCGTGCTGAGCCTGTATTTCCAGAACGCCAAGGGCTACACGCCGACGCAGACCGGTTTCGCCTTGCTGCCCTTCGTGGTGATCATGGTAGCGAACCTTGCGAGCGGGCGGCTCGCCAAGCGCTATTCGCCGCGGGTGCCGGTGATCGCGGGCTTCCTGCTGCTGGCCCTGAGTTCGGCGCTGCTGCACGGCATCGACGAGACCACGCCGTACCTGCGCATCTTTCCGAGCCTCTTGCTGATGGCCATCGGCGCGGGCATCGCCACGCCGGCGATCATCTCGCGCACGCTCGCGAGCGTGGCGTCCGAGCGCTCGGCGACCGCCTCCGCCATCCTCGGCGCGGCGCGCCAGGTCGGCAGCGCCATCGGCATCGCGCTCTTCGGCGCGCTGGTGACGGGATTGCCGTCGCAACTGGCCGCGGGGGCGTCGTTCTCTTTCGACCTGTCGACGCTCTTCAGGCTCGCGGGCTTGCTGCTCGCGGCGCTGTGCCTGTGAGCCTTTCTTTCACCGGGGGAATTTCCGAATGACACGACTCATCGTGATCGGCGCGCGCTCGACCGGCACCAGCCTGGCGCTGGTGCGCGCCGCGCTGGATCGCCAACTCGACGTGACCGTGATCAGCGGCCCGAACGATTCGCTGCGCGGCGTGTTCGCGGCACAGGTCGAGCTCGTCAACCTGGAGACGGATGCCGATGTCGTCGTGGCATGGCTTCGGCGCCACTACCCCGACCCCGGCCGGCAACTGCGCGTCACCACCGCGAACGACGTTTATGCGCGCCTTGCCGCGCAGGTGGCCGAAACGCTGGGGCTGCCCGGTCCGGACACCGCCAGCGTGGCGCGCTCCGTCTCCAAGGCCTACCAGAAGTCGCTCCTGGCCACGCACGACTTGCCGACCTCCCGCTTCGTCGTCGGCGCGCTGACCGATCTGCCAGCGTTGTGGGGCAAGCTGCCGCTGGTCCGCTTTCCAGTGGTGGTCAAGCCGTCGGAAGGCTCGGCGAGCCACGGCGTGAAGCTCTGCCGCGACTTCGACCAGGCCAACGCGCACCTCGAGGCGCTGGCCGGCGAACTGCGCGCAAACCTGCGCACCGGCCTCACCGACTGCGTGATCGTCGAGGAGTACCTCGAAGGCGCCGAATACTGCGTCGAGTATTTCGACGGCCGCTACGTGGGCGCCATGCGCAAGTTCAAACGCCACGGCGAAGGCTTTCTCGAACGCGGCTACACCTCCGAGCTCGACCTGGACGACCACGCGCTGCGCCGCCTGATCGACGCCGGCACGCAGGCCGTCGAGCGCGCCGGCCTCACCTGGGGCCCGGTGCACCTGGACTGCATCGTGCGCGACGGCGTTCCCTGCGTGATCGAGCTCAACCCCCGCATCGCCGGCAGCTTCATCTGCGACATCGTGCGCGACGGCTACGGCTTCAGCATGGTCGAGCGCCTGCTCGACAAGCTGCAGGGCCGCCCGGTCGCCGTGCCCGAACTGTTCGCGCCCAGCGCCTATGCACGCGTCGAATTCCTGCTCGACAGCGACCCCAAGCCCTGGGACTTCTCGCAGCCGGGCGAGCTCAAGAACGGCGACCTCCACATCAGCTACGGCCCGCAGCGTGCGGCCGACCGCGAGCGGCGCGCGTACCTCTACGTGCGCCGCACCTTCCAACCCACCGCAGCAGAGATCCTCCATGAAGAAGCAATTGCTTGACACCGTTGCCATCGTCGACGGCATATCGACCAGCGCGCACCTCGCACCCGCGTTCCGTGCCTACGGCGTGAAGTGCGTGCATGTGCTGAGCAGCGAATCGTTTCCGGCGCGCCTGCGCCCCCAGATCAATCCCGCGGACTACGTGCGCAGCGTCGTGCACCGCGGCGACGTGCGGGAAACCGCCGACGCCTTGCGCGACCTGGGCATCAGCGTCGTGCTGCCGGGCGTGGACAGCGGCGTCGAGCTGGCATCGCTGCTGGCCGATGCGCTGGACGCGCCGTTTCGCAACCCGGTCGAGCTCACGGCCGCGCGGCGCGACAAGTTCGAGCAGATCCAGACGCTGCAGCGCGCCGGTGTGCGCACGCCGCAGCAGTTCCAGTCGCGCTCGGCCGAAGAGATCGTCGAATGGGCGCGGGCGCATGCGCGCCTGCCCGTGGTCATCAAGCCCACGCGCAGCGCGGGCGTGAAGGGCGTGAAGATCTGCCGCACGCTCGCGCAGGTGGAGGAGGCCGCGCGCAACGTGCAGGCAATCAAGTCCTGGTACGACGAGGTGCAGGACGAGATCCTGGTGCAGTCGTACAGCGAAGGGCAGGAGTACATCGTCGATGCCGTGTCCTTCGAGGGCCGGCACAAGATCGTGAGCCTCTGGGCGGTCGAGCGCGACCGCAGCCATTCGCCGCGGCTGGAGAAGATGCTCGTGGTCGACCACACCGAGCCGCGCTTTGCCGAGGTGATCGCCTATGCCGCGCAGGTGCTCGATGCCGTGGGCCTGAACTACGGCCCTTCGCACCTGGAGCTGATCGTGACGGCCGAAGGCCCGACCATCGTCGAACTCAACTCGCGCCTGCACGGCAGCCTGGACCCGCGCCTGACCACGGCCGTTTCGGGCGAAAACCAGGTCTCGGTCACCGTCGAGGCCTTCGTCAACCCGACGCGCTTCAAGCAGACACTGGGCGAGCAACCGCGCTTCGAAGGCTTCTGCGGCCACATCCTGCTGGTGTCGCCGAAGGCCGGGGTGCTGAACCGGGATTTCGTCTGGGACTCCATTGAGCAACTGCCGTCCTGCGTGAGCGTGAAGCGCTGGGTCAAGACCGGCGACCGGCTGAACGTGACCACCGATCTGCTGACAGCGCTCGGCATGGTCGGCCTGTTCGATGCCAGGTTCGACCGGCTGCTGGCCGACTGCGAATCGATCCGGCAGATCGAGCACCGCTTCTTCTCGGAGCCCGACGCGCTCGCCGCGTAGCCGAGATACTCAGATGCTCACCAGCGCGGCCTCCACGCGCCGCGCCCGGTGATCGACGTAGTAGCCGCCGAATTCGGTGTAGCGCAGCACCAGCCGCGCGCAGGCTGCGCAGCGGAACAGTTCGCTGCGGTTGAACGGAAAGTGCGGCACCGAGATCGGCGCATCGGCCGAGTCGTAGCGCGTGCCGCCGGGATGGAACTCCTCGAAGCCCGGTTCGGCGAACTCGTCGGCCCGCAGCGTGTCCACGCGCTCCATCAGCCCGGCGGGCCAACGGTCTTCGGTGAAGCTTTCCCAGGCGGCGGCCCGGTGCACCCAGTTGCCGCACACGGGCAGCGGCGATTGTTCGGCGGCTTCGGCGAGCTGCTTGAGCTCCTGGGCATTCAACGGCATCGGGATTCGCGAAAGAGAAGAGGGAGTCAGCGAATATAGACGTCCGCGAAATTCGCCTCCACCCCATCGCCCGTGAGCGAATGGTCGTGCACCCGGCGGTTGTAGATGGTGAAGTAGGTGGGCGAGAGCAGATTCAGGTCCGGCACCTCGATGCCGACGATGCGCTGGAATTCCTTGAAAAGCGCCACGCGCTTGGCTGGGTCGATCTCCACCGCTGCGTCTTCCAGCAGCTTGTCGACCACGGGGTTGTCGTAGAAGGTGCCATTCGAGAAGGGCACGCCCTGGCGGATGTTCTTCGACCAGTACAGGCGCTGCGAGCCCACCGTCGGGTCGAACAGGTTGCTCGTGCCGTTGATCGCCAGGTCGTAGTTCTGCTCGGTGTAGATGCGCTTCACGTACTGCGAGAAATCGGTGGCGCGAATCTCGACCTTGATGCCGATGCGGCCCAGCGCCTGCTTCACGTAGTCGGCCAGCCGCCTGTGCACGTCGCTCGGGTTGAAGTCCAGCGCCAGTGTGAAGCGCGTGCCGTCGGCGCCGCGCGGAAAACCCGCTTCGTCGAGCAGCCGCTCGGCGGTCTTCGGCGCGAAGGGGTAGGGCGTCGGGCGCGTGTCGTGGAACTCCTTGAGCCCCGGCGCGATGGGCGAATGCGAAATCACCCCGTACCCATAGAACACGTTGTCACGCACCACCTCGCGGCTGATGGCGTGCGCAATCGCCTGGCGCACCTTCAATGCCTTCAACTGCGGCTGGCGCAGGTTGAACTCCAGCCGCGTCACGTTGTACGAGTAGGCGTTGCCCTTGGTCTCGAAGCCCAGCTTCGGATTGGCCTTCAGCCGCTCGATGTCGCCGGGCGACACGGGCGTGCGGTGGCCGATGTCCACCTCGCCGGTCTCGAAGGCGATGGAGCGCGAGGCCGCGTCGGGAATGATCTTCACGACGAGCCGGTCGATGTAGGGCTTGGGCTTGTCCCAGTAGTCGGGGTTGCGCTCGTAGACGATGTGGCTGCCGCGCACCCACTCCTTGAACTTGAACGGGCCCGTTCCGATGGGCGCCGAACCGTTCGGGTTGCGCAGCACGTCGCCGCTCTCGTAGAGATGCTTCGGCACGATGGGCGCCTCGGACGCGACGAAGGCCTTCAACAGGTAGGGCGCCGGCCGCGAAAGCTCCAGCACCGCCGTGTACGCATCGGGTGTCTTCACGCGCTCCACCGGCGCGAAGGTGCTGCGGCCGCGCGGATGGTGTTCCTTCAGCAGCAGGATCGAATGCGCCACGTCGGCCGAGGTGAAGTCGCGCCCGTCGTGCCACTTCACGCCGCGGCGCAGGGTGAAGGTGTAGGTCTTGCCGTCGGGGCTCACCTGCCAGGCCGTGGCGAGCTGGGGCAGGGGCCTCAGGTCCTGGTCGTACTTCAGCAGGCCCTCGGTGACCTTGGCGCTCACGGCCAGCGTGGAGGAGTGCGAATGCGCGATCGACACCAGCGTGGGCGGCTCGTTCATCAGCACCAGCGTGACCGTGCCGCCCGACGGGGGTGCTGCATGCAGGGTGTGCAGGTTCAGGAGCAGCGCAAAGGTGGCCAACACCTTGCCGACAGTGGAGAGAAGGGACATCTGTGTGGTTCCGTGGAGCGAGCCGCAATCTAGGGGCGCTCGCGGCCCGGCCCAACGAAGCAAACCGGATATCCGTAGAAGAAAAGCTTCCTTCGCTGCACGCGCCTGCGCACATACGCTGCGAGCCGATCGACTGGCACCACCACAACCACCTCTTCCCATGAACCTGCGCAGCGCAAGCCGCACGCTGGCACGCACCGCGTGGCAGGCCGTGCCCACCGTCATCGGCGTGATCCTTTTGAACTTCGTGCTGATGCAGTGGATACCGGGCGATGCCGCCGATGTGGTGGCCGCCGAATCCGGCTCGGCCACCGCCGAAAGCATGGCGCAGTTGCGCAGCCACTTCGGGCTCGACCTGCCCGTGCTGCACCAGCTGGCCGCCTACCTCAACAACCTGGTGCACTTCAGCCTGGGCACCTCGCCGCGCTACAACATGCCGGTGGTGTCGCTGATCGGCGCGCGGTTGGGCAACACGCTGCTGCTCATGGTCACGGCGCTGGCCTTCGCGCTGGCCATCGGCATCGCGGTGGGCACGGTCATGGCCATCCGCGTGGGCCGCTGGCAGGACCGCACGCTCTCGGTGCTGGCGCTGCTCCTGTATTCCACGCCGGGCTTCTGGCTCGGCCTCATGGCCATCGTGCTGTTCTCGGTGCACCTGGGCTGGCTGCCCACCGGTGGCAGCGAGAGCATCGGCGCGGGCTACACCGGCTGGACGCACGTGGTCGACGTGGCGCGGCACCTGGTGCTGCCGGCGCTGGCCATGTCGGGCTTCTACATCGCGATCTTCTCGCGCCTCACGCGCGCCGCGATGCTCGAGGTGACGCGGCAGGATTTCGTGCGCACCGCCGAAGCCAAGGGCCTGCACCCATGGACGGTCAACCTGCGCCATGTGCTGCGCAACGCGCTGATTCCGGTCACCACCGTCGCGGGCATGCATTTCGGCACGCTGCTGGGCGGTGCGGTGGTGGTCGAAACGGTGTTCAGCTGGCCCGGCCTCGGGCGCCTCGCGTTCGACTCGGTGGCGGGCCGCGACTACACCGTGCTGCTGGGCGTGCTGCTGATGTCGTCGCTGCTGGTCATCGTGGCCAACATGCTGGTCGACCTGCTGCATGCCTGGCTCGATCCGCGCATCCAGGTGCGTTGATCTTTCCCTTTCGATCTCCTGATTGCCATCTCCGATGTCCACACCGTTCCCCCTCGATACCGCGATCGCGCCGCCCGCACCGGCCCCGGTCGTTGCGCGCCGCGCGCAGGCACCGGTCGCCAAGGCGCCTGAAGGCGTCAAGGCCGCCGTAGACGCCAAGCCGCTTTCCAGCCGCCACGCCGCACTGCGCGCGTTTCTCCGCAACCCGGCCGCGATGGCGGGCGTGGTGCTGCTGGCCTTCATGCTCGTGCTGGCGCTGTTCGCACCGCTGCTCTACCCGGGCGACCCGCTGGACATGGTGGCGCCGCCGCTGCTGTGGCCGGGGCAGGATGCGGCCTATCCGCTGGGCAGCGATTCGCTGGGCCGCGACGTGATCGCCGGCATTGCGCACGGCGCGCGCGTCTCGCTCGCGGTCGGTGTGGTGGCCGCCACGCTGAGCCTGCTGATCGGCGTGCTCGTGGGCGCGACGGCGGGCTACTTCGGCGGCCGCATCGACGACGTGCTGGTGCGCATCACCGAGCTGTTCCAGACCATGCCCTCGTTCCTTTTCGTGATCGTGGTGGTCGCGATCGGCCAGCCTTCCGTGCCGGTGATCGTGTTCGCCATTGGCCTGGCGTCGTGGCCGGTGATTGCCCGGCTGGTGCGCGCCGAGTTCCGCGCGCTGCGTGAAACCGAGTTCGTGCTGGCCGCGCGCAGCCAGGGCTTCGGCCATGCGCGGATCATCTTCCAGGAGATCCTTCCCAACGCGCTGCCGCCGGTGATCGTGACGACCTCGGTGCTGGTGGCGAGCGCCATCCTCATCGAATCGGCGCTGTCCTTTCTCGGCATGGGCGACCCGAATGCGGTGTCGTGGGGCAGCATGATCGGGCAGGGGCGCGAGCTGCTGCGCACCGCGTGGTTCCTCACCGCGCTGCCGGGCGCGGCCATCGTGCTCACGGTGCTGGCGCTCAACCTCGTGGGCGATGGCCTGAACGACGCCTTCAACCCGCGCCTGAGGGGGCGTTGAAATGACGCTTGAACAAGTCACCAGCACGCCGCCGCTGCTCGATGTGCGCGGCCTCGATGTCTTCTTCCACGGATCGAACGGCCCCATCCAGGCGGTTCGCAACCTCGATCTGACACTGCAGCGTGGCGAAACGCTGGCACTGGTCGGCGAATCGGGCTGCGGCAAATCGACCACCGCGCTCGCGCTGCTGCGCCTCCTGGCGCCCGGCACCGCGCTGCGCGGCAGCATCCACTTCGACGGGCGCGACATCCTCGCGCTCTCGCCGGCTGCGCTGCGCGAAGTGCGCGGCCGCGAGATCGCGATGATCTTCCAGGAGCCGATGACCTCGCTGAACCCGGTGCACACCATCGGCTCGCAGATCGGGGAAACGCTGCGCCGGCACGAGGAGCTGTCGGCCGTCGCCGCACGCAAGCGCACTGTTGAACTGCTCGACCTCGTGCGCATTCCCGAGCCGCACCGGCGCATCGACGACCACCCGCACAACCTCTCGGGCGGCCAGCGCCAGCGCGTGATGATCGCGATGGCCGTCGCCTGCAAGCCGCGCCTGCTGGTGGCCGACGAACCGACCACCGCGCTGGACGTGACCATCCAGGCGCAGATCCTCGAACTGCTCGACGGCCTGCGCCGCGAGCTCGACATGGCGCTGCTGCTCATCACGCACGACCTCGGGCTGGTCGCCCAATGGGCCGACCGCGTGGCCGTGATGTACGGCGGCGAGAAGGTGGAAGAGGCCTCCACCTCGAAGCTCTTCGCCGCGCCGTCGCATGCCTACACCCGTGGCCTGCTGGGCGCCTCGCTGCACGGCGGCAGCGCGCTGCACTATGCCGATGCGCGCCTGCCCGAAATTCAGACGCGGCTCGACCCGGCCACCGGCGTGCGCGACTTCGCGCTGCACGTGCCCCAGCCTTCATCGACGGTGCGCGCCTTGCCCGTTCGCGCCGCGGCCGGCGAGCCGCTGCTGTCGGTGCAGGACCTGCGCACCGATTACCCGAAGCGCGGCGGCGGCGTGCTGCACGCGGTGGATGGCGTGTCGTTCGATATCCGCGCCGGCGAGACCGTCGGTCTCGTGGGCGAATCGGGCTGCGGCAAGTCGACGCTTTCGCGCACGCTGCTGCGGCTCGTGAACCCGGCGGCCGGCCGCATCGTGTTCGACGGCACCGACATCGCACCGCTCTCCGAGAGGGCGCTCAAGCCCTGGCGGCGGCGCGTGCAGATGGTGTTCCAGGACCCGTATGCCTCGCTCAACCCGCGGCGCAGCGTGTTCGACATCCTCGAGTCGGTGCTCAAGGTGCACGGCGTGGCCGCGCGCGAGGAGCGACACAACCGCATCGCCGCGATCCTGGAGCGCGTGGGCCTGCCGGGCGATGCGGCGCGGCGCTTTCCCAACGAGTTCTCGGGCGGGCAGCGCCAGCGCATCGGCATCGCGCGGGCGCTGGTGGTGCGGCCTTCGCTGGTCGTGCTCGACGAACCCGTGTCGGCGCTCGACGTGTCGGTGCAGGCGCAGATCCTGAACCTGCTGGTGGATCTGAAGGAAGACTTCGGGCTCTCGTACCTCTTCATCTCGCACGACCTCTCGGTGGTGCGCTACATCGCCGACCGTGTGATGGTGATGAACAAGGGGCAGATCGTGGAGACCGGCAGCCACCGCGACATCTGGGAGCGGCCGCAGCACCCGTACACCCGCAGCCTGATTGCGGCGGTGCCGGGGGTGGAGCAGCGCAAGGCGGCCTGAGCTTAATCACCGTCAATCCCACAACCGTTCGGGCTGAGCCTGTCGAAGCCTTGCGCGGCACTTCGACAAGCTCAGTGCGAACGGATGGTTATCGGGTGCGGGACTTCATCGATCAACAGCCGCCCGGGTGCTATGCCCCGGCCGCCAGGTTCGTCTCATACCCCGGCGGCGCGATGAAACCACCGTAGACCTCTTCCAGCAGCGCCGCGAAAGCAATGGTCGTGCGGTCTTCGAGGTACGGGCCCACGGCCTGCGCGCTCACCGGCAATCCCTCGTCATCGAGCCCGACCGGGAAGCTGGTCGCCGGCAAGCCCGGCAGCACCGGCAGGCCCGCCCAATGGAACAGGTCGAGAAATCGGACTTCCCGCGTGCCGTCCTCGAAGCCCACGGGATAGGTGCGCGCATCCTTCGGCTCGCTGTGGTTGTGGCGAAAGGCCGGCAGCGGCGCCACCGGCGTCACCACCACGTCGAAGGCCTCGAAGAGCCGTTCCCACTGGTGGCGCAGCGACACGCGGGTCTCGTTGTCCTTGAGCCAGTCGCTGTGGCGCAGCGTGGGCGCGCGCAGCCACGCGGCATCGGCGCTGTGGTCGTCGGGCGCCAGCGTCTCGAGCCGCTTCTGCGCCGCCTTGCTGAGCGCGGGCGGCGTGGCGAGCGACGAGCCCAGCAGGCTGCGGTAGACGCGGTGCGACTGCGCAAGGTCGGGCAGCAGCCCGGCCGGCAGCTCCGAAGGCCGCGTCACCTTCACGCCCTGCGTACGCAGGCGCTCCACCACGCGCTCGACCACTAGCGCCTCGTGCAGGCTGCGCGCGCTGCCGGGCCACTGGTCGATCACCAGCACGCGGAAGTCCTTGAGGTTCGCGTGCCGTGCCGGCGGCAGCGTTGCCTTCCAGGCCTTGGCGGCGAGCGGTTCGAGGTTCAGCAGCAGGTCGAGCGCCAATTCGAGATCGGACGCGGTGCGCGCGAGCGGCCCCGCCACGCTCAGGTCGCGGTCGGCCAGCCGGCCCGAGGGCACGCTGGTGCCGCGCATCGCGACAAGGCCGGCCGTGGGCTTGTGCCCGTACACGCCGTTGAAGTGCGCGGGAATGCGGATCGAGCCGCCGATGTCGGTGCCCAGCTCCAGCGCCACATAGCCCGCCGCCAACGCCGCGGCCGAGCCGCCCGAGGAGCCGCCCGGCGTGCGCGTGACGTCCCACGGGTTGTTGCTCACGCCGTAGATCACGTTGTAGCTCTGCAGGTCGGCCAGCGCGAGCGGCACGTTGCTCTTGCCGACGATCACCGCGCCGGCGCCGCGCAGCGCGGCCACGGCCAGCGAATCCTGCGGCGCCACGTTGTTCGCGAAGTCGGGGTTGCCGCTGCTCGTGACGAAGCCCGCCACGTCGAACGACTCCTTCACCGTGATCGGCACGCCCAGCAGCGGCCGGCGCTCGCCGCGCGCGAGGGCCGCATCGGCCTCGCGGGCCGCGGCGCGGGCGCCTTCGTCGTTGCGAGCGACCACGGCGTTGATGTCGTTGTCGAAGCGGTTGATGCGCTCCAGCACATGTTCGAGCAGGTCGACGGCCGTCACGCGGCCGGCGGCCAGCGCCTCGGCCTGGGCGCGTGCGCTCGCGAAGGTGAGCGAATCCAGCAGGGTGTGTTGCAGGTCCTGGGTGGTCATGGGTGCTTTCAGGCGGTCTCGGGCGGTCACTTCTTCGGTTCGATCCAGGCGTCGGCGAGGTCGCCGGACATCAGGTCGATGCTGTTGTGAAAGTTGTGCAGGCGCGCGCTGTGCACCACGATCGACGGCACGGCGACGATGGGCAGCACGGGCAGCTCGCGCCCCACGATTTGCTGGATCTGCTTGAACTGTGCGGCGCGCTTGCCCGCATCGACCTCGACGGCGGCCTGGCGGAACAGCTCGTCGACCTGCGGGTTGTCGTAGTGCGCGGCGTTCACCCAGATGAGCGGGTTGCGCACGCCGTCGCCCCAGTAGATGCGCTGCACGCCCACCGTGGGATCGAAGAGGCGGCCCAGGCCGTTGATGTTGATGTCGAAGTCGCGCGTGGTGTAGACGCGCTTGAGGAACGTGGGCAGGTCGCCGTCGACGATCTCGACCTTGATGCTCACCCGCGCGAGCGCCGAGCGCAGGTAGTCGGCGGTGCGCTTGAACTCCGCGCCGGGGATGTAGCTCAGCCGCAGCGCAAAGCGCTGGCCGTTGGCCTGCTTGGGCTGGCCCGCTTCGTCCAGCAGCTTGTTGGCGGCGGCCACATCGAAGGTGTCGCGGAAGGTGCTGTCGTCGTAGTAGTCGGAGAGCACGCGCGGGATCGGCGAATTCACCACCTCCACGCGCTTGTAGTAGATGGTGTTGCGGATGAAGTTGCGGTCGACGGCCTGTGCGATGGCATGGCGCACCTTGGGGTTCGCGAGCACCGGGTTCTCGACATTGAATTCGAGGAACGAGGCGTTGTTGAGGAAGCCGTCGTAGCCGTCGTCCACCTTGAGCTTCGGGTTCGCCGACAGCCGTTCGAGGTCGGCCAGGCTCACGCCTTGCGCGACATCTACCTCGCCGGTCTCGATGGCGGTGGAAATCGCGGCCGGATCGCGCACGAACTTCACGATCACGCGGTCGATGTGCGGCTTGCCATGGCGCCAGTAGCCGGGGTTCTTGCGCAGCACCAGGTGGCTGCCGCGCACCCACTGCTCGAAGATGTACGGGCCGGTGCCCACGGGCGCCGAGATGTTCGCGCTGCCCAGCGGATCGCCGTCGGCATAGCGGTGCGCGGGCACGATCGGCAGCTCCGCCGACGACAGCGACTTGAGGAGGAAGGGCGCCGGCCTGGCCAGCACGATCACCGCGGTGAGCGGATCGGGCGCATCGACGCGCTCCACGTTCGCCAGCGTGATGCGCCCGCGCGGGCCTTGCTTCTTCTGCGTCAGCACCGAGTAGCGCACGTCCTCGGCGGTAAAGTCGCGCCCGTCGTGGAACTTCACGCCGGGGCGCAGCTTGAAGGTGTACTTCAGGCCGTCGGCGCTCACCTGCCACGAGGTGGCCAGCAATGGCTGCGGGTTGAACCTGGCGTCGTAGCGCAGCAGGCCTTCGGTGACCTTGGCGCTGATGTTGCGGTTGTCGGTCTTGGTGTCGAGGAACGACACGAGCGACGTGGGCTCCTGCGACACCGCATAGGTCAGCGTGCCGCCATCCAGCGGCGTGGGCGCCTTGGTTTGCGCGATGGCCGTGAAGGGCAGCGCGGCCAGCGCCAGGTGAAGCAGCCGTTGGCTGAACTTGAATTTGTCAAGCAGGGAGGAAAGCATGGAGTGGGTCACCGTGTCCGCAAGTGGCGCAAAAGGGCAGACGATGGTCTTGGAAAACCGGGGCGGGACTTAGCATTTTTTCGATCTTGGAAATTCGGCTTCGAGAGGCTTCCGGCGTGTCGCGGAGAACGCTTCGCGCTCCGCGGCAGGCGCTCGCAAAGCGCATAAGCAAACGCGAAAACCGGATTTCCCTCCGGCCGGGCCGCAGGCAAGACTCGCAGGCTCTTCGACAACTTCGCCTGATCCGGATGCCCGGCCTTTCCTCTCCTCCACGGCGCCTTCGCCTCGGCTTCTTCAGCCGCTTGCTCGACGACGCCCCGGCCGCCGAGCGTTACCGCCTCGTCGCCGCGCAGATCGCGCATGCCGAGGCCTTCGGCTTCGATTCAGCCTGGGTGGCACAGCATCACTTCCATGAACACGAGGGCGGACTGCCGTCGCCGTTCGTGTTCCTCGCCTATGTGGCCTCGCGCACGAAGCGCATACGCCTGGGCACGGGCATCGTCACGCTGCCGCTGGAAAACGCGGTGCGCGTGGCCGAGGATGCTGTGGTGCTCGACCTGCTTTCGAACGGTCGCCTCGAAGTGGGCGTGGGCACGGGCGGCACGCCTGAATCGTTCGCGGCCTTCGGGCTGGATGGCAACGACCGCTCGGCCATCTTTGCGCGGCAGCTCGCCGCGGTGCGCGCAGCCTGGGCCGGCCAGCCGCTCGCGGGTGGCGACACGCTGTACCCCGCGGGCTCCCGGCTGCTCGACCGCATCTGGCAGGCCACGTTCTCGGTGAGCGGCGGCACGCGCGCGGGGGAGGCCGGCGACGGGCTGATGCTCTCGCGCACGCAGCCGCGCCCCGAGCGCGCGACCGACGCCTCGCTCGCCGACCTGCAGAACCCGATCGTCGATGCGTACCTGGCCGCGCTGCCGCCGGGGAGCGCGCCACGCATCGTGGGTTCGCGCAGCGTGTTCGTGGCGGAAACACGCAAGGAGGCGCTGCGCCTCGCGGACATCGGGCTGCGCCGCTCGGCAGCCCGCTTTGCCGCATCGGGACAGGCCGGTCTCGCGGACCGCGCCGGCCCCGATGCCTCGCTCGAGCAACTGATCGCCGCGTATGACGTGCATGTCGGCTCGCCCGACGACGTGATCACTTCGCTGCGCGCCGACAGCACGCTCGCGCGCGTGACCGACCTGGTGTGCCAGGTGCACTCGGTCGATCCGCCGCACGCGGCGATCCTGCGCTCCATCGAACTGACCGCCACCGTCGTCGCTCCGGCCTTGGGCTGGGCGCGCGGCGAAGGCGTGTCGGACCTTCAATCGCTCGCACTTCTCTAGGTTGAAATTCACCCATGAACGCCACTGTTTCTTCTTCCGTCCCCGACGTCATCGACCGGCTGGCCGGCATCGCGCCGGGCAGCCATCTCGACCAGGTCCGTGCGCAGCGCGAACAGGCGCGCACGAATGCGCAGCAGAGCTATCTCTCGCTGTTCGCTCCGACGCCGCCTGTGTTCGGCAATTTCGAGATCGCGGACCGCTTCGCCGTCGCGGCCTTCGTGGCCGGCCTGCATGGGCAGCCCGAGGTGGCGCGTTTCTATGCCGATGCGCTGGCCGGGCAGGGCGCGCGCGCCGGAGTGGTCGAGGCCATCGCCAACGAAGCGCGGCGAGGTGCGGCAGAAGGGCCTTACGGAAGCTATCCCAGCGGCCCGCTCAGCAAAGAGGACGCACCCGGCCCTTCGTATGCGGTGAGCGCCGCGCAGTACCCGGTGCTCGGCGAGCGGCTGTCGGCCGGCCTCGTGCACGCGCACCTGCTGGTCTTTCACCCGCGCGATGCGAGCGCGGCCGCGCTGCAGGCGCTGCTCGATGCCGGATGGTCGAGCACCGAGGTGGTGACGCTGTCGCAGCTCGTGGCGTTCCTCGCCTTTCAGATTCGCGTCGTCATCGGCCTCAAGGCGCTGGCGCAACGTCCCGTCACCCTGGTCGATTGACCGATCCGAGGCACACGCCATGACCATCGAATCCACGCTGACCTATCCCCACAACACGCATCCGACCGCCTTCACGCAGGCGCAGCTCGAATGGCTGCCCTGGATCGAGCCGCTGCCCGAGGCCGAGCTGACCGAGCGGCATTTCGCCGGGCTGGTGGACGCATCGCGCGCCAAGTCGCCGTACTTCCGCCTGCTGGCGCGCGACCCGGACATCCTGGGCGCACGCACCCGCACCGACAAGGACATCTTCTACAACCCCGAAGCCGGCCTGCCGCGCGCCGAGCGCGAGCTCTCGGCGGCTGCGGCCTCGCGCTACAACGGGTGCATCTACTGCGCCTCGGTGCATGCGCGCTTCGCCTCGCATTTCTCGCAGCGCACGGAGGATGTGCAGCGCCTGCTGGACGAAGGCATCGGGGCCGACCTGGGCGAGCGCTGGAACGCAATCGTCGCGGCCTCGGTCGCGCTGTCGGCCACGCCTTCGGCGTTCGGGCCGGCGCACATCGAGCTGCTGCGCGCGCAGGGGCTGGACGACCTGGCGATTGCCGACGTGATCCACGGCGCAGCCTTCTTCAACTGGGCCAACCGGTTGATGCTGTCGCTGGGCGAGCCACAGGAGCAGGCGGCCGGCTGATGGCGCCGATGCGGCAAGCCGGGGCCGCTAGCGCACGCGTGGCGCGTGCAGTGCCATCAGCTCGACGATCCAGTCGATGAACACCCGAAGCGGCTTGCGCACGTAGCGGTTGGGCGCATACGCCACGTAAAGCGGCATCGGGTCGATCCGCCAGTCGGTGAACAGCCGCACCAGCGCGCCGTTCGCGGCGTGCTCCCTGGCCATGTATGCCGGCAGCCACAGCACGCCGAGCCCCGCCAGCCCGGCGGTCAGGTAGGCGTTTCCGTCGTCGATCGCCAGCAGGTAGCGCCCTGCGATCTTCACGCTCTCGTCGCCCTTGTTCATCACGTACGGCAGCCCGTTGGCCCAGCGGTAGCGGACGATGCGGTGGCGCGGATCGAGCAGTTCATCCGGATGCGAGGGCGTGCCCGCCTGCGCCAGATAGGACGGCGCGGCGTAAACGCCCAATTGCAGGTCGCCGACGTGGCGCGCCACCAGCGAAGCGTCCTTGATCTCGCCGCCGCGCACCACGCAATCGACGTTCTCGCCGATCAGGTCGACCTTGCGGTCGCTCGCACCCATTTCCAGCTGGATATCGGGAAAGCGGGCGTGGAATGCGGGCAGCGCCGGCACCAGGATGATGTTGGCCAGGGGGCTGGGCACATCCACGCGCAACATGCCACGCGGTGCCGTGGAGGCGCCCGGGAGGTTGCTTTCGATGTCGTCCAGCTCGGCCAGGAGGCGCACCACGCGCTCGTAGTAGGCCGCGCCATCGGTCGTGACGTTCACTCTTCGCGTCGTGCGGTTGAGCAGCTTGAGGTGCAGGTGCGCCTCCAGCTGCTGCACCAGCTGGGTGACCGTGGTGCGGCTCATGTCCAGGTGCCCAGCCGCCTTGGTGAAGCTGCCAGCCTCGACCACCCGCACGAATGCCCGCATGCCGTCAAACCTGTCCACGTCGCCACTCCTCGGTATTGGATCGAATAGGCAAACAGTGTTGCAGCAGTTCGCGGGTTTATCCAAACAAATCAAAAAACTACAGTGCCGGGATTCATCCACAAGGAGTATTTCCATGAGCGCACGCGACGCAGTTTTCCCCGCAGGTCGGCATGACCTCTACGCCATGCACGGCTATTCCGCAGCGATCAGGTCCGGCGACCTGCTGTTCGTGTCCGGCCAGGTCGGCAGCCGCATCGATGGCTCGCCCGAGCCGGACTTCGAGACCCAGGTACGCCTGGCATTCGCCAACCTCGAGGCCACCCTGAAGGCGGGTGGGTGCGGCCTCGACGACATCGTCGACGTGACGACCTTCCATACCGATCCGCAAAACCAGTTCGACACGATCATGGCCGTCAAGACCGAGGTCTTCCCGAAAGCGCCTTATCCGAACTGGACGGCGGTCGGCGTCACCTGGCTCGCGGGTTTCGACTTCGAGATCAAGGTCATCGCGCGCATTCCCGGCTGAACCCACGACCCGCGGCTGGACGAACGCCGCATGCGGAAATCAGATATCGAAGCGCTCAACCGTTGTTTGGGTCGCGGGGCTTCGCGTCTAACCTGCGGCGCCCGTGCCTTCTTCGTTCGTGCAGAAGGCAAGCGAACACAACTCATCGACCCATCTTCGAGGGAACCCAGAACCATGTTGCTTTCCATCCGCCGCGCACTTTCCGTGATGACGCTTTCGATCGCCGGCCTCGGCGCCACCGCACACGCGCAAGAAGTTCTGCGCGTAGCCGCCTCGCCGGTGCCGCACGCCGAGATCCTCGAATTCATCCGCCCGCAGTTGAAGGTGCAGGGCGTCGACCTGCAGGTCAAGGTGTTCAACGACTACGTGCAGCCGAACCTTGCGGTGAGCGACAAGCAGCTGGATGCGAACTTCTTCCAGAACCGCCCGTACCTCGAGTCCTTCAACAAGGACCGCAAGACCGACATCGTGGAAGTGCCGGGCAGCGACGTGCACATCGAGCCCTTCGGCGCGTACTCGCAGAAGATCAAGAAGGCTTCCGAGCTGCGCGAAGGCGCCGTCGTCGCGATTCCGAGCGATCCGTCGAACTCGGGCCGGGCGCTGTCGCTGCTGGCGCGCGAAGGGCTCATCAAGCTCAAGGACCCGAGCAACATCAAGTCGACCGCGCGCGACATCGTCGCCAACCCGAAGAAGCTGGTGATCCGCGAGCTCGAATCGGCACAACTGCCGCGCGCGCTGCCCGACGTGGACCTGGCGCTCATCAACACCAATTACGCGCTCGAAGCCAAGCTCGATCCGAGCAAGGACGCGCTCTTCATCGAGGACGGCCGCAAGTCGCCCTACGCGAACTTCATCGCCTCGCGCAAGGACAACGCGGCATCGCCGGCCGTCGCCAAGCTGGTGGCGGCGCTGCACACGCCTGAGGTGCGCAAGTTCATCCAGGACAAGTACAAGGGCGCGGTGATCCCGGCCTTCTGAGCGACCAAGACATGACACGCTGGACTCTCACGCGGTCGATGCCGCACCGCGCGGCATGGGCCGTGGCCGCCGCTTTCGCTTTCGCTTCTTTCACGCTGACCGCCGCGGCCCAGCCGCAGCGCGGCGGCACGCTGAACTGGCTGATCAACCCGTCTCCTTCTTCCATCGTTCCGCTCACCACCACGGCAGGCGGCAACACCGAGATCGGCCCGAAGATCGTCGAGGGGCTCCTGACCTACGACTACGAGCTCAAGCCCAAGCCGCTGCTCGCCACCGCGTGGTCGCAGAGCAAGGACGGCCTGCAATACACCTTCGAGCTGCGCAAGGGCGTGAAGTGGCACGACGGCCGTGACTTCACCTCGGCCGACGTGGCCTTCTCGATCCTCACGCTCAAGCAGGTGCATCCGCGCGGGCGCAGCACCTTCGCCAACGTGGTGGATGTGAAGACGGCGGACCCGTACACCGCGGTCATCGTGCTGAGCAAGCCGGCGCCGTTCCTGCTGACGGCATTGGCTTCCACCGAATCGCCCATCGTGCCCAGGCACCTGTACGAAGGCACCGACATCGCGGCCAGCAAGTACAACAGCGCGCCGGTGGGCACGGGACCCTTCGTGTTCAAGGAGTGGGTGCAGGGCAGCCACATCATCCTGGAGCGAAACCCGAACTACTGGGACAAGCCCAAGCCTTACCTGGACCGCGTGGTGGTGCGCTTCGTGCTCGATGCGGCGGCGCGCGCGGCGGCGCTGGAGTCGGGGGCGGCCGACCTGGCGAACGGCACGGGCGGCATTCCGCTGTCGGACGTGGAGCGCTTCAGGAAGCTGCCCGGCATCCAGGTCGACGCGCGCATCTCGCCCTACCTGGGCAGCCACCAGCAGATCTACTTCAACCTCGACACGCCCGCGCTGCAGAAGCTGGAGGTGCGCAAGGCGATTGCGCAGGCCATCGACGTCAACGCGTTCGCAAAGACGGTGTGGTACGGGTACGGCACGCCGTCGGCGTCGCCCATCGGCAAGGGCATCTCGCGCTATCACGACGCGAGCATCCAGCCGTATCCGTTCAACCCGAAGGAGGCCGAGGCGGCGCTCGATGCGGTCGGCTTCAAGCGCGGTGCGGGCGGAACGCGGCTGAAGCTCAGGGTGCTCTACAACCCGTTCCAGGAGCGTCGCGCGGCGGACTTCGTGCGCCAGTCGCTCGGGCGCATCGGCATCGATGCGGTGGTCGAGAGCTGCGACTTCGCGACCTACGTGAACAAGGCCTATACCGAGCGGGCCTTCGACATCACGCTGGAAAGCCTCGCGAACCTGTTCGATCCCACCGTGGGCGTGCAGCGGGTGTTCTGGTCGAAGAACTTCAAGGTCGGGCTACCGTTCTCCAATGCGGCGCATTACGTGAACCCCGAAGTCGACCGGCTGCTGGAAGCCGCCGCGGTGGAGGTGGACGAGGGCAAGCGCCGCCAGCTCTTCATCGACTTCCAGCGCATCGTGCATCGCGACATTCCATCGATCGAGCTGGGGGCCAATCCGGCGATCACGGTGGCGGCGAAGAAGGTGCGCGACTACGCACCGACGGGCGAGCACATCCGCGGAAGCTTTGCGGACCTGTACTTCCAGCAGCCCCAGCACTGAAAGAGCGTGCAGGTGCGGGCGCACGCGTGCGTCTTCGGCCTACGCGAATCTCCGCCGCTGGCTGAGCGGCCGCGACAGGCGCGCAGGGGAGGCTCTGGTGCAAGATCAACCAGCGAGGAAAGGCTTTCCCATGCACGCCAACAACGACACCCGGCTTTCGGGCCCCATTGCCGAAGAACTGACACCGCTGGAAATTTCCCAGGGCATCCTCGAAGGGGAAGAAAACCCGAGTGCCCTGCGGGCGGTCACTCCGCTGGAGCAGGCGGCTTCGGGCAAGGGGAACGGTGGTGAGCAGCCGCGGTCGCGGATCGGGCGCTTTCTCCTGAGCCCGGTGGTGCTGGGCGGGGCGGCCGCGACGGGCGTCGGCCTGATCCTTGCGCTCGCCTATGCCAAGAAGACACCTCGCTCGGAATTGCGAGCGCACTTGCGGACCCTGGGCTCGTTCCGGTTCTGAGGATCGCTTCCACGGCGCGACCAGGCGCCGTTTTCTTTTTTCGTCGATGAACGAATCTGCTGGGTGCAACGCGCCGTATTGAAGGCAGCCGTCGCGCATTTCGCGGCGTGCCCGTCACACAACAGGAGCACCTTCATGCAGAGCAAACTTCATCGCCTCGCAGCCGTCACCCTTGCCGTCGCCCTTTCGGCCGGCGCGTATTCGGCAATGGCCGCCAGCGTCATGGTCGGCGGCGCGCCGATGCTGCCCACCAAGGACATCATCGACAACGCCGTCAACTCCAAGGACCACACCACGCTGGTGGCGGCCGTGAAGGCGGCGGGCCTCGTCGACACACTCAAGGGCCCGGGTCCGTTCACCGTGTTTGCACCGACCAACGCGGCCTTCGCGAAGCTGCCGGCGGGCACGGTCGACACGCTGCTCAAGCCCGAGAGCAAGGATGCGCTGACGGGTGTGCTGACCTACCACGTGGTGTCGGGCAAGCTCGACGCGGCCGCGCTCAAGAAGGAGATCAAGGCCGGCAAGGGCTCCGCCGAACTGAAGACCGTGGCCGGCGGCACGCTCGTTGCCAAGAGCAAGGGCGGCAAGATCATGCTCACCGACGAGAAGGGCGGCACCGCCACCGTCACGATCCCGAACGTCTACCAGTCGAACGGCGTGATCCACGTGGTCGACAAGGTGCTGCTGCCCAAGTAAAGGCGTCGTCGTCAGGCCGCCGCTGCGTTCCGTGCGGCGGCCGCGCGCAGTTGCTCGCGCACCGCTGCATCGGGGAAGGCCCTGACGCGAAAGCGCGGCGGATAGGTATCGACCGGCTCCATCAGGTGCCCGGCGATCGCATGGGCCGTCTGCCATGGCAGGTCGGCCAGCATCGGCTCCTTCACGGAGCCGTCGGGATTCGTTTCCAGGAAGACCACGCGGTCCGTGCGCGGCAGCAGGGCCTCGACGCCTTCGCTGTAGGTGCAGATGCTGAAGATGCTCGCGTCCTGCCGCTGGTAGGCCATGAAGCTCGCGACGAAGATGTCGCTGCCTTCGGCGGCGTGCGCTTTTTCGAGCACCGGCTTCTGCGTGCCGTAGGCATCGCTCAGGATGATGTTGCACAGCGTGGCCTCGGCCTGGCGCACCGCCGCGTCGGGCGAAGCGTAGGGCTTCCAGTGTTCGCCTTCCAGAACGATCAGGCTGCCGCTGCACCAGCGGTTGTTCACGTCGAGCCGCTCGCGCGCGTGCCGCAGCATCGCCAGTTGCGCCTGCGGGTTGCGGTCGCTGGTCACGAAGATGTCTTGCCGCGCCGACACCACCGCCACGGGGCGGCCGTCGAGCGGCAGCCCGGCGAACACTTCGGGCAGCAGCAAGCGGGAGCAATCGTAGGAGTCGTTCCAGTTGCCGCGGAAGAAGCCGCCTTCCATCGGCTCCCACCGGGGCACCGTGGCCGCGCGCAGGTTGACCAAGGCATCGGAGAGCGCGCGTTCGAAATCGACGCCCCATTCCGCCAGGGACGAGGCCGGCACCTGGGACATCATGTGTTCGGTGTCGAACGCGAGATGGATCGTGCGGTCTTCACCGAGCTGGCGGCCGACGAGAAGGGGCTGGCTCGAGGGCGTGGGCGTGGGCGTGGATGCACCCTCGAGGTAGTCCGCCGGATCGAGCGCCTGGATCGCATAGGCATTCGCGCGGCTGCGCACGATGGGCACGAGATGCGGGCGCACGTCCCTGTCGTAGTCGGCCTCCGCACCGGGCATGGCGGGGGAGGCGGTGCAGCTGATCGCGTGGCGCGTGAGGAGGCCGTCGCGCTCTTCCTGCGGTGCGCGCAGGTAGTCCTTGAACATGTTCCCGAGAAAGATCTTCTGCGCCGGCGCGGACCCGACGGCGAGCATGTGGCTCTTCTCGTCGTAGACCAGCTTCTGGGCCGGCTGGCTCTCGCGGATGCGGGCGATGAGGCGCTGTGCGTACTTGGGCTCCGTGACCTTGTCGCCACGAAAGAAAAAATCGAACATGGAATCCTCCTCGCGCGGCATTCTGCCTGCGGCAGCCTCAAAAAAAACAGCCCGCACGAGGCGGGCTGGAAGGTGACCTGCTGGAGGAGGGAGGATCAGAGAGGATGCAGGCCACGGGAGAGACCCAACTATGCGTCGCGAAACTGAAAACTACCTGACCTCGCCGCAGCGCTTGCGTCATCGCGCCGGAAAAATAAAATTCAGCGATGGTTTTCTACGACCCCGACTACGCGCCGGACGCCTTCGAAGTCCGTGTTTCCGAACTGCTGGTGGCCACGCCCGACGGCGCCGACGATCTCATCGACGCCTCGGTGACCGAGGTTCTGCGCATGGTGCTCGAACACCTGCGGATGGACGTGGTCTTCGTCTCGGAGTTCTGCGAGGGCCGCCGGGTCTTCCGGCGCGTCGAGACGAAGCCCGAGGCGCGGGTGATCGAGCCGGAGCAATCGTCGCCGCTGGAGGAGTCGTTTTGCCAGCGCGTGATCGACGGCCGCCTGCCGCGGCTCGTGCACAACGTGGGCGCGCTGCCCAACTTCGACGAGCTGCCGCCGACCGATTTTTCGATTGGCGCCCACCTGAGCACGCCCATCGTGCTCGCCGATGGCCGCGTCTACGGCACGCTCTGCTGCTTCAGCTTTGCGCCCAATGGGCAACTGACGCAGCGCGACCTGAAGAAGCTCGAGGTATCGGCGCAGCTTGCCGCGAAGAAGATCAACCTGCGCCGCGCTCGCGATGCCGAGCAGGCCATGGCGAACTGGGCGCTGGAGCCCCACGTGCCGCCGCCGCGATTGCGCTGATTTGCGCTGATCAGTCCCGGGTCAGTCTTCGTCTTCCCACTTGCCGATGACGGTGCCGAGCACGACGAACGCGCTGCGGATCGGCTCGTGCTTCGGGTTGAGCGGCAGCAGCCATCGCGGGCCGTCCTCTTCCTTGAATTCCTTGAAGGTGAGCCTCTTGCTCTCCGTGACCAGGGCGATGACTCGCTCGCCATCGGCGGGGGTCTTGAGGTTGGTGTCCACGAAGATGATCGAGCCTTCGGGATAGCTCTTGAGCTCGCCGCTCGCCGCGGCCATGCTGTCGCCTTCCACCCGCAGCGCGTAGGTCTTCTCGGGGCTGTGGTGCGCGATGCAGGGAATCCAGCGGTCGGTCGCGTGCTTGCCCGCCATTTCCCAGTTGGCCGCCTGCGACCAGGAAATGAGCGGCACCGTGTCGGGCGTTCCGGGCTTGAAGTACGGCAGCTCCGGCGGCACGCGCACGACCCGGTAGATGGCTGCGGGCTCGTTGGCCTGGTGCTGCGCCTGGCGAATCTGGATGGGATCCCACGGCGCCGGACCGTCGCCGGTGTCCAGCCAGTTGGGATCGGCCCGGTAGGCGCGCGCCAGGGCCAGCAAGCCCCCGGTGCGGATGGTCGACCCGCGCTCGATCTTCGAGATGCTTGCCTGTTTCACGCCCGAGACAATCTCGGCTTGCTTCTGGGTCAGGTTGGCGTATTCGCGTGCCGCCTTTGCACGTTTGGCAATAGTCTCCATAGCGGGCGATTTAAGCCTGAATGAATATTACAACTAGAATTTGAAAAATAATTCAGGGAGTATTTCAATGAAGCCACGCGAGTTGGTGCAGGCGTTGCGGGCCATGGGCCTCACGCAGAAGCAGATCCAGGAACGCACCGGGATTCCGCAACCCACGGTCAGCAAGATCGGCCTCGGAAGGGTGCGCGACGTGATGTCGCGCCACTACGTGGCGCTGTTGACCGCCTACGAACACCAGATGAAGGTGCAGGCCGCTGCCGCGGTGGCGCCTGCACCGGCCTCGTTCCACTGGCCCCGCGTCAATGACTGAGCGGTGCGTCGTCCTGTATCGCCGGGCCTCTGGCTCGACGGCGCCCTGTGCGCGGTGCTGGCGCTGCTGTCCACGGCGGCGCTGTTCTACGGGGTGCTGAGCGACACCCCCGCAGTGACCGGCATGGCGGCGTTCGGCCTGTCCGGGGCGGCCTGGGTTGCGAGCGTGCTGCTCGACGGCGCTAGGCGCCAACGGGCACGTGCTGTGCGGGAGGCGCTAGACCGAGTGTGGCGCTGACGCGCACGCAGTCCTTGATGTGCTGCTCGCCGAGCGCTCGCAGGGCCGCGTAGCCGAGCGCTGCCGAAACGATCTGCCCTGCGATCGGCACGTACTTGGTGGCCTGCTTGGCCGTGAGGCGCACGCCGGCATGCTTGGCCAGCTTGATCAGCAGGTCGCGCGTCACCAATCGTCCGACCAGCAACGCGCCAACGGTGGTCGCGGCCTTCTGGATGCGTTCGCGCTGGTGCGGCGCGAGCTTTTCGACCTGGGTGACCGAGAGCCCGAATTCGGCGCTGATCTGCGGTACCAGCCGCGAGAGCAGCGCCGCATCGGCCGCCCAATCGATGCCGGGCAGCGGAATCGCGCTGGCCGCCGCCGCCATCAGGGCCTTGCGGCCGATCAGCTTCCGGCTGCGGTGGATGGCCGCGATGATTTTTTCATCGCCATGGGCCAGTTCGATCGCGGACGGCATGCGGCGTGTCTCCTTGATGGGCGGGGTGCCGGCGCGGGGCTGGCGGGTTCATTCAGGTTCAGGCTGCCAGGGCCTCCAGCTGGTCCGAGAGGGCCAGCCAGCGCTCCTCGAGCCTGGCGATTTCGTCGTTCAACGCCTTCAGCCGCTTGCCTGCTTCGGCAATCTCGGCCGGCGCGATGGGCTCGCCCAGGCGGGCCTCCAGCGCAGTGCGTTCGACACCGGCCGCGGCCAGGCGTTCATCGATCTGGGCGATTTCGCGCTTGATCGGCTTGGCCTGGTCGCTGCGCTGCTGGCGCTCCTGCGCGCTGGGCTTGGCCGCGACGGCTGCCGCTGCCGCAGCAACTACCGCGCTCTCGGCCTCGCGCACCGCAATCTTGGCCTCTTCGCGCAGGCGCTTGGCCTCGTCCAGCAGGTAGCGCTGGTAGTCGTCCAGGTCACCGTCGAAGTCGGTGACGACGCCGCGGCCCACGAGCCAGAACTCGTCGCACACCGAGCGCAGCAGCGCGCGGTCGTGGCTCACCAGCATCAGCGTGCCTTCGAACTCGTTGAGCGCCACGGCCAGGGCCTCGCGGGTGGCGAGGTCCAGGTGGTTGGTGGGCTCGTCCAGCAGCAGCAGGTTGGGGCGCTGCCAGACCATCATCGCGAGCACGAGGCGGGCTTTTTCGCCACCGCTCATGGTGCCCACGGGCTGCTTGACCATGTCGCCGCTGAAATTGAAGCTGCCCAGGAACCCGCGCAGCGCCTGCTCGCCGGTGCTTTCCTTCACGGCGCTGCCCAGCTCGCGGGCCATGCGCACCATGTGCTCGAGCGGGTTGTCCTGCGGGCGCAGCACGTCGAGTTCCTGCTGCGCGAAGTAGCCGATGTTCAGGCCCTTGCCCTCGGTGACTTCGCCGCCCAGCGCGCCCATTTCGCGCGCGATGGTCTTCACCAGCGTCGACTTGCCCTGGCCGTTGGCGCCCAGGATGCCGATGCGCTGGCCCGCCAGTACCGAGCGGCTCACGCCGCGCAGGATGGTCTTGGGCGCTTCGTCTTCCACCTCGTAGCCGAAGCTCGCATTGGCGATCGAGAGCATCGGGTTGGGGATGTTGCCCGGCTCCTTGAATTCGAAGGTGAAGTCGGCCTCGGCCAGCAGCGGCGCGACCCGCTCCATGCGCTCCAGTGCCTTGACCCGGCTCTGCGCCTGCTTGGCCTTGCTGGCCTTGGCCTTGAAGCGGTCGATGAACTTCTGCAGGTGGGCGATCTTGTCCTGCTGCTTGGAGAACGCGATCTGCTGCTGCTCCATCTGCAGCGCGCGCATGTCCTCGAACTTGCTGTAGTTGCCGCCGTAGCGCGTGAGCTGGGCGTTGGCGATGTGCAGGGTGACGTCGGTCACGGCATCGAGAAACTCGCGGTCGTGGCTGATGACGATCATGGTGCCGGCGTACTTCTGCAGCCAGGCTTCGAGCCAGACGAGCGCGTCCAGGTCCAGGTGGTTGGTGGGTTCGTCGAGCAGCAGAAGATCGCTCGGGCACATCAGCGCGCGGGCCAGTTGCAGGCGCATGCGCCAGCCGCCCGAGAAGCTGTTGACGGGGCCGTCGAGCTCGTGCGACTTGAAGCCCAGGCCCAGGATGAGTGCCTGCGCGCGCGGCACGGCGTCGTGCTCGCCGGCATCGGCCAGGTCGGTGTAGGCGTGGGCCAGTTCCATGCCGATGTCGGCATCGTCGGGGTTCTCGGCGTAGGCGGCCTCGATGGCTGCGAGCGTGGCGCGCAACTCGGCCAGGCGGGTGTCGCCGCCCACCACGAAGTCGGTGGCCGACTCCTCGGTTTCGGGCATGTCCTGCGCCACCTGGGCCATGCGCCACTGCTTGGGCACGTAGAAATCGCCGCCGTCTTCGTGCAGCGAGCCGTTGAAGAGCGCGAACAGCGTCGACTTGCCTGCGCCGTTGCGCCCGACGAGGCCGACCTTTTCACCGGGGTTGATGGTGACGGTGGCGCCGTCGAGCAGTTTCTTGGCGCTGCGGCGAAGAATGACGTTTTTGAGAGTAATCATGAAATAGGAACCGTAGGGGCGATTATCCCGTCCGGCCCCGGGCGGTCTGGCGCGAAGGGGCAAAAGGCGGGGACATCACCCGATGAAGGGGGACCGCAGCCAGCGCTGCGACAAATCGGCGGAAAGGGGCTTGGGCGGGCGCAGCTAACGCACGCCGGCGCCGGCCAGGAGGGCGGCCCGGGTCACGAGCAGGACCTGGTCCTCGCCCGCCGAGGTTTCGAGCCACACCACCTCGAGCTGCGGGAACGCCGCTTCGAAGTAATCGCGCTCGTTGCCGATTTCCAGCACCAGCACCGCCTGCTCGCTCATGCGGGAAGGCGCGTGGGCGAACAGCGTGCGGATGAAGTCCATGCCGTCCGTGCCCCCGGCCAGCGCCAGTTCGGGCTCGGCCCGGTACTCGGCGGGCAGGGCGGCCATGCTGGCGCTGTTCACGTAGGGCGGGTTGCAGAGCACCAGGTCGTACGGGCCGGGAAGGTTCGCCAGGCCATCGGATTCGACCAGCTTCACGCGCGCATCGAGTTCGTGCCGGGTGACGTTGATGGCCGCGACCTCCAAGGCCTCGACCGACAAGTCGGCGGCGTCCACCGTCACGTCCGGGTACGTCAGCGCCGCGAGCACGGCCAGGCTGCCGTTGCCGGTGCACAGGTCGAGCACGCGCCTTGTGTGTTCGCCGAGCCAGTAGTCGATGCTGCCGTCGGCGATCAGTTCGGCAATGAAGCTGCGCGGCACGATGGCGCGCTCGTCCACGTAGAAGGGCACGCCTTGCAGCCAGGCTTCCTTGGTGAGGTAGGCAGCGGGCTTGCGCGTGGCGATGCGTTCGTCGATGAGCGCTGCAACCTTGCCCGCATCGGCCGGCGAGACGGCGGTGTCGGCCACCGCGTCGATGTCGTCCAGCGGCAGCTTCAGGCGCCACAGCACCAGCCATGCGGCTTCGTCGAAGGCGTTGGCCGTGCCGTGCCCGAAGGCGACGCCGGCGTCTTCCAGCCGCTTCGCGCCGGCCTCGATGAGTTCGATGACCGTGCTCATCGCGCGAGCGAGGCTTCGAGCCGGTCCAGCGTGCGCTTGTAGATGTTCTTCAGCGTCTCGATCTCGGCCACGTCGATGTGCTCGTCGATCTTGTGGATGCTGGCGTTGACCGGGCCGAGTTCGACCACCTGCTTGCAGATCTTGGCGATGAAGCGCGCGTCGCTCGTGCCGCCGCTGGTCGAGAGCTCGGTCGCGATGCCGGTCTCGTCGGCAATGGCCGCTTGCACCGCTGTGACGAGTTCGCCGGGCGTGGTCAGAAAGGGCAGGCCGCCGACCGTCCAGGCGAGCGTGTAGTCGACACCGTGCGCATCGAGCACCGCATGCACGCGCTGCTGCAGCGATTCGGGCGTCGATTCGGTCGAGAAGCGGAAGTTGAAGTCGATCACCGCGTTCCCGGGAATCACATTGCTCGCGCCCGTGCCCGAATGGAAATTGCTGATCTGCCAGCTGGTCGGCTGGAAATAGTCGTTGCCGGCATCCCAGCCGCCGGCCGTGTTGATGGCCACGAGCTCGGCCAGCGCGGGCGCCACCGAATGCACCGGATTCTTTGCCAGGTGCGGATAGGCGATGTGGCCCTGTACGCCCTTGACCGTGAGCTTGCCGCTCATGGTGCCGCGGCGGCCGTTCTTGATCATGTCGCCGCAGCGCTCCACGGCCGTGGGCTCGCCGACGATGCAGTAGTCGATGACCTCGCCGCGCGCAGCGAGCGCGTTGCAGACGATGACCGTGCCATCGACGCCGGGGCCTTCTTCATCGCTCGTGAGCAGCAGGGCCAGCGTGAGCTTCGGGTCGGGCGTGGACTGCAGGAATTCCTCGATGGACACGACGAACGCGGCCACCGAGGTCTTCATGTCGCAGGCGCCGCGCCCATAGAGCTTGCCGTCGCGGTGCGTGGGCGTGAACGGGTGGCTGGTCCATTGCTCGACGGGGCCGGTGGGCACCACGTCGGTGTGGCCAGCGAACACCAGCGTCTTGCTGCCGGTGCCATCGACCGGGCGGCGCACCGCCCAGAGGTTGGTCACGCGGAAGTCGGCCGGTCCGCTCTCGATGGTTTCGAGCGTGAAGCCCAGTGGCGCCAGCCGTTCGCCGAGGATCTGTTGGCAGCCCGCGTCGTCAGGGGTGACCGAGGGACGCGAGATGAGTTGTTCGGCGAGCTGGAGCGTGCGGGACATCGGGAAAAGGGTTCGTTCAGAACTTCACGTC
Organism: Variovorax boronicumulans; assembly: GCF_030812215.1. Classification (GTDB taxonomy): domain Bacteria; phylum Pseudomonadota; class Gammaproteobacteria; order Burkholderiales; family Burkholderiaceae_C; genus Variovorax; species Variovorax boronicumulans_C. Next base: position 49,540 of record NZ_JAUSSG010000010.1, on the reverse strand, counting down.
GAGCGTGATGTCGGTAAAGGTCGGTTCGTCGACCTGGTCGGTGAGGTGGCGGTCGTCGACCTGCTGCTTCGGCGCCGCGCGGTTCTGCAGGCGCCACAGCAGGTTGGTGGGCGAATCGGAGTGGGCCAGGCCCTCTTCGCGTGTCACGCGCTCCTCGATGATGAGGCGGGCGATGTCCTCCTCGAAGGTCTGCGAGCCCTCTGCCATCGACTGCTCCATGGCTTCCTTGACGGCGGAGAAGTCGCCCTTTTCGATCAGGTCGGCCACGAGTGCGGTGTTCAGCATCACTTCCAGAGCAGGCACGCGCGCGCCGGCCGGCGTGCGCAGGAGGCGCTGCGACACGATGGCGCGCAGCGCGCCGCCCAGGTCGCCCAGGAGCGTGGGGCGCACTTCCACCGGGAAGAAGCTCAGGATGCGGTTCAGCGCGCGGTAGCTGTTGTTGGCGTGCAGCGTGGCCACGCACAGGTGGCCCGACTGCGCGTAGGCAATGGCGGCCGTCATGGTTTCGCGGTCGCGGATTTCGCCGATCTGGATCACGTCGGGCGCCTGGCGCAGCGCGTTCTTGAGCGCGGTGTGCAGCGAGGTGGTGTCGCTGCCCACGTCGCGCTGGTTCACCAGCGATTTCTTGTTGGTGTAGGTGAACTCGATCGGCTCTTCCACCGTGAGGATGTGGCCGCTGGCGTTCTCGTTGCGGTAGTCCAGCATCGAGGCCAGGGTGGTCGTCTTGCCAGCGCCCGTGGCGCCGACCATCAGGATCAGCCCGCGCTTGTCCATGATCAGCGTCTTCAGGATGTCGGGCAGGTTCAGGTCGGCAAAGCTCGGGATGACCGAGGCGATGTGCCGCACCACCACCGCATAGGTGCCGCGCTGGCGCATGGCGCTGATGCGGTAGTTGCCGGCGCCTTCCAGCGCGACGGCCATGTTCAGTTCGCCCGTGTTCTCCAGCTCCTGGATGCGGGCCTCGGGCACCACCTCGGACAGCAGCGCGAGCGGCGCCGTCGGAGGCAATACCTGCGCATTGATCGGCACGCAGATGCCGTTGATGCGGATCATCACCGGGGAGTGAGCCGAGAGGTAGATGTCGGAGGCCTTGCGCTCGGCCATCAAACGAAGAATTCGCTCCATCATGTTCATCGGTCTCTCTCCTCGGTTCTGTTGTTTTCTAACGGGACAAAAGCAGGGGCGGTGCGTGATCAGTCGCGCAGCAGGTCGTTCAGGCTGGTCTTGGAGCGCGTTTGCGCATCGACCGTCTTCACGATGATCGCGGCGTAGGTGCTGTAGTCCTGGCCCGACTTGGTCTTCTTGGGCAGGTTGCCGCTGATGACCACGCTGCCTGCGGGCACGCGGCCGAAGAGGGTTTCGCCGGTGTCGCGGTTGAAGATGGGGGTGCTCTGGCCGATGTACACGCCCATGCCGAGCACCGAGTTCTCTTCGATCACCACGCCTTCGACCACTTCGGAGCGCGCGCCGATGAAGCAGTTGTCTTCGATGATGGTCGGGCCGGCCTGCAGCGGCTCGAGCACGCCGCCGATGCCGACGCCGCCCGAGAGGTGCACGTTGGCGCCGATCTGCGCGCACGAACCCACGGTGGCCCAGGTGTCGACCATGGTGCCTTCGCCCACGTAGGCGCCGATGTTCACGTACGAGGGCATCAGGATCGCGCCCTTGGCGATGTAGCTGCCGCGGCGGGCCACGGCCGGCGGCACGATGCGAACGCCCGATTCCTTCAGCTCGCCGGCCGACAGGTGCGAGAACTTGGTCGGCACCTTGTCGTAGAAGCCGAGCGAGCCGGCCTGGATCTGCTCGTTGTCCTTCAGGCGGAACGACAGCAGCACGGCCTTCTTGATCCACTGGTGCACGGTCCACTTGCCGACGCTTTCGCGGGTGGCTACGCGCAGCTTGCCGTTGTTGAGCTCGGTGATCACGTGCTCGACGGCATCGCGCACTTCGGCCGGGGAGCCGGCGGGCGAGATGTTGGCGCGGTCTTCCCACGCGGCGTCGATGATTTGTTGCAGTTGCTGGGTCATGGAGAAAGTCTCGGGTGAAAAATCGGGGCCAGGGGCCTGGGGAAGCGATGCGTCAGTGCCGGCCGTCCTGCACGAAGCGGACGATGCGTCCGGCGGCTTCCACGCACTCGGCCGTTTCGGCCACCAGGGCCATGCGGATGCGGCCTCTACCAGGGTTCGTGGGCTTTGCGCCGTATGTCGTGTTTCGCGCCAGATAGCTCCCCGGCAGAACCGTGACATTGTATTGAGCGTAGAGCGCGCGGGCGAAGGCTTCGTCGTCGCCAGCCCACACTTCGGGCACGCCGGCCCAGAGGTAGAAACTGGCATCGGGCAGCCGCACGTCGAGCACGGGTTCGAGCAGCGGCGTGACGGCGGCGAACTTGGCGCGGTACTTGGCGCGGTTCTCGACCACATGCGCCTCGTCGCCCCAGGCCGCGATGCTGGCGGCGGCCACGGTGCCGCTCATGGCGCTCCCGTGGTAGGTGCGGTAGAGCAGAAACTTCTTGATGATGGCTGCGTCGCCCGCCACAAAGCCGCTGCGCAGGCCCGGCACGTTGCTGCGCTTCGAAAGCGAGGTGAGGGCGATCAGGTTCCTGAAGTCGGGCCGGCCGAGCTTTACCGACGCTTCGAGGCCGCTGAGCGGGGGCTCGTCGCGAAAGTAGATCTCGCTGTAGCACTCGTCGGCCGCGATCACGAAGCCGTGGCGGTCCGACAGGGCAAAGAGCTTCTGCCATTCGTCGAGCGGCATGACGGCGCCCGTCGGATTGCCCGGCGAGCAGACGAACACCAGCTGCGTGCGGGCCCAGATGTCGTCGGGCACGCTGTCCCAGTCGACCGCGAAATTGCGCGACGGCACGCTCGGCACGTAGTACGGCTCGGCGCCCGAGAGCAGCGCCGCGCCCTCGTAGATTTGATAGAACGGATTGGGCGACAGCACCACCGGCTGCGGCGAGACGGTGGCATCGATCACCGTTTGCGCCAGCGAGAACAGCGCCTCGCGCGAGCCGTTGACCGGCAGCACCTGCGTGGCCGGATCGAGCGCGAGGCTGTAGCGCGTCTGGAGCCAGTCGGTGAAGGCGGTGCGCAGTTTCAGGTCGCCGGCGGTGGCGGGGTAGGCGGCCAGCGCGCCGAGGCTGTCGCTCAGCGCTTCCTTGATGAAGGCCGGCGTCGCATGCTTGGGTTCGCCGATGCCGAGGCTGATGGGTGCGTATTCGGGAACGGGCGTGACGCCCGCGAACAGTTGCTTCAGCCGCTCGAAGGGGTACGGCTGCAACCTGGAAAGCAAGGGATTCATGCCCGGGATTATCGGTGACACCTGTTACCGCCGCCCCGGCGAAGCGGGGACAGATGTCACTACCGCGGTCCCGGTTATCTGTCGTCCGCGCGGGCGGGCGTCAGTTCGCGCTACGCCGGTAAAAGGCCAGCGAGCCCGCCAGCGCCAGCAGCATGCCGCCGCAGGCGCGGTCGATCCAGCGCGTGGCCGAGATGGTCAGGAGGCGGATCGCGCGGGCGCCGACGAAGGCGTAGGCCAGCATCACCAGCGTGTCGAGGCCCGCGAAGATCAACGCGATGATCAGGTACTGCGGCGCCTGTGCGGCCGTCGGGTCGATGAACTGCGGCAGCAACGCCGAGCAGAAGATGTAGCCCTTGGGGTTGGTCACCGCCACGAGGAAAGACTTGAAGAAGATGCGCCGGCTTTCACCCGCCGAAACCGTTGCCGCGGCGTCGGCGTCCGGCAGCTGGAAACCGCCCTTGGAGCGCAGCATGCGCAGCCCGAGCCAGGCCAGGTAGACCGCACCGACCCACTTGAGCATCGAGAACCAGAACTCCGACGCCGCCAACAGCGCGCCGAGCCCGAGTGCCACGGCGCCGACCAGCACGAAGTCCGACAGCACCGCGCCCAGCATGCCCGGCAGCGCGCGGCGCACGCCGTGGCGCGAGCCGTTGCTGAGCGCCAGCAGCACGGTGGGGCCGGGCGTGGCGATGGCCGCGAAGGCCACGATGGCGAACAACAGGGCGGTGGCGAGCGTCATCGTGGTGTCTCCTCGGGATGTGTCTTAGATCTTCTTGACCAGGACCATGCTCTTGCGGTCCCAGTTGTACTTGCGCTTGCGGGCCTCGGGCAGCCAGTCGGGGTTGACCTGCTGGAAGCCGCGCTTGAGGAACCAGTGCATGGTGCGCGTGGTGAGCACGAAGATACTTTCCAGGCCCATCGACTTGGCCCGATGCTCGATGCGCTTCAAGATGCGTTCGCCGTCGCCTTGCGACTGCGACAGCGGCGAGACGGTCAGCGCGGCCATCTCGGCCGTCTTCGCCTCGGGGTACGGGTAGAGCGCCGCGCAGCCGAAGATCACGCCGTCGTGCTCGATCACCGTGTAGTGGCCCACGTCGCGTTCGATCTCGGTGCGGTCGCGCTTGACCAGCGTGCCGTCGCGCTCGAAGGGCTCGATGAGCTGCAGGATGCCGCCGATGTCGTCCACCGTGGCTTCGCGCAGGCTCTCGAGCTTTTCATCGATCACCATGGTGCCGACGCCGTCGTGCACGTACACCTCCAGCAGCAGCGAGCCGTCGAGCGCGAACGGCAGGATGTGGTTGCGCTCCACGCCGCCCTTGCAGGCCTTCACGCAGTGCTGCAGGTAGAAGGCGGTGTCGGTGGGTTTCTGAGCGGGGGGGAGGGAGGCGAGCAGCTTCTCGGCGGCGTCCAGCGGCAGTTCGGTGTCGATCGGATTGTCTTCGCTCTCGGGCAGCTCGCTGTCCATGCGGATGCCCGGAATCTCGGTCAGGAAGATCAGCTTGTCGGCCTGGATCGAGATGGCCACGCTGGTGGCGACTTCTTCCATCGTGAGGTTGAAGGCCTCGCCGGTCGGCGAGAAGCCGAAGGGCGACATGAGCACCATCGCGCCGAAATCGAGCGTGCGGCGGATGCCGGCCGCATCGACCTTGCGCACGAGGCCCGAATGCTTGAAATCCACGCCATCGACCACGCCCACGGGCCGCGCGGTGATGAAGTTGCCCGAGATCACCCGCACCGTCGAGCCGGCCATCGGCGTGTTCGGCAGGCCCTGGCTGAAGGCCGCTTCGATCTCGTAGCGCAGCTGGCCGGCGGCTTCCTGGGCCGAGTCGAGCGCCACCGCATCGGTGATGCGGATGCCATGCGAGTACTGCGCCTCGTGGCCCTTGGCCGCCAGCTGTTCGTTGACCTGCGGGCGGAAGCCGTGCACCAGCACGATCTTCACGCCCATGCTCTGGATCAGTGCCAGGTCTTGCGCGATGTTCTGCAGCTTGCCCGCCGCGATCGCCTCGCCCGCGAGCCCGACCACGAAAGTCTTACCGCGGTGCGTGTGGATGTAGGGCGCGACCGAGCGGAACCAGGGCACGAAGGTGAAATTGAAGACGGTGGACATGGGGCGTGATTGTGCATTCTTGGAAGGGATTTCGTGCCGATCAGGCCAACGCGCGCAGCACGCGGGCCGCGGCGGCGGGCGGACCCGCGCCGCGGCCTCGGCCTGCGCCGGTCTCCGGCTGCAGCAGATCCGCCTTGCGGGCGCGGAAGGTCGCGAGCAGCGCCGCATAGGCGTCGGTCGATTCGCCCGCCGGGGTGGCGGGCAGGCCGAGCAGGCGGGCCAGTTCGGCCGGAGCGATCGAGCCTTCGCGCACGAGCGCATCGACCACCGCCATCAGCGCGGCCGTGTGCGTTTCGAGCAGCGCGAGCGCGCGGGCGTGCTCTTGCGCGAGCAGCGCCTCGATCTCCGGGTTCGTCGCCTCGACGTCGGTATTCAGGTCGTCGTTGGCGTCGTTCGCGACGTCGGTGCGGCTCAGGCGCGAGCCGAAGGCGTAGTGGCGCACGTACTGTGCGGCGTTGGCCGTGGCCTGCATGAAGTCCTGCGAGGCGCCCGAGGTGCAGGCTTCGCTGCCGAACACCATCTGCTCGGCGGCGCGGCCGGCGAGGCTCACGCAGATGCGATCGCGCAGGTTCTCCTTGGACCAGGCCTTGCGCTGCTCGTAGCTGTTGTAGCCGCCCTCGAACGAGGCCACGTTGATCTTGATCTCCTGAGGCGCGCGGCCGAAGAGCACGCCGTAGACCACGCCATGGCCCGCTTCGTGCACCGCGAGCAGGGCACGGAAGTTCTCGCTCGAGCGCTGCTTCAGGCGGTTGAGCTCGAGCGTGACCGGGAACTGGCGATGCGCCTTGCGGTACTTCGCCACGATGCAGGGCGCGCTCGCGTCCAGCGAGAGCCACACCGGATCGCCGCCGTCGGCGCCGCGCTCCAGCGCCCACAGCGCCGCGTTGACCAGCGTCGCGCTCAGGATCGCGTGGATCGAGGAGAACAGCGGGCGCGTGCCCTGCGCCGGGAACACGGCGTTGGCATAGATCTGCTCGTACACGCCCGCATCGAGCACGAAGCGCACGCCGGAGCTTTCCTGGATCTCGCTCACGTAGCGGTCGCAGATCGACAGGATCAGGCGCACGTAGGTCGCGCGGTTGAACGACGGATAGATCACATGGTTGTTGCCCAGGCGCGCGATCTGCTCGGGACGGAAGCGATTGGCCAGCGCCTTCTTCACGTCGATGACCGAGAGCTTCTTCGTCAGCGCATGGAAGATGTCGGCATCGGTGTCGCAGTCCTCGACGCGCTGGGCGGTCTCGGCGTACATCTCGTCCAGGTTGCCCGAGACGAACACCAGCAGCTTGCTGTAGTCGGTTTCCCAGCCCTGCTGCGTGTCGCGGAAGGCACGCAGGCGCGCATGCACCTCGGCGGGCTTCCACGCCATGATCTGCAGCAGGGTCTCGGGCAGCTTCAGGCAGCGCTTGACCTCGCGCGCCTCCCAGGGCGAGAGGTGCAGCTTGCGCTTCTTGAGCTTCTTCTTGTCGGCGGGGCCGTCGCGGTCCTGCTCGTATTCGGCATAGGCGAGCGAAGACTCGATCTCGCCGAGCATCGTCAGCGCGGGCGGCAGGCGGCCGTCGGAGAGCAGCGCCCACACGTCCTGGTAGCGCTCGACCTTGGCGTCGTGGCCGTTGCCGTCGACCGTACGGAAACGCTGGAACTCGTCCAGCACCAGGATGCCTGGTGTGCCCTCGGCAATGCCCGATTGCGCCAGCATCGCCGAGATCGAGCCCGAGCTGCCGTAGCCCGAGCCGTGGCTGAAGCCGTCCATCTGCACTTCGATGAAGCGGTCGTAGAAGCCCAGGTGCTGGGCGAGCTTGCGCACCAGCTGCGTCTTGCCGGTGCCGGTCAGGCCCCAGAGGCAGACGATGACCGGGCGGCTGATGAGCTGCGGCAGCACATACCAGGCGCGCAGCGATTCGATCACGCGATCGATGATGTCGTCGATGCCGAAGAGTTCTTCCTTCAGCGATCGGGCGATGGTCTGCAGGTGCTTCGTGCGCTCGGCGAGCTCGGCATGCAGTTCGGAGTGGATGTCGGTGGACATGGAATGATTTCTTTGAATGGAACAGGTACGAAAAAGCGGCCACCCCCTCGCAACGAGGGAGCGGCAGGCAGACGCTGTGAAGGGGCGGTTGCTGCGCTTCTGAGGCTGAAGCGCGCGACTCGGAAAAGTGGCGCGGGCCTCAGGCCGGGCGGAGCAACCTGACCCGGCCATGCGTTGGGAGCGCATGGCGTGCGCAGCGGCTGCGCAGCGGGGTGAGGGCAAGGAAGGACATGGACGCGATCCTAGCGAGGAGCCGAGGCGGAGTAAAGATTATTTACGCCGCGCGTTGCGCGAAGGCCGCCGCTCTGTGGAAGCCGTGCAACAGCTGCGCTGCGCGTCGATAATCCGTGGTTTGCCCGCCGCGTGCCGACGACTGCTTTCCCTTGACGACCACGACACCCTCCGCTCCCTTGCGCATCGAGTTCCCCGAATCGCTTCCTGTCTCCGGCAGGCGCGACGAAATCATGGCCGCCATCCAGGCGAACCAGGTCGTGATCGTGTGCGGCGAAACCGGCTCGGGCAAGACCACGCAGTTGCCCAAGATCGCGCTGGCGCTCGGCCGCGGCAAGATCAATGCCGAGCCGGGCAAGGGCCGGCTCATCGGCCACACGCAGCCGCGACGCATCGCCGCGAGTTCGGTGGCCAAGCGCATCGCCGAAGAGCTGAAGACGCCGCTGGGCGACGTGGTCGGCTTCAAGGTGCGTTTCCAGGACCGCCTGAGCCGCGATGCCTCGGTCAAGCTCATGACCGACGGCATCCTGCTCGCCGAGACGCAGACCGATCCGCTGCTCAAGGCCTACGACACGCTCATCATCGACGAGGCCCACGAGCGCTCGCTGAACATCGACTTCCTGCTCGGCTACCTGCGCGAGATTCTTCCGCGCCGCCCGGATCTGAAGGTGATCGTGACCTCGGCGACCATCGACGCCGACCGCTTCGCGCAGCACTTCGCATCCTCGAAGGGCCCGGCGCCGATCATCTATGTCTCGGGCCGTACCTTTCCCGTCGAGCAGCGTTACCGCCCCTTCGAGGAATCGCGCGAGCACGACTTGAACGACGCGATCGCCGATGGCGTCGACGAGCTTTGGCGCGATCCGCACAACGCGGGCGACATCCTCGTGTTCCTGCCTGGCGAGCGCGAGATCCGCGAAGCCGCCGACCACCTGCGCCGCCACCTGAGTCACCAGCCGCTCTTCCGCAACGCCGAGGTGCTGCCGCTGTTCGCACGGCTCTCGGGTCCCGAGCAGGACCGCATCTTCGACAGCCACACCGGCCGGCGCATCGTGCTCGCCACCAACGTGGCCGAAACCTCGCTCACGGTGCCGGGCACCCGCTACGTGATCGACACCGGCACGGCGCGCGTCAAGCGCTACAGCTTCCGCAGCAAGGTCGAGCAGCTGCTGGTCGAGCCGATCAGTCAGGCCGCGGCCAACCAGCGCGCGGGCCGTTGCGGCCGCGTGGCGAACGGCATCTGCATCCGGCTCTACGACGAGAAGGATTTCGACGGCCGCCCGCGTTTCACCGACCCGGAAATCCTGCGTTCCTCGCTCGCGGGCGTGATCCTGCGGATGAAATCGCTGCGCCTGGGCGATGTGGCGCGCTTTCCATTCCTCGAAGCACCGTCGCCGCGCGCGATTGCCGACGGCTACCAGTTGCTCAACGAGCTCGGCGCCGTCGACGATGCGAACGAGCTCACCGCCACCGGCGCCGAACTCGCCAAGCTGCCGCTCGACCCGCGCGTCGGCCGGATGATTCTCGAAGCCCGCACGCGCGGCGCGCTCGAAGAAGTGCTGGTCATCGCCTCCGCCCTCAGCGTGCAGGACGTGCGAGACCGGCCGATGGAAGCGCAGCAGCAGGCCGACCAGGCCCATTCGAAGTTCGACGACGAGAAGAGCGAGTTCAGCGGCTACCTGCGCCTGTGGAAATGGATCGCCGACGCGCGCGGCGGCCACGGCGACACGCACAAGCTCAGCAACCGCCAGTACGAGCAACTGCTGCGCCAGAATTTCATCAACATCCGCCGCGTGCGCGAATGGCGCGACATCCATTCGCAGCTGCTCACGGTCGTCACCGAGCACAAATGGCGGATCAACGCCGAGCCGGCCGGCTACGAGCCGCTGCATTTGTCGATGCTCGCTGGCCTGCTGGGCAACGTCGGCTGGAAGCTCGAGGACGACGAGGCTTATCTCGGCGCGCGCGGCATCAAGTTCTACAAGCACCCGGGCGCGCATCTGAAGAAGAAGCCGGGCCGCTGGATCGTCGCGGCCGAACTGGTCGAGACAACGCGCCTTTTCGGCCGCGGCATCGCCAACATCGAGCCGCAGTGGCTCGAGCAGGTGGCGGGGCATTTGCTGAAGAAGCAACTGCTCGATCCGCACTGGGAGAAGAAGGGCGCGCAGGTCTCGGCACTGGAGCGCGCGACGCTGTACGGCCTTGTGGTCTACAACGGCCGGCGCGTCGACTTCACCAAGGTCGATCCGGTCGCGGCGCGCGAGATCTTCATCCGCGAAGCGCTGGTCGGCGGCCAATGGGAAAGCAAGTTCCCGTTCCTCACCGCCAATCGCAAGCTGGTGCGCGAGGTCGAAGGCCTGGAACACAAGGCGCGCCGGCAGGACGTGCTGGTCGATGAAGAACTGATCTTCGCGTTCTACGACGCGCAACTGCCCGCCGATGTGGCGAGCGGCATCAGCTTCGAGAACTGGTATCGCCATGCCTCGAAGGAGCAGCCGCGCCTCTTGTACCTCACGCGCGACGAGCTGATGCGCCACCAGGCGGCCGGCATCACGACGCAATCGTTCCCGCCGACGCTGCGGCTGGGCGGCGTCGATTGCGCCGCGGCCTACCTGCACGAACCCGGCGATGCAAAGGACGGCTTGACGGTCAGCGTGCCGCTCTTCGTGCTCAACCAGGTGAGTGAAGAGCGCTGCGAGTGGCTGGTGACCGGCATGCTCAAGGACAAGATCCAGGCGCTGCTCAAGAGCCTGCCGCAGCGCCCGCGCTCGCGGCTGGTGCCGCTGCCCGAATCGGCGGCGAAGCTGGCGGAGGCGCTGTCGGTGCCCGAGCTGTTCGGCAGCGGCTCCCTCACCGACGTGCTGCTCAAGCGCGTGCGCGACATGACCAGCATCGACGTGAAGCGCGCCGACTTCAAGCTCGACATGCTGCCGCCGCACCTGTTCATGAACCTGCGCATCGTCGACGAGCACGGCCGTCAGTTGGGCATGGGGCGCAATCTTGGTGCGCTGAAGGCCGAGCTGGGTGCGCAGGCGCGCGGCGCTTTCCAGGCGCTGGCGGGGCTGAATGTGAAGGCATCGCCCGGGCCGAAGGCTTCTTCGGCCTCAGACGAAGGCAAGGCGCCTGCGAAGAGCACGGCGCCCGAAAAGGCCACACCCGCATTGCCCGCCGGCCAGCGCTACACGGCCTGGACTTTCGGCGAACTGCCGGAACTGATGGAGGTGCGGCGGGGCTCGCAGTCGCTGATCGGCTTCCCGGCCCTGCGCGACGAAGGCGATGCCGTGACGATCGAAGTGTTCGACGAGCCTGCCGTGGCCGCCGCGAAGCATCGCGCGGGCCTGCGCCGCCTGTTCGCGCTGCAGCTGAAGGACGCGCTCAAGTACCTCGAGAAAAACATCCCCGACCTGCAGAAGATGGCTGTGGCCTACATGCCGCTCGGCACCTCCGAGGAACTGCGCGCGCAGATCATCGACGTGGCGATCGACCGCGCCTTCCTGCAGGAGCCGCTGCCCACCGACGAGTTCGCCTTCAAGCGCCGGCTGGAAGAGGGGCGAGGGCGGCTCACGCTGATCGCCAACGAGGTGGCGCGGCTCGCGTCGACCATCCTCGTCGAGTACGCCGCCGCCGCACGGAAGATCAAGGACACCAAGATCCAGCCCGAAGCCGTGCAGGACGCGGCGCAACAGCTGCAGAAGCTCGTCGGCAAGCGCTTCATCGCCGATTCGCCGTGGACGCAGTTGCAGCACTTCGCGCGCTACCTGAAAGCCATCGTGCTGCGCCTGGACAAGCTGCGTGCCGACCCCGCTCGCGATGCGTCCAAGCTCGCCGAACTGCGCCCTCAGGAGCAGCGCTACTGGCGGCTGGTGGCCGAACGCAAGGGCGTGGTGGACGACCGCATGCTCGAATTCCGCTGGCTGCTCGAGGAGCTTCGCGTGAGCTTCTTCGCCCAGGAGTTGCGTACGCCGCAGCCAGTGAGCGTCAAGCGGCTGGACAAGGCCTGGGCCCAATTGCAGGCTTAAAAAAAGCCCCGCCGTTTCCGGTGGGGCTTTCTTCATTGCGGTGCGGGTGCTGCTATATGCGGCCCATGAGCACCAGGATGACGACGATCAGCACGATGAGGCCGACGCCGCCGCTGGGTCCGTAGCCCCAGGACCGGCTATAGCCCCAGCTCGGCAGCGCGCCGACCAGTATCAGGATCAGGACGATGAGCAGAATGAACGAGAGGGACATGGTTTTCTCCTGGGACATTTGTTGTGACGAGCCTTCATGCTCATCGTCCCGGGGTGCGCGAGGGGCCGGAGAGCCGCCCCTTCGGCGGTCAGGGCTGTCCTACCGTGGGCGTCGGCGCCTGGCGCCTGCGGCGTCGGAGAGCAGGAAATGCATGCCGATGGCGAATGCCAGGAACACGGCGCCCAGCCCGCCGGCGATGGCCGCGCCGCCCCAGAGATCGAAGAAGCCGTCGAGCCGGGCATCCTGCGGGTTGGAGGGGTTGAAGAACACCCCCACGATCTCTCCCTTGTCGTAGGCAGGCGGACTGCTGCTGCTCGAGGGCGTGAACTCGACGATTTCACCGGACGGCAGCTTGAAGTGCACCATCGGGCGCCATGTGTCGGAGCTGTTGCGGCGCGAACTTTCCACGCGCAGCAGATCGATCACCTCGCCTTGCGCCCGGCTGGCCGAGGCGATGAATTTCATGGTGTTCTGGTACAGGAGCCCTGCACCGACGAGCATCAGCACGCCGACAAGGCCGAAGACGAACTTGATGATGCGCGTGGATTTCATTGGAGGCGGCTTTCAGCTTCGCATCGACTCGGCCAGCAGGGTGCCCATGGCGGCAAGCACGAGGCCCATCGCCAGGAAGCCCACTGCCCACAGCGTGGACATCAGCGCCCGTCGCCAGGGACGGGTGCGAAAGAAATAGACCGGGATGCCCAGCAGCGGAAACACGCCCGCGAGCAACGCCGAGCGGCCGGGCGGGATCACGCCGCGCGCGAGCCCCTCGGCGCGGCACCACGTATAGCAAAGTGCCGAGATGAGAAATGCATGCGCCACATCGAGCACGCTGTAGTCCTTGCCGCGAAGCGGCGGCATGAAGGCGTCGGCCACGCCCACGGCCAGGAACGAGAGGCCCAGGGCCAGCAGGATCCAACGGGGCCGGTTCATCGTCATCGCGGCGCCTAGGTCCTGGTGGCCGCCGTCAGAGCTTCGCGAGCCGGTCCAGCGCCGAGACCAGCGTCTCGTCCTTCTTGGCGAAGCAGAAGCGCACCACGCGTTGATCGAAGCCGTTGCCGTAGAACGCGGACAGCGGAATCGCGGCCACGCCGATCTCGCGGGTGAGCCACAGGCAGAAGTCGGCTTCGGAGAGATCGCTCACGGCCGAGATGTCCACGCACTGGAAGTAGCTGCCTTCGCTGCGCAGCAGCTTGAACCGCGTCTTCTCGGCCAGGCCCGCGGCGAACAGGTCGCGCTTGCGCTGATAGAACGCTGGCAGTTCGAGATACGGCTTCGGTTCGGCCATGTACTGCGCGAGCGCATGCTGCATCGGCGTGTTGACGGTGAACACGTTGAACTGGTGCACCTTGCGGAACTCGGCCATCAGCGGCGCGGGCGCGGCCACGTAGCCGACCTTCCAGCCGGTCACGTGGTAGGTCTTGCCGAAGCTGCTGACGATGAAGCTGCGCGCCGCCAGGCCCGGAAAGCGGGCCACGCTTTCGTGGCGAGCGGCATCGAACACCATGTGCTCGTAGACCTCGTCGGCGATCACGAACACATCGGTGGGGGCGAGCAGCTCTTCGAGCTTGCGCATCTCGGCTTCGGTCCAGACCGTGGCGCTCGGGTTGTGCGGCGTGTTGATGATGATCGCGCGGGTGCGCGGGCTCATGGCCGCGGCGATCTTGTCGAAGTCGGGGCGGAAGGTGCCGGGCACGAGCGGCACGCGCACCACGCTGCCGCCGGCCAGCTCGATGTTGGGCACGTAGCTGTCGTAGCAGGGCTCCAGCACAATCACCTCGTCGCCCGGCCGCACGATGGCGAGGATGGCGGTGATGATGGCCTGCGTCGCGCCCGCGGTGACGGTGATGTCGGTGGCGGCGCTGTAGTCGTGGCCGTAGAGCGCGGAAATCTTGGCCGCGATGGCATCGCGCAGCGCCGGAATGCCCGGCATCGGCGGGTACTGGTTGTGGCCCGCGGCCATGGCGGCCGTCACGTCTTCGAGCAGCTTCGGATCGCAATGGAAATCCGGAAAGCCTTGCCCGAGGTTGACCGCGTTCTTCTCGGCGGCCAGCGCCGACATGACGGTGAAGATGGTGGTGCCGACGGCCGGCAGCTTGGTCGTGATCTCGGGCGTGCGTGGAGAAGAAAGAACAGTGCTCATGGTGATCGTGGGTTCAGTGATTCCGCCGCGCGACTCTCCTTCGTGGAACACCGCAGAACCGGCTCCGCCGGGCTGCTGGTGTTGCCCCCTGGAAGGGGGTTGGCGAAGCGACACGAAGTACGCGAAGACTGGGGGTGATCCTATAACTCGTAGTCTTGTTGATGGCCGCTCAAGGCCTTGGCGATCAGGTTGCGGTCGAGCCGGTCGGACAGCAGCTCGGCGAACTTGAAGACGAAGTTGCGCAGGTAGGCGCTGCGCTTGAACGCGACCCGGGCAATATTCTGGCCGAACACATGGCCCATCGGGCGCACCACGAGGTCGGCGTTCGACTCGTCGCGCACCGCCATTTCGGCCACGATGCCCACGCCGAGGCCCAGGCGCACGTAGGTCTTGATCACGTCGGAGTCGATCGCTTCGAGCGCGATGCGCGGCGTGAGCTTCTTCTGTGCGAAGGCGTGGTCGATGCGCGTGCGGCCGGTGAACGACGGGTGGTAGGTGATGATCGGCTCGCTCGCCAGGTCTTCCAGCGAAATGCGCTCCTTGGCTGCCAGCGGATGGTCCTTGGGCAGCACCAGCACGTGCTGCCATTCGTAGCAGGGCAGGGTCACGAGCTCGGCGTAGCCGTCGAGCGATTCGGTGGCGATGCCGATCTCGGCGATCTCGTCGATCACCATGCGCGCCACCTGGTCGGGCGAGCCCTGGTGCAGGCTCACGTTGACCTTCGGGTAGGCCTCGCGCAGATTGGCCACGGGCACCGGCAGCACGTAGCGCGCCTGGGTGTGGGTGGTGGCGATGGAGAGGGTGCCGCTGTCCTGCGCGCTGAACTGCTCGCCGATGCGCTTCAGGTTGCCGACCTCGCGCATGATCAGTTCGATGCTGGCGATGACGTGCTGCCCCGGCTCGGTCACGCGCTTGAGGCGCTTGCCGTGGCGCGCAAAAATCTCGACGCCCAACTCTTCTTCGAGTTCGATGATCGCCTTGGAGACGCCCGGCTGCGAGGTATGGAGCGCCTTGGCGGCCTCGGTGAGGTTCAGGTTGCGCCGCACGGCTTCCTGAACAAACTTGAATTGGTGCAGATTCATATCAAATTCCGTCTTATTGCGGAATTCATTATGCCTTCGCAATCTATCGAAATTGCCGGGTCTCAGGATTTGGCCGCAATTCTGGCCAGCAATTCGACCAGTTCGGGCTCCTCGCCGACGATGCGGGCCAGCGAGAAATCGACCTGCGGCCAGGTCTTGCGAAGGGCATCGAGCTGAAGCGGCAGGTCTTCGCGGGCATGTTTGCCCATGCCGAGGAACAGGGGAACGACGCGGATGGCGCTGGCACCGCCGGCAATCAGGCCTGCTGCGGCCGAATGAAGGTCCGGTGCGGCGAGCTCCATGTACGCGCACACGACGCGGGCCGCGGGGTCGTCGTGCAGGACTCGCGCGGCCACCGCCTCGATGGGATCGCGCCAGCGCTCGTCGCGTGAACCATGCGCCAACAACACGATGCCCCGCATCTCCACGGCCATGGTCATCTTCGAAGAACCAGCCAGCTGAAGGCCGTCAACGACATCACCGAGTAGATGAGTCCCGGCGCTGCGGCCGTGAGCCAGGGTGACCAGTTGCTGAGGTTGCCGAGGTAGCCGAACACGTTGTTCAGCAGGAAGAAGCTGATGCCGATCATCACGCCGCCGAAAACGTAGGTCGTGATGCCGGCTTGCCGGAAATGCAGGTAGGCGAAGGGCAGGGCGAGCACCACCATCACCAGGCACGACAGCGGATAGAACACCTTGCGCCAGAACTCGATCTCGTAGCGCTGCGCGGTCTGGCCGTTGGCGTCCAGGTGGCGAATGTAGTCGAACAGGTCGATCGTGCTCATGCGGTCCGGCCGCAGCAGCGCCACTGACACCATTTCGGCCGTGAGCGAAGTCGGCCAGTCCATCTGCGGAATCTCGGTGGTGACGATGCGGGCCTTGTCGGCAGCGCTGCGCGTGTCGTAGTCCTGCTTCTCGATGTCCGAGAGCGCCCAGTGCCCGTCGAGGATGCGGGCAGACTTGACGACCAACTGCTTGCTCACGTAGCCGTTGGCATCGAATTCGAAGATGCGCGCGTTCTTGAGCGAACCGTCGCGCGAGATCGACAGCACGTTCACGGCATACGACACGTTGTCGCGCTTTTCCTTGAGCCAGGCGCCGGTGTTGCCCACCAGCGAGTAGGTGCCCTGGTAGCGCGACTTGAGCAGTTGCCCGGTGCGCTCGGACAGCGGCGCGATGTAGTCGCCCACGGCGAAGGTGAGGATGACGAAGCCCACGCCCAGCAGCAGCAGCGTGCGCAGCGCCCGCCACGGGCCGAGGCCACTGGTGCGCAGGATGGTGTATTCGGAGCTCTGCGCGAGACGCGCCATCACGAAGATGCAGCCGATCAGCACGGTGATGGGCAGCAGCTCGTACAGGTGGCTTGGAACCAGCAGCGCCACGTAGATCAGCGCCTGCATCGGCCCGTAGGCGAGGCTCTCGGGCTTGCCGACGGATTGCAGTTCGTCGACGAAGTCGAAGAAGAAGAACAGGCACAGGAAGCCGAGCGTCACGAAGGCCACCGCCTTCAGTGCCTCGACATAGATCAGGCGTCGGATGGTTTTCACGTGGTCGGGTCGATCTTGGAAGGCTGCGGGGTCGCCAGGCCGCCGGCGATCACGCGGCCGGGCCTGCTGCGACGGGCCCAGTTGTTGTTGCGCAGGCCCAGCCATGCCACGGCGATGAGGAACACGCCGCCGTGCAGCATGAGCATGAAGGTGCCCATGCCGTAGCGGCCGGAGCTGATCCAGCTCTGCCCCAGGTTCAGCAGGTTGTAGTAGATGACGAAGGCGAACAGCGCGAACAGCAGGTTGCCACTGCGGCCCACGCGCGGATTCACGCTGGAGACGGTCAGCGCCAGCAGCACGAAGTTGATGGCGGCCAACAGCATGCCGATGCGCCAGCCCAGTTCGCCGAGCGCCGCAGTGCTGCGGTCGCGCAGCAGCGACAGGGTAGTCCGGGCGCGCGGCGGCGTGGTGTTGGCGGTGGCATCGGAGCTGCCACCGGCGCGGGTGCCGTAGGTCTTGAATTCGCTGATCTTGAGGCCCGATGTCGGCAGCAGCGGGCGTTCCAGGCGCTGGCCGTTGCTGAGCATCAGGAAGCGGTTGGGGCCCACATCCTCGATGCGGCCGCTGCGCGCGGAGGTGGTGATCTGCAGGCCGCGCTCGATCGCCCAGATGAAGACGTTGGTGGCGGTGGCGCCGTCCGGCGTGTCCTTGTCGATGAAGAAGACGCGCATGCGGCCCGACGATTCACGGAACTCGCCGGGCGTGACGCGTTCGATGTCGCTGCGCTGCTCGTACTGCTGGCGCATGCCCATGGTCTGCGAGTTGGCCCAAGGCCAGCCCACCAGCGCCATCACGGCGATCAGGATCAGCACCGGCCAGGCGAAGCGGAACAGCGGCTCCACGAAGTCGGCCAGACCCCGGCCGCTGGAAAACCAGATGACCATCTCGCTGTCGCGATACATGCGCGAAAGGGTGCCGACGATGGCGATGAACAGGCTCAGACTCAGGATGGTCGGCATGTAGCCGAGCACCGTATAGGTCATCACCAGGAACACCTCTTGCGGGTTCACACTGCCCTTGGAGGCGAGCCCGAGGGTACGGATGAGCATCATGGTCATCACGATGGTGACCAGAACCACGAGGGTCGCTCCGAAGCTGCGCGACAGCTCCTTGCGTAGGGAAGAATGGAATAACATCGTTCGAGGAAAAAAAGGATTATGGACTTTCAACTCAAGCCCCTCACCATCGCCCAGGCCGCAGCCGAAAAATCCGACGTCCTCATCGTGCTCGTCGGCAGCGCGCCCATCACCTCCAAAGACTCCCTTTCCGTGCTGGCCGCCAGCGCGCGCAAGGCCGGCGACCTGCCCGACAAGGCCGGCAAGCTCCTCTCACTCTACCGCCCCGACGACGTCGTGGCCTCCCGCGTCGTGCTCGCCGCCATTGGCGACGGCAAGCCCGCGTCGGTGCGCAGCGGCGTGATCGCGGCGGTCAACGCAGCCAAGGCCCATCGGCCCAAGCGGGCCGTTGTCGTGTTCGCCCAGCCGGCCGATGGTGCCGCAGTGGCTTCCGCCGTTACCGCCGCGGCCGATGCCAGCTATGTCTACACGACCACCAAGCCGAAGGCCGAGGCGCGCAGCATCCGCCACCTGACCGTCGGCGTGGCCGATGCGACCGGCGCGAACAAGGCTTTCGACGAGGCCCGCGCCACCGTGCTGGGCATCGAACTGGCCAAGGAATGGGGCAACCGCCCGGCCAACCACGCCACGCCCACGCTGCTGGCCGAAGCCGCCAAGGGACTGGCCAAGCTCGACAACATCAAGTGCGAGGTGCTCGGGCCCAAGGAAGTCGAGAAGCTGGGCATGGGCTCCTTCGCCGCGGTGGCGCAGGGTTCGGCCGAGCCGCTGCGTTTCATCGTGCTGCGCTACCAGGGCGCGTCCAAGGACCAGGCGCCCGTGGTGCTGGTCGGCAAGGGCATCACCTTCGACACCGGCGGCGTCTCGCTCAAGCCCGCGGCCGAGATGGACGAGATGAAGTTCGACATGTGCGGCGCTGCGAGCGTGCTGGGCACCTTCCGCGCGCTCGGCGAGATCCAGCCGGCGATCAACGTGGTCGGCCTCATTCCCTCGTGCGAGAACATGAACGACGGCAAGGCCGTGAAGCCCGGCGACGTGGTCACCAGCATGAGCGGGCAGACCATCGAGGTGCTCAACACCGACGCCGAGGGCCGGCTCATCCTGTGCGATGCGCTGACCTATGCCAAGCGTTTCGAGCCGGCGGCGGTGATCGACATCGCCACGCTCACCGGCGCCTGCGTGATCGCGCTCGGTGGCGTGCGCAGCGGCCTCTTCGCGAGCGACGAGACGCTGGCCGGGGCGCTGCAGGCGGCCGGTGAGCAATCGCAGGATCGCTGCTGGCGCATGCCACTCGACGACGACTATGCCGAAGGCCTCAAGAGCAACTTTGCCGACGTGGCCAACATCGGCGGGCGAGCCGGCGGCGCGGTGGTCGCGGCCAAGTTCCTGCAGCGCTTCGTCGGCGACTTTCCCTGGGCGCATCTGGACATCGCTGGCACCGCATGGAAGAGCGGGGCGGCCAAGGGCTCGACGGGCCGGCCGGTGGGGCTGCTGGTGTCCTACCTGACGACGCGCGCGGCCGACAAGGCTGCCATCGCCACGCCCAAGGCCAGGACGAAGGCAGAGCCGAAGGCCTCGGCACGCAAGGCCAAGTCCCCGAAGTGACGGAAATCGGCTTTCACTTCAACGCGCCCGACAAGCTGAACTACGCTTGCCGGCTCGTTCGCAAGGCCGTGAATGCACGCGGCCTGCGGGTGGTGGTGGTCGGCGATGCCGAGGCGCTCGACGTGGTCGATGCGGCGCTCTGGCAGCTGTCGCCCGTCGATTTCGTCGCGCATTGCCGCAGCGATGCGCAGGCCCACGTGGTGGCCCGCTCGCCGGTGATCCTTTCGTCGGGAAGCGCCGATGCGGCATCGCTGCCGCACCGCGAGATGCTCGTGAACCTGGGCCTCGAAGTGCCCGCCGGTTTCGAGCGCTTCGAGCGCCTGATCGACATCGTGAGCGATGAGGCCAACGACCGGCAGGTCGGCCGCTCGCGCTGGCGCCATTACGCCGATCGCGGCTACACCATCCAGCCGCACGACTTCGCAAGGAGCGCTTCCTGACATGGCCAGCACGCTGCGCACGCCGCCCCGGTTCGTCCCCACATTGACCACGGTGCTCGATATCCCCGCGGAGCCCGCGAGCCCCGAGCCGGCCGATGCGCCGGTGCCACAGCCCGACCCCGCCAGCGCGGTCGCACTGCCGCCCGCGGCGCAGCTCACGCAGGCTGAAATCGTCAGTCTCGAGGAGCAGCTTTTGCATCGCGTGCTGCAGCGCGTGGACCTCTCTCTCGAGGAGCGATTGAGCGATGCCGTGTCCGCCGCGGTCCAGCAGCAACTCGACGACATGGTGCCGCGCCTGCGCGGTGAAATCGAGGCCGTTCTGCGTGCTTTGGTGATCGAATCCATGGCCGCCGAACTCTCCGAAAACACAGGGTCTACGCCAGCTTCCGGCGCATAAATCCTCGGCTAAACTGCGCCGCAGGTCGGAATGGCGTGAGGGTGCCGCTGGTCTGCGGCGCGAAACTTGCGAGGTCTGCGCGCCCGGATCACACGACCGGTTTTTTATTGTTTTCATCCAAGTTCTGGAGGTTTCCCATGCAATTGAAATGGACTGCGGTCGCACTGGCTGCACTCACGCTGGTGGCTTGCGGCAAGAAAGAAGAAGCTGCTGCACCCGCTGCAACGCCGGCGCCCACGGCGGCTGCCCCCGCACCCGCAGCACCTCCTGCCGATGCACTGGTCGTCAAGATCGGTCACGTCGGCCCGAGCAGCGGTCCCATTGCCCACCTTGGGAAGGACAACGAGTTCGGCGCCAAGATGGCCATCGAAGACCTGAACGCCAAGGGCGTGAAGATCGGCGACAAGGTTGCCAAGTTCGTGCTGATCGCCGAAGACGACGCAGGCGATCCGAAGCAAGGCACCGCAGTCGCCCAGAAGCTGGTCGACGAAAAGGTCAACGGCGTGGTCGGTCACCTGAACTCGGGCACGACTATTCCCGCCTCCAAGCTGTACAGCGACGCCGGCATTCCGCAGATCTCGCCATCGGCAACCAACCCCAAGTACACGCGCCAAGGCTTCAAGACCGCGTTCCGCGTGGTGGCCGACGACACGCAACTGGGCGGCACGCTGGGCAAGTACGCAGTCGAAACGCTCAAGGGCAAGAACATCGCCGTGATCGACGACCGCACGGCCTACGGCCAAGGCGTTGCCGAAGAATTCGAGAAGGCAGCCAAGGCAGCCGGCGCCACCATCGTGGGCCACGAATTCACCACCGACAAGTCGACCGACTTCAACGCCATCCTGACCAAGCTGAAGGCTGCCAAGCCCGACGTCCTGTTCTTCGGCGGCATGGATGCCGTCGGCGGCCCGATGCTCAAGCAGGTCAAGCAGCTCGGCCTGAACGTCAAGTTCATGGGCGGCGACGGCCTGTGCACCGCTGAACTGCCGAAGCTCGCTGGCGATGCCATCGGCGAAGACATGGTGGTGTGTGCCGAAGCCGGCGGTGTCGACGGCGACTTCAAGCAGCCGCTGGAAGACTTCAAGGCCAAGTTCAAGACCAAGAACGGCGTCGATGTGCAGATCTATGCACCGTACGTCTACGACGCGGTCAACGTGCTGGCCGAAGCCATGGTCAAGGCCGGTTCGTCCGACCCGGAAAAGTACCTGCCTGAAGTCGGCAAGGTGCAATACAAGGGCGTGACCGGCCCGATCGCCTTCGACGAAAAGGGCGACATCAAGAACGGCGCGCTGACCTTGTTCACGTACAAGGGTGGTGCCCGTACGCAGATCGCCGTGGTGCGCTGAGGCGCATCGGCAGCCGCGCAGTTCGCGCGGCTTGTCTGCTGAAAAAGAAAAGGGCCTTCGGGCCCTTTTTTCATGTGCTCGGCAATCGCGGCAAATTCAAAGTTCGGCGAGGCCCGAGGGACGGTCGGTGTTGCAGTACTCGATGAAGGCGTCTAGATCTCGGGACTTGTCGAACACGGCGTCGGCACCCAGCGCTTCGCAGCGGGCCCGGATGTCCACTGTCACGTAGTTGCTCAGCACCACGACCCGTTGGCCCGCCGAGCGGGTCTTGCAGCCGGCCAGCACGCCCAGGCCGGAGCCTTCTTTCAGGAACAGGTCGACGATCAGGAGCTGCCAGTCATGGGGATGGGCCGCGAGCCAGGCCAGCGCATCCGACTCCGTCTCGGCAAAGCCGACCACCCGTCCGTTCACCAGGTCTTCGAGTGCCGGGACCAGGTTGTCTCTGATGGTCTTGTTGTCCTCGACGAGGAACGTGATGAGGGCCATGCCTTGGTTTCGCTGTGAGAACCAATAGCGTAGCGTGCCGAACGGAGCCGCAGCGTAGGAGAAGGGAGACGACGGACCGGCGAAAGACGGTTCCCGAGGCTGCGTCAGTTCGAACCGTTGGTCTGGATCTTTGCCTTGAGCTTCTCGGCCAGGGCTTGGCTCTCGTCGCGCTCGGCGGTCACTTCGAGGCGCTTCTCGATCTCTTCGCTCAGCGCGGCATTCACCTCGGCCAGTTTCTCCGCCGACTTGGCCAGCTTTTCTTCGAGTTGGCTCGTGTGTTCGATGGCCTGCGCCACCTCGCCGACCTGGATCTCGTCAGGCAGTTCCTGCTCGAGCACCGTGCTCACCACGGCCAGGTTGTCCGATGCCCGCTGCACGTCGGCAGCGACTTCTTCGCTCTTTTGGAGCGTCCTGTCGAGGGAGGTCTTGTTACGCGGCGGCGTTGAGGTCTGTCCGGCCATCGAGGCTCCTTGCGAAATTTTCGCGCTTGAAAGTAAAACCTTTGGATCGTACCGCTGGACGAAGGTCTCGGTGGCTTGACCCTTGTGGCTGTGAAGCAACGTGTCATATGACACTCTGGAAAACAAAAAAGCCCAAGTGCTTGTGGCGACTTGGGCTTCTTGCTATCTGCATGTTCGCGAACGGTTACGAACAATCAATCTCTGGCGGAGCAGGCGGCCGCCATATTATAAGTGCAGTGCCACCCAATGGCAACCAGCAAAGTACAAAAAGCCTTTGGCCGCACGCACTTGCAAAAAACATACAGCCCAATAGCGGGTAACCACGTTTATTGACGGCCAGCTCAAAGAATGGGCAAAAGCATAGGCATGTTTTTAGGGCGGTTTTTGGTAAAATTGGTCTACCAAATTGCACCGTAAAAAGCCGGCACCCAACAAGGTGTAGCTACAGCCAAAACATGACCCGCCATAACCTATTAACTATTACCAGCATCCGAAACAAAGCAAAAAAGCCCGGCTACCACCTCGACGGCCGAGGCCTGTATCTCAGAGTGGCCCCAGGGGGCAGTCAAGCCTGGATTTTGCGCTACTCCTTCCTCGGCAGAACCCGCGACATGGGGCTGGGCTCCCTGGCTGACGTGAGCCTGGCGCGAGCCCGCGAGCGTGCCCAAGAACATCGAATCCAGATCGCAGAGGGTATTGACCCCATTCAGCATCGCGAGCAAAAGAATATCGAACTCAAGACTACCGCAATTCAATTAGAACAGGCCAGCGTGACGTTCAAGGCCTGCGCCGAGGAATACCACAAGGAGCACGCCGACGATTGGAAAAACGCCAAGCACAAGGATCAATGGATCAATACGCTGACCACCTACGCTTTCCCGCATTTCGGGAAGCTTCCTGTCCGTGAAGTCGGCAAGCGCGAAATTCTGAAGGCATTGACGCCTATCTGGAAAGAAAAAGCAGAGACGGCTGACCGCCTTTTGCAAAGAATTCGCAAGGTGATCAATTACGGTGCGGCCAAAGATTATTGCCGTGGCGTTGACAGTGAGTTCTGGGAACAGGTCAGGATCGCGCTGGGTGCCAACGAGAAGGCGCGGAAGGTGGAGCACCACCCGTCCTGCCCGCACCCACAGATCGGCGAGCTGTTGGCCCAGGTCCATGCCAGCACGGCCACCGCCACGGTGCAGCTGGCGTTCGAGTTCGGTGTGCTGACGGCCACCCGCTCAGGCGAGATTCGGGGTGCCCGCTGGTCAGAGTTCGATACGTCGCTCCGCAACTGGACGATCCCGGCGGAGCGCATGAAGGCTGGACGCGAGCATCGTGTGCCGTTGTCGAACCGGGCCACCGAATTGTTGTGGGCGGCGCGCGCCCTGCAGGCCGAGCGGGACGCAGAAGGCGGCGTTTCCGCAGACGCTGCTCGCGCCAGCGATCTGGTGTTCCCCTCGCCTCGGGGCAAGAAGTACAGCGATATGGTGTTCACGCAGTTGCTGCGCCGCCTTGGACAGCCGCACACCATGCACGGCTTCCGAGCGACCTTTCGCACCTGGGGCATGGACAACACGCAGTACGCCGCCGAGATGCTGGAGTTCGCGCTGGCCCACTTGGTGGGCGATCAAACGGTACGTGCCTACGCCCGCAGCGACATGGTGGAGAAGCGCCGGCAGCTGATGGAAGACTGGGCTACCTACATCAAGGGACAAACAGGCGAAATGCGTTCTAAGGGATCCGCGCCCTAGGCTCTTCGTGCTCGTATACGGGGCTCACACACCGTACCGGCCAGTTTGATTTGTTGTTTTTATGATACAATATACCCACGGGTAGAAACCTGCCGGCGAAAGCTAGGTAAGACCATGCCCGTACGCAAGCGCTTGCCGCTTGCAGCAAGCAGTCGCAGTAGGAGCCGGTCCACCCGGTAGCCGCTGCGGCTGTTTTTCTTTCTCCAACCCTTTCGCCCTTCGTCGGCGCGCCTTGCCTCCACAGGTCTAGGCGCGCCGCCGCATGGGCGTTTCACTGTGAGCAAACAACCATGAAGAACCTTCTCTCCGACTACATCAAGCCCGACCGTGCGCCGCGTTTCGAACTTGGCCGCGTCGTTGCCACCCCTGGTGCTCTCGCGCTTATGCACCGCACGAACAGCAACCCCTTCACGCTTCTGGCGCGCCACGTTGCCGGGGATTGGGGTGAATGCTGTGCCGAAGACGCGCAGACCAACGAAGACGCTCTTGCGCACGACTCGCGCGTGCTATCGGTCTATCGACTGCCGCTTCAGAGCGCGCCGGTGGAGGGGGCAGAAGTTGCACAGGACCCATCGCGGTCAGATGAGGACGACGACCGCATCTGGGTGATCACCGAAGCGGATCGCAGTGTGACCACGTTGTTGTTGCCGGAGGAATACTGAAATGAGCCTCGTTGCTCGGTGGGGAGGCATCTACTTGTTCAAGCCGACAACGAACTCGACAGCTTGTGACCGCTTGGCCTTCGGCAGCTTGCCGAATGCCAGCAGGAGCTGAGCTTCGTCTTCGGCCACCGCATAGAAATATGCAGTCGGTACCCCAAGCACTTTCGCGAATCTTTCAACCAACTCATACGCGGGCGCGCGTTTGCCCAACTCGTAGCGGTTCATTCGCGTGCTGGCAGACATCGGATCAAGGTCGGCTTCAATGCCAACTTGTTCTTGTGACAAGCCAGCCAACTGCCTCGCCTGCTTGAGGCGTCTCCCCAGAACGGTCATTTAGATCTTTGGGTCCAAAGATCAAGATAGTCCCGACAATGCGCACCTCAAATACTACCGATTTGGTAGCATTTGGACGGCGTGCATTTATCGGGGGGACGTGCAGTGAGGAAGCGGGCGATCCGCTATGAGACATAGGCAGCCCGAGTGCTCAAACCAATCAACAGCTCGAACGAAGAGAACCCAACCATGTTCCATTACATTCGCAAGGCCAAATCCAGACTGTTCCTGGTCGGTCTAGCCATTTCGACTTCCGCACTGCTCGTCGGCTGCGGCCCCGAAGCCCCTCCTTGCAATGACCCCCAGCGCATCGAGGCCGTGCTGAGAATGGTCGCCAAAGGGCACGACGAAGACCTGGGCAGCTACAAGCTCAAGACTGCGGATACCGTATCCCTTGAAGCCGGCACGCCAGTTGTGACGTCCTATGACGAATCGATCAAGCGCCGCTCGTGCGAGGTCAACCTGACGTTCGCGTTCAAGCCCACCGTGGTCCAGAAGATGAACTTCTTTATGGATTGGATGGGCAACCCGCTGGGCTCAGCCCTTGAGTACGGGATTCCAGTTGAGCTTTACTGGAACATCGACAGGCCACAGCAATATCAGAACGATGCTACGGTGATACGGGTGGTGACCGGCGACAAGGTCAGCGATGCGCCTCTGCAACTGTCCGTCGCGTACAAAATCGTGAAGGACGAAGGGGCGAACACCTTCAGCACGTCCGTCAGCTACAGCACCGCGACCACGACGCCGTATCTGAAAGTCGCATCCGACGCCCTGGCCTTTGACGAGCACATGCGCAGTGTCCTGCGGGCCCACGGCAAGGCCATCCCGCCGTCGATGCAGTACGGGCAGCCGGCAGCGCCTTCGGCTGGCGCGCAGCCAACTACCTCCGCTCCAGCCTCCACCCCCGCATCGGCGGCGGCTCAACCTGTCGCCGCTGTCCCGGTTGCACCCCCCACTTCGGCCGAGCAGGCGGAGCAGGCCAAGTTGCAGAAAGCAGCGGACATGATCGCGGCCGGCAATCCCCAGCGCGGCGTCAATGCTTCGGCATCTGCACCTCCGGCGTCGGCCACCTCTGTTAGCGGCAGCCCCGAGAACCTCATGTCGCTGATCACGAAGTACGAGCCCTGCGGCGAAGAGGCCGTGTGCCTGCACACCGGCAAAGGCAATACGGTCTGGATGCAGGCCGGGCAGATGCGCCGCATGGACTACGCATTGCTCGACCGGGCCATCAGCAGCAAGACGCCGGTGTGCCTGCGCGAACTGACCCGCACCGAAGGCAAGAACTTCGCGGCCGAGAGCCTGGACAGCCAGTGCTGATGTAGCAACCCTTCCGCGCGCGCAAAAGCGCCGCACTGGCTGAGAGGCTGGTGCGGCGCTTTTCTTTTTCCCCTTTTCCATTTCTTCGCCGTGCGTGTAAGCCGCGCACGGCCATACAGGTGACACCCTATGAATGTTCTCCATACTTCGGCCGCAGACGACGGGGTCAGCCCCGTGCGCATGATCGGCATCGGCGCTGCAGGGCGGCGCTTCGTGCAACAGTTCTTCGCCAGGCCCAATCAGCCTCCGATGGGGCCGTCAGAAGACCTCATTGATGAAGAGCCCATCTACTTCGAAATCGAGCATGGTGGTGTGCCGACCGTCGTCGAGGAACTGAACTTGAACCACGTCCGGATTCTTTGTCTGGTGGTTGGAGTGGATGTGCGGCCTGTTGAGGTCGAGGCGGCCATGTTCTTGATCTGGCGCGCTTGGGAGCAAGACTCCCAAGTCGTCGGCGTTGTGCTGGGCGCCGAGACGCGGGGGAGGGTGGACGGCGATTCGATGCTCGGCATCCTGTTCAAGTCCATCGAAGCGCGAATCGATGTTTCGGCGTCTTGGGAGCCGGACGACCTGGCTGCGGTGCAATGGTTCTATGCGGCGATACGGCGGTCTGTGGTGGACGGTGATCCGTTCCTGGAGCCTGCCTGGGATCAGTCCGACGTGATCGAAGTGCTGGACTTCCGCGAGGTGCAGTTAACCTTGGTAACGCAGTGTCTGGACCGGGCCGATCAACTCGACACGGCGATGGAACAGGCGCTGCAAGTGGTGGATGGGCGGGGCATCGAGATCGAGCAGGCCCACGGAGTCATCATCGTGCTATGGGCGCAGCCCGGCTGCAAGGTGACAGGGCAGGCGGTGCGCAACCTGGGCCGCATGGTTGGCAATGCGCTGGGGGCAGGAGGCATGCACCTGACCGTGCGGCTGCGAAGCCGCGTGACCGCCTCTCGCGCGGCGGCATGTCTGACCCTGATCGTCAGTTCTTCGCGCCCAAGTGCCGAATGTTAGGGAGAGGGTGGTCCGTCGGCACCTTTGTTCGCTTGGGCATGGCGACCCGGTAGGGAGAGTGCTGTGCATTGCAGCTCGTCCTGGATGGGGGGGCGCGCCCGCTTGGCAATGCATTTGATAGCCCGCAGCGCAAGATGGCGGCGTCGACAACCCCTCGTTTGGGCCCGGCGGCTGGGCTGCGTGTGTGGTCGGTGCCCGCCGCAAGGCCTTGTGTTTTAGAGGCGGGCAGATTCAAAAAACCGAGCGCGGCGATGGCTGAGCCCGGTCTTTGTGTGTGCAGAACACTGTGTCCAGTGTGATGGGCATGCAGTATGATGAATCTCACAGCCGCGTCACGCTGAACCTACTGCCGGGTTAAACGACGTTTCTCTCTCCTCTCGCTGACCGTGCCTATTCCCCGGTCGATGCGTAATCGGCAGACATCGACCAGTCCAAAGGAATATCTGGCATGTCCATGTCGACGTTTTTCGTTTCCGAAGCTGCCCTGCGCACCCTCAAGCAGAGAGCGCAGCGAGGCGTGAGCGGTGTCTCTTCATCCCACATGAGCGAAGCCGTCGCTGCGGCTTTGGGTTTCAAGACTCATGCGGCACTGCGCGCGGCGCTCACGGCTCATCCCACCACCGAGGCGCAGAAGCCGAGCAATGCCCGTCTGGTGAAGCGCCTGCGGCAGTTCGGCTACGCCGCGCCCGATGATCTGCGGTTGCTGCCTGAATTCGAGCACTCCTACACGCCCTTCAAGGCGATCCCGTTGCGCAAGCAACGTAGCGCGCGCTGGAGTGTCTGGCGAAATCTCATGGTGGCAGCGATCAACGCCGGCCTCGAACAACGGCTGTTCGGGCTGTCGGAAGGCGAAAACTGGTGGCCTGGCGCCGACGAGGACAGCCATCTCTGTGCGCGCAGCATCTATCGGTTCGTTTTCGATGAAGATCTGCCGGCGGTCGCCAGTGTGGATGCCATCAGCGGGGGAGAGCTTTCCATCAATGTCATCCTTCAACCCCGCAAGGCAGACGTTGTGCCTGAGTGGTATTGCGACTTGAGCGATGGGGATGCCGTAGCTTGTGGCTGGGTAGAGCGTCGCCTGGGGGCCTGGCTTCAGGATGGTGGGGAGAACGTCCGATGCAAACGTGCCTTGCAGTCACGCATCGTGGATGTGGCAATTGAGCCTATCGGCTACTCTGATCAAGGCAGCTTCTTCATGTAGCAGGTCGGCGGCGCTGTAGTAGCCAAGGCGCGTGGAATCGGCTGAACGGCGATTCATGTTCCCTGCGGCGCGGGCTGCCGGCGGTTGGGGCCGTGCATGGCTGTCGCGACTCGATAGGCGCTACGTGGGGCTCGCCTTGCGGCTCGCGCCCGCGCGGTTGGCATTGCACCAACCGCGCGGGAGCAGGCCTACCAGCCCTTAGCCGTTGCCTCGGCCCGGAACCGAAGTCACGAGGCGCAGGCCCTCGAAGAAGCTGCCGCTGCTGCGGCGCTTGTGCGCGAAGCCCTTCTTCTCCATGCGTTGCGGAAACTCCTTGTTCGACAGCGGCTTGCGCTTGGCCCCTCGCGTGTACCGGGTGTAGCTGTCGTAGGCATCGCCAGCAGGGATGCAACCATCGTCATCGCAGCGGCAGCATTCATTGATCCACGTCTGCACCGAGTCGGCCCTCTTCTTGAGGGTCTTGCGGCAGTCACGCACGGCCTCGCAAGTGCCCAGGCCCTCGCGGGCATAGGCTTGCGCCCCGCGCAGCAACCACATCAAGATGCCTGCATGCTCCTTCTCCAGCTTGGCTTCCAAGTCGGGGTCAGCCTTCCTGCCGCGGAAGTTGGCCTTGAACGGCACCGGAACTAAGCGACGCCACATCGCTTGGTCACCAGCTTCAATTTCGGGCATCCTGTTCGCCGACAACCACAACTTGCCCGGTGGCGTGAACGTTACCAGTTCGCTATAGGTCGGTCGGGCCGACAGCTGGTCGCCGCCCGAAAACTGCTTCACGAAGGCCTCGTCCAGACCGCCGCTCGACAGCTCCGTGCAGGCCACGAAGCGTGCCCGCTGCAGCGGCGCCAGCGCCGGGCTCGGCGAGTTGGGGTTGCCCGAATACGCCCGCGACAGCACGTTCGGTGCGATCGCGTGCGCATACTGGTCCAGCACGCCCTTGATCGTGCGCATCAGCACGCCCTTGCCGTTGCCGCCCCGGCCGATCACCAGGAAAAAGACCTGCTCCTTCGCATGCCCGAACAGCGAGTAGCCCAGGGCGCGCTGCAGGTAGTGTCCGAACTCCTCGTCATCGCGGACCACCCCTCGGATGAAGCTGTCCCATGTCGGGCAAGTGGCGTCGGGGTCGTAGGCGATGGGGGAGCGGAACGACAGGCCATCGGCGGGCGTGGCCGGACGCCACTGGCCGCTGGGCAGCTCGATCACACCTACCTTGACGGCCAGCAGGTCGGGGTTGCCATTGAAGGTGCTGGCATCGCAGTGCATGCCGGCCAGCAACTCTGCATGCTTTACGATGGCCTTCAGGTTCGACGCGCTGCGGAAACCGCGCAGTCCCTCGGCGAAGCTGCTGCCGCGCGCCAGGCTCAATGTCGCCACCATCTCCCGCGCGGCCATCTGCGGTCGGTGCGGTGCGGCCGCCCATACGGTGCCGTCGAACTCGAACCACTGTCCGACCATGGGGTCGTAGCGCAAGGTGTTGCTGTACAACTGGCAGAACTGCTCGGCCAGCGACGACTCGTCGAAGCTGCGCTTCTCGTCGGCCGTATCTCCCTGTTCCAGTTTCGCCAAGTAGAACAGCGTGCCCAGACTCACGCCACCCCCGGGCTTGAAGGCATCCCACGTGCTGCGCTGGGTTTCAAGATCGTGCTTGGGCGACTTGCGCGACCATTCGTCCCAGATGGCAAAGCCGGCTTCAGAGGCATCCCAGTCGTGCAGGGCCATGCCCACATGCAGCCAGGTATTGCGTTCGTCGGCAGGGATCGCGGCAAGCGCAACGGCGATGCGCTTGCGTTTCAGGTCGTACAGGGCAGTTGCATCAGATTGCGGCGCCAACCGGGTCTCGGTCGTTTCGGCTTTCGTTTCGGCGAGGCGCTTCAACGTCTTGGCGTCGAGCTTCAGGTCCAGGCCGTCGATGAGCTTGCGCAGCTTCAGCGGCTTCGGATTCTTCGCCATGTACGCAATCTCCACCGGCTCAGTATCGGGATACTTCGGGTTGAGGGTGCCTGCAACCCGCATCACACGGCCGATGTCGTTCACGCTGACGTCGGTACCCAAGAGCTTGGCAAGTGCCTTCTGTACGGCAGAGAAGGCCCAGACCGGGCAATCCTCGATCAGCCAGTAGGCGTGGAACTTGTCCTTCGAACTGCGCACGATCAAGTGCGGCGTCACGGGTAAGGCGAGCAGGTCTTCGACCGTCAGTTCGCCTTCGTCCTTGTCGATGAAGACGGCGTTGACCTTGAAGAAGTTGTCCTTGACGCGCTTGCCCTTGCGGCTGCTATTGATGGCCATGCACACGTTCATGCCATCAGCGTTGGCTTCGATGATGCGTTCCTGGAGGGCCTTGGTCAACGGGCCGAAGTGCGTCTGCGCTGTCTCGGGCTCGCCCTTGCGGAAGAACACGAAGTGCGTGGGACCTGCCCCGTGGATGAGGCGCTTGAACTGGCGGCGCGTGTCCTTGACCTCGGGGTCGCGCAGCACCTTGAGACGGGATGCTCGGCTCATGCTTGTGCACCTCGCGCGCCTTGGGCGTTCTGGTCGCAGGTCTGCTGCTTTTCGAGGCGCATATCGCGCTCGCGAATGCGCGCGGCCACCCACGCGGCAACCTCGGCTTCGACCCAGGCGACGGTGCGTGGGCCGCTGGAAACGGGGGCAGGGAAATTGCCATCGGCGACGCGATTTGCGAGCGTGGACTTGCTCCAGCCGGTCAGGGCCAGCACCTTAGGGCGGCGCATGAGCGCCAGTGTCGCGTCGGTTACGACGAGACCAGAAGACATCACATGCTGAGATGCCGCAGGGGAGGGAATTGCCATTGAGGGACTCCAGGGGTTGTTGAAAACCAGCAAGTGCTGGCAACCCGGAGCTTGTTTTTTGCCCTCCAAAAAACGAATCGGAGCCGCCTGGGGTCCGATTGACGTGCGTTTTCCGATCTGCTAAGAATCGCCCTCGTACCCTCTAAGAATCAGGTCAAGCTGCTTCTGAATCACGTTCCGCGTCAAGCCTGATCTTTTCATGTCTGTCGCCATTGCGGCCGCAATGCCGTCTCTTGTTTTAGCCATGAGAGTTCCGTATTTTTCTTGAATAAGTTCAGCGAGAAGTTTTTGCATATTTGCGTTCAAGCCCGCAGTAATTCTGTTGCTAATGTCTCGCTTGGCAGTCTCATCTTCAATGGCCTCGTCGAACGAGCCCGGTGGAAGAGGAATGTTGACTACGGAAGCTTCCAATGCCTCTACCTCTATAGGAAGCTGATCGGGGTATTTCTGGCGAAGAACGCTGAAGGCGCTGAGCACATCTAGATAATGGTCTTCGGCTTTTGCGTCGATCGCCGTTGCGGGATGGCGTGAAAGCAACAGAGCCAAGCCATTTTTAGGACTTGGAGTCAGCATGCCCTTCAAGTATCGAATGCGACGCTTGTAGTCATTTTTGAATTTCTTGCTGTCTTCTTTCAGCGAATCACGCAAATCACTAAAAGGTAAATAGCCCAAGCTGATCATCACGATGCTCCACATCTTCATACAGCGTGAGTTGTGGAAATTCACTATTCGAGTGCTGAAATCTGCTTGATAGTCCTTTTGAGTCTCCTCTTTCTTGTGGACTTTTGTTGCAGGTTGAGAAGGCGTGTTCTTGTTCTTTTCTTTGCCTTGATTTTTGGTTGCTAACGGTGTCGAAGTGGACTCTTGTTCAACGAGGTGGTTAGTTTGGGCGGTTGCTGTCATTGGGAGGATGATCGTGCACAGGGTCTTGTGATCGGGATAATTGAGGTGACCAAATCCAGCAAAGCGATTTAACTGGATCATGATTTTGCTTTCCCTTTCCCGAGGAGAGGGGGAACCCGTGTGGTGTGTAGGCAGTGTAGGCTTTTTTTGTAATTCTTTAAAAAAGCATACAACCCTAGCCATGGCTGCCACAACACCTCTGCGTTTGCCTACACACCCTACACTGGCTACACACCTGCGGCATCACAGTGAGAGGGGAGGTAGCTCCAGAATCCACAGAACCACTGTGTTTTTGCTGTGTTTTCACAGTCTTTTCGCTGTGTACTTGGCCTGTCTCTGCTGTACCTCTATTTCGCTTCTGCTCTAGAGGTTTCTCGGCTCTACTATGCTACCTATGTCGGGTATGCAACATCTTTTGATAGTCTTGGTGGTCGTCTCACAGAGTCCCTGCTCCTTGAAAAGGAGTCAAAATCCGATAAGGCAGGTAACTCGCATCTTAAACAGTGCCGGGAGCTAAAAGGTCGTCAACAACCGTAGACATGGAGGTTGATTTTGAATGAGAGAAATAGAGGCTAATTGTCTAAGGACTAGGGTGTGATCTTTAGCCGGTTTGGCCTCTCTTTTTGATGACGTTGTCCCATGGCTCCTGGTTTTTCTTCTTTCATTTGCTTTTTAGCCACTGGGGGATTTGATTGCTGGTATCCATATTAAGTCAATTGGAGTCCCGCGCGCGGACGCTTGCTAATCAGTCGGAAGGTCATCTCGCGGTTGATGCCGAAAAAATTCCCGATACTCCAAAAGATGAGCAGATTGAGAACTTTCATTTATGGAGCGGCATGGCCGATGTGGGCGACAGCCTATTCGCCGCAGCAAAGCCTCTAGTCCCCGCACGACTGCTCAAAGAGTCAAAATGCGAGTTGCTAATGTCCACTGCACCCGTTGTGGTAGTCGGTGAGTACCGGCTGCGCCCTCTCGATGCGTATTTTCTGCAAATGGGCAGCCTGGTGCCACTGCCAGCCAATCCCAGCGGGCCAGATGCATGCGGAATCGAGTTGAGCCTGATGTTTTGTCGCGGGTATCCGCAGGCATTTCCGGGGCGTGAGCCTATTCGCTCAAATCCGCATCTGGTGATCGAATTTTCGATATGGGGATGGCGAGAAAGGCTGGCGCTACTCAGCCTATTGGCAGACCACCGCCGACTGATCGCGCGCTTGCTGGCGGTGCGAGGCCTACAGGTAACGACCGCGACCGGGGTGGTCGAATCCAGATCCGGTCGGGTAGGTGCGGCCTTCGAGTGCCTGAGCCGGTATGCCGAAGTTGCCATCGACGGCGAGAACAACATATCGATTGGCAGGGAGTTTCCGGCGGATGCGACTCAGGAGGAACTGCTAGAGGCGTTGGTGCCGCTTTCGATCCTCTGGGATGCGTGCTATGGCTACTGCAAGCCACGGAAGGCCAAGGACCGCCTGTTTGCTTATGCGGCCAGCCTGGTAACGCAAGCCGGAAGCAGGGTTGCTGATATATAACGAATCGCTGGGGTGCAGGATTCGGGTGAGCGCACCGGGTGACGGCTGACTTGAACGATGTCCGTGAGGAGGTAGGGCAACGCGCCGATGGAAAGAGCTTTCAAGACTCGAAAGGCCGAGCGCAATTTACAAAGTACGTCCTACGAGACGTGGGCGGAGGCTAGACTAGACGTGATCGATCTAGGGGCAGTCGTCCGGTACACGTCGCCTGCGGGCACTTTGATGTCAGCCAAGCTGACTTCCGGTACTGCCCCGAAATCTTCATTCGCTCATGCCCGCAAACTGACTGCCAACGACGCATCCGCTGGCATCATGCACCGCAGAGTTGACGGGGCTTCGGATGCCTCCAGGCAGCGTGTTTGTCCTCGGCCAACACCGAGCAGCTCCAGTAAGATGTCAGCATTCAGCAAAATTAGACGTGGCCTTCAGCTTTGCTCGCCCATTGGTCGATGGTCTTCCGCTGCGCCCGGGTGGTGCGTGTTGTTTTGCTATCCGAACTGGATGCATTTTAGGAAGATTCCGTGAGTTTTGAAGACACAAGTAGACCCATCCAAGAGCGATGGGCTGAGATTGTCCAGCACGTCAAGGACGAGTACCTTTCGACGGCGCAATCCTATCCGTGGATTGTTGGTTTTTCAGGGGGCAAGGATTCAACGGTTGTCGCGCACGCTGTATTCGAGGCTCTCCAAGCCATCCCGCCCAGCCACCGTACACGTCCAGTGCACATCGTCTCAAACGACACGATGGTCGAGAGTCCACTGGTGATGGCGCACTTAGACGATGTGTCCAGACAAATTCGGGCTGCTGTGGACAGCTTGAGCCTGCCTCTTACAGTAGCCAGAACTCGTCCGGATCTGGATAAGACCTTCTGGGTCCTACTTATTGGCAAGGGCTATCCGAGCCCGAACCAGCAAATGCGTTGGTGCACCGACCGCCTGAAAATCCAGCCAACGAGCACCTACATCAAGGACAACGTTTCGAAGCACGGTGCAGCGGTCGTCGTCCTCGGCGTGCGTCGGACCGAGAGTGTCCGCCGCATGCGCACGGTAGACAAATACGAAAACGACCGGGGCTCGAACCTCAATCCGCACTCGAGCATTGCCGGCGCCTATATTTTCCGGCCCATTGTCGAGCTGACCACAGACGATGTGTGGGAAATCCTCGGCTCGTTCCCTGCTCCCTGGGGCGGTACTCACACAAAGCTGTTCCAGCTTTACCGAGATGCTGAGGGCGGCGAGTGCCCGGTAGTGCTCAGCAAGGACGAAGCTCCCGGCTGTGGCACAAAGAACAGCCGATTCGGCTGCTGGACCTGCACGGTCGTCGAGAAGGACAAGAGCCTCCAGGGCTTTGTGGACTCCGGTCAGCATGCATACAAGCCGCTCATCGCCTTTCGCGATTGGCTCGTCTCCATTCGCAACGACAAGACCAAACGTAGCGCCATCCGGCGCAACGGGCGCTTGACCTTCGACGTCTCGGGCAAGCATATCCCCGGGCCATTCACCATCCAGGCTCGGCAGGAAATCTTGGACCGCCTGTTAGCAGTGCAGGCCGAGTTTGGTACCCAACTGATTACTGACGACGAGCTTGACCTGATTCACAAGTATTGGGCAATGGACCTGCAGCAAGAGGAGACGCTGGCAAATGCTTGATCCCTACGAAGAGAGTGGCGTTGCGGACCTGCCGCTATGGGCAGATGCAGACGCCAATGCGGTTCTGCAGGTGGTTTGCGCCAAGCACAAGGTTCCTGTACATGTCATCACAGACTTGGTGGCGCTGCAGCGAGAGCGGCAACACCAAGAACGAGCGGCAGGCATTAACGCACGCTTTGAGGAAATTCTCGGCGGTATGGAATAAAAATAAAGGAAGGCCGCACTTTGTGGATTTCAAAAATTGAGCTGACAAACTTTAAGAGTTATCGGCACGCAGAATTCAGTTTCCCCGAGCCCGAAGGCGAACAGAATATCGTTCTGATTGGGGGGATCAACGGATATGGCAAAACCTCTGTGCTGGAGGCGCTGTATTTGTGTCTCTACGGCAAGGACGCCATTGTGCACTTGGCGCGTGCCGGCCTTAAAACTGATGCGTTCAAGGGCTATCCGTCTTTTCTGGAGCGTGCCTTCAACGGTGAAGCCCGTCGCGATAGCGAGGACGTCATGTCCGTGCGTGTCGTCGTCCAGAAGACGAAGACCAAGGGCATCGACATCCTGCGCCGCTGGTATTTCCGTACGTCCACAGGCTCTTGGCTAGAAGATGAGACCGTCGTTCGCGAAGTGACGCGCGGTGTGCCTGGCCTGCCTAAGACTGACGGCAAGTCTGGCTTCCTGCTTTCCGAGATGTTGGACGACCACTTCGTGCCAGCACACGTAGCCCCGTTCTTCTTTTTCGACGGTGAAGAGGTCAAAAAACTAGCGGACCAGAACCGCGTCGAGCAGGTCAAGCAAGGCCTGGAAGGCCTGTTGGGCGTGATGCTGCTGCGGAACTTGTCCGAGCGGCTCAAGGGCTTTGAGGCGGCTAAACGCTCAGGCATTGCCAATGTCGATGACGAGAATATCGACCGAATGCTGGAGGCGTTGACTGCTGACGAGGTCAAGCTGGAAGCACTGAAGGCCGATGCAGAGCAAAGCAGGGAGCGACTTGACGAGCTCAAGGCCGAACGAAGCTCATTCTTCGAACGCATTACGGCCGCGGGCGGTGGCGGCGGAGACATCGCGACTGTCAAAGACTTGGTTGAGGAGCGGGAGCAGCTGCGCAATGGCTATAGAGATGTGCAGAAGGCTTTGGAGAGCATCCTGGCGGACAAGCTGCCGTTCCACCTGATGCCCAAGAGCCTGCTGGGAGACTTCCGGAGCCAACTGCAGCGCGAGATGGCCCTGACGGAGTGGCAAGCCGAGTGCCGGGCTTTGCAGCCCAAGCGCGCTAAGTTCGAGAATGCATTCCTGGGTGCCAGCACGCCGGAAATCTCTCCGAACCTGACCGATGCACAGGTAGCAGCCATTAAGGGTCGCATTGAGACCGCCTGGGCTTCTCTATTCCACCCGCCGCCGTCGAACTGCGCTGATGAAATCACTCACGGCTACTTGCATGAAAGTTTGCGTGAGCGTGCGTTGTCGTTCCTCGACTCCATCGATGTAGGGCAGCAAGACGTTCTTGAACTCCTCGGCAACCAGCGAGACCTAACCGCTCGTATTGAAGAACTCAATCGCAAAATTTCACGAGTTGAAGGCATTGACCGTGACGGCACCTTGGCTGAACTGAAGAAAAACCTGAACCGTGTCTCGAAGGAAATCGATGACATGGAGGCGCACATCCGTGAGGACGACCGCGAAGTCATTGGCCTAGAAGTCGCGGTAAACAACACCCGCGCCCGGTATCAACAAGAGACCAAGCGCCGTGATGAAACCAGCCCCGTGCGTCAGTTGCTCAGCAAGTCTGAACGGGTACGCGCGGTCATCGACGAGGTCATTCCAGCGCTGTTCCCACTCAAAGTCAAAGCTCTCTCCGATGCGATGACCCGGGTTTACAAGCAGTTGGCCCACAAGACGCAGGTGTCCCGCATCGTCATTGATGGCGATGGTTCAACCCGTGTACTTAGCAAGACCAACACTGAGATTTCGTTTGACCGCTCCGCTGGCGAAAACCAAATCTTTGCCACAGCTTTGATTGCCGGGTTGGCGGAGGTGTCGAAGGTGAAGGCGCCGTTGGTTGTTGACACTCCGCTGGGCCGTTTAGACAGCAAGCATCGCCAGAACATCCTTAATTTCTGGATCGGCAGCAAAAACCGGCAGGTCATCTTGTTGTCCCAGGACGAGGAAATAGATGCCGACTTCTTCAAGCGCATCAAAAAACATGTCAGCGCGACCTTCCTGCTTACGCACGAGGACGTTGGAGACGGCATGGGAAGAACGACGGTTATTCCGAACAAATACTTCGGAGGAGCTCTATGAGCGAGTTGGACCTTCAACAAGCACTGAGCACTCGACACAAGACCAGTCTGGAGGCCGATGGGTACACCGACCAGCTTCGACAGCACTTAGCCCTTGAAACAAGGGCGCAAGTTGTGCGGCTGGCGATTGGGCGATCATTGGCGATGGGCAGGCTACCTGATGTCACCGTTGACGGACAAGGTCGTGATGTCCCCACAATGTCATTGTTCACAGCCGAAAATATCGGCGCATGGGTCGGCTTGCTGGTAGCCCAGTCCCTCGCCCATGGCGGGCCGGTGATTGACTCGTTGGAAGGCCTTCGTCTGGCCATTCGGGCTCATTGGCATCGAGGCGCTCTGTCTCTGTGGTCCGATTGGATGGCGAGCAATGAGAACTACGACAAGTTCATCGAAACACTGATTGGTCGACGTTCGGAGATGCCGGAAGTGTCCGGCCGGAGGAATGCCCCCAAGATGCGTGACGATACGGATGCTGGCGGCCGTAAGGCGCCCGAAGACGCTTCAGCAACGCTTGTGAAAGCGCTGGAAGAGCTGGGCATCAAGGTTCAAGTCAAAGAGGCTATTCACGGGCCTCGTATCACGCGCTATCGTGTGCTATTGCTAAATCTGGCTGACTCCGCCAAGCTCAAGCGCAGCATGTCGCAGCTAGGACTGGCCATGAACTTGGGTGAGGCCCTGCCGACCGTTGCGAACGGCGACGAGGCGAAAACCGTCTTCATCGACCTGCCTCGCTCGAAGGAAACCTGGAAGGCCGTTGGCATCGAGCGGCTGCGCGAATGGGCGCACTCTGGCTCTCGCGACCCGAACCAGTTGATGGTGTATGCCGGTGTGTCAGTCACCGGGGAAGACCTCAGCTTCGACCTGGCTGTTGCACCGCACCTGCTGGTCGGCGGCACGACGGGCTCCGGCAAGAGTGTTTGTCTGCACTCATTGTTGCTGTCTCTGTTACTGCGCCATACGTTGGATACCTTGCAGCTTGCGCTGATTGACCCGAAGCAAGTGGAGTTCAGGCCGTATGCGAAGCTGCCGAACCTCTATCGCAACGAAATCGCGATTGAGGTGACTACCGCAAGGGGAATGCTAGAGGAGCTGGTCGTTGAGATGGACGCGCGCTATAGCATGTTCAACCGTCTTGGCGTTAACAACATCGGTGAAGCGCGTCGTAAGGGGCAGGCGCTGCCTTACATCGTCGTATGCATTGAAGAGATGGCCGACCTGGTCATGCAAGATCAGAACATCGAACCGTTGATTGCTCGTTTGGCGCAGAAGGCCCGAGCCGCTGGCATCCACCTAGTGCTCGCCACGCAGCGACCGGACGCGAAAACCTTCACGGGTCTCATTCGCAGCAATATCCCTGGACGGATTGCACTGACGGTTCAGAAGGGTACGGAATCCACCATCATTTTGGACGAGACTGGCGCGGAGAACTTGTTGGGGCAAGGCGATATGCTCTTGAAGCTTCCAGGTGAACCGCTGCGTCGCACTCATGGAGTCTTCCTGAGGCCAGAGCAGGTTTTGGCCGCAATTGGAAAAAAGATCTAGAAGCATGAGGGGACGCCATGACAACGGAATCGAAGGCTTGGACTCGGCGATGGGCTGCGCTGCGACGTGAGTTGGCGCTACGCGCAGTTGAGCCTATTGAGCACCCTACTTTTGTTATCTTCTTCCTAGCGATAGTTATCGGGGTCGGAGGTGTTGGCGCGTGGGTTGAGCTTTTCAAGCTCACTCGACCACAGGGAACGCCAGATCCTCTTGACGGACTGATCACTTCCCTCATTA
Organism: Variovorax boronicumulans; assembly: GCF_030812215.1. Classification (GTDB taxonomy): domain Bacteria; phylum Pseudomonadota; class Gammaproteobacteria; order Burkholderiales; family Burkholderiaceae_C; genus Variovorax; species Variovorax boronicumulans_C. Next base: position 9,849 of record NZ_JAUSSG010000010.1, on the reverse strand, counting down.
CCTTCTTCTTTGCGCTCGTGGGCACGTCGTGCACCCAGCTCATCATCGAAGAGTCGGAAAGCAAGGCCCTACGCGCGCTGGCTCAATTTGTTCTGTTTCTAGCCTTCGTCGGTGCTGTCCTTGCGACCGCTGGCGTGGGTTCTGGTAAGGCGGGCATTTGGCCCTGGACACTGGCATCTGTTGCTGCCTTAGTGGTTTGGTGGTTAGCCAACGCCAAGTCTCCAGGACTGAGGGATCCCGACGCACCGACCGGAGGCGCAGTGACGAAGAAGCTGCCGGGCAACCTTGCCGACTACAAGACAAAGTGATGCTGGGAGGATGACATGGTCACGTTTCCGTTGAGTGTGCCGGCTCTTCGAGTTGTCCAGCCCATTGGGGTGTACTACGTTGCGGTGATGCCTGCCGAGGTTTTGCTGCAAGTTTCGTACAGCGACAAGCTAACCGCTAAGTGGGACGCAAGACGCAACATCTATGTTCTTGAGGGCACGCAGCGTCCGTTGCAGGAGAAACGCTTTCAGCAAATAGCAGAGTACATAGCTCGCGCGGACTCAGCATTTCCCAACACTATTATCCTGGCGGCGAACTTTCGTCAGGAGGATGGTCTGCTTGAGACGGGGCCTGACGAAACAGCACAGCTTGGCACACCTGATCCACGTTGGAGCATTGCCGATGGTGCCGATGGACGCGCGGTCCTCACTATTCCGACAAAGGAAAAACTGGCCGCAATCATCGATGGGCAACACCGACTGCTTGGTTTCACACAGGTCAAAGATCCTGACCGTCTGAAGATGCAGTTGATTTGCTCAGTATTCCTTGGCTTGCCAAAGCCGTTTCAAGCCCAGCTGTTCGCCACGATCAACTCCACGCAGAAGGCGGTTGACAAAAGTCAGACATACGAATTGTTTGGCTATAACCTTGAGGACGAAGACCCGGAGGAATGGAGCCCAGACAAGCTCGCTGTTTTCATCGCTCGCAGGCTTGGCACGGACTCCGAATCGCCTCTGAAGGGGCGCGTCGTAATCGCGGCGGAGACGGATGAAGAGCTCAAGGCCTTGGGGGCAGGCGCGGACTGGCGAGTATCCACCGCTGTAATCGTTGATGGAGTTCTTCGTCTGATAAGCAGCAACCCGAAGCGCGACACGGCAGCCATGTTGGAAGGCAGCCGTAAACCTCGCGCAGTTCTTGGGCAAGGGCGTGTTGATCGCTCGGTGCTACGAGATCTATATCTTGCCGGACAGGATGAGGTGCTCTACATCATGACCCGCAACTATCTGAATGCATGCGAGAACGTCTTCTGGCGGGATGCGCCCCAAGACTCCTACATCACGAAGACTGTCGGGGTGCAGGCGCTCTTGGATATTCTGAAGCTCGTGGCCAAGAAGGCGAATGAAGATCGAGACATATCGGTACCTCGCTTCGAGGGGATTCTTAAGCCGGCGGCAAACATCGACTTTGCCACTGACGCGTTCAGGAATGCAAGCGGCGCCGGCAGGACAACCATAAAGCGTGCCATAGCGACAGCCTGCGGGCTCTAACGCGGTATCGAGTCGTTGGAGTTGGCCCGCGAGCAAGCGATAGGCGGCGGCGTTGTGTGTCTCTGAGGTCGGTGTACTCCCTCTGTTGCCTTTGACTCTGAAGCGCGGCGCGTGGACGTGAAGATGAACGCCAAACATTGGATCTGTGAATGAATATTTCATCTGCAAGTGGCGAGACTCGCGTCGCGGTTCTTGTGGATTGCGACAACGTCACTCCGGAGATTTTGGAGTACGCATTGCGTGTGATCGCACAGTTTGGACGTGTCGTCCTGCGCCGTGGCTACGGGAACCACGCCACCCTAGCCAACAAATGGCAGGAGGCGCTGGTTCGTTTGGCGTTCACCCCTTGCCTGCAGTATCAGTACGCGGCCGGCAAGAACACCGCAGACATCGCACTGGCTCTCGACGCGATGGAAGCCATGTTCGATCACCGGGCCGATACCTTCTGCTTGGTCACCAGCGATTCCGACTTCGCTTATCTGTGTCGCAAGCTGCGTGAGCGCGGTGCGACGGTCTGTATCGTCGGCGAAGCCAAGACCCCCGACGCGCTGCGCAACGCCAGCGATCAGTTCTTTGAGTGGGTGCGAACGGAAGCACCCGAGCTAGCGGTGGACGCGCCCGAAAAGGCTGTCTTAAAACCGGAGATGGCGAAGCCAGAAGTGGCCAAGCCAGCGATCAAGCGCAGGCCTCGGTTCCTCATTGATGCCGTCAGCTTGCTTGCCAGCGACACCTCCGAGGGCAAGGTTGGTCTAGGTGCCCTTGGTCAGTACCTCAAGCGCACCGACCCGGCGTTTTCGCCGAAGTCCTACGGACACTCCGGCTTGCTCGACATGGTCCGGACCTACGATTTGCTCGTATCCAAGCAGGAGGCGGAAGGGCTTTGGTCCGTGAGTTTGGCGGCCCAAGTGCCGGTAGGCTCAGACATGTCGGTTTCAATGCCGAACTGAGGGTGAGCGAAGTCGAGATCCATCCACTTTTCTCAATTCGTTGTCCGACAGTCAATAGCTCGCTTACCAATGTTCCGTATCAACCACGCATCGAACCGCATCATCAAGGTGAAGGAAGTCAGTTTCTCGGAACTGGGTTTCACTGAGCGGCACCACCTTCAAGAGTGGTTGGCAAACCAGCCTGACGCCCTCGGAGAAGAGCTGCTCGTCATGACCTGCCCCCTCCCGGCCGTACCAGCGTAATGGCAGTGAAGTCCGTCAACTTGGAGAATGACGGACATGAGAAAGAGCAGATACACCGAGGAGCAGATCATCGGTTTCATCAAGCAGGCCGAGTCCGGCTTGCCGATCAAGGATCTGTGCCGCAAAGGCGGCTTCAGCGACACGACCTTCTACAAATGGCGCGCCAAATACGGCGGGATGGATGTGCCTGACGCCAGGCGACTGCGTGAACTCGAGGCGGAGAACAACAAGCTCAAGAAGCTGTTGGCAGAGGCCCACCTGGACATCCACGCACTGAGCACTGCCTTCGGGGTAAAGTGTTAGCCCCACAGGCCAAGCGTGCCGCCGTCGCCACCATGATCGAGCAATGCGATCTGAGCGAACGACGCGCCTGCAGGCTTGTGGGGCTCTCCCGCGACAGCTATCGCAATCCACCCGAGGCCGATGCCATGACGCAAGAGCTCAGCAGCAAGATCGTCGAGATCGCGCATGCACGCTGGCGCTTCGGCTATCGGCGGATCCACGACATGCTGCGCCCGCACTTCCCGGGCGTGAACCACAAGCGCGTCTACCGCCTGTACAGCGCGGCCAACCTGGCGGTGCGCAAGCGCAAGAAGGCCAAGCGGCCCGTCAGCGAGCGCGTTCCGCTGCAACTGGCCAGCACGGTCAACGAGGTGTGGAGCATGGACTTCGTCAGCGACAGCCTGAGCACCGGGCGGCGCATCAAGTGCCTGACGGTGGCCGACGACTTCAGCCACGAGTGCGTGAGCATCTCGGTGGACTGGGCAATCTCGGGGCAATACGTCACGCGACTGCTGGATCAAGCCGCTGTCTTCAGAGGCTACCCGCTGGCTGTGCGCACCGACAACGGGCCGGAGTTCACCAGTCGCGCCTTCATGGGCTGGGCGCAGGCCCACGGCATCCGTCACATCCTGATCGAGCCGGGACGGCCCATGCAGAACGGCTACATCGAGAGCTTCAACGGCAAGTTCAGGGACGAGTGCCTGAACGAACAGTGGTTCGAGACGCTGCAGCAGGCCAGATCGGCTATCACGCTCTGGCGCCAGGACTACAACGAGGTCAGGCCGCACAGCAGTTGCCAGCGAATGCCTCCGTCGAAGTTCGCCCAGCTGCATCGCCAGCGCGCTGGCGATGCAGCTCGATCCAGCTCAACAACCACCGAGATCAATTAATCTGTGAGCGTCCAGTCATCCCATCTTGACCGGCCCCACGCGGTTCACTTGGACTGCAACTGCGCTCCGACGTAGGCCACGCACTCCACGAGGTTGAGGGCGGCCAGCAGCAAGAACTTCTCGGCGTCAGTTCTCACGCGCAGCAGGTCGTGCTGGCCAAGGTGGCCGTACACGAACGCCAACAAGTAGCGCTCGGGGTGGTCGACGCAGAACTTCGTGATCATCTGCGCAACGAGGTCTGGCGGCACGCCCTCGGTGAACTGCATCGTCGCCGTCAGCCGCTGCAAGCAGGTTTCCTGGACGTCTTCAGAGATCGTCGGCACGGCGTGCCCGCAGTGCTTCATGGCCTGGAAGGCGACCAGCAGAACGTGGATGGGCACCTCAAGCTGCAGCATGTCGACACCGTAGCGAGGCAACACAAGGATGGAGGCCAGCAGGTTGGGCTGCTGGACGTAGATTTCGTCAGCCAGCTCAACCTTCTGCTGCGCGCTCATGCGGTCGACGTCGATGTTCGCCCGGACCATCACGGCCTGCGTGAGCAAGGTCATGGTCGCGCGTCGGACGCTGGCTGCCATCGGTGCGGCAGCAAGTCCTCGATCTGGCTGGCGCGCTGCGTCGGCAGGCGCTGCAACACGTCGCGCAGGTAGGCCCAGGGGTCATGGCCGTTCAGGCGCGCCGACTGCACCAGGCTCATCACGATGGCGGCGCGTTGGCCAGCGAGTTCACTGCCCACGAACATCCATGCCTTGCGGCCCATCGCCCACGGCTTGATTTGGCGCTCCAGGTGGTTGTTGTCGATGGCGACCGCGCCGTCGTCCAAGTGACGCGTCAGCGCGGCCCAGTGCCCCAGCGTGTAGTCGATGGCCTTGGCCGTCGGGCCGCCGTCGGCTACCAGCCGGCGCTCCAGTTGTAGCCAGTGCTTGAGCTCTTCCCACAGCGGCCTGGCGAGCTGCTGGCGTTGCGCCCGGCGCTCGTCATCGCTGAGCTCTTTGAACTGTGCCTCGACCCCGTAGATGCGCGCGAAGCGACGCACCGCCTCCAGGCCCACCACGCTGGTGCCGTCGTGCGTCAACTCTTCGAAGTTGCGGCGCGCGTGCGCGGCGCAGGCTGCGCCCAGGCGGTCCGGATACAGCCGGGGATCGACCACGGTCTCGTAGGCGCTGTAGCGGTCGGTCAGCAACGTGCCCGACCATCGTCGGCCGTGTCTCCCTCGGCCTCCCAGGAATGCCAGCGGGTACTGCGCCCCGCGTCCCGGGCAGAACTCGTAAATCACACCAGGCACCTTGTCGTGCCAGCTTCTGGCGTAGGCCCAGACGTAGGCTCGGCGCGTCTTGCCCGCGCCGGGGTCCAGCAGGGCCACTGGGGTCTCGTCGGCGTGCAGCACCGCGCAGCTGAGGATGAAGCGCCTGTGCGCCTCGTGCAGCGGCTCCAGCGCCGCACCTGCCTGGCCGGTGATGGACGCCAGCGTCGAGCGCGGTGTGTGCACGCCGCTGCGGGCGTTGATGGTCGCTTGCCGGTAGTACGGCATGTGGTCCACGAAGCGGCTGATCAGCGTGTGCGCGACGAAGCCGCTGGCAGCGATACCGCCCTCGATGACTTCTGCCACGCTGGGCGCCTGGCGCAGCACCTGGCAGCAGCGGCAGGCCCACTTGCCATAGATGTGGCGGTGCACGAAGAACTCGGCCGGCACGATGTCCAGGCGCTCGCTGACCTCCTGGCCGATGCGCGTCATCGGGCGCCCGCAGCCGGGCTCCAGGCAGTCGGTGCGCTCGGGCTCGTGGTGGTGTTCGACACGGCGCAAGTGATCGGGGAACGGGTTGCGGCGCGGCCGGCGCGGGGGCGCCTTGGTCGTTGTGTCCAAGGCGGTTGCGCCGGCTGCGGCCGCGGCGGCTTCACGCCGAAGCCGCTCGAGCTGCTCGCGCAGGCCCGCCTCGTCCTCGGCCAGTGTCTCCTCGAACAGGCGGTGCTGCTCGGCATTCATGGCCTCGGACTTGGCGCCGAACTTCCAGCGCTTGAGCCTGGCCAGCTCGAAGGTGATCTTCTCGATCTTGGCCTCGCGCAGTGCGATCTCGCGGTCCTTGCGCTGCAGCAGCGCGTCGCGCTCGGCGAGCGCCTGGTCGCGTTGCGCAAGGACACGGCCATGCTCGGCCAGCTGCTGCTCCTGGTCTTGCAGCCGCTGGAGCAACTGGCCAACCAGCGCAGCTGTCTCGGCGGACAGTCCCGAAGGATTCGCTGCAGGAAGATCACGCGCACCAAGCATGCGTTGAATGATGCCAGTGCACGGCAAGGCCAACCTCGGCACATCCACTGTCAACGCATGGGCAGATGGCGTGGGCGCCGGCTCCTCAGGCTCGCGTGATGACGCTCAGCTCGGGAAGGCGCTGCCAGGGCAGGCCCAGGACCAATGCGTCGAACTGCGCAGGTGTGAGCGACAGCAAGGGCGTCGTGTGGGTCGTGCCCGGCCAGACGAAGCGCCCCGCGTTGAGCCGGCGCGCCGCGCACCACACGCCGAAGCCGTCGTGCACCAGCAGCTTGACACGCGTGCCGCGGGCGTTCGCGAACAGGTAGCCATGGTGCGCCTGCGCTGCACCGAAGACTTGCACGACGCGCGCCAACAGGCGGTCGGCGCCGGCGCGCATGTCGATAGGGTCTGCGGCCAGCCACATCGCGTCGATGCGGATCATCGAAGCAGCTCGCGCATCCAGGCCGCGCACTCGCTGGCGGCGCTCGCCGGCCAGGTCACGGTGACCACTATCGGCCCACGTCGCAGCTCGATGCGAACGTCCGGGACATGAGCCGGCTGCCCTGGTGGCGGCAAGCTGACCGGGACGAACACTGTCTTGGCTTCTTGCGCCTTCGGGGTCTCGGCGGTGGTCGCGCTGACGACGGTGGTTGCCGAGTTCATCTCTGCGTCGCGAACCCATCGGCGCAGCAGATTCGCGTTGACGCCGTGGGCCATTGCCACAGCCGCCATCGACATGCCCGGCTGCATGCAGCTGGCCACGGCGTTCGCCTTGAATTCGTCGCTGTGAATGCGACGTCGCCGACGTGTGCCGGCTTGTTGATCGGGGATAGTGCTCACGTGTCCACCAAGAGTTGTTGATGGGGACTAGGCTCCTATGCTCCGCGCAGGCTTTCAAGATGGTTGGACTGGACGCTCACCCTGCTTATGGTGGGTTGGCGGACGCAGGGCCAACAGTGCGCCCATCAGGCGTCTGGTCTTGCAAGGGGGCCCAAACCACTACGTCACGCTCTCAGCGCTTTCGGTACGGGGCCGCTCGCCCGCCAACGCGTTGATGTCGGTTAGGCTCCTTGACTCCTTTTTTGTGTGTGGGGTTGCAGGAGCCCCCGAGCTGGAAGACCAATTGACAGTTTTGATTCACTTTGAAGAGCTGCGCGTCGCCGTCAGCGACGTGTTGATGTCCGTCGCGGTCAAGGGCGGTGGCATATGGCTGCCAAGTATTGGTCTGCCTCACGTCGCGAATCCGGACCTACCTATTCGGCCAACTAGCCTGGTCCGCAAGTTCTTCAGAGTTCAGCGACCCGGCAGTGCCGGAATGTTCCTGGTCTGCGGGACGCGTTCGCACATCCAAGAGGTTGTCGACAATGTGGAAGGTCTGATCTCCGGCACGCGTCGCCCGCCCGCTGCGTTGGCGCACCAGCTCTTTCCGGACAACGTGGCGAGTCTTGTCGATGTTGCATCGAAGATGGCCGAGGACCACGAGAAGGCGGAGTTCGAACTGCTTGGGCGGGTGGATGGAGCCGACTACTCGCGACACCTTCGGCAGACCATCCCTCGCCGCCTGCCATACTGGGGCAGCGTGGTGGCGATGGGGTCGGGCGCGCGCGACGCGCTTGAGTGGCTGGATGCGAAGGGACGATCGTATGAAGCGCACGGCCTCATGGATGACGATGCCGACATGAAATGCTTGCGTGCACTGAATGCCGTGCCGTCGCTGCTTCTTGAAGAAGACACCCGGGCGATGAGAACGGTTAAAGAGGGTGTTGGTGGCTACTACGAAAGCTTCGCGATTGGGCACGACACCCTGCGGCCGTCGGACAATGTCCTCACGATCTTTGGTCGGTTCAAGGCCGGTGGTACGGGGCCATTGTTTGAGCTTCGTCGAGTTTTCTTTCACATCTACGATGTTGACACCCTAGTGATTGGGTCCGTCACAGAGCTTCCGCGCGATATCAGTGTGGGGCAACCGCTTAGGGTGCCGCTGGAGGATCTGGCGGTGACTCACGTGGGGCCGTTCGGTGACGCACCTGCGATGACCTGGAACTCCTCTCGGCTTGCGATCAAGATGAACTCGCCTGAGGCGATGCGTTTGACAACATACCGAGGACCCAACGACAGGGCTGTCCAACGGTTTTACGAGGGGCTGGGCGAGCGACGTTTGCTGAACTTCAAGGTGGCCGGGGGCTTCTTGCATGTTCAACTCAACCCGGAAGCGTTTACTCATTACTTGGGCCGTTCGGACATCAAGACGCCATTGGCCTAGAGGTTGAAGTAAGCGCGCGGGCCAGATCGGGAGTCCGGAGGTATGTCTGCGCAAGCATCGGGCCTGTTCAAATCAACCTCGGCGAATTGGGAATTGCCCCCGAAGCACCGCGAGACCATGCTCCACATCAGTTAACTTTGGCGTAGTCATGTCGTTGCCCAAGTTACTGCTCGGGCTGCGCGCATTCGGCGGGACGTCGGAGCCTATAGCAGCGAGATTTTTCGCCCTTAAGGCGAGGGTACCAAGGAATGTCCAAATTGTTCTGGTGGTCGATGCTAGCGGCACCGAGAGGCAACATCAAGTTGAGCGAGTGGGTTTCTTCCGCTGGGCACCTTTTCGCGCGCGTTGGTCGGGAAGTGATTTCAGCGGTGCGCGTGCGGCCGTTTGCTCAACCAACGGTAATAGGGTGTTTACGTGCCTTTGGTTTTCGTCGGTTGACTAAATGAACAAGGCTGATCTCGAGCGGGAATTCTGGCGACTGTGTCAGGTCGTCGACTCTGCGGACACCGTGGAAGCCAGCGTCCCCGATCTCGAGTCGCATCTTCTCAACGTCTTTAACTTCGTCAAGGCAAATCTCGATCAGCGAGAAGTGCTTGTTCGGTGCTTCTGTGCGCAGGTCGATGGCTCGCGAACCTACACAGATTGGATCGTGTTGTTCTGCATGCGCGAGCTCAGGTGGCAAGAGGTTCATGACGCCGCGAATCGCCGGTTCGAACTCGCAGGCGGCACAAATGCCCCGAGGCTAATGAACTGGATCAGCCATATCAACTGGGCGTACGACGAGGCTCCTTGGGAGGACGCGGCCTTCTTCCTCTACTTCTGGCAGAAAGAGCATCCGGGTGAACCCTGGCCGTGTCAGCCTCTCGGTTGATCCTCTCAAGGGCGCCCGATTCATCCTGACTTTGTCGGCCGCTTACGTACTTCCGACCCATCGGCGGCGACCATCACACCAGACGCGCTCTCGGCGACTTCCACGCGCACCCCCATGTGCTCGTGGACGTTGGTATTTGTGCCGGCGATGCCTTCGCGTCGGGTCTCTGCATAGCCCGCGTGCTGTGCGGGGGTGAGGATGAATTTCTGCGGGTAGGCGTTGTTGTTCGCCTTCCAGTGGTTGATGACTCCTTCGGTCATCGAAAGATAGAGACTTGCCATCGTCTGATGGCAGCGGCCGCGCCGCAGGCGCCTTATTGCATCGCGTCGCTACAGTGACGCTGCAACCGAGGCGGCAGCCGCGTCCTTGATCTTCCGCAGGACGTTTGTGACCGTCTGCGGGCTAACGCCCACGGCTTTTGCCGCTTCGCCGGGACGCATTTCGTCGGTGAGGACCATTCGTGCGGCGTCGAGGGTTGCAGGTAATAGTCCGCTCGAGGCCGTTGTTGACGGCTGGGTGGTTTAAGGCGTGATGTCGGTGACGTGTTGAAGCAGAGCGAACGCCACGCGCCATGCA
>NZ_JAUSSG010000009.1 GCF_030812215.1 Variovorax boronicumulans | reverse complement strand
TCTGGGTGGTGCTGTTCCCGGGGCTGGCGATCATCTTCACGGCGCTGTCGCTGCAATTATTGGGCGACGGCGTGCGCGACCTGCTCGATCCGAAGCTCAAGAAGACCTCGTGATGAACAACGCGAACACCACCCCACGTCTCACGGTCAGCAACCTGAGCACCAGCTTCCCCACCGAGGACGGCCTGATCCGCTCGGTGGCCGATGTGAGCTTCTCGATCCAGCCGGGCAAGACCACCGCGCTGGTCGGCGAGTCGGGCTCGGGCAAGTCGGTCACCAGCCTCACGCTGATGCGCCTCTTGCCCAAGACCGCGAACGCGCAGGTCAGCGGCTCGGCCTCGTTTGTCACGCGCGAGGGCAAGACGCTCGACCTCCTGAAGATCGGCGAGCCCGAGATGCGGTCTCTCCGCGGCAACCAGCTGTCGATGATCTTCCAGGAGCCGATGACCAGCCTGAACCCGGTCTTCACCATCGGCGAGCAGATCGCCGAGAGCGTGCGGCTGCACAATGGACTGGACCGCAAGTCGGCGCTGGCCCATGCGCTGCGCATGCTGGAGCTGGTGGAGATTCCGGCCGCCGCGCAGCGCCTGCACGAGTACCCGCACCAGCTCTCGGGCGGGATGCGCCAGCGCGTGATGATCGCGCTCGCGATGGCGTGCGATCCGACACTGCTGATCGCCGACGAGCCCACGACGGCGCTGGACGTGACCATCCAGGCGCAGATCCTGGAGCTCATGCGCCGGCTGCAAGCCGAGACGGGCATGAGCATCCTCTTCATCACCCACAACCTGGGGGTGGTCGCGCACCACGCGGACGATGTGGTGGTGCTGTATGCCGGCCGCGTGGTCGAGAGCGCACCGGTGCGGCCACTGTTCGCGCAGCCGGAACACCCGTACACGCAGGGTCTCCTCGCGTGCCTGCCGGGCAAGGCGAGATTGCCGGGGCAGCCGAAGCCCAAGCGGCTCTTTGCGATCCGCGGCCAGGTGTCGAGCCCGCTTGCGCCGCCGCCCGGCTGCGCCTTCGAGCCGCGCTGCGACCTGGCGCAGGCCAGTTGCAGGGAAGTGATGCCGCCGCTGATCGACATCCGCCCGGGCCGCCAGGCACGCTGCATTCGCGTGCAGCCCGATGCCCAACTCGCGAGGGTCGCATGACCGCTGTTTCTGTTTCTTCTTCCTCTTCTTCCGTTCCTTCCGCTTCTTCTCCCTTGATCGAAGTCCGAGGCCTGAAGAAATACTTCGGCAGCAGCGACCGCCCGGTGCGCGCAGTGGACGACGTGTCCTTCGCCATCCACCCCGGCGAGACGCTGGGCCTGGTCGGCGAATCGGGCTCGGGCAAGAGCACCATCGGGCGCACCGTGCTGCGGCTGGTCGAGCGCACCGAGGGCCAGGTGCTCTACCGCGGCGAGGACATCGGCGCGCTCTCGGGCGAGCGGATGCGGAGGCTGCGCAGCAAGCTGCAGATCATCTTCCAGGACCCGTACGCGAGCCTGAACCCGAAGATGCGCATCAGCGCGATCCTGGGCGAGGCGCTGTCCACGCACGGGCTGCACAAGGGGGCGGCCGCGCGCGACAAGCGCATCGCCGAGCTGTTGGAGACCGTGGGTCTGCGCGCCGAGCATGCGAGCCGCTTCCCGCACGAGTTCTCGGGCGGGCAGCGCCAGCGCATCGGGGTGGCGCGGGCGCTCGCGGTGGAGCCGGAGTTCATCGTGGCGGACGAGCCGCTGTCGGCGCTGGACGTGTCCATTCAATCGCAGGTCATCAACCTCTTGGCGGACCTGCGCGAGCGCCTGGGCCTGACCATGCTGTTCATCTCGCACGACCTGGATGTGGTCGAGTACCTGTGCGACCGGGTGGTGGTGCTGTACCTGGGCAAGGTGATGGAGGTGGCCGAGACCGAGGAGCTCTTCGCACGGCCTTCGCACCCCTACACCCAGGCGCTGCTGGCAGCGAGCCCGAAGCCCGATCCCACACTCGCCACCGAACGCATTGCCCTGAAGGGCGACATTCCGAGCCCGATCTCGCCGCCTTCGGGCTGCGTGTTCCGCACGCGCTGCCCGCATGCCATCGAGGCCTGTGCGCAGACGGTGCCGTCGCTCGACGAGATATCTCCCGGACACTACAGCGCCTGCATCCGCAAGGAGCTGCTCTCCAACATTGCCGCATGACCATGACAGACACCGCCACCAACGCAAACTTCAACGACCCGCTGCTGGGCAGCAACTTCAAGGGCTACCCGCGCACCCAGCCGCCGCGCCTGCGCAGCGAAGTGGGCGCTGCCGGCTGGAACGTGCTGGCCGGCGACCTGCCGCTGCCCCTCGCGGTGCTCAAGCGCGAGGCGCTGGAGCACAACCTCGCATGGATGCAGTCGCGCGTGCGCGAGTGGGGCATCGACCTGGCGCCGCACGGCAAGACGACGATGTCGCCGCAGCTCTTCCAGCGCCAGCTGGATGCGGGGGCGTGGGGGCTGACCTTTGCGACCGTCACGCAGCTGGCCGTGGGCGTGGCGGCCGGGGCGCGCCGCACGCTCATCGCCAACCAGGTGGTGAGCGATGAGGACCTGGCGGGCATCCAGATGTTGTTGAGCGCGACGGCGGGCCTGCGCGTCGTGTTCCTCGTTGATTCGATCGCGCAGCTCGCGCTCATCGAAGACTGGGCCAAGCGCCATCCGGAGAGCGTGCCGTTCGAAGTGATGATCGAGATCGGTGTCGAAGGCGCGCGCACCGGCTGCCGCACGCATGAAGAAGCGGTGACGCTCGCCACGCGCCTGCGCGCAAGCGATGCGGTCAAGCTCGTGGGCATCGAGACCTATGAAGGGCAGGGCGCCACTGGCGTGAGCGAGCCCGACACGGCGTATGCCAACACGCTGATGGACCGCGTGGAAGCCATCGCGCGCCACTGCGATACGCACAAGCTCTTCGAAACCGACGAGGTGCTGGTCTCGGCCGGCGGCTCGGCGATCTTCGATCTCGTGGCCGGACGCCTGAAGCCCGCGCTGGGCTCGCCGGTGCGCGGCTTGCTGCGCTCGGGTTGCTATGTGACGCACGACCACGGCTTCTACAAGCGCATGGTGAACGCGGTGGACGAGCGCCTGGGCTGCCAATGCGGCGAAGGCCTGCGCCCCGCGATGGAAGTGTGGGCCACGGTGCAATCGCGCCCCGAGCCAGGCCTTGCGATCCTTGCCGTGGGCAAGCGCGACATCTCGTTCGACCTCTCGATGCCCGTGCCCATCGGGCGCGCCGCACGCGGTGTGCTCGAAGCGCAAGCCGTGCCCGCCGGCTGGAAGATCTCCGCGCTGAACGACCAGCACGCCTACCTGCGCTGGGAGGCCAGCGAGGAAACGGAGGCCCCCAAGGTCGGCGACCGCGTCGGCCTTGGCATCTCGCACCCTTGCACCACCTTCGACAAATGGCATTGGATGCCTGTTGTCGAAAATGACTACCGCGTGAGCGACGCCGTCGCCATGCATTTCTGAAAACGCGCAACGATGACCCCCTCCCTGCTCCAGAAGATCGCACAGGTCCGCGGCGATGCGCCGGCGACGCGGCGTGCGATCCTGGACCTGATCCTCGAAGACCCCGACCGCGTGCTCGAAGAGAGCTTCGAGCAACTGGCCGAGCGCTCGCGCAGCTCGGTGCCGACCATCATGCGCACCTGCCGCGACCTGGGCTTTGCGGGCCTGCGCGAGTTCAAGCTTGCGCTTGCGCAGGAGCTCGCGCTCGGCGGCTCGCCGCTGCACCGCCGCGTCAACATCGAGGACGCGGCCGATGAAGTGGTCGGCAAGATCGCACGCAGCGCCGCGTCCTCGGTCTCGGGCGTGCGCGGCCAGCTCGACATGCAGGTGCTCGACGGCGCCGTGGCCGCCATCGCGGCGGCGCCGCATGTGGACCTGTACGGCGCGGGCGCGACATCGTGGTTCATGGCCAACGACCTGCAGGCGCGGCTGTTCCGCCTCGGTCTCTCGGCCAATGCCTGGGCCGACTACCACCTGCAGCAAGTCGCCGGTGCGGCGCAGCGGCCGGGCGGCGTGGTCATCGCCATCTCGCACGTGGGCGGCATGCCCTCGCTGCTCGACGCGGTGGACATCGCGCGCGGGCAGGGCGCCAAGGTGGTCGCGCTGACAAGGCCCGGCACCGCCCTCGCGGCCAAGGCCGACTTCCTGCTGGGCCTCTCGGTGCCCGACGATGCGGTGATGCACGTGGGCATCGATGCCTACCTCACGCACCTCACCGCCATCGAAATCCTCACGGTGCTGGTCGCGCAACGCCGCGGCGAGCCTGCGGTGCAGCGCCTGCAGCGCGCACGCGAAGCCTTCCAGCGCCACGGCATCGACGCCACCACGCACCCGCTGCAAAGCTGGGACGGCGGCGGCATCAACGACGAAAAAGGAGGACGCGCATCGTGAGCGACCCCCAAGCCGTGAAAGCCATATTGCTCGAAGCCGGCCTCGTGGTCGACGGTTCGGGCGGGCCCTCGTGGCCCGGCGACGTGCTGCTGCAGGGCGACCGCATCCTCGCGCTCGGCGAAGGCCTGCGCGAGCGCTTGCCCGAAGGCCTCGCGCTCGCCGACATCGAGGTGGTCGATTGCCGCGCGAAGGTGATCGCCCCCGGCTTCATCGACGCGCACACGCACGACGATGCGATCGTGCTGCGCGACCCGCTGTGCCTGCCCAAGGTGTCGCAGGGCATCACCACCGTGGTGACGGGCAACTGCGGCATCTCGCTCGCGCCGTACCGCACGCCGCAGTCGAAACCGCCGCTCACGCTCTTGGGCGCGGATTCGTTCAAGCACGCGACCATGGCCGAGTACCGCGCCGCCGTCGATGCGACGCAGCCTGCGCTCAACGTGGCTGCGCTCGTGGGCCACACCACGCTGCGCTTCGCGACGATGCAGGCGCTCGACCGGCCCGCGAGCGGTGACGAGCTTGCGCGCATGGAAGCGCTGCTCGACAGCTGCATGGCCGACGGTGCGCATGGCATGTCGTCGGGCCTGTTCTACGAAGAAGCCTTCGCCGCGCCGGCAGAGGAAGTGACCGCGCTCGCGCGCGTCGTGGCGCGCCATGGCGGCGTCTACGCCACGCACCTGCGCAGCGAGATGCAGCAGATCATCGAGGCGCTGCACGAGGCTGGCGATTCGGCCTTCAACGCCGGCGTGCCGCTGGTCATCTCGCACCACAAGTGCGCCGGTCCCGCGAACTGGGGCCGCACGAAAGAGACGCTGCCGCTGATCGAGTCGCTCGCGCAACGCCAGCAGATCGCGATGGACGTGTACCCCTACGTGGCCGGTTCCACCGTGCTGCGCGAAGACCTGGTGGATGGCGTCATCGACGTGCTGCTGACATGGTCCGACCCGCATCCCGAGATGACCGGCCGCCTCGTCTCCGACATCGCGCGCGAATGGGGCACCACCGAGCAGGAGGCGTGCCTGCGCCTGAAGCCGGGCGGTGCGTGCTACTTCCAGATGCAGGAGGAGGACGTGGAGCGCGTCATCTCGCATCCGCTCACGATGATCGGCAGCGACGGCCTGCCGCACGACCGGCATCCGCATCCGCGGCTGTGGGGCGCGTTCCCGCGCGTGTTCGCACGCTACTGGCGCCAGCGGCGGCTCTTCACGCTGGAGCAGGCGGTCCACAAGATGACCGGCATGACCGCACGCAACCTGCGCATCGCCGACCGCGGCCTGCTGCGCGTCGGCACGATGGCCGACGTCGTGGTGTTCGACCCCGAGACCATCGCCGACACCGCCACCTACGACAAGCCGCACGGCGTGAGCCTGGGCGTGGAGCGGGTGTTCGTGAACGGCGTGCTGGCCTATCGCGGCGGCGAGGGCGAAGCCCGCGTGCTTGCGCGCGCGGGCCGGATGCTCACGCGCGGAAGCTAGCCGTCAGGCAAACACCAGGCACACCGGCGTAGGCACCTGTGCCACCAGCACGGGCTGGTCGAGCTCGCCGCTCGCCGGATCGATGCGAAGGCGCAGGATGGTATCGCCTTTCTGGCTGAGCGCATACAGATGGCCGCCGCCCGGCGCCATCGCCAGCGCGCGCGGAA
The DNA here is from genome assembly GCF_030812215.1 of Variovorax boronicumulans. GTDB lineage: Bacteria > Pseudomonadota > Gammaproteobacteria > Burkholderiales > Burkholderiaceae_C > Variovorax > Variovorax boronicumulans_C. The sequence goes on along the minus strand of NZ_JAUSSG010000009.1, from coordinate 353,097 downwards.
AGCGCAGGCCTTCGCTCCAGTGCTGCAACGGTGTCAGCGCACCGTTGCTGGCGTCGATGCGGAACGCGGCGATGCTGTCGGCCATCGGGTGGTCCGACTTCAACCGGCGGTTGGTCGCATAAAGGAATTGCCCCGAGGGGTGCATCACCAGCGCCGCCGCGCTCTTCTGGCCGCTGTAGCCCTCCGGCAAGGTCGAGATGCGCTGGCGCTGTTCCCCGACCTTGCCGCTCGCCGCGTCGTAGCTGAAAGACGCGACCGTGGCGTCGAGTTCGTTCACCAGGTACAGGAAGCGCTGCGACGGATGCAGCGCGAGGTGGCGGGGCCCGCTACCGGGCGCGACGGACGTGCGGCCGAGCACGGCCAGCTTGCCGTCGGCGAGCGTGAAGACGTTGATGCGGTCGGTACCGAGATCGGTGGCCAGCACGCGCTGGCCCGACGCATCGAAGGCCACCATGTGCGGGTGCGGCGACTCCTGGCGTTCGGTGTCGGGGCCGGAGCCGGTTTCCTTCTCGATGCCCGAGACCTTGCCGAGCTTGCCGTCCGCCTCGATGGGCAGCACGTTGTACGCGCCGCCGCCGTACAGCGCCACGGCCAGCGCGCGGCCATCGGGCGACACCGCCAGGTGCGCGGGGATCACGCCCGAGAGAGAGAGCGGCTGGCGGTTGAGCAGCGTGAGCCGGCCGTCGTTCGCATCGATTGCGTAGGCCTCGGCCGTGCCGGTAGGCAGGCCCTGGTAGGTGTCGATTTCGTTGACCGCATAGAGAAAGCGCCGGCTGGGGTGCACCGCGAGGAACGACGGGTTCGCGCTCGCGACGGTCTGCACCGGCGTCCAGCCGCCGTCCCGCATCGAGAGCACGTAGATGCCCTTCGATGCCGGGCCGCCGGCGGTGCCGCCAGGGGCGTCGAAGGTGTAGGTGCCGACGTAGGCGAAGCGCGGTGCCGGCGCATTGCCGATGACCGGGTTGCCGATGGCGGTGTCAGGAGTCTGCGCACCGGCGGGGACCAAGGGCGTTAACGCGCCAAGGGCGGAGGCGCCGCCGATCCACTGCATCATCGCGCGACGGTTCTGACCGGCAGGGGTGGAGCTGTGTGTCATGGGGTTCTTTCCTCGCGTTCAGGGCCGCACCGACATGGCATGGTGAAAGATGTTGTTCGGGTCGTAGCGACGCTTCATTTTCCGGAGGAATTCGTACAGCCCCTGGTCCCCATAGTAGAGCTGCGCCCAGAACGGGTACGCCAGCATGTCGTTGTCCGGGTAGTTGATGTAGCAGCCTTCGTAGCGCTCGCCAGGGTAGGGCGTGCCCGCGTAGCGTTCGGGCACGTCGGGCGTGCCGTACACGTCGCGGTAGAAATCGCTGATCCAGCGCAGGTGGCCCGCATCGTCCGCCGCGCTGCGCCAGTAGGTCTGGTACTGCAGCTTCATGATCGATGCGCGCTGCGGCACGGCGGTGTCGCCGATGCGTTCGGGCTTGTTGACCGCGCCGCCATAGGAATCGACCTGCACCAGCGACTGGCTCAGGTCGACGCCGGGCATCGTGCGCGTGAGGTGCGCGTAGATGCGTTGCGCCTCGCGGGCGGTGAAGTTCTGCTTCATGTAGGCCGACTTGTACTTGCCGCGCTGGTTCTCGCCCGAGCCGTTGAGGTACTGCGTGGCCGTGAGCCAGTCGTAGCGCGTCACGGTGTGCGGCTTGGAGCACAGCAGCTGCCCCGTATCGCGCTGCGGCGCCGGGCCCACGCCGGGTGTGCGGCCTTTCAGCGGCACTGGCGAGCAGGCGCGGAAGCGGTCGAGGAAATCGTTGAGCACCGTCAGGTCGTTGCAGGTGCCGTCGGGGTTGCAGAACTGCGTGAGCATCACGATCTGGCCCGACGAGCGGTGCGTGAGCTTGAGCAGCGAGAACATGCCCCAGGTGTCCGGCGACTTGCCGCGCGTGGCCCAGTAGTCGCCGTAGATGGAGAGCAGTTCGGCAAAGCGAGCCGGCGTCATGGTGGCCCAGTCGAACGCGACCACCGCGAGCGCCACCTCGCGCGGCGCCGTCGGCAGGGTGTCGAACACGTAGCTGGTGATCGCGCCGAAGTTGCCGCCGCCCGCGCCGCGGCAGGCACGGAACAGCTCGGGATCGCGGGTCGCGTCCACGGTGCGCGGCACGACCTTGCCTCGCGCATCGACGGTGAGGATGTCCACCGCCGAGAGCCAGTCGACCGTGAGCCCCTGCAGGCGCGACAGGAGCCCGTAGCCGCCGCCGCAGATGTGCCCGCCCGCGCCCACTGAATAGCAGGAGCCGCCGGGGAGCGTGACGTTGCTCTGCTTGTAGAGCTCGAGGTAGCCGTTCCAGTTCTGTGTGCCGGGGCCGATGCGGTAGCGCCCGTCTGTCTTGCCGGTGCTTGCGCCGCTGAGCAGGCTCAGGTCGAGGATCGCGCCATCGGGGTTGTTGGAGACGAAGTCTTCATAGCAATGTCCACCGCTGCGCAACGTGGGCCGCAGGCCCGCATCGACGATGCGCTGCAACGCCGCCGCGGCATCGCCCGGGGTTTCCGCCAACTCGATGCGCGAAGCCGCATCCGCCTCCGTGGAAGGCCATCGCAGGTTGAAGCCCTTTTTCAGGGTGTTGTAGCGCGCATCCTGGCGTGTCACGGTGATGGTCATGGGCACTTTCTGAAGGACGTCTTGGCGACGGTGGGGGCAGAGAAAGAAGGAGCCTGCGTTGCGTCTTATGCGCGGGTACTCATTTGCGAGTTCGACTGAAAATTGAAAGGTTTTTTCTTATTCCCATCGAATTGAGCTGGATGTCGAGCTATGTCGCCGATATTGCCGTCAATTTCTGAAATATTGAAATAGATTTTCAGCTGCGCTCTGCCTGCAAGGCATGTGCTTTTCCCGTAGCGAACACGGCGTTCGCTGCGCAACAAGGGACCGGAGACGGCGCCTGCCGAACTCAGCGCGCCGCTGCCTCTTCGTCTTCCGCCTGCGCCTGGAACATGCGCGTGAAATCGCAGCATTCCTGCGCCAGCATCACGATCGACGAGGTGAGCGCGCTGCGGTGCTCGCCCTTGTGCATGGCCACGTAGCGCACCACCGGCAGCGGCGGCGTGACCTCGATCACCGACAGCATGCCGGCCGCGACCAGCGGCGCGAGGCATTCGCGCGGCAGGTAGCTCACGCCCAGCCCCGACACGGTGAGCCCGGTGAGCGCGACGAGGTTGCTCACCACGATCACGTTCGATGGCTGCACGCCCTGGTCCTTCATCCATGCGTCGTAGGCGCGCCCGGTGCCCGAGTTGTTGCCCTGCACCAGCATGCGGTGCCGCGCGAGGTCGTGCAGGCGCACGGTGCCCGTCGTCTGCACCACGCCGGGCTTGCACATCCACGCGCTCTTGACCTTGCCGATGACCTTGCTCTGCATGCGCGAGTCGGCGAAGGTGTCGGGCACGATGACCACGTCGAGCGCATCGACCAGGAGCTTGTCGCGCAGCTGCAGGCTGTCGTCCACGTCGGGCTCCAGGATCACCTTGGGGTAGTGCTGCTGGATCAGGCCGACCAGCCGCGGCAGCCACGTCATCGCGGTGAGCTCGGTCACGCCGATGCGGATGCGGCGCTCCACCACGCCGGGCTTGCCGAACTGCTCGACTGCGGCATCGCGCTGCTCCAGCAGGCGCTTGGCGAGCACGAACATCTCCTCGCCCTTTTCGGTGAGGCGCGCGCTGCGCTGGCTGCGGTCGAAGAGCTCGGTGTCGAACAGCAGCTCCAGCTCGTGCACCCGCTTGGAGACGGCCGACTGCGAGGTGTGCAGCTGGTTCGCGGCCTGCGCAAAGCCGCCGAGCTGGCCGATCCAGTAGAGGGCTTCGAGTTGCTTGAAGGTCATCACGGCGCGGGTCTCCTCTGCGAACGATGCAATAGAACGCTTTTGTTCATGCAATTCGATCACAAAAAATCGCTTTTAGAAATTCATCGAGACGCAGAAGATTCGCCCAGCCCACCCCCTCACTGCAAACCAAGGAATACACGCCATGGACTTCTTCAAACTGCCTCTCGCCCTGGGACTCACCCTCGCCTTCGCCTGCGGCGCCGCCAGCGCCCAGGACGGCGGCACGCTGCAGAAGATCAAGGAGAGCGGCACGATCCAGATCGGCGCGCGCGACAGCCAGATTCCGTTCTCCTACAAGCTCAGCGCCGACAGCGCGCCCATCGGCTTCACGAACGACATCTGCCTGAAGATCGTCGATGCGGTGAAGGCCAAGCTCGGCCTCGCGAAGATCGAGGTGCGCTACACGATGCTCAACTCGACCAACCGCATTCCGCTCTTGCAGAACGGCACGGTCGACCTCGACTGCGCGACCACCACCAACACCACGCAGCGCCAGGCGCAGGTCGACTTCGCGCCGAGCCACTTCGTGACCAACATCACCGCCGCGGTGCGCAAGAGCTCGGGCATCAACGCGCTGGCCGACCTCAACGGCAAGAACGTGGCCACCGTCTCGGGCAGCACCTCGATCCAGCTGCTGCGCGGCGCGCGCAAGAGCGGCACGATCGAGGTGAACGAGATCGCGGGCAAGGACACGTCCGACGGCTTCCTGCTGCTCTCGACCGGCCGCGCCGACGCCTACGTGCTCGACGACGTGCAACTCGCCGGCATGATCGCCAGCGCCACCAACCCGGGCGAGTACAAGCTCCTGAAGGAGTCGCTGCGCCAGGAGCCCTACGGGATCATGCTGCGCAAGGACGACCCGCAGTTCAAGGCGCTGGTCGATGAAACGGTCACCGGCCTCATGAAGTCGGGCGCCATCGAGCAACTCTATGCGAAATGGTTCATGTCGCCGATTCCGCCGAAGAACGCGAACATGAATTTCCCGATGTCCGATGCGGTGCGCGACATCTACAAGAACCCGAACAACAAGGGCGTCTGAGCACGCACATGGCGACCATGCTTGAAAACCACCCCCGCGGCCTCGCGTTTTCCGATGCGCTGATGCGCGAGGTGAAGGCGCGCTTCCTGCTGGTCGACCGCGACCACCACGGCCGCGAACGCCTGTACTTCGACAACGCCGGCGGCTCGTTCCGGCTCAAGGCCGCGGCCGAGCGCTTCGCACAGGTCGATGCGATTCCCGACAACGCCGAGCGCATCCACGCGACCGCGGTCGAGCTGCAGCAGATCCAGGCGAAGGCCGCCGACGACCTGCGCACGATCCTCAATGCCAAGGGCGGGAGCGTCTACGCCTCGCTCACAGCCTCGGGCGCGATGTTCGACATGGTGCGCGCGGTGGCCGAGAACGTGCCGGGCACGAACATGGTCACGACGGTGCTGGAGCATCCCTCGGCCTTCGACGCGATGAGCCTCTACGCCGACCGGCTCGGCCGCGAGCTGCGCGTGGCGAAGAGCAACCCGGTGACGGGCGGCATCGATGTGGAAGAGATCGTTCGCCTCGTCGACAAAGACACCTGCCTGCTCAACGTGATCTACGCCTCGAACATCTCGGGCGCGAAGCTCGACATGGCCGAGATCGTGCGCCGCGCGCGCGCCATCAAGCCCGACCTCTACATCCTCGTGGACGCGGTGCAGCACGCGCCGCACGGCCTCATCGATCTCGAGAAGACGCCGGTGGACGGCATCAACCTCGCGCCGTACAAGTTCTTCGGCTGCCGCGGCTCGGGGCTCTCGTGGGTGTCCGACCGCGCGGCCGTGCTGCCGCACCACAAGCTCGCAGGCAAGAAGCCGGACTACTGGGACCTGGGCAGTTCCGCGCCGTGGCAATTCGCGGCACTCACCGAAATCGTGGACTACGTCTGCTGGATCGGCCGCCAGTTCACCGAGGCCACGGAGCGTCGCGCGCTGTTCGTCGAGGGCATCGGGCGCATCGAACTGCACGAGCGCGCGCTGCTCGCCGCGCTGCTCGACGGCACGGGCAACGCGACCGGGCTGCGCGAGATGCGGGGCGTCGAAGTGTTCCTCGACCACGAAGACTTGACGAAGCGCGACCTGATCCTGGGCATCGGCTTCGACCGCATCGACTGCACGCAGGCGGTGGTGGAGTACGGCAAGCGCGGCGTCACGGTGTACGAGCGCGTGGCCACGAGCATCTATTCGAAGCGGATGCTCGAATCCTTCGGGCTCGAAGGCACGGTGCGCGTGTCGCCGCTGCACTGCCATTCGATGGCGGATGTGGAGAAATTCCTGCGGGTCACGCAGGAAATCGCGGCGCTGTAGTCCCTCAGAACGGGTAGTGCCGCGGCGTCGTCTGCACCGTGAGCCAGCGCAGTTCGGTGAACGCCTCGACACCGGCCCGGCCGCCGAACCGCCCATAGCCCGATGACTTGACGCCGCCGAAAGGCATCTGCGCCTCGTCGTGCACGGTCGGACCGTTGACGTGGCAGATGCCCGCTTCGATGCGGCGCGCCACGTTCCACGCGCGCGCCACGTCGCGGCCGAACACGGCGGACGACAGGCCGAACTCGTTGTCGTTCGCGGTGGCGACGGCTTCTTCCACGCCGTTCACGCGCACGACGGCCTTCACAGGGCCGAAGGACTCCTCGCGGTAGATATCCATGGCCGCGGTCACGTGGTCGAGCACGGTCGCGGGCATCAGCGTGCTGGTGGCCTTGCCGCCGCAGACCAGCTTCGCCCCCTTGGCGAGCGCATCGTCGATCAGCGCGTTGCAGCGCGCGACGGTGCTCATGTCCACCACCGAACCCAGCACGACGGGGCCTTCGCGCGGATCGCCGAGCGGCAGGCCTTGCGCGCGCGCTGCGAACTTCGCGACGAATTCATCGGCGATGGCGTTGTCCACCACGATGCGCTCGGTCGACATGCAGATCTGCCCCGAGTTGGCGAACGCGCCGAAGATGGCGCCGTTCACCGCGGCGTCGATGTCGGCATCGTCCAGCACCACGAGTGGCGCCTTGCCGCCGAGCTCCAGCACGGCGGGCTTCAGGTACTTGGCGCAGGTCTGCGCGATGAGCCGGCCCACGCGCGTGGAGCCGGTGAAGTTGATGCGCCGCACTGCAGGGTGCGCCACCATCGCCTCGACCACCGCGCCGGCATCGGCGGGCGCGTTGGTCACGAAGTTGACGACGCCCTTCGGCAGGCCTGCTTCGTTCAGCGCCTCGACGATGAGTGCGTGCGTCTCGGGGCACAGCTCCGAGCCCTTGAGCACCACGGTGTTGCCGCAGGCGAGCGGCGTGGCAATGGCGCGCGTGGCGAGGATCACGGGCGCGTTCCACGGCGCGATGCCGAGCACCACGCCCGCTGCCTGGCGCATGCCCATGGCGAGGCTGCCGGGTACGTCCGACGGAATCACTTCACCGCTGATCTGCGTGGTGAGCGACGCGGCCTCGGTGAGCAGGCCCGCCGCGAGGTGCACGTTGAACCCGGCCCACTGGGCCGACGCGCCGGTCTCGCGAGCCATGGCCTGGATGAACGCATCGGCGCGCGATTCGAGCGCATGCGCCGCCTTCTGCAGCAGCGCGCGGCGTTCGCCGGGGCCGGTCTGCGACCAGGTGGCGAAGGCGCGCTGTGCGGCCTCTACGGCCGCGACCGCATCGGTCGGCGTGCCCGAGGGCGCGCGGGTGGCAACGCCGCCATCCAGCGGATTGCGGCGCTCGAAGGTGGCGCCGCCCGAGGCCGAGCGGTGCTCGCCGTCGATGAACATGAAAACGTCGGTCATGAGGTGTGTCCTTTGAGAAAGAGGGGGAGAGGGCGGGAGGGCGTCAGGCGACGCCCAGGTAGGCCTGCCGCACCACGTCGGAATCGAGCAGCGCCCGTGCCTCGCCCGAGGCGACCACGCGTCCGCGTTCGAGCACGTAGCCGCGGTCGGCGGCCTGCAGGGCCTTGCGCACGTTCTGCTCGACCATCAGCACGGTCACGCCCTGCGACGCGATGCGGCGCACGATGGCCAGCAGCTCGTCGACCATGCGCGGCGCGAGGCCGAGCGAAGGCTCGTCGAGCATGAGGAGACGGGGGCCGCTCATCATGGCGCGCGCCACGGCGACCATCTGCTGCTCGCCGCCGCTCATCGTGCCGGCCAGTTGCGTGGCGCGTTCCTTCAGGCGCGGAAAGTCCTCGAAGGCGCGCGCGAGGCGCTCGCTGCGCAGCCGCGCCGGCAGCAGCCAGCCGCCGAGTTCGAGGTTCTCGGTGACGGTCATCTGCGGGAAGAGCTGGCGCCCCTCGGCCACCAGCGCGAGGCCGCGGCGCACGCAGGCGGTGGCGTCGCCTGAAGGCAAGGCCGCATCGTCGAGCACCGCGTCGCCGGTGCGCGGCAGCAGCCCCGCCAGCGCCTTGAGCAGCGTGGTCTTGCCCGCACCGTTGGGTCCGAGCACGACGGTGACGCCGGGCCGCACATCGAGGTCCATGCCCTGGATCACCTGGAAGCCGTGGTAGCCCGCGGAGAGGCCGCGCACGGTGAGTTGCGCGGTGCTCATTGAAGTACCTTCGTGCTTCGCACTGCGGTGCGAGCTTGCTTGGGGCGGCCCGGCGCGGCGCTCATGCCGTGGCCTCCATCTCGTCGCCAAGATAGGCCTCGACCACCTCGGCATTGCGCACGACTTCAGCGGGCGTGCCGTCGGCGATCTTGCGGCCCTGGTGCAGCACCAGCACGCGCTCGACGTATTTCAAGAGCGTCGCGACCGCATGCTCGATCCACACGACCGTGAGGCCGTGGTCGTCGCGCAGCTTGCGGATGCGCCGGGCCATCGCGTCCACTTCCGCTTCAGTGAGGCCCGCCGCCACCTCATCGAGCAGCAGCACGCGCGGCCGGGTACCGAGCGCCATGCCGATCTCGAGCAGCCGCTGCTGCGAGGGCGTGACATCGGCCGCGATGTTCTTCGCGAGGTGGCCAAGGCCCAGCATGTCGAGGATCTCGCCGGTGCTGCCCAGCCCCGCGATGGGCGTGCGATGGCGTCCCGCGAACTGCATGCCGAAGCGCACGTTGTCCTCGAGTGTCATGTCTGCCATCACGCGCGGCGTCTGGAAGGTTCGCGCGATGCCGTGCGCTGCGTAGAGATGCGGGCCGCGCCGCGTGAGGTCGACATCGCCTTCGACCAGCAGCCGTCCCGAGGTCGGCATGACCACGCCGGAGATCGCGTTGAAGAAGGTCGTCTTGCCCGCGCCGTTCGGGCCGATGATGCCGACCAGCTCGCCCGCGTGCAGCGTCGCGCTCACGGCGTCGACTGCGGTGAGTCCGCCGAAGCGCACGGTGAGTTCGCGCGCTTCGAGAAGAGGCTGCGCGCTATTCATGGCCGTGCCTCCGCAATGCCGTCACCTTGCGTTGCCAGAGCGATGCGAGGCCGTTGGGCAGGTACATCACGCACAGGATCAGCAGGAGTCCGAGCACCATCATGTAGCCGTAGGGCAGCTGCAGCCGCAGCGTCTCCGAGAGCAGGCTGAAGACGATGGCCGCGGCGACCGGCCCGCCGATGCTCGCGGCGCCGCCGATCATCGCGATCAGCACGGTCTGGAAACCGATGAAGGGGCTGAACACCGCGGGCGGGTCGATGTAGGTCCAGCGCACCGCCATGGCTGCGCCTACTGCACCGGCGAAGGCAGCGGTGAGCGCGAAGCCCGCGATCTTCACGCGGCGCGTATCGACGCCGAGCGTTTGCGCGCGTTGCTCGTCGGCGCCGATGCCGGCCAACGCGAGGCCGAAGCGGCTGCGCTTGACCAGCATCGCCGTGGCGATGGCGGCAGCGGCAATCGCCAGCACCGTGAGGTAGACCGTCTCGTTCGACGGCACCACGGTGAGCACGCGGCCCACCGTGCCCGAGACCTGCTTCTCCACGAAGGTGACCGCATGGCGGATCAGCTCCGTCATGCCGAAGGTCAGCACCGCGAAGTAGGTGCCGCGCAGGTGCAGCACCGCCGCGCCCATCAGCACCGCCACCGCGCTCGCGATGGCCGCGCCGGAGAGGATGACCAGCGGCCACGGCAGCACTTCGAGCAGCGTGGCACTCGCATACGCGCCGAGCCCGAAGAAGGCCGAGGTTGCCAGCGACAGGTATCGAGTGGCGCCGCAGAACAACGACCAGCTCGTGGCCAGCGCGATGTACATCAGGCAGCCGAGCGCCACCGAGGCGATGAACTCGGACGCGATCCACGGCACCGCCGCGGCCAGCACGAGGCCCGCCGCGAGCACCCACCAGGGCTTGTTTTGAAGGAGGGAAATCATTTGCGGGAGAACAGTCCGTTGGGCCGCCAGATCAGCACGCCGATGAACACGGCATACGACAGCAGCATCTTGAGCGAGGGGCTCGTGTAGTGCATGCCCAGCGCTTCCACCACGCCCAGCAGCAGGCCGCCGACGAGGCTGCCCGCGATGCTGCCGAAGCCGCCGAGGGTGATGACGATCAGCGCCGTCACGGTGTAGGGCTCGCCCATCGAGGGCGAGATTTCGTAAGTCATCGACAGGAGCGCGCCCGCCACACCCGAGAGGCCAAGGCCGATGCCGAACATCAGCGGGTGCAGCCGCTTCGTGTTGATGCCCACGAGCTGCGCGCCGGTGGGCGACTGCATCAGCGCGCGCACCGCCTTGCCCAGCAGCGTGAGCTTGAGCAGCGCGATGAGCGCGATGCTCAACGCCAGCGCCACGCCGAACAGCACCAGCTTGTTGGCGGTGAAGCGCATCTCGCCCAACTGCACCGGTTCGGCCAGGTAGTCGTAGCCGCGCAGATCACCGCCCCAGACGAGGAGCGCCGTGTTCTGAACGAGGAACATCAGCCCGAATCCCACCATCAGGCTGCGCGCCTCGAACACGTCGACGTTCGGTGCGCGCGCCGCCACCTGCCGGAAGCACAGCCAGTGCACCGCCATGCCCAGCGCCATCAGCACCGCGAACGCCACCGGCATGAAGACCAGCGGCGAGATGCCCAGCGCCGTGTGCGCCCACCATGTCAGGAAGGCGCCGAGCATCAGGAACTCGCCGTGCGAGATGTTCATGATGCGCATCAGCCCGTACTGCAGGTTCAGCCCGATGGCGACCAGCGCATAGATGCCGCCCGTGATCAATCCGCCGGCCAGGAGCTCGGCCCATCCAGAGAACGACACGCTGTTATTTCCAGGCCGGCTTCGGCATCAGTTGCGCGGTGGCGCGGTCCTTGGGCCACACCACTTCGAAGTCGCTGCCTTGCCATTGCGAGACGGTGCCGGGGATCGACGCGTTCTCGCTGCCCTCGAAGCGGATCGGCCCGAGGATGGTCTTGAACTCGTTCTTCGCGATCTGCTCGCGCAGCGCCTTGCGGTCGAGGCCCGCTTTTTCCACCGCCTGCTGCAGGATCTGCAGGCCCGCCCACGCATGGCCGCTGGCCCAGCGGTCGGGCTCCTTGCCGAACTTCTTCGTGTGCGCGTCGAAATACGCCTTGGCCTCGGGGCTGGTCTTGCCGTTCCACGACCCCATGCCGATCACGCCCTCGGTGTTGGCGGCCATCACGTTCTTGTAGAGCTGGAAGGCGGTGCCCACCGAGGCGTAGAAGTACTTCGGGTTGAAGCCCACCTCGCGCGCCTGCCGGCTCGCGAGGATGGTGTCCGGGGGGTAGGTGATGCCGATGAAGGCGTCGGGGTTCAGGTCCTTCATCGTGCGCAGCACGGGCGCGAGGTCTTTCACGCCGAGCGGGTAGCTCTTGCGGTCGAGCACCTGGATCTGGGTCTTCTTCAGCGCGTTGTTGAGCGCGGCGAAGTTTTCCAGCCCGAACAGGTCGTCCATGTAGACGATGGCGATGGTCTTCACGTTGTTCGCCACCAGCATGTCGACCAGCGCGCCCATCATTTTGTCGGGCTGCTGCAAGAGCGAGAAGAAGAACGGCAGGCGCATGTCGATGAGCTTGCGCGAGAGCGCGGTGGGCGCGAGCAGCGGATAGCCGAAGCGGTTGGCCAGCGGCGCGACCGCGAAGTTGGCGCCCGATCCCCACGGCGGCAGCACGAGGTCGACCTTGTCGCTGCCCATCAGCTTCTCGAAGGTGCGCACGCAGGTCTCGGTTTCGCTGCGGTCGTCGTAGCCGATCAGTTCGATGGGCCGCCTGGCGCCCTTCACCGAGAGCCCGCCCGCGGCGTTGACCTGCTCGGCCCACAGCAGGTAGTTGGGCTCCTGGCTCACCTGCGCGCCGGCCGCCCATGGCCCGGTGCGTGCGATGGCATAGCCGATGCGGACGGGCCCGTTCTGCGCGAACAGGCGCGGGGCGACGGCGGCCGTTCCGAGGGCGGTGGCGGTCCCCTGGATCCAGCGGCGGCGGGTGGCGTGCAGCATGATGAAAGTCTCCTCCGGGCGTCGGTGTGCGCCCGCTGCCGGAATCGTAGGAAAGGGGGCCTCCGGGCGCTGTGCCCGCCGCGCACAAAGCACTTGACCCAGCGTGCAGCCGGCTAGTGGTTAACCCGCAAGGCCGGAGGTCCGTCCGGCGCTTCACAATGCGCTGCCATCTGTCGCCGCCGCCCATGACCGAGTCCCTGCTGCTGTCCACCGACCCGATCCCGCCGAAGGAGCGCGGGCCGCAGTGGTGCGAGTGGGTGTGGCGGCATTTCGGCGGCCTCGGCTCCGACCTGTACGGCGACAGCGATTTCGACGGCCACATCGCGGCCTCGCATGCGGGCGACGTGATCCTCACGCGGCTCGAGGCGAATCGCCACCGCGTGCTGCGCACCCCGCAGATGGCGCGCCTGAGCGATGCGCCCTACCTGAAGATCGTCGCGCCCTGGCAGGGCTCGGCCGAGGTCACGCAGCGTGGCCGCGCCGCCGCGGTGCGTTCGGGCGGATGGACGCTCTACGACACCACGCTCGACTACCACGTGGAGAACCCCGAGCGCAGCGACCACCTGATCGTGATGTTGCCGAAGGACCAGGTCGCCTCGCCCACGTTGCCGCTCGCCGACCTCGTGGCGCGCCGCATCGGCGGCGACAGCGGCATCTCGCGCGTGGCGCTGGAGACCATGCGCAACACGTACCTCGAGCTGCCCTTCATGAGCGAGGCGGCGGCGCGCGGCGCGGGCGAGTTGCTGATCCAGCTGGTGCGGCTGTCGTTGATGGAGCTCGCGGGACAGAGCACGCCGCGCACCCAGCGCGAGGCGCTGAAAGACCGCATCCAGCATTACGTGGCGCAGAACCTGCACGACCCGTCGCTTTCGATCGACGGCATGGCGCAGGCCCTGCGCTGCAGCAAGCGCCTGCTGCACAGCGCCTTCGCGGGCGACGATGACACGCTGACCGGCTACATCCTCCACCAGCGGCTCGCGGCCAGCATTCGCGGGCTGCTCGATCCGGCGAACGCGGCGCGCTCCATCACCGACATCGCGCTGGCCTCGGGCTTCAGCAACCTCTCGCACTTCAGCCGCGTGTTCCGCGACCACACGGGCGGAAGCCCGAGCGAGTTCAGGCGGCAGGCGGCGCAGCGCTGACGACGCGGGCGTGCGCCATGTAGCCTGCGTTGCCCTTCCGAAGGCCGTTCGCGTCCACAGGGTCGTAGCGGACCACGGCCTGCTCGCGGTCGAGGTTCTCGATCAGTTGAAGGCCGGTTTGCAGCAGCACCGGCGCCAGCGTCGCGGGATCGAAGCCCGAGAGAAAAGGCTCCCCGACGGAAGACACGCTGCTGCGCAGCTTGTCGAATGCCTCGTTGCCGGGATTTTCGGGGCGGAACACCGCTTCGTCGACGTACGTGAAGACCAGTTCGCTGCCGGCCGGCGCCGAGGAAGCGATGGCGCGCAGCGTCGCGAGATTGGCCTCGCGCGTCAGGTACACCGTGACGCCGAGCCACGAGAAGAAGGTGGGTTGCGCCGGCTGGAAGGGCGAACGCGCCAGGGCCGATTGCAGCGTTTCCTCGGACAGGTCCGCCGCCACGAAATGCACCCTCTCGGGCTCGGCGATGCCGCAGTGCTGCAGGCACTCGCGCTTGAGCTGCTGCGTCGCGGGATGGTCCACCTCGAAGATCTGCAGCCCTTCGGCCCAGGCGGGGCGGCGGCACAGGAAGCTGTCGAAGCCCGCGCCGACGAGCACGTACTGCGTGATGCCGCGCCCGACCGCGGCCTGGAGCATGTCCTCGGTGTAGCGGCTGCGCAGGATGACGCCGGCATAGGCCGGGTTCGCGCGCATCGCCGCGTCCAGCACCCGGCCCGGATCGGCCCCGGCGCGCAGTGCGGGGTCCAGCCGCGCCATGGCCGATGCGCGCATGTCGGCCTGCACGGACTGCGGCACGAGGCGATCGCCCCACGGGTCGTGCAGCAGCGGCGCGGGGTCGCTGCGCGTGTGGATGGCCCGCATCAGCGAGGTGGCGAGGGCGGTACGGCTGGCTTTCGAGGGGTCCATGAAGGGCTGCTCCGGGGTGGAGGATGACGAAGGGCGGGCTTTGTGCGACGCTTCTGCCGCTTCGGCCTCGGTTCCTGCTTCATTTTCCGACGACTTCATGAACGCCTCTTCGTCTTCGCATCGCCGCCCCGTCCCTCTGGCCAAGGCCTACCGCCTGCTCAACCACGGCCCCACCGTCCTCGTGAGTGCCGCGCACGGCGGGCAGCGCAACATCATGGCGGCCGCATGGGCGATGCCGCTGGACTTCGATCCGCCCAAGGTGGCCGTGGTGCTCGACAAGAGCACCTGGACGCGCGTGCTGCTCGAAGGCGCGGGCACCTTCGCGCTGCAGGTGCCGGTGCGCGCGCAGCTCGACCTGACCGAAGCGCTGGGCAACAGCTCGGGCCGCGAGATCGTCGAGACCTCGGGGCGCGACAAGTTCGCGGCCTACGGCCTCGAGACCTTCGCCGGCACCGCGACCGATGCGCCATTGCTCGAAGGCTGCGCGGCCTGGCTCGAATGCCGGCTGCTGCCCGAGCCGCCGATCCAGCAGCGCTACGACCTCTTCCTCGGCGAGGTGATTGCCGCGCAGGCCGATGCACGCGTGTTCGAGAACGGGCGCTGGAACTTCACCGGCCACGACGAACTGCGCACGCTGCACCACGTGGCGGGCGGGCATTTCATCGTCGATGGCGAGGCGGTGGATGCGCGGCCGCTAAGGCCGGCTACAGCACGAAAGGAATGAAGCGCCGCGTGCCACGCATGTAGTCGCGGTAGGTGTCGCCGAAATGCGCGATGCATTCCTTCTCGTCGCGCAGCGCCGTCAGCACCAGCAGCAGCGTGGCCGCCAGCACCAGCGCCAGCGTGAGCCAGGTGAACTGCTTGAGGAAGGCGCCCCAGGCCAGCAGCATCAGCGCGGTGTACATCGGGTGGCGGATGTAGCGGAAGGCGCCCGAGGTCACGAGGGAGGAGGTCTTTTCGAAACCGTAGAGGGCAGGGTCGTCGTTGCGCGCCTCGGTGGGCTTGCCCTGCGCCTTGAGCAGCCGCACCGCGTGGATCGGCAGCCAGATCGACAGCGCCAGGAACACGCAGGAGAGCAGTTGGGTGAACGAGAGCGGGTCGACATGCCACACCGGCAGGTTCACCACGATCAGCACCAGCATGCATTCCCACGCGAAGAAGCGGTAGAAGCCGTGCGAGCCGGGCTGGCTCAGCGGCCCGCGCGAGACATAGAGCAGCGCGGCGGTGCCGGCGACGAGAAGGAAGATCTGGAACCAGAAGAGCATGGCGGCCGAATCTACACGGGCCGCCCGTCTTCAGCCAGAGATAGAAAACCCGCCGTCGACCGGAATGGCCGTGCCCGTCACGTAGTCGGATGCGGGGCTCGCGAGAAACACCGCGGTGCCGGCGATGTCGGCCGGCTGGCCCCAGCGGCCGGCGGCGGCGCGGGCCACCACGCGGTCGTACAGGCCCGGAATCTGGCTGCGCGCGCCGTCGGTGAGTTCGGTCTCGAACCAGCCGGGCAGGATCGCGTTGACCTGGATGTTGTCGGCCGCCCACGAGAGCGCGGTCGACTTGGTGAGCTGCACGATGCCCGCCTTGCTCGCGGCATAGGCCGGCGCGTAGGGCGCACCGAAGATCGACATCATCGAGCCGATGTTGATGATCTTGCCGCCGCCCGCCTTCTTGAGGTGCGGGTGCGCGGCGCGGCTGCAGAGGAAGGCGCTCGTGAGGTTGGTGCCCAGCACCTTGTTCCACTCGTCCAGCGAGAGCTGGTCGACGGGCTTGCGCACCGTGGTGCCGGCGTTGTTCACGAGGATGTCGAGCCGGCCGCAGCGCGCGGCCGCGTCATCGAAGGCTTTCTGCACCGAGGCTTCGTCGCTCACATCGACTTCGAGCGCGAAGCTGTCGCTGCCCAATGCCTTCAGCGCCTGGACCGCGGCCGCCGACTTCTCGGCATTGCGCGCCGCGACGATGACGCGCGCGCCCGCCTTCGCGAGGCCTTGCGCCATGCCGAGGCCAATGCCGCCATTGCCGCCGGTGACGAGCGCGACTTTTCCCGTGAGATCGAACATCAGGTGGTTTCCGGTTTCTTGGAGACGAGGGTCAGGATATCGTAGCTGGCGACCACGTCGCCATCCTGGTTCGTCACCTCCACGTCCCACGCCACCACGCCCTGGCCCTGGCCGCTTGCGTCCTTCTTGTTGCGATCGATCTTGCGCTTGCAGGTCAGGCGCGCGCGGATGGTGTCGCCGATGCCCACGGGCTTGACGAAACGCAGCGTGTCCAGGCCGTAGTTGGCGAGCACCGGGCCGGGTGCGGGCGAGACGAACAGGCCCGCGGCCGCCGACAGCACGAAGTAGCCGTGCGCGATGCGCCTGCCGAAGGGCGACTCCTTCGCCGCGACCTCGTCGAAGTGCATGTAGAAATAGTCGCCCGAGATGCCGCCGAAGGCCACGATGTCGGCCTCGCCGACGGTGCGGCGGTGGGTGAGCAGCGAGTCGCCGATGCGCAGGTCCTCGAAATAGCTGCGGAAGGGATGCACCTCGCTCTCGCGCACGGCCGCGCCGCGCACGTGCTCGCCGGTGATCGCGGCCAGCATCGTGGGCGAGCCCTGCACCGCGGCGCGCTGCAGGTAGTGCTTCACGGCGCGCAGGCCGCCGAGCTCTTCGCCGCCGCCCGCGCGGCCGGGGCCGCCGTGCTTGAGTTGCGGCAGCGGCGAGCCGTGGCCGGTCGATTCTGTGGCGGCTTCGCGGTCGAGCACCAGGAGGCGCCCGTGCCATGCGGCAGCGACCGGAATGGCCTTGGCTGCGACGGCCGGATCGCGCGTGACCAGCGTGCCGACGAGGCTGCCGCGGCCGCGTGCGGCCAGGGCCAGCGCTTCGTCGATGCCGTCATAGGGCATGAGCGTGCTGACGGGGCCGAAGGCCTCGACGTCGTGCGCCGCATCGTGTTCGAGGGGCTTGCGGCTCAGGAGCAGCGTGGGCGCGAAGAAGGCGCCTTCGCTCACGCCGTCGCCCACGGGCGAGAAGCCGTCGCGCTCGCCGTAGACCAGCTCGGCGCCCTGCAGCAGCGTGGCCACGCGCTCGGCCACGTCGGCCTGTTGCGCATGCGAGGCGAGGGCGCCCATGCGCACCTCTTCGTGCGACGGATCGCCGATGACGGTCTTGGCCAGCCGCGCGCGCAGGCGCTCGGCCACCGCATCGAGGTGCTGGCGCGGCACGATCGCGCGGCGGATGGCCGTGCACTTCTGGCCGGCCTTGGTCGTCATCTCGCGTGCCACTTCCTTCACGAAGAGATCGAACTCCTCGTCGTCGGGCGTCACGTCGGGCGCGAGGATCGCGCAGTTGAGCGAGTCGGCCTCGGCGTTGAACGGGATCGACTGGCGCACGATGTTCGGATGCACGCGCAGCTTGGCGGCGGTGTCGGCCGAGCCGGTGAAGGTGACCACGTCCGGCCCTTCGAGGCGGTCGAGCAGGTCGCCCGTGCCGCCGATCACCAGTTGCAGGCTGCCCTCGGGGAGGATGCCCGACTGCACGATGAGCCGCACCGCCGCCTCGGTGAGGTAGCTGGTGGCCGAAGCCGGCTTGCCGATGCACGGCATGCCCGCGAGAAAGCTGGGCGCGAACTTCTCGAGCAGGCCCCACACCGGAAAGTTGAAGGCGTTGATGTGCACCGCCACGCCGCCGCGCGGCACCAGGATGTGCGTGCCCGCGAAGCCGCCCTTCTTGCCGAGCGGGAAGGCCGGGCCTTCGTGCACCAGGTTGCCCGAGGGCAGCTCGTTGGAGCCGATGCCGGCGTAGGCGCTCAGCGTGCCGGCGCCGCCCTCGATGTCGATCCAGCTGTCGGCGCGCGTGGCGCCCGTGTGGGCCGAGACGGCGTAGAGCGTTTCCTTGTTCGCTGCGAGGTACTTGGCCAGCGCCTTCAGGCGCTCGGCGCGCTGCTGGAAGTCGAGCTTCATGAGCGCGGGGATGCCGGTGCGGCGTGCGTACTGCAGCGCTTCGGCGAAGTCGATGGCCTCGGCGTGCGTGCTGGCCACGGGCTTGCCGTTGACGGCGCTGCGCAGTTGCTGCGCGCCCTCTTTGCCGATCCAGCGGCCGGCGATGTAGCTTTGAAGGGTGGTCATGAAAGTCCTTGAGCGTCTGGGGTTCAGGCGACGGCGGGTTCCGCGTTGCGGTTGCCGATGCCCAGGTAGGTGTCGATGATTCGTTGGTCGTGCAGCAGTTCGCGTGCGTTGCCTTCGAGCGCCACGGCGCCCATCTCCAGCACATAGGCGCGGTCGGCCACCTGCAGCGCGGCACGCGCGTTCTGCTCCACCAGCAGCACGGAGACGCCGTGGCTTCGCAGTTGCGAGACCACGCGCAGCACTTCGCGCACGACCAGCGGCGCGAGGCCCAGCGAGGGTTCGTCGAGCATCAGGAGGCGCGGCCGGGCCATCAGCGCACGGCCGATGGCGAGCATCTGGCGTTCGCCGCCCGAGAGCGTCGAGGCCATCTGGGGCTTGCGCTCGCGCAGGCGCGGGAATATCTCGAACACTTCCTCCATGCGCGCGCGCTGGTCGCGCTTGCCCTTGCGCCACTGGTAGAAGCCGCCGAGCAGCAGGTTGTCTTCGACCGACATCTCGCCGAACAGCTCGCGCCGCTCAGGCACGAGCGCCACGCCGCGCGCGACCATGGTCTCGACGCCGGGGCGCGCGATGCGTTCGCCCGCGAGCGTGAGTGCGCCGGTGGAAGGCAGCAGGCCCATCGCCGCGCACAAGAGCGTGGTCTTGCCTGCGCCGTTGGGGCCGATGACGGTGACGATCTCGCCTTCGTTCACATGCAGGCGCACGCTGTGCACCGCTTCGACGGTGCGGTAGGCGACGCAGAAGTCCTGGAGTTGGAGGAGGGGAGCGGTCATCGTGCGTCTTCCAGCAGTTCGTCGTCGGCGCCGCCCAGATAGGCTTCCAGGACGCGCGGGTTGGCCTGCACCTCGGCCGGTGTGCCGGTGGCGATGACGGTGCCGAACTCGAGCACCGTGATGCGGTCGGCGAGGTTCATCACGAATTCCATGTCGTGTTCCACCACGAGGATGCCCAGGCCCTCGGCGCGCAGCTGGCTCAGCAGGACGGAGAGGGCGCGCTTTTCCAGGTGGCGCAGGCCTGCGGCGGGTTCGTCGAGCAGCAGCACCGAAGGCTGGCCGGCGAGGGCGCGCGCGATTTCCACCACGCGCTGCTGGCCGAGCGAGAGCGATGCGGCCGGCGTGTCGGCGTGCGCGCCGAGACCGCAGCGTTCGATCTGGCGGCGGGCCTCGGCCATCAGCGCGGCTTCTTCGGCGCGGTCCAGCCGCAGCATCGCGGCGAGCCAGCCGCGCCTGGCACGCAGGTGAGCGCCGAGCGCGACGTTCTCGACCACGCTGCGCTGCCCGAGCAGGCGCACATGCTGGAAGGTGCGGCCCAGGCCGAGTGCGGCAAAGGCACGCGAGGGCTTCGTTGCCATCGACTGGCCGGAGAGCCGCACCACGCCCGAAGTCGGATCGTCCACGCCCGAGATCATGTTGAAGAAGGTGCTCTTGCCGGCCCCGTTCGGGCCGATCAGCGCGTGGATCTCGCCGGCCTTCAGCGTCATCGAGATCGCGTTGTTGGCGACGAGGCCGCCGAAACGCTTGCTCACGTCGCTGGCTTCGAGCAGCAGTTCGCCCGATGCGGGCAGCGTGCGTTGTGCGAGTTGCACGGGTTGCGCAGGCGCGGTCTTCGATGCGGCAGCCGTTTCCTTCCGCGCATCGTTGCGCACCCAGCGGCTCGCGAGCCGCGAGAGCGTGGGCCAGAGCCCGTCCGCGAAGCGCTGCAGCACGAAGAGCATCAAGAGGCCGAACACGATCACTTCGAAGTTGCCGCTCGTGCCCAGCAGCGCGGGCAGCACGTCCTGCAGCTTTTCCTTCAGCAGCGTGATGAGCGCCGCACCGACCACCGCGCCCCACAGGTGCCCCGCGCCGCCGACCACCGCCATGAACAGGAGCTCGATGCCGATGTTCAGGTTGAAGGGCGTCGGGTTCACGAAGCGCTGCAGGTGCGCATAGAGCCAACCCGACACCGCCGCGAGCAGCGCGGCCAGCACGAAGAGTTTGATGCGGTGGCGCGCCGTGTCGACGCCCATCGACTCGGCCATGAGCCGGCCGCCCTTGAGCGCGCGGATGGCGCGGCCTTCGCGCGAATCGAGCAGGTTGTGCATGGCCCACAGCGCGAGCAGCAGCACGGCCCAGATCACCACGCCGAGCGCACGCGGCGTGGCGAGCGAAACACCTGCGACCACCAGCGGCGGCACGCCCGTGATGCCGGTCTGCCCGCCCAGGAACTCCATGTTGCCGAACAGGTAGTAGAGACTCAGGCCCCAGGCGATGGTGCACAGCGGCAGGTAGTGGCCCTGCAGCTTGAGCGTGACCGCACCGAGCGCCCAGGCGAGCGCGAAGGTGAAGACGAGGCCCAGCGCGAGGCCGGCCCACGGCAGCAGCGCAGGGCTGACCGCGCCGCCCAGCCATGCGGCGGCCGTTGGCGATGTGCAGATCCACGCCGTGGCGTACGCACCCATGCCGACGAACGCGGCCTGGCCGAACGAGGTCATGCCGCCCACGCCGGTGAGCATCACGAGGCCGGCCGCGACCAGCGCATAGAGCCCGATATTGCTGAGCACGGACACGGTGAACTCGGGCAGGAAGCCCCAGGCCAGCGCGAGCGCGACGACGAAGACCAGCGTGAGCTGGCGCGGCGTGACCAGCGGCTTGCCGGCAGGCGGCGCATTCACCGCGACGGGGTTCGAAGACGGGCTCATTCCTCGTCCTCCACATGATGGCTGCGCAGCGAACGCCACCACAGCACGGGAATGATCAGGGTGAAGACCAGCACTTCCTTGAACGGGCTGGCCCAGAAAGACGCGAAGGCTTCGAGCTGCCCGACCAGCAGCGCGCCGACCAGCGCCAGCGGATAGCTTGCGAGCCCGCCGACGATGGCGGCGACGAAGCCCTTCAGGCCAATGAGGAAGCCGGTGTCGTAGTACACGGTGGTGATGGGGGCAATCAGCAAGCCCGACACCGCGCCGATGAGCGCCGCGAGCGCGAAGCTCAGGTCGCCCGACAGCTCCGTCGGAATGCCCGAGAGCCGTGCGCCGACGCGGTTGATGGCGGTCGCGCGCAATGCCTTGCCGACCATCGAGCGCCCGAAGAACAGGAACATCGCGATCACCAGCAGCAGCGTGACCCCGACGACCACCAGCGATTGCCCGCTGACCGGGATGCCGCCGATGTCGAAGCGCGCATCGGAGAACGGCGTGGTGCGAGAACCCTCGGCGCCGAAGAACAGCAGGCCCAGGCCGACCAGCACGCCATGCAGCGCGACCGAGACGATCAGGAGCATCAGCACGTTGGCATCCGCCAGCGGGCGGTAGGCCAGGCGGTAGAGCAGCGGGCCGAGCGGCATGATGAGGATGAGCGTGGCGAACGTCTGCCCCGCCATCGAGGTCGGCTTGAGCAGCAGCACCAGCGCGGCAGCGGCCAGCGGCAGTACCACGCACCAGGCGAGCGCCGAGGCCCAGTCGACCACCGCGCCGCGCTTCCAGCGCCAGAGCTCGACCACGAGCACCATCACCGCGAGCGCGATCAAGAGCCACAGCGTGGCCGGCACGCGGCCGGCCTGCAGCATCGCCATCGAGAGGGCCCCGAAGGCGACGAACTCACCCTGGGGAATGAAGATGACGCGCGTGACCGAGAACACCAGCACGAGGGCGAGCGCCATCAATCCATAGACGGCACCGTTGACGATGCCGTCCTGCCCCAGCAACAGGGCGATCTGCAAATCCATACGAGAACTTTCAATCGAGGCTGAATGCCCCCGGACCGTTCGGGCTGAGCTTGTCGAAGCCTGCGCGCTCAGAGCTGCCCTTCGACAAGCTCAGGGCGAACGGGTTGGCAGCTCGAAGCGAAGGGTGGCTCAAAGTGCTCCAGCCGTTCGGGCCGAGCCTGTCGAAGCCTTGCGCGTTCGGAGCGGCCCTTCGACAAGCTCAGGGTGACCGGGCCGGGGTTCGTTCCTTAAGGCTGGTACTTCCAGGCGCCGTTTTCGATCTTCACCATCACGCGCGCGCGTTGGTCGAGGCCCAGGTGGTCCTTCTCGGTCATGCTGAACACGCCGTGCGCGCCCGACACTTCCTTGACCTGCTCCAGCGCATCGCGCAGGGCCGCGCGGAACTCGGGCGTGCCCGGTTGTGCCTTCTTCAGCGCGACCGGAACCGCGGAGGTCATCAGCAGGCCCGCGTCCCATGCGTGCGCGCCGAAGGTCGACACGGTGCCCTTGCCGTTGGCTGCTTCGTATGCCGACACATAGGCCAGCGCGGACTTCTTCACCGGGTTGCTGGCCGGCAATTGGTCGGCCACGAGCACCGGGCCCGCGGGCAGGAAAGTGCCTTCCACGTCCTTGCCGCCCACGCGCAGGAAGTCGGCGTTCGCCACGCCGTGCGTCTGGTACATCTTGCCGGTGTAGCCGCGCTCCTTGAGCGTCTTCTGCGGCAGCGCGGCCGGCGTGCCCGAGCCCGCGACCAGCACGGCGTCTGCCTTGGCGGCCATGATCTTCAGCGCCTGGCCGGTCACCGAGGTGTCGGTGCGTGAGTAACGCTCGTTGGCGACGATGGTGATCTTCTTGAGCGCCGCGGCCTTGGCGAATTCTTCCGACCAGCCTTCGCCGTACGCATCGGAGAAGCCGATGAAGGCGACCGTCTTCACGCCGTTGGCGGCCATGTGCTCGGCGATGGCGAGCGACATCATGATGTCGTTCTGCGGCGTCTTGAAGACCCACTTCTTCTTCGCGTCCATCGGCTCGATGATGCGGGCCGAGGCGGCGATGGAGATCATCGGCGTCTTGGCCTCGCTCACCACGTCGATCATCGCGAGCGAGTTGGGCGTGGTGGTGGAGCCCAGCACGATGTCGACCTTGTTCTCGGCGATCAGCTTGCGGGTGTTGGCCACGGCCGCGGTGGTGTCGGAGGCATCGTCCAGCACGATGTAGTTGATCTTCTGGCCGCCGATGGTCTTGGGCATCAGCGCGATGGTGTTCTTCTCGGGAATGCCGAGCGAGGCGGCGGGGCCGGTGGCCGACACCGTCACGCCGACATTGACGTCGGCCCACGCCGCGGCGGCGGTGGCGCACAGCGCGGCGATCAGAAGGGGCTGGAAGAAGAATTTCATTTGGGCTTGTCTCCGGGTTGAAAAATCGTTGGGGCCTTGCGTGTCAGCGCTCGTCGAAGGACAAGGTGACACGTTCGGTGAGGGGGTGGGCCTGGCAGGTCAGCACGAACCCGGCGGCCACTTCATTCTTGTCGAGCGCGAAGTTTCTTTCCATGCGGACTTCCCCGTCCACGCACTTGGCGCGGCAGGTGCCGCACACGCCGGAGGTGCACGAGAACGGCACTTCGAGGCCGGCGGCAGAGGCCGCATCGAGGATGCTGGGCTGGCCTTCGGTGAAGGTGATCTCGCGCTGCAGGCCGTCGCGCACGATGGTGATGCGGGCCTGCTTGGCGTCGCCCGGCTGCGGCTCGTGCACCACGGCGCCGACCTGCGTGGCCGAGGGAAGAGCGACGCCGAAGCGCTCGATGTGGATGCGGTCCTCGGGCACGCCGGCCGCGAGCAGCGCGGCCTCGGCCTCGTCGTTCATCTGGAACGGGCCGCAAACGTACACATGGTCGATCTTCTTCGCGGGCACCACCGACGCGAGGAACTCGCCGATCTTCTCGCGGTTCATCACCCCGAAGCCCAGCGGCGAATCGGTGTGCTCGTCGGAGAACACATGCAGCAGCACCAGGCGCGTCATGTAGCGGTTCTTCAGGTCCTCGATTTCTTCCTTGAACATCGTGGACTGCAGCTGGCGGTTGCCGTAGATCAGCGTGAAGCGGCTCGCGGGCTCGCGCGCCAGCACGGTCTTCATGATCGAGAGGATCGGCGTGATGCCGCTGCCGCCCGCGATGCCGACGTGGTGCCGGGCCGAAGCCGGCTCGATCGGCACGAAGAAGCGGCCCTGCGGCGCCATCACCTGCAGGGTGTCGCCGGGCTGCAGGTTCGCGTTGATCCAGTTGGAGAACACGCCGCCGCGCACCTTGCGCACGCCGACGCGCAGCTCGCCGTCGTCCAGGCCCGCGCAGATCGAATAGGAACGGCGCAGGTCCTGGCCGTCGATGTCGTGGCGCAAGGTGAGGTACTGGCCCTGCGTGAAGCCGAAGACTTCCTGCAGGTCGGCCGGCACCTCGAACGAGACGATGACGGCCTCGTGCGTGTCGGGCTCGATGGCCTTCACGCGCAGGGGGTGGAAAAGGGTACTCATCGGGGGCCTTAGATCGGCTTGAAATGTTCGAAGGGCTCGCGGCAGGCCATGCAGCGATAGAGGGCCTTGCAGGCGGTCGAGCCGAAGGCCGAAAGGCGTTCGGTGCGCTCGCTCGCGCAGCGCGGGCAGGCGATGCGTTCGCCGGCGATGCGCCCGAAGAGCTTGATCGGCATCGCGGTGTTGGCGGCGACCTCGGGCGTGAGATGCGCGGGCGGCGCAATGCCGTAGGCCTTGAGCTTGGCGCGGCCCTCGTCGCTGATCCAGTCGCTGCTCCATGCGGGCGCGCGGCGCAGCGTGGCGCGTGCGCGGCCGAGGCCCGCCTGCTCGATGGCGGCCAGCACGTCGTGCTCGATCGCTTCGGTCGCGGGGCAGCCGGAGTAGGTGGGCGTGAGCACGATCTCCAGGCCGTCGTCGTGTTCGATCACCTCGCGCACGATGCCCAGGTCGCAGACCGACACGGCCGGCACCTCGGGGTCGAGCACCGTGTGCAGCACGGCCCACGCCGCATCGACGCGCGACGCAACCACGCTCGTCACCACACGCCCCCGGGGAAGCTGCGCTGCAGGTGCTGCATCTCGGTGAGGATGTAGCCCATGTGCTCGCTGTGCACGCCTTGCTTGCCGGTGCTGCGGAAGGCGGCTTCCTTCGGCATCGCGAGGCCGGCCGCGTCGAGCACCTGCTGCATCTCGGCGTGCCAGGGTTCGCGCAGTTCGCTCCATGCGGGGCCGAGGCCGCTTGCGCTGGCTTCGGCGTCCACCGCATCGCTCTCGAACAGCTCGGGCACGTAGAGCCAGAGCTGCTTCAACGCCTTCTCGGTGCGGCGGCGCGATTCTTCGGTGCCGTCGCCCAGGCGCACCACCCAGTCGCCCGAGTGCTGCTGGTGGTAGCGCGCTTCCTTCACCGCCTTGCCGGCGATGGCGGCCACCTCGGCATCGCTCGATGCCGCGAGGCGCTGCCACAGCAGCTTGAGCAGCGTGGCGACCATGGTGTTGCGCACCACGGCAAAGGCGAAGTCGCCGCGCGGCAACTCGACCAGCGTGAGGTTGAAGTAGTCGCGCTCTTCGCGCAGGTACGCGAGCTGGTCTTCGTCGTGCGCGCGGCCTTCGCCTTCGAGCTTGCCGGCGTGCGTGAGCAGGCCGCGCGCCTGGCCGACGAGGTCGAGCGCGATGTTGGCCATCGCGATGTCTTCTTCCAGCACGGGCGCGTGGCCGCACCACTCGCCCAGGCGCTGCGCGAGCACGAGACATGTGTCGCCGATGCGCAGCAGGTATTGCACGGCGGGCGTGCGGTTCAGTTCGATCGATGCTTGCATGGCGTGCCGCTCGCTCACATGTGGTCCACGGACTTGGGCAGCGCGTAGAAGGTCGGGTGGCGGTAGACCTTGTCTTCGGCCGGATCGAAGTACATGTCCTTCTCGCCCGGGTCGCTCGCCACGATCTGCTCGGAGCGCACCACCCAGATGCTGCTGCCTTCCTGGCGGCGCGTGTACACGTCGCGCGCCATCTGGATCGCCATCTTCGAATCGGCCGCGTGCAGGCTGCCGCAGTGCTTGTGGTCCAGGCCCGCCTTGCTGCGAACGAACACTTCCCACAGGGGCCACTCTTGTTTGGTCGTATCGGCGCTCATGCGGCCTCCTTGACTGGTTGCTGTTTGTTGGCGTGGGCCATCGCGGCTTCGCGGACCCACTCGCCGTCTTCCCACGCGTCGACGCGGGCCTGCAGGCGCTCGCGGTTGCAGGGGCCGTCGCCGCCGATCACGCGCCAGAACTCGCTCCAGTCGATGGCGCCGAAGTCGTGCGCCTGGCGCTCTTCGTTCCACTTGAGATCTGGGTCGGGCAGGGTCACGCCGAGGATGGCGGCCTGCTCGACGGCGGCGTCGATGAATTTCTGGCGCAGCTCGTCGTTGCTGAAGCGCTTGATGCCCCAGCGCATCGACTGCGCCGAGTTGGGCGACTGGTCGTCGGGCGGGCCGAACATCATGATCGAGGGCCACCACCAGCGGTTGACCGCGTCCTGCACCATCGCTTTCTGCGCGTCGTTGCCATGGGTCATCATGGTGAGCAGGGCCTCGTAGCCCTGGCGCTGGTGAAAGCTCTCCTCGCGGCAGATGCGGATCATGGCGCGCGCATACGGTGCGTACGAGCAGCGGCAGATCGGCACCTGGTTCATGATCGCCGCGCCATCGACCAGCCAGCCGATGGTGCCCATGTCGGCCCAGGTGAGCGTGGGGTAGTTGAAGATCGAGCTGTACTTGGCCTTGCCGCTGTGCAGCGCGTCGAACATCTGGTCGCGCGAAGTGCCCAGCGTCTCGGCGGCCGCATACAGGTAGAGGCCGTGGCCGCCTTCGTCCTGCACCTTGGCCAGCAGGATGGCCTTGCGCTTCAACGTGGGCGCGCGGCTGATCCAGTTGCCCTCGGGCAGCATGCCGACGATTTCGGAATGCGCGTGCTGGCTGATCTGGCGCACCAGCGTCTTGCGGTAGTGCTCGGGCATCCAGTCCTTCGCCTCGATGAATTCGCCAGCGTCGATCTGCGCGTCGAAGCGCTCCTCGAGCCGCATCTCATCGGCGGAGCGCACGGCCTTCTGCTTGCCGTCGCCCGGGTCCTTGCCCATGGTGTCCATTGCCTGGGTGTACATGTGCGTGTCCTTTCAGTGTGGGGGGGCCTTGCGCGTCAGCGCGGGCGGGTGTCGATCACGCGGCGGGCCTTGCCGGTCTGCGTGCGTTCCATCTCGTTGGGGGCGTGCACCACCACGCGGCTGGAGATACCCACCAGCGTCTTCACGCGGTGCTGCACCCAGTCGGCGATGGCGGCGCGGTCGGCCGCGGCCGCATCGGCAGGCGCGAGCTCGCAGTGCACCTCGACCTGGTCGAGCAGGCCTTCGCGGCTCACGTGCACCTGGTAGAGGCCGGTGAGCGCGCCGTGCGCCAGCACGATCTCTTCGACCTGCGTGGGGAAGACGTTCACGCCGCGGATGATCATCATGTCGTCGCTGCGTCCGACGATCTTGCCCATGCGGCGGAACGAACGCGAGGTGGGCGGCAGGAGGCGCGTGAGGTCGCGCGTGCGGTAGCGAATGATGGGCATCGCCTCTTTGCTGAGCGACGTGAAGACCAGTTCGCCTTCTTCGCCGTCGGCCTTCAGCTCGCCCGTTTCGGGATCGATGATCTCGGGATAGAAATGGTCTTCCCAGATCACCGGGCCGTCCTTGCTCTCGACGCATTCGCTCGCGACGCCGGGGCCCATCACTTCGGAGAGGCCGTAGATGTCGACCGCATCGATGCCGGCCTTGGCCTCGATGTCGCGGCGCATCGCCTCGGTCCACGGCTCGGCGCCGAAGATGCCGATCTTGAGCGAGCTGTCTTTCGCGTCGAGGCCCTGCCGCTCGAACTGCTCGATGATCACCTGCATGTAGCTGGGCGTGACCATGATGATGTCCGGCTTGAAGTCCTGGATGATCTGCACCTGCTTCTCGGTCTGGCCGCCCGACATCGGGATGACGGTGCAGCCCGCGCGCTCGGCGCCGTAGTGCGCGCCGAGGCCGCCGGTGAAGAGGCCGTAGCCGTACGACACGTGCACCATGTCGCCGGGCCGCCCGCCCGCCGCGCGGATGGAGCGGGCGACGAGGCCGGCCCAGGTGTCGATGTCTTTCAGCGTATAGCCGACGACGGTCGGCTTGCCGGTGGTGCCCGACGACGCATGGATGCGCGCGACCTGTTCGCGCGGCACGGCGAACATGCCGAAGGGGTAGTTGTCGCGCAGGTCGCTCTTCACCGTGAACGGGAACTTCGACAGGTCGGCGAGCGACTTCAGGTCGTCAGGGTGCACGCCCTTCGCTTCGAAGGCACGGCGGT
Source organism: Variovorax boronicumulans (assembly GCF_030812215.1). Taxonomy (GTDB): domain Bacteria; phylum Pseudomonadota; class Gammaproteobacteria; order Burkholderiales; family Burkholderiaceae_C; genus Variovorax; species Variovorax boronicumulans_C. The sequence goes on along the minus strand of NZ_JAUSSG010000009.1, from coordinate 324,662 downwards.
AGTGCGGCACGTGGTCGTAGGCACGCTGCAGCGTGGCGCGCAGGCGGGTGAGCTGCAGCGCGGCGATCTCGTCGCGGCTCGCGGTTTCGATGGGATCGAGTTCGCCGGGGGCGGGGTGTCGGGCGGTCATGGTGGTCTTGTCTCTTCGTTCAGGCAGCGACGGCGGGGCGGCCCTTGGCGGTGTACGAGCGGCCACGGAACATCGCGATGCGCTCGCCGCGCTGGTTGGTGATTTCGGTGTCGTACACGCCGGTGCGGCCGGCCTTGGAGACCTCGTGGCAGCGCGCGGTGAGCACATCGCCTTCGCGCGCGGGAGCGATGAAGTCGATCGAGAAACCCGAGGCCACGGTCAGCTCGTTGTACGAGTTGCAGGCGAAGGCGAAGGTCGAATCGGCCAGCGTGGCCATGAAGCCGCCGTGGCAGGTGGCGTGGCCGTTGAGCATGTCGGGGCGCACCTGCATCTGGATGGTGGCCTGGCCGGGGCCGACCTCGACGATGCGCATGCCAAGGCCCTGGGTGGCGTTGTCGTTGGCGAGCATGCCGTCGCGGACGTACTCGGCCGTCTGCTGGGGCGTGCGGGTGGGTTCGGTCATGGCTCAGCGGTCCTTGAACACGGGCGCGCGCTTGGCGCGGAAGGCTTCGACGCCTTCGCGGTAGTCGTTGGCGTTGCCCATTTCGCGTTGGATGCGGGCTTCTTCGGCCAAGGCTGCATCGAGGCTCATGTCCTGCGCCGCGGTCAGCGCCTGGCGGGTGGCGACGAGGGCGCGGGTCGGCATGGTTGCGAGCTTCGAGGCGAGTGCGGCGGCCGTATCGGCCAGCGCCGCGTCGTCCACGCACTGCCAGATGAGGCCGATGCGCGCGGCTTCTTCGGCGGGGAGCTTGTCGCCGAGCAGCGCGATGCCCAGCGCACGTGCCGAGCCGACGAGGCGTGGCAGCAGCCAGGTGCCGCCGGTGTCGGGCACGAGGCCGATCCTGGTGAAGGCCTGGATGAAGCTGGCCGAGCGGCCGGCCACGACGAGGTCGCAGCACAGCGCGAGGTTGGCACCCGCGCCGGCCGCGACGCCGTTGACGGCCGCGACCACCGGCACCGGCATCGAGCGAAGGCGTGCGACGAGCGGGGCGTAGTAAGTGGAGATGACGCGGCCCAGGTCCTTGGGCGCGGCGCCAGGCGTGGGGTCGGGGGCGACCGAGGGATCGGCGAGGTCCTGGCCGGCGCAGAAGGCGCGGCCGGCGCCGGTGAGCACGACGCAGCGCACGCTGTCGTCCCTGGCTGCCGATTCCAGCGCTGCCATCAACTCGGCATGCAGCTCGGTCGTGAAGCTGTTGAGCGCCGCAGGGCGGTTGAGGCTCAGCGTGCGGACGGCATCGGCGTTGCTGACGAGAACTAAAGGTTCCGACATGGCGTGTCTTTCATCCTTGTGTGGGTACGAATCGGCTAGTAAACACTATTGACCGACCGTTCGGTTGATTTTAGGATTGACCGCAATCCCGGCACAAGCGGGTTGATTCAGGGCAAACCCTGAGACCGCAAAAAAGGAGCCCCATCGAATGCCCAGCTATTCCATCGACGGCGTGATTCCCGTCGTCGACCCGAGCGCCTATGTGCACCCCAGTGCCGTGCTGATCGGTGACGTGATCGTCGGCCCGAACTGCTATGTCGGCCCGTGCGCGAGCCTGAGGGGCGACTTCGGCCGCATCGTGCTGGAGGAGGGCTCCAACGTGCAGGACCACTGCTGCATCCACGGCTTTCCCGACAACGACACGGTGGTGGAGGTCAACGGGCACATCGGCCATGGCGCGATCCTGCACAGCTGCATCGTGCGGCGCGATGCGCTGGTGGGCATGAACGCGGTGGTGATGGACGAGGCTGAGATCGGCGAGAAGGCCATCGTTGCGGCCTGTGCTTTCGTTCCGGCCGGCATGAAGGTGCCGGCGCGGTCGCTGGTGTCGGGCATTCCGGCAAAAGTGAAGCGCGAGCTCAGCGACGACGAGATCGCCTGGAAGCTCGAAGGCACGCACGTCTACCAGGCGCTGACGGTGCGCAGCCTCGCGAGCCTGCGCGAAGTGGCGCCGCTCGCCGAGAAGGAGGCGGACCGCCCGCGCCTGCCGGCCATCGACGTGCGTTCGCTCATTGCCACGCGGCGCGGCTGAGAGGCTCAACCTCTGACCCGCCGCCCGCTTCATGCAAGATCGCGCGCTGTCCCCAACCGCTTGAATCCAAGGAACCCGACCCGATGCCGCGTGGAAGATCCGCCACCTACGACGACCAGCGCGAACTGATCCTCGCGCAGGCCGCCCAGCTGTTCGCGCGCCGGGGTTACCCCGCCACGTCGATGAACCAGGTGGCCGAGGCGTGCAACCTCTCCAAGGCCACGCTCTATCACTACTACAAGGACAAGAGCAGCCTGCTCATCAGCATTGCCGAGACGCATGTGTCGAAGCTCGCGGCGCTGGTGGCCGAGGAAGAGGCGTCGACGCAGACCGATGAAGAGCGCCTTCGCCGCTTCATCTACCGCATCGTCGAGGAATACGCCGGCGCGCAGGACGCGCACCGCGTGCTGACCGACGACGTGCGCTTTCTCGAAGAGGAAGACCGCGAGCGCGTGCTCGACAAGGAGCGCGAGGTGGTCGCGGGCTTTGCGCGCGCGGTGTCGGCGCTGCGGCCCGGCGCGCCGAGCGACGACCTGGCCAAGCCCCTGACCATGCTGCTGTTCGGCATGATCAACTGGATGTTCACTTGGATGAAGCCTGGCGGAAAGCTCGACCACGCGGCGATCGCGCCGATCGTGGCCGATCTTTTCCTTGGGGGCATCGGGGCTGTGAAGTCGCCGGATTGCGCGGATGCGCAGCCCGCAACCGCAACGAGCGCTAAAGAATCCGGTTGAACCAGAGCAGCGACAACCCGGCCGACAGCAGCGTGAGCACCGCCGCGCCGAGCGCGAACAGCGCCGAGATTTCCGTTTCCTTCTTCTCCACGGTGAGCTTGGAGCTCAGCGTTTCGTAGACCTTCTTCAGGTCGTTCGCGGTGCCTGCGTAGAAGTACTCGGCATTGGTCTTGTTGGCGACGGCCTTGAGCGTTTCCTCGTCGAGCCGCACGCGCATCGACCAGCCTTCGAAGCCGATTGTTTCGCCATCGACCGTGCCCACGCCCACCGTGTAGATGCGCACGCCGCGGTCGGCCGCGGCCTTGGCCGCATCGAGCGGATCGACGCCCGTTGTGCGCTGGCCGTCGGTCAGCATGATGATCGCGGCCGAGGTGAAGGAGCCGGGCGCCACGGGCGTGAAATCCTTGAGCTTCTTCTCGGTCTGGTCGATCGGCGTGCCGCGCTGGCGGCTCGGTGCGCTGAACTGCTCGACGTCGATGCCGGCATCGGGAAACAGCGTGGCGAGCGACACCACGATGGCGTTGCCGGTGGCGGTCGCGCGCTGCAGCTGGAAGCTGTCGATGGCGGTCACCAGGTCGTCGTGGTTTGTGGTTGGCAGCTGCGCCACCTGCGCGCTGCCCGCGAAGGCGACGATGCCCACCTTCACGGTGCGCGGCAGGTCCTTGATGAAGCTCTTGGCCGCTTCCTGCGCCGCCACCAGCCGGTTGGGCAGCACGTCGGCCGCGCGCATGCTGCCCGAGACGTCCATCGCAAGGATGATGGTCTGCTGGTTCGAGGGCAGCATCACCACCGCCATCGGCCGCGCCGCGGCCACCAGCATCGCGGCCATGGCCAGGAGGAACAACAAGGGCGGAAGGTGCCTTCTGAAGCTCTGGCCTGCACCCATCGCCTCGCGCACGATCGACAGGCTCGCATAGCGCACCGCCATCTTCTTCTTGCGGCGGATCAGCCAAACATAGAGCAACACCAGCAGCGGCAACGCCGCCAGCAACCAGAGGAATTGAGGCCAGAGAAAAGTCATGCTGCCACCGCCTTCACGCTGCCCGAGACCGACCCTGCGCCCACGCGCGTGCGGCGCTTGCGCAGGTCGGCAAAACGAACGATGGCTTCCACCAGGTCGTCGCTGGTCGAAAGCTCCAGGGCATCGACGCCGGCCTTGGCGAGCGAGGCGCGCAGCGTCGCCTCGCGCTCGGTGGCCAGGCGCGCAAAGCGCTTGCGAAATCCGGCATCGTGGGTGTCGACCCACAGCTGCTCGCCGGTCTCGGCATCGCGCAGCGGCACGAGGCCCAGGTCGGGCAGTTCGAGTTCGAGCGGGTCGAAGAGGCGCACGGCGATCACTTCATGCCGCTGTACCAGTTGGCCCAGCGGGCGCTCCCAGCCGGGCTCGCTCAGGAAGTCGGACACCACGAAGACGGTGGAGCGGCGCGGCATCAGCGTGGCGGCGGACTTCAGCAGATCGTCCAGGCGGGTCATGCCTTTTTGCGCGGGGCCGTCCGCCTTGTCGGCACGGCGCTCCATCGCGTGCAGCAGATGCAGCACATGGCGCCGGCCGCTGCGCGGCGGGATCACCGCCTCGAGGTCGTTGCCGTAGACCAGCGCACCGACCCGGTTGCCGTGCCGCGTGAGCAGCCGCGCGAGCACGCCGACGAAGCCGGCCGAGATCTCGCGCTTGGCCTTCAGGCCCGAGCCGAAATCGACCGAGCGGCTCAGGTCGAGCACGAACCAGGCGGCCATCTCGCGGTCTTCGGTGAAGACGCGCACATGCGGCGTCTGCAGCCGAGCGGTGACGTTCCAGTCGATGTGGCGCACGTCGTCGTGGTGCTGGTACTCGCGCAGGTCCGCCAGGTCCAGGCCGCTGCCGCGCATCAGCGTGCGGTAGTCGCCCTGCAGCAGGCCGTCGAGGCGGCGGATGACCGTCCATTCGAGGCGGCGCAGCGCGCGTTCGGCCCCGCCGGCTTCCGCTGCGAGCCGTTCGTCGTTCGCGGCCGCGGGGGCCTTACGCCACCAGCTTTTCATGTTCCAAGGGTTTGGGTGGTGCGGGGATGGCCCGCATGATTTTCTCGATCAGGCTGTCGGGCGTCAGGCCTTCGGACAGCCCTTCATAGGAAAGCGTCACGCGGTGGCGCAGCACGTCGGCCACGAGCGCGGTCATGTCCTCGGGCAGCGCGTAGCTGCGGCCGCGCAGCAGCGCGAGCGCACGCGCGCCCTCGGTGAGGCTGATGCTCGCGCGTGGGCTCGCGCCGAAGGTGATGAAGCGGCGCATGTCCTTCAGGCCGTGCTTCTCGGGCGTGCGGGTGGCAGAGACGAGCTTCACCGCGTACTGGATGAGGGACGGGTCGACGTACACGCGCCGGGCCTCCGCCTGCAGCGCCGCGAGCTGCTCGGTGGTGGCGACCGGGCTGGCCTCCACCGCCGGGCCGATCACGCGCTGGACGATGACAAACTCTTCCTCGTCGCTCGGGTAATCGACCAGCACCTTCATCATGAAGCGGTCGACCTGCGCCTCGGGCAGCGGGTAGGTGCCTTCGGTCTCGATGGGGTTCTGCGTTGCCATCACGAGGAAGGGGCGCGGCACCTTGTGTGTTTCGCCGGCGATGGTGACCTGGCGCTCCTGCATCACTTCGAGCAGCGCGCTCTGCACCTTGGCCGGCGCACGGTTGATTTCGTCGGCCAGCAGCAGGTTGGCGAACACCGGGCCCAGCGAGGTGCTGAACTCGCCCGTCTTCTGGTTGTAGATGCGCGTGCCCACCAGGTCGGCCGGCACCAGGTCGGGCGTGAACTGGATGCGCTTGAAATGGCCGCGCACGGTGTCGGCCAGCGTCTTGATGGTGAGCGTCTTCGCGAGCCCGGGAACGCCTTCGACCAGCAGGTGGCCGCCCGCGAGCATCGCGACCATCACGCGCTCGAGAAAGCGGTCCTGGCCCACGACCACGCGCTTGACCTCGTAGAGGATCTGCTCCATCAGCTCGGCGGTGGCGGGCGCGGTGGCGAAGGTTGAAGGGATCGGGTTCTCGGTGCTCATGCGAAGGGCTTTCTTTCGAAGAAATCAGAAAGGCGGCGAACCTGCCGCAGAGGCCGCGTTCTCGATCGGCACCGCGAAGCCGATGCCGATGAAGGTGCGCTGCTGCGTCGGGTTGAGGATGGCGGTGACGATGCCCAGCACCTCGCCGTCCATGTTGATGAGCGGGCCGCCCGAGTTGCCGGGGTTGGCGGCCGCGTCGAACTGGATCAGGTTGCCCAGCTCCTGCTTGCCCTCGGGCGAGCGGAACGAGCGCTTCAGGCCCGACACCACGCCGGCCGACACCGACGGCCCGATGCCGAAGGGAAAGCCCACGGCCGCCACCTGGTCGCCGGGGCGCAGGTCGGCGGTGGAGCGCATTGCGGCGGGGATCAGGTCGTCGGGGATCTTCTGCGCCTGCAGCACCGCGAGATCGTTCTCGGGCTGCACGCCGGTGATCACGGCCACCGCTTCGAGCCCGTCGGCGAAGGTGACCTTGATCTTCTCGGAGCCTGCGACGACGTGCAGGTTGGTCAGGATCACGCCCTTGTCGACGATCACCACGCCGGTGCCCACGCCGCGCTCGACTTCGCCGGGTGCCGCGCCGTCGAGCGGCGCCTCGGGTGGCTTGCCCTTGGCCATGTTGCGGCCGCGCTTCTGGGTCTTGGCTTCGGGCGTGGCCTTCTCGGGGCCGTAGCCCACCACGCGAACGACCGAGGGCCGGATGATGTCGGCCGCTCTGGCGGCGGGCGAGGGGAGGGAGGCGGTCTGCATCGTGCGCAGCACGGCCGCGTCGATGTCTTTCTGCGTGATTGCCTTGCCCTGGCGCGGCCACCACACGGTGCCGCCGGTGACCAACGCCGCGCAGAGCACGAGGAGGAGGGCGAAGCTCTTGCGTCCCGGTTGCCAGCCGGTGCGGGTGGGCGGCTGCTGCACGGTGCCCCCTGCGCCTGCCGTATCCGGGGCTGCCGCGGCATCCGCCGCCTGATCGGCCGCTCGTTCTGCGGCTGGCGGCAGCGTGCGGGGCGAACGGCTGTAGAAAGCGGGCCTGCGCATCGGAGAACCTCCGGCAAAAAAGACGCGTGAAGGAGTTCACAGTAGCACGCTTTCCGCGCCTGTGCATCCCTTCGGGCATCATGGCGCGATGGCTTCGTTTGTCGATACCCACTGTCACCTGGACGCGCCCGAATTCGGCGCGGAGATGCCGCGGATTCGCGCCCGCGCGGCGGCACAAGGGGTTTCCCTGTGCGTGATTCCGGCGGTGGCCGCCTTCAACTTCGACACCGTGCGCGAACTGGCCCACAGGCAAGGCGATGCCTACGCACTGGGTATCCACCCACTTTGCACGGGCGAGGCGCAGGACGCGGACCTCGACAGGCTCGATGCCGAGCTGACCGCGCGACAGGGCGATCCACGGCTCGTGGCGGTCGGCGAGATCGGGCTCGACTACTTCGTCGAGGGCCTGGACGGTCCGAAGCAGGAGCGTTTTTTTCACACTCAGTTGCAACTGGCACGCAAGCACGGGTTACCCGTGCTCATCCATGTGCGGCGTTCGGTCGACAAAGTGCTCAAGCATCTGCGGCAAACCGCGGGCGGGCGGCCATGGCAAGGGATTGCGCACGCGTTCAATGGAAGCGAACAGCAGGCCAACGCCTGCATCGAGCTCGGGCTCAAGCTCGGCTTCGGCGGCGCGGTGACCTTCGAACGCGCGCTGCAATTGCGGCGGCTCGCGACCACGTTGCCGCTTGCTTCGATCGTGATGGAGACGGACGCGCCCGACATCCAGCCGCACTGGCTCTACCGCACGCAGGCGCAGCGCGATGCGGGCGAAGCGCAGGGCCGCAACGACCCCGGCGAACTGCCGCGCATCGCTGCAGTGGTGGCTGGATTGCGCGGCATCGGCATCGATGCGCTGGCCGAAGCCACCACCCGGAACGCGGTCGAAACGCTGCCGAAGCTCGAAAGTCTGATGGCCTTGTCGGAACGTGCGCCGCGCCCCGCGTAGGCCAATGTCCCGAGTTGCGCGCACGGGGGTGGAGCCCGACTTTTTGCTGTCATCCTTGAGGTTCGAAGCGACGTTGCTTGCACAGTGGCAAGTCCGTCACTCCAACACTTCACTCAAAAAGGAGTCTTCCATGACCACATCTTTTGTTCGCACCATGCCTGTCGTGCTCGCCCTGGCGCTCGCTTCCATCGGCGTGTCCGCCGTGGCACAGACCAGCGCTCCGGCAACGGCCGAGCCGACCACCACCGAGAAGGTGAAGGAAGCCGGCAAGGACGCTTACGACGCGACCAAGAACACCACCAAGAAGGCTGTGAACGCCACCGAAGCCGGCGCCGAGAAGGCCTGGGATGCCACCAAGAGCACTACCAAGAAGGCCGTGAATGCGACCGAGCGCGGCACCAAGAAGGCCTGGAACGCGACCAAGAACACCACCAAGAAGGCCACCAACGCCACCAAGAAGGCCGCCGTGAAGACCGGCGACGCTGTTGAAACCGCTGGCCACAAGACGGCCGACGGCATGCGCAGCACCGGTGCTGCCATCGGCGAGAAGATCCCCGGCACCGCGGAGAACGAAGCCGCCAAGAAGAAGTAAGCCTGGGCTTCGGTCCTTGCTCTCGAAAGAACCCGCTTCGGCGGGTTTTTTTGTGGGCGGCGACAGTGCCAAGATGCAGTCCATGAACCGATCCGCCGCACCCGACCCCGACACCCTGGTGCTCACAGGCCTCGCGCCCATCGTCTCGCCGGCCACCGTCGTGCTGATCCTCGGCAGCTTTCCGGGCGTTCGCTCGCTCGAACAGCAGCAGTACTATGCGCATCCCCAAAACCAGTTCTGGAAGATCTTGCAAGCCGTCTGGCCCGACCACCCGCTGCCGACCGGCGCAGACAGCTACGCGAAAAAGAAGACGTGGCTGCTCGACCGTGGTTTGGGCGTGTGGGACGTGTACGCGGCCTGCGAACGCGAAGGCAGCCTCGATTCGGCGATTCGCGCGCCGGTCGCGAACGACATCGCCGGTCTGCAGTTGCCTCGGCTCGCCGCCATTGCGCACAACGGCGGCGAAAGCTTCAAGCACGCGCGCCATACGCGCGCGCTCGGCGTGCCGGTCTACCCGTTGCCTTCCACCAGTCCCGCCAATGCGTCGTGGAGCTTCGAGCGAAAGCTTGCGGCCTGGCGCGAGGTCTTCGACGCCCACCAACTCACCTGATCCGATGGCCACGCGCACCACCCCCGTCCTCCCCGAAGTCAATTTTTCCGATTGGGGCGACATCCGTTATCTGCACCTGGGCACCGAATGGGTCCAGGGCTCGATGAAGCTCGATGCACCGTTCGAGATCGAACTCGAATACGTGCAGCGCATGATGGCCTGGCTGCTTTTCGTCGACGGCAAGACCGTCGCCAGCCGCCATGCGATGCAGCTGGGCCTCGGCGCAGCCACGCTCACCAAGTTCTGCCGCAAGACGCTGCGCATGCGCACCACGGCGGTCGAGCTCAATCCGCAGGTGGTGTCGGCCTGCCGTGGCTGGTTCAAGCTGCCGGCCGACGATCCGAAGCTGCGCGTAGTCATCGCCGATGCGGCCGTGGAGATCCGCAAGCCCGAGTGGCACGGCACGGTCGATGCGCTGCAGGTCGACCTCTACGACCATGAAGCAGCAGCGCCCGTGCTCGACAGCGAAGACTTCTACGCCGACTGCCGCGCGCTGCTCACCGAAGACGGCTGCATGACGGTCAACCTCTTCGGCCGTTCGTCGAGCTACGAGCGCAGCCTCGAGAAGATCGCTGGCGCCTTCGGCGCGGACGCCGTCTGGGCCTTCAAGCCGACGCGCGAAGGCAACACGGTGGTGCTGGCGCAGCGCACGCCGAGCCGCCCGAAGCGCGAGACGCTTGCCGAGCGCGCGCAAACGATCCAGACTCGCTGGAGTCTGCCCGCGCCGAAGTGGCTGCGGGTGTTCAAGCCCCTGAATACTTCCATCACCCGAACGTCCGGCCCATGAGCGCTGTTCCCGCAGTTTCCGCCCCCGCCCCCCTGGCCGCCCGCCACGAAGGCCCGCTCGACCTGCGCCGCCTGATCGAATGGCTGGCCACCGACGGCGTCATTTCTCCCATGGAGGCCAAGCGCACCATCGCACGCTGCGCGCAGGCCGAGAGCCGCCAGGCGCCGCTGGTTCGCCTGGCCAACGTGGCGATGACGCGCGAGAGCGACAGCAAGCCGCTCGACCTCGAGGCGCTCACCCAATGGCTCGCCGGCCGCGCCGGCCTTACGTACTTGCGCATCGATCCGTTGAAGGTCGACGTGGGCAAGGTCGCCGACACCATGAGCGCGGCCTACGCCGAGCGCCACAAGGTGCTGCCCGTGCAGGTGCTGCCCAACGAGGTGGTGGTGGCCACGGCCGAGCCGTTTCTCACCGACTGGATCGCCGAGGTCGAACGCCAGTCCAAGCGCACGGTGCGGCGCGTGGTGGCCAACCCGGTCGACATCCAGCGCTACACGGCCGAATTCTTCGCGCTCGCGAAATCGGTGCGCGCCGCGCAGAAGGCCGGCGGCAACACCGGCGGCGCGAGCTTCGAGCAGCTGGTCGAACTCGGCAAGAGCACCAAGCAGCTCGACGCCAACGACCAGAGCGTGGTGCAGGTGGTCGACTGGCTCTGGCAGTACGCCTTCGACCAGCGCGCGAGCGACATCCACCTGGAGCCGCGGCGCGAACAGGGCGTGATCCGCTTTCGCATCGACGGCATCCTGCATCCGGCCTACCAGATGCCGATGGGCGTGATGAACGCGATGGTCGCGCGCATCAAGCTGCTGGGCCGCATGGACGTGGTGGAAAAGCGCCGTCCGCTCGACGGCCGCATCAAGACCCGCAACATGCGCGGCGACGAAATCGAAATGCGCCTCTCGACCTTGCCGACCGCCTTCGGCGAGAAGATGGTGATGCGGATCTTCGACCCCGACACCGCGGTGAAGGACCTCGATGCGCTCGGTTTCGCGCAGCACGATGCGCAGCGCTGGGAGCAACTGGTCACGCGTCCGAACGGCATCATCCTGGTGACCGGCCCGACGGGCTCGGGCAAGACCACCACGCTGTACTCCACGTTGAAGCGCGTGGCGACCGAAGAAGTGAACGTGAGCACGGTGGAAGACCCGATCGAAATGATCGAGCCCTCGTTCAACCAGACGCAGGTGCAGCCGCAACTGGACTTCGGCTTCACCGAGGGCCTGCGCGCGCTGATGCGGCAGGACCCGGACATCATCATGGTCGGCGAAATCCGCGACCTCGCCACCGCCGAGATGGCGGTGCAGGCGGCGCTCACCGGCCACCTCGTGTTCAGCACGCTGCACACCAACGATGCGCCCAGCGCCATCACGCGGATGATGGAGCTGGGCGTGCCGTCATACCTCATCACCGCCGTGATGCTCGGCGTGCTCGCGCAGCGCCTCGTGCGCACGCTGTGCCCGCATTGCAAGCAGCCCGACGACACGGTCACGCGCGAGAGCCTCGAGGCCATCGTCAAGCCGTGGCAGATCACGGGCTCCGTGCGCGCCTACAAGCCGGTGGGTTGCGTCGATTGCCGCATGACCGGCTACATGGGCCGCATGGGCTTGTACGAACTGCTGAGCGTGACCGAGGCCTTCAAGGACAAGGTCACCAAGGAGCCCAACCTCACGGGCCTGCGGCGCCAGGCCGTGATCGACGGCATGCGGCCCCTGCGCCTTGCCGGCGCACTGCGCGTGGCCGAGGGCGTGACCACCATCGAAGAGGTCCTGAGCGCCACGCCGCCATTGGAGTGATGTAGTTCTTTGGGTTAACCCTAACCGTTCGGTTAGTGAAATCCACATCCGCCTGACCGCAAGCTGACCGGACAATCCCGCATCGAAACTTGTTCGAGGAGACTGTTCGTGAAAATCAAAAGTCAAAAAGACTTTTTCTCGGGACTGATGTTCACCGTAGTGGGTGTGGGATTCGCCTGGGGCGCCACCACCTACAGCGTGGGCAGCGGCGCCCGCATGGGCCCCGGTTACTTCCCGTTGATGCTCGGCATTCTGATGGCCTTGATCGGCCTGGGGATCATGTTCAGCGGCCTCACCGTTGAAACGACCGACGGCGAAAAAATCGGCAAATGGGCCTGGAAGCAGGTGGTGTTCATTCTGGGCGCCAACCTCGCATTCGGCATCCTCCTGGGCGGCCTTCCGAGCATCGGCGTGCCGGCCATGGGAATGATCATCGCGATCTACGCGCTCGTGATCATCTCCAGCCTCGCGGGCCACGAGTTCAAGCTGCCCACCGTGCTGATCCTGGCAACGGTGCTTGCCATCGGCAGCTACGTTGCATTCATCTGGGCGCTCAAGCTGCAGATCCAGGTCTGGCCGACCTTCATCACCGGTTGAGAAGAAAGCTGCTCACATGGAATTGTTTGACCACCTCTCGATGGGTTTTGGCGTTGCCTTTACCTTCACCAACCTGCTGTACTGCCTGGTCGGCTGCATTCTGGGCACGCTGATTGGCGTGCTCCCGGGCATCGGCCCGGTCGCGACCATCGCGATGCTGTTGCCCGCCACGTACGCGTTGCCGCCCGTGTCGGCGCTGATCATGCTGGCCGGTATTTATTACGGCGCGCAATACGGCGGTTCGACCACAGCCATCCTGGTGAACCTGCCGGGCGAATCGTCCTCGGTGGTGACCGTGATCGACGGCTACCAGATGGCGCGCAAGGGGCGTGCGGGTCCGGCGCTTGCGGCAGCGGGCCTGGGCTCGTTCTTCGCGGGCTGCGTCGGCACGCTGATCCTGGCCGCCTTCGCACCGCCGTTGACCGAGCTGGCCTTCAAGTTCGGTCCCGCCGAATACTTCTCGCTGATGATCCTGGGCCTGATCGGCGCGGTGGTGCTGGCCTCGGGCTCGCTGCTCAAGGCCATCGCGATGATCGTGCTGGGCCTTTTGCTGGGCCTGGTCGGTACCGACGTGAACTCGGGTGTCGCACGCTACAGCTTCGACATCCCCGAACTCACCGACGGCATCGGCTTCGTGGCCATCGCCATGGGCGTGTTCGGCTACGGCGAAATCATTGCCAACCTCTCGCGTCCCGATGACGAGCGTGAAGTGTTCACCGCCAAGGTTTCGGGCCTGTTCCCGACCAAGGAAGACTTCAAGCGCATGGTGCCTGCGGTGCTGCGCGGCACGGCGCTGGGCTCTGCGCTGGGCATCCTGCCCGGCGGCGGTGCGCTGCTGGCGGCTTTCGCGGCCTACACGATCGAGAAGAAGACCAAGCTGAAGCCGGGTGAAGTGCCCTTCGGCAAGGGCAACATCCGCGGCGTGGCGGCTCCCGAGTCGGCCAACAACGCCGGTGCGCAAACCTCCTTCATCCCGCTGCTGACGCTGGGCATTCCGCCCAACGCCGTGATGGCGCTGATGGTGGGTGCAATGACCATCCACAACATCCAGCCGGGTCCGCAGGTGATGACCAGCAACCCCGAGCTGTTCTGGGGCCTGATCGCCTCGATGTGGCTGGGCAATGCGATGCTGATCATCCTGAACCTGCCGCTGATCGGCATGTGGATCAAGCTGCTGTCGGTGCCGTACAAGTTCCTGTTCCCCGCCATCGTGCTGTTCTGCGCGATCGGCGTGTACTCGACCAACAACAACACTTTCGACATCTGGATGGTGGGCATCTTCGGTCTGGTGGGCTACACCTTCTTCAAGCTGGGTTGCGAGCCTGCGCCATTGCTGCTGGGCTTCATCCTCGGACCGATGATGGAAGAGAACCTGCGCCGTTCGTTGTTGCTCTCGCGTGGCGACTGGAGCGTGTTCGTCACGCGTCCGATCTCCGCGAGCCTGCTGGCTGCCGCAGCGCTGCTGCTGGTGATCGTGCTGCTGCCTGCGGTGAAATCGAAGCGCGAAGAGGCTTTCGTCGAAGACTGACGACTGCTTATCGCTCTCTGCAAACGGCGCCTTCGGGCGCCGTTTTTCATTTCTGTCGTGCGGATTGTTCGGGGCGGGTGCACAGGCCACGGGGTACTCCCCTCCGCGAATGTCCACCAGCGGCGTGATCGCGCCCTGAATGCCCCTACGGCTTGGCCGCACGCGGCGGTTTCATGTGCTGCCGCGCCATCGCCAGAAAGGCCAGCGCCGCCGGGCTCAGTGGATGCTTGGCCAGCCGCACCGCAACAACGGGGTATTCGAGCGTGGGCCGCGTCACCGCCACGGCGCGCAGATTGCCCGGCATCAGCACCTCCACATAGCGAGGCAGCAGCGCCACGCCCGCGCCCGCCTGGATGAGGCCGAACGCCGTCGACAGCATCGACACGTGATGCACCACCTGCGGGTACACGTTCGCCACGCTCGACAGCTGGCGGCTCACCGCGCGCCAGATGTTGGCGTCCGGGTTGACGTGGATGAAGGGCAGCGCATCGAGGTGCTTCGCATCGACCACCACGCGCTGCGCGAGCGGATGGTCGTCGCGCACGAAGAGCGCCATGCGCTCGGTGAACAGCGGCTCGGTCGCGAGTTCGGAGTGCTTCTGTCCGATGTCGGAGCCGAAGCCGAGATCAGCCTCCTGCGAGAGGATGCGCGAGATCATCTGCTCGGCCGTGCTGTCCAGCAGCGTGGTCGCCAGCGTGGGGTGCTTCTGCGAGAAGCGGCCGAGCATCGGCGGCAGCAGGGCGCCCGCCGTGAGGTGGCCCACGGCCAGCACCACGCGCCCCTCGCGCAGCTGCGACTGCGAGCGGCAGGCTCCGACAGATTCGTCGATCAGCCGCAGCGCCCGAACGGCCGTCTCGACCATCACCTGCCCCGCGCTCGTCAATTGGATCCGGCGGCCGCGCACGATGAGCGGCTGCCCGAGCTGCTCTTCCATGCGCTTGACCAGGTGGCTGATGGCTGGCTGCGTGAGCTGCAGGCTTTCTGCTGCCAATGTGAAGCTGCCCGATTCGGCGACCGCCGCCAGCGCCCGCAGCTGCTGCAGCGAGACCTCTTCCGTGGCGTTCTTTGTCATAAGCAGCGCTCATAGTTGAATAAGCTGGATTATCTGGCTTGATGCGCAGCGCCTGCATAGCATGCGAGGTTTCCCCACGGGGCCAGAATCCGAGCACCATGAAAAGAATCCAGTTCCTTCAAGGGGCCGCCGTTGCGCTGCTGTGCGTGGCCGCCTCGTCCGCCAGCCTGGCCCAGGGCTACCCGAACAAGCCGATCCGGCTCATCGTGCCGTTCCCGGCGGGCGGCGCCACCGATCTTTTCGCCCGCACGCTCGGGCAGAAGATGGGCGAGAAGCTCGGCACCCAGCTGATCATCGACAACAAGCCCGGCGCCGGGGGCGCCATCGGCTCCGACCAGGCGGCCAAGGCGCCGGCCGACGGCTACACGCTGCTGCTGGCCACCACCAGCACGCATTCGATCGGCCCGGCCGTCGTGCCCAAGTTGCCCTACGACACGGTGCGCGACTTCACGCCCATCGGCCACGTGGGCGATGCGCCCAGCATCATGCTGGTGCCGGTCACCTCGCCCGCCAAGACCGTGCGCGAGTGGATCGACTACGCGAAGAAGAACCCCGGCAAGCTCAACTACGCATCGAGCGGCAACGGCACCATCGTGCAGCTCACGGCCGAGCTCTTCAAGGCGCAGGCCGGCGTGTTCGTGACGCACATTCCCTACAAGGGCACGGCGCTGGCCATTCCCGACCTCATCAGCGGCAAGATCGACGTGCTGTTCGACTCGCTCCCCACCGGCATGCCGCATGTGCGCGATGGCCGGCTGCGCGCACTGGGCGTGACCACGCTCAAGCGCTCGCCGCTCGCGCCCGAGCTGCCGCCGATCGCCGACACGCTGCCGGGCTACGAGTCGAACACCTGGTTCGGCTTCTACGGGCCGAAGAACCTGTCGGCCGACATCGTGGCGCGCGTCAACAAGGCGGCCAACGACGCCATTGCCGATCCGGAAGTGAAGGACAAGCTCGCGCGCCTGGGCATCGAGCCCGCCGTGGCCGGCACGCCCGAGCAGTTCGCCAAGATGGTGGCCGCCGACGCCGCCAAATGGAAAAAAATCGTCGTCGACCGCAAGATCACCAACGAGTAATTGGCTCGCCCCCAGGCTTCGCGCACTTCGTGTCGCTTCGCCAACCCCTACCGGGGGCAACACCTGCGGCCCGGCGAAGCCGGTTCCGCGGCGTTCCCGGATTGTTCAAACCGTCTTTGAAGGCACAGCATGAAGTTTGACTACGCAAACCCCTACCTCTCGACCCGCATCCCGATCTTTGCGCGCAACGTGGTGTCGACCTCGCACCCACTCGCCTCGCAGGCGGGCCTGCGCATCCTGCAGCAGGGCGGCAATGCCGTCGATGCCGCCATCGCCACCGCGGCCGTGATGACGCTCGTGGAGCCGGTGAGCAATGGCCTCGGCAGCGATGCCTTCTGCATCCTGTGGGACGGCAAGGAACTGCACGGCCTGAATGCCTCGGGCCCCGCGCCCAAGGCCTGGACGCCCGAGTACTTCAAGGCCAAGTACGGCGCCGATGCCGCCGCGCCGCCGATGCGCGGCATCGACTCGGTCACCGTGCCGGGCGCGGTGCGCGGCTGGGTCGCGATGAGCGAGCGCTTCGGCAAACTGCCATTTGCCGACCTGCTGGCACCGGCCATCGACATCGCCGAGCGCGGCTACCTCGTGCCGCCGGTGGTGCAGGGCAAGTGGGCCGCGGCCACGCCGCTGCTGGGTTCGCAGCCTGGCTTCGCGCAGACCTTCCTGCCCTGGGGCCGCGCGCCCGAGGTCGGCGAGCTCTTCCGCTTCACCGCGGCGGCGCGTGCGCTCAAGGCCATTGCCCGCACCAAGGGCGAGGCCTACTACACCGGCGAGATCGCCGAGGCGCTCGCGAAGTTCTCGAAGGAGCAGGGCGGCTCGCTCACCGTGGCCGACCTCGCGGCCTACCAGCCCGAATGGGTCAAGCCGATCTCGCGCGACTATCGCGGCCACACGCTGCACGAGATTCCGCCGAACGGCCAGGGCATTGCCGCGCTGATCGCGCTCGGCATCCTGGAGAAGTTCGACATCGCGTCGCTGCCGGTCGATTCGGTCCAGTCGCAGCACCTGCAGATCGAAGCGATGAAGCTGGCCTTCGCCGACGTGTACCGCTACGTGTCGGAGCGCAAGACGATGGAAGTGACGACCGAGCAGATGCTCGACGACGCCTACCTCGCGTCCCGTGCCCGCCTCATCGATGTGAAAAAAGCGCAGGACTTCAAGGCCGGCAATCCCGTCAAGGGCGGCACCATCTACCTCACCGCGGCGGACGAGAGCGGCATGATGGTGAGCTTCATCCAGAGCAACTACATGGGCTTCGGCTCGGGCTGCGTGGAGCCGGAGTTCGGCATCAGCCTGCAGAACCGCGGCCACGGCTTCAGCCTGAAGGCCGAGAGCCCGAACGTGGTGGCACCGGGCAAGCGGCCGTTCCACACGATCATCCCGGCCTTCCTCACCAAGGATGGCCAGCCGGTCATGAGCTTCGGCGTGATGGGCGGCAACATGCAGCCGCAGGGCCACATGCAGACGCTGGTGCGCATGCTCGACTACAAGCAGAACCCGCAGGCGGCCTGCGATGCGCCGCGCTGGCGCTTCAACGCGGGCCTGGAGATCAACGTCGAGGCCGCGATGAACGCGAACACCGTGCAGGGCCTGCGCGACCTGGGCCACCACCTGGACGTGATCGATGACTCCTACCAGGACTTCGGTGCCGGCCAGTTCATCTGGCGCGCGGGCGATCCTTCGGTCGAAGGCTATGTGGCCGCGAGCGATCCGCGGCGCGACGGCGTGGCGGCAGGGTTTTGACGGGCGCGCGATGATCGGGGGATGACCAAGACCGCCGCACAGACCGGCATCCCCTCTTCTTCTCATGCCGGCGCAAAGAGCATTGCGCCCGGCCTCATCCTCGCCTCGCTGGGCGCCATTGCCTTCAGCGGCAAGGCCATCATCGTCAAGCTGGCCTACCGCTACGGCGTGGACGCCATCACGCTCATCATGCTGCGCATGCTCTTTGCGCTGCCGCTGTTCGCGGTGATGGCGTGGTGGGCGGGGCGCGGCAAGCCGGCGCTCACCTTTCGCGACTGGCTCGGCGTCATCGGCCTGGGCTTCTCAGGCTACTACCTTGCGAGCTTTCTCGACTTCGCGGGGCTCGCCTACATCTCGGCGAGCTTCGAGCGGCTGATCCTGTATCTCAACCCCACGCTGGTGCTGCTGTTCGGCTGGATCCTTTACCGGCGGCGCGCCACGCGCCCGCAGGTGCTGGGCATGATCGTGAGCTATGCCGGCGTGCTGCTGGTGTTCGGCCACGAACTCTGGACCGGTGGCGGCGGCAAGGGCGGTGGCGCCGCGGCCTGGGGCGCGTTCCTCGTGTTCCTGAGCGCGGTGAGCTACGCGGGCTACCTCGTCTACAGCGGCGAGTTCGTCAAGCGGCTCGGTTCGCTCAGGCTCGTGGGCCTGGCCACGACCGTGGCTTGTGTGCTGTGCATCCTGCAGTTCGTGCTCACGCGACCGATCAGCGTGGCGATGCAACTCGCGCCCGAGGTCATCTGGCTGTCGGTGCTCAACGCCACGGTGTGCACGGCGGTGCCTGTCCTGATGGTCATGATGGCCATCGAGCGCATCGGCCCCGCGGTGGCGGCGCAAACCGGCATGATCGGGCCCCTGTCGACCATCCTCATGGGGGTGGTCATACTCGATGAGCCGTTCACCGCGTGGATCGCGGCCGGCACGGTGCTCGTCATTGCGGGCATCTTCGTTTTCACACGCAAGGGGCGCGAAGCCCCTGCACGTTAGGAGCAACAAACATGGATCTGGGCATTGCGGGCAAGACCGCGCTGGTGTGCGGCGCGAGCAAGGGGCTGGGCTACGGCTGCGCCGAGGCGCTGGTGCGCGAGGGCGTCAACGTGGTGATCGTGGCGCGCGGTGCCGAGGCACTGGAAGCGGCTGCGAAGAAGCTCACCGAGGCGGCAGGCGCATCGGGCGCGCCGTTCGTCAAGCACGTGGCCGCCGACATCACCACCGAAGCCGGCCGCGCGGCCGTGTTCGCGCTGGGCCATGACTTCGACATCGTCGTCACCAACGCCGGCGGCCCGCCGCCCGGCGACTTCCGCAACTGGGACCGCGAGGCGTGGATCAAGGCGGTCGACGCGAACATGCTCACGCCCATCGAGCTCATCAAGGCCACGGTGGACGGCATGGCCAAGCGCGGTTTTGGCCGCATCGTGAACATCACCTCGAGTTCGGTGAAGTCGCCCATCGACATCCTGGGCCTTTCCAATGGCGCGCGCAGCGGCCTCACCGGTTTCGTGGCCGGCGTGGCGCGCACGGCCATCGCGGCGCAGGGCGTCACCATCAACAACCTCTTGCCCGGCTCCTTCGACACCGATCGCCTGAAGGGCACGATGGCCGGCACGGCCCAGAAGACCGGCCAGGACTTCGACACCGTGTGGGAAGCTCGCAAGAAGAACATCCCGGCCAAGCGCTTCGGCACGCCCGCCGAGTTCGGCGCCATCTGCGCGTTTCTCTGCAGCATGCAGGCCGGCTACATGACGGGCCAGAACGTGCTGGCCGACGGCGGCGCCTACCCCGGCACCTACTGAGTCGGCTCGCGGGCGAAGGGAGGCGCATCGTGAGCAGCAACAACAACAGCGGGTCTTTCAGGAAGATAACGCTGGTGTCGGTCACCGGGCTGCACGACGCGCGCGGCGCGGCGATGGCGCTGCAGCACAGCCAGGCACAGATGCCGGGTGCGCGTGCGCTGCTGTGCAGCCCGCAGGCGCCCCATGACCTGCCGGCGGGCATCGCGCACGTGCCGATCGCGCCACTGAACTACCACGAGTACGGCTGGTTCATGATGTTCGCGCTCTGGCGCGTGGTGCAGACCGAATTCGCGCTGGTGGTGCAGGAAGACGGCTGGGTCGTCAATGCGGACAACTGGCGCGACGAGTTCCTGGACTTCGACTACGTCGGCGCACCGATCCACCTCGCGAAGATCGACACGCCGCAAGGCACGTACTGGCGCAACCGCTTCGAGTGGGCCGATGAACTGGACAAGCCCGATCACGTCGTCACGCCGATCCAGAACGGCGGCTTCAGCCTGCGCAGCCGCCGCTTCATGCGCGCGCTGGTCGACCACCCGCACATCCGCGTCGAGATCCCGCCGCCCGATGCGGTGCAAGGCGATCCGCTGAAAATGCACTGGCAGCACAACGCGCTGCTCGAAGACGTGCAACTGAGCGGCGTGCTGCGTCCGGCGCTAGAAACTGTCGGCATGCGCTTTGCGCCGCTGGAGCTGGCACGCAGTTTTTCCATCGAGCATGCGGGGCCTCAGCTGCACCACGGCTACAACGCGATGCTGCTGTTCGGGCACCACGCGAAGGTGCGGCAACTGGCGAGTCTTTCGCCGCTCACGCTGCGGTCGCTGATTCCGCTGTCGCAGCTCGATGCCTGGTACGGCGAGCGCGACATCCTGCAGATGTTCGAGCGCAATGGCTACCGCATCGAGTTTGCGCCCGAGCCGGTGGTGCCGAATGCCGGGCCGCGCAGGGTGTACGACTGCATCACCTACAACGGCGAGGCCGACATCCTCGCGGCGCGGCTGCATGAGCTGTCGGAGGTGGTCGATTGTTTCGTCATCGTCGAGGCCGACCGCACCTTCAGCGGCGAACCGAAGGCGCTGCGCTTCGATGCCGCCGACCCGCGCATTGCCTCATTCCTGCCGCGCATCCGCTACATCGCGGTGCACGACATGCCGGTCGTCGACGAGGCGGCGGACGCGATGCCCGTGGTCGGCGACTGGCTCTCCGACACGCCGAAGTCCGGCTTCTGGATTCGCGAGAAATTCCAGCGCAACCAGATCGTGCGGGGGCTGCACGATGCGGCGCCCGACGACCTCATCCTGATTTCCGATGCCGACGAGATTCCGCGCGCGTCGGTGGTTCAGGCAATGCGCGACGACCGGCGGCACGCGGTCTTCGGGCTGTGCCTGGCGTTCTATTACTTCTACGCCAACTACCGCAACGTCGAAGGGCCGGAGGCTTCGTCGGTCTGGACTGTCGCGGCGACGCGCGCGCAACTGGATGTGCTCACGCCCGACCAGTTGCGCATGCGGGTACGCACCGGCGCCCAGCCTGCGCTGATCCTTGCGGAAGCCGGCTGGCATCTCTCGTACCTCGCGATGGACGAGGCGGCTGTGCGCGCGAAGATTCGCGGCTTCGCGCACCAGGAATACAACTCGGCTGAATTCCTGGCTGCCATCGATATCCCGGCGCTTCTGGCTTCGGGCAAGGACCTGTACGACCGCCCGGGCTACGCGTGGCGACTGGTCGGGCGCGACGAGGCGCCGCAGTGGCTGGCGGGCCAGCCTGAACTGGCGCACCTGTTTGCGTCGACGCCCTAGCGCCGCGACGACACAACGATCCCACCCACGATCAGCACGAACGCCACACCGTGATACCAGTGCGGCGCCTCGCGCAGGAACGCCGCCGAAAGCAGCGCCGCAAAGAGCGGCGTGAGGTTCATGAAGATGCTCGCCGCCTGCGGCCCCGCGCGCTGCACGCCCGTGCCCCAGCAGCGGTAGGCCACCACCGCGGGGCCGATGCCGATGAACGCCATCGCGGCGAGGAGTGGCCAACCCAGGTCGATGTGTGCATCGGTCAGCGTCCACTCGCCGGCAGCCAGCGCCCCTGACCAGGCGAGGCCAAACACCAGCTGTGCCATCAGGAAGGCCGCCCAGTCCTGTCGCACCTGCTTCGGCTCGTGCGTGCGCGCCAGCAGCCAGCTGTAGAAGGCCCAGGCGATGGTGCCGGCGATCATGTACAGATCGCCCGGCACCAGCCGCAGCCCGAGCAGCTGGCGCCACTCGCCGCGGCTCAGCACCAGCAGCACGCCGAGCATCGAAAGCAGCGCACCTGCGATCTCGCGCCCGTTGACGCGCGCGCCGAAGAAGAGGGTGCCCGTGGCGAGCATCCACAGCGGCAGGCTGGAGCCCACCAGCGTGACGTTGATCGGCGTGGAGGTCTGCAGCGCCAGGTACTGGAAGGCGTTGTACAGGCCGATGCCCAGCAGTCCGAGCAGCGCATAGCGCTTCCAGTGCGCCCAGAGCGTGCTGTCGCGGCGCAGCACCGCCGCCGCGAAAGGCAAGAGCAGCACGAACGCGATCACCCAGCGCACGAAGTTCAGCGTGAGCGGCGACACCAGCTCGCGCACCAGCCGGCCGACGACGGCATTGCCGGCCCAAAGCAGCGGTGGCGTGGTCAGCAGGAGAACGGTGAGGGGCGTGAGGCGCTGTGTCTGCATGGACGTCGACTCTAACGGGCGGGCATCGCAGGTGTGCTTCGGCGGGCACCAAACGTGGCACGATCACCGAATGATTTTCGACGCGCTGACCATCCTGGTGCCCACCTACCGCAACGACGCCAAGGCCCGCCGCGTCCTGGCCGGGCTTGCCGCCCTCGTGGCCGGCAGCGAAGGGCGAATGCGCCTCGTCGTCGGCGACAACAGCCAGAACCCGCAGAAGCACGAATTCCTCTGGCGCCTGGCGGAATGGAGCCCCGAGTGGATCGACATCCATTGCCGGCCGCAGCGGATTTCCGGGCAGATGAACCTGCTGGACCTGTTCGGGAAATCGGTTTCCGGAATCCTGATGTTCCATGCGGACGACGACTACATCTCGGACGACTACATGGTGCGCGCGCACGAGATCCTGCAACAGGACGCGAGCGTCTCCGCCGCCTACACCTCGTACATCGTGAGCAAGGGCGGGTCCATCCTGACCGTGCCCCAGGCGGTGCCGCAGCTCGATCAGGCCTCGCCCGTCGAGCGGCTGATCGAGAACCACAACTGCTGGGGCGGCTACAACCTGTTGTTCTATTCGGTCTTCAGGAAGCGCAGCCTCGAAGGCACGGTCGCCTTCCTGAATGCCTGTCCGATCGAGGCGCCTTTTCACGACTGGTGGTTCAGCTACGCGATGGTCTGCGGCGGCCGCGTGCGCAACGCCGCGGCGGGCCAGATCCTGTATGCGGCCGAAGGGACCCACGAAATGGGAGGCAACGACTCCATCGCCCACTACGCGGCGCTGGGTTTGCCGCCGCTCGTGAGCCACCTGCAGTTGGTGTTCACCGCAACCGAGGGGGCCTGCTTCTTTCTCGGCAGGTATTCGCCGCTGGCGGACGCCGATGGGCGGCGAGCCTGCGCCCAGTTCATGTTCGAGACCAACATCAAGATCGCCATCGCGCGGCTTCAGCAAAGCGACCTGCCGGCGCTCGGCTTGGGGGGCGAAGTCTTGCAGCAGCTGAACACGGTCATCCTGAACAACGACTGGCTCACGCTCGAAAGCACCATCGATTTTCTCCACCTCGTTCTTGCGCAAACGAACGCCGATCTCGCCGACCGGTACCGCGGTTTCCTGAGCGACGCGCTGAAAATCCCTGCCTGAGACCCGAGCCGGGTTTTTCGGTACTGTCCCTTCCTTCCCTCACCCCGAGAACCTTCCTATGAGCAAAGCTGTCCGTATCGACCGCCATGGCGGCCCCGAAGAACTGAAGATCGTCGACGTGGAAGTCGGTGACCCCGGTCCCGGCGAGATCCGCATCCGCCACAAGGCCGTGGGCCTGAACTTCATCGACACCTACCAGCGCAGCGGGCTCTACCCGTTCCAGATGCCGTTGCAGCTCGGCATGGAAGCCTCGGGCGTGGTCGAGGCGGTGGGCGAGGGCGTCGTGCACCTGGCGCCCGGCGACCGTGCCGCCTATGCAAGCAACCCGCCCGGTGCCTACAGCGAGCTGCGCGTGATGCCGGCCAAGAACGTCTGCAAGCTGCCCGATGCCATCTCCTTCGAGACCGGTGCGGCCATGATGCTCAAGGGCCTGACCACGCAGTACCTGCTCAAGAAGACGCTGCCCGCCGAAGGCCTGCAGCCCGGCGACTTCATCCTGTTCCATGCGGCGGCCGGCGGTGTCGGCCTCATCGCCTGCCAGTGGGCCAAGGCGCTGGGCCTGCAGCTGATCGGCACCGCGGGCAGCGACGCCAAGTGCAAGCTGGCACTCGACCACGGCGCGGCGCACGCCATCAACTACAGCACCGAGAACTTCGCGGCCCGTGTGAAGGAGATCACCGGCGGCAAGGGCGTGAAGGTGGTGTACGACTCGGTGGGCAAGGACACCTACGAGGGCTCCATCGAGTGCCTGCGCCCCTTCGGGCTGCTCGCGATCTTCGGCAACGGCTCGGGTCCGGTGCCGCCGATCAACCTGGGGACGCTGGCTTCCAAGGGCTCGCTCTATGTGACGCGGCCCACGCTCTTTACCCACATCGCCACGCGCGAAGCCACGCAGGCCATGGCCGACGACCTGTTCGCGGTGGTCGCGAGCGGCGCGGTGAAGATCCCGATCGACCAGCGCTACGCCCTGGCCGACGTGCAGCAGGCGCACCGCGACCTGGAAGCGCGCAAGACCACGGGCTGCACGATCCTCACGCTCTGAGGCGAAGCGGGGCAGACAGGCACAGCCAGTCCTGTCCTACCCGCGGTGGGGTGTCATGCCTTCGACTTGTGGCGGGCGCACTTTGTAGGCTGTGTCCATCGCAACGAGGCAAGCCGTCATGAACATTCGCACCTTCATCGTCGAGGACAACCCCACCATCCGCGAAAGCCTCGTGGGCACTTTGCGCGAGGTGGCGCGGGTCGATCCGGTCGGCGAGGCCGAGACGGAGGCCGAGGGTTCGCGCTGGCTCACGCGCAACCTGGCGCTGTGGGACCTGGCCATCGTCGACCTGTTCCTGAAGGACGGCACCGGTTTCCGGGTGCTCGAGGCCTGCCGCCAGCGCGACCCGGCGCAAAAGATCGTGGTGCTCAGCAACTACGCCACACCCGAGATCCGGCGCAAGTGCGTGCACCTGGGCGCCGACGCCGTGTTCGACAAGGCCACGGAGATCGACGACCTGATCGACTACTGCCAGCGCCGCCGTCAGGAGCGGTTCAGTTCGCCAACTGCACACTGAGGTCGGACATTCGGCGGCCGGCCTGCAAGCGATGCGGGCCTTCGCCGAAAATCACCTCACAGGGCGCGAGGAGCACGCGCCGGGCTCCGCAAATTGGCGACGAGATTCATGCGCGGAAATCACTTATCCATCTGCTGAATCTTTTTTCTGCCTGCCGCACGGGTCGCGTCGTGGGGCGCTCTTCCCGTCATGTCCCGCTCCCGCTTTCTTCCCGACAACTTCACCTTTGCGCTTCTTTCGGTCGTCACCCTGGCCAGCCTGCTGCCCGCGAGCGGCGATGCGGCGCATTTGTTCGAACGGCTGACGACGGTGGCCATCGGCCTCCTGTTCTTCCTGCACGGCGCCAAGCTGTCGCGCGAGGCGATCATGAACGGCATCACGCACTGGCGGCTGCACCTGCTGGTGTTCGGCAGCACCTTCGTGCTGTTTCCGCTGCTGGGATTGGCGCTCAAGCCGCTGCTCCTGCCGCTGATGACGCCCGAGCTCTACACAGGGGTGCTGTATCTCTGCGTGCTGCCGGCCACGGTGCAGTCGGCGATTGCGTTCACGGCGATGGCGCGGGGGAACCTGCCGGCTGCCATCTGCAGCGCCTCAGCGTCCACCTTGCTGGGGGTGTTCATCACGCCTTTGCTGGTCAATCTGGTGGTGCTGCCGAACGGGGGGCATGCGAGTTCTTCGCTGGGGTCGATCGGGCGGATTCTGCTGCAGTTGATGGTGCCGTTTCTTGTCGGGCATCTCTTGCGGCCCTGGATCGGCAAATGGATTCAGCGTCGTGCGGCGGTGTTGAAGTTCGTGGACCAGGGGTCGATTCTGTTGGTGGTCTATACGGCGTTCAGCGCGGCTGTGATCGAGGGGCTTTGGAGGCAAGTGCCTGCGCATGCGCTGGTCGGGTTGCTTGTGGCCTGTGCGGTGGTGCTGGCACTTGCTCTGACCCTGACTACGCTGTTGGCGCGCAAGCTGGGGTTCGATATGGAGGACGAGATCACGATCGTCTTCTGTGGGTCCAAGAAGAGCCTGGCGAGTGGGATTCCTATGGCGAAGGTGCTGTTTCCTTCGCATGCAGTGGGGGCCATCGTGTTGCCTTTGATGTTGTTTCATCAGATGCAGTTGATGGTTTGTGCTGTGTTGGCTCAGAGGTATGCGCGGAGAGGGCGTGTTGCCTCTGTTTTGAAAACGGCTGAGTAGTTTTTTCCGAGGCCGGGACTCGCCCCGGCGGGCGAGCTACTTTCTTTTGCTTCGCCAAAAGAAAGTAGCCAAAGAAAAGGCGACCCCGCTGTCTGCGACCCCTTCGCGTTGCTACGGGGCAACCTGCGGTGCTCGCGTTTCGCGGGGTCTCGCAGAACTCGCTTCGCTCAAACAGCTGCGAGCCCTGATCCGCGAAACGCTGCGCTCCTCGGCGCAGCCAGAGGGGAGGGGAAACCAAACGTGCCATTGCTTCGCTGGGCCCGAAGGGCGGACACGCGGAGCGTGTCCGCCTTGAATCGGCGGCTACGGTTTCTTGAACGCGGTTGATCTGGTCTGGGCGGGCCGAGCGAAGCGAAGGGACGCAGACAGCAGGGTCGCCTTTTCTTTGGCTACTTTCTTTTGGCGAAGCAAAAGAAAGTAGCTCGCCTGCCGGGGCGAGACCCGGCCTCCGCCCTAAAAAAGAAAAACCAGCCCTCTAAAAAACTAGCTCTCAATCTTCCCAAGCCGAGACTCCCGCAACCGGCTAGGCGCCAACGCCCCAGCCGATTCCAGAATCGGATAAGCAATAGAGCAAATATGCGAATTGATCCGCTTCAAATCGCTGATCAAGTCGATATGCAGCGAACTCGTCTCAATGCTGAGAGTAGTCCGATCCGACAACCGATCCAGATGAGTCGTCGCATAGGCTCTTTCCAGATCCCTGAACCGAGCCTTCTCCTCCAAAAGCTTCTGCGCATCCCGAACATTCCCGTTCAGGAACACGCTCATGCTCAACCGCAGGTTGGCCACAAGCCTCCCGTGCAGCTCGACGATCTCCGCCATCCCGGCTTCCGAGAAATTGCGCTGCGGTTTGATCTTCTTGTCTTCCACATCGATGATCACCCGCTCGATGATGTCGCCGATCTGCTCCATGTTGATCGTGAAGCTGATGATGTCCGTCCAGCGCCGGCTTTCCTCTTCGCCCAGCGCCTCGCGCGAGATGCGCGTCATGTAGTACTTGATGGCCGAGTACAGCTCGTCCACCGTGTCGTCCAGCTGGCGCAGCTCCTGCGACAGCCGCGTGTCGTTGTTGCGGATCACGTCGAGCACGCCGATCAGCATGGTCTCCACGATGTCGGCCTGGTGCAGTGCCTCGCGGGCGGCATTCGAGATCGCGAGCGAGGGCGTCGAGAGCGCCGAGGGGTCCAGGTGGTGTGGCCGGCTGGTGCCCGAGGCTTGCGGCGTCGGCAGCATGCGCGTCACCAGCTTGGCAACCCACTGCGTGAGCCCGATGAAGCCCACGCTGATGATGATGTTGAAGGCCAGGTGGAACAGCACCACGCCGTGCGTCTGGTTCGGCAGCTCCGGCTGCACGTAACGGATCCACAAGCCCACGAAAGGCGCGACGATCGCCACGCCCAGTGCCTTGAAGAGCAGGTTGCCCACCGTCACCTGCCGCACCGACACCACCGACTTCGCCGTGGTCAGCACCGCGAGCAAACCGCTGCCGAGGTTGGCGCCCAGCACGAGCCCGAGCGCCACGTCCAGCGGCACCACGTTCGACGTCGCCATGGCCGCCACCAGCAGCACCACCGCCAGGCTCGAATAGGCCACGATGGCCAGCACCGCGCCGATGGTGATCTCCAGCAACACGTCGCTGTTGATCGATGCGAGCAGCGCGCGCACGGCGGGCGACGAGAACAGGGGCTCGGTCGCTTCCACCACCAGCTGCAGCGCCAGCAACATGAGCCCCAGGCCGATCAGCACCCGTCCCACGCGGCCCGCCACGGTGGCCGAGCGCGTGATGAACAGCACCACCCCCACGAAGATGAACATCGGCGAGAGCCATGACAAGTCCGCCGAGAACAGCACCGAGATCAGCGCCGTGCCCACGTCGGCCCCCCGCATCACCGCCAGCGCCGCCGGCAATGTGACCAGGCCCTGCCCGACGAAGGACGAGGTCATGAGCGAGGTGGCGGTGCTCGATTGCACCAGCGCCGTCACGCCGATGCCCGAGAGGGCGGCGGTGAAGCGGTTGCGCATGCTCTGCACGAGGATCTTGCGCAGGTTGGCGCCGAACACGCGCAGCACGCCGGTGCGAACCAGATGGGTGCCCCACACCAGCAGTGCCACTGCCGCGAGCAGATTCAGGAGATGCTTCATGGGTGTCGGGTTCTGTCCTTTTCGTTTTGGTTCGTTTCGACCCCATTTTCCACAAGTGGCGGCTCAGTCGATCAGCGCCCCGTTGTCATGGAACGGAAAAGGGCCGTCGAAGCGGCCCGAAGCCGCCAGATGGGTGACCAGGCGGCCGCTGCGCGGCGACCAGGCATGCACCCGGAAACCGGGCGGCTCCAGCGTCCAGGCGGAAGCGGCACCCGGCGCCAGGTCGAGGCAAACCTGGTGCGCAGGCGCTGGCGAGGTCGAGGCGATCGTGCCGCCGAAGCGCACGTCGATGGCGCGGTGCAGGTGTCCGCAGATCACGCGCTCGACATTGGGATGCCGGGCGATCAGCGCCTCGAGCGCATCGGCGCCTTCCAGCAGGCCGATCTCGTCCATGTGGCCGATCAGCGTCGCGAAGGGCGGATGGTGCATCGCGACCACCACCGGCTCATCGCGGCAGGCGTCCAGCTGGGCTTCGAGCCAGCCCAGGCGCTTCTCGCACAGCGTGCCGTGGCTTGCGCCGGGTACGCAGGTGTCGAGCGTGAGGAGCCGCAGCCCGCCCACGCGCACCGAATACTGGATGAAGCCCGCCGTGTCGTCGCCTGTGTCGAGGTATGCATGGCCGGGAAAGCTCTTGCGCAGCTGGTCGCGGTCGTCGTGGTTGCCGGGCAGCAGGTAGACCGGCATGGTGAGCGGGGCGAGCAGGCGTGCGAGGTGCTCGTACTCGGCGGCGCGGCCGAAGTCGGTCAGGTCGCCGGTGATCACGACGGCATCGGGCTGCTGCGGCAGGGCGAGCACAGACTGCACCGCCTGTTGAAGGTAGGGTGCAGTGTCGATGCGGCCGTAGGCCAGCCGGCCCGGCTCGCGGATGTGAAGGTCGGTCAGCTGGACCAGAAAAGTATCTTGCATCGTTGCTGTTGTCGTCATGCCCTGGGCTCCTGCGACGTCATCAGGCGGTCGGGGTGGACGCGAAGGCCGACCGGGTCGCCCGGACCGAAGGGGTTGTCGCGTCCCACGTCGGCCACGAGCAAGGGCTGGTCCTGCACGCGCAGTTGCAGTTGCACACGGTCGCCGAGGAAGGTGCGGCGCTCGACGGTGGCGCTGCCCCAGTCGGGCCGGGGCGCGCTCACTTCGACGTCTTCAGGTCGCACCAATAGCATCGCATGGCCCTGCCAGGCGGGCGGGCAAGGCAGGGTGCTTCCGCCGAGTCGGACAACGCCTTGCGCGATGGCCTCGGGCGCGCGCTCCAGCCGGTTGACCCGGCCGAGGAACTCCGCGACGAAGGGATGCGAGGGCGCGCGGTACAGGTCTTCGCCGCGGCCGACCTGCACGATGCGTCCCGCGCGCATCACGGCCAGGCGGTCGGCGATGGCGAGCGCCTCCTGCTGGTCGTGCGTCACGTGGATGGCGGTGATGTGCAGGCGGCGCAGCAGTTCGGCGAGTTCGTCGCGCAGCGACTCCTTGAGCTTGGCGTCGAGCGCGGCCAGCGGCTCGTCGAGTAGCAGCACGCGGGGGCGAACGGCGACCGCGCGCGCAAGGGCCACGCGCTGGCGCTGGCCGCCGGAGAGTTCGGCGGGGCGCTTGTTCTCCAGCCCACCGAGGCGCACGAGGTCGACCAGTTCGCCGACCGCGCGCTTTTCTTCCTCGGGCGACACGCCGCGGATGCGCAGGCCATAGCCGATGTTGGCCGCCACCGTCATCTGCGGAAAAAGCGCGTAGCTCTGGAACACCATGCCCACGCCGCGGTGCTCGACGGGGCGCTCGGTCACGTCCTGGTCGCCGAAGACGATGCGGCTGCCCGCGTCGGGCGCTTCCAGCCCCGCGATCAGGCGCAGCAGCGTGGTCTTGCCGCAGCCCGAGGGGCCGAGCAGGGCGAGCACCTCGCCGGCCTCCACGTGCAGGTCGGTCGGTTGAAGACCGCGCGTACCGTCCGCATACGTCTTCGCGCAGTTCGAGATATCGATGGGGATGCGTTCAAGTTCCATGGCGTTTCTGCATCAGGTTGGCAAGGTATTGCAGGCCCCACAGCACCGGGAGGATCACTGCGAAGAAGACCAGCGTGTAGGCCGATCCGATCTCGATGCGCATCGAGGCGTAGCTGTCGGCCAGGCCCACGGGCAGCGTGCGGGTGAGCGGCGTGTGCAGCATCCAGGTGAGGTTGAATTCGCCCACCGAGAGCGTGAACACCATCAGGCTGCCGGCCACGATGGCCGGGAACACCGCCGGCACGAGGATGCCCATGAAGCGCTGGCGGAAGTTCGCGCCCAGCGAGCGGGCCGCCTCCTCGAGCGCGAGCAGGTCGTCGCGTTGGAAAGCCGAACTCACGGTGCGCACCATGAAGGGCAGCGTGAAGATGATGTGGCCCACGAGGATGAAGGCGAAGCTCGTGCGAAAGGCGGTGAGCTGGCCGTAGGCGAGGATCAGTGCGAGCGCCGTCGCGAGGCCCGGCACGGCGACGGGCAGCGTCAGCAGTTCTTCAAAAATGCGCGCGGCCCGCGAGCGGCTGCGCGCCAATGCGTAGGCGCAGGGCACGCCCAGCAGCACGGTGCCGATCACGCAGGCCAGCGCCAGCGCGAGCGACCAGCCGACGGTGCCGCCGTAGTTCTCCCAGACCTCGCCGAGCCAGCGCAGCGTGAGGCCGCTCTTGAGGCCCGTACTGTAGTTGTTGACCAGCCCCGCCATCACCGACAGCAGCATCGGCGCGATCATGAAGAGGCTCACGATCACGGTGATGGCCAGCAGGAAGGGCGCCGGGGGTTGTGTGTTCTTGCGCATGCGTGCGTCTCCTTCAGCGCGCGACCGGGTTGGCCCCGAAACGCCGCGCGACGAACAGCACCAGCCAGGTCACGAGGCCCAGCGAAATCGACAGCGACGCGGCGAGCGCGAAGTTGGCGTAGTTGGTGAACTCGTTGTAGATGGTGATCGGGATCACCTCGAATTTGCTGGCCAGCGTGAAGGCCGTGCCGAAGGCGCCCATCGAGGTCGCGAACAGGATCGCGCCGCAGGCCAGCGTGGTGGGCGCGAGTTCGGACATCCACACGTCGCGCGCGACGCGCAGGCGCGAGGCGCCGAGCGAGCGGGCGGCTTCCTCGAGCTGCACGTTCATCGCTTCGGCCGCCGCCGCGTAGGTGGCAATGGCGCGCGGCAACGAGAAATACAGGTACGCGAGAAAGAGCCCGAGCAGGCCGTAGGCGAAGGTGATGCGCTCGCCGATCAGGCTGTCGCTCACGTCGGCCACCAGCCCCTGCCGACCGCCCAGCAGGATCACGAAGAAGCCGATGATCACGCCCGGAAACGACAGCGGCAGCGTGAGCAGCGACAGCAGCACCCGCTTGCCGATGAAGGCATGGCGCGCGAGATAGATGCCCACCGCCGCGCCCAGAACGAGCGTCGCCAGCGTCACCGCCACTGACAGCACCACGGTGTTGGCCATGCTCTGCAGGTAGCGCGAATCGGTCAGCACCGCGAAGTAGGTGGCCCAGCCTTTGTCCGCCGGGAGTGCAAGCAGGCGCACCACCGGCAGCAGCCAGAAGGCCGTGAAGAAGGCGGCTGCGGGGGCTGCGCAGGCGAGCAGCCGCCAGCGTGGGTTCCAGGCGTTGGCGGACTTCATTTCAGCGTGTGCTCGAGAAAATCAGCGCACCTCTTTGAGGTACCGGTCGGAGAACGCACGCTGCGCCTCGGCCATGCGTCCGTAGTCCACGCTCTTGGCGCGCGCATATTCGCTCGCCGGCAGGAACTGCGCCTCGATCTCCTTGGGCATCGCGCTCGCGCGCACCGGGCGCAGGTACGCCTTGGCCCAGATCGCCTGACCTTCGTCGGACAGCGTGAAGTCGAGCACCTTCTTCGCATCGGCCGCATGCGGCGCCTTGGCGACCAGGCTCATCACGTAGGGCACGACCAGCGTGCCTTCGCTCGGGATGACGAAGGCGACGTTGGCCTTGTCCTTGTACTTGGCGCGGTAGGCGTTGAAGTCGTAGTCCAGCAGGATCGCGATTTCGCCCGACAGCACGCGCGCGTACGAGGTCTGCTTCGGCACGATGGGCTCGTTCTTCTGCAGCGCCTTGAAGTAGTCGATGCCCGGCGTGAAGTTGTCCAGCGTGCCGCCGCGCGCCTGGTTCACAGCCACCGCACCCACGTAGCCGACGAATGCCGAGGCAGGGTCGAGGTAACCGATGAGGCCCTTGTATTCAGGCTTGAGCAGGTCGGCCCACGACTTCGGGATCGGCTTGCCCTTGAGCGCATCGACGTTGACCATGAAGCCGAGCGTGCCCGAGTGGATGGTGAACCAGTTGCCGGCCGGGTCTTTCAGGCCGTCGGGGATGTCTTTCCACGCGGCCGGCTTGTAGGGCTCGACCACGCCGTCCTTGGCGGCCTGCACCGCGAAGGTCACGCCGAGGTAGGTGACGTCGGCCACGGGGCTGGCCTTCTCGGCGACGAGCTGCGCGAGCGACTGGCCCGAGTTCTTGTTGTCGGCCGGCACGGTGACGCCGGTCTTGGCCTTGATGGCCTTGAGCTGCGTGCCCCAGTCGGCCCATTCGGTGGGGCAGTTGTAGCAAATGGCGGTCTGGGCCATGACGCTGCCGGCGGCAACGAAGGTGGCGGCGATCAGCCCGAGGCGGGCAATGCGGGAAAAGCGGAGGGACATGAAGAAGCTCCTTGGATGGACGTAGGTTTGGGTGTGAGCGGGGCGGTGATCAATCGACGGCAACGTCGCACGCGGATGCGCACGACTCGCCATCGCGAAAGGTGTGAGGCAGCAGCAGGCTCGCGTCGGGCTGCAGCGTGGTGCCGCCGGCCATCGCCTGGACCAGCAACTCGACGCTGTGGCGGCCGATGTCGCTGTTGGGCTGGGCGATGGTGGTGAGCGCGGGGGTGAGGTCTTCGCCGAGCGCGATGCCGTCGAAGCCGATCACGCTGAGGTCGTCGGGCACCGAGAGACCGCCCAGGTGCGCGGCGCGGATGCTGCGGATGGCGAGCAGGTCGTTCGAGCAGACGAGTGCGGTGGGGCGGTTGTCGGCCTGCAGCACGCCGGCGAGCGCATCGACGGCGCTTTCGACAAAAGGCACTTCGATGAGCGGTGGCGCCTTGAGTCCCGCATCGGCCATGCCCTTCCGGTAGCCGCGCAGGCGTTGCTGCGCACGGTCGGATGCAGCGAGCGTGCCGCTGACCATCGCAATGCGGCGATGGCCGAGCAGAACAAGACGCGCGACCGCATCGGCCACGGCGGCTTCGCTGTCCACGGTGACGCAGGGGTGGTCCGCGTGCCGGTTGTAGGCGAGCACATAGGGCGTGCCGGTGTTGCGCAACCGCGCGAGCGCCGCCGAGGTGGAGGGGTTGGAGACCACGAGGATCAACCCGTCGACATTGCCGGCGAGCAGCAGCTGCACCGCCCGCTCTTCCTCGTCGAGCCGATAGCCCGTGGTGACCGGAAGGATCGCGTAGCCGCCGGCGATGGCCGCGCGCGCGATGCCCTGCAGGCACTCGGCGAAGGTCGGGTTCAGCAGCGTGGGCAGCACCACGCCCAGCGCGCGGCTGCGCTGGGTGCGCAAGGTGCGGGCGCTGGCATTCGGCAGGTAGTTGAGTTCGCGCGCCACGCGCTCCACCAGTTCGCGCGTGGCGGGCGTGACCTTGTCGGGGAAGTTGAAGGCCCGCGACACGGTGGCCACGGAGACCTTGGCTTTGGCGGCTACGGCTTGGATGCTCATCGTGCGGTATTCATGTAATCGATTACATTGAACCGCGGCAGTATGACTTTGTTATGACATCGCTTGAAAGCGGGGAAAAACCCTCGGCCTGCCGACGAGGGTGAAGCGGCCAAAGAAAAAGGGCCCGAAGGCCCTTGGGAAACTTGGCTTTATTTGCCCTTACTTGCCCCGGCGAACCCGCCGGATCTCGTCCACGATGAGGCAGATGGCCCCGAGCGTGATCGCGCTGTCCGCCGCATTGAACGCCGG
Source organism: Variovorax boronicumulans (assembly GCF_030812215.1). Classification (GTDB taxonomy): domain Bacteria; phylum Pseudomonadota; class Gammaproteobacteria; order Burkholderiales; family Burkholderiaceae_C; genus Variovorax; species Variovorax boronicumulans_C. The sequence goes on along the minus strand of NZ_JAUSSG010000009.1, from coordinate 290,510 downwards.
GAAGTACCAGTTGCCCGCGTGGAAGCTCAGGAAGTCGACGACATAGCCGTGCATCATCCGGTCGACCACGTTGCCGATGGCGCCGCCCAGGATGCAGGCCATTGCGAACGAAAAGAGCTTCTGGCCCGCGTGTGACTTGAGCATCCAGACGATGAAAATCGCCGCCGCCACGCCGATCGCCGTGAAGAACCAGCGTTGCCAGCCCGAGTGGTCGGCCAGGAACGAGAACGCCGCCCCCGTGTTGTGCGCCCGCACGACGTTGAAGAAGCTCGTCACGTAGGTCGCATCGCCGAGCTTGTAGTAGCCCAGGATCAGCGTCTTGGTGAACTGGTCGATGATCACGATGATCACCGCCAGCCCGAGCCAGGGCCAGATGCCGAGGCTGCCACCGCGCGAACGCGATGCCGATGCGGAGCGTGCGGCGGCCATCAGGCAAAGCTCCGCGATTCGCCGGCGCCGAACAGGTTGCTCGTGCAACGGCCGCAGATCGTCGGGTGTGCCGGGTCGTGGCCCACGTCCTCGCGGTAGTGCCAGCAGCGCTCGCACTTCTGCGCGGTGCTCGGCGCCACGGTGGTCGCGAGCGTGTCGCCTGCCGCCAGCGCGATGGCCGAGGTGATGAAGACGAACTTCAGGTCATCGCCCAGCGTGCTCAAGAGCGCAAAGTCGTCGGCCGGTGCGCTCAGCTGCAGGTTGGCCTGCAGCGACGAACCGACCTTGCCTTCGGCGCGCACGGCTTCGATGTCCTTGTTCACCACGTCGCGGATCTCGCGGATGCGGCCCCACTTGGCGAGCAGCGCTTCGTCGGGTGCGTCGAACTTGCAGTACGTCTCCGCGAAGATCGATTCGCCGGGCTTGCCGGTGCTCACGAACTTCCATGCCTCTTCGGCGGTGAAGCTCAGGAACGGCGCCATCCAGCGCAGCATGGCTTGCGAGATGTGCCAGAGCGCCGTCTGCGCGCTGCGGCGTGCAAGCGAGCCGGGTGCGGTCGTGTAGAGGCGGTCCTTCAGGATGTCGAGGTAGAAGCCGCCCAGATCTTCCGAGCAGTAGATCTGCAGCTTGGACACCACCGGGTGGAACTCGTACACCTTGTAGTGCGCAAGGATCTCGGCCTGGAACTGCGAAGCGCGCGCGAGCGCGTAGCGGTCGATCTCGAACAGCTGGTCGAGCGGCACCGCATCCTTCTGGATGTCGAAGTCACTGGTGTTGGCCAGCAGGAAGCGCAGCGTGTTGCGGATGCGGCGGTACGAGTCGACCACGCGCGCGAGGATCTTGTCGTCGCCTGCGATGTCGCCCGAGTAGTCGCTTGCGGCCACCCAGAGGCGGATGATTTCCGCACCCAGCTTGCTGCTGATTTCCTGTGGGTCGATGCCGTTCTTGAGCGACTTGCTCATCTTGATGCCCTTGGCATCCACCGTGAAGCCGTGCGTGAGCAGGCCTCGGTACGGCGCGCGGTCTTCCAGCGCGCAGGCGATCAACAGCGACGAATGGAACCATCCGCGATGCTGGTCGTGGCCTTCGAGGTACAGGTCGGCTTCGGGACCGGTCTCGTGGTGCACGGTGGGGTGCGTGCCGCGCAGCACGTGATAGAAGGTCGAGCCCGAGTCGAACCACACCTCCAGGATGTCGGTGCTCTTGGTGTAGCTCGGTGCGTCTTCGGCGCCCAGGATCTCTTCGACCGTCACGCGGCTCCAGGCCTCGATGCCGCCCTTCTCGACGATGTCGGCGGCCTGGTCGAGGATTTCCATCGTGCGCGGATGCAGCTCGCCCGAATCCTTGTGCAGGAAGAAGGGGATCGGCACGCCCCAGCTGCGCTGGCGGCTGATGCACCAGTCGGGCCGGCCGGCGATCATGTCGTGCAGGCGGGCCTTGCCGTTCTCCGGATAGAAGCTGGTCTGCTCGATGGCATCGAGCGCGGTCTGGCGAAGCGTCTTGGGCGCCTTGTCCTTGGTGAACACGCCTTCGCCCTCGTCCATGCGGATGAACCACTGGGCCGCGGCGCGGTAGATCACCGGTGTCTTGTGGCGCCAGCAATGCGGGTAGCTGTGGGTGATGGTCTCGGTGGTCAGCAGCCGATTGGCGTCGCGCAGCGCGGCGATGATCACCGGCACGGCCTTCCAGATGTTCTGGCCGCCGAACAGGGGAAAGTCGGGCGCGTAGCTGCCGTTGCCCTGCACCGGGTTCAGGATGTCGTCGTACGCCACACCGTGGGCGATGCAGGAGTTGAAGTCGTCCACGCCGTAGGCGGGCGAGGAGTGCACGAGGCCGGTGCCGTCGGTGGCGGTGGCGTAGTCGGCCAGGTACACGGGCGACAGGCGTTGGTAGCCAGCGTCCACGTCGTACAGCGGGTGCTCGAATTCGAGCCCGCCGAGCGCTTCGCCCTTGACCGTGGCCAGCACCTTGCCGTCGAGCGCATAGCGCGTCATGCACATCTCGACCAGCGAGTTGGCCAGGATCAAGAGGCCCCGCTCGGTGTCGACCAGCGAGTATTCGATCTCGGGATTGAGGTTGATCGCCTGGTTGGCGGGGATCGTCCACGCGGTGGTGGTCCAGATCACCGCGAAGATGTCGCCGAGGATCGTGTGGTCGGTGCCGAAGGCCTTGAGCACCTTTTCGCGGTCGTGCGCCTTGAAGGCCACGTCGATGGTCTGGCTCTTCTTGTCGGCGTATTCGATCTCGAATTCGGCGAGCGACGAACCGCAGTCGAAGCACCAGTACACGGGCTTGAGGCCGCGGTAGACGAAGCCGCGTTCGATCACGCGCTTGAACGCGCGCAGCTCGCCGGCTTCGTTGGCGAAGTCCATCGTCTTGTAGGGGTGGTCCCATTCGCCCAGCACGCCCAGGCGCTGGAAGTCGAGCATCTGTTGCGCGATCTGCTCGGTGGCGTAGGCGCGGCTCTTGGCCTGCATCTCGTCGCGGCCGAGGTTGCGCCCGAACTGCTTTTCGATGGCGTTCTCGATCGGCAGGCCGTGGCAGTCCCAGCCGGGCACGTAGAGCGCGTCGAAGCCTTCGAGCTGGCGCGCCTTGGTGATCATGTCCTTCAGGATCTTGTTCACCGCGTGGCCCATGTGGATCTGGCCGTTGGCGTACGGAGGGCCGTCGTGCAGGATGAACTTGGGCGCGCCGTGGCGGGCATCGCGCAGGCGGTGGTAGCGGCCTTCGTCGTTCCATTCCTTCACCCAGCCCGGCTCGCGCTTGGGCAGGTCGCCGCGCATCGGGAAGGGGGTGTCGGGCAGGTTCAGCGTGGAACGGTAATCGGTAGGGGAAGCAGCGTCAGACATGGTGGGGTGCGAAACAGAGGGGCTTCGACAGGCTCAGCCCGAACTGCATTGAGCGGTCGGTGCGGAAGATATAGCCGTTCGCCCTGAGCTTGTCGAAGGGCGGCAGCACGGGGCGTGCAGGGCTAAATTCGGTCGCGCGTGGTCTGGCGGTGGGTTTCTGCGTGGGTCGATGCAAAGAACGCGCGTGCGTCGCGCCCATCCTTGGCGATGCCCGCAGTGAGGGCCTCGAGGCTGGTGTAGCGCAATTCGTCGTGCAGTTTGTGCAGGAGTTCCACGCGGACGATTTTACCGTAGGCCCCTTCGGACCCCAGATGCGAGGGCCACTCCAGGCAATGGGTCTCCAGCAGCACCCGGCCGGCGTTGACGTCGTTGGCGTCCAGCGAGGGGCGCACGCCGAGGTTGGCCACGCCGGGCAGCGGCTTGTCGGCCAGACCGTGCACCAGCACCGCGAAGATGCCGCTGGCGGCCGGTTTCCAGTGCTTGAAGCGCAGGTTGAGGGTGCGAAAGCCATCGTCCCGGCCCGGCGCCGAGGCGCCCAGCGCGCGGCCGAGCTTGCGGCCGTGGACCACGTGGCCCGAAATCGTGTACGGCCGGCCGAGCAGCGTCTGCGCGTCGGCCATGCGGCCTTCGGCCAGCGCCTCGCGTACCGCGGAACTGGACACCCGCAAGCCGTGCCCGTCGCCGGGCCGCCCCAAGACGGGCGCACCCCCTCGGGGGGCAGCGGGGCGAAGCCGCGCGTGGGGGTCCGATATTTCGTAGCTGTTCATGCGCGCCACGTCGAAGCCGCGCGCATCGCCAGCCGCATCGAGCATGGCGTAGTCGCCGGCCCGCTTGGCGCCGAAGCGGAAGTCGTCGCCCACCAGCACGTAGCGTGCGCCCAGCCCGTCGACCAGCACGTTCTGGATGAATTCCTCGGGTGTCTGCGAGGCCAGCCGGCCGTCGAAGGGCAGCACGATGGTCTGCGCGACACCGCAGGCCGCGAGTTCGCTCAGCTTGTCGCGCAGGGTGCCGATGCGGGCCGGCGCGAGGTCGGGTTTCTTGGTCAGGGCGGCGAAATAGTCGCGCGGGTGCGGCTCGAAGGTCAGCACGCAACTCGGTAGCCCGCGCTGGCGGGCCTCGGTCTGCAGAAGCGCGAGCATGGCCTGGTGGCCACGGTGCACGCCGTCGAAATTCCCAATGGTGAGGGCGCAGGCGGGGGCTACGCCCGGGTGCCGGAAGCCGCGAAAAACCTGCATCGGTGAGTATCTTTTTGATAGCGCCTTTCGCCCGTCAAATGGGCGAATCAGGCCGTTTTGTCACAAAGCCGGTATATTGTGACGCAGTGCGTCGTCTGGCGTGGGTCTCCGATGCGCTCCGTGTCCCTGGTCTTTCCGTGTTCTCTCCCTTTCTTGAGGAGGCGTGTGTGAAGGTCTTGAAGCTGTCGGCCCAAGGGCTGCCCCAGTCATGGATATCGCTCGAACAGGCGGTGATCCACTACGCGGCGGACGAAGTTCGCTGGGAAGTGGGCGCGCAGGTCGCGGTGTTTCGCGGCGGGCACAACGCTGTCACGGGCGAGCAGTCGCAGATTGCGATCAACAGCATCATCGGCACCAAGGGCGTGCCGCGCATCAACCCCTTCACCCAGCGCCCGGGGCTCACCAACAGCAAGCTGTTCTCGCGGGACCGCAATGTCTGCGCCTACTGCGGCGGGCATTTCCATGAAGACGAGCTCACGCGCGAGCACATCATTCCCTTCGCCCAGAAGGGCATCGACACCTGGATGAACGTGGTCACGGCCTGCAAGCCCTGCAACCACCGCAAGAGCAGCCGCACGCCCGAGCAGGCGAACATGCCGCTGCTGTATGCGCCCTACGTGCCCAGCCTCTGGGAAGATTTCATTCTGCGCAACCGCCGCATCCTGGCGGACCAGATGGAATTCCTGATGGCGCACCTGCCGCAAAGCTCGCGGCTGCACGACACCTAGCTTCAGCGCTTCCAGTCCGGTGGCCGCTTCTCGATGAAGGCCTGAACCCCTTCGAGCGCGCTCTCGTCCATCATGTTGCAGGCCATGGTCTGGCTGGCGTCGGCCAGTGCGGCTTCGATGCCGGTTTCCAGCTGGCGGTAGAACAGGGCCTTGCCCAGCGCCAGCGCCTTGCGGGGCTTGGCGACGATGCTGGCGACCAGCGCTTCGACTGCGGCGTCGAGTTCGACCGGTGCCGCCACGCGGTTGACCAGCCCCTTCTCCCGCGCTTCCTGTGCGCTGATGAATTCACCGGTCACCAGCATCTCGAAGGCTTCCTTGCGACCCAGGTTGCGCGACAGCGTGACGCTCGGCGTGGCGCAGAACAGCCCCACGTTCACGCCGCTGACGGCAAAGCGCGCCTCGCTCGACGCCACAGCCAGGTCGCACACGGCGACCAGCTGGCAGCCTGCGGCCGTCGCAATGCCGTGCACGCGCGCGATCACCGGCACGGGCAGCCGCTGGATCGACAGCATCATCGCGCCGCAGCGTTCGAAGAGCTGCTGGTAATAGCCGAGCGACGGCTCCGCGCGCATTTCCTTCAGGTCATGGCCCGCACAGAAGGCCTTGCCCTCGGCCGCGATGACGACTGCGCGCACGGTCTCGTCGGCTGCGATGCCGCCCAGCGCGGTTTCCAGCGCGCCGAGCATGCCTTCCGAGAGGGCGTTGAAGGAGCCCGGACGGTTCAGCGTCAGCGTGACCACGCCGCGTGCATCGCGCGCTGTGAGCACGAAAGGGGAGGCTGTGTCGTTCATGGCGTGATCCTCAATAGGTCAGTTCGAGCACCGTCACATGCTCCTTCACTGCCGGCCATGTCAGGCCGGTGATGCGCTCGCCGTTGAATTCACCGGTGACCGCGCGCTGCTGCTCGCTCGCGGCGATGCGCAGCCTGGAACTCGACACGCCCGAGCCCTTGGGCGGCACGCCGGCCGGCGGGCTTTGCCCGTCGAAGCGCATGGTGTCGCGCTCTGCATCGAAGTACCCCCGCGGCCGCGTGAAGACCACGACCACATTGGCACTGCCGTCCCCGGGCGTGATGCGCTCGGGGCGCAGGTTCACGACGCCGCTGCTGCGCGGGAAAGGGCTGCGGTAGATGTGCGTGGTGCCGTAGCCGGGCGCGCTCAGCACGAATTCGTACGCCGTGCCGGGGCGCGCGCTGAACGGGCCCCAGCGGCCGTCGGCGCCGATGTTCTTGCTGTGCACTGCATCGCCCTGCCGCACGCCCGTCGCCGGGTCGACGGCGTAGATGCGAAGCTGCGCGCCATTCAGCGAGAGGTTTTCCGTGCCGATCGCGCGGCCGTCGAGCACGACGTTCGTCTCGGCCGCCACCGCCGTGCTGCGCGGCGCTTCACCGGTCAGGAACTGCCACGTCGCGGCAAACGCAGCGGGCGAGAACGAGGTCTCGCGATGATCCACGCGCGGCAGCACGACATTGGTCGCGCCCTTGAGCGCCGGCCCGTCGAAGCCGATGTTGGTCGGCTTGCCGGGGGCGCCGATCCACACGCCGTCGGGCTGTGCGTACTTGTCGTTGTTGTCCGAGCGCAGGGTGAGCCATTTCACGCCGGGCGTGACTTCGTCGCCGTTCGCGCCCTTGGGCGCATTGAGCTGCTGCATGAAGCCCGAGAGGCCCGAGAACTCGTTGTTCTCGCGGAAGCCCTTCACCGCCCAGATGCCGTGCGCCGGGTTGCCGCCCAGCACCACATGGCTCACCACTGCCGCGCCGCCGCCGTTCTGCACGTAGTTGCGGATCGTGTTGCCGCCGCGCGAGTTGCCGATCAGCACCACCTTGCCGGCACCCGTGGCCTTGAGCACCTTGTCGACCTCGGCCTTCAGGAAGACGGCCGAATCCCTGGTCGAACTGCGGCCGGGCTGGGCGATCGCGTCGTCGTCGCGCGCGACCGGGTTCGGCTGGTCCACTGCGAAGAGACGGTCGCGCGGCCAGCCGTTCGATTCGAAACGCCAGATCGTGGTCTGCCATAGCGCCGCCGAATCGCCGTTGCCGTGCATGAAGACGATCGGCGGGCGCTCGGTGTACGGGGGCGTCGGCCCTGTGGCGCAGGCAGTGAGCATGGCGGTCGAGGCGAGCCCGAGGGCAAGGATGGTGCGGCGGGATTGCATGTTTCTTTCCTGGCTGGGTTCCAAGTGAAAACGCCCGCCGGCGCAAGGCGGGCGGGCGAATCCTAGCGGAACACCGCGGAACCGGCTTTGCCGGGCCGCAGGTGTTGCCCCCTGAAAGGGGGGTGGAGAAGCGACACGAAGTACGCGAAGCCTGGGGGTAAGCCTTTGTTCTAGGCGAAGACGCCGGCTGTGTCCTGCATGCGGGCAGACACTTCACCCAGGTGATGCAGCGTGTCGCCGAAGGTCATCTCCAGCTGCGTGAGCTTGCGGAAGTAGTGGCTGCCGATGTATTCGTCGGTCACCCCGATGCCGCCATGCAGCTGCACCGAGTTGGCGGCTACGTAGCGCATCGACGTGCCCAGCTGGTACTTGGCGCGCGCCAGCGCCTGGCGCCGCTCGTCGGCCGGGGCGTTGAGCTTGAGCGTCGCGTAGTAGCTCATCGAGCGCGCGAGTTCCAGCTGCATCTTCATGTCGGCGACGCGGTGGCGCAGCGCCTGGAAGGTGGAGATGGTCACGCCGAACTGCTTGCGCTGGTTCATGTACTCGACGGTAAGGGCGACGGTCTTGTCCATCACGCCGACTGCTTCGGCGCAGGTGGCGGCAATGCCGACATCGACCGCGTATTCCAGTGCGGCCAGGCCATCGGCCGTAACCAGCGTGGCATCGGCCTTGTCGAACACGACCTCGGCCGCGCGGCCGCCGTCCTGCGTGCCGTAGCCGCGGGCCTCGACGCCGCTTGCGCTGCGCTCGACCAGGAAGAGGGCGATCTTGCCGTCCACCTTCGCCGGGACGAGGTACGCATCGGCTTCGTCGCCCACGGGCACCACGCTCTTGGCGCCGGTCAGCGACCAACCGTTGCCGGCTTTCGCGGCGTGGGCGTCGCACACGTCGAGGCGGTAGCGCGCCTTGCGCTCTTGGTAGGCCAGCACCACGATGGCCTGGCCGCCGGCGATGCGCGGCAGCCAGTTGTCCTTGGTGCCCGTGTCGGCATGGCCGCTGAGCACGGCGCCCGCGATCAGCGTCTGCGCGAAGGGCTCCAGCACGATGCCGCGGCCCAGTTCTTCCATGACGACCATGCCGGCCACCGGACCCATGCCCAGGCCGCCGTCGTCTTCGGCGATGTAGAGGCCGCCCAGGCCCAGCTCGGCCAGTTCGTCCCACGCCTCGCGCGAGAAGCCGCCCTTGGCCTCGATGCCGCGGCGGCGCTCGAAGTCATAGCCCTTGTCGACCCACTTGCGGACGGCGTCGCGCAGTTGTTCCTGGTCGTCGGTGAAATTGAAATCCATGTTCTTGTCTCCTCAGCCCAGCACCGTCTGCGCGACGATGTTGCGTTGTACTTCGTTGCTGCCGCCGTAGATGGTGGTCTTGCGCATGTTGAAGAAGGTCGATGCGAGCGGCGCGATGGCCGGGTTGCCGCCGGGGAAGTTGCCCTGCCAGCCGGCTTCCATCGCTTCGCGGATCAGCGGCAGCGAGTAGGGGCCGCCGGCCAACATCATCAGTTCGCTGTAGCGCTGCTGGATCTCGCTGCCGCGGATCTTGAGCAGGCCGGCCACGTCGAGCGAGTTCTTGCCCGAGGTGGCGGCCGAGAGCACGCGCAGCACCATCATCTCGAGCGCGACGATGTCGACCTCGAGCTTGGCGATCTCGTCGCGGAAGCGCTGGTCGTCGTAGACGCCTTCGCTCCTGGCGATGCGCTTGAGGCGTTCGAGTTCGCGCTTGGCGCGGTTCACGTCGGCGATGTTGGTGCGCTCGTGCGAGAGCAGGTGCTTGGCGTAGGTCCAGCCCTTGTTCTCCTCGCCGATCAGGTTCTCGGCGGGCACCTCGACGTTGTCGAAGAACACTTCGTTGACTTCATGGCCGCCGTCGAGCAGCTTGATCGGGCGCACGGTGACGCCAGGCGATTTCATGTCGAGCAAGAGGAAGCTGATGCCGGTCTGCGGCTTGCCTTCGTTGCTGGTGCGCACGAGGTTGAACATCCAGTCGCCGTACTGGCCGAGCGTGGTCCAGGTCTTCTGGCCGTTGACGATGTACTTGTCGCCTTTGCGCTCGGCCTTGGTCTTGACGGAGGCCAGGTCGGAACCCGAGCCGGGTTCGCTGTAGCCCTGGCTCCACCAGACTTCGCCGCTCGCGATGCCCGGGAGAAAGCGCTTTTGCTGCTCGGCGTTGCCGAAAGCCATGATCACCGGGGCGACCATCACGGGGCCGAAGGGCACGATGCGCGGGGCGCCGGCGAGGGCGGTTTCTTCCTCGAAGAGGTGGCGCTGCACGGCGGTCCAGCCGGGGCCGCCGAATTCGGTAGGCCATCCGTAGCCCAGCCAGCCCTTCTTGCCAAGAATCTTGGCCCAGTTCTGCAGATCGTCGCGCGTGAGTTCGAGCGCGTTGTGCACCTTGTGCGAAATCTCTTTGGGGAGGTTGTCCTTGACCCATGCGCGAATCTCTTCGCGGAACTTCTGTTCTTCGGGCGTGAAGCTCAAATCCATGCGTGCCTCGCTGTGTTGATCGGTCACCGCCGACGCGGTGTGTCTCCGGAGCTTCGAGTTTTAGCACGGTCGTGCTGCGATCCGGTGTCCGCGCGGCGACAAGCCAAGCGTGTGCCTCCGGCTTTTCACTTCGCGTCGCTGCGTGTAGCTCGCCATCCCCGACGGGGACGCGCGGCTCGCCTTGGGGCGGCCCGGCGGCGACCGCCGTACACGGATAATCCCGCCCTCCCATGAAGAACATCGTGATCCTGATTTCCGGCGGCGGCTCCAACATGGCGGCCATCGTGCGCGCCGCCGAGCGTGACCGCTGGGCCGAGCGTTTCGGCGCGCGCATTGCCGCCGTTGTCAGCAACAAGGCCGACGCCGGAGGGTTGGCGCTAGCCAGGTCGCACGGCATTGCCGCCGAAGTTGTTCCGCACAAGGAATTTCCGACACGCGAGGCCTTCGACGAGGCGCTGGCGAAGGCCGTCGACGCGCATTCGCCGGCGCTGGTGGTGCTGGCGGGTTTCATGCGCATCCTGACGCCGGGCTTCGTCGGGCGCTATGCGGGGCGGCTGGTGAACATCCATCCCTCGCTGCTGCCGGCCTTTCCGGGGCTCCATACCCATCAGCGCGCGATCGAAGCGGGCTGCAAGGTGGCCGGCGTGACCGTGCACCAGGTCACCACCGAACTCGACCACGGGCCGATCCTCGCTCAGGCCGTGGTGCCAGTGCTGCCCGACGATACCGCCGCCACCTTGGCGGGCAGGGTGCTGGCGCAGGAGCATCAGTTGTATCCACGCGCCATTGCCGAATGGCTCGCGGATACATCGGGTCACATTCGTTAATTTTGTTTATATTGGCAGGTTTTCGGGGGAGTTCGAAGTGAGAAATAGATACCCAAACCTGCTGATGGCTGTCGCTGGAACCGCTCTCGTGGCGGGCTGTGCAGCGCCGACACCGGCGCCCGCACCTGCCCCCGCCCCGGCGCCCGCTGCGCGGACGGAGCCGGTCTACCAGTGCAATGCCGATGGCGCCAGGTTCGCCGTTGGGCAGCCTCTGACGCCGCAGCTCGAAGCCGCGGCGCGGGCCAGGTCCGGCGCGGGGATCGTCCGCGTGCTGAAGCCGGGTGAGGCCGTCACGATGGAGTTCAACGGTGGTCGGCTCAACCTCCACGTCGATGCGCGCAACCGCGTGACCGAGGTTGGCTGCGGCTGACCCGTGCCCCCTGCCAGTCCGGCTAGAGCGGCGCGAACCTGCGCTGCACCACGCCTTCGATCTCGATTGTTTCGCCGAACATTGCGGCGGGGCGGACCCAGAGGCCATGGGCCCCGTAAAGCGCGCGATACAGCGTCATGGGCTCCAGGGTCTCGCTGTGGCGCACGGTGCCCAGGACTTCGTATTCACCGCCCTTGTAGTGGCGGTAGCGGCCTGGCGGCGTTTCGATCAGGGGTGGCAGGTCGTTGTCGTTCAACGGGGACTTCTTTCTTCAAAAACGGTCGGTGCTTGATTTGACGGGAGTCGAATGGATCGCGCGGATTTTGTTCACCTGGTTCGACTGAGCGAGCATGCCAGCGCCGACAACAGCGCGCGCTACCGGCGCAGCGTCGCGGCGTTTGCTGCGCTCGGCTACCTCTGGGTGCTGAGCTGCCTCGGGCTCTCGGTGGGCATCATCGCCTGGGTGGTTTCGTCGCTCGGGCGCGAACGCTTCAGCGTGTCGCACGGCTGGCTGCTGGCCTTCTCTCTGGGGCTGCTCTGGGCCACGGTACGTGCGCTCTGGGTGCGTTTCGACGAGCCGGAAGGCAAGGAGCTCTCGCGTGAGGATGCGCCGGCGCTCTTCGAGGCGCTGGACCGCATCCGCAGCAAGATCAAGGGGCCGCCGGTCCACCGCGTCTATCTGGACGACGATTTCAATGCCAGCATCCGGCAGGTGCCGCGCTTCGGGCTCTTCGGCGGCGCGGTCAATTCCCTGAGCATCGGCCTGCCTCTTTTGATGATGCTGAACCGGCAGCGGCTTCTGTCGGTGCTGGCGCACGAGTACGGTCATTTGCGCGGCAACCACGGCAGGCTGAGCGCCTGGATCTACCGAACCCGGCTCTCGTGGCTCAAGTTGGACGCCAGCCTGCAGCGCGACGAAGGCGTGATGGCACTGGTGTCGCAGGCTTTCTTCCGTTGGTACTTCCCGCGCTTTGCCGCGAAGACTTTCGCGCTGGCCCGGCAGGACGAATACGAGGCCGACCGCATTTCGGGCCGTCTTCTCGGGACGGCGGTGGCGGCGGCCGCCCTGACCGAGATCGCGATCAAGGGCAACTGGTACGCCAACGAGTTCTGGCCCTCGCATTGGGCCCGTGCCGAATTGGAGCCGCAAGCCCCGGGACCCTTCACGGCCCTGCGCAAGCTCGCCCACGCGCCGCCGAGCGACGATTTTGCCCGCCAGGCGCTGCGCGAGGCGATGCGCCGTGTCAGCGACCTGGACGACACCCACCCGGTGCTGCGCGACCGGCTGGAAGCACTGGGGCAGAAGGCGGTTCTGCCGCCATGGTCCGAGCGGCCGGCGCTCGACTTGCTGGCCGACAGCGCGAAATGGATCGGGCATTTCGACAACCTGTGGCGCCGCGCGCACGCCAGCGACTGGAAGCAGCACCACGCACACCGCGCGCGCATCCGCGAGCGCATCGCGGTACTGGCAGCACGGGGCGAGCGCAACACGCCCGACGAAATGGTCGAGTGGGCCGATTCCGAGCGCCGGCTCGATCCGGCCGCGCCGGTGCGCGTGCGCTACGAGAGCGCGCTGCGCATTGCGCCGGAGCACCCGGGTGCGCTGCGCGGGCTGGTCCAGATGCTGCCCGTGAGCGATCGCGCCGGCCGGCTCGCGGTGCTCGAGCGGCTGCACCAGTCGGGCGCTGCCAGCCGCTGGTGGGCTGCCAAGAGTGCCGTCGCCTCGCTGGAAGACCCCGATGCCGGGCCCCACGACGAGGAAGCGCTGAAACTCTGGCGCGGCCGGCTCAAGGAGGCGGAGGAGGCCGAGGCGCGCGCCTGGGAAGAAATTACCGAAACGCCGTTCTTCAGCCAGATCGGGCGGCACGACCTGAACGACCACGAGCTGGGTGAGCTGAAGGCGGATTTCGTTCGCTGCCTTCCCGTGTCGCGCGCCTGGCTGGTCCGCAAGAACCTCCGGGAATTCCCGTGGCGCCGTGCCTACATCGTGTTCGTCGAGCTGCCGGGGCTCGACGACGACGACCGCTGGCAGTTGTGCCGCCAGTTGGAGCAGACGCTGACCCTGCCAGGCGCCGCGCTGGTGCTCTGGGCCGGACATTCGCCCACGTTGGCAGACATCGAGCAGCACGCTTTCGGGGTGGCCTGGACGCGCGAGGCGTAGCGCGGCGGGCGCCTGAGACAATCGGGGGATGCACCCCAAAGCCCTGTTGGAGGCCACCGCCGATCTGGTCGGCCTTGTCCTGAAATTCGATCACCCGGCCGATCAGGTCGTTTCCCGCTTCTTTCGCGACCACCGCGAGTTCGGCCCGCGCGAGCGCGCCACGTTGGCCGAGACCGTCTACACCGTGCTTCGCAAGAAGCTGCTGTTCGATCACCTCTCGCCTTCTGGCAGTGGCTCGAAGGAACGCCGCATGGCGATCCTCGGCTTCCACGGTCCGCGCGATTTTCTGAAGAGCGCGCTCAACGACGCTGAAAAGCGCTGGCTAGACAACTGCGACGCCGTGAAGCCGGAAGACCTGCTGGAACGCCATCGCCACAACCTGCCCGAGTGGCTGGTGGCGCCGCTCAAGGCCCAGCTTGGCGACGGGTTCTGGCCGCTGGTCGAGAGCCTGCAGCAGCCGGCGCCGCTCGATCTGCGCGTCAATGCACTGACCGACAAGCGGGCAGAGGTGAAGGCGGAGCTTGCGAAGGCTGCTATCAAATCGGAAGCGACGCCGTTCTCACCGTGGGGCTTGCGCATCGAAGGCAAGCCGGCGCTGACCAGGCTTGACGCGTTCGCCCGCGGCGCCGTCGAGGTCCAGGATGAGGGCTCCCAACTTCTCGCGCTGCTGCTGGATGCCAAGCGCGGCGAGATGGTGGTCGACTTCTGCGCCGGCGCTGGTGGCAAGACCCTGGCCATTGGTGCCACGATGCGGAATACCGGGCGTCTCTACGCCTTCGACACGTCTGCGCACCGGCTCGACGCGCTCAAGCCACGGCTGGCGCGCAGCAAGCTGTCGAACGTTCATCCGGCAGCGATTGCCCATGAACGAGATGACCGCATCAAGCGCCTGGCGGGCAAGATCGACCGGGTGCTGGTCGACGCGCCGTGCTCGGGGCTCGGCACGTTGCGGCGCAATCCCGACCTGAAATGGCGCCAATCGCCCAAATCGGTGGAGGAGTTGACTGTCAAGCAGACGGCCATCCTGCAAAGCGCGGCCCGGCTCGTGAAATCGGGTGGCCGGCTGGTTTACGCCACCTGCAGCGTGTTGCCGGAAGAAAACGAGGCCATCGCCGAGGCTTTTGGCGCCGCCAACCCCGATTTCGAGCCCGTGGACGCCGCGGAACTGCTGCAGGGGCTCAAAGTGGAGGGTTTCGAGGCGCTTTGCGCTGGGGGGGCGGACAGCAGGCGCTATCTGCGCCTGTGGCCGCATCGCCATTCGACCGACGGTTTCTTCGCGGCCGTGTGGAACCGCAAATAGGGGCGGGACTCCAAACTAGGGTTAATCAGCGATTTTCTTGAAGGGTAAACGGCCTTGTTTTGGCCCTGCCGCTTTAAAATCGCCGGTTAGCTTAAGGCTGCACCTTCGTGTGGCTATGGAGTACCTGACTCAATGTTGCTTCCTGACTCTGCCGTTCTCAATGCGGCCATCCAATGGCTCGGACACGGCTTGTGGGACATCACATGGTGGCAAGTCGTGTTGTACACGCTCGTCACCACGCACATCACGATTGCTGCGGTCACGATTTTCCTGCACCGTACGCAAACGCACCGGGCCATGGATCTGGGCCCGATTCCCTCGCATTTCTTCCGCTTCTGGCTGTGGCTCGGCACCGGCATGGTGACCAAGGAATGGGTTGCCATTCACCGCAAGCACCACGCCAAGTGCGAAACGCAGGAAGACCCGCACAGCCCGCAGGTCAAGGGCATCGACGAAGTGTTCTGGCGCGGTGCAGAGCTGTATCGCAAGGAATCGAAGAACAAGGACACGATCGATCGCTACGGCCACGGCACGCCCGATGACTGGATCGAACGCAACCTTTATTCGCGCTACAGCTGGCAAGGCGTGGGCCTGATGCTGGTGATCAACCTGGCGCTGTTCGGTACGCTCGGAATGGCCGTGTGGGCGGTCCAGATGCTCTGGATCCCGATTACCGCCGCCGGCATCATCAACGGCATCGGCCACTACTGGGGTTACCGCAACTTCGAGGCGCCGGACGCCAGCCGAAACATCATGCCTTGGGGCTTGATCATCGGCGGCGAAGAACTGCACAACAACCACCATACCTACCCGACATCGGCCAAGTTCTCGGTCAAAAAGTACGAATTCGATATCGGCTGGATCTACATCCAGGCGATGCAGGCCATCGGCTGGGCCAAGGTCAAGAAGGTGCCGCCGAAGATGCAAATGGGCGACATCCAGCCCGTGGCCAACGAGAAGACGCTCGAGGCCGTCATCGCCAACCGCTACGAAGTCATGGCCGGCTATGCCCGCGAGATGCGTCGTGCGACCAGCGAAGAACTCGCCCTGCTGAAGACCAAGGGCGCGGACTTGTCGGTGCTCAAGGCGGCCAAGCGCTGGCTGCACCGTGACGACGACAAGGTGCCCGCGTCGGCTCGCACGCATATCGTCCAGGCGCGTGCAGCCCATCCGGTGCTCGACAAGATGGTGACGATGCGCGAAGAGTTGCGCCAGCTCTGGCTGAACACCTCGCAGTCGCGCGAGCAATTGGCGGCTGATCTGGCGGCTTGGTGCCACCGTGCGGAAGCAAGTGGCATTGCTGGTCTGCGCGAGTTCTCTACGCGCCTGCGTGCTGCTCGCGCTTGAACGAGCAGCATCCCGAGTCCCAATAAAAACCGGCCTGAGGGCCGGTTTTTTTACGCCTGCCTTCAAGCGAGCGTCAGAACGACAGGCAACAAAAAACCCGCTGGGTAAGCAGCGGGTTTTTATGTTGGGGAGAATCGGGGCTGAATTACTTCAGCTTGATTTCCTTGTATTCGACGTGCTTGCGCGCCTTCGGGTCGAACTTCATGATCGACATCTTTTCAGGCATCGTCTTCTTGTTCTTGCTGGTCGTGTAGAAGTGGCCGGTACCCGCGGTGGATTCCAGCTTGATCTTTTCGCGTCCGCCTTTGCTCGTTGCCATGATTCAGCTCCTTAAGCTTGGCCGCGTGCGCGCAGGTCTGCGAGCACGGCGTCGATACCGTTCTTGTCGATCAGGCGCAGTGCAGCGCTCGAAACGCGCAGGCGAACCCAGCGGTTTTCAGTCTCGACCCAGAAACGGCGATATTGCAGGTTCGGCAGGAACCGGCGCTTGGTTTTGTTGTTGGCGTGGGAAACGTTGTTTCCGACCATCGGGCCTTTGCCCGTTACGTCGCATACGCGTGCCATGTGGACACTCTTTCTTGAACAGCTGGCACCGGCGCAATCGTGGCGATTGCAGGTGTTTTGCAGCTTGACCTCGCCAGAAACGGGTGGCGGTACCCCGGATTTGCCTGAACGCAACAAGCCCCGCGAGAGGGCCCTGTTTCGGCAAAGCCTCGGATTATAGCCCTTTTGGGTCACCCCAGATCTAGAGCGTGCCGTCCTGCTCCAGGAAGCGCTGGGCGTCCAAGGCGGCCATGCAGCCCGTGCCTGCGCTCGTGATGGCCTGGCGGTACACGTTGTCCTGCACGTCGCCGGCGGCGAAGACGCCCGGAATGCTGGTCATCGTCGCGAAGCCCTGCAGGCCCGAGCGGGTCAGGATGTAGTTGTCCTTCATCTCCAGTTGGCCCTGGAAGATGTCGGTGTTCGGGTGGTGCCCGATGGCGATGAAGCAGCCCTTGAGATCGATCTGTTCGGTCTCGCCGGTCTGTGTGTTCTTGATCCGGATGCCGGTCACGCCCGTGCCATCGCCCAGCACTTCGTCGAGTTCGTTGTGCAGCTTCAGGACGATCTTGCCTTCGGCGACCTTCTCCTTGACCTTGTCGATCAGGATCGGCTCCGCGCGGAACTTGTCGCGGCGATGCACCAACGTGACCTTGTTCGCGATGTTGGAGAGGTACAGCGCTTCCTCGACAGCCGTGTTGCCGCCGCCAATCACGCAGACTTCCTGCTCGCGATAGAAGAAGCCATCGCAGGTTGCGCAAGCGGAGACGCCGCGGCCCATGAACTTCTCTTCGGAATCGAGGCCCAGGTACTTGGCGGATGCGCCTGTTGCGATGATCAGTGAATCGCAGGTGTAGGTGCCGCTGTCGCCGGTGAGGGTGAACGGGCGCTTGCTCAGGTCGACCTTGTTGATGTGATCGAAAACGATCTGCGTCTTGAAGCGTTCGGCATGCTCGAGAAAGCGCTGCATCAACTCCGGCCCCTGCACGCCATGCACGTCGGCCGGCCAGTTGTCGACCTCGGTGGTGGTCATCAGTTGCCCGCCCTGGGCAATGCCCGTGATGAGCAGGGGCTGAAGATTTGCACGGGCGGCATAGACGGCTGCGGTATAGCCGGCGGGGCCGGAGCCGAGAATCAAAACCTTGGCGTGTTGGGGAGCGGACATGAATAGAAAGCCTAGGATATACGCTGCATCAGCGTGTACATTTTCAGGGTGGTAGCGATATATATGGAGTATCACCGCCCGGTTCAACACCGGGTGCACGGTGTTTTCAATGCGCGCGATTGTAGTAATCCATTGGCTTGCCTTCTGGACCAACTCCGCGCGCTGTCTCAGGGATTGATAAATGTCGATGCTGTCCAACCTTGAATTGCTTCGGCGCGTTCCTTTGTTCGCGTCGTTGACGGCCACGCAGTCCGCAAGCATCGCGGATGCGATCATCAAGAAGCGCTTCAAGCGTGCCGAAGTCGTCGTGGAGCAGGGCAAGAAGTCCGATGCGCTCTACATCATCCTCACCGGGCGAGCCCGCGTGACCAGTGCCGACAGCCGGGGCCGCGAGGTCATCCTGGCCACGCTGCACCCGGGCGACTACCTCGGCGAAATGAGCCTGATCGACGACGAACCGCACTCGGCCACGGTGCGCACCGAGATCCAGTGCGACGTCCTCATGCTCGGCCGCGATGCGTTTGCGCGCTGCCTGCCCGAAAACTCCTCGATGGCCTACAACATCATGCGCGGCCTGGTCCAGCGCCTGCGCCATGCCGACCGAAAGATCGAGTCGTTGGCCCTGATGGATGTGTACGGCCGCGTGGCTCGGTCGCTGCTCGAATTCGCCGTCGACGATGGCGCCGGTAATCTCAAGGTGCGCGACAAGATTTCTCGTCAGGACTTGGCAAAGATGGTCGGCGCCTCGCGCGAAATGGTGAGCCGCGTGATGAAGGATCTGGAAGAGCGCGGTTTCGTTCAGACCCTGGACGACGGCGCGATGATCGTCAAGGAACGGCTGCTGACGCTCACATGAGCCTTCGGGCCGGGCCTTCTGGTGGCGCCGGCCTTTTGTTGTAGTGTTCGGGCGTCCGGCCTCCGATTTCCAGGGCCGGGTGCCGTGTTTTCATGACCTATTCGCTCAATACGCTTCAATCTTCTTCCGCCGCCGATGGGCAACCCGTGCGCATGCGCGCCATGCGCTTCGCCCACGAGATCACGCTGATCGCCGGATTCGCAGCACTGTTGTTCTGGCTGCTCGCGATGCTGAGCTTCACGCCCTCCGACGCCGCCTGGTCGACCTCGGGCACCGGTGGCGAAATCAAGAACTGGGGCGGCCGCATCGGCGCCTGGCTGGCCGATGGCAGCTACTACGCGGCTGGCTACTCCGTCTGGTGGTGCCTCGCAGCCGGCCTGCGGGCCTGGTTGTCTTCGCTGGCCAACTGGCTGCGCGGCGGTGAGGCCGCACCCGCCGAGCAGCCGCCTCGCGGCCGCTTCAACCGCAGCCGCCTCGCGTTCTGGTTCGGCCTCATCCTGCTGCTGTGCGCGAGCACCATGCTCGAATGGTCGCGCCTGTACCGGCTCGAATCCCACCTGCCGGGTTCGGGCGGCGGTGCGCTCGGCTATCTCGTGGGGCCGGCCAGCGTGCGATGGATGGGCTTCACCGGCTCGGCGCTGGTCGCCATCGCCGGCGGGGTGATCGGCTCGGCGCTGGTCTTCCGTTTCTCGTGGAGCCTGATTGCCGAGCGCATCGGTGCTCGCGCCTATTCACTCTTCGAGTCGCGCCGCGAGAAGCGCGAAATGGCTGCCGACATCGCCATGGGCAAGCAGGCCGCCCGTGAGCGCGCCGAAGCGGACGAGCCGGCATTCACGCGCGGCGATTCGGGCAGCAAGGGCGGCGAGCCCGCCATGACCACCGATTTCCCCGACGACGAAGAGCTCCGCATCGAACCGCGTCCCAAGCGCCGTCCGCCGTCGCCGCCGGTCCAGATCGAGCCCGCGATGACCGAAGTGCCGCGAAGCGACCGCGTCGTCAAGGAGCGCCAGAAGCCGCTCTTCAAGGAGCTCCCCGACAGCAAGCTGCCGCAGGTCGACCTGCTCGACGCGGCGCTCGTGCGCCAGGAAACAGTCTCAGCCGACACGCTCGAGATGACCTCGCGCATGATCGAGAAGAAGCTCAAGGACTTCGGCGTCGAGGTGCGCGTGGTGCTCGCCTCGCCGGGCCCGGTGATCACGCGCTACGAAATCGAGCCCGCCACTGGCGTCAAGGGCTCGCAGATCCTGGGTCTCGCCAAGGACCTTGCGCGTTCGCTCTCGCTGGTGTCGATCCGCGTGGTCGAGACCATTCCGGGCAAGAACTACATGGCGCTCGAGCTGCCGAACGCCAAGCGCCAGTCGATCAAGCTCAGTGAAATCCTGGGCTCGCAGATCTACAACGAAGGCAAGTCGATGCTCACCATGGGCCTCGGCAAGGACATCATCGGCAACCCGGTGGTGGCTGACCTCGCGAAGATGCCGCACGTGCTGGTGGCCGGTACCACCGGCTCGGGCAAGTCGGTGGGTATCAACGCGATGATCCTGTCGCTGCTCTACAAGGCCGAGGCGCGCGACGTGCGGCTCTTGATGATCGACCCGAAGATGCTCGAAATGTCGGTCTACGAAGGCATTCCGCATTTGCTGGCGCCCGTGGTCACCGACATGCGCCAGGCCGCGCACGGCCTGAACTGGTGCGTGGCCGAGATGGAGCGCCGCTACAAGCTCATGAGCAAGCTCGGCGTGCGCAACCTGGCCGGCTACAACACCAAGATCGACGAAGCCAAGGCGCGCGAGGAGTTCATCTACAACCCCTTCAGTCTCACGCCGGACGATCCGGAGCCGCTCAAGCGCGAGCCGCACATCGTGGTGGTCATCGACGAGCTGGCCGACCTGATGATGGTGGTGGGCAAGAAGATCGAAGAGCTCATCGCCCGCCTCGCGCAGAAGGCGCGCGCCGCCGGCATCCACCTCATCCTGGCCACGCAGCGGCCCAGCGTGGACGTGATCACCGGCCTCATCAAGGCCAACATTCCGACTCGCATCGCGTTCCAGGTGTCCAGCAAGATCGACAGCCGCACCATCCTCGACCAGATGGGCGCCGAGGCGTTGCTCGGCATGGGCGACATGCTCTACATGCCCAGCGGCACCGGTCTGCCGATCCGCGTGCACGGCGCCTTCGTGAGCGACGAGGAAGTGCACCGCGTGGTGGCCTACCTCAAGAGCCAGGGCGAGCCCGACTACATCGAGGGCGTGCTCGAAGGCGGCACGGTCGATGGCGATGGTGACGGCGACCTGCTCGGCGGCGGTGATGCCGAAAAAGACCCGATGTACGACCAGGCGGTCGAGGTCGTGCTCAAGAACCGCAAGGCCAGCATTTCGCTGGTGCAGCGGCATCTGAAGATCGGCTACAACCGCGCCGCGCGCCTCGTCGAAGACATGGAAAAGGCCGGCCTGGTCAGTGCCATGAGCGGCAGCGGCCAGCGCGAAATCCTGGTGCCAGCGCGCGCCGAATAATTGATTGGCGCGGCAACGGCCCGCAATTCCGGTTACGTGCTGAAAGGCAATTTGCAGAAGCGCTCGCCGGCATTGCAAATCTTTATGAAGACCTACACCTGCCGCAATTCGCGGCGGTTAGGGTCGATGCCCAGTGCAATAGCTTTTCCGAGCTTTTTCGAGGAATCCAAATTGAAAATCCGCCATTGGCTACTGATCGGCCTTCTCTGTTCCGCCAACGCCTGGGCCGGGGGGCTTGAAAGCCTCGAGACCTTCGTGAAGACGGTCAAATCGGGCCGCGCCGAATTCACCCAGACCGTGACCGCGCCCTCGCGCGAAGGCCAGCCCGGTCGCGTGAAGACGTCGACCGGCACCTTCGAATTCCAGCGTCCCGGCAAATTCAAGTTCGATTACCGCAAACCCTTTGCCCAGAGCATCGTGGCCGACGGCAAGACGCTGTGGCTCTATGACGCCGACCTCAACCAGGTCACGCAGCGTGCGCAGGCGCAGGCGCTGGGCTCCACGCCTGCCGCGCTGATTGCCGCCGCGCCCGACCTGCGTGCGCTGCAAGCTGACTTCGCGCTCGAAGCCGCGCCGGAGCGCGACGGCCTCGAATGGGTCAAGGCCACGCCCAAGAACAAGGACGGCCAGCTGCAAAGCGTGCTGGTCGGCTTCCAGGGCGATGCATTGGCGGCGCTCGAAATCCTGGACAGCTTCGGCCAGCGCTCGGTGCTCAAGTTCAGCAAGGTCGAAGTGAATCCTTCGCTTGCCGCCAGCGTGTTCGACTTCAAGGCGCCCGCAGGCGCCGACGTCGTCAAGCAGTAATCGCCACCAGGTTTGGCCACCAGTTCCCACCAACCCCTTGCCGAGCGTCTTCGCCCGAAGACGCTCGGCGAAGTGATCGGCCAGCAGCACCTGCTGGGCCCGGGCATGCCGCTGCGCATCGCTTTCGAATCGGGCCAGCCGCATTCCTGCATCCTGTGGGGCCCGCCGGGTACCGGCAAGACCACCATCGCGCGCCTGATGGCCGATGCCTTCGATGCGCAGTTCCTGAGCATCAGCGCGGTGCTGGGCGGTGTGAAGGACATCCGCGAGGCCGTCGAGCGCGCCACCGCCGCGCGCGACGGCCTGGAGCAGCAACGCACCATCGTCTTCGTGGACGAAGTGCACCGCTTCAACAAGAGCCAGCAGGACGCGTTCCTGCCGCACGTGGAGTCGGGGCTCTTCACCTTCATCGGCGCGACCACCGAGAACCCGTCGTTCGAGGTCAATTCGGCCTTGCTGTCGCGGGCCGCGGTGTACGTGCTGCAGCCGCTCACCGAGGGCGACCTCAAGCAGATCGTCGCCAAGGCGCAGTCGATCCAGGCGGTCCCGGCCATCGACGAAGCGGCCATCGACCGTCTTGTCGCTTATGCCGATGGCGATGCGCGGCGCCTGCTCAACACGCTCGAAACGCTGGCCGTCGCCGCGCGCGCCGAAAAGCTCGACAACATCACCGACGAATGGCTGCTGCGCGTGCTCGGCGAGCGCATGCGGCGCTACGACAAGGGCGGCGAGCAGTTCTACGACACCATCAGCGCGCTGCACAAGTCGGTGCGCGGCAGCGATCCTGATGCCGCGCTCTACTGGTTCGTGCGCATGCTCGACGGTGGTGCCGATCCGCGCTACATGGCGCGCCGTCTCGTGCGCATGGCCAGCGAAGACATCGGCCTGGCCGACCCCCGCGCGCTGCGCCTGGCCCTCGATGCGGCGGAGGTCTACGAGCGCCTGGGCACGCCCGAGGGCGAACTCGCGCTCGCCGAATGCGTGGTGTACCTGGCGATCGCGCCCAAGTCGAACGCGGTCTACAAGGCCTACAACGCGGTGCGCGCCCTCATCAAGAAGGACAGCACGCGCCCGGTGCCCATGCACCTGCGCAATGCGCCCACCAAGCTCATGAAGGAGCTCGACTACGGCAAGGGCTACCGCTACGCGCACGACGAGGAGGGCGGTTTCGCCGCCGGTGAAAACTACCTTCCCGAGGGGCTGGAGGGCCAGGTCTTCTATGAGCCCGTGGAGCGCGGTTTGGAGATCCGCATCGGCGAAAAGCTGCGCGAACTGCGCCGCCTGAATACCGAAAAAGACGGCTGACGCCCTCTGGCAGCCGCTCTGCCACGCCGTGCATGAACTTACGCGCATACAGCATGGCGTGAGCGGGTAAACCCCGGTCGCCGCGCACCAAATCAGCGCTGGTGCTTGCTTACAATCCCGCCCACAAATCCGCCTGCGACACATGCTGGCTGGTTTTTTGCTTGTCCAGCCAAGGGCGCCGAACCGGTGCCACGGTGGGTGAATGGCACCCCGCAACGGTGCAACACATAGGGAATCGCGTTATGGAAATATTGCTGCAGCAGATCATCAACGGTCTGGTTCTCGGCAGCATGTATGCCTTGATAGCCTTGGGCTACACCATGGTGTACGGCATCATCAACCTCATCAATTTCGCGCACGGAGAAGTGCTGATGGTGGGGGCTCTCACAAGTTGGACCATCATCGGACTCATGAAGGACGGCATGCCCAATACACCGGGCTGGCTCGTTCTTCTCATTGCATTGATCATTGCCTGCATCGTCGCGGCCACGCTCAATTTCGTGATCGAGAAGGTGGCCTACCGGCCGCTTCGCAACAGCCCCAAGCTCGCGCCGCTCATCACGGCCATCGGCATGTCGATCCTGCTGCAGACGCTGGCCATGATCATCTGGAAGCCGACCAACAAGGCGTATCCCAACCTGCTGCCGACCGACCCCATCCACCTGGGCGGTGCGGTCATCTCGCCCACGCAGGTCATGATCCTCAGCGTCACCGCGTTCTCGCTCGTGATCCTGATGTGGCTGGTCAATTACACGAAGCTCGGCCGTGCGATGCGCGCCACCGCGGAGAACCCACGCGTCGCCGCGCTCATGGGCATCCGACCCGACATGGTCATCTCGGCCACCTTCATCATCGGCGCCGTGCTCGCGGCCATCGCCGGTGTGATGTACGCATCGAACTACGGTATCGCACAGCACGCGATGGGTTTCCTGCCCGGCCTGAAGGCCTTCACCGCCGCGGTGTTCGGCGGCATCGGCAACCTGGCCGGCGCGGTGGTCGGCGGCATCCTGCTGGGCCTTATCGAAGCCATCGGCTCCGGCTACATCGGCACCCTCACGGGTGGCGTGCTGGGCAGCAACTACAGCGACATCTTCGCGTTCATCGTGCTGATCGTCATGCTCACCCTGCGACCGTCGGGCCTGCTCGGCGAACGCGTGGCGGACCGTGCGTAAGGAGCGAGCCATGAAGAACAGCAAAAACCTCGCTCTCTATGTCATCGGCGCCATCGCGGTGCTCGCCCTGCCCCTGCTGCTGCAGATGCAGGGCAACGCCTGGGTGCGCATCGCCGACATCGCCTTGCTCTACGTGCTGCTGGCCCTCGGCCTCAACATCGTGGTCGGCTACGCCGGCCTGCTGGACCTGGGCTACGTGGCCTTCTTCGCGGTGGGCGCGTACCTCTTCGCGCTCATGGGCTCCTCGCACCTGACCGAGACCTTCCCGTGGTTCGCGCAGATGTTCCCGAACGGGCTGCACACCTCGCTGCTCATCGTGATTCCGCTTGCGCTCGTGGTGGCCGGCGTGCTCGGCGTGCTGCTCGGCGCGCCCACGCTCAAGCTGCGCGGCGACTACCTGGCGATCGTCACGCTCGGCTTCGGTGAAATCATCCGCGTGTTCCTGAACAACCTGGACCAGCCGGTGAACATCACCAACGGTCCCAAGGGCATCACGGCGATCGATTCGATCAAGTTCTGGGGCCTGGACCTCGGCAAGGCCTGGAAGTTCGACGGCTTCACGATCTCCTCGGTGTCGCTGTACTACTACCTGTTCCTGGCATTGGTGATCGCCACCATCATCATTTCGCACCGCCTGCAGGTCTCGCGCATCGGCCGCGCCTGGAT
This sequence comes from Variovorax boronicumulans, assembly GCF_030812215.1. Classification (GTDB taxonomy): domain Bacteria; phylum Pseudomonadota; class Gammaproteobacteria; order Burkholderiales; family Burkholderiaceae_C; genus Variovorax; species Variovorax boronicumulans_C. The sequence continues at coordinate 265,609 of NZ_JAUSSG010000009.1, read as the reverse complement.
GGCCATTCGCGAAGACGAAATCGCCGCCAAGGCCATGGGCATCAACACCCGCAACATGAAGCTCTTGGCCTTCGGCATGGGCGCGAGCTTCGGCGGCGTTTCGGGCGCGATGTTCGCGGCCTTCCAGGGCTTCGTGTCGCCCGAGTCCTTCAGCCTGATGGAGTCTGTGATGATCGTGGCCATGGTCGTGCTCGGCGGCATCGGGCACCTGCCCGGCGTCATCCTCGGCGCGGTGCTGCTGGCTGCATTGCCCGAAGTGCTGCGCTACGTGGCCGGCCCGCTGCAATCGCTGACCGATGGGCGCCTCGATGCGTCCATCCTGCGCCAGCTTTTCATTGCGCTCGCCATGATCGTCATCATGCTGGTGCGTCCGCGCGGCCTCTGGCCGTCGCCCGAGCACGGCAAGACGTTGGCCCGCAAGGGCGGCGTGCCGGTCGACCCGGCCCATGCGGCGGTCGCCCCAGGCTCGTTGCAGACCCATGCACCCGGCATCGATAGCCCTGCCGACGAATTGCCCGGCGGTGCCGAGCGTCCCATGTCGATCAATCCGTGAGCCGAGGAGCAACTGACATGACGACAACCACAGACACCATCCTCGACGTTCGCGGCATCTCCAAGCGCTTTGGCGGCCTGCAGGCGCTTTCCGACGTCGGCATCACGATCAAGCGTGGCCAGGTCTATGGCCTGATCGGCCCGAACGGCGCCGGCAAGACGACCTTCTTCAACGTGATCACCGGGCTCTACACGCCCGACAGCGGCACCTTCGAGCTGGCCGGCAAGCCCTACCAGCCGACGGCCGTGCACGAAGTGGCCAAGGCCGGCATTGCGCGCACTTTCCAGAACATCCGCCTCTTCGCCGAAATGACGGCGCTGGAGAACGTGATGGTCGGGCGCCACATCCGCACCCATTCGGGCGTGTTCGGCGCGATGCTGCGCACCGGCAGCTTCAAGGCCGAGGAAAAAGCCATCGCCGATCGCGCGCACGAGTTGCTCGACTATGTGGGCATCGGCAAGTTCGCCGACTACAAGGCGCGCACGCTGAGCTACGGCGACCAGCGCCGCCTCGAGATCGCTCGCGCCCTGGCCACCGACCCGCAGCTCATCGCGCTCGACGAGCCGGCCGCCGGCATGAACTCGACCGAGAAGGTGCTGCTGCGCGAGCTGATCGACCGCATCCGCAAGGACGACCGCACCATCCTGATCATCGAACACGACGTCAAGCTCATCATGGGCCTGTGCGATCGCGTGACCGTGCTCGACTACGGCAAGCAGATCGCCGAGGGCACCCCCTACGACGTGCAGAAGAACGAAAAAGTGATCGAGGCCTACCTCGGAACGGGAGGCCACTGAAATGACCGAAGCAACGATGACGAGTGAAGAAGCAACCCGTGCCACCGCGGTCCAGGCCAAGGCGGCCGGCAAGACGCTGCTCAAGGTCAGCGGCCTGAAGGTCGGCTACGGCGGCATCCAGGCCGTCAAGGGCGTGGACTTCGAGGTGCGCGAGGGCGAACTGGTCTCGCTGATCGGCTCCAACGGCGCCGGCAAGACCACCACCATGAAGGCCATCACCGGCACGCTGCCTTCGGGCGCGGGCAACATCGAATTCCTCGGCCGCAGCATCAAGGGCCGCGGCGCCTGGGACCTCGTGGGCGAGGGCCTCGTGATGGTGCCCGAAGGCCGCGGCGTCTTCACGCGCATGACGATCACCGAGAACCTGCAGATCGGCGCCTACATCCGCAGCGACAAGGCCGGCATCGCAAGCGACATGGAACGCGTGTTCGTCACCTTCCCGCGCCTTCGCGAGCGCAAGGACCAACTGGCCGGAACCATGTCGGGCGGCGAGCAGCAGATGCTCGCCATGGGCCGCGCGCTGATGGCGCGCCCCAAGGTGCTGCTGCTCGACGAACCCACCATGGGCCTGTCGCCGATCATGTGCGACAAGATCTTCGAGGTGGTGCAGACCGTGGCCGCGCAGGGCGTCACGATCCTTCTGGTGGAGCAGAACGCCAACCGCGCGCTGCAACTGGCAGATCGCGGCTATGTGATGGAGTCGGGCCTCATCACGATGGACGGCGACGCCAAGGAACTGCTGCGCGACCCGCGCGTGCGGGCTGCGTACCTGGGCGAATAAACGGTGGCGGCCCTCGGCGGCCGCCTTCATGCCGGGTTGCGCGCGAGCAGGCAAATCCGTTCACCCTGAGCTTGTCGAAGCGCTGCGCAAGGCTTCGACAGGCTCAGCCCGAACGGTTTTCTATCAGTCGACCTTTGCGCCGGTGGCTTTGACCACCTTCTCGTACTTGACCAGTTCGGTTTTCATGAAAGCGCTGAACTGCTCCGGCGAGTTGCCCACCGGCTCGGCCAGCAGCGATGCAAAGCGGGTCTTCGTTTCCGGCGCATTCAGCGCGGCGACGAAGGCCTGGTTGAGCTTCACGACCATGTCGTGCGGCGTGCCGGCCGGCGCCACCAGGCCCCACCAGGTGTCGATCGAGAAGCCCTTGAGCGTGTCGGCCACCGGCGGCACCTCGGGCAGCGCGCTGCTGCGCTGCAGCGTCGTCACCGCAATCGCCTTCAGCTTGCCCGAGCGGATGTTCGGCGCCGCGGTCGCGAGGTTGTCGAAGTTGAAATCGACCTGCCCCGAGATCAGCGCCAACTGCGCCGGGTTGCCGCCGTTGTACGGAATGTGCACCGCGAAGATGCCCGCTTCCTTCTTGAAGAGTTCACCCGCCAGGTGTCCGGCGCTGCCGTTGCCGCCGCTGCCGTAGTTGAGCTTGGCGGGGTTGGCCTTGGCATAGCGGACGAGGTCTGCCACCGAATTGATATTCAGGCGCTTGGCCGTCTCGGCGTTCATCACCAGCACGTTGGGCACGCGGACCATTTGCGTGATCGGCGCGAAGTCGGTGGCGGCGTTGAACGGGATCTTGCTGTAGAGCCACGGGTTGACCGCATTGGTGGCCGTGGCCGCAATGCCGATCGTGAGGCCGTCCGGCGGCGCCTTGGCCACGATGTCGGCGCCGATGTTGCCGCCCGCGCCGGGCTTGTTGTCGACGATGACCGGGCCGAGGGTGTCCTTGACGCGCTCGGCCAGCATGCGTGCGGTGACGTCGATGGGGCCACCAGCCGCGTAGGGCACGACCAGGCGGATGGGGCGTTGCTGCTGGGCCGTGGCGTGGCCCGCGGCGAGGGTGGCGGCGCCTGCGAGCAGGGTGAGGAGGAAGCGTCTCGTCTTCATTTTTTTGTCGTCTGCAGGTGGGAAATCGAGAGTCGGGAAATCAGCCAGGTATCGGGGAATCAAGGCATGGCCTTGTCGGCCTCGGTGGTGAACGCGTCGGCAAAGAACTCTTCTTCGGGCAGGCCCGCGAGCGCCACGTAGTCGCGCTTGGCCGAGTCGACCACGATGGGCGCGCCGCAGGCATAGACCTGGTGGCCCGACAGGTCGGCGAAGTCTTCCAGTACCGCCCGGTGGACGAAGCCGGTGCGGCCGGTCCAGTTGTCGTCGGGGGTGGCGTTGGAAATCACGGGCACGTAGCGCAGATTCGGCATCTCGGCCAACTGAGCGCGCACCCATTCGTCCATGTACAGGTCCTCGGGCCGGCGGCCGCCCCAGTAGAGCGTGGCGGGGCGGTCGATGCGCTTGAACTTCATGTGTTCCAGCAGCGCCTTGATCGGCGCGAAGCCAGTGCCCGAGGCCAGCAGGATCATCGGCTTGTCGGAGTCCTCGCGCAGGAAGAAGCTGCCGAAGGGGCCTTCGATGCGCAGGATTTCCTTTTCCTTCATGACGCCGAACACATGGTCTGTGAACTTGCCGCCCGGCAGGTGCCGCAGGTGCAGCTCGATGCCCGTTCCCGGCTGGCTCAGCGTGTGCGGCGCATTGGCCATCGAGTAGCTGCGGCGCGCGCCGTCGCGCAGGATGAATTCCACGTACTGCCCCGCATGGAACTGCAGCGGTTCGCCGGCTGGCAGCTGAAGGCGCAGCATCATCACGTCGTGCGACTGTCGCGCGAGGGCCAGCACCCGCACCGGCATCTTGCGGATCGGCAGCGCCCCGGCCTCGGTGACCTGGCGCGATTCGAGCACCACGTCGCTCGTGGCGTGGGCGCAGCAGGTCAGCACGTAGCCTGCGAGCTGTTCCTCGGCGCTCAGGGCCTTGCTCTGGTGCGGGCCGAGGGTGACCTCGCCCGAGAGCTTCTTGCACTTGCAGGAGCCGCAGGCGCCGTCCTTGCAGCCGTAGGGCAGGCCGATGCCTTGGCGGATGCCGGCCGCGAGGATGGTTTCGTCGCCGTGAACCACGAAATGCCGCCCGCTGGGTTCGACGGTGATGGAAAAGCCGGCTTCGTGCGGCGGTGCAGCAGTCATCTGTATTCTTCGGCTTGTTTTTCAGCCTGGGTCTTAAACGGAAAGGGAACAGGATTTTGCCTTCAATCAATAGCCCCTCCGGCGCGCTGCCGGCGCGGTTCCGGCGCGAGCGCCTGCTGATCGTCGGTTGCGGCGATGTCGGCCAGCGGGTGGCGCGCGACCTGCGTGGCCGCATGGAGCTGGTGGCGCTCACGTCTTCGGCGGAGCGGGTCGCCACGTTGCGAGCAGCGGGAATCCGCCCGGTGGTGGGCAACCTGGACGAGCCGGCCACGCTGCGCCGGCTGGCGGGCATCGCGACGCGGGTGCTGCACCTCGCGCCGCCCGCGCGCGATGGCGGCGCGGCCTGGTGGCGCGACCAGCGCACCACGGCCCTGGCGCGTGCGCTGCGGCTGCGCTCGGTGCCTCTGGCCCTCGTCTACGGCTCGACCAGCGGGGTGTACGGCGATTGCGGCGGCGCCCGCGTGAGCGAGACGCGCGCCGTGCGGCCCGACACGCCACGCTCCCACCGGCGCGTGGACGCCGAGCGCGCCGTGCGCTGGCTCGGCCGCAGCGCGGGCGTGCGCGCGAGCATCCTGCGCATTCCGGGTATCTATGCCCCGGACCGCGAGAACGGTACACCCCGCGCGCGCCTGCAGCGCGGCACGCCGGTGCTGAGGCAGGAGGACGACGTCTACACCAGCCACATCCATGCCGACGACCTCGCGCGCGCCTGCATCGCGTCGCTGTTCCGGGGGCGGCCGCAGCGCATCGTCCATGCGTCGGATGACACCGAGCTGCGCATGGGCGACTACGTCGATCTCGCGGCCGATCTCTACGGCATGCAGCGGCCGCCGCGCGTGGCGCGCGAGGAGGCACAGCGTCAGTTGCCGCTGCAGTTGCTGAGTTTCATGGGCGAGTCGCGCCGGCTCGACAACACGCGGCTCAAGCGCGAGCTGCGCGTGCGGCTCGCGCACCCGACCGTGCACACCGGCCTGCGCGCCCAGGCCTGACGACCCGCGCCATGCCCAGCCTGCCTGCAGAGGCTTTTCACTTCGTCGACCGGGCCAACTGGGCGGCCGTGCAGGCGCAAGGGTTGTGCAGCACTGACGAGCTGCTGCGCCGCGGCGTGTTCGGTGCCGAGGTCGAGGCGGCTGTGCGCGCCCATCGCCCGAGGGGCGTGACCTTGCCCGACGGCTGCTACATCCGCGATCAGTGGCCCATGCCGCCGCAGGCGCTCGCGCGTTGCCTCGATCCGGGCCTTGCACCGGCCGACTGGTATGCGCTGCTCAACAGCTGCGTGTTCTTCTGGCTCGATCCCGATCGCGTGGCGCGCCATCGGGCTGCGCTGGGCGACCGCCCGCAGGTGCTGCTGACCTTCGATGCCAGGGCGCTGGCGGCTGCCTGCGAGGCTGCGGCGCATGTGACACCGTTCAATACCGGCAGCGCCATGCGCAAGGCGGCGCCACGCGGGCTGCGCACGCTGGTGCCGCTGGCGCAATGGCAGACGGGCGGATGGACCTCGGAAGCGCTGCCTCGGCAACCGGTGCGCGCGGCCAGCCATCGGCCGGCGGAACTGGTCTTTCTTCGTGCCGCGATGCCGGATGCGATGCGCTTCGTCACCGCGACCGAGGCGATCGGCTAGCCCTGTCTGGCGGGAGGCGCGCACTCGGGCGCGACCTGATCGAGGGCCAGCACAAGCCGCTCCACGAGGCGCGTGCTGTACGGTTGACGGGGATGGATGTCGTCCACCATGTCGGTGGCGTCGAAGCGCGCCGCGCCCCAGTCGGCAAACAACACGCCTTCTTCCTGGGCCACGCGGCGTGCCGTGGCGTCGTAGCCGTCCCGCTGCGGCAGGCGGTCGGCCTTTACCTGCGAGAGGCCGGTGACGATCGATGTCTTGCCGGCCGCCTGGACGTAGTCGACCATCCCGCGCAAGGCCGGCTCGTATTGGTAGCCGTTGCCGGCATCGTTGATGCCGTATTGCAGCACCACGACGCGCGCCGGCATCGGTTGCAGCACGAAGGACGGCAGGCGCTTGTGGGCGCTGTCGCCCGGTGAGCTGTAGTCGGCAACCGTCCAGGCGGGGCGAATGCGCTTGAGTGCGGCGGCCGGCGGTTCCTTGATGCGGTTCGTTGTCGAGGCGCCGAATCCGCCGTAGAGAATCGAATCGCCCCACAGGGCGACGGTGCAATCGGGTGCGGCGACGGCAGGACCGGCACCAAGCGCCAGGGTCAGCCAGAGAAGAGCGGGAAGGGGGCGCACCGTACGGCGCGAGCGCTGGGGCATGGCGTTCAGTGTGCCTCCCGTTGATGAAAGGGGAGTCTTCTTTCCCATGTCGACAGCAAGGTATCGATGGTGCCCGGGGCCGGAATCGAACCGGCACACCTTTCGGTGGGGGATTTTGAGTCCCCTGCGTCTACCAATTTCACCACCCGGGCAGGGTTCTGAACGAAGCCCAAAATTATGGCACAGTGGCTGCCATGAATTATCCGACGATCGAAGACGCCATTGGCAAGACCCCCCTGGTCGCCCTGCAACGCATCGATGCAGCCGAAAACGCCAAGCGCGGCAACGTGATCCTCGGCAAGCTCGAAGGCAACAATCCCGCGGGTTCGGTCAAGGACCGGCCGGCACTCTCGATGATCAAGCGCGCCGAGGAGCGCGGCGAAATCAAGCCCGGCGACACGCTGATCGAAGCCACCTCGGGCAACACCGGCATCGCGCTCGCGATGGCCGCGGCCATCAAGGGCTACCGCATGGTGCTGATCATGCCGGAGGACCTCTCCGTCGAACGCGCCCAGACCATGAAGGCCTTCGGCGCCGAACTGGTGCTCACGCCCAAGAGCGGCGGCATGGAATACGCCCGCGATCTCGCCGAGCAGATGGTCGCCCAAGGCAAGGGCCGGGTGCTCGACCAGTTCGCCAACCCCGACAACCCGCGCATCCACTACGAGACGACAGGCCCCGAGATCTGGGCCGACACCAAGGGCAAGATCACGCACTTCGTGAGCGCCATGGGCACCACGGGCACCATCACCGGCGTCTCGCGCTTCCTGAAGGAAAAGAACCCCGCCGTGCGCATCATCGGCGCGCAGCCGGCCGAAGGCTCTCGGATTCCGGGCATCCGCAAGTGGCCCGCCGAGTACCTGCCGAAGATCTACGACCCGAGCCGCGTCGACGAGGAAATCAGCGTGAGCCAGGACAACGCCGAGGAAATGTGCCGGCGCCTCGCGCGCGAAGAGGGCATCTTCGGCGGCATCTCGGCGGCCGGCGCACTGTGGGCGGCGCTCGAGGTCGCCAAGAAGGTCGAGAACGCCACCATCGTCTTTGTGGTGTGCGATCGAGGTGATCGCTACTTGTCGACCGGCGTCTTCCCCGCGTAAGCCAATAGAAACCCGCCGCGGCACTCGACCCCGGGTGCCGTGAGCCATAAAAAGAGCAGCCCCATGCCCCACCCCAAGTTTTGCCAGGTCTGTGCCACGCCGCTGGAATGGATCGCGTTGATGGAAGACGGCGGTCCCAAGGAGCGCCTGCGCTGCCCGAACTGCGGCCACACGCACTGGAACAACCCCACGCCCGTGCTCGCGGCCATCGTCGAGTACCGCGGCCAGGTGCTGCTGGCGCGCAATGCGTCGTGGCCGTTCAAGATGTATGCGTTGATCACTGGCTTCATGGAAGCCGGCGAGACGCCCGAGGAAGGCGTCGCGCGCGAGGTGAAGGAAGAAACCAACCTCGACGTGAGCGCCACGAAGCTCGTGGGTGCCTACGACTTCCAGCGCATGAACCAGATCATCATCGCCTACCACGTGGTGGCCGATGGCGAGGTGAAGCTCTCGCCCGAGCTGGTCGATTACCGCCTCTACGACCTGCCGGACCTGAAGTGCTGGCCCGCGGGCACCGGCTATGCGCTGGCCGACTGGCTGCGCACGCGCGGCCACGAACCCGTGTTCTTCACCGCGGCCGAGAACGAGGAGCGCCGCCGCGGGCTGCAGTTGCCGCCCGAGGAGCCCAAGCATGGAAGTTGATCGCGAAATCGACACGCGCGGACTGAACTGCCCGCTGCCCATCCTCAAGGCGAAGAAGTCGCTCAACGACATGGCGAGCGGTCAACTGCTCAAGGTGGTGTCGACCGACCCGGGCTCGGTGCGCGACTTCCAGGCCTTTGCGCGCCAGACCGGCAACGAGCTGATGGAGCAGCAGACCATCGGCACCGACTTCATCCACGTATTGAAGCGGCGCTAGCAAGCGGCAAGCGCGGCACGAGCGCAAAAAGACAAAGGGGCCTTGCGGCCCCTTTGTCTTTCGTGCTTCCCGTTGCGCCTCAGAGCTTCAGGCTCTTGAGGTATTCGCGGAATTCGGCGCCCACCTCGGGGTGCGCGAGTGCCAGTTCCACGCTGGCCTGAAGGAAGCCTTCCTTGCTGCCGCAGTCGTAGCGGATGCCCTTGTAGGCGTAGGCGTAGACCGATTCCTTCTTCATCAGCGCCGCGATGCCGTCGGTGAGTTGGATCTCGCCGCCCGCGCCCTTGGGCTGGTTGCGGATCTCGTCGAACACGCCCGGCGTGAGGATGTAGCGGCCCGCCACGCCCAGGCGCGAGGGCGCGTCTTCGGGCTTCGGCTTCTCGACCATGCGGTTGACCTTCACGAGGCCCTCCTCGATCTGCTCGCCGGCCACGATGCCGTAGCGCTTGACGTGCGCGAGCGGCACTTCCTGCACCGCCAGCAGCGAGCCGCCCAGGCGCGCGAACGCGGCCGTCATCTGTGCGAGCACCGGCTCGCCGCCCTCGGGGCCGACCATCAGGTCGTCGGCCAGCAGCACGGCGAAGGGCTCGTTGCCGACCAGGTGCTCGGCGCACAGCACCGCATGGCCAAGGCCCAGCATGCGAGGCTGGCGCACATAGGAGCAGGTCATGTCGTCGGGAGAGACCGAACGCGCGATCTTCAGCAGCGCATCCTTGCCGGCGGCTTCGAGCTGGCTTTCGAGTTCGTAGGCGGTGTCGTAGTGATCTTCGATGGCGCGCTTGTTGCGGCCGGTCACGAAGATCATGTCGCGGATGCCTGCTGCATAGGCTTCTTCGACGGCGTACTGGATCAGCGGCTTGTCGACCACCGGCAGCATTTCCTTCGGTTGTGCCTTGGTGGCCGGCAGAAAGCGGGTGCCAAAGCCTGCAACAGGAAATACGGCCTTGCGGATGCGTGTCGAGGAAGTGGACATGGGCAGTTCAGCGTCTTTCTGAAAGGGGAGGGAAATTCCGGATGCGGGACGGCAAGAAGCCGCATCCAGAATCCTAAACGCCTTCGATGCCCTGCGTCTGTCAGCCTAGGCGTACAAGTTGGTCGCGAAGTCGCTCCAACATGGCGCTAAAGTCAGTCAGACGTTTACGTTCTTGCTCGATCACCGCCGGCGGGGCCTTGGCGACGAAGGCTTCGTTGCCAAGTTTGGCGTGGACCTTGGCGATCTCACCTTCGATGCGCGCGATCTCCTTGCCGATGCGAAGCTTCTCTGCGGCCTTGTCGATCTCCATGTGCAGGCACAGGCGCGCAGCGCCCACCACTGCCACGGGTGCCGCTTCGGCCGCCGCCTGCCACGAGGCTTCGTCGTCGAAGACCTTCACTTCCTTGAGCTTGGCGAGCGCCTGCAGCACCGGTGCCGATTCGCGCAGGAACGCCGCGCCTTCGGCATCGTCGGCCACCGCGTAGAGCGGCAGGCGCGTGGCGGGCGACACGTTCATCTCGCCGCGCAGCGTGCGGCATGCATCCACCAGCGCCTTCAGGCGCGCGACGTGCGCCTCGGCCGCCTCGTCGATCTTCTCGGGCTGGCTCTTGGGATAGGCCGCGATCATGATCGACTCGCCTTCGCGGCCCGCCACCTTCGAGACCTTCTGCCAGAGCTCTTCCGTGATGAACGGAATGACAGGATGCGCGAGGCGCAGCAGCGTCTCGAGCGTGCGGATCAGCGTGCGGCGCGTGGCGCGCTTCTGCGAGTCGTCGCCGGTCTGGATCTGCACCTTGGCGATTTCCAGGTACCAGTCGCAGAACTCGTCCCAGGCGAACTGGTAGATCGCGTTGGCCACGTTGTCGAGGCGGTACTCCTCGAAGCCCTTGGCCACTTCGGCTTCCACGCGCTGCAGCTGCGAGACGATCCAGTAGTCCGCGCGGCTGAACTTCAGGTAGCCGTGGGCCGGGCCGCCGACCTTGCACTCTTCCTTCGTGTGCTCCAGCAGGCCGCAGTCCTGGCCTTCGCAGTTCATCAGCACGAAGCGCGTGGCGTTCCACAGCTTGTTGCAGAAGTTGCGATAGCCCTCGCAGCGCTTGGAGTCGAAGTTGATGTTGCGACCCAGCGATGCAAGCGATGCGAACGTGAAGCGCAGCGCATCGGCGCCGAAAGCCGGAATGCCGTCCGGAAATTCCTTCTGCGTGTTCTTGCGCACCGCGGGCGCCGTCTCGGGCTTGCGCAGGCCCTGCGTGCGCTTGTCGAGCAGCGCGGGCAGTTCGATGCCGTCGATCAGGTCGACCGGGTCGAGCACGTTGCCCTCGGACTTGCTCATCTTCTTGCCCTGCGCATCGCGCACCAGGCCGTGCATGTACACGTCCTTGAAGGGCACCTTGCCGATGAAATGCTTGGTCATCATGATCATCCGGGCGACCCAGAAGAAGATGATGTCGTAGCCCGTCACGAGCACCTGCGAAGGCAGGTAAAGGTCGAGGTCCTGCGTCTTTTCGGGCCAGCCCAGCGAAGAGAAGGGCACCAGCGCCGCGGAGTACCAGGTGTCGAGCACGTCCTCGTCGCGGGTCAGCTTCTTGCCCGGCGCCTTGGCCTGTGCATCGGCCTCGCTCTCGGCCACGTACACATTGCCTTCCTCGTCGTACCAGGCCGGGATCTGGTGGCCCCACCAGAGCTGGCGCGAGATGGTCCAGTCCTGGATGTTCTCCATCCAGTGGTTGTAGGTGTTGACCCAGTTCTCGGGCACGAAGCGCACCTCGCCCGACTTCACCACGTCGATGGCCTTCTGGGCGATCGATTGCCCATCGGCGCCGGGACGCGTCATCGCCACGTACCACTGGTCGGTGAGCATCGGCTCGACGATGGCGCCCGAGCGCGCGCAGCGCGGCACCATCAGCTTGTGCTTCTTCACCTCGATGAGCAGGCCGAGCGCGTCCAGGTCGGCCACGATGGCCTTGCGCGCCACGAAGCGGTCCATGCCGCGGTACTTCTCGGGCGCGTTGTCGTTGATGGTCGCGTCCAGCGTGAGGATGCCGATCATCTCGAGCTTGTGGCGCTGGCCGACCGCGTAGTCGTTGTAGTCGTGCGCGGGCGTGACCTTCACGACGCCGGTGCCGAACGTCTTGTCGACGTAGTCGTCCGCAATGATCGGGATCAGGCGGTCCACCAGCGGCAGCTTCACGCGCTGGCCGATCAGGTGCTTGTAGCGGTCGTCCTCGGGGTGGACCATCACGGCCGTGTCGCCGAGCATGGTCTCGGGCCGGGTGGTGGCCACGGTCAGCGTGCCGCTGCCGTCTTCCAGCGGATAGGCGATGTGCCAGAGCGAGCCGTCTTCTTCTTCGCTCTCGACCTCCAGGTCGCTCACCGAGGTCTTCAGGACCGGGTCCCAGTTGCCCAGGCGCTTGCCGCGGTAGATGAGGCCCTCTTCGTACAGCTTCACGAAGGTCTGCGTCACAACCGCCGAGAGGTCGTCGTCCATCGTGAAGTACTCGCGGCTCCAGTCCACCGTGTCGCCCATGCGGCGCATCTGCTGGGTGATGGTGTTGCCCGATTTCTCCTTCCATTCCCACACGCGCGCCACGAAGTTCTTGCGGCCCAGGTCGTGGCGGCTGATCTTCTGCTCCTGCAACTGGCGCTCCACCACGATCTGGGTGGCGATGCCGGCGTGGTCGGTGCCCGGCAGCCACAGCGTGTTGTCGCCCTTCATGCGGTGGTAGCGCGTGAGGCTGTCCATCACCGTCTGGTTGAACGCATGGCCCATGTGCAGCGTGCCCGTCACGTTGGGCGGCGGCAGCTGGATCGCGAACGAATCGGCGCCTTCCTTGGGCTGCTGCGTGCCGCGGTAGCCGGCCTTCGCGTAGCCGCGCTTTTCCCATTCGGGGCCCCAGTGCGCCTCGATGGCGGTGGGTTCGAACGATTTGGACAGGCTCTCCAGTCCAGGTTGGGCGGCAGGGGTGGTGGGTTCGCTCATGGGGAATGCAGGGAAGTGCAGAGCGGCGCCTTCGAGGGCGCCGCGTGGGGACAGGTGGGACAGCCGGCGATTTTACCGGGCGGCTTGGTGACACGGCAGCCACTCATAATTCCGGGATGCTCTTCCTGCTTTCCCCTGCAAAGTCACTCGACTACGACACTCCGGTCCCCTCTGAAGTCCCTGCCACCCAACCCCATTTCGAAGCGCCCCGCGGCCCCTCGGTCGAACTGATCAAGATCCTGCGCGAGAAGTCTCCGCTCGAGATCTCCGAGTTGATGCACCTGTCGGACAAGCTCTCCGCCCTCAACGTGGCGCGCTACGAGGCGTGGTCCGCCAGGAGCACCGCGAAGAACGCCCGCCAGGCCGCCTTCGCGTTCGACGGCGACGTCTACGGCGGCCTCGATGCGCGCAGCTTCACGCCCGCGCAACTGGCCTGGGCGCAAGAGCACGTCTGCATCCTGAGCGGCCTCTACGGCCTCTTGCGCCCGCTCGACCGCCTGCAGCCCTACCGCCTCGAAATGGGCACGCCATTGGCCAACCGCCACGGCAAGGACCTGTACGCCTTCTGGGGCTCGCGCATCGCCGAGCACCTGAACGAGCGCCTCGCGGCCGACCGCACGCCGGTGGTCGTCAACGTCGCCTCGCAGGAATACTTCAAATCGGTCGACCAGAAGGTGCTCAAGGCCCGCGTGGTCGAATGCGTGTTCCAGGAGTGGAAGGGCGACAAGTACAAGATCGTGAGCTTCTTCGCCAAGCGCGCCCGAGGCCTGCTGGCCCGCTGGGCCGTGCTGCACAAGGCGGCCACGCCCAAGGCGCTGGAAAAGTTCGATCTCGAGGGTTATGGTTTCGACGCGAGCGTATCGACAGCCGAAAGGCTGGTGTTCAGGAGGAAGATGGAATGACCCCCAGTCTTCGCGCACTTCGTGTCGCTTCGCCAACCCCCTTCCAGGGGGCAACACCGGCGGCCCGGCAGAGCCGGTTCCGCGGTGTTCCTGGAAGGGGCCGCGGTGGTTTCATGTGCTGCGAAGCTTGCCGCAGCGTGCAGGAGTATTGAGAGATGTCCCAACCGATCAGTCCGGAGTTGCGCGAATGGCTGGTGGCCCAATTGGCGGCCGGTCACTCGGTGCCTGCACTGCGCGCGTCGATGCGCGCGGCCGGCTGGCACGATTCGGCCACCGACGTGGCGCTGGCCCAGCTGGAGGCCGGCTTCCCGAATGTCGAGGTGGCGCTGCCGCCGGCGCGCACCGAGATGCCCGGCCCCGATCTCGATGGTGCGCCGCTGTACCTGGATGTCGGCGACCGCCGCGTGCAGGTGCTGCAGACGATGCGGCATCCGCGCGTCATCGTCTTCGGCAACCTGCTGTCCACCGAGGAGTGCGAAGGACTGATCGCCGCCGCGCGCGTGCGGCTCGCGCGCTCGCTCACCGTGGAAACACGCACCGGCGGCGAAGTGCTCAACGTCGATCGCACCAGCGACGGCATGTTCTTCGAGCGCGGCGAGAACGAGATCGTCGCGCGCCTGGAGCAGCGCCTGGCCACGCTGCTGCGTTGGCCGCTCGAATACGGCGAGGGCCTGCAGATCCTGCGCTATGCGCCCGGCGCGCAGTACCGCCCGCACTACGACTACTTCGACCCCAACGAGTCCGGCACGCCCACCATCCTCAAGCGCGGCGGCCAGCGCGTGGCCACGCTCGTGATGTACCTGCAGGAGCCCGAGCAGGGCGGCGCCACCACCTTCCCCGACGTGGGGCTCGAAGTGGCGCCCGTGCGCGGCACCGGCGTCTTCTTCAGCTACGACCGGCCCGACCCCGTCACCCGCACGCTGCACGGCGGCGCGCCGGTGCTGGCCGGCGAAAAGTGGGTCGCCACCAAGTGGCTGCGAGAGCGCGAATTCAAATGACAAGGACCGGATGAAAGTCACCGCCAACGGGCTGCAGATCGAAGTCGACGACACCGGGGGCGAAGGACGCCCCGTCATCCTGCTCATCATGGGCCTGGGCATGCAGTTGGTGGCGTGGCCCACCGCCTTCGTGCAGCAACTGGTCGATGCGGGTTTTCGCGTGGTGCGCCACGACAACCGCGACATCGGCCTGAGCCAGGGCTTCGACCATGCGGGCGTCGGCAACATCGTGTGGGAAACCATTCGCCATCGGCTCGGCCTGAAGGTGCGCTCGGCGTACACGCTGCAGGACATGACGCACGACTCGATCGGCGTGCTCGATGCGCTGGGCATCGCGCGCGCGCACATCGTCGGTGCCTCGATGGGCGGCATGATCGCCCAGCGCCTGGCCGCCACCGCGCCCGAGCGCACCGCCAGCCTCGTGAGCATCATGAGTTCGAGCGGCGCGCGCGGCCTGCCGGGCCCGCGCCGCGAGGTGGCCGCGATGCTCATGCGCCGCCCGTTGGGCAAGGGCGAAGCCGAGCTCGTGGCGCACAGCATCCGGCTGCTGCGGCTCATCCAGAGCCCCGCCTATCCGCAGACCGACGAAGAACTGGCAGAGCGCCTCACCTTCAGCATGCGCCGCGCCTACCACCCGGCCGGGCTGATGCGTCAGATGCTCGCCATCGGCGCCGACGACGACCGCCCCCAGGTGCTCGCGCGCATCCGGCGCCCGACGCTGGTGCTGCACGGCGACGCCGATGCGCTCGTGCCCATCGCCTGCGGCCGTGACACGGCGCAGCGCATCCCGGGCGCGACCTTCGTTTCGATTCCCGGCATGGGCCACGACCTGCCGCCCGAGGTCTGCACCATCCTCGCCAACCACATCGCGCCGTTCGCCCATGCGGCGGACGCCAAGGACAAGACGCCATGAGCCTGGACAACCACCCCGACAACCCCAACACCCCCGAGCAATCGCAACTGGGCCGCGCTTCGGCCTACGCCGACAAGTACGACCCGTCGCTGCTCTTTCCCATCGCGCGCGCCACGCAGCGCGAGGCCATGGGCATCAAGACCGGCGCCTTGCCCTTCTTCGGCGCCGACCTCTGGACCGCCTTCGAGGTGAGCTGGCTGAACCCGCGCGGCAAGCCGCAACTGGCCATCGCGCACTTCACCATTCCCTGCGAAACGCCCAACATCATCGAGAGCAAGTCGTTCAAGCTGTACCTCAACAGCTTCAACAACAGCACCTTCGCCAGCATCGATGCGGTGCGCGAGCACCTGCGCACCGACCTGGCCGAAGCGGCGTGGCGCGGCAGCGACCAGTCGGCCGGCATCGGCGTGAAGCTGCTCACGCCCGACCTCTTCGACCGAGAGCCGGTGCACGAGATCGACGGCCTGGACCTCGACCGGCTCGACATCGAGTGCACGCACTACCAGCCCGCGCCCGAGCTGCTGTCGAGCGACGACACGCAGCCGCCGGTGAACGAAACCCTCACCAGCCGCTTGTTGAAGAGCAACTGCCTGGTCACCGGCCAGCCCGACTGGGGCAGCGTGCAGATCCGCTACAGCGGTCCGCAGATCGACCAGGCCGGGCTGCTCGCGTACATCGTGAGCTTTCGCAACCACAACGAGTTCCACGAGCCGTGCGCCGAGCGGATGTTCACGGACATCTGGAGCCGCTGCAAACCGACCAAGCTCGCGGTGTATGCGCGCTACACGCGGCGCGGCGGCCTGGACATCAATCCGTTCCGCACCAGCTGGCCGCAGGCGCTGCCGCCGAACATCCGCACCGCGCGCCAGTAGCGCGGCAGCAGGCCCGGCAGCCGCTCCCGCAGCGGTTGCGTGAGCCCCTGCGAGCATGCGCGCCCGTCTCGAGGCGTCTGCCGCCGGCTGCAACGGCCGGCGGGCTTGGTCTTGCACGCCCCGAATGCATGAAACACCCGGTATTTCCGGGGATTTGGCCTTCAGTCAAAAGGCTCCATACGTTCTGTTGAAATTGTGACGAGGCTGTGTCGTTCCATTCATTGAAATAGAACGAATCTTCTTAATTGCGTGGCGCCATTCCCGCGTTCTGGCGAATTTGCGCCAACAAATTAAAACAATACGTCGTTTATTTCAAACGGCCATGGTGAATATCGCCAGGCCCGTTCTTGTCCGGCTGCCGGTGCCTCGTTGTCATCTGAACACATAGCAAAAAACCGGGATTGCGTTTCGAATTAGACTGACTTCCCTCTGTGGGCGAGGTAAGTTCACGTCGCCGCCATGAATTGAAACAGAACGAATCTTGTAATTAATTCGGTGACTCTATTCCAAAGTTCCTATTGTGCCGGCGCCAACAAATTTAAACATAAACACCGCACTGTTCATGCTATTCGCGTGGCGCGCGCGGCCGCAATGAACGGAAATGGAACGGATTTTCTTAATCGACGGGCTTTCTCTGCTTCAAAGCTTCTCACCGTGTTCGCATTCAATAATTCGAGCACTGCGCCATTTGTATTAACCGTGCCCGCGTCTTGGCTTCGGTGAACGCGGGAATTCACAGAACGCACGCCATGCAGGAAGCGACCGTGCAAACCGCCACCACCGCGCCCCGCGACGAACCGGTCCCTTCGCTCCTCCCGTCGCATCCCGCCCCGTTGCGCACGCGATCCACGTTCGCGCTGCTCTGGCTGAGCGAGACGGCCTTCGACCTGGGCACCACGCTGGTCAGCTTCGCGGTGGGGGTGTGGATCTTCTCCCGCACCGGCTCCGCGCAGGACTATTCGTTCTCGGTGCTGGCCGCCGCGCTGGCGGCAATGCTCGCCACGCCATTCGCCGGCGCCCTGGCCGATCGCCACGACCGGCGCTGGGTGGTGCTGTCGTGCGATGTCGCAGCCATCGCCGGCACCTTCGCGATCGTGCTGGCCTTGACGTCCGGCCGCCTGGGCATCGGCGCGCTGTATGCCTACGCCGCGGTCGCGGCGGCGGTCGGCGCGTTGCGGCGCCCGGCGATCCGGGTGGCGGTCAGCCGTTTCGTGCCCAGGGATCGCTTCGCGCAGGTCGGCGGGCTGACCGGCATCTCCCGCGCGCTGGTGCAGGTCGGTGCGCCCGCCGCGGCGGGCTTCCTGATGGCGCGCATGGGCCTGCAGGGTGTGATGGCGACGCAGCTGTGCCTGCTGCTGGCCGGCGCGGCGCTGGTGTTCGCGGCCTTGACGCGGGCCGGCGGCGACGTGCGCGGCGGGCCGCGCGCCGGTGATTCGCCCGTGCGCACATCGCCGTGGGCCAGTTTCTCCGGCGCGCTCGCGTACCTGCGGGAGCAACCGCTGATGGCCGCCTTGCTGGGCTACGGCGCGCTGGTGCAGTGCCTGCTGGTGCTGGCGACGACGCTGGTCACGCCGTTGGTGCTGTCCACCCACTCCAGCGATGTGCTGGGGCTCGTCATGTCGGTCGGCATCGTCGGCGGCCTGCTCGGGTCGGTGCTGGTCGCCACCGCCTTCATCCGGCGCGGGCTGATGCGGTGGGTGCTCGCCTGCGACGCGGTGCAGTGCGCGGCGGTGCTCGCGGCCGGCTGGGCGACCACGCCGGCCTGGTGGTGCGCGGCGGCGTTCGTGTGCCTCTTCTGCGGCAGCACCTCGGTCGCGTGTTCGCACGCGCTGTGGATGCGCAAGGCGCCGATGGGCCGCCAGGGCAGCGTGTTCGCGCTGATCACCGCATCCAACATGGCGGTGATGTGCGCGGTGCTGCTGGCCGGCGGCTGGCTCGCCGATGCGGTGCTGGAGCCTGCGCTGCGCCCCGGCGGCGCGCTGGCTTCCTCGGTCGGCGTGTGGTTCGGCACGGGGCCGGGCCGCGGCATCGGCCTGCTGTTCTTCGTGAGCGGCGCGATCGGCCTGGTGCTGACTGTTCTCGCGCTCGGCCACCCGCGCTTGCGCCGGCTCGAAACGCTGGTGCCGGACGGCAGCCAACCATGAGCAGCCACGCAGTCCTTCATCCCCTGAGCTCGCCCCAGCAGGCGGTCTGGCTCGACCAGTCGCTCGCGCCCGACCTGCCTTGCTACAACATCGGCGTCGCAGCGCGACTGGAGGGGCCGACCGACCTCGACCGGCTGGAGGCGGCGATCCGCGCGGTCGCCGGGCGCCACCAGGCGCTGCGCACCGTGCTCGAGCGCGGCGGCGACGGCGGCCCGATGCAGCGCTTCGCCGACGCGGTGGACGACGCACCGCTGCAGCGCTTCGACTTCCGCGGCGAGGCCGATCCGGAGGCGAGCGCCCGGGCGCACCTGCGCGTCGCGTTCCTCGCCCCGTTCGCGCTGTACGGCCAGCGGCTGTGGCGCATGCAATGGCTGCAGGTCGGGCCCGGATGCGGCTACTGGCTCGGGTGCTTCCATCATTTGGTCGCGGACGGCTGGTCGGTGTCGCTGATCGGCAATGCCGTGGCCGAGGCCTACAACCGGCTCGGGCGCGGCGAGTCCGCGGTGGCAGACGACGGTCGCGCGGGCGACGACTACGAAGACTTCATCCGCAAGGACGCCGAGTACCTGGCCTCGCCGCGCTACGCCGCCGACCGCGACTTCTGGTTGCAGCGCCATGCGCGCCCGGCCGCGCCGCTGTTCGAGGACGCGCATTCGCAGCGCGGCCGCGCCGGCCGCCAGGTCGCGCAAACCGTCTGGCACCTGGACCGCGCCGACCACGACCGCCTCGGCGAAGTGGCGGCGGCCGAGGGCGCATCGGGCACGCATTTCCTCGCCGCGCTGCTCGCGGTGTACTTCGCAGGCCTGGCGAACGGGCGCGAAGACGAGGTGGTGATCGGCATGCCGGTGCACAACCGCACCGGTGCCGCGCAAAGGCGCATGCCCGGCATGTTCTCCGGCGCGATTCCCGTCGGCATCGCGCTCGACCCCGAAGAGACCTTCGCGCAGACGCTGCGCCGCGTCGCCGCCGAGCTCAAGCAGTGCTATCGCCACCAGCGCTATCCGCTGGCCGACCTGCACCGCGAACTGCTGGCCGGCAGGGGCGAGCGCCGCGGGCTGTTCGATGTGTCGCTGTCGGTCGAGAGCTTCCAGGGCGACCTGGGGTTCGAAGGCATCTGCAGCACGGTGCTGCCGCTGCACAACGGCCACGAGCGCCAGCCGCTGGCGGTGTACGTGCGCGACTACGAGCACGGGCGCCCGGTGCACATCGAGTTCAACCACGATCCGGTGCTGTTCCCGGCGCACGAGATGGCCGCGCACCTGCGGCGGCTGCAGGGCCTGTGCCGTGCCGCGACCGATGCGCCGGACACCCGCGTGCGCGACCTGGCGCTGATGGACGCGGCCGAGCGCGAGCGCGTGGTGCACGGCTTCAACCGGCCCCGGCGCGATACCGGTGCGCCGTCGTTGATTCACGCACTGTTCGAGCGGCAGGCCGCGTCCGGTCCCGATGCCATCGCGGTGCAGTTCGAGGACCAACGGCTGAGCTACGGCGAACTCAACCAGCGCGCCAACCAGCTGGCCCATCACCTGCGCGCGCTGGGCGTCGGCCCCGACGACCTCGTCGCGATCGGTCTCGCGCGCGGGCTCGACATGGTGATCGCGATCCTGGCCACGCTCAAGGCCGGCGGCGCCTACGTTCCGCTGGACCCGGTGTACCCGGACGAGCGCCTCGCGCACATGCTGCACGACAGCGCGCCGGTGGCATTGCTCGGCGACAGTGCCTTGCTCGACCGCCTGCAGACGCCGGCGCGGTGCCGGCGAGTGAACCTCGGCCAACCCGCGCCGTGGGCCGGCGCGCCGGCCGGCAACCCGCAGGTCGAAGGGCTCGCGCCGTCGCACCTGGCCTACGTGATCTATACCTCCGGTTCGACCGGGCTGCCCAAGGGCGTGATGGTCGAGCACGCCCAGGTCAGCCGCCTGTTCGAGGCGACGCGGCCATGGTTCGGCTTCGGCCGCGACGACGTGTGGACGCTGTTCCATTCCTTCGCTTTCGATTTCTCGGTGTGGGAGCTGTGGGGTGCGTTGATCCACGGCGGGCGCCTGGTGGTGGTGCCGCACGCAGTGAGCCGCGCGCCGGCCGCGTTCCATCGGCTGGTGTGCGAGCAGGGCGTGACGGTGCTCAACCAGACGCCGAGCGCGTTCCGCCAGTTCACGGCCGCCTGCCGCGCCGGGCCGTCGCATGCGCTGCGCTGCGTGGTGCTCGGCGGCGAGGCGCTGGACACGGCGGCGCTCGCGCCCTGGTACGCAGAGGCGCGCAACGCGGGCACGCGCCTGGTCAACATGTACGGCATCACCGAGACCACGGTGCATGTCACGTACCGCGTGCTCGAGGCCGCCGACGCGGGGCGCACCGGCGCGAGCCCGATCGGCGTGCGCATTCCCGACCTCGCCGTGTACGTGCTCGACGCGCACGGCCGGCCGCTGCCGGCCGGCTGCACGGGCGAGATGTACGTCGGCGGCGCCGGTGTCGCGCGCGGCTATCTGCGCCGGCCCGAACTCGATGCGCAACGCTTCGTGCCCGATCCGTTCAGCGATGCACCGGGCGCGCGCATGTACCGCACCGGCGACCTCGGGCGCTATCGGGCAGATGGCAGCCTGGAATACATCGGCCGCAACGACCGGCAGGTCAAGGTCCGCGGGTTCCGCATCGAGCCGGGCGAGATCGAGGCGCGGCTGGTGCGGCTCGATGGCGTTGCCGATGCGGTCGCCATCGCGCGCGAGGACACGCCGGGCGACACGCGGCTGGTCGCCTATCTCGTGGCCGGGGATGCGTTCGATGCATCCGCCGCGCGCGCCGCCCTGCGCGAGCACCTGCCGGACTACATGGTCCCCGCCGCCTTCGTCGTGCTGGACGCATTGCCGCTGACGCCGAACGGCAAGCTCGATCGCAAGGCGCTGCCCGCGCCGGACCCGCGCGACAGGCACGGGCGCGACCATGAACCGCCGCAAGGCGCGACCGAAGAGGCGCTGGCGCGGCTGTGGGCCGAAGTGCTCGGCATCGAGCGCATCGGCCGCCACGACAACTTCTTCGAACTCGGCGGCCATTCGATCCTTGCCGTGCAACTGGTCGAACGCATGCAGCGCGAAGGCCTGGAAGCGGACATCCGCCAGCTGTTTTCCGAACCGACGCTGGGCGCGCTCGCGGCCCGTGTGACGCACACCGGGCAGGGCGCGGCGCCGGTGCCCGCCAACGCCATCCCGCCGCAATGCGAGCGCATCACGCCGCAGATGCTGCCGCTGGTGCCGCTGACCCAGGCGCAGATCGACCGGATCGCCGATGGCGTCGCGGGCGGCATGCGCAACGTGCAGGACATCTATCCGCTCGCGCCGCTGCAGGAGGGCATCCTGTTCCACCACCTGCTGCAGGGCGAGGGCGATGCCTATGTGCTGCCCGCGCTGTTGCGTTTCGACGACCGCGCGCGGCTGGACCGCTTCATTTCGGCGCTGAGGCAGGTGATCGCGCGCCACGACATCCTGCGCACCGCGGTGCAGTGGGAGGGGCTGGACGCGCCGGTGCAGGTGGTCTGGCGCAGCGCCGAACTGACGTTGCACGAGATGCACTTCGACGCGGCCCATGGCGATGTGCAGGCGCAGTTGCAATCGCATGCCGATGCACGGCGCGTGCGGCTGGACCTGCGCCGCGCACCGATGCTGCAGGCCCACGCGGCCTTCGATCCGGTGTCGCAGCGCTGGCTGCTGCAGCTGCTGCACCATCACCTGACGCTGGACCACACCACCACCGAGCTGATCCTGCGCGAGGTAGTGGCGCTGCTGCAGGGACGTGGCGAAAGCCTGCCCGCGCCGGTGCCGTTCCGCGATTTCGTCGTGCGGTCGCGGCAAGGCGTGGGCGATGCGGCGCACGAGGCGTTCTTCCGCGCGATGCTCGGCGATGTCGACGAGCCGACCGCGCCCTTCGGCCTGGTCGATGTGCAGGGCGATGGCTCGCAGGTCGAGCAGGCGCGCATCGCCTTGCCGGCGGCGTTGTCCGCGCGGCTGCGCACGCTCGCCATGCGCCACGGCGTGGGCGCGGCCAGCCTGTTCCACCTGGCCTGGGCGCGGGTGCTGGCGCTGTGCAGCGGGCGCGACGACGTGGTGTTCGGCACGGTGCTGTTCGGCCGCATGCAGGGCGGCGCGGGCATCGACCGCGCGATGGGCATGTTCATCAACACCTTGCCGGTGCGCATCGCGCTCGGCGGTCGCGGCGCGGCAGAGGGGCTGCAAGAGACGCATGCGGCGCTGAGCGAGCTGCTGCGCCATGAGCACGCCTCGCTGACGCTGGCCCGGCGTTGCAGCGGCCTCGCCCCGAACACGCCGGTGTTCTCGGCGCTGCTCAACTACCGCCACAGCCGCGGCGAAAGCTTCGGCGACAGCGAGATCGCCGAGGGCATGCACTACGTCGGCGGGCGCGATCTCACGAACTACCCGTTCAGCCTGTACGTCGACGACCTGGGCAGCGATTTCGTGCTGACCGCGGAGATCCATGTCTCGGTGTCGGCGGAGCGCGTGGCGGGTTTCATGGCGCAGGCGTTGGCGGCATTGGCAGAGGCGCTGGAGCACGCGCCGGAGACGCCGCTGCTGTCGCTCGATGCGTTACCCGTCGGGGAGCGCGAGCGCGTCTTGCGCGGCTTCAACGACACCCGGTGCGAGTACGGCGCGCCTGCGCTCGTGCACGAGGCCTTCGAGCAGCAGGCGGCGGCGCACCCGGATCGCATGGCACTGGAACTCGACGGGGCGCAGCTGAGTTATCGCGAACTCAACGAACAGGCGAACCGCCTGGCGCGGCACCTGAACCGGCTCGGCGTGGGTCCGGACGACCGCGTGGCGATCTGCGTGGAGCGCAGCCTGGCGATGGTGGTGGCGATCCTGGCCACCCTCAAGGCCGGCGGTGCCTGCGTGCCGCTGGACCCGGCGCATCCCGATGAACGGCTGGCGCAGATGCTGCGCGACAGCGATCCGGTGGTGGTGTTGAGCCAGTGGGGATTGGCCGAGCGGCTGGATGCCGCCGTGGTTCTGCTGGATGAGGCTGAGCCCGCATGGGCCCATGCATCCGCGGCCAACCTGCACGCGACCGAACTGGGCCTGCGCCCCGAGCACCTGGCCTATGTGATCTACACCTCCGGCTCGACCGGCGTGCCCAAGGGCGTGGCGATGCCGCACCGGGGCTTGGTCAACCTGCTGGCCTGGCAGCGCGAGCAGTTGCCCGAACCCGCGCGCACCTTGCAATTCGCCGCGTTGGGGTTCGATGTGGCCTTCCAGGAGATCTTCAGCACGCTCGCCGGCGGCGGCACCCTGGTGCTGCTGCATGAAGCACTTCGGCAGGACCTGCCGGCCTTGGCCGAATGGATCGCCGAGGAGTCGATCGAGCGGCTGTTCCTGCCGTACATCGCGCTGCAGAACCTCGGCGAACTGTGGTCGCAGCGCGGCGAGCCGCTGGCGATGCTGCGGGATGTCATCACCGCAGGCGAGCAGTTGCGCATCACACCGGCGATGCGCCGCATGTTCGCCAGGCATCCGCAGGCGAAGTTGCACAACCACTACGGCCCGACCGAAACGCATGTGGTCAGCGCGCACACGCTGAGCGGTCCACCAGACGCGTGGGAAGACCTGCCGCCCATCGGCCGGCCGATCGGCAACAGCCGCATCTACGTGCTGGATGGGCAGCGCAACCCGGTGCCGGTAGGCGTCATTGGGGAGCTGTATCTGGGCGGGGTGCAGGTCGCGCAGGGTTATCTGGCGCAGCCGGACCTCACTGAGCAGCGGTTCCTCATCGATCCGTTCGGTGGCGCACGCATGTACCGAAGCGGTGACCTGGGCCGCTGGCGTGCCGACGGCAGCATCGAATACCTTGGGCGCAACGACCACCAGGTCAAGGTGCGCGGCTACCGCATCGAACTGGGCGAGATCGAGGCGCAACTGGCGCGTGCAGAAGGCGTGCGAGAAGCCGCAGTGATCGCACGCGAAGACCAACCCGGCGACAAGCGCCTGGTCGCCTACCTCACCGGCCATGCCGATGTCGGGCAACTTCGCGCGGAACTCAGCAAGCAGCTGCCGGACTACATGGTCCCCGTGGCCTACGTCGTGCTCGATGCATTGCCCCTGACCGCGAACGGCAAGCTCGACCGCAGGGCACTGCCCGCACCCGATGGCCAGGCCTTCGGCCATCGCAGCAGCTACGAGGCCCCGCAAGGCGAGATCGAACAAGCCCTGGCCGACATCTGGACGCAATTGCTCGGCGTGCAGCGCGTCGGCCGCAACGACGACTTCTTCGAGCTCGGCGGCCATTCGCTGCTGGCGATCCGGTTGCTCGAACAGCTGCGCCGGCGCGGCTGGTCGGCGGACATCCGCTCGCTGTTCACGCATCCGAAGCTGGCCGCCCTGGCCGCGACGATCCGGCACGACGTTGCGGTGGCTGTGCCGCCTCATCTGATTCCACCGGATTGCCAGGCGATCGAGCCGGCAATGCTGACGCTGGTCGATCTCGACGCGGCCGCGATCGAACGCATCGCCAGCGCCACGCCCGGTGGCGCGGCCAACATCCAGGACATCTATCCGCTCGCGCCGCTGCAGCAGGGCATCCTGTTCCACCACCTGCTGGAGCGCGATGCCGACACCTATGTGCTGCCGACGCTGCTCGCGTTCGACAGCAGGCCGCGCATGGACCGCTTCATCGCATCCCTGTCGCGGGTGATCGAGCGCCACGACATCCTGCGCACCGCGGTCCACTGGGACCAGCTTGCCGAGCCGGTGCAGGTCGTGTGGCGGCGCGCCGCGTTTGCCGTGGACACGCTGGCGTTGGCGCCCGGCACGGACACGGCAGCCGAGCGCCTGCGCGCGCATCCGCAGGTGCGGGGCCTTCGCATCGACGTGCGCCGCGCGCCCATGCTGCATGGCTTTGCCGCCCGCGACGATGCCGCCGGCGGGCGCTGGCTGCTGCTGCTGTCCTATCACCACCTCGTGATGGACCACACCACGCTGGAGCGGCTGGTGGAGGAGATCGACGCCATCGAGCGCGGCGATGCCGCCGGGTTGCCGCCGCCGGTGCCGTTCCGCAACTTCGTCGCAGAGGCGCGCCATGGGGTGAGCGAAGCGGCGCACGAAGCCTTCTTCCGCGCGATGCTCGGCGATGTCGACGAGCCGACCGCGCCTTTCGGCCTGGTCGACGTGCAGGGCGATGGCTCGCGGATCGAGCAGGCGCGCCTGACGCTGCAGCCGGCCCTCTCGGCGCGGCTGCGCACGCTCGCCATGCGCCACGGCGTGGGTGCGGCCAGCCTGTTCCACCTGGCCTGGGCGCGGGTGCTGGCGCTGTGCAGCGGGCGCGACGACGTGGTGTTCGGCACGGTGTTGTTCGGCCGCATGCAGGGCGCTGCCGGCGCCGATCGCGCGGTCGGCATGTTCATCAACACGCTGCCGGTGCGCATCGCGCTCGGTGGCCGCGGGCTGGCGCAGGGCCTGCGCGACACGCATGCGGCACTGAGCGGACTGCTGCGCCACGAACATGCGCCACTGGTGCTGGCCCAGCGTTGCAGCGCGATGCCGGCGCAGGTGCCGCTGTTCTCCGCATTGCTCAATTACCGGCACCGCCGCGTCGCCGCTGGGCAGGTGCTCGACGGCGTGCGATTGCTCGACGTGCGCGACCGCACCAACTATCCGTTCGGGCTGTATGTCGATGACGACGGGAGCGATTTTGAACTGACGGTGCAGGTCGATGAAGCGGTCTCGGCCGGACGCATCGCGGGATTCGTGCAGCAGGTGTTGCAGGTCTTTGCGCAGACTTTGGAAGAGGCGCCAGAGACGTCGCTGCTGTCGCTCGATGCGTTGCCCGTCGAGGAGCGCGAGCGTGTCTTGCGCGGCTTCAACGACACCCGGTGCGAGTACGGCGCGCCTGCGCTCGTGCACGAGGCCTTCGAGCAGCAGGCGGCGGCGCACCCGGATCGCATGGCGCTGGAACTCGACGGGGCGCAGCTGAGTTATCGCGAACTCAACGAACAGGCGAACCGCCTGGCGCGGCACCTGAACCGGCTCGGCGTGGGTCCGGACGACCGCGTGGCGATCTGCGTGGAGCGCAGCCTGGTAATGGTGGTGGCGATCCTGGCCACGCTCAAGGCCGGCGGTGCCTGCGTGCCGCTGGACCCGGCGCATCCCGATGAACGGCTGGCGCAGATGCTGCGCGACAGCGATCCGGTGGTGGTGTTGAGCCAAGGCGTTCTGGCTGGCCGGCTTGGTGCGACATCGGTCTTGCTCGACGAGGCACAACCGGTGTGGGCCAACGCATCCGCGGCCAACCTGCACGCGACCGAACTGGGCCTGCGCCCCGAGCACCTGGCCTATGTGATCTACACCTCCGGCTCGACCGGCGTGCCCAAGGGCGTGGCGATGCCGCACCGGGGGCTGGTCAACCTGCTGGCCTGGCAGCGCGAGCAGTTGCCCGAACCCGCGCGCACCTTGCAATTCGCCGCGTTGGGGTTCGATGTGGCCTTCCAGGAGATCTTCAGCACGCTCGCCGGCGGCGGCACCCTGGTGCTGCTGCATGAAGCACTTCGACAGGACCTGCCGGCCCTGGCCGAATGGATCGCCGAGGAGTCGATCGAGCGGCTGTTCCTGCCGTACATCGCGCTGCAGAACCTCGGCGAACTGTGGTCGCAGCGCGGCGAGCCGCTGGCGATGCTGCGGGATGTCATCACCGCGGGCGAGCAGTTGCGCATCACACCGGCGATGCGCCGCATGTTCGCAAGGCATCCGCAGGCGAAGTTGCACAACCACTACGGACCGACCGAAACGCATGTGGTCAGCGCGCACACGCTGAGCGGTCCACCAGAGGCGTGGGAAGACCTGCCGCCCATCGGCCGGCCGATCGGCAACAGCCGCATCTATGTGCTGGATGGGCAGCGCAACCCGGTGCCGATAGGTGTCGTCGGTGAGCTGTATCTGGGCGGGGTGCAGGTCGCGCAGGGTTATCTCACGCAGCCTGAACTCACTGAGCAGCGATTCCTCATCGATCCGTTCGGTGGCGCACGCATGTACCGAAGCGGTGACCTGGGCCGCTGGCGCGACGACGGCAGCATCGAATACCTTGGGCGCAACGACCATCAGGTCAAGATGCGCGGCTACCGCATCGAGCTGGGCGAGATCGAGGCGCAACTGGCGCGTGCGGACGGCGTGCGAGAGGCCGCAGTGATCGCACGCGAAGACCAACCCGGCGACAAGCGCCTGGTCGCCTACCTCACCGGCCATGCCGATGTCGGGCAACTTCGCGCGGAACTCAGCAAGCAGCTGCCGGACTACATGGTCCCCGTGGCCTACGTCGTGCTCGATGCATTGCCCCTGACCGCGAACGGCAAGCTCGACCGCAGGGCGCTGCCCGCACCCGATGGCCAGGCCTTCGGCCATCGCAGCAGCTACGAGGCCCCGCAAGGCGAGATCGAACAGGCCCTGGCCGACATCTGGTCGCAACTGCTCGGCGTGCAGCACGTCGGCCGCAACGACAACTTCTTCGAACTCGGCGGCCATTCGCTGCTGGCCATCCGGCTTGTCTCCCGGATCCGCGAGCGCTTCGATGCCGAACTCGCACTGGCCACGCTGTTCGCGCAGCCGCGCCTCGCCGCATTGGCGCCAAGCGTGGCCGCAGCCGGCCCCGGCGAACTGACCGCGATCGCACGCGCCGACCGCAGCCGTCCCCTGCCGCTGTCGCCGGCGCAGCAGCGCCTGTGGTTCATTGCCGGCGTCGATGCGCAGGCCAGCGTCGCGTACCACATCCCCGGCGCATTGCGCCTGTGCGGCGCGCTCGACCGCAGGGCCCTGCGCGCCGCGCTGGACCTGGTCGTGGCCCGGCACGAAGCCTTGCGCACGCGCTTCGTCGCGGTCGATGGCCAGCCCTGGCAGCACATCGACCCGCCAGGCGGCCTTGCCTTGCGCGAGCAGGATGCGGGCGGATCGGACGCTGCGCAGATCGAAGCCCTGTGCCGCGAAGCCGCCGCCGAGCCCTTCGATCTCGCAGCCGGTCCACCGATCCGCGGCCTTCTGCTGCGCGTCGCCGACAACGAACATGTGTTGCTGGTCGTCATGCACCACATCGTCTCCGACGGGTGGTCGCTGAGCGTGCTGATGCGCGAGGTCGCCACCGCCTACAGCGCGCTGCGGGGCGGGCGAGCGCCGTCGCTGCCTTCGCTGCCGGTCCAGTACGCCGACCATGCGGTGTGGCTGCACGCGCACCTGCAAGGCGCGGCGGCGCAAGCCCGGTTGCAGGAATGGGTCGCGCATTTGCAGGGCGCTCCGTCGCTGGTCGGCTTGCCATGCGACAGGCCGCGCCCCGCGCTGCAGGACTACCGCGGCGCAAGCGTCGAGGTCGCCCTCGACGCAGAGACCACGCAAGCCCTGCGCGCACTCGCCCAGCGCCACGGCGCGACCCTCTACATGGCCGTGCTGGCCGCCTGGGCCGCCGTGGTGGCGCGCTACAGCGGACAGCCGCAGGTGGTGATCGGCAGTTCGCATGCCGGCCGGGGCCGGGCCGAGATCGAGCCGCTGATCGGCTGCTTCATCAACACCCAGGCGCTGAAGATCGCGCTGGACGGCAGCCCGACCGTTGCCGACCTGCTGGCCCAGGTGCGCCACGCCGCATTGCAGGCCCAGGCGCGCGAGGCGGTGCCGTTCGAACGGCTGGTCGAGGCGCTGAACCCGCCGCGCTCGTTGGCCCATCACCCGGTGTTCCAGCTGATGCTGGCCTGGCACAACACGCCCCCCGTGGCGTTGGAACTGGCGGGCCTCGCCGTCGAGCGGGTCGAGAGCCTGCCGGCCGGCGCGCAGTTCGACCTGGCGCTGGACCTGCAGGAGGAGGGCGACCGCATCGCCGGCAAGCTCAACTACGCCACCGCATTGTTCGACGAGGCCACGGTGCGCCGCCATTGGCACAGCCTGGTGGCGATGCTGCGCGGCATGGCGGCCGACGAAAGCCGGCCGGTCGATCGCATCGCATTGATCGACGCCGATGCGCGGCATCGGTTGCTGCACGCGTTCGCCGCAGGCGCATCGGCGCCGCCCGAACATGCGCTTGCGCACGCGGCTTTCGAACGCCAGGCCGCGCTGCGGCCGCAAGCCATCGCGCTGGAACACGACGGCGAGCGGCTCGGCTACGGCGAGCTCGACCGGCGTGCCAACCGGCTTGCCCATCACCTGCGCGGCCTCGGCGTCGGTGCCGGGCACCGCGTGGCGCTGTGCCTGCCGCGCGGCTTCGACCTGATCGTCGCGTTGCTCGCCACGCTCAAGGCCGGTGCCGCGTATGTGCCGCTCGATCCGTCTTACCCGGAGCAGCGGCTGGCCTGGCAGTTGAACGACTGCGCGCCCTCGGTGCTGCTCACGCACACCGGCCTGCGCGCACGCCTCCAGCCGCCGCCGGGCTGCACGGCGATCGCGCTCGATGCGCATGCGCCATGGGCGACCGCGCCTGTACGCGCGCGCGCACCCGATGGCAGCGGCTTTCCCGGCGACGGCTCCCATCTCGCCTACGTGATCTACACCTCCGGCTCCACCGGCACGCCCAAGGGCGTGATGGTCGAGCACCGTCAGCTGGCCCACCAGATCGCGGCGCTGCAATCGCTCTACGGCTTCAATGCCGAAGACCGCGTGCTGCAGTTCTCCGGACTCGGCTTCGACGTCGCCGGCGAGGAGATCTTCGGTGCGCTCAGCCATGGCGCGACGCTGGTGCTGCGCACCGACGCATGGCTTGCCGAACCCCGGCGCTGGTGCGACCTCTGCGCCGCCCACAAGCTCACCATCGCCAACCTGCCGACGCTGTTCTGGCAACGCATTGCCCAGGCGAGCGAAGCGGTGTTGCCGCCGTCGCTGCGCCAGGTCGTGATCGGTGGCGATGCGGTCGGCGCCGCCGCGCTCGATGCGTGGTGGCGGCGCAGCGGCCATCGCCCGGCGCTGGCCAATGCCTACGGTCCGACGGAGACCACGATCAACGCGACGGTTGCGTTCTGCCGCGCCGAGGACTCGCCACAGAGCATCGGCCGCCCGATGCCCAATGCGCGCGTCTACCTGCTCGATGCCCAGGGCGAGCCGGTGCCCATCGGCGCCGTCGGCGAGATATGGATCGGCGGCGCCGGCGTGGCGCGCGGCTACCTGCGGCAGCCCGAACTGACCGCGCAGCGCTTCGCGGCCGATCCGTTCGTGGCGCCGTCCGCGAATGCGCCGATGCCGCGCATGTACCGCAGCGGCGACCTCGGCCGCTGGCGTGCCGACGGTTCGATCGAGTTCCTCGGCCGCGACGACCGGCAGGTCAAGATCCGGGGCTTTCGCATCGAGCCCGGCGAGATCGAGGCCGCGCTGATGCGCGTGGGCGGCATTCGCGAAGCGGCGGTGATCGCCGCCGAAGCACAAGGCGACGACAGGCGCCTGCTGGCCTATGTGGTCACCGACGACGCGCCCGATGCGGCGCAATGGCGCGCACGCCTGGCCGAACACCTGCCCGATCACATGCTGCCCGCCGCCTTCGTGCGGCTGGATGCACTGCCGCTCAACGCCAGCGGCAAGCTCGACCGCGCCGCCTTGCCCGCGCCGGACGACGACGCCTACGCGCAGCGCAGCTACCAGGCACCGCAAGGCGAGCACGAGCAGGCGATGGCACGCATATGGTCGTCGCTGCTCGGCGTTGCGCGCATCGGCCGCGACGATGGCTTCTTCGAGCTCGGCGGGCATTCGCTGCTGGCGGTGCGCATGCTCTCGCAACTGCGCCAGCACTTCGGCATCGAGCTGGCGCTGGCAACGGTGTTCGCCCGGCCGCGGCTCGCGGAACTGGCGGCCGAGATGGCGCGGGCCGCGCCTGCCGCAGCCGATCCGATCCCGAAGGCGGACCGCGCCGCGCCGCTGCCGCTCTCGCATTCGCAGCAGCGCCTGTGGTACGTGACACGCATCGATGCACAGGCCGGCGCGGCCTATCACCTGCCTGCCGCGCTGCGCCTGCGCGGCGCGCTGGATCGCATCGCGTTGCAGCAGGCACTGGACCGCATCGTCGCTCGGCACGAATCGCTGCGCGCGCGCTTCGTCGTCATCGACGGCGAGCCGCGCCAGCGCATCGAACCGGCGCACGGCGTCGAGCTCGCCTATCGCAAGCTCGACCAACTCGGCGACAGCGCCTTGCGCGCGCTGTGCCAGGCCGAGGCCGCAGCGCCGTTCGACCTTGCGCGCGACCCGCCGCTGCGCGTGCAGTTGCTGCGCCTGGCCGAAGACGACCACGTGCTGCTGGTCACGATGCACCACATCGTTTCCGACGGCTGGTCGCTCAGCGTGATGGCGCACGAGTTCTCGGTGCTGTACGGCGCGTTCCGCCGCGGCGAGCCCGATCCGCTGCCGGCCTTGCCGATCCAGTACGGCGACTACGCCGCGTGGCAGCGCCGCCGCCTGCAGGGCGAGGCGCTGCGGCCGCAGTTGCAATACTGGGTCGAGCGCTTGCGCGATGCGCCGCCGCTCATCGGCCTGGCCACCGACCGGCCACGGCCGGCGCAGCAGGACTACCGCGGCGCCAGCATCGACGTCGGCCTCGACGAGGCGTTGACGCGTGCACTGGAGGCGCTGGCGCAGCGGCACGGCGTGACCGTGTACATGGCGGTGCTTGCGGCATGGGCGGCGGTGCTTGCGCGGCTCGGCGGCCAGTCGCGCGTGGTGCTCGGCAGCAGCATCGCGGGGCGCGACCGCGCCGAGCTGGAGCCGCTGATCGGTTTCTTCGTCAACGCACAGGCGCTGCGCTTCGACATCGAGGACGGCCTCGATGCCGGCGGACTTCTCGCGCAGGCCCGGCAGGTCGCACTGCAGGCGCAGCAGCATCGCGACGTGCCTTTCGAGCAGGTGGTCGAGGCACTCAATCCGCCGCGCTCGAGCGCCTTCAACCCCGTCTACCAGGTGCGGCTGGCATGGCAGAACACGCCGCCTGCGCACCTGCAGCTCGAGGGCCTCGAATTCGACAACCTCGCAAGCCATGCTGGCAGCGCGCAGTTCGACCTGTCGCTCGACCTGGAGCCGGCGGGCCAATGCATCGCCGGCCAGTTCAACTACGCGACCGCGCTGTACGACGAAGCCACGGTGCGGCGCCACTGGCACGCGCTGGTGGCGATGCTGCGCGGCATGGTGGCCGATGCCTCTGCGCCCGTGGACCGCATCGGCCTGATGGCCGCGGACGAACACGCGCAGGTGCTGCATGCGTTCAATGCCGCGGGGCACACCGGCTGCGATGGCCTGCTGCATCGCCTGTTCGAAGCGCAGGCCGCCGCGCAGCCGCGCACGCTGGCGCTCGCCCATGAAGACGAAGCGCTCGACTACGGCGAACTGAACCGCCGCGCCAACCGCGTCGCCCACCATCTGCGCAGCCTGGGCGTGCGCCCCGACGACCGCGTGGCGCTGTGCCTTGCGCGCAGCGTGGACCTGGGCGTCGCGCTGATGGCCGTGCTCAAGGCCGGCGGCGCCTGCGTGCCGCTGGACCCGGTGCACCCCGACGACCGCCTCGCCCACATGCTGGCCGACAGCGCGCCGGTGGCGGTGCTGACCCACGCCCGCCTGCGCGACCGCCTGCAGGTGCCCGAAGGCTGCGCGGTGCTGGTGCTCGACGACGCATCGCCGCCCTGGCGCGATGCGCCCGCGAACGATGTCGAGGTGGCGGGCCTCACGCCGGCCCACCTGGCCTATGTGATCTACACCTCCGGTTCGACCGGCGTGCCCAAGGGCGTGATGGTCGAGCACCGCAACGTGCTCAATTTCCTGCACGGGCTGGAGCAGCGCATCCACGGCCCGGCGCCGGACTGCCGGCGCGTGGCATGGAACTCCTCGTTCGGTTTCGACATGGCGGTCAAGGCCTGGGGACAGCTCGCGTTCGGCCGCAGCGTGTACCTGCTGCCCGAGCGCGCCCGCCTCGATGCGGAAGCCCTGCTCGACTTTCTGGAGCGCCATGCCATCGAGGCGATGGAGTGCACGCCCTCGCACCTGCGCATGCTGCACGCGGCCGGCTTCGGCCGGCAGCGGCGCGCCGGTTCGCTGCGCAAGCTGCTGCTCGGCGGCGAGGCGCTCGATGCCGCGACATGGCGGCACCTTGCCGAGGCCGGCACGGTGCAGTTCCACAACATGTACGGCCCGACCGAATGCAGCGTTGACGCCACCTGCGGCCCGGTCGAGGGCGCGGTGCCGCACATCGGCCGCCCGATGCCGGGCGCGCGCGTCTACCTGCTCGATGCGCACGGCGAGCCGGTGCCCATCGGCGTGGCCGGCGAAATCCACATCGGCGGCGCCGGTGTTGCGCGCGGCTATCTCGGGCAGCCTGGGCTCACCGCCGAGCGCTTCCTGCGCGATCCGTTCGCGAACGCGCGGGAACTCGACGCGCGCATGTACCGCACCGGCGACCTCGGCCGCTGGCGCGCCGACGGCACCATCGAGTACCTGGGCCGCAACGACTTCCAGGTCAAGGTCCGCGGCTACCGCATCGAGCTTGGGGAGATCGAAGCGCGGCTCGCGCGGCTGGACGGGGTGCGCGAAGCCATCGTGATCGCAAGCACCGAGCCGCCCGGCGAGCCGCGCCTTGTCGCCTACCTGCTCGCGCAGCCGGGCGCCGTGCTGGAGCCTGCCATGCTGCGCGCGCAACTCGGCGCGCAACTGCCCGACTACATGCTGCCCGGCGCCTTCGTCGTGCTCGCGGCCTGGCCGCTGAATGCGAACGGCAAGCTCGACCGCAAGGCCCTGCCGCCGCCCGACGACGACGGCCTCGCGCGGCAGGCGTATGCCGCGCCGGAGACCGACATCGAGGTCCGTCTCGCGGCGGTGTGGCGCGAACTGCTCGGCGTCGAGCGGGTCGGCCGCCACGACAACTTCTTCGAGCTCGGCGGACATTCGGCGCTGGCGATCCAGCTGATCCACGCCATGGGCGCGCAGCAACTGCAGGTCGATGTGCAGATGGTGTTCAACGCGCCGACCCTGGCCGACCTCGCCGCGGCGACCGTGCAACTGGAGGAGATCGTCCTGTGAGCCCGTCGCACCTGCTCGACACGCTGGCCGCGCGCGGCCTCACCCTGCGCCTGGACGGCGAACGGCTGGCGCTCCAGGGCGATGCGCGCCTGCTCGCCGACCCGGCCCTGGTGCAGGCCTTGCGCGAGCGCAAGCCCGAGCTGATCGCGCTGCTGCGCGAGCGCGGGCGCAGCGACCCGCTGGCTTACCGCATCGACGAAGCCACCGGGGCGATCACGCCCGCGATGCTGCCGCTGCTCGCGCTCGACCAGGGCGCGATCGACCGCCTCGTGGCGCAGGTGCCGGGCGGCGTGCGCAACGTGCAGGACATCTACCCGCTCGCGCCGCTGCAGGAGGGCATCCTGTTCCATCACCGGTTGCACGAAGGTGAAGGCGAGGGCGGCGATGCCTATGTCATGCCGACGCTGCTGCGCTTCGACGGCCGCGAACGGCTCGACGGCTTCGTGCAGGCCCTGCGCGAGGTGATCGCGCGGCACGACATCCTGCGCACCGGCGTGCACTGGGAGGGGCTGGAGCGGCCGGTGCAACTGGTGCATCGCAAGGTCCACCTGGACATCGACGTGCTGCCCGCCGCGACCGAACAGGAGGCGATGGCATGTCTGCAAACCCTGACCGGCGCGCGCCTGGACGTGCGCCGCGCGCCGATGCTGCGCGGCCATGCCATCGAGGTGCACGGCAGCGGGCGATGGCTGTTGCAGTTGCAGCACCACCACCTGATCCTCGATCACACCGCCTCGCAGCTGCTGGTGCAGGAGGTCATGCTGATCCTGCAGGACCGGCGCGCGCTGTTGCCGGCGCCGGTGCCGTTCCGCCGCTTCGTCGCCGAGGCGCTGAAGGGCGCGGCCGAGGCCGGGCACGAAGCCTATTTCCGCGCCGCGCTGGGCGATGTCGAGGAAACCACCGCGCCGTTCGGCCTCGCCGATGTGCGCGGCGACGGCAGCGGCGCCGTGCAGGCGCGCAGCGAACTCGATGCCTCGCTCGCGCGGCGCCTGCGCGAACAGGTGCGGCTGCGCGGCGTTGGCGCCGCCAGCGTTTTTCACCTGGCCTGGGCGCTGGTGCTCGCGCGCTGCAGCGGGCGCGGGGACGTGGTGTTCGGCACGGTGCTGTTCGGCCGCCTGCAGGCCGGCGCGGAAGCGGCGCGCGCGATGGGCATGTTCCTCAACACCTTGCCGCTGCGCGTGCGCGTGGATGGCGGCGGCACCGAAGCGGCCTTGCGCCGCGTGCATGCCGACCTGGCCGAGCTGCTGCGCCACGAGCATGCCTCGCTGAGCCTGGCCCAGCGCTGCAGCGGCCTGCCGGCCGGCACGCCGCTGTTCGCGAGCCTCCTGAACTACCGCTACAGCCGCCGCGACGGCGAGGCCACGGGGCTGCCGGGCATCGAATCGCTCGGCGGACACGACCGCACCAACTACCCGTTCGTGCTGCATGTGGACGACCATGGCGACGGCTTCGGCCTCACCGCCGAGATCGATCGCAGCGTCGATGCGCGGCGAATCGACCGCTTCGTCGAGCAGGCGCTGCGTGCGCTGGTCGATGCGCTCGAAAGCGAGCCGCAGCGGCCGCTGGAACGCATCGACGTCTTGCCGGCGGAAGAGCGCCAGAAGGTGGTGGCCGATTTCAACGCCATGACCGTCGACTGTCCGCGCGGCCTGCTGCTGCACCAGCTCTTCGAGCGCCAGGCGGCGCAGCGGCCCGACGCCATCGCGCTGGTCTTCGAGGACCGTCGGCTCCGCTACGCCGAACTCGATGCCCGCGCCCATCGCCTGGCAGGGCAACTGCGCGCATCGGGCGTCGGGCCGGACACCTGCGTGGGCGTGTGCATGCAGCGCAGCGAGATGCTGGTGATCGCCCTGCTCGCGGTCCTCAAGGCCGGCGGCGCGTACCTGCCGCTCGATCCGTCGCTGCCGCCGCAGCGCCTGCGGCAGATGCTGGACGAGGCCCGGCCGGTGGTGGTGCTGGCCGATCCGGAACTGGCGCCGCACCTGCCGGATGCACCGGATGCACCGGATGCACCGGGCGCGCGCACGCTGGTGCCGGATCGCGACCCGCCCGCGGACCCCTTCGAAGCCGACCCCGACGTCTCGGCCCCGGCGCTCCACGAAGACCACCTGGCCTACGTGATCTACACCTCGGGTTCGACCGGCCGCCCCAAGGGCGTGATGAACGCGCACCGCGGCATCGTCAACCGCCTGCACGGGATGCAGCAGGCCTATGTGCTGACACCCGACGACGTCGTGCTGCAGAAGACGCCGTTCGGCTTCGACGTGTCGGTGTGGGAGTTCTTCTGGCCGCTGATGGCCGGCGCGCGGCTGGTGCTCGCGCGGCCGGAGGGGCACAAGGACCCGGCCTACCTGGGCGAGCTGATCCGCGCGAGCGGCGTGACGACGCTGCATTTCGTGCCGTCGATGCTGCAGGTCTTTCTTGCGCACCCCGACGCGGCGGGCGGCTGCGACACGCTGCGGCGCGTGGTCTGCAGCGGCGAAGCGCTGCCGGCCGCGCTCGCGCGCCAATGCCGCGAGCGATGGCCGGGGGCGCAACTGTTCAACCTCTACGGCCCGACCGAGGCGGCGGTGGATGTGAGCGCCTGGACCTGCAGCGACGACGACCGCGATGCCGTGCCGATCGGCCGGCCGGTCGCCAACACCCGCCTGTTCCTGCTCGACGTCGCGCTGCGCCCGGTGCCGCTGGGCGTGGCGGGCGAGCTGTACATCGGCGGCGCACAGGTGGCGCGCGGCTACCTGAACCGGCCGGACCTGACGGCCGAGCGCTTCATCGCCGACCCCTTCGCCGGGCACGGCCGCCTCTACCGCACCGGCGACCTCGGCCGTTGGCGCGCCGACGGGGCGATCGACTACCTGGGCCGCAACGACTTCCAGATCAAGCTGCGCGGGCAGCGCATCGAGCCGGGCGAGATCGAGGCGCAGCTGCGCGCGCTCGACGGCATCGCCGATGCGGCGGTGCTCGCGCGGCAAGACCGGAGCGGCACGCTCGCGCTGGTCGCCTACGTGGTGCCGAAGTCGCCCAACGACAGCCTGGAGCCGCTGCAACTGCGCAGCAGGCTCGCCGGCCACCTGCCCGAACACATGCTGCCGATGGCGTATGTGCGCATCGCGGCACTGCCCCTGACGAACAACGGCAAGCTCGACCGCAAGGCACTGCCCGCGCCGGAAGACGAAGCCTTCGGCCACCGCGCCTACGCGCCGCCGCAGGGCGAGATCGAGAGCGCGCTCGCGGCCATCTGGTCGCAGCTGCTCGGCATCGGGCGCATCGGCCGCCACGACAGCTTCTTCGCCCTCGGTGGGCATTCGCTGCTCGCGGTGCAGTTGCTCGAGCACCTGCGCCGCCGCGGCTGGTCCATCGACGTGCGCGCGGTCTTCGCCCGGCCCGAACTGGCCGCGATGGCCGAGGCCGTGCGGACCGCGCCACGCATCGACGAGGTGCCGCACAACGCGATCCCCGTGCCGCCTGCTGCAAAGGAAGCCGCGTGGGATGCCACCGAATCGGAAACCGAGGAGTTCAGACTGTGAATGTGGAAGTTGCAAGCATGCGAGCGCGAGACGGGCGGGATGCGCTGGACGGGCTGGACGCGCCGGCCCTGATCGGCCTCTTCGAACAGCGCCGGGTCCTGGCGCGCATCGAGCAGGGCGAACTGGTGGTCAAGGCCCCGCGCGGCGTGCTGACCCCGGGCGTGATGGCTTCGCTGAAGCTGCACAAGCAGGTGCTGATGAACTGGGTCGCGGCCAACGGCGAACACGCCGCGCCGGCACGCGCGGCAGAAGAGGCGCAGCAGGCGCGCATCACGCCGCAGATGCTGCCGCTGGTGCGGCTCGAGCAGGCGCAGATCGACCGCATCGTCGCGGCCACGCCGGGCGGCGCCGGCAACGTGCAGGACATCTATCCGCTCGCGCCGCTGCAGGAGGGCATCCTGTTCCATCACCTCTTGCAGCAGCGGGGCGATGCCTACCTGAACCGGCTGCTGATGGGCTTCGACAGCCGCGCGCTGCTCGACGGCTTCGTCGCCGCAATGAACGAGGTGATCGCGCGGCAGGACGTGCTGCGCACCGCGGTGCAGTGGGACGGCCTGCCCGAACCGGTGCAGGTGGTGTGGCGCCGCGCGCGGCTGGAGGTCGAGACGCTGGAACTGGCCGGCGACGTGCAGGCGCGCCTGAAGGCGCACGCCGATCCGGACCGCTACCGCCTCGACGTGCGGCAGGCGCCGCTGATGCGCGGCTTTGCCGCCTTCGACGCGGTGAGCGGGCGCTGGCTGCTGCAGATGCTCTACCACCACCTGGTGATGGACCACGTCACGCTGGAGCAGCTGGTGCACGAGGTGGGCCTCGTGATGCGGGACCGCCGGGACGAGCTGCCCGTGCCGTTGCCGTTCCGCAATTTCGTCGCACAGGCTCGGCTTTCGGCGCGCGAGGCCGAGCACGAGCAGTTCTTTCGCACGATGCTCGGCGACATCGACCAGCCGACCGCGCCCTTCGACCTGCTCGATGTGCAGGGCAACGGCAGCGACGCGGTGCAGGCGAAGCTCAGGCTCGATGCGGCGTTGTGCGCGGACTTGCGCCGGATTGCGCGGGCGCGCGGCGTCAGCCCCGCCTGCGTGTTCCACCTCGCGTGGGCGCAGGTGCTCGCGCGCTGCAGCGGTCGCGAGGACGTGGTGTTCGGCACGGTGCTGTTCGGCCGCCTGCAGGGCGGCGCGGGTGCCGACCGCGCGATGGGCATGTTCATCAACACGCTGCCGCTGCGCGTGCGGCTGGACGGACGCAGCGCCGGCGCTGCGCTCGAAGAAACTGCGGCCACGCTCGCCGAACTGCTGCGCCACGAGCACGCGCCGCTGACATTGGCGCAGCGCTGCAGCGGGCTGGCAGCCGCGAACACGCCGCTGTTCTCGGCGCTGCTGAACTACCGCCACAGCCGCGATGAGGCGGCGGCGCCGGGCCAAGAGGGCATGGCCGGCATCCACCACATCGAGAGCCGCGACCGCACCAACTATCCGTTCGTGCTGCACGTCGATGACCATGGCGAGGGCTTCAGCATCACCGCCGAGATCGTCGAGCGCGTGAATGCCGCACGCATCGCCGCGATGGTGCGCGAAACCCTCGGGCATCTGGTGCAGGCGCTCGGGTGCGCGCCCGAAACGCCGATGGATGCGATCGAGACCCTGCCGCCGGCCGAGTGCGATGAGGTCCTGCATGGCTTCAACGCCACGCGGCGCGACCACGGCGCCGAAGGCGAGCTGGTGCACGCGCTGTTCGAGCGCCAGGCCGCGCGCGACCCGTCGGCTGCGGCGCTGGCGTTCGGCGCGCAGCGGCTGAGCTACGGCGAGCTGGAGGCGCAGGCGAACCAGCTGGCGATGCATTTGCGCACGCTCGGCGTCGCGCCCGACGAACGCGTGGCGATCTGCCTGGAGAGCGGCCCGCCGATGGTGATCGCGATCCTGGCCACGCTCAAGGCCGGCGGCGCCTATGTGCCGCTGGACCCGGCCTATCCCGATGAACGGTTGGCGCACATGCTGGCCGACAGCGCGCCGCGCGTGCTGCTGACGCAAGAGCGGCTGGCCGCTCGCCTGCCCCCGGCGGCGGCTTGCGCGCGCGTGCTGCTCGACGACATCGGCCAGGCGCCATGGGCACAGGCTGCCGCGCCGTGCCCCGATGCGCAGGCGCTGGGCCTGCGCGGCGAGCACCTGGCTTACGTCATCTACACCTCGGGATCGACCGGCCGGCCCAAGAGCGTGGCGATGCCGCATCGCGGGCTCGTCAACCTGCTGGCGTGGCAGCGCGAGGCGCTGCCGGGCGCGGCGCGCACGCTGCAGTTCGCGGCACCGGGCTTCGATGTGGCGTTCCAGGAAATCTTCTCGACGTTGGCCGGCGGCGGCACCCTCGTGCTGCTGCCCGACGACCTGCGCCGCGACCTGCCCGCGCTGGCCGACTGGCTGGGCGAACAGCAGCTCGAACGGCTGTTCCTGCCCTGCATCGCGCTCAATGCGCTGAGCGAACTGTGGTCGCAGCGCGAAGCACCACTGCCGGCGCTGCGCGACCTG
The DNA here is from genome assembly GCF_030812215.1 of Variovorax boronicumulans. Lineage (GTDB taxonomy): Bacteria > Pseudomonadota > Gammaproteobacteria > Burkholderiales > Burkholderiaceae_C > Variovorax > Variovorax boronicumulans_C. The sequence continues at coordinate 225,212 of NZ_JAUSSG010000009.1, read as the reverse complement.
GTCGTCGCGGGCGAGCAGCTGCGCATCACACCTGCCATCCGGCGCCTGTTCTCCGGCCGCAACGCCAGGCTGCACAACCACTACGGCCCGACCGAAAGCCACGTGGTCACCGCGCACACGCTCGCCGGGCCGGCCGAAGACTGGGACGACCTACCGCCCATCGGTGCGCCGGTCGACAACTGCCGGCTCTATCTGCTCGACGCGCAGCGCAGGCCGGTGCCGCGCGGCGTGGCCGGAGAGATATACATCGCCGGCGTGCAGGTCGCACGCGGCTACCTGCACCAGCCCGCGCTGAGCGCCGAGCGCTTCCTGGACGATCCGTTCGCGGGTGGCGTGGATGCTGGGGTCGGTGCGGGTTCGCGCATGTACAGGACAGGCGACCTCGGCCGCTGGCGCGACGACGGCACCATCGAATTTCTCGGCCGCAACGATTTCCAGCTCAAGATCCGCGGCCACCGCGTGGAGCCCGGCGAGATCGAGGCACGGCTGAACGAGCTGCCCGGCGTGCGCGAAGCCGTGGTGATCGCGCGCGAGGACGTGCCCGGCGACAAGCGCCTGGTCGCCTACATCGTGGGCGACGTGCAGGCGGCCGACCCCGCCGAGCTGCGCATGCGCCTGGCCGCGCACCTGCCCGATCACATGCTGCCGGGTGCGTTCATGCCGCTGGCCGCCTTGCCGCTGACCCCCAACGGCAAGCTCGACCGCCAGGCGCTGCCCGCGCCCGACGGCCTGGCCTTCGCGCATCGCGCCTACGAGGCGACCATCGGCGAGATCGAGGACACGCTCGCGCAGATCTGGTGCGAACTGCTGGCCATGGAGCGCGTCGGGCGGCACGACAACTTCTTCGAGCTCGGCGGCCACTCGCTGCTCGCGGTGCGGCTGGTTTCGCAGGTGCGCGAGCGGCTCGGCGTCGAGCTGCCGTTGCCCGCGCTCTTCACCCATCCGCAGCTGGCCGACATGGCCCGCGACGTGGCCGAGGCGAGCCAGAACGCCCTGGGCGCCATCGCCCGCGCCGACCGCTCGGCGCCGCTGCCGATGTCGTTCGCGCAGCAGCGCCTGTGGTTCATCGCGCGCGTCGATCCCGAGGCGAGCAAGGCCTACCACGTGCCCGATGCGGTGCGGCTGCGCGGTGCGCTCGACATCGCGGCGCTGCAGGCGGCGCTGGACCGCATCGTCGAGCGCCACGAGGTGCTGCGCACGCGCTTCGTCGGCATCGGCGGCCAGGCGCTCCAGGTCATCGACGAGGCCCGCGGCTTCGCGCTGCGGCATGAAGACCTGCGCGGCGCCACCGACCCGGAGCTGGAGCGCATCGCGCGCGAAGAGGCGCTGCGCCCGTTCGATCTCGCGCTCGGACCGTTGATCCGAGGCCGCCTGCTCGCGCTCGGGCCCGAGGACCACGTGCTGCTCGTCACCATGCACCACATCGTCTCCGACGGTTGGTCGGGCGGCGTGCTCGCGAACGAGTTCTCGGCCCTGTACCGCGCCTTCCGCGAAGGCCGGCCCGACCCGCTGCCGCCGCTCGCGATCCAGTACGCCGACTTCGGCATGTGGCAGCGCCAGTGGCTGCAGGGTCCGCTGCTGCAGCAGCAGTTGCAGCAATGGGTGGCGCAACTGCGCGGCGCGCCGGCCCTGCTCGACCTGCCGACCGACCGGCCGCGGCCGCCGGTGCAGGACTACCGTGGCGCGAACATCGCCATCGCGCTCGATGTCGCGCTCGCCGACGGCCTGCGCGCGCTTGGCCAGCGCCACGGCACCACGCTGTACATGACGCTGCTCGCGGCCTGGGCCGTGGTGCTGGGCCGGCTCAGCGGACAGGAGCAGGTGGTGATCGGCAGCTCGCACGCGGGCCGCAGCCGCGTCGAGGTCGAGCCGCTGATCGGCTTCTTCATCAACACGCAGGCGCTGAAGATCGACCTGTCGGGCAGCCCCAGCGTGCAGGCGCTGCTGGCCCAGGCGCGGCAGACCGCGGTGCAGGCGCAGAGCCTGCAGGACGTGCCGTTCGAGCGCCTGGTCGAGGCGCTCAATCCGCCGCGTTCGCTGGCTCACCATCCGGTGTTCCAGGTCATGCTGTCCTGGCACAACACGCCCAGGGCCGCGCTCGACCTGGCCGGCCTGCAGGCGCAGAGCCTGGGCGGCGGCGCCGACAGCGCGCAGTTCGAGCTCTCGCTGGAACTGCGCGAAAGCGAAGAAGGCATCGGCGGCCAGCTCAACTACGCGAGCGCGCTGTTCGACGAGGCCACGGTGCGCCGCCACTGGCGCTGCCTGGAGGCGGTGCTGCGCGGCATGGTCGCCGACGACAGCCAGCCGGTCGATCGCATCGACCTGCTCGATGCGAAGGAGCGCGCATCGATCGTGGAGGGCTTCAACGAGAGCCACGCCGTTGCCGCCGAACCGGTGCTGGTGCACGAGCTCTTCGAGGCGCAGGCGGCGCGCCGGCCCGATGCACAGGCGATCGAATACGCGGGCGAGGCCTTGAGCTACGCAGAACTCAACGCGCGCGCCAACCAGCTCGCCCACCACCTGCGCGCGCTCGGCGTGAGGCCCGACGACCGCGTGGCGATCTGCGCCGAGCGCAGCCTGGAACTGGTCGTGGCGCTGCTGGCCACGCTCAAGGCGGGCAGTGCGTATGTGCCGCTCGACCCGGTGTACCCGGACGAGCGGCTCGCGCACATGCTCGGCGACAGCGGCGCCGTCGTGCTGTTGACCCAGCAGCGGCTGGACGGACGCCTCAGGCCTTCCGGGCGCTGCGTGCGCGCGATGCTCGATGCGGCGCACCCCGACTGGGCGCTCGCCCCGTCCCACAACCCGGACCGTGCCGACGTCGGCCTCACGCCCGCGCACCTGGCCTACGTGATCTACACCTCGGGTTCGACCGGCACGCCCAAGGGCGTGATGGTCGAGCACCGCAACCTGGCGTACTTTCTCCACGCGATGGAGGCCTGCGTCCACGGCGTGGCGCCCGATTGCCGGCGCGTGGCGTGGAACTCCTCGTTCGGTTTCGACATGGCGGTCAAGGCGTGGGGGCAACTGGCGTTCGGGCGCAGCGTGTTCCTGCTGCCCGAGGCGGCGCGGCTCGGTGCGGAGGAGCTGCTCGGCTTCCTGGAAGCGCATCGCATCGAGGTGATGGAATGCACGCCCTCGCACCTGCGCCTGATGCAGGGCGCGGGCCTCTTGCGGGGGCGCGCGCCGAGCCTGCGCAAGCTGCTGCTCGGCGGCGAGGCCATCGATGCGGCAACCTGGGGCGAGCTTGCGGCCGTCGACGACCGCCTGTTCTTCAACATGTACGGACCCACCGAGTGCAGCGTCGATGCGAGCTGCGGCATCGTCGACGGGCGTCGTCCGCACATCGGCCAGGTGATGCCGGGCGCGCGGGTCTATGTGCTCGATGCGGCGGCGCAGCCGGTGCCGGTCGGCGTGGCCGGCGAGATCCACATCGGCGGCGCGGGCGTGGCCCGCGGCTATCTCGACCGCGCGGAACTGACCGCCGCACGGTTCCTCCGCGACCCGTTCGCCGGGGCAGGCGAGGGCGAGGGCGAGGCGCGCATGTACCGCACCGGCGACCTCGGCCGCTGGCGCGAAGACGGCACGCTCGAATACCTCGGCCGCAACGATTCGCAGGTCAAGCTGCGGGGTTTTCGCATCGAGCTGGGCGAGATCGAGGCACGCCTTGCGCAGCAGCCGGGTGTGCGCGAGGCCGCGGTGATCGCGCGCGAGGACAGCCCCGGCGACAGGCGCCTCGTCGCGTACGTGGTCGGCGCAGTGGACCCGGCGCAACTGCGCGCCGGCCTGGCCGCGCATCTGCCCGAGTACATGCTGCCCTCGGCCTTCGTCGCCGTGGACGCGCTGCCGCTGACGCCGAACGGCAAGCTCGACCGCAACGCGCTGCCCGCGCCCGACGGGCAGGGCCTGGCATCGAGCCGCTACGAGCCGCCGCAGGGTGAGGCGGAGTGCGTCATCGCCGCGCTCTGGTCGGAACTGCTCGGCGTCGAGCGCATCGGCCGCCACGACAACTTCTTCGACCTGGGCGGCTACTCGCTGATGGTGTTCCAGGTCATCGAAGGGCTCAAGCAGAAGGGCTACGAAGTCGCGCTGCAGGACGTGCTGCTGGCACAGCAGCTGAGCGCGCTGGCCGCGTTGATCGACCGGCCGCGCGAGGGCGTGGCGAGCGCGAATGCGCAGTGGGTGACGCTGCGCAAGGGCGGTGCGCGGCGTCCGCTGGTGTTCGTGCACGAGCCCAGCGGCGAAGTGCTGTCCTACGAGCGGCTGGCGGCACACATCGATCCCGAGGTGGGCCTCTACGGCATCCGTGCCGACCGCGAGGCGGTGCATGCCGACAGCCGCTACGAGGACCTGGCAGCGGGCTACGTGCAGCGGATTCGCGAAGCGCTGCCGCAGGGGCCGTACCGCCTGGCGGGCTGGTCGGCCGGCGGCGTGCTCGCCTTCGAAGTCGCGCGGCAATTGCTGGCGGCGGGCGAGCAGGTCGAATTCCTCGGCCTCGTCGACAGCTGGTATCGCGGCGACGGCGAGCGCGGCGTGTCCGACCTCGGCGTGAACGACAGGAAGCTGCTGCTGGTCGCGTTCGCCGAGTACCACGGGCGCAAGCTGGAGGCGGCCGAAGTCGCGCGGATTCTTGCGACCGGGGATGTGCCCGAAGCGATCGCGCTGGCACGCAGCGAGGGCTGGCTCACGAAGGAGATGAGCCCGGCCGAATTCGATGCGCGTGCCGACCTCTGGTTCAACCTGCGCGCTGCAGCGCACAGGTACTACGCCGAGCCGCTGGAGATCGACGCGCATCTGTTCGCCGCTGCGCAGCCGGGCGACGCGGGCGATCCGTCGAATGGCTGGAGCGGGGTGGTGGGCAACCGCTTGCAGGTGCACCCCATCGGCGGCGATCACTGGAGCATCATGATGCGCACCGAGCACGCCGGCCGGGTCGGCGGCGCGATCGCTTCGATCCTGGCGCGCCTGGATGGCGTCTCGCCGAACCGGGGTGCCGACATCGCGCCAGGCGCCGCAGTGACGATTCGCCGTGGCAGCACCGAGGCGCGCACGGTGTTCTGCATGCCCGGTGCGGGCGCGAACGCCACCTCGTTCCTCGAATTCGCGTCGCGCAGCACCGGCGATGCGCGCTTCATCGGCCTGGAGGCGCCCGCGCTGCTCGGCCACGACGGCGGGCGGCCGACGCTGCAGGAGGCGGCGGCGCGCTATGTCGATGCGATCCGCGCCGTGCAGCCCGAGGGGCCCTATCACCTCATCGGCCATTCGTTCGGCGGCTGGATCGCGCTGGAGGCGGCCCGGCAGTTGGCCGGCGACGGCGCCGCTGTCGCGCCGGTGGTGCTGGTCGATACCGACGCCCCGCGTGCGGAAGGGCATGGCGATCGCGCCCACGCACTGCGCGAATACATCGCGCTGATCGCGCTGCAGAGCGAACACGCCCACGGGCTCGACGCCGATGCGCTGGCCGCGCTGCCGCTGCGCGAGCAGGCGCCGCCGATCTTCGAGGCGATGCGCCGCGCGCGCCTGCTGCCGGCCAATGCACGGCTGAACGACTTCGTGCCGGTGCTGGAGATGTTCTGCCGCCAGTGCGCGATCGGCTACCGGCCCGAAGGCGCGTTCGACGGCCCGGTGCTGCTGCTGCGCGCCGACGGCACCAGCGACGACAGTGCCTGGCGCCTGCACGCGCCGCAACTGCGCAGCGTCGACGTGACCGGCAGCGATCACCTGTCGATCCTCGCGCCGCCGCACGTCGATCGCGTGCTCGAGATCGTCGGCCGCCACTGGTACCTGGGGCGATGCGCATGAGCGAGACCGCAACCCTCATCGATCCCCGCGAGTCGGGCGACGGCATCGACGGCGGCTTTCCGCACTGCGTGCACGCCGGCCCCGGCGCGGCGGACGTCGAACACTGGTTCGCACGCGAGATGCCGCGGCTGGAGCCCGCGCTGCTGCGCGCCGGCGCGCTGCTGTTGCGCGGTTTTCCGCTGCGCGAGCCCGAGGACTTTCGCCGCGCGGTCGCCGCGATGGCGCCGCAACTGCGCGGCTACGCGGGCGGCACCTCGCCGCGCAGCCGGGTGGCCGAGGGCATCTACACCTCGACCGAATACCCGAAGCAGCTGGAGATCCCGCTGCACAACGAGATGTCGTACAGCGTGCGCTGGCCCGGGCGGCTGTATTTTTTCTGCGCGACCGAACCGCAGGTGGGCGGCGAGACGCCGCTGGCCGATTCGCGGCGCATCCTCGAGCAGATGCCGGCGCCCATCGTCGAGGAATTCGAGCGCCGCGAGCTCCTGTATGTGCGCAACCTCGCGCCGGCGAACGCGCGCTACAACGCGTGGAGCAAGGCCTTCGAGACCGATGACCGCGCGCAGGTCGAGGCGCATTGCCGCGAGATGGACATCGGCTGCGAATGGCAGCCCGGCGGCGGCCTGCGCATCCACGAGCGGCGGCCGCCCACGCGCGTGCATCCGCTGACCGGCGAGCGGGTCTGGTTCAACCAGGTGCACTTGTTCCATGCCTCCAACACGCCGATGGCGAGCAACGTCGATGCGCGCATCGAGGCGGGCTTGCCGATGGCGGCGTACTACGGCGACGGCGGCCGCATCGACAACGCAACCCTGGCCCGGGTGCGCGAGGTGCTGCGCGCGCAGCGGCGCGCCTTCCGGTGGCGGCAGGGCGACCTGCTGGTGGTCGACAACCTGCTGGCGGCGCACGGCCGGCTGCCGTTCGACGGACCGCGGCGGATTCTCGTCGCCATGTCCTGAGAGGCCCTCCTTTTTTCCAACTTCGTATCGAGCCCATCCCATGCACATCACATCTGCCTCGCGCGAACCGCTCGCGCCCTGGATTCGCCAACACCGCGACCGCATCGACGAAGCCCTGTGGACCGACGGCCATGTGCTGTTCCGCGAGTTCGACGTCGGCGGCCTCGAAGGCTTCGAAGCTTCGGCTGCCTCGGCCTGCGATGCGCTCTACCGGCACTACGGCGACCTGCCGCTCGCCAGCGCCAGCGACAACGTGTACTTCGCCACGCCCTATCCCAAGCACCTGGAGATCCGCTTCCACAACGAGGCCTCGCACACCCAGACCTGGCCGTCGCGCCAGCTCTTCTTCTGCCTGGAGCCCGCGTCGGAAGGCGGCGAGTGGACCTTGTCGGACGGGCGCCGGGTGGTCGAGCGCCTGCCCGTGGACATGCTGGCGCGCTTCCGCGATCTGGGGCTCATCTACCGGCGCCGTTTCATCCGCGGGCTGGATGCGTCGTGGGAGCAGTTCTTCCAGGTCGGAAGCCTCGAGGAGTTGCGCGAGAAGATCGCGTCGACGGGGCACGAGATCGACGCGATTTCGGAGAACGACCTCACCGTGTCCTACCGCACCCACGCGCTGCTGCAGATTCCCGAGCACGACACCGAGGCCTGGTTCAACCAGATCCTCCTGCACCACCCCGATGCGCTGCCGGGCCAGATCGACGCCATGCTGGGCAAGCACTTCAGGCGCGACCAGTACCCGCGCACCGTGTTCTTCGGCGACGGCAGCCCGATCCCGGCCGAGTGGGTGCGCACCATCGACCGGGTGCTGACCGAGTGCGCGATCCACATCCCGACCCAGGCCAACGACGTGCTGCTGGTGAACAACCTGCTGATGGCCCACGGGCGCCTGCCGTACAGCGGCAACCGTCAGGTGCGCGTGGCGTTGGGGGACATGCGCGAGCACGCGGCGGCGGCCGTGGGAGAGCCGGCGTGATCAAGCGCCAGCATGTCGTCAAGGACTTCTTCCTCGAGGCCGACGCCCTTCGCACGGCCTACGACGGCAAGGTGAAGAACGCCTACCAGCAGACGGTGCAGTGGCAGTACTTCTGCGAGCCGCAGATGTACACGTACCTGCGCACGGTGCCGCAGCAGCTTTTTCCCGAGGCGCTGTGGACGCGCTTCACCCGGCACCTGAAGCAGTGGTGCACCGACCATCTCGGGATGCTGCCGACCGGCGCGCCGAACTTCCACCTCATGGTCGACGGCTGCATGCTGGGCCTGCACAGCGATTTCCAGAACGGCACCTGGGGCTTCGTCTACTCGCTCACACGCTGGCAGGCGCGCAGGTTCGCGGGCGGCGAAACCCTGCTGATGCGCGACGGCGTGCCCAGCTACAAGAAGCACCATGTGCAGGGCGAGGTGCTCTACGAGCTGGTGCCGGCCGAGTTCAACCAGCTGCTGCTGTTCGACGACCGCATCGTGCACGGCACGCAGGCCATCGAGGGCAGCATGGACCCGCTGGAGGCGCGCATCGCGCTGGTCGGCCATCTGCGCGCCACCTCGCCGGTGGTGAGCGGCGCGCTCGACGCGGCGGCCGCGCGCCGGGTCGTGCTGGACTTTCATCGCGCCCTGGCCGAAGCAGCGAAGCCCCACAAGGACGTGCAGGGCGTGATGAGCTTCCGCCTCTCGGTGGATGCGGACGGCAGCGTGGCATCGGTCGATGTGCTGACCGACAACTTCGTCACCCCGCAGAGCGGCCACGCGCCCGACGACGAGGTCGCCGCAGCCCGCGCGCTGGTGCTCGACGCCGCGGCGAAGCTGCGCTTTCCGGATGCGGGCGGGCCGTCGAAGGTCACCGCCGCGGTGCTGCTGCCGCTGCCGGACCTGCGGCCGATCGAAATCTCCGTTCCGCACGCCGGTCGCCCGGAGCGGCTGCGCGAATCCCTCAAGGCGCAGTTGAAGGAAGGCGAGGCGCTGGGCTTCCAGGTCGATGTGCAGGGCGACAGCTTCGCCGTGCGCGAGCCGCTGGCCGGCACGATCCGCATCGAGGGCCAGCGTATCGTGGCCGCGTTCGATCCGCCGATGTGGGTGCCCTCGCAGCGCGACCAGTTCCAGGCGGCGCTGAACGAGAAGCTGGGCATGCTCGCCCGGTACGGCGGCTGAGGCGGCGATGTCGATGCTGGATGGCGCGATCGTCACCGTTGCGGTCGTCCTCGCCCTCGTGGCGGCGGCGACGCGGCGGATCGGCGCGCGCGCCATCGCGGCCATGGGCGCAGCGCTGCTGGTCGCCTGCCTTGTGCAGGTCTTGCGCGAGGGCTTCCATGGGCAGTACGCAGCCATCTGCGCACTGCTCGCGGCGCTGCTGGTGCTGGCCTGGCGGCGCAGCCGGCCGCCGCAGCAGCAACAACGCGCGCTCGCATGGCTGGGGCGCGGCGGTGTGGCGGCGCTCGCGTTGGTGGCGTTGCTCGCGTGGACTTTCGTTCCGGTGCCGGCGCTGCCCGTGCCGGCTGGCCCCTATGCGGTCGGCAGCCAGGTGTTCCGGTGGACCGACCCCGATCGCGACGAACCCGCGACCGACGACCCGCACGACCACCGCAATGTCGTGGTGCAGGCCTGGTATCCGGCCGAAGCCGGTGAAGAAGGCTCGCGGCCCGGCTACATCGACGGCCTCGGGCGCCTGCCGGCCTGGGTGTCGCTGATCCCCGGCCTCGCGATGCGGCGCTACGACCGCATCGACACGCATGCCCGCACCGATGCGCCCGTGGCCACGCAACGCGCGCGCTGGCCGGTCGTGCTGTTCTCGCCAGGCTATGGCGCATCGCGGGCGTTCTATTCGGGGCTGCTGGCCGACCTCGCGAGCCGCGGCTTCTTCGTGCTCGCGCTGGACCATCCCTATGAGGCCCCCGTCGTGGAACTGGCCGATGGCCGCCTGGCGACGCCCATCGAGCGCTTCCTGCCCGGCGACCCGGACCGCACGCGCTACATGAGCGCGCTGCAGGGCGTGCGGGCGGCGGACCTGCGCTATGTCGCCGACCGGGTCGGCCGGCCGGACGCGTTCGGCGCGCGCCTGTCGCCGCGGCTCGATCCCGGGCGCATCGCCGCGATCGGGCATTCCTTCGGCGGCGCCAGCGCGGTCGAGGCGGCCATGGGCGATGCGCGCATCCGCGCCGTCGCCAACCTCGACGGCACCCTGTACGGCCGCGCGGCCACCGATCCGATGCCGGTGCCGTTCCTGCTGCTGGAAAGCGACCACCGCGAGACCCGGCATTCGCAGAACTACCTGCAAGGCAACCTCGCGCTCGTGCACCACCTGCGCGCGGGCGGCTACCGCTACCAGATCGCCGAGGCCAACCACTACAGCTTCACCGACGTGCCGCTGTACCTGTCGGCACCGGCGCGCTTCGCCGTCGCCATGTTGATCGGCGGATCGCGCGGGCCGGCCCGCAGCCAGGCTGCCAGCAACGACGTGCTGGCGGCGTTCCTGCAAGGGCCGCTGCTGGACGCGCCCGGCGACGTCGATGCGGCGGCGGCGCGGCATCCGGGGCTGCGCGGCGGCGCCATGCCCGCCGCACTGCACTGACGGCGTTTCGCGAAGCCCCTCTTCGGAAATCAGAAACCCGCTCCGCGCCCCCTGTGGCATTCTGGGTCGAGCCCGCGAATCCGCGGTCGAACGAATATCCGGAGCAGAGACAAGAATGGTTGAAGGAAAAGTGGTCGTCGTCACCGGCGCGGGCGGCGGCATCGGGCGCGACATCGCGTTGGCCATGGCGAAGAACGGCGCGAAGGTGGTGGTCAACGACATCGGCGCCGCGCTCGATGGGGCAGGCGGAAGCGCCGGCCCTGCGCAGCAGGTGGTAGATGAAATCCGTGCCGCGGGCGGCGAGGCCGTGCCCAACACCGACAGCGTGGCCGATGCCGCCAGTGCCGCACGCATCGTCGAGTGCGCCGTCGAAAGCTTCGGCCGCATCGACGCGGTGGTCAACAACGCGGGCATCCTGCGCGACCGCTTCTTCCACAAGATGTCGGTCGATGAATGGGACGCGGTGCTCAAGGTGCATCTCTACGGCGCCTATTACGTGAGCCGCGCGGCCGCGACGCATTTCAAGGAACAGAACGCGGGCGCGATGGTGCACATGACCTCGACCTCGGGCCTCATCGGCAACTTCGGCCAGGCCAACTACGCGGCGGCCAAGCTGGGCATCGTGGCGCTGTCGAAGTCCATCGCGCTGGACATGCTCAAGTTCAACGTGCGCTCCAACTGCATCGCACCGTTCGCCTGGAGCCGCATGATCGGCGCGATTCCCACCGACACCGACGAGCAGCGCGCCCGCGTCGACAAGATCAAGCAGATGACGCCCGCCAAGGTCGCGCCGCTCGCGGTGTACCTCGCGAGCGATGCGGCGAGTGCGGTCAACGGGCAGATCTTTTCGGTGCGCAACAACGAGATTTCGCTCATCAGCCAGCCGAGGCCGTTGCGCTCGGTGCATCGCTCCGAAGGCTGGACGCCGCAGAGCATTGCCGAGCACGCCATGCCCGCGATGCGCGCGAGCTTCTACCCTCTGGACCGCTCGGCGGACGTGTTCAGCTGGGACCCTGTTTGAGGACATGAGGACAAACCCGCAAGCGGGTGCGGGCGGCGCCATTCGCCGGACAATGCGCGTTCCTTTCGCTTCCTCCGCGTCCGCCCGGTGAACCTGCACTTCGACCTGTTCGACCTGAAACTGTTCGTCTACGTGGCGGACGCGCGCAGCCTCACGCGCGGCGCGGAGAAGGCGTGCATCTCGCTGGCCGCCGCCTCCACCCGCATCAAGCAGATGGAGGAGGCCGTGGGCGGCAAGCTGCTGCACCGCAGCGCGCAGGGCGTGAGCCTCACCGCGGCGGGGCAGGCGGTGCTTTATCACGCCAAGCGCGTGATGCAGCAGATGGAGCACCTGCGCTGCGACATGCAGGACTTCGGCAAAGGCATCAAGGGCCATGTGCGCGTGTTCGCCAACACCACCTCGATCACCGAATACCTGCCGCAGAAGCTCGCGGGCTTTCTCACGCAGCACCCGGCCGTACAGGTGGACCTGCGCGAATACCTGAGCGAGGAAATCGTGCGCGCGGTGGCCGATGGCGAGGCCGACATCGGCATCCTCGCGGGCGACGTGCACACGGGCGATTTCGATGCGCGTGCCTTCGGCAGCAACCAGCTCGTGCTGGTGGTGCCCAGGACGCATCACCTGGCCGGCGCGCCTTCGGTGGCCTTTGCCGACACGCTCGACGAACAGCACGTGGGCCTGCACCATGGCAGCGCGATCCATCGCTTCCTGCAGCGGCGTGCGGAGCTGGCGGGGCGCGGTTTCAATCCGCGCATCCAGGTCAGCAGCTTCGAGGCGATCTGTTTGATGATCGAAGCGGGCGTGGGCGTCGGCGTGCTGCCGGCCTCGTCGGCAGAGCGGCTATCGATGGCGATGCGGATCGCGACCGTCGCGCTCAGCGATGCATGGGCCGAGCGCGAGCTCAAGCTCATCGCGCGCAATCGCGAGCAGCTCCCGGCCTCGGCGCGCGAGCTGTTTGATCATCTTGTCGCGCGATAGCTCTGCCCGGTAGCAGAAGCCGCCCGGTCTGCGGTGCGGCGCAGCCAGCCCCACTGCGCCGGCCCTTCGGGCTTCCCTGCGGTGCTCGCGTTTCGCGGGGTCTCGCAGAACTCGCTGCGCTCAGACAGCTGCGAGCCCTGATCCGCTAAACGCTGCGCTCCTCGGCGGCGCAGAGGGGCCGGCTGCGCCGCACCGCAGACCGGGCTCGATTGGGTTTTGGGGCCGTCGTCAGGGGAGCCAGCGGCCGACTTCTCGTGCGTCGGCGAGTTGCCAGATGCGCTGGCACATTGCCTTGGCCTCGTCGGCCGTGGCGCCTTCGCCATAGTGCGCGAGGCGCTGCATCTTGTCTTCGATCTCCGCGCGGTCCAGGCTGTTGCCCGGATCGCCCTTGGGCTCGTCCACACGGCCCTGCAGCGTGCGGCCGTCGACGGTTTCGACGCTCACCTTGCCGATCCAACGGGCGGGGTAGGCGGTGTCGACCTCGGGGTCGAGCTGCATCGTGACCTTTTCGCGGAAGCCCGCGACATCGGGCGCGAGAAAGTCGCGGTCGAACTCGCCGAGGCCGGCGCGGCCGTGTACTGCGATCAGGCCGAGCACCGTGCCCATCGAGAACTTGCCCTGGTGCACCGTCGCGGGCACGGTCACGCGGCCCAGCACATCGATGGCGCCTTGGTGCACATGCGTGGTGACGTAAGCCACGTCGCTGTGCTTCAGCTTGTTCTGCGTCATGACCTGCAGCAGTGCGTCGGCGGCGGGATGCGTGTGGCGGCAGGATGCGTGGTACTTGAACGAGGTCTCGGCCAGCGTCCAGCGCGTGCCGAGGCCATCGGTGAGCTTCGCCGGGTCGGCATCGCTCGACATGCCGACGCCGAGGCCCTGCGCGCCTTCGAGAATCTTCGCTGCGCCGGTGAAACCGTCTTGCGCGAGGTATGCCGACATCAACCCGCTCGATGCGGCATGCGCGCAGTGCAGTTGCTTGGAGTCCGCGGCATCGCGCAGGAACTCCCACACGCCGGCCGATTGCGTCCCGGCCGATCCGAACGCATGCAGCATCTGCTGCGGCGTGAGGTCGAGCAGGCGGCCGACCGCTGCCGCAGCGGCAATCGTGCCCGCCGTCGCCGTGGTGTGAAAGGTCTTGTAGTGCGAGCGCCCGAGGAATTCGCCGACGCGAATGCCGACTTCGTAACCCGCGACCACGGCGGTCAGCAGTTGCGCACCACTCGCGCCGATGCTCTGCGCCACGGCGAGCGCCGGCGCGATGACCACGGCGGCCGGGTGAAACACCGAGCCGTTGTGCACATCGTCCTGCTCCACGAAGTGCGAGGCTGCGGCATTGACGAGCGCTGCGAACAGCGGCGAGCTGGTGTGGCGCGAGGTCAGGATTTCGCTCGGCCCATCGGCGGGGCCCATCATTTGCGCGAAGCGCTCGATGCTGCGTATCGGCCGTGCGGTGCGGGCTGCGAGCACCGAGCCGAGCCAGTCGAGCATCAGGTCTTCGGTGCGGCGCAGCACGGGGGTGGGAATGTCCGCGAACTTCAGGTCGGCGGCGAAGGTGGCGAGCACCTTGCTCGGATGATTCGAATCGGTCATGGAGGTGTCCCTTCAGAACGAGCGAGGGAGGCCGAGCATGTGTTCGGCGACATAGCTCAGGATGAGGTTCGTAGAGATCGGCGCAACTTGATACAGCCGGGTCTCGCGGAACTTGCGTTCGATGTCGTATTCGCACGCGAAGCCGAAGCCGCCATGGAATTGAAGGCACGCATTGGCCGCCTCCCAGCTCGCCTTGGCCGCGAGGTACTTCGCCATGTTGGCCTGCGCACCGCAGGGCTCGTGCGCGTCGAACAGGCGGCAGGCTTCGTAGCGCATGAGGTTGGCTGCTTCGATCTCGATGAATGCCTCGGCAATCGGGAACTGCACACCCTGGTTCTGGCCGATGGGGCGGCCGAACACCACGCGCTCCTTCGTGTACGCCGTCACCTTGTCGATGAACCAGTAGCCATCGCCGATGCATTCGGCCGCGATCAACGTGCGCTCGGCGTTGAGGCCGTCCAGGATGTACTTGAAACCCTGGCCTTCCACGCCGATCAGGTTTTCCGCGGGAATCTCCAGGTTCTCGAAGAAGAGCTCGTTGGTCTCGTGGTTGACCATGTTTAGGATCGGCCGCACCGTCATCCCCTTGCCAATGGCTTCGCGCAGGTCGACGATGAAGATCGACATGCCCTCTGATTTCTTCTTCACGTCCGCGAGCGGCGTGGTGCGCGCCAGCAGGATCATCAGGTCCGAGTGCTGGATGCGCGAGATCCATACCTTCTGGCCGTTGATGACGTAGCGGTCGCCTTTCTTCACCGCGGTGGTCTTGATCTTGGTGGTGTCGGTGCCCGTGCTGGGCTCGGTCACGCCCATCGACTGCAGGCGCAGCTCGCCAGTGGCGATGCGTGGCAGGTATTCGCGCTTCTGCGCCTCGCTGCCATGGCGCAGCAGCGTGCCCATGTTGTACATCTGGCCGTGGCAGGCGCCGGAATTGCCGCCGCAGCGGTTGATCTCTTCCATGATCACCGAGGCTTCGGTGAGGCCGAGGCCCGAGCCGCCGTACTCCTGGGGGATCAGCGCGGCCATCCAGCCGGCCTTGGTGAGGGCATCGACGAACTCGGCGGGGTAGCCGCGGGCCTCGTCGATCTTGCGGAAGTACTCGTTGGGAAACTGTGCGCACAGGTCGCGCACGGCGTCGCGGATGTCGGGAAAGCTCTTGTCGTTGGCGTTGTTCATCGCTCGTTGCTTTTTCTTCAGTCCTGGCGGGGGCCGCCGGCTTCCTTTTCCACGCGCTGCCAGATCTCGATGGCCATCGGGTCGTCGATCTCCTCCAGGATGTGGCCCACCAGGCCGATGGCGCGCGCCATCACGCCGATGCCGCGGATGATCTTCCAGGGAAAGCCGAACTCCGCGGCAATCGCGCCGATGGCACCGGTGGCGTTGATCGGCAGCGACTTGCCCGAGACGCGCTCGGCCTCTTCCTGCACCGCCTGCATCAGCGCGACGTAGTGGGTGGACAGGCCGTTCTCGGCCGCGATCTGGAACAGGCGCGGCGTGCGCGGGTCGATGGGCTTGTGCAGCGGATGTCCCAGGCCCGGCACGATCTGCTTGCGCGCGCGGAAATCGGCCACGATGTCCTTCGCCATGTCGGGCAGCGGGCGGGACGGCTTCTCGCCGAAGGGAATCGCCTCGTACAGCAACCTGGCCGCGCCTTCTGTGCTGCCGACGAACACGGTGCCCAGGCCGCACAGGCCCGCGGCGACCGCGGCCTGCAGCGCTTCGGGGGCGCCTGCATAAGTGAGGCGCGCGGCCAGTGCGCTCGGCGTCACGCCATGCTCGACCAGGGTGACGGCGATGGCGTTGAAGGTGACTGACTCCTGCGGCGTCGGGATGCGCCCCGTGAGTTCCAGGAAGGCCATGTCGCCCAGGTTCAGGTGGCCGAGGATTTCCGAGGGCAGGTCGCGTCCGCGCACGGTGATCTTGTCGGGGGTGCTGTGGCCCAGTTCGGTGTGCAGGGATTTCTTGATCTTGGTGGTCATGCGCCGAATCTAGTCCCGTCCCGCGCGAGGCGGCTCCGTGATTGCGAAACCCTCCCTTCGGCAAATGCAAATGCCGCCCGCCGGGGTCTTCTGCCACGCTGCGGCCATGGATATCGAATCACTCTCGGCAATGCGCGAAGCGGCGCTCGACTACTTCGTGCGCAGCGGCGCCACCCAAAGACGGCGCGCGTTGATGGAGCGGCCCGGTGCCGACGAAGCAGAGGGCTGGAGCGCACTCGCCGAACTGGGCTGGACGGGCATGCTGGCTCCCGAATCCGCGGGCGGCCTGGGGCTGGAGTTGGATGGCGCGGCGGAAATCCTGCGTGCGGCCGGCGAGCACGCGGCGCCCGAACCGCTGTTGGCCGTGGCCGGTCTCAGCGCGCTTCTGCTGGCGCGGCTGGATACACCTGCCGCCCGCGCCTTGCTCGCCCACCTGATCGCGGGCCGCAGCCTGCCCGCACTGGCATGGCAGGAGAGCGCGGGCGACCTGAGCGCGGTGCCGCTCGCCTGTGGTTGCGAAAGGCGCGCAGGCAGCGTGCTGCTGCAAGGCGAAAAGCTCATGGTGCTGCCCGGCGCGGCCGCCAGCGGCTGGCTGGTGTCGGCGCGCGGCGAGGACGATGCGGTGATCCTCTGGGTGCCGCGCGGCACCGAAGGCGTGACTGAAACGCCGATGCCGCTGGTTGATGGCGGACAGGCATCGAGCCTGCGCTTCGAGCAGGTCGCGTTGCCGCCCGATGCGGTGCTGGCCGAAGGGCCGGCCGCGCAAGAGGCGCTGCGCCATGCGCTCGCGGCCGGCCAGATCCTGCAGGCGGCCGAGCTTCTTGGCGCGGGGCAGGCGATGCTGGCGCAGACGCTGGCCTACCTGCGCACGCGCTCGCAGTTCGGCAAGCCCATCGGCAGCTTCCAGGCCTTGCAACACCGCTGCGTCGATATGTTCATCCATCTCGAGGTGGCGCAGGCCACGCTGAACGAGGTGCTGGCGTTGGCGAGCACCGGGTTGCCGGTGGAGCGGCTCGAAGCCGAGGCGAGCCGCGTCAATGCGCGCTGCACGGCCGCCGCGCTGCAAGCCTCGCGCACCTCCGTGCAGTTGCACGGCGCCATCGGCTACACGCAGGAATGCGACCTGAGCCTGTTCTACAAGCGCGTGCTGTGCCTCTCGGCGTGGCTCGGCAACGTCACCGCGCATCAACACCGGCATGGCCTGCTCGCAGGCGAAGGCGAAGCGACGACAGGCACTGCCGCATGGACCGGCGAGTTCCCCCGCACCGCCGACTGGTCCGCCATGCCCGAGGCCGAGTTCCGCCGCATGGTGCGCGGCTTCCTGCAGCAGCGCTATCCGCAGGAACTGCGCTATCTCTCGCACCGCGCGCGATGGAGCGAGATGCGCGACTGGTACCTCACGCTGTCCGCGCAAGGCTGGATCGCGCCGGCGTGGCCCGAGGCGCACGGCGGCATGGGCCTGCCGGCCGACAAGCTCATCGCGTGGATCGAGGAGCTGGAGCAATACGGCGTGGCGCGCGCGCCCGACCAGGGCATCGTGATGATCGGGCCGCTGCTCATCCAGCACGGCACGCCCGAGCAGCAGCAGCGCTTTCTGCCGCGCATCCTGAGCGGCGAGCACGTCTGGTGCCAAGGCTATTCGGAGCCCAATGCGGGCTCCGACCTCGCGGGCCTGCGCACCGAGGCCATCGCGGGCCGCGACGCCGAAGGTGAACACTTCATCGTCAACGGCCAGAAGATCTGGACCACGCTTGCGCAGGACGCCAACCACATCTTCATGCTCGTGCGCACCGACAAGGAAGCGCGCAAGCAAGAGGGCATCAGCTTTCTTCTGTGCGACCTGCGCACGCCGGGCATCACGGTGCGGCCGATCCACACGCTGGCGGGCGAGCCGGAGTTCTGCGAGGTGTTCTTCGACAACGTGCGCGTGCCGGCCGGCAACCTCGTCGGCCAGCTGCATGGCGGCTGGACGATCGCGAAGGCGCTGCTGGGTTTCGAGCGCATCTTCCTCGGCAGCCCCAAGCAGTCGCAGTACGCGCTGGGGCAGCTTGCACGGCTCGCAGAGGCGCGGCGCCTGTTCGCCGAGCCCGTCTTCGCGCAGCGCTTTGCGGCGCTGCGGCTCGATGTGGCCGACCTGACCGCCGCCTACACCAGCTTCGCCAACATCGTGCGCGCCGGCAAGCCGCTGCCCGCATCGGTGTCGCTGTTGAAGATCTGGGCGAGCGAGACCTACCACCGCATCGGCGCCTTGCTGGTCGAGGCCGGCGAAGAGCAGGGCGCGGTCGCCGGCGACCAGGTGCTCGACGGGCAGACTTTCAACGTGCTGTCGCCGCTCATCGGATCGACGGCCGCAATGATCTACGGCGGCACCAATGAGATACAGCGAAACATCCTCGCGCGGCAGGTGCTGGACCTTCCGGCCTGAGCGATGCGAGCGCCGAAGAAATAAACAACAGGAGACAACGCTCATGGAATCCCTCGACCTCACCCGGCGCCATGCCGTCGCTGCGCTGGCGGGCGGCGCATTGCTGTCCGTGCTGCCCTCGCGGGCGTTCGCGCAGCAGGCGCTGCCACCGCTCATCAAGCTCGTGGTGGGCTATTCCGCGGGCGGGCCGGTAGACGGTGCGGCGCGGCTGCTCGCGCCCGCGCTGAGCCAGGAACTCGGCACGCAGGTGATCGTCGACAACCGCCCCGGCGCGGGCGGCTCGCTCGGCGGCAATGCGGTCGCCAAGTCGCCGCCCGATGGCGCCATGCTCTTCCTCGGCGCGAGCCCGACCATCACGATCAACCCGAACGTGCAGCGCAACATGCCGTTCGATCCGATGAAGGACCTGACGCCCATCGCGCCGCTGGTGGACTACACCAACGTGCTCGTGGTCAACAAGGATCTGCCGGTGCGCAACGTGGCCGAGCTCCTGGCCTATGCGAAGGCCAAGCCCGGCAAGCTGTTCTACGGCTCGGCCGGTGTGGGCGCCTCCAACCACCTGAGTGGCGCGCTGCTGGAGAAGATGACCGGCGTGCAGTTCACGCATGTGCCCTACAAGGGCAGCGCGCCCGCGCTCGCCGACGTGATGGCGGGCACGGTACCGATGATGTTCGACATCATCGCGACCTCGCGGCCCTTCATCCAGTCGGGGCGCCTGCGCGCGCTGGCGGTCACATCGCGGCAGCGCAACCGCATGCTGCCCGACGTGCCGACGATGATCGAATCGGGCGTGGCCGACTACGACGTGGGCGGCTGGTTCGGCCTCTACGGCCCGGCGCGCATGGACCCGGCGCTGGTCGCGCGCATCAACGCCGCCGCGCTCAAGATGTTGGCGCGCGAAGACATCGCGAGCCGGCTGCGCGAACAGGGCTACGACGTGTGGTCGGGCGGGGCCGATCTGCTGGCGACCAAGGGCCAGTCCGACCGCAAGCTCTGGGCGACGGCGTCCAAGGGCATCGAGGCGGAATAGCCGATGCATCGCATCCACAGCCTGCTGGAAGAACGCGCGATCCGCACGCCGGAGACCGTTTTCCTTTTCGAACCCGGCGGCACCACCACCTACGCGGCGTTGCAGGCGATGGCCGACACGGCCGCGCAAGACCTGCTGGACGCCGGCGTGCGCCCGACCGACCGCGTGGTGCTGGTCGCCGAGAACTGCGCCGCGCACATCGCGCTGTTGATGGCGTGTAGCCGTGTTGGCGCATGGTCGTGCGGCGTGAATGCACGCATGTCGCCGGGCGAGATCGCCGCCATCGTCGAGCGTGCGGATGCGCGCCTGTGCTGCTTCACGACCGGCTCCTCGGCCGCCGCGCGCCAGCATGCGGAGCGCGCAGCCGCGACGCCGGCCGGGCTGCCGGGCGTCATGTACTCGGCGCCGCGTACCGAAGCACAGCCGGAGCCCGATGCGGCGCTGGCCGACACGGCCGCGATCATCTTCACCTCCGGCACTTCGGGCACGCCCAAGGGCGTGATGGTGTCGCACCGCGGCCTGCTGCATTTCGGGCGCGTGTCGGCGGCCGTGCGCGCGCTCGACGGGCACGACCGCGTCTACGCGTTCCTGCCGATGACGCACATCTTCGGCATCGGCACGGTGCTGATGGCCGCGCTCACGGGCGGTGCGTCGCTGGTGCTGCGCGGCAGCTTCTCGCCGGCCGACATGCTGCAGGCGCTGGCGCACGAGGAGGTGTCGAACCTGCTCGGGCCGCCGACGATGTACGCGCGGCTGATCGCGCACATCGAGGCCGAGCGCGTGGTGCCGCGCTTTCCGCGGCTGCGCTACGTGTACACCGGCTCCGCGCCGCTCGACCTGGCGCTCAAGCAGCGGGTGGAGCGCCTGTTCGGCCAGCCGCTGCACTACGGCTATGGCCTCTCGGAATACGCGGGCTCGGTGTTCCTCACGCGTACCGAGGCGCCGCGCGCGGACACCGCGGCCGGGCATGCGGTCGAGGGCGGCGAGGCGCGCATCGTGGGCATCGACGGCAAGGATGTGCCGGCGGGAGACACGGGCGAAATCTGGCTGCGCGGCCCCGGCCTGATGCTCGGCTACTTCCGCGACGCAGCCGCCACCGCGCAGGTGATGCGCCCCGGCGGCTGGTATGCCACCGGCGACCTCGGGCGCTTCGGCGACGACGGTGCGCTGTTCGTGGTCGGGCGGCTGAAGGAAATGATCATCCGCTCGGGCTTCAACGTGTATCCGGCGGAGATCGAGGCGGTGATCGGCCGCTTCGAAGGCGTGCACCTGTGCGCCGTGGTCGGCGTGCCGGAGGCCGACGGCAACGAGCAGATCGTCGCCTTCGCCGAGATGAAGCCCGGCGCCTCGCTCGACGAGGCTGCGCTGCGCGCCTACCTGGCCGAACACCTCTCGCCCTACAAGCGGCCGGCCCGCATCGAGGTGATCGATGCCATGCCCACCACCGCCAACGGCAAGCTGCTCAAGCGGGAACTGCAAGCGCGGGCCCGGCAGCCCTGAGGTCGGCGGGGAGGTCGCCGATGACGATGCGGCGGCCTTTCTGCGTGTCCATGTACTCGCGCATCCGGGCGATGCGGCCTTCGCGCAGTTCGAGGATGAAGCAGTAGTCGTTGTCGTAGCGCCGGCCGTTGGCGAGCATGGCCTGCAGGCGCATTTCGAGCACCACGGTGTCGCCGTCGCAGAGCAGCTGGGTGAAGTCCACCGAGACGTCGGCCACGAAGAGCTTCGGAAACTCTTCGACGAGGAAGCGCACGATCGTGTCGGGTCCGATCATGTGGTCGGTGAAGCCGAGGGCCACGCCGGTGGCGTTGTCCTTGGGCGCGAGCCATTCGGCATCGTTGGTGAACGCGGCGCGGATGCGCCCTGCGTCGCGGCTGGCGAACGCCTTCCATGCCTCGGTGACGGCGCGCTTGTTCTGTTCGGGTGTCATGCTGTGTTGCGCTCGTGGGAGTGAAGGAGCGGCCGACGATAGGCGCGGCGCCCCGTGCGGGCGCGCTGCTTCCGGACATCTCCAGCCTCTGCGGTCCGCACCCTCGGATTTATCCTGCAAGGAGGTGCGCTGCCGTCCGCCAGCCGGGCGCCTGCGGACGCTGCATCGTGGGGGCCTTCAACGAGGAATCCACACCATGGCCGATGACCTGAGCAAGCGCGGACCGCAGGATGCAGCCCGCATCAATGTCAATGAATCCCACGAGGTCCGCTACTGGACGCAGACGCTGGGCGTGACCGAGGCGCAGTTGCGCTCGGCCGTCGCCGCTGCGGGCGTCGAGGTGAAGGACGTGCGCACCTACCTCGGAAAACCCTGAGACGCGGAATGTGGCGGCGCAAGGCGTAGGCACGCTCCTACATCGGGGCGGGGAGGGGCGCACGATACTCTTTGCCTTGTTTCCCGCCCTTCAGGAATTTTTCCCGTGACCACGTCTCCAGCCGCCCTCCGCCGTGTGGGCTGCGCCCCGACCAGGGCTGCAGCGCAATGAAGTCCTCGCCCGGAGCGCGCAGCTGGATCGCTGCCGGCGTGCGCCACGAACTGCTCACGCGCGCCCTGCCGGCCCTGCGCCACGACATGGCCGCGCCCGTCTCGGTGGTGCGCATGGCGGTGCTGATGCTCAAGCGCCAGGTGGCCGCCGATCCCGTCGATCGTGCCGCGTGCGAAGAGCGCGTGGCCCTCATCGACAACCAGGTGTCGGAACTGGTGGACGCCATCCGGTCGCTGCGCGATTGGGAGCTGGCCACCACCGACGACGGCATCACCCGCAGCGCGCTGGTGGCGCAGGGCGTGAACCTGATGCGCTCGGCCTTCGACCTGCACGGCGTGATGCTCGATGTCGATGCCGCGCTCGACCCGCAGGAAGACGAGGCCCGCTGGCCCGCCGCGGCCGCGCTGCGCTACCTGTTCCTGGGGGCGCTCGGCTACCTGCACGACGGCGCGGCCGAAGCCGGCGCGATCCGCGTCGAGCCGGTCGGTGCCGATGCGCTGCGCCTCGTCGCGATGCCGCGCGAAGCCGGTGGCGTGAACCCGGTGCTCGATGCGCACCGCGCACCGCGCGCGCTGGCCATCGATGCCGTCGCGCTGCAGAACCTCGCCGAGGACATGGGCTACGCCATCGCGCTGGAAGGCGAGAGCGTGCGCTTTGCGCTCGCGACCGGCTGAGGTTTTCTTCGCGCACCGGTGCGGCGTTCGCGGATTTGCGCCTGGCGGTGCGTTCGCAGGAACGCCAGCAGCCGCCGCTCCGCCGCATACAACCCGCGCGAAGGCTTGGCGATGGTGCGACCCGCGATCTTCTCGAAGAGCGCGGTGGCCGCATCTTCGTCGTCGTTCGCGAGCGCGCTGCCCAGCGCCAGCACGGCCGGATGCACATAGGCTTTCTTGCAGACGGCCGGTGTGTTGCCCAGCTGCTTGGCGACCGCAGCGAGGATGTCCTTGGCGCTGTAGCGGCCGCCGTCTGCGGCGATGCGGCCCGGCTCGCATGCCAGGCGCGTGAGTTCCAGCGCCTGCACCGTGCCGTGCCAGGTGCGGAAGTCCTTGGCGGTGAAGCGCTCGCCTTCGGCGCCTTCCGCGGCGTCGGCGATGTAGTCGTTGACGTCGGTGGACGAAATACCGCGCAGCTCGCCCTCTTCGTCGGCGTACTGGAAGAGCGCCTGCCCGGGCAACTGCTGGCATTGCCGCACCACCTTCGCCACGCGCGGGTCGTCGAGCTTCGCCTCGTGCATCACGCCGCTCTTGCCCTTGAAGCGCAGCCTGAGCGCCGTGCCCTGCACGGCCGCGTGGCGGTTGCGCAGCGTGGTGAGGCCGAAGGAGCCGTTGCTGCTCGCGTATTCCTCGTTGCCCACGCGCAGCAGCGTGGTGTCCAGCAGGCGAACCAGTGCGGCGAGCACCTGGCTGCGGCCGGGCGCCTTCCGGCTTTTTTCGGGCTGCAGGTCACGCGCGACGCGGGCGCGGATGCGCGGCAGCGCGAGCGCGAAAGCCTCCAGGCGGTCGAACTTGGTCTCGTCCTTCATCACGCGCCAGTCGGCGTGGTAGCGGTACTGCTTGCGGCCGCGCGCGTCGATGCCGGTGGCCTGCAGGTGGCCGTTGGGCAAGGGGCAGATCCATACCTGCGTGTAGGCCGGCGGAATGGCCAGCATGCGGATGCGCGAGAGCTCGTCCACATCGCGCAGCCAGCGGCCCTTCGCATCGCGGTAGCGGAAGCGCTCGCCATGCTTCAGACGACGGATGCCGGGCATGTCGGGGTTCACGTAGACGAGCCCGTTGGCGATGGGCGTGGGTTTCGAAGGTGCCTTGGCGGGCGGTCTGGGAACGGGCGAAGTGGAGGCCGGCATGGGGTTTGCGTCTGGAGGTGCATCCGCTTGTGCCAGCATCGACAATCGCCCGGTGTAGGACGCCGCAAGCTGTTGGTGCCTCCCTTCCACTTATCTCTCTCCGCCCGAAAAATCATGCTTTCTCGTTGGACCTCTCTCTCTGCCCGCTGGTCGGCGCTGTGCGCAGCGGCGCTGCTCGCCACGGCCTGTGCTTCCACCTCGCCTGCACCGGCGGCATCGGCCGCAACGGCCGCGCCCGTCAAGGTCAAGGTGTTCGTCGCCGCCATGTTCGAGATCGGCCAGAACACCGGCGACCGCGCCGGCGAGTTCCAGTACTGGTACGAGCGCTACTGGAAGGGCGCCAGGCCCATGGCCGTGCCCGGCGCACTGCAGCCCGTGTACTGCAACGCCGACGGCGTGTGCGGCGCGGTGCTCGGCATGGGCAAGGTCAATTCGTCCTCGTCGATGCAGGCGATCCTGCTGAACCCGCAGTTCGATTTCTCCGAGGCCTACTACGTGATCTCGGGCGTGGCCGGCACGCCGCCTTCGCGCGGCACCATCGGCGAAGTGAGCTGGGCCACCTGGCTCGTGGACTACGACCTCGGCCACCGTTGGGCGCCCGAGGAGAACAAGGCGGGCGAGCCGACCTTCATGCCGCGCAAGGGCTACGAGGACTACCGCCGCTTCAAGCTCAACCCCGACCTCGTCGGCTGGGCCATGAAGCTCTCGGCCGACACGCCGCTGAAGGATTCGGAATCCGCCCGCAAGTACCGCCTGCGCTACCCCGACGCCGCGGCGCGCCGTGCGCCCTTCGTCGGCACCGGCACCCACATGACGGGTGACACCTTCTTCCACGGCCCGGGCATGTCGAAGCAGGCGCAGTACATCGCCAAGCTCTACGGCGCCGACGACTACGTGATCACCGAGATGGAAGCCGCGGCCATCACCCTCGTGATCAAGCGCACCCACGGCACCGACCGCGTGATGAGCCTGCGCGGCGCGGTCAACTTCGACCAGGGCAACCCGAAGGAAAGCACGCTGCAGCACCTGGACCCGGCACCGGGCGAGACGGCGGGCGGCTTTGCCGAGACGGTGGAAAACATCGCGCTGGTCGGCACGCGCGTGGTGGACCACATCGTGAAGAACTGGCCGCAGTGGCAGGCCGGCGTGCCGAAACCCTGAGCGGGTTCAGGGCTGCGCGGGCTGCAGGTGCCAGGTCACGGTGAAGTCGAAGGGCGTCCAGCGGCCGGTCTTGACGCCCGCGCTCCGCAGACCGCGGCCGGTCCAGGTGTTGCAGGTCTCGAAGAGGTTGTAGCCGCCTTCGGCTTCGTAGAAGGCATCCTGGTTGTCGTAGTGCGCGCCGGCAATCGGCGTTGCGCGGCCTGAAGGCAGCGACGCGCGCACGTAGGCCACGAGCTGCGCGTACTGCGCCTGCGAGAGCGGCAGCTTGTAGGCGCCGCGCCGCATCTGCGCACGCTGCAGGTACGTCACATGCATCAGCGCCCGATTGCCGCCCGCGAGCGCACCGAAGGCGCGCGCGGCGGTCAGGTCGGCCCAGGTGGGCGTGTGCAGGTAGAACTCGCGGTCGCCCCAGCCGATGGCGATGAATTCGGCATCGGGCGGCACGGCCTTGAAGTCGGCAAGCGGAAAGAACTGCTGCCAGTCGATGGTCGAGGAGCGGACGGGAAACACGAGGTCGGTGTGCACGCCGTTGCTCAGCACCCAGGCTTCGACGGCGGGGGCTTCCGCGGGCGGCTTTGCATGGGCCGGCCACAGCACCAGCGCAAAGGCCACGACCCCATACAGCCCGACCGCAAGCACGAACCCCAGCAGCGTGAATGCGATGCGCCGGAGCCAGCGTTTGATCACGACGGCCTCTTCAGAAGAGCGACGCGGTGGTCGCCGCCGGCTCTGCGGTCGAGCGCGCTGCGCCCGTGGGCGCCAGCGCCTCCGGGCTACCCGCCTTCGCCAGCGCGCCCACGCGCACACCCAGGAGGCGCAGCGGCCGCTCCAGCGGCACGCGCTTCAGGCACTGGCCGCCGACCTGCCGGATGGTCTTGCCGTCGTCGGTGAAGCGGTCGATGGTCTGGTCGCGCGTGGCGATCCTGAAATCGTCGTAGCGCAGCTTGATGCCGATGGTCTTGCCCACGTAGCCCTTGCGCTGCAGGTCTTCGGCCAGCTTCTCGCACAGGTGCGTGAAGATCGCGCCCAGCTCGGCGCGGTCGCGCACCGCGTGCAGGTCGCGGTCGAAGGTGGTCTCGCGGCTCATCGAGACGGGCTCGCTCTCGGTCACCACCGGCCGGTCGTCGCGGCCCCAGGACACCTCGTGCATCCACGCGCCGGTGGCCTTGCCGAAGTTCTGGATCAGCCAGTCGCGATCGCGTGCTGCGAGCTGGCCCACAGTCTCGATGCCGAAGCGCTTCAACTTCTCGTCGGCCTTGGGGCCGATGCCGTTCACCTTGCGGCAGGGCAGCGGCCAGATGCGGGTCTGCAGGTCGTCTTCGTAGACGACCGAGATGCCGTTGGGCTTGTTGAACTCGCTCGCCATCTTGGCGATGAGCTTGTTGGGCGCCACGCCGATGGAGCAGGTGAGGCCGGTGGCGTCGAAGATCGATTTCTGGATCAGCCGCGCCAGCGAACGCCCGCCGTCGCGCTGGCCGCCGGGCACGTCGGTGAAGTCGATGTACACCTCGTCCACGCCGCGGTCTTCCATGAGCGGCGCAATCTCCAGGATCACCTGCTTGAAGGCGCGCGAGAAGCGCCGGTATTCGTCGAAATCGACCGGCAGGATCAGCGCCTGCGGGCACAGCTTGGCGGCCTTCATGAGCCCCATGGCCGAGCCGATCCCGAACTGGCGCGCGGGATAGGTGGCGGTGGTGATCACGCCGCGGCCCGCGTAATCCTTCAGGCGAGGAAAGGCCTCGATAGGAATGTCGGCCAGCGTGCCGCCTTCGGGCAGGTTGCGGATGGCCTCGTCGACGCTGCGGCGCCCGCCGCCGATCACCACCGGCAGGCCCTTGAGCTGCGGATAGCGCAACAGCTCGACCGACGCGTAGAAGGCGTCCATGTCGAGGTGGGCGATGCGGCGGATCGGGCCTGTCGAGGGGGGTGGGGAACTCACGGAAACGATTGTCTCGCGGCCGGAGGGGTTTCGCCCGCCGAGGGGCACAGGAATCGGTGGTCGATCAGCGCGTTTCGACGGTCACGAGCAACGGCGAATCGAACATCGCCACCGGCGAGATCACCGGCTCGTCCATCGGCACCTTGTCGCCGTAGCGCTCGCGCATCTTGGCGCGCACGGCCGGGTCGCCGAGGTTGAATTCGCGGATCTTCTGCAGCTCGCCGATGCGCACGCCCAGCGCGCGCTGGTAGAGCTTCCACACGAGCTCGGAGCAGTAGATGCGGCCGTCCGACCATTCGAAGGTCAGGTCGTAGGGGCGGCCCGCGAAATCGGCGGTGCGCGCGTGCAGGCGGGCCACGGCGCCGGGTGTCAGCAGTTTGTCGGCATCGCGCAGGCGCTTGACCACGTAGTGGCCGCCGTTGCCGCGCGCCGTCCATTGCGCGAGCGGCGTGTAGCGCACGGTCGAGACCGCCTCGAAAACGTAGGGCTTGCCGTCCCGCATCAGCACGATCCCCATGTGGCTGTAGCGCGAGCCCGTGGCGCGCTGCACGGCCACGCTCTGGGCCGAACGCGAGGTGTGGAAGACGATGTCGCCGTCATTCAGCGTCACCGCATGCACAGCGCCGCTTGCCGACAGGATGGGCAGAAGGGCGAGGAGTGCTGTGGAAAGGGCCTTCATCATGCGGGGCATTTTGAACGATGGCGCTTGCGCAGCGCAGCATGCCGGTGCCATCATCCGCGCCATGCAAACCGTCGCCTCCATTCTCTGGCGCAGGCTCGATGCACCGGGCCACGACGCGTGCCGGCTCGAGCGCAATGCCTCGGCCTGGCAGCTCGATGGCGCTGCGGTTTTCCGCCAGGAAGGTGGCCGCATCGCCCAGTTGCACTACAGGGTGCGCTGCGACCTGCACTGGCACACGCAGTGGGGCATGGTGCGCGGCTGGCTCGGCGACTCGGCCATCGAGCTGTCGATCGCACGCGACGCGCACGGCCACTGGAAGCTCAACGACGAGGCCGTGCCCGACCTGTCGCACTGCGTGGACCTCGACCTGGGCTTCACGCCCGCGACCAACCTGCTGCAGCTGCGAAGGCTCAATCTCTCCAAGGGCGAAGGCGCCGATGCGCCGGCCGCCTGGTTGGATATCGATGGCGGCGGTGTGTTGAGCGAACTGATGCAGCGCTACGAGCGGCGCAGCGAGAGCGAATACGCCTATGTGGCTAAGCGCTTCGACTACGAGGCGGTGCTGCAGGTCACCCAGGACAGTTTCGTGAGCGACTACCCGGGCCTTTGGGTCGCCGAAAGCTAGCAATTCACACGAGCGCGGGACGAGGTGCCTTGTGCCCTCAGAGTGCGGGCGTCAGGCGCGGTTTGCTCCCTCTGCTACAAATTTTTCACACCTCGCTGCCCCCCGTTGCACGCGTGAGCCCTGGTTGACCATTGTTTGCAACGGTGCAGTTCCAGCTGCCAGAGACTGCCGGACCGTCGTTCCTCCGAGGTCCTGGAGATGTCTCGAACCCTTGCCGTTGCCAGCTGCGCCATTCCCGATTCGCTGGAGCCCGTGCGGCTCTCGGGTCGCGAGGGCATCAGCAGCTTGTTTGAATATGAACTGCTGCTCAAGACTCCGGATGCGCTCAACTTCAGTTTTGGCGCTGCGGCGGACATCGATCTCGACAGTTTCATAGGCCGGGAGGTCAGTTGCCGGATCGGCCTCGACGGTGCGGGTGAGCGACAGATCAACGCCCTCGTCACCGATGCGCAACTGTGGGGCGAGGAAGGCCGCCACATCCAGTACAAGCTCACGCTGCGCCCCTGGCTGCACCTGGGCACGCTGAGCAGCGACTGCAAGATCTACCAGAACAAGACCGTCGTCCAGATCCTCGATGAATTGCTGGCGGACTATGCATTCCCCATCGACAAGCACTTGAGCGAGACCTACCCCGTTCGGGACTTTCAGACGCAATTCAACGAGAGCGACTTCGCATTCTTCGAGCGCCTGTGCCAGGAGTGGGGGCTGAACTTCTACTTTGCGCACCGCGAAGGCAAGCATCGCCTCGTGCTCACCGACAACATGGGAGCGCACGCGCCGATGGACAGCGTTGCGTACCGACAGATCGAGTACCACGCACCCGGCTGGAAGGTCGATGCCGAGTACATCAGCAGTTTCGTTCCCCACCACCAGCTCACCAGTGGCAAATACGCCAGCCGCGACTACGACTACACCCGCCCCAAGGCCGATCTGAGCGTCAAGCACGCCGATCCCCGTCCCACCGGACAGGCCGATCAGGAGATCTATCAGTGGCACGACGGCCGCGCGGGCAACCATTACGCGCAGCCCCGCGCCGGGTCCACGGGTTCGGGTGCCAACGAGCCTCATGCAGAAGGCAATCGCCTTGCCCTGCTGCGCATGCAAGCCCTGCGCACGCAGGGCGCACGCGCCAAGGGCAGCGGCCAACTGCGCGGCATGGTCCCGGGCTTCACCTTCCAGTTGCAGAAGCACCCTCGCGAAGCAGCCAATATCCAGTACCTCGTGCTCGACAGCCAGTTCCTCATCGAGAACGTCGCGCAGGAGAGCCAGGGCCCGGAGGCTGCAGCGCACCGCAAGCAGCAATGGCGCGTCGAGGTCGATTTCACGGCCCATCCCCTCACCGAGCCGCTGCGCCCGGAACTGTCGCGGCACAAGCCGTACACGCAAGGCCCGCAGGTCGCGCTGGTCGTCGGTCCCGAAGGCGAGAACCTGTGGACCGACGAGCTGGGCCGCATCAAGGTCCAGTTCCCCTGGGACCGCCTGGGCCGAAAGAACCAGCATTCCACCTGCTGGCTGCGCGTGAGTTCGCCGTGGGCCGGCAACCAGCTGGGCGGCTTGCATGTGCCGCGCATCGGCCAGGAGGTGATCGTCGATTTCATCGGCGGCGACCCGGACCTGCCCATCTGCACCGGCCGCGTGCACAACCAGATGAACCTGCCGCCCTGGGAATTGCCGGGTCAAGCCGCACTGTCGGGCTTCAGGAGCCGGGAACTCGTCAAGGAAGGCGGCAACAGCGCGGGCGGGCGTTCCAACCACCTGGTCCTGGACGACACCGACCAGAAGATCCAGGCGCAGCTCAAGAGCGACCACCAGAGCAGTTCGCTGAGCCTGGGCCACGTCACGCGCATCGACAACAACGCCGGTCGCCAGGATGCACGTGGCGAAGGTTTTGAATTGCGTACCGATGCGCACGGCGCCATTCGGGCCACGCAGGGCCTGCTCATCACCACTGAAGCGCGTCCCAACGCCAAGGCGCATTTGCTGGACAGCGGCGAGACGCGTCAGCGTCTGGTAGAGGCTCGCGACCTGCACGACGCCGGGGCGCAGGAGGCGCAGAAGAACAAGGCCCAGGAGGGCAACGACCAGACCGCAGTCGCCAAGGCACTCCAGGAGCAGAACGATGCCGTCAGGGGCGAAGGTGCAGCCAATGTCGAGGCCGGCCAGTTCCCGGAGTTGGCCCAGCCGCACCTGGTGCTGGCCAGCCCCGCCGGCATCGAGACCACCAGCCAGTTCAGCACGCACATCGCCAGCGTCGAGCACACGGCGATCACCAGCGGCAAGCACACCAGCATCACCAGCGGCGACAGCCTGCTGGGCGTGGCCCTGCAGGCCATCAAGCTCTTTGCGGCGCAGAAGGGCATCAAGATCGTTGCCGCCCAGGCCGACATCGACATCCAGGCGCTGAAGACCTGCATCAATCTCCTGGCCAAGGACGAGATCACCATCCGGGCCGACAAGATCCGGATCGAGGCCAAGACGGAATTGCTGATCAGCGGTGGCGGCAGCTACGTCCGCTACAAGGGCGGCAGCATCGAGAGCGGCACCACCGGCCCGCATGTCCAGCATGCCAGCGTCCACAGCATGGTCGGGCCCACCAGCGCAAGCCGGCCGGGCCTGCCGGACGGATTGAAGCCGGGCAAGGGGCAACTGGAGCTCACGCACCGCTATGCCAACAACCACGGGTTGAAAGGCGCGAACTACAAGGTCACGGATTCGGCTGGGCAGGTCAAGACCGGCAAGCTGGACGACAAGGGCTTTGCGGCTGTCTCGGGGCTGGTGCCGGGTGGCGCGCGTATCGCGTTGGGCGAAGACCCGCGCAATCCATGGGACGAGGCCAGCTATTTCGGCAACCCCACCTGGCCGCCCAGGAAGACCGACGGCACGGCGGAAACGGAAACCGCCCCTGCAAACGACATGCTCGCCGGCCTCGTGAAACGGGTCAACGGTGGAGCCGGCACAGCCATCGGCGGCATCGCCAAGGCCGCTGCGGCATCCGTCGCAAACAACGCGATTGGCGACAGGGCCGGCAAGGTCGTGGCGCGACTGCCGCCGGGCGTGGTGCTGCCTCACGCCACGGTCTGACGCATCGAACGCGCGCAGCGCGTTTCCGTACAAAAAAATCAACGAGAGCCCAGCGGCTCAGGGAGTTCCGGCATGGCCGAGATATCGCAAGAAGAGAGAGCGCGGAAGGCAAACGAGAGGGAAGCGGTCGTCAAGCCACTCGACCAGATCGATCCAGCCGAGCTACCGGTCGCCAAGAAGGCCGTCAACGCCTGGTTGATCAAGATCAGCGGCGGCCATGTCACGCTGGACAGGGCTGTGACCGTCGCCAGCGCCGTTCCGATCCTCGGCAACATCCTGGCGGCCATCGATGCGGTGTGCGACATCATCGTCCTCGTCGAGAACAAGGCTGCGAACGTCGGGGAGAAAGCCCTCAACTGGGCCAGCTTCGGCATCAACCTGATCGGAATCGTGCCGTTCCCTCCGACCATGGCCGCAGCGCGAACCAGCCTGCGACCCGCACTGCATCTGGTGCGAAGCAAGCTCGGCACGGCAGGTCACGGGCTCAGCGATGCACTTGTCGTGATGCTCGTCGACCACCTCAATGCGACGTTGGCCGGTGAACTCGAAAAATTTGTGGCCGAGGCCAGCACCAAACTCAAAGACATATTGAAGTCGGCCGCCACCATGGCGCATGACCTGCTCTCGGGATTGAGCAAGGTCTTGCGCAAGCTTGCATCGGGTACGCCCTTCGATGCCGGCACACCGGCGCCCGCGGAGCCTCCAAAGCGCGATCCCGAGACCACCTACGAGAGCGGTGTCTGGGGTGCCATCAAGGGAATTGCCGGCGACATCAAGGAGAGGGTCGAGGATGGCGCCAGCTATGTTGGCGAGCAGGCCGCACAAGGTGCCAAGGTAGCTGCCAACGCTGGGGCCGGCCTGATGATGCGTCATACCGATGTTGGCGAGAAGGCCGCGAAGCTGATGAACGCTTACGCCGACTCGCTGGACAGCCTGGCCGCAGACGCGAAAACGAAGATCGAGAGATTGGGCGACGCGGGCGTCGACATGTCCATCGCCTGGCTCCTCCTGAGGCTCAAGGATGCTGTCTTGCGTTATCGCGCCAAGGGCAAGACGGGAGGCTCCACCGTCAATCCGACGACGACCGCGACGCATGCTCAGAAGAAGACAAATGCGGAGTTGGACAGACTGAACGCGGAGCGCGTGAACGGCGTGAGCGATGCCAACCCCTGCAAGAACTGCAAAACCCGGGCTCAAACGCCCAACGCCATCAGCTTTGCATCTGGCAGTGAAACCTTTGTTCATACCGACTTTGCATTGCCGGGCCACATGCCCATCGTCTGGAGCCGCACGTACCACTCGCGCCTGGCGGCCTATGACAACTCGCAGCCTCGATCGGGGCATGCCGGCACCAGCGCCTGCCTTGGCGCTCGCTGGACCAGTCCTTACACCACCCGCATCGACCAGGCTGCGGACGGCAGCCTGAGCTACTTCGCTGCCGACGGTCGCGAGCATCGTTTTCCCAAGCTGGCAGAGCCCGAGCATGGCAATGCGGGCCAGGTGCATCACAACGCCATCGAGGACCTCACCCTCGGGCGAGGCAATGGCGGCGTGCTTGTCCTGAGCCACGGGCGAGACTACGTCGAGACCTTCGAGCTCGCCCCCCGGTTCGTGCACGAGGGCACAGCGCGCACCAGGAACAAAGCCGTGCACTACCGTCTGGCAAGCCAGCGCACGCGTGCCGGTCAAACGACCGAGTTGGCCTATCGCCACGAAGGCGGGCAGCTCTCGGACATTGTCAGCGGCCAGGTTCATGTGAGCACCGCCATCGACGCGCACGGCCGCATCCAAAGCCTGTGGCTTGTGCAGGATGGGCAGGCCGTGCGTCAACTGGCCGCCTACACCTATCGGATGTCGGCCGATGGCAGCAGCGATCTCATTGCCGCCCAGGATGAAAACGAGCAAAGCTGGCACTACGAATACCGGCGCGCAGGCGAGACGGCCAGCACCCACCTGATCTCCAGGTACACGGACCGCACGGGGCGCGGCATTCATCTTCAATGGGAACACGAAGATGGCAACGCAGTGGACCTGCATGCAAGCAACAGCGCCCGGGCCAGGGCATACCGCGAGTACGCCGACGACGGCAGCTTCGACACCACCATCGTCTGGAACAACCACGTTCGTCTGGCCACCGTCGTCGATGCGCTTGGGGCGCAGACGCGCTACTACTTCGACTTCCTCGGCTACACCTATCGCATCGTTCATCCGGAAGTCCGCGGCGCGGACGGCATGCTCTATGCGCACGAAGAGTGGTTCTTCCGCGATGCGCTAAAGAACATCACGCGGCATTTGCATGCCGATGGCAGCAGCGATCACTACACCTACGACGCGCACGGCAACCTCGTGAGCCACACGCGCGCCGACCACAGCACGGTGCACTTCGCCCACGACGACATGGACAACCTCACCGGCATCCGCGATGCCGAAGGCCATGCCTGGAAGCGCACCTACGAGGGCGTCAACCTCATCGAGGAGATCGATCCGCTGGGCCACAAGACCGAGTACGCCTACAACGAACACGGCCTGCCGGTGGAGATCACCGATGCCAGGGGCGGCAAGAAGCAGCTGGCCTATGACGATGCGGGCCAGTTGACGGCCTACACAGACTGCTCGGGCAAGACTTCGAGCTGGACCTATGACGACAGCGGGCACCTGCTGAAGGCAGAGAACGCCGCCGGGGAGGCCACCCAGTACCACTACGAGCGCGGTCAACTGGCACGCATCGTCAACCCGGACGGTTCCCAGGAACAACTTGTGCATGATGCAGAAGGCCGTTTGCTGCTCCATCGCGACGCCTTGCACCGCGAGACGCGCTACGAATACAACGCGGTCGGCCTCATCGCCCAGCGGCTGGACGCCAACCGCCACACCATCGAGTACCAGTGGGACCGCCTGGGCCGCCTGACGGCATTGCGCAACGAGAACGGCCGCACGCACAGCTTCAGCTACGACCCGCTGGGCAAGCTGCGGTCCGAGGTCCAGTTCGACGGCAGCAGGACCGCCTACGGCTATACCCCCGCCACCGGCGTGCTGCGCCAGGTCACCGAAGGCGATGCGGTCACCCAGTTCGACTTCGATCCCACGGGGCGTCTGACGAAGCGCACCGCGGGCCTGTACATCGAGTCGAGGGACCCGGACGGTCATCCCCGCAGGCGTACCTTGGATCTGCAGAGCATCCAAACCGACAGCTACGCCTACGACGGCAACGGGCAACTCATCGATGCCCGCAACCCGCACATCCACCTGCAATGGTTCCCCGATGCCGCCGGCAATGTGAGGACCGAGCACCATCACTACCTGATCGACGAACAAGGCCGACCGGGCAGCCAGCCGCTGACGGCCGTCTGGCAGCACCGCTACGACGAACTGGGCAACCGCATCCAGACCACGCGCCCCGATGGCCACACCACCACCTGGCTGACTTACGGCTCGGGCCACGTGCACGGACTGATGCTTGACGACATGGAGGCCTTGCAGATCGAGCGCGATGACCTGCATCGGGAGGTCAAGCGCACGCAGGCCAACGAGGTAGCGCAGGAGCAGCAGTACGACCCCGCTGGGCGCTTGAAGGCCCAGGTGCTCGGTCGCGTGGACAGACTGGGCCAGAGCCGAGGCGGCCCTTCTCGTTCGATTCCGAACGCCAGCGCGTTGGGCATCCAGCGCAAGTACAGCTACGACCGCGCCGGCCAGCTCACCGACATCGGCGACAGCCGCCGCGGCAGCCTGAGCTACCGCTACGACCCTGTGGGCCGGCTGCTGCAAGCCCGGAGCCAACTGGGCACCGAGACCTTCGCGTTCGATCCGGCCAGCAACATCCTGGACCCGATGGCGCCGGCGGCCAGAGAGGCTGGGGCGATCCACAGCATCCCGGCGATCCTGAACAACCTGGTGAAGGACTACGCAGGCACGCACTTCGAGTACGACAGCCGCGGCAACATGGTCGAGCGGCGGCACAACGGCCAGCGCACGCGCTTCGCGTGGGATGCCTTGGGCCGCCTTGCCGAGGCGCGCACGCAGGACACGCGCACATCATTTCTGTATGACCCGCTGGGCCGGCGCATTGCCAAGTGCAGCGAACCCAACGTCATCACCAGTTCGATGGACGGCAGCCAGTACCACGCGGCCGAATACCGGCGCCAGATGCAGGCGCGCGGCCTTGGCGCGGTGCTCTTCGGATGGGACGGGGACCAGATGGCCTGGGAGTCGGAGGCGGCTCGAAACCGGACGGTGCATTACGTGTTCGAGCCCAACAGCTTCGTGCCGGTGTTGCAGGCCAGTGCACGGGGACGAATCACGCAGAACTTCCTGAGGCGGCCTGCCGGCGCGACGCGCACGTACACCGATGCGCAAGGCAACTACGACCTGGATCAGGACCCGCTGTACAACGGGGTGTACGAGCCGGGGCTGGGGCAGGACGGGGAGCCGCCAGCGCCGCTGGAGAACATCCACTACTACCAGTGCGACCACCTCGGAACGCCGATGGAGTTGACCGATGAGGGCGGAAACATCGCATGGGAAGCGAACTACAAGGCGTGGGGTGAAGCCAGGCTCACCATCAGCGAGGCCGCCAGGAAGGCGGGGCTGAAGAATCCAATCCGGTTCCAGGGGCAGTATCTGGACGAGGAAACCGGGCTGCACTACAACCGGTTCAGGTATTACGACCCGGTGGTGGGGCGGTTCGTATCGAAAGATCCCATTAAATTTGCCGGCGGGCTAAATTTTCAGCAATATGCGCCCAACCCTTCAGAATGGATTGATCCTCTTGGGTTAGCCGGCAATCGAGCAAATCGTCGAGCAGGAAAAATTCTGCAAGATCACGACGCCGTCTCGGGCGGTCATGCGTATTCCCGTCACGGGGCGCATACAACCATGGCAGCACAGGAGAGACGCGCTACAACGGGGGTACCGCCGGACAAACCCTGCAAAATACCGAAAGGCAGCGGTCCGGATTCAACTAGATTTTTAAATAATATAGACCAGCTGGATGCCATTCAAAGAGCAAAACAGGAAATGAATAGGACCGGTAAAAATGAAGCGACCGTCGACATGAAGCGGGTAATTGGAGAGGGCTTTAGAAGCGGTGGTGGCTGTCCAGAAACCACCAGGCAAGCAACTGTCTTCAAAGGCCCTTATGGCATCATTACAGCTTTCCCACAACTTCCTATTCCTTAATTCATGCAAATCTTTCTTGGGTACATTTCAAAGATGTATTACTACCTTTTTTCGATGAGCGATGATGATATAGACGATTTTCATATCAACGACGAGGGCTGCCGCGCCAAGCTGTTTGACGCGATGAAGACGGACTTTGAGACGTACGGACCCATGAGCAAAAAACGAGTATTGGAAGCTATTGAATTTATTCTCTCATCGCGTGACCTTGAGCGGTACTGGCGTGCTGTGGTGCCGCATGCTTTACCACTTGATGAAATCGTAGACAAGCCTGGATACCTGCGTGCGCTCTACCAGAAGCTTGCCGAACACGAGCCGCCTCAAAAAGAGTATGGCGCTGATGTGCAATTGATTAGTGATTTGCACAATATTGATTTTCGGCTTTAAATTTTTTTCAAAAATAATTAAAATTGCAGTAGTCATTGATCGGTGAATCTCAATTCGGTGTTGCGCTCAAGAAAAATATAAAATATTGAGATGTAGGCAAGTTGCAAGGTCATCCGTGTAGCCTTGAGTGTTTCTCTGGGGCCGAAGATGAATAAGTAGTGGGATCAATGGCGCGGGTCGCCGAAATTAATCGCCTGCCCGCCCGATAAGCCGTCTGATGGCGTCAGGCTGCAGCACAAGCATTCAGTCGAACTGCGACCGATCCCCCGCCACCAGCGCCCGGTTGCGCCGCCGGTCCACAGCGATCTCGTGCGCGAAGTCCTCGATGCTTCCCCCGGCCGGCAGGTTGTAGGCCGCCCTTAACCGCGAGCGCACCGCATCGCTGCGCAGCACGCGATTGATTTCCGCGTTGAGCCGCTGCACCACCGCCGTTGGCGTTCGCGCCGGCGCGAACACGCCGAAGAGCGAATCGCGATTCGCCCGCTCGTATCCCAGCTCCGCGAGCGTCGGTACATCGGGCAGCGCCTCGATGCGTGCCGGCGCCCCCACCGCCAACGCCTGGAACCGCCCACCCTCGATGTACTGCAACTGCTGCGCCGCGACGTTGGTCGACAGCACTTCGAACTGCCCGCTGAGCGCATCGTTGAGCTGCGGTCCACCGCCCGCATAAGGAATGTGCGTGATGTCGGTGCGGCTCTGCACGCGCACCTGCGCCAGCACGAGGTGCCCGATGGTGGCGACGCCCGAGGTGGCCCAGCGCACTGCGCCGGGCTGGCTGCGGGCGCGCGCGATCAGGTCGCGAAAGCCGTGTCCCGCAAAGGCCGGTGTGCCGACCACCAGCACCGGCGTGCGCATCACGCTCGCCACCGGCGCAAAAGCGCGCAGCGGGTCGTAGGGAACGCGCGCGATCAGCGGATGCAGCGTGAGCGGGCTGATGGCGGAGAAGGCGAGGGTGCAGCCGTCGGGCGCCGCGCGCGCAAGCGCGTCCATGCCGATGCTGCCGCCCGCGCCGGCGCGGTTCTCGATGAGCACCGGCACGCCCAGCGCTTGTGAAAGCGGGTCGGCCAGCACGCGGGCCATGCCGTCGCTCACGCCACCCGGTGGATAGACCACGATCAGGCGCATCGGGCGATTCGGCCACGGCGATGAAGCCGTTGCGGCGTGCAGCAACTGTGGCGGCATGGCGCAGGCGGCTGCCAGCAGGGCGCCCGTGCGGTGCACGAAGCGCCGGCGGGACAGCAGGGCAACGCTCATGACCCGGGGTTCTCGCTCGCATGCCTGCGCAGCAGCGCGGCGAAATGCTGCGCGGGCAGGTTGTCTTCTTCCGCGCGCGACACCAGCGTGAGCGGCGCGTCGAGCTGGCCGCCGTCGGCGAGCCGCGCGTAGGCGATGGCATGCGCGTGCACGCCGGTCATCGAGGCCGGCACCACCGACAGGCCGACACCCGCGGCCACGAGGTTCAGGTTGGTCATCATGCGGTCCACCTCGGCCACCACGCGCGGGCGCAGGCCCTTGGCGTGGCACAGCGCCAGCAGCTCGGCATAGAGGCCCGGCGCGCCCGGACGGCGCACGAGGATGATGCCTTCCTCGCACAGCCGCGCGAGCGGCAGCGGGCGCGAGGCCTTGCTGCGGGCGAGGGCAAAACGGTGGTCGCTCGGCATCGCGACCAGCACCGGCTCGCGCAGCAGCGTCTCGAAGATCAGTCCCTCGGGTCGCGCCACCGGCACGCGCAGCAAGCCGCAATGCAGGCGGCCGGCCGCCAGCGCTTCGGTCAGTTCGGCCGCGTTGTTCTCGCGCAGCTGCAACTCCACGCCCGGGTGCTCGCGGCGAAAGGCGCGCAGTGCCTCGGGCACGAAGCGGTGCGCAGCGGCCGAGCTGGTGAAGCCGACCGCCAACGTGCCGACCTCGCCATTGGCCACGCGCGCCATGCGCTGTTTCATGGCCTCCATGTCCTGCAGCATGCGCAGCGCCTCGACCTGGAAGAGGCGGCCCGCATCGGTAAGCGCCACGCCGCGCGGATGGCGGCGGAACAGCAGCACGCCCAGCTCGCGCTCCAGCGCCTTGATGGTCTGGCTGAGCGGCGGCTGCTGGATGCCCAACTGCTCGGCGGCGCGCGTCATGTGGCCGGTCTCGGCAACGGCCACGAAGTACCGCAGCGGTCTTATCTCCACGCTAGCTCCACGTTGACTCCATATTTTTTTCGTATCGGATGTGTACTTTTATTTTATTTGACCCTAGGTCACCCGTGCACCTATCGTCCGGCCGCCCTTTCAAAAAAGAGCGGCCCACCGAGGCCGCATGCCGGAGACAAGACCATGCGCACACCGCGCCCCCACTCGATTTTCTCGATGATTGACGCCGCTCGTCGCGCCCGCCGTTCGTTCGGCCCCGCGATCGGCATTTCGCTGGTTTCACTGGTCCTGGCCGCTTGCGGCGGCGGTGGCGGAGGAGGCGGCGGCAGCGGCTTCTTCCCGATCGTGCCGAACAACCCGCCGGCAGACGGCGGCGGCCCGCCCGACAACCCGCCGCCCCCGCCCGTGGTGCCGGCGGTGGCCTGCGCGGACCTCGCGGGCAAGAGCCTGCCCGCGTCGCTCATCAGCCTGCCCACGGGCGGCGCGACTGTCGTCAGCGCCACGGCCGTGGCGGCGGGCGCTGCCGGCAACCCCAATGGCGACTACTGCAAGGTGCGCGGGACGATCCAGCCGGTCGATCCGACCTCGCAGTCCATCAATTTCGCGGTCAACCTGCCCGAGAAGTGGAACCAGAAGACCATCCACTTCGGCGGCGGCGGCTTCGATGGCGTGCTGATCGACGGCACCGAGGTGATCCGCTTCGGCCCCGCCGGCAAGCCCGCGCCGCTCGCGCTCGGGTACGCCACCTACGGCGACGACTCGGGCCACCAATCGAGCAGCATCACCGACGGCAGGTTTGCGGCCAACGACGAGCAACTGGCCAACTACGGCGGCCTGTCGCTCAAGAAGACGCGCGACGTGGCGCAGGCGCTGGTGTTCGCGCGCTATGCGGTCAAGCCCAAGCACGCCTACTTCCTCGGTACGTCTACAGGCGGGCGCGATGCGCTCAGCTACATCCAGCGCTGGCCGCTGGACTACGACGGCGTGATCGCCAACGAGCCCGCGCTCAACTACACGGGCACGCGGCTGTCGAACGTGGCCGTGGGGCGTGCGCTCTACAACAACGGCGGTGCGGGCTGGATGACCGTGGGCCAGACGATGCTGGTGCAGAACGCCGTGAAGGCGGCCTGCGACAAGCTCGACGGCGCGGTCGACAACATCGTGAGCAATGTTGAGAGCTGCCGCAAGCTGAACGAGCAGGTCCTCGCCGCGCTGCCGCGCTGTCCCGGCAACATCTCGACAGGCGACACCTGCCTGACGGAAGCCCAGATCCAGACCGTTCGCGCCATCGAGGCCCCACTGAACCTCAGCTATCCACTGGCCAACGGCGTCAAGCGCGCGGGCGGCTACAACCTCCTCGAGGGCACGCAGGTTGCGGGGCCGTACACCACGCGCGACCTCGGCACGACCAAGGTGCCGAAAAACCCGGCGACCTCGGCCGACGCCAACATGTACGTCACCGGCGACCAGTGGGCGAAATTCTTCGTGACGCGCAACGCCGGCTTCGATACGTTGACCTTGGATCCGCAGAATCCGGGCATGTACGCGGCGCGAGTGACAGAGGTGTCGAATCTCACCGATGCGACCAATCCCAACCTGGCGCCGTTCTTCGACCACGGCGGGCGAATCATCATGTTGCACGGATTGGCCGACGAGGTGATCAGCAACAACTCGACCATCGACTACTACAAGCAGGTCGTCGCCACCCTGGGCCAGGCGGCGGTGGACAAGGGCATGCGCTTCCACACCGTACCCGGCATGGGTCACGGTACGGGCGTGTTCATTCCCAACTGGGATTCGCTCGCGGCGCTCGAAGGCTGGGTCGAGGGCGGCCTTGCGCCGGCCACCGGCGTAGCGGTCGATGCGGTGCCCGCGACATACGGCCGCACGCGTCCGCTGTGCCTGTTTCCGTCGTGGCCCAGGTACGGTGGCAGCGGCAGCCTGGATGCGGCGGTCAACTACAGCTGCGTGACCGAGGTCGGCGATCCGCTGGCGTGCCCAAACCTGCCCGCAGTGGTGACGAGCTACAAGGGTGGTGACGGCTTCGGCGAGGAACTGCGCGTGCAGATCGACCCGGCCACCATGGCCTACACCGTGATCTTCGACACAACTGTGGGAGTTACAGCCCGCGCGGCGCAAAGCGGCTCTCTGGTGGCACACGGCAATTGCAGCTACAGGAACGCTGAGAGTGGAGCGATTTTCAGCTTCGGGGCTGGCGGTGTGCTGTCGGGCGGCGTGAAGGCGCCGATCGGCACGGGCTTCACGCCGCTGCTGGCCTTCCAGAAGACTTTTGACGGCACTGCCACGCCCGGTGACTTCAGCGCCATCGACGGCACATTCAACGCGGCGGGCGTGCTGCAAAACGAACCCGTTGCGACCGGTTATGGAGCGGCTATGAAGTTGCGCGCCGATGGCAGTTTCCAGTATTGCAGCCGTGATTCGGCGCCGGCGCCGACCGGCTTCATGGACTACGTCGCCAACTGCGCAAATACCGAGAAGGGCTACATCAGCTACAGCGCTGCGCGCGGGGCGTTCGACGTCTTCACCACGTTGGCGACCAGCAAAGCCGTCACGACCGGCGGTACGCTCAGCGGCTCGCTGGTGGTCGGACTGGTCAATGGTGTCGTGGTACCGCTGCATCTGATGCCCAAGTCCTTTACTCCGACCGCCGGCACAGACGTCGCTAAGGGCCTGCGCGTCCTTGCTTCGCTGAACCTGGCGTCTGGCGCGGCTGACGGCAACTACGCAATGTTGAGCGTGAATGGAGAGAACCACGATGCCACTGTGGCCAGCAGCGCATTCAATCTGGGCGGAGCGGCCGCAGCCTTGGCTTACAACGCGCCTGTGGCTGGGGTGGCTCAGGCTGATGCGGGCAGGCCCGGCAACTTGATCTTTAACAGCGGCGTCCTTGTGTTCCTCTCCACTGCCACGACAGGAACGAACGCGGCGCTGGAACTCGGAGTACGCCATTGAAAAAGCACCTCTCGCACCTTGCCGCCTTCGCCCTGATCGGCGCGACGCCGCTGCTGTCCGCGCACGCGGCGCCCAGCGCGCCGAAGCCCGCGACCTGCCCGGCACCCGTGCCCGAGGCCGCGCGCTGCTACACCGGTGAAGACGGCACGGGCGCGCTCTACTGGATCGCCATTCCGAAGGACTGGAACCGCGTCCTCGTGATGCACGCCCACGGCGGCCCCGAGACCGGTCCGCCCAAGCTCGAACGCAGCGAGGAAGACCTCAAGCGCTGGGCCATCACCGTGAAGGCCGGCTACGCCTGGGCCGGCTCCACCTACCGGCGCGGCGGCTACGGCGTGACGATGGCGGCCGAAGACACCGAGCGCCTGCGCCAGATCTTCGTGCGCCACTTCGGCCAGCCCAGGCGCACGCTGCTGCACGGCCAGAGCTACGGCGCGGGCGTGGCGGCGAAGGCTGCCGAACTCTATGCACCTGTCGGCGACGCGAAGAGCCCGTACGCCGGCCTGCTGCTCACCAGCGGCGTGCTCGGCGGCGGCAACAGCGCCTACGACTTTCGGCTCGACCTGCGCGTGGTCTACCAGTACGTCTGCCGCAACCATCCGCGCCCGGACGAGCCGCAGTACCCGCTGTGGATGGGCCTGCCGCTCGATTCGAAGCTCACGCGCGCCGAACTCGCCGCGCGCGTCAAGGAATGCACCGGCGTCGGCATGCCCGCCGCGCAGCGCACGCCCGAGCAGGCAGCGCGCCTGAAGACCATTCTTTCGGTCGTGAAGATCCAGGAGCGCTCGCTCCTCGGCCATCTGAACTGGGCGACGTGGCTCTTCCAGGACCTGGTGCAAAAGCGCCTGAACGGCCGCAATCCCTTCGGCAACATCGGCGTGGTCTACAGCGGCTCTGCCGACGATGCAGCGCTCAACGCCGGCGTGCTGCGCTACGCGGCCGACCCGCAAGCCAAGGGCGCGCTCGCGGCCGACAGCCAGCCCACGGGCCGCACCTCGCTGCCCACGGTCGGGCTGCACGCCATCGACGACCCGACCGCGTTCGTCGAACTCGAGAACGCCTACCGCCGCATCCGCGACGCGGCCGGTACAGGCGGCAACTTGGTGCAGAGCTTCAGCGCCGAGCGCGAGCACAGCTACCTCAGCGATGCGGAATACCCCGCGCTCTTCGGCGCGCTGATGGACTGGATCGACAAGGGCGAGAAACCCACGCCCCAGAGCCTGGCGCAACGCTGCGCCTCGCTTGCGCCGCGCTACGACACCGACGGCAAGAACGGCTGCCACATCAAGCCCGAATGGCAACCGCCCACGCTCGAGAGCCGCGTGCCTTCGCGCGCCCCCTGATTTTTCTTCTTTGACCTTGACGGAGACCTTCATGAAAAAACTGTTCGCTTTCGCAGCGATTGCCTTTGTCGTTGGCGCACATGCGCAGGACTTTCCCGCGGGCAAGCCCGTGACCATCGT
Source organism: Variovorax boronicumulans (assembly GCF_030812215.1). Taxonomy (GTDB): domain Bacteria; phylum Pseudomonadota; class Gammaproteobacteria; order Burkholderiales; family Burkholderiaceae_C; genus Variovorax; species Variovorax boronicumulans_C. Next base: position 181,928 of record NZ_JAUSSG010000009.1, on the reverse strand, counting down.
CGTGCCCTTCGCGGCCGGCGGCCCGACCGACCGCGTGGCGCGCGACCTGGCCGAGGCGCTGCGCAAGCCGCTGGGCGGCGCGAGCGTGATCATCGACAACGTGCCCGGCGCCGGCAGCTCCATCGGCGCGGCCAAGGTGGCGCGCGCCACGCCCGACGGCTACACGCTGCTGCTGAACCACATCGCGATGGCGACCGTGCCGACGCTGGTGCGCAACGTGCCCTTCAAGGTCGAGACCGATTTCGAGTACTTGGGCATCGTCAACGACGTGCCGATGACGCTGATCTCCAAGCCCAGCCTGCCGGCCAACAACTACAAGGAGCTGACGGCCTGGATCGCCGCCAACAAGGGCAAGATCAACATCGGCAACGCGGGCGTGGGATCGGCCTCGCACCTGTGCGGCCTGCTCTTCCAGAGCGCGACCAAGACCGAGATGACGCCCGTGCCCTACAAGGGCACCGCGCCGGCCATCACCGACCTGATCGGCGGCCAGATCGACCTCCTGTGCGACCAGAGCACCAACACCTCGCCGCAGATCGAGGCGAAGAAGGTCAAGGCCTATGCGGTGACCACGCCCAAGCGCCTGACCACGCCGCTCTTGAAGGACCTGCCCACGCTCGACGAAGCGGGCCTGAAGAACTTCGAGGTCACGATCTGGCACGGCCTGTACGCACCCAAGGGCACGCCGGCACCGGTGTTGAAGAAGCTCAACGATGCGCTGAAGGTGGCGCTGAAGGACCCGGACTTCATCAAGCGCGAAGAGCTGCTGGGCGCCGTGGTCGCGACCGACGGCCGCATCGAACCGGCGGGCCACAAGAAGTTCGTGGTGGGTGAGATTGCGAAGTGGACGCCTGTGATCAAGGCGGCCGGCGTCTACGCGGACTGACGCAGGTTGATCGGGAGCGCCGCTGTTCAGCGCGGCGCTCGCCGTTCATTCCGCGGAGGTCGGCGTGGACTCTGCCGTCCACCGCGCATGCGATGCACTCAGGTGATGGAGCATCGCCGCCACCGCAGCCTGCGGATCGCGCGCTTCCAGCGCGCGGTAGATCGCCTCGTGTTCCACGAACGCCGCCTTCCAGGCTTGCGAATCCTCGGTGCGCGCACTCATGCGCGACGAGATCGGGCTGTGCCGCCCGTCGAACAGTTCTCCCACCAGCCGCACGAGCACCGAGTTGCCCGTCATCTCCGCGATGGCGAGGTGAAAGCGCCGGTCGTTCTCGATCTGCGTGCGGCCATTGAGGCCGTCCTGGCGCATGCTTTCCAGCGATGCCCTCACGCGCTCCAGAAGCGGCGGCGTGACGCGCGCCGAAGCCAGCGTGACCACCGAGCCTTCGAGCATCGCGCGCGCCTGCATCATTTCGGACGGGCTCTCGCCGACCGCCGGCGTTGCGCGCTCGGGCGCGTCGTGCGACGCGCAAACGTAGACGCCTGAGCCCATCCGAATCTCGATGCGCCCGTCGATTTCCAGGGCGATCAGCGCCTCGCGCAGCGATGGCCGCGACACCCCCAACTGCAACGCCAGTTCCCGCTCCGGGGGCAGCCGCGCGCCGGCGGGCAGGTTGCGGTCGCGGATGAAAGCCCGGATCTGGTCCGCGATCTGTTGGTAGAGCCGGCGGGTGTCGTTGGGTTTGGCGGAAGGCTGCATGGCGTCGATGCGGAAACGGAAGGCGATCTGGTCATGCCAGTTTGACATCTTCAAACGCCTACTTTTCGCTTATTTCGCTGCCTTCTCTTCGGGATAACCCGAAAAGGGTTTGTTCTGGTAAGGCCAATTAATCAATATGGCAAAGTGGTCATACCAAATTGGTCAGGCCAAAAGGGCTGTCACACACCAGTACCTGTTCCCGGTCCGCATCCATCCATTCAGAAAACAACAGGAGACAAGAAGATGAATTCCAGAACCAGCGCCGTGGTGGGCGCCTTGTGCGCCTGCCTCGGCCTCGGCGCGACGAACGCCCAGGCCCAGAGCAGCGTGACCCTCTACGGTCGCGCCGTGGCAGGCGTCGATTACCAGAACAACATCGCCAACGACGCGGGCCAGGGCAGGGGCCACCTGTGGCGCGCGGCTGGCAACCAATGGGGCACCAGCATGCTGGGCGTGAAGGGCACGGAGGATCTGGGCGGCGGAATGGCCGCCTTCTTCGTGCTGGAAGGCGGCTTCGACCTGCCCAAGGCCAAGCCCAACGGCGCCGACCTGCTGCTGAACCGCCGCTCCTACGTCGGCCTGCAGGACTACTGGGGCAAGCTGGTGCTGGGCAAGAACCTGTCGATCGCCAACGACGTCTGGTACATCGACCCGACGGGCCAGCAGTTCATCGGCACGGCGACGCTCGTGCGCGGGCGCAACTGGCAGGGCAACGACAACGGCGTCGAATACACGACGCCGACCTGGGGCGGCTTCAGCGCCACCGTGCAAACGGGCCTGGGCGAGCAGACCGACGGCTTCACGAAGCTGCGCAAGGATGGCATCTCGGTCTCGTACATCGCGCCCTCGTTCGAAGTGCGCGCCATCTACGACTTGGCGCGCGACAAGAACGGCAAGTACTCCGATCTCTTCAATCAGTCCAAGGAGCTCACGCTCGGCGGCACCGCCACTTTCTTCGACGACCTGAAGATGTTCGTCGGCTACCAGCGGCTGTCGGCGCCCGATGCGCCGCTCAGCGCGCCGAGCAAGGCCAACCACTACTGGGTCGGCGCCAACTACAGGATCACGCCGTGGCTGACGCTGATCGGCTCGATGTTTCGCGTCACGCAGAACCGGAACGCGGGCAGCGCCAACCTGTACATGCTGGGCGCGAACTACGCGCTCTCCAAGCGCACGCTGCTCTACGCATCGGTGGGCAAGGTCTACAACAGCGAGACCGCCAACTTCTCGGTGGAAGCCACCAACAACAACCCGGCCGCGGGCGGCAAGCAGTCGGGTACGTATTTCGGCATCAGCCATACGTTCTGAAGCAGGAGGCGATCCATGAACGAGACGCGCAATCCTCAAGACCTCCAGCGCCGTGCGCTGCTCAAGCTCAGCGGCGCGGTGTCCATGCTGCCGGTGCTGCAGGCATGCGGCGGCGGTGGTGGCGGTGCGGCATCGGGCGGGCTGCCGGCCGGCGGCACCGGAGCGGCCGCTCCGGCAGCGGGCGCAGGCGAGCCGATCGCCTCGGTGGAAACGCCCGCGCTGTTCGCGCCGGCCAAGATCGCGTCGCGTGCCCTCTGGTACGACAGCCCGGCCTCCGACTGGGAATCGCAGGCGCTGCCCATCGGCAACGCGCGCCTCGGCGCGATGCTGTTCGGCGGCGCCTTCAACGAGCGCATCCAGTTCAACGAGCAGAGCCTGTGGGGTGGGGTCAACAACTACGACAACGCGCTCGCCGGCAAGAACGACGATGCCTTCGACACGAGCGTGACGGGCTTCGGCAGCTACCTGGCCTTCGGCGACATCGCGCTCGCCTTCACCGGGGGCGCGGCGTCGCCCCAGGTGACCTGGCCCGCGCCGCAAGGCACTGCCTCTGCCAGCGAAGGCGTGGCCAGGAGCGTGGATGGAAGCAGCGGAACCAAGTGGTGCATCGACGGCCCGGGCGCTCTGGTGCTTTGGCAGGCCGAGCTGCCGCAGGCGGCCGTCGTCGCGGCCTACACGCTGACGAGCGCCAACGACGTACCGGCGCGCGATCCGCAGCAATGGACCTTCGCGGGATCGAACGACGGCGCGACATGGACCTCGCTGGACACGCGCTCGCTGCCTGCACCGTTCGAATCGCGCGCGCAAGCCAAGGCGTTCAGCTTTGCCAACACGACGGCCTACCGTTTCTACCGGTTCGCCTTCGTGCCCAAGGCGGGCGTGAGCCACTTCCAGGTGGCGGAGATCGCGCTTGCGGGTGTCGACCTCAAGCCGGGCGCCGAAGCGGCCACTTCGGGCTACCGCCGCACGCTGGATCTCGGCATCGGCGTGCACACCACCGAGTTCAGTACCGGCGGCCGCAAGTTCGTGCGCGAGGCTTTCGCCAGCAAGGTCGACGACGTGATGGTGTTCCGCTACACCGCCAGCGATGCGCGCGCGTTCTCCGGCACGCTCGCACTGACCTCCAAGCAGAGCGCCACCGCGACGGCCGATGCCGCCGCGGGCCAGGTGTCATTCAGCGGGACCCTGGCCAACAGCCTGAAATACGCCTGCACGGTGCAGGTGGTGAAGGAAGACGGGCAGCTCGCCGTGGCCGGCAATGCGCTGCGCTTCGATCAGTGCACCAGCCTCACCTTGCTGGTCGATGCGCGCACCGACTACAAGCTGGACTACGCCGCCGGCTGGCGCAGCACCGACCCCGCGCCGCGCGTGCAGGCCGCGCTCGCGGCGGCCGCCGCGAAGACCTACGACACGTTGCGCCAGGCGCATGTCGCGGATTTCGGCGCGGTCATGTCGCGCGCCAGCGTCACGTGGGGCGAAAGTGATGCTGCCGCGCTGGCGCTGTCCACGCGCCAGCGGCTGGAGCGCTATGCGGGCGGCGCGGCGGACCCGGGCCTGGAGCAGGCGATGTTCGACTACGGCCGCTACCTGCTCGTCAGTTCGTCGCGGCAAGGCGGCCTGCCCGCCAACCTGCAGGGCCTGTGGAACGACAGCAATTCCCCGGCCTGGGCGAGCGACTACCACACCAACATCAACGTGCAGATGAACTACTGGGGCGCCGAGAGCACCGGTCTCCCGGACTGCCACACGCCGCTGGTCGACTTCGTCTCGCAGGTCGCCGAGCCGAGCCGGATCGCGACGAGGAACGCCTTCGGCGCCGCCACGCGCGGCTGGACGGCGCGCACCAGCCAGAGCATCTTCGGCGGCAACGCCTGGAACTGGAACAACGTCTCCAGTGCCTGGTATGCGCAGCACCTGTACGAGCACTTCGCGTTCACGCAGGACCTGAACTACCTGCGCAATACCGCCTATCCGATGCTCAAGGAAATCTGCCAGTTCTGGGAGGACCGCCTGAAGCTGCGCACCGACGGCCTGCTCGTGGCGCCCAACGGCTGGTCGCCCGAACACGGGCCGACCGAAGACGGCGTGATGTACGACCAGCAGATCATCTGGGACCTGTTCCAGAACTACCTGGACGCGGCCCGCACGCTGAACATCGATGCGGCCTATCAGGCGACCGTGGCCGGCATGCAGGCGAAGCTCGCCCCGAACAAGATCGGCAAGTGGGGCCAGCTGCAGGAATGGCAGGGGGACATCGACGACCCCAAGGACAACCACCGCCACACCTCGCATCTGTTCGCCGTGTACCCGGGGCGCCAGATCACGCCTGCAAAGACGCCCGCGTTCGCCGCCGCTGCGCTGGTGTCGCTGAAGGCGCGTTGCGGCGAGGTGCCCAACCAGCCGTTCACCGCATCGATGGTGACCGGCGACAGCCGCCGTTCGTGGACCTGGCCCTGGCGCTGCGCACTCTTCGCGCGGCTGGGCGATGCCGGGCGCGCGCAGACGATGCTGCGCGGCCTGCTGACCTACAACACGCTGCAGAACCTCTTCTGCAACCACCCGCCGTTCCAGATGGACGGCAACTTCGGCATCTCCGGCGCGCTGACCGAGATGCTGCTGCAAAGCCACGAAGGCGTGATCGTGCTGCTGCCGGCCTGTCCGGACGACTGGAAGGCAGCCGGCGCATTCAACGGACTGCGTGCGCGGGGCGGCTATCGCGTGAGCTGCACGTGGAAGAACGGCGTGGTCGCTTCCTATGAAATCGTCGCGGACAAGGCGCGCGACAAGAAGCCGGTGCGGGTGCGCATCAACGGTGAAGAACGCGATGTCACGCCCACGTGACGCAATGAACAGATGACTTCCAACAGACTCCAGAACAAGACGATCCTCGTCACCGCAGCCGCGCAAGGCATCGGCCTCGCCACCGCACTGGCCTGCGCACGCGAGGGCGCGCAGGTGATCGCGACCGACATCAACGCCGGGCTGCTCGACAAGCTCGCGCAAACATCGCCCGGCATCCGCACGGCGGTGCTCGATGTGCGCAGCGCGGATGCAATCGCCGCGCTGGCCGCCGAACTGCCCGCGCTCGACGGCCTCTTCAACTGCGCAGGCTACGTGCACCACGGCAGCGTGCTCGATTGCGACGAGGCCGCATGGGACTTCAGCTTCGACCTCAACGTCAAGAGCATGTACCGCATGGTGCGCGTCTTCCTGCCGGGCATGCTCGACAAGGCGGAGAAGGAGGGCGGTGGTGCATCGATCGTCAACATGGCGTCGATGGCTTCGTCGGTCAAGGGCTTTGCGAACCGCTTTGCCTATGGTGCCTCCAAGGCCGCGGTGATCGGCATGACGAAAGCGCTCGCGGCGGACCATGTGAAGCAGGGGCTGCGCTGCAATGCGCTGTGCCCCGGCACGGTGGACACGCCTTCGCTGCGCGAGCGCATCGCCGCCGCGCCCGACCCGGAGCAGGCCGAGCGCGACTTCATCGCACGCCAGCCCATGGGTCGCCTCGCGGTGGCCGAAGACATCGCGCCGCAAGTCGTGTACCTGCTCGGCGACGAGTCGCGCTTCGTGACCGGACAGGTGGTGCTCGTCGACGGCGGCGTTACCATCTGACGAGAGACGAAGGGTGCCAAGCAGCATGACACAGCGCATCGACTCGCATCATCATTTCTGGCGACCCGCGCGCGGCGACTACGCGTGGCTGCGCGCCGATGTGCCCGCCCTCGCGCCGCTGGTGCGCGACTTTCTTCCCGAGCATCTCGCGCCCCTGTTGCAAGCGCATGGCATACAGCAGACGGTGCTGGTGCAGGCCGCCGATTCGGAAGCCGAAACCGACTTCATGCTCGAACTGGCCACCGCGAACGATGTGGTGGGCGGCGTGGTCGGCTGGGTCGACTTGAGCAGCCCCGATGCCGTGGCGTCGATCGAACGCATGGCGCGGCACCCCAGGTTCAAGGGCGTGCGGCCGATGCTGCAAGACCTGCGCGACGACGACTGGATCACGCACATGCCGCGTCCCGATGCGGTGCGGGCGCTGGTGCGCCTGGGCCTGCGTTTCGATGCGCTGGTGCAGCCGCGGCATCTGTCCTCGCTGATCCGCTTTCTGAAGGAGTGGCCGCAACTGCCCGTGGTGATCGACCATGCGGCCAAACCGCCGCTGGGTGCACGCGACAGCGAAGCCTTTGCCATCTGGCGCAAGCACATGAATGCGCTTGCGGCGCTGCCGCAGGTGTGCTGCAAGTTCTCGGGCCTCTGGGGCGAATCGCCGCAGGCTGCACACCACGATGTCGACATGGCGGCGCGTGTCGTGCGTCCGGTGTGGGAGCACCTGCTCGAGAGCTTCGGCCCCGCGCGCCTCATGTGGGGCAGCGACTGGCCGGTGCTCAACCTGGCGGGCGACTACGCGGGCTGGATCGCGGTCAGCCAGGCCTGCATCGGCGGCCTCTCGGCCACCGAGCAGGCGCAAGTCTGGCGGGGCACGGCGCAACGCTTCTATGACCTCTCGACGGACTGAACGCGTCACCATGCAACCCATCGTCACCATCCGCGACCTCTGCAAATCCTTTGTCGGCGTGCGCGCCCTCGACAAGGCCCGGTTCGACCTGCGGTCCGGCGAGGTGCATGCACTCATGGGGGAGAACGGCGCGGGCAAGTCCACGCTCATGAAAGTGCTGGCCGGCGTCTACAGCAAGGACTCGGGCGAGGTGCTGATCGACGGCCGGCCCGTGGACATCGCGAGCCCGCGCGCCGCGCAGGCGCTGGGCATCGGGATCATCCATCAGGAACTGAACCTGATGAACCACCTGAGCGCCGCGCAGAACATCTTCATCGGCCGCGAGCCGCGCGGGCGATTCGGCTTCTTCATCGACGAGGATGCCATGCGCACAGAGACGCAGCGCATCTTCGATCGCATGAACCTGCGGCTCGATCCGCACACGCCGGTCGGCGAACTCACGGTGGCCAAGCAGCAGATGGTGGAGATCGCCAAGGCGCTCTCGTTCGACTCGCGCGTGCTCATCATGGACGAGCCCACCGCAGCGCTCAACAACGAGGAAGTGGCCGACCTGTTCCGCATCATCGGCCAGCTCAAGTCGCAAGGCGTAGCCATCGTCTACATCTCGCACAAGATGGATGAGCTCAAGCGCATCGCCGACCGCGTGACCGTGATGCGCGACGGCCAGTACATCGCCACCGTGTCGATGGCCGCGACGCCGATGGACACGCTGATCGCCATGATGGTGGGCCGCCAGCTCACCGAGGTGGAGAACGATTTTCCCGACACCTCGGGCAACGAGATCGTGCTGGAGGCGCGAGGCATCACGCGCGGATCGATGGTGCGCGATGCGAGCTTCGTGCTGCGCAAAGGCGAGATCCTGGGCTTCGCGGGGCTGATGGGCGCGGGCCGCACGGAGCTCGCACGCGCGGTGTTCGGTGCTGACCCCATCGATGCGGGCGAGGTTTTCGTGCGCGGCAGGAAGGTGTCGATCAAATCACCCGAGGATGCGGTGTCGCACGGCATCGGCTACCTCTCCGAAGACCGCAAGCACTTCGGCCTGGCGACCGGCATGGACGTGGAAACCAACATCGCGCTGCCGAGCATGAAGAAATTTTTGTCGATGGGCGTCTTCATCGACCAGGCGGCCATCGAGGCGGCCGGCAAGCGCTATGTGAAGCAGCTCAACATCAAGACGCCTTCGGTGCACCAGCAGGTGCGGCTGCTCTCGGGCGGCAACCAGCAGAAGATCGTGATCGCCAAGTGGCTGCTGCGCGACTGCAGCGTGCTCTTCTTCGACGAGCCCACACGCGGCATCGACGTGGGCGCGAAGGCCGAGATCTATCGGCTGCTCAACGAACTGGCCGCAGAGGGCAAGGCCATCGTGATCATCTCTTCGGAGTTGCCCGAGATATTGCGCGTGAGCCACCGCGTGCTGGTGATGTGCGAAGGCCGCATCACCGGCGAACTGGCGGGGCGCGAAGCCTCGCAGGAAAAGATCATGCAGCTCGCCACCCGGCGTGAAGCTGCCGCCACCGCATGACGACTGGAGACAACCCCTTGACGACCCCCACCGCTACCACCGCCGCCGCCACCCCGGACGCGCCCGGCTTTTCGCTGAAAGCGCGGCTCTTTCGGCCCGCCACGCGGCAGAAACTCCTGGCCTTCGCCAGCCTCATCGCGCTGATGGTGTTCTTCAGCTTCGCGTCGCCGCAGTTCCTGCAGACCGACAACCTCGTGAGCATCCTGCAGTCGACCGCGGTGAACGGCGTGCTGGCCATCGCCTGCACCTTCGTCATCATCACCGCGGGCATCGATCTCTCGGTGGGCACGCTCATGACCTTCTGCGCCGTCATGGCCGGCGTGGTGCTCACCTACATGGGCATGCCGCTGGCGCTCGGCATCGCGGCGGCGATCTTCTTCGGCGCGCTGGCCGGGTTCGTCTCGGGCGTGCTGATCGCCAAGCTCAAGATCCCGCCGTTCATCGCGACGCTGGGGATGATGATGCTGCTCAAGGGCCTGTCGCTCGTGATCTCGGGCACCAAGCCGATCTACTTCAACGACACGCCGGGCTTCACCGCCATTTCGCAGGACTCGCTGATCGGCGATCTCATCCCGTCGCTGCCGATTCCGAATGCGGTGCTGATCCTGTTCCTGGTGGCCGTGGCCGCGAGCATCCTGCTCAACAGGACCATCCTCGGGCGCTACACCTTCGCGCTCGGCAGCAACGAGGAGGCGGTGCGCCTGTCGGGCGTGAACACCGACTTCTGGAAGGTCGTTGTCTACACGGTGAGCGGCGGCATTTGCGGCATCGCGGGCCTCCTGATTGCCTCGCGCCTGAACTCCGCGCAGCCGGCGCTGGGGCAGGGCTACGAACTCGATGCCATCGCGGCCGTGGTCATCGGCGGCACCTCGCTCAGCGGCGGCACCGGCACCATCGTCGGCACGATCATCGGCGCCTTCATCATGAGCGTGCTGACCAACGGGCTGCGCATTCTCTCGGTCGCACAGGAGTGGCAGACGGTGATCACGGGCGTGATCATCATCCTGGCCGTGTACGCGGACATCCTGCGCCGCCGCAGCAGCAGCAACAAGCACTGAACCGCTCCCCGCTTCCTGCTTTCCCCATTTCATTTCTACAACCACAGGAGACCTTGGCATGATTCAACGAAGAGCAGTCACCACCACGCTGGGCGTGGCCCTCATCGGCCTGTCGGGCCTGGTGCAGGCACAGCAGGCACAGCAGGCGCAGGAGATCTACATTCCGCTCGTGTCCAAGGGCTTCCAGCATCAGTTCTGGCAGGCCGTGAAGTCCGGCGCCGAGCAGGCGGCCAAGGACCTGAAGGTGAAGGTCAGCTTCGAGGGACCCGAGTCGGAGTCGATGGTCGACAAGCAGATCGACATGCTCTCCGCCGCGCTCGCCAAGAAGCCGCAGGCCATCGGCTTTGCAGCGCTCGACAGCCAGGCCGCCATTCCGCTCTTGAAGAAGGCGCAGGCCGCGAAGATTCCCGTGGTGGCGTTCGACTCGGGCGTGGACAGCGACATTCCTGTGACCACCACCACGACCGACAACAAGGCTGCCGCCGCGCTCGCCGCCGACAAGATGGCCGAGCTGATCGGCAAGTCGGGCGAAGTGGCACTCGTGGTGCACGACCAGACCAGCCGCACCGGCGTGGACCGGCGCGACGGCTTCGTGAACCGCATCAAGTCGACCTACCCGAACATCAAGATCGTGAGCGTGCAGTACGGCGGCGGCGACCAGCTGAAATCGACCGAGATCACCAAGTCGATCTTGCAGGCCTCGCCGAACCTCAAGGGCATCTTCGGCGCCAACGAGGGCTCCGCCATCGGTGTGGTCAACGGTGTGAAGGAGATGAAGCGGAGCGGCAAGGTCGTGATCATCGGCTACGACTCGGGCAAGCAGCAGAAGAACGCCATCGCCGACGGCAGCATGGCCGGCGCGATCACGCAGAACCCGGTGGGCATGGGCTACAAGACCGTGGAGATGGCGGTGAAGGCGATCAAGGGCGAGAAGCTGCCCAAGGTCGTGGACACGGGCTTCTTCTGGTACGACAAGACCAACATCACCGATCCCAAGATCGCCGCGGTGCTGTACGACTGATCCCTTTTCTCTCCGAAGACCCTGTTCATGACCATCGTTCGATCCATGCGCGTACTGGACGTGCGCTTTCCCACGTCGCAGCAGCTCGACGGCTCCGACGCGATGAACCCCGACCCGGACTACTCCGCGGCATACGTCGTGCTGGAGACCGACCAGCCGGGGCTCGAAGGCCATGGCCTGACCTTCACCATCGGCCGCGGCAACGAGATCTGCTGCGCGGCCATCGAGGCGATGCGCCACCTGGTCGTCGGGCTCGACCTGCAGTGGGTGGCCGAGGACATGGGCCGCTTCTGGCGGTACATCACGTCGGACAGCCAACTGCGCTGGATCGGCCCCGACAAGGGCGCGATCCACCTGGCGACCGGCGCGGTGGTCAATGCGGTGTGGGACCTGTGGGCCAAGTCCGAAGGCAAGCCGGTGTGGCAACTCGTGGCGGACATGAGCCCCGAGGAACTGGTGCGCTGCATCGACTTTCGCTACATCACCGACTGCATCACGCCCGAGGAGGCGCTGGTGTTGTTGCGCGAGGCGGCCATCGGCAAGGCGGAGCGCATCGCCACGCTGAAGGCCGAGGGCTACCCCTGCTACACCACGTCGGCGGGCTGGCTCGGCTACTCCGACGAGAAGCTGCGGCGGCTCGCGCAGGAGGCGGTCGATGCGGGGTTCAACCACGTCAAGCTGAAGGTGGGACGCGACCTGCAGGACGACATCCGCCGGCTGACGGTGGCGCGCGAGGTGCTCGGGCCCGATCGCCATCTGATGATCGATGCAAACCAGGTCTGGGAGGTCGACCAGGCCATCGACTGGGTGAAGCAACTCGCGTTCGCCAAGCCCTGGTTCATCGAGGAGCCGACGAGTCCGGACGACGTCGAAGGCCATCGCAAGATCCGCGAAGGCATCGCGCCGGTGGTGAAGGTGGCCACGGGCGAGATGTGCCAGAACCGCATCATGTTCAAGCAGTTCATCATGCGCGGCGCCATCGACGTGGTGCAGATCGACTCATGCCGCCTCGGCGGCGTGAACGAGATCCTGGCGGTGATGCTGATGGCCGCGAAGTACAAGCTGCCCGTGTGCCCGCACGCCGGGGGCGTGGGGCTGTGCGAGTACGTGCAGCACCTGTCGATGATCGACTACCTCTGTATCTCGGGCACGCGCGAAGGGCGGGTGATCGAGTATGTGGACCACCTGCACGAACACTTCGTCGAGCCCTGCGTGGTGCGCGATGCGACGTACATGCCGCCGACGGAGGCGGGCTTCTCGATCACGATGAAGCCTGCGTCGCTCGAGCGTTACCGCTTTCGTGGATAAGTGAGTGAGCAACAAGAAGAAGGGCGTCGCGCGGTCATGGACTTGAATCTGAAAGACAAGGTGGTGCTCGTCACCGGTGGCGGCAGCGGCATCGGCGCGGCCATCTCGCTCACGCTCGCGCGCGAGGGGGCGGTGCCGGTGATCTGCGGGAAGAATCCGCTGGATGCGGCATTCGAAGAAGAACTGCGTGGGCTGCAGCCGCGGGCGCGGTTTCTTCAGTTCGAGCTGATGGAAGAGGCGGCTTGCGGCAAGGCGATCGAAAGCACGGTCGCGGAGTTCGGGCGCATCGATGGGCTGGTCAACAACGCGGGTGTGAACGACAGCGTGGGGCTCGAAGCGGGGCGCGAAGCGTTCATCGCGTCGCTGGACCGGAACCTCATCCACTACTACGTGATGGCGCATTTCTGCCTGCCGCACCTGAAGGCGAGCCGCGGGGCCATCGTGAACATCTCTTCGAAGACGGCACTGACAGGGCAGGGCAATACCAGCGGCTACACCGCGGCCAAGGGGGCGCAGTTGTCGCTGACGCGCGAGTGGGCCGCATCGTTGCTGGAGGACGGCGTGCGCGTCAACGCGGTGATTCCCGCCGAGGTGATGACGCCGCTGTACCAACGCTGGATTTCGGCCTTCGACGAGCCCGACCGCAAGCTCGCGACCATCACCGACAAGATTCCCCTGGGGCGCCGGATGACCACGCCGCAGGAGATTGCGAACAGCGTGGTGTTCCTGCTTTCCGACACGGCTTCTTCGCATACGACGGGGCAGTGGGTGTTCGTGGACGGTGGGTATACGCACCTGGACCGGGCGCTGACCTGATCGCTCACTCTTGCATTCCCATCGACTACCGGACAGAACGAACCATGCGCCACTGCCTCGCCCTCGACCTGAAAGACGACCCGGCGCTGATCGCCGAGTACGAGGCTTATCACCGGAACATCTGGCCCGAGGTGCGCGCGCACCTGCATGCGCATGGCGTGACGGGGATGGAGATCTACCGGCTCGGCACGCGCATGGTGATGCTGATGGAGACGGACGATGGGCGGTATGACGCCGAGGCGATGGCGGCCGCGACGCGCAACGATCCGAAGATTCGGGAGTGGGAAGCGTTGATGTGGAAGTTTCAGGCGCCCACGCCCTGGACGTCTGAAGGGGAGAAGTGGGTGGAGATGAAGCGGATATTCGAGCTGCAATGAAAAACGGACCCCGAGGGGTCCGTTTTGCTTGAATCGCCTGCTCGATTACTTGGGTGAGTAGGTCATCTTCGTCACGAGCTTCGTCGATTTCGCATCGCTGCCCTTGAGCAGCTGGCCTCGATAGGGGCCCTCGGCAGCCAGCCAGAGCTCCTGGGTGGTGTCCTTCGAGATCACCGAAGCGCCGACCGTGATCTTCAGCGAGAGCTTGCAGGTGTCGAAGGTGCCCAGCGGTGTTTCCAGCTTCTCGCGGCCTTGGTAGGTGAGCTCGCCAGTGGCGGGGATGGAAGTCGCCGATTCGCTGCGCCCGTTGAAAACGGTGCTCTTGGTGACCGACGATTTCTGACTGACCACTTGCCCAGGCTTCATATCGACCGGGAAAGAGAAGGGTGGCTCGAAAGTCTGGGAAAAGGTAGTGGCCTGATCCCTGGGGAAGCCGACGGGAAGCGAAGCGACAAGCTCCGGATCGATTGTCTGTGTATAGGCCGTGGACTTGCCGTAAAGGAGGATGTTCCCACCGACAAGATCCTTGTATTCCTTTTTGACGGTAGTTTGCGTCGCACGCATGATCCGGACCGTTTGCGACTCGACGTTGAAGGCAATCGGATTGGCGCCGCCAAACACTTCTCGCCCCTCGGTCACGCTCTTTCTGTGGAATGACGCGGGTTCCGCGCCGGCTCCCGGCTTTGCCCCCTCGAATTCGACTGTCGTTCCCTCGCGGAAATCGGCTTCGTTGAAGCAGGGGGCCGAGTTGTCGGCCACCGGTGCTGGCGGCTGTGATGCCGGCGCTGGCGCTGGTGTCGGTGCAATGGGCAAGATGGGAAATCCGCCGCCACCGCCACCGCCGCCTCCACCTCCGCATGCGGAAATTGCTACAGCAGCAGTGGCAATAGCAATAAGCCGAAGACGCGGCAAATTGTTGGCAATTGTTTTCTTCAAAATCGCTCCCTTTTTAAGTGAGCCGCGATTATTGGAGATGGCCTTTCAATTTAAGAGCCAGGTCACGCGATATCTGTATATCGGTTGATGTGTTGGGAAATACTTCACAAACTCTCTTCGGCAGCGGCGTAAGAGGCCTTCAGTGATCGTGATGCAAATAGCTCGCCTGCCTCGGAAGCCGCAAGCTCACCAGGAACGCAATCACCATCATCCCGCTCACATACCAAAAGAACGCCGACTCGTGCCCCAGTGACTTGAGCCCCAGTGCGACGTACTCCGCCGATCCGCCGAAGATCGCATTGGCCACCGCGTAGGCCAGGCCCACGCCCAGCGCGCGCACCTCGGGCGGAAACATCTCCGCCTTCACGATCCCGCTGATCGACGTGTAGAAGCTCACGATCGCCAGCGCCGCGATGATCAGCACGAAGGCCAGTACCGGGCTCGCCGTGTACTGCAGCGCCGTCAGGATCGGTACGGTGGCCAGCGCACCCAGGCCACCGAACAGCAGCATGTTGTTGCGACGCCCGATGCGGTCCGACAGCGCGCCGAACACCGGCTGCATGCACATGTAGACGAACAGCGCGCCGGTCATCACATAGCTTGCCGTCTTGATCGGCAGGTGCACCGTGTTCACCAGGTACTTCTGCATGTAGGTGGTGAAGGTGTAGAAGATCAGCGAGCCGCCGGCCGTGTACCCCAGCACCGTGAGGAACGCCGGCGTGTGGTGCTTGAAGAGCCCTGCCATGCTGCCGGCCTCCTTGTTGGCCTTGGCTTCGGCGCTCTGCGTTTCATGCAGCGTGCGGCGCAGCAGCAGCGCCACGACCGCGGCAATGGCGCCGATCACGAACGGAATGCGCCAGCCCCACGACTTGAGCTCGGCCTCGGTGAGCAACTGCTCCAGCACCACGATCACGAGCACCGCGAGCAGTTGCCCGCCGATCAGCGTGACGTATTGGAACGACGAGAAGAAACCGCGCTGGCCGCGCAGCGCCACCTCGCTCATGTAGGTTGCCGTGGTGCCATATTCGCCGCCGACCGAGAGGCCCTGGAACAGCCGGCACACCAGCAGCAGGAACGGCGCCCACGCACCGATCTGCGCGTAGGTCGGAAGGCACGCGATGACGAGCGAGCCGCCGCACATCATCGTCACCGAGATCAGCATCGAGGTCTTGCGCCCGAGCCGGTCGGCCACGCGGCCGAAGAGCCAGCCGCCGATGGGCCGCATGAGGAAGCCGGCCGCGAACACGCCGGCCGTGTTGAGCAACTGCGCGGTGGGGTCCGACTTGGGGAAGAAGGCCGGCGCGAAATAGAGCGCCGAGAACGCGTAGACGTAGAAGTCGAACCACTCGACCAGGTTGCCCGACGAGGCCGCCATGATGGCGAAGACGCGGTGCCGTTTTTCTTCGGCGGTGTAGTGCGGGGGCGAAGAGGAAGAGGCCGTCTGGCCTCCCTGAGTGGGCGTGACTGCGCTCATGGTGGCTTTGCCGCCATGCGGGGCGGCTATGTTGTTATCGCTCCAACATTCTGGCCCGCGTGTCCGCCGTGCGTGTCGGCAGGCGCCGCATCCACCTGCCGTCGAAGTGGCCTTGTCGCCCTGTCTCTTTCTTCCCCTTTCTTCTTTTCAGAAGGTGCCGGGAAGCAGGATGCTGGAGTCGACCGTGTCGATCTGCGTGCGGCCGCAGAAGGCCATGGTGATGTCCAGTTCCTTGTGGATGATCTGCAGCGCGCGCGTCACGCCCTCTTGCCCGTGGGCGCCGAGGCCGTAGAGAAAGCTGCGGCCGATCATCGTGCCGCGGGCGCCGAGCGCACGGGCCTTGAGCACGTCCTGTCCGCTGCGGACGCCGCCATCCATCCACACCTCGATCTCGCTGCCCACCGCTTCGACGATGGCCGGCAGCGCGGCGATGGAAGAGGGCGCTCCGTCCAGTTGGCGGCCGCCGTGGTTCGACACGATGAGCGCATCGGCGCCGCTGTTGGCTGCAAGACGCGCGTCTTCCACGTCCATGATGCCCTTCAGGATGAGCTTGCCGCCCCAGAGCTTCTTGATCCACTCCACATCGGCCCAGCTCAAAGCGGGGTCGAATTGCTCGGAGGTCCATGCCGAGAGCGACGACAGATCCTTCACGCCCTTGGCGTGGCCCGCGATGTTGCCGAAGGTGCGGCGCTTCGTGCCCAGCATGCCCATGCACCAGCGCGGCTTGGTCGCAAGGTTGATGAGGTTCTTGATGGTGGGCTTGGGCGGCGCGGTGAGGCCGTTCTTGATGTCCTTGTGGCGCTGGCCGAGGATCTGCAAGTCCAGCGTGAGCTGCAGCGCAGTCACGTTGGCGGCCTTGGCGCGTTCGATCAGGCGTTCGATGAAGTCGCGGTCCTTCATCACGTAGAGCTGGAACCAGAAGGGGTGGCGGTCGGTGTTCTCGGCGATGTCTTCCAGCGAGCAGATGCTCATGGTCGAGAGCGTGAACGGGATGCCGAAGGCCTTGGCCGCGCGGGCGCCGAGGATCTCGCCGTCGGCGTGCTGCATGCCGGTGAGGCCGGTGGGCGCAATGGCCACGGGCATGGCCACGTCCTGGCCGATCATGGTGGTGCGGGTGGAGCGGCCCTCCATGTTCACCGCCACGCGCTGGCGCAGCTTGATCTTTTGAAAGTCGCTCTCGTTGGCGCGGTAGGTGCCCTCGGTCCACGCGCCGGAGTCGGCGTAGTCGTAGAACATCTTCGGCACACGCCGCTTGGCGATCACCCGCAGGTCTTCGATGTTGGTGATCTTGGAAAGGTCGGCCACGGGGGAGTCTCCTGGGTTGTCTCTGTGTGTTCGATCGCGCGAGCGGGCATTATGGGCAGGCTCCGCCGCGGGCCGAGTGTGGCGCCCGAAACGGATGCCCATCTGAAAAATACCCAGGCCGGGCCTGAAAAGAATTCAGCCGGCCAGTCAGTCCCGCAACGCCTGCCGCAGCCACTCGACGAAGGTCGCGCATTCCCAGCGCTCCATGGCCCCTGGCCGCCAGCAGAGGAAGTACGCGTTGGGCGAGGGCACGCTCTCGGCCGAGAGCCGCACCAGGCGTCCGTTTTCCAGCCACGCACTGCCCAGCTTCAGGTGCATGAGCACCACGCCGAAGTCTTCGGCCGCCGCATCGAGTGCCAGGCCCAGGTCGTTGAACTGGTGGCCCGTGGCCGGCTCCGGCAGGCCGATGCCATGCGCCTTGAACCAGGTGCGCCACGATTCGAGCGGGGTGCGCAGCAACTGGACGCGCGCGACCTCCGCATCGGTCGCGAAGCCGTCGAACGGCCCGTGGCGCTGCAGGTACGCGGGGCTGCAGGCGGGCGCCACGTCGTCGGCCAGCAACTGGCAGAACTCCCTGTCGTGAAAAGGCCCGGTGCCGAAGCGCAGCTCCAGGTCGGCCTCCTCGGCCGTCATGTTGCGCACGGGCATGGTCACCTGCAGCATCAGCTCGATGTTCGGATAGGCGTCGCGAAACCGCGCAAGCCGCGGCAGCAGCATCTGGCGCGAGAAGGTGGGCGTCACCGCCACGCGCAGCCGCCGCACCTGCGAGGCGGGCTCGCGGCCGGGCACCTGCTGCAGCGCCGCGATGGCCTCGCGCACGCGGGCCAGGTAGGCCACGCCATCGGCGCTCAGGCCGAAGTCGTTGCCGGTGAAAAGCTTGAGTTCGAGCTGCGTCTCCAGCTGCCGGATGCGGTGGCTCACCGCGCTGGGCGTGACGCTGAGTTCCTCGGCCGCGAGGTTCACGCTGCGCAGCCGTGCGACGGCCTCGAAGGCCTGCAGGCCCTGGGTCGAGGGGAGTCGCGTGGATGCCATGTGCTGTTGCGTGCCGGGGGTAGGATGTTAGCGAATCGCTGTCGGTGGCTCGTGGCGTCGTTCTCGTTTGTCTTGTGTTGCCTTCGGCGATTTTTCGGTGCGTTTTGCACACCGTCTCATAACCAAATCCAACAGCAGGAGACAAACTCATGGTCTGGCAACAGGTTTACAACCCGTTCGGCAATATGGTGGTATCGACGGCACTGGCCGCGATACCTGTGGTGGTCATGCTCGTGTGCCTCGGGCTCTTGCATGTCAAGGCGCACTACGCGGCGGGGCTCGGGCTGCTGAGCGCCGTACTCATCGCGGTCTTCGCCTTCGGCATGCCGGCCGACATGGCGGGCAAGGCGGCCTTTCTGGGCGGCATCACCGGCCTCCTGCCCATCGGCTGGATCGTGCTGAACATCATCTTCCTGCAGCAACTCACGCAGCAGAACGGCAGCTTCCAGATACTGCAGGACTCCATTGCCGGCATCACCGAAGACCGGCGCCTGCAACTGCTGCTGATCGCCTTCGCCTTCGGCGCCTTCTTCGAGGGCG
The DNA here is from genome assembly GCF_030812215.1 of Variovorax boronicumulans. Classification (GTDB taxonomy): domain Bacteria; phylum Pseudomonadota; class Gammaproteobacteria; order Burkholderiales; family Burkholderiaceae_C; genus Variovorax; species Variovorax boronicumulans_C. Next base: position 163,070 of record NZ_JAUSSG010000009.1, on the reverse strand, counting down.
CGGCCGGCTTCGGCACACCGGTGGCGGTGACTGCGGCGATCCTCATCGGACTGGGCTTCTCGCCGCTCGCCGCCTCGGGGCTCTCGCTCATTGCCAACACCGCGCCGGTGGCCTTTGGCGCGCTGGGCACGCCGGTGATCACGCTGGCCAAGGTGCATGGCTATGACCTCATGGCTGTCACCGCGATGATCGGGCGGCAGCTGCCGTTCTTTTCGCTGCTCGTGCCGTTCTGGCTCATCTGGGCCTTCGCGGGGCGCAAGGGAATGATGCAGGTGTGGCCGGCCATCCTGGTGACGGGCCTGTCGTTCGCGATCCCGCAGTTCCTGGTGTCGAACTACATCGGCCCCGAGCTGGTGGACATCATCGCGGCCATCGTCTCGATGGTGTGCCTGGTGCTCTTCCTGCGCGTATGGAAACCCAAGACCGTGTGGACCTCGGTCTCGCTCAAGGGCCACGAGAAAGACGGCGGCGAGGCCGGCCCGGTCGTGGCACCCAGGAAGCATTCGAGCGCCGACATCGTGCGCGCCTGGACGCCGTGGCTCATCCTCACCGTGTTCGTGTTCGTCTGGGGCCTGCCCTCGGTCAAGACCTGGCTCAACGGCATCTTCGCACCCAACTTCCCCATCGATGGCCTGCACAACATGATCGAGAAGGTGGCGCCGGTGGTGCCCAAGCCGACGAAGGAAGGCGCGGTGTACCAGCTGCTGCTGCTCTCGGCGACGGGCACCGGCATCCTGGTGTCGGCCATCGTGGGCGGGCTGGTGATGAAGTACAACCCGATCCAGCTCATCGCCGCCTACGGCCGCACGCTGTGGCTGGTGAAGTTCTCGCTGCTCACCATCATGCTGATGCTCGCGCTCGGCACGCTCACGCGGTACTCGGGGCTGGACACCACGCTGGGCCTGGCCTTCGCGAACACCGGCATGTTCTATCCGTTCTTCGGCACGCTGATGGGCTGGCTGGGCGTGGCGCTCACGGGCTCGGACACCGCATCGAACGTGCTCTTCGGCGGCATGCAGAGGGTGGCGGCCGACCAGCTGGGCCTGAGCCCCAACCTCATGGGCGCGGCCAACAGCTCGGGCGGCGTGATGGGCAAGATGATCGATGCGCAGTCGATCGTGGTCGCCTCCACCGCCACGCGCTGGTTCAACCACGAAGGCGAGATCCTGCGCTATGTGTTCTTCCACTCCATCGCGCTGGCGTGCCTGGTCGGTTTCTACGTGACGCTGCAGGCCTATGTGTGGCCGTTCACGCTGATGGTCGTGAAGTAACTTCTCCGGCGGAGGCCACAAGCGCCTGAAGCAGCCGCCGCAGATCCTCCACGGCTTCGCGCGCCACGGCGGCATTGCCCATCTGGGCCTTGATGATGGCGCCGTCCACGCCGATGCCCGCGGCCTGCGCGAGCGCCATGCGAGCGGGCGTTTGCGCGGGCAGCAGGCTTGCGATGACCTCGACCATTTCGCGCTTGTGCTCGCGCGAGCGCTCCAGCGCGCCTTCCACGCTGCCGCCCACTTCGGCCGTCGCGTTGATGAACGCGCAGCCGCGGAACACCGGGTCGGCGAACCACTCGGCCATCACGTCGGCCAGCAGCAGCAGGGCGTGGGCGTCGCCTGCGCGCTCGTGCGCGCCGCGCCGGCCCAGCGCATCGACGAACCATGCCATCCACCGCGTGTGCCGGTGGTCGAGAAACTCGCGCACCAGGTCGTCCTTCGACGGGAAGTGCCGGTAGAAGGTGACCTTGGTGACGCCCGAGGCGGCGATCACGCGATCGATGCCGGTGGCGCGGATGCCGTCGCGATAGAAGAGATCGTGCGAGGTGACGAGGATGCGCTCGCGCGCGGGCAGTGCGGAGATGTCCATGGCGCGATTGTAGGCATGTAGACAGACCTGTCTACTCGTGGCACATTGCGGCCCTCGACAACCCCTCAACCATCGAAAGAAAGCCCCCTCATGGAATCCCGCCCGCCGCTGCCGCCCTTCACCCTCGAGACCGCGACCAAGAAGGTCCAGGCCGCCGAAGATGCGTGGAACACCCGCGACCCGGTTCGCGTGAGCCTGGCCTACACGCCCGACACCGAATGGCGCAACCGCGCCGACTTCGTCAATGGCCGCGAGCAGGTGGTGGAGTTCCTCACCCGCAAGTGGGAGCGCGAGACCGACTACCGCCTGAAGAAGACGCTCTGGGCCTTCATGGACAACCGCATCGCGGTGCGCTTCGAGTACGAATGGCACGACGCCGCGGGCCAATGGTTCCGCAGCCATGGCAACGAGAACTGGGAGTTCGCCGAGAACGGCCTGATGCAGAAGCGCTACGCGAGCATCAACGACCAGCCCATCGCGGAGTCGGAGCGCAAGTTCCGTTGGGACCGCTGACCGGTCTTGCTCCTTCCCCCTCTGGGGGAAGGCGGGGATGGGGGCACGCGGCTTTTTGCAAAGCGGCTGTGCTCGATGCGCCGCTGGCCCCCACCCCAGCCCTCCCCCAGAGGGGGGAGGGAGCAAAACACCGGGCACGGCTGTTGCTTGCTTTTGGTGCATGGAGACGCCCGTACTGAACCCGACCGCCAGCCATCCGCTCTGGCAGCACCAATTGGGGCTGCTGCTGGAGTCGACCGGCGAGGGCATCTTCGGCATCGACCTGGACGGCCACTGCATGTTCATCAACCGGGCCGGCGCACAGATGCTGGGCCACGAGGCCCGCGACGTGATCGGCTCGAACATGCACGAGCTCACGCACCACTCGCACCCCAACGGCTCGCACTACGCCGACACCGACTGCCCGATCTTCAACGCCTTCCGCCGCGGCCTGCCGTGCCGCATCGACACCGAGGTGTTCTGGCGCCGCGACCGCACCGCCTTCGCGGTGGAATATTCGAGCCACCCGATCATGGACGGCACGCAGGTGCGCGGCGCCGTCATCACCTTCGTCGATATCACCGAGCGCCGCCGCCACGCCGAGGCGCTGCAGCAGGCCAAGGACGAACTGGGCCTGCGCGTGCAGGAGCGCACGCGCGAACTCAGCGACGCGCTCGTGCAGCTGCGCGAACTCTCCGCCTGGCTCGACAAGGTGCGCGAAGACGAGCGCACCCGCATCGCGCGCGAGGTGCACGACGAACTCGGCAGCCTGCTCGTCGCGCTCAAGATGGACGTCAACTGGATCGGCAAGCGCCTGGGCGAGCAACAGGAGCGCACGCCCGATGCGGCGCAATCCATGCGCGACCAGATGCGCTGCAAGTGCGGCAACATGAGCCAGCTGATCGAGCGCGCAGTCGACAACGTGGGCCGCATCATCACCGACCTGCGCCCCAGCATCCTCGATCACCAGGGCCTGTGGGCCGCGCTCGAATGGCAGGCGCACGAGTTCGTGCAGTCGGCGGAGCTGGCGCTCGACTGGCAGTTCGACGTGCCGACGGGCGTGGAGCTGCCCGAGCCGGCCGCCATCGCGGTGTTCCGCATCTTCCAGGAGATGCTGAGCAACGTAGGCCGCCATGCGAAGGCGCGCAGCCTGGACATCCGCATCGGCGTGGAGGCACAGCAACTGAGCATCAGCGTGCGCGACGACGGCGTCGGCGCACCGGCGCAGGCCTTCGAGGCCGCCACCTCGTATGGCGTGCTCGGCATGCGCGAGCGGGCGCGCCATTTCGGCGGGCGCATCGACATCGAAAGCCGGGTGGGCGAGGGCAGCACCTTCCGCCTGCGCCTGCCCATGCCGCTGCCGGCGGTGGAGGCCTGAAATGAACGACATCCGCGTGCTCATCGGCGACGACCACCGCATCGTGCGCGAGGGCTTGAAGCAGATGCTGGGCGACCTCTCCAACGGCCTGCCCTCGATGACCGTGCGCGCCGAGGCGCAGACCGGCCCAGAGGTGATCGCCGCCGTGCAGGAACTGGGCGGCCCCGAGGGCCTGGACGTGGTGCTGCTCGACATTGCACTGCCCGGCCGCGACGGCCTCGACGTGCTGCAGGCGCTGTGCAAGGACTGGCCGACGCTTCCGGTGCTGATGCTCAGCACCTACCCCGAGAAGCAGTACGCGGTGCGCTGCATCAAGCTCGGCGCCTCCGGTTACCTGAACAAGAGCGCCGATTCCGACGACATGGTGAGCGCCGTGCGCAAGGTGGCGGCCGGCGGGCTGTACGTCTCGGCGGCCACGGCCGAGGCGCTGGCCGCCGCGGTGGGCCGCAGCGCCGGGCAGGGCGCCGAGCAGCTCTCGCACCGCGAGCACCAGGTCTACCGCCTCCTCAGCGCGGGGCACAGCGTGAGCGAAATCGGTGCACAGCTTGGCCTCGCACCCAACACCGTCAGCACGTACCGCGCGCGCATTCTCGAAAAGACCGGCACCAAGAACGACGTGGAGCTCGCGCTGTATGCCGAACGCCACGGAAAGGCGGCGCCCGCAGCCTGAAATGGGAGCCAGCAGCGGCCGTCTTGTAGTGCCAGCCCTACAAGCCCTCGACAAGCGCGGCACGATCTGAGCGCTGGAGGCCTTTTGGCCTCGCATCCGGCCCGAGCCTTGCATCGTGGCAAGCATCTTTTCACCGAGGTGCATCGCCATGTCCAGCCCATCCGATTCGACCGCCTGCGATCTCTACGACGCCGACCGGCCACTGAACATGCGCTGCGCCTGCGGCCGCAACCACGGCCGCGGTGCCGAGATCGACGTCAGTCCCGACGACAAGCTCGAAGCCAGCCTGATGAAGGCGCTGTTCCCGGTGGACAGCGTGCGCCGAAACTTCCTGCGCGCCGTGGGCGCCAACACCGCGCGCGCCGCCATCGCCTCGGTGCTGCCGCTGGGCGCGCTGCAGGCCATGGCGCAGGACAAGGCGCCGCTCGAGAAGACCAACCTCAAGATCGGCTTCATCCCCATCACCTGCGCCACGCCGCTGATCATGGCGCACCCGCTGGGCTTCTATCAAAAGCAGGGGCTCAACGTCGATGTGGTGAAGACCGCAGGCTGGGCGCTCATCCGCGACAAGATGCTCAACAAGGAATACGACGCCACGCACTTCCTGTCGCCGATGCCGCTGGCCATTTCGATGGGCGCGGGCTCCAACCAGGTGGCGATGAACGTCGCGACCATCCAGAACACCAACGGCCAGGCCATCACGCTGGCCAACAAGCACAAGGACAAGCGCGACCCCAAGATGTGGAAGGGCATGAAGTTCGCCGTGCCCTTCGAGTACAGCATGCACAACTTCCTGCTGCGCTACTACGTGGCCGAGGCGGGCCTGAACCCCGACACCGACATCCAGATCCGCGTGGTGCCGCCGCCCGAGATGGTGGCCAACCTGCGCGCGGGCAACATCGACGGCTACCTCGGCCCCGACCCCTTCAATCAGCGCGCGGTGTTTGAGGAAATCGGCTTCCTGCACCTGCTGACGCGGGACCTGTGGAACGGCCACCCCTGCTGCGCTTTCGGCACCTCGACCGAGTTCATCGAGAAGAACCCCAACACCTTCGCCGCGCTCGTGCGCGCGGTGCTCACCGCATCGGCCATGGCACGCGAGCCGAAGAACCGCGAGCTCATCGCCAAGGTGATCGCGCCGGCGCAGTATCTGAACCAGCCCGAGACCGTGCTCACCCAGGTGCTCACCGGCAAGTTCGCCGACGGCCTGGGCAACATCCGCACCGTGCCCGACCGCGCCGACTTCGACCCCATTCCCTGGCAGTCGATGGCGGTGTGGATGCTCACGCAGATGAAGCGCTGGGGCTACGTGAAGGGCGACGTCAACTACAAGCAGATCGCCGAGAAGGTGTTCCTGCTGACCGACGCGAAGAAGCGCATGAAGGAACTCGGCCAGGGCACGCCCGATGGCGCGTACCCCAAGTTCACCATCATGGGCAAGGTGTTCGACCCCGCGAAGCCCGACGACTACGTCAAGAGCTTCGCCATCAGCAAGATGGCCTGAGCCATGCGCAAGAAGCAAACGCTGTCGATGAAGGCGGCCCTGGTGTCGTTGCTGATGTTCCTGTTGCTCATCGGCGTGTGGCAGCTCGCCACCCTGCCGGCGGCCAACGTCGACGCCACGGCCGGCATGACTGCCGAGCAGATCGAGTACCAGAAGATGCTCGGCAAGGACCCGACCCAGGGCCAGGTCAAGAGCTCGGGCTTTCCCACGCCGGCCGAGATGGGCGCCACCGCGTGGAAGCACCTGTCGAACCCGTTCTACGACAACGGGCCGAACGACAAGGGCATTGCGATCCAGCTGGCCTATTCGCTGGTCCGCGTGGGGCTGGGCTTTCTGCTGGCCTGCGTGGTGGCGGTGCCGATGGGTTTCGTCATCGGCATGTCGCCACTGCTGCACAAGGCCTTCGATCCGTTCATCCAGGTGCTCAAGCCGATTTCGCCGCTCGCGTGGATGCCACTGGCGCTCTACACCATCAAGGACTCGTCGGTCAGCGGCATCTTCGTGATCTTCATCTGCTCGGTGTGGCCGATGCTGCTGAACACCGCCTTCGGCGTGGCCTCGGTCAAGCGCGAATGGCTCAACGTGGCGAGCACGCTCGAAGTGAAGCCGCTGCGCCGCGCGTTCCGCGTCATCCTGCCGGCGGCCGCGCCCACCATCCTCACGGGCATGCGCATCAGCATGAGCATCGCCTGGCTCGTCATCGTCGCGGCCGAGATGCTCGTGGGCGGCACCGGCATCGGCTACTTCGTGTGGAACGAGTGGAACAACCTCTCGCTTACCAACGTGATCTTCGCGATCCTGGTGATCGGCGTCGTGGGCATGCTGCTCGACCAGGCCTTTGCCGGCCTGCAGCGGAAGGTGACCTATGTGGAGTGATCGATTGGCACAAGGCGCTCCTCTCATGACTCCTGCTTCCACGCCCCCGCCCGCCACCGGCGGCTTCCTGCGCATCGAGGGCCTGGCCAAGGCCTTTGTTCCCGCGCGGCCCGTGTTCGCCGACGTGTCCTTCACGCTCGACCGCGGCGAGTTCGTCTGCATCATCGGCCACTCGGGCTGCGGCAAGACGACCATCCTCAACGTGCTGGCGGGCCTGGACCAGGCGAGCGCGGGCCATGTGTTCATGGACGGCCGCGAGGTCGCCGGCCCGAGCCTGGAGCGCGGCGTGGTCTTCCAGAGCCACGCGCTCATGCCCTGGCTCACCGTGCGCAGGAACATCGCCTTCGCCGTGTCCTCGCGCTGGCCCGACTGGTCGGCCGGGCACGTGGACAAGCAGGTCGAGCGCTTCGTGGACATGGTGGGCCTGCAGGCGGCCATCGACAAGAAGCCCTCGCAGCTCTCGGGCGGCATGAAGCAGCGCGTGGGCATTGCGCGCGCCTTTGCCATCCAGCCCAAGATGCTGCTGCTCGACGAGCCCTTCGGTGCGCTGGATGCGCTCACGCGCGGCACCATCCAGGACGAGCTGATGACCATCGTGCGCCAGACGCAGCAGACGGTCTTCATGATCACGCACGACGTGGACGAGGCCATCCTGCTGGCCGACCGCATCCTGCTGATGACCAACGGCACCGACCAGCCCGGCGGCGGCTACCGCGCCGGCAACATCGTCGAGACTGTGGTCAACCCGCTGCCGCGCGAGCGCACCCGCGCCTCGCTGCACCACCTGGACGGCTACTACGCGCTGCGCAACCACATCGTCGATTTCCTCGTCACGCGCGCCAAGGCGTCGTGACCCCATCACGCACTCTCAATTTCAATCAGGAGCAAACCCGCATGAATCGCAACGACGTCACCGAGAAGATCATCACCGTGAAGGTGTCCAAGGGCATCCAGTGGGCCGACGTGGCCAGGAAGGTGGGCCAGTCGAAAGAGTGGACCACCGCCGCGTGCCTCGGCCAGATGACGCTCGACGACAAGCAGGCCAAGGTGGTCGGCAAGATCTTCGGCCTCACGCCCGAGGAGCAGAAGTGGCTCAAGGTCGTGCCCTACAAAGGATCGCTGCCCACGCCTGTGCCGACCGATCCGCTCATCTACCGCTGGTACGAGATCGTGAGCGTGTACGGCACCACCATCAAGGAGCTGATCCACGAGGAGTTCGGCGACGGCATCATGAGCGCGATCGACTTCAGCATGGACATCCAGCGCCAGCCCGATCCGAAGGGCGACCGCGTCAACGTGGTGCTGTCGGGCAAGTTCCTGCCGTACAAGACCTACTGACGCGGCCGCCGCCGTCCGCCAGGTTCGTCGAGCTCGCCGATCACCACGCGTGCTCGATCGTCCTTGACACGGTACCCGGCCGCACCGGCATCGTGATGCCGTATCCCTCGATGGCACCGGCAACCGATCGCGCGACGCTCTCGGCTGGCGTTGCAAGGCGTCGTCGGGTACGCATGCGCTCGAAGCTGTAGCTCGCCGCGAGGCGCTCGGCCAGCGGGTCGCTGAAGCCGGTCACGTCGGGGCTCACCACCGTGACATGCAGGCGACCCTCGTGCTCTTGCCGGAGCCCTTCGGAGATCGCGTTCACCGCGTACTGCGTGCCGTGGTACACGGCCGCCTCGGGCGTCACGCCCTGTGCGGCCATTGGAGTCACGTTGACGATGTGGCCCCAGCCCTGCAGCTGCATCGTCGGCAGCACGGCGGCCACGCCGAGCAGCACGCCGCGCAGGTTCACGTCGATCATGAGTTCCCACTCTTCGATCTTGCGGTTCCACAGCGGCGACATCGGCATGACGCCCGCCGCGTTGACCAGCACGTCGATCTGGCCGTGCGTGTCGAAGGCGAACTCGGCGAAGGCCTCCACGCTGGGCCGGTGCGTCACATCGAGGTGTTGGAAGCTCGCCGAGCCGCCCGTGGCATTGATCTCGGCGGCGAGGGCTTCGAGTTTGTCGGTGCGTCGCGCACCGAGCACCACGCTGGCCCCGCGCCGCGCCAGCAGCCGCGCGGTGGCCTCGCCGATGCCACCGCTCGCACCGGTGATGAGGACGACTTTTTCCTGGATTGCGCTCATACAAAACTCCTCGTGCTGGTGGTGAACCGTGGCGCAGGGGGTGCGCCGGGCATGGGAAGAAGTTTCGTGCGGATGAGGGATGGAGCGGTATCCGGATTGAACGGGGTTCTTGCCTGATTCTGCGAAAAGCAGCGAACGGGATGCCGCTTGTGCCCGGACGTCAGTTCGCGAAAACCGCGCGGACCGCACGGTGGACAGCGTTCGTCATCGGGATCACCTCGACGATGGCCTGCTCGTTGCCGAAGGGACGATCGATCGCGGGGCGTGCGACCTGATAGTTCATCTTCACATCGCCATCGAAGAAGGTGCGCACCTCGCTGCGTGGGAAAAGGCCCGCGTCGGTTTTCAGGCTTGCGGCCAGGTGGCGCTTGACGCCTTGCGCATCGACACCGTAGGGCCCCGGTCCCTCGACGATGACTCTTTCTGCAGGCGCTGGTGCGGGCAGTGTTTCAACGAGCGCACTCTGCTCGCTCGACTGCCGGTGTGTCGCTTCGACGGCATGGACCGACGAGGCGGCCGTCAAGAACGAGCCCAGGCACAGGGCCAACGTCTTGCGCGGAAAGATGAACTGAAAAATCATGGTGACACTCCCTTTTTTAGAACTGCTTTCGATACCGGGTGAGACTGTACCGCCCCTTCGGGACCGGGGGACATTGCCATCTTCGGCAGCAGCCGGTCAGCCGACAAGACCCTTCGGCTCACCGCTGTCGGTGAGTCCTCGCGATACCGGTTCGCTGGCGCGTCGGCCCAAAGCTGGTGAAGAATGGCTGCTGGCGAAGGCACCACTCCAGCCTGCCGTCGCCGTCCGATTCCTCTTGAGAACGTTGCGTTGAACCCTGGCCCCAAGCCCCTGTCCCTGCTTGCACGCGTGCTGCTGCACTGCTTCGCGGTGCTGTGCCTCGTCCTCGGGCTCATCGGGGTGGTGCTGCCGGGCATGCCGACCACCGTGTTCATCCTGATGGCCGCATGGGCCGCCGCGCGCAGCTCGCCGCGGCTGCACGCGTGGCTGCGCAATCACCGCCTCTTCGGTCCGCTGCTGCGTAACTGGGAGAACGGCCGCACCGTGAGCCGGCGAGCGAAGTGGAGCGCGACCATCACCATGGCGGCCTGCGCCGTCATCGTGTCGTTCACGGCCCATCGCGCGTGGATGGCCGCGCTGGCCATCGGGTGCATGGCCGTCGTGCTGACGTGGCTGTGGTCGCGTCCGCTGCCGTCTCCGCCGCCGCAGTGATGCGCCGTGCCGGGATGCAGTGCTTCGTCGCATATTGAGCTGAGCCCGGAAATCGACGAAGCTGTTGCCATGGACCAAACCTCCGACACCCCGGCGCGCCCCCGGATCTACCTCGCGGGCCCGGACGTTTTCCGTCCGGACGCGAGGGACCATTTCGTGCGGCTCAAGGTGGCGTGCGATGCCTTGGGCCTGGCGGCATTGCTGCCCGCCGACGGCGAAGAAGAACCTTCACCCGACGCGCTGGAGAAGCGCATCTACGAAGCCAACATGCAGCGCCTTCGCGGCGCCGATGGCGTGGTGGCGAACCTTTCGTCCTTCCGAGGGCTGGAGCCGGATTCGGGCACGGTGTTCGAGGTCGGCGCTGCGGTGGCGCTGGGCATTCCCGTCGTGGCCTATGGCGTGCCCGAGGGCAGCTATGCGGACCGTGCGCGTGCCGCGCTGTCATGCACGCATGACGCGAACGGTGTGCTGCGCGAGAGCGGCACCGGCATCGCGGTCGAAGACTTCGGCCAGCCGCTGAATCTCATGCTGGCTTGCTCGATCCACATCGAGGCGACGCCCGAGGCGGCGCTGCAGAAGATGGCCTTGGTGCTGGCCGCTCTGCGTCAGTAGGGCGGCGCCTTTCGCGCCCGCTGCTCGCGCGCAGCCTCGGTCCACCACGCCAGGTCATCGGCAAACCGGGGAAAGGCCCGCGCCAGCGATTCCCCCGCACTGCCTGTCGGCTTCCCGCTGGCATCCAGCGTCTGCGAAATCGGCCCCACCGCCAACGTGCTCGACACCACCACCATCCCCATCTCCGACAGGATCGAGTGCCACACCGTCCCCGAGCGCACGCCCGAGAACCGTCCCGCCGAATAACTTGCGACAGCGGCCGGCCGCCAGAACCACTCTTCCAGAAAGTGGTCCGTCAGGTTTTTCAGGCCGGGCTGCGGCCCCCAGTTGTATTCGCCGGTCACGAAGATGAAGGCGTCCGCCGCGCGGATCTTCTGCGCCAGCGTTTCCATGGCCGCGGGCGCCGTGCCCTTCGGATATTCCTTGTACATGCGGTCGAGCATCGGCAGGTCGACGGCCTTGGCGTCGATCAACTCCGCATCTGCGCCTCGCGCCTGGAGGCCTGCCACGATGAAGTCGGCGAGCCGCACGCCCATGCGGTCCGAGCGGTACGAGCCATAGAACACCAGGATCCTGTCAGCCATATCGTTGCTCCTCTTGAGTCGTCAGCGCTTGCAGTCGCCGCCGATGGACACGGTGCCGTCCTTGCATTCGGTCAGGATGTCGTCGTCTTCGGGCGAGCGGGCCGGCGCCGGGACTGCCGCGGGAGCCGATCCCGCGCCCTCGCGCTGGTAGACGATCTTCTTGGTGCCCAGTTCGCAACTGCCCACCACCTGGCCGGCCGCCGGCACGTTGGCATCGACGACGAGCACCGCGAAGCGCGTGACGCCCGCGGCGCCGATCTTCGATTCGATCTGTGCGCGCAGGGCTTCGCAGCTCTCGGCGGCATGGGCTGCGCCGGCCGTTGCGATGCACGCGATGGAAATCAACCAGGGTTTCATGAATGGCCTGCCTTTCGCAGCGTGGTCGACGGACGAGCAGTCTAGCCCTGCGCCGTGCGCGGTCGCTCCATCGCGAGGGTCGAGTGCACGAAGCCCAACTTGGCGAAGAAGGCCGGCGCGCCTTCCCTGCCTGCACGCAAGACCCAGGTGACGCTGTCCCCGGCGCCCACGATGTGCTCGACCAGCGCACGGCCGATGCCGCGCCCGCGAAACGGCGCGGCGACGACCACCATCGACAGGTATCCGTTGGAGAGCCCGTCGGTGAGGGCGCGCGCGAAGCCGGCGATTTCTCCATCGAGCACGGCGACCCACGCGTGCTCGGACGCCGCAATCAGCCGCGCGAGAAAGGCCTCGTCCGGAATCCGGTGCGACCATCCGTTGGCCGCCAGCAGGCGGTAGACGGCGTCGAGGTCCGAAGCGGTGAATTCGCGAATCTGCATGCCGTCTCCTCGGTTCGGGTTGGCGGTGGACCCAGCCTCACTCACAAGCGACAACGGCCCGCCGCGTGTGCGGCAGGCCGTTGTCCGGGCGCGCATCAGGCTTCAGCGATGAAGCATGGATGCCGCCTGTGTCGTCAGGCTTGCGCCGATGCCAGCACCGAGTTCAGCGTCGTGCTCGGGCGCATCACGGCCTCGAACTTTTCCTTGTCCGCGAGGTAGTAGCCGCCGATGTCCACCGGCTTGCCCTGCACGGCCGCGAGTTCGTCGACGATCTTCTTCTCGTTGGCCGTCAGCGTCTCGGCGAGCTTCTTGAACTTGGCTTGCAGTTCCTTGTCGTCGGTCTGCGCGGCCAACTCCTGCGCCCAGTACATGGCCAGGTAGAACTGGCTGCCGCGGTTGTCCAGCTGGCCCGTCTTGGGCGAGGGGTTCTTGTTGTTGTCCAGCAGCTTGCCCGTGGCGGTGTCCAGCGTCTTGGCCAGGATCTTGGCCTGCGCGTTGCCGGTCTTCAGCCCCAGGTCTTCCAGGCTCACGGCCAGTGCGAGGAACTCGCCCAGCGAATCCCAGCGCAGGTGGTTTTCTTCCACCAGTTGCTGCACATGCTTGGGGGCCGAGCCGCCCGCGCCGGTCTCGTACATGCCGCCGCCGGCCATGAGCGGCACGATCGACAGCATCTTGGCCGAGGTGCCCAGTTCCATGATGGGGAACAGGTCCGTGAGGTAGTCGCGCAGGATGTTGCCGGTGGCGCTGATGGTGTCCAGGCCGCGCACGACGCGCTCGAGCGTATAGCGCATGGCGCGCACCTGGCTCATGATCTGGATGTCCAGGCCCGTGGTGTTGTGCTCGTGCAGGTACATCTTGACCTTGGTGATCAGCTGCGCCTCGTGCGGGCGGTAGGCATCGAGCCAGAACACCACCGGCATGCCGGAGTTGCGCGCGCGGTTGACGGCCAGCTTCACCCAGTCGCGGATCGCGGCGTCCTTGACCTGGCACATGCGCCAGATGTCGCCTTGCTCCACCTCTTCGCTCAGCAGCACTTCGCCGGTGTCCAGGTCGGTGATGTTGGCAACGCCGTCTTCGGGAATCTCGAAGGTCTTGTCGTGCGAGCCGTACTCCTCGGCCTTCTGGGCCATGAGGCCGACGTTGGGCACGGTGCCCATGGTGCGGGGGTCGAAGGCGCCGTGCCACTTGCAGAAGTTGATGATCTCCTGGTAGATGCGGGCGAAGGTCGACTCGGGCATCACGGCCTTCACGTCCTTCAGGCGGCCGTCGGCGCCCCACATCTTGCCGCCGTTGCGGATCATTGCGGGCATCGATGCGTCCACGATCACGTCGTTGGGCGAGTGGAAGTTGGTGATGCCCTTGGCCGAGTCGACCATGGCCAGCTCGGGGCGGCCTTCGTGGCAGGCGTGCAGGTCGCGCTTGATCTCGTCCTGCTTGCTCTGGGGCAGCGTGGCGATCTTGTTGTAGAGATCGACCATGCCGTTGTTGACGTTGATGCCCAGCTCGTCGAACAGCTTGCCGTGCTTCTCGAAGGCTTCCTTGTAGAAGATCTTCACGCAGTGGCCGAACACGATGGGGTGCGAGACCTTCATCATGGTGGCCTTCACGTGCAGCGAGAACATGACGCCGGTCTTGTGCGCGTCCTCGATCTCCTTTTCATAGAAGGCCAGGAGCGCCTTCTTGCTCATGAACATGGAGTCGATGATCTCGCGGTCCAGCAACGCGACCTTGGACTTGAGCACCACGGTCTTGCCGCTCTTGGTCAGGAGTTCCATCTTGACGTTGCGCGCGCGGTCCAGGGTCATGGACTTTTCGCCGTGATAGAAGTCGCCGCCATGCATGTGCGAGACATGCGAGCGCGAGGCCTGGCTCCACTCGGCCATGCTGTGCGGGTTCTTGCGGGCGTATTCCTTCACCGCATTGGGGGCGCGGCGGTCCGAGTTGCCTTCGCGCAGCACCGGGTTCACGGCGCTGCCGGTGCACTTGTTGTAGCGCGCGCGGATGTCCTTGTCCTCGTCGGTGGTCGGGTTCTCGGGGTAGTCGGGGATCTTGTAGCCCTTGTCCTGCAGCTCCTTGATGGCCGACTTGAGCTGGGACACCGAGGCGCTGATGTTGGGCAGCTTGATGATGTTGGCTTCGGGCTTGAGCGTGAGCTTGCCCAGCTCGGCCAGGTTGTCGGGCACCTTCTGCGCGTCGCTCAGGAATTCGGGGAATTCGCCCAGGATGCGGGCGGCCACCGAGATGTCGCTCGTCTCGACGTTGATGCCGGCCGGGGCCGTGAAGGCGCGCACGATGGGGAGGAACGCGTAGGTCGCCAGGAGGGGCGCCTCGTCGGTCAGGGTGTAGACGATGGTGGGTTGCTTCGTGCTCATGCGCTTGCTTCCGTAAAGCTGAGGGGGTCGGGGTGGCGGAACTTCCGGCGGGATCTGACCGCCGGAATCCGCGATTGTCGCCGGGCGGCGACCCGCCCGGACAGCCGCCGGGGTTATCCCCCCGCGCAAGGCTCTGTCAATGGAGGGGAAGCTCGATGGTGGCGGCCAGCGGCACCTCGTCGATCCGCGCGGCGCTGGCGACGATGACGGCCCGCCCGGGCTGCCCCGCCAGGTCGGCCAGGGCGCCCCACAGGCAGCGCACCGAGCCGGCGTCCAGCGCCGCGGTCGGCTCGTCCAGCAGCACCAGCGGACGGCCCGAGGCGAGGGCGGCGGCCAGCCACACCTTGCGCTTGGAGCCCGTGGAGAGCATGTACATCGGCTTGTCGATGTGCGGGGGCAGGGAAAAGCCCTCGACCAGGGCCTCCCAGAGGCCTTCGTCGAAGCCGGTGTCGCCTTCGCGGAGGGTCGCGGTGCAGTCCCGCGCGGTGATCTGGTCGAAGCGGTCCGTGGCCGGGTCGACGAAGAAGACGTGGCGTCGATACGCCTCGGGCGATGCATCGAGGCTCGTGCCCGCGACCGTCAGCCGGCCTTGGGTGGCAGGCAGCGCGCCTGCGATCACCTGAAGCAGCGCCGACTTGCCGGCGCCGGTGTCGCCGTACAGCAGGGTGATGCCCGGGCCGATGGAGGCGTTCCAGCCGGCGGCGATGGCGGGCTGGCCGGGGTAGGCGAAGCCGATGTCCTGAAGACGGAGGACGGGGGAGTGCGAGGGGGTGGTGTTCACGAGGCGAGGTTGTACCTCATCGGGCGCAGGTCCCCGTTCACACCTTCTCAGTGCTTCGGCACCGTCACTGCCCCCACGTACAGCGTGCGCCCCGCGCCCAGCCCGGCGATCACCAGTGCGATGCCCAACCCGACGAAGAGCCACGCCGAGGCGCGGAAGCTCCCCGTCCACCCGTGCAGCAGGCCGGCCAGCAGCGGCCCGCAGGCGGCCACCATGTAGCCCACGCCCTGCGCCATGCCCGAGAGGTGCGCTGCGACATGGGAGTCGCGCGAGCGCAGCACGATCATCGTGAGCGCGAGCGCAAAGGTGCCGCCCTGCGCAATGCCCAGAATCACGGCCCACATCCACACCCACACCCCGCCCAGCGGCGCGAACAGCATGGCCAGCATCGCGCTCACCGTGAGCAGCGCCAGCACCACGCCCAGGCCGCGCTGGTTGCGCAGCCTCACGGCCAGCGCAGGCACCACGAGGCAGGTCACCACCTGTGTCATGACCGACAGCGACACCACGTAGCCGGCCATCTCGCCGCCGAGCCCGCGCTCGCGCAGGATCGGCGCGAGCCAGCCCATCACGATGTAGGCGAGGGCGGATTGCAGCCCCATGAAGAGCGTGACCTGCCACGCCAGCCGGTCGCGCCAGAGGCCCTGCACGGTAAAGCCCGACTCGCTCGCCACCGGCTTGAGCGGCAGCGCCTGGGGCGCCCAGATCAGCGTGACCAGCAAGGCCGGCACGGCCCACATGGCCAGCGCGTAGGTCCAGCCGCCGCCCAGTGCATGCTCGAGCGGCACGGTGAGGCCCGCGGCGCTGGCCGCGCCGCCGCACACGGCCATCGTGTAGAGGCCCATCATCAGCGCCGCCTGCTTCGCGAAGTCGCGCTTGACCAGGCCCGACAGCAGCACGTTCGACACCGCGATGCCGCTGCCCGCGACGGCCGAAGCCAGGAACAGCAGCGGGATGTTGCCCGTGCCGCGCAGCACCGTGCCCACGAGGATCAGCACCATGCAGCCGAGGAGCGTGCGCTCGGTGCCGAAGCGGCGGCCGAGCCAGGGTGCGAGCGGCGCGAAGATGCCCAGGCACAGGATCGGCAGCGTGGTCAAGAGGCTCGCTGCCGTGGCCGAGAGGCCGGTGGCCTGGATGATCTCCGGCAGCACGACCGAGAGGCTCGCGAACACCGGCCGCAGGTTGAAGGCGATCAGCACCACGCTGGCGCCGAGCAGGATGCGGCGGGCGAGGCTGGGGGCTGGCGTGGGGCGAGGCGCGGGCTGGCTGTCGACCTCGGCGTCGATCAGCAGCTCTTCGGTGGTACTGGCCTGGGAAGGTTGGGCGCGGTGCGCGGTGGCGGGTTGCAAAGGAATCGCGCTCATTGGAATGCCTTCGTGCCTCGCACCGCGGTGCGCGCTTGATTGGGACGGCCCGGCGCGGCGCTCATGCGGTCCTCCGCGCCAGCATGTCGAGCATCGGCGCCATGAAGTCGCGCACGGCGGTGGCGGCGCGCTCGGGGTCGCGGCTCGCAATGGCTTCGACGATGGCGCGGTGCGCGGCCTCGTCGGGCTCGGGCAGGCTGGTGCTCATGGTGCTGGCGATCGTTTCCTTGATGTAGCCGGTGATGAAGCGGCAGGTCTCGGCCAGCGCGAGGTTGCCCGAGATGTCGACGATGGCCAGGTGGAAGGCGAGGTCGCGTTCGATGAAGCCGTCGCCGTCGTCGTCCGCATCGGGCACGCCGCGCTTGTCCAGCAGGGTGTGCAGGCGGCGCAGGTCGCGCGCGGTGTGGCGCACCGCGGCGAGCCGGGCGGCTTCGACCTCGAGCGCGCGGCGCACTTCGAACTGGTCGCGCAGGCTCGCCAGGCGCATCTTCTGCAGGCTGGCCGAGGGGTCGTAGCCCGAGCGCACGTAGGTGCCCGAACCCTGGCGCACTTCGAGCAGCCCGCGCGAGACCAGTGTCTTCACCGCTTCGCGCACCGTGCCGCGGCTCACCCCCAGCAACTGCGCGAGCTGCGGCTCGATGGGAATGCGCGTGCCGATGGCCCAGCGGCCTGCGGAGATTTCGTTGCGGATGCTGTCGGCGGCGGCGTCCGCCAGCGAGGTTCGGGGGGCTTGGGCGAGCATGTCTTCAGGGTGCCTATTCATTCAATCATTGGATGAATTTTGGCACCCGCGAAAAGCCGCAGTCGGCCTCATGGGCTCTTCGCCCTTCGGCCTGCTACCGGGGTCAGCGGTTCTCGAGGCTGGCGGGCTTCGTCCGAGGCGGCGCTTGCCGCGGGTCGTCCAGTTGCGCCATCAGTTCGGCGACGGCGCCCGCCACGCGGTCCTGCTGCTCGGACACGGCGTCCGCATAGACATCGATCTGGCTGTCGATGTTCAGCTCGCGCCGGATCGCCACCATGATCGGCTGCATCTTCGTGTTGATGGCCTGCAGCCCCAGCATCAGGCTCTTCACGAACTCGCCGTGCAGCGCATGCCGCTCGACGTGCAGGGCCTGGCGGGTCTCGCTGTGGTCCCGCAGGAACTTGGTTTGGGTGTCGAGCGCGAGGTCGAGCGCGCGGCGCCGGGCCTCGTCGCTTTCGGCATTGCCGGAGGGCACGAACTGGTCGATGGCCGAGAGCGCGCGCTTCTGCTCGGCCACCGCGCCTTCGCAGAGCGTCGTGTAGAAGTCGATCTCGCTGAGCACCTGCTGGATCGGCTGTGCCGCACCGATCAGCTTGAAATGCAACGCGCTGAAGGTGCCGATCAGGTCGGACACCAGCGCGGAAGTCTTGGCCTCCGACACCATCTGCAGCTTGGCGGCCGCTGCGAAGAAGCCCTGCAGCGGCTGCGCCGCATCGGCCTTGTTGAGGTCCGCGATCGGCAGCGAACTCAGGTAGGAGCTGGCATGCACGAACTGGTCGATGGCATGCAGGTACACGTCGCGGCGCAGGTCCGCCAGCCGCTGCGCGGCCTTCTCGTCCTTGTCGTGCCGAAGCTGCCGCATGAAGTGCCGCGCGTTGTCGCGGTTGGCCACCTTCACGCCCCACAGGGCAAGGGCCGCGGCGATCAATGCGGCCCAGAAGACATCGGGCACTTTCCGCAGAATGCCGAAGATGACGCCCGCGAAGACGAGGAAGTCACCCCAGAGTGCGGTCAATGAATCCATAGGGAGGCCGTGGGAGTGGGAGGCGGCGCCATCCTAAGGCACTCGCGAGGCGGTGAATAGCTGGCGTTTGACCGGGTGGGTACCCTGTCACCAGCTGCCCGACGCCCCGCCGCCGCTGCTGGAGCCACCCCCGCCGCTGTCGGAAGACGAAGACGACGAGCTGCTGCTGCTTGAAGAACTGCTGCTGCTCCATCCGCTGTCGTTGCCGTCGTTGTCATCGTCACGCCCGCCACCGCCGCTTCCCTCGAACGGCAGGAATGCGAACAGCAGCGCAAGGAAGGTCGCCAGCGCGGCGGGGATCCAGCTCTCGTCGGGCACCGGGCCCGGGTTCGTCTCCATCAGCATGAAGCCGAGGATGCCCAGCACGATGAACCACCGGATGAAGAAGCCCAGCTGGCTGCGTTGCCAGCTCTTTCGCATGCCGATGGCGATCAGGCTTGCGAACAGCAGCACGCCGCCGCCGCACATGGCCCAGAGCAGGCCCCAGAAGAAGCGGTCTGCGCCGAGGTAGACGCCGAGGGCGACAAGGCCCGCGATCAGCGCCGCCAGGCCGATGAAGAACCGGCGTGCACCCTTGAACCTGCCCGACAGGTAGCCGATGCCGTACACCAGGCTGGCGGGCGTGAGGAGAAAGAGCGGCAGCGCGAGATTCATCACCGCCAGCGACGCGGCCGCCTGGCCGGCGAGGACCAGCCCCAGTACCGTGAGCCGGCCTGGCCGTTTTCGGGGCGGCGCTTCCTGCGTCTGCAGGTCGGCCCACAGCGCCGTGGCCACCGCGGCCTCGCGTTCGGCGGCGCGGCGCGCCTTGCGGACCCGCTTGCCCGTGCCGCGCACCACCACGCGCGGCCCGGTCCCGTCGGCGGGCGCGCTGCGTCCGTACCAGATGCCGATGGCGAGCGTCCAGAGCATCACGCCGATCGCGGCCCATTTCATCTGCATGTCGTCTGCCGGCTGCAGAAAGGCTGCGAGCGGGTGTGGCTTCTTTTCCTCCGGCACGGACGCTTCGGGCTCGATCGGCAGCATCGCCGTGGGCGGATCGATCAGCCGCGACAGCGATTGCACGGCCGCCTGGATGCCGCCGGTGTAGTCGTTGTCGCGAAAGCGCGGCTTCATCTGCTGGTCGATGATGCGGGCGGCCTGGATGTCGGTGATCCTGCTTTCCAGGCCCGTGCCGACTTCGATGCGCATCCTGCGGTCCTTCAGCGCCACCAGCAGCAGCACGCCGTCGTCTTCGTCCTCGCGGCCCAGCTGCCACTCTGCGAAGACGCGGGTGGCGTATTGCTCGATGGAGTCCTCGCCCGTGGTCGGCACGATCAGCACCGCGAGCTGAGCCTGCGTGTTCTGCTCGAGGGCGCGGATGTCGCTGCGAAGCGCGTCGGCCTCGCGCGTGTCCAGCGTCTTCGTGAGGTCCACCACGCGCGAGTCCATCGGAGGCACCGGGACTGGCCTGGCCTGTGCGCCGCCATGCCAGGCCAGCATGGCGATGAACAAAAGCCCCATCCACAACTGCAGCCATGGCCAGGCTGTCTTCTGCCCCTTGCGACACTGCATCGGAATCGGTCCTCCAGTTGCGACGGTCGTTGTTGTCGTTGCCGTTGCTGTCGTGCCGCCGTGCATCCTCATCGGCGCGCGCTCTTCGTCACCACGCCCGCGCCGCGCACCTCGAGCCTGCGCTGGTCGACCACCTTGCCGGAAGCATCGACCAGCTCGATCACATGGCGCCCCGGCCATGGCAGCCACTGCGCGCTGTTGCCGCGCGCAAAGAACTTGCCGTCGATGCGCCACTGCACGCCGCGGCCCTCGGACTCGAAGCGCACGCGCTGGCGCAGCGGCGGAATGTCGGGGTCGAGCGCGATGATGGTGCCGTCCGAGGGCGCGGTGATGCGTGCGGCGAAGGCGTCGGTCGCCATGCCGGTGTCGAGCGCGAAGAGCGGCTGTTCCGTGCCTTGCAGGAACCATTCGCTGCGCGCGGCCTCGATGGCGTTGCCGTCGGCCGCGGGGCCGAACGCCACGCGTGCCTCGACGAGGCCGGCGGGCGGCGCGGGCGCGCGGCTCGGCTCGCGCGCGTGCAGGAAGCGCATCACCTCGGCCCATACCGGCGCGGCGCCGCTGGTGCCGCTCACGTCCCACATCGACGCGCCGCTCGCATTGCCCACCCACACGCCGACCGTGTAGCGCTGCGACCAGCCCA
The DNA here is from genome assembly GCF_030812215.1 of Variovorax boronicumulans. Lineage (GTDB taxonomy): Bacteria > Pseudomonadota > Gammaproteobacteria > Burkholderiales > Burkholderiaceae_C > Variovorax > Variovorax boronicumulans_C. Next base: position 142,464 of record NZ_JAUSSG010000009.1, on the reverse strand, counting down.
CGGCCCAGTTGTCGCGCATGTCCTTGCTGGTGCCGGTCTTCACCGCGGTCCAGAAGCGGGTCGAGAGGATGCTGTCCAGGCCGAAGGTGCGGGTGCGCGCGTTCGGGTCGGAGAGGATGTCGCCGACGATGAAGGCGGCGCGCGGATCGAGCAGTGGCGGGACGGCCGCGGCCTTGGCCTTGTCGGCGGCAGATGCCGGCGGCCGTGCGGTCAGCGTCGTCGTGCCGTAGCGGCCGCCGTTGGCCATCATGCGGTAGGCGTTGGCGAGCGACAGCAGCGACACCTCCGCGCTGCCGAGCGCGAGGCTGTAGCCGTAGTAGTCGCCGCTCTCGCGCAGCGGCAGGCCGGCCGCGCGCAGGCTGCGCGCGAACGATTCGGGCGACACCATCACCAGCGTGCGCACCGCCGGCACGTTGAGCGACGCCGCCAGTGCGGTGCGGGCGGAGACGGGGCCCTTGAACTGCCGGTCGTAGTTCTGCGGAATGTAGAGGCCGCTCGCGGTGCCGATCTGCGCCGACGAGTCCTCGATCAGCGAGGCGGCGGTGATCCGCTTCTCGGCAATCGCCTGGCCGTAGAGCAGCGGCTTGAGCGTGGAACCCGGCTGGCGCAATGCGGTCACGCCATCGACCTCGGCGGCCTGGCTCAGCGGGCCGGACGAGCCGACCCATGCGAGCACTTCGCCGCTCGCGTTGTCGAGCACGACCAGCGCGCCGTCCTCCACGTGCCGGTCGCGCAGTTCGCGAAGGTGGCGCTGCAGGGAGTCGAGCGCGAAGCGCTGCAGCGGTGCGCGCAGCGTGGTGCGCACGCTCGTGTCCTTGCCCTTCTGCTGGGTGGTCGGCGCGGGTGTTGCCGCATCCCGCATCTCGCGCAGCACCCGCCGCGCGGCGTGCGGTGCGATGCCCTCGTTCGCGTCGAAGGCGCGCCGCTGCACCGCCGCGCTGGTGAACATGTCGATCGCATCGCAATCGACCTTCTGCCCGGGCTCCATCGCGCGCAGCACCTCGCAGGCGCGCTGCGCGACGAGCGCGGGCTTCGCGTTGGGCGCACGCACCAGCGCCGCGGCCACGGCGGCCTCGCGTGCGTCGAGGCCGCTGGGCGCCTTGCTGAACAGGGTGCGCGAGAGCGCGTCGATGCCCACGATCTCGCCGCGAAACGGCACGGTGTTGAGGTACGCCTCCAGGATCTGGTCTTTGCGCCAGTTGCGCTCCAGCTGGGTGGCGGCCACGGTCTGGCCGATCTTCTGCGTGAAGCTGCGGCCGCCGGAGGCGCGGCGCAGGTCCTCGTCGAGCAGGCCCGACAGCTGCATCGTGATGGTCGATGCGCCCCGGGTGCGCGTGTTCCAGAGATTGCTCCAGGCCGCGGAGGACACCGCGCGCCAGTCGATGCCGCTGTGTTCGTAGAAGCGCCGGTCTTCGCTCAGCACCATGGCCGTGCGCAGGGCTGGCGACACGTCGGCCAGCGCGATCCACTGGCCGCGCCGCACGGTGGCGTCGGTGCGCACACGCTGCAGCAACTCGCCGTTGCGGTCGAGCACGGCGGTGTCGGAGGAGCGGAAATCGCGCTTCACGTCCTCGAAGCTGACGAGTGCCCAGGCCGGGTGCGCGCAGGCCGCGGACAGCACGGCCACGGCGAAGGCCCTGTGAATGGAAAGCGCAAGCAACTGCATCGAAGGCAAGGGATGGTTCAGGACGGTTGCCCGCATTCTCTGCGATGCACCACGGGAACCCCGCCTACTCGGCAACGGGTGGCTTGCCGCCTTGCCGGGGCGAAGACTTCGACCCAAAGTTCACAGCAGATTCCACATCCGGTAACGAACTTCACGCGAAGGCTTCAATGGAGAAACCCAATGCGTACCGGCGTGGCCTTCAATGCCCTACCGGCTCGCTGGAGGCGAGCGCGGTTTCATAACCACTCCAAGGAGAAACGCATCATGATGATGAAGACACTGGTAGTTTTGCTGGCCGCGTCGGCCGCCCTGGCCGGTTGCGTGGTCGCACCGTATGACAACAACCCGCCGCCGCGCGCCCAGCGCGACCGCGATCGCGACGGCGTGCCGAACCGCTATGACCGCGACCGCGATGGCGACGGTGTCCCGAACCGCTACGACCGGGCGCCGAACAACCCGAACCGCTAAAGAAAAGAAAAAAGGCCGCGAAGCACTGCGCTTCGCGGCCTTTTTCTTGAGCGGCTCGTCTTACCCCGGTCGGCGCGCCATCAGCGCCCAGATGCCGGCCGCGCTCAGCAGCGAGCCCCCTGTGAGATTGAAGCGCCGCTGCGCGCGCGGCGACGAGAGCAGCTTGCGCGCCGAGGCCGCGAACACGGCATACAGGGTCGCGTTCAGCGCGGCCATCGCCACGAAGGTCACGGCCAGCACCCACATCTGTCGCGTCACGTCGGCGGCCGGGCTGATGAACTGCGGCAGAAACGCCACGAAGAACACGATGCCCTTGGGGTTGAGCGCCGTCACCAGGTAGGTGTTGGCAAAGAGCTTCCAGCGCGAGGCCGGCGCCGCGGGCGCGGCCATCTCGGTGGACATGATGCCGGCGCGCATCAGGCGGATGCCCAGGTACAGCAGGTACAACCCGCCGATCCACTTCACCACCGTGAACCAGAAGGCCGAGGTCGCCAGCAGCGCGCCCAGGCCCAGCAGCGACACCACCAGCGCGGTCGAATCGCCCAGCGCCACCGCGGCGATGAGCGGCACGTTGGCGCGGCGGCCGTGCGACATCGAGTAGCTGATCACCGTGAGGATGGTCGGCCCCGGAATGATCAGCAGCACGGCGGAGGCCGCGACGAAGGCGAGCCAGAGTTCGATGGGCATGAGGTTGTCTCCTGGTGGTGTTGGTGTTGGTCTTGGGATTGGTACTGGCGGAAAGCGATTGTGTCCGTCAGGTGCCGATCGCCGTGCGCGCGACATGCCAGGCGCCGCGGTGGCCGTCCACGTAGCTGATCGGCGAATTGGCCAGGTCGTCCAGGTCCGCATCGTCCAGGCAGGTCACGTTCACGCCGTAGGCGCTTGCGCCGGTTTCGGGCGAATGGCCCACTCCGAATGCGCGCACGCCGCAGCGCTTGCACACGATGTAGTGGCTGTTGCTGGTGTCGAGCATCTGCTCGCTGAGTTCGGATTCGCCCGCGAGCAGCCGGAAGGCGTCGGGCGCGACGATGGCGGGCCAGAAGCGCGTCTGGGTGCAGATCGCGCAGTTGCACCGCAGGGTGCCCAGGCTCAGGTCGATGTCGGCTTCGAATCGCACGGCGTCGCAGTGGCAGCCGCCGGTGTAGGTCTTTTTCATGTGCTTGTCCGGTGCTCCGCGGATCGATGGGAGCAGCCGGCAAACACGATATCAAACGCCGTGCCAACAGGCATCGGCGAGGGCTTTTCAGGCCGGCGCGGTGCCGAACCGTGCCGCCGAACGGGCCTTGGCCCGCTCGGCCTCGACCGCGCGGTCCTTCGGCTCGGCCGTGGTGACGAGCGAGTCGATCAGGCGCGCCGCGGTGGCCGCCACCTCGTCGACCGCGCGCTCGAAGGCCACTTCGTTGGCCTTCGAGGGCACGCTGAAACCGCTGAGCTTGCGCACGAACTGCAGCGCGGCGGCGCGGATTTCCTGTTCGGTGGCGGGAGGCTCGAAGTTGTAGAGGGTCTTGATGCTTCTGCACATGGGCGGGTTCTCCAAATTGCAGTGAATGTTTCAGTCTATCGAAGCAGGGCCATCCTGAAAGCATCGTGATAAATGCCGTCGATGAGGCTCGCGCGCCGCGCAAGGCCTTCGTGCTCGAAGCCCAGCCGCTCGTACAGCGCCTTGGCGTTCAGGTTGTCCGCGCGAACCGAGAGTTCGATGCGGGTCAGCCCGCGCGCCCACGACCGGTCGATGGCCGCCTGCAGCAACTGCGTGCCCAGGCCCCGCCCGCGCGCTTCGGGCAGCAGGGCGATGCCCAGGATGCCGATGTGCGCGCGCGAGTGCCCGAAGACCGGCGCCACGTCGCACCAGCCCACGACCCTGTCGCCGGCATCGACCGCAACGACATGCGGGAAGCCTTGCGCCAGCACGTCGCGGTAGAAGGCGAGCGATCGCTCCCACGGCGGCGCCTGGGTCAGCGCCAGGTATTTCTGTTCGCGCGCCACGACGTCGAGCGCCTTGTGCAGGCTCTCGAAATGGCGCTCCTGGGTGTCCACGACGGAATGGGTCATGCGCGAAGCCTCGTTTCCAGTTGCTGCTTCACCGCCGGCCACTCGTCGTCGATGATGCTGAAGCGCACCGAGTTGCGCTTGCGGCCGTCCGGCATGATCCGCTCGTGGCGGACGATGCCCTCCTGCTTCGCGCCGAGCCGCAGGATGGCGGCGCGCGATTTCGCGTTGATCTCGTCGGTGGTGAACTGCACGCGCACGCAGGCCATCTCCTCGAAGGCGTGGCACAGCATCAGGTACTTCGCTTCGGTGTTGACGAAGCTCTTCTGCCACGACGCCGCGATCCAGGTGCTGCCGATCTCCAGCTTGCGGTGGATGCGGTCGATCTTCCAGAAGCGGGTCGAGCCGATGACGCAACCGGTCTCGCGCAGCACGGTGACATAGGCCATCACATGGCCGCTTGCCTGACCTTCGAGCGGGGTGCGCAAGTAGGCGTCGATGGTCTGGGCCGAGGGGACGACGGTGAACGGCAGGTTCCAGAGTTCGCCGTCGGCGGCAGCAGCCACAAGGGCAGGGGCGTCGGAGGCCTGGAGTGGCCGCAGGATGATGCGGCGACCGACGAGGGGCTGGTGAGACGGAGGCATGCGCTGAAGATAGCGCAAGCTGCTCACTCTCCCCTTGGCGAGAGGGCGGGCGTGAGGGCATGGGCCTTCGCAAGCACCCTCGCCCCAACCCTCTCCCGTGTGCGGGAGAGGGGGCAAGTCCATCAGCGCAGTGCTTGCTCCACCGCCAGCGCCACGGCCGCGAGCCGTGCGTCGTCGCCGTGCACCGACGAGAGCATCAGCCCCACCGGCAGTTCGTCCGGCGCATGGCATGGCAGGCTGAACGCGCACCCGTCGAGAAAATTGATCGCGAAGGTGTTGCGCAGCAAGAGGCCGTTGGCCTGGAAGAACGCCGCGTCCTCGGCCAGCGACGCGATGGGCGGCGCGACGATCGGCACGGTCGGGCAGACCAGCGCATCGAAGCCTTCGAGTGCGTGTTCGACCCGGCCGATCCAGTCGCGGCGGCGGTCCTGCATGACGATGTAGTCGGCGGCACGCACCTCGGTGCCGAGCGCGATGCGCGCGGCCACGCGCGAATCGAAACCCTCGCGCTTCGCGGCGAAGCGCTCGCGGTGAACCGCCGAAGCCTCGATCGGCGAGAAACCGCCCGGCGCGTTGATCGACGCGATCTCCGCAAGCTCGGCCAGCGTGATCTCCACCACCTGTGCACCCGCCGCCGACAGCGCCTGCACCGAGCGCTCGAAGGCGCGCGCGACCGCGGGCTCGATGCCGTCGAACATCAGCGTGCGCGGCACCGCGAGGCGCAGGCCCCGGAGCGGGCGCCGGCGCACCGCCAGCGGCGCGTCGGCGATGGCCGCGTCGGCGATGAGGCAGTCTTCGACGCTGCGCGCCATCGCGCAGACGGTGTCGAGCGAGCGCGCGAGTTCGAAGGCGCCCGTGCGTGGTACCCGCGACTGCGTGTTCTTGAAACCCACGAGCCCGCAGAGCGCCGCTGGAATGCGGATCGAGCCGCCCGTGTCCGACCCCAGCCCCGCGACCGCGAGGCCCAGCGCCACCGACACGGCCGCGCCCGAGGACGAGCCGCCCGGGATGCGCGGCGTGCCCGTATCGGCCGGGTTGTGCGGCGTGCCGTAGTGCGGGTTGATGCCCACGCCCGAGAACGCGAACTCGGTCATGTTGGTCTTGCCGACGATGGCCGCGCCTTGCGTGCGCAGCCGCGCCACGGCCACCGCATCGCGTGCGGCCGGCGGTTCGCCCTTGCAGACGGCCGAGCCGGCCATCGTGGTTTCGCCCGCGACGTCGTACAGGTCCTTGACCGACACCGGCAGGCCCGCGAGTGCGCCGAGCTGCACGCCGGCCTTCTGCGCGGTATCTGCATGACGCGCCGCCGCGAGCGCCGCATCGGCGTAGGTCTTCGTGAACACATGCTGCGCCGAGGGCAGCGCGGCCGCTTCGAGCACCTGCCCGATCAGCGCTTCGTGCGACAGTTCGCCGTGCGCGATGCGCTCGCGCAGGGCGTCGATGGTGAGGTTGCCGGTGCCGCGCATCACGCCACCACCGGCAGTGCGTTCACCGCATAGCGGTGCACGATGCGCCGCTGCAGGCGCGGGTCGTGCAGTTCGATTTCCATCTGCGACGCGGGGCGGATGCCTTCGCCCTTCGCGTTGGGCAGCGCGCCGAGCGTGCCGCAGGTCATGAAGAGGCCCTCGGGTGCGGCATCCGTGCCCGGCATGCCGTCGCGCAGGGCTGCCAGCGGCCGGATCGATGCGAGCGTGCCGCGCTGGTAGTCCACCCAGCGGCCGTCCTCCAGGATGCGCGAGTGCAGTTCCACCTCGTCCTGGTGCGCCTGCAGGTCGCGCCAGCGCCAGGCGACCTGGGCCACGGGCTTGGCGCACATCTGCTTGGAGACGGCGACGGAATAGCTCTCGACCTGGCGGTCGGTGTGGTCCGAAGCCACGCTCAGCCACCACTCGCCCTGCGAGAAGAAGAACACGGGCTCGGCTTCGCCGGAACTCTGGTCGCCCAGGGCCTCGATGGCGCTCGACTGGGTCAGCAGTTGAGACGCCACCCGGTAGTACAGCGGCACGCTCGAGGGGCGCGGCACGCCGATGGCGGCGAGCTCCTCGATGTGGTGTTCGATGGCCGCGACGTCGCGGCCGGTCCATCCCGCCACCACCAGCGCGGTGGGTTCGACGGAACGAAGTTCGATGGCGCGCGCGCCGTCGGCGCTCACGGTTTCGCAGGCAAAACGCAGATGCATGTCGGTCTCAGGCTTCAAGGGGTTTCTTGGCGGTTTCGCGGGCGATGAAGAGCGCGATGAGCGTGATGCAGAGCGCCGCAGTCACGTACAGCGACACGGCCACCGTGGTGCCCCACGACTTGTAGAGGCTCGCGATGATCAGCGGCGCGAAGCCGCCGCCCAGGATGCCGGCCAGCGTGTAGGCCAGCGACGAGCCGGCATAGCGCACGCGGCCGGGGAACTGCTCGGTCACGAACGCGGCCTGCGGGCCGTACATGATCGCGTGGATGATCAGTCCGACCACCACCGCCGCGCAGATCGCGATCGGCTGCGCGCTGTTCATCAGCACGAAGAACACGAAGGCCCAGACGATGCCCAGGAGCGCGCCGGCGATGTAGACGGGCTTGCGGCCGATGCGGTCCGAGAGACTGCCGAAGTACGGCACGGCAAGCGCATTGCAGGCTGCGCCGATCATCGTCGCGGTGAGTGCGAGCGGCCGCGACAGGTGCAGCACCGTCGTCACGTAGGTGAGGGTGAACACCACCACCAGTGCATACAACACGTCGGAGCCGATGCGCGAACCGCCGGCCACCAGCAGGCGGCGCCAGTGCTGCGTGAACACTTCCTTCACCGGCGTCTTGGCGGTGGCCTTCTTCTCTTCCATTTCGAGGAAGACCGGCGTCTCGTCCACGCCGCGGCGCAGCCACAGGCCGAACAGCACCAGCGCCACGCTCGAGATGAACGGAATGCGCCAGCCCCAGGCCATGAAGTCTTCGGGGCTCAGCCATGCGGACACTGCGGCGATGAAGCCGGTGCCGATCAGCGTGCCGAACGACGGGCCGATCTGCGTGAACGAGGCGTTGCGGCCGCGTTCATCGGGCTTGCCGTGTTCCATCGACAGCAGCACCGCGCCGGCCCATTCGCCGCCGAGCGCCACGCCCTGCACGAAGCGCAGCGCGACCAACGCGACCGGCGCCCAGATGCCCCAGGTCGCATACGTGGGCAACAGGCCCATGAGGCCGGTGGAGACACCCATGATGACCAGCGTGGCCACCAGCACGAAGCGCCGGCCGAGCCGGTCGCCCAGGTGCCCGAACACCACGCCGCCCAGCGGCCGCGAGATGTAGCCGACCGCGTAGGTCGAGAAGGCGAGGATGGTGCCCGTCAGCGGATCGAAGGACGGGAAGAACACCGCGTTGAAGACCAGCGCGGCCATGATGTTGTAGACGGTGAAGTCGTACCACTCCAGCGTGGTGCCGATGGAGCTGGCCATCGCGAGCCGGCCCATCTTGGGCGGTGCCGCGGCGGCGGCCGGAGCGGTGAGAACGTGTTCGGTCATGGGAATGCCCTTGTTCAATGGAGAGATGGAAAGATGGAGAGAGGGGAGGCGCGATCAGCCCAGCTCGGCTGCGCTCAGCTTCCAGCCGAGTGCGAGCAGCCAGCCGGTGGCCGGGTCGGCATCGAGCGCGGCTGCTGCGGCGGCGCGGGCGGTGCGCGCTGAATCGACGTTGCTGGTTTCGACGACCAGCATCGGCTGCAGCACGCGGCCTTCGGTGGATTCGCGCGGCAGCGGCGTGCTGAGCGTGGTGTCGGGTGCGAGCAGGTACGACTGCACGAAGCCTGCCTGTTCGGCGAGCTGGCGGCCGGCTGCGGCAGCGCGTGCGACCAGCGCCTCGACGTCGCCGGTGACCGCGAGCGGCAGCACGACGGCATGGCTCCCGCTGCCGAAACCTGTCACCGCACGCACGGCGCACACGCGGCGGATCGGCTGGCGCATGCGGTTGAGGTTGGCGATGGACCACGGCGTCTGCTTCTCGAACGCGGCGCGGTAGCCCGGCGAGCCGAACACCGCCAGCGATTCGGTGCGGTACAGCCCCAGGTACTTGCGCCCGCCTTCGAGCGAGAAATAGCGCGCACCCGAGAGGAAACCGGGGATGCGCACGCGCTCTTCCACGTGCTCCCTGTCGTACCAGCGGTTGAAGTCGGCCTCGTCGGCCGGCTCCACGTCGGAGGCGACGAAGAGCATGCCGTTCGCGATCGCTGCGAGGGAAGAAGAGTCAGGTGTGTTCATGGCGGCGGAAGAGCAGGCGGGCCTTCGAAAAATGAAGGCGCGATCTTCCGTCGCGGGGTCGGACTGTCACAAACGAGTTTTTTTGGGCGACAGCCACAAGAATTACTGGCCCCTTTTCGGGGCCGAAATGCGCTCTTTTGAGGGTTAACCCTCTGAAGCTGCGCTCCAGGTTGGTGCGATTGCCGAGGTCGTGAACTGGTCGGAGGCCCGGCAGGCCAGCTCGGCCACGAGCCGGATGGCGTCGGAGTCGGCCGCCTCCAGGTGGCTCACCACGATGCGCTGCGGCGAAATGAGCGCATCGCACTCGATGATCCGCACGTCGCCCGCGGCCACGTATTCGTAGCAGGGCGGCAGCGGCACCAGCGCGTTGCCGAAGCCCGCCTTCACGAGGCGCGCGAGCGCCGAGATCGAACTCACGCAGTGCACCTTGCCAATAGGAATGCCCGCCGCGCGAAAGAGGTTCTTGAGCGCCTCGTGCGGCTGCGAGCCGGGGCTCATCGTGAGCACGGGCTGGCGCAGCAACTGCTCGACGGTTTGCACGGGCTCCACGCCCGGCGGGCCGACCCAGCCCATCGGCATCGGCAGGCACGGCGTGCTCACGATGCCCGCGCCGGCGATGTGGTCGGTCTGCAGCGCGATGTCCAGCGCCCCTTCGCGCAGGCCCCGGTGCAGCGCGAGCGTGGTCTCGGAGGTGAGCTGCACCTCGATGCCCGGGTAAGTGGAACGCAGGTTGGTGAGAAAGCCCAGCAGCCAGGTGTGGACCACGGTCTCGATGGCGCCGATGCGCACCAGCCCGAGGATGTCCTCGCGCGGGCGGCCGAGCGAGACGATCTCGCGGCGCAGTTCGAGCAGCCGCTCGCCGTAGTCCATGAGCCGCACGCCCACGGGCGTGAGCCGCAGTTCGCGCGCGTCGCGCTCGAACAGGCGCGCGCCGATGTCTTCTTCCAGCGAGGCCACGCGGTTGGACACCGCCGCCTGCGTGATGTGGAGCCGGTCGCTCGCCGCGCGAAAGCTGCCCAGCCGCGCGGCCCAGAGGAAGGCTTCGACAAATCTTGTATTCATGAGGGCACCTGCCGGGCATTTTGCCCGCAACGCGCCCGGCGATGAGCGCTCCTAGACTGGAAGCACGTTCATCTGCGCGAGCAGCTTGCGCCCGAGCGGAATGCGCTTGGCCACGTCGGCCTCGCCGTGCATGTCGATGTTCAGCGCAAAGCTCTGCACGCTGCCGTTCGCCTGCGCGACCCAGCCGACCCACCAGCCGAGCGAGAAACCCGGCGATTCGTACCAGCCGGTCTTGCCGTGCAGGGCGTGGGTGGGCGTTTGTTCGAGCCGTGTGATCTCGTGGACCATGTCCTGCGTGCGCGTCGACATCGGCAGGCTGCGCTGCGCGAGCCGCATCAAAAAGCGCACCTGCTCGGCCGCCGAGATCTGCAGCTTGTTGTTGACCCAGAACTGGTCGACCTTGGTGCCCAGCGTCTCGTTGCCGTAGTGCAGCCTGGCGATCCATTCGTTCATGCGCGCGAGGCCGATGCGGCGCGCCACCCCGCGGTAGATCGGCAGGTGCGAGACGCGGATCGCATCGCGCAGGTTCATGTCGCGCTCCCACTCCTTGCGCTTGTAGGTGCCGCCGCCGTAGGGGAGGATTTCGTCGATGTCCTTCACCGCGCCGGTCTCCAGGGCGATCAGGCTGTTGGGGATCTTGAAGGTCGATGCGGGGCTGTAGCGCTTTTCGGCGCGCCGGCGATCGACCACGGTGAGCTTCGCGGTGGCGCTGTCGAGCACCACCCAGGTCCCGCGCACGTCGGCTTCCTTGAAATGGATGGCGAGGTCGGGGCGCTCCTCGATGTGCGCGGCGGGCGTGGCCGCGTCGGCAAAACGGGTGGCGGCGAGCGCGGCGAGCAGGCCGCAGCCGCCCTGGGCAAGAAAGGTCCTGCGACGTGCGGCGCGGGGTGTGCGTGTCGTGAAAGCGGCGGGAGCAAGAGACATCGGTGCGTGCTGTGTGTGATGGGATGCGCCGGATCATCCGGCGCACAGCCGCCATCCACAACGCACGCCGCCTTGCGCTACGTCACGCGCGTAACGGCCGTAACCGCCGGGCGTCGTCAGCTGTCGTCGATCAGCCCGCGCTCGCGCGCCTGCTGCTCGTTGCCGAAGATCGCCATCGCGGTGCGCATGCGCTTGAAGCCCAGCTTCTTGTAGAAGGGCTCCTTGCCCGCCACCGCGTACAGGATGATCTTGCGGTGCCCGCGCGAGAACTCCACGAGCTTCGCGACGATCGCCTTGCCGAGGCCCGTGCCCTGGCAGTCCGGATGCACCGCCACGTCGCAGATGTAGGAGCAGTCCAGGCCGTCGGCCACTGCGCGGCCCGCGCCGACCAGCCGGCCATCCGCATAGACGAGGCATTTGAAGAGGCTGTTGGAGAACACGACCTGCAGGTCGGCCGGCCTCTTGTGGCCGAGCGGGGCGATCTCGTAGAGGCGGGAGAGCTCGTTCCAGTCGAGCGCTTCGAGGGTGTGGCGCCATTCGAGGGGCATCGCGGAAGCACTCTCGCCGTGCATCTTCCTTCTTCAGCCCATCGTGTAGAAGAATTCCTCGCGCACGATCTTGCCGTCCTTGACGGTGTAGAGCGCCATTTCTTCCATCGTGAAGCGTTGCCTGGTGGGCTTCATGGTCACGTCGAACTTGAAGCCGACGATGAAGCGGTCGTCGAGCGGCCACGGGCCGGCGACCTGCATGGAATGCACCTCATGGTTCTCGACCCACCACTCGCCCTTGGCCTTGATGGCCGCAAGGCCGACCGCTTCGCGCGACTGGCCGGGAGGGCCGCCGGCCTCGACGCTCACGGCTTCGGGCGCGTACAGCACCTGGGCCTCGTCGAATTTCCCTTCCTTGCACAACGCCACGAGCTTGTTGGCGATTTCCAGGGTGTTCATGGGTTCTCCTATGTACGAACGCCGCGTGAGGTGATGACCGAGGCGGGAGTGTAGGCCTGCACCCGCGTCGCGCGCTACCTCGGCGTGTTTCAGGAGGTGCCGTTGAGGGCGCGCATGCTGTCGATGGCCTCGGGCGACACCCACAGCAGGGTGTTGAGGTACGTGTCGATGCAGTCCACCAGCGCGCTGCGCGGGCCGTCGCGCCACTCCGAAGATCCGTAGAACGCCGCTTGCCGGGCCTCCAGCGCCTCGCGGCTGTCGTAGGCGCGAACGAGGTGGTAGGTGGCTTCCTCGTGGTCCGATTTTCCGTAGGTGACCACGTCCATGCCCTTGTCGCGCAGCATCGGAACGGCGCGCTCGTGCATGGCGGCGTGGAACGCGTCGAGCGTGCCGGGCTTCAGGCGGTAGGTGCGGATTTCGATGAGGCGGTTCATGGGGCGCTTTCGTCGGGGCTCACGCGGGTTGGAGAAGATCCCACTTGTTGCCGCAAAGGTCCAGGAAGACCGCCACCGTGCCGTGCGGCTCATGCCGTGGTTCTTCGAGGAAGCGGACGCCGTGCGCCTTCATGTGTGCGTGGTCGGCGGCGAAGTCCCGCGTGTGCAGGAACAGGAAGACGCGGCCACCGGCCTGGTTGCCGACCGCCGCCTGCTGTTCGTCGTTTGCGGCCTTGGCGAGCAGCAGCGTGGCACTCGCGTTGCGCGAAGGCGCGACCACCACCCAGCGCTTGCCCGGGCCGCGCGGCGTGTCTTCGAGAAGGTCGAAGCGCAGCGCTTCGGTGAAGAAGCGGATGGCTTCGTCGTAGTCGTGGACGAGGAGGGTGACGGTGGCGAGGTGCCGGGGCATCGGGTTGCCCGATCGATCAGGTGAAGACAATCGCCGTCTTGTGCGCAATGCTCAGCCGGGCCGATTCGTACAGCAGCAGCCACGACTCGATTTCCCGGTAGAGGCCTTCGTCGTCGCCCATGCCGTCGGCGAGCCGGGCAGCTTCCTCGTCCGACAGTTGTCCGTCCGTGAGCGCGATGCCGAGCGCGGGCGCGACCAGCACCAGTTCTTCGAGCAGCCGGTACGACGAACCGAGCATGCCGCCGGGCAGGTCGGTCTCGTCTTCCTCGGCAAAGATCACCTCTTCGAAGTCGACCGGCAGGTAGAAGCCTTCCGCGTCGGAGTGGCAGAGCAGGTGGCTCTCGAAGGTGCTGGCCACGTCTTCGAGCGTCTCGTCTTCCGTGGGGTCGACGTCCTCGGGCAGGGGCGTGGCCATCCAGCCGGGCGTCGTCACGCGATGCGCGTAGGCGCGGCGCAGGTAATGAATGAACGAGTAAGGCAGGCCGTCGATCGGTGCGCGCGAATCGAGCGGCGGCAGCACGCGGGGCTCCACGTGAGGGGGCAGGCCCGCTTCGGCGAGCTTGCGGTTCACGACCGCGAAGTCTTCATCGAAATGCTCGGCGCTCTCGGGATCGTTTTCGATCAGGTCGGCGAGGATGCCGACGCAAATGGCCAGACCCATGGGGGTTCTCCAGGTTGTTGGTTCGCGGCGATGGTGACCGGGACCGGTGAAGGCGGGATGACGACCCGCCCGGCACCGTTCCCTGGTTGCTGCGTTACTTCGCCGCCTCCACCTTCACCCGCGCATTCGGCGCCTCGCCGAACATCTCGGGCGCATACATCGCCTCGACGCGGCTGGGCGGCAGCGCGAAGTCGCCGACGTTGTTCAGGCGCACCGTGTATTCCATCTTCGCCACGCCCTTGGGCAGGTACTCGTAGTAGCTGCGGAAGGCCTCGAAGCTGCGTTCTTCGAAAGCGGCCCAGCCGGCGCCCGACTTCTTTTCGCCCTGCGTGGCGATCTGCGAGTCACGGCCCAGGCCGCCGCCCAGGATGGTCGCGCCGCCCGGGATCGGATCGCTGATCACCACCCAGGTCATGTCGGCGCTGGCGTTCACCTCGATGGTTACGCGCAGCACGTCGCCGCGGGTGTACTTGCCCGCGGTGGCCTGCTCGACCGGGGTGATGGTCTTCTTGATCGCGTAGCCGGCCGCGAACGGCGCCTTCAGCTGCACCGCGGCAATGGACTGCAGCGTGAGCCACGGCTTGCCGGTGCCTTGCTGGGTGACCAGCAGCGTGTCGCGCACGGGGGCACCCGATGGCGATGCGGCCCATGGCAGGAACATCGTGTTGTTCTTCAGGTTGCCGGGCGACGCGGGTGCGCCGAAGAAGGTGGTCTGGTTCGGCGCGCCGGCCGGGTCGCTGGTCTTCACGCGCTCGACCTTGCCCCAGTCGACCTGCGCCTTCACCGCACCGAGCGTGGCGGCGGTGATGCCGGCCACCGGCGTGCTCTCGAACACCTTGCTGAATTTCTCCAGCGCGAGCCCGCCCCACAGGTTGGCGGTGGTGGTGTGCCAGGCGCCGTTCTGCTGGCGGCCGATGAAGCCGTTGGCGAGCTTGCCGATGTCGTCCTTCCAGCTCGGGTCGTCCATCACGCTGAGCAGCAGGCGGGCGGTGTTGACGTCGCCGTTGGTCATCAGCCACCACCAGTAGTCGTCCTGCTCGGTGCTGAAGATGAGCTTGGTGCCCTGGTAGGACAGGCGCGCCTTCAGCACGTTGTTGGCTTCGTCCAGCCGCTGCTGGCGCTGCGGCACGTCGTTCACGCGCTTGAGGATATTGAGCCAGTCGATCACCGCGCTGGTGGGCCACTGGTTCGGCGCGATGGTGACGCTGCCCAGCATGCTGCCCTTGGCCTTGCCGTAGCGCGAGAGCGCTTCGAGCGCGGCGAGCTTGCGCACATCCAGGTCCTTGCGCGGGCTCCAGAACTCGCGCGTGATGCGGCCTTCGACGAAGGCGATCAGGCCCGACTCCATCGGCGCGCGCACGTCGTCGGCGAGCGCGAAAGCGGGGTTCAGCTGCGCGGCCTCGTGCGTCGCTGCGAGCAGGTACGAGGTGAGGATGTCGCTGCCGCGGTTGGCTTCGCCGTCGCGCGGCGGGAAGTAGTTGGCGAGGCCGTCGCCGTCGAGATACGTCGGCAATGTCGCCAGCACGCCCTGCCACATCTTCGCGTCGCGCAGGCCGACCGACTTGCTGGTCTTCTGCTCGAGGCAGATGAAGGGGTAGTTGGCGAACCAGTCGCGCACGCCCGGCAGGCCTTCGGCGAGCTTGGGCTGCAGGGCAAGCTTCAGGCCGCCGCGGCCGGGGAGAGCGTCGGCGGGCGGCGCCACGTCGAGCGTGAACGGCCCGTCGAGCTGCACCAGCGTCGCCTGCTGCACCGTGAGCGGCACCGAGGGCACGATGCGCTGGCGCACCTTGAGCGCGTCGCGCGCACCGCCGAGGATGTCCTTCGCTTCGATTTCCCACAGGATGGCTTCGGCGCGCGTCTGCGCGAGTTGCGCGGGCGCGGTCACGGTCCATGCGACTTCGCGCGCTTCGCCGGCCGGGATGTCCACGGTCTGCGTCTCCAGCGTGAGCAGGGTGGCGCGCGGCGTGGCTTCGACCTTCATCGGCTTCTGCGTGGTGTTGCGCAGCGTGATCTGGGCGCGGAACTGGTCGTCTTCGCGCACCAGCGGCGGCAGGCCGCTGATGATCTGCAGGTCCTGCGTGGCCTGGATGCTCGCCTGGCCGGTGCCGAACAAGCTGGTGCCCGAATCGGCGACCGCCACGATCTTGAAGGTGGTGAGCGCGTCGTTCAGCGGCACCGTCACCACGGCCTGGCCGTTGGCATCGAGCACCACCTTCGGGTTCCACACCAGCAGGGTGTCGAGCAGTTCGCGCGTCTGGCCCTTGCCGCCGCCGCCGCCCGCGGGCACGGCCTTGCGTCCGTAGTGGCGCCGGCCGACGATTTCCATCTGCGCGGTGGAGGTGCTCACGCCCCAGCTGCGCCGCTGCAGCATCGCGTTCAAGAGGTTCCAGCTGTCGTTGGGCATCAGCTCCAGCAGGGCCTGGTCGACCGCGGCCAGCGCCACTTCGGCGCCGGCGGCCGGCTTGCCGTCGGGCAGCTTGGCGGTGATGGTGACCTGCGCCTTGCTGCGGATCGGGTAGCTGGGCTTGTCGCTGGTGACTGTCACATCCAGCTGGTGGGCGCGCGTGCCGACGCGGATCTCGGCCATGCCGAGGCGATAGGCGGGCTTGCTCAGGTCGACCATCGCGGTCGGCGCGACGTATTCCTTGCCCTCGTACCAGAAGGCGGTCCACCACTCGCGCGGCGCCTTGAAGCCCCAGGTGAAGAAGCTGTACCACGGCACTTCGCGCAGGCGCCCGCGCAGCGCGAGCACGCTGACGTAGGCGTTCGGGCCCCACTCGGGCTTGACCTGCAACGTGACCGTCGGGTCCTTGCCGTCGAGCTGCACCACGTGGGTTTCGATGATGCCTTCGCGTTCCACCGAGACCAGCGCGGTCGCGAAGCGGAAGGGGCTGCGCACCTGGAACTTGGCGACCTCGCCGGGCTGGTAGCTCTTCTTCTCGGGCAGCACGTCGATGCGGTCGTTGTCCTCGCCGCCGAACCAGAGCTCGCCCTGCTTGGTCACGTAGACGGAGCTCACGGCCTTGCTGTCGCGGCCGTCGCCGTCGGTGGCGCTGGCGATGAGTTCGACTTCGCCGGCTTCCTTCAGCTCCGATTCGCACAGCAGCAGGCCGCGCGCATCGCTCTTGCCGCTGCAGACGGTGCCGATGTCCTTCGTCTCGGTCTTGTTGTCGTAGGTGTAGAAGCCGCCCACCATGCGCTTGCGGCTGGTGGTGGTGATGCGGGCCACGGCGCGCACGTTGAGCGTCACGCCGGCCTGGGGCTTGCCTGTGAGGTCGAGCGCGAGCGCCTGGAACTTGAGCTTCTGGCTGGTGGAGACCCAGCCCTCGGTCTTGATGCCCGCGATGACCGAGGCCGGCCACAGCGTCTGCGTGCTGCGGATGGTCTGCACCTCGCCGTTCGGGTCGGCGTAGGTGGCTTCGAGCAGCAGCTCGCGCGCGGCCTTGACCTTCGGCACCTTGTCGATGGTGACCTTGCCCGCGCCGTCCTTGTTCAGCGTGAGCGGCAGCTTGTCGGCGATCACGCGGGTGTCGCTGGCGCTGTTGATGTCTTCGTCTGCACCCGCGGTATCGGCCGCGGCGGCCGCTTGCGTGCCGTCGCCCTGTTCGGCGCGCGGCGGGCTGAAGCTGAAGGCGTCGTAGTCGGAGAAGCTCAGGCTCTTGCCGCGCACCATCGCCGACACGCGCACCGGCAGGTTGGCGGCACCGCCGCCGGCCACGTAGTTGATCTGCACGTCGGTAGGCACGCTCGTCGCGGCCACCAGCGGCTTCTTCTCGGAGGGCGCGATGCGGCCTTCGAGCACCGGCAGGCGGAACTCTTCGACGCGGAACATGCCGGTGCTGAAGCTGCGGCCGCCACCGCCTTCATCGCCGTCTTCACCGTCGCCGTTGGCGTCCTTGCCGCCGCTGCGCAGCATCACCTCGTACACGCCGAGCTTGGCGGCGGGTGGAATGGCAAAGCTGTTCTCCGCGCTCAGGCCACCGGTGGCGGTCTTGCGCCAGGCGAGCGGCTGGGTGAAGCGCTGGCCGCTGCCGGTGTGGGTGATGACGAGCGTGTCGGGCCGGTTCTCCGGCAGGCCGAAGCCCTTGCTGGTCTGCGTGCGGATCAGGCTCTTCATCGACACCGTCTCGCCGGCGCGCAGCAGCGTGCGATCAAAGATGGTGTGGGCGATGCGGTCGGGCTCGGGTTGCAGGTTGGTGGGCACGTTGAAGCGCCAGGGCTCGATGCCGCGCTGCCAGTCACTGAAGGTGAAGGCGAGGTCTTCCACGCCCTTGTCGTCCTTGGCGCGGGCGCTCACGAACCAGGCGCCGCTGTCGTACTCGTTCGGGCCGTTGCAGCTGGGTGCCTGCGGCGAGATGCCCTGCAGCGTGACGATGCCGTTGGCGTCGGTGGTGCCGGTGGCCACGGCCTTGCCGTCGCAGCTGGAGACGCGCACCTCGGCGCCGGCGACGACCTTGCCCTTGTCCAGCGTGGTGACCCAGGCCATCGAGTTCTCGCGGCCCAGCTTGAAGTGCACCGCCAGGTTGGTGGCCAGCGCGGTGGTGCGCACGTACATCGTGCGGCCGGCGGGGTAACGCTCGTCGAGCAGGGCTTCGCCCAGCTTCTGCGAGGCGATCTCCAGCACGTGGAAGCCCGGTGTCAGCGGAATGCCGATGACTTCGAACGGACGCGGATCGCCCGCGTCGGACTTGGGCATGTCCAGCGCCTTCACGCCCGGCTGGCCGGCCAGCAGCGACAGCATGCGGGTCTGCAGCGACGTGCGGTCGTTCTTGTCGATGACCGGGGGCAGCGCGCCCTTGATGTCCTGGCGCGCCTGTTCGCGCGAGACGGTGTAGTTGTCGTAGCGGCGCACCTTGCGGAACCACGCGATGATTTCCGCGTCGGTCTTCGGGTTCATGTCGCTCACCTTGCCGGGCGTGAGCGCGTTCACCATCAGCTGCGGCTCCACGCGGCGCACGGTCACCGGCATCATGGCCGGGGTGCCGGGCTCGGCCAGCCGCTCGATCACGCCGAAGGGCGAAGCGGCGAACTTGGCCAGCGGAGGCATCGCGCCGGTCGCGACCTTCAGCGGAAAGGTGCCGGGCGTGGCCAGCGCGCGGCCCGAGGCATCTTCGAACTTGGAGGGCAGCTCGATGCTGTATTGGGTGCTCTCGGCCAGCGGCGGGCCGAAGCTCACGTTGCTGACCACGTCGTCGTCGCTCTGTGTGCCGCCGTCGTTGTCCAGCTTGGCCTTGATCGTCTTGCCGTCGCCCTTGAGCTCGATCTGCGAGGCCAGCTTGCGCGTGACCGGCGCATTGAAGTTCAGCTGCATCGGGCGCAGCGGCAGGCACGCCGACTGCGCGTTCTCGCGCTCGCAGGTGAACGAAATGGCGAAAGGCTCGCGCACCTGGTAGTCGAGCCGGCGCTCCACGTTGTTGGCAACGCCCGAGGGCGTGGCCACGCCCTTGCCGTACACGACCTGCACCTTGGCGCCCGGCGTCAGCGTGCGGTTGCACTGCATCGTGATGAAGCGCAGCGGCTCCTTCTCGGCCGCCTTGTCGCGGTTGAAGGCCTTGAGCACGCCCGCGCGCTGCTCGCCGTCGAGCAGCTTGACGGGAATGCGCTCGCCCACGCCGTCGGCCGCGCACCAGACGTTCTGGCGCACGCTCTCCAGCGTGGCCGCGCCGTTGAGCTCCAGCACGAACATCTGCTGCTCGTCGATGCGGGAGTAGGTGCCCGGCATGTAGCTGCGCACGAACGGGCCGCCGCTATTGAATTGGTAGCGCTCCGGACCGGTCAGCTCGCCGCCCGCGCTGGGCTTGAAGGTGGGGATGCGGGTGACCGTGCAGCGCACGCCGGGCGGCAGGTCGTTCTCGAAGTCGTAGACCCAGGCCTTGGCGTCGGTCCAGCGGCCGGTGCCCTTGCCGGCCTGTGCATCGGTGCAGCTCACCGAGAGCGGGGCGGGCGCCTTGGGGTCGCCGAAATTGACGGCGGCCTGGTCGAACTTGGCGACGATCTGGCGCACGCGCGCCACCTCGCCCTGCGGGGTCAGGCTGGTGATCTGGAGTGCAAAGCTCGGGGCGGCCAGCAGGGTGCTCGCGGCCAGGAGCAATGGGGGAACGAAGCGGGTCACGGAATCTCCTCCTTGGGGCAGCGCGCAGCGTAGCCGATTTGCGCGTCAGTACGGCAGTGCCAACCGTCATATGTCGTTCGCATCTGCACCCCGGCCGAGCGCGGTTTGCATCAGCCTTCTTACAATCCACCACGTCGTGCGTGCGCCGCGCAGACCGCCACCAAGACCTCGCCGCCGACCGATGAAACGCTACTGGGAAATAGACGCCTTGCGCGGGCTGATGCTCGTGCTGATGACCGTCACCCACCTTCCCACTCGCCTGACCGACCCGCTGGGCCAGCCTTTCGGCTTCGTCTCGGCCGCCGAAGGCTTCGTCTTGTTGTCGGCCTTCGTGGCGGGGCTGGTCTACAGCCGCATCGGCTACGTTCGCGGGGTCGAGTCGATGCGCGTCGCGTTCTGGCGGCGCGTGGTCAAGGTCTACCTGTGCCAGGCGGCGATCCTTCTGTTCCTGTTCACCGTGATCGCCGCGGTCGGGCTGCACATCGACCAGCCGGCGGTGAAGAACCTGGTGTCGTACTACCTGGCCGAGCCGCGCGACGGCTTCTTCTTCGGCCTGCTGCTCATCTACGAACCGGCGTTGCTCGACATCCTGCCGATGTACATCTTCTTCATGCTCATGAGCCCCTGGGTGCTGGCTTTTGCCATGCGCCACGGCTGGACGCTGGTGATGGTGGCGAGCGTGGCCGTGTGGGCGGCGGCGCAGTTCGGCATCAGCGAATGGATCTACGGCCTCGCCGTGCACTACCTGCGCATTCCGGTGCCGTTCCACGAGATGGGGGCCTTCAACACCTACGCCTGGCAGTTCCTCTGGTTCGCGGGGCTGTGCATCGGCGCCACCCGCAACGGGCCCGAGGCACGGCCGCTGCGCTTTCCGTGGTGGCTGCTGGTGCTGGCGGCCGGCATCGCGCTCTACGGGGTCTACTGGCGCCACACCGGCATCAACGGCCAGGCACCGTTTGGCGGCGACGTGGAGCTGAACCTGCTGTTCGACAAGTGGCAGCTCGGCCCGCTGCGTCTCGTGAACCTCGTGGCGCTGGGCATCCTGGCGGTGCGTTTCGGCCCCTGGCTGATGCGCCGGATTCCACGGCTGCACTGGCTGGAGGCGATGGGGTCGGCCTCGCTGCCCGTGTTCTGCGCGCACCTCGTGGCGGTGCTGCTGGTGCTGGCCTTCTACGGCGACAGCCAGACCGCGCGGCCATGGTGGGGCGACGGGCTGCTGCTGCTCTCGGTGTTCGCAGGGATGTATTTCGTGGCGCGGTTCACGCGCGGGGCGGATGTGCCGCCGCCGGCGGATGACATGCCGACCGCGCCAGCGCAGGCCTGAGGCAGGTCAGGGAAGGCTGGAGGGCGCAGGCGGCGGAGTCGCCCCCGGCAGGTGCGACGCGATCACCGAGTGCCACAGCCGATAGCCTTCATCCGTCATATGCAGCCGGTCCCCGCGGAACAATTCCATCCGCGGCCGGCCATCGGCGCCGAGCATCGGCGTGTAGATGTCGATGAACTCGCTATTGGGCAGCAGGTTGAGGTAGGCCGAGATCACGTGGTTGGTCTCGCGGATCTGCGGCATCAGCTGCTCGCGCGACGGGCTGGGCTTGACCGAGATGAAGCTGATGCGCGCATCCGGGAGTTCGGCGCGCACCGCGTTGGCAAAGCGCGCGAAGCTGTCGAGCACCTGCAGCGGCGTGCGACCCTCGGCCAGGTCGTTGTCGCCCGCATACACCATCACCTGCCGCGGCTTGTAGCGCACCACCAGTTCGCGGGCGAAGAGGCTGCAGTCGGCCAGCGTCGAGCCGCCGAAGCCGCGGTTGACGACGCCGCCGGGCACGCGGGCAAAGTCCTGCGCAAGGCGGGTCCACATGCGCACGGTGGAGCTGCCCACGAACACCACGCCGCCCGGGGGCGGCAGGCGCTCCTGGTCGGCGCGTGCGAAGGCCGCGAGCTCGTTGTGCCAGCGCGCCTTGGCGGCGAGGTAGTCGGAGGTGGCGTCGGCGGCAGTGGCGCCGTCCGCCTCGTAGGGGAAGGCGGCCGAGGCGGTCTGGGCGTGGGAGGCAAGCGCCGCCATCAGCAGCGCGGCCGCGGCCAGCGCGGATTTCATCGAAGGCATCGGAAAGACGGAAGAAAGCAAATCAGATTGTTTTTTCGATCAGGGCGCCCTTGAACACGACGGGACCCTTCGGACCGCTGCCCGGTGGCACGCCGCCCTTGGCTTCCAGGGTAACGGCCAGGGTCGGCACCTGGTGCACATCGGATTCTGACGCAGCCAGCCGCAGGGCCGGTGCGTTGTCGAGCACGCCGAGCGAACGTGGCGCGCCGCCGGGCGGCAGGGCCCAGAGCTGCAGCGACTTGTCGGTGCCTTCGCTGTAGCTGCCCACGCGCTGCAGCACCAGCTGCTTCTTCTTCGGATCGAAGGTCACCAGCAGCGAGGCGGCGGCCTGGTCGTCGGACAGCACGGCCACGTACTGCACGGCCGGCGCGTTGTTCAGCTGGTCGCGCAGGTTCATGCCGACGACCACGGCCAGCACCGTCGCGAGCGCGCCGGCGGCCGTGGCGCCGCGCCAGAGCGCGAGGCTGCGCAGCCATCCGCCCTGTGGATGGGCCGCAGCCTTGGCATTGGCTTCGTCGCGTTGCCGTTCGATGGCGTGCTGCGCCTTTTCGGCATCGATGATGTTGCGGATGCGGGTCCAGACGGCGGCATCGGGAACGATCGGGCTCTGCAGCTCGGTCATGCTCGCGAGCCGGCTCTGCCAGACCAGCGCTGCGGCGCGCACCGGCGCCTGTTCGCGCGCCAGGGCCTCGAAGCGGCGCCGCGCGCCGCCGCGCAGGGTGCCGAGCGCGTGGCTCGCGGCCAGCAGTTCGAGCAGTTCGGGGTGGGCGGTGAGGTTCATGGAGGGGCTGCTTTCTTCACCGTCGTCACGCAAAACGACCCATGCAGGTGCGCAGCTTCTCGAGGCCGCGCCGGATCCAGGTCTTGACCGTGCCCAGCGGCAGCTTGAGCTGCTCGGCCAGCTCGCCGTGGCTCATCTCGCGCAGGTAGGCGAGGCTCACCACTTCGCGCTGCTTGCCTTCGAGTTGACTCAGGCACTGGTGCAACGCCCAGGCCTGCTCGCTCGCATCGGCCGTGTCGGCGGGGTTGGGTGCATCCGATTCCAGGGTGTCCGCCATCAGCTCGTCGAACTCCTGCGTGAGCTGGGCGCGGTCGGCGGTGCGGCGGCGCAACAGGTCGAGCGCGCGGCTTCGCACGATCAGGCCCAGCCAGGCGAGGGGCGGGCTCAGCGTGGCGCGGTAGTCGCCGGCCACGCGCCAGACCGTGAGAAACGCCTCCTGCAGCACATCCTCGGCCCATTCGCGCTGCCGGACCACGCGCATCGCCAGACCCATGAGCTTGGGCGCGGTGCGGTCGTAGAGCTGGCGCAGGGCGGCTTCGTCGCGATGGCCGATCCGATCGATCAGCGCCATCAGTTCGGCGTCGGGGCTGGGTGCTGTCATCGGCGGATTGTCGGGCATCGCTGGGCATGGACAAGGTACGGCCCCGCAGGGCTGCCGGATTCAAGCAACAGGTCGCCGGATCCCCGAAAAACCCCGGTTTTGGAAACATTCGTTAACGTATACTGCCCCGCAAAATCGGAGCGGGGCCGCGCACGCGCGGGAGGTGGAATGAAGCAAATTGCGATCGTCATCGTGCTCTGCGTGGGCGCGTGGTACTTCTTTATCGGCGGCCGCAAGCTCGACGAGCCGATGGTGCGCGACTACTACTACAAGGAAGCGCGCGCCATTTCCGCCAATGACGCCGACAAGCTGTGCAAGCAGCTCAGCCGCAAAGCCGTCATCGAGAGCAAGACCACGATGATGGGCAAGACGGTGGAGACCACCCACAACCGCGACGAGGCCTGCGAGGCCCAGCACCGGACCTTCGAGAAGCTGCGCGGGATCAGCGACCAGGTCGGCAGCATCCTCGCCATCGAATACGACTACAACATCGACAGCGTCGAGCTCGCGCCCGACCGCAAGAGTGCCACCGTCCAGGGCACCAGCGTGCTCAAGATGGGCGAATCGATCCTCCAGTTCAAGACCAGCTTCACCCAGCGCCTGGAGCGCGAGCTGGGCCAGGTGCGCCTCGTGCATGCCGACGAAGCCACCGTGGTGCGCGTGGGGGGGCGCGGCGCCATGAGCCAGAGCGACTTCTTCCGTAAATAGGTGCGGCCATGATCGTCCAGGATTCGCTGCCACCCCCGCCGCCGTTCTGGCACCGCCTCAACAGCTTCTTCGCCTTTCCGCTCCAGATGCGGCCGCTGGCCTATGGCCTCGTGCTGTCGTTCTGCAGCCTGCTCTACGACGCGATCTTCTTCCTGCCCGACGTGCTGGCGTTCATCGTCATCGAGGTCGGCATCATGCTGGCTGCCAGCCGCTACGGCTTCAAGATCACTGCGCTGGGTGCGCGCGGCATCTGGCAGTCGGCCGACTTCGGGCGCGAATCGAGCGACGAGTGGACCTACCTGCCGTGGAAGCTCTTCGCCATCTCGCTGGTGCAGGGTTTCCTGATCGGCTGGCTTGCGTGGTACGAGCCGGTGCTGGGCACCGTCGCGCTCTTCGTCATGTCGTTCAGCTTTCCGGCCGCGGTGCTCGTGCTGGTGCAGTCGGGCAGCTTCTTCCAGGCGATGAACCCGGGGCATGTGTGGGATGCGATCCGCACCGTCGGCTGGCCGTACGCGCTGCTGTGCCTGTTCCTGTTCATGCTGAGCACGGGTGCGCAGGTCGCGATTTCGATGGTGGCGCCGATGTTCGACGGCCGGATCATCCTGCCGATCGTCAACTTCGCGTTCATCTACTTTGGCTGGGTGATGGCGAGCCTCTTGGGCTACGTGATGTACCAGCACCACGACGCCTTCGGCATCGACGTGGTGCCCGGTGGCGGCGTGGGCGACGGCATGCCGGTGGACCGCCGCACGCCCGCGCAGATCGCCGCACAGCGCATCGACGCCGAAGTGGCGCAGTTCATCACCGAAGGCGACCTGGCCGCTGCGCTGGGCACCGCCTACGAGGCGCAGCGCACCGCCGCGATCGACGACGTGCCCGCGCAGCGCCGCTACCACCGCGTGCTGTCGATGATGCCGGACAAGCAGAGCACGATGCTCGACCAGGCCAGGCGCTTCATTCCCCTCTTGATGCGGCGCGATCTTTCGTCCGAAGCGCTCAAGGTCTTCAAGGCCTGCCGCGAGAAGGACAAGGCCTTTGCGCTCGACGATGCGGCCACGGTCATCGCGATGGCACGGGCCGAATGGCGCAACGGCGATGCGCACGCCACGCTCGCGCTGCTGTCGGGGTTCGATCGCCGCTTCCGCGGGAACGAGACGATTCCGCAGGCCTATGAGCTCGCGGCGCGCGCGTTGGTGCAGGGGCTGGGCCGCGCCGACATGGCGCAGCCGATCCTCACCACGATGGAGTCGCGCTACCCCGACAGCGAGCAGACGCAGGAAGTGCGCTGGTTGCTGCGGCCGGCGCCGGAGGCTGGCTAGCTGTCGAACTCGCGATTCCACTTCACGGCGCCTGTAGCGATGCGTCGGTCAATATCTCGCAGCACAACAAGTTCTGCCAACTACTCCGCACTCTTTTTGGGTTTGTCCGCTGACGGAGGTCGGGCGACCATTGTTTGCAAAGGTGCTGGACATAGAGGCCTCAGACTTTTTGAACGATCACTCGTCAAGGTCTGTGCGTGTCTTCCATCTTTACTGTTTCGCGGACCATTTCCGTCGGCAGCGCCGCCATGCCCAGCCTGCTGGGCAACCCCGCGCTGGAGTTCAAGTCGCTTGACGGCCGCGAGGCGTTGGGCGAACTCTTCGAATACACCGTCCGCCTGCAGACCCCCGACAGCCCAGCGCTCACCGAATACATAACCGCCAATGTGCCGATCAAGCAACTGATCGGCAAAGAGTTCAGCATCTGCATCGAACTGGACGGCAAAGGCTTTGCGGTCCGCATGGGTGCCGGCACACGCGAAATCAACGGCTTGGTGACCAGCGCCCGGTTCGTGCAGCACGAGAGCCGCCGAGGCATCTACGAAATCACTCTGCGGCCGTGGCTGATCCTTGCCACACGTACCAGCGACTACAGGATCTTCCAGAACAAGACCCCGCTGGAGATCATCGAGGAGGTGTTGGCCGACTACAGCTTCCCCACTGAAAGGCGCGTCACCCATCGCTACCCCCAGCGGGTGTTTCAGGTCCAGTACGGCGAGACGGACTTCGAGTTCATCACCCGGCTGATGCAGGAATTCGGCATCTACTATTTCTTCGAGCACAAGGAAGGTGCGCACAGGTTGGTGCTGTTGGACGACCTCGGGGCCCACAAGCGGTTCGAAAGCGAGGCCTACCAGGCCATCAGCTACTACCCGCCCGGGCACAAGATCGACGAGGAATACTGCAACGATTTCTGCAGCATCGAGAACCTCGAATCGGGCCAATGGGTGACTGACGATTTCGATTTCACCCAGCCGCGCGCAAGGCTCCAGCAGACCTCCCGGATGCCGCGCAACACGGGCAACAGCACGCAGGAGATCTACAAGTGGCCGGGCGACTACAGCGACCCGGGCGAAGGCTACGACCTCGCGCGAACCCGCATGGAAGCGACGGGCGCGCCCGGTAGCCGTGGCCGGGGAAGCGGCAACCTGCGCGCGGTGGTGACGGGGTGCACCTTCTCGCTGGTCAACTATCCGCAGGATGCGGCGAACCGGGAGTATCTGGTCATCGCCAGCACTCTGCGCCTGCACGAAAGCGGGCATGCCAGCGGCCAGGAAGACTACGTTTGCCATACAGACTTCGAGGTTCAGCCCGCCAACAAGATCTTCCGCTCCCCGCAGACCCAGCCCAAGCCGCACACCACGGGCCCGCAAACGGCCATCGTCACCGGCCCGAATGGGCAGGAAATCTGGACCGACGAGTACGGCCGCATCAAGGTCAGCTTCCACTGGAACCGCTACTGCACCAAGGACGAGAACTCCTCCTGCTGGATTCGCGTGGCCTCCCCCTGGGCCGGCTCCCAGTTCGGCGGCATGCAGGTTCCGCGCATCGGTCAGGAGGTGATCGTCGACTTCGAGAATGGCGACCCCGACCGGCCCATCGTCACGGGGCGCGTCTACAACCGGCTGAACATGCCGCCCAGGCTACTGCCCGCACAGAAAAATCTGTCGGGCTTTCGCAGCCGCGAACTGAGTGAGGATGGCAGCGGGCTGGGTGCGCGAGGCAACCACCTGGAACTCGACGACCATCCCGGCAAGATCCAGGCGCAGCTCAAGAGCGATCACCTGAGCAGCAGTCTGAGCCTCGGACACATCGGGCGCATCGAAGACACGGCAGGTCGCAAGGATGACCGGGGCCAGGGTGCCGAACTGCGCACGGACGGCCATGGCGCCGTCCGCGCCGCCAAGGGTTTGCTGCTCACCACGGAGGCCAGGCCCAATGCGCAGGCGCACATCACCGACATGGGCGAGACCATCTTCAGGCTCACGCAGGCGCGCGATCTGCATGAGGGACTGAGCGAGATGGCGCAGCAGGCCAAGGCGCACAACACAGGCGATCAGGATGCCGTCACGAAGGTTCTGAAGGAGCACAACGACGCGATCAAGGGCAAGGGCGGCAACACGGCGCAGGGCCACTTCCCGGAACTCAACGAAGCCCATCTGGTGCTTGCCAGCCCGGCAGGCATTCACAGTACTGCCGGCACGACGACGCACATCGCAAGCGTCGCGCACACCGCACTGAGCAGTGGCGGCCATACCAGCATCAGCGCGGGCAAGAGCCTGTTGGCCAGCGTCAAGGACGCTGTTCGCCTCTTCGCCTACAAGGCCATTCGCCTGACGGCGGCCACCGCGGGCATCGACATCGTGGCGCTGCAGGACAGCATCAAGCTCATGGCCAAGCTCGATATCAGGCTGGAGGCCAACAGGATCAGCATCACCGCAAAAGAAGAGATCCTGATCAACGGGGGGAGTAGCTACACCCGATGGGATGCCTCGGGCATCGTGCATGGCACCAATGGTGTGTGGCGCGAGCATGCGGCTACGCACAGCTTGGTGGGGCCGGACAGTCGAACGGCCGAAATGATGAACCAGGATGTGAAGGCTCCGTTCGATCAGGAGGTGGTCTTTCATCACCTCGACGAAAAGAACACGCCAGCGGCCAAGCAGCTCTTCAAGCTCACCCGCGATGGCGAGGCTGCCACTCCTCCTGGCCATCAGAAAACGAAGAGCGGCGTCGCCACAGGCACTGACGGCGTCACGCATTTGCAGCGCTCCGATGGGCCGGAGGTCTACAGAGTGCGTTGGATGGGGAAAACCAAGGGCAGGAGCAAGTAATGGCGGCACAGGGCGAAGACGAAGATGCGTGGCTGGACTTCAGCTTGGGGATGGGTGGTTTTGCCGACGTAGCAGTTGTGACGACACCGGTGGCGGACAAACGCAAGGTCCATGTGCGCGTGCCACCGGGCAAGCTCATTCCCATCGTGTTCCTGCCCGGCATCATGGGCAGCAACCTGCGCTTGTCCAAGGCACGGCAGGCGCAGATCAAACGCGACGACAACATCTCCTGGTGGCCAGACAAGACGGGCGATGCGTTGGGTCGGCGCAACGCGAGTGCCGCCGAACGCCAGATGCGCCTGGACCCCGACGAAGTCGAGGTGGACCGCTACAACGTCACCGACAACGGCGCCAATCTCTTTGACGCGACAGGCGATGAGACCGTCAACTCTGACAGGCGCCACAACAACGTGCCCGACGACCTTGGCAATATCAGCAAGCTGCTGGTGAGCGACCCCAAGGCCGACCCCAATCACCCGTTGGCGAGCAACCGGCAGAGCTTCACCGCCGCGCAGAAGGCCCGAGCCCGGGGCTGGAGCGAGGTGATGTTCAGCTCCTACGGCGACATCATCCAACGCATAGAGCGGCAACTCAACGACATGCTTCAGAGCCAGGGCGAAACGGTGAACGTCACTAAAAGTTGGTCCGACCAAGGTAGCCGTGAGGCGCTGGTCGGGCGTAAAACTTCAAGCTTCGGCGGCGCAAGTGGGGACCCGTTGACGGAAGACGATCTCAAGAAAATCGGCGACTGCTGGTACCCCGTGCATGCCTTTGGCTACAACTGGCTCAAGAGCAATGGCGATGAGGCGAAGTCTCTGGCGCCAAAGATCGAAAAGCTGGTGGAGACCTACAACGAGAACGGATTCAACTGTCCGGGCGTCATCCTCGTGACCCACAGCATGGGCGGGATTCTGGCGCGCGCCCTCATCCACCCGGACTACGGAAAGATCAAGAGCAAGGTATTGGGCATCGTGCACGGGGTGATGCCGACGACCGGCGCAGCCGCGGCCTACAAGCGCATTCGCGCGGGCTTCGAGGGCGGCAAGGGTTTCTGGGATGTGCCGGGAAACATCACCCAGAAGGTGCTGGGAGAAACCGGGGAGAAAGTGACTGCGGTGCTGGCTAATGCGCAAGGCGGCCTGGAGCTGCTGCCGGCTACGGCTTACGGAACGCAATGGCTGCATGTACAGGATCAGGAGGGAAAGACCCTGGTCAAACTGCCACAAGCCGACGCTGTGGCCGAGATTTACACCCTGGGGCCGCAGAAGTGGTGGCGGCTGATCAATCCGGATTGGATTGATCCGGCGGAACAGATAAAGATGCCTCCTAAAAAAGGTGGCAAGAGCAAGGAGCAGATAGGACCAGAGGCGACGATGCGGCGAATCATCAATGCCATGAGATTCGCTGACGCTATCCAGGACACCTTCCACGACTGCACCTATGCGCACTACGGCAGCGACCCGGCGCAGCGGGCTTGGAACGAGGTGGTCTGGCGCGTGGTCGACGGCGATGCCGCTGCCGCAGGCAATCCCTTGATGTGGGCGCCAGTTGAGGGCGAAAAAGGCGACAACAGCACGGGCACCTTGCGAGTGAAAGGGGCAAATGGGGTGGCGCTGCAACTCAGGCTCCAGCCGCCCGACACGGCCGCGGACGGCACCGTGCCAGTGCAACGCAGCGCGGACAAGGTCCAAGCCAGGATCAAGTTCGCCCAGATGGGCTACGACCACCAGGGCAGCTACAAGAACAGCGGCGCCATTGCCTCGACGCTCTACGGCATCGTGCGCATTGCCAATGCCTATGACCCCGCATGGTGGGCCAAGAAGGAGTGGGAATACCCCTCGAAAGAGCAGCAATGAATGATGCAACCATGAACCCTCGTATCGCGAGACTGTTCGAACACACCAAACTGCTGTGCTTCGGGCGCTATGTGCTGACCGTGCCAGTGGATTCGCGCCTCGTATTTGGGCGCGACTTTCCGACATTGCCCAACCAGGCCAAGGAAATCGAGAAGGTCATGAAGGCTGAGCGGGCGAAGATTCTGGCAGCCGAAAAGACCGCCGAGATCGCCTACTTCGGCAAGGGACCCGCTCCCAACATGTGGCTGATTCGTTCCTATATGGATGACACGGCCAAAAAACTTGAACTGGAAGGCTTTCGCTTCTACTACATCGTCGGACCTCACATCTTCATGGACAGTGATGCAACGGCCAAGAGTCAAAAGGTGACAGCGTCATCTTTGCTCGCAGACGCAGTAGAAACCGCCAAGAATTTGCGTCCGCGCGAACCAGACGAAGTTCCCACCGATCAAGGGCTTTGCCACGAATACGGATTCACTTACGACGCCTCGTTCAGCAGTGCCCTCTCGCAAGTCGGCCTGCACATGGCGGCATTGCCCGATGTTGTCTTCAGCGTCGAGAGCAATCAGGCCGCAAGCACTCGGGGCAGCAACGGCGAGGGCCTGCTCAAGCTGATCGACGACCGCAAGCGCGAAGCAGGCAGCAGCTATCCCAAGCTCACAACCTTGCGCGAGGGCAAGAAAAACGTTCACGGCTGGGCCGGTGAAGAGTCGCTCGTGCGCTACCCCGACGGAACACAAGAATTCGAATGGCTGTTCATTGGCCAGAGCGGTAACGTCGCGCGCCCCGCGCGGCTGAATGTGACGATGCACACCAAAGTCGCATCGGATCGCGTGGGGGCCGCTGCAACCTCTTCCCTGAACGATGAAGACGCTATTGCCTTATGGGACAAGTTGCTCGACGGGCTCAGGTTTCGCGTGGCCGTGCCCGGCGCGCCGGCCGATGCGGTGGCGATCAAGTGAGGCAATCATTGATGACTGTCAATACAACGCCAACGCGCCGACAGACATTGCTCGCGTTGGGTGCGATGGCCGTTCTTCCCATCTCGTCCCACGCCTCGACTTCAATCATCGTCAAGCTCGTGGAAGAACCCGCGAACTGTCGGTGGCGGCCTGCAGGCACCCTGTGGGAGCGGGCCGCTGTACACGACAACAGCTCTCGCATTCAGTCGTCATCGCTGTGACGCTCCGACATCGCGGTTTCGACCTGCCTGTTTGACTACCTTGCACGATCTCGATGATTTTCTCCAGTTCAAATCAGGAAGCGAACCATGAACAACAGGCCACAACAGAAATCGCTCAGCCAGATCCGTTCGCCTCATCGATGGGGCCTTCCGGACAAGGCAGGGACAAGGTACTGCAGTACCGCGTGATTGCAGGCTCGACTCGTTCCAGTCGGCAGACTCATGGTTCCCAGCGGCCTGCTGGTGGTCAGCTCGCATCTTGCCCGGCTGACGCAAAACAGACGGCTGATGATGCGCCCGAGCGGTATCCCATGCCAATATCTACGCTCGCTGGTGCTTGTGCCAGCCCCATCGGCACCCCGCACATTCGAGATGGGCGATGGCTCGTTGGCGGGCACGCGACCCGGCCCCTCGGCTAGCCCTTCCCGTCCGAGCCCTCGCTCCAGCCGCCGCCCAGCGTCCTGTAGATCGTGAGCCGGTTGGTCTGCTCGGTGAGCTGCAGGCCGATCAGCGTCTGCTGCGCCGCGTAGTGGGCGCGCTGCGCATCCAGCACATCGAGGAAGCTCGTCGCGCCGCTCCGGAAGAGCGACTGCGACAGCTCGAAGCTGCGCGAGGTCGCACCCAGCAGCGAACGCTGCGCATCGAGCCGCTCGGCCAGCGTGCGGCGCTCGGCGAGCGCATCGGCCACTTCGCGAAATGCCGTCTGCACCGTCTTCTCGTAGGTCGCGAGCTGTATCTTCTGCTGCGCCTCGGCCACCTTCAGGTTCGAGCGATTCGCGCCGCCGTCGAAGATCGGCACGCTGACCGACGGCGCGAAGCTCCACGCCTTGCTGCCGCTGGTGAACAGGCCCGAGAGCGTGCTGCTCGCCGTACCCGCCGAAGCCGTGAGCGCGATGCGCGGAAAGAAGGCCGCGCGCGCCGCGCCGATGTCTGCGTTGCTCGCGCGCAGGGCGTGCTCGGCGGCGCGCACGTCGGGGCGCTGCTGCAGCACGCTCGACGAGAGGCCGGCTGGGGGCACGAGCAGTTGCGCGGCTTCGGCCGTCGCCGTGGTCGGCAGCAGCTCCGCCGGTGGCGTGGTGCCGACGAGCAGTGTGAGCGCGTTGCGGTCCTGCTCCACCAGGCTGTCGAACGCAGCGGCATCGGCCCGCGCGGCATCGACCGTGCTTTGCGACTGCGCGAGCGCGAGGCCCGACTGCGAACCCAGCGCATGGCTGCGCTGGATCAGGTCGAAGGACTTGCGCTGGCTCTCGAGCGTGCTGCGCGCAAGCGCCAGGCGCTGCTCGTCCGCAGCCAGTTGCAGCCAGGCCGTGGCGACGGAAGCCACCAGGCTGATCTGCGTGCTGCGTCGGGTTTCCTCGGTCTGGAAGTAGCTCTGCAATGCCGATTCGCTCAGGTTGCGAACGCGCCCGAACAGGTCGAGCTCGTAAGCCGTCATGCCGAGGTCGGCGCTGTACTGCGAGGAGATGCGCGCCTCGCCGCTGGTCGAGAGGCTGCCGGGCGTGCGCGAGCGGCTGCCGCCCGCGCCGGCTTCGACGGTCGGGAACAGGCCCGCGCGCGCAATGCCGTACTGGGCGCGGGCGCGCTCGATGTTGAGCGCCGCCACGCGCAGGTCGCGGTTGTTGGCGAGCGCGAGTTCGATCACGCCTTGCAGGCGCTTGTCGACGAAGAAATCGCGCCAGCTGACGTCGAGCGGCGCGGCTGCATTGGCACCGCTCGCACCGCCCGAAGGCAAGGCCTGCGGCACGGGCGAAGTGGGCGTTTCATATGCGGGTGCGAGGTTGATGCAGCCCGAGAGCACGGCCGAAGCCATGGCCGCACAGGCCAGCGTGCGCAGCGGAAAGCGGGGGAGGGACGCGCGTCGCATCAGTGGCCTCCCTGTTCTGCGGCGGGCGCAGGCAATGCGTCCGGTGCTTCAGCCTTGGCCGGCTTGCGCCTCCCCTCCAGCCACCCGCGGATCAGCGCGAAGAACAGCGGCACGAAGAAGATGCCGAGCGCGGTGCCCACCACCATGCCGCCCAACACTGGGGTACCGATCGACTGGCGGCCACCCGCGCCCGCGCCGGTGCCGATGGCCAGCGGCAGCACGCCGAAGCCGAAGGCCAGCGAGGTCATCAGGATGGGCCGCAGCCGCAGGCGCACCGCTTCCAGCGTCGCCTCGATCACGCCCTTGCCCTGCTCCTGCAACTGCTTGGCGAACTCCACGATCAGGATCGCGTTCTTCGACGAGAGCCCCACCGTCGTCAGCAAGCCGACCTGGAAGTACACGTCGTTGCTCAGGCCCCGGAAGCTGGTGAACAGCAGCGCGCCCACGATGCCCAGCGGCACCACGAGGATCACCGAGAACGGCACCGACCAGCTCTCGTAGAGCGCGGCCAGGCACAGGAACACGAACAGGATCGAGATGGCATAGAGCACCGGCGCCTGCGCGCCCGAGAGCCGTTCCTGGAACGACGCGCCGGTCCACTCGTAGCCGATGCCCGGCGGCATCTGCTTCATCACCTCGTCCACCGCGGCCATGGCGTCGCCCGAGCTCACGCCCGGCGCGGCATCGCCCACGAACTCGTAGCTCGGGCTGCCGTTGTAGCGCTGCAGCTGCGGCGAGCCGTAGGTCCAGCGCGAACTCGAGAACGCCGGGAACGGCACCATCTGCCCGAGGCTGTTGCGCACGCTCCAGCGGTCGATGTCGGCGGGCAGCATGCGAAAGGCGGTGTCGCCCTGCATGTACACGCGCTTGACGCGCCCGTTGTCCAGGAAGTCGTTGATGTAGGTGCCGCCCATCGCGCTGGAGAGCGTGCTGTCGATGTCGGCGGTGGCCAGGCTCGCCGCGCCGGCGCGCGCATCGTCGATGTCCACCGCGAACTGCGGCGTGTCGTCCAGGTTGTTGCTGCGCACGTTCACGACCACGTCGGAGCGCTTGGACAGCAGCTCGATGACCTGGTCGCGCGCCTTCACCAGCGCATCGTGGCCGAGGCCGTTGATGTCCTTCAGGTGGAAATTGAAGCCCGCATTCGCGCCCAGCCCGCGCACCGCCGGCGGCAGCAGCACGAACACGCGCGCGTCGCGGATGGTCGAGAGGTCCTTGTTGGCGCGGCGTGCGAGCGCGGCGGCCGATTGCCCGTCGCCTTCGCGCTCGGCCCAGTCCTTGAGCTTGACGAAGGCGCGCGCCGAACTCTGGTCGCCGTTCTGCCCGGTGATGACGTTCACGCTCACCACCTCGGGCTGCTTGGTGAAGTAGTTCTGCATCTGCGTGACCACCGGCTGCAGCCGCGCGTCCGAGGCACCCGGCGGCAGCGTCACCTGCACCTGCAGGAAGGCCTGGTCCTCGTCGGGCAGGAAGGAGGTGGGCAGGCGCATGAAGAGCACCGCCATCGCCGCCGCGATCAGCAGGTACACCACGAGGCTGCGCTTGCCGCGCCGCACGATGCCGCCGACCACGCTCTGGTAGCGGTCGGCGCCCTTGTCGAAATTGCGGTTGAAGCCTGCGAAGAAGCGGTCGACCACGCCCAGCACGCCCTTGCGCGGCACCGCATGCTGGCCCTTGGCAACGGGCTTGAGCAACGTCGCGCACAGCGCCGGCGTGAGCGTGAGCGCCACGAACACCGACAGCGCCATCGCCGAGACGATGGTGATCGAGAACTGCCGGTAGATCATGCCGGTCGAGCCGCCGAAGAAGGCCATCGGGATGAACACCGCCGACAGCACCAGTGCGATGCCCACGAGCGCGGGCGTGATCTCGGCCATCGACTTGCGCGTGGCTTCCTTGGGCGAGAGGCCTTCCTCGTGCATCACGCGCTCGACGTTCTCCACCACCACGATGGCATCGTCCACCAAGAGGCCGATGGCCAGCACCATGCCGAACATGGTGAGCGTGTTGATCGAATAGCCGGCAATGGAGAGCACGCCGAAGGTGCCCAAGAGCACCACCGGCACCGCGATCGCGGGGATCAGCGTGGCGCGGAAGTTCTGCAGGAAGACGTACATCACCAGCACCACCAGCAGCATCGCCTCGGCCAGCGCCTTCACCACCTCGTCGATGGACGCGCTCACGAAGGGCGTGGTGTCGTAGCTCACGAAGGTCTGCAGCTGATTCGGAAACAGCGGCTGCAGCTCGGCCACCTTGGCCTTCACCGCCTCTGCCACCTGCACCGCGTTGGCGCCGTCGGCCAGCACCACGCCCAGGCCCGCGCCGGGTCGGCCGCCCAGTTGCGAGCGCACCGTGAGGTTCTCGGCGCCGAGTTCCACGCGCGCCACGTCGCGCAGGCGCACCACGGCGCCGTCGGGTGTGGCGCGCAGCACCACGTTCTCGAACTGCTCGACCGTCTGCAGCTTGCTGCGCGCCGTGATGGTGGCGTTCAGCTGCTGCTGCGCGCCGGCCGGCAGCGCGCCCAGCTGACCGGCCGACACCTGCGCGTTCTGCGCGGTGATGGCGTTGCCCACGTCCGAGGGCATGAGCGCGTACTTGCGCAGCTTGTCGGGGTCCAGCCAGAGGCGCATCGCGTAGCCGGTGCCCAGCGTCTGCACCTCGCCCACGCCGTCGATGCGGCTGATCACGTCGACCAGGTTGCTGCTGATGTAGTCGCCCACGTCCACCGCGGAGGCGCTGCCGTCGCCCGAGTACATCGAGACGATCAGCAAGAAGTCGTTGCCGCCCTTGGTGACTGTGACGCCGCGGCTCTGCACCTGCTGCGGCAGGCGCGACATGGCCTGCTGCAGCTTGTTCTGCACCTGCATCTGGGCGACGTCGATGTTGGTGCCCGCGTTGAAGGTGAGCGACAGGCGCGCCACGCCCGACGAGTTGCTGGTCGACTGCATGTACAGCAGGTTGTCCAGCCCCTTCATCTGCTGCTCGATGACCTGGGTGACGGAGTCTTCCACCGTCTTGGCCGAGGCGCCGGTGTAGGTGGCGTTGATGGATACGCGCGGCGGCGCGATGTCGGGGTACTGCTCCAGAGGCAGCGTGCGGATCGCCATCAGCCCGGCGAGCATGACGACGATGGAGAGCACCCACGCGAAGATGGGGCGGTCGATGAAGAACTGGGCCATGGCGGGGCCTCAGCGCGCGATGGTTGCGGAAGCGGCGTCGGGCTTTGCGGCCGCCACGGGGCCGGGAACCGGACCCACGCCCGCTGCAGGGCTGGTCACCGGCTTTGCGCCGAGATCGACCACGCGTACCTTGTCTCCGACCTTCACGCGCTGCGAGCCTTCCATCATCACGCGGTCGCCCGCGGCCAGGCCGTCGATCACCTGCCACTGCGTGCCGACCGCGCGGCCGACGCTGATGGGCCGCTTGGCGACCTTGTTCTCGGTGTCGATCACCAGCGCCGAGGCGCTGCCGTCCGGCGCGCGCGTCACCGCCTGCTGCGGCACCAGCAGCGCGGCCTGGTTCACGCCTTCCTGCAGCACGGCGCGCACGTACATGCCGGGCATCAGCAGCCGGTCGGGGTTGGGCACCACCGCACGCAGCGTGACACTGCCGGTGCCGGCATCGACCGTGACGCCGCTGAAGGTCAGGCGCCCGGCATGCGGATACTTGCTGCCGTCCTCGAGCACCAGCTGGATGCTCGCCTCGGCGTTGTTCGCGCGCTGCAGCCGGCCGCTGGCGAGCTCGCGCTTCAGGCGCAGCAGCTCGCTGCTCGATTGCGTGACGTGCACGTGGATCGGATCGAGCTGCTGCACGGTGGTCATCGCCGCCGCCTGGTTGGCGGTGACCAGCGCGCCCGGGGTCACGGTCGAGAGTTCGGCCCAGCCGGTGATCGGCGAGGTGATGCGCGTGTAGCCCAGCTGGATGCGCGCGGTCTGCTCGGCCGCGCGGGCCACGCCGAGGTCGGCTTCGGCCTGTTGCTCGGCGGCCTGCGATTCGTCGAACACCTGGCGGCTGATGGCGTCGATCTTCACCAGTTCGGCGTTGCGTTTTGCCACCGTGCGGGCCGTGGCCAGGGCCGATTCGGCCTTGCGCACGCTGGCCTGGGCGCTGGCGTGCGCCGCCTGTAGCGAGGCCGGGTCGAGCTGGTAGAGCACCTGGCCGGCCTTGACCTGCGAGCCTTCTGTAAAGAGCCGCTCCTTCAGGATGCCGCCCACCTGCGGGCG
This sequence comes from Variovorax boronicumulans, assembly GCF_030812215.1. Taxonomy (GTDB): domain Bacteria; phylum Pseudomonadota; class Gammaproteobacteria; order Burkholderiales; family Burkholderiaceae_C; genus Variovorax; species Variovorax boronicumulans_C. The sequence goes on along the minus strand of NZ_JAUSSG010000009.1, from coordinate 105,446 downwards.
GATCTCGGCGATGACCGGCGCGGCGGTGCGGCCGGGGAGCTCGGTGCTCAGCGCGAGGGTTTCATGCTTCAGGGTGACGGCGCCGACTTCCTTTTCTGGTGCGGCGACGCTCGCCTTGGCTGCGCCGGGCGTCTCCACGCTGGTGCGCGAGCACCCTGCGAGCGCGGCGATGGCCAGGGCTGTGAGGATGAGGGCGAAGCGGGAGGGGGTGTGGTCAGGCATGGATCAGGCAATGGAAGTAGGCAGAAGCCCCGGATGGAGCAGGCGAGCGTCCTCAAGTTCAACGATGCCCGAGGGGCGCGGTCGGCTTTACACGCGGTTTACTGCAATTGCAGTGCCACGGCGTGGCGCTCGCGTGACGGCGGTGTGACGGCTGGCGCAGCCGTTGCTACGCGAGACCGAATTCCTTCCGGCGGTCGAAGATGAAGAGCCGGTCCTCTTGCCAGCCCGGCGACCATCCGCCTTGCCACAGCCGGTAGCTGGCTTCGGTGGGGTCCACCGCGCCGGGCGTTGCGCACAGCGGCCAGAGAATCCAGTGAAGCACCGGGTACGACGCGGCCAGGCGGTAGAGCGGTTCCACGAGAAAGTGGTACGCGTCTTTTCCCGCATCGCCGGTTTCCTGCAAGGCCATCTCGCCGAGCTGGTCGTGCAAATAGACGAAGGGGCTCTCGGCGGTGGCAAAGGCCTTGAGCAAGGTCGTCTTGCTGTCGTCGATGACCTCGACGGTGGTGGCTGCATCCGGCGCCTCGATGCCCATGCCCTTCAGCAACCCCAGGCCGTCGCGCAGCTGGCGCGTTGCCTCGTCCGGACCGATGGCCCGCCGCGGTGCGGCCTGGTGCGTCTGGATCCTGGCGAGCATGTCGCCGTGCCGGGGGAAGACCGAGAAGACCCGTTCGCGCGCCGCGGCGTTCAGGTCCCAGAGCTCGAACTGCAGCCTGAAATCGGTGTCGATGTCGTCGGGCATGTCTTCGGGCTCGGGGCCGTCCGGGCCCAGTGCCTCGTCGAACACCGCGTGCCAGTGGCGTTGCCACGCCTTGGGGTTGGACAGGGGCATGGCCCGAGGCTCCGCGGTCAGGCGCGCTGCAGGGCGCGCGTGACCATGTCGTTGGGCGCGAGCCGCAGCAGGTGCGGCAGGAGGCCGATGGCCTTCTCGCGTTCGCCCGCGTGCAGCAGGCCGTTGGCGCACACCGAGAGCGTGTCCGCCAGCTGGGGGTGGTCGGGCGCCGTCTTCAGCAGGATGCGGCACAGCATGTCGGCATCGCCGAATTCGCGGATGCGCGCGAACCGGCGCGCGAGCCGCGCCATGTCGTCGGGCTTCAGGCGCAGGCCCGGCTTGGCCTGGTCGAGGTAGGTGCGGTAGCTGGCGTGCTGCAGCGCGATCGTCTCGGGGTCGGTGGCGGGCAGGCGGAAGATGCGGCGCGCGGCCTGATGGAAGTCTTCGCTCGCGGGCTGCAGGCGCGCGGTGTTGAACCAGGCGCGCAGCGTGTCGGTGTCGCCGGGGCGCAGGGCCGAGGCGGCGCGCCATTCGGCCGCGGCCTGCTCGAACTTCATCGCGGCGCCCAGCCGGCGGGCAGCCGCCACGTGCTGGTCGAAGCGGTCGTCGTCGTTCGCCATTTCCGACTTCACCGTCTCGGGTGTCTTCACGCGGCCCAGCAGCATGGCGCCGGCCATCAGCGCGGCGCCCGTGAGCAGGCCGCCCAGGTGGGCCATGTAGGCGACGCCCTCGTCGGCAAGCCAGTGCTGCATCAGCTCGTTGACGATCCAGGCCGGCAGCAGCAGCAGGGCCGGCGCGCTGACGTAGTTGAAATAGAAGAACAGCTGATAGAAGAAGCGGATGCGCCGCAGCCGGTACATCACCGCGTACATGCCCATCAGCGCGGAGACCCCGCCCGAGGCGCCCAGCCCGTAGGAGCCCTTGCCCGCGTAGGCCCAGGCGGCCAGCGCCGAGGCGCCCACGCAGCCCAGCAGGTAGAAGGTGAGGTAGGTGCTGCGGCCCAGCGCGAGTTCGACCGAGGCGCCGAACAGGAAGAGGAACAGCATGTTGCCCAGCAGGTGGCTGGTGCTGCCATGCAGGAAGGCGGAGGTGATGAGGGTCCAGGGCTTGCTGAACCCGGCGTCCTTGGCGTAGTCCTGCGCCCAGCGTTCGGTGAAGGGGGCGGGCAGCATCGACTCGTACTGCTGGCGGTCGCGCTTCCACTCGGCGTACTGCGGGTGGGCGGGCGTGATGATCTCTTCGGCCTTCAGCTTCTTCTGGAAGGCCTTGTCGTGCTCCATGGCTTCGATCAACTGGTCGTAGACCTCGGCCTTCAACATGCGTTCGCCCAGCTTGCCGCGCTTCGCGTCGGTCTTCTTCAGCCACTCCACGAAGGGCGGCAGCTCCAGCTCGGGCAGCACGCTCTTGGCGTAGTAGCGGGCGGCGCGCTCGCGGCCGTTCTCCTCGCTGGTCTGCGGCCCCCACCACACGATCATGTTCACGAGGATCAGCAGCACCGTCAGCCACGGTGGGTTGCGCCAGCTCGGCTTGTTCTCGAGCGGGATGGCGTAGAACACGGTGGGGTCCGGTTGCTGCCGATGCGGTGCTGCGATCAGCCCAGGCGCTTGCGGTGGCGCGCGATCTGCGCCTTCACCTGCGCAGGCGCGGTGCCGCCGAGGATGTTGCGTGCGTTCAGCGAACCGCGCAGGCTCAGCACGTCGTACACGTCCTTCTCGATGTTCGGGTTGAACTGCTGCAGCACAGCCAGCGGCAGCTCGGCCAGGTCGACCTTGTGCGACGTCGCTGCCTTCACTGCATGCGCCACGGTTTCGTGCGCATCGCGGAAGGGCAGGCCCTTCTTCACGAGGTAGTCGGCCAGGTCGGTGGCGGTGGCGTAGCCGCGCAGGGCCGCGGCTTCCATCGCCTCGGGCTTCACGGTGATGCCGCCGATCATCTCGGCAAAGATGCGCAGGGTGTCCTTGAGCGTGTCGACGGTGTCGAACAGCGGCTCCTTGTCTTCCTGGTTGTCCTTGTTGTAGGCGAGCGGCTGGCCCTTCATGAGCGTGATGAGCGCCATCAGGTGGCCGACCACGCGGCCGGTCTTGCCGCGGGCCAGCTCGGGCACGTCGGGGTTCTTCTTCTGCGGCATGATCGAACTGCCGGTCGTGAAGCGGTCGGCGATCTGGATGAAGCCGAAGTTCTGGCTCATCCACAGAATGAGCTCTTCGCTCATGCGGCTGATGTGCACCATGCACAGGCTCGCCGCGGCGGTGAATTCGATCGCGAAGTCGCGGTCGCTCACGGCGTCCAGGCTGTTCTGGCACACGCCGTCCATGTTGAGGGTCTTGGCGACCAGTTCGCGGTCGAGCGGGTAGCTGGTGCCGGCGAGGGCGGCGGCGCCCAGCGGCAGGCGGTTCACGCGCTTGCGCACCTCGCCCATGCGCTCGGCATCGCGGCTGAACATTTCCACGTACGCCAGCATGTGGTGGCCGAAGCTCACCGGCTGGGCCACCTGCAGGTGGGTGAAGCCGGGGAGGATCACATCGACGTTCTTCTCGGCGATGTCCACCAGCGCCTTCTGCAGCTCGGTGAGCAGGTCGCCGATGAGGTCGATTTCGCCGCGCAGCCAGAGGCGCACGTCGGTGGCGACCTGGTCGTTGCGGCTGCGGCCGGTGTGCAGGCGCTTGCCGGCGTCGCCCACGAGCTGGGTCAGGCGCGCCTCGATGTTCAGGTGCACATCTTCCAGGTCGAGCTTCCACTCGAAGGCGCCCGATTCGATCTCGCTGCGGATCTGCGCCATCCCACGTTCGATTTCGGCGTGGTCCTGCTTCTGGATGATCCCCTGGGCGGCGAGCATGCCGGCATGGGCGAGGGAGCCTTCGATGTCGGCCTGCCAGAGGCGCTTGTCGAAGAAGACGCTGGAGGTGTAGCGCTTCACCAGGTCGCTCATCGGTTCGGAGAAAAGGGCCGACCAGGCTTCGGATTTCTTGTCGAGTTGGTTTTGGGTCATGGGAGCCGTCCAGGAGGCAATAATGGGTTGGTCACCCGATGTATCTGTGATGTCCGCGATGCGCAACCCGGCGATTTTATCGGCCACCTCTGGCTCCACGCCCCCGACGCCGTCGGAAAGGGTTCGCGCGCCCCTGCGCGGCGGGCCTTCGCTGTTCGATGCCTGCCAGATCGGCGTGGTGCTGCGCACCGTGGTGTTCGTCGAGGTGGTGGTGGCCATCGCGGCGCTCTTCGTGGTCTCCACGCCCGGCGAATGGCTGGTGCAGACGGCCACCGTCACCGGCGGCGCGTTGCCCGCAACCCTGCTGTGGCTGGTCGCCGCCTGCGGGCTCAAGAAGCAGCTGCGGCGCCTGCCGCGCCAGTGGCAGTACGCGGCTGGCGCCGTGCTGGGCGCGCTCGCATCGCTCTATGGCTGCGGCCTCCTGCGCCTGACCGGCGTGCTCGCCAATGCGCCGTGGCTGGCCAGCGGGCTGGCCGGCGCGCTGTTCGCAGGCCTCGTGATGACCGCCATGGCCCTGCGCGCGCGCGGCCAGACGCCCGCCGCCACCACGGCCCGTCTCGAAGAACTGCAGTCGCGCATCCGCCCCCACTTTCTCTTCAACACGCTCAACAGCGCCATCGCCCTCGTGCGCGAGGAGCCCGCCAAGGCCGAGACCATGCTGGAAGACCTGGCCGAGCTGTTCCGCCAAGCGCTGGCCGACCCGGGCGAATCGGGCACGCTGGCCGACGAGATCGCGCTGGCCGAGCGCTACCTGGCCATCGAGCAGGTGCGCTTCGGCGACCGGCTGCGCATCCGCTGGGACCTCGATGCCGCCGCCAGCAATGCGCGCCTGCCGCCGCTGCTTTTGCAGCCGCTGGTCGAGAACGCCATCAAGCACGGCGTGGAGCCCAGTCCCGAGGGCGCCAAGCTGCGCATCCGCACCGAGCGGCGCGGCGGCATGGTGGTGATCGAGGTGGTCAACAGCCTGCCGCCGCTGCGCTGGGCCGACGAGCCGCTGCCGCGCGGCCACGGCATTGCGCTGGCGAATGTGCGCGACCGGCTGCGGCTGCTGCACGACATGCAGATGCAGTTCAGCGCCGGCATGGACCAGAAAAACTACCGGGTACGCATCGCGATTCCCGCTGAATCATCATGACCCTCAAGACCCTGATCGTCGACGACGAAGCCTTGGCCCGTTCCCGCCTGCGCGCCCTGCTGCGCAACTGCACCACGCCCGCCGCAGAAGTGGTGGCCGAGGCCTCGCAGGGCGCGGAGGCGCAGCAGCACCTGGCCACGATGGCGCTCGACCTGGTGCTGCTCGACGTGCACATGCCCGGCGTCGACGGCATCGAGGTGGCGCGCGCGCTGCGCAGCAACCCCGAGGCACCGGCGGTGGTTTTCGTCACGGCGCACGCCACGCACGCGGTCACCGCCTTCGAGCTCGACGCGGTCGACTACCTGACCAAGCCGGTGCGCGCCGAGCGGCTGCAGCAGGCGCTGCTGAAAGCCGAGCGCTTCCTGAAGGAGCGCCGCGCGCTGCAGGCCGAGGCGGTGCCCGAGACCGTGCTGATCCAGGACCGCGGCCGCGCCGAGCGCGTGCCGCTTTCCGAAGTGCTGTACCTCAAGTCCGAATACAAGTACCTCACCGTGCGTACCGCCACCCGCAGCCACATCCTCGATGGCTCGCTCAACGAGTTCGAGGAGCGCTATCCGAACCGCTTCCTGCGGGTGCACCGCAATGCGCTGGTGGCCCGCTCGGCCATCCGCGCGCTCGAGAAATACGACGACGGCGAAGACGCCGAAGGCTGGGCCTTGAGGCTCGATGCGATTCCCGAACCCGTCGCGGTGTCGCGGCGCCAACTCGCCGCCGTGCGCGAGGTGCTCAAGGAAACGCGATGACCGACCAACACAAGCCACCCGCGCCCGACAAACCGCCGGCTGCGGAGGCGCCGCAGCCCACCCCGGAACCTCCGGCCGTCGAGGCCCTCGCGACGCCTTCCCCTGCCGCGCCTGCGCCTGAATCCGCAGCCACCCCCGCACCTGAAGAGCCCGCCGCCGCCCAGCGCCGGCGCCTCTTGCTGCACATGCCGGTCGACGTGCGCAGCGCCTCGCTCGTGGTGCTCGCCGTGCTGGCCAGCGTCTTCGCGCTGCAGTGGGGCCAGGCGGTGTTCATTCCGCTGATGCTGAGCCTCTTGCTGACCTACGCGCTGTCGCCGCTGGTCGAGATGCTGCACCGCTGGCGCCTGCCGCGCTGGATCGGCGCCGCGATCATCCTCGTGGGCCTGTTCGGCGGCATCGGCTGGACGGGCTATTCGCTCTCGGGCAACGCATCGCAACTGGTCGATTCGCTGCCGGTCGCCGCGCAGAAGCTCGGGCAGGCGATGCGCCGCGACAAGGGCGCCAGCGCCACGCCGCTCGAAAGCGTGCAGCAGGCCGCCGCGCAACTGGAGAAAGCCGCCGAGGAGAACTCCGCGCGCGTCGCCTCGCGGCGCGGCGTGGCCCGCGTCATCATCGAGCGGCCCGGCTTCAACGTGCGCGACTACCTGCTCAGCGGCACGGTCGGCCTGCTGAGCGCGCTGGGGCAGCTCACGCTGGTGGCCTTTCTCACCTACTTCGCGCTGTGCTCGGGCGACACCTTCCGGCGAAAGCTCATCAAGATCACCGGATCGAGCCTGCAGAAGAAGAAGGTCACGGTGCATGTGCTGGACGACATCACCCGCAACATCGAGCGCTACCTGCTGGTGCAGATCCTGGTGAGCGTGGTGGTGGGGGTGGCGACCGGCCTCGCGTTCTGGGTCATCGGCGTGGAGAACGCGGCCGTGTGGGGAATCATCGCGGCGGTGACCAACCTCATTCCCTACATCGGCTCGGTGATCGTGCTGGTGGCCGCGGGGCTCGTGGCCTTTTTGCAATTCAACAGCCTGCAGATGGGCGTCTTGGTGGGGGGCGTGTCGCTGGCCATCCACACGGTCATCGGCAACCTGCTGATGCCCTGGCTCACCAGCCGCACCAGCCGCATGAACCCGGTGGCGGTATTCGTGGGCGTGATCTTCTGGGGCTGGCTCTGGGGCATCTGGGGGTTGCTGCTGGGCATTCCGATCACGATGGTGATCAAGTCGATCTGCGACCGGGTGGAAGACCTGCAGCCCATCGGCGAACTGCTGGGCGAGTAGCCCGGCGAGCAGGGGCGCTCAGTCCGGCTGCGCCTTGCCGCGCACCGCTTTTTTCGCCGGCAGCTTCTTCACGAACGTGGCGGCCGCATCGAGCGGCTTGCCGTCGTGCGTGCGCAGGTCGAGCCTGCGCACCGGCTTGCCGCTGTCGCGCTCGAGCAGCACCGAGTGCGCCTCGCCCTTGCCGTAGAGGTGCTGCTCGCCCCAGTGCCTGAGGCCCACCACCACGGGGAAGAGGCCGTTGCCCTTGGGGGTGAGAACGTATTCCTGGTACATCGTGCCGTCCGATGCGGGCGCGAGTGCGAGCACGCCTTCCTGCACCAGGTTCTTCAGCCGGTCCGCGAGGATGTTCTTCGCCACGCCCAGGCTCTGCTGGAATTCGCCGAATCGCTTCATGCCGTCGAACGCATCGCGGATGATGAGCAGCGACCACTGGTCGCCGACGATGTCGAGCGAGCGCGCCATCGGGCAGGTGTCTGATTTGAGGCTTCGTCTCTTGGCCATGGCCCGTATTAGACCGGGGATGGCCTTTCGGTGGCAAATAAAAACCTGAATGCCTGCGACGCAACCGATGGAATCGATTTTCCGTAAGGTGTCCGGCATGCCTTACCTCCAACTCGACGTGAACGGCCGCCATGAAGTGGCCGACAAGAAGCGCCTCGCGCGCCAACTCTGCGAAACCTATGCGCAATTGATGAGCGTCGATATCCGCCGCATCAGCGTCGCGATCCGCGAGGTGGGCGAGGGCGGCGTCTGGCGCATGGTGGACGGCGAGGCCACCGAGGTGTCGGTGCTCATGTGCGACATCCGGCGCGGCCGCTCCGCCGAGTTGCGGCTCGAAGTCGCGAAGGCCCTGTGCCGCGATTGCATCGCGATACTGGGCCTGCGCGAAGACCGGCTCAATGTCGAGTTCACCCAGCACTCGGGCGACGAGATGTACCACCCGACGCTCGGCGGCTACAGCCCGGAGTGGTCGGAAGACGAGGCCGGCTGAGCCCGCCGGGCGCGCTCCAGCCGACCGAAGCGCGCGATCATCAGCGGGCCGAGCAATGCGCCCAGCCCGACCGAGCTCCATGCCGCGGCCCAGCCGCAGGTGCTGCCCAAGCCGAAGCGCGTTTGCCCCCAGTCGAGCACAAGGCCGAACACCCAGGGGCTCAGCGCGCCCGCGCCGAAACCCATCACCGAGCGCACCGAGTACGCCACGCCGAGGCGATGCGGCGCCACCACGTCGGCCAGTGCCGTGGAGTAGACCGACGAGTCCGCGATCGCGAGCAGGTTGTAGAGGGCGGCCATCGCGGCGAGCAGCCACAGCGGCCAGGTCCACATCCAGCCGAACGCGAACGACATGCAGAGGCTCGCGAGCGTGGCGGCCATCATGATCCGCGCGCGGCCGAAGCGGTCCGATGCCGCGCCGCCGGCAATGCTGCCGAGCACGCTGACCAGGTGCGCGAACGCCGCCAGTGCGATGCCCGCACCCTGCCACGGCGACGCGCCGCCTGCCGACGCCACGAGGTAGGCGGGCAGCCAGGCCCACAGGGCCATCAGCTCCCAGCAGTGGAAGGCGTAGGCCCAGTTGCCGGCCATCGCGGGCTTGTCGCGCACGGTTTCTTTCAACGCGTGCCAGGTTCCTTCTCGCACCGTGCCCGCGGGGGCGGGTGGTGTGGGTGGGCGCATGCGGCGCAGCGCGGGGATCGTCAGCAGCGCGCCCGCGGCCGTGCAGCCTGCGGCCGCCAGCAACCCCAGCCGCCAGCCCTGCGCATGGCTGAAACCCGCCGCCACCGCGAGCGACAAGGCATAGCCCATCGACGATGCGCCGAGGAACAGCCCCATCGCCTTGCCGCGCACCGCTGGCTCGGTGTTGCGGGCGAGCAGTTGCAGCCCCGGCGTGTACGACGCGCCCGCGCACAAGCCCGCCAGGCCGTAGAGCAGCATCGCGGAGAGATGGTCGTGCGCGAAGGCCGCAAAGGCCAGGGCCGCAACCGCGCTGACCGCACTGCCGGCGAAGAAGACGCGATGCGGGCCGTAGCGGTCGGCCAGGAGGCCCACGGCGAACAGCGAACTCATGTAGCCCACATGCCAGGCGCTCTGGATCGAGCCGGCCTCGGCGGCCGTCATGTGCCAGTCGGCCATCACGAAAGGCAGCACGCCGGAATAGGCCGTGACGATCATCGCCTGCAGCAGCCGGCTCGTGCACAGCAGTGCGAGCCAGCCGCGCCGGGGTGCGGCTTCAGCGCAATGCACGCTGCATCAGCACTGTGTCGACCCACTGCCCGAACTTGAAGCCGACGCTGCGCAGCACGCCGACCGTCTCGAAACCGAGGCTTTCGTGCAGGCGCTGCGAACCGGTGTTCGCGCTGTTGCCGACCACCGCCACCATCTGCGTGAAGCCGCCCTCGGTGCAGCGCGCGATCACTGCCCGCAGCAATGCCTTGCCGATGCCGTGGCCGTGCATGCCATGCGCGACGTAGATCGAGTCTTCCACCGTATGGCGGTAGGCGGAACGGGCGCGATAGGGGCTTGCATAGGCATAGCCCACCACTTCGCCGCCCTTCAGCGCAACGAGGTAGGGAAGGCCGCGCCGCAGCACCTCGGTACGGCGCGCCTGCATCTCTTCGACGCTGGGCACTTCTTCCTCGAAGGAGCACAGGTCGTGCTGCACGTAGTGGCTGTAGATGGCCTGCACCGAGGCCATGTGGTGCGGCTCGGCATCGAGGATTTCAAGGACGGAGGAAACAAGGGGCGGTGAGTGCATGCCGCCGATCTTGACGTTCCACCATCAATAAGTGAAGCTTGGTCTGCCTATGCAGGTCATAAGGAATACTTTGGAAAAGACGCTGAACCTCGACCAGCTCAAGTCCTTCGGTCTGGTCATCGAAACCGGCAGCTTTTCGGCCGCGGCCGACCGGCTCGGCCTCACACAGCCGGCCATCAGCCTGCAGGTGCGCCAGCTGGAGCGCAGGCTCGCGGTGCGGTTGATCGAACGGGTCGGCAAGCGCGCGCGAGCCACGCCGGCCGGCATGGAGCTGCTGCGCCATGCACAGCACATCGAGACCGCGGTGGACAACGCCATCGACGCCCTGGCCGACCACGCGAGCGGCGTCACGGGCCGCGTGCGCCTGGGCACCGGCGCCACGGCGTGCCTGCATTTCCTGCCGGCCGTGCTGCGCGCGTTGCGCGAGGAATTCCCGGCGCTCGGCATCGTGGTGAGCACCGGCAACACCGAAGACCAGGTGCGCCGGGTCGAGGAGAACAGCATCGATCTGGCACTGGTCACGCTGCCCGCCGCCGGCCGCTCGTTGAGCGTGACGCCGGTGCTCGACGACGAGTTCGTCGCCATCGGCCGCAGCGACCTCGCGCCGCTGAAGGCGCGGGTCACTCCCGGCGACCTGGGCGGCTTGCCGCTGGTGCTCTTCGAGCCTGCGGCCAACACGCGCAAGCTGGTCGACCGCTGGTTCGCCACCGAAGGCCTGCAGCCGCAGCCCGTGATGGAGCTGGGCAGCGTCGAAGCGATGAAGGAGATGGTGGCCGCGGGGCTGGGCTACGGCATCGTGCCGCGCATGGCGATGGCGGGCCGCGGCGCCCACCCCGACCTGAAGATCAGCCGCCTCGCACCGCGCATGCACCGCACGCTGGCCGTCGTCGTCCGGCGCGACAAGCCGGTGAACAGGGCCCTGCGCGTGGTGCTCGATGCGATCGCGGCGGCAGGCAAGAAGGCGGGAGCGGTTACTCGGGCAGGGTAGCCAGCACCGGCCCGCCGCGCACCCGGCCCAGCGTGCCGACGATCAACGCGGCGATCAGCACCAGCCCGCCGCTGAGCACCATTGCGCTGGAGATGCCGAAGTTGTCGACCGTGAGGCCGCCGATGAGGGCGCCCGAGGCGATCGCCACCTGGAAGCCGCTCACGAGCAGCGCCTGGCCGGCTTCGGGCGCGTCGGGCACGGCTTCCATCATCCAGCCGGTGAGCGCCACCGGAATCAGGCCGAAGGCCACGCCCCAGATGAAGACCACCACCGCGCCAGGCACGAAGCCGCTGCCGATCATGGTGGACAGCAAGAGCGCCGTCGCCAGCATCAGCGCCGCCAGCAAGGTGGTGCCGCGCACGCTGCGCGCCACCAGGCTGCCGCCGACGAAGGTGCCGATGAAGCCGACCGCGCCGTAGACCAGCAGCAGCGTCGACACCGCGTTGGGCTCCAGGCCGAACACCTGCTGCAGCAGCGGCTTCAGGTAGGTGTAGGCCGCGAAGTGGCCGGCGATGAAGAACAGCACCGCGAGCAGGCCGACCTGTGCCATGCGGCGCGTGAGCGGCGTGAGCAGGTCGCGTGCGCCGATGGCGCGCACCGGCGGAATCGCGGGCAGCAGCCACAGCTGCACCACCAGCACGAAGGCGGCCAGCGCGCCGGTCACCGCGAACGAGGCGCGCCACCCGAAGAGCGTGCCGAGGAACGAGCCTGCGGGCACGCCGAGCACGGTGGCGGCCGACACGCCGGCCAGCACCAGCGACATGGCGCGCGCCTTCGAGGCGTCGGGCACCAGCTGCGTGGCGGCGGCCGGTGCAAAGGTCCAGAAGCCGCCCACGCACAGGCCGAGCAGCAGGCGCGCGACGAGCATGGTGGCGAAGTTGGGTGCGAAGGCCGCGAGCAGGTTCGAGGCGATCAGCAAGGTGGTGAGCGCGATCAGCACGGTGCGCCGGTCGAGCTTGCCCGACGCGACGATCAGTGCCGGTCCGGCGAAGGCGGCGAGCACGCCGGGCATCGTGACCATCAGGCCGGCCGTGCCGTCGGACACGTTCAGGCCGCGCGCGATGTCGGTGAGGAGCCCGATGGGCATGAACTCGGTCGAGACCATCGCGAAGGTGCCGACGGCAATCGAGCCGACCGCGAGCCAGGCGGAGCGGGTCGTCTTGACCAGTCCGGGCGGCGACGACAGGTCGTCGATGCAGGGGTTGCTGCTGGGTGCATTCATCATGGAGAGGGGTCCTGGAGCGCATCGGCCAAGCGCGTGCCGATGCTTGTTGCGGGAGTCCGGGGAGTGTGGGAGCGCAAGCCCTTGCGACAAAGGGGCCTTGCGGCAGTAGTCAGTTTCCCGTGGGCGAACAATCGGCCCTTTTTGCAACCCTGTGGCTGCGGGGCCGCTCCCCGTGGCGGCTATCGCCACCACCTCCGTTCGCTATCGAGGTGGCAGCACCCGGCCGTCGGCAATGAACGAATCGCCGACCAGTACACGAAAGTCCGCACCCTGCGGAAAGCGTGGCTTCGCAAGATCCGGCGTCAGGAACTCGATGTCGAGCGAATGCGCCTTCCCGCGCTCCAGCACTTCGCCTTGTGGCACGAACCATCGCGCGGAAAAACCTTGGTTGTCGATCACCAGCGCGCAGCGGTATTCGCCCGCGGCAAGCGGCACGTCGTGCACCGGCAGCGCCGTCGGGCGCAGCGTGATGTTCGCAAGCAGGTGCGGCGTGAACGCACCCAGCGCATCGAAGGTGGCGGGCTCGGCCTGCACCGGACGGGGCGCGCGCCGCGGCAGCTTGCCGATGAGCCACGCGATCACGTTGCCGATGATCGGCACCCACAGCACCATCAGCAGCGTGGCGATGTCGCGGGTGGTCGTGCCGCGCTCCGCGTAGTGCCGCACCACCGCGCCGGTGACCGCCACGCACAGCAGGATGATGACGATGAGCTTGCGGCGGAACTGGATCTTGGTCATTGGATGTGCGGGGGATGGGGCCCGCGGACCTTAACCCACCCGCAGCACCGCATCCGCCGGCAGCGCCTGCCAGTCGATCCATTCGCCCACCGCCGCATGGTGCGTCGGCGCCGCGGCGGCCTCGGGCGCGCCCCATTGCAGCGTGAGGCTGCGCTCGCCGAGTCGCAGCGCGATCTCGAAGCCCGGCCAGTGCGCGGGCACGTGCGGCGTCAGCGAAAGCTGCCTGCCCTTCACGCTCAGCCCCAGCAGTGTTTCGACCGATGCGCGGTGCAGCCACGCGGCCGAGCCGGTGTACCAACTCCAGCCGCCCCGGCCCACATACGGCGCAGCGCCGTAGATATCGCCCGCCATCACATAGGGCTCCAGCTCGTAGGCCGGCCCGCGTTCCGCGTGCGCCGCGCGGTGCGCCGGGCTCAGCCCCTCGAAGCTCTGCCACGCCGCTTCATGGTCGCCCTGCAGCGCCTGCGCCATCAGCGCCCACACCGCGCCGTGCGAGTACTGCCCGCCGTTCTCGCGCACGCCCGGCGGATACGCCTGGATGTAGCCCGGATTGTTGGTCGAGTGCGCGAAGGGCGGCGTCAGCAGGCGAAGCAGGCCGGCCGGCTCGTCGTGCAGGTGCTTCTTGACGGCGGCCATCGCCGGGCCGGTGTGCGCCGCGTCCGATGCGCCCGAGAGCACCGACCACGCCTGCGCGATCAGGTCGATGCGGCACTCGTCGTTGGTCGATGAGCCCAGCGGCGCGCCGTTGTCGAAGAAGGCGCGGCGGAACCATGCGCCGTCCCAGCCCGCGTCGTGCAGCGCGGCGATCCAGCCGCGGCGCGCTTCGGTCCAGCGCGCCGCCCGCTCGTGCTCGCCGCGCGCTTCGGCGATCGGCGCGTAGCGCTCGACCACGCTGCACAAGAACCACGCGAGCCACACCGATTCGCCGCGGCCTTCGTGGCCCACGCGGTTCATGCCGTCGTTCCAGTCGCCGGTGCCCATCAACGGCAGGCCGTGCACGCCGGTCTTCAAGCTGCGGTCGATGGCGCGTGCGCCGTGATCGAACACGGTGGCCGTGCGGCCGTTGTTCTGCGGCGCGTAGTAGGCGTCTTCGGCGCCATCGGGGATGGCGGGGCCTTCGATGAAGCCGACCACCTGATCGAGCAGCGAGGCATCGCCGGTCACCTCGACGTAGTGCGCCGTCGCGAACGGCAGCCACAGCAGGTCGTCCGAGAAATGCGTGCGCACGCCGGCGCCGCCAGGCATGTGCCACCAGTGCTGCACGTCGCCCTCGGGGAACTGGCGCGCGGCGTTGACGAGGATCTGCTCCCGCAGCCGTGCCGGATCGGTGAGCGCGAAAGCCATCGCGTCCTGCAACTGGTCGCGGAAGCCGAAGGCGCCGCCCGCCTGGTAGAAGCCGGCCTTCGACCAGAGCCGGCAGGCCAGCGTCTGATAGATGAGCCAGCGGTTGACCATCGCGTCGAAGAGCGGATCGGGCGTGCGCACGGCGAGGCGGCCGAGCAACTCGTTCCAGAAGCCGCGCGCCTGCGCGAGCGCCTCGGGCACGTCGCGCTGCCGCCAGCGGCGGGCGAGTTCGAGCGCCGCGTCGGCGTTGTCGGCGTGGCCCAGCACGAAGGTGAAGGTGGCGGTCTCGCCGGCACCGACGACAAACTCGCCGCCGATGGCCGCGCAGGCATCGAGCCCGCTGCCCGCACGCCGCGCGAGCGTCTCGGGCACCTCGACGATGCCGTGCCCTGCGAAGAACTCGTTGCGGTCGCAGGTCCATTGCGTGGTCCCGGACAGACCGGCAAGCAGCAGAAAAGCCGTGCTGCCGCCGAAGCCCCCGCCCGATTCGCGCTGCTGGCCGAACACTGCGGGTTGATCTTCCGGTTTCCAGCAATGCACGGTGCGCCGCTCGCCGCGCGCCGCACCCATCTGCCACTCCACCATGCCGAGCGCGCGCAGGCGCCGCTGGCCCGCGCCCTCGTTGTGCACGCGCACGTGGACCAGCTTGACGGCATCGTCGCGGTCCGCGAAGAAGGTGGTCTTGAGCGTCAGGTTGCGCAGCCGGCATTCGAAGACCGAGTAGCCCTGGCCGTGCCGCACGCGGTGGCGCACGTCTTCGGCGCCACTGGCCCCTTGGCCGGCCGGCGTGAGCGGCAGCAGTTCGCGCGTGGCCAGGTCCTGCAGCAGGTAGTGCTCGAAGGCAGGGTCCTGCACCGGGTCGTTCGACCACGGCGTGACCTGGTGCATGCGGCTGTTGCCGGCCCAGGTGAAGCCGGTGCCCCACTCGGACACCTGGAAGCCGAAGTTGGCATTGGCGATCACGTTGACCCAGGGGCGCGGCGTGCGGTTGTCCATGTCGACATCGAAGCGGAACTCGCCGCTCTCGGCATCGAAGCGGCCGGTGGGCGCCGTCAGCGGCGTTGTCGCGGGCTGGGCCGACTGGGCGGCGGCCGAGCGCATCAAGAGCGGCGTGCGCTGCGGCACCGGCGCGCTGCTGTCGTCGGCAATCGTGGGGCTGCGCGCTTCGTGCAACGCGGCCACCTGCACTTCGAGCGCGCGGCCGTCGGCGGTGAACACCACGCGCGCAAGGCTGGAGAGCGCGGCCTTTTCCGAAGGCGCCACCTCGTGGTCGCGCAGCAGGTAGAACCCGGCCGTGTCGTTGCGCGGAAAGCTGTTCTGGGTCTGCTGCTGCACGCGTGTGCGCAAAGTCTCGATCTCGCGCTGCAGCGGCATCAGGTAGGAGTTGGGCTCGCTGTTGAGCACCACCAGGTCGCAGGCCACGCCGCCGAAGCCCCACCACGGCTGCGCGCGCAGCAGCGTGTTGATGAGGCCCATGCCGTTCATCGAATGGATGTAGACCAGCACGATGGGCTTGTCGCCCGAGATGCCGAAGCGCCAGATCTGCCTCAAGTCGATGAGCCCGCGGTCCTTCATCACGCGGGGCGTGGTGTAGGTGAGGATGGTCGTGAGGTCCTGCAGCGCGAGGTTCTGCGCCGGCGCGATGCTCAGGTCGCGCAGCCGCACCTGCGCCAGCGTGGCGGCCATGCGCGTGGCGCGCTCCACGTGCATGGGCTGCAGGTAGCGGTCGATGCTGGGCATCAGCGCCTCGATGCTTTCGTCGGCGGCGGTCGCGAAACTCAGGCGCGCGGTGGCGCCGGGCGCGATCGACAGGCGCACGCGCAGGCAGGCGATCGGGTCCAGGCCGTTCACCGGCGTGCCGTTGATGTGCAGCGGCTGCGCATCGAGCGCGGGGCTCGCGAGCGAGCGGTTGCGGCCGATGAAGGCGCGCCGGTCGGTCATGCAGTCGATCGAGAGCACGTGCGCATCGACCGAGGCGACGAAGTGCGCGGCGGCCACCACCGGGTCGCCATGCAGCCGGGGCTTGCGCGACATCAGGAGCGCGCGCCATGCGGGTTCCCAGCGCGATTCGACGAACAGGTTGGCGAAGGCCGGATGCGCCTCGTCGGCCTTGGGGTTCGAGAGCACCGGCTCGAAGTACGAGATGAGCTCGAGCGTGCGCGTCTCGTCGCCCGAGTTGTGCAGCGTGATGTTGCGCAGCTCGGTGTCGTCCTCGGGGCTGATGAGCACCGTGGTGCGCACCTGCAGGCCGGGGCCGGCCGCATCGAACTGCACCTGGTCGGCCAGGAAGCGGGTGCGGTAGAGCCAGTCGGCGCCGGGCGCGGGCAGGGCGGTGAGGGATGTGAGCTCGCGCTGGCTTTCCTGTCCTTCATCACGGATGTAGAAGAAGGTGCCGTGGCTGTCGCGCAGCGGGTCGTCGCGCCAGCGCGTCACGTTGAACGAACGCCAGCGGCTCACGCCCGCGCCGTTGGCGCGCAGCGCGACCGTGTAGCGGCCGTTCGACAACAGGTGCGTGGGCTGGAAGCCGGCGGCCATCGGATCGACCAGGCGCGGCTGGAACAGCGGCGCCAGCTCGGTCTGGCTCGGCTCGGGTGGCGTGCGCGGATCGGCGCTGCCGATGATCTGCCGCGGCGTGCGCTCGTGCAGCAGTGACTCGTGCGCCTGCACCAGCGCCGCGCTGCCGAACCAGCGGCGTGGTCCGTCGGCGCACAGCACGTTGCACAGCGCCACCAGCGACATGCCCTGGTGGTGTGCCATGAAGTTGCGCACGACAGTGAACTCCTGCCCCTCGGCCTGGCGCGTGGTGGTGAAGTCGACTGCGTCGTGAAAGCCGAACTCGCCGCGCGCACCGAGCGCTTCGAGCCGTTCGAGATTGCTCACCGCCGCTGCCGGCGCGAGCACCGCGGCCATCACGCTGGCGTAGGGCGCCACCACGCGGTCGGTGGGCGGCGTGCGCCGAAGCGCCAGGCGCGGTACGCCGAAGGGCGAGTACTGGTAGGCGAGCGAGTGGTCCTGCGCGAAGTAGGCCGATTCCGAAACGCCCCATGGGAGGTTCTGCGCACGGCCGAAAGCCTGCTGCTCGGCGATGGCTGCGGTGTTGGCCACCTGCAGCAGGCCGTCTTCGGGCTCGGACATCACCAGCGCGGGCATCAGGTACTCGAACATCGAGCCCGACCATGACTTCAGGCTGGGCTCGAAACCCACCAGCAGGAACGGCCGGCCCAGCGCCATCCAGTGGCGCCGCGGCACATCGCCCTTGGCAATCGCCAGGAAGCTCAAGAGGCGCGACTCGGAGGCCAGCAGGTCGTAGTAGCTCGCGTCGAGCACGTTCTCCTCGACGCGCAGGCCGATGTGGAAGAGGTGGCGCTTGGCGTCGTAGAGGCCGCTGAAATCCATGTCCGCGTGCAGCGCGTCGCAGCGTTGCGCGAGCGCTTCGAGTGCGGGCGCCTCGTGGCTTTCGCAGCCCTCCGCGGAAAAGGTGCGGCAGGCCTGTGCCACCGCCACGAGGTGGCCCGCGAAGTTGCCGCTGTCCACGCTGGAAACATAGTCCGGCGGCAGCGGCTTGAGCGTCTGCGTGTCGTACCAGTTGAACAGGTGGCCCTGGTGCTTCTGCATGCGGTCGACGGTGTCGAGCGTGGCGCCGATGCGGGCGAGCAGTGCCGCCGTGTCGATCCAGCGGAACTCGCGTGCGCAGCACGCCGCCAGCAGGTACATGCCGATGTTGGTCGGCGAAGTGCGGTGGGCGATGGTGGGCTGCGGCTCTAGCTGCAGGTTGTCGGGCGGCAGGTGGTTGTCGTCGGGGCCGACCACATGTTCGAAGAAAAGCCATGTGTCGTGCGCGAGTTTCTCGAGGTAGGCGCGCTGTCCGGCGTCCAGCGGATCGGGCACCTCGGCATCGACGCGGCTGCTCCACCACGCGGCGACGGGCGCGAGCGCCCAGACGACGAACAGCAGCGGGCCGATCACCGGGTATGCGCTCCAGTGCGCCGCCACCGCGAGCGCGAGGCATACCGCACTGCTGAAAGCGCCGCTGCGAAGGAACGGCAGCAACTGCTGGCTGGACTGCGCCTGCGCCTGTGCCGCGGTGGTCCACTGCAGCAGGTGCTTGCGGCTGACCACCAGCCGCCACGTCGCGAGGAGCGCCGCGTCGATCAGCAGCCGCGTCTGCGCCGCGAGCTGCACGAACTGCCAGGCTGCACCGGACATCGCGCGCAGCAATTCGACGGCACCGACATCGAAGAAGTGACGCAGCTCGATGGCGCGCCGCGTCGGCACCAACCCGGCGAGCGCGCCAAGCAGCGGCCCGAGCGTGAGCGCCGCGCCGACGGCGGCCAGTGCCCAGCCGAGCGGCATCGCCTGCGTGAAGATCACCAGCACCAGCAGTGCGAAAGAGGCGGGCACGACCTGCGAGCGGCGCAGGTTGTCGCCCATCTTCCAGAGGCCGAGCGCGTCGATGCCGAAGCGCCGGGCGCGCCACATCAGCGGCAATAGCTGCCAGTCGCCGCGCACCCAGCGATGCACGCGCGAGGCGGCGACCCCGGCGTGGTGCGGGTGGTCTTCGACCAGCACCACGTCGCTCACCATCGCGCAGCGCGCGACCGTGCCTTCGAGCAGGTCGTGGCTGAGCACCGCGCTGTCGGGGATGCGCTGGTCCAGCGTGGCGTGCACCGCGCGCACGTTCAGGAGGCCCTTGCCGGTGAAGGAGCCGCTGCCGAACACGTCCTGGTAGATGTCGGAGGCGCCGCTGCCGTACGGGTCGAGCCCGCACTGGCCGGCGAACATCCAGTGGAAGGGCGAGCGCTCGTTGCGCATCGGAAACGGCGTGACGATGCGCGGCTGCAGGATGCCGAAGCCCGCGACCACGCGGCGGCTGTGCGCATCCACCTCCGGCGCGTTGAGCGGGTGGGCGGCGATCGACACCAGGTCGCGCAGGGCGCCGGGCGGCAGGCCCGTGTCGCTGTCGAGCGTCAGCACATAAGGTGTGCGGCCCGCTGCCAATTGCTGGCCCGGCGCAAGCGGCAGGAAGCCTCCGGCATCGCCGGTCGCCAGCAGGCGCATCAGCATCTCCAGCTTGCCGCGCTTGCGCTCCCAGCCCATCCAGCGCTCTTCGGTGTCGCTCCAGGTGCGCGGGCGGTGCAGCACGAGGAAGCGGGGCGCCGCGCCGTCGGCCGTGGGGTATTTCGCGTTGAGCGCGGCGATGCGCTGGACGGCATCGTCGAGCAGTGGTGCGTCTTCGGGCAGCGAGGCTTCGCGGGCGTCGGCCCAGTCAGTGAGGAGGGCGAACTGCGCGTGCTGCTCGCGGTTGGCGAGCCAGTGCAGCTCGAGCCGGTGGGCGAGTTGCGCGTTGTTCGCGGCCGAGGTCAGCAGCGTGGGAATGACGACGAGCGCGCGGTGCCGCTCGGGAATGCCGGCCGCAAAGTCCAGCCGCGGCAGCGCCTGCACCCGCACCGACTCCGCCATGATCCGTTGCGCCAGCGCGATCACGGCTTCGGAGAGCGGCCATGCGAGCAGCACGAGCGCGGCCACGGTGGTCCAGTCGCCGCGATGCACGAGGCCGTGCGCCACGGCGAAGAGCAGCAATGCGGTGCCCGCGGCAACAAAAAAAAGATAAGCCGGCAGGCGCCAGCTGCGATGGCTGCGCGCGGACCGAACGGGAACCGCACGGCCGATGCGGCCCGCCTGCCCATCGGACTGCAGCGCGGCGATCAGCGCCGGCCTGCCCTGGCCGAAAAGGTAGTAGCCCGCGGTGCCGTCCGCGCGGTCGGTTTCCGCAGCGGCATCGTCGGCCGGCGCGCTTGCGGCCATGCGCACCACGGCCTCGGCCACCTCGCGCTCGGGTTGTTCGGTGTCGCGCGCCACCCGCTCCATCGCATGCGTGATCTGCTGGCGCGTGCTTTCGCTCTCGTTCGCAAAGCTCGGCAATTCGCGCAGCACGCGCAGCGAACGGCTCACGGGCTCGATCAGGTCGCTCCACTCGACCTGGCCGATCATGCGCAGCGTGGTGATGATGTTGCCGACCGTGAGGTTGGCCGCGGCCTGCGCGTTCTGCGCGTCGTTGATCAGCGCCGGGCCGTTGGGGCAGTGCTGCTCGGTCCAGCGCACGAGCGCGGGCATGTTCTCGCCGTGCTCCACGGGCAGGCGCTGCCAGAGCTGGGTGAGGTAGTTGTCCTGCAGGCCGTGGCTCTGCAGGGCGCGGTAGAGCACGTCGAGGTCTTGTGCCGAGAGATGCGGCGCGGCATCCCAGGCGGCATGCGCGATCTCGCGCGCGACCTTGTTCTCGGCAATGCTCTCGGCCACGCGGCGCAGGTTCTCGAGCAGAACGACGCGCAGCGTGGTGGGCAGCGCCCAGAGTTCACCGAGCGTGAGTTCGTCGATGTCCTGGTACGCGTTGAGGAAGGCGGTGAACAGCGTCTTGTTGAGCACGCTGTCGGTGTGCGCCACGTACGCCCACGCGATGCCGTACACGCGCGGCAGGCCCGCGAGCGGCGGCGTGGCCAGCTTGGGCAGGCGCGCGTAATAGCTGCGCGGCACGCCGTCGTGGATCTGCTGGAGCTGCGCCTCGACGAGGTGGAAGTTGTCGAGCAGCCATTCGGCGGCCGGCGACACGTAGCGTCCGCTTTGCGAGATCAGCGCGATGTAGTCGAAGGCGGCGCGCAGCGACTCCAGGTTCTCGTCCACGCGCGGAAAGAAGGGTGCGGCTTCGCCCGCGCGGCGGCGGTCGTCTTCCACCACCTGCGCGCGCGCGAGACTGTGGCCGTGTTGCTCGAAACGTTGGGCGCCGAAGAGTTCGGCGCGGATCGGGGGGGCTACCGGGTCATGCGGACCCAGCAGAAGCGTCCGGGCGTAGTGACTGAGCCCCTGGAGGCGGTCGGCGACGGCTGCGGCGCTCAAGCGATCGCAAAGAGACCGATGCCGAGGACCACGGCCACGCAGGCCATCGTGACGATGCGGCCCGCAGCGAGTGCGCGCACACGCTGCATGTGGCTTCGCACCGAGAACCATCGGCCGTGGGCACGTGCGCAATGGCGCATGTGGGAGGCCAGGGCTTCGAAATCGTCGTTGACGAAATCGACTTGCGAATGGGTGAGGGACTGCGGGACGGACATTGCAACGGGCTCCTGTGAAACGACTTCGAGCTGCCGCGCGATTGCGAGAACTGTGAACGTTCCCGACCGTACGCTATTAAATGACCTTACGGGTTCCTCATTGGCGACTGTTCACGTAGGAGAGGGCGCACAAGGCGCCCTCTTCCCGGTTGTTGGTGGCCGAAGCCCTGATCAGCCCGTGTTGCGCAGCCCCGCAGCCACCCCGTTGATCGAGATGTGAATCCCGCGCTGCAACCGCTCGCCGCCATCGCCCGCGCGGTAGCGCCGCATGAGTTCGACCTGCAGGTGATGCAGCGGATCGATATAAGGGAAGCGATGGCGCACCGAACGCTGCATCTCCGCATTGCCTTCGAGCCGCTGCTTCGCGCCGGTGATGAGCGTGAGCGCATCCGAGGTGCGGTGCCATTCGGCATCGATCATCGAGAACACCTTCTGGCGCAGCTTGCGGTCGGTCACGAGTTCGGCGTAGCGCGAGGCCAGCGCGAGGTCGCTCTTGGCGAGCACCATGTCCATGTTCGACAGCAGCGTGCGAAAGAACGGCCACTGCGCGTACATGCGCTGCAGCAGCGCCACGCGTTCCTTCTTGCCCGCGGCGTTGCCGGCCGAGGCGAGGAACTGCTCCACGCCCGAGCCGAAGCCGAACCAGCCCGGAATCGTGAGGCGGCACTGGCCCCAGCTGAAGCTCCACGGCACCGCGCGCAGGTCGTCGATCTTGTGGCTCGGGTTGCGCGATGCGGGGCGCGAGCCGATGTTGAGTTCGGCGATCTCGCGGATCGGCGTGGAGCCGAAGAAGTAGTCGCCGAAGCCGGGGGTCTCGTACACCAGCTTGCGGTACGCGGCCATGCTGGCGGCCGAGAGCTCACTCGCAGCCGAAAGGAAGGTGGAGGGCGCCGACTTGCCCTGCGGCAGCAGCGTGGCCTCCAGCGTGGCGGCCACCAGCGTCTCGAGGTTGCGCCGGCCGATCTCGCGGTTGGCGTACTTCGAGCCGATGACTTCGCCCTGCTCCGTGAGTCGGATCTGGCCGCGCACCGTGCCGGGCGGCTGCGCAAGGATCGCCTGGTAGCTCGGGCCGCCGCCGCGTCCCACCGTGCCCCCTCGGCCGTGGAACATGCGCAGGCGAATGGGGTTGGCCTTCTTCTTGTTGAGTTCGTCGAACAGCGACACCAACGCGATGCCTGCGCGGTACAGCTCCCAGTTGCTGGTGAAGATGCCGCCGTCCTTGTTGCTGTCGCTGTAGCCGAGCATCACGTCCTGCTCGGCGCCCGAGCGCTCGATGAGCGCCTGGATGTTCGGCAGCGCATAGAAGGCGCGCACGATGGGCGCGGCATTGCGCAGGTCTTCGATGGTTTCGAACAGCGGCACGACGATCAGGTCGCAGACCGCGTTGGTGGCCATCGCACCGCGCAGCAGGCCCACTTCCTTTTGCAGCAGCAGCGCTTCGAGCAGGTCGCTCACCGTTTCGGTGTGGCTGATGATGTAGTGGCGGATGGCTGCGGTGCCGTAGCGCGCGCGCGCGGTGCGGGCGGCGGCGAAGATGGCCAGTTCGCTCTTTGCGAGCGGCGAGTAATCGGCATCTGGCACGCGCAGCGGGCGCGCGTCGTCCAGCAGCTTGAGCAGCAGCGTTTGCTTGGCCTCTTCGGCGAGCGAGGCGTACGACGGCTCGATGCGCGCGGTGGCGAGCAGCTCGGCGATGACCGCCTCGTGCTTGTCGGAGCTCTGGCGCAGATCGACCGTGGCGAGGTGGAAGCCGAACACCTCGACCGCGCGGATCAGCGGACGCAGCCGAGGCGCGGCGAGCACGCTGCCGTGCTTTTCGCCGAGCGACTCTTCCACCGTGCGCAGATCGGCCAGGAATTCTTCGGCGCTGCGGTACGGGTTCTGCGGTGCGACCGCATGGCGCGCGGCCTCGCCGCCGGTGAGCTCGCGCAGCGTCGCCGCCAGGCGCGCATACACGCCGGTGAGCGCGCGGCGGTAGGGCTCGTCCTTGCGGTGCTCGCTGGTGTCGGGGGAGCGCTCGGCGAGCGACTGCATCTCGACCGACACATCCACCAGCGTGGCCGAGAGCGAAAGCTCGCCGCCCAGGTAGTGCACCTCGGTGAGGTAGTAGCGCAGCGCCAGTTCGGCCTGCCGGCCGAGCGCGTACTCGAGCGTTTCGGCAGTGACGTTCGGGTTGCCGTCGCGATCGCCGCCGATCCACTGGCCCATGCGCAGGAACGGCGCGACCGACGGCGTGTGGCCGCCCTGCGTCAGCGCCTTCTCGAGGTCGGCGTAGACGCGCGGGATTTCGCGCAGGAACGTGGCTTCGTAGTAGCTCAGCGCGTTCTCGATTTCATCGGCCACGGTGAGCTTGGAGAAGCGCAGGAGGCGCGTCTGCCAGATCTGCGTGACGCGCGTGCGCATCTGTGTTTCGTTCTCGGCGAGCTCCAGGGGCGAGAGCGCGTCTTTTCCACCCGCATAGGCGTTCTGGCGCAGCTTGATTTCGTCGCGCGTGGTGAGCAAGAGGGCAATGGCGCGCTCGGCATCCAGGATGCTCTTGCGCTGCACTTCGGTCGGGTGCGCAGTGAGCACCGGCGACACGTAGCTGTGAGCCAGCGAGGCGACGATTTCGTCGGGCTTCACGCCGGCCTTGCGGATGCGCGCGAGGGCGGTCTGCAGGTCGCCGTCGGCCAGCACGCCTTCGCGATCGGCCTCGGTGCGGCGGCGGATCTGGTGGCGGTCTTCCGCGAGGTTGGCCAGGTGGCTGAAGTAGGTGAAGGCGCGAATCACGCGCACCGTTTCGGCGGCGCTCAGGCCCTTGAGCAGGTTCTTGAGCGCACGGTCGGCCGCCTGGTCTGCGTCGCGACGGAAGGCCACGGACAGGGTGCGGATCTTTTCCACCAACGCATAGGTCTCGTCTCCTTCCTGCTCCCGGATCACGTC
Source organism: Variovorax boronicumulans (assembly GCF_030812215.1). Classification (GTDB taxonomy): domain Bacteria; phylum Pseudomonadota; class Gammaproteobacteria; order Burkholderiales; family Burkholderiaceae_C; genus Variovorax; species Variovorax boronicumulans_C. The sequence goes on along the minus strand of NZ_JAUSSG010000009.1, from coordinate 81,242 downwards.
ACCGAGGATGCGGCCCAACAGCCGGATGTCGTCGATCAGTGGCTGGTCTTCGGCCTGGCGGCGCTTGGGAGGGGCAGGGGTCTTGCTGGCTTTCATTCGATGTTGTTCCTGGGGACTTGAATGGACGCGCCGCCTGCGTTGCTGCGGCGCAACATGCTAGCATTCCGGCGTCTGAAAACATGTACTTTTTGGGAGCGGTCTTGAGCAATATCGTGATCGCGACGCGCGAAAGCCGGTTGGCCCTTTGGCAAGCCGAACACGTGCAAGCGCTTCTGCAAGAACGAGGCCATACGGTCAGCCTCCTGGGCATGACGACCCGGGGCGACCAGATCCTCGACAAGAGCCTCAGCAAGGTCGGCGGCAAGGGCCTCTTCGTCAAGGAACTCGAAACCGCGATCGAAGACGGTCGCGCCGACATCGCGGTGCATTCGCTGAAAGATGTGCCGATGGACTTGCCCGAAGGCTTCGTCCTGGCTTGCGTGCTGGAGCGCGAAGACCCGCGCGACGCATTGGTCTCCCCCCGCTATGCCTCGCTCGACGAACTGCCGCACGGCGCGGTGGTCGGCACCTCCAGCCTGCGCCGCGTGGTGCTGCTCAAGGCCAGGCGACCCGACGTGCGCATCGAACCGCTGCGCGGCAACCTCGACACGCGGCTGCGCAAGCTCGACGAAGGGCAGTACGACGCGATCGTCCTGGCGGCCGCGGGCCTGAAGCGCCTCGGCCTCGAGGACCGCATCCGCGTGGCCTTCGAACCCGACGACATGCTGCCGGCCGCAGGGCAGGGCGCCCTGGGCATCGAGGTACGCGCCGACCGCGAGGATTTGATCGAACTGCTCGCGCCGCTCGCACATCGCGGCGACTGGCTCTCGACCGCCGCCGAACGCGCGGTCAGTCGTGCGATGGGCGGCAGCTGCTCCATGCCGCTCGCGGCGCACGCCCGCTGGCAGGCCGATGGCGCGTTGCGCATCGATGCGGCCTGGGGCGACCCTGAAGGCAACACGCCGCTCATTCGCGTTCACGCACAGGCCGACGCCAGCGACTTCGCGCGCGCCGACGCGCTCGGCGAACACGCCGCGGCTTTGCTGCGCGTCGCAGGCGCCCACTGAAATCCGTGGTCATCAGATGACTGGGCGGCCCGTCATCGTCACGCGGCCCGCGCGCGAGGCGGGGCAGTGGGTCGACGACCTGCGCGCTGCCGGCCTCGAGGCGGTGGCGCTCCCATTGATCGTCATCGAGCCGGTCCGCGATGCCGAGCCGCTGCGGGCGGCCTGGCGGCGGATCGAAGACTACGCCGCACTGATGTTCGTCAGCGCCACGGCGGTCGAGCACTTCTTCCAGAACAGGGACGCGGATTCATCCGACGAGGCAATGGCCGGTCGCCGCTTCTGGGCCACCGGGCCCGGCACGACGCGTGCCCTGCTGCGCGCCGGCGTGCCGCCCGAAGCCATCGATGCCCCGTCGCCCGAGGCCACGCGCTTCGACTCCGAAGCGCTCTGGGAGCGCGTGCAGGCGCAGGTGTCGGCTGGTGTGCGTGTGCTGATCGTGCGAGGCGGCGATGAGGCAGGACAGCCCGCCGGCCGCGACTGGCTCGCCAAGGAGATCGATGCAGCGAACGGACGTCGCGACACGGTGGTGGCCTATCGCCGCTTGCCTCCGTTGTTCGATGTCAGACAACATCAGCTCGCTATGGACGGTGCGCAAGGCCGTGCGATCTGGCTCTTCAGCAGCTCCGAAGCGATCGCCAATCTCCAGCGTGCGATGCCCGGCACCGACTGGCACGCCGCGAGCGCGGTGGCCACGCATGCACGCATCGGCGAAGCCGCGCGGGCCGCGGGTTTTGGTGCGTTGCGTGTCTGCACACCCCTTCGGGATGCGTTGATCGCGTCGATAGAATCGTTGGCATGAGCGCCGCGTCCCCGTCCGACGACATTCCTCCTTCTTCTCCCGCTGCTGCAACGGCGCCGGTGCCCGCCACGTTGGCGCCGCACCAGACGCCCGCCGCCATGGCGGCCGCGGCAACCCTGCTGTCCCGCATCGGTCTGGGCCTCCTCACGCTCATGGCGTTGGTCGCACTGGTGATGACCATCGCGCTGTGGAACAAGGTCAGCGGCATGAAGGAGCAGCTGGCACGCCAGAGCGCCGAAGCCACCGCACAGTCGATGGAAGCGCGCACGCTGGCGCGCCAGGCCAGCGACACGGTGCGCGATGCCGCAGCCCGCGTGGCGCTCATCGAAACCCGCGTGGCCGAAGTCGCGCTGCAGCGTTCGCAACTCGAAGAGCTGATGCAGAGCCTCTCGCGCTCGCGCGATGAAAACCTCGTGGTCGATATCGAGTCGGCCGTGCGCCTCGCGCTGCAACAAGCCCAGGTCACCGGCAACGTCGAGCCCTTGCTGGCGGCACTGAAGGCCGGCGACCTGCGCATCTCGCGCGCCGCGCAGCCGCGGCTCGCGCCGCTGCAGCGCGCAATGCAGCGCGACGCCGACCGCCTGCGCAGCAACTCCAGCGTCGACAGCGCCGAGGCGCTGCAAAAGCTCGACGAGCTGATGCGCAACGTGGACGACCTGCCCACGCTGAATGCCGTCGCGGTGCGCGGCACGGGCGTCAACGCGTGGCAGCCTGAACCGATTCCGGCCGATGCACCCTGGTGGCGGCGTGCGCTGCTCACGGTGCGTGGCGAAGCCCGCTCGCTGGTGCGCGTCGGCCGCATCCAGAGCCCGGAGGCGATCCTTCTGGCGCCCGAGCAGACCTACTTCCTGCGCGAAAACCTCAAGCTCAAGCTGCTCAACGCGCGCCTCTCGCTGCTGTCGCGCCAGGTCGATGCCACGCGCGCCGAACTGGCCCAGGTGACCGCATCGCTCAACCGCTATTTCGATCCCGCATCGCGCCGTACGCAGGCAGCCGCCACGCTGTTGCAGCAACTGCAGGCGCAGGTAAAGACGACCGAGCCGGCACGCGTCGACGACACGCTCGCGGCACTGGCCACCGCGGCCGCAGGGCGCTGAACAATGACCCCCCGGCTTTTCACTCGCTTCGCTCCGTGCAATTCGCCACCCCCCGAGGGGGAGGCTCGACCCGCCTTGGGGCGGCCCGGCGGCGGTCGCTGACATGCGCGCTGCAATCTGGCTCCTCGCGCTGTTCGCCGTCGCTGCGGCGGTCGCGCTCTTTGCCGGCAACAACCAGGGCACGATCACGGTGTTCTGGCCGCCGTGGCGTGTCGATCTGTCGCTGAACCTCGTGCTGGTGATCCTGCTGGCGACCTTCGTGCTGCTGCACGTTGCGCTGCGTGCGCTGGCTGCGTTGTTCTCGCTGCCGACGCAGGCGCGCCAGTGGCGCCTTCAGCAGAAGGAACGCACGCTGCATGCGGCGCTGCTCGATGCGATGGTGCAGCTGATCGCCGGCCGCTTCTCGCGTGCACGCAAGGCGGCGCAGTCCGCGCTGGTGCAGGAAAAGACACTGGCCGCGCTCGATGCGCACCTGCCCCAGGCGCAGCAGGTGCGCGTGCTCTCGCACCTGCTGGCCGCCGAGAGCGCGCAGGCGCTGCAGGACAAGCCGGCGCGCGATGCGCATCTGCAGCAGGCGCTCAACGAGAGTGTCGACCGCACGGTGCTCGCGAGCCCCGAGACGCGCGAAGGCGTGCAGTTGCGCGCCGCGCGCTGGGCGCTCGAAGACCGCGATGCGGCGGCGGCGCTCGCCCGTCTCGAAGAACTCCCGCAGGGCGCACAGCGGCGCACGCTGGCGCTGCGCCTTCGCCTGAAGGCGGCGCGGCAGGACGGGCGCACGCTCGAAGCCCTTGAAACCGCCCGCCTGCTGGCCAAGCACCGCGCGTTTTCGGATGCGGCGGCGCAAAGCATCGTGCGCGGCCTCGCGACCGAGCTGCTGTCGGGCGCGCACGACCCGGCGCAGTTGATGCGCGCCTGGTCCGAACTCGACAGCAACGAACGCCAGATGCCCGAGGTGGCGATCCACGGCGCGCAACGCATGGTGGTGCTGCATGGCGACCTGGCGCTCGCGCGCGGCTGGCTGCTGCCCGCCTGGGAGCGCATGGTGGCGAACCCGCGCGGCCTTGGCGATGCGCTGCGCGTCAAGCTGGCGCGCGCGCTAGAAGCAGGACTCGACTCGGTGGACGCCGACTGGCTGGCCCGCATCGAGAGCGCCCAGCGCAACAACCCGCGCGACGCGAACCTGCAGTACCTCGCCGGCATGGCCTGCATGAAGCGCCAGCTCTGGGGCAAGGCGCAGCAACTGCTCACGCAGGCCGGGCTTGGCCTGCAGGACGCCGAGCTGTACCGTCGCGCCTGGCTCGCGTTGGCCGAACTGGCCGAAGCGCGCGAGGATGCCGAGCAGGCGGCCGCCGCCTGGAAGCGCGCGGCGCAGGCGCCCAGCACCTGAGACGCCTGACTTTCAGGGGCACACGCCCGAAGCCTGCACCGAGGGCTTGCGGCTGCCGAAGATCGCGAAGCTGATCGCGGCCAGCACCCAGATGCCGATGCCGCCATAGAGCATCACCAGCCCGAAGCCGTGCACCAGCGCCGCATGGACGATTGCGCCGGACGGGTCGAGCTGTGCCAGTTCCGGAAATCCCTGCGCGAGCGATGCGAAGTTGCCGGCCGCGATCTTTTCCGCGAGCGGGTGCAGTTTCTGGGCGTCGAAAGACGCGGGCAGGGCATTCTTCAGCGACGAGAAGATGCCTTCGAGCAGGATGAATCCCATCAGCGCGATGTTGACCGCGAGCGTGATCAACCGCGCGCTCATGTCGATGCCCGACGCCATGCCCGCGCGGTTGCTGGGCACGGCGCCGGTCGTGGTGTTCGTCACCGGCGTGTTGGTCAGCCCGAGCCCGATGCCGGCCAGCAGGCAGCCGGGCAGCATGGTCATCCAGCTCGCGTGCGCGATGCTGCTGCCATAGCGCATCGCGAAGAAGCCCACGCCGATCACGAACATGCCCAGCGGAATGACCACGCCCGGCCGCCAGCGCAGCGACAGGCGTTCCGCCAGCGGCGGCATCAACAGCGTGGGGAGCGTGTAGGCCAGCAGCGCCGAGCCGGCGGTGACGGCGCCGTAGCTCAGGCCGCTCTGGAAGTAGATCGGCAGGTAGATCATGAAAGGCCAGAAGCTGAAGTTCATGCCGATGGAGCCCAGGATCGCGCCCGAGAAATTGCGGATGCGGAAGACCGAAAAGTCGAACATCGGATGCGGGTTGATCTTCTCGACCCACAGGAACACCGCGAAGCTCGCGGCCGAGGCGGCGACGATGCCAAGCGCCAGCGGGCTCGCAAAGCCGATGTCCGGCCCCTGCGTGATGAACCATGTGAGCCCGAATACCGCCAGCGACAGGGTGACGATGCCCGGCAGGTCGAGCTTCTTGGCGTGCGGATCGCTCGATTCCTCGATGCTGCCCAGCACGAGCGCGAGCGTCAGAACGCTCAGCGGCACATGCACCAGGAACACCCACTCCCAGCTCGCCAGCGCCGCGATGGCGCCGCCGATGATCGGCCCGAAACCCAGGCCCATGCCGAAGACCACGCCCCAGATCGCGAACGCCTTGCTGCGCTCGCGCCCTTCCTGGAACTGGTGCGACAGCACCGCGATCTGGCAGATCAGCATCACGCCGCCGCTCACGCCCTGCAGGAAGCGGCTTGCGATGAGCACCGGCGCGTTCTGCGCGAGGCCGCAGACCAGCGAGGTGATGCCGAACAGGACGACGCCGATGACGAGGATGCGCTTGCGGCCGTAGCGGTCGGCCAGCGTGCCGGCCGCCATCAGTACCGTGGTGCAGGCGATGGTGTAGGCGTTCATGATCCATTGCATGTCCTTGAAGTCGCCGTGCAGGACCTTCTCGAGCGTGGGAAGGATCACCGGCACGCTGGAGATTTCCAGGCCGAACATCAGGGCGACGAGGCAGACCGCGGCGAGGGCGATGCGGTTCTTGCCGGCGTGGGAGAGGGACATCGGGAGGCTTTCGGCAGGCTTTGGGACGGGACCCGGGCGATTCTGTGGAAACCCTCTTCATGATGGAAATGATTTAATTTCGTAGGATTCATTTCAAACCATCATTTATTCCAGGCCCATGGACTTCGACCCCACGCTTCTGCGCGCCTTCGTGGCCGTCAAGGAAACCGGTGGCTTCACGCGCGCGGCCGAGCGCCTGAACCTGACGCAGTCCGCCGTGAGCCACCAGATCCGCAAGCTCGAGGAACAGGTGGGCCGGCAGCTTCTGCACCGCACGACGCGCCGCCTTACCGTGACGGAAGACGGCGAAGACTTCCTGCGCTATGCGCAGCAGATCCTCGACACGCTCGACGCGATGACCCGGCGCTTCCAGCCCTCGCCGGTCACGGGCGTGGTGCGCTTCGGCGTGCCGGACAACTTCATGGGCGACCGCCTGCCGCCGCTGCTCTCGCAGTTCGCGCGCGGTTTCCCGTCGGTGCGGCTGGAGGTCTGCGTGAGCATGCACACCGACCTGCGCGCGGCGATCCGGGCCGGCGAGCTCGATCTCGCGGTGGTGATGTCGCCGCCCAACGTGGCGGAGGGCACGCGCCTGCGGCGCACGCAGCTGGTCTGGGCCGCGGCCGACACCTTCGAGGCGCCGAAGGGCGCATCGCTGCCGCTGGCCTTCTTTCCCAAGCCCTGCGTCAACCGGCAGGTGGCCGGGTCGGCGCTCGACCTCACGGCGATCGACTGGCACGTGGTCTTCACCTCGGCCAGCCCGCAAGGCATTCGCGCGGCCGTGCTCGCGGGGCTCGCGGTGACGGTGCTGACGCGCGAAGAAGTTGAGCCGGGCATGAAGATCGTCGACGGCCGCTACGGCCTGCCGCCGCTGCCGAGCGTCGATTTCTCTTTGATCTGGAGCGAGAGCGGCAAGACGCCGTGCGCCTGCCGCTTCGGGCAGATGATCCTGGAGATGCCGGACCTGCCGGTCGGCGCGCAGGCATAAAAAAACGGCGCCATTGGCGCCGTTTTTTTGTCGGCCGAGCTTGCTTCGGTCAGTGCGTGTTTTGCTGCTGCGCGTCGGCAGCCGTCTTTTCGAACGGCAGCGACATCGAGCCCAGGTCGCGGCGGGTTTCGACCAGCACCAGCGGACCTTCGTCGAGCACGATCGCCGGCGGGCGTTCGCGCGGCACATGCACCGGCTTCGGCTCGGCAGCGATGGCGGCGCGCGCTTGCGCGATGCGCTCGGCATCCGAGTTGACCCACTGCAGGCCCGAGCTCTCGGCGATTTGCGCGAGTTCGTTCAGCGGCAGTTCGAAGGGCTGCACCTTGGGCAGGGCGCGGCCGTTGCCGGCGGGTGCTGCGGGCGCAGCCTTGGGGCTCTCGACCACGATGGGCGCTGCAACCGGTGCTGGCGCTGGGCGCTCGAAGCGGGGCTGCTGCTGCGGTGCGGGTTCGCGCACTTCAGGCGCTGCAGCAACTTCGCGCTCGGCGATGGGTTCCGAAGAGGCCAGCGGCAGTGGCTGCTGGCGGGCGGTCGTCGGCGCTTCGTACGACTCGCCGGTGGCTTCCATGGCCGCTGCGACGGCGCCTTCGGCTGCCGGTGTCTCGGCTGCGTTGGCTTCGTTCTCGTCGCGCGGACCGCGCTCGCGGCGGTCGCGGCCATAACGGTCGCGCGAACGACCGCGGCGCTCTTCGCCTTCGCGGCGCGGTGCCTGGTCGTTGCCCGCGTTGTCGCCGCCTTGTTCGCCATCGGCGGATGCCACTTCAGCCACGCGCGCTTCGCCTTCGGCGATCGGTGCATCGTTGCGGCGCTCGCGGCGGCCATCGCCGCGCTCGCCACGGTCACCGCGCGGTGCGCGTTGCTCGTCGCGGCCGTTGCGGGGCTGGCGTTCGCCTTGCGGGGCGCCTTCACCGGCGACGGCTTCGCCGCGCGGTTGTGCATCGCCGTTGCGTTCGCCGCCGCGGTCGTTGCTGCGTTCACCGCGTTCGCCACGGTCTCCGCGCTCGCCGCGCTCACGACGCTCGCCGCGGGCGCGCGGTGCGCGTTCCGCTGCGTTGCCTTCGTCGGCGCCGGGCGCCTGTTGCTGGGCTTCGAGGTTGACGTTGCCGTCGACCAGCGCTTCGGCCGGTGCGTTGCGGCCTTCGCCTTCGCGGCGCTCGCCGCGGCCGCCACGGCGTTGTTCGCCGTCGCGCGGGGCGCGTGCCTCACGCGGTTCGCGGGGTTCACGCTGCTCGCGTTGTTCACGCGGCTGGCCTGCGGCTGCGTCGTTGCGCAGTTCGCTGCTGCGGCCTTCGCGGCCCTCGCCGCGTCCTTCGCCACGACCACCTTCGCGGCGCTCGCCGCCACGGCCGCCACGGCGTTCACCGTCACGACCACCACGGCGTTGTTCGCCGCCTTCGCCTCGCGCTTCGCCGCGACCTTCGCCACCACGACCGCCACGGCGCTGTTCGCCGTCGCGTGCACCGCCGCGGGCTTCGCCATCGCGGCCCGGACGGCCATCGCGGCGGGGCTTCGGTGCCTCGACGGGAATCGCGGCAGGTGCGGGCGCCTTCGCTTCGGCCGGCGTGCCGCCGAACAGGCTCTTGATCCAGCCGAAGAAGCCGCTCTGCGCCGGAACCGGTGCGCTCACGACGGGCGGCGCGACCGGTGCGGGTGCCGCGACGGGCGCGCGCACCGCTTCGGGCTTGGGCGGAACGACCGGCGCGGGTGCGTCGGGCAGCACGCCCTTGATGACCGGCGTCTGCTTGTTGGTCGGCTCCTGCGAGCGGCGGGTGACGGCCGTCGGGTCTTCGATCTCGTCAGCCATCTTGTAGCTGGCTTCGATGTGATCGAGGCGCGGATCGTCGTGCTTGAGGCGCTCGAGCTTGTAGTTGGGCGTTTCGAGCGTCTTGTTGGGCACCATCAGCACGGTGACGCGCTGCTTGAGTTCGATCTTGGCGATTTCGGGGCGCTTTTCGTTCAGCAGGAACGAAGCCACTTCGACGGGCACCTGGACGTGCACGGCGGCCGTGTTGTCCTTCAGGCACTCCTCTTGAATGATGCGCAGGATCTGCAGCGCGCTCGATTCGGTGTCGCGGATGTGGCCCGAGCCGCCGCAACGGGGGCAGGGGATCGACGAGCCTTCGCTGAGCGCCGGCTTCAGGCGCTGGCGGCTCATTTCCATCAGGCCGAACTTGCTGATCGAGCCGAACTGCACGCGGGCGCGGTCTTGGCGCAGCGCGTCGCGCAGGCGGCTTTCGACTTCGCGGCGGTTCTTCGACTCGTCCATGTCGATGAAGTCGATGACGATCAGGCCGCCCAGGTCGCGCAGGCGCATCTGGCGGGCCACTTCGTCGGCGGCTTCGAGGTTGGTGCGGGTGGCGGTTTCTTCGATGTCGCCGCCCTTGATGGCGCGGGCCGAGTTCACGTCGACCGAGACCAGCGCCTCGGTGTGGTCGATCACGATGGCGCCGCCCGAGGGCAACTGCACGGTGCGGGCGTAGGCCGATTCGATCTGGTGCTCGATCTGGAAGCGGCTGAACAGGGCCGCGTCATCGCGGTAGCGCTTCACGCGGGCGGCATGCTCGGGCATGACGTGCGCCATGAACTGCTGCGCCTGGTCGTAGATGTCGTCGGTGTCGATCAGGATGTCGCCGATGTCGTGATTGAAGTAATCACGGATGGCGCGGATCACGAGCGAGGATTCCTGGTAGATCAGGAAGGCGCCCTTGCCGCCCTTGGCCGCGCCGTCGATGGCGCTCCAGAGCTTGAGCAGGTAGTTCAGGTCCCACTGGAGTTCGGGCGCCGAGCGGCCGATGCCGGCGGTGCGCGCGATGATGCTCATGCCCTTGGGGTACTCGAGCTGGTCCATCGCCTCCTTGAGCTCGGCGCGGTCGTCGCCCTCGATGCGGCGCGAAACGCCACCGCCACGGGGGTTGTTGGGCATCAGCACGACATAGCGGCCGGCCAGCGAGATGAAGGTGGTGAGGGCCGCGCCCTTGTTGCCGCGTTCTTCTTTTTCGACCTGGACGGTGAGTTCCTGGCCTTCGCGGATCGCGTCCTGGATGCGGGCCTGGCTGGCCGACACGCCTTCGGCGAAGTACTGCTTGGAGATTTCCTTGAACGGCAGGAAGCCGTGGCGGTCTTCGCCGTAGTCGACGAAACAGGCTTCGAGGCTGGGCTCGACGCGGGTCACGACCGCCTTGTAGATGTTGCCCTTGCGCTGTTCGCGCCCTTCGATCTCGATTTCGTAGTCGAGGAGCTTTTGCCCGTCGACGATGGCCAGGCGCCGCTCTTCGGCTTGCGTGGCATTGATCAGCATCCGCTTCATGATGCGTTGTCCTTATATGTATCGTTCTACCGGCTCATAGACGAGCCAACGATGCACGGACGACGCCCGCGAAACCAGGGAATTGCCGCTTGGCCCCGGATGCTGTGACTGCCGCGCCAGGCGCGAGCAGGCCTCTCGAGCGTCAGCTCAAGAAGACAGCCGGGGTGGGGGCGCGTGGATGGGCGCGAGCCAGATTCGGTGTTGAGTGGCGATCTTTTCGATCACCGGTTGCGCAAGGGGGGCGCGCGCTGCCAAAGATCCAATGCCGGAGGCCGCTGGCAGAAGCCAGGTCGGCCAGCGAAGGCATATTTGAATCAGCAGCATCAACACAACAAGGGACTCGCTTCGATCCGCCGGCAGCTTGGAAGCTGCAGGCTGGGTATTCCGTATCGGTGTTTCGTGGGTGTCGGCTTGACTTGGGTGCCGGGCCTGCCACTTTGCGCAATTGCGCGGGGTTTGCAGCTCGGCGCCAAAGCGGCATCGACCTCACAGCATGGTCGTCAGTGCTCTAAACTTCTGTCTAATCAAGCACTTACACGACCGCGCTGGTGAAAAACATTATAGGTGCGAAGCAAAGCCCCGAGACCGCTCCAAATCCCGCAGATCGAAATGCCGGGGCCGAGGCTGGCGCGCACGGGGCCATCAAATTCATCACCGTCGACGCGGAGTCCGCGGGGCAGCGGCTCGACAATTTTCTTTTTCGCCATCTGAAAGGCGTGCCGAAGACGCATGTCTACCGGATCATCCGATCGGGCGAGGTGCGCATCAACAAGGGGCGCGTGCAGGCCGAGACCCGCATCGAGGTCGGTGATGTGCTCAGGCTCCCGCCGGTGCGGATTTCGCCCCGCGCGGAAGAGGGCGCCACGCCCCCCGCGCCAGCGCGCGAGTTCCCGGTGCTGCTCGAAGACGATGCGGTGCTGGCCATCGACAAACCCGCCGGCGTGGCGGTGCATGGCGGCAGCGGCGTGAGCTTCGGCGTGATCGAGCAACTGCGCACCGCGCGCCGGGGCGCCAAGTTCCTGGAGTTGGTCCACCGGCTCGATCGCGAAACCTCCGGCATCCTGCTCGTTGCCAAGAAGCGCAGCGCGCTGGTTGCGCTGCAAGACCAGTTCCGCGAGCGCGAAACCGGCAAGACGTACCTCGCCCTGGTCGAAGGCGAATGGCCGGCCAACAAGAAGGTGCTCGATGCGCCGCTCGCGAAATATTTGCTGCCCGATGGTTCCGGCGCCGGTGCCGGCGAACGCCGCGTGCGCGTGGTCGCCAAGGACCATCCGGACGCGATGCGCGCCGTGACGCTGGTTCGCGTGCTCGCGCGGCTCACGCTGCCGGGCGACGCCACGCCGCTGTCACTGCTGGCGGTGACGATCAAGACCGGACGCACCCACCAGATTCGCGTGCACCTGGCCTCGGCCGGCCACGCGATCGCGGGTGACGACAAATACGGTGATTTCGAGCGCCAGCGCGCGTTGCAGAAACTCGGCCTGAAGCGCATGTTTCTTCACGCGTGGCGATTGCAGTTCAACCACCCGGCGGGCGGCGAACGCATCGCGCTGCAGGCCGACCTGCCGCCCGAACTGCACGCGCTGATGCCGCCTTCTGCGCTCCAGGCGCTGGCCCAACACCCCACTCCAACGGCCCATGACTGATTCCTCCGCAAGACCTCCCCGCTTCGACCTGATCGCTTTCGACTGGGATGGCACTCTCTACGACTCCACGCGCCTGATCGTGCGCTGCATCCAGGCCGCGGTCATCGATGTCGGCGGTGCCAAGCCCACAGAGAACGACGCCGCCTGGGTGATCGGCCTGGGGCTGGCCGAAGCGCTCGCGCGCGCTGCGCCCGATGTGCCGAAGGAAAAGTACGCCGAGCTCGGCGCGCGCTACCGCTACCACTACCTGCAGCACCAGGACGACCTCGTGCTGTTCGATGGCGTGCTGCAGATGCTCGACGCCCTGCGCGCGCGCGGCCACAAGCTGGCCGTGGCCACCGGCAAGTCGCGCCGCGGATTGAACGAGGCGCTGAAGTCCGTCGCCCTGCGCGACCGCTTCGAGGCCTCGCGCACCGCGGACGAGACTTTCGGCAAGCCGCATCCGCGCATGCTGCTGGAGCTGATGGAAGAGCTCGACGTGCCCGCCGAGCGCACGCTGATGATCGGCGACACCACGCACGACCTGCAGCTGGCGATGAATGCCGGTTGCGCCAGCGTCGGCGTGAGCTACGGCGCACACGAGCCGGCGAGCTTCGACGAATTCAAGCCGCTCTTCGTCGCCCACTCGGTGCCCGCGCTCGAAACGTGGCTCCTCGACAACGCCTGAAAATTTCGTCATGAGCGAAGAATGCATCCCGTTGTGCAATGCCTCGGACCTCGTCGAAGGCGGACGAGCCGTGCCTTTCGACGTGATTCACGGCGGTGAAACCTGCCGTGCCTTCGCGGTGCGCTTCGAGGGCCGGCCGCATGCGTACCTCAACCGGTGCAGCCATGTGGCGATGGAAATGGACTTCCAGCCCGACCGCTTCTTCGACGACACCGGCCAGTGGCTGCTGTGCGCCACCCACGGCGCGGTCTACCAGCCCGACACCGGCGATTGCATGGGCGGTCCCTGCCGCGGTGGCCTCGTGAAGATCGCCCTGAGCGAACGAGACGGCGTGGTGCACTGGCATACTGACTGGAACCTCCAACCTCTCACCTTCTGACACATGACCGACCCGAATCGCAGGGAACCCGAGGGTTTCGATCCGTTGGAACCGGTAGCGCCCCTCACCACCCCCAAGAACATGGCTCAAGACCCTACACAGCGCCCCAACTGGGAACGCGCAACGCTTGAAAAGCTCGCCTTCGCCGCGCTCGGCGAACAGAAGGCCACGCGCCGCTGGAAGACCTTCGTGCGCCTGGCATGGCTCGCGTTCTTCATCTTCCTGGCCTGGTTCGCGCTCTCGCGCAGCACACCAAGCACCGCCAAGACCACGGCCCACACGGCGGTCGTCGAGATCAAGGGCGAGATCGCGGCGGGCGGCGACGCCAGCGCCGAGTTCGTCGTGGCCGCCATGAAGACAGCGTTCGAGGACGAAGGCGCCAAGGGCGTGGTGCTGCTGATCAACTCGCCGGGTGGAAGCCCGGTGCAGGCCGGCATCATCAACGACGAGATCAAGCGCCTGAAGGCCAAGCACAAGAAGCCGGTCTATGCGGTGGTCGAGGAGACCTGCGCTTCGGCCGCTTATTACATCGCCGCCGCTGCCGACAAGATCTTTGTCGACAAGGCCAGCATCGTCGGCAGCATCGGCGTGCTGATGGACGGCTTCGGCTTCACCGGCGTGATGGACAAGGTCGGCGTGGAGCGCCGCCTGCTCACGGCCGGCGAGAACAAGGGCTTTCTCGATCCGTTCAGCCCGATGAGCGACGCGCAGCGCGCACACGCCCAGACGATGCTCAACCAGATCCACGCGCAGTTCATCAACGTGGTGAAGGCCGGCCGCGGCGATCGGCTGAAGCTCGACACCCCGGGTCTGTTCAGCGGCCTGTTCTGGAGCGGCGAGCAGGCAGTTGAATACGGTCTGGCCGATCAGCTCGGCAACGTCGACTTCGTGGCGCGCGATGTGATCAAGGCCGAAGAGGTCATCGACTACACCCGCCGCGATAACGTCGCCGAGAAGCTGGCCAAGAAGTTCGGTGCTGCCATGGGCGAAGCTTCGGTGCGCTCGCTGCAGGTCGCGACGCCCGCCCTGCGCTGAAGCAGATCAAGCCCCTTGATCTTCAGGTCGCTTCGCTGCGCGTGAAGCGGGCCGAAGCGGCCAGGGCCGCGGCGAAGACCACCACCACATAGAGCGCGGCTGTCAGCGAGCTGGCCCGCGCCAGCAGGCCGATCACAGCCGGTCCGGCCATGAATCCCAGATAAGCCACGGCCGACACCGACGCGATGCCGCTGGCGGGCTCGACGCCCGGCACACGGGCCGAAGCGCCGAACAGGATCGGCACGACGTTCGCAAAGCCGATGCCGACGCCCGCAAAGCCGACCAGGGCGAGCCAGGGGATGTCGGTCAGCAGCACCAGCGTCATCGCGGCAGCCGCGAGCACGCCGCTTCCACGAAGCAATGCAATCGGTGTGAAGCGGGCACGCATCGCGTCGCCGCCGAAACGCGCCGCTGCCATGGCCGCGGAGAAGGCTGCATAGGCCAACGCCGCCTGCTTCTGCGGGCTGCCAAGTTCCTGCTGCATATAGAGAACGCTCCAGTCGTAGATCGCGCCTTCGGCGATCAGGCCCAGCGCGGCCAGTACGCCGAGGACTGCGAGGGGCCCGCGCGGCAGGCGAAAGCCGTGGTCGGCGCTGGCTGCGTTGCCCGTGACGGCCTTGGGCAGCATTCGCGTCGAAGACACGGCGACCAGCAGCACCATCACCGCCGCGACCAGCAGCAGGTGCGTTTGCGCGCCCATGCCCGCAGCAAGCACCGCGCTGCCGCTCGCGGCACCGGCCATGCCGCCCAGGCTGAACATGCCGTGCATGCCGCTCATCAGCGGCGTGCCGCTTTGCATTTCGAGTTGGGCGGCCTCGGTGTTGATGGCCACGTCGAACACGCTGGTGACGAGGCCGAACGCGGCCAGAAGGCCCATCAGCGCGAAGTAGCCCGGCATGGCGATCAGGCCCGCGAGCAGCAGCGCATAGACGCAGCCGGAAAGGGCGGCGATCCGGCGTGGGCCGTGGCGGCCGATCCAGCGGCCCGCGCTGGTCAGGCCGAACATCGCACCGGCGCCCGCGGCGAGCAGGGCCAGCCCGAGCTGGGCTTCGTCGAGGCCGTAGTGCGCCTTGACCGTGGGCACGTGCACGCCCCACGTCGCGAAGATGAAGCCAGAAGAAAAGAACTGCGCGCGCGAGGCCCAGCGCGTGCCGGCGGTCACCACCATCGTCAGCGCCCGATCGCGAACACGGCGGGCAGGCGTTCGTCGGTTGCGGTCTGCGGCTTGGCGCGCCAGGATTTCACGGTCTCGCTGCGCACATGGGATGTTGCGAGGGTCAGGCCGCGCGCGACGGCGAGGCGGGTGTTCTGGTGCATTGTCTGAACCAGCGCCTGCAACAGCGCTGCATTGCGGTAGGGCGTTTCGATGAAAAGCTGCGTCTGGCCGGTCTTGAGGGCGATCGCTTCGAGCTCGCGGATGCGGGTCTGGCGTTCGCTCGCATCCTGCGGCAGGTAGCCGACGAAGGCGAAGTTCTGACCGTTGAGGCCGCTCGCGGCCAACGCGAGCAGCAGCGAGACCGGGCCGGTCAGCGGCACCACGGTGATGCCCAGGTCGTGCGCGGCGCGTGCCACCGAGGAGCCGGGGTCGGCCACCGCCGGCATGCCAGCTTCGCTCAACAGGCCGATGTCGTGGCCTTCGAGCGCGGCGGCCAGCAGTGGTCGGGCGTCGAACTGGCCGGCGTGATCGCCTTTCTTGTGCACTTCGCGCGGCAGTTCCTGGATGTCCTGTGACTGCAACGGGACGGCGAGGGGCGCAACGGCGTCGATGCGCTTGAGGTAGGCCCGAGCGGATTTCGCGTTCTCGCAGATCCAGTGCGTGATGCCGGCGGCGGCCTGCAGCGTGCCGAGTGGCAGCGCGTCCTGCAGCGGAGCCTGGACATCGCAGCCGAAATCGAGCGGCGCGGGGACGAGGTAGAGCTTGCCGTGGGTCACAGGAGTTCAACCCCTGCGGCGCGCAGCATCTGGCAGGTGCGGATCAGCGGCAGGCCTACCAGCGCGGTCGGGTCGTCGCTGTCGATGGCGTTCAGGAGGGCGATGCCGAGGCCTTCGCTCTTGGCGCTGCCGGCGCAGTCGTAGGGTTGCTCGGCCTGGAGATACCGCTCGATGGCGGCGTCGCTGAGTTCGCGGAACACGACGCGCACGGGTGCCAGGTCGCGCTGGACGAAGCCGGTGGCGTGGCAGACGACGGCAACTGCCGTCTGGAAGATCAGCGTCTGGCCGCGCATCCGGCGCAACTGGGCGGTGGCGCGGGCGTGGTCGCCGGGCTTGCCGAGCGCCTCGCCTGCGAGGTCGGCTACCTGGTCGGAGCCGATGACCACCGCTTCGGGAAAGCGGGCTGCAACGGCGTTGGCTTTTTCCAGGGCGAGGCGTTCGGCGAGGGCGCGGGGCGTTTCGCTGTCCAGAGCGGTTTCATCGACTTCCGGGGCGTGCACGTCAAAGGGCAGGCGCAGACGGGTCATCAGTTCGCGGCGATAGCGCGAGGTCGAGGCGAGGATCACGGGGCGTTGCATGGGGACGATTGTGCGTGAGCCGCGCAAAAACCTTCTGGCGTGCACCATGCCGGTGAAGCGGTTGGCGCGCTAGACTGGCGCGGATGAAGAGAGAATTTGCCCCCGAACGGCTCGACGTGGCCGGCTTCGCAGCCGCAGCCGCAACCCTGAAAGCCGCCGACCCGGTCCCGAACTACGTGCGTCTTGTCGCCGAATTGGCGGATCCGGCCGCCGATGCCGTCGTCCATTGGGAGGCCACCGGCGAGGAGCGCCCGGGCGCCGACGGCAAGGCCGCGCCCTGGCTGCACCTGGAAGCCGAGGCGATCGTTCCGCTGACCTGCCAGCGCTGCCTGGCACCTGTCGAGACGGAACTCGTAGTGGATCGGTGGTTTCGTTTCGTCGCCGACGAGGCGACGGCGGAGGCCGAAGACGAGGAATCGGACGAAGACCTGCTGGTCGTCAGCCGGGATTTCGACCTGCACACCCTGATCGAGGACGAGCTCTTGATGGAAATTCCCGTCATGCCTGTCCACGACGTCTGCCCAGAGCCAGTTCGCCTGTCGTCCAGCGACGACGATTTCAAGGCGGCCGAGGAAGCCAAGCCGAACCCGTTCGCGGTGCTCGGAGCGTTGCGTTCGCGCAAGCCGGAAGAGGGCAAGTAGCCCTTTCCCGGCGCCTGGGCTATAATCATGGGCTTCGCGCGCGCCGCCGTGAGCAGCGATACAGACAAGGGCATTCCATACATGCCACGCACTTTTTTGTATTGCCACCGCTTGAGCCCGTATCCAGTCACTCACCTAACAGTCCAGGAGCCATCATGGCCGTCCAGCAAAACAAGAAGTCGCCTTCCAAGCGCGGCATGCATCGTTCACACAACGCACTGGTTGTGCCCGGCATCGCCGTGGAACCGACCACTGGCGAAACGCACCTGCGCCACCACATCAGCCCGAACGGTTTCTACCGTGGCCGCCAGGTGCTCAAGAACAAGTCCGAAGCCTGATTTCGCATCCCAAGGCCAAGGCCCGAAGCTACTTTCCCTGTAGCGTCGGGCCTTTGTTTTGATGGCTACGCCTTCTTCTCCCGAATTCACAGCTGCGCCTTCCGCAATCACGCTCGCCGTCGATTGCATGGGAGGCGACCATGGCCCGCGCGTCACGCTCGCGGCCTGCCGCGCGTTTCTCGAGCGGCACAGCGAAGCCTCGTTGTTGCTGGTCGGTGCGCCGGCCGCATTGGCGGGGTTCGCTGCGCATCCGCGCGCCCGCATCGTCGCTGCCAGCGAAGTGGTGGGCATGGACGACCCCATTGAAATCGCACTGCGCAAGAAGAAGGACTCTTCGATGCGCGTCGCGATCCAGCAGGTCAAGGACGGCGCCGCCCAGGCGGCTGTCTCTGCCGGTAACACTGGCGCCTTGATGGCGATCGCGCGCTACCTGCTCAAGACGCTCGACGGTATCGACCGCCCCGCGATCGCGCCGCAACTGCCGAATGCGAAGGGCGGTGCAACGACCGTGCTCGATTTGGGGGCGAACGTCGATTGCGATGCCGAGGACCTGCTTCAATTCGCCGTGCTCGGCTCGGCATTGGTCTCGGCGCTGACCGGCAATGAGGCGCCTTCCGTCGGGCTGCTCAATATTGGCGAGGAAGCCATTAAAGGCAGCGAAACAATCAAAAAAGCCAGCCAATTGCTGCGAGCAGCCGCTAATTCCAAAGATTTGAACTTCTACGGAAACGTGGAGGGCAACGATATTTTCAAAGGCACCACCGATATCGTCGTCTGCGATGGCTTCGTCGGAAATGTTGCGCTGAAGGCCAGTGAAGGCGTTGCCTCGATGATCGGTGAGTTCATTCGCGTCGAATTCTCGCGAAGCATTTTTACGAAAATTGCGGCAATTGTTGCTTACCCGGTTCTAAAAGCGTTCAAAGGCCGCCTGGATCATCGTCGGTACAACGGTGCCGCCCTGCTGGGTCTCCGCGGCCTGGTTTTCAAGAGCCATGGCTCGGCCGACGAAGTGGCTTTCGGACATGCGCTGGATCGCGCTTATGATGCCGCTCGCAACAACCTGCTCGATCGCGTGCGGGCCCGCATCGCCCACGCCGCGCCTTTGCTCGCGCGGCAGGAGCCGGCGGTGCCGGTCGACGCGACGGCCCTTCACGTTTGATGACCCCTTTTTCACGCATCACCGGCACCGGCAGTTATCTGCCCCCACGCCGCGTGACCAATGACGATCTCGCCAAGGAACTGGCGTCGCGCGGCATCGAAACCTCCGATCAGTGGATCGTCGAGCGCACAGGTATCCACGCTCGTCACTTCGCCGCGCCGGATGTCAGCAGCAGCGATCTCGGCCTCGAGGCCGCCAAGCATGCGCTTGAAGCGGCAGGCCGCAAGGCCAGCGATGTCGACCTGATCATCGTCGCGACCTCGACGCCTGACATGGTGTTCCCGTCGTCGGCCGCCATCCTCCAGAACAAGCTCGGCATTGCCGGCTGCCCGGCATTCGACGTCCAGGCTGTCTGCAGCGGCTTCGTCTATGCGCTGACCGTGGCCGACGCCATGATCCGCACCGGCACCGCACGCTGCGCGCTGGTGATCGGCGCCGAAGTGTTCTCCCGCATCCTCGATTTCAACGACCGCACCACCTGCGTGCTGTTCGGCGATGGCGCGGGCGCGGTGGTGCTCGAGGCCAGCGACGAGCCCGGCATCCTGTCGAGTGACCTGCATGCGGACGGCAAGCATGTCGGCATCCTGTGCGTGCCGGGCCACGTGTCCGGCGGCAATGTGCTGGGCACGCCGCTGCTGCACATGGATGGCCAGGCCGTGTTCAAGCTGGCGGTCCGAGTGCTCGAAGAGGCGGCGCGCACCGCGCTGGCCAAGGCGGGCAAGACCGACGCCGACATCGACTGGCTGATTCCGCACCAAGCCAACATCCGCATCATGGAAGGCACGGCCAAGAAGCTGAAGCTGCCGCGCGAGAAGCTGATCGTCACCGTCAACGAGCACGGCAACACCTCGGCCGCCTCGATTCCGCTGGCACTTGACGAAGCGGTGCGCTCCGGCAAGGTGAAGAAGGGCGAGACCCTCATGCTCGAAGGCGTGGGCGGTGGTTTCACCTGGGGTGCCGTGCTGCTTAATCTGTAGCGTATTGCGGTCCTTTTCTGGGCTGCGATGCGATATGACGCATAGAACGATGAAATCCTTTGCTTTTGTATTCCCGGGTCAGGGCTCGCAGGCTGTCGGCATGCTCGACGCCTGGGGCGATCATCCGGCCGTGGCCGAAACGCTGCGCGAGGCTTCCGAGGCGTTGGGCGAAGACGTCGGAGCACTGATCAAGAATGGCCCTAAAGAAGAGCTGGCACTTACCACCAACACTCAGCCCGTGATGCTGGTCGCTGGTGTCGCCGCTTGGCGCGCCTGGTTGTCCGAAGGCGGCGCAACGCCTTCCGTCGTGGCAGGCCACTCACTGGGCGAGTACTCGGCGCTGGTGGCTTCCGGAGTGCTGACGCTGGCGCAAGCCGCGCCGCTGGTGCGCTTTCGCGCGCAAGCCATGCAGCAGGCCGTGCCCGTCGGTGTCGGCGCCATGGCTGCTGTGCTGGGCATGGAGTCCGGCAAGGTCGTGGCGGGCTGCGCTGAAGCGACGGCATCCTTCGGCGCAGGCAGCGCCGAAATCGTCGAAGCCGTGAATTTCAACGACCCTGCGCAAACTGTGATCGCCGGCAGCAAGGCCGCCGTCGACAAGGCCTGCGAGCTGCTCAAGGCCAATGGTGCCAAGCGCGCGCTGCTGCTGCCCGTTTCGGCGCCTTTCCATTCGAGCTTGATGAAACCAGCCGCCGAGGCGCTGCGCGAAAAACTCGCCACCCTCACGCTCGCTGCGCCGCAGATTCCGGTGTTGAACAACATCGATGTGGCTGTCGAAACTGACCCGGACCGTATCCGCGAAGCCCTGGTGCGCCAGGCCGCTGGCCCGGTTCGCTGGGTCGAGAGCGTGCAGGCCTTGAAACTGCGCGGTGTAGCCGCCATCATCGAGTGCGGGCCCGGCAAGGTGTTGGCCGGCATGGTCAAGCGTATCGCCCCCGATCTGGAAGCTGCGTCGGTGTACGACCCGACAACGCTCGCGGACACCCGACAATCGCTCGCCGGCTGAACGGCGCAAGGCCCCGATACTTTTTATATGAGCATTCCCAAATTCGAAGGGCAAGTCGCCCTGGTCACCGGCGCATCGCGCGGCATCGGCGCAGCGATTGCGCTCGAGCTGGCGCAG
Source organism: Variovorax boronicumulans (assembly GCF_030812215.1). Lineage (GTDB taxonomy): Bacteria > Pseudomonadota > Gammaproteobacteria > Burkholderiales > Burkholderiaceae_C > Variovorax > Variovorax boronicumulans_C. The sequence goes on along the minus strand of NZ_JAUSSG010000009.1, from coordinate 60,529 downwards.
CGCGGCCTGAAGGTCGTCGGCACCGGCACCACCGAGGACAGCGCCGCGAAGATCACTTCCGCACTGAGCGCGTTCGACGGACGTGGCCGTGCACTCAATGTGAATGACGCGGCAGCCGTCGAGGCGCTGATCGACGAGATCGTGCAGGCCTACGGCGCGATCCACGTGCTGGTCAACAACGCCGGCATCACGCGCGACACGCTCGCCATGCGCATGAAGGACGACGATTGGGATGCGGTGCTCGACACCAATCTCAAGGCGGTGTTCCGTCTCTCGCGCGCGGTGATCCGCCCGATGATGAAGCAGCGCTATGGCCGCATCATCAGCATCACGAGCGTGGTGGGCGCCTCCGGCAATGCCGGCCAGGCCAACTACGCTGCTGCCAAGGCCGGCGTCGCAGGCATGACCCGCGCCCTAGCCCGCGAACTGGGCAGCCGCAACATCACCGTCAATTGCGTCGCGCCGGGCTTCATCGAAACCGACATGACCGCGAGCCTCCCCGAGGCGCAGCAACAAGCACTTCTGCAGCAGATCCCGCTGGGGCATCTGGGCAAGCCGGCCGACATCGCGCACGCGGTGGCGTACCTCGCATCGCCCCAGGCGTCCTACGTGACCGGGCAGGAGTTGCATGTGAATGGCGGCATGCACATGTAGCCGCAAGGCGCAATCTTTCCCGTACCGGGGGTGAGGCAAATGCCACAATCCGCCCGGCTAAAATCCACCGATTACCTACAACCCTCAGAGGGAACCAAATGAGCGATATCGAAGCACGTGTCAAGAAAATCATCGCCGAGCAACTCGGCGTGGAAGAGTCTCAAGTGACGAACGAAAAGGCTTTCGTGGCCGACCTCGGCGCTGACTCGCTCGACACGGTCGAACTCGTGATGGCACTCGAAGACGAGTTCGGCATTGAGATCCCCGATGAAGATGCCGAGAAGATCACCACGGTGCAAAACGCCGTCGACTACGCCACCAAGAATCAAAAGGCCTGATTGGCCAGCTGACACAGCGACTGCGGCCGGCGGCTTTTTCCTGAACCGCACGCGCCGACCAGCAACTGTTCAGCGCTTCCAGAAAGGTTTGCCGGCATGACCAAACGCCGCGTCGTCGTGACCGGACTCGGTTGCATCGCTCCTGTCGGAAACACCGCAACCGAATCCTGGGCCAACCTGTTGGCCGGGAAGTCGGGCATTGCGAACATCACCGCGTTCGACGCAAGCGCCTTCGCCTGCAAGTTCGCCGGTGAGGTGAAGGGTTTCGACATCACCCAATACATCTCGGAGAAAGAAGCGCGCCACATGGACCGCTTCATTCATCTGGGGCTTGCTGCCGCCATCCAGGCGGTGCAGGACAGCGGACTGCCGACCGGCGAAGCGCTGTCCTATGAGAAAGCTGTGCGCATCGGCTGCAACATCGGCTCGGGCATCGGCGGCTTGCCGATGATCGAAGAGACGCACGGCGAATATGCGAGCCGCGGCCCGCGCCGCATTTCGCCGTTCTTCGTGCCGGCGTCGATCATCAACATGATCTCGGGCCACGTGTCGATCAAGTACGGCTTCAAGGGCCCGAACATCGCCGTCGTCACTGCCTGCACCACGGGCCTGCATGCCATCGGCACGTCGGCACGCATGATCGAATACGGCGATGCCGACGTCATGATCGCCGGCGGCGCCGAGTCGACCATTTCGCCGCTCGGCATCGGTGGCTTCACTGCGCCTCGCGCGTTGAGCACGCGCAACGACGATCCCGCGACGGCTTCGCGCCCGTGGGACAAGGATCGCGACGGTTTCGTGCTGGGCGAGGGAGCCGGCGTGCTGGTGCTCGAGGAGTACGAACACGCCAAGGCGCGCGGCGCCAAGATCTACGCGGAAGTCGCAGGCTTCGGCCTGACCGGCGATGCGTATCACATGACTGCACCCGACGTCGACGGCCCCCGCCGCTCGATGGCGATGGCACTGGCCAACGCAGGTGTCAATGCCGACCAGGTCCAGTACCTGAACGCGCACGGCACCTCGACGCAGATCGGCGATCTCAACGAGACCAACGCGGTCAAGCTTGCCTTCGGCGATCATGCGAAGAAGCTCGTCGTGAATTCGACCAAGTCCATGACCGGCCACCTGCTGGGCGGCGCGGGCGGCATCGAATCGGTGTTCACCGTGCTTGCACTGCACGAGCAAAAGAGCCCGCCGACCATCAACATCTTCAACCAGGATCCGGAGTGCGATCTCGACTACTGCGCCAACGAGGCGCGCGATCTGAAGATCGATGTCGCGGTCAAGAACAACTTCGGCTTCGGCGGCACCAACGGCACGCTGGTGTTCAAGCGCACTTGAGCATTGCTCTCTCATGCACAGCGCGCCGTCGGTGACCTATCCGGTGGGGCGCTCACGTGGCGCTACCCGGATTCTTGTCGTTCTCTGGACCTTGGGAGCCTGCTGCGCGGGCGCATCCTGCTATCTCTTCGATAGCGCCGGATGGCGTCAGTTGCTGCTGGTTTTCAGCGTCGTCTTCTCGGGTGTTGCCGCGGGCTTCGGCCTGCGGCGCGACGGCGCTGCCGTCCTGCACTTCGACGGGCTGTATTGGTCTCTGAACGGAGTCGATCCGACCCGCGGTGTTCGTGCAGCGCGGGCCATGGTCGTGCTCGATTTCCAATCGCTGATGCTGGTCAGGCTCGCGGAGCCTGGTCGCGCCGCGCGCTGGGTCTGGCTCGAGCAGCGGGTCATGCCGGAGCGCTGGCGCGACGTGCGCCGGGCGGTCTATTCGCGCACGCCGGTCGCCGAGCCTGTGGGCGATCCCTGGCGCGCGACGGCACCCGCCGACGCGCCTTGAAATTCCGTCGATGACAATGTCTCCCCCGCCTGTACCACCGGAGTCCGGCTTGACCGACGCGTCGGCCGAGGCGCCGCGCCCGGGCGAGGTCGATTTCCAGCTGGTCCAGCGCACCGTCGCAGGTGACCAGAAGGCCTTTGAACTCCTGGTCATCAAGTACCAGCGCCGCATCGAACGGTTGATCGGCCGGATGGTGCGCGATGTCGACCTGGTCGAGGACATTGCCCAGGAAACCTTCATTCGCGCCTACCGCGCACTGCACCAGTTCCGCGGCGAGGCGCAGTTCTACACCTGGCTCTACCGGATCGCGGTCAACACTGCCAAGAAGGCGCTGGTGGACATGAAGCGCGATCCGACCATCTCCGAAAGCGCTCTGAGGCCTTCTTCTGAGGACGACGATGAAACTTACCGTCCCGGAAACGAACCAATCAGCGACGAAACCCCCGAATCGGTCATGGCGGCGAATGAAATCGCCAGCGCCGTCGAGGCAGCCATGGAGGCACTCCCAGCCGAGTTGCGCCAGGCGGTCACGCTGCGCGAGATCGAGGGGATGAGTTACGAAGAGATTGCCGAGGTCATGGATTGCCCTATCGGCACGGTGCGCTCGCGTATTTTCCGGGCGCGCGAAGCCATTTCGGCCAGGGTCAAGCCGTTGCTCGACAACCAGTCCGGCAAGCGTTGGTAAGTAAGCAGGTGAATGAAATGAATCAGACGATGACGGTTCGGGAACAGGTGTCCGCACTTGCGGATGGTCATTTGCAGGGCGAGGCGTTCGCGCAGGCGATCGAGGCGGTCTGCACCGAAGGCGAATCGCGCGCGGCCTGGCACGCCTACCATGTGGTGGGCGATGTGTTGCGCTCGGGATCCCATTCGGTGTGCAGCGACAGCTCGGCATTCCTCGCGCGCTTCCAGCAGCGACTGGCCGCGGAGCCGGTGGTGGCGATGCCCGCGCTGCAGCCGGTGGCTGCGCCTGTCGCAGTCCAGGTCCAGCGCCGCGCCGATGCGGCCAACGAGCCGGTCTTCCGCTGGAAGCTGGTGGCGGGTGCCGCTTCGATGGTCGCGGTCGCAGCCATCAGCTGGACGCTGATCGGCAGCGGCACGGCCGGTTCGCAGACCGGCGCACAAATCGCGGCGCAGCAGCAGCCGGCGATGAATTCGGTCCTGGCGGCGGCCGCCAACGGCCAGCAGCCGGTCAGCGCCGCGCTGACGCCGACGCGCGTGATGGTCGGCAACGGCAATCCGCAAGTCATGCTGCGCGATCCGCGGCTCGATCAATTGCTTGAAGCGCATCAGCAGGCTGGCGGTGCTTCGCAAATGCCTTCCGGTTTCCTGCGCAACGCTACCTTCGAGGGACCTACGCGCTGATCGCGCGTCCGTAACTGCCCGCAATGACCGTTCAGATGCCGATCTCCGCACGCGCGTTCGTGCTTGTGTTTGCAGCCTTCTGCTTCGTGCAGGTTGCCACCGCACAAAACCGCTCCGGCCCGGCGACCGCCAAGGGGGCCGCTTCGGCGCAGACGGACGAGCCGCCGGCAATGAGCGTGGCCGACTGGCTGCAGCGCATGCACACCGGTGCGCGGCAACGCAACTACGTGGGCACCTTCGTGGTGTCGGCGCCAGGCGGTGACCTGTCGAGCGCGCGCATCTGGCATGTGCGCGATGGCGACCATCAGATCGAACGCATCGAGGCCCTCTCGGGCCCGCAGCGCTCGACCTTCCGGCGCAATCGCAATGTCATGACCTTCCTGCCCGAGGCGAAGGTCGTGAAGGTGGAGAAGCGCGAGAACCTCGATCTCTTTCCTAACCTGCCGGACAAGACCGATTCGTCGATCGGCGATTTCTACGACGTGCGTGCGATCGGCAAGGACCGCGTGGCTGGCTTCGATGCCGACGTGGTGCAACTGGTGCCGCACGATGGCTTGCGTTTCGGCTACCGCATCTGGAGCGAGCGCCGTTCGGGCCTGGTGGTGAAGCTGCAGACCCTCGACAGCGAATCCCGGGTGGTGGAGCAGTCGGCGTTTTCCGAACTGCAGCTCGATGCGCCGGTGAAGGCACAGGCGCTCGCACAGATGATGAGCAACACTGCGGGTTACCGCGTCGAAAAGCTCGAGCTCGAGCGCACGACCGCACAGGATGAAGGCTGGACGCTCAGCGCGCCCGTGGCCGGCTTCAAGCCCCGCAGTTTCTTTCGCCGGCCCGCGACCGGCGGCGACAAGTCGAAGCAGGATGCGGCCACGGTCCAGTGGACTTTCTCCGACGGCTTGGCCTCGGTCTCGCTTTTCATCGAGCGCTACGATGCCGCGCGCGCACCGCGGGACGGCGTGCTGACCATCGGCGCCACCAACGCCATCCGCCGGCGCTTGCCCGAACCCGCGAGTGACTGGTGGCTGACCGCAGTGGGCGAAGTGCCGCAGCAGACGCTCAACGCATTCGCCCAAAGCCTCGCTCGCACGCGTTGACACACTGACTGGCCATTGCCCCGCGAATTGCGCTGAACCAAGCTCGCAACGCAGACTCATAGCCCTTTGTTGTTTTAGCCGCTCTCTGTTCTTTTGAAAGAAAACCCATGATGTTCAAAGTCGAGGGACACAAGCTTCGTTCCGGTGTACTGGCTTTCGCGCTTGCGCTGACAGCTGGCGCCACTTTTCTCCCCGTCGAGCCCGTCCACGCGCAAACGCGCACGCTGCCTGACTTCACCGATCTGGTCGACCAGGTCGGCCCCTCGGTCGTCAACATCCGCACCGTCGAGAAGGTCGCTCAGCGCGGCGCCGGCAACGGCGAGATGGACGAGGAGATGCAGGAATTCTTCCGTCGTTTCTTCGGGCAGCCTGCGCCGGGCACGCCGCGCCAGGGGCCGCGTCCCAACAGGCCGCAGCAGCCCCAGGAAGAGGAGCGCCCGCGCGGTGTGGGCTCCGGCTTCATCCTGACGGCCGACGGCTACGTCATGACCAATGCGCATGTGGTGGAAGACGCCTCCGAGGTGCTGGTCACGCTGCCCGACAAGCGCGAGTTCAAGGCCAAGATCATCGGCGCCGACAAGCGCACCGACGTCGCGGTCGTCAAGATCGAAGCCACGGGCCTGCCCGCGGTGAAGGTCGGCGACATCTCCAAGCTGCGCGTCGGCGAATGGGTGATGGCCATCGGCTCGCCATTCGGGCTGGAGAACACCGTCACAGCCGGCATCGTGAGCGCCAAGCAACGCGACACGGGCGAATACCTGCCGTTCATCCAGACCGATGTGGCCATCAACCCCGGCAACTCGGGCGGCCCGCTGATCAACATGCGCGGCGAAGTGGTGGGCATCAACAGCCAGATCTACTCGCGCTCGGGCGGCTTCATGGGCATCTCGTTCTCGATCCCGATCGACGAGGCGATCCGCGTGAGCGAACAGCTGCGCACCTCGGGACGTGTCTCCCGCGGCCGCATCGGCGTGCAGATCGACCAGGTCACGAAGGACGTGGCCGAGGCCATCGGCCTGGGCAAGGCGCAGGGCGCGCTGGTGCGCGGCGTCGAAGCGGGCTCGCCGGGCGAGAAGGCCGGCGTGGAGCCGGGCGACGTCATCACCAAGTTCGATGGCAAGGCCATCGAGAAGCCGAGCGACCTGCCGCGCCTGGTTGGCAACACCAAGCCCGGCACGAAGAGCACGCTCACGGTGTTCCGCCGCGGCAGCTCGCGCGACCTGAGCGTGACCATCGCCGAGATCGAGCCCGACAAGCCGGCCAAGCGTGCCTCCGATCGCGACGAGCCGACGCCGAAGCCTTCGGCTTCCGCCGCCGCCAAATCGCTGGGCCTCGCCGTGAGCGATCTCAACGATGCGCAGAAGAAGGAGCTCAAGCTCAAGGGCGGCGTGAAGGTCGATGCCGCCAGCGAAGGCGCAGCGCGAGCGGGGCTGCGCGAAGGCGACATCATCCTGGCCGTGGGCAACATCGAAATTGCCAACACCCGGGAGTTCGAGGCGGCACTGGCCAAGGCCGACAAGAGCAAGGCGCTCAGCGTGCTGTTCCGTCGCGGCGACTGGGCGCAATACGCCCTGATCCGTCCCGCACGCTGATCCGGCGTTGCCGTCAAGTGGCCCCACCCGGCAGTCGGGTTTGGGGCCGTTTTTTTGAGGCGTTTACGACGTTCAGGCGCAGACCTCTAAAAAAATCTGGGCCTTCAAAAGCCTTGATTTTGGTTTGCGCTCACTAACTTTGTGGAAGGCTAAGGACGGTTTTCGGTAGAATAGGGCACTCGCGGCGGCTGGTCAGCGCATAAGGAGTGCAACGACCTTCACGATGCGAGATGTCAGACAGCAGTCCACCGGTGCTCCACAGATCGCCCACAAGTTGTTCATAGACTGCTCCACCGATCTTGTGGATAACCTGTATATATCTTTGATGTTGTGGACCTGCAACGAGCCCTTTGGACCCTGTTCCCGGATGTACGTGCCTCCCTTTTTGCCTACAATGAAGTTCCAACTACTGCAGTTGCCATTGCTTGTTGGTTCAGGGCGCGTCTCCAGAAGACGCGCCCTTTTTTCTTGCCCGCTCGCTGCTGGGCACGAGCCAATTCAAGTACTTAAGCGTTCCCGTTGATGAATCACATCAGAAATTTTTCGATCATTGCGCACATCGATCACGGCAAGTCGACGCTCGCAGACCGTTTGATCCAGCGTTGCGGCGGCCTCGCAGAACGCGAGATGGAAGCGCAGGTGCTCGACTCGATGGACATCGAAAAAGAGCGTGGGATAACCATCAAGGCGCAGACCGCTGCGCTGCACTACAAGGCACTCGATGGGCAGGTCTACAACCTCAATTTGATCGACACCCCGGGCCACGTCGACTTCTCTTATGAAGTGAGTCGCTCGCTGTCGGCATGCGAAGGCGCGCTGCTCGTCGTCGATGCATCGCAAGGTGTCGAAGCGCAGACGGTGGCCAACTGCTACACCGCGCTCGACCTCGGCGTGGAAGTGGTGCCGGTGCTCAACAAGATGGATTTGCCGAACGCCGATCCCGACAACGCGCGCACCGAAATCGAGGACGTGATCGGCATCGACGCGAGCGATGCGATTCCATGCTCCGCCAAGACCGGCCTCGGCATCGACGAGATCCTCGAGGCCATCGTGCACCAGATGCCGGCGCCGCGCGGCAATCCCGACGGCCCGCTCCGCGCGATGATCGTCGACAGCTGGTTCGATCCGTACGTCGGCGTCGTCATGCTGGTGCGCGTGGTCGACGGCCGGCTGGTGAAGGGCGAGCGCATCAAGATGATGGCGTCCGGCGCGATGTACAACGCCGACAACATCGGCGTCTTCACGCCTGCCAACGAACCGCGCCCTTCGCTCGAAGCCGGCGAGGTGGGCTACATCATCGCGGGCATCAAGGAACTGCAGGCTGCCAAGGTCGGCGACACCGTGACGTTGATCAAGGCGGGCACGGGCGGCGCCGCTGCCACGGCCACCGAGGCGCTGCCGGGCTTCAAGGAAATCCAGCCGCAGGTGTTTGCCGGCCTCTATCCGACCGAAGCCAGCGAGTACGACTCACTGCGCGACGCGCTCGAAAAGCTCAAGCTCAACGATTCGTCGCTGCGTTACGAGCCCGAAGTGAGCCAGGCGCTGGGCTTCGGCTTCCGTTGCGGTTTCCTCGGCCTGCTGCACATGGAAATCGTGCAGGAGCGCCTGGAGCGCGAGTTCGACCAGGACCTGATCACGACCGCGCCCAGCGTGGTCTACCAGGTGGTGCGCAACGACGGCGAAGTCATCATGGTGGAGAACCCGTCCAAGATGCCCGACGTCGGCAAGATGAGCGAGATCCGCGAGCCGATCGTGACCGTGCATCTCTACATGCCGCAGGAATACGTCGGTGCCGTCATGACGCTGGCCAACCAGAAGCGTGGTGTGCAGATGAACATGGCCTACCACGGCCGCCAGGTCATGCTGACCTACGAGATGCCGCTCGGCGAGATCGTGCTCGACTTCTTCGACAAGCTGAAATCGGTCAGCCGGGGCTATGCCTCCATGGACTACGAGTTCAAGGAGTACCGCGCCTCGGACGTGGTCAAGGTCGACATCCTCCTGAACGGCGAGAAGGTCGATGCGCTTTCGATCATCGTGCACCGTACCCAGTCGCAGTACCGCGGCCGGGCGGTGGTCTCGAAGATGCGCGAGATCATTTCGCGCCAGATGTTCGACGTGGCCATCCAGGCGGCGATCGGGGTCAACATCATTGCGCGTGAGACAATCAAGGCCCTCCGCAAGAACGTGCTGGCCAAGTGCTACGGCGGCGACATCACCCGCAAGAAGAAGCTGCTCGAGAAGCAGAAAGCGGGCAAGAAAAGAATGAAGCAGATCGGTTCCGTCGAGGTCCCGCAAGAGGCCTTCCTCGCGATTCTGCAAGTCGAAGACTGATCAAAAAAATGGCACTCATCACTTCCCTGGTCCTTGCGGCATTCGCCAGCTATGTCGGAGCCTGGTACTTCGGCATGATCGAAGGCAACTTCGCATTGCTGCTGTTCGTGGCTACGGTGGTCACCGGCCTCTATTGGCTGGCCGAGCGCTTCTACTTCCTGCCCAAGCGCGAGAAAGCCGCGGCGACGCTCGAGGCCTCGATGGCCGAGCGCAACGCGCGGCTGGCCGGGCAGGGCATTACCCAGGTCGATACGGCCGATACCAAAGCCAGCGAGCGCCTGCTGATGCAGCCCTGGTGGCTCGATTGGACGGCGGGCCTCTTCCCGGTGATCCTGGTGGTGTTCCTGCTGCGTTCGTTCCTCTACGAGCCCTTCAAGATCCCGTCGGGTTCGATGATGCCCACGCTCCTGACCGGCGACCTGATCCTGGTCAACAAGTTCACCTACGGCCTGCGCCTGCCGGTCATCAACACCAAGATCACCGAGGGCACGCCGCTCGCGCGTGGCGACGTGGTGGTGTTCCGCTATCCGCCCAAACCCAGCATGGACTACATCAAGCGCGTGGTCGGCATCCCGGGCGACGAAGTGGCCTACCTGAACAAGAAGCTCACGATCAACGGCCAACCGGTGTCCAAGACCGCGGCGCCCGACTACCTTGACGGCGAATCGATGCGTCTGCTCAAGCAGTTCGACGAGGACCTCGCCGGCAAGCAGCACAAGATCCTCAACGACGAAGGTGCCCCGTCCTTCGTTCCGGGCGCGAGCGACTTCCCGTTCCGCGAAAACTGCCGCTACTCCGTCGAAGGCGTGGTGTGCAAGGTGCCGGCCGGCCAGTATTTCATGATGGGCGACAACCGCGATAATTCGGCGGATTCGCGCTTCTGGGGCTTCGTTCCGGACAAGAACATCGTGGGCAGGGCGTTCTTCGTCTGGATGAACTTCGGCGATTTCGGCCGCATCGGTCCATTTCAATAAGCAGTCATTCAACACTGTTCGAGGGGTAAGAGGGCATGAGAGCTAACCGGTCCATCCGCAGCAGGGCCACGCACCAGCGCGGCATCTCGTTCATCGGCCTGCTGTTCGTCGCGGCAGTACTCGGTTGTGTGGGCGTGGTCGTCGCGCAGGTCATTCCGACGTTGATCGAATGGCAAGCCATCGACAAGGCCGCCAACAAGGCCAAGGAGGGCACGACCGTGCCCGAAATTCGCGCCATCTTCGATCGCGCCCAGGCCATCGACGACTTCAAGTCGGTGAGCGGCCGTGATCTGGACATCAAGAAGGTCGGCGACAAGGTTGTCGTCTCGTATGCCTACGAGCGCGAGATTCCCTTGTTCGGCCCGGCCTACCTGACGCTCAAGTACAAGGGCGAGACCCGCTGAACGCGGCGCTGAAAAAGGTGGACGGCAGCCTCGTCGCGCTGCAGGCGCGCCTCAAGCATTCGTTCTCCGACACGCGGCTGCTCCAGCTCGCGCTCACGCACCGCAGCTTCTCGGCCGATCACAACGAGCGCCTCGAGTTTCTCGGCGACTCGGTGCTCAACCTGGCGGTATCGCACCTGCTGTACACGCGCCTCTCGGCCCTGCCTGAAGGCGATTTGTCGCGCGTGCGGGCCAATCTGGTCAAGCAGGACACCCTGCATCGCCTGGCGCTCGAACTCCAGCTCTCGCCGCTGCTGCGGCTTGGCGAGGGCGAGGCGCGCTCGGGCGGGCCGAACCGGCCTTCGATCCTGGCCGATGCCCTCGAGGCGCTGATCGGCGCGGTCTACCTCGACGCGGGCTTTGCGGCCGCCGAGGCGCTGGTGCGCCGGCTGTACGAATCGGTCGAGATCAATCCGCGCATGGAAGCGGCGGCCAAGGACCCGAAAACCGAATTGCAGGAATGGTTGCAGGGCCACAAAATGAAGCTGCCGGTGTATCGCGTGGCAGCGACGCTGGGTGCAGCGCACAAACAGACTTTCGATGTCGAGTGCGAGGTGCCCGAGTTGGGCCTTCGCGAACGCGGCATCGGCGGCTCGCGCCGCGCCGGCGAGCAGGCTGCCGCGGCTGCCATGCTGATCCGGCTCAAGGCACGCGGAGCTGCGTGAAATCACAATGAACGACGTTACCAATCCAGAAGCCGACCCCCAAGATGCAGCAGGCGACGGCGCCGCCCCAGGTGGCCCCCAACACTGTGGCCTCATCGCCATCGTCGGCAAGCCCAACGTGGGCAAGTCGACCCTGCTCAATGCGCTGGTCGGCCAGAAGATCAGCATCACCTCGCGCAAGGCCCAGACCACGCGCCACCGCATCACCGGCATGCGCACGCTGGGCGCGACGCAGTTCGTGTTCGTCGATACGCCCGGTTTCCAGACCCTGCACGCCAACGCGCTGAACAAGTCGCTCAACAAGACCGTGCAAGGCGCGGTCGGCGACGTGGACCTGATCCTGTTCGTGGTCGAGGCCGGCAGCTTCACGCCGGCCGACGAACGTGTGCTCAAGCTGCTGGGCAAGGGCATTCCGACGGTGCTCCTGGCCAACAAACTGGACAACGTGCACCGCCGCGGCGACATCGCACCCTGGCTGCAGACCATGCAGGCGAAGCACGCTTTTGCCGAGTTCGTGCCGATGTCGGCCAAGAACGCCAAGGACGTCGAGCGCCTCTTCGGCATCTGCGAGAAATACCTGCCCGAGCAGCCCTGGTTCTACGACGAGGACGAGCTGACCGACCGCAGCGAGAAATTCCTGGCCGGCGAGCTGGTGCGCGAAAAGCTTTTCCGCCTGACCGGCGACGAGCTGCCCTACACGTCGACCGTCATCATCGACAAGTTCGAGGAAGAGCCGCCCCAGAAGAAGGGCCAGAAGCGCCTCTTGCGCATTGCCGCCACCATCGTGGTCGAGCGCGACGGCCACAAGGCCATGGTGATCGGCGACAAGGGCGAGCGCATCAAGCGCATCGGCATGGAAACACGCGTCGAGCTCGAGAAGCTGGCCGACGCCAAGGTGTTCCTCGAACTGTGGGTCAAGGTGCGTTCCGGCTGGGCCGACGACGAGGCGCGCGTGCGCTCCTTCGGCTACGAATGAAGTGGCCGCTGCCCACCGCGTTTCGCATGAACCGGCGTACGTGCTCCATCGCTACGACTGGAGCGAGTCGAGCCTGATCCTGGAGGTCTTCACCCGTCACCACGGGCGCATCGCGCTGGTGGCCAAGGGAGCGAAGCGCCCGAGCTCCAATTTCCGGCCGGTGCTGCTGCCGCTGCAGCCGCTGCAGCTCAATTACGGCGGCGATGCCGAGATCCGCACGCTCAAGGGTGCGGAATGGATGGGCGGCCACGTCATGCCGACCGGCGAGGCGCTGCTCTCCGGCTACTACATCAACGAATTGCTGCTGCGCCTGCTGGCACGGGACGACGCGCACGAGGCGCTGTTCGATGCCTATGCCGGCGTGGTGCAGGTGCTCGCGGGCGACCACGCCGGCGCCCAGGCAGCAACCCAGGCTGCCGCGCTGCGCGCCTTCGAACTGATCCTGCTGCGCGAGGTCGGCCTGCTGCCTTCGCTCGACGTGCAGACGCTGACCCTGGAGCCACTCGACGCCGACGTGCGCTACAGCCTCGTGCCCGAGGCGGGACTGCGTATGGCAACGGACGGCGAGGCCAGCCTGGCCGGCGCCGACTGGCAGACCCTGCAGGCCGTGCTCGACGACCGCGCGCCCTTCACCGCGACCCTGCGCGAGATCGCCACCATGAACGCCGGCAGCAACAGCGCCCTCAGAAACCAGCTGCGTGCCTTGCTCAACTACCATTGCGGCGTGTCCACGCTGCGCACGCGGCAAATGATGAGAGATCTGCAAGCACTATGAGCACCTCAGGCAACGCCGGCACCGCCACTTCCCTTTCGGTCAACCTCAACAAGGTGGCCTTGGTCCGCAACACGCGCCACCTGGGTATTCCGAGCGTGTTGACCGCTGCCAACGCGTGCCTGGCCGCGGGCGCCCAGGGCATCACCGTGCACCCTCGGCCCGACGCGCGCCACATCCGCGCGCACGACGTGAGCGACCTCTCCGCTCTGCTTGCGAAGGACTGGCCGGGCATCGAGTTCAACATCGAAGGCAATCCCTTCCACAACCTGATGGACTTCGTGCGCGAATTGCGTCCGCACCAGGCGACCTTCGTGCCCGACAGCGAATCCCAGTCGACCAGCGACCATGGCTGGAGCTTTCCCGACGACGCCGAGCGGCTGCGCCCGCTGATCGCCGAAGCCAAGGCGCTGGGCGTGCGCGTCAGCCTGTTCATGGATCCGATCCCCGAAATGATGGCCGCGGTCAAGGCGGTGGGCGCGGACCGCGTCGAGCTCTACACCGAAGGCTATGCCGCATCGCGCGGCACGGCCGACGAAGAGGCCGTGCTCGCGCGGTACGTCGAATCGGCGCGGGCGGCGCAGGCCGCAGGCCTGGGCGTCAACGCCGGCCACGACCTGAGCCGCGACAACCTCACCGCGTTCCTTCGCGCGGTGCGCGGCGTTCACGAGGTCTCGATCGGCCACGCGTTCGTCGCCGACGCGCTCGAGCTTGGCTACGCCACCACGACACGCGAATACCTGCGCTGCATCACAGAGGCGCAACAACAGGCCCGGCCTGCATGATCTACGGCATCGGCACCGACATCTGCGACCTGCGCCGCATCGCCGCGACCTTCGAGCGCCAGGGCGAGCGGTTCGCGCGCAAGGTGCTGAGCGATGCCGAATTCGCGGTCTGGCAAGCCCGTAGCGCGCGCTGGCCCAAGCGCGGCCTCAGCTACCTGGCCACCCGTTTCTCGGCCAAGGAAGCTTTCAGCAAGGCCATCGGCCTCGGCATGCGGATGCCGATGACCTGGCGCCTGTGCGAGATCGCCAACCTGCGCAGCGGCAAGCCGGTCATCGTGCTGCATGGCGAGCTCAAGGACTGGTTCGAGGCGAAGGGCCTCACCGCCCACGTCACGGTGACCGACGAAACCGAATACGCCGCGAGCTTCGTCGTGGTGGAACACAAAGACAGCAAGAACGAAGCATGACCCTGACGACAGGCAGCACTATCCACGCGCCGCTCATCATCGATGTGGCGGGCACCGAGCTCAACGACGCCGACCGCCGGCGCCTGGCCAACCCGCTGGTCGGTGGCGTGATCCATTTCACCCGCAACTGGCAGGACCGCGCGCAGATGACCGCGCTCAATGCCGAGATCAAGGCGATCCGTCCCGACCTGCTGATCTGCGTCGACCACGAAGGCGGGCGTGTGCAGCGCTTTCGCACCGACGGCTTCACGCGCCTGCCTTCGATGCGGTCGCTGGGCGAGCTGTGGATGCGCGATGCCATGCGCGCCACGCAGGCCGCGACGGCGGCGGGGCAGGTGCTTGCCGGTGAGCTGCGCGCCTGTGGCGTCGATTTCAGCTTTGCGCCCGTGCTCGACCTGGATTACGGCGGCAGCAGCGTGATCGGCAACCGCAGTTTTCACCGCGACCCGCGTGTGGTGGCGCTGCTGGCCAAGAGCGTGATGCACGGGATGCTGCAGATGGGGATGCGCAACTGCGGAAAGCATTTTCCGGGGCATGGGTTCGTGAATGCGGATTCGCATGTCGAGATCCCGGTCGATCGGCGCAGCCTCAAGGCGATCCTGGCCGATGACGCCAGGCCTTACGACTGGCTCGCCGGCACGCTCGCTGCCGTGATGCCTGCGCACGTCATCTATCCCAAGGTCGATGCGCGGCCGGCGGGTTTTTCGTCGAAGTGGCTTCAGGACGTGCTGCGCACCCGACTCGGCTTCGATGGCGTGATCTTCAGCGACGATCTGAGCATGGAGGCGGGGCGGTATATCGACGGCGAACTGTTGAGCTTCACCGACGCCGCGCTGGCGGCGCTCGAAGCGGGATGCGACCTGCCCATGGTCTGCAACCAGAGCATTGGCGATGGCGCACTGCTGGACGGATTGCTGGAAGGCTTCGGAGTCGCCGCGACGTCAGGGCGCTGGCAAGGCAAGGCTGCCAGCGAAGCACGCCGGCAGTCGCTGCTGCCTCAGGCCCCCGCATTGAACTGGCATTCGCTGACAGAGTCGGCTGCATACCGCGGCGCCAAACGATTGCTTGCCCTTGCCGGTCTCAAGGAAAGCGTTCCGTCCTGAGGAGATAGACATGCCCTTGTGCCTCAGCTTTTTTCAGCGCAAGGACGACGCGGTGTTGCGCAACCACGCGCACTATTGCCGCTCGTTCGGGTATGACCACCAGTGGACGGACAGCGACCACATCCTCCATCCCGCGCTGCGTGCCGGAGCCCGGTACAGCGAGATGCTTCGCCGCCTGCGCGGGCTGGCCGAAGGTGACTGGCTGCTGTTTCTCGACGGCAATTCGGTGGTTTTTCACCCTGTTGCCATCGAGACGTTGATGGAAGGTCGCGACTTGCTGGTGCTCGAGGCCCCGGCCGTCGGCGAGCACGCCGGCCTGGCGATGACCAACATGATGGTGTTGCGCAATACGCCCGCCAACAGGGCCATGCTGCATCGGCTGATCGAGGACTGCGGCCAAGTGATCGCGCTGGTGGCCGAGCGGCTCGACGAAGCCGCACGGCTGCGCCCCGCGGGCATGCTGGGATGCAACGCCACGATCGGGGACATCTACGTGAACGTCTCCTGGCGCATCAGCCAGTGGTTTCATGCCCGCATCTTCGTGGTGAACACGGGGCCGCTGCCCATCGTCGCGCCGGGCGGCGGGCTGCGCGAAGACATGCTGCACGACCTGAACCTGCAGCGCATGCTGGTCGATCAGGTCAACGACGCCCTGATGCATGGTCGCCCTGTGTTGCAGCCGGCAGCCTATCCGGCGCTTTCCGACGAACCGCTGACCACCTACAACCCGGGTGCGCGCATTGCGTTCCTGACGCTGTATACCCATCACATCAACAGCTACGCACGCGTTTCCGAGCACAACGCGAAGCGCTATTGCGACAGGCACGGGTACACCTACCACGTGTACCGGGCCGTTCCGGAGGAAATCGGGCCGGGCATCAACGGCTCGTGGGTCCGCGCATGGCTGCTGCAGCAGCACCTCGCACAGCACGACTGGATCATCTGGATCGACGCGGACACGCTGTTCTTCAACCAGACCCGGCGCATCGAGACGCTCCTCGATGGCCGAGACCTGCTGCTGGGCAAGGACGTGGGGGCGTGGTCGTTCAACTCGGGGGTGATGGGTTTCAGGAACACGACCCGCAACGCGGAACTGCTGGCACGCATCTGGGCGCGGATCGGCAGCGTCGACGACAAGTCCACCGTCTACGCCAGCCAGGGCGACCAGTACTACACCAACGAAGTGCTGTCGGCCGAGGGGCTGGTCGGCGTAGAGAGCGTGCTCGACAACTTGAGCATCAACACGCCACCGCACCTGGCGACGGACGAAACGCTGCTCGTGCATTTCATCAATCTCGGCGAGCCCTACCGCTCCGCCTACATGGCCGCGCGCGACGCGGCTTCGCAGCGCATTCGCTGACGACGGCAATCTCTTGCCGGGGTCAGTTCCTGAATACCCGGGCGGGCAGCTGATTGGCGGCGGGGGCCAGGAAGGCCGCCACCTCTTCGTGCGCGAACTGCCGTTCCAGCCAGGCCTTGTCGGCCAGGCCCGCGTTGAAGAAAACGCGCAGGAGTCGCAGAGCCTCGTGCCGCAACGCGCGCGTCAGCGTCTCGTGTTCCACCGGTTGCAGTTCGGGCGTGCTGGAGGGCCTGAAGCAGGCGCGTGCCAGCGTGGCGAGGAGGTGCTCGGCAAATTCGAGCGTCGGAGGCCACAGGTGCGCGTAGAGCCTGGCGATCTCGTTCACGTCCTTGCCGCTGCATTGGGGAAGCAGGTAGGCCAGCACCAGCGTACGGGCGCGCATGGCAAGCGCTGCCGCCCGAGCGGGATCGGCGACGGCGGGCAACGCGACAGGCGTATGAAGCATCTGGGGAATGAC
The DNA here is from genome assembly GCF_030812215.1 of Variovorax boronicumulans. Classification (GTDB taxonomy): domain Bacteria; phylum Pseudomonadota; class Gammaproteobacteria; order Burkholderiales; family Burkholderiaceae_C; genus Variovorax; species Variovorax boronicumulans_C. The sequence goes on along the minus strand of NZ_JAUSSG010000009.1, from coordinate 43,373 downwards.
CGCGAAACGCGCGCCGGCCGCGGCACTCTTGCAAAGCAGGTGCAGGTCGTCGTGAACGGTGAACTCCGGGTCGTGTCGCACGCCGCTGCGTTCCAGAAAGCTCCGGCGCACCATGCACGCCGACAGCAGCAGGGGATGGGGTCCCAGGTATTCCGCGACGATGTCCTGGTGCCTTTCCGCAAAACGCAGTGGGCCGTCGCCCGTCTCGCACCAGCAACCCACGATATCGATCGCGGGACGCGTTTCCAGCAGCGCGACCTGGCGCTGCAGGCGTTCGGGTGCCGCCACGTCGCCGGCATCGAGAAACACGACGTAGTCGCCCGTGGACTGCGCCATCGCCATATTGCGGGCGGTGGCCCGGTCGAATGCCACGGGCAGCTGGATCAGATGGATATCGGGGAAGGGCGGGGTCGCGAGGACGGCATCGAGCGCCTTCGAATCGGTAGGCGCGACGAGCACGACCTCCAGCTTGATATCGCGCTGTGCTGCCAGGCTCTGCAAGCTGCGTGACACGGCTTCCGGTGACGCGCCCAAGGCAAGGCAGACGCTCACGCGCGGCAGTTCGGTGGCAACGAACCGGTCGGCCTGCTGGGCGCGCCAGTCGAGAAAGCGTTCGATCGCGGGGCCGACAAGCGGCGGAGCCCAGGGACGGGTGAATCTGTCGAGCCCCTCCCGCTCCAGGACGGCACGGCGTGGGGCGTCCGCGAGCAGTTCTTCCACGGCTTCCACCAGCCGCTCGTACGGCGCCCCGACGACGGCTTCTCGCATCCATGGCTCGATTTCGCTGTCGGGGTAGAGCTCGCAGACCACGGCCTTGCGGTGCCGCATCAGGATGGACAGCCGCGGGACTTCGACGATGCGCGAGTCTTCCCAGTTGTGAAAATTGAGGACTACCTTGGCGCGGCGCACGTAGTCGTTGCGCTCTTCCAGCGTCCAGTGGCGGCCGCGGTTGAGCTCGACGCGCAGGCCGCGCGCGATCAGCTTCTCGAGAAGAACGATCCTGCGGCGCGTGAGCGAGCCGAAGAACACGACGTCGATGTCCTGCTGCTCCTCCGGCAGGATGTCCGCGAGCGGCACGACCTGCGCTGCGCCAGGCTCCCAGCCCAGCGCGACATAGTCTGCGTTGCGGTATCCCAGTTCGAGATTTCTCTGGAAGTTCGACTTGCTGTACTCCCAGACATAGGCGCGCTTCAGCACATCGAGGTACTTCTCGGACCATGCGTGCGTTCCGGGCACCATCGGTTCGAAGTTGACGATGATGCAATCGGGGTGGTGCGGCTGGATCTCGCTCCACGGCATGTCCCAGAAAAAGAACAGGATGTTGATGACACCCGGTTCGATGTGGCAATGGGTGTAGGTGGTCGGGTAGCCGAGCCGCTCGATCGCCAGCCTGAAGGCTTCGACGATGTCGCCACAGACTTCTTCCTGCGACAGCGAGGTGAGGTGAAGTCTGGGCAGCGTCATGGAGGTGTGATGGGGGCCTCGTGCGACCAGAGGCGTTGCCCGCCCAGGTCCAGATGCGTCAGGTACAGTCTGAGATCGAACTCGAATCGATGATAGTCCGGCTCCATGTGCGTGCATAGCGCGTAGAAAGCCTTGTCGTGGGCCTTTTCCTTGGTGTGCGCCAACTCGTGCACAACGATCATGCGCAGCAGGTCGAGTGGCACCTCCTTGAACAGGCTCGCCACCCGGATCTCCCGCTTGGCCTTGAGCTTGCCGCCCTGGACCCGCGACACCGTGGTGTGCGTGCCCAATGCATTGCGGATCACGTGCAGCTTGTTGTCGAACATCACCTTGGCCAGCGGCTCTGCCTTGCGCATGAACTCGTTCTTGAGCCCACCCACGTAGTCATAGAGCGCCCGGTCCGACTGGATGTCGTGCGTGCCGCCGGGATGGCGCTGGCTCAGCAGCGCCGCCAACTTGTCTTGCGCGATCAGCTGGCTGACCTGTTCCTGCAGGGCTGCCGGGTAGCCCGCAAGGTATTTCATGTCCGGCGCCGTTGCGGCGTCGCGCAGGCCAGCCCGGTGGCCACGCCGCCGAACAGATCGCCTTCGACCAGGTTCACGCCGGCAAAGCTCCTGCGAAGCGCATGCTGGAACGGGCGCAGCGCCGACGAGCCGCCCGTGAGGTAGATCGCATCGAGGTCGCCGCTGCGCAGGCCCGCGCGCTTGACGCAGGCATGCGCGCAGGCGATCACGTTCTCGAGCTGGGCGGAAAGCTGTTGCGCCATGTCAGCCGGCGAGAGCGTGGCCGTCAGCCCCGGTTCTGCGCACGAGAGGTCGATCGAGGTCTGAACATCGGTGACCGAGGCATCGATCTTGGCTTGCTCGACGGCGCTGGCGATGCGGTGGCCGTGCCGCTCTTCCAGCACCGTCATCAGCCGGTCGTGCAGTTGCGTGTCGGCATAGCTGGTGCGCAGCTCCTTCGCCTGGCGAACCGCCTTGGCGGCATAGAGCCAATTGATCAGGTGCCACGACGACAACTCGAAGAACACCTTGCTCGGCACCTCGCGGCCCTGGGGACCGTGGTGGCGAAAGCCGAACTCGGGCATCACGCGTTCGAGGTTCAGGCGCTGGTCGAAGTCGGTGCCGCCGATGTGCACGCCGCTGGTGGCCAGCACATCGTCGCTGCGGTCGGTGCGCGTGGCGCGGTCCGGACCCACGCGCACGACCGTGAAGTCCGAGGTGCCGCCGCCGATGTCGACGATCAGCACCACCGATTCCTTCGTGATGCGTTGCTCGTAGTCGAAGGCGGCCGCGATCGGTTCGAGCTGGAAAGCCACGTCGCGAAAGCCTGCCGCCCGGGCCGCATGGCGCAGGCTCTCTTCGGCGCGTTCGTCGCGCTTCGAATCGTCGTCCACGAAGTGAACGGGCCGCCCGATCACGACCTGCTCGGGGATTCGGCCGAGCTCGCGCCCGGCGCGCGCCGCCAGCTCGCGCAGGAAGCGCGCGATGATGTCCTCGAAGCTCACGAGCCCGTCGTAGACGGCCGTTTTCTCCTGCATCAGCGTACTGCCGAGCAGGCTCTTGAGCGACCGCATCAATCGCCCCTCGACACCCGAGAGGTACAGGGCGACGGCTTCGCGGCCGAAATGCGTGGTGCGGTCTTCGGCATTGAAGAAGATCGCAGTCGGCAGCGTGGTGGCCGTGCCCTCGATGGGCAGCAGGCGGGCGACGCCGTCGACCCGGCAGGCCACGGCGGAATTGGAGGTGCCGAAGTCGATGCCGATCGTCGGCAGCGACGACGGTGAGGGCACGATCAAGACTCCCTGCGCAGCGCCGGGAACAGGATCACGTCGCGGATGCTCGGCGAATCGGTCAGCAGCATCATCAGCCGGTCGATGCCGATGCCGCAGCCGCCGGTGGGCGGCATGCCGTATTCGAGCGCACGCACGAAGTCATGGTCGTAGTACATGGCTTCGTCGTCGCCGCCGTCCTTGGCGGCCACTTGCGCGTTGAAGCGCGCGGCCTGGTCTTCGGCGTCGTTCAGCTCGCTGAAGCCGTTGCCGAACTCGCGGCCTGTGATGTACAGCTCGAAGCGCTCGGTCACCTCGGGACGTTCGTCGTTGGCGCGCGCCAGCGGCGAGATCTCGGTCGGGTGTTCCATGATGAAGGTCGGCTGCCAGAGCTTCTCTTCGACGGTCTCCTCGAAGTACATCACCTGCAGGCTGGCGAGGCTGCGCTGCGAGAGCTTGTCCTTTTCTTCGCTCAGGCCGATCTTGCGCAACGCGTTGATGAGCCAGGCCGTGTCGTCGACCCCATCGCCGGCGTCGGTGTACTTCAGGATCGCTTCACGGATCGTCAGGCGCTCGAAGGGCTGGGTCAGGTCGACGGGCTTGCCTTGGTAGGTGAGCTGCTGCGTGCCGACTGCCTTGTCGGCGATGGTGCGGATCAGAGTCTCGGTGAAGTCCATCAGGTCGCGGTAGTTCCAGTAGGCCGCGTAGAACTCCATCATCGTGAACTCGGGGTTGTGCCGCACCGAGATGCCCTCGTTGCGGTAGCTCCGGTTGATCTCGAACACGCGCTCGAAGCCGCCGACGATCAGGCGCTTCAGATACAGCTCGGGCGCGATGCGCAGGAACATCTCCTGGTCGAGCGCGTTGTGGTGCGTCTTGAAGGGCTTGGCGTTCGCACCGCCCGGAATGGGGTGCAGCATGGGGGTCTCGACTTCGAGGAAGTCATTGGCGACCATGAATTCGCGCAGGGCGCTTACGGCCTTGCTGCGTGCGGTGAAGCGCACGCGGGCCGCTTCGTCGGTGATGAGGTCGACATAGCGCTGGCGGTACTTCTGCTCCTGGTCGGCCATGCCGTAGAAATCGCCGGGCAGCGGGCGCAGGCTCTTGGTGAGAAGACGCAGCTTCGTCACCTTGACCGAGAGCTCGCCGGTCTTGGTCTTCATCAGCGTGCCTTCGGCACCGAGGATGTCGCCGAGGTCCCAGCGCTTGAACTCTGCGTACGCTTCTTCGCCGACGGCATCGCGCGTCACGTAGAGTTGGATGCGGCCCGTGGCGTCCTGCAAGGTCGCGAAGCTGGCCTTGCCCATCACGCGCTTGAGCATCATCCGGCCCGCCACGCTGACGGCAATGGCCTGCGCCTCGAGGGCTTCGGCTTCGATCGCATCGTGCGCTGCAACGAGCGCCGCGGCGCGATGGCCCGGCTTGAAGTCGTTGGGGAACGCCACGCCCTTGCCCTCGACCTGCGCGGTGCGCAGCAGCTTGAGTTTTTCGCGGCGTTCGGCGATGAGCTTGTTGTCGTCGACGGGAGACGGGGAAGAAGGAGGGGGAAGTTGATCGGACATGGGAAGCGGGTGAGGCGCAACAGAAGCGTGCGCGGCCCGGCATTTTAGCCGATCGGAATCAAACGAAACTGGGGCCCAGCGCCCACCAATTCTGCGCAATGCGCTATTAAAAGAAGAGCATATCGTTGAGTCGCACCTGTCCTTTCAAACGCAATCGCGCGGTCTACTTCACGCGCTTGAGATACCCGTCCGGCGCGACGCTGATCATCAGCTTGTTGTCGATGGCACGGTCGATCTCGAACTCCGGGTGCGTCTTGAGATATTCGTGGACGGCCGTCTTCGGGTTGTCACCGGGCCCCCAGGGGCGGTCCGGGAACATGTCCATGGGCAGGTGCTCCACAATGGTGTCGAACACCACGCAATAGCTTCCCACTGTTGCGAGCGGCGCATAGGCTTGCAACTCCGCCAGCACATGGGCGTGGGTGTGGTTGCTGTCGAGACAGACGAGAACGCTCTTTTTCCCGGCGGCTTTCTGTTGCACCTGGGCGATGACTTCGGCAGCGATGCTCGAGCCTTCGATCATCGTGATGCGCCTGGACATCGGGTGTGCCTCGATGGCCTTGCGGTTGTGAGCGCGGATGTCGATGTCGAGTCCCAGCACCTGCGCATCGGCCGGTCCGCCGCAGGCGGCGTTCAGTTCCAGCATGGCGGCCGAGAAGATCAGCGATCCGCCGTGGGCGATGCCAGTTTCCAGGATCAGGTCGGGCTGCACGCGCCAGATGATCTCCTGCATCGCAATCATGTCTTGCGGGTACTGGATGATGGGGCGCCCCATCCAGGAGAAGTTGTAGGAGTACCCGGCCCTGAAGGACGAAGTCATCAGGCTTTGCGCGTCGCGGCTCAGCGCCTGATCGGTTCCGTTGTTTGCGATGCGTTGCGCGACTTCGGCTTCAAAAGTCATGTTGGCCTACCTTAAAGAGACGGATTTGATGATGGGACTGCCTGGCGATTTCATCGACGTAGTTGGAGTTCATGACGAACACCAGCGAATTCACGGGCAAGGCTTCGAGCACTTGCTGCGGGGATGGAACTTCCAGGCCCGCTCCCGCACTGTACCGGCCTCGTGGTGCGGTCTTGAACCAGGTCCACGTTTCCTCTCGGCGAAGACCGGGCCGCCGAGGCATTTGCATAGACCTTGTTCTGCAGCACGGGCACGTTGTCGATGCGAAGGAGTTCGCGATGCATCAGGAGTTCTCCAGCAGTTGCGCAAGCTTGACGTTGCTTCCCCAGAACTCCATGGGCTCGTACGCAGGATAAGGGTAGTGCCCGAGGGCCAGCGTCATCGGCCAGGAATGAGTGGCAAGCCATCCTTCCACGAGCGAGCGTACCGAGGTCGGGTGCCCCGCGCAGACATTGACGATTCCCGCATCGGTCGGCTTGCAAGCCAGTGTGGCCAACGCCTGGGCGACCTGTGAAACATGCAAATAGTCCCGCAGTTGTTCCCCGCCGGACATCCTGAAGACCTTGTCGCCACGAGCGCCTGCGGCGACGAATTGGCTATAGAGCGAAGAGGGCGCCTGCCCCTCTCCATGCATGTAGAAAAGTCGTGCCCAGGTCAATTGGAAGTGGCTGCTGCCGCGCAGGAATTCGAGTTCGCGTCGCAAGGCGTCCTTGGCGAAGCCGTAAGGGTTGCCCGGATTCGTCGGCAGCGACTCGTGCAGCTCGCCGGATTGCATTCCGTATTCGAAGCAGGTGCCCGCGCACAGCAGCGACGGGAGCCCGGCATCGACCAACCCACGCAAGAACCGGTACTGAACATGGAGCTCGGATTCGAAATGATGCCGCGCCTGGTAGTTCGGCAGTCCATGCCAGGCGAGATGAACGACAACATCGGGCAGGCCCAGTTTCGAGAAATCGTCTGGCGACGGTGCGGCGAGGTCGAGCACCACATGGCGGATTCCTTCGGGCAACCAGTCGTCGCCGGCGGGCCGACGGGATGCAGCGATCACTTCGACATCCTCGGCCCGGGCAAGGGCCTGCAGGACATGGCGTCCGACGAACCCGCTGGCGCCAGTGACTGCGATCTTCACAAGACCTCGATCGCCGGCACGGCGGTTGCAAATCTCCCGCCCCATTCCCGGATGTAGGCGAGCTGCTCCATCACCTCCGTCCGGAGATTCCAGGGCAACACCAGGACGTAGTCGGGCCGCTCGCGCTTCAGGTGCACCTCGTCGACGATCGGGATCCTGCTTCCGGGCATGAAGAGATTCTGCTTGGCGGGGTTGCGGTCCACCACCCAGGGCAGCAGGCCGCTGCGCACGCCCGCGTAGTTGAGCAGCGTGTTGCCCTTGGCCGCGGCCCCATAGGCGCCGACGCGCTTGCCGCTTCGACGGGCATCGATCAGGAACGCCATCAGGCCGTCGCGGACGTCGTCCGCACGCTGCTGGAAGCCCTGGTAGTAGGCGGCGGTGGCAACACCCGCCACATCTTCCGCGGCCAGCACGCGCGCCACGGCGGCTTCGACCGGGCGTACGCCGGTGTCCTGCCGCTGGGCAAAAACACGCAGGCTGCCGCCGTGGGTTTCGAGCTGCTCGACATCGAACACGCGCAACCCGTTCGCTTCGAACAGCCGGATCACCGATGTGAGCGACAGATAGGAAAAGTGCTCGTGGTAGATGGTGTCGAACTGGCATTCGGCCACCATCCGCATCAGGTGCGGAAATTCGAAAGTGGCAACGCCCGCCGGCTTGAGCAGGTGCGCAAAGCCTGCGACGAAGTCGTTGATGTCGGGCACATGGGCCAGCACGTTGTTGGCGGCCGTCAGGTCGGCGCTCTTGCCGGCGGCCACGAGTTGCCGGGCCAACGCCACGCCGAAGAATTGCTCGACGATCTCGATCCCTTTTGCGCGCGCGGCGCGCGCGGTGCTGGCGGTCGGCTCAATGCCCAGGCAAGGGATTCCCGCCTCCTTCACGTACTGCAACAGGTAGCCATCATTGGCCGCGACCTCGACCACGTGCGATGCCGAGCCCAGCGCGAAGCGGTTTGCGGACTCGCTCACGTAGCGCCTGGAATGGGCCAGCCAGCTCGTGGAGAAGGAACTGAAATACGCGTAGTCGCCGGAGAACAGATCGGCGTGATGCGCATAGTCTTCGGTCTGGACGAGCCAGCAGTACGTGCATGTGAAGACGCGCAGCGGATACCACTTTTCAGGTGCCGCCAGCTGCTCGGCGCGCAGGTAGGCATTGGACGGCGGTGCCGTGGCGAGGTCGATGAACGGCAAGCTCAGCTCGGCGTGGCAATGGCGGCACTTCATGCGGCAAGACCTGTGAAATCGGAAGAGAGAAAGGGATGGCCGGCATCCCGCTCGGACACGTCGGCAAACGCAAGCGGCCACGCGATGGCGAGCGCCGGGTCGCGGGCGTTCAATGCGCCTTCGGCTGCGGCGGCGTAGGGGGTCGAATGCAGGTAGAGCAACTCGGCGTCGTCGCTGAGTGCCTGGAAACCATGCGCAAAGCCCTTGGGAATGAGCAGGCTGCGTGCGTTCCCCGCGCTCAGCACTTCGCCATGCCAGTGAAGAAAGGTCGGGGAGCCCTGGCGCAGGTCGATGGCCACGTCGAAGATCTCGCCGTGCAGGCAACTCACCAGCTTGTCCTCGGCGTGCGGCGGATGCTGGAAGTGCAGGCCGCGCACCGAGCCGCGCCGTTGCGTCAGCGTGTGATTGATCTGCGCCACGGGCCCGGCGAAGCCGGCTGCGGCAAGTTCTTCGGCACAGAAGAAGCGGCTGAAGAAGCCGCGCGCATCTTCGAGCTTCTGGCGCTGCACGCAGACAAGGCCAGCCAATGGCGTGGTGTCAATGCCGAACCGGGCCATGAGCGGCGTCCTGGTAAGCCTGTATCTGTGCTTCGCACACCTGCTGCACGTCCGTGCCGGCGCGCCATGCCCGGTGCCATTCGACGGTCTTGTCGAGCGCGGTATCGAGGCTCCAGCGCGGCTGCCAGCCCAGCGTGCTGCGCGCCTTGCTGCTGTCGAGCTTGAGGAAGTTGGCTTCATGGACCGTGTGGTCGGGCGTTTCGTGCCAGCGGCTTTCGGGCAGCTTGCGGACCAGCGCATCGAGCAGTGTGCGAACCGGCACAGCATCGTCGTCGGCCGGGCCGAAATTCCAGGCCTGTGTGAAGGCCGGATCGCCGCCGGCCAGATGTTCGGCCAGCAGCAGGTAGCCGCCGAGCGGCTCCAGCACGTGCTGCCACGGACGCGTGGCCCCGACATGGCGGACCTCGAGCGGCAGAGCCGCATCGGCGGCACGAAAGAAATCGGGCACCAGGCGATCGACGGCCCAGTCGCCACCGCCAATCACATTGCCGGCACGCGCCGTGGCCACCGCCACGCCGGCCTGAGCCAGGAACGATGCCCGGTAGGCGGCCGTCACCAGTTCGGCACAGGCTTTGCTGCTGGCATAGGGGTCCAGCCCGCCGAGCGGCTCGTTCTCGCGATAGCCCCAGGCCCATTCGCGGTTCTCGTAGACCTTGTCGGTCGTCACGCTGACAAGCGCGCGCACGCTGGGGCATGTGCGCACGGCTTCCAGCAGATGAACCGTGCCCATGACATTGGTCGCATAGCTTTGCACCGGCTGGCGGTAGGACTCGCGCACCAGCGATTGCGCGGCAAGATGGAACACGACATTGGGCGCCGCCTTCTTGACCGCGTCCTGCAGCGCGGCAAAGTCGTTCAGGTCGCCCAGTGTGTGCCCGGCCAGCGCATCGGCCACGCGGGCTTCGGTGAAGAGATTGGTCTGCGTCGGCGGGGGCAAGGCGTAGCCGTGGACTTCGGCGCCGGCACTTCGCAGCCAGAGCGCGAGCCAGCTGCCCTTGAAGCCCGTGTGGCCGGTGACCAGAACCCGCTTGCCACGCCAGAACGCGGTATTCATGTCCATACCTTCCAGGGCGCGGTGTGGGTTGCCCACAGCTGCTCCAGGTGCATCTTGTCGCGCAGCGTGTCCATCGGCTGCCAGAATCCGCCGTGCTCGAAGGCTCGCAACTGATCGTCCGACGCGATCTTCGCCAACGGCTCGCCTTCCCAGCTGGCCTGGTCGCCATCGATGTAGTCGATGCATTTCGGCGACAGCACGAAGAAGCCGCCGTTGATCCAGCCGCCGTCGCCACGCGGCTTCTCGATAAAGCCGCGCACCGCATCGCCGTCACGCTCCAGCGCACCATAGCGCCCGGCGGGCTGGACGGCCGTGACCGTGGCCAGCCGGCCATGCAAGCGGTGAAACGCGATCAGCTTGCCGATGTCGATGTCCGCCACGCCGTCGCCGTAGGTGAAGCAGAACGCATCGTCATCCTGCAGGTACTTTTCCACGCGCTTGAGGCGGCCGCCCGTCAACGTGTCCTCTCCGGTATCGACGAGTGTCACCTTCCAGGGCTCCGCCTTGCGCTGGTGAACGTGCATCTCGTTGCTGCGCATGTCGAAGGTCACGTCGGACATGTGGAGAAAGTAGTTGGCGAAATACTCCTTGATCACATAGCCCTTGTAGCCGCAGCAGATGACGAAGTCGTTGATGCCGTGGGCCGAGTAGAGCTTCATGATGTGCCAGAGCACCGGCTTGGCACCGATCTCGATCATGGGCTTGGGCTTCAGGTGCGTCTCTTCCGAAATGCGCGTGCCCAGGCCGCCCGCAAGGATGACTGCTTTCATGCTGGAAGTCCCTCTCCAGGGTGGCCGAATACGCGGTACTGGCTGTTTTCGCTCAGCGTGCACATGTAGCCGATGTTCTGCGCAGGCAGCTCGCAGGCCGTGCCGTCGGGGTTGACGCCCGAAACGGGCCATCCGAGCTCCTTGAGCAGCAGATAGCTGGTGAGGCGCTCCGTGAAGAAAGACAGTGCGCGTCGTTGATACCCGTCATGCGGGTCGACCGGAGCGTGCCGGGTCAGGAATTCATCCACGACCGGACGCAGGCGCTCCAGGATGCCGATGTAGAGATGGCAGGGAAAGACACCGAATTCGATTCCGCCCGGAATGAAGATCCCCGCGCCGAAGAAGGTCGTGATTTCGGACTCGTGCAGCACCTGCCGGTCGATGGCGATGCGCGACAGCAGGAGAAAGTCCGCGACATGGTGGCAGGCGGCGTACTGGGCCAGTATCCCTTCGCTCATGATGAAGGGATGCGGCATCAGCAGATCTGTCGCGTAGCTCGCGAAAAGCTCGGATACCTGCTCCTTGCCAAAGGGCATGCCCAGCATGCGCATGAACGGGTAGTTGATGGAAGGCTCGCCAATAGGGGTCGGCGAAATGAGCTTGCGGTACTGAAAGACACAGACCGATCGACCCTCCGTCGGGCGGCCCTGGAGCAATTCGCTGATGTACAGCGACCCCGCGGTCCCGGTGAGATAGGGATAGAAGTTGTCGCCGTTCAGGCTGCCCGTACCAATGGTGCGCTGCGAGTCGCGGATGTTCAGACGACCGTCGGCCTGGTACTTGCCCGTGGCAACGACTTCGACGTGGTCCGGCAGATCGAACCATGGTGGTTCGTGCGCGATGCAAAAGAAGTAGTCAGGACCTGGCATGGCGGATTTTCATGGTCACGGCTCGTCGGGGCGGCGCATCGTGCACCGGAATCCCGAGCTTAACGTTGCGCGGCGCGCTTCCGGCGCAGGAGGTCAGCTGGAAATCCCTGTACGCGCCAACAAATCACTCACCAGTTCGAGCCGCATCAGCGGGCTGTCGAGCTCCATCAACCGCTGCCGCAGTTCGAGCTGCATCGGCACCAGCTCGCACCAGCGATTGGCCACCCAGCCGCAGTCGTCGAACCGGTAGGGCTCGCCGATGGGCAGCCGCACCGTCTCGGCGCCCTGGGCCCTGCGGCGTTCTTCGAGCGTGTCGACCAGGCGCCGCAGCGCGGCGGCCGTGTGCCGGAGGTCGTCGGGAATTTCGAGCGCGACGTCTTCGATCACGGCTTCCACCTCGGCAACCCACAGGCCGTGCTTCTGCAGTTCGGTGCTGCGAACGCGAAAGCGCTGGGTGCCGATGCATTCGATCTGGAGCAGGCCGCTTTGCGGCGATTCGAATTCGCGGATGACGGCCAGCGTGCCGATGGCGGCAAAGCTTTCCGCATCGGCGCCGGCTTTGCGGACCTCGCTGCCGCTTGTGAGGCTGACCACGCCGAACGGCGCGTCGGCCTTGCGGCATTTGCCGATCATGTCGAGATAGCGCACCTCGAAGATGCGCAAAGGAAGCAGGCCGCCCGGGAACAGGACCGTACCGAGCGGGAACAATGGCAGTGAATGCAAAAGGGGCTGTGTCGTCATCGAAAAACCTTGCATGGCTATCATCGCATTCCGCTCACGACCGCGCCCCATGCTCTACCAGATTCCTTCGTTCCTTCTCGACGTGATCGTCGGCCTGCTCGGCGGCGCCTGCCTGCTGCGTCTCTACATGCAGTACCACCGGGTGCCGTTCGGCAATCCGCTCGGGCGCTTCATCTTCGCGATCACAGACTGGATCGTGCTGCCGCTGCGGCGCATCGTGCCCTCGGTCAAGCGCTGGGACCTGGCGAGCCTGATCGCCGCCTGGCTGTTGGTGCTGCTGAAGTTCCTGCTGCTGTGGCTCCTGATCGGTAACCTCGGCCGCATCGCCACCTTGCCGCTGGTCTCGTTGGTGGGATTGCTGCAGCTCGCGATTTCGGGGTTGACCGCGCTCCTGGTGGTCTATGCCGTGCTGTCCTGGGTGCCGGGCGCTTCGCCGATGCTGCTCGACCTGATTTCTCGGCTGGCCGAGCCGCTGGTTCGACCGTTTCGCCGCTTCATCCCGCTGATCGGCGGCGTGGACCTGTCGCCCCTCGCCGCCATCGTGGTGCTGCAGGTGATTGCGATCGTGCTGAGCAATTTGCTGGTGTTTGCCTACCAGCTGACTTTCTGAGTCGCAGCAGGCAAGCAAGCAAGCAAACAAACAAAAAAAAGGGCCCGGGTGCATTGCACCCGGGCCCTATTGTTTTGGCTTGTCGCGTTCAGCTCACTGCGTCGGCGGGCTGGCGCAGCAGCATTGCCAGCGTACTGGCGATGGTCTTGCGCAGTTCGCGGCGGTCGCTGATGAAGTCGATTGCGCCCTTGGTCTGCAGGAACTCGGCGCGCTGGAAGCCTTCGGGCAGCGTCACGCGCACGGTCGATTCGATCACGCGCGGGCCGGCAAAGCCGATCAGCGCCTTGGGTTCTGCAATGACCACGTCGCCCACGAAGGCGAAGCCGGCGCTCACCCCGCCCATGGTCGGGTCGGTCAGCACGCTGATGTAGGGCAGGCCCTTCTTTGCCAGGCGCGTGAGCGCGGCGTTGGTCTTGGCCATCTGCATCAGCGAGAGGAGGCCCTCCTGCATGCGCGCGCCGCCGGTAGCGGTGAAGCAGATGAACGGCACCTTCTGTTCGATGGCGGTCTCGACGCCACGCACGAAGCGCTCGCCGACCACGCTGCCCATGCTGCCGCCCATGAATTCGAATTCGAAGCAGGCAACGACCACGTTGATGCTGTGCACCGAGCCGCCGATGACGACCAGGGCGTCGGTCTCGCCGGTGTTCTCCAGCGCTTCCTTGAGCCGTTCGGGGTACTTGCGACTGTCCTTGAACTTCAGGGCGTCGACCGGGAGCACTTCCTGGCCGACTTCGTAGCGGCCTTCGGCATCGAGAAAAGCGTCGAGCCGCGCGCGGGCGCCGATGCGGTGATGGTGGCTGCAGCTCGGGCAGACGTTCTGGTTGTGTTCCAGGTCGGTCTTGTAGAGCACCGTTTCGCAGGCCGGGCATTTGATCCACAGGCCCTCGGGCACCTGGCGGCGCTCGGCAGGGTCGGTTTGTGCGATCTTGGCGGGTAGCAGTTTTTCAAGCCAGCTCATAGGACTCCGGAATTAGCTCCCCTCTCCTTGGGGGAGAGGGGCTGGGGTGAGGGCAACCGAGATTATCGGCCAGCCGCATTCTTGGGGGTAGCCGCCGGCAGGGCATCCAGCGCCTCGCGGATGCCGGCGAGGAATTCACGCACCGCGGGCACCACCTTCTCGCGCGGTTGCCCGTCGATCAGCTGGATGATCTTGGTGCCGATCACGACGGCGTCCGCGGCCGAGCCGACCGCCTGCGCCGTGCGTGCGTCGCGGATGCCGAAGCCCACGCCGACCGGGATGCTCACATGCTGGCGGATGCGCGGGATCATCTGGCCGACCGCCTCGGTGTCCAGGTGGCCCGCGCCCGTCACGCCCTTGAGCGACACGTAGTAGACATAACCGCTCGCGATGCGCGCGACCTGCGCCATGCGCTCGTCGGTGCTCGTGGGCGCCAGCAGGAAGATCAGGTCGATGTTCGCCGCCTTCAGGTCCGCGGCGAAGGCCTCGCACTCCTCGGGCGGGTAGTCGACCACCAGCAGCCCGTCGACGCCGGCTGCCGACGCATCGCGGATGAAGGCCTTCTTGCCGTGCACGAGGTCATAGCGCTCGACCGGATTCGCATAGCCCATCAGCACCACGGGCGTGGTCGCGTCCTTCTGGCGGAAAGTGGCGACGATGGCGAGCACCTGCTTCATGCCGACGCCCAGTGCCAGTGCGGCTTCGCCGGCCTTCTGGATCACGGGGCCGTCGGCCATCGGGTCGGAGAAGGGCACGCCCAGCTCGATCACGTCGGCACCCGCTTCGACCATGCCGTGCATCAGCTCGGGCGTGATGTCGGCGAAGGGGAAGCCGGCGGTGACGTACGGAATCAGCGCCTTGCGGCCCTGCGCTTCGAGTGCCTTGAAGGTAGCGGCAATACGGCTCATCACTTGCCTCCCTTCACGCTCAGGCCGCGCATCGAGGGGCGGTCGTAGAAATCGACGCCCGACAGGTCGGCGACGGTGCCGATGTCCTTGTCGCCGCGGCCCGAGAGGTTCACCAGGATCGACTGGTCCGGGCGCATGGTTTTCGCGAGCTTCAGCGCGTAGGCCACGGCGTGGCTGGATTCGAGCGCGGGAATGATGCCCTCCGTCCGACACAAATAGTGGAAGGCTTCTAGCGCCTCGACGTCGGTGACGCCCACGTATTCGGCGCGGCCGATGTCGGCCAGGTACGCATGCTCGGGGCCGACGCCGGGGTAGTCGAGGCCGGCGCTGATGCTGTGGGTCTCGGTGATCTGGCCGTCTTCGTTCTGCAGCAGGTAGGTGCGGTTGCCGTGCAGCACGCCCGGGCTGCCGCGCAGGATCGAGGCCGCGTGCTTGCCGCTGTCCAGGCCTTCGCCCGCCGCTTCCACGCCGATGAGCCGGGTGTTGGCGAACGGAATGTAGGGGTGGAAGATGCCGATCGCATTGCTGCCGCCGCCCACGCAGGCGACCACCACGTCGGGCTGCTTGCCCTCGGCTTCGCCGGTGACGCCGTCGGCCGCGAGCATGGCGGGCATCTGGGCTATGCACTCGGTGCCGATCACGCTCTGGAAGTCGCGCACCATCGTCGGATAGGGGTGCGGGCCGGCCACGGTGCCGATGATGTAGAAGGTGTTTTCCACATTGGTGACCCAGTCGCGCATCGCCTCGTTGAGCGCGTCCTTCAGCGTCTTGCTGCCCGATTCGACGGGCACCACGGTCGCGCCGAGCAGGTTCATGCGATAGACGTTGGGGCTCTGGCGCTTGACGTCCTGGCTGCCCATGTAGACCACGCATTCGAGGCCGTAGCGTGCGCAGATGGTGGCGGTGGCCACGCCGTGCTGGCCGGCGCCGGTCTCGGCGATCACGCGGGGCTTGCCCATGCGCCGCGCGAGCATCGCTTGGCCGATCACGTTGTTGATCTTGTGGGCGCCGGTGTGGTTGAGGTCTTCGCGCTTCAGGTAGATCTGCGCGCCGCCCATTTCGCGGCTGGTGCGCGCGGCGTGGTAGATCGGCGAGGGCCGCCCGACGAAGTGCTTGAGCTCGTAGTGGAATTCGGCGAGGAACGCCGGGTCTTCCTTGAACTTGGCGTACGCGTCGCGCAGCTCGTTGATCGCGTGGGTGAGCGTTTCGCTCGCGAAGGTGCCGCCGTAGTTGCCGAAGTGGCCGGTGGCGTCGGGTTGCTGGTAATCCTGGAAATTGCTTTGCATGGTTCTCGATCGTTGGGCCGCAGCCCGAATGACGATCGGGTGCGGCGGCTAACTGGAGAAGGACGAGGCGTCTGCCGCTCTGACTGCGGCGACGAATTGCCGGATCTTTCCGGCGTCCTTCAGGCCCTTGTTCCCGGGACCGTCGATTTCGACGCCCGAGCTCACATCAACGGACAGCGTCTTGCAGCGTGTCCGCAGGATGCGAATGCCATCGCTCACGTTTGCAGGTGTGAGCCCACCACTCAAGACGAGGTGAGCGTCGACGGCGGGTGGAAGAAGTGACCAATCGAAAGCCTTGCCGCCACCGCCATAACCTTCGACATGGGCGTCGAGCAGGATGGCCTGGGCGTGGGAGTAATCGGACGCGTATTTTACGAGGTCGAAGCCGGCGCCGGCAGCCCCCAGCGGAATCCGGGCGGCGCGCATGTAGCGAAAGCGCCCCGGGCCGCTGGCTTCTTCGCACTGCTCGGGCGTTTCCTCGCCGTGGAACTGCGCGATGGCGCCCTTCACACGGGCGAGCGATGCTATGACTTTGGGAGCGTCCTCGTTCACGAACAGCAGCACTGGCGTGATGAAGGGGGGCAGGCGCGAGGCGAGTTCGGCGGCACGCTCGGCCGTCACGGCGCGGGGGCTTTTCGCGTAGAGCACGAAGCCGATCGCGTCGGCACCGGCCTCGACCGCAGCATCCACGTCGGCCTCACGCGTGAGGCCACAGATCTTGATGCGGGTGCGAGGGTGGGAGGACGTCATGGCGGGCCATCATAAGGAGCACCGCCGGCCTGCAGCGTGGCCTCGGCCGGCAGACCCCACTTGGCGTCGTACAACGGGCCGAGGAAGTACAGGCCATCCGCCGAGAAGGTCGGCGCCGCGACCTTGCGGCTGCGTGCCTCGAGCACCTCGGCGATCCATTCGGGCCGCTCGTCGCCGCGGCCGATGCGCACGAGGCAGCCCATCAGGTTGCGGATCATGTGGTGCAGGAAGGCGTCGGCCTCGAACTCGAAATGCCAGCGGCAGCGCTCGCCTTCACCGACCCGCGTGATCTCGATGCGGCGCAGGTTCTTCACGGGCGACCTGGCCTGGCAGGCCGAGGCGCGGAACGAACTGAAGTCATGCGTGCCGATGAGCATGGCGGTGGCTTTTCCCATCGCTTCGCCGTCGAGCGGATGCATCGACCAGCCGACACGGCCCGAATCGAGGCTCGGCCGCACGGGCGATTGCGACAGCACGTAGAGGTAGCGGCGCGCGAGGGCGCTGGCGCGGCAATGGAACTCGTCGGGCACCGGCTGGGCCCACTGCACCGCGATGTCGTCGGGCAGGAAGCGGTTGGTGCCGCGCATCCAGGAGAAGGGTTCGCGTTCGACCTCGGTGTCGAAGTGCACCACCTGCATCAGCGCATGCACGCCGGCATCTGTGCGGCCGGCGCACAGCGTGGCGATGCGCCCGGACGGATCAGCGGTGAACTTCGCGAGGGCTGCCTCGAGCTTGTCCTGCACCGTGCGGCCCGAGCGCTGGCTCTGCCAGCCCTCGTACGCCTGGCCGTTGTACCGGATGCCGAGCGCCAGCCTCACGAATTCAGGGACGGGGACAAAAGCAATCGCTCAGCGCAGTTCCGCGAGCAGTTGCCTGGCTTGCGACTTGAGGTCGCCGGCGCTTTCGGCTTCGACTTCCTCGACCAGCGAGCGCGCGCCTTCGACGTCGCCGATGGCCTGCAGTTCGCGCGCCAGCGAAAGCTTGACGGCGTGCGGGCTGTCTTCACCTTCGTCGTCGAGCGTGCTGGCGGCGCGCGCCGGTTCGGACGCTCCGTTGGAGCGGGCCGGCAGGCCTGCCAGTGCGCTCATGTCGAATTCGATGAAACCCGAGTCGGCAGGAAGCGCATTGCGCAGC
Source organism: Variovorax boronicumulans (assembly GCF_030812215.1). GTDB lineage: Bacteria > Pseudomonadota > Gammaproteobacteria > Burkholderiales > Burkholderiaceae_C > Variovorax > Variovorax boronicumulans_C. The sequence goes on along the minus strand of NZ_JAUSSG010000009.1, from coordinate 25,683 downwards.
GTGGCCGGACGGGTGTTGTCCGCATCGCTCGCGCCCAAGGGCCGCGTGTTCGGGGTCAGGGCACCGGGCGCCGTGTCGAAATCATTTTCGAGATCGACGGGCAGTGCCGCATGGCCATTGGACAGCGGCGCTGCGGGGCGTGCCGTCGTCGGAGCGGGCGCGTAGGCCGACTTCGGCAGGCTTGCGCTGACCGGGGCAGGGCTCGGAGCCGGTGCCAGCGGCACCGGTTGGCTCAGGTCCAGGTCGAAGTCCAGCGGCGCCACCGAGGGCACGAAGGCCGGCGGGGCCGAGGCGATCGGCGGCGGTGCGACAGGCGTCGGCACTGCGGCGACCGGTGGCTTGGCGGCGGATGCCAGGGCACCTGCGAAGGCAGCCGTTTCGGCCTGGCTTGCACTGCGGGGCGAGCCCGATTCGTACAGCGGGTTGCCCGGATCGAGGTCCTTGCCCATGTCGACCACGCGGTTCCAGTCGGAACCCGAGCCGCCGGTCAGCTTGTGAACTTCGGTGGCCAGGCCTTCGTAGGCACGCACGTCGCGGCGCTTGGCGTGGATCTCGAGCAGCTTGAGGTGGATGGCAGTGCGGTCCGGGTTCAGGCGCAGCGCTTCGCGGAGGATTTCCTCGGCCTGCAGGTCGCGGCCGTAGGCCAGGTAGACGTCGGCCTCGGCGACCGGGTCGACATCGCCCGCATCGAGCTGGCTCGGCGAATACGACAGCGACGAAACGCTGGAGTCGCCGCGGTGCTTGGTATCGACCGACTCGCCGCCGCTGGCGCCGAAGAACGAGTCTTTCGGGATGCGGCTCTCGAGAAACACGCTTTCGCTCATTTCCTCGCGCCGGCGGCCCAGCACGCGGTACAGCAGGAAGCCGACCAGAAGCGCGATCAGCGCGGCGCCGCCGAGCATCAGCGGGTTATCGAGCAGCTCTTCGAAGAAGCCGCGTTCCGGCGGCGGAGGCGGAGCGGCCTTGACCACCGGCTTCGGCGCGGGAGCTGGTGCAGGCGCGGCCACGGCGGCACTGGCGGCTGCTGCGGGCACTGCGGCTGCCTCCGTGGCCGCAGGCGTGACGGTGGGTTCTGCTGCCGGCGCAGGCGCTGCGGCCGTTGCTTCAGGTGTGGGCGCAGCCGGTGCGGCGGCTGCCACGGCGGGAGCGGGTGCTGCTGCGGGAGCAGGCGTCGGTGCGGGCACAACGACCGCGGGTGCCGGGTTGGCGGCGACCGGCGGCGACGTCGTGGCGCTGGTGCCAGGCGTCGGAACGGGGATGCCCGGTGCGGCAGGTGCGGGTGCTGCGGCGGCAGGTGCGGACGAGCTGGCGCCCGCCTTGAGCTTGTTCAGCTCGTTGATGTTCTTGGACAGCTCCGCCACGCGGTTGCTGCTTTCCTGCGCCTGGCGGGCCTGCGCGACCTTTTCATCGGCTGCGCGGGTGGAGGCGCTGCCTTGCGAAATCGTGAGCTTGTCGGGTGCGCTGGCGGCTGCGTTGCGGTCTTCGACGTTCGCCTGCAGCTTGCCCGAGGCCTTGCGGCTGGCCGCGGCGACGTTCGACGTCGGCGCGTTTTCCGCGAGGCGCTGGCGGTAGTTGCCGAAGTCACGGCTCTGAGCGGTGACCGTGCGGCGTGCTTCGGCGGCGGGAACGGCGCTCGCTTCGGTGGCACCCGGCAGTTCGAGCACGGCACCTGCCTTGATGCGGTTGACGTTGCCGCCAATGAACGCGTCGGGGTTGGCGAGCAGCAGGGCGACCAGCATCTGGTCGAGCGATACATCGGCTGGCTTGTGGGCACCGGCAATCTTGCCGGCAGTGTCGCCGCGCTGAACCGTGATTTGCTCGCCGCCTGCGCGGGGCGCGGTTGCTGCCGCCGCAGCGGGAGCGGTGGCCGGGGTTGCGGGTGCAGGCGCAGCGGCTGCGACTGGTGGCGCTGCAGACGCGGCGGCCGCGGCACGTTCGCGGCGTGCACGGGCTGCCGCGACGGCAGGGCGCTCGACCGGGGTGCTGATCTGGGGGGCGATCGGGACGACCGGAGCCGCTGCCTGTCGCGTGACTGGCGGATCGAGCAGCACGGTGTAGTCGCGCACGATACGGCCCGAGGAGCCGTTGGCTTCGAGCAGCAGGTCGATGAAGGGGTCGCTGAGCGGGCGGCTGCCGCTCAGGCGCACGACGTATTGGCCGCCCGCACGGCGCTGCAGCGTCGCCTTGACGTCGCCCAATGCCGAGTTGTAGGGAATGCCTGCGTTCTTGAACGCTTCGGCGGTGGCGATGTTGATCTTCAGACCGTCCGCTTCGGCGGCCGCGATTTCGGTCACATCGATCTCTGCACGCAGCGGTTCGCCCAGCGCCGATTGCACCTTCAACTGTCCCAGCGTGAATGCGCTGGCATCGGTGGTGGCCATTCCAAGGGCCACGGCGGCAGCCGCTCCCAGTATGGAAAGGCGCCAACCGCCGGACAACGGGGAGGGGCGAACGGCCGATGGGCGGGCCGCGGGCAACAGATGTCTTGTCATGCTGATAGGGGCGGCTCAGGCCCAGAATTTGTAAGAGGACGTTAGCATCATCACCCCGGGCTGACAAGGCAATGCGCCTGTTCTACCCAGTGCGCGCATACTTACGAACACACTTTTCGTTGCCAAACTGCAACAATTCGGGATTCGAGGGCCTGAGCGACCCGCATCAGGCTTCGAGCAGGATGCGCAGCATGCGGCGCAGCGGCTCCGCGGCACCCCACAGCAGCTGGTCGCCGATGGTGAAGGCGCCGACGTATTCGGGGCCCATCGCCAGCTTGCGGATGCGGCCGACCGGGATGTTCATGGTGCCCGTCACGGCCACCGGCGTCAGGTCCTTCAGGGTGGCTTCGCGGGTATTGGGCACCACGCTGGCCCAGGGGTTGTCGGCGGCGATCATCGCTTCGATGTCGGCCAGGGGCACGTCCTTCTTGAGCTTGAAGGTCAGCGCCTGGCTGTGGCAGCGCATGGCGCCGATGCGCACGCAGAAACCGTCGACCGGCACGGCCGCGGTGCCGAAGCCCGCGCCCTGGCCGAGGATCTTGTTGGTCTCGGCGCCGGCCTTCCACTCTTCCTTGGACATGCCGTCGCCCAGGTCCTTGTCGATCCAGGGGATCAGCGAGCCGCCCAGCGGTGCGCCGAAGTTGGCCGTTTCGGCGGCGCTCAGGTTCTGCTGCTTGTGCAGCACCTTGCGATCGATCTCGAGGATGGCCGACTTGGGGTCGTCCAGCAGTGCGCGCACTTCGGTGTTGAGGGTGCCGAACTGGGTCAGCAGTTCGCGCATGTGCTGCGCGCCACCGCCCGAGGCAGCCTGGTAGGTCATGCTGGTCATCCACTCGACCAGGCCGGCCTTGTAGAGGGCGCCCACGCCCATGAGCATGCAGCTCACGGTGCAGTTGCCGCCGATCCAGTTCTTGCCGCCGTTGGTGAGCGCGTTCTGGATCACCGGCAGGTTGACCGGGTCCAGCACGATGACCGCGTCGTCCTGCATGCGCAGGGTGGAGGCGGCGTCGATCCAGTGGCCCGTCCAGCCTGCAGCGCGCAGCTTGGGGAAGACTTCGCTGGTGTAGTCGCCGCCCTGGCAGGTGATGACGATGTCGCACTTCTTCAGTGCTTCGATGTCGTTCGCATCCTTCAGCGCGGTTTCGTTCTTGGCCATCGCCGGGGCCTTGCCGCCGGCGTTGGAAGTCGAGAAGAAGACCGGCTCGATGAGACCGAAGTCGCCTTCGGCCTGCATGCGGTCCATCAGGACCGAGCCGACCATGCCACGCCAGCCTACGAGGCCGACCAGAGGTTGAGATGCGTTCGCCATTTCAGTTTGCCCTTATGAAAAAGAAAAAAGTTGTCTTTTCTTGCCCCCGACTCGTCGAGCCGGGGAGGGGCGTGACGAAGCGGGCTGCGGTTAGCCGGTAATCGTCTTTTTGGTGATTGCTGCAACGACCGCGTCGCCCATTTCGCGGGTGCCGACGCGCTTCGTACCTTCTGACCAGATGTCACCCGTGCGCAGCCCGGAGGCGAGCACATCCTTGACCGCCGACTCGATACGGTCGGCAGCTTCAGGTTGGTTGAGTGAAAAGCGGAGCATCATGGCAGCGGACAGGATTGTAGCCAAAGGATTGGCAACCCCTTTGCCGGCAATGTCTGGCGCGCTCCCATGGCTCGGTTCGTACAGGCCCTGATTGCTCGAATTGAGCGATGCCGAGGGCAGCATGCCAATCGAGCCGGTGAGCATCGCGGCCTCGTCCGAGAGGATGTCGCCGAACATGTTGCCGGTGACCACCACGTCGAACTTCTTGGGCGCCTTCACGAGCTGCATGGCTGCGTTGTCGACGTACATGTGGTCGAGCTCGACATCCGGGTACTCCTTGCCGACCTCGGTCACGATGTCCTTCCAGAACTGGAAGGTCTCCAGCACGTTGGCCTTGTCGACGCTCGTCACGCGCTTGCTGCGCTTTCTGGCGGCCTCGAAAGCGACGCGGGCGATGCGCTCAACCTCGGGGCGTGAGTAGCGCATCGTGTCGAAGGCTTCCTCGGCGCCCGGGAAATGCCCGTCCACCGCGGTGCGACGACCGCGCGGCTGGCCGAAGTAGATGTCGCCGGTCAGCTCGCGAATGATGAGGATGTCCAGGCCCGCGATCAACTCTGGCTTCAGGCTCGACGCGTCCACGAGCTGTTCGTAGCAGATCGCCGGACGGAAGTTGGCAAACAGACCGAGGTTCTTGCGCAGCCCCAGGATCGCCTGCTCGGGGCGCAGCGGCCGGTCGAGCTTGTCGTACTTCCAGTCGCCGACCGCGCCGAACAGCACCGCGTCCGACTCCTTGGCGAGCTTGAGCGTCGACTCGGGCAGCGGATGGCCGTGCGCCTCGTAGGCCGCGCCGCCGACCAGCGCCGACTCCATCTCGAACTTCAGGTCGAGCACGTCGAGCACCTTGACGGCTTCCGCCACGATTTCGGTGCCGATGCCGTCACCCGGGAGAACTGCGATTTTCATAAGTTGGTCTGAGGTTTGAATGCGGAAGAAATGCAGTGGACGATCACGAGATCATCGTGTGCGCGAGCCAGGGCTTCTGCGCCAGGCGCTCGGTCTCGAAGGCCTTGATCTTGTCCTTGTGGCGCAGCGTGAGGCCGATGTCGTCCAGCCCGTTGATGAGGCAGTACTTGCGGAAAGCCTGCACGTCGAACGCGAACTCGCCGCCGTCCGGCTTGACGACCACCTGGCGCTCCAGGTCGATGGTCAGCGTGTAGCCCGGGAAGGCGAAAGTCTCGTCGAACAGTTGTGCGACCTGGGCTTCGGACAGCACGATCGGCAGCAACCCGTTCTTGAAGCTGTTGTTGAAGAAGATGTCTGCATAGCTCGGCGCAATGATCGCGCGAAAGCCGTACTGGTCCAGCGCCCACGGCGCGTGTTCGCGCGACGAGCCGCAGCCGAAGTTCTTGCGCGCGAGCAGCACCGAGGCGCCCGCATAGCGCGGCTGGTTCAGCACGAAATCAGGGTTCGGCTTGCGGCTGGCCGGGTCCTGGCCCGGAAAGCCGGCGTCCAGGTAGCGCCATTCGTCGAACAGGTTCTGGCCGAAGCCGGTCTTGCGGATCGACTTGAGGAACTGCTTCGGAATGATGGCGTCGGTGTCGACGTTCTCGCGGTCCATGGGGGCCGCGAGGCCCTTGTGCACGGTGAATTTCTGCATGTGAATCTCTCTGGGTTCAGGCGAACGTACGGACGTCGACGAAGTGGCCGTGCACCGCGGCAGCGGCGGCCATGGCCGGGCTCACGAGATGGGTGCGGCCGCCCGCGCCTTGGCGGCCTTCGAAATTGCGGTTCGAGGTCGAGGCGCAGCGCTCGCCCGGCTCCAGCCGGTCGGCGTTCATCGCGAGACACATCGAGCAACCGGGCTCGCGCCATTCGAAGCCCGCGGCCTTGAAGATCTGGTCCAGGCCTTCGCGTTCGGCCTGCTCTTTCACCACGCCCGAGCCGGGCACGACCATCGCGAGCTTCACGTTCTTCGCAACCTTCTGGCCGAGCTTCTTCACCACGGCAGCGGCTTCGCGCATGTCCTCGATGCGGCTGTTGGTGCACGAGCCGATGAACACCTTGTCGATGAAGATGTCGTTCATCGCCTTGTTCGGCTCCAGCCCCATGTAGACCAGCGCGCGCTCGATGGCGCCGCGCTTGTTGGCGTCCTTTTCCTTGTCCGGATCGGGCACGCGGCCGTTGATGTCGACCACCATTTCGGGCGAGGTGCCCCAGGTGACCTGCGGTGGGATCTGCGCGGCATCGAGCTCGACCACGGCGTCGAAGTTCGCGCCGGGGTCCGACTGCAGCGTGCGCCAGTAGGCCGCGGCCTGTTCCCATTCCACGCCGGTGGGCGCGAGCGGGCGGCCCTTGATGTAGCTGATGGTCTTTTCGTCGACCGCCACGAGCCCGGCGCGCGCACCCGCCTCGATGGCCATGTTGCAGACCGTCATGCGGCCTTCCATGCTCAGGTCGCGAATGGCAGAGCCCGCGAACTCGATGGTGTAGCCCGTGCCGCCGGCGGTGCCGATCTTGCCGATGATGGCCAGCACGATGTCCTTGGCGGTGCAGCCGAGCGGCAGCTTGCCTTCGACCTTCACCAGCATGTTCTTTGCCTTCTTGCCCAGCAGCGTTTGCGTGGCCATCACGTGCTCGACCTCGCTGGTGCCGATGCCGTGCGCCAGCGCGCCGAAGGCGCCGTGCGTGGAGGTGTGCGAGTCGCCGCAGACGACCGTCATGCCCGGCAGCGTCGCGCCCGACTCGGGCCCGATCACGTGCACGATGCCCTGGCGCTTGCTCAGGAACGGAAAGAACGCGGCGGCGCCGAATTCGGCGATGTTCTTGTCCAGCGTGGTGACCTGCTCCTTGCTGGTCGGGTCGGCGATGCCTTCATAGCCGCGCTCCCAGCCAGTGGTCGGCGTGTTGTGGTCGGCCGTGGCCACCACAGAGCTGATGCGCCAGAGCTTGCGGCCCGCTTCGCGCAGGCCTTCGAAGGCCTGCGGGCTGGTGACTTCGTGCACCAGGTGGCGGTCGATGTAGAGGATCGCGGTGCCGTCTTCCTCGGTGTGGACGACGTGTTCGTCCCAGATCTTGTCGTAGAGCGTGCGTGCCATGTCGGTCTCTTGTCTTTCGTGGGGAAATGGATTGTCTGTCTATGCGGCCCGGGCCGCGAGCGGTTCGGTGGCGTCGGTCGAATCGGATGAGTCGGCCGCGGCGTGCAGGTGGTTCACCAACGTGCGCGCCGCCACCGGCAGGGTGGAGAAGTCGCGTGCGACCAGGCGAATCTCGCGTGCCGCCCAGGCGTCGTTGAGCGCGACGCTCACGAGGCCGCGGCCGATGCCGTTCTGCATGAGTTCGAAGGCGCGCTGCGGCATCACGCCGATGCCCAGGCCGTTTTCGATCATCCGGCACATGGCATCGAGGCCTGTGACGTGGATGCGCAGCTTGACGCTGCGCCCGGCGCCCAGCGCCGCCTCGTGCATCGCGACATAGATCGAGCTGTTGGTGTGCAGGCCGACGTGGTCGAAGTCGAGCGAGTCGATGAAGTCGACGGCGCCGTGCGACGCCAGCGCATGCCCCGTGGGCACGATCAGCGCGAGGCGATCGTGCCGGTACGACAGGCTCTGAAGCTCGCCTGCGCCGCCCGCCACGTGGCACACGCCCAGGTCGGCCGCGCCTTCCTGCACCGCGCGGATCACCTCGCTGCTCAGGTGCTCTTCCAGGTCGATCTTGATGGCCTCGTGCGCCCGGGTGAACAAACCCAGGTCCTCAGGCAGGAACTGCACGATGGCCGAGATGTTGGCGTGCACCCGCACATGGCCGCGCACGCCGTCGGCGTATTCGCTGAGCTCGCCCTGCATCTTCTCCAAGCTGTAGAGCACCGAGCGGGCGTGGTGCAAGAGGCTCTCGCCGGCCGGCGTGAGGTCGACGCCGCGCGCATGGCGGTAGAGCAGGGTGGTGCCGAGCGTGGCTTCGAGGTCCGACAGCCGCTTGCTGATGGCCGAGGCCGCGATGAATTCGCGCTCCGCCGCGCGCCCGATGCTGCCCAGTTCGCACACGGCCACGAACAACTGCAGCGACGTGAGGTCGATGCGGCGGGCAAAGTTGCGTTCGGACGTGCTCATGGGGCTTTGGCATCGCGTTTTGCGATGAGTTGGCTATTTTCTTATTGTTTTCGTGCCGTTGCCATCGTCATATGAGATGGCCTTGCTGCCGGCCTGCGAAGAGGGGCATATCGAGCGGGCAATAAAAAAGCTGCCCGAAGGCAGCTTTTTGAGGGGCGAGGGTTTCGCGAACCGCTCAGCGTGCCGAGATCGGCTTCACATCGCGCTTGGGCGAGCCTTCGAACAGCTGGCGCGGGCGGCCGATCTTGTACTCGGGGTCGCCGATCATTTCGTTCAGCTGGGCGATCCAGCCGACCGTGCGGGCCAGGGCGAAGATCGCGGTGAACAGTGGCACCGGGATGCCGATGGCGCGCTGCACGATGCCCGAGTAGAAGTCGACGTTCGGGTAGAGCTTGCGCGAGACGAAGTACTCGTCTTCGAGGGCGATCTTTTCCAGTTCCTTGGCCAGCTTGAACAGCGGGTCTTGCTCCAGGCCCAGCTCGGTCAGCACTTCGTTGCAGGTTTCCTGCATCAGCTTGGCGCGCGGGTCGTAGTTCTTGTACACGCGGTGGCCGAAGCCCATGAGCTTGACGTTCGAGTTCTTGTCCTTGACCTTCTTGATGAACTCGCCGATCTTCTCCACGCCACCTTCCTTCTGGATGTCGTAGAGCATGTTGAGCGCCGCTTCGTTGGCGCCGCCGTGGGCCGGGCCCCAGAGGCAGGCCACACCGGCTGCAATGGCCGCGAAGGGGTTGGTGCCCGACGAGCCGCACAGGCGCACGGTCGAGGTCGATGCGTTCTGCTCGTGGTCTGCGTGCAGGATGAAGATGCGGTCGAGCGCGCGCTCGAGCACCGGGTTCACCTTGTACTCCTCGCACGGCGTGGCGAACATCATGTGCAGGAAGTTGCCGGCGTAGCTCAGGTCGTTCTTCGGGTACATGTACGGCTGGCCGATCGTGTACTTGTAGGCCATGGCCACGAGCGTGGGCATCTTCGCGATCAGGCGGATCGCGGCGATCTCGCGGTGCTCGGGATTGTTGATGTCCGTGCTGTCGTGATAGAAGGCCGACAGCGCGCCCACCAGGCCGGTCATGATGGCCATCGGATGCGCGTCGCGACGGAAGCCGCGCAGGAAGAACTGCATCTGCTCGTTCACCATCGTGTGGTTCGTCACGAGCTTGGTGAAGTTGGCCTTCTTGCCTGCGTCGGGCAGCTCGCCGTAGAGCAGCAGGTGGCAGGTTTCCAGGAAATCGCAGTTGGTCGCAAGCTGCTCGATCGGGTAGCCGCGATACAGCAGTTCGCCCTTGTCGCCATCGATGTACGTGATGGCCGACTGGCAGGCGGCGGTCGACATGAAGCCCGGGTCATAGGTGAACATGCCGGTCTGTGCGTACAGCTTGCGGATGTCGATCACGTCGGGGCCAACGGTGCCCTTGTAGATCGGCAGTTCGACGCTGTCGCCGCCGTTGCTGAACGACAGCGTGGCCTTGGTATCGGATGCTTTCATTTCGATTTACTTTCAGAGGAGGATTCAGGACGAAGGAGAGATTGCGGGGCGCTGGGCGCCGTCGGTGCGCATCAATTGCAGCAATGCGACCACCTCGGCCCCGGCCCATTCGGGCTCGGGCTCCTTCCTGCGCAGCAAAAGGTCGAGGAGGTCGTTGTCCGACAGGTCCATCAATGTCTCCATCGCGCCCGCCTGGCCGTTGGTCATGCGGGATTCGTGCCGCTCGAAGAAGCGGGCGATGAACAGGTCGTTCTCGAGCAGGCCGCGCCGGCAACGCCATTTCAGCTTGCTCAGCGCACGTTCGCTGAGTGGCTCGCCAGCGTCCGCGGTGGGCGGCTCCGGCCGCCGCCGGGCCGCTCCCAAGGCGGCCGCGGCCCCCTCGGGGGGCAGAGAGGACACGTCAGTGCCGAACGTGGGGGTCATGGCTTCAGATGGCGCGGCGCACCATCAATTCCTTGATCTTGCCGATGGCCTTGGTGGGGTTCAGGCTCTTCGGGCACACATCGACGCAGTTCATGATCGTGTGGCAGCGGAACAGGCGGTACGGGTCTTCCAGGTTGTCCAGGCGCTCGGCGGTGGCTTCGTCGCGGCTGTCGGCGATGAAGCGGTAGGCCTGCAGGAGACCGGCCGGGCCCACGAACTTGTCGGGGTTCCACCAGAAGCTCGGGCAGCTCGTGGAGCAGCTCGCGCACAGGATGCACTCGTACAGGCCGTTGAGCTCTTCGCGCTCTTCGGGCGACTGCAGGCGTTCCTTTTCGGGCGGCACGTTGTCGTTCTGCAGGTACGGCTTGATCGAGTTGTACTGCTTGAAGAACTGCGTCATGTCCACGATCAGGTCGCGAATGACGGGCAGACCCGGCAGCGGCTTCAACACGATCGTGCCCTTGAGCGTGAGCATGTTGGTGAGGCAGGCCAGGCCGTTCTTGCCGTTGATGTTCATCGCGTCGGAACCGCAGACGCCTTCGCGGCACGAGCGGCGGAACGACAGCGTCGGGTCTTGCGCCTTGAGCTTCATCAGGGCGTCCAGCAGCATGCGTTCGTGGCCGTCGAGTTCGATCTCGACCGTCTGCATGTAGGGCTTGGCGTCCTTGTCCGGGTCGTAGCGGTAGATCTGGAATGTGCGCTTCATCGTAGTGACCTTGTGAATGCTTTTACTTGGCTGACTGTTAGCCGTGACTTAGAACGTGCGGACCTTCGGCGGAACCGAGGCCACCGTGAGCGGCTGCAGCTTGACCGGCTTGTACGAGAGGCGGTTGTCCTGGCTGTACCAGAGCGTGTGCTTCATCCAGTTGGCGTCGTCGCGACCGAGCGGTGCGACCGGATCGTCCGCGGGACGTTCGTAGTCTTCCACCGTGTGGGCGCCGCGGCATTCCTTGCGGGCAGCGGCGGAGACCATCGTGGCCTGCGCCACTTCGATCAGGTTGTCGACTTCCAGCGCTTCGATGCGGGCGGTGTTGAACACCTTCGACTTGTCCTTCAGGCCGATGGCATTGACGCGCTCGCGCACGGCGGCGATCTTGACCACGCCTTCGTCCATCGAGGCTTGCTTGCGGAACACTGCGGCGTGCTGCTGCATGACGGCGCGGATCTCGCCGGCCACGTCCTGCGCGTACTCGCCGGTGGTGGCCGATTCGAGGCGGTTCAGGCGCTCCAGCGTGCGGTCGGCCGCATCCTTCGGGAGGTCCTTGTGTTCCTTCAGCTTGTCGTTGAACTCGACGATGTGGTTGCCGGCCGCGCGGCCGAACACCAAGAGGTCGAGCAGCGAGTTGGTGCCCAGGCGGTTCGCGCCGTGCACGCTCACGCAGGAGCATTCGCCCACCGCGTAGAGGCCGTTCACCACGGCGCTGTTGTCCTCGCCCTTCTGGATGACGACCTGGCCATGGATGTTGGTCGGGATGCCGCCCATCTGGTAGTGGATGGTCGGCACCACGGGAATCGGTTCCTTGGTGATGTCGACGTTGGCGAAGTTGACGCCGATTTCGTACACCGAGGGCAGGCGCTTGTGGATGGTGTCTGCGCCCAGGTGGTCGAGCTTGAGCAGCACGTAGTCCTTGTTGGGACCGCAGCCTCGGCCTTCCTTGATTTCCTGGTCCATCGAGCGCGAGACGAAGTCGCGCGGCGCCAGGTCCTTCAGCGTGGGCGCATAGCGCTCCATGAAGCGTTCGCCGTTGCTGTTCAGCAGGATGGCGCCTTCGCCACGGCAGCCTTCGGTCAGCAGCACGCCCGCGCCGGCCACGCCGGTCGGGTGGAACTGCCAGAACTCCATGTCCTGCAGCGGAATGCCCGAGCGCGCCGCCATGCCGAGGCCGTCGCCGGTATTGATGAAGGCGTTGGTCGAGGCCTGGAAGATGCGGCCCGCGCCGCCGGTGGCGAGCAGCACGGTCTTGGCCTGCAGGATGTGCAGGTCGCCGGTTTCCATTTCGAGTGCGGTCACGCCGACCACGTCGCCTTCGTCGTCACGAATGAGGTCCAGCGCCATCCATTCGACGAAGAACTGGGTGCGCGCTTCCACGTTCTTTTGGTAGAGCGTGTGCAGCATCGCGTGGCCGGTGCGGTCGGCCGCGGCGCAGGCGCGCTGCACGGGCTTCTCGCCGTAGTTGGCCGTGTGGCCGCCGAAGGGACGCTGGTAGATCGTGCCGTCGGGGTTGCGGTCGAAGGGCATGCCGAAGTGCTCGAGCTCGTACACGACCTTCGGTGCTTCGCGGCACATGAACTCGATCGCATCCTGGTCGCCGAGCCAGTCGGAGCCCTTGATCGTGTCGTAGAAGTGGTAGTGCCAGTTGTCCTCGCTCATGTTGCCGAGCGACGCGCCCACGCCGCCTTGTGCAGCGACGGTGTGCGAACGCGTGGGGAACACCTTGGAGAGCACGGCCACGTTGAGGCCGGCGCGTGCCAGTTGCAGCGAGGCGCGCATGCCGGAGCCGCCGGCGCCGACGATCACGACGTCGAACTTGCGCTTGGTGATTTGTTCTTTTGTGTAGGTCATGGTGGGGATGTCAGGTCAGATCTTCCAAAGCACTTGAATGGCCCAACCCGCACAACCGACAAGCCAGACGATGGTGAAAATTTGCAGCACGAGACGGATGCCGACGGGCTGGACGTAGTCCATCCACACGTCGCGCATGCCGACCCACACGTGATAGAGCAGGGAGACGATCACGGAGAAGGTCAGCACCTTCATCCACTGCGCGGCGAAGATGCCCGCCCACAGGTCGTAGCCGATCGGGCCGCGCGTGAAGATCATCTGCGCGAGCAGGATGATCGTGAAGAGCGCCATCAGGCCGCCCGTGATGCGCTGGCTGAGCCAGTCGCGCAAACCGTAATGAGCGCCGACGACGATGCGCTTGGAGCCGTAATTCACAGACATGGGGGGCTCCTTCTCAGTACAGGCCGAACAGCTTGGCGCCGAGCACCACGGTGAGCAGAACGCTCAGTGCCAGCGTGACCACGGCCGAGGTGTGGCCGAATTCCTTGGTCACTGCGGCGTGGCTCACGTCCATCCAGAGGTGGCGCAGGCCCGCGATGAAGTGGTGCAGGTAGGCCCAGATCAGCGCAAGTGCGACAAGCTTGAAAAACCATCCCGGAACGAAACCAAGGCCGCTGTTGAATGCGGCCTTGAATTTGGCGAACGAATAGTCAGATGAGAGCGAGGTGTCGAACATCCAGATGATGAACGGCAGCAGCAGGAACATGATCACGCCGCTGACGCGGTGCAGGATCGACACGATGCCGGCCGGCGGCAGCCGATACGTCGTGAGATCGGTGAACGCGTTGATGTTTCGGAATTCGCGACGCGGTGGCCGGGGGGGAGTTGCAAGCTCTGTCATTGAGGGGATGCTTTCGTGGCTTTGTGACTTGTTGGCTTGTTCTGAGAGCGAACGCTTTTGTTTCTTCTGCGGAAATGCAAACAACGCAAAATTCTATTGCAATGCACCATTGCGCATCGAACGCGCTCGAGTCGGCGCACCGCAGCAGTCGGATGCTATTGACTTCGTAGCGTGTTGTTCCCGCTGTGCGGGTGCTTCGAGGCGGTTGGTTCGATGGTCCATGTCGATGCGTCGTCAGCCGAGCTGGTTGCGATAGTGGTGCGTGTCGGTGCGATAGAGACCTCGGCGCAACTCCATCGGCATGTCGTGGTACGTGTGCGCCACGCGTTCGACGCTCAGCAGCGGCATCTGCGACGTCACCGCGAGCAGCGCAGCTTGCTCCGCATCGGGCAGCACCGCACGGATTTTTTCTTCGGCACGCACCATGCGCACGCCGAACTCGGTCTCGAAGAGCGCATACATCGGGCCGGGCCATGCGCGCAGGCGCTCGGCCGTGAGTCCCTTGAAGGGCGTGCCGGGCAGCCAGAGGTCTTCCAGGATGGTCGGCACGCCCGCATAGGCGAGCACGCGGCGCACCTGCAGCACGGCGTCGCCGGTGCGAAGGCCGAGCGCGCGCGCCACGTCGGCCGATGCGCGCAGGCGCTTGCAGTCGACGATGGTCCGTTCGGCGGGGCCTTCAATGCTCGGGTCGCCGGCATCGGGTACGAGCTTGAGGAAGCGGTACTGCACATGTTGCTCGGCATGCGTAGCGACGAAGGTGCCCTTGCCCTGGCGCCGCACCACCAGGTTTTCGGCCGAGAGTTCGTCGATGGCCTTGCGCACCGTGCCCTGGCTCACGCGAAAACGTACGGCCAGGTCCATCTCGCTCGGAATGGGTTCGCCGGGCTTCCACTCGCCCGCCTGCAGGCTCTGCAGGATCAATGTCTTGATCTGCTGGTAGAGCGGACTGAAGGACGGCGTCGCGGGCTCGTCGAGGGCGGTGGGGGTGTTCATGGCAGCGGTGGGGTGCGCCTTGGCGTCGCCCCCGAGGATATCTTATATAAGACATAAGACGAGGCTCATTGAATCGGCTTAAAATGCGGGCCGGTCTCGCGCCGCGGGACACTGTTTCCCCCGTCGGACCTTGGCGCCCCACGAGAGCGCCGACCCCGTTTCATCACCTTCTGGAGTCTTCCCATGAGCAAAAAGCCCGTCCGCGTTGCCGTTACCGGTGCCGCCGGTCAAATCGGTTACGCCCTGTTGTTCCGTATCGCATCCGGCGAAATGCTCGGCAAAGACCAGCCGGTCATCCTGCAACTGCTCGAAATCCCCGATGAGAAGGCCCAGAAGGCGCTCAAGGGCGTGATGATGGAGCTGGACGATTGCGCCTTCCCGCTCTTGGCCGGCATGGAAGCCCACGGCGACCCGATGACCGCCTTCAAGGATGCTGACTACGCCCTCCTGGTCGGCTCGCGTCCCCGCGGCCCCGGCATGGAACGCGCCGAACTGCTGGCCGTCAACGGTGCCATCTTCACGGCACAAGGCAAGGCTCTCAACGCCGTCGCCAGCCGCAACGTCAAGGTTCTGGTGGTCGGCAACCCCGCCAACACCAACGCCTACATCGCCATGAAGAGCGCGCCCGACCTGCCGCGCAAGAACTTCACCGCCATGCTGCGCCTGGACCACAACCGTGCCGCCAGCCAGATCGCCGCCAAGACCGGCAAGGCTGTGGCCGACATCGAAAAGCTCACCGTCTGGGGCAACCACTCGCCCACGATGTACGCCGACTACCGTTTCGCCACGATCAATGGCGAAAGCGTCGCCAAGATGATCAACGACCAGGAATGGAACGCCAACACCTTCCTGCCGACCGTCGGCAAGCGCGGCGCGGCCATCATCGAAGCACGCGGCCTGTCGTCGGCTGCCTCGGCTGCCAACGCTGCCATCGACCACATGCGCGACTGGGCCCTGGGCACCAACGGCAAGTGGGTCACGATGGGCATCCCGTCGGACGGCCAGTACGGCATTCCGAAGGACGTGATGTTCGGCTTCCCGGTCACCTGCGAAAACGGTGAGTACAAGCTGGTCGAAGGCCTGGAGATCGACGCCTTCAGCCAGGAACGCATCAACAAGACCCTCGAAGAACTCGAAGGCGAACGCGCCGGCGTGGCCCACCTGCTGTAAGCAAGGCCCCGCAGCATGCTCGACTGGAACCCCGCGCTCTACCGTCGCTACGAGGACGAGCGCACACGACCCGCGCAGGAACTCCTGGCGCGGGTGCCGTTGGCCGAAGCCGACCGCGTGGTCGACCTCGGTTGCGGGCCGGGCAACTCCACCGAGCTGCTGGTCAACCGGTTCCCGAAGGCGCAAGCCCTCGGGACCGACAACTCCGAAGCCATGCTGGCCAGCGCGCGCGAGCGCCTGCCCGGCGCGCGCTTCGAGTTGAGCGACATCGCGACCTGGGCGCCGCAAGACCAAGCGCCCGATCTCATTTACGCCAACGCGTCCCTGCAATGGGTGCCGGATCACGAAACACTGATCCCGCGCCTGTTCGACGCGCTGGCCCCGGGCGGCGTGCTCGCCGTCCAGATGCCCGACAACCGCCAGGAGCCCACGCACCGCCTGATGCGCGCGCTGGCTGCCGAAGCGCCCTGGGCCGAGCCCATCGGCGATGCCGACCGGCTGCGTACCAAGCTGCTGCCGCTCGGCGGTTATTACGACCTCTTGGCGCCGCATGCGGCCAACGTCGATGTCTGGCACACGATCTACCAGCACCGCATGGCGGACGCCGCTTCCATCGTCGAATGGGTGCGCGGTACGGGCTTGAAACCCTTCGTCGACCGGCTCCCGCCCGACCTGCAGGCGAGCTACCTCGCGGAATACGAACGCCGCGTGAACGAGGCCTATCCCGCCCGCACCGACGGCAAGCGATTGCTCGCCTTTCCGCGCATGTTCATCGTGGCGCAGAAGAAGGCGTAAGAAGGCATGACCCAGGTCGTTCACCCCGCTGAAGTGCTGCTCGGCGCGCAAGCAGGCGCAGTGACGCTGCCTGTGTGCGACCACTACAGCGGCGTCGAAGCGCGCATGAAGAAGAGCCTCGCGCTCCAGGCCGAGATGGCCGAGGAGTTCGGCGCCTGCGTGTTCGACGTCACCCTCGATTGCGAAGACGGCGCCCCGGTGGGCGGCGAGGCCGAGCACGCCGCCCTCGTTACCGAACTGGCGCTGGCGGCGAAGCTCGGCATGCGCGTCGGTGTGCGTGTGCACCCGGTCGACCACCCGGCCTTCGCGGGCGACGTGATCACCATTGCCGGACGCGCCGGCCAGCGCCTGAGCCACCTGATGGTGCCCAAGGTCGAATCGGTGGCCGACGTGTTGCAGGCCGTTGCCGCGCTCGAAGCGGCCGACGCCGAGGCGCTGCCGCTGCACGTGCTGATCGAATCGCCCCTGGCGGTGCACAACGCTTTCGAGATCGCCGCGCATCCGCGCGTGCAGTCGCTCAGCTTCGGCCTGATGGATTTCGTGTCGGCGCATGCCGGCGCCATTCCCGCCGACGGTATGGGCGCGGCCGGTCAGTTCACCCATCCGTTGGTAGTGCGCGCCAAGCTGGCCATCGCCTCGGCGGCGCACGCCTACGGCAAGGTGCCCTCGCACTGCGTGGTCACCGAGTTCAACAACACCGATGCGATGCGCGTCGCGGCCCGCAAGGCCGCCACCGAATTTGGCTACACGCGCATGTGGAGCATCCATCCGAACCAGATCCGCCCCATCCTGGAGGCCTTCGCGCCTGACGAGGCGCAGATCCAGGTTGCTACACAAATCATTGCAAAAGCCGCAGCTGCGGATTGGGCTCCGACACAAATTGATGGCACATTGCACGACCGCGCGAGCTACCGCCACTTCTGGCAGGTTCTGACGCGCGCCCACGCAACAGGGCGCGCGTTGCCCTCCGAGGCGAAAGCCTGGTTTGCATTCGCGGCCTCCTGAAACGAAACCTTCGAACCCAGCCTCAAGGAAACCCACACATGAAGAAAATTGCCCTGATCGCCGCATTGGCCCTGGCTCTGCCGTTCGGTGCCATGGCACAGACCGCGGCGCCCGCCAAGCCGGCCGCCAAGTCCACCGAAGCCAAGAAGAAGGCGCCGCCCAAGCGCCAGGTCACCCGCAAGGCGGCCAAGGCTGTCGAGGAGGTCACGCCGATCGCCGACGAAACCAACGTCGTGCTGACCGACGCCGACCTGGAAGTCGCCAAGCGCGTGTCCACCGGCAAGGCCCAGTGCGAACTCGGCGCCGACGTGACCGTGACCGAAGACGAGAAGAAGCCCGGCTTCTTCAACGTGACCACCAAGGGCCTGAAGTACCGCATGCACCCGGTCGAAAGCCGCACTGGCGCCATCCGCCTCGAAGACCCGCGTGCCGGCGCCATGTGGCTCCAGCTGGGCAACAAGTCGATGCTGATGAACCAGAAGGCTGGCCTGCGCATCGCCGACGAATGCCAGACGGCTGCCCAGGTCGCCTTTGCCGAAGAAATGAAGAAGAACCCGCCGAAGAGCCTTTTCGAAGGCGCCGACCCGGCCAAGAAGTAAGAGCCCCCACGGGATGCGGCGCGGCTCTTGCTTGCCGCGCTGCACACCCGCCAGTCAGTTTCCGGAGAAAAGAAGATGTTGCAAGCCTACGTTGACCATGTTGCCGAACGCGCCGCGCTCGGTATCCCGCCGCTGCCCCTGAGCGCGAAGCAGACCTCTGAAGCGATCGAGCTCCTCAAGAGCGCGAACGAAAAGGACGGCGCCTTCCTGCTGGACCTGCTCACCTATCGCGTGCCCGCCGGCGTGGACGACGCGGCCAAGGTCAAGGCAAGCTACCTCGCCGCCGTGGCGCATGGCACCGAGAAGAGCGCGTTTCTTTCGCGCGCCCGCGCCACCGAACTGCTCGGCACCATGCTCGGCGGCTACAACATCAGCCCGATGATCGACCTGCTGGACGACGCCGAAGTCGGTGCCGTGGCGGCCGAGGGCCTGAAGAAAACCCTGTTGATGTTCGACCAGTTCCACGACGTCAAGGAAAAGGCCGACAAGGGCAATGCCAACGCCAAGGGCGTGCTGCAAAGCTGGGCCGATGCCGAGTGGTTCACCAGCCGTCCCGAAGTGCCCGAGAGCATCACCGTCAGCATCTTCAAGGTGGCTGGCGAAATCAACACCGACGACCTGTCGCCCGCACCCGATGCGACGACGCGTCCCGACATCCCGATGCACGCCCTGGCGATGCACAAGAACGCCCGCCCCGGCATCGTCCCTGAAGAAGACGGCAAGCGCGGCCCGGTGAAGTTCATCGAAGACCTGCGCGCGCGCGGCCACCTCGTGGCCTATGCCGGCGACGTGGTCGGCACGGGTTCGTCGCGCAAGAGCGCCACCAATTCGGTGCTGTGGTTCACCGGCGAAGACATTCCCTTCGTTCCGAACAAGCGCTTCGGCGGCGTCTGCCTCGGCGGCAAGATCGCGCCGATCTTCTACAACACGATGGAAGACTCGGGCGCACTGCCGATCGAGCTCGACGTGACGCAGATGAACATGGGCGACGTGGTCGAGCTGCGTCCCTACGACGGCAAGGCGCTGAAGGACGGCAAGGTCATCGCCGAATTCACCGTCAAGAGCGACGTGCTGTTCGACGAAGTGCGCGCCGGCGGCCGCATTCCGCTGATCATCGGCCGCGGCCTCACGGCCAAGGCACGCGAAGCGCTGGGCCTGCCGGTCTCGACGCTGTTCCGCCTGCCGCAGAGCCCGGTCGACACCAAGAAGGGCTACTCGCTCGCACAGAAGATGGTCGGCCGCGCCTGCGGCCTGCCCGAAGGCACCGGCGTTCGCCCGGGCACGTACTGCGAACCCAAGATGACCTCGGTCGGCTCGCAGGACACCACCGGCCCGATGACGCGCGACGAGCTGAAGGACCTGGCATGCCTGGGCTTCTCGGCAGACCTCGTGATGCAGTCGTTTTGCCACACGGCGGCGTACCCGAAGAAGGTCGACGTCAAGATGCACCACGAACTCCCCGAGTTCATGGCCAACCGCGGCGGCGTCTCGCTGCGCCCGGGCGACGGCGTGATCCACAGCTGGCTCAACCGCCTGCTGACCCCCGACACCGTGGGCACGGGCGGCGACAGCCACACCCGCTTCCCCATCGGCATCAGCTTCCCCGCGGGCTCCGGTCTCGTGGCCTTCGCGGCCGCCACCGGCGTGATGCCGCTGGACATGCCCGAATCGGTGCTGGTGCGCTTCAAGGGCAAGATGCAGCCCGGCGTCACGCTGCGCGACCTGGTCAACGCGATTCCGCTGTACGCCATCAAGTCGGGCCTGCTGACCGTGGCCAAGCAAGGCAAGAAGAACATCTTCTCGGGCCGCATCCTCGAAATCGAAGGCCTGCCCGACCTGAAGGTGGAGCAAGCCTTCGAACTGAGCGACGCCTCGGCCGAACGTTCGGCCGCCGGCTGCACGGTGCACCTGAACAAGGAACCGATCATCGAGTACATCAACAGCAACATCACGCTGATGAAGTGGATGATTGCCGAAGGCTACGCCGATGCCCGCACGCTGGCCCGCCGCATCGCCGCCCAGGAAGCCTGGCTCAAGGACCCGCAACTGCTCAAGGGCGATGCCGACGCCGACTACGCCGCCGTCATCGAGATCGACCTGGCCGAGATCCACGAACCCATCGTGGCCTGCCCGAACGACCCGGACGACGTGAAGACGCTGAGCGACGTGGCCGGTGCCGTGATCGACGAAGTGTTCATCGGTTCGTGCATGACCAACATCGGCCACTTCCGCGCCGCGTCGAAGCTGCTCGAAGGCAAGCGCGACATCCCGGTCAAGCTGTGGATCGCACCGCCCACCAAGATGGATGCGCAGCAGCTCACCGAAGAAGGCCACTACGGCGTGTTCGGCAACGCCGGCGCCCGCACCGAAATGCCGGGCTGCTCGCTGTGCATGGGCAACCAGGCGCAGGTGCGCGAAGGCGCGACGGTGATGTCGACCAGCACCCGCAACTTCCCGAACCGCCTGGGCAAGAACACGAATGTGTACCTCGGCTCGGCCGAACTGGCCGCGATCTGCTCGCGCCTGGGCCGCATCCCGACGCGCGAGGAATACATGGCCGCGACGGGCGTGCTCGATGCATCGAGCAGCCAGATCTACCAATACCTGAACTTCGACAAGATCGACGACTACAAGGTGGCGGAGACAGCGGCAGCCTGATCTTCATCAGGCAGCCTCATTGAAAAAGCCCCGTTTCGACGGGGCTTTTTCTTGGGCGCTGCGCTTGCTCAGCCAGGGAGATTCGGCGTCAGGTATTCCTGGCCCTTGAGCACCATCGTCGCACCGGCGGGGCCGCCCACCGCGTGCGGCAGCGAGGTCAGCAGCGAACTGGCGAAATCGCCGCGGTACATCTTGGCGCCCTGGTGGCTCAGGTTGGAGTTCGCGTCGATGTAGATCGACTCGCCCAGTCCCGACCACAAGCGGCAGAAACCGTAGTCTTCCGACAGGTAGCGGCGCGTCTCGGGGTCGACCATCACGTCGAAGAAGCGGTAGTGCAGGCCCCGGTCGGTCTCGCCGATGCTGTCGGGCACGTAGTTAAGGTCGGGGTAGCTCGCCATGAGCCGCTCGAACACGGCGCGCTTGATCACCATGAAGCCGGTTGGCGCCTCGGTCATCTTCATGAAGCCGTCGGGCTGCACTTCGAGCTCGACCTGCGAGGTGATTTCGGACGCCTTGGCGTTGACCGTGTAGCGGGTGAAGGTGGCTTCGAACTGCTGCTGCGTCGTGCCCACGGGCACGCCCTCGGCAGGCCAGTTCTCGCGCTTGAGCGGGTAGACGCCGGCCGCGATGTCGTAGCCCGACAGCAGCAGCCGAAAGGCGGCCTGCGCCGAGAAGCCGATGTCGGCGTCGATCCAGAACAGGTGCGTCCACTGCGGGTTGGCCAGGAACTGGGCCACGCAGTTGTTTCGCGCGCGCGTGACCAGGCTCTCGCCTTGGTGGAACAGCACCTGCATGCGCATGCCGGCGCGTTCGGACTCGATGGCGAAGTTCAGCAGCGAGGTCACATAGTTCTGGAAGAACTTGCCGTCGTGGCTGGGTGACACGACCACGGGGAAAAACTGCCGAAGCTCGGAAGGATCAAGCATGAAGGTTTCCGTTTATCGGGCGGGGCGCTGCATCAAGCCGAGCAGCAGCTGGTTGTAGACCTCGGTGGCCGCTGTGTTGCCGGGAAGGTAACGGTCGATCAGGCCGCGCTGGCGCTCACGGTAAGCGGTGGCCTCCGCATCATGGGTGTCGATGGCTTCGAGCACGCGGGCGCTGCCCGCGGCCACGTCGTTGCCCTGGTAGTAGTAGCCGAGGTCGGCACACAGGTGGGCGTTGTGCACCAGCGGGTAGCCCTGCCAGCAGGTTTCCAGATAGAAGTAGTTGAGCGGGTTCTCCCACTGGTGGGAGACCACGATGTCGGTGTTCTGCGCGAGGAATACGGGCGTTTCGTGACGGCCCAGGAACACCGCCTTGTGCTGGCGGACCAGGTCGAGCTGGTTCATCAGCGTGATGAATTCCATGTTCTCCTTGGCCATCCGTTCGGAGTTGGTGACCTGCAGCAGGGCGATGGCCTCGGGCCGTGCGCGGTAGGACAGCTCGGCAACGAGGATCGGATAGAGGCAGAACTTCACGACATTGATGTTCGGCTCCATCACGCTGAGCCGGCGCGGCCCGCTGCGCGGCTGGTATACGCCGGCATCGGGCAGGGCGCGGCTGCGCTCGTCGAGGAACACCGGGCTCCAGACGAAAGGCACGGGG
Source organism: Variovorax boronicumulans (assembly GCF_030812215.1). GTDB lineage: Bacteria > Pseudomonadota > Gammaproteobacteria > Burkholderiales > Burkholderiaceae_C > Variovorax > Variovorax boronicumulans_C. The sequence goes on along the minus strand of NZ_JAUSSG010000009.1, from coordinate 3,443 downwards.
CGCGCCTCGGTGCGGCGCAGCACCTCGAAGAACGGCTGGCTGATGTTGGCGACCTGCGGAACCATCCAGATGTCGTCGTAGCGCTGGTTGATGTACAGGTTCTGGCCCCAGAGCGGCTTGTTGAACAGCATCGACTCCATGGCGTGCACGTACTCGAAGCCGCAGCAGTACGACACGAGCCGCGCGCCGCGCTGCTTCAGGTAATCGGTCTGCGCGCCGTCGATCTGGCCACCGAGCTCGATCAGCACGTCGACGCTGTCCTTGGCCGCCTCGAAGGTCACGGTAGGCCAGCGCGACTGGTCCCAGGGCAGGGCGGGGGTGATGGGGACGGCCGTGGTGTTGACCAGCACGACCGAGGCGACGCTCGGGCAATGCTTGAGCGCTTCGGCCAGGAAGACGGCGTTTTGCTTGATGCCGTTGTTCCAGAGGGTTTCGGCCTCGTGGTGGAGGCCGATGGTGATGCCGATGCGCAGGCCGGTGCTGGGGGTCATTGGTTATTTTGTGAATACGGCCTGGGCGACCCGCCAGCGGCAAAGGCCGGGGGGAAAGGGGCTGCGATTTTATGGGGCGCGACCCATGTCGTCTCCTGTCCGCAACGGCTGCTATCGCAACAGAGCAAGCCATCGTTAGATTTTGTGAACTAAATCATCTGGTCGAAATTTTTGACTACTGCGCTGCACCAAGAATGTAAACGACTGCGTAGAGTCCAGCATTCTTTGTAAACGCGCGCTCTCTTTGTGCGCGACATCTGGCAGTGGGCATGGCGGCTACTGCACAAGTGTTGATCTATTTCTTCTCCTTGCAAACCGAGCGAATTCAATGAACAAGTCTTATAGAAGCATCTGGAACGAGTCGCTCGGCGCGTGGGTAGCAGCATCGGAGGTTACATCTGCCCGAGGAAAGCGAAGCAGTTCGCGTCTTGCAGCATCAGCCACCGCCCTGACGATTGCCATCGCATCGCTTGGTGTGATGCAGGATGCGAACGCCATCATCATTGGCCCTCCGGTTGGCAGTTGCACGACTGGCGGCGGTACCGGTCCGGACGGAACAACGCCTTATGGAGCGACCGCCAATCCGACTGATGGCAGCGGCGTCTGGTCCACCGTCGCAGGTTGTTCTGCCAATGGTGGCAACTTCCTCGGCGTGACATTGTTCGGCTCATTCACGACGGTAACCGGTGTAGGTGGGACGGCTGTGGGCATGGCGGCGCTCGCTGGCCAACTGGCGACTGCGGTGGGACACCAAGCCCAGGCTTCCGGAATCAGCAGCGTCGCCATGGGCTTCAACTCCCGTGCGCGCGGAAATACCAGCATTGCGGTTGGTGCGAACGCCAACGCGGTGGCGGTGACCTCCGGATCGTCAATTGCCTTCGGTGCGAATTCGACTGCCTTGTCCAATACGGCGGCAGGTGATCCCATGGCAATCGGCACCGGCGCGAAGGCTTCCGCCCAAGACGCAGTGGCGATCGGCGGCCAAGCTGTTGCAAGCGGCACCAATTCCCTGGCTATTGGCGGCAATGAAGGGGGTGCTACCGGCACCAATTCCTCGGCCATCGGTGTTGGCGCGAATGCAACCAGTAATTACGCGACGGCGGTGGGAGCTGGTGCAACTGCAAGCGGTGTCGGTTCGACAGCCATCGGTGCCAGCGGGACAGCGGCGGCCAGGGCGCTGGGCGCGAATTCGGTCGCCATCGGGGGGCAAGCTATTGTCGCTAGCGGTGCAGATGCTGGCGTTGCCATCGGCCAGAACGCCAATGCCGCGTCGGGGGCGGGGGCGATGGCTCTGGGGCAAAACAGCTTTGCTAGCGGCCTCAACAACGTTGCGATCGGCGTGGGTGCCCGGGCGACCGGCGTCAATGGGACAACCGCATTCGGCAACAACGCCAATGCTGTTTTTGGCAACGACATGGCTTTCGGCACCAATGCGCTTGCCATTGGCGACAGCTCGAACCTGGCTCCTTCGACGGCGTTTGGTAACGGGGCTCAGGCCAGGAACGGCGCCGTGGCGTTCGGCCCTCTCGCGAACGCCAACGGTAAGAGCTCAGCCGTGTTCGGCAGCGGCGCATCGAGCGGTGACGGCGCGGAGAACGGCGTGGCGATCGGGGCGGTTTCGTCTGTCTCTGGGAGTCGCGGTGTTGCCGTCGGTGCTGGAGCGAACGCTGCTGGAGACCGTTCCATGGCTCTCGGCTGGACGGCGAAGGCAGCCGGAGACGGGGCCACTGCAATTGGCGCCAATGCCTCCGGTGGATCGGCAGCCCTTGCGGCCAATTCGATTTCTATCGGCGGGCAGTCGTCGGTGGCCGCGACGGCCACCTCGGGTATCGCGGTCGGACGTGGTGCAAGCGTCAACAGCATCTTTGGTCTCGCCATCGGTGACGGGGCGAGTGCCTCCGGCAGCGGCAGCGGCATCACCGCCATCGGCAATGGGGCGAAGGCGAGCGTCGGAACCAGTACGGCGATTGGCGTCAACGCCAATGCGGCCAACACCGACGCGACGGCACTCGGCAACGGCGCGTTGGCATCGGGGACGCAGGACACGGCGATTGGCGTCACCGCCAGGGCTACTGGCGGTTCGAGTTCTGCATTCGGCAATGCTGCCAACGCCAGCGGCGGCAATTCGCTGGCACTGGGTGTGGGCAACGTCGCATCGAATTTCGCCGCGGTAGCCATCGGCAACCAGAGCAAGGCGTCGGGCCTGCGCAGCATCGCCCTGGGCGACCAGGCCAACGCCAGCAATACCAATGCGATGGCTTTGGGCTCCAATGCCAACGCTACCCAGGCGGGTGCCATCGCGATAGGCCAGGGTGCCCAGGCCACAGGTGTGAATGCGATCGCCATGGGCACCGGTTCGTTGGCAACAGGCTCGACGGCTTTTGGCACGGGTTCGCGTGCGGGCGGCGGCGGCGCGGCCTTCGGCGATAACGCCGATGCGGGCGGCACCCCCTTGAGCGCAGTGACCACCGTGACCAAGGGCACCGCTTTGGGCAACGGTGCGGTGGTGCGCACCAACGACTCGGTGGCGCTGGGTTCGAGCTCGACCACCGCCGCGACTTCGCCAACCGGTGCCGGCTACATGACCGGCACGGCAGCTCCGGCGTCGGAAGTCTCGGTGGGTGCGTCCGGCGCCACACCGACGCGACGCATCACCAACCTGGCCGATGGCGCGGCACAGCAGGACGCGGTGACCGTCGCGCAGTTGAGCACCAGCAACACCAGCCTATCGACCAGCATCACGAGTCTCTCGACCTCGACGTCGAGCGGCCTGAGCACTGCCACGAGCAGCATTAACAGCCTGTCGACCTCGACTTCCTCTGGTCTGAGCACCGCTACGAGCAGCATCCGTAGCCTGTCGACTTCGACGTCGTCCGGCCTGAGCACGGCGACGAGCAGCATCTCCAGCCTGTCGACTTCGACATCGTCCGGCCTGAGCACCGCGACCAGCAG
>NZ_JAUSSG010000008.1 GCF_030812215.1 Variovorax boronicumulans | reverse complement strand
ACCGCGAAGATCTGGATCAGCACGATCCCGAGCCAGAAGCTCGGGATGCTTGCGCCGAGCATCGCGATGCCGGTGAAGAGCTGGTCGACCATGCGCCCGCGGAACACGGCCGAGACGATGCCGCAGGGCACGCCGATCAAGGCCGCGATGGCTACCGCCAGGAGCGCGAGCAAGGTGGTGGGCTCGGCGCGCTCCCACAGCGCCTGCGTCACCGGGCGCTGCAGGAAGATGGAGGTGCCCAGGTTGCCCTGCAGCACTTCGCGCAGCCAGTAGCCGAACTGCACGGGCAGGGGTTTATCGAGGCCGTATTCCTTCTGCACGCGGGCGATGTCCGCGGCCGTGGCCTGGTCGCCCAGCAGCACCGAGACCGGGTCGCCCGAGGCGGCACGCGTGAGCACGAAGACCAGCACCGCCACGATGGCCAGCACGATGAGCATCCCGCCTGCGCGGGAGGCGATGTAGCGAAGCGAAGCACTTTTCATCTTCATCACGACGAGAACTCGATGGCGGCTGCGCTGCCCACTGCCACGTACTGGCCGGTGAACTGGATGTCGCCCTTCTTCACGCGGAAGACCGTGACGTTGTCGCCCTGCTTGTTGTGGCACACATAGAGAAAACGGCCGCTCGGATCGAGCGTGCAGCTGCGCGGGTAGTTGCCGCGCGTCCACTCCTCGCGCACGAGCGTGGGGGCGCCGGTGCGGGCGTCGATCTTGAAGAGCGAGATCGAATCGTGCAGGCGGTTCAGCGACACGAAGTGCTGGCCGTCCGGCAGCATGCGGATGCCCGAGGCGTAGCTGGTGCCCTTGAAGCCTTGCGGCAGCGCCGAGGTTTCGCTCACCAGCGTGAGCACGCCGGTGGCGCTGTCGTAGCGCATGAAGGCGATGGTCGAGGCCTCTTCGTTCACGAGGTAGAGCCACTTGCCGTTCGGGTGAAAGACGAAGTGGCGCGCGCCCGAGCTTTCCGAAACCGCGACGGTGCTGGGCTGGCTCAGCACGCCGGTCTTGCGGTCGAAGCGGTACGAGATCACGCGGTCGAGGCCAAGGTCGGCAACCAGCACGAAGTTGCCCGTCGGGTCGCTGTGCACCATGTGCGCGTGCGGGCCGTCGTGGTCGCTCGTGGCAAAGCCTTCGTGCGAGCGGGCCGCTGCCGGCACCACGTCGGCGCCCGGCTTGCAGGGCGTGGCGCCGCAGGCTGCTGCGTCCTTGTAGACGACGGCTGCGACATCCGAATCGAAGCCGCCGTCGGTGCGCAGCGCGATCACGCTCACGTCGCCGCTCGCGTAGTTCGCGGTGAAGAGAAAGCGGCCATCCGGATGCACGCTGACGTACGCCGGGTCCTTGCCGCCGCAGGCCATCTCGGCCACGAACGACAGCGCGCCGTTCGCGCCGATGCGAAAGGCCGAGACGGAGCCCGCCTCGAACTCATTGGCCGCATAGAGCATCGGCAGCTTCGGGTGCCGCGCGAGCGATGCGGGGTTGCGCAGCTTGGCGTCGCTGCCCGTGCTTGCAACGGCTTGCGGCGCACCGGGGATGGGCTTGAGCGCGCCGGTCGCGCTGTCCATCACGAACTGGTGGACGCCGAGGCCGCGCCCGCCGCGCCACGGCTTGCCGCCGTCGCTGTAGGTGCCGACGTAGGCGTAGACAGGGCCGGAGGTTGCGGCCTGTGCGGTGGAGGCCGTGAGGCCCAGGGCTCCGAGACCGGAGGCCAATGCGCTGGCTTGCAGAAGTTGGCGACGCGATGGCATGGCTGCGGCTCCTGCTTACTTGATCTTCGCGTTCCAGAAGAACGGCCAGGTCGCGGGCGTGTAGTTGTCCAGCGCCGGGCTCTTGGCCGAGAGGCCGTTGAACTTGCCGACGTTGATGTACGGCACCTCGTCGTAGACGACCTGCTGCACCTTGCCCCACAGCGCGCCGCGCTTGGCCGGATCGCTCTCGACATTGAAGGCCTGCAGCGCCGACTTCTTGGCGGGCGTGTCCCACCAGCCGGGCGCGCCGTCGCCCAGTTGCGGCGGCGAGAGCATCGGCTCGGGGAACTGGCCCGAGTGGGTCACGTAGATGTCCCAGAGCTTCGAATCGTTGCGGCGCTGCACCAGCGTGGCCCAGTCGACCACGTTCAGGTCGACCTTGAAGCCCGCGCGCTTGAGTTGCTCGGCCATGAGCAGCGACATGTTGTAGTGGAAGTCGTACTGGCGGCTGGTGAGCACGCGGATCGGATCGCCCTTGTAGCCGGCCTTGGCCGCGAGCTCCTTGGCCTTGGCCGCGTTGCGCTGGTTGTACTGGTCGCCGCCGGCGGTCGAATAGAACGGCGAGCCCTTGGGGAAGTGGTTGGCCTCAGCCACGAAGAAGCGCGTGTCGCCGAAACCGGCGGCGAGCATCTCGCCTTCGCCGAGCGCGGTCTGGATGGCCTGGCGCACCGGCTGGCTGGCGGCCACGCCTTCCTTGGTGTTGAGCACGAGGTAGGGGAAGCCGAACGACGGCGTCATGATCGGCACGGTCTTGCCGCCCGACTTCTCCAGGCGCGGCAGCGCTTCCACCGGCAGCAGGTCGGCGAAGTCGTACTGGCCCGCGAGCGCGCCCTCGACACGCGTGCTGGCGTTGGGCACGGGCACGAAGCGCAGCTCCTCGATCGCCGCCTCGCGCTTGCCGCCGTAGCCGCTCGCGGGCTCCTTGCGCGCCGCGTACTTGTCGAAGCGGGTGAGCAGCACGAACTGGTCGGGGCGGCGCTCCTTGAACTTGTAGGGGCCGGTGCCCACGAACTCCTTCAGCGGCGAGGCGATGGAATCCTTGGCCATGATCGCGGCCATGCCGCTGGGCAGCGCGAGCTGCGAGAGCAGCGGCGCATACGGCGCCTTCAGCACGATCTCCACGGCGAGCGGGCCCTTGGCCTTCAGGCTCTCGATTTCCTTGCCCACGGCCTTGCCGCGCGGCGACTGGTCCATCCAGCGCTGCAGGCTGGCCACCACATCATCGGCGTTGAGCTCGCGGCCGTTGTGCAGCATCACGCCCTTGCGCAGGGTGATCGCGTAGGTCTTGCCGTCGGCGGAGATCTTCGGCATGGTCTCGGCCAGCATGGGCACCACGTTCCACTTGGCATCGAAGGTGTAGAGCGTCTCGTACACGTGCTGCATGATCGTTCCGACCAGGTCGGCGGTCGATGCCATCGGGTCGAGCGTCTGCGGCTCGGCCACCATCGCGAGCGTGGCGAAGTTGCGCGGCCCCTGGGCATGCGCCTCGTGATGCGGCAGCGCCGCGCACAGCATCGCGAGGAGAGACGCACCCAGCAGGCTGCGCTTCGACAGCTTGGGCAGGCGCTGGACAAGACCGGCGGGGGCGGCATGGGGCATGGAGAACTCCTTCGTGGGGTCGGGCAGGGTTTTTGAAAGAAATTTTCTTTTCGGCCCGGACTTTGAAGCAGTATTCATGCCAAATCATCCGTGTTAACCCTTGTTCAAGGGTTATTCTGAAATAGATTTTCAGATTGGATCGATACTTGCGATCCCATTTCCTTTCATTCCACTCATTTCAGGAGTTCTCCCATGCCTCTCGAATACCTCGGCGCCCCGCCCGTCGCCTCGGACCGCCAGGCCCGCCCTTTCTCCCCGGCCGTGCGCGCGGGCGACTTCATCTATGTGTCGGGCCAGGTGCCCGCCAATGCCGACGGCGAGATCGTGGTGGGCGGCATCGAGGCGCAGACGCGCCAGGTGATGGAAAACCTGAAGAAAGTGCTCGCGCTGGCCGGCGCCACGCTCGACGACGTGTGCAAGAGCACCGTCTGGCTGCACGACGCGCGCGACTTTGGTGCCTTCAACCGCATCTACATGAGCTACTTCGGCGAGAACAAGCCGGCCCGCTCGACCACCGAGGCGCGGCTGATGGTCGATGCGAAGGTCGAGATCGACGTGGTGGCCTACAAGCCGAAGTAACCTGCCGATCGGCTACTTCAGCTCGGTCTTGCGCTGGATGATCCGCGAGACCAGCCCGTACTCCACCGCCTCCTCGGCCGAGAGCCAGCGGTCGCGCTCGATGTCGGCCAGCACCACGTCGATGGGCTTGCCGGTCTCGCGTGCGATCTCGTGGGCGATGCGCTGGCGGGCCTTGATGATTTCCTGCGCCTGGATCGCGATGTCGGTCGCCTGCCCGCCCGCGCCGCCGCTGGGCTGGTGGATCAAAAAGCGCGTGTTCGGCAGGCACACGCGCCGCTCGCGCGGGGCCGCGAGAAACAGGTGCGTGGCGGCGCTGCCGACCCAGCCGGTGCCGATCATGTTCACCGGCGCGCTGATGAAACGCACGATGTCGTGGATCGCATCGCCCGACTCCAGGTGTCCGCCGGGCGAGCTCACGAGGATGTCGATGGGTTTCTCGGCGTTGTCGGCGTCCAGCGCAATGAGCCGGCGGGTCACGTCGGCGGCCACCGAGTCGGTGATGCTGCCGAAGATCAAGAGCGTGCGCGATTTGAACGCCTTTTCCTCCAGGTAGGAGTTGCGCGGCTCGGCCGTGGCCGCGGGCTGGGTGTCGTCGTCGGTTTCCATGATCAAGAAAAACTCCTGTGGTTGAACTGTCTTGACGAACAAGTCCACAGTTTCGTGACATTGCAGGGGCTGTGGCAAGCTGCGCCGATGCTCGATGAACGCTATCTCTCGCAATTGCCGGCAATGCGAAGCCGGCTGGTTCGCGCAGCGGCCCGCATGCTGGGCGAAAAGGCCGAAGCCGAAGACGTGGTGCAGGACACCTACCTGCGCGCGCTCGAGGAAGGCGATCGGCCCACCCTCGATGCAGCCCAAGCCTGGCTGACGACCGTCATGCAGAACCTCGCCATCGACCGGTTGCGGCGGCGCAACTGGATGCGGCAGTGGCTTTCCGATGCGAAGGCATCGGCAGCGCCTCCCGAAACCGCCTCGACCGAAGACCGCGCCGCCATGGCTCAAGAGATCGATCGCGCCCTGCGGCTACTGGCCATGCGATTGAGCCCGGCCGATGGCGCCGCGGTGCTGCTGCGCGAAGTGTTCGAAGCCAGCTTCAAGGAAATCGCACAGGCCAGTGGCAAGACCGAGGCGGCTTGCCGGCAGCAACTGCATCGTGCGTTGCTGCGGCTGCGGCAGGACGACCGGGACGTGGAAGAACGCAGCGCTGAAGCGGTCTTCCATGTGTACCGGCAGGCGCTGCACGACTGCGATGCGCGAACGCTGTTCGCGATGCTGCGGCAGCCGCCGGCGCGTGCGCTCGCCATGTCGGCTTCGACGGCACCCGGGTCCGATGCACCGCGCGTGGTGTGCCAGGTGATGCAGATCGGCGGACAGCTCGGCCTCGTGCTGACCCTGGGTGGCAAGGTGCTGTGCGTGTTGCCGCTGGATGCGCGGGAAACCGAAGAGTCCCTGCACTGACTCCCTCCCCCCGAAAGGGAAGGAAGGGAGAAAACCGGATCAGCCCGCGAGCCGCCCCGCCACCAGCTGCAGCACGCGGTCGCAGCGCTTGGCCAGCTCCTGGTCGTGCGTGACCATCACGAAAGCCGTGCCGTGCCGATGCGCGAGGTCGAGCATCAGGTCGAACACCGTGTCGGCGGTGCTGCGGTCGAGGTTGCCGGTGGGCTCGTCAGCCAGCACGCATGCGGGCTGCGTGACCAGTGCACGCGCAATGGCCACGCGCTGGCGCTCGCCGCCCGAGAGCTCGGCCGGACGATGGTGAAGACGCTCACCCAGGCCGACGCTCGCAAGGATCTTCGCGGCCGCCTGCGCCGCCTGCGACGACTCGACGCGGCGGATCTTCAGCGGCATCGCCACGTTGTCCAGCGCGCTGAATTCCGGCAGCAAGTGGTGGAACTGGTAGACGAACCCGAGGTGCTGGTTGCGCAGGCGCCCCTGCTCCGCGGCGTCGGCATGCGCGATGTCCTTGCCGAGCAACTCGACCTTGCCCGAGGTCGGCGAATCGAGACCGCCCATCAGGTGCAGCAGCGTGCTTTTGCCGGAACCGGATGCGCCGACGATGGCCAGCGTTTCGCCGGCATGCACGTCCAGGTCCACGCCATGCAGCACGGTGAGGTCGATGCGGCCCTCGTGAAAACGCTTGGTGAGGCCACGGGCCTTCAATACCACTTCACTCATAGCGCAGCGCCTCCGCGGGGTTGACGCGACTGGCGCGCCAGCTCGGGTACAGCGTTGCAAGGAAGGCCAGGATGAGGGAGATGATCGCGATGGGCATGATGTCGCTCTGCTGCGGGTCGCTCGGCATCTTGCTGATCAGGTAGATGTCCTTGGGCAAAAAGCTCGCGTGGAAGAGCTGTTCGAGGAAAGGCACGATCACGTCGATGTTGTAGGCGATGCCCAGGCCCAACAGCAGGCCGGCCACGGTGCCGATCACGCCCACCATCGCGCCCTGCACCACGAAGATGCCCATGATGCTGCGCGGCGAGCTGCCCAGCGTGCGCAGGATGGCGATGTCGGCGCGCTTGTCGGTCACCGTCATCACGAGCGTGGAAACCAGGTTGAACGCGGCCACCGCCACGATCAGCGTGAGGATGATGAACATCATGCGTTTCTCGACCTGCACGGCCGCGAACCACGTCTTGTTCTGCCGCGTCCAGTCGCGGATCAGGAATTCGCCCGGCAGGCTCACGGCCAGCTGGTCGGCCACGTCGCGGGCCTCGTTCAGGTCCTTGAGCTTCAGGCGAATGCCGGTCGGGCCTTCGAGGCGGAACACCTTGGCTGCGTCCTGCTCGTGGACCATCGCGAGCGCCGAGTCGTACTCGTAGTGACCCGAATCGAAGGTGCCCACCACGGTGAACTGCTTCAGGCGCGGCACCACGCCGGCCGGCGTGACCTGCCCGCCGGGCGCGACCAGCGTGACCTTGTCGCCCGGCTGCACGAACATCGAACGCGCGAGCTCGATGCCCAGCACGATGCCGAATTCGCCCGGCACCAGCTTGTCGAACGTGCCCTTGCTCGCGATGCCGCCGGTGTCGGTCACTTCGGGTTCGAGCTTGGGGTCGATGCCGCGGACGATCGCGCCCTTCATGTCCTCGCCGCGCGCGATCAGCGCCTGCGTGTTGATGAAAGGCGCCGCGCCGATGACCTCGGGGTTCTTGCGCGCGGCGGCCATGATTTCTTCCAGGCTCTGCAGCGCCTGCCCGTCGCGCGAGAAGATCTCGATGTGCGACACCACGCCGAGCATGCGGTCGCGCACCTCTTTCTGGAAGCCGTTCATCACACTGAGCACAATGATCAGCGCCGCCACGCCCAGGGCGATGCCGAGCATCGAGACACCGGAGATGAAGGAGATGAAGCCGTTGCGCCGCGTTGCCCGTCCTGCGCGCGTGTAGCGCCAGCCGAGCTGCAATTCATAAGGGAGTCGCATCAAATTTCCTGCCGAGCCGCCTCAAGGGAAATTTGCCCGCCCTTGGGGGGCGGCGAATACACGAAGCGAGGAGCGAGGGGGTAGGTCATATACGGCGGAATTGTGGCATCCCGAAACGTTTGGGGGCTTCCGGGACAATAGAGGGATGGCCGAACACCCCCCACGTCACTTGTTGATCCCCTTCGCCGGCCGCGGTTCCCCGGCGTGCCGCGCGGCATTGTCGGCGCTCAAGCTCCCGAACCTCGAATCCCTGCTCTCCCGCCTCTCCCTCGCAGACACCGACACCCAGGACGAAAGCACGCGCTCGCCTCCGCACGAGCGGGCGCTTGCCAAGGCGCTGGGCATTTCCGCCACCGACGGCTGCATTCCGTGGGCCGCGCTGGAGGCCCGGCACACCGGCCTGGCCGCGTCCGGCGATACCGAAGGCTGGGGCGTCGTCACGCTGTGCAACTGGCAGGTCGGCATCGACGACGTGGCGCTGGGCGATCCGGCCGCCATCGAAATCGATGCCAACGAATCGGCCGCGCTGCTGGAGGTCGCCCGGCCGTTCTTCGAGGAAGACGGCATCGCGCTGCACGCCTCGCCCACGCCGGGCCGCTGGCTCGCCCGCGCGCGCATCTTCGACGGCCTCGCCACCGCCTCCATCGACCGGGCGGTGGGCTGGCCGATTTCGCAGTGGTCGCCGCTGGGCGATTCGGCGCGGTCGCTGCGCCGCCTGCAGAACGAGATGCAGATGCTGCTCTATACGCAGCGCGTGAACGATGACCGCGCCGCGCGCGGCGTGCCGCCGATCAACTCTTTCTGGCTCAGCGGCACCGGCGCCTTGAAAGGCGTCGTCACACCGGCAGCGCCCGCGCCAACCGTGAGCGACGCGCTGCGCGTGGCCGCCCTGCGCGACGACGGCGTGGGCTGGGCCGAGGCCTGGCAAGCGCTCGATGCGGGCGAGATCGCCTCGCTGCTGGCCGACTACACGCGCGGCGCCGATGTGGCGCTCACGCTCTGCGGCGACCGCGCTGCGCAGCGCTACACCGTGCAGCAGCGCGGCCTCGCACGCTGGGCAAAGAGCCTGTTCGACCGCACACGCGCCGCCGCGGTGCTGGAGTCGCTGTGAAGATCATCGCCCGCGACATTCCCCCGCGCACCGTCTGGGCCCTGGAGCAGGCCGGCGTGCATCCGCTGCTCGCGCGCCTCTTTGCCGCGCGCGGCGTGATGGCCAAGGACGAACTCGACGACGGCCTCGCGCGCCTGCTGCTTCCCGCCACCCTGCGCGGCACGCGCGAAGCCGCCGTGCTGCTGGCCGACGCCATGGCCGAGGACAAGCGCCTGTGCATCGTGGCCGACTACGACTGCGACGGCGCCACCGCCTGCGCGGTCGGCGTGCGCGGCCTGCGCCTCCTGGGCGCCAAGCACGTGAGCTACCTCGTGCCCGACCGCGTGGTCGACGGCTACGGCCTCACGCCGCCGATTGCCGAGCGCGTGGCCGACAGCGGCGCCGACATGCTGATCACCGTGGACAACGGCATCGCCAGCGTCGAAGGCGTGGCTGCCGCGAAGGCGCGCGGCCTGCAGGTGCTGGTGACCGACCACCACCTGCCCGGCCCCGAACTGCCCGCCGCCGACGTGCTGGTGAATCCGAACCAGCCCGGCTGCGACTTCGAGAGCAAGAGCATCGCCGGCGTCGGCGTCATGTTCTACGTGCTGCTCGCACTGCGCTCCGAGTTGCGCACGCGCGGCGTGTTCGACGTGGCGACGCAGCCCAAGCTCGACGCGCTCTTGCCGCTGGTGGCGCTGGGCACCGTCGCCGACGTGGTGAAGCTCGACGCCAACAACCGCCGCCTCGTCGCACAGGGCCTGCGCCGCATCCGCGCGGGCGCGATGCCCGCGGGCGTGGCCGCGCTCTTCAAGGCCGCGGGCCGCACCGCTTCGGCTGCCACCACCTTCGACTTCGGCTTCGCCCTCGGCCCGCGCATCAATGCTGCGGGCCGGCTCGCCGACATGACGCTCGGCATCGAGTGCCTGCTGACCGACGATGCCGGCCGCGCCGACGAACTCGCGCGCATGCTCGACGGCATCAACCGCGAGCGGCGCGACATCGAAGGCGGCATGCGCGACCAGGCGCTGCTGCTGGCCGAATCGCTCTTCGCCACCGACGGCGAAGGCATCGAGGCGCCGCCGCCGGCCATCAGCGTGTTCGATGCGAACTTCCATGAAGGCGTGGTCGGCATCGTGGCCTCGCGCATCAAGGACCGTTTCCATCGCCCGACCTTCGTGTTCGCCGCGAGCGGCGCGCCGGGCAAGGAAGAGGAGCTCAAGGGCTCGGGCCGGTCGATTCCGGGCTTTCATCTGCGCGATGCGCTCGATCTGGTGGCCAAGCGCCATCCGGGCGTGCTGCTGCGCTTCGGCGGGCATGCGATGGCGGCGGGCTGCACCGTGGCGCGCGAGCATTTCAAGACCTTCGAGCAGGCGCTCGCGCAGGTGGCCGGCGAATGGCTGGCGGCATCGGCGCTCACGCGGCAGATCGAGACCGACGGGCCGATCGCGCGCGAATACATGCGCATCGACCTCGTGGACACGCTGCACCGCGAGGTGTGGGGCCAGGGCTTTGCACCGCCGACCTTCAGCGAAGAGGTGGAGGTGGTGTCGCAGCGCCTCGTGGGCGAGAAGCACCTGGCGCTCAAGCTCCGGCACCAGGGTCAGCCGATCGATGCGATCTGGTTCAGCCACACCGAACCGTTGCCGCCGAAGGTGAAGCTCGCGTTCCGGCTCGATGCGGACGAGTGGCAGGGCGTGCGGCGCCTGCGCTTCCTGGTCGAGGGGGCGGAGTTCTAGAAAAAGAAAAAACCAGGGTTACCTGGTTGGAGGGGGGAGACTGCGTTTCGCCGCGCCGATTGCCTTGCTGCAGGCACGCACAAGCCGGCAGATGCAAGCGGTCGAATGCTCGTCGGAGCACCGTTCGACGGGTTGCACCCGCGCTCCCCCGGAGTCATCGCACGTACAAAGGCACCGACACGACCAACGCCCAGCTGTAGACCACGACCACGCACATCCCCATGAGGAAACCCTCCGCCCTGCGGCTGGCTTCCGTCGCAAGGGAATGCGCGATCAGCGTCTCCGAATTCCGGAGCAGCAACCCGTCGATGTCCACAGCGTCAACCCCCCTCCTCGCAGCACCTCCCTGACTCACAAGCCGGCCCCATCGAAGCAATCGCTCCTCCGTCCGTGGACAGAAAAAGTCGTCACGCTCCCTCCCAGGATCTGCGCCCGATGCGGCCTGCATTGCGTTCTCTCCCGCGCCATTCGATGAAGCGCTCGCCTTGGACTCTAGAGAAAACTGAATTTCAAACAACTAATGACTAATACCAGTCGGGCCACGGCTGGTGCAATTGACCGAGAGGAAAGCACGGTCTGCGATTGGAAATAAAACTTCCGTCTACGCGACATTGCGCAACACCAGTGAATTCTGCGTATTCCCACCGGCGGGCCGCGGTGGTGCGGTGTCCGAGTTCTTCTGGCCACGGGCATCGACGCCGAACTCGGCGCGTTGCGGCATGCCATGGATGAAGCTGGTCGGCTGTCACCAGCCTGAGTCGATGCATTGCGCATCGAATTGGGAAATCAGCGCGGAATTTTCCGAAATATCGGCGGCAATTGATCAACCAATCATCAATTGCAAAAATTACGCCCACTCGCGGACATCGATCAATTCAATTTATCGAGAATTCTCGATCGTATTCGGCCCTATCACGAATTCCCGGGGAATGAGAATTCTGAAAAGCGTCCCCCGCCCCATCACCGATTTGACTTCAATACGGTAATTGAGGCGCGTGGCAAATCGCTTCACGATGGCCAAACCCAATCCCACGCCCTTGGTACGGCCTTGATCGCCAGCCTCTTCCTGATGGAAGGCATCGAAAATCCGTTGCCGCGCTTCGGGTTTGATGCCAGGCCCCTGGTCCCAGATCTCAATGGATACGCCCCTCGATGTTCTGCGGGCACATACCAGCACACCGTTCTTGGTGTATTTGAGTGCATTGGAAACAAGGTTTTCGAGCATCCGCAGCAGCATGGAAGCATCGGTGCCCACGGTGATTCGCGCAATGCGAAACCGCAATTGCACGCCATCGCGTTCGGCTATTTTTTCGAAATGCAAATCGAGTTTCTGAAACAGCGACTGAATTTCCGTGGCCCGGATCTTTACTCCGGCGTCGAGTGCTTCGATTCGCGCGAATTCGAGAATGTTGTTGATATAGATCTGAAGCGCATCGACTTCCTGTCCCAGGCGGTCCAGCGTCGATTCCGCAGATTGATGTGTCTTGGTGGCCGCCATGGCGGACAGCACCCACAATTTCGCGGCATGCAGGCGCTGCTGGAAATCGTGGCTCGCTCCCGCGAAGAATTCCGAACGGGTGTCGAGCGTCTTGTATGCGGTGTCCTTCAGTCTTTCGAGTTTGTCGTTGGCGATTTCGAGCTGGTTCACCAATTGACTGGCTTCATGGGTGCGCGCGAGCAAATCGTTGAGCTGGCGAATGGCAATGAAAATATTGAGCCACAACACGGCCAGCACACCCATGTCGAGCGCCACGATGACCGACAGGCTCGCCACGCCATTCGAATACAGGTTGACGGACAAGGCGCCCCACAGCAAGCCGTTGTAGAGGACCACGGCAATGGGCGTCACCGGCCACATGCCGGTCATCGACACGCTGATGCTGAGAAGGCCAATGCACATGATCAATACGCGCACCGTCAGCACCGGCCCGACGAACAAATGGATGGTCCATATCCAGTACAGGCAGGCAATGACGATGATCACGAGCGGGATCAGCTTCAGCCCGAGGGATTTCTTGACGACGGCCGGCGGCAATTGCGTGAGCGGCCAGAAAAGCCCGACGCGAATCAGCCAGGTCACCACCGAGACCGCGAGCCAGGTCCACATCGACGCCGAATCCAGAATCGGCGCGCTCGCCTCCGCGACCAGGAGCCCGAAGATCGTGATCCAGTAGGCGACCTGCTGCACAAAGAATTGGCGCTCCGCCAGATGACGGTGCGCCAGCGTCGCGTGGATCAGGGAGCGGGAGAGCCGCCCCTGCTTTTCCATCAGTGATTCGTCGAGCGGCTCGCTCTTGTTGGTGATGAAGCCCCGGCGAAGCTCCTCAAGCATTCCCATCGCTGCTCCTCGTGGCGAAACCTGCCAGGAGCCCGAGTTGCAGTGCCTTCTGAACGGCGTGTGCGCGCGATTTCACGCCCAGCGCTTCCATGGCGGAATCGATGTGGTAATTGACCGTTCCCGGGTGCAATGACAGCAGTCGCGCGATTTCCTTGGTGGAGCGCCCCGCGCCGACGAATTCGAGGCACTGGCACTGGCGGTTGGTCAGCCGGATTGCATTCGGATTCGCGCCCAGGTCGGGCAATTCGGGAAACACCTTCTCCCCCGCAATCGCCTTGTCCAGGCTCGCCTCGAGCTCCTTGATTTCGATGGCCTTCAGGATGTAGCCCTGGAATCCGCTGGCCTTGGCCTGGGCGATGTAGTCGGTCCGGTGCGTGCCGGTCAGGATGCAGGTGAGCCCTTCCTTGCCCAGCTTCTTGATTTCCATGGCCAGCGAAAGACCGACCGCGCCGGGCACGTCCAGGTCGAGCAGGATCAAGCCCCATCGGTCGGGCGTTGCCTTCAATGCAAGCAGCGCCTTTTCGGCGCTGTTGCAGACCTCGATATTGGCGACGAGCGGACTTCGCGCAATCTTTTCTGCCGTCGCCTCCGACACCAGAGGTTGGTCTTCTATGAACAGGACGTTGATCATTGGTAGTTTTCTGCCGAATGGAGGTCAGGTATTGCAATGCTTGAGGGTCGGCAGCGGGACCAGCGCGGCAATTCGCCGGGCCAAGGGCAGATGGAGAATCGGGCCCCTTTCGATCTTCAAGCGCTCTCGCCGGTTGCAGGCGCTTTGCTCGCCCAGAGAGGCGTTGGAGCCCGTGGCAATCAGTTGGAAGAGGTGGCTCATGGGGATGGCGTCGAGCCGTATTTTGGGGCGACCTCGCAGGGGCGACCCGCGTCGTCGATGACATCGTGAAGCGCTGCGCGGCGTGCTTCGAACAGTTCATCCATGCCCGCTACTTTACTAAAAGCAAACAAAGTCAACTGGGCAGAGTAACTGTGAACTTTGCACCTTGACGATGAGATTCTGCAGATGAGATTGACTACTTTTGTCTAACTCTTCAACCGGCATTTTCCATGCCGCGAATCGCCTCTTCCGCTCTGCTGGCAGCGAGCACACGACATGACACGTGCAGATTCGGGACGCATTCCTTCGCGCGTCAGGCCGCAGGGTTTTAGGGTGATTCTTCGAATGCAGGCAGCGAGCAGTCCAGCCCCGAAAGCATCAGGGGCGCGGCGCGCTTCGTTTCGTTCAACTTTCCAAGGAGACCGATCTGTCGGTGAGTTGCCTCATGCCCGGCGTGACCGACATCCACTTCTTTGCGCGCGCCGACATGCTGGACACGCGCGTCGGCCGGCAAAGTGACAAGGCCGGCTTCGACGCGATGATGAAGGGCGAGAGCGAGGTGATCGCGGGATGGCGCAACAGGATGCAGGTGGCGCTGTCGCGGGCGATGCCGGGGCCCAAGCTGGCGGAGCCGGGGAGCGGAAACGAGCAAGCCCTTCGTTTGAGGGCGGGGAGAGAAATCGCCGCGAAGGCCTGCTCTCGCCCTGTCGCAATCAGGCGTGAGCCACGATGGAGATCACCTTGCGCCGAGCGGGGCGGCGAACATCGCCCTCGATGCGATCGAGCTTCAGCCCCAGGGCGCGTCGGAGCGTGCCGTCGAGGACGCCAAGCCCGAACTGGTATTCGTTTTCGCACGACTGCGCAAACTGGTCGCCTTCCAGGTACATGCACGACCCGCCGCAAAGCTGAAGCACCGGGCAATGGCTGCAGCACTCGCGAAACGCCCAATGGGTCGAAGTGTCCAGCCGGATGTCTTCCATCTTCAGCGCGGAGCCCAGCCCGTGCTGTGCATTGGCTCCGGTGTTGTGGCAGGTCAATACGTTCGAGTGCAGGTCGACGGCCACGTGGTCGCTGCGGTCCATGCCGCATTTCTGCCCCGTTGAACTCGAGGGCGTCCCCTTCACGATGGATTGCAGGAAGCTCTTGGCCTTCTCCCGCAGCGCGGGAATCCGCAGCGCCTCGCCGGTCTCGAACGACGAAGCCACCGACTCCTTGAGCGATCGATACTGCTCCTCGGTCCAGACCCCCGGCCCCGCGAGCGCCTTGTCGTCGTGCGTCGCGACCACGCCTTCCAGCGAAGTGACGACCGATTCGTCACCCAGTTTGTCGACGAACCAGCGGCGCAGCAGCGCGGGATCGCTGTTGTCCGGCGTCAGCACGGAGCTGAACTGCATCCGCTCGCCTGTTTTTCGTTCGTTCCAGAGCGCCTTGAGCAATGCGGCACGCCTTGGATCGTCGAAAGGATCTTCTCCGCGCCGGTATTGCCCCGGGCCATCGTGGGACACGGTGATGCAGATGTCGTAGCGGGCGATGAAATCCAGAATCTCGGGGGTCAGCAAGCTTCCGTTGGTGACCATGCAGAACTCTGCATCCGGGAATCTCTTGTCGAGTTCGGGCACCAGGATTTCGAGCTTCCTGATGTACAGCAGCGGCTCGCCACCCCAGAACTCGATTCGGGTAGGCGTTCCCTTGAGCCATGTGTCCAGGTCGCGCAGGAAATCATGCGCGTCCGACGTCTTCGTCATGGCCATCGAATCGACCTGGCTCGACTGGTTGCAGTACGAGCATGTGTAGTTGCAGCCCAGCCCCAGTTGGATCTTCAGTACCTCGGGGTTCGCGAGCTTGCGCCCGGGGTGCTGCGGACTGATGCGCTCGGCGTCTTCCCAGATGCGGGAAGACGCAGACGCCTGGCCCTTGAGGACAGGCGTTCCGTCCATGTTGGTGAGCGCACTTTCGTGCGGCGCATACCGCAGACTTACGGACTTTCCGTCTGCATCCGAGCAGTGAAGGGTAAACATGCGAAAAGTCCGTGGCCTGCTCAGCGCTCGTCCGATGCCTGGCTGCGGCGCTTGTTCTTCTTCTCTTGCGGCAGCGGCGAGATCGCGCTGCAATCGCTCGACGAACCGGCAACGAAAACCGATCCCTCGTTGAGGAAGTCGATGCTCGAAGGCTCCACGACGACATTGCAGTGAAGCTGTTGGGTGGCCGCCGGGTGGATGGCCGAGGCGTTGGCAGAGTTCTTCTTCATATAAGTTCCTTCGTTGATGATGATGCGTTGGGGAAAAATTCAGAACGGAAATACTCGATAGGGGCGCCCTCCCGATTCAAGTGCAGGGATGAAGCGGCAAGGGATGTCCGGGCCGGCCAGCCGGCTCGACATTCACCCCCAGTCGCTCGCAGAGTCCCAATGGTTCAACACCGTGGCCGAACCAGATGGGAACCAGCCCCGATACGAAAACACGGGCCACGTGCAGTGGCACCCGCCCTTGATGGATCGAGGCGCCGGGTGGCGTCAGGTCGCAGACGTACACCTCGAAATTCGAATCGATGAAGTGATCGAGCAACGCAGAGCCATTTGGCGGAAAGGCCAGGCTCCCGTGCATCGAGACACGCTCCCGTGCCGAGGCAAACCAGTCCGCGGTCCTGAACCCCGCCCTGGTCCTGAAATAGTCGCCATGGTGAGTGGCAAGCACAACCTCTTCGGCCGCCATGGGTGGATGCGGTGCCGTGCCATGTTGCTGCTGCACCCTGCTCTCGGCCTCCGAGAGCGCGGACTCCAGTGCCTCTTCCCAAGCGAATCCCGCGGCCGTCGTGATGGATGCGAAGGTCGACCGGACATCCTGGACAAAGACCGCGACGGCCGGCAGGTGCCCGGATGGCAGCGCGTGCACAGAGGCGGTGTAGCCCGCATGCCGCAACCGCGAGAGCCTGTGCCGTACCGCGCCGGACATGCCCTCTTCTTCGATCGCCGGCGGTGCCAGGCGGCCGAGCCAGGCGCGCGCGAAGGCGTCGCGCTCGACAAGTTCGACCAGCGCCCGGTATTGGGCGGTTTCCACGTCCGTGTAGGCCGCGACGCCCGAGGTGCTGGCATTGGTGAAAGGCCTGCTGGCGTCATTCGGATGCAGCGAGCTCAAGGCATGGACGCAATGGGCCATGAGATGCACTTCGGCGCCATCGTCGGCTCGCAGGCCCTTGACCCATGGGTAGCTTCGGCGTGCAGAAAGCGGTGAATAGGGAAATCCCCGGCTGTCGTATTGCGCCCGGCTGTAGTGCACCAGGCTGCGCGGATCGACTGCGCCATCCAGTTCGCCTGGACGCGCCCGCTCCATCGCGGCAGACGGGGTGGACCAGCCAATGCGCTCCCACGCTTCCGCCTCGGCCTTGACGGCCGCAAGACGGGCATCCTCGGAACGCCCGGCAGCCCACAACGCCCATGTGCCGGCCGGGCCTCCGATCTGAATCGGGCCGGCCACCGCAATGCGAGTGGCCAGCGGCAACTGCTGGGAGTGGTTGGGAATGGAGCGCACCAGCGCAGCCTGCCCGGCCTTCGAGGCCGCCTTTTCCTGTGCTTGCGAAGGCTTGGCCCCCACGACCATGGAAGGCAATGGATAGAACAAGCCTGCGAGACCGAGGAGCGAAAGAACTTCCATCTCGACCGTGTCGCCACGCACGATCGTGGCCGCATCTTCGAACTGGGCCGCAAGCGCCCCGTTCTGCAAGGCATGCCCGGCCTCGATCATGGCGAGAGTGAGCGATCGGTTTCCGTACTTCTCGCTGATGAACCGAAGATTGGCGACGGGGTAGACGACCGCGTGCGCAAAGCTCAGGACCGACGGGGTCAGCAAGGTGCTCCACGCGTTCATGGCGTCGCCCGCCAGCCGATGCATCGAGACCTCGCCCACGTTCTCGCCGTCGGCGTGATGCCTGACTTCGTAGATGCCGCAGGAGTAGCCATCCATCGGGCGCAGCAGCGCAAGAAACCAGCGCAGGCCATAAAGTGCCCCGCCCGACGGCACCGTCCGGTGGATGCGCTCTTCGCCTTGATGCGACACGCCGTACATCGACCACAGGATGTTCACGACCGATTGCAACGACAGCGCACGGTCGTCGAATGTCCGTGCACTGCCGCGATCCCGCAACAGATCCATCAGCGGCGTCTGCCCGGGGCGCAGTTTCACGACGCCCGGGAGGGGTTCGACCAGGCGGCGCTCGGCGGCTCGCCTCAGTTCGTAAAGCGACTCAGGGTCGTTCAGCGGCGCGGCGAGCGGCTGCGGCGTCCAGCCGATCTGCGCCTGCAACGCGAGCAGATGACCCGCATCCACCAGCGCTCCCTGTTCCAGCAGGGTGGACAGGCAGGCATCGACCTCGTTGGCCGGCCAGCGCGCGATCAGTTCGTTCCTGACCTCGTCCCACGTCGCCCTGCCATCGCAACTGCTTTCGACGGCCCGCAGGAATTCCGACGGTGCCGAGACGCGCAGCCTCTTCAGCGGGAGGCGACAAAGCATGCCTCCTCTTCGGAATGTCCATTTGCCCACCGCGACGGGTCGCGGCGTTGTCAGGGCTTCGGGCATCGGCATCATGTGTGCGCTACGCGACGTCGAGCACCGGGGGCCGGGCCGGAACACCGGCCGGCTGTTCGTCTTCGAACAGCGTGGCCAGGATCAAGGGATATCCGGTAGGCGGCAGGATCGGGTTCGAGTTGGCTTCGAGCCACCAGACCCGGTCGTTCGCGTCCAGCACCCCGTCCAGGGCGAAAAGCACGGGAACGCCGTGCGATTTCACGAGTTCATCGTGCAGGCTGCGACCGGCCTTGTTCACCTGATCGCGCGCCGCCTCCGAGAGCTCGTGGAGCATGTTGTCCGAATGCGTCTGAATCGGGTCGGGCGCGTGCCGGCGGCCGTAGCGGTATTCGATCCAGATCTCCTCGCCCTCGGGAGCGATGTCCGAAAGCGTCCATCCCTGGTAGGCCAGCGAAGAAACGATCCAGGCCTTGTCGGCGTCCTCGGGGAGCGTGCCGTCCGCCCGCTCCATTCGCCTGGCGATCAGCGCATCGATCCTGGACACCCCGTCGCCCCGGACCGTGGGATATGCGTGCAGATGCAGGTGGAAGGGAACGCCCCCCCAGAACCATGCCTTCACGTTGCGGCCGACGATGAACTGCTCGGCAAAGATCCGCTCGCGCGACGGATGCTGGTGCTCGGGCATGGACAGCGCGTCAGTACCAGCCCGATAAGGTCCGAAGACAGCCTGGCCGAACGAGCCCGCGGGCAGCTTGAGCACATGGTCTTCGCCGATGGGCTCTTCCCGGCTCCATCGCCGGGGCGCCAGCAAGCCGTTGCCCTCGAGAAAGTCCTTGAAAGCCAGCTTGTCGTTCGACAGCGGCCACTGGATCGCACGGTAGGGAAGCCAGCCGATGAAACCGGTGGCACCTGGGGTCAGCATGGGCGAGTAGCTCAGCGTGCCTCCCGTGGTATTCAGGAATTGAGGGTGCAGGTTGAACCGCGCCCGGCCGTGCTGGACCTCCACCTTGAACGTCTTCATGTCCAGGCGCACATCCGCCTGGCGGCTGGCTGCCCATTCTTGAAGAGCCCGGAAGTGATTCAGTGTGACCGCGATGTAGGACATAGGAAGAACAACTGCTCAGGATGGCCGACATGGCCTTCCCGACAACATATCCACGCCGCGGGAAGTTTGTTTAGCGCGGCGTGCGTTTACCGGAAAAAAGAGCTCGCCAGCTAAACAAATTCCCGCTCGACCGGACATATTGCCCAGAACCGCACGTCAATCTCGACCACGAGCGAGGTTGACGGCCACCAGGGACGGCCCTGGGCTTTCAGTCCCACCTGGTGCAGGCGGGACAAAAGCAGGCTCAACGACGGCGGTTCGTTTCAACACAAGAGACGGGCACAAAAATGGTAGCGATCGTCAGCGGCAACAGTCTGGGTCTGAGTTTGACTTCATTGGCCACGCTCGGGCAGCGCGGCACATTGGGCGCCGCCGGCCAGGGCAGGAACGGCGAACAGGCGTTCGTCAATATCGCCACCGGCAACCTGGTGCTGCAGGACTTCGACGACCGGCTCGAGGGCCGCGGCCTGGATATCAGTGCCGTGCGCACCTACAACAGCCAGGGCCTGCTGAACGACGACAACGGCGACAACTGGCGCGTCGGCGCATTCGGCCAACAGATCCAGCTGACCGGCACCGTGGCCACGGCCGGCAGCACCCTGACGCGCATCGACCGCGACGGCGCGCAATCCATCTACACCTGGGACAGCACACGCGGCCTCTATGTCAGCACGGCCGGTTCGGGTGCCTTCGACACCATCGCTCACGACGCAGCCGCCGGCCGCTTCGTCTGGACGGACGGCGCCACCGGGCTGGTGGAGCGCTACGAGTCGGCCGGACAGGGCCATCTGATTTCGGTTTCGGACCCGCGCGGCAACAGCGTCAGCTATGCCTACAACGCCAACGGCACGGTCCAGAGCCTGACCAATGCCAATGGCGAGGTCACCTACTTCGACTACACCGGCACCAACCTCACGCAGATCCGCACCGTTGCCGCCAACGGCGCGACGCTCACGCGCGTGCACTACGCGTACGACACGCCCAACCGGCTCGCGACTGTCACGGTCGACCTGAGCCCCGAAGACAACTCGATCGCGGACAGCGTCAAGTACGTCACCAGCTACACCTACGACGGTGCGAGCAAGCGCATCGCCTCGGTCACCCAGACCGACGGCACCAGCCTGCAGTTCACCTACGTGCAGGTCGGCGCGGACTACAAGGTCGCGAGCGTCAAGGACGGTGCGGGCAACATCACCAACTACAGCTACGACACCGCCAACCGCCGGACCTCGGTGGTCGATCCGCAGGGCCGGGTCAGCGTCTACAGCTATGACGCAAGCGGCCAATTGCTGCAGATCAAGGGCCCTGCGGCCAATGGCATTTCGCAGACGACCGACTTTGCCTACAACGCCAACGGCGACGTGATCCGGATCGTCGATGGCGAGGGCCACGCCGTCGACATGCAGTACGACGCCAGCGGCAACCAGGTGCTTCAGCGCGACGCCGCCGGGAACACCATCACGCGCACCTACGACGTGCGCAACCAGTTGTTGACCGAGACCGCCTATGCCGCGCCGGACCTGGACGGTGCGGGCGTCATGCAGCCCCAACAGCCGCTGACCACGCGCTACGTCTACGAAGGCACGGGCCGGAACCTGCTTCGTTTCGTGCTGAGCCCGAAGGGGCGCGTCACGGAGTACCGCTACGACAGCTACGGCCAGCGCACCAGCACCTTCGAATATGCCGGTGGCGGCTACGACACCACGGCACTCGGCACGACCGCGACGCCCACGGAAACCCAGATGGTCAATTGGGTCGGCGGCCAGGACCGCACGCTGTCCAGCCGCTCCGACTTCGTCTACGACGCACGCGGCCAGGTCCAGCAGCTCACCGTCTTCGGCAAGGTCGATGTCAGCGGCAACGGCGTGGCCGACGGCAGCCAGTCGGTCACGCACTATGTCTATGACCGCGCCGGGCAGCTGATCAGCACCGTCAGCGCGATCGACGGCGCCACGCAGTACACCTACGACGGCCTCGGGCGCCGCCTCTCGGCGCAGGACGCGCTGAACAACACCACCGTCACGAGCTACGACGATGCGGGCAACAAAACCACGGTGACGATGGCCAATGGCCTCGTCACCACCAGCGCCTACGACCACAACGGCCGGCTGGTAAGCGTGCGGCAGGGCAGCACGGCCGCGCCGCTGCTCGGACAGACGACCTACGTCTACTACGCCGACGAAAGCAAGCCCTACCTGAAGATCGATCCCACCGGGGTTGCGACCGGAATGCTCTACGACCACGAGGGCCGCCTGAGCGTGGAGGTGTCGGCCTCGGGGCAGATGGTCGAGTACATCTACAACAAGAACAGCCAGGTCACGCAGACGATCGTTCATGCCAACCTCGCGGTGGGCCTCATCGAGGCGCTCCAGGAATTCGCCACGAACGGCACGCCCATGGAGCTGGACGACTTCCGTCCCGCCGCCAGCGCGATGGACCAGCGCTCGTGGCGCATCTATGACAACGCGGGCCGCGTGGTCCGCACGATCGATGCGGCAGGTGCCGTCACCGACACGCAGTACGACGGCGCCTCGCGGGTCACGGCCACCATCCGGTACAGCCAGCCGATCTCCATCGCTTCGCTGGGCACCGCGCCGACGCTCGCGGCCACCGCGCCCACGACCAACGCCGCGAACGACCGCGTCACGCGCAGCTTCTACAACGACGACGGCATGCTGCGCGGCACGCTCGACGCCGAAGGCTACCTGAGCGAATTGCGCTACGACACCGCTGGCCGGCTGGTCAGCCAGACCACCTATGCCACGGCCACCAATCCGGCCCTGCGTGCCAGCGGAACGCTGGCGCAGCTGGTACCGGCGGCCAGCGCCAATGACCAGAACTCGTTCTGGCTGCACGATGCGCAGGGCCGCACCGTCGCCGAGGTCGACGCCGAGGGCTATCTCACCGAACGCGTCTTGGATGCCAACGGCAACGTCACGCAAACGGTGCGCTACGCCACGCGCGTCAACGCCGCGCAGCTCGCGCAGATCTCCGTCGGCACCACGGTGGCCGATCTGCGTCCCTCCTCGACACCCGAGGACCGCACGAACACCATCGTCTACGACAAGCTCAACCGCATCTCGCAGCAGACCAACTACGAAGGCACCGTCACGCAGTACGCGTACGACAACGCCGGCAACCTGGTCGGCACCACCTCTGCCGCCGGTACGTCGGAAGTGCGGACGCTCAACGCCCGCTACGACATTCAGGGCCGGCTGATCGGCGAGTTGAGCGGCGTGGGCAGCGCGCTGCTCACCGGCGGACAGACCCAGGCGCAGATCGATGCGATCTGGGCGCAATACGGCCTCGCGCACAGCTACGACGCCGCGGGACGGCGCACCAGCACCACCGATGCCTACGGCAACAAGACACTGTTCTTCTACGACACCTCCGGGCACCTGACGCACACCGTCAATGCACTGGGCGAAGTGACCGAGCAGCAATACAACACGCTCGGCCAGCTCTCGGCCACCATCCAGTACGGCACCCGCATCGGCCTGGCCGGGTTGTCCGGCGGCCTCGCCGGCTCCGCGCTCACCAACGCGATCAACGCCGTCAAGAACAGCGCGCGGGACAGCAAGCAGACCTTCACCTACGCCGCAACCGGCGCGCTCGCGACCAGCACGGACGCGCTGGGCAACACGACGCAGCGCACCTACAACGCCTTCGGCGAGGAAATCGCCCGCGACCAGGCGCTCGGCGATGGCCGGCACCTGGTGCAGACGCAGACCGTGGACCGCCGCGGCCTGGTCACCGGCACCGTGGCCGATGTCTCCGGCGTCAACGCAATCACCAGTGCCGTCTACGACGCTTTCGGCCGTGCAACGCGCACCGTCGACGCCAACGGCAATGTCCGCACGCAGAGCTACGACCGGCTCGGCCGCGCCGTGGTTGCCGTCGATCCGCTCAATGCACAGCGCTCGTCCAGCTACGACGCCTTCGGCCGCGTGCTCACGCAGACCGACGCGCTGGGCAACACCACCACCTACACCTACAACAAGGCGCTGCGCAGCGTCTCGGTGACCACGCCCGAGAACATCACCGTCACCACGGTGCACACGCGCCAGGGCCAGACGCAGCAAGTGGTGGACGGCAACGGCAACACCACCAGCTTCAGCTACGACAAGAACGGCAACCTGTTGTCGACCACCACGCCGCTGACCACCACCAGCAGCACCTACGACCGCTCCAACCGCCTCGTCCAGACGACGGACGCCAACGGCAACGTGGTCGCCTACACCTACGACGCGGCCAACCGGCTGCTCAAGCGAATCGTCGATCCGAACGGCCTGAACCTGGTGACGGAGTACGCGTACGACGCCAAGGGTCAGCAGATCACCGTGACCGATGCCAATGGCTCGATCACGCAGATGGTGTATGACCTCAAGGGTCAGTTGCTCCGGCAGGTGATCGACCCGACCGGGCTCAACCTGGTCACCGAATACACCTACGACGCACGCGGCAAGACGCTCTCGGTGCTCAGCCCCGGCGGCACGCTGATCCGCTATGCCTACGACACCCTCGGCCGCCGCGCCGAGGAGCGCGTCGACCCCAACGGGTTGAACATCACGCGCACCTATGCCTACGACGCGAACGGCAACGTCGTGCGCGACACCGACGGCAACGGCAACGTGCGCCGCTATGCCTACGACGCGAACGACCGCCTGGTCTTCACTGTCGACGCACTCGGCAACCTGAGCCGCAACACCTACGACGCGGAAGGCCGCGTCGTCAAGACGGAAGCCTTTGCGACGCCGATCAGCCTCACGGACCTGGGCACTGCACCGACGATCGCGCAGATCCAGTCGCGCATCGTTGCATCTCCGGGCCGGGACAGCACCCAGCATCGCGTACTGGACAAGGACGGCCGGCTCACCGCCACGGTCAACGGCCTGGGCGAGGTGGTCAAGTTCGTCTACGACGCCAACGGCAAGGTCGTGGAACGGGTCGCCTACGCGAACCGCATCGCGCTGGCCGGCTGGGCGCCGGGCACCGCGCCCAACCCGGTGGCCGACGCGACCCACGACCAGCGCGTGCGCTTCGTCTACGACCCGCTCGGCCGCGCGACCTACACGATCGACGGCACAGGTGCCGTGGTGCAGCAAAGCTACGACGGCAATGGCAATGTGGTGGACCGCATCGCCTATGCCACCACGATCCCGGTCTCGACGACCGCGACCACGGCAGCCATTGCAGCCGCGGTCGCCGGCATTGCCAATCCGGCACGCGACGCGCACGACCGCTTCGTCTACGACCACGCCAACCGCCTGAGTTGGCATGCCGATGGCGCCGGCGCCGTGACGAAGCAGGTCTACGACAACAACGGCAACCTGATCAAGCAGATCCAGTACGCCACGGCAGTGGGGAGTTCCGCATCGCCCGACACTGTGATCGCGAGCAGCGGCGACCGGATCACCGACCGCGTTTACGACAGGGCCAATCGCCAGGTCTTCGTGATCGACGGACTCGGTGGCCTCACCTGGACCGGTTACGACAAGAACGGCAACGTGACGACGCAATGGACGGCCGCCGTGCGCCTGGCGGCCCCCACGGCCACCAGCCGGCCGACGGAAGACCAGATCAATGCCAACGCGCCGGTCGACTACTTGGGCGCCGACCGCGTGGAAAGATTTGCTTTCGACGCTGCCAACCGCATGGCCATCCGCGTCGATTCAACCGGTGCCGTCACCGAGATGCAGTACGACGGCGCGGGCAACAACACGCGCACGACGCAGTACGCCAACCGCATCGATTTCAACGGGCTCAACGGCAACTGGGATGCGAGCTATGGAGACATCCGCCTGCTGTTCGGCACCGACGCCGCCGACCGCACCACGACGCGCACCTTCGACGCCGCGAACCGCGCCGTATTCAACGTGGACGCACAGGGCCACGTCAGCAAGAACAGCTACGACGGCCTGGGCCGCCTGACGCAGACCACCGCCTACGCGCTGTCGATTCCGGCGAGCGCGCTGGGCTCTTCGTCCACGATCGCCACGGCCCTCGTGCCCCATCCGGACGATCGCACCGACAGCTTCGTCTACGACGCCGCCGGTCGCCTCGGCAGCAGCACCGATGCTCTGGGCTTCAGCGAAAGCTACAGCTACAACGCCCTGGGCGAGAAGACCTCCTTCACCAACAAGAAGGGCTCGGTCTGGACCTATGACTACGACGCGGCCGGCCGCCTGACACAAGAGACCGCGCCCGCCGTCGAGATGACGGCCGTGACCACCGACGGCGCCGGCAACCTGGTCGTCGATGCAGCCCACAGCGGCAGCGCCAACCTCGTCACCCGGCTGGCCTACGACGCGCTGGGCAACCTCGTGGCGCGGACCGAGGCGCTGGGCCGTCCGGAGCAGCGCACCACGCGCTACGAGTACGACACGCTCGGCCACCAGGTCAAGGTCATCTATCCGGAGGTTGGGGTCTACAACCCTGCGGACAATCTCGCGGCCAACGGCGCGAGCGGCCTCGCCGGACGGTCCGAGGTGCTGAAGTCGCTCTTCACCGAAACCCGCTACGACGTCTTCGGCAATGCCGTGAGCAACCTCGATGTCGCGGGCAACCTGAGCTACAAGACTTACGACGTGCTCGGACGCGTGCGCTACGAGGTCGATGCGCTCGGCTTCGTTACCGGCTACCAGCACAACGTCTGGGGCCAGGTCACGCAGCTCTCGCGTTTTGCCAACGCCACGACGCTCGCGAGCGGAAACCCGGCGAGCCTCACCACGGCGCAGGTCGCGGCCGCGGTCAATGCCGCGGGCCTGGACCACGGCGCCGACCGCACGCTGACCACCGAGTACGACCGCGTGGGACGCATCGCGAAGGTCATCGAACCCCAAACCTTCGTCTACGACTCCAACTCCAACGACACCGTCAAGTACTTCACGGCCGGCAAGACGACCGCGAATGTCTACAACGCGTTCGGCGACCTGACGCAAGTCGCCGAACTCAAGAACGCACAGACGCAGGACTGGATCCGCACCAACAACTACTACGACAAGCGCGGCCAGCAGATCGCCTCCGTGGATGCCATGGGTTATCTCACTACCCAGGCCTACGACGGCGCCGGCAACATGGCCGTGCGCAAGGAATACGCCACGGCCATCGCCGGCTGGGCCGGCGGCACACCGAGCGCGGCCATTCCGGGAGCGCCGGGCAGCAGCGACGACCGGACCACGGTCTACACCTTCGACCGCGGTGGACGCAAGACGGCCGAGACGCGCCTCTCGGTCGAGTACAGCAGCAGCGCCAACGGCACCTCGGGCCGCGCCGACCTCGTCACCAGCTACGAATACGACGCGGTCGGAAACCTGACACGCACCATCGATGCCGCCGGCGGCAGCACGATCAGCCTGTACGACGCGCTGGGCCGCGTGACCTACACGGCGGCACCGTCGACCGGCAACGCGTTGCTCACGGCGGTTACCAGGTTCCAGCGCGATGCCTATGGCAATGTGGTGGTCAAGACGGACACCCACGTCTACAAGGTGTCGCCCGATGCCCTGACCGCACCGCGCACCGACATGACGCCGGGCCAGAGCCTGACGCCGGGGCAAAGCATCTACTCGCCAAACGGCCGCTACACCTTCGCCTTCCAGACCGATGGCAACCTGGTGGTGTACGACCGCGTGGACAACCTTCAGGCTGTCTGGAACTCCGCCACGAGCGGCAGCGGCGCAGACCGCTTCACTTTCCAGGCCGACGGCAACCTGGTGCTCTACAAGGGCTCCCAGGCGGTATGGAATTCGGGCACCTTCGGCCAGGGCGGCACGCACCTGGTGCTGCAGGACGACGGCAATCTCGCTCTCTACACGGCCGGCGGTACGGCACCGTGGTATGCCGGTCCGGACAA
Organism: Variovorax boronicumulans; assembly: GCF_030812215.1. GTDB lineage: Bacteria > Pseudomonadota > Gammaproteobacteria > Burkholderiales > Burkholderiaceae_C > Variovorax > Variovorax boronicumulans_C. The sequence goes on along the minus strand of NZ_JAUSSG010000008.1, from coordinate 404,549 downwards.
CAACTGGCAGGAGATCGCCGACCGCTCCACGTACACGCTATACGACCGCCTGGGCCATGCAACGCAGAGCACCGACGCCAACCGCGTGAGCCGCTACAGCTCGTACGACGCGCAAGGCCACATTGCCAAGGAATGGCAGATGGTGACCAACGGCGATGGTGTCTCCAGCACCCTGTTCCGCGCCTACCAGTACGACAAGCTCGGCCAGCAGACGCACGTCATCGATCCGGCATCCACGAGCCAGGTGAGCGGCTCTTCGGTGGTCACCGTCGGCCAGGCACAAGCCGGCCTGGTCGACACCTCCGTCACCTACAACGCCTTCGGCGAGGTCACTCGCAAGAGCGTCAACGGCGTGGCCGGCGAATACTTCGACTACGACAACGCAGGCCGCGTCTGGCGCACCAACGCCGGCGACGGCGTGGACAAGGTCGCCTTCTACAACCTGCAAGACAAGCAGACCGCGCAGATCCTCAGCTACGGCTCGACCTACGAGAACGTCGACCTGAAGTCGTTCCAACGCGCGGACGAACTGGCGTGGCGCGACCTGCGCCGCACCGACACGGTTTACGACGCACTCGGCCATGTGGTCCGGACCGTCGGCGCCGAGCGCGAGGAATGGGACACGGGCCCGCGCAACAGCCGTCTCTACACGCATGCCACGCTGGGCAGTTCGAGCCAGAAGGTCTCGGACGAGTCGGGCAACGTCTCCTGGCAGGGCACGAACTCCGTGAACGTCTCCTGGGCCCCGCTGCACAACCTGGGCAGCGGCGACGTCAAGGTCGTCATGGAATACGCCACGCAGACCTGGACGGTCGGCGGCGGGACCGATGAATCCGGCAACCCCACGGGGACGCCAGTGACCGTGGCGGGCGGCGAGATCCGCTCGCGCACGCAGATCCTGACCAACACCGCGCAAGGCGTCGACAACGTGACGCTGACGTGGACCGACGACGCAAACGCCAACGGCGGCATCAGCAAGGTCACGCGCCTGACGATCTACAAGAAGGACCTGTACGGCAACTGGCAGCAGATCTCCGACCAGACATCGCTCGGGTACGGCGGCCAGGTGATCGACATCGACACGCCGGACGATCCGACCGCCACGGTGCAGCTGCAGTTGCGCCCCGCCGGCAGCAGTGGCGATTCGGGCTGGGCTTCGTTCGGCCTCACCAACTTCGGCGATGCGCAGCGCTTCAACGCGAGCGGCCTGCCGGCTGGCAACTACGAGTACCGCGCGCTGATGACGACGGCAGCAGGCGTGACCACGGTGATCGGCTCGGGCCGGATCGACCTGACCTCGCCTCCACTGGCATCGATCGGCACGCCCCTGGGCTTCTATCAGCCGGGCGTGACCGGGCTGGGCCTCTTCACCTGGCAGTCGCCGGGCAATGACGTGGAGCAGGTCTTCCGCATCCGTCCGGCCGGCAGCAACGGCGTATGGGACACGCGCACGGTCTCCGCGCGCGGCGAAGGCAAGGATGGCGTCGACGTCTCCATCATCGCCGCCGGCACCTACGAGTACGAGCTGCTCTGGATCCACGCCGGCGACGGCGTGCCGTATGCCCACGCCACGGGCCAGATCGTGAGCACAGGCTTCAAGCCGCCCTACTGGGTTCCGCCGGTGAACCTGCCGGTGATTCCGGGCGTGTCCATCGGGACGGTCACAGTCGGCGACATCACGGGCTACGACGAATCGGGCAACCCGATCTACAGCGGCCCCACCACGACCAAGCCGGTGATCCGCTGGCCCGCCGCGTCGCACACCGTGCCCGCCATTCCTTCGGGCGACACCACCTTCCGCTATCGCCTGCAGGGCAGCAGCGAGTGGCATACCCTGCCGATCGGCGGCAATGTCGGCACCGACGAGTCGGGCAACCCGACCGGCAACCATGAAGTGGACATCAGCGGCCTGCCGCCGGGGAACTACGAATACCAGGTGCTCGTCACCCAGACCGTCATGGGCGTGGCCGTGCCGGCAGCGCAGGCGACCGGCAACCTGGTCGTCAGCCCGACGGGCGAAGGACACAACGTCCCGACGCTGATGCCGTTCCCGGTCCCCGTCACCATCACGCCCGACGACCCGGCCAACCACATCATCGGCTGGACCGGCTCCGGCCCGACCTATGGTCCGCCGGTGGTGATCGGCACTGATTCGAACGGCCAGCCGATCTTCGGCCAGGGCTACGGGCGCGACATCATCGGCAACGACGAGTCGTCGGGTCCGATCTACGGCCCGGTGAAGGCCATCCCGTACTACACCTACCAGCTCCAGCAGGTCACGCAGACCGTGCCCGTGCAGGTGGCCGTGGGCCAGGACCCGGTGCCGGCACGCGACGAGTCGGGCAACATCATCACGACGCCCGTCTACGAAACCCGCACCGGCACGCAGACCGTCGCGGTGCAGGTGCAGGTGGGCAGCGATCCGATCTATGCCCGCGACGAAAGCGGCAACATCGTCTACGAGACCGTCTACGAGACGCAGTACCAGACGCGCACCGATCCGGTCTATGGATGGGTGCAGGTGCCGCGCACCGAGGCCTACCAGGTGGCGGTGCAAGGTCCGCCGCAGATGACCACCGACGAGTCGGGCAACCAGGTCGTCGTGCGGGATGCCTGGGGCAACATCCAGTACACGACGGTCTACGAGACGCGCTACAGGACCGTCTACGACAACGTGCTGGTGATCACCGGCTGGCAGAACGTGACCTACCCGGTACAGGTGCCGGTACAGCGTCCAGTGATCACGGGCTACCAGCCGCGCTACGAAACCCAGTACGTGCAGCAGCCCTACACCTACCAGGTGCAGGTCGGCACCACGCCGGTCTACCAGCGCGACGCCGCCGGGAACATCATCTACGAAACGCGCTACGAGACCCAATACCAGACCCAGACCAGCTGGGTGCAGGTGCCCACGCTCGTCACGCCGGCAGACCCGTCGCAATACATCGTGAGCTCGCATTCGGGCAGTCCGATCTACGGCCCGCCGGTCATGGTGGTCACGGGCCACGACGAGTCGGGCAACCCCATCACCGGCCTGGGCAAGGGCTACCAGATGGTGAACGGCGTGGTCACGGCAGTGCCGTACACCGAGATCCAGACCGAATGGCGCATGGTCGACGTGTGGGTGCCCGGCACCACGCCGGCCCCCACGGTGACGGACACCACTCCGCCCTACACCCCCGGCTACATCGTTCCGGCCATGCCGCCGCTCTTTGCATCGAGCACGACCACGGTCGAGGGCAGCTCCGCCGTGAGCGAGACCGGCACTTCCGGCGCGCCCGGCAGCCAAGCCATCTGGCTCCCGGGCAGCGGCGGCTCGCAGCGCCCGGTCGTCAACCAGAACACCGACCGCTGGGGCAACGTGCTGTCGATCAGCGACCCGCGCTCGGCGGGCTGGGTCACCACCTACCGCTACAACGCCAACAACCAGCTGGTCGAACAGAAGCAGCCTGACGCCGACGGCAACTCGAACAGCGCCGGCGCACCGGTCACCCAGCTGTTCTACGACACGCTGGGACGCCAGGTGGCCGTCAAGGACGCGAACGGCAACATCCAGGGCAAGGCCTACGACGCGGCCGGCAACCTGGTGCAGGAGCTCAACGCGGACGGCGGCACGGTCCGCCACGCCTACAACGTCTTCGGCGAGAAGGTGAGCACCATCGACGCGATGGACCGCGCCACCCGTTTCACCTACGACAACGTGGGCCGGCTGCTCACCACGACCCACGGCGTGGTCAACGTCTTCGGCGTCAACACCACGTTCAACGTGGCGCAGCTGGTGGACACCCGCGCCATCGTCGAGACCAACACCTGGGACCAGGCCGGGCGCAAGCTCAGCCAGACCAACGGCAACGGCGAGACCATCCGCTACGTGTACGACCTGCAGGGCCGCGTGGTCCAGACGATCCAGCCCATGGGCCAGTCCACCCGGGTGGCCTACGACGCGCGCGGCAACAAGACTGCGGAAGTCGACGGCAACGGCTACATCGCCACCTGGAGCTACGACTACTTCGGCAAGGTCCAGGCCCACACCGACTTCGGCGGCCGGGCCTACGCCTACACCTACGACAACGCGAAACAGCTCACCTTCGACAGCGGCACCAACCGCGAGTACCACTACAACAGCGAAGGCCTGCTGGAGCGCGTGTACGACCGCACCACCACGCAGGACGAGAAGTACGAGTACGACATGGCCGGCAACCGCGTGCGCGAATGGTTCGCCAAGGGCAACGTCGTCTACAAGGACAACCACATCGCCTACGACGCGCTCGGCCGCATGCGCTGGGTGGCCGACGGCCGCGCCTACGTCAACATCGCCTACGACAAGGTCGGCAACCGCACCAACATCCGCACGCACGTGCTGAACCAGGACACGAGCCTGGACAGCAACCTGTTCTTCCAGTACGACCAGATGAACCGCCAGACCGTGGCGAACGCGGCCGACGCCCAGGGCAACCTGGGCGCCGAGGGGCACCGCATCACGTATGACAAGAACGGCAACCGCCTGACCGACACCTGGAACGGCACGCGCGTGATGACGGTCGACGGCCAGAGCCAGATCATCGGCTTCGACGAGAACGGCTCGGCCATCTACAGCACCACGCCCACCAGCTACGTGGCCACGCTGGGCGAGACCACCGAGCAGTACCGGTATGACGAACTCAACCGCATGACCAGCGTGGTGCGCGACGGCGTGCAGACCGATGCGCGCCTGTACGACGGCGCGAGCCGCGTCATCCAGACCGGCCCCGCGGGCTCCCTGCCGCAGGCGTACATCAACGCACTGAACGGCACCAACTTGAGCGGCCAGACGCTGGCGGGCACCGGCAGCGAGACGCACATCAACCGCTACAACGCCAATGGCCAGATCGTGCGCCAGGACGTCTACAAGAGCGACAACGCGCTGAAGTACGCGGTCGTCTACGACGCCCTGCCCACACCGCTGAAGCCCGGCATGGGCACCGCGGGCGGCTACGACAGCGCGGGCAACCTGCTGGGCTACACCGTGTTCGACTGGGTCGGCGGCAACGTGACCAACTACGCCAACACCTACGGGCGCGCGGAGGGCTATCGCCAGCTCACCACCCTGGGCACCAGCACGGTGACCAACCCGGGCGGAACGGTCTGGGAGTACGGCAACGGCGGCGAACTGACGGCAGTGAACGACGTGACCAAGCCGCAGGACAACCGCAGCTTCGTGAGCGACATCAGCGGCACGATCGTCTATGCCGAACAGGCGGGCCAGGGCCAGCATCAGTTGGTGGTGAACGGCCAGGTGCTGGGACGCTACGGCTCGATTCGCGACGAGAACAACCCGACGCTGCCCAACGGCACGCCGTTCTTCCTGCCGAAGGCGGAGTTCAACTTCGGCTACCAGCCGATCAACGGCAACTACCCGTCGGCGAGCCCGGGCACGTATGCGGTGAGCGCCGGCGACACGCTGCAAGGCATTGCACGCGGCGCGTATGGCGACGAGAGCCTGTGGTACCTGATTGCGGACGCGAACGGATTGGGCAGCAATGCCGACCTGAAGGCCGGGCAGGTGCTGACGATCCCGACCAAGGTGGGATCGGCGAACAACGCGAACAGCTTCAAGCCGTATGACCCGAGCCGGACGATTGGGGATACCAATCCGAACATGCCGATGCCCGAGGCGGACAAGGGCGGTGGGTGTGGGGGGATCGGGCAGATCATCATGATCGTGGTGGCGGTGGTGGCCACGGTCTTTACCGCCGGCGCGGCTTCTCTCGCGATGGCTGGGACACTGGGCAGTGCCACCGCCGGGGGCATCATGACTGCGGGCGTTGGCGCGCTTGCAGGGGGCTCCATTGGTGCTGCCGTGATCGGTGGAGCGGTTGGCTCCATCGTGAGTCAGGGCGTGGGCATTGCCATCGGTGCGCAGGACAGTTTCAGCTGGAAGGGCGTCGCGCTGGGGGCGCTTGGCGCGGGAGTCACTGCCGGCGTCGGAAGTTATCTGGGCCCGGTTGGCAGCAGCGTGCAAGGGTTCGATCGAGTGCTCGCTTATGCCGGCAGAGCTGCACTCTCCAGTGCCGTTACCCAAGGTATTTCGGTTGTTACCGGTTTGCAGAGCAGCTTCAGCTGGAAGGGGGTCGCGGCCTCGGCAGTTGGCGCAGGCGTCGGCACAGCGGTCGCCGATGCAGTGAGCCCGGCCTTCGGCGACTCGCCGTTGGGTCAATTTGCCACGCGCGCGGTTAGTGGTTTCGCTGCAGGTGCGACCGTAGCCGCGATGCGAGGCGGCCGAGTCAACATCGCACAAGTCGCGACGGATGCCTTTGGCAATGCGTTGGGAGACAGCCTTGCGGATGCCATGGGACAGAGTTCGAACAGCCGCAGCGACGACCTGAATGCATTCCTTGCGCTGAACGACAACTTCAACGGCGTCGATGCCAATGGCGGCGTGCCCATGGCCAACGGATTAACCTTCTCGCAAGACGTAGCAGCACGCCGGGCAGCCAATAACCCATATGGGTTGCCGACTTCGGTAGGTAATGGTGACGCAGACAATCCTGCGTTTGCCTACGACTATCGCAACGGCAGCGATGTGATGGACGACACGACCGATGCGAGTGGTCGGCGTGCAATTACGATTGGGAAGAATCAAAGCCTCCTTGGAGCGATGAGCGCCAATGGCTTGAATGCTGCGCAACGACCTGGGGCTTATGGTCAATTGGTGCGCTATGGCCAACTCGATCCCTCAGGCTTTGATTCGAAAAACTCTCCAACAGTCCAGGAGGGCGATCAGTTTTATATCGATCTCAATGACGTGAGAAATGGTGACGTTCAATCGGGACGTCAGATGATCGCCAACGAGTCGGGTTCACGTACCGTGATCGCACGCGCTGCAGCGGCGCGTATCGCGCAGGCCGCGACCGATGCATATACCAGTGCTCCGACTGACTACCGAGATCCGCGTGACTTCCAAGGAAGCTTTAGCTATCAGTCGTTGGTTGCACGACAGCAGTCAGATGCGAGCATAGGTCCAGTTGAACCGGTACCTGCAAGTTCGAGCAAGTTCGGTGACGGGATGGAGTTGACGTACCGCCAGTTCATCGATAAACCCATCTTGCAGATGGGTGCACGAATTGAAAAATCCTGGGGCGTGGATTGGGGCACCCAAGCAAAGCTGGAGGACACCTCCAATACCATCGACAAATTGCTGAACAGGAGTTACGGCGAAAAGACGGAGCAAAGTCTTTCTTATAAAGCCGCCATGGGATTGAGCGTGGCTCCCGTGGGTATTCGCAATTACGATTCCACCAACATCACCTACCACGACTACCGTCTTGATGTGGAACTGTGCTACAGGCAAGAACCGTTCTGCACCATTCCGATCTTGTCACCTTTGGTGGATTACCGGTCCGCACCGATACAAAGCTGGAATGGTGGAATGGAGCGTGGGCGCCAAATTCTCTTGGGCAACTCCCCCATCATTCACTCCTCGGATTACGAAACAGGCAAATTCACAAATCGAACCATGTCGGAACATCCGTTTCATTCGGGAGTGGTGGAGAGCGACCTCTATTGGAATGGGGACGTGTTGCACCTGAGGACTGTGGGCTATGGTTACGGCTCTAGCATTCCGCATACTGCGGCCAACTATGCCGTCGGCGTGGGCTACTTTGGAGCATGGCAAGCGGGCGTAAAGTACAACGTCATGCAAATCCGTCAATCCCAGACCCAAAAACAATGAATACTGTCAAGTTCTCTCGCGTGAGCCGATGGATATCGGCTTACTTACTTATGGGGCTGGCGGCCTGCTCACCCCAGCCAGAAGGAAACTTGAACTCCATTCCCTCGACCTTTACAGGTGCGATAGATGTGCTGCCCCAAGGTCGACCCACCAAAGATTTGTATCTAGCTATAGTCAGCCTGGCCAAACGATATGGCATGGACCCTCGGGGTGACGGTGCCACCAATGGCCGAGAGTGGCAAATTCAGATTTATTGCGGTAATCAATATACGGGTGGCGGCACGACAGCGGGGGACGGGAGTGTTGTGATGTTCGATCTTGCCATTTATGGCTTCAAGGAAACGCAAGACTACGAACGTTTCAAGATCGAAATTCAGGAGCTGATGAAGCCATACGGGACAGTTCGCGCAGATCCAGAACGCCCGCACCTCAGCCAAGAGGAACTACTCAAACGGGGCAAACACACCGGGTTTGATGTCACTTCAAAATGTGCTCCTGGGCGTAACGGATAAATCTCAGCTCAGCCCTTCAATCACTTCTGCAAGGTCCAACGCCATCTCCGAATGGTGCACCAGAAGACACTCGGCATAGATCCCGGATCGGCTCTTGTTGTCAAGTCTTTTACACGCCAACAGACAGTCTCGTGCTTCAGATTCCCGCTGCTGCATGACCAGTGCCACAGCCAAACCGCCATGGCTTTCTGAATGTCGGTCATCCAACTTCACAGCCGACAGAAAACTCCCCTCTGTGGCGGCGGTCTCTCCCAAAAGTATTTGCGCCCAACCCAGCCCGCGCCAGGCCGGTGCGTAGTCCGGCGCCGTTGCAACTGCGCGCTCAAGATCGGACTTGGCGCCTTCACCATCCCCCATCCATAGCTTGACCAAGCCTCGTACAGCCCATGCGCGTCCGTCAGCAGGCCAACGCGCACAGGCCTGCTCGGCAAGCTTCATAGTTTCCGTTCGAGACGCCCGGTCCGCGATCAAAAGAAACACCGCCGCCACCAAACACTCCGCCGACGCAGCCTCACCCCGGCTCCGCCCCATGGCAACCCAGCGGCTGGCCAACACCACATCCCCCCGCTCCCAGGCAGCCAAGCTCGCAATACCCGCAACTACCGGATCGAGTTCGCCCGACGCATCGAGCTGCATCACCCACCGAAGCAGCCGATCGACCGCATTCGACCGGTGCAGCGCCCTCACCCACAACATCTGCGCAGCCAGGAATCCCGAAGGCGACGGCCTTGCCACACCATCGACCTCGAGCAAGGGAGACAACCAGGCCACGCACCCGGCATCGTCGCGCCGCATGAACGCGATCGAGGCGAGGTTGTGACGCACGGCCATCTGGAACAGGTCGTCGGACTGCGCCTCGGCCGACAACAATCCCTTGAGATGGCTCTCTGCATCGTCCCACCGCTGCTGCGCAAGGAACCAGTCGGCCCTGCGCAAGGCCCAGGCAGCGGCGTCCTCGTCCTCCCGTTCCGCCGCCGCCTGGAGGCACCGCTGCGCCTCGTTCCAATCGCTTCGCCGGAGCGCTGCGGCAAACGCCTCGCCCAAATCGTCGACCTCTGCCGAGGAGTCAGCGCCTTGCGACGAGGCAGCGTACGGGGGGTATGCGGTGCTGGTGGTGTTCATCAAGCAAGTCATCCAGCGTTCTGGCGATTTGTTTAGCGAGAGCGCCGATGACCCCTCGCAGGAGTCCGCCTCCTCGTTTCGAGCACCGCTCCGCGCGACAATGCCCTACGCGAGCGGCAGCGCCGTTTTTTCCTGGCACGCGATGCCTCAATCGCACCGGAGGATGTTTGTGATGAAAAGCCCCGATCCCACTTCGTTTGATGCCTTCATGTCCAGCGGCATGGCGGCGAGCCAGGCCAACGACGGCGCGCAAGCCATCGAATGGTTCCAGAAGGCCAGTGCGGCCGAACCCAGCGCGGGTCTGCCGCAGTTCCTGTTGGGCGCGGAGTTCGCTGCGCTCGGCGATATGAATGCCGCCGAGGCGGCCTTTGCCAACGCCACGCTGCTGGCACCGGGCTTTCCGATGGCGCGCTACCAGTTGGGGCTGCTGCAGTTCAGCTCCGGGCGTGCGGCGATCGCGCTGCTCACCTGGCAACCGCTGCTCGATCTGCCCGAGACCGACCCGCTGCCGCATTTCGTTCGCGGCTTCGCAGCCCTCGCGCAGGACAACTTCGACGAAGCGCTACAGCACTATCGGCAGGGCCTTCCGCTCAACACCACGAACAGTGCGCTGTCGGGCGACATCGAAAAGGTCATCGCGGGCATCAACGCCCTGACGAACAAGCAGGCAACCGCTGCCCAGGAAGAGGATGCAGACGCCGCCGCGGCCGAATCCAGCAACCACGTGCTGCTGGCCAACTACCAGCAGCAAGGCCGCTCGCACTGATGCTTTGGCCACAAGCTCTCGCGCTGCCCTCTCCCGCCGTTCACATGGTTCCTCATGATTGACACGTCGACGCAATTGGCCGCGATGATCCGCGCCCAGTTCGCAGCGCAGTTCCGGACGCAACAAGCCAAGGAACGTCCGGTGGCTGGCCGCGATGCGCATGCGGCGCGAGGCGAAGGCGGGTCCGCGTCGTCGCGCACCAGCGGCGAGGCAGTGCCGAACAACACGCCGGCAAACGAAGACGCGCAGATCCAGCAGATGGTGGCGCTGCGCGTGCGTGCCCTGTCACCGGACGACCCGCAGCGGCAGCGCAAGGCGTTCCGGCTCTTCCTGGAGTCGGTGCTGATGCAGGCGTTCGGCCGCGAACGGCTCGATGACCGCGGCTTCGACCAGATGGTCGATGCGGTGCTGCAACGCATGGAGGGCGATCCCGAACTCAGCGCGGCGCTGCGCGAAGCGGGCGACCTGCTGCTCGCCGATGCAGGCCCGGGTGCGCCTGCGTCGGTACCGCGCTAGCTAGGCAACCACCCCGTCAGCCGTTGCCGCTGTCGGGACCTGCTGCGCCATTGGCAGCCGCGTCCTGCGACGGGAACATGTCGCCCATGTCGCCTCCGAGCGGCCCCGCCCTTCCGCCGAGCAGGCGTCGCGCGAAACGCTGCACGTCCTTGGCGTCTTTCACTTCGCCGCTGAGCAGGGCCTGCGCATAGCGGCCCGAGAGGTTGCTCTTGTCCAGCCGCAATGCCAACTCGGCGTGTTCCTCGGCCTCCCGCCGCTGCGACTGCATGGCGAGGACGACCGCCAGGCCACCATGGCTTTCCGCAAAGTTCCGGTCGAGCGCCAGTGCGGTGTCGAAGCTGGCGCGGGCGCCGGGCAGGTCGCCTTGCAGGATCTGCGTCCATCCCATGCCATGCCAGGTACCGATGTGCTGCGACATGGCCGATAGCGCCTGCACGAAGGCGCTGTGAGCCGCAGGCAGGTCGCTGGCGAGGAGTGCCGCAAAGCCGCGCGTCGACCACGCGCGGCCGTCGCCTGGCTGGCGCTGCAACGCGGCATCGGCGAAGTGGATCGCGCGTGCGGCATCGCGGGCAGCCAGCGCGATCGAAGCCTGGGTCACGAGGCTCTCCACGGGATGGTCCGCGGGAGAACCTTCGCCAAGGCTCGCGGCCGACCAGCGCTGCGCGGCGGCGAAGTCGGCCGCATCGATGGCAATCAGGCTGGCGATGCCGGCGGCCTGCGCATCGAGGCTTTTCTGCTGCTCGGCCTGCAGGGCCCAGTCCATGGCCCGGGTGAGCTGGCCGTCGTGATGCAAGGCCCGCAGCCAGAGCTGCTGCAGGGCGCGGGTCGCGACCAGCGGATGTGCACCTTGTCCGGTCGCATCCGGCGATTCGAGCACCGGTGCCAGCCGGGCCACGCAGTCCGCATAGCGGCCACGCCTCAGTTCGATGAATGCCAGGTTGTGAAGCAGCACCTCGGTGAAACCGGGGGGCGGCTGCGGCGTGTCCGCCAGTGCCTGAAGCACTTCGAGCGCTTCGTCGTAGCGCTGCTGCGCCAACCAGAAATCGCCCTCGCGCAGGCGCCACGCCAGGGGCTCGGTGTGCAGCGTCTGGCCGTGCTGCAGATGGAAGCGCGCGCGCTCCCATTCGCCGCACGACAGCGCGGTTTCGAATGCATCGATCAGCAGCGCGTTGTTGGACGGGTCATCGCGCAGGAAGCCGTCGAGCCGGTCGAGGCGCTGGCGCGCGGCGGACAAGGGGGATGCGTTCGGATCGGTCATGGGAAGAAGGAATGTAGGTTGGTCCGGCCAGGAAAATGAAACGTCACAAGGAGACGTCGCAGCGCGCATCTTTCGCCAGCAATTCGCGCAGCCTCAACAGGCCCTGGCGGTGCAGCTGAGAGACGCGCCCGCGCGTGACGCCCATCAGCGTCGCGATGTCGTCGAATGGAACCTCCTGCAGATAGTGCTGGCGGATCACGCTTTTCTGCTGGTCGCTCAGTTGGTTCACCAGGTCGCGCAACACGGTGCGCAGCTGAAGGATCTCGGTCTTGCGGAAATAGCTTACCTCCGGCGACGGTGCATGGGCATTGGCGTCGAACGCCTCGCCGTCGACCATGCCGGTGTCTTCGAGCAGCACGCCCAGCGCCAGCCCGATGCCCACCTCGGCCAGGTACTTGAAGAGCTTGTCGGCGCTGCGCGGGGCGGCCGGCGCGGCGGCATGGCCATCGCCGGGCGCTTCCTCGGGCGCTGCTGCCGCGTCCTTGACGGCTTCGAGCCGTTCCTGTCGCAGGCGCATGGCAACGCTGATCTGCTGGTTCTTCTCGGTAAGGCGCGTGAGCCCGTTGAGCACGGAGCCTTGCACGCGCTTGGCCGCAAAGGTCTTGAACTGCGCCCCCTGGCCCGGCTCGAAGCGGTCCACGGCCTCCAGGAGGCCGACGCGGGCGAGCTGCAGGTAGTCCTCGAACTCCACGTCGTTGTGGGTGCGCCGGCCGTAGATCGTGGCAGCCACCATCTTGGCGTAGGGCAGGTAGTGGCAGATCAATTGCTCGCGCGCCGCTTCGTCTTTTTCCTTCCGCCATCGAACCCAGAGTGCCACCGTCACGTCCGGCGCCTCGGAGGCCGCCACGTCGCCGAGCTTGCCCGGCTCCGCAACCGGATCGAAGAACGGCTGTGGAGATGGTTGCAACGCTGAGCTCAGGCGGGGCATGGTGTCCGGAGCGTCAATGGAAACTGCCGACCAGCGCCTTGAGTACCAGGCTCCAGCCGTCGACAAGAATGAACATGAGCACCTTGAGCGGCAGCGCAATGGTGGTGGGCGGCATCATCATCATGCCGAGCGCCATGAGAATGCTCGAGACGATCAGGTCGATCAGGAGGAACGGCAGGAAGATCACGAAGCCGATCTGGAATGCAGCACGCAGTTCCGACAGCATGAAAGACGGGATCAACTGCACGTTGCTGATGTCGTCCATCGACTTGGGCATGGGCGCCTTCGACAGCTCCACCATCAGCGCCAGGTCGGCCTCGCGCGTCTGCCGCACCATGAACTCGCGCAGCGGCGCCATGCCCTTGCCATAGCCGTCCTCCATCGACAGCTTGCCGGCCATGAAGGGCTCGAACGCGTCGTGGTTGACCTTCTGCAGCACCGGCGACATGGTGAACAACGTGAGGAAGAGCGCCAGGCCGATGAGCACCGTGTTGGGCGGCGTCTCGTTCATGCCGATCGCGTGGCGCAGCATGGAGAGCACCACGATGATCCGCAGGAAGCTGGTGAGACAGACGAGCAGCGCCGGAAGAATCGCAAGCACCGTGAGGCCAAGCACGACGCGCAGGGCCTGCGCGGTTTCGGTCGCCGGGGTCGCCGAGGGCGCTGGCGTTACAGCCGCGGCTGGCGCCGCCTTGGGGCGAACGGGGCTGGCAGCGGCCGTCGGTGCGGCCTTGGATTCGGGCGCGGAGACCGGAGGCGCAGCTGCCGAAGGCGCTGCCACCAGTGGCGCCGGCTCCGGCGTGGCGACCGCGGGAGCCGCCGGCGGTGTCGCGACAGGCGCCGCAGGCGGTGCCTCCAGCGTCGGGCTGCCGGGTACCACCGCCGACGCGGCGTCGTCCAGCGACTGCGCGTGCGCGCCGTCCACCGGCAGGCCGAACAATGCGAAGGCCAGCAACATGAGTGCCAGGACCGTGTGCCAGGACCGCCTCATCGCGTCTCCCTCGGCACGACCGGGGCCGGCTCCACCGGCTCGGCGGCTGCGGTTTCGGCCAACAGCTGGATGGACTGTTCCGTGCATCCCAGCAACAAGCGCCGGCCATTCCACACCACGACGTGCAGGCTGTGGCGTGGCGACAGCGGCATGCTCGACACCCTCTGGATCTCGTGCGAAGGCACCGTGTCCAACAAGCCGCCGAATCGCGTCCACCACGCGCCCGAGGCCTTGGGTTGTCCCGCCCGCCGGCGGGCGATGACGAACGCGAGCGCCAGGAGACCGCCCGCCATGACGACCCCGATCCACCACCGATCGCTCGAGGGACCGGTCGTCTCGCCGGGCTGTTCCCGCTTCACCGGGATGCTGTCGGGCAGACTGGTCGCCGGCTGCGATTCGGCACCGGCAGCGCGCGCCTTCTGCGCCTCCTGTGCTTCACCGGGCAACGCCAGCAGCAGCCCTGCCGTCATGGCAAGCCCCATCAGGCCCCGTCGAACAGCGGTCCCGGTCCGCATCCACCGCAACACAGCATGCATCCGTCAGGATCCCGAGGCCAGGCCCAAGGCAACGGGCAGTTCGGTGATGCGAACTGCAAAGTGTCCGTCGACCGCCACCAATTGGCCGCGCGCCACGACCTTGCCTTCGATGGTGAGGTCGACCGGCTGGTCGAACCCGCGGTCCAGGCGCAGCACCTGGTGCTCTTTGGCGCCCAGCAGCTCGCCGACGGAAATGGTGGCTTCGCCAACGCACACCTGCAGCTTCGCCTTGATCTGGTGCAGCGGGTTCCAGTCTTTCAGGATCGGCGCATCGGCCGCGTGGTTCGCGGCACCGCCGTCGGCGTCGGCATGCAGGTCGGGCAAGGCGATGATCTGCGCGGTGGGCAGGCCGCTGGCCTGCTGGGGACGTGCACGAAGCTCGCCGCGTCCCTCGGCCGCGGTATTGGCTGCGCCGGAGCGGTTGTCGGCAACGATTCCTTCCAGGGCTTTCGTCATGGTGTTTTTTCCTTCGATGGATGGGTGTTCGGGTTGGGGGTTGCGGGCACGGCCAGTTCGATGGCGATGCGGCCGTCGCTTTGCCCCAGCCAGCCGCGGCACACGGGCGTGCCGTCCGTGCCGATGACCAGCGCGGGTGAATCGAGCAGGTGCTCCAGCGGGATCACGTCGTCCAGGCGCAGCTCCTGGAGCTGGCCCAGGTTCAGTTCGGCGCCCTCGAGCATGACGCGCAGCGCCACGCGTTCTCCGGCCAGGGCTTGATCGAGACGCGCCTTCGGCAGCTTCTGCGCAGGTGCAGCGGGGACCGTTTTTTTCGTCGCCTGGCTGCCCAGCAGGGCCGCCACCACAGCATGCGGCAAACCGAGGCTCCAGACGCCGCCGCACCAGTTCCAGCGCACGCAGAGAACGCCGGACCAGGGGTCCGAAGGAACGCTCGTTCCCGGCGTTCCTTTCGCCGGCTGCGGCTCGAGCGCGAAGCCCCCGAGCAACTTGCCCAGGCGCTGCAGCCAATCGGTCCATGCGGCACGAACCATCGCGGGTGCGACCGCCGGTGCGACGGGCGCCGTGGCGGAGGTGGCGAGGTCGAACGCGAACATGCGGTCCGCCAGTGCCTGCAGGGCCGCCTGCGATGAATCTCTGGGCGCACGCGGCAGGGACTCCGCAGCCGGTGCGCCGGCACGCCGCGGCGCTTCGGCAAACGACCAGCAGGCGATATCGTCCCCCGCCAGCACCAAGGTGCCTTCGGGCTCGGCAACCTCGACCTCGACCTGTGCCGATACGCCTTCGCGCACAGGAAGCCACTCGGCACCCCAGTCGCGATGCAGCGCGACGAAAAATACGCGCACGGCCTCTTTCTGCGCAGCTTCCCAGCTGCGCAGGGGGCGTGCCCTGAGCACCGATTCGGAAGGGTCGAGCAGCATGGAGGCCGCTGCACCGCGGGGAGACAAGGCGTTCATTTGCTCTTCATCGAGAACAGTTCCTGCAGCATGTCGTTGGCGGTGGAGATCACCTGCGAGCTGGCCTGGTAGCCGCGCTGCATGATCACCAGGTCGCTGAACTCCTGCGACAGGTCGACATTGGAAATTTCGATCTGGCCCGCGCGCACGGTGCCGAATGCGCCTTCACCGGCCGAGCCGAAGTGCCAGGCGTTCTTGTTCAGAATTTCGAACTGGTTGTTGCCCACCGAGCCCACGGCATCGGGTGAGTCGAAACGCGCGAGTGCCAGGCGTGCGCCCTTGGTGGTCTGGCTGTTCGAATAGGTCATGCGGAGCACGCCGTTGCCGTCGAAGGCTGTGCCGCTGAGCGTGCCGGGCCCCACGCCGTCCTGGGATTTCATCGTGACGGTCGTGATGCCGGCAAGGCGCTTCACGTCGGTGCTGAAATCCAAGGTCAGCGCCATGGGCGGCTGGCCGGCAGGTACATAGGTCATGTTCACCAAACTTGTTTCCGGCGTCGGCGAGCCATTGAGGAAGACCATCTGCCCAGTTCCCGCGACAGTGGTGCCGTCCATCAATTCGACCTTCACCGTGGCCCCCTCGGTGGTCGTCGCGCTGATGACAGTGAACCTTACGTTCAACGTATGCGTCACCCCTCCCGCATCGACAACCTGAACATTTCCCACGGCAGGAATGACGCTCTCCGTATTCGACAGGAGGCCCTCGAACTTGATCTTCGTTGTCGGTTTACCCTGGTTCTGCAACTGCCCTGCCAGGGTGATCTCGACCAAGTTTCCATTGGCATCCATCCCCATGACCTTCTCGCCGCCACTGCGGCTCACCAGCACGCCGTTGTCGTCGAACTTGAACTGGCCGGCGCGGGTGTAGGTGGTCTTGCCTTCCGCGTCCTGCAGCACGAAGAGGCCCTGCCCGTCGACCGCCATGTCGAGGTCGTTGCCGGTCTGGCGCAGTTCGCCCTGCTTGAACGACATCGCGGTGCCGGTGGTGTTGAGGCCGAACCCGACCTGGTCGTAGTTCTGGCTGGCGTTGCCGCCGCTCAGGTTGCCGCCTGTATAGAACATGTCCGCGAACTGCAGGCTCGAACTCTTGAAGCCCGGCGTGTTGATGTTGGCGGTGTTGTTGGCAATCACGCGCAGGCCGCGCGAGTAGCCGAGCAACCCGGTCATGCCGACGTAGATGGACTCAAGCATGGGACATCCTTTCTTGCGGATTCAGGGGAGGCCGCGCGGCAGTCATCGCACCGACACCAGCTGGCTGAGCGAAATGTTGGTGAGCGTGGCGCCCGCCGACGTGCGAACCGTGAGGAGCGGCGAATCGCCCGAGAGCGAAAGCGCGCTCACGGTGCCGCTCGCGGTGCCGCTCGCGGTCGTGATATCGACGGTTTTTCCGATCAGGCCCACCGACTGCAGCGCGGCCTGGTTGGTGATCAGCGTCGCGATCTTGTTGTTGAGCTGCTGGGTCTGCTCCAGGCTTGTGAACTGGGCCATCTGCGCCATGAACTGCTGGTTGTCCATGGGTTTGAGCGGGTCCTGGTAGGTCAGCTGTGTCAGAAGGATCTTGAGGAAGTCCTCCATGCCCAGGCTGTTGGCCTGCAGGTTGGTAGTGCCTGCGGCACCTATTGCATCGATTGCCATCACGCCCCCTTTGAATGAAATGAATCGACCGTGGTCGGGCGGCTCTCGCTACCCGGAATGGATGTGTCGCCAGTCGCCATTGCCTCGGCACCGTCGCGCCACACAAGGCGTCCGTTGCACACGACCTGATGGAGGCGCTGGCCGCGGTCCTGCATGCCGCGTTGAAGGTCCGCCACGATGCGGGGCAGCATGGCCGCTAGCGCATCGTCGTCCGCGCGCATCGCGATCCACACGGCCTGACCTTCGGGCATGGACTCTTCATGCAGGCGCACGGGCGCCTGCACATCGGGTGCGGACGACATTTGTGTTCGGGGTTCGGCGACCGCGTCGGCCTCGGCGTCCGCAGCGCTGTTGTCCGCGGGCTCGCCGACGGCCGGAAGCAAGCTTGCGCCGCGGTGCAGTTGCACATCCGGCGGTGCCTTGGTTTCCCGAGGTGCTTCCGCGGCGACGGCGGGACGCATCTCCGCGAAGAACCGCACGGCCGCACGCGGCGCCTGTGCAGCACTGCCGAAGATATCGGTCGCACCGATTGGCAGGCCCGCCACCGCGCGCGGCTCCATGGGCATGCCCAATGGAGGCGTGACGGCAACCGGATTGGCGCCGCCGATCACACGCGGAGCCTGCGCGACAGCATTCGTCCTGCCGCGAGCCGGTGCTTCGGGCGCACTGGCCGGCGCCGCCGCGGTGCCGTCCTTGCCGGCGGCAACGGGGGGCTTGAACCAGCTTGCCATCTGCGCCCGCTCCATCTCGCGCTGCCAGGCCACTTGCTGCTGCGCGGTATCGCCCTGCCCTGCGGGCGAGCCCTGCCGCGCGGGCACGGCGGCTGCATGGCGCGCGGCGGCCGAGGTATGGTTCGTGCTCATTGCGACGGCTCCACGTTGCGGCCGCGCGCGCCGGCCGAGCGCGCGAGCCAGTCGCGGTCCTGCTCATTGCTGTTGCGCTGGCGGACTTCGTCGGCGTATTGCGTCAAGGCATCCTCCTTGTGCTGGGTCATTCCGTCGAGGCGCAGCTGCAATGCCATGCAGTCCTTGCGCAGTTGGTCTCTTTTGGCCAGTTGCTCCTTGCGCTTCGCATCAAGGTCCCGCCATTGATCGCGCAGATGCGTCAGGAAACCGAGCGCGGCCCTGTGGGCGCCGGGATCCATGCGCTGCACGAGCGCCTGCCCGGCCTTGCTGGCCTGTTCGTCGTGCATCGCCTGCACCTCGGCCATGCGGGCTTCGGTTTCGGCGAGTGCCTGCTGCGCGCGCGCGAGCGACGCCATGAGCTTGTCCATGCGCCACTGCTGCCGCTGGCGCACCGGCTCGAGTGCGTAGACGAAGCCGCGCACATCGACGTCGCGCGCGGGCGCAACGTCTCTGGTCGAGGTGGTGTTCATGGCTTGCGTCCGGTGGGTGCGCCAGCAGACGCGGGTGCCGGCGCGAGCACGTCGCGCAGCCCTTGAATGGCCTCTGCGCGGGAGACGCCACCCGTGCTCTGCCGGAGCCACGCCTGCAGTCCGGGCTCGAGTTCGATCGCCCGGTCCAGTTCGGGACTGGAGCCCTTTTCGTACGCACCGATGTCGATCATCTGCCGGTTGCGCTCCAGTACGGCCAGCTGCTGCACCGCCGACACCGCCAGCGCCCGCTGTTCCTTGTCGGCGAGCTCGGGCATCAGCCGGCTCACGCTCTTGAGCACGTCGATGGCTGGGTAGTGCCCCCGGTGCGCAAGATGCCGCGACAGCACGACGTGGCCGTCGAGGATGGCGCGCAGCGCATCCGACACGGGCTCGTTGAGGTCGTCACCCTCGACGAGCACGGTAAGCAGCGCGGTGATCGAGCCGCCGCCCGGCGCGGTACCGCAGCGCTCGCAAAGCTCCGGCAGTTCGGCAAAGACCGAGGGCGTATAGCCGCGCGCCGTCGGCGGCTCACCGGCGGAGAGCCCGACCTCACGCCGCGCCATTGCGAAGCGGGTGATCGAGTCCATGGTGAGCAGCACGTTGTGACCCCCGTCGCGAAAGAACTCCGCGATGGCGAGCGCAGCATAGGCCGCGCGCAAGCGGGCCAGCGCGGGCTGGTCGGAGGTGGCGACCACCACGACCGAGCGTGCCAGTCCCTCGGGTCCGAGTTGCTTCTCGATGAACTCGCGCACCTCGCGGCCCCGCTCGCCGATGAGCGCGATCACGTTGATGTTGGCCTGCGCGGCGCCGGTGGCGGCGTTGGCATGCGTCTTGACGTGACGCGCCAGCAAGCCGAGCAAAGTGCTCTTTCCGACACCGCTGCCCGCGAAGATGCCGATGCGCTGGCCCTGCCCGAGCGTGAGCAGGCCGTCGATGGCGCGGATGCCGGTCTCCAATACACGGTCGATGGGCGGGCGCTGCATCGGGTTGATGGGCGCGGCCTTCAACGGCCTGCGTACCTCGGTCAACGGCCGGGGCTTGCCGTCCAGCGGATCACCGAATCCATCGACCACGCGGCCCAGCAGGCTGTTGCCCACGCCGATCTGCGACTCCGCCCCAAGTGCACGCACCTCGCAGCCGACGGCGATGCCTTCGACCGACCCGTAGGGCATCAGGGTGACGCGGCCGGGCTTGAGGCCCACCACTTCGGCAAGCACCCCGGGCTGGCTCTTCATGTCGCCATCCTTGGCCACGCCGTCGAAACGATCCTGCGTCCTGACCATGATCCGGCAGAGTTCGCCCACGGCGGCGTCGGGGCCGAGCGCGTCGATGGCGAGGCCCTGCATTTCCTTCACCCAGCCGATGCGGCGGTGCAGCTCGGCACCCTTCACGGCTTCGCGGTAGACGTCGAGCGTGCTCAACTCAAGCCTCCGCGGTGCGGGCCGCAACCCGGGTTTGCAGCAGCAATTCGCGCAGCGCGGCCAGCTGGGTTTCGAAGCGGGCGTCGAGTCCGCCTTCGGCCGATTGCAGGATGCAGCCACCCAGCGCCACTTCAGCGCTGGCGACCCATTGCACGTCGTTGCCGCCCATGAGGGCCTGCGACGGGTCCTGGCCCTTCTGGAGCATCGCCAAGTCGTCGGGGTGCATGTGGATCGCCACCAGCTTGCGGCTGCGCAGGCTGTCCATCGCCCGCGCCAGCTGCGCGCGCAATGCCTCGGGCTGCGCGGCGCTGTTGCCCAGCGTACGGCAGACAACCTCGAAGCACAGTGCGAGCATGTCGTCTTCCGCCGCAGCCAATCGCGCTTCGATCTTTGGCGGCAGCGCTGCAATCAGGCCATCCAACACCTGGACGCGTGCCTGGTAGCCGGCCTGGGCCTGCTGCTTGAGCTCGCGCGCCATGCGTTCAGCGTGATCCTCGATTTCGCGGGCCGCCTTTTCGGCGGACTGCGCGGCGAGCTGCCTGGCCTCTTCGTCGCCACGTGCACGACCTTCGATGTTGCCTTTGGCAAAACCTTCTTCGTAGCCTCGCTGGCGGGCTTCTTCCTCCACCCGGGCCAGGTCGGCCCAGGCATCGGGTGCGCCGCCAGTGGAACCGGTCGGTACAGACGCTTCCGCGCCCTGCACCGGCGCACCGGGCTTCGTATTGCGGCTGGATGGCACCGATACCAGTCCGGGCGAGGAAGGCTGCACCGGCGCCTGCTGGCCGTCGCGCCCACGCGGACGCGCCAGCGCCACCTGCCCCTGCATGACGACATCGCGCAGCACGACCGCCTGCGCGCGCGCCTCGGCGTCTGGCGCCGAAGCATCGCCCTGGCGTGGCAATCCGGGATTCATCGGCGCCAGCTCCTGCGCGACGATGCGCCGCGAAAGACTTGCCTGAACGAATGCGTCAGTCTGTGCCACGGCGCTGCCGCGGGCGCTTCGGCCGCGGGCTGCTGCTCCCGCAACCGTGCCGCCACCGCAGCGATCAACGCCGCGCGCAGGCCGGGCGGCGTCTCGAACCCGGGCGCCTTAGCGGACAGGCTGGCCTCGATGCGCCTCCGCTGGCCAAGCTCCAGCGCGGAAAGAAAGTCTTCGTGCCATGGCCAGTCCGCCAGCCGCAGCCACTCGGCGATCAAGCCCACCGGCTCCGTACGCAGGCACGCGACGAGTTCACGCACCTGGCTGCCGTCGATCGCACGGAGCATGGCTTCGTCCGACAGGGGATGCGGGGCTACGGCCGCAGAGTCCTGCTCCGGCATCACAGCGGCGGACGCACCGGAGGTCGCGTCGTCGATCAACGTGGGATCTCTTTCGATGCCCAGGGCCTCCAGCTCCGCCAGGAGCGGCACCAAGCCCGCGCGCTCCGCCGCCGGCAGCGACTCGAGCATCCATGAACGGTCCTGCGGAGACATCGCGTGCAGCAGCAATGCCGCGTGGCGCGCGCCGCGCGACTCGGGCACGCCTGCACCGGCGCTCGCTGCAGCAAAAGGACGGGGTACCTGCATCATCCGTTGCGCCCTCTCGCGCCCACGGGTCCGGTGCCGGGTTCGCGCATCCAGTCGCGCACCCTTTGCAGGGCGGCTGCGCGCTCTGCTTCCGAGAGCGACGCCCGGCCGGAATCCTTGCCGCCCGGCGGCGTGCCGCGACGGCCGGCCTTGACAAGCAGCACGGCCAGGACGGCGATCAGGAGTCCGCCGACCAGCAGTTGCAGCAGGGAAGGAAGGCCCTTGTCGGACAGCGCTGCACCCACGGGGTTGGTGGCAACGCTCTCCTCGGCCGTTGCGGCCTCGGCATTGCCCACGGCACCAGCCGATGCATCGGGTGCCTGGATCGCACCACCCACCAGCGACTGCACGACCACCGCATCGCCGCGGTCGATCGAGGCCCCCACCGCTGCGGCGATGACCTTGCGCAGTTGCTCCTCTTGCGCAGCGTCCAGTGCCTTGCGCACCACCGCCACCACCTGGATGCGGCGGATCGAGCCGGGTTGGCTCACCACTTGTTCGACGCGGCGCCCGACGGCGTATTCGACGTCGCGCTGCGCGCTGCCGTTGCGCGAACCACCGGCATCGCTCACCTTGGTGTCGAGCGACGAGCCGCTGTCGCGCAGAACTTCGCGTTCGCGCACCACCACGCCCGTGGCCTGCAAGCCCGAGCGCGATGCGGCGGGCAACACGTCTTCGGTGGTGGTGCGGATCTGGTCCATGTTCAGCGTCACATCGACGCTGGCCAGGGCCTGGCCGGCGCCGAAGCTGCGGTCCAGAACTGCGGCGACCTTGCGCGCGAGGTAGGCCTCGGTATCGCGCTTGAGTTCGAGCCGCGCGCCGTTCACTTCCGCTTCGCCGTTGCCGCCCTCCGGACGCGTGAGCGCCACGCCGTGGCCGTCGACGATCGTGACGTCCTGCGTCGCCATGCCGGGCACGGCGGCGGCCACCAGGCGCTGGACGCCGACCACCTGCTCCGCGCGCAGGGCCTGGCCCTGGCGCATGGTGAGGGTGATCGATGCTTTCGCCTTCGAGGTGGCCTGCTTGAACAGCCCTTGCTCGGGCAGCGCCAGCAGCACACGGACTTCGCGCACTTCCGACAGCGACTGGATCGTGCGGGTGAGCTCACCCTGCAGCGCGCGCTGGTAGTTGATCTTCTGCGCGAACTCGGTCATGCCGAAGTCGGTGTTGTTGAACAGCTCGAGCCCGACCGCGCCTTGCAGCGGCAGTTCCTTGCCCATCAGCTTGATGCGAGTGGCGTGCACCGTTGCCTTGTCGACCAGAATCGCGGTGCCGCTGTCGCCCAAGCGGTATGGAATCTTCAGCCGCTCGAGTTCCGCCGTCATGGCCTGCGCATCCTGCGGCTTCAGGTCGGTGAAAAGCGCCTGGTACTCGGTGTGAAATGCCCACCATGCAACGCCGGCAGTCGCCAGCAAGATGAGCAGCGCCCCGCCGATGAGTCCGGCGCGCGCGCGCTGCGTGAGTCCTTGCCAGAAATTCATATCGGCATCTTCATGATGTCTTGGTAGGCCTCAAGCAGGCGGTTGCGCACCTGCATCATCAGCTGGAAGGAAACGCGGCTTTCCTCCATGTTGATCATGATCTGGTGCAGGTTCTGCGCCTCGCCCATCGCGAGCTTCTGCAGGTCGACCTGGCTGCCGATCAACTGGCCGTTGACCTGGGAGAGGCCGTTGGACACCAGTTGGCCGAACGAGCCGGCGACCGGCGCGGCCGAAGCATCCGGAGCCATGGCCATCGCAGGGCCTTGCAGCGCCTCGGTATTGACCGCCGCCACCATGGACTGCGCCTGCTGCGAGAGCGCGGAAAGCGCCTCCACGGGAAGAAAGGAACTCATGCGCCGCTCCCGATATCCAGTGCCCTGAGGGCCAAGGTGCGCGCCGTGTTCATGGCCGACACGTTTGCCTCGTAGGCGCGGGTGGCGCTCATCATGCTGACCATCTCGGTTGCGGTATCGACGGCCGCATAGGCCACGAAGCCGTGCTCGTTGGCCAGGGGATGGCCAGGCTCGTACACCAGCCGGGGCGCGACGTTCGCAGGAACAATGCGCGCCGTGGGTGCGGCCAGCGACGCGACGTCGCCACCTTCCAGCCCTTGGCTCACCAATGCGCCAAAGCCGCCGGTATCGGTGCCTGCCAGTGCGCCTGCGGATGTCTGGGCTTCCGCGAGCACGCGAAGCGGCTGGTAGCTGCTTCCGCCCACGCCCTGCACCGTGTTGGCATTGGCCAGGTTGAGCGCCGCGACATCGACGCGCATGCGCTCGACATTCATGCCGGCCGCGCTGATGGCAAAGGATTGCATGTAGTCCATGGCTTATTTCCTGCCGTCGCCGGCAGCCATTGAAAGAATTGAGAGATGGCGCGAAAGGCCTTTGACGAGCGCCTGGTACTGCACGGCGTTGCGGGCCATGTCGGCCGCCTCCATGTCCAACTGCACCTGCGCGGGGATGCCCTGGCTGTCCACGATGGCCTCCATGCGCGGGCGGACGTCGCCCAGAGCGAATGCATCGACGCGTCCCGTCTGTTCCATGCTGCGCCGCGCGTCCACGAGCTGGTCTTCGAAGCTCACGCGCTGCGGCACATAGCCGACCGCGTTGGCGTTGGCGATGTTGGCCGAGATTGCCTGCTGCCGCAGGCTCGCCGCGTCGAGCGCCAGCGCCACCACCGATCGGGTTACGGCTTCGATTCCATCTGTCATGTCTGTCTCCGGAGGCTTCCTGGGGTGGTGGGTTTTGAATCGTCTGGTGCAGGGCAATGCGACAGGGTCACTGGACCACCAGTTCGCCGTGCAGTGCACCCGCGGCCTTGACGGCGCGAAGGATCGAGATCACGTCGCGCGTGCTGGTCTTGAGCCGCGCGAGCGACTGCACCAGGTCGGACACGGTGTTGGACCCGGTCACGAAGCCGGTGCCGCCCTGCTCGTCGACATCGATGCGGGTGTTGGTCACGATCGCGGTGCGGATGTCCGGGCCGCCGTTCCAGATGTTGAACGGCTGCGAGGCGGTGTTCTGACTGGAGATCGCGATCTTGATGTCGCCGTGCGAGATGGCCACCTTCGAGATGCGCACATCGCCACCCGACACCACCGTGCCGGTGCGTTCGTTGATGACCACCTTGGCGCGCCGGTCAGGCTCGACCATCACGTTCTCGATGCGGGTGAAGAGGCTCACCAGCTCGCCGCGTTGCGCCGGAGGCACGGCGATCTCGATGCCGGAGGCGTCTTTTGCCTTCGCCATGCCGCCGCCCAGTTGGCTGTTGATGGCGGTCGCGACCCGGCTGGCCGTGGTGTAGTCGGGCTCGGAGAGCACGAAGGTCACGCTCTGCTGCTCGTCGAGCATGGACGCGTTGACGCCCACTTCGACCGTTGCGCCGTTCGGCACCGACCCGGACGTCGGGTGGTTCTTCTGGACCACGTTGCCGTTCGCGTCGTAGCGGTAGCCGCCGACCGACAGGCCGCCCTGGGCCAGCGCATAGACCCGGCCGTTCGCGCCCTTCAGCGGCGTGATCAGCAGTGTGCCGCCGACCAGGCTGCGCGCATCGCCGGCCGAGCTCACGGTCACGTCGAGCGTGTCGCCTTCGCGCGCGAAGGTCGGCAGGCTCGCGCTGACCATCACGACGGCGACGTTGCGGCTCTGCACCGCCTCCGGCGCGATCGTCAGGTTGAACTGCGACAGCACGTTGGCGAGCGACTGGCGCGTGGTGCGGTTCGCCGGCGAGTCGCCGGTGCCGGCGAGGCCGGTGACGATGCCCGTGCCGAAGAGCGCGTTGTCGCGCCAGCCCTTGAGCTTGCCCAGGTCCTTGACGCGGATGGCATCTGCCGCATGCGCGACGGAGAGGCCCACGCACAACAGGGCGACGGCAAGCGCACGGCGCAGCGACAGGTTTGAAGTGATCCGGCGCATCAGAATCCCAGCCAATCAAAAACTTTTCGCCATCCGCTGCGGCGCGAGCGGTCGGTCACGTCACCCTCGCCCACATAGGTGATGCGGGCATCGGCCATGCGGGTCGACAGGACCACATTGCCGTCGGAGATGTCCTGCGGACGCACGCGTCCTTCCAGGTTGACCTTCTGCAACTCCTCGTTGACCGTCAGCAGCTGCTCGCCGGCCACGCGCAGTTCGCCGCTGGCGAGCACTTCCTTCACCGTCACGGTCAGCGTGGCAAGCAGCTTGTTGGCTCGCTGGGTGCGGCCTCCGCCGTCGAACCCGCCCGCCACACCGATGCCGAGTTGCCCCACCACCCTGTTGCCGGTCTGCGTGACCGAACCGGAGATGTCGTTGTTGCGCCGCGTGCCGGTGTCGGCACTGGTCGATGCCGACGAGTTCTCGAAGACCTGGACGGTGAGGGAATCCCCAACGCGGAAGGCCTTGTTGTCTGCGGTGAGCGGACGAAAGCTGCCCTCTTGGTAAAGGCTCTCGGCCGTCGCTGGCAGGGATGCGGACAACCCCAGGGCGAGCGCCGCCAGGCAGAGGCCCACGCATCCTTTTTTCAGCAGTGAAACCCTCATGGCTGCACCTCGACTTGGCCAGGCCCGGTCACTCGCGCCAGCACTTCACCACTCGACCCAGGCACCTTGACGCGCACAACCTGGCCCTGGCGACCGTCCTGGAGCACCTCGACACGGCTTTCGACCGACACATCGCCGCTGCGCGCCAAGAGGTGCGCCCAGTTGCCGCGCAGCACCGCGGGCGTGGCCTCGAGGTGTGCGCTGGTCAGCACTTCGCCCGGACGCAGCGGGCGCCGCAGGCGCTCGCTGCCGTCCGCCAGTTCGCCGCCCGCCTTGGTGGCAACCGGCTTGCCCTGCCTGACCGTGGTCAGGTCGACCTCGCGCGTTTCCGTTGCACCGCGAAGCATGACCGCATCGACGGTCGCACCGCGACCGACGCCCGTGGCGGCCACGGTGACAGGCGCCCATGCGCCGACCTCGAAGGTCACGGCCGTCGTTCGCACGAAGCGGTCATCGACCCAGGCATCGACCCACACCAGCATTCGCCGCGTCGGCTGTGTCTGGTTGGCCAGGGGCCGCACCCGCAACGTCGTTGCACCGGGCGGCAGGAACAAGTCGCGGGCGGTGGACACGGGCTCGACCTCGGCGCGAACGCTGCGCTGGGAAAGCCAGTTCAGAAGTGCCGAACGCGCCGCATTCACCACCGTTTCGCCGGGCAGTTGCTGCGCGGCGCTTTCGATTTCGGTTTCGCTGGCACCGGTCCACTGAATGGCGGGCGACTGCACGCGCATGGCGCTGTCCACGGTCTGCAGGCCGCTGCGCGCCTCGACCCATCGCACGATGGTGTCGCGGTCCAGCGTGGCCGGCGAACCGGGCCTCGGCGCCGGGCCGAGCGGAAGCGCCATCAACCGGCGCAACGTCGGCAGGTCGCGTGCGGTCAGGTAGGCAATATCGCCCAGGCGGACGCTGGACTGATCGAGCTTGACCTGCGGACGCAGTTCGATCGAGATCGGGGACTCGACTGGCGATTGCCCGGCCGCGAACGCCGGCAGCGCCAGCGCGGCGACCGCCGGAACGGCTGTGCACACGGCCCGCAGCGCGGCCCGCGCGCTGCTATTTGCGCAGGCCATTGATCATTCCCAGCATCTCATCCGATGCCTGCATGACCTTCACGTTGGCCTCGTACACGCGTTGGGCCACCATGAGGCTCACCATTTCTTCGGTCAGCTTGACGTTCGATCCTTCCAGGAAGCCCTGGGCCAGATTGCCCATGCCGTCCTCGGCCGCCTTGCCTGAGATGGCCTCACCGGAATTGGAGCTTGAGCGATAGAGGTTGTCGCCCTGTGCCATCAGGCCCGCGGGACTCGTGAACCGCACCAGTTCCAGCTGGCCGATCTCGACCGGCGTGGCCTGGCCCGCGACCTGGATGCGCACGCGCCCGTCGCTGTCGATCTGCATGTTCTGCGCGTTGTCCGGAATGGCGAGGTTGGGCTTGAGCGGAAAACCGCCCGACGTCGCCAGCAAGCCGTCGCGATTGATCTTGAAGGTGCCGCCGCGCGTGTAAGCGCTGGAACCGTCGGGCATCGTCACCTCGAGCAAGCCCTCGCCCTGGATGGCAATGTCGAAGGCCGACTCGGTCTTCTTGAGATCACCCATGTCGAACAACTTGGAGGTCGAGGCGATGCCCACGCCGGCACCCAGGCGACTCCCACCACCGAGGATGCCCGCCTCTTCCAGCGAAGGGGCCGTGCGCCCGGCCTCGCGGACCATGAGGTCGGTGAAGCTGATCTTGCTTTTCTTGAATCCGGTCGTGTTGACGTTGGCCAGGTTGTTGGCAATGGTGTCGACATTCAGCTGCTGCGCCTGCATGCCGGTGGCGCTGATGTAGAGGGCATCGAACATGGTGTGTGTCCCTGTTGAAAAAAGTGTGGGGAGGCGGTGCGCGGCGTGGGCTATGAAAGGTCGCCGAGTTTGCGCACCGCGCCGCCGATCATTTCGTCGTAGCCGAGCGCGACCCGCTGCATCGATTCGAAGTGCCGCATCGACTGGATCAACTGCACCATTTCCTGCATCGAGCTCACGTTGGAGTTCTCGAGAAAGCCCTGGCGCAGTTGCACATCGCCGTCCGCGAGTTGGGTGGGTGCCTGTTCGGTACTGAGGAGGCCGTCGCCGACGCGCCTGAAGTCCTTGGCGTTGTCGAACTGCACGACCTTCAACTGCGCAACGGGTGTGGCTTCGGCACCTCCGCCGGGCTTGGACTCGAACACCTGCCCCGCGGCGTCGATCACGGGGTTGGGACGCGTGAGCACGATCTCGCCGCCCTGCCCCATCACCGGATTGCCTTGCGCAGTGACCAGGCGGCCACGCGCGTCCAGCTGCCAGCTGCCCTGGCGCGTGTAGGCAAGGCCGGCCTCGGTGGAGATTTCGAAGAAGCCCGGCATGGTCAACGCGACGTCCAGGTTCTGGCCGGTCGACTTGAGGGTGCCGGGGCGGGCGTCCGTCTGGATCAGCAGCGTCCCGGCTGCCGCGGTGCTGCCCGACACATCGCCCCGGGCGGCACCGACGCTGCGCATCGCGTCGGCGAAAGTGCCCGTGTTCATCGGCAACGACGAGGCGACCTCCCGCTTGTAGCCGGGGGTGGTGGCATTCGCCATGTTCATGCTGATGCGTTCGAGGCGCGCCATGTCCTGCTGCATGCTCTGCAGGCTGATGGCAAGTACGTCGGTCATGGGGGTTCCTGGGATTTCAGAGCTGGACGACGCTGAAGGATTTCAGCTCGATGGTGTGCGGCACTTCGGACATGGACAGCACGCGCAGGTGAGGCATCACCCGCTCGGACAGCGAACGCACATGGCGCCGCAGCTCGGGGGCGCAGAGCAGCACCGGCAAGAGATTGCTTTTCATCATGCGTTCGGCCTGCTGCACCAGGCGCTTCATTAGCTGCTCGGTCAGGCGCGGATCGAGCACGAAGGGCTGCGCCCCTCCAGCTTCGGTGGCCACATGAACGCTTTGCAGGAACTGGCTTTCGATCGCGGGATCGAGCGTGAGCACCTGCAACGAAGTCGCCTCGCCGAGAAGGCCCTGGCAGATGGCGTGTCCCAGCCGCTGGCGAACGATCTCGGTCAGTTGGTTGGCATCGCGGGTCGTGCGTCCCGCATCGGCCAACGTTTCGAGAATCGCTTCGACGTGGCGGATCGAGACCTTCTCCCGCAGCAGGTTCTGCAGGACCTTCTGCACATCGCTGGACGAGAGCACCGTGGGTATCAGTTCCTCGACCAGTCCCGGCTGGCTCTGACGAACGCGGGAAAGCAAACGGTCGACCTCGGCGCGCGTGAGCAGCGTCGCGGACTCGCGCCGGAGCATCTCCGTGAGATGCGTCATGAAGACCGTGGGCGCGTCGACCAGCGTGTACTTCGCCTGGCTGGCAGCTTCGCGCTGGCTCTCTTCGATCCAGAGCGCGGGCAGGCCGTAGGTCGGGTCGCGGGTCGGCTCGCCCGGAACGGACTTGGTGTCGCCGGCCGGATGGATCGCAAGCAATCTGTCGGCACGCGCCTCGCCCTTGCCGACCAGCACACCGTCGAGGTGAATCTCGTAGCGGTCCGCCGACAGCCGCGCCGAATCCTTGAAACGTACACGCGGCAGCACGAGGCCGAACTCCTGCGCATGTTGCTTGCGGAACGTGGAGATCCGCTCCATGAAGACGCTGCCCGGCTGGTTGATCACCGGCACCCAGTTGGTTCCGAGATGGACCTCGATGGGCTCCACCTGCAGCAGTGAGTAGGGGTCGTCGCTCTGCGAAGCCGGCGAGCCGTCGGCCGCCGGGGCCATGTCACCGGTTGCGGCCGCGCCAGCGGTCGCGGGTGCACCGGCATCGTTCGCCTTGGCCTTGGCCGCGCGATAAAGCAAGGTTGCAATCACCAGGAAGCAGACGGTGAGCGCCAGCGTCGGCAAGGCTGGAATACCGGGCAGAAACAACAGGCCGCCAAGCGCCATTGCCACCAGCAGCAGCGTCTTCGGAAACGAGCCCACCTGGCGCAATGCCTCTCGGCTCAGGTTGGCATCGGAGGCGGACCGCGTCACGATGATGCCGGTGCCCACCGCAATAACGAGCGCCGGCACCTGCGTCACGATGCCATCGCCGATAGTCAGCAGCGTGTAGGTCTGCAGGGCCTGACCCCAGGGCATGCCATGCTGCATCACGCCGATCACCAGCCCGCCGATGATGTTGATCAGCAGGATGATGATGCCCGCGATCGCATCGCCCTTGACGAACTTGCTGGCGCCGTCCATGGCGCCGTAGAAACCGGCTTCCTTCTCGATGTTCTTGCGCCGGCGCTGGGCCTCGGCCTGGTCGATGAAGCCCATGTTGAGGTCGGCATCGATGCTCATCTGCTGGCCCGGCATGCTGTCGAGCGTGAAGCGCGCAGCCACCTCCGAGACGCGCTGCGCGCCGCTCGTCACCACCACGTACTGAACCACGATAAGGATCAGGAAGACGATCAGGCCGATGACGTAGTTGCCGCCCACCACGAAGGCACCGATGGCGCCAATCACCCGGCCCGCATCGCCATCCGAAAGAATCAGCCGCGTGGCCGCGACGTTGAGCGACAGGCGGAACAGCGTGGCGATCAGCAGCAGCGAAGGGAAGGTCGAGAACTCTACCGGCCTGGCCATGTAGAAGGTCAGGAGCAGGACCAGGAATGCAAAGCTGAAATTGCTCAGGATCAGGAAGTCGAGCAGGCCGCTGGGGATGGGTGCAAACAGCACCACCAGCACACCGAGCACGAGCAGCACCAGCGCGATGTCGCTGTGCTTGCCAAGAACACGCGCGAATGCGTTCAAGATGCGGCCCCTGTTGCGGTGCGGCCGCGTTGTTGCTGCTGCTCGCGCATGGCAAAGACCCAGACGATGATGCGCGCGACCTGCGCATAAAGTTCCGGCGGCACGGGATGATCCACCGGCAACTCCTTGTAGATGCGCCGTGCCAGTGCCGGGTTCTGGACCACGGGAATGCGATGGCGGGCCGCGATCTCGCGCATGGCAGCGGCCATGTGGCCGGCTCCCTTGGCCAGCAGTTGCGGCGACGCCATGCGACCGTGCTCGTACTTCAGCGCCACGGCGATGTGCGTCGGGTTGGTGATCACCACATCCGCATTGCGCGTCTGGCGCAGCGCCAGGCTTCGCTTGAGCATGTCGCGGCGCAGTTCACGCAACCGGGCGCGGATGCGAGGGTCGCCTTCGCGGTGCTTGGCTTCGTCCTTGAGTTCGCGCTGGCTCATTCGCATCTTCTTTGCGAATTCGCGCCGCGTGTACATGAGGTCGAGCAAGGCGATGAGACCGAGCACCAACGCCATCTTCAGGCCGATGCTTGCCAGGTCGTCGAGCAGGATATGCAGATAGCCGACAGCCGACAGGGAGGCCAGCGCATAGAACTGGCTGGTCAACGCCTTGAGGCCGAGAACGGCAACCAGGGTCAGCAGCGTCAGCTTGATCAACGCTCGTGCGGTATCGAAGAGCACGCGCATCGAGAACAGCTTCTTCAGGCCATTGACCGGGTTGATACGGTCGAAATCCATCTTCACGGGTTCGAAGGAAAGGATCGGGCCGGTCTGCATCATGTTGCCGATGACCGCTGCCAGCATGACGGTGGCGAAGAAGGGAGCGGACAGCATGAGCGCAGCGCGCAATGCGCGGTCGATCATCGGCCAGAGGCCCACACCGGAAACATCCATCCGGCCGGCATGGATCAGCAAGGCCTGGTCGAAGCGGAACTGGTTCGACACGGCACCAAACCCGCGCCAGTTCAGATAGACGACGGCGACTGCGAATACGACAGCCGCCACGACATCCGTGCTCTTTGCCGTCTGCCCGCGCTCGCGCGCCTTCTGCAGCTTGTACGGCGTGGCCGCTTCGTTGCGATCGAGATCCTGCTCGGCCATCAGCGTCCCAGTCCTTGCGGTGCCGGCGCGGCAACGAAGATGCCTTCCCACGTGGTGGCAATGCTTGCGTAGGTTCTCGTCATGACGCCGCCAATGCCCATGAACCAGAGCGAAAGCGCCACGAGGCCGACGAGAATCTTCACGGGAATGCCCATCGTGAACATGTTCATCTGCGGCAGGTTGCGGCCGACGACGCCCAATGCGAACTCGACCAGCAGGATGCAGAACACCACCGGCGCAGCCAGTGCGAACCCAAGACTGAAGAGGCCGGCCGTCTGCTTCAGGATCGGAGCCGCAGCGCCTGCCACCGACCACGGCGCACCGACTGGAAATCGCTCCAGGCTATAGCCGATGCCTCGCAGCAGCGCGTGATGTCCGTTGACAAGAAAGAACATCAGGACTGCGAGGTAACCGAAGGCGGAAGTAAGAATCGGGACCGGCCGCTTCGTGACCGGATCGACCACCTGCGCGATGCCGAATCCCAGTTGGACATCGAGCAATTGCCCGGCAACAGCAAACGCGCCGAAGGCCAGCAGGATGCCGAGGCCCAACACGGCTCCAAGGGCGAGTTCGGACATTGCGGCGAAAAGCAGGGCATCCCAGCTCATCAACGGTCCTGCAACAACCGGCAGACCCGCCGCCAATGCGACGGAGATACTGACGATCACCAGCATCCGGACAGAAGCGGGCAATGGCACGGCATAAAAAACCGGGGTCATCAGCAAGGTTGCGGCCACGCGCAAGGCAAGCAGTCCTACGAGAGACAGCCACGACGAGTTCAACTGGAAGGCATTCACTTCAGGCACCGGTTCAGAACATCGACGGAATGCTGCTCCAGAGCTGAACGGTGAACTGGGTGAGCTTGCGAAGCATCCAGGGGCCGGCCAGGATCATGACGGCGCCTGCGGTGAAGAGCTTGGGAACGAATGTCAGCGACATTTCCTGAACCTGGGTGACCACCTGCAGAACACTGATCACCACACCCACCAGCATGGTCAACCCGAGCAAAGGAAGACACACCAGCAATCCTGTCCAAAACAGGTCTGACATCATCTTCAATGCTAGGTCCGCATGCATGCTCCCTCCCTCCCTCTTTCTCACTTTGACCCATTCTTCTCGTGAAATGGAAGAAATGAAACTGGGCCAATAACCAGTTGAAGTAATTCTAACGTAATGGTAACTAATTAAATTGAATTCCAGTTCACTAGAACCAATTCATTACTCCCAATAAGACCCCTCAGGAAAAGGAAATAAAAAAACCCCCTGGACGAGTCCTCATCCAGGGGGTTTAACTGATTACTTTGTATTTAATATTGGTGCCGCTTGTCGGAATCGAACTGACGACCTTCCGCTTACAAGGCGGGTGCTCTACCAATTGAGCTAAAGCGGCTGAATTTCTTCGAAGTGCGTGATTCTAGTAGGCCGTTGCAAGCGCCTACTTGACGCGCTTGAGCGACGGCCGCGAACCGCCACCGGCCGGCGGGCGCGGCGGCTCGTCGACGGGGTCCGTGGTCGTGCCGGCAGAGTCGGCATCGAGCACTTCGCCGCCTTCCTCGCCCGTCACCAGATGGACGATCTTGCCGGCATCGCCTTCGGTGCCACGCGAAGCGTCACGCAAAGGCATGCGCGCAGGCCCCGTGGGCGAAGCCGGCACATCGCCGCCGCTGTCGACCGCGGGCGCCGGTGCGGGAAACGCCATGCCCTGCCCGTTCTCGCGCGCGTAGATCGCGATCACGCGCCCCACCGGCACGCTGATTTCTCGCGCGCTGCCCGCAAAGCGGGCCTTGAACTCGATGAAATCGTTGCCCAGCTTGAGCGAGCTGGTCGCATCGAAGCTGATGTTGAGCACGATCTCGCCGTTCTTCACGTACTCACGCGGAACCTGGACGGTGTCGTCGACCTGCACCGCGACATAGGGCGTGAACCCGTTGTCGGTGCACCATTCGTACAGCGCCCGGATGAGGTACGGGCGGGTGGAAGACGACTCGAGCGCGTTGATCATGAAAATTTTCTACCGTGCAATCGCAAACTTCTGACTTTTCGCGGAACACCGCGGAACCGGCTTTGCCGGGCCGCTGGTGTTGCCCCCGGAAGGGGGTTGGCGAAGCGACACGAAGTGCGCGAAGCCTGGGGGAGAGCCTATTTACTTGCGCATGACCTTTTCGGAGGGCGTGAGCGCTTCGATGTAGGCCGGGCGCGAGAAGATGCGCTCAGCGTACTTCAGGAGCGGCGCCGCGTTCTTGCTGAGATCGATGCCGTAGTAGTCCAGGCGCCAGAGCAGCGGCGCGATGGCCACGTCGAGCATGGAGAAGTTGTCGCCCAGCATGTACTTGTTCTTGAGGAACACGGGCGCCAGCTGCGTCAGGCGGTCGCGGATGTGCGAACGAGCCTTTTCGATGGTCTTCTCGTTGCCCTTGGTGGTGCGGTTCTCCAGCGTGGACACGTGCACGAACAATTCCTTCTCGAAGTTGAGCAGGAACAGGCGCACGCGGGCGCGGTCGACCGGGTCGCCGGGCATCAGTTGCGGATGCGGGAAGCGCTCGTCGATGTACTCGTTGATGATGTTCGACTCGTACAGGATCAGGTCGCGCTCGACCAGGATCGGCACCTGGCCATACGGATTCATCACGCTGATGTCTTCGGGCTTGTTGTAGAGATCGACGTCGCGGATCTCGAAGTCCATGCCCTTTTCGAACAGAACGAAGCGGCAGCGGTGGGAAAAGGGGCAGGTCGTTCCTGAATACAAGACCATCATGGCGAGAGACTCCTAAAAATCAAAAAGAGTGGGTCGCGTTGGCAACCCACTCTGTGGGACCGGATGCACGAGGCATGGCCGGTCGGCGTGGACGGAACTACTTGACGTCTTTCCAGTACGAGGCGTTCAGTCGCCACACGAAAACCACCGACATGGCCAGGAACAGCAGGACCCAGACGCCGATACGGATGCGGGTGTTCTGCGCGGGCTCGGCCATCCACTGAAGGTAGCTCACCAGGTCGCCGACGGCATTGTCGTACTGCACCGGCGTCAGGGTGCCGGGAGTGACCTGTTCCCACTTGCCGGTGAAGACTTCGGTTGCGTGGCCATGCTGCTCGACCTTGGTGTAGACCGGCCGGCGCTCGCCCTGCAGTTCCCACAGGGGGTTGGGCATGGCGACGCTCGGGAACACGAGGTTGTTCCAGCCGGTGGCCTTGGTGTCGTCGCGGTAGAAGGTGCGAAGGAAGGTGTAGAGGTAATCGGCGCCGGTGCCGCCGTGGCCGGCACGCGAACGCGCGACCAGCGTGAGGTCGGGCGGCGTGGTGCCGAACCAGTCCTTGGCCTGGCGCGCATCGATGTTGGCCTTCATGGTTTCGCCGACCTTGTCGGTCGTGAACAGAAGGTTGTCCTTGATCTGCTGCTCGGTGATGCCGATGTCCTGCAGGCGGTTGTAGCGCATGAAGGCGGCCGAGTGGCAGTTGAGGCAGTAGTTGACGAACAGCTTGGCGCCGTTCTGCAGGGCCTGCACATCGGTCGTCTTGTTGGGCGCCTTGTCCCACGCCAGGCCGCCCGATTCGGCCGATGCGGGGGCGGAGAAGGTCAGCCCCAGCGCCAGACCCAAGGTAGCCATGACCGCGAGCCAGCCGGAAATTCTTTTCTTCATCGTGTTTCTCTCAAGCTCTTGCACTTCTCGTGTCTCGTCTCAATGCGCGGCGAAGACCACGCGCTCGGGCACGGGCTTGAATTCGCCCTTGCGGCTCCACCAGGGCATCAGGAGGAAGAAGCCGAAGTAGAAGAGCGTGCCGATCTGCGAGATGG
The DNA here is from genome assembly GCF_030812215.1 of Variovorax boronicumulans. Taxonomy (GTDB): domain Bacteria; phylum Pseudomonadota; class Gammaproteobacteria; order Burkholderiales; family Burkholderiaceae_C; genus Variovorax; species Variovorax boronicumulans_C. The sequence continues at coordinate 368,626 of NZ_JAUSSG010000008.1, read as the reverse complement.
TCTGGGCGATGTCGAGGGCGAAGGAGCCGATGACCAGGTTGCCCCAGACGCCGGGCGGCTGGATGCCGAGATAGCCCAGGATCAGGAAGAAGAAGACGAAGAAGCCGTACACATACTTGTGCCAGTCGGGGCGATAGCGGATCGACTTGACTTCGCTGTGGTCCAGCCATGGCAGGAAGAACAGGATGATGACCGAGCCGCCCATCACGACCACGCCCCAGAACTTGGCGTCGAAGGCCTTGAGCAGGAAGATGGCCACGGCCGCCACGACGACGATCGCGATCTTCAGCGCCGTGCCCGACTTGCCCTTGACGAAGTTCAGGATGGCGGCCAGGCCGATGATGATGGCGAACACGTTGACCATGTCGTCGGTGGTCGCACGCAGCATCGAATAGAACGGCGTGAAGTACCAGACCGGAGCGATGTGGTTCGGCGTCTTCAGCGAATCGGCCGGGATGAAGTTGTTGTACTCGAGGAAGTACCCACCGGCTTCGGGCGCGAAGAAGATCACCGCCGAGAAGATCGTGAGGAAAACCACCACGCCGAAGATGTCGTGCACCGTGTAGTACGGATGCGACGGAATACCGTCGACCGGGTGGCCGTCGGGACCGCGATTGGCCTTGATCTCGATGCCGTCGGGGTTGTTGGAACCCACTTCGTGCAGCGCGATCAGGTGGGCCACCACGAGGCCGAGCAGCACCAGCGGCACGGCGATCACGTGGAAGCTGAAGAAGCGGTTGAGCGTGGCGTCGCTCACCACGTAGTCGCCACGAATCAGCAGGGCCAGGTCAGGACCGATGAACGGGATGGCGGCGAACAGGTTCACGATCACCTGGGCGCCCCAGTAGGACATCTGGCCCCACGGCAGCAGGTAGCCCATGAAGGCTTCGGCCATGAGGCACAGGAAGATCGCGCAGCCGAACACCCAGATCAGCTCGCGGGGCTTGCGGTAGCTGCCGTACATGAGGCCGCGGAACATGTGCAGGTACACCACGATGAAGAACGCCGAGGCGCCCGTCGAGTGGATGTAGCGGATGAGCCAGCCCCAGGGCACGTCGCGCATGATGTACTCGACCGATGCGAACGCCTGGTTCGCGTCGGGCTTGTAGTGCATGACGAGGAAGATGCCGGTGACGATCTGGATCACGAGGACCAGCATCGCCAGCGAGCCGAAGATGTACCAGAAGTTGAAGTTCTTCGGCGCGTAGTACTTGCCCCACTGGTCGTTCCAGAGCTTGGTCAGCGGGAAGCGGTTGTCGACCCAGTTGAGCAGCTTCGCGCCGGCGGGCGCGTTGGGGGAAATTTCGTGGAATTCAGCCATGTTCTTCTTCTGCCTCAGGCCTTCTTGGAGTCTTCACCGATCAGGAGCTTGGTATCCGACAGGTACATGTGCGGGGGCACAGGCAGGTTGTCGGGTGCGGGCTTGTTCTTGAAGACGCGGCCGGCCAGGTCGAATGTCGAACCGTGGCAAGGGCAGAGGAAGCCGCCTTCCCAGTCGGCTGGCAGCGAAGGCTGGGGGCCGGCCTGCAGGCGGTCCACGGGCGAGCAGCCCAGGTGGGTGCAGATGCCAACCACGACCAGCACTTCCGGCTTGATCGAGCGATGCTCGTTCTGGGCGTACTTGGGAGTGAATTCGTCAGGGTGACGCTTGGAGAGCGGATCGGCCAGCTGGCCGTCCAGCTTGGGGAGCTCCGCGACCTGCTCGGGCGAGCGCTTGAGGATCCAGACCGGCTTGCCGCGCCATTCGACGGTCATTTTCTCGCCGACCTTCAGCGCCGAGATGTCGACTTCGACAGCGGCACCGGCGGCCTTGGCCTTCTCCGACGGCTGGAAGGTGCTCACAAATGGAACTACGGTGGCCACGCCACCCGCTACGCCGGCACAGCTGGATGCGATCAACCACGTCCGCTTGCTTGTGTCGATCCGGGGCGAGCCGGAGGTCATGTCACTCATGGGGATCCTCTTGTCTTCTTCGCTGGAGCAGGGGTCAACCCGCGATTGTAGCGGGGCGCCGAAGGGATATTCAATGGCTGCCATGCGCGTGGCGGGCAACCGACGACGGGCGCGATGCGCCGCGGGATCGCGCGCCATGCGGCGGCGAGGGCTGCGCGAGAGGCGCCGCCCGGGCGGGCTTCAGTTCAGAAGACCGTGCTGCATTGCCTCGTGGACCGCCTGGGTCCGGGACTTGACCGCGAGCTTGCGGTAGATGCTCTTGGCGTGGAATTCGATCGTGTTGACCGACAGGTAGACCGCCTCCGCGATCTGCCGGTTGCTCCATCCCTGCGCAATCAACCGCAGCACCTTGAGCTCGCGCGGCGAGAGCAGCGCCGGTGCCGACGAAGGTTCGGCGCGGAGCTCGGCGCGCGGCGCGGTCCGGATGGGCTCGATCGTCCGCGTCTTCGCCGATGCGGCGATCAGCCCGAGGATGCGCCGTGCGACCCGAGAGTCCATCGGCGCACCGCCGCGCTCGATCGAGCGCAGCAGGAAAGAGAGTTCCGCGTCGTCCGCTTCCGTCAGCAGGTAGCCGACGGCACCCGCGGAGATCGCGGCGTTCACCAGCTCGTGATCGTCTGTGGGCGACATGGCGACGGTCTCGATGTGCCGGTAGGTCTCGCGCACATGCCGGATCAGCGCGACACCGTCGCGGCGCGGCAGGCGCATGCCGACCAGCACGAGGTCGTAGGGCAGCGAGGCCAGCAGGTTGCACGCCTCGGCGCGCGTGGAAGCCACCACCACGCGGCGGCCCGGCGCAAGCTTGCCCAGGATGCAGCGCATGCGATCGGCCACCGAAGGATCGTCTTCGACGATGAGCGCGCCGTGGAAGGTGCTCAGGTAAGACAGTTGCGGCACCGACGACACCGGTGCTGTTCTCAAAGGCTGGCAAGAAAAATTGATGGCCACGCGACGCCCCTATTTGCTACCCCGAGGCAGCTTCCAGATGTTGACTTTCGTTTCAGGTGTCGCAGGAACAATGCCCACGAGAAAGCCCGGCGACCGGAACAGGGACGTCACGGCGGGCAGCACCTTGATTTCATTGGGAAATTCGCCCGGGACACGGCCTTCGGCACCGGCCGGGCGCGGTCGCCCAGGGGCTGTTTTCAAGCCGCTGTTACGTGCTTGTGACTGCGTGTGTTACGTAGCACCGGGCCACCTGGAGCGCATCGAAAACGGCGTCCCGGCCTCGCCTTCCGCATTGGAGGCAATGCCGCCACCGGCCGACAAGCCCGGGGCATCCAGCCCTTGCCGATGCCGGCGCGCGCCGTGGCTACTTCGAAATGCCGCGTTGCGTGCGACTGCTGGACCACGGCTTCAGGCAGATCGCCGCACGCAGTCGTGAAAAGGTTGCCGCCGGAGCACATCGGCGTTGCGCCGCAGCCTCTGGAGAAGCGGGCAACCGCGGGCATACTCGGCACTCCTTCAACAGCAGAGCTCCAGCAGCCTTTTGAATCATGAGCATCCTCAGTGAATTCAAGGAATTTGCCGTCAAGGGCAATGTCATCGACCTCGCGGTCGGCGTGATCATCGGCGCGGCGTTCGGCAAGATCGTCGACTCGCTGGTTGCGGACATCATCATGCCGCTGGTGGGCGTGGTGTTCGGCAAGCTCGATTTCTCGAACCTCTACGTGGTGCTGGGCACGGCACCTGCGGGCGTGGCGAACACGCTGGCCGACCTGAAGAAAGCCGGCGTGCCGGTGCTGGCTTACGGCAGCTTCATCACCGTGGCGGTCAACTTCGTGATCCTGGCGTTCATCATCTTCATGATGGTCAAGCAGATCAACAAGCTGCGAAAGACCGAAGAGGCCGCACCTGCCGCGCCGGCCGCAACACCCGAAGACATCACCTTGCTGCGCGAAATTCGCGACAGCCTGAAGCGCCCTTAAGCACTGCCCAGCGTCCTCGCCATGCGAAGCGCCTCGACGAGGCTCGACGCATCGGCGAGACCGGTGCCCGCGATATCGAACGCGGTGCCGTGATCGGGGCTGGTGCGCACCAGCGGCAGCCCCAGCGTCACATTCACCCCCTTCTCCACGCCGAGGTACTTGACCGGGATCAGGCCCTGGTCGTGGTACATCGCGATCACCACATCGAACTCGCCGCTGTCGGGCACGCCATGTCTGGCGCGGGCCCGCATGAACACGGTGTCGGGCGCATGCGGCCCGTTGGCGTCGATGCCTTCGGCGCGTGCAGCGGCGATGGCCGGCGCAATGGTCTCTCGTTCCTCCGAGCCGAACAGCCCCCCCTCGCCCGCATGCGGATTGAGACCCGCGACACCGATGCGCGGCGCGCGGCCCAGCGCGTGGGACAGCGCACGGTGCGTGATGCGCAGCGTCTGCAGCACGCCCTCGAAATGCACCGCCTCGATGGCATCGCGCAGCGACATGTGGATGCTCACGAGCACGGTGCGCAACTCGTCGTTGGCCAGCATCATGCGCACCGGCATGTCGGCCACGCCGCGCCCCAGGTGCGCCGCCGCCTCGGCCTGCAGCAGCTCGGTGTGGCCGGGGTACGGGAAGCCCGCCGCGGCCAGCGCCTCCTTGTGCAGCGGCGCGGTCACGATGGCGGCGATTTCTCCACGCAGCGCCGCCCGCGCGGCCCAGACCACGCAATCGCCGGCCGCGCGGCCGGCCTCGGCGCTGATCTGGCCGAGAACGATGTTCGCAGGGGGGGCGATGACCTGCAGCACCGGGATGCACCCGGGCGGAACGCTGGCGGCTTCGGCCACGGTCTCGATCTCCGCCACGGGCCATGCCGGTTGGCCCGGTCCGGCCAGCGCCTGCGAAGCGCGCCGCATCGTGGCCACGTCGCCGGCCACGAAGGCGCCGCGGGTTGCATCGGGGGCGTTGCGGAAGGCCTTCGCGATGATCTCGGGGCCGATGCCCGCCGGATCCCCCAACGTGATGGCGATGGCGCCGCTCATTCGGAAACCTCCGCGCTCCGCGCTGCGGTGCGTGCTTGCTGGGGGCGGCCCGGCGCTGCGCTCATGCCGGGTTGTCGATGTCGATGAACTCGTGCTTCAGCCCGAGTTGCGCCGCCACATGCGCGGCCACGGCCTGTGCACCATAGCGCTCGGTCGCGTGATGCCCGCAGGCCAGGAAGGCCACGCCCATCTCGCGTGCGTAGTGGGCCTGGGGTTCCGAGATCTCGCCGGTGATGAAGGCGTCGGCGCCGGCCGCGATGGCAGCCTCGAAGTAGCCCTGGGCGCCACCGGTGCACCAGGCGATGTTCTTAATGGGGCGGTGGGCCGTATCGAGCAGGGTCACGGGGCGCTTGAGCACCTTTTCTGCGTGCGCGGCCAGCGCCTTGGCGCTGGCGAAGTGCTCGCCGTTCTCGCGCGCGCCGAGGAAGCCGAGTTCCTGCTCTCCGAAACGGCCGTTCGACCCCGTATGCGCCACGAGCCCCAGGTGCAGCCCCAACTGTGCGTTGTTGCCCAGCTCCGGGTGCGCATCGAGCGGCAGGTGGTAGGCGAAGAGATTGACATCGTCGCCAAGCAGCAGGCCCAGCCGCTGCTTCATCCAGCCGGTGACGCAGCCGTCCTGGCCGCGCCAGAACAGGCCGTGGTGGACGAAGATGGCATCGGCCTCGGCGTGGATCGCGGCTTCGATCAGCGCGCGGCTGGCGGTCACGCCCGAGACGATCTTGCGGACCACAGTGCGCCCTTCGACCTGCAGGCCGTTGGGTCCGTAGTCCTTGAAGCGCCCGGGGGCCAGCAGCAGGTCGAATGCGTGGAGCAGTTCGTGGCGTGTGGTGCTCATCGCGACATTGTCGCGCTGCCTGGGCCCCCGACGCCATCGCGCATGGCATGGCCGCGCGCGGCCAGTGGCCACAGGGCGAGCAGGAAGCCCAGCGCCGCGAGTGCCGCGACGTAGTGCGCCGGCGCCATCGTGTCGTGCTGCAGCCAGAGCGTGAGGATCACCGGCGTGAGCCCGCCGAAGACCGCGTACGACATGTTGTAGGCGAACGAAAGCCCGGTGAAACGCACCGGTGCCGGGAAGGCGCGCACGCCCGCGATCGGCACGGTAGCGATGGTGCCCACGAAGAGTCCCACCAGTCCGTAGTGCCAGAACAGCGTGGCCGGTGTGCCGGGCAGCCCCGTGTAGAACAGGTAGGCCGTGGCGAAGAGGCCGCCCCAGCCGACGAGCATCACGGCGCGTGTGCCGATGCGATCGCTCAGCCAGCCGACCAGCACGCAGCCGATGGTCAGGGTCAGTGTCGCGAGCGCGTTGGCTTCGAGCGCCACTGCGGCCGGAATGTGGTGCACCTTTTGCAGGTAGGTGGGCGTGTAGAGCACCACCACCACGATGGCGGCCGACAGCACCCAGGTCTGCAACCCGACATACACGCAAGCCAGGCGATGCTCGCGCAGCACGGTGCGCAGCGGCAGCTCGCGGGCGACCGACTTCAGGCCGGCCAGTTCCTTGAAAACCGGCGTCTCGTGCAGGAAGCGGCGCAGGTACACCGACACCAGCCCGAACACGCCACCCATGATGAAGGGAATGCGCCAGGCGAAATCGTTCACCTGCTCGGGCGAGTAATGACGGTTGATGGCCACCGCGACCAGCGAGCCCAGCAGAATGCCGCCGGTAATGCCCGAAGTCAGCGTGCCGATGCCGAAACCGTAGCGCTTCGCCGGCACGTGCTCGCCGACGAACACCCAGGCGCCAGGCATTTCGCCGCCGATGGCCGCACCCTGCAGCACGCGCATCGCCAGCAGCAGGAGAGGCGCCGCCACGCCGATGCTCGCGTAGGTGGGCAGGAGGCCGATCACCAGCGTGGGCGCGGCCATCAGGAAGATCGAGAGCGTGAACATGCGCTTGCGGCCCAGCAGGTCGCCGAAATGCGCGATGACGATGCCGCCCACGGGGCGGGCGAGGTATCCGGCCGCGAAGATGCCGAAGGTCTGCAGTTGCCGCAGCCAGTCGGGCATGTCGGCGGGGAAGAACAGCCCGCCCAGCACCGTCGCGAAGAAGACGTAGATGACGAAGTCGTAGAACTCCAGCGTTCCGCCGAGGGCCGAGAGGGCGAGGGTCTTGTAGTCGCGCGCGTCGAGCGTGCGTGCCGGAGCGGGCTTGGCGCCGTCCGCGAGGGTTGCTTCTGAAGTCATGGCTGGCAGGAAAATCGGGACCGCGCGCGCCGGGGCCGTGGAACCGGGTGGGAAACGGAAAATCGCGCGCCAAGAAAATGCCTGGCCGCATTCGCCGGGTGGGCAGTGCGGAGGCCTGAAAAGGTGGAAGCCGGGTGGGATCGCTTCGCGATGCTAGGGGTTATCCCGTATTTGCGCAGCCGGGGCCTGCCAATCTCGACCGCGCGGCGCGGTCTATCGTCAACCCCATTGAGGGACAATCCCACCCATCGCTGCCTTCCGCGGCGCCTTCGAACGTCTTTTCATCAAGTTTTCATGAAACGCACCTGGCTGCTCTTTGCCCAAGCCGTGACCGTCCTGCTGGCGGCCTATTTCGTCGTCGCGACGCTCAAGCCCGAGTGGATCAACAAGCGCTCGACCTCACTCGGCGGCGTGGTGTCGATCGTCGAGGCGCCGGCCGGCGCCCCGAGCGTGCCTGCTGTCGGCAGCCTGAGCGCGGCGGCCAAGAAGGCCTCGCCGGCGGTGGTGAGCATCAACACCAGCAAGGCGGCGCAACGCCATCCGCGCAGCAACGACCCCTGGTTCCGCTTCTTCTTCGGCGACCAGGCCGACCAGCCCCAGGTGGGCCTGGGCAGCGGCGTGATCGTGAGCACCGACGGCTACATCCTCACCAACAACCATGTGGTCGAGGGCGCCGACGAAATCGAAGTGACCCTGAACGACAGCCGCCACGCACGCGGCAAGGTGATCGGCACCGACCCCGACACCGACCTGGCGGTGCTGAAGATCGAGCTCGACAAGCTCCCGGTGATCGTTCTGGGCAACTCCGACGAGTTGCTGGTGGGCGACCAGGTGCTGGCCATCGGCAATCCCTTCGGCGTGGGCCAGACGGTGACGAGCGGCATCGTCTCGGCGCTCGGCCGCAACCAGCTGGGCATCAACAACTTCGAGAACTTCATCCAGACCGATGCGGCCATCAACCCCGGCAACTCGGGCGGTGCGCTGATCGACGTCAGCGGCAACCTGCAAGGCATCAACACCGCGATCTACTCGCGCTCGGGCGGCAGCATGGGCATCGGCTTCGCCATTCCGGTGTCGATGGCCAAGATCGTGCTCGAGGGCATCGTGAAGGAAGGCCAGGTGCGCCGTGGCTGGATCGGCGTCGAGCCGAACGACCTTTCGCCCGAGTTGGCCGAGACCTTCGGCGTGAAGGCCGATGCGGGCGTGATCATCACCGGCGTGCTGCAGAACGGCCCCGCAGCCAAGGCCGGCATCCGGCCGGGCGACGTGATCACCTCGGTGGGCGAGAAAAAGACCGACAACGTGCAGGCCCTGCTGACTGCGGTGGCGGGCCTCAAGCCCGGCGACACCGCGCGCTTTGCGCTGCAGCGCGGCAGCGACAAGATGGAACTGGATGTGACGCCGGGGCTCAGGCCGAAGAGCCCGGTCCGGCAAGTGCCCAATCAGCAAGAGTAGGACTCCTCCCCAAGAGGCTTCGCGCACTTCGTGTCGCTTTGCCTATCCCCTGCTGGGGACAACACCTGCGGCCCGGCAGAGCCGGTTCCGCGGTTGTTTACTTGAAGAAAAGACTGGGCTTGGCGCAAGCCCTTGAGTTTCAGCTGGAGGCCGAAGAGTCGGCTTTTTCCTCTTCCTCTGGCTTCTTGCCGCCCATCGCGAAATAACGCGCGCCGATGATGCCCACCTCGTACAGCAGGCACATCGGCACCGCCAGCGCGAGCTGCGACACCACGTCGGGCGGCGTCAGCACCGCGGCCACCACGAAGGCCACCACGATGAAATAGCCGCGGAAGGACTTCAGCTTCTCGATGGTCACCATCTCGAAGCGAACCAGCAGCATCACCACGATCGGTACCTGGAAGGCGACGCCGAACGCGATGTAGAGCGAGAGGATCGCCTCCACGTACGACGAGATGTCGGGCGTGGCCGCCACCGCGGCGGGCGTGAACTTCTGGATGAAGCTGAACATCTTGTCCAGCACGAAGAACTGCACGAAGGCGATGCCCGCATAGGCCAGCAGGCTGCCGAAGAAGATCAACGGCAGCGCAAAACGCTTCTCGTGGCTGTAGAGCCCCGGTGCAATGAACATCCAGGCCTGGTACATGAGCCACGGCAGCGCCAGCAGCACGGCCGTCATCATCAGCACCTTGAGCGGCACGAAGAACGGCGAGAACACGCCGATGGCGATGAGCTTGGCATCCGGCGGCATGTGCGCCCGGATCGGCATCGCGATCAGGTCGATGAGCCCGCCCGGTCCGGGCCAGATGGCCAGCAGGATGCCGGCGATCGCCAGGCCGTAGACGCAGTAGAGCAGGCGGTCGCGAAGCTCGACCAGGTGCTGCACGAATGGCTGCTCGGTGCCCGCCAGCTCGTCTTCTTTGTCTTTGTTCTTGTCGTCGGAATCGGCCATGGGGAAAGGAAAGAGCGTGGCTTCGGCCGGCGTGCGGCAAGCGAGAGACGCGGGGGTGTGCGGGGGGTTGGAGCGCTAGTTGATCTTGTGGGGACGGAAGCGGGCAACCCGCGCCGCACCCGACAACGCCTTGGTACGCACGCCGTTGCGCGCCTTGTACCAATTCGGCGTGGCGCCCTGCTTCAGGCGCCAGTTCTTGCGGGGGTGCTTGTACTCGGGCACCGGGACTTCGGGCTCGGCAAGGGCCGAGAGCGTTTCGCCGGAGCCGGAGAACTGCTTTTCGAACTCGCTCGCGCCGGTGTGGATGTTGTGCTCGACGTCGCGCGCCGCCTCCTCCACCGTGGTCTTCATCTTGCGGAGCTCGTCGAGCTCCATCGAGCGGTTGACTTCGGCCTTGACGTCGTTCACGTAGCGCTGCGCCTTGCCGAGCAAGGTGCCGACCGTGCGGGCCACGCGCGGCAGCTTCTCCGGCCCGATGACGATCAGCGCCACGACGCCGATCAGCGCCAGCTTCTCAATGCCGAGGTCCAACACGTGCGGTCCGCGCTCAGGACTTCTGACGCGCTTCGACGTCGATCGTCTTGTCGCTGTTGGCCGGCTGGCCAGTCACTTGCGCCGCGGGAGCCGACGAAGCGGCGGAAGCGTCGCTGGCGGGATTGCCGTTGGCATCCTTCATGCCGTCCTTGAAGCCCTTGACGGCGCCACCAAGGTCCGAACCCATGTTCCGCAGCTTCTTGGTGCCGAAGATCATGACCACGACGAGCAGCACGATCAGCCAGTGCCAGATAGAAAAAGAACCCATGGAAGACTCCTAAGAATGTGTCCGATTTTAGTCGGGGTGAATGTGACAGTTTGGCTTAATGAAGTTCAGCCGCGAAGCCATGGCCGGGGACCGCCCATGACGTGCACATGGAGATGGTGAACCTCCTGCCCGCCCTCGGTGCCGGTGTTGACGACGACGCGAAAGCCGCCGTCCGGATAGGGCCTGCAGCCCTGCTCCAGCGCCAGCTTGGGCGCCAGGGTCATGATCTTGCCCATCAGGGCGGCGTCGTCGGGCGTGAGCTGCGCCATCGAGGCGATGTGCTTCTTGGGCACCAGCATGAAATGCACCGGCGCCCAGGGCGCGATGTCATGGAAACCGAACAGGTCCTCGTCTTCGTAGACCTTGCGCGAAGGGATCTTGCCTTCGACGATCTTGCAGAAAATGCAGTTCGGATCAGATGACATCTTTGGGTTCCATCGGGCGGTTGTCGTTCATGCGGATCATGCCTTTCACGATCCGGTACAGGAACCACAGCGAAATCAGGCTCCAGGCGATCCAGCCCGGAACGAAGAACAGCAGCCAGAGCCACGAGGTGACGATGTACAGCAGGCCCGCCCAGAGCACCGAGCGGATGCGCCAGCTGAAGTGCGAGGCCTGCCAGGTGCCGGCCGCGTCGTCGCGCTTCACGAAATCGATCACCAGGGCCACCAACAGGATGACGATGGAGGCCTGCGCGCCCGGCAGGACCGCGCCGATGGCCACGATCAGGTGCAGGATGTAGCTCACCCAGCCCCAGGTCTTGAGCGATTCGTCGGGTTCCACGTTCACGATGTCGTTGGCCATGGGATGTCCTTTCAATCGTTGGATGCCTCGCGGGCCTGTACCTTGCGCAGGGCCTTTTCCTCGATGCCGCTGGTGCCTTCGCGGCGCTCCAGCTCCGCGACGACTTCGGCCGGCGAGAAACCATAGTGCGCCAGCGCCACCATGGTGTGGAACCACAGGTCGGCCACTTCGTTCACTATTTTCGAGCGGTCGCCGCCGTGGTCGGCGTCCTTGGCGGCCATCACGACCTCGGTGGCTTCCTCGCCGATCTTCTTCAGGAAGGCGTCGGGGCCCTTGTGCAGGAGGCGCGCGACATAGCTCTTCTCGGGGTCGCCGCCGTTCGCCGGCAGGCGGGTCTCGATGACTGCGGCCAGGCGTGCGAGGCCATCGGAAGTGTTGGAGGTGTTGTTCACGGTGCCGGTCATTTGTAGATCGATTCCGGGTCTTTCAAGACCGGCTCGACCACGGTCCACTGGCCTTTTTCGTACTTGCTGAAGAAGCAGCTGTGGCGGCCGGTGTGGCAGGCGATGCCGGGCTCGTGACCCAGCTGGGTGATCTTGAGCAGCACCACGTCGTTGTCGCAATCCAGGCGGATCTCGTGCACGGTCTGCACGTGGCCTGACTCTTCGCCCTTGAACCACAGCTTGTTGCGCGAGCGGCTGAAATACACCGCGCGGCCCAGCTCGGCGGTCTTCTCGAGCGCCTCGCGGTTCATCCAGGCGAACATCAGCACGTCGTTGCTGCCTTGTTCCTGCGCGATCACGGGTACGAGCCCGTTCGCGTCCCACTTCACTTCATCGAGCCAATTCATGGGCGGTATTGTCGGGGATGGGGCAAAGACCCCTTGATCGTCAATTCAGCGGTCGATTCGCACCGGGATGCCCCGTGCGGCCATGCGGGCTTTCGCCTCGCCCACGGTGTGCTCGCCGTAGTGAAAGATGCTGGCGGCCAGCACCGCGTCGGCGCCGCCGGTCTGGATGCCGTCGGCCAGGTCGTCCAGGTTGCCGACGCCGCCCGAGGCGATCACCGGCACACTGACCGCATCGCTCACCGCACGGGTCAGCGCGAGATCGAAGCCGCTCTTGGTGCCGTCGCGGTCCATGCTCGTGAGCAGGATCTCGCCCGCGCCGCGGCGCGCCATCTCGGTGGCCCATTGCACGGCGTCGAGGCCGGTGTTCTTGCGCCCGCCATGGCTGTACACATCCCAGCCCGGGCCACGCGCGGCCGCTTCTTCGGGCGTGCGGCGCTTGGCATCGATGGCCACCACGATGCACTGAGAGCCGTACTTCTGCGAAGCGTCGTTGATCACCTGCGGATCGGCGATGGCCGCCGAGTTGAAGCTGGTCTTGTCCGCGCCCGCATTGAGGAGCCGGCGCACATCGGCCACCGTGCGCACGCCGCCGCCGACGGTGAGCGGAATGAAGACTTGCGAAGCCACCGCCTCGATGATCGGCAGGATCAGGTCGCGCCCGTCGCTGGTGGCGGTGATGTCCAGGAAGGTGAGTTCGTCGGCGCCCTGCGCGTTGTAGCGCGCCGCGATCTCGACCGGATCGCCGGCATCGCGCAGTTCGAGGAAGTTGACGCCCTTGACGACGCGGCCGCCGGTGACGTCGAGGCAGGGAATGATGCGTTTGGCAAGCATGGGAAATTGAACCGGAAGGAAATCAGAGAACGGAGAGCTGTTGCCAGCCCTGCCATTGGGCGCCAGGCGCCAGCGTCACTTGTTCGTCGATGCGGGCTGCCTCGACGCAGAGCATGTGGCGGTAGCCGTCGGCGGGCATGTCGGGCAGCTTGGCGCAGAGTTCGGCGCCCGGGTTCCACACCACGGTTTCGGTGCAGCTCGCGCTTTGCGAAATTTCGAGCGTGCCGCCCGGCTGCACCAGGCGCAGCGGTTGGGCGGGGGCGGCGTAGACGCTGTCGAACTCGGCATCGAACCGCAATGCGGCAGCCGTCTCCACATGGCGGTCGTCGCGCAGCGAATCCCAGCGGTTGGCGCCCGTGAGGCCTTCGAGCCGCACCTGTGCGATGTCCTCGACGTGAAGGTAGGAGTGCAGCGCCGCGGCAAAGGCCCAGGGCGCGGGATCGGTGTTGGTCAGCGTGAGCGCGATGCGCAACTGGCCAGGAGCCAGCGTCACGTCCAGGCGCGCCTCGAAAGCGTGCGGCCAGAGCCCGCGGGTGGCTTCGCTGTCGCGCAGCCGGAATGCCAGGGTGTCGCCCGGTGTGCCGGAGCCCTGCGGCTCCCAAGGCAAATTGCGCATGAAACCATGTTTGGGCAGCATGCCGCGCATGTTGAACTGCGGGCAACATACGGGCACGCCACCGCGGATCGCGGTCTTGCCGTCGAACACGGCGCGGGGGCTGACATAGAACCTTTCCCCTCCGTCGGCCGTGGTCCACGAGAGCACTTGCGCACCATGCAGGGCCACGGTCAACGTGCTGCCATCTGCGCCAAGGGCTCGGATCGCGGGCTGGCCGCGAAACTCGATCGGGGTGATTTCCATGCGAGGAATTGTAGGCAGCGCCCGTGTCATGGCACGGAATTGGCATTGGGAGCCATTGCGTGCCCGGGTCCTCTTTGGATACCCTGTGCCTGCTTGCACGAGGGGACAAGGTGCAGGTCGGTCCCGAGCCCTCGACAAAAACCACTCTCACACGACAAAGGGGTTACGCATGAAGAAAAAATTGCCGATGGCGGCATGGATCCTGATCGCCATGGTGCTCGGCATCATCGTGGGCTACATGATCTTCTCGAGCTTTCCGGACAAGAAGGCTGCCAAGGAAATCGCGGACTACGTCTCCATCGTCTCGGACGTGTTCCTGCGCCTCATCAAGATGCTGATCGGCCCCCTGGTGTTCTCCACGCTGGTGGTGGGCATCGCGCACATGGGCGATGCAAAGTCGGTCGGCCGCGTGTTCGGCAAGGCCATCGGCTGGTTCCTCACCGCGTCGCTCATTTCGCTGGTCATCGGCCTGGTCATGGCTAACCTGCTCAAGCCCGGCGAGAACCTGGGCTTGCCGCTGCCCGACATCGGCGCCTCGGCCAACCTGGCGACCAGCAAGTTCACCTTCAAGGACTTCGTGAGCCACACGGTGCCCAAGTCTTTCGTGGAGGCGATGGCCAACAACGAGATCCTTCAGATCGTGGTGTTCTCGATGTTCTTCGGCGTGGCGCTGGCCTCGCTCGGCGACAAGGCCAAGACGCTGGTGGCGGCCATCGAGGAGCTCTCGCACGCAATGCTCAAGATCACGGGCTACGTCATGAAGCTCGCGCCGCTGGCGGTGCTGGCCGCCATGGCTGCCACAGTCGCCGTGAACGGGCTGGGCATTCTCATCAAGTTCGCCGTGTTCATGCGCGACTTCTACCTGGGCCTGTTCGTGCTGTGGGGCGTGCTCATCCTGGCCGGCCTGCTGTTCCTCGGACCGCGCGTGTTCAAGCTGCTGGTGCTCATCAAGGAGGCGTTCCTGCTCTCTTTCGCCACCGCGAGTTCCGAGGCGGCTTACCCCAAGATCCTGCAGGCGCTCGACCGTTTCGGCGTGAAGCGCAAGATCTCCAGCTTCGTGATGCCGATGGGCTACTCGTTCAACCTGGACGGCTCGATGATGTACTGCACCTTCGCCGTGCTCTTCATCGCGCAGGCCTACGACATCCACATGCCGATCAGCACGCAGATCACCATGCTGCTGATCCTCATGCTCACCTCCAAGGGCATGGCCGGCGTGCCGCGCGCCTCGCTGGTGGTGATTGCCGCCACGCTGAACCACTTCGATATTCCCGAGGCCGGCCTGCTGCTGATCCTGGGCGTGGACACCTTCCTGGACATGGGCCGCTCGGCCACCAACGCGGTGGGCAATTCCATCGCCACCGCGGTGGTCGCCAAGTGGGAGGGCGAGCTGCTTTCCGAGAGCGATGCCGAGGTCAACGCCAAGGCGCTCGACGAGGAAGCCAACGCCACCCTCGCCCACCCGGCCCACGCGTGAGGCGCGCCATGAAGCTCAAGGCCACGCTGTCGGTTCTCCTCGCCGGACTGCTGGCGGTTGCCTCGCTGGCCACGGCACCGGCGCACGCGCAGGAACAGCTCACCGGCACCCTTGCGAAGGCGCGCGAGACGGGCGCCATCACCATCGGCTACCGCGAGTCGTCGGTGCCCTTCTCGTACCTCAATGCGCGCAAGGAGCCGATCGGCTACTCGATCGAGCTGTGCCGCGCGCTGGTCACGGCCATCGAGGACACGGTGAACAAGAGCCTCGCGATCAAGTGGGTGCCCGTCACCTCCGACTCGCGCATCGATGCGGTCGCCAGCGGCAAGGTCGACCTGGAGTGCGGCTCCACCACCAGCAACCTCGAGCGCCAGAAGCGGGTGAGCTTCTCGCCGACGATTTTCGTTTCGGGCACCAAGGTGCTGGTGAAGAAAGGCGCGCCGATCAAGTCGTTCCGCGACCTGGCCGGCAAGAAAGTGGCGGTGACCGCCGGCACCACCAACGAGAAGACGCTGCGCGACCTGTCGGACAAATTCAAGCTCGGCATCAACCTGCAGGTGGCGCGCGACCACGCGGAATCGTTCGGGCTCGTGAAGAGCGGCCAGGCCGACGCCTTCGCCACCGACGACGTGCTGCTCTACGGCCTCATCGCGCAGGACGCCGCCAAGTCCGACTACGAGGTGGTGGGCGACTTCCTCTCCTACGACCCCTACGGGATCATGTACAGGAAGGGCGATACGCAACTGGCCAAGGTGATCAACGACACCTTCCAGGTGCTTGCGGAAGACGGCGAGATCCACCGCCAGTACAAGCGCTGGTTCCTGCGCAAGCTGCCCTCGGGGGAGAGCATCAACCTGCCGATGAGCGCGCAGCTGGAGACGATCATCCAGACGATGTCGGTGAAGGCCGAGTAGGCCTTCCGCGCGCCACTAGCGAGCGGGCCACTCCCAACGCGGGATCTCGCTCATGTCGAGATTGGCGATGCGGGTCTCGCCGAACTGCTTTTCGAGCACCACGTGCTGCACGCCTTCGCTGTCGTCCAGGGCGGCGATCAGGCGCGCCGCGTGCGACACCACGATCACCTGCGACTGCCGCGCCGCCTGCGCGATGAGGCGGCCAAGCGCGGGCAGCAGGTCGGGATGCAGGCTGGTTTCGGGCTCGTTGAGCACCAGCAGCGCGGGCGGACGAGGCGTCAGGAGCGCCGCAATCCACAACAGGTAGCGCAGGGTGCCGTCCGAGAGTTCGGCGGCCGTCAGGGGCCGCAAAAGGCCGTGCTGGTGCATCAGCGTCTGGAAGCGGTCGCCTTCGGCCTCGACTTCGACGCGGGCACCTGGAAAAGCATCGTCCACGGCGCGGTCGAGCGCCTCGCCATCACCGATCTCGCGGATGGTCTGCAGCGCGGCGGCCAGGTCGGCGCCGTCGTTGGCGAGCACGGGCGTGTAGGTGCCCAGTTGCGGCTGACGGGCCGGCGCATCGGCGTCGGAGCGGAAGTGGTCGTAGAAGCGCCAGGAGCGCATCTGCTCGCGCAACGTGAGCATCTCGGGCGCATCGCGCGGATCGGCGTGCTCGGTCATCATGCTGGCGAAGGCCGGGATCGGCCGGCCGATGGCCTGCCAGCCCTTGCCTTCGCGCAGGCGCAGTGCCGCGCCCTTGCGGTCGACCAGTTGGGTCGAAGGGCGCAGCAACGGGCCGCTCCAGATGGCCTCGTGCTTGATCTGCGGGTCGCGCGAGAAGGCTGTCGATGGAATCGGCGGCGGCAGGCCGATGTCGATGGCGTAGCCGAAGTCCTCCGATTCAGCGCCGGCAAACCCCAGCTTCAGCGCGACGGGTTCGCTGCGCGAGGTGCCCTGCACCGGCACGTCGCCGCGCAGCATGGCGGCCGAGAAGCGCTCGGGCCCGGCCCACAGCGTGGAAGACAGCCCGCCCTCGCGCACCAGCGAGCGGATCACGCCGCCATTGGCGATGTCGGCCAGGAGCCGCATCGCGCGATACACGCTCGACTTGCCGCTGCCGTTGGCGCCCGTCACCACCGTGAGGCGGCCGAGCGGCACCGTCAACTGGCGCAGCGACCGGTAGTTGGCAATGGCGAGCGCGGAGAGCACGCGCTACAGGACGTAGAGGAGGAAGGCGTCAGGCGCCGGCCAGTTCGTCCGCGCGCGCCTGGGCGGCGGCGAAGTCGAGGTCGCCCGAGTAGATGGCACGTCCGCAGATCACGCCCTCGACGCCGTCGGACTCGACCGCGCAGAGCTGGTCGATGTCGGCCATGTTCGAGAGGCCGCCCGAAGCGATCACCGGAATGGTCAGCGCCTGCGCGAGCTTGACGGTGGCTTCGATGTTGATGCCCGAGAGCATCCCGTCGCGGCCGATGTCGGTGTAGATGATCGATTCGACGCCGTAGTCCTCGAACTTCTTGCCGAGGTCGGCCACCTCGTGGCCCGTGAGCTTGCTCCAGCCGTCGGTGGCGACCTTGCCGTCCTTGGCATCCAGGCCCACGATGATGTGGCCGCCGAAGGCGCTGCAGGCGTCTTTCAGGAACCCCGGGTTCTTGACCGCGGCGGTGCCGATGATCACGTAGCGCAGGCCGTCGTCGATGTAGCGCTCGATGGTGTCCAGGTCGCGGATGCCGCCGCCCAGCTGCACCGGGATGTCGTCTCCGACCTCCTTCAGGATCGCCTTGATCGCCGCGTGGTTCTGCGGCTTGCCGGCGAAGGCGCCATTCAGATCGACCAGGTGCAGCCGCCGTGCGCCGGCCTCGACCCACTTGCGGGCCATGGCGGCGGGGTCTTCGCTGAAGATGGTGGACTGGTCCATGTCGCCCTGTTTGAGGCGAACGCAGTGGCCGTCTTTGAGATCAATGGCGGGAATGAGGAGCATGGAAGTGACGCGAGTGAGCGAAAGCCGGGCTGTGGAAGGTTCGGCCCGGCCGGAAAAAATGGTTCAGGGTTTCCAGTGGAGGAAGTTGCGATAGAGCTGCAGCCCGTGGTCCGCACTCTTCTCCGGGTGGAACTGGGTGGCAAAAATGTTATCGCGTGCGATGGCTGCGGTAAAGCTCGCGCCGTAATCGGCCTCGCCCACGCTGTGTCGGGCGTCGGCCGGCCGCGCGTAGAAGCTGTGCACGAAGTAGAAATAGCTTTGGTCCGGAATGCCCGCCCACACCGCGTGCGGCTGGGCCTGGCGCACCTGGTTCCAGCCCATCTGCGGCACCTTGAAGCGGCTGCCGTCGGCCTGCAGGCGGCCCGCCAGCTCGAACTTGATGACCTCACCCGGTATGAGGCCAAGGCCATCGGTCGGGCCTTCGTCGCTGCGCGACAGCAGCATCTGCATGCCGACGCACACGCCGAAGAGCGGCTTGCTGGCCGCCGCTTCGAGCACCGACTCCTGAAGACCGGAATCGCGCAGCTCGCGCATGCAGTCGGGCATCGCGCCCTGACCCGGCAGCACCACGCGGGTAGCCTTGCGCACCACGTCCGGGTCGGAGGTGACGAACACCTCCACGCCCACCTGGTCGGCCGCATGGCGCACGGCCTGCGACACGGAGTGCAGGTTGCCCATGCCGTAGTCGACAACGGCGACGGAATTCGTTGCTACAGATTTCATAGCTGTTCGCCGATGGATTTCAGAGCGAACCTTTGGTCGAGGGAATGACACCGACGGAACGCGGATCGAGCTCCAGCGCACCGCGCATCGCACGGGCGAAGGCCTTGAACACGGTCTCGCACTGGTGGTGCGCGTTCACGCCCTTCAGGTTGTCGATGTGCAGCGTGACGAAGGCGTGGTTCACGAAGCCCTGGAAGAACTCGTAGGTGAGCTGGCTGTCGAAGGTGCCGATCATCCCGCTGGTGAAAGGCACGTGCATCACGAGGCCGGGGCGGCCCGAGAAGTCGATGACCACGCGGCTGAGCGCTTCGTCCAGCGGTACGTAGGCATGGCCGTAGCGGCGGATGCCTTTCTTGTCGCCGATGGCCTTGGCCACCGCCTGCCCCAGCGTGATGCCGACGTCTTCCACCGTGTGGTGGCCGTCGATGTGCAGGTCGCCCTGGCAGTCGATATCGAGGTCGATCAGCCCGTGGCGGGCGATCTGGTCGAGCATGTGGTCGAAGAAGCCGATGCCGGTGGCGAGCTTCGCCTTGCCGGTGCCATCGAGGTTCACGCTGACGGTGATCTTCGTCTCGGCGGTGTTGCGGGTGACCGACGCGATGCGGTCGGTGCTCTGTGGGGTGGTCATAGTGAGGCTTCGAGTGCCGCCAGCATCCGCGCATTCTCGTCGGCCGTTCCGACGGTCAGGCGCAGGCAATTTGCCAGCAGTTCGTGCATTTTAGAAACGTTCTTCACCAGGACCCCCTGGGCCTTCATGCCCTCGAAAGTCCTGGTGGCATCGGGCACGCGCAAAAGCACCATGTTGGCGTCGCTCGGCCAGGTCTTCACGCCGGGCAGCCGGCCCAGGCCCGTCATCAGGCGCTCCCGCTCCTCGCGGATCTGCCGGGCCTGCGCCTCGAACACCTCGGCGTGCTCCAGCGCGAACAGCGCGCACTCGCAGTTGAGCACGCTGATGTTGTAGGGCGGGCGCACCTTGTCGATCTCGGCAACCAGCGCGGCCGGCCCCATGAGGTAGCCCAGGCGGATACCGGCCAGGCCGAACTTGCTGAGCGTGCGCATCAGGAGCACGTGACGGTGCTTTGCCAGCCGGTCGATGTAGCTGCGGGCGGCGAAAGGCTGGTAGGCCTCGTCGATCACCACCAGCCCGCCCTGCGCGCCCTGGGCTTCGACGATCTTCTCGATGACGGCGTCGTCCCAGAGGTTCGCGGTCGGGTTGTTCGGGTAGGCCAGGTAGACGATGGCCGGCTTCTCGCGCGCGATGGCGGCCAGCATGGCGGCCTCGTTGAGCTCGAAGTCGGCCGTGAGCGGCACGCCCACGAAGCGCAGGCCCTGCAGCTGGGCACTCATCGCGTACATCACGAAGCCGGGCACGGGCGCGAGCACGGTGGCCCCGGGCTGGTCGCAGGCGATGGCCAGCAGCGAGATCAGTTCGTCCGAGCCGTTGCCCAGCATCAGGCTGAAACCTTCGGGCATCTGCGCATGCGCGGCGAGCGCGCGCTGCAGGTCGGCACCACGGTCGCCCGGATAGCGGTTGAGCGCCAGCGCGCCGAGCCGGGCGCCGAGCTCGGCCTGCAGCGCGGGCGGCAGGCCGAAGGGGTTTTCCATCGCGTCGAGCTTGATGAAGCCGCGTGCGTCCTGCACGGCGTAGGCATGCATGGCGCGCACGTCGGCGCGGATGCGCTGGAGCGCGGGGAGGGAGTCAGACATAGGAGATTCGCTGGGGGTCGAAGACCATCGGGTGGTCGTTGGCGTCGAACAGGTCGAGCAGTTCGCCGAGACCGTCCTCGCGCTTGACCAGCGCGTATTCGGCTTCGGAGATGAGGTTGACGGTCAGCGTGGCGATGGCCTCGCCTTCATCGACCGTGACACCCGAGAGCATGCGCGCGTCGGGGCCGTAGATCGGCGTGAGAAAAAAGAAAGTCTGGAACCCGCAGAACGACAGCGGCGGTTCGGGCATCGGCACGCGATGGCCGCTGGCCAGGAAAAAGCGGTCGAAGGCTGGCAGCTTGGCGAGCCAGCGCAGGTTCGAGATGTATTCGGGGTTCAGGTCGCGCACGTACCAGACCAGTTCGGCTGCGCGCGTCATGTCCTCGGGCACGCCACCGGGCGGCGCGGGCATGAGGCGGTCGCTCATGCCGTTGGTGACGAGCACGTAACCTTCGTCGTCGCGTGCATCGGCGTCGCAGTCTTCGACGAAGTTGCGGCCGAAGGCGTGGATGTCGACGCGGTGCTCGGCGTCTGCGCTGTCGAGAAAGGTCTGCTCGGGCTCGTCTTCCAGTGCGTCGAGCATGGCCTGCAGGCGCAACTGGGCGCGCGAGGGTGTCGCATCGGCGGCGCTACCCATCAGGGCCTTTTTCAGTTTCGCGAACATGGGAATGTCAGGACGTGCACCGAAA
Organism: Variovorax boronicumulans; assembly: GCF_030812215.1. Lineage (GTDB taxonomy): Bacteria > Pseudomonadota > Gammaproteobacteria > Burkholderiales > Burkholderiaceae_C > Variovorax > Variovorax boronicumulans_C. The sequence goes on along the minus strand of NZ_JAUSSG010000008.1, from coordinate 347,561 downwards.
GCTGTTCTGCAACGCGCTCGACAGCACCAGCTGGACCGGCATGTCGGCCTCGTAGAGCTCTGCGTTGCGCTTGAGCTCGGCCTGGAAGAGCGATCGCGCCATCGAGGGCTCGAGCCGGCGGCCGTCGACGCAGAACAGCGGCTTCTGGCCCGTGCGCCGCGCCGTGTCGCTGGCCTCGCGCAGGCCTTCGAGCACGCCCACGAGGTAGTAGCTCGCGTAGGCCTTGCCCTCTTTCTTTTCCTTGGCCTCGAGCGTGTGGAACTCGCGGATGGTCATGGCCTGCGCACCGGCGCCGGCCGCGAGCGCGAACACCAGCATCAGCAGACGAGCGGTGCGCTTCATGGCCCTGGCTTACTTGCGGTAGCGCGGCGGCGGCGCATAGGCGCCGTCGGCCGGGAAGGCGCTGGGCTGCGGCGGCGTGGCATCGCGGCGCGGACGGCGAGGTGCCTGGGGCTGCTCGAGTTCGAACAGCGCGGCGCCGATCACGCCGATGTTGCGCACGTCGCCGGCCTCGGTGTTCGCCGCATAGGCACGGCCCGGGGTGGCGAAGCGGAAGGCCGCGACCTCGCTCTGGCTCTTGCGGAAGCCCTCGATGTTCAGTGTCTCCTGCGGGCGCAGCACGTAGCCGCCGTTGCGCAGGCTCCCGGGCTTGCCGCTCAGCACGTCGAGGCCATCGACGGTGGCGATCACCTCGTAGCTGCGGTCGCTCAGGTTGCGAAAGCGTAGCGTGTAGCGCGCGCCTTCGACGCCGGCGAGGCGAAAGATGTCGTCGCTGCCGCTCCGGCGGGCGCGCTGCAGCGGCAGCGGGCGATTGCTCTCGTCGAGCACAGACCATTCGACATCGCCCTGGGCCAGTTGCAGGTTGAGCCGGCGCTCGGGGTTGTTGCCCACGTCGCGGCGCACGGCGGAGGCTTCGTTGTAGCCGATGGAAGCCACTTCGTCGGGCTGCTCGGACAGCCGCTTGGTCACGACGGTGCGGGTCTTCGACTCGATGCCCTCGCCCCACTGCGTGCCGAGCTGGGCCGGCGCGGGCGCCGGGGTCGCGGCGCTGGGCGTCGCGCTCACCGCGGCCGACTCGGCGCGGTTCTGCGGCATCTGCGTGCAGGCGGCCAGCAAGGCGGCGCCCGCCACGAGGCCGGTGGCGAACCGGAAAAATCGCGAACGATAGAGGCGTTGAATCATCAGGCGAGCTCCTCCCTCAAGCGGGGTTGTTGGAGCCTCAGATCTTACGCAGGCGCATGCGGGCGGCTTCGGCGTGCGCCTGCAGGCCCTCGCCTTCGGCCAGCGTGACGGCGATGGGGCCGAGCACCTGCGCACCGGCTTCGCTCACCTCGATGAGGCTGGAGCGCTTCTGGAAGTCGTACACGCCCAGCGGGCTCGAGAAACGCGCCGTGCCGCTCGTGGGCAGCACGTGGTTCGGGCCGGCGCAGTAGTCACCCAGGCTCTCGCTGGTGAAGGCGCCCAGGAAGATCGCGCCCGCGTGGCGCAGCAGCGGCTCCCAGCGGTTGGGTTCGCTGCTGCTGACTTCGAGGTGCTCGGGCGCGATGCGGTTGCTGATCTCGCAGGCCTCTTCCATGCTCTTCGTGTGGATCAGCGCGCCGCGGCCGTTGAGCGAGGCGGCGATGATTTCCGCGCGCGGCATGGTGGGCAGCAGGCGGTCGATCTCGGCCTGCACGCGGTCGATGTAGGCGGCGTCGGGGCACAGCAGGATGCTCTGCGCCAACTCGTCGTGCTCGGCCTGGCTGAACAGGTCCATCGCCACCCAGTCGGGCGGCGTGGTGCCGTCGGCCAGCACGAGGATCTCGCTCGGGCCCGCGATCATGTCGATGCCCACGGTGCCGAACACGCGGCGCTTGGCGGCGGCCACGTAGGCGTTGCCGGGGCCGGTGATCTTGTCGACCGCGGGGATGGTGGCGGTGCCATAGGCGAGCGCCGCCACGGCCTGCGCGCCGCCGATGGTGAAGGCGCGCGTGACGCCGGCCACGTAGGCCGCGGCAAGCACGAGCACGTTGCGCTCGCCCTTCGTCGACGACTGCCCGCCTGCGCCGCCCGTCGCGACGCTGCCCTTCACGGGCGTCGGCACGACCATGATGATTTCGCCGACACCGGCCACATGCGCTGGAATCGCATTCATCAGCAGGCTGGACGGATAGGCCGCCTTGCCGCCGGGTACATAGATGCCGACACGGTCGAGCGGCGTGACTTTCTGGCCGAGCAGCGTGCCGTCGGCATCGCGGTAGCTCCAGCTTTCACCGCTGGCCTTCTTCTGGGCCTCGTGATAGCTGCGCACACGTTGGGCCGCGGCTTGCAGCGCATCGCGCTGGTCTTGGGGCAGCGAGTCGAAAGCTTCCTTGAAATCGGCTTGCGTCAATTCGAGTTCGGAAACGGCGGCAGCGCCCAGGCCGTCGAAGCGGCGCGTGTACTCCAGCACCGCCTCGTCGCCACGCGTCTGCACATCGGCGAGGATGTCGGCCACCACCTTCTCGATGGCCGCGTCCGCATCCGCGGACCAATGCAGCCGCACCTTGAATTCAGCATCGAAGCTGGCTGAAGTCGTGGAGAGACGGGCGGGGGCTGCTTTCAGAGTCATTTGGCGGGAGGAATGGCTGACGCGAACGCGTCGATGATGCGGCGAATGGGTTCGCGCTTGAGTTTGAGCGCGGCCTGGTTCACGACCAGCCGGGCGCTGATGTCCATGATGCGTTCCACCTCGACGAGGTGGTTGGCCTTGAGCGTGTTGCCGGTCGAGACCAGGTCGACGATGGCGTCGGCCAGGCCCGTGAGCGGCGCGAGCTCCATGCTGCCGTAGAGCTTGATCAGGTCCACGTGCACGCCCTTGCTCGCGAAGAACTCGCGCGAGAGGCCCACGTACTTGGTCGCCACGCGCAGGCGCGAGCCCTGGCGCACGGCCGAGGCGTAGTCGTAGTCGGCGCGCACGGCCACGCTCAGGCGGCAGGCCGCGATGCGCAGGTCCAGCGGCTGGTACATGCCCTGATTGCCGTTTTCCAGCAGCACATCGAGGCCGGTCACGCCGAGGTCGGCGCCGCCGTACTGCACGTAAGTGGGCACGTCGGAGGCGCGCACCAACACCACGCGCACGTCGGGGCGGGTGGTTTCCAGGATCAGCTTGCGCGATTTCTCGGGGTCTTCGGTGACCTCGATGCCGGCGGCGGCCAGCAGGGGCATCGTCTCTTCGAAGATGCGGCCTTTGGAGAGAGCGAGCGTGATCATGCGGCGGCTCCGGTCACGCGTTCGATGTCGGCACCGAGGCCGCGCAGCTTGGCTTCCATGCGGTCGTACCCACGGTCCAGGTGATAGATGCGATCGACCAGCGTCTCGCCCTCGGCCACGAGGCCGGCGATCACGAGGCTGGCGGAGGCGCGCAGGTCGGTGGCCATCACGGTCGCCCCCGACAGCTGCTGCACGCCTTCGACCATCGCCACCTTGCCCTCGACATGGATGGTCGCGCCCAGGCGCACCATCTCGTTCACGTGCATGAAGCGGTTCTCGAAGATCGTCTCGGTGACCATCGAGGCGCCGCGCGCGATCACGTTCAGCGCCATGAACTGCGCCTGCATGTCGGTCGGGAAACCCGGGTATTCGGTGGTGCTGAAGCTCTGCGCCTTGAGTTGCGCCGCGCCCTGCGAGGCGATGCGGATGCCGTCCTTCTCGCATCCCACTTCACAGCCCGCGTCGCGCAGCTTGTCGATCACCGCGTCGAGGTGGTCGCCGCGCGCGTGGCGCAGGAACGCCTCGCCGCCCGTGGCCGCGACGGCGCAGAGGAACGTGCCGGCCTCGATGCGATCGGCCACCACGGCGTGCTCGCAGCCGTGCAGCTTTTCGACGCCCTGGATGCGGATGTGGCTGGTGCCATGGCCTTCGATCTTCGCGCCCATGCGGATCAGCATTTCGGCCAGATCGACGATCTCGGGCTCCTGCGCGGCGTTTTCGAGCAGCGTCTCGCCCTCGGCCAGCGCGGCGGCCATGAGGAAATTCTCGGTGCCGGTGACGGTGACCATGTCGGTCAGGATGCGCGCGCCCTTCAGGCGAGTGCGTCCCGCCGGGAGGCTCGCGACCATATAGCCGTGCTCGACCACGATTTCCGCGCCCATCGCCTGCAGGCCCTTGATGTGCTGGTCGACGGGGCGCGAGCCGATGGCGCAGCCGCCCGGGAGCGACACCTTGGCGTGGCCGAAGCGCGCGAGCAGCGGGCCGAGGGCCAGCACGGAGGCGCGCATGGTCTTCACCAGCTCGTAGGGGGCCTCGGGATTGGTGAGGTCGCTGGCGTTCAGCTGCACGGTGCCGCTGTCCTTCCCGGTCTGGTCGCGCTCGGCCGTCACGCCCATGTTGCGCACCAGCTTGAGCATGGTCGACACGTCCTGCAGGCGGGGCACGTTGTGCAGCGTCACGGGCTGGTCGGTCAGGAGGGCCGCGCACAGCTCGGGCAGCGCGGCGTTCTTGGCGCCGGAAATGAGTACCTCGCCGCGGAGCTGGCGCCCGCCGCGAATCAGAAGTTTGTCCATCGAGGATCCAGCGAAATGGGGTGGCCCGGGGGCCGGAATTTACTTTTCCACCGCCGCCCATTCGGCCGGCGTGTAGGTTTTCATCGAGAGCGCATGCACTTCGTCGGTGTGCATTTTCGCACCGAGGGTGGCGTAGACCCGCTGATGGCGCTGGATGGCGCGCTTGCCCTCGAATTCGGCCGAGACGATGGTCGCGTACCAATGTCGGCCGTCGCCCTCCAGCGAGATGTGCTCGCACGGGAGATGGGACTGGATCAGGGCCTGGAGTTGTTCGGCGGTCATGGGGTCTGGAAAGAGGCTTTCAGCCTCGGATTTTGTAGCCGATACGAAGGAGATGGACAGCAATTGCGCTCACCACCAGCCAGGCGGTGCCGACGATGCCCAGGCTGAGCCAGGGCGAGGCGTCGCTCACGCCGAAGAAGCCATAGCGGAAGCCATCGATCATGTAGAAGAACGGGTTCAGGTGGCTCACGCTCTGCCAGAAGGGCGGCAGCGAGCCGATCGAATAGAAAACGCCCGAGAGAAACGTCATGGGCATGATCAGGAAGTTCTGGAACACGGCCATCTGGTCGAATTTCTCGGCCCAGAGGCCGGCAATGAGACCCAAGGTGCCCAGCATCGCCGAACCCAGCAGCGCGAACACCAGGATCCACAGCGGCGCGACAAAAGTCGGCTGCGCAAAGAACACGGTCACCACGAACACGCCGAGCCCCACGGCCAGCCCGCGGATGATCGACGAGCCCACGTAGGCGAAGAACCAGCCCCAGTGCGACAGCGGCGTGAGCAGCACGAACACGAGGTTGCCCATGATCTTGCTCTGGATGATCGAGGACGAGCTGTTCGCAAAGGCGTTCTGCAGCACGCTCATCATCACGAGGCCGGGCACCAGGAAGGCCGTGTAGCCAACCGAGCCGTAGACCTTCACATGGTCTTCGAGCACGTGGCCGAACACCATCAGATACAGCAGCGCGGTGAGCACCGGCGCGCCGACCGTCTGGAAGCCGACCTTCCAGAAGCGCAGAGTCTCCTTGTAGAGCAGTGCGCGCCAACCAGTCACAGCCATCATGGTGCCCCCTTGCTCGGCACTGCGTGTCCTCGCCTCCCCCCGAGGGGGAGCTTCGCTTGCTTGGGGCGGCCCGGCGCGGCGCTCATCGCGACACCTCCAGCGGCGTCTGCTCGCCCGCCATCAGGTCGATGAACACGTCTTCCAGATCGGCCTTGCGCATTTCCACGTCTTCCACCGCGACGCCGGCTTCGCGGATCGCGGCCAGCAGTTGTTCGACTTCATGCGCGTTCTGCGCCGGCAGCTGCACGATGCGCCCGGTGATGCGCGCGTGCTGGGCAATGGCCCAGGGCAGCATCGCGTCGGTCTTGAAGCGCAGCACGTTGCTCGCTGCAGACTTCAGCAGTTCGCTGGTGCGGTCCAGGGCGATCACGCGGCCCAGCTTGAGCATCGCGATGCGGCTGCACAGCGCTTCGGCCTCTTCGAGGTAATGGGTCGTGAGCAGCACGGTGCTGCCCTGCTTGTTGAGCTTGGCGACGAATTGCCAGAGGGTCTGTCGCAGCTCGACGTCGACGCCGGCCGTGGGCTCGTCGAGCACGATGACGGGCGGCTTGTGCACCAGCGCCTGCGCCACCAGCACCCGGCGCTTCATGCCGCCCGACAGCTGCCGCATGTTGGCTGTGGCCTTGTCGGCGAGACCGAGGCTGTGGAGCAGCTCGTCGATCCAGTCGTCGTTGTTCTTGATGCCGAAGTAGCCAGACTGGATGCGCAGCGACTCGCGCACGTTGAAGAAGGGATCGAACACCAGCTCCTGCGGCACGATGCCCAGCTGGCGGCGCGCCTCGGCGTAATCGCGCTGCACGTCGAAACCATGCACGCTGATGGCGCCGGACGTGGGCCGCGAGAGGCCCGCGAGCATGCTGATGAGGGTGGTCTTGCCCGCGCCGTTGGGGCCGAGCAGGCCGAAGAACTCGCCCGGCTCGATCTGGAAGGAGACCTCGTCGACCGCGCGCAAGCCTTGTTTGCCTTGGGCTTTCTGCTGTCTGGAGGGGGGGTAGGTCTTGGAGACCGATTGGAATGAGATCGCGGGCATGGGAGCCCGCGATTTTAAGGTGCCGTTACTTTTTCAGGGCGCGGCCGGCAAAAGGCCCGCGATGCCGTACAGCGCGGCCAGTTCACGCAGGCGCGGCGAGAGGCCCTTGACCGAGAAGCCACGGCCCAGCGCGCTGGACTCGCGGCGGCACTCCAGCAGTACCGCCAGCGCCGACGAATCGAACTGGGCCAGCGCGGTGGCATCGACCACCGTGGACGACGAATCCGTCTGGCCCTTGAGCCCCTGCTGCAGCATGCGCATGCAGGCGGGGGCCTCGTCGTGGGTGAGCTTGGTGGGCAGAACCAGCATGTGTGTTGCCGTTGGCCGGTCAGCCCTTGGTGTTGCTCTTGTTGCGAGCGGCCAGCGCGGTGATCAGGCCGTCGATGCCGTTCTTGTTGATTTCCTGCGCGAACTGCGTGCGGTAGGTGTCGACCAGCCAGACGCCCAGCACATTGAGGTTGTAGACCTTCCAGCCCGCGCCTTGGCCCGGTGTCTTTTCCAGGCGGTAGTCGAGCTGCACGGGGTCGCCGCGACCCTGGATCTCGGTGCGGACCAGCACTTCCTTGTCGTCGGCCGAGCCGCGGAACGGGCGCACGGTGACGGTCTGGTCGACCACTTGGTCGAGCGCGCCCGCGTAGGTGCGGACCAAGAGGGCCTTGAATTCTTCCTGCAGGCGCTTTTGCTGCTCGGGGGTGGCCTGGCGCCAGGCCGGGCCGACCGCGGAGGCCGTCATGCGCTGGAAGTTGACGTTGGGCATGATCTTGCTGTCGACCAGCAACATGATCTTGTTGACGTCGCCGGCCTTGATCGACGAGTCGGCCTTGATCGTCTCGAGCACATCGGTCGACAGGCGCTTGACCAGCGCATCGGGCGCCTCATCGGCAGCGTAGGCCGGACGGACGAAGGCGGTGGCAGCGCCCAGCAGCAGGGCACCGGCCAGGACCAGTCGGCCCATATCGCGTCGTTGCAGCAAGATCTTGTTGTTCATGGAGAGTCCCTCAAAATTTGAAAAATCGACGAAGCACCGGGATCGCACAAGGCAACAGAGGTGCTGAGACAAGAACGGATTCGACAGACCCGAGGCCTACCGGGTTCCTGAAGCGCAGGTGAAGCCTTGCAACCGGATGCAAGCGGCTTCATCGCCCGCCCTCGCGCTTTTTGCTTACTTATTTCCCGGCGCCGTCGTCGGCCGGGCTGTTGCCGGCACCGTCGTCCGGCGGATTGCCGTCGTAGACCTGGCTGCGGCGGCGCTGCAGGAATGCATCGCGCGTGAACGAATACTTGTCGAGCGCCGCTTCGCCGAGCAGGCGGGTGGCACGCAGGTACTGCGAGCGCGTATCGACGACGTGCAGCACCGTGAGCGAATTGCGCCAGGCCACGTCGTTCATCTGCGAGACCGGGTCGCCCAGGCGGTCCACCGGCAGCGCCGCGGTATCGCGCAACGTCGACGGGCCGAGCACCGGCAGCACGATGTAGGGACCGGCGCCCACGCCCCAGTAGCCCAGCGTCTGCCCGAAGTCTTCTTCGTGGCGGGGAATGCCCGCCTCGGTGGCCACGTCGAGCAGGCCACCAAGCCCGAAGAACGTGTTGACGTTGAGCCGCATGAAGGTCTCGGCGCTGCCCTGCAGCTTGAGCTGTGCAACGTTGTTGGCAAGGTTCCAGAGATCGCCCACGTTGTCGAAGAAATTGGTCACGCCCGTGCGAACCATCGAGGGCAAAACGCGCTGGTAGGCGGTTGCCACCGGCACGAGGACGGCGTTGTCGACCGTGTCGTTGAAGCGCGTGACGCCGCGGTTGAATGGCTCGAACGGATCGACCGGATTGGCATTGGGCCCCGTGGCGCATCCGGCAACGATCGCCAGAGCGGCGGCAGTAACTGCCCAGCGGGCACTGTTAGCTATGCTTTTCATAGCATGCGATGCAAAGAATCGTGATGTCATTTTTTGTTGGCTGTTCCCGGCGCCGTATTCGAGCCCCCTTCGGCCGCCTTGCTGTAAAGGAACTGGCTGATCAGGTTCTCCAGCACCACGGCCGATTGGGTCGCGGTGATGGTGTCGCCGGCTTGCAAGTTCTTCTCCTCGGCGCCCGCTTCGATGCCGATGTACTGCTCGCCGAGCAGGCCACTGGTCAATATCTTGAGCGAGCTGTCCTTGGGAAAACTGTAACGGTTTTGAAGTGCCAGCGTCACGTCGGCCTGAAAGGCCTTGTCGTTGAACGCGATGGATTCCACGCGCCCGACAACTACACCAGCGCTCTTGACGGCAGTTTGTGGCTTCAAACCACCAATGTTGTCGAAGCGCGCGGTGACCGTGTAGGTTTTCTGGAAATTCAGGCTCAACAGATTGGCCGACTGCAGCGCGAGAAAAAGCAGTGCCGCCGCGCCGATGAGCACGAAAAGGCCGACCCAGATGTCGTTGTTGGAACGTTGCATGGTTTGCACTCTTTAGAACGATTGGAGCGGAGCCCCTTTAGATACTGAACATCATGGCGGTGAGCAGGAAGTCCAGCCCAAGGACTGCCAGCGATGCGGTGACCACCGTGCGCGTTGTCGCGCGCGACACGCCTTCGGGCGTGGGCTGGGCCTCGTAGCCCTGCAGCAGCGCAATGAAAGTCACGGTGAAGCCGAAGACGATGCTCTTGATCACGCCGTTGCCGACGTCGCGCCATACATCGACGCCGCCCTGCATCTGGCCCCAGAACGCGCCCGGATCGACCCCCAGCATCAGCACGCCCACCACGTAGCCGCCCATGATGCCGACCGCGCTGAACACGGCCGCCAGCAGCGGCATGGTGATGACGCCGGCCCAGAAGCGCGGCGCGAGGATGCGCTGCACCGGATCGACCGCCATCATCTCCATGGCGCTCAATTGCTCGTCGGCCTTCATGAGGCCGATCTCGGCGGTGAGCGATGTGCCCGCCCGCCCCGTGAAGAGCAGCGCCGCCACCACGGGGCCGAGTTCGCGCACAAGGCTCAGTGTGACCAGCAGGCCGAGCGCCTCGGACGAGCCATAGCGCTGCAGCGCGTAGTACATCTGCAGCCCCAGCACGAAGCCGACGAACAGCCCCGACACGCCAATGATCGCGAGCGAGTAGTTGCCCAGGAAATGGATCTGGTCGCGCACGAGGCCGAAGCGACGCATGATCTGCGCGCCGGGGCCGACGAGGCGCATGAAGAGCTTGGCGCCGTAGCCAAGATTCGCGAGATGGCTGCGCACGGAAAAACCGACATCGGCGGGCTTCCACCAGGTCATGTTTGCCCCCTTGCTCGGCACTTCGTGTCCACACTGCCCCCCAAGGGGGACTTCGCTTGCTCGGGGCGGCCCAGCGCGGCGCTCATGAACGCCCCCCTTCCACATTGCCGAAATCGTCTTCGATGCTGACGCCCGGGTAGTGAAAGCGCACCGGCCCATCGGGCAGCGCGTTCACGAACTGGTGCACCAGCGGATCGGTGCTCTCGCGCACCTCGGCCGGCGTGCCCTGCGCGGCGATGCTGCCGTTGGCCAGGATGATCACGTGATCGGCGATGCGGAAGGTTTCTTCCAGGTCGTGCGAGACGACGACGCTGGTCAACCCGAGCGTATCGTTGAGCTGGCGAATGAGACGCGCGGCGGTGCCGAGCGAAATCGGATCGAGGCCGGCAAAAGGTTCGTCGTACATCACGAGGTCGGGATCGAGCGCGATCGCGCGCGCCAGCGCCACCCGCCGCGCCATGCCGCCCGACACCTCGCTGGGCATCAGGTCGCGCGCGCCGCGCAGGCCCACCGCATCGAGCTTCATGAGCACCACATCGCGCACCAGCGCTTCGGACAATTGGGTGTGTTCGCGCAGCGGGAACGCCACGTTGTCGAACACGGTCATGTCGGTGAACAGGGCGCCGAACTGAAAGAGCATGCCCATGCGGCGCCGGGCCGCGTAGAGCGCCTGGTTGTCGAACTTGCCGACATCCTGGCCGTCGAAGTGCACTTCGCCGCGCTGTGCCCGCTGCTGTCCGCCGATCAGTCGCAGCACCGTGGTCTTGCCACCGCCGGAGGCGCCCATCAAGGCCGTGACCTTGCCACGGGGGACGGCGAACGAGACGCCGTCGAGGATCGCGCGCGCGCCGTAGCCGAACGTGACGTCGCGGAACTCTACAAATGGTTGTGGCGGTGTGGCTGGGTCCATCTCAATAAAAAAGCCGGGCGCCTTTTCAGGCATCCCGGCATGCGGTTTCCGCGAATGATAGCGGGGCCGCGAAGGGCCCCGCGAAATTGAAACAAAAATCAGCGCGGCAGATCGCTGAACCCCATCAGGAATTCATCCACCGAGCGCGCGGCCTGGCGGCCCTCGCGAATCGCCCACACCACCAGCGACTGGCCTCGGCGGATGTCGCCTGCGGCAAACACCTTCGGCACGTTGGTGGCATAGCCGCCGATGAAGTCGACGGTTGCACGCGCGTTGCCGCGTGCGTCCTTCTCCACGCCGAAAGCGTCGAGCACGGTGGCCACGGGGCTGATGAAGCCCATGGCCAGCAGCACGAGGTCGGCCTTGAGGATCTGCTCGCTGCCGGCGACTTCCTGCATCTTGCCGTCCTTCCACTCGACGCGAACGGTCTTCAGGCCCGTGACCTTGCCCTTTTCGCCGATGAACTCCTTGGTGGAGATCGCGAACTCGCGCTCGCAGCCCTCTTCGTGGCTGGAGCTGGTGCGCAGCTTGATCGGCCAGTAGGGCCAGGTCAGCGGGCGGTTTTCTTCCTCGGGCGGCTGGGGCATCAGCTCGAACTGCGTGACGCTCACGGCGCCGTGGCGGTTGCTGGTGCCCACGCAGTCGGAGCCGGTGTCGCCACCGCCGATGACGATGACGTGCTTGCCGTCGGCGCGCAGCTGGCCCTTGACCTTGTCGCCCGCATTGACGCGGTTCTGCTGCGGCAGGAACTCCATCGCGAAATGGATGCCGTCCAGGTCGCGGCCCGGCACCGGCAGGTCGCGCGATTGCTCGGCGCCGCCGGTGAGCACCACGGCATCGAAATCTTTCTGCAACTGCTCGGGCGTGATGGTTTCCTTGGCGAGGTTGGTCACCTTGGAGCCCTTGCCCAGCGGATCCTTCGCGGCACCGATCATCACGCCGGTACGGAAGACGACGCCCTCGGCCTTCATCTGCTCGACGCGGCGGTCGATGTGCGTCTTCTCCATCTTGAAGTCGGGGATGCCGTAGCGCAGCAGGCCGCCGATGCGGTCGTTCTTCTCGAACAGCGTCACGTCGTGGCCGGCGCGCGCCAACTGCTGCGCCGCCGCCATGCCGGCCGGGCCCGCGCCCACCACCGCCACCTTCTTGCCGGTCTTGTGCTTGGCCACGCGGGGCGCGACCCAGCCTTCGTCCCAGGCGCGGTCGATGATCGCGTGCTCGATCGACTTGATGCCGATCGCGTCGTCGTTCACGTTGAGCACGCAGGCCGCCTCACAAGGCGCGGGGCAGATGCGGCCGGTGAATTCGGGGAAGTTGTTGGTCGAGTCGAGCACCGCGAAGGCGTTTTGCCAGTCGTCGCGGTACACGAGGTCGTTGAAGTCCGGAATGATGTTGTTGACCGGGCAGCCGCTGTTGCAGAACGGCGTGCCGCAGTCCATGCAGCGCGCACCCTGCACCTTGGCCTGCTCTGGCGTCAGGCCGACGACGAATTCCTTGTAGTGCTTGACGCGCTCGGAGGCGGGGGCGTAGCCCTCCTCGATGCGCTCATGCTCCATGAAGCCGGTGATCTTTCCCATCGTGCTTTCCTCTGTTCTTCGTTTTCGTTGCCGCTCAGACCGCAGCCGTCGTGGTCGGTGCGACCAGTGCGTGCGGCTCCAGGCCCACGTGCGCGTTGTTGCCGCTGCTGGTCAGCTCGACCTTGCGGTCGTGCAGTTCGGCGAGGGCGCGCTTGTATTCGTTCGGGAACACCTTGACGAACTTGGTGCGCGACACGGCCCAGTTGTCCAGCAGTTCACGCGCGCGCTTGCTGCCGGTCCAGCGGTGGTGCTCTTCGAGCAGCTTCTTCAGTTGCGCTTCATCGGTCTCGCCGCCGTGCCAGATCTTGCGATGCACGCTGGCGGTCTGCTCGGCCGAAGTCAGTACCTTGTCGAGCGACACCATCGAGAGGTTGCAGCGCGTGGCGAACTGGCCGTCCTCGTCGTAGACGAAGGCCACGCCGCCGCTCATGCCGGCCGCGAAGTTGCGGCCCGTCTTGCCGAGCACCGCGACCGTGCCGCCGGTCATGTATTCGCAGCCGTGATCGCCGGTGCCTTCGATGACCGCCGTGGCACCCGAGAGGCGCACCGCGAAACGTTCGCCGGCCACGCCGCAAAGATACGCCTCGCCGGTCGTCGCGCCGTACAGCGCGGTGTTGCCGACGATGGTGTTGCGCACCGCTTCGCCGCGGAAGTCGAGGCTGGGTCGCACCACCACGCGGCCGCCCGAGAGGCCCTTGCCGGTGTAGTCGTTGGCGTCGCCGATCAGGTACAGCGTGATGCCGCGCGCGAGGAACGCGCCGAACGACTGGCCGCCCGTGCCTTCGAGCTGGATCCGGATCGAATCGTCGGGCAGGCCCTGCGGATGCACCTTGGTGAGCGCTCCCGAGAGCATGGCGCCCACCGAGCGATTGACGTTGCGCGCCACCTCGATGAACTGCACCTTCTCGCCCTTGTCGATGGCGGGACGCGACTTCTCGATGAGCCTCACGTCCAGCGCCTTGTCCAGGCCATGGTCCTGGTTCTCGACGTGGAAGCGTGGCACGTCGGCCGGCACATTCGGCAACGCGAACAGGCGGCTGAAGTCCAGGCCCGACGCCTTCCAGTGTTCGATGCCCTTGCGGGTGTCCAGCAGGTCGGCGCGGCCGATCAGGTCGTCGAACTTGCGGATGCCCAGCTGGGCCATGATCTGGCGCACTTCTTCGGCGACGAAGAAGAAGTAGTTGACGACGTGCTCGGGCTTGCCCGAGAACTTCTTGCGCAGGATCGGGTCTTGCGTGGCCACGCCCACCGGGCAGGTGTTCAGGTGGCACTTGCGCATCATGATGCAGCCCTCGACCACCAGCGGCGCGGTCGCAAAGCCGAATTCGTCCGCGCCCAGCAGCGCGCCGATGGCGACGTCGCGGCCGGTCTTCATCTGGCCGTCGGCCTGCACGCGGATGCGGCTGCGCAGGCGGTTGAGCACCAGCGTCTGCTGCGTCTCGGCCAGGCCGATTTCCCACGGGCTGCCCGCGTGCTTGATCGACGACCAGGGCGAAGCGCCCGTGCCGCCGTCATGGCCGGCGATCACGACGTGGTCGCTCTTGCACTTGGCCACGCCCGCCGCGATGGTGCCGACGCCGATCTCGCTCACCAGCTTCACGCTGATGCTCGCGTGCGGCGCGGTGTTCTTCAGGTCGTGGATGAGCTGCGCGAGGTCTTCGATCGAGTAGATGTCGTGGTGCGGCGGCGGCGAGATGAGGCCCACGCCCGGCACCGCATAGCGCTGCTTGCCGATGTACTCGGTGACCTTGCCGCCCGGGAGCTGGCCGCCCTCGCCCGGCTTGGCACCCTGCGCCATCTTGATCTGGATCTGGTCGGCCGAATGCAGGTACTCGGCGGTGACGCCGAAGCGGCCCGACGCGACCTGCTTGATGCGCGAACGCAGCGAATCGCCGTCGTTCAGCGGCAGGTCGACCTCGACGTTGGCCGCGCCGATCACGCTCTTGAGCGTATCGCCCTGCTTGATCGGGATGCCCTTGAGTTCGTTGCGATAACGCGCAGGGTCTTCGCCGCCTTCGCCCGTGTTGCTCTTGCCGCCGATGCGGTTCATGGCAATGGCGAGCGTGGCGTGCGCCTCGGTGCTGATCGAGCCGAGCGACATCGCGCCGGTGGCGAAGCGCTTGACGATTTCGGCGGCCGCTTCGACCTCGTCCACCGGAATGGCCTTGGCCGGATCGATCTTGAACTCGAACAGGCCGCGCAGCGTGAGGTGGCGACGGTTCTGGTCATTGATGAGCTGCGCGTATTCCTTGTACGTGTTCCAGTTGTTGGAGCGCGTGCTGTGCTGCAGCTTGGCGATGGCGTCGGGCGTCCACATGTGCTCTTCGCCTCGGGTGCGCCAAGCGTACTCGCCGCCGGCGTCCAGCATGTTGGCGAGCACCGGGTCGTCGCTGAACGCGGCCTTGTGCATGCGGATGGCTTCCTCGGCGATCTCGAAGACGCCGATGCCTTCCACACGGCTGGCCGTACCGGTGAAGTACTTGTTCACCGTCTCGGTGTTCAGGCCAATGGCTTCGAAGAGCTGCGCGCCGCAGTAGCTCATGTAGGTGCTGACACCCATCTTCGACATGATCTTCGACAGGCCCTTGCCGATGGCCTTGACGTAGTTGTAGACCGCCTTGTCGGCGCTCAGGTCGCCCGGCAGGTCGGCGTGCATGGCCGCCAGGGTTTCCATCGCGAGGTACGGGTGCACGGCTTCCGCGCCGTAGCCGGCGAGCACGCCGAAGTGATGCACTTCGCGCGCCGAGCCGGTTTCGACCACGAGGCCGGCGGTGGTGCGCAGTCCTTCACGGACCAGGTACTGATGGACAGCCGACAGTGCGAGCACCGCCGGAATCGCCACCTGCGTCGGGCTCACGCCGCGATCGCTCACGATCAGGATGTTGTGGCCGCCCTTGATGGCATCCACCGCTTCGGCGCACAGCGACGCGAGCTTGGCTTCGACGCCTTCGTCGCCCCAGGCGAGCGGGTAGGTGATGTCGAGCACGTAGCTCTTGAACTTGCCCTGCGTGTACTTGCCGATGTCGCGCAGCTTCGCCATGTCGGCGAAGTCCAGGATCGGCTGGCTCACTTCGAGCCGCATCGGCGGGTTGACCTGGTTGATGTCCAGCAGGTTGGGCTTGGGGCCGATGAAGGACACCAGCGACATCACGATCGCTTCACGGATCGGGTCGATCGGCGGGTTCGTCACCTGCGCGAACAGCTGCTTGAAGTAGTTGTAGAGCGGCTTGTTCTTGCTGGAGAGCACGGCCAGCGGGCTGTCGTTGCCCATGGAGCCGATGCCTTCTTCGCCGGCCTGCGCCATCGGGCTCATCAGGAACTTGATGTCTTCCTGGGTGTAGCCGAAGGCCTGCTGGCGGTCGAGCAGCGCGACCTGGCTCAGCGGCGCGGAGACCGGCTCGGCCTTGACGCTGTCCAGCTTGATGCGCAGGTTCTCGATCCACTGCTTGTAGGGCTTGCTGTTCGCGAGGGTGGCCTTGACCTCCTCGTCGTCGATCATGCGGCCCTGCTCCAGGTCAATGAGGAACATCTTGCCCGGCTGCAGGCGCCACTTGCGAACGATCTTCTGCTCGGGAACGGGCAGCACGCCCGATTCCGACGCCATGATGACCAGGTCGTCGTCGGTCACGCAGTAGCGCGAGGGACGCAGGCCGTTGCGGTCGAGCGTGGCGCCGATCTGGCGGCCGTCGGTGAACACGATGGAAGCGGGGCCGTCCCACGGCTCAAGCATTGCGGCGTGGTATTCATAGAACGCGCGGCGGCGCGGGTCCATGGTGGCGTGCTGCTCCCAGGGCTCGGGAATCATCATCATCACGGCCTGGCTGATGGGGTAGCCGGCCATCGTTAGCAACTCGAGGCAGTTGTCGAAGGTGGCGGTGTCGGACTGGCTGGCAAAGCTGATCGGGTAGAGCTTCTGCAGGTCGGCGCCGAGCACGGGCGACGACATGACGCCTTCGCGCGCCTTCATCCAGTTGTAGTTGCCCTTGACCGTGTTGATTTCGCCGTTGTGCGCGACATAGCGGTACGGGTGGGCCAGCGGCCACTCGGGGAAGGTGTTGGTCGAGAAGCGCTGGTGCACGAGGCCCAGGGCCGAGACGCAGCGCTTGTCCTGCAGGTCCAGGTAGTAGGTGCCGACCTGGTCGGCAAGCAGCAGGCCCTTGTAGACCACGGTGCGGCTGGACATGCTCGGAACGTAGTATTCCTTGCTGTGCTTGAGCTTCAGGCGCTGGATGTTGGCGCTGGCGGTCTTGCGGATCACGTAGAGCTTGCGCTCCAGCGCGTCCTGCACGATCACGTCGTTGCCGCGGCCGATGAAGACCTGGCGCAGCAGCGGTTCCTTTTCGCGCACGGTGGGCGACATGGGCATGTCGCGGTTGACCGGCACGTCGCGCCAGCCGAGCAGCACCTGGCCTTCGGCCTTGATGGCGCGTTCCATCTCCTGCTCGCAGGCTTCGCGGGAGGCATGTTCCTTCGGCAGAAAGATCATGCCGACGCCGTATTCGCCCGGCGGGGGCAGCGTGACGCCCTGCTTGGCCATCTCTTCGCGGTAGAGGTGATCGGGCAGTTGGATGAGGATGCCGGCGCCGTCGCCCATCAGCTTGTCAGCGCCCACTGCGCCGCGATGGTCGAGGTTTTCAAGAATCTTCAAGCCCTGCAGCACGATGGCGTGGCTCTTTTCGCCCTTGATGTGGGCCACGAAGCCGACGCCGCAGGCATCGTGCTCGTCGGCACCGGAATACAGACCGTGTTTTTGGAGATGTTCGATCTCGGCAGCCGTCGTCATGGCGCACTCCTTCAGTTTTCGCAGGGAAAGGGAGCATATTGCGATGCACAAAGAATGCCAAATACTTTAATAGGGGTCAGATTCTCATTAAAAGTCGAGTTTTCTGATCGGAATTAAATTAGGGACATATCAAAAAAGGTAGCAAAAAAGCCAGACGGCATGCCGGGCAGGCAGCGATATCGGCTCAGGAATTGGATGCGGATGGCGGCCGGCCGGCCTTCGCCTTGATCACTCGGCGCTCGGTCGATTTCTGCAAGGCGTCCAGAAATTCGCCATCACCCGCTGCCCAGCCGCGCAAGGTGGCCTCGGTCAGCGCGTCCTGGTCGGCCATCCGAACCCCGGCGCGCACCAACTCGACATACGCCGCCTCGCGCGCGAACGGCGTGTTGCCGAGTTCCCAGTACAGCGGATGCGGTGTCAGCAGCTTGTCGTGCCGCAGGCCTGCGTAGTGACCGTGGCTCGACCACGGATAGTCGCGGGCATCGGCCGCCATGCCGGCGCGCACGGGATTCAGGTCGATGTACGCCATGCAGGTCATGAGGTAGCGATCGGTCTGGATCAGCGTCGACCTGTAGCGCCCCTCCCACAAGGTGCCGCTGCGACCATGGCGATCGTTGAAGTAGCGCACATAGCTGCGTCCGACCGACTGCATGAACTGCGGCAGGCCCGTGGTGCTGTTGGGCGTGGCCAGCAAGTGGAAGTGGTTGTCCATCAGCACGTAGGCGTGCAGCGCGATGCCGAAGCGCGTGGCGTTGTCGGCCAAGAGGCCGAGCAGCTTTTCGTGGTCCGCACGATCGACAAAGATCGGCTGGCGGTTGTTGCCGCGCTGGATCACGTGGTGCGGCATGTCGGCCAGCGTGAGACGGGGGAGACGGGCCATGGAATGAAGTGACGCGCGAGGCTTGTATCCTAAGCGGCCCGTTTACCAACGCACCCGGGGAGGGATGAATGTTCAAGTTTTTCAAGGAACTGGTCGATTCGGTGAAAGAAGGCATGGCCGAAGGAAAGGCCGAGCTCGCGCAGGAAGCGGCTGATCGTGAGGCTGCGCAGCAGGAAAACAACGCCGCGCTGGCGGCACGGCTCGCGGCCTCCTCGCGCTTCGAAAACTTCGCCGTGGCGCTCGCGGCGGTGTACCGGCAGACCTTTGCTCCCGACCTGAAGGAAGCACACGAGGCGCAACGCAGCGCGGTGCACCTGCTGTGCATCGGCATTCCGCCCGACGAGGTCGAGGCCTGGAAGAAACTGCTGGCACGCGATTTTTCGGTGACGAATGGCGAAGAGGCGGAGACCGTGGTGACAGGGATCGTCGACGACCTCGCTTCGCAAGCCAGCAATGACGACCTTGCCCTGTGGGTCGGGCGCGCGGCCCATCTGGCGACCGGCGCGGCGGCGGTCGGCCATGCGACCGCAGAAGAAGCACTGGACTGGCTCGAGCCTGCGGCAGAACTCGCCATCGAACGCTTCAACGGCTGGGACCACTACGCGCAGAGCTTCCTCGCCGGCGAGCGCAACGCGCCGGGCAGCAACATCGTCGGGCGCAAGCTGCTGGCCTCGGTGGCGGAAAAACTTCTCGCCGACGAACTCAGCCCCTGGAAAACAGTGGCGTGGCCGGCGCGTGATTCGTTCGCCGACCTGGTGGCTTCGCGCGGAGCCGCCCGCCCAGCCTAGCGGTGCCCTGCCGCGGTTTCGTCAGGCCAGACGAAACCGCGTATCGCCCAGTGCGTCGAGCCCGAACTGCGACAGCAGCTCGCCCAGCCGCGTCGCCGCACTCGCCTTGCGCTGCCCGGTGTAGCGCGCCAGGATCAGCTCGTTCTTCATGCTGTGCTCCCAGCCGACCAGCTCGGTCACAGTGACGCTGTAGCCGTTGGCCTCGAGGTACAGGCAGCGCAGCACGTTGGTGAGCTGGCTGCCGATTTCGCGCGTGTGCAGCGGGTGGCGCCAGAGCTCCGCGAGCGGCGTGCGCGACAGGGCCAGCGCCTTGGTCTCGCGCAGGCACGCAGCGACTTCCGCCTGGCAGCACGGCACCAGCACCATGCAGCGCGCCTTCTTTGCCAAGCCGAAGGCGATGGCGTCGTCGGTCGCGGTGTCGCAGGCATGCAGCGCGGTGACCACGTCGATCTGGTCCGGCAGTTCGCTCGCCGTCGCCGATTCGGCCACCGTGAGGTTGAGGAACGACATGCGCCCGAAGCCCAGGTGCCCAGCCAGCTTGCGCGAACGCTCGACCAGTTCGGCGCGCGTCTCGATGCCGTAGACATGCCCGCCCTGGCGCGCCCGGAAGAACAGGTCGTAGATGATGAAACCGAGGTATGACTTGCCCGCGCCGTGGTCGGCCAGCGTGGCCTCGGCGCCCTCGCCCGGCAGTTCGCGCAGCAACTGCTCGATGAACTGGAACAGGTGATAGACCTGCTTGAGCTTGCGCCGCGAGTCCTGGTTGAGCCGGCCCTCGCGCGTGAGGATGTGCAGCTCCTTGAGCAGTTCGATGGACTGCCCGGGGCGCAAGACCTCCGTCAGTTCCGCATCGGCCTTGGTGGCCTTGTTCGTCTTCGTGGCCTTGTTGGCCGTGTGTGCATTCATGGTCGGGCGCTCCCTGGTCCCACGTCGAGTGCCGCCCAGCCTTCGGGACCCAGCGCCTCGAGCGTCTCGATGTTGCGTTCGAAGATGGCCTCGGCTTCCGGGAACGCCTCGACCGCGCGGTCCACGCTGTCTTCGCGCAGCAAATGCAGGGTGGGGTACGGCGCCCGGTTGGTCGCGTTCTCGATGTCGCCCGGCTCGGTGCCCGCGAACTGGAATTGCGGGTGAAAGCTCGCAAGCTGGAACACGCCGTCGAAGCCCGCCCGGGAGAGCTTGCGTTCGGCACGGCCCAGAAAATCGTTGAAGTCCAGAAAGTCCGCCAAGGTGTTGGGTGCGATCAGAAGGGTGGTGTCGCGCACGCCGGCGTCGACGGCTGCGAGTTCTTTGGCTTCCGCAAGAAGCGCTTCCATCAGGCCGGATTCGTCGGCGGGCAGGTGCACGGCGTAGTGGATCTGTGCCTTCACATGCACCGCCTTGGCGAACGGGCACAGGTTGAGGCCGATCACCGCACGCTCGAGCCAGCGCCGCGTATCGGCTTCGGCCTGAAAGGCGTCGATTGTCGCCGCGCCGCTCATGCCACCTCCGCGGAAGGGCGAATTCGCCCCAGGCGCCGGGCAATCGCCATGCCGGCCAGCGAGCAGGCCAGCGTGGCGGCCCAGGTCCAGTGCCAGCCGCCAACGCGGTGCGCCACCCATGCCACCGCCGGCGGCGCGAGGAACTGCCCGAGTGAGGAAGCTTGCTGCATCAGCCCCACCGTCGTGGAAACCGTGGTGGGACTGGGCGCCAGCCGGACGCCGAGCAGGAACAACGTGGCCGGCACCACGCCGCCGCCGAGCGAGAAGGCGCAGACAGCGACGTAGCGCAACACGGGCGGCAAGCCCAGCGCATCCGCGCCCTGCCCCACCTGCGCAAATGCGGCCACGCCGCCGAACGCCATCGCCAGGAAGCCCCATTGCAGCAATCGCTCGGGCGCCACGCCCCGCTGCAGCCAGCGGCCGCCCGCGACGTTGCCGACGATGTTCATGGCGGCAGCGACCGCGGTGAGCACCGCATTCCAGCCGGCCGGCACGCCCGCGCCGGCGTAGATGGCGGGCAGGAAGCCGATCACGGCCATCCATTGGGCGGAGTAGACAGCGAAGGTCAGCGCAGTCAGCCAGGGTGCGCGGGCGCCAACCGTGGCGCGCAGGCGCGATGCCCATCCACCGCTGGCACCGCCGGGCGCGGCCGCCCGCAGCCGGTCCGCTGGCACGGTGGACCACACCCAGAGCGCAGCGGCGGCGGAAACGATCGAAAGCGCCCACCACCAGTCGGCCCAGCCGCCCCAGGCGATCAACGCCGGTCCGAGCAGCAACGCCAGGGCCACGCCGAGCGGCATGTAGGCGCCCCAGAGACCGAGCGCAGCCTTGTCGGCGCCCGGCGGGGTCAGGGCGCGAATCAATCCTGGGCCCGGCATCACCGCCAGCAGGAAACCGATGCCTTCGACCGCACGCAGGGCCAGCAACCACTGGACAGCGTGCGCGCCGCTGGCGAGACCTGCACCGACCGCGCCACCGAGCAAGCTGGCCACCGTCAGCACCACAAGCCCCGTCAGCATGCTGCGGCGCAGGCCGATGCTGTCGGCCGCGAGTCCGGCCACGAGGCCCAGCGTCATGCTCGCTACCTGCACCAGCGACAGCAGGAACCCCGCCTCGACCAGCCCGATGCCGAGCGACGCCTGCAGCGCCGGAACGGCGGGCGGCAGCTTGCCCAGGTGCAAGGCGGCACTGACGCCGCCGAGCATGACGGCGAAGGCCGCAAGCGGGACGCGCGGCGCGGGGCTAGAACTCATGCGATGCCTCGCCGGCCGGTCAGCCGCTCGTGCTCGCGCATCGCAAAGCGATCGGTCATGCCGGCGATGTAGTCGGCCACGGCCCGGTGGCGGTCGCGGCGCTCGGCATAGGAGCCGGGCATCTCGGTGCCGCGCTCGAGGTAGGCATCGAACAGCTCGCGAACGACCTGCTGGGCCTGGTCGGTGGTCTGCGTCACCTGCGGGTGGCGATAGAGGTTGCGGAACAGGAAACGCTTGAGTTCGTCCGACTGGGACTGCATGGCTTCGCTGAAGGCGACGACAGGCGGCGCACGGCGCACGCCGTCCGCATCGGCGGGCGCCAGCGTCTGCAGCGCCGCGCGCGTGGCGTCGATCACGTCGTAGACCTGCGCGCTCAGCATGCGCCGGATGGTCTCGTAGAGCACGCGGCGGCCCTGCAGGTCGGGATACTCGGACAGCGCCTCGCGGCGATAGCGCTCGAAGAGCTCCACCTCCGCCAGTTGCTCGACGCCGATGAGGCCGGAGCGAACGCCGTCGTCGATGTCGTGGGCGTTGTAGGCGATGGCATCGGCCAGGTTGCACAGCTGCGCTTCGAGGCCAGGCTGCGTGCGGTCGAGGAAGCGGCGCGCCACGCCGTTCGGCTCGGCCAGTTCCAGGCGCTCGGCGTTCGCGCGCGAGCAGTGCTTGAGGATGCCCTCGCGGGTCTCGAAGCTGAGGTTCAGGCCGTCGTACTGCGGATAGCGGTGCTCCAGGGCGTCCACCACGCGCAGGCTCTGCAGGTTGTGCTCGAAGCCGCCGTGCTCGGCCATGCAGGCGTTGAGTGCGTCCTGGCCCGCATGGCCGAAGGGCGTGTGGCCCAGGTCGTGCGCGAGGGCAATCGCCTCGACCAGGTCTTCGTTCAGGCGCAGAGCGCGTGCGATCGAGCGGCCCAGCTGCGCGACTTCGAGCGAATGCGTGAGCCGCGTGCGGAACAGGTCGCCTTCGTGGTTCAGGAAGACCTGGGTCTTGTAGACCAGCCGGCGGAAGGCCGTGGAATGCACGATGCGGTCGCGGTCGCGCTGGAAGGCATCGCGCGTGGGCGCGGGCGGCTCGGCATGACGGCGACCGCGCGACTGCGCGGGGTGGCAGGCATAGGCCGCGAGGCTCATTGGCGCACCCTGGGCGCTGCGTTGCGCGATCGCGCGGAGCGGCCCGGCGCTGCGTTCATCCCGCGCAGCACTGCGCGAGCACTTCACGCACCAACGCATCGGGCGCGCTGGTGACCGCGGCGGAGCCGGGCTTGTCGATCACCACGAAACGGATCTCGCCGGCTTCGGATTTCTTGTCGACGCGCATCAGTTCCAGGTAGCGGTCGGCACCGAGCGCCGGACCGACGATCGGTAGGCCCGCACGCTCGATGAGGCGCGTGAGTCGCGCCACGAAAGCCGCATCGACGCCACCGAGCCGTTGCGACAGGTGCGCCGCCATGACCATGCCGCAGCCCACCGCTTCACCATGCAGCCATTCGCCATAGCCGAGGCCCGATTCGATCGCGTGGCCGAAGGTGTGGCCGAAATTGAGGATGGCCCGCAAGCCCGTCTCGCGCTCGTCCTGGCCGACCACCAACGCCTTGATTTCGCAACTGCGCTTGACGGCGTAGGCCAGCGCGGCCGGATCGCGCGCGACCAGCGCGTCGATGTTCGTCTCGATCCAGTCGAAGAAGGCCATGTCGTGGATCGGCCCGTACTTGATCACTTCGGCCAGACCCGCACTGAGTTCGCGCGGCGGCAGCGTCTGCAGCGTGCCGAGGTCGCAGACCACGAGCTGCGGCTGGTAGAACGCGCCGATCATGTTCTTGCCCAGCGGGTGATTGATGGCCGTCTTGCCGCCGACCGACGAATCGACCTGCGCCAGCAGCGTGGTCGGCACCTGGACGAAGGGCACGCCGCGCATGTAGCTGGCGGCGGCAAAGCCAGTCATGTCGCCCACCACGCCGCCGCCCAGGGCGAACAGCACGGTCTTGCGGTCGCTGCCATGGCCGAGCAGCGCATCGAAGATCAGGTTCAGGGTCTCGAGGTTCTTGTACACCTCGCCGTCGGGGAGCTCCAGCAGGTGCACGGTGCGAAAGCGGCTCGCCAGCGCCGCCCGAAGGGCCTTGGCGTAGAGCGGAGCGACCGTGGTGTTGCTGACGATCAGCGCGCTGGCCGCCGCGGGCGTGGCCGCGAAGCTCGCCGGATCGTCCAGCAGGCCGGCGCCGATCAGGATGGGGTAGCTGCGCTCGCCAAGCTGGATGTCGACGCGTTCTGGCGGTGCGGAAAGTACGGGCAATGGCATGGCAGCGAGTTTAGGCGCTGCGGCCGGGCCCGGCTCAGAGGCTATCAGCCTCTCAGGCGGAGGGTTCTTCCGGATGGGCACCCGGCGCGACGATGCCGGCCAGTTCGAGCTGCATCACGATGATGTTGACCAGCATCGCGATCGAGGGGCGGCCAGTGTCGACCACATCATGCGCCGTCTCGCGATAGAGCGGGTCGCGTGCATCGTGCAGTTCGCGAAGGCGGCCGAGCGGGTCCGCCACCTGCAGCAGGGGCCGCTTGACATCGTGGCGCAGTCGCCGGAACAGGTCTTCGGGGGAGGAGCGCAGGTAGATCACGTGGAAGTGATCGCGCAACTGGCTCCGATTGGCCTCACGCAGTACAGCACCGCCGCCGGTGGCCAGCACGCCCTGGGCGTTAGCGGCGAGATCCGCGATGACGGTCTGCTCGAGATCACGGAAGACAGTCTCGCCTTCGCGGTCGAAGAAATCACGGATCGAGCAGCCGATACGCTGCTCGATCACGTGATCGGTGTCGATGAATGGAGTGTTCAGCCGCGCCCCCAGGCGCCGGCCCACAGCGGATTTTCCGGCGCCGGGCAAGCCGACGAGTGCGACCGCCACGCGGTGGCTGCTACGCCCGCGCGTCAGCGCGCGGCGTTGCGGTCGGTAATCATCTTTGGAGTGATAAAGACGAGCATTTCGGTCTTGTTGGCAATGCGTTCACGCTTGCGGAACAATGCCCCCATGTAGGGGATTTCACCCAGCACCGGCACGCGCGACTCGTCATTGGTTTCGGTAAGTTCGAAGATACCACCGATGACAACCGTACCGCCGTTCTCGACCAACACCTCGGTCTGCACGTGCTTGGTGTTGATGGCTGGACCTGAAGGCGTGTTAACGCCGCGCGCATCCTTGCTTACGTCCAGGGTCAGGATGATGTTGCCTTCAGGCGTGATCTGAGGGGTGACCTCGAGCTTCAGCACCGCCTTGCGGAACGAGATGGAGGTTGCACCGCTGGACGTCGCCTGCTGGTAGGGGATTTCTTCGCCCTGCTCAATCAGCGCCTTGGTCTGGTCGGCGGTGATGACGCGGGGGCTCGAAACCAGCTTGCCCTTGCCGTCGGCTTCGAGCGCGGAGATTTCGAGGTTCAGCATGCGCGAGAAACTCGAATTGAAGAGCGAAATCGCGAAGGTACCAGCCGCGGTTCCTGCTTGGCCTGCATCACCTGCCGGGAGGTTGACGAAGTTGGAATTGGTCCAAGTCGTTGTGGGAGTGCCGCCGCTATTGCCACCCGAACCGCCCGTGCCCGAGACAGGCATCGCACCGATCGTTCCGAATGCACGATTGCCAGCCGACGAAGCGAAGCGCTCCCCTGCAATGCCACCGCCCAAGCGAACTCCGAGCGACTTGCCGAACGTGTCGGACGCTTCGACGATCCGGGCTTCGATCAGCACCTGACGGACGGGAATGTCCAACTTCTGAATCAGTTCCGTCACCTGCGCCAGGCGCGATGGAATGTCAGACACGAACAACTGATTGGTTCGAGACTCTGCGATGACGCTGCCGCGGGGGCTCAAGATGCGAGTAGTCGTACCACTGCTGCCGCCACCGCTGCCACCAGCCGAAGCTCCGGTACCTGTCAGTCCCTGTGCGATAGCGATCGCCTTCGTGTAGTTCAGCTGGAACGATTGCGTACGCAGCGGCTCCAGGTTCTCGATCGCAGCCTTCGCCTCGAATTCGAGCTTCTCCTTGGCATTGATTTCATCCTTCGGCGCAATCCACAGCACGCTGCCGTTCTTGCGCATGCCCAGGTTCTTCGCCTGCATGATGATGTCCAGCGCCTGGTCCCAAGGCACATCCTTCAGACGCAGCGTCAGCGCGCCAGTCACCGAATCCGAGGTCACGATGTTGAAGTTCGTGAAGTCGGCAATCACCTGCAGCAGCGAGCGGATTTCGATGTTCTGGAAATTCAGCGAGAGCTTCTCGCCGTTGTAGCCCACACCTTGCGTCAGCTTGGTCGGGTCGACCTTGCGGGCGCGGACTTCAACCACGAACTGGTTTTCGCTCTGATAGGCGCTGTGTTCCCAGTCGCCCTTGGCTTCGATCGTCATGCGGACGCGGTCGCCCGACTGTTGCGAGGTGATCAGCTGAACCGGCGTTCCGAAGTCGCCCACATCGAGACGACGGCGCAGGCCTTCGGGCAGCGTCGACTTGGTGAATTCCACAACGAGGTTCTTGCCTTGCTGCTTGACGTCGACGCCCACCTGGTTGTTTGGCAGGTCGACGATGACGCGCCCCGTGCTGTCGGCGCCAAGACGGAAGTCGACATCGCGCAGGGGCAGCGTGTCGCGATTGCGGTTCTCCGCGAAAACCGTGGCCGTGGATGCAGCCAATGCAGTGCCAGCCACAGGCTCAAGAACGACCAGCAGCGATTTGCCCTGGATTTCCGTCTTGTATGCGGTGGCTTGCCTCAGGTTCAACACCACGCGGCTGCGCTCGCCGGCCTGCACCACATTGACCGAACGCAGGTTGCCCTGGTTCACCTCGATGGCAGAGCGCCCGATCGCATTCGTCACGCCCGGGAAGTCGAGCGCGATCCGCGCCGGTGTCTGGACGGCAAACCCGGCCGGCACCGCCGTGAGCGGCTGGGCGAGATCGATCCGGATCACCTCGGCGCCGGATTGCGTCGAGCTGGTCACAGCCTCGATCGCGTTTTGCGCATGGGCGACGGCAACTGCACCGAAGGCCAGCAGACCCAGCCCGGCGGCGCGCAGCCACTGTGCCATCGTTGATTTTTTTTGGTTCATTTCGCACTCTCTTGCAGCTGCAATGTCGCCACGCGTTCGATCCATTCACCGGCGGCGTCTTGCACGATTTCACGCAAGGCGACTTCGGTTTCGTTGATACGGGTAATGCGCCCGTAGTTGAGCCCCAGGTATTCGCCGACGCGCACCTTGTAGAGCAGCTTGTCGACACGAACCAGCGCCACCGGCTGGCCGTTGCGATTCATGCTGCCGACCATGGCCATCGAATCGAGCGGAAAGGCTTCGAGCGATTCCTTGCGGCGCGCCAGCTCGGGCGCGATCAGCTCCGAGGTGCTCGGCTGGTTCGATTCGCGGCGCAACGCCTGCGTCAGCTTCAGGATGTTGAACGGCTCGAAGGACGAGCCCTCGGTATACGCCTGGGGCGTGAACTTCTTGGGCTCGGCAATCGGCGGCACCGAAGGCTTCACCTGCGCGCGCTGCTCGACCATCCAGCGTTGCAGGTCTTCCTGGCCGGAATCGCAGGCGCTCAGGCCCGCCGTGGCCAGCATCAGCCACAGGACTTTGCTTGTTGCCGTCCTCATTTCTTCGCCTTCGGCGCCGTGGCGCGTTTCTGGGCGGCCCGCTCGTCTTCATCGAGATAGCGGAAGGTGCGCGCAGTGGCGTCCATCGTCAGCACGTCCTTGTCCTTTTGCGGCGTGATCGTCACGTTGTTGAGTGTCACGATGCGCGAGAGGCTGGCGACGTCGGCAGCGAAAGCACCCATGTCGTGATAGCGCCCCGTGACACGCACGGCAATCGGAAGCTCGGCGTAGTAATCCTTCACCGACACCGAGCCTGGGCGGAACAGCTCGAACTGCAGGCTGCGTCCGAGGCCGGCCTGGTTGATGTCCGAGAGCAGCGCATCCATTTCGGCCTTGCTGGGCAACTGCTTCTCGAGCAGGGTCACGTATTGCTGCACCTGCTCGCGCTGCTTCTTCAGCAGGTCGAGATTGGCCGCCTGCGCGACCTTCTTCTGGTAGTCGGCCTTGAGCGTCACTTCCTTGGCGCGCTCGCTCTCGAGCTGGTCATTGGAGTTGGTGAGCCAGACGAACCACAGCGCCACGAGCACCAGAGCGGTCACGGCCAGGCACAGGGCGTAACGCGGCACCGCCGGCCACATCGAGGGGTCGTTCGGGTTGAGCCCGCGGAACTGGTCGCCGACGTTCCGCAGCACGGCGGCGACGTCTACTTTTTGGGAGGGGCGATTGCTTGCCATGATCGATTACCCCTTGGCCTGCGCCGCTGCCGCCAGCGCCTTGTCGGCTGCAGCCTTCTGCGCATCGGTCGGCCGCTTCAGGCCGATCTTCATCGTGAAATTCGCGACGCGGCGCTGATCTCGCTGGCTCAGATTGACCGTCGTCGAAGTGATTTCGACCAGCTCCGGCTTCACCAGCCAGGGGCTGTTGTTGCCCAGGTTGCGCAGCAGCTCGGACACGCGTTCGTTCGACTGCGCCATGCCTTGCAGCGTGACGGTCTGGTTGTCCTGCTTCATGTTGGTCAGGTAGACACCGTCGGGCAGTTGCCGGACCAGTTCGTTGAGCAGGTGCACGGGCAGGTTGCGGTCACCCTGCAGGTCTTCGACCGCCTGCTGGCGCGCGCGCAGGGCCGCGATTTCGTCCTGCAGCGTCGAGATTTCCTTGATCTCGACCTCGAGCTTCTTGATCTCGGCCTGCAGGAAACTGTTCTTCGATTGCTGGGTCGAGATCTGCGCCTCGAACCAGAGGTAGCCGAGGCCGGCGATCAAGCCGCCCAGCAGCGCAGCGCCGCCGAGGGTTCCATAGAAGGCCTCGCGACGCCGCTTGCGTGCGGCTTCGCGGTGCGGAAGCAGATTGATGAGGATCACTGCAGGAACCTCCGCATGGCAAGGCCGCACGAGGTCAGGTACGAGGGCGCTTCGCGCCGCACCTTCTTCTCGCGGATGCTCGGCCCGAAATCCATGCCGTCGAACGGATTGACGAGCGAGCAGGCAAAAGAGGTCTGGCGGGTGACGGCGCTGGTCAGGCCCGGCAGCGACGACGAACCGCCCGCCAGCAGCACATAGTCCACCCGGTTGTGCGGCGTGCTGGTGAAGAAGAACTGCAGCGCGCGCGCGATTTCCTGGGCGATGCTTTCCACGAAGGGCTTGAGCACGCCCGAGCCGTAGTCGTCGGGCAGGTCGCCGCTGCGCTTTTTGGCTTCGGCTTCTTCGGCGGAAAAGCCGTACTGGCGGACGATCAGCTGGGTCAGTTGGGCGCCACCGAAGGCCTGGTCGCGGTCATACAGCACCTCCTGGTTACGCAGCACCTGCATGCTGGTGGTAAAGGCGCCCACTTCGAACAGCGCGACGATCGAATCCACGCCCTTGCCGGGCAGTTGCTCGATCAGGCGTGCGGTGGCGAGGCGCGAGGCATAGGACTCGACGTCCAGAATCATCGCCTTCAGCCCGGCCGCTTCAGCCAGGCCTTCGCGGTCCTGGACCTTTTCCTTGCGGGAGGCCGCGATCAGCACTTCCACATCGCCGGCGGACGAGGTGCTGGGGCCTGTGACGCAGAAGTCGAGGCTCACCTCGTCCAGCGAGAAAGGGATGTACTGGTTGGCTTCGGACTCGACCTGGATCTCGAGTTCCTGCTCGCTCATGCCACCGGGAAGAATTATCTTCTTGGTGATCACCGCAGAAGGCGGCAGCGCCAACGCGACGTTGCGCGTCTTGGTGCCGCTCTTGCGCACGACGCGCCGGACGGCCTCGGCCACCTCGTCGAACTTCTCGACGTTGCCGTCGGTGATCCAGCCGCGTTCCAGGGGCTCGATGGCGCAGCGCTCCAGAACCAGCTTGCCGCTGGCCTCGCGGCCGAGCTCTACCAGCTTGACGCTGGACGAGCTGACATCCAGCCCAAGCAAGGGGGCGTTTTGACGACGAAACAATGATCCAAGAGCAGCCAAGTTAGGTCCCTCTCCCCCTGTATTTGTAACCAATGGAAAAATATGCGTTCGGTTGCACTCTAGCAGCAGGCGTGGCGCCAACCAAGCAACCCGAGGGGGCAAAACGGCCAACCGTTGTCAAAACCTGACGTCAAAGCCGCATTCTGTAACTTTTGATTTAGGACTGCGCGGGACAGCAAAGATCGGATCGCGCCCAAGGGGCGGCTTTTTATAATGTCCGGTGACTCTCCGGGCCCTCATGCAAGAAACTTCACGCCCCAAAGGGCCAGCCAAGACCCCTCCTCCTCCCACGCGCCCCGCCTGGCTCAAGTGGCTGCTGCGCTTTGTGTTCTGGGGACTCGGCATTGCCGCGGCCGGCGTGCTGTCGGTCCTCTGCGTGGTGGCAGTGGCCCTGGCCGTCGCCTATCCGAACCTGCCGGACATCTCGGAACTTTCCGACTACCGACCCAAGCTGCCGCTGCGGGTTTTTTCCGCCGAAGGCACGCTGATCGGCGAGTTTGGCGAAGAGCGCCGCAACCTCACACCGATCGCCGCCATCCCCAAGGTGGTGAAAGACGCGGTGCTCGCCGCCGAGGACGCACGCTTCTATGACCACGGCGGCGTCGACTACAAGGGCATGGTTCGCGCCGGTCTGGCCAACCTGAACCGCGTGAAGAGCCAGGGCGCCTCGACCATCACGATGCAGGTGGCGCGCAATGTCTACCTGAGCTCGGAGAAGACGTTGACCCGCAAGGTCTACGAGGTGCTGCTGACCTTCAAGCTGGAGCACCTGCTCAGCAAGGACCAGATTTTCGAGATCTACCTGAACCAGATCTACCTGGGCAACCGCGCCTACGGTTTCGCTGCCGCCTCGGAAGCGTATTTCGGCAAGCCGCTGCAGGAACTGACGATCGCAGAGGCCGCCATGCTGGCCGGCCTGCCGAAGGCGCCGGGCGCGAACAACCCGGTCAATAACCCGCAACGCGCGCGCGGCCGCCAGTTCTATGTGATCGACCGCATGCAGGAAGCCGGCTTCATCACCGCCGAGCAGGCGGCCGAAGCCAAGAAGGAAGAGTTGCATCTGCGCGACGCGGCCGATCCGAACCGCCTGCATGCCGAGTACGTCGCCGAAACCGTGCGCCAACTGATGTACGCCCAGTACGGCGACAGCACCTACACGCGCGGCCTCAAGGTCTACACCTCGCTGGTCGCTGCCGATCAGGCGGCTGCCTACAAGGCGCTGCGCAAGGGGATCATGGATTACGAGCGCCGCCAGATCTACCGCGGCCCCGAGAAGTTCGTCGACCTTCCCAACGACCCCAAGGACCTGGACGAAGCCGTCGATGACGCGCTGACCGACCATCCCGACAACGGCGATGTCATGGCCGCCGTGGTGCTCAAGGCCAACGCCAAGGAAATCACCGCGGTGCGTGGCAACGGCGACCCGGTGCAGATCACCGGGGAAGGCCTCAAGCCCGCGCAGTCCGGGCTCTCCGACAAGGCCCCACCCAATATCAAGATTCGCCGCGGCGCGGTGATCCGCGTGGTGAAGACGCCCAAGAACACCTGGGAAATCACGCAACTGCCTGAAGTGGAAGGTGCCTTCATCGCCATGGATCCGCGCGACGGGGCGATCAAGGCGCTGGTGGGCGGCTTCGATTTCGGCAAGAACAAGTTCAACCACGTCACGCAGGCCTGGCGCCAGCCGGGTTCGAGCTTCAAGCCGTTCATCTACTCGGCCGCGCTCGAGAAGGGGTTCACCCCCGCGACCGTCATCAACGACGGCCCGCTCTTCTTCGATGCCGGCACCACCGGCGGCCAGCCGTGGGAGCCCAAGAACTACGGCGGCGGCTACGACGGCCCGATGTCGATGCGCACGGCGCTCATGAAGTCGAAGAACCTGGTGTCGATCCGCATCCTGCAATCCATCGGCACCCGCTACGCGCAGGAATGGATCACCAACTTCGGTTTCGACAAGGACAAACACCCCGCCTACCTGCCGATGGCGTTGGGCGCCGGCGCCGTCACGCCGATGCAGATGGCGGTGGGCTATTCGGTGTTTGCCAATGGCGGATACCGCGTCAATCCGTACCTCGTGACCCGCATCACCGACCACAAGGACAAGGTCTTGGTCGACAAGCAGCCCTCGCTGCTCAATGAGGCGAACCGCGCCATTCCCCAGCGCAACGCCTTCATCATGGACACGCTGCTGCAGTCCGTGGCGCGCGCCGGTACCGCGGCCAAGGCGCAGGCGATGCTCAAGCGGCCCGACCTGTACGGCAAGACCGGCACCACCAACGATTCGCTCGATGCCTGGTTCGCGGGCTTCCAGCCGACGATGACGGCCATCTCGTGGATCGGCTACGACACCCCGCGCAATCTGGGCGACCGCGAAACCGGCGGCGGCCTTAGCCTGCCGATCTGGATCAACTACATGGAGACCGCCATCAAGGGCGTGCCCGTGACAGACCTGTCGACCACGCCGCCTTCGGGCATCGTGAGCGTGGGCGGCGAGTGGTATTACGACGACTACGCGCCAGGCCGCGGGGTAGCGACCCTGGGCGTGGAAGCCGCCGCGCCCGTGGCACCGGTCGAAGCCCTGACCGGCGCGCCGGTGAGCCCGCCGGCGCCGCCGGAAGAGCGCAACCGCATCCTCGATCTCTTCCGGAACTGACGAACGACCCGAATCAGCCGGCCGCGAACACCAGCGGCTGGCCTGCCTGCAGCGTGGCTTCGCGCGAGAGGTTGCCGAAGAACTCCTCGCCCGTCTTGGTGTCGACCCAGGCCTGGCCGTCATGTCGGTAGTGATAGCCACCGGACCGAGCGGCCAGCCAGATCTCCTGCAACGGCTTCTGCAGGTTCACGATCAGCTGGCTCCCGTTCTGGAAGGAAATCGTGATCATCCCGCCCACCCGCTGGTTGTCGAGGTCGGCGTCGGTCGCGTCGTTGATGCGGTCGCAGGCTCGCTCGATCGCAGCAAGCGCGGCTTCGGCGCGGTCCATGTACTCGGTGTCGGTCATTACAATTTCGCTATGTTGAATGTTCGCCAAATTCTAGTGACCGCCCGCGGCCGCACTGTGCTCATGGTTTGCATCGCCGCTGCGGCAGCCGGGCTCGCCGCCTGCGGCCAGCGCGGTGCGTTGTACCTGCCGAACGACCCTGCAGCCGTCCAGCGAGCCACCCTGCCGCAACTGCTCACCCCGGGCAGCTCGGGCGCTTCTTCCAATGAAGCCGCACCCAAGCCTGCCGCCGCCAGCAGCGCGCCGGCCGCAGCCACCACCGGCAGCGGAGCGCCCAAGTAATGAACGCCTTCCTCCCCGGCCATCCCCATATTGCCCACCGCGACGGCGCCCTTCATGTCGAAGGGCTGGCCCTCGATGCGCTGGCACGCGAACACGGCACGCCGCTGTTCGTCTATTCGAAGCAGTGGATGCTGGACGCACTGGCCGCCTACCAGCGCGGCTTCGAAGGCCGCGATGCCTTGATCTGCTACGCGATGAAGGCCAATTCGTCGCTCGGCGTGCTGCGCGTGTTCGCCGAGGCGGGCTGCGGGTTCGACATCGTCTCGGGCGGCGAACTCGCCCGTGTGCTGGCCGTCGGCGCCGATCCGAAGAAGATCATCTTCTCGGGCGTCGGCAAGACCCGCGCGGAAATGCGCCAGGCCCTCGCGGCCGGGATCGCCTGCTTCAACGTCGAGAGCGAAGCCGAGCTCGATGTGCTGAACGAAGTGGCACTGGCCGAAAGCCGCCGCGCGCCGATCAGCATCCGCATCAATCCGAACGTCGATCCGAAGACGCATCCCTACATTTCCACCGGCCTCAAGGGCAACAAGTTCGGGATTGCCCATGACCGCGCGGTCCAGGCGTACCAGCACGCCGCGAAGCTGCCGGGTCTCGAAGTGGTCGGCATCGATTGCCACATCGGCTCGCAGATCACCGAAGCCTCCCCGTATCTGGACGCCTGCGATCGCGTGCTCGACCTGGTCGAAGCCATCGAGGCGGCCGGCGTGCCGATCCATCACCTGGACTTCGGCGGCGGCCTGGGCATCGACTACAACGGCGAGGTGCCGCCCAAGGCCGACGACCTCTGGCAGCAGTTGCTCGCCAAGCTCGACGCGCGCGGCTTCGGGCAGCGCAAGCTCGTCATCGAGCCCGGCCGTTCGCTTGTCGGCAACGCGGGCGTGTGCGTGACCGAGGTGCTCTACACCAAGCCGGGCGAAGACAAGAATTTCTGCATCGTCGATGCGGCAATGAACGACCTGCCGCGTCCCGCGATGTACCAGGCCTTCCAGAAAATCGTGCCGCTGCGCCTCCGCGCCGGCGATGCGCCGACCTACGACGTGGTCGGCCCCGTCTGCGAGAGCGGCGACTGGATCGGCCGCGACCGCGCGCTCAACGTGCTGGCCGGCGACCTCCTGGCCGTGTTGTCGGCGGGCGCGTACTGCATGAGCATGGCCAGCAACTACAACACGCGTCCGCGTGCGGCCGAAGTGCTGGTGAGCGGCCAGGGTGCCACGCTGATCCGTCGCCGCGAGACGATGGAAGACCAGCTGCGCAACGAACTGGCCTGACTAGGTGGTGCTGCGCAGCGGCTTCTCGCCGCCGCTACGCGCACCTGCGGGTGCGCTCTTCGCCTTCCGCTTGCTCGCGTAGTTCCACACGCGCCATCCGAGCAGCACCACGATGATCGCGACGTAGACGAACACTTCCGCGAAGTTGTTCTTGCCCGCACGCATCCAGAAGAAGTGCAGCAGGCCCAATCCGGCGATCAGATACACCAGCTTGTGCAGCATCTGCCAGCGCTTCGCGCCCAGCGCCTTGATCGCGCGATTGAACGAGGTCGCCGCCAGCGGCGTCAGCAGCACGAAGGCCGAGAAGCCCACCAGGATGAACGGCCGCTTGGCGATGTCCTTGGCGATCTCACCCCACTCGAAGCCCATGTCGAACCAGCTGTAGCACAAGAGGTGCAGCACCACGTAGAAATACGCGAACAGTCCCAGCATGCGGCGAAAGCGCGCGAGCGCATTCCATTTGCTGATGACGCGCAGCGGCGTCACCGCCAGCACGATGCAGATGAAGCGCAGCGTCCAGTCGCCGGTCGCGCGGATCAGGTATTCCTGGGGATTGGGTCCCAATTGTTGGACGATCACGCCGTAGGCCAGCCACGCGAACGGCAACAGGCACAACAGGAAGATGACCGGCTTGGTCGCCGGGTGCATGAGCAGCTTGTTCATGGGGCGGGAGCGGAGTGGCGAAGCGCGCTCAGTAGTTCTTCTTCAGGTCCATCCCTGCATAGAGCTGGCCGACCTGCGCTTCGTAGCCGTTGAACATCAGCGTCTTGTTGCGCTTGGCGAACAGCCCGCCGCCATCGCCGATGCGGCGCTCGGTCGCCTGGCTCCAGCGCGGATGGTCGACGTTGGGGTTCACGTTCGAATAGAAGCCGTACTCCTGCGCCGCCGCCTTGTTCCAGGCCGTGCTCGGCTCCTTCTCGACGAAGCGGATCTTGACGATCGACTTGGCCGACTTGAAGCCGTACTTCCATGGCACCACCAGCCGCACCGGCGCGCCGTTCTGGTTGGGCAGCACCTCGCCGTACATACCGAAGGCCAGCAGCGTGAGCGGATGCATCGCCTCGTCCATGCGCAGGCCCTCGGTGTAGGGCCAGTCGAGCACGCGCGAACCGACGAAGGGCATGGTCTTCGGGTCGGCCAGCGTCACGAACTCGATGAACTTGGCGTTGCCCTGCGGCTCGACCTTCTTGATGAGCTCGGCGAGCGAATAGCCGATCCACGGGATGACCATCGACCAGCCCTCGACACAGCGCAGGCGGTAGATGCGCTCTTCCTGCGCGCTCAGCTTGAGCAGGTCCTCGATGCCGTACTTGCCCGGCTTCTTGACCAGGCCCTCGACCTCGACGGTCCACGGACGCGTCTTCAGCGTGCCGGCGTTCTTGACCGGGTCGCCCTTGTCGGTGCCGAACTCGTAGAAGTTGTTGTAGCTCGACGCGTCCTTGTAGTCGGTGAGCTTTTCCATCGTCTGTGCGCCCGGCACCGTCGACTTGACGGCGGGCAGCAGTGCCAGCTTGTGCGGGCCCGTCGCCTGCGCGAAGGCCTCGCGCCCGGCAAAGCTGGCCAGTGCCGCGCCTGCCGCGCCGGTGGCCATCAGCTTGAGCAGGTCGCGCCGGCCTTCGTAGACGGCGCGTGGCGTGATTTCGCTCGGCAACGGATGAATGAAGCCGCTGGTATCGCGGCGGTGCGAGCGGGAATGGGACGACATGGCAGGCCTTTCGCGTGAATCGTTGGTCTCAGGGTAGTTCGTGGCATCCCCTGGTTTGGTTACGCGCCATGGCGGCGCGTGGTTTCAATTCTTCGCAAAAGGCGGCGGACGCGCGCCTACAGCGTGCCGTAGCTGTGCAGCCCGCTCAGGAACATGTTGACGCCGAGGAACGCAAAGGTCGTGACCGCCAGCCCGCCCAGCGCCCACCACGCAGCCACCGTGCCGCGCAGGCCCTTCACGAGCCGCATGTGCAGCCAGGCTGCGTAGTTGAGCCAGACGATCAGCGCCCAGGTTTCCTTCGGATCCCAGCTCCAGTAGCCGCCCCAGGCGTCGGCGGCCCACAGGGCGCCGAGCACGGTGGCGATGGTGAAGAAGGCGAAGCCGACGGTGATCGACTTGTACATGACGTCGTCGAGCACCTCGTTGGCCGGCAGGCGCGCCGCGATGCGCTTGCGCCCGAGCAGGATGCCCGCGGCAATCAGCGCCGAGATGCCCGCGTAGATCACCCAGTAGCTGCCGCCGGCTTCCTGCACGCGCTGGCGGAATGCCACCGGCACGAAGCACAGCGCCACGCCCAGGAGCCAGATCGGCGTGAGCTTGTACCAGCGGGTCTCGGTGGCCTGTTCCTTGATGAGGTAGGCGAACGCGACCATCGCCGCGAGCGCGAAGGTGCCGTAGCCGATGAAGTTGGCGGGCACGTGCAACTTCATCCACCAGCTCTGCAGGGCCGGCACCAAGGGCTGGATTTCATGCGCCTCGCGCACGATCGTGTACCAGAGCAGAAAGCCGACTGCGGCGCTCACCACCAGCATCACGAAGGCGCCGAGTGCGCGGGTGTTGTAGCGCTCTTCGAAATAGAGGTAGAACGCGGCCGTCAGCCAGCAGAACAGCACGAACACTTCGTACAGGTTGCTCACCGGGATATGGCCGATGTCCGGGCCGAGTTGGTGGCTCTCGTACCAGCGCACCATGGTGCCGATCAGCGCCATCGTTACCGCGGCCCAAGCGAGGCGCGAGCCGATCGCATCCAGGGTGTCGGCCTGCTTGCCGCCGAAGAAGCCGAGCCAGTAGAACACCGTGCTCATGAAGAACAGCACGCTCATCCAGAGGATGGCCGACTGGCTCGAGAGGAAGTACTTGAGCCAGAACACCGAATCGGCGCGCGCCAGGTCGCCCTGGTAGGAGGTGATCGCCAGCAGCGAGGCCGCGGCCACCACGATGGCCAGCACCCTGAGCGGTCGCCAGAACCAGCCGATGGCGATCATCGAGATCACTGCCGCGGCGAGGATCGGCTTCTCGTAATAGTCCATCGACCCCGCATAGCGGGTGAAAGCGAACAGGCCGCCCGCCAGCACCAGCGCCGCGAACACCCAGTCGAACAGGTTCCGGCGCGAGAGCCAGCTTTCATTGAGCGTGAGGGTCGTGGTGTTCATTTTGTCGCCGTTGGTTCTTTGTCCAGTACGAGCAGCTTGTGCTTGAGATGCTCGAATTCGCGGTCACTGTCGATCGTCTTGCGGTTGACCGAAAAGGCCATCGTGGCGGCCGTTGCGTTGTCCCCGGAAGCGGTGCCATCGGGCGTGAGCCACACCCACAGCCGCCGCTCGCGCACGTACAGCATGGCAAAAATCCCGACGATCAGCAACAGGCAGCCCAGATAGACGACGTTCTTGCCGGGCGCACGCGCCACCTGGAACACGCTGGCCTGCACCTGGGTGAAGTCGGTCATCATCATCGCGACAGGCGCCGGATAGAAATGCGCATCGCTGATGGCCAGCACCGCCTGGGTGAGATAGGCCTGCGATTTGTCGTCGCTCGGCAGCGCAGTGAGGCCGGCGCCTTCGCGGCTCAGGTTGAGCACTTCGAACAGCACGTCGTTGAGGATGCGCACCAGCACCGCGCCGGCGCGTTCGCGTTCGGCCTCGGGCACGTTGGCTTCCATGAATTCGGCAATCGCCTGCCAGCCGCCAGCCGTGGTGGCATCGGCCTTTGCGCGCTCGCTGCCCGAGAACAGCGCAAGAGCCCGGGTGGCGGACACGCGCAGCTGCTCCGCCATTTCGGGCCGCTTCGGATCGGTTGCCTTGGCGATGTAGCGCTCGATGGCGCGCGCGCGGGTATCGGGGTCGGCCAGCGCGGTGCGCATGCGCACGAAGCCGTCCATGGAGCCCTGCTCGTCGGCCGGCACGCGCAGGTAGCGGAACGGGTCTTCGGGCTTCTCGCGCATGCCCAGCAGGAACACCGGCTGGCCGTCACCGGTGTCGACCGGCACCATGTAGTTCTGGTACTCCCTCGCCTGCCCGGCCGCATCGCGCAGCTTGTAGCCGATGCTCGGGCCGATGTTGCGCAGCACCTTGGGCTTGTTGGTCTTGTTGGCGGCGCCCAGGCGCGATTCGAGGCTGTGGCGAAGGTCGACCTTGCGCACGTCGGCGCCGCTGCCCATCGCGCCGCCTTCGGCGAAGTTCTCGACGTTGATCACGCGCAGCGCGGCGTATTCGAGCGTGAGCTTGTCCTTGCCGTTGGTGATCTCGGTGCTGGGGCCACCGATGATGCCCTCGACCTCGAAGGGCTTGGCCGCGGCCGCCATCGGCACGGCCTTGAGCTTCACCCTGGAGCCGCCGTCGTCGAAGCTCGACTGGTAGATCTCCACGCCCTTGTAGCTGGCCGGATGATTCACCTCGATGCGCGCCGGCACCTGCGCGCCGGTCTCGCGGTCGTGCAGCACCACCTCGCTCGCAAAGAGCTTGGGCATGCCGGTCGAGTAGTAGTCGACGATGAATTTCTTGAGTTCGATGGAGAACGGCAGCTCCTGCAGCAGCACGCCGTCGGCCTGGTTCAGGATGGCCACGCTGCCCTGCCCGCCCTCGGGCACAAGGATGTTGCCGCGGAAGGTCGGGTTGTTGACCGAGAGCCGGTGCTCGGGCGCCACGTCGGCGATCATGCCCCCGCCCGTGAAGACGCTCTTGCCGTTGAACCAGGTTTGCGCGCGCACCACGAGGTCGCCGTCGAGCAGGCCGCCGATGCACACCAGCACGATGGCGCTGTGCGCCGCGATGTACCCCAGCTTGTGCGCGCCGCCGGCACGCGCGGCGACCATCCAGCCCGGCGCGGCCTTGCCGTCGCCGGAGCCCTCGCGCTGCTGCAGCTTGACCTTCCAGCCGCCGCTCACCAGCAGCTGGCCGATGCGGTTGGCGGCGGCGTCCGGCGTTTCCGCGAGCTTGTTTTCGGCGCGCTGGCCGAAGGCCTTCAGGCTCTGCGCGCGGATGTCTTCCTTGAAGGTCTTCAGGTCGACCAGGATGCGCGGCGTGTTGCGCGCGATGCACAGCGTGGTGCTGATCACCAGGAACAGCAGGATCAGCAGGAACCACCAGGCGCTGTAGATCGAATCGAGCCGCGCCGCGCGGAAGAGCTCTGCCCAGAACGGCCCGAACTGGTTGATGTAGTTGTTGATCGGCTCGTGCTGCTTGATGACCGTGCCGATGATCGAGGCGATGCAGATGACGGTGAGCAGCGCGATCGCGAAGCGCATCGACGAGAACAGCTCCACCGCCGCGCGAAGCACTTGCGGGCCGCGATGAACGCGAAGGCCATGGGTGGAGACTGACATCGGGTGGGGCGCTGGAAAAGGAGGAAAAAACAAAAGGGCGGGCCATCCTCCTGGATCGGCCCGCCCTTTGTTTGGGATTGTTGTCGGCGGTTAGTTCACGCTGGAAAGCGCGGGATCAGAGGCTGGGAGGCAATTCGGCGTGACCGAGCAGCCCCCGCACATGGCCCCAATCAAGGCGCAAAGCGCAGCCATAGCTCGGGCTATGGCGAGCATTTGCAACGCAGAGTGGGGCCATGTGCGGGGGATGAGCGGTCATGTCGGATTGCCTCTCAGCCTCTCAGCGCAGGCCGGCGATGTAGTCGGCCACGGCCTTGATTTCGCGGTCGTTGAGCTTGGCGGCAACGCCAGTCATCGGCAGGCTGTTGGTGCGCACGTTGTCGCGGAAGGCCGTCAGCTGTGCAACGGTGTACTCGGCGTTCTGGCCGCCCAGGCGCGGGTACTGGGCGGGGATGCCGGCGCCGTTCGGGCTGTGGCAGCCTGCGCAGGCCGGGATCTGGCGATCGCCGATGCCGCCGCGGTAGATCTTTTCGCCCAGGGCGATGGTGTCCTTGTCTTTCGAGAAGCCTGTCTTGACCTTCTTCGAACCGACGAACCAGGCGATGTTGCGCATGTCTTCTTCGGACAGCGCCGAAGCCAGCGGCTTCATGATCGCGCTCTTGCGGGCGCCGGACTTGAAGTCCTGCAGCTGCTTGAGGATGTATTCGGGATGTTGTTGCGCCAGCTTCGGGTTGGCCGCGATGGCCGAGTTGCCGTCGGCGTTGTGGCATGAAGCACAGCTCTGGCTGTTGGCCGGCGTTG
Organism: Variovorax boronicumulans; assembly: GCF_030812215.1. Taxonomy (GTDB): domain Bacteria; phylum Pseudomonadota; class Gammaproteobacteria; order Burkholderiales; family Burkholderiaceae_C; genus Variovorax; species Variovorax boronicumulans_C. The sequence goes on along the minus strand of NZ_JAUSSG010000008.1, from coordinate 307,374 downwards.
CGTTGAACACCGTGTCGCCCTTGGCGGGATCGGGCTTGGCCGGCTTGGCTGCTGCCGCTGCGGGGGCGGCTGCATGTTCATCGGCTGCAAAACTCGCGCTGGCTGTGACGCCCATGAGGGCTGCAAGCAGAATATTGGCAAACAACTTCATATCGGGGGCTTAGATTTATGGCGCAAAACCCCGCGATTCTACAATGGCGCCCCGTTCCGAAAGCCCATTGATGACCTCCCCGCGCGCCAAGTCCGCCGCTTATCCTCCCCGCGCGGCCCCCGCCGCGGACCCGCAGGTCGCCGAACGCGAGCGCGTGGCCCTCGGCTGGCTGCACACCGCCCACTTCCTCACCAGCGCTCCGCAGCTGGAACACCTGCCCCCGGTCGACCTTCCGGAGATCGCTTTCGTCGGCCGATCGAACGCGGGCAAGTCGACCGCCATCAACACCCTCACCCAGCAGACGCGCCTGGCTTTTGCCTCGAAGACACCGGGCCGCACGCAGCACATCAACCTGTTCGGCATCGGCAAGCAGAAGGTCGACGACGCGGTGCTGGCCGACCTCCCCGGCTACGGCTACGCGGCCGTGCCGAAGGAGGCCAAGCTGCGCTGGCAGCGCGTGATGGGCAACTACCTCATGACGCGCGAAAGCTTGCGAGGGGTTGTCCTGATGTGCGATCCGCGCCACGGTCTGACCGAGCTCGACGAGATCCTGCTCGATGTGATCCGCCCGCGCGTGCAACAAGGCCTCAAGTTCCTGGTGTTGCTCACCAAGTCCGACAAGCTCACCCGCAGCGAGGGCGCCAAGGTGCTGTCGATTACGCGACTGAACGCGGGCGGCGGCGAGGTCAAACTCTTCTCGGCGCTGAAGAAGCAGGGCGTCGGTGAGGCGGCGGAGCTGCTGTGGCGCTGGGTGCATCCGGAGGAAGGCACCGCGCCGGCGGCAGCACCAGAGCCACCGCCCGACGAAACCTGAGGCCGAACGGCTGCATTGACCGTCCCGCCTGCTCAGTTCACTATCAAAACAATAGCGACAGTCAACCCAAGGAGACACGAAGCATGATCGAGACCTTCCAACGCAGCCTGCCCAACGGCACCACACTGAGTTGCCGCGCGAGCGGCAAGCCGGGCCAGCCGCTGATGGTGTTCCTGCACGGTTTTCCCGAGGCCGCGTTCATCTGGGACGAACTGCTCGACTACTTCGCGGACCCGGCCCACGGCGGCTACCGCTGCGTGGCGCCCAACCTGCGCGGCTTCGAGAAATCCAGTTCGCCGACCGAGGTGGCCGAGTACAAGGCGCACCTGCTGATCCAGGACATCCAGCAGCTCGTTGCCACCGAAAGCGCCGACGGGACGATGGCCGCGCTGGTCGCGCACGACTGGGGCGGCGCCTTCGCCTGGGGTTACGCCAATGCGTTTCCGGCGCAGGTCGGCAAGCTGGTCATCATCAATTCGCCGCACCCGGGCACCTTCACCCGCGAGTTGCGCAACAGCCCGGCGCAGCAGCAGGCGAGCGCGTATATGAATTTCCTGGCCCGTCCCGATGCCGAAGCGCTGCTCGCGGCGGACGACTTCAAGCGCATGTGGCCGTTCTTCACGCTGATGAAGGCCGGCCCCGACGGCTTCGGCTGGCTCACCGAGGAAGTGAAGCAGCAGTACCGCGAAGTCTGGAGCGCGGGCCTCACTGGCGCCTGCAACCTCTACCGCGTGACGCCGATGAAGCCGCCGCTGCCGGGCCAGAGCATCGACGGCATCCCGGTGCTGCCGCGCGAGCGGCTCACGGTGAACGTGCCCACCTTCGTGTTCTGGGCGCTGGACGACGCGGCGCTGCTGCCGGGCCTGCTCGAAGGGCTGGAGGAATATGTGCCGAAGCTCGAGCTCAAGAAGGTGCCCAACGCGACCCACTGGATCGTGCACGAGCAGCCGCAACTGGTCGCGCGCGAGATCGAGTCCTTCCTGCAGCGCAACGCGTAATCAGTAGATATTGGGCTCGCCTTCAGGGCGGGTCTTGAAGCGGCGATGCACCCAGTAGTACTGGGACGGCATCGTGTCGATGTAGCCCTGCAGTCGCTCGTTCATGAGCGCGGTGTCGGCCTCGACATCGTCAGTGGGGAAGTTCTGCCACGTTGGCTTCACCTCGATCTCGTAGCCGCCAGGCGTGAGCTTCGCCACCACCGGCACCACCTTGGCCTTGCCCAGCCGCGCGAAACGCGACAGCGAAGGCACGGTCGCGGCCTGCACGCCGTAGAACGGCACGAAGATCGTCTGGTCGCGGCCGAAGTCCATGTCGGGCAAGAGGTACAGCAGGCCGCCCTTGCGCAGGCCCGAGAGCACCGGCTTGATGCCGTCCACCCGGTTGAGCGCCGCCACGTCGCCGAAGCGCGTGCGGCCTTCGCGGATCCAGGCGTCGACCATCGGGTCGCGCTGTGTCGTGTAGATCGTGGCCGAGGGGCGCGCGGTGTGCATGGTGAGCGCGGTGGCCGCGGCGTCGAGGCCATAGAAGTGCGGCGCGAACAGGATCATCGGCGCGTCGCCTTCGGCGATTTCGCGGATCTCGGACTCGGAGCCCACGATCTTCAAGCGGCTCGCCACCACCTTTTCCGGCGCATGCCAGAGCCAGCTGCGGTCCAGCCACGACTGCGCGACGAAGACGAAGGTCTCGCGCGCAATGGCGCGGCGCTCGGCCTCCGATTTCTGGGGGAAGCAAATGGCGAGGTTCCTGTCGACCACGCGCCGCCGCGGCACGGCGATCGTGTGCAGCAAGCGGCCGAGAATCTTGCTGAAGCCGCGCACGAGCGGCAGCGGCAGCGGTGCCAGCACCCGCATGAAGCCGATGCCCAGGCGCGAGCTGAGGCTCATGGCGTCTGCTCCCCGGTAATGGCCGCGACAGCCCGGTCGGCGCGCGGCTCCTTGTAGCGCGCGTAGTCCCAGACGTATTGGCCGGGCAGGCTGCGGATCAGGCGGCCGATGCCGTCGTTCATCGCCGCGGCCGCGTCTTCGACAGAAGCGTTCGGGTCGGTCAGCGCCGTGCCCACGATGGGTTCGAAGCGGATCACGTAGCCCGCGCCGCGCGGCAGTCGCTCGCACACGCTGAGAAAACACGCGGCACCGGTCTGCTGCGCGAGGCGCGGGAGCAAGGTCATGGTGTAGGCCGGCCGGCCGAGGAATGGCACCCACACGCCCTGCCCCATCGGCGGCACCTGGTCGGGCAGGATGCCGGTGTAGCCGCCGCTGCGCAGCGTACGGATGAGGCCGCGCACGCCGGTGTTGTTGGTCGGCAGCGTCTGCAGGCCCGGCCGGTCGCGCGAGCCGGCGGCGATCAGGTCGGCCATCCACTTCTTGCGCGCGGGGCGGAACAGCGCGGTGATCGGCCCGAAGGCCTCGAAGAAGCGCTCGCCGATCGCCTGCCCGCACATCTCCCAGCTGCCCAGGTGCGGCGCGACCAGGATCACGCCCTTCTTCGCCCGCATGGCGGCCTCGAAGGCCTCGACGCCTTCCCAGCGCACCACGCGCGGCAGCACGCTCTCCCCCTGCGGCCGCAACCACAGCCAGGGCAGCTCGGACGCCATGTGGCCGGCGGCGGCGATGGCGGGGCGGTATTGGTCGGGGGCGAAACCCGCGCTTTCGGCATTGGCCTTGAATCGGCGGCGATAGTCCGGCGCGCAGAACCAGACCAGCCAGCCCAGCATGGCACCCAGGCGATGCATCAACGGCATCGGCACGCGGGCGAGCAGGCGAAACAGGGTGATCATTGAACGGGGAAGGGAGTCAAAAAACGGACGCGCGCGCATGGTATTGCGCGGCTCTAATAGAATGCAAATTGTCGCCGAGTTACGGAACAACTTGCAGGGCGACAACCACAAGCGCAAAGCGATTGTGTTCCGCCGATTCCTCGGCATCTGCTAAAGCGTTCGCCAGGGCTCCGCAGAGTTGGCAACGCGCCAAACCACTTCAAGGAGCTTTGAACAAATGGCGAACGACTTCCTCTTCACTTCCGAATCCGTTTCCGAAGGCCACCCCGACAAGGTCGCCGACCAGATCTCCGACGCCATCCTGGACGCGATCTTCGAGCAGGACCCCCGCAGCCGCGTGGCCGCCGAGACGCTGACCAATACCGGCCTCGTGGTGCTCGCCGGCGAAATCACGACCAACGCGCACGTCGACTACATCCAGGTCGCGCGCGACACCATCAAGCGCATCGGCTACGACAACACCGAGTACGGCATCGACTACAAGGGCTGCGCGGTGATGGTCTGCTACGACAAGCAGTCCAACGACATCGCCCAGGGCGTGGACCACGCCTCCGACGACCACCTGAACACCGGCGCCGGCGACCAGGGCCTGATGTTCGGCTACGCCTGCGACGAAACGCCCGAGCTGATGCCCGCGCCGATCTACTACGCGCACCGCCTGGTCGAGCGCCAGGCCCAGTTGCGCAAGGACGGCCGCCTGCCCTTCCTGCGCCCCGACGCCAAGAGCCAGGTCACGATGCGCTACGTGGACGGCAAGCCCCACAGCATCGACACCGTGGTGCTCTCCACGCAGCACAGCCCCGACCAGAGCGAGACCTCGACCAAGATGAAGGCCTCGTTCAACGAAGCCATCATCGAAGAGATCATCAAGCCCGTGCTGCCCAAGGAATGGCTCAAGGACACGCGCTACCTGATCAATCCGACCGGTCGCTTCGTCATCGGCGGCCCGCAGGGCGACTGCGGCCTCACCGGCCGCAAGATCATCGTCGACACCTACGGCGGCGCCTGCCCGCACGGCGGCGGCGCGTTCTCGGGCAAGGACCCGTCCAAGGTCGACCGCTCGGCTGCCTACGCCGCGCGCTACGTGGCCAAGAACATCGTGGCCGCGGGCCTGGCGCGCCAGTGCCAGATCCAGGTCGCGTACGCGATCGGCGTGGCCCAGCCGATGAACATCACGGTCTACACCGAAGGCACGGGCGTGATCTCGGACGAGAAGATCGCCGAACTCGTGCGCGAACACTTCGACCTGCGTCCGAAGGGCATCATCCAGATGCTCGACCTGCTGCGCCCGATCTACCAGAAGACCGCCGCCTACGGCCACTTCGGCCGCGAAGAGCCCGAGTTCACCTGGGAAGCGACGACGCAAGCGGCTGCCCTGCGCGCAGCAGCCGGCCTCAAGTAAGCAGATCGAAAAGACGGTGGGTCGTCAGAAGCGGTACGCACCGCCGAGACCCACCGTCCAGTTACGGCCTGGCGCAGGCTCGTAATAGCGCGCATTGCCTTCGTTGACGATGACCGAGCCCACGTAGCGCCGGTCGAACAGGTTGTCGACACGCGCGAAAGCGTTGAACTCCCAGCGCTCCCATTTCTTCAGATAGCCCGCATACAGCGCCGCGACGGCATAGCCCGGCGCGCTCGCCGTGTTGACGTCGTTCGCCTGGATGCGCCCGAGCGCGCGCAACTCGACACCGGCGCGCCAGCCCTCGGGCGGCACCCAGCCCAGCGACGCGAAGAGCGACTGCCGCGCGATGCCCGGAATGCGGTTGCCGCCGGCCACGGTGTTGGCCGCCGCGCAGGGCGACGGCGAGCAGAAGGCATCGCGGTACGTCGCATCGAGCCATGTGTAGGCGAGCTGCGTGCGCCAGTGGTTCGACGTCTCGTGCTGCCAGCCGAGTTCGAAACCGTTGCGCCGCGTGCGCCCCGCGTTCTGGAAGGTGGCCCGGCCGCCAACGTTGGTGTCGGTCACGATCTCGTCGCGCGTGCGGGTCTGGAACAGCGCAGCCGTCAGCAGCCCGCCGGCGAGCCGCGCCTTCGCGCCCAACTCGATGCTGTCGTTCACCGATGGCCGCAGCGCGAAGTTGAGCCCGCTCGCGCCACCCGCGCGGTACGACAGTTCGTTGAGCGTCGGCGTCTCGAATCCGCGGCCGATGGAGCCGTAGAGCGCCAGGTCCGGCGTCGCTTGGTAGCGCAGCGACGCAACCGGCAGCGTCTTGCTGTAGCGCGCGGTGCCGCTGTCGTCGCGGTTCGGGCCCACGATGTAGCGGTCGTTCGATGCGAAGTGCACGCTGCTGCGGCGCACGCCGGCCTCGAGTGTCCAGCGGTCGGTGAAGCGCCAGGTGGCCTGCGCGTAGGGGTCGAGGTTCCACACCTCGTTGCGCTCGCTGCGGCGCAGGCGCCCCTGCACGCCCAGCACCGGGTTCGCGACACTGCCGAGGTAGTTCTCGTAGCCGCGGCGGCGCTCGCGCAGGCTGTCGTAGCCGAGGCCCGCCACCACGTCCAGCGGTCGGTCGGCCAACTGCAGCGCGGCGGTCCAGCGCACATCGACGCCGCCGTACTGCCGCGAGAGATCGATCACCCCGCCCGCGTGCAGCGGGTTCTGCTCGGCCGAGGGCGGGATCGATTGGTACTGCGTGGTCTTGCGCTCGCCGCCATAGACCATGAAGCGCAGCCCCTGGGTCGCGTCGATGCGCCGCTCGTAGAGCATGCCGAGTTGCGTCTGCTCGACCGTCTTGCGCGTGTCGTACTGCATCGCGAGCGGCGCGTTGCGGGGCGCTCGCGCGTACTGGTCGGCGGTCAGGCCCAGTGGGTCCTGTGCGTCGATGCGCACGCTGTTGAGCACGAGCGTGAGCTTGTCGCCGTTGTCCAGCGCAATGCCCAGCTTGCCGTTGGCGATATCGCGCCGCGCGGCGCTGTGCTCGCGCCAGCCGTCGGTGTGGAAACGGCTCGCGCCCAGCAGGTAGTCGACGGCGCCTTGCGATCCGCTGACCTGCATCGACTGCCGCCAGGTGCCGAAGCTGCCGCCGGCTGCGGAATACGAAAGACGCGGTGCGCCCTCCCCCGATGCGGTGAAGGCCTGCATCACGCCGCCCGATGAATTGCCGTAGAGCGCCGAAAACGGCCCGCGCAAGACCTCGACGCGATCGACCGAACCGATGTCGATGTTCGACGTCTGCCCCTGCCCGTCGGGCAGCGTGGCCGGGATGCCATCGACATAGAGCCGCACCCCGCGAACGCCGAAGGTCGAGCGCGCACCGAAGCCGCGGATCGACAGCTGCAGGTCCTGCGCGTAATTCAGCCGGTTCTGCACCTGCAGCCCCGGCACCGCGCCGAGGCTTTCGGAGAGGTTCACCTGCAGGCGGCCCTCGCGCATCTCCTCGCCATCGATCCGGTCGACCGAACCGGGCACGTTGAACGGTGCGACCTGGCCGCGCGGCGTGGAGACGGTGACCTCGGGCAGTTGGTCCGTCGTCGCTCTGGCCGTTGGCGCTGGCTGGGCATGTGCCGCGAATGGAATGCCCAGCAAGAGCAGTCGAACGGCGTTGGCGAGTGCAACATTCATTGCACCGATTCTGCGTTGGTGCGCCGGAGCCCTCGCCTAGCGAGAACCCGACGAGAACGAACGACGTGCGGCTAGCGCTTGGGCGACCGGCGCCAGCCGTACCAGGCGCACACGACGACCGGAATGCCGAGCGCGAACCAGGCCAGCATGTCGCCGAACCCACCGTCGCTGAAGAGCGCGGAGATCAGTCCGATGGTCGTCAGCACGCCGAGCACGATCGGCCAGCCCCACATGCGCCAGAAGGACTGGTGCGGCGTCTTGTGGTGATGAGTCGTCATGCCTGCACCTTCATGGCCGGTGCCGGATCGGGCTGTGCGCCCGATGCCGTGGGCGGCGCGCGCCCCGAGGCGGGCGAAGCCCCAGGTGTCTTCGCCGGCACGGTGTTGCCGCGCTTGAGCCACAGGTAGAGCCCGCTGCCCAGCACGATGATGGTCGCGATATCGAGCAAGGCCCAGAGGATCTGCATCGGCATGCCGCCGTAGTCGCCGAAATGCAGCGGCTGCGACACCAGCAGGGCCGTGAGGTACCACGGCATCTTCGGCGCCGCCGTCACCTCCGCGGTCTTGGCATCGACCAGCACCGGCTGCAGCAGCTTCGAGGTGAAGGGCTCGTTGCCGCGCATGAAGAAGGTGTTGTGGTGCGGGCTCGAGAACGCGGTGCCGGGGAACGCGATGAACGTCAGCTTCATGCCGGGCGTGCGCTTCAATGCCTCGTCCATCGAGCGCTGCACCGAGCCGCGTTCGGCCACGGCCACGACCGGTTCGTCCTTGTAGGGCGCGAGCAGCGCGCTGAGCTGGTCGTACTGCCAGTACTTGATGACCAGGTCGGCCCACGTGTTGATCATGCCGGTGGAGCCCACCACGAACAGCCATACCAGCGTGACGATGCCCAGGAGGTTGTGCAGGTCGAGCCACTTCAGGCGCGGGCGCTTCTCGCGCCGCACGGTGCCGAAGTCGAGCTTGCGCATGAAGGGCGAATAGAGCACCACGCCCGAGACGATCGCCACCAGCAGCAGGAAGCCCATGAAGCCGAGGAACAGCTTGCCGGGAAGCCCGGCGAAGAGGTCGACGTGCAGCTTGAACATCACGTACATGAAGCCTTCGTCGAACTTGGGCTGGGCCAGCACGACGCCCGTGCGCGCATCGACCGCGACCGACTTGAAGTCGTCCGTGGGCGCCGGCGTGGGCGTGAGCGTGACGAACCACAGGCCGTCGTCGTCCTCGGGCTGCGAGACGAACTGCACCACGCGGTCGGGGTGCTTGGACCTGGCGATCTCCAGCACCTTGTCCAGGCTGACGCGCGGCGTGTTGGCCGGCATCTTCGGCGCCTCGACCTCGGTGCCCAGCAGGTGCCCGATCTCGTGATGGAAGATCAGCGGCAGCCCGGTGATGCACAGGAGCAGCATGAACACCGTGCACACGAGGCTGCTCCACTTGTGCACCCAGGCCCAGGTCTTGATCTTTCGGCTGTTCATGTCGTTGCGGCTCTGTGGGTTGAAGGTTGCGGCTAGAAGCGGTAGGTTGCGCTCGCGACGATGTTGCGGCGCGAACCGTACCAGCAGTCTCCACGCGACAGGCAGGTAGAGAAGTACTTCTTGTCCGTCACGTTGTTGATGTTGAGCGCATAGCGCCAACTCGCGGTGTCGTAGGCGAACACCAGGTCGGCCAGGACGACGCCCGGGATGCGGGGGCCAATGCCGAACTGGAGGTCGCGGAACGAGCTCATCGCCCGCACGCCGGCGCCGGCCGAGAAGCCGCTCGCGCCGCCGATGGAGAACCTGTACTTCGCCCAGACGCTGGCCTGGTGCTTGGGCAGGCCTTCGATCTGCGCATCGGCATCGATGTAGTTGTAGTGGGCGATCAGGTCGAGGTTGGAACCGATCGAGCCCTTGGCTTCGAGTTCCACGCCCTTGGTCTTGGTGAGGCCGCGCTGCGAGAACACGTTCGGCTGTTCCTCGACGACCTGGTTCTTCTCGCGCAGGTCGTACACCGCGGCGCTGAAGGCCAGGGCGCGATCCTTGGGTTCGTATTTCACGCCCACTTCCCACTGTTCGCCGCGCAGCGGCGTGAAGATGCGGCCCTGGCGCGGCGACTGCGGCGTGAACGACTCGCTGTAGCTCACATACGGCGACCAGCCCGAAGGCGACGCGTACATCACGCCCAGACGCTTGGTGGTGGCGCTGCTCTTTTGTTCCTCGCTGCCGACGGCGCTGGAGGAGGCCCGGTCGTGGCGCAGGCCCGCCACGAAGATCCAGTTGTCGAGCTTGATCTGGTCCTGCAGGTAGATGCCCGTCTGGCGCTGGCGCGTGCGCGGCAGCGCGGTGGCGTCAGGCACGTCGCGGTGACCATAGACCGGCGCGTAGATGTCGATGCTGTCGACATTGGTGCCGCTCCAGACGTTCTCGCGCTGGCGCGCGAAATCCGCGCCCACCAGCAGCGTGTGCTTGAAGGCACCGGTCTGGAAATGGCCCTCGACGTGGTTGTCCAGCGTCTGGGTGCGGTTGAGGGTCAGCTGGTTGTCGAAGTAGCGGCCCAGCACGCGCTTGAAGATCGGATCGCTGGACCAGCTGTCGAACCCGCTGAACGCGGCGCCATAGTGGTATTGGTTGGCGTTTTCGTTCTGCGCATAGCGGAAGTTCTGCCGCACGGTCCAGTTGTCGTTGAACTTGTGTTCGAACTGCCAGCCGAAGGTCTTGCGCTCGCTGTTGTAGAAGTCGCCCGGCTCACCGATGTAGCGGCTGCCCGGCAGGCGCCCGTTGGGGTTCGGCACCAGGGTGCCCTCCCACGGCAGGAACTGCGAGCTGCTGCCACTCTTGTCCTTTTGCCACAGGCCTTGCAGCGTGAGCGAGGTCGCCGCGCTGGGCCGCCAGGTGAGCGAGGGGGCGATCAGGCTGCGGTCGTCGGGCACGTAGTCGACCTGCGTATCCGACTTGCGCTGCACGGCAATCAACCGGTACGACAGGGAGCCGTCGGCATTGAGCGGCCCGGTCAGGTCGGCCTGGATCTGCTTGCGGCCGAAACTGCCGAACTGCACGCCCACTTCGCGCTGGGCCTCCTGCAGCGGCCGCTTGCTGACCATGTTGACCACGCCCGCGGCCGTGCCCGCGCCGAACAGCATGCCCGAGGGGCCGCGCAGCACTTCGAGCCGCTCCAGCGTATAGGGGTCGGTGCGGGTGGTGCTGGTGTAGTAGCCGTAGGCCTGGCGCAGGCCGTCGAGGTAGACGTCGGGGGTGGCGCCGCGCACCCGCACCGAATCGGTCCGCGAGTCGAGGCCGTAGGCGTCGGAGCGCACGCCGGCGGCGTAGTTGAGCGCGTCCTGCAGGTTGGTCGCGCCCTGGTCGACGATCTGGTCGCGCGTCACGACAGTCACGGATTGCGGCGTTTCGGACAGCGGCGTGTCGGTCTTGGTGGCGGTGACGGCATTCTTCGCGCGGTAGCCGATGACGGGGCTGGTCGCGGTTTCGGCTTCGGCGTTCGCATCGACCCGCACTTCCGGCAGCGAACCCTGGGCAGCCGTCTGGGCCAACGCCTGATGCTGCGCGTAAACAGCCATGCATCCCACCAGAACCGAAGCGGCCCTCTGCCGCACCAACTTCCTCGTCATCTCTGCTCCACTCCAAGTATCAATTAAGAATAGTTCTCATTTTAGTAGGTAAAAAATCTCAATTTATCCAATCCCCGGGCGCAGCACAGGGGGTTGCGTTGCGCATTTGCATCCTCGGCGCAGAGCAGAGCGGCTACGATGCCGCGGGCACATTTCTCCGTGCCGGCAGGTCTCATGCACAAGCTCATAGCCCTTCTGATTCCTGCGTTGCGCGCACCGGCACTGCTGCTGATCGCCCTTGCATTGACGGGTTGCGCCGGGCTCCCGCCGCGCACGCCCGAACCGCCGACCGAGGCGATCGCAGCCTCCCCCGCCACCGCGCTCGGCCGCGCCGCCATCAGCCTGAACACGCCGCCCGACGGACTCTCCAGCCTCCGGCCGCTGATCGAGGCTTCCTATGCACTCGATGCGCGGCTGGAGCTGATGCGGCGCGCCCAGTCCTCGCTCGACGTGCAGACCTACCAGCTGGGCAACGACAAGACCGGCCGGCTCCTGCTGCGGGAGTTGCGCGACGCCGCGCGCCGCGGCGTGCGCGTGCGCCTGCTGCTCGACGATTTCTACACCGCGGGCATGGACCGCCTGCTGCTGGGCCTGGCCGCGGAGCCCAACGCCGAAGTGCGGCTCTTCAACCCGTTCGTGAACATGCGCGATCACTCGTCCGGGCGGTGGCTGGAGTTCTTCGGCGATTTCCGGCGACTCAACCACCGCATGCACAACAAGCTGTTCGTGGCCGACGGCGCCATGGCCATTGCCGGTGGCCGCAACCTGGCCGACGAGTATTTCCTGCGCAGCGAGAGCGCGAACTTCATCGACTTCGAAGTGCTCATGGCCGGCCCGGTGGTTCGGGAGTCGGCAGCCATCTTCGACACCTACTGGAACAGCGACGTGGTCTACCCGCTGCAGCGGGTTGCCGGCACGAGCCGCACGCCGGACGAGCTGAAGTCCGCGTTCGAAACCGACACCTCCCCCCGCTACGCCCCGCCGCCCGACCCGCTGGCGGCTACCGACCTGCTGGGCGACCCACCGCTGGCAGCGCAACTGGCGAACATCGACGAGGCGAAGTGGATGCGCGCCGAAGCGCATGCCACCGCCGACAGCCCCAACAAGGCGCTGGGCGTCATGGCGCACCCCACCGAATCGCTGGCGCAGCGCTTCCATGAAATGCTGGCCACCGCGCAGTCGAACGTGGTGGTGATCTCGCCCTACTTCATACCGGGCGACGAGGGCATGGCGCGCATCCGCATGGGACGCGAGCACGGGATCAACATCACCGTCATCACCAACTCCCTTGCCGACAGCGACGAGCCGCTGGTCAACATCAACTACAACCGCTACCGCGTCGACATGCTCAAGCTGGGCGTGAACCTGTATGAGGTCAGCACGCAGCAACTGCGCCGCAGCGGCCAGTTCCGCGACCTGCTCAAGAAAGCGCGCGGCCGCCTGCACGCCAAGCTGGCGCTGGTCGACCGCCAATGGGTGCTGCTGGGCTCCATGAACCTGGATCCGCGCTCTGCCCTGCTGAACACGGAGTTCGGCGTGCGGGTGCGCAGCTTCGACCTGACGCAGGCCCTGCTTTTCGCCTACCAGCTGGACGATATCGAGGGCGTCTACCGCGTGGTGCTGAAACCGGACGGCCAGAACGTGCAGTGGATCGGCACCGGCGACGTCACCAACGAAGTGCTCGACAGCGAGCCGGATTCGAGCATGCTGACCCGGCTGCAACTGCTGCTTTTCTCGTGGTTCGTGCCGACGGACCAGCTGTAGCGGCTCGGCGACCACGGGCTGCGCACGCCGCCCCTAACCCGCCACCCACGCTTCCCACAACAGCTTGGCACCCAGCAACAGTGTGAAAGCCTGAAAGGCGGCCTTCATGCGCTTCGGGTTCGCCACGCGGGCCACCCACGCACCGAGCCATCCCCCCACCGCACACCCGATGAACAAGGGAATGCCCAGGCGGAAGTCGACGGCGCCGCTGGAGACGAACGTGGTCACCGATGCCCCGACCACCAGCAGGTTGATGCGTGTCATGACTGCCGCACTTTCGCTGAACGTGAAGCCGTAGCAGTGCATCAGCGCAAAGATCAGGAAGGTGCCGAAGCCCGCGCCGAAGAAGCCCGAATACACGCACAGCCCGAAGATCACTGCCACGCCCACTGATGCGGACGGCAGGCGCGCATGCGCATCACGCGGACGTTGCGAGAAATCGGTCCGGTGCGTGATCAGGAGGATGACGACCATCAGCAGCGCCACCACGATCTTGAGCACCCGGTCGGCAATGCCGACCACCAGCAGCGAGCCCGATACCGACCCGACGACCGCCAGCGGCCAGACCATCCAGGGCATCGCCTTGCGCTCGGCGGCGTCGCCGCGGCGCGCCAGCGAGCCGGTGACAAAGGAGCCGAGCAGCGCGAACTTGACCGTGGCGATGCTCTGCGCTGCCGAATGTCCCAGGAGCAACAGCAGCGGCACGCCCGCCGTCGCACCACCGCCGATAGTGACCGCCACCACGCCGATGAAAAGCCCCAGCGCCAGGACCACAAGGCCGATCACCATGACCGGCTCCGGCCACGCGCTCCGACGCCCGGTTCGACCGCAAGGCACCGCAGCAGAACGGCGCTTCGCACGGCCACGCCGTGGCGCGCCTGCTGAAAATATTTGTTCTGCGGGGTGTCGTCGATATCCGCGTCGAGTTCGTCGGTGCGCGGCAGGCAATGCATGACGACCAAGCCCGGCAATGCGCGGGGCAGCAGCGCGCGATGCAGGCGGCACTTCTGCAATTGACACCGGTAGGCGGCCGGGTCGGTGAATTTTTCTTGCTGTACGCGAACCACGTACACGACGTCGACATGCCCGATCATTTCCTTCATGGACGAATATTCGAGCGCCGGCACACCGTTCAATTCCCCCAGCTCCCTGGGAAATTCCGTGCCCTCGTCCGCCTCGTGCACCGCATCGACCACATGGAGGCGGATATTGGTGAACTTGCGCAACCCCGCAATCAGCGATTTCGCCGCCCGCGAATAACGAATACCGCCTGCAATGCCCACATGCAGGTTGTCGATGTCGCCGAAATGCTCTTTCAGCGTATAGAGATCGATCAGCGTCTGGCTCGGATGTTCGAGCTGTCCTTCGCCGGCATTGATGAGCGGCACGCGCACCGCTTCCTTGATGCGGCGCATGACGCCGTCCTCCATGTGCCGCGCGACCACGGCGTCGCAATAGAAGCCGACCATGCGTGTGGTGTCCAGAAGACTTTCGCCGAGTTCCAGCCGCGTATTGCGCACGTCGGACACGCTCAGCACGCGCGCGCCCAGGCGGTGCGCCGCTGCCTCGAAGCCCAGCCGCGTTCGCGTGCTTGGCTCGAAAAAGAGCGTGCACACGACACGCCCGGCGAGCGCGTGCCTGAAGGCATCAGGCGTGCGCCATAAATGATCGACAGTCGAAAACAGGTTTTCGATATCGCCCCTGGAAAGATCCTCGATGGAAATAAGGTCCTGCATGCCATTCCCCCTTGAGCAGTTTTTTTAAATACCTCCACGGGGTCCTTGGCATATAACCTTCTGTCCGGATCTTGCCGCCCTGGCATCCAATTCGTTCAGTCGATGTTCTTGCTCTTTGCCCCTCCCCAAGTCATTCTTGTATTCACGCATGCTTAAAAGAAGCCGTGCATCGTTATGCGCCTCATGAAAAATAATTTGGCTTCGTCTATTAATTTCGAGCAATTGCGCACTTTTTCACTGGTGCTCGAATTAGGTAGTTTTTCAGCCGCGGCCGAACGACTCGGCCTGACGCAGCCGGCGGTCAGCGTGCAAGTCAAGCAACTCGAAAGACGCCTGGGCGTGCGCCTCATCGAACGGGTCGGCCGGCGCGTCGGCCCCACGCCCGCAGGCACCGACCTGATGGCGGAGCTTCCGCAGGTGGCCGCAGCACTTTCCAACGCAATCAACGCCGCCACCTTCCACTCGGCGGGCGTGGCGGGTCGCGTTCGGCTGGGCACCGGCGGCACCAGTTGCCTCTACCTGCTGCCTCCGGCGCTGCGAGACCTGCGCGCACGCTTTCCGCTGCTCAACATCATCGTGAGCACGGGCAACACCGAGGACTGCGTGCGACGCGTGGAGGACAACACGGTCGACGCCGCGGTGGTCACGCTGCCGGCCGCATCGCGCGCGCTGTCGGTCACGCCGATCCTGAGCGACGACTTCGTGGCCATCTGCCAGCGCGGCAGCATCGATTGGCCCGCCGAGGTGACAGTGGCCGCGTTGCAGTCGCTGCCGCTCGTGAAGTTCGTGTCCGAAGCCAGCGCGCGGGGCATCGTCGACGATTGGCTGCGGCGCGGCGGGCATGCTTCGCCGCCGGTCATGGAGTTCGACAGCGTCGAAGCCATCAAGGCGATGGTCGCGGCCGGGCTGGGCGTGGCGATCCTGCCGAAGATGGCGGTCACGGGCCAGGGACATCACCCCGAACTCGACCTGCGCCCGCTCCACCCGCCGCTGCGCCGCACCCTCGCGCTGATTGCCCGCAACGACAAGCCAGTGAGCAAGGGTTTGCGGCAGGTCATCGACGCCGTCGTGGCGGCGGGGCAGGCCTTCGAAGCGGCGGCAACTAGCGTGCGTCCAGCACCCTGAGCGCTTCCGCAAGCACCCGGGCGCCGGCGGCCACCTGTTCCTTGCTTGCCCACTCTTCCTGGCAGTGACTGCGCCCGTCGAGGCAGGGGATGAAGATCATCCCCATCGGGCCTGTGGCCGCGACGTGCATGGCGTCGTGGCCGGCGCCGCTGGGCAACGCCCGGTGCGGCAGTGCCAGGCGGTCCGCGGCCTGGGCGATGGCCCGCATCACGATGCCGTCGCACTGCGTGGGCGGCGTCTGCGTCAGGGGCATGGCGCTGCAGCCGACCCGCAGCCGCCGGAAGTCGTCGTGGCACAGCGCCATCACGCGCTCGGGAAAGTCGTCGAGCACCGCCTGCGCGTTGCTGCGCACCTCCAGCACCATGTCGACCCGGCCGGGCACGGCGTTGGGCACGTTGGGGCTCATCGAGATCCGCCCGACCGTCGCCACCACATAGTGCGGGTGGCCGTCCATGGCGCTGGCCTCGCGATGCACCGCGTCGATCAGCCGCGCTGCGCCGACGAGGGCATCGCGGCGGATGTCCATCGGAGTGGTGCCGGCGTGATCCGGTTGCCCGGTCACCGCGAACGCGATGCGGCGGATGCCCACGATGTCGGTGACCACCCCGATGGGCAACCCTTCTCGCTCCAGCACCGGGCCTTGCTCGATGTGCAGTTCCACGAAAGCGGCGATGCCGCCGGGCCCGCGGGCCGCTGCGGCCAGGCCGTCGGGTCGGGCGCCGATGCGCCGCATCGCCTCTGCGAGACTTTCGCCCGCCTCGTTGCGGCAGGCGAGCATGGCCGCGTCCAGCGTGCCGGCGAACGCGCGGCTTCCCACGCAGGAAATACCGTAGTCGCTGGGTTCTTCGGACAGGAAATCGATCACTTCCAGCGGATGGCGCAACAAGACGCCGCCCTCGTGGAGCGATTGCGCCGCCTCGAGCCCCGCGAGCACGCCCAGGATGCCGTCGAAACGGCCACCGCCCATCACGGTGTCGCAGTGCGAGCCGGTGACCAGCGGCGCCAGTCCGGGCTGGGTGCCCTCGCGGCGCCCGATCAGATTGCCGGCGGCGTCAGTCCCCACGGTGAGCCCGGCTTCCTCGAACCGGCTGCGCAGCCAATCCCTTGCGCGGCCGAATTCCGGCGAAAAGGCCCGGCGAGTCCAGGGAACGTCGGGGCGGGTGAACGAGGCGAGGGTCTCCAGCCGTTGCCAGAGGCGATCGGCCTGGATTGTGAGTGTTGAAGGCATCCCTGCATCGTGGCCGGCACGACGCTTTTCATGAAGCGCGAACGGTTAATGCAAGCCATAAAGCGTACTTTCGCCTGCCATCAAACAGCGTGCTTCGCGCCGCCGCGGCAATCCCCTGCCCTTGAAACGTCATCGATTGCCCTTATGATTAGCACTCGCTGATGATGAGTGCTAACAGCCCTCGCTCCCAGTCGATGGGTCGCCAACCTCCGGGTCCGGCGCCCGACCACCAACCCGTTTCTTATCCATATCCAGGAGATGCAATGAAACTTCGTCCTTTGGCCGATCGCGTGATCGTCAAGCGTATCGACAGCGAAACCAAGACCGCCTCCGGCATCGTCATCCCCGACGCAGCCGCCGAAAAGCCCGATCAGGGTGAAGTCCTGGCCGTCGGCCCGGGCAAGCGCAACGACAAGGGCGACCTGGCCGCACTGACCGTCAAGGTCGGCGACCGCGTCCTGTTCGGCAAGTACAGCGGCCAGACCGTCAAGGTCGATGGCGACGAACTGCTGGTCATGAAGGAAGACGACCTGTTCGCTGTCGTCGAGAAGTAATCCATTTCATCCATTCGGAGTAAATAAACATGGCAGCAAAAGACGTAGTCTTCGGCGGTGAAGCCCGCGCACGCATGGTCGAGGGTGTCAACATCCTGGCCAACGCAGTCAAGGTGACCCTGGGCCCCAAGGGCCGCAACGTGGTGCTCGAACGCTCGTTCGGCGCCCCCACCGTGACCAAGGACGGTGTGTCCGTCGCCAAGGAAATCGAACTCAAGGACAAGCTCCAGAACATGGGCGCCCAGCTCGTGAAGGAAGTGGCCTCCAAGACTTCGGACAACGCCGGTGACGGCACCACCACCGCGACCGTGCTGGCCCAGGCCATCGTTCGCGAAGGTTTCAAGCTGGTGGCTGCCGGCATGAACCCGATGGACCTGAAGCGCGGCATCGACAAGGCCGTGACGGCCCTGGTCGCCGAGCTGAAGAAGGCTTCCAAGCCCACCACCACCTCCAAGGAAATCGCGCAAGTCGGCTCCATCTCGGCCAACAGCGACGAAACCATCGGCAAGCTCATCGCTGACGCGATGGACAAGGTCGGCAAGGAAGGCGTGATCACCGTCGAAGACGGCAAGTCGCTGGACAGCGAACTGGACGTCGTCGAAGGCATGCAATTCGACCGCGGCTACCTGTCGCCCTACTTCATCAACAACCCCGAAAAGCAATCGGCGCTGCTCGACAACCCGTTCGTGCTGCTGTTCGACAAGAAGATCAGCAACATCCGCGACCTGCTCCCCACGCTGGAACAAGTCGCCAAGGCTGGCCGTCCGCTGCTGATCATTGCCGAAGAAGTCGAAGGCGAAGCCCTGGCTACGCTGGTCGTGAACACGATCCGCGGCATCCTGAAGGTCGTGGCCGTCAAGGCACCTGGTTTCGGCGACCGCCGCAAGGCCATGCTGGAAGACATCGCCATCCTGACGGGCGGCAAGGTCATCGCTGAAGAAGTGGGCCTGACGCTCGAGAAGGTGACGCTGGCCGACCTCGGCCAAGCCAAGCGCATCGAAGTGGGCAAGGAAAACACAATCATCATCGACGGCGCCGGCGCCGCTGCCGACATCGAAGCCCGCGTGAAGCAAGTCCGCGTGCAGATCGAAGAAGCGACCAGCGACTACGACCGTGAAAAGCTGCAAGAGCGCGTGGCCAAGCTGGCCGGCGGCGTGGCAGTGATCAAGGTTGGCGCTGCCACCGAAGTCGAAATGAAGGAAAAGAAGGCTCGCGTCGAAGACGCCCTGCACGCCACCCGCGCTGCAGTGGAAGAAGGCGTGGTTGCTGGCGGCGGCGTGGCTCTGCTGCGTGCCAAGCAAGCCGTGGGCGACTCGGTCAAGGGCGACAACGCCGACCAGGAAGCCGGCATCAAGCTGGTGCTCAAGGCCATCGAAGCGCCCCTGCGCGAGATCGTGAACAACGCCGGCGGCGAAGCCTCGGTGGTGGTGAACGCTGTGTTGGCCGGCAAGGGCAACTACGGCTTCAACGCTGCGAACGACACGTACGGCGACATGCTCGAGCTGGGCATCCTGGACCCGACGAAGGTCACCCGCACCGCACTGCAGAACGCCGCTTCGGTGTCCTCGCTGCTGCTGACGACCGAAGCCATGGTTGCTGACGCACCCAAGGACGAGTCGGGCGCCGGCGGTGGCGGCATGCCCGACATGGGCGGCATGGGCGGAATGGGCGGCATGGGCATGTAATGCCCGGCTGAGCTCTGCTCACCAAAGTAAAAAGGGCCGCGTAAGCGGCCCTTTTTCATTGCGCATTCGATTCAACGAAACTGATCGCGCAACGCCATGTACAGCACCTGAAAACGCGCATGCCGCGTCTTGTGCCCATCGGCCCCTTCCGACGAAGGCACGAGCTTCTGCTTGACCGGCGGCAGCGTGCACACCTCCGCCACCGCACCGCCATCGGCCAGCCACGCAAGCCGCGCCGCACCGAGCGCCCCGCCCGTCTCGCTGCCTGCATAGAGCGTCAGCGGCACCTGGAAGATGTCGGCCAGCAACTGGCCCCACCAGATGCTGCGCGCCCCACCGCCCACCAGCGCGACTTCGCGCAGCGGCATATCGGCCGGCAAACGCAGCGTGTCGAAGCCATCGCGCAGGCCGAAGCTCACACCCTCGACCACCGCATAGGCGATCTCCGCGGCGCCATGCGCATGCGTGAGGCCGAACAGCGCGCCTTGCGCATTCGGGTTGTTGTGCGGCGAGCGTTCGCCCGACAGGTACGGCAGGAACAGCGGGCAGCGCGCCCGGTCCTCCAGCGCAACCGATGCCGCCGCCGCGAGCAGCGCGGATTCATCGGCGAACTTGAACGCCTTGGCGGCCCAGCTCACCGCGCTCGCGGCCGAGAGCATCACCGACATCTGGTGCCAGCGCTTGGGCAGTGCATGGCAGAAGGCATGCATCGCCTGCGCGGGATTCGGCAAGAAACGGTCGGTCGAGACGAACACCACACCCGAGGTACCGAGCGACACGAACCCCTGCCCCGGCTCCACCAGCCCCATGCCGACCGCGCTCGCCGCGTTGTCGCCGGCACCGCCCGCGATCTTCACTCCCTCGCGCAATCCCCAGCGCGCTGCAAGTTCGGGCTTGAGCAGCGCGGAGACTTCGCTGCCCTCGACCAGCCGCGGCATGTGATCGCGCGTGAGCCCCGTGGCGGCGAGCAGTTCGTCGGACCAGTCGCGCGCGCCCACGTCGAGCCACAGCGTGCCCGCCGCATCCGACATCTCGCTGACCGCCTCGCCGCTGAGCATGAAGCGCAGCCAGTCCTTGGGAAGCAGCACCCGTGCCGTGCGCTTGAAGATCTCTGGCTCGTGCTCGCGCACCCACAACAGCTTGGGCGCGGTGAACCCGGGCATCGCGAGGTTGCCCGCGATCTCGCCCAGGCGCGGCACGGCGCGCGCAAGTTCATCGCACTGCGCGCCGCTGCGCCCGTCGTTCCAGAGGATGGCCGGACGCAGCACCTCGCCCGCCGCGTCGAGCAGCGTGGCACCGTGCATCTGCCCCGACAGGCCGATGGCCCGCACCGCCGACAGCGCTTCGGCATGCGCTCCACGAAGCTCGGCCATGACCTCCTCCAGCGCTTGCCACCATTGGCTCGGTGCCTGCTCCGACCAGAGCGGTTGCGGCCGTTTGACCGTGAGTGCCGCGCGCGCCACGCCGACGATGCGGTGATCGTCCGCGAGCAACAGCGCCTTGAGCTCGGACGTGCCGAGGTCGAGTCCCAGATACAAGATGAACTCCCTGCTTTTTTGACTATGAAGAAGAAATACCCGAGCCGAAACGGGTGTCGGCCTGGCGCCGGAACTCGCTGGGCGTCATGCCCTTGATTTCGAGAAAGCGCCGGTTGAAATTCGCCACGTTGTTGAAGCCGACCTGATAGCAGATGTCCGTCACGTAGTGGTCGGTCTGCATCAGCAGGTGGCAGGCGCTGTTGATGCGCACACGGTTGACGAAATCGGTGAAGCTGTTGCCGGTCGAGCGCCGGAAGAAGCGGCTGAAGCGGCTCTCGCTCATGCCCAACTCGGCCGCCACATCCGACATCGAGATCGGCTCGGCCATGTTGTTGGTGATGCGGTTGACGACCTCGTTGATCTGGTCCACCTGCGCATCGCCGTCGCTGCCCTGCGCGCCCTGCATCTGCACGCTCGAGAGCAGCCTGTAGTCGGTGCATTGCGCCAGATCGGCCATGAACTCGAGGAACAGGCCGAGCCGGCGCACGCCGCGCGCGGCCTTGATGTTGTCCCAGTGCGTCTGCGCCTGCTGCGACATGCCGAAGAACTCGATGCCGTGGCGTGCGCGCTCCAGCAGTTGCATCACTTCGCGCAGTTCCGGAATCTCGGCGGCCGCCAGTTCGATCGGCTCATGGCGAAACTGGATCACCCGGTCGCGCCCTGCGGCGCCGCCTTCGGGCACATCGAGCGAGATCCAGTTGTGCGGCAAGCGCGGCCCGCAGAGCACGAGGTGCCCGGGCTGGAACGGCCCGATCCAGTCGCCGATGAAGGCCTTGCCCGAGGTCTCGGTGATCAGGTGCAGCTCGTAGTCTTCATGGAAGTGCCATCGCACCAGCGGGCTCGGGAAACCGTGCGCGAGGCAGCGCACCAGGCCGGTTTCTTCAGGGGCCTCGTAGCCCAGCGAGGGCGAGCGCGCAAAGTCGCGCTCCAGCTCGGGTTGGCGCTGACGGGGGACCGAACGTTTGCGTGTGGACGTCGTCATGGCAGCAGAAGGCGAAGCCTGGAATCAGCCTCGATTGTCTGCCTGGGCCAGCGCGTTGTGAACGGCTTCCAGGGTGGGTGGATCTGCCCCTTCGCGGGTGCAGTTCAGGGCGGCGGCGGTGGCGGCGAAGCGCATCACCTCGGTCCAGGCCTCGTCGCTCAGCTCGCCGAGTTGCGCCGGATGCTCGACGCCGTGCGCGAGCAGCGACACCGAGAGCCCCGCCGTGAAGGTGTCGCCCGCGCCGATGGTGTCGACCACGGTGACGCGCGGCGCGGCCACGGTGAGCGGCGCGTGCCCCGTACGCCAGAGCGTGGCGCCCGCACCGCCGCGCGTGACGATCACCGCACGCGCACCGGCCTTCAGGCAATCGGCGGCCAGCGCATCGACCGGCTGGCCGGGTGCGAGCAGCTCGGCATCTTCGTCGCTGAGCTTGACCAGGTCGGCCATCGCCAGCCAGTTCGTCACGCGGCTGCGAAAGGCGGCCATGTCGGGGATGAGGCTCGGCCGCACGTTCGGGTCGAACACGATCACGCAGCGCCCGGCGTTCGCGGTGATGAGGTCGGCAATGCGCGTCGACGCCGGCTCCTGCAGCAGCGAGATCGAGCCGAAGTGCAGGAAGCGGCAATCCGCCGGCAGCTGCGGCAGCGGCTCGGGCGACCAGGTCGCATCGGCGCTGCCTTGCGTGTAGAACGCGTAGCGGTTGGTCTGCGGCGTGCGCTCGACGAAGGCCAGCGTCGAGGGCGCATTGCTGCGCAGGATGAAGCTGGTGTCCACGCCGTTGCCTGCCAGAAAGCTCATCAGCCGCTCGCCGAACAGGTCGGTCGACAGCTGCGTGAGAAACCCGGTGTGCACCCCGAGGCGCGCGCAGGCCACGGCCGTGTTGAGCGGCGAGCCGCCCTCGTGCCCGAGGAACGCCAGGGTGCCTGCCTCGCTGGCGGTGAAATCGATCAGGGCTTCGCCCGTGAGTGCAATTCGCATGATTCTTGAATCTTGTGGATCAGGTCAGATCACCGGCATCGGCAAGGAAGCCGCGCTCGGCGGCCAGCGTGGCCGGATGGTCCAGCAGTTCGGCAAAAAGGCGCGGCGGGATCGTGATGGCCCCGACGCCCAGCGCCAGCAGCGACAGGTACGCCTCGCGCGACCGGATGCTCGCCACCAGGAGGCGCGTGCGGGGCGAAGGCCGCTGCGCGACCAGCGCCTGCATCTGCGCGATGAGCCCCAATCCGTCGACACCCGCGTCCTCGAGCCGCCCGAGATACGGCGCCGCATAGGCCGCGCCCAGTTGCGCGGCGAAGTGCGCCTGCTCGGGGGCGTACACGGCCGTCCACGTCACGGGCACGCCTTGCGCGATGAGCCGCGCGCCGGCATCGAGGCCCTGGCGCGTGGCGGGAATCTTGACGACCAGCTGGCCGCGGTCGAAGTGCGAGAGCAGTGCTTTCGCGTCTTCGAGCATGCCGTCGACCTCGCTCGAATACACCTGCGCCTGCACCTGCCGCGCCCCAAAGTCGAGGCAGCGCTTGAGCAGGCCGGGCACCTCGCCGCGGCCGACACCCGCGCGTTTCAGCAGCGTCGGGTTGGTCGTCACACCGTGGACAACCGGGTGCGGCAGGCAGGTTTTCAACTCTGCCAGGTCGGCGCTGTCGAGGTAGAGATGGAAGTCTTCGTTCATGGGTTGCGTGCTGCAAGGAAAACCGATCTTCTCACCGAGCCGGGCGGATTTCACCGCACCAAAGTGAGAGGTCCCGATACTTTCTTATCCGCCCTCATTTCAGCTCATGACGTTGCCGCCATCGACGTTCAGCGTCTGCGCCGTGATGTAGCGTGCCTCGTCGCTGGCGAGGAACACCGCGGCGCCCGCGATGTCGCCCGGCACGCCCATGCGCCCGAGCGGCACCTCGAGCCCCACGCGACGCTTCTTCTCGCCAGGCGGCAGCCCTTCGGCCCTGGCGAACAGGCTGTCGACGTGGTCCCACATCGGCGTGTCGACCACGCCCGGCGCGATGCCGTTGACGCGGATGCCGTGCGGCGCCATCGCGAGCGCGGCGCTCTGCGTGTAGCTGATGACAGCCGCCTTGGTCGCGCAGTAATGCGACACCAGCGCCTCGCCGCGGCGCCCGGCCTGCGAGGCCATGTTGATGACCGACGCGCCCTCTGTGCCGGCCTCCACCATGTGGCGCAGCACGGCCTGCATCACGAAGAACATGCCCTTCACGTTGACCGCGAAGAGCTTGTCGAACGAGGCTTCATCGCTCTCCAGCAGCGGTGCGAGATCGAACACTGCGGCGTTGTTGAAAAGCGTGTGGACGGGGCCGAAGGCGGCAAGCGCCTCTGCCAGCAGGCGCTGGATGTCTTGCGTGCGCGTAACGTCGGCCGCGATGTAGACAAGGCTGCCGGGATGGCGCTGCTGCACCGCGCGCACCGCGTCCGGCGCACCGGCCGCACGGTCGACCACGCTGCAGCGCGCACCCTCGGCGATGCAGGCCTCGGCCACCGCAAGACCGATGCCGCCGCCCGCACCGGTCAGCAGCACATGGCGGTCTTGCAGGCGGCCGCTCATTTCACGTCGCCTTCGACAAAACGCACGACCCGTGCGCTGGCCTTGCGTACCGCCTCGACCAGCCGCGCATCGCCCGCGAGGTCGCCCCACAGGCCCGCGTCGGCGCACAGCGCGGCGACCGGATCGGCCGCATCGCAGATCGCGTGCGCCACCGCCTCGTCCATGCTTTGGTCCTGGTAGGCATAGGGCAGCGCGCCGCGATGCCAGCGCTGCAGGAAGGCGAGGAACAGCGCCGGCAGCATCGCCACGCTGTCGATGCCCTGCCCCGCGGCCAGGCGCTCGCGCACGGTCGGCGCGATGAAGCCCGGGATCTTGGAGAAACCGTCCGCCGCCACGCGCTGGTTGGTGTCGCGGATCGCGGGGTTGCCGAAGCGGTCGAGCACCACGTCGCGGTAGGCCGCGAGGTCGATGGGGCTCGGGCTCAGGCAGGGGATGACGTCGTCGGTCACGTAGTCGTAGGCCATCTTGCGGACGGCGGCATCGTGCGTGCCTTCGTGGATGAATTCGAGGCCGATCAGCGTGCCCGCCCAGGCGATGCAACTGTGCGTCGCGTTGAGGATGCGGATCTTGGCCTCTTCATACGGCTGCACCGACGCGACCAGTTCCACGCCCACGCGCCCCCAGTCGGGCCGGCCGGCGATGAAGTTGTCCTCGATGACCCACTGGATGAAGCTCTCGCCCGTGATCGGCGCGGCGTCGTCGCGGCCGGTGGCGGCCAGCACGCGCGCGCGCAGCTCGGGCGGCGGCCGTGGCGTGATGCGGTCGACCATCGCGTTCGGGCAGCGGGTGTTGGCGCCGGTCCAAGCCAGCAGGTCGGCATCGCCCGTGCGCTCGATGAACTGCAAGAGCCCGCCGTGGAAGCGGTCGCCGTTGTGGCGCAGGTTGTCGCAGTTCAGCAGCGTGACCGGGCCCGAGCCCGCCGCCTTGCGCGCACGCAGGATCGCGCACACCGCGCCGTAGATCGTCTCCCCCGCCTCGCCGCGCCGCGCGCGTTCGATGTCGGCGGCGAGGTCCGCGAACGACAGGTCGAGCCTGTTGTCCTTCGCGTCGAGGTAGTAGCCCGCCTCGGTCACGGTGAACGAGACGATGCGCGTCGACGGCGCCGCGCCGCGCGCGATCACCGCGGCGAGCGAGGGCTCATAAGGCAGCACCTCGCGGATCGCCTCGATCCGCTCGTAGCGGTACTCGCCCGCGGGCGACACCGTCTCCAGCGTGTAGCGCCCGCCCTGCGCCCGCAGGGCAGCGACGACCTCGGCCATGTCGGGCCGGATGTTGGCGCCCGACAGCGACCAGCGGGTGTCGCCCGCCTCGATCAGCCGCTGCAGGTAGACGGCCTGGTGGGCGCGGTGGAACGAACCCAGGCCCAGGTGAAGCACCGTGAACTCAGAGAGAACCGGTGGTGTTTGCGCAATAGACGCTGCTGCGAGAGTCACGGGGAAATGTCCGTCAAAGAAAAATCAGGCGGAGACCGAACGGCCTTCGCGGTTGAAGAGATGCAGGACGCCGGGGTCGAGCTCGACCGCCACGTCGTCGCCCGCCTGCAGGGGCGTGCGGTCGTTCTGCCGTGCGATGAGCGGCACGCCGCCGACATCGACGTGGATCAGCGTGTCGGCACCGAGTGCTTCGATCAGCTCCACGCGCCCCAGCACGTCCGACACCGGCGCGCCCTGCTTCGGATGCACGCGCAGGCCTTCGGGCCGCACGCCGAGGAAGCCGTCGTTCGGCAGGCGTCCGCCGGTGGCCGCCGAGAAACTCGGGATCGCGCTCGCCGCCACCATGTTCATCGACGGCATGCCGATGAACTGCGCGACGAACTGGTTGGCTGGGCGGTCGTACAGCTCCAGGGGCGTGCCGACCTGCTCGATCAGCCCGTCTTTCAGCACCACCACGCGGTCGGCCAGCGTCATGGCCTCGACCTGGTCGTGCGTCACGTAGATCGTGGTCGCGCCGAGCGCGCGGTGCAGCTTGTGGATCTCCACGCGGGTGTTGCCGCGCAGCGCCGCGTCGAGGTTCGACAGCGGCTCGTCGAAGAGGAACACCTTCGGCGCACGCACGATCGCGCGTCCGATGGCCACGCGCTGGCGCTGGCCGCCCGACAAATCTTTCGGCGTGCGGTCCAGGTACTGCGTGAGGTTCAGCGTCTTCGCTGCGTACTCGACCTTGGTCCTGATCTCGTCCTTCGACACGCCCGCGAGCTTCAGCGCGAAGGACATGTTGTCGTACACGCTCATGTGCGGATACAGCGCATAGCTCTGGAACACCATCGCCAGGTCGCGCTTGCCCGAAGGCGTCCAGGTGATGTCCTTGCCGTCGAGCAGCAGGTTGCCGCTGGTGATCGGCTCCAGGCCCGCAATCAGGCGCAGCAGCGTCGACTTGCCGCAGCCCGAAGGCCCGACGAAGACGATGAACTCGCCCTTCTGGATTTCGAGGTCGACGCCCTTGATGATGTTGACGTCACCAAAGCTCTTCTTGATGTTCTTGAGTTCGAGGTATGCCATGAGATGTCTCCCTTTCTTTACTTGACGGCGCCGAAGGTCAGGCCTTGCACCAACTGCTTTTGGCTGAACCAGCCGAACACGACGATGGGCGCAATCGCCATCAGCGAGGCGGCCGACAACTTGGCCCAGAACAGGCCCTCGGGGCTGGAGTACGAGGCGATCAGCGTCGCCAGCGTGCCGGCCTTGGCGGAGGTGAGGTTCAGCGCCCAGAAAGCCTCGTTCCAGCTCAGCACCAGGCACAGCAGACCGGTCGATGCGAGCCCGCCGACCGACAGCGGCATCACGACATGGCGGAACTCGGTCCACAGGCTCGCGCCATCCATGCGCGCGGCTTCCAGGATTTCGTTCGGAATGTCCTTGTAGGCGCTGTAGAGCATCCACACCATGATCGGCAGGTTCGACAGCGTGAACACGATGGTGAGCGCGGTGAGCGAATCCAGCATGCCCGCGGTCTGCGCGAGCACGTAGATCGGCACCAGCGCACCGACGGCCGGCATCATCTTGGTGGAGAGCATCCACATGAGGATGTCGCGCGTCTTCTTCGTGCGGAAGAACGCCATCGAGTACGCGGCGGGTGCCGCGATCAGCAGGCCGAGGATCGTCGAGCCCAGGCTGGTGATGAGCGAGTTGCGCGCATACAGCAGGTAGTCGCTGCGGCGCTGCACTTCGCCGAAGTTGTCGAGCGTGGGCTCGAAGATGAAAAGCGGCGGCACATGGATCGCCTGCAGCTCCGTCTTGAAGGCCGTGAGAAACAGCCAGCCGAGCGGAAAGAACAGGAGCAGCGCCACGGCCCACGCACCGACGGTGCGCAGCAGCTGGGGAAGGAAGTTGCTGGGTTGCATGGTCGTTCCTTCAGTCCAGGTTCTTGCCGATGATGCGAATGAGGAACACCGCCACGATGTTGGCCAGCACCACCGCGAACAGCGCACCGGCGGAGGCCACGCCCACGTCGAAATTCATCAGCGACTGCTTGAAGATCAGGTAGGTCATGTTCGTGCTCTCGTTGCCCGGGCCGCCATTGGTGGTGATGGCGATCTCGGCGAACACGCTGAGCAGGAAGATCATCTCGATCATGATCACCACGGCCATCGGGCGGCCCAGGTGCGGAATGGTGAGATAGAAGAAGCGCTGGAACGAACTCGCGCCGTCCATGCGCGCGGCCTCCATCTGTTCGCGGTCGAGCGACTGCAGCGAGGTGATGAAGATGAGGCATGCGAAGGGCAGCCACTGCCAGGCCACCATGATGATCACCGAGAGCAAGGGCACGTCGGTGAGCCAGTCCACGGGCTGCGCGCCGAAGAAGCGCCACACGTCGGCCAGGATGCCGTAGATGGGGTTCATCATCATGTGCTTCCACAGCAGCGCGTTGACTGCCGGCATGACGAAGAACGGCGAGATCAGCAGCACCCGCACGATGCCGCGACCCGGGAACGGTTCGTTCACCAGCAGCGCGAGCAGCACGCCGAACACCACCGTGATGACGATCACGCTGCCGATCAGCAGCAGCGTGTTCCAGGTGGCGGGCCAGAAGTCCGGATCGGTGACGAAGTAGTGAAAGTTCTCGATGCCCGCGAACGTGCGTTCGCCGGGCTGCATGAGGTTGTAGTTCACGAAGGAGAAATACAACGTCATCAGGAGCGGCACGATCATCCAGAGGAAGAGCGTGAGCACTGCGGGCGCCATGAGGGCCCGGGGCAGGAGTCTTTTCATTGTGTGTTCCTCTCTGGCTGCTGGCCGTTGCCCCCTCTCCCGCGGGCGGGGAGGGTTGGGGCGGGGGCATGCGGCGGCGATCGTGGACGCGCCGCGCCCTCACCCTGGCCCTCTCCCCGGGGGGAGAGGGAAACAGGCACTCTTTTACTTGTACTGGCCCGACTTCTTGATCTCGCGCTCGGCCAGCGTCTGCGAGGTCTTCAGCGCCTGGTCGACCGTGACCTTGCCCGACAGCGCCGCGCTCATCTGCTGGCCCACGCCGGTGCCGATGGCCTGGAACTCGGGAATGGCCGCGTACTGCACGCCGACGTACGGCGACTTGGGCAGCGTGCTGTCGCTCAGGTTGGCACTGTCGATGGCCTTCTTCTCTGCGGCGGCGAACTTGGCCACCTTCTGGAACTCGGGGTTCGCATAGGTCGACTTGCGCGTGCCGGTGGGCACGGTGCCCCAGCCGTGCTCCTTGGCCACGAGGTTGACGTACTCCTTGGAGGTCGCCCACTTCACGAAGGTCTGCGCGGCGGCGCCCTTGGTCGAACTGGCGGGAATCGCCAGGTTCCAGGTCCACAGCCAGTTGGCGCCCTTGGGCGTCACGGCGACGGGTGCCTGTGCGAAGGCCACCTTGTCGGCCACCTTCGACTGCTTCGGATCGCTGATGAACGAGGCCGCGATGGTCGCGTCCACCCACATGCCGCACTTGCCTTCGTTGAACAGCGCCAGGTTCTCGTTGAAGCTGTTGGCCGAGGCGCCCGGCGGGCCGTAGGCCTTCATCAGGTCGACGTAGAAGTTGATCGCGTCCTTCCAGGGCTTGGTGTCGATCTGCGGCTTCCACTGCATGTCGAACCACTGGCCGCCGTTGGTGTTGACCAGCGTCGTGAGGAAGGCCATGTTGTCGCCCCAGCCCGGCTTGCCGCGCAGGCACATGCCGTAGACGCCCGCCTTCGGGTCGTGGATCTTGCCGGCCAGCTCCTTCACCTGGTTCCAGGTGGGCTGCTCGGGCATCTTGAAGCCGACCTTGTCGGCCAGGTCCTTGCGGTACATGAGCATCGAGCTCTCGCCGTAGAAGGGCGCTGCGTAGAGCTTGCCTTCGTACGACAGGCCGGCGCGAATGGCGGGCAGCAGGTCGTCCGCGTCATAGGCGGCGTCGGTGGCGATGGGCTGCAGCCAGCCCTTCTTCGACCAGATCGGCGCTTCGTACAGGCCGATGGTCATCACGTCGAACTGGCCGCCCTTGGTGGCGATGTCGGTGGTCACGCGCTGGCGCAGCGTGCCTTCTTCCAGCGTGACCCACTTGAGCTTGATGTCGGGGTTGGCTTTCTCGAAGAAGGGGGTGAGCTTCTGCATCTCGATCATGTGGCCGTTGTTCACGGTCGCGATCACGAGTTCGGTGGCGGCCTGGGACACGAGCCCCGTGCCGAGAAGTGCGAGGACGAGGCCGGCTTTCAGAAATCGCTTCATGTTGTCTCCTAGAGGTGAGCGACGCCCTCTTGGTGTCGGGTCGCCGTGGGGAGGATTCTGGAGAAACTCAATTGCAGTTTTGGTACTTCGTCGGTTACCTCCAGTACTTTCATGCACTGGTTGGCTAGTGAAATCCCTAGTTAACGCAATACAGCATGGAAAACAGCAGCCCAAAGGCTTCAGGCGCCGCCGCCGAGCAGCTGGCGCCGAAACTGCGCGGCCGCCGGCGAGAGCGCCCGGTCCTCGCGGGTGATGAGGCAGATGGGCGGCACCCGCACCGGCAGTTCCACCGGCACGGTGCGCAGCACACCCAGCCGGGCGTAATGGTCGGCCTGCGAGGCCGGCATCACGGCCGCCATGTCGGAGTTCTCCAGCAGCGCCGTGATGGCGATGGGCGATGCCGTTTCGATGATGTCCAGCCGCGCCTGGATGCCCGCCTCCCGCATCGCCGCCTCGAAGCGCCCACGCTGCGGCGAGCCCGGCGGCTGCAGCACCCACGACCAGCCTGCCATCTCGGCCAGCGTGACCGGGGTGGTGCGCTCGAGCACCGGGTGCGCCGCGCGCACCACCGCCACCTGCGATTCGCCCAGCAGCGGCACGCTCGCGTACTTCGCCTCGTCGTGGCTGTCGGTGAGCCGGCCCAGCACGAGATCGACGTCGCCCTGCTCCAGCTGCGCCTGCATCACGTCGCTGGTCTCGACCACCACCGACACCGCGACCTGCGGATGGCGGCGGTGGTATTCCACCAGCGCCGGTGCCAGCAGCTCGGCCACCGCGCCGGGCACGCTGCCCACGCGCAGCGCGCCGCGGAGGCCCGAGCGCAGCGCCATCATTTCCTCGCGCGCGGTGCCGAAGTCGCTGAGCACGCGGCGGGCGTAGCGGATCAAGATCTCGCCGTAGGGCGTGGGCTCCATGCCGCGCGCGAGGCGCTCGAAGAGCTTTTCGCCGAGCGAATCTTCCAGTTGCTGCAGCAGCTTGGTGGCGGCGGGCTGGCTGATGTTCATGGCTTCGGCCGCGCGCCCGAGGTGGCGGTGGGCGTCGAGCCGGGCCAAAAGCAGCAACTGGCGCGGCCGCACATGGAGCATCAGCGAGGCATCGGTCAGGCCCGGGGTCGCATCGGTCATGCACAAAAGTATATGGACCTTCGGACTTTTACGATTGGATTGCACAGGTGAAGCTCCGTAGGCTCGGGCCAAACAAAACAGGAGACAACCCGATGAGCCTTTCCTTCCTCGCCCGCGCGGCGAGCCTTGCCGCATTGGCGCTGGCCGCAACGGCGGCCGGTGCGCAAGCGACCTACCCGGACAAGCCGCTGCGCATCATGGTCGGCGCCTCGCCCGGCGGCGGCACCGACATCCTCGCGCGTGTGCTGGCCGACAAGTTCGCTCCAGTGCTGAAGCAACCCGTGACGGTGGAGAACCGCCCCGGCGCCTCCAACACCATCGCCGGCGAACTCACCGCGCGCGCGCCGGCCGACGGCGCCACGCTCCTGCTGGCCACCAACACCGCGCAGGCGGTGGCGCCGCACATCCTCAAGCTCAAGTACGACCCGCTGAAGGACCTGACGCCCATCGGCCTTGTAGCGGTGATGCCCAACGTGCTGGTGGTGCCGGCCAACTCGCCCTACAAATCGGTGAAGGACCTCGTGGCAGCGATGGCCGCGAAGCCCGGCGGCTTCAAGTACGCGTCGTCGGGCATCGGCAGCACGCAGCACGTGGGCGGCGAGGCCTTCAACCTGGCCACGGGCATGAAGTCGATCCATGTACCCTACAAGGGCAGCTCGCAGGCGCACATCGACATCATCTCGGGCGAGGTCGACATGATGTTCGACAGCACCTCCTCGGCCATGGGCCAGATCAAGGCCGGCAAGTTCCGCGCGCTGGCGGTGAGCGCGCCGCAGCGCTCGCCCGAGCTGCCCGACGTGCCCACGCTCGCCGAACAGGGCATCAAGGGCGCCGACGTGTCCACCTGGTACGGCCTCTACGTGACGGCCGGCACGCCCCGC
Organism: Variovorax boronicumulans; assembly: GCF_030812215.1. Lineage (GTDB taxonomy): Bacteria > Pseudomonadota > Gammaproteobacteria > Burkholderiales > Burkholderiaceae_C > Variovorax > Variovorax boronicumulans_C. Next base: position 275,634 of record NZ_JAUSSG010000008.1, on the reverse strand, counting down.
CCCGCGGTCGACAAGCTGAACGCCGAACTCGTGCGCACGCTCAAGCTGGCCGACGTGCAGGCGCGCATCAAGGCCCTGGGCGGCGAGCCCGGCACGCTGACCGGCGACCCGTTCGCGGCGATGAACAAGCAGGAGTTCGATCACTACGGCCAGCTCGTGCGCGACGCCAACATCAAGGCCGAATGAGGCCGCCCTCCACCCCACTCACTTCAACCTCCGAACCCATGTCCATGTCTACGCCAACGAAAACCCCGAGCGTGATCTCCGCCAAGCCCCGCATCGTCGTGCTGCTGGGCGACCCCAGCGGCGTCGGCCCCGAAATGGCCGTGAAGCTGCTCGCGCGCCAGCGCAACCTGGACGCCGCGCGCGTGCTGCTCATCGCCGACCCGGTCGTGCTGGCCGAGGGCGAGCGCGTGGCGGGCGTGAAGCTGGCCCCGCTGCAGGTCGACAGCCTGGACGAACTGCGCTTCGAGGACGGCCGGCCCAGCCTGTACCTGCGCGACTGGATGGAGGGCGAGGCCCCGGTGCTCGGCGAGTCGAACGAGCGCTCGGGCCGGGCCTCGTTCGAGGCGCTCGAATACGCGACCGTGGTGGTGCGGCGCGGGCAGGCCGACGCGATTCTTTTCGCGCCGCTCAACAAGCATTCGCTGCGCCTGGGCGGCCTCACGCATGAAGACGAACTGCGCTACATGCAGGAGCGTTTCGCGGTCGCGGGCTTTGTCTGCGAGTTCAACCTCACCGGGCCGCTCTGGACCTCGCGCGTGACCTCGCACATTCCGCTGAAAGACGTGGCGAGCCACATCACGGTCGAGGGCGTGGGCGACGCGGTGAAGATCATTGCGCAGGCGCTGCGCCGCGCGGGCGTGGCACAGCCGCGCATCGCGGTGACGGGACTCAACCCGCACGCGGGCGACGGCGGCTCCATCGGCATGGAAGAGATCGAGATCATCGCGCCGGCCATCGAGAAGCTGCGCGCCGAAGGCTACGACGCACGCGGCCCGTTCTCGCCCGACACGGTGTTCATCGGCGCGCGTCGCGGCGACGTGGATGCGGTGGTGTCGATGTACCACGACCAGGGACAGATCGCGATGAAGCTCATGGGCTTCGAGCAGGGCGTGACCCTGCACGGCGGGCTGCCCGTGCCCGTGGCCACATCGGCCAGCGGCAGCGCCTTCGACATTGCCGGCAAGGGCATCGCGCAGATCGAAGGGCTTCAGCAAGCCTTCGACCTGTGCGTGCGGATGGCCAGCGGCGGTGCGCCCCTGAAGGCGCGCGCCGAGACCGCTACGGCCTGACGAGGTTCCTCAGGAGCTCAGGCGCTTGAGCAGGCCAGCCGTCGAGGCATCGAGCCCCGTGACGTCGCCCGAGGCGAGGCGCGGCTCGATGTCCTTCGCGAGCACCTTGCCCAGCTCCACGCCCCACTGGTCGAAGCTGTTGATGCCCCACAACGCACCGCTGGTGAACACGCGGTGCTCGTACAGCGCAAGGAAGGCGCCGAGCGCTTCGGGCGTGAGCTTCTCGAACACGAAGAAGGTGCTCGGCCGGTTGCCCGGAAAGTTCTTGTGGCCGCCCTCGTCGAGCTTGCCCACCATCAGCGCCTGCGCCTGCGCGAGCGCGTTGGCCAGGAGCTTGGGGTGGTGGCCTTCGAGGTCGTGCGCCGCATCGCGGACCGCCACGAATTCGAGCGGGATCACGTCCGTGCCCTGGTGCAGCATCTGGAAGTAAGCGTGCTGGCCGTTGGTGCCGGGCTCGCCCCAGAGCACCGGCGAGGTGCCGAACGCCACGGGCTTGCCGCTCGCATCGACCTGCTTGCCGTTGCTCTCCATCTCGAGCTGCTGCAGGTACGCCGGCACGCGCTTCAAGGCGCTGTGGTACGGCGCGATGCTGCGGCTCGTGAACTTGTGGAAGTTGCGGTACCAGACGTCGAGCAGGCCCAGCCGCACCGGCAGGTTCTGCGCGAGCGGCGCGGTGCGGAAGTGCTCGTCCATCGCATGCGCGCCCGCGAGCAGCCGGCGAAAGCCGTCCGCGCCGATGGCCAGCGCGATCGGCAGGCCGATGGCCGACCACAGCGAGTAGCGGCCGCCCACCCAGTCCCAGAAACCGAAGGTGGTGTCGATGCCGAACTTCTTCGCCGCTTCGACATTCGTCGTGAGCGCGGCGAAGTGGCCGGCGATGTCGTTGCCGCCCGACTGTTCGTACCAGCGCTTGGCCGAAAGCGCGTTGGTCATCGTCTCGGCCGTGGTGAAGGTCTTGGAGGCGATCAGGAACAGCGTGTGCTCCGGCGCCAGGCCCTTCAGCACGCCGGCGAGCTCGTGGCCATCGACGTTCGAGACGAAGTGAAAGCGCTTGCCCGGTGCCGCAAACTCCGCGAGCGCCAGCACCGCCATCTGCGGGCCGAGGTCGGAGCCGCCGATGCCGATGTTGACCACGTCGGTGATCGTGTGGTCGCCGCGCACCTTCTCGGCATAGGCCAGCATCGCGGCCAGCGTTTCGTGCACCTCGCGCAGCTTGTCGGCCGTCTTGCCGACCTTGGCGTCCGCAGGCGCGCGCAGCAGCGTGTGCAGCACCGCACGGTCTTCGGTGTTGTTGATGTGCTCGCCGGCGAACATCGCGTCGCGGTGCGCCTCGAGGCCGCATTCGCGGGCCAGGGTGAGCAGCAGCTCTTCGGTGCGCGCGTCGATCAGGTTCTTGGACAGGTCGGCGAACACATACGGCGCCTCCTGGCTGAAGCGCTCGAAGCGGCCCGCGTCGTCCACGAAGGCATGGCGCACGTCGAACTGGCGGCCGGCCGTCTCGAAATACGACTGCAGTTGCGCCCAGGCCGGCGCACGGTCGCAGCGTTGGGTCACGTGGGTCACGGCCATGTTTACTTGCCGCTTTCCTGCATCAGCTTCTCGAGCTTCACCGCATCGGCCGCGAAGGCGCGGATGCCCTCGGCGAGCTTCTCGGTGGCCATCGCGTCTTCGTTCAGCGCGAAGCGGAAGCCGGCTTCGTCGTAGCTCACCTTCTTGGCGTCGCCCTTGGCAGCGGCCTTGGCATCGAGCGCGTGTTCCAGCGGCTCGTTGCTCGCAGCCAATTCGGCCAGCAGCTCGGGGCTGATGGTCAGCAGGTCGCAGCCCGCGAGCGCCTGGATCTGCCCCACATTGCGGAAGCTCGCGCCCATGACTTCGGTCTTGATGCCGTGCTGCTTGTAGTAGTTGAAGATTTCGCGCACCGACTTCACGCCCGGATCGTTGGCGCCCGCGCTCGCGGCTTCGTCCCACTTGGCGCCGGCCGACTTCTTGTACCAGTCGTAGATGCGGCCCACGAAGGGCGAGATGAGCTGCACGCCCGCTGCGCCGCAGGCCACGGCCTGCGCGAACGAGAACAGCAGCGTGAGGTTGGTGCGGATGCCCTTCTGCTCGAGCAGCCGCGCGGCTTCGATGCCTTCCCAGGTGGAAGCGACCTTGATCAGCAGGCGCTTTTCGGTGTCGATGCCTTCGGCCTTGTAGAGCGCCACGATGCGCTCGCCGCGGGCCACGGTGGCGGCGGTGTCGAACGAGAGGCGCGCATCGACTTCGGTGGAGACGCGGCCCGGAATGATCTGGAGGATTTCGGTACCGAAGTTGACCAGCAGGCGGTCGATGACCTCGTCGAGCGGCTTGCCAGCGTGCTTCTTCACGGTCTGGTCGAGCAGGGGACGGTATTCGGGTTTCTGAACGGCCTTGAGGATCAGCGACGGGTTGGTGGTCGCGTCCTGCGGCTTGGAAATGCTGAGTTGCTTGAAGTCACCGGTGTCGGCAACGACGGTGGTCCATTGGCGGAGGGCATCGAGTTGGTTCATGAAATCATTATCCAGTGCGGGTTGTGACAAGTCCTGCACGCAGTTGCGCGGCGGCCGATGTTTTCATGCGCACCGTAGCACGGGTTTTCGCGGGGTTCCATCGGCCTTCTGCCCACAGGGTTGTCGGCCGCCCTGCCCTACAGGGGCTGTGGTCCGTGGCTGACGGCATGCGGCCACCGGCCAGGGCTACCCTGAGCGTTGCGAGCGATTTACGCCGAACGTCTTACCTTCAGGAGCCCCCATGTCCCCTCGCCAACGACGCCCCGCTGCAGATCCCGCCAGCCGCCCCTTCGACGACCGCCGCACCAGCCAGGCGATCGGCGCGATGGCCACGGCCTTCGTCGTGGGCGGCGTCGCGACCTGGCTTGCCCTGGGTGCGGCACGCACCGCCCGCGCGCAAGTGGCCGGCCCGGCCGACGGCGCGCCGCTGATGCGCGCGCCGCTGCAGGTGGTGGCGCCGGTCGACCTGCAACGCTACGCCGGCATCTGGCACGAACAGGCCCGCCTGCCCAACCGCTTTCAGAAGACATGCTCGGGCCCCGTGACCGCCGAATACACGCCGCAGCCCGGCGGCACGGTGCAGGTGGTCAACCGCTGCGTGCAGGCCGACGGCAATTTCAACGAGGCCATCGGCTCGGCGCGCGTGGTGCCCGTGGCCGGCCAGCCCGGTGCGGGCCGCCTGGAAGTGCGCTTTGCGCCCGCGTGGCTCGGCTGGTTGCCGATGGTGTGGGGCGACTACTGGATCCTGAAGCTGGACCGCGACTACCAGGTGGCGCTGGTCGGCACGCCCGACCGCGAATACCTCTGGGTGCTGTCGCGCGCGCCGCGCCTGGACGACGCGACGCTGCAGGTCGAGCTGGACTACGCGCGCAGCCTGGGCTTCGACGCCGACAAGGTCGTGCTCACCGGCAGGTAGCGCGAGAGCTGCGCCGGCAGCATGTCCGGCGCGGTGCAGTGGATGGCCTGCCAGCCGAAGGCGCGTGCCGCCTCGACGTTGGCGGCGGAGTCGTCGATGAACACGGTCTCCGCCGGATCGAGCGCATAACGCACCGCCAGCACTTCGAAGATTTCACGATCCGGTTTGATGAACTTCACATCGCCCGAGAACACACCACCGTCGAAGCGCCGCATGAACGCGTGCCGCCGCTCGACCGCGCGCGCATACGGTGCGGGCATGTTCGACAGGTAATAGAGCCGCAGCGGCTGCCCGGCTTCGCGATGGGCGAACAGTTGCTCGAGCATGTCGACGGTGACCTCGATGGCTTCGAGGCGCTCGCCCAGGTTGCCGAGCATCGCGTGAAGCGGTTCCGCCGGCAGCGACAGCCGCGCCGCCATGCGGACGATGGCGTCATCCAGCGTGCGGGTGCCGCAATCGAAGCTGGTCCAGTCGTCGTGATGGAAAAGCGCCCGGCCCAGTGCTGCCGCGGCGGCTTCAGTGGGCGCGTGTTGCGCGAGATGGGCCTGCACCAGCCGTGTGGGCTCCCATGCGAGCAGCACGGCGCCGAGATCGAAAACCACATTCATGGCGCCATTGTTTCATGTGCCGGACACCACGCTCACGCCATGGGCGCGCAGCGACAGGGTGGTCTGCGCGCCCGCCGCCAGGGGTTGCGCAAGGTCGGTCGAGACCACGAAGACCGGCCCCAGCGTGGTGTCGAAACCGTATTCGTAGAAGCTGCCGAGGTAGGCCGCCTTTCGCAAGGTGGCAGGCAATCCATCGGCCGCACCGATTTCCCACGCCTCGGGCCGCACCGCCACCTTCACCGTGCCGGGCGCGACCGCATGGCGCGGCTGCAGGCGCAGCGGGCCGAGCGTGACGCTGCCGTCGGCCGCTGCCACGCCGGGGAACACCATCGCCTCACCCATGAAGCCCGCGACGAACTCGCTCTCGGGCCGGCCATAGAGCTGCTCGGGCGTGCCGCGCTGGGCGATCACGCCGTGGTCCATCACGATGATCTGGTCGCTCACGGCCAGCGCCTCGCTCTGGTCGTGCGTGACGTAGGCGACGGTGAGCTTCAGGCGCTGCTGCAGTGCCCGGATTTCCTCGCGCATCTCGCGGCGCAGGCGCGCATCCAGGTTGGAGAGCGGCTCGTCGAACAGCAGCACCGCGGGTTCGAGCACCAGCGCACGCGCGAGCGCCACACGCTGCTGCTGCCCGCCGGAGAGTTCGCTGGGCAGCCGCTCGTCGAAGCCGACCAGGCCCACGCCCTTGAGCGCTTCACGCGCCCGCGAGGTGGCCTCGTCCTTCTTCACCCCGCTCATGCGCAGGCCATAGCCCACGTTCTCGATCACGTTCATGTGCGGGAACAGCGCGTAGCTCTGGAACATCATGCTCACGTTGCGCTCGGCCGGGCCGAGCGTCGTCACATCGCGCCCCCCCATGAAGATCGAACCGGAGGTCGGCGATTCGAGCCCCGCGATCATGCGCAGCGTGGTCGTCTTGCCGCAGCCCGAGGGGCCGAGGATGGTCGTGAGCGTGCCCACGGGCACCTCGAAGCTGATGCCCTTGACGGCCATCGGCCCGTTCCTGTCGGTGCCGTAGCGCTTGGTGACGTTGCGGAATTCGATGCCGTTCATTCAGTAGTCTCCGTGCTTTGCACTTCGATATTCGCCTTGGGAGCGGCCCGGCGGCTCATGCGGAGAGGCTTTCCATTTTGTGATGCCCTTGGTGCTTTGGCGTGGCCCCACGTCTGCCCAGCTTGCGCTCCCCGACCACGAACTGCACCAGCGCGATCGCCAGCGACATCAGGATCATGAGCACCGTGCAGTACGCCAGCGCAATGCCGTAGTCGCCATTGCCGACGCGGCCGATGATGTACGTGGTGGCGAGCTCGTTCTCGGCCGTGACCAGGAAGATCACCGCACTCACCGTCGTCATTGCGCGCACGAAGCTGTAGACCAGCGCGGCCACGAGCGCGGGCTTGAGCAGCGGCAGCACCACCTTGAAGAGCGTCTGCGAGGTCGAGGCGCGCAGCATCAGCGAGGCTTCGTCGAGCGAACGGTCGAGTTGCTTGAAGGCCGCCGTGCCGGCCCGCACGCCCACCGGCAAATTGCGGAACATGAAGCACAGCACGATGATGAGCCCGGTGCCCGTGAGCTCCAGCGGCGGCACGTTGAAGGCCAGGATGTAGCTCACGCCGAGCACCGTGCCCGGAATCGCAAAGGCCAGCAGCGCACCGAACTCGAAGACGCCCTGCCCCTTGAACTCGTTGCGCGCCAGCAGCCAGGCGATCAACAAGCCCAGCGCCGCGGTGATCGGTGCCGAGATGCCCGCGAGCTTGAGCGTGGTGATGAGCGAGTTCCATGCCGTGCCCGCCCACACCAGCCCGAACTGGCCCCACTCCAGCGCGAACGCGTTCTTGAAATGGTTGAGCGTGAAGCTGTAGTCGCGCCCCCAGGTCTGCACGAAGCCGCCCGCGAAGGCAAAGAGGTAGACCACCGCGGTGAATGCGATCCACGGCAGTGCGATGCAGTAGATGGTGCGGCGCACGCCATCGGGCAGCGCCATCGCGATGCCCGCGTCGCCCTTGCCGCTCACGGTCGTGTAGTTCTGCTTGCCCAGGAGCCCGCGCTGCAGCGCGAACACGCCGAGCGCGAACAGCGTGAGCACCCAGGCGAGCGAGGCGGCGCGGCCCTGGTCGTACTGCGCGCCGACGATGGCGAAGAAGATGTCGGTCGACAGCACCGAGAACTGCCCGCCCACCACCACCGGGTTGCCGAAGTCGGCAATGCTCTCGATGAAGCCGACCAGGAAGGCGTTGGCCAGCCCGGGCTTCAGGAGCGGCAGCGTGATCGTGAAGAAGGTGCGGCGCCGGTCGGCGCGCAGCATCTGCGCGGCCTCTTCCAGGCTGGGCGCAATGCCCTGCACCACGCCGCGCATGATCATGAAGGCGATGGGCGTGAAGGCGAACAGCTGCGCCACCAGCACGCCCGGCATGCCGTAGAACCAGCGCGTCGGCTCGATGCCGAACACGTTCTCCAGCACCTGGTTGACGATGCCCGCGCGGCCGAACAGCAGGATGAGCCCGAGCCCCACCACGAAGGGCGGCGTGATGATCGGCAGCAGCGCCAGCACCCGCAGCGCGCCCTGCCCGCGCTTGCTGCCGCGCTCGGCCATCAGCGCCATCAGCGTGCCGAGGAAGGTGGTGCCGGCCGCCGTGAGCAAGGCCAGCACCAGCGTGTTCCACGCCACGCCGCAGCGCACCCCGCCCGCGAGGCATCCCAGGCCCCAGATGCGCTCGGTGAACACGCGTGCGACGAAGGCGGTGATCGACCACTGCCCGTCCTCGTTGAAGAACGCGCCCGACAGCGCCTTGCTCACCGGGTAGGCGATGAACAGCGCCATCAGCACGCCACAGCCGATGACCGCGGCCGCCACGAACAGGTCGCCCTTGAAGAGGCCGAGCCGCGCAATGCCGAAGGCCGCCAGCATCACGAGGGCGGTGAGCGCCACGAAGCCGCCCGCGCCGATGCCGAACTGGTTGATCGCCAGCTCGCCGAATTGCGTGTTGAGCGCCGCGACGCTCCAGCCGCGCGCGCCGATGGTGAAGCCCGCGACGGCGAGACCGATGGCCCCGCTCGCGCCGCCAGCCAGCAACCAGCGCCCCTGGCCTCGACCCGGCGGCAGCCACGCGCCGACCGCGCACATCACAAGGCCCGCCAGCCCGATGAAGAGCCAGCTTCGCCCCTGCGTCGCGGCCTGCATCAGGCCGTTGGCACCCTCCGCCTGGCCGAAGACCTGCGGAACGGCTTCGTACCAAGTGGCGTCCTGGATCGCGTACCAAGGCAGCAGCAGATAGGCGGCGATGCCCAGCGCGACCCACGCCCAGATCCAGCGCTGCGAGCGCCGGGCCGCCGCCACGGACGCCGGGTTGACCGGCGCGCCGCCGATGGAACGTGCTTCCACTTAACGGGGCAGCGAGTTGACGTCCTTTTCCCAGCGCGCGATCAGGCGCCGGCGTTCGGCGCTCGCGCCGTACTTGGCGTAGTCGTAGTTGATGAACTTGATCTTCTTGAAGTCGGGGATGCGCGGATCGAGCTTGGCGCCCGCGTTGCTCGGCAGCTGGAACTGCTTGTTGGCGGCGCCCAGTTCCTGCGCGGCGGGCGTGAGCGCCCATTCGTAGAACTTCTTGGCGGCATCCAGGTTGCGCGCGCCCTTGATGATGCTCATGGAGCCGATCTCGGCGCCGGTGCCGTCGCTCGGCGTGATGGTCTCGACCGGGAAGCCCTGCATCTTCTCGCCCGGGCCGTCGTGCACGAAGCTGATCGAGATCGCGGTTTCGCCGCGCGCCACCGCCTTGATCGGGCCGGTGCCCGAGCGGGTGTACTGGCCGACGTTCTTGTGGAGCGCCTTGAGATAGTCGAAGGCCTTGTCCTCGCCCATGAGCTGCACCAGCGTGGCGATCATGGTGTAGGCCGTGCCGCTCGATGCGGGGTTGGCCACCTGGATGTCGCCCTTGTACTCGGGCTTGAGCAGGTCGGCCCAGGTCTTGGGCACGGCGAGCTTCTTCTTGGCGAGCAGCTCGGGGTTGTAGCCGAAGCCCAGCGGGCCCGAATAGATGCCCACGGTCTTGTAGCCCGACTGCTTGGCCTGCTGCTGGGCCCAGGGGTGCAACTGGGCGAGCGTGGGCGACTTGTATTCGAGCGTGAGGCCCTGCTCGGCCGCCTGCAGGTGCGGGTCGCCCGTGCCGCCGAACCACACGTCGGTCTTGGGGTTGTCCTTCTCGGCGATCAGCTGGGCCAGCGCCTCGCCCGAGCCCTTCAGGGCCATGTTGATACGCACGCCGGTGGTGCGGGCGTAGACGGTGGAGATCACGTTGCACCATTCGGCCTGGACCGAGCAGATCACGTTCACGGTCTGTGCGGATGCGGCGGCCGACAGGCCCGCGAGCGCGGCTGCGCAAAAAAGCTTCTTCATCTGGTATTTCCCTGCCTCATGCATAAAAAAAGGCCTTGCGGCCTGGCCACAGCGTAGCTTTAGTACAGGTCCCGGGAATCGGTACAAGTACCATCGCGACTGGCGTTCCACCAAGCCCGGACGCCTTCCAGGCACTCAGACAAAGGAAAGTTTTTCATGAGCTTCGATCTCGTTCTGTTCGGCGGTACTGGCGATCTCGCGTGGCGCAAACTCATGCCCGCGCTGTTCCAGGCCTTCCGGCACGGCAGCCTCCCGCAGGACGGACGCATCGTCGGCGTGGCGCGGGACGACCTGTCGGACGACCAGTACCGCGAGCTGATCCAGTCGCGCTTCAGTGCGGTCGAAGGCGCCAAGCGCCCCTCCCCGGAAGAATTCAAGAAGTTCGCGTCGATGCTGCACTACCTGCGCATGGACCTGTCCAAGCCCGACGACTACGCCCGGCTGTCCGACCTGCTCAAGCAGCGCGACGCGTCCACGGTGGTGATGTATGTCGCCACGGCGCCCGCCCTCTTCACCCAGGTGGTCGAGCAGATCGCAGCCGCCGGCCTCAACGGCCCCAGGACCCGCATCGTGCTCGAGAAGCCTCTCGGCCACGACCTCGCCTCGAACCGCGCGATCAATGCGGCGGTGGGCAAGGTGCTGGAAGAAAAGCAGGTCTTTCGCATCGACCATTACCTCGGCAAGCCCTCGGTGCAGAACCTGTTCGCGATGCGCTTCGGCAATGCGCTCTTCGAGCCCATCTGGCGCCGCGAGCACATCGCCAACATCCAGATCACCATCGCCGAAGACCTGGGCGTGGAGAAGCGCGGCGCCTTCTACGACCAGACGGGCGCGCTGCGCGACATGGTGCAGAACCACGCGCTGCAGCTCCTGTGCGCGATCGGCATGGAACCGCCGATCAACTCGCACGCCGACGCCATCCGCGACGAAAAACTCAAGGTGCTGCGCGCCCTCAAGCCCTGGACGCCCGAGAGCCTGAGCCTGCATGCGATCCGCGGCCAGTACACCGCCGGCACCGCCTACGGCGAACGCGTGCAGGGCTACCGCGACGAGCCCGGCGTCGACCCCGACAGCCGCACCGAGACCTTCGTGGCGCTGCGCACCGAAATCGCCAACTGGCGCTGGGCCGGCGTGCCGTTCTACATCCGCACCGGCAAGCGCCTGGCCTCGCGCGATGCGCGCATCGAGGTCAACTTCCGTCCGACGCCGCATGCGATCTACCGAGCGCCCGCGGGCAACGTCAACAAGCTGGTGATCAACCTGCAGCCCAAGGACGGCCTGGAGCTGCACATGCTCGCGCAGGCGCAGGACAACCGGCAGCGCAACGGCCACCAGAGCGCCGCCGCGCAGCTGGCGCCGGTGCAGCTCGACCTGGACTTCGACAAGCGCTTCGGCGCCGAGCGCGTGGGCGCCTACGAGCGCCTGCTGCTCGACGTGATCGACGGGCGCCTGAACCTGTTCGTGCGCAGCGACGAACAGGAAGAGGCATGGCGCTGGGTCGAGCCCCTGATCGACAGCTGGGCATCGGACGGCGGCCCGCGCCCCTATGCGGCCGGCACCTGGGGCCCGAGCGCATCGAGCGCGATGATTGCGCGCGACGGCTTCTCGTGGGGCGAAGAGCAATAACTCAGCGTCTGAAGGCGCGAAGGAACCGTCGCGAGCGCCCCGAGGTCGCGTCGAGGACCGGAGCCGTACTAACGTACGGCGAGGACCGCAGATGCGAGATCGGGGTGCGCAGCAGGTTCATTCGTGCCTTCAGCCGAACTGCACGCAGCGCATGCTGAGCGTGCCGGACTGGAATCCCTCGTAGATCGTCTTCGCGCGCTCGCCCTGCCCGGCGGCGCCCAGGGCGTAGAGGAACGGGTAGTAGTGATCGGGCGTCGCGACTGCGGTCGATGCGCCCTCCAGCTTTTCATAGCCGATCAGCGCGCGGTCATCGCGGCCCGCGAGCGCCGATCTCACCGCATCGTCGAATGACTGCGCCCACGGGCGGCTCGCCTTCGGCCCGTCGACCGTTCCCCGATCGGTGGCACGCAGGTTGTGCACCACGTTGCCGCTGCCCATCACGAGCACGCCCTTGTCGCGCAACGCGCCCAGATCGCGCCCCACCGCGTAATGGAAGGCAGCCGGCTTGTCGTAGTCGATGCTGAGCTGGAAGACAGGAACGTCTGCCTTCGGATAAAGGTGCTTGAGCACCGACCACGTGCCATGGTCGAGCCCCCATTGGTCGGTGGCGATCACCGGCGACTGCTTCACGACGCCGACGGTTTCGCGCGCCAGCGCCGGGTGGCCCGGCGCGGGGTAGTCGACGTCGAACAGCGCCTGAGGGAAGCCGCCGAAGTCGTGGATGGTCTTCGGCTTCGCCTGCACGCCGACGCCGGTGGCGCCGCGGCTCAGCCAGTGCGCCGACACGCTGAGGATGGCCGTCGGCGGCGGCAGCTCCCGGCCCCATGCGGAGAGGCGCCGCGTGAAGGCGTTGTCGGCGATGGCGTTCATCGGCGTGCCGTGGCCGATGAAGATGACGGGCATCCGGCGTGAAGGCGCGCCGGGGGCTGCGTGCGACAGTCCCGCGAGGGAGGCCAGAGCAACCGTCGCGCCAACCGCCGACCCCATGAGAAAGCCGCGGCGCCCGGGTGCACGCGTCATCGGCTCGGGCCGGATGGAGAGGATCGTCTTGCTTGCCATGGTCTTTTAGAAGTCTGCCGCGGCACTTTGCAGCAGCGGCGACATCCAGGCTGTGCGTTTACGCACACGCTCAGGAAGTACCGCCCGGCTCGAAGCTGTAGATGCGCTCGCCCAGCGGAGCCAGGAAGTCACGCAGCAAGGGCTCTGCCATCAGCCCGCGGACGTAGCCCGGCGCGAGACGCGCGTTCTGTGCGTACACATCGAGTACACGCAGGCATTCGCCGCGCAGCATGGTGGCGACATGCGGGTCGTCGCGGCCTTCGCAGGCGGTGGCGATGTCGCGCAGCAAGGCGGTGGCGTCCGATGCGTCGGGCGCCCATTCGTGCCCATAGAGCCGCGCGAGCCGCTGCGCGGCGCTCGATGGCAGATCGGGAAACACCAAGGGAAGCAGGCGTTCGCGCACGCGGGCCAACGCGATCACGGTCGCAGCCGTCGGAGCGGATGGCGCGTGGATCTTCGGGGGCGCCATCAATTCGGCGTTCAGGTTGGCCAGCAAGGCACCGTCGCGCACCAGTTCCAGCAGCAGCCCCATCCACGCGAACTCGCCGAGCGTGGCGTCGAATCCGAAGCCGCGCTGCCGGATGCGTGGCAATGCCAGCATCAGGCTGCCCATCGCCATGGGCTGCTGGTCGGACGGCATGTGGACCAGCATTCCGGCCAGGATCTGCGCGTGCATCTCCGGCAGACGGCCGGTCGGATTGCGGGCGCCGACAGCGCCGACGGCCGGCGATGCACGCAGGAAAGCGGATTGCACCTGCAGGCGGCCCGGTTCGCTCGGCGTCGCCAGCGACCAGAGGGCCAACGCGTCGCCCTCTGCCAGCGAGAGCCCCCATTGCGCCGCAGCCGCCCACCCCATCGGCGTGGAAGCCTGCAGCAGCAACAGCCCGGAAAGGCGCGGATCGGCCTGCATCCGCTCGCGGATCAGCGCCACCGTGCCGTCGGTCGATGCGTCGTCCACCACGATGATCCGGTGCGGGGCCAGGGTCTGTGCCGCTATCGAGGCCAGTGCCTCGACCACGTCGGCATCGTCGTTCCGTGTGACCATCAGCACCGACACTGCAGCCCTCGAGCCGGACGCCACGGCCTGACTGCCGATCAGGCGCTGGCGGGTCGCTGCGAGATAGCGGCGCAGCGCCCCTGCCAGCAGGGCCTGCTGCGGCGGCAGGCGCATCAGCGCCAGGGGTCCGGCCCTTTCGAGCGCGCGCCGCCGCGGGGCATCGGCCACCAAGGTACGCACCCGCTCCACGAGCTCGTCTTTCGTGCAGCCTTCCACCGCATCGCGCAGCGCCGCGGGTATCTCGGAATGGGGGTACAGCTCGGACACCACCGCCTTGCGATTGCGCAGCAGGATGGACAGGCGCGGCACTTCCGCTGTGGCGGTGCGGTCGGCCTTGCGCATGTTCAGGCCGACCTTCGCACGCGGCAGCAGCGCATCGCGCTGCGCGGGTGTCCAGGACGTTCCGATGGGATAGGCCACGCGCAGCCCGCCGGCTTCCAGCGCACGCAGCACCTCGAGGCGCCGGGGCATGGTCTCGCCGAAGAAGATGACGTCGATGTCCTGCGCCTCATCGGCCAGCACCTGGTCCTCGGGCAGCATGGGCGTTGCCTGCGGCTCGAAAGTCAGCGGTACGTAGTCGGACCTGAAGATGCCCAGGGCCTGGTGATGCATCAGGTTCTCGAGGCTGTATTCCCACACCCAGGCCTGCTGGAGCAGGCGGCGATAGCCGGGAATTTCCTCCAGCAGCTCGGGCAGCGCCGGCTCGAAGTTGACGACGATGGCGTTGGGCGGCAGCTCCTGGCCGGAGGGCAGGCCCAGGCCCATCGCGAAGAAGAAGAGATTGATGTCCGCGTTGTCGACGCTCGGCGTGGCCTCGACGGAGGTGGTGCAGCCCAGCCGCTCGCAGGCGATGCGAAAGCTCTCCATCACCTCGGCAACGTTCTCGTTGCCGAGCGAACAGAAGCGCAGGTGCGGCCGGTACGGAAAACCCTCCGGCCATTCGACCGGGCCGCCTGCCGTCACAGGCGTCCTTCCTCCACCGCGTGGCAGGCCACCTGCACCCCCTTGATGCCCAGCAGCTTCGGCCGCTCCGCCGAGCAGCGCGCATTCGCATGCGGGCAGCGCGGATGAAACGCGCACCCCGTCGGCGGATTCAGCGGGTTCGGCACCTCGCCCTGCACCGGCGTGCGCTGGCGCCCCGTGTGCTTCATCTGCGGGATCGCATCGAGCAGCATGCGGGTGTACGGATGCTGCGGCTCGGCGAAGAGCTTCTGCTTGTCCGCCACCTCGACCAGCCGGCCCAGGTACATCACGCCGACCTGGTCGGCCACGTGGCGCACCACCGCGAGGTTGTGCGAGATGAAGAGGTAGGTCAGGCCCTGCTCGCGCTGCAGGTCCTTCATGATGTTGAGCACCTGCGCCTGCACGCTCACGTCGAGTGCGGAGGTGGGCTCGTCGCACACCAGGAACTCGGGCTGCGTGGCGAGCGCGCGCGCGATCGAGATGCGCTGGCGCTGGCCGCCGGAGAACTGGTGCGGGTACTTGCTCATGTCCAGCGGCGAGAGGCCGACCGACTTGAGCAGCTCGCCCACGCGCTCGCGCAGCTCGGCCTTGCCGCTCAAGATGCCGTGCTCGCGCAGCGGCTCGCCGATGATGTCTTCCACGATCCAGCGCGGGTTCAGGCTCGCGTAGGGGTCCTGGAAGATCATCTGGATGCGGCGGCGCAGCTTGCGCCCTTCGGCGGTCTTGAACGCGGCGTGCGCGTCCTGCCCGTCGAACTGCAGGCCGCCGCGCGTGGGCGCATAGAGGCCGACCAGCAGGCGCGCGACGGTGCTCTTGCCGCAGCCCGATTCGCCGACCAGCGCGAGCGTCTTGCCGCGCTCGATGGAGAAACTCACGCCATCCACTGCATGCAGCAGCACGCGCGGCTTGCGTTCGAGCACGCGGTTGAGCCAGGGCGGCGAGACGTCGAAGGTGCGCGCGAGGTCGTGCGCGACCACGAGCGGCTCCCCGGCCGTCGTGTCCTTGCGGGGCTCGATCACGGCGCTCATCGCGTCACCTCCACGATGGGTTCGGCCGCTTCGCGCGTGGCGCGTTCGCCGGCCGCGAGCGCATCGTGGTGCTTCGCCGCGATCTCGGTCTGGCCGAGGTGCGGGTCGGCCGCGTCGTGCAGCCAGCACGCGGCGCGCGTGGCGCCCGCGTGCAGCAACTCGGGCCGCTCGGTGAGGCAGCGCGCAAAGGTGCGCGGGCAGCGCGGGTTGTAGGCGCAGCCGGCCGGAATGGCGTTGAGCCGCGGCATCGCGCCGTCGATCTGGTTGAGCCGCTCGCGGTCGCTGGTCATGTCGGGAATCGACGCCATGAGGCCCGAGGTGTAGGGGTGCGAAGGCTGGTGGATCACTTCGTGCACCGGGCCGATCTCGGCGATGCGGCCCGCATACATCACGGCCACGCGGTCGCAGGTTTCGGCGATCACGCCCATGTCGTGCGTGATGAGCATCACGGCCGCGCCGCGCTCCTTGCAGATGCGCTTGAGCAGTTGAATGATCTGCGCCTGGATCGATACGTCGAGCGCGGTGGTTGGCTCGTCGGCCACGATGAGCTTGGGCTCGGCCGCGAGCGCGAGCGCGATCACCACGCGCTGGCGCATGCCGCCCGAGAACTGGTGCGGAAAGTGATCGATGCGCTGCTCGGCAGCGGGAATGCCGGTGTCCTGCAAGAGGCCGATGGCGCGCTTGCGGGCTTCGGATTCGGTCACGGGCAAATGCGCGCGGATGGTCTCGATGAGTTGGCGGCCCACGGTGTAGAGCGGATTCAGCGAGGTCAGCGGATCCTGGAAGATGGCGCCGATCTTGCGGCCGCGGATGGGGCGCATCGCATCGAAACTCAAGTTGTCGATGCGCTCCCCCTCCAGCAGGATCTGCCCGCCGGCCACGCGGCCCGGCGGTTCGAGCAGGC
Source organism: Variovorax boronicumulans (assembly GCF_030812215.1). GTDB lineage: Bacteria > Pseudomonadota > Gammaproteobacteria > Burkholderiales > Burkholderiaceae_C > Variovorax > Variovorax boronicumulans_C. The sequence continues at coordinate 259,257 of NZ_JAUSSG010000008.1, read as the reverse complement.
CGATGATGGCCGCGCCCGTGAGCGATTTGCCCGCGCCCGATTCACCCACCACGCCGAGGATTTCCCCTGGCGCGATATCGAACGAGATGCGGTCGAGCGCGCGCAGCGTGCCGCGGCGGTGCGGAAATTCGACAACGAGGTCCTGGACCTGGAGCAGCGTCATGGTGGCGTTCTCCTTTTCTCTTCAGCGCAAACGCGGATTGAGCGCATCGCGCAGCCAGTCGCCCAGCAGGTTCACGCTCAGGGCGATCAGCACCAGCATCAGGCCCGGGAACACCGTGATCCACCATTCGCCCGAAAACAGGTACTGGTTGCCGATGCTGATGAGCGTGCCCAGCGAGGGCGAAGTCGGCGGCACGCCGACGCCCAGGAACGAGAGCGTGGCCTCGGTGATGATCGCGGTCGCGACCTGGATGGTGGCCAGCACCATCACCGGCCCCATCACATTGGGCAGCACATGGCGCAGCATGATGCGCACCGGCGCCACGCCGGTGACGCGCGCGGCCTGCACGTATTCCTTGTTGCGCTCCACCAGCGTGGAGCCGCGCACCGTGCGCGCGTACTGCACCCAGCCCGTGAGCGAGATCGAAATGATCAGCACGCCGAACGCGAGCGACTCGTGCGCGCCCGGGAAGAGCGCACGGCCCACACCGGCGATCAGCAGCGCGACGAGGATGGGCGGGAACGACAGCATCACGTCGCACACGCGCATGAGGAACGAATCGAGCCAGCCGCCGAGAAAGCCTGCGAGCAGGCCGAACACCACGCCGACGACGACCGAGAGCACGACCGAGACGACGCCCACGATCATCGAGATGCGCGCGCCATAGATCACGGCAGAAAGAATGTCGCGGCCCTGGTCGTCGGTGCCGAGCAGGTACTTGGAAGAACCTTCGGCACTCCATGCGGGCGGAAGGCGGGCGTCGCCGAGTTCGAGGGTGGCGAGGTCGAAGGGGTTGTGCGGCGACACCCATCCGGCGAACGCCGCGCAGAACAGGCAGACCAGCGCGATCAGTGCAGCCGCCATTGCCACGGGCGAGGTGCGGAAGCTATAGCCGACATCGCTGTCGAGCCAGCGGGCAAGGGTTTTTTTCATCGCCGGGCCGCCCCAAGACGAAAAACGGCCCCCTCGGGGGGCAGCGGACCTTGCGCAGCAAGGGGAGCGTGGGGGTTAATTTTCATCGTGAATCAAAAGGAATGGGCCCGCAAGAAGCGGGCCCATGGTCAGGCCGCCGAAGGAGCGGCCAGCGGGATCACGGCTTGATGCTCATCCACTTGAAGTACATGAAGTTGTCGGCCAGTTGCACCAGCTCGACCTTCTTGCTCACGCCCCAGGCCAGCGACTGCTGATGCAGCGGCAGCGTGCCGATGTCGTCCGCATGCAGCTTGAAGGCTTCCTTGATCAGCTCGTTGCGCTTGGCCTTGTCGGACTCGGACTGGATCTTCTTGGTCAGTTCGTCGAGCTTGGGATTGCAGTACGCACCCAGGTTGAACTGGCCCGTGCCCTTGTCGTCGGGGCAGGCGGTGAGCGAGCTCAGCGCGTTGTGCGAGTCGTAGGTGGTCGGGGTCCAACCGAGCATGTAGAAGCTGGTGTCGCGGCGCAGGATCTTGGGGAAGTAGGTGCCCTTGGTCTCGGCGGCCAGGTTGATCTTGACGTTGATGCGCGCGAGGTTGGCGGCCACGCTCTGGCAGATCTGGCCGTCGTTCACATAGCGGTCGTTCGGGCAGTTCATCGTCACCTCGAAGCCGCTCGCGTAGCCGGCTTCGGCCATGAGCTTCTTGGCGGCTTCGACGTCGTAGGGCAGGCGCTTGTCCTGCTCGGCGGTCCAACCGTTGATGCCGGGGCCGACCAGGAGGCCCGTGGGCCGCGAGGCGCCGCGCATCACGGTGCGCTGGATGCCGGCGATGTCGATGGCCTGGTAGAAGGCCTGGCGAACGCGCTTGTCCTTGAACGGGTTCTTGCCCTTGATGTTGGAGTACAGCAGCTCGTCGCGCTTCTGGTCCATGCCCAGGAAGATGGTGCGCAGCTCGGGGCCGGTGATGACGCGGGCGGTGGGCGCGGCGTTGATGCGTGCGATGTCCTGCACCGGCACCGGCTCCATCACGTCGACTTCGCCAGAGACGAGTGCCGCCACGCGGGTGGCGGGGTTGGCGATGGGCGTGAAGACGATCTCTTGCGCGTTGCCGTCGATCTTGCCCCAGTAGGTGCCGTTGCGCGTGAACACGGTGCGCACGTTCGGCTGGCGCTCGCGCACGCGGAACGGGCCGGTGCCGTTGGCCTTGAACGAGGCGGTGTTCTCGATGCCCTTGCGGCGGTCGACCGGCTTGGTGGCCTGGTTTTCCTCGCACCACTTCTTGCTCATGATCATCGTGAGCGAGATCACGTCCGGCAGGATCGGGAACGGGCCGTTGGTTTCGATTTCGACGGCAAGGTCGCCGACCTTGCGCACGGCCTTGATGTCGCTGAGCGTAGCGCGCAAGTCGGAGCCGTCGCCCTGCGCACGCGCGAAGCTGAACACCACGTCGTCGGCGGTGAACGGCGTGCCGTCGTGGAAGACCACGCCCTTGCGCAGCTCGAAGCGCCAGACGTTCGGCGAGGTCTGCTTCCAGCTGGTGGCCAGCAGCGGCGCAAGGCTCAGGTCATTGTTGCGTCCCACGAGGGTTTCATAGACGTTGGCGGTGACGCTCAACTGCAGCGACTCGTTGAGCGAGTGCGGGTCGAGCGACAGCGCGTCGCCCTGGTTCGCGATGCGGATGGTCTGCGCGCTCGCGACCAGGCTGGCGGCGCCCAGGGCGCACAGGACGGCGACCGCGGCCGCTTTCTTCTTGAAACTCATGGGGACACTCCTCGGGTTGAAATCGAACACATCACGACGCCGCGGTGGCGGCTGCTTTCCCTGGCTGCGTGCTGCGGGTAGCAGCAAGCGGCATGCCCTGCTCGATCAGCCCCGCGTGCAATGCGGCGCCGAGCGGCAGGATCTCGTCGTTGAAGTCGTAGCGGCTGTTGTGCAGGAAGGCGCCTTCGCGCACGTCCTGGCCGATGCGCAGGTACGCGCCCGCCTTTTTCTGCAGCATGAAGGAAAAGTCTTCGGCGCCCATGCTGGGCTCCATGCTGCGCTCGACATTCTTGGCGCCCACCAGCGACTCGGCCACGTCGGCCGCGAACATCGCCTCGGGCGCGGTGTTGATGGTCGCCGGATAGATGCGCTCGTACTTGATGGTGGCTGTGGCGCCGAAGCCGCCGGCGATCGCTGTGCACAGCTCGCTGAGGCGCTGCTCGACCTGCGCCTGCACCCGCGCGCTGAAGGTGCGCACCGTGCCGACCAGCGTGGCCTCGCCCGGGATCACGCTCATCGCGCCGAGGTCGCCCGCCTGCACCGCGCAGATGCTGACGACGGCCGCGTCGATGGGCCGCACGCTGCGTGACACGATGGTCTGCGCGGCGGTGATGATGTGCGCGGCAACCACCACCGGGTCGATGGTCTGGTAGGCGTGCGCGCCGTGGCCGCCCTTGCCCTTGATCTCGATCGTGATGCGGTCGGCCGCGGCCATCATCGCGCCGCGGTTGATGCCCACGGTGCCGGCGGGCATCGCGGGCCAGTTGTGCATCGCATAGACGGCGTTGACCGGGAAGCGGTCGAACAGGCCGTCCTCGATCATCACGCGCGCGCCGGCAAAGCCTTCTTCGCCGGGCTGGAAGATCAGCACGGCGGTGCCGTCGAAATCGCGCGTCTCGGCGAGATGGCGCGCGGCGCCGACCAGCATGGCGGTGTGTCCGTCGTGGCCGCAGCCGTGCATCAGGCCGTCGTTGGCGGAGCGCCAGCCGAAGCTGTTGTCCTCGCGCATGGGGAGCGCGTCCATGTCGGCGCGCAGGCCGATCATGCGGCCGCTGGCGGTCGATTTGCCACGAATGACGCCTACTACGCCGGTCTTGCCGATGCCTTCGTGGATTTCGTCGACGCCGCAGGCGCGCAATGCCTCGCGCACGCGGCCGGCGGTGTAGACCTCCTCGAAGCCGAGCTCGGGGTGCGCGTGCAGATCGCGGCGAAAGGCCGTGAGCTCGGGATAGAAGCTCGCGATGTTCGCGAAGGCCCGCCCTGACGCCTTGAGGCGAGGAACTGCCGCTGTCGTCGCTGCTTGTGCTGTCATGTTCATGCTCAATGCCCCCCCGCCTTGCCGACGCGCAGACGCGGATCGACCACGAAATACAGCAGGTCGACCACGAGGTTGATCACCACGAAGATCAGCGCGATGAGGCACAGGTAGGCCGCCATCACCGGGATGTCGGCGAAGGTCACGGCCTGGATGAACAGGAGGCCCATGCCGGGCCACTGGAACACCGACTCGGTGATGATGGCAAAGGCGATCAGGCCGCCCAGCTGCAGGCCGGTGATGGTCATCACCGGCACCAGCGTGTTCTTGAGCGCGTGACCGAAGTGGATCGCACGATTGGAGAGGCCCCGTGCGCGTGCGAACTTGATGTAGTCGGTGCGCAGCACCTCGAGCATCTCGGCGCGCACCAGCCGCATGATCAGCGTGAGCTGGAAGATCGCGAGCGTCACCGCCGGCAGCACGATGTGTTGCCAGCCGTCGACGCTGAAAAGGCCGCTGGTCCACCAGCCGAACTTCACGGTGTCTCCCCGCCCAAAGCTCGGAAACCAGCCCAGCGTGACCGCAAAGACGAGGATCAGCAGGATGCCGATCAGGAAGGTGGGCAGCGATACGCCGAGCAGCGAGACCGTCATGAACACCTGGCTCAGGAAAGTGCCGCGGCGCAGGGCGGTGTAGACGCCCATCGGGATGCCGATGAAGAGCGCCAGCGCGGCGGCGACGAGCGCCAGTTCGAGCGTGGCCGGAAAACGCTCGCCGATCAGGCGCGAGACCTTGGCGCCCTGGCGCAGGCTCAGGCCGAATTCGCCCTGGGCCGCATTGACGAGGAAATGCCAGAACTGCACGAAGAAGGGCTTGTCGAGCCCCAACCCGGCGCGCAATTCACGGATCTGCTCGGGCTTGGCGTCCTGGCCCAGCAGGAACACGACGGGATCGCCGACGTATTGGAACAAGAGGAAGGCAATGAACGCGACCGCGATCATCACGATCACGGCCTGGATCAGGCGGCGCAGTACAAAGGCAATCATTAGCAAACAAAGTGATCGGGCATGCTAGCAGTGCAAGGTGCGTGCCCGCACGGGGGTTCCCCGGGGGTGCACACACATGGTGCTCATTGCCAACACCTCGCGCCTTGTGGCGCCGGAACGAAAAAAGCCACTCGACTTGCGTCGAGTGGCTTTTGAGCTTTTAGCTTCGAAGCTGGCTTACGCCAGCGTCAAATCAGAAAGCGTGACGCAGACCGAAGTCGTAGCCGGTCGAGGTCTTCGGGGTGAAGCCACCGGAGGTCACGAAAGCAGGGCCGCCAACGGTCAGAGCTGCACCGTTCTTGTTGCTCACGCGAGCCACCGTTGCGTACAGAGCCGTGCGCTTCGACAGGTTGTGCACGTAGCCGATTGCCAGCTTGTTGGCCTTCTTGTCGGCAGGAAGCACTTCCCACGGGGTTGCAGCAACCAGGTTCTCGTCGTACTTGACGCTCGAGTACGAAGCGCGGATCAGGCCAGCACCGACCGGCACGGTCACGCCGAGCAGGTAACCGGTCAGGTCGATGTCAGGACGGCCGCCAGCAAAAGGCTGGATTTCGTAATCGATCTTGTTCTTGGCGCGCGACACTTCACCGAAGAGCTTCACGGGACCGAAGTCATACGAAGCGCCGAGGTTCAGAGTGTTGACCTTGGTGGTCGTACCAGCATAGAACTGGTCGCCAACGGTGCTGCTGGCGTAAGCCAGTGCGACGTCCAGAGGACCGTTTGCATAGCCGAAACGGCCACCGACATAACGGCCAGTGCGCGAGTTGTTGTCAGCTGCGGGCGTAGCGGTGCCCGGGCTGTACTTCGTCTTTTCGCTGAACGAATACTGCAGTTGACCGTAGAAACCACCCAGGTTCGGCGGCAGGAAGTAGCCGATGCTGTTGCTGGTGCGAACGTAGTTGCTGCCGCCCACGTTGGTGGCCAGAGCGACGTTCGGGAATTGATCGGTGAAAGCCTTGTTGCTGAAACCGTTGAAAGTGCCGAAGCCGCTGTTGGCCGTCGAGATCAGGTTGGTGCCGACGCCGTTGGTGCCGAACGGATCGAACACGGTGTCGTTCCAGAACGTCGCGGTGTAGTCGCGACCCAGGCGGATTTCACCGAAACCACCCGACAGGCTCACGGTCGAACGACGAGCGAACGTCGCAACACCTTCAGAACCGTCATCGTTCTTGATCGGGGCTTCGAGCCAGAAGCTGGCTGCCAGGCCACCGCCGAGGTCTTCCGTACCACGGAAGCCCAGACGGCTGGAGTTGTAAGCCGAGTTAGCCAGCTGACGGCTGCTTGCCTTGACGCTGCCCTTGTTCACGTAGAACGGGTTCAGGAAGGTGGCGCCGTTCAGGTCACGCGAAGTAGACGAGTAGCCGCTGATCGACGCGTCGACCACACCGAACAGAGTGACGGACGACTGAGCCGAGGCAACACCGGCAACAGCCAGGGCAGCCAGAGCAACTAGAGATTTTTTCATTGCAAGTTTCTCCAAGGTTAAACATAGGGCTCCGGTGCGAAGGGCTCACCGTGACTGGCACTTTTGTGCTCCCACCGGACCCCGGGCCAACCTCCTTTTGGGAAGTTGATGCTATTGCACCAGAGCCGATGCGGCAGGGCAAAACAAATCGCCCGAAATCTAGGATGGCCCGCGTGTTTCGTTGCAGTCCTGCAACAAAGGACTTAGCCCGTCCGCCGCACCACAATGCGGAACAAGAACGTAACTTTTTGCAGCATTTTCGAGGTGCGTTCAAATAGGCGAATGACGCTCTCGCTTGACCCCGTTCTCGCCGCAACAGATGCGGCATTGCGAACCCTTTTTGCCCGCCCTCATGCAACGCGGACCACGCCCGTCCCGGCCCAGGCCCCCGGCGAGATGGACGAGAAAGAGCGCCGCCAGGCCGGCGCGCTCATGCGAGTCAACCATGTCGGGGAAGTCTGTGCACAGGCGCTTTACACGGCCCAGGCCGCAGTGGCGCGGGATCCAGGCCTGCGTTCTCAATTCCTCGAAGCTGCACATGAAGAGACCGATCACCTGGCCTGGACGCGGCAGCGCCTGGACGAGTTGGGCGATCGGCCTTCGCTGTTGAATCCACTCTGGTATGCCGGAGCCTTCGGCCTCGGCCTGGTTGCCGGCCGCCTGGGGGATCCTTGGAGCTTGGGCTTCGTGGCCGAAACCGAGCGTCAAGTCGAGGCTCATCTCGACAGCCATCTGAACCGACTCCCGTTATCCGACAGCGCCTCCCGGGCCGTGGTCGAGCAAATGAAGTCCGACGAGGCGCGTCATGCGGCGCAGGCCGTCAATGCCGGCGCCGCAGAACTCCCGCCGCCGGTCAAGGCCCTGATGCGTTTGGCCTCACGCGTGATGACCACCGTGGCACATCGGATCTAGAACGCTCCCAGCCTCAGGTTTCGATCAGATCGAAGCTGGTGGTGATCTCGGCCGTCTTCGCCAGCATGATGCTGGCCGAGCAATAGGTCTCGTGACTCAGTGCAATTGCGCGCTCCACCGCAGAAGCAGGAATCGCCTTACCGGCCACGGTGAAATGCATGTGGATCTTGGTGAAGACCTTGGGATCCTTCTCCGCACGCTCGCTGGTCAGCTTGACGCTGCAACGCTCGACGCGATGGCGGCCTCTTTTCAATATCAGCACGACGTCATAGGCGGTGCAGCCACCGGTACCAGCCAATACCGTCTCCATCGGCCTAGCGGCGAGGTTCTGGCCGCCGTTCTCCGGCTTGGTCGCGTCGGGCGCGCCATCCATCATCAGGACATGACCGCTGCCGGTCTCGGCAACAAAGCCCATGGCCGAACGCGTTCCGGCGTCGCCGGTCCAGCTCACTGTGCATTCCATGATTTTTCTGATTCCAGTCAGGATGCCCGGCAAAAACGCACGTCGGCATCGGATTTGTGTGGGAAAAGCATCACTCGCTTGTTGCAACGCAACAAACAGTCGATATACTTTATTTCATCGCGCATACGTTTGCGCCCACAGTTGTCTCCTCCACCCTTCCAATTGGTGGATTTAGCCCCGAGCTGCAAAGCTCGGGGCTTTTTTCTTGCTCGATTGAGCTGGGCAACCGGCATCCCCACTCTAGTTTTTGCTTGGAAAGGGCAACTGCTCTGGCTGCCCTGGCTGTTGCCGGTGTTGCCTCGGCTCAGTCGTCCGTCACTCTGTTCGGTGTGGTCGACGCGTCGATCAGCGGCTACTCGTCTACCTCGCGTGACCAAAATAATGGCTTCACTTACGATGCGCAGGGCCGGCTCGCAGGGTACAACCCGTTCTATGTGAACAGGGGCAGCGTCAAGGCAAGCCGCCGCGAACTGGCAAATGGAGCCTACAACTCCAGCCGACTCGGGTTCCGCGGTACGGAAGACCTCGGCGGTGGCCTGGCAGCCAGCTTCTGGCTCGAAGCCCCGATCAAGAACGATGACGGCTCTGAAGGTGTTGCGACGTTCGCTCGTCGTTCGACCGTGAGCCTGTCGGGTGGTTTCGGCGAGATCCGCCTGGGTCGCGACTACACCGCCACGTTCTGGAACGACACCGTATTCGATCCGTTCGGCACCAACGGCGTCGGCACCAACCTGATCTCGACGGCCAGCAATTCCTTCGGCGCATTCAACGGCGTTGCCGCCAGCAACAAGACTTTCACCGATCAATTCCCGAACATCGCTCTTCCCACCAACGTGGGCGGCAGCAATTACGCTCGCTCCAGCAACACCATTGGCTACTTCTTGCCGCCGAACCTGGGTGGTTTCTACGGTCAACTGCAGTACGCATTTGGTGAAAAGACCAAATACAGCCCGGGCACCGCTACGCCCTCTGCTTTGAACAACTCGCGTCAAGGTCGTTATGTCGGTGGCCGCTTCGGTTACGCCAACGGGCCGTTGGACGTTGCGGTTGCTTACGGCAGCAGCACTGTTGGCGACGCCTTCTATGCAGGCCTCACCAGCAAAGTGAACACATTCAACCTCGGCGCTTCGTACGACTTCGGCCCCGTAAAGCTCTTCGGTGAATTCTCGAAGGCCAAGAACAAGCTGGACTCCGAAAACCGACGGGTCACCTTCAGCAACGTCAACTCGAACTCGGTTGACCTGACCGGCTACCTGCTCGGTGTGACCGTGCCAGTCGGAGCCGGACTGATCCGCGCTTCGTACTCGTCGATCAAGGTCGACTACAACGAGCCCTTCGCGCTCAACCGAGCCGATCCGAAAGCCAACAAGCTGGCGATCGGCTACGTGCACAACCTGTCGAAGCGCACCGCCCTGTACGGAACGATCGCTCGCGTGAGCAACAAGAACGGTTCAGCTCTGACCGTTGGCGGCCCGAGCTTCGTGACCGCCGATGGCTTCACCCCGAAGACCTCGACCGGCTACGACTTCGGCCTCCGTCACGCGTTCTGATTCTCAAGTCTTGATTCCCATGCTGGCTCACGCCAGTTCGAATCGGCAAAGCCTCAAGCTGCCCAGCCCACGCTGGGCAGCTTTTTGTCCTTTCTCAACTCACCCGGCCACGCCTGCTTTGCAGCAGTCCCACATTCATTTCTCCGCTCAAGACGGATGCGTAGAAACGTTCGATCATGTTGACGCTCGTCCGCGCATTGCGCGCCAAGGTCAGCATGTCGATGCCTTGCCCATACAAGAGCCGCAACGTGATCGCGGTATGGCGCAAGCAATAGAGCGTCCTCGATTGACCCAGCGGCCCCTTCCCGAGTCGCGTTACATCGAGGACCCAGTGGAAGAAGAAATTGAGCACTGCAAGAGCGTGCTCGCGATTCTTCAGATGAGGCAGGAAAAGATAGTCGTCCGCTCCGCCAAAACCATGTTCTCGGCGCTCGGCGAGCAGGCATTCATAGACACGCACAGCCGGCCGCAAGCTCACGATCGGTTGGCTGTGCCGCTTGCTTTCCGGCAGATTCATCCGCAGGTAGACATGCTTGCCGCGCACGACCTCGATGTGCTTGTGCTTCATGAGCTTGATATCGCTCGGACGAACAAAGGTGTTCACCATCCAGCGAATCAGCCAAGGCAGTTCGTCCGGCATCGCGAGATGCTCGCGTGCGATCCAGAACCGCTCGCCAGCGCCCAACTGGCTGAGCACCGGATGCGAATTCCCGCGCAGGCTTCGCGCCGCCGCAACGATCGCCCGGTACTCCGAAACGCTGAAGCTCCCGCGCGGCTGGCTGCGCACCTTGACCTTGGGAAACAGCGGTGCTTCGCGCAACACGCCGGTGTGCACGCCATGCATCACGACCTTTCGCAACAGCACCAGGTACTGGGCGATGGTGGTGCTGGTAAAGCCCTGTTCACCAAGCCGATCGATCAATCGCTGCGCATCGGACGTAGTGAACGCGTGAACTGGCAAGTTACCCAGCAACGGAATGATATTGGCGCGCAATCTGTTGCCCATTACCTGCCATGTGGCGCGTCCGATTTCTCCTCGCTGAACGCGCGCCGCTTCAGCCTGCATCAGTCCCGTCGAAAGGTCACTGACAAGAACTGATAACAAATTTTGTTCGAAAGTAATTTGATTGGCGGGCGTTTGAATCGCGGGATACGTGCGCGCAAAAAAACCAGAATCATTTGCTGCAGGCACGCTGTTGAAGAGGTTTATGACATTTGTGTCCATGTCATTTCTCGCAAGCAATCCCGATGCCTCTTATCATCGTTGGTAATCAAATGAAAACTCCCCTGGAAAAAACTGTGCGCATCGCACCTGTACCGGCGCAATTGACGCCCGCCGACTATCTCAGAAAAATTCTCAACGCCCGGGTTTACGACGTTGCGGTCGAGTCCGCGCTGGAGAAGGCGCGCGCGCTCAGCGAGCGTCTTGGCAGCACCGTTCTACTGAAGCGCGAAGACCAGCAACCGGTGTTCAGCTTCAAGCTGCGCGGTGCGTACAACAAGATGGCGCATTTGAGTGCTGAGCAATTGGCAAGCGGCGTGATCTGCGCCTCGGCCGGCAATCACGCGCAAGGCGTTGCACTCGGCGCGCGAAAGCTCGGCACCCGCGCGGTGATCGTCATGCCGGTGACGACGCCCAAATTGAAGATCGATGCCGTGCGCGGTTTCGGCGGCGAAATCGTCCTGCACGGCGACAGCTATTCCGATGCGTATCTGCACGCGCTCGAATTGCAGAAGCAGGAGAACCTGACCTTCGTCCACCCCTTCGACGACCCGGACGTCATCGCAGGCCAGGGCACCATCGCGATGGAAATCCTGCGTCAGCACCAAGGCCCGCTCGACGCGGTCTTCGTCGCGATCGGCGGCGGCGGTTTGATCTCCGGCGTGGCCAACTACATCAAGGCCGTGCGTCCCGAGATCAAGGTAATCGGCGTGCAGATGAACGACTCCGACGCGATGATGCAATCGGTCGCAGCCCGCCAGCGCGTGAACCTGCCTGACGTGGGCCTGTTCTCCGACGGCACCGCCGTCAAGCTGGTTGGCGAGGAAACCTTCCGCATCGCCAGCGAACTGGTCGACGAATACATCGCCGTCGATACCGATGCCGTTTGCGCCGCCATCAAGGACGTCTTCGTCGACACGCGCAGCATCGTCGAGCCCGCGGGCGCGTTGGCGGTGGCTGCGATCAAGCAGTACGTGGCCGAGCACGGCCGCCACGGCGAGACCTACGCGGCCATCCTGTGCGGCGCCAACATGAACTTCGACCGGCTGCGCTTCGTGGCCGAGCGCGCCGAGGTCGGAGAAGAGCGCGAGGCGCTGTTCGCCGTCACGATCCCCGAGGAGCGCGGCAGCTTCCGCCGTTTCTGCGAAGTGGTCGGCGAGCTGCCCGCGAGCGATGCCGAGGAATCGGGGTCGGTGGGTGGCGCGCTGCGCAACGTGACCGAGTTCAACTACCGCATCAGCGACGCGGCCAAGGCGCACGTGTTCGTCGGCCTCACGACGTCGACGCGCGGCGAATCGGCCACCATCGCGCGCAGTTTCATCGACCACGGTTTCGACGCACTCGACCTCACGCACGACGAACTCGCCAAGGAGCATCTGCGGCACCTGGTCGGCGGACGCACCGGCCTCGCGCACGACGAGCGCCTGCTTCGTTTCGTGTTCCCCGAGCGCCCGGGCGCACTGCTCAAGTTCCTGAGCCTGATGCGACCGAACTGGAACATCAGCCTCTTCCACTACCGCAACCAGGGCGCCGACTACGGACGCATCCTGGTGGGCCTGCAGGTGCCGGCCGGCGACGCCGCGGCCTTCGATGCGTTTCTCGAAAACCTGGGCTATCCCTACGTCGAGGAAACGGCCAACCCGGCGTACCGCCTGTTCCTGCAGGCCTGACGCACGGCCCTTCGCAAACAACAAAAAACCGGCGCGCAGCCGGTTTTTTTCGTCGTCGCTGCGTCGCGCTATTGCGCGGCGGCTGGCGCCTGTCCTTGCGGCTGTTGCGCCGCCTCGGGCTGCGATTGCGGCGACTGCTGCGGTGGCGGCATCGCCACCGCAGGCATGGTGGACGGCAGCATCGCGGCCGACCTCTGCGCCGGCGCCTGGACTGGCGCGGGCATCGGCGACACACCGGAGATCGGCGGCGGCGGCAAGCCCACGCTGATCGGCGCACGCACCGGCAGCTGAAGCGTGAACGCCGGCGGCCCATCGGCCTGCGCGCCGAGCGTTGCCGCGCGCACGCCCACCGACTGCAGCACGTAGTTGTCGCCGACACGGGAACCGACACGGAACGGCTTGGGCGGCTTGCCGTCGATGGCGATCAACGCAGCACCCTGGTTCGACGGATCGGCCACCACGCCCACCAGCGCGAAGCGGCTGGCCGTCTCGGGAGCCGCGGGCGCAGCGGACTGCGCGGAGACCACGCCGAGCAATCGCCCGACCGCCTCGGCATCCGCCGTGACCGAGGGCCGAGGCATCGCGGCCGCGGCGGCCACCGCATCGGCCGGCGACGAGAGGCGCAAGGCCCAGAACACCGCGGCGCCGGCTGCCAGCGCCCAAAGCCCTGTCGTTGCAAGTGGGGCATGCCAGCGGGCGGCGGAGTAAGGACTTGTCATGGGCGCGGATTATCATGCAGCGCGCTTTCCGAATCATGTCGCCCAACCTATGAACAAATTCCTTCGTGCCGCCTCCCGGACCGCCCAGCGCGGCTTCACGCTGATCGAACTGATGGTGGTGCTGGTCATCATCGGCGTGCTCGCCGCACTGATCGTGCCGAACGTGATCGAGCGTGCCGACGACGCCCGCGTGACGGCCGCCCGCACCGACATCAACAACCTGATGCAGGCGCTCAAGCTCTACCGCCTGGACAACCAGCGCTATCCGACCGCCGAGCAGGGCCTGCAATCGCTGCTGACGCGCCCGACCGTCGGCCCGGCCGCCCCGAACTGGAAGCCCTACGTCGAGAAGCTGCCCAACGACCCCTGGGGCCATCCCTACCAGTACATGAACCCGGGCATCAAGGGCGAAATCGACGTGCTCTCGTTCGGCGCCGATGGCCAGAACGGCGGCGAGGGCAAGAATGCCGACATCGGCAGCTGGCAATAGCAGCAAGGGCACGGCGCGCGGCTTCACGCTGCTCGAGCTGATCATCGTGATCGCGATCATCGCGATCGCCACCGCCAGCGTGAGCTTTGCCATGCGCGACACCAACGCGGCCAAGCTCGACCGCGAAGCCGACCGGCTCGCCGCCCTCCTCGAATCCGCCCGCGCCCAGTCGCGGGCCAGCGGCGTCGCCGTGCGGTGGCGCCCGGTCGAAGGCAGTTTCGTCTTCGATGGCCTTCCGGCCGATGCGATTCCCAGCGGCTGGGTCGCCGAAGGCATCACCGCCCAGGCCGCGCTGGGCAACGGCACGCTGGTTCCCGCGCTGCAACTCGGGCCCGATCCAATCATCGCGGCGCAGCAGATCACGCTCTATTCCGCCGGCCCGCCCGCGCGCGCGCTGCGCATCGCCACCGACGGCCTGCGCCCCTTCACCGTCTTTCCCGTTCCATGAGATTGCGGCGCCGAAAAAGGGCATGGGCCTCCAGCGGTTTCACGCTGATCGAAGTGCTGATCGCGCTGGGCATCGTCGCGCTCGCGCTGGCCGCGGGCTCGCAGGCCACGATGTCGCTCACGCGCAACGCGCTGCGCCAGTCCGACCTGGTGCTGGCCAGCCTGTGCGCCGAAAACGAACTCGCCAAGGCCCGCCTCGCGCGGCAGATGCCGGCCGTGGGCGACTCGGGCTCCATCTGCGTGCAGGCGGGCACCTCGTTCAACGTGACGACCTCGACGGTGCCCACGCTCAATCCGAACTTCCGGCGCGTCGACGTGCAGGTACGCGACGAGGTCAACGCGCCGATCCTGCGCATCTCGACCGTGGTGGGGCGCTTCTGATGATGGCGATGAAGACGAAGACGTCGCGCGGCTTCACGCTGATCGAGCTGCTCGTGGCCATCTCGGTGATGGCGCTGCTCTCGCTCGTGAGCTGGCGCGGGCTGGACAGCATGTCGCGCGCCACCACGCAGAACCAGCAGCGCGCCGACGCCATCCTGACCCTGCAGGCCACGCTCGCCCAATGGGGCGCCGACCTCGATGCCGTGACCTCGATCGCGCAGACCCGCCCCATCGACTGGGACGGCAACGTGCTGCGGCTCACGCGCCGCAGCAGCGATCCAACGGCGCCCGCCATGCTGGTGGTGGCCTGGACCCTGCGGCCGGGCGCCGAAGGCCCGCGCTGGCAACGCTGGCAGTCGCAGGCCTTCACCACGCGCGGCGAATGGCAACAGGCCTGGAACCTCGCGGCCTCCTGGGCGCAGGACGGCGGCGCGCAAGGCGGCGGCTACAACGACGTGGTGCTGATGCCCGCCAGCGGCTGGCAGCTCTATTACTTCCGCGACAACACCTGGACGCCGGCGGGTTCGCTCCCCACGGCACCCAACCCGCCGACCAATCCGGCCAACCCGGGCAACCCCGCGGGCGCGATCGTCAACATGCCCGATGGCGTGCGTCTGGTGATCACCCTGCCACCTGGCGACGGGCTGTCGGGCACGCTCACGCGCGACTGGGTCAAGCCGACCGTGGGGGCGGCGCGTTCATCATGAGAAAGCACGCCCCTGTGCCCATGCGCCGCGCACGCCGGCAGTCCGGCGCCGCGCTGCTCGCCGCAATGCTGACGGTGATGCTCGTTGCCACCTTCTCCGCCGCCGCGCTGTGGCAGCAATGGCGCGCGGCCGAAGTCGAAGGCGCCGAGCGCGCGCGCGTGCAGGCCGCGTGGGTGCTGATCGGTGCGCTCGACTGGTCGCGCCTGATCCTCGCCGAGGACGGCCGCGCCGGCGGCCCCGATCACTTGGGCGAACCGTGGGCGGTGCCGCTCGAAGAAGTCCGACTCACCAGCTTCCTGTCGGCCGAGAAGAACGTGGCGAGCGACAACCTCGAAGGCCTGCCCGATGCTTTTCTGTCGGGCCGCATCGTCGATGCGCAGTCCAAGCTCAACGTGCTGTCGCTGGTCGATGCGGGCAAGCCGGTGCCCGCCAGCGTCGCCACCTTCACCCGGCTCTTCAACCTGCTGGGCCTGCCGGCCTCGGAGCTCAGCCAGATGACGACCGGGCTCGTGAGGACGCTGTCCACCGGCACCGACGAGGCCTCCGGCGGTGGCGATGCGGGCAATGCACCATTGATGCCGCAGGAGGTCTCGCAACTGGTGTGGCTCGGGCTCTCGCCCTCGACCGCCGCGGCCATCGAGCCCTACGTGACGATCCTGCCGGTGCGCACCACGCTCAACCTCAACACCGCGAGCGCCGAGGCCATCAGCGCCAGCCTGGAAAACATGCCGATCGCCAGCGCGCGGCAGTTGGTGGAAAAGCGCACCCGCTCCTTCTTCAAGACCGTCGACGAGGCCAACCAGGGGCTGCCCAGCGAAGGCTCCCGCTTCAACGCAAACCAGCACGGCGTGGGCTCTCAGTACTTCGAGGTCTACGGCCGCCTGCGCCTGGACCGCACCTGGGTCGAAGAGCACTCCCTCCTGCAACGCAATGGTGTCACCGTGACGACGGTCTGGCGCACCCGCGGCGCCGGCGCAACGACCACTCCGGCTAAACCCTGAGTACCGTTGACATATATTGATCAAAAAGCCTTATAACGCCCGTCACAACTGTCAACCATGCTATTCAAATAATAGCGATTGACTGTCAGACGCCCTCCTACAATCACCGGCTTTTCCGACCATCTCCATGACCCCGCTGCTGCTCATTGCCCCTCTGCCTCCGGCCGACGCCGCGGGTGAGTACGACTGGGCCCAGGCCGGCGACGACGGCATTGCATTGCGCGACCAGGGCCGTGCGCTGCTGGCACTGTTGCCCTCGGGCAGCGAAGTCACGCTCGGCATTCCTTCCGCGGCGCTGTCGTGGCACCGCGTCACGCTGCCCAAGGGCAGCATGGGCAGCGCCTCGAAGCTGCGCGCCGTGCTCGACGGCCTGCTCGAAGAACACCTGCTCGACGACCCCGAGGCCCTGCACTTCGCGCTCGAGCCCGACGCGAAAGCCGGTGCCCCCGTGTGGGTGGCGGCGTGCAACCGCATCTGGCTGCGCAGCATCGTGCAGGGGCTCGAAGCGGCCGGACGCCGCGTCGTGCGCATCGTCCCCGAATTCGCACCGCAGGCCGCCGACGGCCCGGCGCTGCTGCAAATCACCGGCGAACCCGAAGCCCCGCAGCTCACCGTCTGCGATGCCGATGGCGTGGTCTCGCTGCCGCTGGCCGGCGCCGGGCTGGCGCTGTCGGGCAGCCTGCCTCTCGACACCGCCGTCATCACCACCGAGCCCGCGGTCGCCGAAGCGGCCGAGCACCTGCTGGAGCGTCGCGTGCCGATCGTGAAGGCGCCGCAGCGTTGGCTCAACGCCGCGCGCACGCCGTGGGAGCTCGCGCAGTTCGATCTCGCCGCAACCGGCCGCGCACGTGCAGGCAAGAAATTCGCCTCCGTGCTGCAGACGCTGCGCTACGCGCCCGAATGGCGCGCCGCGCGCTGGGGCATCGTCGTGCTGCTGCTCACGCAACTGATCGGCCTCAACGCCTGGGCCTGGAAGGAGCGCAGCGCGCTCGAGTCCAAGCGACAGGCCGCCAAGACCATCCTCACGCAGACCTTCCCCTCGGTGAAGATCGTGATCGACCCGCAACTGCAGATGACGCGCGAAGTCGCCGCGCTCCAGCAGGCCGTGGGCGACGTGGCGGCAACCGATTTCGAACCCATGGTCGGCGCGCTCGCCACCAACCTTCCGCCCGGCCGCACGCCTTCGGCCGTCGACTACACCAATGGCCAGCTGCGCCTGCGCGGCCTCGGGCTGCAGCCGTCGGAGGTCTCGCAGATCACCGGTGCGATGGCGCCACGCGGCTACAACGTGCGCACCGAGGGCGACCTGCTGCTCGTGCAGGCCGAGGCCACTCCCCGATGAACTTCAGCGAACAACTCAAGGCCCGCTGGGCCGCCCTCGCGATGCGCGAGCGCCAGATGGTCGGCGGGGCCGTCGCGCTCGTGGTACTTGCCTTGCTTTGGTGGATTGCGCTCGCTCCCGCGCTGCGCACGCTGGCCGCGGCACCGGCCGAACACGCGCAGCTCGATGCGCAACTGCAGCAGATGACCACCTTGCAGAACCGCGCGAAGGCGCTGCAGTCGCAGCCCCGCCTCGCCCGCGACGAAGCGCTGCGCTCGCTCGAGACGTCGGTGCGCGAGGGCCTCGGCGTGAACAACGCGCAGCTGATGACGGCCGGTGGCGACGGCGCCACCGTCACGCTGCGCGCCACGCCCGCCAGCACGGTCGCCCAGTGGCTCGCGCAGGCGCGCGGCAATGCGCATGCGGTGCCGCGCGAAGTGCACCTCACGCGCGCACCCGCCACCCCGCCGGCGCCCGGCAACAAGGACAAGGACGCGCCGCAGCTTCCGCAGGTCCGCTGGGAGGGCACCGTCGTGATGGCGTTGCCCGCCCCTCGATGAACAGCCCGGCATGGTGACGCGCGCTCCGCTTTCCGCACTCTCCGAGCCCAAGCCGCGACGCGGCTGGCGCTGGGCTCTCCTCGGCATCGTGATCGGCGCGGTGCTGGCGGTGGTGCTGTTCGCGCCCGCGCGCTGGCTCGCCTCGGCGCTGTCGAACTGGAGCCAGGGCCGGCTGCTGCTGGTCAACCCGCGCGGGACCGTATGGAACGGCGCGGCCGCCGTGGTGTTCGCGAGCGGCACCGGCGGTGCGCAGGCCGTCTCGCTGCCCGGCCTCCTGCACTGGCGCCTGCGCCCGAGCTTCAGTGGCATCTTTGCTTCGCTCGACCTACCCTGCTGCGCCCCGCGTCCGCTCGAACTCAAGGCCAGCCCGCGCGGCAACGGCGTGCTGCTCGACTGGCAGGACGGCCGCTCGCGCTGGCCCGCCACGATGCTCACCGGCCTCGGCGCACCCTGGAACACGCTCAAGCTCGACGGTGCGCTCGACCTTTCCACCAAGGCCTTCTCGTTGCAGTGGGACGGCCCCGTGCTGCGCATCGCGGGCCAGGCCACGCTCGACGCCACCGATGTTTCCTCCAGCCTGTCGACCCTCAAGCCGATGGGCAGTTACCGGCTCTCGCTCGAAGGCGGCAACAGCCCCACGCTCCTGCTCAGCACGCGCGAAGGCAGCCTGCAACTGAACGGCAGCGGCAGCTGGAACGGCACTGCCTTCCGCTTCAACGGCGAAGCCAGTGCCGCGGCCGGCCGCGAAGACGCTCTTTCCAATTTGTTGAACATCATCGGACGACGCGACAACGCGCGTTCGATCATCACCCTGGGTTGATCATGACGAAGTCCCCTCCCTCGTTCGGCTCGCACGGCACGCCCGGCGCCCGCCTCGGCATCGTCGCACTCGCGGCGCGCCTGCTGATCGCGGCGTCCTTCCTGCAGGTGTTGCCGCCCGCCTTCGCGCAGGGCGACGCGCCGCGCCGCGGCGAGCCGATCACGCTCAATTTCTCCAATGCCGACATCGAGGCCGTGGCCCGCACCATGGCGGTGGTCACCGGGCGCGACGTGGTGGTCGATCCGCGCGTCAAGGGCACGATGAACCTGGTCACCGACCGCGCGATCCAGCCGGCCGCCGCCTTCAACCAGTTCGCCTCAGCGCTGCGCCTGCAGGGCTTTGCGGTGGTGGAGGCCGACGGCCTCTACAAGGTGGTGCCCGAGGCCGATGCCAAGCTGCAGAGCAGCACCGTGAACACCTCGATCGGCGCCACCGCTTCGTCGGGCAGCAACCAGATCGTCACGCAGATCTTCCGGCTCAACTACGAGTCGCCCAACAGCCTGTTGCCGGTGCTGCGCCCGCTGATTCCGCCGAACAACACCATCAACGTGAACCCGGGCAACAACTCGCTCGTGATCACCGACTACGCCGACAACATGCGCCGGCTCGCGCGCATCATCGCGGCGCTCGACGTGCCCAACGCGTCGGACATCGAGATCATCCAGCTCAAGCACTCGGTCGCGAGCGACCTGCTGCCGCTGGTGCAGCGGCTGGTCGACGGCAGCGGTTCGGGCGCGGCCCCCGGGGCTGCACCCGGCGCGGTCGATGCGTCGTTCCGCACCACGCTGCTGGCCGATCCGCGCAGCAATTCGCTCATCTTGCGCGCAGCCAATCCGGCACGCGCGCAACTGGTTCGCACGCTGGTCGAGAAGCTCGACCGTCCGCCCGCGGAAAGCAGCAACGGCTTGGCCGGCAACATCTACGTGGTCTATCTGAAGAATGCCGATGCGGTGCGGCTGGCGGCCACGCTGCGCGCAGCGATGGCGGCGAACCAGCAGGCCACGCCGGGCACGCCCGGCGCCACCGGCGGCGGCAGCAGCCCCGCACCGCAGCAGACCAGCTTCCAGCCCAACAACCAGAGCAGCATGAGCGGCAGCGGGCAAAGCGGTTCGCCGGCCGCCAATGCGCCGCTCAACAACGCCAACCAACCGTCCACCGGCGGCCAGATCCAGGCCGACCCGTCGACCAACTCGCTGATCATCACGGCGCCCGAACCGCAGTACCGCCAGATGCGCGCGGTGATCGACAAGCTCGACGGCCGGCGCGCGCAGGTGATGATCGAGGCGCTGATCGTCGAGGTGAGCGACACGGCGGCCGCGAAGTTCGGCGTGCAGTGGCAAAGCGCGCTGGGCAACAACGCGGTGATCGGCACCAACTCCACCGTCGCCGGCTCCAGCATCCTGGCGCTCACTCAGGCACTGGCCACTAAAAACGTGGCCGGCATCCAGCTCGCGCCGGGCATGAACCTCGGCATCGCGGGCAAGATCGGCGGCCAGTACATCCTGGGCGCGATCGCCAGCTTCTTCGACAGCGACAAGGATGCCAACGTGCTGTCCAAGCCCAACCTGCTGACGCTGGACAACGAGGAGGCCAAGATCGTCATCGGCCAGAACGTGCCCTTCCCCACGGGCTCCTACGCCAGCACCTCGGGCTCGGTAGGCGTCAACCCGTTCACCACGGTCGAGCGCAAGGACGTGGGCCTCACGCTGCGCGTGCGCCCGACCATCAACGAGAACGGCACCGTGAAACTGACGATCTTCCAGGAGACCTCCACGGTCGACCAGCAGAGCATCAACAACACGAACGGCCCGACCACCAGCAAGCGCTCCATCGAATCGAGCGTGCTGGTGGAAGACGGCGGGCTGGTCATGCTCGGCGGCCTGCTGTCGGACAGCTACAACAACACGGTCGAGAAGGTGCCGGTCGCGGGCGACATCCCGGTGCTCGGCAACCTGTTCAAGAGCCAGGCCCGTTCGCGCGAAAAGATCAACCTCATGATGTTCCTGCGTCCGGCGGTCATGCGCGACGGCAATACGACCGAAGCCTTCGCCTACGACCGGTACGACGAGATCCGCGGCTTGCAGCAGCGCACGCAGCCCGATACCTCCAACGTGATGCTGCGCGCCGTGGACGGCGCGAACGTGCTGCCCGAACTTCCGCCGCGCGCAGCCGACACCGGCCGGCAGAGAGAGACCCGCCTCCAGGGCACACAGCTCATTCCGCCGCCGCAACCCGCCGCGGACAACCGCCAGCTGGCGCCGAGCCCGCTGCGCGGCGCGCTGCCAGCCACGGCCGACCCGGTGAGTTCGCGCGAACTGCCCTGATGCTTTTGTCCTCCGTTTCGACGCCCCCCACGCACACGCCCTGCTGACTCTGCCCATGCGCTACCCCCTGCCCTACGCGTTCGCACGCAGCCAGCAACTCCTTCTCGAAGAAACCGACGACGGCCGCTACACGCTGTGGATGTCGGACCACCCCGCGCGCAGCGCGGTCGGCGAAGTGGCGCGCAAGTACAACGTGCAGGCTTTCGAGGTGCTGGCCGACGGCCCGCTCGCGCAACGCATCAGCGCGGCCTATGCGCAGGGCGAATCGAGTGCCGCCGCGGTGGTGAGCGAAGTGCAGAACGACGCCGACCTCTCCCGCATGATGCAGGAGCTGCCGGCGGTCGAGGACTTGCTGGCCAGCGCGGGCGATGCGCCCATCATCCGCATGCTCAACGCGCTGCTCACGCAGGCCGCGCGCGACGGTGCGAGCGACATCCACATCGAGCCCTACGAACGCACTTCGTCCGTGCGCTTTCGCATCGACGGCACGTTGCGCGAGGTGGTACAGCCCAACCGCGCGCTGCACGCCGCGCTGATCTCGCGCCTGAAGATCATGGCCGACCTCGACATCTCCGAGAAGCGGCTGCCGCAGGACGGGCGCATCAGCCTGCGCATCGGCACGCGCGCGGTCGACGTGCGGGTCTCCACGCTGCCGAGCGCGCATGGCGAACGCGCCGTGCTGCGCCTCTTGGACAAGAGCGAATCGAAGCTCACGCTCGAATCGGTGGGCATGCTGGGCGACACGCTGGAGCGCTTCGAGAAGCTCATCACGCAGCCGCACGGCATCATCCTCGTCACCGGCCCGACCGGCTCGGGCAAGACCACCACGCTGTATGCCGCGCTGGCCCGGCTCGATGCGAGCCGCAGCAACATCATGACGGTGGAAGACCCCATCGAGTACGAGCTGCCGGGCGTGGGCCAGACGCAGATCAACGCCAAGATCGAGCTCACCTTCGCCAAGGCCCTGCGCGCGATCCTGCGGCAGGACCCGGACGTGATCATGATCGGGGAAATCCGCGACTTCGAGACCGCGCAGATCGCCATCCAGGCTTCGCTCACCGGTCACCTGGTGCTGGCCACGCTGCACACCAACGATTCGGTCAGTGCCGTCACGCGCCTCACCGACATGGGCGTGGAGCCGTTCCTTTTGAGTTCGTCGCTGCTGGGCGTGCTCGCGCAGCGCCTCGTGCGCAAGGTCTGCACGAGCTGCGCGGGCGCCGGCTGCGATGTCTGCGGGCAAACGGGCTACCAGGGCCGCACCGGCATCTTCGAATTGCTGGTGGCCGATGAAACCGTGCAGGGCCTCATCCACAGCAAGGCGGCCGAGAGCGAACTGCTCAAGGCCGGCGCGCGCGGCGGCCTGCGGCTCATGCGCGAAGACGGCGAGCGGCTGGTGCAGGCCGGCATCACTTCGCGTGCAGAGTTGCTGCGCGTCACGCGCGACTAGCGCCGCCGTCTCGCCATGCCCGCCTATTCCTTCGAAGCCATCGACGCCAGCGGCCAGTCGCGCGAAGGCGTGCTCGAGGCCGACACCGCGCGCAGCGCCCGCAGCCTGCTGCGCGCGCAGGCGCTGATTCCGCTGTCGGTCAAGCCGGTCGGCAGCGACCATATCAATGGCACCGGGCAGCGCAGCGGTCTTTCGCGCTGGCTGGGCGGAGGCAAGCGCGTCTTCAATTCCACAGGCCTGGCCGTGTGGACCCGCCAGCTCGCGGGGCTCGTCTCGTCGGGCCTGCCGCTCGAACGCGCGCTCACCGCGCTCACCGACGAAGCCGAGTCCGAGCCGCAGCGCAACCTCGTTGCCTCGCTGCGCGCCGAGGTCAACGCGGGTTCGCCCTTCGCGCGCGCGCTGTCGGCGCACTCGCGCGAGTTCTCGCCCATCTACACCGCCGTGATCGGCGCCGGCGAGCAGAGCGGCAACCTCGGCCTCGTGCTCGACCGCCTGGCCGACGACCTCGAAGAGCGCCAGGCGCTGCAGCAGAAGCTGGTCGGCGCGGCGCTGTACCCGGCCATCGTCACGCTGGTGGCGATCGTGATCGTGATCTTTCTCGTAAGCTACGTGGTGCCGCAGGTGGCGCAGGTGTTCGCGGGCACCAAGCGCTCGCTGCCTTTTCTCACCACCGTGATGCTCTCGCTGAGCGCGGGTGTGCGCAACTACGGCTGGTGGATGCTGGGCGGCGTCGTGCTCCTTGCCATCGGTGCGCGCGTGGCGCTGGCTCAGGAAGCGTTCCGCCTCAAGTTCGATGCGGTCTGGCTCAAGCTGCCGCTGGTGGGCAAGCTCGCGCGCGGCTACAACGCGGCTCGCTTTGCGAGCACGCTCGCGATGCTGGCGACGGCCGGCGTGCCGATCCTGCGCGCGCTGCAGGCCGCCTCCGAAACGCTGGGCAACCGCGCGATGCGCGCCGACGCGCTCGATGCGCTGGTGCTGGTGCGCGAAGGCGCACCGCTCGCTTCGGCGCTCGCGCAGAAGAAGCGCTTTCCGGGCCTCGTGTCGATGTTCGCGCGCCTGGGCGAGCAGACCGGCACGCTGCCGCTGATGCTGCAGCGTGCGGCCAACCAACTGGGCGCCGAAGTGCAGCGCCGCGCGATGCACCTGGCCACCATCCTCGAGCCGCTGCTCATCGTGGCGATGGGCGGCGTGGTGATGCTGATCGTGCTGGCCGTGATGCTGCCCATCATCCAGCTGAACCAGTTCGTCAAATAACGGGAGTTTCGCCATGGCCAATCGAAGCTACCTGTTCGCAAGCCCCTTCGTTCCGGGCCCGGACGCCACGGAAAACGATCCGAGACAGCTCAAGGGCCTCTCGGAGTGCAAGTACAACATCCCGCTGGTCTACCGGCTGCTGGTGTCGGCCGACGTGCAGCGCTGCCGCTCGCTGATCTGGTCCATGCCCGAACCCACGGCGCTCGCGGGCCGCGCTGGCGCGGGCATCGACCGGCTCGCGCAGTTCCTGGCCCGCATCGACCACCCCGCCATCGCACCGATGCGCGACCAGGCGCTCGACTTCCTGAACCGCCACGCCGACCGCAACGGCTACATCTTTCTGGAATGCGCCGAAGTCCTCGGCATGGACGACACGCCACTCGAGACACAGGCCGCAAGCCTGCTGCACGGCGTGCAAAACATCGACGCCGAGGTCGAGGCGGCCCTGGCCCTTCTGGCCCCGAAGAAAAAGAGCTTCTGGGACCGCATCCTCACACCATCCCAGGAGAGCATCGAGGCACCGCTGCGCGACCTGGGCCTGGGCTACTGGTCGGATACGCTCTACTTCTCGCTCGGCGAAGCCCCCGACGACGCCTCCTGAACCTCCGCCCGCACGCCGCCATGCCAGTCACACTCGAAGACAAACTCGTGGTCGCGATCTCCTCGCGCGCGCTCTTCAACCTCGAGGAAGAAAACAGGATCTTCGAATCCGGCGACAACGAGGGCTACATGAAGCTGCAGCTCGACCGGCTCGACGTGCCGGCCGCACCCGGCATCGCGTACTCGCTGATCCGTAAGCTCTTGCGCTTCAACGACGACGGCGTGCAGCGCGTGGAGGTGGTGATCCTCTCGCGCAACGATCCGGTCTCGGGCATGCGCATCTTCAAGTCGAGCGCGGCGGCCGACATCAAGCTGCAGCGCGGCGTGTTCACGCAAGGCCGGCCGCCCTTCGGCTACCTGCGCCCGCTGCGTGCGCATCTGTTCCTTTCCGTCAATGCAGAGGACGTGCGCGAGGCGCTGGTCGCGGGCTTTCCGGCCGCGCGGGTGCTGGTCGAATCGGTGAAGGCGAGCGATGCCTGGCCGAACGAAGTGCGCATCGCCTTCGACGGCG
Source organism: Variovorax boronicumulans (assembly GCF_030812215.1). Taxonomy (GTDB): domain Bacteria; phylum Pseudomonadota; class Gammaproteobacteria; order Burkholderiales; family Burkholderiaceae_C; genus Variovorax; species Variovorax boronicumulans_C. The sequence continues at coordinate 234,255 of NZ_JAUSSG010000008.1, read as the reverse complement.
ACGCGGTGCTGTTCTCCGACGAGGCCGAGCGCGTGTTCCAGGCCGAGGGGCTCGACGCCTTCCAGGCCCATGAACTCAGCAAGGCCGAGCTGCCATTGCCCGGCGGGCCGTTCAAGCCGCTGCTGGCCGCGCTGCATCGCCTGCAGATGGCGGGCAACGCGCAGATGCGCATCCGCACCGCGCTGGTCACCGCGCGCAGCGCGCCGGCGCACGAGCGCGCGATCCGCACGCTGATGAACTGGAACATCCGCGTCGACGAGGCGATGTTCCTCGGCGGCCTGCCCAAGGGCGAGTTCCTGCGCGAGTTCGAGCCCGACTTCTTCTTCGACGACCAGACAGGTCACGTCGATGCGGCCTCGCGGCATGTGCCCGCGGGGCATGTGGCCAGCGGGATCAGCAACGAGGGCTAGTCCCCAGGCTTCGCGCACTCCGCGTCGCATCGCCCCCTGCAGGGGGCGATGCCGGCGGCCCGGCAAAACCGGGCCCGCGGCATCTCCGGAACAAATTCCGCCCGTTTTCTTGAGCGTTGATCCGTGCGTCGTCACGCGCACGACTTCGCTCTGTCATCCCGCATTCATTGCGGCGTAACGCGCGCTTCTTAGCCTCGCTGTCTGTTCGGTGCGCAGTGCCCTCGTGGCGCTTTTTTTTTGCCGCACCGGCGTCCATCCCTCCGACAGACAGACACACCGGCTTTCTCCGATGCGCCCGACCACACCTTCGCACGCCGCGCATTTCGCGCGTTGGCTCCTGCCCCTCGCCACCTCGTTAGCGCTTGCCGCTTGCGGCGGTGGTGATGGCGGCGGTGTTTCCTTCCCGCTCGTCAATGTGCCGCCCGCCAACAGCAGTGGCGGTGGCAACCCGCCTGCATCCGGTACCAACCAAGGCAAGAGTGGCCCCAAGGCGCTCGTCGTGGAGATCGACGGCCTCACGCACGCCGCCCTGCGCGATGCCATCGCTCAGAACAAGGTGCCGGCATTGCAGTCGCTGCGCGTGGCACCCGCATGGACCGGCGGCGCCAACGGCACGCCGAGCGAACAGCGCACCACCGATGGCCCGGGCTGGGCCACGCTGCTGACGGGCACCTGGGTGACGCGCCACAGCGTGCGCTGGGACACGGTCGACCAGCGCATCGATGCGAAGCTCGCGCCTTCGATCTTCGCGCTCGCCAAGCAGAACAAGGCGGCCGGCTACAAGACCGCGTCGGTCACCTCGAATGCGCTCTATCCGCAGTTGCTGGCCAACGAGAGCGGCACCGTCGACGGTGCTGTCGATTGCGCAGGCGCCGATGCCTGCGTGACCGAGCGCACCGCGCAGTTCATCGATGCCGGCTACGACCTGACGGTCGCGCAGTACGGCGCACCGGCCGCCGCCGCCGGCAACGGCCTGAAGAGCGACGCCTACCAGCGCGCGATTTCCGACACCTCGGCCGCAGTCGGCCGGTTGCTCGCGCGCATTGCGCAACGCACGGCCAACGATGCGAAGGAAGACTGGCTCGTCATCCTCACCACCGGCCACGGCCTGGACGCCTTCGGCACGGCCTCCGGCCTGCAGGCCATCGACAACAAGACCGTCTTCATCGCCAGCAACAAGACGCTGGCCGCACTGCCCGGAACGGGCACGGCCGCACCGGCGGACACCGCGCTGCTGCAGCTCGCCGCGGCGACAGACATCGCACCGACCGTGCTGCGCCACCTCGGCGCACTGCCGGCGGCGGAGGCCTACAACTTCAACGGGCAGGCTCTGCAGGCAGCCACATCACTGCGCAATCTCACCGCCAAGGCGGGTGCCGACAAGAACAGCATCGAGCTCTCGTGGGCGCTCTCGGGCGCTGCGACCGCGCCGGTGCAGGTGCTGCGCGACGGCAAGCTGGTGGCCACGCTGCCGGCGGGCTCGACCGCCTACGCCGACCCCATCGTGGCCGACGCGGATGGGCTCTACACCTACCAGTACACCGTCGTCGCCGGCGAAGCCAGCATCGCGCTCGCCGCGCAGCTTGCCTACGTGAAGCCCGCGACGCTTGCGCCCACGCTGGTGAACGGCCTCGTCAACTACTACCCGCTGGACACGCTGCCGGCCACGGACCTGAAGAACGCCTCCACCCTCGCGCCCTGGGCGGCCGATGCCAACGGCGGCACGGTGGTCGACGACGGTTTCAAGCTTCCCTACAAGGTCAAGGCGCTGCGTGTCGACAGCACGGTGAAGAACGCGAGCGGCACGGCCGGCTACCGCCTGCTGCAGACCACCGACGTCGCCACCAACCCGGCCGTCACCGCCTACACCATCGGCTTCTGGCTGCGCACCGACGCGACCTGCAGCGTGGGCGCGGGCGACGGCGCCTCGGTGATTGCCAACAAGAACTACGACAGCGGCAGCAACGCCGGCCTGGCGATCGGCCTGTTCAGCAGCTGCGAGCTGCGCTTCAACGTCGGCAAGGGCGGTGGCCGCGCCGACAGCAACGGCTACGGCCTGAGCGCCGGCCAGTGGGCCTACGTGGCGGTGGTGATCGACAAGGCCAACCTGAAGATGACCGCCTACCTGTTCGACGCGGCACGCGCGATGCAGACCGGCAGCGCCACCCTCAACGCCGACATCGTGGCCCAGCTGGGCGGCCTGAAGAACGGCCTCAGCCTCAACGAGGACGGCACCGGCCAGTACTACAAGCGCTGGACCAGCTCGCCGCGCGGCACGCTGGACTTCAACGAGTTCGCCATCTGGAACCGTGCGCTCACCGCCGACGAGCTGACCAGCATCTTCAAGTCGGGCCAGCCGCTGATGTTGCTGCTGCCCTGAATCGCTCCCGATCACCCCCCGAAAACAAACGACTCAAGAGGATCCCCATCATGCGAATTCCCTTCCTTGCCCCGCGCCTCGTGCCCGTGCTGTCCACGCTGATCATGGCCTGTGCCCTGTCCGCCTGCGGCGGCGGCAGCGGCGGTGGCGGCTTCGCCGGCCTGCCCGGTGCCGGCACGCCCCCCACCACTCCGCCCGTGACGACCCCGCCCGAGACCGGCGTCGCCCCCGTGAAGAGCTGCGCGCCCTGAAAGAGAGAGCCCACGCCATGAAGCAGAACGACAAGTCCACGAACTCGCGCCGCAAGTTCCTCACGGGCACCGCCACCACCGGCGCCGCAGCGCTCGCGCTCTCGGCCTTTCCGCCCGCCATTCGCCGCGCGCTCGCCATTCCGGCCAACAACAAGACCGGCACCATCCAGGACGTCGAGCACATCGTGATCCTGATGCAGGAGAACCGCTCGTTCGACCACTACTTCGGCACGCTGATGGGCGTGCGCGGATTCGGCGACCGCTTCACCATTCCGCTGCCCAAGGGCCTGAACGTATGGCAGCAGAGCGATGCCACCGGCAAGCAGATCCTGCCCTACCACCTGGACAGCCGCATCGGCAACGCGCAGCGCGTGAGCGGCACGCCGCACTCGTGGAGCGACGGCCAGAACGCATGGGACGGCGGACGCACCTACCAGTGGCCGCGCTACAAGACCAACGCGTCGATGGGCTACTTCAAGGAGACCGAGCTCGCCTTCCAGTTCGCGCTGGCCAACGCCTTCACGATCTGCGACGACTACCACTGCAGCATGCACACGGGCACCAACTCGAACCGCATGTTCCACTGGACCGGCACCAACGGCCCCAGCGGCCAGCTCGGCAACGGCGTGGCCGGCGTGGCCACCGTCAACAACGAATGGGACGACAGCTACACCCCGCCCTCGACCACCGGCTACGAGTGGAAGACCTTCCCCGAGCGCCTGCAAGCGGCCGGCGTCAGCTGGATCGTGTACGAAAACATGCGCGACAACTTCGGCGACAACCCGCTCGTCGGCTTCAAGCAGTACCGCCAGGCCAGCGAGGCATCGGGCAAGCCAGTGACGAGCACCGGCACGGTGCCGGCCTACGATCCTGCCAGCGACGACGTCGGCAACCCGCTGTACAAGGGCATTGCCAACACCATGCCCGGCGCCAACGTGGATGAGTACCTGAACACCTTCCGCAACGACGTGAAGAACGGCAAGCTGCCGAAGGTGTCGTGGATCATCGCGCCCGCCACCTACTCGGAGCACCCTGGTCCGTCGAGCCCGGTGCAGGGCGGCTGGTACATCCAGGAAGTGCTGGACGCGCTCACCGCCGTGCCCGAGGTCTGGAGCAAGACCGTGCTGCTCATCAACTTCGACGAGAACGACGGCTACTTCGACCACTACCCGTCGCCGGCCGCGCCCTCGATCAACCCCGACGGCTCGATGGCCGGCAAGACCACGCTGCCCGAGGCCGACCTCGCCGTGGAGCGCTTCAACCACCCGAAGCCGCCGGGCACCAGCAGCCAGCCCGCGCCCGATGGCCGCGTGTATGGCCCCGGCGTGCGCGTGCCGATGTACATCGTCTCGCCGTGGAGCCGTGGCGGCTGGGTCAACTCGCAGGCCTTCGACCACACCTCGGTGATCCGCTTCATCGAGACGCGCTTCGGCGTGAAGGAACCCAACATCTCGCCGTTCCGGCGCGCGGTGTGCGGCGATCTCACGAGCGCCTTCAACTTCGCGACGCCCAACACCGAGGCGCTGCCCACGCTCGCGGGCCGCACGACCCGCACCAGCGCCGACAAGACGCGCAGCGACCAGGAAGCCCTGGCGCAGGTACCGCTGCCGCTGGATGCGCAGCTGCCGCGCCAGGCCACCGGCACGCGCCCCTCGCGCGCGCTGCCCTACGAGCTGCACGTGAGCGCACGCGCCGATTCGATCAGCGGCAAGATCCAGCTGCTGTTCAAGAACAGCGGCAAGGCCGCGGCCGTGTTCCACGTCTACGACAAGCTCAACCTCGACCGCCTGCCGCGCCGCTACATGGTGGAGCCGGGCAAGATGCTCGACGACGCCTGGAACCCGATGACCGACAACAGCGGCTTCTATGACCTCTGGGTGCTCGGGCCGAACGGCTTTCACCGCCACTTCAAGGGCGACCTCAATGCGCTGCGCACGAGCGGCGCGAATCCCGAGGTGCGCGTGTGCTACGACATCGCCAACGGCAACGTCTACCTGGAGATGCTCAACGCCGGCAAGAACGCCGCCAAGTTCACCGTGCGCGCGAAGGCCTACCGCAACGACGGCCCGTGGAACGCCACCGTTGCCGGCGGCGGCGCCAACAAGGCCGAGCAGCTCTGGGTGCTGGCGAGCAGCGGCCAGTGGTACGACTTCGCGGTGACCTGCGATGCCGACCCGTCCTACTACCGCCGCTTTGCGGGCCGCGTGGAAAACGGCAAGCACACGGTGAGCGATCCCGCCATGGGCATGGCCGATCTGTGAGCACTGCATCCGACCACAGACCCATGAACTCACGCCGCAAATTCCTCACCGGCACCGCCACAACCGGTGCCGCCGCACTCGCGCTCTCGGCCTTTCCGCCGAGCATCCGCCGCGCCCTCGCCATCCCCGCCAACAACAAGACCGGCACGATCATGGACGTCGAGCACGTCGTGATCCTGATGCAGGAGAACCGCTCGTTCGACCACTATTTCGGCACGCTCATGGGCGTGCGCGGCTTCGGTGACCGCTTCACCATTCCGCTGCCCAAGGGCCTGAACGTGTGGCAGCAGAGCGACGCCTCGGGCAAGCAGATCCTGCCGTACCACTTCGACAGCCGCAAGGGGAACGCCCAGCGCGACGGCGGCACACCGCACGACTGGAACGACAGCCAGAACGCGTGGGACAACGGCCGCATGTACCAGTGGCCGCGCTACAAGACCAACAAGGCAATGGGCTACCACAAGGAGGCCGAGGTTCCCTTCCAGTACGCGCTGGCCAATGCCTTCACGATCTGCGACGCGTACCACTGCGGGATGCACACCGGCACGGATGCGAACCGCTCCTTCCATCTCACCGGCACCAACGGACCGACCGCGCAGAACGTGGCGTTCGTGCGCAACGAATGGGACTGGATCGAGGGCAAGCCCGCCTCGGCCAACACCGGCTACACGTGGAAGACGTATGCCGAACGCCTGGAGGACGCGGGCGTCAAGTGGATCAGCTACCAGAACATGCCCGACGAATGGGGCGACAACATGCTGGGCGCGTTCCAGCAGTTCCGCCAGGCCAATCTCGCCTCGGGCTTTCCGGTGTGCAGCGGCGGCGCGCCGAACCAACCTTACGCGGACACCGGCCAGGCCTTGCCCTACCACGCCTACGACGCGGCCTCGGACAACGCCAAGAACCCGCTCTACAAGGGCGTGGCCAACACGCTGCCGGGCACGCGCCCCGAGGAGTACCTGGACGCCTTCAAGCGGGACATCCGCGAAGGCAAGCTGCCGCAGGTCTCGTGGATGAACGCGCCGTCGATCTACTGCGAGCATCCCGGGCCCTCGAGCCCCGTGCAGGGCGCATGGTTCCTGCAGGAAGTGCTGGACGCGCTCACCGCCGTGCCCGAGGTCTGGAGCAAGACCGTGCTGCTCATCAACTTCGACGAGAACGACGGCTACTTCGACCACGTGCCCTCGCCCTCGGCGCCCTCGCCCAACGGCGACGGCACCTACGCCGGCAAGACGACGCTGCCCGATGCGGACCTGGGCGCCGAGTACTTCACGCACCCGGCACCGGCCGGCAGCAGCAGCCAGCCCAAGCCCGACGGCCGCGTCTACGGTCCGGGGCCGCGCGTGCCGCTGTACGTGATCTCGCCGTGGAGCCGCGGCGGCTGGGTCAGCTCGCAGGCCTTCGACCACACCTCGGTGTTGCGCTTCCTCGAGACGCGCTTTGGCGTGAAGGAACCCAACATCTCGCCGTTCCGGCGCGCGGTGTGCGGCGATCTCACGAGCGCCTTCAACTTCGCGACGCCCAACACCGAGGCGCTGCCCACGCTCACGGGCCGCACGACGAAGGCCGATGCCGACAGGCTGCGCAACGACCAGCAGGCGCTGCCGCAGGTGCCGCTGCCGCTGGACCCGCAGCTGCCGCGCCAGTTCACCGGCACGCGGCCTTCGCGCGCGCTGCCTTACGAGCTGCATGCGAGCGCCAAGGCCGACACGATCGGCGGCAAGGTGCAACTGCTGTTCTCGAACACCGGCAAGGCGGCTGCGGTGTTCCACGTCTACGACAAGCTCAACCTCGACCGCTTGCCCCGCCGCTACATGGTGGAGCCAGGCAAGATGCTCGACGATTCGTGGAACGCGATGACCGACAACAGCGGTTTCTACGACCTGTGGGTGCTCGGGCCGAATGGCTTTCACCGTCACTTCAAGGGCGACCTCAACCGCCTTCGCGCGGGCGATGCGGCGGTGCCTGAAGTTCGCGTGTGCTACGACATCGCGAACGGCAACGTCTATGTGAGCATGCGCAACGACGGCAAGAATCCTTGCACGTTCACCGTGCGTGCGAAGGCCTACCGCAACGATGGTCCGTGGACCGCCACCGTCAATGGCGGCGCTGCTGTTGACCAGCACTGGGAGCTCGCCGCGAGTGGCCAGTGGTACGACTTCGCGGTGACCTGCGATGCCGATGCCGGCTACTACCGCCGCTTTGCGGGCCGCGTGGAAACCGGCAAGCACACGGTGAGCGATCCGGCGATGGGCTTGGCCGACCTCTGAGCGTTCGTGCCTCGTGGGCGAGGTGAAAAAAGAAGTGCGTGCAACGCGCGCTTACACCTCGCCCCCTCTGGTTCATGCCGATGTCATGGGCGCTTTCTAGCCTCGAGTGCAGCGGCCTCCACGACGTCCGTGGAGTGCCCGCTCAACACTCCAAGAGGATCTCCCCCGATGCGACTTCTTTCTTATTCCGCGCGGCTGGCACCCGCATTGATCGTGGCCTGCGTGCTCTCCGCCTGCGGCGGTGGCAGCGATGGCGGCGGTGGATTCTTCGGTGGCCTGCCCGGCGCCGGAGCACCCCCGACCACTCCGCCCGTCACGCCGCCCGACACCGGCGTCAAACCCGAGATGCGTTGCGCGCCCTGAAGATTGCGTTAAAAAAACCAGAACAACACGACCATGACCTCACGCCGCAAATTCCTCACCGGCACCGCCACCACCGGTGCCGCCGCACTCGCGCTCTCGGCCTTTCCGCCGAGCATCCGCCGCGCCCTCGCCATTCCGGCCAACAACAAGACCGGCACGATCATGGACGTCGAGCACGTCGTGATCCTGATGCAGGAGAACCGCTCGTTCGACCACTACTTCGGAACGCTCAAGGGCGTGCGCGGCTTCGGCGATCGCATGACCATCCCGCTGCCCAACGGCCTGGCCGTGTGGCAGCAACTCGACGATGCAGGCAAGCAGGTGGTGCCCTACCACCTCGATGCGACCAAGGGCAACGCGCAGCGCGTGAGCAGCACGCCGCACACCTGGGTCGACTCGCACAATGCATGGGACGGCGGCCGCCTCTATCAATGGCCGCGCTACAAGAAGGTGAACAACAAGGCGCCCTTCACGCAGTCGATGGGCTACCTCACGGAGGCCGAGCTTCCGTTCCAGTTCGCACTGGCCAACGCCTTCACGATCTGCGACGACTACCACTGCGCGATGCACACCGGCACGCACGCCAACCGCTCGTTCCACTGGACCGGCACCAATGGTCCCAACAGCTCGGCCGGTGGCAACCAGGCCTACGTGAACAACGTCAACCCGTGGAGCTCGACCGGCCCTTCGACCGAGGGCTACGAGTGGAAGACCTATGCGGAGCGCCTGCAGGAAGCCAACGTCAGCTGGATCGTCTACCAGAACATTCCGAACAACTACGGCTGCAATCCGCTCCTGGGCTTCAAGCCGTACCGCAAGGCGAACGAGGCCTCGGGCAAGCCGGTGAGCACCTCGCTGCCGCAAGGCGCATCGCCCGCCTACGCGCCCGGCGACGATGCCGGCAATCCACTCTACAAAGGCACCGCCAACACGCTGCCGGTGGCCGACCAGGCGGCCTTCGATGCGGGCGCGATCTTCGATGCGTTCCGCGCCGACGTGAAAGCCGGCCGCCTGCCGCAGGTGTCGTGGATCATTCCGCCGGACGTGTACTCCGAGCACCCCGGCCCGTCGAGCCCGGTGCAAGGCGCCTGGTACATCCAGGAAGTTCTGGACGCGCTCACCGCGGTGCCCGAGGTGTGGAGCAAGACGGTGTTCATCGTCAATTTCGACGAGAACGACGGCTACTTCGACCACGTGCCCTCGGCCTCCGCGCCCTCGCCCATTCCCTCGGCCGACCCCGGCGTGAAAACCTTCGCCGGCAAGACCACGCTGCCGGACGCGGACCTGAGCTACGAGTACTTCAACCATCCGAAGCCCCCGGGCATGACCGCCTCGCAGCCCACGCCCGACGGCAACGTCTACGGCCCGGGCATGCGCGTGCCGATGTATGTGATCTCGCCGTGGAGCCGCGGTGGCTGGGTCAACTCGCAGACCTTCGATCACACCTCTGTGCTGCGTTTCCTGGAAGCACGTTTCGGCGTGAAGGAAACCAACATCAGCCCGTTCCGCCGCGCGGTGAATGGCGACCTCACGAGCGCCTTCAACTTCGCCACGCCGAATGAAGAAGCGCTGCCCACGCTCGCAGGCCGCCGCAGCAAGGCCGAGGCCGACCAGGTGCGCGCCGCACAGGACGCGCTGCCGCAGGTCACGCCGCCGGGCGACGGCAAGCTGCCCGTGCAGGCCACCGGCACGCGGCCTTCGCGCGCGCTGCCCTATGAGCTGCACGCCAGCGCCAAGGTCGACACGGCCGGCGGCAAGGTGCAGTTGCTGTTCTCGAACACGGGCAAGGCCGCGGCTGTGTTCCATGTCTACGACAAGCTCAACCTCGACCGCCTGCCGCGCCGCTACATGGTGGAAGCGGGCAAGTCGCTGGACGACACCTGGGCCGCGGCTGCCGACAACGCCGGCAAGTACGACCTGTGGGTGCTCGGGCCGAATGGCTTTCATCGCCACTTCCAGGGCGACCTCGGCACCGTGCGCGCAAGCGGCGTGGCGATTCCCGAGGTGCGCGTGTGCTACGACATCGCCAACGGCAACGTCTACCTGAGCATGCGCAACGACGGCAAGGCCGCCTGCAAGTTCACCATCCGCGCCAAGGCCTACCGCGGCGACGGCCCGTGGACCGCGACCGTGAACGGCGGCGCCACCGTCGACCAGCATTGGGATCTTGCAGCGAGCGGCCAGTGGTACGACTTCGCGGTGACCTGCGATGCCGATGCCGGCTACTACCGCCGCTTCGCCGGCCGCGTGGAAACCGGCAAGCACACGGTGAGCGATCCGGCGATGGGCCTGCCCGACCTCTGAGCCGCGCAAAATGCCGGCATGCTGATCCTCCAACATGCCGACATCCTCGTCACCATGGACGCCGCCCGGCGCGAAATCGCCGACGGCGCCGTGGTGACCGACGGCCCCGCGGTGGCCTGGGCCGGCCCCACCACCGAGCTGCCCACCACCTACCTCGACGCCCTGCAGAGCGGCCAGGCCGAGGCTCTCGACATGCACGGCCATGTCGTGATGCCCGGCCTGGTCAACACGCACCACCACATGTACCAGAGCCTCACGCGCGCCGTGCCCGAGGCGCAGGACGCGGAGCTCTTCGGCTGGCTCACGAACCTGTATCTGCTGTGGGCGCGTCTCACGCCCGAGATGATCCGCGTCTCGACGCAGACCGCGATGGCCGAGCTGATGCGCTCGGGCTGCACCACCACCAGCGACCATCTCTACCTGTTCCCCAACGGCTCGAGGCTCGACGATTCGATCGAGGCGGCCGATGCGATGGGCATGCGCTTTCATGCCGCGCGCGGCAGCATGAGCGTGGGCCGCAGCGCCGGCGGCCTGCCGCCCGACGAGGTGGTGGAAACCGAAGAGGCCATCCTGCGCGACAGCGAGCGGCTCATCGGCCGCTGGCACGATGCCTCGCGCCATTCGATGCGCCGCATCGTGCTCGCACCCTGCTCGCCGTTCTCCGTCTCGCGCGACCTGATGCGCCTGTCGGCCGAGCTGGCGCGCGAGCGCGGCGTGTCGCTGCATACGCACCTGGCCGAGAATGACAACGACGTCGCCTACTCGCGCGAGAAGTTCGGCATGACACCCGCCGAGTACGCCGAAGACCTGGGCTGGGTCGGCCGCGACGTGTGGCACGCGCACTGCGTGAAGCTCGACGAGGCGGGCATCGCGCTCTTCGGCCGCACCGGCACCGGTGTGGCGCATTGCCCTTGCTCGAACATGCGGCTGGCCTCGGGCATCGCGCCCATCGGTGCGATGCGGCGCGCGGGCGTTCCCGTGGGCCTGGGCGTGGATGGCAGCGCGTCGAACGACGGCGCGCACATGCTGGGCGAAGCACGGCAGGCCATGCTGCTGCAGCGTGTGGGATACGGCCCCGCGGCGATGACAGCGCGCGAGGCGCTGGAGATCGCGACGCTCGGCGGTGCGCGCGTGCTGGGGCGCGACGACATCGGCGCGATCGAGCCGGGCATGTCGGCGGACATCGTCGCCTTCGACATGCGCGGCGTGGCGCATGCAGGGGCGTGGCATGACCCGGTGGCGGCGCTGGTGTTCTGTACGCCGGGGGAAGTCTCGCTGAGTGTGATCAACGGGAAGGTCCGCATCCGAGGCGGGCGCTTCACGGGGTTGGAGTTGGCGCCGTTGCTGGCGAGGCATCGAGGCCTGGCGCAAACGCTCTACGAAGGCGCGCGGCATCCGCACATGGCGGGGCGATGAGGGGAAAAAATCCAGTTCGAGCGAGCCGCTCGAACGAGCGCCTGCCGCCTGGGCCACGCGCCCTCGCGCACGGACATCCGGCGGCGCTCAGCGCCGCATGGTGTCCAGCTGCGTGACGGGCGCGCTGTCGTTGCCCCATGAGCCGCGGATGTAGGTGAGCACCGCCGCCACTTCCGCGGCATCGAGCACCTGCCCGAACGGCGGCATGCCGTAGGGACGCGGGTTGCCCGCCGTCGATGGCAGGAAGCCGCCGTGCGAGACGACCTGGATGAGGTTCGTCGGCGGCGACATGTTCACCGCGCGATTGCCCGCGAGCGGCGGGTAGGCGCCGCTCGCGCCCTGGCCCTGGTCGCCATGGCAGTAGGCGCAGCGCTGGTCGTAGATCTTGCCGCCGCGCGCCATCGCACCGGCATCGCGGCGGACGGGCGCCAAGGGGCGCGCAGGCTCGTCGACCTTGGGAACATCGGGCAGGTCTTTGAGGTAACCCGCCATCGCCGCGAGGTCGGCTTCGCTCAGGTGCTGCGTGCTGCGGAACACCACGTCGGCCATCGGCCCCATCACCGAGCCGCCCGGCGCGGTGCCGGTCTTGAGCAGCGCCACCACGTCGGCCGTGGGCCATCCGGCCACGCCGGCCTGGCGCTTGTCGGTGAGCGACGGCGCATACCAGTTCTCCACCGCGATCAGTCCGCCCGAAAGGCCGAGCTTGGTCTCGGTGGCACCCAGCGAATTGCGCGCGCCGTGGCAGGCGATGCAATGGCCGAGGCCATCGACAAGGTAGGCGCCGCGGTTCCATTCGGCCGGCTTGCCCGCGTTGGCCACGAAGGGCTCGGGCTTGAACGAGAGCGCACGCCACACGGCCAGCGCGGCCTGCGTGTCGTAGGGAAAGCGCAGCCGGTGCGCGAGGTTCGGTGCGGGCGCGGGAGCCACGGTGCGCAGGTACGCGTAGATGGCGTCCGAGTCCTCGCGCGTCACCTTGGTGAAGTTGGGGTACGGGAACGCCGGGTAGAGCAGGCGCCCGTCCTTGCTGCGGCCGTTGTGCATCGCGCGCCAGAAATGCGCGCTGCTCCAGCTGCCGATGCCCGTCTCGGGATCGGAGGTGAGATTGCTCGAGTAGATGGTGCCGAAGGGCGTCTCCAGCGGCAGCCCGCCCGCGTAGGGCTGGCCGCCGCGCGTGGTGTGGCAGCCGGCGCAGTTGCCGGCCAGCGCGAGGTAGCGGCCGCGCTCGACCTGTTGCGGCGTGGCGTCGAAGGCTTGCGGCTGCTCGGGCAGCGGGTCTTCGCCGCGCAGGTTCATCGCCACGAGCACGCCGGCGCACACGGCCGCAAGCACGATCAGGGTCAGCAGGGTCCAGCCGAGGTGTCGCAGTTTCATCGGCGGCTCACTTCGGCATGCCGCCGCAGGCGACGGGCAACGGTGCGGGCAACGAAGCCGCGGGCTTGGTGTTCGCCGGCATCGGCTGCACGGCCAGCCAGCTCGCGACCGCGTTGATGTCGGCCGTCGTCATGTGGCGTCCCACCTCGGCCATGCAGTCGGGCGCCATCGCATGCCGCTCGCTCGTGAGCCATGCGCCGAGCTGCGACGACACATAAAGCCGCGGCAGCCCGAGCAGCCCCGGGATGGCCGGCTGCACGCCGGTGAGCGCCGCGCCGTGGCATTGCACGCAGGCCGGAATGCCGCGCGCCGCGTCGCCTTCGAGCGCGAGCTTCCGGCCGCGCTGCAGCTGCTCGGGTGTCGCATCGCTGTTGGGGGAGATCGGCGGGTACGGCAGGTCGAGCCCCGCGAAGTACTCGGCCATCTCGCGGAGGTACGCGTCGGAGAGGTGCTGCACCATGTAGGCCATGTCGGCGTTGAAACGGCGGCCGTCGCGAAAGCTCACGAGCTGGTTGAAGAGGTAGCCCGCAGGCTTGCCGGCCAGGCGCGGAAAGAAACCCGCATTGGTGGTCGCGCCTTCGCGGCCGTGGCAGGCAATGCAGGCGGCCACGCGCTGCTCGATGGTGTCGGGCACGGTGGCCGGCGGCGCGGCACTCGCCATGCCCTGCACGAGGAACAGCAGCGCGAGCGCGAAGGAGCGGAGACCGGTGCTCATGTGCCGGCCACGAAGCGCGCCAATGTGATCAGGCCCGCAACCAGCAACAGCACCACGACCAGCGCGACGCCGATCAGCGGCAGGATGCCGACCTGCGCGGTCCGCTTGTCGGCGTCGGCACGGCGGCCACCCAGCCCGATGAAACTCCAGAGAACGGCGCGCACTGCGCGCAAGAGATTGGACATGCACCGACTGTGCCCTAGAAAGCCCCGAAAAAACAGATGCAGATCCGGCCTGATTCACCGGTGCAGATAAAGTCCGTGCGAATGACGAACCACGCGCCATGAAACGTTACGAAGCCCTCGCCGCCGACCTCGAGGCCTCGATTCGCAATGGCACGCTGAAGACCGGCGACCGCCTGCCCTCGGTGCGCCACACGGGCCAGAGCCGCGGCGTCAGCGCATCGACGGTGTTCCAGGCGTACTACCTGCTCGAAGCACGCGGCCTCGTGCGTGCGCGCGACCGCTCGGGCTACTACGTCACGGGCAGGGGCCTGCGCGATGCGCCGCCCGAATCCACCCTCACCTCGCGCCCCGCGGAGGGGCCGATGTCGCTCGACGTGAGCGACCGGGTGTTCGACATTCTCGAAGCCAGCATGTCGCGCAAGGTCGTGCCCTTCGGCTCGGCGTTTCCGAGCCCGCTGCTCTTTCCGCTGGCACGGCTCGGCCAGTTCATGGCCGCGAGCGCGAAGTCGCTCGACCCGTGGAGCACGGTGGACGACCTCACGCCGGGCAGCGCGGCGCTGCGACGGCAGATCGCGCTGCGCTACCTCGCTGACGGCATGCAGGTACCGGCCGAGGAGATCGTCATCACCAATGGCGCGCTCGAGGCGCTCAACCTCTGCCTCGCGGCGGTCACGCGGCCGGGCGATGCGGTGATCGTGGAGTCGCCCACCTTCTATGCCGCGCTGCAGGCGCTGCAGCGCATGGGGCTCAAGGCCATCGAGGTGCCGACGCATCCGGGCGAAGGCATCGACCTCGGCGCGCTCGAAGAAGCCATCGCGGCGCACAAACCCAAGGCCTGCTGGCTCATGACGACCTTCCAGAACCCGCTCGGCAGCCTGATGCCCGATGCGAAGAAGAAGGCCTTGGTCGAACTGCTCGCGCGCCACGAACTGCCGCTGATCGAAGACGACGTGTACGCCGAGCTCTACTTCGGCGAGCGCAAACCCGCGCCGGCCAAGGCCTTCGACACGCAGGGGCTGGTGCTGCATTGCTCGTCGTTCTCCAAATGCCTCGCGCCGGGCTACCGCATCGGCTGGACCTCGGCCGGGCGCTTTGCGCGCAAGGTGGCGCGGCAGAAACTCACGTCCACGCTCAGCACCTCGGCGCCCGCGCAGCTTGCGCTCGCGACGTACCTGGAAAAGGGCGGCCTCGACAAGCATCTGCGCAAGCTCCGCCAGACGCTCGCGATGCAGCAGGCGACTTTCGCACAGGCGGTGGGGCATTACTTTCCCGAGGGCACGCGCGCCACACGGCCGCTCGGCGGCTACTTCCTGTGGGTCGAATTGCCGGCGCAGGTGAACGCGCTCGAGATCCATCGCGAAGCGCTGGCGCTCGGCATCAGCGTTGCGCCGGGACCGATCTTTTCAGCGACGCGGGCCTTCACGCATTGCCTGCGCCTGAACTACGGCCACGCGTGGAATGCAGAGAGCGAAAAGGCTATGCGGACA
This sequence comes from Variovorax boronicumulans, assembly GCF_030812215.1. Taxonomy (GTDB): domain Bacteria; phylum Pseudomonadota; class Gammaproteobacteria; order Burkholderiales; family Burkholderiaceae_C; genus Variovorax; species Variovorax boronicumulans_C. The sequence goes on along the minus strand of NZ_JAUSSG010000008.1, from coordinate 218,842 downwards.
CTGGGCCGCCTGGTGGCCGAAGCTGGAGGCGATACAGCCTGAAGAGCAGGAACGATGCGATGCAGAGGTTCAGCAGGTTCCAGCCGATGCCGTTGACGAAAGCCGCGTGGTAGCTGCCGGTCAGGTCGAAGACCTTGCCCGACATCCACCCGCCCAGCGCCATGCCGAACAGCGAGAACATCAGCACCGTGCCCACGCGCGCGCCGGCTTCCTTCGGCGGAAAGTGCTCACGCACGATGATCGCGTAGGACGGCACGAGGCCGCCCTGGAAAAGCCCGAACAGCGCCGAGATCACATAGAGCGACACCAACCCGTCGAACGGCAGGAACAGCAGCAGCGCGATGCACTGCAGCACGCCGCCCAGCAGCAGCGTGCGCAGGCCTCCGATGCGGTCGCAGATCGCGCCCGACACCAGCCGGCTCACCACGCCGAAGCCGAGCATCAGCGACAGCATCATCGCGCCCTGCGTGGGCCCGTAGCCGAGGTCGCCGCAGTAGGCCACGATGTGCACCTGCGGCATGGCCATCGCCACGCAGCAGGCCACGGCCGCGACGCACAGGAGGCCTTGCGCGGTCGTCATGCTCAAGCCGAAGGGGCGTGTCATGTCGCGCGGCGCCGTTGCATTCGATGCATTGCCGGCGACCGGTGCAACGGCCACCGCCGGCGGCCGCGCGCGGAAGAAGAGCGCCAGCAGCGCCATCGCGACGCCGCAGAAGATGCCCATGCCGATGTAGGTCTGTCGCCAACCGACCGTCTCGATGAAATGCTGCGCAATGGGCGGCCAGATGGCACCGGCGACATAGTTGCCGCTCGCGCAGATCGCCACCGCGATGCCGCGCCGCTTGACGAACCACAGCGATGTGTCGGCCACCAGCGGCGCGAAGGCGGCCGAGCTGCCCAGCAGGCCGACCAGCAGGGCCTGTGCGACGGTGAACGAGACGATGCCGCCCGACAGCCCCGTGGCGATGTAGCCCGCACCAAGAAAAACCGAACCCATCAGCAGCGGCCACATCACGCCGAAACGGTCGGCCAGCCGGCCCATGAGCACGCCGCCGAAACCGAAGCCGAGCATCAGCCAGGTGTAGGGCAGCGAGGCATCGGCGCGGTCGATGCCGAACTCGGCCTGCACCGCGGGAAGCATCACCGAGACCACGTACATGCCGCTGCTGCCGACCGTCATGATCAGGAGCGTGAGGGCAAGGCGAAGCATGGCGTAGCGCGAATCCGCCGCGTGGGCGGTTGTCTCGGATGTCTTCATTGTTTTCTTCTCCTCGCCGAGGATACCCCTCGGCGCAAAGATGCGGGCGCGCCATGTCCGGCGGCACGGGCCGCCTTCGCGCGCGAGACGCGGATCAGCTCACCGAGACGACCGGCAGCGTGACGTTCGCCGAAGCCTTGGGCATCGGCCCACCCGGCTTGGGCTTGTCGTCGCAACCGGCCGCGATGAGGCCGATGCAGAACAGAAGAGCAAGTGCAGTGCTTCTCATCCGGAAGATGCTATGCCTGCCGCCTTGCCAGTCAAGTCGGACACCGCGCCGACAAGACCCTGTCGGCTACCGGCTTCTCCAGGCCTGCGTGCGCTTGAGCGCCCAGTGCCCGGCCAGCGCGAAGACGCCGCGCCCGATCGCCGCCGTGAGCATGATCAGCGAGGCCATGGCAGCCGCGGGCGCGACGTCGCCGGCATCGTCCATGTTGAGCACGGCGATGGCGGCCAGCGTGGTCTGCGGCGAATAGAGGAACACGACGGCCGACACGGTGGTCATCGCGTTGACGAAGAAATAGCCGCCCACGTTGAGCACCGTCGGCAGCGCCACCGGCAGGTGCACGCGCCAGAGCGTGCGCCAGAACGGCACGCCCATCGACTCGGACACGAGTTCGTACTCGCGGTCGAGCTGGCGCAGCGCGGCGAGTGAGGTGAGGTGCGCCACCGAGAAGAAGTGCGCCACCGTACAGATGACCAGGATCGTCATGCCGCCGTAGAGACCGTTCAACGGATTCGACGGCGAGATGAAGAAGAAGATGTAGCCCACACCCAGCACCAGCCCCGGCACCGCGAGCGGCAGGTTGGCGAGCAGGTTGAGCAGTTCGCGCAGCAGGCCGAAGTGGCGCGGCTTCTCCACTAGGTAGGCAGAAACGAAGGTGACGAGCGCGCCCGCCACCGCGGCACACAGCGCAAGGCGCAGCGAGTTGAAGTAGCTGCCCCAGCCGCCGCCGTCCATGTTGCTGAAGTCGTAGTTCTTCAGCGACGGCGTGAGCTTGTACGGCCAGTAGGTCGCGAGCGATGCGAACACCGCCATGCCGATCATCACGAGGATGGCGCAGGCCGTGAGCGTGCAGAACACGAGCAGCGCGCGGTCGCGCGACGCCACGGGTTCGGGCTGGTAAGGTGTGGCGCGCGCGGAGAGCGCCGCGGCCTGCTTGCTGCGCACGCGGCGCTCGACCAGGAAGGACAGCACCGCGGGAATCAGCAGCACGAGGCCGACCACCGCGCCCATCTGGAAGTTCTGCTGCCCGACCACCTGTTTGTAGATGTCGGTCGCGAGCACGCCGGTCTGGCCGCCCACCACCTTGGGCACGCCGAAGTCGGTGATGACGAGCACGAACACCACCATCGCGGCCACGATGAGGCCGTAGCGCGAGGACGGCAGCGTCACGGTGCGGAAGATGCGCCAGCGCGAGGCGCCGAGCGTCTGCGCCGCTTCGTACAGGCGGCCGTCGGACGTGGCCATGGCGGTCGTGAGGATCAAAAGCGCATGCGGCAGCGTCCAGAACACCGAGCCGAGCACGATGCCCAGCGGCCCGTAGATCGAGGCATCGCCCATCAGCCCCTTGAACAACCCCTGGTTGCCAAAGAGATAGACCAGGCTGATGGCCGGCAACAGCGAAGGCGCGAGCAGCGGAATGAGCGCCACCGCGCGCAGCACGCCCTTGGCCGACATGCACGAGAGCGTGAGCGCGTAGGCGTACACATAGGCGATGGCCGTGCAGATCACGGCGCTGATCGCGGCGAGCCACAGGCTGTTGAAGGCCGATTGCACGAGCGCCGGGCTGTCAAGGTAGCGCGCAAAGTTCGCGAGGCCGACAAAAGCGCCGGCGCGGTCGAAGAAGCTCTGGCCGACCAGCGCGCCGACGGGCAGCGCGACGATCACGACCAGCAGCAGGACGACGAGGGCAACGGCCGCGCCGGTGAGCCAGCGCTCGCGGTCGAATGCACTGCTGCGCGCCATCACCACCGGCACTGCGGCGATGGCGCCGGGAGAACTGCTCATGCTCAATGCGCCAGCACGGACAGCGCGTTCAGCGGCAGCTGGATGTGCACCATGCTGCTGGGCACCAGCGGCTCGTCGCCGCCGCTGCGCGCATCGGCGGGCAATTCGGCCTCGATCTCGATGCCCAGCGGTTCGCAGGCCAGCCGCGCCGAGGTGCGGTTGCCGAAGAACTCGGTGTCGAGCAGGCGTGCCGCAAAGCTGTTGGCGCCGAGCTCGGTGCCGAAGCGCTTGACCACCACATGTTCAGGGCGGATGCCCACGGTGGCTTGCGAGCCCACGCTGAGGTTGCCGGGCGCGCAGAAGAGTTCGCTGTCGCGCACGCGCACCTTGCCGTCGGCCAGCACGGTCGCGGGCAGCATGTTCATGCGGCCGACGAAACCGGCCACGAAGCGGGTGCGCGGCTGGCGGTACAGCTCGTCGGGCGTGCCGGCCTGCTCGATGCGGCCGTTGTGCATCAGCACCACGCGGTCGGCCATCGAGAGCGCTTCTTCCTGGTCGTGCGTGACCATGATGGTGACGATGCCCAGGCGCTTCTGCAGCGCGCGGATTTCGCTGCGCAGGCTCGCGCGCACCTGCGCGTCGAGCGCGGAGAGCGGCTCGTCGAGCAGCAACAGGCGCGGGTTCGGTGCAAGGGCGCGCGCCAGCGCGATGCGCTGCTGCTGGCCGCCCGAGAGCTGCACGGGGTACTTGTCTGCATGTGCCGTGAGGCCGACGAGGTCGAGCATTTCGCGCGAGCGCTTGGCCATCTCGCGTGCCAGCGCGCCGGTGGGGTGCAGGCCGTAGGCGATGTTCTGTGCCGCCGTGAGGTTCGGGAACAGCGCATACGACTGGAACACCACGCCGAAGCCGCGCGCCGCGGGCGGCAGGCCCGCGATGTCCTGCCCGCCGAGCAGGATCTGCCCGCCGTCGGCACGCTCGATGCCGCACACGATGCGCAGCAGCGTGGTCTTGCCGCAACCCGAGGGACCGAGCAGGCACACGAATTCGCCCGGCTCGATGTCCAGATCGATGCCGTCGAGCACGCGGGTGGCACCAAAGGACTTGCCGATGCCGCGAAGGGAGAGAAAGCTCGTCATGTGCTGCTGTCCGGAAACCTGATCACATCGGCTTCTTTTCGGACTTCGATTCGTAGCGCTTCGACCATTCGGTGAGGATGCGGTCGCGATTGGCAGCAGCCCAGGTGAAGTCGTTCTTGGCGAGCAGCTTCTCGACGTCGCCCGGCACGAACTCGAGCTTTTCCTGGATGCCCGGCAGCGCGAGCACGGCGAAGTTCTTGGCGTAGAGCTCGTTGGCCTGCTTGGTGACGGCCCAGTCGGCGAGCGCCTTGGCGGCGTCCTGCTTCTTGCTGGTCTTGATGATGCCGGTGGCTTCCATGTCCCAGCCGAGGCCTTCCTTGGGCAGCACGATGTCGATCGGCGCGCCGTCGCGCTTGGTCTTGTTGGCGCGGTATTCGAAGGACATGCCGAGCGCGAATTCACCCGCGCCGGCCTGGCGGCAGGGCTTGCTGCCCGATTGGCTGTAGATGCCGATGTTCTGGTGCAGCGCGTCCATGTACTTCCACGCCTTTTCCTCGCCCATCATCTGGATCCAGCCCGACACCATCAGGTAGCCGGTGCCCGATGCCGCGGGGTTGGGCATGGTGATCTGGCCCTTGTAGACCGGGTTGGTGAGGTCGGCCCAGCTCGTGGGCTTGGGCAGGTTCTTCTTCGTGGCTTCGGCGGTGTTGAAGCAGATGGCCGACGACCACACGTCCATGCCGACCCACTTGGGCGGGTTGGCCGGATCGCGCATGGTGGCCTTCACCGCATCGAGGCCCTTGGGCGCGTAGGGCTGGAGCATGCCTTCCTTGTCGAGCAGCATCAGCGAGGTGGCGGCCAGGCCCCACACCACGTCGGCCTGCGGGTTGGCCTTTTCGGCCAGCAGCTTGGCGGTGACGATGCCGGTGGAATCGCGCACGAACTTCAGTTCGATGGTCGGGTTTTCCTTTTCGAACGCGGCCTTGTAGGCCTGCACCTGGTCGGCTTCGAGCGCGGTGTAGACCAGCAGTTCGGTGCGGCCTTGCGCGGAAGCGGCGAACGCCAGCGAGAACAAGGCGGCCGGCACGGCGGCACGACGGATGAAGCGAAGCAGCATGATGGGAAATCCCTGGCGATGATGGAAATGACGCGGACAAAAGTACGCACGGCGTGGCCGTGACCGCGGCGATGCTCGCAGCGGCATGTGACAGGGGTTTGTCAGATGCGTCACACGGGGGTCATGGCACGGGGCGATGCTTCCCGGGCTGTCGCATGCGCTCCGTTTCACTTTCATGACACTCGACCTCGCCGAGATCGCCCGCCTGTTCGCCGAACGCGGCGGGGTTGCGTACGCGGGCGAGCCGGTGTCGCAGCTGGAGCATGCGCTGCAGTGCGCGTGGCTCGCCGAAGAGGCGGGTGCGAGCGATGCGCTGGTCACTGCCGCGCTGCTGCACGACCTCGGCCATCTGCTGATCGCCGAGCACCAGACGCTGTCGCAATCGCCCACCGAGCTGGGCATCGACGACCGCCATCAATACATCGCATTGCCTTTGCTGCGCGGCGCCTTCGACGTGGAAGTGCGCGAACCGATCCGGCTGCATGTGGACGCCAAGCGCTACCTGTGCGCGACGCGGCCGGACTATTTCTCGAAGCTCTCGCCGGATTCGGTGCGCAGCCTGGCCTTGCAGGGCGGGGTGATGGATGCGGAGGCGGCGAGCCGTTTTGCCGAGCATCGCTGGGCCGGCGATGCGGTGCGGCTGCGGCTGTGGGATGAAGAGGCGAAGGTCGAAGGGCTGAAGACGCCGCCGCTGGCGCACTTTCTGGCGACCGCTGCGCGGGTTCTGCTGCGCTGAAGAAGGGGTTTCCGCCCTTCGGCCGATTTCAGGCCGCTTTAAGAAACATTTGTCTACGATGGGTTCCTCACGATGTCCGGCGCACCCGCGCCCACCGAGGAACCCTGCATGTCTTCATCCGTCACGGCGCGAGCCGCCACGTTCGCCCAGGTTCTGAAGCGCGTCTTTGCGCTGTCTGCGCCCTATTTCAGGTCCGAGGAAAAGTGGCGTGCGCGCGTCATGCTGCTGGGCATCGTCGCGCTGAACCTGTTCTACGTGTACGTGGCGGTGCTGGGCAACGAGTGGTACGGGCGCTTCTATGACGCGCTGCAGAACAAGGATTCGGTGGCCTTCTGGCGCGAGGTGGGCGTCTTCGGCTGGATCGCCTTCTTCAACATCGCGGTGCAGGTGCTCAAGTTCTATGTGACGCAGTTGCTGCAGTTGCGCTGGCGCAGCTGGATGACGCGCGAATACCTGTCGCGCTGGATGGCCAACCACACCTTCTATCACCTGGAGCTCGCGCGCTACGCGAACCAGGACGGCCGCGTTCCCGACAACCCGGACCAGCGCATCCAAGAGGACATGCAGATGTTCACCAGCGCCACGATGTCGCTGTCGATGGGCCTGCTGAATGCAGTCGTCACCTTGGCGAGTTTCGTCGGCCTGCTCTGGGTGCTGTCGAGCAGCGTCTCCTTCACCGTCGCCGGCACGACCTACCAGGTCGTTGGCGCCATGGTCTGGATCGCGCTGGGCTACTCCGTCATCGGCACCGTCATCACGCATTTCATCGGCCGTCCGCTGATCAAGCTGAATTTCATGCAGCAGCGCTATGAAGCCGACTTCCGCCACCACCTGGTGCGCGTGCGCGAATACAGCGAGGCCATCGCGCTGGACAAGGGCGAGAAGGTCGAACGCGGACAACTCGATCTGCGCTTCTCCAGCGTGCTGCGCAACTACCTGCAACTGATCAAGCAGCAGAAGAACCTGGTCACCTTCACCGCGTTCTTTGGCCAGGCGGCCGTGATCTTTCCGTTCATCGTCGCGGGATACCAGTACTTTGCCGGCGCGTTCCAGCTCGGCCACCTGATGCAGATCCGGTCGGCTTTCGGCAGCGTGCAGGAAGCGCTCAGCTGGTTCGTCGACAACTACGACAGCCTGGCCGTGTGGCGAGCCGTCACGGACCGTCTCACCGGTTTCGACGACAGCATGACCGCCCATGCCGCGCAGGAACAGGCCCTGCAGCGCACGCCCGCAGCCGCACTGGATGCCGACGACCTGGCAATCGCCCTGCCCAACGGAACACCGCTGCTCGCCGGCGCCGCGCTGGCCGTGAAGCCCGGGGACAGCGTGCTGCTGCAGGGGCCCTCGGGCAGCGGCAAGTCCACGCTGTTCCGCACCTTCGCGGGCATCTGGCCTTTCTCGAAGGGCCGCCTGCAGGTGCCCGACAACGTCGCCTTCATGCCGCAACGCCCCTACGTGCCCGACGGCAAGCTGCGCGACGCCCTGACCTATCCGAACCCCGCCGCCGATTTCACCGACGACCAGCTGCGCCAGGCCCTGACCGACGCCCTGCTTCCCGACCTGGCCACCCGCCTCGACGACAGCGATTCATGGAGCCAGAAGCTCTCCGGCGGCGAGCAGCAACGTCTTGCCATCGCGCGCGTGCTGCTGAAAAAACCCGCGTGGCTCTTCGCCGACGAGATCACCAGCGCCCTCGACGCGAAGGCCGAGGGCGAGCTGTACAAGCGGTTGTCGGACACGGTGCATGCGGCGGGCGGCGCGATGGTGTCGATCGCGCACCGCGCGGCCGTGGGCGATTTCCACAACCAGCGCTGGACGCTGGTGCCGCAGGAAGAAGGCGCGGCCGGTGGGGCGCGCTACCGGTTGAACGTCTCCGCTGCCGCTCAGCCGGCAGCGGCCTGACCGGAATAGCGCTCCCAGCCCTTCTTGCGCAGGTCGCAGGCGGGGCATTCGCCGCAGCCGTAGCCCCAGGCCTGGCGGTGCACCCGGTCGCCGAGGTAGCAGGTGTGGGTCTCTTCCACGATCAGGTCGACCAGCGGTTCGCCGCCGAGGCGGTGCGCCATCTGCCAGGTCTCGGCCTTGTCGATCCACATGAGCGGCGTCTCGATGACGAGGCGGCGCTCCAGCCCGAGCGAGAGCGCGAGCTGCATCGCCTTCATGGTGTCGTCGCGGCAGTCGGGGTAGCCGGAGAAATCGGTCTCGCAGACGCCGGTGACGATCACCTGCAGCCCGCGGCGGTAGGCCAGCGCGCCGGCCAGCGTGAGGAACAGCAGGTTGCGCCCGGGCACGAAGGTGTTGGGCAGGCCGTCGGCCTGCATCGCGAACGCCACCTCCTCGGTGAGCGAGGAGCCGCCGAGCTGGGCCAGCGCGGCGAGCGTGAGCACATGGTCTTCGCCCAGGCGCGGCGCCCACTCGGGAAAGCGCTCGCGCATCTGCGCGAGGATGGTGCCGCGCACGTCGAGCTCGACGCGGTGGCGCTGCCCGTAGTCGAAGCCCAGCGTCTCGACGCGCTGGTACTTCGAGAGCGCGTCGGCCAGGCAGGTGGTCGAGTCCTGGCCGCCGGAGAACAAGACGAGGGCGGTGGTGTGCAGGGGCATGTGCGTCAGCGGAAGGCGCTGTAGTCCAAAGACGCGATTTTCGCAGGGCTCCCCCGGTGCGCGGATACGATCCCGCGAATGAGCACCAAACACCTCGTCGCATGGGCCGCCACCTTCATCGTGCTGTTGGTGATCGACATGCTCTGGCTCGGCGTCGTCGCCAAGAACATGTACCAGCAGGCCATGGGCGACCTGATGTCGCCGGAGCCCCGGTTGGCCTTCGCGGCGGTGTTCTACCTGCTCTACCCCGTCGGCTTGCTGATCTTCGCGATCCTGCCGGGCATCGAGGCGCAGAGCGTGACGCGGGCGGCGGTGCTGGGCGGGCTTTTCGGTCTCTTCTGCTACGCCACCTACGACCTGACCAACCTGGCGGTGATCCGCAACTGGCCGCTGGCCCTGTCGTTCATCGACATCGCCTGGGGCACGCTGGTGAGCGGCGTGGCCGCCGCGGCCGGCGCCCTGGCCTTGCGCTGGTTCGCCGGGCGTTGATTTCGTCCCAGACCATGACTTTAGTCAGGGGGCCGTAACCCCCTGCCGGGGCAAAATCCTGCACCAGCAATGCAGGGGACACAGGAATGAGCGAGCGCGGTACCGCGATCAGCTTCGAAGATTTTCAGGACACACGCAATTTCGCCGCGCTCGATGGCCTGCGGGCCGTCTCCGTCTTCCTTGTCTTCAGCGACCATTTCGGCGGCATCGGCTGGACGCGGTTCTCGGGCTGGCTCGGTGTCCACGCCTTCTTCGTGCTCTCGGGCTTCCTGATCACCACGCTGCTGTTGCGCGAGCGCGACGGCACCGGCGGCATCTCGCTCAAGGCCTTCTACATCCGCCGGGCCACACGGCTGCTGCCGCTCTACCTGCTGGTCTTCCTGGCGGTGCTGGGCCTGAGCCATGGCGCGCACGACGGCACCTGGGAGCAGATGAAGGCGGCCACGCCCTACTACCTGACGCTGCTCAACGAGCTGGCCGACATGGCCCCGCTGCACATGACCTGGACACTGGGCGTGGAGTGGAAGTACTACCTCCTCTGGCCCACGCTGCTCGTGGTCTTCGGCACGACGCTGCGCTCCGGGCTCGCCACCGTCGGCTTCGGCCTCGCGGCGCTGGCCATGATCGGCATCGGCGATTTCCAGTGGAAGCTGCTGCTTCCGCAGAACTATGTCGGCATGCTGTTCGGCTCGGGACTGGCCATCCTGATGCACGCGCGCCGCACCTTCGGGCTGGTTCGCTGCCTCATGAACCAGGGCGTGGCCATCGCGCTCGTGCTCGTGCTGCTGGTGGTGCACAGGCGCTATCCGGTGATCGCCGGGCGCATCGGCGATGCCTCGGCCATCGCGATCTACAGCCTGCTGATCGCAATGCTGATCCCCGCGCTCATCGCCGCCCGCACCTGGGTCGCCCGGGCGCTGGCGTCGAAGCCGCTGGTGTTCATCGGGCACCGCTCGTATGCGATGTACCTGGTGCAGTACACCGCCGCCCACGCGGTGATCGCGGTGCTGCCGGGTCCGACCATCGTGGGCGGCACCCTGCTCTTTCTCTCGTTCGCCGTGGCGCTGGTGCTCTCGGACCAGCTCTACCGCTGGTTCGAGAAGCCGATCACCGACTGGGGCCACCGCTGGGCCAAGGCGGTGAAGCAGGCGGCGTTGTCGAAAACGCCGCTGCCGGGCTGCGACGCAGCCGCCGCGGCGCTGCAGCCGGGCCGCAACCGCAGCCCCCTCTAGATAGATACAGGCGGGATCGGTTCTAGAGGAACCGCTCGAGCAGCTTGCGCGAAGGCCGGTCCAGCGCCTTCGCATCGGGAATCCGGAACTGCACGCCGTGCGCGCTGGCAATCAGCAGCGCGCCGCCTTCGAGCCGGCGGATGTCTTCCTCGGCCTTGAGCACGAAGCTGGTGTCGCCGCGGTCGGTGCTCACGGTCCAGGTGCTGGGCACGCCGAAGCTGGAAACCTTGTGCAGCTTCAGCAGCGTGGGCGCGAAGTCGCGCACCGCGAGCTCTTCCTCGAGCAGCGCCCGGATCGGCGCCGGCAACGTCTCGAGGCGATCGATCCAGACCAGCTCGCGGCCGTCGCCGCCGACCAGCGAAATGCCCTCGCCGGGCGCGGTGAGCGGAAAGGCGCGCACGGGCGTGATGCCCACATGGCGCTCGCCCTGGGCATCGGTCAGCACGAGGCGACCGAAGGCGTCGCGCGCCAGGGCGAAGGTGGGGGTGGTGTTGTCGGGTGTCATGCGTCACCTGCCGGATGGGCTGCGTGGCTGATCAGCGGCAACTGCGCGCCGGCGCGTTCGTCGACCGCGCCTTCGCTCGCATCGTCGTCGGCTTGGCGCAACTGCGCCTGGTAGAGCCGCCAGTAGGCGCCCTGCCTGGCCATGAGCGCATCGTGCGGCCCGACCTCGACCACCTCGCCGCGGTCCATGACCACGAGCCGGTCGGCCTTGCGCAGCGTCGACAGGCGGTGGGCGATGGCGATGGTGGTCCGGCCCTGCACGAGGTTGTCGAGCGCCTTCTGGATTTCCTTCTCGGTCTCGGTGTCCACCGCCGAGGTGGCCTCGTCCAGGATCAGGATGCGCGGGTCGATGAGCAGCGCGCGCGCAATGCTGATGCGCTGGCGCTCGCCGCCCGAGAGCCCCTGGCCGCGCTCGCCGACCAGCGAGTCGTAGCCGTGCGGCAGGCGCAGGATGAAGTCGTGCGCATGCGCGGCGCGGGCGGCGGCCACCACTTCTTCGCGCGTGGCGTCGGGCTTGCCGTAGGCGATGTTCTGGGCGATGGTGCCGAAGAAGAGGAACGGCTCCTGCAGCACCAGCCCCACGTGCCGGCGGTAGTCGGCCACGGCAAAGCGGCGGATGTCGGTGCCATCGACCTTGATTGCGCCGTCGGTCACGTCGTAGAAGCGGCAGATCAAATTGACCAGCGTGCTCTTGCCCGAGCCGCTGTGGCCCACGAGGCCGATCATCTCGCCGGGTTCGATCACGAGGTCCAGGTCGTGGATCACCGCGCGCGAGCCGTAGCGGAAACCGAGGCCGCTCATCTCGATGCGGCCCTGCACGCGCTCCACCTTCACCGGGTTCACCGGCTCGGGCACGTTGCTCACGTGGTCGAGGATGTCGAAGATGCGCTTGGCGCCGGCCGCGGCCTTCTGCGTGACCGAGACGATGCGGCTCATCGAATCCATGCGCGTGTAGAAGCGGCCGATGTAGGCGATGAAGGCGGTGAGCACACCCACGGTGATGCTGCCGCGCGCCACCTGCCAGATGCCGAAGCCCCACACCACGAGGAGGCCGATTTCGGTCAGGAGCGACACCGTCGGCGTGAACACCGACCAGGTGCGGTTGAGCTTGTCGTTCACCTGCAGGTTGTAGGCATTGGCGGTGCGGAAGCGGTCGGCTTCGCGGCGTTCCTGCGCAAAGGCCTTGACCACGCGGATGCCGGGAATGGTGTCGGCCAGCACGTTGGTCACCTCGGACCAGACGCGGTCGATCTTCTCGAACCCGGTGCGCAGACGGTCTCGCACCACGTGGATCATCCAGGCGATGAAGGGCAGCGGCACCAGCGTGACCACCGCCAGCAGCGGGTTGATGGAGATCAGGATGGCCGCCGTCATGACGATCATCAGCACGTCGTTGGCGAAATCCAGCGCGTGCAGCGACAGGAAGACGTTGATGCGGTCGGTTTCCGAACCGATGCGCGCCATCAGGTCGCCGGTGCGCTTGCCGCCGAAATAGTCGAGCGGCAGGGTCAGCAAGTGCTCGTAGGTGCTGGTGCGCAGGTCCGCGCCGATGCGCTCGGACACCAGCGCCAATAAGTAAGTGCGCGCCCAGCCGAGGCCCCAGCCCAGCAGCGCGGCGCCGAGCAGGCCGCCCAGGTAGAGACCCACCAGGCCCGGATCGATCTGCTTGCCGTTCTGGAACGGGATCAGGATGTCGTCCATCAGCGGGATGGTCAGGTACGGCGGCACCAGCGTGGCGGCGGTGGAGAGCAGGGTGAGGAAAAACCCCAGGAAAAGCTGCTTGCGGTACGGCTTGGCGAAGCGGCCCAGGCGCAGCAGCACCCAAGTCGAGGGCGGGGTCTGGAGTTCGGTGTCGGCTGGCTCGTCGCCGTCGATGGCTTCGGGTGTCGCTTCCGTGACACCGGCCGCGCGCTGGCCGAACAACTTGAGGAGGCGCAGCGCATTGGCCTGGCTGGCCAGGGTGTAGCGCCAGCGGGCCAGGCGGCCGTCGGGGCCGATCAGGTCGAGCGTGCCGACCCCTGAATGGTCGGCCAGCAGCAGCTGAAGCGCGGATTCTGTGAGTGGCCACTCACGCCACTCGCCGCCCGGTTCCAGCGCAATCAGGCGCTGGTCAGTCAGGGCAACCAAGCCGGAAGCGAAACGAAGTTCGTAATCGAGGTCAACCGCCAGTGTTACCAGAACGTTTTCCGCGACTGCGAGCCGGTTTTTCAGCGCGCCTGAAGCCGCCTCGATTTCGCCCTCCCGGGTGCCGACTGGATCGTGATGTTGCATTGTGTTTCTTTGACTCTTGCCCGTCGCGGGCCGCAGGGACCGCGCCTTGGCGTCCTTTGTCGGGCGCCGATTCTGACCGATTGCCATGGGCGCGCTTGAAGGCGCCGTGGTGCTCGGCCAAAGCACATCGAACGTTTGCATGACCCGTTTCGACGACATCCGCCTGCTGCGCATCAACTATTTGCGCGGTCCCAACCTCTGGACCTACCGTCCGGTGCTCGAAGTCTGGCTCGATCTGGGCCAACTGGAAGACTTCCCCTCCAACAAGATCGACGGTTTCACCGACCGCCTCACGGCCCTGCTCCCGGCGCTCATCGAGCACCACTGCGGCGTGGGCGAGCGCGGCGGATTCATCCAGCGGCTGACCGAAGGCACCTGGTCAGGCCACGTGCTCGAACACGTCGTCATCGAACTGCTGAACCTGGCCGGCATGCCGACCGGATTCGGGCAAACCCGCAGTACTTCGGAGCACGGCGTCTACCGCATGGTGTTCCGGGCGCGCGACGAGCAGGTCGCCCGGGTGGCGCTGGCCGAGGGCCACAAGCTCCTGATGGCCGCCATCAACAACGATCCGTTCACCGCCGGCGACGTGCAGAAGGCCGTCGACGCGGTCAAGGCCAAGGTCGAGGACTGCTACCTCGGCCCGAGCACCGCCGCCATCGTGTCCGCCGCCACCGACCGCGGCATCCCGCACATGCGGCTCAACAGCGGCAACCTCGTGCAACTGGGCTACGGCGCCAACCAGCAGCGCATCTGGACCGCCGAGACCGACTACACCAGCGCCATCGGCGAATCGATCGCCAGCGACAAGGAACTGACCAAGTCCCTGCTCGCGAGCTGCGGCGTGCCGGTGCCCGAAGGCCAGATCGTCGCCAGCGCCGAAGAAGCCTGGGAAGCCGCCGAAGACATCGGCCTGCCGGTGGTCGTGAAACCCTCGGACGCCAACCACGGCCGCGGCGTGTCGCTCGAACTGACGACGCGCGAAGAAGTGATGGCCGCCTTCGCAGTTGCGGAGCCCGAAGGCAGCGATGTGATGGTCGAGCGCTTCATCCGCGGCCACGAACACCGCCTGCTGGTGGTGGGCGGCGAAGTGGTGGCGGCCGCGCGCGGCGAGATCATCACCGTGACCGGCGACGGCAAGCTCAGCGTGGCCGAACTCATCGAAAAGCAGCTCAACAGCGACCCGCGCCGCGGCGCCGAAGAGGAATACCCGCTCGACCTGATCGTGCTGGCCACCGACGCCAAGCTGCAGCTCGAGCTCAAGCGCCAGGAACTGGACGGCGCCTCGGTGCCGGCCGCCGGCCGCGTGGTCACGATCCAGCGCAACGGCAACATGGCCAACGACTGCACCGACCAAGTCCACCCCGAAGTCGCGCACGCCGCCGTGCTGGCCGCGCGCGTCGTGGGCCTCGATATCGCGGGCATCGACCTCGTGGCGCAGGACATCTCCAAGCCGCTCGGCCCGCAGCGCGGCGCGATCGTCGAAGTCAACGCCGGCCCGGGCCTCCTGATGCACCTGAAGCCGGCCGTCGGCTCGCCGCGCCCGGTGGGCCGCGCGATCTGCGACCACCTGTTCCCCAACGACGCGCCCGGCCGAATTCCCGTGGTCGGCGTAGCCGGCTCGCAGGACACCGCGGTGCTCGCACGCCTCGTGGCCTGGCTCATCAACCTGGGCGGGCGCCACACGGGCCTGGCCTGCCGCGACGGCCTGTTCCTCGAACGCCGCCGCGTCGATGCGCGCGACAGCGCCAATTGGGAAGCCGGCCACCGCCTGCTCGTGAACCGCGCCGTGCAGGCCGTGGTGATCGAGAACGGCGCCGAGACCATCCTGCGCGACGGCCTGGCCTACGACCGCTGCGAAGTCGGCATCGTCACCGACCTGGAAGGCGCCGAGGCGCTCGCCGACTACGACATCACCGAGAGCGACCAGATGGTCAAGGTGCTGCGCACGCAGGTCGACGTGGTGCTGGGCGAAGGCACGGCCGTGCTGAACGCGGCCGATGCGCGCGTGGCCGGCCTCGCGCCGCTGTGCGATGGCGCCGTCATCCTGTATTCGGCCGACCCGCAGGCCGCCGCGCTCACCGCGCACCAGACCGCCGGCGGCAAGGCCGTGCTGGTGCGGCAGGACCGCGTGGTGCTGGCCAACGGCAGCAGCGAATCGTTCCTGCCGGGCCTGGGGCGCCTGACGATCTGGCGCGCCACCCATGCCGGCGTGACGCTCGAAAGCCTGCTGGCCGCCGTGGCCGCCGCCTGGGCAATGGGCATTCCGCTGAACCTGATCGGCGCCGGCGTGGAGGCTTTCGAAGCCGACCTGCAGGCCGCCCTGGCTTCGCTGCAACTGTCGCAAACGCAGCCTCTTCAACCCCAATTCGTCTGAGGCGCCCAGCGCCCGACTGCCAGCTCCCGCAAGCCCCATGAAAGTCACCCGCATCCGAGCCCTTCGCGGGCCCAATCTCTGGAGCCGCCACACCGCCATCGAGGCGGTCGTGGCCTGCGAAGGCGATGAAAACGCCATCAGCAAGCTCGCCGGTTTCGAAGCGCGCCTGCGCGCCCGCTTCCCCACCATCGGCGAACTGCACCCGATGGTGCTGGGCCAGCCGCTGGCGCTTGCCCACGTGCTCGAAAACGCCGCCGTGGCGCTGCAGGCGCAGGCCGGCTGCGCCGTGAACTTCGGTCACACCTCGCAGACGGTGGAAGAAGGCGTCTACCAGGTCGTCTTCCAGTACAGCGAAGAAGCCGTGGGCCGCCGCGCGATCGAGCTGGCCGAGCAGTTGATCGCCGCCACGCTGGCCGACACACCCTTCGACGCCACCGCCGCCATCACCGATCTGCGCGACCTGGACGAATCCGAGCGCCTCGGCCCGAGCACCGGCTCCATCGTCGATGCAGCCGTGGCACGCGGCATTCCGTACCGGCGCCTCACGAGCGGCAGCCTGGTGCAGTTCGGCTGGGGCTCCAAGCAGCGCCGCATCCAGGCCGCGGAGGTCGACAGCACCAGCGGCGTGGCCGAATCGATCGCGCAGGACAAGGAACTGACCAAGCAGCTGCTCAACGCCGCCGGCGTGCCGGTGCCGCTGGGCCGCCCCGTCTCCAGCGCCGAAGACGGCTGGGCCGCCGCGGAAGAAATCGGCCTGCCGGTCGTGGTGAAGCCGCAGGACGGCAACCAGGGCAAGGGCGTCACCGTCAACATCACCACCAAAGAGCAACTGACCTCGGCCTACGACTCGGCCGCCGTCTACGGCGAGGTGATGGTCGAGAAATTCCTGCCGGGCTTCGACTTCCGCCTGCTGGTGGTGGGCGACCGGCTCGTGGCCGCCGCGCGGCGCGATCCGCCGCAGGTGATCGGCGACGGCCAGCTCACCGTGCGCCAGCTCGTGGACACCGTGAACCGCGATCCGCGCCGCGGCGAGGGCCACGCCACCTCGCTCACCAAGATCCGCCTGGACGACATCGCCATCGGCCGGCTCGAATCGCAAGGCCTCACGCCCGAGAGCGTGCCCGAGCGCGGCCAGCGCGTGGTGCTGCGCAACAACGCGAACCTTTCCACCGGCGGCACCGCCACCGACGTGACCGACACCGTGCACCCCGAAGTGGCCGCGCGCGCGGTCGATGCGGCGCAGATGGTGGGCCTGCACATCTGCGGCGTCGACATGGTCTGCGAGAACGTGCTGCGCCCGCTCGAAGAGCAGCACGGCGGCGTGGTCGAAGTGAATGCCGCCCCGGGCCTTCGCATGCACATCTCGCCCTCGTTCGGCCGCGGCCGCGCGGTCGGCGAAGCGGTGGTCGACACCCTGTTCGCCCACGGCGACGACGGCCGCATTCCCGTGGTCGCGGTCACCGGCACCAACGGCAAGACGACCACCGCGCGCCTCATCAACCACCTGCTCGCCTCCAGCGGCCTGCGCACCGGCATGACCAACACCGACGGCGTGTACGTCGATGGCCGCCAGACCGACAGCGGCGACTGCAGCGGCCCGAAGAGCGCGCGCAACGTGCTGATGCACCCCGACGTCGATGCGGCGGTGTTCGAAGTGGCCCGCGGCGGCGTGCTGCGCGAAGGCCTCGGCTTCGACCGCTGCCAGGTGGCCGTGGTCACCAACATCGGCAGCGGCGACCACCTGGGCCTGAACTACATCACCACCGTCGAAGACCTCGCGGTGCTGAAGCGCGTGATCGTGCGCAACGTGGCCGCCGACGGCTACGCGGTGCTCAACGCGGCCGACGTGAACGTCGCCGCGATGGCGGCCGGCTGCCCCGGCCACGTGATCTTCTTCACCGCCGACCGCATGCATCCGGTGATGGCCACGCACCGCGCACAGGGCAAGCGTACCGTGTACGTCGACCAGGACACGCTGGTCGCGGCCGAAGGTTCGTGGCGCGAGCGCATTGCGCTGCGCGATGTGCCGATCACGCGCAACGGCACCATCGGCTTCCAGGTCGACAACGTGATGGCCTCGGTCGCCGCTGCCTGGGCCGTGGGCCTGGACTGGGACACCATCCGCAGCGGCCTTGCAAGCTTCATGAACGATGCGGCCGGCGTGCCCGGGCGCTTCAACGTCATGGACTACCGCGGCGCCACCGTCATCGCCGACTACGGCCACAACACCGACGCGATGCGCGCGCTGGTCTCGGCCGTGGACACGATGCCGGCCAACAAGCGCTCGGTGGTGATCAGCGGCGCGGGCGACCGGCGCGATTCGGACATCCGCGACCAGACGGCCATCCTCGGCGAAGCCTTCGACGACGTGATCCTGTACCAGGACGCGGCGCAAAGGGGCCGCGCCGACGGCGAAGTCATGGCGCTGCTGCGCCAGGGCCTGCAGGGCGCGGGCCGCACGCGTTACATCGACGAGATCCGCGGCGAGTTCGTGGCGATCGACACGGCGCTGGCAAGGTTGCAGCCGGGCGACCTCTCGCTGATCCTCGTGGACCAGGTCGAGGAAGCGCTCGCTCACCTGGCACAGCGCATCGCAGCAGGCTGATACACGGGTTGACGGACATGTCCCACACACAGGGGCGTGTCCGGCCCGCCCGCTGAACGGGGCTGTCCCACAGACCCCGCACCCCGGCCAGCAGCAGACTGTGGCTCCGGTCGCGAACCTCTCGGAGGAGCGCCCCAACCAGGAGCCCGCATGACAACAACAGTTCGTTCCCTTCTTTCCGCCACGGCCCTCTTCGCCGCGAGTGGATTCATCGTCTTCGGCGCACAGACCGCCAGCGCGCAGGCGCCCGGCACCGACGCCCGCGCGCAGAAGGAACGCGCCGTGTGCGACGGCGTGCAGCAAGACCGTGCAGCGTGCCTGCGCGAAGCCGGCGCCGCGAAGCAGGAAGCCGGACGCGCCGGCCTCACCACGCCAAGCCCGGCCCGCGGCCAGGTCAACGCCCTCGCGCGCTGCGCCGAACAACCCGCAGCCGACCAGGCCGACTGCGAAGCCCGCATCAAGGGCGGCGCCCGCACCACCACCGAAGGCAGCGTGATGGGCGGCGGCGTGATCCGCGAAACCGTGACGCCTCTGCCGGCGCAACCCGCACCGGCACGTTGATTTGCAGATCGATCACTCCAAGGAGCACATCATGAAGAGCAACACCCGTTCGATCGTCCTCGCCCTGCTTGCCGTTGGCGGCATGGCAACCGCTGGCATCGCCTCCGCACAAGGTTCGCGCGGCAGCACCTACCAGCAGGAACTCGCGGTTTGCGGCCACAACCAGCAAGACCGCGCAGCCTGCATCCGCGAGGCCGGCGCAGCCCGCCAGGAAGCCGCACGCGGCGGCCTGACCGGCGCACCCGACTACCGCGCCAATGCGCTCGCGCGCTGCGGCCTGCAACAGTCGCCCGGTGACCGCAGGGATTGCGAAGCCCGTGTGCTTGGCGGCGCGGGCAACACCAGTGCCAGCGTCGAAGGCAGCGTGATGGGCGGCGGCGTGATCCGCGAATCGGTCACCACCATCGTGATGCCGGCGCCGACGCCCATGGAACGCGCGCCCGAACCGATCATGGCACCGCGTCCGATGCCGATGCCGATGCCGGCACCGATCCGCTGAATCGGCGCGGAAACGAAGCCATGGGCACTCGCTTGGGAGGCGGGTGGCTTCGGCCGCCGGGCGATGGCCTTGATTGTCACGAGACTGTCATAAAAGGCAGTCGCCTGCTAGCTATAGTTCTCGGTCCCTGCCCACCGAGGAACTCTTTCCCATGAATGCCATCAAGGTCGCTCGCCGATTCATAGAAACGGACCCGGCCAACGAATCGGCCAAGATCCTGGCCCAACTCGTGTTGGCCCTGGAGTCCGAACACAGCTTCGAGCTCGTCACGCTCTACTCCCTCGACTACAAGAGCTTCGAGCTCGCCATGGACATCCTGAAGGAATGGCGGCTCGACCGCTACTACGCCAGCAAGTCCAAGCTGTTCGACCTGTCGCTGCAGGTCACCGAACTCGAAAAGAGCTAGCAAGCATCTCCAGGGCGCGGGCGCGCTCAGACCATCATCCCGCCCGATACCTCGATGCGCTGGGCATTCACCCAGCGATTCCTCTCCCCGAGCAAGCCTGCGATCGCACCGCCGATGTCGTCGGGCTTGCCCGCGCGCCCCAGCGCGGTGAAGCCCGCCACCATTGCGTTCACCTGTGCGTTGTCGCGCACCATGCCGCCGCTGAAGTCGGTCTCGATCGCACCCGGCGCGATCGTGTTCGCCGCGATGCCGCGCGCGCCGAGTTCCTTGGCGAGGTAGCGCGTCAGCACTTCCACGGCGCCCTTCATCGCGGCATAGGCCGAAGCGCCCGCCATGGCGAAGCGCGTCAGCCCCGTCGACACGTTGACGATGCGCCCACCGTCGTTGATCAGCGGCAGCAGCTTCTGGGTGAGAAAGTATGTGCCCTTGAAGTGGATGTTGTAGAGCGTGTCGAACTGCGTTTCGGTCATGTCCTCGAAGTTCACATGCAGGCCCACTCCGGCGTTGTTCACCAGGAAGTCGAAACGCTCCCGCTGCCAAGCGGCCGCCAGCGCCGCCTTCACCGAATCGGCGAACGCGGCGAAGGCCTTGCTGTCGCCGACGTCGAGCCTGAGCGCGACGGCGCGGCGCCCTTTCGCTTCGATCTCCGACACCACCGCCTGCGCGGCGGCTTCGTTCGACACGTAGGTCAGGATCACATCGACGCCATCCGCGGCGAGCGCCAGCGCGGCGCTGCGGCCGAGGCCACGGCTGCCGCCGGTGATGAGTGCGATGCGGGATGCATGGGGGGGGTGGAAGCGGTCATTTCTAAGTCCTCGATGAGTGGATGGGTGGACTTTAAAAATTACCGGCAGCAAGATAAATCCCGCCAGGCGTTGCACACTGTTATCCAACAAGGAAACAATCTGCCGCCATGAACATCGACGAACTGCGCATCTTCTCGAGGGTCGCCGAGCTCGCGAGCTTCAGCCGCGCCGCGGACCAGCTCGGCCTGACGCGCGCACGCGTCTCGGTGGCCGTGCAGCACCTCGAAGAGCGCCTGGGCACGCGGCTCTTGCAGCGCACCACGCGCAGCGTGCGCCTGACCGAGGACGGCGAGCGGTTTCTCGACCGCTGCAAGGAATACCTGTCCGAAGGCGAACAGCTCGCCACCATGTTCCGCTCGAACATCGGCGGCCTCACGGGGCGCCTGCGCATCGACCTGCCCGCCACCGTGGCGCGCGACCTCGTCATTCCGCGCCTGCCTGAGTTCCTTGCGCGGCATCCCGCACTGGAGATCGGCATCAGCACCACCGACCGCCGCGTCGACCTCGTGAACGAGGGCTTCGACTGCGTGCTGCGCGTGGGCGTGCTGGGAGATTCCGAACTCGTCGCGCGGCCGCTCGGCCTGATGCGGATGGCCAACGCCGCCAGCCCGGCCTACCTGCAGGCGCATGGCACGCCGCAAACGCTGGCCGACCTCGCGCAGCACCGCATCGTGCACTTCGCGCAGACCCTCTCGCCGAACGACGCGGGCTGGGAATACTTCGACGCAGCCCAAGGCCGCTACCGGATGCAGCCGGTGCGCGCCATCGTCACGGTGAATGGCACCGATGCCTACAACGCCGCGGCGATCGCAGGCCTCGGGCTGATCCAGGCACCGATCGGCGGCCTCCTGCCCTGCTTTGCAGCCGGCTCGCTCGTGCAGGTTATGGCGGCCTTCACCGCGCGCCCGATGCCGGTGTCGCTGGTGTACGTCAACCGGCGCCAGCTCGCACCGCGCGTGGTCGCGGTGATGAACTGGCTGACCGAGATCCTCGCGCCCTACTTCGTCGAAGACAGCGAACTGGCTATCGCCCCCAGCGCAGCACCAGCGGATCGAGCCGCTTCGCCGTCTCGATCAGGCCGGCACGCGTCGCGGGATGCATCGCCGGCAGCGGATGCCGCGGCGCCTCGCAAGCGATCACGCCGCCCTCCTTCATGAGCGACTTGCAGGCCAGGAGGCCCGCCTGCCGGTTCTCGTAGTTGATGAGCGGCAGCCACTGCTGGTAGAGCGCAAAGGCCTTGTCGCGGTCGCCCGCGCGGTGCGCCTCGATGATCGGGCGAATGCCATCGGGATAGCCGCCGCCGGTCATCGAGCCGGTCGCGCCGGCATCGAGGTCGGGCATCAGCGTGATGGCCTCTTCGCCGTCCCACGGGCCTTCGATGGCGTCGCCGCCCAGGCGGATCAGTTCGCGCAACTTTGCCGCCGCACCGGCCGTCTCGATCTTGAAATACGCGACGTGCTCGATCTCCTTGGCCATCCGTGCAAGGAATGGCGCCGACAGCACCGTGCCGCTGGCAGGCGCGTCCTGGATCATGATCGGGATGCTCACCGCATCGGAGAGCCGTGCATAGAACTCGTGGATCTGCGGCTCGGGCACGCGGAAGGTGGCGCCGTGATACGGCGGCATCACCATCAGCATCGCCGCGCCCATGTCCTGTGCGCGGCGGCTGCGCTCGGCGCAGACCTTGGTGCTGTAGTGCGTGGTGGTCACGATCACCGGCACGCGGCCTTTCACGTGTTCGAGCATCGTGCGCGTGAGCACCTCGCGCTCTTCGTCCGACAGCACGAACTGCTCCGAGAAATTCGCGAGGATGCACAGGCCGTCGGAGCCCGCATCGATCATGAAATCGACACAGCGCTTCTGGCTTTCCAGGTCGAGCGCGCCCTGTTCGGTGAAGGTGGTCGGCACCACCGGGAAGATGCCGCGGTATCTGGGGGTCATGGTGTGTGTGGTCAGTGGGAATGACGTGGAACGGCGGAGCCTCTGCAGCCCACCAGAAAGTCGAAGTCGCAGCCTTCATCGGCCTGCAGCACGTGGTTGACGTAGAGCTTCTGGTAGCCGCCGCCGCGCGTGCTCATGGGCTGCGCATCGGATGCGGACAGCGAGGCCAGGCGCGATGCGAGCTCCTCGTCGCTGATGTCCAGGTGCAGGCGCCCCGCATCGCAGTCGAGCTCGATCCAGTCGCCATCGCGCACCGCCGCGAGCGGCCCGCCATCGGCGGCTTCGGGCGCGACGTGCAGCACCACCGTGCCGTAGGCCGTGCCGCTCATGCGCGCATCCGAGATGCGCACCATGTCCTTCACGCCCTGGCGCAGCAGCTTCGGCGGCAGCCCCATGTTGCCCACCTCGGCCATGCCGGGGTAGCCCTTGGGGCCGCAGTTCTTCAGCACCATCACCGAGCTCGCGTCGATGTCCAGCGACTCGTCGACGATGCGTTCCTTGTAGTGCTCCAGGTTCTCGAACACCACGGCACGGCCGCGGTGCCTGAGCAGCTCGGGCGTTGCCGCCGAGGGCTTGAGCACCGCGCCGCGCGGCGAAAGATTGCCGCGCAGGATGCGGATGCCGCCATCGGCGATCAACGGGTTGTCGAGCGGGCGGATCACCTCGTCGTTCAGGCTCGGCGCCTCGCGCACGTTGTCCCAGATCGACTGGCCGTTGACGGTGAGCGCGCCGGGGTGCGGCAGCAGGCCGCCCTCGCCCAGGCGGCGCAGCACCGCGGGCAGCCCGCCCGCGTAATAGAACTCTTCCATCAGGAAGCGCCCGGAGGGCATCAGGTCGACGATGGTCGGCGTGTGGCTGCCGATGCGCGTCCAGTCTTCCAGTTCGAGGTCGACGCCGATGCGGCCCGCGATCGCCTTCAGGTGGATCACCGCGTTGGTCGATCCGCCGATGGCCGCATTCACGCGAATCGCGTTCTCGAACGCCTCGCGCGTGAGGATCTTCGAGAGCGTGAGCCCTTCCTTGGCCATCTGCACCGCGCGCGCACCCGACATCTGCGCGAGCACGTAGCGCCGCGCATCGACCGCCGGAATCGCCGCGTTGTGCGGCAGCGAGGTGCCCAGCGCCTCGGCCATGCAGGCCATCGTCGAGGCGGTGCCCATCGTGTTGCAGGTGCCCGCCGAGCGCGACATGCCGCCCTCGGCCGAGAGGAACTGGTGCAGGTTGATCTCGCCCGCCTTCAGCGATTCGTGCAGCTGCCACACGGCGGTGCCCGAGCCGATGTCCTTGCCGTCGAGCTTGCCGTTGAGCATCGGCCCGCCCGTCACCACGATGGCCGGGATGTCGCAGCTTGCCGCGCCCATCAAGAGCGCCGGCGTGGTCTTGTCGCAGCCGGTGAGCAGCACGACGGCATCGACCGGATTGCCGCGGATGGCCTCTTCCACGTCCATGCTCGCGAGGTTGCGCGTGAGCATCGCGGTGGGGCGCAGGTTCGATTCGCCGTTCGAGAACACCGGGAACTCGACGGGGAAACCGCCGGCTTCGGAAATGCCGCGCTTCACATGCTCCGCGATCTTGCGGAAGTGCGCATTGCACGGCGTGAGCTCCGACCAGGTGTTGCAGATGCCGACGATCGGCCGGCCGTCGAACTCATGGTCCGGAATGCCCTGGTTCTTCATCCAGCTGCGGTACATGAAGCCGTTCTTGTCGGCCGAGCCGAACCATTCGGTCGAGCGCAGTTTCTTCGGAGGGGTGTCCGGCATGCGAAGGTGTCCTGAGAGAAAAGAGAGAAAAGAAGGTCAGCGCCGGGGTGCGCGCGAGGTGAAGAAGCGTTGCAGCAGGCAGAACACGAAGAGCAGCGCGCCCACCACGATGCGCGTCCACCACGAGCTCAGCGTGCCGTCGAAGGAAATCAGCGTCTGGATGATCCCGAGCATCAGCACGCCGAACAGCGTGCCCGCCACATAGCCCACGCCGCCGGTGAGCAGCGTGCCGCCGATCACCACCGCCGCGATGGCGTCGAGCTCCAGCCCGAGCGCATGCAGGCCGTAGCCCGAGAGCATGTAGAAAGTGAAGATCACGCCGGCCAGCGCCGAGCAGAAGCCCGAGAGCGTGTACACGCCCACGAGCGTGCGGCGCACCGGCAGGCCCATCAGCATCGCCGAATGCTCGCTGCCGCCGATGGCGTACACGGCGCGGCCGAACGGCGTGCAGTGCGCGATGAACACCGCGGCCAGCAGCACCACGATGGCGATCACCGCGCTGATCGAGACCGAGGCCTCGCCCCAGACCGGAATGCGGATCTGCGAGACCTCCGAGTAAAACTCGTTGGTGATGCTGATCGAATCGATGCTGATCAGATAGCAAAGCCCGCGCGCGAGGAACATGCCCGCGAGCGTGACGATGAAGGGCTGCAGCCGGAAGCGCTCGATGAGCAGGCCCATGAAGGCGCCGAAGGCCGTGCCCATCGCCAGCACCAGCGGGATCACGATCGCCGGGCTCCACCCGTGCTTTTCGACCAGCGAGGCCGACACCATCGTCGTGAGCGCGATCACCGAGCCCACCGAGAGGTCGATGCCGCCCGAGAGGATCACGAAGGTCATGCCGACCGCGACGACGATCAGGAACGCGTTGTCGATCAGCAGGTTGAGGAACACCTGTGCCGAGAAGAAGCCGTCGTAAAACACCGAGCCCAGCGTCGCCATCAGCATGAACAGCGAGATGGTCGCGGTGAGCGGCAGGTACTTCGGGTTGAGCCCTGCCTTGCCTCCTCTCCCGCTCGCGGGAGAGGGCTGGGGTGAGGTCGCAGCCACAGTTTCGATGACCGCGCTCATGCCCGTCCCCCTTCATGCGCAGGCCGCTGAACAAGCGACCTAACCTCTGCCCTGAACTCCGGCGACTGCAACAGCATCACCACGAACACCACCACCGCCTTCACCACGAGGTTGATTTCGGGCGGCACACCGAGCGAATAGATCGCATAGGTGAGCGTCTGGATGATGAGTGCGCCGATCACGCTGCCCACGAGGCTGAAGCGACCGCCCGTGAGCGCCGTTCCGCCGAGCGTGACCGCGAGGATGGCATCGAGCTCCAGCAGCTGGCCGGCGTTGTTGCCGTCCGCGCTCTTCACGTTCGAACTGATCAGAAGGCCCGCCACGCCCGCGCAGACGCCGCAGAACGCATACGCACCGACGACGAGCCGCCGCGACTGGATGCCCGCCACGCGCGCCGCGGTCGGGTTGATGCCCACCGCCTGGATGAACAGGCCGAGCGCCGTGCGCGTGATCGCGAGATACAGCAGCACGAACACCGCCGCCACGATGAACAGCGAGAACGGCAGGCCCAGCAGGTAGCCACTGCCGAGGAAGAAGAAGGGCTTGTAGTAGATCGTGATGATCTGCCCGTCCGCGACGAGCTGCGCGATGCCGCGGCCCGCGACCATGAGGATCAGCGTCGCGATGATCGGCTGCATGCCGACCTTGGCGACCAGCAAACCGTTCCACAGGCCGCACAGCAGCGCGACGCCGAGCGCCGCGAGGATCGCAAGCGGCATCGGGAAGCGGCTCACGTCGCTGGAGACGGAGCCGCCGATCATCCAGGCCGCGACCGCCGCCGCAATGGCCACCACTGCGCCGACCGAAATGTCGATGCCGCGCGTGGCGATCACCAGCGTCATGCCGAGCGAGACCAGCACCAGCGGCGCCGCTCGGTTCACGATGTCGATCAGGCTGCCGTAGAGATGGCCGTCGCGCCATTCGAGGTGCAGGAAGCTGGCGTTGAACGCGGTGTTGATCGCGAGCAGCAGCAGCAACGTGACAACGGGCCAGGCGAGCCGGTGGCTCATGAGGGACGAGAAGCGGTTCATGCGGCGGCAATCATTTCGTAGACCTCGTCCTCCGTGGAGCCGCCTGGCAGCTCGCCCACCTTCTGCCGGTCGCGCAGAACCACGATGCGATGCGCCACGCGCACCACTTCGCTCATCTCCGACGAGATGAAGATCACCGCCATGCCCGCACGCGCGAGGCGCAGGATCTCTTCCATGATTTCCTGCTTGGCGGCCACGTCGATGCCGCGCGTGGGTTCGTCGAGGATCAGGAGGCGCGGCTCGGTGGCGAGCCAGCGCGCGATCATGGCCTTCTGCTGGTTGCCGCCCGAGAGCAGGCCGATGGGGGTTTCGATGCTCGCCGTCTTGATGCCCAGCGAGGCGACGAATCGTTCGGCCATCGCGGTCTGCTCGGCATGCGAGAGAAATTTCCGCGTGCCGAGCCGGGCCTGCAAGGCCAGTGCGATGTTCTCTCGCACCGACAGCTCGGCCACGATGCCATCGGTCTTGCGCTCTTCGGGACACAGCGCGAGGCCTTCGCGGATCGCATCGGCCGGATTCGAGAAGCTGACGGAGCGGCCGTCGATCTTCAGCACGCCACGGTCGGGCGACTCCAGGCCGAACAGCAGGCGCGCAAGCTCGGTGCGGCCCGCGCCGAGCAGGCCGGCGATGCCGACGACCTCGCCGGCACGCACGCG
Organism: Variovorax boronicumulans; assembly: GCF_030812215.1. Classification (GTDB taxonomy): domain Bacteria; phylum Pseudomonadota; class Gammaproteobacteria; order Burkholderiales; family Burkholderiaceae_C; genus Variovorax; species Variovorax boronicumulans_C. The sequence continues at coordinate 191,898 of NZ_JAUSSG010000008.1, read as the reverse complement.
CAGGTCAGTCGCCTGCAACTGCCCCGCCTGCCCCAATCCTTCGGTCTGCAGCAACGCCGACGCAGCCTCGTCGAACGCGGGCAGCGCGGCGGGCCGTGCCGATTGCGCGGCCAGCTCGCGCCCGAGCATCGCCGCGATCAGCGCCTGCGGGCCGAGGTCCGCCGCTTTCCATTCGCCCACCCAGTTGCCGTTGCGCAGCACCGTGATGCGGTCCGACACGGCATACATCTGGTTCAGGAAGTGCGTGACGAAGACGATGGCAAGGCCCTCGCCGCGCAGCCGACGCAGCACCTCGAACAGCTTCTCGACCTCGTCGTCGTCAAGGCTCGATGTCGGCTCGTCGAGGATCAGCACCTTCGACGACACGCCGAGCGCGCGCGCGATCGCCACCAGCTGCTGCACCGCGACCGAATAGCTGGACAGCAGGCGCGTCACGTCGATATCGAGCCCGATGCGCGCCAGCAATTCGGCCGCGCGGCGGTTCACCGCCGCCCAGTCGATGCGAAAACCCTGCATCGCGCCGCAGCGCGGATAGCGCCCCGCGAACACGTTCTCCGCCACCGAGAGGTTCGGGCACAGGTTCACCTCCTGGTAGACCGTGCTGATGCCCAGCTTCTGCGCCTCCAGCGGCGAGCCGGGCCGGATCGCCTGGCCGTCGAAGAACATCTCGCCGCCGCTGGACGGCAGCACGCCGGTGAGCACCTTGATGAGCGTCGACTTGCCCGCGCCGTTCTGCCCCATCAGCGCATGGACCTCGCCCGGGTACAACCGCAGCTGGACATCGTTCAACACCGGGATGCCGCCGAACTGCTTGCGGATGCCCCGCAGCTCGAGCACGGGGGCTGTGGTCGTGCGCTCGGTCATGCGGCTACTTGTTCTTGTTGTAGACGTCGATGAACACCGCCGCCAGCAGCACCAGCCCCTTGATGACCTGCTGGTAGTCGATGCCGATGCCCAGGATCGACATGCCGTTGTTCATCACGCCCATGATGAAGGCGCCGATCACCGCGCCCATCACCCGGCCCACGCCGCCCGAGGCCGAGGCACCGCCGATGAAGCAGGCCGCGATCACGTCGAGCTCGAAGCCCAGGCCCGCCTTGGGCGTGGCCGTGTTCAGGCGCGCCGCGAACACGAGGCCGGCCAACGCGGCGAGCGCGCCCATGTTCACGAAGGTGAGGAAGGCGAGCCGCTGCGTCTTCACGCCCGACAGCCGCGCCGCCTTCTCGTTGCCGCCCAGCGCATAGATGCGCCGGCCGATGGTCGTGCGGTTGGTGACGAAGTCGTACACCACGATCAAGACCGCCATCACCACCAGCACGTTGGGCAGGCCCTTGTAGGTGGAGAGCAGGTAGCTGAAGAAAAGGATGATCGCCGCGAAGAACAGGTTCTTCACGAGGAAGAAGGCATAGGGTTCCTGTTCCATGCCGTGCGCCTTGAGCTTGGCGCGCCCGCGCAGCTTGAAGAACACCAGCGCCGCCGCGGCCAGCGCGCCGACCACCAGCGAGGTGGTGCGCAAGGTGTCGCCGCCGAGCGGATCGGGAATGAAGCCCGAGCTCAGGCGCTGGAACTCCACCGGAAACGGCCCCACCGACTGCCCCGCCAGCAATGCCAGCGTGAGCCCCTTGAACACCAGCATGCCCGCGAGCGTGACGATGAACGAGGGGATCTTGCGGAACGCGACGAACCAGCCCTGCGCGGCACCGATGACGGCGCCGGCCACGATGCTGATGATCGCGGTCGGGATGAAGTGCCATTCGTACTCCACCATCAGCACCGCCGCGAGCGCGCCGATGAAACCGCACACCGAGCCCACCGACAGGTCGATGTGCCCCGCCACGATCACCAGCAGCATGCCCAGCGCCATGATGACCACGTAGCTGTTCTGCAGCAGCAGGTTGGTGAGGTTCAGCGGGCGCAGCAGCGTGCCGTCGGTCAGCACCTGGAACAGCACCATGATCGCGACCAGCGAGATCAGCATGCCGTATTCGCGCAAGTTGTTCTTCAAAAAGCCCACGTGGAGCTTCGCAGTGACCGGCGTCGTGGGTGCGGCGCCCTGCACCGCGTTGGCTTCAGGCTGCGACATGGACGGTGCTCCCTGCGCTCACGATCGCATGCATGATGCGCTCCTGCGACGCCTCGGCCGCGGTGAACTCGGCCACGAAGCGCCCCTCGTTCATCACGTAGATGCGGTCGCACATGCCCAAGAGCTCGGGCAGTTCGGAAGAAATCATGAGAATGCCTTTGCCCTCGTTCGCGAGCTGGTCGATGATGGTGTAGATCTCGTACTTGGCGCCCACGTCGATGCCGCGCGTGGGTTCGTCCAATATCAGCAGTTCCGGCTTGGTGAAGAGCCACTTGCTCAGCACCACCTTCTGCTGGTTGCCGCCCGACAGGTTGACCACCAGCTGCTCGACGCCCGAGCAGCGGATGTTCAGCGCCTTCCTGTAGTCGTTGGCGACCTTGAATTCGCGGCCGTCGTCGATCACCGAGCGTTCGGAAATCGCATCGAGGTTCGCGAGGCTGATGTTCTTGCGGATGCCTTCCTCCAGCACCAGCCCCAGGCCCTTGCGGTCCTCGGTGACGTAGGCGATGCCGTGGTCGATGGCACGGCGCACGGTGCTCACGTCCACCGGCTTGCCGTGCATGAGCACCGAGCCGCTGATGCGCTGCCCGTACGACTTGCCGAACACGCTCATCGCGAGCTCGGTGCGCCCCGCGCCCATGAGGCCCGCGATGCCGACGATCTCGCCCTGGCACACATGCAGGTTCACGCCCTTGATCTGCTCGCGGTCGGCGTGCAGCGCGTGGTGCACGCGCCAGTCGCGCACCTCGAACACCGTCTCGCCGATCTTCGGCGAGCGCTGCGGGTAGCGGTGCTCCATGTCGCGCCCGACCATGCCGCGGATGATGCGGTCTTCGCTGATCGGCGCACCGCGGCAGTCCATCGTCTCGACCGTGGCGCCGTCGCGCAGCACGGTGATCGAATCGGCCACCTTGGCGATCTCGTTGAGCTTGTGCGAGATGAGGATCGATGCGATGCCCTGGCGCTTGAGTTCGAGCAACAGGGTCAGCAGCGCATCGCTGTCGTTCTCGTTGAGGCTGGCGGTGGGCTCGTCGAGGATCAGGAGCTTCACCTCCTTGGCCAGCGCCTTCGCAATTTCCACCAGCTGCTGCTTGCCGACGCCCAGGTCGGTCACCAGCGTGGTGGGCAGCTCTTTCAGGCCCACCTTGGCGAGCAGCTCGCGCGTCTTCGCATAGGCGGCGAACCAGTCGATCACGCCGCCGCTCGCGATCTCGTTGCCCAGAAACAGGTTCTCGGCAATCGAGAGCAGCGGCACCAGCGCGAGCTCCTGGTGGATGATGATGATGCCCAGCTTCTCGCTGTCGGCAATCGTCTTGAAGCGGCGAAGCTCGCCCTCGAAATGGATCTCGCCGGTGTACGAGTCGCACGGGTAGACGCCGCTCAAAACCTTCATGAGCGTCGACTTGCCCGCGCCGTTCTCGCCGACCACCGCGTGGATTTCCCCCGCGCGCACCGCGAGGTTGACGTTGCTGAGCGCCTTCACGCCCGGGAACGTCTTGGTGATCCCGCGCATCTCGAGGATCGTGCCTCCGTCTCCGCTCACCGTGCTCACTTGACCTGGCTTTCCTTGTAGTAGCCGCTGTCCACCAGCACCTGCTTCCAGTTCGAGGCGTCCACGCTCACCGGCTTGAGCAGGTACGAGGGCACGACCTTGATGCCGTTGTTGTAGGTCTTGGTGTCGTTCACTTCGGGCGTCTTGCCCGAGAGCATGGCGTCGACCATCGCGACCGTCACCTTGGCCAGCTCGCGCGTGTCCTTGAACACGGTGGAGGTCTGTTCCTTGCGCAGGATCGACTTGACCGAAGGCACCTCGGCGTCCTGGCCCGAGACGACGGGCATCGGCTGCGAACCCGAGCCGTAGCCCACGCCCTTGAGCGACGACAGGATGCCGATGGACAGGCCGTCGTACGGCGACAGCACCGCATCCACGCGGTCCTTGGTGTAGTAGGCCGACAGCAGGTTGTCCATGCGCGCCTGCGCCACGGCGCCGTCCCAGCGCAGCGTGCCGACCTTGTCCATGCCCATCTGCTTGCTGCGCACCACGAGCTTGCCGCTCTTGATGTAGGGCTCCAGCACCGACATCGCGCCGTTGTAGAAGAAGAAGGCGTTGTTGTCGTCCGGCGAGCCGCCGAACAGCTCGATGTTGAACGGGCCCTTGCCGCTCTTCAACCCCAGCGCCGCCTCGATGGACTGCGCCTGCAGCACGCCGACCTGGAAGTTGTCGAAGGTGGCGTAGTAGTCGACGTTCTTGGAGCCCTTGATGAGCCGGTCGTACGCGATGACCTTCACGCCCTTGTCGGCCGCCTTCTGCAGCACGTCGGAGAGCGTGGTGCCGTCGATGGCCGCGATCACCAGCACCTTGGAGCCCTTGGTCACCATGTTCTCGATCTGCGCGAGCTGGTTCGGGATGTCGTCGTCCGCGTACTGCAGGTCGGTCTTGTAGCCCTTGTCCTTGAAGTACTTGACCATGTTCGCGCCGTCGGCGATCCAGCGGGCCGACGACTTGGTAGGCATCGAGATGGCGATCAGGCCCTTGTCCTGCGCATTGGCAAGGGGCGTGAAGCCGACGATGGCGAAGGCCAGGCCCGCGAGCGAGGCCTTGAGGAAGTTGCGTTTCATGGTGCGATGAACTCCGTCTTTCTTTGATGGGCGTTGTCTTTTTCAAGGAACACCGCGGAACCGGCTTTGCCGGGCCGCTGGTGTTGCCCCCGGCGAGGGGGTTGGCGAAGCGACACGAAGTGCGCGTAGCCTGGGGGAGTACTCAATATTTGCGGTTCGGGAATTCTTTTGCGGCCACTTCCATCGGGAAGATGCCCTCTTCGGTCACGATGCGCTTGGGCAGCGGCTTGCCGGCCTTGATGTCCTTCACGGCCTGCATGAGCTGCGGCCCGAGCAGCGGGCTGCATTCCACCGACACATTGAGCTTGCCGGCGATCATGGCTTCGAACGCGCCCTTCACCCCGTCGATGGAGATGATGGTGATGTCCTTCGCAGGCTTCATGCCGGCTTCCTCGATGGCCTGGATCGCGCCGATCGCCATGTCGTCGTTGTGCGCGAAGAGCACGTTGATCTTCTTGCCGTCGGCCTTGAGGAAGGCTTCCATCACTTCCTTGCCCTTGGCGCGGGTGAAGTCGCCGGTCTGCGAGCGGATGATCTTGAACTTCGGGTCGGCCTTGATGATTTCCTCGAAGCCCTTCTTGCGGTCGATGGCCGGCGCGGAGCCCACGGTGCCCTGCAGCTCGACGATGTTCACCTCGCCCTTCTGGTCCTTCATCTTCTCGACGAGCCAGCGGCCGGCCTTGCGGCCTTCCTCGACGAAGTCGGAGCCCATGAAGGTCACGTAGAGCGTGTCGTCCTTGGTGTTCACCGAGCGGTCGGTCAGCACCACCGGGATCTTGGCGGCCTTGGCTTCGCGCAGCACGGTTTCCCAACCCGATTCGACCACCGGCGAGAACGCGATCACGTCGACCTTCTGCGCGATGTACGAGCGGATCGCCTTGATCTGGTTCTCCTGCTTTTGCTGCGCGTCGGAGAACTTGAGCTCGATGCCCGCCTCCTTGGCCGAGGACTTGATCGACTCGGTGTTGGCGGTGCGCCATTCGCTCTCGGCGCCCACCTGCGCGAAGCCGAGCACGAGCTTCTTCTGCGCGAGGACGGAGGCCGGCAGCATGCCGCCGAGAGCGGCGGCGGCGAGCGCGGTGTTGAGGGTGCGGCGATTCATGGTCATGGCTGTCTCCTTCTTGATGAGTCTGTGGTTCGTGTGATGGCGTACTCGATGAAACCCCGTCCGTCAGGCCAGCATGTAGCCGGTCTTCACGGTCGTGTAGAACTCCGCGGCATGGCGCCCTTGTTCGCGCGGCCCGTAGCCCGACCCCTTGCGGCCGCCGAAGGGCACGTGGAAGTCCACCCCCGCGGTCGGCAGATTGACCATCGTCATGCCGACCACGGCATGGCGCCTGAAATGCATCGCGTGCTTGAGCGAATTGGTGCAGATGCCCGCGCAGAGCCCGAAGGGCGTGTCGTTGCACAGCGCCAGCGCCTGGTCGTAGTCGTCGGCGCGCAGCACGCAGGCCAGGGGGCCGAAGATTTCTTCCCGCGCGATGCGGTGCGCCGGCTTCGCGAGGAACAGCGCGGGGCTCATGTAGTGGCCGGGCGTCGAGCGCTCGAGCGCCTCGCCGCCCCACACATGCTCTGCCCCTTCTTCCCGCGCGATGTCGACCCACGCGAGATTCATCGCCAGGCGCTCTTCGTCGGCCACCGGGCCGATGTCGATGCCGCGCTCGAGGGCGTGGCCGATCTTCAGTGTCTTCAGGCGCTGGCGCAGCTTCGCCACGAAGGCGTCGTGCACAGCCGCCTCGACGATGAGCCGGCTCGATGCCGTGCAGCGCTGGCCGGCGGAAAAGTAGGCGCCCTGCACCGCGCAGTCGACCGCGCGGTCGAGGTCGGCATCGGCCAGCACCACGAGCGCGTTCTTGCCGCCGGTTTCCAGCTGCACCTTCGCGCGCCGGGTGGCGGCCGCCTGCAGCACGCGCTCGCCGTTGGCGGCGGAGCCTGTGAAGCTCAGCGCATCGACCAGTGCGCTGTCGACCAGCGCCTGGCCCACTTCGCGGCCGCTGCCCATCACGAGGTTGAAGGCGCCCGCCGGGAGGCCCGCGCGGCTGATGATCTCGGCCAGCGCCCAGCCGCAGGCCGGCACCAGCTCGGCCGGCTTGAACACCACGCTGTTGCCATGGGCCAGCGCGGGCGCGATCTTCCAGGCGGGAATCACGAAGGGTGCGTTCCACGGCGTGATGAGCCCGGTCACGCCGACCGCCTCGCGCGTCACGTCGACCTGCACGCCGGCGCGCGTGGAGGCCATGTTCTCGCCACCGCCGCCGCGCAGCGCTTCGCCCGCGAAGAACTTGAAGACCTGCCCCGCGCGCGCCGTCTCGGCCACGGCCTCGGGCAGCGTCTTGCCCTGCTCGCGCGCCAGCAGCAGGCCCAGTTCGTCCTTGCGCGCCAGGAGCTCGGCGCCGATGCGGTCGAGCACGTCGGCGCGGCGCTGCGGGGTGCTGTGGCTCCAGTGCGGAAAGGCCTCGGTGGCCGCGCGGATGGCGGCTTCGGCCTGGCGGCGGTCGGCACGTGCGTACTCGGCGACCACCTCGCTGGTGTCCGACGGATTGGCACTCACACCGGTGGTCGCGCTGGTTTCCCAGCGGCCGTTGATGTACTGCCGCACGTTCTGATGGATCTCACCGTGGATCACGAGGGCGCCGATCTTTGTCTCTTTGTTTGAAGTGGCGTGAGTCTAGGAACAGAATTGATATCGATCCAATCGTTTTTTCGACAAAATGCATATCGATCAAAGGATTCTGGAAAACCCGATAAGCCCTTAGTTCCACCAAGTCATGACCAACTACAACCACTGGTTTATTCGCGCGCGGCTCAAGACACGGCAGCTCCTGCTGCTGGTCGCGCTGGCGGAAGAAGGCAACATCCACCGCGCGGCGCAGGTGCTCAACATGACGCAGCCGGCCGCGTCGAAACTGCTCAAGGACCTGGAGGACGTGCTGGAGGTGCCGCTGTTCGATCGCCTGCCGCGCGGCATGCGGCCCACCTGGTACGGCGAGACGATGATCCGCCACGCCCGCGTCGCGCTCGCGAGCCTGAACCAGGCGCACGACGAACTCACCGCGCTCAAGGCCGGCCGCTTCGGGCAGGTGAGCGTGGGCGCCATCACCGCGCCGGGGCTGGCGCTGCTGCCGCCGGCCGTCGCGATGGTCAAGCGCGAGCAGCCCGACCTGCGCGTGTCGCTGGAAATCGAAACCAGCCCGGTGCTGATCGAGCGGCTCGAGCAGGGCAAGCTCGACATCCTCGTGGCCCGGCTCTTTGCCGAACACGACAAGTCGCAACTGCGCTACGAGGCGCTGAGCGAGGAGCCGGTGTGCGCGCTGGTGCGGCCGGGCCATCCGATGCTCGGCGAGAGCGGGCTCACGCTGCGCGACGTGGTCGGCGCCGGCTGGATCGTGCCGCCCGCGGGCAGCGTGCTGCGCCACCGCTTCGAGCTGATGTTCCAGGAAGAAGGCCTCGCGCCGCCGACCAACACCATCGAGAGCTCGGCGCTGCTCTTCATCACCCGCATGCTGCAGCAGAGCGACATGCTGGCGGTGCTCGCGACCGACGTGGCGCGCTACTACGCATCGCACGGCATCGTGTCGCTGCTGCCGCTGGACATGCCCTGCCACATGGACCAGTTCGGCATCATCACGCGCACCGACCGGCTGCTGTCGCCCGCGGCCCGCGTGATGATGAAGGCGCTCAAGACCGCCAGCATGAGCGTCTACGGCCGAAAACTCGAGATCGACTGACCGACGGGTTCATTCGGGGAATGCCGCGGAACCGGCTTCGCCGGGCCGCTGGCGTTGCCCCGGGCGAGGGGGTAGGAGAAGCGACACGAAGTGCGCGGAGCCTGGGGGAGTGCCTGTTCAGGTCCAACCGGCGTCCACAGTGAACTCCTGCGCGGTGCACATCTTCGCGTCGTCCGACGCGAGGAACAGCACCATGCGCGCGATGTCTTCCGGCATCAGCTTGTCGGGCAGGCATTGGTTGCGCTTGAGGGCCTTCTCACCCTCTTCATCGAGCCACAGCTTCACCTGCCGCTCGGTCATCACCCAGCCGGGCGACACGGTATTGATGCGGATGCGGTCCTTGCCCAGGTCCACCGCGAGACCGCGCGTGAGGCCGTTCACCGACGACTTCGCAATGGCATAGCAGGGATAGCCCGAGCCCTTCGTCTGCCAGCCCGTGGAGCCGAGGTTCACCACCGAGCCGAAGCCCAGCCGCTTCATGCCGGGCACCACCGATTGAATGGCGAACAGCGCCGGCCGCTCGTTGATCGCCATGCGGTTGTCGTAGTAGTCGGGCGTGACCGATTCGAGCGTGTGGCGGTCGTCGCTCGCCACGTTGTTGACCAGCACCGCGAAGTCGCCGAGCGCGGCGGCCGCATCGGCGATGGCGCCTTGCAGCGCGCCGATGTCGCGCACGTCGCAGGCGCGCCACCAGGGCGCCGCATGGCCGGCCTCGACGATCTGCTGCGCGAGCGCCGCGCTGGCGCTCTCGGCGATGTCGATGAAAGCCACCCGCGCGCCTTGCGCCGCAAAGGCGGCGACGATGGCCGCGCCGATGCCGCTGCCACCACCGGTGACGAACACGGTGCGGTCTTTCAGGCTCGGATGGATCGAGAGTTGGGGTGAATTCAAGAAGGGTCTCCGGTGAGATGGAAAACTGACATTGCAAAAAGCATATCGATCTATTCCATATTGTTTGATTTCAATTATCAATATGCCTTGATACGATCCGCCGCGTCAAGGAGACATGACAAGGAAAACAATGACGAGCTACACCGCGCCCTCGATCGAGGGCTCCCCCGAATGCATCTGGCCGGCCGAGGCGAACCTGGGCGAAGGCACGCTGTGGTCAGAGCGCGAGCAGGCGCTCTACTGGATCGACATCCTCACGCCGCGCCTGTTCTGGTTCCGCCCGTCGGACGGCGCGCGGCGGGCCTGGCAGTTCGATGAGGAGATCACCGCGATCTCGGAACGCGCGAACGCACCGGGCCTCGTGCTCACGCTGCGCCGCGGCTTCGCGCTCTTCGACACGACCCAGCTGCCGGGCGCCGGCGCGAAGCCGCGCTACCTGCACCAGCCCGAACCCGAGCGCACCAACAACCGCTTCAACGACGGCAAGTGCGACAGCCGCGGCCGCTTCTGGGGCGGCAGCATGGACTTCGACTGCAAGGCGCCCACCGGCGCGCTCTATCGCTACGACGCCGACGGCCGCTGCACGAAGCACGACGACGGCTTCGAGGTGACCAACGGCCCCACGTGGTCCGCCGACGGACGCACCATGTACTTCAACAACACGGTGCTCAACAACCTCTACGCCTACGACTTCGACATGGAAGCGGGCACCGTGTCGAACCGCCGCGTGTGGCACCGTTTTCCCAAGCCGGACGGCCTGCCCGACGGCATGACCACCGACGCGGCCGGGCGCCTGTGGATCGCGCACTGGGACGGCGCCTGTGTCACCTGCCACGACCCGGTGACCGCGGCGGAACTCGCCCGCATTCCGCTGCCCGCGAGCAACGTCACCGACTGCGCCTTCGGCGGCGCGGACATGCAGACGCTCTACATCACGACCGCGCGCAACGGCCGCACCGAAGAACAGTTGAAGAGCGAGCCGCTGGCCGGCGGCCTGTTCGCCGTGCGCATCGGCAGCCCCGGCGTGCCGGCCGCCTTGTTCGCCGGCTGACACGAGGCTTCAGCCGGCGACGCTGAAGCGGTGTTCCGTCGTGCTGCGGAACACCTCGCCCGGCCGCAGCACGGTCGATGGAAAGCCGGGCTGGTTCGGCGAATCCGGGTAGTGCTGCGTCTCCAGGCAGAGGCCGTCGCCCTGGCGCAGGCTCGCCCCCTGCGCCCCCATGAGGCTGCCGTCGAGGAAATTGCCCGAATAGAACTGCACGCCGGGTTCGGTGGTGTGCACTTCCATCACGCGGCCCGAGGCTTCGTGTAGCAGGCGCGCGGCCCATGCGAGGCCATCGCCGCCGCGGTCCCCATCGAGAACCCAGTTGTGGTCGTAGCCGTGCGCGCGCAGCAACTGCGCGTGCCCTTCGCGGATGCGCTCGCCGATGCGCGACGGTGCCCGGAAATCGAAGGGCGTCGCGCCCACCTCTTCCAGCCCGAGCGGGATCAGCGTCGCATCCACCGGGCAGTAGCGGCTTGCGGGCAGCGTCAGCACATGGTCCATCACATCGCCGCTGCCGGCGAGGTTGAAGTAGTCGTGGTGGCTCAGGTTCAGCACCGTCGGCTTGTCGGTCGTCGCGCGGTAGTCGATGCGCCAGGTGTTCTCGTTCGCCGAGAGCGTGTAGCGCACCGTGAGCTGCACTTCGCCCGGATAGCCTTCTTCGCCATCGGCGCTCGTGTAGCGCAGCTCGATGGCGATGTCGCCGCGCGCATCCTCCGCGGACACCGGCTCGATCTGCCAGAAGCGCGTGCCGAAACCCTTCGCGCCGCCGTGCAAGGAATTCGCGCCGTCGTTCAGGCCCACCTGGCAGGCGGCGCCATCGAGCGAGAACCGCCCGGCCGCGATGCGGTTCGCATAGCGGCCGACGATGGTGCCGAAGTGCGGATGCGGCTTAAGGTAGTCGTCGAGCGAGGGCAGCCCCAGCACGATGTTCGCAGCCTGTCCGTGCCGGTCGGGCACGCGCAGCGCGGTGACGATGCCGCCGTGGTTGATGGCGCGGAGGCTGAGGCCGCGGCCGTTGTCCAGGGTGTATTCGGTCACGACGCGCCCATCGGGCATGCGGCCGTATTCATGTGAAGTGATGCTGCTCATTCGGCTCCAGGGATGGGTGGAAACAGCGCCTCGCGCGCGCACAGCGATGCGGTCTGCAGGCCGATGCGATCGGTGAGGTCGTGGTAAGTGGGTGGCTCCGCCGCATGCGTTTTCAGCTCGATGCGATGGCCCGCCTTCGCCACCGCATCGCCGAAGCGCTGCTGCAGGGCGAAGGGCGTGTTCCTGTCGTTGGGATTGCCGATCAGCACGATGCGCCGCGCCGGGTCGCGCACGATGCCGTCCACATGATCGAGCGGATCGTAGAACTGCGTGCTGCCCGTGGTGTCGGTGCGTCCGCCCTTCGACATGCCCAGCATGCGCGCGCGCTCCAGCAGCCCGTAGGCGCCCGAGGTCAGTACCGCGCAGGCCACGCGCGTGCGGCCCATGGTGAGCAGCGCGGCACCGGCGGTCGCGCCGCCGCTGTGCCCCAGGATCACGATGCGCTGCAGCTGGTGGCGCTGCATGAGCGCATCGAGCGCCGCATCGAGCGCGTGGAACTCCACGGGCTCGCGGCGCCTCCGGTGGTCGCCCGAAGAGCCGTACGTGCCGGGCCGCGCCATGAAGATCCACGGCACGCCCGCGCGGTCGCGGCTGCGTTGCGCATCGAGCGTGCGCAGCGCCTCGGTGTTGCCGGAAATGCGCGTGGGCGGCTGGTCCATCACGCTGTCGCGATCGCCCGAGAACTGCACGATGGCCACGCGCGCGCCATCGATCTCGTCGCTCGCGAAGTAGCGGATGCAGGCCGGCCCCTCGACCGGCTGCACCCAGAGGTAGCCGCGGCGGTCGGGGCAGTTCGCGCGCACGGCCGGCTGGTTCCAGTGCAGCACCTCGTCTTCGGCGGCCGCCCCGCGTGCGGTCGGTGTGCCCGGCGCGCGCAGGTCGGCGCCGGCGCGCTGCGCACAGGCGGCCTGCATCAACGCGAGCAGCACGAACGCGAGGCGCCGATGTCGCCACAGGGCGGGCATGACAGGCGGCGTGGTCACAGCTTCTTCAACAGCGAAGGAATGGTGCCGAAGTCCGAGCGGTCGCGGTCGCCTTTCACCAGCAGCAGGTCGCCATCGCGCAGGAACTCGCCGAGGTAGAGGGTCAGTTCGGCCGCGTTGTCGAAATGCGGGCCGAGCAGGCTCGCGGGCACCTCTTCGCGCAGCCAGCGCATCTCGTCGCCGTGCGTCACCAGGTGCGCGATGCCCGAGGCCAGCAGCGGCTCGGCCAGCCCGCGGTGCATCGCCTCGGCCTGCTCGCCCAGGTTCACGATGCGCCCGAGCACGCCGACCTTGCGGGCGACCGGTGCATTGCCGGACGGTGCGCGGTAGCTGCGCACGAAGCTCATCGCGTTGCGCATCGACATGACCTCGGCGTTCCAGCTGTCGTCGACCAGCGTGACCAGCGCACCGCTGCGGGTGCGCAGCGGCTCCACCTGCATCACCGAGGCAGGCAGCCGCACGTGGGGCATGCGCGCGCTGGCTTCCTCGGCATCGAAGCCCATCGCCACGATCGCGGCGAAGGCCAGCGCCGAGTTGCGCACCAGCCCGATGCTGGCCACCGGAAACAGGTACTCGTGGATGCGCCCCTTGAACGAGAGCCGCACGCGGCAGCCCGAGGATTCGGGGCGCGCATCGAGCAGGCGGATGTTGTCGCCCGGCCCGGTGCCCACGGTCCACACCTTGGCGGCCGTGCGCATCACGGCCTTCACGACCTTCGCGAGGTAGGGAATGTGCCCGCTCACGACGGCGATGCCGCCGGGCTCCAGCCCGAGGAAGATGCGCGACTTGTACTCGGCCGTCTTCTCCAGCGTGTTGGTCTTGGCGGTTTGCGAGATCCCCACCTCGGTGAGGATCGCCACATGCGGGCGCGCCTCCAGCGAGATCGGCCCGCGGTCCATCCACAGCGCGCTCTGCGCCATCTCCAGGATGCAGACGTCCACGTCGGGCCCCAGGCTCGCCATGGCACCGGGCACGCCGACGCGCGAGTTGTTGTTCTCCACCGTGGTGAGCACGCGCGCGCCCGGCGGCAGCAGGTCGCGCACCATCGCGATGGTGGACGACTTGCCCACCGTGCCGGTGACGCCCACCACCAGCCCCTTGTAGCGCGCCCGCGCGGCCGCGCCGAGCGAGAGCAGCGCACGGATCGGGTCGGGCACCTGCAGCAGCGGAAAGTCCGGCGGCAGCCCTTCGACCGCGTGCTGCACGATCGCGCCCGCGCACTGGGTGTGCAGGCGCGGAAGGTCGTCGTGCTGGTCCCAGTCTTCCAGCGCGTGGCTGAAGTTCTCGTGCGCGGCCAGCGTGCGGTAGTCCGATGCGACGAACAGCGCCGGCCCCGGCCGCACCTTCAGGTGCATCGGAAGGCGCACCACCGACTGCACCGACCAGCCCGCGGGCGGCGGCACCAGCCACTGGCCGCCGGTGATCTGCGCGAGCTGCTCGGCCGTCCACACCGGTCCGGACTCGCGGCTGGCACCCGGCAGGTTGACCGAGAGCACCGGCGCGCGGGTCTCGGGCAGCGGCACCGGCACGCCGGGCATGCGCAGGCCGCACCACACGGGAAGCCGCCGCGCCGCGGGCAGCTCGGGCGCGCCGCGCAGGCGCACTTCGAGCTGCAGCACATCGCTTTCCATCTGGCGCGCGAGCGGCGGCCGCAGGCCGTAGCGGTCGCGGTAGATGCGCCCGGGCGTCCAGCGGCTGGTCGGCCACATCCAGTCGCAGGGGTCGTGGTCCATGCCCTCGCCCCAGGCCGGCATGGTCTTGCTGCGCATGGGCAGCGCGCGGAACTGCAAGCGCAGGTCGGCATCGACCGGCGCGTCGACCGTCCAGAACGACTCCACCCACAGCAGCTGGCGGCCGAAGACCTGGTTGGGCATGCAGCGCATGCCCACGAGGCGCAGCGGTCCGATCTTCAGCGGCGGCATGGCCGCGTCCGCGGGCACGGCATCGACGACCCAACCGGGCCTGGCGCTGCGCAAGGGCGGCGAGGCGGGGCGCGCCACCGTCGCTTCGGCCGTCACCGGTTGCAGCGGTTGTCGCGGCAGCACCTCCCGCGCCGGTGGCGCCAGGTGCAGCACGCAGCCGCCCTCCGGCGTCGGGAAGACCTGCGTGCCCAGCGCGTGGCATTGGGCGGCGAAGCGTTCGCTCGCAGCACGCGCGCGATCGCCTTCGTACGCTTCGGAAAAACCGAAGTCCACGCGGATGGGCGTGAACTGCACCCGCTCGACACCGTGCGGATGGAGCGTGAGCGAGAAGATGCCCGCGCTCCACGCATCGCCGCGCATCGCATCGAACAGCAGGTCGCCCGCGTCGTGGATGATCGGCCGCCCGCGGTAGATCTCGATGCCCTGCAGCACATGCGCCGAGGTGCCGAGGATGGCATCGGCGCCCGCATCGATGATCGCGTGGCCCACCGCGATCTCGGCGCGCGAGGGCACGGTCTCCAGGTTGTCGCCCCAGTGCACCGCCACCAGCACCACGTCGGCGTGCGACCGCGCCCGCGCGATGCGCGGCGCGAGCGTCGCGGTCCATTCGGCGGGGTCGGCCAGCGGCAGATACGCGCCGCCCGGATGCCAGGCCGTGGCCGCGAATTTCGGCTGCGTGGCATCGAGCGAGAACAGCGCCACGCGCACCTCGCCGGCGCGGGCCATCACCGGCTGCAGCGCGGCCTCGAGGTCGGGGCCGGTGCCCGCCGAACCGATGCCCGCGGCGTCCAGCAGCGTCTTCTGCTCCAGCAGGGCCTGCGGGCCGTAGTCGCCGCTGTGGTTGTTGGCGGTGCTCACGAGGTCGATGCGCGCGGCCGTCAGCACGTCGATCATCTCGGGCCGCGCACGGTAGTAGTAGGCGCCGGTCTCGTCCTTGTCGGCACCCTGCTCGCCGGTGGTCGCGACCACGCATTCGAGATTGACGATGCGCAGGTCCGCATCGCGCAACGCGGCGATGTTGCCGAGCATCGCCTGCGGTCCGCCCAGTTCGGCCACCCGGTAGTGCTGGCGCCGGCCCAGGTTCACGTCGCCGCCCCAGGCCACCACGCCGCGCGGGCCCGATGCGGCGGCCGTTTCCGCGGCACCGGCTTCGGCCTGCTGCGCCTCGCGCTTCTGCAGCATCCGGTGGTACGCCACATAGCCCGAGAGGTAGTGCTCCACGTCGTCGATGCGCACCCGGAAGCTGTGGTGCTTGATGAAGAACGAGCCCGCGATGCGGTCCGGGTTGCGGAAGAACATCGCCAGCTCGGGCCAGAAGTGGCCGTTGGCCAGATAGCGCGCGCGATGCTCCAGCGCGCGGTCGAACTTCTCGCGGTCCAGGCCCGCCAGCAACGGGCGCAGCGCCGGGTCGGCATCGATGCGCAGCACCATCTCGCGCGCCGCCATCATCAATTCGAGCAGCGTCGGGAAGGTGGTGATGCGCTCCAGCACGAAGTCCAGGTACCCGGCCACGTTCTGCAGGCCGAACTGGTAATAGCGCGTCTCGGGCCGGTAGCGCGTGAGCTCGTTGACGCAGTAGCTCAGCCAGTGGTCGTGCGCCTGCCAGTGCTTGGCGGCGATGAAATGGTCGAAGGCTTTTTCCACCACCGCGAGCCAGCGCTCGTCGCGCGTGAGCCCATAGAGGCGCATCAGCCCGAAGGCGGCCTCGCCGTCGTAGTAGATGACCCGGAACGCATCCTTGATGTCGAGCTTGGGGAAGTTGAGCACATGCACGAAGCGCCCGCTCTTCGTGTCCTGCATGGCGCGGATGCCCAGGGCGAGCTGCTCCATCAGCGTCATGTACTGCCGGTCGCCGGTGAGCTCGGTGTACTTCACCAGTGCGAGCAGGCAGACCGCGTTGCCGCCGAGCTTGACCTCGTTGCCGACGTCCACCAGAAGCGCCGCCTGCGCGCCGTCGGGCAATGGCACCTGCCGGATCAGCCGCTGCGTGAGGATGCCCAGCGAGCGGTCGATGGCCGCCTTCTGCGTGGCGCTGCGGGTGAGCTCCCAGGCTTCGAGCATCGCGTAGGTGGTGCTGGCGTGGCGCAGGGTGTTGTAGGTGGGAATGGCGCGGTCGAAGCAGGGGAACCAGCCGTAGTGGAATTCGCCCGTGGGCTTGACCTGTTCGGCGAGGTAGTCGCTCGCCGAATCGATCATGGCGCGCACCTGCCGCGCGTTCCAGTCGTCCAGCCGGCGAAAGCCCGCGGCCTGGCCTTCGGCGGTGATCGGCCAGGCGCCCGCGGCATCGACGTACACCGCGCGGGTGGTGAAGCACCACACGGGCGCGGCGTCGTCCGAGGGGAAGTCGATCTCCGTGCCGAAGCGGCGCTTGGCGTACAGCCGCAGGTTGGCGAGGTTGGGCAGTGCGTGCTCGACCTCGCCGCTGTAGAGAACCGCCGCGCCCTGCATC
The DNA here is from genome assembly GCF_030812215.1 of Variovorax boronicumulans. Lineage (GTDB taxonomy): Bacteria > Pseudomonadota > Gammaproteobacteria > Burkholderiales > Burkholderiaceae_C > Variovorax > Variovorax boronicumulans_C. The sequence goes on along the minus strand of NZ_JAUSSG010000008.1, from coordinate 175,089 downwards.
TCCTGGGCAAGCATCGCGTGCTTGAAGCGCGCGTCGAAGGCGATGCCGAGGTTGAAGTAGTTGCGCTTGGTTTGCGCCATCTTCGCCTTCAACTCGCCCCAGCTCATGGCCGTGACCGTGTCGACGATTTCCGCGCGCAGGCGCTCGAAAGGCCGGTCGCCGCGCTTGGCCTGGAGGGCCGCCGCATCGGCGCCCCGCTTCCATGCGGCCTCGATGTCCGGCCCGCGTCCGGACGCCACGCGGGCCCGGCTTTCGCCTTCGCCCATGGCGAAGAACACCACGCATCCCGCCTCCGCGGTGGCGGGCGATGCAAGGGGCAGTGCGCCCCCGGCATCGGCCAGGGCAAGCCTGGCGCGGTTCAACAGATCGGCGAGAGAGTTCGGTTCGTGCGTCATTCCACCGCGAATGATGACAGGGCACGACGCCGCCTGCCATCCCGATAACCCGGGACGCCGGGCACTCTTCGGGCGCTACTTCATTCAGGCAGTGCTCAGGTAGAGGGGCTAAAGGCGCATCAGCTCCACGCGCCGGTTTTTCGCGCGGCCCTCCTCGCTCGTGTTCGGTGCCACGGGCTCCTTCGATCCGGCGCCGCGCGAGGTGAATCGACGGCCATCGACACCCGTCTTCGCCAGCGCCGCGATGACCGACACGCTGCGGCGGCGCGAGAGGTCCGCGTTGTGCGGCTCCTCGCCCTGCGCATCGGTGTGGCCCACCACCTGCACGCGCAGTTGCGGGTTGGCGCGCATGAGCTTGGCGATCTCGTCGATGGTGGGCTGCGACTCGGGCTTGATCGTGTCCTTGTCCAGGTCGAAGTGAATGCCGTAGAGGTTGACGCGGCCTTTCTCCGCGAGCCCCTTCTGCATGGCGGTGGCATCGACGAAGACGATCTTGTCGGCTTCCATCGCCTTCGTCTCGACCACGCGAACGAAGGCGAAGTTGCCCTTGCCCGGCGTGCTCTCGGCCAGCGCGATGCTGGCGTACACCGTGCCGGTCGGGCCGTCGTACTGCGCGAGCACGTAGCGGCCGCTGTTCTCGAAGTAGTTGCTGACGAACTGGCGCCCGCGGCCGATCTGCGGCCACTCGGGCGTGTCGATGGCGTTGGCCAGGCCCGAGACATCGGTGTACGGGGTCTCGCGGTCCGGGTCCTTCCTGTAGCAGCTGCCATCGGTCGTCGCGCAGCTGAACTTCAGCTGGAAGCCCTTGGCCTTGAGGCTGGCTTCGTAGTTGCGCTGCACCTCGAGCAGCGAGCGCCCGTCAGGCAGCTTGTAGTAATAGAGCGAGACCTTGCCCGCCACCTTGAGCGCATCGGGGTTCGTCTTGTCCGCGTGCTTGATGGGCCCGCGGATGAGGCCGACTTCGTCATAGGCGTTGCTCTGGAACGCGTCGAGCACGGAACCTTCGTAGCGCCCGACCAGCGGATGGTCCTTGGCCGGTTCGGCGGCCGATGCGAAAGCGGTGGCCGCGAGCAGCGCGACCGAGGCCAGGAGGTGGTGCCAGCGCAGTCCGGCGCAGCCGGTCCGGACGGACGACGGCAGTGAAGAATGAGCCATGTAGTTTTCCGTTTTTCCAATGCAGATCGCGCTCCGGATGGAGCGCGATTCGAAGGTAGCGGCGGCGCGACGAGCCGGTCAATAAGCCGTTCGTCATGGCCGTAAGACGAAACTCGTAAGAACCGTGGCGGGCAGATGTAAATATTGCCGGGCGGTGTCGCGCACGCTACTTGCCGGGCGGTTCGGGGCGGGTGCCGCCCCGAACGATTTCAGGCCCAGGCGTCCATCACCGCGCCACGCACCGCATCGACCGACACGGCACGCCTGCCATCGACAGGCGCGACCCAGCACAGCCACGTGTGCGACCGCCAGCCATTCCATATCGCAAGCTCTCCATGGCGCGCCCCCTGCTCCGCCTGGTCGAGCCGCATCATCCCCGCGCCCATGCCGCTCGCGACCATGCTGCGGATCGCACTTTCGCCGTCGGCGGTGCGGCCCTGCTGGTACTCGCGGCCCGCGCTCGCGAAGAGCTTGTCGAGGTGCACGCGCAGGATGCAGGACGTCGGCGTGCCCACCCATGGCAGGTTCACGAGCTCGTCGAGCGAGAGATCGGGATGCGCCTCTGCCACCGGCAACGGCAGCACCACGGCCAGGTCGACCACGCCGAGGCGCCGCAGTTCCAGCCCTTCGGACTGCTCGCTGTCGCTGAGCACGTAGGCGCAGTCGAGGTCACCGCGCTGCACGCCGGCCAGCGTCTCGAACGACAGCCCCTGCTTGAGCTGCAGCGTGACCTGCGGATGCCGCTCCGCGAGCTTCACCAGCACCTCGCCCAGCTTGAGCGACACCGGATCGACCACCGTGCCGAAGCGCACCACGCCCTGCGCCGCGCCGCGCAGCTGGTCGGCGGCCGAGCGCATGCGCATCGCCGAGGCCAGCGTGCGCTCGGCCTCTTCGAGCAGGCTGTGGCCGGCTTCGGTGGGCACCATGCCGCGCGGAGTGCGGTCGAAGAGCTTCACGCCCAGTTCGTCTTCCAGTGCCTTGAGCTGCGCGCTGACCGCCGGCGCGCTGGTGAACACGCGCTCGGCGGCGCGGGTCAGGCTGCCCTCCTTGGCGATGGCGACAAAGGTCTTGAGTTGGTAGAGCTCCATGGCCCGGATTGTGAGCACTTCGGTGCAAGCCGGCCATTCGCTTTTTTGGAGGGCCCGGTCCAAAGAAGCGAATGGAAATCGGGCGGCAGAACCCCGATTCTTGGAGCCATCGATTCATTGCAAGAGGCTCCCCGTGTCGCTCACCATCTCCCCTCGTCAACGCCTGCTCGGCATCGCCGCGCTGCTGCTCGCCACCTCCAGCTGGGGCGGCATGTTCCTCGTCAGCAAGGGCGTGCTCCATCACGTCGAACCCGTGTGGTTCACGCTCACCCGCTACAGCATGTCCGCGCTGCTGTTCGTGCTGCTCATTCTTCCGCGCGGCATGGCGCCCTGGCGCAAGCTCCGGCTGCACGCGGGGCCGCTGGCGCTGCGCGGATTTGCAGGCTTCGGCATCTTCAGCGTGATGCTGCTGGTGGGCCTCGCGCATTCGGTGCCCTCGCACGGCGCGGTCATCGTGGCGACCACGCCCATGACCACGCAGTTGCTGCGCTGGGCGCTCGACGGCGTGCGCCCCGCGCGCTCGACGCTGCTGGCATCGGCGCTGGCGCTGCTTGGGGTGGCCATCGTGTCGGGGCTGCTGTTCGGCAACGCGGCAGCGGGTGAATCGACGCTCTTCGGCGATGCCGTGGCCTTCGTCGGCACGCTGGGCTGGGTCTGGTACACGCGCGGCGCGGCACGCTTTCCGGGGCTGGACGTGATCGAGTACAGCGCGCTCACCGTGCTGGCTGCGTGGCCACTGCTGCTGGCCACCGCCGTCGCGGCGAGCGCGCTGGGCCTCTCGCACATGCCGAGCGCGGAGGGCCTGCGCCTGTCGTGGGAAGCGCTGCTCTACGTCGGCCTGGTGTCTTCGGCCATCGCGGTGCTGGCTTTCAACTATGGGGTGAGCACCCTCGGGGCCGTGACGGGCACGGCCTTCTTCAACTTCGTGCCGGTGTCGGCGCTGCTGATGAGCATGGCGATGGGCAAGATGCCCACGGCGAACGAAGCCGTCGGCATGGCGATGGTGATCGCAGCGCTGCTGATCCATACCGCGGCGGGCCGCAAGGCTTCTGCGGCGCCGGCAGCAGAGGCCGTGCCGCCGCTCCAGAATCGCGGCACCTGCGCAGCCACTTCATGAAAACATGAGCCAAGCCCAACTCTTCACGCCCCTGCACCTCGGCACGCTTCGCCTGGACAACCGCATCGTCATCGCGCCGATGTGCCAGTACTCCGCCACCGAGGGCACGCCGGGCGACTGGCACCTGATCCACCTGGGCCACCTCGCGCTCTCGGGCGCGGGGCTGATGATCCTGGAGGCGACGGCGGTGGAGGCCGAAGGGCGCATCTCGCCGGGCGACCTCGGGCTCTACTCGGATGCCAATGAAGAGGGGCTGGCCCGCGTGCTCGCGGCGATGCTGGCCCACTCCCCCATCAAGATCGCGATGCAGCTCGGGCACGCGGGGCGCAAGGCATCGAGCCGTGCGCCATGGGAAGGCGGCAAGCAGATTGCGCCGGGCGAGCCGGATGGATGGAAGGCGTACGCCCCCTCCGCCGTGCCGCATGCGCCCACCGAAGACCCGCCGCTCGCACTCGACGCAGCAGGCCTCGCGCGCATCCGCAACGCTTTTGCCGATGCCGCACGGCGCGCGGCACGGCTGGGCCTCGACGGTCTGGAGATCCACGCGGCACACGGCTACCTGCTGCACCAGTTCCTCTCGCCATTGGCGAATCACCGCGACGACGAATACGGTGGCAGCCTCGAAAACCGCATGCGCTTTCCACTGGAGGTGTTCGATGCGGTGCGCGAGGCTTTCCCTGCCGACAAGCCTGTGTGGGTGCGCGTGTCGGCCGTCGACTGGGTGCCGGACGGGTGGGACCTCGAAGGCACCGTCGCTTTCGCGAAGGCGCTCGAAGCGCGCAGCTGCGCGGCGATTCATGTGTCCAGCGGTGGCGTCTCGCCAAAGCAGGCCATCGCACTCGGCGCGGGCTACCAGGTGCCGTTCGCCGAACGCGTGAAGTCCGAGGTCGGCATGCCGGTCATCGCCGTGGGCCTCATCACCGAACCGCGGCAGGCCGAGGAGATCATCGCGAAGGGACAGGCCGATGCGGTGTCCCTCGCACGCGCGATCCTGTACGACCCGCGCTGGCCCTGGCATGCGGCCGCCGAACTGGGCGCGCAGGTGAAGGCGCCGCACCAGTACTGGCGCTCGCAGCCGCGGGAGTTCAAGGACCTGTTCGAGAACGCGGCGTTCGGGGCGCGCTAATTGACTGGTTAATCAACCAGTCAATCAGGTCATCGGCGGCGAGGATCGCCCATGTACGATCCGCCGATCGCCCGCACCGAGGACATTCGGCCATGCCATCTTTCCAAGACCTGCTGACCTTCTCTCTGCTTGCGTTGGGGTTGGTCGCCACGCCGGGCCCCAACATGATCTACCTGGTATCGCGCACCTTGTCGCAGGGTCGCAAGGCGGGTTTTGTTTCCTATGCCGGCGTGGTGACCGGTTCGGTCTTCTACCTGGCATGCGCGGCGCTGGGCATCACGACGTTGCTGTTCGCGATCCCCTACGCCTATGACGCCCTGCGGTTCGCGGGCGCCATCTATCTCGGGTATCTGGCCTGGCAGACACTGAGGAAGAACGGGCCCTCCGCATTTCAGCTTCAGGACCTGCCTGCCGACAGTCCGCGCCGCCTGTACATCATGGGCTTCCTGACGAACCTCCTCAATCCGAAGCAGGCATTGTTTTTCCTCGCGGTCCTGCCGCAATTCATCGACGCACAGCGCGGCAGCATCGTCGGCCAGTTCCTGCTTCTTGGCGCCCTGCAGATCGCCATCAGCATGGTGGGCAACACGCTGATCATGCTGGCTGCCGCCCGGGCTGCTTCGGCGCTTCAGCGACGCAGCCGCTGGAGGCTGGCCCAGCGCTGGATCATGGGAACGGTGCTGGCCGGGCTTTCCGCAAAGCTCGCACTGCAATCGCGCAGCTGAGAGCTTCGCGCCGTTCAACGGTCGGCAGCGGCACGCACCCAGCGCTGCGTCTTGCCAAAGAGCGGAATGCCGACATACGCATGCAGCAGCAGCTCGCCGGCCGCATTGCCCGCAGTGCTCACCGTCATGTTGCAGCGGTAGGTCTTTCCGTTCTCGCGGTTGTAGATCTGGCCGGCCCATTCGGTGGGTGCGCGCGAAGGGTCGGTCGCATCGACGGGCGTGAAGTCCTTCAGCAGCGTCATGCCCAGCGCCGGGCGCTTGTCGGCCGCTTGCATGTCGCCGCCGCCGGGTGCCATCGAGCGGTTGCCGAAGACCTTGGTGACGGTGCCGCACAACGCGGCGCCGCAGGGCGCGACCTCCACTTCGAGATTGCCGTTCGCGGTGACCCAGCGGCCTCGCGGGTCGGAGGCCGGAGAAGACTGCGCCTGCGCGGCGAAAGTTGCAGCAAGCAGCAGGACCGCGGCGAACGCACGGCCTGAACGATGGAGCGAGGGCATGGTCATGGCGGGCTTCGTGTCGAGTGGATGAGGCGCCCATTCCATCGCGGCACGCGCCTTCATGTGTTTCGATCCGCCCGCTGATTCGTCGCGCTGCGTATCTGGCGGGGCGCCAGACACGGTGCGATACAAAAATCTGTGCCGTTCAGCTGGCCGCGATGTCCGGCGAACCGCTCATGCCTGCGCCTCCAGCGCGAGATAGAAGAAGGTAGTGCCGCACGGCTCGCCCTCCGGCAGCAGCGCGAAGCCGGGAATCACGCCCACGCGCTGCCAGCCCATGCGCGCATAGAGCCGTTCGGCCTCGGCGCTCGATGTGTCGAGCACCAGCAGCGTCTTGCGGTGCGCGCGCGCCGCGTCCTCGGCCGCCTGCATCAGCAGCGCGCCGATGCCCCGGCGCCGCGCCCGGCGGAACACGAGCATCTTGGAGACCTCGCCGCGGTGCGGCTGGTTCTCGGGCTGGTCGAGCACGACCTGCACCGTGCCCAAGAGGCCCTCGGCGTCTTCGGCCACGAGCAGCACGCGTTCGCCGCGCGCCACGCCGTCGGCCACCTTGCGCCAGAACGCGAGGGCGCGTTCGCGCGTGATCGGCAACATGAAGCTCACCGACGCGCCGCCTTCCACGCAATCGATCAGCAGATCGGCCAGTGCGTGCACCTCCGCATCGCTCACCACCGCAAGGGCACGGATGCGGGGCGTTTCTTCGGTCGTCGTCATGTCGTTCATCTCCAGGAGGTGGGTGCCGTGGTGATCACGACGGCGTAGCGCGCGCTCTTGCGCGTGGGGTTGTGATAGCTCATCGGGTGGTCGAGCGTGAGCGCGAGGCAGTCGCCCGCGTCGAGCCGGTGCAGGTCGTCGCCGACCGTGACCTCGATGCGGCCTTCGAGCACCCACACCTGCTGGTGGATGCGCGGCTCGCGCGCGCCGGTCTCGTAGGTCACGCGGGCCTTGGGTGGAAAGTTGACCTCGACGATCTGGATCGGCGAGATGGCGCCGCCGGGCGACACGTTCCGGCGCACGTAGCCGGAGTGTGGGTCGCGCCACTGGAGTTGATCGGCCAGGCGCGACACGGGACTGGCAACGGGCTCGGCTTGGTCGAACAGCGAGGCGAGCGGAACGCCGAGGCCGGTGGCGAGTTTTTCGAGCAGCACGGCGGTCGGACTGCTCTCTCCGCGCTCGATCAGAGAGATCATCGAGCGGCTGACACCGCAGTGCGTGGCCAATGCATCGAGCGACAGGCCGCGGGAGGCGCGAAGGTCGCGCACGCGCTGGGCGATGCGGTCGTTGAGGGTGGTGGCTGTGGCGGCCGGGCCTGGCGTTGATTCCGTCATATTGGATGAAATATCCATCAAATAAGAAACCTCGTCAACCCGTCATTTGCTCGGCCGCGTGGCCATTCTTCGAACGAATATTCGCCAAGAAGGTTGAGATCATTCAACAACTCACCAGCACGGATCCGACATGAGCGCCAACAACCCCGACCCTCTGCCCTCCTCGTTCATCGATTTCGCCGACGGGCTGGCCCCGCCTTCGGCATTGCGTGCGCCGATCACCGCCGCTTGCCGGCGCCCCGAAGCCGAGGCATTGCCGCCCCTTCTCGAACAGGCGCGCCTGCCGGCCGGCCAAGCCGAAGCAGCACACGCCCTCGCCCATCGCATCGCCGAGCAGTTGCGCAACCGCAAGAGCGCCGCCGGCCGCGCCGGCCTCGTGCAAGGCCTGCTGCAGGAATACGCGCTCTCCTCGCAGGAAGGCGTCGCGCTGATGTGCCTGGCCGAGGCGCTGCTGCGCATTCCCGATGCCGAAACGCGCAACGCCCTGATCCGCGACAAGATCGCGCACGGCCAGTGGCAGTCGCATGCGGGGCGCAGCCCCTCGGTGTTCGTCAACGCCGCGACCTGGGGCCTCTTGCTCACCGGCAAGCTGGTGGCCACGCACAGCGAGACGGGCCTGTCCACCGTGCTCACTCGCCTCATCGGCAAGGGCGGCGAGCCGCTGATCCGCAAGGGCGTGGACATGGCGATGCGCATGATGGGCGAGCAGTTCGTCACCGGCGAGACCATCGCGCAGGCGCTGGACAACGCGCGCGAGCTGGAGGCCGAGGGCTTTCGCTATTCGTACGACATGCTCGGCGAAGCGGCGCTCACCACCGAGGATGCGAAGCGCTATCGCATCGCGTACGAAGACGCGATCCACGCGATCGGCAAGGCAGCGAACCACCGCGGCGTGTATGCGGGGCCGGGCATCTCCATCAAGCTCTCGGCGCTGCACCCGCGCTACAGCCGCGCGCAATATGCACGCGCGATGGACGAGCTGTACCCGGTGCTGCGCGCGCTCACGCTGCTCGCGCAGCAGTACGACATCGGCATCAACATCGACGCGGAGGAAGCCGACCGCCTCGAACTCTCGCTCGACCTGCTGGAGCGCCTGTGCTTCGAGCCGGCGCTTGCGGGGTGGAACGGCATCGGCTTCGTGATCCAGGGCTACCAGAAGCGCTGCCCCTTCGTGATCGACTTCGTGATCGACCTTGCGCGCCGCAGCCGCCACCGGCTCATGGTGCGGCTCGTGAAAGGCGCGTATTGGGACAGCGAGATCAAGCGCGCGCAGATCGAAGGCCTGGAGGGCTACCCGGTCTACACGCGCAAGGCCTACACCGACGTCTCGTACCTCGCCTGCGCGCGCAAGCTGCTCGATGCGCCCGAGGCGGTCTACCCGCAGTTCGCGACGCACAACGCCCACACGCTCGCCGCGATCTACACGATGGCGGACCCGTCGCGCTACCAGCCGGGGCAGTACGAATTCCAGTGCCTGCACGGCATGGGCGAACCGCTCTACGAGCAGGTGGTCGGCCCACTCGGCCGGCCGTGCCGCATCTATGCCCCCGTGGGCACGCACGAGACGCTGCTCGCGTACCTCGTGCGGCGGCTGCTGGAGAACGGCGCGAACACCTCTTTCGTCAACCGCATCGCGGACCTGACGATTCCGCTCGAAGCACTGGTGGAAGACCCGGTCGCGACGGTGGAACGCATGGCCGCAAAGGAAGGCGCCCTCGGTCTGCCGCATCCGGCCATTCCATTGCCCGCTGCGCTCTACGGCAAGCAGCGCGTCAACTCGCAAGGGCTCGACCTCGCGAACAACGACAGCCTGCGCCTGCTGGGTGAAGCGCTCCGGGCCACGGCCGCCGAACCGTGGCGCGCAGAACCGCTGCTCGCCGAAGGCGCGCCGCGCGATGAAGCCTCTCATCGGTGGGCCGATGTGCTGAACCCCGCGGACCATCGCGATGTGGTCGGACAGGTACGCGAAGCCACGCTGGCCGATGTCGAATCCGCCGTATCCCAGGCCCAAGGCATCGCAACGACATGGGCTGCAACGCCGCCTGCGGAACGCGCCGCCCTGCTCGACCGCGCGGCCGGCCTGCTCGAAGCACAGCAACCCCGCCTGCTCGGCCTCCTCGCACGCGAGGCCGGAAAGACCTATGCCAACGCCATCGCCGAAGTGCGCGAGGCGGTGGACTTCCTGCGCTACTACGCGGCGCAGGCACGCACCGATTTCTCCAACGACACGCACCGCGCGCTCGGGCCGATGGTGTGCATCAGCCCGTGGAATTTTCCGCTCGCGATCTTCACCGGCCAGGTGGCCGCTTCGCTCGCGGCCGGCAACCCGGTGCTGGCCAAGCCCGCGGAGCAGACGCCGCTGGTCGCCGCCGAGGCGATCCGCATGCTGTGGCAGGCGGGTGTGCCGCACGCCGCCGTTCAACTGCTGCCGGGCCGCGGCGAGACTGTCGGCGCCGCACTGGTCGCGGATGTGCGCGTGCAAGGCGTGATGTTCACCGGCTCGACCGAGGTCGCGCGCATTCTTCAGAAGACGCTGTCGGCAAGGCTCGGCATCGACGGCGCGCCCGTGCCGCTCATCGCCGAGACAGGCGGACAGAACGCGATGATCGTGGACTCCTCCGCGCTGATCGAACAGGTCGTCACCGACGTGGTGGCCTCGGCCTTCGACAGCGCCGGCCAGCGTTGCTCGGCGCTGCGCGTGCTGTGCGTGCAGGAGGAAGCGGCCGACCGGCTCATCGAGATGCTCAAGGGCGCGATGGCCGAGAGCTGCATCGGCAACCCGGCGCGGCTGGCCGTCGACGTGGGCCCGGTGATCGACGCCGAGGCGCGCGACAACATCGAGCGCCACATCGCCACCATGCGCAGCCGCGGCCGCCGCGTCTACCGGCAGGGCCGCGAGTACGCGCACGACACGCGCCAGGGAACCTACGTGATGCCCACGCTGATCGAGCTCGACAACATCGCGGAGCTGCAGCGCGAGGTGTTCGGTCCGGTGCTGCACCTGGTGCGCTATCGCCGCCGCGACCTGGGCGCGCTGGTCGGCCAGATCAACGGCACCGGCTACGGGCTCACGCTGGGCGTGCACACGCGCATCGACGAAACCATTGCGCAGATCGTGGAACACGCGAAGGCGGGCAACGTCTATGTGAACCGGAACATCGTCGGTGCCGTGGTGGGCGTGCAGCCGTTCGGCGGCGAAGGCCTGTCGGGCACGGGGCCGAAGGCGGGCGGGCCGCTCTACATGTACCGCATGCTGTCGAAGCGGCCGGACGATGTGCTGGTGCGCGCGATGGCGGATGCGGACCCGGGCAACGCATCGCCGACGCGGGCCGGTGCATCACCCGTCGCGCTGTCGGCTTTGGCCCGTTGGGCCAGCGAAACGAACCGCGCGGCACTGGCCACCCAATGCCAGCGCTTCGGCGAACTCTCGCGCTCGGGCAGCTCGCGCACGCTGGCCGGCCCGACGGGCGAGCGCAACGTCTACACGCTGCAGCCGCGCGAAGCCGTGTTGTGCCTGGCCGATGCGGAAGCCGACCGGTTGACGCAGCTCGCGGCCGTGCTGTCGGTGGGCAGCACCGCGATCTGGCCGGCGGATGCGGGTGCGCAAGGTCTGCGTGCATCGCTGCCGGCCGAGGTGCAGCAGTCGGTGGCCGTTGCGAGCGACTGGACTTCGGAGACCGTGGTGTTCGACGCGGTTCTTCATCACGGCGATGCGGCAGGGCTCACTGGCGTCGTGCATCGCATCGCATCGCGGGCGGGGCCGATCGTCGGTGTGCGCGCGTTCGCTCTGGGGGACACGGGCATCCCGCTTGAAAGCCTTGTGGTGGAACGTGCGCTGAGCGTGAATACCGCGGCTGCTGGTGGAAATGCGAGCTTGATGACCATCGGTTGATGCTGTTGTCATTCAGGGCGGGTGCACAGGCCACCGGGTACTCCCCTCCGCGAATGTCCCCCGGGGCTTCGCCCCTCCTCCTTGATTTCGCTGCGGGGAGCACCCGATGCCCTGCGCACTTGGGCACGCTGCGGGTGTATCGCCGATCAACCACCGCTCTGAAAGCGCTCGCGCTGGCGGTGGGCTCTGTTTCGCGAAATCAAGGGGGAGGCCGCAGGCCGGAGGACATTCGCGAAACAGAGCCCACCGTCGGCGCGAGTGCCGCCCCGAACGAACCCAGCGCCCTACTTGTCGAACGCCGGATCGACAGGCACGCGATACCCGTTGACCAGCCGGTTGGTCTCGTTCGCCATCCCGACCACGGCCATGAGTTCGCCGAACATCTCGGGCGTCATGCCGGCTTTTTCCGCACCCGCGTGGTGGCTCGCGATGCAGTAGCCGCATCCGTTGGAAACGCTCACCGCGAGGTAGATCATTTCCTTGACCACCGGGTCGAGCGCGCCGGGCGCCATCACTTCCTTCAGGCTCGACCAGGTGCGCTTGAGCGTCGCGGGGTCGTTGGCCAGGTACTTCCAGAAGTTGTTGACGTCGGGCACGTTGCGCGATGCCTTGATGTCGTCGAACACGGCTTTCACTTCGGCCGAGGCGTCTGCGTAATCGATCGGTTGGGGTTTCATCGGGTCTCCTGGGTCATCGATGCCCCGAGGATAGGCCGTCCACCATGCCATGCGGCTCCGTGGGTCTCCAGCGGTGAGCGGTGCCTCAAGGCCAGTCGGTCGTCTGCATAGAGGATCGCGAAGGCCTTGCGCTTCTCGCTGAAGTTCACGTTGGCGCCCGCATGGTGCAGCGACCGGTAGTTGAAAGCCACCACGTCGCCCGCGTCGACCTCGTAGCCCACGATGTCGAAGGCGCGGCGGTTGGCCTCGATGTCGCGCACCTCGATGCGCCCGGCCCAGCCGCGCTCCACCTTCCAGAGGTGCGAGCCGCGCACGACCTCGATGCCGGTCTCGCGCGGCACGTGGTCCACCGGCATCCACACGCGCACGATGCGGTGGCTGTCGGCAAGGCCGTACGAGGTGTCCTGGTGCCAGGGGGTGCCCGCCACCGAATCGCCGGGGTCGCTGCTGTCGAACAGCTGGTCGTAGATCCAGCGCAGGCGTCGCGTCACGGTGAGCTGCCGCGCGACCTCGCCGGCGCCGGACTCGAACATCACCTGCTCGTGCTCGACACCGTCCTGCGCGCGCCGCACCCACTCCGGCGAGATGATCTGGCGCAGGCACACCACGCCGTCCCGCAAAAAGCGCAGGCGCTCGTCCAGGCGGACATCGCGGAGCAAGGGGTTGTGCATGGACATCTCCAGGGGTCACCTCTCAGGCGGCTCGCCTTGGCGCTCGCATGAGAAAGAACAGCCAGCCGATCATCAGCGCGGCCATGCAGGCAAAGCCCAGGGTCATCGCGTGGATGGTCTGGATGTACGAGACCGGCGGCCTGGCCGCGAGCATCGCGATGCCGAACACCACCGCGCCGACGACCGAGCAGAACAGCAGCGCACCCGGCCGCGCCGCGGCGCGGAAGCCCGTGCGCAGGCACATGGTGAGGCCGAAGATGGCGGGCGCGTAGTAGAACGGCGAGAAATCCATGTGGCGGTAGTTCTCGCCGAAGGCCAGCACCACGAGGTGCGGCCCGAGCAGGCCCAGCACCACGCCGGCGATCTCGGCGATCAGGAACCCCAGCAGCACGAACATCGCGAAGAGCCGGTGCACGCTCTTGCGGTCTTCGGCATGCCAGCGGGCCGCCAGTTGCGGCAGCAGGTAGTAGCCGAGCGCCGCGAGCACGTACTGCATCGGCAACAGAAAGGTGATGTAGATCTTGAGCAGCCCGCCCTGCTCCGAATCGGCCGACGAGCCCAGGAGCAGGATGGCGCCGCCGGTCATGATCCAGCTCATGAACTGCGAGAGGCTGGCCTTCCAGCCGTAGGCCATCGATTCCTTCACGGTGAGCCCTTGCGCATCTTTTGCGGCGGGCAGCGCGGGCATGACGTTGCGCAGGTTCAGCAGCACGAGCACCAGGAATGGAAGCTGCAGCGCCGAGACCAGCAGCAGCGCCTCGGCCCATGTCGCGGGCTTCTCCACGCCGAGCACCGCGACATACCCCGCGCAGATCAGCACGCCGGTGATGCACAGCATCGCGTAGCGCCGCCCGGTGAGCAGCAGGCTGCGCGAGAGCCAGAAGATCTCGTAGCCGACGATGAGCGCCACGCCCACCCAGCGCAGTTGCCCGGGAAACACGATGAGCTGCCAGCAGAGGTAACCCGCGAGCGAGAAAAGCGCCACGAGCCCCCAGCTCGTCCACGCCGCCGACCGGCTCACATAGAAGCGCCGGATCAGCAAGGGCTCGTGCACCATTGCCGTGTGCAGGATGTACTGGAAGCTCACCACCGCCAGGAACGCGGAGGCGATGCCGAAATCCGAAGGCGACAGCACGCGCGCGAGCGCAAAGCTCAGCAGCAGTTGGCTCGCGCTGTAGATGCACTGGTCGGCGATCGCGAAGACCGGGCCGCCCAGGCGCTTTCGGAGCCCCGAGAGGCGGGAGACGAGCGCCATCGCATCTAGTCCGAGATGGACAGCAGCACGGGATAGGCCGAGGCCTTCGCGGAGAACCCGCCTCCCGCGCGCGGCCCGCAGCTGCCGCGGCGCACCTGCGGGAAGAAATCGACGCGCGTGCACTTCTTGCCTTCGGCGACGGGGACGGTCACGTCTTTTTCGGAGCCGGGGGTCCACAGCACATGCAGCAGCGCGTCGTCGCGCTTGAGCACCAGCTGGTTCACGCCCTTCGCGTCGTCGTAGGAGACTTTCTTCGAGTGTCTGGCGATCTTCAGGAATTCGGTGAGCGCGGAGAACGCCTCCTTCTTCTCGCCCGCGTTCGACATGATCCCGAAGTTGTCTTCCTTGGAGAACGACGAACGGCCGCGGTCGCGCCAAGCGTAGAGGTTCAGCAGCTTGATGCCGGCTGCCGCGTTGATGAGGTATTCGCGAAACACCAGCGAGGCCTGCGTGCTCTGGCTGCGCACCGGCAGGTACGAGGCATAGCCCCATTCGGAGATGGCGATGCCGGTCTTCTGCAGTTGCCGCCGGTCGAGCTGCGCGCGCAGCTTCTCGTAGTCGCCGAAGGCCGTCTCGGGCACCGGACGGTACGGATGGATGGAGATGTCGGTCAGGCAATCGGACTTCGCGGCCGCGACGAAGGCGTTCTCCAGCTGCGCCGGCACCTTGCCGCCCACGAACGGCAGGTTCGCGAAACCGAAGCCGACGACGATGTTCGGCTGCACCTTCTGCCTGGCCATGTTGGCGCACAGCTCGGACGATGCGGCCTCGAAATCCGACAGCATCGCGGGGTTCAGGAAGGTCTTGTGATCGGGCTCGTTCCACACCTCCCACACGGCCACGTCGTCGGTGTGCGCCTTCATGAAGCCGACCGCGAAGTCGGAGAACAGGCTTTCCTTGCGGGCGCCCGCGCGCAGATCTTCGGGTTTTGCGCCCCAGATCGCGTTGCCGCCGAACAGCGTCACGATCGCTTCGAGCTTGGCGTTGCGCACGCGCTTGATGAGGCGCGGATAGTCGATGAGGCCGGGGTTCACGCTCTTGAGCGGCGGGCGCACGCCGAAGCGCACGAACTCGAAACCGGCCGCGCGGATTTCGTTGAGGTCGGCGTCGGTGATGGTGGCGGGGTCGATCTGCACGCTCAGTGCCACCGGGTAGTCCGTGTCGATGCCGTTCACGCCCCGGGCTTGCGCCGGCTGGCCCGCGAGCATCCACGCGCCCAACAACGCAAGGACCTGCAGGAAGCGCCCGGCGCGGCAGGAAAAAATCTTCATCGGAGAACCGACTCCTTGTACAGGTTGACGATGGCCGTGTTCATGCGCTGCGAGGTGAACTTCTCTTCGAAGATCCGCCGCCCGGCCTCGCCCATCTGCCGCAGGGCGGCATCGGAGAGGCCGTCGATGTCGCGCAGCGCCTGGTCCATCTGGTCGAGGGAAAAGAGCCGGCCGCTGGTGCCGTGCTCCACGATGTCGACGAGGCCGCCGACGGCCGAGGCGAACACGGGCTTGCCGCGCGCCATGGCTTCCACGGCGACGAGGCCGAAGCCTTCCCACCGCGACGGGACGATGGTGGCGTCGCACGCGCGATAGACGGCATCGAGCGCGTCTTTCTCGAGCCAGCCCTTGAACTCGACGTGCGCGGGCTGCGCGAGCTGCAGGTCCTTGCGCACGGAATCGCCGACCACGATGAGCTTGAAGTTCGGCCGCACTCTGGCGTAGGCATCGAGCAGCGCGTCGATGCCCTTCTGCTTGTCGAGCCGTCCGACGAAGAGCACCTTGCGCGGCTCGGCGGCGCCCGCTGGCTCGCTCTGCAACAGCACCGGCTGCTCGATGCGGTCGATGCCGTTCGGAATGCACTGGCAGCGCCGGATGCCGAACTCCTCGGCGATGCGGATCTCGTGCTTGCTGATGCAGATGATCGCGTCGCTGCGCCAGGAGAGCAGCCGCTCGATCCAGCGGTAGGCCATGTTCTTGTACGCGGGGCCGGTCTGGTCGAAGGCCCAGCCGTGCGAGCAATAGACGATCTTCACGCCGCGCGGAATCTGCCCGGCGAGGGCCATGGCGCGCACGACGCCGCCGGCAATCGAGCTGTGCAGGTGAAGAATCGCCGGGCGTTCCGCCGCGATGATCCTTCGCACGCTCCTGGCGTACCCGAGCAGCGCCGAAGCCTTGCGTGCCGTCGGCACGACATGCGTGTTTTCCGCGCCCAGCCAGTCGACCTGACCCGGCAGCACGAACTTCACCTGGCTGATGTCGGGCGAGGCAGCCTGGTGGCTCGCGACGATGCGCAGGTAAGTTTCCAGCCCGCCCTTGAGCGTCTCGGCAACGTGCAGTACTTTCATGAGGGCGCGCTCAGATGAGGGCGTGCGTGCCGGCGATGACTTCGCCCTGCAGCACGTCGAGCCGTTCGCGGTCGGCGTTCTTCTCGCGCAGCAGTTGCAGCACCGAGGCCTTGAGCTGGTCCGGGCGCGGCGACAGGTCGAACAGGTACTGCGTGCGGCCGGTGAGGCGGAAGAACGATTCGACCTTCTTGTCCCAGTTCATGCCCACCGAGGGAATGTTCAGGCTGTAGGCCACGATGTTCGCGTGCAGCCGGTGCGCCGCGATGCACGAGCACGCGCTGATGAGCGCGACCAGGTCGTCGGGCCGCTTGGGCACGAGGAAGGCGGTTTCCGCCGTGTTCGCGCCGGCACTGGCCGGACGCGACGAAATCTCGGCCATCACGCGGTTGTCTTCCGCCGCGCCGTTCGTGAAGTAGAGAACGCGCGCGCCCTCCTGCTGCAGCGCCTCGGCGAGGTTCGCGAAGAAATCGGCCGAGCCGATGGCGTTCGATTCGCCGTACTCCGAGTTCATGACCAGCGCATCGAGGCTGCTCACGCAGATGCCCACGTCCCATTTCTTCTCGGGCGAGAGCTCGCTCGAAAACGCGCTCTCGCAGACCAGCGCCGGATCGGGCACCACGCGGATGTCGGGCCGGGGAATGCGGAAGATGTCGTGCAGGTTCTTCGCCGACTCCGCGTCGCGGGTCGCGAAGAACACGGGCGCAGCGTTCTTGAAGAACTTGCCCACGAGCACCTTGCCCCAGTACGACCACTTGGCCGTGACGCCGACCGACACCACCGCCACCCGCTTGCCGCGCAGGAGCCGGCTCAGGAGAAAGAGCTTGGCCGGGAAGTTCAGCGCCACGTCGCAAAAGAGCTGCCCGCCGCCGACGATGACCAGATCGGCGTCGCTCACCGCCGCCTTCCAGTGCGCACGCCAGCGCAGGAAATAGTTCTTGAGGCAATAGGCGAACACGATGGCCGAACGCAGCAGCGCCGGCAGTTTCTGGAAAACGCCGAACGCACCGCCGCCGCGCAGGTTTTCTTCGTCGAATCCGTGCCGCCCGGCAATGTCGAGGAATTCGACGCGAGCATCCGGGTATTTGAGGCCGGCAATGTGCGCGAGCGACGCCGCAATGACCCCGTCACCGAGGTTGTCGCTGAATGGCACGGCGCAAATCAGGATTTTTTTCATCTGAGGAATGGTTTTCTCTCGGCCACCTTGATGGCAATGAGATAAAGCAGCACCGATGTCAAATGGCGGGTAAAGCTGCCGAGATCGGGCTCGAATATCAATTGCACCACGATGTGCGCAATGAAAAGGCTGGCAAAGAATCTGGCTTCGAAGCGGTCATGCCCGCGCCGCGCCTTTTTGCGGGCCCGGTAAAGAATGATCAGCATCGCGCCGATCATCAATTGCATGAAAAAGTCGCTCGGCGTCTGGAAATAAAGAACCGGCGTGATCAATACCGTGCCGGCATAGACGTAATTGACCAGGAATCCGGGGCCGGTGGCCGGCGACGCGATATTGGTAAATGCCGTCCGGTTGTCGCTGCCGATTTGCTCCGCATAGGCGTTCGACGTATCCCGTGGCGATTGCAGCGTCTGCAAGACACTGGACGGCGCCGCCAGAATTGCACCCGCCGCCATAATGGCCGCAAGCACATGGTATTTGAGCGGACGTCGCCAGAGCCAATAAACGACGAAGAACACGCCGACAATCAGCAAATAGTATTGGCGGACGAATATTCCATAAACTGCGTAAAGGAACAGAAACGAAATGAAGGTGTATTTCTTCGAAGTCCGGAAATAGATCGCCGATACGGTGATGAACATCGTCATGATGAGCACCACTGTTTCCTTCGACGGTGCAAACATGTTGAGCATGATGCACGGCGCAATCAGGAGCAATCTGGTAAAGAAATCCCCGGCCCGTCGAATATCGTGGGTCGCAAACAGCAGGAACAGCGCGCTCACGCTGCAGGTAAAGACATCCAGGTTGTCCACGCCAATGAGGCCGAACAGCGCCGCGGTCACCGCGAACGAATTGTCCAGGTCGCCGCCTGCGCCGCCGTAATTCAGGATCTCGATGATCTTTGCCGAATCGACGCTCCATTTATCGGGAAGCGAACCCCGAAAATAGACGTAGATGACCGTGTAGACGAACACGATCGAGATCCCGGCAATCGAATAGGGATTGACGCGCCCCGGATTTCTTTTTGTTCTTCTTGTTGCCGTCGCTGGATATCCCTGCTGGATGGCGTGGCTCACCGCGACCCATGGCCGACAGCGACCACCCATATCGTCCGGAGGAAGATATCGACGTCTTTCACGACGGAAAGCGTCTCGACATACCTCACGTCCAATGCGACGCGTGCGTTATAGGTCAGCTGATTGCGGCCACTCACTTGCCAGAGGCCCGTGATGCCTGGCCGCACGGCGCAGTAATGCACCCAGTCGTGCCCGTACAGCGCCTTCTGCTCGAGCATGCAGGGGCGCGGGCCGATCAGGCTCATTTCGCCGATGAGCACGTTCCAGAATTGCGGCAATTCATCGAGGCTGGTCTTGCGGATGAATTTTCCGAAAGGCGTGATCCGCGGGTCGTTTTCGAGCTTCTGGTATTCGTCCCACTGCCGGCGCGCCTCGGGGTTGTTTTTCAGGTGCTCCTCGAGCACCTGCGCCGAATTGGCCGTCATCGAGCGGAATTTCCAGAAGCGGAATACCCGTCCGTCTTTTCCATAGCGCGGCTGCGAATAGAAGACGGGCGCGCCGGAACTGATCATCACGCACAGGCCGATCAATACGAACACCCAGCCGAAGGCAATGAAGAAGAAAAGCGCGGCGGCAATGTCCACCGATCTTTTTCCAATTCGAAGCATGACCGGATGCTGCACCCGGTTCTGCCCGATGTCGTAGGGCGATTGGCTGTGCGGGTGTTCCGAACTGTCCCAACCTTGCGGGACCAGTGATTCTTCAGGTCGGAGGTTTCTCATGGCTTTCTCCATCCAGAGGTGAAACGCGAAAGAATTTCTTCAGCAAGGTATTTCATTGGCGACGCACCTTTCCACATGCGGGCAAAAACGCCCGCATCTCTTCGGTTATGGCCTTTGATTTTTTGGCCGACACGACCCGCGCAAATGCCTCGTAGCTTCTGCAGTGCAAAAGCTATTGCGCGGTCAACGGACTCGATAGACGTAGTAAAAATGAATTGCCGCTCATTGGTACTACATAGGTTTGACTGAATACAAATTGAGTATGAACTCAATGCGCCCATCTAAATGTCAAGCGCATCGAGGTGAATTTAACTCCAATTTTTCACGGTCTAGGTGGAATCCCTGTTGGCTTTGTATGTGTATTGTAAGTGCTTGTAAGCGCCGTACTTATAGCCCCCACTGCCTGCATGGCGGCGCGATAGGTCAATAGCATTCAGAATTACGCCATTTACCGAACGGCCCGCATGCGCGAGGCGCCGGACGCTTTCATTCAATTCGCCGAGCTGGGTCTTTTCGGCCCGCGCGACCAGAAGGAAGGTGCTTGCCAGCGGTGCCACCGAGGCGGTATCCGCGGCCACCAGAACGGGCGCCGTATCGATGACGACAAGGTCGTAGCCCGGCGAAAGCTTGTCCAGCACCTGCACGAAGGATTCGCTCATCAGCAATTCGGCCGGATTGGGCGGCAGCACGCCGGTGGTGATGATGTCCAGGTTCGGCAGCACCGAAGGGCGTACGGCCTTTTCGTAGCTGAGGGTTCCTGCTATCAATTCCGACAATCCCGAGGACCGGGGAATCGACAGGAATTGATTGACGCGGCCTTTTCGCAAATCCGCGTCAATCAAAAGAACTCTTTTTCCGGCGGCGGCGGTAATGGCCGCGAAATTGACCGAAATAAACGTTTTACCTACCCCGGGGGTCGCACCGGAAATCAGCAGGCGGTTGTTGGTCGCCTCCAGCATGGCGAACTGCAGCGCGGTGCGCAGGCTGCGCAGGCTCTCGACCGCCGGGTCTTCCGGCTGCAGGTGCGCAAGCACATGCACGCCGGCCACCTTGTTCTCGATGTTCCGGTCGATCGTGCGCTGGGCCGCGCTCAGCGGAATGCTGCTGTAGACGTTGAGCCCGGTGTGGGTCTCGATCTCGCCCGGGTTGCGGATGCCGCCGAAGAACGAGCTGCGCGCCACCGCCGCCGCCACGCCCGCGGCGAGCCCGAGGAGGAGCGCGAGCGCGATGACCAGCGGGCGCTTGGGCCACACCGCTTCTTCGGGAACGATGGCCTCGTCGAGCAGGCGCACGTTGCCGACCTTGCCTTCCTTGGCCAGGCGCATCTGCAGCGAGCTGTTGAGCAGCGACACGTAAAGGTCGGTGTTGACCTTGATGTCGCGCTGCATGCGCACGGTGTTCTGCTGCAGCTCGGGCATCTTGCGGATGCGCGCATCGATGGTGGCGAGCGCCGCCTTCCATGCCACGACCTGGGTGTCGAGCGTCTGCACCGCGGGGTGCTCGTCGGTGAATCGCGCGGCGAGCTCGCGCCGCTTCTGCTCGGCTTCGAGCAGCTTGGATTGCAGGTCGACGGTTTGCGTGAGCGCGTTCTTGGCCTCGTCGTCCAGGCTCACCGTGCCGTTCTGGTTGCGGTAGCGGTTGTAGATGTCTTCCGATTGCTCCAGCTGCTTCTTGAACTGCGGCAGCGCGGAGTCGAGGAAGCCCAGCGTTTTCTCGGCCTCGGCGGCCTTGCGCTCCATGTTCTGGCGCACGTAGAGGGTGCCGATCTCGTTGAGCAGCTGCGTGAGCTTTTCGGGGTCGGCGCTCTTCCAGCTCACGTCGAGCACGCCCGACTGCTTGCCCTTCTCGACGACCTTGAGCGCGTCCTGCAGCGCGAGCAGCGTCTGCTGCGTCGACGAGCGCACGAGCTGGAACTGCGCGCCCGGCTTGGCGCTGATGCTGGTGACCATCAGGCTCACGCTGCCGTTCGCGACATTCGGCACCTTCGCCGAGAGCAGCGTGCCGACCGTGCCTTTCATCGGCGTGTCGATGTCGGGGTTGCTCAGCTCGTACTGTCCGTTGGTGCCGACGGTCAGCGTGAAGGGCTTCTCTTCGAAGTCGGGCGGCACGTCGAAGCGCGGCACGAGGATTTTTTCGGTGCCGGTGACATAGCCCGAGAGCCCCATGAAGCCCGGCTCCGAGAGGTCGGTGGCGCGGCGCGAGAGGTAGCTGCCCACGAAGGGCGCATAGCGCGGCCGCGCGCTGATGTAGAGCCGGGTGTTCTCCACGGCCTTGCCGAGGATGGCGCGCGAGCGGAGGATTTCGATCTCGCCCGCGGCCGGCGTCTTCACGCTCAGGAGCGACGAGGCCGCGTCGCCGAGGAAGCTGCCGGCGGAGTTGCCGGAGTCTTCCACCTGCACCGCGAGGTTGGCTTCGTAGACGGGCTTGCCCAGCAGCGCGTAGGCCGTGCCGAGGAACAGGAAAACGGCCACCACGGCTGCGACCAGCCAGCGGTTGTCGACCAGGATGTCCCAGTACTCCGCGGGATTGATGCCTTCGCCTTCGTCGTCCGGCGCTTGCATCGGTGGGGCGGCTTGCGGGGATGCATTCATGTGAGTTGATGCTCGGGTTTTGTGATCTTCAGGACGCGCTCGATCCACGAGCGGGCGCCGGCCTCGATGAGGGCCAGCGCATCGGTGAATGCGGCTTCGCCTTGGCGGTAGGGATCGGGCACGTCTTGCGCCAGGGTGTCGGCGATGCGGAACACCTTGCCGCGCACGAAGGGATAGGTCGACTCGAGGTGGCGGCGCTGCGCGAGGTCCATCACCAGGATGAGGTCGGCCTGGCGGCACAGCAGCTGGCTCACCTGCTGCGCGACGTGGCCCGAGATGTCGATGCCGCGCGCCCGCATGAGCTTCTGCGCGGTGGCGTCGGCCGGCTGGCCCACGAGCGCGCCGGTGCCCGCGGACATCACGCGCAGGTGCGGCAGCCCCGCCGCGAGCAGGCCTTCGGCCATGGGGCTGCGGCAGATGTTGCCGATGCAGACTGTGAGCACTGATTTCATCGCTGCCTCATCAGGGTTCACCGGGTTCATCGGTGGTTCATGTAGATGCGGTCGCCGATGTCCAGCACCTGGGCGGCGGGCAGGATCAGGCTGGCCACGCGGTTCCAGCTCACGAGCGGCACCGAGTCGATGTAGACGACGTCGCGCGGCTGCAGCGGAAAGCGGTCGGCCAGCGCGAGCGCGGCGGGGTTCTTCGCGTTCAGGTGGAACACGGCCGGCGTGCCCTTGGCGGTGTTGCGCACCACGTAGATCTGCCCCGTGTTCGCGGTGCCCAGGCTCGCGCTGCCGGCTTCGCCCAGCGCCTCGTTCAGGCTCAGGCGCCCGTTGTGCATGAGCAGCGCCGAGGGGCGCAGCACCTCGCCCATCACCACGACCTTGTTCTCGTCGCGGTTGCGCACCAGCACCACGTCGCCGTTCTGCAGCGGAATGCTGCCGGCGCCGCTGCCCAGGTCCTGCAGGCGTGTGAGGTCGATGAGCGTGGTGCGATCGCCGCGCGTGAGCGTGACGAACGAACGGTCGCCGTTGGGGGTGATGCCGCCGGCGCGGTTGAGCGCTTCGGCCAGCGTCATCGGCACGTCGGTGAAGATCTGCAGCCCCGGCGAGCGCACCTCGCCTTCGACGAATGCGCGGCGGCTGCGGAACGACTGGATGCGCACCGTGACCTGCGGCTCCTTGATGTAGCGCGCGATGCGCTTGGCAATGAGGTCGGAGGCCTCGATCTCGGTGAGCCCCTGCATCTTCACGCGGCCGATGTAGGGAAAGCTGATCTCCCCGTTGGCGCCGACGATGAAGCCCGGCGCCACGCTGATGCCGGTCGGGTCGACCTGCTGGGTGATGACGGCGCCGGCGTTCGGGAGCAGCTCGGGGTGGTCGTAGACGATGACGCCCACGACGTCGCCCGGGCCGATGGTGTATGGGGCGGCCTCGCCGAACAGCGCCTTCACGTCGGCCGGCACCGCGGTCGATTGCGCATCGGCCATCGCGCGGATGAGCGCCGGCGAAATCGGCGTGAGCGCGCCTTCGGGCGAGCCGTCCGCGGACAGGGCGGGCGCCGGGCCGAGGTCGGGCTCGGAAGCCGCCATCTTGCCGAAGCCCGGCGCACAGCCCTGGAGCAACATCGCGCCGGCCAGGGCAGCGCTCCACCCCATCAGGTACACGTAGCGTGTCAAATTGATCTCCATTGCAAAACTGATTTCTTTCAACTGCGGCCCTATGCAAAGGTCGAGCCCGGTTGGAGGGTCGGCCTTTTGATCGCGGCGCACCACAAAGCGCAGCCCGGGTTTTATCGGCTGCGCAGGTCGAAAACCGAATTGTCGCTGCGCCCCAAGATGCATTTTTTCGTCGCGCAGGCGAAAAAAACGTGTCTATTCGTGGCGCAACCCTGTGCTATGCAGGGTTATCTGTCATCGCACTCTCCGGAACGGCGTTTTCATTGGGAAAACCGGCCTTGAAACAGCATTCCGGAATGCTGTTTTTTCGATTGAAATGGCGACTTATTAATTACCCCGCAGCGCGGGGAGATCGTGGCGCCTGTGCCACGAAATTGGTTTTTTGAGGGTTTTTGATATTGCACGTCTATTTGTAAGATTTTGTGTGTTCGTGCAGTGTAGGAGAACTTCCCGAGTGAAGAACGACTACCACATCCTTCGACCGGACGTGCAACAGCACCCGGAAGGGGCGCCGAAACGGTGATCCGTGCCCCGATTTGAATGGTTGTAGGTTTTTCGATTTACCTGGAATTCGTCCTGCCGAGGACGCAGATGGCACCAATACCGTGCAACCATTGCTCACAAAGTTAAATGAATAATTTCACATTCATTTTCCAGCTAAAACTTTTGCATTGTTTTTCAATTCAAGTCATCCAGATGCCATGAATCCTTCGCATTTCGGTCACGCAAATCCGATTCAATCATTCAACCGGCAGTCGAATGAGAAAAAAGAATTCAGGCCGAATATGGATATACGAATTCCACGATGAAAGCCATCGGGAATTGGAATACTGCGCGCGGGAAAATCAAATGAAAAAGGCCTCCCAAAGGAGGCCCAGTCGGTGATCGATGCAGGCTCGCGGGCCTGCAGGCGCGGCGCCTACGGCTCCTGGTCGTCGCCGGGCTGGCCCAGCTTCTCCTTGGTGGCGCGAACGCCCCGGAGCACGAGGAACAGGACGATGCCGACGAGGACGAGAAAGCCGGCGAGCGCCCAGCCGCCCATGCCGAAGGCCCACCACCAAAAAAGGCCGCTCAAGGGCAGCAGCACCAAGGCCAACAGCAATTCGATGAAGATCAAGCGCATTTGTCTCTCCCCCTTCGCTCGGGCACGCGTCAGCCCCATGGATGTGTAAAAAATCGCTACGCGTCGGGTGCGAGAGGATAGCCCAAGAAAAGCCGAGGATATGCAGGTCCCCTGACGCTGCATAGAGAGTATTTGCGCTGAACCTGCGCACTGGCTGACCGCGCTTTTCCCTCTTCTTCCGATCGTTGTTCGCCTGCTACGCCTTGCGCGGTGCGCGCACCGAAGTGGACGCCCAACCGCGCACCGCACGATTCGCCGGCACGCGGTCGGCGGTGAGCGCGGCGGATACGCGACCAGCGCGGCCAAGGTGCGGCGATTGACCATCCGCCTCGTGCTGGACGGCGGCGGCATCCACTGCACTACTGCACGCAGCAGCAGCAGCAGCCGCCGCCACCACCACCACCACCACCACCACCGCCACCGCCACCGCCACCGCCACCGCCACCGCGTTGAGTCACACCTGCGATTTCAAGTGCGCTCCGTTGCGCATTGAATTTATCTCGTAGCCGCGCCCGTAGATCGATCGCAGGATCAGCCCTCT
This sequence comes from Variovorax boronicumulans, assembly GCF_030812215.1. Lineage (GTDB taxonomy): Bacteria > Pseudomonadota > Gammaproteobacteria > Burkholderiales > Burkholderiaceae_C > Variovorax > Variovorax boronicumulans_C. The sequence goes on along the minus strand of NZ_JAUSSG010000008.1, from coordinate 149,977 downwards.
TTCCGGCACGAGCTTCAGTTTTCTGCGCACATTGGAAATGCAGACATCGAGCGCCCTCGAGCCGGGCGAGCGGGGGCGCCCGCGCCACAGGAAGGCAAGCTTTTCGCGGGTGACCAATGAATTCATGTTTCGGAAAAGCTCGAGCGCCAGATGAAATTCCATGGGTTTCAAAGGCACGCTTTGCTCTTCGAGCCACACCTGGCGCCGGTCGATTTCGAAGCGGTATTCATCCCACACGAAATCCCGGACGCTCTGACTGGCAGCCTGCTTGCGGTGAACCAGCATTTCCAGTCTCCATTCGATCTCCCGATCGCTGGAGAAAGGAAGCACGACATCCATTTTTCCAAAGCTTGCCATTTCTTCCTTCAAATCGGAAAGGGCGCCCAGGTATTCGGGAAGCGCGACCAGGAGCAAAGGCACGTCGGAATCGATGAGGATCGATTTCAATTGAGGCTTGAATTCCTTGTTGGAAATTGCCATCACGATGCATTCGAACTTCTTTCCTGCGCGCAGGTTGGCGAAGAGGTCGTCTATCGAATCGAGTGCCAGGGACGCGCATCCGAGCGCATCGAGGCGACCACGCAGCAGGTTTCTTTGTGTCGCATCGCTGTCCACCAGCGCGACAAAGAGGCTTTTCTCCTTGATGGCGGCGTGCGATTGCCTTGATTGATCCAATGAAGTCATGAATTCATTTTTGATAAGAAGGGAAAACTCGGCTTCATCACAAGCCCCGGTCATCTTCGATTTATTTTTGACCGATTGCACTGATTCGAAAGCACGGCGCAGCCGTTTTGGCAAGCTTTTGAGAATATTCGGGAAAACAGTTTTTCAATGTGAACTTGAATTCAAGCGGCTCCATCTACGGAAGCTTGAAATGAAAACAAAAGCCAATTTTTTCGCCTGCTCGGAGCCTCGTCATTGAATGACTTTCGACCCGGTGCATTCAGCGCGGCGCCCAATGAGAAAGAAGGAGAATGCGATGGTCGAATCCGGCCTTGATCTTTCCGGCGGCCATTGCTCAAAAAGGTGAGAAATTCTTCACCTATCTAAACCAGGCCCAGTTTTTGAATGTCAAGGAAACGACTTTTTGGCGGGAAAACTTCTCAAGCTTGGAAGTATTTCACTTAAGAATCCGGCCATCTTTCGCCGCGCGGGACGGTCAACCGGGAGTGCTTTTCAGCGGTGCAGCTATTGCGCAGTGCCCCGGCCAACGGTGGGCGGTGCAGTGCTCGGCGCGTCGTTCAGCGCGCCACGCGCCTGCGGCGGACAGGTCGCGAGCTGTCTTGGCTGGGCGCCGGCCAGCGCCTGCGGCCGATGGGCGCGCGCAGACTCGATTTCGACATGGACATGGAAGCGCATGAAGAGATCGAGGCAGGACCCGCGAGGAGAAAGATCGTCGCCGAGGTCCGCAGTCAACAGCAGCAGGCGCGCGGTTGCCGTGGGAATGGCCGCTCAGCGCGACACGACGGCGATTCCGCGGAACTGCCCCGCCTTCGCGTTCTTCTCGGGCCTCGGATAACGCTGCGGCGAGAAGCGGTGCAGCAATTCCGCCTCGCGGTCGGTGGCGAGCGCCAGGTTGGCCAGCTTCACATGCCCGAAGCCGCGGATCGTCAATGGCAGCGCCGCGATCTGCGCGGCGAGCGACTGGTTGGCGGCAGACAGATCGGCGGCCAGTTCGTCGAGCCGCCGGTCGAACTTGGCGATGAGCGCACGCTCCATCCGGCGCTCCTGCGTGTAGCCGAACAGGTCGAAGCCCGTGCCGCGCAGCCGCTTGCCGTGGGCCAGCCATTTCATCGCCGGCAGCATCCATGCGCCCAGGCGGATCTTGGCGGGCGCCTGACCGTGTGCCGGACGCGAGAGCAGCGGCGGGGCCATGTGGAATTCGAGCTTCAGGTCGCCTTCGAACTGGTCTTTCAGCTTCTGCAGGAACGCGCCGTCGGTGTAGAGGCGCGCGACCTCGTATTCGTCCTTGTAGCTCATGAGCTTCAGGAGGCTGCGCGCCGCGTTGCGCGTGAAGGGCAGGCGCGCATCGCCGCCCGGCAGCGCGGACTCGGCCGCCTGTAGTGCGCGGATGCGCTTGTCGAAGCGCGCGGCCCACGCGGCGTTCTGGTAGCCGGTGAGATGGCGGCGTGCATCGGCGAGCAGCGCGTCCAGCGGGCGCTCGTCGGCTTGCTGCGCCTGCGCATCCATCGGCGCGGCGCGCAGCTGGTCGAGCGCCGCGGGGTTCCCCGCCGCGAGCCGGCCCAGCGAGAACGCCGACTGGTTGGCCGCCACGGCCACGCCGTTGAGCTCGATCGCGTGCATCAGCGCCTCCAGGCTCAGCGGCACCAGGCCGCGCTGCCACGCATAGCCGGTCGCGACGATGTTTGCGGCGAGCGTGTCGCCGAGGAATTCCTCGGCCAGGCTCTGCGCGTCGAAGGTCTCGACTTGCTCTTCACCTGCGACAAAGCGCATCTTCTCCAGCAGCAGGTCGACGTGCAGGTCGGCATCGGGGTTGCGCAGCGACTCGGCCACCGGAATCTCGTGGATGTTCGCCAGCACGCGCGTGCGTCCGTGCCGCACGGTCTGCAGCGCGTCCGGCGAGGCGCCCACCACCACGTCGCACGCGAGGATGGCGTCGGCCTGCTGCGTGTCGATGCGCACCTGGTTCAACCGGTCGGGCGTGTCGGCCAGGCGCACGAAGCTCAGCACCGAGCCGCCCTTCTGCGCAAAGCCCATGAAGTCGAGCACGCTGGCGGACTTGCCCTCCAGGTGAGCCGCCATCGCGATGACCGCGCCCACCGTCACCACGCCGGTGCCGCCCACGCCGGTCACGAGCAGGTCGTAGGGGCCGGACCACGCATGCGACGCGGGATGCGCGAGCGCGGCCACGCGGTGCAGGAAGGCATCGCGCCCGGCCGCGAGCGCCCCGCTCTTTCGGCGCAGCTTGCCGCCGGTGACGCCCACGAAGCTCGGGCAGAAGCCCTTGGCGCAGGAATAGTCCTTGTTGCAGCTGGTCTGGTCGATCTTGCGCTTGCGGCCCATCGGCGTCTCGTGCGGGAGCACGGCCACGCAGTTGCTCTGCACGGTGCAGTCGCCGCAGCCTTCGCACACGGCCTCGTTGATGTAGAGGCGCTTGGGCGGATCGGCCAATTCGCCCTTCTTGCGGCGACGGCGCTTCTCGGCGGCGCAGGTCTGTTCGTAGATGAGCACGGTCACGCCGGGCATTTCGCGCAGGCGCCGCTGCACCTCGTCGAGCGCGGCGCGGTCGTGGAACTCGGTGCCGTGCGGAAAGCGGTTCCTGATGGCGTCGTACTTGCCGATGGCGTCGCTCACGACCACCACCTTGGTGACGCCTTCCGATTCGACCTGCCGCGCGATCGCATCGACGCTGATGACGCCATCGACCGGTTGCCCGCCGGTCATCGCGACCGCGTCGTTGAACAGGATCTTGTAGGTGAGCGTGGCCTTGGCCGCGACGGCCTGGCGGATCGCGAGATAGCCCGAGTGGTAGTAGGTGCCGTCACCGAGGTTCTGGAACACGTGCGGCGTCTTGGTGAACATCGCGTGCGAGATCCAGTCGACGCCCTCGCCGCCCATCTGGATGAGGCCCGCGGTGCTGCGGTCCATCCAGTTGGCCATGAAGTGGCAGCCGATGCCCGCGCGCGCCGTCGAGCCCTCGGGCACCTTGGTGCTGGTGTTGTGCGGACAGCCGGCGCAGAAGTACGGCAGGCGCTTGACGGCATCGCTCGCGTTGCCCAGCAGGTCGGGCGGCGTGAAGTCGCGCACATGCTGCAGGTGGTCGCCGAGGTCGTGGTTGTCGGGGAAGTGCACGGCCAGCCAGTGCGCGACCAGCTCGATGAGGCGCGAGGGGCGCAGCTCGCCGAGCGCCGACACCAGCGGCTGGCCTTCGCGGTCGTGCTTGCCCACGAGCACCGGGCGCGCATCGGGCGGCGCGTTGTAGAAGATGTCGCGCAGCTGCGTCTCGACCACCGCGCCCTTCTCTTCCACGACGAGGATCTCGTCGAGCCCGCGTGCGAATTCTTTCAGGCGCGTCTGCTCGAGTGGAAAGCTCAGCCCCACCTTGTAGAGCCGCACGCCGACGCGCGCGAGTTGCTCGGGCGAGAGCTCCAGGCGGCGCAGCACCTCCATCAAGTCGTGGTGCGCCTTGCCGCAGGTGACGATGCCCACCTTCGCATGCGGGCTCACGATGACGTGGCGGTCGATGCTGTTGCGTTGCGTGAACGCGGCCACGGCGGCGAGCTTGTCTTCCAGCCGCGACTCGATGCGCAGCGACGGCAGGTCGGGCCAGCGGTAGTGCAGGCCGTCAGGCGGCGCAGCGTGGCCGGTGGCCGTGCGCACGGCATCGGCGTCTTCCCAGGCGGCGACGCGCGCGTTCACCGCGTCGAGGTCCACGGTGCCCGCGCTCTCGACGATTTCGGACAGCGCCGCCATGCCGACCCACGCGCCCGAATAGCGCGAGAGCTCGTAGCCGTACAGGCCGAACTCCAGGTACTCGGCCACGCTCGCGGGCTGCATCACGGGCATGCGCCAGGCCATGAAGGCGTGGTCGCTCTGGTGCGGCATCGACGACGACACGCAGCCGTGGTCGTCGCCCGCCACCACCAGCACGCCGCCGTGCGGCGACGAGCCATACGCATTGCCGTGCTTGAGCGCATCGCCCGCACGGTCCACGCCCGGCCCCTTGCCGTACCACATGGCAAAGACGCCGTCGACGGTGCGCTCGGGATCGGACTCCACGCGCTGCGTGCCCAGCACCTGCGTGGCCGCAAGCTCCTCGTTCACCGCGGGCACGAAGCGGATGCCGGTCTCCTTGAAGCGATCGCCCGCCTTCCAGATGGCCTGGTCGACCATGCCCAGCGGCGAGCCGCGGTAGCCGCTCACGAAGCCTTGCGTGCGCAGGCCGCGCGCCGCGTCGCGCTGCTTTTGCATCGCCAGGATGCGGATCAGCGCCTGCGTGCCGGTGATGAAGACCGAGCCGGCGTCAGCCCAGAGGTTGTCGGAGAGCTGGTAGTCGGGCCGTCGAAGCGCGGCCGTCTTGTGTGGGGCGTTCATGCCCGGAATTGTTCTGCCGCACCCCGAGTAAGTGTTTCTTCAATACACTGGCGCAGACCCTTGTTTGAAGAAGAATCCCCTCGGAAATCACGATGAACGTCGATTCTGTTTCTCTGGATGAGCATTGCCTCAAGATCCTTTCTGCACTGCAGCACGACGGCCGGCAGACGGTGCAGCAGATTTCAGAGGCTGTCGGGCTCTCGCCCACACCCTGCTGGAAGCGCATCAAGGACATGGAGGCTGCGGGCGTGATTCGTGGCTACACAGCCATGATCGATCCCGAACTGGTGGGCCTGCACGTCTCGGCCGTGGCCGAGGTCAACCTCGACCGCCACAGCGAGGCGATGGTGCAGCGCTTCGAGGAGGTGGTGGCCGCGAGCCCGCAGATCATCCGCTGCGTCTCGGCCACCGGGCCGGCGGACTACATCCTCCACGTGACGGTGCCCGACATGAAGCACTACGAGCGCTTCCTGCACGAGGTGCTCTTCAGCCTGCCGGGCGTGACGCACGTGCGCTCGAGCATCGTGCTGCGCGAGATCAAGTCGGAGGTGGCGTTGCCGCTCGGGCACCTGACGGGTGCCAAGACGAAGGCGGGCGCTGCGCCGTCGCGGCGCTGACGCCCGCGGCGCGTTTACTCCACCGTCACGCTCTTCGCAAGATTCCGCGGCTTGTCCACATCGGTCCCCCGCGCGCACGCGGTGTGATACGCCAGCAGCTGCAGCGGCACCACATGCAGCAGCGGCGACAGTTGCCCGTAGTGCTCCGGCATGCGGATCACGTGCAGCCCTTCGCCGCTCTTGATCTTCGTGTCGCCGTCGGCCAGCACATAGAGAACGCCGCCGCGCGCGCGCACTTCCTGCAAGTTGCTCTTGAGCTTTTCGAGCAGCGCGTCGTTCGGCGCAACCGCGACCACCGGCATCTCGCTCGTGACCAGCGCGAGCGGGCCGTGCTTGAGCTCGCCCGCCGCATACGCCTCGGCGTGGATGTACGTCACTTCCTTGAGCTTGAGCGCACCTTCGAGCGCGATCGGGTAGTGCAGGCCGCGGCCGAGGAAGAGCGCGTTGTCCTTGCGCGCGAAGTCCTCGGCCCAGCCGATGATCTGCGGCTCCAGCGCGAGCACCGACTGCAGCGCGACCGGCAGGTGGCGCATTTCCTTCAGGTAGCGCGCCTCGTCGGCCTCGGTGAGATGGCCCTTGGTCTGCGCGATGGCCAGCGTCAGGAGGAACAGGCCGGCGAGCTGCGTGGTGAAGGCCTTGGTCGACGCCACGCCGATCTCCACGCCGGCGCGCGTGATGTACGCGAGCTTGCACTCGCGCACCATCGCGCTGGTCGCGACATTGCAGATCGTCAGCGTCTGCTCCATGCCGAGCGAGCGGGCATGCTTGAGCGCGGCGAGCGTGTCGGCCGTCTCGCCCGACTGGCTGATGGTGACCACCAGCGTCTTGGGGTCGGGCACCGACTCGCGGTAGCGGTATTCGCTCGCGATCTCGACCTGCGTGGAAATCTTCGCGATGCTCTCGAGCCAGTACTTGGCGGTGCAGCCGCTGTAGTAGCTGGTGCCGCAGGCGAGGATGAGGATCTTGTCGATGTCCTTGAAGACGCGGTGCGCGCTGGCGCCCGTGGCGCCGTCTTGCCCGATACCGTCGAACAGCTCCGGCACGATGCCCGCCACGCCTTCGAGCGTGTCGCCGATGGCGCGCGGCTGCTCGAAGATTTCCTTTTGCATGTAGTGACGGTACGGGCCGAGTTCGGCCGCGCCGCTGTGGGCCAGCACGGTGCGCACCTGCCGGGTCACGGGCTTGTGGTTCTTGTCGACGATCCAGTACTTGCCCGGCTGCAGGTCGACCACGTCGCCTTCTTCGAGATAGATGATCTGGTCGGTCACGCCCGCGAGCGCCATCGCGTCGCTCGCGAGGAAGTTCTCGCCGCCTTCCTTGCCCGCGCCCAGGATCAGCGGCGAGCCGGCGCGCGCGCCGACCACGCGCTGCGGCTCGTCGCGGCAGATGACGGCGATGGCGTAGGCGCCGTGCAGTTGCAGCACCGCGGCCTTCACGGCCTCGAACAGGTCGCCGTTGTAGAGGCTGTCGACCAGGTGGGCGATGACCTCGGTGTCGGTCTGGCTCTCGAACACGTAGCCCTTGGCCTCGAGTGCGGCGCGCAGCGTTTCGTGGTTTTCGATGATGCCGTTGTGCACCAGCGCAATGCGGCCGGGGCGCGCGCCCTGCGCATCGGCGCCGGGGCCGTGGCTGAAGTGCGGGTGGGCGTTGTGCACCGCCGGCGCGCCGTGCGTGGCCCAGCGCGTGTGGGCGATGCCGGTCAGGCCCTCGACCTTGTCTTCGCGCACCTGCGTGACAAGGTCCGCCACGCGCGAGGTGGTGCGTGCCCGGGTGAGACCGCCCGCATGCACCGCGACGCCGCAGGAGTCATAGCCGCGGTACTCGAGCCGCTGGAGGCCCTGGACGAGGACCGGAACGATGTTGCGATGGGACGCTGCCCCGACGATGCCGCACATGGTGAGCTGCCTTTGAATGAAGAGGAGGCCAGATGGTAGGGAAGCGAAGAAAAAATATGCCTTCGAAATTTCATGAATTTCAAAGTTTTATTTCATCATTTCTTCTATTTGTATTTTTATTCCATAATTTATCCAAATATGGAATCAATCTCCCTCGATGCAACAGACCTCCGTCTGCTCGATGCGCTCCAGCGCGACGCTTCGCAAACCAACCAGCGGCTGGCCGCCGACGTGGGCATCTCCCCGCCCACATGCCTGCGGCGGGTACAGCGGTTGAAGGACGAAGGCCTCATCGAGCGCCAGGTCGCGCTGCTCTCGCCCGACCGGCTGGCCACGGTGCGGGGCCACGGATTGCAGGCGGTGGTCGAGATTTCGCTGGACCGGCAGGACGCCGCCGCGCTCGACGCCTTCGAAACCCGCGTGATCGCCGACCACGCAGTGCAGCAGTGCTGGCGCGTCTCGCCCGGCCCCGACTTCGTGCTCGTTGTCGCGGCGCGCGACATGCCGGACTACGGCGCGCTGACCCAGCGCCTGTTCACGGCCGACGCCAACGTGCGCAACGTCAAGGCGTTCTTCAGCCTCAAGCGCGCGAAGTTCGAACCCGCGGTGCCGCTGGGCTGACGCCTTTTCTTCTCAGGCTTTCGGTTTTTTCTGCGGCCGCTTCCAGTTGGGAAAGCTCACCGGCTTGCTGCGCGCCACGGTCAGCGCGCCCGGTTCGGTCGACTTGTTGACCGTCGACCCGCCCCCGATGGTGCCGCCCGCGCCGATGGTGACCGGCGCCACCAGCACGCAGTTGCTGCCGATGTGCACGTCGGCCTCGATCACCGTGCGGTGCTTGTTGGCGCCGTCGTAGTTGGCGGTGATGCTGCCCGCGCCGTAGTTGACGCGCTCGCCCACCGTCGCATCGCCCAGGTAGGCCAGGTGGTTGGCCTTGGCGCCGGCGGCGAGCGTCGAGTTCTTCACCTCGACGAAGTTGCCGATGTGCACTTCGGTGCCGAGCTGCGCACCGGGCCGCAGGCGCGCGAACGGGCCGATCAGGGCGCGCTCGCCCACCGTCACGCCGGCCTTCTCGCCGTCGATGTGGGTGAACGGATGGATCACCGCGCCGGCCTCGATGCGTGCGTTGGCGATCACGCAATTCGCGCCGATGCGCACGCCCTCGCCCAGCGAGACCTGTCCCTCGAACACGCAGTTGACGTCGATCTCGACATCGGCCGCGCATGCCAGCGTGCCGCGCAGGTCGAAGCGCGCCGGGTCGGCCAGGCGCACGCCCTGCTCCATCAGTGCATTCGCCTGGCGCAGTTGCCACGCGCGCTCCAGCGCCGCGAGCTGCACCGGGCTGTTGATGCCCGCCACCTGCAGCGCATCGGTCGTGATGTGCGCGACCACCGGCACGCCATCGGCGGCGGCGAGCTTCACGACGTCGGTCAGGTAGTACTCGTTCTGCGCATTGCGGTTGTCCAGCCGTTCGAGCCAGCCCTTGAGCAGGCGCGCGGGCACGGCCATCACGCCGCTGTAGATCTCGCGCACCGCGCGCTGCGCCTCGTTGGCATCCTTGTGCTCGACGATGGCGGTGACCGCCCCGCCGGCCGCGCTGCGGATCACGCGGCCGTAGCCGCTCGGGTCGTCGAATTCGATGGTCAGCAGCGCAAGGCGCCCGCCCGCGCTGGCCGCGACCAGCGCGCGCAATGTTTCTTCGCCGATGAGCGGCACATCGCCCGAGAGCACGACCACCGTGCCGTCGTCCGGCAGCAGCGGCGTCGCCTGCTGCACGGCGTGGCCGGTGCCCAGCTGCGGCTCCTGGCGGGCAAAAAGCGGCGTCGCGCCGCCCACGGCCCCGGCCATCGCGGCCTCGACCTCGGCCGCGCCGTGACCGGTCACGACCACCACGTGGCGGGCGCCGATGCGCGCGGCGGTATTGGCCACATGCGCGATCAGTGCGCGGCCGCCCAAACGATGCAACACTTTGGGCAGCCTGCTTTTCATGCGCGTGCCCTTGCCGGCCGCCATGATCACCACGTCGATCGCCCCCTGGATGTCTTGCTGTTGTTGTTGCTGCTGCGGAGTCTGATTCATGCTTGTGTTTTCCCGGATGCGTTGCGCGGACCTGGCGCGAATTATCGGCGTGCTGCTGTTGGCCTTCGCGCTGGGCGCCTGCAGCGCAGTGAAGCTGGCCTACAACAACCTGCCCGAGGTGAGCTATTGGTGGCTGGACGGGTATTTCGACTTCGACAGCACCCAGACGCCCAAGGTGCGCGACGAACTCGCCCAGTTGCTGGCCTGGCACCGGCAGAACGAGCTGCCCAAGGTCATCGCCCTGCTGCAGGAGGCGCAAGGCCTCGCGCCGGGAGAGGTGACGCCGGCGCAGGCCTGCAAATTCGCCGACAGCATCCGCGAGCGCCTGCTGGCCGCGGTCGAGCGCGCCGAGCCGGCCACCACCGACCTTGCGCTGACCCTGAGCGAATCGCAGCTGCAGCAGCTCGAACGCAAGTACGCCAAGCTCAACAACGAGTACCGAAAGGACTGGCTCGACCGCACGCCCGCGCAGGTGCAGGAAAAGCGCTACGACCAGTTCCTGGACCGCATGGAAGACTTCTACGGCCGGCTCACGGCCGAGCAGCGCGACCTGCTCAAGCAACAGGTGGCGCAGTCGGTGTTCAACCCGCAGCTCGCGGACGCCGAGCGCCGCAAGCGCCAGCAGGAGGCACTGGCGATGCTGCGCGGCTTCAGCGCGAAGAAGCCGTCACCCGCCGAGGCGCGCTCGGCGCTGCACGCCTACCTGCTGCGCATTGCCGATCCGCCGCCCGGCCCCTGGCGCGACCAGCAGCAGGCGCTGCTGGAGGAAGGCTGCCGCAACCTCGCCGCCCTGCACAACGGCACCAGCGCCAGCCAGCGCGAGCAGGCGGTGCGCCGGCTCCAGGCCTACCAGAGCGATCTGCGCCAGCTGGTGGCTGCGCGCTGAGGAGGTGTGAATCACGCCTCCTGAGTCCGCGGCGAACGCGGCGCCTTCTTCAGATGAGGGGAACGGGCCGCAGCGGCCGCTCGAAATAGTCGCCCAGCGCCTCCAGCGCATGCGGCTCCAGGATGCGCAGCCACCCCGCATCGAGCTTGTGAAGCCCCAGGCGCTGCAGGCGGCGCAGCGTCTTGTTGGTGTGCACCAGCGAAAGCCCCAGCGCATCGGCGATGTGCTGCTGGTTGAACGGAAACTCCACCCAGCCGTCGCGCACCATGCCCACGCGCTCGGCGCGCCGGTACAGGTGCATGAGCAGCATCGCCACCCGCTCGCCCGCGTTGCGCCGGCCGGTGGTGACGAGGTTGTCGTCCACCATCTTTTCCTCGCGTGCGGCCAGCCAGGTGATGTCGTAGCCGAGCTTGGGCTGGGCATGGAAGAGCGGCCAGAGGCGGTCGCGCGAGAAGGCGCACAGCGAAACGTCGGTCACGGCTTCCACGCCGTGGGTCTGGCCGTCGGCGAACTCGTCCTGCAGGCCGATGAAGTCGCCGGGCAGCAGAAAGCTCAGGATCTGCCGGCGCCCGTCGGTCAAGGTCTTGTAGCGGAATGCCCACCCCGAATAAAGGGTGAACAGCTGGGCGCTGGGCCGGTGCTCCTCGACGATCGAGCCGCCCGCCGCGACGCGCCGGGCGCCGACGCGAAACGACTGGATGGTCTTGAGCTCTTCCGACGATGCGGGCAGGAACGCCTCGAGCCGGCGCAGCGCGCAGTCGTCGCAAGGATTCACCCCTTGGGGAGGGGACGCGGCAACGGGATAGTCATCGAATTTCACGCGGCACTATAGGCTTTTGCGCTATGTCTTTTTACATTTCGCCGGGCGTCGCCGCTGTCTAGACTCCGCAGCGTTTTCTCCCAAGACGCATGACAGACGAACAGCCGCTCCACGAGATTTTCTATTGCAGCGTACTCGCGCAAGACCTGCCTCCCAATGCCGTAGGCGCCATCGTCAGCCAGGCACGGGCCCGCAACGCCGAGCGAAAGATCACCGGCCTCCTGGTCTTCGACGGCATGCGTTTCTGCCAGCACCTGGAGGGCCCGTGCGATGCGGTGAAGGCATTGATGCGAAGCATCGAACGAGACTTCCGGCACACCGACGTGCGGGTGGTCCACGAGGGCCCGCTGGAATCCCGCCGCTATAGCGGCTTCGGCCTGGGCCTGGCCGAGAGCGAAGGCCCCGACCTCATGGCCGGCGTGCACGCCCTGGAAGGGGAAGCCGCGCTCAAGCATTTCCTGGCGCTGCGCTCCAGCTTCGACATCAGCGGCTGAAAAAAAGCACCGAAGCCGCCACAAAAAAGAAAAAGGCGGCCGAAGCCGCCTTTGTGCGTCCATGGGAACCAGCGACCGTTCAGGCCTGATCCCATGTGTAGGTGGCACCGTAGCCATCCCACGCTTCCATCACGATGCGCTGGCCGGCGGCCACCGTCATCGATTCGCCCGGTGCGAGCACCAGGTCTTCGCTGGGATTGGCCAGCGTGGCGTCGGGCGTGATCCACACCCGGCCCTGCTTGACGCGCAGGACGCTGGCCGCACGCGCCTTCAGGCTCATCGCCTCGCCGGGGGCGATCTGCCAGGCGCCGCGGCGCACGGCCGGCGGCACGGCGGCGGCAGCGGTACGGGCGGGGATCGACAGGGAAGCAAGCGATTGGGTGGTGCAGACGGCGGTGGACATGATGAAACTCCTTGGGCTTTCCGAAGTGCGATTGACAGGACGGAGGCAATGGCGCAGTTCGGGAATGAATGATCGTTTTTGCGGCGTTGTGGGTCCAATGAAAACGAAGTAGCCTACTGATGCCCATATCGCATCAATCGACCCGACAGCCGGACCGCTCCCGGAAGCCCCATCCATGCAGCATTCGCAAACCCACCTGCGCTCCCGCCCCATCTCCGCCGGGCACCTGCGCGCCTTCGAAGCCGTCGCCCGGCACCTGAATTTCCGCGCTGCGGCGGAAGAAATGGCGCTGACCCAGTCGGCGGTCAGCCGGCAGATCCAGTCGCTGGAGGAGGAAGTGGGCGTGTCGCTGTTCCTGCGCCACACCCGGGCGGTGGAGCTGACCAGCGCGGGCGCGCAGCTGCTGCTCGCGGTGCAGCAGTCGCTGCCGCGCATCGACATGGCGGTGCGCCAGATCCGCCAGAGCGCGGGGCGCAAGAGCGTGTCGCTCACCACCTTTGCGTCGTTCGCCTCGATGTGGCTGATCCCGCGGCTGGAGGCCTTCCAGCGCGACAACCCCGAGATCGACATCCGCATCGACGCCAGCGACGTGGCGGTGGACCTCGAAGTGGCCGACGTGGACATCGCCCTGCGCTACGGCCCGCGCGAGGCCATGCCGCCGACCGCGGTGCGCCTGTTCGGCGAGAACCTCACGCCGGTGGCGAGCCCGTGGCTCATCAAGAGCAGCCCGCCGATCAAGACGCCGGAAGACATCACCCGCTTCACGTTGATCGAGGCCGGCGACGCGCACCGCACGCACCTCGAATGGCTGACATGGCGGCGCTGGTTCGAGGTGAATGGCCTGGAGCGCGCGCAGCCCAAGCGCTGGCTCTATTTCAACTACGCCTACCAGATGGTGCAGGCCGCGCTCACCGGCCAGGGCGTGGTGCTGGCGCGCAGTTCGCTGATCGCCGAAAGCCTGGCCAACGGCGACCTGGTCGAGGTGCTGCCCCGGCACCGCATGGATTCACCGATGGCCTACTGGCTCATCGCCGGCCCGCGCAATGCGCTGCGGCCCGAGATCAAGGCCTTCTGGGACTGGCTGCTGCTGCAGGCCGTGACCACGCGCGAGACCATTGGCGAGGTGCCCGATCCGGACACCATCGACAACCTCGACTGAATGGAGATGCGGCCGCCGCCGGGCCGCCCCAAGGCGGGCCGCGTCTCCCCTCGGGAGGCGGAGTTACACGAAGTGAAAAGCCGGGGGGCTCAAGACGTCGGCCAAACGACGCCGTTGTCGTTGAGGATGGCGTCCAGGGGCAGGTCGTGCGCTTCGGGCTCGAAGTCTTCGAGGAAGCCGTGCGTGAAGCCCAGCCCCACCGTGAACGGCCGCGGCTCCAGCGCCGCCAGCGTGCGGTCGTAGAAGCCGCCGCCGTAGCCCAGCCGGTAGCCGCCGGCGCTGTAGCCCACGCAGGGCACGAACAGCAGGGTCGGCACGATCAGCTCGGTGTCCTTGGGCTTGGGGATGCCGTAGGCGTCTTCTTCCATCTGGCAGCCCGGATACCAGGCATGGAAGGTCAGGGTCTTGTGAACCTTGTCGATCACGGGCAGTCCGATGCGGCGACGCTGCGTTTCTTCCATCAGCTCGCCGTCTTCCTTCCAGCGGTGCAGGGCTGGCAGCGGATCGAACTCGCCCTTGATCGGCCAGTAGGCGCCGATCACGGTGTCGGGCCGGCCGACCAGCCAGATGCGCATGACACGCTGCAGCAGGTCGGCGCGCGTCAGCCGGTCCGGCATCGCCAGACGTTGTTCGATCAATGCCTTGCGCAACTGATCCTTCAGAAAACTCGCCGTCGCCGAGGTGTCGGCTCCCTTTGACTTGTCCATAATCCCCCGATGCAGTTCCCAAGCATTTTGGCATCCATGCGCAGCCGCCCGCGCAACGCAACGCCAGCCGTTGCTTTTTCCCTCGTCCTGACTGCCGCCGCGCTGCTCTTTCATCCACCCGCCAGCGCACAGACCAACACCAACGACGACGTGCTGGTGCAGATGAAGCAGGCCTTCCAGCGCGGCGACAAGGCCCGCCTCACCGCCCTCTTGCCGCAAGCCCGCGGCCACGCGCTCGAACCCTGGGCCGCGTACTGGGAATTGAAGGCCCGACTGCAGGAAGCCGCGCCGAACGAAGTACAGGATTTCTACGCCCGCTACCCCGGCACCTACCAGGAGGACCGCCTTCGCAACGACTGGCTGCTGCTGCTCGGCCAGCGCCGCGACTGGGACGGCTTCTCCGCCAACGTGGCCGGCTATCGCATGGGCGACGACGCGCAAGTGCGCTGCTACGCGATCCTGGTCGACACGTTGCGCTCGGGCACCGCCACCCAGGCCCAGGCCGACGAGGTGCGCCGCAACTGGTTCAGCCAGAAAGAAGCCGACGACGGCTGCCTCACCGCCGCCGACCGCATGGTCGCCGCCCGCCTCATGTCGACCAACGACGCATGGAAGAAGGCGCGCCTGGCCATCGAGGCCAACCGCCCGCAGGCCGCGCGCGGCGCCGTCACCATCGCCGCGCCCGATGCGCTGCCGCTCTTCGAGGAACTCAACGCGAGTTCGGCCAAGTTCCTCACCGGCCGCGCCTTCGTCGCCGCCAAGTCGCGCAAGGAGCTGGTGGTGCTCGCGCTCATCAAGGTTGCCATTGCCGACCCCGACATGGCCGCCTCGCAGCTGGACAGCAAGTGGGGCCCGATGCTCTCGGCCGAGGAGCGCAACTGGCTCTGGGGCGCCATCGGCCGCGCATCGGCCAACAAGCTCTCGCCGCAGGCCGTGGGCTACTTCGGCAACGTCACGAAGAACAGCGACCTGTCGGACGACATGCTCGGCTGGCGCGTGCGCGCCGCGCTGCGCGCCGGCCAGTGGAAGGACGTGGCGCCCGCCATCAACGCGATGAGCGAAACCGCCCAGCTCGACCCGACCTGGGTCTACTGGAAGGCCCGCGCGCTCGCCAGCGAACGCAGCGACGAGCGCCGCGCCCAGGCCCGCGAGCTCTATACGAGCATCGCCGGCACGCGCGGCTTCTACGAAATGCTCGCGCTCGAAGAACTGGGCCAGCGCGTCGTCGCGGCCACCCGCCCCGCACCGCTCACGCCCGAGGAAAAGGCGGCCGCGCGCAGCAACATCTCGCTCAATCGCGGTCTCTACGCGATCGCGATCGGCCTGCGCTCCGAAGGCACGCGCGAATGGAACTACGCCACCAACCTGCACGACAAGGGCGGCATGGACGACCGCGCGCTGCTGGCCGCAGCCGACTTCGCCTGCCAGCGCGAGGTGTGGGACCGCTGCATCAACACCAGCGAACGCACCAAGGGCACGATCGACGTGGAGCAGCGCTTTCCCATGCCCTTTCACGACACGGTGCTGCGCAAGAGCCAGGACATCGGCCTGGACCCAGCCTACGTGTACGGCCTCATCCGTCAGGAGAGCCGCTTCATCATGGACGCCCGCTCGGGCGTCGGTGCCTCGGGCCTGATGCAGGTCATGCCCGCCACCGCGCGCTGGACGGCCCGCAAGATCGGCATGACCGATTTCACGCCCGGCCAGATCAACGACCGCGAGACCAACATCACCATCGGCACCAACTACCTGAAGCTCGCGCTCGACGACTTCGACGGCTCGATGGCGCTGGCCGCCGCCGCCTACAACGCCGGCCCGGGCCGGCCGCGCAACTGGCGCAACGGGCCGGTGCTCGATGCCGCGATCTGGGCCGAGAACGTGCCCTTCAGCGAGACGCGCGACTATGTGAAGAAGGTGCTGGCCAACACCACCAACTACGCGGCAATCATCAGCGGCCGGCCGCAGTCGCTGAAGGAGCGCCTGGGCCGCGTCGGCCCCCGCGACGCTTCAGAACCCGAGCCCAACAAGGACCTCCCCTGAGATGAGCTGGCGCGACGAGGTGCTCGACACCATCGCGTCCGAGTTCTCGGACGTGACCGACGTCGCGCAGCTCACGCGCATCGTCCTTCGCCTCACGCTCGCGGCCGCGCTCGGCTTCGTGCTGGGCTTCGAGCGCGAGCAGCAGGGCAAGGCGGCCGGCGTGCGCACCCACATGCTGGTGGCGATCGGCTCGGCGATGTTCGTGCTGATCCCGCAGCAGACGGGCATCGTGCCGGCCGACATGAGCCGGGTGATCCAGGGGTTGGTGGCGGGCGTGGGCTTTCTCTGCGCCGGCACCATCCTCAAGCAGGGCAAGGACGAATCGCACGTGCAGGGCCTCACCACCGCCGCGGGGCTCTGGATGACGGCCGCCATCGGCATGGCCTGCGGGCTCGGCCGCGAGGCGACCGCCTTGCTGAGTGCGCTGCTGGCGCTGGCCGTGCTGTCGCTGGTGCCGCGGCTGGTGAGCCTGCTGGAGCGCACCGTCGCCAAGGACAGCGCGCAACAAGGCGCGCCGCGCGTGATCGCCTCGCCGGACGACAAGCCGCGCGACCGCTGACATCAATTCACGCCGCGTTCGGCATCAATGCCGGTGCGCCGCGCGGCTAGCATCGAAGGCTTTGCCCTGAACCGAGAACCCAACCGGAGGAATCCCAGATGCGCAAGCTCTACATCGGCAACAAGAACTACTCGTCCTGGTCCATGCGCCCCTGGGTGCTCATGAAGCAGGCCGGCATCGCCTTCGAGGAGGTGATGGTGCGCTTCGATTCGTTCGAAGCGGAGTCGCAGTTCAAGCACACCATCGCGGCGCTGAACCCGGTGGCCAAGGTGCCGGTGCTGGTCGATGGCGACCTGGTGGTCTGGGACACGCTGGCCATCGCCGAATACCTCGCCGAAACCTTTCCTGAAAAGCAGCTGTGGCCCAAGGCCGCGGCCGACCGGGCGCGGGCGCGCAGCATCTGCGCCGAGATGCATTCGGGTTTCGGTGGCCTGCGCGGCCATTGCGGCATGAACATCGAGGCCTCGCTGCCAGAAGTCGGCGCGAAGCTGCTCAAGGAACAGCCCGACGTGCGCAGCGACCTGGACCGCATCGTGCAGATGTGGAGCGACCTGCTCGACAACCACGGCGGCCCGCTGCTGTTCGGCGACTTCACCATTGCCGATGCGTACTTCGCGCCCATCGGCACGCGCATCAAGACCTACGGGCTGCCGGTGCCGCCGGCCATCGGCGCCTACATCGAACGCGTGCAGGCGCTGCCCGGCGTCAAGGCCTGGATCGACGAAGCGCTGGCGGAGAAAGACTTCCTGCAGTTCGAAGAGCCCTACCGCACAGCGCGATAGGGCTTGCTCGCGCAGCAGGCGGGGATCAGAACCTGTAGGTCGCCGCCAGGTAGGTGACGATCGGGTTCAGCTTGAGGCTTGCTTCGCTGCGGGCGACCGGCAGGCCGGTGATCGACGTCGTCGTCAGCTTGGCCTTGGTCTTCAGCGGGATGTACGACACCGAGAACGAGATGCCCCAGTGCTTGTCGAACTGGTAGGCGATACCGGCGTTGAGCACGGGCGCGAACGAGCTGTCGAGCTTGGCGGTGGTGTTCACCGAGTACGGCGACTGGCGGAACTGGCTGGCCAGCGCGCTCTGCAGGTTCGAAGTTAGCTTCACGTCGCTGTACCAGACGTAGGTGGCACCCAGGCCGACGAACGGACGGAAGGCGTCGTTGCCTTCGTTGAAGTTGTACTTGACCAGCACGGTCGGGCTCCACTGGCGGGCTTCGCCCAGTTCGCCCACGCGGGCCAGCGTGCCCTTGCCGTTGAGCTTGAACTTCGGCGGAATGCCCAGGACGCCTTCCACAGCCCAGTGGCTGTCGATGAAGTAGGCCAGGCTCAGGCCCAGCGTGTCCGAGTCCTTGACGCTGGCGCCCGAACCCTGGAGCACGCTCTGCACCGGCGCCGTCACCTGGAGCGGCTTGCTCGAGTCCTGGGGCGCGAGGTGGAACCAGCCTGCCCCCGCGACCCAGTCGCCGGCGTTTTGCGCGAACGCACTGCCGGAAGCCAAGGCACCCAGAGCCGCCAGCGCAAACATTGTTTTCTTCATGATGTGAATGCTCCTTTGGTTGAAAAATCCCGGTGAACGCGACGCCGGCCGGTGGTCGGCGCTGCGTTCCAGCAAATAAACGAACGTTCGTTCGGTTTGCAGCCCGAATTATCGAACGCTCGTTCTATTTAGCGGGTGCGGGGTATCCCTATCCCTCATTTCCGCCTCATTCCCCGTCTCCCCATCCCTACACTGCGGCCATGAAAATCTTTCTCGTTGGCGGCGCCGTCCGCGACCGGTTGCTCGGGCGGCCGGTTTCCGACCACGACTGGCTGGTCGTCGGCGCCACGCCCGAAGACATGGCCCGGCGCGGCTACCTGCCCGTGGGACGCGACTTTCCGGTGTTCCTGCATCCGAAGACGCGCGAGGAATACGCCCTCGCCCGCACCGAGCGCAAGAGCGCGCCCGGCTACCGCGGCTTCACCGTCCACACCGCGCCCGACGTCACGCTGGAGCAAGACCTCGCCCGCCGCGACCTGACCATCAACGCCATCGCGCTGCCGGCCGAACTGGTGGGCACCGACGGCCAATTCGAACCTGACCCCGAAAAACTGGCCGACCCCTTCCACGGTCAGCGCGACCTGCAGGGCAAGGTGCTGCGCCATGTGACCGACGCCTTTCGCGAAGACCCGGTGCGGATCCTGCGGCTGGCGCGCTTTGCCGCGCGCTTCGACGATTTCTCGGTCGCCCCGGAAACCATGGCGCTGATGCGCGAGATGGTCCGGGCCGGCGAGGCCGATGCGCTGGTCCCCGAGCGCGTCTGGCAGGAGCTTGCGCGCGGCCTCATGGAAGCGCGCCCCTCGCGCATGTTCGAGGTGCTGCGCGAATGCGGCGCGCTCGCCGTGCTGCTGCCCGAAGTCGACCGCCTCTGGGGTGTGCCGCAGCCCGAGGCGCATCACCCCGAGATCGACACCGGCGTGCACCTGATGATGGTCATCGACACCAGCGCGCGGCTTTCGGCCACCCTGCCGGTGCGCTTCGCCTGCCTGATGCACGACCTGGGCAAGGGCACCACGCCCGCCGACGTGCTGCCGCGCCACATCGGCCACGAGAAGCGCAGCGTCGACCTGCTGCATGCGGTGTGCGACCGCTGGCGCGTGCCGGTCGATATCCGCGAGCTGGCCGAGGTGGTCGCGCGCGAGCACGGCAACGTGCACCGCAGCGGCGAGCTCGATGCGGCGCCGCTGGTGCGCCTGCTGGAGCGCTGCGACGCCTTCCGCAAGCCCGCCCGCTTTGCCGAGGTGCTGCTGGCCTGCGAATGCGATGCGCGCGGCCGGCTCGGTTTCGAGGACAGGCCCTATCCGCAGCGCGAGCGCCTGCTCGCCGTGCTGGCCACCGCCGCGGCCGTGCCCACCGATGTGGTGGCGCGCAAGGCGCAGCAGTCGGGCGCGACCGGGCCGCAGATCGGCGACGCCATCCACCGCGCGCGCATCGAGGCCGTGGCGGCATCGCTGCAGGAAACCTGAAGAAAAAACCGCGGTCCGCCTTGCGTGGACATGGCAGGCATGACTTCTGGCACTTCTCCCTGCGAATCGGCCCGATAGCATCGATCGGGTGAATGCCACCGAGCCGACGCTGTCACACGAATCCCCGACGCCCCGCCCGGGGGTGCCGAGCGATCTTGGCCTCCGCGTGCTGCGGGAGCATGTGGCGTCGGTGTACGCGGCGTACAACGCGTCGATCCTGGTGCACTTCGGCCTCGGTGCGGCGCTGGGTGTGGTCATGTACGTGCACCGCCCCCGGTGGTGGATCCTCGCCTGGATGGCCGCCCACCTGAGCTTCGGCCTCGCCCTCTTCCTCATGCCGCGCTGGCACGCCGATGTGCCGCTGCAGGACACCACCCGCTGGGCGCGCCGGCATTCGCGCACCGTCACGCTGGTGAGCATGGCGACGGCCACCGCGCCGTGGCTCTTCATCTCCGCCGACGACCTGCCCACCACTTCGGTGCTGACCGTCGTCATCATCGGCAGCTGCGCCCGCGCCATGCAGCTCCTGTGGCCGCTCAAGCCCGCGCTCTACGGCTACACCCTGCCGATGATGCTGAGCCTGATCGCCGCGCTGGCCCGGCAGGGCGATGCGATGCACCTGTTCCTCGCGGTATTCAGCCTCGGCTACCTGCTGTTCACGCTGCGCGTGGGCGGCCAGCAGCACAAGCTCCTGACCGATTCGCTGGTGCTGCGCTTCGAGAACGAGGCGCTGGCCGCGCAACTGGGCGTGCAGATCGCCGCCGCCGAGCGCGCGAGCGCCGAGAAGACGCGCTTCCTCGCCACCGCCAGCCACGACCTGCGCCAGCCGCTGCATGCCATCGCGCTCTTCGGCGCCGCGCTGGAGAACGAACTGCGCGAGCACCACGGCAGCCGCAACGCGCAGCGGCTGATGCGCGCGGTGAACGCGCTGGGCAACTCGCTCGACACCATGCTGGACGTCTCGCGCCTGGACGCGGGCGTGATCACGCCGGACATCGCGCCGGTGTCGCTGGACGCGATGTTCCGCTCCCTCAACCACATGTTCGCGGCGCAGGCCGAGCAGCGCGCGCTGCAGCTGCGGGTGCGCGCGAGCGGCCTGTGGGTGCACAGCGACCCGCAGCTGCTCTACCGCATGCTCTCGAACCTCGTGGACAACGCGCTGAAATACACCGCGCACGGCGGCGTCTCGGTGCGCGCGCGCGCGCGCGGCGGGGTCGTGTGGATCGAGGTGCTGGACACCGGCATCGGCATTGCGCCCGAGCAGCAGGACCGCGTGTTCGAGGAGTACTACCAGGTGCAGAACCCGGGCCGCGACCGCGCGCAGGGCCTGGGCATCGGCCTGTCGATCGTCGAGCGGCTGTCGCGGCTGCTCGACCATCCGGTGCAGGTGACTTCGCGCGTGGGCCGCGGCACGCGCTTTCGCCTTCAGCTGCCGCTGGTCGCGTCCGCGCCGCAGCACGAACAGCAAGCGGCCGTGCCGATGCAGCAACAGCGACCGGCTGCCGCTCCGACAGCGCCCGCCGAGCCCGCCGTGCACACATCGCCATCGGCCAAGGCACCACAGGCAGCGCACGGCCGCGTTCTCCTGATCGACGACGAGGCCGAGATCCGCGAGGCCATGGCGCGGCTGCTGCAGGGCCACGGCATCGCGGTGGAGACGGCGGCCAACGAGGCCGAGGCCATCGACGCGCTCGGCCGGTCCGGCGCGCAGGCCGAGCCCTTCGTGCTGCTGCTGTGCGACTACCGCCTCGCCAACGGCGACAACGGCCTGGACGTGGGCCAGCGGCTGCAACGCCGCTTCGGGCTCGACGCGCCGCTGGTGCTGGTCACCGGCGAGACCGCCCCCGAGCGGCTGCAGCGCGTGCGCGCCTCCGGCGTGCCCGTGCTGTTCAAGCCGGTGAACGCGGCCACGCTGCTGCGCATGCTGGGCGATTTCATGCCGGGCCTGGCCACCCGCCCTGCCTGACCTGCCTGATTCGTGAAACACCGCGGAACCGGCTTTGCCGGGCCGCTGGTGTGGCCCCCGGCGAGGGGGACGGAGAAGCGACACGCAATGCGCGAAGCCTGGGGAGTACCGGCTTTCGCCGACACGCGCCGTCAAAAGCGCGTGTTATGGTTTTTCCCAATGCCAAAGTCCTCCGACAGCAACGACCAGTTGCCACCTCCGCTGGGCCGGAACGCCGCCCTTTTTCTCGACTTCGACGGCACGCTGGTCGGCCTTGCGCCCACCCCCGAGGCCATCGAGATTCCCCCCGCGCTCGTCGCCCTGCTGAGCGACCTGCGCGACCAGTTGGGCGGTGCGCTGGCCGTCGTCTCGGGGCGCCAGATCGACTCGATCGACCGCTTTCTCGCGCCGCTGCGGTTGCCCGCGGCCGGCGAGCATGGCGTGCAGCGCCGCGATGCCAAGGGCCACATGCAGGAGCAGCACGCGCCCGATCTCGTGCCGATCCTGGACATCGCCAACGAACTCGCGCGCGTGCACGAAGGCCTGCTGGTGGAGCGCAAGCACGCCGCCATCGCCCTGCACTACCGGCTCGCGCCGCAGCTGGAAGCGGTGTGCCGCGATGCGATGTCGCGCGCCATCAACGGTCGGCCGGCGCTCGAGCTCATGCACGGCAAGTTCGTCTTCGAGGTGAAGCCCGCGGGCGTCAACAAGGGCATTGCCATCGATGCCTTCATGACCGAGGCGCCCTTCGCGGGCCGCACGCCGGTCTTCGCGGGCGACGACACCACCGACGAGAGCGGCTTCGCGGTCGTGCAGCCGCGCGGCGGCATCGCCATCAAGGTCGGCTCCGGGCCGAGCCTGGCGCTGCACCGGCTCGAATCGCCGCGCGCGGTGTACGAATGGCTGGTCGAGGCGCGCGACATGCTGGTGGCGAAGCCCTCGGCGAATCCCGAAGAAAACACGCAAGAGAAAACCGAAGAACCGAGGAGCCCCCGATGAGCGAACAACAACTGTCGAAGGCGCCCCAGGACCGCGCCGGCGAGGCGCTGGCCGACGCCGCCGGCCCCGACGACCGCGCGCCGGTCGACGCGCAGGCCGCCACCGCGCCCGGTCCGCGCGGCTTCGCGCCCCCGGCCGATCCTTCGCTCGATGTCGGGGTGATCGGCAACTGCGCCTACAGCGCGCTCATCGATTCCCGCGGCCGCGCCGTGTGGTGCTGCCTGCCGCGCTTCGACGGCGACCCGGTGTTCAACGCGCTGCTGCATCCCGGCGAAGGCGCGGGCGCATGGAGCATCGACATCGAGGACTTCGCGCAAGCAAAGCAGTGGTACGAGCCGAACACGGCCGTGCTGCGCACGCAGCTCTTCGACAGCGCAGGCCAGGGCATCGAGATCACCGACTTCGCGCCGCGCTTCTACAGCCGCTCGCGCTACTTCCGCCCGCTCATGATGGTGCGCCGCGTGCGGCCGATTGCGGGCGCGCCGCGCATCCGCGTGTCGCTCGATCCGCGATTCCAGTGGGGCGCTTCGGAGCCGATCGAGGTGACGCGCGGCAGCAACCACATCCGCTATGTCGGCCCCGACGTCACGCTCAGGCTGAACACCGACGCCTCGATCTCGCACATCCTCGCGCGCCAACCCTTCGTGATCTCGCGCGAATACAACTTCATGTTCGGCGTGGACGAAACGCTGCTCGACGGCATCGCCGACACGGCGCGCAAGTTCGAGCAGGAAACCATCGCCTACTGGCGCACCTGGAGCAAGCGCCTCGCGATTCCCTTCGAGTACCAGGACGCGGTGATCCGCGCGGCCATCACGCTCAAGCTCTCGCTGTACGAGGACACCGGCGCCATCGTCGCCGCCATGACCACCAGCATTCCCGAGGCGCCGGGCAGCCAGCGCAACTGGGACTACCGCTACTGCTGGCTGCGCGATGCCTTCTTCGTGGTGCGCGCGCTCAACTCGCTGAGCGAAGTGGGCACGATGGAAGACTACCTGCGCTGGCTCGGCAACGTGGTGATCGGCTCGCACGGCGAGCACATCCAGCCGCTCTACGGCATCGGGCTGGAACGCGAGCTGCCCGAGTCCTTCGTCGAAGGCCTTCCCGGCTACCGCGGCATGGGGCCGGTGCGCGTGGGCAACCAGGCGCAGGAGCATTTCCAGCACGACGTGTACGGCAACATCGTGCTCGGCGCGGCGCAGGCCTTCCACGACCACCGGCTGCTCGCCCGCGCGGGCCGGGCCGAGTTTCCGCACCTGGAGGCGGTCGGCGAACGGGCGGTGAGCGTCTACGGCACGCCCGATGCCGGCATGTGGGAGCTGCGCACCCGCGCCCGCGTGCACACCAGTTCCGCGCTGATGAGCTGGGCCGCCTGCGACCGGCTTTCCAAGATCGCACGCGCACTGGAGCTGCCCGACCGCGCCGCCTACTGGCATGGCCACGCCGCGCGCATGAAGGAAGAAATCCTGGCCAAGTCGTGGTGCGAGGAGCGCCAGGCCTTCGCCGAGAGCTTCGGCGGCCACGAGCTCGATGCGAGCATCCTGCTGATGGTCGAGGTGGGGCTGATCGACGCGCGCGACCCGCGCTTCATCTCCACTGTCGACGCCATGGAGAAGTCGCTCTGCGACGGCCCCTACATGCGCCGCTACGAGGCGGCCGACGATTTCGGCAAGCCCGAGACCGCCTTCAACATCTGCACCTTCTGGCGCATCGACGCACTTGCCAAGATCGGCCGCAAGGCCGAGGCACGCCAGATCTTCGAGACCATGCTCGCGGCGCGCAATCCGCTCGGCCTGCTCTCGGAAGACACCCACCCGGTCACGGGCGAGATGTGGGGCAACTTTCCGCAGACCTATTCGATGGTCGGCATCATCAATGCGGCCGTGCGTCTGTCCGCCCCCTGGGATTCCTGCATATGACAACGACAGCCCCCCGGCTTTTCACTCGCTTCGCTCCTGTAACTCCACCCACCGAGGGGGAGGCGCGGCCCGCCTTGGGGCGGCCCGGCGGCGGCCGCAGGGAGGCTCCATGAGTCGCCTCGTCGTCGTTTCCAACCGCGTGGCCGACCCACGCAAGCCCGCAGCCGGCGGCCTGGCCGTCGCATTGGGTGAAAGCCTTCAGCAAAGCGGCGGCCTCTGGTTCGGCTGGAGCGGCCAGATCGTGGAAGACGGCCCTACGGGCGAAGGCGAGCTGCACAAGCAGCAGGCCGGCAAGGTAACGCTCGCCACCATCGACCTGAGCCGCGAGGACCACGACGCCTACTACCTGGGCTACAGCAACGACGTGCTCTGGCCGGTGTTCCACAACCGCCTGGACCTGGCCCACTTCGAGGCCGGCTTCATCGGCGGCTACCGGCGGGTGAACCAGCTCTTCGCGCGCAAGCTGCTGCCGATGCTGAAGGACGACGACGTCATCTGGATCCACGACTACCACCTGATGCCGCTCGCCGCGGAGTTGCGCGCGATGGGCTGCAAGCAGCGCATCGGCTTCTTCCTGCACATTCCGCTGCCGCCGCAGATCATCGTGGCCGCCATCCCGCAGCACGAGTGGCTGATGCGCTCGCTGTTCTCCTACGACCTGATCGGCTTCCAGGCGCAGCAGGACGTGCAGCACTTCGAGCACTACGTGCGCAACGAGGCGCAGGGCGAATACCTGGGCAACGACATGTACCGCGCCTACGGGCAGACCGTGCGCTGCAGCGCCTTCCCGATCGGCATCGACGTCGACGAATTCGCCGCGCTCACGCATGCGAAGGAATCGCGCGACATGTACGAGACCATGAAGCGCGAGTATTCGAGCCGGCGCCTCCTCCTGGGCATCGACCGGCTCGACTACTCCAAGGGCATTCCGCAGCGCGTGCGCGCATTCCGCGAACTGCTCGCGAACTACCCCGAGAACCGGCGCAGCGCGACGCTGATCCAGATCGCCTCGCCCACGCGCGAGACGGTCGATGCGTACGGCGACATCCGGCGCGAACTCGAATCGCTGTGCGGCGCGATCAACGGCGACTACGGCGAGCTCGACTGGATGCCGGTGCGCTACATCCATCGCATGGTGGCGCGCAAGCGGGTGCCGGGGCTGTGCCGCGCAGCGGCGGTGGGCCTGGTCACGCCGCTGCGCGACGGCATGAACCTCGTCGCGAAGGAATACATCGCGGCGCAGGACCCGGCCGACCCGGGCGTGCTGGTGCTGTCGCGCTTTGCCGGTGCCGCGGAGCAGTTGAAAGAAGCGCTGCTGGTGAATCCGTACGACACGCACGGCACGGCGGAGACGGTGCAGCAGGCGCTGCAGATGCCGCTGGAAGAGCGGCGCGAACGGCATCAGAAGTTGCTGTCGCGCATTCGCGAGCAGGACATTCACTGGTGGCGGCGCACCTTCCTCGACGCATTGCGCGAAGCGGCCAGCGAACGCTGAGGTGTTTGCCCAGGGCAGTCGTTGATCGGCCGTTCACCCAGAGCGTTCCCAAGTGCGCAGGGCATCGGGTGCTCCCCGCAGCGAAATCAAGGAGGAGGGGCGAAGCCCCGGGGGACATTCGCGGAGGGGAGTACCCGGTGGCCTGCGCACCCGTCCTGAATGCCTCCTACCAGCCAGTGAGCAACCGCACAAAGCGCATCACAGGCCGAGCCTCGGAACAAGCAGAAACCGGCGCCCCCTTCGGTGCATGAACCCGCAGGTGCACCGGCGTCAGCGCCGACACCTCGATCCACCCGCCGAGCGCCATGCGGTGCACGTCGCCTTCATCGAGCACCGTCTCGCTCATGAACACCGCGCCGCCGAACCAACCCGGCGGGGACACGACCCGCACGCGCCCTTCGGCCACCTGCAGCCAGCTACCCGCATCGACGCAGGTGCGCAGGGACTGGCCGGGCTCCAGGACGATGGAGTCGGGTGCTTGGGGCAGGGTGGTGATCATGGCGGGCCTCGGAGGTGGGTGAGTCAGTCAGTGGAAAAGCGATTCGGCGAGTCCAGATCGTAGAAATTCGGTCGCTCGAAAAACAGGCACAACCACCGCCTATTCGCACCGGAACAGCCGGCCGGCAGCCCATCTGTTATGGTCGTTTCCCCGTTCAACTGCATCTGTTTTCGGATGCCCGTTTGGGGGAGCATCGACGCCATGGACTCGCTACCGCTCTACCGGCAACTCGCAGCGCACTACGTGGACGCGATCCACACCGGCTCGCTCAAGCAGGGCGACAAGCTGCCCTCGCTGCGCAGCCTCATGCGCCTGCACGAGATCAGCCTCTCGACCGCGCTGCAGCTGTGCCGCGCGATGGAGAGCGACGGCTGGGTCGAGGCACGCGACCGCTCGGGCTACTTCGTGCGCCGGCCGCAGCGCCTGGCCATCGCGCCGATGGAAGAGCCCGTGGCCGACGTGCCGCCGGATCCTGCGCAGTTCGTCAGCATGCGCACCCGCATGGCCAACTTCATGGCGCGCGGGCGCCACGCGGGTGTGAAGCTCAACTTCGCCATCGCGCGCGCCGCCCCCGAGCTGTACCCCGCCGAGGCCCTGCGCAACTCCATGACGCGGGCGCTGCGCCAACGGCCCGAGCTGCTGACCACCGCCTCGTCCCAGAAGGGCCACGAGCAGTTCCGCGAAGCCGTGGCGCAGCGCAACCTGCGCATCGGCATGACGGTGGCGCCGGACGAGGTGCTGGTCACCAACGGCTGCATCGAGGCGCTGAACCTCGCGCTGCGCGCCGTCGCCAAGCCCGGCGACACCGTGGCCGTGGAGTCGCCCACCTTCTACGGCCTGCTGCAGGTGCTCGAAAGCCTGGGCATGCGCGCGCTGGAGATCCCGACCAGCCCGCAGACCGGCATCTCCATCGAGGCGCTCGACCTCGCGATCCACACCTACGACGACATCAAGGCCGTGGTGGTGGTGCCGCACCTGCAGAACCCCATCGGCAGCGTGATGCCCGATGCCCACAAGCAGCGGCTCGTGCAGCTGTGCGAGAGCCACGGCATCGCGCTCGTCGAGGACGACACCTACAGCGACCTGGTGGAAACCGAGGTGCCGCTGCGCGCCGCGAAGTCATGGGATCGCACGGGCAACGTGATCTATTGCGCCTCGCTGCACAAGGTGCTGGCGCCGGGGCTGCGCCTGGGCTGGATCACCGCCGGGCGCTGGCATGCGCAGGTGGAAATGCTCAAGTACGCGCAGACCCGCAACAACGAGGCATTGGCGCAAATCGCCGCGGGTGAGTTCATCGCGAGCGGCGGCTACGACCGGCACCTGCGGCGCCTGCGCGACCGGCTGCACGTGCAGCGCGACCAGACGGCGGACGCCATCGCGAAGTACTTTCCGCCGGGCACGCGGCTGAACCTGCCGCGCGGCGGCCTGCAGCTGTGGGTCGAGCTGCCCGAGCAGCGCTCGTCGGTCACCGTGTTCGAGGCGGCGCTGCGCGAGCACATGCTGGTGTCGCCGGGCGCGCAGTTCTCCAACTCGGGGCGCTTCGACAACTACTTGCGGATCAACTGCGGCTGGCCGTACTCGAAGGCGGTGGACGCGGGGTTGCGGCGCCTCGGGGAGATCGTGTCGTCCACGCGCAAGCTGCCGCGCGCACCGGCAGCCGCCTAGACGATGTAGAAGACGACGGCGTCGCGTCGCGCCGCCGCCTCCGCGAAAAAGCGCTTCACGCCTTCCATGAAGCCTGCAAGCTCCTCGGCGCCGCCCTGCCAGGTCTTCGCCCAGTAGAGCTCGGCGAACTGTGCCGGCTCGCCGGTGAACCGCGCCACCAGCTCGGGCACGCTGCGCCGCGCCAGCCGGGCCGCTGCGCGCTCGACATGGCTGGCCGTGAGATAGATGCAGCCCAGGGCCTCCGTGCCTTCGAGCGCTTCGCCGTCCACGGCCTCGGGCAGCAGCGCGCGCACCACGTCCCACGCCTGCTCCACCGTCTGGCTGGCATGCGGTCCGCCCTTGTCTTCGGGCGTATGGAAGAGGAAACCCGACACGCTCGACGGATCGATGACCAGTCCGCGCAGCCGGTAACGGTCGAAGGCGTAGAACGCGCCCCCGATGCTCACGTGCTCGGCTCCAGCCGCGCGGCCCGCGCGACCGCCGCCAGCGCGAGGCTCACGTTGTCGATGTTGCGCTGCGCGTTCGCGAGATTGCCGAAGTGGTCCGGCGCGCAGATCTGGTTGAGCAGCAGCGTGCGCTTGAAATGCTTCAGCGCCTCGCGCAAGTCGCCCTGCTCCTGCGCGATGAGGCCCAGGTCGTTGTGGGCGGCCGCCGCGCTGGTGGAAATGCCCCGGCAGCTGCGCTCCTGGATCGCCAGTGCGCGTTCGAACAAGGGCTTGGCGTGCTCGGCCTCGTTGCGCGCCATGTGCAGCTGCGCAAAATTGATCAGGAGGTCGGCGTGCAGGTCGGCGTCGCCCTCCCCCGTCTCTTCCGGCGCGAGCTTGTCCAGGTGCACCATGGCCCGCGCATAGCAGAGCTCGGCCTTCTCGTCCTGGTCGGTGTTCGCGTAGAGAAATGCCAGGTTGTTGAAGGCGCGCACCACCTCGTCGGTCGAGTTGCCCTTGCTGAGCGCGACGGCCATCGCGATGGTCTTCTTGTACAGGACCTCCGCCTCGTCGGAGCGGCCGGCGCCGGCATGCAGCAGCGCGAGCGTGTTGCTCGGGCCGAGCCGCCAGCTGTCGTCCAGGCCCAGCTGGTCGATGATGGCCAGGCATTCATCCAGCAGCGACACGGCCTTGTCGTGCCATTGCAGCTGCCGGCAGAACTCGGCGTGATGGATGAGGTGCAGCACGACGGCCTTGCCAAGCCCGCCCTCGCCGCACAGCTGGCGGCTGGTGTGCACGGCCTCGGCGCAGAGCCGCTCGGCGAGCGCCAGGTCGCGCCGCTCGAAGGCGGCCTTGTAGCGCCGCTCCTGGTCTTCGAGCAGGCCCAGCAGCACGGTGTCGTCGCCGGGGCCGCGACCGGCGGGCAGGCCCGCGCGCAGCTGTCGCGCGGCGTGGTGTTCGCCGATGGCGGCCACGGTCATGGCCAGCGCCTTGCGCACGATGTCCATGTCTTCCGCCGGCATGCCGATCTGGCGGCCGATGGCCAGGCTTTCCTCCAGGCTGGCCTTGGCCTCGTCGAAGGCCTTGAACTGGCAACAGGCCTGGCCGTGCATGCACAGCGACATCGCGAGGTTCTGGTGCGGACCCTTGAAGACCTTGCGCGCGTTGGCGACGATCTGCTCGCTCAGGGCCACGGCCCGGGCCCAGTCGTGCATCTCGGCGGCGGCGACGAAGCGCTCGCGCAGCGCGTCGGCGTGGCTGAGCGCTTCGAGGTCGTAGGTCTTGGCGGCCGGCCGGCGCGCGGCGTCGCTTTCGTCTTGCCGCTTCAGGCGCACATGGACCCAGTAGATGTCGAACAGGAGCCAGGGGCCGAGCAGCCCCAGGCAGAACCGCGCACCCGGCAGGCTGCTGACTCCAACGAGCAACAGCAGCAATTGCGCCGCCCCGCCCAGGTAGCTGCCCAGATAGAAACGGTGCGCGCCCAGGAAACCCCCGACCACCAGCAGCAGCCAGGCGAGCGGCTTGCGACGGGGAGACCGGGGCGGCGGGATGCGCATGATTCGCCGAGGGTATTGCGGCGCGGCCGCTCAGTCCAGCAAAGCCAGCGCAGCGTAGTCGCCGACCTTCTCGCCGAGCCCCGCGGGCACCAGCAGCACGCCGCGGGTGAGCGGCGGCAGCTTGCCGTCCACGTGGGCCTGCAGGCGCGGCAGCAGGAACTCGCGGTGGTGCCAGAACACGCTGCCGCCCAGGCTGATGCGCTGCAGGTCCAGCGTGGCGACCAGGTTGTAGAGCATGCGGCCCATCACGCGGCACAGCGCATCGACGATCTCGAGCGAGTGCGGCTCGCCCGCGGCCGCCGAGGTGAACAGATCGGCCGCCGGCTGGCCGAAGCGCCGTGCGATGGAGTTGCCGGCGATCAGCCCTTCCACGTCTCCGACGTTGCCGCAGCCGCAGAGCGCGCCGCTCGCGTCGTCGACCACGAAGCTGTGGCCCGCATGGCCCGCGTTGCCGTTCTTGCCGCGCAGCGCACGGCCGTCGACGCACAGGCCCACACCGACGCCGGTGCTCCAGGTGACGTAGGCGCAGTGGTCCATGCCTTTGAGCGCGCCCCAGTGCCGTTCGGCCTCGAGCGCTGCGACGGCGTCGTTCTCGACGCGCACGCGGCCGAAGCGCCTGGCGAGCGGAGCCTCGACCAGCGCCGTCATCCAGTTGTTGGGAAGCCCCCGCGCCGGGCCGGCAATGCCGCCGCAGATGTTGGGCGTGGCCAGCTCGACCATGCCGTCGTGCAGCTCGAAGGGCCCCGCCGACGACACGCCCACGCGGTCGATCGTGGCCGGATCGATCCCTTGCTCGGCGCAGACTTCGTCGATCATCCGCATGATCTGCACCGCCACGGCGTCGTTGTCGCCGGTCTTGGCGGTCGGCTCGCTGCGGCGGCCGATCAGCGGCGCGTCGGCCGAGGGGGAAAGGCTCACGGCCACCTTGGTGCCGCCGATGTCAACGCAGGCTCTCATTGCGGGTTTTCTTTTCTCTGTCTAAAGAAGGCGCGCCACCAGCGCCGCGATCATGCTGAGCACCAGGGTGCTTGCAATCGGCAACTGCCAGTCGCGGCCGAAGGCGCGAAACTCGAAATCGCCGGGCAGGCGTCCGAAGCCGAAGCGGCGCAGCCACGCGGTCAGCCCGCTCATGAGCACCAGTGCGAGGACGACGACGATCAGCCAGCGGAACATGGGGACAGTCTAGGCCGCAAGAACGGCCATGGCTTGTCGGTGGAGTTCGGGCGTTGCCGCGGCAATCACCCTGCCGTCGGACTTCAGGTTCAGCGGCTGGCCCTGCCAGTCGGTGATGACGCCGCCCGCGGCCTCGATCAGGCCGGCGGGGCCCAGGTAGTCGTACGGCTGCAGGCCGGTTTCCACCACGAGGTCGATGGTGCCGCCCGCCAGTTGCGCATAGCCGTAGCAATCGCCGCCGAAGCGGCGCATCGCGCATCGGCGGCTGAGCCGGTCGAAGGCCTGCCAGTCGGCGGGCGCGAAGATGTCCGGCGAGGTGGTGACGATGCGGGCCTTGGCCACTTCGGTGCATGTACTCGCGTGCACCGGCTGGCCGTCGCGCGTGGCGCCCTTGCCCGCCTGGCCGATCCAGCGCTCCTTGAGCACCGGCATGTCGATCACGCCGAGCACCACGCGTGCGCCCTGCAGCACGCCGATCAGCGTGCCCCACAGCGGCGAGCCGGTGATGAAGCTGCGGGTGCCGTCGATCGGGTCGAGCACCCAGATGCGATCGGCGTCCAGCCGCTCGGGACCGTGCTCTTCGCCGTAGATGCCGTCGGCCGGCACGCGCGCACCGAGGATCTCGCGCATCGCCGTCTCGGCCGCGCGGTCGGCCAGCGTGACGGGGCTTTCGTCGGCCTTGGTGATGATGTCCAGCGGCGTGCGGAAGTGGCGCATCGACAGCGCCGCGGCCGCGTCGGCCAGCGCCTCGGCAATCAGCGACAGATCGGGAGTGGAAGAGCTCATGGGGGAGAGTGAACGCGTGCCAAAAGCTGCGATTAGACCCGAGCCCGCGTGGGTTTGACACGACAAGGGCTGTCGCCCTGGTACGTCGCCCCGGAGATTTCGAAACATGACGAAAGCGATGGATTCGCGCCGAGGGCAAGGCGCAAACCGCAGCGATACCCGCAGGTATCGCGAGAATTTGCAACGCCGCCATCGGGGCGAAGACGCGCTTTCGTGTTTTGAAATCTCCGGGGCGGCGTACTAACATGGCGCGAAAATTGCCAGGGACATAACCGATGGCCTCCTTCAGATTCCTGCGCGCCGCGCTCCTC
This sequence comes from Variovorax boronicumulans, assembly GCF_030812215.1. Taxonomy (GTDB): domain Bacteria; phylum Pseudomonadota; class Gammaproteobacteria; order Burkholderiales; family Burkholderiaceae_C; genus Variovorax; species Variovorax boronicumulans_C. The sequence goes on along the minus strand of NZ_JAUSSG010000008.1, from coordinate 117,494 downwards.
GCCCTGCTGCTCGGCGCCTCGGCCGTGCTGGCCCACGCCACGCCTTCCGACGCCGAGGAGAAGCTGATCGACACGCTGATCCAGCGCGTCTCGAAGATGAGCGCCATGGTGTTCCTGCGCAACGGCAACGAATACAACGCCGCCGATGCCGCCAAGCACATGCAGGCGAAGTACGACTACTTCAAAAAGGAACTGGCCACGGCCGAGGACTTCATCGACCGCTGCGCCTCGCGCTCCGAGATGACCGGGCAGGCCTACAAGGTCAAGCTCACCAACGGCGTGGTGCGGGACGCCAACGAGTTCCTCAACAGCGAGCTGCGCATGCTGCGGCAGCAGGCGAAGGCCTCCGGAAGCCGCAGCTAGCAGCACTGTCCTGCGCCTTTTTCCGCCGCCCGGAATACCTCTTTTGTGGGATTCCATTTGATCCGGGGCGTTCGAAGATGCATCCGGAAGCGGCCGTACAAGCCGCAGGTCGAGTTCAGGCCCAACGCCGATCCCTGTTTTCAGCACCAGGCTGTACCAGGCGGCAAAACCGACGGAGCCGCCATGATCGAATTTGATCCCTCGCGCTCGGCGCTTTACACCCCGGAAAAACGTGGGACCGTGTTCTCGGGCGCGCACTCGTACTCGATCGTCCAGCTCGGGGTGGAGGCCTCGCGGTTGGCCTACCTTCGCACGGAGGCGGCGCAGTCCGAGCAGCAGGCACTGTCGCAAGCGCTGGGCCTGGCCGGATTCGGAACACCGAGGATGTTCTCGGATCAGCAGACGAGCACGCAGGCATTCGGCGCCTTCCGGGCATCGGATCGCACGGCGCTTCTCGCATTCCGGGGAACCCAGCCGGACGAAGCCGGTGACCTGGGCACGGACCTGCAGGCGGACATGGTTGCATGGCCCGAAGGTGGCGGCCGCGTGCATGCAGGCTTCGCAAGGGCATTCCGCGCGATCAGGCCGGCGATCGACGAATGGCTTGCCGGTGAATGCGCTGCACGAAGTGAGTTGATTCTTGCGGGTCACAGCCTGGGCGCAGCGCTGGCCACCCTGGCGGCAACGGTCTGGAAACCCGCGCAGCTGGTTACGCTGGGCTCGCCACGTGTGGGCAACCCGGAATTTGCCGCCACCTTTGCAGGCGTGCCCGTGGTGCGCGTGGTCAACTGCTGCGATGCAGTGACGCAGATTCCCCCGGAGTCGCCCTGGTACACCCATGCCGGGCCGATGACCTATGTGCGCAGCGACGGAACGCTCGTTTCCCACCCCGACGGACCGACCGTAGTCAGTGACCAGTTGAAGGCGCGCGCCCGCTATCTGGTGGACCACTCCTGGCGAGCAGGTGCGGTCCTCGTGCGGGATCTCGCGGACCATGCCCCCATCAACTACGTGCGGGCCTTCTTCCTGTGATCCTCACGGTCCACGCCCAGGCCTGCGTGGCAGGCGCCATCCAGTTGTGGGTCGGGATGTTCGGCGCGCAAAACCCGCCGATACCGCAATTCTTCATCGACGGCGTCCCGGCCACACCGCTCACCCCCTCGGCGATGGCGCCGATCCGCGACCACCATGCGGGCGCCGACGGCAAGCCGATCAACCATCGTGGAGTTTTTCGTTTTTCGGTTGCTCTTGCCGAAGACATTCACCCCATCCGGATCGTCGCCGGCACCGAACACTGCGAGCTGATCGTCCGGACGCTCCCGAAAGAATTGCCCAGTTCGCTGGACGGCGAGTTCAACATCCTCCTGTGCTCGTGCTACTTCCAGCCCGAAGACAAGAATGGCCTCCTGGGCACGATCGCTTCGCAGATCAAGCTGAAGCCGCATCTCGTGTTGATGGCGGGGGATCAGGTCTATCTGGACCTGCCCTTGCTGGAGGACATGCCGGAGTCGGAACCCGCGCTGTCGCAACTCATCGGTGACAAGTACTTCCGAAACTGGGCTTCGGCATCGCTCAACACCGCGGGCCTCGAGCCCGTGTTGTCGAAGGCCGCGGTCGTGTCGATTCCGGACGATCACGAATTCTGGAACAACTATCCGTTTCCGCAAGCCCAGTTGCCCAACACCTGGAACAAAGAAGTCAGGGATCGCTGGAAAGCGGCGGCACAGGCGCTCTATGAGGACTACCAACTTGCCGGCGACCCCAGTACTGCGGGCGCGACTCGAATCGACGTTGCGCCTCTCAGGATGCTGTTTGTCGACATGCGCATCGATCGCGACGACAAGTTTCGTCGCCTGATGAACGATGCCGCGGAGACGGCCTTCAGGTTATGGGTGGACGACCTGATCCGGGACAGGAAGGCAGATCGTCCTGCGGTGGGCGTGCTGGCGTCGGGGCAGGCGCTGTTCATCGATCCGCCCACGAGCGATTTCACGAAACACACGGCCGATGCGGAGATGGGGAACTACCAGCAGTTCGACTTCGCGAAGAAGGAACTGATGCGCCTGGCCGACGAAGGCATTCCGTTGCTCTACCTGACCGGAGATGTCCACTGGAGCCGCGTGGCCGGCGCGAAGGACCGGCAGCACCCCGGGCAGCCTCTTTTCTACGAGGTCATTTCGTCGCCCTCGTGCCTGATACGCACCCCTTTCGTCGATGCCGCAAAAGAATCCTCCAATGCCGTGAAGGGCATCTTCGGAGCCAAGGATCCCTGGCCGCGACACAGCGATCCCGAGAAGGTGCCTGCCAACTTCGGCCCCGGCAACCGCTTTTCACTCGAGCGCAAGTTCGAGCGCAACGGCGACCAGATCGCCATGGTCTCGTTTGCCCGCGCGGGAAACGGCGTGGATGCGCGGGTGACCTACTTCGCCATCTCACCCGACAAGAAACTGTCCAGATCCGAAACGGTCGACACCCTTCAACTTCGTCCTGTGTAAGGAGTCATCATGCTGCGGCAAGCCCGATCCGGATCGACAGAAGAGAACGTCCATTTCACCGAGTTCGAACGCGAGGGGCGCGAAACCAACACGCAATGGGGCGCCAGGGCGGTCGCCCACATGAAGACCGGCGGCTCCAATGACTGGACCTACATCGTGTTGCTGGGAGGCAGCGATTCGATGTCGTTCCGGGTGCGCGTGGCCCAGTCCCACCTACGTTCCGACATGCTGCCGTCGTATTGGTCGCAAGCACTTCTCGTGGAGCTCACAGGGGATTCGGTGGCCAACGCCAATGCGATCCATGTCCCGCTGCTGCAGCCCGACGGACCGGAGTTTGCCGCCCGCACGAACGGCGTGGTCGTGCAACCGCTGAGCGACTTCGACGATCCGGTGCGCTTTCCCAACATCGCCGTCGTCGCCATTCCGGTGGCGCAGTCGCTGATCCTGAAATGCGTCGAGAGCTTTCGTCGATCGCGCCCCACGCTCGATGCGCTGGAACACGTCGTGCGCTGGCTCGCTTTTGCCTGGGGGGCGGCGCGCACACCCAACCCCTTGCACGAAAACTACGGCCTCCCTTCCTCCTGCATGCTGGAGACCGTCTGCGCAGCTGCCAACTTCGATCTGACGCCGGGCCTGGAGTCGCGTGCCTCGTGCCCCGAAGCCATCTGGGCCACCGCACGCTATTGGCAGAAGTACATTGAAAAATTCAGCGGGCGCGCACCTGCGGGGCGGTATTGGCGACCGCACAGGTATCCGATCACCGAGCCCGACGACGCAACGACGCCCCGGCAACCCGCACGCAAGAGTACGCGGACTGCGAAGAGAAAGTGAAGCCCGGCGAACGCGCGCCTCAGCGCTGCTGCCCCCAGCGCCGCACGGTCAGACGCTCCAGCGTCTTGAAGCCCAGGCTTTCCACCAGGAGGCCGATCAGCACCACCATTGCGAGGCCCGCGAACACGCGGTCGGTATAGAGCTCGTTGCGGTTCTGGAAGATGTACCAGCCGAGGCCGCCCTTGCCCGACGAAGCACCGAACACCAGCTCCGCTGCGATCAGCGTGCGCCACGCAAAGGCCCAGCCGATCTTCAGGCCCGAAAGAATCGACGGCAGCGCCGCCGGCACCAGGATCTGCAGCACGTAGCGCAGGCCCTTGAGCCCGTAGTTGCGCCCCGCCATGCGCAGGGTCTCGGGCACGCCCTGGAAGCCCGCATAGGTATTGAGCGCCAGCGGCCACAGCACCGAATGGATCAGCACGAACACCAGGCTGCCGCGGCCGAGTCCGAACCACAGCAGCGCCAGCGGCAGCAGCGCGATGGCGGGCAACGGGTTGAACATCGACGTCAACGTGTCCAGCAGGTCGCGGCCGATCTGCGTGGACACCGCGAGCGTGGTGAGCGCGAAGGCCAGCACCACGCCGGCGAGGTAGCCCTGCAGCAGCACGGCCAGCGAGATGCGCACCTTCTCGATCAGCTCGACGCTCGCAAGTCCTTCGAACAGCGCACGGGCCGTGGCGGTGAAAGTGGGCAGCAGCAGGTCGTTGTCCTGCCAGCGCGCCGCGAGCTCCCAGAGCACGGCGATGGCGATGAGGATCAGGCCCTTGCGCACGCCCGCCTGCGCCCAGATGCGGGCGGGCAGCGGCAACGTGCGTTCGAGCGGGGCTTCGGTGAAAGGCTCGAGCGTGCGTTCGTACTCGGGGCGGATCGGCGGAACGATGGCGCTCATGCCGTGGCCTCCGCGTGCGCATGTTCTTCTTCGAACAGCATGTCGTGAATGCGCTGCGCCGTGCCCTGGAACTCGGCACCGCCCAGGCTCGCGAGCGAGAAACCGTGGCTGTTGACCTCGGCGCGCATGCGCCCCGGATGCGGCGACAGGAGCGCAACACGGTTGCCCACCACCAGCGCCTCCTCGATGGAATGCGTGACGAACAGCAGCGTGAAGCGCACCTCGTCCCACAGCTCGAGCAGCTCCTGCTGCATCTTGCGGCGCGTGAGCGCGTCGAGCGCGGCGAAGGGCTCGTCCATCAGCAGCACCCGCGGCTGCATCGCGAGTGCACGGGCGATGGCCACGCGCTGCTTCATGCCGCCCGAGAGCTGGTGCGGATGCACATCGGCGAACTTGGCGAGGCCGACCTTGTCGAGGTAGTGCAGTGCGCGCTCGGCCGCGTCCTTCTTGCCGAGCGTGCGAGACGCCAGCAGCGGGAACATGACGTTCTGCTTGACCGTCTTCCACGGCGGCAGTTGATCGAACTCCTGGAACACGACGATGCGGTCGGGACCGGGCTGCGTCACGCGCGCGCCGTCGAGGCGGATCTCGCCTTCGACCGGTGCGATGAAACCACCCACGGCCTTCAGCAGCGTGGACTTGCCGCAGCCCGACGGACCGAGCAGCACGAAGCGGTCGGCGGCGTGCACGTCGAAGCTCACGCGGTGCGTGGCGCGCACGACGCGTTCGGGGGTGCGGTATTCGAGGCTGACGCCGTCGACTTGCAGCAGCGGTGCGCTTTCTTGCCCCCTCTCCCGCTCGCGGGAGAGGGTTGGGGTGAGGGCAGGTGACGACGCCAGAGGCTCGCCCCTCACCCCCGCCCTCTCCCGATGGGAGAGGGAGTCACCCCGCGAATCCAGGACGGCCGCGTTGCTCACTGTTCAATTCCCCGAAGCGTTCTGCGCATCGTCGAAGAAATAGTCCTTCACCGACGCCGGCTTGTTCTTGATCGCGCCCACGCGGTGCATGAACTCTGCCAGCGCATAGGTGTTCTGCGGCGTGGTCTTGAACTGCACCTCTGGGTTCTTGATGATCTTGAGCAGCAGCTCGCGGTCGAGCTTCGCGTTGCTCACCTTCAGGTAGATATCGGCCGCCTTCTCGGGATTGGCCGTGACGAACTTCGCCGCCTCGTCGAGCGCATCGACAAAGGCTTTGTAGGTCTTGGGGTTCTCGCTGCGGAATTTCTCGGTGGCATACAGCACCGTGGCCGAGGCCGGACCGCCGAGCACCTGGTACGAATTGAGCACGATGCGCGCATTCGGATTGCCCGCGAGCTCCTGCTCCTGGAACGGCGGATTGCCGAAGTGGCCTGTGATCTCGGTCCCGCCCTTGATGATGGCCGCTGCCGCATCGGGATGCGGCAACGCCACGCTGATCTTGTCGAGCCGGTTGAACTCCTTGTCGCCCCAGAGCTTGGCCGAGGCGAACTGCAGCACCCGCGACTGCACCGACACGCCGACGGCGGGCAGTGCGATGCGGTCCTTCTCGGTGAAGTCGGCGATCGTCTTCACGTTCGGGTTGTTGGTCACCAGGTAGTACGGGAAGTTGCCGAGCGACGCCACGCCCTTCACGTTCTGCTTGCCCTTGGTGCGGTCCCACAGCGTGAGCAGCGGGCCGACGCCGGCGCCCGCGATCTCGATGTTGCCCGAGAGCAGCGCGTCGTTCACCGCCGAGCCGCCCGAGAGCTTGATCCACTCGACCTTGGCATCGACGCCCGCGGCCTTCGCGTGCTTCTCGATGAGCTTCTGCTCCTGCGCGACGTTGAGCAGCAGGTAGACGATGCCGAACTGCTCGGCGATGCGGATCTGCCCTTCGGCGTGCGCCGCGAGGCTGCCGGCGAGAAGGCCGAGGCCGGTGACGAATGCGGCGGCCTTGCGGGTGAAGCGGTTCATGGTGGAGAGCGGTCCGGAAAAAGAAAGATCGAGAGAAATCAGAACGGCGTGTCGCCGACGATGGTGGTGCGGTTCAGGCGCCGGCGCAGGTGGTCGGGCGTGCCGGCCGCCAGGTGCATCAGCGAGCGGTTGTCCCAGAACACCAGGTCGTGCGGCGCCCAGGTGTGGCGGTACACGAACTCGGGCTTCACGCTGTGCGCGAACAGCTCGGCCAGCAGGGCATCGCTTTCGTCCTGCGGCAGGCCGACGATGCGCGTCGTGAAGTGCTCGCTGACGAACAGCGCCTTGCGGCCCGTCTCGGGGTGCGTGCGCACCACCGGTTGCACGGCAGGTGCGACCTGGTCGATCTGCGCCTGCGAGAGCTTGGGCCGCCACGGGTTCTTGGCGCGCAGCTCTTCGTATTTGGCGAGGTAGCTGTGCTCGGCCTTGAGCGGAAGGATGCGTTGCTGCAGGTCAGACGGCAGCGATTCCCACGCGAGATGCTGGTCGGCGAAAAGCGTGTCGCCGCCTTCGCTCGGCAGTTCCTGCGCATGCAGCAGGGAGCCGAGGCTGGGCTTGGGCTTGTAGGAGATGTCGGAGTGCCAGTAGACGCCTGCGTCGCCAAGGCCGATGGGCTCGCCGTTCTCCTTGATGTTGGAGACGATCAGGATCTCGGGATGGTTCTTGAGCTGGAACTGGTGCAGCACGTGGATTTCTAGCGGGCCGAAGCGGCGGCTGAAATCGATGTGCTCGGCGGGGGTGATCTGCTGGTTGCGAAATACCAGGACGTGGTGGTCGAGGTGGGCGCGGTGGATGCGGGAAAAGTCTTCTTCGTTGATCGGCCTGGAGATGTCGAGGCCGATGATTTCGGCGCCTACCGGGGCATGGAAGGGGCGCACTTCGAAGTGCTGGGGCGCGGCCTCGGTGTCGTGGGGGAGAGCGGCTGTCATTCCGGGAATGTAGGGGCCGGGGGGTGCTTCTCCAACGAAATCTTCGTTGCTAGCTTATTCTTTGCTTTTTGCTTTTTTCTTTCCCGAGGCCGGGTCTCGGCCCGGCGGCCGACTCACTTTCTTTTGCTTCGCCAAAAGAAAGTAAGCAAAGAAAAGGCGACCCTGCTGTCTGCGTCCCTACGCTTCGCTGCGGGCAACCTGCGGTGCTCGACTACGGCGGGGGTCCGCAGAACTCGCTTCGCTCAAACAGCTGCGGCCCTGATCCCGCCTACGTCTCCGCTCCTCGGCGCAGCCAGAAGGGCTTGGAGACCGACACGCCATCGCTGCGCTCGGCATCATCGCGGGCCATCGCTTTGCTCGGCCCGGAACGGCACACCCAACCGCATCCACCGACCATCACAGCCAATTCAAGGCGGACACGCGGAGCGTGTCCGCCCTTCGGGCCGAGCGAAGCAAAGGCCCGGGTTGTCTCCACCCCCTTCTGGCTGCGCCGAGGAGCGCAGCGTTTCGCGGATCAGGGCTCGCAGCTGTTTGAGCGAAGCGAGTTCTGCGAGACCCCGCGAAACGCGAGCACCGCAGGTTGCCCCGTAGCAACGCGAAGGGGTCGCAGACAGCGGGGTCGCCTTTTCTTTGCTTACTTTCTTTTGGCGAAGCAAAAGAAAGTGAGTCGCCCGCCGGGGCGAGACCCGGCCTCGGAAAGAAAACCAAGTAACAAGAAGGTTGAGAGGTCAGAGCGTATGACTGCGATCCCCCTCAACAAACCCCAACGCATCCCAAGGTTCACCGACCGCAAAACCCACAACCTTGAACAGCTCCCCCATCTCATGCTCGTGAATGAGCCGAGCCGCCATCCCCCGCTCCGCAGTCGTCCCCTGCTCCATCCTCGCCAACAGCCCGCAGTTCAACAGAAACCGCGCCTGACTCGTATACCCCAGCACCTCCAACCCCGCCTCCTGCCCCGCCACCGCGATCCCGGTGAAATCGACATGCGCCGTGATGTCCTTGTAGCCCACATCGGCCAGCGGATCCCCATCCGCCTGGTGCGCCCGATGGCACATCACCGTGCCCATGTGCCGCTGCGGGTGGTAGTACTCGCTCTCGGGAAAACCGTAGTCGATGAGAAAGGCCGCCCCCTTCTCCAGCCGGTCCGCCAGCGTGGCGATGAAAGCCTGCGCCTGCGGATGGACCTCGGTGAGGTAGTCGTGCGCGCCCGGCACATCGACCGGCGGGCGCAGCTCCGTGGCGCGGTCGGCCCACGTCCAGCCGTCGTTACTCGCATTGCGCACCACGCCACGCTCGAACCACTGCCCGCCCACGCGCGCCAGCAGTTGCACGGGCATCGCATCGAGCACCTCGTTGCCGACCACCACGCCCTGCATCGATGCAGGCAATTCGCCGAGCCATTCGACGCGATCCGCATAGCGCACCAGCGCCTGCTGCTGGCGCTCGCGCAAGGTGCCCGAGAGATCGACGATGCGGTAGCGCACGTCGCCGCGTCCCATCTCGTCGAGCGCGTGCAGCAACTGCACCGCCAGCGCGCCGGAGCCGGCGCCGAATTCCCAGACCGTGTCGGTGCCGGTCTTCTCCAGCGCCTCTGCCACCTGCGCGGCGAGCGTCTGGCCGAACATCGGCGTGAGCTCGGGCGCGGTCACGAAATCGCTGCCCGAAGAAGGCATGTGGCCGAACTTGGCCGAGGTATTGGCGTAATAGCCCAGGCCCGGCGCATACAGGGCGAGCGCCATGAAGCGATCGAAGCCGATCCAGCCGCCCGCGCGCTCGACGGAGCGGGCGATCAGGTGGTCGAGGGCGGTGGGTAAACTGTTCGGGGTCTTGGTCGTCACCCCCCGATTCTCTCTCCCTCTCTCCCCGCATGAGCACCGCCCCCCTCTCCCCTGCCCGCCGCACCGTCCTCGTCACGGGTGCGGGCCGGCGGCTGGGCCGCGAGATCGCGCTGGCGCTCGCCGCGGGCGGATGGCAGGTGGCGGTGCACTACCGCAACTCGCGCGCCGAAGCCGAGAAAACCGTCGCCGATTGCGCCGCGCTCTCGGGCGATTCGGCGCTCTTCGAAGCCGACCTGGAAGACGAGCACGCCACGCGCGCGCTGCTCTCCCGCGTGGCGGCGCGCTTTCGTACCGTCGACGCCGTGGTCCACAGCGCGGCCCTCTTCGAACACGACGACGCCGCCAGCTTCGGCTATGCCCTCATGGAACGCCATGCGCGCAGCAACACGGGCGCGGCCATCCTTCTGGCGCAGGCGCTGCACGACCATCTTTCGCGGCGCGACGCGCAGGGCGCGGTCGTCCACCTGCTCGACCAGAAGCTCTGGAACCCGAACCCCGATTTCCTGAGCTACACGCTCTCCAAGGCCGCACTCGAAGCCGCCACGCCGATGCTGGCGCTGGCCCTCGCGCCGCGCGTGCGCGTGGTGGGCGTTGCGCCCGGCCTCACGCTGCCCAGCCACATGCTGGACGACGACAAGTTCGCGCAGCTGCACAAGCTGTCGCCGCTGGGCCGCTCCTCCACGCCGGCCGACGTGGTCGCCACGGTGAAGTTCGCGCTGGAGAACGGTTCGATCACCGGCACCACGCTGCTGGTGGACGGCGGCCAGCACCTGATGAAATTCGAGCGCGATTTCTCGCTCATGTGAGCACGACCATGTCCAATTCCACGCCTTCGCCTTCCCCGATCCAAGGCCGCCAGACGCTCACCCTCCAGGGCCTGCGTTTCGATGCCAACCTGGGCATCCTCGATCACGAAAAAACCGCGCCGCAACCCATCCTGGTCGACGCCGAGCTCAGCCTGGGCCCGCAGCCGCTGCTGCCGCAGGACGACGACATCTTCCACGTGCTCGATTACCGCAAGGTGCGCCGCATCATCATCGAGGAGTGCACCGCCGAGCACGTCAACCTGCTGGAGAGCCTGATCGGCAAGGTGGTGCACCGCCTGCTGCAGCTGCCCGGCGTGCTGGGCGTGCGGGTGAGGATCGCCAAGCTCGAAATCTTCGACGACTGCGAAGTGGCGATCCGCATGGAAGCCGGGGAATGGTGATCCAAGGCAAAATCGGGGTCCTTTCCCCCGATTTGCCTGAAGTAGCCCACCAATGAACGCCGTCTGGATCGACGAGGCGCCTGCCGACGCCGCAACCGTCGCCGCGCCCACCAACTCGCTGAAGATCGAGCGAGAAACGCACAAGCTCGAGAAGCGCCTGTGCCGCGAGGTCGGCCGCGCGATCGTCGACTACAACATGATCGAAGAGGGCGACAAGGTCATGGTGTGCGTCTCGGGCGGGAAGGACAGCTACGCGATGCTGGACATCCTGCTCAAGCTCAAGGCCCGCGCCCCCATTCACTTCGACATCGTCGCGGTCAACCTCGACCAGAAGCAGCCCGGCTTTCCCGAAGAGGTGCTGCCCAAGTACCTGAGCGAGCTCGGCGTGGCCTTCCACATCGAGAACCAGGACACCTACAGCATCGTCAAGCGCGTCATTCCCGAGGGCAAGACGACCTGCGGCCTGTGCAGTCGCCTGCGCCGCGGCATCCTGTACCGCGTGGCGGACGAGCTGGGCGCCACCAAGGTCGCGCTGGGCCACCACCGCGACGACATGCTGCAGACCTTCTTCCTCAACATGTTCTTCGCCGGCAAGTTGAAGAGCATGCCGCCCAAGCTGGTGAGCGACGACGGCAAGCACATCGTGATCCGTCCCCTCGCCTACGTGGCCGAAAAAGACCTGGTGCGCTGGGCGCAGCACCGCGAATTCCCGATCATTCCGTGCACCCTGTGCGGCAGCCAGGAGAACCTGCAGCGCAAGCAGGTCGGCGAAATGCTCCGCGAGTGGGACAAGAAGCACCCCGGCCGCGTGGAGAACATGTTCACCGCGCTGCAGAACGTGGTGCCCTCGCACCTCTTGGACGGAACGCGGCACGACTTCAAGGGTCTGAAGGCGACGGGCGTGGCCGACGACGAAGGCGACAAGGCTTTCGACACGCCCTCCTACGACTTGCTCTCCCAGGCACCCGCAGCCCTTCGCATCGTCCAGGGCTGATCCGGCTACCCAGGGGAATTTTGGGCATCGCTGCCCGGAGACCCTTCATGAAACGTACTTCTCTCGCTCTGCTTTTGGTAGCAGCAGCATCCGTGACTCTCAGCGGCTGCGCCACCTCCTGGGTGGTCGACAGCGACGTGAAGAGCTTTTCCTCGCTCTCCACCGTGCCGCCCGGCGCCACCTACCGCTTCGAACGCCTGCCCTCGCAGCAGGCCGACACCGCCCGGCAGGACTCGCTCGAAGCCATGGCCGCCGCCGCGCTCGAAAAAGTGGGCCTTCGCCGCGACGACGCCAAGCCGCAATACAGCGCGCAGATCGGCGCCCGTGTGACCGCCGGGCTCTCGCCCTGGGCCGATCCGTGGCTCTTCGACGGCCCCTGGGGCTACGGCTACGGCGGCGCCTACGGCTATTACGGCCGCCGCGGGTATGGCGGCTGGTACGGCGGCCCGGCCTACTTTCCGCCGGCGGCCAACCCCTGGTACGAGCGCGAAGTGAGCATCGTGCTGCGCGAGGTCGGCTCGAACCGCGTGGTCTACGAGACCCGGGCCCGCAACAACGGCCCCTACAACGCGAGCGCGGCGATCCTGCCGGTGATGTTCCAGGCCGCGCTGCAGGGCTTTCCGAATCCGCCGCAGGGCGAGCGCCGGGTGAACATCGACCTGGCCACGGCGAAGACGCCGGCCGTGAAATAGCGCACTTCTAGAATCGAGCGGATGCAAGAAGCCACCCGTTTGATTGCCGTCCGCCATGGCGAGACCGCCTGGAACGTCGACACCCGCATCCAGGGCCAGATCGACATCGGACTCAACGCCACCGGCCTCTGGCAGGCAGAGCGGGCCGGCCAGGCGCTGGCGGACGAGGACATCGGCGTCATCTATGCCAGCGACCTCGCGCGCGCCTGGCAGACCGCCGAAGCCATCGCCAGGCCGCATGGACTCGCCGTGCAGCCCGAGCCGCGCCTGCGCGAGCGCGCCTTCGGGCACCTGGAGGGCATGAGCTTCGCGGAGATCGAATCGATGCTCCCCGAAGACGCCAAGCGCTGGCGCGAGCGCGATCCCGAATTCGAACCCGTCGGCGGCGAGAGCCTGCTGACTTTCCGCGACCGTGTCACGCGCGTGGCCGCCGAGCTGGCGGCGCGCCATCCGGGCCAGCTGGTCGCGCTGGTCGCGCACGGCGGCGTGATGGACGTGCTCTACCGCGCCGCCACCCGCCAGGAGCTGCAGGCGCCGCGCACCTGGCAGCTCGGCAATGCCGCCATCAACCGCATGCTGTGGACGCCGGAGGGATTCAGCCTCGTGGGCTGGAGCGACATCGCCCACCTGGCGGCGGACGACACGCTGGACGAGACGACGACCTGATGCGCCATTGCGCAATGGCGCAATGGCCAGATAGATACGCAAAAAAAGGAATTGCGCCTTTCACCTCGAGGCAAGGCGCAAACCGCAGAATTCTCCACAGGGATCACGAGGATTTTTTGCAACGCACCTTCTGAATGAAAAGAATAGATTCCGAATCTTCAGCCTATGCCAGCTGGGATGCCTCCCTGGCCCTTTCGACCCCATGGATCGAAGCGACACACCTGGGCAGCATCGTCAGTTTGACAACAGGGGATGTGCTGGCTCGCGAAGGGGAGCGGCACAATTATTTTTATCTTCTTCGGTCCGGGTTTGTTCACTCGACAATTCAACGAAGCAATGGCGCTGAATTTCTGCTCGAAATATTCGGGCCCGGCGCAATATTTGGCGAAGGCCCCGCATTTGCCAACAGGCCCCGCCCGACCACGACGCGCGTGGTTGCACCCGCAATTCTCAGCCGGTATCTTCCGTCGGATATCACGCAGAAATTCGCCACCATGCCCGAATTGGCGGCTTCGCTCATTCAGCTTCTAGGTTTCAAGAACCAAATGATTGTTGAAAAGCTGGCAGGCGTTGCAGCGGCGCCCAAAGAGCGTGTCGTCGATTTGCTCTTGCGTATTGCCCGATTGCAATCCAACAGCGAATTTTCGTCGGCGCCGGAATCAAAGGATTTTCAAGTCGATCTCACGCACGAGAAAATTGCGGCAATGACCGCATTGAGCCGGGTGACCGTGACAAGGACATTGAACGCGCTGTCCAGGCAAGGGGTCATCGAGACGCGGGCCAAGCAGGTCATCATCCATGACGCCTCCGCGTTACGTCGTTTGCACTACAAAAATAGTTAACTCTTTGTATACCCGGATACCACGAAAACCCTAATTTGACGCCATTATCAGCCTCGCAATTCAAGAGGAAAAGATGGCAGAGTCAAACAAGTGGGTGGTTGAGGATATCAATCGCACAACGCCGAACCTCGCGGCGATCAGGAAATTTTCAACCGGGGACCGCGCAGGCCTGCGGTTCGAGAATTTTCTACAGGAATACCAGGTCGACCTGATATTGCATGCCATTTCAAAAATAGGCATTGAATATTACGAGGGCGACGACAAAGCCGGCGGCATTGTCCGCAAAGGAAAACTCGGCCCCAATTTCTTTCGTTTCAAGGCAGACCCCGGCGAATATTTCCGCCGGACGCAGGTTTACCAGGAGATATTCGACCAGCAGATTCTCGGGCTCGTCAATTTCTTTCCTCGTGTGCAGGAAGTGGCGTCGAAGATGTTTTCCCTGGGCCCTGGGGTCGCCGAGCATCAGGGCAGGCACATGATGAAATTCACGGTGCGCGTTTTGCCGGAAGCGCCGATTCACCGGGACTGGATGCCGGGCGAGAATGCCGGGCTTTCATTTGCACCGCAAATCAAGGAGCAATTTGCCTGGAATATTTACCTCAAGACGCCGAAATCGGGCGGACAGACGCGCATCTATAACGAGCAGGATCTCGCGCAGGCCGGCAACGAAAGCGAATACTTCGAGGTCACGCCTCGCGTCGGCGATTTGATCATTTTTCGCACCACACAGGCACATTCGGTATTGCCAAGCGATGGAGAGCGGCTGACCCTGTCCGGGTTTTTCGGAACCACTCCTGAAAAGGTCCTGTTCTGGGTATAAGGGTTTCGATGGAAAAGTCCCTGTCCGCACCCATGGGAATTTCGCATGGATGGATTGCGGCGCTGCCTTTCATTCCCAAGGTATTGGTATTCGGCCTTATTGTCGGCGTTGCCAGCAACAATGCCGATTGGTCCCTGGGCGAATTGGTTTTCGCCGCCTTGAGCATCAATGCCGCCACCGCCCAATTGGCCGCGCTCGAATTCAACAATTCCGCCCATATTGGCGCGCTGATTGCATTGACCGTCGGCCTCAATGCAAAGCATCTTATTTTTACCGCCTCGCTTTGGCCTTACCTGAAGAATTCCGGCAAATGGCGGGTGTGGCTGGCGGCGGCCATGGTGACCGACAGCAGCTGGACGGCATGCCACATCGCCGCCCAGCGCGGCCCGATCAACGTCAATTTCATCCTGGGCAACGCCTCCGCGCTGACCCTGGCGTGGACGGCCGGCTGCATCGCCGGATACCAGTTCGGCGCCGTTTTCACGCAGCAGATGCTGTATCGCTTTGGCATGGATGCGCTGGTTCCGCTCTCGATGGCGCTGCTGCTGCCTGTCGGCCTGCGAAGAAATCCTCACCAGCTGGCGCCTGTCGCCATCGGCGCGGTGGTCGGCCTGGCTTACTGGTGGCGAACCGATCAACAGGCCGCGGCGGTGCTGGTGGCGGGCCTGGCCGGCATGGCGGCCACGCTGTGGCTCCATAGGAAAGGCGAGGCATGAACGCCATCCTCGTCATGGCCCTGGTCACGATCGCGATCCGCCTGTCGGGCCTGGGCGCTGCCCAATGGCTGTCGCGTTGGCCGGCGGCCGAGGTCGCCTTGTCGAACGCCGGCCCCAGCTTGATGGGGGCCTATCTGTTGATCCAGATCTGCATCGCGCCGACCTTGCTCCTGCCCGTGGCCATCACCATGGGCGTGGTGTGGCGCTTCGGAGGGTTGCAGATCGCCTTTCTCGCCGGATGGCTGGCGCTGATGGCCGCGCGCCATCTTTGATGCCGAAGGGGGCTGCCTCAGTTCAGGCGTGCGCCGTTGCGTCTCCGGCCACGCCCGCTTCGGTTTTCTTCGCCTCGCCCGGCAACTCGACCATCGGCCCGGTGCCGCTGTAGCGGTCGAGCGCGAGGTAGATCGCGGGCGTGATGTAGAGCGTGATCACCTGCGAGAAGATCAGCCCGCCGACCACCGCCACGCCCAGCGGCTGGCGCAGCTCGGCACCGGCGCCCAGGCCCAATGCGAGCGGCAATGCACCCATCAGCGCGGCCAGCGTGGTCATGAGAATCGGGCGGAAGCGCAGCCGGCAGGCTTCGCGGATTGCGTCGACCGGCTTCATGCCTTCGGTGCGCTGCGCGTCGAGGGCGAAGTCGATCATCATGATCGCGTTCTTCTTCACGATGCCGATCAGGAGCAGGATGCCGATGGTCGCGATCAGCGTGAGGTCGAAGCCGAAGATCTTGAGCGACAGCAGCGCGCCCACCGCCGCCGAAGGAAGCCCCGCCAGAATCGTCAGCGGGTGGATGTAGCTCTCGTACAGCACGCCCAAGAGCACGTAGATGACCAGCACCGCGAGCACCAGCAGCACCGCCTGGCTCGACTGCGAACTCTGGAACACCGCCGCATCGCCGCCGTAGGTGGTGATGATCGACTGCGGCATGTTCAGCTCGGCCTTGAACTGGTCGATCTTCGCGGTCGCGTTGCCCAGCGGCACGTCGGGCGCGAGGTTGAACGACACCGTCACCGCCTGCAGCTGGCCCTGGTGGTTGACCGAGGTCGGCCCCACGGTGCGGTTGATGGTCGAGAAGGCCGACAGCGGCACCAGCTTGCCCGAGGTGCTGCGCACCGACAGGCGCGAGACGTCGTCCTCGAACTGGCGGTCGTTGTCAGCGGCCGAGAGGATCACCTGGTAGGTGTTGCTCGCGGCGTAGATGCTGCCGATCTGCCGGTCGCCGTAGGCGTTGTAGAGCGCGGTGCGCAGGTCGCCCACCGCCACGCCGAGCACGCCGGCCTTGTCGCGGTCGATCTCCAGCGTGGCCTGCAGGCCCCGGTTCTGCGAGTCGCTGGTCACGTCGCGGAAGGCGGGGTCGGCGCGCATGCGCTCCATGAGCTTCGTGGCCCACGGCACCATCTCGCCGGCGTTCACGCTCTGCAGCGTGTACTGGAAGCGCGCCTTGCTCTGGCGGCCGCCCAGGCGCAGGTTCTGCACCGGCTGCATGTAGACGGCAATGCCCGGGATCTCGCGGAAGCGCTGGCGCAGCGACTCGAGCACCTTGGCCATCTGCGGGCGCTGGCTGCGCGGCTTGAGCACGGCGAAAAGACGCCCCGAATTCTGCGTGGCGGTCGGGCCGCCGACGCCGACGAAGGAGCTCACGTAGTCCACGCTCGGGTCGTCCTTGAGCGTCGCGGCCACGCGGTCCTGCAGCGCCTTCATGGCGGTGAACGAAATGTCTTCGGCCGCCTCGGTGGTGATCTGGATCTGGCCGATGTCTTCCTCGGGGAAGAAGCCCTTGGGAATGGTGACGAAGAGCCAGGCGGTGACCACGAAGGTGAGGCCCGCGGCGGTGAGCATCACCCAGCGGTGCGCCAGCGTCCAGTCGAGCGTGCGCATGTAGTTGCTGTGCACCCAGCGGTAGCCGCGTTCGAAGGCCCGGCCGATGGCGGTGCCGGGCTCCGGATGCTCTTCCTCGTGGTCGATCGCGCCTTCCTTGCGCGGCACGTGCTTGAGCAGCCGGCTCGCGAGCATCGGCACCAGCGTGAGCGACACGATGGCCGACACCAGCACCGCCAGCGCCACCACCACCGCGAACTCGTGGAACAGGAGGCCGATGACGCCAGGCATGAAGAAGATCGGGATGAACACGGCCACCAGCGAGATCGAGATCGACACGATGGTGAAGCCCACCTCGCGCGCGCCGCGCAGCGCCGCCGCGAAGGGCTCCATGCCCTTCTCGACGTAGCGCATGATGTTTTCGAGCACCACGATCGCGTCGTCCACCACCAGCCCCACGGCCAGCGTGATGCCCAGCAGCGAGACGTTGTCCAGGCTATAGCCGAAGGCGTAGAGCAGTGCGACCGCGCCGATCAGCGAGATCGGAATGGTCGCCGCCGGGATCAGCGTGGCCACCAGCCGGTGCAGGAACAAGAAGATCACCAGCACCACCAGCGCGATGGTGCCCAGCAGCGTGAGCTGCACGTCGTGCACCGCCTCGCGGATGGAGAGCGAGCGGTCGTTCACCATCTGGATCTCGACCGACTGCGGCAGCTCCGCCTTGAAGCGCGGGATGAGCGCGCGCACCGCGTCCACCACCTGCACGGTGTTGGCGTTGGGCTGGCGCTGCACGGCGAGCGAGATGGAGTCCTGGCCGTTGAAGCTGCTGGCGGTTTTGACCGACTCGAAGCTGTCCTCGATGGTCGCAACTTCATCGAGCCGCACCGGCGCGCCGTTGCGCTGGCCGACGATGAGCTTGGCGAAATCGGCCGCCTTCACGAGCTGGCGATTGGCCTGGATGGTGAGCGTCTGGCGCGGGCCGTCGAGCACGCCGACGGGCGTGTTGGCGTTGGCCGAATTCACCGCCTTGGCAAGCTCGTCGAGCGTGATGTTGCGGGCGTTGAGCAGGTCGGCATTCGCCTTGATGCGCACCGCGAAGGCCTTGCGGCCGTACACGCCCACCTGCGCCACGCCGTCGATGGTCGAGAGCGTGGGGGAGATCAGGTTCTCGGCGTAGTCGTTGAGCTCGGCCGGGTTCATCGACGGCGAGATCAGCGCGATGAACAGCACCGGCGCATCGGCCGGGTTCACCTTGCGGTACGAGGGGAGCTGCGTCAGCTCCTGCGGCAGCTGGCGCTGGGCGCGCAGCAAGGCGGCCTGCACGTCGACCGCGGCGGCGTCGATGTCGCGGCTGCTCACGAATTCGAGCGTGAGCGAGGTCACGCCCTGGGTGTTGACCGAGCTGATGGTCTGCAGGCCGGGGATGGTCGAGAACTGCTTTTCGAGCGGCAGCGCGACCGAACTCGCCATGGTGTCCGGGCTCGCGCCCGGCAGCTGCGCGTTGACGTTGATGACCGGCGTGTTGTAGCTGGGCAGCGCCGCCACCGGGATGCTGAAGTACGCAAAGATGCCGATGACCACCACCGCGGCAGACAGCAGCACCGTCATCGCGGGACGACGGATGCAGAGCTCCGAGATGTTCATCGGACGACCTCCGCGCTTCGCGCTGCGGTGCGAGCTTGCTTGGGGCGGCCCGGCGCGGCGCTCATGCCCGTTCCTGCTGCGGCGGCTTGATGTCGGTGCCTTCGGACGAGGCGGCGCTACCCGGCGTCACGCCCGTGGTGCCGTTGGGCGCGGCGCCCGGCCCGCCCGTCTTCGCATCGACACGCACCTTGCCGCCCGGGCGCACGTTCTGGCTGCCCTCGATCACCACCTGCTCGCCCGGCTCGATGCCGCTCACCGCCACCTTGGTGCCGAAGGTGTGCAGCGTCTTCACCTTGCGGCGGGTGGCGGTCTTGGCGGCATCGACCACGTAGAGCGAGGTGCCGTCGGACAGCATCATCAGCGCCGCGGCCGGCACCACCGTGGCGCCGCTGAGCGTGCGCACGGTGATGCGCGTGCCGACGAACTGGCCCGGCCAGAGGCCCTGGTCGGCGTTGGCGAACACGGCCTTGGCGCGCACGGTGCCGATCTGCGGATCGACCGTGTTGTCGACGAAATCGAGCGCGCCGATGAGCGGCGTCTTGCGGCCGGCGACGAGCGCCTCGACCGGCGCCCGGCTGCGCGCGGCTTCCAGCAGATCCTGCAGGTTGCCTTCAGGCACCGGAAAGCTCACGGCGATCGGGTCGAGCTGGGTGACGGTGACCAGCGACAGCGTCGGCTGCACCAGCGTGCCCGGGTAGATGTTGACGGCGCCGATGCGCCCGGCAATCGGCGCGCGAAGGGTCGCATAGCCCAGCGCCACCTGCGCCGACTGCACGGCGGCGCGGTCGGCCGCCACGGCGGCGCGCTGCGCCTCGAGCTGCGAGAGCGTGGCATCGGCCGCGCTCTTGGCGATGAAGTTCTGCGCCACCAGGTCCTGGCTGCGCTTGTACTGGCGCTGGAGGTCGGCCAGGGTCGCCTCGTCCTTTTGCTGCTGGGCGCGGGCCCGGGCGAGGTTGGCCTGGTCGTTGCGGTCGTCCAGCGAGAAGAGCAGCTGGCCCGCCTTCACGAACTGGCCTTCCTTCACATGCACGGCGCTGACGGTGTTGGTGACCTGCGGACGCAGGTCGACGCTGTTGAGGGACACCACGCTGCCGTTGACCTGCACCGTGACCGGCACGTCCTGCTTTTCGGCGGTGGCCAGGGTCACCAGGGCGGGGGCGCCGCCGCCGGATGCGGCGCCGTTCCCCGGGGCCGCGGCCGTCTTCGCATTCTTTGCCCCGGCCTTGTCTCCGGACATGCTCCACCACCCGCCCGCGACGGCTACGATCAACACACCCGCAAGGGCAATGGCAGCATTTTTCTTCATGGGTTCTTGTGCACTTTGGGCTGACACTGGCTATTGAATCAGCGCCCGACTCACGGCGTTCATGGTTCCCGTAAAGAAATGTAAAGCAGGTCAACCGACAAGCCCGCGCTCAACCTGCTGTGGCCGGCGCGAGGGGGCCGCACCCCTCGCTAAAATCGCCGCTCCACAGCCTCTGGATATACCCCATGAACCGCTGCAAGAAAACCACGAATGCCCTCACTTTCACCGCGCTGTGCGCCCTCGCCGCAAGCGCCGGACTTTTCTCGCTGCAAGCCAGCGCACAGGACGAAATTCCCCGTCCGCAGACCCAGAACGAATCGCTGAACGGCGGGCGCAACTTTCCCATCGGCACGCTGCGCGGCAAGTTCATGGTGACCAATGCGCCCGACGTCGAACTCGACGGCAAGGCCGACCGGCTGGGCGCCGGCGCCCGCATCCGCAGCCCGCAGAACATGCTGGTGATGCCCGGCGCGATCATTGGCCAGAAGTACCTGGTGAACTACACGCGCGATGCCGCCGGCCTGCTGCGCGAAGTCTGGATCCTCACGCCCGAGGAAGCCGTCGCCAGCCGCGAATCGCTGAGCAAGCCGCTCCTGAACATCTGGCCGTTCACCACGAACGACACCCTCAATACGCAGTAACCGCTGCACATCGGCAAATAGAAAGAGGCGGCACGGGCCTTCCGCGCCCGCCGCGCCCTCCATCCCCGGAGGGCATCGAGAGAGCACCCCATGAAAAAAGTATTCATCAAGACCTTCGGCTGCCAGATGAACGAGTACGACTCGGACAAGATGGCCGACGTGCTGAACGCCGCGCAGGGCTACGAGCCGACGCAGAACGTGGACGAGGCCGACCTCATCCTGTTCAACACCTGCTCGGTGCGCGAGAAGGCGCAGGAGAAGGTGTTCTCCGACCTCGGCCGCGTGAAGCACCTGAAGGCCAAGGGCGTGAAGATCGGCGTGGGCGGCTGCGTGGCCAGCCAGGAAGGCGCGGCCATCATCGCGCGCGCCCCTTACGTCGACATCGTGTTCGGCCCGCAGACGCTGCACCGCCTGCCCGAGATGCTCAACGACCGCGAGCGGCTGGACCGCCCGCAGGTGGACATCAGCTTCCCCGAGATCGAGAAGTTCGACCACCTGCCGCCCGCGCGCGTCGAAGGCGCGACCGCCTTCGTGTCGATCATGGAAGGCTGCTCCAAGTACTGCAGCTACTGCGTGGTGCCCTACACCCGCGGCGAGGAGGTGAACCGGCCGCTGGACGACGTGCTGGTGGAAATCGCCGGCCTCGCCGACCAGGGCGTGCGCGAGATCACGCTGCTGGGCCAGAACGTGAACGCGTACCGCGGCCGCATGGGCGACACCGCGGAAATCGCCGACTTCGCGCTGCTGATCGAGTACGTCGCCGAGATCCCCGGCATCGAGCGCATCCGCTACACCACGAGCCACCCGAACGAGTTCACGCCGCGGCTCATCGAGGCCTACGCCAAGGTGCCGCAGCTCGTGAGCCACCTGCACCTGCCGGTGCAGCACGGCAGCGACCGCATCCTCATGGCCATGAAGCGCGGCTACACCGCCATGGAATACAAGAGCACGGTGCGCAAGCTGCGCGCCATCCGGCCCGACCTCGCGCTCTCCAGCGACTTCATCGTCGGCTTCCCCGGCGAGACCGACGAAGACTTCGCCAGGATGATGAAGCTCATCGACGACTGCCAGTTCGACAACAGCTTCAGCTTCATCTTCAGCCCGCGCCCCGGCACGCCGGCCGCCGCGCTGCACGACGACACGCCGCACGAAGTCAAGCTCGCGCGCCTGCAGACGCTGCAGCGCGTGATCGACGGCAACGTGCGCCGCTTCGGCGATGCGCTGGTGGGCACCACGCAGCGCGTGCTGGTCGAAGGCGCTTCCCGCAAGGACGCGAACGAACTCATGGGCCGCACGGCCTGCAACCGCGTCGTGAACTTCGAGGGCGACGCACGCCTGGTCGGCCAGATGACGGACCTGCGCATCACGCGCTCGCTGGCCTACACGCTGCGCGGCGAGGTGGTGACGCGCGAATCGTCGCCGGTGCTGCAGCAGCCCGCCGTGGCGCTCGCCCACTGATGGCGAAGCGACCGTCGATCCGGGGCTCGTTCCAGCAGCTCCTGCTGTTTGCCTTTTTGCTGATCACCGCGCTGCTGGTGGGCGTGGCGCTGCGCTCGGTGTTCCAGTACGACGCGCTCATGACCCAGAGCCGCGACGCCGCGGCGCGCGCGCTGCGCCTGTCGGGCGCGGCCCAGTCGCTGGCCGAACGCAGCGCGGCCATGGAACGCGCCGGGCGCCAGTCGCTGGTGCTCAACGACGCGGTGCTGCGTCGCCGCTTCGACGAGGCCGCGCGCGAATCGCACCAGGTGCTCGAGAGGCTCGAGAAGAACGGCCTCTTGCCCGCGAGCATCGAGCCGTGGCGCGTGCAGCTGGGCGTGATCGAAGGCCTGATGAGCGGCAGCGCCGACAGCGCCCTCGCCCGCGAAAGCACGATGGCCATGCAGTTCCGCGAGCTCGACACGCTCAACACCAGCCTCGCGCAGCAGGCCCAGTTCCTCATCGAGATGCAGAACGATGCGCTTGCCAAGCGCATCGAGAACGCGCGCCGCCGGCTGATGCGCGAAGTGGTGGCCGCGAGCGTGCTGGCGGTGGTGCTGGCGCTGGCCTTCGGCATCTGGCTTGCGCGTCCGTTCAAGCGCATGGAGCATGCGATCGTCGGCCTCGGCCAGAACCGGCTGGACGAACCGATCGACATCCGCGGCCCGGCCGACGTGCGGCGGGTGTCGCAGCAGCTCGAATGGCTGCGGCTGCGGCTCACCGAGCTGGACGCCGACAAGGCGCGGTTCCTGCGCCATGTGTCGCACGAACTCAAGACGCCGCTGGCCGCGCTGCGCGAAGGCGTCTCGCTGCTCGAGGACGGCGTGACGGGCCCGCTGAGCCCGGCGCAGCTCGAAGTGGCGCAGATCCTGAACCAGAACACCGTCTCGCTGCAGAACCAGATCGAGGCACTGCTGCGCTTCAACGCCGCCGCCTTCGAGGCGCGCGAACTGCGCCGCGAACGCACCGAACTGCTGCCGCTCATCGAGGAGCAGATCGAGGCCCAGCGGCTGCAATGGCAGTCGCACGGGCTTCGCGTGCGCGCCGAGGGCGAGCCGATCGCGATCACCGTCGACCGCACCAAGCTCGGCACGGCCATCGCCAACCTGCTGTCGAACGCGATCCGCTTTTCGGTCACGGGCGGTGTCATCACGCTCGCGGTGTCGGGCACGCCCGATGCCGTCCATATCGACGTGAACGACGCCGGGCCGGGCATCGCCGAGGGGGATCGCGACCGGATCTTCGAACCGTTCTTCCGCGGCGAACGTCAGCCCGAGCACACCGTGAAAGGCACCGGCATCGGACTTTCCATCGTGCAGGAGTACATTGCAGCCCACGGGGGCCGCATCACGCTGCAGCCTGGCGGACCCGGTGCACGTTTTCGCATCGAGCTGCCGCGCACGGCCTGAACCCCGATCTGCTTGCCGGCACGCCCCAGCTTCCTTCTGAATCACCGCTTCGCGCCCCTTCGTCCCTTTTTTCGACCCATGTCTTTTTCGTTCGTCCGCAGTTCCACCCTCGCAGCGGCGCTGGCCATGCCCTTCGCCCTGCTGCTGGCCGCCTGCGCCACGCAGCCCAAGCCGCCCGCCGAGGCCGATGCGTTGCCCCCGCCCGCCGTCGTGCCGCGCGTGATGCCTGTCGAGGCCGAGCCCCGCGCGCCCGCCACGCAGCCGGCTTCGCTCTTCACGCTGATGACCCAGGGACCGCAGGCGGCCATGCTGTCGTATGCCGACAAGGTGCGCCCGCTCGGCGGGAACGAACTCAGCACCGAGATCGCCCGCCTCGGCGACCCCGGCGACTCCCCGACCACGCAGATGCAGCTGGCGCTCCTGCTGTCGCAGACCCGCGTGCCGGCCGACCTGGCGCGAGCGCTGGGCCTGATGCAGCGCGTGATCGCCAACCCGTCGCCCGAAGCGCAGCCCCTGCACCCGCTCGCGCGCGCGCTGGCCGCCCGTTATGTGGAACAGCGCCGCGTCGAGGACGACCGCGACAAGCAGGTGCAGCAGCTGCGCGACAGCCAGCGCCGCATCGACCAGCTCAACGACCGCATCGAAGCGCTGCGCGCCATCGAACGCAGCTTCGCGCGGCCCTCCGCCACGCCGGCCCCGGCCGCGGTTCCGGCGCCGGCAACCAACGGAAACAAGCCAAGTCCATGAGTACCTCCGGCGCCCGCCTCCTCGTGGTCGACGACGACCCGGACATGCTGCGTCTGATCTCGATGCGGCTGGTGTCGGCGGGCTACCAGGTCACGGCCGTGACCTCGGCGGAAACCGCGCTCACCCAGTTGGAGATCGAGCATCCGCAACTGGTATTGAGCGACGTGCGCCTGCCGGGCCGCGACGGCCTTGCGCTCTTCGACGAGATCCGCAAGCGCCATCCCTCGCTGCCCGTGATCCTTTTGACGGCCCACGGCACGATTCCCGACGCGGTCGAGGCGACGGCGCGCGGCGTCTTCACCTACCTCACCAAGCCCTACGACGCCCGCGAACTGCTCGACAAGATCGGGCAGGCGCTGGCGCTCGGCGCTCCCGCCAGCACGCCGGCCAAGAGCGGCGACGAAAGCTGGCGCGCCGAAATCGTGAGCCGCAGCAACCGCATGGCCGAGTTGCTGGCCGAGGCCCGCATGGTCGCCAAGTCGGACGCCTCGGTGCTGCTGCGCGGCGACTCGGGCGCCGGCAAGGAACTGCTGGCGCGCGCCATCCACAAGGCCAGCGCGCGCGCCGACAAGCCGTTCGTGGCGGTCAATTGCGGGGCCATTCCCGAAGCGCTGCTCGAATCGGAACTGTTCGGCCACATGAAGGGCGCCTTCACCGACGCTCACGCCAATCACAAGGGCCTGTTCCAGCAGGCCGACGGCGGCACGCTGCTGCTCGACGAAATCGGGGACATGCCGCCCGCCCTGCAAGTGAAGCTGCTGCGCGTGCTGCAAGAGCGCGCGGTGCGGCCGCTGGGCGCGAGCCAGTCGATCGAGGTCGATGTGCGCATCGTCTCGGCGACCCATCGCGACCTGGACGCCGCGATGGAAGCGGGCCAGTTCCGCGAAGACCTCTATTACCGCCTGAACGTGGTGACGCTCACCCTGCCGCCGCTGTCGGCGCGGCGCGAAGACATTCCGCTCCTGGCCAACCACTTCCTGCAGCGGCTGTCGACCAAGTACGGCAAGCGGCTTTCCGGCTTCGCGCCCGAGGCGCTGAAGGCGCTGACCACCGCCGCCTGGCCGGGCAACGTGCGCCAGTTGTTCAACGTGGTGGAACAGGTGTGCGCGCTGTCGAGCTCGCCGCTGATCCCGCTGGCGCTGGTGCAGCGCGCGCTGCGGGTGCCGACGGTCGAGGTCCAGACCTATGCCGAGGCCAAGCAGCGTTTCGAGCGCGATTACCTCGTCGGCCTGCTCAAGCTGACCGACGGCAACGTGGCCGACGCGGCCCGCCTGGCCGACCGCAACCGCACCGAGTTCTACCGCCTGCTGCAGAAGCACGAGCTCACACCGGGCCACTTCAAGGCCGACGCTGTCGCTCCGGGCTCGGACCCTGTCGCCGAGTAGCGACGCCCCTAAGTCGTTGATTTAAAAGGGCATATCCCACCAGCCACCAAGGCTTGTCGGGATTCGGCGACAAAAACTGGGGTTTTGGGGGCCTGCGGCGGGCCTCCCCACCGAAAACCGTATCCAGATCGCTCCAAGTCATTGATCTGAAAGCGTTTTTCCAGGCTGGCACAGGGTTTGCCCCTGTACTGGCATGACAGCACTTACCAGCCCATCTTTCGCACTGCGCCAGCAGCGCGACGGCCTGCGTCAAAAGCAGTTTTCCCTCTCGCGGCCCCGTGCCGCGGGCCATTCGCTCGCCGCGCTCGCCAGTGCAGGCGGCGCCGAGCCGGATTGCGTCATCAAGCGCTTTCCTGCCATTGGCGACACCCCTTCTTCCCTCGACAAGCAACGTTGGTAAATCACATGAAGCCCACTGACTTCTCCCAACTGAACGTGCTGACCGAAGCCGATTTCTCGCACCGCAGCCCGGTCCGCGAAGAGCGCCACCCCAACTCGGTCACCGCGCCGCCCGTCAACCGCGGTTCGATGACGCCCCGCCCCTGGCGCGGTTTCTGGAACAGCATCGGCACCGCCCTGCTGGTCAAGCTCGGCGCCGGCCGTGCGGCCGAAGGCACCGACGCTGAGTCCGCCGAATCGACCCAGCAGGTCAAGCAGCCGTGGCAGCGCGCCGCGGCCCGCCGCCGCAACGCCTTCATGCTGCTCACCGTGCTGAGCACCGTGATCGCCTCCACGCTGTTTGCCGGCGTGCAACCCGACTACGACAACGTCTGGCTCGAATACGGCCAGATCGGCCTGTACGGCCTGCTCTCGGGCTGGGTCGTGACCGGTTTCGTGACCGCCCTCATGGGCTTCTATGTCTCGGTGCGCGGTGACAAGCACGCGCTGTCGGCCAAGCAGGTCGCCAACCACCCGATGAACCCCGAGGCCCGCACCGCGATCATCATGCCGATCTGCAACGAAGACGTTGCCACGGTGTTCGCGGGCCTTCGCGCCACCTGCGAGTCGGTCGCCTCCACCGGCCACGCCAAGCAGTTCGACGTGTTCGTGCTGTCCGACAGCTACAACCCCGAGACCGCCGCCGCCGAGCGCGCCGCCTGGGAAGACCTGCGCGCCGCCCTGGCCGACAGCCCGAACCAGCCGCAGGTCGAGGTGTACTACCGCCTGCGCACCCGCCGCACGCACCGCAAGGCCGGCAACGTGGCCGACTTCTGCCGCCGCTGGGGCAAGGACTACCGCTACATGGTCGTGCTCGACGCCGACTCGGTGATGAGCGGCGACTGCCTGACCTCGATGGTCAAGCTGATGGAAGCCAACCCGACCGCCGGCATCATCCAGACCGCGACGCAGGCCATCGGCCACGTCACGCTGCACGCCCGCGCACAACAATTCGCTTCCCGCGTGACGGGCCGCCTGTTCACGCTGGGCATGCAGTTCTGGCAACTGGGCGAATCGCACTACTGGGGCCACAACGCGATCATCCGCGTCGAGCCCTTCATGAAGCATTGCGCGCTGGCCCCGATCAAGGGCACCGGCGGCATGTCGGGCGGCATCATGTCGCACGACTTCGTCGAAGCCGCGCTGATGCGCCGTGCCGGCTACAACGTGTGGCTGGTGTCCGACCTGGTCGGCAGCTACGAGCAGCAACCGCCGGACCTCCTGGCCGAGTTGCAGCGCGACCGCCGCTGGTGCCAGGGCAACCTGCAGAACGCCCGCCTGATGGCCGAGCCCGGCATCCACCCGGTGCACCGCGCGATGTTCGTGACCGGCACCATGGCCTACGTCTCGGCGCCCCTGTGGCTCGCTTTCCTGACGCTGGGCACGGCCCTGTGGCTCAGCGGTTCCAGCCTCGTGTCGAGCTGGAGCGTGCTGCCTGCCGAACTGGCCGGCCTCTGGGTCTGGACCCTGTGCCTGTTGTTCCTGCCGCGCGTGCTGGGCATCGCTGCCGTGCTGATGCGCGGCGAGCAACGCCAATACGGCGGCACCTGGGGCCTCGTGAAGAGCTCGGTGATGGAAAGCGCCCTGGCCATCGTGCAGGCGCCGGTCCGCATGCTGGCTCACTCGCTGTTCGTTCTGGTCGCCCTCACCGGCATCAAGCTCGACTGGAAGTCGCCCCCGCGTGAAGCCAACGCCGTGCCGTGGAAGATCGCTGCCACGCAGTTGGCCCCGATGACGCTGGTGATCGGCATGCTGGCCGTCGGCGTCGCGATGATCGACCCGAGCGCGCTGATCTGGCTCATGCCTGTCGGCCTGCCGCTGCTGCTGGCGATTCCGCTGACCGTGCTGACCAGCCAGATCGCGCTGGGCACCACGCTGCGCGACCGCGGCTTCCTGCTGATTCCCGAGGAATCGCGTTCGCCGGCCGTGCTGCGCCGCGCGTGGATGCATGCGCTGCGCCTGGCGCGTCCTGCGGCTCTGGCTGCGGCGTGATGCGCTGAAGACACAGCACCTCCAAAAGCCGGCCTGAGGGCCGGCTTTTTTCATGGTGCGTGGCTAGAATCGCCCACTCTTTTTCTTTCAACCCACGGATCGTCCGATCCCCTGGAGCGCCAAGTGCCCCGATTCGCCGTCATCACTCTCTGACGCCGACAACACCACTTCACTGGTCATGTCGGGCGCCTAGCTGCGTACCCCGCTGACCAGACACGGCCTCCCCGGCCATCGAAGTCGACTTTCTCTTCCAGCTTCGCTCCCGCACGTTGTCGGTTCTTCCTGATTTCCATCTGGAGAACAACGTGTTCCCTCTCTCTTCTTCCCTTTCATCGATCCCGCTGCTCAAGTACCCGCGTACTGCGCACCTGGAAGGCTCGCGGCTGCAGGCCGGCGATACCGACGACGGCCAGACGCCGTTGTCCGCGCTGCACGGCCAGCACGTGGTCATCGAGGAAAAACTCGATGGCGCGAATGCCGCCGTGTCGTTCACCTCGGCAGGCGAATTGCTGCTGCAGTCGCGTGGCCACTACCTGGCCGGCGGCGCGGGCGAACGGCAGTTCAACCTGTTCAAGCACTGGGCCGCGGCGCACGAAGCCGCGCTGCTCGAACGGCTCGAAGACCGCTACGTGATGTACGGCGAGTGGTGCTTTGCCAAGCACAGCTGCTGGTACGACCGGCTGCCCGCGTTCTTTCTGGAGTTCGACCTGTACGACCGCCAGGCGGGGTGCTTTCTCTCCACGCCCGCGCGGCATGCGCTGCTGGCCGGTGGCCCGGTCGTGTCGGTGCCTGTGCTGTACGAGGGCGCGATGCCGCGCAGCGCGAAGGCGCTGCGCATGCTGGTGCAGCCGTCGCTGGCGCGCAGCGCCAATTGGAAGCCGGCCTTCGAGCAGGCCGTGGCGCAAGAGAGCCAGCCGCTCGATCTCGTGCGACAGCAAACCGACCTGTCCGACCTCGCCGAAGGCCTGTACCTCAAGGCCGAATCGGGCGGCCGGGTGACCGGCCGCTACAAATGGGTTCGGCCCGACTTCGTACAGACCATCCTCGATTCGGGCTCGCACCACAGCCGTCGGCCGGTGCTGCCCAACCAGCTCGCGCCGGGCGTGGACCTCTACGCGCCGACGCCGCAGGTGAGCTGGCAAGACCTGGGCCTGCGCACGCTGCGCGAACCCACCGACCTGGCAACCAACGCAAGGAGGCCGCGATGACTTACGACGATCTGCGGGCACTGGTCCCCGCGCCCGCCCAAGGCTGCGACTGGGCCCGATGCTGCGACCTGCTGCCGGCCTTGCTGCGCCTCGAAGAAACGCCGCAGGACGCGTACTACCACGCCGAAGGCAACGTCGGCATCCACACGCGCATGGTGCTCGATGCACTCCTGGCCGACGCGCATTACCAGCGCGCCGATGCCGATGGCCGCTTCGTGCTGTTCATGGCCTGCCTGCTGCACGACATCGCCAAGCCCGACACCACCGTGATCGACGAAGCCAGCGGCCGCATCGGCCAGCCCGGTCACTCGCGCCGCGGATCGGTCGACGTGCGGGTGCTGATGTGGAAGGCCCGCGTGCCCTTCGCGTTGCGCGAGGCGGTCTGCCGGATCATCGCGGTGCACCAGGTGCCGTTCCACGCCTTTGCCTCGCGCAAGGGCGAGCGGCCCGAGTGGCTGGCGCACCGGCTCTCGTGGGAACTGAACCTGCCCGACCTGTGCTGCGTGGCGCGCTGCGACATGCTCGGCCGCCACTACGAGAAGCGCGCCGACAGCCTCGCCGACATCGCGCTCTTCGAGCAGCTTGCGCAGGAAGAAGGCTGCTGGGATGGCCCGCGCAAGATGGCCGATGCGCACACGCGCCTGGCCTACTTCCGCGGCGCCGACACCAGCCCCGACTACCCGCTGTTCCAGCAGCCGGGCGCAGAGGTCACGGTGATGTGCGGCCTGCCCGCGAGCGGCAAGAACCACTGGGTGGCGCGGCATCGCAAGGGCTGGCCGATCGTGTCCTTCGACGACGCGCGCGCCGAGCTGGGCCTCAAGCACGGCGAGAACGATGGGCTCGCCGCGCACCATGCGGTCGACCAGGCGAAAGCGCTGTTGCGCAAGCAGGAGCGCTTCGTCTGGAACGCCACGCACCTGAGCCAGCAGATGCGCACCAAGACGCTGGACCTGCTCTGGGCGTACCACGCGCAGATCGAGCTGGTGTACCTGGAAGTGCCGCATCCCGAGCTGATGCGCCGCAATCGGGAGCGCGACACGACGCTCTCGAACGCGGGCATCGAGCGGATGCTGCATCGCTGGGAGTTGCCGGCGCCGATCGAGGCACACGACACGGTCTACGACGTACAGACCTGAAAACGACGAAGCCCGCCGGGAAATTCCCCGGCGGGCTTCTGTTCTTGTCTATCTATATATGTACGAGGCTCAGAACGGCAGCTTCGGCCCGCCGGGACCACCCATCCCGCCCATGCCCTTCATGCCGCCCATCTTCTTCATCATCTTCATCAGGCCGCCACCCTTCATCTTCTTCATCATCCCCTGCATCTGCTCGAACTCGTTGAGCAGGCGGTTCACTTCCTGAACCTGCACGCCCGCGCCGGCAGCGATGCGGCGCTTGCGCGTGGCCTTCAAGAGCTCGGGCTTGCGGCGCTCCAGCGGGGTCATGCTCTGGATGATCCCTTCCTTGCGGCGGATGTCGCGCTCGGCGCGCGTCATGTCGGCTTCGGTGGCCTTGGCGGCCATCTGCGTGGGCAGCTTGTCCATGAGGCTGGAGAGGCCGCCCATCTGCTTCATCTGTTGCAGCTGGCCGAGGAAGTCGTTCAGGTCGAAGCCCGCGCCGCTCTTGACCTTGGCCGCGAGCTTCTGCGCCGCCGCCACGTCGACGCCGGCCGTGACCTGCTCGACCAGCGCGACGATGTCGCCCATGCCCAGGATGCGGCCCGCATGGCGCTCGGCATCGAACACCTCCAGGCCGTCGATCTTTTCGCTCGTGCCGGCGAACTTGATCGGCACGCCCGTCACCTGCCGCACCGACAGCGCCGCACCGCCGCGCGAATCGCCGTCGGTCTTGGTCAGGATGATGCCGGTGAGGGGCAGCGCCTCCTTGAAGGCCTTGGCGGTGTTGATCGCGTCCTGGCCCTGCATGGCATCGACCACGAACAGGGTCTCGACCGGATCGAGCGCTGCATGCAGCTGCTTGATCTCGGTCATCAGCACTTCGTCGATCGCGAGGCGGCCGGCGGTGTCGACCAGCAGCACGTCGAAGTAGTGGCGCTTGGCGTGGTCGAGCGCGGCGCGGGCGATGTCCAGCGGCTTCTGGTCGGGCGTGCTCGGGAACCACTCGGCGCCGGCCTGCTTCGTCACGGTCTTGAGCTGCTCGATGGCGGCCGGACGGTACACGTCGCCCGACACCGTGAGCACCTTCTTCTTGCGCTTCTCGATCAGGTGCTTGGCCAGCTTGGCGGTGGTGGTGGTCTTGCCGGCGCCCTGCAGGCCGGCCATGAGGATCACCGCCGGCGGCTGGGCCGCGAGGTTGATGTCCGAGACGCCCTCGCCCATCGTCGCCGCGAGTTCGCGGTTCACGATGCCGACCAGCGCCTGGCCCGGCTTGAGCGAGCCCAGCACTTCCTGGCCGAGCGCCTTCTCTTTCACCCGGGCGACGAAATCGCGCACCACGGGCAGCGCCACGTCGGCCTCCAGCAGCGCCATGCGCACCTCGCGCAGCATGTCCTGCACGTTGCTTTCGGTGATGCGGGCCTGGCCGCTCATCGTCTTGACGAGGCGGGAGAACTTTTCTGTAAGGGCGGTGGCCATGAGCGGGAATGCCTTGCTGCCCGCTGCGGCGGGCCGGATGGAAAGTCTGAAAGACGAGGGGAGAACTTGAAGTCGGGCGCGGGGAACGCAAGGTCCAGCCGGTACACTCCGGCCGATGATTTTAGCGATCCCCTCCCCACTCGGCGTGGCGCTGGGCATCGCCACCGCAGCAGCCTACGGATTTGCCGCTGCCGCGGGCGCCCGGCTCAGCCGTCAAACCACCCAATGGGCCCTTGGAATTGCGTGGCTTCTGCATGCAGCCGTGCTGGCGCATGGACTGGTCGGCAGCGAGCCGCGCTTCGGCTTTGCCCCCGCGCTGTCGGTCACGGCCTGGCTGGTGCTCACGGTCTATGCGATCGAAAGCCGCCTGTATCCCCAATTGAAGGTGCGGCGCGCGCTCGCTTGGCTGGGTGCAGCGGCCGTGCTGCTGGCCATCCTGTTCCCGGGGACGCCGCTGCACGTCACCGCTTCGCCGTGGCTTCCTCTGCATCTCGCGCTGGGCATCGCCTCCTACGGGCTGTTCGGCGCGGCCGTGGTTCATGCCTGGCTGATCACGCGCGCCGAAAAGCAGATCCGCCTGACGACCGGCGCGCCTCCCGAAGGCGGTGTGCCGCTGCTCACGCTGGAGCGCCTCACCTTCCGCTTCGTGACCGCGGGCTTCGTGCTGCTGTCGGCCACGCTGCTGGCCGGCCTGCTGTTCACCGAGCAGTTGTACGGCGCCGCGGGCCGCGCCTGGAAGTGGGACCACAAGACGACCTTCTCGGTGCTCGCCTGGGTCACCTTCGCCGTTCTTCTGATCGGCCGCGCGCGCTTCGGCTGGCGCGGCCGCACGGCCCGCCGCGTGCTGTACGCCGGCTCCGCCCTGTTGCTGCTGGCCTATGTGGGTTCCCGCTTCGTGCTCGAAGTGGTGCTGGCGCGTCCTCCCGTATGAAATACCTCCTCGTCCTCGCCGTGCTCTGGATCGCCATCTGGCTCTGGCGCAAGAACCGGCGCGAAGAAATGCGCGACGCCCAGCGCGAGCGCATGGCCAAGGCGCAACAACAGCGCCCGGCCGCACCGACGGCGGTCGGCGCGCCGCAGGCGATGGTGCGCTGTGCCCATTGCGGCCTGCATCTGCCCGCGAGCGATGCCATCGCCGGCCCCGACGACGCGGTCTATTGCAGCACCGCCCACCGTCAGGCCGCGGTCGCGGCGCGCGGCTGAACACGCCCCCTGCTCCATGAGCACTCCCCTCTGGGCGCGCGGCGAGCCGGTCACCGATTGGGACGTGCTCGAGCCAGGCGGCAGCGAAAGCACGGCACTGCTGCGGCTCTGGCGTGGCTTCATGGCGGCGCGCTGCTTTGTCGCGCTGGTGCTGGTGGTGCTGCAGGGCGTGGCCTTCGCGCTCGGGCAGACGATGCAGGCGGTGGCCATCGCGATCTGCGCGGCCTACCTGGTCGTCACCTGGCTGGAGTTGCGCTATGCGCACTTCGAACCGCCGATTCGCGGTTTCTCGACGCTCTGGCTGCTGACCATCGGCATCGACCTCGCCACCTTCACCGCGCTGCAGGTGCTGCAGAGCGGCAACGTCAACTACACGCCGCTGTTCGCGCTGCCGGTGCTCATGAGCGCGGTGCTCGGCACGATGATCGTGAGCCTGGGCACCACGGCCACCGTCACGCTCTTGCTGCTGGCCGATGCAGGGTGGCACTGGCTGCAGCAGCCGGGCGACTCCTCGGCCCGCTTCGTGCAGGCGGCACTCACCGGCACCGGCCTCTTCGTGGTGGCGCTGCTCGCGCACGAACTGGCGCGCCGGCTTGCGCGCGAAGAGGCGGTCGCGCAGCGCAACCGCAGCAGCGCGCAGATGCAGGCGGAGGTCAACGACCTGGTGATCGAGACGCTGGCCGAAGGCGTGCTGGTGATCGATGCCGAAGGCATGGTGCACGCGGCCAACCCGGCCGCCGACGCGATCCTCGGCCAGGGCCTGGCGAAGCTGCCGCTGCCGTTCGCGTTGCACGCCCAGCCCGCCTGGCATGCGCTGGCCGCGCTCTCGCGCCAGACTTTCGCGCGGCGCGCGCCGCAGTCCGAGGAAATCCCCGTCGCACAGGCCCGCGGCGCGGCGCGCGAGGTGCGCGTGCGCACCCGGCTCACGCCCACCAGCGACAAGCGTGCCGACAGCCTCTGCGTGATGTTCCTGCAGGACCTGCGCGAACTCGAGGCGCGCATCCGCACCGAGAAGCTGGCCGCGATGGGGCGCATGTCCGCCGCCGTGGCGCATGAAATCCGCAACCCGCTGGCGGCTATTGCACAGGCCAGCGCGCTGCTCAGCGAAGACCTCACCGACCCAGCCCACCGCAAGCTGACCGACATGGTCCAGCACAACGCGCAGCGGCTCGCCCGCATCGTGGACGACGTGCTCGACGTCTCGCGCGCCCGCCAGCAACGCGTGCTCTCGCTCGGCGAGCAGGTGGTGCTCGATCCGGCGGTGCAGGTGCTGGCCGAGGAATGGGTGCGCCAGACGCAGCGCAAGGGCGTGCGCATCGCGCTCGAGGCGCCCGGCATCGACGTGCGCTTCGACGCGGAGCACCTGCGCCGCCTGCTGGTGAACCTGCTGGACAACGCATCGCGCTATGCGGGCAAGGGAGAGGGCGCGATCCAGGTCATCACCACGCTGCAGCGCCCGGGCACCAACCGGCCGGCCTTGCAGGTGTGGAGCGACGGCGCGCCGCTGGAGCCGGCGGTGCAGCGTCACCTGTTCGAGCCCTTCTTCTCGTCCGAAAGCCGCTCCAGCGGCCTCGGCCTTTTTCTCTGCCGCGAGCTGTGCCGGCGCCATGGCGCCACCATCGGCTACGAGCGGCGGGCGCTGGTGGCGGGCGGACCCGAGGGCAATGAATTCTTCGTCAGCTTTGCCGCCAGCGAGAACCGGCTGACACAATAGCGTCGTGAGCACCCCCCTCCCTTCCGCCCCGCGTCCCGCGCAGATCCTTGTCATCGACGACGAGCCCGACCTGCGCACGCTGTATGAACTGACGCTGCTGCGCGAAGGCTATCGCGTCGAGGCCGCGGGCAGCGTGTCCGAAGCCTGGCAGCACCTGGAGGCCGCGCGCTTCGATGCGGTGATCACCGACATGCGGCTGCCCGACGGACAGGGCATGGAGATCATCCATCGCATCCAGAAGAACCAGCGCAGCGAGCGCTGCGTGGTGATGACGGCCTACGGCTCGGCGGAAAACGCGGTCGAGGCGCTCAAGGCGGGTGCGTTCGACTACCTCACCAAGCCTGTCGACCTGAAGCAGTTCCGAGCCGTGGTCGCCTCCGCGGTGCAGGCCACGCGAGCCCCGGTCGTGCAGGTCAAGCCGGAGAAAGCTGCCGTTGCAAGCACCGGCAGCGAACGCGCCGAGGCCGCATCGGTCACCGGCAGCAGCGGCATCGCGGCGCTCGATCGCCTGGTCGGCGAATCGGACCCGATGCGTCTCGTCAAGTCGCGCATCGCCAAGGTGGCGCGCGGCATGGCGCCGGTGCTGGTGCGCGGCGAGTCGGGCACCGGCAAGGAACTGGTGGCGCGTGCGGTGCACGCCTGCAGCCAGCGCAGTGACGGGCCCTTCGTCGCGGTCAACTGCGGCGCGATTCCCGAGAACCTGCTCGAGGCCGAATTCTTCGGCGCGAAAAAAGGCTCGTACACCGGCTCCTCGCAAGACCGCGACGGCTACTTCCAGGCCGCGCGCAGCGGCACGCTGTTCCTCGACGAAATCGGCGACCTGCCGCTGGCGATGCAGTCCAAGCTCCTGCGCGCGATCCAGGAACGCAGCGTGCGCTCGATCGGCTCGACGCAGGAAGAGGCGGTCGACGTGCGCATCGTGAGCGCCACCCATAAAGACCTGCACGCCGAGGTGCAGGCCGGCCGCTTCCGGCAAGACCTTTTCTATCGCCTCAACGTGATCGAGATCGCGGTGCCCGCGCTGCGCGACCGCCGCGAAGACCTGCCCGCGCTCTGCGCCGCGCTGCTCGCGCGCATCGCGCAGGACGGCGGGCTGCCGGTGCCGCACCTGTCGGCCGAGCTGCTGCGCCGCCTCGCGCTGCATCCGCTGGACGGCAACGTGCGGGAGCTCGAAAACCTGCTCCATCGCGCGGTCGCGCTGAACGATGGCGACGAACTGCACCTGGACCTGATGGGCGGCCATGTCGCCACGACGATGGCCGCCGCCGACATGGCCTCGGCGACGCCCGAACAAGCTGCACCGCGCAGCGACATCCCGGCGCCGGTCGCAGAACCCAGGCCGGCATCGGCGGCGGAATTCAGGCCCGCGCCGCCGCCGCTGCCCTCCGACCTGCAGGCCTATCTCGACCAGCAGGAGCGCGAGATCCTCGTGCGCGCACTGCACGAGAGCGGCTTCAACCGCACCGCGGCCGCCGCACGCCTGGGCATGAGCCTGCGCCAGATCCGCTACCGCATCGCGCGGCTGGGCATCACCACGCCCAACGGCGACGATGGCGCCAGCAGCAGCCATGTCGACGACTGAGGAAACCCTCCCGCACAACACGCCGCCCGCCGACGACGGGCTCTGGCGGGCCGGCTGGTACCGCTTCGCGAAAGCCCTGCCCTCGCCGAACTTCGGCCCTCGCCCCGGCGGCGCGCAAACCGATCTGATCGTGCTGCATTCGATCAGCCTGCCGCCCGGCGAATACGGTGGCGATGCGGTGCAAAAGCTCTTCACCAACCGCCTCGATTGGGACGCGCATCCGTACTTCCAGTCGATTCGCGGCATCGAGGTGTCCTCGCATTTCTATGTGCGCCGCAACGGCGAGCTCTGGCAGTTCGTGAGCTGCGACGACCGCGCCTGGCATGCGGGCGTGTCGTCATGGCGCGGCCGCGGCAACTGCAATGACGACTCGATCGGCATCGAGCTCGAAGGCCTCGAAGGCCAGAGCTTCGAGACCGCGCAATACGAGACGCTGGCGAGCCTCTGCCCCGCCATCGCACAGCACTACGCCATCGCATTCATCGCCGGTCACGAGCACATCGCACCGGGCCGAAAACAGGACCCCGGCGCAGGCTTCGATTGGCGATTGCTGCACGCGCAACTGGGCTGGAAATCACAGATGTTTCCCCCATCTGTGATGGAGCGCTAATTTTTTCAATCGCATGACGCCCCGCGATGCCCTGCCCTTCGGCCGCATCGCTTGAGCGAATGCAAATGTGAACCTCAGCAACCATGCGGCTTGCAGGCTCAAATCAGCTCGCAAGCCACGCCCCATGCGGGTTGCGCGACCATAGGCCAGTATTCACGCGGCATCGCCAGCCATGGCCTATGGCTAGAGAGATACCCGCAGTAGGTGAACCACTCACAAAACACTACCTGTAGTGGCTTGTAGACCCCTGGCACCCTAGATATAGTGTCCTCCGTCCGGTCAACAACGCCGGCGCGGCGCCCAGCCAAGGCGTCGCCACCCAACAAGAATTGCCAACCGAGAGGAAGCGAATGCAAACTGCCCTGAACACCCCATCGACCCCGCGTGCCGTTCCCTCCACGCCCCCCCAACAGCGAGACACCGCCGGCTCCCCCACCGGCCAGAACCTCGCGCACTACCAGATCATTCGCCGCAACGGCGCCGTCGTTCCCTTCGAGCCGAACAAGATCGCCATCGCGATGATGAAGGCCTTCCTGGCCGTGCACGGCACCCAGGGCGCGGCTTCGGCCAGCGTGCGCGAGACGGTCGACGTGCTCACGCAAGGCGTGATCCGTGCCATGGTGCGCTCGCGTCCGGGCGGTGGCACCTTCCACATCGAAGACGTGCAGGACCAGGTCGAACTCGGCCTGATGCGCGGCGGCCACCACGAGATCGCCCGTGCCTACGTGCTGTACCGCGAACGCCGCACGCAGGAGCGTTCCAAGCAGGTCGAGCAGGAAGCGCCGGCCACGCCGACGCTGCATGTGCTGGACAACGGCGAACGCGTCGCGCTCGACCTGAACCAACTCAAGGGCCTGATCGAATCGGCCTGCGAGAACCTGGGCGACAGCATCACCGCCGCGCCGATCGTCGCCGAGACGATGCGCAACCTCTACGACGGCGTGCCGCTCGACGAGGTCTACAAGGCCTCGATCCTGGCGGCCCGCACGCTGATCGAGAAAGATCCCGACTACACCTTCGCCACCGCACGCCTCTTGCTGCACACGATCTTCAAGGAGATCATCGGCCGCGAAGTGATGCCGGTCGACCGTGCCACGGCCTACGCCGACTACTTCCCGCAGTTCATCAAGAAGGGCGTGGAGAACGACCTGCTCGACGAGAAGCTGCTGCAGTACGACCTGCCCCGCCTGGGCGCGGCCCTCAAGGCCGAGCGCGACAACCAGTTCGACTACCTGGGCCTGCAGACGCTGTACGACCGCTACTTCCTGCACGTGCGCAAGACCCGCATCGAACTGCCGCAGGCCTTCTTCATGCGCGTGGCCATGGGCCTGTCGCTCGGCGAAATCGACCGCGAAGCCCGCGCCATCGAGTTCTACGAAGTGCTGTCGTCGTTCGACTTCATGTCGAGCACGCCCACCCTCTTCAACGCCGGCACGCTGCGCTCGCAGCTCTCCAGCTGCTACCTGACCACCGTGCCCGACGACCTGGACGGCATCTACGAGTCGATCAAGGAAAACGCGCTGCTCTCGAAGTTCGCGGGGGGCCTGGGCAACGACTGGACCCGCGTGCGCGCACTGGGCAGCCACATCAAGGGCACCAACGGCGAATCGCAAGGCGTGGTGCCGTTCCTCAAGGTGGTGAACGACACGGCCGTGGCGGTGAACCAGGGCGGCAAGCGCAAGGGCGCCGTCTGCACGTACCTGGAAACCTGGCACCTGGACATCGAGGAGTTCCTGGAACTGCGCAAGAACACCGGCGACGACCGCCGCCGCACGCACGACATGAACACGGCCAACTGGATCCCCGACCTGTTCATGCGCCGCGTGATGGAAAAGGGCACCTGGACGCTGTTCTCGCCCTCCAACGTGCCTGACCTGCACGACCTGTTCGGCGCCGACTTCGAAAAGGCCTACGTTGCCTACGAAGAGAAGGCGGCCCGCGGCGAGATCAAGCCCGCGCGCACCATCCAGGCTTCGGACCTGTGGCGCAAGATGCTCACGATGCTGTTCGAGACCGGCCATCCCTGGATCACGTTCAAGGACGCCTGCAACGTGCGCTCGCCGCAGCAGCACGCCGGTGTCGTGCACTCGTCGAACCTCTGCACCGAGATCACGCTGAACACCAGCGACACCGAAACGGCCGTCTGCAACCTGGGTTCGGTGAATCTGCTGCAGCATCTGAAGGACGGCAAGGTCGACCAGGAAAAGCTCAAGCGGACGATCTCGACCGCGATGCGCATGCTCGACAACGTGATCGACATCAACTACTACGCCGTGAAGAAGGCGCGCGACTCGAACCTGCGCCACCGTCCGGTGGGCCTGGGCCTCATGGGCTTCCAGGACGCGCTGTACGAGCTGCGCATTCCCTACGCCTCGCAGGAAGCCGTGCAGTTCGCCGACGAGTCGATGGAAGCCATCTGCTACCACGCCTACTGGGCCTCGACCGAGCTGGCCAAGGAACGCGGCAAGTACTCGAGCTACAAGGGCTCGCTGTGGGACAAGGGCATCTTGCCGATCGACACGCTCGAGCTGCTGGAGAAGGCACGCGGCGGCTACGTCGAAGTGGACCGCTCGGCCACCCTCGACTGGGACGCGCTGCGCTCCAAGATCAAGGCCGACGGCATGCGCAACTCGAACTGCGTGGCCATCGCACCGACCGCGACCATCTCGAACATCATCGGCGTGGACGCCTCGATCGAGCCTTGCTTCGGCAACCTCTCGGTCAAGTCGAACCTGTCGGGCGAATTCACCGTGATCAACCACTACCTGGTGCGCGACCTGAAGCGCCTGGGCCTGTGGGACGACGTGATGGTGATGGACCTGAAGCACTTCGACGGTTCGCTGCGTCCCATCGACCGCGTGCCGCAAGACGTGAAGGCGCTCTACGCCACCGCGTTCGAAGTGGAAACCACGTGGCTGGTGGAAGCCGCCGCGCGTCGCCAGAAGTGGATCGACCAGGCGCAATCGCTCAACATCTACATGGCCGGTGCATCGGGCAAGAAGCTCGACGACACCTACAAGCTCGCATGGCTGCGCGGCCTGAAGACCACCTACTACCTGCGCACGCAGAGCGCGACGCACGCAGAAAAATCGACGGTGCAATCGGGCCGTCTCAACGCGGTGTCGTCGGGCAACGACGCACCCTCGGGCATGAGCGCACTCGAAGCCGCCGCTGCTGCAGCGAAGGCACAGATGAGCGCGATGCCTGCCACCGACATCGCGTTCTGCGGTGTGGACGATCCGACCTGCGAAGCGTGCCAGTGACACGCCCATGCTCGCGACAGTGAGTCAGTGAGGTGCATGCGAAAGTCGCGCGACGTTCAAGCAATGAAGGCATTGACTGACATCGCGCGATGCATGCGAGCAACATAACAACCACATAAATGGAGCGCGATGTGAACGAGCACTTTGCAACTCACATCGTTACTCCGATAATTTGAGCATTGGATTTTTCTATGTTGACCTGGGACGAAGAAGTCAAGCCCTCCTTACCAAAGGATATGCAACAAGGATTGCAGCACCACAACGCATCGACCAGCGGCTTGCCCGCAGGCCGTTCGGTGGACGCTCCGACTTCGTCGATTGCACAACCCACGCTGCGCACGCTCGATGACGGCGCCGCAGTTCGTCCGGTTGTCGCCGCAGCAGCAACGCCTGCCGCCACCCAATCCACCCAGCGCGTCAAGGCTTCCGACAAGCGCATCATCAACGGCCAGACCGATGTCAATCAGCTGGTGCCGTTCAAGTACAAGTGGGCTTGGGAAAAATACCTCGCCACCTGCGCCAACCACTGGATGCCGCAGGAAGTGAACATGACGCGCGACATCGCGTTGTGGAAGGACCCCAACGGCCTGACCGAAGACGAGCGCCGCATCGTCAAGCGCAACCTCGGCTTCTTCGTGACCGCCGACTCGCTGGCCGCCAACAACATCGTGCTGGGCACCTACCGCCACATCACGGCCCCCGAGTGCCGCCAGTTCCTGCTGCGCCAGGCCTTCGAGGAAGCGATCCACACGCACGCGTACCAGTACATCGTCGAATCGCTCGGCCTGGACGAGAGCGAGATCTTCAACGCCTACAACGAAGTGCCGTCGATCCGCGAGAAGGACCAGTTCCTGATCCCGTTCATCGACGCCATCAGCGACCCGTTCTTCAAGACCGGCACGCACGAGACCGACCAGACGCTGCTCAAGTCGCTCATCGTGTTCGCCTGCTTGATGGAAGGTCTCTTCTTCTATGTCGGCTTCACGCAGATCCTGGCGCTCGGTCGCCAGAACAAGATGACCGGTGCCGCCGAGCAGTATCAGTACATCCTGCGCGACGAGTCGATGCACTGCAATTTCGGCATCGACCTGATCAACCAGCTCAAGCTCGAGAATCCTGGCCTCTGGACCGCCGAGTTCAAGGCCGAGATCAAGGACCTCTTCATGAAGGCCGTCGAGCTCGAATACAAATACGCCGAAGACACCATGCCGCGTGGCGTGCTCGGCATGAACGCCTCCATGTTCAAGGGCTACCTGCGGTACATCGCCAATCGGCGTGCACAGCAGATCGGCCTCGAAACGCTCTTCCCGAACGAAGAAAATCCGTTCCCCTGGATGAGCGAAATGATTGACCTGAAGAAAGAGCGCAATTTTTTCGAAACCCGCGTGATCGAGTACCAGTCGGGTGGTGCGCTCTCCTGGGATTGAATCTTTCCGATAAGAATTAATGAATTCAAGAATTGCCCTTGCCACCGATCGCGCCGAAGAGCGCGGCATGGACGAGGGCTCAGGTGTTCATGGTGCTGGGGCTCAGATTCCAACGCCATGAATCGCTTCACGCTCCCAACGTGCGTGGAGTGCTTCAATAGGTTGATTTTTTCAACTTGATCAAGGAGAAATAGAAATGGCAACTGCAAAGAAAGCGCCGGCTAAGAAAGCCGCTGCAAAGAAGGCTCCGGCAAAGAAGGTCGCGGCCAAGAAGGCTCCGGCAAAGAAGGTAGCAGCGAAGAAGGCTCCGGCCAAGAAGGTTGCTGCCAAGAAGGTCGCCGCCAAGAAGGCTCCTGCCAAGAAGGTAGCAGCGAAGAAGGCAGCACCGGCCAAGAAGGCTGCTGCGAAGAAGGCTCCGGCGAAGAAGGCCGCTGCCAAGAAGGCGCCGGCCAAGAAGGCTGCGGCTAAGAAGGCTCCTGCCAAGAAGGCAGCTGCCAAGAAGGCCCCTGCAAAGAAGGCCGCCGCCAAGAAGGCTCCTGCGAAAAAGGCTGCGGCCAAGAAAGCCGCGAAAAAGCCCGCTGCCAAGCCTGCCGCTGCTGCCAAGAAGCCTGCTGCAAAGAAGGCTGCCAAGGCACCCGCCAAGGCTGCTGTAGCGCCTGCCCCTGCCGCGCAAACGACGCTGAATCCCCAG
Organism: Variovorax boronicumulans; assembly: GCF_030812215.1. Classification (GTDB taxonomy): domain Bacteria; phylum Pseudomonadota; class Gammaproteobacteria; order Burkholderiales; family Burkholderiaceae_C; genus Variovorax; species Variovorax boronicumulans_C. Next base: position 75,130 of record NZ_JAUSSG010000008.1, on the reverse strand, counting down.
GCAGCTTGGCCGTTCCCCACGGCCAGCAAGCCCTGAGTTTTCTCAGCGCCCTTGACGGCAAAAAACCCGGCACCTCACGGTGTCGGGTTTTTTTATGGGCGCTCGAAAGAGGGGCGTCTTACAGGCCCAGCGCCTTCCGGTCGACTTGATAGTTCTGTGGACCGCGCTGCGCGATCTTGAGTGCGCCGATGCGGTTGCCCAGCGCCGCGCATTGCGCGAGCGGCCATTCCTTTTCCAGGCCGAACAGCAGCGCGCCGCGCCATGCGTCGCCGCAACCCGTGGGCTCGATCACGGCAGTGGGCGTCACGCCCGGCACGTGCTCGCGCTCGCCATCGATCCAGACTTCGCAGCCCTCGGCCGCCAGCGTGACCACCAGCCCGCGCACGCGCTTGGAGATCTCGGCCAGACTCCAGCCGGTGCGCTGCGACAGCATCTTGCCTTCGTAGTCGTTGACCACGACCCAGCTCGCGAGATCGACAAAATGCTTGAGCGCATCGCCGTCGAACATCGGCAGGCCCTGGCCCGGATCGAACACGAACGGAATGCCGGCGGCGGCGAACTGCTCCGCGTGCTGCAGCATCGCATCGCGGCCATCGGGCGCGATGATGCCGACCTTGATGTCCTCGCGCGCAGCCACCTTGGTGATGTGCGCCTGCTGCATCGCGCCGGGATGGAACGCGGTGATCTGGTTGTTGTCGATGTCGTTCATGATCATCGCCTGGGCGGTGAAGGTGTCGTCGAGTTGGCGCACGAACTCGGTACTGATGCCCAGTGTCTGCATGCGCTCCAGGTAGTCGGCGCCGTCGCTGCCGAGCGTGGCCATCGGCAGCGCCGTGCCGCCCAGCGCGTTGAGGCTGTAGGCAATGTTGCCAGCGCAGCCGCCGAAGTCGCGACGCAGGCCCGGCACGAGGAACGACACATTCAGGATGTGCAGCTGGTCCGGAAGGATCTGATCGGCGAACCGTCCCTCGAAAGTCATGATGGTGTCGAACGCGAGGGAACCGCAAATCACTGCTGCCATGGGTGGACCGTTTTCGTTGGATGAAGATGGATGGGAGAAAGACGCTCGCGCACAGGCGTGCGACTAGGGATAGAAAGCTTCCACACGGTAGCCCGCGATGGGCGGCAGCGCGGCCGACTCCGTCGGCGACAGGGTCAGCGGCAACGAGGCCGCGCGCTCGGCGCGCGCCGCGAGCACCGACGGCGCACCGTAGTCCGCGGGCATCAGCACGCGCCGCACCACCGCACGCTCCTGCGTGTCGAGCAGCGACAGCTCGACAGCCGGCATCGCAAGCGGCACCGTGGCGGCGTTGCGCAAGGTGAAGCTCAGCCGGTAGTCGTTGCCGCCGCTCTTCTCTCGTGCGAAGGCCGCGCCCTCGATCATGATGTCGCCGATCTGGCGCAGGGCCGAGAGCTCGCAGCCGGTGTACTGGCACAGCGCCGCCAGCGCGGGGCGCAGGCCGGGCTGGCGCGCGACGATCCCGTCGCGCTCATGGCGAACGATCTGCAGGATGAGCAGCAGGACGGCAAGCACCGCCAGGACGACCAGCAGTCGCCGCACGCCCTTTCGCTGCCAGAAACCGGGCGCTTGAACGTCGTGCTCTTCGTCGTCGGAAAAACGGTGATCCTCTTCGCGCTCCGCGAACATCGGCGGCAGCGAGGCGGGACTCTCCGGCTCGCTCGCCTCCCGCACCACCGACGACGAGGATGACGACGCGGCCTTGGCCGCAGCCCTGGCCTCGCGCGACTTGTTGGCGCTCGCGATCTTGGCCGATTTGATGCGCGCACGCCGCAGCGCTTTCTGCATCTGGACCTGGTCGTGGTCTTCCTCTTTTTCTTCCTTCTCTTCGGCGCCGTCGTCGATGGCAGGCTCGACCAGTCCATGCGTCTTGATGCGAGGTTCGGGCAGCGGCGGCACCGGAGGAGGCGGCGATGGCGGCGGCGGCGCGAGATTCAGGTCGATGTTCGGGAACGGTGGCAGGGAGCTTGCCGGTGGCCGCCACGTGGGTTCGCTGACATCCAGGTCGGACCACGGCTCGTCCGCGATGATGCCGTGCACGGGCAGCGAGAGCGCCGGGGATTGCGGGGGCGATGCGGGTGGCGATGGTGGCGGAGCCGGCTCGGGCTGCGGCGCGACCGCCACTTCCGCAGCCTCGAAGGCTTCCGGGGCGGGCGGCGGATGCGCCACCTCGGCATGGGCCTGCGCCTCAGGCTCGTCGTCGAAGAAATCCGCGTCTTCGGAAGCCTGGGAAGGGGCCTGCGCCGCTGCCGGCGGCGCATCGGCCTGGTGCCCGGAGGAAGGTTCGACCAGCGAGGGCGAATAAGCGGCAGCCGGGGATGGTGCGGGGGGCGCTCCGGCCGGCGCTCCATCGGATGATTCGTGCAGGTCGAGCGTCGCATCGAACACATGGCTGCAGCGGCCGCAACGCACCCAACCATCCGAGATGCGAAGCTGGTCGCGCACCACCTTGAAGGTGGTGGTACAGGCGGGGCAACGCGTGACGAGGCTCATGACCGGGCGATTGTAGGGTTGGGCCCCCGCCACGCGAACGGTGCGCGGCAGTGCAAAAACCCGGCCGCGCTGCTCAGCAGCGTGCCGTCATGAGGATCCAGCCGTCCTCGCTGTCGCTGACCTCGAGGGTCGCATATGGCGCGTAGGCCTCTTTCAGCTCGTCGGCCTGGCGCTCGAGGATGCCGGCCATCACCAGCGATCCGCCCGGCGCCACATGGCTGCGCAGCAGCGGCGCGAGCAACCTGAGCGGCGTGGCCAGTATGTTGGCGAGCACCGTGTCGTAGGTGCCCTTGGCCGCGTCAGGCAAACCGGCGTTCAGGCTGGTGCCGTTGGCTTCTGCATTGAGCCGGGTCGAGGAGACCGCGGCTTCGTCGATGTCGACGGCATCGATGTCGCGCGCGCCGAACTTCGCCGCGCCGATCGCCAGGATGCCGGAGCCGCAGCCGTAATCGAGCACGCGCTGCTTGGCGAAGGCGCCCTCGCCCTGTCTGGCGATCCAGCGCAGGCACATGCGCGTGGTGGGATGCGTGCCGGTGCCGAAGGCCAGGCCCGGGTCGAGACGGATGACCTGCTTCGCCTGCTCGGGCGGCTCGTGCCAGGTCGGCACGATCCAGAACTCGGGCGTGATCTCGACCGGCGCGAACTGCGATTGGGTGAGCCGCACCCAGTCTTGCTCTGGCACGTTCGCCACGCCGAGTACCGTGCAGCCTTCGAAGAAGTCCTGCAGTGCAAGCAGCGATGCGGCTTCGTTCGCGAGTGCCTCTTCGGCGAAGAGTGCAATCACGCGCGAGCGCTGCCAGCCCTCCTTGGGTGGCGGCATGCCGGGTTCGCCGAACAGCGCCTGCTCGGCATCGGTCTGGGCATCGGCGTCCTCGACGGACACGCTCAGCGCATCGAGCGCATCGAGCGCGTCGCTGAGCATTTCGACCCGGTCTTCCGGTGCCATCAGGCGAAGTTCGAACATGGCGTCGTCTCGTGGATCAGCGCTTGTGCGCCGCGAGCCACTCTTCAAGATAGTGGATGTTCGTGCCGCCGCTCATGAACTTGGCGTCGACCATCAGCTCGCGGTGCAGCGGGATGTTGGTCTGGATGCCTTCGATCACGGTCTCGTTCAGCGCCGTGCGCATGCGGGCCATGGCCTGCTCGCGCGTGTCGCCGTACACGATGATCTTGCCGATCATCGAGTCGTAGTTCGGGGGCACGAAGTAGTTGGTGTAGGCGTGCGAATCGACGCGCACACCGGGGCCGCCCGGTGGGTGCCACATCGTGATGCGGCCCGGCGATGGCGTGAACTTCCAGGCATCTTCGGCGTTGATGCGCACCTCGATGGCGTGGCCGCGCATCTCGATCTGGCGCTGGGTGAACGGCAGCTTCTCGCCGGCGGCCACCATGATCTGCGTCTTCACGATGTCGATGCCGGTGGTGAACTCCGTCACCGGATGCTCCACCTGCACGCGCGTGTTCATCTCGATGAAGTAAAACTCGCCGTTCTCATAAAGGAACTCGAAGGTGCCGGCGCCGCGATAGCCGATCTTCTTGCAGGCCGTGGCGCAGCGCTCGCCGATCTTCTCGATCAGCTTGCGCGGAATGCCGGGGGCCGGCGATTCCTCGATCACCTTCTGGTGGCGGCGCTGCATGGAGCAGTCGCGCTCGCCCAGGTAGACCGCGTTCTTGTGCTTGTCGGCGAGGATCTGGATCTCGATGTGGCGCGGGTTCTGGAGAAACTTCTCCATGTACACGGCCGGATTGCTGAAGGCCGCGCCGGCCTCCGCCTTGGTCATCTGGATCGCGTTGACCAGCGCCGCCTCGGTGTGCACCACGCGCATGCCGCGGCCACCGCCGCCGCCCGCCGCCTTGATGATGACCGGGTAACCGATCGCGCGGGCAATGCGCTTGTTGGTGGCGGCGTCGTCCGAGAGCTCGCCCTCGGAGCCGGGCACGCAAGGCACGCCGGCCTTGATCATGGCCTGCTTGGCCGAGACCTTGTCGCCCATCGTGCGGATGTTCTCGGGCGTCGGACCGATGAACTGGAAGCCGCTCTGCTCCACGCGTTCGGCGAAGTTGGCATTCTCGCTCAGGAAACCGTAGCCGGGGTGGATGGCTTCGGCATCGGTCACTTCAGCCGCCGAGATGATGGCCGGCATGTTGAGATAGCTCTGCCCCGAAGGCGCCGGGCCGATGCACACGGCTTCCTGCGCCAGCTTGACGTACTTGGCCTCGCGATCGGCTTCGGAATAGACCATCACGGCCTTGATGCCCATCTCGCTGCAGGCGCGCTGAATCCGGAGGGCAATCTCCCCCCGGTTGGCAACCAGGATCTTCTTGAACATGGTCACTCGATGATGAACAGCGGCTGGCCGTATTCGACCGCTTGCCCGTTTTCGCCGAGGATCTGGGTGATCGTGCCGGACTTGTCGGCTTCGATTTCGTTGAGGATCTTCATCGCTTCGATGATGCAGATCGTGTCGCCCTCATTCACCTTGCTGCCGACTTCGACAAAGGCCGGGGCGCCCGGGCTGGACGAACGGTAGAACGTGCCCACCATGGGCGACTTGACCGCATGGCCGGCGGGAGCGGCCTCGACCGCGGGGGCGCTTGCGGCGGCCGGGGCAGCAGGTGCACCTGCTGCCGGGGCGGCAGCGGGCGGTGCTGCGAGGGTTTGCACATACTGCACCGGAGCGGCGCCGCCGCCCTTGACGATGCGAACCTTGCCTTCGGTTTCGGTGATTTCCAGTTCGGAAATATTCGATTCGGACACCAGATCGATCAGTGTCTTGAGTTTGCGCAGATCCATGGGACTCCAGTGCCGGCTTTGCCGGTCATTCGGATATAACTGGGCTGAAAATCGGCGATTTTCAGCGTTTGGTGGCTAACGCCAGCTTGGGCGGCCGATTCTAACCATGAACAAGTTCACGCCGCCAAGTCTCCAGATCGGCGGTTTCGAGCTTGCCCATTTTACGAGCTGCAACAGAGCCGTTACCGTTCAGCACCAGCGTGAAGGGCAATCCACCACCGGTATTGCCCAGGTGCTTGACCAGTTCCGTGCCTTGCAGCCCCGCGAGGCCCGTGGGATAGGTGACCGGCGTGCGTTGCAGGAATTTGCGCACCGCGCTGGGTTGGTCAATGGCCAATCCAACCACTTGCCATCCGTTGGCGCCATTTTCACGAAAGAAGGCGTCGATCATGGGCATTTCTTCGACGCAAGGCGGACACCAGGTCGCCCAGAAGTTGAGCAGCAGCGGCTTGCCGCGAAGGCTCGAGAAAACGAGCTCACCACCCTCCGGCCGTTCGAATTTCTGGGCCCAGAAGCTCGCGTCCAGCTGCTCGCCACCCGCCGCATTGCTGCCGGCGCTGTGTTCCCGCCACCAGGCGCCACCCACCCCGGCAGCGGCGGCCACCGCCGCCACGCCGCCATAGAGCATGCCGCGTCGTGTCGGCGAAGAAGTCATTCACTTGTCCTTTTCTCTTTCAATCAGTCGGCGCAATGCGGGCAGATCGCCGCGTGGCGTGCGGCCCTGGGCGTCGGGCTTGAGGGCACCACGCAGGTCGTCCAGGTCATAGACCAGCAGGTGCACGCCGATTTCCTCGCCGAGCGCACGGCTCGGCGCATGCACGCTCAAGGCCTCGACCTGCTCACCATGAAAGCCGGTGACCATGCGCGGTTCGTAGTCCACGTGGTGGTCGATGAGGGCGATCTCGGCGGACTTGGAATCATCGCAGAACAGCTGGATATAAATGTCCGAGAGCCGTGTGGCCGTGCCATGCCAGACGGCACCGCCCACATGCGGGCGAAAGGCGGCCATGCGCTCCATCCATTCCAGCGCCAGCAGGCGCAGCGCATGCAATTCCTGCGGCTGGGTATCGGCGCAAAAGAGCGCGATGTAGTCCCGCACCTCGGCCTCGACTTCGTCGTTGTTCGGCAGCGAAGTGCGCGCCGACAGGCCCAGGTCGCGCAGGGCCCGGCGTTTGGCGGGGCCATATTCCAGCCCTTCCTCGACGACAAGGCGGGCTGCGGTGGCGGCGATTTCACGCTTGGACGTGTCCATCGGGGCATTTTGCCCGCAGTAGGCGTCACGCACACGAAATCAACATGAAGCTCGGGGCGAAGGCCGGGCTTGGTCGGCGCCCCTCGAATTCCGCCTCCCTAGAATCGCCCGATGCACATTCATATTCTGGGTATCTGCGGCACGTTCATGGGTGGCGTCGCCGCCCTGGCGCGCGAAGCGGGCCACCGGGTCACGGGCTGCGACGCCGGCGTGTACCCGCCGATGAGCGACCAGCTGCGCTCCCTGGGCATCGACCTGATCGAAGGCTTCGGCGCCGATCAACTCTCGCTCGCGCCCGACATGTTCGTGGTCGGCAACGTGGTTTCGAGGGCGCGCATGCCTGATGGCAGCCCCAAGTTCCCGCTGATGGAAGCCATCCTCGATGCCGGCAAGCCCTACACGAGCGGCCCGCAATGGTTGGCCGAGCACGTGCTGTTGGGCCGCCATGTGCTGGCGGTGGCCGGCACGCACGGCAAGACGACGACCACGTCGATGCTGGCCTGGGTGCTCGAACAGGGCGGCAAGGCGCCGGGCTTCCTGGTTGGCGGCGTGCCGCTGGACTTCGGCGTGTCGGCCCGGTTGGGCGACGGCGCCGCCTTCGTCATCGAGGCCGACGAGTACGACACCGCATTCTTCGACAAGCGCAGCAAGTTCGTTCACTACCGGCCGCGCACCGCCGTGCTCAACAACCTTGAGTTCGATCACGCCGACATCTTCGACGACCTCGCCGACATCGAGCGCCAGTTCCATCACCTCGTGCGCACCGTACCCGGCACCGGGCGGCTGGTGGTGAACGCGACAGAAGAGAGCCTGCAGCGCGTGCTAACCCAGGGCTGCTGGAGCGAGCTCGCGCGCTTCGGCACGGGCGGTGAATGGCAAGCCCGCGGCTCGCACGACGCCTTCGACGTGCTGCGGCAAGGCAAGGTGGTCGGCCGGGTCGAGTGGGAACTCTCGGGCCTGCACAACCAGATGAACGCGCTGGCCGCTATCGCGGCCGCCGACCACGTCGGCGTTGCGCCGGCCGATGCCGCGCGCGCACTCGGCAGCTTTCGCAACGTGCGCCGGCGCATGGAGCTGCGCGGCACGGTGGGCTCGGTCACCGTCTACGACGACTTCGCCCATCACCCCACCGCCATCCGCACCACGCTCGAGGGCCTCCGCAAGAAGCTCGACGACGCGGGCAAGCAAAGTGAGCGCATCCTCGCCGCCTTCGAGCCGCGCAGCAACACGATGAAGCTCGGCGTCATGGCCGCCCAGTTGCCGTGGAGCCTGGAGTCGGCAGATCTTTCGTTCTGCCACACGGCCGGACTCGACTGGGATGCCGCTGCCGCCCTGGCGCCGATGGGCGACCGCGCGCAAGTCGCCGGGGCCGTCGAGCCGCTGGTCGCGCAAATCGTCGCGGCCGCGCGGCCGGGCGATCACATCGTCTGCATGAGCAACGGCGGCTTCGGTGGCGTGCACGACAAACTGCTTGCGGCCCTGCGCGCCGCGACGGCATCATGAGCGCCATGCGCGCCCGGGAACTGATCGACAGCCTGAAACTGCAGCCCCATCCGGAGGGCGGCTGGTACAGCGAGGTGTTCCGTTCGGCGGCCACGGTCATGCCAGCCGACGGCCGTGGGCCACGCGGCGCGCTCACCAGCATCTATTTCCTGCTCGAGGCGGGTCAGCATTCGCGCTGGCACCGGGTGCTGTCGGACGAAGTCTGGGTGCATCTCGAAGGCGTGCCGCTGGCCCTCTGGACCTGCGATGCCGCAATGCGAACGGCGCCAGCCCATGTGCGGCTGGGCCCGGTCGATGCGCACGGCACACGCCCCCAGCACGTGGTGCCAGCCGGCCAGTGGCAGGCAGCCCGGCCGATCCAGGGCCATTCGTCGGGCGACTACACGCTGGTCGCCTGCATGGTCGGCCCGGGCTTCGACTTTGCCGACTTCTCCATGGTGCCGCCCGACAGCGACGAAGCGGCATCGATGCGGCACCACTGGCCCGAACTGGCCGGAATGCTCTGACCCTTTTCAGCCGCGGCGGGCCTTCACGGCCTGCGACAGCGTCTCGAGCACCTGCGTCGAATCGTCCCAGCCGATGCATGCATCGGTGATGCTCTTGCCGTATTCGAGGCCCGAGAGCTTGTCCTTGCCCGGCGTGAATTTCTGGGCGCCGGCCTGCAGGTGGCTCTCGACCATCACGCCGAACACGCGGTTGGAGCCGTTGGCGATCTGGCCCGCGATGTCCTTGGCCACGTCGATCTGCTTCTGGTGCTGCTTGGAGCTGTTCGCATGGCTGCAGTCGACCATCAGCGTGGGCGGCAGCTTGGCGGCTTCGAGGTCCTTGCAGGCGGCTTCGACGCTGGCGGCGTCGTAGTTCGGCGCCTTGCCGCCGCGCAGGATCACGTGGCAGTCGCGGTTGCCGTTGGTCTGCACGATCGCGACCTGGCCGTTCTTGTGCACCGAGAGAAAGTGATGGCCGCGGGCCGCGGCCTGGATGGCGTCGGTCGCGATGCGGATGTTCCCGTCGGTGCCGTTCTTGAAGCCGATAGGGGCCGAAAGACCCGAGGCCAGCTCGCGGTGCACCTGGCTTTCGGTGGTGCGCGCGCCGATGGCGCCCCAGGAGATCAGGTCGCCGATGTACTGGGGCGAGATCACGTCGAGGAATTCGCTGCCCGCCGGCAGGCCGATGCGGTTGATGTCGATCAGCAACTGGCGCGCGATGCGCAGGCCTTCGTCGATGCGGAAGCTCTCGTCCAGGTACGGGTCGTTGATCAGGCCCTTCCAGCCGACGGTGGTGCGCGGCTTCTCGAAGTACACGCGCATCACGATCTCGAGCGTCCCGGCGTATTTTTCGCGCTCGACCTTCAGGCGCTTGGCGTATTCAATGGCGGCGGCCGGGTCGTGGATCGAACAGGGGCCCATGATCACCAGCAGCCGGTCGTCCTTGCCGGCCATGATGTTGTGGATGTTGCGGCGGGTGCCCTCGATCAGCGTTTCGACCGGCGTGCCGCGGATCGGGAAAAAGCGGATCAGATGTTCAGGAGGGGGCAGCACGTTGATGTCCTTGATGCGTTCGTCGTCGGTCTTGCTGGTTTTTTCGACGCTCGCATACCAGCTGTCGCTGGCCGGGGCAGTGTTCGTGCTCATGGTGCTGTTCCTTGTTGGAGTGAATATCGTCAGGGCATAAAAAAACCGCCGGGGCTTGGGGCGCCGGCGGTTTTGGGAGGGTGTTCGTTTGCTTTACGCGCTCGCCTCTCGTCCGCCGGAAACCGGGAACCAAAAGTAGGCAAAAAAGTAAGCGCGGAGGGCGGACATAGGGGCGAAATGTAGCACGGAAAACAAAGACCCGGTCAAGCGGCCGGGTCCAAGGGGTGGTTTACCGGTAGCCCGATTCGTTGGCGTTGTGAATGATCCAGATCAGGTTGCCGCTGGTGTATTCACCCATGCCGCCGCCCGCGAAGATCAGCCGTCCCTGGCCCTTGTAGGTCATCTCGAAACGATGGCGATCGCTGCCGAAATAGAACGGAATGAAGGCCTTGCCCGTCACGTAGGCGCCCTGGTCGGTGGGCGGGCCGGCGAGGTCGGTGACCTGCTTGGCGCTCATGCCGATCTGCAGGCGGGTGAACTTGCTGTTGCGCGCAGGATTGCCGGTGATCTCGCCTTCGTAGCCGTTCAGGCCCTTGACGGTGCGGCCGCTGCCGGCTTCGACCTTGGACGAATCGATCACGTTGCCCCGAGCATCCATGCCGGCACCGGAGCCGCTGCGCGCAGGCGCTGCCGGAGCGGCCGCCGCGGGCGCTGGCGCAGCCTGGGGCTGACTGCCCGAACCGCCGCGCGATGCGCAGCCGGAACTGGCCAGCGCGACCAGCGCGGTCATGGCCCAGAAGGCCGCGGGCGAAGTGATCCTGTTCCCCATGAAATGCTCCTTGAATGCGTCGTGCGCAAAAGGGCGCAGCTTAGCAACCGGAGGAAACGCTCGGCAAGTGACGAAAGTCCTAAGCCGTTCCACCTACCGTGAGCCCGTCGATGCGCAGCGTGGGCTGGCCGACGCCAACCGGCACGCTCTGGCCTTCCTTGCCGCAGGTGCCCACGCCGGAGTCGAGCGCCATGTCGTTGCCGATCATGGTCACGCGGGTGAGCGCGTCGGGGCCGTTGCCCACGATGGTCGCGCCCTTGACCGGGTACTGGATCTTGCCGTTCTCGACCCAGAAGGCCTCGCTGGCCGAGAACACGAACTTGCCGCTCGTGATGTCGACCTGCCCGCCGCCGAAGTTGGTGGCGTAGAGGCCCTTCTTGATGCTGGCCACGATTTCCTGGGGATCCTTGTCGCCGCCCAGCATGTAGGTGTTGGTCATGCGCGGCATCGGCACGTGGGCATAGCTCTCGCGGCGGCCGTTGCCGGTGGGCTTGACCTTCATGAGGCGGGCATTCATCGAGTCCTGGATGTAGCCCTTGAGGATGCCGTCCTCGATCAGCACGTTGCGCTGGCTGGCATTGCCTTCGTCGTCGACGTTGAGCGAGCCGCGGCGGTCGGCGATGGTGCCGTCGTCGAGCACCGTGACGCCCTTGGCGGCGACGCGCTGGCCGATGCGGCCGGAGAACGCGCTCGAACCCTTGCGATTGAAGTCGCCTTCCAGCCCGTGGCCGATGGCCTCGTGCAGCAGGATGCCGGGCCAGCCGGAACCGAGCACCACGGTCATCTCGCCGGCGGGCGCCGGACGGGCGTCCAGGTTGGTCAGCGCGGCCTTCACGGCCTGGTCGACGTATTCGGCGATCTGCTCGTCGTCGAAGTAGGCGAGGCCGAAGCGCCCGCCGCCACCGCCGGAGCCGACTTCGCGCCGGCCGTTCTGCTCGGCGATCACGGTGACCGAGAGGCGCACCAGCGGGCGCACGTCGGCGGCCAGCGTGCCATCGGCGCGTGCCACGAGCACCACGTCGTATTCGCTTGCAAGGCCGGCCATGACCTGCGCCACGCGCGGATCGCGCGAACGCGCCAGCTTCTCGGTCTTTTCGAGCAGCTTGACCTTGGCCGTGCTGTCGAGCGTGGAGATGGGATCGACGCCGTTGTAGAGCGACCGGCTCGAGGCGATCTTGCGGGTCGGCGTCTTCACGCGGCCGGTGCGGCCCGCGGAGGAAATCGAGCGGACCGTGCGGGCCGCGTCGAGGAGCGAGGCTTCGGAAATGTCGTCCGAGTAGGCGAATGCGGTTTTCTCGCCGCTGACCGCACGCACGCCAACGCCCTGGTCGATGCTGAAGCTGCCGGTCTTGACGATGCCCTCCTCGAGGCTCCAGCCTTCGCTGCGCGTGTACTGGAAGTAGAGGTCGGCGTCGTCCACCTTGTGGGAGGTGATCTCGGCCAGGGCCTTGCTCAGGTGCGATTCGTCGAGTCCGAATGGCGTGAGCAAGAGTTGTTGGGCTGTTGCCAGGCGCTCGATGGTAGGTTCGCGAGAGATCATGGCTGCCATTCTAGGCAGCCACCCTCTCCCGCGCCGCGCCCAAGGGCACTCGGGCGCTAGTTCTGCGCCAGCTTCCTCGCCCTGGCGATCGACATCAGGATGCCCAGCCCCAGCCCCAGCGTCACCATCGCCGTCCCGCCGTAGCTGATGAACGGCAGCGGCACCCCCACCACCGGCAGGATGCCGCTCACCATGCCCATGTTCACGAAGGCGTAGGTGAAGAAAATCATCGTGACCGCCCCTGCCAGCAGTCGCGAGAAGAGCGTCGTCGCGCTGGTCGCGATGGCCAGCCCGCGGAAGATCAGGAGGATGAAGGCCGAGATCAGCGCCAGGTTGCCCACCAGCCCGAATTCCTCGGAATAGGCGGCGAAGATGAAGTCGGTGGTGCGCTCGGGAATGAATTCGAGGTGCGTCTGGGTGCCCTGCATGAAGCCCTTGCCGCCGACACCGCCCGAACCGATGGCGATCATCCCCTGGATGATGTGGAAGCCCTTGCCCAGCGGGTCCTTGCTCGGGTCGAGCAGCGTGCACACGCGCTGCTTCTGGTAGTCGTGCAGCACGCGCCAGTCGACGCCGTCGGCGCACAGCGTCGACTCGAAGCTCACGATCAGCGTTATCGCAATGGCGCCGATCACCACCGGCGGCACGATCAGCTTCCAGGGCAGGCCGGCGAAGAAGATCACCGCCAGGCCCGCCGCCAGCACCAGGAGCGATGTGCCCAGGTCAGGCTGCTTCATGATGAGCCCGACCGGCACCGCCAGCAGCACCGTGGCCACCACGAAGTCGAGCGGCCGCAACTGGCCTTCGCGCCGCTGGAACCACCAGGCCAGCATCAGCGGCATGGCGATCTTCAAGATTTCGCTGGGCTGGATCACCATGCCGACGTTGATCCAGCGCTGGGCGCCCTTCTTGGTGATGCCGAAGAGCGCCACCGCGATCAAGAGGGCCACGCCCGCGGCGTAGAGCGGCACCGCGAACATCATCAGCCGCTGCGGCGGCACCTGCGCCACCACGAACATGATGAAGCCGGCCAAGAGCATGTTGCGGCCATGGTCGACGAAGCGCGAGCCGTGGTCGTAGCCGGAGGAATACATGGTCAGCAGCCCGGCAAAGGCGAGCAGCAGCACGGCGAAGGCCAGAAAGCCGTCGAAGCCCTGGAAGATGGGCGCAATTCGACGCGCCAGGGAGGGCTGGTTGAACACGGCAGACATGGGGGCGGATTATCCGCGCCCCGCATGCCACTTCAGCCGAAAGCGAGCTGAACGACCGTGCGCCCCGGTCGGCTTTCGACCGCCAGCCGGGCCCCGATGGCCCCCGCGCGCTCCCACAGCGCCCTCGGAACCTGCGAGGCGTCGAAGCCCCGGCCGTTGTCGATCACCCGCAACCGCACGGTGTCGCCCTGCATGTCCGCCTCGATCCGCAGCACGCTGGCCTGGGCGTGCTGCAGCACGTTGGAGATGGCCTCGAACAGCAGGAACTGCAGCTGCCGCATGGCGTGCGCATCGAGCCGCTGCACCGGCCCGACTTCGTCCACCGCCCATTCGAACGCGATGCCCGCCGCCACCAGCCGGGGTTCCAGCCGGTAGCGCAGCGCCGCCAGCAGCGCGCCGACATCGCCCGGCGGCAGGTGGATCGAGTCGATCGACAGCTTGAGCTGGTCGAGCGAGTCGCGCAGCGTGCGCAGCAGTTCCTCGGAGCTGGTCTGGCCCGACTGCAATTGCCGGATCGCCGAGCTGATGTGCGAGCCCACGCCGTCGTGCATGTCGCGCAGGATGCGCTCGCGCTCGTGGGTGCGGGCCTGGTCGCGCGCCACCTGCTCGAGCTCGGCATAGGTCAGCGCCAGTTCGCGCTCGCGTTGCGCGACCCGGTCGGCCAGGGCCGCAACCCATCCGCGCGCCTGCGTGCTCACCGCATGAAAACGCCGCAGCACGATCAGGAGCAGCGCGATGCCGAAGAAAATCGACGAATAGCGCACCCAGGTGGTCTCGCCGTAGGCGTCGCTCAGGCGGATCACCAGCCAGTCGCGCACACCGAAGGCCACCGTGACGAGCGCGGCGATGCCCACCAGCATTCGCTCGGTGCTCGGGTTGCGCACGGTCGCCACCACGAAGCCGCCCACGAAGACGCCGATGATCACGATCTCGATGGCGAGCCAGCCGGTGAGCCACACCGGTTGCTCGCGCTGCAGCGCCAGCGTGCTCGCCACCACCGTTCCCGCGACGACCGCGGCGAGCGGCCAGCGCAGCCATTGCAGGCGCGGATTCCGGGCCCACCCCGCGAGGTGGTAGCAGAACATCATGGCCGAGGCCGCCCACCCCGCATAGCAGGCGGCCATCAGCACACCCCAGGGAACCCAGGGCAGCGGCGGCTCGGCGATCACGCCGTCGGCCACGCGGATCGCCCAGCAGAATTCGGCCAGCGCCGCCCAGAAATAGATGCCGTCGCGCCGGTGTCGCCCCACGGCGCCGGTGTCTACCTGCGTGAGCCAGAGTGCCAGCGCAATGCTGCCGACGATCAGGCTGAAGGCGGTCAGCAGCACCGAGCCGGTGAAACGCCAGGCGTACGCGCTCTCGAAGAGTTCGGTGCGCACCGGCGTGGCCGGACCGACGACCACGCGCGAGAGTCCCGCGCGCCGGGCGCTGTCGGCGCGCAGTCGGATCTGCAGGTGGTTCTCGCCGGCAGTCAGCAGGCGTCCGGGCACGGGCACATAGATGGGCGCCTTGGCGTAGTCGGCTTCGTTGGCCGCGCCCAGGTCGCCGTAGACCTGCAGCAGCGCCCCGTTGAGCTGTACCTCGAAGACGTTGCCGACGCGGGGAATGAAGATGCCCCAGGGCGTTTCCGGCGCGGCCGGGAGGGTGAACGGCAGGTCGAAGCTCGCCACGCCCGGCCGCCCCCGGTGCTGGCGGTCCCAGTGGTAGGAGAGTTCGACCGGCCCGGTGCGGGTGATGCCGTCGACCGACGTCGTGATGGTGCCCTGGCGCAACTCGATCGAGCCATCGACGGCCTGGAGCGGCGCCCCCGCCGCGGCCCCCACGCCGGCAGGGCCGGTCACGAGCACCGCCAGCCACAGCGAAAGCAGTGCGCCCAGCCTCGCCAGCATCCGTCCTCAGCCCGGGTGGGGCAGCAGGCCGAGGCGCGTGGCTTCGAAGACTGCCTCGCTCTTGGAGTGCACTGCGAGCTTGCCGTAGAGGTTCTTGATGTGGGTCTGCACCGTGTGCACGCTCAGGCCCTTGAGCCGCGCGATTTCCGCGTACGAGAAGCCGCGGGCGATCAGCGTCAGCACCTCGTGCTCGCGCGCGGACAGCAGGCCGCGCTCGTTCTCGTCGAAGGCAGCCTCGGGCGTTGCGCCCGCAGCGGCCATGCCAGGCCCGGGGCTGGCCGATTGCAGGCTGCGGTACTTGGCCAGCACCCGCCGCGCGATCATGGGCGAGATCGGCGATGCGCCGGCCTTCATCTCCACGATGGTCTGCGCGATGTCCTCGGGTGCGGCGTCCTTGTGGATGTAGCCCACGGCGCCGGCCTCGATGCTGGCGAGCACGTTCTCCTCGTCGCCGAAGACCGACACCACCAGCGGCTCGCAGCCGGGAAAGCGCGCGACGGCATCGCGGATCACGTCCAGGCCGGTGCCGTCGGGCATGCCGAGGTCGACCAGCAGGACATCGGGGATCGTCGTGGTGCGTGCCAGCCAGCCCCGCGCCTCCTGCACCGTGCCCGCGCTGCCGAGCCAGAAAAGACGCGGGCTGCGCTGCACGCTGGCCTCGAAGAAGGCGCGCGCGCGGCTGTCGTCCTCGACCACGAGGACACCCCAGCGGCGCAACGTCCCGTCATCCAGAGCCTCTGTATTCATGGGATGAAGCATAAGCCTCGGCGCCTTGCCGAACGCTGGACATGCATACCCCTTTCATGGGATGCGCACGGCAAATCGCATCCCGAGAATTGGGCGTTTTCTTTTTCTTTTTTCCCCGCGGGTTCATCGCCGTGCGTACGACGCCGGCAACGAGGAGCAGCCCATGAATACTTTCGAACTCAAGCCAGGCGAAGGTCGCGGGGCCAGGGCCGACGGAACATTCATGCGGTGTAAGTCGTTATGAGTTATCGCTTTCCCCAAGAGCCCCTCGCCGCACGGTTTTTGAATGCCGCAAGCCGCTTTGCAGGCACGGACCTCATGCAGAATTACCTCGCCTCGGCCAGCGAGGTGCGGCGTTCGCACCTTCCCGCCCTTCCCCCCATGGACCCGCAAACCACCCATCTGCTGTACCTGCACGGCTTCCGTTCCTCGCCCCGCTCCACGAAGGCGCGGCTCGTGGCGCAACGGGTGGCGCAAGCGCATCCGAACCTGGAATGGTGGTGCCCGCAGCTGCCGCCCTCTCCGCACGACGCCATCGACATGGTGATGAAGGGCATCGCGCACTGGCCGCGCAAGTCGATGGCCGTGATCGGCTCGTCGCTGGGCGGCTTCTACGCCACCTATGTCGCCGGCATGACGCGCTGCCGCGCCGTGCTGCTCAACCCGGCCGTGCATCCCGCGCGCGACCTCACGCTCTACATCGGCGACCAGACGGTCTGGCACGACCCGGCCGAGCATTTCTATTTCCGGCCCGAGTACATCCACGAGCTGCGCGCCATGGAAGTCGGCTCGCTCACGCGGCCCGAGCGCGTCTTCGCGATCATCGCCAAGGGCGACGAGGCGCTCGATTGGCACGAGATGTCGGCGCGCTATCCGGACAGCAACATCAAATTGCTGGAAGGCGGCGACCACGCGTTGTCGGATTTCGAGACGGCGCACCTGGACGACGTCATGGCGTTTATCAACCCTGTCTGAATTCCAGGAACACCGCGGAACCGGCTTCGCCGAGCCGCGGGTGTTGCCCCCGGCAGGGGGAAGGAGGCCACACGAAGCAGGCAAGCCTGGGGGCGAGCCCATTTCTCGCCGTGGGACAATCCGCGCCTATGTTTGTATTGTTTGAAGAAGCCGGCAAGTACCTCGGCGGCCGTGTCCTGTCGGAGGCCGAAGCCTCGGCGCAGGTCGAGCTCGAGACCGGCAAGCGCGTCAAGGTCAAGGGCGCCAACATCGTTCTGCGTTTCGAGAAGCCCTCCCCGGCCGAGCTGATGGCCGAGGCGCGCACGCTCGCCGCCGCGATGGACCTCGACCTGGCCTGGGAATTCGCGGCCGAGGGCGAATTCGGTTTTGCCGACCTGGCCGCCGACTATTTCAGCGACAAGCCCACGCTCGCCCAACAGGCCGCCGCGCTGTTCGCGCTGTTCGAGGCGCCTCACTACTTCCGCCGCGCGGGCAAGGGGCGCTTCAAGAAGGCGCCGGCCGAGATCGTGCAGCAGGCGCTCGCCGCCATCGAGAAGAAAAAAGTCATCCAGGCGCAGATCGTCGAATGGGCCGGGCAACTGGCCGAGGGCGTGTGCCCGCCGCCGATCCGCGAGCAGCTCTACAAGATCCTGTTCAAGCCCGACAAGAACGCCCCCGAATACAAGGCCGTGGTCGACGCCGCGCGCGCCACGCAGCGCCCGCCGCTCGACCTCTTGGAACGCGCCGGCGCGATCGATTCGCCCTACCAGTTCCACTGGCGCCGCTTCCTGTTCGAGAACTTCCCCAAGGGCACCGGCTTTCCCACGCTCGCGGCACCGGCCATCGCGGATGAGTTGCCCGTCGCCACCGGCGTCGAGGCCTTCTCGATCGACGATTCGCAGACCACTGAAATCGACGATGCGCTGTCGGTGCAAGGCCTGGGCAGCGGCACCGTCACCGTCGGCATCCACATCGCGGCACCGGCCCTGGCGCTCACGCCGGGCAGCGCCATCGACAACGTGGCGCGTGCGCGCATGTCGACGGTCTACATGCCGGGCTACAAGATCACGATGCTGCCCGACGAGGTGGTGAATACCTACACGCTGCTCGAAGGCGCGGACCGCCCGGCCGTGTCGCTCTACGCACGCTTCGACGAAGCCACGCTCGAGCTGCAGGGCACCGAGACGAAGCTCGAACGCGTGCCCATCGTCGCCAACCTGCGGCACGACCAGCTCGATGGCTTCGTCACGCAGCCCTGGCTCGAAGATGCCGCGTTCACGAGCGAGAACACGCCCGAGGCCGCCGCGAACCTGCGCGCCCCGCTCTCCTTCCTGTTCCGCCTCGCCAAGCAGCTGAAGGCGCAGCGCGAAGTGGTGCGCGGCAAGCCCGAGAACTTCAACCGGCCCGACTACAACTTCCGCCTCGTCGGCAACGACGGCAACGAACCCACCGGCAACGAAGAGGTGCAGATCACCACGCGCCAGCGCGGCGCGCCGCTCGACCTGATCGTCTCGGAAGCGATGATCCTGGCCAACAGCAGCTGGGGCGGCTGGCTCGGCGAACTCGGCGTGCCCGGGCTCTACCGCAGCCAGGCGAGCCTGGCGCCCGGCATCAAGGTGCGCATGGGCACACGCGCGCTGCCGCATGCGGGCCTGGGCGTGAAGAGCTATGCGTGGAGCACCTCGCCGCTGCGCCGCTACACCGACCTCGTGAACCAGTGGCAGATCATCGCGGCCGCGCGCCACGGCAAGACCGCCGCGCTGGCCGCGCCCTTCAAGCCGAAAGACGCCGACCTGTTTTCGATCCTCTCTGGCTTCGATGCCGCCTATGCCACGTACAACGGCTACCAGGGCGGCATGGAACGCTTCTGGACGCTCAAGTACCTGCAGCAGCAAGGCATCACCGAGCTCGAGGCCACGGTCATCAAGGACATTCCCAACGGCGCGCTGGTGCGTGCCGATGCGCTGCCGCTGGTGTTCCCGGTGGCAGGCCAGCAGGAACGCGGTGCGCGCCTGCGCGTGAAGCTCGGCGAGATCGACGAGATCGCACTCGACGTGAGCGGCACCGTGCTCGAACGCCTCGACGCGCCGAAGGCGGATGCGTCGGTGGAAGACGAGAGCGGGGAGGACGAAGAAGAAGTTGCCGGCCCGATCGCCATTGCCGTCGACCTGAGCGACAGCGAGGCCGCGCCGGAAAACACACCTGCATGAGCCGCCGGGCCGTTCCCAAGGCGAATACCGAAGCGTGCAGCGCGGAGGTTTGTTTAGTGCTCTCTGGCGAGACGTCCGGAGAAGTGCGCCCCCTGGAGGAGTTTCGAGAATGAACTTCAAGGACCTCAGCACGCTGCAGATTGCCCTGGGCGTGTCGGTCATTGCGCATGCCGCGCTGCTGGCGGTGCGCTTCGTCGATCCCGAATCATTCAACCGCGCGTTCACCGACACGCCGCTGGAAGTGATCCTGGTCAACAGCAAGACCAAGGAGCGGCCCGACGCCAACGCCAAGCTGATGGCGCAGACCTCGCTCGCGGGCGGCGGCGACCTCGACAAGGGCCGGGCGACCAGCCCGCTGCCGCCGTCCAGCTTCACCGCGGTGGGCGACTCGTTCGAGGACGCACGCAAGCAGGTCGATGCCCTGCAGGCCGAGCAGATGCAGATGATCACGCAGCTCAAGCGCGACATCGCCGCGATGCCGGTGCGCGATCCGCGCAATGCGGGCGACCCGACCGAAGCTGCCGCGCAGGAAGAAAAGCGCCGCCAGATGGTCGAGCTGCTGGCCCAGATCGAGCGCCGGGTGAACGAGGAGAACTCGCGTCCCAAGAAACGCTACATCAGCCCTTCCACGCGCGAAGCGGCCTTCGCGGTGTACGTGGACACCATGCTGCGACGCGTCGAGGCGCGCGCCGCCGAAAACTTCCCCGAGCTGGCCGGCAAGAAGCTGTACGGCGAACTCAAGATGACGATGACCGTCAACTTCGACGGCAACGTGCTCGCCACCGTGGTCGACCAGAGCTCGGGCAACATCGCGCTCGACCGCCGGGCGCAGGCGATCGTTCGCAGCACCGGCAACTTCGGCAAGTTCACGACCGCGATGCGCCAGGAGCAGGCCGACCAGATGGTGATCCAGGGCACGTTCCGTTTCGCGCGGGACGGCACGATGGAAATCTCCCAATAAGCATTGATCGAGGCCGCAGCGATGGACCTGTACTGCGTCATGGGCAATCCCGTCGAGCACAGCCGCTCGCCGCGCATCCATGCCCGCTTTGCCGAACTCTGCGGCCAGCAGATGGACTACGGCCGCCGGTTGATTCCGCTCGGCGCCTTCGCCGAGGGCATCGCCGCATTCCGCCGTGAAGCCGCCGAACGCGGCGACAGCGCGCGCGGCTGCAACATCACCGTTCCCTTCAAGTTCGAAGCCGCCGCACTGGCGCAGCACACCAGCGAGCGCGCCCTGCTCGCGCAAGCGGTCAACACGCTGCGCTTCGAGGCCGACGGCAGCATCCACGCGGACAACACCGACGGCATCGGCCTCGTCAACGACATCGCTCAGAACGCGGGCGTGCCGCTGGCGGGCAAGGAACTGCTGCTGATCGGTGCCGGCGGTGCGGCAGCCGGTGTGCTCGGTCCGCTGCTCGACGCAGGCGCCTCGCGCATCGTGGTGGCCAATCGCACCGTCGACAAGGCGGTCGCGGCGGTCCGGCGCCATGCCGCGCTCGCGCTGGGCCACGGCGCCACGCTCGAAGCCTGGGCGCTCGATGAAGTGCCCGGCAGCTTCGACGTGGTGGTGAATGCCACCGCCTCCAGCCTCGCCGGTGACGCGGTGCCGGTGAGCGCGCAGGTGCTGCGCCCCGGTGCGCTTGCGGTCGACATGATGTACGGCCCCGCGGCCGCGGGCTTCATGGCCTGGGCCGAAGCGCATGGCGCCGTGCCGCGCGACGGGCTCGGCATGCTGGTCGAGCAGGCGGCCGAATCGTTCGAAATCTGGCGCGGCGTGCGCCCGCCGTCGGCACAGGTGCTGGGCGAATTGCGCGCATCGCTCGCCGCCGGTCACTGAACCCATGAAGGCCGTGCTGCGCCTCATTGCCTGCCTCGCGGTGGCGGGCCTCGCGCTCGAACTCTTCTTCGTGGTGCGCATCGCGGCCATGGCGGTGATCGATCCGCAAAGCACCGCGTTCCAGCGCTCCGAGGCCTGGCAGGTCGCCATCCACAAGGGCAGCGAAGGCGGATGGCGGCAGGAATGGGTGCCGTATGCGCAGATCAACGACGCGCTCAAGCGCGCCGTGATCGCGAGTGAAGACGCCGGCTTCGTCGATCACAACGGCGTGGAATGGGAGGCCATCGAGCGCGCGCGCCAACGCAACGCCAAGGCCGAAGAGCTGGCCGCCAAACGCGCCGCCCGTGCCGCAGCGCGCGGCAAGCCGCTGCAGCCGGTGCGCCTGCGCGGCGGCTCCACCATCACGCAGCAGCTCGCAAAGAACCTGCTGCTGTCGGGCGAGCGCACGATGCTGCGCAAGGGCCAGGAGCTGGTGCTCGCGACGCTGCTGGAAGTGTTTCTCGACAAGCGCCGCATCCTCGAGCTCTACCTGAACAACGTCGAATGGGGCGAAGGCGTGTTCGGCGCCGAGGCCGCGTCGCAGTACTACTTCCGAAAGCCTGCCTCGCGCCTGAGCGCCAATGAAGCCGCACGGCTCGCGGTGATGCTGCCGAGCCCGAAGTTCTTCGAGCGCCGGCCCGGCTCGCCATACCTCAGCGGACGGGCGTCGACGGTCGTGGCGCGGATGTCGTCGGCCGAGCTGCCCTGACGCCCCTGGCGCGCACTGCTTCGAGCGCCAGCACGGCCGCGAAGCCGATGGTGTAGGCCACCACGTCCCACCAATCAGCGGTGCTTCCGAGCACGATGCGCAAGGCCCGGTTCGGAATGTGCAGGTGCAAGGCCGACGCAATGAACTGGCCCAACTCGACCGCATAACCAACGCCGAGTGCGGCCAGCGCCAATGGCAGCACGCGCGCGGCAACGAAGGTCTTGAAGACGAAGTACACCCACACCACGGCCAGCACGTCGCCGAAGAAACTGCGCAGCCAGCCCCAGCGCGCGCCCACGGTGGCCAGCAGTGCCAGAAGAATGAACAGGGCCACCGCCCAAGCCAGTGAAAGAGGATCGAATCGCCATCGCATGGCCCGTATCATCGCGCCCATATGCTGGCAAAGCTCACAGGTTGGTTGTTGTTGGGGATCGTCCGGTTGCTCACCGGCGCGCAGGCGCGCTGGTACGGCTGTCCACCGAAGGCCGAGCAGCGCATCTATTTCGCCAACCACCAGAGCCACGCCGACCTCGTGATGATCTGGGCGGCGCTGCCCGAGGAACTGCGCAGCATCACGCGGCCGATCGCGGCGCGCGACTACTGGGCCAACACGCCGGTCAAGCGCTGGATCACGACGGAGGTGTTCAACGCGGTGTATGTGGAGCGCGCGGCCACGGCGCCTGTTGCCGCAGCCGCAGCACCCGAACCGGTGCAGGCCGGGCCGGCGCCTGAGCCTGTCGTCGTTGCACCGCCCGCCGAGCGCATCGAGCCATCGATGGAGCCGCTGCTGCCCGCCACGCCGCCCGTTGCCGACGCCGTGAATGAACTGCAGGGTGAACTCGATCTTCCGCCGCCGCCACCGCCACCTCCACCCGTCGCACCTGCGCCGTTCGTTGCGGAACCGGCACCACCGGCCGAACCCGCGCCGCCGCCCGCCGATCCTCTTGCGCCACTCGTCGAGGCCTTGCGCAGCGGCGACTCGATCATCATCTTTCCCGAGGGCACGCGCGGCCACACGGGCGAGCCGCAGAAGTTCAAGTCGGGCCTCTACACGCTCGCAACGATGTTCCCCGACGTGGTGCTCGTGCCGGCCTGGATCGACAACGTGCAGCGCGTCATGCCCAAGGGCGAGATCGTGCCGGTGCCCATTCTTTGCTCGGTCACCTTCGGCGCGCCGATTCGTGTCGAAGCGGGCGAGGAGCGCCGTCCCTTCCTCGATCGCGCGCGTGCCGCGGTGATTGCATTGCGCGATATCTGACATGAACCAGTTCCTGCGCAGCCTCAGCCCGACCCAGCAGGTCGCGGCGCTTTTTCTCATCATCTTCGGCCTGCTGGTGATCATCAGCACCACCGCCTTCTTCCTGAGCTTCCGGGAAAAGCGCAATCCGGTGCACGACGCCACCTGGCAGGCCGAGCTCGCGCATTTCCGCGCGCTGCTGGGCACCACCTGGTTCATGGTGGTGATCTTCTGGATCGGCTGGGCGCTCGGCGAAACGGTGGCCACCGTGCTCTTCGCGCTGATCTCGTTCTTCGCGCTACGCGAGTTCATCACGCTCTCGCCCACGCGGCGCGGCGACCACCGCAGCCTGATCCTCGCGTTCTTCGTTGTGCTGCCGATCCAGTTCTGGCTGGTGGCGACGGCGCGCTTCGATCTCTTCACCGTGTTCATTCCGGTCTATGTGTTCCTCGCGATCCCGGTGGCGAGCGCGCTGGCCAACGACCCGAGCCATTTCCTCGAGCGCAACGCCAAGCTGCAGTGGGGGATCATGGTCTGCGTCTACGGCATGAGCCATGTGCCGGCGCTGTTGCTGCTGAGCTTTCCGGGCTACGAGGGCAAGAGCGCGTTCCTCGTGTTCTTCCTGGTGTTCGTGGTGCAGACCTCGGTGCTGGTGCAGCACCTCATCTCGCGCCGCACACAGCGCGCGCCGTTCGCACCCAACGTGAGCCGCAGCTTCAACTGGACCAGCTGGGGCATCGGCATCGTGGTGGCGAGCCTGGTGGGTGCGCTGTTCTCATTCATCACCCCGTTCAAGTTCGGGCAGGCGCTCGCGGTGTCCGTCATCGCATGCATCGCGGGCTCGATGGGCCACTTGGTGATGAAGGCGCTCAAGCGCGACCGCGGTATTCCGAACTGGGGCAAGAAGGGCGTGGGCGTGACCGGCGCGAACGGCCTCCTGGACCGCGTCGATGCGCTGTGCTTCGCGGCGCCGATCTTCTTCCACTCGATCCGCTGGTACTTCAACGCCTGACAGACAGACATGCGGATTCTCGGCATTGACCCCGGCCTCCTCACCACCGGCTTCGGCGTGGTGGACGCGGACGGCCATGCGCTGCGCTATGTGGCAAGCGGCACCATCAGCACGCGGCACCTGGGCAGCGGCAACCTGCCGGCGCGGCTCAAGGTGCTGTTCGACGGCATCGCCGAGATCACGGCGCGCTACCAGCCCGATGCGTCGGCGGTGGAAATCATCTTCGTCAACGTCAACCCACAGTCGACGCTGCTGCTGGGACAGGCCCGTGGCGCTTGCGTGACCTCGCTGGTGAACAGCAACCTCACGGTGGCCGAGTACACCGCGCTGCAGATGAAGAAGGCGGTCGCGGGCCACGGCCAGGCCGCCAAAGCACAGGTGCAGGAGATGGTGAAGCGCCTGCTCGACCTGCCCGGGTTGCCCGGCGCCGACGCGGCCGACGCACTGGGCATCGCGATCACGCATGCGCAGGTGGGGCGGTCGATGGCGCGGCTGGCCGAGGCGGCGGAGCTGTCGAAATCCCACGCCGGCACGTACCGGCAGGGGCGTTCGCGCTGACCCAGCGGAAGAAGAAAACCCGCTACGCGACGCGCTCCGCGATCAGCACCGCGAAGAAGCCGAAGGCCGCGAGCAGCGTCCACTTGAGCACGATCCAGCCGACACGCCGGTACTTGGCCTGCCCGGTGCCCGCATAGAACGCGAAAGACACGCCGGCCACCAGCAAGAGCAGCAGGATGGCCCAGCGAAAGAGGAGCATCGTCCGGAGCGCGGCAACCTACCAGGCCCGCGCCACTTCGCCGAAGCCGCGCGGTGCGCGCTTCTCGTCGTCGAAGGTCACGACCTCGTAGGCATCGCTGTTCGCGAGCAGTTCGCGCAGCAGCTTGTTGTTGAGCGCATGGCCCGAGCGGAACGCGGTGTAGGCCGCGAGCAGCGGCTTGCCGATGATGTACAGGTCGCCCATCGCATCGAGGATCTTGTGCTTCACGAACTCGTCGTCGTAGCGCAGGCCACCGGCATTGAGCACCTTGGTGTCGTCCATCACGATGGCGTTGTCCAGCCCGCCGCCGAGTGCGAGGCCCTTGCTGCGCATGTACTCGACCTCTTTCGTGAAACCGAAGGTACGCGCACGCGCGATGTCGCGACTGTACGAATCGGTGCCGAGGTCGAACTCCACGCGCTGGCCGGTGGAATTGACCACGCGGTGATCGAAGTCGATCTCGAAGCTCAGCTTGTAGCCGTGGTACGGCTCCAGGCTCGCCCACTTCTCGTTGGCGCCCTCGCCTTCGCGCACCTCGACCTTGCGGGTCACGCGGATGAAGCGGCGCGGCGCCTTCTGCAGCTCGATGCCCGCGCTTTGCAGCAGGAACACGAAGGACGAAGCCGAGCCGTCGAGGATCGGCACTTCGTCGGCCGTGATGTCGATGTAGAGGTTGTCGATGCCAAGGCCCGCGCAGGCCGACATCAAGTGCTCGACCGTCTGCACCTTCGCGCCGCCGGTGGAGACCGTGGAAGCGAGGCGCGTGTCGGTGACCGCCTCGGCGGTCATGCGGATCTCGGCCGGCTCCGGGAGATCGACGCGGCGAAACACGATGCCGGTGTCGGCCGGGGCCGGTCGCAGGGTCAGCTCCACGCGTTGGCCGCTGTGGAGCCCCACGCCCACGGCGCGGCTGATCGACTTGAGGGTTCGTTGTTGCAGCACGCCGGGGATTTTAGGCGCGCCACGTGCGTGGCGGCCTATTCCCCTCGCTATGGCAGCGATAGACATCGGTTCTATGCAATCCCGGCAATGGACGCAAAGGGCACGAGGTGAACGCAGCGCCTAGAGCCGGCAGAAGTCCCTTTCAGGTCTTCCCCGTACCCCTTGCGAACCCTCGTGCCCTGAGCGTCCCGTTGAGTCACCTCGCGAAACACCGCGGAACCGGCTTTGCCGGGCCGCAGGTGTTGCCCCCCAGCAGGGGGTTGGCGAAGCGACACGAAGTGCGCGCAGCCTGGGGGTGAGCCCAGATCAGTCAGCCTGACGGCGCAGGAATGCCGGAATCTCGAAGTCGTCCATGCCACCCGACGACAGCGCATCCACCTTCGCGGCAGCCATCGTGCGGTTGGTGCGCCACACGCTGGGGACCGCCATGCCGTCGTAGTTCGGCTGGCTGCCACCGCTGGTGTGGCCGACGCCGCCCATGGTGGGCACGTTGAACGGAATGTTGTCGGTGCCGGTGCGAATGACTTCCAGCGTCGGCGCCTGGCGGCGTGCGTCCGCGCGCGAGAGGCCCGTGGCCACCACGGTCACGCGCATCTCGTCGCCCAGGGCTTCGTCGTAGGCGGCGCCGTAGATCACATGCGCGTCCGGCGAGGCGTAGGCGCGGATGGTGTTCATCGCGAGCTTCGACTCGTTCAGCTTCAGCGAACCCTTCGATGCCGTCACCAGCACCAGCACGCCCTTGGCGCCCGAGAGGTCGATGCCTTCGAGCAGCGGGCAGGCCACGGCCTGCTCGGCGGCGATGCGCGCACGGTCCGGACCGGCTGCCGCTGCGGTGCCCATCATGGCCTTGCCCGGCTCGCCCATCACGGTGCGCACGTCTTCGAAGTCGACGTTCACACCGCCATACTCGTTGATGATTTCCGAGATGCCGCCCACGGCGTTCTTGAGCACGTCGTTGGCGTGCGCGAAGGCTTCGTCCTGGGTGATGTCTTCACCGAGCACATCGAGCAGCTTCTCGTTGAGCACAACGATCAGCGAATCGACATTGGCTTCGAGCTCGGCCAGGCCGTCGTCCGCATTCTTCATGCGGCGGCCGCCTTCCCAGTCGAAGGGCTTGGTCACCACGCCCACGGTGAGGATGCCCATTTCCTTGGCCACGCGCGCGATCACCGGCGCCGCACCGGTGCCCGTGCCGCCGCCCATGCCGGCGGTGATGAACAGCATGTGTGCGCCGTCGATCGCCGCGCGGATCTCGTCCACCGCGGCCTCGGCGGCTTCACGGCCCTTGTCGGGCTTGCTGCCGGCACCCAGGCCGCTGGTGCCCAGCTGGATGATCTTGTTCGCGTTGCTGCGGGTGAGCGCCTGCGCGTCGGTGTTCGCGCACACGAACTGCACGCCCTGCACACCACGCTCCATCATGTGGGCGACCGCATTGCCGCCACCGCCGCCGACACCGATCACCTTGATCTGCGTGCCTTGATTGAATTCTTCGACTTCGATCATTTCGATGGTCATTTCTAACTCCTTGAATATTGCAGTTGCCGTTATGTATCTATGAATAATTTTTTTGCTGTGACGTGTTCAACGAGAGCGCCGTCACGATGGTGGACCTGTTCGTCGCCATCGCTCGTTGAAATGCAAAGGCGGACTGCCGCGTGCGAGCCAGAGTGGGGAGTGGTTCATGGTCAGAAGTTCCCCACGATGAAGTCCTTGAAACGTCCGAACGCAGTCTTTACCGACCCGTTCTTCTGCGCGACCTTGAAGCCGCGCATGCGTGCGAAGCGCGCCTCTTCGAGCAGGCCCATGACAGTAGCCGCACGGGGCTGCGCCACCATGTCGGACAACGCGCTCGAATACTTCGGAATGCCTCGGCGCACGGGCTTCAGGAAGATGTCTTCCCCCAGCTCGACCATGCCGGGCATCACCGCGCTGCCGCCGGTGAGCACCACGCCCGAAGAGAGCACCTCTTCGTAGCCCGATTCGCGCACCACCTGCTGCACGAGCGAGAAGATCTCCTCGATGCGCGGCTCGATCACACCGGCCAGCGCCTGCTTGCTCAGCATGCGCGGGCCGCGGTCGCCCAGGCCCGGCACTTCGACCTGCTGGTCGGGATCGGCCAGCAGTTGCTTGGCATAGCCGCTCTCGACCTTGATGTCTTCCGCGTCCTTGGTGGGCGTGCGGAGAGCCATCGCGATGTCGCTGGTGATGAGGTCGCCCGCGATCGGAATCACCGCCGTGTGGCGGATCGCACCGTTGGTGAAGATCGCCACGTCGGTCGTTCCCGCGCCGATGTCCACCAGCACCACGCCGAGTTCGCGCTCGTCTTCGGTCAGCACCGCCTGGCTCGAAGCCAACGGGTTCAGCATCAGCTGGTCGACCTCCAGGCCGCAGCGGCGCACGCACTTGATGATGTTCTCGGCCGCGCTCTGCGCACCGGTCACGATGTGCACCTTGGCTTCGAGCCGCATGCCGCTCATGCCGATCGGCTCCTTCACGTCCTGGCCGTCGATCACGAACTCCTGCGGCTCCACCAGCAGCAAACGCTGGTCGCTCGAGATGTTGATCGCGCGCGCGGTCTCGACCACGCGGGCCACGTCTGCCGGCGTCACTTCCTTGTCCTTCACCGCCACCATGCCGCTCGAGTTGATGCCGCGGATGTGGCTGCCGGTGATGCCGGTGTAGACGCGGCTGATCTTGCAGTCGGCCATCAGCTCGGCCTCTTTCAGCGCCTGCTGGATGCTCTGCACCGTGGCGTCGATGTTCACCACCACGCCGCGCTTCAAGCCATTGCTCGGCGCGATGCCGAGCCCTGCGAGCTTGAGCTCGCCGCCGGGCAGCACCTCGGCCACGACCACCATCACCTTGGCGGTGCCGATGTCCAGGCCTACGACCAGGTCTTTGTATTCTTTGGGCATTGAAATATGTCCTCGATATTCGCTACTTGATTCTTCTTGGGGCCTCGGGCGAGACCGTGGTGACGCCGCGCAGCCGCAATGCATACGCGTCGTTGTGGCGCAGATCGGCGCCTTCGACGTCGGCCACCGTGCGGTGGTACTGGCCCGCGACCTGGGTCACGGTCTTCAGGAAACGCTGCAGCCTGGCCGACACCTCTTCGCTCTGCCCACGTCCCAGCTCGATCTGCGCACCGCTGTCCAGCACCACCTTCCAGCTGCCTCGGCTGGACAGCGTGAGCTCGTCGATGCCGAAGTCGTAGGGCTCGAACTGCGGCGCCAGCACGCGGTACATGCCGAGCACCTGCCCGGCCTGCTCGATCGGGCCGTCCAGGCGCGGCAGGTTCTCGTCCACCTCGGCCACGTTGGCCTCGAACACGTCGCCGAAACCGTTGATGAGCTTCGATCCCGCCTCGTCGCCCCAGCTGGCGACCGGCACCTGCTCGGTCAGCGTCACGCGCAGCTTGTTCGGGAACTCGCGCCGCACCACCGCGCTGCGCACCCATGGCACCGCTTCGAAGGCGGTGCGCGCACGCGCGAGGTCGATGGTGAAGAAGTTGCCCGAGAGCTGCGGCGCCACGTTGGCGCGCAACGTGACCGCGTTGTTGTGCGTCACTTCGCCGTCCACCTTGATCCCCGCGAGCGGGAAGAAAGGCTGGCGCAGCACCCACCACGCGCCCGCGGCCAGCAGCATGAGCGCCACCGCCACGAACGCGAGGTTCGCCACGATGTTCATGAGCTTGACGTCGAAGGGCACGGGGATGCTGTCGGCCATGGCTATTGCGCTCCTCCCTTGGCATCCAGCGAAGCGGAGGCCAGCACGCGCAGGCACAGCTCCTCGTAGGGAATGCCCGCCGCGCGCGCCGACATCGGCACCAGCGAATGGCTGGTCATGCCGGGCGAGGTGTTCATCTCGAGCAGGAAGGGCTTGCGGTCGCTGGCGCGGATCATCACGTCGGCGCGGCCCCAGCCGCGGCAGCCGAGCGTGTGGTACGCGGCCAGCGTGATGCGCTGGATCTCGTGCTCCTCGGCCGCGGGCAAGCCGCTCGGGCACTTGTACTGCACGACGTCGGTGAAATACTTGTTCTGGTAGTCGTAGGCGCCTTCGGGTGCGGCGATGCGAACCACCGGCAACGCGCGCGCGTCCAGGCCCTGGCCGAGCACGGCGCAGGTCACTTCCTCGCCTTCGATGAACTCCTCGCAGAGCACGTCGGCGTCGTACTTCGCCGAGAGCGCGACCGCATCCTGCATCTGCGAGTAGCCCTCGACCTTGGTCACGCCGATGGACGAACCTTCGCGCGGCGGCTTCACGATCAACGGCAGGCCCAGCACGTCGGGCACCACCATGATCTGCTCGCGGCTTTGCTGGTCGAAGGCCAGGCGCACGTACTTGGGCGTCGGCAGACCGTCGGCCTGCCAGATGCGCTTGGTCATGACCTTGTCCATCGCCACGCTCGAGGCCATGACGCCCGAGCCGGTGTAGGGAATGCCCAGCAGTTCGAGCGCACCTTGCACCGTGCCGTCCTCGCCATGGCGGCCATGCAATGCGACGAAGCAGCGCGCGAAGCCTTCGCGCTTGAGCTCGACCAGTTCACGCTCGGACGGATCGAAGGCATGCGCATCGACGCCGCGCGAGCGCAGCGCTTCGAGCACGCCGTTGCCCGACATCAGCGAGACCTCGCGTTCCGCGGAGCTGCCGCCGAACAGCACGGCGACCTTGCCGAAAAGTTTTGGATCCTGAAGGCTCACGACGCCCTCCCCTTGCGCGAGCCGCGCTCCGAAGTTGTTGACGATGGCGCGGCGGCCACGCCGCCGAGTTCGACCACCTTGCCGGGCACCGCGCCGATGGAACCGGCACCCATGGAAAGCACGACATCGCCCGGGCGGGCGTTGTCCAGGACGGCCTGCGGCATGTCCGCGATGTCGTCGACGAACACCGGCTCCACCTTGCCGGCCACGCGCAGCGCGCGCGCCAGCGTGCGGCCGTCGGCTGCCACGATGGGCGCCTCGCCCGCGGCGTAGACCTCGCCGAGCAGCACCGAATCGGCCGTGCCGATGACCTTCACGAAATCCTCGAAGCAGTCGCGCGTGCGGGTGTAGCGATGCGGCTGGAAAGCCAGCACCAGCCGGCGTCCCGGGAACGCGCCGCGTGCGGCCGCGATCGTGGCCGCCATCTCGACCGGGTGATGGCCGTAGTCGTCGATCACGGTGAAGCTGCCTGCGCCGCCCGGCACGCGCACCTCGCCGTAGCTCTGGAAGCGGCGGCCCACCCCCTTGAAGCCGGCGAGGCCTCGCTGCACCGCTTCGTCGGGAATGCCCAGCTCCACGGCCACGGCGATCACCGACAGCGCATTGCGCACGTTGTGTTCGCCCGGCAGGTTCAGCACGATGGGCAGGTCGGGCAGCGTCACGCCGTTGCGGCGCTGCGCGGTGAAATGCATCTGGCCGCCGACGGCGCGCACGTCGATCGCCCGCACCTGGGCGTCCTCGCCGAAGCCGTAGCTGGTGACCGGGCAGGTGACATGGGCCACGATCTCGCGCACCGCCGGATCGTCGGTGCAGAGAATCGCCACCCCGTAGAACGGCATGCGGTGCAGGAAGTCGACGAAGGCCTTCTTGAGCTTCGCGAAGTCGTGCCCGTAGGTCTCCATGTGGTCGGCGTCGATGTTCGTGACCACCGCCATCACGGGCAGCAGGTTCAGGAACGAGGCGTCCGATTCGTCGGCCTCCACCACGATGTAGTCGCCGCTGCCCAGTTGCGCATTCGCGCCGGCGCTGTTCAGGCGCCCGCCGATCACGAAGGTCGGGTCGAGCCCGGCCGCCTCGAGCACGCTCGCCACGAGGCTGGTGGTGGTGGTCTTGCCGTGCGTGCCCGCGATCGCGATGCCTTGCTTGAGGCGCATCAGCTCGGCCAGCATCAGCGCGCGCGGCACGACCGGAATGCGCTTCTCGCGCGCGGCCAGCACCTCGGGGTTGTCCGACTGCACCGCGGTGGAGGTGACGACCGCGTCCGCGCCGTCGATGTGCGCAGCCGCATGGCCC
Source organism: Variovorax boronicumulans (assembly GCF_030812215.1). GTDB lineage: Bacteria > Pseudomonadota > Gammaproteobacteria > Burkholderiales > Burkholderiaceae_C > Variovorax > Variovorax boronicumulans_C. Next base: position 43,589 of record NZ_JAUSSG010000008.1, on the reverse strand, counting down.
ACGAAGGTGCCGATGCCCAGGCCCGCGAGCCGGCGCAGCGTGGCGCTGTCGGACAGATCGGAGCCGGTGATCTTGTAGCCCAGGTTGAGCAGCACCTCTGCGATGCCGCTCATGCCCGAGCCGCCGACGCCGACAAAGTGAATATGGCGGATCGCATGCTTCATACGCGGTCTCCATTCATCGGCGATGCGAATCGCATTGCGAGCGCAGCGAGGCCCGTTCGTGAGACACCGCGGAACCGGCTTTGCCGGGCCGCTGGTGTCGCCCCCGGCGAGGGGGTTGGCGAAGCGACACGAAGTGCGCGAAGCCTGGGGGAGTGCGTCATCTTGCAAGCTCCTCGCAGGCGCGGACGACGGCCTCGACGGCTTCGGTCTTCTGCATGGTCTTGGCCTTGGCGGCCTTCTCGATCAGCGCGGTGCGCTCGGTTTTCTGTAGCAAATCAGCCAGCAATTCAGGAGTGAGGTCGGCCTGCTGCACCAGCCAGCCGCCGCCCGCGTCCACGAGGAAGCGCGCGTTGGTGGTCTGGTGGTCGTCGACCGCCGAGGGGAAAGGCACGAACAGCGCTGCTGCGCCGACGGCCGCGATTTCTGTGACGGTGCTGGCACCGGCGCGCGCGACGATGATGTCCGCGTCCGCGTAGGCCTGCGCCGTGTCTTCGATGAACGGCGTGAGCTCGCCTTCGACGCCCGCCGCCGTGTAGTTGGCGCGCAGTTCGTCTATCTGCTTGGTGCCGCTCTGGTGCAGCACCTGCGGGCGCGTGGCCGGCTCGATGCGGGCCAGCGCCTGCGGCACCACGGTGTTGAGCCCACGTGCGCCCAGGCTGCCGCCCACCACGAGCAGCTTGAGCGGCCCGGTGCGTCCTTCGAAGCGCGAGGCCGGGTCGGGCTGCGAAGTGAACGCCGCGCGCAGCGGATTGCCGACCCACTGCGCCTTCTTCAGCACATTCGGGAAAGCGGTGAACACGCGATCGGCCACGCCCGCCAGCACCTTGTTGGCGAGACCCGCGACCGAGTTCTGTTCGTGCAGCACCAGCGGCTTGTTGAGCAGCACGCCCATCATTCCGCCCGGAAAAGTGATGTAGCCGCCCAGACCCACCAGCACATCGGGTTTGACACGGCGCACCACGCGAAAGCTCTGCCAGAAGGCGCGCAGCAGCTTCAGCGGCAGCAGGAACAACGTGAGCGGACCCTTGCCGCGCACGCCGCCGAACTGCACCGGCTCGAATGCGAAGCCGCGCGGCGGCACGAGCTTTTCTTCCATGCTGCCGGGCGCGCCCAGCCAGTGCACGCGCCAGCCGCGTTCACGCAATGCCTCGGCCACGGCAAGCCCCGGGAAGATATGGCCGCCGGTGCCGCCGGCCATGACGAGTGCGGTGCGCGTCATACGCGGCCTCCCCGCATGAGAACCCGATTCTCGTAATCGATGCGCAGCACAATGGCCAACGCAATCATGTTCATCAGGATCGCCGAGCCGCCGAAGCTCATCAGCGGCAAGGTCAGGCCCTTGGTTGGCAGCGCACCGAGGTTCACACCCATGTTGATGAAGGCCTGGAACCCGATCCACACGCCGACGCCCTGGGCCACGAGGCCCGAGAACACGCGGTCCAGCGCGATGGCCTGGCGGCCGATGTGCATGACGCGGCGGGTCAGCCAGAGGAAGAGACCGATGATCAGCAGCACGCCGACCAGACCGAACTCCTCGCCGATCACGGCGAGCAGGAAGTCGGTGTGCGCTTCGGGCAGCCAGTGCAGCTTCTCGACGCTGCCGCCCAGGCCGACGCCGAAGATCTCGCCGCGCCCGATGGCGATCAGCGAGTGCGACAGCTGGTAGCCCTTGCCGAGCGCATGCTCCTCGCTCCACGGATCGAGGTACGCAAAGATCCGCTCGCGGCGCCACGGGCTGCTCGCCACGATGGTGCCGAAGGCCACCACCACCAGCGCGGCGATCACGAAGAACATGCGCGCGTTCACGCCGCCCAGGAAGAGGATGCCCATGGCGATCACCGCGATCACCATGAACGCGCCCATGTCCGGCTCGGCCATCACCAGCATGCCGACCACCACCACCGCGATGCCCATCGGCAGCACGGCGCGGAAGAAGCGCTCCTTGATCTCCATCTTGCGCACCATGTAGCTGGCGGCGTAGAGCACCATCGCGAGCTTGGCGAGCTCCGAGGGCTGGAAGCGCATGAAACCCATCGGCAGCCAGCGGCGCGCGCCGTTCACGTTGATGCCGATGTGCGGAATGAGCACCGCCACCAGGAGCAGCAGCGAGGCCACGAAGAGCCAGGGCGCGGCGCGCTCCCAGGTCTTCATCGGGATCTGGAAGGCCAGCAGCGCCGCGATGAACGCGAAAGCCACCGAGGCGGCGTGCCGCGTCAGGAAGAACGAGGCGCCGTAGCCGGCACGCGCGAAGCGCGGGTTGTCGGGCAGCGCGATGGAAGCCGAATACACCATCACCAGGCCCCAGGTCAGGAGCGCCACGGTGACCCACACCAGCGCCTGGTCGAAGCCCAGCACGCGCATCGGCGTCGCCTTGGTCTGCGCGATGCCGGCGCCGCCCAGCCGCACCGGCAGGTGCACGGGCAGCGAATCGATGCCGCTGCGGGCGCGCCTGAACCAGCCACCGAAGCGGCTGGTGCGGGTGTTCGGCGTGGCGCCGGCAGCAGCGGAGTTCACAGCGTTTCCTCCGGGGACGAACCGTCGGTCGACATGCCGCGCGGGTTGTCTGCGAGCGCCTGGACGACCTCGCGGAACACTTCCGCACGATGTTCGTAGTCGTTGAACATGTCGAAGCTCGCACAGGCCGGTGACAGCAGCACGGCATCGCCGGGATTGGCGCGCGCGGCGGCAAGCTTCACGGCCTCGTCCATCGAGGCGGCATGCATCAGCGAGACGCCGGTGTTCGCCAGCGCGGCCTCGATCAGCGGCGCGTCGCGGCCGATCAGCACGACGGCGCGCGCATGCTGGGCCACGGGCGCGGCGAGCGGCTCGAAGTCCTGTCCCTTGCCCTCGCCGCCGAGGATGACGACCACGCGGCGGTCTTCGCCCAGGCCGTTCAGCGCCGCGACCGTCGCGCCGACGTTGGTGCCCTTGCTGTCGTCGAAGTACTCCACGTCGTCGATCAGCGCGATCGGCTCCACTCGGTGCGGCTCGCCGCGGTATTCGCGCAGGCCGTAGAGCATCGGGCCGAGCGGGCAGTCGGCGGCGGTGGCGAGCGCGAGCGCGGCCAGCGCGTTCATGGCGTTGTGGCGGCCGCGGATGCGCAGCGCGTCGGCGGGCATGAGGCGCTGGAAGAAGATTTCTTCTTCGACCACCGCGCCGCGCTTGCGCTTCTGCGTTTCGTCGGCTTCCAGCGCGCGCACCAGCCAGGCGATGCCGTTGATGCGCTCGATGCCGTAGTCGCCCGGGCGCAGCGGCATCGCGCTGCCGAAGGTGACGTGCGTGCGGATCTGCGGACGCTGCAGCTTCACCTTCACGGGCGGCGGCAGCATGGCCATCACGCCGGCATCGTCGCGGTTGAGGATCATGAGGCCCTTCGCGCCGAAGATGCGCGCCTTGGCCGCCGCGTAGGCGGGCATGTCGCCATGCCAGTCCAGGTGGTCCTGCGTGAGATTGAGCACGGTGGCGGCGGTCGGCTCGAAGCCCTGCACGCCGTCGAGCTGGAAGCTGGAGAGTTCGAGCACCCACACGTCGGGCAGCGTCTCGGCATCGATGTGCGCGGCCAGGGTGTCGAGCAGCGTCGGGCCGATGTTGCCGGCCACGGCCACGGACTTGCCCGCGCGCTCGACCAGTTGGCCGGTGAGCGCGGTGACGGTGGTCTTGCCGTTGGTGCCGGTAACCGCGAGCACCGCGGGGGTGTAGCCCTTGGGCGCCGGAGGTTCCTCGATCGGCACCAGCGGCAGTTGGGCCGTCGGCTCTTCTTCCACCGCGGCGGAGGCCGGGTTGGTGGCGGAGAGTTCGGCGATCTTGGCAACGAACTCGGCCGCTTCCCTGGCGGCCGTGGGGACGTAGGGCTTGCCGGTGGCGGGGAGCCTGGAGCCGGTGGCCGGTGCGGCTGGCGGCGCTGGCGCCGTCGGATCGGATGCAGCCTCGGTGGTCTCTGCGACCGGCGCGGCATCGTCCGCAGGCGGCGTGACCGGCACGCTCAGCGAGGGATCGCGCGGCATGGCCTCGGCCATCGCGGAGGTCGCGGGGGTTGCGGGTTCGGGTGCTGCCTCGGGTGCTTCCGTGCTTTCGGTGGCAGCAACGGGCTCGCCAGTTTGCGGAGGCACTTCCGCCGTCTCGGCGGCTTCGGGTACTTCGGTTGCCTCAACAGGCGCGGCCGCTTCGGCCGCGACCGGTTCGGCTGCTGCAGGCACGTCTTCCGCTTCCGGTGCGGCCGGCACTTCGGCGGGCGCGGCTTCTGCCGACTCGACGGTCAGCGTCAGTTCGGCTTGCGCCGCTTCAGGCACCACGGGCTCCGCGGGCACTTCGGCAACCGGTTCGGCCACGGCTTCCGGCTCGGCCTGGGCAACCTCCGTCTCCGGCACTTCGACCGTCCGCAGGTCCAGCAACGCGCGCGCGAAAAGGTCCAGTTCGCCACCGACCGTGAGGCCCACGGCCCGTGCCGCATCGACGACCGGTGCGATGGTCTCGGGCGACAGCCCGGGCGAGCGGTACACCGCACGGATCGGCGTGCCCTCGATCAGCGCGGCCGAGAACGGCCCGCCGATGAAGGTCACCTCGGGCAACTCCGCCTGCAGCGTCGCGAGCGCGGCGGGCGCCTCGCGCGTGTCCGCCACGGTCACGACCGCACCGTGGCGCGCGCACCAGCGCGCCATCGCCAGCCCGGACGCACCGAGGCCGAGGATGAGGACGGGGAGGTCTTTCAGATGGCGCATCGGTTCTTTCTCACCGCAGCTTCAACGTCGAAAGACCCACGAGGCACAACAGCATCGTGATGATCCAGAAGCGCACCACGACCTGCGTCTCGCGCCAGCCGCTCTTCTCGAAGTGGTGGTGCAGCGGCGCCATCTTGAGCACGCGCCGGCCTTCGCCGTAGCGCTTCTTCGTGTACTTGAAGTACATGACCTGCGCCATCACCGAGATCGCCTCGACCACGAAGATGCCGCCCATGATGAAGAACACGATCTCCTGGCGCACGATGACTGCGATGGTGCCCAGCGCGCCGCCGAGCGCGAGTGCGCCCACGTCGCCCATGAACACTTGTGCCGGGTGCGTGTTGAACCAGAGGAACGCGAGGCCCGCACCGGCCATGGCCGAGCAGAACACCAAGAGCTCGCCCGAGCCCGGGATGTTGGGGAACAGCAGGTACTTGGAATACACCGCGCTGCCCGTGACGTAGGCGAACACGCCCAGCGCCGAGCCCACCATCACCACCGGCATGATCGCGAGGCCGTCCAGGCCGTCGGTGAGGTTCACCGCATTGCTCGCGCCGACGATCACCAGGTACGTGAGGATCACGAAGCCGATGCCGCCCAGCGGATAGCTCACTTCCTTGAAGAACGGAACCAGCAAGTTGATCTTGGGCGGAAAGTCGAGATCGAACCCCGACTGCACCCACGCGAAGAACAACTGCAGCACGCGCCAGTTGGAGCTTTCGGAAATGCTGAAGAGCAGGTAGAAGCCCGCGAGCAGGCCGACCACCGACTGCCAGAAATACTTCTCGCGCGAGCGCATGCCTTCCGGGTCCTTGCGGACCACCTTGCGCCAGTCGTCGACCCAGCCGATGGCGCCGAAGCCCATCGTCACCCACAGCACGATCCACACGAAGCGGTTCGAAATGTCGAACCACAGGAGCGTCGCGAAGGCGATGGCGAACAGCACCAGCACGCCGCCCATGGTGGGCGTACCGCTCTTGGTCAGGTGCGTTTCCATGCCGTAGCCGCGCACCGGCTGGCCAATCTTGAGTGCGGCGAGGCGGCGGATCACGTACGGGCCGGCCACCAGGCCGACCACCAGCGCGGTCACCGCGGCCATCAGCGCGCGGAAGGTGAGGTACTGGAAAACGCGCAAGAACCCGAACTCGGGCGAGAGCGTTTGCAGCCATTGGGCCAGGCTCAGCAGCATGATGTGTCGCGCGGCTCATGCGTCATGACCGGCCTCCTTTTGTTGTTTTGGGATGTGACTGGGCGAGATCGCCGATGGCCTGCACCACGCGTTCCATCTTCATGAAGCGCGAGCCCTTGACGAGCACGCTGCCGACCAGCGGCAGGCGGGCGAGCACGGCGGCATGCAGCGCTTCGTAATCAGGAAAATGACGGCCGTTGTCCGCGTCTTCGAAGGCCGCGACGGTGTGCGCGGTCTCGGTGCCGAGCGTGTACACGGCCTCGATGCCGCGCTGCTTCGCCCAGGCGCCGACCTCGGCGTGGAACTCGGGCGCGCGGTCGCCCACCTCGCCCATGTCGCCGAGCACCAAAAGGCGCGGACCGGGCAGGTCCGCGAGCACGTCGATGGCGGCGATCACCGAATCGGGGTTGGCGTTGTAGCTGTCGTCGACCAGCGTGAGCGTGTGCTTGTTGGACAGCACGACCTCGCTGGCCTTGGAGCGGCCCTTGACCGGCTCGAACGCCGACAGGCCCTCGGCAATGCGCTCGATCGGCACGCCCGCGGCGAGCGCGCAAGCGGTGGCGGCCAGCGCGTTGCCCACGTTGTGGCGGCCGGCGATGTGCAGTTGCGCATCGAAGGCGCCCAGCGGCGTGCGGATGCGCACGGCCCAGGCGCCCTGCTTCCATTCGGCGCGCTCGAGCGAGATGTCCGCGCCTTCGTCTTCGCCGAAAGTCATGCAGCGGCGCGAGCCGCCGTCGTGCGCCATGTCGGTCCAGAGCGAGGTGAAGGTGTCGCCGTACGGGAAGACGGCCGTGCCGTCGTCGGGCAGCACCGCGAACACGGCGGCGTTCTCGATGGCGACCGCCTCGACGGTGGCCATGAATTCCTGGTGCTCGCGCTGGGCGTTGTTGACCAGCGCGATGGTCGGACGCGAAATGGCGGCCAGCCGCGCGATCTCGCCCGGGTGGTTCATGCCCAGTTCGAGCACCGCGTGCTGGTGGCGCGCCCGCAGGCGCAGCAGCGTGAGCGGCACGCCGATCTCGTTGTTGAAGTTACCGGCCGTGGCCAGCGCGCGGTCGGCGCGGAAGGCGACGAGGATCGCCGCGATCATCTGCGTGACCGTCGTCTTGCCGTTGCTGCCGGTGACTGCGATCAGCGGCAGCTCGAACTGCGCACGCCAGCCCGCGCCGAGCGCACCGAGCGCCGCCAGCGAGTCGGGCACTTCGAGGCCGGCAAGGCCCGCGGCTTCGAGGCCGTGGTGGGCGATGGCGGCGACGGCGCCGTGCTCCTTGGCCTGGGCCAGGAAATCGTTGGCATCGAAGCGCTCGCCCTTGAGCGCGACGAAGAGGTCGCCCTGCGCCAGCGTGCGGGTGTCGGTGTGCACGCGCCCGATGACCGTCGCCGGGTCGCCTACGAGGCGCGAGCCGGGAATCCATTGCTGCGCCTGGGCGAGCGTCAGGTCGAGTGGCGTCATGTCGCTCATTCGGAGACCTCCGCGCTTCGCGCTGCGGTATTCGTCTTGGGAACGGCCCGGCGACTCATGCCACACCTCGCTGGTTCAGCGCATCCAGCGCATGGGTCTTGTCGGAGAACGGAATGCGCTGGCCTGCGATCTCCTGCCAGGCCTCGTGGCCCTTGCCGGCGATCAGCACCACGTCCTGCGGCGCGGCCTGCGCGATCGCGTCAGCGATGGCTGCCGCGCGGTCGGGCTGCACCTGGGCAGCGTCGGAGCGCGAGAAGCCGCGCAGCACCTGGCTGATGATCGCGTCGGGCTTTTCGCTGCGCGGGTTGTCGCTGGTCACGATGACGTGGTCGGCCTGGCGCTCTGCGACGGCGGCCATCATCGGACGCTTGATCGGATCGCGGTCGCCGCCGCAGCCGAACAGGCACCAGAGCGCGCCGCCGCGCTGCTGCGCCAGCGGGCGCAGGCCGGCGAGCGCCTTGTCGAGCGCGTCGGGCGTGTGGGCGTAGTCGACCACGGCGAGCGGCGCATCGGCCGCAACGCTCACCCGCTCCATGCGGCCGGGCACGCTCGTGAGGTTGGCGCAGGCAGCAACGGCCTGCGACAACGTAAGGCCCAGTGCGCGCAGCGTGCCGAGCACGCCGAGCAGGTTGGCCACGTTGTACTGGCCGATGAGGCCGGTGGAGAGCCGCTCGACCGATGCAGTGCCGTGCTCGGCCACCGAGAACTGCAGGCCCTGCGCGTCGTAGCCGATGTCGCGCGCCACGAGGCGCGCCGGCTTGCCGCCGGCCGACACCGTCCAGACATCGAGCGCGCCGATGCCGGCGTCCACGAGGTTGGCGCACAGGCTCGCGCCGTGCATGTCGTCGATGTTGATCACCGCGGCGCGCAGGCCCGGCCAGCGGAAGAGCTCTGCCTTGGCTTCCCAGTAGGCATCCATGCTGCCGTGGTAGTCGAGGTGGTCCTGCGTGAAATTGGTGAACACCGCGACCGCGATCTGCGCGCCATCGAGCCGGCGTTCGGCGATGCCGATCGACGAGGCCTCGATGGCGCAGGCGCCGAAGCCGCGCTCGACCAGCGCGCGCAACTCGCCCTGCATCATCACGGGGTCGGGCGTGGTGAGGCCGGTGTAGGTGAGATCGGGCGGCACGCCGATGCCCAGCGTGCCCATCACGGCACAAGGCGACGGTGCGTCGCGCTCCATGGTGCCATCGGGCCGCATCGCGCGAACGCCGCCGGCCGCGCGCAGCGTGGAGAGCGATTCGGCCAGCCACCACGCGGTGGAGGTCTTGCCGTTGGTGCCGGTCACGGCCAGCACGTCGAGCAGCGCCGAGGGGTTATCGTGAAAGGCCGAGGCGATCGGGCCGGTGGCGGCCTTCAGGCCCGGGTAGGCCGCGATGCGGTCGCTGTGTTCACCTTGATCGAAGCCGAAGGCATCGACGCCCTCGTACTCGACCAGGCAGGCCGCGGCGCCCTGCGCCAGCGCGGCCGCCACGTGCTTGCGTCCGTCGGTCGCGGCGCCGGGCCAGGCGATGAAGCCGTCGCCCGCGCCCACCGGACGGCTGTCGGCGTGCAGCGCACCCCGCACGCGCTCCTTGAGCCAGAGCGCGGCCAGTTGGGGGGATGTGAGTGTCAGCATGCTCAGAAGCTCTCGTCGACGCCCTGCGTCATCACAAGGGGTTTGACCGCCAGATCGGGCGCAACGTTCATCATGCGCAAGGTCTGCTGCACGACTTCGCTGAACACGGGCGCCGCGGCGAGGCCGCCGAAGTACTGGCCGTCGGTGGGCTCGTCGATCATCACCGCGACGATGATGCGCGGCTTCTCGATGGGCGCCATGCCGGTGAACCAGGCGCGGTACTTGTTGCTCGCGTAGCCCTTGCCGACCTGCTTGTGGGCCGTGCCCGACTTGCCGCCGACCGAGTAGCCGACCGTCTGCGCACGCGTGCCGGTGCCGCCGGGGCCGGCTGCCATCTGCAGCATCTTGCGAACGGCCAGCGCGTTGGACGGCGAGAACACCCGCACGCCGACCGGTGGCTCGGAGTTCTTCAGGATGGTGACCGGAATGATCGAGCCGTCGTGCGCGAACGAGGTGTACGAATGCGCCATCTGGAACAGCGACGCCGACAGGCCGTAGCCGTAGGCCATGGTGGCCTGCTCGACCGGCTTCCAGGTCTTCCACGGACGCAGCCGCCCGGTGACCGCGCCGGGGAACTGGATCTGCGGCTTCTGGCCGTAGCCGAGCGCGGTGTAGGTGTCCCACATCTCGTGCGGAGTCATCTTCTGCGCGATCTTGAGCGCGCCCACGTTGCTCGACTTCTGGATCACGCCCTCGACCGTCAGCGTGCCGTAGTTGTGGGTGTCGCTGATGGTGAAGCCGCCGATCTGGTAGCGACCGGGGCCGGTTTCGATCAGCGTCGATGGCTTCACGCGACCGGCTTCCAGCGCCATGCCGACGGTGATGGGCTTCATCGTCGAGCCGGGCTCGAAGGTGTCGGTGAGCGCGCGGTTGCGCAGCTGCTCGCCGGTGAGGTTCTGGCGCTTGTCGGGCACGTAGCTCGGGTAGTTGGCCAGCGCCAGCACCTCGCCGGTGATGGAGTCGAGCACCACCACGCTGCCGGCCTTGGCCTTGCGCGCGGTCACCGCGTCGCGCAGCTTCTGGTAGGCGAAGAACTGCACCTTGCTGTCGACGCTCAGCTGGATGTCCTGGCCGTCCAGCGGCGGCACGATGTCGCCCACGCCCTCGACCACGCGGCCCAGGCGGTCCTTGATGACGCGGCGGGAGCCCGCCTTGCCGGCCAGCTCCTTGTTGAAGGCAAGCTCGATGCCTTCCTGGCCGCTGTCTTCGACGTTGGTGAAGCCCACCACGTGCGCCGCGGCCTCGCCCTCGGGGTACTGGCGCTTGTATTCCTTGCGCTGGTAGATGCCCTTGAGGTTCATCGCGGCGATCTGCTTGGCGATGGGCTCGTCGACCTGGCGCTTGATCCAGACGAAGGTCTTGTCCTCGTCCTGCAGCTTCTTGTCGAAGTCCTTCTGCGGCATCTCGAGCAGCTTGGCCACCTGCTTGAGCTTGGCGCGCACCTCGGGGTCGTCGCGCTCGATGTCTTCGGGAATGGCCCAGATGCTGGGCGCCACGACGCTGGAGGCGAGGATGAGCCCGTTGCGGTCGAGGATGCGGCCGCGGTTGGCCGGCAGCTCGAGCGTGCGCGCAAAGCGCACCTCGCCCTGCCGCTGAAAGAAGCTGTTGTTGAAGACCTGCACGTACGCGGCGCGCCCGGCCAACCCGAGAAAGCCGAAAGCGATGCCCGCGACGATGAACTTGCTGCGCCACACCGGCGTCTTGCTCGCGAGCAAGGGGCTGGTGGTGTAGCGAACGCTGCGATCGCGGCGGCTCATCGCGCAGCCCCTCTGGCGGTGGTGGCGGCCGGCTTCGGCGGCGTGACCGGCGGCAGCGGCGCAACGGCCGGAATCACCGAGCCGTCCGGGCGCACGTACTGCGTGATGGCCGGCGTGGTGGTGCGCATCTGAAGCTGCTCCTTGGCGAGCTTCTCGACGCGCAGCGGCGTGGCCTGGGCGCGCTTCTCGACCTGCAGGCGGTCGTGGTCGGTCTCCAGGCGGCGGGCTTCCTGCTGCACGCGGTCGAGCTCGGTGTAGAGCTGGCGCGAGCGGTACTGCGTATGGACGAGATAGAGCGACGTCGCGATGACGGCCATCAGCAGGAGCAGGTTCAGGCGGGCCATGACTAGAGAACCTCCCCCAGGCTGCGCCACTGCGTGGCTCCGCCAACCCCCTCGCAAGCGAGGGGGCGAGCGCCTTCGGGCGGCCGAGCGGCGCTCATTGAGCCTCCGTTCGTTCGGCCACGCGCAAGATGGCGCTGCGCGAACGCGGGTTGCCGCGCACCTCGGCTTCGGACGGCTTGATGCGCTCGAGCGCGTTGAGCTTCATCACCTTGGGCGCAGCGAAAGGCGCTCGACGGTCGTAGACCTCCTTCGAGTGCTTGGCGATGAACTGCTTGACGATGCGGTCTTCCAGCGAATGGAAGCTGATCACCGCGAGCCGGCCTCCGGGCTGCAACACGGACAGGCTCGCCTCTAGCGCCTGTTGCAGCTCTTCAAGCTCGGCGTTGATGAAAATCCGAAAAGCCTGAAATGTGCGCGTTGCAGGGTTCTGGCCCTGCTCGCGGGTTTTGACCGTGCCAGCCACGAGCTCGGCCAGTTCGGTGGTGGTTGAAATTGCGCCCCGTTCTTGTCGGCGAGCAACAATCGCCTTTGCAATCTGAACAGCAAACCGTTCTTCGCCATAGTCACGGATCACCTCTGCAATCTGCTGAAGTTCGGCCGTTGCCAGCCATTCGGCCACGCTCTCGCCGCGCGTGGTGTCCATGCGCATGTCGAGCGGGCCGTCGAATCGAAAACTGAAGCCGCGCACCGGGTTGTCGATTTGCGGCGAACTCACGCCCAGGTCCATCAGCACGCCCGCCACGCTGGCATCGGGCAATTCGCCCAGCGAACGGAATCCCTGGTGCCGGATGGAAAAACGCGCATCCGAGATGCGCGCTGCTTCGGCCACTGCTTCCGCATCCTTGTCGAATGCGATCAGCCTGCCTTCCGGTGCCAGCCTCGCGAGGATCGCCCGCGCGTGCCCTCCCCGGCCGAAGGTTGCATCGACATAGGTGCCGGTTGCCGCCGTGCTGCCGGAAAGAAGGGCTTCCACCGCTTCGTTCAGCAAGACGGTCGTATGGGTCCATGGGGTGTTCACGTGGGTCCTCAGAACGCGAAGTCCTGAAACACATCCGGCATCTCGCCCTGGGTGGCCTCGGCCTCCTTGGCCTCGTAAGTGGCCTTGTCCCAGAGTTCGAAGTGGTTGCCCATGCCCAGGAGCAGCGTGTCGCGCACGATGCCCGTGGCGGCGCGCAGCTCGGGCGAGACCAGGATGCGGCCGGTGCCGTCCATCTCGACATCCATCGCATTACCGAGGAAGACGCGCTTCCACCACTGCGCCGACATCGGCAGCGCGGCGATGCGCTCGCGGAATTTTTCCCATTCGGGACGGGGGAACACCATGAGGCATCCGTGCGGATGCTTGGTGATCGTGAGCTGGCCGCCTGCCGTCGCGCTCAGGACGTCACGGTGCCGGGTCGGCACGGAGAGCCGCCCCTTGGCATCCAGACTGAGCGATGAAGCGCCTTGAAACACGACCACAAACCCCTGTGTTGGGAGATGCTGCAATGCCCGAAAGAGGCACTATCCGCACTTTTTCCCACTTAACTGCACTTTTTTGCACTGTAGCAGGAAACACTTGGGGCGCAACTGGCCGTTGGTGGTATTTTTTGTAATGGAATCAACGACTTAGCGCCGATTCCAAAACCTCGGAATCGGCGAATTTCGTTGAAAATGAAGTACTTAGCTCACGCAGTGAAAGTAATGCGTGAAGCATTCCCCCGTTACAGGGGGAAGGAGAAGCGGCTTCAGAGGATGAAGCGCGAAAGGTCTTCGTCGTGACTTAGTGCCGCAAGGCGCTCGTCGACGTAAGCGGCATCGATGCGGATCGTCTGACCTTCGATGCGGGCCGCGTCGAAGCTTACCTCATCGAGCAGGCGCTCCATCACGGTCGACAAACGGCGTGCGCCGATGTTCTCGGTGCGCTCGTTCACCTCGAAGGCGATGCTTGCCAGGCGGGTCACGCCGTCGGGCTGGAAATCGAGCGTCACTCCCTCGGTCGCGAGCAGCGCCTGGTACTGCTTCACGAGCGACGCGCGGGTCTGCGTGAGGATGCTCTCGAAGTCCGACACCGAGAGCGACTGCAGCTCCACGCGGATCGGAAAACGCCCCTGCAGCTCGGGAATCAGGTCGCTCGGCTTGCTCAGGTGGAACGCGCCGCTCGCGATGAACAGCATGTGGTCGGTGCGCACCACGCCGTACTTGGTGGTCACGGCCGTGCCCTCGACCAGCGGCAGCAGGTCACGCTGCACGCCCTGGCGCGACACGTCGGAGCCCTGCGCTTCGCTGCGCGTCGCAACCTTGTCGATCTCGTCGATGAAGACGATGCCGTTCTGCTCGGCGTTGGTGATCGCCTGCGCGCGGATCTCGTCCTCGTTGACCAGCTTGGCGGCCTCCTCGTCGATCAGGAGGCGCAGCGCCTCGGCGATCTTGAGCTTGCGCGTCTTGCGCTTGCCGCCGCCCATCTGGCCGAACATGCCGCGCAGTTGCTCGGTCATTTCTTCCATGCCGGCGGGGCCCATGATCTCGAGCGGCGTGCGGGTCTCGGCGAGGTCGAGTTCGATTTCCTTGTCGTCGAGCTGGTGCTCCCGCAGCTTCTTGCGGAAGGCCTGGCGCGTGGGGTTGGGGCCATCGATCGCCGCGGTCGTGCCGTCGGCGCCGCGCGCCGGGGGCAGCAGCACGTCGAGGATGCGGTCTTCGGCGGCGTCTTCCGCACGCGCGCGCACCTTGGCGCTTTCGGATTCGCGGGTCTGCTTGACGGCGATCTCGGCGAGATCGCGAATGATCGAATCGACGTCCTTGCCGACATAGCCCACCTCGGTGAACTTGGTCGCCTCGACCTTGATGAACGGTGCGTCCGCCAGGCGTGCGAGGCGGCGGGCGATCTCGGTCTTGCCCACGCCCGTGGGGCCGATCATGAGGATGTTCTTGGGGGTGATCTCGCTGCGCAGTTTCTCGTCGACCTGCTGGCGGCGCCAGCGGTTGCGCAGGGCGATGGCCACCGCGCGCTTGGCGGCCGGCTGCCCGACGATGTGGTTGTCGAGCTCGGAGACGATTTCCTGGGGGGTCATGGACATGGTCAGAGCGCTTCCACCGTGTGGTTCATGTTCGTGTAAATGCAGATTTCTCCGGCGATCGCCAGCGATTTGCGCACGATCTGCTCGGCTGTGAGGTCGGTGTTGTCGATCAGCGCCTTGGCGGCCGACTGGGCATACGCACCGCCCGAGCCGATGGCGATCACGCCGTCTTCGGGCTCCAGCACGTCGCCGTTGCCGGTGATGATGAGCGAGGTGGTGGCATCCGCCACGGCCAGCATGGCCTCGAGCTTGCGCAGCACGCGGTCGGTGCGCCAGTCCTTGGTGAGCTCGACCGCCGCGCGAGTGAGGTGCCCCTGGTGCTTTTCGAGCTTGGCCTCGAAGCGCTCGAAGAGCGTGAAGGCGTCGGCGGTGGCGCCGGCAAAGCCGGCCAGCACCTTGCCGTGATAGAGGCGCCGCACTTTGCGCGCGGTGCCCTTGATGACGATATTGCCGAGAGTGACCTGCCCGTCCCCGCCAATGGCGACCTGGTCGCCTTGGGGGGTCTTGCGGCGCACGCTCACGATGGTGGTGCCGTGAAACTGTTCCATCGCAGCCATCTGGGGATGGCCGAGGGCAATGCAACCCCGAAACAGGATGGTTTCAGTTCTTTCGAACGGCTACGGTGGCGTGGTCGGCAATGCCCACGAGCCCGAAAAGCGCGGCGATCAGCCGGTGCGCGTCAACGAACTGCACCCGCTCCCCATTGGCGTCGCGCGCCCGCACCCAGCTCAGCAGGGTGCCGGCGGCGGCAAGGTCCATGCGCAGCAGCGCCGCACACGAAATGACGGGCGCCGTGGTGTGGCGCAGGTCGGTGTCCAGCCGCTGCCAGGACGACAGCGATTCCCCCCGCAGATCGCCCGCCAGCGCGGCAAAGCCGGTGTCGTGCGTTGGAAAGCTCTCCGATTCGGCACTCGACAGCAGCGACCACACCGAGCTGCTGCGGCTTGGCGGCGGCGGCGCGGCGAGCGCGGTGCATTCGCCGATCGGGTCCTGCCAGGACGGCGGCGACACCTCGTAGGTAATGCAGTAGTTGAGCGCCACCAGTTCGAAATCGTCGGGCAGGTGCATCACCCGCAGCGCAGCCAGGTGCAGTTGCCACCAGACGTCGTCGGTGCCACGTTCGTTGTTGGGCGCCGCCTCGGCCAGCACCGCCAACAGTTGCGCGGTGCCGATGAAGCGCAGCTTGACCGGCGAATCGGCCCAATGCGTCAGCAGCACGCGCAGCGGCGCGGCCGCTTCGGGCTCGATGGCGGTCAGGGAGCGCCAATCGAGCGTCCAGACCGAGCCGGCCTGCGACAGCGCGCGCGTGAGGCTCATCAGCCCTTCGCGGGCCAGGCGCGCGGGGCTGCTCCAGTCGGCCTGGGCACCACCGCCCTCGCCGTCCTGCTCTGCAGCCTCTTCGCTGGCGGTCACCGCCTTCACGCTGCGGGCCAGCTCTTCGAGCGATACCCAATCGGGGCCCATGCGCTTCATGCGCTGCGCGTAGCGCATGCGGGCGGCCGCGAACTTGGCGGCGTCGCCGGTGGCGCGGTACAGGTCGAACAGGGTGCGCCAGCGGCTGTCGTCGCGCTCGGCCGCGGCGTCGTTCTCGCCGTCGGCCACCGGGGCGCTCTCGGAGGCCAGCGCCTGCAGCAGGATCGCCTCGGCGCCGGCGTCGTCGCCATGCGCAAAGCGGATCACCGCTTCTTCGAGCGCACCATCGTGCGCAAGCCGGGAAGACAAGAGCGGCGGCGCGCCGCCCTCGGCAGCCGCACCCGCAACCTCGACGGGCGCCACGGCCGCCACGGCGCGGTGCACCGGAGGCGGCTGGAGCAGGTCGTCGACATGCACCGGCGGCAGCGTCTCGGCGCCGGCATCGGGCGGCGGGTTGACCAGCGTCTCGCCGTTCGGGCCGCGGCCCTTCCACCACTGCTGCGACATCTGCTCTTCGATCTCGTCGATTTTCTTGAGCGTGAGCGCGCGGCCCTCGGACTTTTCCGAAGAGCTGTTGATGTTGAACGACGACGGCGTGACCGTCGCATCGAATGCATGGGCGGCCGCCTCGCGCTGGCGAAGCTTGCGCAGCATGTCGAACTCGCGCCGGCGCACAAAGTCGTTGCGCTGGCGCCGCTCGATCATCTCCTTGAGCATCTCCCGGCTGTAGGTCTGCTCGGGGAGCGAGGAGTCCGATGTCGTGGAGGAAGGCGCATCCAGCTCCGACCAATCCTTGAGCGGATTGCGGACAAACTTGGCCACCTTCGAGAAAAGGCGGCCCGATTCTTCCTTTGGCATTCGGTGAAGACTATCGAACGGGCTGGGTCTTATCTACCGCGAACCTGTTCAATCCCCGAACATTTTCTGCTTGAGTTCGCGGCGCTGTTGCGCCTCGAGCGACAGCGTGGCGGTCGGGCGGGCCAAGAGGCGGCCGACGCCGATGGGCTCGCCGGTCTCGTCGCAGTAGCCGTAGTCGCCGGCGTCGATGCGCTGGATCGACTGCTCGATCTTCTTGAGCAGCTTGCGTTCGCGGTCACGGGTGCGCAGTTCGAGGGCGTGTTCTTCCTCGATGGTGGCGCGGTCGGCCGGATCGGGCACGACCACCGTGTCTTCACGCAGGTGCTCGGTGGTCTCGCCGGCGTTTTCCAGGATGCCGCGCTTGAGTTCCTCGAGCTTCAGGCGGAAGAACGCCATCTGCTTTTCGTTCATGTACTCGGTGTCGGGCATCGCGATGACTTCGGCATCGGTCAGCTCGGCGGGCGACTTGGTCTTCCAGTTGTTCGCGAGCTTGGGGTCTTTCTTGACGGCCAGCGGCGGCGGCGGCACCAGCGCGGTGGACGGCGCCTGCGAGAAGCTGGACTTGGCGGCGGTCGACGCCACGGACTGCGGCATCGAAGGAACGGTCAGTTGCGACAGCCGGGACACGCGGCCCCCACGCGCGGCGGGTGCGGGCGTGGCGGTTTGAGCGGGCATCGAGGGTGTCGCCGGGGCGGAAGAGGAGGCGGCAGCCGTTTTTTTCATGGGGATCGGGGGAGCAGAAGGAACGGCAGCAGGGCGGCCGACGGGTTTGGATGACGATGGACCCGTGCCTGCGGTCTTGGTTGCTGTTGCAGGCTTGGCGGGCTTGACGGACTTCTTTGTCGCAGCGGTGGCGGCCTTGACCGGTGGTGCTGCGGGCTTTTTGGACGCGCTTTTCTCCTTCGTTGCAGGCGCTTTCGCGGTGGCGGAAACCTTTTTCGCCGCGGGTACAGCCTTCGCAGCCGGCGCCTTCTTTGCGGCGGGCTTGGATGCTGGCGTGGCCTTGGCGGCGGGTTTCTTCACGGTGACTGGCTCCTTGGACGAACTGGAACGCGCTTTCACTGGGTGTCTCCTCCCATGGGAACCACTCGCGGCTTTCGTGCCGCGCGGGCTCCACGTTGTCGGGGTGCTCGCGAGTTGCGAACCCCGGGGTTATACCCCCGAAAGCCCTGCAGAAACGTGCGGCGCCCCGTGCCGGAAGTCACATCTTGTCCAACAGGACTGGGCGTGGCTCCCGGAACAGGCGCGCGATTGTATAGAGAACTCGAAACCGCTGGCGATGTGTCTGCATGCCGGTCGCCTCCGGTAGCATCGGCCGGCGTTGCCGGAGGGGGCGACGCGAGGCTCGCCGTGCCCCCGGGCGATGCGGGCCCATCCAATCATTCGATAAAAGAAAGCAAGTCTTGAGCAAGAAAGCAGTTCTGGGAGCCGTGGCCGCGGCCATCGTCGTCGCCTACGGAGGAAGCACCTGGTGGACCGGTTCGAAGGTCCGCTCGATCTACGACACCGCACTCGACGAGATGCCCAGGCAGACCGCGCTGTTGCGCGTGACCGAGCGCAAGTACGAGCGCGGCTTCTTCGGCGCCGTCAGCACCGTGACGCTGGAAATCGGCTGCGCGGCCGATGCCTCCACGGCCCCGGCCGTGGCGCAGGCGCCCGCCGCCAAGCCCGCGGAAGGCGAGGAGCCGCAGGAGGAAGAAGAAGACGGCGACGAAGCGGACGCCAAGCCGCCCAAGCCCCTGCGCATCACCATCCGCGACACCATCCACCACGGCCCGATCGCCGGCGGCAAGTTCGCGGCGGCCACCATCGACAGCGAGCTGGTGCTCGACATCAAGGGCCAGGCCGAGGCCGAAAAGCTGTTCGGCAAGGCCAAGCCGCTGACGGCATTCACCAAGGTCGGTTTCGACGGCAGCTACGCCATCGACATGGCGGTCGCGCCCGTCAAGCTGGCCGAAGAAGGCAAGGGCGAGTTCGCATGGCAGGGCGCGCAGGCCCACATCGAAGTGAACGCCGCGCGCACCAAGGCGCGCTACGACCTGACGATGCCCGGCCTGGACTTCAACGATGCGCCCAAGGGCCTGCAAATGAAGATGGGCAAGCTCACCGCCAAGGCCGACATGGACAACAGCGCGGGCTGGATCCTGGCCACCGGCAAGAGCGAAGGCCGCCTCGAGTCCTTCGAGTTCTCCGCCACCAAGGGCCTCGGGGGCAGTGCCGATGCCGACGAGCCGGCCGGCACGCGCAAGCCCGTGAAGGTGCTGCTGCAGAACGTCGACCTGACCGGCGAAGCCACCATCAAGGACGGCCTCTACGCCTCCGACGCCACCCTCAAGGGCCAGGGCAAGATCGGCGAGACGAGCATCGACAAGTTCGAGATGTCCAGCGGTGGCCGCCGCATTCACGCCGCCGGCTACAAGAAGCTGGCCGACGCGTACCTGCAATCCAGCGCGGCTGCCGGCTGCGGCAAGAGCAGCAAGGCCACGCAGGCCGCGATGAAGGCGCTGGCCGACCAGCTCGCCCCCGATCTGAAGGCCATGGCCAAGTACAGCCCCGAATTCGGGCTGGACAAGATGGTGGTCGAGATCGGCGGCAAGCGCGGCGAAGTCAGCTACACGGCCGGCATGGTCGGCGTGACCGACGAAGACCTGCAGGCCCCGGGCATGGCGCTGCTGCTCAAGCGCGGCGTGCTCAAGGCCAACGCGCGGCTGCCGGTGCAATGGCTCGAGCAGATCGCCGCCACCGGCGCCGAGAGCGGCCAGACGCCGCCGCCCGAAATGGTGGCGGGACTGGTCGAGCAAGGCGAGGAAAAGGGCTTCGTCAAGCGCGATGGCGAGCACGTCACCGGGCAGGTCGAATTCAGCGACGGCAGCCTGAAGGTCAACGGCAAGCCGCTGAGCGAACTGGGCAAGTAAGCAGCTTCGACGCCATTGAAAAAGGCGCTGTCCCTTCCGGGGCAGCGCCTTTTTCCTTGGGTGAGTCAGCAGCAGGCTGTCGTCACACCAGGCACTGCTCGAGCCCCTGCTCGAGAATTTCGCGCGGCAGTTCGATGCCGATGAACACCATGCGGCTCTGGCGGTTTTCGTCCTTGCCCCACTCCGGGCCCAGGTCGCTGCCCATCAACTGGTGCACGCCCTGGAAGATCACCTTGCGCTCGGTGCCCTTCATGTTCAGCACGCCCTTGTAGCGCAGCATGCGCGGGCCGTAGATGTTGACGATGGCGCCCAGGAAGTCTTCGAGCTTGGCCGGATCGAACGCGCGGTCGGCCTTGTACACGAAGCTCTTCACGTCGTCGTCCGTGTGGTGATGGTGGCCGTGGCCTTCGTGCTTGTGCGAGGGATGGTCGCAATGCTCGCCATGCGCGTGGTCATGGTCGTGGTGGTCGTGATCGTCTTCCTTGAGGAAGTCGGGGTCGATGTCGAGCTTGGCGTTCAGGTTGAAGCCGCGCAGGTCGAAGATGTCCTTGAGCGGCACATCGCCGAAGTGCGCCTTCTGCTGCGGCGCGCGCGGGTTCATGTGCTTGAGGCGATGGATCAGCGCCTCGGTTTCCTCGGCCGACACCAGCTCGCTCTTGCTGATGAAGATCTGGTCGGCAAAGCCCACCTGGCGGCGCGCTTCCTGGCGGTCGTTCAGCTGCTGCGGCGCGTGCTTGGCATCGACCAGCGTGAGGATCGAGTCGAGCAGGTAGCTCTCGGCGATCTCGTCGTCCATGAAGAAGGTCTGGGCCACCGGGCCGGGGTCTGCCAGGCCGGTGGTCTCGATCACCACGCGATCGAAATCCAGGAGGCCCTGGCGCTTCTTGGCGGCCAGCAGCTGCAGCGCTTCGCGCAGGTCTTCGCGGATGGTGCAGCAGACGCAGCCGTTGCTCATCTGCACGATCTGCTCTTTCGACTCGGTCACGAGGATGTCGCTGTCGATGTTCTCTTCGCCGAACTCGTTCTCGATGACCGCGATCTTCTGGCCATGGGCCTCGGTCAGGATGCGCTTGAGCAGCGTGGTTTTGCCCGAGCCTAGAAAGCCGGTGAGGATGGTCGCGGGAATGAGGGCCATGAGGGATGCTCCGGAAGCGGAAAACTAAAAACGGGGGGTGGCGGGCAGTTTAGCCAATGCCACTGAGTTGCGTTGGCGAAGGGGTCAAGCGGGATTTTCAGGCGGGCTTGCGCACCACCACCAGGCCCTTCAGATACTCCCCTTCGGGGAATTCGATCGTCATTGGATGGTCAGGCGCCGCGCCCAGGCGTTCGCTGATGTAACCGTCCACGTTCGCGTCCAGTCCGGCCGAGGCCACGATCTTGTGGAACAGGTCGGCGCTGATGCCGCCCGAGCACGAAAAAGTCAGCAGCACGCCACCCGGCTCCAGGATCTTGAGCGCGAGGCGGTTGATGTCCTTGTAGGCGCGTGCCGCGCGCTCGGCGTGCGCCACCGTGGGCGCGAACTTCGGCGGGTCGAGCACGATGGCGTCGAAGGTGCGGCCCTGGTCGATGAATTCGCGCAGCACCGTGTTGACGTTGGCGTCGAGAAACTCGGTCTTCACGCCCGAGCCCTCGCCGCCGAAGCCGTTGAGCGCGATGTTGGCGCGCGCGAAGTTCAGTGCCGGCTGCGACGAATCGACCGACACCAGCTCGGCCCCGTCGAGTGCGCCCGCCGCCTTGAGCCCCGCCAGCGCGGCGACGGTGAACCCGCCCGTGTAGCAAAAGCAGTTCAGCACGCGCCTGAAGCGCCGGTGCTTCGCGAGTTCGGCAAAGCGCTGGCGGCTGTCGCGCTGGTCGAGATAGAAGCCGGTCTTGTGGCCGGTCGCGATATCGAGCGACAGTTTCCAGTCGTGCTCGCGGATCGTCATCTCGGTCGTGCCCTCCCCGCGCAGCCAGCCGGTGACCGGCTTCAGGCCTTCGCGCTCGCGGCCGCTGGCATCGGAGCGCTCGTAGAGCTTCGTGAGGCCCGTGGCCTTGAGCAGCGCATCGGCCAGCGCGTCTTTCCAGCGCTCCACGCCGGCCGAGAGGAATTGCGCGACCAGCGTGTCGCCGTAGCGGTCGACGATCAGCCCCGGCAGGCCATCGGCTTCGCCATGGACCAATCGCACACCGTCGCTCTGCAGGTCGAACAGGCCGCGCGCCCGCACGGCGCGCTCGCACACCGACGCGAGGAACGCCGCGTCGATGCGCTGCGTTTCGACAAAGCTCCAGGCCCGCGCGCGGATCTTCGAGGTCGGGCTGAACGCCGCCCAGGCGAGGAACGCGCCGTCGTGGGATTCCACCCGCACCGTCTCGCCCGAGTCGGCACCGCCGCGCGCAATGGCGGATTCGAAGACCCACGGGTGGCGGCGCTGCATCGAGCGCTCTTTGCCGGGCTTGAGGCGAAGGGTTTTCATTTTTTTACTTGCTTGCTTGTTTATTTGTCTTTGTCGGTCCGGGCCTTGGCGCGTGGATGCGCCGCGTCATAGACCTTCGCCAGATGCTGGAAATCCAGCCGCGTATAGACCTGTGTCGTCGCGATGTTCGCGTGCCCCAGCAGCTCCTGCACCGCGCGCAGATCGCTGCTCGACTGCAGCACGTGGCTCGCGAACGAGTGCCGCAGCATGTGCGGATGCACGGGCGCCGCGAGCCCGGCCTTCAGGCTGCGTTCGCGCAGCAGCTTCCACACCGCCTGCGACGACATCCGTGCACCCCTGCTGCTGACGAAAAGCGCGGGCACCGAGCGGTCGCCCCGCACGTCGAGCCATTCCTGCAGCGCCTCGGCGGCCTTGCCGCCCACCGGCACGATGCGGCGCTTGCTGCCCTTGCCAAGCACATTGGCTTCCCTGGCGTCGAGATCGACCCAGCCGAGCGCCGTGTTGCTCGCCTGCGCATCGAGCCCCGTGAGCTCGCTCACGCGCAGGCCGCAGCCATACAGCAGCTCGACGATGGCGCGGTCGCGCGCCTCGATCCATGGGTCGGCGTCTTCGTCGTGCAGCTCGGCCAGTTGCACCGCGTCGTCCACGCCCAGCGCCTTGGGCAGCGGCCGGCCGGCCTTGGGCGCATGCACGTCCTGCACCGGGTTGAAGCCGATCAGCCCTTCATGCCCGAGCCAGCGGTAGAAGCTGCGCCAGCACGACAGCACCAGCGCGATGCCGCGCGGCTCGCGCCCGGCGCCGTGCAGCTTGGCCATCCAGCGGCGGATGTGGGCGGTCTGCACCCGGTCCAGCGGCAGATTGGCCTCGGCCGCGTTTTCCCTCAGCGCCTGCAGATGAAAGGCGTAGAGCTCGACCGTTCGCGCCGCGAGCCGGCGCTCCACGCGCACATGCTCCAGGTACTTTGCGATCCAGTCCGGCGGAGCGGATGCGGTTGGCTCAGAAGAGATAGCCATGGCCGGCATTGTTGATGATGGCTGCCGGCTCGCGCAATGCGCCCTTGAACAGCATGCCCCAGCGGCGCCAGCACGAGGTCGGCGCGGCGGCGTACTGCACGTCGAAGGTTTGGTCGAAACCGCTCATGCGCACCAGCCGCTCCACGCGCCACAGGTGGTAGGGCTCCGACACGATCACCACGCTGCGCACCCCGGCCGCCTGCAGCAGCGGGCGCGAGAGCGAGAGATTCAGCCGCGTGGAAGTCGATGCGGGCTCCTGCAGCATCGGCCCCGCAAAGCCCAGGCCTTGCGCGTGCTGCTGCATCACGTCGGCCTCGATGCGCCCGTCTTCCTTGTCGACGCCGCCCGTGAACACCAGTTGCTTCACCCGGCCCGCTTGCGCGAGCGCAATGCCCGTATCGACGCGCCCCGTGAGGCAGGGATTCGGCTTGCCGTCCAGGTACGCCCGGCTGCCCAGGATCAGCGCCGCGTCGGCGGCCCGTTGCGGCGGGTTGTCCAGCACCTCGTCGGCGCGCTGCCAGATGACGACGCCGATCGCCGCATAGGCCAGCGCCAGGACACCGAGCGCGCCGAGCAGCGCGACCTGCCACGGCCGGCGCAGCCAGCGCGGCCGGTTCAAGGACGCAGCCGCGAGAGGCCGCCCGAGGCCAGCTCGGCGATGCGCTCGAGAAAGTCGGTGCCCATCTCGGCGTTGAAGCGCTGCGCGTCGGGCGACGCGAGCACCAGCAGGCCGAAGGCCGGCGATTCGGCATCGGCGCGCAGCGGAATCAGCGCGATCGACATCGCCGCCTGCGGCTCCGGCAGCCAGTTGGCCGCCTCGAAGCCCGAGTTCAGGCCGCAGTACGGCGAGGTCAGCGAGGTGGCCAGCGCCTTCACGTCGTCGCTCACCCACTGGGCATAGGCTTCGTTGAGGTATTCGCTGCTGCAGTCCCACACCTTGATGGCCGTCTGCGGCACCAGGAACAGCGACTGCAGGTCGACCGCGATGCGGTAGGGCAGGCTGCGCGGGTCGCGCGTGGTGAGGAGCCCGCTGGTCCAGCGCTGCAGCCGGTCGGCGATGACGACGTTCTCGGTGCCGTGGCGCACCATGTCCATCAGGCGGTGCTCCAGCGCCTTGATCTTCTCGCGCAGCATCTCGGCCTGCCGCTCCTGCAGGCTCACGGCGCGGTTGCCGTGGGGGCTGGTGAGTTGCACCTGCGCCAGCAACTGGGCATGGCGCTCGAAGAAGTCGGGCGTGTTCGCCAGGTAATTGGCGATGTCGTCTTCGGTGATCGGGTTCATGGCGTCGTTGTCTTGAGTGAATTGGGTCATGGCTGCTCCGCGAGGTCGGGCACTTCGATGTCGCCCTCGAACACCGTCGTGGCCGGGCCCGTCATGAGCACCGGCTGGCCCTCGCCCTGCCATTCGATCGTGAGAATGCCGCCGTGCGTCTGCACGTCGACGCGTCGGTCCAGCAGCCCGAGCCGGATGCCCGCCACCACCGCCGCGCAGGCGCCCGTGCCGCAGGCCAGCGTTTCGCCGGCGCCGCGCTCGAACACCCGCAGCCTGATGTGGGAGCGGTCGACCACCTGCATGAAGCCCGCATTCACCCGCTGCGGAAAGCGCGGATGGTGCTCGATCTGCGGGCCCTGCTCGGCCACCGGGGCGGTGTCGACGTTGTCGACCACCTGCACCGCGTGCGGATTGCCCATCGAGAGCACCGCGACCGACACGATGGCGCTGCCGGCCCGTGTGCCCAGCGCGAGGTGCCACTTTTCCCAGGCGCCATCGGGCTGCGCATCGAGCCCGGCGGTGTCGAAGGGCACGCGCGCGGCCTCGAAGATGGGGGCGCCCATGTCGACCGTCACCCGGCCGTCGTCGCCCATGCGCGGCTCGATCACGCCGGCCAGCGTCTGCACGCGCACCTGGGTCTTGTCGGTGAGCTTGTGCTCCTTCACGAAGCGCATGAAGCAGCGCGCGCCGTTGCCGCACTGCTCGACCTCGCCGCCGTCGGCGTTGTGGATCACGTACTGGAAGTCGATGCCCTCGGCCGGCGATGGCCGCACCGTGAGGATCTGGTCGGCGCCGACGCCGAAATGGCGGTCGGCCAAAAAGCGGTACTGCGCGGCGGTGAGGCCCAGCGTGCCGCGGGTTTCGTCCAGCACGACGAAATCGTTGCCGGCTCCCTGCATCTTGGTAAAGCGGATTCGCATCCGGGGATTATCGCCACCGGCACCGCGCCTGACGACCCGGTGCCGATAAACCCGCTACACCCGCTACAGCGCCAGGAAGTGATGCACCTCGGGCTTCCCCGGCCCGATGTGGAAGCGCAGCGCCTCGGCCTGCAGGTCGGCATCGGCATGCGACACGCGATGGTGCTGGCGCAGGTGCTCGGCCCACGACTCCACGAGGAACCATTCCATCACCCGTTCCGCGTCGTTCGTGTGCTCGTGCACGCCCCAGGCGTAGGCGCCGTCGCGGCGGCGCTCCAGCGACAGCCGCTTCATCGCCGCCATGAAGGCCGGCCGGTCGTCCTTGCGGATGCGGTACTCGACCTGGATCATCACCGGGCCGCGGTCGTGCGCCACGGGCTCGGCCAGGAGCGGCTCGGGCCAGTGGTTCGAGGCCTGCAGGTCGGCCTCGCCGGCGGGCAGCCGCACGCGGTGGAACGCGAGCCCCATCACCACCAGCCCCACCGCGCCCGCCACCAGCGTGGCCGGCACGCCGATCTGCTGCGCGACCAGGCCCCAGCCCAGGCTGCCCGCGGCCATCGCGCCGTTGAACACCGTGAGGTACACGGCCAGCCCGCGCCCGCGCACCCAGTTCGGCAGGATCGACTGCGCCACGCCGTTGAGCGTGGTCAGCGCAATGATCCAGCCCAGCCCCAGGACGCCCAGCATCGGCACCGCGAGCCATTGCGGCGGCGCGAACACCAGGCCGCCCATCACCGCGGCCGTGAGCAGCGAGGCGAGCAGCAGCATGCCGTCGGCATCGAGCCGGGCGCGCAGCCGCGGCATCACCAGCGCGCCGCCGATGGCACCCGCGCCCACCGCGCCGAGCAGGATGCCGTAGAAGCTCGCCGTGCCCCCGAGCATCTGGCGCGCCACCAGCGGCAGCAGCGCCCACACCGAGCTCGCGAACAGGAAGAACACCGCCGCGCGCAGCAGCACCACATGCAGTTCCTTGCTGGCCCGCGTATAGCGGATGCCTGCGCGGAAGGCGCCGAAGAAGTTCTCCGACAACCCGCTGTCCACCGCCGCCGGCCGCTTCCACCACAAGAGCGCCGCGATCACGAACACATAGCTCAGCACGTCCAGCCCGTAGGTGGCCGCCGCGCCGAAGCTCGCAAGAATCAGCCCGCCCGCCGCCGGCCCGATGGAGCGCGCGATGTTGATGCCCAGCGAGTTGAGCGCCACCGCGCTCTTCAGGTCGCTGCGCGGCACCAGCTCCGGCACGATCGACTGCCAGGTCGGCCCCATCAGCGCCGCGCCGATGCCGCCCACGAAAGTCAGCGCGATCAGGTATTCGACGGTGAGCGAGCCGGTGTGCGAGAGCACCAGCAGCGTGCCGCTCACCGCGCCCAGCAACACCTGCACGAAGATCAGAAAGCGCCGCCGGTCGAGGATGTCCGAGAGCACGCCCGCCGGAATCGCCAGCAGGAAGATCGGCAGCGTGGCCGCCGTCTGGATCAGCGCCACCGCCGTCGGGCTCGCCGACAGGTCGGTCACCAGCCAGGAGCTGGCCACGTCGCGCATGAAGCTGCCGATGTTGCCCAGCACGGTGGCGGCCCACAGCACCGCGAAGACCGGCTGGCGCAGCGGCGCGAAGGCGCCGGCGGATTTTTGCGGCTCAGTCATCCTGGCGCTCCTTGAGATCGAGCCAGGCGACGAGCAGGAAGCCGCCGACCAGGCCCAGGTGTTCGAAGAAAGAGTTGGCGGCCATGAAGCGCTCGTGCCCCAGCGGCATTTCCCAGAAGCGCAGCGCGACGAAGGTTGCCATCAGCGTGAAGGCGCCGAGCGCCAGCGCGCCGAGCCAGCGCCAGAAACCGATGAGGATGAGCGCCGCAGCGCCCAGCTCCAGCACGATCACCGCCGCGGCCAGCGGGCCGGCCGGCGACAGGCCGAAGTGGTTCATCTCGGCGATGGCGGCGTCGAAGTCCATCGCCTTGTTCAGGCCGCCCTGCAGGTAGGCCGCGCACAACAGCAGCAAGGCGATCCAGCGCACGGCGGGCGAAAGGGTCCGGAGCATCGCCTTCATCACACCGCCCAGCAGGCGCAGCCGAGCGCGCCCCAGAAGCTCTTCAGGTCGGCAATGGGCAGCTTGCTGCTCCATGCCGTCGCGTGGCTGTGGCCGTGCACGTTGCAGTCGTTGGCGCAGGCGCAGGCGGCTGCGGCATTGCGCAGCACCTTCTGCATCGGCGCGCCCTCGGCCGTGTCGGCCCAGCCCGCATAGCCGCCGAAGGTGCGCGCGGGCGACCAGTCGGGCATGGCCGGCGGCAGCGTGCCTTCGTCATGCGCGGCGAACGGGCCGGCGCCGTAGACCACCTTGCCGCCCACCATGGTGAGCAGTGCGGTCGTGTCGGCGATTTCCGATTCGGCGCAGGCGAAGAAATCGCGGTCGGGCACCACCAGGTCGGCCAGCTGGCCGGCCTCGATGCGGCCTTTCTTACCTTGCTCGTTCGAGAACCAGGTGACGTTCTCGGTCCACATGCGCAGCGCGCCTTCGCGGTCCAGGCAGTTGCGCTGCGGGTACAGCTGCATGCCGCCCACCGTCTTGCCCGTGACCAGCCACGACAGCGACACCCACGGGTTGTACGAGGCTACGCGCGTTGCGTCGGTGCCGGCCGACACCTTCAGGCCGCGCTCCAGCATCTTCTTGACCGGCGGCGTGGCCTCGGCCGCGCCGGGGCCGTAGCGCTCCACGAAATACTCGCCCTGGTAGGCCATGCGGTGCTGCACCGCCACGCCGCCGCCCAGCGCGGCGATGCGGTCCATCGACTTCTCGGAGATCGTCTCGGCGTGGTCGAAGAACCAGTTCAGGCCCGCGAGCGGCGTGTCCTTGTTGACCTTCTCGAACACGTCGAGCGAGCGGCTGATGGTCTCGTCGTAGGTCGCATGCATGCGCCACGGCCAGCGGTTCTGCGCCAGGATGCGCACCACGCCTTCGAGCTCGCCTTCCATCTCGGGCGCCATCTCGGGACGCGGCTGGCGAAAGTCTTCGAAGTCGGCCGCCGAAAACACCAGCATCTCGCCCGCGCCGTTGTGGCGGAAGTAGTCGTCGCCCTGCTTGTACGTCGAGTTCGCCGTCCAGTTCAGGAAGTCTTCCTTCTCGGCCTTGGGCTTCTGTGTGAAGAGGTTGTAGGCCAGGCGAATGGTGAGCTGCCCGTCGTCGTGCAGCTTGCGGATGACTTCGTAGTCGTCGGGGAAGTTCTGGTTGCCGCCGCCCGCGTCGATGGCGCCGGTCACGCCCAGGCGGTTGAGCTCGCGCATGAAGTGGCGCGTGGAATTGAGCTGGTAGTCGAACGGCAGCTTGGGCCCCTTGGCCAGCGTCGCGTAGAGGATGGCCGCGTTCGGCTTGGCCAGCAGCAGGCCGGTCGGGTTGCCGGCGCCGTCGCGCACGATCTCGCCGCCGGGCGGCGCGGGCGTGTCCTTGGTGTAGCCCACGGCGCGCAGCGCGGCGCCATTGAGCAGCGCGCGGTCGTACAGGTGCAGGATGAACACGGGCGTATCGGGCGCCACCGCGTTCAGCTCGGCGATGGTCGGCAGGCGCTTCTCGGCGAACTGGTGCTCGGTGAAGCCGCCCACCACGCGCACCCACTGCGGTGCGGGCGTGATAGCCACCTGCCGCCGCAGCATCGACATCGCATCGGCCAGGCTGCGCACGCCGTCCCAGCGCAGCTCCATGTTGTAGTTCAGGCCGCCGCGAATGATGTGCAGGTGGTTGTCGATGAGACCCGGCAGCACGCGCTTGCCCTGCAGGTCGATCACGCGGGTGTGGCTGCCGGCCAGCGGCAGCACGTCTTCGGCGCGGCCCACGCGGGTGAAGCGGCCGTCCTTGATCGCCACCGCGTCGGCGGTGGGGTTGGCGCGGTCCAGCGTGGTGAAGCGGCCGTTGCGCAGGATGAGGTCGGGGGTGGAGTTCGGGGTGTTGGCCATGGTCGATGCGGGTGCGAGGGAGGTTGCGGCGAGCGCGCCGAGGGCGCCCAGGAAGTGGCGGCGTTGCGGGTCCGCGGCGCTCATGCGTCGCTCCGGTCCGACGGACGCGTGGCAGCGGTCTTCACCGCCTCGGGCTGCACGCACTTGGGCAGCTCGCCGAACACATGGGGCTTGACCTGGTGATGCAGCCACGAGGTGGCGGCCGGCCGGTCGAGCACGTGCCGCACCAGCGGTGGAATCTGCTCGCCGAGCAGGATGCCCAGGAGCCCCACCAGGGCGATCACCGGCGGCGCCGGCGAGCGCACCTGGAAGAGCGCGTAGATCACGCCGACCAGAAGGCCGAGTGCGAGGGAAACGACGTAGGTCTTCATGGCGGGCGCCTCTTTCTTTTCTTCCGCTCAGCCTTCGTGCGCGCCGAACATCGTCTTGGCGTACGTCACGCCCAGGCCATAAGCGCCGCCCACCTTCTTCGCGATGCCCGTGGTCAGCTCGTACGTCTCGCCGCGGGCCCAGTCGCGTTGCAGCTCCAGCAGGTATTGCAGCGAGGTCATCGGCCGTGCGCCGGCCTGCACCATGCGGTCCATCGCGCGGTTGTGCGCCTCGGTGGAGACATCGCCGCAGGCATCGGCGATCACGTACACCTCGAAGCCTTGGTCGAGCGCCGACAGCGCCGGGCCCACGATGCACACGCTGGTCCACAGGCCCGCCAGCACGATGCGCGGCTTGCCGATTTCGTTCACGCGGTCGATCACGGCGGCGTCTTCCCAGGTATTCATCGAGGTGCGGTCGAGCATCTTCTGGCCCGGGAACGCGTCGGTGATCTCGCTGAACATCGGGCCCGAGAAGCTTTTTTCAGCCACCGTCGTGAGGATGGTCGGCACCTTGAAGCCGGCCGCCGCCTGCGCCACCAGCGCGGCGTTGTTGCGCAGGTTCACCGCGTCGATCGAGTGCGTGGCAAAGGCCATCTGCGACTGGAAGTCGATCATCACCAGCGTATGGTCGGCGGGGGTCAGCAGCTTGGAACCGGCGGTAGGGGTGGCTTGGATGGACATGAAAAAGACTCCTGGGTGGTTGAACGGATAATCGATTGAATTCACAATTGCTTTCGGAGGGAATCTCCTTGGCATGGGCTCAATCATCGGGTCCGAATCAACCGCCATTGACGAAACTTTTCAGCCCCAATGATCGAAGTTTTCGATCATTCCTTTTTCCACCCGCCCCCCAAGGAGCCGCCGCGTGCTCAAGCTCAGCCTGGAAGCCATCGAGGTCGTCGACGCCATTGCGCGCCACGGCTCCTTCGCCGCCGCCGCCACCCACCTGAACAAGGTGCCCTCCACCATCTCGTATGCGGTCGGCAAGCTCGAGGAACAGTTGGGCATGCTGCTCTTCGAGCGCAACGGCCCGCGCGTGAGCCTCACCGCCGCCGGCGACGAAATGCTGAAGGAAGGCCGCTGGCTGCTCGGCGCCGCGAGCGACCTCGAATCGCGCATGCGGCAGATCGCCACCGGCTACGAGTCGGAGCTGCGGCTGGTGCACGACTCCCTCATTCCCACCGAGGCGCTCATCGGCGACATCCGCGCCTTCGAAGACCTGCGCTGCGGCACGCGATTGCGCGTCGGCTGCGAGGCGCTCACCGGCAGCTGGGAGGCGCTGCGCGAGGGCCGCGCCGACATCGTCATCGCCGCGGGCGAAGGCCCGGCCGGCGGCGGCTACCAGGCGGCGAACGTGGGCAGCATCGAGTTCGCGTTCTGCGTCGCGCCCACCCATCCGCTCACCCGGCTCGGTCGTCCGCTGGAGCGCGGCGACTTGCTCGACTGCAACGCCATCGTCGTCGGCGACACCGCGCGCACGCTCTCGGACCGCACCGTCGGCCTGCTCGCGGGGCAGCCGCGCATCACCGTGCCGTCGATGGCCGCGAAGGTCGCCTGCCAGGTGGCCGGCCTCGGCCACGGCTTTCTGCCGCGCGCCTGCATCGCGAACGAGCTCGAACGCGGCACGCTGGTCGAACTTCCGACCGAGGAGCCGCGCGCGCCCGAGGTGTTCTGGCTCGCGTGGAAGACCGGCGCGAAGGGGCAGGCGCTGCGCTGGTGGCGCGAACGGTTGAACCGGGCGCTGGTGCCGGCGCTGCTGCCGCGCTCGTTCGTGCGGTAACGATGCAGACGCGGCCGGGCGTTCAGCCCGCCGCGCGCAGCTTGTCCAGCGCCCGATCGAGAAACGCCAGCCGGTCCTGACCCCAGAACCGCTCGCCGTTCAGGATGAACGTCGGCGCGCCGAACACGCCCGCTTCCACCGCCTCCGCGCTGTTCGCGCGGTACACGGCCAGCGTCTCGGCCGCCTGCTCCAGCGCCTGCAGCGAAGCGCCGTCGTAGCCGTTTTCGTTGGCGACGGCGATGCGCACATCGGCCTGCGAGGTGTCGCGCTCTTCGGCCCACAGCGCGCGCAGCAGCGCGTGCGAGAGCGGCTGCGCATCGAGCCCCTTCAACTGCGCGGCGATCACCATCCAGCCCGGGTACTTGTTCCAGTTCGGATCGGTGGGCGCGCCCTTCGGGTAGTGCGCGGGCGCCAGGTTCATCGGCATGCCGAGGTAGTCGCTCCAGCGCGCGAGTTCGAGCGCGTGGTAGGTGCGGCGCGGCTCGGGGCGGGTCTTGAGCGGAATGCCGCCGGTTTGCGGCACCACCGCCTGGAAGTCGTAGGGCTTGAGCGTGAGCCGCACATGGTGGCGGCGCACGATGTCCTGCAGTTGCGGGCCGCCGAGGTAGGCCCAGGGGGAAGAGAGGCTGTAGTAGCAGTCGAGCGCGATCATGTTTCGATTATCTTCAGCGCATGCCCGCCCACGCCGCGCCCCTCACCCTTTCGCCTTCGGGGTCGGCGCCGGCACGATGAAATTCCCCGCCTTCCTCTTCTCGCTCTTTCTCTCCCGGCTGGCCGACCAGATGCTGCTGTTCCTGGTGCCGCTCGTGGTGTTCCAGGTGACGCAGGACGTGGCGTGGTCCGGCTACGCCTTCGCGGCCGAGACCTTTCCGCGCTTCCTGTCCTTTCCGATCTGCGGCGCGCTGTGCGATCGCATCTCGCCGCTCAAGCTCCTGCGCGGCAGCCAGGTCCTTCGCGCGCTGGTGTGCCTGCTCGGCGTGCTGGGCAGCACGGCGATGGGCGGCATCGGCTGGCTCGTGGGTCTGTCGGCCGTGTGCGGCGTGCTCACCACGCAGGGGATGATGGCCCGCGAGGTGCTGCTGCCGCAAATGGCGGACGGCAGCAGCGGCAGCCACGGCCGCACCTTCGACAAGGTGCTGGCCTATGCCCAGACCGCCGACCAGACCGGCATGGTGCTCGGCCCGCTGCTCGCGGCCGGGCTCATCGCGCTGTGGCCCTGGCAGGCAGCAGTGGGTGCGGCGGCGGCGCTCTTCGTGCTGGCCGACCTGGCCATCGCGTACTGGCGGCGCGGCAATCCGTTGAAGCTGCGCGAACCCGAGCCCGCGCGGGAGCGGCAGCACCTGCTGCGGCCGATCGCCATCGCGCTCGGCCATGTGCTGCGCCTGCCCGGGCTGCTGCGGCTCACCGTGCTCACGGCCGGCGTGAACCTGATGCTCGGCACCACGCTCGCCTCGTCCGCCGCGATGGTCACCGGCCTGCACCAGCGCTCGGCCACCTACTACGCGGGGCTGCAGACGCTCGGGGCCGTGGCCACCATCGCGATATTGCTCGCCATCATCCGCGGCTCGTTCGCGCTCAGGCCCATGGGCGTGGCCTCGTACGCGCTGATCTTTGCGGGCGGCCTTCTCACCGCCCTGAGCCCCAGCCATTGGGGCTACGCACTCGGCTTCCTGCTGGTGATCGGGTTCGACAAGATGTTCAGCATCTACATCCGCATCCACCGCCAGCGAATCATTCCGCCAGAGGACTACGGCAAGACCACCGGCGTGATCGTGCTGCTCAACAACCTCACGCAGCCGGTGGCGGGCCTGCTCGTGGGCGCGCTCGCCGATGCGGCGCAGACCGGCCGGTTGATCCTGGCGCTGTGCCTGATGGTCGGCGCCATCGGCATCGCCGTCGCGCTCGCTGCCCACCGGTCGGCCGCGGCCGCGCGCGGTACGACTACATCACCTTGACCGCACGCCCGATGAACTGGATCGGCCCCGTCGGCCGGTCGAGCGGCGAGCCGTTCTCGGGCTCCAGCGTCAGCTCGAACAGCTGATTCGGCTCCAGCGGCGGCAGCTTGTCGATGGGAATGCGCAGCGTCTGGCCCTGTTGCTTGACGAGGCCCAGCGACACCGGCCCGCGCCACTGGTCGGCCTTGGTCCAGAACTGCAGCGTCTTCTGCGGCGGCACCTCGAACGTGCCCAGCGGCACGAGGCTGAGCTGGCGCGACGACGAATTGGCCTGGATCACCCAGCCCGGCGATTTGTTCTCGGGTGCGACGAGCACCACCATGTACTGCGTGGCCGGCGGCGTCGCATCGCGCGTGACCACCACAGCCAGCAGCAGCGCCGCCGTGGCGAAGCCGCCCGCGGCCAGCCCGCGCCAGAGCTTGAGGTTGTTCCACCAGCCGACGACGCCGGCAGCCTGCGCCTTCGATGCTTTGCCCAGCCCGTCGACGCTGCGCTCGATGCGCCTCCAGAGCCAAGGCGACGGCTCCGACGGCTCGGCCAATGCCGTGAGCGGCTGCAGCCGCGCCTCCCACGCGCGCACCGCTTCGCGCAGCGCCGGCTCGCTGCGCATGCGCAGCTCGACCGCCGCGCGCGACGTGGCCGAGAGCGTGCCCAGCACGTACTCGCCCGCCAGCCCGTCGATGTCGTTGATGTCGTTGATGTCTTTGTCTTGGTCTTCAGCGGTGCTCATCCCATGCACTCCCGCAGCGCGCGCATGCCGCGCTGGATCCACGCCTTCACCGTGCCCAGCGGCGTCTGCAGCCGCTCGGCGATTTCGCCATGCGAGCAGCCGTCGACATACGCATAGAGGATGCAATCGCGCCGCGCCGGCTCCAGCCCCGAGAGGCAGCCGTGCAGCCGACCGAGATCGGCGCGCAGCTCGAGGGGATCGGCCGCCTCCGCATACGCCGCGAGCGAGGCGCGGTCATCGACCGCTTCGGCCGCGTCTTCGTCCAGGCTCACCTGCCGCGCGCCGCTGCGCACCATGTTCAGCGCCGCATGGCGCACCACGCTGTACACCCAGCCCCGACCTTCGCCGAGCGCGGGGTTGAAGCTCTCTGCGCGCTGCCAGATGCTGATGAAGGCATCGTGCAGCACGTCTTCGGCCTGCTGGCGCTGGCGCACGATGCGCAGCGCCACGCCCATCAGGTAGCGGCTCTCGCGCTGGTAGAGCTGCTGCAACGCCGTACGGTCGCCGCGGGCGCAGGCCATGAGCGCGGCGTC
The DNA here is from genome assembly GCF_030812215.1 of Variovorax boronicumulans. Lineage (GTDB taxonomy): Bacteria > Pseudomonadota > Gammaproteobacteria > Burkholderiales > Burkholderiaceae_C > Variovorax > Variovorax boronicumulans_C. The sequence goes on along the minus strand of NZ_JAUSSG010000008.1, from coordinate 9,165 downwards.
GTAGTCGAAGGGGGCGGTGGAGAGAGGGGGTGACAAGAAGTTCTGCGGCGGGTGGTGGGCGGCCCATCGTAGTGGAGCCGGCCCGTACCGCAACAGATTCACCCCCGAATCATCAGGACGCCTTCCAGAAGATGTAGTCGGCCTGGTACTTCACGACCTGCTTCTGGCCCTTGGTGGCGGGCGTGCACGGCACGGCGGCCGGTGCCACGCCGCCTTGCAGCGCCACGCGCTGGATGTAGGTCACGCCCGTCATCGCGCCCGAGCCCATGGCCGGGTTGGCCTTCACGAGCTGGAACGGCAGGCTGGTCGGACCCGAAGGCGCCACGGCCAGTTGCGTGGCGGTGAGCTTGGAGCCGTCGTTCGACTCCCAGGTGGCCGGCGGGCCGTAGTACTTGCCGACCTGCTTGCCGCTGCGGTCGTTGAGCTTCGCATCGGGGCCGACGAACACCCACTCGGTCTGGCCGGGGGCGTTGGCCTTGTCGCGGCATTCGTAGGTGATGTCGCCCACGCCGACGGTTTCCATGGCGACCTTGTTGCCTGCGGGCACCTGGATGGTGGGCGGCAGGCTGGACTGGTTGAACGTGGGGGCCATCGACATCGAGCCGCAGGCGGTGAGCACGGCGGCAGCGGCGGCGACGGTGCCAAGGACGGCGATCGAACGGGAGGTGGTGTGCATGGACATGGAATTGCTCCTGGATTCCTGGGTTGTAGAAGGACAGCAGCTCCTCGCTGCTGAAAGTAACTACCCGCCAGATGCGCGTTTGGATGCAGGGAAAGCAAAAAATATTTCTGCGAAGCCCCCGGGGGTTCATCCCCAACCCCGCCCAAAGCGCGCCAGCCCCCCTCAGGCCGCCAGATTCTTCGGGAACAGCGCCTTCTTGATCACCGCGTGCACGCCCCAGTTGCCGTCCACCACCTGCGTCACCGCGAAATCGACCGCCACCGAGATCAGCGACACCGCTTCGTCTTCGTCCAGCGAATGGGCTTGCATCAGGTAGCGCCGCGTCTTGTTGAATGCATCGCGCATGGCGCCTTCGAGCGACGATTTCTTGTAGATCTGCGCTTGCGCGTCGGCCCCCAGCTCGCTCAGGTGGTTGGCAAAGCTGAAGCCCTGCACCACCCATTCGGTCTCGGTTTCGAGAAAGGGGTAGTTCAGCTCCGCCAGGAACCCACCCTCGATCTGCGCGCGCTTGTGCAGCACCAGCTGGAACACCCCCGTCAGCGAGCATTCGATGGCCGTGCCGCACAGTTCCGAATCGCCCTGCGACGCATGCGGGTCGCCCGCCGAGAACAGGGCGCCGGGCACCGACACCGGCAGGAACAGCTTCGCGCCCTTGCCCGCGCGCCAGTTGTCGAGGTTGCCGCCGAAGTAGCCCGGTGGAATCGAATCGACCATGCCGGCCTCGCGCGGCGCCACCGCGAGCATGCCGAAGTGCGGCCGCAGCGGCACGCGCGCCTTTTCCAATACGCCGAAGCGCTTGACGATGGTCTCGGGGTCGACCGGCACCCCCGGGTAGTCGATGGTCTCGTGCCGCACGCCGAAGGGGTCTGTCTGCGGCGTCCAGCGGAAGTTGTAGACGGCGCGCGCCACCGGCTCCTGCGGCACGGCGTTGTCGATCTCGTAGATGGTGACCACCTCGCGCTTCTTCGGCTCGGTGATCTGGTCGCGGTAGTGAAAGCCCCACCACGCCGCCGCGTTGCTGCCGAAGATGCGCCCGTGAAACGCCGCGCTGCAACTGGGCCTCGGCTGCACGTCGAGGATGCGGATCTCCAGCACGTCGCCCGGCTCCGCGTCGTGCACATAGACCGGCCCGGTGCAGATGTGCACGCCGAAGCCCTCGCCCGCGCCGCGCCCGAAGATCGACGCGTCCATCGGCCCGGCGCCGCGGCGGTCGACGGCTTTCTTGTCGGCGGTCCAGTGAAAGACGCTCTCCGCCCCCGGGTCGCCGTCGATCATGCGTTCGCGGTCGTCCGAGGCGTGCTGCGTCAGCGTCTCGATGGTCACCACGTCGCCCGAGCGCACCGAGATCACCGGCTTCAGCGAGCGGCTGAGGTAGCCCCAGTGCACCGTCTTGTCGGACACGGGCAGGTAGTAGTGGCAGTGGCTGGGCGCGGCACCGTTGGCTGCCGAAGTGGCCGAAGTGGCCGAGCGCTTGGGGATCAAGGCCAGCGCCACCGCGTAGCGGGCGTGGTCGCCCAGCAGCGCCTGGAACGGACTGTGCGGCGTGCGCGCCGGCGCCGCATCGGCGGCGGCCGGTTTTGTCTCGCTCCCCTTCAGCGGTCGCCCGCGCTGGTCGTGCAGCGTCTGCGCATGCGATGCCGGCTGCGCGCGGTAGGCCTTCGGCGATACGCCATAGCGCGCCGTGAAGGCCCGGCTGAAATTCGCCGCATCGCCGAAGCCCCAGCGAAAGCACAACTCCGAAATCGTGAAGTGGTTCAGCGCCCGGTTCGCCAGGTCGAGCCTGCAACGCTCCAGCCGACGTTCGCGCAGGTACTCGCTGAAACTCGTTGCGCCCACTTTGAAGAGCTTCTGCAGGTAGCGCGCGGAGAGCCCCTCGATGCGCGCGACGCTCTCCACGGACAACTCCGCGTCGCCCAGCCGCGCCTCGACGGTCCGGCAGATGCGCCGCAGGTGGCTCAACTGCACCGAGGTCGGCTGGTCCGAAGGCTCCGCCAGCTCGGTCGACGTTTCTGCCTCGCGCGACAGGCAGGTGACCAGGAGGTCGGTGAGCGTGGCCTCGACCGACAGCAGGTCGTCACGCCCCAGGTGATCGATCTGCTCGGCCAGCGATTCCGCCATGGCCAGGCACATCGCGCCGACGCCATGCGCCGGCGTGATGCGCTTGGCCTCGGGGTTGCAGGTACGCACCAGCCGCAACAGGAAGCTCGCCGATTCCAGCTTGACCACCAGCGCGCGGCAATCGGTGTGCAGCGCCAGCCGCCACGCCTGTGCCGGGTCGAGCAGCACGGCGGCATTGGCGGCGAGCGCGACCGACGCGCCCTGCTCCTGCAGCACGCCGCTGCCCTTGAGCAGCACGAACAGCAACACCGCACGCCCCGAATGCCGCGCGTTGCCGCCGTCGGGCACCAGCACCTGCGGCGAGAACGCGAGCCGCACGAACACCGAGTCGAGCGTCGAGCTGCGCGAGGACACATGCCCTTCGAGCGACGGCAGCCCCTCCCCCACGCCCGCCTCGGTGCGCATCAGCGCGCGGGCCAGCACCTCGTCCAGCGCGGACTGCCGCAGCGCCTCGGGAAAGGCATCGGTCGAAAAGCGTCGGAGGTCGTCGAGCATCAGGGTCGAACTATGAGGGGACGCGGCGGACGGGTACAGGGCAATCGGCCCCGAACGAGGCCGCGACAAGTTTTTGTGCGCCTGCCGACAAGGCCGAGACGCCACCGTCCTTCGAGACTTGGGTTGCACATCATCAACAGCCCACTCGCAAGGAGCGTTCCAATGACCACCCCCTACAACCACATCTGCAGCCCGGCCTGCACCCACGGCGCCTCGCCCGCCGAAGAAAAACTCATCAAGGAAGAGTTCCAGGTCGCCCGCCGCTCGTTCCTGCGCGATGCCATGGTTGTCGGCGGCGGCGCCGTCTCGGTGGGCGCGTTGACTGGTGCGATGGCGCCGGCCAGCGCCTTCGCCCAGGGCGCATCGAGCACCGGCAAGCCGGGAAGCGGCATGGCCAGCCACTACTACATTCCGGCCGCAGCCAACACCGTGCTCTGGGGCTACTTCAGCAAGAGCGCCAAGCCCGTCGTCGAGGTCGAGTCCGGCGACTACGTGACCATCGAGACCCTGACCCACCACGCCAACGACGACGCCGAACGCATGGTGCAGGGCGATGCCGGCGCCGAGAGCGTGTTCTTCTGGGACAAGCAGCGCAAGGGCGTCAACCGGCGCGGCGCCGGCCCCATGGACGCGAAGAACGGCGCGGGCGGCGGCCAGGGCGTGCACATCTGCACCGGCCCCGTGCGCGTGAAGGATGCCGAGCCCGGCGACATCCTCGAGGTGCGCATCATCGACGTCGTGCCCCGCCCTTCGGGCAACCCCAAGTACAAGGGCCGCGCCTTCGGCAGCAACGCCGCCGCCAACTGGGGCTTTCACTACGGCGACACCCTCACCGAGCCGAAGAAGCGCGAGGTCGTCACCATCTACGAGGTCGACGTGACCGGCGAGCGCAACTGGGCGCGCGCCGTCTACAACTTCCGCTGGACCCCGCAGACCGACCCCTTCGGCGTGGTGCACCCCACCATCGACTATCCCGGCGTGCCCGTGGACCACCGCACCGTCAGCAAGAACGAGAACGTGCTCAAGAACATCCGCGTGCCCGTGCGTCCGCACTTCGGCACCATCGGCGTGGCGCCGGCGGAGGCCGACATGGTCAGCTCCATTCCGCCCAGCTACACCGGCGGCAACATCGACAACTGGCGCATCGGCAAGGGCGCGACCATGTACTTTCCCGTGGCCGCCCCCGGCGCCATGTTCACCGTGGGCGATCCGCATGCGTCGCAAGGCGATTCGGAGCTGTGCGGCACCGCCATCGAATGCTCGCTGACCGGCACCTTCCAGCTCATCCTGCACAAGAAGGCCAGCCTGCCCGGCACCCCGCTGGCCGAGCTGCGCTACCCCCTGCTGGAGACGCAGGACGAATGGCTGCTGCACGGCTTCAGCTACGCGAACTACCTGGCCGAACTCGGGCCCGATGCGCAGAACCAGATCTTCAAGAAGTCATCGGTCGACCTGGCGCTCAGGGACGCGTATCACAAGATGCGCCACTTCCTCATGACCACGCAGGGGCTGGGCGAGGACGAGGCGATCTCGCTGATGTCGATTGCGGTGGACTTCGGCATCACGCAGGTGGTGGATGGGAACTGGGGCGTGCATGCGCTGGTGAAGAAGAGCATTTTTCCGGCGCGTGGGGGATAGGCAGCGTCCATCGGGAAAACTTGAATCGCGGCCGGCGTGACAAAGTTCTAGCCGGTTGACCTTGGGCCACAGTGTCATCGGCTGCATCGGCCTACAACCTCCCAGACCACAACTGGGAGGTTCCAAGATGATGCGAAGAATTCTCGTGGTCGGCGATCCGCCGGCCCCTGGCGGTCGCGTGCTGCCCTACGGCGGCCCGACGAGCGAACTGCATGGCCATCGGGTGGCATTGATCGGTGGCAGGGCTTACTGCGAGGGATGCAACAGCGTCGGCATCATCGCGAAGGCAGGAGGACCGCGCAGGCCGCAGTTCATATCAGAGGCGGCGCTGGAGGGAGATGTGGTTGTTTGCCAGTGCCCGGTGCCGCAGCCGCTGGTCTCTGTGCTGCAGCAATCTGCGACGTATGACGATGAAGACTCGCGGGCGGTTGGAGTCGCACCGAGCGCATCGGTGCTGGCCACGACCGCAGCAGCCACCGCCAAAGCGGAAATGGCCGCCTTCAAGAAGACAGTGGATGCCGCTGTCACGCATCCGCCAGAGGCCGAGCAGACCGAGAACATCTGCCCGAACATGACCAACAAGGATTTCGCCATCCGGATGATGGCAATTCGAGACAGGGCGGTAGAGCTCATCGCAAACAAGCGCCTGCCTGAACTTCGGCGCTGGAACGGTGCCGATCAGGCGCGCGTTGCCCAATGGTTCGGCAAGGCGGACTCATCCTTGCGGGAGTACCTGCACGCGGGCCTCTCGGCCTGCGACCGGGTGTTGCGTGGCCTGCAGGAGAAAAACTTCGTGCGCTATTCGCTCACGGCCCTGAAGCACGTGAACTGCATCATCGAGCCTCCATCGGGGGTTATGGCGGCGGTCTGCAAACCCGACATTCGAACGCACACCATCGCCATTCACATCGACTTCTGCCATCTGCGAACGACATCTGCAACCGTCGATTCGCAGCTGTCAACGCTTGTGCACGAAGTCACGCATTTCGACGACACCTTTGGCAGTTTCGACACGATCAACCACCTCGGCGATTCTCTGAGGGCAGCAAAGGCAACTCCCGACAAGGTGAGGAACAACGCCGACAGCATTGCTGGCTATGTCGTTTGGGGAGAGTCTTATGGGAGCTAGATTCTTCGCCGTGCTGTCTCTGGTGCTGGCTACCGGGCAGGCCCCGGCATGCAGCTACATCGTGCAGGCCCAAGTGACTTTCGAACCCGGCTCGGCAGAGCTGGATCGATCGCAGGTCATCAAGCTCTCGGAATGGATCGGCCGTTCTTACGCGGCCTACCCTCTGTACACGAGCGCTGCGGTGGAGGCCGGCGCTTCCGGCGAGGCTCCTCGTGAGACCAGAAATCTGGCCCGGCTGCGCGCGGCCAACACGGCAAGAGCACTGCGCATGTTGCTGCGCACCGAGCTCCCGATCGCATCGGCTTCCCAGGCTTATCGCTTCCCGAAGAACCGCTTCGAAGAGAGCAATGATTTCGCAGTCGTTCAGCTCTACCCCGATGTCGGGAGACTGAAACTGCCGGGCTGCAATCCTGGCCTCCCGGACGAGTTGGAGCGCTGATGCGAACTCACTGATTCCTTGCCCTTGCCCGCGCCTTCATTCCCGCATGGAGCCTCGCATGCTCGTTCGGCGGTCCCCTCAATACAAATAAACCGCCCCCGCCGAAGGCACAGAGTTGTCCGCCTGATTCCCCCCGATCCCCGTCGCGTTGCTCGCCTCGCCGTACGCCCCCACCGCGAGCGTCTTGCCATCCGCGGAAAGCGTCAGCCCGTAGCCGAACGCATCGCCGCTGCCCGGGTTCGGCGCCTTCACGAAGCTCTTGAGCGCCCAGCCCGATGCGCGCTTCTCATACAGCATGACCGCGCCCGAGCTGGTGCCTGCCGGCGTCATGTCGCCGTTCACGCCGGCGGATGCCGCGCCGTCGCGGAAGCTCGCGACGGCGATCAGCGAGCCGTCGCCGGAAACGCTGGTGCCGTAGCCACCGAAGCGCGCCTCCACCTGAGGCAGGGGCGCGGAGATTCGCTGCTCCAGCTGATAGCCCGCCCCGACGCGCCGGTACACGTACAGCGCGCCCGCCACCGTGTAGCCCGCGTCGTCTTCGCGGCTCGCGCCGACGATCACCACCTCGCCGTTGCCCGACATCGCGATCGAGCCGCCGAACCACGCGTTGGCCGACTGCACCGGCTGCTCGAAGCGGGTGTTCAGCGTCCAGCCGCCCGCACCGGCGGCCTTGGTGTACACGTACGCCGCACCGGCGTCGGCCAGGCCGCCAGCGGAGTTTTCGTACTGCGCCCCCACCGCGATCGTCGCGCCGTCTTGCGAGATCGTGGCGAACGCGCCGAAGAGCGAGCCCGGCTCGCCGCTCGGCGCGTCGATGCGCTGCTCCAGGACCCACTGGCCCGACGCCTTGCGGTACACATAGAAGTCGCCCGCCCCCGTGATGCCGTACTCCGACACCACGGCCACCGTGCCGTCGCGCGACACGCTCACCGACGAGCCGAAGTCGCCGAGGTTACGCGGCAGCGGCGACCTCCACGTCTCGCTGTGCGCCCACCCCTGCGGCCCGCGCACATACACCTCCACCTGGCCGCCCTGGATCGTGCCGCTCTGAAAGCGCCCCGCGAGCAAGGTGCCGTCGTCCGAAAGACTCACGCTCGCCGGCGCCGATTCCGGCCACACCAGCGTCTGCACCCAACGCCAGTTGCCCGCGTCGTTGCCGTACAGATGGACCGCGTTCGCCCGCGGGTCGGCAATTGCCATGAGCAGGCCGTCGGGCGAGAACGCGATGGCGCTTCTGCCCAGGCCCATGCTGGAGACGCCGGCAAGATCGGCCGGCCGCTTGAAATAACCGATGGCCCGCGTCGCGTCGGGCAGCACCGGGGCCGACCACGCGCTGCAGCCGTTGGCGTTGCAGGCCTGCAGCGCGTAGCGGTAGGCGGCGGGCGGCGCGGCCAGCGAGAGGTTCTGCAGCGCATAGGTGGTGCCGGTCAGGTTGTCGGCCAGCACGCCGAAGGTGCCGCTGTTCGCCGGGTCTTCGCCGAGCCGGTAGTACGTGGCGCGCGCCTCGGCCGTCCAGCTGAAGAGAAACGCCTTGGGCGCATAGCCCACCGAAGGCACCGCGGGCACCGACGGCGGCAGGCTCGCCGGATCGGCCACGCAGGTCGCGACGATGTCGGTGACCGGCGCGGTGGCGATGCCGCTCGCGTTGGCAAGCGTGCAGAGCTGGCCGACCGGCTGGGTGCGCACCGTCACGTCGAAGGCCGCGCCGTGCGGTAGCGCCTGTGCAAAGCTGAAGCTGCCGTTGGCCGTCACGCTCAGTTCGTCGGCGCCGTTGTTGTTGTTGCGCAGGACCAGCGTGCCCGAGGCGGCCAGGCCGCTCACCGTGCCGCCGATGGCGTAGGTGCGCGCGGCGCAGACCACGCGCACGTCGCCCACGTCGCCCGTGCTCGCGCTCACCGTGCCTTGGCCCGCGCTCACCGCGCAGGTCTGGCCCACGGGTTGCTGCGCCACGGTGACGGCATACGGGTTGCCCGCGACCACGCGGGTGGCGAAGACAAATGCGCCATCGGCCGTGAGCGTGAGGTCGTCCTTGTCGTTGTTGCGCAGGACCACCGTGCCCGCAAGGCCGCTGGCCGTGCCGCCGATGGCGAAGCTGCTGACGCTGGGAGGTGAAGGCGGGGGTGACGACGGCGGCTGTGCCGGCGGCACGATCGGCAAGAAGCCGCCGAAGCCCGCGCTGCCGCCACCACCGCCTCCTCCACCACCGCACCCCGCAAGAACGAGGGCCGACAGCGCGGCACCGATGCAGAGAAGAAGAAAACGCTTCCCCGGGCCATGCCGAAGCACCGAATGCTGCCGTTCCATTTTTGCAACCTATTTGTCAGATTTTGTCGGCGGCGATGGTAGGTCGGCGGGCGTGCGAAGCCCATACCCGAGAACAGGTAGATGGGTGGATGCGAGCGGGTGTGGATGGGCGCGTGCGTGTTGTCGACGTGCGGGTCTCAAAGCCCCAGCAGCAATAGCGACTGACGGGCGCCCACGGGATGCGCAGGGCAGCCGGTCGGCGCGCGCCCGTTGGCGGGGCGCGCTGCCTACCTGCTCACTTACTTGCTTGATTGCTTGTTTGTTTGTAAGCGCGCGGTGATCCCGTCTTGAGTTGCGGGCTCGGGTCTATGACGATGGTGTCCACCAAGGATTTAGGTGGACACCTATGGAAGACTCCAA
>NZ_JAUSSG010000007.1 GCF_030812215.1 Variovorax boronicumulans | reverse complement strand
GCTCTCCCCCGTGGGGGTGGTGTAATTATTAAGGGTGTTTTTTTATCATTTTAAATTCGCTTTTAAATTGTGGGGGGGGGGGGGTGGGGGGGGTGGGGGGGGGGGGGGGGGGGGCCCCCCCCCCGCGACTGCATGCCCTGGAAGAAGAGCTCCTGCTGCGTCAGCAGGACACGCCATTGGTTCTTTCCCAGGTGGACGAGTCGGTGATCGCGGCCATCGTTTCAGATTGGACCGGGATACCCGTGGGTCGAATGGTGCAGGACGAAGTTGCCGCGGTCTTCAGGCTCGAAGCCACGCTCGGAGAGCGTGTGGTCGGCCAGGACCGCGCGCTTGCCGCGATTGCGGAGCGCATCCGTGTGTCGCGGGCGCGTCTGACAGATCCGAACAAGCCGGTTGGCGTCTTCCTGCTGGCCGGTCCTTCGGGCGTCGGCAAAACCGAAACCGCGTTGGCGCTTGCGGAAGCCATGTATGGCGGCGAGCAGAACCTCATCACCATCAACATGAGCGAGTTCCAGGAGCCGCACACCGTCTCGACGCTGAAGGGCTCGCCGCCAGGCTACGTGGGCTACGGAGAAGGCGGTGTTCTGACCGAGGCCGTGCGCCGCAAGCCCTACAGCGTGATCCTGCTCGACGAGGTGGAAAAAGCGCATCCGGACGTCCACGAAATCTTCTACCAGGTCTTCGACAAGGGCTGGATGGAGGATGGCGAAGGCCGCCGCATCGACTTTCGCAACACGACCATCCTGTTGACGAGCAACGCCGGTGCGGAACTCATCGAGAGCCTGTGCGAAGACCCTGCATCGTTGCCCGAGGTCGAAACTCTGCGCGAAGCGCTGCAGCCTGTTCTTCGCCAGATTTTCCCGGCCGCATTCCTGGGGCGCCTGTCCGTTGTGCCTTACCTGCCATTGGGCGTGGAGGCCCTGGGCCGCATCGTCTCGCTGCATCTGGACCATGTGGTCCACCGGATGAGAAAGCAGCATGGCATCGAACTGCACTGCGCCCCGGGTTTGGTGGCCGACATCGTCGATCGATGCGGCACGCATGAAACCGGCGCACGCCGCCTGACGGGCTTCATCGAGCAGAACCTGCTCCCGGTCCTGTCGCGGCAGTGGCTCGCCGCCTTGCAGGAAAAGCGAACGATCGCCCGGATCTCCGTCGACGCAGGACCGCTCGGCAAAGCAGGGCCGCACTTGCAGGAAGGAGATGTCGTCACCTGCCATACCGAATACGTCTGAAGCGTCGAAGCGCAGTGTTTCCAGGGCTCTATTTCTTAGTTTTCATCAGGGAGTTTTCGTGACAAACAACAACAGCAGTCAGAAATTCATCGCCCGCAACAGGGCGCCACGCGTGCAGATCGAATACGACGTGGAGATCTACGGCTCGGAGAAGAAGATCGAGCTGCCTTTCGTCATGGGGGTCCTTGCCGACCTTTCCGGCAAACCCACCCAGGCATTGCCGCCGGTGGCCGACCGCAAGTTTCTCGACATCGACATCGACAACTTCGACGAGCGCATGAAGGCAATCCAGCCGCGCGTGGCCTTCGCCGTACCCAACACGCTGTCGGGCCAGGGCCAGCTCATGGTCGACATCACCTTCGAGAGCATCGATGACTTCTCGCCGGCCGCCGTGGCTCGCAAGGTCGAGCCGTTGAGCCGGCTGCTCGAGGCGCGCACCCAGCTTGCCAATCTCCAGACATACATGGACGGAAAGGCCGGTGCCGAAGGCCTGCTCAACAAGCTGCTGCAAGACCCCGCGCTCATGAAATCACTGGCGCAGGCGCCCAAGCCCCGGACGGCAACAGATCACAACGATGCACCGACTGCCGACTCGGCGGTGTGAATCCGAACCAAGGTACTTCAAATGAACACCACAAGCGAATCCGTGCTCGATGCACCCGTGACGGCGCAGTACGCCAATCCCTCCGACTTTGCGTCCCTGCTGGACAGGGAGTTCAAGCCCAAGACCGAGGAGGCCCGCGGCGCTGTCGAAGCGGCCGTTCGCACTTTGGCCGAGCAGGCGCTCGTCAATGCCGCGACCATGACCGACGATGCCTACAGCAGCATCGAGGCCATCATTGCGGAGATCGATCGAAAGCTTTCGGAGCAGATCAACCTCGTGCTGCACAAGGAAGAGTTCCAGAAGGTCGAGTCAGCCTGGCGCGGCATGCACCATCTGGTCTACAACACCGAGACGGACGAGAAGCTCAAGATCCGCTTCATGGATGTGTCGAAGGACGAAGTGCGTCGCACGCTTCGTCGCCACAAGGGCATTGCCTGGGACCAAAGTCCGATCTTCAAGCGCATCTACGAGGAAGAGTACGGACAGCTCGGCGGCGAGCCCTACGGTTGCCTGGTGGCGGACTACTACTTCGACCACACGCCGCCCGATGTCGAACTGCTCGGCGCCATTGCCAAGATCTCGGCCGCGTCGCATGCGCCGTTCATCGCGGGATCGGCACCTTCGCTGCTCGGCATGGAGTCGTGGCAAGAGCTTGCGAATCCCCGCGACCTGGCGAAGATCACCTCGAACCTCGAACATGCACCCTGGAATTCGTTGCGCAACACCGAGGATTCGCGCTACGTCGGCCTCGCAATGCCGCGTTTTCTCTCCCGCTTGCCTTATGGCGCAAAGATCAACCCGGTCGACGAGTTTGACTTCGAAGAGGAAACCGAGGGCGCTGATCACCGGAACTACGTCTGGAGCAATGCGGCCTATGCCATGGCCGTCAACATCAACCGCAGTTTCAAGCTCTACGGCTGGTGCACGATGATCCGCGGCGTGGAGTCGGGTGGCACGGTGGAAAACCTGCCATGCCACACCTTCCCGACCGACGACGGTGGCTTCGACATGAAGTGCCCGACCGAGATCGCCATCTCGGACCGCCGCGAAGCCGAGCTCGCCAAGGCAGGCCTGATCCCGCTGGTGCACCGCAAGAACACCGATCACGCCGCCTTCATCGGTGCGCAGTCCATGCAGAAGCCGCAGGAGTACATGGACCCGGACGCGACGGCCAATGCCAACCTGTCGGCCCGCCTGCCGTACCTGTTCGCGAGCACCCGTTTCGCGCACTACCTCAAGTGCATCGTTCGCGACAAGATCGGTTCCTTCAAGGAGCGCGAGGACATGCAGCGCTGGCTCAACGAATGGATCATGCATTACGTCGATGCCGATCCCGCGAACTCGTCGCAGGAAACCAAGGCGCGCAGGCCGCTCGCGGCGGCTGAAGTCGTGGTGGAAGACATCGAGGGCAATCCCGGCTACTACAGCGCGAAGTTCTTCCTGCGTCCGCATTTCCAGCTCGAGGGTCTGACCGTTTCACTGCGCCTCGTCGCGAAGCTGCCGTCTCTCAAGGAGGCGGCCTGACCGGCCCGCTTCCAACCGTTCCAAGTCGTTCGATGAAGTGGCGCGAAGACGCCACCCGCGAAGTCGCTCGAAGCGCCGACGGGGCGCTGGAGAGCATCAGTCAGCTATTGAAAAAACAAAGTTCAGGGAGTTTTTATGACGCAAGACATTTTTTTGAAGATCAATGGGATCGAAGGTGAATCCCAGGATTCCGATCACAAGAACGAGATCGAGGTCCTGGCCTTCAACTGGAAGGCCTTCCAGGAATCCACCATGCATGCAGGCTCGGGCGGCGGCGCCGGCAAAGCCACGGTCGAGGACCTGGAGTTCGAGCACTACGTCGATCGATCGAGTCCCAACCTGATGAAGTATTGCCTGACAGGCAAGCACGTCCAGGAGGCGAAGCTCACCGTCCGCAAGGCCGGCGGCAATCCGCTCGAGTACCTCAAGTTCACGTTCTCCGACGTGATCATCACCGCCGTCCAGCCCTTTGGTTCGAACGCCGATGAGTTGCGCGTCAGGGAACGCGTTCGCCTGTCTTTCTCGAAGATCAAGCAGGAGTACTCGGTGCAGAACGCCCAGGGTGGCAGCGGCGGTGCCGTCACGGCCGGCTACGACATCAAGGGCAACAAGGAGTCCTGACGGCAACGGCAGGGCCTGAGTCCGCTCAGGGCTTCTCGACCCCGGACAGCGTGGCGCACGACAGTGCGTTGCGCTGCCGATGGCTGTCCCCGTCTCCGGATCTCATCACGTCCTTTCCAGCATGTCATTCAATGTGCCTTGTCCCCGGCGAACCGCCTCGCGGCAATGGCTTTTCGTGGTGCTCTCGTCGCTCGTCCTGGCGTTCGCGCTGCTCGCGGCGCAGCCCTCGCATGCCCAGTTCTCCTATCCGCGAGAGCAGACAAAGCTCGACATCACGATCACGGCTGAGGCCGGCGTCAATCCCGACGACAAGGGGAGGGCGGCGCCCATCCTGGTGCGCATCTACGAACTCAAGTCGGAAGGCGTCTTCGAAGCAGCCGACTACTTTTCGCTCTCCAGCAATGACAAGGCCCTGATTGGCAGCGAACTGCTCGTTCGAGACGAATTCATCCTGCGGCCAGGCGATGTCAAGACCATCCGCCGCAAGTCGCACCCCGACCTCGCTGCCATCGGTGTCGTCGCCGGTTATCGCGATCTCGCGCAAGCCGATTGGCGAGCGGTGCAAAAGATCGATCCCGCACCGGAAGTCGCCTGGTACCGCTCGGTCCTGCCGGCGAACAAGCTCAGGCTGCAGATCGACCTTCAAGCCAAGGGCATCCAGCTCACCCCCCTCAAATAGGCCTGCGACTTGAACGCACAACGATCGATCCCATGAGTTGGTACAACAAAGTCGCCTGGAGCGAAGGGCTCTTCCTGCGCCCGCAGCTGTTCCAGCAGCAGGAGCGCTATCTCGAACACCTCGCGCACAAGCGCACAGCCTCGCTCAGCCCGTTCTACTGGGGCTTCAATCACTACAGCATCGACGCCGAGTCCCTGTCCCTTGGCAAGCTCGTGCTTGCCAGTGCCGCGGGCATTTTTTCGGACGGCACGCCTTTCGATGCCCCCGGCCAGACGCTGCCGCCCGCACCGCTCACCATCCAGCCGGAGCATCTGGAGCAGGTCATCCATCTGGCCGTGCCCATTCGCACGCCCAACGGCGAGGAAACGACCTTCGACGACGGGGCTGCGGCTGCGGCCTCGCTCGCACGCTTCTCGGTTTTCGACACCGAACTGCGTGACGCGAATTCCATCGGGCAAGGTCCCAAGACGGTGCAGCTTTCGCGCCTTCGCTTGCGCCTGCTTCCGCAAAGAGAGCTGACGGATGCCTGGATCGGTCTTCCGCTCGCCAAGGTGACGGTGCTGCGCTCCGACGGAAGCATCGCCACCGATCCGTATCTGATCCCGCCCGTCGCCGGCTACGGCGCGAGCCCGCTGCTGGCGGACTGGGTGACGAACCTGCACGGCCTGTGTCGTCTTCGCGCGCAAACACTCGCGGCCCGGCTCAGCGGCAATGATGGCAAATCGAGCGAATCGGCCGAAGTGTCCGACTTCCTGCTGCTGCAGATACTCAATCGCTACGAGCCCTTGTTCGAACACTGGCTGCGCGTGCGGGAGACCTCGCCGGAAGTGCTCTACACCGCCTTGTGTTCCCTCAGCGGCGAGCTTGCAACGTTTGTGCGCGCGAGCACGCGGCGCCCCATCGAGCATCCGGCCTACCGGCACATCGATCCCTGCCTGTCTTTCAGAGGACTGATCGCCGATGTGCAGGCGTTGCTCAACGATGTGCTGGTTCGCAGCGCGCAGAGCATTCCCCTCGCCAATCGCGCCAACGGCGTGCGCGTGGCAAGTGTCGAGCCGTCGGAACTGCAAGGCTTCTCCAGCCTCGTGTTCGCCGTGGCCGCTCATACGCCGCCCGATCAGTTGGCCAGCGAGTTTCCGGCGCGCTGCAAGGTCGGGCCGAGCGATCGGCTCGGCGAACTCATCCGCTCTCATTTGCCTGGCATTCCGCTGCAAACGCTGCCGGTGCCGCCGCGCCAGATTCCCTTCAACGCAGGCTTTGTCTATTTCCAGATCGACTCGCGCGGGCCGCTGTGGGAACACATGGTCAAGCATGGCGGACTGGCATTGCACGTGGCGGGCGAGTTCCCCGGTCTGCGTCTTGAACTCTGGGGTGTGCGAGAGAAATGAAGCCCTTCCTCGACGATCCCATGCGCAACAATGAAGAGCTCCACGACGACTCGAGAGGGCTCGATCCGTCTGCCGGCTCTTCACCCGACGATTCCCGGCCGGGCGATCCCGAGAAGGGTGTGCATCTCGCCCCGGAGCCATCGATGCAAGTGCGCCTGGTCGCAGTCACTGCCGCCAGGAATCCCCTGCTCGAGGCGGCGCAGCCGCTGCTGCGCGCACTCGCGGACATGCCGGCGACGCTTGGCAGCGAAGGGGTGACGACCCTGCATCAGTTGCTGGAGCGTGAGGTCGCGAGCTTTCAATCGCTCTGCGGCAGCGCGCAGATCAGGCACGAGCATGTGGTCGCGGCAAGCTATTCGCTGTGTACCGCACTCGACGAGGCGGCCAACAGCACGGAGTGGGGCGGTGGCAAGAATGGCGAGGCCGGCATCTGGGCCGGACAGCAGCTGGCCGCGAAATTCCACGGTGACACGAAGGGCGGCGACAAGTTCTTCCTGCTGGTCGGGCGCCTGGCCGCCAACCCGCAGGAGCACATCGATCTGCTCGAGCTGATGTACCAGGTCCTGGGGCTGGGCTTCGAAGGACGCTTCGGCACGGCGACCAACGGGCGCCGGCAGCTGGAGACGGTTCGCCATCGGCTCTTCACGCTGCTTGGTACGGCGCGCGGTGAAGTTCCGCGCGATCTCTCCCCGCACTGGAAGGGCGTGGGCGCGGGTACGTTCGGCCTGTTGCGCAGCATTCCGGTGTGGGTGACGGTGTCGCTGCTGACACTGGTCTTGTGCGGACTCTTCGCCTGGTACAAGTACCAGCTGTTGCAGACCAGCGCCGACGTGGAGCAACGCATCGCCGCCATCGGCCGGATGCGCCCGCCGCCCGCGCCGCCAGCGCCTGTGGTCAAACCGCTGCGCCTGAAAGAGCTGCTGGCTCCCGAGATCACACGCGGCACCGTGAGCGTGGAAGAGGACGAGCACCGCAGCGCAGTCACGTTCAGGGGCGACGACATGTTCGTCCCGGGTCAGGCGCGCCTGAACGCAAAGATCCTTCCGGTCCTGGACAAGGTGGCGGACGAGATCAACCAGGTCTCGGGTTCCGTCCAGATCACCGGCCACTCCGATAACCGCCCGATCAAGACCCGCGAGTTTCCCAACAACCAGGTATTGAGCGAGAAGCGGGCCGATGCAGTCTCCGCCGTGCTCCTGGGCAAGGGCGTGGTGGCGTCGCGCATTCGTACCGAAGGGCGCGGCGACACGATGCCGCTGGCCGACGGTGCAACCGCCGCCGGGCGCGCCAGGAATCGCCGTGTCGACATCGTCGTCATCCAGGGCGACGGCGGTAGTGCCGCGTCGCCAGCCGCAACGCCGGCGGCGCGCTAGAGGCAGAGCGGGAGTCACTCATGCAATACCTCAAACAGTTCCTGGCATTTCTTTTTTCCCGGCAGATGCTGGCCTTCGTCGTCATGGTGCTGCTGGCAATGGCGATCTGGTTCGTCGGTCCTCTGCTTGCCGTGGATGGACTGCGTCCGCTGGCTTCGGTTGGCGTGCGCGTGGCTTTCATCGTGCTGCTGCTGGTGCTTGGCATCCTCTGGCTCGTTTCGGGGCCGTACAGTCTTGTCGGGGTGGCCGCGCTGTGCCTGCTGCTCTGGCAGGCGGGCCCCTTGCTGGACATAGGTGCGGCCAAGCCGCTCGCGTCGGCCGGCGTGCGCGTGGCGATCATTGGCGCGATCCTGCTGCTGTATGCGCTGTACTGGCTCTATCGTTTCTGGCAGGCCTTGCGCAACAACGAGGACCTGCTCGCAAAGGTGCTGAGCTTCGGAAAGGATGCGGGCAAGGACGAGACGGCCAAGGAAGAGATCAAGACGGTCACCGCCGCAGTCCGTCGCGCCTTGGCGCAACTCAAAGGCCTGCGCGGTCGCGGTGGATTGCGTCGCCTGTTCGAAGGCAATCGCTATCTGTACGAGTTGCCCTGGTACATGGTCATCGGCAGCGCCGGTGCAGGAAAAACCACGGCGCTGCTCAATGCCGGGCTGCAGTTTCCCCTGGCGCGCCAGATGGGCAATGCTTCGAAGCGCGTGGTGTTCAAGTCGGAAGGGGGCACGTTGCATTGCGATTGGTGGTTTGCCAACGAGGCCGTGTTCATCGACACGGCAGGCCGCTACACCACTCAGGAGCGCAATCCCACGACCGATCCGGTCGAGTGGCTCGCTTTCCTCGGTCTGCTGCGCAAGCACCGCACGCGTGCGCCGCTCAACGGCGTGATCGTCGCGCTCGATGCAGCCGAGCTGCTGACCATGACCGAGATGGAGCGTGCAGAGCATGCGAGCCTGGTGCACGACCGCCTGACCGAACTGCGCCAGGAGTTGGGCATTCGCTTTCCCGTGTATGTGGTCGTCACGAAGATGGATCTGCTGCGGGGTTTCAGCGAATACTTTCAAGCGCTCACCAGCGAAGGGCGCATGCAGGCCTGGGGCTTCGCGTTGCCATTTCGCGGCCTGAAGAACGTGCGGCCCGGCGTGCAGGTCAGAGACACCCTGCGCACGCAGGTGGATGCGGAGCTTGCGCTGCTCAACGACCGGCTGGCCGATGGCCTTCGAGCGAGGCTGAACGAGGAGTTCGACGTCGAGCGCCGCAAGCGCCTGTTCGCACTGCCCAAGGAACTGGCCGCATTGGCTGTGCCGCTGGTGCCGATGCTGGACCAGATCTTTCTGGTCTCGCGTTTCGACAGGACCCAGTTGCACGACACGCTGCGCGGCGTGTATTTCACGAGCGGTGCGCAAGCCCATATGGAGGTGCCCGCCGACCCCGGGACGCTGGTCCAGCGCTTGCAGCGCAGCCTCGGCCTGTCGTCATCTTCGAATATGCAGGCCGCGGGCACGTCGTCCGAACAAGGTCAGCAAGGGTTCTTCCTCCAGGAGCTGCTGACCAAGGTCGTCATCCCGGAAGCTCACCTGGTGAGGCCCAATCTGCGCTGGGAATTTCGGTTCCGGCTCTTGCGCCTGCTGGGGCATGCCTTGGCGCTGGTGATCTTCATGTGGCTGGCCGGTGCGCTGGCAGTGAGCTTCGGAAACAACCGCCGATACCTGGACACCGTTGGCCAGCGTACCGACGTGCTCGCGGGACAGGTGAGCGCGCTGTTCGGCAATTTCAAGCCGTCCGGCGTGCCGGATGTGCTGAATGGCGCACGCGAGTTGCCCGGCTACACGGGGTTGGACGTCGACAGCCCGCCGGGCAGCTTTCGCTATGGCCTGTACAGCGTGCCACCGGTGCTTGCAGCGACTGCCGACACCTATGCCCAGCTGCAGGACCACACTTTGCTGCCGACCATCCTGCAGCGCATGGAGGCCGTGCTGACGCAGAGCATGAAGGACGGCGACGCGAAGGCCGCCTATGAAACCCTGCGCGTCTACAAGCTCCTGCACGACAAGCACCGGTACATGAATGGAGGCGCCCAGGACGTCGGCAACTGGGTTCTCAAGGACTGGGAACGCACCGACAGTGCCGCAGCCTTTGGCGGACGTGCTTCGATGACAGGCCATGCCACGACACTCTTTTCCGGTGAGCGTCCGGTGCAGTCGGCGTCGCTGCCCAACGAGGTGCTCGTGCGTGCCGTGCAGGACTTCCTGAACAGCAACACCTCGACGCAACGCGTCTACGAACGCGCCAAGGCGGCAATGCTGCGTGAGGCCCCCCAGGAGTTCACATTGATCCGGGCAGTCGGGCCGCAAGCCGGCACCGTGTTCTCCCGTGCCAGCGGCCTGCCGCTCGAGAAAGGGGTGCCGGGCCTCTTCACCTACGACGGATACCACGATGTGTTCAGCAAGCGCCTGCCGGAATTCGTCGGGCAGGCCATTGACGACGACGCATGGGTGATGGGGCGCAATGCCTCGGCCGTGCTCGACGCCGCTGCCCGCAAGTTGCAGAACGATCCGTTCCTTGATGACATCCGTCGCCAGTATCTGAGCGAATATGCCCAGCACTGGGAAGCCTTTCTCGAATCGATTCGCACGGTCGGGGGCGGCGACACCACCGGCACCAGCCTGGGGTTCGACCTGAGCGTGCTGCGCCAGTTTGCCGCGCCCGACTCGCCGCTGGCGCGGCTGGCGCGTGCGGCGGCGCGCGAAACCACGCTGTCGCGTCCGCTGGTCGTGCGTGCCCAGGAGGAAAAGGGGTTCCTGGACAAGGCCTCCGATGAACTGAGCAAGCAGACCAGCGCCATAGGCAGGAATCTGGGCATTCGCGCGGAGGAACGACTCGAAAAGGAAATCGTCGACAACCGCTTTGCCGCGTTGCGCGAAGTGGTGACGGGCCAGCCGGACATCGGCGCCGGAAACGCCGGAGCCGCCGGCGCCAAGCCGGGGCTCGAAACGATCTCGGGCCTTGTCAACGAGTTCTACACGCTGCTGGTCGTCGCCGATACGGCGCTGACGGCGGGCAGCCTGCCGCCCGGAGGCTCCGAAGTCGGTGCGCGGCTGAAGCTGGAGGCCGGGAAACTCCCGGCACCGTTTCGCGAGGTGCTGACCGCGTTGGCCACGAGCGGCGGTGACAAGGTGGCGCTCGGCTCCACAGGCATCCTGCGCAATCAGGCCCAGCAGCAACTCGACCGCATCATGGGCCTGATGGCGATGCAGGTCAGCGAACCGTGCAAGCGTGGCGTGGAGGGGCGCTATCCGCTGGCTGCGGTAGCGCAGGACGCATCCATCGAAGACTTCACGCAGGTCTTCGCCGTGAGCGGCGCCGCGGACGAGTTCTTCAACAAGTACCTGGCTTCCTATGTCGATACCAGCGTGCGCCCATGGCGCTACAAGGACCCGAACATGGTCCAGGCCTCCGCCGGCGCGGAGGGGGTTGCCGGTGCAGTGGCGCCAATACCCGCGACCACCGGGCCGACATTGCTTGGCGAACTGCTCAAGCTACTGGCGCAGAGCGGGCCGAACCTCGATGCCTTCTACCGCGCCCAGCAGATCCGCGATCTTTTCTTCCGCGATGCGGGCGGCAAGAAGCTGGCCTGGAAGATGGACCTGCGGGTGCTCGAACTGGAACCCAGCATCACCGACCTGATCATCGACATCGACGGGCAGGGCCAGCGCTACATCCATGGCCCGGTGCAGGCGTTCACCGTTCACTGGCCGGGACCGCGTGGCGGTGCAATGGCGGAGATCACGGCCAATCCGCGAATCTCGGGCCCTACCTCGACCTTTCTGGCCAGCGGTCCATGGGCGTTGTTCCGATTGCTCGAAAAGGGGCGCATCGTGAACACAGCGACGCCGGGTCGACTGAGCGTCGAATATTCATTCGACGGTCGCAAGGCGTTGATCGACATCAATTCCGGCAGTCAGCCCAACCCGCTCAGCAGCGATGTGCTCAAGGGCTTCCGCTGCCCAGGTCGAGCGGCCTGAAGTTCTGATCCCATGCTCTCAAGACTGATCGCTCCCTGGCGCACATCTCCGCCCGCTATCTGGGGCAGGCTGCCGGGTTACACGGACATCGTATGCAGCGGCGTGCGGCATGGTGAAGGCCAGGCATGGACGCAATGGTTCGCGGCGCACGGCCTTGACGCGGACATCGAGGCCACCGCGAGGGCCACTTCGGTGCCGGTCGCTTTCGCGCTGCCGCCCGGCACCTTGCCGTTTGCGCGGCGACGGTTTGTGCTTGGCGTGATTGCGCTGTCTGTCGACAGGGACGGGCGGCCTCGTCCCCTGGTGATCTATCAGCAACAGTTGCCACGCCAAGCCATGCGGCATTTCGAGGCGCAGCTTCGTCAGCCGCTCGATTGGCAGTTCTGGCTTGCGCGCGCCGTCGCCCGCCAGGCATGCATGGGCCTTGCCGATATTCAGGCCCTGAAGGCGACGTTGCATGCTTTGCGGGCGGAGAGCCGCGAGTTGGAAAAGAACTTCTCCGTACAGCGCGTTCGCTGGATGCAAGCCCTGCTCGATCAGCGAACGGGCCCGGCCCCTCGCAACGATCCTGCGGCCGAACTGCATGGCGTCCGCTATCTTCCTTGGGCCGATTGGCCGCATCGCCTGCAGGGCGTACGTGCCGAAAGTGCGTTCTGGCAACAGGATGTCAACGGCCGGTTCATCGGTGCGGCCAACAAGCTGATAAGACTGTGGAGCGTCTCGCCGTGAACACCGGCGGTCCTCGCATGGGGAGTACCCACATGGCTTCTTTGGTTCTTCGCCTCACCCACAGCGGCGGCGAGGCGCGAGATGAAACCATGTGGATTCCGCCGGCCGGTGCAGGCATGGCCGACATCCTCCAGCCGGGTGCCGGGCACCGCAGCGTTGGCGCAGGAGGCGTCGCCAATCTGTGCCGCATTGCCTGGTGCGGGGAATCGGAGGGATGGCAATTGCGCAATGGCAGCTACACGCTGATGTGCGCGCGCAACGGCAGGCGAGTCCGGGCAGGCGCGGTGGTGCCTGTCGCCGTGGGGGATACGCTCGAACTGGGGCTGCTGCGCTTCGTGCTGGAGCAGGGGGCGCAAGAGGCCCGAAAGGCGCCCGAACGTATGCCTGTGGCCCTCGAAGCACAAACGGTCCAGTTGGGCGTGCCTGAAGACCGGAACATCGGCTCCGCATCGCCACAAGCCGTCGATCTGCGCGCCCTGGATGACCAGGGCAGCGACGAAGGCCGGCGAATCGATCCTCTTGCTGATCCTTTCGGGGTGCTCGATATCGCGGGTGCAAGGTCTCGCCCCGCCGCGGACACCTTGGCCGCGTTGCTTGACGAAAGACCGCGGCTCGAAGCGCGGACCGCGCCTTCCGCCGGGCCGTCACTCGATGCCGGGCCTGCAGATGTTCTGCTGGACGCGTTGCACGAGGAATTCGTGCGCGTGGTCCAGGATCCCGGCCAGCTCGCCGGCCGCACTCCCTGGGAGGGCTTCGTGGCTTTCGGTACGGAGGCGGCCCCCACGTTGGAAGAGTTGAGCAGGCAGGCCGAGGCGTATCCGTTGCTGCGAGACATTCTTCTGCCGCGCGAAGGCATCGACCAGGTCATCGAGGCGTTCGAACCGTTCGCGAGATCGGGCCTTCTCGATGTGGAGCCCTCGCAGGAGCTGCTGGGCATGTTCGCGCCAGAGCTTGCCCGCGAGACCAGGGTCCCGTTGCCCAGCCTCACGCGGCGCGAGCATCACGAGCTCTCGCCGGACAGCCATGTCCGGATCGGATCGACCGGTGCAGGCGCTCGCCGTGGCGACAGCGATCGCGAAGGCGCTCTGTGAGGCAATCTCCTGCGAGACCTGCGCTGCAGGAAATGTTCGCGCGTTTGCGCGATGCCCCCTGGAAGTTCGGCTTCTTTGCCGTATTGAGGCGCATCGGTGCGGCTTGTTCGGCGCAGCCCCCGATCGGGCTCGCCAGCCGTCCGCAGCAGGAGTCCTTTCGATTGGGACAGGTGGCGGCATTGATATTCGCGCCGCGCGAAATCGCCGGCGCCGCGCTGCCGGGCGAGCAACAACCGGCCTTTCCGGGAGCGGTGCTGCCACGCTCGGGAAACAACCCGAACCTTCCCATGGTGCGCGTGTACGGCCTGGGCCTGCTGGGTCCCAACGGACCACTTCCGTTGCATTACACGGAGCTGATCCGCGACCGCGTCGAGAACCACAACGACAGCACATTGGCGGATTTCCTGGACCTTTTCCACCACCGCTACCTGACGCACATGTACCGCGCGTGGGCGCAGAGCCAGGCTGCGGCGGGGCTGGACCGCGCCGAGGACGAAGCCTTCAGTCGCTACGTGGCTCGCCTCACGGGGCATGACCCGTTGGAGATCCGCGACTCGGCACTGCCCACGCATGCCCGCCTCGCCGCCTCGACGCACCTGACCCGCGAGGCCCGCAACCCCGACGGATTGGCTGCCACGCTCGCCCGCTTCTTTGCCGTACCCGTGCAGCTCCAGGAGTTCGTGCTGCACTGGATTCGCATCGACGACGAAGACGAGTGCCGCCTCGGCCAGGCTCGCGCTTCCAGTGTCATGGCGGTGGGGGCGATTGCGGGGGAGGTCGTGGCCGATCGGCAGAACAAGTTCCGGCTGGTGATCGGGCCATTGACGCTCGACCAGTACCTGCGCTTCACCCCCCACGGGCGAGACCTTCCGTTGCTCGTCGAATGGGTGCGGGGCTTCATCGGCCACGAGTTTGTCTGGGAGGTCGAGCTGCGTCTGCGCAACGACAGCACGCCGCCCGCCCGCCTCGACGATTCGGAAAAGCTCGGATGGTCCACATGGCTGGGAGGTTCGCAGGGCCAAGCCGCGCAAGTTGTCGGCTTCACCGTGGGAATGGTGTTCGAGCCCGAGCAATACATCGGCTCGCGCCATCGCGGCGATACCCAGTCCACTCGGGTCACCCAGGCCGTTCACTGACTCTTCTGACTCTTTCTTTCTCGCGATATCCATGACCTACGTTGCCAGACCTCTCGTACCGGCCGTCGAACTCGAACCCTTGAACGCCAGGGACCCTTGCGGTCCCAGCCTTGAATACGACGCGGAGTACGCCGTGCTGCTCTCGCGCATGTCACCGCGCGGCGATGCGCAATATGGGCAGTTCGTCGGAACGCCGGAAGCGCCGAACTGGGCCGAGATCGAGCGCGATTGCCGCCGCCTGCTGCTGCGGACCCGGGACATCAGCCTGTTCGTCTGGTTGTGCCGGGCGCGCGCAAGGGTGGCGCAGGCCGCGGGGCTCGCGCAGTCGTTGACCGTGCTCTCGGAAGTTCTGGAGCGCTGGCCCGATGAGGTGCATCCGCAGCTCGTTGTCGAGGGGGAGCGTGATCCGGCGGTGCGCGCTAACGCCCTGGCGGCGTTGGCGGATCCCGATGGATTGCTGGGCGATGTGCGGGAGATCGTTGTCGCGGCCAATGCCGCGAGGCACTTGACGGTGCGTGAAATCGAGCGTTCCTGGTCGGTGCCGCGCCTGGCGGACGCGCTGAGTCCTGAATCTGTTGCCCAGCAGCTTGCCCAACTGCGTCTTGCTGCGAAGGGCGATGCCGACGCTCCGGTGAACCTGTTGTCGCAGGCACTGCGGGCAACCCGGCAGATCGCTGGCTGGGCGGCACGCCAGCTGGGTGGGGACGCGCCTTCACTTCAAGCGCTGATCGACCTCCTGAAGCCTTTCGACGAAATCGACGCGATCCACCGCGCCGAGCCTGTCCCATCTCGAGAAGGCGCCGCGCACCCGGGCGTTTCCGGTCTCGCTCCGCGCGACGACGTGCTTCGGGCCATTCGCAACGCACGCGAGTGGTTCGAAAACCACGAACCCAGCAGCCCGGTGGCGGTGTTGCTCAAACAGGCCGAGCGCATGGTCGGCCAGCGTTTTGCGCTGGTGGCCAATGCCATTCCGCTCGACCTTTTGCATAAATGGGATGCAGAGGGGGAACGCGCTTGATGGGGTTTGAGATGCAGATCTGCTTTCTGTTGACCTGCATCGTCCTGGGAGCGCTCGGTGCGGGTCTGGGCGCCTGGGTCTTTTCGCAGACGGCTCGCGCGCAGCTGAAGGCGCAGCGACGGGCTTTCGAACTCGCCAGCGAGCAAGTTCAGCGGGACTTGCAGCAAGCCTTGCTGTGCGTGCCGCAGTGGGTGCAGCAGGCGGCTCGGGTTGAACTTGAGTTTCTGGGGCGGCAGCACAAGGAGCGCCACAAGGAGTTGTTGCGCGAACAGAAGCGCTGGCAGTCGGAGCAGGAAGAACGCAGGCAGGCCGAGTGGCGCGCGTTGCTGCTGGAGCCCGTTGCTTCCAGGCCGAACGCGGCGCAGCCATCGGGTCGTGACCTGGGGAAAAAATCGGCACCTGTGCCGCCTCCGGCTCCTGCGGATATGCATGAAGCAATGAGCGTCCGCGCACCGCAACCAGTGCCTGTCGTCGTGGCAGAGGAGCCCGAAAGGGAGCTCACCGATGAGGAAATCGACGCATTGCCGCCCGATTTGCCGCCTCCGGTCCAGCCGCGCAGCCGGAAAATGTCAGCGCCAAATAAGCCAATCCTGCGCAATATCTGAGCAGGCCGGCAATTCGCCGAGTTATTTCGCGCTTCATGCTGTCGTACGCGGCGCAAGGCTCTTGATTTGTCGAATACGCGCCACCAAGTCTTCTCGCGTCGGCACGGTGCTTGCACGCTCTATAGAATCTTTTTCATGGCAACGAGAATTCCCAAGACTCCCCCCACCCCCCCGGCCCAAAAACCGGCCGGGGATGACGGAGATTCGGTCGTTCTGGAGCGCCGGCCGCAGAAAACTGCGCCGCCCCAGATGTACCAGGTGGTCATGCTGAACGATGACTACACCCCCATGGAGTTCGTGATCGTGGTGCTGCAGGAATACTTCAGCAAAGACCGCGAAACCGCGACGCAGATCATGTTGAAGATCCACCTCGATGGCCGCGGTGTCTGTGGGGTTTATTCCCGCGACATGGCAGCCACTAAAGTGAATCAGGTCATGGAGGCCGCGCAGCAGGCTGGGCACCCGCTGCAATGTGTCAGTGAGCCAGTTGCGTGAACCTGTTGAATTGCGCAAGCTCCAACCCATCTGAGAACTTATTTACAGCAAGGCAAAAGGAAATCACATGATTGCCCAGGAACTGGAAGTCAGCTTGCACATGGCCTTCGTCGAGGCCCGGCAGCAGCGCCACGAGTTCATCACCGTGGAGCATCTGCTGCTCGCTTTGCTGGACAACCCGAGCGCCGCAGAGGTTCTGCGCGCCTGCTCGGCGAACGTCGACGACCTTCGGGCGTCGCTCACCAACTTCATCAAGGACAACACGCCGCAAGTGGCGGGTACCGACGATGTAGACACCCAGCCCACGCTGGGTTTCCAGCGCGTGATCCAGCGCGCCATCATGCATGTGCAGTCCACCGGCAACGGCAAGAAGGAAGTCACCGGCGCCAACGTGCTGGTCGCGATCTTCGGTGAGAAGGACTCGCACGCCGTCTACTACCTCCACCAGCAGGGCGTGACCCGCCTCGACGTGGTGAACTTCATTGCCCACGGCATCAAGAAGAGCGATCCGCCGGAAGCCGTCAAGGGCAGCGGTGAAGCGCCTCAAGGTGAAGGCGAAGAGGGCGGCGGTGAACGCAACGAGAAGGCATCGCCGCTCGAGCAGTTCACCCAAAACCTCAACCAGCTCGCCAAGGACGGCAAGATCGATCCGCTGATCGGCCGCGAATACGAGGTCGAGCGCGTCATCCAGATCCTGTGCCGCCGGCGCAAGAACAATCCGCTGCTCGTGGGCGAGGCCGGTGTGGGCAAGACCGCAATTGCGGAAGGCCTGGCATGGCGCATCACCCAGGGCGACGTGCCCGAGATCCTCGCCGAGGCGCAGGTCTACTCGCTCGACATGGGCGCATTGCTGGCCGGCACCAAGTACCGCGGCGATTTCGAGCAGCGCCTGAAGGGCGTGCTCAAGTCGCTGAAGGACAAGCCGAACGCCGTGCTCTTCATCGACGAAATCCACACGCTGATCGGTGCGGGCGCAGCTTCGGGCGGTACGCTCGACGCGTCGAACCTGCTGAAGCCCGCGCTCTCGAGCGGCCAGCTCAAGTGCATCGGTGCGACCACGTTCACCGAATACCGCGGCATCTTCGAGAAGGATGCGGCCCTGTCGCGTCGTTTCCAGAAGGTCGACGTGGTGGAGCCGTCGGTGCAGGAAACCGTCGACATCCTCAAGGGCCTGAAGTCGCGCTTCGAGGAACACCATGGCGTGAAGTACGCGGTGGCAGCCCTGCAGGCCGCCGCCGAGCTGAGCGCCAAGTATATCAATGACCGTCATCTGCCCGACAAGGCGATCGACGTCATCGACGAAGCCGGTGCCGCGCAGCGCATCCTGCCGCCGAGCAAGCGCAAGAAGACCATCAGCAAGACCGAGGTCGAGGAAATCGTCGCGAAGATCGCGCGCATTCCCCCGGCCAACGTCAGCAACGACGACCGCAGCAAGCTGCAGACGATCGAGCGCGACTTGAAGAGCGTGGTGTTCGGCCAGGACAAGGCACTCGAGGTGCTGGCCTCCGCGGTCAAGATGGCGCGTTCGGGCCTGGGCAAGGGCGACAAGCCGATCGGCTCGTTCCTTTTCTCCGGTCCCACGGGCGTCGGCAAGACCGAAGCGGCCAAGCAACTTGCCTACATCATGGGCATCGAGCTGATCCGCTTCGACATGTCGGAGTACATGGAACGTCACGCGGTGAGCCGCCTGATCGGCGCGCCTCCGGGCTACGTTGGTTTCGACCAGGGCGGTCTGTTGACCGAAGCTGTCACGAAGAAGCCGCATTCGGTGTTGCTGCTCGACGAAATCGAGAAGGCGCATCCGGACATCTTCAACGTGCTGCTGCAGGTCATGGACCATGGCACGCTGACCGACAACAACGGGCGCAAGGCCGACTTCCGCAACGTCATCATCATCATGACGACGAATGCGGGTGCCGAGACCATGAACAAGGCGACCATCGGCTTTACCAACCCGCGTCAGGCGGGCGACGAAATGGGCGACATCAAGCGCCTGTTCTCGCCCGAGTTCCGCAACCGGCTGGACGCCATCGTCAACTTCAAGGCGCTCGACGAGAACATCATCCTGCGCGTGGTCGACAAGTTCCTGCTGCAACTCGAAACGCAGCTGGCCGAGAAGAAGGTGGAAGTCACGTTCAGCGACAAGCTGCGCAAGCACCTGGCGAAGAAGGGCTTCGATCCGCTGATGGGCGCGCGTCCGATGCAGCGTCTGATCCAGGACACGATCCGTCGTGCACTGGCCGACGAACTGCTGTTCGGTCGCCTGACCGACGGCGGTCGCCTCGAAGTCGACCTCGACGACAAGGACGAAGTGTTGCTGGACATCCAGCCGCTGCCGAAGAAGGAAGGCAAGTCCAAGCCCGAGGCTGAAGAAGCCGCCGCAGGCTGAGAAACCGGGCATTCCGTGGCCGATGAGGCCGCGGAACCGCCTCCAAAGGCCGGTAGCATCGCGCTGCCGGCCTTTTTCTTTGGGCGGCCGAAATCCATCCACCCGTCTTCGTTACCTTGATCCTCCCCGAACTCAGCCACGAATGGAAAACCGGCCTCTCCCTCGCGTGGAGCGGCTACATCGCCGTGCTGTCGATCTGGATCGTGATGCAGAAGCGGGCGCCGGTGTCCACGATGAGCTGGATCCTGTCGCTGGCGCTGCTGCCGTTCGCGGGCTTCGTCATCTATTACTTCCTCGGGCCGCAGCGTTTGCGCAAGCAGCGCATCAAGCGGTTGCGCAGCCGCGCCGGGGCTTCCGCGCAGGCTGACCTTGCCCGGTTGCGCGACGCGGCGCAGAACGCGCCTCCGGCGCTGCAGCAGATGGCGCGACTGGGCACCGCGGCCTGCGGGCTGCCTGTGTCGAGCGCGTCCGATGTGGAGCTGCTCTCGGGGGGCGCGCGCACCTTCGATGCGATCTTCGAGGCGGTGCGTGCGGCGAAGAACCACATCCACCTCGAGTACTACATCTTCGAGCCCGACAAGATCGGCACCGCGCTGCGCGACCTTCTGGTCGAGCGCGCGAAAGAGGGGGTCGTCGTCCGCTTGCTGCTCGATGCCCTCGGCTCCAAGCGCATCGGCCGCAAGTTCATGGCGCCGCTGCACGAGGCGGGCGTGAAGGTCGCGCTGTTCCATGACACCAAGATCGGCCGACGCCTGCGCCCGGTGACCAACTACCGGACCCACCGCAAGATCGTGGTGTGCGACGGCCGCGTGGGCTTCACTGGCGGCGTGAACATCACCGACGAGGAAGACAAGCGCACCAACCCCGACGCCTACCACGACGTGCACCTGCGCATCGAGGGTAGCGCGGTGCGCTGGCTGCAGACCACCTTCCTCGAAGACTGGACCTACGCCACCGGCGAAGACCCGCGCGGCATGGACGCCACCATGGCCGTGCTGCTGCCGCAGATCGACGCGGGCGACATCCCCGTGCAGATCGTGACCAGCGGCCCCGACAACGCGCTCGAGCCCATCCACCGCATGCACGTCGAGGCGATCCATTCGGCCACGCACCGCGCCTGGCTCACCACGCCTTACTTCGTGCCCGGCGAGCCCGCGCTGATGGCGCTGACGAGCGCCGCACTGCGCGGCGTCGACGTGCGCCTGCTCGTGCCGCGCCGCAGCGACTCGGCCATCGTGAGCGCCGCCGCGCGCTCGTACTTCGACGAGCTGATCGCCGCGGGCGTCAAGGTCTGGGAGTACAAGGCACGCATGCTGCACTCCAAGACCTTGGTGGTCGACGACCATTGCGCGATGATCGGCACCGCGAATTTCGACAATCGCAGCTTCCGGCTCAACTTCGAGGTCTGCGCGGTGGTCTACGGCCCCGAACTGGCCCGGCCGCTGGCAGCGCAGTTCGAGACCGACCTGCACAGTTCCGGCGCGGTGCGCGCCAACCGGCCACAGAATTTCTGGCGTCGTCTCGGCGATGCCATTGCGCGCTTGTTTTCACCCTTGCTCTGAATGAACCACACCTTTCTCTGGCACGACTACGAAACCTTCGGCGCCGTGCCGCGTCGCGATCGCCCCTCGCAGTTCGCCGCCATCCGCACCGATGCCGAGTTGAACGAAGTCGGGGAGCCGCTGATGATCTATTGCAAGCCCGCGCCGGACTACCTGCCCAGCCCCGAGGCTTGCCTCATCACCGGCATCACGCCGCAGGTGTGCCTGGAGCGCGGCATTCCCGAGCACGACTTCGCCGCGCAGATCGAACGCGCGTTCTCGCAGCCCGGCACCATCGGCGTGGGCTACAACACCATCCGCTTCGACGACGAGGTGACGCGCTTCCTGTTCTGGCGCAACCTGATCGACCCGTACGCGCGCGAGTGGCAGAACGACTGTGGCCGGTGGGACCTGCTCGACGTGGTGCGCCTCACCTACGCGTTGCGCCCCGAGGGCATCGAGTGGCCGAAGAAGGAAGACGGCAAGCCCAGCTTCAAGCTCGAAGACCTCGCGCGCGCCAACGGCCTGCTGCACGAGTCGGCGCACGATGCGCTCTCGGACGTGCGCGCGACCATCGCGCTGGCGCGGCTCATCCGGGACAGACAGCCCAAGCTGTTCGATTTCGCTTTTGGCTTGCACAAGAAAGATCGCGTCGCGAGCGAGCTCGGCCTGCCCGCGATGCGCGAAACCGCCAAGCCCTTCCTGCACGTCTCGGGCATGTTCCCGGTGGAGCGCGGCTGCCTCGCCGTGATGTGGCCACTGGCGAGCCACCCGACCAACAAGAACGAGCTGCTTGCCTGGGACCTCGCCCACGACCCGAGCGAGCTGCGCGACCTCGATGTCGAAACGCTGCGCCTGCGGCTCTTCACCCGCACCGCCGATCTGCCCGAAGGCGTGGTGCGCCTGCCGGTCAAGGGCATCCACCTCAACAAATCGCCGATGGTGGTGGGCAACCTGCGCACGCTCGCGCCGCCGATGGCCGAGCGCTGGGGCGTCGACCTCGACACCGCGATGCGCCACGCCGCCATCGCGCGCGACCTGCCCGACATGAGCGCGATCTGGTCGCAGGTGTACGCGCGGCCGAAGGAGGCTACGCCGGATGTCGATGAAGACCTCTACGGCGGCTTCGTCGGCAATGCCGACCGCCGGCGCCTGAACCAGCTGCGCGGCCTTTCCGCCGGCGAACTCGCCAAGGACCGCACCGGTTTTGACGACGGCCGCCTGGAGGAAATCGTGTTCCGCTACCGCGCGCGCAACTGGCCTGAATCGCTTGCCCCCGAAGAGGCCGAACGCTGGGAGGCGCTGCGCGTGGCGCGCCTGTTTCATGGCGAGGGCGGGGCGCGCACCATCGAGCAGCTGTTCAGCGAGGTCGATGCGCTCTCTGAAACCGCGGACGAGCGCGGCGAAGAGATCCTCGGTGCGCTCTACGAATACGCCGAGGCGATCGCCCCCGAGGCCTGAGAAGGTCTGAATGTTCATGGCGCACGCTGCTCCCCGCACCCGCCTGGCGCTGATCGCGCTCATGGTGACCGCGCTCGCGGGTTGCGGCATGTTGCCCTCCGCGTCGACGGCGGGCAGAACCTGCGACGCCGGCTTTGACGCCTTCGAGCGCGACACGCTCTTCTTCGGCCGAGCCATACCGGCCGGCGGTCAGGTGTCGGATGCGCAGTGGGCCGGTTTTCTCGACAGCGCCGTGACCCCCGCATTCCCGCAGGGCCTGACCGTTCTCGATGCGGTCGGCCAATGGCGCGGCGCCTCGGGCGGCGTGGTGCGCGAGCCCTCCAAGCTCGTGGTGCTGCTGCATCCACGCAGTGCAAAGGACGATGCGGCCATTGCCGGCATCATCGACACGTACCGCAAGAAGTTCGGCCAGGAGGCGGTGCTGCAGGAAAGGCAATCCGTCTGTGTCCGCTTCTGAAGAAATCACGCGGAAGGATCGCAACGTCGTTCGCCGGCTGACCGCCGCGGACGCTGCGGCCTACCGCGCCGTGATGCTCGATGCCTACGCGACGCATCCCAGTGCCTTCACTTCCACCGTCGGCGAGCGCCAGGACCTGCCGCTCGGCTGGTGGGAGAAGCGCCTGGGCGCTGAGGCGGATGCGGCGAGCGTGGTCTACGGCGCGTTCGACGATACGGGCGTGCTCGTGGGCGCCGCCGGCCTGAGCTTCGAAGACCGCGAGCGTGCGCGCCACAAGGGCACGCTGTTCGGCATGTCGGTGATGGCCTCGGCACGCCGCGCTGGCTTCGGCCGCCGGCTGGTGCAGGCCGTGCTCGACCATGCGCGCGCGCATGGCGGGCTGCGGCTGGTGCAGCTCACGGTGACCGAAGGCAACGCGGCTGCGCAGACGCTGTACGAGCGCTGCGGCTTCGAAGTCTTCGGCATCGAGCCGCTGGCCATCGCGGTCGACGGCGCCTTGCTCGCGAAGGTGCACATGTGGTGCGACCTCGAACGGGCTGGCCGGGGATGAGCCCTATTGGGTCGGCTTGTCCGGCAGGCCGCTGATGTCCTGCGACCAGCCGAGTGCCGACCTGCACCACTGCTGCCTGCGCGGCGGCAGCCGATCCCGTTCCGCGATGCTGCCGATGCGCAGCGAGTCGCTGGCGGGCGGATCGGCGTGTCCGGGCTCGACGCAATCGGCGATCGTTGTTCAGCGGGTTCGCACCATCAGCAGGGCGGGGCCGTCCGGTGTGATCACTTGGCCCTGTTCATGGAAACCGGCGCGCAGGTAGCTGCGGATCGCGCGGTGATTGCTCGGGGACGGATCGGTCTGCACCTTCGTCACGGCCGCATCGAGGAACAGGAGATCGACGAATGCGCGGACCATCGTGCTGCCCAGCCCGCGATTCAACTGTTCGGCATCGGCGAGAAACTGATCGATGCCGCGTGCGCCCGGATCGCGCTCGTCCTCCCACCAGCCGTTGCCCGAGCCCATGACAACGTAGGACTGGATATACCCGATGGACACCTCGCCGAGCAGGGCGATGTATGCGCGGTCGGTCGATGCGGGCGACAGCATCGGTGCGTAGTCTTCATCGACTTCGGCCTGCGACGGCGCGGGGCCCCACCACTCGGTCACATGTGGTCGGCCGAGCCATTCGCGCAGCAGGGGCAGGTCCGAGGCCTGCATCGGACGGAACGAGAGGCCCTGCATGGGCTCAGCCCCTGGAGATCATCCAGCTGCTCGACGCTGCCCGGCCTGGGAGATGCAGTGTGGCCGTGGCCGCCGGCGTTTCCGCCAGCAGCTTTCCCTTGCGGAACACCTTGAGCCGCGTCGCGCGCAGCCGGATCGCCTCGACCGCATCGCGCGCCTGCAGCAGCACGAAGCTCGCGTCGCAGCCTGCCGCGATGCCGTAGTCCTGCAGGTGCATCACACGCGCGGCGTTCGTGGTCACCGCCTCGAAGCACTGGCGGATGCCCGCCTGGCTCGTCATCTGCGCCACGTGCAGGCCCATGTGCGCCACTTCGAGCATGTCGCCTGAGCCCATGCCGTACCAGGGGTCCATCACGCAGTCATGGCCGAAGGCGACGTTCACGCCAGCGGCCATCAGCTCGGGCACGCGCGTCATGCCGCGGCGCTTCGGGTAGGTGTCGTGGCGGCCTTGCAGCGTGATGTTGATGAGCGGGTTGGCGATGACGGCCACGCCGCTCTGCGCAATGAGCGGCAGCAGCTTGCTCACGTAGTAGTTGTCCATCGAGTGCATCGATGTGCAGTGCGAGCCGGTCACGCGGCCCTGCAGGCCCAGGCGTTGCGCCTCGAAGGCCAGCGTCTCGATGTGCCGCGAGAGCGGATCGTCCGATTCGTCGCAGTGCATGTCCACCAGCTTGCCGCGCTCCGCGGCCAGCTCGCACAGCAGCTTCACGCTGGCGGCGCCGTCGGCCATGGTGCGCTCGAAATGCGGAATGCCACCGACCACGTCCACGCCCTTGTCGAGCGCGCGCGTGAGGTTCTCGACGCCGCCCGGCGAGCGCAGCACGCCGTCCTGCGGAAAGGCGACCAGCTGCAAGTCGATGCAGGGGGCGACCTGGCGCTTGACTTCCAGCAGTGCATCGACGGCGAGCAGGCTCGCATCGCTCGTGTCCACATGCGTGCGGATGGCCAGCAGGCCCTTGGCCACGGCCCAGTCGCAGTAGGCGAGCGCGCGTTCGATCAACGCATCGGCGGTGAGCAGCGGCTTGAGCTCGCCCCACAGCGCGATGCCCTCGAGCAGCGTTCCGCTCTCGTTGACGCGCGGCAGGCCGTAGCTCAGCGTGGCGTCCATGTGGAAATGCGGGTCGACGAAGTGAGGCGCGAGGAGCATGCCTTGCGCATCGAGCTTTTCGTGCGCCGGGGCGTCCAGGCCTTCGGTGACCTCGGCGATGCGGCCGTTTTGCACGGCGATCGACATGCCGGCGCGGCCGTCGGGGAGGGTGGCGTTGGTGATGAGGAGGTCGAGCATCGTGGGAGTTCCTGGGACTGTCGTTCAGCGCGTGCGCTGCGCCCGATACCGGTATTGGCCCGCCGCGGGCCCGACCTCGATCGTCACGCGGCGCAGCTTGTCGTCATGCCCGGACGAGGCCTTCGCCGTCACCACGATGCCGCGCGGCGTGGCGCGGCAGGTGATGTCGGTGAGGGCGATCTCGGCGTGGTCGTTGTCGAGTTCGGCGATGGCGACGGTGTGCTCGGCATGCAGGCCGCCGTTGGCGTCGCGCGTCATCCACTGCACGTAAAGGAACGACTGCGCGTACTGGTCTGCATGGACCACGCGGTAGGTGCCCTGGTGGTTCTTGCCCCAGGTGCCGCACAGCTGCACCCAGCTCACGGAATCGGGCGTCTTGAAGGTGTCGTAGCTGTAGTCGCTGCCCAGCGCCTGCGCGCCGGTACCGGCGAGCGAGAGCAGCGCGGCGAGCAGGGTTGCAGCGGTCGTCTTCATCATCTCAACGTTCCCCTTTGCGGTACGGCTTCATGAGCGCCTGCGGGTAGCTGGCCTTGCGCGCCACCAGCACCAGCGCGAGGATCGACAGCAGGTACGGCAGCATCAGGTAGAGCTGGTAGGGCAGCACGGCGTCGCCCGATTGTTGCAGCCGCAGTTGCAGCGCATCGAAGAACGCGAACAGCAGCGCACCGAGCAGGGCCTTGCCGGGCCGCCACGAGGCGAACACCACCAGTGCCACGCAGATCCAGCCACGGCCGTTCACCATGTTGAAGAAGAAGGCGTTGAAGGCCGAGAGCGTGAGGAACGAGCCCGCCATGCCCATCAGCGCCGAGCCCGCGACGATGGCGCCCGTTCGCGTGGCCGCGACCGACACGCCCTGGCTCTCGGCCGCCTGCGGGTTCTCGCCGACCATGCGCAGCGCCAGGCCGAGCGGTGTGCGGTACAGCACCCAGCCGACCGCCGGAACCAGCAGCAACGCGAACAGCGTGAGCGCGGTCTGCGCATTGAGGATGGGCACGGGCAGCCAGTCCATCGGCGCGAAGGGCGTGATGGTCGGCGGCGTGTTCACCTTCGGAAAGCTCACGCGGTAGCCGAAGTAGCTGAGCGCGGTCGCGAGCAGCGTGATGCCGAGGCCCGAGACGTGCTGCGAGAGCGCGAGGCCCACCGTGAGAAAGGCGTGCAGCAGTCCAAACACCATGCCCGTGAGCGCGGCCACGCCGACGCCGACCCACAGCGGTGCGCCGGCATACACCGCGAGCCATCCGGTGAAGGCGCCCGCGACCATGATCCCTTCGATGCCGAGGTTGAGCACGCCCGCGCGTTCGCACAGCAGCACACCCAGCGTGCCGAGGATGAGCGGCGTGGCGATGCGCAGCACCGCGACCCAGAAGGCAGGGTTGGCGAGGATGTCGAGCAGGTCGGTCATTTCGTCATCCGCACGCGGTATTGCGTGAGCAGCGTCGCCACCAGCACCGCGATCAGCGAGGCCGCGACGATCACGTCGGCGATGTAGGTCGGCACGCCCACCGCGCGGCTCATGGTGTCGGCGCCGACCAGCACGCCGGCCACGAACACGCCGGCCGCAATCACACCGAGCGGGTGCAGGCCTGCAAGCATGGCGATCACGATGCCGGTGTAGCCGTAGCCCGGCGACATGTCGAGCGTGACGTAGCTCGTGCGGCCCGCCACCTCGATGGCACCGGCCAACCCGGCCAGCGCGCCCGAGAGCAGCGCGACCATCACCACGGTGCGCGTGACCGGCACGCCGGCGAACGCGGCGGCGCGCGCATTCGCGCCGACCGCGCGGATGTCGAAACCCAGCACCGTGTACTTGAAGATCGCCCACACGATCACCGCGAGCGACACCGCCCAGATGAGCCCGGTGTGCACGCGCGTCTGGGCGATGAGCTTGCCCAGTTCGAGGTCGGACTGCAGCGACACGCTCTGCGGCCAGCCCATGGCGGTCGGGTCCTTCATCGGCCCGTCGAGCAGCGCCGAGACGCCGAGCAGCACGATGAAGTTGATCAGCAGCGTGGTCACCACCTCGTCGACACCGAGCTTGTTCTTCATGAGCGCCGGGCCCAGCAACAGCAGGGCGCCCGCCACCGCGGCGGCCAGCATCATCAGCGGGAACAGCACCCAGGGCGACAGCTCGAAACCCGTGCCGCCGTGCATGCCGCCCACGGCCACGGCTGCGAGGGCACCGGCGAAGAGCTGTCCCTCCGCGCCGATGTTGAAGAGCCGTGCCTTGAATGCGACCGTCGCGGCGAGGCCGGTGAGGATCAGCGGGATCGCGCGCGTGAGCGTCTCGCTCCACGCGAACACCGAGCCGAAGCCGCCCTGCAGCAGCAGCGCATAGGTGCGGCCGACCGGTGCGCCGGCCCAGAGCACGAGCAGCGCGCTCACCACCATGGTGAAGACGACAGCGCCGATGGGCGCCAGCACCAGCGCGGCGCGGGAGGTTTCGTGGCGTCGTTCGAGCCGCATCATGGCGCGCCTTTCGTGGCGCCGGCCATCGCCAGCCCGATGGCTTCGCGGGTCCACGCCGCGGCCGGGCGCGCTTCGCCGAGATGGCCGCCGTGCATCACCGCGACGCGGTCGCCGAGCGTGAGCACTTCGTCGAGGTCGTCGGAAATCACCAGCACCGCTGCGCCGGCATCGCGCGCGGCGATGAGCTGCTGTTGCACGTAGGCGACGGCGCCGATGTCCAGGCCCCAGGTCGGCTGGTGCGCGACGATGAGGCGCGGGGCGCGGTTCGGGTATTTCTTGTTGTCAGCGTCTTCCACCTGCTCGGGCGCGAGCAATGCGCGTCCCAGGATCAGCTTCTGCATGTTCCCGCCAGAGAGCGAGCGGGCCGGCGCCATGAGCCCGGCGCCGCGCACGTCGAATGCCTTTTCAATGCGCCGGGCATGCAGCCGTGCAGCCGCACGCCGAACGAACACAGACCAGCGAGAGAAGACGGGACTGCGCAATCGCTCGGACACCGCGTTCTCCCACACCGGCAGATCGCCCACCACGCCGACCGCATGCCGGTCTTCGGGGATGCGCGCCACGCCGCGCTGCACCAGCCGGGCGGGCGAGGGCGGCAGTGCGCGGCCCATCAACTGGGCGGAGCCGGAGACGGCGCGGCGTGTGCCGCAGAGCAGTTCGGCCAGTGCCACCTGCCCGTTGCCCGAGACGCCCGCGATGGCGGTGATCTCGCCCGCGCGCAGCGTCAGCGACACCTCGCGCAGCCGGTCCTGCCCGCCGTCCTTGGCGGACGCGGTGCTCACATGGTCGAGCACGCAGACGGCATCGCCCACGGTCTTTGCCGGCCGCCGCTGCGGCGCCTCGACCGCATGCCCGACCATCCACAGCGCAAGCTGCGCCTGCGTGGTGTCGGCCGTGCGCGCCTCGGCCACGAGCTTGCCGCCGCGCAGCACGGCGATGCGGTGCGACACGCGCAGCACCTCACCCAGCTTGTGGCTGATGAAGATCACCGACAGGCCCTGCGCCACCATCTGCGCGAGCGTGGCGAACAGTGCTTCGCTCTCCTGCGGCGTGAGCACGGCCGTCGGCTCGTCGAGGATCAGGATGCGTGCGCCGCGGTACAGCGCCTTGAGGATTTCCACGCGCTGCCGCTCGCCGACCGAGAGGCTGCCGATCTTCGCGTCGGGCTGCACCGGCAGGCCGAAGCGCTGCGCCACGTCGAGCAGCCGGGCGCGGGCCGCGGCACGGCGCGACACCGGGCGCCACAGCGGCTCGGTGCCCATCATCACGTTGTCGAGCACGCTCAGGTTGTCGGCCAGCGTGAAGTGCTGGTGCACCATGCCTACGCCCGCGGCGAGCGCGGCCTTGGGGTTGCCCGGCGGCAGCGGCGCACCGAACACTTCGATGCTGCCTTCGTCGGCGACGTAGTGGCCGAACAGGATCGACATCAGCGTCGACTTGCCCGCGCCGTTCTCGCCGAGCAGCGCGAGCACTTCGCCGGCTTGCAGGTCGAGGGAGATGGCGTCGTTCGCGACGAGGGTGCCGAAGCGCTTGGTGATGCCTTGAAGGCGAAGAATGGTGGTGCTGTTCATGAAGTCCTTGCCCCTTCCCCTGGAGGGGAAGGGAGCGGAAGCGCGGTTACTTCCAGGCAGCCAGGAACGCCAGCATCACCTTGGCCGAGTTGTCGGCCGCGATGCCCATGAAAGTGCCCATCTCGTTCTCGCCGTCGCCGCCGCCCGCGAGGTCGCTGAGCGAGCGGAAGGCGATGTACGGCACGCCGTTACTGTAGGCCACCATGCCCACGGCCGCGGTTTCCATGTCGAGCACATTGGCCTGGAAGGTCTTGAAGGTGTATTCGCGGAAGGCCTTGTTGTCCATGAAGGCCTGGCCCGAGACGCCGTTGCCGCCGATCACCAGCTGGGGCTTGCGCGCGAGGCACTTGCCGGCGCTGCAGTTCGCGAGGTCGACAGTGCGGATGCTGCGGGCCACCTCGAGCATCTTCGGATCGACCTCGAACCAGAACTTGCGCTCGATTTCGGGCTTGGTCGCCGAGCGGACCTCGACCGGCCGCGGATGCACCATGCCGAAGTTCGGGAACGTGGCGTCCTTGATGAAGGGCGGCGCGGTGTACTTGCCGGGTGCGGTTTCGCGTGCCATCAGCACCTCGAGGTACTGGCCCCATTGCGCGGGCACCGTCACGTCGCCGACGTGCAGCGACGGATTCACGCCGCCCGCGATGCCGCTGAACACGATGCTCGTCACGCGAAAACGGTTGAGCACGAGCTGCGTGTTCATCGTCGCGTTCGTCATGCTGATGCCCGAGAGGAACAGCACGACCGGCTTGCCCTCGAGCGTGCCGGTGGTGAACTCGACGCCGTTCACGCGGTGCTTCGAAGGCCCCTGCAGGCGCGCGAGCAGCAGCTTGAGCTCGGGCTCGAAGGCCGAGATGACCGCGATGCGCGGCGTGTCGTCCAGCCGCGTGCTGCTGTTGATGCTGACGCCTGTGCCCTTGTAGACACCGACGCAGCCCGTGAGACCGAGGGCCAGCACACCGGCCGAAAGAAGAGTGCGCCAGCGCATCGTCGTCATCTGCTGGCTCACTTTGCGGTCGACTTGGGTTGGGAGTCATCCACCTTCACGGTGAACTTGCCCGAGAGGATGTCGGCCTGCCTGGCCTTCACCTTGGCGACGATGTCGGCCGGCACCTTCTTCTCGAACGTGCCGAGCGGCGCGAGCTCCGAGCCCTTGTGCTTCATCTGCGAGTAGACGCCGTAGTCTTCCGCCGCGAACTTGCCTTCCTTCACCAGCTTGATCGCGCGATCGGCCGAAGGCTCGAAGTTCCACAGGGCCGAGGCGACCACCGTCTCGGGATACTGGCTCTGCGTGTCGATCACGTTGCCGATGGCGAGCTTGCCCTTTTCCTTGGCGGCATCGGACACGCCGAAGCGCTCGGCGTACATGATGTCGGCGCCCTTGTCGATCATCGCGAAGGCCGCTTCCTTGGCCTTGGGCGGGTCGAACCAGCTGTTGATGAAGCTCACGCTGAACTCGACCTTGGGGTTCGTTTCCTTCGCGCCCGCCATGAAGGCGTTCATCAGACGGTTGACTTCGGGAATCGGAAAGCCGCCGACCATGCCGATGCGGTTGCTCTTGGTCATGCCGCCGGCCACCATGCCGCTCAGGTACGCCGGCTCCTGGATGTAGTTGTCGAACACGCTGAAATTGGGTGCCTGCGGCTTGAGCGACGAGCCCATGAGGAAGGCGACCTTCGGAAAGTCCTTCGCGACCTTGCGCGCTGCCGCTTCCACGCCGAACACCTCGCCCAGGATCAGCTGGTTGCCGCCGGTCGCGTACTCGCGCATCACGCGCTCGTAGTCGGCGTTGCTGACGTTCTCTGTGGCCTTGTATTCGATTTCCCCGCGCGCCTCGGCCGCCTTCAGCGCCTTGTGGATGCGGCCCACCCATTGCTGCTCGAAGGGCACGGTGTACACCGCCGCCACCTTGAGCTTGGCCTGCGCAAGCGCGATGCCCGGCGCACCCGCCGCAAGCGCTGCGGCGATGGCGACGGAACGAATGATCAACTGACGGCGTGCTGTCACGGTCTTCTCCTCGATTGAAATGAAAGAACCAGCCCTGCAATCCCCATGCCCGCCAACCAGCCTCCGTAGCGGACGGGCCCCTTCCAGTAAACACCGAGGAACCGGCTTTGCCGGGCCTCAGGTGTTGCCCCCGGTAGGGGTTGGCGCAGCGACACGAAGTGCGCGCAGCCTGGGGGCGAGCCCTATTACTCTGGGGGCGAGCGTTACTTCGTGCCGAAGATGCGGTCGCCCGCGTCGCCGAGGCCAGGAAGGATGTATCCGTGGCTGTTCAGCTCGCGGTCGATCGCCGCGGTGTAGATCGGCACGTCCGGGTGCGCCTTCTGCATCGTCGCCACGCCTTCGGGGCAGGTCAGGAGACACACGAACTTGATCGACTTCGGATTCAGCTCCTTCAGCCGCTCGACCGCAGCCACCGCCGAGTTGCCGGTGGCCAGCATCGGGTCGACCACGATCACGTCGCGGTTCTCCATCTCGCCGGGCATCTTGAAGTAGTACTCGACGGCCGTGAGCGTCTTGGGGTCGCGGTACAGGCCGATGTGGCCGACGCGGGCGCCCGGCACCACGGTCAGCATGCCGTCCAGGATGCCGGTGCCGGCACGCAGGATCGACACCAGCACCAGCTTCTTGCCGTCGATCACCTTGGCCTGCATGGTCTCCAGCGGGGTCTCGACCTCGATGTCCTGCATCGGCATGTCGCGCGTGACCTCGTAGGCCATGAGCATGCTGATTTCATTGAGGAGCCTGCGGAAGCTGTTGGTGGACGCGTCCTTGCGGCGCATCAGCGTGAGCTTGTGCTGGACGAGGGGGTGGTCGACGAGGTGGACGTTGCTCATTGGAATTTTTTCTGGCGTTGCTGCTGAAGTGAACCCGCGAGTCTAAAAGACGGTGCCGTCGCTCTCGATCAGGAGCGGTGGCGCTCCGTCTCGCAAGCGCTGTGCCAGTGCCCGGCCCGCCGCCCAGGTGCCGCCTTCGAGCACGCAGGCGAGCGGCAGCTCTTCCTCGGTACGGTCGAGCACCTTGCGCACGCGCGGCGCCAGCTCGTCGAGCAGCGCCACGGTGAGGGCGCGCCATTCGACGATGAATTCGTCGCCCGCCTTCCAGCGGCGGGTGAGAAAGGCCGGGTCCTTCGGCACGATCACGCCGCTGTCGATCAAGAGGCCGCCATTGCGGTACTCGGGCAGGGCGGTGAGCGCATCGAGGTGGCGTACCTTCACGCCGGCCCATTCGAAGGGTTCGAGCAGCGAATAGGTGAGCCACTGCGAGAGCTTGTGAAAGGGCATCCAGCCGTTGGTGAGCCCTGGGCCGCGCACCGCGCTGTGGCGCCAGCAGTCGCCGAGCGCCAGCGCCGGATCGCCCGAGCCGATGCCGCCTGCGTTGTCGCTGCCGTCGATGGCAATGCTGTCCACCGCATTGGCCGAGGGCCAGATGCGCGAGAGCGATTCGAGCAGCAGCGACAGGATCTGGTGCGCGGTGATCTCGGCCGTGGGCGGCGCGGCCGGGCCGTAGGGGCCGACCAGCGCATCGAACAGGCGGCCGGGCCGGCCGTCGTCGCCGAAGGTCTCGGGCTGCTCGCTCATCGCCTCGCCGAGCCGGCGCAGCAGCGTGGCGCGGCCCGAGAGGCCCACCAGCGGATTGACGTCGCTCACCTGGAAGGCATCGCCCAGCCGGTCGGTCACCAGGCCCTTGAGACCGGCTGCGTCGGCCTGCAGCGGATGCTCGGGGTCGGACGAAAAGAGCCCGCTCGTGAACGCATGGAAGCTCGCGACGCCCAGTCCCTCGGAGCGGGTATAGCGCTCGCCGGTGGCTGGTTCGGTGTAGCGCCAGTCGGGGCCGGCGCCGGCGTCGAGCAGCACGCTCACCAGCACGAGGTCGATGTGGGCGCGGGCGCGCTGACGGGCGTCGATGCCCTTGCCAAGCAACTGGTCGAGCTGCTTGAGCCGGTCGACGCCGCCGGCTTCGAAGTGGCGCCAGCGGCTGTGGTACGGGATGGTGTCCCACGGATAGCGCTCGCGCGTGACCTCGGCCACGGTGCGCGCCGCGTCTTCGAGCGCGTCGTCGCTGCCGATGCGGAACCACTGCGATTCGCCGCGGCGCGCGCGCGCCAGCAGGGCGCCCGCGCGCTGGCGGATGGCCGCGGTGGTGCGCAGCAGCGAGGCCGCGCCGGCCGGATGGGCGGTGTCTGCCGTGAATTCGATCGATGGATCGACCTTGCCCGCGCCGCCGGGCGGCAGGCTGCCGGAG
Source organism: Variovorax boronicumulans (assembly GCF_030812215.1). Taxonomy (GTDB): domain Bacteria; phylum Pseudomonadota; class Gammaproteobacteria; order Burkholderiales; family Burkholderiaceae_C; genus Variovorax; species Variovorax boronicumulans_C. Next base: position 408,962 of record NZ_JAUSSG010000007.1, on the reverse strand, counting down.
CCGTCCACGGGCATGTTTGGGTCGGTGTTGTGGCTGGTCGTCATTCGGTGAGTCCGCGGCCCTTGGCCTTTTTCAGTTCTTCGGCGTCCGGCACCGGACCGGGCGTGAAGTAGCCGGCGGCCATCTTGGCGTCCATCTCGACGCGGGCGTCGGCCGGGATCAGTTCGTCGGGGATGTTCACGCGCTCGCCGATCTCGATGCCCGAGCCGGTGATCGCGTCGAACTTCATGTTGCTCATCGACACGAGCCGATGGATCTTCTTGATGCCCAGCCAGTGAAAGACGTCGGGCATGAGTTCCTGGAAGCGCATGTCCTGCACGCCCGCCACGCATTCGGTGCGCGCGAAGTACTGGTCGGCCGTGTCGCCGCCCACCTGGCGCTTGCGGGCGTTGTAGACCAGGAACTTGGTCACTTCGCCGAGCGCCCGGCCTTCCTTGCGCGAGTAGGCGATGAGCCCCACGCCGCCGCGCTGCGCGCCCTGGATGCATTCCTCGATCGCGTGCGTGAGGTAGGGGCGGCAGGTGCAGATGTCGGAGCCGAATACGTCCGAGCCGTTGCACTCGTCGTGGATGCGTGCGGTGAGCTCCACCTCGGGGTTGGCCAGGTCGCGCGGGTTGCCGAAGATGTAGATGGTCTGCCCGCCGATGGGCGGCAGGAAGACCTCGAGGTCGGAGCGCGTGACGAGTTCGGGGTACATGCCGCCGGTTTCCTCGAAGAGCGTGCGGCGCAGGTCGGTTTCGGAGCAGCCGAAGCGGCGTGCCACCTCGGGGAGGTACCACACGGGTTCGATGGCCGCCTTGGTCACCATCGCAGCGCCGCCCGTCGTGAGGAAGTGGCCGTCGGCCTTCAGGCGCCCGCTTTGCAGCGCCTCGATCACCTCGGGCAGGATCACATGCGCCTTGGTGATCGCGATGGTCGGGCGGATGTCGTAGCCCGCGGCCAGTTCGGTGGAGAACGCATCGGCCACCAACGCTCCCCAGGGGTCGAGCGAGACGATGCGGCCCGGCTCGCCCCATTGCGGATAGGGCCCGATCACGTCGGTGGGCGCGGTGTTGGTGAGGTCGGCCTTGTGCTCGCGCTTCAAGGCGCCGGACGCCACCGCGAGCGCGCGGTACACGCTGTAGGAGCCGCTGTGCGTGCCGATGACGTTGCGGTGCGCGCGCTTGGTGGTCGTGCCGACGACAGGGCCGCGCTCGGTGGCGGTGGCCGCGCCCCACTGGATGGGCAACGCGCCGAAACCGCCGGCATGCGAGGTGAGGCGGATGTGGCCAGTCGACGAGGAGGGGCGCAGCGGCGAGAGCGGCGGTACAGGAGAAAGCGGCGGGAGGGGCGTGGTGCCGGCCGGGAGTGGGGAAGGGATCTGGGTGCTATCTACAGACATTGCAGGCCTTCAAAAAATGCAATGTACCGATCGCGCGTGCTGCTGGCAAGCCGGGGCGGACCATGCCCCGGCGGCGGCATTCAGGCCGGCGAAGACCGCAGGCCGTAGGCCTTGCCGTCGACGAACAGGTATTCGGCGCGCAGCACCGCATCGCCTTTCTCGCCGGTGAAGGTGAAGCCGAGCACACCCACCTGGGTGCCGGGCTTGATCTCTTCCACGCCCCAGGCCTGCAGGCGCGTGAGGGGCGCCAGCTCGACCTGCCATTTGCGATCGCGCCGCGTCGGCAATTGCGCCTTTGCCAGCAGCCCGGGGCCGTCGACCGCCGTCGTCTGCTTGGGCAAGGCGCGTTGCTTCAGGTCGGCGGGGAGCGTGGGGTTGTCGGGCAGCTCGAGCTCCAGTTCGCCATGCGGATTGCGCCACATGACCTTGGTCGCGCGGCCTTCCAGGTACAGCGGTCGCTCCTGGTCGAAGCTGCTCCATCCGTGGTGGGCCCAGGCGGGGAGGGCAAGGCCCATCGAGGCGGCAATGAAGAGGCGTCTTTGCATCATCTCGGTCTCCTTCGGTTCAGGCGGTTCAGAGGTAGGCAATCCAGCGCCCGCAGATGATGACAGCGAGCCAAAACCCCAAGGACAGAAGGCATTGCACCTTGCCGAAGCGGTCGATGGCCGCGACACCGCTGCGGAAATGAAAGAGCGCGGCATTGGCGCCAGCCAGGGCGATCAGGAGCATCTTGATGCGAAAGGCGTTGTTCGCGAGCAGTTCGTCGGGCTGGCCCGAGAACATGGTGAGCCCGGTGGCCGCGCACAGCCCGAAGCCGACGAGGGCAGGGCGCAGCGTGAGACGTGCCAGCAGCGGCGCGGGCAGCTCGCGGCCCATGCCGAGCGCGCGCAGCTCGAACACCAGCAGCCCGCCGAACAGCAGCGCGATGCCGACGATGTGCACCACCTCCAGCGCCGGGTAGGCCCAGGGATGCGAGACGAGTCCGCGGAACATCGGCGCAGCTTAGCCCAAGGTGCGTGCGAAGGGCCTCCGGGCGCCGGCACCTTGCATGTCACGGCACAATCCAACGCACTATTTTTCGACCCGGCTGTAACCAGCCAGCCCGATGGCACGAACCCCTATGAGCAGCAGGATGCAGATGGGCGACGCGGAAGCGGCGCTGCGGAGCCTGTTCCTTCGGGGCCTCGATGGCGATGCGAACGCCTACCGCGAATTCCTGCAGAAACTCAGCGCGCACCTGCGCGCCTTTCTGGGCAAGCGCCTCTTTGGCTGGCCCGATGAAGTGGAAGACCTTGTCCAGGAATGCCTGCTCGCCATGCACAACCAGCGCCACACCTACCAGAGCGACCAGCCGCTGACGGCCTGGGTGCATGCCATTGCGCGCTACAAGATGATCGACCTGCTGCGTGCCAAGTCGGTCCGCGAAGACCTGCATGACCCGCTGGACGACGATCTCGCGGTGTTCGCCGATTCGGCCACCGAAGCAAGCGATGCGAGGCGCGACCTGGGTGGCCTGCTCGAGACGCTGCCCGAACGCCAGCGCCTGCCGATCGTGCACGTGAAGATCGAGGGCCTCTCGGTCGCCGAGACCGCGAGCCTCACGGGCATGTCGGAGTCGGCGGTGAAGGTCGGCATCCACCGCGGGCTCAAGGCGCTGGCCGCGCGCTTCGGCCATGACTGGAGGGCAGCCGCATGAAGACCGACGACCTGGTCGCGATGCTGGCGAACGGCCCCGTCGCGGTGCCGCGCCACGCCACGAACCGGCGGCTCAGGCTGGCGCTGGTGGTCGGCGTGCCGTTGTCTTTGATCATCCTGTTCGCCGCGTACGGCGTGCGGCGCGACCTGGTGCAGGCCATGTTCTGGCCGATGTTCTGGGTCAAGGTGCTGTTTCCGCTGTGCATCGCGGCAGCCGGCTTCGTGATGGTGCAGCGGCTCGCACGGCCGGGTGTTGCCGTGCGGCATGCCTGGGCCGGCGCGGCGCTGCCCGTGCTGGGCATCTGGGCGCTGGCCGTGGCCGCGTGGTTCGCCCTGCCGGCCGATGACCGGATGCCGTCGCTCATGGGGCAGTCGTGGCGCATCTGCGCGGCGAGCATCGGGCTGATGGCACTGCCGGTTTTCGCGGCCACGATGGTGGCGCTCAAGGGGCTGGCGCCCACGCAGCCCGCGCTGGCGGGCGCCGCTGCGGGGGCGCTCGCGGGTGGTGTCGGCGCCGCGGTCTATGCGCTGCACTGCATGGAGCTCACCGCGCCGTTCCTGGCGGTCTGGTATGTGAGCGGCATTGCCGTGCCGGTGCTGGTGGGCGCTGCGCTGGGCTCGCGCCTGCTGCGCTGGTAAGCGCTGCCGGCGCCTGGCGCTCAGCGCTTCTTGCTGCCGAAGATTCCGCCGAGCACGCCGCGCAGGATTTCCTTGCCCACCGAGGTGCCCATGGTGCGCACCGCCGACTTGGCCATGGTCTGCACCAGGCCGTCGCGCTTGCCGCCGCGCGGGCCGGTGCTGCCGAAGATCATGTCGTTGAGCATGCCGCCCATGCCGGAGCCGGCTTCCTCGGTGCCGGCCTTGCCGGCCGGCGTTTTGGCAGCGGGCGCATCGGGTGCGGACTCGGCGCGGCCCTTGAGCTTTTCGTAGGCCGACTCGCGGTCCACTGTTTTCTCGTAGACGCCGGCGACGAGCGAGTTGGCGACCAATGCCTTGCGCTGGTCGGGCGTGATCGGGCCGAGCTGGCTGCCGGGCGGCAGCACGAACACGCGCTCGGTCACGCTCGGGCGGCCCTTGGCATCGAGGAAGCTCACCAGCGCCTCGCCGACGGCGAGTTCGGTGATGGCGGTCTCGATGTCCAGGCCCGGCTTCTGGCGCATCGTGCTGGCGGCGGCCTTCACGGCCTTCTGGTCGCGCGGGGTGAAGGCGCGCAGCGCATGCTGCACGCGGTTGCCGAGCTGCGCCAGCACCGTGTCGGGAATGTCCAGCGGGTTCTGGGTGACGAAATACACGCCCACGCCCTTGGAGCGCACAAGCCGTACGACGAGCTCGATGCGTTCCACCAGCGCCTTGGGGGCCTCGTTGAAGAGCAGGTGGGCCTCGTCGAAGAAGAAAGCCAGCTTGGGCTGGTCGGGGTCGCCGATTTCGGGCAGTTGCTCGAACAACTCCGACAGCATCCACAAGAGGAAGGTCGCGTACAGGCGCGGCGAGTTCATCAGCTTGTCGGCGGCCAGCACGTTGACCACGCCCTTGCCGCCCACGGTCTGCATGAAATCGGCGATGTTGAGCATCGGCTCGCCGAAGAACTTGTCGCCGCCCTGGGTCTCGATCTGCAGCAGGCCGCGCTGGATGGCGCCCACGCTGGCGGCGCTGATGTTGCCGTACTGGGTGGTGAACTGGCTGGAGTTCTCGCCTACGTACTGCAGCATCGCGCGCAGGTCCTTCAGGTCGAGCAGCAGCATGCCGTTGTCGTCGGCGATCTTGAACACCAGGTTCAGCACGCCGGCCTGGGTTTCGTTCACGTCGAGCATGCGGCCGAGCAGCAGCGGGCCCATGTCGGAGACGGTGGCGCGCACCGGGTGGCCCTGCTCGCCGAAAACGTCCCACAGCGTGACGGGGCAGGCGGAGGGTTCGGGCACGTCGATGCCGCGTTCCTTCAGCGTGGCGGCCAGCTTGTCGCCGATGGTGCCTTTCTGGCTGATGCCCGTCAGGTCGCCCTTGACGTCGGCCATGAACACCGGCACGCCGATGCTGGAGAGCTTCTCGGCGATGGTCTGGAGGGTGACGGTCTTGCCCGTGCCGGTGGCGCCGGTGATCAGGCCGTGGCGGTTGGCAAGACTGGGGAGGAGGGCGCACTCGATGCTGTCGTGGCGGGCGATCAGAAGGGGGTCTGCCATGGAGGGCTCCGGGTCGTATCGAAGCGGTCAGTCTAATCAAGCGGCACTCCTATAATCCACGGCCGCACGATAGGTTCAGGAAAAAGTTTTCAGGAGGTTTTTTTGTCATCGACTGCTCAGCCCCCCATTCCCGCCACTGGCGATGCGTCCGAACAGTCGCCGATCGAAAAAGAACTCGCCGTGCTGCTCGTGAACGCCCTCAATCTCGAGGTTGCGCCCGAGGACATCGTTCCCACCGAGCCGCTGTACGGCGAAGGCCTGGGCCTGGACTCCATCGACATCCTCGAAGTTGCGCTCGAAGTCTCGCGGCGCTACGGTTTCCAGCTGCGTTCGGATGACGAACGCAACCAGCAGATCTTCCAGTCGCTGCGCACGCTCGCGACCCACGTCGCCCAGCACCGCAGCGCTTCCTGATCCATGTCACGATGGCGACTGGCGCTCCTGCTGCTGGTGGGAGTGGGCTATGCCGGCCTCTCTCACTGGATGACCCTGTTCCACGCCACCGAGCCGTGGGCGGTGGTGGTGCTTCTGGGGCCGCTCTGGATCGCCGCCATGGGCATGGCGGCCAGCTGGTTCGGCCGCTGGGGCTTTGCCGCGGCGCTGGCACTGGGCATCGGCGGCTTCTCGCTGGTCTTCCTGGGTGAAGCGGGCGATCCGAACCGTCTCTATGTGCTGCAGCACGTGGGCATCAACGGCGCGCTGTGCGGCTGGTTCGGCTCCACGCTGCGCGGCCGCGGGCTGCCGCTGATCACGCAGTTCGCGCAGCGCGTGCATCCGCTCAAGGGGCACATGCTGTCCTACACGACGCATCTCACGCAGGTCTGGACCGTGTATTTCGCGGTGGTGGTCGTGTCGTCGATCGTGGTCTACCTGACCCTGCCGTTCTCGGCCTGGTCGCTGCTGGCCAATGTGCTGTCGCCGTTGACGGTGGCGCTGCTTTTTGTCGGCGAGCACCTGGTGCGCTACAGGCTGCACCCGGAGTTCGAGCGCACCCGGCTCGTCGACGCGGTGCGCGCCTTCTACGGCACCTCCACGATCGACAACGGCGCCGGCCCCCGATGACACAGGCGCAGCCCGCGTGACGACAGACCCCCACTTCCTGCCCCTGCTCGCGGACCGCGACCCCGACGCCCCATTGGCCTGGCGCGCGGGCGTGCCCGTGAGCACCCGCCAGTTCCTGGCCGACGTGGCCCGCTTCGCGCCGGTGCTGCCGGCCGAAGGCCCCGCGGTCAACCTGTGCGTCGACCGCTACGCCTTCGCGGTGAGCCTCGGCGCCGCGCTGATGCGCGGCCATGCGAGCCTGTTGCCGCCCGACGCGCGGCCCGACACGCTGGCGCGCCTGGTCGAGAGCCACGGCACCCGCCTTTTCGCGCTCACCGACGACACGAAGCTCCAGACGCCCGGCATGCAGCGCGTGCTGATCGAAGACCGCTCCAGCCTAGAAGGCGACGCGAGCGCGACCGTGCCCGCGTTCGATGGTGCGATGCACGCGGCCAGCCTGCTCACCTCGGGCTCCACCGGCGCGCCGCAGCCCCACGCCAAGACCTGGCGCACGCTGGTGGGCGACGTGGCTGTCGCGGTCGAGCGGCTCAGCCGCGTACTCGGTCGTCCGTCGCTCGAGGGCCTCACGCTGGTCGCGACCGTGCCCGTGCAGCACAGCTACGGACTCGAATCGTCGGTGCTGCTGGCGATGCTGGGCGGCGCCATTTTCGAAAGCGGGCGGCCTTTCTTTCCGGCCGACGTGGCGCAGACGCTGGCCTCGGTGCCGCGTCCGCGCGCGCTGGTGACCACGCCGTTCCATCTGAAGACGCTGCTGCTCTCGGGCATCGAGCTGCCGCCGGTGGACCTGATCCTTTCGGCCACCGCGCCGCTGTCGCCGCAGCTCGCGCTCCAGGCCGAGCAGGCCACGGGCGGCGTGCTGCTCGAGATCTACGGAAGCACCGAGTCGGGCCAGGTCGCCACGCGACGCACCACCGAGAGCGAGATCTGGGAAAACTTTGGCCAGATCCGCGTGCGTGCGGAGCCGGGCGAGGGCGATGGCCCCGAGCGCTTCATCTTCGAAGGCGATTTCCTGCCCGAGCCGACGCCGCTGGCCGACGTGCTCGAGTTGCTGGACCACCGGCGCTTTCGCCTGTTCGGCCGCGCAAACGACCTGATCCACGTGGCTGGCCGGCGCAGTTCGCTCGCGCACCTGAACTACCACCTGAACAGCATTCCCGGCGTCGACGACGGTGCGTTCTGGCTGCCTGACGAAGTGGCCGACGGCGTGGTGCGGCCGGTGGCCTTCGTGGTCGCGCCGACGTTGACTTCGGGCGCGATCATCGCGGCGCTGCGGCAGCGCCTGGAGGCGGTGTTCGTGCCGCGGCGCGTGGTGCAGGTGAAGTCCTTTCCGCGCGAAGGCACCGGCAAGCTCACGGTGCGGGCGCTGCGCGAGTTCGCGCTGGCGCAACTCGCGGAAGACGACACGCCGGTGAAGATCGTCCACACCGTGCCCACTGACCATCCCTCTTTCGCCGGCCATTTCCCCGGCCAGCCGCTGCTGCCCGGTGCGCTGGTGCTGGCCGAGGTCATGGAGGCCATCCGGCGTGTGCCGGCGCTGGTCGCGCGGCTCGGAGCGAGCCCGACGCTCGCTGCGGCGAAGTTCCTGGCCCCGGTGCGGCCCGGCAGCACGCTTTCCATCGAGCTGCACCCGGAAGCCGGTGCCGGCCGCGGCGTGCGTTTCGACGTGCGTTGCGACGGCGTGGTGGCTGTCACCGGCCGCTGGACCGCCGTGCAAGAGTCTGCGTGATGAAGCACACCGATGCCGAAACGCGCGCCGTCAACGAGGCCGCCCGGACTGCCCAGACCCCGCCGCAGAAGAGCGGCTGGACGCAGGCGCCCGAGCGCAGCAACATGCTCGCGCTGCGCTTCATCTGCTTCATGGCCCTGGTGTGCGGGCGCCACATCACGCGGCTGCTGCTGCCGCCGATCAGCCTTTACTTCCTGCTGTTCGCACCGTCGCCGCGCCGGCAGATCAAGCGCTACCTGTTTCGCGCCATCGGCCCGCACGCGGGCTGGATCGACGGCTACCGGCTGCTGCACGCGTTCTCCTCGACGGTGCTCGACCGGGTGTATTTCCTCCGCGGGCGCATGGACCTCTTCAAGCTGACGATCGAGGGCAACGTGCCGCTCGAGACCGAGGCCGCCGAAGGGCGGGGCGCCTTTCTGCTCGGTGCGCACGTGGGCAGCTTCGAGGTGATGGGTGCCTGCAAGCACCGCACGCAGCAGCAGAGCCTGCGCCTCGCGATGCTGATGTACCCCGACAACGCGCAGCGCATCACGGCCATCCTCAACCACATCGCGGTGCCCGAGATGCGGCCGCACGTGATCGCGCTCGGCCGGCCGAATTCGATGCTCGCGCTGCGCGACTGGCTCGACGACGGCGGCCTGGGCGGCATGCTGGCCGACCGCACCCTGCCGGGCAGCGAAGACCAGCCCTCGCACCACCGCGGCAACAACATCGTGCTGCCGTTCCTTGGCCAGCCGGCCTCCTTCAACGACGGGCCGTTCCGTCTTGCGGCGCTGCTGCGCCGCAAGGTGTTCTTCATGGCCGGCCTTTATGGCGGCGGCGCTCGCTACGATGTCCGATTCGATCCGCTGGCCGACTTTGCCGAGCCGGCGGTCGACGCCGCAGACCGCGAGCGGCGCATCCGCGCCGCGGTCGAGGCCTACGTCGCTCGCCTGGAGGCGCTGTGCCGCGCTTATCCGTACAACTGGTTCAACTTTCATGATTTCTGGCTCGAAGATGCGGCTTGACCGACTTTGCAAGGTGTTGGTGCTTGCGGTGGCTTTTTGTGCCGCGCCGGCGTGGGCGTTCGACCTGCCCGAGTTGATGGGCCTCCTGGCCAGGCAGAAGAGCGGCGAGGCCCGCTTCACCGAACAACGCTTCGTGCACGGCCTGGAAGGCCCGCTCGATGCGAGCGGCACGTTGAGCTTCGATGCGCCTGACAAGCTCGTGCGCCGCACCTTGTCCCCGCGCACCGAGACCATGGCCGTCGATGGCAACACGCTCACGCTCTCGCGCGGCGGCCGCAACCGCACGCTGGCACTGGACAGCATGCCCGAGCTGCTCGGCCTGGTCGAAGCCATGCGCGGCACGCTGAGCGGCGATGGCGTCACGCTGCAGCGCTATTTCAAGAGCACGGTGACGGGCGCGCCGGGCAAGTGGACGCTCGACCTCACGCCCATGGACAGCCGGCTGGCCGCGCAGGTGCGCAGCATCCGCATCAGCGGCCGCGCGAGCGACGTTCTGGGGCTGGAGATGGAGTTCATCGGCGGTGACCGCTCGGTCATGACCATCTCGCCGAACGCTCCCGCGGCCCCGGCGACCAACGCGGCCCCGTCCGGCGCGACCGGACGCACCACACCGTGACCGGCGTGACCGCGGCGCCGCAGGCCGGCGGTCCGCCGGGCTGGCGGCGCAGGGCCATCGTGCTGATCGCATGGCTGCTGGTGCTGTTGTGCGGCGCCGTCGTCATCGCGCGCACGCAGATCGGCGCCGATCTCTCGGCCTTCCTGCCCAAGAGCCCCGACCTGCGCCAGAGGGTGCTGATCGAACAACTGCAAAGCGGCGTCGCCTCGCGCACGCTGATGCTGGGCATGGAAGGCGGCAGCGCCGAGCAGCGCGCCGCAGCATCGCGTGCGACGGCGAAGGCCATGCGCGAGAGCCAGCTCTTCGACCTGGTCCAGAACGGCGACGTCGGCGACTGGAGCGAAGCCGGCACCTGGGTGTTCGAGCACCGCTACCAGCTTTCGCCCGCGGCCATGCCGGGGCACTTCACCGCCGAGGGCCTGCGCGACGCGATCAACGAGACGCTGTCGATGCTGGGCACGCCGGCCGGCAACGTGATCAAGCCCTTCCTCGACCGCGACCCGACCGGCGAGACCCAGCGCATCGCCATGGAGCTGGTGCCGGCGAGCGCGCCGCGCAGCGAAGACGGCGTGTGGATGTCGCGCACCGCGCCGCGCGCGCTGATGATCGCCACCACGCGCGCAGCGGGCAGCGACCTCGATGCGCAGGCCGTGGCCATCGCGAAGGTGCACGCGGCCTTCGAAGCCGCCACGCGCGAGATGGGCGAAGCCAGGCCCAAGCTGCTGCTGAGCGGCCCACCGGTGTTCTCGGTGATGAGCCGCGACAAGATCAAGACCGAAGCGATCCATCTGGCGATCGTCGGCGGCATCGTGATGGGGGTGCTGCTGCTGCTGGCTTTCGCTTCGCCGCGCGCGTTGCTCATCGCCTTCCTGCCGGTGGCGACGGGCGTGGTGATCGGCACCGCGAGCGTGAGCCTGGTGTTCGGCTCGGTGCACGGCCTCACGCTGGGGTTCGGCAGCACGCTGATCGGCGAGACGGTGGACTACGCCATCTATTACCTGATCCAGGCACGCGGGGCGGCCGTGGCCGGCACGGGCTGGCAGCGCTGGCGCGACCTCAATTGGCCCACCGTGCGGCTCGGGCTGTTGACCTCGGTGTGCGGCTTCGCGGCGCTGGTGTTCTCGGGCTTTCCGGGGCTTGCGCAGCTCGGCGTGTTTTCCATCGCCGGCCTGGTCTCGGCCGCGCTCGCCACGCGCTACGTGCTGCCGATGCTCGCGCCCGATGGCGCGACCGGCATGGGCATGCGCAAGTACATGGCGCAGGTCGCCGGCATGCTGGTGCGCGGCCTGCCGCGCCTGCGCTGGCCATTGGCTGCGCTCGGCGTGGCTGCGCTGGGTCTGGTGCTGTGGCAGGGCGGGCACCTCTGGCGCGCCGACCTGGGCGCGATGAGCCCGGTGCCCAAGTCGGCCCAGCAGCTCGACGAAATGCTGCGCAACGACATCGGCGCGAGCGACGGCGGCGTGCTGGTGGTGGCCTACGGCGACGACGATCAGGCGGCGCTGCAGAACACCGAAGCGGCGGCGGCGAAGCTCGATGCGCTGGTCGACACGGGCGAACTCATCGGCTATGAGGCCGTCACCCGCGTGCTGCCCAGCGCGGCCACGCAGCGGGCGCGCATCGCGAGCCTGCCCGATGCGGCCACGCTGCAAGCCAGTCTCGCCGAGGCCACGAAGGGCATGCCGCTGCCGGCTTCGCGGCTCGGGCCTTTCCTGGCCGACGTCGAGGCGGCGCGCAAGCAATCGCCCGTGCAGCGCGCCGACCTGGCTGGCGGGCCGCTCGGCTCTGTGCTGAACACGCTGATGTACCAGCGCCCGGGCGGCGGATGGGCGACGTTGCTGGTGCTGCACCCCGGACCGAAGTTCGACCAGGGCCGGCTCGAAGCCGCGCTCGCGGGCACGACCGACGTGCAGGTGGTCGATGTCGGCCGCGAACTTGCGAGCCTCTACCAGCGCTACCTGCACGAAGCTTTCGTGCAGGTGCTGCTCGGTGCGCTGGCGGTGGTGGTGCTGCTGGGCATCTACCTGCGGTCGTGGCGTCGGCTGCTGGCGGTGTGCCAGCCGCTGGTGTTCGCGGTGATGCTCACGCTCGGCGGCATGGCGCTGGCGCAGGCTGCGCTGGGCATCCTCCATTTGGTGGGGCTGCTGTTGATCGTGGCGGTGGGCTCGAACTACGCGCTGTTCTTCGACCAGCTGCGCACAACGGGGAGGGCGGACGAAGACACGCTGGCCTCGCTGATGCTGGCCAATCTGACAACGGTGGTGTCGTTTGGCCTGATTGCGATATCGGACATCCCGGCACTGTCGTCAATCGGTCGCGTGGTGGCCCCGGGGGCTTTGCTGGCGCTGCTGCTGTCGGCGGCGTTTGCCCGGCGCGTGGCACCGCCCGTGCGGCGCTCCTGATGGGAAAATCTGCCGCCATGTCTTCCGCAGCCGTCACTGCTTCCGAATCCTGGCCCTGGCCGCGGGCCATGCGCGCCAGCGCGGCCTTGCATGTGGCGGCCATCGGCGCAGGCGTGCTCGTGCCGGGCGCGTGGCCGTGGGCCATCGGCGCGATCGTGCTCAACCACGCGCTGATCACCGGCGCCGGACTCACGCCGCGCAGCAACCTGCTGGGACCCAACGTCACGCGGCTGCCCGAAGCGGCGGCCGCTCGCCGCGAAGTGGCGATCACCATCGACGACGGGCCGGAGCCCGAAGTCACCCCCCGCGTGCTCGACCTGCTGGACGCCCACGGCCAGCGCGCCACCTTCTTCTGCATTGCCGAGCGCGTGCTGGCGCATCCGGAACTGGCGCGCGAGATCGTCGCGCGCGGCCACAGCATCCAGAACCATACGGCGCGGCACCGGCACAATTTTTCGTTCCTCGGGCCACGCGGCTTCGCGAGCGAAATCGCACGGGCGCAGGACATCCTGACCGAGGTCACCGGCCAGCGCCCGACCTGTTTCCGCGCGCCCGCCGGCCTGCGCAATCCCTTTCTCGAACCCGTTCTGCACCGACTGGGCCTCTCGCTCGTGAGCTGGACGCGGCGCGGTTTCGACACGCGTGAAGGCGACGCCGCCAAGGTGACGGCGCGCCTCGCCCGCAACCTGCAGGCCCGCGACATCCTGTTGCTGCACGACGGCAACGCCGCGCGCACCGCCGAAGGAAAACCCGTTTTGCTGGAGGTACTGCCCTTGTTGCTCGAACGCCTGCGCGCCGATGGATTGCGCGCCGTGACCCTGCCCGAAGGGATGAAGTCGTGAGTGCCGTGATGTCGTCACCATCGACCGACAACGCCTGGCGCGAGCTGCACGAAGCTGCCACCGTTCCCTACAAGAAGGGCGGCACCTTCGCCTGGCAGTTCGCACGCGGCAAGCTCGGGCGCGACCCGGTGTTCCGTGGCCTGCTCGAACGCGGGCTGATCGACGCGCAGCATCGGCGCGTGGTCGACATCGGATGTGGGCAGGGCCTGTTCGTGAGCCTGCTGGCGTCGATGAGCGCAATGCAGCAGCAGGGGCGCTGGCCCGCTTCATGGGCGCCCACGCCGGCCGCCGCGGACTACACGGGCATCGAGCTGATGCCCAAGGACGTGGCGCGCGCCGAGGCATCGGTCGGCCATCTGCAGCCGACGCCGCGCCTGGTGTGCGCCGACATGTGCTCTGCCGCCTTGCCCGACTGCGACCTGGTCGTGATCCTCGACGTGCTGCACTACGTGGACCTCACCGCGCAGGAAGGCGTGCTGACGCGCGTGCGCGATGCGCTCCGGCGTGGTAGCAGTCCGAAAGCCCGCTTGCTGCTGCGCGTGGGCGATGCGTCGAGCCGCCGTGGTTTCGCGATCAGCCAATGGGTCGACCGCACGGTGACGCGCATTCGCGGCCACAAGGTCTCGCCGACCTGGGGGCGTCCGCTCGCCGAATGGACGGCGCTGCTGCAGCGCCTGGGCTTCCGTGTGCAGAGCATTCCGATGAGCGAAGGCACGCCGTTCGCCAACGTGCTGCTGGTCGCCGACCTGGAGACCGCCGCTTGACGGCACCGCAGACGCTCGACCGCGCGGGCATTGCCGCGCGCATTCCGCACAGCGGCAGCATGTGCCTCCTGGACCGGCTCGACGGGTGGGATGCGGAGGTGATCCGCTGCAGCACGACGACCCACAGGCTGGCGGAAAACCCGTTGCGTACGGCCGGTGGATTGCTGGCCCCGAATGCCATCGAATACGCGGCGCAGGCCATGGCGCTGCATGGCGGCCTGCTGGCTGCTGAAGGCAGCACGCCCTCGGCCGGTTTTCTGGCGAGTGCGCGCAATGTGCGGCTGGCCGTCGCACGGCTGGACGACATCGAAGGCGCACTGCACGTGCAGGCCCGGCGCCTGTCGGGCGACGAGCGTCAGATCCTCTATGAATTCACGGTGAATGCCGACGACGGCCGCACGCTGGCCGAGGGCCGGGCCGTGGTGGTCCTGAATACACCGCTTGCAACAGAAAGCACCGCAGCATGAGTCTCGAAGGAAAACGCGCGCTGATCACGGGCGCCAGCGGCGCGCTCGGCGCGGCCATGGCCGAGCGATTTGCGCGGGATGGTGCGACGGTGCTGTTGCATGCCAATTCGCGGCCGGAAGCAGTCGAGCAATTGGCGGCTTCGATCACTGCGGCGGGCGGCAAGGCTGAATGCCATGTGTTCGATCTGCGCAGTGACGAGGCCTCCGCGGCTGCGTGCGCGCGCATCCTGGAAGGCGGCGCGGTCCAGATCCTCGTCAACAACGCCGGCGTGCATGACGACGCGGTGCTGCCGGGCATGCGCGCCGATCAGTGGCACAAGGTGATCGATGTGTCGCTCAACGGCTTCTTCCGCGTGACGCAGCCGTTGCTGCTGCCGATGATGCGCACGCGCTGGGGGCGCATCCTGAACATCTCGTCGGTGTCGGCGATCGCGGGCAACCGGGGGCAAGTGAACTACGCCGCGGCCAAGGGCGCGCTCAATAGCGCGACCAAGGCGCTGTCGCTCGAAGTGGCGTCGCGCGGCGTCACGGTCAATGCGATTGCGCCCGGGATCATCGCCTCGCCGATGGCGGATGCGGTGTTCGATCCCGCGGTCATCAACCAGATGGTGCCGGTGAAGCGTGCGGGAACACCGCAGGAAGTGGCCGCGCTGGCGTCGTTCCTGGCCAGCGACGACGCGGCCTACATCACCGGGCAGGTGATCTCGATCAACGGCGGGATGATCTGAGCCGAGGCCGCCGCTACAGCGGCAGCGTGTCGAACGCGGCGTAGGCCGTCGCGAGCCACGATTTTACGCGCTGGCGTTCCAGCAGGCCCAGCGCATGCGGCCCTTCGCGATCGTTCACGGCCTTCCAGAAGCTCGTGTTCTGCGCATCGATCTTGCGCATGCTGGCTTCATGCAAACGTGGCAGCGCAATGACGCGCGCGCCGTTCGCATTCGCCTTGGAGAGCGACTGCGAGGCCAGCAACATTCCGAAGTCGCTGCCGCGGCCGTAGTTCTGCACCACGATGTAGTTGGGCCGGTTGCCGAAGGTGTCGATGAGCGTGCCGAGCAGGTCGGTGGAGTCCTTGCCATCGTCGAGCACGTGCCAGAAGTTGACGGTCACGCCGATCTCGGCGAAGACGTCGAACAGGTCCGATTCCTTGATCCAGCGCGACAGCGGGGCCAGCGTCTGGGCTGCGAGGTCGACGATCACGCTTTGCTTTGGGTTGGTTTCGAAGCCGTTCACCACCGTGTCGAGGCCTTCGTAGCTGTCGACTACGACGGGCGAGGCAAAGCCTTCGTAGAAGCGGGTGAACGAGCTGTGCGAACGGTCGGTGTCGAAGCCGGTGAAGGGGCGGCTGCGGTCGATGAAGTACTGCGCCAGGACGCGCGCCGTGACCGACTTGCCGACACCGCCTTTTTCGCCGCCGATGAAATTGATGGAGCTCATGAGTTGCTGCTGCCTCGAATGGGTTGAGGGGTGAAGGGCTGAATCATTCTAGGGGGCGTGTTTTCACGTTCGTCTATTTGCCGCGCTTCGTCATGCCTTGCAGCAAGGGATGTGCCTGCAAGCGCTGCTGCAGCCGCTTTTTCCATGGCAGAGGCAGTGTCGAGGCGTCGATCATTTCGGGCCAGAGGCTGCGTGCGAGGCGTGCCGTGTCGGTGACCACGCGGCGCACCAGTGGTTCGTGCAGGCCGGTCGAAAAGCAGAAGGCGCGCACGTTGGCGGGCGTGAAGAGGGCGGTGCGTCGGGGCGCTGCGGCGTTCGTCGGCAGGAGAGGAAGCGCATGGCCGTCGACGCCCTGGATCGCTGCGTACGCCACGATGTCGTAGGCCGGCGCGAACCGTGGTGCGATGCCGTCGGCGTACAGCACGCCGAAGTTCTTGAGGTGGGCGTCGGGGTTGCCGAGCAGGTCGTTCACCGCGAGGCGCCGTACGAGTTCGAGCACCGCGCTCTCGCCCAGCGAGGGGAAGGCCTGCATCGCAAGCGCCATGTCGAGGTAGCTCGCGCTGTACTTGTGCATCGGGTCGACGGCGAGCACCTGCGCGAAATCTTCGAAATGGATGCGGCGCGCGCCGTCACGGTCGAAGCGCGTCACGGCCAGGAAGTCGGGCTCGTCGGGCAATGCGTAGCTGTGCTCGGCCTTGATGGCCGAGAGCGGTGCGAGTTCGGCCTCGCATACCTCGACACCCGCAGCGCGCGCCATCTGCAGCGAGAGCATTTCGAGCTGCGGCATGTGTGGCCGTCCGGCCACGGGCAGCTTGGCGATCACGCGGGTGCTCGCGCCGGCCCGCGTGCGCGCCACATAACGCCCTCCCTGGCGGCGCAGGCCCAGCTTGGGCTGTACGCCCGACACCGAAATGCCCTGCGGCATCGGCAGTTCGACCACGGACATCTCGAGCGCGTCCTGGTCCTGGGTGATGAGACGCTGCAGCGTGCCGCGGTCCACCGAGACCGGTTTGGCACTCACTGCCCCGGGCAGGTCGCCGCCACAGGCCGCAAGCAGTTCGAAATGATCGTTTTCCCGGCAGCCGCGCAACTGCGCGATATGGCTGCGCAGCACGCCTTCGGGCAGCAGGTTCTGGAAGAAGCGCGGCAATTGGCCGCCCTGCGCATTGAAGAGCGGGTTCTTTACGTCGCTCCAGAGAGCGGCCTGTGTCGAGGGATCGCTCGCCACCATCGACAGGGACAGCACCTCCGGCGGCGGCGCGGCGATCAGCTCGGGTTCCGCCACGAAGCGGCACAGGTCGGCGTACTGGAAGAGCTTGCCGAAGCGTCGTGTGCCGAGCGAGATCTCCAATATCTTGACGTTCATGGCGAGCGTCGCTTGTTGTTGGTGGTGGTGTACGGTGGCGGAGCCGGGGCCTGTGCGACCGCATGGCCCACGCGGGTGGTGACAGGGCGGTAGCCGGGATCGGTGCCAGTGGTTTCACCGAACCCCTTGGGCGCCAGTTGCAGTTCCAGCCCGAGCGCATCGACCAGCGCGAGCAGGGACGACAGCTGCGGATTGCCCTGGAGGCTCAGGGCATTGCGCACCGATCGTTCGGTGAGCCCCGAACGCAGCGCGATCTCGGCGGTCGAGACGCCAGTGGCATCGCGCCGCGCGGCCAGGGTGGTGATGAGTTCCTGCTTGTTCACGGAAATATATTACCGTAAATAGAGTTATGGGAAATATATTTCCCTTGGTCTGTGGTACCCGCCGGGCCTATTTCGGCAACAGCGTGAAAAAGGGCATGACCACGCCCATGACCCAGTTCTGCCCGAAATCGAGCGCCGCGCGGCGGTATTTCTCGTCGGCCTGCGCGGCCAGCAGATCGAGCCGGGCGACCACCTTCGACAGCTCGCGGTCGGCCACGAGGTTGCGGCCGCGCTCGCTGATCTCGGTGGCCAGCAGCAGCGGCTGGCCGTCGGGGCCGGTCTTGGAGGAGATCAGCCAGAGCGATATCTCGAAATTGCGCGCGGCCCGGTAGCTGTTCTCGGCGTCGACGCCGTCGATCATGGTCTGTTCCCAGGTGCCGCCGTTGGCCTGCTTGAGCATCGAGGCCCAGCCGACCACCAGCGCCGCGACGCGGTCGCCCTGGTAGGGCTGCGGCCCGGTCTCGAAAGCCAGCCGGATGGCCTCGATACCGGTGGCGCCGCGCAACTCGGGGAGGTCGGGGCCTTTGAGGACCGCGTCCCAGGCCCGTTGACTGGCCTCGTCGATGCTGGCTGCCGACTTGCGCCATTCCCGTGGATTGCGCTTGTAGAGCGTGGTCTGCACGCGCCGTATCGATTGCAGGTTGTCGCGCAGCGAGAGGTTCGCGATGCGGTTGGCGCCGGATTGCAGCCATTCCTGGTTGGCATAGGGCTCGGCCCGCTCGGTCGAGCGAAACGACGAGCAGCCCGCCAGGCCGAGCAAGGAGGCGGCGCCTGCCAACAGGCAGGTGCGTCGCGCCGCAAGGGGTAAAACCGGAGAAACACTCATGCCCTGACGTTATCATCCAAGACTGGGGCGGCGGCTCGCTTCGAGCAGCGAGCCCGTGCAATTTTCCTTACAAATCAATACCTTGGCGTTAACGCCAAGGCAGGCCGACAAGTCGTGCGTCTCAATTCCATCAAGCTTTCGGGCTTCAAGTCGTTCGCCGAACCCACCAACTTCCTGCTGCCGGGCCAACTGGTCGGCGTGGTCGGGCCCAACGGTTGCGGCAAGTCGAACATCATGGATGCGGTGCGCTGGGTGCTTGGCGAGTCCCGCGCATCCGAACTGCGCGGCGAGTCGATGCAGGACGTGATCTTCAACGGCACGACCACCCGCAAGCAGGCCAGCCGTTCGAGCGTCGAGCTGGTGTTCGACAACGCCGACCACCGCGCCGGCGGTCAGTGGAACCAGTTCGGCGAAATTGCGGTGCGGCGCGTGCTCACGCGCGACGGCACCAGCAGCTACTACATCAACAACCAGCCGGTGCGCCGCCGCGATGTGCAGGACGTGTTCCTGGGCACCGGCCTCGGCCCGCGCGCCTACGCCATCATCGGCCAGGGCACGATCAGCCGGATCATCGAATCCAAGCCCGAGGAACTGCGCCTGTTCCTCGAGGAAGCCGCCGGCGTCTCCAAGTACAAGGAGCGCCGCCGCGAGACCGAAAACCGCCTGGGCGACACGCGCGAGAACCTCACGCGCGTCGAGGACATCCTGCGCGAACTCAATGCCAACCTCGAAAAGCTCGAGAAGCAGGCCGAGGTGGCCGCGCGCTACAACACGCTGCAGGGCGAAGCCACCAAGAAGCAGCACCAGCTGTGGTTCCTCAAGCGCAGCGAGAGCGACGCCGACCAGGCCAAGATCAAGGCCGATTCCGAGCGGGCGATCAACGACCTCGAATCGCGCACTGCGGACCTGCGCCACATCGAAGCCGAACTCGAGACCGTGCGCCAGGCCCACTACGCCGCCGGCGACCAGGTCAACCAGGCGCAGGGCAAGCTCTATGAGGCCAGTGCCGAAGTCGGCCGGCTCGAAGGCGAGATCCGTTTCGTGGTCGAAGGCCGCCAGCGCGTCGAGCAGCGGCTGGTCCAGTTGCGCGAGCAGATGGGCCAGTGGGGCACACGCCGCGAAGAGGCCGAGGCCGAGATCGAGACGCTGGCCGGGAAGGGCGTCGATGCCGAAGAGCAGGCGATCCTTCTGGCCGCCCAGCTCGAGGAACACGACGCGCGCATGCCCGAGCTCGAAGAGGCCGTGCAGCGCGCCCAGGACGAAGCCAACAACCAGCGCACGACCGTGTCGCAGGTGCAGCAGCAGATCCAGGTGTTGGCCGCCGACCAGCGCAACATCGAAGACCAGAGCCGCCAGCTCACGCAGCGCAGCGAACGCCTGCGCGCCGACCAGAACGCGCTGGCCGCGCCCGACGAGGCCCGTCTGCTCGACATGCAGGAGCAGCTTGCCGCCGCGCAGGAAACCGCCAGCGAAGCCGAAGCCCGTCTGCACGAGTTGCAAGAGGCCGTGCCGCAACTGGACGACGACCGCCGCGCGAAACAGCAGGCCGTCAACACCGAAGGTGCGCGCCACGCCGAGTTTTCGGCGCGGCTCGAAGCGCTGCGTGCGTTGCAGGAGAAGGTCAAGACCGACGGCAAGCTGGCCCCCTGGCTCGCCAAGCATGGCCTGGACGGCCTGCAGGGCCTGTGGAGCCGCATCCACATCGAGCAGGGCTGGGAAAGCGCGCTCGAAGCGGCCCTCCGCGAGCGCCTGGGTGCGCTCGAAGTCAGCCGGCTCGACATGGTCCGTGCCTTCGGCAACGACGCGCCGCCGGCCAAGCTCGCGTTCTACAGCCCGCCGTCGGCCGGCGCGCCGCAAGGCACGGCCGCGCTGCCGCGGTTGTCGAGCCTGTTGCGCCTGAACGATGCCGGCCAGCAAGCGCTGCTGAACGACTGGCTCCATGGCTGCTACACCGCTGCGAGTTTCGAAGAAGCACTGGCGCAGCGCGCCACGCTGCAGCCGGGCGAAGTCATCTACGTGCAGAGCGGCCATGCCGTGTCCTCGCACAGCGTCAACTTCTACGCGCCCGATTCCGAGCAGGCCGGCCTTTTGGCCCGCCAGCAGGAAATGGAAAACCTGGAGCGCCAGCTCAAGGCCCAGACGCTCATCAACGAAGAAGCGCGCACCGCGCTGATCCGTGCGGAAGCCGCCTACGGCGACGCCGCCCAGCGCCTCGTGACCGCGCGCCGCGAAGCGGCCGACACCCAGTCGCGCGCCCACGAATTGCAGGTCGAGACGCTGCGCATGACCCAGCTCGCCGAGCAGACGCGTGCGCGCAGCCAGCAGCTGGCTTCCGACCTTGGCGAAGTCGATGCGCAGCTCGAAGAACTGCAAGAGAAGCGCATCGCCGCCGAAGGCCGCTTCGAAGAGCTGGACATGCAACTGGCCGACAGCCAGGAGCGCCATGCGCAGCTCGACGAGCGCGTGATCGAGGCCGGCCGCGCGCTGAATGCCAGCCGCGAGCAGCACCGCAGCCTCGAACGTCAAGCGCAGGAAGCCACCTTCTCGCAGCGCACGCTCGAGGCGCGCCGTGCCGAACTGAATCGCGCCATCGAGACCGCGTCGCAGCAGGTTGTGGCGCTCACCGACGAAGACGAGCGTGCCCGCGCCGAACTCGGCCGGCTCTCCGATGCCGCCGCGCAAGCCGGCCTGCAGGATGCGCTGTCGCTCAAGCTCGAACGCGAAACTGCGCTCGGCGCATCGCGCAGCCAGTACGACGACCTCACGCTCAAGCTGCGCGCGAGCGACGAGCGCCGCCTGCAGCTGGAGCGCGAGCTCGATCCGCTGCGCCAGCGCATCACCGAATTCCAGCTCAAGGAACAGGCCGCGCGCCTGGGCGTCGAGCAGTACCAGCAATTGCTGGAAGACGCCGGCGCCGACCTCGAAGCCATCGCGCAATCCATCGAGACCGACAAGGTGCGCCTCACCGGCCTGCAGAGCGAAATCGACCGCCTCAACCGCGAAGTGGTGGCGCTGGGCGCGGTGAACCTCGCCGCGCTCGACGAACTGGCGATCGCGAGCGAACGCAAGACCTTCCTCGACGCCCAGTCGGCCGACCTGAACGAAGCCATCGGTACGCTCGAAGATGCCATCCGCAAGATCGACGCCGAAACGCGCGAGCTGCTCGGCGGCACGTTCAAGATCGTCAACGAGCACTTCAGCCGCATGTTCCCCGAGCTCTTCGGCGGCGGCAACGCGCGGCTGGTGATGACGGGCGACGAAATCCTCGATGCCGGCGTGCAGGTGCTCGCGCAGCCGCCCGGCAAGAAGAACCAGACCATCCACCTGCTCTCGGGCGGCGAGAAGGCGCTCACGGCCATCGCGCTGGTGTTTGCCATCTTCCAGCTGAACCCGGCGCCGTTTTGCCTGCTGGACGAAGTGGACGCGCCGCTGGACGACGCCAACACCGAGCGCTATGCCAAACTCGTGACCGCCATGAGCCGCGAAACCCAGTTCCTCTTCATCAGCCACAACAAGATCGCCATGGAAATGGCCGAGCAGTTGATCGGCGTCACGATGCAGGAGCAGGGCGTCTCGCGCATCGTCGCGGTGGACATGGAGGCCGCGGCCTCCATGGTCGAGGCCGCTTGAGTCGAGCGGCGCGCATGAGCAACCTCACTCTCGCTCTCTCCATTCTTGGGGGCCTCGTTCTCGCGGCCGTCGTCGGCTACGAAGCCCTGATGTCGCGCCGCAATGCGCCGCGCCAGCCGGATGCGGTGGATACCGCGCTGGCCGACGTGGAGCGCTCGATGTCGTCGGACGATGGCGTGGAACCCAGGCTGCACGTCGATCCCAACCAGCTTTCGGCGCACGACCGCCACGAGCCGTTGTTCGACCCCGATTTGCCGGCGCCCAGTGGCGTTCCGGTCGCCACCGGCGAGCGGCGCGGCGGGCTCGATCCGCTGATCGACGTGATTGCCCCGGTCTCGCTGGACGGCCTCGCCTCGGGCGACGCCGCCATCGCGGCCATGCCGCCGACGCGTCGCGCGGGGAGCAAGCCGGTCGCCATCGAAGGCCTCAACGAGCACACCGGCCAATGGGAGCCGCCGGTCGCCGGGCAGCGCTACAGCGCGTTCCAGGTCGGCGTGCAGCTGGCCAACCGGACGGGGGCGCTCAACGAGATCGAGTACTCCGAATTCGTGGTCAAGGCACAAGCCTTCGCCGATGCGGTCAACGGTTCACCCGAATTCCCCGAAATGCTCGACGAAGTGGCGCGGGCCCGCGAGCTCGACCAGTTCGCGAGCGCGCACGATGCGCAACTCGGCTTCGTGCTGCGCGCGCTGCATGCGGCCTGGAGTCCGGGCTATGTGCAGCAGAACGCCGCGCGGCTTGGTTTCGTGGCCGGCATCATCCCGGGGCGCATGGTGCTGCCGACCGGAGAGGTCGGGCTGCCGCCGATCCTCGGGCTGGCGTTCGATACGCAGGCAGCGCTGGCCGACGACCCGGCGCAATCGGCCATCCGCGAGCTCAGCCTGAGCCTCGATGTGCCGCAAGTGGACCGTGCTGAAGAGCCGTTCCGCCGCATGCGCGAAGCCGCCGCCACGCTTGCGCGCGAGATGGACGGCGTGGTGACCGACAGCGACGGCCAGTTGCTGCGCGACGAGACGATGGACGTCATCGGCAACGATCTCGAGCAGCTCTACGACACGCTCGATGCGCGTGATCTTGCGGCGGGCTCGCCGCTTGCACGCCGCCTCTTCAGCTAACTCCGATTTCCGGGAGACACCCACATGACGACGCGCGACGAGGCGGCACGCGAAGCCGCCGCACTGAGCGAACAGCTTCACAAGCACGCCCATCTTTACTACGTGCTCGACGCGCCCGCACTGCCCGACGCCGAGTACGACAAGCTGTTCCAGCGCCTGCAGGCCCTGGAGACGGAATTCCCCGAACTGCGTACGCCCGATTCGCCGACGCAGCGCGTCGGCGGCAAGGTGCTCGACGGTTTCACCAAGGTGCGTCACAAGGTGCCGATGCTGTCGATCCGCACCGAGACCGACATCACGCCCGGCGGCGCCAGCGCCTTCGATGCGCGCGTGCGCAAGGAACTGGGCCTGGCCGAAGATGGGCCGCAGGTGTCGTACGTCTGCGAGCTCAAGTTCGACGGCTTGGCCATGAACCTGCGTTATGAAGACGGCGTGCTGGTGCAGGCTGCGACGCGCGGCGACGGCGAAGTCGGCGAAGACGTCACGCAGAACATCCGCACCGTGCGCGAAATTCCGTTGCGGCTCAATGGCAAGGCGCCGCCGGTGGTCGAGGTGCGCGGCGAGGTCTACATGAAGCGCGCCGATTTCGACGCGCTCAATGAACGTCAGCGCGAAAAAATCGCGGCTGGCCAGAAGAACGAGAAGGTGTTCGTCAATCCGCGCAATGCGGCGGCTGGTGCGGTGCGGCAGCTCGATCCGGCGATTGCCGCGGCGCGGCCGCTGAGCTTCTTTGCCTACGGTCTCGGCGAAGTCACGCCGGCCGCGGAAGGCGGGCCGGATTGTCCGACCCAGTTCGATTGGCTGCAGCAGTTCCATGCCTGGGGTTTTCCCGTGGCGACGCAAACCGCACGGGCGACCGGTGCCATCGAACTGATCGCATTCCATGAAAACATCGGCCGCCAGCGCGATGCCTTGCCCTACGACATCGATGGCGTGGTCTACAAGGTCGACAGCGTCGAGTTGCAGCGGCAACTGGGCTTTGTCTCGCGCGAGCCTCGCTGGGCCGTGGCGCACAAGTACCCCGCGCAAGAGCAACTGACCGAGGTGCTGGGCATCGAGATCCAGGTCGGCCGCACCGGCAAGCTCACGCCGGTCGCCAAGCTGGCGCCGGTGTTCGTCGGCGGCGTGACCGTGACCAACGCCACGCTGCACAACGAGGACGAGGCTCGCCGCAAGGACGTGCGCGTGGGCGATACCGTCATCGTGCGACGCGCGGGTGACGTGATTCCCGAGGTGGTCGGCGTGGTGCCCGAGAGCCTCGCCAAGCCCGAAGGCGAGCGCGGACCGGTCTTCACCATGCCGCACCAGTGCCCCGTGTGCGGCTCGGAAGCCGTGCGCGAAGAGGAAGAAGTCGACTACCGCTGCACGGGCGGACTCTTTTGCGCAGCGCAGCGCAAGGAGGCCATCCTGCACTTCGCGGCGCGGCGCGCGGTCGATGTCGACGGGCTGGGCGACAAGCTGGTCGAGCAGTTGGTCGACGCCAATCTGATCCGCACCTTGCCCGATCTCTACAAGCTCGGATTCACCACGCTGGCGGGGCTGGACCGCATGGCCGAGAAGTCGGCCAAGAACCTCGTCGATGCGCTCGAAGCATCCAAGAAAACCACGCTGCCGCGCTTCCTGTTCGGGCTGGGCATCCGGCACGTGGGCGAAAGCACCGCGAAGGACCTCGCCAAGCATTTCGGCAAGCTAGACGCCATCATGGACGCGACCGAGGAGCAGTTGCTCGAGGTCAACGACGTCGGCCCGGTGGTGGCGCAGAGCCTGCGCACCTTCTTCGACCAGCCGCACAACCGCGAGGTCGTCGAGCAGTTGCGCGCCTGCGGGCTGACATGGGAAGAGGGCGAGCCCGCGGCTCGCGCGCCCAAGCCGTTGGCGGGCCTGACCTTCGTGATCACCGGCACCCTTCCTACGCTGGGCCGCGACGAGGCGAAGGATAAATTGGAGGCAGCCGGTGCCAAGGTCGCCGGCTCTGTCAGCAAGAAGACCCACTACCTCGTGGCCGGCGAAGAAGCCGGCAGCAAGCTCGACAAGGCCCGGGAAATCGGGGTGGCGGTGATTGATGAGGCGCGTATGCTGGAGATTCTCGAGAACGGCATCACGGAATGAAGGCGCGACTGGCGGCCTCTTTACCGGCCGTTACGTGACTTCATCGCAGCGCAGTCAACAGGGTCTACAACCTGACGTTGAAAGAAAACTGAAGGCCAACAAGGAGCCCCTCATGCAGAAAACTCGTGTTCTTGGTGCCAGCATTGCCCTCGGCGGCCTCGCGCTGCTGACCGGCTGCGTTGCCGTTCCCGGCGATCCGTACTACTCGGGTGACTACTCCGGCGGCTACTCGCAGCCGTACTACTCCGAGCCGTCTCCCGTGGTCGTCGCGCCAGCGCCGGTCTATATCCAGGGTGGTGGCTATTACGACCGCGGCCGTTATTACGACCGCCGTCCGTACTATGGGGGCCGCCCCGGTTATCCGGCTGTGCGCCCGGGCTACCCCGCGGTGAGACCCAGCTACCCCGCCGCGCGTCCTCCGGGAGGTTGGGGTGGCGGTCGCCCCAATGTCGGCGTGCCGGGTATCACGCCCTCGCAGCCGCAGCAGATGCCTCGCGGCAACGCGCGCATGTGGACCTCGCCGGACTCGAAGGCTCCTGTCCCGGGCGGCATCCCGTGATCATGGGCTTGAGGCCATCGCGATAATTCCGCGATGGCCATTCGCGAAATACTCAAGATGGGCGATCCCCGGCTGCTGCGCATCGCGCAGCCGGTCGCCGCTTTCGATACCGACGAACTGCACCTCCTGGTGCGCGACATGTTCGAGACCATGCATGCGGTCAACGGCGCCGGCCTCGCGGCCCCGCAGATCGGTGTGGACCAGCAACTGGTGATCTTCGGCACCGACATCGTCAACCCCCGCTATCCCGACGCGCCGCCCGTGCCCCGCACGGTGCTGCTGAACCCCGTCATCACGCCCATCGGCGAGGACGAGGAAGAGGGCTGGGAAGGGTGCCTTTCGGTGCCGGGCCTGCGCGGCGTGGTGCCGCGCTTTGCCAACATCCGCTATACCGGTTTCGATCCGTATGGCGACCCGATCGACCGGGTGGCCAGCGGCTTTCATGCGCGTGTGGTGCAGCATGAAGTCGATCACCTGCTGGGCAAGCTGTACCCGATGCGGGTGCGCGATTTCTCGCGCTTCGGCTACACCGAGGTCCTGTTTCCGGGACTCGATGCAGCCGACGACGACTGAAGGCCGGAGCCGTCGCGCTTACTTGTTGCTCAGGCCGAAGCGGCCGCCGCCCGTGAAGGCCAGCGAGATCGCCGCGAACAGGAACATGCCCTGCAACTCCAGCGCCCAGCCGCCCTGGCCGTTGATCGCGCCGAGGTCCTTGCGGTGCACCAGCCAGATCGCCACCAGCATGTTGATTGCCACGATCACCGCGGCCGGCCGCGTGAACAGGCCGACGATCAGCAGCGCGGGCGCGAGGATTTCACCGACATAGACCCCATACGCCAAGAACGCCGGCAGGCCGTGCGAGGCCAGCATGCCGCCGATGCCATCGACGCCCTTGGTGACCTTGGCCACGCCGTGCAGCAGGATGAGGATGCCCAGCGCGAGGCGCAGAACGAGCTTGCCGGTGTCGTCGGACTTGAACATTGTGTGATTCCTGTTCGGGAGAGTTGATAAAGGGCCGTATGGTATTGCGGTATTGGCGCCGCACAGGGCATATGCATCCAACCGACCCTTCTTTGGCGCGGCCGTGCGACGCCCCGTACACTGGCTTTTGTTGTCTGTTGAGGAGAAACACACCCATGAAAAACCGATTCCGCCCGGCGCTGATCGCCGCCGCATCCCTGGTTGCCCTTGCCACCGCAGCGCCGGCCTTCGCAGGCAAGACGCTCGATACGGTCAAGCAGCGCGGCACCGTCAAGTGCGGTGTGACCAACGGGGTGGCGGGCTTCTCCGCGCCGGACACCCAGGGCAACTGGTCGGGCCTGGATGTCGACACCTGCCGCGCCATCGCGGC
Organism: Variovorax boronicumulans; assembly: GCF_030812215.1. Taxonomy (GTDB): domain Bacteria; phylum Pseudomonadota; class Gammaproteobacteria; order Burkholderiales; family Burkholderiaceae_C; genus Variovorax; species Variovorax boronicumulans_C. The sequence continues at coordinate 382,113 of NZ_JAUSSG010000007.1, read as the reverse complement.
GGCCGTGCTCGGCGATGCGAAGAAGGTCGACTTCGTGCCCCTCAATTCGCAGCAGCGCTTCTCGGCCCTGCAGGCCGGCGAGATCGACATCCTGGCGCGCAACACCACCTGGACGCTCACGCGTGACGCCTCGCTCGGCTTCAACTTCACCACCATCACTTATTACGACGGCCAGGGCTTCCTGGTGCCCAAGAAGCTCAAGGTGACGAGCGCCAAGCAGCTGAAGAACGCCACCATCTGCACCCAGTCGGGCACCACCAACGAGAAGAACGTCTCCGACTACTTCCGTGCGCAGAACATCCCCGTGAAGACCGTCGTCTTCGAGAGCTTCGAGGCCTCTTTCAAGGCCTTCTTCTCGGGCCGCTGCCAGGCCTTCACAACCGATGCCTCGGCGCTCGCGGGCCTGCGCAACAAGGAAGCGCCGAACCCCGACGACTACATCATCCTGCCCGAGCTGATCTCCAAGGAACCGCTCGCGCCGCTGGTGCGCCGAGGCGACGACGAGTGGTTCGCCATTGCCAAGTGGGTGCCCAATGCGCTCATCGAAGCAGAGGAGGCCGGCGTCACGCAGGCCAATGCCGATGCGCTCAAGGCCAGCAGCAAGGACCCGGCGCAGCAACGCCTGGTCGGCACCGGCGAAGACCTGGGCAAGCTGCTGGGCCTGGACAAGGACTGGTCGTTCCGCGCGATCAAGGCCGTGGGCAACTACGGCGAGGTGTTCGAGCGCAACGTCGGACCGAAGTCGGTGCTCAAGCTGCCGCGCGGCTCCAATAACCTGTGGAGCAAGGGCGGCCTGATCTACGCACCACCGGTTCGATGAGCCGGGAGGGCGCCTCCCGCCGCGGCGCCTGGCTGGCCTGGATCGTCCAGGCGCTGCTGGTGCTGGCCGTCGTGGCCGGCGCCTTCTGGGTGGTGCACCATGCGCTCGAGGTGCTACGCGCACGCGGCGTGCGCTCCGGCTTCGACTTCCTCACCGAGCCCGCGGGCTTCTCGATCAGCGAGGGCTGGCTCGACTTCGACGCCAGCCAGCCGTTCTGGCGCGCCTTTCTCGCGGGCCTGATCAATACGGTGCGGGCGGCGGTGCCCGCGGCGATTTTCTCTGTCGTTCTCGGTACCTTGATCGGCATCGGCCGGCTTGCGCCGCATGTGCTGTTGCGGGGCATCTGCACCGCGTATGTCGAGCTGCTGCGCAACGTGCCATTGCTCGTGCAACTGCTGATGCTGGCCTTCGCGATGGCGAACCTGCTGCCCGACCCGACCGAACCGGTGCGGTTGCTCCCAGGCGTGTGGCTCAGCAAGGGCGGGCTCAGCGTGCCGTGGCCCGTGGCGGGCAAGGGCGGTTGGTGGCCGACGCATTTCGAGTGGCCCGAGCGCGGCGATTTCGGCGTGAGCGGCGGTGCGGCGCTGAGCCCCGAGTACGTGACCATCGTCGCCGGCCTGTCGTTCTACTCGGCCGCGTTCGTCGCCGAGATCGTGCGCGCCGGCATCCTGTCGGTCTCGCAGGGGCAGGTGCTGGCGGGACAGGCGCTGGGCCTGTCGTCGGTGCAGCAACTGCGCATCGTGATCCTGCCGCAGGCGCTGCGAGTGATCGTGCCTTCGCTCACCAACCAGTTGCTCAGCCTCGTCAAGAATTCGTCGCTCGCGGTGGCCGTGGGCTATCCGGAGCTGGTGTCGGTCGCCAACACCACCATCGGCTCGAATGGCAGGGCCTTCGAGTGCATCGCGATCATCATGGCGGTGTACCTGCTGCTGTCGCTCGTGATTTCCTTCGGCATGAACCGCTACAACGCGCGCGTCGCGCTGCGAGGCTGGCGATGAGGAATGTTGCGCAAGGCCCGATCGCGTGGCGCCGCGAACTCTGGGGTTCGCCGCCGCGCGCGTTGGCGACGGTGGTGCTGATCGCGCTGCTCGCATGGATCGGTTTTCACATCGTCGACTGGGCCGTGGTGCACGCGGTGTTCCGTGCCGATGCCGACGCCTGCCGCGCGGTGCAGCACGGCGCGTGCTGGGGCGTGGTGGCCGAGAAGTGGCGGCCGATGCTGTTCGGCCGCTTTCCGTATGAAGAGCAATGGCGACCGGCCATCGCGGTGATCCTGCTGTCCGCCGTCACCATGCTGAGCGCCTGGCCACGCAGCTGGCGCTGGTGGCTGGTGCCGCTGTGGGTCGTCGCGCTGCTCCTGTTCGTGCTGCTGATGCGCGGCGGTGCCATGGGCCTCGGTCATGTGCCGACCAGCCGCTGGGGCGGTCTGCCGCTCACCATCGGGCTTGCGGTCGTTGGACTGGCGCTGGCCTTTCCGCTCGCGTTGCTGCTCGCACTGGGCCGGCGTTCGGGCTGGCCGGTGGTCCGTACGCTGAGCGCGAGCTACATCGAGCTGGTACGCGGCGTGCCGCTGATCTCGGTGCTGTTCATGGCTTCGTTCCTGTTGCCGCTGCTTTGGCCGGCGGGCTGGCAGCCCGATGTGCTGGTGCGCGTGCTCGCGGGCCTCACGCTGTTCGTCGCGGCCTATCTGGCCGAGATCATCCGCGGCGGCCTGCAGGCCGTGCCACGCGGGCAGACCGAGGTGGCGATGGCGCTGGGCTTCGGACGCTGGCCGGTGCAGCGCGACATCGTGCTGCCGCAGGCCCTGCGCCTCGTGGTCCCCGCGCTCACGAACAGCGTGGTCGGTACGCTGAAGGACACCTCGCTCGTCACCGTCGTGGGCCTCTTCGAGCTGACCGGCGCGCTGGGCCTCGCGCTCGGCGGCGATCCGGTCTGGCGGCCGTTCTACCTCGAGGGCTATCTTTTCATCGCCGCCGTGTACTGGGTGCTGTGCTTCGGGCTCTCGCGCTACAGCGTGTGGCTGGAGCGCAGGCTCGCGAGCGCGCCGACCTGAAAGCCGCAAGACTTCAGGGCTTCGGTCGCGGCACCAGTTCGGGATAGCCGGTTGCCGGATCGAACTCGCGGGCGAAGCGCCATTCGGGCAGCCACGCGATCAGGATTTCGGCGGTGGTGCGCACGGTACAGCCTGGCGCGGCATGACCGCCGCGCACCTGGCCCGCTGCATCCGACACGCTGACGTGCAGGTGAGATCCATCCGGCGAGAGCGTGCCGGACAGCGTGAGGATTTCTAGATCGCCTTCGAGCACTGCCGCGCTTTCCGCGCCGGCATACCTGATGCGCGCGCCTCGGAGGCTGCCGATGCCGGACACCACGAAGGCCGCTTCGGCGCCATGCTGCTTGAGCGCCGCATCGAGCGCGGCGCGCAGGTCATCGCCCGGATTCAATCGCAGCGCGTGCGCTTCCATGGCGGCTACTTTTTTTCAGCTCGACAGCGCCTTGTCCACCAGCTGCTGCGCCTCTTCGAGGATGCGCGCGAGGTGCTCCGCACCTTTGAAGCTCTCGCCGTAGACCTTGTAGATGTTCTCCGTGCCCGAGGGCCGCGCGGCGAACCAGCCGTTGGCGGTGACGACCTTCACGCCGCCGATGGCCGCGCCGTTGCCGGGCGCATGGCTCAGCACGGCCTCGATCCTGTCGCCCGCGAGTTCGGTCGAGCTCACCTGCTGCGGCGAGAGGTTCGACAGCTTCTTCTTCTGCTCGACCGTCGCCGCCGCATCCACACGGTCGGACACCGGCTGCCCCAGCGCCCGCGTCAGCTCCGCATAGCGCTCGCCTGGCTCGCGCCCGGTGCGCGCGGCGATCTCGGCCGAGAGCAGGGCGGGCACCATGCCGTCCTTGTCCGTGGTCCACGCCGAGCCGTCGTGGCGCAGGAAGGTCGCGCCCGCGCTTTCCTCGCCGCCGAAGCCGAGCGATCCTTCCACCAGCCCATCGACGAACCACTTGAAGCCCACCGGCACTTCGTAGAGCTTGCGCCCGAGCCGGGTGGTGACGCGGTCGATCATCTGGCTGCTCACCACCGTCTTGCCGACGGCCGCGCCCGCCGGCCAATGGGGGCGGTGCGTGTAGAGGTAGTCGATCATCACCGCGAGGTAGCTGTTCGGCTGCATCAGGCCCGCGCTGCGCGTGACCACGCCATGGCGGTCGTGGTCGGTGTCGCAAGCGAAGGCGATGCCGAAGCGGTCCTTCAGCGCGATCAGCTTGTGCATCGCATCGGGCGAGGACGGGTCCATGCGGATGCGGCCGTCCCAGTCGAGTGACATGAAGCGGAAGGTCGGGTCGACCTCCTGGTTCAGCACGGTGAGGCGCTTGAGCTTGTAGCGCTCGGCGATGGCCGGCCAGTAGTGCACGCCGGCGCCGCCGAGCGGGTCGACGCCCAGGTCGATCTGCACGTCGCGGATCGCGTCCATGTCGAGCACCTGCGCGAGGTCTTCGACGTAGGTGTTCAGGTAGTCGTGCCGGTGCGTGGTGGAGGCCTTCAAGGCCTGCGCGAGCGGCATGCGCTTCACGCCTTCGAGCCCGTTCGCCAGCATCTTGTTGGCGGCGGCTTCGACGGCCGAGGTGATGTCGGTGCCGGCGGGGCCGCCGTTCGGCGGGTTGTACTTGAAGCCGCCGCTCTCCGGCGGGTTGTGCGAGGGCGTGATGACGATGCCGTCGGCCAGTCCCGTCGTGCGCCCGCGGTTGTAGACCAGGATCGCATGGGACACGGCCGGCGTCGGCGTGTACTCGTCGTCCTTCGACAGCATCAGTTCGACGCCGTTGGCGGCCAGCACTTCGACCGCGCTGCTGAAGGCCGGCGTGGAAAGGGCGTGCGTGTCGATGCCCAGGAACAGCGGGCCGTCGATGCCTTTCTGCTTGCGGTAGTCGCAGATCGCCTGGCTGATCGCGAGCACATGCCATTCGTTGAACGCATCGTCGAACGACGAGCCGCGATGGCCCGAGGTGCCGAAGGCCACGCGCTGCGCGGGCACCGATGGATCGGGCCGGCCCGTGTAGTACGCCGAGATCAGGCGCGGCACATTCACCAGCAGGTCGAGAGGTGCGGGTTGGCCCGCGAGGGGATTGGTTTTTTGACTCATTTCTTGGGTGCCCAGTCGTCGATTTGAATGAGGTCGCCGATGCGTTCGATGGTGATGTCGGCGGGCGCATAGGCGGCAATGGCCTGCGCATCGAGCGCGTAGTGGCCTTGCCGCACGAAGACGGTGGTGAGCCGCGGCCCCCAGATCGCCTTCATGGCGGAGAGCAGGCGCAGCTTGTCGTCGACCATCACGTAGTGCGCAGCGGGGTGGCACTCCTCGATGGTGTCGAGCATCTGCTCCTTGTGCACATAGATCAGCACGCGGCCTTCGACGGCGTCCCACAGGCCCGAGCGCTGCACCTTGCGCGGCTGGAACACCACGTCGCCGTCGGACAGGATCACCGTCGGGCCGTAGCGGCGCAGGTGCTTCAGCGCATCGAGCGCGCCGGGGTAGAGGCGATCGGCAAAGGGATAGTCGATGAGAAAGCTCGACATCAGCAGCAGCCGCGAATCGCTCATGCCGCGCTTGCTTTCCTCGGCCCGGTAGCGTTGCAGTGCGCCGAGGTAGTCGACGTAGCCGAGTTCGCTGCGCAGCGCCTCGAAGGCAGTCCAGTAGCGGCTGGCGCTCTCGGCGCCGAAGGCCTGTTCGAGGTGGGCGCGCAGGTCGCCGACGACGCCGTCGTTGTCGAGCAGGGTGTTGTCGACGTCGACGAGGAAAACCGTGTGGGGTTGCTGTGTCATGAAGGGGGTGCCCAGGGGGCCTTTGCTGCATGCATCGGTTTCAGGATACGCCATCGAAAAGGCAGCACCGATACCCATCGTGAATTAGTTGATGCTTTGTGTACCGCTGGCTTAACCTGTGCGCGTCGTGTCGTTTTTGGCGAATAAGCTTCCACCCGTTTCAAGGAGCAAAAAAGTATGCGCATGAAGAATGGTCGAAGCTGGTTGTGCCTGTCTGCGATGGTCCTGCTGCTGGCGGGCTGCGCGGCCCCTCCCAAGGACCGGCCGCTCACCTCCGAGGTGCCCGAGCCGCCCAGCTTCGCACCGCCGCCCGAAACCTGCCAGGCCGCGGCCGTTCGCTTCGGACTCGGCTTGCAGGCGACGCAGGCCCTGCTGCAGGAAATGATGCAGCGTGCGGGCGCCAAGACCGGCCGCACGGTGCCGGCGACGGAAACGGCGAGCCCGGCGCAAGACCCCGCGCGGCTCAACCTGCAGGTCGAGCCCACCGGCCGGATCGTCGGCGCGTACTGCGGCTGATGCGGCAGATCAGGAGGCCAGCGCTTCCATCAGCTCGGTCTCGATGGCGAGCTGCGTCTTCTGGCCCTGGAGCTCGGGGCCGCTGATCAGGAAGGTGTCTTCCACGCGCTCGCCCAGGGTCGTGACCTTGGCGAGCTGCAGATTGAGGTGATGGCGCGCGAGCACCCGTGCCACCGAATACAGAAGACCCGCGCGGTCGCTGGCCGAGATGTTGAGCAGCCAGCGCTGCGCCTTGTCGTCGGGCAAGAGGCTGATGCGCGGCTTGATCGGAAAACTCCGCACCCGACGGGACACCCGGCCCATGCTCGGCGGGGGCAGGGCGCCGGCTTCGGTGAGCGTTTGCGCGAGGCCCGACTCGACCATGCTGATGAGGTCGCGGTAGTGGTCGGGCAGGAAGGTGGTCACGACCTGGAAGGTGTCGAGCGCATAGCCGTTGCTCGTGGTGTGCACCTTGGCATCCAGGATGCTGAACGACGACTGGTCGAAGTAGCCGCAGATGCGCGCAAACAGGTCGGGCTGGTCGGGCGTGTAGACCACCACCTGCAGGCCTTCGCCCACCGGCGACAGGTGCGCGCGCACGATGGGCGGCGCCTTCGGGTCGACCGGCACGTTCGGCGGCGGCACGAAGCGGGAGAGCTGCTTGGCATGCCAGGCGATTTCGGTGGCGTCGTGGCGCATGAAGTAGCCGACGTCCAGCGTGTCCCACAGCGCCTTGTGCGCCTCGAAGCGCTGGGCGTGCAGGGCCAGCTGCACCAGCGCCTCGCGCTTGCGCGATTCGACTTCGGCGTCCGGGTCGGGCATGCGCCCGCCCAGGGCGCGCAGCGTATAGCGGTACAGGTCTTCGAGCAGCTTGCCCTTCCACGCATTCCACACGCGCGGCGAGGTGCCGCGAATGTCGGCGATGGTCAGCAGGTAAAGCGCCGTGAGGTAGCGCTCGTTGCCCACACGCTTGGCAAAGGTGCCGATCACCTCGGGGTCGCTCAGGTCCTGCTTTTGCGCGACCTGGCTCATCACCAGGTGCTCGGCCACGAGGAATTCGATGAGCTTCGCGTCTTCGCGTGCGATGCCGTGCTGCTTGCAGAAGCGCTGCACGTCGCGCGCGCCGAGCGTGGAATGGTCGCCGCCGCGGCCCTTGGCGATGTCGTGGAAGAGGGCGGCCACGTACAGGATCCAGGGCTTGTCCCAGCCAGCCGCGAGCTGCGAGCAGAACGGGTACTCGTGCGCATGCTCGGCAATGAAGAAGCGCCGCACGTTGCGCAGCACCATCAGGATGTGCTGGTCCACCGTGTACACGTGGAACAGGTCGTGCTGCATCTGCCCCACGATGCTGCGGAACACGCGCAGGTACCGCCCCAGCACCGAGGTCTGGTTCATCAGCCTGAAGGCATGCGTGATGCCGTAGGGCTGCAGCAGGATCCGCATGAAGGTCTCGTGGTTGACCGGGTCGTTGCGGAACTTGCTGTCCATCACGTGGCGCGCGTTGTAGAGCGCGCGCAGCGTGCGCGCCGACAGGCCCTTCACGCCGATGGTCTTCTGATAGAGCAGGAAGGTCTCGAGCACCGCATGCGGCTCGCGCTCGTAGAGATCGTCGCTCGCGATCTCGATCAGGCCGGCGCGCTCGTAGAAGCGCTCGTTGATCGGCGTGTGCTGCTCGTCGCTCGGCTGCAGGCGCTCGGAAATGTTGAGCAGCAGGATCTGGTTGAGCTGCGACACGGCCTTGGCCGCCCAGTAGTAGCGCCGCATCAGCGCCTCGCTGGACTTGCGCTGCGATTCGCTTTCGTAGCCGAAGCTCGCGGCCACGGCGGTCTGCAGGTCGAACACCAGGCGGTCTTCGCGCCGGTTGGCGATCACGTGCAGGCGGGCGCGAATGAGCGAGAGCAGCGCCTCGTTGCGCTTGATCTGCTGCGCCTCGAAGGAGGTGGCCAGGCCGTTCTTGGCCAGGTCGTCCCAGCGGCTGCCGTAGCCGGCCGCCTTGGTCATCCAGAGAATGGTCTGCAGATCGCGCAGGCCGCCCGGCGATTCCTTGCAGTTGGGCTCGAGCGCGTAGGGCGTGTTGTCGAATTTCTGATGGCGGTGCCGCATTTCCTGCGACTTGGCCACGAAGAAGGCCTGCGGGTCGATGGCACGCGTGAAACGGCGGCGAAAGGCGACGAAGAGCTTCTTGTTGCCCGCGATCAGCCGAGCCTCGAGCAGCGAGGTCTGGACGGTGACGTCCTTCTCGGCCTCGGCCAGGCATTCGTCGACGGTGCGCACGCTGGAGCCGATTTCGAGCCCGGCGTCCCAGCAATGGCCGATGAAAGCCTCGATGCGGGCCGGGTCGATCGCGGCGGCATCGCCCTCCGGCGGCAGCAGAAGGAGCACATCGACGTCGGAATACGGAAACAGCTCGCCGCGGCCGAAACCGCCGACGGCCGCCAGCGTGAGCGAGTCGCCGAAATCGGCTTCCCGCCAGAGGGTGCAGAGCGTCTGGTCGGCCAGCGCCGAGAGCTGGCGCAGCACCGTGTGCACGCTGCGCGTGGGGGCGCGCGCAAAGCGCAGGGTGTCGAAGAGGGCGAGCTTCTTCGCGCGATAGGCTTCGCGCAGCGTCGCCACGTCGATCTTGGCTGCTTCGATCAAGGCGGGGGCGCGCTCTGGCGCGTCAGGTTTTGGTCGAGGTGACGAAGGAGGGCAGCGGCGGGCTGCCTTCCGACAGGGTCAGCACTTCGTAGCCGGTCTCGGTGACCAGCACCGTGTGCTCCCACTGGGCCGACAGCGAATGGTCGCGGGTGACGATGGTCCAGCCGTCGTACTGGCCGCCCTTGAAGTCTTCCTTCACGTCGCGCTTGCCGGCGTTGATCATCGGCTCGATGGTGAAGATCATGCCGGGCTTGAGTTCTTCCATGGTGCCCGGGCGGCCGTAGTGCAGCACCTGGGGTTCTTCGTGGAAGCGCTGGCCCACGCCGTGCCCGCAGAACTCGCGCACCACCGAGAAGCCCTGGCCTTCGGCGAACTTCTGGATTGCATGGCCCACGTCGCCCAGGTGCGCGCCGGGGCGCACCTGCAGGATGCCGTGCCACATGGCTTCGAAGGTGATGCTGCACAGGCGCTTGGCGGCGATGGAGGCGTCGCCGATCACGTACATGCGGCTGTTGTCGCCGAACCAGCCGTCCTTGATGACAGTGACGTCGACATTCATGATGTCGCCCTTCTTCAGGGGCTTGTCGTTCGGGATGCCGTGGCATACCACGTGGTTCACCGAGGTGCACAGCGACTTTGGGAACGGGACGCTGCTGGCACCCATGTAGCCCACCGTGGCCGAGGTGGTGCCCTGCTTGACCATGTACTCGGCGGCGAGCCGGTCCACATCGTTGGTCGTGATGCCGGGCTTGATGAGGGGCGTGAGGTAGTCCAGCACCTCGGAGGCAAGGCGGCAGGCGACGCGCATGGCTTCGATGCCTGCAGCGTCTTTGTAGGTAATGCTCATGCCCCGAATTATCCCATCGCAAAATGAGCCTGCCCCCAACGCGGGACACTTCGTGTTCCCGCTGTCCCCGAGGGGGGCGGCTCGCTTGGGGCGGCCCGGCATTGGCCTAAAATCCTGGGTTAACGCGGATGACCCCAGTCAGCGGCCATTCGCCCAGATCCTTGATTCCCAACGCGGCCCCCGAGGCCCCACATCGACCGTGACGCAGCCCGCACCTCAAGCCCTTCCCGTCGTAACCCTGTTCGAGGGCGGCAGCGCACTCAGCGATTTCCGTGCGCGGCAACTGCTGCCGAAGCTGCAGGCCATCGAGCCGCGCATCGAGGGCATCTCGGCCCGTTTTGTCCATCTGGTCGTCACCGACGCGGCCCTGAGCCCCACCGACCATGACCGCTTCGCCGCGCTGCTGACCTACGGTGAGCCCTTCGAGGCGCCGGCCAAGGCGGGCACCTCGGTGGTCGTCACGCCGCGCCTGGGCACCGTGTCGCCCTGGGCCTCCAAGGCCACGGACATTGCCCACAACTGCGGCCTGGCGCTGCGCCGGGTCGAGCGCGTCACGCAGTACCACCTGAAGCTGAAGGCCCCGCTGATCGGCAAGGCCCCCGTCATCGAAGGCGACACGCTCGCTGGAGTGGCCGGTCCGCTGCACGACCGCATGACCGAATCGGTGCTCGCCACCGTCGCGCAGGCGGCCAGCCTCTTCAGCGAACTGCCGGCCCAGCCGATGGCCCAGGTCGATGTGCAAACCGGCGGTCGCGAGGCCCTGGTTGCCGCCAATACCGGCTTCGGCCTGGCGCTGGCCGAGGACGAGATCGACTACCTCGTGGAAGCCTTCACGCGCCTCGGACGCAACCCGAGCGACGTCGAATTGATGATGTTCGCGCAGGCCAACAGCGAGCACTGCCGGCACAAGATCTTCAACGCCCAGTTCACCATCGACGGCAAGGCGCAGCCGCAGAGCCTGTTCTCGATGATCCGCCACACCGAGAAACAGAACCCGCAGCACACGGTGATCGCCTATGCGGACAACGCCTCGGTGATGGAAGGCGCGACCATCGAGCGCTTCATTCCGGCCCACGGCTCGCAGAGCTATCAAAAAGATAGCGCCCTGAGCCATGTGCTGATGAAGGTCGAGACGCACAACCACCCGACCGCGATTTCGCCGTTCCCCGGCGCCTCGACCGGCGCGGGCGGCGAGATCCGCGACGAAGGCGCCACCGGCCGCGGCTCCAAACCCAAGGCGGGCCTGACCGGCTTCACCGTGTCCAAGCTGTGGCCCGAGGACGGCCACTACGGCAAGCCCGAGCACATCGCCAGTCCGCTGCAGATCATGACCGAGGGCCCGCTGGGCGGCGCCGCGTTCAACAACGAATTCGGCCGGCCCAACCTGCTGGGCTACTTTCGCGAATACGAACAGGCGGTGACGAGCGACCTCGACACGGTGCAGCGCGGCTACCACAAGCCCATCATGATCGCGGGTGGCCTCGGCAGCATCGACGCCACCCAGACCAAGAAGATCCAGTTCCCCGCTGGCTCACTGCTGATCCAGCTCGGTGGCCCCGGCATGCGCATCGGCATGGGCGGCAGCGCCGCCAGCTCGATGGCGACCGGCGCCAACGCGGCTGAGCTCGACTTCGACTCGGTGCAGCGCGGCAACCCCGAAATCGAACGCCGCGCGCAGGAGGTCATCAACCACTGCTGGCAGCAGGGCGCGGCCAACCCGATCCTGGCGATCCACGACGTGGGCGCGGGCGGCCTGAGCAACGCTTTTCCCGAACTCACCAACGACGCCGGCCGCGGCGCGCGGTTCGATCTGCGTGCGGTGCCGCTCGAAGAGTCGGGCATGGCGCCCAAGGAAATCTGGTGCAACGAAAGCCAGGAGCGCTACGTGCTGGCCATCGCGCCCGAATCGCTCGAACAGTTCAAGGCCTTCTGCGAGCGCGAGCGCTGCCCGTTCTCGGTGGTCGGCGTGGCGACCGAAGAGCGTCAGCTGCTGGTGGCCGACGAAGGCGCCGCGGTCCAGCCGGTCGACATGCCGATGGACGTGCTGCTCGGCAAGCCGCCCAAGATGCACCGCGACGTGAAGACCGTCGCCCGCACCTTCAAGCCGCTCGACCTCACGGGCGTCGATCTGCAGAAGGCCGCCATCGACGTGCTCGCGCACCCGACCGTGGCGTCCAAGCGCTTCCTCATCACCATCGGCGACCGCACCGTGGGCGGCTTGAGCCACCGCGACCAGATGGTCGGCCCGTGGCAGGTGCCGGTGGCCGACTGCGCCGTGACGCTGGCCGATTACAAGGGCTTCGCCGGCGAAGCCATGAGCATGGGCGAGCGCACGCCGCTGGCCGCGCTCGACGCGCCGGCCTCGGGCCGCATGGCCGTGGCTGAAGCCATCACTAACCTGCTGGCCGCGCCCATCGAGCTCTCGCGCGTCAAGCTGTCCGCCAACTGGATGGCCGCCTGTGGCGAGCCCGGCGAAGACGCCGCGCTGTACGAAACCGTCAAGGCCGTGGGCCTGGAACTGTGCCCGGCGCTGGGCGTGTCGATTCCGGTCGGCAAGGATTCGCTGTCGATGCGCACGCAGTGGAAAGATGGCGATGAAGCCAAGAAGGTGACATCGCCCGTCAGCCTGATCGTGACCGCCTTCGCCTCGCTGGCCGACGTGCGCGGCACGCTCACCCCGCAGCTCGACGCCACCGAAGCCGACACCACGCTTGTGCTGATCGACCTGGGCCGTGGCCAGCACCGCATGGCCGGCAGCATCCTCTCGCAAACGCTCGGCCAGAGCGGCGACACGGTGCCCGACCTCGACGACCCCGCGCAGCTCGTGGCGCTGGTCAATGCGGTGAACGCGCTCCGAGCCGACGGCAAGATCCTCGCGATGCACGACCGCAGCGACGGTGGCCTGTTCGCCACCGCCTGCGAAATGGCCTTTGCCGGCCATGTCGGCGTGGCGCTCAACGTCGACATGCTCGTCACCGAAGGCGACGGCATTTCCGACAGCCGCATGGAAACCGGCGACGCCAAGAACTGGGCGCAGCAGGTCAGCGCGCGGCGCGAGGAACTCACGCTCAAGGCGCTGTTCAACGAAGAACTCGGCATGGTGCTGCAGGTGCGCACCGCCGAGCGCAACGACGTGATGCAGGTGCTGCGCGCCCACGGCCTCAGCACGCACAGCCATTTCGTCGGCAAGACGCGGCCTGCCAGCTCCACCATGGACGCAGGCAAGGGCAAGCTCGAGGTCTGGCGCGATGCCAAGTCGGTGTTCAGTGCCTCGCTGCACGACCTGCACCAGGTGTGGGACTCGGTCAGCTGGAAGATCGCCCGCGAGCGCGACAACCCGGCCTGCGCCGATGCCGAGCACGCCGCGGCCGGCGAACCTTCGGACCCCGGCATGCATGTGTTCCTGCCGAACGCGCAGCCCGCAGCGCCTGCCATCCTGCAATCGCGCCCCAAGGTCGCGATCCTGCGCGAGCAGGGCGTCAACTCGCACGTCGAGATGGCCTATGCGTTCACCGAAGCGGGCTTCGAGGCCTACGACGTCCACATGACCGACCTGCAGACGGGCAGGGCGGACCTCGCCAACTTCAAGGGCGTGGTTGCCTGCGGCGGTTTCAGCTACGGCGACACGCTGGGCGCGGGCATCGGCTGGGCGCGCAGCATCACCTTCAACCCGAAGCTCGCCGAACAGTTCAAGGCCTTCTTCGGCCGAGAAGACACCTTTGGCCTGGGCGTGTGCAACGGCTGCCAGATGTTCGCCGAGCTGGCCGACATCATCCCGGGCGCCGAAGCCTGGCCGCGCTTCACCACCAACCAGAGCGAGCGCTTCGAGGCGCGCCTGTCGATGGTCGAAGTGCTCGAATCGCCGAGCATCTTCTTCGCGGGCATGGCAGGTAGCCGCCTGCCGATCGCGGTGGCGCACGGCGAGGGCTACGCAAACTTCAAGCACCGCGGCGATGCGGCCAAGGCCATCGCGGCGATGCGGTTCGTGGACAACCACGGCAACGCGACCGAGCAGTATCCGTTCAACCCGAACGGCAGCGCCGGCGGCCTGACCTCGGTGACCACGCCCGATGGCCGCTTCACTGCCGTGATGCCGCACCCGGAGCGCGTGTTCCGCAACATCCAGATGAGCTGGACGCCGGGCGACCGGAGCGAACTCAGCCCCTGGATGCAGATCTGGCGCAACGCGCGTCGCTGGGTGGGCTGACCTCCGATGGCGACGGCCTCAATCCGGCAAGGCCGGTGGGGCTTTGATGACCGTGCCCGCAACGGGACCGGTAGACTCGACCGCATGTTGTGCGCTTTCGCTTCCACACTGACCGCACCGGCCTTGCCGGGCGCGTTCGCGCGTGGCCGGCGCCGCGCGGCGCGGATGACGGCGCTCAAGCGCCGATCGCCCTGGCATTCCTGAGCCCGGCGATCCTTCCTCCTCCCATTCCTTTTTCGCGCACCTCCTGATCGCCGGGCCTCCTTCAAGCCCGCGCGCTGGCGCGTCCGCCATACCCGGCCCCCTCGATAGGGCCAGCGACACGCCTTTACTTCATCAGGAGCGACTCATGCACGCCACCACCTCGTTCACACGACTCGAACGAACCCTCACCCAACTCGACCACGCACGCCTGCACAAACTCGCCGCGCATGCGCTGCAGACACGCGGCGCGGCCGATCCGCTCGCACAGGCACTCGAGGAGATGCTCGACTGCAGCGAGGTCGTGGCGCCGCAGGACGCGTCGCCCGACCTCGTCACGATGAACTCGCGCGTCGAGCTCGAGGACCCCGCGAGCGGCGAGCGTTACGCGATCACGCTGTGCTATCCGCGCGATGCCAAGCCTTCCGAGGGCGAGGTCTCGGTGATGTCGCCAGTGGGCGCGAGCCTGCTGGGCGCGCGCGTCGGGCAGGCGGTGGAATGGACCACGCCGGCCGGCGTGCACGGCTCGGCGCGCGTGGCCGCGCTGCAGTTTCAACCCGAGGCCGCCGGCGAGTACCTGCGCTGACCCAAAGAAAAACGGCCCGAAGGCCGTTTTCAAAAGGAGGCGGGCAGGGCGCGCCGCTTACTCGACCTTCGCCTTCGCGCGCAGCTCTTCCTGGTACTTTTGCAGACGCTGCTGCTGCAGCTGCTGCGTGACCTGCGGCTTCACTTCTTCCAGCTTCGGCAGTTGGGCCTGGCGGATGTCGTCCACGCGGATGATGTGATAACCGAACTGCGTCTTGACGGGAGCCGGGGTGGTCTCGCCCTTCTTGAGCTTGATCATCGCTTCCGAGAACTCGGGCACGAAGCTCGCGGGGTTGGCCCAGTCGAGGTCGCCACCGTTGGCGCCCGATCCCGGGTCCTTGCTCTGCTTCTTGGCGATGTCTTCGAACTTGGCGCCCTTCTTCAGGTCGGCCATGATCTTCTTGGCCTGGTCCTCGGTTTCCACCAGGATGTGGCGAGCCTTGTATTCCTTGCCGCCGTTGGCTGCGACGAACTTGTCGTACTCGGCCTTCACGTCGGCGTCCGAGACCGGGTTGGTCTTGCGGTAGTTGTCGAACAGCGCGCGGATCAAGATGGCCTGGCGGGCGAGTTCGAGCTGGTTCTTGTAGTCGTCGCTGGCGTCCAGGCCTTGCTTCTGCGCTTCCTGCATGAACACTTCGCGAGCCACGATTTCCTCGCGCAGCTGGCTTTGCATTTCCGGCGTCACCGGACGGCCTGCGGCGGCCAGTTGCTGGGCCAGGACGTCCATGCGGGCCTTGGGCACCGGCTTGCCGTTCACGATGGCTGCGTTCTGCGCCAGGGCGGCCATGGGGATCGCACCGATCAGCGCTGCGGCCGCTACGGCCTGCAAGATGTGTTTTTTCATGGAATGAATATCAGGCTGGAGAGGAAATGCGCGTGTAGGAAAAGGCGCGTGAAAGAAAGCGGAGAGAGGCGAACAAAAAGGGGGAAGGAAAGAGGGCTGGGGCATCGTGGCGAAGACCGCGTGCAACCCCGTACAACCAGTACGGACGACTCAGAGCACCTCGATGGCTATGGCGTGCAGACCCTGTGCGATAAAAACTTGGAGGGCATCATACACAAGGCGATGTCGCGCCACGCGAGGCTTTCCGTCGAACTTCGGGGAGGCGATGCGGACTCGGAAATGGGTGCCGTAGCCCTCCGCATTGGCGCCCGTGTGGCCTGCGTGCGCGGCGCTTTCGTCGATCACCTCGAGCTGCGTGGGGGCCAGCGCCTCGCGCAGCGCCGCCTCGAGCGCGGCCACGGTCGGCAAGGGAATGGTGGTGCTGGTCGTCATGCGGTCGGCTTGTCTTCTTTCAGGTGCGGCGCGATGTACAGGCCCTGCGCCACCAGGAAGACGATCGGGAACACATAGCCCCAGAGCTTGAAGTTGACCCACGCCTCGGTGGTGAAGTAGGCCGCCACGTAGCCGTTGATGAGCGCCATGAAGAGGCAGTAGCCGATCCACGCGACGTTCAGGCGGCCCCAGATGCGGTCCGGCAGCTCGAGTTGCGAGCCGAGCAGCATCTTCAGGAAGTTCTTCTTCAGCGCCCAGAGCGCCACGGCCAGCGCGATCGCCATTGCGCCGTACAGCACCGTCGGCTTCCACTTGATGAAGCGGTCGTCGTGCAGCACCAGCGTGAGCGTGCCGAAGAGAAGGATCAGCACCAGCGTGGCCTTCTGCATCGCCTGGAGCTTGCGCTCCATCGCATAGATGATGCCCATCTGCACCACGGTGGCGGCCATCAGCACGCCGGTGGCGGTGTAGATGTCGGCGAGCTTGTAGGCGCCGAAGAACAGCAGGATCGGGAAGAAGTCGAGGATCAGTTTCATTTATTTTTTCTGGAAATCGAGCGACGCCGAGTTCATGCAGTAGCGCAGGCCCGTTTCGGTGGGACCGTCGGGGAACACGTGGCCCAGGTGGGCGCCGCAATTGGCGCAGACATTCTCGGTGCGCACCATGCCGTGCGAACGGTCGACGATGTTCCTGATGGCGCCGGGCACCGCTTCTTCGGAAAAGCTGGGCCAGCCGCAGCCGGCGTCGAACTTGGTTCCCGACTCGAACAGCTTGGCGCCGCAGCAGATGCAGTGGTAGGTGCCGTCGTCCCAGTGGGCTTCGTATTTGCCGGTGAAGGGGCGCTCGGTGGCAGCGTGGCGGGTCACCTCGAAGGCGGCGGGTTCCGCGCCTTTTTCAGCGAGCAGGGCTTTCCATTCGGCGTCGGTTTTCTGTACGGGAGTGGTCATGATGAGCAGCTGATTTCAATCGTGGAAGCCCAGTCGGGCGGGAAGCCGGCATATCCGTCGGCACCGGGGTGTTCTTCAAATGGGGTTTCGAGCAGCGTCAGCAAGGTTGCCACACCCGAGAAGTCTTTTTGCGCAGCCGCTTCGATGGCTTGCTGGCCCAGGTGGTTCCGCAGCACGTATTTCGGATTGGACCGAAGCATCAAATCGGCGGCTTCCGAACGCACCGACTGCGCATGACGCTCCGAAAATGAGAGCAGCCAGGCATCGAAGCCCGCGCGATCCAGGAACAGGTCGCGCACCGGCTCGGCGTTGCCGTCGGCCATGTACTGCGAAAGCCGGCGCCAGAAGATCGTGTAGTCGACCTTGCCCGCCGCCAGCAGCTTGAGCACGCCTTCGATCAACGCCCGGTCGGTCTCGGCCGCATCGACCAGGCCGAGCTTGGCGCGCATCCGGGCCTCGAAGGCGTTCGGGAACACCGTCTTGTACGACTCCAGCGCGGCGACGGCGACTTCCTGGTCGCCGATCAGCGGCAGCAGCGCCTGTGCCAAGCAGAAGAGATTCCAGTACGCCACGTTGGGCTGCTGGTTGAAGGCGTAGCGGCCGCTGGTGTCGCTGTGGTTGCAGATGTGGCGCGGATCGAAGCCATCGAGGAACTGGAACGGCCCGTAGTCGATGGTGAGCCCGAGGATGCTCATGTTGTCGGTGTTCATCACCCCGTGGCAGAAGCCCACGGCCTGCCATTGGGCGAGCAGGGCGGCGGTGCGTTCGCTCACGGCTTCGAGGAAGGCGGCATACGCATTGCCGTTGAAGCGCTCGGTGGTGCGGCAGGCCGGGTAGTAGCGGTCGATGACGTAGTCGGCCAGCGCGCGCAATTCGTCTTCGCGCTGATTGGCCGCGAAGTGCTCGAAATGGCCGAAGCGGATGAAGCTCGGCGCCACGCGCGCCACGACGGCGGCGCTCTCGGGCTCTTCGCGGAACACGCGGGCGTCGGAGCCGGTCACGCTGAGCGCACGGGTGGTCGGGATGCCGAGGCCGTGCATGGCTTCGCTGCAGAGGAATTCGCGGATGCTGGAGCGCAGGACGGCGCGGCCATCGCCGCCGCGCGAATAGGGCGTGCGACCCGCGCCCTTGAGTTGCACCTCGAGCCCGCTCTCGGTCTCGCCCAGCATGATCGCCCGGCCGTCGCCGAGCTGGCCGGCCCACACGCCGAACTGGTGCCCGCTGTAGACGGTGGCAAAGGGGTTGATGCCGCCTATCGGCAGGCTGCCGGTCAGCGCTGCGAGCGTGGTGTCCGATTGCCGCCAGTCGGCCGGCAAGCCCAGCGCGCGGGCCACCGCCTCGCTGTGGCCCACCCAGTAGGGATCGGGCAGGGGCGTTGGACGCAGGTGGGTGAGAAAGGCGGCGCCGAGCGCCTCGAAACCAGGTTTCCAGCGCAATCCCAGGTCCGCGACGTCCGTGTCTTCAGCAAGCAGGCTCATGCCCGGATTGTCCGGCAGAGCGCGAAACCCCTTGCCGCGGGGGCCATCGGCCCCGGCCGTGGCTCAGTGCGCCAGTGCCGGCGTGTCCCAGATCCGCGCCCGGTACTGCGCGGGCGGCAGGCCGAACCAGCGCTTGCACGCCCGGAAGAAGTTGCTGCTGTCGACGAAGCCCAGCATGTCCGCCACGTCGGTGAGCGTGTGGCGGTCTTCGGCCAGGTACTGCTGCGCAAGCTCCCGGCGGGTGCGGTCGAGCAGCGACTGGAACGACACCGACTCCTCCTGCAGCCGCCGCTGCAGCGTGCGCTCGGCGAGGCCCAGGCCCGCGGCCACGTCCTGCCGGCGCGGCTCGCCGTGTGGCAGCCGGCGCGCGATCTCGGCGCACACCAGGGTGCTGGTGGTGGTCTGGCCCAGCAGGTTGAGCTGGTCGTCCAGCAGGTGCTCCTGCATCTCGCCGAGCGTCGGGTGGTAGGTAGGCAGCGGCATGGCCATGTCGGCCGCCGAGAGCAGGAGGCGGTTGGCGGGCGCGTTGTAGCGGATCGGGCAGCCGAAGGCCTCGCGGTGCAGCCGGTCGTCGGCCGGCGGCGGATAGACGAACTCCAGGGCCAGCGGCTGCAGCTCGCGCCGCGTGAGCCACTGGCATTGCATGAGCACGGTGAGAAGGGCGTATTCGACGCGCTGGCGCGGAATCGGCAGGCTGCCGCCGGTGTGCTCCATCACCATCCAGCAGCCGTGTGCCTCGGGCTGCATCGAGAACGCGGTTGCGTCCGAGATCACGGCCATGTAGCGGGTGAGCCGCGTCAGCGCCGCACCCAGGTCGGCGCTGCAAGACATGGCGTGGCCGACCGTGCCCAGCTTGCTGTGCGTGGCCGCCAGGTCGCGATGCAGGCCCAGCGTGGATTTGCCCGCACGCGCCACGGCCAGTTGCCAGAGCACGGAGATCTCGTCGACCGGCACGCGCGCGTTCTGGCGGTGCAGGGAGTCGGGATCGAAGCCCGCCTCGCGCAGCAGCGACGGCACGTCCAGCCCCTCGGCCTCGAACATCGAGAGCACGCCTTCGAGCCAGGCGGCCGAACTGGTCCGCAGTTCCGGTTGCTGCTGGGAGCAGGCCGGCCGGCGTTGCGGTCGGCGCTGGGCATGCGGCATGGAGGCTCCTGAAGTCATTGAATTGGCTCGCTTGCGATAGCGGGGGAAACGCGGTCCGTTCCTAGAATTTTCTGGCGGGTCCGGTCGGCCGGAGTATGGCCGCCGGACACCGGCGCAGGAATTCCGATTAACCCGGTGTGGAGACAAACAAGATGAATACAGCAGAGACAACGGAAAACCAGCATGCAACCCGGCCGCCGGGAGCGGTGGCGCGCGCCATGGCGGTCGCGGCCTGCGTCGCGCTCTCGGCCTGCGGCGGCGGTTCGGATTCCGGTTTTTCCTTCATGCCGATCGTTCCCGTGGGTCCACCGGCCGCGCCGCCTCCGGCGGCCGACGGCCCCATGGTGCGCCAGACCACCGCCGGCAAGATCGAGGGCGTGGACGACAGCGCCGCCACCGGTACGTATGCCTGGAAGGGTGTTCCGTTCGCTCAACCGCCCGTCGGCGCCCTGCGCTGGACGCCGCCCGCCGATCCGAAGCCGTGGGAGGGCGTGCGCGCCGCAAACAAGTTCGGCCATGGCTGCGCCCAGGGCGGACGCTATTTCAGCCCCGCGCCCAACGACGCCCCCTTCGGCCTGGCCGTGCGCGAAGGCTTCGGCAAGCCGGTGGGCGATGAGGACTGCCTGACGCTCAACATCTGGCGCCCGAGCGGCGACACCGCCAAGCTGCCGGTGATCGTCTATATCTACGGGGGCAGCAATATCTCTGGCTACACGGCCGATCCGGGCTATGACGGTGCCCAGCTCGCCAAGCGCGGCAATGCGGTCGTCGTGACGATCAACTACCGCGTGGGCGTGCTCGGCTGGCTCGACCTGCCGCAGTTGAAGAGCGGCGAAGCGAAGAGCGACTCGGGCAACTTCGCGCTGCTCGACCAGATGCAGGCGCTGAAGTTCATCCAGGCCAACATCGGCGCCTTTGGCGGCGACGCGGGCAATGTCACGGTGATGGGGCAGTCGGCGGGCGCGGTCAACATCTGGGGGCTGGTCGTCTCGAGCGCATCGGCCGGCTTGCTGCACAAGGCGGCGCCGCTGAGCGGCGGGATCGCCTTCGCCCCGCGGGCCACCGCGCAGACCTATTCGAAGGCGCTGCTCAACGCGATCGCCATCGCCGACGGCAAGGCCACCGACACCGCCTCGGCCAACGCCTGGGTGGGCTCGCAGACCGATGCACAGGTCGCGGCCTATCTGCGCGGCCTGCCGGCGGACAAGCTGCTGACCATCGTGCTCGCGAACCCGCAGCTGGGCAACGCGCCCGCACCGATCGAGGACGGCACCATCCTGCCGGTGAACTCGGTCGCCGAGGTCGCTGCCGGCCGATTCAACAAGATGCCCATGCTGATCGGCAACACGCGCGACGAAGGCACGCTTTTCGGAGGCTTCAAGCCCACCGACTACGAGCGCTTCGGCCTGCAATACAACTTCAACCCCGATGCGCCCGTGACGATCACCGAGGCGGACCTGATCAAGCCGGCCTACCTTCCGGTAGACAAGCCGCTGACCGGCTGGAAGGCATGGACGGACACGCTCACCAACGCGATCTTCCTCAACATCCTCCCGCCCCAGATCGACTCGGTGGCCAAGTACATGCCGACCAAGACCTGGTACTACCGCTTCGACTGGAGCCAGCAGGTGGCGCCGTTCAACACCGTCTATGGCGCCACGCACGGGCTGGACACGGCGTTCATGTTCCACAACTTCGGCACCGGCATCTTCTCTTTCTCGTTCGGCGAGGCGAACCGGCCGGGACGCGAGGCGCTGTCGGATGCGATGGTGGGCAGCCTCTCGGCGTTCGCGCGCACCGGCGACCCGAACCATTCGGGCCTGGGCGTGACCTGGCCCAACTGGCCGCGCAAGATCGTGCTCGACGCCAGCAAGACGCAGCTGCAGAACAGCGCGCCCTGAACGCAGCATGCTCCAGCGGCGCCGGCTGTCGTCCGGACGACAGATCGGCGTCCGCGGACTGCGGGTTTCTGTCATTGTGCGAACGCACATAAATTGCGTGAATGACCGCAGTCCGAGAAACCATTGAATTTTGTTGAAAGAAGGAGCCTGTAGATGCTGGGTTTGATGCAAGACCAACCGCTTTTGATCTCGTCGCTGATCGAGTTCGTCGAGCGCCACAACGGCGACGGCGAGATCGTCTCGCGCCGTGTCGAGGGTGATATTCACCGCACCACCTGGGGCGGAATCGCATCGCGTGCCCGGCAGGTGGCCAATGCGCTCGATGGCGAGCAGCTGCTCTTCAGCGACCGCATCGCCACGCTGGCCTGGAACGGCTACCGGCACCTGGAGCTTTACTACGGCGTGAGCGGCAGCGGCCGTGTGCTGCACACCATCAACCCGCGCCTGCACCCCGACCAGATCGCCTGGATCGCCAACCACGCCGAAGACCAGATCCTGTGCTTCGATCTCACGTTCCTGCCGCTGGTGCAGGCGGTGCATGCCAAGTGCCCCACGATCCGGAAATGGATTGCGCTTTGTGATGCCGACAAGCTCCCGGCCGACACCGGCATTCCCAACCTGGTGAGCTACGAAAGCTGGATGGGCGCGCAGTCGAGTGACTACGAATGGCCGACCTTCGACGAGAACTCGGCCTCGAGCATGTGCTACACGAGCGGCACCACCGGCAACCCGAAAGCCGCGCTCTACAGCCACCGCTCGACCATGCTGCACGCCTATGCCGCGGCGCTGCCCGATGTGATGCGCATCTCGGCGCGCGACTCCGTGCTGCCGGTGGTGCCGATGTTCCACGTCAACGCCTGGGGTATTCCGTACTCGGCGGCGCTGGTGGGCTGCAAGCTCGTGTTCCCCGGTCCGGCGCTCGATGGCAAGTCGGTGTTCGAGCTGATCGAATCCGAAGGCGTGACCTTCGCGGCCGGCGTGCCCACCGTATGGCAGATGATGCTCGGCCACATGCAGGCGGGCGACCTGAAGTTCAGCAAGCTCAACCGCACCGTCATCGGCGGCTCGGCCTGCCCGCCGGCCATGATCAAGGTGTTCCAGGAGAAGTTCAACGTCGAGGTGCTGCATGCCTGGGGCATGACCGAGATGAGCCCGCTCGGCACGCTGTGCACGCTCAAGAACAAGCACCTGTCGCTGCCTGCCGATGCCCAATTGCAGATCCGCATGAAGCAGGGCCGCGCGATCTTCGGCGTCGACATGAAGATCGTCGACGGCGATGGCAACGAGCTGCCCTGGGACGGCAAGGCCTACGGCGACCTCCTGGTCAAAGGCCCCTGGATCGTGAAGGAATACTTCAAGGGCGAGGGCGGCGATCCGCTCATTCCCGATGCCCAGGGCCGCGGCTGGTTCCCCACCGGCGACGTCGCCACCATCGACGCCGAGGGCTACCTGCAGATCACCGACCGCAGCAAGGACGTGATCAAGTCCGGCGGCGAGTGGATCAGCTCCATCGAGATCGAGAACATCGCCGTCGCGCATCCCGCCGTGGCCATGGCCGCCTGCATCGGCGTGTTCCATCCCAAGTGGGACGAGCGGCCGATCATCGCGGTCATGAAGAAGCCCGGCGCGGAAGTCACGCGCGAGGAACTGCTCAAGTTCTACGAGGGCAAGACCGCCAAGTGGCAGATCCCCGACGACGTGGTCTTTGTCGAGGCCATCCCGATCGGCGCCACCGGAAAGATCCTGAAGACCAAGCTGCGCGAACTGCTCAAGGACTACAAGCTGCCGACCACATAAAGCTCGCCCCCAGGCTTCGCGCACTTCGTGTCGCTTCTCCAACCCCCTACCGGGGGCAACACCTGCGGCCCGGCAAAGCCGGTTCCGCGGTGTTTCGCGAAGAGACCCTGCAGGTGACTTGCCCCGCACTGTCGCGCATGCGATAGCAAGGCCGCTTCGGCGGCCTTCCTTCCGGGCAATCCCTGTGCGTAGAAAAAAGGGGCACTTGTACGCTGGCATTCCGCCTCATACCGCCTTTCATCCAGGAGACTCTTCATGCAATTTGCTCTCAAGTCAGTCGCTGCCTGTGCCATGTTGGTGAGCGTGACCGCCGCCTTCGCCCAGAAGGGCGAAACGGTCAAGATCGCCTGGCTCGATCCGCTGTCGGGCCTCATGGCCGCGGTGGGCACGAACCAGCTCAAGACCACGCAGTTCCTGGCCGAGGAGTTCAACAAGAAGAACGCGTCGGGTGTGAAGTTCGAGATCATCGCCATCGACAACAAGCTGAGCCCGCAGGAGACCACCGCCGCGCTGCGCTCGGCGCAGGACCAGGGCGCGCGCTACATCACCCAGGGCAACGGCTCGGGCCCGGCGCTGGCGATCATCGATGCCATCGAGAAGAACAACGCGCGCAATCCCGGCAAGGAACTGCTGTACCTGAACTACGCGGCGGTCGACCCCGACCTCACCAACAGCAAGTGCAGCTACTGGCACTTTCGCCTCGATGCCGACACCTCCATGAAGATGGAGGCGCTGACCACCTGGATGAAGGACCAGCCCGACATCAAAAAGGTCTACATCCTCGGGCAGAACTACGCGCACGGCGTGCAGGTGTCCAAGTACGCCAAGGAAGACCTGAAGGTCAAGCGCCCCGACATCCAGATCGTGGGCGACGACCTGCATCCGCTCGCGCAGGTGCGCGACTTCTCGCCCTACATCGCCAAGATCAAGGCCTCCGGCGCCGACACGGTCATTACCGGCAACTGGGGCTCCGACCTGTCGCTGCTCATCAAGGCGGCGAACGACTCGGGGCTGGACGTCAAGTTCCTGACGTACTACGCGCCGGGCGCCGGCACGCCGACGGCCATGGGCGCCACCTCGGCGGGCAAGGTCTACACCGTGGCCTACGCACACTACAACATGGGCGGCGAGATTCAGAAGCTCCTCGCCGGCTACAAGAAGAAGATGAACGACGACCTGACGCAGTCGTCGATCTATCACACATTCGCATTGCTCGATGCCGCGTTTGTTCAGACCAAGTCGACCGATCCGGTCAAGGTGGCGGCCGCGCTGGAGGGCATGAAGATCAAGAGCTTCAACGGCGAGGTCGAGATGCGCAAGGCCGACCACCAGTTGCAGCAGGGCCTCTATATCTCGCGCTGGGAGAAGGCGAGCGCCAAGTACCCCTACGACGCCGAGAACACCGGCTACACCAACGTCCCCGTGAAGTACTACGAGTCGTATGTGGCGAGCACGCCCACGACCTGCCAGATGAAGCGCCCCTAGGCGTCTTTGTGAACGCATTTCCTACTCGTTGGTAGCAATGACCTACCGATGGGTAGAAATTGGAGAAATGCGCTGTCGCCTGCGCGATAGAAACGGGCCTTCGCGGCCACCCCCTTACGGGCATTCCCTGAGGGGAGGGGCTGTGAACGCTTGTACGCTCGTGCAAGGCTTTTTGATTCGGTTTGACCAGGAGATATAGATCGTGAAGTTCGCTCTGAAAATCGCTACCGCAGCCATCCTTGCCGCGAGTGCCACCGGTGCTCTGGCCCAGAAGGGTGAAACCGTCAAGATCGCATGGCTCGACCCGCTCTCGGGCCTCATGGCCGCGGTGGGCACGAACCAGCTCAAGACCTTCCAGTTTCTGGCCGAAGAATTCAACAAGAAGAACGTGGCCGGCGTGAAGTTCGAAGTCATCGGCATCGACAACAAGCTGAGCCCCCAGGAAACCACCGCCGCGCTGCGCTCGGCCATGGATCAGGGCGCACGCTACGTGGTGCAGGGCAACGGCTCGGGCCCCGCGCTCGCCATCATCGATGCGCTCGAGAAGCACAACGCCCGCAACCCGGGCAAGGAAGTGCTCTACATCAACTACGCAGCCGTCGACCCCGACCTCACCAACAGCAAGTGCAGCTACTGGCACTTCCGCCTGGATGCCGACACCTCGATGAAGATGGAGGCGCTGACCACCTTCATGAAGGACCAGCCCGAGATCAAGAAGGTCTACCTCATCAACCAGAACTACTCGCACGGCCAGCAGGTCTCGAAGTTCGCCAAGGAAAACCTCAAGTCCAAGCGCCCCGACGTCGAAGTCGTCGGCGACGACCTGCATCCGCTGGCCCAGGTGCGCGACTTTGCACCGTACATCGCCAAGATCAAGGCTTCGGGCGCCGACACGGTCATTACCGGCAACTGGGGCTCCGACCTGGCGCTGCTCATCAAGTCGGCCAACGACGCGGGCCTGAACGTCAAGTTCTACACCTACTACGCCGTGACCAACGGCACGCCGACCGCCATGGGCGCGGCCTCGGACGGCAAGGTCTACCAGGTGGGCTACAGCCACTACAACGCGCCGGGCCCGGTGCAGCCGCTGATGGGCGAGTTCAAGAAGCGCTTCAACGACGACATGTACACCACCGACATCTACACGGTGTACGCGATGCTGAGCGAGGCCTTCGTGCGCACCAAATCGACCGAGCCGGTGAAGGTCGCGGCCGCGATGGAAGGCATGAAGTTCAAGAGCTTCAACGGCGACGTCGAGATGCGCAAGGCCGACCACCAGCTGCAGCAGGGCCTGTGGATCACGCGCTGGCAGAAGGCCGACGCCAAGAACCCGTACAGCCCGGAGAACACCGGCTACACGCTGGCACCGGTGAAGTACTACGAGGCCTACGTTTCGAGCACGCCCACCACGTGCCAGATGAAGCGACCCGGCGCCGCGGCTTCCTGACCGCCGCCATCGCCGACAAGGTGTGAAGAAACCGCAACGAGCGTTCCGAGCTTGCGCCGAGGACCGGAGCCGTACGCCGTACGGTGAGGACCGCAGGGGCGAGATCGGGGCGCGCAGTAGGTTTATTCACACCTTGTGACCGGACGAGGCCCGACTTCAACATTCGGGCCTCTTTCTTTTTCACGCATCCGAAAGACCGATGAACGTCGAATTCTTCGTCATCTCGCTGCTCAACGGCGTCAGCTACGGCCTGCTGTTGTTCATGCTGAGCTCTGGCCTTACGCTGATCTTCAGCATGATGGGCGTGCTCAACTTCGCGCACGCCAGCTTCTACATGCTCGGCGCCTACATTGCGTACACGCTGTCGAACATCATCGGCTTCTGGCCGGCGCTGTTCATCGCGCCGCTGCTGGTGGGCCTGCTGGGTGCCGCGTTCGAGCGCTACAGCCTGCGCCGGGTCCACAAGTTCGGCCATGTGCCCGAGCTGCTGGTGACCTTCGGCCTCTCGTACCTCATCCTCGAACTGGTGCAGCTGGCCTGGGGCCGCTCCACAGTGCCCTATGGCCTGCCGACGCAGCTGCAGGGGCCGCTGTTCTCGCTCTATGGCACGCAGTTCCCGAAGTCGCGCTCCTTCATCATGCTGGTGGCGGTGCTGATGCTCATCTCGGTGTGGCTGCTGCTCACGCGCACGCGCATCGGCCTGGTGATCCAGGCGGCTCTGAAGCACCCCGACATGGTCGAGGCGCTGGGCCACAACGTGCCGCGCGTGTTCATGCTGGTGTTCGGCGGCGGCGCCGCGCTCGCAGGTCTTGCGGGCGTGGTCGGCGGCAACACCTACGTCACCGAGCCCGCGATGGCGGCCTCGGTCGGCTCGATCATCTTCGTCGTGGTGGTGGTCGGCGGCATGGGCTCGCTGGCCGGCGCGTTCCTCGCCTCGCTTCTGATCGGCATCATCCAGACCTTCGCGGTCGCCATGGACCAGTCGCTGGCCACGGGCCTGCGCGCCATCGGCATGACGGTGACCGACCAGACCTTCGGCTATGAGCTCCTCAAGCTCACGATCTCGCAGGTCGCGCCGATCCTGCCGTACCTGTTCCTGGTGCTGATCCTCATCTTCCGGCCCAAGGGTCTTCTTGGAACCCGGGAGGACTGACACCATGACCACAGCAACTTCTACGCAGTACTACCGCTTCAAGCCCTGGAACATCGGGCGCTACCTGATCTGGACGCTCTTCGCCGTCGTGCTGATCATTTCGCCGCTGCTGTTCAAGAGCAGCCTGGCGCTCACGATGCTCTCGCAGATGGGCTACCTCATCATCATCTGCCTGAGCTACAACATCCTGCTGGGGCAGGGCGGCATGCTGAGCTTCGGCCATGCGGTGTACGTCGGCCTGGGCTCGTTCCTGGCGATCCACGCGATGAACATGGGCAGCAAGGGCGGCATGCAGATTCCGCTGGTGCTCATCCCGCTGGTGGGCGGCCTGGCCGGGATGTTCTTCGCGATCCTGCTGGGCTTCGTGACCACCAAGAAGTCGGGCACCACCTTCGCGATGATCACCATGGGCATCGGCGAGCTGGTGGCCTCGATGGCGCTGATGTTCCCGAGCTTCTTCGGCGGTGAGGGCGGCATCACCACCGACCGCGTGTACGGCCCGACCTTCTTCGGCTTCAACTTCGGCTCGCAGATCCAGGTGTACTACCTGATCGCGGCGTACTGCTTCGTCTGCACCGCGCTCATGTATGCCTTCACCGGCACGCCGCTGGGCCGCATGCTGAATGCGGTGCGCGACAACCCGGAGCGCGTCGAATTCATCGGCTACAACACGCAGCGCGTGCGCTACTTCGCGTTCATCATCGCGGGCTTCTTCGCCGGCATCGGCGGGGGGCTGGCCTCGATCAACTTCGAGATCGTGAATGCGGCCGACAGCCTGAACGCCATCCGCTCAGGCGGCTACCTGTTGTTCACCTTCCTGGGTGGCGCGGTGTTCTTCTTCGGGCCGATCATCGGCGCGGTACTGCTGGTGTTCGCGTCGATCTTGCTGTCGGAGCTCTCCAAGGCCTGGCAGTTGTACTTCGGGCTGGTGTTCGTGTTCATGGTGATGTTCGCTCCGGGCGGCATCGCGAGCCTGATCATGATGAACCTGCGCGTGGCCAAGTTCGGCAAGTTCAACCGCTTCTGGTGGCTGTACCTGGCGCTCGCCGTGGCACTGGTGCCGGTCGTCGTCGGCGCGGCTGCGTTGATCGAGATGATCTATCACATCCAGCTCAACGCCGCGATGGGCCCGACGCTGAACTTCTTCGGTGTCGCACTCAACACGGCGGGTGTCGGCAGCTGGCTCGGCGCGGCAGTGATCCTGATCGTTGGCTTGGGTGCGCTTGAAGTGGCGCGACGCCGCTTCGTGCGCGTCTGGGGTCACGCGCAAGAAGAAATAGAAGCAGAAATCAAACGTCGGGAGGCGGCGTAAATGAGCGCGCAACACGGAAAACACGCATTGGAATTGAAGGCGCTGCGCAAGAATTTCGGCAAGACCGAAATCATCCGCGGCGTGGACCTGGCGGTGAACGCCGGTGAACGCGTGGCCATCATCGGCCCGAACGGAGCGGGCAAGTCGACGCTGTTCAACCTGATCAGCGGACGCCTCGCGCCCACGAGCGGCGAGGTGCTGCTGAACGGGGAGCGCATCGACGGCAAGAAGCCCTACGAGATCAACCGGCTGGGCCTCTCGCGCAGCTTCCAGATCACCAACATCTTCCCCAAGCTGAGCGTGTTCGAGAACCTGCGCTGCGGCGTGCTGTGGAGCCTGGGCTACAAGTACACCTTCTTGCGCTTTCTCTCGAACCTGGACGACGCCAATGCACGCACCGAGGAGCTCATCAAGCAGATCGGCCTGGAGCGCAAGCGCGACGTGCATGCGGTGAACCTCACCTATGCCGAGCAGCGCGCGCTGGAAATCGGCGTGACGATCGCGGGCGGTGCGGGCGTGATTCTGCTGGACGAACCCACGGCCGGCATGAGCAAGACGGAGACATCGCACTTCATCTCGCTCATCAAGCATGTGACGGTCGGCAAGACGCTCTTGACGGTGGAGCACGACATGGGCGTGGTCTTCGGCCTCGCCGACAAGATCGCAGTGGTGGTGTATGGCGAAGTCATCGCCTTCGACACGCCTGCCGCCGTTCGCGCTAACGCGCGAGTGCAGGAGGCGTATCTCGGGTCCTCTGTGGCCGATGCACAGGGAGCGGGACACTGACATGCTGAAGCTTCACGACATCCACGCCTACTACGGCAAGAGCCATGTGCTGCATGGCGTTTCCTTCGACGTCGGCCCCGGCGAAATCGTCGCGCTGCTGGGCCGCAACGGCTCGGGCCGCTCGACCACTGCCAAGGCCATCATGGGCCTGGTGCATGCCGAAGGCACGCTGCGCTGGAAGGACCAGGACATCCTGCGCAAGAAGGCCTACGAGATCGCCCACCTGGGCATCGGCTACGTGCCCGAGAACCGCGACATCTTTCCCAAGCTCACGGTGCACCAGAACCTGCTTCTGGGGCAGAAGGGCACGGGCAAGGGCAGTCGCTGGCAGTTCGACGACATGTACAACATGTTCCCGCGGCTGAAGGAGCGCCAGCACACCGAGGCCGGCGTGCTCTCGGGCGGCGAGCAGCAGATGCTCACGCTGTGCCGCACGCTGATGGGCGACCCCGACCTCATCATCATCGACGAGCCGACCGAAGGTCTTGCGCCCAAGATCGTCGAGCTGGTGGGGCAGTACCTGCGCACGCTCAAGGACAAGGGCATCTCGGTGCTCCTGATCGAGCAGAAGCTCACCATCGCGATGCAGATTTCCGACCGCGCGCTCGTCATGGGCCACGGCAGCATCGTGTTCGACGGCACGCCGGACAGCCTGCGCGCCGACGCCACCACTCGCAAAGAGTGGCTGGAGGTGTAGCAAACCCCCAGGCTTCGCGCACTTCGTGTCGCTACGCCAACCCCCTTGCAGGGGGCAACACCTGCGGCCCGGCAAAGCCGGTTCCGCGGTGTTCCCCGAAAGTTCCTCCCTCCTCGCGAAGGGCTTGTCCCGACAGCGACTGCGTGCCATTGTTGAGCCACGCGAAACGCCTAGAATCTTCCGAAAAAGAACACTCGTGCTTTTTCTTCTTTTTCTTCACACACCAAGGAACGCAGCATGACGGCTGAATACAAAGTGCTCGGCGATGTCGCCGTGATCACACTGACCAACCCTCCGGTCAACGGTCTCGGTTTCTCGACCCGCATCGGCATCACCGATGGCCTGGCCAAGGCCAATGCCGACGACGCCGTCAGGGCCATCGTCATCACCGGCGCCGGCAAGGCGTTCTCCGGCGGTGCAGACATCAAGGAGTTCGGCACGCCCAAGGCGCTGCAAGAGCCCAACCTGCTGAGCGTGATCCTCACGCTCGAAGCCTCCCCCAAGCCCATCGTCGCAGCCATCCACTCCGTGTGCATGGGCGGCGGCCTCGAGCTGGCGCTCGGCTGCCACTACCGCGTGGCCGCTCCGGGCACCAGCATCGCACTGCCCGAAGTCAAGCTCGGCCTCATTCCCGGCGCCGGCGGCACGCAGCGCCTGCCGCGCGTGATCGGCGTGGAAACCGCCCTCAACATGATCGTGAGCGGCGAGCCCGTGAAGAGCGAACTGCTCGCGAGCCTGCCCGGCCAGAAGCTGTTCGACAAGCTGGCTGCATCGGCCGAGTCGGTGTTCGACGAAGCCGTGGCCTTCGCCAAGAGCGTGGCCGGCAAGACCGGTGAAGCACTGCCGCTGGTGCGCAACCTGCCGTGCAAGCATCCGCAGGGCGATGCCTACTTCCAGTTCACCAAGAACATGGTGGGCGGCATGTCGAAGAACTACCCGGCGCCGCTCAAGTGCATCGACGCCGTGCAGGCCGCGACCAAGATGAAGTTCGACGAAGGCATGGCCGAGGAGCGCCGCATCTTCACCGCGCTGATGTTCACGCCTGAATCGCTCTCGCTGCGCCACCTGTTCATGGCCGAGCGCGCCGCTTCCAAGATTCCCGATGTGCCCGAAGACACGCCCAAGCGCGAGATCAAGGCAGTGGGCGTGATCGGCGCCGGTACCATGGGCGGCGGCATCTCGATGAACTTCCTGAACGCGGGCATCCCCGTCAAGATCCTCGAGATGAAGCAGGAGGCGCTCGACCGCGGTGTCGCCACCATCAAGAAGAACTACGAAGCCCAGGTCAAGAAGGGCAAGCTCAAGCAGGACAAGTACGAGCAGCGGATGGCGCTCCTGGGCACCACGCTGAGCTACGACGACCTGAAGGACGCGGACCTCATCATCGAAGCCGTGTTCGAAGAAATCGGCGTCAAGGAGAAGGTCTTCAAGGAACTCGACCGCGTGGCCAAGAAGGGCGCGATCCTGGCCTCCAACACCTCGACGCTGGACGTCGACAAGATCGCCTCGTTCACCGAGCGTCCGCAGGACGTGGTCGGCATGCACTTCTTCAGCCCGGCCAACGTGATGAAGCTGCTCGAAGTGGTGCGCGGCAAGGCCACCGCCAAGGACGTGCTCGCCACGGTCATGGCCATCGGCAAGAAGATCAAGAAGACCTCGGTGGTCTCGGGCGTGTGCGACGGCTTCATCGGCAACCGCATGATCGAGCAGTACTCGCGCCAGGCCGGCTTCCTGCTGGACGAAGGCGCACTGCCGCAGCAGGTGGACAAGGCCATCGAGAAGTTCGGCTTCGCCATGGGCCCGTTCCGCATGGGCGACCTGGCCGGCAACGACATCGGCTGGGCGATCCGCAAGCGCCGCGCCACCGAGCGCGCCGACATGAAGTACAGCCGCACGGCCGACAAGCTTTGCGAACTGGGCCGCTTCGGCCAGAAGACCGGGGCAGGGTGGTACGACTACCAGGCCGGCAAGCGCGATGCGATTCCTTCGGAACTCGTCAACAAGATGATCGAGGACCACCGCAAGGAACTGGGCATCACGCCGCGCAAGATCTCCGACGAAGAGATCGTGCAACGCCTGGTGTA
Source organism: Variovorax boronicumulans (assembly GCF_030812215.1). Taxonomy (GTDB): domain Bacteria; phylum Pseudomonadota; class Gammaproteobacteria; order Burkholderiales; family Burkholderiaceae_C; genus Variovorax; species Variovorax boronicumulans_C. The sequence goes on along the minus strand of NZ_JAUSSG010000007.1, from coordinate 350,002 downwards.
TGCGCTGGTCAATGAAGGCGCGCACATCCTGGAAGACGGCATCGCCTCGAAGTCCGGCGACATCGACATGGTGTACCTCACGGGCTACGGCTTCCCGATCTGGCGCGGCGGCCCGATGCACTACGCATCGCAAGTGGGTCTCTACAACGTGGCCGAGTCGATGAAGCGTTTCGCGAAGAACCCGCGCGACGACGCCGAGTTCTGGCAGCCCGCACCGCTGATCCAGAAGCTGGTGGCCGAAGGCAAGTCCTTCAGCTGAGACCGATCCGGAGTCCTGACCGTCCATGTTGAAACGCATCTTCCTCGGGCTGCTGGTGGCAATCGTGTTGCTGGTGGCGGCCGTGGCGGTCAAGACCTGGACCACGCCATCGCAGCAACTGGCGGTGGCGCCTGCGCCGAAGCTGGACATCGACCTGCAGGCGGCGGCCAAGCGGCTGTCCACGGCGATCACGTTCCGCACGGTGTCGGGCCTCGATGACCCGGCCGCCAACGCGGCCGAGTTCGACAAGCTGCATGCTTATCTGGAGCAGCAGTACCCCAAGGTCCACGCCACTCTCAAGAAGGAAGTGGTGGGCAACAAGGCGCTGCTCTACACATGGACTGGCACCGACCCGAACGCCAAGCCCATCGCGCTGATGGCGCACCAGGACATGGTGCCCATCGCCCCGGGCACCGAGAAGGCCTGGACGGTCGACCCCTTCGCGGGCGAGATCAAGGACGGCTTCGTCTGGGGCCGCGGCACGCTCGACAACAAGAGCAATCTTTTCGCGCAGATGGAAGCCATCGAGCTGCTCATCGGCGCGGGCTTCAAGCCGAAGCAGACCGTCTACCTCGTGATGGGCGACGACGAAGAGGTGAGCGGCCTGCGCGGTGCGCTGCCCATTGCCGAGCTGCTCAAGTCGCGCAATGTGCGCCTCGACTGGGTGCTCGACGAGGGCCTGCTGGTGCTCGACGGCGTGCTGCCCGGCCTCTCGAAGCCCGCAGCGCTGATCGGCCTGGCCGAGAAGGGCTACGGCACGTTCTTCCTGTCGCTCGACACCGCCCCCGGCCATTCGTCGATGCCGCCGCAGCACAGCGCCATCGGCAGCATGAGCGCGGCACTCGCGCGGCTCGAGGCCAACCCGATGCCCGGCGGCATCCAGGGCGTGGCCGGCCAGATGTTCGGCGCGCTCGCCCCCGAGATGAGCGGCGTGAACCGCGTGATGCTTTCCAATCTGTGGCTCACCGAGCCGCTGGTGCGCGGCCAGCTCGAGAAGAGCCCGAGCAGCAACGCCATGCTGCGCACGACCACTGCGCTCACCATCGTGCGCGCCGGCAACAAGGACAACGTGCTGCCCGGCCGCGCCGAGGCGGCGGTCAACTTCCGCATCCTGCCGGGCGACACCATCGCGAGCGTCGAGGCGCACCTGCGCAAGTCGCTGGGCAACGACGACATCAAGATCAAGCAGTACCCGGGCAACTCCGAGCCGTCGCCCGTGTCGCCGACCGACAGCACGGGCTACCGCGCGATCCAGCAGGCCGTGCGGCAGACCTTCCCTGACGCCGTTGTGGCCCCGGGCCTGATGACGGCAGCCACCGATTCGCGCCACTTCAGCCTCGTGAGCGACGCCGTCTTCCGCTTCTCGCCGTTCCGAGTGAAGGGCGAAGACCTTGCGCGTTTCCACGGCAACAACGAACGCCTGGCCATCTCCAACTACGGCGAGATGATCGGCTTCTATCACCAGCTCCTGAGCAACAGTAACGCTGCTCCGGCGCAATGACGACCAACCCCTCTTTTCCCTTCCATCTTCAAAGGACCTCACCATGACCAGCGCCGTCATTGTTTCCACCGCCCGCACGCCGCTCGCGAAGAGCTGGAAGGGTGCCTTCAACATGACGCACGGTGCCACGCTCGGCGGTCACGCCGTTCAGCACGCGATTTCGCGCGCCGGCATCGAAGCCGCCGAAGTCGATGACGTCATCATGGGTTGCGCGACGCCTGAAGGCGCCACCGGCTCCAACATCGCACGCCAGATCGCGCTGCGCGCCGGCTGCCCGGTCACCACCTCGGGCATGACGATCAACCGCTTCTGCTCCTCGGGCCTGCAGACCATTGCCACCGCCGCGCAACGCATCATCGCGGGCGAAGGCGACGTGTACGTGGCCGGCGGCGTCGAGAGCATCTCGTGCGTGCAGAACGAAGCCAACAAGCACATGCTGGCCGACCCGTGGCTCGTGAAGCACAAACCCGAGATCTACTGGAACATGCTGCAGACCGCCGAGCAGGTCGCCAAGCGCTACAACATCGGCCGCGACGCCATGGACGAATACGGCGCAGCGAGCCAGCAGAAGGCCACCGCCGCGCTCGAAGCCGGCCGCTTCAAGGAAGAAATCGCACCGATCACCGTGCTGGCCGGCGTGGCCGACCCGGTGATGGGCCTGCGCACCAAGGAAGTGACGATCGAGAACGACGAAGGCATCCGTCCCGGCACCACCAAGGAAGGCATCAGCGGCATCCGCTCGGCCATTCCCGGCGGCCTGATCTCTGCCGGCAATGCCAGCCAGTTTTCCGACGGCGGCGGCGCCTGCGTGGTGGTCGACGAGAAGTACGCCCAGCAAAAGGGCCTGAAGCCGCTCGGCCGCTTCCTCGGTTTTGCCGTGGCCGGCTGCGAACCCGACGAAATGGGCATCGGCCCGGTCTTCGCCATTCCGAAGGTGCTCAAGCGCCTGGGCCTCACGGTCAACGACATCGACCTGTGGGAGCTGAACGAAGCCTTCGCGGTGCAGGTGATCTACTGCCGCGACAAGCTGGGCATCCCGGGCGACCGCCTGAACGTGGACGGCGGCGCCATCGCCGTGGGCCACCCCTACGGCGTGAGCGGCCAGCGCCTGACGGGCCACGCGCTCATCGAAGGCAAGCGTCGCGGCGCCAAGAAGGTGCTGGTCACGATGTGCATCGGCGGCGGCATGGGTGCCGCGGGCGTGTTCGAGGTCTTGTAATCATGTCGGGCGGCGACACCCAGGTCTCGCCCGAAGCCTTCCTGGCCATGCTCGAAATGGGGCGGGGCGTTCTCGCCTCGCAGCCCTTCAGCGTGCTGATCGGTGCGGAAATGCATGCGCTCTCGCCGGGAAGCGTCGACCTCCAGCTGCCGCTGACCGCGCAGCTCAAGCAGCAGAACGGCTTTGCCCACGGCGGCATCGTGAGCTACATGGCCGACAACGCGCTGACCTTTGCCGGTGGCACCGCATTGCGCGTGCCGGTCGTGACCTCCGAATTCAAGATCAACTACGTACGGCCGGCCGTCGGCGATCGCCTGATCGCACGCGCCAAGGCCGTACACACCGGCAGTTCGCAAGCCGTCTGCACCTGCGAGATCTTCGCGGTGACCGGTGGCGTGGAAAAGCTCTGCGCGCTCGCGCAGGGCACCATCGCGAAGCTGCCCGATTCCTCGAAGAAGTAGCCAAAAGAGACATTCCATGAGCCTGCGTCCCACCCTCGATTTCCTGCTCTACGACTGGCTCGATGCCGAGTCGCTCAACAAGAGCGAGCGCTTCGCCGACCATTCGCGCGAGACCTTCGACGCGGTGCTCGACACCTGCGAGCGCATCGCGCGCGAGAAGTACGCGCCGTTCAACCGCACGGTCGACACGCAGGAGCCGCATTTCGACGGCGAGAAGGTCATCCTGCCGCAGGCCACGCACGATGCGCACAAGGCTTTTGTCGAGTCGGGAATGATGAGCGCCGCGCAGGACTACGACATCGGCGGCATGCAGCTGCCCTACACGCTGTCGGCCGCGGCCAACAGCTTTTTCGCGATGGCCTCGGTGAGCATCGGCTCCAACATGCTCACCAGCGGCAACGCCAACCTGCTGATGGTGCACGGCACCGAGATGCAGAAAGAAGTGTTCGCCAAGAACGAGTTCTCGGGCCGCTGGGCGGGCACCATGTGCCTGTCGGAGCCGCAGGCCGGCTCGTCGCTGAGCGACGTGGCCACGCGGGCGGTGCCCGATGGCGCGGACCACCAGAACGACCCGCTCGGCCCGCGCTATCGGCTCACCGGCAACAAGATGTGGATCTCGTCCGGCGACCACGAGCTGACCGAGAACATCGTGCACATCGTGCTCGCCAAGATTCCCGACGAGAACGGCAAGCTGGTGCCGGGCACGCGCGGCATTTCGCTGTTCATCGTGCCCAAGCGCATGGTGAACACGAAGGGCGAGCTGACCGGCGAGCGCAACGACGTGGCGCTTGCGGGCCTGAACCACAAGCTGGGCTGGCGCGGCACCACCAACACGCTGCTGAACTTCGGCGAGGGCAAGTACCCGGTCGATGGCAAGGCCGGTGCCGTGGGCTACCTCGTCGGCGCGCCCGGCAAGGGCCTGCACTGCATGTTCCACATGATGAACGAGGCCCGCATCGGCGTCGGCACGGCCGCGACCATGCTCGGCATGGCCGGTTACTACGCCTCGCTGGACTACGCGAAGAGCCGGCCGCAGGGCCGCCTCGTGAAGAAGCCCGAAGCGGGCACCGGCAGCCAGGTCGTGAAGGACTCCGCGAGCCCGCAGGTGCGCATCATCGAGCACGCCGACGTGCGCCGAATGCTGCTCGCGCAGAAGGCGTATTGCGAAGGCGCGCTGGCGCTGGAGCTGTACTGCGCCCGGCTGGTCGACACGCAGAAGACCGGCGATGCAGAGGCGGCCGACGACGCGCGCCTGCTGCTCGAAGTGCTCACGCCCATCGCCAAGAGCTGGCCGAGCGAGTGGTGCCTGGAAGCCAATTCGCTGGCGATCCAGGTGCACGGCGGCTACGGCTATACGCGCGACTTTCCGGTGGAGCAGTACTGGCGCGACAACCGCCTGAACATGATCCACGAGGGCACCCACGGCATCCAGGCGGCCGACCTGCTGGGCCGCAAGGTGCTGATGGAAAAGGGCCGCGGCCTGCAACTGCTGGCCGGCCGCATCACCGAGACCATCGGCCGCACGGCCAGGGTGCCTGCGCTCGCGGCGCATGCCAAGGCGCTGGGTGCCGCGCTGCAGCGCATCGGCAGCGCGACGGAGGCCGCCTGGTCCACCGGCGACCCGGCCGACGCGCTGGCCAATGCGGTGCCATACATGCAGGCCTTCGGCCACACGGTGCTGGCCTGGCTCTGGCTGGACGTGGCACGGCGGGCGCTCGAAGTCGATGCGGACAAGGCGAGGGCGGTAACAGCTGGCAAGATCGGCGCCACGGACTATTTCTTCCACTACGAGCTGCCGAAAATCGGTGCCTGGCTCAACGTGGTCGAGAGCCGTGATTCCACCTGTACCGCTTTGCCCGAGGACGCTTTCTGACAATGGCCAACGCCACCCCCGACAACCCCACCCCCGTCAAACCCCCGAAGCCGCATGCCCGGCTCGAGAAGTGGATCTGGATCCTGATCTACGGCGGCCTGTTCCTGGTGATCCTGGGCATCGCCACGGGTCGTACCGATGCCGCGCTCGGCTGGTCGATGGCCGTGCCCGGCGGCGTGGTCGTGCTGGTGGGCATCGTGCTCATCTACGTGCGCTCGCGCCTGAACGACAAGAAGTAGGCAGGAGAGCCCGCACCATGCTCAAGCACATCGTGATGTGGAAGTTCAAGGAGCACGCCGAGGGCGCCGACAAGGCGACCAACCTGCTGAAGGCCAAGGCGCTGCTCGACGCCTGCGCGAAGCTCTCGCCGGGCACGCACCGCTTCGAGGTGGCCATTGCCCAGCCCGGACTCGAGGCCACGTACGACCTGGTGCTGTACTCGGAATTCACCGATGCAGCCGCGCTCGCTGCGTATGCCGATCACCCGCAGCATGTGGCGCTCAAGCCTTTCATCGGCGCGGTCCGTGAAGCCCGCCAGTGCATGGATTACCTGGCATGACTCGCCTCCAGGCTGCACGCACTTCGTGTCGCGCGCGCCTTCCCCCTTCCGGGGGGCAACGCCCTGCGGCCCGGCAAAGCCGGTTCCGCGGCATTTCCCGGAATGACAAAGACAAATCCAACGCCTAACGGAGACACCGCACCATGACTGCCCGCACCACCCGACAACTCTTCGACCTCACCGGCAAGACAGCCCTCATCACCGGCGGCTCGCGCGGCCTGGGCCTGCAGATGGCCCATGCGCTCGGCGAGGCCGGCGCGAAGATCATGCTGAGTTCCCGTAAGGCCGACGACCTGGAGCAGGCGGCCGCCGAACTGCAGGCCGCCGGCATCGACGCGCGCTGGATCGCCGCCGACTGCTCCAGGGAAGAAGACACCCGCCGCCTGGCCGACGAGACGCTGCAGCGCATGGGCGCGGTCGACATCCTCATCAACAACGCCGGCGCGAGCTGGGGGGCGCCCGCCGAGAGCCATCCGGTCGAGGCGTGGGACAAGGTGATGAACCTCAACGTGCGGGGCTACTTCATCCTGTCGCAGCAGATCGCCAACGGCTACATGATCCCGAAGAAGACGGGCCGCATCATCAACATCGCCTCGATCGCGGGCCTCAACGGCAACCCGCCCGAAATGCAGACGCTGGCCTACAACACCTCCAAGACCGCGGTGATCGGCTTCACCCGCACGCTGGCGGCCGAGTGGGGCAAGTACGGCATCACGGTGAACGCGATCTGCCCGGGCTTCTTCATGACGAAGATGGCGGCGGGCCTCATCAAGTCGCTCGGTGAAGAGAAGATGGCCGCGCAGGCGCCGCTGGGCCGACTGGGCGACGACGAAGACCTGAAGGGCTTGACGCTGCTGTACGCGAGCGATGCCGGCAAGCACATCACCGGCCAGTGGCTGGCGGTGGACGGCGGCGTGAGCGTGGTCCTCGGCGCGGCGTAAGGCTCTCCCCCAGGCTGCGCGCACTTCGTGTCGCAACGCCCGCCCCCTCGCCGGGGGCGACACCTGCGGCCCGGCAAAGCCGGTTCCGCGGTGTCTCACGAATGGAATCCATGACTACAGAAACTCCGCCTTCCACCGACATCAACATCCGCTCGTACACGAGCCAGATTCCGTTCGCGCGCCACCTGGGCTTCGAGCTCACGAAGTTCGAGGGCGGCGAGTCCGAGATCATCTATACGGCCAAGCCCGAGCACCTGAACACCTTCGACGTGACGCACGGCGGCGCCTGCATGACGCTGCTGGACATCACCATGGCGGCGGCCGCGCGCAGCGTGGCGCCCGAGACCGGCGTGGTCACCATCGAGATGAAGACCAGCTTCATGCAGCCTTCGGTCGGTCCGCTGCATGCGCGCGGCACGCTGATCCATCGCACCGCGACGCTGGCGTTCACCGAAGCCAAGATCTACGACGAGCAGGAGCGCGTGTGCGCCCATGCGACCGGCACCTTCAAGTACGTGAAGCGCCGCCTGCCGACGGGGCCCGCCAGCGCGAACGCGATGCGCCCGCCTTCCACCGACTGACCGAACGAATTCCCAGGAGAACCACATGCCCACGAACAAGCAGATCCATCTCGACAACCGCCCCGAGGGCGAAGCCACCGCAAGCAACTTCAAGCTGGTGACCGTCGAGACGCCCGCGCTCGCCGACAACCAGGTGCTGGTGCGCCACCACTACATGAGCCTCGACCCGTACATGCGCGGGCGCATGAACGACGCCAAGAGCTATGCGCAGCCGCAGCCCGTGGGCCAGGTGTTCCAGGGCGGCACGGTCGGCGAGGTGGTCGAGAGCAAGCACCCGAAGTACGCGGTCGGCGACAAGGTGGTCGGCTTCGGCGGCTGGCAGGAATACAGCGTGGTCGATGCCTCGCAGCCCGGCGCGCTGAAGAAGGTCGACACCACGCACGTGCCGCTGTCGCACTACCTCGGCGCGGTCGGCATGCCGGGCGTGACCGCCTGGTACGGCCTTGTGAAGATCATTGCGCCGAAGGCCGGCGAGACGGTGGTCATCACCGCCGCCAGCGGCGCGGTCGGCAGCGCTTTCGGCGCGCTGGCCAAGGCGCGCGGCTGCCGCGTGGTGGGCATTGCGGGCGGTCCGGACAAGTGCAAGTACGTGACCGACGAACTCGGCTTCGACGCCTGCATCGACTACCGCCAGCATCCCGACGTGAAGACCATGAGCGCGGCGCTGAAGGAAGCCTGCCCGAACGGCATCGACGGCTACTTCGAGAACGTCGGCGGCTACATCTTCGATGCGGTGCTGCTGCGCACCAATGCCTTTGCCCGCGTGGCGCTGTGCGGGATGATCGCTGGCTACGACGGCGCGCCGCTGCCGCTCGCGAACCCGGCGCTGATCCTCATCAATCGCTTGAAGGTGGAGGGCTTCATCGTCAGCGAGCACATGGAAGTGTGGCCCGAGGCGCTGACCGAGCTCGGCACGCTGGTGGGCACGGGCAAGCTCAAGCCGCGCGAATCGATTGCGCAGGGCATCGAATCCGCCCCCGAGGCCTTCCTGGGTTTGCTGAAGGGCAAGAATTTCGGAAAGCAGTTGGTCAAGCTGATCTGACCCATCCGGAATGAACTGAACGCACGGCAAGGAGGCCGGTCATGGAAACCACGCACGAGGTGTTCAACCAGCCCGCACCGCTCGCGGACTACAACCTCTTCGAAACCAACCGGCCCTTGCGCGATGCATTGAAGTTCAATGCGCCGCAGTTGCAGGTGGCGCCGTTGCAGGAACTGGGCGTGACCATCGGCTCGGCCGAGATGCAGACGCATGCGCGGCTGGCCAACATCCACACGCCCGAACTGCACACGCACGACCGCTTCGGGCGGCGCATCGACGAGGTGGAGTTCCATCCGAGCTACCACGTGCTCATGTCGGCGGCCGTGGGCGCGGGCCTGCATGGCACGCCTTGGGCGGGCACGTCTGCATCGCCGCATGTGTTGCGCGCGGCCGGCTTCATGCTCTTCACCGAGCTGGAGCCATCGATGCTGTGCCCGATCTCCATGAGCTATGCGGTCACGCCCGCGCTGCGCAGCAATGCGGCCGTGTACGCCGACTGGGGCCCCAAGCTCACCAGCCTCTGGTACGACCCGGCGCTCAAGTCCTTCAAGGACAAACCCGGCGTGACCATGGGCATGGGCATGACCGAGAAGCAGGGCGGCTCCGACGTGCGGGCCAACACCACGAAGGCCGTGCGCGATGGCAGCGACGCCTGGGGCGAGCGCTACGCGATCACCGGCCACAAGTGGTTCTTCTCGGCACCGATGTGCGATGCCTTCCTGGTGCTCGCGCAGGCCGAGGCGGGCTTGAGTTGCTTCTTCCTGCCGCGCGTGCTGCCTGACTGGATGGGAAAGGGCACGCGCAATGCCATCCACATCCAGCGCCTGAAGGACAAGCTCGGCAACAAGGCCAACGCGAGCTCCGAGGTCGAGTTCCACGGCGCCAGCGCCTGGCTCGTGGGCGAGGAGGGGCGCGGCATTCCGCAGATCCTCGAGATGGGCACGATGACCCGGCTCGACTGCGCGCTCGGCACCAGCGGCCTGATGCGGCAGGCCTTGAGCATCGCCATCAACCACGCCAGCCAGCGCAACGCCTTCGGCAAACCGCTGATCGAGCAGCCCTTGATGAAGAACGTGCTGGCCGACCTTGCGCTGGAGAGCGAAGCCTCGACCGCACTGGCCATTCGCCTGGCTCGTGCCTTCGACCATCCGGACGACGAGCACGAGCGCCTCATGGCGCGCCTGCTCACGCCCGTTGCCAAGTTCTGGATCTGCAAGCGCGGCAGCCACTTCGCGCAGGAAGCGATGGAGTGCCTGGGCGGCAACGGCTACGTGGAAGAGGGCGGCGAAGGCATCATGGCGCGCGTCTACCGCGAGATGCCGCTCAACTCGATCTGGGAAGGCGCGGGCAACATCATGGCGCTCGACCTGCTGCGGGGCCTTCGCAAGGGCGACGCGGTCGCGGCGCTGGCCAAGGAGCTGGCGCCTGCACGCGGCCAGCATGCCGCGCTCGATCGCCTGGCCGACGCGCTGCCGGCGCGCATCGAGGCGATGGCCTCCGAGGTCGAGGCGCGTCGTCTGGCACAGGACGTGGCGCTGGCCGTGCAGGCTTCGCTGCTGGCACAGACGGCACCGCCCGGGGTGGTCGGCGCCTTCTGCGCATCGCGCCTGGGCGGCGACTGGGGCAATGCCTTCGGCACGCTGGGCGCAGGCACCGATTTCGATTCGATCATCCAGCGAGCCCAGCCACGCTGACCCGACACAAGACAAGAACACCCCACAGGAAAAACAAGCCATGGCCGACCTGATCCTCCACCACTACACCACCTCGCCGTTTTCGGAGAAGGTGCGGCTGATCCTCGGCGCCAAGAAGCTGCCGTGGAAGTCGGTCTTCATCCCGCCGATCATGCCCAAGCCCGACGTGGAGCTGCTCACCGGCGGCTACCGCAAGACGCCTTTCCTGCAGATCGGCGCCGACATGTACTGCGACAGCGCGCTCATCGCCGACGTGCTGGAGCACCTGCAGCCCGAGCCCACGCTGTACCCTGAACCCGAGAAGGGCCTGTCGCGCATCCTCGCGCAGTGGGCCGACACCACGCTGTTCTGGGCCGCGATGGCCTGGAACCTGCAGCCCAAGGGCGCGGCAGAGGTGTTCGCCAAGGCACCGCCCGAAGCCGCCAAGGCCTTCGGCGAAGACCGCGGCAAGATGAGCGCCGGCAACATGACGCGCCTGCGTCCGGCCGACGCCACCAGCGCCTACAAGTCGTACCTGCGCCGGCTGTCGGACATGCTGGACGACCGGCATTTCCTCCTGGGCGAAGTGCCGAGCATCAGCGACTTCGCTGCCTACCACCCGCTCTGGTACACGCGCCGCATCGAGTCGGTTCGCACCATCCTCGACCTGACGCCCGCGGTGGTCGACTGGATGGACCGCATGGCCGCCATCGGCCACGGTGCGCCCGAGAAGTTCAGCGCCGATGAAGCCATCGCCGTGGCCAAGGCCGCGACGCCGCATTCGCTGCTGACCGACAGCACCTTCCAGGACGACCACGGCATCGCGCTCGGCAGCGCCGTGACCATTCGTGCCGAGAGCTTCGGCCTGGAGGAAACCGCGGGCACGCTGGTGGCCGCCACGCGCACGCACTACACGCTGGAGCGCAGCGACGAGCGCATCGGCACGGTGCATGTGCACTTTCCGCGCATCGGCTATGTGCTGAAGAAAGCGGATGCATAGAGCGCGTTGAAAAGCGTGGCGCGGGCACCTTCGTGACTGCGCGGCGGCGCGTTCCGTACTTCAATAGCGGCTCCACCGTCAGAGACATTCAACGCAAGAAGGACACCGGCAAATGATTCAGGACTTCAAGGGCAAGACCGCCGTTCTCACCGGCGCGGGCTCGGGCTTCGGCCTCGAATGCGCGCGCATCGGCGCCGCACGCGGCATGAACCTCGTGCTGGTCGACGTGCAGCAGGACGCGCTGGACAAGGCCGCGGCCGAGATGGAAGCCGCCGGCGTGCAGGTGCTGGCCCGCAAGGTCGATGTGTCCGATGCCGCGCAAATGGAAGCGCTGGCCGCTGCCGTGAAGGAGCGCTTCGGCGCGCCGCACTTCGTGTTCAACAACGCCGGCGTGGGCGCGGGCGGGCTGGTGTGGGAGAACACGGTCTCCGACTGGGAATGGGTGCTGGGCGTGGACCTCTGGGGCGTGATCCACGGCGTGCGCCTGTTCACGCCGATGATGCTCGAGGCGGCCGCCAAGGACCCCAGCTACCGAGGCCACATCACCAACACCGCCAGCATGGCGGGCCTCCTCACGCCGCCCAACATGGGCATCTACAACGCTGCCAAGGCCGCAGTCGTGAGCCTCACCGAAACGCTCTACCAGGACCTGACGCTGGTCACCGACCAGGTCGGCGCGAGCCTGCTGTGCCCGTACTTCGTCCCGACCGGCATCACGAGCAGCGAGCGCAACCGTCCGAACGCACCGAAGGACAGCGAGCTCACCAAGAGCCAGCTCATCGGGCAGGCCATGAGCAACAAGGCGGTGAGCAGCGGCAAGATCACCGCGGCCGAAGTCGCGGCGAAGGTGTTCGACGCCATCAGCGACAACCAGTTCTACGTGTTCAGCCACCCCAAGGCATTGGGCAATGTGCGTGCGCGCATGGAGAACATCGTGGCGGTCGTGAACCCGGCCGATCCGTTCCTCGAGCGGCCCGAGATCGGCCAGAAGCTGCGCGAACAGCTTCGCGCGGCCTGAATCATCGAAAGTGCGCGGTCAGTTGTAGCTGACCGTCACCATGGCGGCCGCCACGCGGCCCGTGGGCGGCTGCCGCAGCGCCGCGATGGACAGCTTGCCCCCATCCAGGCCGATTGCGCGTGCCTGCAATGGATCGAAAAGATGCTGTCGGCCCTGGGCGTCGGTGAACACGGTGCGCAGGGGCAGGGCGCCGAGCCCGTCGATTCGCACCGTGCCGCTGGGCCGGTCGACGCGTTGTTGCACAAAGGAGAGTTCGGCGACGGGGCCCGAGCCGCTCGTGCGGTGGGCCGCCGTGGCCGTCGGTGCCGGCGCGTGCGCCGCGAGGCGCATCTCGTAGGGGGCTGCGACGATTTCGCCTGTGAAATGAATGGTTCCGTCGGCCGCACGCGCATCGATCGATGCCATGCAGGTGGTCAGCAATGCCAGTGCCGCGAGCACGCGCGAGTCATGGGGCTTCATCTCGATCCTCTCCTGAATCGGTTCTTCTGTTTACTCCCTGTTTCTTTTGGATGAAACCATGTTCCGAACGAAGGCGCAAGCTGCAAAGTCCGTAGGGTGAACAGGCTTCAGGCGGCAGCCCGTTTCAATGCCGCCGCGACGAAGACGATCGCGGCGAGCGCCGAAGAGGCGGTCCGCACGCTGTTCCACAGCGTCCAGGTCTTGAGGTAGGTCTGCCAGAACACATGGCCGTCGGTGGGCGAGGTCGCGGCAAGCTGGTTGTTCAGCGGCACGTTCAGGACCATCGTCACGCCGAAGCAGCCGACCACGTAGAGCAGGCTCGCGAGCAGGACGAGTTGCGAGTCCAGTTGCGAGATCGAGAACAGCGACCAGCCCCCGAGCACGATGCCCAGCACGGCGCTGCCCATGAAGAAGAGCATGAAGCTCGGCGTGATCACCGTGACGTTGATCGAATTCATCGCGTGGATGCCCTCGCTGTTCTGGATGCGCGCGAGCGCCGGCATCACGAACGAGGAGAACGCGTAGAAGATGCCGGCGACCATCGCGCTGGAAAAGGCGCTGGCGAGGATCAGCACCGTGGCGGTCTTGCCCATCATCACCTGGCTCCCCACACGCCGGTCGGGGCCGTGCGCGCCACATAGTCGGCGAAGGTGCGCGGCGGGCGGCCGAGCGCCTGTTCCACGCCGTGGGCGATGGGTGTGTTGCGGCCGTCGAGGACGGTGGTGAACAGGTAGATGACAAGCCACGAAAGGTCCTGCGGCAGGCCGGCTTCGGACAACGCCTTGGCGTAGTCGTCCATCGAGATGATGTGGCAGTCGATCTGCCGATTCGTCGCGGCGGCGATCTGTGCGATGGCTTCCGGGAAGGTGAAGGCCTGGGAGCCGGTCAGCTCGTAGAGCTTGCGGCTGTGGCGGCTGTCGACCAGCGCCTCGGCGGCGATGTCGGCAATGTCGTCGGCGTCGATGAAAGGCTCCGGCGCCAGCCCTTGGGGCAGGGTGATCGCGCCGGCAACGATTTCGTCCAGAAAGTAGTTCTCGCTGAAGTTCTGGAAGAACCAGCTGGCGCGCACGATGGTCCAGTCGAGCGCGGTGGCCTGCAGGGCCTTCTCGGCGTCTTGCGCTTCGGGCTCGCCGCGGCCCGACAGGAGCACGATTCTTTCGACGCCGGCCTTGGCGGCCGCGTCGTAGAAGGCCGTCACCGTCTCGACCGCGCCTGGCACGCACAGGTCCGGCTGATAGGCGACGTAGACGGCGCGTACGCCGTCGAGCGCGGCGGTCCAGGTGGTCCGGTCTTCCCAATCGAAGCGCGGCTCAGCGGAGCGCGAGCCGACACGCACCGCATGCCCGGCGGTGCGCAACCGCTCCAGAACGCGTCCGCCGGTCTTGCCGTTCGCGCCGAGTACCAAGAGGGGATGCACGTCATCCCGGGTGCTGCTGCTGATTGCCATTTCCGATCTCCTTGAGATAATGTGAGAAATGCTCACGTAAAAAATGATAGTTACTCACATTTTGAATGTCAATCCCCGGGCGATGCCATGACGCGCAGTGCACCTTTGCAATCGCAGGTGGCTGTTGTCGAGGCACCTTCGGCCAGAAAGAGCCCGATCCAGGAGCGCAGCAAGGCGCGCGTGGAGCGCATCCTCGAAGCGGCCGCCGAACTCATCGTGCGCGGCGGCAGCGACCAGTTGAAGATGAGCGAGGTCGCCGCATCCGCCGGCATCTCGATCGGCTCGCTCTACCAGTACTTCCCCGAGAAAGCCGCGCTGATCCGCATGCTCGCCGAGCGCATCAATGCCGCGAGCCGCGAGTGCATCCGCGACGGCCTCAAGGACGTGACGGACCTCGCCAGCCTGCAGTCGTCCTTCGCGGCGCTGGTGGACGTGTACTACGCCATCGTCAACGAGCGTCCCGTCATGCGCGACATCTGGAGCGGCATGCAGGTCGACAGGCAACTGCTGACCCTGCAGCTTGCCGAGAGCCGTGCCTGCGGGCAGATGCTCGCCGACGCAATGTTCAAGGTGCACAAGGTGCGTGCCCGCGCCGACATCAAGCGCATCGAGCAGGCCGCCTTCCTGATCTGGGAGATGGGCGAGGCGACCATCCGCCTGGCCATCGCGGTCGATGCAGCCGAAGGCGCGGCGCTGGTGGAGGGCTACAAGCGCATGGCGCTGCGCGAGATCACCGATCCGCTGGCGTGATCTTCGTCAGCCAGCCGCGGCCTGCGATTCGATCCACTGCCACACGGCGCATATCGCCGGCTCGTTCTCCCGCCCGTTCGCGGTCGCGAGGAAGTAGCTCCCCGTATCGAGCGCCGGCCCGAAGGGCTGCACCAGCGCGCCGCTGCGCAACTCTTCGGCCGCGAGCGTGAGACTCAGCAGTGCGACGCCGTGGCCTGCCAAGGCAGCGAGCATCGCGTGCGTCTCGTCGGAGAACGACAGCCCCACGGCTTTCGCCGAGCGGCCGCGCGGCTGCGCGATGCCCGCTTCGCGAAACCACCGCGACCACAGCGCCGGCGCCATCGCGTTCGGCTGCCAGTCGCAATGGATCAACTGGTGTTTTGGCAGATCGCCTTTGCGACGCAGGCCCAGCATCGGGCTGCACAAGGGCGCATAGCGCTCGGGCATCAGTTCGTTGGCCACCAGCCCCGGCCAGTTGCCGTTCCCCGAGCGCACCGCGATGTCCGCATCGCCGCGTGCGAGGTCGACCACCGTGTCGCCCGCATGCAGCCGCAGCTCGATGCCGGGGCAGGCCTTGCGGAAGGCCGTCATGCGTGGCAGCACCCAGCGCGCCGCGAAGGCGGTGTTGGTGGTGAGCGTGACCGACTGCGAAGCCGCAGGCCGGCGCAACCGGTCGATGCCGGCTTCGAGCGCATCGAAGCCCATGCGCAAGTCGTCGAAGAGCCGCTGGCCCGCAGGCGTCAACGCGAGTTGCCGCGTGAGCCGCCGAAACAACGGCTGGCCCAGCGTGTCTTCGAGCGCGCGCACCTGGTGGCTGATGGCCGAGGGCGTGACCGAGAGTTCGACCGCCGCGCGCTGGAAGCTCAGGTGCGCGGCGGCCGCCTCGAAGGCGCGCAGCGAGAGCAGGGGAGGCAGGCGGCGCGGCGGGCGAACGGATGAGCCAATCTCTTGCATAGCGGGAGAAATGATCGTTTGTGAATGGCCGTGCGTATCCATAGATTCAAGGCCTGTGCAGTCATTCTGACAGCGCAATACAGCGTAGATCAATTCATCCATTCACCGAAGGAACGACATGCCTCTCCACCTGCTTCACATCGACGCCAGCGCCCGCCCGGGCCTCTCGGGCACCGACCCGCATGGTTCGCACACGCGGCGCCTCTCCGCACGCTTTGTCGAGCGCTGGCGCGCGGCGCGGCCAGACGACCGCATCGACTACCTCGATGTCGGCCAGCACCCGCCCGCCTATGTCGACAGCCGCTGGATCCACGCCGCCTTTACCGCACCGGCCGACCGCGAAGCCTGGATGGCCGACGTGCTCGCCGAGAGCGACCGCCTCGTCGACCAGCTCGTAGCCGCCGACCTGATCGTGGTGGGCCTGCCCATGTACAACTTCAGCGTGCCCGCGCAGTTCAAGGCGTACATCGACAACATCGTCCGGGTGGGCCGCACCTTCGGCTTCGACCGCGCGCGCGGCGCGGTGCCTTACTGGCCGATGCTCGCCGACGCCGGCAAGCGCATGGTGCTGCTCGGTGCGCGCGGCGATCACGGCTACGACCCGGGCGGTCGCATCGCGCACCTGAACCACACCGAGGACACGGTGCGCTCGGTGTTCGGCTACATCGGCGTCACCAATGTGCATGAGGCGGCGGTGGAGTGCGACGAGTTCGGCGGCGAACAGCTCGCGCAGTCGATGCAGAAGGCCGAGGCCGCGGTCGACCGGCTCGTGGAGGAGCTCAGCGGTACGAAAGCACCAGCCCATGAACGAGCCGCGTCCACCCATCCAGCATCACGAACAGCAACAGCTTGAACGGCAGCGAGATGGTGGTGGGTGCGATCATCGACATGCCCAACGCAAGCAGCACGGTCGCCACGATCAGGTCCACCACCACGAAGACCAGGTAGATGATGAAACCGATCTGGAACGCCCGCGTCAGCTCGCTCAGCGTGAAGCTGGGCACCAGCACCATGAAGTCGTCGTCCTTCAACTGCTCGGCCCGCGCCTTGGGCCAGATGTTGGAGGCCGATTTCAGAAAGAACTGCCGCTCTCGCTCGTGCGTGTGCTTCTGCAGGAACTCCTTCACCGGCACCTTGGCGGCATCGATCACCGCCATGATGTCGCCCATGCTCTCGCCCTTGATGCCGAAGTTGCGGTTGCGCAGCGTGTCGCCGATGTCCATGCCGACCGGCGCCATGATGTAGACGGTAAGGATGATCGCGATGCCGTTGAGCACCATGTTCGGCGGCGTCTGCTGCAGGCCGAGCGCGGTGCGCAAGAGGCCGAACACGATCACCAGCTTGGTGTAGCTCGTCACCATCAGCGCCGCGAAGGTCGCGAAGCCGAACGCGACCATCACCGCGACGAGGGTGAGTGGCTCCGGGATTCCTCCTTGCATCGCTATGGCCTCGTTCTCTGTTCTCAGACTTCGCCGGGCGCGAACTCCGACACGCGCACCCCCAGCCGATCGCCCACCGCGACCAGGTAGCCCTTGCCCAGCACGTTGCCGTGCGCAAGGATGCGCACCGGGCTGCGGTTCAGCGGCTCGGCCAGGTCGAACACGTGGCCCGCGCGGATGCTCTTCAATTCGCCGAGCGAGAGCGACAGGTCGCCCACCTCGAAGCGCAGCGTCACCTCCAGCGCATCGAGCCGGTCCAGCGGCAGGTTGACGTTGTTGTCTGCGGCGGCCGCAGTGTCGGCGGGCGTGTCTGGCTTCATGGCACTGTCTCTCGATTGCTGAACGGTGATGCGCGAGCCTTCGGCCACGGCCGAGAGAAAGAGCCCGGTCGGGCCGCCCAGCGCGGCGGTGACGACGATGCCGCCACCCGAAGAACTCCATTGCTCGATGCCGACGATGTCGCCGGGGCGGATGCTGCTGATCTCTCGAAGCTGGATCGGCGTGCTGCCGAGCTGGAAGCTCACCGGCATGCGCAGCGTGTGGAAGGCCTCGCTGGTGCGCACGGCATGCAGCGGTCCGGTAGTGGGCGGCACGAGGGCGTCGAGCGTCGCGGCATCGTCGAACTGCACGAAGCCGCGCAGCATCGCGCCGCCGTCCGACGGCGTGGCCACGAAGAAGGCCGCGCGCTCGGGGTCGCAGTGCACGAGCGGCTGCTCGCGGGCTTCGCGCGCATCGCGCGGCTCTCTCGCTTCGGCCTCCGATGGCTGCCATTCGAAATGCAGGCGCAGCGTTTTCTCCAGCGCATCGATCACCGGGTGCAACGCATCGGCCAGGAGGATGTAGCGCAGGTCGCGCGGCAAGAGGTCGATGCGGCGCTCGCCGAGCAGCACCTGCATGCTCGGCGCATCCATCGCGAGATGGCCCACATGCGCGCCGAGCCTGAAGCTGTAGCGCTCGCGTGTCGTGTGGCCGAAGGCCGCGTCGTGGTGCCACGCCAACTGGTAGCTCACGCCGCGCGCCGCCACGCCACGCAATGGCGGGGCCGCATAGAGACGGTTGAGCGCTCGCACATTCGCCGCATCGGCGCGGGGCAAGGCGGGGGCCCGGCCGAGTTCCGTCACCGCTTCAACGGCGTGGCTCGGCATGCATGCTTTCGTTCGAACAACGGCTACGTTCTGTCACTGTCTACATACCTTGGAGCAACGCGAACAGCTTCGCATCGGGTCGGCGCAGCTTAGCGAAAGGGGCAGGGCGCAGGTAGTACGGGAACGCGTAGTGCCGCGCGCGCCACAAGTCCTTCGTACTTACGAGAACTCGTGGTTGCCGTGATCGGAGGGCCCCGCTTAGAGTGCATCGCGACGTGGGGTTCTTCATCACGCTCGCTGTGCAACTGGAGGGCAGTGCGCATCGGAAAACAACTCCAAGATTCCACTTGAGCAAGGACGCAATGGCGAATTCCTCGCGATCTCTTCAACAGTACCGCGGAAGTTTTCGTGACCTGCTGGGCAATGCAGGTCGCTACAACGATTTGTTGCTCGCTGCGCTGCTCGTGGTGGTGGTGGCGCTGTTCGTGTTGCCGCTGCCCACGCCGCTGCTCGACTTCCTCATTGCGAGCAACCTGGCCATCAGCCTGGTGCTGCTGATCGTTGCGATGTACGTGCCTTCGGCGCTGTCGCTCTCGACCTTTCCGTCGCTGCTTCTCTTCACCACGCTGTTCCGCCTTGCGCTGAACATCGCGTCCACCAAGCTGATTCTTCTGCACGCGAACGCGGGCCACATCATCGACACCTTCGGCAAGCTGATCGTGGGCAACAACGTGGTGGTCGGCGGCGTGGTGTTCCTCATCATCGCGATCGTGCAGTTCATCGTGATTGCCAAGGGCTCCGAGCGCGTGGCCGAGGTGGCGGCGCGCTTCGCGCTCGACGCGATGCCGGGCAAGCAGATGAGCATCGATGCCGACGTGCGCGCCGGCGTTCTGTCTTCCGCCAAGGCGCAGAAGCAGCGCCGCCTGCTGGAGCAGGAGTGCCAGCTGCACGGCGCGATGGACGGTGCGATGAAGTTCGTGAAGGGCGACGCCATCGCCAGCATCGTGATCGCGCTGGTCAACATCCTCGCGGGCATCGCCATCGGCACGCTGATGCACGACATGACCCTCGGCGGCGCGCTGCAGCGCTACGCGATCCTCACGGTAGGCGACGGCATGGTGTCGCAGATTCCGTCGCTGCTGGTGTCGATCGCGGCCGGCATCGTCATCACCCGCGTGAGCACCGGCGACCGCCGCGATTCGCAGCTCGCGCAGCAGATCGGCGACCAGCTCATGGCGCACCCGCGCGCGCTCATCATCGCGGGCCTCGCGGTCGCGAGCTTCCTTGTCGTGCCGGGCTTTCCGAAGTGGGTGTTCGGCATACTGGCCGCCATCCTGATCGGGCTGGGTCTTGCCATGCGCATGCTGCGCCAGCAGCGCAACACGCCGGGCTGGATTTCGCACGGCGGCGGCGTAGCTGCCGAGGAAACCGATACCGACCACGCGATTGCCGCGCCGCTCGCGGTGCGCCTGTCGTCGGGCCTGCGCACCTCGGTCGACCGCTATGTGCTCGACCAGCACCTCTCGCTGGTCAAGACCTCGGTCGAATCCGACCTCGGCCCGATCTTTCCGCGGCTGCAGCTGAACTACGTCGACGGCCTGGGAGACAACGAATACCAGGTGCTGGTGCACGACGTGGCCGTGGCGCGCGGCACGCTCAAGCCCGACTGGCTGATGGTCGATCCGGCGCAGGCGGTCACCACGCCGCCGGGCGCCGAGGTCGCCGAACCCTTCGGTCCGTTCCCGCGCGTGGTGTGGGTGCCGGGCCCCGAGCCGGGCCTCACGACATGGACCGGCGCGGAGGTGGTGGGCCTCCATGTGGACCACACGGTGCGCCGCAACGTGAAGGATCTCATCGGCCTGCAGGAAGTGCAGCGCCTCTTGCATTCGGTGCAGCGCGATGCGCCCGAGCTCGCCGCCGAGGTGCTGCGCGTGGCCTCGGCCCAGCGCATCGCCGAGGTGCTGCGCCGGCTGCTGCAGGAGGGCATTCCGATCCGCAACCTGCACGCCATCTTCGAGAGCCTGACGATGTGGGCCGCCAAGGAGCAGGATGGCATTGCGCTCACCGAGCTGGTGCGCATCCACCTCGGGCGCTACATCACCAGCCGCTACGTCGGGCCGAACCGGCAGCTCGAAGCGATCCTCTTCGAGTCGAGCCTGCTGGACCGGGTGCAGAACGCCATCGAGCGCTCGCCGCGCGGCAACCTGCTGCTGCTGAGCCCCGCCGTCACGCAGGACATCCGCGAGCAGCTGCGCCGCGTGCTCGGCTCCACCGCCAACCGCGTGGTGGCCATCGCGTCGTCCGATGTGCGGCGCTACATCAAGAACCTGATCGAGCCGGTGGCGCCGCAACTGGCGGTGCTGTCCTACCAGGAGATCGATGACGACGTGGCCCTGCAACCGGTGGGATGGATCACCAATCCCCAAGCGCACTGATTGATGAACGCCATTCATAACTCGCACAGCAACTCGTACCGCGTCCCGCACAGCAATCCGTTTTCCGAGGGAGAGAGCAACCGACATGACACCGCAGAACATCCTGGACATCACGCGCGAGGGCCTCATGCTCGTGCTGTGGATCTCGTTGCCGGTGGTGGTGGTGGCAACGCTGTCGTCGCTCGTCGTGGCGGTGCTGCAGGCGGTGACGCAGGTGCAGGACCAGAGCATCGGCCAGTCGATACGCCTCATCGCGGTGATGCTGGCGATCATCGTCACGGCCGGCTGGCTGGGGCGCGACGTGATGCGCTTCGCCGAGCGCGCATTCCTCTCGCTCACCACGCTGTCGTGACCACGGCGATGATGATGAAAACGACCGTCGCCGCACACCTTCTCTTCGTTCGCCGGCGGGCGTTCATGCTGCTGGGCTGCGCGATGCTCATGCTGCTGGTCGTTCAGCACAGCATGGCGGCGGAGTTCCGCTGGCAGAACAAGCCCTTCCAGATCATCGCCAACGAGAAGCCGCTGAACGACTTCCTGCGCGAGTTGGCGTCGTCGCAGGGCATCACCGCGGTGATCGACCCCAAGGTCAACGGCGTGATCAGCGGCAAGTTCGACGGACCGGCCAAGAACATCCTCAACAGCGTCTGCTCGGTCAACGGCCTCACCTGGTACTACGACGGCGCATTCCTCTTCATCGACCTCGCCGCCGATGCCAAGAGCGAGGTGCTGCCGATCGCGGCCGAGAATGCCGGCCGCATTGCCGAGACGCTGGTGCGGCTGCACATCTCCGACGAGCGCTACCCGCTGAGCATCAGCGAGCGCGATGCCAGCGTGTACGTCACAGGCCCGCGCCGCTACGTGGAAATGGTGCGCCAGGCGGTGAAGCTCGCGGACCAGAAGACCGCGATGGCCGAGGGCGCGGAGATCCGGCTCTTTCCGCTCAAGTACGCCTGGGCTTCCGATTTCCGCATCAACCGCTCCGGCAAGGAGACGGTGATTCCGGGCGTGGCCAACGTGTTGCGCAGTCTTTATGGCCGCGCCACCGGCAACCAGTCCTCGGGCGGCAGCTCGGGCGGGCGCGGCACCAACGGCACGCTCTCGGTGGGGCCGAACCGGCAGATCAAGCTGCGCAGCGGCGAGACCATCAACGCACCCAAGATCGACATCGCGGGCGCGGGGCAGGGCGCCGATGCCACCACGCTGGGCGGCATGTCGAGCATCACCGGCGGCGAGCTGCCGCAGTTCCAGGCCGACACGCGCATGAACGCGGTGCTGGTGCGCGACATGCCCGAGAAGATGGCGCAGTACGCCAAGCTGATCGAATCGATGGACACCCGCCCGCGGCTGGTCGAGATCGAGGTGACCATCATGGACATCAGCACCGACAACCTCTCCAGCCTGGGCGTGGACTGGCGCTGGCACGGCCGCCATGCCGACTTCCAGACCGGCCGCGGCGACCGCGGGCCGCTCACCTGGGGCGGCTCCGGCAGCGAGGCGGGGCAGATCGGCAGCGTCGACACCTCGGGCAATCCGCTCACGCCGCTGGGCGGCATGTTCACCGCGGCCATCGGCAACAGCGCGCGCAACTACCTCCTGGCCCGCGTGACCGCGCTGGCCACCAACGGCAACGCCAACTTCGTGGCCCGACCGAAGGTGATGACGCTGGACAACACCGAGGCCGTGCTGGAAAACCTGAGCGAGTTCTACGTGCGCGTGGACGGCTTCCAGGACGCGGGTCTCTTCAGCATCACCGCCGGCACCGCCGTGCGGGTGACGCCGCTCATCATCGACGAGAAGACCGGCCGCGGCGTGATGATGTCCATCGACATCGTCGATGGCGACCTGAGCCCGCAGTCGGTCGACAAGATCCCGATCGTGCGGCGCCGCACCGTCAACACGCAGGCGCTGGTGGACGAGGGCGCGAGCCTTCTGATCGCGGGCTACTCGTCCGAGGAGAAGAGCAATGCCGTCACGGGCGTGCCGCTCCTGAAGGACATTCCAGGCGTCGGCGGACTCTTTCGCTACACCGACAAGAAGCAGAACAACATGGAGCGCTTCTACCTTCTGACGCCGCGCCTGGTCACGCCCGGCTCGACGGCCTCGGTGCCGACGCTGCCCTTGCCCGAGCCCGGAGGTTGAACCGATGAATGGCGACATTCCGTTCGACGACGAGCCGGCTGCAGAAACGCCTGCGGAAGCATCCGCGCCGCAAGGCATGCAGGCGCAGGCCGCCGGCTGGTGCCTGCGCTTCCTGAGCGGCGCGGTGAAGGGCCGCACCATCGTGCTCAAGCCCGGAATCAATGTGCTCGGCTCGGGCGGCGAGTGCGAGGTGATGCTGCCGGGCGGCGACGTGCTGCCGCGGCACCTGGCGTTCACCGTGGGCGAGCTGGTGGTGTCGATGCAGCGCCTGGGCACCGCCTCGGCGCGCCTCAACGGCGAAGAGATGCAGCAGCCGCGCAAGAGCGTGGTGGCCGGCGACATCGTGAGCGTGGGGCAGATCGACTTCCAGCTCGACCGCACCTATCCCACGCATGCGCAGGAAGACCGCATGTTCGCGCCGGCGCACGGCGCATTGCCCGACGACGGCGCACTGGCGGGCGATCCGCCGTCGCGCACGCAGCGGCTGGGCCTTTGGATCGGCGGCGTGGTCGCGATCCTGGCCGTGCTCGGCATTGCCGCGATGTCGCTCGGCGGCGATCGCAACGGCGCGGCGAACGGCACCAGCGTGAACCTGGCCGAGGTGGAAAAGGCGCTCGTGCCGTTCCCCGAGGTGGAGGTCATCGCGGCGCCCGGTGGACAGTTCGGCGTGAAGGGCTATGTCGAATCGAAGCAGCGCCGCCGCACGCTCGAGGACGCGATGGCGCGCTTCGGCAGCAAGGTCAGCGTCAACGTGCATTCGGCCGAGGACATGGTCGAGCAGGCGCGCCGCTATGTCGACGATCCTGGCGTGGCCGTCACCTACACGGGGCAGGGCCGGCTGGTGCTCACGGGCACGGTGGAAGACGCCACCGTGCGGCAGAAGATCCGGCGCCTCGGCGAAGACCTGCACCCCTCGGTGCTGGTCTCCGACAAGGTGCAGTACCGCGAGAAACCCAAGACCGAGAACAAGGACGACGACGTGCGTGCCCAGTGGGAAAACTGGCAGAGCGTGCTGCCCGCGCGCATGGTGAGCATCACCGAGGACAGCAACGGATTGCGCCACATCCAGCTGTCGAACGGCAACCGCTACTACGAAGGCTCGGTGTTGCGCTCGGGCGCGGAACTGAAGAGCATCGATGCCGATGGGTTGGTGCTGAGTGGCGGCACCCCGAACAAGAAACCCGCGAGGTGATGGAGATGTTTTCCGTCGCTTCGCGTACCCCGATTTCATGCGCAGCAGCACCGCGGTGCGCCGCATGGAATGGCTTCGCCGAAGGGCGGAGCGCTTGCATCCGCAATTGAACAAACCTCAACTTTCAACAGGAGTTTCACCATGAGCGCAGTCGACACCTCGATCCAGCAAATGCAGCAAGCCGCGGCCGACCAGGCTCGCCTGATGAGCGTCAGCATGGCTGCGGGCGCGACCATCTCCGGCGCAGCCGCAACGGCCCAGACGGTCAACGGCGCCAACGCCGCCGGCACCGAAGTGGCCAAGTCCACCGGCAACGACATCCGTCAGTCCGCCAAGCAGAACTGACGCTGAGAGGCTGAGGCATGCGCGAAGCCGACGGGCTTCGCGCGGCCCTTTTTTTCTTTGCGAGGAGAGTGAACCATGACCGACCCCATTGCCTCCGCCGCGCTCAGCGCGCCGCCACCTGAAGTTTCGGCATCCGCCGCATCCGCCAACGCCACCCAGGCGCAGCAGACGACGGTGCGCCCCTCGCACTTCGAACCCGGCGAGACCCGCATGTTCGCCAACATGATGCAGGGCGTGCAGGTACCGGCCGGCACGAGCGCGCCGAGCGCGATCGGCGATGCGGCCAAGTCGCTCGCCGCGCAGTTGTCGGGCAACGTGCGCTCCATGGAAGACATGCGCAAGAGCATGCTCGAGTCCATCGATTTCGCCGACCCCATCAAGACCATGTTCGTGATGACCGATCACGCCATGGAAGCGAACATGATGTTCGCGCGAATGCATATTTCCACCGGGCTGGCCAGCGCCGCAACCAGCCTGTTCGGCAGCCTCTTGAAGAACCAGCAATGAGGCCGTCCGGAAGCTTGCGCTGGCTTGCCGCGCTCGTGCTGTTGCTGGCCCTGGCGGGCTGCAAGGTCGCGCTCTATTCGAACCTCAAGGAACAGGAGGCCAACGAGATCGTCGCGGCCCTGTCCAACGAGGGCATCGGCGCGACCAAGACCAAGCTCGAAGGCGCCAACTGGCAGGTCGAGGTCGAGGAAGACCGGCTCAGCCAGGCGCTCGACGTGCTGCGTGTGCAGGGCCTGCCGGCCGAGCGCTACGTGAGCATGGGCGAGGTGTTCCAGAAACAGGGCCTGGTGTCCACGCCCTCCGAGGAGCGCATGCGCTACATCTACGCGATGTCGCAGGAGCTCTCGCAGACGCTGCGCAACATCGACGGCGTGGTGGACGCGCGGGTGCACGTGGTCATCCCGGCCAACGATCCGCTGAGCGAGAAGATCCGGCCGTCGTCCGCGGCGGTGTTCATCAAGCACCGGCCCGACGTCGACCTGCGCCTCCTGGCGCCGGCGGTGAAGGACATGGTGGCGCACAGCATCGAAGGGCTCACGCACGACCAGGTGTCGCTGTCGCTGTTCGAGGCGCGCCGCATCGCGCGCACTACCTCCACCGGCGCTCCCGTCGGCGAGCCGCTGGTGCTGGGCCTGTTCTCGACGCAGACCGCCATGGTGCTGCTGGGCCTCCTGTTCCTGGCAGCCATCTGCCTCATGGCGCTGCCGACCCTGTTGCGCCGACAAGGGCAGGACTGGCGTACCTGGATGCGCCGCCAGGTCCTGAAGCGCTGACCGATCCATCAGCGCACGACCAGGACACGCACCCATGCAGGCGCCGGCCACCGCACCCACCACCCCCGCGGCCATGCCCGGCCCGATGGACCTGGTGCGCCTGGTGATGCGCTTCAACCTGCACCCCGAGGCCGACCTGCATCCGAGCTGGCTGCCGGCCAACTGGCCGGTGCAGCACCGTTCGGTGGCGCGCATGGGCCCGGCGGGGCGCGCGGTGCTGGCCGATCTGCTGCGGCGCGAACACACGAAGGGCCCGGTCCAGACGCATGCCGCGGCCGACTACAACTTCGATTCGCGCCTCAAGCGCCTCGCGCTGCTCGATGCGGCGTCGCTGCGCCGCCTGGCGGCCTACCTCGGCTTCTGCGCGCATCTGCCGCTCTTCAAGGTGCGCGGCGGCGCGGGCCTGCAGATTCGCCGCCAGGCACGCCGCTTCGACCGCGATGCGGTCGACTTCGTGCTCGACCGCGTGCCGCAGCTCACCGAACTGCGCATGGACAGCGCCGTGGTGCAGCAGCGCCCCATCGCCACCGGCCGCGTGGTGCTCGACCGCGGTTATCGCCTGTTGCTGGGCGCGGCCGCGTCCGAGGGGGAGCAGGTGCTCCAGCGCCTGAAGCACAAGCTGCCGCGCCGCATCTCCGCCTTGAGCGTGCCGGTCTTCGAGCCGCGCCAGGCCTTGCAACTCAACGAACTGATGCTGTCGTGCATCGTTCCCGAAAGACTGCCGCAATGGGACTGGCTTTTCTGATCACCACCGACAACCTGCAGCTCCTGAGCGAGCGCAAGGTGTTGAAGGAAAACGAATACGCGGCGCTGCTCGATGCATCGGCCGTGGTGGACACCGCGCGCCAGGAAGCGCGCCGCATCACCCAGCAGGCGCTGCACGACGCCGAGGCGAGCCGCCAGAAGGGCTACGAGGAAGGGCTTCAGCGCGCGAGGGCCGAGTACGCGCGGCACCTGGTGTCCGAGAGCATGGCGGCCGAGCGGCAGCTGCATGCGCTGCGCAGCGCAATGGCGCAGATCGTGGTCAAGGCGGTAGGCAAGTTCATCGCCGACGCCCGGCCCGAGGCGCTGTTCGAAGCCGCGCTGATGCGCGTGGACACGCTGATCCGCAGCGAACCCTTCATCAGCGTGCGTGTCGCGCCGGCGCAGGAAGCCTCGATGCGCGAAGTGCTGGCGAGGCTGCGGGACGAAGCCCAGTGGCACATGACGGTGAGCGTGGTGGCCGACCCGGCGCTCGCCATCGGCGCGTGCGTGGTGCAGACGGCATCGGGCACGCTGGAGCTGGGCGTCGATGCGCAGCTCGAAGCATTCCGCCGCGCGGTCGAGCGCGGCGATGGCGCGGAGGCCAAGCGATGAGCATGCAGCAACAGATCGCCTCCGACGCGGCGCTCGGCATCGTCGCCGACCTGGAGCAGGTCTTCGGCCGCGTGATGCCCGTCGCGATGCGGGGTCGCGTGAGCAAGGCCGTCGGCATGCTGATCGACGCGACCGGCATCCAGGCCCATGTGGGCGAGCTCTGCGAACTGGTCACGCCGGGCGAACCGCCGCTCCTGGCCGAGGTGGTCGGCTTTCGCAACAACACCGCCATCCTCACGCCGCTGGGGCCGATCACCGGCATCTCGGCGCTGACCGAAGTGGTGCCTACCGGTCGCGGCCACGTGTGCCCCGTGGGCTCTGGTCTGCTGGGCCGCGTGCTTGACGCGCTCGGCCAGCCCATCGACGACCTGGGCCCGCTCGCCACCCACACGCGGCTGCCGGTGCACCGCGAGCCGGTGAGCCCGCTCGCGCGCCGCATGATCGACGCGCCGATGGCCACCGGCATCCGCGCGGTGGACGCATTGCTCACCGTCGGCGAAGGCCAGCGGATCGGCGTGTTCGCGCCGCCCGGCGTGGGCAAGAGCACCTTGCTCGGCATGCTGGCGCGCGGCTCGACGGCCGAGGTGAACGTGATCGCGCTCATCGGCGAACGCGGGCGCGAGGTGAAGGAGTTCATCGAGCACAACCTCGGCCCCGAAGGCCTGGCCAAGACCGTGATGGTGGTCTCCACCTCCGACCGGCCGCCGATGGAGCGCATCAAGTCGGCCTACGTGGCGACCACCATCGCCGAACACTTTCGCGATCAGGGCAAGAAGGTGCTGCTGCTGGTCGATTCGCTCACCCGCTTTGCGCGCGCGCAGCGCGAGATCGGCCTCGCCAGCGGCGAACCGCCGACGCGGCGCAGTTATCCGCCCTCGATCTTCTCGATGCTGCCGCAGCTGCTGGAGCGCGCGGGGCAGGGCAAGA
Source organism: Variovorax boronicumulans (assembly GCF_030812215.1). Lineage (GTDB taxonomy): Bacteria > Pseudomonadota > Gammaproteobacteria > Burkholderiales > Burkholderiaceae_C > Variovorax > Variovorax boronicumulans_C. The sequence continues at coordinate 322,085 of NZ_JAUSSG010000007.1, read as the reverse complement.
CCGGTTCCATCACCGCCGTGTACTCGGTGCTGACCGAAGGGGACGAAGAGAACGACCCCATTGCCGAAGAAGTGCGCTCGATCCTCGACGGCCACATCGTGCTGTCGCGCAAGATCGCGGCGGCCAACCGCTATCCGGCCATTGACGTGCTGGCCAGCATCAGTCGCGTGATGCCGTTGGTGACCACGCGCGAGCACGGCGCGGCGGCCGCGCACTTTCGCAGCCTGCTGGCCAAGTACCAGGAGATGGAACTGCTGGTGCAGATCGGCGAATACCGGCCGGGCAGCGACGCGCTGGCCGACGAGGCGATCCAGGCGCGGCCGGCGATGCTCGACTTTCTCTCGCAGCCGCCCAGGACCAGCCAGCCGTTCGAGCAATCCGTTGCCGCGCTGCTGCGCCAGGCACCTCGCATGGAGCGCGCGAAATGAGCATCGACTGGAAGCTTCTCGCCGACGTGCGCGAGCGCCAGAAGACCGTCGCGATGGGCGTGGTCGCGCGCGACCGCGCCGCCGCCGAGGAAAGCCAGGCGCAACTGCGGCAGGCCGAGGCCGCGCAGCAGCAACAGGTGCAGAACAAGCTGCTGCACTGGGAAGCTACGCGCGGCGCGCTGTCGGGTGGCCAGGTCAGCGTGGCCGAGTTCCGCAGCGCAGGCGCCTGGAGCGGCGCACTCGATGCGCAGATCGCACAGGCGGGCCAGGTCACCGCGCAGGCCGCGCGGGCGCATTCCGAGCGCGAGCAGGTGCTGGAAGAAAGCCGCCGGCAGTTGCGCGCCGCGCATGGCGAGCTGGAAAAAGCCCAGCAGATGCAGCAGCGCGCGCGTTCGGAGCACCTGCATCTGCAGGAGCAGCGCCTCGAAGACACCAACGAAGAGAGCACCGCGCAGGCCTGGGCCATGCGGCGCCCCGCCTAGGAGCGAAGCGGCAATGGAAAGCTTCGAACTCGGCAACATGGAGCAGTTCTTCTCGGCGGTGGTGCTCACCCTGCCGAGGCTGTTCGCGATCTTCGCGGTCGTGCCCTTCCTCTCGGGCGGCATGATCACCGGCACCGTGCGCAACGGCATCCTGCTGATGCTTGCGATCTTCATGTCCCCGGTGGCGGGCGAGGTGCCGGCTGCATCGATGGCCACCTGGGTGTTCATCGCCGGCAAGGAAGCACTCATCGGCGTGATGCTGGGCCTGGGCTTCGGCATCTTCATCTGGGCCATCCAGAGCGTGGGCGACCTGATCGACTTCCAGACGGGCTCCAGCAACGCCTCGTTCTTCGACCCGGTGGCCGGCCACGAGAACGGCGCGACCAGCGAGTTCCTGGGCTGGATGGTCATCACGCTGTTCGTATCGGCGGGCGGGCTGCTCGCGATGCTGGGCGTGATCGTCGACTCCTACCGCATCTGGCCGGTCGGCTCCTTCTTTCCCAACTTGGGCCTGGTGCTGGAGCAGTTCGCGGTGCGCCAGGGCGACACGCTGTTCCTCTGGATCGTGAAGTTGGCCTCGCCGGTCATCGTGGTGCTGCTGCTGGTGGAACTGGGCGTGGGCCTGGTGGGCCGGGTGGCGCCGCAGCTGAACGTGTTCGTCTTCGCGCAGCCGCTCAAGAGCCTGCTCGCGCACTTGATGATGCTGCTGTTCCTGTTCTTCGTGTACGAGTCGCTGCAGGAATTCTTGCGGCCCGAGAACGGCGTGCTCGATTTCCTGAGGTCCACGCTGTAGCGGGCAGGCCATGGCAGAAAAAGACCAGGCCCCGACCGCCAAGCGCTTGCGCGATGCACGCAAGCGCGGGGAAGTGGTGTTCAGCACCGACCTGGCCTCCACGGTGGTGTTCGTGGTGGTCGTGCTGTCGTTGTGGCTGGGCGGCCATCTCATCTACAGCCTGCTGCGGGAACTGTGGCTGCACGCGACCAGCACCACCTTGCTGACCGCGCCCGACGACCGCTTTGCCGAGCTGCTGCTGCACACCGGCGAGACGCTGGTGTGGGGGACGCTGCCGATCATGGCGATCACCGCACTGGCGGGCATCGTCGGCTCGCTGTTCCAGGTCGGCGGCGTGGCGGCCTGGGAGCGGCTGAAGCCCGACGTGAACCGGTTGAACCCTGCCGAGGGCCTGACCCGCATCTTCTCCACGCGCAGCCTCATCAATCTCTTGAAGATGTGCACCAAGACCGCGTTGCTGGCCTTGCTGATGTTCGTGGTGGTGCGCGGCTTCGTCGACACCGCGCTGAAGCTGGGCTACGCGCAGCCTGCGGGAATCATGACGGCCGCCGCCCACATGGTGCTGGTCGCCTTCGGCTGGGCGGTGGTGATCTACGCGGTGATGGCCGCGGTCGACTACGTGCACGAGCACCACGAGTTCATGAAGCAGCAGCGGATGTCCATCGAGGAGATCCGCCAGGAATACAAGGAGATGGAGGGCGACCCCATCAACCGCTCGCGGCGGCGCACGGCCTACTTCGAGGCGGTGTACGCGAGCCTGAACGACCGGGTGCGCGCGGCCTCGGCGGTGATCCATTCGCCGCGCATCGCCATCGCCCTGCAGTACCTCGGCGAGACCGACCTGCCGCGCGTCATTGCGCGCGGCGAGGGCGAGGTCGCCGCGCAGATCCGGCGCTTCGCGAGCGAAGGCCTGATCCCGACCGAATTCGAGCCCTCCCTGGCCGAGCGCATCTACGAAGAGGTGCCCCAGGACCAGCCGATCCCGCGCGCGCTGTATGCGCCCGTGGCCAAGCTGCTGCGCTGGGCGCAGGGCAATGAATCCTGAATTGAAGAAACGATGATCGAAAGGAACACCCCATGGTCATGATTGCGGATGGAGGCGGCAGCGTACGCGTGCCGGTGAACGTTCCCAACCCGGTGAACCAGCCACAGCAGCCCGCGAGCTCGCCCGAGTCGGATGCCGCCGCGCGCGCACGGGAACTGCAGCGCCAGCTCGAGGCGCTGCTGGAGAAACTGCGCGAGGCGCAGCGACAGGCCGAGGCGGCGCGGCAGCGCGCCATCGATGCGCAGAAGCAGGCCCAGAAGGTCAAGGACCAGGCCGCTGCCGCGGAGACGCAGGCCCAGAAGTCCAAGGACCTCGCCGACATCAACAAGGCCAAGAAGGCCCAGCAGGACGCCAAGCTCGAAGACGCGCGCGCCAAGAGCGCGAGCGCCGAGGCCAACCTGAAGGACAAGGACCTCACGCTGCTGAAGGCCCAGGTCGACCAGAAGAAGGAGCAGCAGAAAAGCCCGGATGCCAAGGCTTCCCCGGCCACTGACAAGAAGGTGCAGGACGCGCAGACCAGCCGCAACGACGCAAAGACGACCGACGACCTCTCGAAGCTCTACCTCGATTCGCAGGAGAAGGAGAGCAAGGCGCAGGACGCCGAGGCCAAGGTGGTCGAGCTGACGCCGCCCGCGAGCAAGCCGCAGGCCGTCATCACCGACAAGGAACGCACCGACCTTTCGAATGCGCAGGCCAACGCGACCACGCTGCGGAACAACGCCAATGCGGCGAACAAGACGTTCACCGAGGCCGTCGGCACCGACGCGCAGACCGAGTTCTACGGCAGCCCGCCCGCGAGTCAGACCCCAACGCAGCCGTTTCCCACGGTGCAGGCGACGACGCCGATGCCCACCGACCCGTTGCACTCGCCGCTGTTGCAGCTCTTGCAGGTGCAGGCGCGTCCGCAGTTTCCGACGAGCAACAACGGCCTGTTGCTGGCGCCCCTGACACCGGCGGGGCAGAACAACAACACGTTGCTGGCGCCGACGACCTTTCCCTCGACGCTGGCCGGGCCATCGTCGAGCACCACGGTCACGACGCCGGTTGCACCGCTGAGCAGCTTGAGCCTGTTCCCGCCCAAGCCGACGGTGGTGACGCCGGAGGTCACCAAGACGCTCTCGGCCATTGCGGACGGCAAGACCGTCGACCAGATCGCCAAGGACCGGAACATCGGCGCGGACAAGGTGATCTCGGAAGCCAGTGCCTCGGGCATCGCGATCGTGTCGGGCAAGCCTGACGGCGATAAGCAGGTCACGACCGTGACCAAGGGCGGCTCCTCGCTCTCCTACACGCACGATGTCAAGGAAAAGACAGTGACGGTGAAGGGCAGCATCGCCGACCCCGCTGCGCCTGGCGGCAAGAAGACCATCGAGGCGACGGAAGACGGCAAGGGGCGCTACAGCCACGTGACCAAGGACGAGAAGGCCGGCACGACCACCACGACCACCATCGATCCGCAGGCCGGCACACGGACCGAGAGCGTGGTGGACAAGAACGGCCTGCGCGTCGACACCACGACCTCGCTGACTGGCGCGAAGATCACGCGCCCCGTGGGCGAGCGCGAGGGCTATCTCGACTTTGCGAAGGCCGTGGGCCGCACGCCCGAGCAGCTGTTCACGCTGAACCCCACGGTCGACTACGGCAAGCCGCTCGAGCCGGGCCAGGAGCTGGTGGTGTCCGACGTGACCACCACCGTAAAGACCTACAACAAGGACGGCACCACGCTGGAGCGGACCGTCGCGAGCGACGGCACAGTGCAGGCCGTGGCCACCTCGGCGAGCGGGCGCCGCACGGTGCTCGAAGGCAAGCCCGACGACAAGAGCGGCCCGGGCGAGACCGCGCGCAAGGCGATCTTCGAAGACAACAAGCCCCTGGCCGAAGTGGCCAAGAGCATGGGCCTGACCGAAGACCAGGTGCTGGCGGCGCTGCCCGAGGGCACGGTGGAGGTGACCAAGCCCACTTCCGACAACGGCGACGTCGAGACGCGCACCATGTACGACCCCATCACCGACCGCGTGGTGGTGGAGTGGCACGACTGGCAGCATGACAAGATCACCCGGCAGGTCGTCAACGAGAAGTCCACGTACACGGTCCACGACACGGACCCCAAGACCAAGCAGCCGGTGGTCGTGGAAAAGAGCGGCGGGCTGGCCTACCTGCAGAAGCAGGCCGAGAACAAGGCCGACTTCGCCGCCAGCTACAACACGCAGATCGCGGATATCGACAAGAACATCCGCCTCTACAACCGCATGGGCGAGTCGACGACCGACCTGCGCGCGGAGCGCAAGGCGCTGGTCGAGAAGCAGAACGCCGCCAAGGGCGAGGTGACCATCGCCGGCGCGCAATACACGGCCGCGCTCACCAAGAACCAGCAGGTGGTGCTCGACAAGCAGGCGGCCATCGCCTACCAGAACCACTCGTATGCGCGCCCCGGCAGCCAGGAAAAGGCCGATGCAGCCGCCGTGCTGGACATCAAGCTCGCGGCGCTGGACAACGTCGACCGGCTGGTCGACCTGGCCAACAAGGACGTGACGCTCGCCAAGTCGGGGCTGGAAAAGCAGATCAACGACACCGCCAAGGCCAACGCGGACACCAACCTGCAGACCGAGTTCCAGAAATGGAAGGACGACGTCTGGATGTGGCAGGGCATCGACAAGAAGACGGCCGACAAGATGAAGGCCGAGGGCCAGGTGCCCCCGATGCGCATGTATCCCGACTCGAAGCAGGAGAACGATGCGGCCTGGGAGGCCTTCGTCTACCAGCAGAAGGACATGGACAAGTACGGGGAGGATTACCTCACGCCCGAGGGGCGTCCCGCGCGCAATGCCTGGCTGGCCCGCAACAAGACCAGCGACGCCGCGGTGGCCAGCGACCTGCGCTACGACGATGCGCTGAGCGCGAGCACCAAGGCCGGCACGCACCTGTCGCAGGGCGATCTCGACCGCCTGCAGCAGAAGAAGGACGCCTGGGTCAAGGCCAACCCGACGCTGTTCTCCGAGAACTTCGTGGGTCCCGGCGAGAACGAGAACCAGGTCACGCTCGATGCCCTGCGGAAGAACGTGATCGACGGGCAGGTCAAGGAACTGCAGATCGGCGCGGACAAGAAGTACACGCAGCACCTGCAGGGCATGTCGGCGGCCGACCGGGCCGACCCCGAGAAGATGAAGGAGTCCGACGAGGAATACGCGAGCGACAACAGCGATTCCAACGCCAAGCTGAAGGTGCAGATCAAGGAGCTCACCGAGCAGCCGCTGCACGACAAGGCCAAGGTGGTCGACGCCTACATCGAGGATTGGGGCAAGCGCAACCCCGACCTCAAGGCCAAGCTCGATGCGCTGGGCACCGACCAGGACCAGCGCAGCGTGCGCGCGGCCGAATACCGCAGCGACCAGATCAACGCGCTGCTCTCGCCCAGCGAGCAGGGGCAGCAACTGCAGTCGGCCAGAACCACGTTCTATGACGTGAAGGGCAAGCTGCTCGGCGCGGGGGACCAGGACAGCACGCAGATCCAGAAGGACCTGGACGGCATCAACAAGGGCATCGAGAAGCACACCTTCGTGCGCGATGCGTGGGGCGCGATGTTCGGCGACTCCGCCGACGATGCCAAGGACTACACGAAGGACCAGCTCGACAAGTCGAACCAGCTGCGCAAGGACCTGGCCGACGGGAAGATTTCCGTCTCGAAGTACGCGAGCGAAGAAGACGCCCTCATGGACACCTACGACGTGAAGTCGGCCGAGCTTGCGCAGCAGGTGCAGGACGCCGACGGCACCTGGAGCGTGGTCGACGAGGCGGTGCGCATGACGGTCACCGCCGCTGCGGGCATTGCCGCGACCATCGCCTCGGGCGGCAACGTGGCCGTGGGCTTCGGCGCCGCGATGCTGGTGAGCGAGGTCTGGGACACCACGGGCGACGTCGTCGCCGCCGCGCAGGGCCGCGACATCTATGCCGACGGCCACACCTCGCTCTGGACGCTCGAGGCCAAGGCAGTGACGGGCAACGCCAGTTGGGAAGACGTCAAGTTCACGCTGAAGGACGAGGCCATCGACGTGGCGAGCAACATCGTCACGGCCACCGGCGTGGGCGCGGGCATCAAGACCAGCGCCGCGGTGAGCACCAAGCTGTTGGCCAAGGAGGCCTTTGTCAAAAGCGAGGGCGTGCTCAACACCTGGGGGCGTGCGGCGGTCGGCGCGCGCGCCGGCATCACTTCGCAGGCGGTCGACGGCGTGGGCCGTGTTGCAGTGGAAAGCGGGCGCGTCGGCCTCGACGGACAGTGGGGCACGGAGGAAGGCAACAAGCGCATCGGCGCGACCGTCGTGAGTTCGGTTGCAGGCCTGGCGAGTGCTCCGTTCACGGGCGGTGCTTCGGGTGCAATCCCGCTGTGGAAGGTGGCGCCGGCTGCGGCCAGCACCGGAACGACGAATGCGGCCGCCAACGCGACGACGAACGCGGCCGCCAACGCGACGACGAACGCGGCTACCAACGCGACGACGAACGCGGCCGCCAACGCGACGACGAACGCGGCTACCAACGCGACGACGAACGCGGCTACCAACGCGACGACGAACGCGGCCGCCAACGCGACGACGAACGCGGCCGCCAACGCGACGACGAACGCGGCCACCAGCGCGACGACGAACGCGGCTACCAACGCGACGACGAACGCGGCTACCAACGCGACGACGAATGCAGCCAGCAGCGCAACGACGAACGCGGCCGGCAGCGCAACGACGAACGCGGCCAGCAACGCAACGACGAACGCGGCCGGCAGCGCAACGACGAGCACCGCCTCCAATGCGACCGCAGGCACGCAGAAGATGTCCTACGCCGGCTTCTCCGGCCAGTTCGTGACCGATGGCGTGGGGTCGCTCGGCACCGGCCAGCTCATCTCATACCTGAACGAGGGCCGAGGCATGAACAAGGGCGAGTTCATCGCCGCCTCGCTGCAGGCCTTGCCGGGCACGCTCAACAACATCGCGCTGCACCCGATGATGGCGGCCCGCGCCAAGGCGCAGGCGGGCAACGATGCCGCCAACCAGCCGCCCGTGCCCACGGCGCCGCGCAGCACGCCGGATGTGACGCCGGTCGACATGGCGCCGGTGAAGATCGATGCGCCCGTGAACGAACTGCCAGGACTCGCAGGCAGCGATGCCACCACGCTGAAGGTGGGTGGCGTCAAGCTGGACGACCTGACGACGGGCCTGGACGTGCAGCCCAACGCAGCGAAGGCGATGGCGCCGGGCGGGGAGGTCGAGTTCCGCGTGGCGATCGACACCCAGAAGACCGTGGCTTCCGCTTCCGAGGGCGTCGCCGCGAGCGGCGCCGGCAACACCCGGGGCAAGACCGCCGGCACCGGCAAGTCCTCGAGTGAAAGCGACAACGACGGCGGCGTGCGGCGCAAGGGCGACGAGGCGCAGGAAACGAAGGACCGCGAGGAAGCGCAGGACGCCGCCATTCATGTGCGGATGCGCGCCGCGGGCTTCGACGACATCAAGATCGCGCGCAAGCCGAATGCGGAGGGAGAGCCCGAGATCGTCGTGACAGCGACCAAGCCGCTGAAGGAGCGCCAGCCCGGCGACCCGCTCGCGCGGCCGGCCTACGACGGCTACGACCAGCGCATGTCGTACCTGAGCGGCTCCGAGATGGTGGCGCTGTACGGCTCGGGCACCCGGCCTGACCCGGTCGCGGTGGCGGCCGATCGCGCGGCCGCGCGATCGGCGCGCATCGACATGCGCCTGGGCGCGACCGTGCGCGGCCGCCTGAACGTGGGCGAGTACGCACCGCTGGCGTCGCCCACCATGCAGTCGGTGAGCTCCGGGATCGGCACCCGCTCCAACCTGCGCGCCATCGCCACGGGGGCGATGGACAGCATCCGCTTTCGCTCCACGGTGCCGATCCGCGACGCGCTGGGCCGTGAGCTGTCGGTGGCCGTGCGGCCCGACGAGTACCGCCGCACCAGCATGCTGCAGTGGGGCCTGAGCCCGATGTCACGCGACACCATTTTTACCGTGTTCGCGAAGGACCTGATCAATACAGCCAAGACCGAGCTGTTCGGCGAGAAAGGCACACCCGGTTACGGCGTCAACATTCGCTCGGCCAAGGACATCGGTCCGGCCGCAGACGGCTCGGGCCGCGTGGTGGAGCTGGAGATCAGCGTCAAGCTCGAGGGCGACAAGGTCAAGCTGGGCGCGGGCGAGAAGGACTTCTTCGGCGGCAAGGCCTCCAGTTCGCCCGACGGCCATGTGAAGGTGCCCAGCAGCCTGATGTTCGATCGCGTGATCGAGGACTTCCGCATCGCGCCGCTGCTGCCGATCGTCAAGAAGCTGGTGGGCAACCCGTTGCCGGTCACGCCCTCGGTCGAGCGGCGATCGCAGATGCTGCTGAACGACGTGATCGGTGCGGGCGACGTGGTGCCCACGCGTTTCTTCGATCAGTTCAAGAAGACCTTCGGCGATGCGAAGTACCGCGTGCAGGTCGTGGTACCCGACCGGGTGCCCGGCGCGCTGCACGACCCGGTGGCGATCACCGTGCGCGACTTCATCGCCAAGCCCGACGTGGCCGGCTTCAAGGCGCTGATCAAGCAGGGCCACGTGAGTGGCGATTCCGAAAAGGCGCTGTTCTTCGTGCCCAACCGCGGCGGCAACCACCACCGCACCTCGGTGCCGGGCAAGCCGCTCACCGAAGCCTTCACCGACCTCACGGGCAAGCAGCGCCGCGTGCCCAACGAGTCGACCAGCAACGTCTGGGTCATCTTTGCCGACAACCGGCTCGAACGCACCCTGCAGCGGGGCATCTACGGCGTGAAGAAGGTCGTCTACGGCGCCTTGCCTCCCGGCCTGCAGCGTTCGGCGCCGTCGCCGCACCACCTGGTGGGCACGGGCAACCTGATCGATGCCATGACGGGCGGCAGGGGGCGGCCCAACGCCGACTTCTCCAAGCGCCTCACCGCGGTGGCCGCGCTGCCGACGCTGTTCGACGTGGGCGTGCTCGGAACCAGCGTGGAATTCCGCGCGCAGCTCGGCCTGAAAGAGCCTTCGGCTGCCAAGTCGGTCAGGAAGGGGCAGACGCAGGACTTCCGGGTGTCGCCGGACGACACGCGCACCGTGGAGGTTCCCAAGTGGTTCCCCAAGTTGCTCGACCGCTCGCTGAACGGCGCGACACCCGTGGTGCCCAAGGGCGGCACCGAGCAGCTCGACACCTTCTTCGACAAGCTTCAGACGCATCTGAGCACCGAGGACGGTGCGGCGCTCACGGCCCTGCGCCAAAAGCACATGGCCGGCGGCAAAGAGGCTGCCATCGGAGATGGCAAGTTCCTGCGCCAGCCGGTGGCCGAGGACATCGTGAACCTGCTGGCGGGGCTGAAGCCCGGCGCCAAGCCCGGCTCGCGGCCCTTGCTGGCCGAACAGCCCGACCAGGCGACGCCGATCGCGGCACGCCCGGCCACCCCGCGTCCGGCGGACCTGAACTACCTCGAAGGCGAGGCGACGGTGAACGGCCGCCCTGTGTCCGTGCGCGATATCGAACTGGCGGTGCCGCCCGACAGCATCCTGGTGCTGGCAACGCTCGACAACCCGCCCAGCGTCGCACGCATTGCCGCGGACCTGCGAGCCGGCGGCTATCCCGAAGGCCAGGACGTGACGATCTACTTCTGCGAAGGCAAAACGCCGAAGCAGGCGAATGCGCCGGCACCCGAATCGCTGGCGCGCGAACTGAGCAACAAGATCGGCGCGCGCGTGCATGCGGTGGACGGCAACATCGTGCTCGGCGCCAAGACCAAGCTCGAGGGCACCCCGGGCGTGGAGCGGCCGAACCTGCCGCTGACCGACGTCTCGCAGAAGACGCCGCATCCGGTCATTGCCGATGCGGACTTCGACGCGCAGCAACGCTTCTGGCTCGAGCCCGGCGGCCGCATGCCGGAGGCCCAGGCGCCGTTCTCGCAGAAGGTGCTCGACCAGGGCGCGAGGGTGGGCGACAAGGCCATCGATCCGCTGCACCTGGGCATCGAGGACCGCGTGGTCGACATGCGCCCGATGACCGCGGAGAACGCGCAGGAGGTGTTCCCGCTGCTGGTCAGGCAGTTGGGCGTCAGCCCCGAGTACAACGCGCTCGGCGCGGAGGGAATGATCAACAAATGGCTCGGCGAGATCGCCAACGGCACGCGGTATGCGCGGGTGATCTATCCGGCGACCGGCTCGACACCGGCCTCGGATGCACCCATCGGCCTGATCTCGGTCCACAAGGAAGCGCTGATCGGCGACAGCTACCGCAACACCTTGCCGCCGGAGCTCTACCGCGGCAGCAAGCCGGCGGGCGAGACGAGCAGGGAGGCGTTGCAGGCCCGCGGCGAGGTCTGGCAGTTCTCGACCTACCTGGGCGCCAACAAGGACCGCTACCCGGGCGGCGTGATCAACAAGGCCGCGCGCATGCAGTTCATGAAGGACGTGATGCGGCAAGAGGAAGCGAAGGGCGCACCGGTGCAGGCGTTCTATTCGCGCGTGAGCGGCGGCGCGCCGTTCGTCACCGATTCGAATGGCGTCACGACCTTGCTCAAGGGCCACAAGTTCAACGTGGCGAGCTCCTTCAGCCAGGAATCGCAGACGGTCGGCCGCGGGCCGATTGCCGTTGGCTACGAGGACAGCTCGCCGTTCAAGAGCGCCGACTTCCCGGACGGCGAACCGGCACGCCACATCTACATCTACGAGACCGATGCGAGCCTCTATGGGCCCGAGGGCAAGGGCACGCTGAAGTGGCGCAGCAAGATCGAGGAGGCCTTCGACAAGGTGCCGGGCTCGCGCAGCCTGCTGGCGCCGATGCGTCCGGCGGACCAAAACTACCTGGTGGGCGACGTGATGGTGAATGGCCGCCCGATGCCCGCAAGCGACATCGAGTTGGCGGTGCCGCCCGACAGCATCCTGGTGGTGGCCGAGCACGGCAACCCGCCGAGCGCCGAACGCATCGCCGCAGACCTGCGCGCGGCCGGCCATCCGGAAGGCAAGGACGTGGCGCTCTATCTGTTCAAGGGTGAGCCGTCGATACGGGCGGATACGCCGTCGCCCGATGCGCTGGCGCGCGAGCTGGGCAACCTGCGGGGATCGCGCGTGCATGTGGTGGACGGCGATATCGGGCTCGGCCCGAGGAACACGGCGCGGGGCGCGCCGGTGGTGCAACGGCCGAACCTGCCGCTGACCGACGTTTCGCGGAATGCGCCGCACCCGATGCCCGCCGATGCCGACTTCGATGCGCAGCAACGCTTCTGGCTCGAGCCGGGCGGCCGTACGCAGGAGGCCCAGGCGCCGTTCTCGCAGAAGGTGCTCGACCAGGGGACCGCGGTGGGCGACAAGACCATCGACCTGCCGCGCCCGGGCATCGAGGACCGCTCGGTCGAACTGGTGCCGTTCGATGCGCAGCATGCGCGCGATGTGTTGCCGCATCTGACGAAGGAGTTGAAGTACAGCCCCGACTTCATGCAGTTGAAGGCCGACGGCATGGCGAAGAAGTGGATCGATCAGATGAATGAGGGCACGCGCATGGCCTTCGTGATCTATCCCGCACCCGGCTCGGCCGCCGAGCGGCGACCGCTCGGCATCATCGCCGTGCACAAGGAGCCGCTGGTCGGCGACAACTACATCGAGACCCGCGACCCCGCCCACTACGCCGGCGAGAAGCCGGCCGGCACGGCGAGCAAGGAAGCACTGCTACAGCGCGGCGAGGTGTGGCAGTTCTCGACCTACCTGATCGGGGCCCGCACGTCGACCAAATCGCCCGATTCGTCGTTCCCCGGCGGCGTGGTCAATTCGGCCGCGAAGAAGCAGGTGATGGACGCGGCGATGGCGGAGCTGGCGCGCCGCGGCGAGCCCATCGATGCCTTCTACGCGCGCGTGCACGCCGGTGCACCCGAGGCCGTGCCCACACTCGGCTGGCCCAAGACCGTCAACACCGACAGCCTCAACAGCCAGGCGCGCATGGCCGACGGCGGGCCGGTGGCCGTGGTGCATGAAAAGGGGCCGCCGTTGGAGGACGGCACCATACCGACCCGCTATGTAGCCATTTTCGAGACGCCAGTGGGCCTCTATGCGGAAGGCGGCAGCGGCACGGCAACCTACCGTTCGCTGATCGAGACGCAGATGAACAAGTACCCGTCGGAGCCTTGGCTCGCGCCGAAGGAATGGCAGGGCAAGCCGCTGGTGCACCGCTCGCCCGACCTGAACTACCTGGAAGGCAATGTCACGGTGAACGGCCACCCGGTCCCGGCACAGCTCATCAAGATGGCGGTGCCCGAGGGGGTATTCCTCGTCACGGTCGAAGAAGCGAACGTGCCCAGCCTGGAGCGCATCGTCGCCAGCATGCGGGCCGCCGGCTATGCCGCAGATGGGCAGGAGGTTGCGCTCGCCTTCTGCCGCGGCGGCAAGACCGATGACCCCTCGGCACCGTCGCCGGAATCGGTGGCGTCGAAGCTCAGCGACATGCTGGGTGCGCGCGTGCATGCCGTGGAAGGAACCATCACGCTGGGCCGGAAGATCGAACTCGGCGAAGGCCAGGTCGTTGTCGCGAAGCCGAAGCTGCCGTTGATCGACGTCTCGAACGGGCGCATTCACCCCAACGAGAACTTCGACGCCCAGCAGCGCTACTGGCTCGCGCCCAACGGCCGCGGCGAGCGCGTCGATGCGCCATTCGGCGCCGAGGTGCGCAACATGGGCGTACGCGTCGGTGAGGGCAACTGGATCGACCCGCTCGTGCTGGGCATCGAGGAACGCGTGGTGCGTCTCGAGCAGTTCAGCGACCGCAATGCGCCCGCGGTGCTGGCGTCGCTGACCCGGCAGCTTGACGTGAGCCCCGATTTCAACAACCTTGGTCCCGAGGGCATGGCGCGCAAGTGGCAGCAGGAGATGGCGGACGGCACCCGCATGGCCTACGTCGTCTACCCGGCCGAAGGCTCGCCGCTCGGCGCGAAGCCGCTGGGGATCATCGCGCTGCATCGCGAGGCGCTGATCGACGACAACTACGTGAAGACGCTGCCCGCCTCGTACTACCGCGCCGGCAAGCTCGAGGCCGGCGAGGTGCCGCGCGAAGACCTGCTGGCGCGCGGCGACGTCTGGCAGTTCTCGACCTACCTCAACGCCGATGCGAAGCAGGTGCCGGGGACCAACAAGGCCGGCAAGATGCTGACCATCGAGGAAGCGGCCGCCGAGGGAAAGCGGCGAGGCGAAGAGGTGCTCGCCTTCTATGCGCGCGTGCACGGCGGCGGACCGCTCGTGCTGATGGAGCCGCACGTCAATCCCAACATTCGAAGCCTGTTCGGGCAGGAATCGATGGCCCGGCGCGGCCCCATCGCCGTGGGCCTGGAACAGGGCTCGCCGGTGACGGGCGGCGCCGACCGCTACGTGCTGATCTTCGAGACCGACCGCGGGCTGTACCTGCCCGACGGCCCGGGCCGCAAGAAGTGGACGGCCGACATCCAGAAGCTGATCGACAACGACCCGGACTCGGCGTCGTGGCTGGGCGCGCCGCAGACGACCACCACCGCGTCGGGCCTCGTGCTTCCCGCCGGCGTGGACCTGCCGACCGCAAGGCCCGCAGCCAGCCCGGAACCGGAGGCTTCGGCCGCGGTGACGCCGAAGGACGATGGCCCGCACTATGACCCGCCCAATGGGCAGACGACGGTTCCCGGGACCTCGCTGGTCTGGAACGCGAAGACGGGTTACTACGAAAGCGGCGACCCCACTCGCCCGAGCTCGTTGACTGCCGAGCAGATCGCTTCGAGAACGCGGGTGGTGATCCACGATGGCACGGATGCAGAACCTCCCGCCATCCCGCGGACATCGTCGCCGGACGATGCCGTGCCGGTCACCGCCCCGCGCACCTGGTCGCCCGGCGATCCGGCGCCCACGCTGCGCGTGACGGCGCCCATCGACGCCACGCACGCGATGAGCGCGGACCACAACAACACGAGCCTCGGCGTGCACGAGCTGGTCGTTCGCACCGGGCTGGCCCATAACCTGCGCACGGCCGAGCCCGATGCGCCGGTGGTCATCGAGGCCGTGGTCGCGCCGCCGCACGCCGAGGCGTTCACCGCTGCGGTGGCGAATGCCACGGACCGCCAGGTTCTGTACAAGGTGGACGGCGAGACGCGCTTCGACGCCGCGCCTACGCAACAGGCCACCCGGCCCGGCAGCGTGCGCGAGATCGACGGCCAGCTTCATCTGGTCGACGAATCGGGCGCAACGCAACCGCTGACCGACCTTGCTTCGCACCTCGGGCCGGTGGTCGGCATCGGCGCCAACAAGGTTGCGTTCCGCCTCTACGACGGTGTGCTCACCGTGCCGTATCACGGCACCGGCGACACCCCGGCACGCGTCGTCGCCAGCGAACTGCAAGGTTCGTCGCTGCACCGGAAGATGGGCGTCGACGTGCTGGACGTGAGCGAGCATTCGATCTGGGACCGCACCGGACTCTTCTCTCGTGGCGGAACGGCGCTCGGCGACATCAGCGTGAAGACGCCGAAGTTCGATGCCGAGGCGCCTTATACAAGCTACCGGATCGTCGACGACGGACCGCTGAACCAGAAGACCATCGACTCGGTCGACCGGCAACTCGCTGCCATCGAACGCATCAAGCAGCAGGGTCCGGCAGACCCGTCGATCGACCGCAACACTTGGGTGCGCGAGCCTGATCTGATCGTGATGCCGGATGGCGCGGTGCTCTTCCGCGACCAGGGGGAGGGCACGGCAGTATTGAACCGGCCCTATGACTGGCGTGAGGAAATCGGTGCGTTGCGGGCGCTCAAGGCGGCGGCGCAGGACAAGCTTGCCACGCAGTCTCCTCGCCTCGACTGGGATGCTGCGCGACCGCTCACGATGAGGGACGGTGACGGCGATCCCGTGCCGGCCCATCGACTGATGGTTGTCGATGCCGATGGCACGCGCCGGCCGATGAAGGGGGAGGAGGTGCTCGGCATGATGGGCCCCGAGATCCTGGGGAGAGGTCTTGCCGCCGACGTGTACCCGTTCGGCGACGACAAGGTCATCAAGATCTTCCGTACGGAGGCGGAGATAGATGAGTCCCACAGCCTCGTGGATCTCGCGAACCTGCGCGAGGACTTGCCGGACGGCGCAGTGATCGACCGCGAAATGGCCGTTGCGCATGAGGAAAAGAGTGCACTGCAAAAGCTGGCCGACCATGCCGGTGCCGAAAATGTGATCGAGGTCGACGGGCCCTATCTCGTTGGCAACCGTCTGGTGCTTCTCATGCCGCGGCACGAGCAGGGAAGCAGGGCCTTGGACACCGATCCGGCGACATGGACGGCCACTGGCGAAGGCGCCGAACTTCTCAACGAACGTACTGCGCGCAGTGCCGGAACCATCACGCAAAACCTGAATTCCGCAGGCCTCTATCCGTCGGACTCACAGTTCCTGATCCGTACGGACGGCTCGGTCCTCTTGCATGATCCCGATGGCGTCTCCAACGAGCGCTGGCGCACGGATTTCGAGCACGAAGCGCTCAGGCTGTCCCGCGCTGGGAGGCAGAACGCTGCGGAACGCCCCGCGCCGGACACGCCCGATGCCGGCAAGGTCCAGTTCGTGCTGGGTCCGCCGCCCGACGAGGTGAGCCGCGCAGGCGGTTTGACGTTGGATGAGTCTTTCGGTCCGCCCGCCGATGTGGTGCATGGCACGGTGGCGCAGGCCAAGTGGGCGGCGATCCAGCCTCTGCCCAGACCCATCGAAAGCGAGGGCGAGCAACCGCTGCACCTCTACACGGTGGACAGCGACAGCGCGCAGACTGCAGCCGATGGCACCCACACCATTCCGCTGGACGCCATCATCTCCGGGCGCCGGATGGATGAATTCGGCCGCTTCGTGCCTAACGAGACCGTGCGTTTCCGTGCGACCGGTGGGGCATCCGACAGCAGGCGGATTCCCGATGGGCTCCTCGACCTGAGCAAGCTTGGCCAGAAGAAGGACGGCCCCGGCCGAGGCACGGGTGCGAGTACCTAGGTGCCGGTGAAGGACTGGTCCGGCGCAGCCGCCTGCGCCAGCACCCAATCCCTGAACACCCGCATCCCCCGCGTCTCGCGCCGTCCCTTCGGCGCGCAGACGTAGTAGCCGCGCGGCGTGAGCGCGGCGCGGTCGATGGGGATCGCGATGCGGCCTGCGGCGAGTTCGTCTTCGATGAGGCAGCGCTGCACAACCGCGAGGCCGAGGCCCGAGATCACGCCCTGCACCAGCATCACGACCTGGTCGAAGTCGGCGGCGGGGCGCGGGTTCGTGCCGCGCAGGCCCTGCGTGTCGAACCACAGGCGCCAGTTGTCGGGATAGTTGGCGTGAAAGAGCAGCGGCCGCTGCAGCAGGTCTTCCGGCGTGTGCAGGGCGTGCGGGCCGCGCAGGTCTTCGGGCCGGCAGATCGGAACGATCTCGCGGCCCACGAGGTAGTCGGACTGAATGCCCGCCGGATGCCATGCCGCGTCGCCGGTGCGCACGCGAATCCAGCCGTCGATGTCGGGCATGTCCAGCGGATCGTCGCGGCGATAGGGCGCGAACGAAATCGCGACGTCGGGGTGGCGCTTGCGAAAGTCGGGCAGCCGCGGAATGAGCCACTTGGTGGCCAGCGTCGGCGGCACCGACAGGCGCAGCGTGTGCGGTCCGTGCTGCGCACCGGCCGCATCGGCGGCGGCTTCGAGTTGCTGCAGTGCGGGCGCGACGTTGTCGAGGTAGGCACGGCCCGCGTCGGTCAGCGTGCTGAGCCGGCCGTGGCGGTCCAGGAGACGAACGCCCAGTTCTTCTTCGAGCCGCGCCACCGCGCGGCTGACGGCGCCCTGCGTGACGCACAACTCGTCGGCCGCTTTCGAGAAGCTGCCCAGGCGCGCGGTGCTGGCAAAGGCATGCAGCTCGTGCAATGACGGTGAACGGATTCGCATGGGTGAAGTGGGGTGGCTTGCTATGCGCTCCGGTCATAGCAAGCGGCGCAATTGTCACTCCAAACACGAGGGGTCGCTTCACATAATCGCCGCACTTCAGGGCACCTCCATGTGCGTTGTCTCCAACGATATTTCTTTCGACTTACTCACGATGAACAAACGCCGAGACCTCCTGCTGGCCATCACCGCCGTTGCCTTCGGGCTGCCGCTCGCGGCCGTCGATGCGCATGCGTCCTCCTACCCCGACAAGCCGATCAAGCTGATCGTGCCGTTCCCTCCCGGCGGCTCGACCGACCTGGTGGCGCGGCTGCTCGCCGAGAAGATGTCGGTCATCCTCGGGCAGCAGGTGGTGGTGGACAACCGCGGCGGCGCGGGCGGCACCATCGGCATCTCGGCGGTGGCGCGGGCAGAGCCCGACGGCTACACCATCGGCATGGCCACCGTGAGCACGCATGGCGCGAACCCGGCCGTCTACACCAAGCTGCCTTACGACCCGGTGAAGGACTTCCAGCCGATCACCAACGTGATGTCGGTGCCCAGCGTGTTCGTGGTGAGCCCCAAGCTGCCGGTGAAGAACATGAAGGAGTTCATCGCGCTGGCGAAAGCGGAGCCGGGCAAGCTCACCTTCGCGTCGCCCGGCAACGGCTCGCTCGGGCACGTCAACGTCGAGCAGTTCATGGACCTGGCGGGCATCAAGCTCACGCATGTGCCATACAAGGGCGCGGGGCAGGCGGCGACCGACGCGCTCGCCGGCACGGTCGATGCGATGACCGACAACCTGCCGTCGTCGCTGCCGCACATCAAGTCGGGCAAGCTGCGCGCGCTGGCGGTGCTGTCGCCGCAGCGCTCGCCGCTCTTGCCCGACGTACCGACCTACCGCGAGCTCGGCTTCGAGGCGATGAGCGAGGGCGGCTGGTTCGGCCTGGTCGCGCCCGCGGGCGTGCCGGCACCGGTGATCGAGAAGCTCATGACCAGCGCGCACCAGGCCATGCAGGACCCGGTGTTCAAGCAGCGCACGGTCGAGATCTCGGGCGTGCCGATGGCCAACACGCCGGCGCAGTTCGCGCAGCAGATCCGCGACATGATGGACAAGTACGCGCGCATCGCCAAGGTCGCGAACATCAAGCTGTGATGAGCGCGCACGACATGCAGAGCACCGATCCGGTCGTCGTGGTCGTCGATCCGCCATCGGGCGTGGCCCGGCTGCCGCTGGTGTGCGATTCGCCGCACAGCGGCACCTGCTACCCGCCGGACTTCGTCACCCGCGTGCCGTTCGCGCAGCTGCGCCAGGCCGAGGACACGCACGTCGCCGCGCTCTGGTCGGCCGCGCCGCAGCATGGCGCGACCTTGCTGAGTGCGCAGTTTCCGCGGGCCTACATCGACCCCAACCGGGCCATCGACGACCTCGACCCCGAACTGCTGGACGGGCCCTGGCCTTCGCCGCTCAAGCCCGGCGAAAAATCGCGCCTGGGCTATGGCCTCGTGTGGAGCCGCATCGCGGCCGACCAGCCGCTGTACGACCAGCCCTTGCAGCCCGCCGCGGTGCAGTGGCGCATCGACAGGTTCTGGAAGCCGTACCACGCCGCGCTCTCCACCGCGGTGGACCGCGCGGTGACCGACTTCGGCGCGCTGTGGCACCTCAACCTGCATTCGATGCCCGGCAATGCCTATGAAAAGCTGCGCATCCAGTCGACACGGCCGCTCGCGGACTTCGTGCTCGGCGACCGCGAGGGCACGACCTGCGAGCCCGCGCTGCTGGATGTGGTCGAGGCCACGGTGCGCGCGCACGGCTACACGGTGGCGCGCAACGACCCGTACAAGGGCGTGGCGCTGATCGCCGAAATCGGCAACCCGGCAAAGGAGCGGCACAGCCTGCAGATCGAGATCCGGCGCCCGATCTACATGAACGAAGCAACGCGCGAACCGAACGATGGCTTCGCGCCGCTGCAGCGCTGCATCGACGCCACCATCTCCGCGGTGGCGGCGCACGTGAAGCTGCAACTCGAGAGAGGCTAGCCCGCGATGCAACGCACCCGGACTGTGCCGACCGCTCTATCCGACGATGCCGTTGCGCGCCGAGGCGGGCTGCAGCGCATCGAACGCGGAGAGCCGGCGGTAGTCGCCGGGCAGCACCGCATAGGTGCCGAGAAAGGTCTTGTGCAGATGGCTCTGGTCGGTGAAGCCGGCCGCATGCGCCGCATAGGTGACCCGCGCGCCGCCCGCGATGAGATCGCGCGCGTACTCTATGCGGTGGCCCACCAGCATCTCGTGCGGCGTGAACCCGAGTGCGCCCCTGAAGCGCCGCTGCAGGTGCACCGGGTGCAGGCCCGCCGCCTCGGCGAGGCTGTCGAGCGTCATGCGCTGCTGGAAGCCCGAGGCGATGAGTTCGTAGAGCCGGTTCATGCGCTCGTCGCCGCTGTCGACCACGGGCCGGGGCGCGGGCTGCAGGGGAATCCATTGCGCGAGGCGCTGGCGCAGCAGGGCGCGGCCGGCCGCCACGTCTTCTTCGTTGCCGGGGCCCGAGGGCTCGTGCAGCAGCCGGTGGCATTCGAGGAATTCAAAGGCGGCCGAAGGGTCCAGGAAGATCGAGATGCCCGCATCGTCTTCGGCGCGGGCCGCCGGGATGCCTTCGTGCGCCGCGCTGATGCAGCGGGCGACGGCCGAGCTGCAGTACATCGCATCCTCGCGCCATGGCGCGCTGCGTGCCTGCACCGAATGCCAGACCTGCGGCGCGACGCGCAGCAGCGCGCCTGGCGGCACGATCGTGACGCGGTTGCCGCTGCGCACGTGCAGCTCGGTATCGGATACGGAGAGCGTGTAGCCCACGTGCCGGTGCGGCCGGATCTCGCGATGCAGCAGACGGTTGGCGGTGAACTGGAGACCTGTGAGGTCGGCGTCTCGCCAGTAGCGGGATGCGGCCAGGATTTCCATCGAAGGCAGGACTCCTCGGATGCTGTTGTTGTACTGACAGGGAGCAATCAGCATGCCAGTGCACTGGCCTTCTGTGAAGCGTTCATTTCACGCGGATTGATGCGCGTGACGCATCGTTCATGCAAAGGTATTCAGTTGCGGCGAGGCATGCGTTGCCATGGCCCGCCAACCCCGATCCGGGCGTTACGAATGCATACGCGAAGCTAAGAATTTACAAGGCGACTCCCACACCCTTTGGTACTTTGGCCCCCAACTCCGCGGCGTCGACCACAGATGCATGCGGCACTTCAAACAGGCATCCCATGATTCTTGCTACCTTGTTGCAACGCGCCGCGGCGTCCTCGCTGTCGCAGACGCGGAATCACGACACTGACGTGGCCGCGCCTGCGGGCGGTGCGCCCGAGCTGCCCGAACTGCCGTCCGGCGGTCCGTTTCCGCAGCTCTACTCGGAAGAGCAGCTGTACCTGCCGCCGTCGGCGGACCGGCATGCGGAAGGCGTGCCGGGCATCGTCGGCGAGCTGCTGGACGCCGGCAGCCACGAGGAGCGCCGCTACCTCATCCAGGGCATGCTCAACGCGCTGGGTTTCGACTGGCTCGGCTACGGCACGATCACCTTCCTGCGCGGCCGCTGGTGGCCCCTGAGCTTCTTCACCGCCTACGCGAACCCCGAGTGGGTGCAGCGCTATTTCTCGCACCGCCTCTACGAGATGGACCTGCGCCAGCAGGGCGTGCCGGCCTCCAGCCTGCCGCTGGTGTGGGATGTGGAGCAACTCGAGGCCATGCCCATTTCGACGGCGGCGACGACCGCAACCGAGGATGCGGCGGGCCGGCGGCAGCGCTTCGTCGACGACCTGCTCGCAAGCGGCATCCGCAGCGGACTGATGTTCCGGCTGGCCTCGCCCACGCATGTGAACCAGTACACCGTCATCAGCCTGCAGTCGAGCGAGCGGGGCCGCAACTGGATCACCGACGAAGTCGTCGGGCAGGCGCTCACGTTGGGCCTGAGCCTGCATGAATACCTGTCGCGTCACTCGCGCATGGCGAGCGAGACCGGCGGGGCGCGCATCGAGATCTCGACGACGCAGCAGTACATCCTGCAGCACCTGCTGCAGGGCCGCAGCGACAAGGAAATCGCGAACCGGCTCGACCTGTCGGCGCACACGGTGGACTACCACATGCGGCAACTTCGCCGCCGGTTTGCCGCGCGCAACCGGGTGCAGCTGGTGAACGCGGTGCAGCAGGGCGACAGCGACTTCGGTGTGCTGAGCGAGATGTGAGCCCGTTCATTCCGTGAAGACACATACATTGCGCGGCTGGGGCCGGTGGCTCCTGTCGGCGGGCTGCGCGATCGCCATCGGCGCGTGCGGTGGCGGTGGCGGTGGTGGTGGCGGTGGTGGGTCCGGCGGAGGTACGTCGCTGGGGACTGGCGCAGGTGCGGCAGGCAACGACGCGGTATCGACACTGAAGGCGGCAGCCAAGGTGTCGCCGAATTCATCAAGCACGGGACAGGTGCTCGGCAACAGTGATGCGGGCCCGCAGACCGACAGCCTGGCCGATGCGAGCGGCCATTACATCAACCTCAACCTGTACACAGCGAACGCGGATGCAGAGCTCGACCGCATCCGCGCATGGGTCAAAGGCAAGCCCGATGCGGGCGGCATTGCGTACAAGGCGGCCATCTATGCCGATGCCGATGGCGGTCCGCAGTTGCTGTCTTCCAGCGATCGCAAGGCAGCCCTCGAATCGGGCTGGCTCGAGTTTCCGCTCACGAGCCGCGCGACCGTGCGCAAGGGCGGTGCCTACTGGCTCGCGATCTGGTCCGGCGACAACGCGGCCGGCATCGCGGCCGATGGCGGCGGCACCTCGGGCGGACTGCGCTGGATGAAGCTGGACTTCAACAGCAACTGGCCCGCGCAGCAAAGCCGCACCGATGGGCAGGGCGGCCTGCGCTATTCGATTCACGCGCTCAGGGCAGCCACCACCACGCCGCCGCAGGAGCCTCCGACCGAACCGCCGACCTCCAACCCCGCGCGCGGCTGGAACGTGACAGCAGCGAACGTCGGCCTCGCCGGCGTCGGCCTCTCGTGCGACCAGTTGCCCGTGTACACCGGCAGCCTCAAGCCCGCATCGGGCACGGTGTTGAGCGGCCTGCGCATCACGGGGCCGCTGGACCTGTCGAACGGCAACATCCTCATTGAGAAATCGTGCATCCGCCCGGACCGCGTGGGCGAGCATCACGACTACCTGGTGACCACCACCACCTGCCGCGACGGCGGCTGCACCGCCACGCAGGCCGGCAACGTCGTCATCCGCGATTCGGAGATCGATGCGGAGCACCTCGATGCTTCGGCCATTGCGCAGTCGTGCGCCTTCCTCGGCGTGGGGACCCTGGAGCGCAACTACATGCACGGCATGGGCTCGGGCATCTGCTTCTTCGAGACCGGCGCGGTGCACAGCGCGCGTGCCGAGCGCAACTACGTGCGCGGGCTGCGCGCCTTCGGCAATCCCGAGACCACCGGCTCGCACAACGAGGCCGCGACCATCCGCGATTTCACCGACGCGCCGGGGCGCACCGTCGTGTTCCTGAACAACCGGCTCGACTGCTCGACCGCGAACGACACCGGCGCGCTCTTCATCCAGCCGACCTGGCTGCCGATCCACAACGTGCGCATCGAAGGCAACTATCTCGAAGGCGGCGGCTACAACCTCTATCTGGAACGTACCGGGAACGCGGGCTACGGCAACGTCGTTGCGATGGACAACCGGTTCCGCTCGACGGGCTGGAACCCGGTGGCCGTTGCATCAGGTCCGGGGTTCGCAAGCTGGAGCGACAACCATCGCTACGACGCCTCGAAGGTGGATGCCAAGGGCGATGCGGTGAACCCCTGAGTGCGCGCTCGACGACACGATGGGACCGGCGTTGTGGCTGGTGGCGCGCTCGACGGCGAGCGCGCGAATGATTACGCCCCGGTAGGTGCGGCCGGCGGCATCCCCAGGACATGGTTCCTGTGCCGGCCTTCGCCGAGAACGAAGTCGGTGCTGCCGCGAACCGCGAAGCCGTGCTTTTCATAGAAGCGGCACGCGCGCAGGTTCTGCACATTGACCATGAGCCACAGGCCATCGTTGCCCGCGCGTGCCGCCCGCAGCAACGCGGACCCCACGCCGTGCCGCGTGAACGGCTCCTGCACATACAGCGTGCAGAGTTCCGAATCGGCTTCAGGCACCAAGGCCTGCGGCACGCCGGAGCGCACCAGCGCATAGCCGACGAGCCGTTCATCGGCCTCGGCAACGTGCAGCGAAACATCGGGCGCATCCAGCAGTGCGAGGAATTTCTCGGGCGTGAACTCCGACAGCACATAGCGCGCGAACAGGTCGCTCACGCCCTCGGTGTAGGTGGCGAGCCAGACCTGGATCGACAAGGCGGCGAGGGCGTGCGCGTCGGCTGCGCGTGCAGGCCGAACGGAGGTGGGAGGAGGTGTCACGGCGGCTTTTTTCGGGCGGCCCGATTCTGTCAGGAACAGAATCCGCGCGCGACTGCGGTACGCGCTGCACGAGTGAAGCGGGCGTGACGCATGGCCGCGCCCGGTTTCTAAGACGACTGCAGGTTCGCGCGGAACTTGCTCGGCGTGGCGCCTGCCGCCTTGCGCATGAGGCGCCTCAGCGCAGTGGCGTCCCCGTAGCCGACCTGCGCGGCCACCTGGTCGATGGTCATCCGGCTTGTCTCGATCAGCATCCGCGCCCGCGACAGCCGCACGCTCTGCACGAGCGCGAGCGGACCCAGGCCCGTTGCAGCGCGCACGTGGCGAGCCAGCGTGCGCTGCGACATCGCGAACTCGTCGGCCAGGCGCGCGACGCTCGGCGGACGCGGCAGCGACGATTCGATGCGCTGCGTCAGCCGCCGGATCAGCTCGCTGCCGTTGGACATCATCGAGGGCACGACGAACGGCGCCTGCGCCTCGCGGCCATCGATCAGCAACACCTTGCCGACGGCATCGGCCAGCGACGGACTGAAGCGCGTGCGCAGCAGATGAAGCATGAGGTCCGACTGGGCGAACGCAGCGCCGGCCGTGCTGACCGGCCCGTCGGCACAGACCATGCGATCCGCATCGACGTTGCAGCGAGGTTCGATGCGCCGCAGTTCCGGCGCGAGCCACCAGGTGGTGGTGGCGCGCCGGTCCTGCAGCACACCGGCCGCCTGGAGCAGAAACACGGCGGAGCACGAGGCGGCCAGCGCGCCGCCTCGCGCGGCGTGGCGGCGCACGGCAGCGACGGCGCGGGTGGCGCAGTCGTCCGCCAGGCGTTCGGCCAGATCGACGGGGCGGTTGACCCCGAGGCCGGGAACGATCCACGTCGATGTGTCGGGGCGGGCGCGTGCGGGAATCGCCGAGGTCGCCACCTGCACGCGGCTGCTCAGCGGGACCATGCCGCCGTCCGGCGACACGACGCGCCAGGTCGGCTTCGGCATCTTGAGACCGAGTGCCAACCCTGCGGCGGCATCGAGCACGTCGAGCGTGATGCAAACACTGGTGGCAAAGGCTCCGGGCAACACCAGGACAGTGAAATCGTGCATGGCTTGAAACGCCTCATAAATGTCGAATTGGACACTGTCAGTCTAGCGCCAGGCCACGTGTAATAGCCGCTCCGATCCACCTGAAGACCTGCAGGACCCACGATGGCGACGACACGCAACCTGAACGAAACCGACGCGCTCGAAGACTTCGAGCGCCGCGAGATCACCCTGGACGACACGATGAAGAAGGTCTACGTCGCAGGCACCGGGCCGGCGGTGATCGTCATGACAGAGATGCCCGGCATCAGCCCGCACGTCGCGCGTTTTGCCCGCTGGGTACGCGATGCGGGCTTCACCGTGTACATGCCGTCGCTGTTCGGCCGCGATGGTGCGGTGGCGGATGCACAGGAGGGCAAGGCCGTGTTCCAGCATGCCTGCGTGAGCGCGGAGTTCCGCGCGTTCGCGGGCAACAAGTCGAGCCCGGTGACCCAGTGGCTGCGCGCGCTCGCACGGCTGGCGCACGGGGAATGCGGCGGGCCGGGCGTCGGCGCCATCGGCATGTGCTTCACCGGCAACTTCGCACTCACGATGATGCTGGAGCCTTCGGTGCTCGCGCCGGTGCTGTCGCAGCCGTCATTGCCGCTGGACAACCCGGCGGGCATCGAGATATCGCCCGAGGATATTGCCGCAGTGAAGCAGCGCCTCGACCGCGAAGACCTGAGCGTGATGGCCTACCGTTTCGAGGGCGACAGGTTCTGCACCGCACAGCGCTTCGCCGCTTATGCCGAGGCGCTCGGCACGCGCTTCGTCGCGCGGGTGCTGCCCGACAGCGCGGCCAACAAGGCGTCGCTGCCTTCGTTCTTCGAGCAGCTGGTGGCGAGCCCGCACAGCGTGGTGACGGCCCACCTCATCGATGAAACGGGCCAGCCGACGATCGCGGCGCGCGACGAGATCCTTTCTTTCTTCGCGCGCCGGCTGATCTCGAAGTAGCCGAGGAAATCAGGCCTGCGCCGAGGCGCAATCGGCCACGGGGCGACCGGTTTCGCGCCGGTCGAGCGAACGGCTCCAGAGCGCGATGGCCAGCCCCACGAGCGTGAGCAGTGCGGCCACCCAGCCCAGTGCGCGCAGGCCGGGGCCGTGGTCGATGGTCACACCGCCGACCCACGCGCCGAGCGCATTGCCGAGGTTGAAGGCCGCGATGTTGAGGCTCGACGCGAGGTTCTGCCCTGCGCCCGAGGCCTTCTCCAGCACCCGCAACTGCATCGGCGCCACGGTCGCGAACGAAGCCACGCCGAGCAGCCCGACGAAGACGACCGCGGCGAACGGCGTGCCGATGGCGAACTGCATCGAGCCGAGCACCACCGCCAGCGCCACCAGCGTGCCGAGCACGGCGGCCATCGGCGCGCGGTCTGCCAGCTTGCCGCCGAGGATGTTGCCGACGGCGAGGCCGCCCCCGAACACCAGCAGGATCGGCGACACGGCCGATTCCGAGAGTCCGGTGATCTGCGTCAGCAACGGCTGGATGTAGGTGTAGACCACGAACACGCCGGCAAACCCGAGCACCGTCATCGCGAGGCCCAGCAGCACCTGCGGGCGGGCGAGCACGGCCAGCTCTTCGCGCAGCGGTGCAGGCTTGGCTTCACCCTTCATGCGGGGCACGAAGGCCGCGAGCACCACGAAGGCCAGCACGCCGATCAGCGTCACCGCCCAGAAGGTCGAGCGCCAGCCCAGTTGCAGGCCCAGCCATGCGCCGGCCGGCACGCCCAGCAGCGTGGCGGCGGTGAGGCCGGTGAACATGATCGCGATCGCCGAGGCGCGGCGCTCGGGCGCGACGAGGCCGGTAGCCACCACCGAACCGACCCCGAAGAAGGTGCCGTGGGCAAGCGAGGTGACGACGCGCGCGGCCATCAGCATTTCGTAGTTGGGTGCGAGCGCGCAGGCCAGGTTGCCGAGCGTGAAGATCGCCATCAGCGCGAGCAGCACGGTCTTGCGCGGCAGCTTGCGGGTGGCGATGGTGAGCACGGGCGCGCCGACCGCGACGCCGAGCGCATAGCCCGAAATCAAGAGGCCGGCCATCGTGATGGAGACATGAAGGTCCGTCGACACCTGCAGCAGCAGGCCCATGATGACGAACTCGGTGGTGCCGATCCCGAAGGCACCGGCGGTGAGGGCGAGTAGAGCGATTGGCATGATGCCCTGTACTGTGCGGACAATCAGGGCCTGTGACTAGAATGCCGCCGCTACACACACTTGTGATTTGAAGTCACAGACAGGAGTCCCATGCCGCGCCTCGACGTCAACCGTTCCGGTGAAATGGAAGCTTTCGTGCAGGTGGTCGAATCCGGAGGGTTCTCCGCGGCGGCGCGCCTGTTGGACATGACGCCCTCGGCCATCAGCAAGCTGGTGGCGCGGCTCGAACTGCGGCTGGGCATCCAGCTCGTGCACCGCTCCACCCGCAAGCTGCAACTCACGCCCGAAGGGCTGCATTTCTACGAGCGCAGTACCCGCGTGCTGGCCGACATGGACGAGGCCGAGCGCTGTGCCGCCGCCGGTGCGGCGCCGCGCGGACGGGTCAGCATCAATGCGAGCGTGTCCTTCGGGCATCACATGCTGGTGCCGCTGGTGCCGCGCCTGCTCGAGATGCATCCGCAGATCACGCTCGACATCGCACTGACCGACCGCATCGTCGACCTGATGGATGAGCGCGCGGACATCGCGATCCGCTGGGGCCAGTTGCCCGCCTCCGACCTGGTGGCGCGGCGCCTGGGCGAAACGTACCAGGCCATCGTGGCCTCGCCCGGCTACCTTGCGAAGTACGGCACGCCGCGCACGCCGCAGGAGCTTGAGGCGCACAGCCGGCTCGGCTGGACCTACCGCCGCAACGCGCCCGATTGGCCACTGCGCGTCGACGGAAAGACGGTCACGATTCCCGTCGCGGGCCCGGTGCGTGCGGGCGATGGCGAGACACTGCGTCACCTCGCGATTGCAGGCGCGGGTGCGGCGCGGCTGTCGCTCTATCACGTGCAGCACGACATCGATGCCGGGCGGCTGGTGCCATTGCTCGAGGAGTTCAACCCGGCCGAGGCCGAGCCGATCCACGCGGTGTACATCGGCAAGGCCGGCACGCTGCCCGCACGGGTGCGCGCGGTGCTCGACTTCCTGGTCACCTGCTCGGGCGTGGGAGACGGGCGCTACACGCGCAAGCGGACCGCGCCGATGCCGGGGAACTCGGCCGTCACCTGATCGCCGCGGCGGCAGGGCAGCACGCCGACCCATGAGCCGGTGGTGACGACCGTGCCGGCGCGCGCGGTCTGGCCGTGCCGCGTGACGTGGCGCAGCCAGATCGGCAGCAGCCACGCCGGATCGGCCAGCGGATGGGTGCCTTCGCGCACCACGACTTCGCCATCGCCAATGCGCGTTTCGCAGCGCTGCGAGGCCCAATCGATGGCGGCGTAGGGTTTCCATTCGCCAAGCACGAGCGCGCCGTGCACTTGCGAGTCGGCAAGGCGCAGCAGGGCGGGCGTGGAGGCGAGGTCCTGCCAGCGCGAATCGACGATTTCGATGGAGACGGCCATGGCGTCGATGAGTGAGGCCGCGTCGTCGTGCCCTAGCTTCGCTGCTTGTTCGGGCGTCACGTCCTGTCCGAGGCGCAGCGCGATTTCGGACTCGATGCCGGGTGTGTGGAACACGAGGTCATCGAAATTCGCCGGGCTCTGGCGCACGCCGGACGGCGGCAGCGGCGCATGCGTGAGCGTCACGCTGCGCGAGCCGCCGCCGGATTTCCAATAGCCAGGAACGGCGCCGTCGTCACCGAACCAGTCGAGCGCGGCAGCCACGGCGTCCTGTACTTCGTAGGCCTGGCCGGCGTCTTGCAACGCATCGGTCCAGGGGGCGGCGTCGAGGGTGCGGTTGCTGCGGCGCGCGGCGATCAGGGCGTCGGCGAGGGCGGTCATGGATGGATTCATCCTGCGATTCTGTCAGGTGTGTTTTACGTTTCCACGTGCACGTTGCCGTCCTTCACCACCTTCGCCCACTTGGCGATCTCGGTGCTGATGAACTGCTTGAACTTGTCCTGCGAGCCGCCGCCGTCTTCTGCGCCGTAGGTGTCCAGGCGCTCCTGCACATCGGGCATCGCAAGCACCGTGTTCACGTCGCGATTCACCTTCTGCGCAATCGCGGGCGGCAACTTGCCGGGGCCGGCGAGGCCGTACCAGGTGGTCGCCTCGAAGCCGGCAAAGCCTTGCTCCTGCATCGTCGGCACGTTGGGGTGGCCCTTGGCGCGCTTGGTGCGCGTCTGGGCAACAGCAATCACACGGCCGTTCTTCACATGCGGCGTGGCGGCCGTCATCGTTTCGAAGCTGTACTGGATCTGACCGCCCATCAGGTCGGCGAGCAATGGGCCGCTGCCCTTGTAGGGCACATGGAGCGCATCGACGCCGCCTTGCAGCTTGAACATCTCCAGTGCAAGGTGCTGCGCGGAGCCCGCGCCGGCCGAGCCGAAACTCACCGTGCCGGGCGCGGCCTTGCAGGCGGCCACGATGTCTTTCACGCTCAGCGCCTTCTGCCCAGGGTTGGCGATCAGCAGGTTGGGCGTGACGCCCACGAGCACGATCGGCACGAAGTCGCGCTCCACGTTGTAGCGCAGCTTGGGCTGCAGGCTCGGTGCGAGCGCGTGGCTGTTGATGTGCGCCATCAGCAGCGTGCTGCCGTCGCTGGGCTGCTGGGCCACGTAGTCGGCCGCGAGCACGCCCGCGACACCACCCTTGTTCTCGACGATGACCTGCTGGCCCCACATGATGGTGAGCTTCTGCGCGACCACGCGCGCGAGCGCATCGGTGCCGCCGCCGGGTGGAAAGCCCACCACGATGCGCACGGGCCCCGAGGGCCACTCCTGCGCGAAGAGCCGGGGCACGCCCAGCGTGGCGGCCGCGGCGCCCGCGGCTTGAATGAGGGAACGTCTTTGCATCATCTTTGTCTCCGTGGTGTTGGGGTCCGATGCGCGCCGGCCTGTTGACAGGTCCGGCAAGGTGGAGGCCGCCGCATCGTTCGAGCGATGCGTTGCGGCCGGTGTGTCGCAGGCCTAGGCGGCCTTCTGCAGGCCGACCGGCGCTGCCGCGTGGTTCGCGAAATGATCCATCGCCGCCTGCACGCCGCTGCCCGCGAGCTTGATGCCCGAGAGCTTCATGCCCATCTCGACGCCCGCGACCATGGCCACGAGGGTCAGGTCGTTGCTGTCGCCTAGATGGCCCATGCGGAACATGCGGCCCTTGAGTTTTCCGAGGCCCGTGCCGAGCGAAAGGTCGAAGCGCTGGTGGATCAGCCGGCGCAGCGCATCGGCATCGACGCCTTCGGGCGTGATAACGCCGGTGAGCACAGGCGAGTAGACGGCCGGGTCCGCGCACTGGATCGGCAGGCCCCAGGCGTTGACCGCGGCACGCACGCCAGCGCCCCAGCGCTGGTGGCGTGCGAACACGTTGTCCAGCCCTTCGCCGAGGATCATGTCGAGCGATTCCGACAGGCCATACAGCAGGTTGGTGTTGGGCGTGTAGGGCCAGTAGCCGTCCTTGTTCATCTCGACGATTTCGTCCCAGGCCCAGAAGGCGCGCGGGAGCTTCGCGGTCTTCGCGGCTTCGAGTGCGCGCGGCGAGAGCGCGTTGAAACTGATGCCGGGCGGCAGCATCAGGCCCTTCTGCGAGCCGCTGATGGTGACGTCCACGCCCCATTCGTCGTGCCGGAAATCGGCGCTCGCGAGGCCCGAGATGCTGTCGACCATCAACAGGGCCGGGTGGCCAGCCGCATCGATGGCCTTGCGCACCGCGGCGATGTCGGAGGTGACGCCGGTGGAGGTCTCGTTGTGCACCACGCACACGGCCTTGATCTTTTTCTCGGTGTCCTTGCGAAGGCGCGCCTCGATGAGTTCGGCCTGCACGCCGCGGCGCCAACTCGGCGCGTTCGGCAGGTGTTCGTCGGTGCCGGTGAGCGCGAGGAATTCGGTGGAAAGGCCCAGGCGCGTGGCCATCTTCTGCCAGAGCGAGGCGAAGTGGCCGGTCTCGTACATGAGCACGTGGTCGCCCGGGCTCAGCGTGTTGGCGAGCGCGGCTTCCCACGCGCCGGTGCCCGACGCGGGGTAGATCGCGACCGGGTGCTTCGTCTTGAAGATCTGCTTGATGCCGCCGAGCACCTTCAAGCCGAGCGTGCCGAATTCGGGCCCGCGGTGGTCGATGGTGGGAAGGCTCATGGCCCGCAGGATGCGGTCGGGCACCGGGCTCGGGCCGGGAATCTGAAGGAAATGGCGGCCGGTGGGATGGATGTCGAGTTGCAGCATGGACTGTCCTTTCGCTTTCAGTTTTGCATTCAAAATGCTTTTTTGCTTGATGGTTTACCCTTAATTGATGGGGTTGTGGCGCCCATTTTTTGCATTCAAAATGCATTCAAAGGGAAAGCCATGACTGCTGAAATCATCGAAATCTCCAGGCTCGCACTGCACGACCAGGTGGCTGCACGCCTTCGCACCATGCTGGTCGAAGGCCACATCGCACCGGGCGCGAAGCTCAACGAGCGCGAGCTGTGCCTTCAATTGCGCGTGTCGCGCACGCCGTTGCGCGAAGCCATCAAGCTGCTGGCGGCCGAAGGGCTGGTCGACCTCTTGCCCAACCGAGGCGCGGTGGCGGTGAAGCTCACTGAGGCCGACGTGCTCGACACCTTCGAGGTGCTGGCAATGCTCGAGGGCATGTCGGGCGAGCTGGCCGCCAAGCGCATCACCGACGAAGAACTGGCCGAAGTGCGCGCGCTGCACTACGAGATGCTGGCCTGCTTTTCACGGCGCGATCTCTCGGGCTACTACCGCCTGAACGCGCGCATCCACACCGCCATCAACGAGGCCGCGGGCAACCCGGTGCTCACGGGCACCTACCGCTCGATCAATGCGCGCGTGCAGTCGCTGCGCTTTCGCACCAACCAGAACGAGGCGAAGTGGAAGCACGCGGTCGACGAGCACGAACAGATGATCCAGGCGCTGGCCGCGCGCGACGCACAGGCGATGCGCAAGGTGCTCATCGCGCACGTGCTGCGCAAGCGCGACACCGTGCTGGAGCTGCTGCGCGCCGGCGAGATCTATCCCCAGGCCAACAAGGCGAACTGACCCCACACATTCACCATGCGCATCGACCCCGCCAGCCACATGCAGCCAGCCGGAACCGTTCTTCCGCCCAACGACACCTGCGAGCTGCTCTCGCGCCGGCTGCGCGCCGAGACGCAAGGGGAGGTGCTGTTCGACGACGGCTCGCGCGGACGCTACGCCACCGACGCGTCGATCTACCAGATCACGCCGGTCGGCGCCTTCGTGCCGACGAACGACAAGGACATCGCGACCGCCATCGACATCGCACGCGACCTCAAGGTGCCGGTGCTCGCACGCGGCGGCGGCACCAGCCAGTGCGGGCAGACCACGGGCGCGGCGCTGGTGATCGACAACAGCAAGCACTTTCGCCGCGTGCTCGAGGTGAACGCGGAGGAGGGCACGGCCACCGTCGAGCCCGGCCTCGTGCTCGATCACCTGAACGCAAAGCTCAAGCCGCTCGGGCTCTGGTATCCGGTCGATGTATCGACCAGCGCGCAGGCCACGCTGGGCGGCATGGCAGGCAACAACTCCTGCGGCTCGCGCTCCATTGCCTACGGGAACATGGTGCACAACGTGCTGGGCGCGAGCGCGTGGCTCTCGAACGGTGAGCTGGTCGAGTTCGGCCCGGTGGGCACGCTGGGCGTGCGCGCGGCCGGCATTGCGCAGTTCGTGCGCGGCCTCGCGCGGCAGCACCGCGACGAGATGGCCGAGCACTGGCCCAAGGTGATGCGCCGTGTGGCGGGCTACAACCTCGACATCTTCGACAACCAGAGCGAGAAGCCATACACCGCCGATGGCAGCGTGAACCTTGCGCACTTGCTCATCGGCTCGGAAGGCACGCTCGCCTACACGAAGAGCCTGAAGCTCAAGCTCGCGCCGCTGCCGCGCGCGAAGGTGCTGGGCATCGTGAACTTCCCGACCTTCCATGCGGCCATGGACGCGGCGCAGCACATCGTGAAGCTCGGGCCGACGGCGGTGGAGCTGGTCGACCGCACGATGATCGAGTTGAGCCTGGCGAACCCCGCCTTCAAGCCGACGGTGGAAACCGCGCTGATCGGCAAGCCCGCGGCGATCCTGCTGGTCGAGTTTTCCGGCGCCGACAAGGCCGCATTGCTGCCGCAGCTCAAGCAACTCGTCGAACTGATGGGCGACCTGGGCCTGCCGGGCAGCGTGGTCGAGATGCCCGACGACGCGCGGCAGAAGAACCTGTGGGAAGTGCGCAAGGCCGGCCTCAACATCATGATGAGCCTCAAGGGCGACGGCAAACCGGTGAGCTTCATCGAGGACTGCGCGGTGCCGCTCGAACACCTGGCCGAATACACCGACGCGCTGACCGAGGTGTTCGCGAAATACGGCAGCCGCGGCACCTGGTACGCGCATGCGTCGGTCGGCACGCTGCATGTGCGGCCGATCCTCGACATGCGGGCAGACGGCGCCGCGAAGATGCGCGCCATCGCCGAAGAAGCCAGCGCATTGGTGCGCAAGTACAAGGGCGCGTTCAGCGGCGAGCACGGCGACGGCCTGTGCCGCGGCGAGTGGATCGAATGGCAGTTCGGCCCGGCCATCAACGAGGCCTTTCGCGCGATCAAGAAGAAGCTCGACCCTCTCGACCTGTTCAATCCCGGCAAGATCATCGACCCGCCCCGCATGGACGACGGTTCGCTGTTCCGCTTCGCGCCGCCCACGGCGCCGAAGCCTTACCGCCGCATCGAACTCAAGCCGGTGCTCGACTGGTCGGCCTGGAACGTCAATGCCGACCCCGTGACCGAGGTGACCACCGCGCCCGGCACCGGCGGCGACAGCACCGGCGGCCTCGCCAAGGCCGTGGAGATGTGCAACAACAACGGCCACTGCCGCAAGTTCGACGCCGGCACCATGTGCCCGAGCTACCGCGTGACGCGCGACGAACAGCACCTCACGCGCGGCCGTGCCAACACGCTGCGCCTGGCGCTCTCGGGCCAGCTCGGCGCCGATGCCTTCACCAGCGAGGCCATGCACGAGACCATGGACCTGTGCGTCGGCTGCAAGGGCTGCAAGCGCGACTGCCCGACGGGCGTCGACATGGCGAAGATGAAGATCGAGTTTCTCGATCACTACAAGAAGCGCCACGGCCATACGCTCAAAGACAAGCTCGTGGCCTACATGCCCGACTACGCGCACAAGGCGAGCCGCATGCCGTGGCTGCTGAACCTGCGCAACAACGTGCCGGGTGCGGCGTGGCTCGGCGAGAAGCTGCTGGGCTTCTCGGCGAAGCGCTCGCTGCCGGAATGGCGCTCTGACACGTTCTGGCGCGCGAAGGGCAACGAGCCCGGCCTGTTCGCCGACCAGGCCTCGGTGCTGGCGGTGGCGGCACGCGGCGGCAAGGCGGCCGTGCTTTTTGTCGACACGTTCAACGGCACCTTCGAGAGCGAAAACGCCTTTGCAGCCGCGCGCGTGCTCGAGGCCGCCGGCTATGTGCTGCACACGGTCGAGAAGAGCGGCGGGCACCACTGCTGTGGCCGGACCTTCCTCGCCAGCGGCATGGTGGACGAGGCGAAGCTTCGCGCCGAAGCATTGATCGATGCGCTGCTGCCGCTCGCGCAGGCCGGCATTCCCATCGTCGGCCTGGAGCCTTCGTGCCTGTTCACGCTGCGCGACGAGACGCTGGTGATGGGCTTCGGCGACAAGGCGCAGACCGTGGCGAAGCAGGCGCTGTTGTTCGAGGAGTTCATCGCGCGCGAAATCAAGACCGGCCGATTCGAGCTGGCACTCAAGCCGTCCGCGACGCCGATCCTCCTGCACGGCCATTGCCACCAGAAGGCCTTCGGCGCGGTAAGCCCGATCATGGAGGTGCTCAAGCTCATTCCCGGCGCCGAGCCCGAGCTGATCGAAAGCTCCTGCTGCGGCATGGCCGGCAGCTTCGGCTACGAGGCGAGCCATTTCGATGTCTCGATGCAGATGGCCGAAGCGAGCCTGCTGCCAGCCATCCGGGCGAAGCCCGATGCGGTGGTGGTGGCCGACGGCACCAGCTGCCGCCACCAGATCGGCGACGGGGCGCAGCGCGAGGCTGTGCATGTGGCGGTGCTGCTGGCGCGGCACCTGCTGAAGCCGGATTCGGCGACGCGGTAAACCGGCAGCCACGCAGGCAGGATCGCGCGGGCTGCCGCAAAATGGCTGCGCCGCCCGATCCGATGTCGACCACCCTCACTTCTCCATCCCTTCGCGCGCAGCCCACGCTGCGCCTTGCGTTCGCGCTGTCGATGGGCGCGGCCGTGTCGCTCGGCATCACCCGCTTCGCCTACGCACTGCTGTTGCCGCCCATGCGCGCCGACCTCGGCTGGAGCTACGCGCTGGCCGGGGGCATGAACACCGCCAACGCGGTCGGCTACCTGGCCGGTGCGCTGGTCACGCCGGCGCTGATGCGGCGCTTCGGCGTGACGCGGCTCCTTCTCGTGGGCGCGGTGCTGGCCAGCGTGTTCATGGCCGGCAGCGGCTTCGTGACCGACGCATCCGCCTTGCTGCTGCAGCGTTTGCTGGCCGGCGTGGCCAGCGCCTGGGTGTTCGTGGCGGGCGGCTTGCTGGCCGCGCGGCTCGGTGAAGCAGATGCACGGACCGGCGCCTCGCGCGGCGGGTTGCTGCTGGGGATCTACTACGGCGGCACCGGCTTCGGCATTCTCCTGTCGGCCCTGCTCGTGCCGCAGGTGCTGCGCGCAGCGTCGGATGTGCCGCACGGCTGGACCTGGGCGTGGTGGGCGCTGGCGATCGCAAGCGCGGCCGCCACCGGCTTGCTGGCCTGGGCGGGGCGCGCGATGCCTGACCCTCCGGGTTCCTCGGCAACACCGTCGGCCGCAATCGCGACCGAGGCCACGCCCGTCGCGCTGCGCCACTTCGGCTGGGCACTCGCGGGCTACGCGCTCTTCGGCATGGGCTATATCGGCTACATGACCTTCGTGATCGCGCTGCTGCGGGAGCAGGGCGCCAGCGCCGGTTTCGTCACCTTGTTCTATGCCTTGCTGGGCATCGCCTGCGTGGCCTCGTCGCGCCTCTGGGCCGGGTTGCTCGATCGTTATCGCGGCGGCCAGCCGCAGGCGCTGTTGAACGGGCTGCTGGGCGTGGCCACGCTGTTGCCGGTGCTGAGCGCTTCGGCGCCCGTGGCGCTGGCATCGGGCGTGCTGTTCGGCGGGGTGTTCCTGTCGGTGGTGGCCTCGACCACCGCGCTGGTGCGCCACAACCTGCCGCCGGCACGCTGGGCGCAGGGCATCAGCCTGTTCACCATCGTCTTCGCGCTCGGGCAGATCGTCGGGCCGACGGTGACGGGCTGGATATCGGACGGCCCCGGCGGCCTCGCGCGCGGGCTGGTGGCCTCGGCGATCGCGCTGTGGCTCGCTGCGGTGCTGGCCTCGCGCCAGCATGCGCTGAAGGAGATCGGATGACGAAACAGGACGACACCGGCTTCGCATTGTTCGAAACCACCATCGGCATCTGCGCGCTGGCCTGGGGGCCGCACGGATTGGTCGGCGTGCAACTGCCTGCCGACGAGGGCGAGCCGGCCACGCGGGCGCGCATGCGCCGTCGCTTTCCGGACCTGCACGAAGGGCCGCCGAACGACATGGCGCAACACGCCATCGCCGCCATCCAGGGCCTGCTGCAGGGCGTGCACGACGACTTGACGCACATCGTGCTCGACATGTGCGGCGTGTCGGAGTTTCACCAGCGCATCTACGCCATCGCGCGCAGCATTCCGCCGGGGCAGACGCGCACCTACGGCGAGATTGCCGAGGCGCTTGGCGACAAGGGCCTGTCGCGGGCGGTGGGGCAGGCGATGGGGCACAACCCTTTCGCACCCGTGGTGCCTTGCCATCGCGTGCTCGCGGCGGGCAACAAGCCCGGTGGTTTCTCGGCCGGCGGCGGCGCGCTGACCAAGCTGCGGATGCTCGGCATCGAGGACGCGCGGCCGAACGGGATGGCGTCGCTCTTCTGAACGGAAGCCGGTCAGGCCACGGCCGCCGGCAGCCGATGCAGCGTCGCGATGCGCGACGCAAAGATGATCAGGGCCTGCAGCGCAAAACCCGCGAACGCGAGCAGCAGGCAGGCCGGCTCGCCCCATGCGGCACCTACGGCACCACCCAGCGCGGCGCCGATGGGCCGTGCCCCCGCGTTGATCGTCAGGAACACGGCCGACACCCGCCCCAGCATCGTCGACGGCACGATGCTCTGCCGCAGCGTTGTCGAGGTGATGACCCAGACCATTGGACCCGCGCCGAAGAGAAAGAACGACAGCGCAGCCAGCGATGCCCGGGGAAAGACCAGCGTGGCAGCCATCACGCCCGCGGCGACCACCGCCACGGCGGGTCCGACCTGTATGGCGCGGCCGAAGGGCAGCCGTGCCACGACGCGCGAGGTCAGCAGCGCGCCCGCCACCATGCCCGCGCCATACATCGCCAGCGTGAAGCCCACCGCCTCTGCGCCGAGCCCGAGCACCCGCACCGCATAAGGCACATAGCCGGCCTGCAGCACGAACCACGAGATGTTGAATACCGCGCCGGTGATCGCCATCGGTCGCAGCAGTTCGTGCTGCCAGACGAAGCGGGCGCCGTCCCTCACTTCGTGCAATGGATGGCGCGGCGAGGCAGGTGAACGCGGCGCTTCGGTCAGTCGCAGCAGCAGCGCCACGGCCGCGACGGACAGCACGGCCGCCAGCACAAACACGGCCGGAGCGCCCGCCCATGCGACCAGCGCGCCCGCGAGCGCAGGGCCGGCGGTGAACGCCGCGCTGCGTGCAAGCTCGAGCCTTCCGTTGGCCACTGCCAGCGCTTCGCGCGGCACGAGCGCGTGCACCAGAGCCGGCGCCGCAACGCTGAAACCCACGGTGCCCACCGCCCCGAGAAACCCGAGCACCGCCAGCCACGCGATGCTGAGCTTCGACGCGAACACCATCACGAGAAGCACCAGCAGCGACGCTGCTCGCAATGCTTCCGCCCACACCATCAGCCGCCTGCGCGACATGCGATCGGCCAGCAGCCCGAGCGGCATCGAGACCAGCAGGAAAGGCAGCGCCTGGACCGCTGCGAGAAAACCGATCTCTCCTGGCCCCGCGCCGAGCATCAGCACCGCGACCAATGGCACGGCCGCAAGGCTCAGTTGCTCGGCCGATTGGGCCGCGAGGTTGGACCAGGCGAGATTCCGGAAGGAGCGGGGAAGGGTGGAAGGCATGCGACAGGGCTCGAATGGAAAGCCCGATCCTGCTCGCGTATGCCATCCGGCGCTGGCCGTTTGCGGACCTGCGAGCAGCGTGTCAGCGCGAGGTCTTCGGCTTCGCTTCGGGGGCAATCGCCGCCATCACGAAGTCGATGAAGGCCCGCACTTTCGCCGCCGGCAGATGACGCGACGGGTACAGCGCATAGAGCGGAAAGCGCTCGTCGGGCCAGTCGGGAAACAGGTCGACGAATTCGCCGCTGTCCAGATGCTGCTGGATGCCCACCGCCTTGATCTGCGCAACCCCGATGCCCGCGAGCGCGGTGGCCAGGATGGTGCCCGCATCGGTCAGCAGCAGCCGGCCGGTGGTCGGCACCTTGACGAGCTTGCGGCCGCGCTGGAACTCCCACGCGAACGGCTGTCCCGTGACCGGGTTGCGCACCTGCAGGCACGCGTGGTCGACGAGGTCTGCGGGCTTGGCGGGGCGTCCGTGGCGCTTCAGGTAGGCGGGCGTCGCGACGGTCACGATGCGCGTGTCCATGAGCTTGCGCGCGACCAGCGAGGAGGAGGGCGGTTCGCCGAAGCGCACCGCGATGTCGAAGC
Organism: Variovorax boronicumulans; assembly: GCF_030812215.1. GTDB lineage: Bacteria > Pseudomonadota > Gammaproteobacteria > Burkholderiales > Burkholderiaceae_C > Variovorax > Variovorax boronicumulans_C. Next base: position 283,088 of record NZ_JAUSSG010000007.1, on the reverse strand, counting down.
CCTCGGCCACCAGGTCGCCGAGCTGGTCGCGCGCGACGAGGTCGAGCGACAGCTCGGGGTACTGATCCAGAAAACGCGGGAGGTGCGGCGCGAGCAGGAGGCGCGATGTGAAGGCGTCGGTGTTGACGCGAAGCCGCCCGCGCACCGCGCCGGACGAGCCCGCGGCGATGGTCACCGCATCCTCGATGCCCAACACCAGCGGATTGACGTTGGCATAGAGCAGCCGGCCCTCGTCCGTGAGGTTGAGCGAGCGCGTCGTGCGGTCGAACAGCCGCACGCCGATGCGTGCCTCCAGCCGTGCGATGGCGCGGCTGACGCCCGAGGGTGTGAGGCCGAGGGCATGGGCCGCGCTCGCGAAGCTGCCGCCTTCGACGACAGCGGCGAGCACGCCCACGTTGGAGAGGAGTCGTCCGTCGAGTGCCATTTTTAATTCGTGATCAAGTGTCATGAATGATATGCCTTGAGGTCGCTTTACTCAAAGGCGCCGGATTCCTACATTCCTTCCATCGCAACCGATTCACTGGAAAGAAAAAGGAAAGTCACATGTACGCAATCACCGGTATCACAGGCAATGTCGGCGGCGCCGTCGCGCGCACCTTGCTGGCCCAGAGGCATTCCGTTCGCGCGGTGGTGCGCGATGCAGCCAAGGGCCGGGCGTGGGCGAGCCTCGGCTGCGAAGTCGCCATCGCCGACATGGAAGATGCGGCGGCGTTGACGCGTGCATTCACGGGCGTTCGAGGTGTCTTCGTCCTGCCTCCGCCGAACTTCGATCCCATGCCCGGCTTCCCCGAGGCGAAGGCGGTCATCGACGCGGTGAGCCGCGCGCTCGTCGCGGCGCGGCCGGCCCGCGTGATCTGCCTTTCAACCGTCGGCGCGCAGGCCACGCAATCGAACCTGCTGAGCCAGCGCACCCTGATGGAACAGGCGCTGTCGGCGCTGCCTGTGCACGTCGCGTTCCTGCGGCCCGCATGGTTCCTCGACAACCTCGCCTGGGACATTGCGGGGGCGCGCGAGCAGGGCGTTTTCGCGAGCTTCCTGCAGCCGCTCGACAGGCAGGTGCCGATGGTCGCCGCGGCCGACGTCGGGCGGGTCGCGGCCGAGTTGCTGGTGCAGGAAGGCGCGGTCGAAGGCATCGTGGAACTCGAAGGTCCGGAGCGTGTGAGCCCGAACGCGATCGCCGCGGCGCTCTCGACGGTGCTGGGCCGCCCGGTTCAGGCCGACGTGGTGCCGCGCGAGACCTGGGGTTCGCTTTTCCGCGCGCAGGGCATGAAGGACCCGATGCCGCGCATCCAGATGCTCGACGGCTTCAACGAGGGATGGATCACCTTCGAAGGCGGCGATGCCACCGTGCGCAAGGGCAAGGTCGGCCTCGCCGAGGTCATTCGCTCGTTGGCGGGCTGAGCGGCGGCAGCATCTGCTCGAACCAAGCAGCCACGTGCCGGGCTTCCGGCGCGGCATCGGATGCAAGGCCGTAGTAGTAGCGATCGAGCGCCATGCGCAGCGCGGGCAGCGGCGACTGCAGCCGGCCCGAGGCCAGGTCGTGCGACACGAGCGAGGTCGGTGCGAGCGCGATGCCCAGCCCGTCGACCGCGGCCTGCAGCACGAAGTGCAGGTGGTCGAACTGCAGGCGGCCCGCCGGCCTCGTGCGCGGCGCACCGACCTGCTTCTTCCAGGCATCCCAGTCGTCCTTGCGCGTCTTGGCCGAGAGCTGCACGTGCGATGCCAGCGCGCGAAGGTCGGCCAGCGGATGCGTCCTGAACAAGGCGGGCGCACCGACCACCAGCACCTCGTCTTCGAGAAAGGGATGCAGGTCGACGGAGGAGGGCCAGCCTTCGAGCCCGCGCCGCACCGCGATGTCGAAGCTGCCGATGGCCTGCTCGGGCATCACTGTGCTGGTGACGACCTGCGGTTCGATGTCGGGATGGCGCTCGACGAACGACGGCAGCCGCGGAATCAGCCAGCGCACCGCGAACGACGGCCGCACGTTGATCCGCACCGCGCGCGCCGGGCCTTGCGCCTGCAGCACATGGGCCGCCGCATTGATCTGCGCCAGTGCCGGCCCGGCTTCCGCGAAGAACTGCTGGCCTTCGGCCGTCAACGCCACCTGCCGGATACGGCGCTCGAACAGCGCGACGCCCAGGCATTCCTCAAGGCTCTTGATCTGCCGGCTCACTGCGCTGTGCGTGACATGAAGCTCCTGTGCTGCGCGCGTGAAACTCAGGTGGCGGGCTGCGGCGACAAAGGCGCGCACGGCGTTGAGAGGCGGTTCCCGAAGCGGCATGTGTGCGATTTTCTCACGCATGAGGGGCATTAATCTCGTTTGTCAGCCCGCGGCGTCGCGGCGCACCATGCGGCCTCGATGTCTTCAACGCCCCTCGCTCCTGCTCCCACCCCCGCGCCCGGCGCCACCGATCTGAATTCCCGCCACGCAGCCATCGCGCTCGGGCTTTCGCTGCCGGCCGACGTCGTTCTCTACCTTTTGCTGCCGATGTACGCCGACCAGTTCGGCGTGACGCTGGCCGAAGCCGGCATGCTGCTCGCGGCCAATCGGCTGGTGCGCATTGCCGGGTACCGCTGGGTGGCCCGCTTCTACGCGCGCAACGGCGACCGGCCGACCTGCACCATCGCCGTCGTGGCGGCCGCCGTTTGCGGCGTGGGCTACGCCACGCTCTCGGGCTTCTGGGCGCTGCTGCCGCTGCGGCTGATGTGGGGGCTGTGCTTCGCGGCGCTCAACCTGTCGACCCAGGCGCTGGCCACGGCCGACCCGGTGGGCGCCGCGCGCCGCAATGGCCGCTCGCGCGCGTTCATCGCGATGGGGCCGGTGCTGGCGCTGCCGCTGGGCGCGTTGATGGCGCTCTGGGTCGGGCCGCGCGCGATCTTCGGCATCCTGGCGGTGTTCTCGCTGCTGGCGGTGTTCGCGACACGGCGGCTGCCGTCCGCGCCGCATCGCACGGAAAAGCCCACGCGGCGCTTCCAGTGGCCGAACAGCCTTGACGGCTGGTCGTTCATGGAGGGACTGGCACTCGACGGGCTCTTCATCGTGGGCCTGTCCTACCTCGGCAAGGATCTGCTGCCGGGCGGCGCGGTGATCGTGGCCGGCCTGCTGATGGCGCTGCGCTACCTCGCGGAGATTTTCCTGAGCCCGGTCGGCGGGCACCTGGCGGACCGTTTCGGGGCCGAGCGCCTGCTGGTGAGCCTTTCGCTCGTGACGGCCGTTGCGCTCGTGGGTTTCGGCCTCGGCTGGCTCTGGAGCTGCGCGGCGCTGATCGTGGTGCTGCGCGCCTTGCAACTGCCCTTGCTGTCGCCCATCGTGGCGCGTCGCACGCCGGGGCCCGAGCGCGTGCAGGCGCTGGCCGCTCGCTCGGTGTGGCGCGACATCGGCGCCGGGGCAGGGCCGCTCATCGCGGGGCTGCTGCTGCCGGTCGCATCGCCGCCGTGGCTCTATGGCATTGCCGCAGCGCTGCTGGCCGTCATGGCGCTGGCTTGCGGGAGAAATCCATCGCCACAATCGACACCACCCCACACGCAGGAGCGCACGTCATGACAAGGTCCCACGCCATCGAAACCGTCGAGCAGCTCGAAGCCCTGTTCGGCCAGCCGGGCGAGGCCTCGCTGAAGAAGGAGGTGCCCCACCTGCACCCGAGCTATCAGGCGCTGATTGCCGCGTCGCCCTTCGCGGTGCTCGCCACCCTCGGCCCCGGTGGCCTGGACGCATCGCCGCGCGGCGACCCGCCGGGTTTCGTGGCGATCCAGGACGAGAAGACGCTGCTGATGCCCGAGCGCCGCGGCAACAACCGCATCGACAGCCTGCGCAACATCGTGACCGACCCGCGCGTGGCCTTGCTCTTCTTGATTCCCGGTGTCGGCGAAACGCTGCGCGTGAACGGACGCGCGCGCATCACCGTCGCACCCGACGTCATGGCGCGCTTCGCGATGGAGGGCAAGCTGCCGCAGTGCGTGATCGAGGTGCAGGTGGAGACGGTGTACTTCCAGTGCGCCCGCGCGATCCAGCGCGCGAAGCTCTGGGCGCCGGTGGCGGCGGATGCGAAGCGCGAAGTGCCGACGGCCGGGGCGATTCTTTCCGCGCTGACCGATGCGGCGTTCGACGGGGCGACTTACGACCGCGAGCTGCCGGCGCGGCAGCGGTCGACCTTGTACTGAACGAGAAACCATGGCGCACCGCATCGGTTTTAGCAACGCGGCGCTGGCCGCTCTTCCAGGCTGAACAGGCCAGTGTGTTTCGAATGGTCGGCAAGATGTCACTCAAAGCAACCGCCAGCGGTTGCAGGGCCATCCAGGGGGAATCGACCGTGTAGACTGCCAGGTTTTTCCATCTGGCGGTAATGGTGCAAGTGTCAAGGCGCACAGGCTTCACCGGCTCGGCGCTGATTCGCTTGCTCGCTCGACTGACCGACATCGAAGTCCCCGAGCCCAAACAGGCTTTTGCGGATCGATTGAGTCAATGGCTCGGCTGGACCGATGCCATTTCCCTTTCTGCAGCGTTGAACGGCGGCCTGGCTGCTTCGTCTTCTGGCGCGCGCGCGGCCGGCAATCCCGAGGAACGCGAGTGCGAGCGCGTGCGGACCGCAATGGCCAACGCCATCGCGGAAGACATGCACAGCGCTGCCCGGGACAACACGACCGACTTCGCGGCCTACCGCCGGCGTTACCACGCCAGGCAGCAGGCCATGGAGACGAGCATCGGTCCCTTGCGCGGCCGGCTGCGTTCGACGCTGGCGACGCGCTCGCCCGACATGGCGCGGCTGGCTGCGGTGGACGTGGTCATGGAGCAGGTGTTGAGCGCGCAGGAGCATCGGCTGCTGGCGAGCGTCCCGGCGACGCTCGAGAAGCATTTCAAGCGCCTGGGCCGGGCCGATGCCAACGCCAACGCCAGTGCCGACGTCGATGGCGATGGCGATGGCGAGGCCGAGCCCGGCGTGTGGCTGGCCGTGTTCCGCAAGGACATGCACGACGTGCTGCTCGCCGAGATGGAAGTGCGATTTCAACCGGTCGAAGGGCTGCTCGAAGCCCTTCGCGCGAGCTAACCAGAGTTTCATGACCCAACTTCTTCATCGCATCGTCTTCGTCGTCGGCCTGGCCGCGGTCTGCTGGGTGGGCATCGGGTACATCGGCTCGAACCCGTTGGCGCTGGCAATTACCGTGCTGATCGGTGCGTTCTATGTGGTCGGCGCGCTGGAGCTGCACCGCTTCGGGCAGGCGACGACAACGCTGGCCAGCGCCGTCGCAGACATGACCGCCCCCCCGGCCAGCCTGGGCGAGTGGCTCGACAGGCTGCATCCGTCGCTGCGCAACGCGGTGCGCCTGCGTATCGAGGGCGAGCGCGTCGGCTTGCCCGGCCCGAGCCTCACGCCGTACCTCGCGGGCCTGCTGGTGCTGTTGGGCATGCTGGGCACTTTCCTTGGCATGGTGGTCACGCTGAACGGCACGGGCACGGCGCTGGAGAGTGCATCGGACCTGCAGGCCATGCGCGCCTCGCTGGCCGCGCCGGTCAAGGGACTGGGCGTGGCCTTCGGCACCTCGCTCGCGGGCGTGGCCACGTCGGCGACGCTGGGCCTCCTGTCGGCCCTGAGCCGGCGCGACAGGATGCAGGCCGGGCAACTGCTCGACACGCGCATCGCCACCACCTTGCGCGTCTTCTCGCAGGCCCATCAACGCGAGGAGTCCTTCAAGCTGCTGCAGCGCCAGGGCGAGGCGATGCCCGCACTGGTCGACAGGCTGCAACTGATGATGGCGACGATGGAGCGCCAGAGCCAGGCCTTGAACGAGCGCCTGATTTCCAGCCAGGACAGCTTCCACGGCAAGGCCGAGGCCGTGTATGCGGGCCTGGCTTCTTCGGTCGGCCAATCGCTGAAAGAGGGCCTGGCCGAAAGCGCCCGAATCGCCGGCGCAACGATCCAGCCGGTGGTCGAAGCCACCATGGCCGGCATCGCGCGCGAGACGGCCGCGCTGCACGCCACGGTCGAGCAAGGCGTGCAGCGGCAACTGGATGGCCTCTCCACCCGCTTCGAGGCCAACACCACCACCGTGGCGGACATCTGGAAGACCGCGCTCGCCGGGCAGCAACGCGCGAGCGAGTCGCAAGCCAAGGACCTGCGCGCCACGCTCGACCAGTTCACCCAGACCTTCGAGCAACGCTCGGCTTCGCTGGTGGACGGCGTTTCCGCCCGCCTCGAAACCACGGTCGAGCGCGTGTCCGACAACTGGCGCAGCGCGCTCGCGCAGCACGAACGCGCGAGCGAAACCCTGTCCGGCGACACGCAACGCGCACTGACCGCGGCCGCAGCCACTTTCGAACAACACTCGGCTTCGCTGCTGAACACGGTGGGCCAGGCGCACACCGACCTGCAGGCCGAAATGGCATCGCGCGACCAGCAACGGCTGGCCTCATGGACCCAGGCGCTCGAAGCAGTGGCCGTGTCGCTGCGCGAGGAATGGCAGCAGGCAGGCGCGCGCAGTGAAGCCCAGCAGCAGGAAATCTGCAAGACGCTGGCGCAGACCGCCGGTGACATCTCGGCCCAGAGCGAAGCCCACGCGAAGAGCACCATCGCCGAAATCGGCCAGCTCATGCAGGCCGCCGCCGAGGCGCCTCGCGCCGCGGCCGAAGTGATTGCCGAGCTGCGCCAGAAGCTTGAAGGCAGCATGGCGCGCGACAACGCGATGCTCGACGAGCGCAGCCGCATCCTCGGAACGCTGGAAACGCTGCTCGACGCGGTGAACCACGCCTCCACCGAGCAGCGCAGCGCCATCGACGCGCTCGTGGCCACATCGGCGGACCTGCTGGACCGCGTCGGCGCTCGCTTCACCGACAAGGTCGACGCCGAAACCGGAAAGATGGCCGACGTGGTCGCGCAGATCACCGGCAGCGCCGTCGAAGTGGCGAGCCTGGGCGAGGCCTTCGGCTTCGCGGTGAAGCTCTTCACCGAATCGAACGACAAGATGAGCGCGCACCTGCAGCGCATCGAAGGTGCGCTCGGCAAGTCGATCGCGCGCAGCGACGAGCAACTGGCCTACTACGTGGCGCAGGCCCGCGAGGTCATCGACCTGAGCATCTCGTCGCAGAAGCAGATCGTCGAAGACCTGCAGCAACTCGCTGCGCAACGGGCCACGGCCGGCAGCGAAGCGTGATGACCGAGGACATCGACGCCGGCACCGAGGCCTCGGTTCCGGTATGGGCCGTCTTCGGCGACCTGATGTCGGGTTTGCTGGGCGCCTTCGTGCTGATCCTGGTCTGCGTGATCGGCATGCAGCTGGAGCTCGCGACCAAGCTCGAAGCCGAGGTCAAGCAGCGCAGGGTCGAGGCCGAGCGCCTGCAGACGCTCGAACAGGCGCTGGCCGGGCCGCTCGCGGCAGGCCGCGTGACGCTCAACAACGGGCGCATCGGCATCAGCGGCAGCGTGCTGTTCGCGTTGAACTCTGCCGAGCTGCAACCCGAAGGCCGGCAACTCCTCAAGAGCCTGGCCGCGCCGCTGACGGCCTACCTCCAGGCCCGCGACGAGATCCTGATGGTGAGCGGCTTCACCGACGACCGGCAGGTGCGCGGCGGCAACCGCCAGTTCGCGGACAACTGGGAGCTTTCGGCCCAGCGCGCCCTGACGGTGACCCGCACGCTGATCGAAGAGGGCATTCCGTCGTCCGCGATCTTTGCCGCGGCCTTCGGTGCCGAGCAGGCGGTGGCGTCGAATGCCGATGCCGATGGGCGGTCCAAGAACCGTCGCGTGGAGATGGCGCCCACGCCGAAGCGCACCGACGCGAAGACAAAGCCCCGTGAGTAACGACGAGGCAGGCGAAACCGGGGCAATGCTCGACGCATGGCGCGAGCGCGGGGCGCATCGCCTCGACCCGGTCCGCTTTCACTTCATCGAGACGCTGGCCAGGCGCGCAGCTGAGTACAGCGGCGAAGCCCGGCGCGTCCTGGACGAGCGGGTGGCCACGCTGCTTGCGGCCTATGGCGAGGATCTCGAGAAAGCGTCGGGCGCCGAAATCGCCGCAGCCGCAAGACAGCCTTCCCGCGGACCGCTCGCGGAACTGACGGCCCACTTTGCGCAACACGGATCGTCCGAGCGGATGGACCCGGCGACCAACGAGCTGAAAGTGCTCCCGTTCTTCCGGAGCACCTGGTCGAAGCTCAGCGCCGAACGGCGGCTGACGCAATCGCTGGCAAAGCTGCCGCAGAACGCCGGCCCGCTGAATTCGCACAACCTCGTGCATCAATCGCTCACGCTGATGCGAGAGCTGTCGCCCGAATACCTCAACCGGTTCGTGTCGTATGTCGATGCGCTGCTGTGGGTCGATCAGGCGAATGCGCCGGCCAGCAGCGATGCGCCGCGCGCCGAGGGCGGCAAGAAGGCTGCGCGCGGCAAGTCCGCCTGAGCTGCTGGATGCCGGTCGCGCTGCCGAACACGGCGGCGGCGAAGCCCGGGTCTTTCGACATCGCGGCCTCGGCAAAGCCGAGGCTCACGCGGTCGAGGCTGCTTCTTCTTTTTGCTGTGCCCTCATGACCTGGTGGCGTTGCCAGTAATGGCCGACGGCGCCCCTGAAGTTGTCTTTCTGTTTGCCGAGTCCCGACACCTTGACCTTGGTGGTGCGGGCGCCCAGCATGGCCTTGTCGTGGTGCGTGACGATCAGCGTGTCGCCGAAGCTGCCGTCCTTGTAGGTGAGGCCTTTCACCTCGTCCCACGCGATGGTCGATCCGCCGTCCGCGCTCGGATGAAGGCCGGCGTAGTCGACCACGATGCGCTCGTTGTTCTTCAGCGCGAATTCGAGCGGCGGAAAGTGCCGCAGCACCACGATGCGCTCTTCCTCCGTGGCGGGCTCGTAGCGGTAGGCGAGGGCCAGTTCGTGGTTCTGCACGAAGCGCTGCTCGTACTCGCTCCACAGGCGCTGCTCGATGGCGGGTGCCGTTTCGATCTCGTCGGCCCAAGTGGCCTCGGGCGCGGTCGCGACGATGGCACCGTACACGCTCTCGGGCACATGGTGGTTGACGTTGCGCATGCGTTCGAGCAGCGGCGGATGGCTGTCGTAGGGGTGGGGCACGTCGGCGGTCTTCATCGTCTCGATGAACGCCTCGGAGCTCGCGTAGGGCGGCAGCCCGTCGGCCACGAAGCGGGCGATGCCCAGCGCGCCGTCGTGCTGGCGGTTCTGCGCGAAGAGCTTCTGCTCGACGTCGTTGCGATAGCTCGCGTAGGCCGAGATCTTGATCAGCGACTGCACGATGGCGCTGGGTGCCGTGAGGCTCGCCGATACGCGGTCGGCCTTGTACTCGCGCTCGCGGCTGTCGCGCGCCAGGGCGAACTCGAAGATCATGCGATACAGGCGCAGCAGGTAGTGCGCCACGATGGTGAGGCCGCCGCTGCGCATCTTCCAGGTGTACTGGTCGAACTGCCGCAGCTTGGGGCCGAGCGCCGCACTGCTGCGGGTGTCGCCGCCGCCCAGGTGGGCCAGCTCGTGCGCCAGCACCGCATCGGCCTCGGACTGGTCGAGCACGCGCAAGAGCGGAATGCTCACGAAGAGCGTGCGGCCGTTCAGGGTCCGGCCGCCGACTTCGATGGGCGCTTCTGTGACGAAGAAGTTGGTGTCGATGCCCGCCACGATCTGGTCCGGCGGCGCTGTCTTCACGCGGCCCGCGAGCTGGCGGATGCGCTCCCAGAGGCGCGGCGCATCGGCTTCTGCGATGAGCTCGCCGTCGATCGCGTTGACCGAAGGCAGCTTCTTGAACAGCGTGTACACCGCATAGAACACGGCGGCTGCCGCGGCAACGCCCGCAATGATGATCAGCTTGACGTAGTAGCTGTGCCAGAAGAAGGCCGTGACCCAGAACGAGAGCCACACCAACATCGCACTCTGCAGCACGACCTCGACGGCGCTCGACACCGTCATGAGCCGCCAGCCTGCAACGAAGCTCGCATAGCGCAGGCCTCGATTCGCGAAGGCCAGCGCGCCCAGCACGAGAGCGGCTGCGAGCAGCGCAGCGCCGAGCACCAGCGTCCAGATCGCGGCGCGGTCGGCCCAGTGGAACTGCCACTGCATCGAGTAGGGGCTGCACACCTTGTCATGGAAGTTCTTGTCTTCCGGCGCGGTGGCGTCGCAGGCCTTGGAGAGCGGGTGGCTGCGGTAGAACGCGGTGGCCTCCGCCTTGTCGGCGGCATTGAGGCGGGCATCGGTGTTGATGCGCTTCTCGATCGACTGCAGGAACTCGGCGTCTTGCGAGCGCAGTGCGTATTCGGTGAAGACCAGCGTCGCCGCCGGGATGGCGAAGAGCGACACGAGGGTCAGAAGAAACACGCGAAGCAGATCGGCATGGATCGTGCGGGCGAAGGCCATGGATAACTCCTCCTGGAAAGCAATGCTGTGAGTTGTTGTGGAAGCGGTCCGGGAAGCCGATAGCGTAGCCGCCGATCGTGTCGCTGTGAAATTCGGAGAGACGTCAAGCGCGTGCGATCGCCGACCAGCCGGCAAATAAGGTTATCGCTTTTGCATCGTTCCACGCCGCGGAGCGCAGGTATAGCCTTCGGCCTCACCTATGCCTCCAGTCTCTTCACCGCCCCCTGTTTCTTCCTCCGCTTCTGGCCCATCGCCTGTGGCATGGATTGCCGGTGTCGGCGCCAGCGCCGGCCTGGGCGCCGCGCTCGCACGGCGCTTCGCGGCCGAGGGATTTCTCGTTGCACTGACCGGCCGCACCCAGGCCCAGCTTGCCGCGGTGGCTGCCGAAATCGAAGCCGCCGGCGGGCGCGCGCAGGTGTTCGCAGGCGATGTGGCCAGCGAGGCCGAGATCCACGGCATCGCGCAGCGCGTGAAGGCCCTGGGGCCGCTGTCGGTGGCGGTCTTCAATGCCTCGAGCGCGGTGCGCGCGCCGACGCTGGAGATCTCGGTCGACCAGTTCACGCAGGCCTGGCGCACCAGCGCGTTGGGCGGTTTCATCTTTGCGAAAGAGGCCTTGCAGGGCCTGTTGGTCAACGGCTTCGAAGCCACCGCGCCGAGGGCGCGCGGCAGCCTGCTGTTCACCGGCGCCACCGCGGCCCTGCGCGGCAAGCCGCCGTTCGCCGCCTTCGCAGCGGCCAAGGCCAGCCTGCGGTCGCTCAGCCAGAGCCTGGCGCGCGAATTCGGCCCGCAGGGCATTCACGTGGCCCACGTGGTGATCGATGGCGGCATCGACGGAGAGCGCCTGCGCAGCAATGCGCCGCAGCGCGTCGCGCAGGCGGGCGACGACGGCCTGCTGCAGCTGGATGCCATTGCCGAGAACTACTGGCAGCTGCATGTGCAGCACCGCAGCGCGTGGACGCAGGAACTCGACCTGCGCCCGTTCAAGGAACCCTTCTGAGGAGTCATGCCGCATGGGCACCGCATCGAATGACCACCTGGTGACCGCCAATCTCCCTTTCGTCGAAGGCGAGGTGAATTACCTGAAGGCGGGGCAGGGCAGGCCGGTGAGCTACACCTTCGAGCCGCCGCCGGGTGTGCCCTGGGTGACCGGCGAGCTGGAACCGCGCCGCGTGGCCATCCGCGATGGCCGCCCGCTCGTGGCGCTGCGCGAACTCTCGCTCGATCGCAGCGGCTTCACGCAGATCTCGCACCGCAGCGTGGTGGCCGACTTCTCACACGACGCGACCATCCGCGACATCTACTACCGCGAGGCCGAGGCGTTGCTGCGCGATGTGACGGGCGCCGAGAAGATCGTCGTCTTCGATCACACGCTGCGCGACAGCGCACAGGGCTCGCGCCGCACGGCCGAGTTGCGTGAGCCGGTGCGCCGGGTGCACAACGACCAGACCTTCGTCTCCGCGCCGCGCCGCGTGCGCGACCACCTGCCGCCCGAAGAGGCAGAGGAACGCCTGAAGCACCGTTTCGCCATCATCAACCTGTGGCGCCCGCTGGCCACGGTGGAGCGCCTGCCGCTCGCGCTGTGCGATGCGCGCTCCATCGCGTTCGAGGACATGGTGCCCAGCGACCTGGTCTACCCCGACAAGGTGGGCGAGACCTACTCCTTCACCTGGAACCCCAGGCACCAGTGGTACTGGTTCCCGAGGCTTCGGCCCGACGAGGCGCTGCTCCTGAAGATCTACGACTCGCGCGAGGACGGCACCGCGCGCTTCACCGCGCACACCGCGTTCGAAGACCCGACCGGCGCGCCCGAGGCGCCTGCGCGACGCAGCATCGAACTGCGGGCGCTGGCGTTCTGGCCGGCTGCCTGAATACCAAGTTCGTATGCCGTGCGAGCCGCGGCCTGCCAGCCGATTCTTTGTACTGAATTAGCGCCGGCGCGCGGCCGCGGGTGCCCGACCCCACGCCTGCGCCGATTGCCTCGCTTGGCGACAATCGAGCCAATGCGTTCTTCCCCTTTCTTCAAGATGGCCCTCTTGCTGGGCCTGCTCTCGGCCATCGGGCCCTTCGCCATCGACATGTACCTGCCCGCGCTGCCCGCCATCGGGCAGAGCCTGCGCGCCGACATCGGCGCGGTGCAGATGAGCCTGACGGCGTTCTTCCTTTCGCTCGGCGCGGGTCAACTGCTCTATGGGCCGATCTCCGACATGGTGGGGCGGAAGCCGCCGCTGTACGCCGGGCTGGTGCTCTTTGCCCTGGCCAGCGTGGGCTGCGCATTGGCCACCGACATCCAGACGCTGATCGCGCTTCGCTTCGTCCAGGGCCTGGGCGCCGCGGCCGGCATGGCGATTCCGCGCGCCGTGGTGCGCGACCTGCACACCGGCACCGACGCGGCGCGGCTGATGTCGCTCCTGATGCTGGTGTTCAGCGTGTCGCCGATCCTCGCGCCGCTCGCGGGCAGCGCGGTCATCGCCGTGGCGGGCTGGCGCGGCGTGTTCTGGGCCGTGACCATCGCCGCGGTGGCGGGCCTCGCGATGATGGTCAAGCTGCTCGATGAAACCCGGCCCGCCTCCGAGCGCGTCGAAAGCAGCCTGGGCAGCGCGCTCTCGGCCTACTGGCTGCTGCTGCGCGACTGGCACTACCTCGGGCTGGTGTTCATCGGCAGCTTCGCGATGGCGGGCTTCTTCACCTACCTGGCCAATTCGTCGTTCGTGATGATCGACCACTACGGCCTCTCGCCCGCGCTCTACAGCGTGGCCTTCGGCGTGAACGCGGCTGCTTTCATCGGCGCCTCGCAGTTCACCGGCTCGCTCGGCGAGCGCTACGGGCTGGTCAACCTCGTGAAGTTCGGCGTGGTGTGCTGCGGCGCGGCCATGGTCGCGATGTTTGCCTACTTCGCGATGGGCGGCGACAGCATCTGGGTGCTCATCGTCCTGTACTTCATCGCTTCGGGCTTCATGGGCCTGGTGATTCCGACCACCGGCGTGCTGGCGCTCGAAATGCACGGCGCCATCGCCGGCACCGCCTCGGCGCTGCTCGGCACGCTGCAGATGCTGACGGGCGCGCTCGCGATGGCGCTGGTGGGCCTCTTCACCGATGGCCGGCCGCTGCCGATGGTGGCCGGCATGGCCACAGGCGCCTTGATCGCGCTGGTGCTGACCTGGCTCACGCTGGGCGGCGTGCGCTCCGAACCCACACGAAGGACGCAGGAAGCGTGAGCTCGGTACATCCAGGCGCCGCAATCGCGAGCGCCGAAGAAAACACCCTCAAGCCCATCGACGGCCTGGCCTCGCCGGCGCGCGGCTGGGCCATGCTGGTCATCATCCTCGGGCTGATCGTGGCGGTGCTCGACGGCACCATCGTCAACCTGGCGCTGCCGGGCATCGCGCGCGAACTGCAGGCCAGCCCGTCGCAGGCGATCTGGGTGGTCAATGCCTACCAGATCGCCACGCTGGTCATGCTGCTGCCGCTGGCCTCGCTCGGCGACCTCGTGGGCTACCGGCGCGTGTACCTGGTGGGCATGGCGGTGTTCGCGCTGTCGTCGCTGGCGGCCACCTTCGCCAATTCGCTCGGCACGCTGATCGCCGCGCGCGCGTTCCAGGGGCTGGGCGCGGCGGGGATCATGAGCGTCAACGCGGCGCTGGTGCGGCTCACGTACCCGTCGTCGCAGCTGGGCAAGGGCATGGCGATCAACTCGCTGGTGGTCGCCACCTCGTCGGTGGCCGGGCCTTCGGTGGCGGCGGCGATTCTCTCGGTGGCGTCGTGGCCGTGGCTCTTCGCCATCAACGTGCCGCTGGGCATCGTCACCTTCGCGCTGGGCATGAAGGCGCTGCCGTTCAACCGAGTGGCACCGGCGGCGGGACTGCGGTTCTCGCCCGTCGACGTGACGCTCAACGTGCTGATGTTCTCGCTGGTGTTCCTGGGCGTTGACCGGCTGGGCGTGCGCGAAGGCGGCGTGGACAGCGGCGGCAGCCACTGGTCGGCCTGGGCGATCCTGCTGGCCGGGCTGGCGGTGGGCTTTGTCTACCTGCGGCGCCAGCGCACGCAGGCCGTGCCGCTTTTCCCCATCGACCTGCTGCGCATTCCGGTGTTCGCGCTGTCCATGGGCACCTCGGTGGCCGCGTTCTGCGCGCAGATGCTGGCCTACATCGCGCTGCCGTTCCTGCTGCTGGACGTGTACGGCCGCAGCCACATCGAGGCGGGTTTGCTCATCACCGCGTGGCCGCTGGCCATCGTGGTGATGGCACCCATTGCAGGGAAACTGATCGGCAAGTATCCGGACGGGCTGCTCGGCGGCATCGGCCTGGGCCTGCTGGCCACGGGCCTCGCGCTCCTGGCCGCGCTGCCGGCGCACCCGGGCAATGCCGACATCGCCTGGCGCATGGCGCTGTGCGGGCTGGGCTTCGGGCTCTTCCAGTCGCCCAACAACCACACCATCGTCAGTTCGCCACCTGCGCACCGAAGCGGTGCGGCCAGCGGCATGCTGGGCACGGCCCGGCTCACGGGCCAGACCCTCGGCGCCGTGGTGCTGGCGGGGGTCTTCAGCGTCTGGAGCCCGCACGGCGGGCACGGGCCGGTGGTGGCGCTGGTGCTGGCCGCCTGCTGTGCGGCGGTGGCGGCGGTTTTCAGCAGCCTGCGGTTGAAGACGACAAATCCGCAGCACTGAATAGGGTAGGGTACGGCCCCATGAAGGAAGTACCTGACACCGTGGTCTGCCCGGGCTGCGACGCGGTTTACACCCGCGCCCCCCTCAAGCCGCGCGACGTGGCCCGCTGCCCGCGCTGCGGCACCGAGCTGGACAGGCACCCCGGCTCGCAGCAGCAGCGCATCCTGCCGCTGACGGTGGCGAGCCTGATCATGTTCGCCATCGCCAACCTGTTTCCCATCGTCGAGATCGAGCTGCGCGGCCTGCGCAGCCAGACCACGCTGGCCGGCGCGGTGGTGGTGCTGGCGGGCGAGGGCATGTCGGTGGTGGCGCTGCTGGTGCTGGCCACGACCATTCTTTTTCCGCTGCTGCAGCTGTGCATCCTCGCCTACCTGCTGATTCCGCTGCGCCGCGAGCACCGGCCGCTGGGCTTCGCGATGCTGGTGCGCATGATGCAGTCGCTGCGCCCCTGGGGAATGATCGAGGTGTTCCTGCTCGGCGTGCTGGTGGCCATCGTCAAGCTTTCCAGCATGGCCACCGTGGTGCCGGGGGCGGCGCTGTGGGCCTTCATGGCGCTCACGGTCACGCTGACGGCGGTGCTGTCGTTCAACCCGGGCGCCTTCTGGGAGATGACCTTCCGCGCCGCGGGCGACGAAGAGAAGAAGGCTTCCGCATGAAGCGCTTTGCCTTCCCCCTTCGTCTTGGCAGGTCGCGCGGAGCCGAGCCGGCCGTCGAAGAGGTCCCGCACGACCCCGACGCCCCGGTCGTTACCGCCGCATCGCTCGGGCTCATGGCCTGCCCGCATTGCGCAGCCGTGTGGCAAGGCGCCGAGGAGGGCGACGCCTGCGGCCGCTGCGGCACGCACCTGCACACGCGCAAGCCGCAGAGCCTCACGCGCACCTGGGCCTTCCTGATCGCCGCCTGCATCATGTACATCCCGGCGAACCTGCTGCCGGTGATGATCACGCGCACGCTGTTCGGCGCGCAGTACGACACCATCCTGAGCGGGGTGATCTATTTCTGGGTGTCCGGCGCCTACGGGCTGGCCGCCATCGTCTTCATCGCGAGTTTCCTGGTGCCCCTCTTCAAGCTGGCGGTGCTCTTCTTGCTTGTGGTGATGGCCCAGCGCGCGAGCACCTGGCGGCAGCACGAGCGGGCCAAGCTCTATCACATCATCGAGATCATCGGCCGCTGGTCGATGCTCGATGTGTTCGTGGTGTCGCTGCTGACCGGGCTGGTGCAGATCCAGGGCTTCGCGGTCATCACCGCGGGCGTGGGCATCGCGGCCTTCGGCTCGGTGGTGGTGCTGACCATGCTGGCCTCGCTGAGCTTCGATCCGAAGCTCACCTGGGACAGCAAGGAAGCGCAGGCGGTGCAAGAGAGTTTCGAGAACAGGGAAGAACAAACAGCATGAGTGAAGAAGACCCGCAACCCCAAGACAGGCCGGCGCCGTCCGCGCCACCCTTGCCCAAACCCCAGGTCAAGCGCCGCCGCGAGTGGCTGCCTTCGCTGATCTGGCTGATTCCCATCGTGGCCGCGCTGGTCGGCGTGACGCTGGTGGCGCGCATCCTGCTGGAGCGCGGCCCCGAGATCGTGCTCACCTTCAAGACCGCCGAGGGCCTGGAGGCCGGCAAGACCGTCGTGAAATACAAGGACGTGCAGATCGGCCTCGTGCAGAGCCTGCGCCTCGCGCGCGACCGCTCGCACGTGCGCGTGCTGGTGCAGCTCAACAAGGATGCCGAGAGCTTCACTTCCGACGATTCGCGCTTCTGGGTCGTGCGGCCGCGCCTGGATACCTCCGGCATCTCGGGCCTGGGCACCTTGCTCTCGGGCGCCTACATCGGCGCCGATGCGGGCGTGTCGAAGGAAACCGCGGGCGAATTCAAGGGCCTGGAAGCGCCGCCCATCGTCACGCGCGACGACTCGGGCCAGCAGTTCCTGCTGCGCGCCACCGACATCGGTTCGCTCGACGTGGGCTCGCCCGTGTACTTCCGCCGCATCAAGGTCGGCCAGGTGGCCGCGTACGAGCTCGACGGCGATGGCCGCGGGGTCACGCTGCGGGTGTTCGTCAACGCGCCTTACGACAAGTTCGTGGGCGTCAACACCCGCTTCTGGCAGGCAAGCGGCATCGATGCGCAGCTGAGCGCCAGCGGCTTCACGCTGCGCACCCAGTCGCTCGCGACCATCCTGCTCGGCGGCATCGCCTTCCAGGCGCCCGACGACGCGATGGGCCCGCTGGCCAAGGAGAACACCGCCTTCATGCTGGCGCAGGACGAAACCGCCGCGATGAAGGAGCCCGACGGCCCCTCGCAGACGCTGCTGATGTACTTCAACCAGTCGCTGCGCGGCCTCGTGCCCGGCGCGCCGGTCGATTTCCGCGGCGTGGTGATCGGCGAGGTCAAGTCGATCGGCGTGGAGTTCGACCGCGCCGAGCGCGAGTTCCGCATGCCGGTGCTGGTGCAGATCTACCCCGACCGCCTGCGCCGCCGCGAAACCGGGCAGCCGCAGCCGGGCACCGAGTCGCGCGCCACGCAGCAGGAGCGCCTGCGCTTCCTGGCCGAGAAGGGCCTGCGCGCGCAACTGCGCAACGGCAACCTGCTGACCGGCTCGGTGTACGTGGCGCTCGACTTCTTCCCGAAGGCGCCGCCCGCCAAGATCGACCTCACCAAGAGCCCGATCGAGCTGCCCACCGTGGCCAACAGCCTCGACGAGATCCAGTCGCAGGTGCAGGAAATCGCAAGCAAGCTCAACAAGGTGCCCTACGAGCAGATCGCACAGGACCTGCGCACCACGCTCGCCACGCTCAACAAGACGCTCACCAGCGCCGAGCAGACCGTGACCCGCATCAACAACGACGTGACGCCCGAGCTGGCCGCCGCCATGAAGGATGTGCGCAAGACCGTGAACACGGCCGAGCGCACCCTGGCCGACGATTCGCCGCTGCAACAGGACATGCGCCAGACGCTGCAGGAACTGACCCGCGCCGCGGGTTCGGTGCGCGTGCTGACCGACTACCTGGAGCGCCATCCCGAGTCGCTGCTGCGCGGCAAACCGGACGACAAGAAATGATGATGAAGAACTTCGCACCCGAAAAGCCCGCGCTGATCGTCGCAGCCGCGCTGCTGGCACTGGCCGGCTGCGCGAGCAAGCCCGACAACTACTACACGCTCGCCAGCCCGGTCGCGGCCGCCGATGCGGCGCCTTCGACATTGGGCAGCTCCGCGCCGCTCTACATCGAGCTCGCACCGGTGGCGGTGCCCGAGCGCTTCGCACGCCCGCAGATGGTGGTGCGCCAGCCGGGCGGCAGCGTGCAGGTCGAGGTGCTCGAGCAGCACCGCTGGGCCTCGTCGTTCGAGAACGAGCTGCGCGATGCGCTGTCCAGCAACATCTCCGCACGGCTGGGCGCGCTCGACGTGACCAAGGGCGGACGCCAGACCTCGCAGCCGGTCTGGCGTGTCGCGGTGCAGTTGCGGCAGTTCGATGCGGTCGACGGCGGGCGCGTCGATGCGAGCTTCAGCTGGACGCTGCGGCGCTCCGACGAGGCGCGCACGGTGGTCTGCCAGCTCAACGTCGGCGAAGCGGTCGGCGGCGGCATGGACGCCGTGGCGCAAGGTGCCCAGCGCGTGACGGCGGCCACGGCTGCAGCCATCGCGCGCAGCGTGAGCGCCGCGCGTGCGAACCCGGCCGCCACGGCATGCGCGCTCTGATCCTTTCCCCGTTTCCCTCTCCCGCAGGGGGAGGGCGCAAGTCCCGAATCCGAATCCAATAGACAGGTCGGAGACCCCATGGCACAGATCGGCAAGGCGCCCTGCGACGACACGCTGATCCTGCATGGCGCCGGCACGAAGGAAAGTGCCTGCCCCGAAGCCTCCAAACCCTGGGTGCTCGCCGCGGCCATCGTCGGCTCGAGCATGGCCTTCATCGACGGCACGGTGGTCAATGTCGCGCTGCCGGCCATCCAGGCCGACCTGCAGGCCACGGCCTTCCAGGCGCAGTGGGTGGTCGAGTCGTATGCCTTGCTGCTGGCGGCGCTGCTGCTGGTGGGCGGCGCGCTCGGCGACCACTACGGCCGGCGCCGCATCTTCGCGATCGGCGTGGGCATCTTCGCGCTCTCCTCGGTGGCCTGCGGGCTGGCCGCCGACGTGCACCAGCTCATTGCCGCGCGCGCCGTGCAGGGTGTCGGCGGGGCGCTCTTGGTGCCCGGCAGCCTGGCGCTCATCAGCGCGGCGTTTCCCGAGAAGGAACGCGGCAAGGCCATCGGCACCTGGTCGGGCTTCAGCGGCATCACGGCCGCCGTAGGGCCAGTGCTCGGCGGCTTCCTGGTCGACCACTTCTCCTGGACCTGGGCCTTCTACATCAACGTGCCGATGGCGCTGCTGGTGCTGTGGATCACCTGGCGGCATGTGCCCGAGAGCCATGGCGCATCGGCCAGCGGCGGGCTCGACGTGTGGGGCGCGCTGCTCGCCACCGCCGGCCTGGGCGGCGTGGTCTATGCCTTCATCGAAGCGCCCACGCAGGGCTGGAACTCGCCCTACGTGCTCGCGGCGCTGGGCATCGGCGTCGTGGGGAGCGCGGGCTTCATCGCGGTCGAGCGCAAGGCGCGCACGCCGATGCTGCCGCTCGGCCTGCTGCGCATCGGCAACTTCAGCGGCGCGAACCTGCTGACGCTGCTGCTCTATGCGGCGCTCGGCGGCGGGCTGTATTTCTTTCCGCTCAACATGATCCAGGTGCAGGGCTACTCGGCCACCGCGGCGGGTGCGGCGCTGCTGCCGTTCATCTTCATCATGTTCGCGCTCTCGGGCTGGGCCGGACAACTGGTCGATCGTTTCGGGCCGCGCCTGCCGCTGGTCATCGGGCCGGCCATCGCGGCGGTGGGGTTCGTGCTGTTCGCGGTGCCGGGCGTCGGTGCGAGCTACTGGAGCGGCTTTTTGCCCGCGGTCGTGGTGCTGGGTTTCGGCATGACGGTGACGGTCGCGCCGCTCACCACCACCGTCATGAACGCGGTCGGGCCCGATCTCGCGGGTGTGGCCTCGGGCGTGAACAACGCGGTGTCGCGCGCGGCGGCGGTGCTGGCGATCGCCGTGTTCGGCGCGGTCATGGCCTGGGCCTTCGATGCCGCGCTGGCCGATGGCTTGCGCGAGATGGGCGCCTCGCCGCAGGTGTCTGCGTTTCTCGAAGGCGAGCGCAGCAAGCTGGCCGGCGCGGTGATGCCGCCGGGTGTCGATGCGGCCACCGCGGCGTCGGTCAAGCGTGCCGTGGCCGAATCGTTCGTCGCGGGTTTCCGCTGGGTGATGCTGCTGAGCGCGGCGCTGGCCGTGCTGAGTGCGCTGAGCGCCTGGCTGATGATCGGCAAAGGACCGGCCGCGCAGCCGGCCGATGAAAAACGATAGCCCAAGCACACGCCGATGACGGCGCGACGTATAGGCCTGCTCAATACGACACTGAAGATTTTTGAATTGGATCGATAGCAGGCGTCAGTGATTTACTCCGCCCGGAGTTGCAGGAGCCACGCGAAAAACGCGGAGGCAACACGGGATTCATCCAACGATCACGCGATGAGGAGACATCACATGAAGCCATCGATCCGCGCCGGCCTGGCGTGCCTGTTCGCAGCATGGGCGGGACATGCCGCCGCAGCGTCGCTCGACGCGTTCACGCAGTCGCCGAATGCCGCGATCTCGGGCTACAACGTCGAGAACCTGACGCAATCGACGCCCGAGATGTGCGCGACTGCTTGCCTGTCCGCGCCGCGCGCCACCTGGTGCGTGTCGTTCGACTATCACAAGGCCAACCAGAGCTGCGACCTCAGCGACAAGCAGGCCGGCGACGTCGGTGGCCTGAAGACCGACTACCCCGGCAATCCCTACGACCACTACAGCCTGAAGCCCGATCCGCTGAAGGCGTTCACGCGCACCCCCGATGCGGCGATCAGCGGCCACAACACCGAGACCCTGCAGGCCGTGACGCCCGCGGACTGCGCCACTGCCTGCACCGACGCGAGCCGCGCCGCGTGGTGCAAGTCCTTCGACTATCACAAGACCCCGCAACGTTGCGACCTGAGCGACAAGCGCGCCAGCGACGTCGGCGGCCTGAAGACCGACTACGCCGGCAACCCCTACGACCACTACGCGCTGATCGCGGGCGAGGGCATTCCCAACCCGGTGCCGGGCAACAAGCACGTGCTCCTGATCGGCATCGACGGCCTGCGCGGCGACGCGATCCAGTGCCAGGGCTGCGTGCAGACGCCCGCGATGTCGGCGCTGATCGCGGGCGGCGCCTTCCACGGCAACGTGCTGGCGGGCGGCACCAGGCAGGCGACCGTGAGCGGCCCCGGCTGGTCGTCGGTGTTCACCGGCTTCTGGGCCGACAAGCACGGCGTGACCTCGAACGACACGAACCAGAAGCTGCTGAAGACGCACGTCTTCGACCTCATCAAGCAGGCCTGGCCCACGGCCACGACGGCGGTGGTGGGCGACTGGTTCAACATCACCCACAACCTGCGTCCCGCGAAGGCCGACTTCGTCGTCGCCAACGCGGCCAAGAACTCGCAGCAGGCGACCGATGCGGTCAAGGGGTGGCTCGGCTGGAAGAACCCGCCGACGGCCATCTTCTATTACCTGCACAACGTCGACATCCACGCGCCGAGCTACGACCCGCTGAACGCCAACTACCAGAGCAAGATCGCCGGCGAGGACCAGCAGATCGCCCAGGTGCTCGCCGCACTGACCGCACGACCGAACTACGCGAATGAAGAGTGGCTGATCGTCGTGACCTCGGACCACGGCGGCACCGGCAGCGGCCATGGCGGGCAGACGGTGGCGGAGCGCGACACCTTGCTCATCCTCAACAACAACTACGCGAACCCGCTCAAGACCGCCTACTGCCAGGGCAACCTGGGCGCGACGACGATGCTGCAGGTGGATGGCACGACCCCGCACATCCTGGATTTCCTGGGCTTGCCCAACACCACCGACGGACACAAGCACCCAAGCTGCGGGCAGTGAGGAGCGGAGCACCGGTTGATCAGCCGTTCACCCAGAGCGTGCCCAAGTGCGCAGGGCATCGGGTGCTCCCCGCAGCGAAATCAAGGAGGAGGGCGAAGCCCGGGGGACATTCGCGGAGGGGAGCACCCGGTGGCCTGTGCACGCGCCCCGAACGGACCTCAGGACGCCGGCCACTCCAACAAAAGCTCATCGAGCTCAACCCACAGCGGATCGCATTGCCCCCTGCGAAACGCAGCCGCCCTGAAAGTCGGGTGTTCCCCCCGATAGGTGTCCCAAAGCTGCCGATGCCCATCGGCCACGCAGGCCCGCACATTCGCAAGCCGGTCCGCCGCCTTGACCACGAGCGCGAGCTCTTCATCGCCCGTGACCTGCGCCATCGCCGCATAGGTCTTGGCCTTGCGCTCCTTGCGGTTGGCGCCGGGTGCATCGGTCAACAGCGACACACACCGGGCCACCAGATCGCCGAAGCGCTCCTGCACGTCCGACACGGTGGCCGCGGTGTCTTCCACCACGTCGTGCAGATAGCCAACGACCCGCGCCTTCTCTCCATAGGGCTGGAGCAGGGCGACCACCGCGTCCAGGTGATGGACGTAGGGGTGCGTGCCGTACTTCTGGTCGCCATGCATCTGGATGGCGTAGTCGCGGGCGGCGGTGGGCGTGGGGAGGGTCATGCTCGTTGCATTCTGCATGCGGCGCACCCGGATCGCACCACGGCGAATGGCGAGAAAAGGGGGAAGCGGGCCGTCCGCTCGACAAGTGCGTCGAGCATTTCGGACGACTGCTTCCCAGGTCTTGGGGCGGCGTTTATTTCGCCGCCAATTACTTCTCGAAGATCAATGCATTCTTTTTGAAGATTTTCACGAATTCCTCGATGCTGATGCCGGACACCAGGCAATGATTCGGCGCGCCGGTCAGTGCATTTTTCTTGATCGTCGCGCCCGCATCTTCAAGCCATTTGACATTGACCGCAGTAATCTTTCTGTGTGCGCATCCGGTGGCGACTGTCCACACGGCATCGGGTGTTCCCAGCTTGAATTCCTTGACTTCCCCGCAATAAACGCTAAGGGAAGTCAGGCTGCCGCCGGTCGTGTATTCATTGGGCCGATTTTCAATGGCGCTGACGCTGATTTCACCGCCGCGCACGACAATTTTCGTTCCCATTTTTTGGGGCTCAAAACAATCAGGCGTCGGCCTTTTGGCCGTGCTTGCGTTGATAGGCCTGGCATTGCACCAGAAGTTTGCCTGCAGCTTTTTTTATTTCGTCCTTGAGCGCCGGCCCGATATCTACCAGCACCTTGGTTGTTTCCGTTTCGGTCTTGAGTTCGCCGATCCGGGCGATTTCTTCCTTGATTTCTTTTTTTGCCGCGTCGATGTCGGTATGCGAACTGGTGACCTGGGTGCGAAGCGTCTGGAAGAAATCCTTGACCGATTGCAGCTTTTTCTTGAGCTCCGGAATCAATTTTCCTTCCAACACGCCTGCAGCAATCGAATAGGAAATGACCAGCCCGAACGGGCCGAGCACGATGCCGGCAGTGGCGCCGCCGTAAGCTTGCTTGCGCAGGCTGTCCACTTGGTGCTGGAAGTATTTGCTCTTGACGTCGGAATCGTCCCGAAGCTGCGCGTCGAGCTGGGTGAGCTTGCCCGCCATGCCATTGAAACTCAGCGAGCATTTCTCAAGCTCATTGATCGAATTTCCCATTTGCAGGATTCCATCGTCCAACACCTTGACGATGATGGCCTTTTGCGCATCGATTTTTTCCGGATCGTCGAGCGCATTGAGATAAATGGGCATCAGATTCCTGGTGAGCCCGCACCATTGATAGATTTTTTGCGACGAGGCGTAATAGGCATCCTGCGCATTGAGCAGCAATGTCTTGACTTCGCCGACCAGGATCGAGCTTTTCTGGGAATAGTCGTTCTTGTACCGATCTATTTCCTTGATGATTTTTTCGTATTTTCCCCAGGGGATGAGCTGATCGACAGCCCTGTTGTAAAGATCGAGCGCCGAATTGGCTGCTTCGATCGCGCCCTTGACAACTTCGACTGCTTCTTTGGGATCGGCGACAGGCATTTTTATCTCTTGCATTGGTTGATTGGAGAAATATGAATACCGAAGGGTATTCGCTCATCCTGGAGTTGCGACTGCCATTCCAAGAGGTGCGTAAGGTATGAAAAATTCTGAAACTTTGAAATAGCCGAAAACAGGTAGAGCACGTTTCCGGGATTCATGAGTAATTCTGTTTTCAATTTGATTATTTCACTTCGGGTCATTTCAGAGACTCCGATTGCCGGCAGGAATGGGCCGTTTACGAAGGAAAACACCTAGCGGAACGGCGTTGTCACGGCGCTTGTGTATCGATACAGTAAATCGTTCCACCAAACACACCAGACCGAACAACCGAATGGGCATCCGACCCACAGGAGACAACACCATGACCCCGATTTCACGCCGCCATTTCGTCCAGTCTTCCTCGGCGCTGTCGCTCGCGATGGCAACCGCGGGCCTGCCGCAACACGCCGCCGCGCAGGGCAAGACCGTGGTGCTGCGCTTGTCGTCGTCCCACGTGGCCGACCTCAATTCGTCGCACTTCGCGTGGTCGCAGCTGATGCAGGCCAACCTGAAGAAGGCGGTGGGCGAGCAGATCCGCATCGACTACTTTCCGAACAACCAGCTCGGCAAGGAAAGCGACGTGGTGCAGCAGGTGAAGGTGGGCTCCATCGACATGATGCTCACCGGCTCCTCGATCTGGGCCACGGTGACGCCGCAACTGGGCATGCTCGACCTGGGCTATGTGTTCGACAGCTACGAGCACGCCGCGCGCGCCCTCGACGGCGGCGTGGGCGGCAAGCTCAACGACATGCTGGTCAAGAGCACGGGCTGCCAGGTCATCACCTGGGGCGCGCACTACGGCGCGCGCAACGTCTACACCAAGCAACCGGTGAAGTCGCTCGCCGACGTGAAGAACGTCAAGCTGCGGGTGCTGCCCACGCCGGCCTTCATCGAGACCTTCAAGATCATGGGCGCGATCCCCACGCCGATTTCCTTCGGCGAGCTCTACATGGCGGCGCAGACGGGCGTGGTCGACGGTTTCGAGCACGACGCGGCCACGGTGCTCGCGAGCAAGCTCAACGAAGTCGTCAAGTGCTGCTGGATGACCGAGCACCTGTTCAGCCCGATGGTGTGCGTGGCCGGCAAGCGCGCGATGGACAAGATCCCCGCCGCGCTGCGCCCGGCCTTCATGAAGGCCGCCGCCGATTCGACGCTGCAGCAGCGCGAGATCGGCACCCAGAAGGGCCTGCAGGCCATCGAGGAGCTGAAGAAGCTGGGCATCGTCTTCACGCCGATGGCCAAGGCCGAGCGCGACCAGGTCCGCAAGGAGATGGAAACGCGCCTCTGGTCCGGCTTCGCCAAGCAGTACCCGGAGACGGGGCCGCTGTTCGCCGCCATCACCGCTGCGCGCGCCTGAACGGCCATGTCCAGCCTCTCGATTTCGCCCGGCGCACCGTCGATGCAAACGCTGCCCATGGAACCCGCACTGGGTTTCGACGTCACCCATGCCTCCGGCCGCTGGCTGGCCTGGCTGATGCGCATGACCGAGTACGTGGCCGGCGTGGTGCTGGCCATCGACGTGATCGTCGTCTTCATCTCGGTGGTGTTCCGCTACTTCCTGCACGACCCCTTCGACTGGGCGGAGGAGGTGGCGCGGGCGCTGATGATCATCCAGGTGTTCTTCGGCGCGGCCACGGTGCTCGCGCGCAGCCAGCACGTGGGCGTGGACCTGTTCCGCGGCTTGCTGCCGGCGCGCTGGCAGCCCGCGCTCATCCAGTTCGGCAGCTGGATCATCGTGGGGGTGTCGGCGAGCCTCTTCGCGTCGTCGTGCGAGCTCTTGCTCGACTCCTACAACATGACGACGCCCATCGGCATGCCGCAGTGGATCTATGTGTACCCGGTAACCATCGGCAGCCTGTTCATGACGCTGTTCGGGCTGGCCAATGCGGTCAACGGTCCGTCGCGCATGGTGTGGTCGACGCTGGGCGTGGGCGTTGCGCTGACGGCCGCGGTCGTCGCGTGGAACACGCTCATGCCCGACCATGCGATCCCGCCATGGGCGCTGCTCACCGCGGGCTTCCTCGGCGGCATGGCGCTGGGCATGCCGATCGCCTTCGTGCTGGCGCTGTCGTCGCTGGTGTTCTTCATGGCCGACCCGTCGCTGCCGATGCTCGTGTACTCGCAGCAGGTGATGGCGGGCACCGACCACTATGTGCTGCTGGCGATTCCGTTCTTCGTGCTGGCGGGCTTGCTGATGGAAGCCAACGGCATGTCGTCGCGGCTCATCGAATTGCTGCTGCGCATGTTCGGGCGGCTGCGCGGCGGGCTGGGGCTCATCACCATCACGGCCACCGCGTTCTTCTCGGGCGTCTCGGGCTCCAAGCTCGCGGACATCGCGGCGGTGGGCGGCATCATCATGCCGGCCGTGCGCAAGACCAAGCAGGACCCGAACGAGACGGCGGGCCTGCTGGCCTGCACCGCGGTGATGGCCGAGACGATTCCGCCCTGCATCAACATGATCATCATGGGCTTCGTGGCCAACATCTCGATCGCCGGGCTCTTCATGGCGGGGCTGGTGCCCGCGGTGGTGCTCGCGCTGTCGCTGGCCGCGGTCACGATCTACGTGGGCACCAAGATCAACCCCGACGAAGCCTTCGACGTGCGCACGCCGATGTTCCGGCTGCTGGGCGGCGCCTTCGTGGCGCTCCTCATGGTCGCGATGATCGGCAAGGGCGTGACCTCGGGCATCGCGACATCGACCGAGGTGTCGTCCTTCGCGGTGATCTATGCGCTGGTGGTGGGCTGGCTGGCGTTTCGCGAGCTCACGGTGAAGTCGGTGGCGCGGCTCTTCGTGCGCTCGGCATCGATGGCCGGGGGCATTCTCTTCATCGTGGCTGCGGCGTCGAGCCTGTCGTTCGCGCTCACGATCCAGCAGATTCCGCAGTACCTGTCGGAGTTCATGATCGGCTTTGCGCATTCGTACGGCAGCACGATGTTCGTGATGCTGTCGGTGCTGATCATGATCGTGTTCGGCGCCATCCTCGAAGGTGCGCCGGCGCTCATCATCTTCGGGCCGCTGCTCACGCCCATCGCGTCGCAGCTGGGTGTGAATCCGCTGCACTTCGGCACGGTGATGGTCATTGCCATGGGCTTCGGCCTGTTTGCGCCGCCGGTGGGCCTGGGTCTCTTTGCCACCTGCGCGATCACCGGCACCCAGGTGAAAGATGTGGCACGCCCGATGATGAAATACCTGGCCGTGTTGTTCGTTACCCTCGTGGTCCTGGTGCTCGTGCCGGCGTTCTCCACCTGGCTGCCGACGCGCATGGGCTTGTGACGACGATGAAGACAGGAAGGATTCCGTGAGCAGAATCACCGACGTGGCCCAAAGGGCAGGGGTGTCGACCAGCACCGTCTCGAACGTGCTGAACGGACGCAGCGACCGCATGGCGGCCGAGACGCTGGCCCGCGTGGAGGCCGCGATCCGCGATCTCAAGTACCGGCCCAACACCTCGGCGCGGCAGCTCAAGACGGGGCACACGCCGTTGCTGGGCCTCCTGGTGCCGTCGATGGCGAACCCGATGTACGGCTTCATCGCGCGCGAGGTCGAAACGCTCGCGCAGGAGCGCTACGGCTTTCGCATCATGATCGGCAACACGTACCGCGATGCCGAGAAGGAAAAGCACTTCTTCGAGGACCTGATGGCGCACGGCGTGCGCGGCGTGATCATCATCTCGTCGCTGGTCGACGAACAGCACGTGGAGGCCGCCGCAGAGCGCGGGCTGGTGGTGGTGAGCTACGACCGCCGTGCCACGCCAGGCATGCCCTCGGTCATCGACCACGTGACGGTCGACAGCTTCGAGTCGTCGCGCATCGCCACCGCGCACCTGATCGAGCAAGGGCACCGGCGCCTGGCCTTCGTCACGCCCTCGGGCCGCACGATGAGCCGGAGCGAGAAGATCAACGGCTTTCTCGCCGCCGCGAAGAGCGCGGGCCTGGAAGGCAGCGCGCAGGTCATCGAGGGCCTGCCGGTCGACGAGTACGGCGATTCGATGATGAGCGAGCTGGGCCGCATGCAGGCCAGCCTGCTCGCGAAATCGCCCGACCACCCCACAGGCGTGATCGGCGTGAACGACCTGCTGGCCTTCGGCCTCATGGCGGGGTTTCGCGATGCGGGGCTTTCGGTGCCGCAGGACGTGTCGGTCGTCGGCATCGACAACGTGTTTCTCTCCACGCTCATGTACCCCGCGATGACCTCGGTGCGCGTACCGGTGCCCGAGATGGCGCAGGTGATGGTCGAGCGGGTGATGAGCCGGTTGGCCGACGCATCGCTGCCGACGCAGGAGTTTGTTTTTCCGCCCACGCTGGTGGCGCGCGATTCGGTGGCGCCGCCGCGCGCCTAGTTTTCTTTCCGGAATTTCCTTCTTCATGACCACGGTTTTCGTCAGCCATCCGCAGAGCAAGCTCGCCCACTATTTCGGCGACCGCGCCACCGAGGCGCTGCGCGCCATCGCAGAGGTGCGTTTCAATCCGACGGACAACGATCTTTCGTCCGCCGAACTCGCCGAACTGGCGCAGGGCTGCGACGCGATCGTTTCGTACCGGCAGACGGTGGGCGACGAGGCGCTGTTCGCCGCGCTGCCCGACCTGAAGGCCTTCGTGCGCTGCGCCATCGACATCCGCAACATCGACGTGGCCTCGGCCAGCCGGCACGGCGTGATGGTGACGCAGGCGAGCGCGGGGTTCATCGCGTCGGTGTCGGAGTGGATCGTGGGCGTGATGATCGACCTGGGGCGCCACATCAGCGCATCGACCGCGCTGTACCACGCGGGCCGGCCGGTCGTGCCCGCGATGGGGCGCGAGCTGCGCGGCAGCACGCTGGGCGTGATCGGCTACGGGCAGATCAGCCGCTACCTCTGCGACGTGGCGCTGGCGCTGGGAATGCGCATCGTCGTGCACGACCCGTATGCCTCGACCGGACGCGCCGAATTCGCGCAGGTTTCGCTCGATGCGCTGCTGGCGCAATCCGATTTCGTGGTTTGCCTCGCGCCGGCCACCGAGGCGACCGAGAACCTGATGAACGCCGCCGCCTTCGCCGCGATGCGGCCGCATGCGTTCTTCATCAATGCCTCGCGCGGCAACCTCGTGGACGAAGACGCGCTCCTTGCCGCGCTCGACGCCGGCACCATCGCCGGCTGCGCGCTCGACGTGGGCCGCGCGCCCGACCAGATGCCATCGCCGCGCGTGGCTGCGCATCCGCGCGTGATCGCCACGCCGCACATCGGTGGGCTCACGCCGCCGGCCGTCGAGCATCAGGCGATGGAAACGGTGGTCCAACTGGGCGAGCTGTTCCAGGGGCGGGTGCCGAAGGGCGCCGTCAACGCACCCGAGGCGCGGCGCTGGCAGAAGGCCTTCGGCGCGCGCGGCTGACCGACCGTTCCATCCATCACAACCACTCCAAGAGACCCGCCATGGAACCCACCCGCAACACGCGCTACCCCGGCGCCTGCGACTGCCACGTCCACATTTATGAAGACCGCTTTCCGCTGATCCCGAACGTGGCCTGGGTGCCGCCGCATTCGCCGGTGTCGGCCTACCGCACCGAGGTGCAGGAACCGCTGGGCATCGACCGCGCGATCGTCGTGCAGCCGACCGGCTACGGCTTCGACAACAGCTGCACGCTCGATGCGCTGGCGCAGCTCGGCGATTCGGCGCGCGGCATCGCGCTGGTCGCGCCGGACGTGACCGATGCGGAAATCGCGCGCCTGCACGCAGGAGGCATGCGCGGCGCGCGCTACATGATGATCGGCGGCGTGCTGAGCTGGGCATCGCTCGAGCCCATGGCGGCGCGGCTCGCGAATGCGGAATGGATGGTCAACCTGCAGCTGGACGGCCGCACGATTCCCGAGCACGAAGAGGTGCTCAAGCGCCTGCCGTGCCGGCTGGTGCTGGACCACAACGGCAAGTTCCTGGAGCCGGTGGCGCCGGCGCATCCGTCGTTCCAATCGCTCTTGCGCGTGCTCGATTCGGGGCGCGTTTGGATCAAGCTCTCCGCGCCCTACGAGACCTCGAAGCTGGGCCCGCCCGGGTACGACGACGTGAGCCTGCTCGCGCGCACGCTGGCCGAGAAGTTTCCCGAGCGGTGCCTGTGGGCCAGCAACTGGCCGCATCCGGGGCGCGACCCGCGGCCCCAGGCCGTGCCGCTGTACGACCTGCTGTTCTCGTGGGCCACGAGCGACGACACGCGGCGGCGCATCCTCGTGGACAACCCGGGCGCGCTGTACGGGTTCTAGACGCTGCTGCCGGAGGAAAGGTAGCCAGCGCGCTCCTGTCCTGGGAGGTCAAATGCCTACCCTTCGGGCTACCCGCCCGAAGGCCATCCGTCGTGGCACCACCGGGATCGTGCATTCCAACCTGGACTTCCACGGCGTGGCGTGATAATCGGCGCTTCCCGTTTTCTGAATCTCATCAGGTAAGCCACGCCGTGTCGAAGCCAACCTGCCCCTGGACTTCGACCAACCCTTCCCGGTTGTGGTGCGCCTGTGTTCGAACGCTATTACCGCGAGCTGCTGAGCTTTCTTTCCCGAAAGGTGTCCGACCGCGCCACCGCGGCCGACCTGGCGCAGGAAAGCTATGCACGCGTGTACGAGGCGCAGCGCACCGGCAGCGTGGTGCGCGATCCGCGTGCGCTGCTGTACCGCACGGCCCGCAATCTCGTCACCGACCACCACCGCCGCACCGGCGTGCGTGCCGATTTCGACGGGACGGGCGCTTCGGACGAGGGCGCGGTTGAGCTGGACGACTGCATCGGCCCCTCGACCTTTGAGCCCGACACCATCCTGTCTTCCGGCCAGGGGCTGGCGGCCATGGTCGCCACCATCGACAGGCTGCCGCCGCGCTGCCGCGAAGCCTTCGTGCTCTACAAGTTCGACGGGCTGTCGTACGCCGAAGTCGCCGAGCGCATGGGCATTTCCGTGCGGACAGTCGAGATGCAGCTGCGCATCGCCATGGAGGCGTGCTGGGCGTGCCTGGACGAGGTGAACGGGGGCCCGCGATGAAAAACAACCCACGAACACAAGAAGAGCGAACGCGCGAGCGACGCGGCGTACCCGCGAGGCCCACTACAGGGTTTTGCGCCGCTCGTGCGTCTACATCTGCAGGAGAGCTCACCGAGCCATGACCCCATCGTTGCCACTGCCGGAAGAAGCATCGCGCCTGCGGCAGGAGGTGCTTGACTGGTTCGTCCGCCGCCACCGCGAAGACTGGAGCGCGGGAGACGAGCGCCTTTTCCGCGCCTGGACCGACGCGGACCCGAAGCACGCCGACGCTTACCGCCAGTGGGAGGTGCGCTGGCAGGCCTTCGACGCGATCGCGCCGGAAACGGTCGCGAACTGGCGCGGAGGCTTCGCGGGGAATCGGGCGACCGCGTCCACGCGGCGCGGCTTCCTGAAGCCGGCGTTCGCGCTGGCGGCCGCGGGCGTGGTCGCCGGTGGCGGCTACCTCGGATGGAATCATTTGCAGGCCCGGCCCGTGTTCATGCAGGCCTTCGGCACCCAGCGCGGACAGCAACTGGAAGTGCCGTTGCCCGATGGCACCGTGCTGCGACTGGACACCGCCACGCGGCTGGAGGTGCGCTATTTCCGCCAGCGCCGGGAGGTCCGGCTGATCGATGGGCAGGCGGTCTTTGCGGTGCAGTCGGACGCGCAGCGCCCCTTCGATGTGCTGGCGGGGCCGTTGCAGGTCCGCGTGGTCGGCACCCGATTCGCGGTGCGGTACACCCCGGCCATCGCGGGCGCCGAAGGAGGGCGCGTGTCGGTGGAGCAGGGCAGGGTGCGGGTCGCGCGAAGGGACAGGGCGCCGGACGGCAATTGGGCTGGGCCCGCGCCGGATGCCGAGCTGCAGGGCGCTGTTTTCCTCACCGCCGGCCAGCAGGTGCATAGCGATGCGGAGGGCGTGCTGGCCGCTATATCAGCCGTTCCGGTTGACGGCATTGCGCCCTGGCGCGAGCACCGGCTGAGCTTCGTCGACACGCCACTGGCGCGCGCGCTGGCCGAACTGGAGCGCTACGGCAGCACCGGCCTCGTCGTGCGCGACCCTTCCGTGGCGGCGCTCCGCCTGAGCGGCACCTTCGATCCGCGGGATGCGCGCACCCTGCGGCGCGCGCTGCCGAGCGCCTTGCCCGTGCGGCTCAAGGGCGATGGGCCGGTGGCCGAAATCGTCCCAGCACACTAGCCGGGGCGCTCCGAAACCTCGGGGACAAAAATATTTCGCCGGGAATACCGTATTTCCGGCAGGTCGTGCGTCAGCCAGATAGGAACCATTTGTATTCACTACCTGGAAGACGTTAATGAACCGCTTGATGAAGATGACGCCGGCACCGCTGGCACTGGCCGTTGCGCTTGCGCTGGCGAGTGCGCCGCTGCGCGCCCAGACCCCGGGAGGCCAGGGCGCGGCGCAACAGATCCGCATTGCCGCCCAGCCGCTGGCCGAGGCGCTGAACGACTGGGCGCGGCAGACCCGCATCCAGCTGGTCGTGCAGCAGAGCCTGGTCGCCGGCAAGACGGCGCCCGCGATCTCCGGCAACCTGACGCCCCGCGCGGCGCTCGACCGCCTGCTCGCCGGCAGCGGGTTGGCCGCCACCATCGAAGGCAATGCGGCCGTGGTCAAGACCGCGCCCGCGGCATCGGGCAGCTCGACGCTGCCGGCGGTCACGGTGACGGCCGATGGCGAGGAAAGTGCCACGGGCCGCGTGCAGGGCTACGTGGCCAGGCGCAGTGCCACCGGCACCAAGACCGACACGCCGATCATCGAGACGCCGCAGTCGATCTCGGTGATCACCGCCGACCGCATCGAGGCCATCGGCGCCACGAATCTGAGGGACGCGCTGGGCTACACGCCAAGCGTCAACATCTCGCCCTTCGGCGCTGACTCGCGCTATGACTGGATCAACGTGCGCGGCTTCGATGCCTACAGCCCCGGGTACTACCTGGACGGCCTGCCGCTGCGCAATGCCAACAACCTCGCGGCCTGGAAGACCGAAAACTACGGTACTGAACGTGTCGAATTGCTGCGCGGTCCTTCCTCGGTGCTCTACGGCCTCGGCAATCCGGGCGGCGTGGTCAGCGTCGTCGGCAAGCGCCCCACGGCCGAGCCCATTCGCGAACTGCAGTTGCAGGTCGGCAGCAACAACCATCGCCAGGTCGCGGGCGACTTCTCCGGTGCGCTCGATGCCGATGGCAAGGTGCTCTACCGCCTGACGGGCGTGTTCCGCGATGCGCAGCTTCCCGCCGGAAAAATGGCCGATGACCGCACCTACATCGCGCCTTCCCTGACCTGGAAGATTTCGGGCGATACCTCGCTCTCGCTGTCCGCGCAGGTCATGCGCAGCCGTGCGGGTGTCTACCAGCGCACCCGCCCATGGGCCGGCTCGCTGATACCGAGTGCCATCGGCACCTACATTCCGGCTTCGCTGTTCACCGGCAACCCCAACCTGGAACGGTTCAATCACGATCAGGAACTGTTCGGCTACCAGTTCGAGCACCGCTTCAACGACATCTTCACGGTGCGTCAAAGCGCTCGCGCCGGACGTCTCAAGCTGGACACCGCCGGCCTGCAGGCTCCGAACTTCGCCACGATCAACTCCGACAACGAATTCGATCCCGTCAACTTCCAGAACATCACCAACACGCTCTACGCCCAGCGCGAATCGATCAGAGCCTTCAGCATGGACAACCAGCTCCAGGCCGATGTGCACTCAGGCGACTGGAAGCACAAGATCCTGGTGGGGGTGGACCACCAACGCACCAGTTCTGAAGTCGCGACTTCCAGCGGCAGCAGCGCGCCTCTCCTGAACATCGCGGCACCCTACTATTTCAAGGGCCCCTTCGAGTTCTCGGGCCCCGGCACCAACGACGCGACCCGCCTGACCCAGACCGGCATCTACCTGCAAGACCAGATCAAGTGGCGCGATGCCTGGCAATTGACGCTCGGTGGTCGCTACGACCGTGCCGAAGGCAGCAGTTTCAGTCGGCTGGACGGGACGCGGAATGCCACCTCGGACCACAAGTTCACCAAGCGCGCGGGCCTGGTCTACCTGGCACCGAATGGCTGGGCGCCCTACCTGAGTTACACAGAGTCCTTCAATCCGACCTCGACGTTCGACTCCGTCACCAAGCAACCCTTCAAGCCCGAAACCGGCCGCCAGTACGAAGCCGGTGTCCGCTACCAGCCGCCGGGAACCAAGGACAGCTACAGCGCGGCCATCTTCGACCTGCGCCGGAAAAACTACATCAGCTACGACACCGAATTCACGCCCAAACAGACGGGCGAGATCTCGGTGCGCGGCCTGGAGTTCGAAGCCACCACGCAGCCGATTCCGCGCATGAACCTCACGGCCGCGTACAGCTACACGCCGCGCGCCATCGTCACCGCCAGCGCCCGTCCCGCCGAAATCGGCAAACAGGCGACCGCCGTGTCGCGCAACCAGCTGGCGCTGTGGGGCGACTACCGTTTCCTCAGCGGCATCAAGGTCGGGGTCGGCGCGCGCTATGTCGGATCCAACTACGGCAACGGAGGCGGTGCGCCGGCCCGGGTTCCTGCCTACACGTTGATCGACGCGATGATCGGCTACGACTTCGAGCGCTGGAGCCTCGCGCTCAACGTGCGCAACCTGACGAACAAGACGTACATCGCCACCTGCAACACGTTGTCGAAGACCTGCTACTTCGGCGACCAGCGCAAGGTGGTCGCTACGGCCACCTACCGCTGGTAACCGATCGGCCCGCGGCGGCCCTGCAACGGCTGGTGCCGCCGCGGCACGCCTGAAGGGCAGGGGAACTTCCTTTTGACAGCCGCCGCGCGGCTTGACAACGGCTCGCTCCCGCTTTGATACTGAACTCTCAGGTTCATCGTTCAAGCAAAGGAGACCCATGCAAAAGATCGTTCCCTGCCTCTGGTTCGACGGCAACGGCGAAGAGGTCCTCGATTTCTACACCGGCATCTTCCCGAACTCCCGCGTGACCGACCGGCTGAACTGGCCCGCCAACGGCCCGGGCCCCAAGGACGGCAGCCTGCTGACCGCGACCTTCGAGCTCGACGGCCAGGCGTTCATGGTGCTCAACGGCGGCCCCGACTACAAGTTCACCCCGGCGCTTTCGCTCTACGTGCCCTGCGAGACGCAGGCCGAGGTCGACCACTACTGGGACAAGCTGCTCGAAGGCGGCGGCAAGCCCGTGAAGTGCGGCTGGCTCACCGATCGCTACGGCGTTTCGTGGCAGGTGGCGCCCCACGCCATGACCCGCATGTTCCAGGACAAGGATCCCGAGAAGGCCGGCCGCGCGATGCGGGCGATGATGGAGATGACCAAGCTCGATCTCGCGACGGTGCAGAAGGCCTACGAGGGCCGCTGAACCGCGGCGCCGCTGCTCACACCAGCTTGTGAATGGCCTTCTTGCGCCACACCAGCTGGTAGTACGCGGTCTGCAGCAGCAGCATCGCGCCGAAGGTCACCGGGTAGGCGATCCAGATGCCGTCCAGCCCGATGCGGTGGCTCATGAACCAGGCCACCGGCACCTCGACCCCAAGGATGCAGACGATGGAAATCAGCGTCGGCACCAGCACCGAGCCGCTCGCGCGCATGACGCCCGAGGTGGCCGCGGCCATGCCGAAGATCACCAGGCTCCACAGCATGATGTGCAGCAGCGTCTGCGCGATCTCGATCACCGGCGCGCTGGTGATGAAGAAGCCCATGAGCGGCCGCGAGAACAGGTAGCCCAGCAGCACGAGGCCGCCGGTCAGCACGAGGTTCATCATCAGCGCCGTTTGGGTGATGGCGCCGAGCCGGTCGGCGCGGCCCGCACCGATGGCCTGCGCGCCGAGGATCGAAGCGGCAATGGCGATCGAGATGGCCGGGAACTGCACATACGCCACCACCTGGTTCACCGCGCCATAGGCGGCAGTCGCGTTGGAGCCGTAGCTGTTGACCATCGACAGCAGCACCACTTCGGCCAGCGCCACCACGATCATCTGCACGCCCGTGGGCACGCCGATGCGCAGCACGGCCTTCAGCAGTTGCGGCTGGATGCGCAGATAGCGGAAGAACTCCGCATCGGGCGCGAGCGGGCTCTTTTTCTGGCGCAGGCGGAAGCCCAGCCAGGTGGTGGCCACCACGAACGACAGCACCGAGGCCCATGCGCCGCTGGCCACGCCCAGTTGCGGCAAGCCGCCCCAGCCGCGGATGAGCGCGGGCGTCACCACCAGGCCGATCAGGGTCGAGATCACCAGCGTGAGCAGCGGCGTGACCGTGTCGCCCACCCCGCGCAGCATGGCGGTGGCGAGCAGGAACACGAACACGCCAGGCATCGCGATCAGCATGATGCGGGCGTAGCGCGTGGAGTCGGCCAGCACGTCGGGCGGCGTGCCCAGCGCGGCCAGCATCGGCGTGGTGAAGGCGCCGCCGAACACCGCGATCACCAGGCCCATCAGCACGCCGACAGTGAGCGTGGTGCCGGCCACGGCCTTGGCCTTCGCGGCATCGCGCGCGCCCCAGGCCTGGCCGATGAGCACCGATGCGCCGGCGCCCAGGCCGATGATGAAGGCGATGAAGAAGAACATCACCGGAAAGAAGCTGGACACCGCCGCCAGCGCGCCCACGCCGAGCATCTGCCCCACGTAGACGTTGTTGAGCGTGCCCGAGAGCGACTGCAGGATGTTGCTGAGCAACATCGGGGCGAGGAAGAAGAGAAACACCTTCCACAGCGGGCGGGCGGCGCCGACGGGCGCCACAGGCACGCCTTTGAGGCCGCTCGGGCCGGTTGCGGGGGGCGTTGGATTTGCGGGAGTCGCTGTCGAGGTTGAGGTCGTCGAAGTCGCGGGGGGGGCGCTCATGCAGGGGTGCTCCAGCCGGCGGCTGACAGTTTTTGGAGATGGGTGCGCAGGTCCGCGGGCCAGGCGTCGATGAGGCCCTCGAAGCGGTTGCGCTCGCCGGCGAACAGCGCGCGCGTGGCTTCCTCGAAGCCGGGCAGGGCGCCGGCGATCGCGGTCATGAAGCGGTAGGTGGATTCGCGCGAGGCGCGCACGGCGTCGCGGTCGGCGTTGACGCGGCTCGCTTCCTGCACCAGCCGCCGCAGTGCGACCGAGGCACCGCCGGGCTGGCGGTTGAGCCAGTCCCAGTGACGCGGCAGCAGCGTGACTTCGCGTGCGACCACGCCCAGCTTCGGGCGGCCCACGCCGCGCGGCGCGTCGTCATGGGCTTCGGCGCTGGTCGCGTGCGGCACGACACCGGACTGGTTGTGCACGTCGAAGTCGAGCGACTCGCCGGTCTGCGCGTCGAAGATGAGGTAGGGCGTGTCGTCCTTGCGTTCGCGCAATTGGGCGAGCACTTCGGCCGTGCTTCCTTCGGCGATGCGCTTGAAGCCGGCGAAGACGATCAGGTGGATGGGTTGCGTATCGGATGGCATGTCGAATGGGGTGCTTTTTCTTCCGGTCCGTTCGAGTGAGGTGCGTAATCTACTCGTTCACACCTTCAGGCGTTCGGTGTGTCGTCGAGGCAAAGCGCAAGGAGCGCGGCACGGATGGGCGGCAGGCTTTCGGGGGCCAGCGATTTCACCGCATCGGCGCAGATCGCTTCGACGGTCGTGACCGCAGCCTGCATCAGTTGTCGGCCGCCCGGGCGGATGGCTGCGTGGCGGCGGGGGTCTCCATTCGCGCCGGCCGTGCGTTCGGCCAGTCCTGTTTTTTCGAGCAGGACCATTTTGCGAAGCAGCGCCGACATCGGCAACCCCAAGGCGCGCGAAAGCCCGGACATCGCCATGCGGCCGCCTTCGGCGCGCAGCAGCAGATGGAGCAGCCTGAAGTCTTCGTAGTCCAGCCCGTGGAAGGCGCCCAGGTTTTCCTGGAGCTCCAGGTTCAGGCTGGCATGGGCACGGCTGATGGCGAGGCAGAAATCCAGCGCATCGGCGCTCATGGCGTGTTGTAGCCCTTGTCGCCGGTGCACTGGAGTTCTTCGCGCCAAAGGTCGAGCAGCTTCTCGAGTTCGGCGGCGCGGTCGAAGGCCGGGTCGTCGCGCTCCTTCACGCGGTCGATCACCTCGAAGCTGAAGTGCTCGGCGCCGTGCGCGATCCAGTCGCGCACCAGCGCCTTGTTGCGGTGCGAACGCAGGCCCAGTTCGAAGCGGGCCCGGTTCATCGCGCCTTCGACGTCGAGGCTGCCGGCCAGGTAGACGCGGCCGTTGAGCGTGTTGCGGATGACGAAGATGCCCGCGGGGAGCACCGTTTCCTTGTATTTCCTGACGAGGGCGCGCCGCGTCTCCTGGGGCATGTTCATGCCGCAGATATTACCCGGGTGAAATACAAAAGACAATATAACCCGGGTAAAAATGAGGCCGCACGGCAAAACGCGGCCGGGTGACCCGGCCGCGCTTGCTATGGCTCCATCAGGCCCTGCTACTTCCGCGCCGGCCGGAAGAACAGGTATTCGCCGCGCCCCAGTTCGGGCGTGACCTCGTAGCCCGAGCACAGCTCGTTGGCGCACTGGATCACGACCACGCGCGGCCAGATGGTCGCCGACGTCGGATAGCCGGGCAGGTACTGCGGCACGTGCCACACGCCGAGGTCGCCGACCGGCTCGGCGTTGTCGGTGCCGCTGGCGTTCTGCAGGCCGCTGCCGAAGGTCACCCGTTCGATGCGCAGGTTGGGAACGACAGGCCCCGCGGAGGCCGTGGCGACGCAACAAGCCGCGATCCAGAGGAGGAGTACGGTCCTGGTCATCATGGGCTCCGGGCTGTCATTGCGGAACGGCTGCCGCTTGCGGAGCCGCCGCGATCTCGCCGATGGGCTCGACGGCCACCATGCCGGCCGGCTCGACCGGCATCGTCACCGCCGCCTGGTGCGGTTCTTCCTGCGGGGGCTGCACCGGAGCTGCCGCTGCCTGCGGCGCGGGCGTCGCCTCGACGAGGGGTGCCTGCGGCAATGGCAGCGGGGTCGGCGTGGACGTCGACGTGGGCGGGGGCACCGAAGCCACCGGCGGCGCGATGACCACCGCCTGCGGCGGCTGCATCGGCTGCACCGACACGGCGACGGGCTGCACGGCCGGCATGGGAGGCGTCATGGCCGCGACCGGGCGCCCGGTCACCTGCGCCGCGGCGTTCGCCGGCGATGCATAGGGCCCGAACGCGCTCACCCGCTCCTCGGCGGTCATGGACTGCGGACATTTCGTGCCGGTCATCTCCAGCGCCGCCATCGCGGCCGAATCCATGCAGTCCATGGCGAGCGACGCCGCCTTCATGCCCTTGTTCCAGAGCTCGCGGCTCATCTTCAGGCGCTTGCAGTGCTCGTCCGTCCAGGTGGTTCCGAAGCTGATGCCGACGCCCGGGCCATTCGCACTGGCGCTCGTGCTGCCCATGCAGGTGTCGTTGCTGGTGGTCAGGTTGGGCCCGTTGACCGACGGCACGTTCTTGACCGTGTAGCTACCCCGGTAGTCGACAGTGCTCGTGGTGGCGCCGGTGTTGTTGATGTTCTGGTTGCTGCTCAGCGTCGAGCGGGTCTCGGCCGGGGCGCTGCTGTTGAAGTTGACGGCCTGGGTGTTGCCCTGTGCCGACGTGGTGGCCGAACTCGATGACTGGTTGTTGGCGCCGCCCGCCGTGGTCTGCGCAAAGGCGCCCGCGGACAAGCCCATCAAGGTCAGGACAATCAGTTTTTTCATGTTCTCACTCCTTTGAAAGCCAGGGGAGGGGGCGTGCCCCTCCCCATTTCTGGTCCAACAACCGTGGCATGCCCCGTTCAGGGAGCCGATGCGGTTGCACCGGCGCCTGCGCCACCGCTGGTGCCGCCACCGTTGCTGAAGCCGCCGGCATTGCCGATCGAGAAGTTGGTCACGCCGAAGGAGCCGCCGGTCGAGCCCGCCGTCGCCGAGGTGGTCGTGCCGTTGACGATGCCGTTGACGGCGCCCGACGAGGCGCTGTAGCCCGAGGTCGTGCCCGAGGTGCGCGTCACCACGGCCAGGCCGCCGCCAGGGCCAGCTGCCGTGCCGGCCGTGTTGTTGGTGGCAGAGGTCGCGCCGCCGCCTGCGGAGCCGCTCACGGCGTTGGGGCCGCCTGCGGAGTAGTTCGCGCTGGCGCTCGAACCTGCATTGGCCGAGGCATTTGCACCGCCGATGGCAGCGCCGTTGCCGGTCGTTGCGGCCACGCTGGTCACGCGGCCCTGCGTGGTTGCCGAGCCGCTGGCTGTTGCACCACCGACACGCAGACCCGGGATGCTGATCGCGCCGCCGGCTGCATTGGCGGTGGCCGACGAGCTGGAGTTGGCTGCGTTGTAGCTGAGTGCGCTGCCCGTGCCGGAACTTGCTGCCACCGAGCCGGCCGAGCTGGAAGAGCCGGTGGTCGTGTTGGTGACGGCCAGGGCTGTGGTGCTGGTCGCAGAGGCCACGCCTGCAAGCAGGACCACGGCTGCCGTGATGAGAGTCTTCTTCATGATGATGCTTCCTCGATAGTGTTGAAACGAACCTGGTTGCCGGCGAATCCGGTCAACCAGCCAACGGTCAGCGAGCCGGGATTGAATGTTTCCGTTGCGACCGGGATGCAGTTTCAGCGTCGGGGAGGGATCGAAAAATGCCCTGTGGTGGGTAGTGCAAGGCTATGGCGAAAGCTATGGACAAGCGTGGTTCGGACGCCCTGCCGAAGGGCTTGTTTCCGCATGGTGAGGCTCGTTACTTCTACGCCTTTAGTACACACTTGGCCCCGACTGCAACAGGATGAAACCAAAGTAATCAAAAAAGCGCTTGGGCAAAATTTGAGTAGAAATGAATTAACTTTTGCTCACGAACAAGCGGTAGTTTTTGTCACGAGGGGCTAGAAATGGAAAATGAGCTTGACATTTCATTGACGGAAGTTGGTTCTGGTGGTAGGGGGTTTTCAAACCCCGGACAGTTCGGCGGGCTGCTCGCACCCTCCGCCGATACGCTCCCCTGGCCCGACTACCTGACCGGACAACAGACCAAGCCGGTGCGTGTCGTGCTGGTCGATGACGACCCCTTCGTGAGACGCGTCATTGCGCAGGAACTGCTGGGCGATCTGCGCATACAGCTCGAAGGCCAGGCCGGGAGCCTGCGCGAAGGCCGGCGTCTCCTGATGCAACACGAATTCGACGTGCTCATGGTCGACATCCGCCTGGGAGACGGGAGCGGCTTCGAGCTGATCGAGGAGGCCAAGAAGCACCGCAGTGCGGCGGAGATCATCGTCATCTCTGCCATCGAGGACGAACCCCAGGTGCTGCACGCCTTCGAGCTGGGCGCCTCCGGTTTCCTGGTGAAGAACGCGTGGTTCCAGAGCTATGCGCAAGCCGTGCTGCAGGTGGTCAACGGGGGCGCCGCCATCACGCCCCGGCTCGCACGCCGCCTGCTCGTTCACCTGGACCACCAGCGCAGCAACCAGAGTCCGGTGCGCCCGCCCGAGACCAAGGCCGCGCTGTCCGCAAGGGAGCGCGAAGTGTTGCGACTTGTAGCCACAGGGTATGTGACAGAAGAGATCGCGCTGCAGCTCACCATCAGCGCCCAGACGGTCAATGCCCACGTGAAGAACATCTACCGCAAGCTGCACGCGCACACCCGCGCCCAGGCAGTGAGCTTCGCCTCGCACCGGGGACTGCTCTGACACGGTTGCAACGAACAACGGTCCGCAACGGGTCGATACGATCATGTGGTCCTCGGTGCCCCAGCTGCCGCACTACCTGGAAGACCAGTTCGTGTGGCTCTCGATCGCCGCGTGGTCCGCGCTGCTCGCCTGGCTCTGGCCCCGCGCCTCGCGCCGCCGGATGCTGCTGTGGGCCACGTTGGCCGGCGCGCTGCACCTCACGCCGGTGACCGGGCAGGTGCTGCGGGCCACCTCGGCGATGTCGGTGGAGGTCAGCGACATCCCGCTCGCGTTCTGGGCGCTGCAGGGCGTCAACGCAGCCGTGCTCGGAATGATCGTGAGCATCTGGTATCTCTCGCGCCGCCGCGTCGTGCGCTTCCGGCAGGTGCAGGCGGTGCTGGCCGAGCGGCGCCGCATTGCCAGCGACCTGCACGACGGCGTCGGCTCCCGGCTGACGGCGCTCCTGGCCAGCCAGGACCCGCGCGCGGCCGAACCCAGTGAGCTGGCGAAGGCGCTGCAGGCCTGCCTGCTGGAACTGCAGATGACCGTGGACTCCCTGGACGACGAAGCCTCGGCCACCATCGTCGAGCGGCTGGCGCACCTGCGCTATCGGCTGCAGCCGGCGTTCGACCGGCTGGGCATCGGCCTCGCATGGCATGTGCAGGACGTGCCGCTCGCCCGCGCGCTGCCCGCCGAATCCGCGATGCAGATCTGCCGCATCGCACAAGAGGCCCTGTCGAATGTGCTGCGCCATTCCCACGCGAGCAGCGTCGAGGTGCGCTTCGGCCCGCTGGGACGCGCGCGCGGCTTCATGCTCGAGGTGCAGGACAACGGCCGCGGCCTCCAGGCATCGGCGCCCATGCCGCTGGAGCAACTGGGCAAGGGGCTTCGCAGCATGCGTGCGCGGGCCGATGCGCTCGGCGGCGAACTGGCCGTCATGGACGCCGAGCCGCACGGGCTGCGCGTGCGGCTTGTGCTGTCGGACGCCGAAGCCGCGCCGGCCGCCAGCGCCGGGCCGGAAACCGCGAGCAGCCTGTAACAACGCGCGGGGCGCTGCCGCCGGCGCCCGTCCGCGCCTATGGCAAACTCCCGCGCTTTGCCAGGGATGCGCTCAAGACATGCAGAAAATCATTCGCCAGCTCGCCACTGAAATCAAGGTCGGCGAGCACCAGGTGAAGGCCGCCGTCGAACTGCTCGACGAAGGCGCCACGGTTCCATTCATCGCCCGGTACCGCAAGGAAGTGACCGGCGGCCTCGACGACATCCAGCTGCGCGAACTCGAAGCCCGTCTTTCCTACCTGCGCGAACTCGAGGACCGCCGCGTGGCGGTGCTCAAGGCCATCGACGAGCAGGGCAAGCTCACCCCCCAGTTGCGCGCTGCGATCGAATTCGCGCCCACCAAGCAGGAACTGGAAGACCTGTACCTGCCGTTCAAGCAGAAGCGTCGCACCAAGGGCCAGATCGCCCGCGAATTCGGCATCGAGCCGCTGGCCGACAAGCTGCTGGCCGACCCGACGCTCGACCCGGCCGTCGAAGCCAAGGCCTTCCTGCAGCCCGCCACCACGCTGGACGACGGCAAGCCGGGCCCCGATTTCTCCACCGTGCCGCTCGTGCTCGACGGCGTGCGCGACATTCTTTCCGAGCGCTGGGCCGAAGACGCAGGCCTCGTGCAGGGCCTGCGCGAATGGCTCTGGGCCGAGGGCCTGCTCAAGTCCAGCCTCATGGCCGGCAAGGACGAGAACAACGCCGACATCGCCAAGTTCCGCGACTACTTCGCGTACGACGAGCCCATCGGCCGCGTGCCCTCGCACCGTGCGTTGGCCGTGTTCCGCGGCCGCGCGCTCGACATCCTCGATGCCAAGCTGGTGCTGCCGGTGGAGCCCGAGCCGGGCAAGCCCAGCCTTGCCGAAGGCAAGATCGCGCTGCACCTCGGTTGGAGCCACGCCGGCCGCCCGGCCGACGACCTGCTGCGCAAGTGCGTGGCCTGGACCTGGCGGGTGAAGCTGGCGCTGTCCACCGAGCGGG
Source organism: Variovorax boronicumulans (assembly GCF_030812215.1). Lineage (GTDB taxonomy): Bacteria > Pseudomonadota > Gammaproteobacteria > Burkholderiales > Burkholderiaceae_C > Variovorax > Variovorax boronicumulans_C. The sequence goes on along the minus strand of NZ_JAUSSG010000007.1, from coordinate 239,406 downwards.
ACCTGTTCACCCGCCTGCGCGAAGAGGCAGAGAAGGTCGCCATCAAGGTGTTTGCCGACAACCTGCGCGACCTGCTCCTGGCCGCACCCGCCGGCCCGCGCGTCGTGATGGGCCTGGACCCCGGCATCCGCACCGGCGTGAAGGTCGCCGTGGTCGACTCCACCGGCAAGCTGGTCGAGACGGCCACCGTGTTCCCGCACGAGCCGCGCAAGGACTGGGAAGGTTCGCTGCACACCCTCGGCAAGCTCTGCGCCAAGCACGGCGTGAACCTCATCGCCATCGGCAACGGCACCGCCAGCCGCGAGACCGACAAACTGGCCGCCGACCTCATCAAGCTGCTGGCCAAGATGGCCGCGCAGGCCGGCGCGCCCGAGATGACGGTGGACAAGGTCGTGGTCAGCGAGGCGGGCGCCTCCGTGTACTCCGCCAGCGAATTCGCCTCGCAGGAAATGCCCGATGTGGACGTGAGCCTGCGCGGCGCCGCCTCCATCGCGCGCCGCCTGCAGGACCCGCTGGCCGAGCTCGTGAAGATCGACCCCAAGAGCATCGGCGTGGGCCAGTACCAGCACGACGTGAACCAGAGCGAACTCGCGCGCACCTTGCAAGCGGTGGTCGAAGACTGCGTGAACTCGGTGGGCGTGGACCTCAACACCGCGAGCGTGCCGCTCCTGAGCCGCGTCTCGGGCCTGTCGGCGAGCGTCGCCAAGGCCGTGGTGCGCTGGCGCGAATCGAACGGCGCGTTCTCCACTCGCAAGCAGTTGCTCGACGTGACCGGCTTCGGCCCCAAGGCCTTCGAGCAGAGCGCCGGGTTCCTGCGCATCCGCGGCGGCGCCGACCCGCTGGACATCACCGGCGTGCACCCGGAAACCTATCCGCTGGTCGAACAGATCATCGTGAAGACCGGCAAGCCCATCGCCGAGCTGATGGGCCGCGCCGAGATGCTCAAGACCCTGAAGCCCGAGCTTTTCGCCAACGAGAAATTCGGCGTCATCACGGTCAAGGACATCCTGGGCGAACTCGAGAAACCCGGCCGCGACCCGCGCCCCGACTTCAAGGTGGCGCGCTTCAACGACGGCGTGGACGACATCAAGGACCTGGTCGAGGGCATGATCCTCGAAGGCACCGTGAGCAACGTCGCCCAGTTCGGCGCCTTTGTCGACCTCGGCGTCCACCAGGACGGCCTGGTGCACGTGAGCCAGCTGAGCCACAAGTTCGTGAACGATGCGCGCGAGGTCGTGAAGACCGGCGACATCGTCAAGGTCAAGGTGATGGAAGTGGACGTGGCGCGCAAGCGCATCGGTTTGTCGATGAAGCTCGATGCGGCGCCCGCGCGCCGCGACGGGCCGCGCGACAACCGCTTCGAAGGGGCGGGGCGGGGCCAGCAGCAACAAGGCCGGCGCGACAACTCGCCGCAGCCGGCGGGGCAGATGGCCAGCGCGTTCGCCAAGCTGCAGGGGTTGCGCAAGTAAACCGCGCTGCACGGTTCTTGCTGACGCACCCGGCATGAAGGCTCTCCGCATCTACGCCGGCCCCGCGGCCCGCAAGCACATCGAGCAGCACGGCCTGAATCCCGGGGACGTCCGCACCATCCCTGGTGCGGCGGGCGGCCCCAAAGGCCTGATCCTCGGGCCGCTCGACCGCTTCATCTTCGGCCGCTGGCTCACGCAGTCGAGCCAGCAAGTGCACCTGGTGGGCGCGTCGATCGGCGCATGGCGGCTCTCGACGGCTTGCCTGTCGGACCCGGAGGCCGCCTTCCAGCGCTTCGAGCGCGACTACGTGCGCCAGCAGTTCGAAGTGCCGCCGGGCCAGAAGCGGTTGAGCCCGCACCAGCTCAGCGAGCGCTTTGCCGAAAGCCTGGTCGACTTCTACGGCGGACGCATCGGCGAGGTGCTGAGCCACCCGCGCTACCGGCTGCACGTGGTGACCTCGCGCGGACGCCACATCCTCGGGCGCGAGGGCAGGGCGCGCACGCCGTTCGGCTACCTGGGCGCCTTCGCGACCAACAGCCTGCACCGCAAGGGGCTGGGCGCGTGGCTGGAGCGCTGCGTGTTCTCCACGCCGGGCGCGTCGCTGCCTTTCGGCACCAAGGATTTCCGTACGCGCCAGCATGCGTTGAGCGAGGCCAACTTCAACATGGTGCTCCAGGCCTCGTGCTCCATTCCGTTCCTGCTCGCGGCGGTGCACGACATTCCGGGCGCGCCGCGCGGCGCGTACTGGGACGGCGGCATCACCGACTATCACCTGCACCTGGACTACCAGCCGGCCGACGAAGGCATCGTGCTGTACCCGCACTTCCAGAAAGCCGTGGTGCCGGGCTGGCTCGACAAGGGCTTGCGTTGGCGCCACAAGGCCAGCGGCTATCTGGACCGCATGGTGGTGCTCGCGCCCGATCCCGAGTGGGTGAAGTCGCTGCCCAACGGCAAGCTGCCGGACCGCAAGGATTTCATCCATTTCCAGAACGACGCGCAGGCGCGCATCTCGGCTTGGGGCAAGGCGACGCGAGAGGCCGATCGGCTCTCGGACGAGCTGCAGGAATGGCTGGCGCGCGGCAGCGCCGCAGAGATACTCTCCCTCTGAGACCGCACCCCGGCCTCCGCGTCCGCAACGGCGCACGGCGTCCAAAAATCACTCGAATCCATTCATAGGGAGCATTTATGGGAAATCTCTTCTCTCGCCTTGCACGGCAAGCATTGGGGGCATTCATGGCCCTGGGCCTCTGGAGCGGTGCCAATGCCGCCACCTGCGATATCGGGAGCCTGGCTACGCTGGCCTCCTGTCTTCAATATCAAAGCTCCTACGACACCTTCAGGTTCACCGCCAATCTGGTGTGCGGGGTGAACGGCGCGAACGATTGCTGCGCGGCGGGAGGTAGCCCATTGATGGACGTGAATGCACTTCAGAACAAGGTTTTCGACGGCAACGGCTTCCGATTGACGCGCCTCACGCAACAGAAGGCCTGTCCCGCGATCCGCATCTCGAACCAAGCCTCCAACATCCAGCTGTCGCGCCTCGTCATCGACGAGAACGGTGCGGTGCCTCCGTGCAGCCCCAACGACAAATGCCCGCCGACCATCGATGTCGCCCGTTCATCCGACATCCGCCTGGACGATGTCCACGTGCACGAAGGCAAAGCCTATGTGGTCAATGTCTGGGGCGTGAACGGCTTCAGCTTCCTGAATTCCTCTGTGTCCAATGCCGGGATCATCGGCCTCTACATCGGGCATGCGCTGTACGAGAACAGCAGCAGGATCCAGGTGCGGAATTCGGTGTTCGCCGCCGCCCGAACCAATGGCCTCGCGATCGAAGGCGCAGGGGGCACGACGCCCGGCGACAACGTCATTGCCAACAACGTCTTCAACCGCAACCACTACAACGGCCTGTGGCCCGACGGACGTGGCGGAATCACGACCGGTGGCCAGATGTACCTGGTTCGCGCAAGCAACCTGAGCGTTGTCAACAACGTGTTCGGCGATGGCCGCTGCTTCAATTGCTCCAGCCTCGAGGTGTCGGCTGTCGAACTCGGAACTGCCAACGCAAGCGACGGCGTGACCCTGTCCAACATCCAGCTCTCGGGCAACTACATCTACAACCATCCTGGCGTGGGCTTCTACCTGAATCAAGGCTCGGCAATCGACACCTCGTTGCAGGTCAACGGGAACGTGGCGCGCGGCGTCGGCACGTTCACGAATCTCTCTTCATCCAACACGGGAAGCAACGTCAGCGGCGATGCAGCGATCACGCTGGCCCATGGCGGCATCAACGACTACGAAATCCAGCGGCTGTCGGGTGCCTTCCACTACGAGAGCTCGTGGCCTATGCCGAACACGGTCAAAGAGGCGACGATCGCGCTCAGCCTCTCGCCGCGCCCGGGCGCCAGAAGCGCGCCTATCTATCGCTGCGTGCAGTCGACGGTCGCGCAGAACGACTTCATCAGCCTGGATGCGAACTGCGAAGGCCAGGTCCTGCACTCCATCCTGGGCTATTCGTTCGAGCAGGGGTTTCCAGCATCGCAACGCTTCTACCGATGCCGCGTGGGCAGCGACCATTTCGTGAGCTGGGACCCAGCGTGCGAGGGCCAGGTCGTCGACGGACCGCTGGGTTACGGCGTGCCGCGCTGACCTCGATGACGACCCGCGGACCGATCGGGCCGGACAAACCCTGACGGGCGTGGCTGGCGGCGCTTCGAGAATGGTTCGATCCATTCAGAAGCCACAAGGAAAGAGACAAGCCGCCATGCCCCATCCCCAGCCTCCCACGCTGACACGCCGCCGATTCGCGCTCGCCGCCGCCGCATCGAGCCTCGCCGTTCCCGCCTTCGCGCAGACCGCGTGGCCCAGCAAGCCGATCCGCATCGTCGTGCCCTACACGCCGGGCGGCTTCACCGACCAGATGGCGCGGCTCGTGCAGATCGGCCTGCAGACGCGCCTCGGCCAGCCGGTGCTCATCGACAACAAGCCCGGCGCCAACAGCCTGATCGGCGTCGATGCCATCGCCAAGGCCCCGGCCGACGGCACGACCTTCGGCGTCGTCATCGCCGCATATGCGGCCAACACCACGCTGTACCCGAAGCTGCCCTACGACCCGCAGAAGGACCTGTCAGGCGTGTCGCTGATGGGCATTTCGCCGCTGCTGGCCGCGGTGAACGTCAACGCGCCGTTCAAGACCGCGCGCGAGCTCATCGACTACGCGCGCGCCAACCCGGGCAAGGTGAGCTTCGGCTCCTCGGGCAACGGATCGGCCGCGCACCTGACGACCGAGCTGTGGAAGTCGCTCACGCAGACCTACATGATCCACATCCCTTACCGCGGCGCGGTGCCCGCGCTGACGGACCTGATGGGCGGGCAGATCCAGCTGTTCTTCGACGCGCCCACCGGCCTGATCAACCAGGCCAAGGCCGGCAAGGTGCGGCTGATCGGCGTGGCGGGCGACAAGCGCCTGGCGGCCGCGCCCGACGTGCCGACCTTCATCGAGCAGGGTTTCGCGGGCTTCACCGGCAGCACCTGGGCCGGCATGCTGGCGCCGGCGGGCACGCCGCGCGATGTGGTCAAGCGCATGTCGGAAGAGGTGGCGCGGATCATCAAGAGCGAGGAAACGCGCGCCAAGCTCGACGCGATGGGCACGATTCCGGCGGGCAGCACGCCCGAGGAGTTCGATGCGTTCATCACCGCGGAGACCGCCAAGTGGGGCAAGGTCATCCGCACGGCAGGGGTGAAGGCGGAATAACGCACTTGCGCGGCGTGCACTGAAGGTCATTCGAATGGCGCCGCAGGGATAGTGCGGGCCATTGCCAGGCGATTGAGAATTTCACGGCCTCGAAAGAAGGCACGGCGTCATCCAAAAACAATTGGACGGCGCCCGTGAATATTCAATTCAATCAAATGGAGACAAATCTTGACCAAGACGGAAAACAATGGGTCTATTGGAATTGGGCAATGGCGGCTTTCGCGATTGCACAGATCAATTTTCGTGTTAATGACCTTCGGTGGATTGTTTTCATTGGTGCATGCGGCCAGCGATATTTCCGGCACCCTCATCTGGACATGTTCCAATCAGCTCAATGGCACGGCGTACGGCGATGGTGTACTCAATGACTTCCGCAGCACGAAATTTCCTTCGCCAAAAACCGGAGGATTCAAGATCACATCGGTGGAGCAGGTCTGGCTTGCATTTCCTTCCTATTGCCTGATCAAGGGAGCAATTCAGCCCACGTCCCCTGGCGGAATTGATCCTGCCGTCAAGGCGCCCGATTACCGAGTGCCCGATATCAATTACCAGGTCTATATCCCATCGCAATGGAATGGAAAATTCGCCCAACTCGGCGGTGGCGGATTTGCCTGGAGCGCCGACGTCGTGGCGGCGGGCCTGCAGGCCAACCAGCAGTTCTCGCCCTCGAGCCAGGGGGCGGCGTTGTCGAATTACGCGGTCGTTCTGAGCGACGCGGGCGCTGGTGAATCGTCGAAAGCGTTCGATCCGCAGTTCGTGCGCCCCGGCAAGCAGCTGAGCGACGTGCCCAGGCAGGAGGCGGTGAAGAATTTCGGGCAGGATTCCATCAAGAAATCCCTCGATGTCGGCTTGTACCTGGTGAAAAAGCTGACGAAGGCGACGCCCACCGACACCTATTTCGTCGGCATTTCCACCGGCGGCAGGCAGGCATTGAAAGCCATTGCGAACTGGCCCGACGCCTACGACGGCGTTATTGCGGGTGCGCCGCCCGTCGACGAAACCAATCTGCTCAAGACACTGGAAGTGCCGGCGGCGGTCAACGATTGGGTGGTCAACTGGAACAGCGGCGCCGCCATGCTCACCAGCCTGTTCGGCCAGGATGTGTCGGAGCAGACCTTGAGCAATGGACTGGGTGCAACGTCCCGGCATCTGGCGGACGTCGCCATCGAATCGGGTGCGGATTACGACGGCTACAACCGGCTGCTGGATGCGCTGGCGCCAGTGTGGAATGTCAAGCCGGGTGATCTTGCCAACTTCTTCGATGCCGCAGCAAGCCAGAAGAGGGCAGGCAAGAAAGGCAAGAAGATCATCATCTACCAGGGGACCTCGGACTTCCTGGTGCCTTGCACCCAGGCCGGCGAGTTCGTCAGCAAGCTATCGAGGAAAGCGACGGCGAGTGAGGTCAACAATTCCGTGCGCGCCTACTTTGTCGAGGACTACAGCCACGGCTTCTACAACACCAATTCGCTGTTGAAGCGAATCGGATTGAGCCCACTGCAACTGAATTGGAGCGCGGTTGCCGATCTCGACAAATGGGTGCACGACGCCAATGCCTTGGCCGGCGCGCCGTCGCTTGCCAGGAATGCCTCCGGCGGCATTCCCGGAGATCAGGAATTGAACGCGTGGAAGTGCCTCGCGCCCCATTGACGCCAGGCTTGCCCTTGCGGCCATGACGGCCGCACGGCAAGCGCCGGTCCCCATGCCTCCTTACATCGACGCTTCGAGCATCGCCTTGTAGTCGTCGCGCGAAGCGAGCCGCGGATTGGTCTTGTGGCAATGGTCGGCCATTGCGCCGTCGATGATCTTCTCGAACAGCGCGGGCGTGACGCCCACTTCGGCCAGGCCCTTGGGCAGGCCGAGGCGTGCGTTCATGTCGCGGATCGCATCGCCCAGGTCGCCGGCCGAATCGAGGTGCATGGCCTGCGCCATGCGCTGCAGGCGCCGTTCCTTCTGCACCGACTCGGCACCCGCGTTGAAGTGGATCACCGCCGGCAGGAAGAGGGCGTTGAGCGTGCCGTGGTGCAGGCGCGGATCGACGCCGCCCAGGCTGTGGCTGAGCGAATGCACGCAGCCCAGGCCCTTCTGGAAGGCCATCGCGCCTTGCATCGAGGCGCTCATGAGGTTCAGGCGCGCCTCGCGGTCGCTGCCGTCCTTGGTGGCGCGCTCGATGTGCAGCCAGGCGCGCTCCAGGCCGTCCAGGCCGATGCCGTCGGCCGGCGGATTGAATGCGGCCGACATGAAGGTCTCCATGCAGTGCGCAATGGCGTCCATGCCGGTGGCGGCGGTGAGCTTGGGCGGCAAGCCGAGCGTGAGTTCGGGGTCGCAGATCGCTGCCTTGGGCATCAGGAACCAGCTGTGGAAGCCGAGCTTGCGGTGGTCGTCGACGATGACGATCGCGCCGCGCGCCACTTCGCTGCCGGTGCCGCTGGTGGTGGGCACCGCGATCAGCGGCACCGCGCGGTCGGTGATCTTCGGCGAGCCGCCTTCGATAGTCGCGTAGGTCTTGAGCGGGCCTTCGTGCGTGGCGGCAATCGCCACGCCCTTGGCGCAGTCGATGGCCGAGCCGCCGCCCACGGCGATGAGGCCGTCGCAGCGGCCGCTGCGGTAGAGCTCGACGGCCGCGCGCACGGCGGCCTCGGTGGGGTTGGAAGGGGTCTGGTCGAACACCGAGACCTCCAGGTCGGCGATGGCGTCGAGCGCCTTCTGCAGCACGCCGGCCGCGCGCACGCCGGCGTCGGTCACGATCAGCGGGCGGTGGATGCCGATGCGCGCGCATTCGCTGGACAAGAGCTTGATCGCGCCGAATTCGAACTGGATCTGGGTGAGGTACTGGATGAGTGCCATGGGATCGTGGGACGTGTTGACGTAGGTGGGTGCCCGGACGTGGGAGAAAGCGTCGGGGAAGTACGATTGCGGACCATCCGAATCTAACAACAGGGGACAGCCTTGCACATGAACAAAACCCTTGCCGCTGTCACGCTCGGCACACTCGTGGCCGCAGCATCCGCGGGAGCGCATGCCGCCTGCCTCGGCGATGCGCAGGTAGCCGATTTCTTCGCGGCCCGCGAAGCCCGCACGCCTGCCGCCGACATCGAGAACCTCGATGAAGCCGATGCCGCGTGCACGCGCGCCAAGCTCAACGCGCTGCTGGCGCGCAAGCACGGCGCGGTCATCGGCTACAAGGCCGGCCTCACGAACCCCGCGGTGCAGAAGCGCTTCAACTACGACAAGCCGGTGTGGGGCGTGCTCTACCAGGGCATGGTGCTGGACAGCGGCGCGGTGGTCGATGCGGCCTTCGGTGCGCGGCCGCTCTTCGAGGCCGACATGCTGGTGCGCGTGAAAAGTGCCGACATCAACAGCGCGAAGACGCCGGCCGACGTGCTGGCGAACATCGATCAGGTCATTCCCTTCATCGAGTTGCCTGACCTCGCGGTGCAGACGCCGCCCAGGCTCAACGGGCCGGGCCTTGCGGCCATCAACGTGGCGGCGCGGCTTGGCGTGAAAGGCCTGCCGGTCGATGTGCCCACCACGGCCGGCGGACAGGCCTGGCTGCTCGAGAGCCTGCGCGACATGACGGTGGTGATGAGGGACGGGCAGGGCGCGGAGCTCGCGCGCGGCAAGGGTGCCGACATCCTCGAGCACCCGCTCAACGCGGTCGTGTGGCTGGCCGGCGCGCTCGCAAAAGAGGGCCTGGCCCTGAAGCCCGGCGACCTCGTCAGCCTGGGCTCGTTCTCTCCGCTGCTGCCGCCCAAGGCGGGGCAGACCGTGTTGGTGACCTACGAAGGCCTCTCGCGCACGCAACCCGTGGTCGTGACATTCAAAAATAAGTAAGTAAGCAAGCAGACAAGCGAGCATGACAGGCAACCCTCCCACGACATTCCCCCAGCACCCGCTGACCGCGAAGATGGCCAGCGTGGTCGAGCGCATGGCGCGCGCCGGCCACCCGACGCTCGATCAGCTTTCGCCCGACGAGGCCAAGGCCTCCTACGAAAAAGGCGCCGGCGTGCTCGAAGTGCCCAAGCCCGAACTGGCGCGCATCGAGGACTTCACCATCCCCGCGCGCGACGGCTACGCGATTCCCGCGCGGCTCTATGCGCCCTCGACGGCCGTGCTGCCGGCGCTGATGTACTTTCACGGCGGCGGCTTCACGGTGGGCAACATCCGCACGCACGACACGCTGTGTCGTGTGCTGAGCCACAAGAGCGGCTGCGCGGTGGTGTCGGTGGACTACCGGCTGGCGCCCGCGTTCAAGTTTCCGACCGCATCGAACGATGCGTGGGACGCCTTCGCGTTCCTCGCGCACGAGGGCGGGCGCATCGGCATCGACATCACGCGCCTGGCGGTGGGCGGTGACAGCGCCGGCGGCACGCTGGCCGCCGTATGCGCCATCCTCGCGCGCGATGCGGGCCTGCCGCTCGCGCTGCAATTGCTGGTCTACCCCGGAATGACAGCCCACCAGGACACGGCCTCGCACCGTCGCTTCGAGCACGGCCCGCTGCTCACGAAGGCAATGATCGATTTCTTCTTCGCGCAGTACGTCCGCACGCCGGCCGACCGCGACGACTGGCGCTTTGCGCCGCTCCTGGCCGACGACGTCGACGGCGTGGCGCCCGCATGGATCGGCCTCGCGGAATGCGACCCGGTGGTGGACGAAGGCATCGCCTACGCCGACAAGCTGCGCGCCGCGGGCGTGGCGGTCGACCTGGAGATCTACCGCGGCGTGATCCACGAATTCATCAAGATGGGCCGCGCATTGCCCGAAGCGCTGCAGGCGCACGGCGATGCGGCCCGGGCACTCAAGGAAGCATTGGCACCATGACGACAGAGACAGCAACAGCGAACCGACGCGAGGACTTCCGCTTTTTCCACCGCCTGCGGGTGCGCTGGGCCGAGGTGGACATGCAGAAGATCGTCTTCAACGCGCACTACCTCATGTACTTCGACACCGCCATCGCCGACTACTGGCGCGCGATGGCGCTGCCGTACGAAGAGGCGATGCATTCGCTGGGCGGCGACCTCTACGTGCGCAAGGCGACGATCGATTTCCGCGCCTCGGCGCGCATGGACGACGTGATCGACGTGGGCATGAAGTGCGCGCGCATCGGCAACTCGTCGATCGTGTTCGAGGGCGCGTTGTTCCGGCAGGACCAGTACCTGGTCGGCTGCGAACTGGTCTATGTGTTCGCCGACCCGGCCACGCAGACCTCGAAGCCGGTGCCCGCGGCATTGCGCGAGGTGCTGCTGGGATTCGAGGCCGGCGAGCCGATGCGCACCGTGGAGACGGGCGGCTGGGATGCACTGGGCGAAGGCGCGAGCGCGCTGCGGCGCGCGGTGTTCATCGAGGAGCAGAACATCCCGAAGGAATTGGAGTGGGACGCACACGATGCCGTCGTGCTGCATGCGGTGGCGCGCAACCGCCTCGGGCAGGTCATCGCGACCGGGCGGCTGCTCGACGCGGAAGACGGCGTCTCCCACATCGGCCGCATGGCGGTGCACCGCACGCTGCGCAGTGGCGGGCACGGGGCGGCCGTGATGCAGGCGCTGGAAGCAGCAGCCCGGACGCGCGGCGACCGCGAAGTGGCGCTCAACGCGCAGCGCAGCGCCGAGCGGTTCTATGCGCGGCTGGGCTACGCGGTGCACGGCGCGCCATTCGAAGAGGCCGGCATCCCGCACGTCGAGATGCGCCGGTCGCTGCGCTGAACCGCTTCGCGAATCAGTAGCGGCTGGGCGGGTCCGGCACGTAGCCGGGGTCCGAGCCGGGGAACGGCGACGGGCCGGCCGGACGCGGCCAGCGCGGGGTGGGCGGCACCGGGATCACGCCCGCGGCGACGAGGTTCTCGCGGCTGTCGTAGCGAATGCGGACCACTTCGTCGGGCGTCGACTGCGCGCGCTCGAAATTCGTCTTGCCGACGTACGAGGTTTCGCGGCGGCCGTGGGCCGTGCCCAGGCTCGGGGCCGGTGCCTGGCGGCGCGCCATGTTGCCGGCCGGGGCCTGGGCCGACGCTTCCGCCTCGGCGGGCGCCGACTTGGCCCGGGCATCGCCCAAGGCAGACGACTCGCTGCGCAGTTCCCGGTCGCGGGCGCTGTACTCGTCGCGGCTTGGGTAGGGCGCGATTGGAGGAGGCGGCGGCACCGGCACGTTCTCGCGGAACAGCGCGACACCGATCACGCCGACGTCGTCGGGGCGGCCCGTGCGGCTCGCATAGGAGTTGCCGGCCGAGGCGAACTCGAAGGCGGCAATCTGCGAATCGCTCTTGCGCCAGCCGGTGATATCGCTGAACTCGCGGGCACCGAACACATAGCCGGTCTGCCCGATGCCTGCGGTTTCGCCGGTGACGACGTTGACGCCGTCCACCGACATCACGGCCATGATGCGTTCGCCCATCGCGTTGCGCGCCCGGATGGCGTAGCGCGCGCCGGGACGGCCGGCCACCCAGTATTCGCCGCGGTGGCGGTAGATCGGGAGCTCGGCGCCGGTCGTGCGATCGACGATGGCGATCTGCATGATCGAGCCGATGCGGCTGGACGAGGAGGGCGGCGCGAACGGGCGGGCCGGGCTTTCGGCGCAAGCCGACAGGCCGGTGGTGAAGGCGGTCAGGGCCAGGACGGTGGAAAAAAGTCTGCGCTTCATGGTGCTCTTCCTTGCCAGGAGTGGATCGATGCAGGCTTCTACGGCGCAGCATCGACGGCGGGGTTAAGCGGTACGCAAAAAAATGGCGCCATCTTTTTCGATGGCGCCGAACGCCCCTTTGGATCGGGGCGTTGGGGGAAGACAGATCAGATGTCTTCGAGCAAGGGATAGGGCAGCGGCTCGACCGTCAAAGCCGGACCGCTGGCAGCGCCGGCATGCAGTCCGCCGGCCTCGAGCGCCGAGATCTGCATCGAGACCAGCGCCGACCAGCCGCCGCCGTCGGGGGCCTGCGCCGCCTGGGCCACCGTGCCCACCGGTTGCTCGCCATCGTCGGCCGCGAACACTTCCTGGCCCACCGCCACGGGCGCATCGGCTTGCATGAGGTAGGTGCGCCGCTTGAGCGTGCCGCGAAACTGGCTGCGCGCCACGATCTCCTGGCCGGGGTAGCAGCCCTTCTTGAAGTTCACGCCGCCCACCGATTCGTAATTGATCATCTGCGGCACGAAGGCTTCGATGATGGGCGTGGTCACGGTCACGATGCCGCTGCGGACTTCGCTCCATTGCCAGAGATCGGCATCGAGCTTCGGGCCGGCCGGTGCGGCATGGTCGGCGGGAGCGATCCAGAGCGCGCGCGGCACGCTGTCGGCCGGGTAGAGCGAAACCACGCTGATGTCGTCGCCGATGGCGGTGCGCTTGCCGGGCGGCGTGGCCGCATCGAGGCCGTTGGCGGTGAGCGCGGTGCCGGCCAGGCCGCAGAGCGCGAACTGGTCGGTGGCGTCGGTCAGCTTGACCTTGGCGCGCAGCACGTACATCGACAGGCGCTTGAGCGTCGCGGCAAGGATGTCGCGGCTGCACACGAGAAGGATCGATTCGGGCTGCGGCCGGATGCCGATGAAGCTCGCGATCACGCGGCCCTTGGCGGTGCAGAGCGCGGCCAGACGGGCTTCGGTGGCGCCGAGGAGGGAGAAATCCTGGGTCAGCTGTCCGTGCAGGAAGCTGGCGGCATCGGGGCCTTCGGCGCGAATCACGCCGAGGTGCGAGAGGGTGGCTACCCCGTTGAGAACGACTGTGGTCATCGCTGAATTATCATGGCCGGGCCTGTTCCTTCCGGGCGTCAGGGACTCCCTCCCTTTTCCCATCTATCCACCGCTTCCCATCGGATTCGTGCGCAGCTTCTTTCTTACGCTCTTCCTGCTGGCCGCCCTGATCGCGCTCGCGCTCGGCGCCGGCGGACTCTGGTGGGTGCACCAGCCGCTCAAGATGTCGGCGCCCAGCGCCGATCTCTCCATCGATCCCGGCACCACGCCGCGCGGCATTGCCCAGGCGGTGGCCAATGCCGGCGTCGATGTGCAGCCGCAACTGCTCTACCTGTGGTTCCGCGTCTCGGGGCAGGACCGCCAGATGCGCGCCGGCAGCTACGAGCTGGAACGTGGCGTGACGCCCAAGCTGCTGCTCAACATCCTGGTGCGCGGCGAAGAAGCCACGCGCAGCCTGGTGCTGGTCGAGGGCTGGAACATGCGACAGGTGCGCGCCGCACTCGGCAAGGCCGACCAGCTCAAGCCCGAGAGCGTCGGCCTGACCGACGAGGCGCTGATGGCCAAGCTGGGCAAGCCGGGCGTGCACCCCGAAGGCCGCTTCTTCCCGGACACCTACACCTATTCGAAGGGCTCGACCGACATCGCCCTGTTGCAGCGCGCAATGCGAGCCATGGACAAGAAGCTCGAGGCCGCCTGGGCGGCGCGCGCGGCCGATTTGCCCCTCAAATCGGCCGATGAGGCGTTGATTCTGGCCAGCATTGTCGAAAAGGAGACAGGAAAGGCCAACGACCGCGCCGAGATCGCCGCCGTCTTCACCAACCGCCTGCGCATCGGCATGCCGCTGCAGACCGACCCCACGGTGATCTACGGCCTGGGCGCCACCTTCGACGGCAACCTGCGCAAGAAAGACCTGCAGACCGACACCCCCTGGAACACCTACACCCGCGGCGGCCTGCCGCCCACGCCGATTGCGATGCCGGGCAAGGCCGCGCTGCTGGCGGCGGTGCAGCCGGCGCAAAGCAAGTCGCTCTACTTCGTTTCGCGCGGCGATGGCACGAGCCAGTTCAGCAGTTCGCTCGACGACCACAACCGCGCGGTCAACCGGTACCAGCGCGGCGGTGGCAGCAGCAGCGACACCAAACCGAAGGCAACGCAATGAGCGAAGGTCTGTTTCTGACGCTGGAAGGTATCGATGGCGCGGGCAAGTCGAGCCACCTCGATGCGATGGAAGCGCTCTTCAAGGCACAGGGCCGGACAGTCGTTCGCACGCGTGAGCCCGGCGGCACGCCGCTGGCGGAAACGCTGCGCGGGCTGATCCTGGAGCAGCCGATGGACCCGCTGACCGAATCGCTGCTGGTGTTCGCAGCGCGGCGCGACCACATCGTGCAGGTCATCGAACCGGCGCTTGCGCGCGGCGACCTCGTGCTGTGCGACCGTTTCACCGATGCCACCTTTGCCTACCAGGGCGCGGGACGTGGCTTCGATGCAGCCGTGCTGTCGACGCTGGAACAGTGGGCACAAGGGGGCAGGGCGGAAGGGCTGCTGCAGCCGCACATCACGCTGTGGTTCGACCTCGCGCCCGAGACCGCGGCGCAGCGATTGGCCGGTGCGCGCGTGCCCGACAAGTTCGAGGCGCAGCCGGTCGAGTTCTTCCGTCGCGTAGCCCAAGGCTATGCAGACCGCGCAGCCGCCGACGCACGACGCTTCATTCGCATCGACGCCAGCCAGGCGCGCGACCAGGTCTGGCAGCAGATCGAAACGGCGCTGGTGGCGCGCGGCGCGCTGAACACTGGGGCCGCACGATGAGCGCGCCGGTCCTCACACCCTGGCTGCGCCAGCCGCTCGCCGAACTGCTGCGTCAGCGCGGCCATGCGTGGCTGCTGCAAGGGCCATCGGGCATCGGTCAATACGAACTCGCGCTGGCGCTCGCAGCCGCCTGGCTGTGCGAGCAGCCGGCGGAAGAGGGCGGTGCCGCCTGCGGCCACTGCGCGAGCTGCCATGCCATCGAGGTCCGCACCCACGCCGACCTGTGCGTGCTGATGCCCGAAGTCGCCATGCAGGAACTCGGCTGGCCGCTCGACGAGAAGGCCCAGGCCGACATCGACGACAAGAAACGCAAGGCAAGCCGCGAGATCCGCGTCGAGGCGATGCGCGACGCGGTCGGCTTTGCCCAGCGCACCAGCGCGCGCGGGCGCGGCAAGGTCGTGCTGGTGTATCCGGCCGAGCGGATGAACACCATCACCGCGAACGCGCTGCTCAAGACGCTGGAGGAGCCGGTCGGCGATGTGCGCTTCGTGCTCGCCAGCGAGGCGGCGTGGCAGTTGCTGCCGACCATTCGCAGCCGCTGCCTCGGCTTCACGCTGCCGTGGCCCGAAACGGCCGAGGCCGAAGCCTGGCTCGTGGCGCAAGATGTTCCGGCCGCCGATGCCGCTGCCTTGTTGCGCGCCGCCGGTGGACGGCCGAGCGACGCTTTGCGGCTCGCGCGTTCCGGCCAATCGCCCAAGGCCTGGTCGCTGTTTCCCAAGGCCATTTCGCGTGGCGACGTGGGCGCGCTGTCGGACCATGCGCCCGCCCAGGCCGTCGGCGCGCTGCAGAAGCTCTGCCATGACCTGATGGCGGTCGGCAATGGTGCCGAACCACGTTTCTTCGAGGCGGCCGACCTGCCGGCTGCGCCATCGCGGCTGGCGTTGGCGCGTTGGTCGAAGTCGCTCGCGAATGCCGCGCGAACCGCGGAACATCCGTTCAATGCAGGTCTCATGCTCGAAGCGCTTGTGAGCGAAGCGCGAAGCACCCTAAACTCAGCCGCTCGCCGCCCATGAACCAACCTGTCGCCCCCGCCCCCGCTGCGTCCGCAGCCACCACGCCCGCCAGGCCGAGCGTCATCCAGCTCGCCATCAAGGAGAAGGGGGCGCTCTATGCGGCTTACATCCCGCTCTTTGCCGAGGGCGGCATCTTCATTCCGACCACGCGCGAATACCGGCTGGGCGACGACGTCTATGTGCTGTTGACGCTGCCCGAAGACCCGCAGCGCTATCCAGTGGCAGGCAAGGTCGCGTGGATCACGCCGGCACGCGCCGCCGGCAACCGGGCGCCCGGTGTCGGCATCCGTTTTCCTTCGGATGACAAATCGCGCCAATTGAAGGCGCGCATCGAGGCAGCCCTTGGCGGCTCGATGGCGTCGGACCGCCCAACCCAAACCATTTGAGTTTTCCGCTGTCCCTGGTGACGCGGAACTCCGTGCTCGGCGCCGCTTCATGTATTTGTGACTGGGGCGCTGACTCCACTGCCATTTCCGATGTTCACAGACTCCCATTGCCACCTGACCTTCCCTGAGTTCGCGGACCAGATGCCGCAGATCCGCGCCGCCATGGCTGCGGCCAAGGTCGACCGGGCCCTCTGCATCTGCACCAAGCTCGAGGAGTTCGACGACGTGCAGGCGCTCGCCGCCAGCTACGACAACTTCTGGGCCAGCGTGGGCGTGCACCCCGACAACGAGGACATCGCCGAGCCCAGCGTCGAAGACCTGGTGCGCCTCTCGGCCCGGCCCCGCGTGGTGGCCATCGGCGAGACCGGCCTCGACTACTACCAGATGGAAGAACGCAAGGGCGGCCGCAGCATCGCCGACATGGAGTGGCAGCGCGACCGCTTCCGCGTGCACATCCGCGCGGCGCAGCAGACCCGCAAGCCGCTCATCATCCATACCCGCGAGGCCTCGGCCGACACGATTGCGATCCTCAAGGAGGAGGGCGAAGACGGCTCCGCGGGTGCGGCCGGCGGCGTGTTTCATTGCTTTACCGAAACCGCCGAGGTCGCGCGCGCGGCACTCGACCTGGGCTTCTACATCTCGTTCTCGGGCATCCTGACCTTCAAGAAGGCGCAGGGTCTGCGCGACGTGGCCGCCTTCGTGCCGCTCGATCGCATGCTGATCGAAACCGACAGTCCGTATCTGGCGCCCGTGCCGTACCGCGGCAAGACCAACAATCCGTCGTATGTGCCCTATGTGGCACAACAGATTGCCGAACTGCGAAACCTGCCCGTGGAGGCCATCGCCAAGGCAACGAGCGACAACTTCGACACATTATTCAGGGACGTCAGATCATGAAAAACTACTTCAAGAAGTCACTTTATCTCCTTGTCATTGCTGCATCTTTTGCAGCGCACGCAGGATCATTCGAGGACTTTTTCCGTGCCGTGCGCGGCGACAACGCCAGCGGCGTGCGCAGCCTGCTCCAGCGCGGGTTCGATCCGAACACGCGCGACGAAAACGGCCAGACCGGCTTGCTCATCGCGTTGCGCGAACCGTCGCCGAAGGTCATCCAGGTGCTGCTCGAATCGCCGCAGCTCAACGTGGACATCGCCAACGCCAAAGACGAAACCCCGCTGATGCTGGCGGCCATCAAGGGCCAGCAGGATCTGGTCACCCAACTGCTCAAGCGCGATGCAGCCGTCAACAAGACCGGCTGGACGCCGCTGCATTACGCGGCCACCAGCGGCCAGCTGACGATCATGAAAGTGCTGCTCGACAACTACGCCTTCATCGATGCGCAGTCGCCCAACGGCACCACGCCGTTGATGATGGCTGCCATGTACGGCTCGGGCGAAGCCGTGAAGCTGCTGCTGGCCGAAGGCGCTGACACGACGATGAAAAATCAGTTGGGTATGACAGCGGTCGACTTCGCGAACAAGGCGAACCGTACGGAAGCGGCGCAGCTCATCACGGCCGCAATGAATGCCAAGGCTGGCCCGAAGCCGGTGCCGAAGGACGGCAAATGGTGAGATGGGGCGGCGTTGCGCTCGCACTGGGTTTGACGACGGTCGCATTCGACGCCGGGGCCCAGCACTCGATCTACAAATGCGTGCAGGGCGGCAAGGTCGTGTATTCGAACGAGCCCTGTCCTGACGCGAAGAAGATCGAGATCAAGCAGACCAAGGGAGTGAACTACGAAGGCAGAGGATCCGGAAATTCGCCCAAGCGTTGAGGGCTGATTTCATCGCCTTGCGGGCCCGGCAAAAGGTCAATAAAAGGGCGCCTGCGCACTCGTGCGAGACTCTGTAGAGAAGGAGAAGCAGAGATGAATACGTTCCTATTCATGGTCGTTTTGTTGGTTGTCGGCGTGCTGGTGTTTCTGGTGGTGGCCAAGAAAAGGTCCGAGCAAAACACCAGCAACTTCGTCGATAAGCCCAAGGCCCGGGCACCACTCACTGCGCGCGAGCAGGCGATGTACAACCGCCTCGTGCAAACGCTCCCGGACCTGGTGGTACTGCCGCAGGTCAGCTTCGGCGCCTTGCTCACGGCCCGCACGCGCGCGGCGCGCAGCACATTCAGCCGCAAGATCGCCGACTTCGTCGTGTGCGACCGCTCGTTCAAAGTCGTGGCTGTGGTCGAGCTCGGCGACAAAAATCAAAAGGACAAGGCCCGGCGCGATCCAGACCGGGACGCGATGCTGATCGAAGCTGGATATCGCGTGCTGCGGTATCAGCGGGTGCCGGACATCGGACGCGTGGAAGCGGATTTCGATCCGTCGTTGGCGTCGGTCAGTCCGCAGGGCTCCTGAGCGTATTCTCTTGTGCGGGGCCGGAATTGGGGGCTAACTTGGCGAATGATTAAAGAACACAATGTGTATTATGTTAAATAAAATCACCCGCCCAAGCCTCGACTAGACAGCGCAAGGCAGATCTTGGAAGCACGCAGGCTCTATGCGCGGGCCGAGCGCTGGACCGATGCGTTTCGTGCGAGCCATCCCGACCGCGTGCCGTTCCCTTCTGGATGTACTGGCGCAATCGCTATCCGCGCGACGCCGGACTTCGCATCGACCATCTGCTGCTGAACGCCGAACGCGCACCGATGCTTCGCAGTGCCGAGGGTGGACCGCAACGTGCGCGGGCGCACCGGTGCGAGCGATCATGCGCCGGCCTGGATCGAGCTCGACATTCCCGGCGCGTCAGCTTTCCAACACCGCTTTCCGGGCGAGTCCCAACACAAGGGAACGATGCAGGCCGGCGATGGCGGGGCTGCGTCGGCGGCTTGAGAGCGGGCGCCCCACCCCCTGCCCCGCAGCGGCACGGCGAGGCGAAGTCGGTCTGCAGCACTCACGGCGCCGGGCGGGACGAAATGTCCAAGGGCGAACTGTCCTATTCCCAAGAGCCGCCGCCAGGCGTCCAATGACGTAGGCACAGAACCGATGTGCCGCAACCAACGAAAACGCCCCAGCCATGGACTCCCTTACGCTAGCGCGCATCCAGTTCGGTTTCACGATCTCATTCCACATCGTCTTTCCGGCGCTCACGATCGGGCTCGCGAGCTATCTCGCCGTGCTCGAGGGCCTGTGGCTGCGCACCGGGCGCAAGGTCTACATCGACCTCTACCAGTTCTGGATCAAGGTGTTCGCGGTCGCCTTCGGCATGGGCGTGGTGTCGGGCCTGGTCATGGCCTACCAGTTCGGCACCAACTGGAGCAACTTCTCGCGCTTTGCCGGCGGCGTGACCGGGCCGCTGCTCGCCTACGAGGTGCTCACCGCGTTTTTCCTCGAAGCCGGCTTTCTCGGCGTGATGCTCTTCGGGCGCGACCGCGTCGGACCGGGGCTGCATTTCGTCTCGACGCTGGCCGTGGCGATCGGCACGCTGATCTCGGCCACCTGGATCCTTGCCTCGAACAGTTGGATGCAGACACCGCAGGGCCACGAGATCATCGACGGCCGCGTGGTGCCGGTCGACTGGCTGCGGGTGATCTTCAATCCGTCGTTCCCCTACCGCCTTGCGCACACGGTGGTTGCTTCGTACATCGCCACCGCGCTGATGGTCGGCGGCGCCGCAGCCTGGCACCTGCTGCGCGGGCGCGACAACACGCGGGTGCGCACGATGCTCTCGATGGCGCTGTGGATGTTGCTGGCGGCCGCGCCGATACAGGCGCTCATCGGCGACCAGCACGGCCTGAACACCATGGAACACCAGCCAGCCAAGCTCGCCGCCATCGAAGGCCACTGGGAACGCACGCCGGAGGGCGAAGGCGTGCCGCTCATCCTGTTCGGCTGGCCTGACATGGCGGCCGAGGTCACGCGCTACGCCATCGAGATTCCGCGTGCAGGCAGCCTGCTGCTCGCGCACAGCTGGGACGGGCAGATCCCGGCGCTGAAGGACTTCCCGCCCGAGGACCGGCCGAACTCCACCATCGTGTTCTGGACCTTCCGCCTCATGGTCGGCCTGGGCGTGCTGATGATCGCGCTCGCGTTCTGGGGCCTGTGGTTGCGAAGGCGCGAGCGCGTCTTTTCCAACCGGCTCTTCCTGCGCTTCGCGCTGGTGCTGTCGCCCGCGGGTCTGGTGGCCATCCTCGCGGGCTGGTACACGACCGAGATCGGCCGCCAGCCCTGGGTGGTGTACGGCCTCATGCGCACCGCCGATGCGGTCTCGCCGCAGCATTCGGCGTCGCAGGTCGGCTTCACGCTCGCGCTGTTCGTGCTGGTCTACATCGCGGTGTTCGGCGCCGGCACGGCCTATGGCTTGCGGCTGATCGCCAAGGGCCCGTCCGAAGGCGACCGCGAACCGCCCGAGGCGCCCGTGCATGGCGGGCCGGGCGAGCCGCGCCATCCGATGCGGCCGCTGTCGGCCGCGAGCGAAGGCGTGGACGCGGAAGGCGACCTCGCCGCACCGGAGGCTGGCCATGGGCATTGACCTTCCGCTGATCTGGGCCGTGATCATCCTCTTCGGGATCATGATGTACGTGGTGATGGACGGCTTCGACCTGGGCATCGGCATCCTCTTTCCCCTCGTGCCCGCCAAGGAAGACCGCGACGTGATGATGAACACCGTCGCGCCCGTGTGGGACGGCAACGAGACCTGGCTGGTGCTCGGCGGCGCCGGCCTGCTGGCGGCGTTTCCGCTGGCCTATGCGGTGATATTGAGCGCGTTCTACCTGCCGCTCATCCTCATGCTGGTCGGGCTCGTCTTTCGCGGCGTGGCCTTCGAGTTCCGCTTCAAGGCGCGCGCGGGAAAGCGCCGCTGGTGGGACGCGGCGTTCATCGGCGGTTCGTTCACCGCCACCTTCTTCCAGGGCGTGACGCTGGGCGCGTTTCTCAACGGGCTGAAGGTGGTCGACGGCAACTTCTCGGGCGGCCCGTTCGACTGGGTCTCGCCTTTCTCAATATTCACCGGCCTCGCGCTGGTCGCCGCCTATGCGCTGCTCGGTGCCACCTGGCTCGTGATGAAGACCGAGGGCGAACTGCAGCAGCGCATGCGCGCGCTCGCGCGGCCCCTGGTGTGGGCGATGCTCGCGGTGATCGGCATGCTGAGCGTGTGGACGCCGCTCGCGCACGAGGCCATTTCGCGGCGCTGGTTCACGCTGCCGAACCTGCTGTACTTCTTGCCGGTGCCGCTCCTGGTGGGCGTGGCCAGCTGGCGGCTGCTGCACACGCTGCGCGGCGACGGGCATGCCGCGCCCTTCGTGCTGACGCTCGCGCTGCTGTTCCTCGGCTACACGGGCCTGGGCATCAGCCTCTGGCCGAACGTGATTCCGCCGGACATCTCGATCTGGCAGGCGGCCGGCCCGCCACAGAGCCTGGGCTTCGCGCTGGTGGGCGCGCTGCTGATCATTCCGGTCATCCTCATGTACACGGCTTGGAGCTATTGGGTCTTTCGCGGCAAGGTGCGGCATGGCGACGGATACCACTGAAGGCACCGCGCGCCCGCCACGCAACTGGCGGCGCCGCCTCGGCTGGCTCGCCGGTATCTGGCTCGCGAGCGTTGGCGTGATGTTCGTGGTGGCGGTCGTGTTCCGCTTCCTGATGGCTGCGGTCGGGCTCTCGCGGTAACCTGCGACGGCGAGCGATGTCGCCAGGCTCGAAGGAAGGCCGATTGAAATGACGGCGGCGGCGGCCGGAAGGACCACCGCCGTCGAACGCCGTCGAGGGCTCTCGAGCGGCCGGCCGCTCAGGCGACCTGGATGTCGATCCTCCTCGGCTTGGCATGTTCGGCCTTGGGAATTCGCAGCGTCAACACGCCTTGCGCGAGTTCGGCCGAAACCTTCTCCGTGTCCAGTTCCTTGCTGAGTGTGAACACGCGGCGGAACCGCCCGAGCCCGACCTCGGTATGGCTGGTCTTCAGGCCGTCGGGCACCGTCAATCCGGACTCGGCCTCGATGGTCAGGGTCTCCGCCTCGACATGAAGGTTCAGGTTCTCGCGCGAGACGCCGGGCAGGTCCGCGTACAGGGTGATGCCGCCCGCATCCTCGACCACGTCCACGGGCGGCGTCAACGCCGCATTGCCATAGCGCGGCGCCGCCTGCTTCAGGTCGGCATGTTCGGGAGCACCGGGCCCGCCGGCGCGTTGGGTCTGGATGTCGTTGCTCATGGTGTTCATCTCCTTGATCTCATCACTGGACGGAAATGCGGCGGGGCTGGGCCGACGCGCGGCGGCGGATGGTGATGCGCAGCACGCCGTCGCGCAGCCTGGCCTCGACCGCCTCCGGGTCGGCATCGTCGGGCAGCGTGAGCATCCGGCGGAACGCGCCCTCGAAGCGCTCGTTGATGTGGACGGCCGCCTTCGCCTCGGCTGCGGGCAGCACGCTCTTGCGCTCGCCCGCGATGGTCAGCAGGCCGCGCTCGAGATTGACTTCCAGCGTGGCCGGATCGACACCGGGCGCAAACGCATAGATCTCCACCGCCTGCGGCGTCGCGCCGACATTCAGTGCGGGGAATCCGTTGCTGCCAAAGCCGCGGATGGTGGGTGCCAGGTCGAATGCCTGCTGCATGTCCCGCTGCAGGCGATCCATCTCGGCGAGCATGTCGCGTGGGAAGAAAGATCGGTACATGTTGGAACCTCCAAGAATCTGGAATCTGGAAAACGGGTTTCGGGCCGAGGCCTACTGCGGCAAGGTGTGCGCATCGGCCGATCGCGGCGGGCCGCTGGCGCCCAAGTGGCGCCACGCGGTGATCCGCGGGGAACGGTTCCGCCATCGCGGCGGCGGGGATTCCGGATAGCTGAATTTCGCCAGTTCCTCGCGTCCCTTCTGGGTCACCGCCAGCACCTGGGCGGCCGAGGGAGCGCCCGACAGGGACAACGGGTTCGAGGGCGATGGCACCAGCGCCACGATGAGGCCGGCGGCCCGGAGCACCCTGACTCCGTCGATGTCTTCGTTGCGATAGAACGTGACTGGCAAGCGAGAGCCGGCGATTTGCTTGAGCAAGTTCATGGTCATTTCAATACCTCCTTTTCGGTCGACCAATTTCCGACGGAAGAAAAGATAGGCAAGCCATCGCGGATTTCAAGAGGGAAATTTCCGACACCCGCATCGCTCGTCCGGCGAGGCTGCGAGGGCCAGACCTGTTCGGTCTTGGCGAAGAAGTTGTCGGGGTTGCGGTTCAGCACCATGCGCCCGACGATCCGGATCGAAAACGGTCCCCCGACACGAGGTGCCGACCCGCACTGCTTTCTTTCGGAAATGCGTGCGGGATGCCCTCTGTGTTCGCCTCAGCCCGGCAGTTCTTCGGCAACCTCGGAGAGCGGGATGCCGCCTGGCGCCGCCTTCGCAAACGCATTGCCGCCGAGGGCCCGCGCCGTGACGACATGTGACGCCGCGGCTTGCCCGTTCACATCGAGCAGGAACTCCGAAGTGACGACGCGCGCGCCGCAGAAATCGAAGATGCCGTGGTCGATCTGCGTGCGCATTGCCTTGTCGTAGTGCCGCGCATAGGTGCCCCCGTCTGCGCCGCCGATGCCGATCAGGTGGACGGCCAGGCGGCCGAGTCGCTTTCCTAGCGTGCCGTCCGGCGCCTCGTCGTAGGCCCATCCGTTGGAGAACACGCGGTCGATCCAGCCTTTGAGTTGGCCGGGAAACGACCACCAGTACACGGGATAGACCAGCACGAGTGCGTCGGCCCGGTCGATGCGCTCCTGCTCGCGCAGGATCTCCGATGGCAAAGGCTTTTGGAGAAAATAGGCGGCACGGTCGGCTTGGTTGAAGGCCGCCTGGAAGCCTTCTGCAGCGATGTCGGCGATTTCGGCGGTGTGCGCGCCGGACTCCGCAACGCCCTCCGCGAACGAGCGTGCGACAGCATGCGTGAGGGACTGGGAATCGGGATGGCTGACAACGATGAGGGCATGCATGGCGCTTCCTTGTGGGGTTGGGTTTAAACTACTGTTAGTAGGTTACCTTTGGTAGATTAACAATGTCAAGCAAGCAGATGGAACCGGTTGTGCAGGTCGCAACCAGGAAACGCCTTCCCAAGGACGAGCGCGGCCGCCAGCTGCTGGACGTCGCCTGGGCCATCGTGCGCAGCGAAGGAACCGATGCGCTCACGCTGGGCTACCTGGCCGAGCGCGCGGGGGTCACCAAGCCCGTCGTGTACGACCATTTCGGCACGCGCACCGGCCTGCTCGGCGTCCTCTACGGGGAATACGACAGCCGGCAGCACGCCCTCATGGACGAGGCCCTGCAGGCATCGGGAAAATCGCTCCCCGCCGTGGCGAAGGTGATCGCCGCCGCCTACGTCAACTGCGTCATGGAGATGGGGCGCGAGATGCCCGGCGTCAGCGCTGCGCTGGCCGGTTCGCCCGAGCTCGACGCCTTGAAGAAGGAGCTCGAGGCCGGGTTCCTCGTGAAGTGCCGCAATGCGCTGCAGCCGTTTGCAAAACACCCGATAGCGCCGGCAGCGATGCGCGCGATGCTGGGTGCGGCGGAGGCCGTGTCGTTTGCCGCCGCCGCGGGCGAGTTCGATCCGGCGGATGCGGAGAACGAGATCTACGACGCCATCATGCGAATCGCCCAAAGAGCCTGAGCGCCCTGCCCGCCCGGCACGCTGCCCGCTCGCCGGCAGCGCGCCGTCGCTGTACCCGGACTCAGACGGCCAGCCCTTGCTCCACGTCTTGCGTCTTGCGACGTGCAAGTGCGAGGTTCGACTTCGCCTTGTCGAGCACCAGGTAGACGAACAGGCCTTCGTGCTTGTTCAACGGCCGGATGATGTGGTACTGGCGACCGAGCGTGATCAGGATGTCCTCGATCACGTCGTTCAGGCCGAGCGCCTTCATCGTCTTGAGCTTGGCGCGCACCACCTCGGTGTTGCCCGCAGCGGCCACTTCCAGGTCGACGCCCGAACCCACTTGCCCCAGGACCATGCCGCTGCCGGAGTCGACCAGCGCAGCGCACAGTGCGCCGTCGATCGTCATCAATTCATCCATGGATTGCTTGATATTTGCCATCAAAGTCTTTCGTAGTCCATCGCCCTGAGGATCGGCCGCCGCCCGGGCGAGTGATGAGCGCCGGCCGTTTGTGAAAGAAAAAAAGACGGGACGTTCAGGCGCGCTGCAGCGCGAGCGTCGCCAGCTTGGAGAGATACAGGACCTGGCCGATCACCGCGTCCTTGCCTGTCACCACGCTCACGATCAGGTCGACCTCTTCGTGGCGGGCCTGCAGCATCAGGATGTGGCCCGAAGCGGTCTCTATCGCGACGTTCTCGCACTGCCCCAACCCGCTCTCCACACCGGCCACCGCGCCAAGCGCGGCCAACGAGCTCGCGATGGCCGACATGCGTGCGACCTGTGCGGTGTTCTCCGCGCGCGCGGCCAGCTCGAGGCCGTCCTCGGTCGCGATCACGACGGCCTTCACGCCCTTGATCTCGCGCATGAGCGTGTCCACGGCCTTGTCGGCGGCGTCCTTGATTCGGGGTGCGATGTTCATGTGGCTGGGGTCCGGCGTTGCGGGGAAAAGAGGAAGGAAAGAAAGAAGAAACAGCAGCGGCGGTGTCGTGCTCAGGCTTCGAGCTGGATCAGCAGCAGTTCGAGCAACTGCGCCACCTGCTGCGGATCGGTCACGTTGGCCGCGAGGACCGGGCACATCACGCCCTTGTCCTGCATGCGCCGGGCGTAGGCTTCGAGGTCCGGCTCCGGATGGATCTCCATGCGCCCCACCGCGACCACGCAGGCGGTCTTCTCGATGAGCTCGTCGAAGCCGTCGAGATACACCTCCAGGTCTGCCAGCGGGTCGGGGCGGCTGTTGTCGACCAGGATCACAAGGCCGAGCGCGCCGCGCGCGAGGATTCGCCACATGAAGTCGAAGCGGATCTGGCCCGGCGTGCCGTACAGGCGCAGCTTCTCGCCGTTGTCCAGCGTGAGCTCGCCGTAGTCGAGGCCCACCGTGGTGGTGGCCTTGGCGACCGAGGCATCGCTGTTGCGCACCTCGGTGCGGACCGGCGCGATCTCGCTCACAGCGGCAATGGCCGTGGTCTTGCCGGTGCCCATGGTGCCGGTGAAAAGAATCTTGTGTTCCACGTTCTTCAGGCCTTCGAACCGGAGGACAGCAACCCGAGGCGGTTGCGGATGCGTGCGAGCAGGCCAGGCGCCACGGCAGCGCGCGTCGTGGCGAGCGCGTGAGACGCATCCGCGCCCGGCGAGACCTCCGGGACCGGCAGGGACTGCGAATCGGGCCAGAGCGATTCGGGCGCCTGGCTGGCCGCGAAGCCCGTGCCGACGCCGCCATGGCCCGTGCCTGCGACGAACCCCGCGTGCTCGAGCGCCGCAATGAAGTCGGCGCACTCCTGTGCGCCGGCGTTCGAGCGCTGCTGCAGCGCATGGAGCGAAGCCGGACGGCTCGCGAGTAGCGCGGCGAGCTTCATGCGCATGGGTGTGTCGAGCAATGCGGCCGATGGCCAGCGCAACAGGCGGTATTCCTCGCCGTGTGCACCCCCGCCCCGTTCGTTGCGGTCCCGGCCGGCAGGGAGCGGCAGGCCGAGTTCACGGGCGTGGACCACCATCGCGCCGAGCCGGTTGAGCATGACCTCGAGCGCGTCGGCATGCAGCGGCAACCGCAGGAACGGTCCATGCGGTGGCGGCGTTTCTCCGAGCGTCAGCCGTGGAACCGCCCGGTCGGGCGCATCGTCGGGCGCCGCCACCGGAAACCGGTCGCCCACCACGCGCAGGTCGGCGTGCTCTACCTGCCAGGTCCATTGCTGGTGAGTGCGGTGGTCCAGCAGTCGCACGAGGGACTTGAACAGCAGTTCGTCGCGGGCCGGCAAGCCGTCGACGCTGTAGCTCAACAGCGGCCGGCGGGTCCGCGGGGACGCGGCGGTCGTGGTCATCGGCATCCCCGGCGCAGCCATTCGGCGGTCGGCATCAAGTGCACCAATTTAGGGCTTTCTTGCGGCATGGACTGCAATTCAGGCGCTCCCGTTGGCGAAACATCCATGGCAAACCTCGCGGCTCGCCGAAATTGAATGCCTAAGTTTTAATAATCCCTCGGCAAAAATATAACATCGGTTGCACAAAAAAACACTAGATTACAAAACCCGATTGCCACCCACGGGAATCGGTGGGGAAAGCGTGGCCGGCCGGCCACAACCTGGCGGGCGATCGGTGTCCGATTGCCCGCCCCGACACCCGTGCCGGCCCGCGCTGCGGAGCTCGGTTGCGCGCTCGGCGCGGGCAAAAGAAAACCCGCCGAGACGGGTTGGGATTGCCGATGTCTGCGTGCCGCCACGTCGGGCGCGCAGACCCACGACACGAGCCCGCGCGGCATGGCGTGGCCTTCATTCGTCGTCCGGTGGCGGACTGCGGCCTTGTCCGACACCTCGCCCCAACAAAAAGCAATAACGTCTCGCTCGACAGTGGCTTCGTGCCGCTTTGGCTTTCCAACGAGACCCCAGAAAAATGGCCGATGGCGCGCGAGTCAAGAGGGATGAAGCAACCGTTCCCGATCTCAACATTCCCCTGAACCTCGGGCTGATCACCGATGCCGACTACCGGCTCATGGTCGAAGCCATCACCGACTACGCGATCTTCTTCCTCGATCCCGGCGGCATCGTGCTCAGCTGGAACGCGGGCGCGAGGCAACTCCAGGGCTACGAACCCCACGAGGTCATCGGGCGCCACTTCTCCATCTTCTATCCCCCCGAACTGCTGGAGAAAAACTGGCCGCAGCACGAACTGGAGGTGGCGACCAAGACGGGCCAGTACCAAGAAGAAGGCTGGCGCCTGCGCAAGGACGGAACGCGTTTCTGGTCCAGCCTCGTCATCACCCGCCTCACCAGCCCGGACGGCAGGCTGCGCGGTTTTTCCAAGATCACCCGCGACCTGTCGAACCGCCAGAAGCAGGACGATCTGCTTCGCGCCAGCGAGGAGCGCTTCCGGCTGATCGTCGATGGCGTGAAGGACTATGCGATCTTCATGCTCGACCCCAGCGGCTACGTCGTGAGCTGGAACACCGGCGCGAAGGCGACCAAGGGCTACGAGGCGCACGAGATCATCGGCAAGCACTTCTCGGTGTTCTATCCGCCCGAGGTGGCCGCCACCGGCTTTCCCGACGAGGAACTGAAGACCGCGCGCGAGGTCGGCCGCTTCGAGGACGAGGGTTGGCGCGTGCGCAAGGACGGCAGCCGGTTCTGGGCCAGCGTGATCATCACCGCCCTCTTCGACGAGACCGGCCGTCACCGCGGCTTTGCCAAGGTCACGCGCGACCTGACGGAGCGCCGGCGCATCTCCACCCTGGAGGACGAGGGCCGCCGCATCACCACCTTCCTGGCCATGCTCGGCCACGAGCTGCGCAATCCGCTCACGCCGATCTCCAACGCGGTGGCGATCATGGATCGCCTGGGCCCGGCCGCCGACACGGCGACGCTGGCGCGCATGAGCAGCATCATCGGCCGCCAGCTCAAGCAGATCACGCGGCTGGTCGACGACCTGCTGGATGTCGGGCGCATCACCAGCGGAAAGATCCACCTCGAATCCAAACCCGTGCAGCTTTCCGACGTGATCGACGAGTCGATCGAGATGCTCAGGCCCTCCGCCGACGCGAAGCAGCACGCCCTGGTCTTCCACCCGCCTTCCGGCGACCCGTGGATCACCGGGGACCGCGCCCGCATGATCCAGGTCGTCTGTAACCTGCTGAACAACGCCATCAAGTTCACGCCCGATGGCGGCCGCATCGCGGTGCAGCTGCGCGAGGTGGGCGCCCATGCGGAGATCAGCGTCAGCGACAACGGTCCCGGCATCCCGCCCGCCGCGCTGCCGCGCGTCTTCATGCTGTTCGCGCAAGGCGAGCAGGAGATTTCCCGGCCGCAGGGCGGGCTCGGGCTCGGCCTCACGCTGGTGCAGCAACTGGTGACGCTGCAGGGCGGCGACGTCAGCGCGTTCAGCAGGGGCACGCCGGGACACGGCGCGGAATTCGTCGTTCGCCTGCCCCGCGCCGCCGCGCCGCTGGAGAAGAAAAGAAGCGACAGCGACGAGAACCGGAAGATGGTCCTCGTGGTCGACGACAACCAGGACGCGGCCGAGACGATGTGCCTGCTTGTCGAAAGCCTGGGCTACGTGACCCGCACGGCCGCCGACGGCCCCGCGGCGCTGGATGCGATCAAGGTCGAGCAGCCGGATCTCGTGCTGCTGGACATCGGCCTGCCGGGATTCAGCGGCATCGAGGTGGCCCAGCGGGTGCGCCGCGAGGTCTCTCATCCGCCGACGCTGGTCGCGGTCACAGGCTACGGCCAGGGCTCCGACCGGGACGCAAGCCTCGCGGCCGGCTTCTACGCGCACCTGACCAAGCCGGTCGATGCGCAGCAACTCGAAGGGCTGCTCGCGCGTCTGCTCGGCAAGCCCTGAAGGCGGGGCGTACAGCCGTCGCCGGCATCCGCTCGGCGCCGTGGAGCATCCTCATCTCAGGCCTTCTCGCTGAGCCCCTCAGCGCAGAACGCAAGGAACTCGTTGATCTCCGCGGCCTTGTCGAAGACGGCGTCGGCGCCCAGGGTCAGGCATTGCGCGCGGTTGTCCGCGGATGCCGCATTCGTCAGCGCCACCACCAGCCCGCATCTGGGCCCGAGGGCGGCCAGCGCCGCAAGCACCCCCAGCCCGCTGCCCTGCTTGAGCAGCAGGTCCACCACCAGCAGGCGCCAGCCGTCGCGGTTCGCCTCCAGCCACGCCACAGCCTCCGACTCCGAGGTCGCAGTGCCGACGATCTCCGCCCGCAGATAGCCCTCCAGCACCACTTTCAGGCTGTCCTGGATCGTCGGTTCGTCTTCCACGATGAAAACGGCCAGCGTCATGCGCCGGACAGTCGCTCTTCCGCCCGCGCACGGCTGTAGGCAGACAGCGCGTCAGCGTGTTGGCGCAACGGGAAGGTGCGGCGAGCGCTGCCGACCGCCCTTGCCCGCCCTCAGTCCAGCGTGGCCAGGTAGGCCGCGATGTCCCGCGCGTCCTGCTCGGTCACGCCCAACTCGGGCATCGCGGTGAGCGGATCGACTTGGCGCGTGTGGCGCAGCCAGCGCACCATGTTGTCGGGCGTGTTGGCGAGCCTGCCGCCGATCAACGAGCGCTTCGCCATGCCGGCCAGCGGCGGGCCGACGTTCGGAAAAGAGCCGGTGATGCCGGGGATGGTGTGGCACGCATTGCAGGCGTACTGGGAAAGCGCGCGTGCGCCGCGCCGCACCTCGCCCTTTTCCGGGGAGGCCGGGCGCACGCCGGGTCCGCATGAAGGCGCGGCCGGCGCGCCCTGGCCGGTGGGCATCACTGGCGCACTCGCCTGTGCGTACTGCTGCGGCGTCATGTCGGGCAGACGCTC
Organism: Variovorax boronicumulans; assembly: GCF_030812215.1. GTDB lineage: Bacteria > Pseudomonadota > Gammaproteobacteria > Burkholderiales > Burkholderiaceae_C > Variovorax > Variovorax boronicumulans_C. The sequence continues at coordinate 208,985 of NZ_JAUSSG010000007.1, read as the reverse complement.
GAGAAACGCGACCACAGCCCACAGGTCTTCGTCGGACAACCGGTACTCCCACGCCGGCATGCCGCTCATCTTGATGCCGTGCTTCGTCACCCAGTAGAGCTCGCTCGCATTCCAGCGCTGCCTCGCATCGACCAGCGGGCCCGGCAGCGGCTGCATGCTCTTGCCGATATCCCCCTGCGCCACGCCCGGCGCGCCGTGGCACTGCACACACTTGTCGCGAAAACAGCCCGCGCCGCGCGCCACCAGTTGCTCGTTGGCAATATCCGGCGGCACGATGCCGCGGGCCCGCAGGCGCACCGACTGCCGCATTGCCACTTCCAGCAGCGAATAGACGGGCTGCGTGTGCTGCTCGGTGGCGGCCACGTTGTAGAGGCCGCCCCACACGAGCCATGCCGCGCCGGCCGCCGCGGTCAGGCCGAGCGTCGCGACGGTGAGGAGGATGGTCTTGGGCGTCCCCATTTGGCGGCATTGTCCGACGCGCACCAGGGCTTGCGGTGTCGGCGGAAGGCCCGTTCGCGCTCGCAGAATCCGCAGATGGCCGCTCCTTCCGCCGCATTCGCCGCCCTGTTGCTTGCAGTCCTGGCAAGCGGTTGCGAACTCGGCGAGCGCGACCTGCCCTACGGCGGCGCGCCTTCCGCCCAACGCGTGGCGGGCCAGCGCCTGCTCGCGCAGTACCAGTGCGGCAGCTGCCACGCAATTCCAGGTGTGCCCATTGCACAAGCCGCAGTCGGCCCGCCGCTCACTGCCTACGGGCGGCGCAGCTACATCGCGGGCCACCTGCCGAACCGGCCCGACACGCTCGCGCAGTGGATCGTGGCGCCGGCTGCCCTCGTGCCCGGCACCGCGATGCCGGCCATGGGCGTGTCGCCCCAGGATGCGCGCGACATGGCGGCCTACCTGCTCGCGCTCGAATGAGCACCGCCCCGTCGCCATCGCAATCGGCACTGCAGGCCGCGGGGCCGGTCGCCGACACGCTGCTCGGCGTCACCGGGCTGCTGGCGGGCGGCGCGACGGTGATCTTCCTCGGGGTCATGGCGCTGCTGGTGCTCGCGGCGCGCCGGCACACGGGCACGCTGCACGCGCGGCTCTGGATCATCGGCGGCGGCGTGGTCTTTCCGGCCGTCGTGCTGGTCGCGCTCTTTGCGTACAGCGAATGGCACCGGCCGCCCTGGCGGGCCGTGCCGCCGAAGGACGCGCTCATCGTCGGCATCACCGCGCACATGTGGTGGTGGGAGGTGCGCTACCGCGACCCGGCGACCGGCGCCGAGGTCGCGACCGCCAACGAGATCCGCATTCCGGTCGGGCGACCCGTCTACTTCGGCCTCGGCAGCGCCGACGTGATCCACAGCTTCTGGGTGCCTGCGCTCGGCGGCAAGATGGATATGCTGCCCGGCCGCGTGCAGCACCTACTGCTGCAGGCCCACACCCCCGGCACCTACCGCGGGCAGTGCGCCGAATACTGCGGCGAGCAGCATGCGCGCATGGCGCTGCATGTGGTGGCACAGGCGCCGGCCGAGTTCGATGCGTGGCTCGCGGCACAGGCGAAGCCGGCTGCGCCGCCCTCCTCCTCTTCGTCCTCCTCTCCCGACATCGAACGCGGCCGCGAGGCCTTCCTCGCGAACCGCTGCAATGCCTGCCACACGGTACGCGGCGTGAGCGAGGAAAGTCGCCTCGGCCCCGACCTCACGCACGTCGGCAGCCGCCTGTACCTTGGCGCGGGCACGATGCCGAACGACGCCGAAAACCTCGCCGCGTGGATCGCCCACACGCAGGAGCTCAAGCCGGGCGCGCGCATGCCTTCGTCGGGCGAGCGCCTCGACGCGGCCACGCTGCAATCCATCGCGGCCTTCCTCGGGCAACTGAAATGACAGAGCCCGCCCCGCGCCCCGAAGGCGAACGCGAAGCACTCGAACGCGCCTGGCGCGCGCCGCACGGCTGGCGGCTGCTCTCGGCGGTCAACAACACGCACATCGGCGTTTTCTACATCGCGACGGCAATGCTCTTCTTCGTGCTGGCCGGCATCCTCGCGCTGGTGATGCGCATGCAGTTGGCGGTGCCGGGCAACGACTTCGTCGGTGCACAGACCTACAACCAGCTCTTCACGATGCACGGCACCGTGATGATGTTTCTCTTCGCGGTGCCGATCGTCGAGGCCATCGCGGTTTACCTGCTGCCGGGCATGCTTGGCGCGCGCGACCTGCCGTTTCCGCGGCTCTCCGCCTATGCGTTCTGGGCCTATGCCATCGGCGGCATCGCCTTCTTCTGCACGATCTTCTTCGGCGAATCGCCGGACGGTGGCTGGTTCATGTACCCGCCGCTCACCAGCAAGGAGTTCTCGCCGGGACGCGGCGCCGATTGGTGGCTGCTGGGCATCGGCTTCATCGAGATATCGGCCATCGCCGGCGCCATCGAGCTGATCATCGGCATCCTCTTCACGCGCGCGCCGGGCATGACGCTCATGCGCATGCCGGTGTTCGCATGGGCGATGCTGGTGAGCGCGGTGATGATCGTGTTCGCGTTTCCCGCGGTGATCGCGGCCACGACGCTGCTGGAGCTCGAACGCGCGTTCGACTGGCCCTTCTTCATCGCCGCGCGCGGTGGCGACCCGGTGCTGTGGCAGCACCTGTTCTGGTTCTTCGGGCATCCGGAGGTCTACATCATCTTCCTGCCCGCGGCCGGCATGGTCTCGATGATGGTGGCCACGCTCGCGCGCACGCCGCTGGTGGGGCACCGCGCGGTGGTGATGGCGCTCATCGGCGTGAGCGTGGTGAGCTTCCTGCTGTGGGCGCACCACATGTTCACCACGGGCCTTGGAAACCTCTCGATGCTGGTGGTGTCGGCCGCGAGCTTCATGGTGGCCATTCCGAGCGGGCTGCAGGTGTTCGCATGGATCGCCACCTTCTGGCGCGGCCGCATCACCCTCGATGCGCCTACGCTCTTCCTGCTGGGCTTTCACTTCATCTTCGTGCTGGGCGGACTCACCGGCGTGATGGTGGCGGTGCTGCCCTTCGACTGGCAGGCGCACGACAGCTACTTCATCGTCGCGCACCTGCACTACGTGCTGATCGGCGGCATGGTGTTTCCCGTGTTCGCGGGCTTCTACTACTGGGCGCCGGTGTTCAACGGGCATCGCCTCTCGGAGCGCTGGGGCCGCTGGGTGTTCGGGCTGATGTTCGGCGGCTTCAACCTCGCGTTCTTTCCGATGCACATCGCGGGGCTCATGGGCATGCCGCGCCGCGTCTACACCTATCCGGACGACCTGGGCTGGAATGGGCTCAACATGGCGTCGACCGTGGGCGCCTTCGTGCTCGCGGCCGGGGTGCTGCTGTTCTTCATCGACGCGGCGCGCACGCTGCGGCGGCCTGAAAAAGACCACGGCAATCCCTGGGGCGCGGGCACGCTCGAATGGTTGCCGCCGCGCGACTACGGCGTGCGCAGCATTCCCGAGATCGATTCGCTCTATCCGCTGTGGCGCCAGCCGACACTGCCCGAAGAGGTCGAGGCCGGCCGGCACTGGCTGCCGGGCACCGTCTTCGGCGGGCGCGAGACGCTGGTCACCAGCATGCGCGACGCACGGCCGATGCACCTGCTTCGGCTGCCGACCGATGGCTGGTGGCCGTTCATCGCGGCGGTGGGCACTGCCGGCTTCTTCCTGCTCCTGACAGTGTCGCAGGTGGTGCCCGCCTTCGCATGCGGACTGCTCGCGATCGTCGCGATCCTGCGGTGGCTCTGGGGTTCCGACCAGCCGCCACCGACGCAGACCGCCGACGTCGGCCATGGCGTGCGCCTGCCCGTGGGCGCCGCCGGGCGCGCCTCGCATTCGTGGTGGGCGGTGATCGTGCTGATCGCGGTGGACATGACGATCTTCGTGTCCTTCCTGTTCACGCACATCCACCTGTCGATGGCCGCCGAGGTGTGTCCGCCGCCGGGCGCCGCGCTGCCGCCGCTGCGTTGGCCGTTGGCATCCGGTGTGTTGCTGCTGCTGGGCTCTGCGGCCATGGCGGTGGCCGTTCGAAGGCCGCTCCCACCGGCTGTGCAGCGCACCGTGCGATGGCTCGCCGGCCTCGCGATGCTCTGCGCCGCCTCTGCGCTCGGGTTCGACCTGGCGGGCCACTGGCGCGCCGGCCTCGATCCGAGCGACCAGGCCTGGAGCGCAAGCGTCGGCGTGCTGCTCGGCTACCAGGCCTTCCACGTCGCTGTGCTGGTGCTCATGGGCGGCTATGTGCTCGCGCGCTCATGGGCCGGCAGGCTGCAGCCCACCGCGCGCGCGACGCTCGACAACACCGCGCTGATGTGGCACTGCGTCACCGCGCAGGGCGTGCTGGGCGCGCTCGTCGTGCAACTGCTGCCGCGCGTGCTGGGCTGATGTGCTGGGCTGATTGATCAGGACGGGTTTTCGATCACCAGCGCCGCCCACGGCATGTGGCGGAAGGCGTCCGCCAGCCGCACCGTGCCCGCAGCCGCACCTGCACCCGCATCGACCGGAATGGATTCGCCGGTCAGCAGGTTGCCGAGCGCCGCCACGCCGAGCCCTTCGGGCAGGCGCACCGTCGTGCCGTTCCATGCCGCGGCTGGCGGAAGCGTCGGCGCTGCCGCGGCGTCCGCTGAAAGGCCGACGAACAACCGGCCCGCGAGGATCACCAGCGTCTGCCCTTGGTGCCGGCGCGCGAACGCCACGACATGCCGCGCCCCCGGCCCCTCGACCGCCAGCGGCTCGTAGCCGCCCTCGCGGAACAGCAGCGGATGCCGCCCCCTGAGCGACAGCAGCCGCCAGATGAACCAGAGCTTCGCGCGCCCATCGTGCGGCGCAGCAGCCATGCCGCCGACCCGTGCGGCGAGCTCGTCCTGGTCGGCCATCGAATACAGCCCATCGAGCTGCTGCTGCCGCAGCCCATAGTCCACCGGCCGCCGGTTGTCCGGATCGACCAGGCTCAGTTCGATGAGCTCGCTCCCCTGGTAGAGATCGGGCACGCCGGGCGAGCCGTATTTCAGCAGCGTGAGCGTGAGGCTGTTCCAGGCGCCGAACCAGGCGAGCCGGTCCGCGAGCCGCTGGATGTCGGCGAGACAGCCGCCCTCCTTCGGATCGGCCAGCAGCTCGCGCACGAAGCCCTCGAGCGCGGCCTCGTAGTCGGCATCGGGGTGCGACCAGCGCGAGCGCAGCTTGGCTTCGCGCGCGGCCTTCTGCATGTATTGCCAGATGCGGTCGGCGAAGGCCGGCGCGGTGGCGGCGTCGAGCCCGCCCAGCGGCAAGGCGCCCAGCAGCGTCTGGTACAGCAGGTATTCGTCGGCGCGCGACGGCGCCTCGCCTGTCGCGAGCTTCTTGCGCGCGCTGCGGCACAGGCCGTGCCATCGGGTCAGTGCCTGCATCCATTCGTCGGGCATCTCCGAGAGCACGTCGATGCGGTTGCGCACGTCTTCGGAGCGTTTGTTGTCGTGCGTCGAGGTCGCGAGCATGGTGTGCGGCCAGCGCTTCGCGCGGTCGGCGCTGAGCGCGTGGAAGGTCGCCACGTCGATGCCGAAAAGATCGGGCTCGCCGCCCACCTCGTTGAGCGAACTCAGCGGAAAGTAGCGGTAGAACGCCGTGTCTTCCACGCCCTTCGCCGCCACCGGCGCACTGAACTGCTGGAAGCGCACCGCGAAGCGCCGCACCCGCTCGCCGAGCGCGGCCGGTGCCGAGGCGACGGCCTCGCCGCGCAGCGCGCTGCGCACGAAGTCGAAGACGCTGCGGTCGGCATCGCCACTCTGGCGCGCGGCCTCGTTCACGGCCTCGTCGATGAAGCGTTCGTCCTGCGCCGAAAGCCCATCGACGATGTAGGTCCGGTACACCGGCATGCACGCACCGACCTCGGCCAACGCGCGGCGCAGCGCATTGAGCGTGTAGTCGCGCGTGCTGCGGTCGGCCCGCGCGATGCGCAGCAGCTCGGTGGAGAGCACGTTCAGCTCCGAGGAGAGCGCGTTGCGCATCACCTCGCGCCGCCCGGCCCGCGACATCGTGGCGAAGTCTTCCGCCTCGCCGGTGAAGCGCTGCCATGCATGCAGCACGGCCGCCTCGGCGGCGGTGTCGACCAGCACGCCGTTCGCCACATTGGCGAAGCGGTAGCCGGTGGTGCCGTGCACATGCCAGCTCTCGGGCACTTCCTCGTGCGCGCCCGCGATCTTCTCGGCGACCACGTACAGCGGCCGTGCGGGCCGGCCCTTTGCATCGTGCGTGGGCAGCACCAGGCCGGCGCGCCGCGCGTAGCCCTCCTGCAGCTTGCGGAAATAGTCCGCCGGGTCGTAGAGCCCGTCGGGGTGGTCGATGCGCAAGCCGTCCACCACGCCCGACGCCGCGAGGTCCAGCGCGAACGACTGCGTGGCCTCGAACACCTCCTCGCGCTCCATGCGCACCGCCGCGAGGTCGTTGATGTCGAAGAAGCGCCGGTAGTTGATCTCGTCCGCCGCCACCCGCCAATGCGCGAGCCGGTAGGCCTGCAGCTCGATCAGCCGGTGCAGCGCATCGCGGGCCTCGGGCAGGGCGAGGTTCAGCGCCGCCACCGAGGCCACGAGCGCCTTTGCGACCGCCGGATGGCGCCCGGCGAGCCGCGCGAGCCGGGCCTTGAGCAGTTCCTTGTCGCGCACGCGTTCGGCCTGCGCCTTCGGATCGCTCGTGTCCCGTGGCGGCAGGTGCCCGAATGCCGTCGAAAGGCTGGCGAGCCGCGCCGCAGACTCTGCATCGCCAAGCCGCGAGAGCGCCTGCTCCAGCACCACCGGATAGCTCTCCGGCGCGAGCGGAAAGCGGTGGTCGTAGTAGCCGATGGCGAAGCTGCCGGTGGCGTCCTCGAAGCGCAGCACCAGCTCGCCGTTGTCCAGCGCTTCGCCGTAGTGCACGCCCAGCACCGGCAGCAGCACCTTGCCGGTCAGCTCGACGTTCAGCGGCTGCCAGTCGATGTCGAAGTGCTGCGCGAAGAGCGAGGCAGGCCCGTTCTCCAGCACGTCCATCCACCAGGCGTTGTCGGCGCCGAACACGCCCATGTGGTTGGGCACCATGTCCAGCAGCTGGCCGAGGCCGTTGGCCTTCAGCGCCGCGACGAAGCGCGCAAAGCCCTCCTCGCCGCCGAGTTCGGGGTTGACCTCGGCATGCGCCACCACGTCGTAGCCGTGCATGCTGCCCGGCCGCGCCCGCTGGATCGGCGAGCAGTACACATGGCTCACGCCGAGCTTCGCGAGGTAGGGCAGCACGCGGATCGCATCGTCGAAGCCGAAGTCCTTGTGGAACTGCAGCCGGTAGGTGGCGCGCGGCACGCGGGTCTGCAGGCCCGGCGATTCGCCTTCGCCGGCATGGGTGCGGCGCGGCCGTGCCGCGCGCAGGGCGCCGGCCAACGCTCGCATGCGATGGCCGTCCGCCAATGCGGCGACCGGCTCGGGGAGCTTGCGCCGCCAGTTCGGATGCTGGTCCACCGTGCCGGGCATGTTGGCCTGCGCCACGGCGCCGGCCACGTCCTCCAGCTGCACCATCATCAGTGCCGAGGGCGTCGCGGCCAGGAAGGCATGCGCCGCTTCAACGAGGCGCGCAGACGGCATCGCAAGCCCTGCCGCCTGTGCGGCCTCCTCGCGCGAGAGCAGTCCGGCGTGTTGCAGGGCCTGCATCAGTTCGATGCGCTCCCGTGCCCGGTCCATCAACTGCTTGTCGAAGACGGCGGGGTCCGGGAACAGGTCGAGCGCCAGCCGCTCGCGCAGGTCGGCGGCGGTCCACCAGCCGGCGAAGGTGGCGAGGTCGTGCGTGCTGATCGCGACCAGCGCTGCTGCCGGATAGGCCTCGGGCGGCTTGAAACCGCCTTCGTGGCGCTTCTCGAAATACAGCAGCCGGTAGGAGAGCACGTCGGCCCGGGCCAGCGCCTCGCGCACGGCGTCCTCGACGGTGCCGAGGTCTTCGCCCACGACCATGCAGCGGTGGCGATGGCTCTCGATCGCGACGATGGCCAGCATCTCCTCGAGCGGGTAATACACATACGCGCCCTCGCGCGCGCTGCGGCCTTGCGGAATCCAGAAGAGCCGCATCAACCCCATCGCGTGGTCGATGCGCAGCGCGCCTGCGCCGCGCATGCTTGCGCGCAGCGTCTCGATGAAGAAACGGTAGCCGTCGGCACGCAGGCGATCGGGCCGCAGCGGCGGCAGGCCCCAGCCCTGGCCGGCGGGGTTGAACTCGTCGGGCGGCGCGCCGACGCTGGCGCCGTCCGCGAACACCCGCTGCGCGCCCCAGGTGTCGGAGCCGGCACGGTCCACCGACACCGCGAGGTCCACATACAGGCCGACGCCCATGCCCAGCGCTTCGCAGCGCGCCGCCACCCGCGCCAGTTGCCGGGTCGCGAGCCATTGCAGGTACTGATGAAACTGCACGCGCTGTGCATGCGCCACGGCGAAGGCGGTCACCTCGGCGGAATCGGGGTCGCGGAAGGCGGGCGGCCAGTCGTGCCAGTCCCAGGCGCCGCCTTCGGTCGCGAGGAAGTGCGCCTGCAGCGTTTCGAACAGCGCGTGCTGTCGCAGCGCCTCGCCGCGCTGCGCGACGAAGGCCAGGAACGCCCGGCCCTCCTCGCTGGGCGCGCCCTCCGCGGGCAGGTGCCGCGCGCAGAAGTCGCCGAAGAGCAAGGCCAGCACCTCGAACTTGGCCTGGGCCACGCCGCCGTAGTCGACCAGCGGCGTCGCGCGCAGTGCCGCGAGCCGGGCCTGGAAGTCGGGCGAATGCACCCGGTCGCGGGCCGGCGTGCAGTCCGCGAAGCCGTCGACCGCTTCGACGTCGATGTAGAGCACATTGAGCTGCTGGCGCGACGACGGGCTGTACGGGCTCGCGTTCGAAGGCGTGCTCGCGAACAGCGCATGCAGCGGATTGAGGCCGATGACATCGGCGCCCTGCGCCGCCATGCGCACCGCGAGGTCTTCCAGATCGCCGAAATCGCCGATGCCCCAGTTGCGCGGCGAGCGCAGGCTGTAGAGCTGCACGGCCGCGCCCCAGACGCGCCCGCCCTCGCGCACCGCGGGTGGCCGGTAGCAGTGGCCTGGTGTGGCGAGCAGCAGCGTTTCGCCGCGCAGGCCCTCGATGCGCAGCCGGTGGTAGCCGGCTTCGAGCGCGAGCGGCACCTGCAGCACGCGTTCGCACAGCAGGGTTCCGCCGATTTCGCAGCGGCCGCTTTCATGGAGCGTGTCGGCATCGATCTCGCCTTCGACCTCCCGCCCGTGCGCGTCGCCGATCCGCCAGCGCAGTCGGCCCATCGACGCCGGCACCCGCAGCGTCACTGCCCCCGCGGGGCGGCCGGCCTGCACTACCTGCACAGGCGGCAGCGCCTCGGCCCAGCGCGCACGGCGTGCCGCATCGAGTGCGGGGCCTGCGTCGGCCGCGCTTTCGAGCTTCACGCCGAACTCGGCGAGCAAGGCGACGAGGTTCGGTGCGGAGACTTCGCACCGCACGCCGAAAGCGTCGAAATAGCCTGTCGCAATGCCGAAGTGTTCGCACAACCGCCCGAGATCGCCGCCGACCGGGCCGTGGTTTGCCTCATCCACCATGCACCGCCTCCAGCGTCACAAGCACCGCGCCGCGCGCAAGTTGCCGTGCGCCCTCGTGGCCGCCGACACCGTCGCTGTGGATCGCTTCGCCGGGCGGCATCTCCATGTCCTCTGCCGGCTGCGCGCCGAAGTGAGCCAGCATATGCAGCCGCAGCGGCGGCGCGCCGTCGGCCGCGGGCCCGAGGTCCCATTGCACGCGCAGCGTGTCGTTCTCGCAGCGGAAAGTGCCAGCGCCGGCCATGCCCGCAAGGTGCGGCACGATGCGCTCGTGGCGCAGGGCCAGCAGTTGCTGCACCTCGCAGAGCCGCGAGAAATGTGGGCGCGTGCCGCGCTCGCGCCAGCGCAGCTTCGAGGCGAGGAAGGTCGCCTCGGCGTTCGGGTCGGGAATGCGCGCGCGGGCCGCTTCGTCCTTGAAGGCCGCGAAGCCGCCGAACTCCGAGCGCCGGCCTTCGGACACCGCGGCCGCAAGGTCCGGGCCGAAGTCGCAGAAGTACTGGAACGGCGTGGAGGCCGCGAACTCGTCGCCCATGAACAGCATCGGCACATGCGGCGACAGCAGCAGGCAGGCCATGGCCGCGCGCACCAGCACCGGATCGCCCAGCGCATGGATGCGCTCGCCGAAGGCGCGGTTGCCGACCTGGTCGTGCGTCTGCAGGAACGACACGAAGGCCTGCGACGGCAAACTGGTGCTCGGTTCGCCGCGCAGCTCGCCCTGGCGGAACGCCGAGGGCTGCCCCTGGTAGATGAAGCCCTCGGCCAGCGCGAGCGCGAAGCGCCGCACCGGGTCGTCGGCGTAGTCCGCGTAGTAGCCGTCGCGCTCGCCGGTGGCCAGCACGTGCACCGCATGGTGCAGGTCGTCGTTCCATTGCGCGGTGCCGGCCACGGGCTGGCCGCGGGCATTGCGCATCAGCATCGAGGCCTGGTTGGTGTCGTTCTCCAGCACCAGGTGCACATGGCGCTCGCGCGCCGGGCCCGCGTCGATGGCCTCGCGGATCTCGCGCACGATGTGCGGCCGTGTTTCGTCGCGGATGGCGTGGATCGCGTCCATGCGCAGGCCGTCGAAGCGGAACTCCTCGATCCAGTAGAGCGCGTTGTGCACGAAGAAGTCGCGCACCGTGCGGGAATCCGGTCCATCGAAGTTGATCGCCGCGCCCCACGGCGTCTGCTTTCCGGCGTTGAAGAACTCGGGGCAATAGGCGTGCAGGTAGTTGCCTTCCGGCCCGAAGTGGTTGTAGACCACGTCGAGCAGCACCATCAATCCGAGCGCGTGCGCCGTGTCGACCAGCGCCTTCAGCTCGTCCGGCGTGCCGTAGGAGGCGTCGGGCGCGAACTGCAGCACGCCGTCGTAGCCCCAGTTGCGCCGGCCCGGGAAATCCGCGAGCGGCATGAGCTCGATGGCGGTGATGCCAAGCTCGGCGAGCGCCGCCAGCCGCTCGCGCGCGGCGTTGAAGGTGCCTTCGTCGGTGAAGGTGCCGATGTGCATCTCGTACACCACCGCCTCTTCCCACGGCCGGCCGCGCCAGCCGTCGTCGGTCCATGCGAATTGTTCAGGGTCCGTCACCACGCTCGGGCCGTGCACGTCGTCGGGGTTGAAGCGCGAGGCCGGGTCGGGCACGCGGGTGCCGTCGGCAAGGCGGTAGCTGTAGCGGTCGCCGGGCTTCGCGTCAGGCACCGTCAGGCGATGCCAGCCGCCGTCGCGCGTCATCGGATGAGACGCGGATCGGTGTTCGAGCACGATGGTTTCCGCTGACGGGGCCCAGAGCGCGAAGTCCACGCCGTCGGCCCGCACCGTGGCGCCGAACGGCATGCGATGCGAACGGGCGCTCATGGCCGCACATCCGGCCGGCTCATCACGACGAGCGAGCGGCATTGCAGCGGATAGGCCGGCTCGGCCCACGCCGGTGCGAGCGAGGCCGCATCCTCGGTCGTGGGGGGGGGCGAATTGCTCGCGGTGTCCACCAGGAGCCGCCACGAACCATGCGGCGCCGCGGGCAGCGTGAAGGCGATCTCGTCGTGGTGCGCGTTCATCAGCACCAGGAAGTCGTCGTCGTGCTGCGCTTCGCCGCGCGGCCCGCGGTCGGCGATGCCGCCGCCGGGGATGTACATCGCGATGCAGCGGGCGTTGGTGTCGCTCCAGTCCTCGGGCCGCATCTCCTGGCCGTCGGGCTTGAGCCAGTGGACGTCGGTCACGGTCTCGCCTTCGGCCGGCTTGCCCGCGAAGAAGGTACGCCGCCGGAACGACGGGTGCGCGCGGCGCAGCGCCACCACGCGCTCGACGAAAGTCGCCAGCGCCAGGCGCTCGGGCGTGGGCGACCAGTCGAGCCAGCCGAGTTCGTTGTCCTGGCAGTAGACGTTGTTGTTGCCCTGCTGCGTGTGGCCGCGTTCGTCGCCCGCCAGCAGCATCGGCACGCCCTGCGAGAGCAGCAGCGTGGCGAGCAGGTTGCGCTTCTGGCGTTCGCGCAGCGTCACCACCTCGGGGTCGTCGGTCGGCCCCTCGACGCCGCAGTTCCACGACACGTTGTGGCTGTTGCCGTCGCGGTTGTCCTCGCCGTTGGCCTCGTTGTGCTTGTCGTTGTAGGAGACCAGGTCGTGCAGCGTAAAGCCGTCGTGCGCGGTGATGAAGTTGATGCTGGCCGTGGGCCGCTTGCCCGACCAGCCGTACAGGTCTTCCGAGCCGGTGACGCGCTTGGCCACCTCGCCGATGAGCCCGCCGTCGCCCTTCCAGAAGCCGCGCAGGCCATCGCGGTACTGGTCGTTCCACTCGGCCCAGCCCAGCGGGAAGTTGCCCACCTGGTAGCCGCCGTGGCCCAGGTCCCAGGGTTCGGCGATGAGCTTCACGCGGTTGAGCGTCGGGTCCTGCCGGATCGCATCGAAGAAGCCGCCCAGGTTCTCGACCTTGCCCGATTCGCGCGCGAGCGCCGAGGCCAGGTCGAAGCGGAAGCCATCGACGTGCATCTCCTCGGCCCAGTAGCGCAGCGAGTCCATCACCAGCTGCAGCGCATGCGGGTGCTCCAGGTTCACCGTGTTGCCGCAGCCGGTGAAGTCGTCGTAGTAGCGGCGGTTGTCGGCATTCACGATGTAGTACGAGGCGTTGTCCACCCCGCGCATCGAGAGCGTCGGCCCGAGCTGGTTGCCCTCGCAGGTGTGGTTGTAGACCACGTCCAGGATCACCTCGATGCCCGCGGAGTGCAGCGTCTTGACCATGGTCTTGAACTCCTTCACCTTGCCCGAGGCGCTGTAGCGCATTTCGGGGGCGAAGTAGCCGAAGGTGTTGTAGCCCCAGTAGTTCTGCAGGCCCTTCTCGGCCAGGTGACGGTCGTTCAGGAAGCTGTGCACAGGCAGGAGCTCGATGGTGGTCACGCCCAGGCGCTTGAGGTAGTCGACCACCGGCGCGCAGCCGAGCGCCGCGTAGGTGCCGCGCAGCTCGGGCGGCACGTCGGGGTGCGTCATGGTGAAGCCGCGCACGTGCATCTCGTAGATCACCATGTCCTGCCATGGCACCGAGGGGCGGCGGTCGTCGCCCCAGGTGAAGGCGGTCTCCAGCACACGGCCCTTGGGCATGAGCGGTGCGCTGTCGCGGCGGTCGAACGAGAGGTCTTCGCGCTTGCTGCCGACCGTGTAGCCGTAGAGCGCATCGCCCCAGCGCAGGTCGCCCACCAGGTCTTTCGCGTAGGGGTCGAGCAGGAGCTTGTGGGGGTTGAAGCGGTGGCCCTCCTCGGGCTTGTAGGGGCCGTGCACGCGGTAGCCGTAGGCCTGGCCGGGGCGCGCCTCGGGCAGGTAGCAGTGCCACACGCCATCGGTGCGCTCGCGCAGCGGAATGCGCTGCAGCTCGTGGCGGCCGCGTTCGTCGAACAGGCACAGCTCGACGCGGGTCGCGTGCTGCGAGAACAGCGCGAAGTTCACGCCCTCCCCGTCCCAGGTGGCGCCGCGTGGATAAGGCCGGCCGGGCCAGATGGCGGTGATCGTCGGATTGGTTTTTCGTGTCATTCAGGTTGCCGGTGTTCCAGTCGCTCGTGCAGTCGTTCGGTCTGCCATGGGTTCAGTGTTCGCTCGTCATGGGGTCAGCGCGGCGGCCTGTCGTTCTCGAACCGCGTGGGAGTGCCGACGGGCGTTACCCCGGGCGTCGGCGTCTTGCTGTCCTTGACCTGCCTGGGCCACCAGCGCTCGATCTGCGCCTTCGCCCAGTCCTTGCCGGCGAGCCCGAATGCGAGGGCCAACGCAAAAACCACGCCCGCCAGGATCACGAGGAAGCTTTCGCGCACGATGTCGCCTCCCACCTTGATCTGGTCGAGTGCGATGAGGATCACGAAGGCCATCACCGCGTACTGCGCGACCTTGCCGAAGAGCACCGCGTCCTGCACCTTCACGCCGCGGAAATAGCTGCTCACCGCCTCGCCCACGAAGCGCGCGAAGTACGAGCCGAAGGCCAGCACCAGCAGCGCCACGAACACGTTCGGCACGAACCAGACGATGCGCCCCAGCAGGTCGGCGATGTAGCTCAGCCCCATGCCGTTGAAGGCGATGAGCAGCGAGGCGAGGATCACCAGCCAGTAGGTGAGGATGCCGAACACGCTGCTCGTGTCGCCCGCCAGCCCCCCCTGCCGCAGGAAGTTGTCGAGGCCCGCGCGCTCGGTGAGCACGTTGAAGTTGATGGCGCGCAGCGCCTTGGTCACCGCGAAGCGCGCCGCCTTGGCGACGAGCCAGCCGACGACCACCACCACCAGCCCGATCAAGAGGCGCGGAATGAACGCGCCGACCTGGTAGAGGATGGCGCGCAGCGGCTCCAGGTGAATGCCGAAATTTTCCATGTGTGTTCTTCCTCGATATCGTGTGGTGTGTGGGGCGTGCGGTCGTGCGGTCTCGCCGTCGGATGGGTCAGCCGCGGGCCGGCTGGATCAGCGCGAGCACGCCGTGCAGCGGGACCTGCGCCCAGTCGGTGCGGTTGTTGAGCTCGTAGCGCAGCTCGTACAGGGCCTTGTCCAGCTCGAACAGCGCGAGCAGTTCGGTGTCCACCGCTGCGCCGTAGCCGGTCAGGAAGGCGGCGCGCGTGGCCTGCTCCCAGGCAATGGCCGGTGCGGCAAGGCGCTCGGCCTCCTCCGGGCTCTGTGCCACCCGGCGCAGTGCCGACCAGCGCGCGTAGTTGAACGAGCGCAGCATGCCCGCCACGTCGCGCAGCGGCGAGCCCTTGGTGCGGCGCTCGTCGAAGGTGCGCGCGGGCTCGCCCTCGAAGTCGATGATGACGAAGTCGTTGTCCTTCACCAGCACCTGGCCCAGGTGGTAGTCGCCGTGGTAGCGGGTCTTGACGCCCACGCCCTCCATCGGACGGCGCGAAGCGATGCCGGCCTGCAACGCATCGGTCGCGTCGAGCAGCGTGCGCGCGTCGGCCTGCGCGGCGCCGGGCAACAGGTCGATGCGTTCGCGCAGCAGCGCGAGCGTGGCGGTGGCGTCCTCGGCCGCATGCGCCTTGAAGCCTGCGTGGTCGGCGGGCGCGAGCGGCTCGGGGTCGAAGCCCGCGGCGCCGGTGCGCGTGGCGAGCGCGCGGTGCAGCTCGGCCGTGCGCCGGCCCAGCGTGGCCATGAGCGCGAGGAAGCCGCCGTGCACGTCGGCCACCTCCGTCGGCTCGGGCGCGCTGCCGTCGGTGGTGGCCGCATCGCGCAGGAACCGTTCGAGGTACCCCAGCGTGTAGTCCCAGCCGTCGCCCTGGTTGGCCATGTAGCTCTGCACCATCGCCAGCGTCATCGTGCGGCCGTCGTGGCTCATGTACTCCAGCGCCCCGAGCACCGGCACGCAGTGCGGGTAGCGCGCCACCTCGGTGAGGAAGCGGCCCATCTCCAGCTCGGGGTTGATGCCCTCGCGCACATGGCGGTAGCCCTTGAGGAACAGCGTTTCGTTCAGCGTGACCACCGTGTTGCTGCTCACGCCGCTCGGGCGGCCGACCAGCAGCGCGTCGATGTCGATCGCCATCTGTGCAAAGGCCGCGGTCGGCTTGAACACCAGCTTGCCGTTGGCCGTGGGCAACTCTGCGCCGTTGCCGATGGCGCGCACCAGTTCGCGGCAGAAGGCCTCGTCGTAGAAGGCATCGCCCATCAGGCCGACCTGCGCCTGCTGGCGGATGCGGGCGATGGCGGCCTGCGCCACGCCGGCCATGCGCTCTTCGTCCCGCTCTTCCCAGGCCAGGGCGAGCGGCATGAAGTAAGTGGCGCCACCGGGCGGGCCGTCCAGGTCGAGCAGTGGCAGCAGCCAGCTCTGCCCGTTGGCCTCCCACACGGCGTGGTCGACCACCCGCGCGCGGCGGATGGCCGTGCCCTTGGAGGCATACCAGCGCTGAATCTCGATGTGGCGCGGCAGCGTCTCCAGCTCGAACTGGGTGCGCATGCGCTCGGACATGCCGATGCGCCAGGGCATCACGCGCTCGCGGAAGAAGCTGGTCCAGCCATCGAACAGCACCAGTGTGGGCCACTCCTGCAGCGCCACGCCCTGCTCGTGCCAGCTGGGCGCATCGGCCTCGGCCGTGAGCTTGAACCAGTAGAAGCCGTACGAGGCCAGCGTGAGCAGATAAGGCAGCTCGCCGATGGGCGGGAACGGCGCGCGGCCCAGCATCTCGATGGGCACGAAGCCCTTGAACTCCGAAAGATCCAGCTCCACCGGCTGCGCGGCGCGCGAGAGGTTGAACACGGTGAGGATCACGTCGCCGTCGTACTCGCTCAGGTACGCGAGGATCTTGCGGTTGCCCGGCTTCAGGAAGCGCCGCTTGCCGCGGCCGAAGGCATGGCTGGTCTTGCGCACTGCGAGCATGCGCTTGGTCCAGTTCAGGAGCGAGCTGCTGTCGCGCGCCTGCGTCTCCACGTTGAGCGCCTCGTAGCCGAACATCGGGTCCATGATCGGCTGCAGGTACAGGCGCTGCGGGTCGGCGCGCGAGAAGCCGGCGTTGCGGTCGGGGCTCCATTGCATCGGGGTGCGCACGCCGTTGCGGTCGCCCACGAACACGTTGTCGCCCATGCCGATCTCGTCGCCGTAATAGATGATCGGCGAGCCCGGCATCGAGAGCAGCATGCCGTTCATGAGCTTCACGCGGTCCAGGTCGTTTTCCATCAGCGGCGCCAGGCGCCGGCGGATGCCCAGGTTGATGCGCGCGCGCATGTCGGCCGCGTACATGGTGTACATGTAGTCGCGCTCCTTGCTGGTCACCATCTCGAGCGTGAGCTCGTCGTGGTTGCGCAGGAAGATCGCCCACTGGCAGCCTTCGGGAATGTCGGGCGTCTGCGCCATGATCTCCACGATCGGGTGACGGTCTTCCTGCGCGATGGCCATGTACATGCGCGGCATCAGCGGGAAGTGATACGCCATGTGGCACTCGTCGCCATCGCCGAAGTACTCGCGCACGTCCTCCGGCCACATGTTGGCCTCGGCCAGCAGGAAGCGGTTCTTGTACTGCGCGTCGATGGCCGCGCGCAGCTGCTTGATGACCGCATGCGTCTCGGGCAGGTTCTCGTTGCTGGTGCCGTCGCGCTCCACCAGGTAGGGAATGGCGTCCAGGCGGAAGCCGTCCACGCCCATGTCGAGCCAGAACCTCATCGTCTTCAGGATGGCTTCCATCACCGCCGGGTTGTCGAAGTTCAGGTCCGGCTGGTGGCTGAAGAAGCGGTGCCAGAAGTACTGCTTGGCGACCGGGTCCCAGGTCCAGTTCGAGGTTTCGGTGTCGGTGAAGATGATCCGCGTGCCCTGGTAGATCTGGTCGGTATCGCTCCACACGTAGAAGTTGCGCTCGGGCGAACCGGGCGGCGCCAGCCGCGCGGCCTTGAACCAGGGGTGCTCGCTCGAGGTGTGGTTGATGACCAGCTCGGTGATCACGCGCAGGCCCCGCTTGTGCGCCTCGGCCAGCATCTCGCGGAAGTCGTCGAGACTCCCGTACTGCGGATGCACGTCCTCGTACTCGGAGATGTCGTAGCCGTCGTCCCGCAGCGGCGACGGATAGAACGGCATCAGCCAGATGGTGTTGACGCCCAGCTCCTTCACATAGTCGAGCTTGGCGGTCACGCCCTTGAAGTCGCCCATGCCGTCGTTGTTGGAGTCGAAGAAGGCCTTGACGTTGAGCTGGTAGATCACCGCGTCGCGGTACCACAGCGGATCGTCGCTGTTGTCGATCTCGACGGTTTCAAGCGCGATGTGGGAGACGGGTGCGTTCATGGGCAACAGGCCTTCTTTTCTTGTTTCTTCGTCACAGGAAGTAGTCGAAGTCGCGCTCGTCGCCATGACGGCGACGCACCACGAAGACGTGTGCGGGCACGGTGTGCGGGTCGAGCCTGACGTAGTGCCAGTCGCCCTGCCAAGTGAAGCGCTGGCCGCTCAGCAGGTCGTGCATCTGGAACGGCTGCCCGTCCTTCACCCCCACGCTCGCGGGCTCCAGGCCGACCCAGCCCCACTGGGCGTTGTGCGGATCGAGGTTGACCACGGTGACCACCACGTTGTCTCCGTCCGGCGATGCCTTGGCGTAGGCGAGCAGCTGGTCGTTGTCCACGTGCAGGAAGCGCAGGCCCCGGTCCTGCTGCAGCGCTGGGTTCTCGCGGCGGATGCGGTTCACCCGCGCGATGAAGGGCGCAAGGCTGGCCGGGTCGTCGTGGTTCCAGTGGCGCAGCTGGTACTTCTCGGAATCCAGGTATTCCTCGCTGCCCGGGCCGCGCGGCAAGTGCTCGCGCAGTTCGTAGGCCGGCCCGTAGATGCCGTAGTTGGCTGCGAGGGTGGCGGCCAGCACAAGGCGCGACATGTACACCGCGGGCTCGCCGGTCTGCAGCTGCTCATGCAGGATGTCCGGTGTGTTGGGCCAGGCGTTGGGGCGGAAGTAGTCGATGCCCGGTTCTGTCGAGAGCTCGGTGAAGTAGTCCTGCAGCTCCTCTTTCGTATTGCGCCAGGTGAAGTAGGTGTAGCTCTGCGAGAAGCCCAGCTTCGCGAGCCGGTGCATCACCTTCGGCCGGGTGAACGCCTCGGCCAGGAAGATCGTGTCGGGGTGCTCGCGCTTCACCTCGCCGATGACCCACTCCCAGAACGGGAAGGCCTTGGTGTGCGGGTTGTCCACGCGGAAGATGCGCACGCCCTCGCCGATCCAGTGGTCGAACACGCTCTTGAGTTCGGCCCAGAGGCCGCGCCAGTCCTCGCACTCGAAGTTGAAGGGGTAGATGTCCTGGTACTTCTTGGGCGGGTTCTCCGCGTACTGCACCGTGCCGTCGGGGCGCCAGCGGAACCAGTCGGGATGCGCCTTCACGTAGGGGTGGTCGGGGGCGCACTGGAAGGCGATGTCCAGCGCGATCTCCAGCCCGTGCTCGGCCGCGCGCGCGAGCAGCTGCCGAAAGTCCTCTTCGGTGCCGAGCGCCGGCAATATCGACTTGTGCCCGCCCTCGGCCGCACCGATGGCCCAGGGGCTGCCCACATCGTCGGGCCCGGCTTCGAGCGCATTGTTCGGGCCCTTGCGCTGCATGCGGCCGACCGGATGGATCGGTGGAAAGTACAGCACGTCGAAACCCATCGCGGCAATGGCGGACAGGCGCGCCTCCACGTCCCTGAAGGTGCCGTGCACGCCGGGCTCGGCACCGGCCGAACGCGGAAAAAGTTCGTACCAGGTGCTGAAGCGCGCGCGTTCGCGGTCCGCGATCAGCGGCAGCTCGACCGGATGGCGCACCGCATGCCGGCGATCGGGATGGCGGCGCACCAGCCCGGCGTATTCGTCATCGAGCGCCAGCGCCTTCAGCGATGTCATGTCGGCGCCCGGGTTGGCCGCCGTGGCGTCGAGCTCGGTGGCCCAGCGCTGCAACTCGGCGCGGTCGCTGCCTTCGGCGCGGGCGGCCGCGGCGGCGATTTCGAGCGCACCGACCTGCGCGGCGATGCGCACGTCCTGCGGATCGACGCGGCGCGTCATCTCGTGGCGCCACGACTCGAACGGATCGACCCACGCGACCACGGTGTAGACGTAGCGGCCCACCGACGGCGGGGAGAACGCGGCCTCCCACACGTCGTTGACCAGCGGCTTCATCGGCACTTCGCGGAATTCCTTGTGGTCGTGCGCGCGCCAGCACAGCTGCACGCGCAGCACGTCGTGGCCGTCGGTGAAGCAATGCGCGCGCACCGTCACGCGCTCGCCCGCCACGCACTTGACCGCGAAGCGTCCGTTGTCCACGCAGGGCAGCACCGCGTCGATGACCGCGCGCGAGGCGCCATGGTCGAAACCGATGCCGACGGCATCGTGGGCGCCCGCGACGGCGGGCGGCTTGGTCGAGAAAATGTTCTTCATCAGGGCCGGTGCTCCAGGATCAGCGTGGACAAGGGCGGCAAGGTGATGCACACCGATTGCCTGTGTCCGTGGGAACGCACGGGCGCCGCCTCGACGCCCCCGAAATTGCCCCAGCCCGAGCCGCCGAACTCCGCGGCGTCGGTATTGATCACCTCGCGCCACTGGCCGTCCAGCGGCACGCCGAGCAGGTAGTTGGTGCGCGGCACCGGGGTCATGTTGCTCACCACGAGCAGGGGCGGGCTGCCGTCGCCTGCCTTCCGCAGGAACGCGAAGACGCTCAGCGCTTCGTCGTTGGCGGCGACCCATTCGAAGCCCGACGACGAGAAGTCGAGCTGGTGCAGCGCGGGTGCCGCGCGGTACACGCGGTTGAGCTGCGCCACCAGCCGCTGCAGGCCGCCGTGTCCTTCCTGCTCGCACACCCACCATTCGAGCTCGCCGTCGTGCGTCCACTCGCGGCGCTGGCCGAACTCGTCGCCCATGAAGAGCAGCTTCTTGCCCGGGTGCGCCCACATGAAGCCGTAGAGCGCGCGCAGGTTGGCAAACTGCTGCCAGGCGTCGCCGGGCATCTTGTTGATGAGCGAACCCTTGCCGTGCACCACCTCGTCGTGCGAGAGCGGCAGCACGAAGTTCTCGTGGAAGGCATACACCAGCGAGAAGGTCAGCTTGTGGTGGTGGTACTTGCGGTTGACCGGGTCCTCTTTCATGTAGGCCAGCGTGTCGTGCATCCAGCCCATGTTCCATTTCTCGCCGAAGCCCAGGCCATCCATGTCGGTGGGGCGCGAGACGCGCGGCCAGGCGGTCGACTCCTCGGCCACGGTGACGGTGTCGGGGTGCTCGCGATAGACGGCGCGGTTCAGCGTCTGCAGGAAGTCGATGGCCTCCAGGTTCTCGCGCCCGCCGTGGCGGTTGGGAATCCATTCGCCGGGGTTGCGCGCGTAGTCGAGGTAGAGCATCGAGGCGACCGCGTCCACCCGCAGGCCGTCGAGGTGATACAGGTCGAGCCAGAACAGGCCCGACGACACCAGGAAGCTGCGCACCTCGGCCCGGCCGTAGTTGAAGATGCTCGAATTCCACTCGGGGTGGAAGCCCTGGCGCGGATCGGCGTGCTCGTAGAGGTGCGTGCCGTCGAAGTAGCCCAGGCCGTGCTCGTCGGTCGGAAAGTGCGAGGGCACCCAGTCCAGCAGCACGCCGATGCCCTGCTGGTGCAGGTGATCGACCATGTACATGAAGTCCTGCGGCGAGCCGAAGCGCGCGGTGGGCGCGAAGTAGCCGGTGGTCTGGTAGCCCCACGAGCCGTAGAACGGATGCTCGGTGACCGGCATGAGCTCCACGTGCGTGAAGCCCATCTTCGTCACATAGGCGGCCAGCTGGTGCGCCAGTTCGCGGTAGCCGAGGAACTGGCCGTCCTTGCGGCGCCACGACCCCAGGTGCACCTCGTAGACCGACTGCGGCGCATCGAGCGCGTTGCGCGGCCCGCGGTTGGCCATCCAGTCCGCATCGCCCCATTCGTACGAGAGCTCGCAGATGCGCGAGGCGGTGGCGGGCGGCGGCTCGGCGCTGAAGGCGACCGGGTCGGCCTTGTCGACGGTGTAGCCGCCATGGCGCGAACGGATGCGGTATTTGTAAGCCTGCCCGATGGCGGCGTGAGGCGCATGCCCGCGCCAGATGCCCGTGCCGTCGGGGCTGGGCTGCAGCGGGTCGGCGTCGCCGGACCAGTAGTTCCAGTCGCCCACCACGGAGACGGATTCGGCGTTCGGCGCCCACACCGCGAAGTGGGCCCCGCCCTCTTCCCGCGGATGGCAGCCCAACAAGTCATACAGGCGGGCGTGGGTCCCCTCCTGAAAAAGATAAGCGTCTCGCTCGCCCTGGAGTGAATGGTTCAACGGCACCGGCGTTCCTTGCATTGAATGGCCCGCGGAACGGTTGTTCAAGGAACGACGCTGGCCTCCGCATGGCTGCCACCAATTTGCAAGACCGAATGGCCCCCCGGCTACGGCCTCTGCCCCCTCGCCGTGTCGGAGAGTTGCCCGTACCGCGCCGTGCGCGGATTCGAATGAAACGGCTTCCCGAAAACCTCAGGCGGCGATCGCGTCTTCCTCGCGCGTTGCATGCATTGCCGCAGCAGCAGCCGGTGCGCTCCGCAGTGCCGCGAAGTCGCCGAGCGTGAGCGTGATGACGGACTGCCGCGCGTTCGCCCGGTAGCGCGCGACGGTGGCAAGCTCGATCGCGTGGAAGTTGCGCTTGCAGACATCCAGAAGCCGCTGCCCGACCTCGCGCGTGCCGAATCCGTCGTGCAAGGTGTTTTCCGAAACCTGCGCTACGACGCGGGCGCCTTGCGGGCCGTCAGGGTAGACGGCCAGGCGCACCGATGCGGTATCGAAACAGTAAATCCCCTCGAAATCCATGGCCGTGTCTCCTGTGTTCGGGGCGGTGCGGGCGGTGCTCCGCGGCAAGGATTGAAGGCGCGTCGGTTCATGGCTTGCGATGGAATTCGGCGCATGTTCGTGCAGGACGTGTCCTACAGGATTGCCTGCGCGGCCACCTGCACCGCTCACGCCGGACTCTTCGGCACCGGCTTCATGATCGTCGCCGTGGCCTTGGCACCGAGCGTCATCTCGGTGATCCACGACACCAGCAGCGCGCCGTAGGCCTGCCGCGATTCCTGCTTCGACAGCGCGTGGTCGGCGCCCGACAGCACGCGGTAGGTGACCGAGCGCACGCGCTTGAATGCGGCCAGGTAGTTCTCGACCACCGGGTGCGGCACGGTCTGGTCGTCTTCCGACTCCACGATCAGCACGTCACCCGCGAAAGCGGCGCAGGCCGCGAGCGCGCGGTTGTCCTCGGGCCCGACCAGCGAACGCCGGTAGGCCACGAGGTCGGAGCGGCTCAGCTTGCCCTTGGGCGTGTCCCACTCGCGGTCGCGGTAGAGCGCCGGTGCGCGCAGCGCCAGCCAGCGCACCGGCCGCATGGCGCTCACCAACGCCGCGAGGTAGCCGCCGTAGCTGCTGCCGACGATGGCGATGGCGCCGGGGTCCACCGTCGGGTGGCCGACCAATGCGTCGTAGGCGGCGAGCACGTCGCGCAGGTTGTCCTCGCGCGTGACCTCCATCCGCTGCGCGGCGTGGCGGGCGTGGCCGCGCAGGTCGAAGGTGAGGCACACGCAGCCAAGCGCGGCGATCTCCTGCGCCCGCGTCATGTACTGCTCCTGGCTGCCGTCCCACCCGTGCACCAGCAGCACGCCGGGCACCGTCGTCGAGGCAGCGAAGAGCGTGCCTTCGATGTGTTGGCCGTCCACGGCGATATCGATGGCGCTATGGCGAGTCGGCATGGAGATTCAACAGGGTGTATTTGGCGAGCGGCCCGACCTGCGGATCGACGCCCTGGTAAGACACGATGGCGTGCGCGGGCACCGCGGCCGGGCCGTACACCTCGAAGGTCGACGCGCGAACGTGCGCGCGCGCGGGGTCCGCATGGAACGATTCGAGCGCCGCGATCTCGGCGCCCGTGGCGCCGCCCACCCGCCACGACTGCTCCAGCACGCCCGATCGCCACGCGCCGCCTTGCCCGGCGCCCTGGGCCACGTCGTAGTTCGTGCGCGAGGCGAAGAAACCGGGGTAGCAATCGGTCACGGCGCGGTGGTAGCGCCGGGCCTGGTCGATCGCGTGGCGAAGCGGCGGCGCGAGGCCGGTGGCGGCGAGCAGCGCTTCGAAGTCGCCGCGCACGAGCGTGAGGTCGGAGCCGCCGTAGACCTCTTCGCCCGTGTTGTCGCGCACCAGGCGCTGCCGGCCGTAGTAGCTCACGACCATGCGCGCCACGACCACCTGCCCGACGCTGAAGGTGACGGGGCGTTCCAGGTTCTCCTCGAGCACGACGCCGTGGCTGGCGATGTCGGCCTCGTCCATGGCATCGATGCAGCGGTCCAGCGCATCGGCGCTGTGCGCCACGATCTGGCCACGGCCGCCGGTCGCGGTCACCGGCTTGATGCGCACCACGCCCGCGCCGAGCAGCGTGCGCCCTGCCCTGCGCGCCTCCGCGCGCGAGAAGCATGAGAACCCGGCCAGCACCGAACCGGCAATGTTGGCGGCAAAGCGCGGGTTCCACCCCGCCGGTTGCGGCGCACCGGCGCCGGTCAAGGGATGGGTGATGGCCTTGGTGGCGATGAACGGGTGCGGCACCACGCCACCGAACAGGTCGTGCACGCCGGCGATGCCCATGGCTTGCCCGAGGCCGGCGTCGGTCACGGTGTTGCTGGGCACGAAGTACGGCGCCGTTGCATAGGGCTGCCGCTCGTCGTAGTCGCCGGCATAGGTGCAGCCCGTGAGCACGGCGAGCCGCCGCGCAAAGTCGCTGCGGGTGGCGTGCTCATGCGCGCTGCAGTACGCCGCCGGATCGAGGCTCCACGTCACGAGGCTGCGCGGCCCGGGCAGCGGCTGCGTGGCGAAAGGCGCCGTTGCCGCGGGCCGGGGGCGGAGGGCCGTTTTCATGGTGGCTGCGGGAGTCGGTGGTTGCCGTACCGGTCAACGCTTCTGGTCCTTGTCCTTGTCCTTGTCCTTGTCCTTGTCCTTGTCCTTGTCCTTGTCCTTGTCCACCGACGGCAGCTTCACCTTGGTGACGGTGACGGACACCGGATCGCTGGCGGGGAAAGACTCCTCGACCCCGCTGTCCAACGCCTCCTCGCTGGCGGGCTGCTCGGTGGGTTTTCCGTGGTCGGCCGGCTTGCCATGGTTCTCCGACGTGGGAAAGGGAAATGGCTTCTGCTCTTTCGGTTCCTTGGTCATGGTGCGCTCCTGGCAATGTGGGCGCCTCCCCGAAAGAGGAAGGCGCCCGGCCATGGTGGTGTCCGGCTCGGGATGCGCGCGGTCGGAAGTGGCTGCGCCTCCGCGTGGGAACAGTCCCGCGCGGCGCACTTGCGAAGCGAAGCGGCGACGGGCGGCATCTTTTGATCTTGAAGACATTGCCTTCGCCCCTCGCGCGGTGCCGTCCCACGCGCACGCCGGACGGCCGCTGCAACCATCGGCGCCATGTCATCCAACCCCACCCAGATCAGTGCGCGCATCGTCGCGCCCGTCGAGTTCCGTGCCGGTGACGGCCCGCTGCTGGAGATTCGCGAAGGCGAGTGCCAGGTCATCGTGGAAGGCGACAGCGCCGTGCTGACCTGGACCGACGACGGCCAGCCGCTCACGGCCGCCATTCCGAAGATCGAGTTCGACCGGTTCATCGAGTCGGGCGCCATCGTCCTCGGTGTGAGTTAGGGACGCGGCGCTTCACGCCGAAGCCGGGCGCGGCGGGAGCTGCGCTGCAGGCGCGGTGCCACGAATCGCCGCAAGGCCGCGTCTTCGTGGCGGACAGCGCGGCGTTCCCGTGCAGGACAAGCGCTCGACCTGCATGCGCCCGCGTGAAACGCCGCACGGTTGTGGCATCGTTTCCCTCGCCGCGACATACGCGGCAATTTTCATGTTCACGCGGAAGGAGCAGCCCCATCATGATCAAGATCGGCATCGTCGACGACCACGCGGTCGTTCGTTCAGGCCTCAAGGCTTTCTTCTCTACCTTCGTGGATTTCCGGGTGGTCGGCGAGGCCGCCACCGGCCGCGAGGCGATCGACATGGTCCGCACCACCGACATGGACGTGCTGGTGATGGACCTTTCCATGCCCGGCCAAAGCGGCATCGATGCGCTCGCCATGGTGCGCGCCAAGGCACCGCAACTGGGCGTGCTCATCCTGAGCGGCTACCCGGAGGAGCACTACGCGGTCAACCTGATCCGCCAGGGCGCATCGGGCTACCTCAACAAGGAATGCGAGCCCGAGGAAATCGCCAACGCGATCCGCACCGTCGCGCTGGGGCGCCGCTACATCTCGGCTTCGGTGGCCGAACTGCTGGCCGGCCAGCTGGAGCGCAAGGACAGCGAGCCGCCGCACAAGCACCTCTCGGAGCGCGAATTCCAGGTGTTCCTGAAGCTCGCCAAGGGCGAATCGGTGGGCAGCATCGGCGAGGCGCTGTCGCTTTCGGTCAAGACGATCAGCACCTACCGCACGCGCCTCATGGAGAAGATGAACCTCTCCACGAACAGCGACCTCACCTACTACGCCATCAAGACGCAACTGATCGATTGAGCACGCGGCGCTTGCGGACCACATGGGCGTGACGTGACGTGAGGCACCGCAGGACGCTCAAGACCGTCGCCTGGACATTCCTGCTGACCGTGGCAGCCACGCTGTTGGTGGTCAACCTGGGCGGCAGCGAGAAGAAGCTGGACGAGCAGATCCGCCGCGACTATTCGCTGCACGACGCGCAGTACCAGCGCGTGCTGGGCGTGATGCTCGGCCCGCCCATCACCGGCGGCAACCGCTTCGAAGCGCTCTACAACGGCGACCGCATCTTTCCGCCGATGCTCGAGGCCATCCGTGGCGCGAAAGAGAGCGTCACCTTCGAGACCTACATCTACTGGTCGGGCGACATCGGCCGGGCGTTTGCCGATGCGCTGTCGGAGCGGGCGCGGGCCGGCGTGCCGGTGCATGTGCTGCTCGACTGGGTGGGCAGCGCCAAGGTGGACGACGACTTCATCCAGGAAATGGAATCGGCCGGCGTGCAGATTCGCCGCTTCCACAAGCCGAGCTGGTATGACATCGGCCGCATGAACAACCGCACGCACCGAAAGCTCCTGGTGGTGGACGGCCGCGTCGGCTTCACCGGCGGCGTGGGCATCGCGCCCGAATGGACCGGCCATGCGCAGGACGCGCAGCACTGGCGCGACTCGCACTACAAGGTCGAAGGGCCGGTGGTGGCGCAGATGCAGGCGGTGTTCATGGACAACTGGATCAAGGTGGCGGGCGATGTGCTGCACGGCGAGCGCTACTTTCCGCCCCTGCCTGCCGTGGGCGAGGGCCGCGCCCAGGTGTTCAGCAGCTCGCCTTCGGGCGGCAGCGAGAGCATGCACCTGATGTACCTGCTGTCGATTGCCGCGGCCACGAAGACCATCGACCTGTCGAGCGCGTACTTCGTGCCCGATGACCTGACCGTGGGCGCGCTGGTGGCCGCCATGCGGCGCGGCGTGCGGCTGCGCATCATCACGCCGGGTCCGATCATCGATTCGAAGACGGTGCGCGCCGCATCGCGCGCCAGCTGGGGCCCCTTGCTCGAGGCCGGCGCGGAGATCAGCGAATACCAGCCGACGATGTTCCATTGCAAGGTGTTCATGGTCGATGGGCTCCTGGTGTCGGTGGGCTCCACCAACTTCGACAACCGCTCGTTCCGGCTGAACGACGAAGCCAACCTCAACATTTACGACGCGGCGTTCGCGGCCGTCGAAACCGTGCAGTTCGAGGCCGATCTGGCGCAGTCCAGGCGCATCACGTTCGAGGACTGGAAGAACCGCCCCTTGCACGAAAAGGCGATGGAGCACCTGGCTTCGGTCCTGTCGGTCCAACTCTGAAAGAAAACGCGGCCCGAAGGCCGCGTTTGTTGTGGGTTCCGATGCGGATCAGCTGCGCGCCTTGGCTGCGCGTGCCGCGTTGCGCAGGTCGCGAATCTGGTCGTGGTTGCGCTGCGCGCCCTGGGCCTGCGCCTGCAGGATCTGGCGCACACCCGCGGGCAGCGCGCGCTTGAGCGCCTTGCGGTAGCGGGCCACGGCCGCGTCTTCGCCGCGCTCGCATTCCTCCAGGATCGACAGCTCGCTGTTCGCGCCCACGGCGCCCTTCACATGGACCCAGCCACGGTGCATGGCGCCGGAGGCGGTGCCGCCTTCCGCAGGCTTGCCGCCATAGGTGATGACCAGTTCCACCAACTGGCTCGCCGCCGCCTGGCACTGCGCGGCGCGCGAGGCAAAAACCTCCTTCAACCGGCCGGCTTCCACCTCTTCGGCGCAGGTGCGAAAGCCGTACTCGCCGTCGCGGGTGTTTTCCAGAAGGTCGTTCAGCACGTCGACCACTTCTTCGTTCGACAGCGGGTCGCCTTCGGGAATGGCCGTGTCTTCCTCGCGGAAATACAGGCGGTCGGCACGCTCCCATGCGGCATGCGAAGCCGGACGGGCGCGCTCCCAGTCGAGCGACGAGGCACCGCGCCGCGTTTCCCATTCGCGGGCGAGCGAGGGCTCGACCGAGGCGAATTCGTCGACCGTGGCATTGCGGCTGGACCAGCCCAGCTCGTAGGCGGGACCGTAGTCGTCGTAGGTGCGGCCGGTCTCGTAATAGGGCTCGCGGTCGTAGGCGTTTTCCCAGTAGCTGCGCTCGGCGGTCGGGTTCACGCGCTCGGCCACGGCCTTGCCGCCGAGCCCGCCGACCACCGCGCCGACGACGAGGCCCGCCGCGGCGCCCAGCGGTCCGCCGGCCGCCCCGACTGCTGCGCCCGCCACGGCACCGCCCGTGGCGCCGACGCCGGTGCCGACGGGATGCGCGCCGGGTGCGCCCGAGATGGGATCGCGGTTGAGATCGTCAGGATGCAGGGATGTGCGGTCTTTTGCCATGGTGGCTCCTTGGAGATGAGGTTGAAGTTGAACGAACAGACTTCATCCTGGAGGCCCCGGCGGCCCCGGCCGTGGGGCTTCGGCGCGGCTGCTTGTAGGCGCAGTCGGGCCTGGCGCGGGTCAGTTGCCCGGCGCTGTCCAGCGCGCCAGGTACGGCGCCGTGCGGCTCCCCGCGGCGTTCGCCACCTCGCGCGGCGTTCCGCTCGCCACGATGCGCCCGCCCTCCTCGCCCGCGCCCGGCCCCATGTCGATCACCCAGTCGCAGGCGGAGACCAGCCGCATTTCGTGCTCCACGACGATGACGGTGTTGCCGGCATCGACCAGCCCGCCCAGCTGCGCCATCAGCTTGTCCACGTCGGACGGATGCAGGCCGGTGGTCGGCTCGTCCAGCACGTACAGCGCATCGCCGCGCTGCGAGCGCTGCAACTCGGTGGCCAGCTTGATGCGCTGTGCCTCCCCGCCCGACAGTTCGGTGGCCGGCTGCCCCAACCGCAGGTACCCCAGACCGATGGCCGCCAGCAGCCGCAGCGGCCGCTCGATGGCGCCGTCGTCCGCGAAGAAGGCATGCGCCTCTTCCACCGTCATGGCCAGCACGTCGGCGATGGTGCGGTCGCGCAGCCTCACCTTCAGCGTCTCTTCGTTGAAGCGCGATCCGTGGCAGGTGGGACACGGCGCATACACGCTGGGCAAGAAGAGCAGCTCGACGCTGACGAAGCCTTCGCCCTCGCAGGTCGGGCACCGGCCCTTGGCCACGTTGAACGAGAACCTGCCGGCATCGAAGCGGCGCGCGCGGGCCGCCTTGGTGTCGGCGAAGAGCTTGCGCACATGGTCGAAAAGGCCCGTGTAGGTGGCCAGGTTGGAGCGCGGGGTGCGGCCGATGGGCTTCTGGTCCACGCGCACCAGCCGGCGGATGCGGTCCATGCCGCCGACGATGCGGCCGCCGGCGCGGCCCGCGAGGCTCGGCTCCGCATCGGGCTCGTCCTCCGGCGGCGGCGCCTCGTGGCCCAGGCGTGCGGCCACCAACTCGACCAGGGCCTGGCTCACCAGGCTGGACTTGCCCGAACCCGAGACACCGGTGACCGCAGTCATCACCCCGAGCGGAAATGCCACCGACAGGTCCTGCAGGTTGTTGCGCGTGACGTCCTCCAGCTTCAGCCATGCGGCAGGGGCCCGCACGGGCCTCGGCGATGCCGTGTGCGGCGCGAACAGATAGCGCGCGGTGTGCGACGCCTTCACATGGCGCAGCCCCTCGGGCGGGCCGCTGTAGAGGACGAGGCCGCCCTTCTCGCCGGCATCTGGCCCCACGTCCACCAGCCAGTCGGCGCGCCGCATCAGGTCGAGGTCGTGCTCCACCACGAAGAGCGAATTACCCGAGTGCTTGAGCGTGTCGAGCGCCACCACCAGCGCCTCGCCGTCTGCGGGATGCAGCCCCGCCGAAGGCTCGTCGAGCACGTAGACGACGCCGAAGAGGTTCGAGCGGATCTGCGTCGCGAGCCGCAGGCGCTGGAGTTCGCCCGGCGACAGCGTGGGCGTGCTGCGGTCGAGCGAGAGATAGCCCAGGCCCAGGTCGTTCAGCACCGTGACGCGCTCCAGCAGGTCGTGCGCGATGCGCTGCGCGGCGATGCGCTTCTCGGCCGATTGATTGGGCGTGCGGCGCACGTCGGGCGCCGCGGCGTGCGCGCCGCCTTTTTCGCGCAGGGCGCCGCGCGTACTGCCGCCGCCGGGCGATGCCGGCGCCTCTCCCGCCGCCACCGGCCGCAGCACCTGCGCGAACTGCGCGAGAGGCATGCGCGAGATTTCACCGATGTCGTGCCCCGCGAAGCGCACCGACAAGGCCTCGGGCTTGAGCCGCTTGCCCTTGCACGACGGACAGTCGCCACCCACCATGAAACGCGCGACGCGGTTCTTCATCAGCGCGCTCTGCGTGGTCGCGAAGGTGTGCAGCACGTACTTGCGCGCACCCATGAAGGTGCCCTGGTAGCTCGGCTCCATCTTGCTGCGCAGCGCCGCGCGCGTCTCGGCGGGCGTGAAGCCGGCGTACACGGGCACCGTGGGCTGCTCCTCGGTGAAGAGGATCCAGTCGCGCGTCTTTCTGGGCAGGTCGCGCCAGGGCTTGTCGACGTCGATGCCCATCGTGACGAGGATGTCGCGCAGGTTCTGGCCGTGCCAGGCGGGCGGCCACGAGGCGATGGCGCGTTCGCGGATGCTCAGGGTGTCGTCCGGCACCATGGAGCGCTCGGTCACCTCGAAGATGCGGCCGAGGCCGTGGCAGGTCGGACACGCGCCCTGGGGCGTGTTGGGCGAGAAGTCTTCCGCATAGAGCATCGGCTGGCGCGGCGGATAGTCGCCGGCCCGCGAATAAAGCATGCGCAGCAGGCTCGACAGCGTGGTGACGCTGCCCACCGAGGAACGCGTGCCCGGCGTTCCGCGCTGCTGCTGCAGGGCGACGGCGGGCGGCAGGCCGTCGATGGCGTCGACCGCGGGCACGCCGACCTGGTCGATGAGCCGGCGCGCATACGGCGCGACCGATTCGAAATAGCGCCGCTGCGCCTCGGCATAGAGCGTGCCGAAGGCCAGCGACGACTTGCCAGAGCCCGAGATGCCGCTGAACACCACCAGCGCATCGCGCGGGATGTCGACATCGACGTTGCGCAGGTTGTGTTCGCGTGCGCCGCGGACGCGCACGAAGTGGTCGGTGTCGCGAGCGGCGGTGCGGGTGGATTTGCTCGCCATGGTTGTTCTTTCTGTTTTCTGCGCGTCTTCTGGCTTGAGGACGCCGGGAGCTTGGAGGGTAAGGCCAGTCCGCCCTGTGAGAACCGGACGCCCCCGCACGTCGGACTCGCGCGCGCGGCATCTCATACGATCCATGCCATGACGACAACGCCCGACACCGATTCGCTCGCGCTGGTCGACGCCTGCACGCAGGCCTCGTTCGCGCTCCTGGAAAGCAACCTCACGCCCCACGGCATCCTGGCCGCGAGCCGCACCGAGGCGGCCGTGGCGCGGCGCTACACGCGCATCTTCGGGCGCGATGCCGCGATCTGCGTGATGGCCATGTGCGGCAGCGGCGTGCCCGCGCTGGAGCAAGGGGCGGTGGCGAGCCTCGATGCGCTTGCGGCGCAGCAGGCAGCCAACGGGCAGATTCCCAAGTATGTGGACCCCGAGGGCCAGGATGCGGACTTCTGGTATCTCGGCTGCATCGATGCGACCCTGTGGTGGCTGATCGCGGTGGACCATGTGCGCCGCCACGGCGATGTCGGCCCCACGCGCTGGGAAGACGGCGTGGCCCGTGCGATCGGCTGGCTGCTCGCGCAGGAGCACCAGCACTTCCGGCTGCTGCAGCAGAACGAGGCGAGCGACTGGGCCGACATCATGCCGCGCTCGGGCTACGTGCTGTACAGCAACGCGCTCTGGCACGACGTCAAGCGCCGCTTCGCGCTGGACCATGCCGAGGAGACGCGACACCACTTCAACCACATGTTCAACCCGTTCCAGCGCGACCTGCCCGAATACCACCGGGCGCGGCTGCTGCGGCACTACGCGCGGCGCGGGCGGCGCGACCCGGCGCTCTACCTGAGCTTCGTCAACTTCGCGTTCGTCGGCAACGAGGGCGACGTGTTCGGCAACGTGCTGGCCATACAGGCCGGCCTGAGCGAACCCGAGATGGCCGGCCGCATCGTCGACACCATCGCGAACGCGCGCGCGGCCGATCCGTACCCGGTGCGCGTCGTGCTGCATCCGCTGTCGCGCCAGCACGAGCTGTGGCGGCCCTACATGGGACGCCACCAGCAGAACGACGTGCACCAGTACCACAACGGCGGCATCTGGCCGTTCGTGGGCGGCTTCTGGGTGATGGCGCTGGCCAACGTGGGGCGGCGCGATCTCGCACACGCCGAACTCGCGCGGCTCGCGCACGTCAATTCGCTCGGCGACTGGCGCTTCACCGAGTGGTTCCACGGCAAGACGCTGGCGCCGATGGGCATGGCCGGCCAGAGCTGGAACGCCGCGACCTTCCTGCTCGCGAAACGCGCCCTGGAAGGCCGCGCTGACGCGTGGTGACTCAGCCCTTCGCTCTTTCGGACTCGCGCGCCAGCACCCGGCCGGGTCGCGCACCCGTCGGGCCGCCGCGTTGCCAGACGACCGCGCCGTTGACGATCACCGCCTCGATGCCGCGCGCCGGTGCCATCGGCGATTCGTACGTGGCGGCTTCGTCCACCGTGTCGGCGTCGAACAGGGCCAGGTCGGCATATGCGCCTTCCTTCAGCACGCCGCGGTCTTTCAGGCCGAAGTTCTTCGCGGTGAGGCCCGTCATCTTGTAGATGGCCGTCTCCAGCGGGAACAGCCCGAGCAGCCGGCCGTAGTGGCCGAGCACGCGCGGAAAACTGCCCCACAGTCGCGGATGCGGCGATGCATCGTGCGGCAGGCCGTCGGAGCCGATCATGGTCTGGTCGAACTTCAGGATGCGTTGCACATCGGCCTCGTCGAGCCGGAAGTAGATGCCGCCCGCGGGGCTGAGCTGGCGGATCGCCTCGTCCTGGCTCACGCCCAGCTTCTTCGCGATCGCGTCCAGGTCCTGGCCCGCGTATTCGGGCATGGGCTTGGACCAGCTCACGATCACCCGCGAGGAGCTCGCGGCGCGGTCTGACGAGAGGATGGTCGAGCCGGCCGTGTAGGGGTAGCAGTCCAGGCAGATCGGCTGCGTGGCCATGTTCTTCTCGATGAAGCTCAGCGCCTCCTGCGAGCGGCCATGGTTCTCGGGCCCGACCACCTTCATGTGAGAGATGACGACCTGCACGCCCACCTCGCGGCCGACGCGGAAGGTCTCTTCGAGCGAGTCGATCACGCGGTCGGCCTCGTTGCGCATGTGGGTGCAGTAGACGCCGTCGAAGTCCTTCAGCGGGCGGCAGGTCTCGATGACCTCCTCGGTCGGCGCGGCGACCGCGGGCTCGTAGTAGAGGCCGGTGGAAACGCCGATGGCACCGGCCGCGAGCGCCTCCTGCACCAGCGCGCGCATGCGGACGATCTGCGCATCGGTGGCCGGCAGGCCCAGGTCGTCCAGCGTCGCGACGCGCAAGGTGGTGTGCCCCACGAGCAGCGCGCAATTGGTGGCCGCAGGCTTGGCGCGCAGCTCGGCGATGTACGAAGCGAAGGTCGGAAAGGAGAACCAGCCGCCCTCCTCGTCCAGCAGGTTCAGCGGCGGCGTGACCGGCTGCGTGATGCCGCCCGGCATCGGCGCGAGCGAGATGCCGCAGTTGCCCGCGATCACCGTGGTGATGCCCTGGCTCACCTTGGGCGCCATGTCAGGGTTCGACAGCATGAGGCGGTCGTCGTGCGTGTGCGCGTCGATGAAGCCGGGCGCGGCGATGCGCCCTGCCCGGTCGATCTCGACCTCGCCGTGCGAGGCGGAGAGATCGCCGATGCGGGCGATGCGGTCGCCGTTGATGCCGATGTCGCCCGTGTAGCGCGGCGCGCCGGTGCCGTCGACGATGCTGGCGTTGCGGATGAGAAGGTCGAATTTTTCCTGCATCGAATACCTTGAATGCATTGGGTTGAAGGGAGTCAAAGCAGCGCGCCGCGTGCGGCGATCGGCCACAGGGCCTCGACCCGCCCGCCGCGCACGCAGACCAGCTCGTCGTAGAGGTTGACGGTCGGGTCGCAATGGCCGGGCACCAGCATCAGCTGGTCGCCCAGGAACAGCGCGGCGGCATCGGGCGTGGCCAGCGCGCCGTGCTCGTCGGCCGCTTTCACATAGTGCAGATCGGGCCGCTGCCACACGGTCGGCATGCCCGAGTCGACGCTGGAGGCCTTGAGGCCCGCGTCGACCACCGCGCGTTCGGGCGTGGCGCGGCTCATGACGGTGGTGCGCACGAACAGCGCGTGCTCGAACGCGATGTCGTGCGCGCCGCGCTGGTTGTCGCCGTAGTCGCGGTCCATGAAGACGTAGGAGCCAGCCTGGATCTCGTTGAACACGCCCGAGTCGCGCTCGTGCTGGAAGCTGCCGGTGCCCGCGCCCGTCACGCGCTCGACCGCGATGCCGCAGGCTTCGATGGCGTCGCGGGTCGTGCGAGCGGCGTCCACGGCGCTGGCGATGGCCGCGGCGCGATCCTCGGGTGCGCGAAGGTGCTGGGCGGGCCCGTGATAGCAGTGCAGGCCCATGAAGCGAAGCTGCGGCGCGCCGTCCGCGACCTGCTGCGCGAGCCGCACCGCCTCTTCACCGGGCGCCACGCCGCAGCGGTTGGCGCCGACGTTGACTTCGACGTACACATCCAGCGTCACGCCTTCGGCCCGCGCGATGGCGCTCAGCGCTTCGATCTGCAGCGGATGATCGACCAGCACGCCCATGCGCGCCTTGCGGGCCAGCGCGGCGAGGTGGCGCAGCTTGGTCTCGCCGATCACCTGGTTGGTGACCAGCACGTCGGCGATGCCGGCCTCCACGAACACGGCCGCCTCGCTCACCTTCTGGCAGCAGATGCCGGCCGCGCCCAGCGCGATCTGCCGCCGCGCGATCTCGGGCGTCTTGTGGCACTTGGCATGGGCACGCAGGCGCACCCCGCTGCCGCGCAGCGCGTCGGCCATGCGCGCGAGGTTGCGTTCGAACGCATCGAGGTCGAGCACGAGCGCGGGGGTGTCGATGGCGGTGATCGGGTCGCCGGGCCTTGCGGCTTTCCAGGGGGTCATGGTGAGAGGGGCCTCAG
The DNA here is from genome assembly GCF_030812215.1 of Variovorax boronicumulans. GTDB lineage: Bacteria > Pseudomonadota > Gammaproteobacteria > Burkholderiales > Burkholderiaceae_C > Variovorax > Variovorax boronicumulans_C. The sequence continues at coordinate 174,008 of NZ_JAUSSG010000007.1, read as the reverse complement.
TCGATCTTCGCGCCGGAGTCCTTGATGATCTTTGCCCACTTGACCGTCTCGCGCCGCGACAGCTCGAGGAACTGATCGGCCGTGCCGAAATCGGTCTCCGCGCCCAGCAGGCGGAAGCGCTCGCGCACCGCCGGGGTGGCCAGCGCAGTGCGGATCTCTGCATTGAGTTTCGCCACCACCTCCTTGGGCATGCGCGCCGGCCCGATGATTCCGCCCCAGGCCTCGACCTCGAAGCCCGGCACACCGGCCTCGGCGATGGTCGGAACGTCCGGGTAGGTGGGCGAGCGCTGGCGCGACGAGATGCCCAGCGCCCTCACCTTGCCCGATTGCGCGAGCGGGCCCGAGACGGGTGTGTTGACCATCATCAGCTGCACGCCGCCGCCGATGAGGTCGGTCACCGCCGCCGTCGCGGCCTTGTAGGGCACATGCAGCATGTTCGTGCCGGTCATCGACTTGAAGAGCTCCACGCCCAGGTGCGCGGTGGTGCCGTTGCCGTCGGAGGCGAAGGCCAGCTTGCCGGGGTTCTTCTTCGCGTAGGCGATGAGCTCGGTCACGCTCTTCACCGGCAGGTCGTTGTTGACGATCATCAAGTTCGACAGGCGCAGCGTGTTGGCGACCAGCGTCAGGTCTTTCTCGACGTCGTACGGCACGTTGGGCAAGAGCGACCGGTTGGTGGCCAGCGAGACGATGTTGCCGTAGGCCAGCGTGTAGCCGTCGGGCGCGGCATGCACCAGATCCATGGTGCCGATCGTGTAGGAGCCGCCGGGCTTGTTGTCGATGACGATGGGCACGCCCATCTGCTGCGAGAGCTGCGCGCCGAGGGCGCGCATCAGCGAATCGGGTGCGCCGCCGGGGGCCGAAGGCACGATCAGGCGGATCGCCTTGTCGGGATAGGCCGCGAGGGCCGGCAGCGAGAACACCGCCGTCGCGGCAACGAAAAGAGCACACAGCAAGGCACGTGGACGCATGGCAGAGAACTCCGGCTGATGAGGGATCGGTGGGCCGATGATCAGTTCGCGTCGCGCATTGGACAAGCCACGTTTTCTGGGATTAGCATGAGCTTTCCTCATGCACGGTGGCGGTGCGCCAAGGAAAGCCCCTTAGAGCGCATGCACCAGACTTGTTCTTTTCTCATGAACCAGCACGTTCGCGCCCCTTCGACGATGTCCTTGATGTGCCTGGAGGCGAGCGCGCGGCTGCGCTCCTTCACCGCGGCCGCGCAGGAGCTGCGGCTCACGCAGGGCGCGGTGAGCCGGCAGGTGCAGACGTTGGAAGACCGGCTCGGCGTGAAGCTCTTCACCCGTCGGCGCGAGGCGCTGGCGTTGACGGACGCGGGCCGCTACTACCTTGGCGAAGTCGCACCGCTCCTGCAGCGGCTGGAGCGCGCCACGGCCAACGTGATGGCGCTCAAGGGGCGCGGCGGTGAACTGTCGCTGTCGTGCGGCGCCTCGGTCGGCAGCTACTGGCTGATTCCGCGCCTGCCGGAATTCACGCGCGACCATGGCGAGATCACGCTGAACCTGGGCACGCGCGTGGGGCCGGTGGATTTCTCCGCCACGCCGGTCGATGCATCGCTGGAATTCGGGGACGGCAAGCGTCCCGGCCTGCACAGCGAATTCGTGCTGCCGCTGGACCTCTCGCCCTACGCGGCGCCTGCGTGGATCGCCGCGCACGGCAAGACCGTCGATGCGAATACGCCGCGCTCGGCACTGATCCACCACCAGACGCTGCCCGGCGCGTGGGATGAGTGGTTCGCGCGCGAAGGCATCGCGGCCGAAGCGGGCCGCGAGGGGCCGCGCTACGACATCATGTCCATGGCCTTGAACGCCTCGCTGGCGGGCATGGGGGTAGCGCTGCTGCCGCCGTACATGAGCGACGAATCGGTGGCTTCGGGGCGGCTGCGCCGGCTGTCTCGCCGCAAGTGGCGCTACGCCAAGGGCTACTACCTCGTGTACCCGGAGGAGTCGGCACAGATGCAATCGCTGCAGGTCTTCAGGCAATGGCTGCTGGCGCAGGCAGGTCGAACCTGACAACGGATACGCCCACCCGTCCGTTGAGGGCGGGCAAGCCTGCTTTCGTAGACTTGCCTTTTGAAACGAAAATTAATACTATCGTTTCCACTCCATGAACTACGCACACATCAGAGACAGGTACAACGTGCCCGCCAAACGAGGTGCACGGGTCGAATACCACGGGCAGCTGGGGACGGTGACCTCGACCAGTTCCGCGGCCGTCAGGGTCCGGATGGACGGCATGTCGCGATCCCAGCCGTTCGCGCCGGACGAGCTTCGATGGCTGGACACGGATGCGGTAGTGCTGCCATTCCCGCAAGGCGGCGCCAGCCCACTGCCGGCCTGACGCGCGCTCACAGCGCGCTGCTCTTTCACTGGCGATCACGCGTCGCCCGACCTCTGGGGCGACGGTGAAGCCAGCCTCTTTTCCGCAAGGCACACGCGGTGCCTGAAGTCACTCCGCTAGCTCGCAAGCGCCTCCACGCGAAGCGTCGTCACGGTGCCATTCGCTGCCGGGTGCGCCTGCAACGCATGCACGGCAAGGTCGACCGCGCCTTGCGCCGCCGGCCCGGTCAGCACCAGCACCTGGGGGCCCGTCTCCGGTCGCTCCGCCGCCAGCACCACCTGCTGCACCGGCAGCTGTTGCCCGGCCAGCAAGGCTGCAACCGCCTCGATCTGATTCGCCGCATGCACGGGCACCCGCAGGTAGTGCGAAGTGCGCACCGCAGCACGTGGCAACACCGGAAGTTCACTCATCGCGTGCGCATGGAAACCCAGATGCGGCACGCGCTGCCCGGCATGGGTGCCATCGAGCCGCGCAACGTCCACCAGGTCGGCGATCACGGCCGATGCCGTCTGCTCCGAGCCGGCCCCCGCGCCGTAGTACATCGTCACGCCCGATGCATCGCCCTTCACCATGACCGCGTTCATCGAGCCGTTCACATGCGCCATCAGGTGCGCGGCGGGCACGAGCGCGGGTTGCACGCGCAGCTCGACGCCCTCTTCCCGGCGGCGCGCGATGCCCAGCAGCTTGATGCGCAAGCCCAGCTGCTCGGCGCAAGCCACGTCCTCGCCCTGCAGCGCGGTGATGCCCTCTACCTGCACATCGGCAAAGCGCACCGGCGAGCCGAATGCATTGGCGGCAAGCAGCGTCAGCTTGTGCGCGGCGTCGATGCCCTCGATGTCGAAGGCCGGATCGGCTTCGGCATAACCCAGGGTCTGCGCCTGTGCGAGCGCCGCGGCGAAGTCCAGGCCCTCGTCGCGCATCTTGCTCAGGATGAAATTGGTGGTGCCGTTGATGATGCCCGCCACCCACTCGATGCGGTTCGCGGTGAGCCCTTCGCGCAGCGCCTTCACGATGGGGATGCTGACCGCCACCGCGCCTTCGTACGCCACCGCCACGCCATGCTGGCGCGCCGCGGCGAAGATATCGGCGCCGTGTTCCGCCAGCAGCGCCTTGTTGGCCGTGACCACGTGCTTGCCATGCGCGATGGCCGCCAGCACCCAGTCGCGCGCCGGGCCGGTGCCGCCGGCCACTTCGACCAGCACATCGACATCGGGGTGCGTGGCGACGTGCATCGGGTCATCGGTCAGCGGGACGCCGTCGCCCACGATGCCGGCCGCCCGCGGCAGGTTGCGCGCGGCCACCATCACCACCTCGATGCCCCGCCCGGCCCGGCCGGCAATCTCGGCCTGGTTGCGCGCCAGCACGCGGAAGGTGCCCGAGCCCACGGTGCCGATGCCGATCATGCCCACGCGCAGCGGGCGCATGGCCACGGGAACACCGTGAAGGGGCTGAAGGGACAGGACTGGATCGCGGTACATGGGACTTCTCCGAACAACTGACGAACAAACAAAAAACCCAGCTGCCAGAGCTGGGTTTCATTCGTTCGGGGAGAAGAGCGATTCACCAGGTGGCTGCCGGAACGGCCACCTGCGCGTGCTCAGGTGGCCGCGGTGGTAATGGAGGTAATCATTCGTGCACCCATTGCCTGCGGGAATGCAGGCGGCATCATCCGGCCCGTGCGGGCGGCGGCGAATGCGGTGTGGAGTGGGAGGCACGACATGGAGGCCGGAGTGTACAGGAGCTCCCACATCCCCCGGTGATCGGGGCACACTAAGCCATGGACAAGCACTTCCTGACCCCACTTTTTGCGCCTGCTTCCGCCGTGGCCTTCGTCGGCAACGCCAGCGACCCCGGCGGCCAGGCCGCATCGGGCCGCACGCTGCGCGAAGCCTTCCGCGCCGACCGCTTCGACGGCACGCTGCGCTTCCTGGACGTGCGCACCAAGGGCACGCTCGAAGAACTCGCGCAGACGCATGCCGACCTCGCCCTCATCGCGCTCGCACCGCAGGACGTGGCGGCCGCCCTCGAGATCGCCGGGCGCATCGGCTGCAAGGCCGCGGTGGTCATCTCCAACGGCATCACCTCGGAGCAGGCTGCCCAGTGGCGCAAGATCGCGCGCCGCGAAGGCGTGCACCTGCTCGGGCCCAACTCGCTGGGCTTCCAGCGCCCGCTGCTGCACCTGAACGCCAGCGTCGCGGGGCCGCTGGCCAAGGCCGGCCCGCTCGCGCTGGTGTCGCAATCGGGCGCGCTCACCGCCTCGATGCTCGACTGGGCACGGCAGAACGGCGTCGGCTTCTCGAGCGTGGTGTCGCTGGGCCCGCACACCTCGGTCGACATTCCCCAGGTGCTCGACTTCCTCGCGAATGACCAGGCGACGCACAGCATCATCGTGTACCTTGAAGGCATCTCGGACGCCCGCCGCTTCATGAGCGCACTGCGTTCGGCCTCGCATGCCAAGCCGGTAGTGGTGCTCAAGGCCGGTCGCAAGCCCGCCGGCAATGCGGCGGCGCAAACGCACAGCGCTTCCATCGTCGGCAGCGACGACGTGTTCGATGCCGCACTGCGCCGCGCGGGCGCCGTACGGGTGCGTTCTTTTGTCGAACTGTTCTCCGCCGCCAAATGCCTGGCCTCGCGCTACCGCCCCGTGGGCAAGCGGCTCGCCGTGGTCACCAACGGCGGCGGCCCGGGTGTGCTGGCGGCCGACTGGATCAACGAGATTGGCCTGGACCTCGGCAAGCTCTCCGCCCCCGCGCAGAAGCTGCTGCACCCCACGCTGCCGTCCCTCGCGACACTCACGGACCTGATCGACCTTTCCGAAGACGCCACCCCCGCCCACTACCGCGCCGCCATCGACACCGCGTCGGCCGACAGCCAGGTCGATGGCGTGCTGGCCATCTTTTCCCCGAAGGCCGGCGTCGATGCCGCGGCCACGGCCCGCGCCCTCGCCGACATCCCGCGTCCCATGAACAAGCCGCTGCTCGCCTGCTGGATGGGCGACTCTTCCGTCGGCAATGCGCGCGCGGTGCTGGCCGAGGCCACGATCCCGAGCTTTCGCACGCCGGAGGCGGCCGTGGGCGCGTTCGGCAACATCGCGGCTTTCTATCAGAACCAGCAGTTGCTGCAGCAGACGCCGCCGCCGCTCTCCGCGCTCGCCAAGCCCGACATCGAAGGCGCGCGCCTCTTGATCGAGAGCGTGCTGGCCGAGCGGCGCAAGGTGCTGACGGAAATGGAGTCGAAGTCGCTGCTGTCGTGCTTCCACATTCCGATCACCCGTACGCTGCTCGCGCGCAGCGCCAATGAGGCCATGATGATCGCCACGCAGCTGGGTTTTCCGGTGGCGCTGAAGATCGATTCGCCCGACATCAGCCACAAGTCCGACGTCGAGGGCGTGGCGCTCAATGTGCTCAACGGCACCAGCGCGCGCGACACCTACGTCGAGATGATGGAGCGCGTCGCCCGCCTGGCGCCCGAGGCGCGCATCAACGGCGTGACGGTGCAGAAGATGGTGAAGGCGCGGCGCGGCCGCGAAATCTACGTCGGCCTCGTGACCGACGAGCCCTTCGGCCCGGTCATCGTCTTCGGCGCGGGCGGCACCATGATCGAGCTCATGAACGACCGCGCGATGGAGCTGCCGCCGCTCAACCAGTTTCTCGCGCACCGCCTCATCGAACGCTCGCGCGTGGCCGAGACGCTGGGCGAATGGCGCGGCGCGAATCCGGTGAACATGGAGGCGCTCGAAGACGTGCTGCTGCGCGTGTCGGAGATGGTGTGCGAGCTGCCCGAGCTGCGCGAGATGGACATCAACCCGATCATTGTGGACGAGCACGGCGCGGTGTCGGTCGATGCGCGCATCGTGGTCGACAGCAGCCCGCAGGCGGTGGCGGGCCATGTGGGCAGCGGCTACCAGCACCTGGCCATCATGCCGTACCCCGCGCGCTACCGGCGCGAATGGCCGTTGCCCGGCACGGGCGGCGACCTCTACACCGTGCGGCCGGTGCACCCCAACGACGCGCAGATGCTGCAGGCGCTGGTGCAGGGCCTCTCGCCCGAGAGCCGGTGGTTCCGTTTCGTCTCGCGCTTCCGCGAGCTGCCGCCCTCGATGCTCTCGCGCTTCACGCTCATCGACTACGACCGCGAGATGGCGCTGGTGGCCGTGGTGATGGAGCGCAGCAATGCACCCGACGGCACGATTCTCGACAGCGAACGCATCGTGGGCGTGTCGCGCTATGTCACCAATCCCGACCAGACCAGTTGCGAGTTCTCGCTGGTGGTGGCCGACGAGTTCAGCGGCAAGGGCATCGGCTCGCGGCTGCTCGAAAGCATCATCGACGTGGCGCGCGACCGGGGCCTGGCGGAAGTCGACGGCCTCGTGCTCGCCAACAACCCCGACATGCTCAAGCTCGTGCGCCGGCTGGGCTTCACCGTGAAGTCGTTCCCCGAGGACCCCGACTTCAAGCTCGTGACCTACATGCTGTAGCCGGCCGCGTCGGTTCGCTCAGTTCGAATCGACCATGTAGAACCAGATCGGCTCCAGCCGCGCGGTGGCCGTGGGCCGGTGCAGGTAGATGTCGTAGATCAGCGTGCGGTCTTGCCTGAACTTCTTGTATGGCACCCGCAGCACGCCTTCGCCGAGGTTGGGCGCATCGGTCCGCTTCAGGCGAACCAGCTTGTTGCCCGACAGGGTCTCGACGGCGTAGTTCTCCAGCGGCGCCAGCGTCATGCCGCCGTCGTCCACAGAGTTCACCCACTGGTCGAAGCGGCGCCGCGCTTCATCGGGCGTCATGTAGTTGGCCTCGTAGGCCATGAACTCGGCCTTGGCCAGCGCCCCCATGAAGGCCGCGCCTTTCTTCTTTCGGAAGTCGTCCATCAGCCGTTCATAGGCCGCGACCACCTCGGTCTTGAGTTGCGCATCGCCCGCATCCAGCGGCACGCTGTGGTGCCAACCGGCGAGCGCATAGGGCACCGACGCATCGAAGCCGAGCGACTTCGAGGCCTCGCCGCCCTGCTTGAATTCGGGCTGCCTGCCGTCGACAAGCTTGGGCAATTCGTAGGCGGCCAGCGTCTTCGCCGGCTCGCGGCCGCCGCCCTTCATCCAGCCGCTCGCGATCACCTCGAGCTTGAATGCGTCGGTGTCGGGAAGACGCGCCTGGCCGGGCCCGGGCGCGAAGCGCACCGTCACCGTCTGCGGCCCGCTTTGCAGGATCGCCTGATTGACGAAGAACCTGAAGGTGCCGGCCCGCTTGAGCGGACCCTTGTAGAGCGGCAGTTCGTTGACGAACACCTGGTAGGCCAGCGTGCCGTCGCCGGTGACCGCCACCTCGTAGGTCGGCTTGCGGTCGTACTGCAGGAGGTTCTTGAACGCCTCTGCGGAGGGTGGGCGCGGCGCGGGGGGCATGGGTTGCGCGAATGATGCAAGTGCCTGCAACAGCGACAGCGAAACGGCGACACGAACGATCCTCTTCATCCCATGGCTCCTTTTTTTCTTCGAGGAGGATACAGCCGCCGCATCGTAAGCTCCGGCGTCGCGTTGCGCGCGCCGCGTAATGAATTCGTTGCAAGTCCCTGGTTTCCCTCTCCTTCCATGATTCGAACCTTCCTGCGTATCTCCGGCTGCCTCGTGGCCTCGCTCGCCGTGCTGCTCTCGGCGGCATGGGCCTGTGCGGCCCTGTGGTACCAGCTGCCGGCAACGCCCGCCATCAAGATCGCGGCCGGCGTGCTCTGGGCCGGCTTCGGCCTCGCGACGATCGCGCTGCTGTGGCGCGGCAGGGCCGCGCGCGCCCTGCTCTCGTATGTTGTGGGGTTCGCCATGGTGCTCGCGTGGTGGGGCACCATCCCGCCCTCGCAAAACCGGGTCTGGGCCGACGACGTGGCACGGCAGCTCATTGCGCGCGTCGAGGGAAACGTGGTGACCATGGAGAACGTGCGCAACTTCGACTGGCGCACCGACACCGACTACACCCCGCGCTGGGAAACCCGCCGCTACGACCTCGACCGCCTTCGCTCGGTCGACGTGTCGCTCTCCTACTGGACCGGCCCGGCCATCGCCCACACGCTCGTGTCCTTCGGCTTCGACGACGGCCAGTTCGTCACCTTCTCCATCGAGATCCGGAAGGAACGCGGCGAAAGCTTCTCGTCCATCGGGGGCTTCTTCAAGGAATTCGAGATGAGCCTCGTCGCGGCCGACGAGCACGACATCCTGCGGGTGCGCACCAACGTGCGCGGCGAAGACGTCTACATGTACCGCGTGCGCCTGCCCGAAGCCGAGATGCGCTCGCTCTTCCTCGGCTACCTCGGCGAAGGCGCGGCGCTGGTGCGCGCGCCGAGCTTCTACAACACGCTCACCGCCAACTGCACGACCATCGTCTACGCGCTCGCCAAACACGTCGTGCCCGGCCTGCCGATGGACTGGCGGCTGCTGGCCTCGGGCTACCTGCCCGAGTACCTTCACGACGTCGGTGCGCTCACGCCGGGCCTCGGCATGGCGGACTTGCGCGCGGCCGGACGCATCACCGAACGTGCGCGTGCATTCGACCGCAGCCCCGGCACGGAAAGCTTCTCGCGAGCCATCCGGAACGATTTGCCGGGTGTGGAAATGGCAGTCGATGCCGGGGCCAGGCCATGACGGTTTCGCGCTTCCTCGCACTGCAGTCCCTGCTCTGCGCCGCGCTGCTTCTGACCGGCTGCGCGGGCGTCACGGTCGGCTCGATCTCGCCCTCCGAGTACCTGGCGCAACGCCGCGGCGACGTGCTCATCACCGGCAAGCTCAGCACCTCTGCGGAGGAGGTGCTTCGCGTGATCGGCTCGGACGCCGACCAATGCACGGCGAACGGACCAGCCTGTCGCAAGGCCCTGGCCGACTCCACCGGCCTCAGCGACGAACAGCGCCTCTCCGCTCTCTCGGAAGTCTGGCTGCAGGTGGCGCTTGCAACGGGCAAGGCCAGCGGCGGCGCCGCCGGGCCTTCCGCGCCCGAAACCATCGAGGCGTACCTGGAGACCGCGCGCCATGCCTATGCCTACCTGTTCTTCACCGCGCGCAAGCCACGCGACCGGGCCTTCGAAGACCGCCAGACGCAGGTGCGCGACTACTACAACTACGCGGTGCAGCAGGCGATCACCGGCCTGTTCAGCCGCTACCGCCAGAGCGGCCGTGTGGGTGACGACGCGATGCCGCGCGTGCCGCAAGTGGGCGCCTGGCGCATCGACACCGATCTGTCCGCGCTCGAACTGCGTCCCGACGACCCGGTGCCGCAGGAACTGATTCCCGCCGCCTCGCTCACCTTCTCCGGCTTGCGCAACACCTACCGGCGCGACGGCTTCGGCGCCGAACTGGTGGTGGCGACCAACCAGCCGGCGCCCTCGCCCCCTTCGCCCCTCACCGCGGACAGCAAGACCGGGGACGACACGCCGCCCTACAGCGAAATGCCCTTCCCCGGCCTCACCGCGCTCCTGCGCTTCGAAGGCGCGGACCTGCGCCAGGTGCTCGCCACGCACACCGCCCGCATCGTGGTGTTCGACCCCTATCGCACCTCGACCACGCGGCTGGCCGAACAGGACGTTCCGCTCGCCGCCAACTTCACCTCCGGCTACGGCCTCTGGCTCGCGCGCTCCGACTTCGCGCGCCAGGCGCTGCGCAGCCTGTTCGGCAGCGCCGAGGGGCTCACCAAGCCGCGCATCTACCTGATGCAGCCCTACGACCCGAACCGGCGCACGGTCATCATGCTGCACGGCCTCGCAAGCAGTCCCGAGGCGTGGATCAACGTGGCCAACGAGGTGCTGGGCGACGAAACGCTGCGCCGCCGCTACCAGATCTGGCAGGTCTACTACCCGACGAACGCGCCGCTCGCGATCAACAACTTCGCGATCCGGCAGGCCATCACCGAGACGCTCGCGCACTTCGACCCGACGGGCAAGGCCGAGGCCTCGCGCAATATCACGTTGATCGGGCACAGCATGGGCGGCGTGCTCTCGCGCCTCCTGGTGTCCTCGTCGGGCGACAAGCTGTGGGACACGCTCCTTGCCAGCTACCCCATGCAAGGTGCGCAGCAGCAGCGCATGGAGCAGCGGCTTGCGCCTTACCTGCGCTTCGAGCCGCTGCCGCAGGTGAGCGACGCGATCTTCATCGCCTCGCCGCACAAAGGCACGCCCTTTGCCAACAACCGCATCGCACGCTGGGTGGCCAACCTCATCACGCTGCCGGTGGCGATGCTGGGGCAGCTGAACGATGTTTCGCGCGAGCTGATGCGCATCGCGCCCGGCAAGCAGGACATCGGGCCGCTGCGCATTCCCAACAGCATCGACAACCTGAGCGACCGCGACGCCTTCGTGCAGATGTCCTCGGGCCTGCCGATGAACCCGCGCGTGCGCTTCCACTCGATCATCGGCAACGACACGCCGGGCGTCGCGCAGGCGCTCTCGAGCGACGGCATCGTGCCTTACGAGAGCGCGCACCTGGAGGGCGCTGCGTCGGAGCTTGTCATACCGTCGGCACACAGCGTGCAGGAGAATCCGCTGGCCATCCTGGAAATCAGGCGAATACTCCGGGAACAATTGCAGCCTGTCCGGTAGTCAGAGCAGGCCCGTCCCACACCACCCCCACCCGCCATGGACAACTTGCAAGCACTGCAATCGCTCGGCATCACCCTGCCGAGCCCGGCCTACATCCTCGGTGCCGTGCTGTTCGGCCTCGCCGGCATCGCGGCGTACAGGTATGGCAAGCGTTCCGGCCGGCGGCGCAGCAAATGGCTCGGCGTGGCGCTGATGTTCTACCCCTATGCGGTGCCGTGGACCTGGTTGCTCTACGTCGTCGGCATCGCGCTGTGCGCGGGCGTCTTCATCGACCGCGATTGAGTGCACCCGCCGCGGCCCGGACCCGGCGTACGCGCAGTCCCGCCCACACCGCGAACAGCACGCTCGCACCGAACACCCAGCCCGACAGCGCACCGGCCATGGTGCCGGAAAGCAGGTTGCCGACCGTGCAGCCAAGGCCGGTCATCGCACCCCACCCCAACAGCACGCCACCGCCCAGGCCGCGCGCGACCTGGCCCGGCTTCGGCCATGCGGGCTTGAACTGTCCGCTTGCGAGCGCCGCAGCCAGTGCGCCGGCCACAATGCCGCCGATCAGCAATGCATTGGGCGTCTGCCAGAGGCTCTCGACCACGGCGGTGACGCAGCCGCCGAAGCCGTCGAGCCCGTCCAGCCGCTGCGGCAGCAGGCCTTGTGCATTTCCGAGATCACGCGCGGCGCTGCCCAGCGCGGCCGTCACGCCCAGCGGGCGCAGCCGCAGCACCACGATCACCGCGATGGCGCCGACCACGATGCCGCCCCATCCATAGGCCCAGCGTCCTTGCAGCAGGCCGCGCAGCGCCGCGGCAAAGCTGCGAGGCGTCGTTGCCGGTGCTTCGGGCGTGGGCAACCGTCGCCAGAGCACGGCGCTTAGTACGCCAAGCAACGCGAGCTGCAGCACCGCCGACCCCGCGTAGCCCAGGTGATGCGGCAGCCACACCACCGGCGCAGTGGCGATGGTGGCGCTGTAGAGCCAGTTCCAGCTGTTGAAGCCCAGCAGAAAACCACCGGCGGCCCCCAGCAGCGCGAACGGCGCGGTCGGCGAGCCTTCGCCCAACCGGTACCAGTGCGCGCTGATGCACGAGCCCGAAACCACCATGCCCGCGCCGAAGGCCAGGCCCGCGAGCACCAGCGCCCAGCTCACCGGTCCGATGTGCGCATCGGGCGGCAGGCGCCCCGGCTGCGGCACCGGCAGCCAGCCCGTCATGACGACGTGCATGCCCACCGTGCCGACCGCGAGCGCGGCCACGATGGCGAGCAGCCCGCGTGCATCGCCGCCCTCGAAGTAGTCGCGCGCATGGCAATAGAAGCAGAAGCGTGAACGCTGCAGCACCACGCCGAGCACGGCGCCCAGCCCGAGTGCGAACGCGAGCGCCCGGCCGCCGCTGCGTTCGCCGAGCAGGTGCACGCCGGCAGCGACGAGCAGCAGCGTCGCGGTTGCCGCGACGAGGCCGGCGCGGGAAAGTGAAAGCGATGAAGTAGTCATGTCCCCTCCGGCACATCCATAAAAAAAGCGAGCCCGAAGGCCCGCCCAAAAGTCGTCCGTCAAGTTGGCGATGAAGACAACCCGACTCCGACTCACCTCGAACTCATCCGTCAACCCACCTCGAAATCCATCACTTGGAAGCCCAGACCGTGCCGCTCGGGTTGTTGACCGGCACGCCGACGGCGTTGCCGTATTCGGTCCACGAGCCGTCGTAGTTGCGCACGTTCTTGTAGCCAAGGATCCTGTTGAGCGCGAACCAGGTGTGGCTCGAACGCTCGCCGATGCGGCAGTAGGTGATGGCCGGCTTGCTGCCGTCGATGCCCACGCCGGCATACAGCGCCTTCAGCTCGGCAACCGACTTGAAGGTGCCGTCTTCATTCACCGCGCGGCCCCACGGCACGTTGGCCGCACCGGGGATGTGGCCCGCGCGCACCGCCAGTTCGGCGGCTCCGGAGGGCGCGAAGATCTTGCCGCTGTACTCGTCGGCCGAGCGGATGTCGACCAGCTTCGTGTCGCTCTTGCCCTCGGCCACGGCCAGCACGTCGGCCAGCCGCGCGCGAATCTGCGGGTTGGGTTGCGTCACCTTGAAGCGGGTGGCGGCGTACTCGGGCGCGCGGTTGTCCAGGCCGCGGTTCTCGGCCTCCCATTTCTTGCGGCCGCCATCGAGCAGCTTCACGTTCGACAGGCCGTACTGGTCGAACACCCAGGCGCCCCATGCGGCGAACCAGTTGTTGTTGTCGCCGTACAGGACGATGGTGGTGTCCTTGTCCACGCCGGCGGTGGACAGCAGCTTCTCGAAATCGGCCTGGCTCACGATGTCGCGCCGCACGCGGTCGTTCAGGTCGTTGTGCCACGAGAAATTGACGGCGCCGGGGATGTGGCCGCGCTCGTAGAGGCCGGGGTTCACGCTGACCTCGATCACGCGCAGCTTCGGGTTCTTGAGATTCTTCTCGAGCCATTCGGTCGACACGAGCGGGCCGCTGCCGTCGGCCGATGCCTGCGCGAACGCAACGGGCGAGGTGGCCAGGAAGGTCAGCGTGGCGAAGGACGCGGCTCGCCACCATCTGCTGAGAATCGACATGCGGAACTCCTTGTAAATGAACATGAAAAACGAGACTGGACTCTAGGCAAGCGCGCGCCGATCACCAACGAAGCGTTTGCGATAAGTCCATAACCAATTCAGCGAATGCACCCAGCACAAAAAGGGGCAACGGCATCAATCGGCCAGCAGTGCGGGATCGCGCACCGGCTCGGACCTTGCATGCCATCCCAGCTCCGGCGCGATGCGGCGCGCGAGGTCGTCCAATATCTGCTCGTACTCTTCGCTCGCGAAGTTGTAGGGCAGCTCCACGCGCAGTTCGCGCACCTGCGGCAGCACCGGGTCCTTGCGCAGCCGCTCCAGGATTTCGTCGGACGAGCCTACGAGGTCCGTGGCGAAGAGCGTGCGCCGCTCGCCCTGCGGCGTGAGCGTGCGTTCGACGCGGCCCGCTGCGAACTCGCGGTAGCGCCTTCGCGTGGCCCCATCAGCGCCATCGAGCGGCACGATCACGCGGCCCAGCGCCACCCTGCCCGCGCGCAGCCCGGCCTCGCTCGCGCGGTAGCGCTCGATGAGGGCCGACTGCGCCTGCAGGAAATCGTCCGTGTGCTCGCCCGAGAGCACGTTGCCCAGCAGCAGGTTGAAGCCGTTGCGCCCCGCCCATTCGGCCGAGCGCGGCGATCCGCCGCCGTACCAGAGCCGGTCGATCAGCCCTGGTGCATAGGGCTGCACGCGCGGACGCACGCGACCGCCGGCCGACTCGACAAACGTGTTCTCGTCGCCGAGCAGCACGTCTTCGAGGTTGGCCCGCAGGCGCGCCACGCGCTTGTGCGTGAAGTCGATGGTGTTCGGCGCCGCGTCGTAGAGGCGGCTCCCCAGCAGCGCGCCATGTGGCGGCACGCCCGCGCTCAGGCCCACCTGCAGTCGGCCGCGCGAGAGCACGTCGACGGTGGCCAGGTCCTCGGCGAGGCGGAACGGGTTTTCATAGCCCATCTGGATCACCGCGGCGCCCAGTTCGACGCGGCGCGTGCGCTGCGTCGCGGCCGCCAGGATGGTCGTGGCCGACGACACGCCGCGCTCCAGGTGCCGCTGCCGCACCCAGGCGCTGTCGAAGCCGCGCCGCTCGCCGAACTCGAAGAGCTTCAGCGCCGCCTCGAGGCCGGCCAGCGGGTCGGCCTCGGCGTAGTTGCCGGGCGTCAGAAAACCGATGTGATGGATGGCCACGGTGCCGCCCTCCTTCTTCTTCAGAACTTGGGCAAGCCCGGGGGATTGATCTCGGACTTGGGCAGCGCCTCTTCCGTGAGGCTCCAGCGCGCGAGCGCCTTGCCGTAGGTGCCGCTGCGGATCAGGTTGTTGGCCGCAACGCTCAGCGCCGCCGCAAGGCCGCTGCCCTTGCGCGTGGCAATCGCCACGTCGGACTTCAGCGGCCAGCCCGCATTCACCGTGCCGACCAGCCGCAGCTGCCCGTTCTTCGCCGCCTCGTAGGCCTGCGGCGCGTTGGGGTTGAAGTTGGCATCGACGCGTTTCGTGGTCACCGCCAGCCAGCGGGTCACGTCGTCGTCGAAGTACTGGATCGCGACCGGCTTCAGGCCTGCGGCCACGTTCTGGCGGTCCCATTCGAGCAGGATGCGCTCCTGGTTCGTGCCGGCGCCGGTCGTGAGCTTCAGGCCCGCCACGTCCTTCGGCTCCCTGATGGACTTGATGGCGCTGTCGGTGCGCACATAGAAGCCGTGCAGGCCGAGCCGGTAGGTGGAGAAGTCGAACTTCTCCTTGCGCTGCTCGGTCACGCCCACGTTGGAGATCACCGCGTCGTACTTGCCTGAGGCGAGACCCAGCGGCCAGTCGGGCCAGGCGACGGGCTGCAGTTCGAGCTTCAGGCCCAGCGATTCGGCAATGAGGTGCGCGAAGTCGGGGTCGAAGCCGACGACGGTTTTCGCATCGGTGGCGTAGGTGGAGATGGGCGGTGCGAACGGCGCGATCGCGATGGTCAGCACGCCCTCCTTCATGAACTTGAAGCCCGGCGGAATGGCGCCGACCGCCTCGGCGTCCTTGGTCGTGTGCAGGCGGCCCTTCTGCTCGGGGCTGAAGTCGAACTTGTCGGCGGCATGCACCGTCGTTGCGGCGATCAGGCCGAAGGCGACCAGCGCGCCCACTTGGGTCTTGAAAGACATGGTCGCTTCGGCCTCAGTTCTTGGGCAGGCCCGGCGGATTGGTGCGGGCCACCTCGATGGCCTCGGAGCTCAGGTTCCAGCGCGACAGGGCCTTGGCGTAGTTGCCGTTCTTGATCTGCGCATTCAGCGCCACCGTGATGGCCTCGGCAATGCCCGAGCCCTTGCGGGAGGTGACCGCGATCTCGGCATTCAGCGGCCAACCACCGGAGACCAGGCCGGCAAGCCGCGTCTTGCCGTCGCGCGCCTCGTAGGCCGCCAGGGCGTTGGGGCCGACGTACGCATCGGCGCGGCCCGACTGGAGCGCGAGGCGCTGCACCACATCGTCGTCGTAGTACTGGATTTCCACGGGCTTCAGCCCGGCAGCGATGTTCTGCTTGTTCCAGCGCAGCAGGATCTGCTCCTGGTTCGTGCTGGCCGACACGATGAGCTTGAGCCCCGCGATGTCCTTCGGCTCCTTGATCGCGCCGAGCTTGCTGTCGGACTTCACGTAGATGCCCAGCTGGTCGTTGCGGTAGGTGGAGAAGTCGAATTTCTCCTTGCGCTCCTCGGTCACGGTCACGTTGGACACCACCACGTCGAACTTGCCCGACTGCAGCCCCAGCGGCCAGTCGGCCCAGACGGTGGAGACCAGCTCGAGCTTGCGGCCCAGGCTGTCGGCCACGAGCTGTGCGATGTCGGGGGCATTGCCCACGGGCGTCTTCGTGTCGGTGGCGTACGCCGCCAGCGGCAGCCGTCCCGTGGTGGTGCCGACGACCAGCACGCCCTCCTTCAGGAACTTGAAATCCTTGGCGAGCCTGACGGCCTCTTCCACCTTCTGCGAACGCGGGCGGCTGGCCTGTTCCGGGCTCAGGTCGTCGGCGGCTGCAGCTCGCTGGGCCGATGCCGCCAGGGGCAGCAGCATGACGGCGCCCAGGAGCGCGGAGAGGATGTTCTTGCGATGGATCATGGGAAGGACTTCGGTCAGGGGAAAAGAAAGAATCAGAGAACCTTGGCCAGGAACTCGGCCGTGCGCGGATGCGAAGGCGCGTTGAACACCTTGTCGGGCGTGCCGGTTTCGAGAATGCGGCCCTGCTCCATGAAGACGATGGTGTCGGCCACCTCGCGGGCAAAGCCGATCTCGTGCGTCACGATGACCAGCGTGGTGCCCGAGCGCGCAAGCTCCTTGATGACGGCCAGCACCTCGCCCACCAGCTCGGGGTCGAGCGCGGAAGTGGGCTCGTCGAACAGCAGCACCTTGGGCTTGAGCGCCAGCGCGCGGGCAATGGCCACGCGCTGCTGCTGGCCGCCCGAGAGCTGGCGCGGATAGGCGTGCGTCTTGTCGGCCAGGCCCACGCGCACCAGCAGTTCCGAAGCCAGCGCCTCGGCCTCGTCGCGCGCCAGGCCGCGCACGGACACGGGCGCCTCGACGATGTTCTCCAGCACCGTGAGATGCGGGAACAGGTTGAAGTTCTGGAACACCATGCCGACATCGACACGGCGCTTGAGGATTTCCTTCTCGTGCAGTTCGTACAGCGTGTCTTCGTCGCGCCGGTAGCCGATGAGTTCGCCGTCGATCGCGATGAAGCCGTCGTCCACGCGCTCCAGGTGGTTGATGGAACGCAGCAGCGTCGATTTGCCCGAACCCGACTGTCCGAGGATCACCGTCACGCTGCCCGGGGGCACCGCGAGCGTCACGTCGTCGAGCACCTTGAGCGTGCCGAAGCTCTTCGAGACGCCGTGGATCGTGACCTCGCCGCCCTGCGTGAGCGGATCGGTCCAGCGCGGCACGAGCACAGGTGCGGGCGGGGCAGACACCACCGGTTCTGCCGCCACGGGGGCCTTCGCCCGCCACAGGCCGCGTGCCACGCCGGCCAGCCGCGAGCGCGGCGGATTGCGCAGCGCGCCGCGCGAGAAATGCCGCTCGATGTAGTGCTGCGCCACCGACAGCACCGTGAGGATCACCAGGTACCAGACAGTCGCCACCATCAAGAGCGGGATCACGTCCAGGTTGCGCCGGTAGATGATCTGGATCGTGTAGAACAGCTCGGGCAGCGCGAGGATGTAGAGGTTCGACGTGCCCTTGGCCAGGCCGATGATGTCGTTGAACGCCGTCGGCAGGATGGTCCGCATCGCCTGCGGCAGCACGATGCGGAAGGCCTGCCGCTTGCGCGAGAGGCCCAGCGCGGCAGCCGCTTCGAGCTGCCCCTGCTCCACCGACAGGATGCCGCCGCGCACGATCTCCGAGGCGAAGGCCGCCTGGTTCAGCGTGAGGCCCAGCAGCGCCGCGATGAACGGGCTGATGAGCTGCGTGGTCGGGTACGAGAAGAAGGTGATGTCGGTGCCCGGAATGCCCAGCGCCACCGTCTCGTACAGGTAGCCGAGGTTGTTGATGATCAACAGCAGCACGATGATCGGCACCGAGCGGAAGAGCCAGGTGAACACCCATGACAACCGCGCCAGCAGCGGCGAGCGCGAGACCCGCGCCAGCGCCAACCCGGTGCCCAGCACGAAGCCGAGCACCGCACCCAGAGCCGTCAACAGCAGCGTGCGGCCGAGCCCGGCGAGCACCGGCTCGGCGAAGAACCATTCGGCGAAAACACCCCACCCCCAGCGCGGATTGGTCAGCACCGAGTGCAGCACGATGCCGATGAGCAGCACCGCGAACACGGTGCCCGCCGTGCGCGCAGGGTACTTCGCGGGCACCACGCGAAAGTGCGAGTAGTCGCCCTTCGCGGGCGCGACCTGCGGCGGCGCAGGAGGCTCGGGCCGTGCGACAGGACGCGCCGGTGCCGGGTTCCGCGGCTCGGGGCCGACGTCCAGGAGGGTGGTCGTGTTCATCGCTGTACCGCCTCGCTCAATGCCTCGGCGGCCCGGGCCTGATGGCGCGGCGCCACCAGGTGCTTTTCGAACGGCAGCTTGCGCGGCACCTCGGGGTCCGCCGCCTCTTCGAACAGTGCGGTGTAGCCATGGCCGCGGTACAGGCCCACGGCCTCGGGCTGGCGAAAGCCCGTCGTGAGGTAGATACGCTCGTAGCCCTGGCGCCGCACCTGGGCTTCCAGCTCCAGCAGCACCTTGCTCGCGAGGCCCTGCCGGCGCAGGTCGGTGCGCGTCCACACGCGCTTGAGTTCGGCGGTGCGCTCGTCATGCCGCATGAAGGCGCCGCCGCCGATGGCGATGCCGTCGCGCAGCAGCAGCACGAAGTTGCCGTGCGGCGGTGCGAACACCTCGGGCGGATAGCGGTCCATCTCGCGCGGTGCGCCGGGCTCGCGCAGCACATCGCCGTAGCGGCTGTCGTACTCGAAGGTCAGGCCCTCCACCAGCGGCTGGGCAAGGGGATCGAGCGGCGTGGTGTAGACGAACAGTTCGCTCATCACGCGGCCTTTCGCGTGGTGTCGGCATCGCTGGCCGCTGCATAGCGGCTCGCCTTGCGCGGCAGCCCGAGGTGGTCGCGCAAGGTCTGCCCCGGCAGCTCGCGCTGGTAGCGGCCGCGTGCCTCCAGGACGGGAATCACGAACTCGATGAAGTCGTCCAGCCCCTGCCCCAGCACCGGGAAGCCGAGGATGAAGCCGTCGGCCGCGCCCTCGTCCACCCACCGGATGATTTCATCGGCAATGCGCTCGCCGGTGCCCACGAACTGCGTGCGCGGCGTCGCGACTTCGAGCGCCACCTCGCGCAAGGTCTGGCCGCCGGCCTTCGCCTTGGCCTTGATGCGGTCGGTGGTCGAGCGGAAGCTGTTGCGGCCGATCTCGCCCAGCTCGGGGAAGGCTTCGTCCAGCGGGTACTGGCTGAAGTCGTGGTGATCGAAGAAGCGACCCAGATAGGCCAGCGCCTCCTCGATGGTCAGCAGTTCGCGGATGGCGCGGTACTTGGCCTCGGCCTCTTCCTCGGTGGCCGCGACGACGGGGCCGATGCCGGGAAAGATCTTCACGTCGTCGGCCTGACGGCCCTGCGCCACCGCGCTGGCCTTCACCTGCTTGAGAAAGGCGCGCGTTTCTTCGATCGAGGGCGAATGGGTGAACACCGCGTCCGCGTATTTGCCGGCAAGGCCCACGCCCGCATCCGAGGAACCGGCCTGGAAGATCACCGGCTGCCCCTGCGGCGAGCGCTGGATGTTCAGCGGCCCCGCCACCTGGAAGAAGCGGCCCTTGTGGTCCAGCGTGTGCAGCTTCTCGCGGTCGAAGAACTGGCCGGTCTCGCGGTTGCGCACGAAGGCATCTTCGTCCCAGCTGTCCCACAGCCCTTGCGTGACGGCGAGGTACTCGTCGGCGATCTCGTAGCGCAGCGCATGCTCGGGATGGTTGCGGCTGTAGTTCTTCGCGCTGCCTTCGAGCGGCGTGGTCACCACGTTCCAGCCCGCGCGCCCACCGCTGATGAGGTCGAGCGAGGCGAACTGGCGCGCCACCGTGAACGGATCACTGTACGAGCTGGAGACGGTGCCCGCGAGGCCGATCTTCGAGGTGACGGTCGCGAGCGCCGACAGGATCGAGATCGGCTCGAAGCGGTTGAGGAAATGCGGGATCGACTTCTCGTTGATGTAGAGCCCATCCGCCACGAAGGCGAAGGCGATGCCGGCGTCCTCGGCCTTCTTCGCGGTGCGCACGAAGAAGTCGAGGTTGACGCTGGCATCGGCCGGACCGCCCGGATGCTTCCAGGAATTCATGTGGCTGCCGGCACCTTGCAGCATGACGCCGAACTTGATGTTGCTCATCGCGATGTGCTCTTCTGGAGGTGGAAAGGAAAAAAGAGAAAAAGCTCAGGCCAGCGCGGGTTCGCGCGCCTGCGCCAGCAGCTCCACGGCGGTGGCGCGCTCGGCGAAACCGGCCACGGGGATGTCGATGACGAACTCCTCGATGCCGTAGCGCTCGCTCAGCGCATCGAGTTCGTCGCGCACCTCGTCGGCCGTGCCCGCGATCACATGCGGGCGCCGCTCCTCGGTGCGGTAGTCGGTCACGCCGGCCTGCCGCGCGAATTCGGCGGCGGCCTCGAGGCTCCCGAGGTTCACGCTCTGGCCGCTGGGCAGGTGCACCTTGAAGCTGCGCAGCGCACCGACGAGTTCGGCGGCCTTCTCATGCGTCTCGGCCGCGAAGGCGAAGAGCGCGAGCAAGGGCGCGCGGCCGGTGGCCGAGCGGTAAGCCTCGATGGATTGCCCGATGTTCACCGGGTCGCCGTTGAAGTGCCCGGCATAGACGAACTCCCAGCCGAGACGCGCCGCGAGCAGCGCACTCTCGGGCGTGCCGCCGAGCAGCACACACTGCGGCAACTGTGGCGGGTTCGGCGTGGCGACCGCGCCGGCCAGCGCATGGTCCGCGGCAACGCCGTCATGCAGGAACGCATCGAGCTCGGCGAGGCGGACTGCGAAGTCTTCCTTCTTCTTCACCGGATCGTGCAGCCACTGCAGCGCCTTGCTGGTCAGCGGCAGCCCGCCGGGCGCCTTGCCGACGCCCAGGTCCACGCGGCCCGGTGCGAGCGAGGCCAGCACCCGAAAGGTCTCCGCGACCTTGAAGGGGCTGTAGTGCTGAAGCATGACGCCGCCCGTGCCGACGCGGATGCGCGAAGTCTTGGCAAGCAGGTGCGAGGCCAGCACTTCGGGCGCCGAACCCGCATAGCCGCGATTGCCGTGATGCTCCGCGAGCCAGTAGCGGCGATAGCCCAGGCGCTCGGCGCTTTGGGCGAGCGCAATCGTGTGCTGGAACGCTTGGGCGGCATCGGCGCCCTCGGGGATCAGGCTCTTGTCGAGCAGGGACAGCGAATAGGACACGGTGTGCAGCAATGACGCCTTTGAAGGAATTGCTGCGAATTCTCTTGGGCATCGTGCGCACCGCTTGCGCTGATTTCCTATATCGATATCTGCATACTGTTCAGGCGCGGGCCGCTGCTGCGATGCGCTGCGCCGCATCGGCTGCGCTGACGATGGCCGTATCGATGAGCAGGCGTTCCGTGGTCCATGGCGCGTAGTCGTGCCGCAGCACCGACGGCCAATCGGGCAGCACGTGCCCCGGAATGTCGGCCTCGCGATGCGCTATGCGCCGACGGTGTTCCGCTGTATCCGAACAGACGATCTCCACCTCCAGCAGGCGCGACGAGGCGCCTGCCGCGACCGCGCGCCACGCCTCGCGCGTGACTGGCAACGGGTTGACGCAATCGGCCACCACCGTGAGGCCAAGCGCAAGGTTGGAGCGCGCAAGCGCATAGGCGACCTCGTAGCCCGCGGGCCCGACCTCCCCGGCCAGCACCTTCGCCGACACCAGCGCCTGCTCGATGGCATCGATGCGCAGATAGACGGCCGAAAGCCGCGCCACGAGTTCGCGCGCGACCGTGGTCTTGCCCGAACCGGGCAAGCCTGAAAGAACGATCAGCATCTCACCATGAATGCGGCAGCAGGGCCAGCGCCGTTGCCGCGTGGAAGCGCCGCATGGCGCGGATGGGCACATAGCCGTGCGGCGCACGCCGTGCCACTTCGTGCGGCGAAGACGGCGCGATGCGCCACGCTGCGGTGGTCAGCGCGAGAACATGGCGGGCCTGGGCCGCCGGGGAAACATAGGGACTGCGCTGTGGCATGAGAGGGGACTTCCGGTGAACGCTGCGGCGATTCTGCGCAACCGCCCTGCTTTCTCAAAGAAGGATTGCGAGTTACCTGATGCAGAAAATTCCACCCGCCGCCGCACGCCATGACTACGATGCCCTCACACCCATTCACAAGGAGCACGCACATGTCGAACCACGTCTACAAATCCCTCGAGCTGACCGGCTCGTCGCCCATCGGCATCGAGGACGCGGTACAGACCGCCATCGCCAAGGCGCACGAGACGGTGCGCAACATCCAGTGGTTCAACGTCACCGAAACGCGCGGCCATGTGGTGGACGGCAAGGTCGCGCATTGGCAGGTGACGGTGAAGATCGGGTTCACGCTGGAATAGCCGCGGCACCGAGAGCCGTTGTCACGCGAAGTCGGTCGACGGCTTTTCCCACAGATTCACGCCGCCTTCCACGGCGTACTTGTCGATCTCTGCGAGTTCTTCGGCACTCAGCGGCGCGTGGCGCAGGGCCGCGACGTTGTCGATGATCTGCTCGGGCCGGCTCGCACCGATCAGCGCCGAGCTGACGCGCGGATCGCGCAGCGTCCACGTGAGCGCGAGTTGCGCGAGGCTCTGGCCGCGGCGCCTGGCGATCTCGTTGAGCGCGCGTGCGCGTTCCACGTTGTCGTCCGACAGGTGCTCCTGCTTGAGCGAGCCGCCGCCGGGCCGGTTGATGCGCGCATCGGCCGGAATTCCCTTGAGGTACTTGTCGGTGAGCAGCCCTTGCGCGAGCGGCGTGAAAGCGATCACGCCCGCGCCGAGTTCGCCGGTGGCATCGAGCAGGTCTTTCTCGATCCAGCGGTTGAACAGGTTGTAGGCCGGCTGGTGGATGAGCAGCGGCACCTTCCATTCGCGCAACAGCGCGGCAATCTCGCGCGTCTTGCCGGCGGAGTACGACGAGATGCCGATGTAAAGCGCCTTGCCCTGCTGCACGGCCTGCGCCAGCGCGGAGGCGGTTTCTTCCAGCGGCGTGTGCGGATCGAACCGGTGCGAATAGAAGATGTCGACATAGTCGAGGCCCAGGCGCTGCAGGCTCTGGTCGAGGCTCGCGAGCACGTATTTGCGGGAACCGCCGCCCTGGCCGTAGGGGCCGGGCCACATGTCCCAGCCGGCCTTGCTGGAGATGATGAGTTCGTCGCGGTAGGCCTTGAAGTCTTCTCGCAGCAGGCGGCCGAAATTGGTTTCGGCGCTGCCGTACGGCGGACCGTAGTTGTTGGCCAGGTCGAAGTGGTTGATGCCCAGGTCGAAGGCCGTGCGCAGCAGCTTGCGTTGCACGTCGATGGGCGTGCTGTCGCCGAAGTTGTGCCACAGGCCGAGCGAGATGGCGGGCAGCACGAGCCCGCTGCGCCCGACGCGGCGGTAGGGAATGGCGTCGTAGCGCTCGGGGGCGGCAAGGTAGGTCATGAAGTGCGGTGGGAAGTGAAAAGGGATCGACATGATGCCCGCGCGTTTGCGCATATGCATGCGCGGTTTTCTTCGTTGGTGACGCTGGCAGGGCTTTCCAGGATCGTCGCTTGTCCGTGACGCCTTGGGCCATCGTCACGCTTCTGAACCGAGCCCTACTTCTGCGCCGCCTTGGCATCGCTGGCGGCCGAACTTTCCAACCCTTCCTTCGGCAGCCACAACGCCAGCGCCACCACCCCCAGGCTCACCACCAGCATCATCAGAAACGTGAGGTGCAGCGAGTTGCCCAGCGCGAGCCGAATACCCGCATCTCCCGCCACAGAGCCGTGCACGCCCTGCAGCAACAGTCGCAGCTCATCGTCGGTGAACATCATGCTGCCGTCCCCGCGCGTCAGCCCGAAGTTGAAGACAGCGCCGAAGAACGCCGCGCCCAGCGCGCTCCCGAGGTTGCGCGAGAACACGTTCGAAGCCGTGGCGATGCCGCGCTGCGAGAGCTCCACGCCCTCCTGGATCAGGATCAGCGAAGCCAGGCTCATCACGCCCATGCCCAGGCCGATGATGAACGAGCCGATGGCCGGCAACACCGGCGAACTGCCGGCGCCGAGCAAGGCGAAGGTCGATGTGCCCACCGGAATCAGCGCCGCACCGACGACCACCATGCGCCACAGCCCGATGCGGTGAAAGGTGCGCGAGGTCAGCGTCGCACCGATGGGCCAGCCGAGCATCACCATCGTGAGCGTGAGCCCGGCCGTGACCGACGAGCGCTCCAGCACCACCTGCACATACATCGGCAGGAAGGTCGTGATGCCGATCAGCACCATGCCGGCCAGCATCGCCGCGCCGTTGACGGTCGCGATCATTCGTGCGCCCCAGAGCTTGAGCGACACCATCGGGTCGGCCGCCCGGCGCTCCTGCGCGATGAAGAGCGCGAGCGTGACGACGAAAAGCGCCGTCCATGCGAGCGCGACGCCCGAGTTGCCGACGCCGAACTCGGTCAGCGCGATCATCAGCGACGCGATGCCGACGGTGAACAGCACCGCGCCCACCATGTCGATGGACGAGCGGCGCACCGTCGGCGCCTCGTGCAGGAAGAACCAGAAGCCCGCCGCGGCAGCCAGGCCGATGGGCACGTTGACCCAGAAGATCCAGGCCCACGACAGTTTCTGCACGATGAGCGCGCCGATCATCGGCCCCACGACGGCCGAAACCGCCCACACGCTCGCAAGGTAGCCCTGTACCTTGCCGCGTTCGCGCGCCGGATAGAGATCGCCCACGATGGTGAGCGACACCGGCTGGATCGCCCCCGCGCCGATGCCCTGGATGAGACGGAAGCAGATCATGGCCGGCATCGACCACGAGAAGCCCGCCAGCACCGAGCCAATGACGAAGATCGCGATGCCCACGAACATGATGGGCTTGCGCCCGTACAGATCGCTGAGCTTGCCGAACACCACGGTCATCGCGGTCTGCGCGAGCAGGAACGAGGCGAAGACCCAACTGTAGAGATGCAGCCCGCCGAGCTCGGAGGCGATCTGCGGCATGACGGTCGAGACGATGGTGGCTTCGATGGCAACCATGGCCATGGAGGCCATGATCGACGCGATGACCAGGGGGCGGTTTGTTGTTTTGTTGCTGGCGCTCATGGGGTTCTTCGCGGGCCGGAAAGGCTGCCCCGAACAGGGTGTCCGGTGAGCGCCGAGGTGGTGTGAAGCCGCGAGCCCGTGATGCTATCGGGCCGTGCGAATCCGTGCTGGCACTCGGGCTTGCGCGTTGTCTTGTTCACGCGATCGCGTGGGCTTGCGATGTCGTCTTGAAGCCATCCGTGGATTTGATCGCGGCGATTACGTCCTCGACCTGGACAGCAGCAACATCGAAGCCGGACTCCGCGCGTGGCTTAACCAGCGTTCAGCGCCGAAGTGCCGTCGTAGATGTAGCGGCGCGACCACGGCAGCGTCTTCGCCGCGCGGCCCGCCTTGCGCCCGACGATCTGGTAGATCGCCACGTCGTCGTTCTCGAACGCATAGGCGCAACCTGCGAGGTACACGCGCCAGATGCGGAATTTCTCCTCGTCGACCATCGTGTGCAGCTTGTCGCTGTTGGCCTCGTAGCTGTCGCTCCAGTAGCGCAGCGTCTGGGCGTAATGGCGGCGCAGGTTCTCGACGTCGAAGGCTTCGAGCCCGCCCTGCTGCATGGCCTGCAGCGCGAGGCTGATGTGCGGCAGCTCGCCATTGGGGAACACATAGCGGTCGATGAAGTCGCCGCCACCGTACGAAACGCCGCCGCCCTCGGGGTCGGACGAAGTGATGCCGTGGTTCATCACCACGCCATCGTCGGCCAGCAGTTCGCGCACGCGCTTGAAATACGCAGGCAGGTTCTTGCGGCCCACGTGCTCGAACATGCCCACGCTCGTGATGCGGTCGAACTGCCCGGTCACGTCGCGGTAGTCCTGCAGGCGGATCTCGATGCGGTCCGAAAGGCCCGCGGCCTTCACGCGCTCGGTGGCCAGGTCGAACTGGTTCTGCGAGAGCGTGACGCCCACACAGCGCGCGCCGAACTTCTGCGCCGCGCGAATCACCAGCGCGCCCCAGCCGCAGCCGATGTCCAGCAGCGTCTGGCCTGGCCTGAGGTCGATCTTGGTGAGGATGTGGTCGATCTTCTTCAGCTGCGCGGTGGCGAGGTCTTCGTCGCCGTTCTCGAAGTAGGCGCACGAATAGACCATGTTCGGGTCCAGCCACTGCTGGTAGAACTCGTTGGAAACGTCGTAGTGGTACTGGATCGATTTCTTGTCCGACGACTTGGTGTGCGTGAAGTAGCGCGCCATGTTCTGCAGCGCCCCGCCTTGCTTGTCGATCGATGTCTTCGCGAGGCCATAGGCGATGTCGATCACGTCGCTGAGCTTGCCCTCGATGTCGATCTTGCTCTTGACGTAGGCCTCGCCCAGGTTGTCGAGCGTGGGCTGCAGCATCAGCGACAGCGCGGCGGGCGATTTGACGTGCAGCGTGACCGAAGGCCCGCTGAAATTGCCGAAGTCATAGGACTGCCCGTCCCACAGCGTCAGTCGTGCAGGCAGGTTGGCCCGGTCACGAACGGCGGCGCTCCACTGCGCCAGCTTTTTTTCCCAAAGCATGCATCTCTCCGTGTTGTTTGGTTCACCCGGCGCGAGTGCGCCGGGGTGCTGCAGCGAGCAAAACAATAACGAAAAAATTTGAAACCTGCATGGTCGTGACGACGCAAGAAATTGCAGCAAGTGCTACAAGGCGCCTTCGTCT
This sequence comes from Variovorax boronicumulans, assembly GCF_030812215.1. Lineage (GTDB taxonomy): Bacteria > Pseudomonadota > Gammaproteobacteria > Burkholderiales > Burkholderiaceae_C > Variovorax > Variovorax boronicumulans_C. The sequence goes on along the minus strand of NZ_JAUSSG010000007.1, from coordinate 147,168 downwards.
TTTGCCAGTGCGGCATCGGCCTGCGGCGCCTCGGTCGCCTCGATGAAGATGCGCTTGATCGTCGGGAAACGCGCACGCACCTGTTGCTCGATGGCCGCGATGGCCTCGCCCGCCTCGCCGGTGGAAATGTCGTCCTTGAAGTTCACATCGACGATCACCAGCGCCTCGTCGGCGCCGATGTACATCGACAGCACATGGCCCACGTCTTCCACACTGGGCTGCTCCATCGCGATGGCGCGGATGGCGCGCGCCGTCTCGGGCCGGATGCCCTCGCCGATCAGCAGGCCCCGCGCCTGCGCGATGAGCAGCACGGCCACGCCGGCCAGCAGCACACCGATGACCACCGAGGCCACGCCGTCGAGCACCGGCATGTCCAGCGTGTGGCCAAGGTAGATGCCGAGCGCCGCCACCAGCAGGCCCACCAGCGCGGCGGAATCCTCGGCCAGCACGGTGTAGGTGGTCGGGTCCTTGCTGCGGTCCAGCGCCTGCCAGAACGGCGTGCCCTTGGCCTGCGCGCGGAACTGCTTGAGCGCAATGAGAAAGCTCGTGCCCTCGAACACGAAGGCCGCCGCGAGCACGACGTAGTTCCACGTCGGATCGCGCATCGGCTCCGGCGCGCGGATGTGCTGGATGCCCTCGTAGAACGACACCCCGCCGCCCAGCCCGAAGATCAGCACCGCCACGATCAGGCTCCAGAAATAGAGTTCCTTGCCGTGGCCGAACGGATGCTCGGGCGTGGCGGGCCGCTTGCTGAGCTTCAGGCCCACCAGCAGCAGCACGCCGTTGAAGGTGTCGACCGCCGAGTGGATGCCCTCGGACAGCATCGCCGAGCTGCCGGTGATGCCCGCCACGACGAACTTGGTGGTGGCGATCGCGACATTGGCGCCGATGGCGCCGTAGATCGCGACTTTCGATTCGGCCATGCGGCTTGCTTGCCCCGGCGACTCAGGCCGCTTCCATCGAAGCCGCCCCCATCGCATCGTTGCCCGCTTCCGAGAGCCAGCGCTGCTTGTCGCGCAGAGGCGGCGCACCGAACATGCGGCCGTATTCGCGCGCGAACTGCGAGGGACTTTCGTAGCCCACGCTGTGCGCCGCGCTCGCCACGTCGACACCGGTCACCAGCATCTGGCGGCGCGCCTCCTGCAGGCGAAGCTGCTTCTGGTATTGCAGCGGGCTCATCGCTGTCACGGCCTTGAAATGATGGTGGAACGACGACACGCTCATGTGCACCGCGCGCGCCATGTCTTCCACCCGCAGCGACTGCGCATAGTTCACGCGCAGCGCGCTGATGGCCTTGGCGATGCGCTGGGTGTGGCTGTCCTGCAGCGCGATCTGGCGCAGCCGCGCGCCCTCGCCGTTCACCAAGAGGCGATACATGATCTCGCGCTTGATGAGCGGCGCCATGATCGGCACGTCTTCGGGCGTCTCGACCAGCCGCAGCAACCGCAGCACCGGCTCCAGCACCGGCATCGCGATGCGGTTGACGTACATGCCGCGGGAAGCCGGCGCGTTGGCCTTGGCGGGCAGCTTCTCGTCGCCGATGAGTTCGCCGATCTCGTCGAGCGCCAGCTCCAGCCGCAGGCCCAGGTAGGGCTCGTTGTCGCTCGTCAGGCGCACCTGGCCGCACACCGGCAGGTCGACCGAGGTCACCAGGTAGTGCATCGGGTCGTACACGTAGATGTCGTCGCCCACGATGATCCGCTTGGAACCCTGCGCGATCAGACCGAGCGCCGGGGTGGCGAAGGCGTGCTTGGGGCGGTCGGGCTTGCTGATGCAATACACCTGCAGGCCGGCCACCGGTGTTTCCACGGTGCCGTCGCGCCCGCCGGTGATGCGGTTGATGAGCGCCACCAGTTCCTTCCTGGCTTCGTCGAGTTCGGGCTCCAGCGGCATCGGCTGGGCAATGGCTGCAGCGATTTCGGGTGTTTCGTCGGACATGTAGAGGGCCTTGTCGCGGTTGGAATCACGGTGGCGGGCACCGTGGAGGATCGGGTGGTTTGCAGCTTAGCGCCGCTCCCAAGGATCTGCACGGGTCTGGAACGAGGTCTGGAGAAATAGGCAAAGACTTTGCAGAAACGCGCTCGCCGCGCCGGGGGCCGCGGGCGGATACTTTTTACCGACGCGCCTCCCGGCATGCGCCCAACACACCGCTCCCAACCCAAAGGACTTACTCCATGCAGTACCGCAAATTCGGCCGCACCGGCCTCCTTGTTTCCGAACTCTGCCTCGGCACGATGACCTTCGGCGGCGCCTCGGGCATCTGGAGCCAGATCGGCGATCTCCAGCAGAGCGAGGCCGAAGGCCTGGTCGGCCGCGCCATCGACGCCGGCATCAACTTCATCGACACCGCCGATGTGTACTCCGAAGGCCAGTCGGAAGTCATCACCGGCCAGGCGCTGAAGAACCTGAAGATCCCGCGCGACAGCGTGGTGGTCGCCACCAAGGTGCTCGGCGAAACCGGCAGCAAGGGCCCGAACGCGAGCGGCGCCTCGCGCTATCACATCATGGACGGCGTGAAGGCGAGCCTGAAGCGCCTGCAGCTCGACCACATCGACCTGTACCAGATCCACGGCTTCGATCCGCTCACGCCCATCGAGGAAACCGTGCACGCGCTGGACAACCTCGTGCAGCAGGGCCACGTGCGCTACGTGGGCGTGTCCAACTGGGCGGCCTGGCAGATCGCCAAGGCACTGGGCATCGCCGAGCGCGACCGGCTCGCGCGCTTCGAATCGCTGCAGGCCTACTACACCATCGCCGGGCGCGACCTGGAGCGCGAACTGGTGCCGATGCTGCGCAGCGAGAACCTCGGCCTCATGGTCTGGAGCCCCCTGGCCGGGGGCCTTTTGAGCGGCAAGGTCGACCGTCACACCGAAACCGAAAAAGGCACTCGCCGCGCCACCTTCGATTTCCCGCCGGTGAACCGCGAACGCGCCTACGACTGCATCGACGCGATGCGCGTGCTGACCGAGGCCCGCAAGGTGTCGGTCGCGCAGATCGCGCTGGCCTGGCTGCTGCACCAGCCGGTCGTCACCAGCGTGATCATCGGCGCCAAGCGCGTCGATCAGCTGGACGACAACATCGCGGCCACCGCCATCAAGCTCTCGGCCGACGAACTGGCCGCGCTCGACAAGGCGAGCGCGCTGCCGGCCGAGTACCCGGGCTGGATGCTGGAGCGCCAGCGCATCAACCGCGACAAGCACCTGGCCTGAGAAGGTGTGAGTAAACCTTCTGAGCGGCTCAGGCCGCCAGGGCCAATGCGGCCGAGCGGCGCGCCGCGTGGCCTGCGGTTGCGCGAAGCGCGCGCAGATCGAGGTGCTGCGCGGCGCCGGCCGCATCGGGCGCGGCCAGGTGCGGCACCACGCCGAGCAACGGCGCACCGAGCCGGTCGCGCAGGGTCTGCAGATTGGCCTCGGGCGACAGCATCTGCGGCTCGATGACGCTGGCGACCCAACCCGCGAGCACGAGGCCCCGCGCGCGAACCGCCTCGGCGGTCAGCAGCGCATGGCTCAGGCAGCCGAGCCGCAGGCCGACCACGAGGATCACCGGCAGATCGAGCGCCACCGCGAGGTCGGCGCTGTCGAGGTCGTCGCCGAACGGCACGCAGAACCCGCCCACGCCTTCGACGACCACCGCATCGGCGCGCCGCGACAACGCCGCAAAGGCCGACAGCAGCGGCGGCAGTTCGATGCGCACGCCCTCCTCCCGCGCCGCGAGATGCGGCGACATCGGCGCGCGCAGCAGGTAGGGGCAGCACAAGGCCCGCGGCGCATCGACGTTGCCGGCCGCACGCAGCTGCTCGACGTCTTCGTTCAGCCACGCACCACCGACACGTTCCAGGCCTGCGGCCACCGGTTTCATGCCGACCGCGCGCAGGCCCGAGGCGGCCAGCAGGCTCAGCATCGCGCTGCTGACCAGCGTCTTGCCCACCCCCGTGTCGGTGCCCGTGACGAACCAGCGGCGTTGCGTCATGCGGCCTCCTTCCACGGCTGCGCCAATGCCTCGCCAAGCGCATCGACCAGACGGGCCACGTCGGCCTCGCTGTGACTGGCCGACAGCGCAATCCGCAGCCGCGCGGTGCCGGCAGGCACGGTCGGCGGGCGGATCGCCCCGACGCGAAGGCCGCGTGCATCGAGCTGCGCCATCGTTCGCATCGCGCGCGCGTTGTCGCCGAGGATCAGCGGCTGGATCGCAGTGGGCGAATCGGGCAGCCACGCGCTGCCATCGGACGGGAGGATCGTTTGCAGGCCTCGGCGCAGTTGTGCGATGCGCGCCTTCAATTGCGCACGGCGCTCGGTGCCCTCCTCGCTCTCGATCAGCGCAAGGCTCGCGAGCAGCGCATGCGCAATGGCCGGCGGCGCAGCCGTGGTGAAGATGTACGGCCGCGCCCGCTGCACGAGGTAGTCGATGACGGTGCGGTGCGCCGCCACGAACGCGCCCGACACACCCGCCGCCTTGCCCAGCGTGCCGATGAGCACCAGCCGCTCCGATCGCAGCGCCATCGCCTGCAGCACGCCCCGGCCGGTGGCCCCGAGCACCCCGAAGCCATGCGCATCGTCCAGCACCAGCCACGCGTCGTGGCGCTCCGCGAGCGCGAGCAGCTCGGCCACGGGTGCGACGTTGCCGTCCATGCTGAAGACCGCATCGCTCACGATGAGCTTCACCGGCGCGTCGCAAGCCGCAAGCTGCGCATCGAGCGCCGCCACGTCGCAATGCGGATAGCGCTCGACACGCGCCTTGGCCAGCCGCGCCCCGTCGATCAACGACGCATGGTTGAGCGATTCGGAAAAGATCACCGCCTCCGCGCCGCCCAGCGCGGACAGCACCGCGAGGTTGGCCATGTAGCCCGTGCAGAAGAAGAGGCTCCGCGCCTCGGGAATGAATGGCGCCATCCAGTCGGCCAACCGCTCCTCGAGTTCGGCGTGCGCGCGCGAGTGGCCCAGGATCAGGTGCGACCCGCCGCTGCCCGTGCCGTAGCGCGCTGCGCCTTCGGCCAACGCGGCGGCCAGCGCCGGGTGCGCGGCAAGGCCCAGGTAGTCGTTGCTGCTGAAGCCGAGCATGGTGCGCGACGCGCTCGCGCCGGCCAGCGTCAAACGCTGCTCGGGCGCGCAGGCCGTCTCGGCGATCTGCCGGCGGCGGCGCAGCGCCTCGGCGTCGAGCGCGGCGATCTCGTCCTGCAGGCGTTCAAGCAAGCGCGACATCATGGGCTCCTTCTGCGTGCGCTGGCTCGGCCACGGCTTGCAGCGTGGCGAGCGTGCCGTCGACCAACAGATCGATCTCGTCGTCGCCGATCACATAGGGCGGCATCAGGTAGACGGTCGAACCGATGGGGCGCATCAGCAGTCCGTTCGCACGGGCTGCGAGGTGAAAGCGCTCCGCGAACCGAGCACCGGTCTCGCGCACATCGAAGGCCGTGATCATTCCGCGCTGTCGCAGGTGATCCACCGGCATGCCGCGGAGGCCTTCGCCCAACCGGCCGATCAATCGTTCGGCGCGGCCGAGGTTGCGCTGCAATGCGTCTTCGCGCTCGAACAGGTCGAGCATTGCGAGCGCCGCGCGGCAAGCCAGCGCGTTGCCGGTGTACGAATGCGAGTGCAGGAAGCTGCGTGCCACGTCGTCGTCCACGAAGCCTTCGTAGATCGCATCGCGCGTCATCACCAACGCAAGCGGCAGGTAGCCGCCGCTGATGCCTTTGGAGAGGCACAGGAAATCGGGCCAGATGCCGGCCTGCTCGCATGCGAAGAAGGTGCCGGTGCGTCCGCATCCGACTGCGATTTCATCGGCGACCAGATGCACGTCGAAACGGTCGCACAGGGCGCGCACGAGGCGCAGGTAGTCGGGGTCGTGCATGGCCATGCCGGTGGCGCATTGCACGAGCGGCTCGACGATCACGGCGGCGATGGTTGCGTGCCGTTCGGCCAGGAGCGCTTCGAGTTCTGCGGCAGCACGCCGCGCCACGGCAACCGCATCCTCACCTGGCAACGCGGTTCGCGCATCGGGCGATGCGACGAGGTGCGCATTCGCCAGCAGCGGCGCATAGGCGTCGCGGAACACCGGCACGTCGGTCACATGCAGCGCACCCAGCGTTTCGCCGTGGTAGCCGTGCCGCAGGGCGACGAAGTTCTGCTTGCCGCCGCGTCCTGCGTTTCGCCATGCGTGGAAGCTCATCTTCAACGCGATCTCCACGGCCGAGGCGCCATCGGAGGCGTAGAAGCAATGGCCGAGCGCGTGGCCGGTCAACGCCGACAGGCGCTCGGCCAGTTCCACGGCCGGCGCATGCGTGCAGCCCGCGAGCATCACGTGCGAGAACGCGTCGAGCTGGTCCTTCAGCGCGGCGTTGATGGCCGGATGCGCATGGCCGAAGAGATTGACCCACCACGAGCTCGTCGCGTCGAGGTAGCGGCGGCCGTCATGGTCCACCAGCCACACGCCCTCGCCCCGCGCGATCGGCAACGGCGGCACCGCCTCCAGGCGGATGCTCTGCGTGCACGGATGCCACACGTGGCGCCGGCTGCGCTGCTGCCAGCTGGTGTTGGCGGAGGTGGAAAAAGCAGTCGATGGCGGCATCCGCGCATTCCTTTGAAGGGGCAAGGCGCGGGATCGTATCGACGCTTGGCAGGTGCGACAAACCAGGTCGGCACCGGTGAATTGCCATGCGCTTGAACGACGAAGAACGGCGTAGCGCTCGCGTTGAGGACAAGCTCGCTCAACGCGACAGCATTGGGCGAGAGGGAGCTTCTCGGGCGGATTGCAAGTTGTCCGGTCAACGCCAAAGAAAATCGCCGAATGTCGGATGTGCGCCAGACATAGGCTCTATTGCGCCTCGCCGGACACATCGATGTCCGATTCAGGCAATCCACCGCTTCCCGGCGCTCAGGCGGTGCTCTTCCTCACCAACGCCGAGATGTATTCGTCCAGCGAAGTCGCCCCGCGCTCCGGCTTCTCGGGCTCCTCCTTGTTCTCCAGCGTGATGCGCGTCATCGCCGCATACGACTTCGCCCCAGCCTCCGAAAACCCCAGCGACCGGAACGCCTGCTCCCACTGCTCGGGCGGCGTCACCGCCACCTGAACCGGCCGCCCCAGCGCCTCTGCAAAAGCGCGCGCGACATCGCCCGGCGAATAGCGCTCCGGCCCCTCGACATAGTGCGGCCCCGACGCCTCGGCCGCACCCAGCATCAGCCGTGCGGCGAACTCCCCGAGGTCGCGCGGCGCCACCATCGGCAGCTTGAAGTCGGGCGGGTACATGCTGTGCACCTTGCCTTCTTTCTGCGCGGTTGCCAGCGAGGCGTCCCAGTTGCTCATGTAGTAGGCCGCGCGAATGGCGCTGACAGGCGCCGCGCCGGTTTGCCGCAGCGCCTGCTCCATGTCGTACAGCACGCCGAGGTCACCGATGCCGTCGCCGGGCTGCGCGCCGTAGGTCGATTCGCAGACGATCTTCTCCAGCTTGCAGCCTTGGAGCGCGGCCACGATGGCGTGCAAGCTCTTGCGCTCTTCGGCGACCGTGTCGGTCGATGGCGGCGCCGGCGGGTTGAGCACGAAGAGCCGGTGTCCGCCTTCGATCACGCGGTGCAGCGCGGCGGTGTCGAACACGTCGACCTCGGCCACATGCGCGCCCTTGGTCTTCAGCGATGCGGCCTTGCCGGCATCGCGCGTAACCACGGTGACCGGCTCGTTGCGCGCAAGCAGCGCCTGCGCCAATGCCGAACCGACGTGGCCGGTGGCGCCCAGGATGATGTGCATCGCCATCCCCCTACGACCGCTTCTCGGCGTTCCGCCTGCGCGTGGCGGCCCCCTTCTTCGCGGAAGCCGATCGCTCGGCTGCCGTGCGCGATGCCGCAGCCGCCCCGCCCTTGTGACCGCCCTTGCGGGAAGGCGCATGGTTCTCGGCCTTGCCGCGGCCCGATCCGCTCTTCTTGCCGCCGCCGGTCTCGGCATTCACCGTGGCCCACGCGCGCCTTTCGGCTTCGGCCTTGCCGACACCGCGGTGTTCGTAGCCTTCCTCGATGTGCTCGGCCTTGCGTTTCTGCTTGTCCGTGTAGGACGACTTGTCGCCTCTTGGCATGGTCATCGCTCCTTCAGGTTGAGAGGAGCTTTCATGCTGGGCGCACGGCCCGCGCCGTGGGTAAGAAGACGCACGCGATGCGCGTCAGCGTTGTCTGGCGCGGACCCCGGACCGGCGTCGACTGCACGCAACGGCGCGTCAGCGCGTCGGCACCGTTCAGCTTCCGCTTGCGCCCCCGCCCTCCCGCAAGCGCCCGAGGCCCAGCTTCTCCATCGCCTCGTGCGCCTCCACCACCATCAGCGCCACTTCCGCCACCGTGACCCGCAGCGTCGTGGCGCGCGTGCGCATGTGCTCATAGGCTTTGGCCTCGGTCAGCGATTGCGTTTCGGCCAGCATGCGCACGGCCTTCTCGATCTGCCGGCGCGACTTGATCGTTTCTTCGAGCTTGCTCACCTTGCTCTGCAGCCGCTCCTGGTAGCCGCGCGACGACCGCGCCAGCACCAGCGTGCTCAGCACGCCCGACGAACGGAACGGGCGGGTCAGCACGCCGTGCGCGCTGGTGTCCAGCAGCAGCTTGAGCGTGGTCGGGCTCTCGTAGTCGGACAGCGCGATCAGCGTTGCCTCCACCGCACTGGCACACCAGCTGGTGCTGTCCTGCAGTTCCTGCGAGACCTGAAAGAAGATCACGTCGCATCCGGTGGGCGGGGCGGCGGGAAAGGGCCAGATGATCTTGAGCCGGCAGCCGATGCGCTTGAGCTGGTCGAGAAGGATGTCGCGGTCCTCGCCCGGCGGGTACACCACCGCGACGCAGATGCTGCGCAGGTCATCGTAGAGGCGGCGCAAACTGCTCATGACATCAGCTCAGCCAGAACTCGGAGAACCCGAAGGTTGACAGGTACGGGTCGGGTTTGACCGGCCCCGCGCCCTCCCACAGCAGGTCGAACTGCCCGTCGCTGCGGCACACGGCGATGCGAGGCGTGAGAAAGGTGTGGTTGTTCTCGGCATCGATGGACAGCGGCCCCTCCGGCGACTCGAAGCGCACCGAGCGCACGGCGTTGACGAGCTTGCGCGTGTCCAGGCTGCCGCTGCGCTCCAGCGCCCGCGCGAACAGGTGGACCTGGCTGTAGGCCGCCTCGGACCACATGCTGGTGGGCCGGTCGCCATAGCGCTTGCGCCACAGCGCGATGAAGCGGTCGTTGCATTCGTTCTTCAGCGAACTGAAGTACGTGGCCGAGGTGATGTGCCCCGCGCAGGCGTCGGCGCCGGTCATGCGGACTTCTTCCTCCACCATCGACAGGCTGGCGATGGGCATGCGCTGCGGGTCGAGCCCGTGCTCGCGGTAGATCTGGTACAGGCGCCGGGCCGACTGGCCGACGATGGTGCAGAAAATGACGTCGGGCTGCGCGTCGGCGATGTCGCGCATGACGTCCTGCAGTTGCGTCTCGGAGGCCTCCAGCGGCACGTAGACCTCGTCGAGGATCTCGCCGCCGTGCTGCTCGACCATCTCGCGCATCACGCGGTTCGATTCGCGCGGAAAGATGTAGTCGGCACCGATCAAAAAGAAGCGCCGGCCCCGGTTCTTCAGCAGGTACGCCGCGAGCTGCACGCTGTTCTGGTTGGGCACAGCGCCGGTGTAGATGACGTTGGACGAATATTCGAAGCCTTCGTAGAACGAGCAATACCAGAGCAGCGCGTTGTTGCGCTCGATCACCGGAAGCACGGCCTTGCGGCTGGACGAGCGCGAGCAGCCGAAGATCACGTTGACCTCGTCCTCCAGCAGCAGCCGGGTCGCGAGCCGGCGGTATTCGTCGGCATCGCCCTTGGGGTCGTAGGCCACCGGCAGCAGCGGGCGGTCGAGCACGCCGCCCAGGCCGTTGATTTCCTCGATGGCCAGCGCGGTCCCGAAGAAATGCTCCGACTCGGTCACGCCGGTCGCGCCCGAGCGCGAATGCAGCACGCCGATGCGCCAGCCGTCTTCGGCGGGGGCGGGTTTCTCAGTGGTCATCGGCGTTCTCCATCGTCGCTATCGTCATTCCAAAAGGCATGAGCAGAATCCGTGCCTTCCCTCCCCTGCGCGCCCTCTTCGGCGCAGCGGGCGCCAGGTCAAACCCGCAGGTGGTCGAACACGGATGCCGCGGCGCCCGGGGCCTTGGCATTGCCTTCGTCGACCAGCTCGCCTTGCTTGAGCACCACGTAGCGGTCGGCCACCTGGAGCGCGAACGGCACGTTCTGCTCCACGACCAGCATCGCGGTGCCGCGCCGGGCGCGTTCGTCCAGCAGCGCGCGGGCCAGCCGGTCGATGACCGAGGGTTGCAGCCCTTCGGTGATCTCGTCCAGCAGGATCATCGTGGGCCGCATCATCAAGGCACGGGCGAGCAGCAGCATTTTCTGCTCGCCGCCCGAGAGCGTGCCGGCGTCCTGCTTCAGCCGGGTCTTGAAGACCGGAAACAGCGGCTCGATGTCCGCGAAGCGCTCGTCGAACACCGACTCTTTCGCGAGGCCGAGCCGCAGGTTGTCGCGGATGCTCAGGTCGGCGAACAGCGCCTGCTCCTGCGCCGCATAGGCGATGCCCTGGCGCGCGATGCGGTGCGGCGGCTGCCGCGTGATGTCGTGTCCGTTCAGGCGGACGTGTCCGCCCTTCTTGGGCAGGTAGCCCATCACGGTCTTGAGCAGCGTGCTCTTGCCCATGCCGTTCTTGCCCAGCAGCGCCACGGCCTCGCCGGCAGCGATGTCCAGCGACAGCCCGCGCAGCACCACGGAGGCGCCGTAGCCGCTGCTCAGGCGCTCCAGCCGCAATGCCTGTTGGCTTTTTTCATCGCTCATGCGGCCTCCTCGGGTGCGTGTGCGCTGCCGGCGTAGATGGTCTTGACCAGCGGCGAATTCACCACCTCCTCGAAGCTGCCCTGCATCACGATGGTTCCCTGGTGCAGCACCACGATGCGGGTGGCGATCTGTTCGACGAAATCGAGGTCGTGCTCCACCAGCAGGCAGCACAGGCCATGCCGGTGCGCGAGTGACGAGAGCACTTCGCCGATCTGCGAACGCTCGGTCTTGGTGAGGCCCGCGGTCGGTTCGTCGAGCAGCACGATGCGCGGCTCCAGCGCCAGCACCATCGCGAGTTCGAGCGCCTGCTGCTCCCCGTGCGAGAGATCGCGTGCGACGGTGGCGAGCTTGGCGTCGAGCCCGGTGGTGCGCACCACGTCGAGCGCATAGGCCGGCAGGCGCAGCACGGCGTCCTGCCGCACCAGCGAGGGCTTCTCGAGCAGCGTGCCCGCAATGCGCAGGCACTGCGCCACCGTCAGCGACTCGAAGATGTTGGCGTTCTGGAACTTGCGCCCCAGCCCGAAGCGCACGCAGGCCTCGGGCGGCAGCTCGCGGATGTCGTGGCCGCAGAGCTTCACGGTGCCGGCGCTGCGCTCCGCGCCGTCGCTCATGCAGCGCATCAGCGTGGTCTTGCCGGCGCCGTTCGGACCGATCAGCCCGACCAGCTCGCCGGCGCGCGCTTCCAGGTCGATGCCCTGCAGCACCTTGAGCGCGCCGTAGTGCTTCGCCACCTGCTGCATGGAAAGGGCCGGCCCGGCGGACTGTGCCGCCTTGCTCCTTGCCTCGCGTGCCTGAAGCACCGGAACGCGCGCGGCGATGCGCCCCAGCCCGAAGGGCTTGAGCAGCAGCGGCACCAGCCCCTGCGGCAACAGCACGATGACAAGCACGAAAGCCACGCCGACGATCAGTTGCCACGCGAACGGCATGCTGCCGCTCAGGTAGGCGGTGGCCACATTGATCAGCACCGCGCCGACGAGCGGCCCCCACAACGTGCCCCGCCCGCCCAGCGCGACCCAGATGATCAGCTCGGTGCCCAGCGCGAAGCCGGTGAGCTCGGGCGCCACCACGCCGCTGAACGCGCCGTAGCCGAAGCCCGCGATGCCCGCGACCAACGCCATGACGGTGAGCAGCGCGATCTTGACCATCGCGGTCGGAATGCCGAGGTAGGTGCAACGCGATTCGTTGTCGCGAATCGCGGCCAGCACCCGCCCGGCATCGCTGCGCACCAGCAGCCAGCCCAAGAGGCCGAACAGCACGAGCATGCCGCCGGCGACCCAGTACCAGGCCTCGATCGAAAGATCGAAGCTCTCGTAGCCGGTCAGACCCGAGCTGGAGCCCGTCCACTGGCCGCCCGACAGCAGCAGTTGCGTCAGCACGATCGGCAGCACCAGCGAAATGACCGTCGCGAAGAACGGCGAGGCGCCCCGGTAGAACGACAGCCAGCCCACCAGCGCCCCGACCGCCGCGCTGACGGCGATGGCGGCGCCCAGCGCCAGCAGCGCCGTCGAAACGCTGAAACCGCTGTGCGTGAACACCAGCCCCGCCGCATAGGCGCCGATGCCGAAGAAAGCCGACTGCCCGAAGCTCAGGTAGCCGGTGTAGCCCCACAGCACATCGACCGTGATCGCGGCGATGGCGAAGAAGAAGGCCTTCACGAGGATGTTGAGCAGGTAGGTGTCGAACACCCATGGGCCGGCCACGATCAGCGCCAGGCCGATGCCGCCCAGCACCGTGAGCCCACGGCCCGAGTGCAGCGTGGCGCGCAGCGAAGAAGGCGCAGCAGAAGCCATTGCAATGTTCTCAGCCACGGGCAAACCCCTTCGGACGGATGCGCAGCGTGACCGCCGCGAGCACCGCGATGGTGAGCCCGCCGAGCACCGGATTCGCATAGGTGCTCACCAGCACCTGGCAGGCACCGAACACCACGCAGGTCAGCAGGAGGCTGGGCATCGAGTGGCCCGACACCATGACCAGCATGAAGGCGCTCACCAGCCAGGGCAGCCCCATGTTCGGATCGACGCTGGACAGCGGCGTGATCATCGTGCCCGCCAGCGTGCCCAGCCCCGCACCGAGGCTGAAGGTGATGAAGCGCACGCGCCCCGCATGGATGCCCAGGCCGCTGGCCAGCTCCTCGTTCATGATCACCGCGCGTGTGCGAATGCCAAAGCGCGTGCCGTTCAGCAGCGCGGTGAGCAGCAGGCACAGCGCGATGGCGATGGGCACCAGCAGCAGTCGGTAGGCCGAGTAATCGACGCCGCCGAGCGACCAGGTGCCCGCGAGCGGCGCATCGACGAACTGCACTTCACGCCCGAACGCCATCACGATCGACTGCCCGATGACGATGCCCAGTCCCCAGGTCGCGAGGATGGCGTCGAGCGGACGTTTGTAGAGCGGCTTCACGATCAACCACTCCACCGCCATGCCCGCCACGACGCCGACCGCCAGCGACAGCGGCCAGCTCAGCCACGGATCGAGCTTGAGCTGGGTCACCACATAGCTCGCATAGCCGCCCAGCGTGAGCAGCGCGCCGTGGGCGAAATTGACGATCTTCATGACCCCGAAGATCATCATCAGCCCGGCGGTGACGATGAAGAGCATCGCGGCAGTCGTGAGCAAATCCAGCAGCAGCACCATGTAGAAGCCTTTGTCCGAGACGCTGTTTCTGCGACGTTATTTCAGGTTCGGGCACTGCGCGCCGGGATCGACGCTCGCGAAGGTTTCCAGGATCTTGATCGATCCATCCGCCTGCACCTGGCCGAGACGCATCGACAGTGGCGTGTGGCGGCTCTTGTTCATCGACACCGCACCGCGCGGGCCGGTGAACGACACTTCGCCGAGCGCCTTGACCACCTTGGCCGCATCGACGGAGCCGGCCTTTTCAACGGCGGCCTTGTAGAGGAAGAATGCCTCGTACTGCGGCTCCGACAGCTCGTTGGGCGTTTTCAGGTCGGCGCCGAACTTCTTCTTCATCGCCTCGAGAAACTTCTTGTTCTCTGGAATGTCGATGCTCGTCAGGTAAGAAGCCGACATGTACATGCCGCTGGCCACGTCGCCCATCGTCTTGGCCGTGCCCTCGTCGATCGCGAGGTTGCCATAGGGCAGCGTGAGGCCCGCGCCCTTGAGCTGCTTGGCGAGCGACACATTGGGCGCGCCGCCCGCGGTGGCGCTGACGAGCGCGTCGGGCTTGGCGGCGCGCAGCTTGGAGATCACCGAGGTCCAGTCGCTGCCGTCGATCGGCAGGTATTCCTCGCCCACCACCTTGCCGCCCTTCTGCTCGATGTACTTGCGGGTGAAGTCGAGCATGCCGCGGCCGAAGGCGTAGTCGTTGCCGACCAGGAAGAAGGTCTTGGCGCTTTTGCTCTTGAGGAAGTAGTCGACCACCGGTGCGACCTGCTGCTCGGGCACCCAGCCGTTCACGTACATCCAGTTGTTGCACGAGCGCCCTTCGTAGAACGAGGTGTAGATGTAGGGCACCTTGCCCTTGCTCACCACCGGCAGCGCGGCATTGCGGGCCGCGCTGTTTTCCATCGCGATGATGGCGGCCACCTTCTTCTGGAACACCAGCGTATCGAAGGCCTTCTGCGCGCCGACGGCGCCGGAGGCGTCGTCCACGATCTCCAGCTCGACCTTGCGGCCGAGGATGCCGCCGGCGGCGTTGATCTCGTCGACAGCCAGTTGCGACGACTGCACCGCGGCCGGCGCCACGACGCTGTTGGCGCCCGACAAGCCGACCGCCACGCCGATGCGGAGGGGGTCGGCGGCCTGGGCGTGCGCGCCCAGCAAGGTGGCGGCCGTCATGGCGCCGAGGCGCAGGAGAGAAGCGATCTTCATGTTCAGGGTCCTCTTGGGGTCGATGGAAAAGTTGAGTGGGTGACAGCGAAAAAAGAAACCGTAAGTTCAGTGCCGCGGCAGCGGCCAGCCCGTGCCCAGCATCGGGTCGTAGATGTCGTCGCGGCGGTCGCGCAGCACATCGTTGAACGCGTTCAGGTGGCGCGCCTGGCGCGATGCCTTGAGGTTGATGCGGGCGAAAAGAATCTCCTCGCGGTCGTGCGAGGCGGGCCCGGCCAGCGGCCAGCCCTGCGCGCCCACGATGAGGCTCTGCCCGACGAAGGGCTGGCCCCGCTCGGTGCCCGTGCGGTTGGCGCAGACGATGTTCATGCCGTTGCTGTGCGCGCTGGCCATCGCGAGCGTAGTGGCCATGGCCGGGCGGTCGGCGGGCTGCTGGGGCATGGGCACCCAGTTGGTCGGCATGCAGACGATGTCGACGCCCTGCATCGCGAGCAGGCGATAGGCCTCGGGGAACCAGCCGTCGTAGCAGATCATCACGCCCAGCCGGCCGAGCTCGGTGTGGAACACCGGCAGCCCCTTGTTCCCGGGTTCGAAGAACAGGTGTTCGTCGCCCCAGAGGTGCAGCTTGCGGTAGGTGCCGAGCCAGCCGCGCGGGCCGAGCACCACGGCCGCGTTGTAGAGGCGGTCGTCCTCGCGCTCGGCGATGCCCGCGACCACGTGCACGTTGCAGCGCCGGGCCGCATCGGCCCAGGCCTGCGTGCTCGGCCCGTCGGGCACCGGCTCAGCCAACGCGAACGCCTCGGCGCGGCTGGCGAACACGTAGCCGCTGTTGGCCAGCTCGGGCAGCACGATGATCGATGCGCCCTGCGCGGCCGCTTCTTCGATCAACTGCACCGACCGCGCGACGTTGGCCGCCGTGTGGCCCACGTGCGGTTCCATCTGCACGCTCGCCACGACGAGGTCCGGAAAACCCAGGCCTTCTTCTTCCTGCACTGTCATTCAAGCTCCAAAAAGCAAAAAGCCCTCGACCCCGCTTGCGCGTTGTTCGAGGGCTTTCATAGCCGGTATGTGAAGCAGCGATGTTGCTGCCCGACGCGCACTCAAGAGCGAGTGCTGTCGTGGGGCCGGAGATTAGAAGAAGGTATTCGCGGTGTCAATTGGAATTTTCTGCGGCGTGCAGAAAAGCGCGATGGCTCGCCATCAGCTTGCGCGTGATACGCCCGGGCGCCTGCGCGACGGTGTGCGCAGCGTGATTGAGTAGCGCAGTGCCTCGGTCGGCGCAATGGCGTGCTGCCACGCCCAACGCGCCGGACCGCGCAACAGATAGATCGAGCGCGGCTCGACAAGGAACTGCACATTACCCGCCTCGGAGGTCGATGCCCCGCCCGGCCGGTACGGCTTGAACTGCATCACCGCATCGCCGAGCAGCGAGACGCCCAGGATCTCTTCGAAGTCCGGCACGTCGCGGTGCCAGCCGAGCGGCGTGCCGGGCTGGTACTCGGCGATCAGCATGTGGGAGAGCGCCTCGGGCGCAACGCCGAGCCATGTCGCCGCCCTCGCCCGCAGCGGATGCAGCGCCTCGGGCAGCGGCGCACCGGGCTTGAGCCGGTTGGTGTCGAAGTCGTAGCTGCCGCCGAAGCCGATGCCGCGGCGGCGCGCGGTGTATTCCTTGTAGCGCATCTCCTTGAGCGGCAAGGCCTGCACGATGCGCAGCAGCCCGGCCTCTTCGTCCCGCGACAGGAACTCGCGTTCGTAGCGCAGGCCCTCGATGACGGGCGTGGGCGTTCCGCCGAACAGGTCGTCCTGCCCGGCGTGTTCGAGGCGCCTAGCGGATCGCATCGCTGGCCCTCCCCACTTCCACATGCCACCAACGCGGCAGCAGCTCGCGAATTTCCGTCCGTGCAAAACGATCGTCGAGCAGATGCAGCACGCCGCGGTCTTCCTCGGTGCGGATCACGCGCCCGGCCGCCTGCACCACCTTCTGCAGCCCCGGATAGAGATAGGTGTATTCGTATCCCTTGCCGAAGCGCGACTGCATGCGCTCGCGCGTGATCTCGTTGAGCGCGTTGTATTGCGGCAGCCCCAGGCTCGCGACAAAGGCGCCCACGAGGCGGCTGCCCGGCAGGTCGATGCCCTCGCCGAACGCGCCGCCGAGCACGGCGAAGCCGATGCCCTGCCCACCTTCCTCGAAGCGCGCGATGAAGCCGTGGCGGTCGGCTTCGCGCATGCCGCGCGTCTGCGTCCACACCGGCACGCCGGGGTGCCGCGCCGAGAAGGCGGCGCAGGCGCTCTCCAGGTAATCGAAGCTGCTGAAGAAGGCCAGGTAGTTGCCGGGCATGCGCTCGAACTGGGCGCCGATGATGCCCGCCACGTTGTGCAGCGACCCGGCGCGGTCGCGAAAGCGCGTGGAGACATCCATCGCCACTTCGACGCGCAGTTGCCGGCTGTTGAACGGCGAGGCCACGTCGAGCAGCGCGGTGTCCGGCGGCAGGCCGAGCGCATCGCGGTAGAAGGCGAACGGCGAGAGCGTGCCCGAGAAACAGGTGACCGACACCGCATCCGCGAACCGGCCTTCGAGGAACGGCGCGGGCACGAGGTTGCGGATGGCCAACGTGCGGTCTTGTTGGGTGATGCCGAGGGTGCGCTCGAACACCGAGTGGTCGTCGAACACCTCGGCGAGCCGGGCGAAGTGCAGCGCATCGAAGAAGAAGCGTTGCAGCGGACCCTGCGCGGCCTCGGGCTTGGCGGCGAAGTACTCGGCCATCGCGGTGTTGGCCGCCTGCAGCGCGCGCACGAAGCGCTCGGGAATCTCGTCGGCGGTTTCGTAGTTGTCGGTCTGCGACTGCTGGACGGTGTCCCACTCGCGAAAGAGCCGCGCGAGCGGGCCGCGCACCGGCGCGGGCGCGATGCGGTGCGCCTCCTCGAGCGCCCCGCCCTCCAGCGCTGCCGTGTACATGCCGCGTGCGCGCTCCAGCAGGTTGTGCGCCTCGTCCACGAGCACCGCGACGCGCCAGTCGGCGTCCTTCATCGTCGCGAAGAGAAAGGCGCTGCCGTCGAAGTAGTAGTTGTAGTCGCCCACGATCACGTCGCTCCAGCGGGCCATTTCCTGCGCGAGGAAATAGGGGCACACCGTGTGTTGCAGCGCGACCCGCCGCAGTGCCTGCCGGTCGAGCCAACCGGTTTGCGCGGCTTCGATGCGGGCGGCGGGCAAACGGTCGTAGAAGCCCTTGGCGAGCGGGCACGAGTCGCCGTTGCAGGCAAGGTCGGGGTATTCGCAGACCTTTTCGCGCGCGGCGAGTTCGAGCACGCGCGGCTGCGCGCCATTTGCTGCGCAGCCTTTGCCCAGCACCCGCAGCGCATCGAGCGCCACCGGCCGGCCCGACGTCTTGGCGGTGAGGAAGAAGACCTTGTCCAGCTTCCCCGCCGCGCGCGCCTTGAGCAGCGGAAAGAGAGTGGCCAGCGTCTTGCCGATGCCGGTCGGCGCCTGCGCCATGAGGCAGCGCCCGCCGACGGCGGCGCGGTAGACGGCTTCGGCCAGTTCGCGCTGGCCGGTGCGGAAGGACGGGTGCGGGAACGCGAGCTGCGCCAGTGTTCGGTCGAGCGCGCCGTGGTGATCGGCTTCCTGCTGCGCCCACGCGCTGTAGCGCTCGCACAGCCCTTCGAAATGTTCGCGCAGCGCCTCGCGCGTGTGATGTTCCTCGAGCAAGGTTTCCTCGCCTGTGGCGAGATCGAGATAGACGAGCGCGACCGTCATCTGCGCATGCCCGTGCTGCTCGCACAGCATCCAGCCGTAGATGCGCGCCTGCGCCCAGTGCAGCGCGCGGTGGTTGCCGCGGATGGCGTCGAAGTCGCCGCGGAAGGTCTTGATCTCTTCCACGCGCGGTGAATCGGGCGCGTAGCCGTCGGCGCGGCCACGAACCCGCAATGCGCCATGCCGGGCGTCGAGCGACACCTCGCTCTGGTAGTTGCCGCCGCGCCGCCCCTGCACCAGTGCGTGGCCGGCCATGCCTTCGAGCGCGCTGGGCGCGGGCACGAAGCGCAAGTCGAGGTCGCCCGCCTTCGCGCCGAAAGCGCAGAGCGCCTTGACGGAAACGACATAGGCGGCCGAAGCCGCATCTGTATCTGGCGGGATGGAGGAATCCGGGGTCATCTCTCGATTGACTGTATGGAACCACAGTATATCGAGCGACGGAATGTTAACGTTGAGGGTCCATGTGTCCGTCTCGGGGCCTTCTCCGACAGGATGACCCTCCCTTTTCGGCAAAACTTGACAAGTTTTGCTTACAAATGTGCCGATGAAAACTCCTGCCGCCATCGATCCCGACGACTTCGACCGCCTGCTGAGCCGCAATCTCAAGCTCCCGATGCTCGGAGGACTGTTCGGCGCCGTGGTATTCGTCGGACTGATCGTCTTCCTGCTCTCGACCATCGGCTGGGTGGAGCACACCGACCGCGTGACCCGCTCGGCCAGCGAGCTGCAGCGCCGCAGCATCGACATGGAAACGGGGCTGCGCGGCTTCCTCCTCACCGGCGACGAGACCTTTCTGGAGCCCTACCAGAGCGCCCTGCCCCGCCTGAAACCCGACACCGATGCCTTGCGCAGGCAGGTGTCGGACAACCCGCAGCAGGTCGAGCGGGTAGACCGCATTGCCGGCCTGCAGGACGCCTGGAACGAATTCGCCCGCGACATGATTGCGGCCCGCCGCGCCGGCGGAGACATGCAGGCCGCGGTTCGCCTGGGCCGCGGCAAGCGGCTGACCGACGACATGCGCGCCGAATACACCGCGTTCATGGACACCGAGCAGACGCTGCGTTTCCAGCGCAACAACGATGCCAACCGCACCAGTTGGTGGACGGTCGGCCTCTTTCTGCTGTTCACGCTGACGCTGACGGGGCTGATCAGCTTCTTCGGCCGCCGCCAGCTCGTGCGGCTGTCCGACAGCTACGACGTGGTGCTCAAGGAGCAGGCGGAGCACACCCAGCGGCTCTCCGAAGAAGCGTGGCTGCGCGGCGCGCAGACCGAGCTGGTGGGCGAACTGGTCGGCGAGCTGACCGCGCCGGACATGGGCCGCAAGATCCTCGCCTTCTTCTCGCGGCACCTGGGCAGCAGCGTCGGCGCGATGTATGTGCGCGAGCGCCACGGTCCGCTGCGCCGGGCCGCAAGCTACGGTTTCTCGGCCGATGCGGAAGCCTCGCCGCAGGTCTTCTCGCCCACCGAGAGCCTGGTGGGCCAGGCCGCGGCCGAGCGCCGCCGCATGCTGATCGACCCGATCGATGCCGACTACCTCAAGGTCAATTCCGGCCTGGGCGCGATGGCGCCCCGCACCGTGCTCCTGCTGCCGGTGATGAGCGACGGCATCGTCAACGGCGTGGTCGAGCTCGGCCTGCCCGGTGCGCCCGACGAGCGCGCGAGCCAGTTGCTGGATGTGGTGTCCGACGACATCGGCACCTCGCTCGCCGCGGCGCGCTACCGCGAGCAGCTGCAGGAGGTGCTGGCCGAGACCCAGCAACTCAACGAGGAACTGCAGGTGCAGCAGGAAGAGCTGCGCACCGCCAACGAAGAGCTCGAAGAGCAGTCGAAGGCGCTTCGCGCCTCGCAGGCGATGCTGGAGAACCAGCAGGCCGAACTGGAGCAGACCAACAGCCAGCTCTCCGAGCGCACCGAGGCGCTGGACCAGCGCAACACGGCCCTGCGCCGCGTGCAGCGCGACCTGGAAGACCGCGCCGACGAGCTGCAGCGCGCGAGCCGCTACAAGTCGGAGTTCCTTGCGAACATGTCGCACGAGCTGCGCACGCCGCTCAACAGCGCGCTCATCCTGGCCAAGCTCCTGGGCGACAACCCGCAGGGCAACCTCACGCTGGAGCAGGTGAAGTTCGCCGAGTCGATCTATTCGTCGGGCAACGACCTCCTGGTGCTGATCAACGACATCCTGGACATCGCCAAGGTCGAGGCGGGCAAGCTCGAAGTGGTGCCCGAGGATGTGTCGCTCGCGCGTCTCGCGCAGAGCCTGGAGAGCACCTTCAGCCCGCTCGCGATGCAGAAGAACCTGAACTTCCGGCTCGAAGTGCAGCCGGGCGCGCCGGTCTCGCTGGTCACCGACCGGCAGCGGGTCGAGCAGATCCTGAAGAACCTGCTGTCGAACGCGCTCAAGTTCACCGACAAGGGCGAGGTGGCGCTGGTGGTTTCCGCCACGGCCGATGGCGGCGCGGCCTTCGCGGTGTCCGATTCGGGCATCGGCATCGACCCGCAACAGCACGAACTGATCTTCGAGGCCTTCCGCCAGGCCGACGGCACCACCAGCCGGCGCTACGGCGGCACGGGCCTGGGGCTGTCGATCTCGCGCGACCTCACGCACCTGCTGGGCGGCACGCTCACCGTGCAGAGCGAGCCCGGCAAGGGCAGCACCTTCGTCCTGCAACTGCCGGCGCTGGCGCCGCAGGCTTCGGGCCAGCAGGCCACCGCGCCGCGCAACGTGGCGACCTATGCGCCCGGCAACCGGAACTCCGCCGCCCCCGCGCCCGCCCCCGTCGCACCGCAGGCGCCCGCGCCACGGGCCGTGGTGCCGGCGCCGCAGTTCGATGACGACCGCGCGATCCCGCGCGACCAGGTACGCCGCGTGCTGGTGATCGAGGACGAGCCGCAGTTCGCGCACATCCTCTACGACCTGGCGCACGAGCTGGGCTACCGGTGCCTGGTGGCGCACGGCGCGGCCGATGGTTTCGAGCTGGCCACGCAGTTCGTGCCCGACGCCATCCTTCTGGACATGCGCCTGCCCGACAGCACCGGCCTGGACGTGCTGCAGAAACTGAAGGATTCGCCGCACACGCGCCACATCCCGATCCACGTGGTCTCGGCCGCCGACAACGCGCAGGCCGCCGCGCTGCACATGGGCGCCATCGGCTTCGCGCTGAAGCCGGCCACCCGCGACGAACTGATGAAGGTGTTTGGCCGTCTGGAGGAAAAGCTCACGCAGAAGGTCAAGGTCGTGCTGCTGGTGGAAGACGACGAGCTGCAGCGCGAAGCCGTGATCAAGCTCATCGGTGACGACGACATCGAAATCGTGGCCGTCGGCTCCGGCGAAGAGGCGCTGGAGCTGCTGCGCACCCGCGTGTTCGACTGCATGGTCACCGACCTGCGGCTGCCCGACATGCAGGGCAGCGACCTGCTCAAGGCCATGGCGGCGGAAGAGATCGTGTCGTTCCCGCCGGTCATCGTCTACACCGGGCGCAACCTCACGCGCGACGAAGAGACGGAGCTGCAGCGCTACTCGCGCTCGATCATCATCAAGGGCGCCCGCTCGCCGGAGCGGCTGCTCGACGAGGTGACGCTCTTCCTGCACAAGGTGGAAGCCTCGCTCTCGACCGAGCGCCAGGGCATGCTGAAGACAGCGCGCGGGCGCGACCGCATCTTCGAGGGCCGCACCATCCTTCTGGTGGACGACGACGTGCGCAACATCTTTGCCCTCACCAGCGCGCTGGAGCAGCGCGGCGCGGCGGTGGAAATCGGCCGCAACGGCCGCGAGGCGCTCGAAAAACTCGACCAGGTGCGCGAGATCGACCTGGTGCTGATGGACGTGATGATGCCGGAGATGGACGGCCTGGAAGCCACGCGGCGCCTGCGCGCCGACCCGCGCTTCGAGAAGATGCCGGTGATCGCCATCACCGCCAAGGCCATGAAGGACGACCGCGACCAGTGCCTCGCAGCCGGTGCCAACGACTACCTGGCCAAGCCGGTCGACCTGGAGCGGCTGTTCTCGCTCCTTCGTGTGTGGATGCCCAAGATGGAGCGCCTGTGACCGACAAGCCGCCCTCATCCCTTCCGTCATCCCCGCCCTCGCCGCTTCAGCCGCTGAGCGACACGGAGATCGAGCTGCGCCTGCTCATGGAGGCCATCTATCTCAAGTACAGCTACGACTTCCGCAACTACACCACGGCCTCGCAGAAGCGCCGCGTGCTCTACGCGCTCGACCAGCTCGGGCTGCCGAGCATCTCGGCGCTGCAGGAAAAAGTGCTGCGCGACGCGGGGCTTTTCGGCCGGCTGCTGCAGTTCCTGACGATCCCGGTGAGCGAGATGTTCCGCGACCCGGCCTACTTTCTGGCGCTGCGCGATCAGGTCGTGCCGATCCTGCACACCTACCCGTCGGTGAAGGTGTGGGTGGCGGGCTGCAGCACGGGCGAGGAAGTGTTTTCTCTCGCGATCCTGCTGCGCGAGGAAGGCCTGCTCGAGCGCACCCAGATCTACGCCACCGACATCAACCCGGCCTCGCTCGAGAAGGCGCGCCAGGGCATCTTTCCGCTGGAGGCGATTCGCGGCTACACCACCAACTACCAGCGCGCGGGCGGACGCAGTGCGTTCTCCGACTACTACACCGCCGCCTACGACGCGGCGCGCTTCGACCCCTCGTTGTGCGCCGACGTCATCTTCGCGGACCACAGCCTGGCGACCGACAGCGTGTTCGCCGAGACGCAGCTGGTGTCGTGCCGCAACGTGCTCATCTACTTCAACCGGCTGTTGCAGGACCGCGCGCTCGGGCTCTTTCACGAGTCGCTGTCGCACCGCGGCTTCCTGGGCCTCGGATCCAAGGAAAGCATCGACTTCTCCGGCTACGCAGACCGCTTCGCGCCGCACGCCCGCGCCGAGCGCATCTACCGCAAGGCGACATGACGACGACGCTGCCTCGCCCCTACACCCGCAAGCGCGTGGACATGGTCGTGCTCGGCGCCTCGGCCGGCGGCATCGACGCGCTCATGGTCCTGCTCGACGGGCTGCCCGCCGGCTGGCGCCTGCCGATGACGGTGGTGCTGCACCTGCCCGAGAACCACGACAGCCACCTCGCCGAGATCTTCGCGCTGCGCGTGCCGTTCTCCGTGTGCGAGGCCGCCGACAAGATGCCGGTTGCAGCCGGCACTCTTTACTTCGCGCCGCCCGGCTACCACCTGTCGATCGAGCGGGAGCGTTGCTTCTCGCTCAGTTGCGAGGCGCCGGTGCTGTTCTCGCGGCCGTCCATCGACGTGCTGATGGCCTCGGCCGCCGACGCCTACGGCCCGATGCTGGCCGGTTTTCTACTGACCGGCGCCAACGACGACGGCGCCGAAGGCCTGCATCGCATTCACCTGGCCGGCGGACTCACCGCCGTGCAGGACCCCAAAGAAGCCCTGATTTCCATCATGCCCAACGCCGCCCTCGCGCGACACGCCCCCGACCACGTGCTACCGCTGCGCGAGCTTCGCGCCCTGCTCCTGCAACTGGAGGCCGTCCATGCCCATTGACGTCCAAAGCAAGCTGCTGATCGTCGATGACCTGCCGGAAAACCTGCTGGCGCTCGAGGCGCTGATCCGCTCGCCCGACCGCGTCGTGTACCGCGCCGGCTCGGCCGAGGCAGCACTCTCGCTGCTGCTGGAGCATGAATTCGCGCTCGCCATCGTCGACGTGCAGATGCCCGGCATGAACGGCTTCGAGCTGGCCGAGATGATGCGCGGCACCGAGCGCACGCGGCACATCCCCATCATCTTCGTGAGCGCCGCGGGGCGCGAGCTGAACTACGCCTTCCAGGGCTACGAGAGCGGCGCGGTCGACTTCCTGCACAAGCCGCTCGATCCGCACGCGGTGGTCAGCAAGGTGAACGTGTTCGTCGACCTCTACCAGCACAGGAAGGCGCTGCGCCACGAAATGGAATTGCTCGCGGCCGCGCACCGGAAGCAGGAAGAGCTGGTGCAGCAGCTGCAGCACACCCAGCTCGAGCTGGAGCGCGCGGTGCGCATGCGCGACGACTTCATGTCGATGGTCTCGCACGAGCTGCGCACGCCGCTCAATACGCTCTACCTGGAGGCCCAGCTGCGCCAGCTGCACCTGGCCAAGGGGAACCTCGCGAGCTTCTCGCCCGAGCGGCTGCCCGCGATGATCGAGCGCGACCAGCGGCAGATCCGCAACATGGTGCGCCTCATCGACGACATGCTCGACGTGACGCGCATGCGGCGCGATGCGCTGTCGATCCAGACCAAGCCGGTCGACCTCGCGATGCTCGCCCGCGCCGTGGTCGAGAACCTGCGCCAGCAGGCCGAGGCCGCGGGCTCGACGATCGCGCTCGAAGCGCCGGCCGAGCTGCTCGGCGTGTGGGACGAGTTCCGCATCGAGCAGGTGCTGACCAACCTCTTGACCAACGCGCTGCGCTATGGCGGCGGCAAGCCGGTGGAGATGGTGGTCGAGCGGGCCGGCGACATGGCGCGCGTGCGCGTGCGCGACCACGGCATCGGCATCGCGCCCGAGGACCAGGCGCGCATCTTCGAGCAGTTCGAGCGCACCGAGCACAGCCGCCAGCATGCGGCCGGGCTGGGCCTCGGGCTCTACATCACACGCAAGATCGTGGACCTGCACGCCGGGCAGATCGGCGTGGAAAGCGCGGCCGGCCAGGGCGCGCGCTTCACCGTCGAGCTGCCGCTGGAGGCCACCGCGGCAAACCCCGCGCCCCAAGCGTAGGAACAACCTTACGCCGCTCAGGACACATTCCGTTGATACTGCATCTTTCGACCTACTCAAGAGACAAACCGCCGTGAACGTGCTGATCGTCGACGACAACCAGGCCGCTGCCGACCTCCTGCAGGAACTGCTCACGCTGCAAGACCACACCGCCCGCTGCACCTACACGGCGCAGCAGGCGATGGACGCGGCCGCCGAGGAGCACTTCGATGCCGCGCTGATCGACCTCACCCTGCCCGACTTTCCGGGCTCCGAGGTCGCGCGGCGGCTGCGTGCGAGCACGGCCGAAGGCACGCCGCGGCTGCTGGTCGCGATCTCGGGCTTTTCGGCGCAGGATGCAGCGGGCGAATCGGCCAAGGAGCTGTTCGACCATCACCTCCAGAAGCCGATCGACATTGCGCAGCTCGATCGGATCCTGGCCCAACCGGCGCGCTAGCCAGGACCGGAGGCTTGTGCCGATGCGGCGCCTCTTCTTTCTGCTTGCTGTTCTCATGCCGCTCGCGTCGACCGCGGGATGGACCGACAGCACCGGCAAGCCGATTCCCGACACCGAGTCGATGCGCAGCGACGGCGACCTTCACGTGCAATTGCTCATCACCCCGGACGAGGCCGAGCTGCGCACGGCCTGGAACACCGCCAGCCGCGCACCGACATTGCGGGTCACCGACACCGTGAAGCGCGGCATCCGTTCCAGCGCGATGCTGTTCTTGCGCGGCTGCGCGCCGAATGCCATTGGCCAGTGCGATGTGGTGGTCGAGTTCTTCGTGATCACCCCCAGCGGACAGCGCGTGCCGGCCGGAGGCGGCCCACTCTGGACTTCGGAGCCGCCCCGGGCCGCGCTGGTGCTCGGCTCGGCCAGCATGAACTTCAGCTTCGGCCCGACCGACGAAACCGGGCTCTACAGCGTGCAGGCCAAGGTGGTCGACCGGATCGGCAAACGCACGCTCGAACTGTGGGACCGCATCCGGCTGGACTGACGCGTGAGGTCGTGGATGCCGGTCAGGGCGTCCCGAGCACCATCGTCCAGTAGTACGGATAGGCATTGCCCGCGCCGCCGCGCACGCATGCCAGCGCAATGTGCTTGTAGTTCGCGCCCATGAGGTTGCGGCAGTGGCCCTCGCTGCCCTGCCACGAGTTCATGGCCGAGGCGACGCTGCTCTGCCCGGCTGCGATGTTCTCGCCGACGCCCGACCACTTGTAGCCCGCGTCGGTGGCGCGGGTGCCCACGGTGCTGCCGTCCGAGCCGGTGTGATCGAAGTAATTCTTGGCGACCATGTCGCGCGAATGGCGTGCCGCGGCCGCATCGAGCTGCGCGTTCCATGCAATGGGCCCGGCGGCCGGATACTGCGTGGCGCCGCAGGTGCGCGCCTCGCTGCGGAACTGGTTCACGCGGGTGATGGTGTCCTGCACGAAGTCCGGCAGGCCGCAGCTTTCCAGCGCGGTGGGGCTGGGCGCCGGTGCTGGCGCAGGTGCTGCGGCGGGGTCCGGTGCGGGCGCCGGTGCCGGAGCGGCTGCAGGCGGAACGCCCAACCCGAGCGGCAACGCACCGCCACCGCCGCCACCTCCTCCTCCTCCCCCACCGCAGGATGCAAGCAACAGGGTCGCGAGGGTGCCGATGGCGGCGGTCTGGAATTTCGAACGCATGGTTTCCGGGGGGCCTTGTGAAAGAGAAAAGACAAAGGAGAAAAGCGACGGTTCAGGCCCGGCGCATCGCCTTGAAGCGATAGCGCCGGAACCCATTCTTCTGCATGAAGCTGATGGGCTCCCAGCCACGCGCCAGCGCGCGATCGGTGATCTGCGCCATCTGCACGCCGAGATAGTCCTGCAGGTTGTCGGACACCGACAGCTCGAACTCCCGCAGCCCGCGGTCCAGCGCGTCGATGGCCGCGATGGCACCTTCGACGCTGGTGAAGGGATGCATCGGCGTCATGTCCGCATTGCGAATGTGGGAGGACGTCTTCCTGCCGCCATTGGACGGAAAGGACACGCGCGTGCCGCCCTCCTCGCCATTCAAGCCGATCATTCCCTTCATGCCGTGCGCTCCATTCGCGTCGTTCATGCCATGAACCCCACGTTGCGCGGATACGCGATGCCGCTGGGCGCCGTCACGCCGAAGTTCTTGAGGTTGGGCAGGATGCCGTCGAGCTGCTCGTCGGGCACGCCGAACCAGCGCGCCAGGGTGCCCGCGTACTGGTCGACCGAGGTGGTGGGCAAAAGGCGGCCCTGCCCCACGTGCCACTGGTCGATGTCGCTCGCCGTGTTGGTGATGCTCACCGGCGGCGCCGTGCCGTAGATCGCCTTGCCCTTCACCGCACCGCCGACCACGAAGTGGTGGCCGCCCCAGCCGTGGTCGGAGCCATTGCTGTTGCTCGAGAGCGTGCGGCCGAAGTCGGACGCGGTGAACGCGGTGACCTTGTCGGCCACGCCGAGCACGATCATCTGGTTGTGGAAGGCGACCAGCGCTTCGGACAGGTTCTTCATGAGCCCCGGCTGGCGCGCGATCAGGTCGTCGTGCAGGTCGAAGCCGCCCATCGAGACGAAGAACACCTGGCGCTTCACGCCCAGCGCCTCGCGCCCGCGGATCAGGCGCGCCACCATCTTGAGTTGGTCGGCCAGGTAGTTCTGCTG
Source organism: Variovorax boronicumulans (assembly GCF_030812215.1). Taxonomy (GTDB): domain Bacteria; phylum Pseudomonadota; class Gammaproteobacteria; order Burkholderiales; family Burkholderiaceae_C; genus Variovorax; species Variovorax boronicumulans_C. The sequence goes on along the minus strand of NZ_JAUSSG010000007.1, from coordinate 119,452 downwards.
CGGGAAGGTGCCGGACGCGAAGTCCGACTGGATCGCCTCGGTGATCTTTCCCTCGGCCGTGACCGCGCGCCGGATGACCTTGGTGTACTCGTTCTCCAGCGTGTGGCCGCTCTCGCGTTGCGCGATCTGCTGCATGGCCGCCTTCACCGTCGCCGAGCCGAAGAGATTGCCGCCGGTGCCGCTCACCGCGCCGATGCGCACCGCCCCGCCCGTTCCCACCTGGTACTGCAGCGCCTGGTCGCCCGAGAGGAACACCGCATTGCCCGACACCGACATGCAGGTGAAGAGCGAGCCCATGTTCGGCCCGAGCGCCAGGTCGCCCAGGTTGCCGCCCCAGCCGACGGTCGAGCCTTCGGGCGAAGACGATTGCCATACCGACTGCTGGTCGTTGTGCGAGAAGAGCTTGGGCGGAATCGGGAAGTCGCGGCGGTTGCTGCTGTTGTATTGCGCCCGCGTCAGCGGCTTGATGAGCGGGCCGACGTTCAGCTGCACCGCCACCTTGCCCTGGTTGTTGAAAAGGTCGGCCAGCCCCGTCATCGACGGATGCAGCGCGTACACGCGCCCGTCGGGCAGCGCCTGCGTCGGCTTGAGCTCGGTCGCGGCCAGCGCGGCGCGCGCGATGGCGATGCCGCCGCCCGCCTCGCCGTTGCCGCCGCGGATCAGGCTGTACTTGCCGTAGCTGTCGGCGTCGTAGGTGACGACGGTGTTCGCATAGTCGTTGCCGCCGAAGAGAAACACGCACACCAGCGCACGGTAGTCGTCGCCGGGCGCGGCCTGCGCGGCGGCCTCGCCCATGGCGGCGAGGTTGAGCGCGAACGGCAGCGCGGTGCCGGCCATCGCGAGCTGGCCCGTGCGGCGGAGGAACGCGCGGCGGCTGTGCCGCGCGGGGTCGATCAGGTACATGGACGAAAGGCTCCGCGTTGTTTATTTCTGCACAAGGTATTCGGGCGACCCCATCACCAGGAGGACGGCGGCGCAGATGCGATTGAGCTTTGCGCCATCGCTGCTCGCCGCCGTGAGGTTGGGCGTGGCCAGCGCGGTGGTGATGAGGTTGACGGTGGCGGGCAGCAACTGGTTGCCGGTCAGCACCAGGTTGAGCCGCCGCACCAGCGCGGCGGGGTCGAGCACCAGCGCCTTCTCGGCCGCGTAGCTGGCCATCACGTCCTTGCCGTTGAAGCCGTTGGGCAACACGCTCTGCATGAAGTTGAGATAGCCGCCCACGCTGCTTTCGTTGACCAGCTGGAACTCGGGGGCCACCAGCTTGTTGCTGGCGATGGCGGTCGATGGCGGCACGTAGCCGGGCCGGAAGAAGTTGAAGACCGAGGGCGAGCGCAGCGGGCTCTGGCCGAGGCCGTAGCTCGCGTCGGCAAGGATGCCGATCTTCCAGGCGTCGGTGGCCGAGGCGATGCCGCAGGTGCGGCCCCATTGCACGAAGCGCAGCATCGGCTCGCGCAGGCGCCCGAAGTTCGGGTCCGAAAGGCCGGCCGGGCCGCGCGCCTCGTCGTCGAGCAGGATGGCCGCGAACACGCTCTTCATGTCGCCGCGCACGCCGCTGCCGTTGTTGGCAAAGACATCGGCCACGCGCTTCACGTAGGCCGGGCTCGGGTTGCTGGTCACCAGCCGCTGGATCAGCTGCTTGCCGATGAAGGGGCCGACGTTCGGGTGGTTGAAGAGCGCGTCGAGCGCGATCTTCAGCGCCGCGGGCCCGGGCGTGCCGCCGGGCACGGTGGTGCCGAGGAACTTCGCCTCCAGCATGGAGTGGTTCGCGGCCAGGTAGGCCATGGGGCGCGTGGTCCAGTCCTTGGTGTCGAAGGCGCCGCCGCCGTTGGGTGGCCTGAAGCCCTCGCGCTCCCCGGTGCGGATATCGAGCACGTAGCCGGTGAAGACGCGCGCAAGGTTCGTCACATCGTCCTGCGTGTAGGTGTCCAGCGGCTGGCCGTCGGCGCCGGTCTTCACCGTGCCGTCGGCGTTGAGCTGCGACAGGCCGATGGTCATGAGCTGCATGACTTCGCGCGCGTAGTTCTCGTCGGGCTGCCGGCCCCGGCCGTCCTCCTTGCGGTTGTCGCGGGTGTTCAGGTAGAAGCCCATCGCGGGGTTGAGCGTCACGTCTTCCAGCAGCGTGCGGAAGTTGCCGGTGACGCCGGCCACCAGCGTGTCGAAGTACTGGGCCATCATGAGATGCGGCCAGTTCGAGCCGATCTCGTTGGCCGAGACCACGAAGATCTCGCTGAGCGCCAATGCCAAGCGCTTGCGCACCGGATCGGCCGACGCCATCAGCTGGCGCCAGACGGCTGCATCGATCGTGGTGGAGTCGAAGGGCTTGCTGTCGATCCATTCCCAGGCCGACTGCGTACGCGGTGCGCCGAACTGCTCGCTGAGCCAGGGCAGGTAGCCCTTGTTGCGCACGTCGGCGATCTCCGCGTCCGAGGCCGAGAACTGGGCCTGCAGCAGGAAGCGCGCGGCTTCGTCGTCGGTCTTGGCTTGCGTGTAGCGGTAGGGGCCCGCGTCCGATCCCGCGCCGGGGCCCGGTGCCGGCAGGCCGCCGATGCCGCCGCCGAATCCGCCCCCACCGCTGCCGCCGCCTCCTCCACCACCGCAGGCCGCGAGCGCGGCCGCGATGGAAAACGTCGCCAGGGCCTTCATGGGCCTGAGCGACGCCTCGGTCTCGGCTGTGTCTGTTGTTGCCGGCGCATCGACGTACGCCAAATCGTCGGCCACGCTCGCGCAGCCGGCTTCTGTCCGTTCCACCATGTTTTCCTCGCTCCTGCGGCGTTCCTGCGCCGGGAGCGATCAAGGCAAGTGCCGTGCCCTGTGGATTTCGCTGGTGAGAACCTTTGACGACAGGGTCGTCAATCCAATATTTGTGACTTTATGTGACTTTTTCGTCACTTGTGAAACAAAATTGGCACCTTCAGAGACCCGCTCAAGCAGGTCTTCAGTTACCGCGCCTTGGGTGAGGACGTCAGTCCTGCTCGTCTTCCCATTCGTAGCCGTTCGGCGGGCGATATGGATAGCCGGGCCCGTAATAAATGCGTCCGGGCGGCGGGCTGTAGATGGGTGCCGGGCGGTAGTACACCGGCGGCGGCCGGTAGTAGACGGGCGGCGCGGGCTGGTAGTAGATCGGTGCCGGGTAGTAAACCGGCGGCGGCACGTAGTACGGCGCTGGATAACCGCCGCCCACATAGCCGGGGGTGCCGATCTGCACCGACCAGTGGCCGCGCGCATTGGCGGCGCCCGCGGCGAGCAACGCACCGGCCGCGATCGCGCCGAGGGTTGCCCATTTGAAAACAGAAGAATGTCGTTTGAAGTTCACAGCGGCTCCAGGGCCAAGGGCGAACAGCGCCCGGTCTGACAGACAACGCCCGACGCAGGTCACCGGTGCACCCGGTCAGGGTCCCACTTCGCGGCGCGAGAGCATCACCTCGCCGCCGGTCGTACTGAAGGCGATGGTGGGGGCGCTGAAATCGCTCAGCGGCGCGCCCAGGCCGATTTCGCCGCGGCCGTGCAGCACGCATTCCTCGCGACGCAAGGCGATCTCGGTGCTCGGCCCGCCGTTGCCATGAAAGCGCACCCAGGTCCCATAGGTGCTGATGTCGATCAGCACGCAACTGCCCTGCCGCATCTCGATGCGCGCATGCAGCCGCGAGACGCGTGGGTCGTTGACCACGAACTGCGCGTCGTCCACGCGGCCCAGGTGGATCGGCAACTGCTCGCTGCTGAACATGGAGCGCACGTCGAGCCAGGACAGCTCGATCTGGCCGAACGACGAATCCGGAATCCGCACCGGCGCCAGCGCGGCCGGCACGGTGAGGAAGGTGGTCACGTCCTCCTGCCAGTCGATGCGGTGCACCACCGACATCTCGCTGCGGCCGCGGATATTGATGAGCCCGAGGTCGCGATGCTGCACGCTGCCTTCTCGCAGCTGCGAGATCACCGCGTCGGTCACCCAGATCTGCCCGGGGCCGGCGAGGTCGCTCAGCCGCGATGCGAGGTTGACGGCGTCGCCGAAGCAGTCGCCCTCCACCTCGACCACTTCGCCGCTGGCCACGCCGATCTGCAGCGCCATGCGCAAGGGCGCGGGCCAGACCTGAAGACGCTTCTGGTGGTAGCGCTGGAGTTCGATCACCGCGTGCGTGGCGGCCGCGCCGCTCGAGAAAATGGCGAACACGCCGTCTCCCAGCGACTTCACCACCCGGCCGCCGTGCGCCTGGCAAACGCCGCCGATCCACTGGGTCAGGCGCGTCACCGTCTCGGTGGCACGTGCATTCCCCATGGCCTCGAAGACCCTTGTGCTCCCTGTCAGGTCCGCGAAAACGACTGTGGCATTGACACCCATACTGTCTTGTACTCGGTAGCGATCGCTGGTTGATTATGGTCAGGAAGCTCTTCAGCCTCTTGTCCGTGTTTTGTCTGACGTATGCCCAAAACCGAGCCCACCAAAGGATTTAGTACTTTTGATAACAAACTTCAATAAGTGCTGAAACTGATACGTAAAGCTTGTTGTTTGCAAACAAGAAACACTGTTTAACATCTTGTGTAATGACGAACGCAAGCTTAAGGTAGCGGCCGTCCTGGCTTCCGGCAATACGCTATTCGTCACATGGTGCTCTTCCGCCGCATTTTTCGTCTGCTGAACTTGCCCGGTTTCGGCTCCCGCCAGGCGGCTGAGAGCCAGTTGGGTCGGATTCGCACGGCCATGCTGTCGGTGCTCCAGGCCCATGGCGGCCATTCGATCCAGCGTGTCAGCCAGCGCGTGCGCTTCGCGGTCGACGTCGAGGCCCTCTGGTACCTGCGCCAGGACGTGATGACCGCGCTGAGCGCCATCGACGGTGAATCCGCCGCCCGCCGCCAGATGAAATCCATCAACAGCATGTTCAAGGGCGGCCTGCCCGGCTCGATGGGTCCGCGCGCCCATCAGCGCTTCACCAACAACAACAGCTGAAGGCAAAGCGGCTTTCGAGAGCCGCCGCCAACCCCGCCGGCATTCAGTGCGGGTGCGCGTGGCCATGGTCGTGCGAATGGGCATGCCGATGCCCCCACACGAGGAAGACATCGCGCCCTTCGGCCGCCATCGCCACCTTCGCCCCCACTGGCAGCAGCACCTTCGTCGGTACATGGCCGAACGGCAGGCCCGTGAGCACCGGGACCTTCTTCAATGACGCGCGGAGGCGATCGACCACCGTATCCAGCCCGAAGCCGCGGTCGTAGCCCGGCACCTTGCGGATGCCGGTGAACTGGCCGAACACGATCGCCTTCTGCCTGGCCAGCACGCCGGCCATCTTCAGCTGGTCGAGCATGCGTTCGATGCGGTAGGGGTGCTCGTTGGTGTCCTCGATGAAGAGGACGCCCTTCTCGATCGCCGGAAAGTACGGCGTTCCGAGCAGGCTCGTCAGCACGCAGAGGTTGCCGCCCCAGAGCACCGCGTCTTCCACGGGCTTGAACTTCAGTTCGGCATCGCGCGCCGGCATGCGCCAGCCGGTGCCTTCGCCCTGCCCGCTCAACAAATCGTCGAAGCAGGCTTCCATGATGTCGTCGGCACCGGCTTCGGCGCCGAAGTCTTCGCCGACCGCGGGGCCGGACCAGCTGACGCCGCCGGTCTTCGCAAGCAGTGCGTTCTGCAGTGCGGTGAAGTCGCTGCAGCCGACGAACTCGGTGCCCTTGTCGATCGCCTTGGCCACGGCCTTGTACGGAATCTGGTCGAGGATGCGCGTGAGCCCGTAGCCGCCGCGTGCGATGAGCGCGATGTTCGCGCCGCTCGCGGCGGCCCGCGAAATGGCAGCCAGCCGGGTGGCATCGTCGCCCGCAAAACGCTGATGCACCGAGAGCGCATCGGCGTCGATCTCGACGTCGTGGCCGAGGGCCTGGAGTCGTTTCACGCCGCGCCGGAAGGCGGCCTTGTCGCGGATTGCGCTGGACGGGGAGTAGATGTAGATGTGTTTGGTCACGAGGTCGAGTATCCCATTGCGTTGCGCACGAGGCGGGCAAGCAGCGAGGCCTCCGCGGCCGTCGGGCCCGAGGACGAGGCGATCGGTCCGAGTGCGCGCAGCGCGGCTTCGTAGCCGCGGTCGGGGTACGGCGCGCGCCATGCGTCCTTGATGCGCTCGCCGCCATCGGGAGCGACGATGGCGGCCGCGAAACGATCGCCAGCCGCGGCTTGCAACAACGATGCAAGCCCGCTGGCCGCGGCACTGTGCACCAGCACCACGGGCTGCGACTGCGGCTGTACGCGATCCAGCCATTCGAGCAGCACGTCGCGGTGCCACTCGAGGCGGTGCACGGCTTCGCGCTTGGGCTTGTCGCTCTTGCCGAAGCCGATGAGGTCGGGCACCAGCGTGCGCAGCCCTTGCGCGCCGATGAAGTGACGGAAGAAGTAACCCCATTCGCCCGGTCCGTGCAGACAAAGGCAATGCGCCGATTGGCCGTCGCTGCCCGGTGCGCCCTCTTCGTCCACGTAATGCAGGCGCCAGCCCCGCAGCCCCGGCAGGTCGTGCACGTAGTGCGGCGCGAAGGCGCAGTCGTTCAGCGAAGCGAAGCGCTCGGCCGGCGTGCGCAGCGCGTCGTCGCGCAAGGGCTCGGCCTGCTCGCGCGCCATGCTGCGGCGCTGCTGGAAGAAGCCCTGCAGTACCGCGCCGCACTCCTCTGCCAGCACGCCGCCTCGCACTTGCGTGCGGTGGTTCAAGCGCGGCTCCGCAAAGAGATCGAGCACCGATCCCGCCGCGCCCGTCTTGGGATCGGTCGCGCCGAACACCACCCGGGCCAGCCGCGAGTGCAGCATAGCGCCTGCGCACATCGCGCAGGGTTCGAGCGTGACGAACAGTTCGCAGCCGTCGAGCCGGTAGTTGCCCAGCGCGGCGGCACCGGCGCGCAGCGCGTTGATTTCTGCATGCGCGCTCGGATCGTGCTGCGCCACGGGCGTGTTGCGGCCGGTCGCGATGACCTGCCCGTCCTTGACCAGCACCGCACCCACCGGCACCTCGCCCGCCTCGGCGGCAAGGCGCGCCTCGGCCAGCGCGAGCGCCATCCAGTGCGCGTCGTTTGTCTGCGATGGCAACTCAGTTCTCATCGGGCATCTTGCGCGCCTGCGCCGCGGCGTCGAGCGCGTCCTTCACCTGCTGCTGGACCTGCTGGCTTTGCGTGCGCACATCAGCCGGCGCCTCGCCGGTTGCGGGTGCCGCGGCGCCAGGCACCGATGGCAATGCGGGCGCCGCAGCCGTCGTCAGTTGCTTCTTCGCGATCAGCCCGACGATCACGAGCGCCAGCACCAGGCCGAGCAATCCGAACACGCGCATTTCAGCTCCCTTCCGCCACGGACGCCTCGGCGTTCATGCCGAGCCGGTCCATCCACACCGCCAGCGCCTGCTCGTCCGGCGTGCCGGCGCCGTACATGGCGCGCATGGCGGCATGCGATTCCTTGCGGTGCTGGTTGATCTTGACCTTGCACTGCAGCGCGGTCACCTTCAGTTCGAAGCCGACGATCCCGCTCAGCATCTTGAGCTGGAACTCCTCGCCCAGGTCGCGCCACTGCTGCGCGTAGGCGGGCTCGTGGTCGCCGATGAGCTTCTTGAGCAGCACGTCCTTCTCGGCCGGCTCCTCGACCAGGCGGGCCTCGACCGTGCAATGCACGGCCAGGTAGTTCCACGTCGGCACCCGCGCCAGGTCAGGGTAGACCTGGGGCGACAGGTACGCATGCGGCCCGAGGAAGGTCGCGACCGCCCGCGGCCGCGCCTGCAGATAGCGCCAATGCGGGTTCGGCTTGGCGCAATGCCCCCACAACACCAGTTCGTCGCCCTCGCCCGGCTCCGCCACCAGCGGCAGGTGCGTGACGAACGGCAGGCCGTCGTTGTCGTTCGAGATCAGGCTCGCGAACGGGTGCGAGCGCATCAACTCCAGCGCGATCGCCGGGTCCTTGGCATTGAACTGCGGGGGCATGTACATGGGTTGTCTTCCTCGTGGGCGAACCCTGATTGTCCCCGAGCCGACCTACCTTGCGCGGGGAGTCTCCAGGAGCTTGACCATCGCCGTGTAGCCGCGCGCCTTGGCCAGTTGCAGCGGCGTGCTGCCCTGCCGGTCGGTCAGCTTCTGGCTCGCGCCCGCATCGAGCAGCGCGGCCAGCGTGCGCTGGTGGCGCGGCCCTCCGTCGCCGAGCACGATCGATTCGATCACCGCCGTCCAGTGCAGGTTGTTCACATGGTCGAGCGGCGCACCGGCCGCGATGAGGCGGCGCACGACGTCGTCGTGGCCCAGGTGCGCGGCGGCGATGAGCGCGGTGCCGTCGTAGCGGCTCGTCGTCTGCCCGGGGTTGGCGCCGAGCGACAGCAGCAATGCAAGGGTCGCGGTATCGTCCGCGACCGATGCGATGGTCACCGCGTCATAGCGGTCGTCTTCGAGTTGGTCGATGTTCGCGCCCGCCTTGGCGAGCAGCTTCACCGCTTCGCGTTGCCGCGCGTAGGTGGCGACATGCAACGGCGTCCGCCCCCTGGCATCGCGGGCATCGAGCTTCGCGCCCGAGGCAATCAGCGCCTTCAGCTTCGGCAGATCGCCATGCCAGGCGGCGCGGTGCAGTCCTTCATAGGCCAGCACCTCGGCCGCGAGCGGCGGCACCTGGGCCGACACGCCGGTCGAAGCACCCAGGCCGAGTGCACCAGCCAGAACGAGAGACCAGACACCGCGCCTCATCGCCATCAGCCCAGCAGGCCCTTGACCTTCTCGATCGCCGCGTTGGCGCACTGGTCGTCCAGGTGGCCGCCCGGCGCGCCGCCCACGCCCACGGCACCGATCACTTCGTTGCCCGACTTCACCGGCACGCCGCCGCCCAGCAGCAGGAAACCCGGCAGGTACACGAGGTTCGCAGCGCCCGGGTTCTTCTGCGCGCCTTCCATCATGGCTTGCGTCGCGCTCTTGGCCGATGCCGAGGTCCAGGCCTTGCGCTCGCTCGAGGCCAGCGTGTGCGGGCCGGCGTTGTCGGCGCGCTGCACGGCGCGCACGGTGCCGGCGCGGTCGACCACGGTGGCGGCCACGTTGTAGCCGTTGGCGGCGCAGGCGGCCACCGCTTCGGCCGCGATCTGGTTGGCAAGCGCCAGCGAGATGTTCTTCTCGGTGCGCACGGCGGGCGCCGGCGTCTGGGCTTGTGCAGCCGATGCGGCGAGCAGGACGGCGAGGCAAAGGGTGGAACGCATTGTTTGATTTCTCCAGTGGATGCAGGTGAATGCGCCGGCCACTCTCTGTTATGGCCGACGGCTGCGTCACTGTAGAAAACGCCGGCCGCCGCGACCATTCGTACGGCTACGCCCGGCGCTCCGTAGAACTACGGAGCGCGCACCTCAGTCACCGTCGCTCACCAGCACCGCGTAGCGCCGGATCAGCTGCGCGAGCGAATCGCAGTCCAGCTTCGCGAACAGGTTGGCCCGGTGCGTCTCGACCGTGCGCGGCGACAGCGCCAGCGTGCGCGCGATCTCCTTGTTGGTGAGCCCCTGCACGATGAACGCCAGCACCTCGCGCTCGCGCTCCGACAGCTGTGCCACCCGCTCGCGTGCGGCGTTGTCGGCCTGCGAGCGTTCGCGCGTGCGCACATGCTGGCGCACCGCGTGCTGCAGCGCCTCGAGCAGTTGCTCGTCGTCCACCGGCTTTTCCAGGAACTCGGCCGCGCCCGCCTTGAAGGCACGGCGGCACATCTCGACCGTGCCGTGGCCGGTCAGCATGATCACCGGCTGGTCGACGCCCTGCGCCACCAGCCGGTCGAGCACGGTGAGCCCGCTGATGCCGGGCATGCGCACGTCGAGCACGATGGCGCCGACGCTCGCGCGGTCGAAGCCGTCGATGAAGGCCTGCGGATCGGCCCAGCCCTGCACGCGCAGGCCGACCGTTCCGATGAGCAGCGAGAGGCCGTCGCGCACCGCCTGGTCGTCGTCGATCAGGTGGATCAGCGGGGACTGGGGTTGATGCGTGATCGAGGTGTTCATGTCGACGGCGCCACCAGCGGCAGCAGCAAGGTGAAGCGCGCGCCGCGCGGTGCCGCGTTGGCGGCCGCGAGGCTGCCGCCCATGCCGCTCGCCAGCGTCTCGCTGAGGCTCAGGCCCAGGCCGAGGCCGCCCTCGCGCGTGCTGAAGAAAGGCTCGAAGAGCCGCGGCATCGCCTCGGGGGCAATGCCGCGGCCGTTGTCGGTCACCGTCAGCACGCCCTCCTGCCCGTTGCGCCCGACCGACACCACCAACCGGCGCTCGGCCGCGGGCACGAGGTCCAGCGCCTGCAGCGCGTTCATCAGCAGGTTGTGCACGATCTGCTCCAGCGCCACCGCCTCCGCCTGCACGCGCACCGGCGCCTGCGCGCCCGCGTCGAACTGGGCAGCGACGCCGCGCTGCGCGAACTCGGGCGCGAGCAGGTGCATGGCGCTGCGCACCACCTCCTGCAGCACCAGCGGCTTCACGTCGCCGCCGGCTTCGGGCCGCTCGATCACGCGGCGCAGGCGGCCGACCACACCGGCCGCGCGGCGGGCCTGCTCCACGGCCTGCCCCATGGCGTCGCGGGCGGTGGCGAGGTCGGGTGGATCGTCGTCGAGCAGGCGGCGCGCGGCCTGCGCATTGGCCAGCACGGCCGTGAGCGGCTGGTTCAGTTCGTGCGCCAGGCCCGCCGACAGCTCGCCCAACGCGTTGAGCCGCGCGACCTGCCCGAGCCGCAGCAGTTCTTCGGCGCGGCGGCGTGCGATGCGCTGCCGCTGCGCCATCCACAAGCCGGCCATCAACACCGCCATCGCCACGGCCCATCCGGCGATGCTGCGCCACGGCAGTTCGCCCCAGCCGACCTGCCGCTCCGCCACCAGATCGAAGGGCTGGCTCGGGGACGCGAGTGCCTTGGCGAGACCGAAGCGCCAGCCGCCCTCGCCCGACCGGCCGGGCTGCAGCACCAGTTGTTGCCCATCCCGCTGCAAGCTCAACCGCACCGGGCTCGTCTGCGGATTCATTGGCCAGTCGCGCCACGGCACGGAGCCGGCCAGGTCGATTTCGAGCGCATAGCTGGAAGGCGTGGCGCCCATCACAAGCTGGTAGCGGCCGTGCGCGAGGTCGAGCGATGCGAGTTCCGCGCGCTGCTGGCTGCGCGACCTGGCCTCCGCGGCGGCCAGCGCATCGGCGTGCTTTTGATCGGGCCATGCCTCGTCGCGCGCCCGCCGCTGCACCTTCAGGATCGACGCGTACACGGAGGGCAGGCGCTGCTCCGGCTGCCCGGCATCGGCGCCGGGCTCCAGCAGCGCGAGCGTGGCGAGCACCGCGTCGTACTGCACCACCTGCTGGCTCATGAGCCGGTGCGCGATGCGCGCGTCGGTCTCGAAGTCCTGCTGCAGTTGCGCGAGCTCCGCGCGCGCCAGCCACACCGCGCCCGCGGCCGTGAGGACCAGCCATGCCAGCCACCAACCACCCTGCGAGCGCAACCACTGTTTCATGGCGCGGATTGTGCCCGCCGCTGCGAGGCGCCTCGATGTTGGCCGAGAATGCGGCCCCAGCATGAGCGACGTACAGGACTCCCTCTTTCCCGACCTTCCGCGCCCGCAAGAGGCGTCCGCGGCCCCGCCGCCACCGGAAGCCGAGCCGCCCGCAAAGAAGAAGTCGCGCGGCGCCACCGTGGCCCCGGCGCCGGCCGACCCGGCGCTCGTCGAGCTGGCCTCGGCGCTCTCGCCCAACCTGCGCCTGGGCACCTCGTCATGGAGCTACCCCGGTTGGGCCAACCTCGTGTGGGACGGCGACTATGCCGAGACCGTGCTCTCCAGGAATGGCCTCTCCGCGCTGGCGCAGCATCCGCTGTTCCGCACCGTGAGCCTGGACCGCAACTTCTACCGCGCCCTCACCGCGAGCCAGTACGCCCGCTACGCGGCCATGGTCCCCGCCGATTTCCGCTTCGTGGTGAAGGCGCCGAGCCTGGTGACCGACGCCACCGTGCGCGACGAAAGCGGCCGCGGCACGCAGGTCAACCCCGTCTTCCTCAACAGCGAGATCGCGATCCAGGAATTCGTGCAGCCCGCCCTCGAAGGCCTGGGCGACCGCATCGGCGCGCTGGTGTTCCAGTTGAGCCCGATCCCTTCGCAACTGCTCGCCGACCAGCCCGCCCTGCTCGCGCGCATCGGCGAAATGCTCGAAGCACTGCCCGGCCTCAAGCAAACCGCGCCCGACGCCGTCATCGCTGTCGAGGTGCGCGACCCGCAACTGCTCTGCCCCGCCTTCGCCGACATGCTGCGCAGCGTGGGCGCGACCTTCTGCATGGGCCTGCACGCCAAGATGCCGCCGATCGAAGACCAGTTGCCGATGCTTCGCGCGCTGTGGCCCGGACCCCTGGTGTGCCGCTGGAACCTGCATCGCCGGCATGGCCGCTTCGGTTATGAGGACGCGGAAAAACTCTACGGCCCGTTCGACAAGATCGTCGACCCCGACCCCGAGACGCGCGCGGCGCTCGCCAAGGTGATTGCCGGCACCACGCGCGCGGGCCAGAACGCCTTCGTCACCGTGAGCAACAACGCCGAAGGCTGCGCGCCGCTGACCATCGCCTCGCTCGCGCGGGACATCGTCGATCTGCAAGCGCGTTCGGGGTAGACAGGAAATCCTATTCACGTAGCATGGCCGCGCCTCCCCCACAGGAACACCCGGTCATGAGCTCTCTCTCATTGCTTCGCACCCTCTTCGGCTACCGCGCCTGGGCCAACGACGAACTGCTCGAAAAGATGGAAGGCTTCGATCCGGAGCGACACCAGGACGCGCGGCACGATGCCATTCGCCTCATGAACCACTGCCACGTGGTGGACCAGATCTTCGCGGCCCATCTCACCGGCAAGCCGCACGGCTTTGCAGCGGACAACACGCCCGATACGCCGTCGCTGCGGGACCTTCGCGCCGCCGTTGCCAGGCTCGACCGCTGGTACCTCGACTACATCGAGACCGCGACGCCCGAGCAGCTGGCCGAATCGGTGCCCTTCAGCTTCACCGATGGCGACAAGGGCTTCATGACGCGCGAGGAAATGCTGGGCCATGTGGTCACGCACGGCGGCTACCACCGCGGCGAGGTCGGGCGGCTCATGCGGCAGCACGCGGTGGGCCTGCCGTGGGACACCTTCGCGGTGTACCTGCACAGCACCGCCCCGTCGCGCCGGCTGCAGGGACAGGGTCGGCTGCAGGCCGCGTAGGCCTCAGGCTTTGCTGTCCTTGGCCGCGACCGTCATCTCCAGCTCGACACTCGCGTTCTTGGGCAGTTGGTAGACGCCGACCGCCGTACGCACATGCACCCCGGCATCGCCGAAAACCCGGTGCAGCAGGTCGGAGGCCGCATCCGCCACTTCGCTTTGCTGCGTGAACTCCGCCGTGCACTGGATGAACACGCCCACGCGCAGCACCTTCTCCACGCCGTCGAGCGAACCGAGCTCGCGGCGCAGCAGCGTGAGGCAGCGCAGCGCGCAGATCTGTGCGCCTTCGCGCGCCTTTTCCAGCGACACCGCATCGCCCACGCGGCCTGTGACGACCACCGTCGTCCCCACGCGCGGCACCTGCCCGCTGGTGTAGAGCGTGCGGCCATCGCGCACGATGGGCACGTAGTGCCCGCCCGCAAGCATCTCTCCGGCGAAGCTGTGGCCCAGCTCGGCGGCAATCTGGTCGGCAATCTGGTCTCGGCTTGGCGCTGTCGTCATATGTGTTCCATGAAACGGGGGGCCATTGTCGCCAACCGAGCGCGGGAAAAACAGATACAGATCGCGTGGACAAGAGGCGCAACAGATGGCCGCTACGCCTCGAACGCCAGGAACACCCGCCCGCCCTCGATCTTCACCGGATAGCTGCGCAGGTCTTCCGTCAGCGGCGCGCACATCGCCTTGCCCGTGCGCACGTCGAAGCGCCCCTGGTGCAGCGGACATTCGATCTCGTGCCCTTCGAGAAAGCCATCGCACAGCCGCGCATGCCCGTGCGTGCAGATGTTGTCGGTCGCGTGGATGCCGTCCTCGGTGCCGTAGAGGGCGATGTCGCGGCCCTGCACCTCGATGCCCACCACGTCGTCGGCGGGAACGTCGTCGACCGCGGCGGCGTCGATCCATGTCATCGTGTTCATGTCGTTTGTCCTTCGCGTCTCAGATGGGGTAGATGATGGAGTTCGGGATCATTTCGCTGTCGAAGACGCACAGGCGCGAGGCGAACTTCAGGCCTTCGGGCGTGGGCACGACCTTGTCGATGTAGCGGCCGACGTTGAATACGGTCGAAGGCCCATCGAGCTTGGTGCGGAACACCGCGTAGTTGGCTTCGCTGTAAATCGCGCCGTCGCCATCGACCTTGTGCACCACAGGAAGACCAACGACATGCCGCTGGTAATACGGGTCATGGAACAGCGTCTCCTTGATCCCGTAGACCCGGTCTTCCAGCATGCCCCGGCTCTCGAACGACAGCGTGGCCAGCGGCAGCTTGCGTTCGTGGTTCTCGCGCGGCTGCAGGCGGTAGCTGCATTCCTCGATGAAGAACGCGGGCCACAGGTCCCACTGGCCCGAATCGACCGCATGGGCGTAGGCCGCATAGAGCCCGGCCAGTTCGAGGTACGCGTCGGCGTCGAGCTTCTTCGTCATGCCGCCTCCATCACTTCGCGCCAGTAGCGGTACATGCCGCGGATGAGCGTCTCGGTCACCATGTGGTCGGTGTTCTCGACCTCGCGGCCGCCCAGTTCGGCGAGCGTGCGGTGGTAGGGCTTCTGCTCGAAGCCTTCCTGCGAGAACTCGATGACCTCGCCGTCGTCGGCGGAGACGAAGCCCGCGGGCCCGAACAGGTTGGCCTGGCGCAGACGCCGCTGCGTCATCTCTTCCGTGTCGTCCTCGAAGCCGAAATGCGTCCACACGAAATCGAAGGCGTCGTGCCCCACCGGCTGGATGTGCCGCGTCGACACGCTGTTGACCTGCTGCTGCAGGATGAGGCTCGGGAACAGCGTCATCATCACCGCCGTCGGCCCGCCCCACCAGGGCTCGGGCACGATGTCCAGGAAGCGCGGGTCCTTCAGCTGCATGCTCTCCTTGAAGCTCGCGACCTGCGTCACCTGCGCGGCCTTGCCCGCATTGCCGCGCGTGGAGATCATCGCGGCGTGGCGGCTGCGCGCGTCCATCTTGAGCTCCGACTTGTTGTCCGCGCGCCAGAGCCCGAAGGTCACGAACCAGGTGTGCAGGAGGCCCGGGTGGTACGGGTCCTTGATGTTCTCCTGCATCAGCTTCCAGTTGCCCGGAATGCGCTGCCGGCTGTAGCCGAGGATGGTGAGCTTGCGGCCGTCGAAGAGGCGGTCGAAGTAGTGAAGGATGTCGGGGCCGAGGAAGTCCTCGAACGACTCGACCTCATGGTCGAACGACGCGAACACCACGCCGCCGCGCGACGCCACCTTGAGCTTGTTGAGCCCGTGTTCCTCGGTCTTGAAGTCGGCCGGCATGCCGCCGTGGACCTTGCCGTCCTGCTTCACGCCACGGCGGAACGGCACGCCCTGCAGGTCGCCCTTGAGCGTGTAGTTCCACTGGTGATACGGGCAGACGAACTCCTTTTTGTTGCCATGGCGCTCGCGGCAGAACTGCATGCCGCGGTGCGCGCAGACGTTCTCGAACACATGGATCGCGCCCTCTTCGTCGCGCGACATGACGACCGAGCGCTCGCCGATAGCCGTGCGCTTGAAGTCGCCCGGGTTCGGAATCTCGGCTTCCAGGCCGACGTAGCACCAGTGCTTTTCGTAGAAGAAGCGCTGCAGCTCCTTCTTGTGCAGCGCTTCGTCGGTGTAGGCCATGAAGGGAATGCGGCTGGTCTTCTCGCTCTCCCAGTGCAGTTCGATGGGGAACACGGGTGGCGTGGTCATCGCGGGTCTCCTTGTCTTGTGGGTTCTTCAGGTGCCTTGCAGGTAGAAGGCATCGGCATGGGTCTGCTCCGGCGCGAGGCCGCGGGCGCGCACCAGTTGCGTCGCGGCCTCGACCATCGGCGGCGAGCCGCAGAGGTACGCGCGCCAGCCATCGAGGCTGCCGGGCCAGTCGGCACGGATGGCATCGGTGATGAGGCCCAGCCGCTGCCCCTCGTGCGCGGGACCCGTGACGACCACCACGTGCACCTTCAGGCCCGGGTGCTGCGCCTGCAGTTCACGCAGTTCGGCGAGGCCGTACACGTCCGCATCGGAGCGCACGCCGAGGTACAGATGGATCGGCTGCATCAGCCCGCCCGCGATGGCGCCGCGCACGATCGAAAGAATCGGCGCGAGGCCCGTACCGCCCGCAGCGCAGAGCATCGGCCCGCGGTGCTTCGTTCTCAGGTACGCGGTGCCGAGCGGCCCGCTCACCCGCACAGCATCGCCGATGCGCAGTTGCTCGAAGATGTGCGCCGTCACGCGCCCGCCGGGCACCTTGCGCACATGGAATTCGAGTTCCGCATCGCGGCTCAAGCCGGCCATCGAATACGGCCGAGCCAGATCGGGCGCGAACTGCAGCTGCGCGTACTGCCCGGGGGAAAACTCCAGCGGCTTGTTAGGCTTGAGCCGCAGGCGGCGGATGTCGTGCGTGAGCACGTCGATGCCCGTGACCGTCGCCTTCAGGATGCGCGCCGGATGCACCACCACCTCGTCGGGCTCGGGGATCTCGATGGTGCAGCTTTCGGTCAGCGTGCTCTGGCAGGCCAGCACGTATCGCTCGCCTTGCCCGTCGGGCCGGATCGCGTCCTGCCCCGCGTCGAGCACCTGGCCCGACACCACCTTGCACCGGCAGGTGCCGCAGCGCCCCGACATGCAGCTGTACGACACCGGCACATGGTGTTCGCGCAGCACTTCCAGCAGGTTCGCGCCGGGGCGGACCTCCAGGGTGCGGGCAAGGGGGTGAATGTGCAGGTCCATCGTGGGCTCTCGCTTTTTTTCGGCGCCGGCGTCGAGGCCGGCCTGTCTCTCGAGGACGGATGATGCGTGGCCCCTGCAGATTGACCAATAGAATTTGGTGAATCGACTCCATCACCGATCTGAATAAAGGTCCGGCATGCAACTCAAGGACATCGACCTCAACCTGCTCCTGGTGTTCGACCGCATGCTGGCCGAGAAGCGCGTCTCTGCGGTGGCCGAATCGCTCGGGCTTTCCCAGCCGGCCATCAGCAATGCATTGGCCCGCTTGCGCAAGCTGTTGGGCGACGAGCTGTTCCTGCGCACCGCGCGCGGCATGGAGCCCACGCCCTTCGCGCTGCAGCTGGCCGAGCCGGTCGCCTATGCGATGGGCGCGCTGCACACCGCGCTCAACCAGCAGGTGGTTTTCGACCCCGCCACGAGCACGCGCAGCTTCACGCTCGCGATGACCGACATCGGCGAGATCTACTTCACGCCCCGCTTGATGGAAGCACTTTCGGTTGCCGCGCCCGGCGTGACGATCAGCACGCTGCGCAACAACACCGCAAGCAACCTGCGCGACGAGCTCGAAGCCGGCCATGTGGACATCGCCATCGGCCTCCTGCCGCAGCTGAAGGCGGGCGTGTTCCAGCGCCGGCTCTTTCTGCAACGCTATGTATGCCTCTTCTCGGGCACGCATCCGCTCGCACGCAAGCGCAGCGTGTCGCTCAAGGACTTCAGCGCCGCCGACCATGTGCTGGTGCAGGCCGCCGGCACGGGCCACGGCAAGGCCGACGACGTGATGGCCGCGCAGGGCATCCACCGGCGCATTCGCCTGAAGGTGCCGCACTTCGTGGCGATCGGCCACATCCTGCGTTCGAGCGAAATGATCGCGACCGTGCCCGAGCGCCTCGCCGAGAGCATCGCCGAGCCCTTCGGCCTCGTGTGGCGCCCTCACCCGGTGGCACTGCCGCAGATCGCGATCAACCTGTTCTGGCACGCGAAGGTGCACCGCGATCCTGGGAACCAGTGGCTGCGCGGGTTGTTGTTCGACAGTTTTGCGGACAAGGACTGACCGGTCGGCCAGGCGGCTGCGCAAGCCGCGTCAGACCGTGTTGATTTGCGCGTTGCGGAACTCGAGCTGCTCGAAATGGCTGCCGGTGAAATCGACCATCTCGCCGCGAAGGCCATCGGCTCGGATCTGGTTGCCATTGCAATTCAGCACATCGACCCGCGTCCAGCGGCCGTTGTCGAAACCCAGGTTGTTCCAGGTGCAGCGGTTGAAGGTGCAGCCGCTCAGCTGCGCGGCGCCGAACTGCGAGTTGCTGAAGGTGCAGCCTGTGAAAGTGCAGCCCGTGATGGCGATGTTCTGGAAGTCGCACGCGGTGAAGATGCAGGCGTTGAACTGGCAGGCGGTCCAGCCCGCGTTCTGGAATGTCGTGGCGGTGAAGCTGGTGCCGGTGAAGGCGCTGGAGGCGAACTGGGCAAGGTTGAGATCGAGGCCCGCATAGGCGAAGGTGTCCGCCTGGCCGATGAGGCCGGCCGGGGCGCCGCCTGCGCCTTTGCGCCAGAGGTTGTGGTTGAGGAGGATGAGTTGGGAGGTCACGGGGTCACCTGACCGGGAATTCTTGGGAATTGGAATAAACCACGATTCGACCCTTCGGCAAAAATCATTGCTTCTTGAAGCCGCCCCCTTCTTTGTTAAAGAATTGCGAGAATTTCCTTGGGATCGTAGGAAAATGAATTCACATCCGGCCATTTTGCGACGTCCAGGTCGACAAAATCCACGCCTTTAACGCCTGATTTATTTGCTGCAACCACGAACCTTTCAGAGCAAATAATTGTATTGTGCTTTGGCTCGAGATTTTGAATTCCAAAAACATCCGCCTCCACATCTTTATTGATTTTCAACTTCTTCAGCGCCAAAAAATCAAACTCATCCTTCTCCAGGTCGGAGGCTGGAAAATCGATTGCATTGGATTCGCTCAAATAAAATTCACGGGAAAATATTGACGCAAAGTATTTTGCCTCCGTGATTTCATTTTTATGAGCACTCGAGACAACAAGGATTTCCTTGAAATCCTGTATGCCCGCTCCGAAATCCTGCAAGAGATGAAAAAAATCTTCTCTCAGGTACTGATGCGAGGCATCCGATCTGATCGAAAAATCAATCAGCTTCTCCTTCACCACCAAGCACATTCCCGACGGAAACGATTTCAGATTTTTCTTGTCCGCATACCACGGGTAGACCATTCCGTGCTGAATGGACTCGGGGTGCTCCGGACAGTGATCGTAGAGAACTGCATTCAAGTAACCGATCGGGCAGCCTCGTTCTTTCTTTTGCGTTACGGCGTAGTACTTCATTTCTTCACATCAGCCTTCCCGTTTTCGGATTTCGAGGCACCGCCCCAAGAAGAATTTCGGCTCTCAAGCTGGTTTGCAGCGCCGCAATTCTGGATTTTGCCTGACCCGCATCGATCTTCTCGGCATCGTACAGTTTTTCAATTTTCGTGATTCTTGCACCAACTTCAGCCGAATAAAGTGCATGAGAGCCGCAGTGATAGACTTTCCTCTTCATCTGCTTCATTTTTTTCTGGTTGCTCGGCATCAGAAGGCCATTTTCCGAATTGTCTTTTTGCCCGCTCAATCCTATTTTTCCCAGGAAGGCGGCATTCTTGTCCCAGATCTCTTCCGGAATAAGGTGATGCGCCTGCATCTGGTCGCCGGTGGCGCCGCCCAGATTCCTGTCCAAGGTGGTGCTGCACAGGCCACCGGGATCAATCCAGCCCGTCGGATTCGGGGCATAGGCCTGCAAATTTATTCCGCCGAACAATCCAATCGGGTCCTTGCTCACAAACCGCCCACTGTGCGGATCGTAATACCGGTGCCGGTTGTAATGCAGCCCCGTCTCCTCGTCGAAATACTGCCCCTGGAATCGGATCGGATTCCGGATTCCCGCGTTCTCCGCCGCCTGCGCGATCGCTTCCCGCGCTTCGCCCCACGCCCGGTACTGCGCGGACCACGCGATGCGGCCTTCGTCGTCGGTCAGTTCCTGCGGCGTGCCGAGGTGGTCGCACTGGTAGTAGCAGATCTCTTCTTTCGCAAAGGGCTGCGCCACCGGCTCGGTCGTCCATAGCGGGTCTCGCGCCACGTCGTAATCGCCCTCCTCGGCCACCATCGCCGCGTAGTCTGGCGTGGCGTGCAGGGCAATGGCCTGCTGTTTCCTGGCCTGCAGCAGCGGCCTGAAGCTGCCGGGCTCGTAGAGGTAGTGAACGGTGCGGGCCTGCGCTTTGACGGACTTGCTGTCGGCGGCTCTCTCCACGCTTTCATACGCGAGCACGTCGCCGTCCCAGCCGTACACGGTGCGGGCCTTCGGGCTGTGCTTGGCGACGCGGCGGCCCAGTGCGTCGTAGGCGAAGGTGGTCGTGCCCTGCTGGTGGCTCCTGGCCGCGACCATGCGGCCGAAGCCGTCCCACTCGAAGCTGGTGCGCTCGCCGTTGCGCACGCGCTCGACGAGGTTGCCCTGCACGTCGTAGCGGTAGGTGGTGCCGGCGTAATCCTTGAGCAGGTTGTCCAGCAGCTTGTGCGCGGCGACGTGGCTCGTGCGCGATTCAGGCAACGGCTCGTCGCGAAGGCCCGTGCCGCGCGCTGTCGCGGCCGGTTGCCCCGGCGCCTCGGGCCAGCCCGGCGCGGCGATGTTGCCCGCGGGATCGAAAGCGAAGACTTCCCGGCCCAGCGCGCTGTTGGCCTGGATCAGCCGGCCCACCGGGTCGTAGCGGTAGTCGAGGCGGCCGCGCCGGGTGTCGCCGATGCCGACCAGTTGCCCGACCTTGTCGTAGGCGTAGCTGCGGCGGACCAGCACGCCGCCGGCGTTGCCCGTTGCGGCGGCAGCGGCGGCCGTCGTGGTTTCCGCCATGGACGCGACCCGCTGCTCGAGTAGCCGCCCCATCGGGTCGTAGTCCAGGCTCTGGGTCAGCCCGTTGCCCTGTTCCCGCGCGACTTCGCGGTGCAGGTCGTCGCGCTCGAAGGAGACGATGTCCTGCCCGTCGAGCATCAACCCGTGGACATGGCCCGAGCCATAGGTGAGAAGGCGCACCTCGTGGCCGTCGGGCCGCGTGCTCGCGGTGCGGTTGCCCAGTTCGTCGTACTGGTGGCGCCACACGGCGGTCATCGGTTTTTCCGACGCGCCGCCTTCGTGATGCAGGTAGTGCAGGTGCTCGCGCACCGCGTTGCCCACCGGGTCGTAGAACCACTGCAGCCGCGCATCGCGGTTGTTCGCGGCCACCAGCCTTCCGGTGGCGTCGTAGCCGAAGGTCTCACTGGCCTCGCCCGCGGTGCGCTCCAGCAGCCGGCCCATTGCGTCGAAGCGCATGCCGATGGACTGCAGCGGCTGCTCGATCTTCTCCAGCACCCCGTTGAATTCGGCGTACGCGTAGCCGGTCTTCTGGCCGTCGAAGCCGACCTCGGCGAGCAGGCGGCCCACGGGGTCGTAGGCGAAGGTGTAGCTGCTGCGGTTTTCGTTGTCGAGCTGCACGAGGCGGCCGAGCTTGTCCCAGCGGTAGGCCAATTGCCGACCCGCGGCGTCGGTGCGCCGCGCGATCAGGCCGGCTTCGCTGTAGCCGTAGCGGGTCGTGCGGCCGAGCACGTCGGTGTGCGCGAGCAGGCGCCCTTCGGCATCGTGGGCGAAGCGCTCGGTGCTCTGGTCGGGGTTGACGATGGCCTCGAGCTGCCCACGCGCATAGCGGTAGTGCGTGGACTGGCCGGCGGCATCGGTGCCTTGAACCAACCGGCCGCGCGCGTCATAGGCCCAGGTGGTGGTCTTGCCCGAGCAGTCGGTGCGCGACAGCAGCTGGCCCACGGTGTTGTAGGCCATGCGGGTGATGCCGCCCTTTGCATCGGCAATGCGCACGGGCAGTCCGGCCTTGTCGTACTCGTACCTTGTCTTGTGGCCCAGCGGATCGGTTTCCTCAATGAGGTTGCCCTGCACGTCGTACGCACGCAGCCACACCTGGCCCTCGGGGTCGAGGACTTTCACGAGGTTGCCGCTGTCGTCCCAGTCCAGGTAGATCTCGCTGCCGTCGGCACGCGTCTGGCTCACGAGCCGGCCCTCGGCGTCGTAACTGAAGTGCTCGACGCCGCCGTTGCTTTGGATGTGGCGCACGATGTTGCGAGCCTCGTCGCGAAAGAACCATTCCTCGCGCAGGTCGGGGTGGATCACGCGGTAGGTGTAGCCCAGCTCGTCGTAGTAGTAGCGGGTCTCGTGGCCCAGCGCATCGGTCACGGTCGTGAGGCGGATGTGCTCGGCCCAGCGCACGCGGGTGTCGAAGCTGCCGTCGTCCATCCACTCGCGCACGGCGCGGGCGTTGGGGCCGGTGCCGTCGTAGGCGAGGTTCACGCCGCGCCCGGTGCGGTCTTCGTAGCGGGTGAGGAGGTGGTGGTCGTACGCGTAGTGCCAGGCGGTGGAGGTGCGTTGCTGCTGCTGCGTCTCGTCGGCGAGCGGCTCGGTCACCGCAATGGGCGCGAGGGGCCCGTTCTCGTCCTGCGCCTGGACGAGGTCGCCGTTCGCGTCGTAGGCATAGGCGGCGAGTTGCCGCACGAGCTGCCCTTCCTTGATTTCCCACACGCCCGCAAGCCGCCCCGCCTCATCGATGCGCGTGCCCGCATGGGCGATGGTCTCGGCGCCCTGCTTGACCATGACATCGCTGAGCACCGCATGCGCCGGCCACAGCGGGTGCGCATGGTCGTAGCGCAGCGCCACGCTCGCGCCGGCGCGCATCTGCATGAGCGCGAGCCGGAAGAAGCCGCGCCGGCCGTCAAGCGCGGGAATGCGCTCGTAGGTCTGCATCCAATCGCGGCCCTGGTTGATGGTCAGGAGGTCGGGCGAAAGGCGCACGAGGGTCAGGTCCTCGATGACGTCGCGGTGCGCCTGTCCCACGGCGAGCGCGGGGTAGCGCTTCGTGCGGCCGTCTTCCGCGTGGTGGAGAAAAGCGCCTTCGCTGCCGTCATCGAGGAGCTCGATGTCCAGCTGCGTCGTGTAGGGCGTGATCCAGCGCGCGCCCAGCACGCCCAGGTCATACGCGCCGAGGTCCGAACGGTAGGTACGGCTCCAGGTGATCGGCAAGGCGCCGGGCAATTCGAAGTCGGTGTGCGTGAGCGTTTCGGCGCCCAGGCTCAGGGAGATGGAGCGCGCCGTCGCCGAGCCGGGGCACTTGCAGGGGCGGCCATCGGCGGTGCTGCGCTTCTGGCGCCTGCGCGGCTCCAGGGTGCCGGGGCCGCGCTTGTCCTTGACGTTGTTGACCCTGCGCGGATGCACCGTGCCGCCCCGCTTGCGCTTGAGCTTGGGCGCGACCTCCAGGATCTTCATCAGCAGCCAGCCGATGCTGAACATCGTGCCCGGGTCGACCAGCTCGAGCATCTTCCTGGCGGCCAGCTTCCCGAGCGCGCGCATGGCCTTGGCGAGGGACTGGATGTGCGTCCTGAATTCGGGCGAGATGTAGGTGGCCACGCTGGAGGCACCGCCCAGCGCCATGTTGGCGGCCTCCTTGTTGCTCGCCACGAACATGTTCTTGGCCGCGCGCAACAGGTGCTCCGATTTTTCGAGCGGGTTCCACCAGGAGGTGCGATCCGCGGCCTTGAGCGCGACGTTTGCCGAGCGCACGCTGGTGTTGGGGTTGAACAGGTGCCCGTCGAGCGCCGAGAGCAGCGCATCGGCCAGTGCGTTGGCCAGCTTCTCCGCGAACTTGCCGCACTCCTCCAGCATGGCTTTCAGCTGGCTCTGCGCGGTCTTGATGAACTCCTCGAGCTCGCCCTTGATGGCGTTCGCCAGGTGACCCGCGATGAGGATGAGGAAGTCTTCCGCGAGGTTCTTCGCGCCCTGCTTGAGCTTCTGCTTGGCCAGTTGCAGCGGCGCGCGCAGCGCCACGCGCGCCGGCCCCGTGCCGGGCATCGGGATCACGCCGATGGCGTCGACGCCCAGGTTGACCCACGAGATGAATGTCACCTCCTTGCCGGCTTGCTTCAGGTCGTTGATCTCGATGATGTCGTAGACCACATCGGAAAACGCGATGAGGTTCGAGACACCCGGAATCGCGTTGCCGACGGTCTTGAGGCGGTCGAGCGTGACGATGCCGTCGGTGTTCTCGCGCAGCCACTTGTCGAAGGGGCTGAAGCCCTCGGCCACCTCGGAGGCGTTGATCCGCTCGAGGGGTTCGATCGCGTATTCGCCAGCGTCGGCAGATTCGGCCATGAAATGGGGTCCCTGGAATTCGGTTGTTCGTTGTCGATTGCCCGCGCCCCGCTCAGCCCACGAAGCCGGGGATCTTGAGACCCGCGATCTCGGGCTGTACCCCGGTGGCGGTGGTCGCGCGCGGCAGCAGGTTGGCGGCGGCATCGGCCAGCTTGGGAGGCAACAGCTTGCCCACGGAAGAACCCGCAGCCTGCACCGCCGCGCCCGTGAGCGAACCCGCCGGATTGCCCAGCAGGCTCGCGGCCCCGCCCGCGAGGCCCGCCAGATCGCCCTTGCCCACCGCCTGCAAGGTGCGCGCGGCCTGCAGGCCCGATTGCACGGTCTGCGCGAGGCTGGCAAGTCCGCCCGCATCGGCCGCGATGCCGCTTTTTCCGAGCACGCCGGCGATCTGCCCCATCGCGGCCTGCGCTGCCCCGCCCAGACCTCCTGCGCCTGCCGCATCCGCGCCGCCGGCCGCATCGTTCCTGGGCTTGCCGAAGTAGCTGCCCTCCTCCCACGTCCGGCTCGGGTCGTCGCCGAAGGTAACGCTCGCGGGCCCGGGGAACAGCCCTGCGACGCTGGCGAAACCGTTCGCATCGAGCTTGCCGGTCTTGACCGTGCCCAGCGCATCGACGACTTCGTAGTCGCCGCCCTTCACGCCGCGCTGGTCGGCCACGTACTTGTTGAAGAGTTCGAGCGTGCCGTTGCCCGGTGCGGGCGGCGAGGGGAACGAGGCGGGTCGCGTGTCGGGGCCGATCAGCGAATGCGATGCCGCGTGCGCGACCCACGCGCCGCTGGTGCCGCTGCGGATGCCGTCGGCGC
The DNA here is from genome assembly GCF_030812215.1 of Variovorax boronicumulans. Taxonomy (GTDB): domain Bacteria; phylum Pseudomonadota; class Gammaproteobacteria; order Burkholderiales; family Burkholderiaceae_C; genus Variovorax; species Variovorax boronicumulans_C. Next base: position 94,578 of record NZ_JAUSSG010000007.1, on the reverse strand, counting down.
TCCAGTGCGTATAGCTGCCCGCACCGACGATGGTGACCTTTTGCTTGGCGGTGATCACGATCTCGTCGGCGGTCTGCGTGATCTTGAGTTTCGCGAGCAGGTTGATGTTGTCCTTCAGCGCCTGGATGTCGATGTCGCCGTTGGCCGCGACCAGCTTCATGCCGAGCTTGTAGGCAAAGATGCGCACCGACTCGATGGCGCTCGCGAGCAGCCGCTTGCCCACCGAAAAACTCATGTGCTGTGCGCTGGTCAATGCGACGTGTTCCTCGCTGTGCAGGTGCGTCGACTTGACCGAAGTCGCGGCGATGCCGGCCGGGCTCGCGAGCACCATGTGCGGCTCGCTCAACTCCGGAAACTCGCCCTGCTGCGGGTTGCCGCCCGAGCCCTTGACCGCCTCGCTCTGTGCCTTCAGGGCCTTGCCGACTTCGTCCTGATCGCCGCCCTTGTCCTGCGCCTGGTGCTGCTGCGCGAGGTCGGCCAGGCTCTCCTGCTGGTCGCCGGCGTTCGCGAGCCGCGCCACGGTCTCGCCCATGTCGGTGATGTGCGCTTGTGCGTTGGGGCGCGGCTCGGTGCTGATGAGCAAACCCGCCATCGCGCGGATCGCGCCGTGGCCGTCGGTGCGCAGCTCGAAGCCCTGGCCGCGCTCGTCCTTGCGGCCCGCGTTGTCCTCGATGCGCGCGATGTGGCCCAGGCTCAGCTGGCTTGCGTCGTGGTCGCTTCGCAGCTGCGCCTGGATCTTGCCCGGCGTGTCGTCCAGAAGCAGGTGATTGCTCTTGCCGCCGGGCTCGTTGCCCGAGCCCTCGGCGAGCTCGCGGCTGCGCAGGCCCATGAGCGCCTTCTGTCCCGGCAGCGCCCACGGCGGCATGCGCCGTGCGTTGTAGACCACGCCCATCACCACCGGATGGTCGGGGTTGCCATCGAGGCACTGCACCACCACCTCGGAGCCCACGCGGGGGAACGACACCATGCCGGTCTCGCCGCCGGCCCAGTTGCTCAGCACCCGCACCCAGGCCGAGCTTTTTTCGTCGTTCTGGCCTTCGCGGTCCCAGTGGAACTGGATGCGGATGCGCCCGAACTCGTCGGTGTGGATGCTGCCCTCGCTGGCCGGGCCGACCACGGTCGCAGTCTGCGGCGCCAGCACCCGCTGCTCGACGCTGTGAAAGCCCCGGCCCGGCATCCACGCGACGAAGCGGCGGCTGCAGGTGAAGCTGTTCCTGTATTCGGCCCGCGTCCCCTTCGGCCGGATTGCCTCTGCGCCGGCGCCGGGCGCCTGCAGGTAGTTGTTGGTTGCGCGGTGCTCTACCGAGAGGATGAGGAATTCACTTTCGGAGCCATCGCCCTGCGTGCGCCCGAAGTGGTCGATCAGCCGGAACCAGCGGCCCGGCAGCACGAAGCGGTTGTTGCCCTCGGCCTCGAAGCGCTTGGCCTTCGCCTCGATCTCGCCGATGCGCCGCCGCGCCACGCCCTCGCCTTCGATCGAGGTCTTGAAGTGACGTGCGCCGCCGTATTCGTGCACCTCCAGCTGGGGCACGTCGCCCTGCTGGTTGTTGCTGGGCATCTCGGCGTGCTGCGGGCGCGGGCTCTTGAAGTCGAAGGCGCTCACGGCCGTTTGCGCCGGTACCAGTTCGCGCACCGCGCGCCATTGGCCGATGGCGTCTTCTTCCTCGGCGCCGCCTTCGTCCTGGAAGCGGATGCCGGAGGACGAGCCGTCGACGGCCTTGGCGAGCGTGCTGTCGTCGCACACATGCAGCGTGTGGCCTTCGGCCGAGTGCTCGTACCAGTAGCTGTAGCCCGCCGCCTCCCAGCGGCGGTGCAGGTAGTTGTGGTCGCTCTCGCCGCCGGCGCCGCCGCCCTGCACGGCCATCGTGCGGGGCGGATCTTCGCCGCGGACGAACCACTCCCACTTGGGCAGCACGCCGTAGTCGTTGAAGATGGCCTCGGTCTGCGCGCGCAGCGTCTGGCGATGAAAGAGGCGGTTGTTCGCGCGCAGCCGCAGGTACTGGAGCCACGGGCCGAGGCGGGCTTCGTAGAAGGCCAGGTTGCCGTCGGTGCGCACGAGCCGGAACCCGAAGACGATGCCGGTGAAATGGCGCAGCGTGCCGTCGGGCCGCACGAGTTCCACGCAGAGCATCTTGCCCTGCAGGTCCTTCAGGGACAGCCCCGCGTTGCTGCTGAGCAGCCCGGCGGTGAATTCGAAATCGCGCGAGAGGCCTTCGGACGCATGCAGCGTGTCGACCACGAGGTCGGCCCCCGCCGGCTCCCCGCCCTGGGGGAACGACAGCCGCAGCAGCCGGTCGTGCTGCCGGTCGGCGACAAGCTCCGCGAGATGACGGCCCGGCGGGCCGCTCATCGGATGCGCCCGTGCAGGAACGATCTCGCCACGATGTGGTTCACGCTGACTCTCCCTCCTGTCGGCTCTTGAAAAAAATGCCGTCCTGGGGAGCTTCGACGCCAAATATGTCGTCAGCTTGACAACTGTTCGGGGAACTCGGGAACGCTGGGGTTCCTGCGTTCAGGCACGAATGAAAAAGTCGTCAACAGGAAGAACAGGAAAGACCGGAAGGAAGTTTCCTAGCCGGCCGGGTCGATGCGCACCGGCATTTCCGAGCGGCGCGCAAGCTGGTCCACCGCACGCAGCAAGGTCGGCACGCGGTACTCGCCATGCATGCGCTTCACCTCGGCAGCCGCGGCGGCGAGGTCGATGCCGATGGCCGTCACGAACAGCGGCGACGTGCTCTGGCCGCGCAGCACCTCGACCACATCACTCGCGCTGCGATAGGCGGTCTTGGCAACGCCGACCACGGGCACCTGGCGATCGAGCGCGTCGTGCAGATGCGCGCCCAGGCCCGCGTGGCCCAGCTCCAGCGACACATAGCCATCGACGATGACGATGTCCGCCGCGGGCCCTTCGCGCAGCACGCCGAGCAGGCACGGCAACTCGCGGCGATAGAACTCGCCCGGCTGGTATTCGGCCACTTCGCGAAAGCCTGCGACGGCCTGCGTCTCTTCGCGCGCCGCCGTCCACCCGCGAAACCAGAGACCCGCGGCCACCGCCATCTCAGCGCGGTAGTCCACGTCGAGACAGACGATGAGCGGCTCGCTCATGCAGGCCACCGTCCCAGCACTTCGTGCACGCCCTCCCCGACATGGCTGTCGATGAGCGCAAAGGAGCCCGCCGTCCAGCGGATCGGATCGATCGCATGCTTTTCGATCTTGCGGCGCGTGTACGCGAGGGTCATGTGCGGCGTGAAGCTGCGGTCGGGCTTCAGCCCCGCGTCGGCGAGCGCTTCACCGAGGCGCTGCCGGAAGTCGGCCAATGCGGCAACACCCTCTTCGCCGCACAGCACGAAGGCCTTGCCATTCGCATAGCTCATGGCATGGTCGAAGACGACCTCGAACGAAGGCGGCGAGACGGTTGCGGCGGCCTCCAGCGCGGCCTGCACTTTCTTGCGCGGCACCGTCTCGTAGCCGCCGAGATCGTGCAGCGTGACATGCAGGCGATGCGGCTCGCTCAGCATTCCTTTCAGCGCATGGCGGTCGTTGAGTTGCGCACCGAGCGCCGCAATCGATGCGGCGTCTTCGGCACTCGGAAAGATCGCGAGGAAAAGCGTGTGCGGCAGCGGCTCCTTGCGGCGTGCCTTGGTTCGGGGTCGCGGCAGAGGCCGCGGCGGGGGATCGATTCCGGGAAGAAGAAGCTGTTCTGACATGCGTCGATCATCGCGCACGAGCTACTCTCTTCACGCGGCCTTCAGCAACGGCAAAGGCCAGTGAACTGGCCGGCAAGAACGATCAGTCTTCGTCCAGCGCCTGGAACCGATCCGCCAGAAAGTCCACCAGCGCCCGCACCGCCGGCAGCAGCCCGCGGCGCGAGGCGAACACCACATGGACGATTTCGCGCTGCGGCGCCCAGCCCGGAATCACGCGGACCAGTTCGCCGCGCTCGATCTGCTCGCGCACCATCATCGAGGGCAACTGCGCCACGCCCACCCCGGCAACAGCGGCCGCGCGCAGGGCCAGCATGCCGCGCGTAATGAAGCGCGGCTGGTGGCGGATGGCCGCCTGCGTGCCGTCCGGGCCGATCAGGTTCCACACATGCTCGTGCGCCGGCAGGCCCAGGTCCATGCTCGGCAGGCCCGCCAGGTCGGCGGGCACCTGCGGGATGCCGTTCGCCAGCAGACGCGGGCTGGCCACCAGGCACTGCCCGCGCTCGGCGAGCACGCGCATCACGAGGTCGCTGTCCTCGATGGGCGGCGGGCGCACGCGGACGGCCACGTCGATGCCCTCGCCCACCACATCGACGCGGCGGTTGGTTTCTTCCAGGTGAATCTCCACGCGCGGATTCGCGACCATGAACGCCGCCAGCATGTCGGCGATGCGCGCGTCGAGCAGCGCCACCGGGCAGGTCATGCGCACGATGCCGCAGGGCTCGGCATGGGTCAGCGCGATGGCTTCGTCGGCGGCGTCGGCCTCCACCAGCATCGCCTTGCAGTGGCCGTAGTAGGTCTGGCCGACCTCGGTGACGGCAAAGCGCCGCGTGGAGCGCTGGATCAGGCGCGTGCCCAGGCGCTCTTCCAGCAGCGCAATGCGTCGGCTCAACTTGGATTTGGGCATGCCCAGCGCTCGCCCGGCCGGTGCGAAGCCGCGGTGGTCCACCACTTGCACGAAGTAGTAGAGGTCGTTCAGGTCTTTCATGGCAAAGCGCCCTCATCGTTCCTTGAATAGGACTCTGATGGCAAATAGCGCTGGCTACCGCCTTCATCGTTCATCCCATATTCTCTATGCATCGGCCAGGAGCTTCCTCCTGGCGACGCAAGGAGATGAAGATGAAGAAAGTCCTCGGTGTCTACAGCGCCCCCCGTCCGCACTGGGTGGGCGACGGTTTTCCGGTGCGCTCGCTGTTCGGCTACGACGGCCTGGGCAAGCACCTGAGCCCGTTCCTGCTGCTGGACCACGCGGCACCGACGTCCTTCGAGCCGACGGTGCGCCCGCGCGGCGTCGGCAAGCATCCGCACCGCGGTTTCGAGACCGTGACCATCGTCTACCAGGGCGAGCTGGAACATAAGGATTCCACCGGCGCGGGCGGGCTGATCGGCCCCGGCGACGTGCAATGGATGACCGCCGGCGGCGGCATCCTGCACGAGGAGTTCCACTCGCGGGCCTTCACCGAACGTGGCGGCACCATCGAGATGGTGCAGCTCTGGGTCAACCTGCCTGCAAAGGACAAGATGGCCGAGCCGGGCTACCAGACCCTGCTGGATGCGCAGATCCCGTCGGTGGACCTGCCCGAAGGCGCAGGCCGGGTGCGCGTGATCGCCGGGGAATTCGACGGGCATCGCGGCCCGGCGCGAACCTTCACGGCAATGGACGTGTGGGACCTGCGCATCGGCCAGGGCGGCGTCGGACGCTTCGAGGCGAAGGACGGCCATACGCTGGCGCTGGTCGTTCTGCGCGGCACGGTGCTGGTCAACGGCGCGACCGTTGCGCGCGAAGGGCAACTGGTGCATCTGGACCGTGCCGGCAGCGGCGTGGAGATCGAAGCCAACAGCGACGCGACCGTGCTGTGGCTGTCGGGCGAGCCGATCGACGAGCCCGTGGTGGGCTACGGCCCGTTCGTGATGAACAGCGAGGACGAGATCCGCCAGGCCGTGGCCGACTTCAACAGCGGCCGCTTCGGGCGGATGGCGGCCTGAGCGTTCGGGGCCTCCTGCAAAGGAGGCTCCCCTGTTTTCTTCAGCACAGCTTTCGTCCACCAGGGCTTGCCGCCCCGGTGGAAGACGGCTGTGCCCTGTCCGCCCATCCCGGGCACTTTGCAATCTCCAGGAGATGACCATGAGCACACCCAACACCATCGCCAACTTCAACGGCGCCCGCCCGATCATCGATCCCGACAACGCGGCGATGCTGCTGATCGACCACCAGAGCGGCCTGTTCCAGACCATCAAGGACATGCCCTTCACCGAGGTGCGCAGCAATGCGACGACGCTGGCCAAGGTCGCGACCCTGGCGAAGATTCCGGTGATCACCACGGCCTCGGTGCCGCAAGGCCCGAACGGGCCGCTGATTCCCGAGATTCACAAGTACGCCCCGCATGCGCAGTACGTGGCGCGCAAGGGCGAGATCAATGCTTGGGACAACCCCGAGTTCGTTGCCGCCGTGAAGGCGACGGGGCGCAAACAGCTCATCATCGCCGGCACCATCACCAGCGTGTGCATGGCCTTCCCGAGCATCGCGGCGGTGCACGAGGGCTACCAAGTGTTCGCCGTGATCGACGCCTCCGGAACCTACTCGAAGATGGCCCAGGAGATTACGCTGGCGCGCATTGTGCAGGCCGGTGTGGTGCCGATGGACACCGCCGCCGTGTGCTCGGAAGTGCAGAAGACCTGGAACCGCGAGGATGCGCTGCAATGGGCCGAGGCCTACAGCGCGGTCTTCCCGCCGTATCAGTTGCTGATCGAGAGCTATGCACGGGCGCAGCAAGTGGCGAAGAACGACGAGCAGCTGGATTCACAGCGCGTCTAGTCCGGTCGGGTTCTTCCAAGACGCCCATTCCTCGCGGCGCTGGAGCGCTCCGCCGATGGCCACCGCTTCCAGGCCGGCGCATCGCGATCAAGAAAGCAGCGCTCGGCGTCTTCCTGCCGCTACGGCGTGCTGGGCGCAGGCACTGAGCATGGGCAGGCACCCGGCAGATCGATCACTCCCACTCGATCGTCGCCGGCGGCTTGCTCGACACGTCGTAGGTCACGCGGTTGATGCCGCGCACCTCGTTGATGATCCGCCCCGACACCTTCTTGAGCAGCGCGTACGGCAGCTCGGCCCAGTCGGCGGTCATGAAGTCGCTGGTCTGCACGGCGCGCAACGCAACGACATAGTCGTAGGTGCGGCCGTCGCCCATCACGCCCACGCTCTTGACGGGCAGGAACACGGTGAAGGCCTGGCTCGTGAGGTCGTACCAGGTCTTGCCGCTCTCGTCCTTGAAGTTGCGCAGCTCCTCGATGAAGATCGCGTCGGCGCGGCGCAGCAGGTCGGCGTATTCCTTCTTCACTTCGCCCAGGATGCGCACGCCCAGGCCCGGGCCGGGGAACGGATGGCGATACACCATCTCGGGCGGCAGGCCGAGCGCCACGCCGAGTTCGCGCACTTCGTCCTTGAAGAGATCGCGCAGCGGCTCGAGCAGCTTCAGGCCCAGTTGCTCTGGCAGCCCGCCCACGTTGTGGTGGCTCTTGATGGTGACGGCCTTCTTGCTCTTGGCGCCGCCCGATTCGATGACGTCCGGATAGATCGTGCCTTGCGCGAGGAAGGTCGCGCCCTTGTGGCCGCCATCTCCCGCCTTGAGCTTGGCCGCCTCCTGCTTGAACACGGTGACGAACTCGCCGCCGATGATCTTGCGCTTGGCTTCGGGGTCGCTCACGCCGGCGAGCTTGCCGAGGAACAGGTCGCTGGCATCCACCCGGATCACCTTCGCGTGCAGCTTGCCTTCGAACATTTCCATGACCATGTCGCCTTCGTTCAGGCGCAAGAGGCCGTGGTCGACGAACACGCAGGTCAGCTGGTCGCCGATGGCGCGGTGGATGAGCGCTGCGGCCACGCTCGAATCGACACCGCCCGAAAGGCCGAGGATGACTTCTTCATCGCCCACCTGTTCGCGGATCTTCTCGACGGCTTCGGCGATGTGGTCGCGCATGACCCAGTCGGGCTTGGCGTTGCAGATGCCGAGCACGAAGCGCTCGATGATCGCCTTGCCCTGCACCGTGTGCGTGACTTCGGGGTGGAACTGCAGCGCGTAGTAGCGGCGCGCCTCGTCGGCCATGCCGGCGATGGGGCAGCTGTCGGTGCTCGCCATGAGCTTGAAGCCCGGGGGCAGCTCGGTGACCTTGTCGCCGTGGCTCATCCACACGTTGAGCATGCCGTGGCCTTCGGGGGTGGTGAAGTCGGCGATGTCCTTCAGCAGCGCGGTGTGGCCGTGGGCGCGCACGGCCGCAAAGCCGAACTCGCGCTTGTGGCCGCCTTCGACCTTGCCGCCCAGCTGGTGCGCCATGGTCTGCATGCCGTAGCAGATGCCCAGCACCGGCACGCCGAGGTCGAACACGGCCTGCGGGGCCTTGTCGGTGGTTTCCTCGTACACGCTCGCGTGGCTGCCCGAGAGGATCACGCCCTTGAGGTGGCCGTCGGCCGCGTATTCGCGCACCCATTCGTCGGTGACGTCGCAGGGATGCACTTCGCTCAGCACATGCGCCTCGCGCACGCGGCGTGCGATGAGCTGCGTGACTTGCGAGCCGAAGTCGAGGATGAGGATCTTGTCGTGTTGCATGGCGAGAGGACTCAGAGCGTTGAAATGTCGAACAGCTTCACGCCCGCCTTGGGCGCTGCCTGGATGAGGTGCTCGTCGAAAGTGGCGAGCGGAAGATTGAGCGACTTGGCGAGCCAGAGATAGCCCGCGTCGTAGGTCGAGATGCCGGCGTCGATGGCCACCGCGAGCACGGCCTTGTGCTGGGCGGGCGCGAGTTCGTGCAGCTCGACGCGGTGGCGGATGGCGTCGAGCACGCTCCACAGGCCTTCGACGGCAGACGTCGGAATGCGGCCGCTGCGCACGCCGTTTGCGAGGATGTTGGCGCACTCCCATTGCCAGGCGTTGGGCGCCTGCGGCTCGACCTCGTCGCGGCGGATGGCGGCGTAGAGCTTGCGGGTGTGTTCGCTGGCATGGTCGGGCAGCAACCAGGCGGCGGTGACGGAGGCATCCATGACGAAGGCTGTCACGATTGGCGCCCTTCGCCCCGCAATGCGCGAAGAGAGAGACCGGGCTGGATGGTGGCGTGCAGCGCGTCGATCTGGCCGAGTTCGCGGGCGATCTGCTCATCGGTGATGACGGGCTTGCGGCGCACCGGCAGCATGCGCACAACTTCCTTGCCGTGGCGGGTGATGCGAACCTCCTCGCCCTTTTCGACCGAGTCGATCAGGGCCGAGAAGTTGTTCTTGGCTTCAGCGATGCCGATGGATTGCATTTGGGCCAGAAAATTTGAATCTGGCCCAAATTCTAAACCAAGTCTGGCCTGACTTTCAAGGTCTGGCCAGATTGGGCTTCAGGCCGGCGCCGGGCCGCCCCAAGGCGGCCTGCCGCCCCCTTGGGGGGCAGCGCCCCACACGCAGTGGGGGCGCGTGGGGGGCCACATTACTCAGCGCGGTAGTTCGGCGCTTCTTTGGTGATCTGCACGTCGTGGACGTGGCTCTCACGGATACCGGCCGTGGTGATCTCGACGAACTCGGCCTTGCTCTGCATGTCCGCGATGGTCGCGCAGCCGCAGTAACCCATGCTGGCGCGCACGCCCCCGGCCATTTGATAGACGATGGAGACGATCGAGCCCTTGTAGGGCACGCGGCCTTCAATGCCTTCGGGCACGAGCTTGTCGGTGTTCGGATTGCCGGTGGTCGATTCCTGGAAATACCGGTCGGCACTGCCCTGCTGCATCGCGCCGATGGAACCCATGCCGCGGTAGCTCTTGTAGCTGCGGCCCTGGTACAGAACGATCTCTCCGGGAGCCTCTTCGGTGCCGGCGAACATGCTGCCCATCATCACGGTGCTGGCGCCTGCGGCGATCGCCTTGGCGATGTCGCCCGAGTAGCGCACGCCGCCGTCGGAGATCAGCGGAATGCCGGTGCCCTGCAGCGCGGTGGCCACGCTGTCGACCGCCATGATCTGCGGCACGCCCACGCCTGCCACGATGCGGGTGGTGCAGATGGAGCCAGGGCCGATGCCGACCTTGACCGCATCGGCGCCGGCATCGGCCAGCGCGCGCGCGGCGTCGCCGGTGGCGATGTTGCCGCCGATGACGTCGACCTGCGGATAGTTCTTCTTGACCCAGCGCACGCGCTCGATCACGCCGGCACTGTGGCCGTGCGCGGTGTCGACCACGATGGCATCGACGCCGGCCTTCACCAGCGCTTCGACGCGTTCTTCGGTGCCGTCGCCCACGCCCACCGCCGCGCCCACGCGCAGGCGGCCATTGGCGTCGCGTGCGGCATTGGGGAAGCTGGTTTGCTTGGTGATGTCCTTGACGGTGATGAGGCCCTTGAGCTCCCAGTCGCCGTTGATGACCAAGAGGCGCTCGAGCTTGTACTTGTTCAGCAGCGCCTTGGCTTCGGCCAGCGTGGTGCCGTCGGGCACGGTGATGAGCTTGTCGCGCCGCGTCATGATTTCGCTCACGGGCACGTCGTAGCGGTTCTCGAAGCGCAAGTCACGGCCGGTGACGATGCCGACCACCTTGCCCGCGTCCACCACCGGGAAGCCGGAAATGCCGAGCTGGTCCGACAGCGCCATCACCTGGCGCACCGAGTGCGTCGGCGTGATCACCACCGGGTCGCGCAGCACGCCCGATTCGTAGCGCTTCACGCGGGCCACTTCGGCGGCCTGCTGTTGCGCGGTGAGGTTCTTGTGAACGATCCCGATGCCGCCCTCCTGCGCGATGGCGATCGCGAGGCGGGCTTCTGTCACGGTGTCCATGGCCGCCGAGACGAGCGGCAGGTTCAGCGTGATGTTGCGGGAGAGTTTGGTGGCGAGGGAGGTGTCCTTGGGCAGGACCTGGGAGAACGCTGGCACCAACAACACGTCGTCGAAGGTGAGCGCTTTGCCGAGAAGGCGCATGGGTGAAGCTCCAAAAGATGGATTGTAACGAGGCTCCCGGGCCGTCTGCCGGGCCGGGCTTTTCGAGACCGTTGCAAAAGCACCCACCAAGGATGTTGCAAGAAGTAAGGCGCGGCTAAACTTCGGGCATGAAATTCATGCACTGGCTGCTGGTGGGATGTGTCGTGGCGCTGCCGCTCTCGGCGAGCGCGCAATGGCAATGGATCGATAACAACGGCAAAAAAGTCTTCAGCGACCAGGCGCCGCCACCGGATGTTCCCGAGAAGAACATCCTGCGCCGTTCAGGCACACCGCCGCAGCGGCCAGCCTCAGGCATCGACGCTCCAGCCGCCGAAGGCACCGAAGCCGCAACACCCAAGGCGCGCGAAAACGCCGCCGCGCCGAAGCCGAGCGGCGTCGACAAGGAACTCGAGGAAAAGACAAAGAAGGCCGAGGCCGAAGAAAAAGCCAAGCGCGCCGCCGAAGAGGCAAAGGTCGCCAAGGCCAAGGCCGACAACTGTACGCGCGCCCGCGAAGGCAAGTCCACGCTGGACAGCGGCATTCGCATCGCGAAGGTGAATGCCAAGGGCGAGCGCGAGATCATGGACGACACCGCGCGCGTGGCCGAGCAAAAGCGGATCCAGTCGATCATCGACAGCGACTGCAAATAAGAAAACCGGCGGAACCGGCTGCCTCAGTAGCCGGTCTTGCCGCCCTTGCGCTGGCTCGCGAAGAGGCCGGTGCCCCGCGCGCCCTGGCGCTTGAAGCGCTCGCGGCGCGCCACCTTCGGATCGACCGTGAGCGGCCGGCACAGCTCGATGCGATCGCCGTCCTTCAGCACCTGGCTCCACTCGACCGCCCTGCCCCAGACACCCGGTGTCATGGCATGCCGCCAATCGAGATCGGGAAAGCGCCGCGACAACCCGCTCGCCTGCACCGCGTCGCTCAGGACGATGCCTTCTTCAAGCTGCAGGACCTGCTCGAACACCTCGCGTGCCGCGGGCGAGCAAGTCAGCGTGACCTCGATCATTCAGGGGCTGCCGTAGACCTGCTCGGCGCGCTTGACGAAGGCTTCGACCAGGCTCGATGCAACGGTGTCGAACACCGGCCCCACGAGCGCCTGCAAGGCGAAGTTGCTGAAACCGTAGCTCATGTGCAGCTCGACACGGCAGGCGCGTTCGCCCGCTTCGCCCACCGGTACGAACTTCCAGTTGCCGTCGAGGTTGGAGAACGGGCCATCGACCAGTTTGAGTTGCACTTCCCGGCCGGGAATGTGGGTGTTGCGGGTGGTGAAGCTCTGGTGCAGGCCGGCGAAAGCGAGGCCGACTTCGGCGGTCATGCCGGCTTCGTCCTCTTCGAGGATCCGGGCCTTGTCGCACCACGGGAGGAACTGCGGATACTTCGCCACATCGGTGACGAGCGCGTACATCTCTTCGGCGCTGTACCAGATGAGGACGGACTTGTTGACTGTTTTCATAGAATCGGTGCAGCGTGCGCGACGGATTGTATTGAAGCCATGCGTCCCCATCTTCCCGAGCCATGGCCACAAAGAAACAAGATACCTCCTCCCGCATTGCCGACAACAAGAAGGCCGCGTACAACTATTTCTTCGAAGAACGCTTCGAGGCCGGCATCGTGCTCGAAGGCTGGGAAGTCAAGTCGCTGCGCGAAGGCAAGGTGCAGCTCACCGACGGCTACGTGGTCATCCGCGACGGCGAACTGTTCGTCGTGGGCCTGCAGATCAACCCGCTCAAGAGCGCTTCGACGCACGTCAATCCGGACTCCATCCGCACCAAGAAGCTGCTGCTGCACAAGGAAGAAATCCGCCGGCTGGTCGGCAAGGTCGAGCAGAAGGGCTACACGCTGGTGCCGCTCAACCTGCACTGGAAGGCGGGCAAGGTCAAATGCGAGATCGCGCTGGCCAAGGGCAAGGCCGAGCACGACAAGCGCGACACCATCAAGGACCGCGAAGGCAAGCGCGAGGTCGAACGCGCGATGAAGAGCCGCAGCCGCTAGTCATTCTTTTTTGCGCGGCATGGAATAAAAAGCACTCTGCGGGCGTTTGTGCAGTGTCATCGGATTGCCGATGCCATCCAACCTCAGGAGTCCTTCCATGTCGCCATTTCGCACTTCCCGCGCTTCTCGCATTTCCTCCGTCGGCATCGCCGCTGCCCTGCTCGGCAGCCTGCTCGCCCTCCCCGCATTCGCCCAGCCCAAGACCGCCGATGGCGTGTTGGTCGGCGCGAACGGCATGACGCTCTACACCTTCGAGAAGGACACGGCCGGCAGCGGCAAATCGGTCTGCAACGGCGGCTGCGCCACCAATTGGCCGCCCTTCATGGCCGCCGACAGCGACAAGCCGAGCGGCGACTTCACCATCGTCACCCGAGACGACGGCAAGAAGCAATGGGCCGCCAAGGGCTGGCCGCTCTACTACTGGGTGAAGGACACCAAGCCGGGCGACAAGACCGGCGACGGCGTGGGCGGCAACTGGAAAACCGCCAAGCCCTGACCCTGACCCGGACGCACATCCCCCCATTCCCCCATGGACGCCCGCCTGCTGGTCGACCACATCCCGAGTCTGCGCCGCTATGCGCGCGCGCTCACGGGCAACGCGTGGGCGGCCGACGACCTGGTGCAGGACACCCTCGAGCGAGCCTGCAGCAAATGGCGGCTCTGGGTGGTGGGGAGCGACCTGCGCGCATGGCTCTTCACGGTCATGCACAACATCTTCGCGAGCCAGGTGCGGCGCACGCCGCCGCCGCACGCCGTGGTGCCGCTCGACGACGCCACGCACGAACTGCATGGCGGCATCGACCCGGGCAGCGACCAGGGCACGGGCCTCGACCTGCAGCGCTGCCTGCTGCAGTTGCCCGAGGAGCAGCGTGCCGTGCTGCTGCTGGTGACGCTCGAAGACATGTCCTATGCCGAAGTGGCGAAGGTGCTCGGCATTCCCGCCGGCACCGTGATGTCGCGCCTCTCGCGCGCCCGCGTGCGGCTGCAGGAGCTGCTCGACGGCGCCACGGCGCCGCACCGTCCGGGCCTGCGCCGCCTCAAGTGAAAACCGCCGCCGCACCATGAACCGCCCCGCCCCGCCCTCCCGCGACATCACCGACGACGAACTGCACGCGCTGGTCGATGGCCAACTCGCACCGGATCGCCGGTCCGCCGTCGAAGAAGCCCTGGCGCACGATCCCGCCATGGCCGCGAAGGTCGCGGCCTGGCACACGCAGCGCGATGCCCTGCGCCGCCTGCATGGCGAGCTGCTGCACGACCCCGTTCCCGCACCGCTGACGAGCGCGCTCGACCGCCACCTGCCCCGGCAGGCCCGACGCAGCAGCTGGATGCGCTGGGGCGGCATGGCCGCCGGCGTGCTCGTCGCGTTTGCCGCGGGCTGGCTCGGCAACGCGCAATGGTCGGCATCGCGCAGCCCGGCGGCCGTGCTGGCCAAGGCGCCCGCGATGCGTGAGTTCGTGCACGACGCATCGATCGCCCATGTCGTCTACGCCCCCGAGAAAAGACACCCGGTCGAAGTGGCCGCCTCCGAGCAACAGCACCTCGTGCAGTGGCTTTCCAAGCGCCTGGACCGCCCGCTCAAGGTGCCCGACCTGAGCACCCTGGGCTACACCCTCGTCGGCGGCCGCCTGCTGCCCGGCGAAACCGGCGCGCGCGCCCAGTTCATGTTCGAGGATGCGGTGGGCGAGCGCGTCACGCTCTACATCGGCACCCTCGATGCCCGGGCCGCGGGCTCGCCGCCGGACGCGTTGAAGGAAACCGCCTTCCGCTTCGCCTCCGAAGGCCCCGTGCCGAGCTTCTACTGGGTCGACCAGGGCTTCGGCTATGCCGTTGCTGGCAAGCTACCGCGCGATGTTTTGCTCAAACTCGCGACCCTCGCCTACCGGGATTTATCGTGAGGCCGGCATAAACTGCCGGCTCGCGCAACAACCCGCTTGCCTTGTTTGTTTTCGCGATTTTTCAACCGAAGGAGAAACTGCATGAAATTGCTCAGCGCCTCGATCCTCGCGGCGGCCCTGCTCGCCGGCTGCGGCGGCATGTCCAACAAGACCGCCAGCGCGCCCGACACCCCCACCCGCACCGCCGACGGCGTGCTGGTCGGACCGAACGGCATGACGCTCTACACCTTCACCAAGGACACGGCCGGCGCCGGCACCTCCGTCTGCAACGCCCAGTGCGCCGCCAACTGGCCGCCGCTCCCCGTGGCCGAAACCGCCAAGCCCATCGGCGGCTACACCATCATCATTCGCGAAGACGGCAAGCGCCAATGGGCCTACAAGGGCTGGCCGCTGTACTACTGGGCCAAGGATGCCAAGCCGGGCGACAAGACCGGCGACGGCGTGGGCGGCAACTGGAAGATCGCCCGTCCCTGACCCGCACGGTGGTCACCTGATCGCAAAGGCTCCGGTTCACGCCGGAGCCTTTTTTGTTGGCGCATGCGCCACGGCAGAATCGCCGCATGAATCCTGCAGCAGCGAATCCGGATGCGTTCCTCGCCCTTCTCTCCTACGGCCTGATCACCGACGCGCAGCACGACGCCGTGCTCGCCCATCCCGAGACCGCCACGCTGCCGCCGATTCCCGGCCCCGCGCACGCCCTGGCCTGGATGTGCGCGAAGGGCCTGGTCACCCAGGAAGAAATCGATGCCGCCGTCGAACGGCTCGAGGAGGCCTCGCCGCCTGCTGCCACCGCCGACGATGCGGCCTACGTTGCTTACGACGCCGAGGAGCTCGTCGAGCTCGGCGACCGCGGCATCACCCACGAAGCCGTGAGCGCGCTCTTCAACGACGGCCTCGTCGATGCCGAGACGCGGGACATGGCCCTCGAGGAAACGCCGCTGGTCGGCAGCGTGCCCTCCGCACCGGCCGCGACGCTGGCCTGGATGGTGATCGACGGCCCGCTCGAGAAAGAACTGTTCGAGGCCACGCGCGCCGAGGTCGCGGCCGAGCCGGCCTTTGCCATGGCGGCAGAGCGGGCCCGCATCGTGGCCGAAGCGCAGGAGGAGATCGCGGCCGACGAAAAGTCGACCGGCGCGTGGCGGGCCGCTGCTCAAGGCAAGCGCCGCCGGGGCGCGTGGCTCTCCCGGCTGGTCGTGCTCGCGGTCGTGGGCGGCCTCGGCTGGTATTTCTTCGCGCCGGAAGGCGTGCCGGCCTGTAACGCCGACACCACACGCAAGACGCTGCAGGGTCTCATGCTCCGTGTGTCGATCGACGCGCGCACCCAGGGCCTGCGCGAAGTCGGCATACCGGCACTGAGCGGGCTGCGCGAGGTCGGCTACCGAAAGGACGAGCGCATCCGCGGCTGCATGGCGACGATGACCCGCGGCGGCGAGACCCAATCGATCGCGTACACGATCGGCCCGGACTCCGCCAAAAACAGCAACGGCCAGATGACGGTGCGCGGCGCCCACCCGGTCATCGTGGAGGCCCGCTTCGGCAATCTGGATGCCAAGGGCAAGCCGCTCTACAACGCCGAGCCCATCGGGCGCGCGGCGGCGGAAAAAGCCTTCCGTGACGGCGTGGCCGCCTTGCAGTCGAGCTCGCCCGCCGCGGCGATGCTTCAGCGCCAGCTCGAACGCCAGCGCGCGCGCCAGCGTTCCACCGCCGGCCTCGTGGTCACCGACGCCGACCGCGAGCGCGAGATCGCCGACTTCGAGCCCACCGGCCCCTGCCGCGTGCATGAAGAGGGCGTGAGCCGGGTCTGTCCGCTGGTCGTCGAATACAACGACAGCCTGCTGGCCACCATCGGCCGCGCGCGGTCGCTGCCGCTGACCGGCGAATTCACCTTCGTGCAGGACAACGGCGACTGGCGCATGAGCGACGACTTTGCAAAGCGCTTTACCCGGGCAGTCACGGAAGCGCGGCTGATCGGCCTCGGTGCAACAGACGCCGTTGCCGAGCCCGAGTAGATATTCGGGCGCCTAGTGCGCGCCCGGCAATGCGGTATCTGCCACCGTCGCGCGGCGCCCGCGCAGCGCCAGCAGTTCGTTGAACACCAGTGCACCGATGACCAGTGCACCGCCGGTCAGCACGCTGGCAGCCGGCTCCTCGCCCGCGCCAATCCACGCCAGCGCGATGCCGAAGATCACTTCGAGCAAGGCCAGCAGCGCGACCTCGGGCGCCTTCAATACCTGTGCGCACAGCACCGACAGCACGCACGGAATCGCGAGCTGGAACACGCCCAGAAAAGCCAGCAAGCCGAGATCGTGCGCACTCGCCTGGAACGGCAAGGCAAAGGGCAAGGTGAACAAGGCAGTGAGCACGGCGCCGATCAGCACGGCGGGCACCAGGTCGATGTCATGCCCCTTGGCGTGCGCGTGTTGAACCACGGTCCAGTTGGTGGCGCCGGCCAGCGGCACGCACAGCGCGACCAGGGTGCCGAGCAGCGAACTGCCGCCCGCCCCGCCCTGCATCAACTGCGTGCCGTACATCCAGCCGATGCCCAGCCCGGCCACCACGATGGCCACCCAGGTGCGAGCAGGAAGACGGTGGCCGATGAAGATGCGCGCCGCAAGCGCGGTGAGCAGCGGCCCGAGCGACATCGTGACCAGCACGCTCGCCGTCGAAGCCATCGTGAGCGCCACCATGAAGGCGGTGAACATCACGGCCCAGCAGACGCCAGAGATCCAGAGTTCGCGCCCGCCGCTGCGCAGCTGCGAGAACACGGCACGCCCCCGCCAAAGCGGCAAGATCACCAGCAGCGCTAGCGTCGTGAAGAGGCTGCGCCAGAAGGTGATCTCGAAACTGTGCGCCTGTGCAAGGTGCCGTGTGACGACGCCCGCCGTGCCCCACATCAGGGTCACGACGACCATCAGCCACACAGCCCTGCCGTGCGTCAGGCGCATGGAATCCTCAGAAGGTGTGAATGAGTTTGGCGTGCCCGAACGGGATGAGCGGGCATGCCGGGTTCGTTCACACCCTTCTCGAGGGTCAGGCCGATTGCGTCTCGCGACCGGCGCGCTTGCGATCGCTTTCCTTCAGGAAGCGCTTGCGCAGGCGCACGCTCTTGGGCGTGATCTCGACCAGTTCGTCGTCCTCGATGAACTCGACGCCGTATTCCAGCGTGAGATCGATCGGGGGCGTGATCTTGATCGCGTCTTCCTTGCCGCTCACGCGGAAGTTGGTCAGCTGCTTGGTGCGCGTGGCGTTCACGACGAGGTCGTTGTCGCGGCTGTGAATGCCCACGATCATGCCTTCGTACACCGGATCGTTCGCCTTCACGAACATGCGGCCGCGGTCGTCCAGCTTGCCCAGCGCGTAGGTGAAGATCTCGCCGTCGTCCATCGAGATCAGCACGCCGTTCTTGCGGCCGCCGATGTCGCCCTTGTGCGGCTCGTAGCTGTCGAAGATGTTGCTGATGAGGCCCGAGCCACGCGTCAGGTTCAGGAATTCGTTGGTGAAGCCGATGAGGCCGCGCGCCGGAATGCGGTACTCCAGGCGCACACGGCCACGGCCGTCCGGTTCCATGTTGACCAGCTCGCCCTTGCGCTCGCCCAGTGCCTGCATCACGCCGCCCTGATGGCCTTCTTCGATGTCGGCCGTGACCATTTCGATGGGCTCGTGCTTTTCGCCGTTCACGGTGCGGAACACCACGCGCGGCTTGGACACGGCCATTTCATAGCCTTCGCGGCGCATGTTTTCCAGCAGGATGGTCAGGTGCAGTTCGCCGCGCCCCATGACTTCGAAGATGCCTTCTTCGTCGGTCTCGCTCACGCGCAGGGCCACGTTGTGCTGCAGTTCCTTTTGCAGGCGGTCCCAGATCTGGCGGCTGGTCACGAACTTGCCTTCGCGGCCGGCCAGCGGGCTGGTGTTCACGCAGAAGTTCATGGTCAGGGTCGGTTCGTCGACCTTGAGCATCGGCAGCGGCGCAGGGTTGTCCTTGTCGGTCACGGTGACGCCGATGCCGATGTCGGCGATGCCGTTGATCAGCACGATCTCGCCGGGGCCGGCTTCGGTCGATTGCACGCGGTCCAGGCCCTGGAAGGTCAGCACCTGGTTGACGCGGCCCTTGACGGTCTTGCCGTCCGGGCCTTCCATGACCAGCACGTCGGTCATGGGCTTGAGCGTGCCCTGGCTGATGCGGCCCACGCCGATGCGGCCGACGAAGGTCGAGAAGTCGAGCGCGGAAATCTGCAGCTGCAGCGGCGCGTTCGGGTCACCCTTTTGCGACGGCACGTGCTTCAGGATGGTGTTGAACAGGGCCGACATGTCGGGACCCCACTGCTCGCCGGGAGCGCCTTCTTCGAGCGACGACCAGCCGTTGATGCCCGAGGCATACACCACGGGGAAGTCGAGCTGTTCGTCGGTGGCGCCGAGCTTGTCGAACAGGTCGAAGGCGGCGTTGACCACCTTGTCGGGGTTCGCGCCGGGCTTGTCGACCTTGTTCACGACCAGGATGGGCTTCAAGCCGAGCGCCAGCGCCTTCTTGGTCACGAAGCGCGTCTGCGGCATCGGGCCTTCCTGCGCGTCGATCAGCAGCACCACGCCGTCGACCATCGACAGCGCGCGCTCCACTTCACCGCCGAAGTCCGCGTGGCCCGGGGTGTCGACGATGTTGATGTGCGTGCCTTCCCAGGTCACGGCGCAGTTCTTGGCCAGGATCGTGATGCCACGTTCCTTTTCGATGGCGTTGTTGTCCATCACCGTGTCGACGACCTTCTCGTGCTCGGCGAAGGTGCCGGACTGGCGCAGCAGTTGGTCAACCATGGTGGTCTTGCCATGGTCCACGTGGGCAATGATGGCGATATTGCGGATTTGCTTGGTACTCATGGTGTCGCTTCTGTCTGTTGTGCGTTCAAAAGAATTTGCTGAATTTCGATGGGGTTCAGCAAGCGCCCCGGGATCAGTTCGTTGGCGGCGATGTGCGCCGTACCCAGGAAGGCAGGCGGCGTGTCGCCAAACACGGCCACATGGTCCGCATCGGCCCACGTTCCACGACGGCGCAGGCCGGACAAAAAGCGCCCCGCATCTTCGCTGCCGAGCGTGACGATCGTGTGGCCCTCGACCAGGGATTCGGCAGGCAACAACTGGGCCAGCCGCTCGTCTTCGTCCATGGCTTCGAGCGCCTCGAGCGTGATGCACTGCGCCGCGCCGAAACCGCCGGTGGCCGTGCGGCGCAACGACGTGAGGTGCGCGCCGCAGCCCAGTGCCTCGCCGATGTCTTCGCCCAAGGTGCGGATGTAGGTGCCCTTGCTCACGGAGGCCACGATGCGGATGGCGTGGCTTGCCGATTCGGCGGCCGCCTGGGTGATCTTCAATGCATGGATCACCACGTCGCGCGGGGCGCGTTCGATCTCGATGCCTTCGCGGGCGTATTCGTAGAGCGCCTTGCCGTCCTTCTTGAGGGCGCTGTGCATCGGCGGAACCTGGCGGATCGGGCCGGTGAACTGCGCCTCGACGCGGGCCAGGTCTTCGGCAGTGACGTGCACCGGGCGCTCGGCGATCACCTCGCCCTCGGCGTCGCCGGTCGAGGTCTTGATGCCCAGGCGTGCCGTGGCTTCGTAGGTCTTGTCGGCATCGAGGTGCAGCTGGCTGAACTTCGTGGCTGCACCAAAGCACAGCGGCAGCACGCCGGTGGCCAATGGATCGAGCGTGCCGGTATGGCCCGCTTTTTCGGCACGCAGCAACCACTTGGCCTTCTGCAAGGCCTGGTTGCTGGAGAGCCCCAGCGGTTTGTCGAGCAACAACACCCCATGCACAGGGCGCCGCTGCACCCGTGTGCGTGGCGCATTCATCGCTAGTCGTCTTTCGAGCGCGAAGCGACGGCCTGCGCGATGAGCGCATTCATGTCGGCCGCACGCTCGGTGGTGCGGTCGAACAGGAAGTGCAGCGTCGGCACGGTGTGGATATGGAGGCGCTTGAACAGGCCGTTGCGGAGAAACCCCGCGGCCTGGTTGAGCGCTGCGGTGGTCTCTTCAACGTCACCCGTGAGCATGCTGAAGTAGATCTTCGCGTGCGCATAGTCGGGCGTGACCTCGACCGCCTGGATCGTGACCATGCCCACGCGCGGGTCCTTCAACTCGCGCGCGATCAGTTCCGTCAGATCCCGCTGGATCTGGTCGGCAACCTTGAACGCGCGGTTGGGGGCGGCGGCTTTTCTTTTCGGCATGGACTCGGTCGCTTCGAACGCTTACAGCGTCCGGGCGATTTCCTTGATTTCAAAGAATTCCAATTGATCGCCTTCTTTGATGTCGTTGTAGTTCTTGAGCTTGATACCGCACTCAAAACCTTCGCGGACTTCGCGGACATCGTCCTTCATGCGCTTGATCGAGTCGACTTCGCCGGTGTAGATCACCACGTTGTCGCGCAGCAGGCGGAAATGCGCACTGCGGTTGACCGAGCCCGAGGTGATGTACGAACCTGCGACCGTACCGATCTTCGAAGCCACGAACACCGTGCGGATTTCGGCCGAGCCGATGATCTCTTCGCGGCGCTCCGGTGCCAGCATGCCCGACATCGCAACCTTGATCTCGTCCACAGCGTCGTAAATGATGCTGTAGTAGTTCAGTTGCACGCCGTTGCTCTCGGCCAGCTTGCGCGCACCGGCATCGGCACGCACGTTGAAGCCGATCACGATGGCCTTGGAGGCGATGGCGAGGTTGATGTCGCTTTCGCTGATGCCGCCGACGCCGGCGTACACCATCTGGACCTTGACTTCCTCGTTCGCCAGCTTGAGCAGCGACTGGGCCAGCGCTTCCTGCGAGCCCTGCACGTCGGCCTTGATGATGATCCGCAGCGTCTGCACTTCGCCCGCCGACAGGTCGGTGAACATGTTCTGCAGGTTCGCGGCCTGGGCCTTCGCCAGCTTCGTGTTGCGGAACTTGCCGGCACGGTAGGTGGCGATTTCGCGCGCACGGCGCTCGTCGGCCATCACCATGAACTCGTCGCCCGCTTGCGGCACTTCAGTCAGACCCTGGATCTCGACCGGGATCGACGGACCCGCGGTCTTGATGGCCTTGCCGTCTTCGTCCAGCATGGCACGCACGCGGCCATAGGTGGAACCCGCCAGCACCACGTCGCCGGTCTTGAGCGTGCCGGACTGCACCAGCACGGTCGCGACCGGGCCGCGGCCCTTGTCCAGCTGCGCTTCGATGACCAGGCCCTTGGCGGCGGCATCCACCGGCGCCTTGAGTTCCAGCACTTCGGCTTGCAGCAGCACCTGTTCGAGCAGGTCGTCGATGCCCTGGCCGGTCTTGGCCGACACCGGCACGAACGGCACGTCGCCGCCGTACTCTTCGGGCACGACCTCTTCGGCCACCAGTTCCTGCTTCACGCGGTCCAGGTTGGCGTCGGGCTTGTCCACCTTGTTGATGGCAACCACGATCGGCACACCCGCAGCCTTCGCATGCTTGATGGCTTCCTTGGTCTGGGGCATGACGCCGTCGTCGGCCGCCACCACCAGGATCACGATGTCGGTGGCCTGCGCACCGCGGGCACGCATGGCGGTGAACGCCTCGTGACCCGGGGTGTCGAGGAACGACACCATGCCGCGTTCGGTTTCGACGTGGTAGGCACCGATGTGCTGCGTGATGCCGCCGGCTTCGCCCGCAGCGACCTTGGCGCGGCGGATGTAGTCCAGCAGCGAGGTCTTGCCGTGGTCGACGTGACCCATGACGGTCACAACCGGTGCGCGTGGCAGGGCTTCCGCCGTTTGCGCCGACACGTCCTCGTCGGTGAAGGCTTCCGGATCGTCCAGCGCGGCAACCACCGCGTTGTGACCCATTTCCTCCACCAGGATCATGGCGGTGTCCTGGTCGAGCGACTGGTTGATGGTCGCCATCTGGCCCAGCTTCATCAATTGCTTGATGACTTCGCCAGCCTTCACGGCCATCTTGTGCGCGAGCTCGGCGACCGTGATGGTCTCGGGAACGTGCACTTCCAGAATGCGCGCCTCGACCGGTGCGGCCGGTGCGTGCTCTTCATGACCGCCGCGGTCGTTGCCGCGACGGCCGCGCGGGCCTCCGCGCCAGTTGCCGCGACCGACACCACCGCTGGCATCGCCGCGGGTCTTGATTTCCTTCTTCTTGGCAGGATCGCCCGCCCAGCTCGAGGAGAGCTTGGCCGACTTGACTTCCTTGCCAGCGCCGGCTGCTGCGCCAGGGGCTGCAGCAGCACCCGGAGCGGCCGGCGCACCGGGACGCGCAGCGGGCGTGGCCGGCTTGTGCAGCGTGCCCTTGACCGCGGCCTTCTCGGGCTGCGGCTTCTCGGGCGCCTTGTGCGGCACCAGCACGCGGGCCGGTGCATTCATCATGGCGCGAATGGCTTCGGCCTCGGCGAGGGCCTTGCGGCGACGCTCGTCCAGGTCCTTGGCGCGGGCGGCTTCCTCGTCGGCGCGGGCCTTGGATTCGGCGGCGGCCTTGGCCTTCGCGTCTTCCTTGGCTTGCGTGGCGGCGGTCTGGGCGGCCAGCTTGGTATCGGCGGCTTGCTGTTCGGCGGCAGCAGCAGCGGCTGCAGCAGGCGCTGCAACCGGCTTGGCGGCTTCCTTGGCAGGCGCGGCGGCGGCGGCTTCGGCAGCAGCCTTCTTTTCGGCGGCGATGCGTGCAGCTTCCTGTTCCTGCTCGGCGCGCTCGGCCTTTTCGGCCTGCTCGCGTTCGCGGGCTTCCGCTTCTTCACGCAGGCGGCGCTTCTCGGCCAGTTCTTCTTCCTGGCGGCGGATCAGCTCGGCCTGGCGGCGCGCCTCTTCCTCGCGGCGGGCCAATTCGGCCTCGTCCACGCGGGGTGCAGCCGGCGTGGCGGCGGGCGCCTCGGCAGCTTGCTGCACGGGCTCGGCCGGGTGGCCTTCGTCGCGCTGGATGAAGGTGCGCTTCTTGCGCACCTCGACCTGGATGGTGCGGGCGCGGCCGGTGGCGTCGGCCTGCTTGATCTCGCTGGTCGACTTCTTGGTCAGCGTGATCTTCTTGCGCTCGGGCTCGGCGGTGCCATGGCTGGCTTTGAGAAAGCCGAGCAGGCGCTGCTTGTCAGCCTCGGTGAGTGCATCGGTGGGTGCCGCTTTGGGCACGCCTGCGCTCTTGAGCTGGTCAAGCAAGGTTTCGGGAGTCTTCTTGAGCTCGTTCGCGAACTCGGCGACAGTGGTACTGGACATATTGGTTTCGTGCCTCCATGACCATCACTCTTGGCCGGCGAACCAGTGTTCGCGGGCTTTCAAGATGAGGGCTTTGGCGTCATCGGCGCTCTGGCCGGTGATCTCGGTGAGTTCATCGACCGCGAGGTCGGCGAGGTCGTCGCGGGTGTTCACACCCGCCTCGACCAGTTTGGGAATCAGCTCGGGGTCCAGGCCTTCGAGGTCGCGCAGGTTCTGCGACACCGACGATTGGGTCTCGACGCCCTCTTCCTTGGCGATTTCCATGGTCAGCAGCGCATCCTTGGCACGCGAGCGCAGCTCATTGATGGTGTCTTCATCGAAAGCTTCGATCTCGAGCATTTCGGAAATCGGCACATAGGCGACTTCTTCCAGGCTGTTGAAACCTTCGGAGATCAGGATGTCGGCGATTTCCTCGTCGACATCGAGCTTTTCCATGAAGAGCTTGCGGCTGGCATCCGTTTCGGTCGCCTGCTTCTGGGCCGACTCGTTGGCATCCATGATGTTGATCTTCCAACCGGTGAGGTCGGAAGCCAGGCGCACGTTCTGGCCGCCGCGGCCGATGGCGATGGCGAGGTTTTCCTCGTCGACCACCACGTCCATGGCGTGCTTTTCTTCGTCCACCACGATGGACGACACGTTCGCCGGCGCCAGGGCGCCGATCACGAATTGGGCCGGGTCTTCGCTCCACAGCACGATGTCGACGCGCTCGCCGGCGAGCTCGTTCGTCACGGCGTTGACGCGGGTGCCGCGCACGCCGACGCAGGTGCCGATCGGATCGACGCGCTTGTCGTGCGAGAGCACGGCGATCTTGGCGCGCGAACCCGGGTCACGGGCGCAGCTCTTGATTTCGAGCAGACCCTGTTCGATCTCGGGCACTTCCTGGCGGAACAGCTCGATCATGAATTCAGGCGCAGAGCGCGACAGGATGATCGGCGCGCCGCGCAGCGTCAAGTCGACTTCCATGATCATGGCGCGCACGCGGTCACCATTGCGCAGGTTTTCCTTGGCAATCATCTCGCTGCGGCGCAGGCGCCCTTCGACGCGGCCAGCCTCCACGATGATGTCGCCCTTGTCCAGGCGCTTGACGGTGCCCACGAAGATCTTGTCGCCACGCGACATGAAGTCGTTGAGGAGCATCTCGCGCTCGGCGTCGCGGATCTTCTGCAGGATCACCTGCTTGGCGGCCATGGCGCCGATGCGGCCGATCGGCACCGAGTCCACCGCTTCTTCGATGTACTCGCCGACCTCGATGTCCGACATTTCTTCCTTGGCTTCGAACAGGAGGATTTCCTGGTCGGGCAGCTGCAGGCCGGCCTCATCAGGAACGACGTGCCAGCGACGGAAGGTTTCGTAGTCGCCGCTGTCGCGATCGACTGCGACGCGGATGTCCACGTCGCCCTGATGGAGCTTCTTGGTGGCTTGCGCCAGTGCGGATTCGACCGCGCCGAAGACGACGTCACGCTCGACGTTCTTCTCGCGCGAGATCGCATCCACCAACATCAACATTTCGCGATTCATGCCACCACTCCTCTTGTCAGTCAGGAACGTTCGTTCCGTCGTCAATATCCGAAAAACCCGGTTGGGTTTTGGCCTTGCGGCCCTTGAAATCCACAATCGGCGCGAGCCGCGCATCGCGTAGCTCGTCCAATACGAAGCCCAGCGCATGCAACGGTGCAGGCGCGCGCTTCTTGCTCACTTTTTGACCTGGCTTGGGCTCGGGCGCATCGCTCCAGACGATTTGCCAGCCCGGGGCCGCGTCAGCCCCTTCTGCCTTTTCAGCACGCTCCAGCGTGCCGCGAAATTTCTTGCGGGTGGCAGACACCTGGCCTGCCGCCGCCGCGCCCATGGGGGCCTTGAGCGTGATGTCGATCACCTCGCCCACGAAACGCTCGAAATCCTGCTCGTTGCGCAACGGCCTGTCGATACCGGGCGAGGACACCTCGAGCCGCTTGTAATCGACGCCATCGACCTCCAGCGCGAACTGCAGTTGCCGCGTCACCTTCTCGCAGTCTTCGACCGTCACGAAGGGCTCCGGCACGCCTGCAGCCACAGCCTCAGAGGTGGGGGCCGTCCAGGGCAAATCAATCGTCACGCGCAGCAATCCCCCGGCCGAGCGCTCGATCTCGACCAGGTCGTAGCCAAGACCGGCCACGGTTTGTTCCACTATTTGCTGCAATGCCACGTGTTCGAAAGTGCCTTTTAAATACTCAATTCGCCGAATTCGCGATATCCGCCACTGCACGAATGCAGCGAATACCTGAACCTCAGCGAACGCAACGAATGATCAAGAATGCATAGACCAAAAAAAACGGGCGGTTGGTACCCGCCCGTTTGGTCGTGAGCCTCGAATTATATGCTATTCGTGTGATAAATGAAGGGGCTTTGGTGCTCAGCCGGCATTCAGGCGGCGAGATTTCGACCAGACCGCCGCAAACAGCACCGCGCCGAGCGCCAGTGCCACCGCCGCGACCAGCAACGGCTGCTCGAAAGAGCCGGTGCGCTGTGCCAGGGGCGCTGCGAACAGCGGGCCGATGATCTGCCCCACCCCGTAGGACGCCGTGGCATAGCCGATCAGCCCAGCAGCCGCATTGCCACGCAGCCGGCGCGCCTCCCGCATCGCGAAAAGCGTGATCGCGGTGAACGGCATGCCCAGCAGCAGGCTCCCCAGCGCAAAACCAATGATCGTGGGCCATGCCACGGAGAGCACCACGCCCAGCGCCTGCAATGCATAGGCGGCCGCGAGCAGCAGCCGGTTATCCCAATGGACGGGAGCGCGAGCGCCGATCAGCGCGCCCGGGATGATGGCCGCGCCAAACAGCGGCCAGAAGAAATCGGGCCAGGACGATCCCGGCAGTGCCTGGCGCGCGATCACCGGCAGGAAAGTGGCAGTAATGATGTAGCCGAAGCCTGCCAGCCCATAGAGCGCGACCAGCCAGATCGCGTCGCTGCGATCAGCGCCAGATGCTGCAGCACTGCTCGCGCTGACAGGCGCCTTTGCGCTGCCGCCCTGCGCGACCTCACCGTCATCGAACACCCGCCAGATCACAGCGATGAGCACCACGGCCAGCAAGCCCAGCCCGATCCAGCCCACCTCCGAGCCCCAGCGTCCCAGCGCCCCGCCGAGCAGCCCGGTCATGGCAATCCCGATGCCCGGCCCCGTATAGATCACGCCAGCCAGCGTTGGCGAATTCGTTTCGGCCAGCCGCCGAAGGCCCCAACCCGAGGCGAAGACGAAGACCCAGGCGCTCATCACGCCAGCCGCTGCGCGCAGGATGCCCCAGCCCGTGAAGCTGTGGAGCAGGCCCATGCCGATCAGCAAGGCCGCAGTCGCAACCAGCCCGCCCCGGACCATGCTCGACGCCTTGATCCCGATGGCCGCGCAACTCACCGCCCCGAGGAAATAGCCCAGGTAATTGAGCGACGCCAGCACGCCGCCCCCGGCCAGTTCCAGCTTTTCCTCGCCCAACATGATGGGCAGCATGGGCGTGAAGGCGAATCGTCCGAGGCCCATGGCCACCGCCAGCGTGACCATGCAGGCCAGCGCGGCGCGCCAGGCACCGCGGCGGTCCTGTCCGTTTACCGACATTTCTTCGTCTCTTTTCGTTTTATTCCAGCAGCGCCGCAGCCACCAGTTTCTGCGTATAGGGATGCGTCGGTGCATCGAGCACCCGCTCGACCGACCCGGTTTCGAGGATGGCCCCGTCCTTCATCACGATGACCTGGTGCGCCATGGCGCGGATCACCTCGACGTCGTGCGTGATCAGCAGATAGCTCAGCCCCCGCTCGCGCTGCAGGCGCTGCAGCAGGCCCAGCACCTGCTTCTGGATCGTCACATCGAGCGCGCTGGTCGGCTCGTCGAGCACCAGCAGTTGCGGATCGACGATCAAGGCCCGCGCGATCGCGAGCCGCTGCCGCTGGCCGCCCGAGAACTCATGCGGATAGCGGTCGAGCAGCGCGGGAAACTGCGCCTCGGTCAGCCCTACGTCCGACAGCGCCGCGAGCGAGCGGGCCCTGCGCGCCTTCGTGTCGAGTTCCGGCGCGTGGACGCGCAGCCCCTCCCCCACGATCTGCTCGACCGTCATGCGCGGCGAGAGCGAGGAGAACGGGTCCTGGAACACCACCTGCATCGTGCGGCGAAGGGCGAGGTCCGATGCGCGATCGACCGCCCACCCCTTGCCATCCACCTTCAGTTCACCCTGGTGCTTCAGGAGTCCGAGCGCCGCGAGGGCCAGCGTCGACTTGCCCGAGCCCGATTCGCCGACCACGCCCAGCGTCTCGCCCGGCACGATGCGGAAATCGGCGCCCTGTACCGCGATGAATTCGCCCTTGCGGAACCAGCCGGCAAAGCCGGGCCTCGGCACCGGATAACTCACGCGCAAGGCCTTGGCTTCGAGCACCGGTGCGGTGTCGGCCCTCGCCGCCACCGCCGCGACATCGCGCTCCGGATGGCTGTCGATCAGCTTGCGGGTGTAGGCGTGCTGCGGAGCGTCGAACACGGTGGCCACGGCGCCGTGCTCGACGATGTGGCCGTTCTCCATCACCGCCACGCGGTCGGCGAAGCGGCGCACGAGGTTCAGGTCGTGGGTGATCAGCAGCACGGCCATGCCGTACTTGCGCTGCAGATCGGCCAGCAGTTCGAGGATCTGCGCGCGCACCGTGACGTCGAGTGCGGTGGTCGGCTCGTCGGCCAGCAGGAGGCGCGGCTTGCAGGCGAGCGCCATGGCGATCATGGCGCGCTGGCGCTGGCCACCCGAGAGCTGGTGCGGGAACGACCTCGCCCGCCGTGCTGGCTCGGGAATGCCGGTGTCGGCGAGCAACTGGACGGCAGCCGCTTGCGCCGCGCGAGCCGACAGACCTTCGTGCAGCTCGAGCACCTCGGCGATCTGGTCGCCCACGCTGTAGAGCGCGTTGAGGGCGGTCATCGGCTCCTGGAAGATCATCGCGATCTCCTTGCCGCGAATGCCGCGCAGCTCGCGCTCGGGAATCGACAGAAGATCGCGCGCGCCCTGCGAGGGATCGGGGCCGAAGAGCTTTGCGACGCCGCCGAGTTCGGCGTTCTGCACCAGGCGCAGCAGCGACAGCGCCGTGACGGTCTTGCCCGAGCCCGACTCGCCCACCAGCGCGAGCTTTTCGCCGGCGGCGATCTGGAAGTCGATGCCGTGCACGACCTCCTTGCCGCTGAAGGAGACGCACAGCCCCTTCACGTCGACCAGGGGCTTCTTGGGTGGATGCTGCATATCGCTCACTTGTCGGCCTTCCGCGGATCGAGCGCATCGCGCAGCGCGTCGCCCATGAAGGTCAGCAGCATCAGCGTGATGACCAGCAGGCCGAAGGTAGAGAGCGAAATCCACCAGGCGTCGATGCTCGACTTGCCCTGGTTCAGCAATTCGCCCAACGATGGCGTACCCGGCGGCACCCCGAGGCCGAGAAAGTCCAGTGAGGTCAGCGCCAGGATCGCCGCACTCATGCGGAACGGCAGGAAGGTCACGACGGGCACCATGCTGTTGGGCAGGATGTGGCGCCACATGATCTGCAGGTTGCTCACGCCCAGGGCGCGCGCGGCGCGCACGTAGTCCATCTGGCGGTTGCGCAGGAACTCGGCGCGCACGTAGTCGGAAAGGGCCATCCAGCCGAACAGGCTCAGCAGGATGAGCAACAGCGTCACGCTCGGCTTGAAGATCGCGCTGAAGATGATGAGGAGGTAGAGCTCCGGCATCGAGCCCCAGATCTCGATGAAGCGCTGGAACGCGAGGTCGATCCTCCCTGCGAAGTAGCCCTGTACCGCGCCGGCCGCCACGCCCAGCACCGTGCCGATGACCGTGAGTGCAAGCGCGAACAGCACGCTCACGCGAAAGCCATAGATCAGCTGGGCCAGCAGGTCTCGGCCGCGATCGTCGGTGCCCAGCCAGTTGTCGGCCGAGGGCGGCGCCGGGCTTGGCGCCTTGGCGAAGTAGTTCAGCGTCTTGGCGCCATAGGTGTTGGGCGCGAAGACCGCCCAGTTGTCGCCGGCAGTGATCCGGTCGCGAATGAAGGGATCGAGGTAGTCGGCCGGCGTTTCGAAGTCGCCACCGAACGTCTTCTCGGAATAGTCGCGCAGCACGGGGAAATAGGTCTGGCCCTGGTAGCGCACGATCAGCGGTTTGTCCGTGGACAGCACCTCGGCAAAGAGGCTCAGCACCACCATCGACGTGAAGATCACCAGGCTCCAGTAACCGAGCCGGTTGCGCTTGAAGCGCATCCAGGCACGGCGGCCGGGCGAGATGTGCGGGGCCGTCTCAGTCGAATTTGACACGCGGATCCACCCAGACGTAGCAGAGATCGGAGATCAGCTTGGTCACCAGGCCGATCAGCGTAAAGATATAGAGCGTGCCCAGCACCACGGGATAGTCGCGGCGGATCACGCTTTCGTAGCCCAGCAGGCCCAGCCCATCGAGCGAGAACAGCGTCTCGATCAGCAGCGACCCCGCAAAGAACGAACCGATGAAAGCCGCCGGCAGCCCGGTGATGATGGGTATGAGCGCGTTGCGGAACACGTGCTTCCAGAGCACCTGCCGCTCGCCCAGCCCCTTGGCACGCGCGGTCAGCACATATTGCTTTCGGATCTCCTCGAGAAACGAGTTCTTGGTCAGCATGGCCGTCACCGCGAAGCTGCCGAGCACCATGGCCGTGACAGGCAATGTGATGTGCCAGAGGTAGTCGACGATGCGGGCTCCCCAGCTGAGTTCATCCCAGTTCGAGGAGGTCAGCCCGCGCAGCGGGAACCACTGCAATTGCCCCCCGAAGATCACCAACAGCGCCACGCCAAGCACGAAGCCCGGAATGGCATAACCGATCAGCACGATGAGCGTGGTGATGAGGTCGAAGCGCGAGCCGGCCCGCACCGCCTTGGCCACGCCCAGCGGCACCGCCACGCCGTAGCTGATGAAGAAAGTCCAGAGCCCGAGGCTGATCGACACGGGCAACTTCTCGAGGATCAGCGTCCACACATCCTTGTTCTGGAAGAAGCTCTTGCCCAGGTCGAAGCGCGCGAACTGCCCGAGCATCTGCCAGAGGCGCTCATGCGGCGGCTTGTCGAAGCCGTACAGCGCCTTGATCTGCTCCAGGCGCTTGGGATCGACGCCCTGGTTACCCCGGTAGGAGCCACCACCCGACTCGAAACCACCGCCCCCGCCACCGACGCCCGCGGTTTTCGCTTCGGCCAGGTATTGCTCCACCGGCCCTCCGGGCACGAACTGGATCACCAGGAAAGTAACCAGCAGCACGCCCAGCAGCGTAGGAATGAACAGCAGCAGTCGCTTGATGACATAGGAGAGCATTGCCTGGTTCTTTCTCTTCTATGACTATCGCTTCGGGGACTTGGCCCACCACGTTCCCATGATCCAGCCCTCGGCCGCGGCATACGGCGGCATCGGCGCCTTGAACGCCAGTCGCCAGTCGTCGTACACGACACGGTGCGAGCTCAGCGTCCACTGGGGAATCAGGTAGTGGCTGTGCATGATGACCCGGTCCAGCGCCCGACAGGCAGGCAGCAGTTCGGCCTTGGTATCGGCATCGACGATGTCCTTGAGCAGGGCATCGACTGCCGGCGTGGACACGCCCATGTAGTTGCCCGAGCTCTCCGTCTTGGCGGCCTTGCTGCCGAAGATCTCGAGCAGTTGCTGGCCCGGGTTGTTGGTGCCGGGGAAGTTGATGGTGGTGATGTCGAACTCGAACCGATCCAGCCGCTCCTGGTAGAGCGCGAAATCGACGGACGAGAAATTGAGCGCAATGCCGAGCTTCTCGAGGTTGCGGACCCACGGCGACACCGTGCGCACGCCGCCTTCCCTGCTGTCGAGGTACTCCAGCGTCATGGCCTCGCCCTTGGCGTTGCGCAGCGCGCCGTCGCGGTATTCCCAGCCGGCCTCCTTGAGCAGTTCGCGCGCGCGGCGCAGGTTGTTGCGGAGCGACTGGCCCGCGCCCTCGGTCGTGGGCGGCGTGTACATCGGGCCGAAGCTGGCGTCGGGAATCTTGCCGCGCCAGCGTTCCAGCAAGGCCTTCTCCTCCGCCGAGGGCAGGCCCTGCGCTTCACAGTCGGTGTTGCCGAACAGGTCTTTCACGCGCGGATAGCCGCCGTAGAACATCTGGCGGTTCATCCATTCGTAGTCCAGCGCCAGCCCGAGCGCTTCGCGCACGCGTGGGTCTTTGAGCTTGTCCCGGCGGCTGTTGAGCACGTAGCTCTGGAAGCCCGCGGGCTTCTTGTGCTGGAACTCATACTTGATGAGCTCGCCAGTATCGAAGCGCTTGCCAGTCACCCGCCGCGCCCAGTCGCCGGCCGAGTAGAAGCTCATCGTGTCGAATTCTCCGGCCTTCAGCGCCTCCAGGCGGGCCGTGTTGTCCTTGTAGATCTTGACGGTGATGCGGTCGAAGTTGTAGCTGCCGCGGTTCACCGCGAGGTTGCGCCCCCAGTAGCCCGGATCACGCACATAGGTGATGTCCTTGCCGAAGCGCACGGGCCCGACCTTGTAGGGGCCGCTGCCGATGGGGATGTCCATCACGACCTGGTCGAAAGGCTTGGCCTTGCCGTTCTCCATGCCCCAATCGCGGCTGAAGACCGGCAAGCTGCCCACAGTGAGAGGCAACTCGCGGTTCGGGGTCTTGAAGCGAAACCGGATCGTGCGCGCATCGATCACGTCGGCACCGTCGACTTCCTGCAGCAGCGTCTTGTAGCCTGGCGAAGTGAAGGGGCCTATGAGCGTGTCGTAGCTGTGCTTCACGTCGGCCGCCTCTACCGGCTTGCCGTTGTGAAACTTCGCCTCGGGCCGCAGGCGGAAGGTCACGCTGCGGCGATCGGGTGCTACCGCCACGTCTTCTGCCAGCAGGCCGTAACCGGAAGCGGTTTCGTCCATCGAGCCGGCCAGCAGCGTCTCGAAGATCAGGCTGTCGAGGTAAGCCGGCGCCGTGCCCTTGATGGTGAACGGGTTGTACTTGTCGAAGGTGGAAACGCGCAGATTGCTGACCAGGCGCAACTCGCCGCCCTTGGGCGCATCGGGGTTGACATAGTCGAAGGCGGTAAAGCCGGGGGCGTACTTCAGGTCGTCCCAGAGTGCATATCCGTGCGCCGCCCACACAGGAGCCGCACACACCAACAACCACCAGACCCGAAGAAACCGCATGCGAGAATTCTGCCCAAGATTTTCACAAGGCAATTTCATGGGCTTTCTTTCCGGCAAAAAACTGTTGATCACCGGTGTGTTGAGCAATCGCTCGATCGCTTACGGCATCGCCAAGGCGTGCCACGAACAAGGGGCGGAACTCGCCTTCAGTTATGTCGGCGAGCGATTCAAGGACCGTATCACCGAATATGCCGCAGACTTCGGCTCGAAACTGATTTTCGATTGCGACGTGGGCGACGACGCCCAGATCGACAAGCTCTTCGCCGACCTCGCACAGGCTTGGCCCAAGTTCGACGGCTTCGTGCACAGCATCGGCTTCGCACCGCGCGAATCCATCGCAGGCGACTTCCTCGACGGCCTCTCTCGCGAAGGCTTCAAGATCG
This sequence comes from Variovorax boronicumulans, assembly GCF_030812215.1. Classification (GTDB taxonomy): domain Bacteria; phylum Pseudomonadota; class Gammaproteobacteria; order Burkholderiales; family Burkholderiaceae_C; genus Variovorax; species Variovorax boronicumulans_C. The sequence goes on along the minus strand of NZ_JAUSSG010000007.1, from coordinate 61,333 downwards.
CGCACGACATCAGCGCCTACAGCTTCCCGGCCATGGCCAAGGCCGCCCTGCCCTACCTCAACGATAAGTCGGCCCTGCTCACGCTCACCTACCTGGGCGCCGAGCGGGCGCTGCCCAACTACAACACCATGGGCCTGGCCAAGGCCTCGCTCGAAGCCTCGGTGCGCTACACCGCCTCGTCCCTCGGCCCGAAGGGCATGCGTGTGAACGGCATCAGCGCCGGCCCGATCAAGACGCTGGCCGCGAGCGGCATCAAGGGCTTCGGAAAGATGCTGGCGGCGGTGGCCGATGCCTCGCCGATCCGTCGCAACGTGACGATCGAGGAAGTGGGCAACGTCGCCGCCTTCCTGCTGAGCGACCTGGCCAGCGGCGTGACCGCCGAGATCACCTACGTGGACGGCGGCTTCAGCAACGTCGTCGGGGGCATGGCGGAATAAGGTCCACCGGGCCCGGCAAGCGGCTGCCCTGCGGCCGTTTTTCGCTATCCATTTCATAGCATCGTGCTGAATCGACGCTCCCTTTTGCTGGCAACGCTGGGCCTGGCCCTGGTCCAGCCGGCATTTGCGCGCAACACCGCGCCCCCGCTGATGCTGGCCGACGTCTACCGTCCCGGCATGTCGCTGGCCGACTACTGGGTCAGCGAAAAATACGACGGCGTGCGCGGCTACTGGGACGGCAAGCAGCTCTGGACACGCGGCGGCGAGCCCGTCGCAGCACCCGCATGGTTCATCGCGTCGCTGCCGAAGCAGCCGCTCGATGGCGAGTTGTGGGCAGGCCGCGGCCGCTTCTCGCACGCGGTGTCCACCGCACGCAGCCAGACGCCGAACGACGTTGCCTGGCGCGAGATGCGCTTCATGGTGTTCGACATGCCGGCCCAGCCGGGCGACTTCACCACCCGTTTGGCGGCATTGCGCAAGCTGCTCCCGATCACCGATGCACCGTGGGTCATCCTCGTCCCGCAGGAACGCGCCACCACGCACGCCGAACTGCAGGCCTTGCTCGACAAGACGGTGAAGATGGGCGGCGAGGGCTTGATGCTGCATCGCGGCAGTTCGCTCTACCGCGGCGAGCGCAACAACGACCTGCTCAAGGTCAAGCCCTACGACGATGCCGAGGCTCGCGTGGTCGGCCACGTGACCGGGAAAGGCCGCAACAGCCACCGGCTCGGCGCCCTCGTCGTCGAGACGCCCGAGGGCAAGCGCTTCAAGCTCGGCAGCGGCTTGACCGATGCCGAGCGCGAGAACCCGCCCGCCATCGGCGCCTGGGTCACCTATCGCTTCAATGGCACCAATGCCAGCGGCCTGCCGCGTTTTGCGCGATTCATGCGGGTGCGCGAAGACGCCCCGCACTCCTGACCGGCCAATCGATCAGCCGGCCTTGCGAACGCAGTCGGCGTAGTAGCGCTTCTTGCCCGTCTCGTCGATGCGCGCCACCAGGCCGTGGATGTCGGTCTCGAAACCCGGGCACTGCAGGTTGAATTCGCGCGAGAACTTCAGGTAGTCGACGATCTTCTTGTTGAACACTTCGCCCGGAATCAGGAGCGGAATGCCCGGCGGGTACGGCGTGATCAGGCTGGTCGTGATGCGGCCTTCGAGCTCGTCGATTTCCACCCGCTCGGTCTTGCGGTGCGCGATGTGGGCGAAAGCGTCGCTCGGCTTCATGGCCGGCGTGAGATCGCTCAGGTACATCTCGGTCGTCAGGCGCGCCACGTCGTAGCGGGCGTAGAGCTGGTGGATGTGCTGACACAGGTCGCGCAGGCCCAGGCGCTCGTAGCCCGGGTGCTGCTGGCAGAACTCGGGAAGGATGCGCCACATCGGCTGGTTGCGCGCGTAGTCGTCCTTGAACTGCTGCAGCGCCGTGAGCAGCGTGTTCCAGCGGCCCTTGGTGATGCCGATGGTGAACATGATGAAGAAGCTGTACAGCCCTGTCTTCTCCACGATCACGCCGTGCTCCGCGAGGAACTTGGTCACCACGCTGGCGGGGATGCCGGTTTCGGCGAAGTTGCCTTCGAGGTCGAGGCCGGGCGTGACGATGGTCGACTTGATCGGGTCGAGCATGTTGAAGCCGTCGGCCAGCTCGCCGAAGCCGTGCCAGTTGCGCGGCGACTTCTTGTTCTTCGGCTTGCCGTTCTTCTCGCCCGTCATGATCCAGTCTTCGGCGCGGCCGATGCCTTCGTCGACGAGCTTCTCGGGGCCCCAGACCTTGAACCACCACTCGTCCTTGCCGAACTCCTCCTCGACCTTGCGCATGGCGCGGCGGAAGTCGAGCGCTTCGAGGATGCTCTCCTCCACCAGCGCGGTGCCGCCGGGCGGCTCCATCATGGCGGCGGCCACGTCGCAGCTCGCGATGATCGCGTACTGCGGGCTCGTGGACGAGTGCATCAGGTAGGCTTCGTTGAAGAGGTCACGGTCGAGCTGGCGGTTCTGCGAGTCCTGCACCAGCACGTGGCTGGCCTGGCTGATGCCGGCCAGCAGCTTGTGCGTGGACTGGGTGGCGAACACCAGCGATTCCTTCGGCCGCACGCGGCGCTTGCCCATCGCATGGTAGGCGCCGTAGAACGGATGGAAGGCGGCGTGCGGCAGCCAGGCCTCGTCGAAGTGCAGCGTGTCGACGTAGCCGTCGAGCATGTTCTTGATGGTCTCGGTGTTGTAGATCACGCCGTCGTAGGTCGACTGGGTGAGCGTCATCACGCGCGGCTTGACCTTGTTCGGGTCCACATCGGCGAGCAGCGGGTTGGCCTTGATCTTGGCCTTGATGGCGCTCTGCTCGAATTCGCTCTTGGGAATCGGACCGATGATGCCGAAGTGGTTGCGCGTGGGCTTCATGAACACCGGAATCGCGCCGGTCATGATGATCGCGTGCAGGATCGACTTGTGGCAGTTGCGGTCGACCACCACCACGTCGTCGGGCGCCACCGTGTGGTGCCACACCATCTTGTTGCTGGTGCTGGTGCCATTGGTCACGAAGAAGCAATGGTCGGCATTGAAGATGCGCGCCGCATTGCGCTCGCTGGCCGCCACCGGGCCGGTGTGGTCGAGCAACTGGCCCAGCTCTTCCACGGCATTGCAGACGTCGGCACGCAGCATGTTCTCGCCGAAGAACTGGTGGAACATCTGGCCCACCGGGCTCTTGAGGAACGCCACGCCGCCCGAGTGGCCCGGGCAGTGCCAGGAGTACGAACCGTCTTCGGCGTAATCGATCAGCGCCTTGAAGAACGGCGGCTGCACGCCCTCCAGATACGCCTTGGCCTCGCGGATGATGTGGCGCGCCACGAACTCGGGCGTGTCCTCGAACATGTGGATGAAGCCATGCAGCTCCCGCAGGATGTCGTTCGGGATGTGGCGCGAGGTCTTGGTTTCGCCGTAGATGTAGATCGGCACGTCGGCGTTCTTGCGGCGCACCTCGCCGATGAAGCTGCGCAGGCTCAGCACGGCCGGATCGAGGTCGGGGCCGATGGTGAATTCCTCGTCGTCGATCGACAGGATGAAGGCGCTGGCACGGCTTTGCTGCTGGGCAAACTGGCTCAGGTCGCCGTAGCTCGTGACGCCCAGCACCTCGAAGCCCTCCGTCTCGATGGCCTGCGCGAGCGCGCGAATGCCGAGGCCCGAAGTGTTTTCGGAGCGGAAGTCCTCGTCGATGATGACGATGGGAAAGCGAAATTTCATGAGCGGGGCTCCGGACAGGCAATGAGGCGCGAAGTGTACGGAATTCAGATGAAGAATTTGGTCAGCCTGGTGCAAGACATTCGAGCGATGGCGGTACCGGGCACTCCTTGAGGTCAGTACCCCTACGTGGGGCAAGCGCTTGGCGCCTTATGCCTCAGAATGGCGCGCATCGAACAAGCAAAAAGAGGAGTTGTCATGGCGAATTCCACCATTTGGTGGCTGATCGCGGGAGCCGCCATCGTGGTCGAGTTGCTCTCGGGCACGGTCTACCTGCTCCTGCTGGCGGCCGGCTTCGCGGCCGCGGCCATCGCGGCGCACCTGGGCTTCGGCACCATCACCCAATTGATCGTTGCGGCCGTGATCGGCGTGGGCGCCGTGCTGGTCTGGTACTCGATCCAGCGCAAGCGCCCGCGGGCAGCGGGCGCCGGCACCAACCGCGACGTAAACCTCGACATCGGCGAAAGCGTGCAGGTCGATGCATGGAACCCCGACGGCACCGCTACCGTGCGCTACCGCGGCGCTCAATGGACGGTGGTGCAGCGCGCAGGACATGCACCGTCGACGGGCGAGCACCGCGTGGTCGAGGTGGTCGGCAGCCGCCTCGTCGTCGACAAGATCTAGTCAGTCAGAACTCAAGAACTCGGAACAAGGAAGAGCACCATGGAATTTTCGGTCCCCCTCATCATCCTGGTCATCGCGATCATCTTCATCAGCCAGTCGGTCAAGTTCGTGCCGCAGCAGAACGCCTGGGTGCGCGAGCGCCTGGGCAAATACCACGGCACCATGACGCCTGGCCCCAATTTCCTGATCCCGTTCATCGACCGGGTGGCCTACAAACACAGCCTGAAGGAAATTCCGCTCGACGTGCCGAGCCAGATCTGCATCACGCGCGACAACACGCAGCTGCAGGTCGACGGCATCCTGTACTTCCAGGTGACCGATCCGATGCGCGCAAGCTACGGTTCGTCGAACTACATCGTGGCCGTGACGCAGCTCGCGCAAACGTCGCTGCGCAGCGTGATCGGCAAGCTCGAGCTCGACAAGACCTTCGAGGAGCGCGATGTCATCAACGCGCAGGTGGTGGCCGCCATCGACGAGGCCGCGCTCAACTGGGGCGTGAAGGTGCTGCGCTACGAAATCAAGGACCTGACGCCGCCGAAGGAAATCCTCTTGGCCATGCAGGCGCAGATCACGGCCGAGCGCGGCAAGCGCGCGCTGATCGCGGCTTCGGAAGGCCGTCGCCAGGAGCAGATCAACATCGCCACCGGCGAGCGCGAGGCCTTCATCGCCCGCTCCGAGGGTGAAAAGCAGGCCCAGATCAACAATGCGCAGGGTGAGGCAGCCGCCATTACCGCGGTGGCCACGGCAACGGCGGATGCCATCGAACGTGTGGCAGCGGCCATCCAGAAGCCCGGCGGCGAGCAGGCCGTGCAGCTCAAGGTGGCCGAACGTGCGGTCGATGCCTACGGCAAGGTCGCGGCCGATTCCAAGACCACGCTGATCGTCCCGAGCAACATGACCGAGACGGCGGCACTCATCGCATCGGCCATGCGCATGGTTCAGGCCGGCAAGCCGTCGAATCCGACCTGAGCGACTGCTACAATCGTGGGCTCAGGAGCGGTGGATGAGCGGTTTAAGTCGCACGCCTGGAAAGCGTGTGAGGGTTAATAGCCCTCCGCGGGTTCGAATCCCGCCTGCTCCGCCAAACTATGGCCCCAGTAGCTGCCCCGCTACTGGGGCTTTTTTGTTGCCGGCCGCCCCTGGGGCGGCGCGCCGAGCCGTATGCAATGGTTTTGCCCATGTTTTGCTTGGCAAAGGCCCGGGCGCCCAGCGCGGCCCAAGTGTGTACAACAAACGGTATCGCGCGGGCTAGGTTGGGCGCCTTGGTGGCCGTGCAAGGCCCCGATGGGCAGTTGCCAACCAGTTTCTTTGGTTAAGCCCGCTTGGCATGCGCCGCCTCACCGCCCCCCGCAGGCCGCTACTCTGCTTGATGCAGTGCATGGCGTCGGGATTGCGGCCCTCATTGGGCATGCCGATCAGGCTTCGACCCCGGGTCGAGGCTCGTGGTGCCCTCCGCTCAATGGCCCGGCGCGCGCGTTGACTTCACTGCATAGTCTTTTGCGACGATGCCGTGCTCGGAGTTCGCATTGACCATCGATGGGCGTACCCAGACGACCTTCTCCTGCAAGCGCCGCAGATGGCCACGCCGCAGATGCATTCGCGGTGCCCCGTGCGATCCGCTGCCTCGACCAGCACCAGGGGCACGACGCTCGTCCGAAAGTTCCAGGACCTTGTAGCTAAAAAAAGGCTGCTTGCCCTTGGCCCGCCGCTTCTTGTTCAAGGCCTCGGGGGCGGCTACGTCGGCTGTGCCGACATTGGCGCAGTTCAGCACGCTGCAGACTTGGATCAGCACCATGATTTCGTCATGGGTGTCGAGCATGATCTGCGCGTAGGCCTTGTCGACACTTCCGTATTGGGCGACAGCTTGCTCGAAATGTTCACGCAACAGCCAAAACGGCTCGGCGCTGAACTGTTTGCCCAGTTTCCGGCCGGCTTCTGCCATTGCTTCATGCGCAATGCGCGAAGCCGGCAGGATTTGGTGTGAGTCCGTGACGGTCACGATCTCGTTGTCGTAGGGCAGGAACGCTCCGCCGATTGCAATATTCCACGAGTCGAAGGATGGCCCCCAGTAGATGGGCACAACGAACACGCCGCCCTGGGGGAACCTCTGCAGGATCTCGTTGAGGCCGGGCATGACTTCGTGCGCTGCACTTGCTTCCCAGCACAGCGCGATCCGCTTGGTCGCCGGTAACTGCTTGAACTCCCCTATTTGGTCGGGACCAGCCTCACGCTGCCACGGCGCTTCCAGGGCGACCACAGGGAATGGGAGACGAAACAGATCAAGGTGCGCCTGCTTCATCTCTTCGGGATCGATCAGGTCACAACAATTGGGCAAGATAAACTTGACACTCCGGCGTAGCAGGTCGGCGAGCCGAAGCACGGTTCGTGCGGATTGCAGGGCAACAGGCCGCAGCGCCCGTTCGAGCTTCTGCAGGTCTTCGATGGCGTGCGCGCAGTAGTTCAGCGGTTCAACTTGCATGGTTTACAGTTCTCCTCCAGTTCTCTTTCTTCACCGCCTTGACTGATCGGTGTCTGGGAACGAGACCGTCGTACCGCTTTCGTCTTCGATCCATCCACGCCACGTGCCACGCCCCCACGAGGTCTTGACCTCATACTGGATCACATAGGTTTTCCCAGCTCGCGCTACGAACCTCATCGGAATCGTGCTCGCCTGCATCTGAGGGATCGTCCTGAGCCCGACCACTACGGCGTGCTCACCCGGCGCGACTTCCCAGCGGTCCACCGGCAGAAGCACATGGGGGACTCTTTCTCCATCTATCGAATGAAAGTAGGAGGCTCCGCGCGGCCCGGACTTGACGACGGCAAGGCTGGAAAGAGGGGCCGTCTCGGTGCCAGGCGCGCGGTAGGGCGGAGCGGCGCAGCCTGCGAGCATCACCGCAGTCAATGCGAAAGCCGCAATGGCCTTGAAATTTCCATGCATGCTGATCCCACTGTCTTGCGTCACTGCGTGTTTGAGGTTCATAGATAAATCGGTGATCGAGTCTCGTCAGAAGCTCGCGTTCAGGTTGAACCCGAGCGTGACCTTCACCGTCCGATAGCCCTCGGACTTTCTGATGGACTCGCCTACAAAGAAGTTGTAGCTGATTGCGTTGCGATCACTGGAACAGCAGTTCAAACAGTTTCGATCCCGCATAGATACAGGGAACTCCCAAGCTCACTGACGCCCAGTATTGCCACTTCGGCAACTGCGGTGCATCCTTGTACTCCAAAGTAAAGATAAGCCCAGGCGCGAGGCTCGTGTACTGCTCTCTCAGCGTTTTGGCATTTGCTCCCCCGCACATTGCTTCAAAGACGCTCTGGAACAAGCGTTGCCCCTCCAGACTCAGTTTGGGGAGTTGAATCTGGCTGCCATCAGATAAATGAACCAGAACTCTCGAGCTCACTTCTTCAACAGATCGAATGGGTAGCCCAAGCGTTCGCAAGCGACGCCGCCGAGGTGCGTATCCGCAGAACCGCATCACGCCCTCCTCCCGTACCAGTCCGTACCCGATCAGGCGTTCAACTTCGTCGCTGCTTTTCAGAATCTCTGTTGTCATATAGAAATGCAACACCAATTGGCCCAATGAGGCGACGAGAAACCACATGCCATGCATATGGAGACGGGTATACAAATAGAGAATCGTGGCGGCTGTGAGGTAGACCCACAAGAACAACAATCCATACAAGAAGGACCTCAATGAGGTATCCCGGCGCGGCATGAAGTACACGCGCATTGATACGCCGGGACTCATCGCGATGGAGGTCTGCTCGACCCTTGAGTCATTGTGTTCAGTCACGGCTCATTTACTCTCAAAAACGTAGGAGTCCAGGTCTTCTTCGGCGGAATGCAGCTTAGAAATTGGCATTCAGGTTGAATCCCAGTGTGACCTTCGCCGTGCGGTACCCCTCGGGCTTGCTGATGGGCGCTCCGACGAAGAAGTCGTAGCTCAGCTTGGTCCATTGGCCGCGCACGCCGACAACAGCGCCCGCCAGGTTGCGGCCAAGCGTGTCGGCTGTGGAGCGACCGCCGACGTGACCATAGTCAGCGCCGACGTAGAGTTCCGCCCCGCTCTGCCCCATGGCCCATCCGATGTCGTTGCGCAGCAGCCAACCGCGCTCGCCCATGAGGTTCGTCTCGCCGTCGAAGCCGCGCACCGTGTAGCGTCCGCCAATGGCGAAGCGGTCTTGCGGCGTCAGCGGCGTGCGGTTCCACTGCGCGCGGATGAGGCCCGAGTAGCGCAGCTTCTGCTCGCCGAGCTTGAACGGCGCGTTGAGGCTGATGTCGGCCGTATAGAGCCTCAGGCGCGAAGTGCCCTCGCCGAACTCTTCTTCCGGCGCGATGCGCGAGCCGAAGCCGCCGGTGCCGCGCTTGTAGGCCAGCGTGCCTTCGAGCGTGGCTTCGCCGATGTATTCCTTGTGGCTCAGACTCAGCTCCCAACCGCCGACCACGCGGTGCTGTACCTCAATCTCCTGGTCTTCGATGAAGCTGCGCGACTCGCGGCGGAAGCCCTTGATCGCCACCGTCGTCTTGCTGCTCTGGTCGCGGTAGACCAGGCGTGAGAGCTTGACCTCGGCATTGTTGGTCTTGCCAGCGTAGACGATGTCGCCGTTCAGGCCAGCAACGCTCTGGTGGTACTGGCTGTTCGTTGCCGTGAAGCCGAGCATCCAGTAGCCGAAGGGCAAGGAGTAGTGCGCGACCTGTCCTTCGGTGCCGTAGCTCGGCTCCGAAAGGAAGTGGCTGTTGATGCTGTGGTTGGCGCTGACGTAGAACAGGTCGTTCAGGCCGAAGGGGTTGTCAAACGATGCGGTAACGCCAGCCTGGTTGCGGCCAGTGGCCTTGGTGCCGCTGTCGTCCAGGCTCAGATTGATCCGCCATTTCTTGGATTGCACGTACTTGACGACAAGATCGCTGTCGCCGGGCCTGGCATTCGGCGCCGTCGATGGCTCGATTTGAATGTCTGCTTCGGCGGTGGGTGCGCGTTTCAGGTTCTCGAGGCCTTGCTCGATATCGCGCAGATTCAGCAGATCGCCGGGGCGTGCGGGAATGGCCGTGGCCAGCAAGACGGAGCTGCCGAGTAGCGTGGACGAAGAATCGGACGTTGTCCGAATGGCTGCGATACGGCCGGGCACGAGCGACAGGGTCAGGGTGCCGGTAGACAGATCCTGCGGTGCGGCCAGCACGCGACTGGTGACCCATCCCCTGGCAATGACCGCTTGCTGGGCACGCGCAAGCACCACGTTGACACCGGCGGTGCCCAGACAACGCCCCACCGGCGAGTCGTTGCCCTCGGGGCCCGAGAGATCGGCAACGGCCCATTGGAAGGCGTCGGACTGCTCCCCGACCAACCGCACGCGGTCGATGCGAAAGCACGGTGACTCGGATTCTGGGATGCGCTGTGCGGGCGCTGGCGGGGCAGCCTGAGGACGCTGATCGACGGTGCGTTCGTTCTGTTCGCGCAAAGCGCGTTCGCGCTCCTTCTGGCGTTGCTGCTCGACGAACGATGCCGGAGTTGTTGGCGTCTGCTGGGCCAACGCCACCAGAGGGACACCCAACACCATGCCGGCCAATATAGCGCGCGAATTCGTTCTCAATTTCTCTCCCTGATTGGTTCCTTTTGCATCGCCGCAAGCTGAAGTTGCGCGACCCCAGCCCGGCAGACCTTGCTTGAACGACGCCCTCAGAACTTTCCGGTGTCCTTGGGGTTGTGCACGATTTGAATCAGCACGTCGGGTGGGTAGGCCTTGGTGCGGGATATCTCGACAATCTCTCCACCTGCCGCGCCGGCGAAGACCAGCACGCCCTGACCTTTGTAGGCAAGGTAATGGCGCCAACGATCCGTTCCGTTGTACGTCGGTATCCATGCCTTGCCGGTGTTGTTCACTGTCTCAGCGTCCGGCTTGCCCATGATCTTGAGGGCGTCGGCATAGGTCATGCCGGTGCGCAATTGAGCGATGGCGGTACCCGATACGGGGTGGCCGACCGTGGTGCGTTCTTCATCTTCTTCTGCGGCTATCAGTGCGCGGCGGGTGGGTTAGTACAAGGGGGCAGTCCGGCAGGCGGAGAGTGCAATACACGCCAAGGTAGCTGCAAAGACTGTCTGATATTTCATTTCAATATTCACCGTTCAATTTGCAGAATGCGCGCGCTGTCATACCAAGAGAAGTTGCTGATAGAGGCCCGATACCGTGATGCCCTCGTCAGCCTCGAGCCGCCGATAAATGCCGAAAAGCAATTCGTCTGGTTCCGCGGGTTTAACCGGCCACAAGCGCGACCAAGGAAATTTCATGATTGGATGATCAACTTCGGGGTTCACAATTCCTGCTTGCTCGCGCAGTCGAAGCAGCAGTAGTACTTCAACAGGGAAGTGGCTGAACGAATTGGCGAAATCGTTGAACTGCTTGGAAATGCTCAGGCGAGTATGCAGATTGCAAAGTTGCACCAGCCAAGCTCCAAGCGCATCCGTATCCTGCGTATTCCACATTTCCAGAACTCTCTCGGCAATGTCATAGCGCGGATAACTGGTATCTGGATAGTCTAGGTCGTGTGCTCTGCACCATAGGCGAAGCAACCAGTGCTGCATGCCGCGGAAATTTGCAGCATGCAAGTACCCTTCGCGAGTGGCTGCGACCAGTAGAGGGGCCCAACGTGACACGACTTCCACTGCGCCAACGGATGCGGCGACTCCTAGCCATCCCGCATCCGAAATACTAAACATCCCTAGTTTGCGGCCAAATTTGGCTGGAAACTCCGACTCCACTAGAAAACCTCGAAGACTCGCCAGTTCCTGGTAGAGCACCGCACTTGCCAGCAAATCTTGCGGATCGCGTCCCGTCGCTGCAAGCGACGTACCAGTGATGACGCCCGATTTGGCAGTCATCGACAGCGGCGAGCCTAGGTAGAACTTGAACGGCCGCTCGACGGTTTCTTCCTTGCCTGTCTCAGGTGAAACAAAAAGGACGTTCCCAGAAGCTACATAGCGCTCAAGAATTTTCCGCTGATTGTTCCGATGCAGTTTCTGCCACTCAGCCTCATTGGCCAGATAACGCTTGATTCCGGGCCACGACTTGAATGGCTCAATTTCTGAAGGTGCAAGATTCATGACTTTTTTCTCAGCATTCTCTTATTCACTACGAGTGAGGCAAGCCGACTGATTCAAGGCGGCGCGATTCGTGGACGTGAGGTCCCCCTGGGTACTGGCCAGGGCGTAACCTGGATTGTCGGGCGACCAGTCTGACCTTGCGCGGGAACAGCGACCTCAACCACGTATGGTTTGATCGTATAACCCTGCAGAAGCAAACTGTTCAAATAGAACGCGTAGGCTTGATCCGAGGGACTGATCGGCTTCCCAGAAATCGTACTGTTCGCTGCAGCCTCTTTGATCCAGTCCTCCATCCGAACCGGTAAATCCCCCACCGGTTGCCTGTTCCCAGTATCAGTCGTCTTGACCTCGAACCCCGGGATTTCCTTTTTGGAATGATCGATGTTGCCCCCGATGTAGTCGGCACCGTTACCGCTGCTGTTCTGTATCGGTCTCCCTCCTGGCGATAACTGATTAAGCAGTCCGCCAGCTAGATATTCCCCTTCACCCCATTCACCCAAACGCACCCCAGCGTTTTGCCCCGAGTTGCGCTGGCCTTGCGAAGGTTGCGTAAACACCGTTGTGCCGTCGATGTCTCCGATGCTTTGCGGCGTTGATGGAGAGCCAGTTCCCTGGCTCGTCATCAAAATCCATCCCATTGGCCCGTAATTTGTCGTCGTCGTCGACGTGTTTCCTCCAGTGGGATTCGTTCCGTCGTACCCCGGCGTGCTGTGTCCTGGAAGCACGTCACCTGACGTGCTGGTACCGCCAGCCTGATCCGGGCGGATCGGCACATTAACCATCGGGTCAGGCGGCGGAAGCGGCGATGCGGGCCGCCCCGTGATGGTCGATGCACCGTAGTCCGTCAGTGCGAGCAGCAGCGCGTTTTCTTCACTGAGGTTCGCGTCGCTCTGTCGGCGTAGTTCGGCTTGCCTCAGAATCTCTACGCCCGTGGCCCCCGTCAGCTCCAAGCATTTGCTGTCCTTCAGGCAGAACGCCACCGCAGCGATGCCGACCCGCTTGATGACCGTTCCAAGCCCGTTGTTTGTGACCTCATTGAAACCGGCGGCCGCACCTGCGGCACCACCCACCCCGCCGATCAATGTGCCAGTCAGCGTCAATAAGGCCACCCGCAACGCCGGAGGAGTCCCGCTGTCCTCCAACAGCGCGCTGATCTGCGGCGTCACCAACGCACTCGCCGCAGCCCCTGCAGCGCCGCCAGCGCCACCTGTCAAGCCACCCACAATCAGATGCAGGAATCCACGCGATGTCCCGCCTTCTGCCCATGCACTGATGATCTGTGTGGCCTGATCTTCCAGGGCTCTGCGTTTTTGCGGATCGGGCTCGTTTTGCGCCAAGGCCAACAGCGCGTTGGCTTTGTTCAGTTGGTCCTGCGCATACTGCGCAACGAAGCGGGTAGCCTGCGGACCAAACGTCGAGGTCAGGTAGACCTCTGCTTGCACTTCGGCCATCGCCCGCTGCGCGTTTGTCTGCCGCAGCGCGTTGGTCGAATCCACTCCCGTACGCACATTCGTGTTGCCCGCAATGCCCGAGATGCCGCTCTGGGTCACGCTGCTCTGATTGACATCGTTGTCGCCAATGCCCACGCCCGGCGATCCGGAAGTACTGACGCTCACGCTGTACCCGCTACCCTGGAAGATGTCGTGATTGACCAGATCGGTCATCGTCAGGCTGCCAGTAGCAAAGCTGTTCTTGCCGCCATCCACCGCCGCATCCGTGCTGGCGATGGCACCGCCCACAAGGCTCGTATTGCCCGCCACCTTCACGCCGAAGCCTGAGTCGCCCGCAAAGAAACCGCTTTGTTTCGTGGCGCTCGCGAAGTCGCCATCACCGCGCATGTTGTGCGCACTGACGCTCACGCCTCCGCCAGAGCACATGTAGATGCAGAAGCTGCCGCTGAAGCCGGCTCCGCTGTTCTGGCTGTTGTAGGTGCTGGTGTCCTGCAGGGTTTCGATGCGCAGATTGCCGCCCACGTCGGCATTGATGCGCTTTCCGCCCACCGTGGCGCCCCGAAGGGAGGTGTCCCCGCCGCTGGCGATGTTGACCTCTTGCCCGGCATTGACCGTGGTGTTTGCCCACGCGCCATCAGTGCCGCTGTCACGCCCCCTTTGGCTGCCGGCGGCCACTTCGAGCGAGAAGCCGTTGGTCTCACCAAAGGACATGCCCACGCCGACGCTTGAATTGCTGCTGCGGCTGGTGGAGCTTTGCTTCTGCGTGTTGGCCGCCGCTTCCAGCGCGACGCTGTTGTCGGCCGCGAGATTGCCGTTCTTGCCCGCGTCGATCTGGCTACCGCGCACGAGGATGTTGGAGTCGCGCCCACCGCCCGTGGCCGTTATGGTGACGTTGCCGCCGGCCTGCACGCGCGAGCCCGCCGAGGTGTCGCTGCTTTGCGTATGCGTGGACTCGCTCGAGCTGCTGCCGATGGTCAGCGTGGCGCCCATGCTGACGGCCCCGGTACCGTTCTTGTTTTGTGTCGCAGCCTGCTGCGCGATGTCTTGGTAGCCCGAATAGCCACTGAGCGCCGTGCTCGCGGCACCCAGCGCCTTGACGCGATCGCTGCTGGTGTCGCGCATGGCCTGCGTGGTGTCTTCCAAGTTGCGCAGCATGTCGATCAAAGGGGCCTTCATTCCCAGCGTGATCCCGCTCTGCGAGAAGCTCTGCTTGCTGTCGCTGCGGCTGGTCTCGCGGGCCTCGACGATCCGCACATTGCGCGCCTGGATGTCGACATCGCCGCCCGGCGCGATCACGTCGCTGCCCACCTGCCGGTACTGGTTGCCGGCGGTGATGATGACGTTGCCGCCGATGGCTCCCACGGTGCTGCCCACCGCGGTGCTCTGCTCGCGGCTGCCGCTGCTGCTCGATTGCTGCTGGCCCCAGGTCCAGCCTGAACTCGCATCGAACATCCCGCTGCGGGATTCCTCGCGCGTGAAGTCGCTGGCCTTGTTTTGCTTCGCGGCCTCGATCGTGATGTTGTTGTCGGCCCAGAGTTCGGTGCCCTTGTCGCTCACGACGCTGGAGCCGCGAATGCGGATGTCGTTGCCTGCGTCCAGCGTCACGGTCTTGCCGCCCAGGCTGCTGCCGATGACCTGCGTTCCGCTCGAGGTGCCTCGCTGCAGGCTGGTGTCGCTGCCCAGGAAGCTGCTGTCGCTTTCGTAGCGCATCTCGTTGAGGGCAGAACCGGAATTGCCCTCGACGATGTTGATGTTGCGCTTGGCGGCGACCTCCAGCGCACCGTCCGCGCTGTTGATGGTGCCCGCGCGCACATTCACGTCGCGCTTGGCGTGCAGGCTGATATCGCCGCTGGTCTCGATGCGGGTGCCGACCTCCTGGGTGCTCACCTCGGCGCGGAAGTTACGCGTGTCGCGCCAGGAGGCGTCTTGCCTTGCAGTCGTGACGGTCTTGAGGTTGAGGTCGCGCCCTGCGCCAATCTCGGTCGTGCCTTCCTTGCCGCTATTGGAGACGATGGCACCGATCAGATTGACGTCGCGGCCTGCCGAGGCCACCAGCACGCCCTTCGGGTCGCTCACATAGAGGCCCGCCACGCGGTCCACGATGGTCGCGCCGCGCAGGCTCACGGCACCAGGCGAGACGTCCAACGCCAACCCGCTGCTGCTGGTCGTGGTCCGCACGTTGATGTCGCGACCGGCATCGATCTTGAGCTGACTCGCCGCATCGATCGTGCCGCCGATGTTGTTCAGGTCGGCTCGCGCGTTCAGGTCGAGGCTGCCGCCGGAGATGCGGCCGTTCAGGTTCTGGATGTTCTGCGCGCTGATCTTCACGGTCTCGCGCCCAGCCACTGTGCCGCTGTTGACGAGGTCACCATCGAGCTTGATGTTGACCTCCTTGCCGGCCAGCAGCGCACCCGAGCCGTCGATGTCGCCGTTCTTCACGCGCACATAGACCTGCGGCACCAGCACGCGCTGGGTACTGCCATCGGACAGCGTGACGGTCTGCGCCACCAGCCAGACGATGTCGCTGGTGAGCTGCGCCATCTGGGCATCCGAGAGGGCAATGCCCGGGCGCAAGCCGTATTGTTTGGCGAAGGTCACGCCAGCATCCATCAAGGCGGCGTACTGCTTGTCGTCGCTGTCGTAGCCGCCCAGATAGCGATAGCCGGTCAACTGAGCCACCTGCTCGCGGACCAGACGCTGTTCATAGAAGCCGTCGCCCAGGCGCTTAAGGGTGTTGTTGGGGTCCTGCCCCAGGTTGTTCAACAGGTAGTCGCTGCTGAGCCAGTTGCGGTAGCTGGCAAAGCGTGGATCGGTCTCGATCAGGTAGCGGCTCGAAGCCTCCGGATGTGAGCGGAACAGGCTCGCCGTGGGCAGACTCAGCCCCGGCAAAGTGGTGCGCGCGATTTGTTCGGTGCCGGAGCTCGCCGCCAGCCTGACCTGCACGATCGGACTGACCACAGGGCTTCCCGTACCAGTTGTCACCGCGTTCGCTCCTGAGCCACCCACGCCGCTTGTGCCTCCAACCGCAGCGCCTCCGATCGCGGCATTGGCTTGTGCTCCGCTTGCGGCGCCCGCGCCACTGCCCAAGGCTGTGTCAGGCGCATTCACCGCTGTGCTGGTGCTACCGCCCACACTCGCGGGGGTGCTGCCGCTCACGCCGCTCGCGCGGGCCACGCCCTGGTCGGTGTATCCGGGGCTCAGGTTGCCCGTGGCCGTGCCGCTGCCGACCACCGCCACGTTGCCCTCTTGCCGAGCTGCGGCCAGAGTCACGGTGATGGGGACGCTGGTGTTGTAGAGCGACGCTTGCTCGCCACCACCCCCGCCAGCCTGGAACAACTGCCAGCCATTGCGGGTCTGCGAACCGGAAACCTCGACGTTCCTGTTTTCGATTTTTCCGCCGGTGACGTTGAGCGCACCGCCGGCGAGGATCTGGCTCATCTCGTTGGTGCCGCTGCCCACGGCAATGTCCATCTTGCCACCGGCGATGATTCGGCCAGGCGCGGAGGTCTGCAGCACCGGCGTGGTGGTCGACTCGGTGTACACCCAGTAGTAGTAGGAGCGGGCGTAGTTGGCGTAAACATCCGCGATGAACGCAGCCGTCGCGGTGTCCAGGCGTTTGTGGGCTTCGAGATAGGCCTCTCGCTGCGCGTCGTCCGGGGTGTCCGTGGCCGGCGATGCCACACCGAACCTGGCCCAGATCGGGTCGGTGCGCGAATACCAGGCACCGGGCTCTGTGAAACTCTCGGAGCCATCGGTGCCCACGGGACGGCTGCCAGCGAGGGTGCTGCTGTTGCGCGGCGGGTTCGCGTAGTAAGCCTTGTAACGGGACAGTGGATAGCTTGCGGAGGGAACGAGGATGCCGGAGAACTGGCCGGTGACCGGTCCGGAATGGCTATCAAAACTCGGCCACAGCACGCCATTGATCTGGGCCATGACCGGCGAGGAAGCTGTGCCGTTGATGGTCACAAAGACCAGTTGGCTCTTTTCATAGCGCGTCGTGCTGCCCGGCAGCGCGAATTCCGTGTGCTGCGTGCCATCGGATTGGGTCTGGGTCGTCCAGGTCACCCCGCCGTTGGTGTTGTTCAGGACCGAGGTCTTGATATTGACGTTTTGCGTGGCCTCGACGGTCGCAGCATGGTTGTTCAGCGTGCCGGCCGAATCGACGGCCTTGCCGTCCACCAGCTTGCCGCCGATGAGGAGGTCGCCATCGCTGAAGATCAGCGCGCCGTTGCGGTTGTTGACCGTGCCGGCGCCAATGTCCAGACGGCTGCGCGCAGCAATGGTGCCGGCCGATGCCGCGCCGGATGCCGGATCGACATCGTTGTTGAGCGTGCCGGCGCCAATCGAGACCCGGTCGCCATAGATTCGGCCGGTGCCGTAGTTGTTCAGCACCCCTGCGTTGATGCGCGTGACGCTGCCGTCGATCACGCCCCGGTTCGTCAGCGTGCCGCTGGCATTCAGCGTGGTGGTCTTGCCCTGGATGTCGCCGGTGGCAGTGTTGTTGATGTCCTTCGCCGTGAGCGTGAGGTCTTTGCCGGCGGCCAGCTTGCCGTTGTTGGTGATGTCGCCGGTCGTCGAGATACTCAGGTTGTTGTTGGCAACGGTCTCGCTGCCCGCCGCGAAGGCGATGTCCTTCGTCACTGCGAGGTCCATGTCACCCAGCGAGAGGAGCTTGCCGTCCCAGGTCACCGAGCCGGCATCGAGCACAACTTTCTTGCCGGCGATCAGGGTGCCGCCGGTGTTGACCACCGACAGTGACTTGGATGTGCCGGGGTCTTTGACGGTAAGCGTGGCGCCAGCGGACACCAGGCCGGAGGTGTTGTCGATCCTCTCTTTGCTGGTCAAGGCCACGTTCTCGTCGGCACGGATCGTACCCGTGTGGTTGCCGATGGACCGTGCGGCAATGTTGACGTTCTTGCCTTCGATGCCCTGTTCAGCGCCTCGGGTGTTGGCGTTGTCGACCGTGTCGGCCCTGAGCGTGGTCGTGGCCATCGAGCGAATCAGACCTCCGGCATTGGTGACGCTGCCGGCATCGACGGTGAGGTCGCCCACCGCCATCGTCTGGCCACCGCTGTTGTCATAGCCCGCGCCGTTCGTGTTGACGGCGACAGTGGCCTGGCCGAGCACCGTACCCCCTCCCGTGTTGGAGAAGGCCTGGGTCTTCGCATCCAGCGCGTTCTTCGAGCCGATGAAGCCGGCCGCGTTGTCCACCTCACCCACGTTCTTCAGCGTGAGCGTGTTGGCACTGGCGATGCCGCCTTGCTTGTTGGTGTAGCCCGCCGCGTTGGTGTTGGTGAGCTTCTTGCCATCGGTGTTGATGGTCATTGCGCCACCGGACTGGATCAGGCCGGTGTCGTTGTTCAAGGCACCCGATCTCACGTCGACAGTGGTGGTCGCCGCCAGCGTGCCCTTCTTGCTGTTGTCCAGTGCCTTGCCGCCGGTGTCCACGCTCAGGCTTTCGCCGAAGACCGTGCCGCCTGTATTGATCAATCCGCCACTGACCAAAGTGGCCTTGGCCCCGCCCTGCAGCGTGCCCTTGTTGTTGGTCGTGATGCCGGAGGTCGTGACGCTCAGGTCACCCTTGACCGCAGCGGTTGTGCCGCCGCTGTTGTCCAGCGTGCCGGCCACCAGCGTGGTGTTGCCGTTGGCGGCAAGGGTGCCTCCAAGGTTCGTCGCGACACCGCCGACGGTGGCGTCCAGCCTGCCGACGGCGGTGACCCTGCCGCCGTTGTTGTTCAGACTGCCAGCAGCGACAGTGGTGTTGCCTCCCGCACCGATGACGCCCTTGTTGCTGTTGTCGAGCAGCCCCCCCACGGTCAGGCCGAGGCTGGAGGCTTCGGCTGCGCGGATGGCACCGCCCTGGTTGATCAGGCTGCCAGCTGCAATGGTCGTGTTGCCGTTGCTCGCGATGGTGCCCTGGTTGCTGTTGTCCAGCACACCAGCCACGGTGATGCGCGTGGCATTGCCGCCGGTCTGCACGATCTGGCCACCGCGGTTGCTCAGGGAGCCCGCGTCGATGGTGATCTGCTTCGCACTGGTCTCGCCGCCGTCCTGATTGAAGGCACTCGACAATGCGGCAACCAGCGAGCCATTGCTCGTGATCCTGCCGGCTGTGCCATCGCGCGCTGCGCCGTTGTAGCTGCCACCGGCGATGGTCAACGTGCCGGTGCCAGCATGCTCGATCTTGCCGGCGTTGCTGGTGATCGAAGCGGCCCGAAGGGTCAGGTCCTGGCCGTTGCTGGCGATGCGGCCGGTGTCATTGTTCAGCGTATCGCGGGCGGTGATCGCAGTCGCACCCGCGCCGGTCTGCACGATCTGCCCCCCACGGTTGCTCAAGGAGCCCGCGTCGATGGTGATCTGCTTCGCGGTGGTCGCTGCCTTGCCACCATCCTGATTGAAGGTGCCCTTCATCGCAGCGACCAACGCGCCATTGGTCGTGACCTGTCCGTTGGCGCCGCCGTAGTTGCCGCCCGCGATATTCAGCGTGCCGGTGCCGGCATGCTCGATCTTGCCGGCCGTGTTCTTGATCGCATTCGCTTGAAGTACCAAGCTCTGGCCGTTGCTGGCGATGCGTGCACCGTCATTGTTGAGCGTGCCGCTCATCGCGATGGTGGTCGCTCCTGTACCGGTCTGCACGATCTCGCCGCCATTGGTGTTGGCGAGGTTCGAGAGCTTCAGGTCGAGTTGCTTCGCGCTGAGCTTGCCGGCGTCGTTGACGAGGGTTTGCGCCGCGTTGCCGTTGGCGGTGACGCTCAAGGTGCCTGGCGTGACGACTGTGGCCTTGCTGGTGGTCAGGTCGCCTTGCTTGGCGGCGATGGCGATGTTCGCGGCGCTGGTCTGGCTGCCGGAGAGGTCGACGCTCGCGCCTTGCAGCGTGGCATTGCCAGCCGCGACGTTCGTGCCGTGCG
The DNA here is from genome assembly GCF_030812215.1 of Variovorax boronicumulans. GTDB lineage: Bacteria > Pseudomonadota > Gammaproteobacteria > Burkholderiales > Burkholderiaceae_C > Variovorax > Variovorax boronicumulans_C. The sequence continues at coordinate 41,588 of NZ_JAUSSG010000007.1, read as the reverse complement.
CAACGAGAGCGCCGTCCCCAGACACGCTCAGATCACCTGTAGTACCAAGCTTGCCATCGCTCTGGATGCCTGCGCCCAGCACACCCGTGCTGCCGCTCTGGACACTGCCGGCTTTGATGGTGGTGTTCCGCCCGGCAGTGATGTTGCCGTCGTTGGCCAGTTGGCCCCCCACGGCGACGCTGGCGTCGTTGCCACCACGCAGGCTGCCGGCATTGGCCAGAGTGCCTGCCTTGATGCCCAGATCGGTTGCAGCTCCTACAACGCCCGAACCGTTGTTCAAGGCCCCGCCTGCGTTCAAGCGGGCGGCAGCCTGTGTCGACTGAACCGCGCCCTTGTCGTTGACCAGCGAGCCGGCATCGAGCACGAGCGTCTGGTTGGCGATCAGCGTGCCTGTGGTGTTGTCCACCGCCCCCTGGACATTTGCCGTCAGGGTGTTCAACGCGGAGACGGTACCGCCTGCGTTGTCCAGGCTCCCGGCGTTCAGGGTCGTGTTGCCGTTCGCGGCGATGGTGCCGCCCTTGTTGCTGGTGGTGCTGCTCGTGGTGCTCGATGCATCGCCCGCAGCTGTGACACGTCCAGCATCGTTGTCGAGGCTGCCCGCCTGGAGCGTCGCATTGCCGCCAGCGCTCATCTCGCCCCGACGGTTGTCCACCAAGCCATCCACCGTGAGCGTCAGGTCCGATGTCTGCGCGGCACGCAAGGTACCGCCCTTGTTGTTCAGGCTCGCAGCGGTGAAGGCCAGGCTGCCGTTGCTCGCCAGCGTGCCACTGCTGTTGTCGATGACGCCCGAGGTCGTGATGCGGGTGGCGCCTGTGCCGGTCTGCACGATCTCGCCGCCCTGGGTGTTCGCGATGTTCGAGACCTTCAGGTCCAGCCGGTTGGCGTTGAGCTTGCCGCCTTCGTTGACCAGCGTCTGGCCGGGCTGCGCATGGGCCGTCACGCTCAAGGTGCCCGGTGTGACGATCGTGGCCTTGCTCGTGGTGACGTTGCCCTGGGTCACGGTGACGGCGACATGGGCCGCGCTGGTCTGGCTGCCCGAGACATCGACGCTCGCGCCTTGCAGCGTGGCATTTCCGGCTGCGACGTTGTTGCCGTTGGCAACCAGCGCACCGGAGGTCGTGACGCGCAGATCGCCTGCCGCGCCCAGCGTGCCATCGTTCTGCACGCCCGCACCGAGCACGCCGGTGGTGCTGCTTTGCAGATTGCCGGCCGTGATCGTCGTGTGGCGCCCCGCGGTGATGCTGCCGTCGTTGGTCAGTGCGTCACCGACCGCTACGCTGACGTCGTTTCCGCCGCGCAAGCTACCGCCGTTGCCGAGCGAACCCGCCTGAACATTCAGGTCCGTGGCCGCATTGACGGTGCCACCATTGCCATTGACCAGCTGGTTGCTCACCGCGATTTGCACGCCAGCCTGTGCTGACTGAATGCTGCCCTTCGTGTTGTCCAGCGAGCCGGTGTCGAGCCTCAGGCCTTGATTGGAAGCAAGGGTGCCTCCTGTGTTGTTCGTCGCGCCCGCCACGTTCGCATTCAAGACACCTGTCGCGGAGATCGTTCCGCGTGTGTTGTCCGCCTTGCCGCTGACGGTGAGCGTGGTGTCGCTGGCGCTGGTCAGCGTGCCGTCGACGTTGATCAGATCGCCGCTCGTGGCGATGTTCAGGCTGCCCGCATTGAGCTTGCCACCGCTGTTGTCGAAGCGATCGACATTCGCGCTGAAGCCGTTGCTGATGTTCAGCGTGCCACCGTGGTTGTCGAAGGTGGGCTGGTTGACCGTCATGCTGGCGAGACTCATCGTCCCGCCGTTGTTGTTGATGTTCGCGCTCTGCAGCGTGATCGGCCCGCCTGCGTAGATGCGGCCACCGTCGTTGAGAATCGCGTTCGCTGCAGTGATCGTGCCTGGCGATGGCGGCACATACGGTGCAGGCGTGATGGTGCTGCTTCCCGAGCCAGTGCCGCCTCCCGTAGCAGGCGTGCCTGGAGTGGCCGTGCCACTTCCAGTACCGGGATTCGCGCCGCCGGCGGGCTGCGACGGCGTCTCCGGGATCGGCTCCAGGCCGATCACGCCGCCGCTGGTGTTGCTCAAGACCGGTGCTGAAATCTCCAGCGCCGCGTTGCTGGTCTGGCGGATCGTACCGCCGCTGCGGTTGTCGATGCTGCCCGCCGCACTGGCGAGCTCGACGCGCGCCCCTTCGAGCGTGCCGCCCGTGCCGTTGAATGAATTGGCCAGCGTGTCCTGCGTTGCAACCTTCAGGTTGCCGCCGCTGCTGATACGGCCGCTGTTGGCAAGGCTCGACGCCGCGATGCTTGCATCGGCCGTCGCCTGAATCGTTCCGATGTTCTCGAGCCGGCCCGCACTGGTCACCACCAATTGCCCTGCGCCCGCAAGTGCAGGCGTGCCGGGCGCGGCCTGGATGGTGCCGGCATTGCGCACGCCAAGACCCGCTTCGGTGCCGACGAGCACGATCTTGCCGGCGTACATACCGCCAAGCGCTGCGACGTCCAGGGCGAATGTCGGTGCAGCACCCGCCCCCGCTGTCGACGCGATCTGGCTGTGGTCGGCCGAGACTTGGTTGGCGCCGGTCACCACCTTCAGTTCACTGGCCCAGATGCCCGCATTGGCTTGCACGGCTCGCGCAAGGATGGCTGCGTAGTCGGTCTTGCTGGCATCGAGGCCCGCACCCTTGATGGTGATGGTGCCGCCACGCACGAGAAAGCTGTCGAGGCCGCCCAGCGCATTGAGCTGCGGGGTGCCTGTGGTCAGCGTGGCGCGATTCGCATTGATGAAGCCCGCGCCGTCCACGTTGATTCCGGCCGGATTCGCAATGATGATTTCTGCGCGCTGGCCCGCAACCTCCATGTAGCCGCGCAACTGGCTCAAGTTCCCGCCGTTGACTTCGTTCAGGATGATGCGCGCCGGGCCTCTGGCGAGGAACGGATTGCCCTGAACGATGCCGCCGAGCTGCGTCTGCGCATTCGTGCGGCTGTTGTTGAAGATCGCGCCGTTCGATCCGACGTTGAGCTGGTTGTAGACGTTGCGCGAGACGCCCGCTGCGGACGGGCTTTGGATATTGATAAGAGGCACGCCATTGGGTGCCATCAACACGGTGGGACGCAGGCTGCCGGGAACATTCGGCGCACCTACGATCTGGGCTTGTCCAGGCAATGCCACCAACGCGCCGAACAAAACCACGGCAGCCGCCACCCTCGCTGGCGCCGCCGGTGCAGGGCCACTCGTTGCCTTGTTGGTGCCCTTGCCGTCGCTTGCCGCCGTTTCTTGCACCACCATGCGGATACCGCGCGCACGGTTGAAGACGACTCTATAAAGCGACTTGTTCATGTTTCTTTTTTCCCCTGGGATCGCGCAACGTGACCGCCATGCGCGACGCAGGAGCAACATGCTGGGCCACTGACACTGGCATCAGTGGATCCGGATTTTCCGAGGACCTTCGCGCAGCAAATGTCAAAAAGGTTTAACGCGTACAGATTCACACGACGCGTGCCACAAATTTCACATCACCCGATCAATCGATGAGTATTTAAGCCGTACCGACAGTCATCGGACGTGGCTTGCCTGCCACCATTTCCACAGGTAGCCTTAAGTGACTTTCCCCCTCACCCTCCCCGGGACTACTGTTCAGCCCGCCAAGGCGTCCTGCGCTCTGGCGGGTTTTCTTTAGCCTCGATTCTTTGCAACGTGCAAAAAATCACACTCGCACCGCTTCCGCAGATGCGTGCATTGCATCCGTTGTGAGACCTCCCTAGCGTGGAGTCCCAATATTGTGAAAGGACAGGTAATGGACGCGCTGAACTATCTGAATGACTGGGACACTTTGAACAAAGTCGGAGTGAGCGCACTGGCTGCCTACGGCCTTATGACTGCCTTGAGTAATCCATTGAAAGCTTTGACTAGGCTGATCGATGTTCTACGCAGTCAGCAGATCAGCTGGCTGCTCAAGCAACTGATCGCATTGCGCATCCGGTTGCTGCGCGAGCCTGCTCAAAGGGCACGCATCGCCGCTGCAAAAAGAAGCCCTCGCGGTGCATTGAACGGTGCAATCGGCACGGCCACCATCTACTATCTGTTCAGCGGCCTGCTGCTCTCGCTGTGGATTCTTCACATGGCTGACGCCGTCATGCGAGTGGACGGCTTGCCCAAGTGGAAATGGCTCGGTTTAGTTGTCACGGCGACCGTGCTTTTTTGTCCATTCGCAGCCCACTGCAAGCGGCTTGCCTATCTTGAGCGCATGGAGGCGCGTCGTCTCTGGACCCAGTATCAGACCAAGGGACTGAGCAAATACGTGACCCTCATTGCAACGCCCATGTCGCTGATCGCTTTGGCCATCGCTATTGCCGCCCTGCAACTGTTTGGTACCTCATAGCCAAAGACCCTCGCGAGCGCGCCCACCGCAAACCGGTCATTGGCTTGAGTCCAGTTCACAAAGCGGAGTTTCGCCGGGCATGGCAATGCTGACGGCTCCGTACTTCAGTGAGCGCCCAATCGGGGCGTGGTGTGCCACGGCCGGTCCGTGCAGCCGATCATCAACTGCACGACTATCTCCTGGACTCGGACCTGATCTCAGGCGACGAGACCACGGTTCAGGTGCTCAAGGAGCCGGGGGGTGCAAGGCACAGACCAAAAGCTACATGTGGGCGCAGATGAACGGCATTGGCCCTCCGGTGCAGTGTTCGCCTATGCACCGGGTCGCGGCGCCCTGCACGCGGAGAAGCTGTACGCCGGCATCCGCGCGTACGGTGGCAGCATGCTCTCCACCACCGCACTGCGATGGGCCACGCGGACACGTCGTCCGGCCTCAGGACCCGGTACTGCACGCCCGTTGCTGAACACTCCTCGCTGCGATGAAACAACGTCACCACAAACGCCCTTTGGTCTGACCCAACGTCTCTACGCACTGTGCCAAAGCCTTGGCCCGTTCTTCGCGCAGGCGCTGCCAGCCGTCTGCCTGCCATGCGGTCCAAGCCACCGGCTCTGACTGGTAGGAGCAGTTGGCCGGCATGGGTGGAAGACCGAAACGCGGGCTTGCCAGGGCCAGGCCCGCACTGAACTGCAGACGATACAACTCGTCCTGGCCCGACAGGTTTTCGTAAACCAATCGCCATACGCCAGGATTGATGGGCGCGTCGGCCTCGGCGGGCAGTTGCGCGGCAGCAGCCATGTCTTCACGCGTCCATCCACTTTCGTTGCGGCCTCGCTGCAATTCCTTCCACGCTCGGTCCGCATAGACACGAGTGGCGATTTCCTCCAGCGCCTCCGGTAGCTCCTTCATGCCGGGATTGCTTGCCCATGGCTGCCCCGCCAGTTCCGCGACCGGATCGCCGCTCAGGTCATCCTTGGAGAAGCCTTGTGCAGCAAAACCGCCCACGCGCCCCGTGACCACCGCAAGACCGACGTTGAGCGCCACCTGCGCCGCAACCGTCCGGCCCGTGTGATCGCGACGCACGATGCGCAACTGCTCGAAACCGTCGGGATAAGACTTGCCGCGCAAACGCACCTTCGTCGTGCCCACTGGCACGAGGCCGTCGGCCGCAGCGTAGCTACTCAGCGCGGGCGCCGAGGCGGCGGCTTCGTCTGGCTGGGTCGCAGCAAGTGGCGGTTGGGTGACACATGCGGACAGGAGAAGGGCAATGCTGAGTGCTCCCCATCTCAGGGCAGCGGTGTTCACGGAAATTCTTACGTTCGTTGTTTTCATTGGATCCTTCCTTTATCAGAAAATCGCGTTCAGGTTGGACCCAAGCGTGCCCTTCGCGGTGCCATAGCCCTGAGTCTTACTGGTAGGTGCACCGATGAAGACGTCGTAGCTCAGCCTGGGCCATTACCCGCGCACGCCGATGAGACGCATCGCAGATGCAGTCAAGCGGTACACCTCATCTCGTACTCAATCCCAACTCAGCGCCAATTGGCGGCAATGATGGAACTCAAGCTGCTCTGATAGTTCGCTGGCAACGTTGTTTGCCCTGCTGCTGGCGGCGCAAAACCGGCCATCGCCTGTACGAGGTTCTGCACCTGGCTGTCCAGCAAAGTCTTGCCACCGCTGGTCTTGAACTGCTCGACGTGATACCGGTTTCCGAGATACCAGTCGTCGATTAAGAATTGGTCTGAGCCGCCAATCACGCTGACCTCCAGGTCGTTGCCCACTTGTCTGAACCACAACTGCTCAGGAGCAATGTCGGCGCCGAAAAGCGCCACGTCGGCATTGCTCGCGGTTGCATCGTTCTCCACGACCGTATCGCGGCCAAAACCTCGATCCAGCCGGTAGATGTCGTTGCCTGCACCGCCCGTCAGAATGTCTGCCCCCGCACCGCCAATGAGTGTGTCATTGCCGGCACCACCGCTCAGGGTGTTGCTGGCGGCGTTTCCCGTGAGCACATTGTCCGAGGCGTTGCCAGTGCCGTTGATGGCTGCGGCGCCAGTCAAGATGAGGTTCTCCACATTGGCCGACAACGTGTAGGTGATACCGCTTTGCACAAGGTCTGTTCCCCCATTGGTCAGTTCGGTGACGACGTCGCCCCCAACATCGACCACATAAGTGTCGTTGCCCGCGCCGCCGATCAGCGTGTCTGCACCTGCACCGCCATCGAGGACATTGGCCTTGGCGTCGCCGGTCAGCTTGTCGTTGTAAGCGCTGCCCGTCAGGTTCTCGATGTTGAGCAGCGTATCGCTGCCGGAGCCACCCGTGGCCTGCGCCGTCGCGACTGCCAGGCTCACGGTCACGGCCGAAGTCGCAAGACGGTACGAAGCGGTATCGATGCCCCCCAGGCCGTTCACGACGTTGTCTCCTGCACCAATGCTGATGACATTGTTCAACGTGTTGCCCGTGCCGTTCACTGCGGCTGTGGTATTGATGGTCAGGTTCTCGACGTTCGCGCCCAACGTGTAGCTGATGTTGGTGGCCACCGTGTCGATGCCTTCGTTGAGCAACTCAGCCACAACATCGGCGATGTTGTCCACGTAATAGACGTCGCTGCCAGTGCCTCCGGTCATCGTATCCACGCCGGTTGCGCCATCAAGGGTGTCATTGCCGGCGCCGCCGATCAGCGTGTCATTGCCGGCACCGCCGTTGAGCGTGTTGTTGCCGGAATTGCCCGTCAATACGTTGTCCAATGCGTTGCCGGTGAGATTTAGATTGGATGCGCCAGCGATCACGGCATCTTCAAGTTGACCCGCGCCCAGCGTCGTCAAATTGACCGTCACCCCGGTGACGACCTTATCCCGTCCCCCGGCGGCTAGTTCGGTGATGGTGTCTCCCGCGTTGTCAACGAAGTAGACATCGTCACCCGCTCCGCCATTCATTGCATCTGCGCCGGTGCCGCCATCCAGGGTGTCGTTGCCGTCCCCGCCCAGCAGCACATTGGCCAGGCTGTTCCCAATCAGCGTGTTGTCCAGTGCGTTGCCGGTGGCCGAAGTAGCAGCACCGAACAGAACCGCGTTTTCGACATTGGCACTGAGAGTCACGTTGACGCTGGCATACAGCGTATCGAGTCCCTCGCTCGCAGCCTCCGTCACGCTGTCGGCGGTCGAATCGATGTAGTAGGTATCGTTGCCTGCACCGCCGGCCATTTTGTCGGCCCCTTGCGCGCCATCCAGGATGTTGTTGCCGGCATTTCCCGTCAAGAGATTCGCAAGCTCGTTGCCGGTCGCGTTGAGGTCATGCACGCCGGTCAAAGTGAGGTTCTCCAGATTGCTGCCGAGCGTCCACGAAACGGAAGAATGGACCGTGTCAATTCCGGCATTGATGTCTTCGTGGAGCGCATCCAACTGGTTTTCCACGACATAGGTATCGTTGCCCGCTCCGCCCGCCATGCTGTCGGCCTCCGCACCGCCATCCAAGCGGTTGTTGCCTGCGTTTCCGACCAAGCGGTTGCGTTGTCCGTTGCCAGTGGCATTGAGATTCGCGGCTCCAGCGAGCAGCAATGCCTCCACATCGTCTGCCAACTGATAACTTACGCTGGATTGCACCGTGTCATAGCCGCCGCCGGGCAACTCGCTGACCTTGTCGCCTATGTTGTCGACGATATAGGTGTCGTCGCCGGTGCGCCCAATCATGCTGTCAGCGCCTGCCATTCCGTTGATCGTATTGGCGCCCGCATTTCCCGTCAGAACATCGTTGTTGCCGGTGCCCACGATAGGTAAAGGTTGCACCGCCTTGGCAATCAGGGAAGTGGTGATCCCCAGAGGCGCCGCGCCGGCCACCGTGACTGCACTCACCTTCGACACCGGCAAGGGTGTTGCGCCCGCACTGCCCGCGAAGATGAAGTGAGCGGCATTCAGCGCCGTCGGTTCGATGGCAGAAAGTCCGACCGAGACCGTCGCCCCTTCCGGAGTCTGAGCCAGGACGCGCGTGATGAACTTGCCGTTGATGTTCAGCGCCTTGTTGATCTTGAGCTGACTGAAATCCTTGATCCAGGCAAACTGGCTCAGGTCGATCTTGTCTACCGTCAACTCAAAGTCCGAGATCAGATTGCTGGTGCCAATCTCGTTGCTGAAGAAGCCCATTGACGGCGAACCACCGCCATCAGGTGCGACCACGAAGCGGTCTGCGCCAGCTCCGCCTGTCCGCACGCCCGTCCCAGGCAGCCCCGTCGAGTACGAAATCCGACCTTGATCGCCGTCCAGTACCACGACGTCGTCTCCAGCCCCGCCATCCAGCGTGTCCACCCCTGCACCGCCCAGCAACCTGTCGTTGCCTGCGTTGCCCAGCAAGGTGTCGTTGCCATCACCTCCGATCAGCAGATCATCGCCCGCAGTACCCTCGGGCACGGCATTGCTGCTGGTGCCGCTAGACGAGCCCTGACCAGCCTGCTGCCATGCCTGCAGCGCAGCCTGAGACGCGAAGAACTGCAACTGCGCCGAACCAAGTTGAGCCACCAGGCGATTGCGCACCAAAACGCTTTGACCATCTCCCAGGTCCAACCGGACGTCGGCCCCCACCTGGGTGCGAGCGAGCGAGGCGAAATTCAACTTGCCAAAGCCCACCAACGCAATGGTTTCCGGAGCCGCTGCGTTGTTACCCGTTCCGAAATCGACGATCACATCTTGGGCTCCGGCGTCCTTGCTGATGACAAAAAGATCGCTGCCCTCTCCACCCGTGAGTACGTCGTTGCCCCTCCCACCGTCCAGCGTATCGTTGCCGCCGCCTCCGCTGACAACGTCCGCTCCACGCCCCCCCACCAGCACGTTGTTCAGGCCGTTCCCTGTCAAGGTATCGTTGCCATCGCCGCCAATCGCGACCTCGATGTCGCCGATCATGATATTTAATGATCTGCCCGCGATCGTGCTGGTGCTGCCGTTGAGCAGGTTGATCGTGCTGTTCCCTGTCACCGCACTGGCGTTGATCGTGTCCGTTCCGCCGTTGCTGTCCATCAATGTGCTTGGCAACTGAACATCGGGTATTCGGGTGCTGCCGATGAACCGGTCTTTGCCGCCGAACTCATCGGTGTAGATATACGCATCGTTGGTGTCGGCCTTCTTGCCGTACAAATCCAGCTTCCAACTCTTGAGCGCTCCAGCCTTCCCTGTTGCTGCATCGATGACTTGCAGTGTCCAATTGCCCGCACTTTGCTCTCCCAGCACATGGGTGGTATTGAAGCTGAAGCTCAATGGACCCGACGACGAGTTACCCAAATCGGTGGCGGCGCTACCCGGCGCCTTGTCGGGCCGGTTGACCAGAATGCTTTCGGTTCCTCCCGGCGAGATCAGTTTGATGATCAGATCGCCCCAGCGCTGATGATCCAGTTCGAGCGTGACTTGCGCGCTCTCGACCTCCACGCCCGCTCCCATGGCGAGCGTGCGCGTCACCATGCCGGTGCCATCGGGAATCGCCGCGCTCAGAGCGCCGCTGGATGCGGCCGTGACGAACTCGTTGGCATAGGTGTTCTGTTCGGTCCAGGTTTCGGCCATTCGCACCGCCGCGCGCGCATCGACCTTGCCGAAGCCATAGTCGTGGCTGACATGCATGCCTCCACCATTCCAGGTCTTCGCGCCATTCGTGACCCAGTCAGTTCCGTTGGGATCGTTCACCTTCGTGGCCGTCATCGCCAGGATGGCCTGGATGTCGCGGTAGCCCAGTGCGGGGTTGGCTTCGAGCATCAGGGCAATGACCCCTGACACGATTGGGGCAGCGAAGCTGGTGCCCTGACTCGTGCTGTAGTTGCCTCCAAAGGTCGAGCCGTTGTCCGCAATGAGTTCACGACTGGTCGAATCGATATTGCTACCGGGTGCCGAAACCAGAATGGACGCGCCCGGATTGCTGAAAGGCTTGCTCCCCAGTTGCAGGGTGCCCAGATCGCTCGGCGCATTGATGCTTCCCGTAACGATCACGGCTCGATTGGCAGTGAGTGCGTTGTAGTTCGTATTGGCACCCGTCGCGCGGTCGTTACCGCCAGCCATCACGATGGCCGTGCCCAACCCGTTTCGGCCTCGCGCGATGGCCTCACGAATTCCGGTCTCAAGGGCGCCCGTTGGCACCACGTTCAACCCGAAGCTTGAGGACGCGCCCCACGAATTGTTGACCACGTCGAAATTCTTGAATTTGGCCAGCGCGTTGGCGATTTCCTGACCAAGCTTGCCGACTTCCAGACCTTCGCCCTGGATGTAATGACCCGCAAGCGTCGCGTTGTAAGCCACGCCGACGCCGCCCTCGCCATTGCGAGCCGCAACCATGACCCCGGCCACCATCGTGGCATGGCTGCTGAAGGTTTGCGGCGTGTCGTTTCTGCCATTCGCGTCCAGCGTGTTGAGCCAAGCCTTGTCCGCATTTGGCTGAAGATCGGCATGACGGTAGTCGAACACCTCGGGCCCCGCGCTGAACGCGCCGCCCGGCTCGAACTGGCCAATCTTGACGCCCTTGCCCGTGTAGTCCTTCCATACGGGCAAGACATTGACATCGCTCAGGTACCACTGCTCCACCGCCAGCGGGTCACTCGGCAGGTCGGCGGTTCTCAGGTAGACGGCCGCCTTCATCGGTTCCGTCTGGCCGGTAGCACTGTTGCTCACCTCCGTGAAATTGCCCTGGGCGTCTTTCACCTTGTACTTGAAGCCCATCGTTCCGGTATAGCTCGCGTCGGGTGTGAATAGCACATCGCCGCTGGCCGTGAGCGCGGCGGTGCCACCCTTCGCGTCCAGAACCTCGGTGATCTTGAGCTGGTCGATGCTGCTGTCCCAATCGCGGTCGTTGAGCAACAGTTGGCTTTTGGACAGTAGATGCGCAGCGGTTCGGCTCAACGCCTGCCCCTTCGAATTGACGCTCAGAACGTCCTTAACTGGCAGCGGGCTGCCAATGCCCAAGTCAACGCGGCTGACATCGGCGAAGCTGAGCTTCTCGATGCCGGTCAACGTGTCTGCCCCGTCCTGGCCAGTGCGTGTATCGACTACGCGGTAGCGGGCATTTCCGTTTGCACTGTCGAGCTTGGTGATGCGGTAGTCGGCGTAGCTTCCGGCGTATTGGGCAACATCGATGCCGTCGCCGCCGTTCAGGTTGTCATCGCCCCGTCCACCAATGAGCACGTCATTGCCCGCCCCGCCCTTCAGGCTGTCGTCCTCTAGCCCGCCGTCGAGCACGTCGTCACCAGCACCGCCAAGCAGTTGGTCACGCCCACGATGGCCGCGAATCAGATCGTTGCCCGCACCGCCATCTAGGGTGTCGTCGCCATCCTCGCCGGACAGTACGTCGTTGGCGGCTCCGCCGATGATCACGTCGTCCCCTGCTCCGCCGCGCACAACCACAGTGGAGCGGCCGCCTCCCACGAAGACATCGTTTCCGATGCCGCCGACAGCCATCTCGACGTTGCTCTGGCTCAAGTTGAGCGAGACGCCCTGGGCCCCCACAACCTGGGCGATGTCGAAGCCATCGCCGCCGTCCACGCGTTTGTCTGCCGCATCGAACAGCAACACGTCGTCCCCAACGCCGCCGAGAAGAGTGTCGGCACCCGTGCCGCCAGCCAGCCAGTTGTTGCTTGCGTCGCCCGTCAGCACGTCATTGCCTGCACCACCCGTCAGGTTGCGTGCCTTGAGAGAGGTCGCACCGAGGGTCTCGTTGACGGTGGCATTGGTGTTCTTCGACACATAGGCGGTCGTCGCACCCGCGCCACCGGCAGCGTTCTCGGTGACAACAGTGACGCCGCTGCTGGTTTGTGTGACGGTGCTGCCGGCGGGGTTGGCGAGGAAGTTGGCCGCAATGGCTTCGCGGCTGACGCCGTTCTGCATGAAAGTGCCCCGGGCCAAGACTTCGTTGCCGTCGCGCACCTCGCCGCTTTGCGCGACAGCCGCCAAGTTGATGGCCGTGATGCCCAGGTTAGCGAAGGTCTTGAGTTCTCCCGCATCGGTCTTGCCATCGTGATTGGCATCGACCCACACACGCAGGTTGTTCCAGGCCGCGTCTTTGGCGGTGAACTGGTTGTCGCCGTTGCTGTCGAGGCTCTTGAGCGCCGCGAAGCCGTTCGCATACGGCTTGGTGCCGGCAACGCCGTTGGAACCCGCCACGCCGTTGTAGTACTCGCTCAGCGTCTCGCGGATGTTGTTGATCTTGCCGTCGCCATTGAGGTCATGCACGACGATGCCGTCCTGCGCACTGACCCAGCCGGTTTGCTCCAGCGAGCCGCCGTCGTTGTCTGCGTCAAAGAGGACGGGCGATGTGCCGTAGTCGGTGAGCTTGACGCCATCACCGTTCAGGTCCAGTACCAGTGGATCGGCGGGGAGGAGGTTGAAATTGAAACTGGAGGCGTTGTTCAGGCTGCTACCGAAGAGGCCGTAATCGACCGGTCCTGCGGCTGGGTCGGTATTACCAATGGCGCCGCTGCGAGCGATCGGAAGACCCTGGCCACTGGATGCATTGATATTGAGGCCGAAATTGCTGTTTCCCGGGCGAAGACCGTCGGTGATCGCGTACCCGATCACAGCCTGATTGCCCCTGGCGGTGTTCACGTTCCAGAAGTTCTTGGCAATGCCAACGGCGTAGCTGCCAGAGGAAACCAGGCTGTTGTTGGTCGCACTCGGCCCCAGGCTGGTGCCATCGGGCGTGGGCGTCCTGCTGGGCGCCGGCGCTGTGGTGATCGTGCTCAAGCTGACTGTATTGATCTCCGTTCCATTGGCGGTCTGACCAAATTGAATGGGCGTACTGCGATGAACACTGCCATCACTGGCCGTCGTCGTTTCCGTTACTGCGCGGTTGATGAAATCAACACCGCGAGCAATTGAGCTTCCATCGTCGAAAATCTGAATACGGTTGCTAGAAAGCACATCCCCATTCCCACTCTCCGTCAGCACCGTCCTGCTGCCGTCTTCGTTGGCTGTCACAGTAGTGCGCTCGGACACCCGACCGGCAGCATCAAATCGCAGCGTCTCAACAGAGAGGTTCGGATTTCGCATCTCTTGAATTCGCGAGCCATCTCGATATTGAATCGAAAAAATTTCGACGCCAGTCACCTCCTTTACGGCCTGCCAATCAGCGACCGCAGTCGGAGTATCTTCCAAGCGATAGGCCAGTTTTTGGCGAATTGCCGCCGGATTCGAAACCTTGAGATGTGCAAGGTCGGTTGTGTATCTTTCCCAATACCCTGCATTTTTTGAAACGACAGAAGCGCCTGCCACAGCCATCTGAGATGCCAAGGCGTCTCCTGAAAAGCCTTTGGCAATAAGCTTCTCTTCTTCAATTAAGAGAAGCTTCTGAACATTGTTCAGCAAATAATCTGGCAGAGCGGCATTCGGGTTGCCCGCGCCATACTCCGCCCGCAGTGCGCGAATTTCCGTATACCACGCGCTGGCTTCCTCCTGCATACGTCGCCGAATAACTTCTGTGTAACGAGAATCCGGCGTCAGAGCTGGAATATTGCGAGGATCCGATGGGGAATTGTCGACTAATGCTCTCGCACCTTCTAGAATTTTTACGTTTGAATAGTGCTTTAGCTCATGCGCCAACTCAGCAGCTGATGTTTTTCCGAACCCGGCATACGGCCCGATCAACTTATCGGGACGAATTACCAGTGAATATTTTCCATCATCTCGACGAATATCCGCATAATTAAACCACGCTCCAGCGTTTTTCAACGATGGATTTTTCAACTCTTCATCATTCGGAAATCGAAAAACAACATCACCTCTACTTTGCGCCAGCGACATTAGCTCATTGAGAATTGGATTTTTATTGGCCGCACTGACCAATTTCTCCAACTCAACAAGATTTACCCCTTTGGCCTCCCTTATGGCTTCAAAAAACTTGCTATCAATTGTAAAATTCGTCATCGCTCATCTCTCCCAAGGAAAATCGACCTGTAATACCAATTTGCACCAAGCAGCCTTCAACAAAAGAAAGTCTGAGACCCGGACCTGTTGAATTTAAAGGGAGAGCCCAAATTCCTCCAAACACCCCATGTCTGTCCCAATACTCAGGACTCCAAAAAGGCTGATGGGCGGTTAGCGAAAAACTAGGTCTCCAGTAAACCTCGTCCATGTAACCCTCTACGGCGCGACTATTTATGCACGCCTTATCTTCTTGACGAATTCTTAAATCAATTCTCATTTCCCAGGCGTCCTTCTGCCGATCGGCACTCCTGTAGTAAAGGTATCCACTCCATCCGGAGCTCGCCAAGTCCCCATGAGGAGATAAATCCTCGCGAAATCCGGGACGCAGCCGACCCTCGGTTGGAAAATAAGTTCGCTCCGTCATTTTCATTCCGAGCATTTTCAAAACAACTCTTCTATTTCCGATCAATACCGGCTGCCTATATATTTCCAAAACACCATCCAAAAATTTACGCGTTTGCGGATCAATTTCCCTGACAGCTTGATCTCTAGGCAACCCAAAGTTCTCGCCCGCTCTTGGCTCATGCTCTATACGATTTACCCTCGCTGATCGAGAGATTATTTTCTCGTCATTTAAATAATTTATTTTTGGCTCTACTTTTTGAGCGCATCCCAAAATAGAAAATAAAAAGAATAGCAAAATCTTTTTCATTTATTTTTCCAATTATCTCGACAAAAATGAAGGCACCACCACTCATAGATAGGAGTTCCTGGACCTTTACCGCTCCCGTAAGCTTTCGCCGGTAGCTTTTTGAATGGGGCTGAGCAGGAATTCAATAACCCGCCGCTTGCCTGTCTTGATCTCAGCCGTGAGATTCATCCCTGGGCTCAACTTGATCGGCCGACCATCCACATCGATGGTGGTTGAGCTCAAGTTCAGCGTCACCGGAAAGATCGCCCCGCGCTTCTCGTCATTGACCGCATCCGCCGTCACCGTCTTCACAATCGCGTTGACCGTCCCATAGCGCGTGTACGGGAACGTCTCCAACTTGATCGTGGCTTCCTGGCTGGTGTTGACGAAGCCGATGTCCTTGTTGTCCAGCGTCACTTCTGCCGTCACCTGGGCACCGTCGGGCACGATCACCATCAGCGGCTGAGCTTCCGTGACCACCCCGCCGTCGGTGTGCGCGGCCAACTGCTGCACCGTGCCTGCCACCGGCGCCTTGAGCGTGGTCAGCCGCTCCCGCTGACCGGCCTTGGCCAGGTCCTGCATGCCTTGCTGGCGCTTGAGTTCGGCCGCTGCCTCCCTCGTTCGCAGGCTGTGCTTGGTCTCGGCGATGTAGGCGGCCCGGGTGCTCTCGCTTTCCCTTAGCGTCGCATTGGCTTCGGCCAATCTCGCGCGTTGCGTGGCGAGGTCACGCTCCATTTCGATGCGCTCCCGCGTCCGGTCCTGGTTCGCATGGCTCGACATGAAGCCCTGATTGGCGAGCTGATGGAAATCGGCTTCTCGCTGCTTGGCGATCGGCACTGTCGTCTCAAGCTTGTTGACCATCTCGCGCACGGTCGCTATCTCGGCCTGGCGTCGGTTGATCTCGGATGCCGCCTTGGCTAGCTTGGCCGTGATGTCGCTCCACTCGTCGCTTAGTTGGGCCTGGGTCGCGGCGATGTCGACATCCGTCCAGCCGGTGGGAATGCTCTTGCCCAGCTCCGGGGTGCGGGCTGAGGCCGGCGAGTTCAGCGCCTGCAGCAACGCCCGTGTGCGCAGCACTTCAGACTGCATCGACTTCAGTTGCTCATCGATGCTGGTCTTGTCGGCATTCGCGGTCGTGGGGTCTAGCTCGACCAGCGCCTGCCCAGCCTCGACATGGTCCCCGTCCCTCACCAGCACCCGCTTGACCACGCTCACCTCCAGCGGCTGGATGATCTTGGTGCGCTCGCTCACGATGATCTTCCCGGGCGCCACCGCCACGATGTCGATCTGCCCGAAGATGGACCAGGTCAAGGCAATGAGGAACAGCGCAATCAGCGCGTAGGCCAGCCGTCTGGGTGCTGGGTGGACAGGGGTGTCCTGCAGGCTCAGGGCCGCCGGGAGGAAGGCTGCTTCATCGGACAGCCGCCTCGGTCCGGCCAGTTCATGGCGGTGCTTCCAGGCGGCCTTGAAGATCGCGCGGTAGCGGCCGAGCAACTCGAAGACTGGATGGCGAACGCTGGGTGCGTTGGCCGCAGGTGCCGTGGTGGAGACATCCGTGGTCATACCGCGCCCCCTGTGCCTACGCCTACACCCGTGCCCGCTGCCGCCCCTTCGGTCGGAAGCCCGCCGTCCTGCATCGCCCACAGGTGGGCATAGATGCCCTTGGGCTTAGCGAGCAGCGTCTCGTGCGTGCCGCCTTCAACGATCCTCCCTTTGTCCATCACGATGATGCGGTTGGCCCGCCGCACGGCGCTCAGCCGGTGGGCAATGATGAAGACGGTGCGTCCCTTGCAGATGTGTGCCATGTTGCGCTGCACGATGGCCTCGCTCTCGTAGTCCAGCGCGCTGGTGGCCTCGTCGAAGATCAGGATGCGCGGGTGGGTGAAGAGCGCTCGCGCGATGGCGATGCGCTGGCGCTGCCCGCCCGAGAGGCTCGCCCCCTGCTCGCCGACCATGGTGTCGTAGCCCTCGGGCAGTTCGCTGATGAACTCGTGCGCACCGGCCAGCTGGGCCGCGTGGATCACGGCGTCGAGCGGCGCCGCCGGATCGACGACGGCGATGTTCTCGCGCACGCTGCGGTTGAAGAGCGTGTTCTCCTGCAGCACCACGCCCACCTGTCTTCTGAGCTGTGCCGCGTCGATCAGGCTGATGTCAATGCCGTCGACCAGCAATCGGCCTTGCTCGGGGGTGTACAGGCGTTGAATCAGTTTCGTGAGGGTGCTCTTGCCGGAGCCCGAGCGCCCGACGATGCCGATGACTTCGCCGGGGCGCACGTCCAGGCTGACGCCGTTGAGCACGGGGGCTGCTTCGGGGCGGTAGCGGAAGGTGAGGTTGTCCAGTGTGACGCGGCCCTTGAGGGCGGGCAGTTGCGCAGCGGTGCTCGGCGCCACCTCGGTGCGGGTGTTGAGGATGTCGCCGAGACGGGCCATGGAGATTCCGGTCTGCTGGAAGTCGGTCCACAGCTGCGCCATGCGCATGATGGGCTGGCTCACACGCTGCGCGAACATGTTGAAGGCGACGAACTGGCCCACGGTGAGGTCGTTGCTCATGACCAGGTGCGCGCCGTACCAGAGGGTGGCGGCATTGACGAGCTTGCCGATCAGGTTGACGCCTTCGTGCGCCCAACTGGCAAGGTTCTGGGTCCGGAAACTGGCCGAGACATAGGCGGCGAGTTGGTTGTCCCAGCGCCGCCCGAAGGCGGGTTCAAGCGCGGTGGCTTTGACGGTCTGGATGGCGCTGACAGTCTCCACCAGCATGGACTGGTTCTCGGCACCGCGCGCGAACTTCTCGTCCAGGCGCCGACGCAGGATGGGCACGACAGCCAGGCTCAGACCGAAGTACAGCGGCATGCTCACGAGCACGATCAGCGTCAGGGGCACGCTGTAGAACAGCATGACGGCCACGAAGACGATGGAGAAGACCACGTCGAGCAGCACCGTCAGCGCGTTGCCGGTGAGGAAATTGCGGATGTTCTCGAGCTCGCGCACGCGGGCGACCGAGTCACCGACGCGTCTTGCCTGGAAGTAGGCCAGTGGCAGTTGCACGAGGTGGCGGAACAGACGCGCGCCGAGTTCGACGTCGATGCGGTTGGTGGTGTGGCTGAAGACGTAGCTGCGCAGGCCATTGAGCAGCGACTCGAAGATGACGACGACCACAAGGCCGATGACGAGCACGTCGAGCGTGGTCACCCCGCGGTGCACGAGCACCTTGTCCATCACGACCTGGAAGAACAGCGGGCTGACCAGCGCGAAGAGTTGCAGGATGAAGGAGATGAAGAGCACTTCGCCCAGCAGCTTTCGGTGCTTGACGAGGCTGGGGATGAACCAGGAAAAATCGAACTTGGCGAGTTCGCCCGCGAGGCTGGCGCGGCTGGTGATGAGGATGAGTTCGCCGGTCCAATGAGCAGCGAAGACGTCCAGGGGTTCGATGACGGGACGAGCGTTCGATGCCGAAGGGTCTTGCAAGAGAACACGCTGGGCGTCGCATTGGGCGAGGATGACGAAGCGCTCGATGCCATCTTCCCCACGAAGCACCGCCAGAGCGGGCAGCGGCGTCAGGGCGAGGCGCTCAGGGGTGGTGCGAGAGGACTTGGCCTTCAGGCCCAGGTGCTTGGCTGCGCGCAGCAGCGTGGCGGTGTCGAGGGGCTCGGAAGGTGTCAGGCCCAGTTGATGCGAAAGCAGCGAAGCATCGGCTGCGATCTGGTGAAAGCGCGCCAGCGCGCACAACGCGGCCAGTGCTGGATACACATTTTTTGGGGACTGCCGCTGACTTTCCGCAGTTGCATTCGAAGCACCAGCAACATCTACGTCGTGCAATTCTTTGCCTCAGAAGTTTTCATCCAACTCAGCACGCTTTTCATTAACGCTCGCCGCACCGATCCGCCTCGTCAGAACGGACACCCTCGTTGCCAGCTCATCCGTTGTCTTGTTGCCTACCTTCTCGTCGCTTGCCGCCGTTTCTTGCACCACCATGCGGATACCGCGCGCACGGTTGAAGACGACTCTATAAAGCGACTTGTTCATGTTTCTTTTTTCCCCTGGGATCGCGCAACGTGACAGCCAAGCGCGGCGCGGGGGCAGCATGCTGGGCCACCGATAACGGCATGAGTGGACTGGGATTGTCCGAGGACCTCCGCGCAGCAAATGTCAACAAGGTTTAACGCGTACAGATTCACACGTCACGCGCCACAAATTTCACATCACACGATCAATCTGTGAGCATTTAAGTTGTACTGGCATTCATCGGACGTGGCTTGCCTGCCACCATTTCCACAGGGAGCCTTAAGTGACTTTCCCCCTCAACTCCTGGGGCCACCTTTCAGCCCGCAACGCACTCCTGCGCTCCGACGGATTCTCTTTTTTGGAATTGACGTCCGCGATGTGTGGAAAGTCACGCCAACTAAGTGATTCCTACGTTATTGGCAAACATGCAGGTATGTAAGCGGCATATTCGAACTTCCGCCAACTTGAATGCCGAACGGGGATAGAACTACGCCCCGGTCATCGGCCATTCGGCTGCCGGTCTTTTATTACGCAACCTGATTGCAATAAAATTCGATCCCCCCGCGATGGTTTCGAGTGTTATGAGCCGCCCGATTTGAGCCTGCTTAGTGCAGAGCTAGCCGAGCACTCTTCGAAATCCTGAGGAAAAATGCATGAGATTGATTTCAAGCTTGGCGCTCGCCACGGTCGTACTGGCTGGTTGCGCTCAGCCCACCGCACCCAAACTGACTTCTTTAGAGATGGCGGCAGCCGTCAAGGAAATTGAGTCGAGGCCTGCGCCGACTCCCGACGAGGTGAGACGATTTGCGTACATGGAGCGCTCTCTGCCTATGTGCGTCAGGATGCTGCCTTCGATGCCTGGACTCAAGGAGGTCAAGGTCAGCGAGGGCTACGACTATTGCACCTGCGTCCATAGCGCAGGTGCCAAGGGCCTTACCGCTGCAGATCTCGATGAAATGAGCACACCAGGCAGCGATGGCAAGTACGCGACCGACAAAGGGCTTGCGCTCATGAACGAGTCAATCAAACGCGCGAATGCGGCAATACCTGAATGTCGAGCAAGAACGCTTTCTAAGTATTGAATCTCTCCGATCTGGATCACGCGTCCTGAGCCTTTTCGAGGTTCAGTGTCGATCCCTATCGCCATCTCACATGTTCTTCTTGTCTCATGCCTCACCGAATCAAGGAAATACGTCTTGCCTGGCACGCCAACGTCGTGCATCTGGAAGGCAGCCTGATACCTCGTGAAGGAGAGTGGCGCAGTGCGACACACTGGCATTGGAGCCGCCTCAGGATGCTCGTGGGTATCGCCTGCCGCACCTACGGCTCGGGATCGCACTGGATTGAAGCGCGCAATGTCAATGGGCGAACCCCACCTGGGACGAAAGGCTCCGAGGGCGGGATGGACTGCGCCGCCGAATACAGACATAGCGATCCCTTCTGATGATTCCCCTGTACGGGAGCATTCGCTTGATCATGAGAGGCGTTCTATCCGTCCAATCCACAGAAAGCTTTCTTCGAATTGGCAAGCCTCGAACAGGCAGAAACTAACGGACCGCAGCTATCCGCATCGGCAAGAAAAGCGACCTAAAGACTGCTTGCTGGCGGCCCTTTTTCGGCGCTACATTTCGCGCGCATCTTTCAGATACTGAACATGTCCAAGGACCCCGTATCTTCGATTACTGCAGCCTCCCCTTCCGCAGTGAGGGCCGCATGGCTCGCGGCGGATCAGGCCAGGCGCAGAGACAGGTTTGCTCGCCGATTTGAGGCGATGCAGGACGCGATGAAGCGCTATGACAAAGGCGCCACGGTCACCGAGTTATGGCCGCAATGGAAGGAGCGCACGGGCATGACGCGCGCAACGCTGGTCAAGGTGGTCGAGGGCACCTATGACACGAGGGTCGCACGCGCCTTGCATGTCATATTGAATCGGCCATCGCCCGCTTTTCCACCCAATAGCACGACGCCAAGTGCTGAGCGCGTTCACCGACTGACGCCGGAAATCTTGATGGCGATTCGCGCTGCGGCGCGCACAGGAATGCCCTGGGGTCAGATCGCTCAAGAGTTTCGAGCACATCCGAGCATCGTGCGCCTCATCATCAACGGCACATATCAAACCCGGGCGATGAAGAAGGCCTTGATGATGGAAGCGGAGGCCGGGGCAGGACATTGCCCCTCTTCCACTGAGCCATCAGCAAGCTCCGTGAAAAGCGACACGGATACGACGGCAGAGATTCTTGAGTGACCCTCTACTCGGAGATGATCGGCTTTCAACCTCGAGTGCCCACGCGCCCTCCTTGAATCAGGTTGTCTCTCTGCCGGGATTCTGTTCATACCCTCCCATCCTGGCAGTTTGGCCTTCTTCGGAAGGCATTTTTTTGTGTGCTTGTGCCCTTCGGGCAAGCTTCTTGAAACCTAACCGACCTCCTTGAGGATGGCCGCGAGCACCGACTCCAGCCTCGACCAAGAGGGAAACGTCAACGCCTTGCCCGACAAAGCCCACCGGGCGCCTGCCGCTTTGAGTCTTTCTGCAACGATTCCCTTCACGTCAAAGACGACCGATTGATTGAAGCTTAGGCTCAATACCACTTCGCTGACTGTGCAACCAAGCTGATTCGCCAACAATTGCGAAGCGGCCTTCGTGCGGAAAAGAGCGTTGCTAACGATCATGTGCTTAACCCACGAATACCCGGCCATCGACGACTTGTGTTTCACCCTTCTATCGCAGGCATTGACCATGAGTCCAGACAGCGAAACTACTGGTGATTGAAATAGCCACTTGACTCTGAAGCAGCTTCATGGTTTTCAATCTCCCCTGCGCACGATTCTGCGGGCGCACCAAACTTAGACAGGGAAACCAAATGACCATCTGCTCACAACACTCCGGCGAACATTCTCACCAGCACGGGCCGTCGTGCGGCCACACCGCCATTGCCCATGGTGACCACGTCGACTACTTGCACGACGGCCATCTGCACCACCTGCATGAAGGCCACGTGGATGAACACACGCTCGAAGTAACCGCCCAAAATCCCAACCAGTGCACGCCAAACCATCGCTGCGCCGGGCATGAGGCGGGCCATGCTCACGGACCCAACTGCGGCCACGAAGCCGTTCCCCATGGCGATCACATCGACTATCTGGTTGACGGTCACCTTCATCATTCGCACGGCGATCATTGCGATGACCACGGCCCTGTGAAGCTTTTCTAAGTCGCTTCTCGTGGATCGATCTGTGCCCGCCTTGTGCGGGTTTTTTCTTGCCTGGCCTCGCCAGTGCAGCAAGGGCGGCACAACGCTTCGCGATGGCTCGCGCGCTCTTTGGCACGCCCGTTGGCGACCCAGAAAAGAAAGGCCGCAAGGGCCCCTAGGAAAATAAGAGCCAACGCGACTACTTGCGCAATCCGGATCTTCTGATTCATACAACTCGCCGAGAAAGGTTGCAGAGTCTAGGGTCACTCTCCATGTGCTCGCATCACGTCACCCTCGGCTGGAAGTAAATTCCTTTACGTCGTGCCTTTGTCACCGATTGCTGCCGTAGTTGCAACCCTATTTCTCGGGCGCCCTGGGTGACCAAAGCACGGTGCGTGCCGTGGCCTCGTAGGCCATGCCGCGTGGGTAGCTGATCAGCTCGAGCTGCAAGCCCCAGGGCGCCAGGAAATAGTTGATCGTCTGGCCGGCGGTAGGACCTTCGGTGACAGGCAGCGGGCCGGCCAGCACCCTGACGCCTTGGGCCTTGAGGTAGGCCACGGCGGTGTCGATGTCGTCGACGTAGAAGGCAAGGTGGTGGCCGCCGATGTCGCTGTTCTTCGGCGGCTCCTTGCGCTGGTCGGGTGCGCTGTACTCGAAAAGTTCGATGTTCGAGCCCATGCCGCAGCGCAGCAAGGCAATCTGTGCGATCACCGTGCGCGGATGCACATTGAGCGTGTCGGCCATGAAACCTCCGCTGTCGTCGCGGAGCGGCCCAAAAGTGGTGACCAGCTCGCATCCCACCACATCGACGAAGAAACGAATCGCCGCCGTCAGATCGGGGACGGTGATGCCGGTGTGGTCTTGTCCTCGCAGACTTGGAATGCCGCGCGGCGCTGCGGCAGGGGCCTGCAACCGTTGTTCGACACGTTTCATCTCTATGGGATCCGCGTTGCATTGATGGGAAAAATTGCGGGCAACTTTCGCGCCATTGAAATTACTTTACATCTAAACTATATAAATGTAAAGTTTAAGAGCGACGCCGATTGCGTCGCCCTCACTCACCTTGGAGAGAATCGAAAATGGCAGCTCAGTACATCGACATGAAGGCCGCGGACGGCAGCGGCAGGTTTCGCGGTTACCTTGCACTCCCCCGCAGCGGCAGCGGCCCCGGCCTGGTGCTCGCACAGGAGATCTTCGGCGTCAACAGCACCATGCGCGAGGTCGCCGACTACTACGCCGAAGAAGGCTACGTGGTGCTTGCACCCGACCTCTTCTGGCGCCAGGAGCCCAACGTCGAGCTGGGCTACAGCGAAGCCGACTGGCAACGGGCCTTCAGCTTCTTCCAGGGTTTTGACGAGGCGAAGGGCATGCAAGACATCCAGACAGCCATCGCCACCTTGCGCGGCCGCGCTGAAGTGACCGGAGGAAAAGTCGGCGTGCTGGGCTTCTGTCTGGGCGGCAAGCTCGCCTATCTGGCCGCCTGCCGAACCGACGCCGACGTGTGCGTGGGGTACTACGGCGTGGGCATCGACGCCGCGCTCGGCGAGGCCCACAACATCCGCAACCCACTGCTGCTGCACATTGCACAGCTCGACAAGTTCTGTGCGCCCGAAGCCCGCACCAAGATCATGCAAACGCTGCAGGGCCGTCCTCATGTTTCGCTGCACGTCTACCAGGGCATGGACCACGCGTTCGCGCGCCTGGGTGGCGAACATTTCCACAAACCTTCAGCGCTTTTGGCGCACGAGCGCACCATTGCAGCGCTCAAGGGCGCGATGGGGCCACATTACGACTTGGCGGCCCTGTGGGACAAACACTGCGAATACGAATTCAGCACCCGCAACGTCGAAGACACCATGTCCACCATGGTTCCCGAACCCTACGTCAACCACATCCCGACGATGACCGGCGGCGTGGGCTACAAGGATCTGCACCGCTTCTACAGCAACCATTTCGTCCACAGCAACCCGCCCGACACTACCCTGGTGCCAATCTCGCGTACTGTCGGCGCCACGCAGGTGGTCGACGAAACGCTGTTCAGCTTCACCCACACCACCGAGATTCCGTGGATGCTGCCCGGCATTGCACCCACTGGCAAGAAAGTGCAAGTACCCCTGCTCGCCGTGATCAAGTTCCGCGGCGACAAGCTCTATCACGAACATATCTATTGGGACCAGGCGAGCGTGCTGGTGCAAGTGGGCCTGCTCGATGCCAAGCTGCTTCCGGTCGCAGGCGTCGAGACCTCACACAAGCTACTCGACGAGACGCTGCCATCGAACACGCTGCTGCCCGACTGGAAGGTCTGATCTTTCCGCGCCGATCCAACTCTGAGCCAGTGGGGATGCGGAAAAAAACTTAGACTACCAGGAGGTAGTTCGTGTATTCATACGAAGACAGAATTCGAGCGGTCGAGCTGTACATCAAGCTCGGCAAACGCGTCAGGGCGACCATTCGTCAATTGGGGTGCACGATCAAGAATGCGTTGAAGGGCTGACACCGCGAGTACGAGCGGCGGTTCGACTTGCCAAGGGGCTATACGCGCTCGAAGCCCAAGTATTCTCAGGAGCAGAAGGAGGTGGCTGTCAGGCACCACCTTGATCACGGGAACTGCATCGCATTCACCATCAAGGCGTTGGGCTATCCGGGACGCGATTCGCTGCGTTCCTGGATCCACGAATCACACCCCGAGCTGCACATTCGTGTCGTCGGCCGATCCAACGAAATAGCGAGGCCGCCCGCGATGAAACAGGCAGCTGTCATCGCGTTGTGCAGGCGGCAGGAGAGTGCACAAGCCGTGGCCCAAGAGCTGGGCGTGTGCAGGCCAACGTTGTACAACTGGAAGAACCAGCTACTCGGCCGTGAGGTTCCAGCATCCATGAAGCGCCAACATGATCTACCGCCAGGCCCGGAACGGAAGGAGCTGGAGCGCCAGCTCGAAGCCCTGCGACGCGACATCCGATGATTGCAGCTCGAACAAGACCTCTTGAAGAAGGCGAATGAAATCCTAAAAAAAGACCTGGGCATCGACCAGCAACTCCTGACCAATCGGGAGAAGACGTGCTGATTGATGCCGCCCTGAGGCAGACATACACCCTCGTGGAACTGTTCGACGAAGTGGGCCTGGCACACAGTTTCTACTTCTACCATCGAGCCCGGCTCGATGCTGCGGACAAGTACGCCGAGGTGCATCGAACCCTCACCGACATCTTCGAGCAACCACCGTTGCTATGGCTACCGCCGGCTGCCGGCTTCGCTGGCCAGGCAGCGCGCGAGTATCTCGGAGAAGGTCGTGCAGCGGCTGATGAAACAAGAGAGCTTGGTCGTTGCCAAACCGAAGCGGCCGCAGGTATGGCTCATACCTGGGAGAGATCAGTCCGGCGCCAGACAACCTTCTCAACCGAGACTTCCGGGCTGCCGCGCCCAACGAGAAGTGGCTCACTGACATCACGGAGTTCCAGATTCCAGCTGGCAAGTTGTATCTGTCTCCCATGATCGACTGCTTCAACGGCATGGTCGCCAGCTGGTCGCTCGGTACGCGCCCGGACGCCGAACTCGTCAACACGATGCTGGATGCGGCCATCGAGACGGTGGTCGATACCGAAGACCGGCCCGTCGTTCACTCCAATCGCGGTGCCCACTATCGCTGGCCAGGCTGGCTCTCGCGCATCGCTGATGCGAAGCGCATTCGCTCAATATCGCGCAAGGGGTACTCGCCTGATAACGCGGCATGCGAAGGCTTCTTCGGTCGGTTGAAAACCGAGCTGTTCTATCCTCGCAATTGGCAGTCCATCTAGCGAGCAGTTCGTACAGGCCGTGGACTCCTGCATCCGTTGGTACAACGAACAACGGATCAAGATCTCCCTGGGCTCTCTCAGCCCCATCGAGTACCGAGAGAGTCTTGGACTTACGGCATAAATCCAGTCCAATTTTTTATCCGCACCCCTACGCAATCTGCGGCAGATCCACAAACCCAAGAAAAATAAGTCGACACTCCTGCGCCACGCGTCAGGGCATTCAATTCAGTTGATTGATGAGCTGCGCAATAATTAACTCTTTCTCTGAAGACCTATTTTTGCCCAAAGCTTCGCATCCTCTTTACCAGGGATCTCGCTCCTCGTCTACCATGGAAATGAAGATAAGCACGGCAATGGTGGTTACGCAAAACAAAATCGCCAAATCCATCTCGCTCCAGCTCTTATGAATTCGCATCCCGAAGAATTCTCTGGCCGCAGCAATCAATTCAACCAGCCAGACAATGAAGCCTAGCGCAAGCCCGCCAACCGCCCATTGCTTCGATTCATTGAAATTCTGCTTGGCGGTTCCAACGTGGCAAAGCATTTTGAATGCACCAAACCAACAAATTGCCGCAACCAATGCTTTCACAGCAATGATTGAAATATAAATTACGTGATTCCATCTGGGAATCTCTATCGCCCGGCGCTCCATTTCAGAAAAGGGGAACATGGTTTCCATAAAAAGAACATGGCGAGCCAAAGAAAACCTCGATTGGTAGTCATCGATATTTCCCCAAACGGTCATCGAAGCAAAAAAACCAATGGCCGCGACAAATGCAATTTTGCTTAGCCGAACAATGTCCATATTTTATTAAATTGAAATCGGGTACGCACCGATTTTAAAAAAAGAGAAAATAAAAATGGCGTGATTAATCACGCCATTCATGGGAATCCTGATGCCGCCTTCTGATCTTTACCTTCGAGGATTCGGGATCCAAAAACCTTGATCTTCAAATTTCGTGGATGGGCCCACGATTGATCTTGGTCAGTGCCCCATTTACCGCAAACACCTTGCCATTCACGAAGAGGATTCCAACCTTCTTGAGCCGCTCGGTATGCATTGATAAATAAGCCTTCGCACTCGCCATCTCCTTGAATAGATAAATTCCCCCGGCTTCGTTGGTGGACTTGTTCAACGTCCATATCTTCCAGACAAGACCGGGCTCTTTGGCAATAGACTGTGCGAGGCCTTGCATCGCCTCGGTCATTTCCTCTCCCCAAGGGCCAGAATAAGAAAAATCAACTTGAAGAATGCAGGCCATGACAATTTCAATAAAAATTCAACCAAGCGAAGGCATTGCTTTATCAGATTAGCTTAAGCGTGACATTGATATTTCCGCGCGTCGCATTGGAATATGGGCAAACGACATGCGCCTTTTTCACTAGATCGTCTGCAACGCCGCGTTCCAAGCTGGGAAGGGAAATCTCGAGTTCCACTTCAATGCCGAAGCCGGTAGGAATCGGGCCAATGCCCACGCTTCCTTCGACGCTGCTTTCGGGGGAGAGCTTGATCTTTTGCTGGCTAGCCACGAAATTCAGCGCCCCGAGAAAACAAGCCGAATAACCTGCGGCAAACAGTTGCTCAGGGTTTGTGCCCACGGCGCCGTTACCACCCAATTCGCGGGGCATGGTGAGCAGCGCGTCCAGCACGCCGTCATCGGTACGGACACGGCCCTCGCGACCACCGGTGGCATGTGCGTGGGCAACATAAAGAGTTTTTTCGACTGGCATATATTTCCTTTTTTCAATTTCAGCATTTCTCTTGTGCATGGACACTTGAGAATTTTTCAATTCTTCGGAGCGGATTTTTCAAAATCAGTACGCAACGGCCTGCCGCAGGCGCGACAGCACTTTCTCCGCTTTCACAAATCCGACCGCAAGCGTTGACCTGACCTGATTTCGCTCCAGCAGCAAGGTCGGGAAAGATCGAACACCCCATTGACGGCATTGAACAAATTCCCGTCCCACAGCCTGCCTGGCTTCCGGCGACTCGAAAATACCGCGAAATTCATCGAAATCCAGATCAAGGCTTTCGCATATTCCCTTGTAAAAATGAACGACCTTGGGGTCTTTTCCGTCGACATAGAAATTGCGCTGCGTCGCGGCAAAGAAATTCAGCGCTGTGAAAGACTTGAGTTTTTTTCTTTCCTGTAGCAATTGCACGGCCACGACCGCTCGGCACGCAGGCTCAGTGTCGTAAGTGAAATTTGGTGCATCCAACAAGGTATATCCAAAGGGCTGACCTGTGGCTTGCGCAATATGCTGCCATTCATTGCGCAAAAATTCCTTGAAGGCGCTGCTCCACGGGTCGCCGCCGCCGGCGCGCAATCCGCCCATCGTCATCGAGAATTCGATGCCTTCGGCTTCGCAAAAATCCGCCACTTCACGGACGGCGGGAGAAATTCC
Organism: Variovorax boronicumulans; assembly: GCF_030812215.1. Classification (GTDB taxonomy): domain Bacteria; phylum Pseudomonadota; class Gammaproteobacteria; order Burkholderiales; family Burkholderiaceae_C; genus Variovorax; species Variovorax boronicumulans_C. Next base: position 13,254 of record NZ_JAUSSG010000007.1, on the reverse strand, counting down.
CCAGCACCACGAGCACATCGGATCGCCGATGTAACGGACCACCAGATCGCTGCGAATTTTCTGCAAAGGGGCTGCAGCCTTTTCGTCCAAATCAGACAGCAGGCAGGCGCCTGTGACGGGGTCGCATTTCATCATCGATCTAATTCCTTCAAGCTGGCAGAAGGCGACATGGCCGCCCCCGCTTAATGATCTGATTATTTTTGGGGCTGCGTCACGCCGAAGGGGTTATCAATGGCGTAGAGCCAGTTGCCGTCTTTTTGACGGGTCATGACATCGGCTCCTGTACCGGACATGTCGACCGGCTTGCCATCTACCCCGGTGCCCTTCATGGCCCAGTCGAATACCACCAGCGCGGTATTGCCGGCTTCGTAGACCTGGCGAACCGTGAGCTTGATCGGAACCCTGGAAGCAGTGAATTGCTTCAGCGCGTCACGAATTTGGGTGGGGTCCTGCAATTTGACGCCCGGCGCAGGAACAAAAATGCTGCGCGGACCGTAAAGCTTTGCCAGGCCGTCTAGATCCGACGCATTGAAATGATGTTCGAAGGCTTGCGAAACCTCCGCGGGCGTTTTCGGCAGGCCCTTGGCGTGCGCGCCGCCAATGAAAAGCAGGGAAAGCACGGCGGCGCTTGTCAACGATTTAAAAATAATTCACCTCGGTTGGTTACAGAACGAGGTGGAGCTTAAATTCGGCGCCGATCCGGATAGATATGGCGGCAGATGAAAGATTATTCAGGTTTCTTGAACAAAATCAGGCGCCGGCTCGACCGGGCGGTCGGCCCCCTGCACCGGCCGCCCCGCAGCGCCACCTAGAGGCGGTCGGCCAGATCACGCGGCGTCATCCGCACGCTCGGGCTGCTCTTCATCAACTCGAGCAGCCAGTCCACGAAGCAACGCGCGCGTGCCGACAGATGCTTGCTGCTCGGATAGATGATGTGAATCGGCCGGGCCTTGAAGCTCCAGTCCGGCAGTACCGGCACCAGCGCGCCCGCGCGCACCCAGCCCTCGACCGCGAAAGGCACCCCGGGGCAGATTCCGCTGCCGGCCATGCACGAGGCGATGGCGACGTCCGGGTCGTCGAACTGCAGGCCGTTGTCCATTGCCAGATCGAAGACCTCGCTCTGCGTCTTCTCCAGTTGCCACGCGAAAGGATTGCGTTGTCCCTGGAACCACGAGATGCTGCGATGGCGCATCAATTCCTCGGGGTGGCGCATGGCGGGCGCAGCCCGCAGGTACGCCGGTGCCGCATAGAGCCCGACGCGGACGTCGCACACATGACGCGCGATCTGGCTCGAATCTTTCAGGTGGCCGCCGCGAACGGCGCAATCGATGCCGTCTTCCAGCAGGTGGCTGATGCGGTCGCTTCCGGCCAACCGCACCGAGATGGCGGGGTAGCGGGCCTGGAACTCGTGCAGCCGCGGCGCAATGATCCAACGGGCAACGGACACCAGGGCCTCTACGCGCAAGCGCCCTCGCAGCTCCAGCCTGCCGCCTTTGAGCGCTTCCTCCAGCTCGTCGATGTCCCGAAGAATGACCTGGCACTTGGCGAAGTAGGCCTGCCCCTCTTCGGTCAGGCCCAGGGTGCGGGTCGTGCGGTTGAGCAGGCGCACGCCCAGGTGGCGTTCGAGCTCGGAGACGCGCTGGGACACCCGCGCCTTGGGGAGCGCCAGCACGTCGGCCGCCCGGGTGAAACTGCCAACCTCGATCACCGTGGCAAAAGTGGCCATTGCGGAAAGTTTGTCCATGGGCAGAATGTCCGTTGTGAAGGGATCGAGGGGAGCTACCTTAGCCGAACGACTCGACGATGGCCGGCAGCTCGGGCACTTGCCAGCGATAGCTTGGGTCCAGCACATTGCGCTCGGGCATCTGCCCATTCCATTGAATCCTGAGCAGGTCCATCAGCGCCCATCCCGTCCAGTCCGCGCGAAAGGGCTGCTGCTGCGCGGCGACGCTCGGCAGCGGCTCCCGGTTGCGCCAGATGACGGTCGGAATGCGGTAGCCCGAAGCGGTCGACGGGCTGTGGCCCGCGCGGTCGCTGCCGTGGCCGACCTCCTGGCCGTGGTCCGACAGGTACATCCAGGCGCGGTCCTCGCCCGGCTTGCCCGCGCTGCGCGTCTGCTGCAGCAACTCCGACACCACGAAGTCGTGGTACAGCAGCGCCGCGTCGTACTCCTGGCGGAAGCGCCGCACCCAGGCGGAGCGGCCGTCCTTCACGAGGCCGTTCTCGACCGCATCGACGTCGTCGTCGAACGGGTTGGCGTTCTCCGGAAAGCGCAGGCTGTAGTGCGGGTGCGCGCCCATCAGGTGGACCACGATGAGCTTGCGGTCGGTGCTCGTGTCCGCAAAGGCTTCCTGCACGCAGTCGAGGATCTCGCCGTCCAGCGAAGCGCTGGCGCGGCCCGGCGTGCGGTTGACCATGTCCACCACGTCGGCCAGCCGCGCATGCTGCTGCTCGATGGCGAGGTCGTCGTGGTTGCTGATCCACCAGACCTTGTAGCCCGCGGCGCGCGCCAGCGCCAGCAGGTGCGGCGGGTTCTCGCTCTCGGGCAGGCCGAAGTGGAACATGTTGCGCAGCGCGGGCAGGGTGCTCGCGTCCACCGACCATGCGTTCTGCAGCACCGCCATCTGCTCGCCGGCCTGCGCCTTGTGCGCCAGCAGGCGCGGCGTGGTCGGGCGGCCGTAGCCGTACAGGGCCATGTTGTCGCGGTTGATGCTGTCGGTGATGACCAGTACCACCGTCGACGGGCCGGCACTGCGGTGCGACGGGAGCGATGGCCCTCGCTTGCGCCATCAGGCGGTCGCGCACCTTCTCCTGGTCGGCCCAGGCGCCGCGCAGCGTCTGCAACGACTGCGCCCAGCCGGCCCAGAAGATCGCGGGATGCAGCCGGCGCCACGGCTTGCTCGCATAGGCCACGCAGGCGATCAGCAAGAGAACGAGCACCAGCGATCGCGTCCAGAACGATGACCTCGTGCGTGCGGAAGATCCGCCCGCATCGAAAGCCGCGCCGCGCCGCGCGAACATGCCCACGAGCACGCCGGCCACCGCGAGCGCGCCTGACCAGATGACCGCCGAGCGCCAATGCATCCACAGGTATTCCGTGCTCTCGCGTGCATTGGTGTTGGCTGCGGCGCCGAGCACCATCGCGCCGTCGGGCGCGGCCTGGTAGGTATCGAGCAGGTACGCGCGCACCGCGCCGTCGAGCGCGAAGCCCATGGCCCAGAGCCACACGAGCACCGTTCGCGCGCTTCGCATTCGCGCGCTGCGGATCGGCCATGCGAGCCACAACACCATCGGCATGGCGAGCACTGCGAGTTGGGCGATGCGACGGCCGTCGTGGCCCAGGGCAATCGACGCCAGCAGCGTTGCACCGACCGCACCGCAGGCGAACAGGGCTCTGCCGAGGGGGGCGCAGCGCGCGTTTCGGAAGGTGAAGACGTCATTGATTAATAATTTTGAAAAATCAATTCACCATTTTGGCGGCAAGCTTTTGGGAAGCCATTACCGTCAATCTGTACTCCGCCCCGAAAATTGATTGCAGCGAGAACCCATTGCAAGGAGTAATTTCAAGTTTTTTTCTTATTTTGCATACATGAACATCCAGCGTTCTCGATCCGACGTCCTTTAATCCCCCGCCCCACAGAACCGCACACAGCTTTTCCCTCGTAAGGGTGACTTCGCAGTTCCTGAAAAAGGTGAGCGCAAGATCAAATTCTTTCGGCCTTAGTTTTACCACTGTGTCCTTGAAAAAAACTGATCGGCTTATCTCTTCGAACCGATAAACACCCCATTCGAGTCTCTTCGCCTTTGAGAGTGTTAATTCATGTCTATTGAATAAAAATTTCAACCTCCATTCGAGATCTCGATCTCCACAGCTCAAAGGAACGGCGTCGAAAAATCTAGATTTTAGAAACGATTCATTCAGCCGATTCAGGGCGTCAAATCTTTCTTCCAAAGTCACGAGCAGCAAGGGAAGATCAAGGAGCGCCAAAATTCGCTCTACCTCATAATTTTCATTTTCACCCCCGTTCAAGACAATCACTGCACCCTGAAATTTGATATCGCTCAGCGCGACCTCAAGGAAATCATTGATCGAATAAAAATCCAGAGATTTATGTCCCATTCCCTTCAGGCGAAGATGCAGCACGCCCCGCCGAAAGGCATCCCGATCAACCAAGGCAATCAGCGCTGCCCTCTGGTCTTCATTTATGATTGGAAGTTTCATGAAATTAAAATAGACTGCATGGCGTCAAGGCAGTTAATATTCTCAACATTGGTTACTCTAAGCCGCCCAATTTTCTTTTCGCTCGTACCCGATGCCTACGTCGATATTGAATTTTCTCTCGCTGTATGCGCTATTGACCTTTTAGGCCACTTGCCGCCTTCGGAGCGCGCAGAAAACCCGACAGCTCTTGCCGCATAGCCCGAGCAATAATCCGTATTTATGGACGGCAGCGATTTACCCGGGTCATGGCCTGCGGCAGTGAGCTCATGGCGCCGGCTATAGCAACCCGAATAGGCGATGCAAGCCACACTTCCCATGCCGCTGCGCAATTCACTCAATTGCGCCACGTTGACCGCGTCGTTTGGGGGCAATACCGCGCGCCCCGTTGCTGATGCGCGTGCCGTTCGGCGCCTGGCCGTGCCCAGAACCAGGTTGCCGTAATTGACCGAGCGATCGGGATTGGTCGCGTACTCCGCACTGCCTGCCGCCACCGTACTCGAGGCCGCGCGTACCTGCGCGACGTTGGCGGCATCGCTGTCCGCGGAGCCCGCAGCAACACCGGTGATCTGGCGGTACTCGCCGTTGGATGTATCGCCCACCGACACCGCGGCCTGCGTGCGGGTCGTGGCCCTGGTGACTGCGATTTGACTGGCCGATGCGCCCGTGGGTGCAGAACCCGCCCCGCCGGCCGTGGCGGCCACGGCACCGAAGCCGACCGCCATGCCCTTGGATGTAGCTCAGGCCGGTGCACAGGCTGGCGATTCCGCTGGTGGCAATACTCAGACCCGACGACGTGGAAGTCGACAGGCTAGAGATGCTGCTCGTGGCCGTGCTCAGGCCCAAGGACGTCGAGGTGGACAGGCTGCTGATGCTGCTGTTCGTCGTGCTCAGTAGCGCGACGGTCACGCCGTCGGTCAGCGCGGCGCCGTCGGCCATGTTGGTGATGCGACGGTTGGTCGCAGCAGTGCCGCCGCCGATCGCGTTGTTGCTGTTGCCAAGAGCAATCGCACTCTGGCCGATGGCGTTGTTGGTGTTTCCGATGGCCACTGCGCCGTTCGCAGTGGTCGTGCCGGGCACGTCGCCGGCGCCGGTGCCGTTGCCCCCCTCACCACGGCACCCGTGCTATTGGCGGTATTTGGATCGCCGATAGCCACTGCGCCATTGCCGTGGCCCTCTGCCCGCGACCGATGGCCACTGCACCACTGGCGGCGGTGCCGGAATTGGCGGTCGTTCCCGACGAACCGATGGCGACGTTCTGCCCCATCGCGCCGCTGACGGCACCATCGCCCTGGGTACTGCCGAAGGCACCGTTGACTGTGGCGCCCCGGCCGATCGCGCTGCCGGACGTTGCGGCGCCCACTACTTGGGACTGCCCGCCAAGGGCGATGGCATCTGCCGCCATCGCCTGCGCCCCCTTGGTGTCATTGACACCGATAGCGATCACTCCGTTCGCATTCGCCGTTGTCGAATTGGCTGCACTCAAAGTCGAAGCCCCCCCGCCTCCGATCGAAACCGAGTTTCTGCCAGAAGCAATGCGGCCGGTCCCGAACGCCGAACTGGCGATGCCACGTACCAGATACTCTGCGCCCAGGGCCGTCGCGAAACCCGCGCTCGCTCCCGCCTGAATGCCGATTGCCCTTACAGCGGTATAGGAACCAGCATTGGCGAACGAGCCGAGCACCACGTATCCGAGACCGGTGCCCACGGTTGCGCATCCGGAAACCCAACCGTATGTCCCACCGCCGCTGCCTGAAATAGAACCCTGGCTCGTCATCCCGGCACCATCGGTCCCGCCAGGATTGGTCCGATAGACAGTATTGGAAGCGGAGGAAATGCAGGTACTAGCGGCTGAAACAGTAATTGCGAGCACATCACTCGCGCCTCCAAAAAGGAGCATCGCAACCGCTGCTGAAACCGTGTTGATGCCTCCGACGAATGGCATGCCCCCGCGACTACGTCCAGCTCTTGCCTGCTCGTCCTTGGACCCTGCAATTTCCGAGATGCCCCCCAGCGACCCATTCCAAATTCTTTTGTATGACTTACTCATCGAACTGAACTTTGATTCCAAGATGGGCAACTCAATTTCTCGCCCATTTTTTGATGGGAACTCTTCGCCAGAAGTGCACGCAAGAAATCAGCGCCTAGATCCACCAACGAAGCCTTTTCGGCTTCACGCGAGCGAAACCCTTAGCTCGATCTCGCTACTCAGAACTGTAGAGAAGATCGACGGGCGAATATATTTGTGAGCCAAGGAGAGTATTTTTTAGAATGTCTTGAATGCGACTTTCTCCCTCTCAAAAAGCGCGAGATCGTGAATATGTTGGCAACCCTATTTGACGATTGTGCCCATCGCGAGAGATGGATCTAGATTGATAGGGGGTGCATTTTTCCGCGGACGCAGCGGAACCTATTGCTGACAAGGACGTTCCAATTGCGTCTTATTAACAAGACGGAGCGAAGATATGGCCCCATCCCCGCGCCGTTCGAGCGACGAGAAGGTCATGGAGCACGCGCTGCGCCAGCCCACAGGCTTCGCTGAGTGGCCAGCCCTTGCAATGAATCGCCTGTTGGCATCCTCCGAACTCGTGCGTCATACGCGTGGAGACCGGGTGTCCCCGCCACCTCCGGCCCCGTCGGAGATCCTTGTGATCGTGGAGGGATACCTGCTGCATTCCGAAGGGCAATCGGATACGGACCAGCGCTTGAGCTTGCTACTTCGTGGCCCTGGCGATGTCCTGGGCTTCACGCACATGCTTTGCCCGAAAGGCCGCGTGCTCGAGTACTACGCCAAGAGCGACGCCTTGGTCATTCACACGCCGGGCCAGACGGTCCTCGACCTGCTCGACGAGGAGCCCACTCGGTGGAAAGACGTCAGCCATATGCTCATGCGCCAGGAGCGCGCAGCAATCGACATGGCCTACGGCCAGATGGTCGGCAACTTCGAGCAGCGCGTTGGTGTCACTCTCAACCAGCTGGCGGCGCACTACGGCGCGCGAGATGAAGAAGGCCGCCTTCATTTGCGGGTGACGCAACAGGACCTGGCGGACATCCTTCGCATCAGCCGACAGTCGGTCAATGGAGCACTCAAGTCCTGGACCGCCGCCGGCGCGATCGAATTGAAATACGGCGCCATCGCCGTCCTTGATCCTCAGGCGTTGTCTCGGCCACCCGAGAGCGCCGAAGCGCAGGAGAGGACCATCACTCCATGACCAGAAGGCCCAACAGTTTCGGCGATCTCGTGCTTATGGAAGCCTCGTTGCGCAGGTTGGATGCCTTTTCCTCCTGGTCTACGGAGGCCATGGCCGACTTGCTCGCTGCTTCTTATGTCAGCCGGCATGCCCCAGGCAAGGTTTTTGTGAACGAGCTAAACGAAGTGCCCGAGGCTTTCGTGATCATTTCTGGACAAGCCACCGGCGCCTATGCCGCAGGACAGTACGAACAGCTTGCGGTGATACCGCTGGGCCCGGGCGTGCTCATGGGCCTGACCCAAACGTTCGGCAACAGGGAGAGAGCGAGCTACGCGTTCACCGCCCAGACACCGGTGGTGGCCATCCACATTCCGACTTTGTTTCTCATCGCTCTGCTGGACGCCGAACCCTCGCGCTGCAAGAAAATGACCATGATGCTGCTGAGCCAACACGCGGCCCAAGCCCAAACCGTGCGAAGCCAGGCCACGGGCTCGCTGCGGCAACGGCTGGCTTCGACGGTGGTGCGGCTCACGCTGCTCTTCAGCAAGGCGACCGAAATCACCGGGTCGACCCGGCTACAGCTGTCGCAAAAAGAGCTGGCGGCGATTCTGCAGGCCAACCGGCAGGCCGTGAACCGGGAACTCAAGAAGCTCGCGGTAAGCGGCGCGCTCTCCCTGGGATACAAGGGGCTATCCGTCCTCGATCCGCAGGCCTTGAAAGACATCGCGAACGAAGCACCTTGAGGCTTCGCTCGCGGTTTATGGCCGGGCGCATTCGTCCGCTGGTCATGTTCTTGAAGCGACGAGACCCGAACTTATTTTTCGGCCACCTTCTCAGGCATGGCGGACGAGTGGTGATGGGCTATCAACCACTCACCATCGCGCCACTCGTACACATAGGTGTAGCGGGCGTGGATCGTCTTTCCGTCCTTGAACTTGAAGGTGTAGGTACCAAGGTCTTGCGCGACGTTGCATCCGATCTTGATCGTGCGGGAGTCGATCATCCCTTCCGGGGAGTCCTTGAGGAACTTGACGAAGTAGTCGCGAATTTCCGAGGGGTTTGTGCGCGGTCGATTAGACGCGGTTGGCAACAGCACGCCGTCGGTTGCGTAGTTGGCCACCACCAGGTCGGGGTTGTGCGTGAGGAGGCTCGCATTCCAGCGATCGAACAAGGCAGCGATCTGGCGCTCATTGGTGCTAACACAGCTGGCACTCTCGGCACTCGCAGCGGACTGTGCGAATGCCGAGTTCGATGTGCCGAGCACCAATACTACGGCGGCGGAAAAAATTTTGGAAGCGTGCGAGATCATCAAAGGTTTCATTAAAGATTACTTGAACACTTCTCTCTCTTTCTCAAAGAGAGAGGGGGGCGATCATTCCGCGATTTGCGTCACACCGATGCGGCGTCGATGCTAGATCTGTGAAGAATTTCGCGAAGCGTTGGATGGAACATCGAAGCCTTCTCCCTCAAGCACTGCCGCTTACTGCGGTGCTTCACATCTGTTGTCAACGTGCTGATCCAATACGCTTCGATGCTCCCGTTCAAATCATCAGCGCAAGCAGCTTTTACCTGGTTCCAATTCTTCCACCATCGGTCATGTGCTACTTGCCGGCCTTGAGCATCACGTAGGCTTCGCCGCCAGAGCGGTCGTGTTGAAAGATGAACGTCTGACCCGCGATATCTGCTCGAAATGGAACATTTGCCGCAGGAGACGCATTCGCGGTCCGTGCAACCGACTGCAGGAAATTCGTCGTGAGGCTCTTGTCAGATTGGGTTGGCGTCGTAATGGTGCACTCAAGCCCCTCCGCGATCTGAACGCCGAGGCTTTGATTGCGATTGAAGCCCATCTTCGCCGGGCCCAGTGACATGAATTCAGTCACTCCGAATGCGCCGGCTGCGCTTGCGGCGCGCGCAAACGTAGGTGCCGTCTTCAGACAGATCTCTTCAAATGCACTGATGGCCTGGGGCGGGCTCGATGGCGACGGATCGACCGCTGCCGACCGATTGCCGAAAGTGCAGCCCGCCAACGTAGCCACGGCGAGGAGCAAGGAGAAACTTTTCATATCTTTTTGCGGGAGGTATGTCATGTGCGAGATTGCTCGATGCTGGATGACTGTCGTGGACAGCGAATCCGGTACGCAATATCTTCTCAGGTCGGGATCGGGGCGCGCTAGGTTGCGGCCGTGAAAAAATCGCATTGCGCGATCCAATCATTCCACGTGCGCTGACAGAGGTGCAGCCAAGCTCCACGTTGAGGCGGTTGACGGTGGCACCAGATTCTTACTCAGTACCGCCCAGCAACGGCGGTACGATTGCATCTGAGCCCATGATTGCCAAACTCGCGGTGCCTCGGGACAACGCGACTTGGTTCTGAATCTGTCGACGAAGAAACGCATAAGTGCGAATTTCTCGAAGAGATGGAACAGGTGGCTCTGTGGAGCGCACCGGCGCCGATTGTCGAGCCGCCCGACTGAATCAGGCGCGTGTCGTTTGACAGCGCACCCGATTGCAGATCGACGGTGGTTGTAGGTGGTGGGGGCAGAGGTGCCGCGCTCGCGATGCTCTCCGGCCGTCGTACGGGCGTTGCGCCATTCCACACGGGTCTACCCAAATCGCGCGACACACGCAACGCCCTTCGGGCCGCCAGTCTGATCGCTCCCTGATCACATCATCGCGCCGGAGCCTCGGGATCAGCGCTTGGAGGGCACCTTGAAGGCATCCGCAGGCAAGATGCCGGACTTTTTCAGTGCCTTGATGCCGCGCCCCCACAGGCCCTCGGGCTGCCACCAGTCGGGCGTCTGTAGCGCCGCCTTCTTGAGTGCCGCGTGTTCGGGCCGCCCCTTGTGGTGGGCAATGGCGGCACGCAAGCCCATGTCGCGCACGAGAGCCAGGAAATTGACGCGCGTAAAGTCTTCCAGAGCTTCCAGGTTTTGCAGTTCCGAGACCTGGAACCGTTCGAAGCGCTTGACGTTGAGCTTCTTGAGCTTGAAGACCGGCACGCCCATCTTCTTGCCGCGCACCTCGAAGCGAACGGTCGGAGGTAGGTCGCGCGCGACCTTGACCTGACGCACCAGGTTGGCCTTCAGCTCGTCGGAAACGGCCTTGGTTTGCGTGACCAGCCGCTCAATCGCTCGATGCACCTCCTCCTCTTTCTTACCGTACACAGAGGTGATGTAGTCGCTGCTGACGCTCCCAAAATTCATCGTCTCGATCTTGTTTTTCTTCAGGCGCTTGGCAAACATCGTCACCTCGTGGGCGCCCTTGTAGTCGATGAGCAGGTCACCGAGCACGACGTGCTCCACATCGCTGGCCAGGTCCAGCCGGTTGACAATCGCATCCAGCAGGTGGGTGTCGTAGGACTTGCCGACCGCACGACGGATGAACTTGTGCAGATGCTGAGCGTCACCCTCCCCCAGCTTGTTGGGGTTAAAGTCGATGCGTATCGCGCCTTTGAGCGTCAGCGGGTCCTTGGCGCCAAACTGAACAAGCACCTTGACACCACCGGGCAGGGTGACGCGCGTTTGAATGCGATAGCGGCTGCTCGCATCACGCCACATCTTGCAGCGCCCTGCTTCGGCCATCGTTTCAAGCCGCTCTTGCACCGGCTCGAACGCATCGCCGTCCTCGGCATCTCGCAGATAGTCGCGCCCGATGCCCCAGGGGACGATGAGGGTCAGCCGCATGGACCTTGCCGATGCGAGAACGGTGATGGCGCAGATGGCCGCCGCCTTCGAGCACTTCAATGAGGTGCATCCGCACTCGGCATTGAAGATGAAATCACCCAGGGAGTTCAGGCATCATCGCGCTGTACAACAGCGCCTTGCTCAGACCGAGCAGACGCTGCATTGCGAATAGCCTGTGTCCTGAAATACGGGGGCAAGATCCGCGGCACTTCGCCCGCGGTGGCTCGCATCTGCCTAGCCTAACCATGATCGGGCGCGAATCCCGAGAGGTATGCAACAACGCCTCTACCACTCGTAACCCACGCCAGCGCCTAAGCTCATCTTTTTCCCGCTGAAGCCACCGTTTACCTTGTAGATCCAACTCCCACCCTTGGTCCTGTACGAATAGCCAAACGCAAGGGCACCGTAACCCGAATAGGAGCCCACGCCTAGCGATACAAGGTTCTTTCCAGGCGTCATGGCCTGGGGCAAGCTACTCATCGCTGTCGCAATCGCCACGCCGCTGTAGGCAATCCTTCCGAGCTCACTCATCTGGTTCTGCACTTGCGAGAGTTGCTGCACATTGACTGCATCGCCCGGCAGGATGCCCGGTGCCACGTTCGAGATGCGCGTGCCGCCCGGCGCCTGGCCGCCACCCAGCGTGATCTGGTTGTAGTTGACCGACCCGTCCGGGTTGGTCGCGTACTGCACGCTGCTGGCCTTGGCTGCGGTCGATGCGGCCTTCAACTGCGCCACGTTGGTCGCATCGCTGTCGGCCGAGCCAGCCGCCACACCGGTGATCTGGCGGAACTGGCCGTTGGCTGCATCGCCCACGGACACGGCCGCTTGCGTGCTGGTCGTGGCTCTGATGGCCGCTTCCTGCTCTGCATTCGCGCTGCCCGGGATGTAGCCCGCCACGCCCGCCGCCCTGGAAGCCACCGAGTTCGCACCCAGCGCGACACCGCCGCTTTGCGTGACCACTGCACCGAAGCCGATGGCCGTGCCCTGGGAGACGTTCTGCGCCTTGCTCAACTGCGTGCCACCTGCGTCAGCTCCGTCGCCGAACGCCGCGCCACCGTTGCCTGCACGGGAGTCCTTACCAAATGCCTGCGAGCCGGCCGCCAGTGCTCCGGCACCGATGGCGATGGCATTGGCTCCAATCGCCTGGGCGCCGGAACCGATCGCAATGGCATCGGTATTGGTGGCCTGAGCGCCGAAGCCGATCGCAACGGTACCGTCGGCCGTCGCCTTCGCACCGTTGCCGGCGGCGAAGGAGTTGGCGCCACTGGCCACTGACTGCGGGCCGATCGCCACGGATTCCTGGCCGGTTGCCTTGGAGTCGGCTGCCGTCGAGTTGGCGTGGAAGTACTTGGTGCCGTCGTTGTAGATGCTGCTGACCGTCGTGCTCAGGCTGCTGATGCTGCTGGTGGCAGTGCTCAGGCCCGTGGAGGTCGAGGTCGACAGGCTGGCCAGGCCGCTGGTCGAGCCGCTCACGCTGGTGGACAGGCTGTTGAGGCTGCTGTTGGTCGTGCTCAGGCCCGTCGACAGGCTGCCGACGCTACTGGTCACGGTGCTCAGACCGCTCGACGTGGACGTCGACAGGCTGTTGACGTTGCTATTGGTCGTGCTCAGACCCGTAGACAGGCTGCTGACGCTGCTGGTCACGGTGCTCAGACCGGTCGACAGGCTGTTGATGCTGCTGGTGGCAGTGCTCAGCCCGCTCGATGTGGAGCTCGAGAGGCTGTTGATGCTGCTGGTGGCAGTGCTCAGGCCCGACGAGGTCGAAGTCGAGAGGCTGTTGATGCTGCTGGTGGCAGTGCTCAGTCCGCTCGATGTGGAGCTCGACAGGCTGTTGATGCTGCTCGTGGCGGTGCTCAGGCCCGAGGAAGTCGAGGTCGACAGGCTGTTGATGCTGCTGGTGGTAGTGCTCAGGCCCGACGAAGTCGAGGTCGACAGACTATTGACGCTGCTGTTCGTCGTGCTCAAGCCGCTCGACAGGCTACCGATGCCGCTGGTGGCGGTGCTCAGGCCCGTGGAGAGGCTGGTGATGCCGCTGACCGCCGTGCTCAGACCGATGGACAGACTGCCGATGCTGCTCGTGGCCGTGCTCAGGCCCGAGGATGTCGAAGTCGACAGGCTGCTGACGTTGCTGTTCGTCGTGCTCAGGCCTGTCGACAGGCTG
>NZ_JAUSSG010000006.1 GCF_030812215.1 Variovorax boronicumulans | reverse complement strand
GAAGCTGTTTCAGCGGAGCCTTCGATTATGCACTGTTTTTTGCAATCCAGTCAACTTCGAAGAATCTTTTTATCAGCCAACTATCAGCAACCACCTCTTCCAAGGCAACCACCGAAACACTACTTGAGCGTCATCAGCCGAGCCCACGAGTATACATCGAGATTTCGGGTTAACGCTACCCTTGGCGAGATTTTGTTCTTGATCCTCAGCACCGCGTATGCGTGTAGACATGGGCAGCGCCCGCACTCCCCTACTTGCTACTTATATACAGGGAAGCGCAGCCGCACCCCAGGCATCGAGATCGACACGCGCATGAAAAAGCCGCCCGGAGGCGGCTTCTCTATCTCAAGCGTTAACTCAGCTTAGTAGTAGCGCGAGCTGTTCATGCGGCGCATTGCTTCATAGAGCGTCGGCATGCGTGCTTCCTGCGAACGGGCGCTCATGCGGGCCAGTGCGTCGACCTTGGCAACTGCAGCCGCGGGCACGGTGCCTTCCGATTGCTGGCGCCACACGGCGGCTTGCAGTTCCTGCATCACGCGCGGGTCATTCTTCGCGGTTTCCATGAAACGGGCGTCGGCACGGGCCGCAGCACGGCGTTCAGCGGCTGCGTGCCAGAGGCCAGCGATGCTGCTCTTGCGCACCGAGCTTGCGAACAGCGCAAACAGCGCGATCGCTGCGAGGCAGAAGATGGCCCATGCGGCAAGCAGCGCGCCCTCGTTCCAGTTGGAGACGAGCGTGTCGGCGACCACCAGCACAGCTGCTGCGATAGCAACGATGAACAGTGCGATAAACGGACGGGCGCCTTCGGCGCCGGCCCGCGCGGCCTGGATCTGCTCGAAAAGAACCTCGGCGCGACGGACGCCAGGATGGACGGTAGGTTGGTCAACGTGGACAAAGCTGGTCATGGTGCGATCCCTCCGGGGATGAATGGCAACGAGTGCCGATGCCGTGATATTAGGGGTTACCCTAATACTTTGCTACTTTATCTTTCTGATGTTTATCATTCACATCGCTGATGGACGTCAACTTTCGCACGCTCGACCTCAACCTGCTTCGCGTCTTCGACGAGGTGATGGCGGAGCGCAACCTCACGCGCGCAGCTCGCAACCTCTCTATTACCCAGCCCGCAGTAAGCAATGCGCTGCGGCGCCTGCGGGAGGTGATGGGTGACGAACTGGTGCGCCGCGCCGGCGCCGGTGTGGAACCCACGCCACGCGCCCTGGCGCTCTGGCCCACCGTGCGCGATGCACTGCGCCAGCTGCAGCACACCCTGGCCCCAGGCGAATTCGATGCGGCGACTGCCGACACGACTTTCCTGCTGGCCATGGCCGACGCCACTGCGGCGGAGCTGATCCCCGGCCTGGTGCAGATCGCCGAAAAGGAGGCCCCCGCCATTTCCCTGCGCGTGCTCCCACTGACCACCCGCGATCCGCGCCGGATGCTGGAGAACGAAGAGGTCGACATGGCGATCGGCTACTTCCCGGCGGTCATCGCCAGCTTGGCGGCGCGAGGCCAATCGGGAGTGGGGGTGCCGTTCGAGACCCAGCGGCTCTACCTGGGCCAATATGTGTGCGTGATGCGCCGCGGCCATCCGCTCGCGAATGCGCCGCTCACGCTGGACGACTACTGCACGGCGCGGCACCTGCTGGTGAGTTTTTCGGGACGGCCCTACGGCTTCATCGACCAGACGCTGGGCGCCATGGGGCGCGAGCGGCGCATTGTGGTGACGGTGAATCAGTTCTTCACGGCGGGCCGGGTGGTCGCCAACTCAGACCTCCTGACCGTGCTGCCGCGCCACTTCGTGACCGTGACAGGCATCGACGACCAGTTGGTGCTGCGCGACCTGCCCTTCGACCAGCCCCCGGTGCACGTGGATGCCATCTGGCACCGGCGCGCCCAGCACGGGCATGCGCATGAGTGGCTGCGGACCGCGCTGTTGCGGTCGGCCGCGGCAGCCTTCGCGGGCTCGATCCTCGGGCAGAAGGTGCCCGACTGACCGGCGCTGGACGATCAGCGGACGACGCTGAGCCAGGCGGATGCGGCTGCGCGCAGTTCCTGCGCGTGATGCGCACCGCGACCGGCGCGGACGTCGGCGCTTTCCATCAGCGCGGCGGCGTGGCTGGCCGGTGCGTTGTCGCTGGAGGAACGGAAGAAACGGGCCACTTGGGCGAGGAGGCTGAACATGGTGTTGCGCGGCTTATGGCTGTGCTCTGAGTGGTTGATGCTCCAAGATTAAGGGTTTTCCCTAGGAATACAACCCTGACGTTATGCGCTTCATGCATGGGGCAATTCACCTAGACTGGCCCGACGATGAAGCTGCAACTGCTCTCCGACCTGCACCTGGAGTCCCATCCCCGCTTCCACGCCGAGCCGATCCCGGGCGCCGACATGCTGGTCCTGGCCGGCGATATCGGCTCCTATCAGGAAGGCTCCCGCCTCGAAGACACCGATTTCGGCCTGGGCCGCTTTTCGCCCCGCAACGGCTGGCCGGTGCCCGTCATCTATGTGCCGGGCAATCACGAATACGACAACGCCGACTTCGACGAGACGCACGACCGGCTGCGCTCGCTCTGCGAGGAGCTCGGCATCCAGTGGCTCGAGCGCGAAACCCTCGTCATCGACGGCATCCGCTTCGTCGGCACCACGCTCTGGGCCGACTTCGACGCGCTGGTGGAGCCCACCGACGGCTTGGCCGAGGCGCTCAAGAAGCGCGGCAAGGCGATGCGCGCGGCCGATTTCTATCTGGAAAAGATGGCCACCCGGCGCCACGGCGAGATCTTCCTGTCCGGCCCGCTGCGCGAGCAGGCGCTGGTGTGCCAGGCATGGCTGCGACAGGCGCTGGCCGAGCCGTTCGACGGCACCACGGTTGCCATCACGCACTTCGCGCCGACGCTGGCGAGCGCCGATCCGCGATACGGCCTGACGCCCGGCACCGCCGGCTTCTGCAATTCGCTCGACGAATTGCTCCCGTCCGCCCAGCTCTGGCTGCACGGCCACCTGCACTGCGCCTTCGACTATGTGAAGGACGGCTGCCGCGTGGTGGCCAACCCGCTGGGCTACAAGCGAAACGGCGAGCAAGAAGGCTATCGCCCCGACCTGCTGATCGAAGTGCGCTAGCCGCGGCGCCGCCGTAACCGCCAGCTACCGTCTCGTCGCACAGGGTCTGTAGACTGGCTCGGGCCCACCCTGGAGAGAGACATGGCACAGCCGCAACAACGCCGCACATTCCTTCAACAATCGGCCGGCGCCGCAGCGGCGGTCGGCATGCTGTCCGTGCTGCCGAAGGCACTGGCGCAGCCGTCCGCCGCCGGAGGCAAGGCCATGGGCCGGCTCTCGATGGCCGAGATGTCGCGCCGCCTCGCAGCCGGCTCGCTGACCAGCAGCCAACTGGTCGAAGAAGCGCTGGCCGCCATCCAGAACCCCGCGGGCGAAGGCGCGCGCACCTTTATCCAGGTGCACGCCGCGTCGGCCCGCAGTACTGCGGCGCGGCTGGACGCCGAGCGCAAAAGCGGCCGCGAGTCCGCCTCGCCGATTTCCGGCATTCCGATCTCCCTGAAGGACCTGTTCGACGAGGCCGGCATCACCACGCTCGGCGGCTCCACGGTGCTGGTCGGCCAGCCGCCGGCCCAGCGCGATGCCATCGTGGTCGAGCGGCTGCGGCGCGCGGGCGCGATCGTCATCGGGCGCACCAACACGGTCGAGTTCGCCTACACGGGCCTGGGCATCAACCCGAACTACGGCACGCCGAAGAACGTCTACGACCGCGCGACCGGGCGCATTCCCGGCGGCTCGACCTCGGGCGGGGCCATCTCAGTGACCGACGGCATGGCGGCCGGCGCCATCGGCACCGACACCGGCGGGTCGCTGCGCATTCCCGCGGCGCTCAACGGGCTGGTGGGCTTCAAGCCCACGCAGCGTCGCATTCCGCTGGATGGCGTGATGCCGCTGTCGACCTCCTTCGACTCGGCCGGGCCGATGGCGTGGACGGTGGAAGACTGCGCCCTCCTCGATGCCGTGCTGGCCGGCGAACTGCCGCGCACGCCCAAGGCGATCTCGCTGCGCGGTCTGCGCTTTGCGGTGCCGAAGACCTTCTTCCAGGACGATCTCTCGCCGTCCGTTGCCGCCGCGTTTGCCTCCGCGCTCTCGAAACTGTCGGCCGCAGGCGCCACGGTGACCGAATTGCCGATGACCGAGTTCGCCAAGGCGCCGACCATCAACCCGCGCGGCATGATCACCGCCTCGGAGGCTTACGCCTGGCACCGCGAATTCATCAAGACGGGTGCCGCCAAGTACGACCCGCGGGTGCTGGCGCGCATCAAGACCGGCGAGACGATCACCGCGCCCGACTACCTGCAGCTGCAGGCGCTGCGCCGCCAGTTCATCCGCTCGATCAACGCCGCGGCCGCCGGCTACGACGCAATGCTGATGCCCACCACGCCCGACGTCGCTCCGCCGATCGCCGAGGTGATCAAGGACGACGAGACCTACTACCGCATCAACGGCCGCATGCTGCGGAATCCCTCGGTGGTGAACCTGTTCGATGGCTGCGCGCTCTCGGTGCCCTGCCATGACGCGGGCACCGCGCCGGTCGGACTGATGGTGGCCGGCATCGGCAACACCGATCACCGGCTGCTGGCGGTGGGCGCGGTCGTGGAAGCGGTGGTGACGCCGCGGCGCGGCATCAACGGCTAGGGCCCGTTCAGCGCGAGGCCAGGCCGTCGAAACAGGTAGCGAGCACGAGCTCGACGATTTCCGCATCGCTCTGCAAGCCACCGGCCTTGAGGAAACCGAGCACCGGATCGCAGGCGCGCGCGAACAGCGTATAGAGCACGGCAATCGCGGGCAGCTTCGGGTTCAGCGTGCCATCGGCCTGAGCGGCCTGGATCCAGCCGCCGAGCGTGTCGCTGATCGCGACCAGCCGGTCGAGGTATCCGCGGTTGTTCATCAGCGCAGCGCGCAAGATGGAGTTCTGGTGCGGCAGCGAGGGCATCTCGCCGGCCAGCTGTGCTTCCATGGCCCAGCGCACCACCGCACGCAGCTTGTCGATGGGCTTCTGGTCGGCCTGCACCGACGCCAGAACATCCTGCGTGCGCTGCATGAGGCGCACCATCGCGGCGGCCGCGAGGTCTTCCTTGCTGGGAAAGTGCTTGTAGAGGCTGGCCTTGGCGATGCCGACGGAAGCTGCCACTTCGTCGACCGTCATCGATTCGAAGCCCTTCTCGGCAAGCAGGCGATTCGCGGTCTGCACGATGGCCTCTTCGCGTGCCTGCAGCATCTGTTCCTTGAACGAGGGCTTGGCGGGGGCGGCAGCGGTGGTCATGCGGAAATTCTAGTCTTGGCCGTCGCCGATCAGACGGTGCGAGTGCGGAAATACCATCCAGTCTTCGTTGCAGACCAACCGGTTCCACTCAGGCGTTGCGCCCTTTGGAAACCAGCTTGATGCCCGGCATCAGCTCGGCCGCGAGCTCGGGACGCTCCAGCGCGTAGTCGAGGTTCATGCGCGCGATCTCGACGTGCTCTTCGCCCAGCGCCTGCGCGCGCGAGCCCTGCCCGCGCTCGATGGCCTGCACGATCGCGTGGTGCGTGCGGTGCGCCTGGCGCATCCACTGCTGGCCCTCTTCCATCGACGACTGCATCGGCAGCATCGCGCTCGGCGCGGCGAAGGGCTGGCCGCCGAGCATGTCCATCACGCGCTTGAGCGCGAGGTTGCCGCAGCCTTCGACGATCAGTTTGTGAAAGCGGTCGTTCATCTCGACGTAGGCCGCGTAGTCGTCGATTTCCATGGTGGGCTTGTTGACCGCCCTGTCGCCGGCGTCCAGGCAATCCTTCAGGTCGCGCAGCAGCTGGCGAGGTGCGCCGTCCTCGGCCAGGAGGCGCGCCGCAAAGCCTTCGATCACGCCGCGCACGCGAATGGCGTCGGCCACTTCCTGGGAAGTGAAGCGACGCATCTGGTAGCCGCCGCTGGGCGATTGTTCGATGAGACCTTCGTGCTCGAGGCTGGCGAGCGCCAGGCGCACCGGGGTTCGCGAGGCTTCGAGCTTCTCGGCGAGCGGGATCTCGGCCAGCCGCTCTCCGGGCACGAATCCGCCCTTGAGGATCAAGTCGCGCAGTTGCACGAGCACGCGGGATTGTTGAGAGTCCATCGGGAGGCGCCGGGAGCAGGGAATGAGCGGATTCTAGGAGACGGGGCCGCCATTGCACGCAGCTTATTTGCCTTGGCTCGGTTGTTGCATGCACTTCTGCACAACATGTGTCAAAAACACACGCCATGCTCAGAGTTAACCCTGATCCAGACCGCTTCGAGCCCCGAAACAGGGCAAAACCGCAGATGAAAGTTTGACCCGGATCCAGGATCACCAAGACAATGCATACAGTTGCATGCAATGCCTGCAGACCCCTTTCTGAAGCACCCACGATGGAGCCCGCACGATGATCAGCGCCGAGCAAAACGATTTCATCACCCGCGTCGGACGCGACGCGCCCGCCGGCAAGCTGCTGCGCCGCTACTGGCAGCCGGTGGCCCTGACCGACGAACTGGCGGGCCCGCGCCCTGTCAAGCCGGTGAAGCTCATGGGCCAGGACTTCGTGCTGTTCCGTGACGAAAACGGCCAGCTCGGCATGCTCGACCGCGACTGCCCGCACCGCGGTGCCGACCTCGCCTTCGGCCGGCTCGAAAACGGCGGCATCCGCTGCGCCTTCCACGGCTGGCTGTTCGACGCCAAGGGCAACTGCTTGGAAACCCCCGCCGAACCCTCCACCAGCAAGCTGTGCAGCCGCATCAAGCAGTCGGCCTATCCGGTGGTCGAGAAGGCCGGCGTCGTCTTTGCATACATCGGCGAGGGCGAGCCCCCGGCCTTCCCCGACTTCGATTGCTTCGTCGCGCCCGACAGCCACACCTTCGCGTTCAAGGGCCTGTTCGAATGCAACTGGCTGCAGGCGCTCGAAGTGGGCATCGACCCCGCGCACGCCTCGTACCTGCACCGCTTCTTCGAGGACGAGGACACGTCGGAAAGCTACGGCAAGCAGTTCCGCGGCGCCTCGGCCGACTCCGACATGCCGATCACCAAGGTGCTGCGCGAGTACGACCGGCCCGAGATCAGCGTGGAGCCCACCGACTACGGCTTCCGCCTGAAGGCGCTGCGCAAGCTCTCCGAAGAAACGACACACGTGCGCGTGACCAACGTGGTGTTCCCGCAGGCTTTCGTGATCCCGATGAGCGCGGAAATGACGATCTCGCAGTGGCACGTGCCGGTCGACGACACGCACTGCTACTGGTACGCCATCTTCACCAGCTTCACCGGCCCGGTCGACAAAGAGCAGATGCGCGACCAGCGCCTGAAGCTCTACGAGCTTCCCGACTACACCTCGCGCAAGAACAAGCGCAACAACTACGGCTACAGCATCGACGAGCAGTTGACCGAAACCTACACCGGCATGGGCGACGACATCAACGTGCACGACCAGTGGGCGGTGGAGTCGCAGGGCGCCATCCAGGACCGCACACGCGAACACCTGGGCAGCACCGACAAGGGAATCATTGCCTACCGCCGCGCGCTGGTGAAGGCCATCGAGGCGACGCTGGCCGGTGAGACCGCGCCGATGCTCATCGACGCCGCCCAGGCCCGCACGCTGACCGGCCCGCCCTCCATCGACGGCATCGGCCACGTGGTCGACGAAGCGGCCACCGAGACCTACTGGCAGGAGGCCGACCGCGCGCGGCGCCTGAAGTCCGACTGGGCCTCCGCACGGCTCGCCGCCTGAGTACGCCGCCATGAGCAGCAACACATTCGTCGACCGCTTCGGTCTCTGGTCCGACGACCAGCACGCACAGGCGCGCGAACTGGTGCGCCGCCTCGACAGCGGCGAGGTCGACCTCGTGCGCTTCGCCTGGCCAGACCAGCACGGCATCCTGCGCGGCAAGACCCTCGTCGCCACCGAAGCGCGCTCGGCGCTGTGGGAGGGCGTGAATCTCACCTCCACGCTGCTCGCCAAGGACACCTCGCACAAGACCGTGTTCCCGGTGTTCACCCAGGGCGGCGGCTTCGCCATCGAGGGCCTGCAGGGCGGCGCGGACTTCACCATCGTGGCCGACCCCGCCACCTTCAAGGTGCTGCCCTGGGCGCCGCGCACCGGCTGGCTCCTGTGCGACGCCTACATGGCCGACGGCAAGCCCTGCCCGTTCGCGACGCGGCAGATCCTGCAACGCGCGGTGCGCCAGCTCGACGAGTTCGGGCTCGACTTCATCGCCGGCCTCGAGGTCGAGTTCCACGTCTTCAAGCTGGACGATGCGCGCATGGGCCTGGCCGATTCGGGCCAGCCCGGCGAGCCGCCGCGCGTGTCGCTGCTCTCGCACGGCCATCAGTACCTCACCGAGCTGCGCTACGACCGCGTCGACGGGCTGATGGAGCTGTTGCGCTCGAACCTCGTCGCGCTCGGCCTGCCGCTGCGCTCGCTCGAGATCGAATTCGGCCCGAGCCAGTTCGAGCTGACCTTCGGCCCCACGGCCGGCGTGATGCCCGCCGACACCATGGTGCTGCTGCGCAGCGCGATCAAGCAGATCTGCCAACGCGCCGGGCTGCATGCGAGCTTCATGTGCCGGCCGAAGATTCCGAACGTGATGTCCAGCGGCTGGCACCTGCACCAGTCGCTGCGGCGCAAGAGCGACGGCGTGAATGCGTTCATGCCAGAGGCCGAGGGCCAGGACCTGAGCGAGATCGGCATGCACTACCTCGGCGGCCTGAAGGCGCACGCCTCTGGCGCGGCCGCACTCGCGAGCCCCACGATCAACGGCTACCGGCGCTACCGCCCCTTCTCGCTCGCACCCGACCGCGCGATCTGGGCGCGCGACAACCGCGGCGCGATGCTGCGCGTGCTCGGCGGCGTGGGCCAGAGCGCCTCGCGCATCGAGAACCGCGTGGGCGAGCCGACGGCCAATCCTTACCTGTACCTCGCATCGCAGCTGTTCTCGGGGCTCGACGGCATCCGCAACAGCATCGACCCCGGTCCCTCCGCCGATGCCCCGTACGAAACGCCCGCCGAGCACCTGCCCCGCTCGTTGAGCGACGCCCTCGCCTGCCTTCGCCGCGACGAGATGCTCAACACGCAGATGGGCAAGGTCTTCATCGACTACCTCTGCCATATCAAGGAAGCGGAAATCGCCCGCTTCAACCTCGAAGTCAGCGAGTGGGAACACCGCGAGTACTTCGACATGTTCTGAACCCCATGCCCACCATCCACTACATCCTCAAGGACGGCACCACGCGCGCGGTCGACGCCAAGGTCGGCGCCAGCGTCATGGAGACCGCCATCCGCGGCAACGTGCGCGGCATCGACGCCGAGTGCGGCGGCTGCTGCTCCTGCGCGACCTGCCACGTCTACGTGGACGACGCCTTCGCCGACCTGCTGCCGCCGCCCGACGACATGGAAAGCGCCCTGCTCGAAGTCGTCGCGTCCGAGCGCCAACCCACCTCGCGCCTGAGCTGCCAGCTCAGCGTGACAGCAGCCCTCGATGGCCTGAGGGTGCGCGTTCCAGAGTCACAGGTCTGACGCACACTCGCCCGCTCCGCATCCATTCCACCTGAAAGGCGTTTTTCCATGACGACGATGACGAAGAGAACCGTTCTCTCGACCCTCCTGCTCGCCGGCTTCGGCATGCTGGGCACCGTGGCCGCGCACGCAGCCGGCGAGCCGCTGCGCATCGGGCTCATTGCCACCTACTCCGGCCCCTACGCCGACTACGGCCGCCAGTTCGACGCCGGCATTGCGCTGTACCTGAAGGAGCACGGCGGCAAGGTGGGCGGGCGCACCGTCGAGATCATCAAGAAAGACACCGCCGGCCCCGCGCCCGATGCCGCCAAGCGCATCGCGCAGGAGCTCATCGTGCGTGACAAGGTGAGCATCCTCACCGGCCTGGACTTCAGCCCCAACGCGTACGCCGTGGGCGCCATCGCCACGCAGGCCAAGATCCCGACCATCGTGATGAACGCGGCCTCCTCGGCCATCACCAACAGCTCGCCCTACGTGGCGCGGCTCTCGTTCACCGTGCAGCAGGTCACCGACCCGATGGCGCGCTTCATGCTCAAGGATGGCATCAAGGACGCCTACACCGTGGTCGCCGACTACGCCTCGGGCGTCGATGCCGAAACCGCCTTCAAGAAGACCTTCACCGCCGGCGGCGGCAAGGTCTCGGGCGAGGTGCGCACGCCGATGAACAACCCCGACTTCTCGGCCTACGTGCAGCGCATCAAGGACGCCAAGCCCCAGGCCGTGTTCTTCTTCTTCCCCTCGGGCGTGATGCCGCCGGCCTTCCTGAAGGTGTGGAAGGAGCGCGGCATGGAGCAGGCCGGCATCAAGCTCTACGCCACCGGCGAAGCCACCGACGACAGCTACCTGGACGCCACGGGCGACGTGGCGCTCGGCCTGGTCACCAGCCACCACTATTCGTTCGCGCACAACTCGCCCAAGAACCGGAAGTTCGTGAAAGACTTCGCCGCCGACAACGGCGCCAAGCTGCGCCCCAGCTACTTCGCCGTGACCGCCTACGACGCCATGGCCGCCATCGACCTCACGCTGCAGAAGACCGAGGGCGACGCGAGCGGCGACAAGTTCATGGACGCGCTGCGGGGCCTGCGCTTCGAGAGCCCGCGCGGCCCGATCGAGGTGGACCCACTCACGCGCGACATCGTGCAGACCGTCTACATCCGCAAGACCGAGCGCGTGAACGGCCAACTGGTGAACGTGGAGTTCGACAAGTTCGACCGCGTGAAGGACCCGGCCAAGGAAAGCTCGAACTAAGTAAGCACATCGGCACGCAGCGCAGCAGCAGGAGGCCCATGGGCATCGTGATCTTCGACGGGGTGGCCTACGGCATGCTCCTGTTCCTCATCGGCGTGGGCCTGTCCATCACGATGGGTTTGATGAACTTCGTCAACCTTGCGCACGGCAGTTTCGCGATGGTGGGCGGCTACGCGGCGAGCCTGCTGATGAACCACTGGGGGCTCGGCTTCGGGCTCTCGCTGGCGGCTGCCTTCGTGTCCGCGGCGCTGGTGGGTGCCGCACTGGAGTTCGTGTTCTACCGGCGGCTGTACCGCGCACACCCTCTGGACCAGGTGCTGCTGTCGATCGGCGTGGTGTTCGTGTCGATCGCCGCGTTCACCTACTTCTTCGGGCCGACGATGCAGCCGTTCGCGCTGCCGACGGCGCTCGACGGGCAGGTTTCCATCGGTGGGCTCGAAGTGGGCCGCTACCGGCTCTTTCTCATCGTCTGCGGCGTGGCCGTGCTGGCCGCCCTGCTGCTGGTGCTGGGCAAGACGCGCTACGGCGCCATGGTGCGCGCGGCGGTCGACAACCAGCGCGTGGCCGGCGGCACCGGCATCCATGTGCAGCGCCTTTTCTTTCTCACCTTCTCGCTGGGCTGCGGCCTCGCGGGGCTGGGCGGCGCGCTGAGCCTGGGCATGCTGGGGCTGGAGCCGTCGTTCCCGCTCAAATACCTCGTCTACTTCCTGATGGTGGTGTGCGTGGGCGGCGCGGGCACCGTCACGGGGCCGTTCATCGCGGCGCTGCTGGTCGGCATCGTCGACGTGGCGGGCAAGTACTACTGGCCTGAAGCCGGCGCCTTTCTCATCTACGTCTTCATGATCGTCATGCTGCTGGTGCGGCCCAACGGCATCGTCGCGAAGAAGGGGCTCGCATGAAAGCCCTCACCGTTTCTCCCGCGCAGTTGCGCATCGCCGAAGTCGCCTTCTGGCTCGCGCTCGCGTCCAGCTTCTTCCTCTTGCCCGACAAGCTCACGCTGATGAGCCAGATCATGATCTTCGGGCTCTTCGCCGTGTCGCTGGACATGGCGCTCGGCTACGCGGGCATCCTCACCGTCGGGCACGCGGCCTTCTTCGGCGCGGGCGCGTACGCGGCCGGCCTGCTCGCCAAGTACGGCTGGAGCGAACCCTTCACCGGCCTTGCCTTCGCGCTGGTCGTGAGCGGCGTGCTCGGCTACGCACTCAGCTACCTCGTGGTGCGCGGCGCCGACCTCACGCGGCTGATGATCACCATCGGCGTGTGCGTGCTGCTGTACGAGCTGGCCAACCGGCTCTCGGGCATCACCGGCGGCACCGACGGGCTGCAGGGCGTGGTCATCGCGCCGGTGCTGGGCCTCTTCGATTTCGACCTCTACGGCAAGACCGCATTCGGCTACGCCTTCGGCGTGGTGCTTGCGATGTTCCTCCTGGTGCGGCTGGTGCTGCGCTCGCCGTTCGGCCTGGCGCTGCGCGGCATCCACGACAGCAGCAAGCGCATGACGGCCATCGGCTCGCCGGTGGAGGCGCGCCTGCGCATGGCCTATGCCTTCTCGGCCGCGGTGGCCGGCGTGGCGGGCGCGCTGCTCGCGCAAACCACGCAGTTCGTGGGTATCGAATCGATCGGCTTCAACCGCTCGGCCGAGGTGCTGATCATCCTGGTGCTCGGCGGCACCGGGCGCCTGTACGGCGGGATGATCGGCGCCATCGTCTACATGCTGGTGCACGACGGGTTCGCGGACATGAACCCGCAGTACTGGATGTTCTGGCTCGGCATCTTCCTCATCGCGGCGGTCATGCTGGGACGCGGCGGGATCATGGGCGCGCTCTCGCGGTTCGTGCGGACGGGGAAGACGCGATGACATCCACCCATACCCTCCGCACGCACGACCTCGGCATCCGCTTCGGCGCCTTCCATGCGGTGAGCGAAGTGAACCTCTCGCTCGAACCCGGCGCGCGGCAGGCGCTGATCGGTCCCAACGGCGCGGGCAAGACCACGCTCATCAACCTGCTCACCGGCGTGTTCAAGCCCACGAGCGGGTCGATCCACATGGGCGGGCGCGACATCACGCGCCTCTCGGGCGACAAACGCGCGCGCATGGGCCTTGCGCGCACCTTCCAGATCAACACGCTGTTCCCGAGCCTCACGCCGCTCCTGTCGGTGGTGCTGGCGATCAGCGAGCGCGAAGGGCTGGGCGCCACCTGGTGGCGGCCGCTCAAGGGCTGCACGGCGGTGTTCGACGAGGCGCATGCGCTGCTCGGCACGCTGAAGCTGGACAGCCTGGCCGATGTGCCGGTTTCCGAGCTGGCCTACGGCAAGCAGCGGTTGCTGGAGATCGCGCTCGCGCTTGCCGCCAGGCCCCGCATCCTCCTGCTCGACGAACCCGCGGCCGGCGTGCCCGAGGGCGAGAGCGGCGAACTCTTCGAGGCCATCGCGGCGCTGCCCGACGACATCAGCGTGCTCTTCATCGAGCACGACATGAAGCTCGTGTTCCGGTTCGCCCGCCGCATCTCGGTGCTGGTGGGCGGACGCATCCTCACCGAAGGCACGCCCGCCGAGATCGGCGCCGATCCGCGCGTGCGCGAGGTCTACCTTGGAAGCTCCCACCACCATGCCTGAAGCGCTCGCCTTCGACCACGTCACCGCCGGCTACGGCAACGCCGTGGTGCTCGACGGTCTCGACTTCTCCCTGCAGCAGGGCGAGAGCCTCGCGATCCTCGGGCGCAACGGCGTGGGCAAGACCACGCTGCTCGAAACGCTGATGGGCAACACCCGCGTGATGCAGGGCGCGATCCGCTGGCAGGGCGCGGACATCACGCGCTGGCCCTCGCACCAGCGCGTGCGCGCGGGCCTGGGCTGGGTGCCGCAGGAGCGCGAGGTGTTCCCCTCGCTCACCGTCGAAGAGAACCTCACGGTGATCGCGCGGCTCGGTGGCTGGAACCTGAAGCGCGTCTACGACTTCTTTCCGCGCCTGCGCGAGCGCCGCGGCAACTACGGCAACCAGCTCTCGGGCGGCGAGCAGCAGATGCTGGCCATCGGCCGCGCGCTGATGACCAACCCCAAGCTCCTGCTGCTCGACGAGCCGATGGAAGGCCTCGCGCCGATCATCGTGGAGGAACTGTCCGCGGCGATCCGGCGGTTGTGCGAATCGGAAGGCCTGGCGTCGATCGTGGTCGAGCAGCACCCGGTGCTCGCGCTGGAGATGACGCACCAGGCCATCGTGCTGGAGCGCGGCACCGTGGTGCACGCCGGCTCGAGCGCGGGGCTCGCTGCCGACAAGAATCTGCTCGAAGGGCTGCTCGGCGTGGGGATTGCCGAAGACGTGGCGGGCTGAACGAGCCGCCCGGCGTCAGGCCAGGGCTTCCTGCTTCAACCGCTTCGCGCAGACCGTGAACCGCCATGCGGCCAGGCACGCCGCCACGAAGCTCAAGGCCCACGAGATGCACAGGTACGCATACATGATGAAGGCCAGCCCGATCTGCAACACGGGCTTCCAGAACGAAGTGCTTTCGCCGAGGAGGTAGAACTCCGCGAGGGCGTGAACGCCCCACCACACGGCCAGCGGAAGCGCCGCCACGCACAGTCCATAGACAAGGCTGGCGGTCATCGGGCCCACGCGTCCTCGGGCGACGGCGCGATGGCCGACTTGATAGAGAACGACGCTCAGCACCACGGGGGCAGCCAGGCCGAAGGAAATGCAGAAGTCGAGGACCATGCGCGCACTGTAAGGTCGCGCCCCCCGGAAACAGGCCGGCGTCCCCGGAGTACCGATGGACGCTACCGCGCGCCACGGCACGCGGTACGAAGCCGGATCAGCTCAGCATCTGCCCGCGGCTGCCGATCACGGCCACGTCCACGAACTGGCCGCCTTCGCGGTTGGTGCGGCCGTAGTGCAGCTTCATGCCACCCAGGTCGAAGTTCTCGATGCTGGCCATGCCCGCCATCACCGAGGCGCGCGTGGGCGAACCACCGGCGCGGCGCAGGCCCTCGGCGAGCACGGCGGCGTTGATGTAGCCCTCCAGGCTCGTGAGCGAGAAATCCTTGGTGCCATTGGCCACCATGTCGGCCTGGTAGCGGCGCACGATCTCGAACTTGGTCGAGTACGGCGAGGGCACCACGATCACGAAGCCGAGACCCCGCGCGAGGTCGCCCATGGCGGACAGCGCGCTGGCGGTGATCGAGAGGCCGTAGGCCGAGCTGTTGCCACCGGCATCGCGCAGCGCCTTCATGAAGACCGGCGCCGTGCCGGCCAGGCCGATGATCACGACCTGCGGCTTGGCCTTGGCGATGGCTTCGGCCGCGGGGCCGACTTCCATGCTGGTGGTGTTGGGCGTGGTCGCGATGACGGCCGGCTCCAGCTTCGCCTTCGCGAGCGCCGCCTTGAACGCCGCCAGCACCGACTGGCCCAGCGGGTCGTTCGAATGCACGAGACCGATGCGGCTCTGGCCCAGGACGGCCGCCGTGGTCACCAGCTTCTCGACTTCCTGGTCGTAGTTCACGCGCACCCAGAAGGTGTTGGGCGCGGTCTTCTTGCGCAGCGCGACGGTGCCGGTGATCGGGCCGACCACGGCCATGCCGGGCACGGCGTCCATCACCTCCGAGGTCTGGCGGGTGCCCAGCGGGTGCAGCAGCGCGAGCACCGAGCTGTCCTTCTCGAAGGCCAGTGCGTTGGCCTTGGCCACCTCGGGCTTGAAGGTGTCGTCGGCCATGACCAGTTCGACCTTGGTGCCGTTGAGACCACCCGACTTGTTCAGCGCGTTGAAGAACGCACTCGAGCCCTGGAAGAGCCCCTGGCCGTTGGCCTTTTCGACGCTGCTGTTGTCGAAGGTGGTCCCGATGCGGATCGGCTTGCCCTGCGCGAAGGCCGGCATGCCCAGGCCCGCGGCGGCGGTTGCAGCCAGGCCGGTCAGCACACGGCGACGGCTGGTGGTGGGCGGCGCAAGGAACACGCGCTGCTCGGGAACGGTCATGGTCGAGGTCTCCCCAATTCGGTGACAAAAGTACACATTTCAATCAGAAATGTAACGCACGTCACCGTGCCGGAGATGACAGCCGGCTACAGCAGCTCTTCGCCCACGATGGGCAGCAGCAGCCAGTTCTTGAAGCGCAGCCAGAGGAATTCGCCGGGCTCGTCTTCGTGGACGATGTCGCCGCCGGCATCGTCGTATTCGAGCCACTGCACGCGCCGGCCGTTCGGGCCCAGGCGCAGCCGGTAGCCGAGGTTCACGCGCTCGCCCGTCATGAGCTGGTTGTAGTCGCGCACCAGCTCGGGGCTGTCGATGACCAGCCCGACCTCGGTGTTGACGGCGGCCGAGCGGTGGTCGAGATTCATCGAGCCGACGAAGAAGCGCTCGTTGTCGACGATCGCGAGCTTGGCGTGCAGCCGGCTGATCGACTTGCCGAAGTCGCCGAAGCGGCCCGAACGCCCGGTGAGCGTGGGCGCGATCTCGAAGATGGTCACGCCGATCTTCAGCATGTCCGCGCGGTAGCGCTCGTAGCCTGCGTAGGCCAGCGGCTCGTCGGTCGCGCCCAGCGAGTTCGTCACCACCGTGATGCGGCCACCCTTGGCGATGCAGGCGCGCATCTCCTCCATGCCCTTGGGCCCCGGAATGAAGTACGGCGAGGCGATCGTGACCTCGCGGCGCGCCGCATTGATCACGCTCAGCGCGCCTTCGGTCACGCTGCCCGCATAGGCCTCCTCGGCCTTGCGCGTGATCTTCTCGGGGTCGTCGATGAACAGCGTGCCCAGCGCCCAGTAGCGGTCGATCTTGCCGGTGATGAGCTGCTCGCCGACGGGCGACTTGTTCAGCACGTCGCGCGGGCGGATCGGTACGTCGGGCACGGCCGTGCGCACGATCTCGTCGAAGCGGCGCTGCGCGGCTTCGGGCGCCGTGCGCAGCGGCGCGATGCGCTCGATGGGCCAGGCGTGCGAGCTGTTCCAGTAGCGGTCGAACCCCTCGGACATCTGCCGCACGACCGGGCCGCTGGAGATCACGTCCATGTCGATGAAGTTCGCGGCCGTGCTGCGCATGAAGTACTCGTTGCCGATGTTGCGTCCGCCCGAGACCGCGAAACTGTTGTCCGCGATCAGCATCTTGTTGTGCATGCGGTGGTTGATGCGGCCGAAATCGGTGAGCGAAAACAGGAGCCGCGTGGTCAGCGAGTTGGCCCGCGACGGCAGCGGGTTGAAGAGCCGCACCTCCACATTCGGAAAGGCCGAGAAGGCGCTGAACACCTCGTCCTCGCCTGCCGTGTACAGGTCGTCCACCAGGAGGCGCACGCGCACGCCGCGCGCCGCGGCCTCGCGCAGCTCCTTCAGGAACAGCAGGCCGACGTCGTCCTTCTGGATCAGGTAGTACTGCACGTCGAGCGACTTCTCGGCATGGCGCGCCAGCGAGATGCGCGCATCGAACGCGAAGGCGGCCTCGGGCAACAGCCGGAAACCCGATAGCGCGGTGGAGTTGCCCGGCACGTCCTTGGCCGCGAGCTGGCCGAGTTCGGTGTTCGCCACATCGGTGAAGGCCACGACCGGCGAGCGCGGCTCGGGCGGCGGGAGGCTCGCGCAACCGGTCAACCACGCAGCCGCAAGCACCCCCAGGAGGGTGGCGAAACTGCGGACGAAGGAGGCGCGCATGGGCCGAACTGTAGCGCGCAGCGCGCATGCGCGGCACCCTATGATCGCGCCGACAAAAAGGAAAAAAGCGTGCTCAACGGCTTGTGGCTGGGTTTCTTCGGGATGGCGGCGGTCGCGGCGCTCGTGCGGTGGCTCGTCGGCGGCGATCCGGCCGTGTTCGCGGCGCTGGTCGAGAGCCTTTTCGCGATGGCGCGGCTCGCGGTCGAGGTGATGGTGCTGCTGTTCGGCACGCTCACGCTGTGGCTCGGGTTCCTGCGCATCGCCGAGGCGGCGGGGCTGGTCGGCTGGCTCGCGCGGCTGCTCGGTCCGCTGTTCCGGCGGCTCATGCCGGGCGTGCCCGCGGGGCACCCGGCGCTCGGGCTCATCACGATGAACTTCGCGGCCAACGCGCTCGGGCTGGACAACGCCGCCACGCCCATCGGCCTGAAGGCCATGCGCGAACTGCAGCGGCTGAACCCCGATCCGGTCACCGCCACCAACGCGCAGATTCTTTTTCTTGTACTTAACGCCTCATCGCTGACGCTGCTGCCCGTCACCATCTTCATGTACCGCGCGCAACAGGGCGCCCCCGACCCGACGATGGTGTTCCTGCCGATCCTTCTGGCGACCAGCGCATCGACACTGGTCGGACTGCTCACGGTGGCCATCGCGCAGCGCCTGCGGCTCTGGGACCCGGTGGTGCTGGCCTACCTGATCCCGGGCGCGCTGGTGCTGGGCGGCTTCATGGCGCTGCTGGGCACGCTGTCGGCGGCGGCGATCGCCTCGCTCTCCTCGCTGATGGGCAACCTGGCGCTCTTCGGCGTGATCATCGTGTTCCTGGCGGCCGGCGCGATCCGACGCATCAAGGTCTACGAGTGCTTCATCGAAGGCGCCAAGGAAGGCTTCGACATCGCGAAGAACCTGCTGCCTTACCTGGTCGCGATGCTGTGCGCGGTCGGCGTGCTGCGGGCCTCGGGCGCGCTCGACCTCATCCTCGACGGCCTGCGCTGGCTGGTGACCGCCGGTGGCTGGGATTCGCGCTTCGTCGATGCCATGCCCACCGCGCTGGTCAAGCCCTTCTCGGGCAGCGCGGCGCGCGCGATGCTGATCGAGACCATGAAGAGCCAGGGTGTCGACAGCTTCCCGGCGCTCGTGGCCGCCACCATCCAGGGCAGCACCGAAACCACCTTCTACGTGCTGGCCGTGTACTTCGGCGCGGTCGGCATCCAGCGCGCGCGGCACGCGGTGTCGTGCGCGCTGCTGGCCGAGCTGGCGGGCGTGGTCGCGGCGATTGCGGTGTGCTACTGGTTCTTCGGCTAGGTTTCCTGCGGGGCGACCGCCGCACGGTTTCCCGCCGCGCGCAGCGCCTGTCGATAGGCGGTGGGAGAACTGCCCGTGACGCGCTTGAATGCGTTGCTGAATGCGCTTTCGGAGGTGTAGCCCAGGCTCTGGGCCACGACCGCGACGGCCTTGTTGTCCTCGCCCAGGGCCCGCTCGGCCAGGCGCATTCGCCACTCGGTCAGGTACGTCAGCGGCGCCACGCCGGCCACCGCCTTGAAGTGCGAAGCGAACGTGGTTCGCGACATGGCACAGGCGCTGGCCAGATCCTCCAGGTGCCAGGCGCGCGCCGGCTCGTCGTGCATCAACCGGAGGGCCGGCGCAATGCGCGGCTCGCTCAGCGCCCGCAGCCACCCCGCGACGAGAGGCCCCGAAGTTCCCAGGTGTGCGCGCAGGATCTGGATGAACAGGAGCTGCGCGAGCTGTGCCGCGGCGAGCTGCGCCCCCGGTTGTTCCTGCGTGCGTTCCTGCACGAGGTGATCGAGCAACCAGCGGAAGACCGGCGCCTGCGGTGCCGAAGCGCGGACATGGATCCAGGGAGGGAGCGCATTCAACAGCAACGGCCCGCTGACGGGGTCGAGCAGCACGTGGCCGCCGATGTGCGCGAACGCGCTGCCATCCCCCAACTGCGCCGTTGAGCGGCCCGCGCCCGAGAAAAGGCCCATGGCATCGACCGGCTCGACGTCAGGGTCGCTGGACAGGATGGACCAGCGATGCGCCGACAGCAGCCCCACGTCACCGGTCTCGAAGCGCGCGGGCTCCGGCACGCCTTCGACGCGAACCCAGCAGTGGCCCTTCACGACGGCGAAGAACTTGATCTTGTCGGGCGCTGGAAAACGGATGGCCCAGGTTCCGCCGGCCGTGAAGCCACCGGTCACCAGGCTCTGCGCATGGGTCAGCTTGAGGATGTCGGAGAAGGGATCGGCACTCATCTTCGTACTATTGCGCAAGCAAAGCGTATTCCCACGCATTCACAGTCCGGCACTCTCGAAATATCGTTCCCCATCTCGAAAGACACCCGAACAAGGAACGGACATGGAACAGGCTTTGGTATTGGTCACCGGCGGCACCGGCTTCATCGCGCAGCACTGCATCCTCGCGCTGCTGGACCAAGGATTTCGCGTGCGCACGACAGTGCGGACGCTCTCGCGGGAAGCGGAGGTCCGCGAGCACCTCAAGACGGGCGGCGCCGAGCCGGGCGACCGGCTGTCCTTCGTGGTCGCGGACCTGAG
Source organism: Variovorax boronicumulans (assembly GCF_030812215.1). GTDB lineage: Bacteria > Pseudomonadota > Gammaproteobacteria > Burkholderiales > Burkholderiaceae_C > Variovorax > Variovorax boronicumulans_C. The sequence continues at coordinate 435,147 of NZ_JAUSSG010000006.1, read as the reverse complement.
CGCGGACGCGGGCTGGGCCGACGCCGCGAAGGGATGCACCTACGTGATCCACGGCGCATCGCCCACGCCGTCCGGCACCTACGCCACCGACGAAGACTGGGTCAGGCCGGCGGTCGACGGCAACCTGCGCGTCCTGCGCGCCGCGCGCGATGCCGGCGTCAAGCGCGTCGTCCTCACCTCGGCCTTCGGCGCGGTCGGCGTCGGCCATGGGCCGATGGACCGGCCCTTCAACGAGGAGGACTGGAGCAACCTCGCGGGCGATGTCGCGCCGTACCAGAAGTCGAAGACGCTGTCCGAACGGGCCGCGTGGGAGTTCGTCAGGAAGGAAGGCCGCGGCCTCGAGCTCGCGGCCGTCAATCCGACCGCGGTGCTCGGCCCGGCGCTCGGTGCCGACTTCTCGCACTCGATCCAGATCATCAAGGGAATGATGGACGGCCAGCCCGGATCGCCCAGGATCAACTCGGGCTTCATCGACGTGCGCGATGTCGCGGACCTGCACCTGCGGGCGATGACGCATCCGGCCGGCAACGGCGAGCGCTTCCTCGCGATTGCAGGCGAGAGCATGTGGCTCGCCGACGTGGCCAAGGTCCTGCGCGAGCGCATGGGCGCCGCGGCGGACAAGGTGTCGACGCGCGCCCTGCCGAACTGGCTGGTGCGGCTCGGCGCCAAGACCGATCGGCGCATGAAGGCCGTCGTGCCGATGCTCGGCGTCAACATGAACGCCACCAGCGAAAAGGCCCGGCGGCTGCTCGGATGGAACCCGCGATCGGCCGAGGAAGCGATCGTTGCGACGGCCGAGAGCCTGGTCAGGCTGAAGCTGCTGAAGGCGTGACCGCCGCGTCCTCTCCTATCGCGGCTCCACCACCGGGAACATCGGCTCGAAGGTATCGAGCATCGCCATCAGCTCGCCCAGCTTTGCGCGGTTGCCATCGATCTTCACCCTGCCCGACAGCACCGCCGCGGGAAAGCTCGTTTCCTTCAGCGTGATGGCATCGAGCGTGGCGCGGCTCAGCGTCACCGTGGCGTCGGCGCCGGGCTGCTGGCCGGCGATGTGGGTGAGCGCCGAGTTCTCCAGCGTCAGCACGAAGCGCTGGTTCGAATCGGTGAAGTTCCAGTTGATGACCATCGTCTTGCCCTCGGCCTTGGCCGCGTCGAGCCGCACGCCGAGGAAGTCGAAGAAGAGGTCGTTGCTCACCGCCTTGAGCGTGTCGGCGTTCGAGCTGCTGCCGCCCGGGATCTTCGGCACGCCGCCTCGCAACTCCATCGCGCCCACCAGGTAGGCGCTGCGCCAGGTGCCGGCCTCCGATTGGTAGCCCATCTGCTCGAGCGCATCGGCGCCGAGTTCGCGGGCCGCGCGGTTCGCAGGGTCGGCATAGACCACCTGGCTCATCGCGCTCGCGACCCAGCGGTACTCGCCCTTGGCGAAATCGCCGCGGGCGCGCGCGATCACCGCCTCGGCGCCGCCCATGTATTCCACGGTCTTCTTCGCCTGCTCCACCGGTGGCAGCGGGTTCAGGTTCGCGGGATTCGCGTCGTACCAGCCGAGGTACTTCTGGTAGACCGCCTTCGCGTTGTGCCGCAGCGTGCCGTAGTAGCCGCGCGTGGACCATTCCTGCTCCAGGCTCGCGGGCATGCGCAGCGTCTCGGCGATCTCGGCCGCGGTGTAGCCCTGGTTGAGCAGGCGCAGCGACTGGTCGTTGATGAACTTGTACATGTCGCGCTGCTTCTTCAGCAGGTCGGCGATGCGCTCGCGGCCGGTGGTGGGCCAGTGGTGCTGGGCGATCAGCACATCGGTGCGGTCGCCGAAGGCCACGCGCGCCTGGTCGATGTACTTGGCCCACAGGTTGCCGTCGCGCACTTCGGCACCGCGGATCGTGTAGAGGTTGTGCATGTTGTGCGTCACGTCCTCGGCCATGTTGAGCACACGGAACTGCGGCAGGTACATGAGCATTTCCGACGGCGCCTCGGAGCCCGGCACCAGCTGGAACACGAACTGCACGCCGTCGATGGTGCGCTCCTCCGTCACCTTTGCGATGGTCGAGGTGGGCGCGATCAGCGAGATCGTGCCGCGCGCGAGCGCCTTGCCCAACCCCGTATCGACCTGCCCGCGCACGCCCGGCGGGAGCAGCGAGCCGAACTGGTACTGCGAGCGCCGGCTCATCGCGTTGCCCGCGAGGATGTTCTCGGCCACCGCGGTTTCCATGAAGCCCGACGGCGCGATCACCTGCACCTTGCCCGCGGTGACGTCTTCCTGGCTCACCACGCCCTTCACGCCGCCGAAATGGTCGGCATGGCCGTGCGTGTAGATCACGGTGCCGACCGGTTTCCTCGGGCGGTGCTGGTAATACAGCGCCAGCGCGGCGCGTGCCGTCTCCGCAGCGAGCAGCGGGTCGATGACGATCAGCGAGGTGTCGCCTTCGACGATGGTCATGTTCGCGATGTCGAAGCCGCGCACCTGGTAGACGCGGTCGGTCACCTGGAAAAGGCCGTGGATCGCGTTGAGCTGCGCCTGCCGCCAGAGGCTCGGGTTGACGGTGTCGGCCGGCTCGCTGGCCTTCAGGAAGTCGTAGGGCTTCATGCTCCAGACCGGGCGCGGGCCGCTGCCGGGCACCAGCGCATCGGGCACGGTGCCGATGAAACCGCGCATCGCGTCGTCGAAGTCCTGCCGGTTGGCGAAGGGCAGCGTCTTCGCCATGTCGGCGTTGGCTTTCAGCGTGGCGGCCTCGGGCGGCTTGGACGCGATCTGCGCCGGGGCCTGTGCGCTGCCGAGCGTGCAGGCCAGCGCGACCAGGGCCACGGAGAAGGTGGAGGAAGGAGTCATCGATGTCTCTTTGTCTTCGGTGAAGCAGGAGGAACGAGGCGCGATTTTCCGAACCGCCCGAAGCAATTACAAATGCAAAATATGCTGTTCCTTTTTACGGAAAACGCAAAATGCAGCTGCGCCAGCTCCAGCACCTCGTCGCACTTGCCGAGCAAGGCAGCTTCGGCCGCGCAGCGCAGGCCGTGCATCTGTCGCAACCCGCGCTCTCGCGCAGCATCGACACCCTCGAAGACAACCTGCAGGCCCGCCTGGTCGACCGGGCCTACGGCACCGTGCGCTTCACGCAGGCGGGCGAACTGGTGCTCACCCGCGCCCGCGAGCTCCTGGCCGATGCGCAGCAGATCCAGCGCGACGTGCTTCAGCTCGAAGGCCTGGCCATCGGCAGCCTCGCCGTGGGGCTCGGCCCCTTCGCGGCCAGCACGCTCGGGCGCATGGCTCTGTCACTGATGGCGCAACGCCACCCGCAACTCCTCATGCGCATGGAGGTGGCCGACACCGTCACGCTCGGCGAACGCCTGCACCGGCGGCAGCTGGACCTGTTCATCGCCGACACGCGCGACCTGAAGAAGCAGCCCGGCCTGAAGCTCGCGCGCCTGCCCGACCTGCCGGTGTCGTTCTTCGTGCAGCCGAAGCACCCGCTGCGCCGACTGAAGCAGGTGACGCTGGAAAAGGCCATGGCCTATCCCATGGCCGGCCCCAACCTGCCCGCCGAAGTGGCTGCGCATTTCGACCGCCAGGTCCCGCGCGACGACCGCGGCGTGTTCACCGTCACCTGCGACGATGCGGGCGCGCTGCGCCACCTTGCCCTCACCGCCGACGCGGTGATCCTCGCGCCGCATGCGCCCGCCCTGAACACCGACACCGAAGCCCTCGTGCCCCTGCCGATCGCCGGCTTCGCCCGCATGCAGACGCACTACAGCCTGGTGACGCTCGCGGGCCGCACGCCCTCGGCCGCCGCCACCGTCTATACCCGCCTCGTGACAGAGTTGATGGGACCGCTCAAGCGGTCCGCCGGGGGCTGAGCCAAAATGGTCTCCCAGTCGACCATCGCCCAGCCTCTTTCGTGACCACTCCCCGCCGGGCCCAGCCGCCCACCTTTTCGCCCGACGAGTTCCGGGAAGCGCTCGGCATGTTCGCCACGGGCGTGACCATCGTCACCGCGTGCGCAGCCGACGGCACGCTGGTCGGCCTTACGGCCAATTCCTTCAATTCGGTCTCGCTCACGCCGCCGCTGGTGTTGTGGAGCCTGGCCCGCGCGGCGGGGTCGATGCCCGCGCTCAGCACCGGCTCGCACTACGCCGTCAATATCCTGGCCGCGAGCCAGAAGCAGCTGGCCGAGCGCTTCGCCACCAAGAACATCGACCGCTGGGCGGATGTGGAATTCACCCGCGGCATCGGCGGCGCGCCGGTGCTGGTCGGCGCCGCGGCGAGCTTCGAGTGCTTCAACCGCAGCCGCTACGACGAAGGCGACCATGTGATCTTCGTCGGCGAGGTCGAGCGCTGCACCCACGACGCAGGCGCCTCGCCGCTCTTGTTCCACGGCGGGCGTTTCTACACGGAACATCCCTTGTGATGCGCGCCGCTGCGCTCGTGCCCGTGCTGCTGCTGACCGCGCAGGCCGCGGCAGCGCAGCAACCGGCACAGGACGCCGCAGCGGGAGCACTCAAGCAGAACTGGTTCGACGACCCGTTCTTCCAGGTGTCCAGCGGCCTTGCGGCCTGCGCCGTGCCCGAGGGCCCGTTCTATACCGCCGAGGAACGGCGCATCCAGACCCACTCGCGGCTGGAGCGCGGCACCAGCTGCTGGCTCGCCGGCAAGTGCACCGACAGCAACGCCTATCGCTACGACAAGCCCCTCGCGCCCAAGGTGCGCGCCGCGCTGCTGGCCGTGCCGGGCGTGCGCAGCGGCAGCGTGTGGGTGATGGTCCAGCGCCGCTGGGTCTACCTGCAAGGCTGCGTGCCGAGCGCGGCACTGGCCAAGCGGCTCGAACGCGCCGCGCGCGCGGTGCCCGATGTGGAGACTGTCGTGCCCGACCTGATGATCGGCACGCGAGGCAAGCCGCCCTACCCGGTGGCCGCGAAGTAAGCGCGGCACGGCGCCCTTCTTTCAGTCCCCCTGTGCCGACTCGTGCCAGTGCCGCAGGAGCAGCCGGCCGATCGCGCTCACCACCAGGAAGAACACGAAGCCCAGCAGCGTCGCCGCAATCACCTCCGCGAACAGCAGCGCGGTGTACATGCGGCCCTGCGCGAACACGATCTGCACGCCGAGCCCGCCCTCGGCATTGCCCGAGCCGATGATGAATTCGCCCACGATGGCGCCGATCACCGACAGCCCCGCCGAGATGCGCAGCCCCGCGAAGATGTGCGGCAGCGCGCCGGGCAAGCGCAGCTTCCAGAACGACACCAGCCCGCTCGCGCGGTGCAGCGCGAACAGCTCCGCAAGATTTCGCGAGGTCGAGCGCAGGCCCAGCATCGTGTTGTTGATGATGGGGAACAGCGACATGATGAAGCTCACGATCACCACCGACAGTTCGTTGTAGCCGAACCAGAGCACGATGAGCGGCGCGATCGCCACCACCGGAACGGTCTGCAGCAGCACCGCGTACGGATACAGGCTGCGCTCCAGCAGCCGCGACTGGGCCATCACCGCCGCGCCCACGATGCCGAGCACGATGGCCAGCGCGTAGCCGAGCAGCGCCTCCTTCAGCGTGGAAAGCGTCGCCCCCACGAGCACCGCGGCGTTCTCGGCCGTGGCCGCCGCCACGTCCTGCGGCGACGGCAGTAGATAGCCCTTGCCCTGGTAGACGGTGGCGCTCAGCAGCCACCAGAAGCCGATGGCGAGCAGCGCGACCACCAGCACGGGAACGGCGTTGCGCGCGAAAGCCATGGCCGAAGATGAAGAAAGAGAAGAAGAAGCAGATCGGGTCATCGCCTTCCCCTCAAGCCGAGGCCTCTGCGCGATGTTGCCCGCGCAGCACCGCCGTCACCTGTCCCGTGAGCGCGGCAAAGCCCGCGCTGGCGCGCAGCTCGGGCTGGCGCGGGAATTCGAAAGGCACCTCGATCACGTCGAGAACGCGCCCCGGACGCGGCGACATCACCACCACGCGGTTCGACAGGTACACCGCCTCGTGCACGTTGTGCGTCACCAGCACGCCGGTGAAGCCGGCCTGCCGCCACAGCGACGACAGCTCCTCCTGCAGCACGTCGCGCGTGAGTTCGTCGACCGCCGCCAACGGCTCGTCGAGCAGCAGCAACCCGGGCCGCAGCGCCAGCGCACGGGCCAGCGACAGCCGCATGCGCATGCCGCCCGAGAGCTGGTGCGGGTAGGACTTCTCGAAGCCCGCGAGCCCCACCAGCGCCAGTGCCTCGGCGGCGCGCGCGCGGTAATCCGCGGGGGCGTGGCCTTCGAGTTCCATCAGCAGTTGCGCATTGCGCTCCACGGTGCGCCAGGGCAACAGCGCCGCCTCCTGGAACACGAAGGCGGTCGCGATGCCATCCGGCCGCGTGCAGCGTCCGGTGCTCGGCGCGACGAGCCCCGCCATGATGCGCAGCAGCGTCGACTTGCCACAGCCCGAGGGCCCGACGATGGAGACGAACTCACCCGGGCGAAGCGCCAGGTCGACCGTGCCCAGCGCCTGCAGGCCTTCGTCCCTGCCCGCACCGAAGCGCTTGGAAACGCCCTCCAGCCCGATGGCCACGCCCTGCCCGCTCATGGGTTGCAGCCCGGCACCAGCGTGCGGTCGTAGCCCTGCTTCGCGTCGAAGCCCGCCGGCAGGAAGTTCACGCTGCGCAACTGGCCCGCGAGCTCGCTCCAGCGCGCATCGGTCATGCAGCCGATGCGCCCGAGGTCGTGCGAGATCAGCGTCTCGATCATTTCCTTGTTGGCCGCGTCGTAGATCTCTGGCGCGATCTGCTTGTTCATGCCGGTGATCAGCGGCTTGAGCCCCGAGGGGTTGCGCACGTAGTTGGCCCAGCCCTTCTGCACCGCCGCGATGGTGGCCTTCACCAGCGCGGGGTTCTTGCGGATCAGCTCGTCGGTGGTGAAGAGCACGTTGTACGGCCGGTAGCCCAGCGAGGCCAGCGTGACCTGCTGCACCTGCACGCCGGCCGCGGCCATGCGCGCAGGCAGGAAGAGCGAGTAGCCCTGCTGCACCATTTTCGGGTCGTTGCGAAACAGGCTCAGGTCGCCGCTCACCGGGATCTCGCGCGTGCCCGTGAGCTTGTATTGCTTCTTCGTCCACTCCCAGTAGGCGTTGCCGATGTTCACCGCGAAGGTGCGGCCCTGCAGGTCGGCGATGGACTTCACGGCCGGATCGGCGTGGTAGACCAGCGTGTAGGGCACGTAGTCGAGGTGCGCGAACACCGCGCGCACCGGCGCGCCGCGCAGGCGGGCCAGCAGCACGTCGTCGGCGTTGCCGATGCCGAACTCGGCCTGGCCCGAGGCCACCTGCGGAATGGTCTGGATCTTCGGGCCACCCTGCAGCACGCTGATCTCGATGCCGGCCTCCTTGCCGAGCTTGTCTTGTTGCGCCTGCCAGTAGCCAGCCTGGTCGGGCTGGGCGAACCAGTTGCTGAGGATGCGCACGGGTTGGGGCGCATCGGCGGCCTGTGCCGCGAACGGCAGCGCCATGGCCAGCGGAAGCGCCAGACGGCGAAGAACGGAAGAAATCATGATGCGGACACCTTGAGCCAGGGAAGTTGCGCCGCGCTGTAGCGGAAGGTCTGGAACACGCTGTTCTGCCGGCCGGGCACGTACTTGCGCGCGGCCTCGTCGGGGTATTCGGCAAACCAGGGAATCACGTACTCCCACACCACCTCGCCGGCCGGCGTGACCTCGAACAGACGCCCCGTGGCCGACTCGGTGACGTGCGTGTTGCCGTTGGGCAGGCGCTGCGCGCTGCCCATGTAGGCGGTGTAGAAGGCGTTGACCAGCTCGTCCGCGTACTGCCACACGACCTCGTTGGAGGCCGGATCGATTTCGAGAACGCGCGAGAACGCCACATGCTTGCCGGTGCGGAAGTTGCCGTTGTCGAAAGCAAGAATATGGCCGTTGGCCAGCGCGACCGGCGCGTGCTGGTGCGACAGCACCGATGGCGGAATGTGCAGCTTCACGGCGCCCGTCGCCTTGTCGATGCCCACGATGCCCGAGGTGGTGCGCAGGCTCATCAGCACCAGCCCCTCGCGCGTCACGTCCAGGCCGTTCACCAGCGGCCAGTGGGTGCGGCCGAAGCCGGGGTGGATGGGGAAGTCTTCCGGCGCCAGGTGTTCCCAGGCCTTCCATTCCCACACGAGTTTTCCGTCGCGGTCGACCTCGCGGATCACGTCGCCATACATCGGCTCACCGGGGCCGTGGGCCGTGCCACCCGGTACTCGCTCGGCAAAACCGGGCGGCACCGGCGCGCAGCCGGCGTACAGCAGGTGGCCGTTGTCGAGCCAGCGGGCGTCGTGGTGGTGCGTCGGGTCCTGGAAGCGCCAGACGATCTCGCCTTCGGGCGTGGCCTCGTAGAAATCGCCGCCGTGCCACAGCGACCAGGCGCCATAGATCTCGGGCGAATCCGCGTGGTTGCCGTTGTAGCCGAGGTTGCCGTTCGGAAGGATCACGGCCGCGCGGCCCGGGCGCACCGGCATCTTCCATTGGTGCGCGACGCGGCCCTCGATGTCGATCAGGTAGACGTTGCCGTCGTCGGTCTGCGGCGCGATCAGGGTGTAGCCGCCGGCGCTCCGCGCCGGGTCGTGGGCGATCAAACCGGTGCCGCGGCGGCGCTGGGTGATCTGGTCGACGGTGGTGGTGGTGCTCACGGAACGAACCTCGGGAGATTGAAGAATGGCGCGAATGTAGGCCGCATCTCCCGTCCGGAAAATCTGTTTGTTTCGTACGGTGCGTATAGAAAATTCGTACACTTCGCGGCACCATGCGCGCCATCTCCCAGACCTTCCGCTGTTTCGACGAAGTGGCCCGCCGCGGCTCGGTGCGCAAGGCCGCCGAGGCGCTGCACCTCACGGCCGCCGCCGTGCACCAGCAGGTGCTCAACCTCGAGGAGCAGGTGGGCACGCCGCTGTTCGACCGGCTACCGCGCGGCATGCAGCTGACCACGGCGGGCGAGATCATGGTGGCGGCCGTGCGGCGCGGGCAGCGCGACTTCGACAACGCCATGGCCCAGGTAGAAGACCTGCGCTCGCTGCGCCGCGGGCACATCAACCTCGCGGTGTCGCATTCGTCGGCCGAGCAGCTGGTGCCCGAGGTCATCGAGGCGGCCATGAAGAACTACCCCGGCGTGACCTACAGCGTGCGGTCGGGCAGCGGCGAGAACATCCTGAAGTGGGTGGCCAACGGCGAATCGGACATCGGCTTCTGCCTGCGCCGCAAGCCGCCGCCCGGCGTGGAGGAAATCCGCGCGTTCCCGCAGCACCTGGGCCTGGTCACGCCGCCGGGCCATCCGCTGGCGGCGCTGGGCAAGCTGCCGCGGCTGCGCGACTGCCTGGACCATCCGCTGATCCTCATGACGCCCGACACCGAGCTGCGCGCGATGGTCGACCAGATCGATCACCGCGAGCACCGCAAGGTGCGCCCGCTGGTGGAGACCAGCTCGGTCGCGATGGTGCGCCGCCTGGTGGCCGGTGGCACGGGCATCGGCTTTCTCATTCCGGAGAACGTGGCCGAGGACGTGGAACGCGGCACGCTCGTGTGGACCGGGCTGGCCGACGCGGGCGCGCGCTCGTTCAGCTGCCTCTACCAGCGCGCGGGCCAGACCACGGCGGTGGCCATGGGCATGTTCCTGCAGTTCCTGGAGACCGCGCTGCTGGCGATCGAGCGGCGCTTCGAGCGGCAGGCGCCGCTGCCGGCGCTGGACGCCTTCGCGCAGTGACCCCACAAGGGCCAGGAAGTTGGCGCAGTACGATCATCGGATGAATTCGGCGGCAGTTCCGCCCTTACCGACCGTGATCGAATGTGACTGACCCCGAATGATCCAGCGCAAGACCCATCTCGACTCCCTCGCCATCGGCCTTCTCATCGCGTGCTGCGCGTTCTGGGGCCTCCAGCAGATCCTCATCAAGACGACCGTGACCGAAGTGCCGCCGATGTGGCAGGCCTCGATCCGCATGATCGGCGCCACCGTGCTGCTGTGGCTGTGGTGCGCCTCGCGCGGCGTGCCGCTGTTCAACCGCGACGGCACGCTGTGGCCCGGCCTGCTCGCCGGGGCGCTCTTCGCGGGCGAGTTCGCCGGCATCTACCTCGGCCTGCAGCACACCAGCGCCTCGCGGCTCACCGTGTTCCTGTACACCGCGCCGTTCTGGGTCTCGTTGCTGCTGCCGCGCTGGGTGCCCGCGGAACGCCTGCGCGGCTTCCAGTGGCTCGGGCTCTTCATCGCGTTCTCGGGCGTGGTGCTTGCGTTCAGCGAAGGCTTCAGCCACATGAGCTCGTCGCAACTCATCGGCGATGCGATGGGCCTCGCCGCCGGCATGCTCTGGGGCCTGACCACGCTGACGCTGCGCACCACCAAGCTCGCCACGGCCAGCGCGGAAAAAACGCTCTTCTACCAGGTGGCGGTAACCGCGGCGGTGTGCCCGCTGCTGTCGCTCGCGCTCGGCGAGACCTGGCGTTTCTCGTACTCGACCTGGGCCTGGACCTCGATCGGCCTGCAAACGGTGATCGGCGCGTTCGCGAGCTACCTCACCTGGATGTGGCTGCTGCGGCACTACCCGGCGACGCAGATGTCGTCCTTCACCTTTCTCACGCCGCTCTTCGCACTGGTGTTCGGCGTGGTGCTGCTGAAGGAGCCGCTGACGCTGCAGCTGATGGTGGCGCTCGCGGGCGTCGCACTCGGCATCGTGCTGGTGAACCGGCGCCCCGCGGCGCAGCGCACCGCATGAGCGCGGCCGTCATGAATTTCCAGCACGTCCTGGACGACATCGTCGCCACCCTGCGCCCGCAACTCGGCCAGGGCGGCACCGTGGCCAGCTACATCCCCGCGCTCGCCCGTGTCGATGCGCGGCAGTTCGGCATCGCGTTGCGCACCTGCGGTGGCGAAGAAGCGTACGCGGGCGACGGCGAAGTGCCGTTCTCGATCCAGAGCGTCTCCAAGCTCTTCACGCTGACGCTCGCGATGCAGCGCATGGGCGACACGCTGTGGGAGCGCATCGGACGCGAGCCCTCGGGCAACCCGTTCAACTCGCTGGTGCAGCTGGAAAACGAACAGGGCAAGCCGCGCAATCCGTTCATCAATGCGGGCGCAATTGCAGTGGCGGACCGGCTGGTGAGCCAGGCGGCAGCCAATGGCGGCAGTGCGAAAGCGGACATCCTCTCGCTGATGAGCGGCCTGTGCGGGGAGCCGATTGCGTTCGACGAAGAGGTGGCGAAGTCCGAAGCAGACACGGGCTTCCGGAATGTCGCGCTCGCGAACTTCATGAAGAGCTTCGGCAAGATCGACAACAACGTCGGCACGGTGCTCGACACCTACTTTCACCAATGCTCGCTGCGGATGAGTTGCCGCCAGCTCGCACGCGCCGCGGCGTTCCTGTGCCGCGACGGCGCGCATCCGATCGATGGCGAACCCGAGATCACCGGCGAGCGCCAGACGCGGCGCATCAACGCGCTGATGCTGACCTGCGGCACCTACGACGCCGCGGGCGACGTCGCGTTCTCCATCGGCCTGCCCTGCAAGAGCGGCGTGGGCGGCGGCATCGTGGCGGTCGTGCCCGACAAGCTCACGCTCTGCGTCTGGTCGCCGGCACTGGACAGCACCGGCAACTCGCTGCTCGGCATGAAGGCACTGGAGCTGTTCGTGACGCGCACGGGGCTCTCGGTCTTCTGACCGAAGCCGCGTTCCAGAAGCAGCAAGCCCGTTCACGCTGAGCCTGTCGAAGCGCCGCGCAAGCGCTTCGACAGGCTCAGCCCGAACGGTTGGTCAGGCGGCCACTGCTGCCGGCGCGGTGCCCAGGCACCCCATGCCTTCCAGCGAGGCCTCGACCGCTTCTTCCAGCGGCGTGTGCGGTTCGTGCCCGAGGAAGGCCACCAGCTTCGCGTTGTCCATGAGCACCGGGGTCTGCCACAGGTAGCGCATCTCGCGCATTTCGCGCAAGGTGGTGACGAAGGGCGAAGCCAGCATCAGCAGCCACCACGGGAAGGCCGTCACGCGCGGCGTGCTGCCCGTGCGGCGCGCCACCACGTGGCGGATGGCACCGCTCATCTGCGTGCCGTCGGTGTCGCGATGCCCGGCCATGTGGAAGCGCGCAAAGGGTTCGAGCCTGTCGCGCCGCGCCAGCAAGGCGACCATGGTGCGGGCGACGTCCGGCAGGTAGGACCACTGGTGGCCCACGCCAACGCGGCCGGGATAGCTCACCGCCTTGACCGGCAGCCCAGCCTTCACGAGCCCCTGCGAGAACCAGTTGTTGCCGGCCTTCGGGCCGAAGAAGTCGCCGGCACGCACGATCAGCACGCGGGCACCGTTGCGGCTGGCTGCTTCGAGGCGCTGCTCCAGTTCGACGCGGATGGCGCCCTTGCGGGTGGCGGGGTGCTGCGGTGCGTCTTCGCCGATCGTGCGGGAAAACGCGTCGGGGCCGTAGTTGTAGACCGTGCCGGGCAGCACGATGGTCGCGCCTTCGGCCTTTGCGGCGGCGATGGTGTTGTCGAGCATCGGCAGCACCAGCTGCGCCCAGTTGCGGTAGCCGGGCGGGTTGACCGCATGCACGATGACCGAACAGCCCTTCGCGGCGTCCATGACGGCCTGCCGGTCCATCGCATCGCCGCTGAGCCAGGTGATGCCGTCTTCTTGCAGCACGGGTTGCGTCATGCCGCGCCGGAGCGCCCGCACCGTCCATCCCGCCAGGCGGAGCTGCCGCGCCACTTCGCCGCCGATGCCGCCCGTCGCGCCGAGAACCAGAACCGTGTTGTCGTGTGCCATGAAATGCTCCAGGAACGTTGTCGATGGCTCGATTCTGGGTCGATGCTCGCTCCATTGGAATTGCCGAACATGAGCCAGCAGCTATACATTTGCGTATGACTTCGAACATCGGCTGGGAGCTCTACCGCTCGTTCCTCGGCGTCTTGCGGGAGGGCTCGCTCTCCGGCGCGGCGCGTGCGCTGGGCATCACCCAGCCGACGGTCGGCCGCCATGTCGCCGCGCTCGAATCGGCGCTCGGCGTGGTGCTGTTCACGCGTTCGCAGGTGGGGTTGATGCCCACCGAGGTGGCGCTCGCATTGGAGGGCCATGCCGAGGCGATGGAGAGCACCGCCGCCTCTCTGGAGCGCGCCGCGACCAGCCAGGGCGAAGGCGTGCGCGGCGTCGTGCGCATCTCCGCCAGCGAGGTGATCGGCGTCGAGGTGCTGCCGCCCATCGTCGCGCGGCTGCGCGAGGCGCATCCGGCCCTGAAGGTCGAGCTGGTGCTGACCAATCGCGTGCAGGACCTGCTGCGCCGCGAGGCCGACATCGCCGTGCGCATGGTCCGTCCGAAGCAGGAGCAACTGGTCGCGCGCCGCGTCGGGCAGATCGAGCTGGGTTTTCACGCGCGCAAGGACTACCTGGCCCGCCACGGCACGCCGCGCAAGCTGGACGACCTCGCGGCGCACGCCGTCATCGGCTACGACCAGCCCTCGGCGTTCGTGCGCAACGCAGGCAAGGCGCTCCCGGGCTACGGCCGCGACGCCTTCTCGCTGCGCACCGACAGCGACCTCGCGCAACTGGCGCTGATCCGCGCCGGTGCGGGCATCGGCATCTGCCAGGCCGGCCTCGCCCGGCGCGACGCCGCGCTGGTGCGCCTGATGCCGCGCGCCTTCTCGATGAAGCTGGAGACCTGGATCACGATGCACGAGGACCTGCGCAACAGCCCGCGCTGCCGCGCCGCCTTCGATGCGCTGGTCGACGGACTGCTGGCATACATCGGTCCACCCGTGCGAGGGACACAGGGGAAAATAGGCCGCGCACGAACACAAGCCTCCGAATGACCGAACCCACCGACACAGACAACCTCCCCCTCCAGGAAGCCCGCCTCTGGCGCGACGACCTCTGGACCGCCCGCGTGATCAAGAACGAGGAAGACGACGGCTGGGCCGTCGAGATGACCCGCCAGGGCGACCCCGAACCCGCGCTCGTCGGCCCCTGGACCATGGGCCGCGACAAGAAGAACCCCAAGCCGCTCGACGGCCCCGCCTTTTCCACGCTGGTGAAGACCGCCGCCGAAGTGATCCGCCGCCATGAGCAGCAGCTGCACGCCACGCTCAACAAGAGCGTGACCGTGACGGCGCGCGACGGCCGGCGCATTCGCGTGGCGCTGGCCATCGTGCCCGACGAGGACAACCCCTCGGCCACGCTGAGCGCGCACGACGACGAAGACGACAGCGAGTTGGCGAGCGTGAATGTCTCGCCGGCCTTCAAGCTCACCTCGGGCAGCGCCACCAGCTGGATCGAGGCCGACTTCGCCCGCCCGCGCTGAACGCGCGCCTGCCGCAACCCGCAATCAGCGAAATGACGTATGGGCAGCCCGCGGTGAGTTGAGAACAATCGGCTCCGACGACACGAACCTATTTCAAGACGCAAGACAGACAGGGCCCGAACCGGTTGAACACCGGCTCGGGCCTTTTTGTTTTTCTCAACCATCCCTTCAGGACTTCAGGAGCAGCGTCATGCGTCATGGTGATATTTCGAGCAGCAGCGATTGCGTCGGCGTCGCGGTCGTCAACTACAAGATGCCCCGCCTTCACACCAAGGCCGAGGTGCTGGACAACGCCCGCAAGATCGGCGAAATGCTGGTCGGCATGAAGCGCGGCCTGCCGGGCATGGACCTGGTGATCTTTCCCGAGTACTCCACGCACGGGATCATGTACGACGCCAAGGAGATGTACGACACCGCCGCCACCGTGCCCGGCGAGGAGACCGCGATCTTCGCGGACGCCTGTCGCCGCGCCAACGTGTGGGGCGTGTTCTCGCTCACCGGCGAGCGCCACGAGCAGCACCCGGACAAGGCGCCCTACAACACGCTGATCCTCATGAACAACGAGGGCGAGATCGTCCAGAAGTACCGAAAGATCATGCCGTGGGTGCCCATCGAGGGCTGGTACCCGGGCGACCGCACCTACGTGAGCGACGGCCCCAAGGGCATGAAGGTGAGCCTCATCGTCTGCGACGACGGCAACTACCCCGAGATCTGGCGCGACTGCACGATGCGCGGCGCCGAGCTCGTCATCCGCTGCCAGGGCTACATGTACCCGGCCAAGGAGCAGCAGATCCTGGTGTCCAAGGCCATGGCCTTCATGAACAACACTTACGTGGCGGTGGCCAACGCGGCGGGCTTCGACGGGGTGTATTCGTACTTCGGCCACTCCGCGCTCATCGGCTTCGACGGCCGCACGCTGGGCGAATGCGGCGAGGAGGAGATGGGCATCAACTACGCCGAGCTGTCGATGGGGCTCATCCGCGATGCGCGCAGGAACGGCCAGTCGCAGAACCACCTCTTCAAGCTCATGCACCGCGGCTACACCGGCGTCATCAACTCGGGCGACGGCGACAAGGGCGTGGCGGCTTGCCCCTTCGATTTCTACAAGCAGTGGATCAACGACCCCGAAGGCGCGCGCGAGCAGGTGGAGTCGTTCACCCGCCGCACGATCGGCACGGCCGAGTGTCCGATCGAGGGCCTTCCGAACGAAACCGGCAATCAGAGCTGACGGAACGTCGTCAGCACCTTCAGCACGCTCTGCGTCGCGCCATCGATCACGCCGGGCAAGCGGTGCGCGATGCCCAGGCGGCGCGTGAGCTTCGGGGTGATCGGCAGCACCTGCATGCGCTTGCCGGGTGCATCGTCGGCCGTGTGCTGCAGCGGCAGCAGTGCCGCGCCATAGCCAGCGGCGACGAGGCTCTGGATCGCCGCGTCGTAGTTGAGCTCGATGCGCGCGCGCGGCGCGAAGCCGGCCTCGGCGAACCACTCCATCGTGAGCCGGTACATGTGGGTGGTGGCGTCGTTGAAGATCAGCGGCTGCGCCGCGAGCCATGCGGGCGTCACGCGCTTCGGCGCTTTCCAGCGCTGCGGCACGAAGGCCATCATCGGCTGGTCGCGCCATGGCGTGACGACCAGATCGCGCACCGGAGGCTGCGGCATCGCGACCAGCCCGATGTCCAGCGTGCCGGCGGCCAGCCGCGCCATCGCCTCGGTCGAGCCGAGGATGCTCACTTCCACGTCGATGCCCGCATGCACCGTGCCCAGTGCCTCGAACACCTGCGGCAACAGGTCGACCACCACGCCGGTCGACGTGCCCAGCCGCACGCGGCCGGTGCGGCCTTCGGTCTGACGCTTGACGGCGTCGATGGCCTCGTCGGTGTCGCGCAGCAGCCTGCGTCCGCGCTCCACCAGCGCCACGCCGGCAGCCGTGGGCGTGACGGTGCGGCTGCCTCGCACCACCAGCTGCGCACCGAGGCGCGATTCGAGCTCGCTGATGTGCAGGCTCACCGTGGGTTGCGCCAGGTGCAGCGCCTTGGCCGCCGCGGAAAAGGTGCCGAGGTCCGCGATGGCGATGAGCGTTCGAAGTTGGTCGAGGTTGAGCTGTCGCATCAGGAATGCTGATTGTGGGGTTCAGGAATCTCAACTTCCACAATAGCACGCAGCGCCGGAAGATGACTGCTCCACACCAAGGAGCCCACCGTGACAGCGCCGAAGCCCTCGACCTTTCATCAACGCCTGTTGCATGCCCTGCACGACTGGCGCCGCCGCGCCGCACAGCGCCGCCGCAGTCGCGCCGATTCGCAGCACCTGGCCGGCATGAGCGACCACGACCTGCGCGACCTGGGCATCGGGCGCAGCGAGGTGCCGCAACTGATCGACCGCGACAGGTACTGAAGGAAGCGAAGAAGCGACATTGGCCTTCAGCCTTCGCCCCGGAATTTGAGGTTCAATCCGGGGCGTGCCCCAACTCAAGACGCCCGCCCCGCTCTCCCTCGAACTCACCTCGCCGCAGTCGGTCAACGGCAAGCGCGCGGCCTTCCAGTCGCTCTGGCTGCTGGTGCGCATGCAGCATGCGCACGATGCCGAAAGCGGCCTGGTGCGGCTGGCCGACCTGCGCGGCGAAGTCTCCGATGCGAGCACGCTGCGCATGGTCGTGAGCCGCGCGTTTCGCGACTTCAAGGCCTGGAACATCGAGGTCGGCTGGGGCGAAGACACGCAGCGCGAGCCCCGCTTCCTGAACGCCGAGCGGCGCAGCCAGGGGCCGTTCTGGCTGCCGGCCGCCGAGGCGAAGCGCGTGCGCATGCTGGTGGGCGGGCGCGCGGCCACGGCCGCTGAAGTGGCCTCCTTCCTCGGCCTGCGCGCGCGCAAGCGCCGCGCGGCGGAACCCGGCGCCCCGCCGCCCGATGCGGTGCACCTGCAGGACGCGGCCTTCTGGAAGCAGCTGGTCGCGTCGCGACAGGCCGCGCGGCAGGGCCGGCTCATGACGCCCGTGGCGTCCGTGGCGTCCGTGGTTGGGGGCAACGCGACCGGGCTGCCGACCAGCGCGCTGGAGTCGATCCGCCTGGCCGGCACGCTGGCCGCCACCGACTTCCAGCGCGCGCTGGTCACGCTCAACGAGGCGATGCTGTGGCGCCGGCTCGGCGACAACGAGCAGGCGCGCCGGCGGCTGCAGGCGCTCAAGAAGCAGCGCCTTGCCCATCACGTGGCGGGCAACGACTACCTGGGCTCGATGGAATGCATCGTCTCGGCGTGGTGCGCCTACACCGCGCGCGACCTGCCGCTTGCGCAGTCGCTCTTGAGCGGCATGGCCGAGGACGCCGCGCGCGGGCTGGTGCTGCGGCATCACCCCGATGTGCGCTTCGAGTGGTGCAACCTCTGGGCGCTGGTGTGCCGCTCGCGCGCACTCGGTCTTTCCGCCGACGACAAGCCGGCTGCCGCTGCACTTGCCGAAGAGTCGCTCCAGCGCTTCGGCGAGGCGCTGGCCGCCGCCTTCGAGTCGCATTCGTTCGACGCCGCGCAGCACGTGGCCGCCAACATGGGCATGGCCGCGTGGCTGTTCGACCGCGTCGGGCTCTCCGACCTTCCCGCGCTCGCGCACGACGGCCACGCCGACACCACGCGCCGCGCGGTGCAGTGGATCGCCTTCAGCGAATGGCTCTGCGGCCACACCGACGGCCAAGGGCGCTCGGCATGGAATGCGATCTACCTGATGCGCATCGCGCGCGGCCATTGCCGGCCCGACAAGCAACCCACCCTCGCGCAGTTCCGCGCGCAGAAACCGCTGGACCCGGCAGCGATCTCCACGCTCGCGGGGCCGCTGGCCGATGCCTTCGATGCCACGCACTGGCCCGCGCGCTGGGTCGACGTGGCGCAGGCGCGGCTGACCGATCACCAGGCCGGGCGACGACGCTACCCGGGCCTGCAGCACTGCAGCCTGCTGTTCGAGCACGCCTGGTATGCCGCGCATGCGGGCGAGCTGCAAGCCGCCGAACAATCGCTGGGGTTTCTGCGAGAGGCGCTGCCGCAACTGGTGCCGAGCGACCGCGCCTACTTCACCGAATCGTGGAACGACACGCTGCCCGCCGAGCTGGTGCTCGAGGCGAAACCGCCGCGGCGGCCTGGCGCCCGCAAGAAGGCCGCGCACCCTGCCCGCTGATCAGCAGGCAGCGATGCAGTCGATCTCGATGTCGAACGGCCCGAACCACGCGGGCACGCAGACGAAGATGCGCGCGGGCGGGTCCTTCGGAAAGTAGCGCGCATAGATCGCATTGACCGCTGTGAACTTCTCGACCGATGTGCAATAGACGTTGCACTTGAGCACGTTGTCGAGCGAAGAGCCGGCCGTCTCCAGACAGAGCTTCAACTGGTCGAGCACGATCTCGGTCTGCCGCTCGATCGGCGCGTCGACCGGCCGGCCGGTGGCGGGGTCGAGCGGCGGCAGGCCCGACACGTAGACCGTATCGCCATGCCGCGTAACGACCGAGGCGGGCGCCTTCAGGTATTCCAGGTAGGTCGACAGGGGCTCGACACGGATGACTTCTTTCTTCATGAACGCGGCTTTCTGCAAAGGATGCGTTCGATGATGCCGGCCCGGGCACCGCCTCGCTTCGCTATGGAACGAAGGATGGCGTGAGCGCCCGCCGCACACGCTCGCGCAGCACCGGCAGCACATCGCTCTCGAACCACGGGTGATGCTTGAACCAGCCGGTGTTGCGCGGCGACGGATGCGGCAGCGGGATGAAGCGCGGCGCGTACGCCGCAAAGGCCTCGACGGTTTCGGTCACGCCGGCCTTGCGCGCCGCGCCCAGAAAGTGGCGCTGCGCGTACTGGCCGATCAGCAGCGTGAGCTCGACCTGCTTCATCTCCGCGAGCAGGCGCGCTTGCCAGAGTTCGGCGCACTCCCTGCGTGGCGGCAGGTCGCCGCTCGTGCCGCGACCGGGATAGCAGAAACCCATCGGCATGAGCGCGACGCGCGTGGCGTCGTAGAACACCTCGCGGTCGATGCCGAGCCAGCGGCGCAATTGCTCGCCGCTCTTGTCGTTCCACGGCACGCCGGTGGTGTGCACCGTCATGCTCGGCGCCTGGCC
Organism: Variovorax boronicumulans; assembly: GCF_030812215.1. Classification (GTDB taxonomy): domain Bacteria; phylum Pseudomonadota; class Gammaproteobacteria; order Burkholderiales; family Burkholderiaceae_C; genus Variovorax; species Variovorax boronicumulans_C. The sequence continues at coordinate 415,810 of NZ_JAUSSG010000006.1, read as the reverse complement.
GACGAGCAGCAGGCGCGCCGTGGCGCTGGCCTGCACGACGGGATGCGGCCCGAGCGGCAGGTGCGCGGCGCAGGCACGGCAATCGCGGACTTCCGCCAGCAGCACGTCCATGGCGCCGCGCGGCCCGCTAACTGGAGAAACGGCCGAAGAACCCATTGAGATCCGCACCCGCGGCGGCCCCCTCGAAGCCGTCGAAGCGTCCGTGTTCGGCGAGCGCGCGCGCGGCACGATCGAAGCCGCCCCACGCCGCGCGTGCCAGCGCGCCGCCCACGCTGACGCGGCGCACGCCGAGATCGGCGATGTCCTTCATCGTGAGTTCGCTCACTCCGCCGACCAGGAGGTTGACAGGCTTCGGCGCCACGGCCGCGACCACGGCGGCGATCTGCTCGCGCGTCTTGATGCCGGGCGCATAGAGGCAGTCGGCCCCAGCCTCCGCATAGGCCCTGAGCCGCGCGATGGCGTCGTCCAGATCGGGCCGGCCCGCGAAGAAATTCTCGGCGCGGCCCACGAGCAAGGTGTCGCCGCCCGCAGCATCGATGGCCTTCCGTGCGGCGCGAAGACGCTCGACCGCAACATCGATGGGAAAGAGCGGATGCGCCGCATCGCCCGTCGAGTCCTCGATCGACAGGCCCGCCACGCCGGTCTCGACCGCGAGCCGCACGCTCTCGGCCACGCCTTGCGCGTCGGATGCGAAACCGTTCTCGAAGTCGGCGTTCACCGGCAGGTCGGTCGCCGCCACGATGTCGCGCAGGTGCGCGAGCACGGCATCGCGCGATTGCGCCCCGTCGGCAAAGCCCTGCGACCACGCATGGCCCGAGCTCGTGGTGGCCAGCGCCTTGAAGCCCAGGCCCTGCAGGTAGCGCGCGCTGCCCGTGTCCCAGGGGTTGGGGATGACGAAGCAGCCTTGTTCGTGGAGCGTGCGGAAGTCGGCGCGTTTCTGGGCGATGGTGCGGGTCATGGGGCCTCGTCTTTCCTGCTTTGTGCGGAGGATGGGTTTTAACGCAACCGCGCGGATGTTGCGCGCCTGCGCCCTTCGGTGTTCTGATCGGCCCCCATGCCCTACGCCATCCTGCTTTTCCTTCACCTCCTCGCTGCCGCCTTCTGGGTCGGCGGCATGGCCACGATGCATTTCGCGGTGCGCCCCGCCGCCGTCGCCACGCTGGAGCCTCCGCTGCGCTTGCGCACGATGGCCGCGGCGCTGCGGCGCTTCTTCATTGGCGTGGACGCGTCGGTGACGCTGCTGTTCGTGAGCGGCGTGTCGATGATCCTGCTGGCGGGCGGTTTTCGCGGCGTGCACTGGCGCATCGAGGCGATGATGAGCATCGCCATCGTGATGGCCGGCATCTATGTGTACATCCGCGCCTCGGTGTTCAAGGCGCTGCGCCGTGCGGTCGACGAGAGCGCGTGGCCGGTGGCGGCCGCGCGGCTGAACACGGTGCGCAAGCTGGTGAGCCTGAATCTTGCGCTTGGCGTGGTGGTGTTCGCCGTTGCGACCATCGGGCGCGCGGGCTAGCGCCTGTCAGCGCTTGCTGGAAGCGCTGGCCAATTCGCCGAGCAGGGCACCGTCGACCGGCTTCTGCAGCCACTTGGCGATGTCTTCGCCCAGCGCATAGGTCACGACGCCGACCATGCTGCAGGTGCTGCGCGGCATGCCGAAGTAGATGAACATCTGGCGCTCGGCGGTGAAGCGCGCGGGCGCCTCGCCCTTGCGCTCGAGCGTGCCGCGCAGCTGCACGATCTTCGGGCCGCCGTAGAGGCCGCCTGCGTTGGCCAGCAGGTCGGTGATCTCGACCTTGAGAACCGGCGCGCCCTCGGCGCTTGCGGCCATCGGTGGCGCAAGAAGGTATTCGTAAGGTTCGAGCAACTGGTCCTGCACGGCCTGCTTGAGCGAAGCAGGGACGTCGCACGCGTCGTCTTCCTTTTTCAGCTGGATGCCCTTGGCGGTGGCGCCATAGGTGACGGCGGGCATGACCACGCTGTTGCGCGCAGTGGCTTCAGGCGGTGGGGGCTCGGGAGGCGCTGGCTGGCGCGTGCCGCAGGCGGCGAGCAGTGCGGCAGTGCCCGCTGCAAAGGAAAGCCGCGCGGCAATGCGCGCGGCGAACAGGTGTCTGGTCATCGGTGATCTCCCTCGTGAATCGGACGCGCCTCTGGGGACGCGCGTCCGATTCTGCACGGAGACACAACGTTGCCAATTGACTTACAGCCCGAGCGTGTCGATGCCGTGCGCCACGGCCACGGCCTGGGCGCGAACAGTGGCGCGGTCCAGCGGGCTCGACAGGCGGGGCACGGTGCCGGCCGATGCGGCTTCGGCGTACAGGTCGCCGGCACGGGCGGCAGCCACGGCCTGCGTGCGCACCGTGGCGCGATCGGTGGCGCTCGCGATGGCGACGGGCACGCCGCTCGATGCGCCTTCGGCGTACGGGTCGGCGCTGTGGGCTGCAACGACTGCATCGGCACGCACGGCGGCGCGGCTGGCGGTCGACTGGAACTGCAGCACGCCCTGGTATTCCTCGGCGCTGGCGCCAGCGGCGAAAGCGGAGAGAACAGCGGCGGCGAGGAGGAGCTTGGTGGTCTTCATGGCGGTATCTTTCAAAAATAAGTTGATTGAGTCAGTGATCTATCGGGACATTCATCGCTACGTCGGGGTGCCGTGTGGCGATGAATGAATTACATCGGCGGGCTGTATCTGCGATGTGTCGAGATCCGGGCCGTTTTGCATGCGCGTGTGTGCGCTTCGCCGGCTGGACACAGTGGCGTACAAATCGGCCCTCGCGGGCCGCGCTGCGATTCGGAAAAGGGATGGACGAAGGGCCGGCGCTCAGAAGGTGTGAAGAAACCGTAGCGAGCGGTTCGAGCTTGCATCGAGGACCGGAGCCGTACTCTGTACGGTGAGGACCGCAGGTGCGAGATCGGACCGCGTAGTAGGTTTATTCACACCTTCTCAGCCGGCGGCGCCCTTGAGCTCGACGCCGTTGCCGTCGGGATCGGAGATGTAGATCGACGGGCCGTTGCCCTCGGCGCCGAAGTTGTTCTGCACGTCGCCGTGCACCGGCACGCCGTGCTGCGCCATCAAGGCGCGAATCGCCGCTTCATCGAAGGGCTCGATGCGCAGGCACAGGTGATCGACGTTGCGGCCTTCCTTGCCGGCGAGCGCACCGCCTTGCCTGCCGAGCGGGCCATCGTGCGTTACGAGGTCGATGAGGTTCGTGCCGGCACGCAGGTGCACGAGCCCCAGGTCGTCGCGGCGCTTCTCGACCGTACAGCCCAGCACGTCGCGGTAGAAGGCGATCGCGCGCTCGGCATCTTTCACGCGCAAGACGACATGGTCGATGCGCAGGACCGAGAACGGAAGGCTGTGCGTCGTGCTGTCGGTCATCGCGTGCGTCCTTTCTACATGCGGTTTACACCACGCCCGCCGAGCGCAGTGCATCGAATCGCGCGGCGTCGATGCCGAACTCGGCCAGCACCTCGCGCGTGTGCTGCCCGAGCGCCGGCGGCGCATGGCGCAGCACGGGTGGCGTCGCCGACAGGCGCAGCGGGCTCGCCACGCCGGTGATGCTGGCGATGCCGTCGCCCGCATCGCGCGGCAGCGTGACTGCCAGGCCCCGCGCCTTGACCTGCGCATCGTCGAAGGCCTGCGCGATGTCGTTGATCGGGCCGCAGGGCACGGCCTTGTCTTCGAGCAACGTGACCCAGTCGGCGGTGGTGCGGGTGCGGGTGAGCTCTTCCATCATCGGAATGAGCACGCCGCGGTGCTTCACGCGCAGCGTGTTGGTCGCAAAGCGCGCGTCGGCCGCCCATTCCGGGTGGCCGGCCGCTTCGCAGAAACGCGCGAACTGCCCGTTGTTGCCGATGGCCAGCAGCATCGCGCCGTCGAGCGTCGGAAAGTCCTGGTAGGGCGCGAGGCTCGGGTGCGTGTTGCCCTGCCGCTGCGGCGCCTTGCCGGTGTTGAGGAAAGCGCTCGCCTGGTTGGCGAGGATGGCCATGCCCACGTCGAGCAGCGCCATGTCGATGTGCTGGCCTTCGCCGGTGCGGTCGCGCACCTGCAGCGCCGCAAGAATGGCGGTGCTCGCGTAGACGCCGGTGAAGAGGTCGGTGAGCGCCACGCCCACGCGCAGCGGGCCGCCGCCGGGCACGTCGTCGGGACGGCCGGTGATGCTCATCATGCCGGTCATGGCCTGGATCATCAGGTCGTAGCCCGCGCGCTCGGCGTACGGGCCGTCGTGGCCGAAGCCGGTCACGCTGCAATAGATGAGGCGCGGGTTGGCCGCGCGCAGGCTCTCCTGGTCGAGGCCGTATTGCCTGAGGCCCCCGGTCTTGAAGTTTTCCACCACGATGTCGGCCTGTGCCGCCATCTGCTGGAGCAGCGCCTGCCCGTCGGCCGTGGCCATGTCGACCGTGACCGAGCGCTTGTTGCGGTTGCAGGCGGTGAAGTAGCTGGCCTGGTCGGTGTCGTTGCCGTCCGCGTCCTTGATGAACGGCGGGCCCCAGGTGCGCGTGTCGTCGCCGACGCCCGGGCGTTCGATCTTGATGACGTCGGCACCCAGGTCCGCGAGGATCTGCGTGCACCACGGGCCCGCGAGCACGCGGGACAGATCCAGGACCTTGATGCCGTCCAGGGCTGCGGGCTTGCTGGTCATTCGTTCTTGCTTAGTTCGCGAAAGCGGCGATGCCGGTGATGGCGCGCCCCAGGATCAGCGCATGGATGTCGTGCGTGCCTTCGTAGGTGTTGACCACTTCCAGGTTCACCAGGTGGCGGGCCACGCCGAATTCGTCGCTGATGCCGTTGCCGCCCATCATGTCGCGCGCCAGGCGGGCGATGTCCAGGGCCTTGCCGCAGTTGTTGCGCTTCATGATCGAGGTGATCTCGACCGAGGCCGTGCCTTCGTCCTTCATGCGGCCCAGGCGCAGGCTCCCTTGCAGGCCCAGCGTGATCTCGGTCTGCATGTCGGCCAGCTTTTTCTGGATCAGCTGGTTGGCGGCGAGCGGGCGGCCGAACTGCTTGCGGTCCAGCGTGTACTGGCGGGCGCGATGCCAGCAGTCTTCGGCGGCGCCGAGCGCACCCCACGAGATGCCGTAGCGGGCGCTGTTCAGGCAGGTGAACGGGCCCTTGAGGCCCTGCACTTCGGGGAAGGCGTTTTCTTCGGGGCAGAACACGCCGTCCATCACGATTTCGCCGGTGATGCTGGCGCGCAGGCCCACCTTGCCGTGGATCGCGGGGGCCGAGAGGCCCTTCATGCCCTTCTCGAGCACGAAGCCGCGGATCGGGCCGACCGTGCCGCTTTCGCTGACTTCCTTGGCCCACACGACGAACACGTCGGCGATGGGCGAATTGCTGATCCACATCTTGGCGCCGCTGAGCGAGTAGCCGCCCGGCACCTTCTTGGCGCGGGTGACCATGCTGCCGGGGTCCGAGCCGTGGTCGGGCTCGGTCAGGCCGAAGCAGCCGATCCATTCGCCGGTGGCGAGCTTGGGCAGGTATTTCTGCTTCTGCGCTTCGGTGCCGAATTCGAAGATCGGCACCATCACCAGCGAGCTCTGCACGCTGGCCATCGAGCGGTAGCCCGAATCGACGCGCTCGACTTCGCGGGCGATCAGGCCGTAGGCCACGTAGTTGAGGCCGGGGCCGCCGTACTGCTCGGGGATCGTCGGGCCCAGCAGGCCGAGCGCGCCCATTTCGCGAAAGATGGCGGGGTCGGTCTCGCCGGTGCGGAAGCCCTCGATGACGCGGGGCGCCAGGCGCTCCTGGCAGTAGGCATTGGCCGCGTCGCGAATCATGCGTTCTTCGTCGGTCAGTTGCTGGTCGAGAAGAAGGGGATCGTCCCAGTGGAATTGCGCTTTGGCGGCCATGTGCTGTCTCCGGAAAGAGGGAAAAAAGAGAAAAGAGGGGGATGGGAGCGATCCTAGCCACGCGAGGGGGCGGGCGCAAACGATGAATCCTCACCCAGATATGCGTTTGTAGAATGTCTTGCAAGATGTTCGAGCAGCCCTGCCATTGGCAAGGCCCGGTCTCCATACATACACCCGAGGCATACATGCGCCGCAAGATCCCACCCCTGCAAACCCTCGTGTGCTTCGACGCCGCCGCGCGCCACGAGAGCTATACCCGCGCCGCGCAGGAGCTCGCGCTCACGCAGAGCGCGGTGTCGCGGCAGATCGGCACGCTCGAAGCCTTCCTGGGCGTGGCCCTTTTTCGCCGCACGCGGCACGGCGTGGCGCTCACCGCGAGCGGCGCGGCCTATGCGCGGCAGATCACCAAGCGGCTCGAGGCCATGGAGCGCGACACCCTCGACGCCATGGCGCATCAAGGCGAAGGCGGCTCGCTCTCGCTGGCGGCGGTGCCCACCTTCGCCACGCGCTGGCTGATGCCGCGCCTGAAGGGATTCGCCGCGCTGCAGCCCGACGTGGTGGTGCACATCGAGACGCGCACCCGCCCCTTTCTTTTTGCCGATGCGGAGTTCGACGCGGCTCTCTATGCCGGCACGCCCGCGCAGGTCGATAACTGGGCCGGCACGCGCGCGCTGCTGCTGATGCATGAAGACGTGGTGCCGGTGTGCAGCCCTTCCCTTCTCCCTCGCGGCAAGGCGGTGGCGCCGGCGGTCATCGCGAAGATGCCGCTGCTGCAGCAGAGCACGCGGCCCGACGGCTGGCGCCAGTGGTTCGATGCGCAGCAGATCGATGCGCCCAACGCGCGCGGCGGTCCGCGCTACGAGTTGTTCTCGATCCTCGCCGCGGCGGCATCGCACGGCCTTGGCGTCGCGCTGATGCCGACGATGCTGGTGGCCGACGAGCTCGCGCGCGGCGAACTGGTGGTGGCCTGCGCGCGGCCGCTCTCGGGCGAGCGCAACTACTACCTCGTGACGCCGGAGCGGGCGGACCAGCGGCCGTTGCTCAGGTTCTTCAGCGACTGGCTGCTCGAACAGGCGCGCCGGGGTTGATCGAGAATGCGCGCCATGACGCGCGACAGCCGCTCCGAATACGAATGGCGCATGCACAAGGTGCTGACGCACATCGACAACCACCTCGACGAGGCGCTCGAGCTCGCGGCGCTGGCCGACGTGGCGCATTTCTCGGCGTACCACTTCCATCGCCTCTTCGCGGCGTGGGCCGGCGAGACGCTGGGCGACTACATCCGGCGCCGCCGCGTGGAGGTGGCGGCGCTACGGCTCACGACGCAGCCGCGCCTGTCGGTGCTCGAGGCGGCGGTGTCGGTGGGCTTCGGCTCGGGCGAGGCGTTCTCGCGAGCGTTTCGTGCGCGCTTCGGCAGTTCCCCCACCGCATGGCGCGCGTCGCACGACTGGGTGCTGCCTTGCGACGATCCCTCGCGCGATAGCAATCCTGGTCAGATCGCCCTGCACGGCTTCACGAAGAATGGCGCCACGCCGCGCAATCCCGCGCACGAGGAGCCACCCGTGAACGTTCAACTGATCACCCGCCCGCCCGTCACCATCGCGTACCTGCGCTACACCGGCCCGTTCGGCGCGCCGGTGGGCGAGTTCTGGGCCGAGAAGGCCGCGCCCTGGATCGGCGCACACAAGCTGTGGTCGCGTGCGCGCTACGGCATCAGCCACGACGACCCGAGCATCACCGCGCCCGAGCACGCGCGCTACGACGCCTGCGTGGAAGTGCCCGAGGACTTCGTGCCCGACGGCGGCTTCCAGAAGACGGTGCTGCCGGGCGGTCGCTACGCCTCGCTGAAGTTCCAGGGCCTGCCTGAGGAGATCAACGATGCGTGGACGCGCCTGATGCGCGACTGGCTGCCCGCGAGCGGCTTCCAGTTCGACAGCCGGCCCGCCTTCGAGTACTACGCACCCGACATGGCTTTCGACGAGAAGACCATGGCGTTCGAGTGCGACATCTGCATTCCGATCGCGCCGCTCTGAGCGACGCGTGCCTCAAGGTGCGTCAGGCCTTCGCGGGCCGCGCGCCCTCTTTCGCAAAGGCCTGAATCAACGCTGGAAACGCAGCGAAGTCGGGCAGCTTGCCGAAGCTGTGCGGCGCGGGCGTCGTGGCCCAGGGCAGCTTCTCGTCGGTCCAGGTCTCGATGAAGGGCACGAACCATTCGTGGCGGTCGAGCATCGTGGGCCGGATGTTCACGAACTCGTCCATGCCTTCGGTGCGGGTGAACATCCAGCTCTTGCAGTGCGGGCAGCAATAGTGATGCGAGTCGCCGTGGAGGCCACCGAGGACGGGCTCGCCCGCGATGATTTCGAAGCCCGGCGTCGGGATGGCGAGCGACAGCGAGAACGCGCTCGCGCTCATGCGCTGGCAGCCGGTGCAGTGGCAGGCCATCGACAGCAGCGGCGGCGCCGTGATGCGAAGGCGCACCTGGCCGCAGCGGCAGCCGCCTTCCCAGGGGAGTTGCCAGTCGTGCGTGCCTTGGTCGGCAGGCGGTCGCTTCGAAGTGTTCACTAGGTGCTTTCTGATTAGCGCTATTGGCTACTAAAACATGCACGGCAAATGTGATGCCGAGAAAATTTAACTAATTCTCTACGAAAAAATTTAAAAAACCTCTGACTATTCACGCGCCTCATGTATGAACGCAACGATCTCTTCTACGCGCATTTTTAGATCAAAGATATCCAAATTCGCTGGTTTTTTGCAGGCTGCACGAGCCACTGCCACCTTATCCACTTCCTTGAGTATTTTTCCATCTGCTTTCACAAATGGAAGAACGTGCTCAAACTGCCCATTCCTGAGGCGACGACCAAAACGCTCTCCATAGACTTCGCGCAAAGCAATACTCATCTCTTCTTTTCCCACATAATTTTCGATTTCTCGCCCCTCGGTTATCCAACCAATTCCGCCATGTCGGTGCAACTCTGAAATAACTCGTCTCTTCGTAGAATTAATTGGAGAATCTTTGCTAGATTTGTCGCTATCAATTACCACACAAAGATGTCTGTTCAACTGGCGAACTTCAATCAATGCTTCAAGATCTTTTTCACTACCACTGACTTCAACATCATCCGCTGCGGTTAAATGACTTAGCAAGCGCCCTCCATAAAACATAATTGAGTAATCTGTGCCTTCACGCAGTGTTGAATCCATTGCAACTATCCAATGGTTCAAATAAATCCGATCCGAAGGCCCTTCGACCCAAATAATTGCATTGGTTTGCAAGATGTCTGATGCTCGATATCCCAAGTCCCGGCAAACCTGAAATTTTGCTGCAGAAGTTAATGCTGGTTCGATTTTAGTTGTCGCCAACTTATTGGATACATGAAACACCGCGGCCTCGGTTGCATCAATGATGCTCGCAGAGTGAGTTGCCACGAAATATTGATTCGAAGTTTGATCTGCAAGGTACTGCACCAACCGTCGTTGCAGCAGGGGATGTAAATGAATTTCAGGCTCCTCTATGCACACAATTTGCTGCTCAAGTAGAGTGCAAAAGGCAGCCAACATGATGACTTCGTGAATCCCTGTTCCTAACGCATGAAGAGGAAGAACTTTGTCATCCATATGAACCAAAATGTGCTGCCGATCATACGGAATCTCAATTCTTGCCGATGAATTGGCAGTCACCACTCTAACAAAGCTATTCACTGCCTCGAATTTTTCTATTTTCAACCGCTCGGAGTAATCTGGGTTTTGATGCCTTGCAAGCTCTTCGATCAACCCTTTTCCAGACCAGTCTGAAAAATCCTGCCCTCTTTCAGATATTTGCCTAATTGCCGGTATTAAAGCCACATCAGGAAGGGAGATATCAATTAACGAAAGCAATCGATTGATTGACTCGCCAACCCAAAGATTTGGCCCTCCCCCACTCTGCCTCGTCAGTCTTGACCACAATCCTTTAATATTCACTCGACTAGCATTTGCTATCTCTTCAACGGAGGGGAGGCGATTTAAAGGTATAGGAGCCAACGGCTTGCTCGGATCTGCGCCACGCTGAAACCATAGAATATTTTCTTCCTGAAAGAACTCCAACAAATATTCGATGGCATTCATGTGCGAGTGCCAGTCATGGGGCTCTTCACTAAAAATATGTTCAAGCTGCTCCCGCGCCTTCGACATAGGAAGGCCAATGCCCATGATCACATCCTCATTAGTTTTTGTGTTTTTATCTAACGGCCGCAAACTTACAGGTTGATTTCTCGATCCTCGTGGGGGCGAGCTGACATGTGTACTCAAATGCTGTGAAATGAAGTTCAGTACGGTCGATTTACCCGAGTTATTAGGCCCCACAAAGAAGTTAAATCTCTGAAATGGTCCTATTCGGACGACGTCACTGCCAATCCCTCGATAGTTGGCAAGTGCAATTCCATGCAGAAAAATAGATCCGGGCATCGATCTTCTCCTTGTGATGTAGAGAAGATAACGCTTTGAGATGGTGAGTGAACTCATGCCGCGCCATCGCTCAGACACGCAACGCATCTTCGACCATGTTCAGTAGTAAGTCCTGCAAAAGGCAGGTCCGAAAACGGCGAGCCCCATGCGCACGGCGGCGAGACACTGCGGGCATGACAACGACCCACGTTTCCCGCATCGATGCGCTCGACTGGCCCCGCATCGAGACCGATCTCGCCACCCGCGGCTGCGCCACCACCGGCCCGCTTTTCACGCCGAAGGAATGCGCCCAGCTCGCGGCGATGTACGACGAAGGCGGCCATTTCCGCAGCCGCGTGGTCATGCAGCGCCACGGCTTCGGCCAGGGCGAATACCAATACTTTGCGAACCCGCTGCCGCCGCTCATCGCCGCGTGGCGCAGCGCGCTCTACGAACGCCTCGCGCCGCTGGCCAATGCCTGGGCGAGCGCGATGGGCCAGCCGGCCGACTACCCGCCCGGCCATGCCGCCTACCTCGCGCGCTGCCATGCGGCGGGCCAGCTGCGCCCCACCCCGCTGCTGCTGCGCTACGACGAGGGCGACTACAACTGCCTGCACCAGGACCTGTACGGCGACCTGCAGTTTCCGCTGCAGCTCACGGTGCTCCTGAGCCGGCCGGGCGAGGACTTCACCGGCGGCGAGTTCGTGCTGACCGAGCAGCGCCCGCGCATGCAGTCGCGCGCCGAAGTGGTCTCGCTCGCGCAGGGCGAGGCCGTGATCTTCGCGGTCAACCAGCGCCCGGTGGCGGGCACGCGCGGCACCTACCGCGTGACGATGCGCCACGGCGTGAGCCCCCTGCGCTCGGGGCGACGGCACACGGTGGGCCTCATCTTCCACGACGCACGATGACAACGCCTGGCTTGCGAACGACCGTGCAATAACGCACGAAAAAGCCGAAGTCGCGCAAAATCCCTGTCGCGCCTGGCGCGCTCGCCAGAATTTCCGACACCCAACGATCGGAACGGCAAGCCACCCTGGCGCCGATCCGCGGCCGACCCGCAGCGGATGTGTTCGAGTGGTCGACAGGGAGCTGTATGAACATGAACTCGTCCGGATCTCCGGATGTGGCGGGAAAGCCGCCGTTTGAATCCGCCGGCGTGCGCGTCCCGTCGCCGCCGGCCGGGCCCGAAGCCCCACCCCGGCGCTCGCGCCGTTTCAGGGTCGACGTAGGCACCATCGTCAGCGCAGTCGCACTGGCCCAGTCGCTGCTGCTGGTCTCGCTCGGCTACTGGGGCTCGCAGCGGTTGGTGTCGAACATCGGCACCTCCGCGCACCGGGCCGCCCACGATCGGACCGAAGACAAGGTGCTCGCTTTCCTGGCGAAGGCCGAGTCGGTGGTCGGCGCCATCGCAAGCGCGCCGAGCCTGAGCCCGGCGGGCGAACATTCCGAGCGCACCGCCGAACTGCTCTGGACCTTGCTGCAGCAATCGCCCGAGCTCGACAGCCTGTACGTGGCCAACGAAAGCGGCCAGATGCTGATGGCGCTGCGCTATCCGGTGCCCGCGGTCCGGCACATCGCGCTTGGCGCGGAGTTCACCACCGAGACCTGGGAGTACAAGCGGCCGCTCGGCGCGGAGCTGAATGCGCAACAGCGCTTTGCCACGCAGCGCATCGAGTCCTTTCGCAGCAGCTACAACCCGACCGCCCGCAGCTGGTTCCGGCAGGCCAACAAGATGCAGGGGCCGATATGGACGCAGCCCTATGTGTTCGCGGCCGCACAGGAGCTGGGCGTGACCTACGCGCAGCCGAGCGAGCGCCGCTACACCGAAGGCAACCCGAAGGCGCTGGTGGTGGCCGGCGACGTGTCGCTCGGTCGCCTGTCGGAATTCGTGCGGCTCTTCAGCAGCAACGGCTATGGCCACAGCGCCCTGCTGAGTGCCGATCACGAGGTGCTGGCGCGCAGCGACACGCCGGGCGTGCTGCACCGGCTGGAGCCGCCCACGGGCGTGCTCGGTGCGCTGCATACGCAGATGCACGAACACACGGCGACCGATGGCACCATCGACGGCAACAGCGATGCGACCTTCTCCGTCGACTTCGACGGCAAGCGCTACCTCGTGCAGACCTCGCTGATCCCATCCACCGGTTGGGAGCTGGTGAGCTGGGTGCCCGAGGACATGGTGCTGGGCGACCTGCGTCGCGCGCTGCTCTGGGGGCTCCTGCTGGCGCTGGTGTTCCTGGCGCTGGCGCTCTTCATGTCGCTCAAGCTCTCCAAGCTGGTGACCTCGCCGGTGGAGAACCTCTCTCTCATCGCGCGCCGCATCGGCCGGCTGGAGCTGGACAACTTGCCGCGCGAGCCCAGCCGCGTGCTGGAGATCCAGCACCTGGACCAGGCGCTGGACGATTCGGCGCGCAGCCTCAAGGCCTTCAGCAAGTTCGTGCCGGTGGACGTGATCAACCAGCTCGTCGCCGAGGGGCATGCGCTCGCGCCCAACGGCTCTTCGCGGCGAGTGACGGTGATGTTCACCGACGTGGAGGGCTTCACTTCGATCTCGGAGTCACTGCCCATCGACGTGCTGGTGGGCATGCTGACCGAGTACTTCAACCTCGCCACCGGCGTGTTCGCACGCTACGGCGGCGTGGTCGACAAGTTCATCGGCGACGGCATCATGGTGCTCTGGGGCGCGCCCGCGGACATGAAAGACGCGGAGTACCGAGCCTGCCTCGCCGCGCTGCAGTTGCATGTGCAGATGGGCGACCTCAACAGCAAGTGGCGCGCCCAGGGCCTGCCCGAGTTCCGCACGCGCATCGGCATCCATACCGGCGTGGTGATCGCGGGGGTGCTGGGCTCGAACGACCGGTTGTCGTACACGGCGTTCGGCGACGTCATCAACGTGGCAAGCCGCATCGAGGGCATCAACAAGCAGCTGGGCACGCAGACGCTGATGTCGGAAGACACCTTCGCGGGGCTGAAAGGGCGCCTCAGCACGCGCCGCATCGAGGAACTGGTGGAGCTGCGCGGCAGGCAGACACGCATGGTGCTCTACGAACTGATGACGCCGTAGCGCCCGGCTCCAGCGCCGTTCAGCGTGGCGACGGCGTGACGCGTACCAGCATCAGGTTGGCGGTGGTACCGCTGCCCTGCGTGAGCACCGGGTACTGCGTGTCGTTGATGAACAGCAGCTGCTCGCCGCGCAGGATGCGCGCCGACACCGCGTAGCGCATGCGCGGATCGATGCGCGCGGCATCGACCTGAAGCTCGTACCCGAAGGGCACCTGCTTGCCGTTGGCCTTGATGCGCTGCTCGGCCAGCGTGACCGAAGGCGCATCCATGCGCGACACGTCCAGCAGCTGGACCACGACCTCGGCCGCGGGGTCGAGCGCGATGCGCTCGCGGTAGGCCACCGTGCCGCTCACGCGCAGCGACGAGGCAGCGGGCGAGGCGGACGTCGGTGCAGGCGCAGGCGCTGAACATGCGCTCAGCAACGAGGTGCCGGCAGCGGCGGAAATCAGGAGAAGGCTGGTGCGTCTTTTCATCCGCCCCATTATGCGGAGGTACGCTGGGCGGCAAATGCCACATACCAATCGAGGCTGCCGGGGTTCGCCATCGCCTCGCGGTTCACCACCTTCTCGATCGGCTGGCCCAGCAGTAGCTTCTTGATCGGCAGCTCCTGTTTCTTGCCCGAGAGCGTGCGCGGAATCTCGGCGACCTGGAAGATATCGTTGGGCACGAAGCGCGGCGAGAGCGAGGTCTTGATCGCGTTGTTGATCCGGTTGCGCATCGCCTCGTCGAGCGCCACGCCCGGGCGCAGCACCACGAAGAGCGGCATGTAGCTGTCGCGGCCGAGGTACTCGAGATCGACCACCATCGAGTCGAGCACTTCGGGCAGGCCTTCGACCGCGCTGTAGATCTCGCTGGTGCCCATGCGCAGGCCCTGGCGGTTGATGGTGGCGTCGCTGCGGCCGTAGATGATGCAGCCGCCGTCCTCGCCGATCTTGATCCAGTCGCCGTGGCGCCACACGCCGGGGTAGGTGTCGAAGTAGCTCGACACATAGCGCGCATTGCCCTCGTCGCCCCAGAAGTAAAGCGGCATCGACGGAATGGCTTTCGTGCAGACCAGTTCGCCCACCTCGCCGATGACCGGCTGGCCCTGCTCGTTCCAGGCCTCGACCGCGTGGCCGATTTCGCGGCACTGCATCTGGCCCGGCACCTCGGGCAGCTCGCGGTTGCCGCCGACGAAGGCGCCGCAGAAGTCGGTGCCGCCTGAGATGTTGCACCACCAGACTTCTTTCGAGCCCGCATCGAGGATCTGCTTCGAACCCCAGCGCTGCACCTCGTCGGGCAGCGGCGAACCGGTGCTGCCGAGTGCGCGCACGCGCGAGAGATCGCCGCATTCCTTGGCAACGATGCCGGCCTTCATGCAGTTGGTGAAGTAGGCGGCCCCCGCGCCGAAGAAGGTGACCTTGTGGCGTGCGACGAAGCGCCACAGCACGCCCCAGTCGGGCTTCTCCTTGCTGCCCGCCGGGTTGCCGTCGTAGATGCAGATGGTGGCGCCGAAGGCCATGCCCGACAGCTGCGAGTTCCACATCACCCAGCCGGTGGAGCTGTACCAGTGGTAGCGCTCGCCGAAGTTGTTGGCGCCGTAGCTCGCGCCCACGTCGTTGTGCAGGCCGCAGGCGTGCATCGTCAAGAGGATGCCGCCCTGCCCGTGCACGATGGGCTTGGGCAGGCCGGTGGTGCCGCTCGAGTAGACGATCCAGATCGGGTGGTCGAAAGGCAGCCACTCGGGTTCGAAGGCGGCGACCTCGGCGTCGTTGCGCGCGGTGGCTTCGGTCCAGTCGACATCGTGCGCGACGGGGCTCGCGGCGAAGGGCGTCTTCACAAGCAGCAGTTTCTGCACGCTGGGCAATTGGGCGCGCAGTTCCTGCAGGACGGCGCTGCGGTCCAGCGGCTTGCCGCCGTAGTGCACGCCGTCGACGGCGATCAGCACCTTGGGCTCGATCTGGCGGAAGCGATCCGCCACGGCGGCGGTGCCCATGTCGGGCGCGCACACGCTCCAGATCGCACCGATGCTGGAACACGCGAGAAACGCGACCATGGTCTCGGGCACGTTGGGCATGTAGGCCGCGACGCGGTCGCCTCGCTGCACGCCGAGCGACTTGAGCGTGAGCGCCACCGCGGCGACCTGGCGGCGCATCTCGGGCCATGACAGCTCGCGCACTTCACCGAGTTCGTTGTCGCTCACGATGGCGGGCATGCCGGCGGCGTGCGCGGCATCGGCATGGCGCAGCACCTCGCGTGCGTAGTTGACCTGCGCGCCCGGAAACCAGCGTGCACCGGGCATGTGCGCCTCGGCGAGCACTGCCGTATGCGGTGTCGGCGACTGCAGGCCGGCGTAGTCCCAGATGCTTTGCCAGAACGCATCGAGGTCGGTGACGGACCAGCGCCACAGCGCGTCGTAGGTGTCGAACGAAAGGCCGCGCTGGTCGCGCAGCCAGTTTTGATAGAGACGGATCTGGGGGATGTTGGGAGCGGGCATGAACCGAGCGTAGCGCTGCGAACGACCGTGCTCAATGAGGGTTGACCTCAGGGTTTGTACGCGTGTTCAACATTTTTGTACGGCCGTTCAATACGCCCCCATGAACACCCGCACCACGACCGCCAGACGCAGTGCCCCGCGGGCCGCGGCCATCACCGTCGAAGCCGGCAGGCCCGACCGCCGCCAGGCCATCCTGCTGGCCGCCGAGAAGCTGTTCGCGCAGCACGGCTACCACGCGGTGACGATCCGGCAGATCGCCGAGGAAGCCGGCGTGCCGCTCGCGCTGGTGGGCTACTACTTCGGGCCGAAGCACGATCTCTTCCACGCCATCTTCGAGCACTGGAGCCACACCATCGACGAGCGGCTCGCGCGGCTCTCGCAGGTCGACAACGATCCCGACGACGTGCACACGCTGCCGCGCATCATCGAAGCCTTCACCGCACCCGTGCTCGCATTGCGTGCAAGCGCCGAGGGCGAGTACTACGCGCTGCTGGTGGCGCGCGAGCTCTATCACGCGACCGAGGAAGCCGACCGTGTGCTGCGCGGCTACTTCGATCCACTGGCCGCCGCGTACATCGATGCGTTGCACGTGGCGCTGCCGCACGCCACGCGCGCGCAGGTCGCGTGGGGCTATCAGTTCGCGCTCGGTGCGCTGCTGCACCACCTGAACGACAGCCGCATCGAACGGCTCTCGCGCGGCGAGAACAAGCGCGCCGACCCGGCCGTGGCGCCAATGCTCGTGAACTTCATCGTCGGCGGCCTGCGCGCCGCGCTGCCGAAGCCCAAGGCCCCGCGCACACAAAAAACCCCCACCCGGAGACAGAAGACATGATGAAACGACGCACCTTGCTGTCGGCACTCGCGGCCGCTTCGGCCAGCGCGGCGCTGCCTTCGCGCGCGCAGCAGTCCCATCCGAAGATCGTGTTCGGCTACACGGCGGTGACCGATTTCGCCTCTGTCTTCGTGGCGGCCGAAGAGGGCTACTTCAAGAAGCGCGGGCTCGAGGTGGAGCTCAAGTTCATCCCGTTGAACTCCACGATCCCGGCAGCGCTGCAATCGGATTCGCTGCAGATCGGCGGCCCCACGCCCTCGGTGTTCCTGCAGGCGGTGGACGGCGGCCTCGACCTGGTGCTGGTGGCCGGCGGCGGCCTCACCTCCAAGACCATCACCGGCTTCGGCCTGGTGGCGCGCGCGGGCTCGGGCATCAAGAGCCCGCAGGATTGCGTGGGCAAGAAGATCGGCGTGCCGGGCCTGGGCGCGTTCCTGCACGTGACCTTCCGTGCATGGCTCAAGGACAGCGGCGTGGACTACCGCAAGGTCAACTTCGTCGAAGCCTCGTTCCCGCAGCACGCCGACCTTCTGCGCGGCGGCTCGGTGGATGCGGTGGTGTCGGCCGACCCGTTCATGAGCCGCATCACCGAGAGCGGCGCGGGCTATGTGGCCTCCTACTACTCGACCTTCCTGCCCGAGAACAATCAGACCATCGTGCATGCAGCCAAGCGCGAATGGGTCGCGAAGAACCCCGCAACGGCACGTGCGTTCCGCGAAGCCCTCGTCGAGTCCGGCGGCTTCATGCAGCAGGCGAAGAACGATGCGAAGGTGCGCGCGGCCATCGGCAAGTACATCAAGCTGCCGCCCGACGTGCTGGCCAAGGTGCAGGTCTCGCCGCCCGGCCCGGTCGTCACCGACAAGCAGCTCGGCTACTGGACCGGGCTCATGAAAGAGCAGGACATGCTCAAGACGAACATCGACGTTGCGAAGCTGATCGCCAAGTGATTTCCGCTCCAGCCCCGATCACCGCGCGCGCCGCGCTTTCCGTGAGCGCTGCGCGTTTGCCGACAAGTTCCACGATGCAGGCCACACCCTTCCTTCGCTTCGACGGCGTCACCATCTGCCTGGGCGGCCGCGAGATTCTTTCGCCCACCTCGTTCGACGTGGCGCGCGGCGAGTTCGTCTGCATCGTCGGCCCGAGCGGCTGCGGCAAGACCACGCTGCTGCGCGCGGCCAGCGGCCTCGTCACCGCGAGCGCCGGCGAGGTGCGGCGCAACGGCGTGACGATGACCGAGCCTTCGCGCGAAGTGGCCTTCGTGTTCCAGGACTACGGCCGCGCCCTCTTGCCGTGGCGCACGGTGGAAGGCAACGTGAGCCTCGCGCTCGAAGCGGCCGGCGTGCCCGCCGCCGAACGCGCGCCGCGCATCGCGGATGTGCTGGGCAAGGTCGGCCTTGCGAAGCATGCGCAGAAGTTTCCGGTGCAGCTCTCGGGCGGCATGCAGCAGCGCGCGCAGATCGCGCGCTGCCTTGCGCAGAAACCCGAGCTGATGATGATGGACGAGCCCTTCGGCGCGCTCGACGCGCTCACCCGCCAGAGCCTGCAGGACGAACTCGCGCGGCTGGTGCGCGACGACGGGCTCACGGTGCTGTTCGTCACGCACGACCTCGAGGAAGCCATCTACCTCGGTGACCGCGTGATCGCGCTGCAGGCCAATCCCGGCCCCGGACGGCCAAGCCTCGCGCGGATGATCGACGTGAAGATTCCGCGCCCCCGCGACCAGCTCACGACCAAGGAGCATCCGGAATACCTCCAGTTGCGGCGTGAGCTGTTCGCCTTCATCGAGCAAGGCCATGACTGAAGGCCGCCTCTTCCGCTGGCTGCGTCCGTGGGTCTTTCCCGCGGTGCTGGTCGTCGCCTTCGAGTGGTACGCGCGGCGTGCGGCGGCGCTGGGCAGCGATGCGCTCGCACCGCCGAGCGCGGCCGCCAAGGCTTTCGTCGGCGCGGCACTCGACGGCTCGCTCTGGCAAGCGACCGGCTTCACGCTCGGCACCGCGGCGCTTGGTTTGCTGATCGGCGCGGTGCTCGGCATCGCGCTGGGCCTGGTTCTCGGCCTCTCGCGCCGCGCGGCACAGCTGGGCTCCGTCTCCATCGAGGTGCTGCGGCCCGTGCCTTCGGTCGCGTTGATTCCGCTCGCGATGCTGGCCTTCGGCTTCGGCGTGCGCATGGAGCTGGCCATCGTCGCCTTCGCCACTTTCTGGCCGCTGCTGGTGCTGGTGCAGTCGGCGGTGCAGCAGATCGAGCCGCGCCTGCTCGAAGTGAGCCGCGTGCTCGGCCTCTCGGCGCGCGAGCGTGCGTTCAAGATCGTGCTGCCGGCCATCGTGCCGCGCCTGTTCGTCGCGCTGCGGCTCGGCGTGGCGGTGGCGCTGGTGGTCGCGGTCACGGTGGAGATCGCGGCCAATCCGAACGGCATGGGCTACGCGATGATGATCGCGCAGCAAAGCTTCGATCCCGCGTTGATGCTCGCATGGCTCGGCTGGATCGGCGTGGTGGGCTTTGCGGTCAACGCGGGCATGGTGCTGCTGCAGCGCACGGTCGCGCGGCGCATGGGAGCGATGCCATGAACGGCAATGACCGCGCGCCCTCGGGCCTGCACTGGCTCGGTTCGTTCGCCGTGCTGTGCGCGCTCGTCGCGCTCTGGTGGGTCGCGAGCAACGCGGGCTGGGTGAGCCGCGTGTTCCTGCCGACACCGCAGGCCACGTTCGCGAGCCTGCTCGAAGGGCTCAATCTCTCCGGCGATTCAGGCAATGGCGAGCTGCTCGCCTTCACGCAGGCCACCGTCGGCCGCATGGTCGAGGGCTGGCTGCTGGCCTCGCTGTTCGGCGTGGTGCTGGGTGCGGCCATCGGCGTGTCGCCCGCGGTGCGCGCGTGGGTGCAGCCGACGCTCGAATTCATTCGCCCCTTGCCCGCATCGGCATTGCTGCCGCTCGCCATTTCGATCTTCGGGCTCAACCCCGGCATGGTGCTGTTCGTGGTCGCATTCGGCGCGATGTGGCCGGTGTTGCTGGCCACGGTGCATGGCTTCGCGGCAGTGGAGCCGCGCCTGGCGGAAGTGGCGCGTTGCCTGCAGATGTCGCGCGCGGCGTACATCTGGAAGATGGGCCTGCCGAATGCGATGCCCGACATCCTGGCAGGCATGCGTCTCGCACTGACCATCGCGCTCATCGTCGCGGTGGTGGGCGAAATGATCGCCTCGCAAAGCGGGCTGGGCCAGGCCATCCTGCTGGCTGCGCGCGCCTTCCGCGCCAGCGATCTCTTCGCCGGCATCGTGCTGCTCGGGCTCATCGGCTTCGTAAGCAATGCGCTGCTGGCCTTTGCCGAGAAGCGCCTGCTGCGCTGGCAGCAGCCCTGACCGATTGCTTCATTCACTCATTTCTTCCTTCACGCCAACACCAATATCCCCCACAAGGAGCCCCGCCATGCCACGCAAATTCGTCGACCTCTCGATCTTTCTTGAGAACGATGTGCTCTCCGATCCGCCCGCCTTCGCGCCGAAGATCCAGTACTTCACGCACGAGCAGACCTACGAGCAGATAGAGCCTTTCTTCCCCGGACTGAAGAAAGAGGACCTGCCCGACGGCGAAGGCTGGGCCGTGGAACTGGTGCAGCTGTCCACGCACAACGGCACGCACCTGGATGCGCCCTATCACTTCCACTCGACCATGGACAAGGCGCTCGGCGAGAAGAAGCCTGCCATCGCCATCCACGACGTGCCGCTCGAATGGTGCTTCCAGCCGGGTGTGAAGCTCGACTTTCGCCACTTTGCCGATGGCTACGTGGTCACGGCCGCCGACGTGGAGGCCGAACTCAAGCGCATCGGTCACACGCTGAGCCCCCTGGAGATCGTGGTGGTCAACACGCGTGCGGGCAAGCGCTACGGCAGCAACGACTACGTATCTGCCGGCGCAGGCATGGGCTATGAAGCGACGATGTACTTGCTGGAACGCGGCGTGCGCCTCACCGGCACCGACGCGTGGAGCTGGGATGCTCCGTTCGTGCACACCGCGAAGAAGTACGGCGAGACGCAGGACGCCTCGCTGATCTGGGAGGGCCACAAGGCCGGTCGCGACATCGGCTACTGCCACATCGAGAAGCTGCACAACCTGGAAGTGCTGCCGCCCACGGGCTTCTTCATCAGCTGCTTTCCGCACAAGATCCGTGGCGCGTCGGCGGGCTGGACGCGCGCGGTGGCGATCTTCGACGACGCGCTGATGGCGTCGGCCTGAACGAAGGAAAACCGCCCCCATGATCGAACTCAATCACACGCACGATGTCGACGCGCGCAGCTGGGTGGACTCGGCCAATGTCGCGGGCTGCGACTTCCCGATCCAGAACCTGCCGTATGCGGTGTTCCGACGCATCGGCAGCCCCGAGCCGTTTCGCGGCGGCGTGGCCATCGGTGACCAGGTGCTCGACCTGGCGGCGCTGGCCGCTGGCTCGCATGCCGACGGGCTCGCGCTCGACGCGGCACGTGCGGCCGCCCTGCCCGCGCTGAACGACTTCTTCGCGCTGGGTCCCTCCGCCTGGCAGGCGCTGCGCCACCTCGTCTTTTCACTGCTGCGAAGCGATGCGCCGGCCTCGACCGTGGACGACCTGCGCAAGTGCCTGGTGCCGCAAACCGACGCCGAATACACCGTGCCCGCGCGCATCGGCGACTACACCGACTTCTACACATCGATCGACCATGCGCTGAACATCACGCGCCTGTTCAATCCCGAAGGCGACGTCACGCCGAACTTCCGCTGGATTCCGACGGCCTACCACGGGCGCGTCTCGACCATCGGCGTGAGCGGGCAGCGCTTTCACCGGCCGATGGGGCAGACGATGGCGCCGGGCGCGAAGGCGCCGACGTACCACGCCTGCGCGCGGCTCGACTACGAACTCGAACTCGGCGTGTGGATCGGCGAAGGCAACGCGGCGGGCGAGCCAATTCCACTGGATCGCGCCGAAGACCACATCTTCGGCATCTGCCTGCTCAACGACTGGTCGGCGCGCGATATCCAGTTCTGGGAAATGGCGCCACTCGGGCCCTTCCTCGCGAAGAACTTCGCGACCACCATCTCGCCGTGGATCGTGACGATGGAAGCGCTCGCGCCCTATCGCCAGGCCTGGACGCGGCCAGCCAGCGAGCCCCAGCCGCTCGATTACCTGGAGAGCAGGGCGAACCGCGAAAGCGGCGCGATCGATATCAGCCTGGAGGTCTGGCTCGAAAGCGGGAAGGCGCGCGAAGGCGGAAGCGGCCCGTCACGCCTGTCGCGCACGAGCTTCAAGCACCAGTACTGGAGCGTGGCGCAGATGGTGGCGCACCACACGATGGGCGGCTGCAAGCTGAACGCGGGCGATCTGTTCGGCAGCGGCACCATCTCGGGCCCGGGGCCTGGCGAAGCCGGCGCGATCATCGAGCTGACGCGTGCGGGGCAGAGCCCCGTGGCGCTGGCCAACGGCGAACAGCGCGGGTTCCTGGAAGACGGCGACGCGGTGCTGCTGCGCGGCTGGTGCGAGAAGCCGGGACATGCGCGCATCGGCTTCGGTGAGAGCCGCGGAACGGTGTTACCGGCCAAGGGCTGAAAGCGCGTTCGGCGCGTTCCAAAAGAAAAGGCCACCGGGGAGGTGGCCTTTTGCATGAAATGTGGAGCGGGAAAAGAGTCTCGAACTCTCGACCTCAACCTTGGCAAGGTTGCGCTCTACCAACTGAGCTATTCCCGCATTTCGAGCGTCGAATTATAGGGGTCTCGGAGCCCGATTTTTCCGAGCCCGAGAAAAAAGTGGGGTCAAGCGCCGAACACCATGGCGCGATGCATCGCCGTGCCGGCCATCACGCCATCGGCCGAGGCCAGCGTGGCGTTGTGCATCGGCATGGCCGCATCGCCCGCGGCGTACACGCCGGGCACGGTGGTCATCTTCATCGCGTCGGTGCGGATCACCGGACCGGCGGGGCCGTCGTCGAATGCGCATCCCAGCTGTTCGGCGATGGGGCTCGACGGACGCGTGCGGGGCACCATGAACAGCGCCTCGACCGCCACGATGCGGCCGTCTTCGAGGCGTATGCCCGCAAGATCCTGCCCCGCCCCCTCCAGCGCCGCGATGCGGCCGGGCTCGATCGTCACGCCGCGCGCCTGCAGCCTGGCGCGCGCCTCGTCGTCCATCGTGTTGTTGGCGTTCAGGAAAAGCGTGGTTGGTCCCCACTCTGCAATCAGCATTGCGTGGTCCGGCGGATGCGGTGCTTCGATCAGCACGCCGAGCCTCCGGCCGCTGAATTCATAGCCGTGGCAATACGGGCAGTGCAGCACGCTGGTGCCCCAGCGTTCGCGCACGCCGGCGATGCCGTCCGGAAAACCGTCCTGCACGCCGAAAGCCAACATGAGCTTGCCAGCCGACAGCTGCCGGTCGCTGTCGAGCGACGCGACGAACCCGCCCGCGCCATCGGCCTGCGCGCTCACGATGCGGCCTTCGATGAAGGTGACGTTCGGATAGGCCAGCAGCTTGGCGCGCGCGTCGGCAATCATCTTCAGCGGCGGCACGCCGTCCTGCCCGAAGAAGCCGTGCGCCGCGGCGGCGAAGCGGTTGCGCGGCGCACCCGCATCGACCACACACACGTTCTTGCGTGCGCGAGCGAGCTGCATGGCAGCGGAAAGGCCGGCAAAGCTGCCGCCCACGACGAGAGCGTCATAGCGCATGTTCAATGTCCTTCTTGGTGAAGCCGCCGCCCGTCATGCGGCGATGAAAGTCCTTGGAGAGATCGGCCAGCGTGATGCTGTTGAAACGCTTGAGCAGCAAGGCCTCGGCCGCATCGAATGCATCGTCGAGCGCCGCATTCACGGCTTGCTCGACGATGCAGCCGGGGCTCTCGGTGCGGTTGCCCAGGGCCAGCAGCGCGGGTGCGCCGACGGCGTTGTGAATGTCGCCCAGCGTCACGCGCGCCAGCGAGCACGACAGCACCCAGCCGCCGCCGTGCCCCTTGGCGGAACTCACGAAGCCGGCCTGGCGCAGGCCCGCCATGAGCCGCCGCACCACGACCGGGTTGGTGTGCATCGCCGCCGCAAGCGACTCGGAGGTGATGGGTCCGTCCATTTCGGCCATGTGCAGCAACACATGGAGAACGGCCGAAAGCTTGCTGTCTCGTTTCATGCAACATTATTAGTTGCGTGAAATTGGCCCTGCCGGAAGGAGCTTGCTTTGACCCTGTCCGGAGAAAGGTTTGCGCCATGCGAAACCCATCCAATGCAAGGCGTCGCCCTAACGCACAACCCCCCATTCCCGCCGACGGACACGTCCCACAAGCGAGAGCGAACACCCCGCACATGGCGACAGGGTGCGAGGTGGTCACGGTAGCGACCGAACTGGCCCTGAGCCGGTTCTTGTCAATCCGTGACCATTCAAACGAAAGGAACAGTCACCCATGAAGCAACATCAGAACAAATCCATCTTCGTCGGCGCCTTGCTCGCAGGCCTTCTTGCCATGAGCGGCTTCGCCCAGGCACAGGGCGTCGGGGTCGGCGTGGGCGTGAACGCCGATGTGAATACATCGGGCACAGTCAAGGCCGCACCGGCGCAAGGCAGTGCAGGCGCAAGCACCGGCGCTGCGGCAGGCGCAGGCACATCGGCCAATGGCGGTGCCGGCAGCGCAGCAGGCGGCCTGGGCAACACGGTCGGTGGCGTGGTCGGCGGCGCAACGGGCGCCGTGGGCAACGCGACCAGCACGGTCGGCGGTGCCACGGGTGCCGTGGGCGGTGCGACCGGTGCGGCAACAGGCGCGGCAGGCGGCCTCACGAACACCGTGGGCGGCACGCTGAACAGCGCGACCGGTGCAGTCGGCTCAGCCGGCGGTGCGGTGAAGCCTTCGGGTGCCGGCGTGGGCGCGAAGGCCAGCGGCAAGGCCAAGGGCTCGGGCGCGGTCGACATCACGAAGTAAGCGCGCTTCGTTCGCACAGGCCCGCAGCGCTCGCGCGTTGCGGGCTTTTTCCGCGTATCAGCCGGGCGCTTCGAGCTTGAAAAGGCTCGTGACTTCCACGTCGAGCACCATCAGCTCACGCTGGTTGAACAGCCGCCAGCGCCAGCGCAGGATGCCCAGCATGGGCCGCTTCTCGGAGCGCCGCACCTCGATCACATCGGCCACGAGCCGCAGCGCATCGCCGGGCCGCACGGGGTTGGGCCAGCGCACATGCTCGAGCCCCGGCGACGCGAACGACTCCGAGCCCTTCAGTGCCGCATCGACCACGAGGCGCATCGCGATCGAGCAGGTGTGCCAGCCGCTCGCGATCAGCCCGCCGAAGGCGCTGTCGGTGGCGGCCTCCGCATCGGTGTGGAACCACTGCGGGTCGTATTCCCTCGCGAACCGGACCAGCTCGGCTTCGTTGAGCACATAAGGCCCGGCCTCGATGACCTGGCCTGCATGGAAGTCGGCGAACTTCATTCGCCGCAGCTCAGTAGGTTTCCAGGTGCAGGCGACCTTCGCGCTTGAGCGAGGCGCCGACCGTGTCCCAGTCGAGCCCGGCTTCCGTCGCCACGTCGCGCAGCGCGAGCACCACGCCCTCTTCCATGCTCTTCAAGCCGCACACGTAGAAGTGGCTCGCGCCGTCCTTGAGCAGCGCGGCCAAATCGGCGGCGCGCTCGCGCATCAGGTCCTGCACGTAGCGCTTGGGGCTTCCGGGCGTGCGCGAGAACGCAAGGTTGATGTCGATGAAGTCCTTGGGCAGCGACTGCAGCGGGCCGAAGTACGGCAGCTCCTGCTGCGTGCGCGCGCCGAAGAACAGCATGAGCTTTCCGCCTTCGAACTTGCCGCTCTTGCGCAGGCGCCGGCGCCACTCGGTCATGGCGCGCATGGGTGCGCTGCCGGTGCCGGTGCAGATCATCACGATGTGCGACTTGGGATGGTTGGGCATCAGGAACGAGGCGCCGAAGGGCCCCACCACCTGCACCGTGTCGCCCACCTTCAGGTCGCACACGTAGTTGGAGCACACGCCCAGCACCGGGTCGCCCTGGTGGTCTTCGGTCACGCGCTTCACGGTGAGCGAGACGTTGTTGTAGCCGGGCCGCTCGCCGTTGCGCGGGCTGGCCACCGAGTACTGGCGCGCATGGTGACGCTTGCCGATGGCGTCGACGCCCGGCGGCACGATGCCGATCGACTGGCCCTCGAGCACCGGGAACGGCACCACGCCGAAATCCAGCACGATGTGGTGCGTCTCGCTGTCGAACCCCGCTTCGGTGCAGTTGAAGTTGCCGACCACGGTGGCGGTCGTCGGGGTCTTGGGCGGGAACAGGTTGGTGTACGCATGCGCGGCCGACCACGGCGGCACGGTGGCGCCGTACTGCGCGGAGTTGAAGACGGCTTCGACGGCAGTGATCTGCGTCGGAGCCGTTGCAACAGGGGGGGCGGCTTCATCGCCCGCATCGGCGGCAACACCCGCGGCTTCGAGCTCTTCGGGCGTCAGTTCCGCAGGCAGCGACTCCCAGGTCAACTGCTCTTCGATGGTGTACGCGCGCACGAGCGGCATCGTGCGCCAGTTGTCGATGGAGCCCGTCGGGCACGGCGAGATGCAGGCCATGCAGCCATTGCAGACGTCGGCCCGCACGACGTAGTTGTTGTCGTCGTGCGTGATCGCGTTGACGGGGCAGGTGGCCTCGCAGGTGTTGCAGCGGATGCAGATCTCGGGGTCGATCAGGTGCTGCTTGATGACCCCGGCTTCAACGGCCATATCCATCGTGTTCTCCTTTTTCACCCCGGGCCCATTCGCGAAGCACCGCGGAACCGGCTTTGCCGGGCCGCAGGTGCTGCCCCCTGCAAGGGGGTTGGCGAAGCGACACGAAGTGCGCGCAGCCTGGGGGTGTACCTAATTTTTTCAGCCGAAACGCACGTACTCGAAATCGACGGGCTGGCGGTTGATGCCCATGACAGGTGGCGAGATCCAGCCCGCGAACTTGCCCGGCTCCACCACGCGGCCCATCAACGATGCCACGAAAGCGAAGTCTTCGGCACTGGGCAACCACTCGTCCCGCTTGGCGGCCCATTCGATCTCGTTCACCACGCGGCCTTCGGGTGACATCTTGATGCCGGCGAGCGCGCCGATCTGGCGGTTGAAGGCCTTGTGCGGCACGACCAGACGGGTCGGGATGCCGGCCTTCTCGAGCACCTTGTTCCAGCGGCCCACGCCGGCCACCGAGTCCTTGATGAAATCGTCGCGCAGCACTTCGTTGAGCGCATTGAGCATCGGCACGTCCTTCTCGACGAGCTGGCCGTCCTTCACCTCCAGCACCTTGTAGGTCTGGCCCTTGAGGATGTGGTCGTCGGTGCGCTTGCCTTCTTCATAGCGGCCCTTCAGGCCCGAGCTGTAGAAGATGGCGGCGTTGCTCGACTGGTCGGCGCCGAACAGGTCGATGGTCACGCTGTAGTGGAAGTTCAGGTAGCGCTGGATCGTGCCCAGGTCGATGCAGCCTGCGGCGCGCACCTTCTGCGGGTCGTCGGTCTTCAGTTCGTTCATGACCTGCGCGGTGCGTGCGATGACGCGCGACACGCCGCTCTCGCCCACGAACATGTGGTGCGCCTCTTCGGTCAGCATGAACTTCGTGGTGCGCGCGAGCGGATCGAACGCGCTTTCGGCCAGCGCCGAGAGCTGGAACTTGCCGTCGCGGTCGGTGAAGTAGGTGAACATGAAGAACGCGAGCCAGTCGGGCGTGCGTTCGTTGAAGGCGCCCAGGATGCGCGGATTGTTCTCGTCGCCCGAGGTGCGCTGCAAGAGCGCCTCGGCTTCCTCGCGGCCGTCGCGGCCGAAGTGCTTGTGCAGCAGGTAGACCATCGCCCACAGGTGGCGGCCTTCTTCCACGTTGATCTGGAACAGGTTGCGCAGGTCGTACATCGAGGGCGCCGTGAGGCCCAGGTGGCGTTGCTGCTCGACCGACGCGGGCTCGGTGTCGCCCTGCGTCACGATGATGCGGCGCAGGTTGGCGCGGTGCTCGCCGGGCACGTCCTGCCAGGCCTTCTCGCCCTTGTGGTCGCCGAAGTGGATCTCGCGGTTCGCATCGCCCGGGTTCAGGAAGATGCCCCAGCGGTAGTCGCGCATCTTCACGTGGCCGAACTGCGCCCAGCCCTGCGGGTCGACGCTCACCGCGGTGCGCAGGTACACCTCGTGGTTGGTCGAGCCTTCGGGGCCCACGTCGTCCCACCAGTTGATGAAGTTCGGCTGCCAGCCTTCGAGCGCGCGCTGCAGCGTGCGGTCTTCGCCGAGGTTGACGTTGTTGGGGATCTTCTCGCTGTAGTTGATCGTGCTCATCGTTGTTCCTTGGGTTGTACGGACTGCGGGGTCAGACGCGGTTCATGTCGAAGCCGGCTTTCTCGCCGGTGCCGTAGACCTTCAGCGCACCCTTCTCGCCGACGGCGTTCGGGCGGTTGAAGATCCAGTTCTGCCAGGCGGTGAGCCGGCCGAAGATGCGGGTGGCCATGTTCTCCTTGCTCGCGAAGCGCAGGTTGGCTTCGAGGCCGGTGAGCGCATCGGGCGACATGGCGACGCGCTCCTCGATGGCGATGCGGATCTCGTCGTCCCAGTCGATGTCGTCGGGGGCGGCGGTGACCAGGCCGAGCTTCAGGGCTTCGTCGGCATCGAGCGGCTTGCCGGCTGCCGCGCGGGCGGCTTCGAGCGGCGCGGCTTCTTCATAGAAGCGGCGTTGCAGGCGGCTCTGGTCGTTCACCATCGGGAAGAAACCGAAGTTGAATTCGTTGAGCACGAGCTTCGGCGCGCGCTCGGCATCGTCGGGCAGCGCGAGCATGTAGCTGCGGTCGCCCGCGAAGGCCAGCTCGGCCAACGTGCCGGCGAAGCACGAACCCGCTTCGACCAACGCGAACAGGCTGCGCGACGACACATCCAGCCGCGCGAGCGTGCGGCGCAGCGCGCCGATGGTTTCGCGCACGAGCCAGTGGTCCTTGTTCGCAAGCATCACGGCGTCGGAGGCGAGCACGGCGGCCGTGTCGCCCTCGGTCTTGAGCAGCCAGGTGCCGATGTCCAGTTCGTTGGTGCGCAGATTGAGGATCGCGTCGTCTAGTTCGCGGCACATCGCGAGCGGCCACCAGGCGGCACCTGCGGCTTCGATGCCGGCGATATCGGCCGGCTGCGCGCCGCTCGGTGCCTTCACGGTGATCGTCGCGGTGCGCTTGCTGCGATCGATCTGCACGTTGACGTGCGAATAGGCGATGCCGTCGACGCTGTCGGTGCGTTCGAGGCGCGTGAGCGCCACGCCCTTGCCGCCCGCGGGCCGGTCACTGCCGGCGGCGAGCTGCGAAGCGCGGTCCTGCACGGCGGCCGCGAACTGCGCGGGCTTGGCCACCGCATCGACCAGGCGCCAGTCGACAGCACGCTGACCGCGCACGCCTTCGACGCTGGTGCAGAAGATGTCGGCAAGGTCATGGCGCACATGGCGCTTGTCGGTCACGCGGGTCAGGCCGCCGGTGCCGGGCAGCACGCCGAGCAACGGCACCTCAGGCAGAGAGACGGCGGAAGAGCGGTCGTCCACCAGCAGAATTTCGTCGCAGGCCAGCGCCAGTTCGTAGCCGCCGCCGGCGCAGGCGCCGTTCACGGCCGCGAGGAACTTCAGGCCCGAGTGCTTCGACGAGTCTTCGATGCCGTTGCGCGTCTCGTTGGTGAACTTGCAGAAGTTGACCTTCCAGGCATGGCCCGAGACACCCAGCATGAAGATGTTGGCGCCCGAACAGAAGATGCGGTCCTTGCCGCTGGTGACGATCACGCTGCGCACCTCGGGGTGCTCGAAGCGCACGCGGTTGAGCGCGTCGTTCAGTTCGATGTCCACCCCCAGGTCGTAGCTGTTGAGCTTCAACTTGTAGCCGGGGCGGATGCCGCCGTCTTCCGCGATGTCGAGCACCAGGCGGGCGATGGCGCCGTCGAAGCTCAGGGACCAGTGGCGGTACTGGCCGGGTTCGGTGCGGTAGTCCACGCGGGTGGGCGCCTGGAGCGAAGTGGGGGTCGCGGTGTCGGTCATACGGAAGTCTCCTGTGGGGCAGATGCAAACCTGAAGAATAATGCATCTTCTGGTTCCGATGACATGCATCATGCTGCATGCAAACAAGCAAGTCAATGCCTGTTGTGCTTTTTTTCAGATCTCAAGCGACAGGCGCGAAGGAAGCGGTCTCTTTTCCAGCGAACACCGAGGAACCGGCTTCGCCGGGCCTCAGGTGTTGCCCCCGGCAGGGGGTTGGCGCAGCGACACGAAGTGCGCGAAGCCTGGGGGCGAGCCTTACAACTCGCGGGCTGCTGCGCGCAGCAGCTGGAAGCTCTGGGCGAGCGTCTTGCCGCTGGTGTCCACCGACAGATCGGCCTTCGAATAGAAGGCGGCCCGGCCATTCAGGATGCGGCGCAGGTCTTCCATCGCCTCCTTGCTGGCGGCCATCGGGCGGGTGTCGCCCTGCGCGGCCACCCGGCCCATGTGCTCCTCGGGCGCGGCCTGCAGCCACACGGTGGTGCAGTGCGCGAGCAGCTCGTTGAAGGTGGCGGGGTCGGAGACGATGCCGCCCGGCGTGGCGATCACCACCTCGCTGTAGATCTGCACGGCCTCTTCGAGCGCGCGGCGCTCGTAGCGGCGGTAGGCGTTGGTGCCGTAGAGGTCGTGGATCTCGCGCACGCTGCAGCCCGCGAGCTTCTCGATCTCGCGGCTCAGTTCCACGAAGGGCACGTCGAGGTCGTCGGCCAGCATCTGCCCCAGCGTCGACTTGCCCGCGCCGCGCAGGCCCACGAGCGCGATGCGGCGGTGCCGCGCCGGATCGACGGAAGCCGTGCCCAGCAGTTCGCCCAGCGCCACGCGCACGCGGCGCAGGTCGGTTTCGCTGCGGTTCTCGAGCAGCTCGCGGATCAGCAGCCACTCGGGCGAACTGGTCGTGACGTCGCCGACCAGTTCGGCCAGCGAGCAGTGCAGCGCGCCGGCCACCTGCTGCAGCACCAGGATCGACGCGTTGCCGATGCCGTATTCGAGATTGGCCAGGTGCCGCTCCGACACATCGGCCGCCACCGCCACCGCCTTGCGCGTGAGCCCGCGCTGCGCGCGCAGGTTGCGCACGCGGTCGCCCAGTGCGACCAGCAGCGGATTCTTGGCCTCCCCGGCCGACGCGGCATTGGCGCCGCCTTCTGGCGCGGTGGCCAGCACCGCGTCTACATGCTCGTTCATGCAAGTCCTCGTTCTTCGCCGGGATTGTGCGCGCTCAGGGTAAACACCATATATGCACTATATTGCTTGACACCCAATGACTCGGTGCTTATTGTTCGGCCACAAGCAAGATACTGCACGCACAGCGATCCTGCAAGGTAGTTCATAAGTTCGCTGCGGCGCCAGCTCCCCGCTCGCCCCGCCAGCCAGCCTCCACGAAGGAAGCCTGCCACGATGTCCAGCAAGGAAGCATTTCACCAGTTGATCGCCGGCCTGACCGCCGAGATCGCAGGCCGGCCGCTCGACGCGCAGCTCGACCAGTGGCTCAACGCCACCCACGGCGCGGGCAGCGCCCGCTTCGCGCAATTGCGCGAGGCCTGCATCGGCGGCGTGGCCGAAGGGTGGCTGTGCGAGCGCGAAGGCGGCGGCATCAGGTACGGCCGCGTCTTCAAGGCCGAAGACGCGCTGCACCGCTTCTCGGTCGACGTGGTCGACATGCAGGACATCGCCGGCCCGCACCACACGCATCCCAACGGCGAGATCGACCTGATCATGCCGCTCGACGACCACCCCGCCACTTTCGACGGCCGCCCTGCCGGCTGGTGCGTCTACGCACCCGGCACCGCGCACCGCCCGACCGTCGCGCAGGGCCGCGCGCTCGTTCTTTATTTGCTGCCCGAAGGGCAGATCAAGTTCACAGCATGAAGCACACCCCCAGGCTTGCCCACTGCGTGTGGCCTCCAAGCCCCTTGCAGGGGGCAACACCGGCGGCCCGGCAAAGCCGGTTCCGCGGTGTTCCCCTAATCGACCCCATCGAGATCCAGGTCCATGACTGAGCTCCTCCCCAACCACGTCGCCGGCCGCTGGCAAAGCGGCTCGGGCGCCGGCACGCCGCTCTTCGATCCGGTGCTCGGCACCGAGCTCGTGCGCGTCGACGCCACCGGGCTCGACCTGCCTGAAGCCTTCCGCTTTGCGCGCGAACAGGGCGGCAACGCACTGCGCGCCCTCACCTACCGCCAGCGCGCCGGGCTGCTCGGCGCGGTCGTCAAGGTGCTGCAGGCGAACCGCGACGCCTATTACGAGATCGCCACCGCGAACTCCGGCACGGTGAAGAACGACTCGGCCGTCGACATCGACGGCGCGATCTTCACGCTCGGCCAGTACGCCAAATGGGGCGATGCGCTCGGCGACGTGCGCGCGCTGCGCGACGGCGATGCGGTCAAGCTCGGCAAGGAGCCAGTGTTCCAGTCGCAGCACCTGCAGGTGCCGACGCACGGCGTGGCGCTGTTCATCAACGCCTTCAACTTCCCGTCGTGGGGCTTGTGGGAAAAGGCCGCGCCGGCATTGCTCTCGGGCGTGCCCGTGATCGTGAAGCCCGCCACGGCCACCGCCTGGCTCACGCAGCGCATGGTGAAGGACGTGATCGATGCGGGCGTGCTGCCCGCCGGTGCGCTCTCGGTCATCTGCGGCAGCTCGGCCGGCCTGATGGACCAGCTGCAGCCTTTCGACGTGGTCTCGTTCACCGGCTCGGCAGAAACCGCGACGGTGATCCGCTCGCACCCGGCCGTGGCCGCGCGCTCGGTGCGCGCAAACATCGAGGCCGACAGCCTCAACAGCGCCCTGCTCCTGCCCGGTGCCGCGCCGGGCAGCGACGCGTTCAACCTGCTCGTGCGCGAAGTGGTGCGTGAGATGACGGTGAAGTCCGGCCAGAAGTGCACGGCGATTCGCCGCATCCTGGTGCCGACCGAGGTGTACGACGCCGCGGCCGAAGCCATCGGCGCAAAGCTCGCGGGCGTCACGGTCGGCAACCCGCGCAACGAGAGCGTGCGCATGGGCTCGCTCGTGAGCCGCGCGCAACTGAATGCGGTGCGCGAAGGGCTCGGCGCGCTCGCCGCGCAAACCACCGTGCTGCACGACGGCCGCAACAAATCACTGATCGACGCGGACCCGGCTGTCGCCGCCTGCATTGGCCCGGTGCTGCTGGGCGCACGCGATGCCGATGCGGCGCAGCGCGTGCATGACGTGGAAGTATTCGGCCCGGTCGCCACGCTGCTGCCGTACCGCGATCTCGCACACAGCATCGCGCTCGCGCATCGCGGACAAGGTTCTCTCGTGACTTCGCTCTACGGCAGCGACGACGCCGCGCTCGCACAGGCCGCGCTCGCCGTCGCGCCGAGCCACGGCCGCATCCACGTGGTCACCCCCGAGGTCACGCAGGCCCACACCGGCCACGGCAACGTGATGCCGATGTCGATGCACGGCGGCCCCGGACGCGCAGGCGGCGGCGCCGAACTGGGCGGCTTGCGCGCGCTCGATTTCTATCACCGCAAGACCGCGGTGCAGGCGAGCCCCGGCGTGCTCGCCGCCCTCGGCCTCTAGAAGAAACAAAGAGAGGCCCCAAGGAGACCACACGATGAGCCTGCCCGCACGATTCAATTTCGCCGAACACCTGTTCGCCCTCAACCGCGGCCGCGCCGACCGCACCGCGTACATCGACGACCGCGGCACGCTGACCTACGGCCAGCTCGAAGACCGCGCGCGCCGCCTCGCCGCCGCACTCAAGGCAACGGGTGTGCGCCGCGAAGAGCGTGTGCTGCTGCTGATGCTCGACAACAACGACTGGCCGGTGAGCTTTCTCGGCTGCCTGTATGCCGGCATCGTGCCCGTCGCGGTCAACACGCTGCTCACGCCCGACGACTACGCCTACATGCTCGACCACAGCCGCGCGCAGGCTGCGCTGG
Organism: Variovorax boronicumulans; assembly: GCF_030812215.1. Taxonomy (GTDB): domain Bacteria; phylum Pseudomonadota; class Gammaproteobacteria; order Burkholderiales; family Burkholderiaceae_C; genus Variovorax; species Variovorax boronicumulans_C. Next base: position 382,287 of record NZ_JAUSSG010000006.1, on the reverse strand, counting down.
TGTCGGGTGCGCTGCTCCCTGTGCTGCAGGATGCGATGGGGCGCGGCGCGCACGAGGTGCAGGCGCTGATCGTCTCGCAGCCGACGGGTGCATTGCCGGACAACGCACAGGCCTTCGACGATGCGCTCGCCAAGGTCGAGCCCCTGGCCACACCGGTGAACACCGCGTCCGACGACCCCGGCTTCTGGCTCTATTCCTCCGGCTCCACCGGCAAGCCCAAGGGCACGGTCCACACGCACGCCAACCTCTGGTGGACGGCGGAGCTCTACGGCAAGCCGGTGCTCGCGCTCACCGAAGACGACGTGTGCTTCTCGGCCGCCAAGATGTACTTCGCATACGGCCTCGGCAACGCGCTGACCTTCCCGCTCACGGTCGGCGCGACGGTCGTGCTGATGGCCGAGCGCCCCACGCCCGACGCCACCTTCCGCCGCTGGACAGCGCACAAGCCGACTGTCTTCTTCGGCGCGCCCACCGGCTTCGCGGGCATGCTCGCTTCGCCGAAGCTCCCGGCACGCGATGCGGTCGCACTGCGCATGTGCTCCTCCGCCGGCGAAGCCTTGCCCGGCGAGATCGCGCAGCGCTTCAAGGCGCACTACGGCTGCGAGATCATCGACGGCATCGGCTCGACCGAGATGCTGCACATCTTCATCTCCAACCGTCCGGGCGATGTGCGCTACGGCACCACGGGCAAGCCGGTCGAAGGCTACGAGGTCGAGCTGCGCGGCGAAGACGGCCGCCCGGTGCCCGATGGCGAAGTGGGCGATCTCTACATCCGGGGCCCGAGTTCGGCGCTCATGTACTGGAACAACCGCGAGAAATCGCGCGACACCTTCCAGGGCGGCTGGACCAAGAGCGGCGACAAGTACACGCGCGATGCCGACGGCTACTTCACCTACGCGGGCCGCAGCGACGACATGCTGAAGGTCAGCGGCATCTACGTCTCGCCCTTCGAGGTCGAGGCCACGCTGATGCAGCACCCCTGCGTGCTCGAGGCCGCGGTGATCGGCAAGGAAGATGCCGAGGGCCTCACCAAGACCAAGGCCTTCGTCGTGCTGAAGGACGGCAGCGCCGCCACGGAGGACGAGCTCAAGGCCTTCGTGAAGGAACGCCTCGCGCCCTACAAGTACCCGCGCTTCCTCGAATTCGTGAGCGAACTGCCGAAGACGGCGACGGGCAAGATCCAGCGCTTTCGCCTCCGCGAGCGCGAGAAGCAGGCGTGAGCACGGGAATGAACACGCCAGCCTTTGCCACCATCGACTGGCGCGGCCGCGCCGTGCAGATCGAGTGCGCGTGGATCGCACCCGAGCGCACCGATGCGCCGCTGATCGTCTTTCTCCACGAAGGCCTCGGCTCCGTCGCGATGTGGAAGGACTTTCCCGCGCAGGTCTGCGAAGCCGCCAACGCGCGCGGCCTCGTGTTCTCGCGCCCCGGCTACGGCCGCTCCACGCCGCGCGAAGACAACGAGATCTGGGATGTCGACTTCATGCACCGCCAGGCGCACGAGGTGCTCCCCGCCCTCTTCACCGCGCTGAAGCTCGACGACGAAAAGCCCTGGCTCTTCGGCCACAGCGACGGCGGCTCGATCTCGCTGCTCTACGCCTCGCGCTTCCCTGATCGTGTGGCGGGCCTCGTCGTGCTGGCACCGCACATTTTCGTGGAAGAGGTGACCGTCGCGAACATCGAGCTCGCGCGCACCGCCTACCTCTCGACCGACCTGCCGAAGAAGCTTGCCCGCTACCACGACAGCGCCGATTCCGCCTTCTGGGGCTGGAACCGCATCTGGCTGCACCCGCCCTTTCGCGACTGGAACATCGAGGCCGAGCTCGACGCCATCCGCTGCCCGGTGCTCGCCATCCAGGGCATCGACGACGAGTACGGCACGCTCGCGCAGATCCGCGGCATCGCCGCGCGCGTGAGCGGCGGTTGCGAACTGGTGGAAATCCCTGAATGCGGGCATTCCCCACATCGCGATCAGCCGGAACGTGTCACCGTCGCTACCGCCGCTTTCATCACCAAGAACAGGAGACAGACACCATGACAACCATTCGCACCACGCTCACCGCGATCGCCCTCGCCGCGCTCGCATCGGCTGCCGGCGCACAGGGCACCGGCAAACTCAAGGTCGGCCTGATGCTTCCCTACAGTGGCACCTACACCGCGCTGGGCGTGGCCATCGAGAACGGCTTCAAGCTCTACGTCGACGAACAAGGCGGCAAGCTCTCGGGCCGCGAGATCGAATATTTCAAGGTGGACGACGAATCCGATCCCGCCAAGGCCACCGACAACGTCAACAAGCTCATCAAGCGCGACAACGTCGACGTGATCGTGGGCACGGTGCACTCCGGCGTCGCGATGGCGATGGCCAAGGCCGCCAAGGAAAGCGGCACCGTGCTGATCGTGCCGAATGCCGGCGCCGACGCGGTGACCGGCCCGATGTGCGCACCCAACATCTTCCGCAGCTCGTTCAGCAACTGGCAGCCGGCCTATGCAATGGGCGAGGTCGCGGCCAAGCAGCAGGGCAAGAAAAAGGCGATGACCATCACCTGGAAGTACGCGGCCGGCGACGAATCGGTCAACGGCTTCAAGGAAGGCTTCGAGAAGAACGGCGGCAAGGTCGACAAGCAGCTCACGCTGGCCTTCCCGAACGTGGAGTTCCAGGCGCTGCTGACCGAGATCGCAGCGGCCAAGCCCGATGCGGTGTATGCCTTTTTCGCGGGCGGCGGCGCGGTGAAGTTCGTCAAGGACTACCAGGCCGCGGGCCTCAACAAGACGATTCCGCTCTACGGCCCCGGCTTCCTGACCGACGGCACGCTCGATGCGCAAGGCGAATCGGCGCAGGGCATGCTGACCACGCTGCACTACGCGGACGGGTTGAACACCGCGCGCGACAACGCGTTCCGCGTGGCGTATGCCAAGTCGTTCAAGCTGCAGCCCGACGTGTACGCGGTGCAAGGCTACGACGCGGCGCAGATGCTCGGCGTGGGCCTTGCGGCCACCAAGGGCGACATCGGCAAGAAGGCCGAGTTCACCGCCGCGATCGAGAAGGCCAAGATCGACAGCCCGCGCGGCACGTTCACCATGAGCAAGTCGCACAACCCGGTGCAGGACATCTATCTGCGCAAGGTGGATGGCAAGGAAAACAAGCTGGTGAGCACGGCCATCAAGAGTCTCGCCGACCCGGCACGCGGCTGCCGGATGTAACTGGGCTCTCCCCCAGGCTTCGCGCACTTCGTGTCGCTTCGCCAACCCCCTCACCGGGGGCGACACCTGCGGTCCGGCAAAGCCGGTTCCGCGGTGTCTCCCGCAGTGCGTCCTTTCCTCAACGATCCCGCCCAGAGAGAACCTCCAACGTGGATTTCGGAACCTTCCTTGTCCAGTGCCTGAACTCCGTTCAGTACGGACTGCTGCTTTTTCTCGTGGCCTCGGGCCTCACGCTGATCTTCGGGATCATGGGCGTGATCAACCTCGCGCACGGCAGCTTCTACATGATCGGCGCGTACCTGGCGTTCTCACTCGCGCCGCTGTTCGGCGACCAGTTCCTCCTGATGCTGGTGGCCGGCGTGGTGCTCGCCGCGATCTTCGGCTACCTGCTCGAATGGGCGTTCTTCAGCTACCTCTACCAGCGCGACCACCTGCAGCAGGTGCTCATGACCTACGGGCTCATCCTGGTGTTCGAGGAGCTGCGCTCCATCCTCGTGGGCAACGACGTGCATGGCGTGAAGGTGCCCGCCTGGCTCGACGGCAGCTTCGCGCTCGGCAACGTCATGAGCTACCCGTGGTACCGGCTCTTCGCGTCGGCCGCATGCATCGTGCTCGCGGTCGGCCTCTACTGGGTGGTGAACCGCACGCGCCTGGGCATGATGATCCGCGCCGGTGCGAGCAACCGCGACATGGTGCGGGGCCTCGGCATCGACGTGAAGCGGCTCTACCGCATCGTGTTCGCGGCGGGCGTGGCGCTCGCGGCGCTGGCCGGGATGATCGCCGCGCCGATGTCCTCGGTGTATCCGAACATGGGTGCGAGCGTGCTCATCATCTGCTTCGTGCTGGTGGTGATCGGCGGCATCGGCTCGATCACCGGCGCGCTGCTGGCCTCGCTGCTCGTGGGCTTCGTCGACACCTTCGGCAAGGTCTTCTTCGCGGACCTGAGCGGCATCGGCATCTATCTCCTGATGGCCATCGTGCTGATCTGGAAGCCCGAAGGGCTGATGGGGAGGCGGCCATGATGAAGAAGAGCGCTTTCCTCGTGCCCGTGGCCTGCGCGGTGCTCGTCGGCATCGCAGGCCCGCTGATGGGCAACTACGCCTCGGATTTCATCGTGAAGGTGATGATCCTCTCGATCTTCGCGCTGAGCCTCGAACTGCTGGTCGGCATGACCGGCCTCGTGAGCCTGGGCCATGCGGCCTTCTACGGCATCGGCGCGTACGTGACGGTGCTCGCATCGGGCAGCGAAGGTGGCAACGTCGCGCTGCTGCTGCCGATGGCCATGGGGGCGGCGGCGCTCTATGCGCTGTTCGTCGGTGCGCTGAGCCTGCGCACGCGCGGCGTGTACTTCATCATGGTCACGCTGGCCTTCGCGCAGATGGCCTTCTTCGTGTTCCACGACACCAAGGTCGGCGGCGGCAGCGACGGCATCTACATGTACGTGCGCCCGGCCCTCGGTGCGCTCGACATGGAGAACCGCATGGTGCTGTTCTACGTGGTGCTCGCATCGCTCGCGTTCACCTACGGGCTGCTCGCGCTGATCCGCCGTTCCCGCTTCGGCGCGGCGCTCGCGGGCATCCGCGTGAACGAGCAGCGCATGCGCGCAGCTGGTTTCCCGGTGTACGGCTACAAGCTCGCGGCTTTCGTGCTGGCGGGTGCGCTCGCGGGGCTCGCGGGCTTTCTGCTGGCCTCGCGCGACGGCGTGGTCAACCCCGAGCTGATGGCCTGGCACAACTCGGGCGAGGTGCTGCTGATGGTGATCCTCGGCGGCCTCGGCCACCTGCGCGGCGCGGTGATCGGCGCGGTCGCGTTCACGCTGCTGAAGGAAATCTTCTCGACGCATGCCGTAATGGGCCCGCTGGCGGACCACTGGCAGCTCACGCTGGGCATCGCGATCATCGTGTTCGTGGCCTGGTTGCCGAAGGGATTGATCGGGCTGGTGAAGCGCATCTCGCCCAAGGGCGAAGGAGCCACGTCGTGAACAACACAACCGCCCTCCTCTCGGTCGAAGGCCTCACGCGGCGCTTCGGTGGCCTCACCGCAGTGAACGCCGTCACGCTAGACCTGCACATCGGCGAAGTGCACGCGGTGATCGGCACCAACGGCGCAGGCAAGTCGACGCTCATCAACATGCTCTCGGGCGAGATCGAGGCTTCCGAAGGCCGCATCGCGCTCGACGGCATCGACATCACGCAGCGCGCGCAATCACGGCGCGCACGCGATGGCGTGGGCCGCAGCTACCAGCGCACGACGATCTTTCCGGAGTTCAGCGTGCACGAGAACTGCCGGCTCGCGGCGCAGGCTGCGACCGCGCGGCCGTGGGCGATCTGGCAGGCATCGCAGCGCTGTGCTGCAAGCAACGCAGCGGCCGACGGGGCGCTCGAAGCGGCGGGTCTTTCGAACGAGGCCCTGCGCATCGCCGGCACGTTGAGCCACGGCGCGCAACGCCAGCTCGAAGTGGCGATGTGCCTGGCCACGCAACCCCGCGTGCTGCTCCTCGACGAGCCCCTCGCCGGCATGGGCGCCGAGGAAACCGACCGCATGCTCACGCTGCTCGCGCGCCTGAAGGCCACGCACGCGATCCTGCTGGTGGAGCACGACATGGACGCGGTCTTCCGCATCGCCGACCGCATCACGGTGATGGTGAACGGCACGGTCATCGCGACCGGCGACCCCACCTCGATCCGCGAGAACCCGGAGGTGCGAACGGCCTATCTCGGAGAAGACCACTGATGCTGATCGTCCGCGACCTCAACACCTACTACGGCAACAGCCACATCCTGCGCGGCGTGCATGCCGGCATTCCGACGGCCACCTCGGTGGGCCTGCTCGGGCGCAACGGCATGGGCAAGACCACGCTGATCCGCAGCATGATGGGCTACGTGCGGCCCGCTTCGGGCGAAGTGCAGGTCGACGGCCGCACCGTCACCGGCTGGCCGCCCGAGAAGATGGCGCGCCTGGGCATCGGCTACGTGCCCGAGGGCCGCGGCATCTTCCCGAACCTCTCGGTGCGCGAGAACCTCGTGATGAGCGAGCGCGCTGGCATCGACGGCCGCCGCGCCTGGACCTTCGACCGCGTGATGGCCACCTTTCCGCGGCTGGCCGAGCGGCTCTCGCATGGCGGCCAGCAGCTCTCGGGCGGCGAGCAGCAGATGCTGTCGATCGGCCGCGCGCTCATGACCAACCCGCGTTTGCTCATCCTCGACGAAGCCACCGAAGGCCTCGCACCGCTGATCGTGGCCGAGATCTGGCGCGTGATCGGCGAGATCCGCAGCACCGGCATCGCCACGCTGATCGTGGACCGCGACTACCGCAAGGTGCTCGCGCACACCGACCTCGCGGTGGTGATGGAGAAGGGGCAGATCGTGCGGCATGGGGCATCGGCCGATCTGCTGGCGGAGCCGCAGGCGCTCGAGGAGCTGCTGGGCGTGTAAGAGGCGCATGGCGATGACGCGCGAAATCAGCCTCCTCGATCCCTCGGGCAAGCCCGTGCGCTTCGAAGGCAAGATGCTGATGAACGCGGCTGCCACGCCGTGGCAGGGCTTTGCGCTGGAGGTGCGCGCCATGCATGGCGACGGCGAGAACCCGGCCTGCTACAACCCCCACCCGCTGCTCGCCTTCTGCACGCGCGGGCACGGGAAGTCGACGATGACCACAGGGCGTCGCACCAGCCACATCGAGATCCGGTCCGGCAGCCTGTGCATGTTCGAGCAAGGCTACGAGGTCGACCATGTCACCTGGTCCGGCCAGGCCGGGGAAATGATCGCGCTGGAAATCCGCCCCGAGACCCTGCGCGACCTGATGCCCGAAGGCAACGGCGAGCTTCACCTGCAGACGCATCTCTCGACCACCGACGCCACGCTATCGTCGCTCGCCATCGCGATGCGCGACGAGGTGGAGCGCGGCTGCACCTCGGGCCGCATGCACGCGCAAGGTCTGTCGATGGCGTTGGTGAGCTACCTGCAGAGCCGCTATGGCAGCGCGGGCAATGCGAAACGGCCGCCGGGGCGCCTCTCGCAGGCGGACCTGCGCAAGGTGTACGACTGGGTGATGCAACACCTGGGCGAAGACTTCGGCATCGACGAACTCGCGGCCGAGCTGCACATGAGTGCCGTCCATTTCACGCGCCTGTTCAGGGCCAGCACGGGCGCGACGCCGTACCGCTATGTGATGGAGCAACGCGTGCGCCATGCGCTGTCGCTGCTGGAGGGCCGGCTGTCGCTCGCCGAGATCGCGCATGTCGTCGGCTTTTCGAGCCAGGCGCACTTCACGCAGGTGTTCAAGCAGCTGGTGGGCACCACGCCCGCGCGCGCCCGGCTCGGGTAAGTCCCTGTGCAGTGTGAAGGGATCCTGCAAGCGGTGATCGCTTGTCGATAGACCATCCGACGGGGCGAGGGCAAATTCGATGTCCACACAACAGGAGACAAGAAGATGCCACTCACGCCCCATCGCCCCGGACCCGAACCATCGCGCAGCAACTTCACGACGCTGGCCGCCCTGTGCATGGGCATGTGCGCCGCCGCAGCGCTCACGGCGTGCGGCGGCAGCGATTCCCAGGGAACCGTGCTGCCCTTCATCCCCGCATCGCCACCGCCAGCCGGCCCGGTTGCTCCCGTCGCCCTCGCCTGCGACGAAAGCCTCAAGACCGCGTTCAAGCCCGATGCGAACACCACCGTCACCGTGGTGAAGCAATTCAGGCAAGGCGATGACCTGAACCTCGACGGCAAGGCCTCGGGCACAGTGGCCGCCAGCGACGTGTGCATGGTCAAGCTCAATGTCGGACCGGGCCATGCGGGGCCGGCCGATGCACCATCGACCTCGCCGGGCATCGGCATCGAGGTGTGGCTGCCGACGACGGCCAAGTGGAACAACCGCGTGCGCGTGCTTGGCGGCGGCGGCTTTGTTGGCGATGCGGGCATCAGCGCCAGGACGCAGATCGGCGGCGCCGGCGCGGCCGCCATCGCCGCGGGCGAAGGCTCGGTCAGTGCCGTGACCGATGCGGGCCATGCCTCGAAGTTGCCATTCGCCTCGGTGGACGGCTCGTTCGCAATGAACCCCGACGGCACCATCAACACCACGCTGTGGGCCGATTTCGCGAGCCGCGGCATCCACGAGATGGCCGTCAAGTCCAAGGCGCTGGCGTCCGGCTTCTACCAGCGCAGCGCGCAGTACGCCTACTGGGACGGCTGCTCCACCGGCGGCCGCCAGGGCCATATGCAGGCACAGGTGAACCCCGACGATTTCGATGGCATCCTGGCCGGCAACAGCGCGATCAACTGGACCACTTTCATCACCTCCGAGCTGTATCCGCAGGTCGTGATGCAGCGCGACCTCGGAGGCACGCCGCTCACGCCCGACCAGATGACGCTGGTCTCGTCCGCCGCGGTGAGCGCCTGCGACAGCGGGCTCACCGGCCAGCACGACGGCTTCATCAGCGACCCGGCCGCCTGCAAATACGATCCGGTGCAGGACAAGGCCGTGCTGTGCACGGGCAGCGGCGGCACCAATGTCACCGCGGCCTGCCTGAGCACGGTGCAGGCACAGGCGGTCAACAAGATCTGGTACGGCCAGACGCGCGACGGCAGCGCACCGGCGCCCGCGAGCGACATCGGCTACGGCGCCACGCTGGCGTCGGGCCAGCTCTGGTACGGCCTCACGCGCGGCACCGCACTCAACAGCCCCGGCATGCCAGGGTTCTCGCTGGCGGATTCCACCGGCGGCGTGCCCAACCCGTTCCCGATCGCGGCGCACCAAGTGGCGCTGAACCTGCAGGATCCGACGATCGCGACGCCCGATTTCGTCAATGCGACGGGCAACGGCGCGAACAACTGGAAGGGGCTGTCGTACGCGCAGCTGGCCAACGCCAGCGATCGCGGCAAGGCGCTGCAGGCCGCGTTCGCGAGCATCAACGCCGACAACCCCGACCTGGCCAGGTTCCGCGACCGTGGCGCCAAGCTGCTGACCTATCACGGCCTGGCCGACCCGCTGATCGCGAACTCGGGCACGGCCAACTACTACGAACGCGCGGCCAAGGCGATGGGCGGGATCGATGCGATGCAGAAGTTCTACCGCTATGTCGAGATTCCGGCGATGGGGCACTGCGCGGGCGTGGGCTCTGTGAACGGTCTGGCAGGTGTGAGCCCCGCGGCCAACCCGCCGCTGCCGGCACCGAACCAGTTGTTCGCGGCGCTGACCGACTGGGTCGAGAAAGGCGTGGCGCCCGACAACCTCGTGCTGCAGAACGCGGACAAGTCGCTCGCGCGGCCGCTGTGCACCTACCCGAAGAAGATCGCGTATGTCGGCGGCGACGTGAAATCGGCGGCCAGCTTCGCCTGCCGCTGAGCCTCAGTCGAACCGCTGCGCCATCAGGAAATCGATGAACACCCGCATGCGCAGCGGCACATGCCGCCCGTCCGGGTACAGCAGCGTGTAGGGCCGCGAGCGACCCGCAAACGGCTTCAGCACCTCGACGAGGGAGCCGTCGGCAAGCTCCTTCTCCACGACGAAGCGGTAGGTCTGGAACAACCCGGCGCCGCTCTTCGCGAGCGTGACGCCGCCGAGCACGTCATCGGAGCAGCTGTAGGCGCTGTCCGCGAAGACCTCGCGGTCCTTGCCGTCCTCCTTGAAAAGCCACGAGATGCGACGGCCGCTGCTGGGCAGCTCGAACTGGATGCATTCGTGCGCGGCAAGGTCGTCCAGCGTGCGGGGGGTTCCGGCCGCCTTCAGGTACTTGCGCGTCGCGACCACCACGAGCCCCGCGTCCTCGAGGTGCCGCGCGATCAGCGTGGAGTCGGGCTGGGCGCGCACGCGCACGGCCATGTCGTAGCCCTCTTCCACGAAATCGATGTTGCGGTTGCTCAGGTGCACATGCAGCCGGATGTCGGGAAAGCGTTCGCGGAACGCGGGCAGCATCGGCAGGATGCGGTGGTGGCCGTAGGTGGTCGGCACGCTGATGCGCAGCGTGCCCGAGGGCTGCGCCTGCTGGCCCATCACCTCGCGTTCGGCCTCGGCGAGCTGCGCGAGCGCCTGGCGGCACTGCGCGAAGTAGGAGCGTCCCGCGTCGGTGAGCCGCACGCTGCGCGTGGTGCGCACGAACAGGCGCAGGCCCAATCGTTTTTCCAGGCGCGAGATCGAGCGGCTGACGGCCGCCGGCGTCACGCCCGCAGCGAGTGCCGCCGAAGTGAAGCCGCCCGTCTCCGCCGCGAGGCAGAAGAGTTCGATGCTGCCGAGGAGGATGTCGCCGAACTGCCTTTGCATGGTTTGATGACTCCATGTATCAAGTGAAGTACGAGTCTAGTGATTTATCTACGGCTACGTCATCAATACAGTTCTCCTCACGTCATCAACTTCTGGAGAACCGACATGCAAGACAGCAATTCATCCCCCACCGTCGTCATCACCGGCGCCTCGAGCGGCATCGGGCTGGGCCTCGCGGAGGCGTACCTCGAACGCGGCTTCAACGTGGTCGCCAATGCGCGCACCGACGAGCGGCTCGCGGCCGCCGCCAAGCAACTGGGCAACCCAGCCCGCTTCCTCGGCGTCGCGGGCGACATCGGCAAGCGCGACACCGCAGAGCAACTCATCGCCCGCGCCGTGGAACGCTTCGGCCAGGTCGACGTGCTCATCAACAACGCGGGCATCTTCAATGCCAAGCCTTTTGTCGACTACACCGAGGAAGAGCTGGACCAACTGGTGGTCACGAACCTCAAGGGCTTCGTCTACGCCTCGCAGGCCGCCGCGAAGCACATGATCCCGCGCCGCAAGGGCCACATCGTGAACATCACCGCGGGCATCGCGCTGCAACCGAACCTGAAGGTGCCGGCCCTGGTGCCGGTGCTGGTCAAGGGCGGCATCAATGCCGCGACGCGCGCGCTGGCGCTGGAGCTCTCGCCACACAACATCCAGGTGAATGCGGTGGCGCCCGGCATCGTCGACACGCCGATGCACCCGTCCGAGAACCATGGTTTTCTGAGCGGCCTGGCGCCCGCAGGCCGCATCGCGACCGTGCGCGAGATCGCCGATGCGGTGCTCTACCTCACCGGCGCGGGCTTCACGTCGGGCGTGGTGCTGGCGGTGGACGGCGGCGCGAGCGCCGGCACCTGGTAGTCGCACCGTTCACACAACCAAGGAGCACACCATGCCTTTCGTCAATCTGAAGATCACCCGCGACGGCGTCACGCGTGAGCAGAAGACCCAGGTCATCGCCGAGTTCACCGAGGTCCTCGAACGCGTGCTGAAGAAGCCGCCGGAGTGGACGCATATCGTGATCGAGGAGATTGATACGGACGACTGGGGGTTCGGGGGGGTGACCACCACCGAGTACCGCAAGCGGCTCGCGGAACAGGCGAAGAAGCCGCAGTGAAGGCGCGCGGGCTGCGGCCTACTCGATGAACCGCCGCAGCCCTTCCAGATCGATGACGGTGATGCCCCCGTACTCGATCCGCAGGAACCCCGCCTCCTTCAAACGGTTCAGCGCCGCATTGCACCTTTGCCGTGACACGCCCGAGAGATTCGCGATCTCCTCCTGCGACGTCTGCAGGTGCGGCTCGCTCCCCGGATGCAGCCACGGATGGAACAACCCGGCGAGCGCCCGCGCCACCTGGCTGTCCGCATCGAGCAGCCGGTGCGCCGCGTAATTACCCATGAACCAGTGCAGCCGCTCGTTGATCTGCTGCAGCAGGAAATGATCGAAGCCGCGCTGCGTGCGGTGCAGCCACTCGAAGGTCTCTAGCGGCAGCTGCGCCACGCGGCTCGCGCGCAGCGCAATGATGTCCGCCGAGCGCGGCACCGCGCGCAACAGCGTGCCCTCGCCGAACCAGCTGCCGACCGACAGGCCGCCGAAGGTCACCGAGCGCCCGTCGCTGGAGGTGATCGACCACTTGAGCAGGCCTTCGAGCGTGCCATACCAGTGCAGCGGCGTGTCGCCGCGCCGGCACAGCGCGGCGCCGGGGGCCACCTCGACCTCGCGCATCTCGTCGAGCACGCGCTCGCGTGCGACCGCATCGAGCAGCGGAAACCAGGCCGAGCCTTGCAGCAGTTGTGGAATGGTCAGCGATGCCGCCGTGATGGGCTGCTCCGCCTTCTTCGAGGGCATGGAATGAAAGCTCCTGGAGGCACGGGTGCGTAAACCCTGAGCCCAAATGTCGTCGCGATGACTGAGTGTGCCTTCGCTGCCAAAAATAATAGCGCGCCCCTCATGCAAGACACCAGGAAAACGCCATGTCGTCCAAGCGCAAAGTGATCGTGACCATCGCCCCCACCGGCGGCATGGCGCACAAGTCGCAGAACCCGCACCTGCCCACCCAGCCCGCCGAGATCGCCGCCGACGTGCTGCGCTGCTGGAACGCCGGTGCGAGCGTGGTGGCGATCCACGCGCGCCGGCCCGACGACGGCGCCACCTGCAACGCCGAGGTGTACCGCGACATCAACAGCCGCATCCGCGCGGGCGGCAGCGATATCGTCATCAACAACTCCACCGGCGGCGGCGTGCACGGCGACATGGTCAAGCCGCTGGCGGGCGACCGCTGGGAAATCGCGTGGGAAGAGCGCATCAAGGGCATGGACGCCGGCGCCGAGATGTGCACGCTGGACGCGACCACGCTCAACCTGAGCTTCGAGGGCAAGCAGATCCTCATGGACACGCCCATCACCAAGGGCCGCGAACTCGCCGCCGGCATGAAGGCGCGCGGCATCAAGCCCGAGTGGGAGGTGTTCAGCCCCACGCACATCCTGCAGGACACGACCACGCTGATCGGCGAGGGCCACGACGAGGAGCCCTACTTCATCAACCTCGTGATGAACGTGCACCGCAACTTCCAGAACGCGATGCCGTACTCGCCGCGCTTCCTGCAGATGATGGTCGACACGCTGCCCAAGGGCAGCATCTTCTGCGTGAGCGGCATCGGCCCCTCGCAACTCGAAGCCAACGTGGCGGCGCTGCTGCTGGGCGGGCATGCGCGCGTGGGGCTCGAAGACAACCTCTACTTCCGCCAGGGCGAACTGGCCACCAACGTGCAGCTCACCGAGCGCATCGTGCGGGTGATCCGCGAGCTCGACATGGAAGTGGCCACGCCCGCCGAGGCGCGCCAGATGATGGGGCTGCCGCGCACCGGCACGCCGCGGCCCAATTTCGCGCTGGGCTGACCGAGCCAGCGAGCGAACGAACCAACAAGTACAACGACCGGAGACAAGACCATGACCACCACCCTCTCGCGCACCGCGCTCGCCATCGCCCTGGCCACCGCCTTCGCCACCACCGGCGCTTCGGCGCAGATGTCGGACGACACCATCCGCATCGGCTTCATCAGCGACATGTCGGGCATCTACCGCGACTACGACGGCCCGGCCGGCGCGGAAGCCATTCGCATGGCGATCGCCGACATGGGCGGCGCCATCGACGGCAAGAAGATCGAGCTGGTCACCGCCGACCATCAGAACAAGCCCGACATCGCAGCCGCCAAGGCACGCGAATGGTTCGACGTGCAGAAGGTCGACATGCTGATCGCGGGCGTCAACTCGGGTGCGGCCATCGCGATGGCGGGCGTGGCGGCCGACAAGAAGAAGCCGTACTTCGTGGTCGGCTCGGGCGCATCGAGCCTCACCAACGAATACTGCTCGCCCTACACGGTGCACTACGCCTACGACACGGTGGCGATGGCCCGCGGCACCGCGAGCGCGGTGGTCAAGGCGGGCGGCAAGAGCTGGTACTTCGTGACCGCCGACTACGCCTTCGGCGCCGCGCTGCAGACCGACGCGGCCAAGATCATCAATGCCAGCGGCGGCACCGTCGCTGGTTCGGTGAAGCATCCACTCGGCGCGAGCGATTTCTCGTCGTTCATGCTGCAGGCACAGGGCTCCAAGGCGCAGGTGCTGGCGCTCGCCAATGCGGGCGGCGACACGGTGAACGCGATCAAGTCGGCCGCCGAGTTCGGCATCAGCAAGAACATGAAGCTGGCCGGCATGATCATCACCATCAACGACGTGCACGCGCTGGGGCTGAAGACCTCGCAGGGCATGTACCTCACCGACAGCTGGTACTGGAACCAGAGCCCCGAGGCGCGCACCTGGGCGCGGCGCTTCTTCGACAAGCACAAGCGCATGCCCTCCTCCTTCCACGCCGGCGACTACTCGGCCGCGCTGCAATACCTGCAGACGGTGAAGGCGGCCGGCAGCGACGACGCCGACAAGGTGATGGCGCAGCTTCGCAAGACGAAGTTCAATGACATGTTCGTCAAGGGCGGGTGGCTGCGCGACGATGGCCTCATGGTTCACGACATGCAGCTGATGCAGGTGAAGACGCCCGACGAATCGAAGGAGCCGTGGGATTACTACAAGGTGGTCGAGCCGATCCGCGGCGAGGCCGCATGGACGACGAAGGCAGAGAGCCGCTGCGCGCGGTGGAAATCATGAGCAGCAACACCCTGGATGTGAAACGCGTCGCGGTCGTCGGCACCGGCGTGATCGGTGCGAGCTGGGCCGCGTACTTTCTCGCGCACGGGCTCGACGTGAACGCGACCGATCCGTCGCCCGGCGCCGAAGACAGATTGCGTGCCGCAGTGGCACAACACTGGCCGACGCTGGAGCGCTTCGGCCTCGCGCCCAGCGCATCGGTCGACCGGCTGCGCTTTCACGACAGCCTGGAAGACGCGGTATCGGTCGCCGACTTCGTGCAGGAGAACGGCCCCGAGCGCATGGACTTCAAGATCGATCTGTTCCGCCGCATGGACGCGGCTGCGCCGCCGGACACCATCCTTGCGTCGAGTTCGTCGGGCCTTGCGATCAGCGGCGTGCAGTCGGGCTGCGCGCACCCGCAGCGCGTGGTGCTGGGGCATCCGTTCAATCCGCCGCACCTGATTCCGCTGGTGGAGGTGATCGGCGGCGAGAAGACGTCGGCCGAAACCATCGAACGCACGATGGCGTTTTATGCGGCCATCGGCAAGCGGCCGATCCACGTGAAGCGCGAGGTCAAGGGCCACATCGCGAACCGGCTGCAGGCGGCGCTGTGGCGCGAGGCCTTCCATCTCGTCGACGAAGGCGTGGCGAGCGTCGCGGACATCGACACCGCGATTGCGCACGGCCCCGGCCTGCGCTGGGCGGTGATGGGGCCGTTCATGAACCTGCATCTGTCGGGTGGTGCGGGCGGCATCGAGCATGTGCTCGCGCACCTGGGCGGGCCCATCGAGGATTGGTGGAAGGACCTGGGCGCGCCATCGATGACGGCCGCGCTCAAGCAGAAAGTGACCGAGGGCGTTGCCGATGAACTGGGCGCACGCCGCACCAGCGACCTCGAAGCCGCACGCGACACCCTGCTGTTGAACCTGATTCGCGCCAAGGCCGACACCGGCAAACTCGATTGAAATGACTGCCCCCCGGCTTGCCACTTCGTGTGCTTCGCCACCCCCCATGGGGGAGGCGTGGTTCGCTTTGGGGCGGCCCGGCAGCGACCACATATGACCGACTTCCTCAACGACAAAAGCCTGATCGCCCCACCCCGCACGGTGCGCATCGACTTCGACGACGGTTCCTTCGCGCTGCGCTCGCCACAGGCGCTGAAGCCCTATGCGCGCTGCATCGGCGAATGGCTGGAGCGCTGGGCGCGCGAGACACCCGATGCGCTGGCCTTCGCGGAGCGCGATGAAAGCGGCGAAGGCTGGCGCAAGCTCGACTACCACGCGCTGCGCCATGCCGTCGGCGCGGTCGCGCAGGGTCTGCTCGACCTGAAGCTGCCCACGGGCCAGCCCATCGTGATCCTCTCGGACAACGCGATCGACCACGCGGTGCTGATGCTCGCGGCGATGCACATCGGCCGCACGGCGTGCTCGCTTTCCAGCGCGTACTCGCGCATGGCGAAGGACCCGTCGCGGCTGCACGGCATGCTGAAGGCGCTCGGGCCTGCGCTGATCTACGCGTCCGACGCCAAGGTGTATGGCGGCGCGCTTGCGGGCTGCGGCGTCGAGGCCGTCACGGTGTTCAGCCGCAACGCCGATGCGCATCCGGGTGCAATGGCCTTCGAGCGGTTACTCGCGGCCCGCGAAACACCGGCGGTAATGGAAGCCTTCGCAACCATCCTCCCCGACACCCACGCCAAGTACCTGCTGACCTCGGGCTCCACCGGCAAGCCCAAGGTGGTGATCAACACGCACCGCATGCTGTGCGCCAACCAGCAGATGATGGCGCAGACCTGGCGCTTCCTCACTGAGGAGAAACCGGTGCTGGTCGACTGGCTCCCGTGGAGCCACACCTTCGGCGCAAACCACAACCTGCACATGGTGCTGTGCCACGGCGGCGCGCTCTACATCGACGAGGGCCGGCCCGCGCCGGGCCTGATCGAGAAGACGGTGCGCAACCTGCGCGAGGTGAGGCCCACGCTGCTGTTCAACGTGCCTCGGGGCTTCGACATGCTGCTGCCCTTTCTCGAAGCCGACGACGCACTTGCCACCGAGGTGTTCTCGCGACTGCGGCTGGCTTTCTATGCAGCAGCGGCGCTCGCGCCTTCGACGTGGCAACGGCTCGAAGCGGTGGCCCAGCGCGTGCGGCCAGCGCGCCCGCTGTGGCTCACCACCTCGTGGGGCGCGACCGAGACTTCGCCCGCCATCACCTCCGCGCACTGGAAGCTCGATGGCGCAGGCTGCATCGGCGCGCCGCTGCCGGGGCTCGAACTCAAGTTCGTGCCCAACGGGCAGAAGCTGGAGATGCGGGTCAAGGGCGTCTCGGTGTTCCCGGGCTACCGCGATGCGCCACGTGAAACGGCCGAGGCATTCGACGAGGAAGGCTACTACCGCATCGGCGACGCCGGCTTCCTCGCGAACGCCGCGGAGCCCGCGCAAGGCGTGATCTTCAACGGCCGCGTGGCCGAGGACTTCAAGCTCTCGACCGGCACCTGGGTCTCGGTGGGCACGCTGCGCGTGAAGCTGGTGTCGATGCTCGCGCCGCATGTGCAGGACGTGGTGCTCACCGGCCACGACCGCGACGAGATCGGCATGCTGGTGTTTCCAGGTCCGCAGGCCACGTCGCTCGCATCTGAAGCGTTGGCCGAGCGCATTGCCGGCGTGCTGCGTTCGCTGCGCGATGAAGGCGCGGGCTCGTCGCAGTGCCCGGCGTGCGCGCTGGTCTTGGCCGAACCGCCGAGCCTCGACGCGGGTGAGATCACCGACAAGGGGTACATCAACCAGCGCGCGGTGCTCGCGCGGCGTGCGGCCGAGGTGGCGCGCCTGCACTCTGCAGATCAAGACCCGCAGGTGGTGCGCCTGCGCGGCTGATCAGGACGGCTGCTCGAACAGCGCGAGCAGCGTGTCCTTGACCCACTGGTGCAGCGCCGAGGTCTCGTGCCGCTGGTGCCAGAACAGTTCGATGATGCGCGGCGGCGCCTCCAGCGGTACCGGCACCATGCGCAGGCCCGCGAGGCGCGAGGGTTCGAACTTCTCCGACCATGGCAGCACCGCGAGCAGGTCGGAACGGCGCACCGCCTCGTACGCCGCCCCGTAGTGGTTCACCGTCGCGACCAGGTTGCGCTGCAGCCCGCGGCTGCGCAGAAAGAGGTCGTAGGTCGGCGTGGTCTTGCCGACCAGGCTCACATCCACATGCCGCGCCGCGAGGAATTTCTTCAGCGGAATCTTGCCCGTGCGCGCCAGCGGATGCCCTGCGCGCATGAAGCAGAGGAAGTCGGGCGACCACAAGGCCCTCGACTTGAGGAACGCCGGCCGCCGCACCTCCTCGTTGTAGACGCTGATCGCGAAGTCGGCCTTGTTGTCGGCCAGCACCGGGCCGAAATCCACCAGCGTGTTCGGAATGGCATGAACCTGCATCGACGGCGCGACCTTGCCCAGCCGGGCCGCCAGCCGCGGCACCACGATCGAGGACACGTAGTCGGACATCGCGATGCTCACGCTCGCGGTGCTGCGCAGCGCGTCGAAGCGCTCGTCGTCCATCGTCGCGCGGATCGCATGCAGCGACTGCGACAGCGGCTCCCAGAGATCGATGGCGCGCCGGGTCGGGTTGACGCCCACGCCACTGCGCACGAAGAGCGGATCGTCGAAGGTGTCGCGCAGCCGGCGCAGCGCATTGCTGACCGCGGGCTGCGTCAGCGACAGCTTGCTGGCTGCGCGCGTGACATTGCCTTCGGTCATCAGGGCTTCGAACACCTTCAGCAGGTTGAGATCGGCATTGCGGTAGTTCATCGTGCGTCCCATTCATTCACCGGCTCAATAAACACAATCACGCATATAAATTTGTCGTGATATCTCCCCGATCCTACGATCTGCCGCTTCACCCCTACCCCACCTGAAGCCGAGGGATCCCCATGACCATGCTGTCGGCGCGCATCGAGCGCCTGCCCTTCTCTGGTTTCCATCGACGCCTGCTCCTCATGGGGGGCCTCGGCTACACCTTCGATGCGATGGATGCCGCCGTGATCGCCTTCGTGCTTCCGGTGCTGCGCACCGAATGGGGGCTGAGCAGCGTGCAGATCGGCGTGCTGGCCAGCGCGAACTTCATCGGTTTCTTCTTCGGCGCGCTCGCGGCCGGCACCTGCGGCGACCTGATCGGGCGGCGCAAGGTGATGATGTCGGCGCTCGCGATCTACTGCGTGGCCTCGCTCTTCAGCGGCATGGTCAACGACTGGACGCTCTTCCTCGCGCTGCGCATCGTGGCCGGCTTCGGCGCCGGGGCCGAGAGCGCGATCATCGCGCCGTACCTTTCGGAGTTCGTGGCGCGGCGCTACCGCGGCACCTTCACCGGCGCGCTCGCGGGCTTCTTCTCGTTCGGCTTCGTCGCCGCGGCGCTGCTGGGCTACTTCATCGTGCCCGCGCACCCGCAGGGCTGGCGCATCGTCATCTTCATCACGGCGCTGCCGGTGGTGCTGTTGCTGTGGTGGCGCCGGGCGCTGCCGGAGTCGCCGCGCTGGCTCGAGAGCCAGGGCCGCGCCGCCGAGGCGGACGCGATCATGGATGCAATGGAGTCCGACCACCTGCGCCGCGGCCAGGCGCTGCCCGTGCTCAATGCCGAAGACGTCGCCGCCCCACCGCCAAGTACCACGCGCGGCAGCCTGCTGACGAACTACGCAACGCTGGTCTCCAAAAAGCTCATCCGCATCAGCACCATGACCTGGCTGATGTGGCTGTCGATCACCTTCAGCTACTACTCGTTCTTCACCTGGATCCCGAGCCTCCTGATCCAGAACGGCATGACGATCACCAAGAGCTTCGGCTATTCGCTGGTGATGTACATCGCGCAGATTCCGGGCTACTTCTCGGCCGCGTGGTTCAACGAGCGCATCGGCCGGCAGGCCACCATCGTGAGCTACATGCTGCTGGGCGGGCTTTGCGCGCTGGGGCTCGCGTTCACGCACAGCGATGCACAGATCATGGTGGCGGGCGTGCTGCTGTCCTTCTTCATGAACGGTACGTACGCGGGTGTCTATGCCTACACGCCCGAGGTGTTTCCGACGCAGGTGCGCGCGACGGGCTCGGGCCTGGCCTCGGCCATCGGGCGCATCGGCGGCATCACCGCGCCGATCCTGGTGGGCTTCATCTACCCGACGGCCGGCTTCGCGGGCGTGTTCGGCATGACGACGGCGGTGCTGCTGCTGGGCGCGGCGGCCGTCACGTTCATGGGCATTCCCACGCGCGGCCGCTCGCTCGAAGACATTGCGGCCGGCGAACTTTCCTGACGACATCCGACAACCATGCCATCGACCTCTCTCGAAGATTCCCTCTCGGCCGTGGCGCTCGCCCATGCCGAGACCATCCAGCCGCACGCCACCTTCGATGCCATCGACAAGGCGGTCGCATCGACCATCGGCCACCGGCTCTTCACGATCCTCGTCCACCATCGCGAGGCGCGCGAATCCGAGCGCGTGTACACCAACATGCGCGAGGCCTACCCGGTGGGCGGACGCAAGCCGATCACCGATTCGCCATGGATGCAGCAGGTGATGCAACGCGGCCTGCCCTACATCGGCCGCAACGCGGAGGACCTGCGCGACGTGTTCTACGACCACGCGCTCATCGTGTCGCTGGGCTGCCGCAGCGTGCTGAACATTCCGCTGCGCTGGCAGGGCGAAACACTCGGCACGCTCAACATGCTGCACGAGGAGAACTGGTACGGCGATGGCCACGTCGAACTCGCGCGGGTGTTCGCGCAATTGGCGGTGCCAGCCGTGATGGCGCAACAGACCAAGGAAACCATTGCATGACGAACACGGTCCTTTTCAGGAACGCGAACCTGCTCGATCCGCTGCGCAGCGAACTGCTCGAAGGCCACGACATCCTGGTCGAAGGCGGCGTGGTCCGCGAGGTTTCCGACAAGCCGCTGCAGAGCAAGACGGCGCGCGTGATCGACGCGAAGGGCAAGACGGTGATGCCCGGCCTCATCGACCTGCATGTGCACGTGATTGCGGTGGAGTTGAATCTCTCGCGCCAGGTCCACATGCCCAACGTGCTCATCACGCTGCGCAGCGTGCCCATGTTGCGCGGCATGCTGCGCCGAGGGTTCACCACGGTGCGCGATGCGGGCGGCGCGGGCTTCGCGTTCAAGCAGGCGGTGGACGCAGGCCTCGCACAGGGGCCGCGCCTCTTCGTCTCGGGCCGTGCGCTGAGCCAGACGGGCGGGCATGGCGACATGCGCGGACGCTCCGACTTCCTCGACCCCGCCGCGACCTGCTCGACCTGCGTGCGGGTCGGCGCGCTGGCGCGCGTGGTCGACGGTGTCGATGCGGTGCGCCGGGCCGTGCGCGAAGAGCTGCAGATGGGCGCGGACCAGATCAAGATCATGGCCTCCGGCGGCGTGGCCTCGCCGACCGATCCGGTGGGCGCCTTCGGCTACAGCGAGGACGAGATCCGCGCCATCGTGGAAGAAGCCGCGGGGCGCGGCACCTACGTGATGGCGCATGCCTACACCGCCGCCGCCATCGCGCGTGCGGTGCGCTGCGGCGTGCGCACCATCGAGCACGGCAACCTCGTCGATGCGCCCACGGCCGCGCTGATGGCGGAGCTGGGCGCCTACGCGGTGCCGACGCTGGTCACCTACGACGCGCTGGCCAACGAAGGCGAGAGCTTCGGCTTGCCGAAGGAAAGCGTGGCCAAGGTGGCCGACGTGCGCGAGGCGGGTCTGCGCTCGCTGGAGATCTACAGGAAGGCTGGCGTGAAGATGGGCTTCGGCTCCGACCTCTTGGGCGAGTCGCAGCGCCTGCAGAGCGACGAGTTCCGCCTGCGCGCCGATGTGCTCTCACCGGCCGAGGCCATCGCAAGCGCCACCATCGTCGGTGCGGAGGTGCTGGGCATGCCGGATCGCCTCGGCCGTCTCGTGCCCGGTGCGCTCGCCGACATCCTCGTGGTCGATGGCAATCCGCTGCGCGATGTCGAATGCCTGCTCGGGCAGGGCGAGCGCATTCCGCTGGTCATGAAGGAAGGCGTTGTCCAGTTCGACGAACTGGGCTGAAGCTTTCGGTCAGGCCTCTGCGAACCACGCGCGCCACAGCCTGCGCGCCTTGTCCTGATAACGGCGCGTGACGGCCTGCAGCGCGGTGCGCGGCGCCGGCGGCATGAGTTCGGCCGGCAGCAGCGGATCGCGGATGAGGTGCGCGATGACGGCACGCCCGAGCAGCAGCGACTCGCGAACGGCCGCTTCGAGCGGCAGCTTGTCCAGCCGCTTCTCGCTGCGCTCGATGCCGGTCTGCAGGCGCTGGTAGCCGACCGTCAGCGCGCGCACGTTCCACAGCTTGCGCGCGGCCGCCTGCGTGGCGTCGTCCATGTCGGCAAGGCGGAACACCAGCGCCTTCGAGGACAGGCCCAGGCCCCGCAGCTGTTCGCGCTCGACCGCCAGCCCGCCCCGGAGGTTGTCGGGCCGGATGTGCAGGCCGGCCTGCAACGGGGCAAAGCCGCGCAGCGACAGCGCCAGGCCATGGTGCCGCCAGGCCGTCTTGTCCGAACGCGGCACGCCCCCGTCGTGCACCGCGAGCCAGTCGTTGCGCCACGCGACGGCCTGTGCGCCGCGCTGCCGCCAGCCATCGACCGCGCGCGACAGCGCCGGCCCCGCGCGGTTGAGCGCATAGCTGCCGCGCTCGCTGCGTTCGATCTTGCCGTCGCTCGCGAGCCGCGTGAGGCCCACGCGCAGCGTCGATTCGCCGATGCCCATCAGGGCGCCGGCGCGGCACAGCGACTGCGCGCTCAACATGCCGCTATGGGCGACGAGCAGGTCGAGGATCAGCTCCGGCGCACTCGGAATGGTGACCGGGACATTGCATATTTTTTCCACGTTTGCGCATCGGAGAAATATTTCCTACGATGACCGAGAGCTATTGAGTAAGTAATTCTGCCTCCAGGGGAACGCGAACATGGCTATGGAATACGTGACCTACGACACGGATCGGGCGGTCTGCACCCTGACGTTGAACCGCCCCGACAAGCGCAATGCCGTCAACGGCACCGTGGCCGCCGAACTGCGTGAATCCTTCGAGCGCTTCGAGGCGGACGACGCGCTGCGCGTGGCGATCCTCACGGGCGCGGGCGGCCACTTCTGCGCGGGTGCCGACCTGGGCGCCGTCGGCAACCCGGACGAGCGCAACGAACTCGATCCCGAAGGCGGCGGCAGCGGCCCCATGGGGCCGACGCGCATGGCCCTGTCCAAGCCATTGATCGCGGCCGTGAACGGCTATGCGGTGGCAGGCGGCCTCGAACTCGCGCTGCTCGCCGACCTGCGCGTGGCCGACGACGACGCAGTGTTCGGCGTGTTCTGCCGCCGCTGGGGCGTGCCGCTGATCGACGGCGGCACGGTGCGGCTGCCGCGCCTCGTGGGCATGGGGCGGGCGCTCGACATGATCCTCACCGGCCGCCCCGTCTCCGCGACCGAGGCACTGGCGATGGGCCTGGTCAACCGCGTCACGCCACCGGGCGGCGCGCTCGCCGCGGCGCGGGAACTGGCGCTGCAGATCGCCGCGTTTCCGCAGCAATGCATGCTCGCCGACCGCCGCTCCGCCTACGAACAGTGGGACCTGCCGCTGGCCGAGGCGCTGCGGCGCGAGGGCGCGCAGGGCGTGCCGATCGTTTTTGCCGAGGGCGAGGCTGGCGCCGCGCGATTCGCCGGAGGCGCCGGGCGGCACGGCACGTTCAAGGCCTGATTCAGGCGCGCCGCCGCAGCGCGGTGCGCAGCGCCTTCGCGAAACGCGGGTCGGCCATGGCGCCGACGTTGAAGCGCGACCAGCGCGAGACCTGCGTCGAATCGACGCTGAAGATGCGCCCCGGCGCCATCACGATCTTGCGCGGCAGCAGCTCCTTGGCAAAGGCCAGCGAGTCGGCCACGCCGGGCAGCGCGGCCCAGATGTAGAGCGACTGCGGCGTGCGCGCGAAGACCTCCGCATCGACCGAATCGAAGAGCTGCAGCGCCTTGCGCGTGGCCTCGCCGAGGCGCGTCTGCAGGCGGTTGAGATGCCGCTGGTAGTGGCCTTCGCTCAGGATCACGTCGACCGTGCGCTCGCTGTACTCCGAGCTGCTCACGTGGATCAGCGCCTTCAGGTCGGCGAGATCGCTCGCGAGATCCGCCCCGCAGGCGATGAACCCCACGCGCAGCGCCGCCGAGAACGACTTCGAGAAACTGCCGATGTAGATCGTGCGCTCCAGC
Source organism: Variovorax boronicumulans (assembly GCF_030812215.1). Taxonomy (GTDB): domain Bacteria; phylum Pseudomonadota; class Gammaproteobacteria; order Burkholderiales; family Burkholderiaceae_C; genus Variovorax; species Variovorax boronicumulans_C. Next base: position 358,473 of record NZ_JAUSSG010000006.1, on the reverse strand, counting down.
TGATCGAGCGCCGAGAGCCGCGGCAACGCGGTCGGCTTGAAATCGGCCAGCGGATCGTTCTCCACGATCAGCAGGTCGTACTTCTGCGCGAGCTGCAGCACGCGGAAGGCCTTGGCCGGCGAAATGTCGGAGCCCGTGGGGTTGTGCGCGAGCGACTGGGTGAAGAAAAGGCGCGGCCGCTCGGTGATGAGCAACTGCTCCAGCACGTCGAGGTCGGGCCCGTCCGCCAGGCGCGGCACCGCCAGCATCTGCGCGCCCGCGAGCTTGAGCTTGCCGAAGAGCGGGTAGTAGCCCGGGTCGTCGACCAGCACCTTGCCGCCGGGCGGCACGAAGTAGCGGATGACGATGTCCATCGCCTCGTTGGCGCCGTGCGTGAGCACGATCTGCCGCGGCTCGGCGCCGATGCCGAAGTCCGCGAGCTTGCGCACGAGGTGGTCGCGCAGCGGCGCATAGCCGAAGCGGCTGCCATAGCGGAACAGCGCGCCGAGCCCCGTGCGCACGACCTTGGGGTGGTACTTGTCCAGGCGCACGTCGGCCAGCCATTCGACGGGCGGAAAGCCGTCGCCCACGGCCACCGCATCGGGCTGCGTCTTGAGCTGCTCGCGCATGAGCCACACGATGTCCATCGCGCGGCCGAGGCTGCCCGCGTCTTCCTCGGGTGGCTTGGGGTTGGATTGCGCGAGCACGAAGTAGCCCGAACCGCGCCGTGGCTCGACGAGCCCGCGCGACACCAGCAGCTCGAACGCGGCCACCACGGTGTTCTTGGCGTAGCTGTGCAGCTGCGCGAGTTCGCGCAGCGACGGCAGCTTGTCGCCGGCCTTGTAGGCGCCGCTCGCGATCTGGCGCGCGAGGGTGTCGGCGAGCGAATCGGCGATGGTGGTCATGGGCCGAGACTGTGACACAGCGGGCCGCTTCGGCGCACCACTGTCCGCACTGTCCCGCCAAACTGTGCCTTCCGCCGGCGGTACAGCCGACCTAAATTGCCTGCTCCCGAATTCATCTTCCGAAGAGACAAGCAACGATGGTCGCCGACTCCCGCATTCCCAATTTCCGCGCACTCACGCCCGCGCAGCGCTTCGCCCACATCGCACAGGCCGCATCGCTCACCGACGACGAGGTGGCGCTGCTCGCCCAGCCCGGCGCGCTGAGCGTGGACCGCGCCAACGGCATGGTCGAGAACGTGATCGGCACCTTCGAGCTGCCGCTGGGCGTGGCCGGCAACTTCACGGTGAACGGCCGCGACTACCTCGTGCCGATGGCGGTGGAGGAGCCCTCGGTGGTGGCCGCCGCGTCGTTCATGGCCAAGCTGGCGCGCGAAGGCGGCGGCTTCGAGGCCTCGAGCACCGGGCCGCTGATGCGCGCACAGGTGCAGGTGATCGGCATCACCGACCCGTACGGTGCGCGGCTTGCGCTGCTGCGTGCGCGCGAAGAAATCCTGGCCGTGGCGAACAGCCGCGACAAGGTGCTGATCGGCCTGGGCGGCGGCTGCCGCGACATCGAGGTGCATGTGTTCGGCGACACGCCGCGTGGCGCGATGGTGGTGATGCACCTGATCGTCGACGTGCGCGACGCGATGGGCGCGAACACTGTCAACACCATGGCCGAGGCGGTGTCGCCGCTGGTCGAAAAGCTCACGGGCGGCACGGTGCGCCTTCGCATCCTGTCGAACCTGGCGGACCTGCGGCTGGCGCGTGCGCGCGTGCGGCTCGCGCCTTCTGTTCTAGCAACACGCGAGCGCAGCGGCGAAGAGGTGCTCGAGGGCGTGATCGATGCGTACACCTTCGCGGCCATCGACCCGTACCGCGCGGCCACGCACAACAAGGGCATCATGAACGGCGTCGACCCGGTGATCGTCGCGACCGGCAACGACTGGCGCGCGGTGGAAGCCGGCGCGCATGCGTATGCCTGCCGCAGCGGGCGCTACACCTCATTGACAACCTGGGAGAAAGACACGACGGGCGCGCTCGTCGGCACCATCGAGATGCCGATGCCGGTCGGGCTGGTCGGCGGCGCGACGAAGACGCATCCGCTCGCACGGCTCGCCTTGAAGATCCTCGATGTGAAGTCGGCGCAGGAGCTCGGCGAAGTTGCCGTGGCCGTCGGCCTCGCGCAGAACCTCGGCGCCTTGCGCGCGCTCGCCACCGAAGGTATCCAGCGCGGCCACATGGCGCTGCATGCCCGCAACATCGCGCTGGTCGCGGGCGCCACCGGCGACGAGATCGACAGCATCGCCAAGCAGATGGCCGCCGAGCACGACGTGCGCACCGACCGCGCGGTGGCGCTGCTCGAAGCGCTGCGCAAGAAGTAAGCAGGCAAGGCGGGAGAGCCCCGCGAACGGACCGCGGCCCAAACCGGGCGCAGCGCGGCGGCCATGCAAATGGCCGTCACATAACCATAGACGGAGACATCACACATGAACGCAGACAGTGCAACGCCCGCGCGGTGGCGGCTGGTGGAGATATGGGGCGACACCGCCGACCTGGGCCACCTCGCCTGGTCGATCGTCATCGGCGTCGCGGTGAGCCTCGCGGGCTACCTCGTGGCGAGCCGCCTGCTCGCGAGCGCCGTGAGCACGCCCGAGCTGGCGCGTGCCTACGCCATGCTCGCAGGCCTCGGCGGCTGCGTCGTCTCGGGGCTGATCTGCGCGAAGCTCTTCGCGCCGAAGCGCGAGGTGGTCGAGGGCACCGACCCCGATCCGCGCTGGCGCGAAGAGGTGCTGGCCGAACTGGCCGGCGAGCACGGCGACCTGGGCTCGGTGGACGACCTGCCGCCCTCGGTGGTGCGCGAGATGAAGGAGCTGGAGATCTACGACCTGTTCGCGTCGTACAAGCCCCGCGCCCGCACTACCGAAGGAGCCGCATCGTGATCGAAGCCGCGCTCCTCAACCAGATCCTCGTTGCCACCGGCATGGGCCTCGTGGGCGCCGTCGTGTTCGCGGCCATCGGCCTCGTCTCGGGCACCGACGAAACCACCACGCTCGCACCGCTCACGCTGCTGGTCGTGCTGCTCGGCGTGCCGCCCGAAGGCGTGTTCACCTTCTTCCTTGCGGCGGCAGTGGCCAAGCACATGACGCATGCGGTGCCCACGGCGCTGCTCGGCATTCCGGGCGACACCATGGCCACGCCGCTGCTGCAGGACGCCAACGTGCTGCGCAACCTGGGCGTGCCGCACATCGCGCTGCGCAAGATGGTGTCGGGCGCGATCATCGCGGCCTTCATCGCGGTGCCGCTGGCCGTGCTCTTCGCGGTGCTGCTCGCGCCCTACGGCGCGGCCATCACCAAGGCGGCGCCGTGGATCTTCGTGGCGGCGGCGGTGGCCATTGCCTACTTCTCGAGCGGGCGCTGGGCCTCGGTCGCCACGCTGGTGCCGTTCGTGATGGTGATCGTCGCGCTGCAGGCGCTCACCGGCAAATACGGCGTGAAACTGAGCATCAGCTACTTCCTCGGCATCGCCATCGGGCCGCTGGTGGCGGACCTGTTCTCGGTGATCTCGCCTGCGGCGCGTGCGCGCATGAAGCGCGACAAGGTCCGCACCTTCTCGCTCGCGCCCGACGTGAAAGGCTGGACGGGCTATTTCCCGAATCCGTTCAAGGTGCTCGACCGCACGCAGGTGAAGTGGACCTTCGCGACCGCCACGATCTCCAGCGCGACCTTCGTCTTCAGCCCGGTCGCGATGACAGTGGTGCTGGGCGAACTGGTGGGCTCGCGCATCAAGCATGCGTACCACCGCCTCACCACCACGCTGGCCGCGCGCAACGGCGTGACCGAGGCGACCTACATCGCCGAGGCGCTGATCCCGCTGATCGCCATCGGCCTGCCGCTGAGCCCGGTGGCGGCCGGCCCGGCCGCGCCGCTCTTCAATGCACCACCGGTGTTCACCATCGATTCGACCACGGGCCAGACGCACAACCTGCACAACCTGCTGAACCACTGGGAGTTCCTCGGCTACGGCATGCTGGCGGTGGTGCTCGCAGCGCTGGTGGCGTATCCGTTCACGATGAACTTCGCACGCCGCGCGGCGCTCTTCGTCTCGCGCAAGGTGAGCCACGAGGCGATCATCGCGACCTTCGTCGGACTGATCGTGGTGATCAGCGTGTGGGAAGGCCAGCTGCTCGGCCTGCTGGTGATCCTCACGATGGGCCTGCTCGGCGGGCTCTTGTCGCGCGCCATCGGCTTCAACACCGGCGTGCAGTTCATGGGGTACTACACGGCGGTGCTGACGGTGCCGGCGGTGATCAAGGCGTTCGGCTGATTTCGCAGGTGCGAGGGGTGCGTCGCATACTGGCGCGATGCACATCCTCTGGACGTACCTCCGGCCGCACGCGCGCCTCGCACTGCTTGCCCTGCTGCTGGCGGGCATCAGCCAGGTGCTGGCGCTGGTCGACCCGATCATCTTCGGCAAGATCATCGACCAGTATGCGATCCACCGCGACGGCAAGACGGAAGAAGAACTGGTCTCCGGCGTGCTGCGGCTGCTGGCGCTCGCGGTAGGCGTGGCCATCGCATCGCGGCTCGCGAAGGCGCTGCAGGAATACATCACGCGGCTGGTGGTGCAGAAGTTCGGCACGCAGATCTTCAACGACGGGCTGCGGCAGGTGCTGCGCCTGAAGTTCCCCGAATTCGAGGACCTGCGCAGCGGCGAAACGCTGTCGATGCTGCAGAAGGTGCGCGCGGACAGCGAGCGCTTCATCAACGCCTTCATCAACACCGCGTTCGCAGCCATCGTGGGCATCGGGTTCCTGGTCTGGTACGCGGTGACCAAGCACTGGCTCCTGGTTCCCGTGTTCCTGATCGGCGTGCTGGTGCTGGGTGGGCTCACCGGCCTCCTGAGCCGCGAGATCAAGAGCCAGCAGCGCTCGATCACGCGCGAGACGAACCGCAATTCGGGCTTCATCACCGAATCGCTGCGCAACATCGAACTCATCAAGAGCCTGGGGCTGACCTTTCCGGAGATACGGCGGCTGCAGGCGCAGACCACGCGCATCTTCGCACTCGAGATGCAGAAGGTGAAGCGCATCCGGCTCTTGTCCTTTCTGCAAGGCACCACGCTGAGCCTGCTGAAGCTGGCGGTGCTGTTCGCGTTGCTGTGGCTGATCTTTCGCAACGTGCTGAGCACGGGCGAGTTGATCGCGATGCAGTTCATTTCGGTGGCGATCTTTGCGCCGCTGCAGGAGCTGGGCAACATCATCCTGGCGTACCGCGAGGCCGAGGCGTCGCTGTTGAACTTCGAGGCGCTGATGCAAAAGCCCATCGAGCGGCGGCCCGAGTCGCCGATCAGCATCGGGCCGGTCACGCACCTGCGGTTTGCCGACGTGAGCTTTCGCCACAAGGGCGCGACGGACAACGCGCTCGATGAGGTGTCGTTCGAGGCGGGGCTGGGCGACACCATCGCCTTCGTCGGGCCCTCGGGCTCGGGCAAGTCGACGCTCGTGAAACTGCTCGTGGGCCTGTACACGCCCGCGAGCGGCGAGGTGTTCTACAACGACATCTCCACGCGCGACCTGCGCTACAACCAGGCGCGCCGGCAGATCGGCTTCGTGACGCAGGAGACGCATCTCTTCGCGGGCACGATCCGCGAGAACCTGCAGCTCGTGAAGCCCGACGCGACCGACGAGGAGATCCTCGAAGCCATGCGGCAGGCCTCGTGCGCGTACCTGGCCGAGAAGTCGCCCGAGGGGCTGGACACGCCCATCGGCGAGCGCGGCATGAAGCTCTCGGGCGGCGAGAAGCAGCGGCTGTCGATTGCGCGGGCGCTGGTGCGGGAGCCGCGCCTTCTGATCTTCGACGAGGCCACCTCGGCGCTCGACTCGCTGACCGAAGAGCAGATCACCGCCACGGTGCGCGAGATTTCGGCGCGCAGCACGCAGATCACCATCCTCATCGCGCACCGGCTCTCGACGATCATGCATGCGGGCACGATCCACGTGCTGGAAAAAGGACGCATCGTGGAGAGCGGCACGCATGCGGCGTTGCTCGAAGGCAAGGGGCTGTACTACGCGATGTGGCGCCAGCAGATCGGCGAGCGGCCGGTGCCGCGCATGCAGGAGGCCGAAGCGGTTGCGGCCATCGAGCCACCCGGCGACGCCGAGCCCGCCTGAAGCGCGCTGTCTTAGCGTTGCGAGGCCGGGGGCTTTCGCGGCTTCGGCGCAGGCTTCTTTTCGGGCTCCCCGCCGCCGAACAGCTTCTCGACCTGCTGCCCCACGCGCGCACCGATGGCCGTGCCCACGCCCGGCAGCACCGCGCTGCCGACGGCAGCACCCGCGAGCGCACCGCCCGTCAACGACACCTCGGGGTCGCTCACGCTGCCGCCGATCTTCAGCGGCACACCGACCACGCCGTCCACCAAGTCCACCGCGAGGTCACCCTCCATCTTGCGATTGAAGAGCCGCAGGTTGCCGCTTGCCGTGAGCACGCCCGACCGCGCCTTGAGGTTGGTGTAGCGCATCACGATGCCGTCCTCGGTGCCCTGGGTGTCGAGCGTGCCGGTGAGTTCGTCAAGCTGCGTGGTGCCGCCGCGGCTGATGCCTGCGGTGGTCACGGCCTTGGCGATGTCCAGCCTGGTGAGCGTGGCGGGCCGCACCGAGAAGGTGGTGCGGGTGTGCAGGCTGCGTACGAGCGCGCCCAATTCGTTGGCTTCGTCCGCCTCGGCCACGAGCGTGGAATGGCCGTTGACCTTGCCCGCCACCGAGGTGCGCCGCCCGAAGGCCTGCACGAGGCCTTCGATGTCGACCTGGCGCGGCTCGAGCTCGGCCGACAGGCGCAGCTTGCCGCCGGCCGGCGTCTCGAACAGCGTGACGCCGTTCCACGTGCCGCCGCCCACGTCGATGCGGGTGCGCCAGCGGTCCTGCCCGGCCTCGCGGTCCAGGCGCAGGCGCGCCGGCGGCGTCGCCCCGGCGCGTTCCACGCGGGCCTGGCGCGGGCGCCAGTTGGCGTCGAAGGCGATCTCGCCGTCATAGGCAAGCGCGATGTCGCGCCGGTCGATCCAGACCACGTCACGCCAACGCACCTGTTCCAGCGGAATCGGCGCGAGCGTCCAGGGTGCGGGCAGCGCGATGACGTTGCCGCCTTCGTGCGGCTTCGGCCCCTTGCCGCGGAAGGCGCGCACCGACTCGCGCGGCAGCACGAGGCTTTCGATCTCCAGTTCGTCCACGGCGATGACGCGGTGCAGCAACTCGGTGAGCTTGAGCTGCGCCGTGACGCGGCGCAGGGTGACCGGTCGCGGCTGGTCGGTGGCGATGTCGGAAAGCACGAGGACCGGCGTCGGCAGCAGGGCCCAGTGGGCGCCGCCGACCTTCAGGCCGACGCCGAAGCGTTTTTCGAAGCCCTCGGAGATGCGGACCGCCACCTCCTCGTCGCTCGGCAGCCGCGAGCTCACGAACCACACCAGCGCACCGATGCCGATCAGCAGGACGGTGGCGATGCCGATGAGCCAGCGGCGCAGGGGGTGCTTCATCGGGCCAAGTTAGCACGCAAAGGCGACTGCCCATGTCAGCCGCCATCGCTATAGTTTCTGAAACCCTGTCCCCGAAAGAACCGAATGCGTATCTGGAAAAAAGACATCTCGATCGAAGAACTGACCCGCAACCACGTCGGCACGGCCGTGTCCACGCTGGGCATGGAGTTCCTGGAGGTGGGCGACGACTTCATCCGCGCCCGCGTGCCGGTCGACGAACGCACCCGCCAGCCCTACGGCATCCTGCATGGCGGCGTGTCGGTGGTGCTGGCCGAAACGCTGGGCTCCTGCGGCGCGCACTACTCGGCCCCCGAGGGCGACCGCGCCGTGGGCCTGGACATCAACGCGAACCACATCCGCTCGGTCACCAGCGGCTGGGTCATCGGCACCGCGCGGCCGGTGCACCGGGGGCGCACCACGCAGGTCTGGCAGATCGACCTGACGAACGAGGCGGGCGAGCTGACCTGCGTGTCGCGGATCACGATGGCGGTGCTCCAGCCACGCTGAGAAGATGCGACGGTCCGGGAGGGCCGCCATCTTCTTCTCTTGCGGGTGTGTTCAGCGCGGGGTTCATCCACCACAATCACGCCCCGGAGCGCGCAGGGGCGCACCGCGACAAACCAACAAGAGGAGATAAGCAATGTTCAACTGGACTGAAAAGCCGGTGTCCACACTGGCCGACGGCGCGGTCATCGCGCCCGACGAGCGGCTGCCCTGGCTGCAGACCGGCGCGATGGGCATCCAGCACGTGATCGCGATGTTCGGCGCCACGGTGCTGGCGCCGATCCTCATGGGCTTCAGCCCCAACATCGCGATCCTGATGAGCGGCATCGGCACGCTGATCTTCTATTTCGTGACCGGCGGCAAGGTGCCCAGCTACCTGGGCTCGAGCTTCGCCTTCATCGGCGTGGTAATCGCGGCCAGCGGCTACGCGGGCAAGGGGCCGAACGCCAACATCGCGGTGGCGCTGGGCGGCATCGTGGCCTGCGGGGTGGTCTACATCCTCATCGGGGCGCTGGTGCAGGCCATCGGCACGGGCTGGATCGAACGCTTCATGCCGCCCGTGGTCACAGGTGCCGTGGTGGCGGTGATCGGCCTGAACCTCGCGGCCGTGCCGATCAAGAACATGGCGGCCAGCAACTTCGATTCGTGGATGCAGGCCGTGACCTTCCTGTGCGTCGGGCTGGTGGCGGTGTTCGCGCGGGGCATGCTGCAGCGCCTCCTGATCCTGGTCGGGTTGATCCTGGCCACGGTGGTCTACGCGGTGCTCACGAACCTGCTGGGCATGGGCAAGCCGGTGGACCTGAGCGGCATCGCCAATGCGGCCTGGTTCGGCCTGCCGACCTTCACCACGCCGGTGTTCACGGCCAACGCGATGCTCTTGATCGCGCCCGTGGCGATCATCCTCGTGGCCGAAAACCTCGGCCACCTGAAGGCGGTGACGGCCATGACCGGCCGCAACCTCGACCCCTACATGGGCCGCGCCTTCATCGGCGACGGCATCGCCACCGTGGTGAGCGGTGCCGCGGGCGGCACGGGCGTGACCACCTATGCCGAGAACATCGGCGTGATGGCGGCCACGCGCATCTACTCGACGGCGGTGTTCGTGGTGGCGGCGCTGATCGCGCTGGTGCTGGGTTTCAGCCCCAAGTTCGGCGCGCTGATCCAGGCGATTCCGCTGCCGGTGATGGGCGGCGTGAGCATCGTGGTGTTCGGGCTGATCGCCATTGCAGGCGCCAAGATCTGGGTCGACAACAAGGTCGACTTTTCGCAGAACAAGAACCTGATCGTGGCGGCGATCACGCTGATCATCGGCACGGGCGACTTCACGCTGAAGTTCGGCGACTTCGCCCTCGGCGGCATCGGGACCGCGACGTTCGGCGCGATCATCCTCTACGCGCTGCTGGGCAAGACGAAGAACTGAATGAGGGGTCGGCGGCGCAGCGCGAAGTGCGCGCAATCTTGGGCGTTTGCCTCGTAACGTCATGCAAGAAGTGTTGTCTGGAGCGGATCAAGCGGGGCCCGGTCACCGCCCGGAAGCCCGCGCCCGTTAGACTCCAACGCTTTTCGCACCGACGTTTTCCCAATGGCCGATGTCTCCGCCGCGCGCACCAAGGCGGTTTTCGAATTCAAGAGCGCCACGCTGCCGCTGATCGCAGTGATCCTCAAGACGTCCGACTTGGACGTGCTGGCCGAGGCGCTCGACGCCCAGCTGGCGGATTCACCCGACTTCTTCGAGCAGGAGCCGGTGGTGATCGACCTCTCCCAGCTCCCCGAGCAGGACGAGGACGGCGAAGCCACCGCCGAGATCGACTTCGCGGCCCTGCGCAGCCTCTTGGCGCGCCACCAGACCCAGCCGATCGCGGTGCGCGGCGGCAACGACACCCAGAATGCCGCGGCCCGCGCCGCCGGCCTCTCGCTGGCGGCCATGCCCTCGGCCCCCGCGCCCCGGCCACCGGCCCCGCCCGCGGAAGCGCCGGCCGAAGCCCCCCAGATCGTGCGCGAGGTGCCGGTGCCGGCCAACGGCACGCTCCTCATCGACAAGCCGCTGCGCTCGGGCCAGCAGGTCTACGCCCGCGGCGGCGACGTGGTGGTGACGGCCGTGGTGAGCTTCGGCGCCGAGGTCATCGCCGACGGCAACGTGCACGTTTACGCGCCATTGCGCGGCAAGGCGATTGCGGGCGCGCGCGGCAACACCGAGGCGCGCATCTTCTCGACCTGCATGGAAGCGCAGCTCGTGGCCATTGCCGGCATCTACCGCACCAACGAGGTGCCGCTGCCGGACCCGGTGCTCGGCAAGTCGGCGCAGGTGCGGCTGGATGGAAAAAAACTAGTGATCGACGCGATCTGATATGCCCCCCGGCTTTTCACTCCGCTTCGCTGCGTGTAATTCGCCACCCCCCGAGGGGGAGGCACGGTCCGCCTTGGGGCGGCCCGGCGGCGACCGTGTTTCCTGACGGACGCGGCGCATCGGACAACCAACAACAGAATCGAAACAAGAAGGAATGGCCATGGCCAAAATTGTGGTGGTGACCTCGGGCAAGGGTGGCGTCGGCAAGACGACCACGAGCGCCAGCTTCGCATCCGGCCTCGCGCTCGCGGGCAAGAAGACGGCCGTGATCGACTTCGACGTGGGCCTGCGCAACCTGGACCTGATCATGGGCTGCGAACGCCGCGTGGTGTACGACCTCATCAACGTCATTCAAGGCGAAGCCAACCTGAGCCAGGCGCTCATCAAGGACAAGCAGTGCGACAACCTGTTCGTGCTGGCCGCCTCGCAGACGCGCGACAAGGAAGCGCTCACGCAAGAGGGCGTCGAGAAGATCCTGAACGACCTCGCCGCGATGGACTTCGAATACATCGTCTGCGACTCGCCCGCGGGCATCGAGACCGGCGCGATGATGGCGATGCACTTCGCCGACGAGGCGCTGGTGGTGACCAACCCCGAGGTCTCCTCGGTGCGCGACTCGGACCGCATCCTGGGCATGCTCAGCAGCAAGACCAAGCGCGCCAAGGAAGGCGGCGACCCGATCAAGGAGCACCTCCTGATCACCCGCTACAACCCGAACCGGGTGGCGGGCGGCCAGATGCTCTCGCTCGAAGACATCCAGGACATCCTGCGCATCAAGCTCATCGGCGTGATTCCCGAGTCGGAAAGCGTGCTGCATGCCTCCAACCAGGGCGTGCCGGCGATCCACGACAAGGACACCGACGTGGCGCAGGCCTATAGCGATGTGGTGGCGCGCTTTCTCGGTGAAGAGAAGCCCATGCGCTTCGTCGACGCAGAGAAGCCGGGCTTCTTCAAGCGGATTTTCGGGAGCAAGTAGGCATGTCGTTTCTCTCGTTCCTGCTTGGCGAGAAGAAGAAGACTGCAAGCGTCGCGAAAGAGCGCCTGCAGATCATCCTCGCGCACGAGCGCTCCAGCCTCAGCGGCAAGAAGCGCCCCGACTACCTGCCCGAACTCCAGCGCGAGCTGGTGGCGGTGATTTCCAAGTACGTGTCGATCAATCCCGACGACATCAAGGTGCACCTGGAGACCCAGGACAACCTCGAAGTGCTCGACATCAAGATCGAGCTGCCCGATCCGGCCCCTGCCCGGTAGGAAAGAAGCGAAAGCGTACCGACGGGTCCTGCAGGACCCGTGCGGCCAGCGCCCGCTCCCAGGCGAGGTAATCGGCCCAGGCCGCATCGCGGCGCGGGCCGAACACGCGCATGACCGAGCCCCAGTCGTCGTCGAAGGGGGTCAGCAGTTGTGCCGCAACGAAAGCGGTCGACAGCGGCCGTCCTGACGCCTTCCAGGCCTGTGTTCCGCCCCGGAGCCAGGTGAACACCGCCCCCGATCCCGGCCAGCGCTGTTGCGCGTCGCGCGCGACACGGCGTGCGGCCGCGCCATCGGGCGAGGTGAAGACCAGTGTGCGGCCGGCCACGGCATGCGAGGCCAGCGGGCCCAGCGAGGCCGGCAGCATGTAGAGCGCGCCGGGCAGGTGGCCGTGTTCGTAGTCGAGGCTGGCGCCCACGTCGATCACCGTCACCGCGCCATTTCTGCGCAGCTGCGCGAGGGCTTCGGGGTCGAGAGGCGTGGGTGCATCCGTCACCGTGGCCGCCGGCGCGGGAGGCGCCTGTTCGGGCGACAGCGCGCCGTCGTAGACATACACCTCGGCCTGGTTGAGCTGCGTGAGCCAGAAGCTGGTGACTGCGGCGCGCAGGCGATGCGCCGGATCGTCGATGAGCACGATGCGGGCGCCGTGCGTGCCAACGAGGTTCTCGAAATGCATGAACAACTGACCGCCGGGCACCTGCTGGACCGCGGTGCCCGCGAAGGCCGGATCGGCGGTGGGGCGCACGTCGAAGAGGTAGAGCGTGCGCGTGTCGTCGGCGCGCCAGTTGGCGAGCTGCGCAGCGTCGGCCACGGGAAGGGCGAAGCGTTCGAGCAGTTCGTCGGCAATGCGGCGCAGCACCTCGGGCGATTCGGGCGGCAGCTCGTCATCGGGCACCGCGTTCTGCACCGTCGGCGCACCCTGCAGGCCCCAGGCCATCACGCCGTCTTCCACGAACACCGCGTCGGGCGCGCGGCCGAGCAGCCGCAGCGTGGTGGCGCCGATGATGCCGCGCGTGCGGCTGAAGCAGTTGATGGCCCAGACATGTTCCGCACCGTCCGGCTCGAAGCGGCGCAGCGCGAGCTCGATGCCGGCGTGGTTTCGCGCGCCGGGCAGCGAGAGGAATTCGAATTCCGCGCGCGGCCGGGCATCGACCAGCGTGGTCGGCAGGCCTTTGCGCTGGCGTGCGCGCAGGGCGTCGATGGGAAGGCCCGGCGTGCCGTAGTGCAGCCGCGCGCGGTCGCCGAAGGCCTTGACCAGCGTGCCGTAGCCGTCGATGGCGGGCAGCCCCTCGGTCACCCAGCGCTGAAGGCCGCCGTCGAGCATACGCACGTCGGTGTAGCCGAGGCGCGCAAGCAATGCCGACGCAGCCTGGGCGGGGCCGTCGGGCGCGTTGTAGTCGTCGTAGAGCACCACGGGCGTGGAACGCCGCGGCACGAGCGCGCCGACCTGCAGTTCGAGCCCGCTCAGTGGCGCGTTGCGCGCAAGGTTGGGATGGCGCTGCACGAACCAGCGGGTTTCGCGCACGTCGAGCAAGGCCAGCTCCCCGGCAGGCTCGGCCAGCAGCAGCGCCTGCAGCCGGACGGGTGCGATGGTCGTGGAAGCGCTGCTGTTCATTTCGGCCAAAGCCGCCAAGCGTAGGCACTTCATGGCCGGACGGAAACGAAATTTCGCGCCCTTGCTTATTCGAAAAGCGCGCATGCGAACGGCGTCTTCATACCTAGGATCGCAGTCCTTTGAGCCGTCAAGCCATGACATCGACCGCCCATTCGTCCACCGCACCGACGCGCGCCCCGTCCGGCACGCGCAGGCGGCATTGGTGGTGGCACTTCGAGGTGCCGACGCTCACCCTCGCCGCCGCGCTGTACGGGGCCTGGGCGGCCTTGCTGTGGTGGCACGCGGCGCTGCCGGGATGGGCGCTGTTCCTGCTGGGCGGTTTTCTCGCGCAGCTGCATTCCTCGCTGCAGCACGAGAGCATCCATGCGATGCGCCATCTGCCCAAGTGGCTGCGCCATGGGGTGGTGTGGCCGCCGCTCACCTTGTGGCTGCCGTATCCGTTCTACAACCGCGGACACAGTGCGCACCACGTCAACTTCCACCTCACGCACCCGGAGCGCGACGACGAGAGCGCCTACCACTCGGCGCCCGCGTGGGCGGGGTATGGGCCGGTGCGGCGGTGGATCTACATGGCGAACCAGACGATCGCGTTCCGCGTCGTGCTCGGGCCGTTCCTGCGGCTATGGAAGCTGGTGCGCTTCGAGGCGGGGCAGGTGCTCGCGGGCGACTTCTCGCGACTGCCGACCTGGGGCTGGCATGCGCTGAGCGTGGCGCCGGTGCTGTATTTCGTCATCGGGGTCTGCGGCACGAGCCTCGGGGAGTACCTGCTGTACTTCGTCTACCCCGGGATGATGCTGGGCTCGCTGCGCACCTTCACCGAGCACCGCTGGGCCGATACGCCGCACGAGCGCGTGGCCATCGTCGAGTCGAACGTCGTCTTCGGGCTGCTCTACCTGTTCAACAACCTGCACCACGTGCACCACCGAGCGCCGACGATGCCGTGGTACGAGATCCCGGTGTACTTCCGGCAGCATCGCGCGGCGGTGCTGGCCGCGAACGGCAACTTCTACTACCGGGGCTACGGAGAGATCGTCAGGCGCCACCTGTTCAGGCCGGTGTTCACGCCGGTGCATCCGGCGTGGTAGCGGGCAGCGCCAGCAGGCGTTGTGTCCACTCGCGGGCCTTGTCCTCGTCGAAGAGCGGACTGTCGGGGTCACCGTAGAACGTCTGCGCCAAGACCTCGATGCAGGCGCGCTGGCTCTCCAGGTTCTCTTCGCAGTCGTCGAGCGCGGCACCGGTGAGCAGCCAGCGCTCGGCGGCGGCAGCGTCTTCCGGCACGCCTTGGCCCCGAAGGCGCATCCAGCCCAGTTCGTAGCAGGCCCAGCCCTGTTCGCGCTGGGTGCTGTCCTCCGCCACTTTCTGCCGCGCGTAGAGGGCTTCGGCATACAGGGCGTTCACCTCCGCTTCTCCATGGCCCTGTTCGGCCAGCGCCCCTGCGTGCAGGCACAGCGTGCGGCCGAGCTGCATCGTGGCGGCGGTGTCGCCGGCTTCGTGGCCACGGCGAAAGTAGCCGATCGCGCGCGCCAGGTCGGGCTCCCCGGGTTCGCCGAGCTTGTGCGCCAGGCCGAGGTTGTAGAGCGCCATCGTGTTGTTCTTCTCGGCGGCCAGTTCGTAGTGCCGCACGCCGCCTTCCAGGTCGCGCTCGCCACCCTCGCCTTCGCACAGCATGTAGCCGAGCTGGGCCTGCGTGGCGGCGTCGTCCGCGCCGCCATGGGCGATGGCGTGCAGCAGCCACGCGCGCCCCAGAGGGGCGTCGGCGCCGAGGCCCGCGGTGTCCCAGCGCAGCATCTTCGAGAGCTCGCACATCGCCACGGGCAGGCCCTCGGATGACGCGGTCGCGGGGGCGTCGCCGGGCTCGCGCACGCCGGCGGCGCGCGCCATCCAGTGCAGGGCTTCGCGTGGGTCGGCCTCGACCCCCTCGCCGTCGCGCAGATGGCAGGCCAGCTCGTAGGCGGCCCGCAGGTCACCGGCGGCGTGGCGCGCGGCCATGTGCTCGGTGTGTGCCTGCTCGCGGCCGTCGGCATGCAGCCAGACATACAGGCCGGTGTCGTTGCGCGCAGCCTTCACCGGCTCGCCGGCGCTCCAGCGCTTGCACAACTCCGAGCGGACCACCGTGGCCAGCCAGCTGTCGGAGACCGACACCGCGGCGGAGACCCACGGATAGGCCTGCGGGTGCAGCACGGAGCCGTCGGCGCGCAGGACGCCCACGGCGAGCTGCCCCTTCTCGACCTTTGCGCCGCGCGGTGCCGGATCGGCGACCAGCCAGCCGATGTCCTGCGTGCCCCAAGCCAGCGGCTGGAGCGTGCGGTGCCGGCAAGGCACCAGTTCGCGGCCGGCGGCCACGTCGTAGATGCCGCGCAGCCACGGTGCGTTCTTCGCCGTGCGCCCGCCCTTGGACGCCACGCGCACGAGGTCGCGCCGGACCATGGCGTGGGCGCGCTCCTGGCCACTCAGCGGCTCCAGGGTCTCGAACCGGCCGTAGTCGAAGGGCACGAGCACACGGCCCTGCCCATCGATCAGGCCGCACAGGCCGTCGGCGCGTTCCACGGCAAAGCGCTTCGGCCGGGCCTGGGCGCCGCGCTCGTTGGCCGGATCGTTGTCTTCGGTCGTCAGGAACTCGATGGGATATTCCTCGAGCAGGTCGACCTGCGCGTACACCGGCTCGATCACGACGCGGCCTTGCGCATCGAGGAGTCCGGCCTTGCCGTCGCGCGTGGCTTCGAAGGCCTCCCAGTCGTGGCGCCACTGGAGGCTGTCGAAACCCGGCGGCACGGCCCAGTCGCCGCCAGCGCGCACCAGCCCCCAGCCGCCCTCGTCACCGCGCACGGGGGCGAGGCCGAAGGGCGTGAAGTCTTCGGCCTCTTCGAACTGCGGCGCAATGGCCCATTGGCCCTGCAGGTCGATGTACCCGATGCGCTCGCCCACGCGGGCACGCACCCGGCCTTCGACAAAGCTCCAGACCTCGTCGACCGAGGGCGCCAACAGCCAGCTGCCGTCGGTGCGCAGCAGGCCGATGTGGTCGCCGACCAGGGCCGTGGCGATGTCGTCCTCGAAGGCCCAGACCTCGTCGAGCTGCGGTTCGAGCAGCACGCGCGGCGCTTCGACGTCGGCGAGCAGCAGGCCCGAGCGCTCACCCTGCGAGATCCAGAGCAGGCGCGGATCGCTCCCGCCGGCATAGCGGATGTCGTCCCACGCAGGCTCGACCACGGTGGTGCGATGGCTGGTGCCGTCGTCGTCGTGCGCGATGCGCATCACGCCCCAGCGGCCGTCGGCCTCGAAGCGCCAGAGTTCGCCGCCCAGGTGGTTGTCGTAGTCGGGACGTTCATGGCCGTCTTCGTCGTCGTCTTCTTCCGGCTCGAAATCGGCAAAACGCTCGTCGCGCGGCGCCTCGTAGCCATCGAAATACGGATGCGACAGGCCGCCGAAGCCGAATCGCCAGGCCCAGGCCTCCCAGTCCGCAAAGCGCTGGATGCCGAGCGCCGCGTCCACGCCCGGGTGGTTGCCGCTGTCGATGCAGCGCCGCACCTCGGTCCACCGCTCGTTGCACTCGCGGCGGTTGCGTTCGATGAAGCTTTCGCCCTCGGCATCGCCACCCAGCCAGGACAGCTCGTCCAGGTTGGCGGAAAAGCGCGGCGCGCTGTCGTCCGGCGTCTCATCGATCAGCTCGGCCAGGTGCAGCGCCAGCGCCTCGAACTGCAGCGCGATCTGCGGCAGCGTGTGCAGCATCGGATGCCGTTCCACAAACGCGTGCAGCTGCCGGATGCGCGCGAGCGCGGCGTGCGCGTCGCTGGCAAGGTTGTCGGTTCCGGCGTCGCCAAAGACGCGCTGGTGGTCGATGGCGTCGCTGGCCGCGCCGTCGGCCAGCAGGAGCTGCCAAAGCACGGGGAAGTTGTTGTTGGCTTCGGCGATTTCGTTGGCCGATGCTTCTTCGCTGTCAGCGCCATCGCCGGTGTTGGAAGGACTGTGTTCGAAATAGAGCCAGGAACGATTACCCATGTGTGGTCGGTGCGTGTGTCGTCCATGGCGAAGGCCATGGGTGGCGCCCAGTTTAGAGGCGCCTTTTCACGCTCACATGACCGACGGCGACTGCACCAGGAACTGCGTGACCTGCGCGAGCACGGCCTGCTCCTTGAGGATGCGGCGGTGGCCCCAGCCCTGCGTGGCGACGAGCTGCGCGCGGGCAATCGCGTCGCGGTAAGCCTCGGCATCGGCGAAGCGGTTCACGCGGTCGTCGCGGTCATGCACGATCAGCGTCGGCTGCGCGATGCGGGGGCCGGCAAGCGCGGGTTCGAACTGCGGCATCAGCACGCCTTCGCGTGCCTCGAACATCCGCTGCATCGCGGCACGCGTCTGCTCGCTGAGGCCGAAGGCATGTGCGAAGTAGCGCGTGTATTCGCGCGGTGACGCGGGCGGTGCGAGCAGCACGATGCAATCGGCCGGCAGCCCGCGCCCCGCGGCGTAGGCCAGCGCGTTGGCGCCCAGCGAATGCGCGACGACCGCGCGCAGCGCACGGCCGTCCGCGGCGAGCCGGGCGGTGACGTAGTCGATGGCGCGCGCGAACTGCGCGCCGTTGGTCGCCATGCCTTCACTGCGGCCATGGGCCGGCAGCTCGAGCAGCACCGGCCGGAGGCCCGCCGCGGCGATCGCCTGCGCGAGCGGCAGCATCTGGCCCGCGTGTCCGCCCCAGCCGTGCACCAGCAGCACGACCGGCGCCGATTCCGCGCCCGAGTCCTGCGCCGCCAGGTGGTAAATGCCGACACTCGCAGCTTCGAAGGACCAGGCCTCGTGCCGCCAGTCGGCGCCGGGGTGCTGCCCGCGGTAGAGCCATTTGGGCGGCAACGGCGTACCGAACACGCGGTAGGCCGCACGCACGCCCAATGCGGGCCAGAGACGTTGCGATGCGCCGAGGCCGAAGCGCATCGCGCGCATCAGCCGGCTGGCGCCGTAGTAATTGGAGGGAGCGGGGGTACTCGTCATGTGCGGCGGGCCTGGAGGCTCAGTACCAGACCCAGTCCTGGTTGCTGCGGGGCAGGCTGCGCAGCGTGTCGCGGGCAGCTTCGACGCCAAGGGCGACGGCATAGATGGCGAGGCAAAGGGCAATGATCAGCATGGCTGCTCCTCCTATTTATCGCACGGATGTGCGAAATTCTGGCAAACAAAGACGAAATGAATCCACCTGCGCGATGGCTCAGGCGAGGTAACTGGAAAGGAGCCGCTGCCAGGTCTGCGTAGCCCGGTCGGCGGTATGGGGGTCGCGCAGGAAGCGCGCGTCGTGCAGCTGGTTCATCATGATTCCGTTGATCTCGCTGACCAGCTGTGCGGGTTCGGTGTCGGCCTTGAGTTCACCGGCCTCGATGGCGAGCGTCACCGTGCGGCGAAGAGCCGCGCGCCAACGCGTGATCTCCTCGAGGAGCACGTCGCGCAACTCGCCCTCGCGGTCGTCGAACTCGAAGGCGCCAGCCACGTAGAGGCAGCCGGTCTGGGCCTCGACGTCGCGGGTGCGGGCGATCCAGCGGGCCACGATGTCGTTCAGGCGCGCAAGGCCCTTGGGCTTCTGCATGGCGGGCACGAACACGTCGGCCAGGAAGCCGCGGCCGTACTCCTCGATGACCGCCTTCTGCAGCGCCTCGCGCGAGCCCACGCGGGAGAACACGCCACTCTTGGAGAGCCCCAGGCGGCTCGCGACGGCTTGCAGCGAGATCGCCTCCAGGCCTTCGGCCAGGGCGAGGTCCAGCGCAGCGCCGACGATGGCGGCGCGGGTGAGTTCGCTTTTCTGGGTCTTGGCGTCCATGCGACGAACTTTAGCACAGTCGTGCGAAATATCAAATACCGAGGAGTGAAGCCCTTTCATAGATGTTTTGCTCATGTGAAACCAACAAACGCATCGTTCCATGCATAAGCGCTTCTGCCGAGAATCGCCGGTCGGTCCCCACCCCGGGGTCCTGATGACACCTCGGCGCCAGATGAACTTCCAACAACTGCGCTCGGTACGCGAGGCCGTTCGTTGCGGCTTCAACCTGACCGAAGTCGCTCATACCCTTCACACCTCGCAGCCCGGCGTGAGCCGGCAGATCCGCGAACTCGAGGAGGAGCTCGGCATCGAGCTCTTCGTGCGCGCCGGCAAGCGGCTCACGGGCCTGACCGAGCCGGGCGGGCATGTGCTGCCGATCATCGAGCGCATGCTGCTGGAGAGCAGCAACCTGCGGCACGCGGGGCAGGAGTTCGTCGCGCAGCAAAGCGGGCTGCTCTCCATCGCGGCCACGCACTCGCAGGCGCGCTATGCGATGCCGGTGGCGGTGCAGGAATTTCGCGCGCAGTTCCCGAACGTGAAACTGCACCTGCACCAGGGCTCCCCCAAGCAGATCGCACAGATGCTGATCGACGGCGAGGCCGACGTGGGCATCGCCACCGAAGCGCTCGGCGACTACCCGCAACTGGTCGCCCTGCCCTGCTACCGCTGGACGCATTCGGTGATCGTGCCACCGGGCCATCCGCTGCTCGATGCACCGCTGTCGCTGGAGGCCCTCACGCGCTATCCGCTGATCACCTACGACACGGGCTTCACCGGCCGCTCGCGCATCGACGAGGCGTTCGAGGCGCGCGGGCTGCAGCCCAACATCGTGCTCGCCGCGATGGATGCCGATGTGATCAAGACCTACGTGACACTGGGCCTGGGCGTGGGTATCGTGGCCGGCGTGGCCTACGAGGCGGAGCGCGATACGCAACTGCGCGCGATCGATGCGGGGCGGCTGTTCGGCATCAACCTCACCAAGCTCGCGGTGCGCCGCGGCAACTACCTGCGCAAATACGTCTACGCCTTCATCGAGTCGTTCGCACCGACCCTGACACGTGCCATCGTCGAGAAGGCATTGGGCGACGAAGCCAAGGCTTCCCACTACGAAATCTAGCCGTCGCCGCAAGGCCGTCCGGGGCGCTGTTGCGTGGCAGGTACTGCGAAAACGGCGGGGTTCAAAAGAAAGCGTGCGGCTTCACACAAGGGGCGTACATTCGGGTTAATTCCTTGGCTTCCGGAACGGATCAGCAATGGCATCGACCCCGCAGCAGCAGCAACAGCAAACCAGGGCCGCCCAAAAGGCGGCCGATGCAGCGGAGCGACGAGAACGGTTGAAACGGGCATTGCCCGCCACGGTGGAGCTCCTGCAGAGCCGCCAGGCCGACCGCATCGACGACAACGACATCGACGCGTATGTGAGCCTCAACTGGCTCGAATGGCACGGTGGCGGCTTGCGCCTCACCATCACCGGGCGCAACGTGTGCGCCCAGTCGGCATCCACCGCGCTGGCCTGACAAGCGTCCCCCACAAGAAAAACCGCCACAGTCACCTGTGGCGGTTTCGTATGGGGGCTTGATCGGGCGGGTTACTGGCCCGCGATGATCTGCGCGATCAGGCCGGTGGCAATGGCGGCGAGCACGTAGTCGCCGCCGACGCCGACCCATTGGTACCCGCGGGGCGGCGGCTGCAGGCGATAGGCACGGTAGTCGTTCACCACATAGTTGCGGCCACGGTACTCGGCCGGCACGCGGCCACCTCGGCGCCATTCGGCGTGCGGCTGCGGAAAGCCGCGACGATCGAACTGGCGGCCATCGCGGAAGTCCTGGTTGCCGCGGTAGTCGCGATGGGGACCACGGCGATCGTAATTGCGATCGCCCCGACGGTCGTCGTGCCTCTGCTCGGCGCGTCCGTTGCGATCGTCGCCGGGCCGTCCGTCAAAGCGGCGGTCTTGCGCGAAGGCGCTTCCCGCTGCCATGCACATCGCGAGCGCCGCAGCAGCGACGGCCATGCTCTTGGAATTGATGTTCATCTGGAACTCCTTCATGCGTTGATGACGAGTCCATTGTGTGCCGCCGTTGTGTCTGCCCCGCGCACTTCAGGTCGTCGTCAGGTGAAATCAGGTAAGCGCTGGTATCGGGGCGGCGCGCTGTCCTTCACTACTGCGGCGCGTAGCGGTTGACCACGACGCCGCATTCATAGCCCGTCGATCCGAGCAAACGCAAGGCATGCCCTTTGCGCTGGTCGTGAAACACCGAGCGCCCACCACCCACGGCCGTGGGATTCACGAAGAATTGGAACTCGTCGACCAGCCCTTCGGTCACGAGCGAAGACGCGAAGCCGACACCGCCGATGACGAGGATGTCCTTGCCCTCCTCGCGCTTGAGCGCATTCACCTCTTCGGCCAGGCCGCCGCGCGCGATGACGGTTCGCTCCCAGCGCGATGCTTTCAGCTTGCCGGTGAGCACGACCTTTCGCGCATCGACCACCTTCTGCGCGAAGGCGAACTGCGGGTTGGCCGGATAGTTCTTCGCCGCGCGACCCCAGTGGTCGAGGTAGCCCTCCTCCACGATCTTGCGGCTCAGCAGGATCGTGTCTACGCCTTCGAAGACGGTATTGAAGTACGCCTTCAACTTGTCGTCCCAGGCCCAGCGATCACCCCAACCCCAGACCTGCCAGTCGAGGTTGCCGTTGGCAGGCGAGACATAGCCATCGACGGACATCTGCATCTGCAATATGAGCTTTCGCATGGTGGCTCTCCTTGGGATCGGTTGGAACAACTGCTCTTGAAATGCAATCGGTTCGCAGTATTCTGAAACTGATGCAAAAATGCAAGCAGTTTTTCAATCGCACCGGAAGTCACCATGGCCACCGCACAGAAATCGCTCTGCCCGATCAACCTCGCGCTCGAAGTCTTCGGCGACCGCTGGAGCCTGTTGATCGTTCGCGACATGATGTTTGCCGGCAAGCGGCATTTCAGGGAATTCCTGCAGTCCGAGGAAGGCATCTCCTCGAACATCCTGACCGAGCGCCTGGGCAAGCTCGTCGAGCACGGCGTGCTGAGCAAGGCCGACGATCCGACCCACAAGCAGAAGGCCATCTACAGCCTCACGCCGATGGGCATCGACCTGCTGCCGGTGGTGACGCAGATCGGTATCTGGGGGCGCAAGTACACGCCGGCGACCAAGGAAAGCGGTGCGCCCGCGGCGACGCTCGAGAAAGGCGGGCCTGCGCTGCAGAAGAAGATGCAGGCGACGCTGCGCAAGGCGCATTTGAGCTAGCCTCGCGCCATGTCCTCTTCTTCAGAAATCCCGGTCTGCGTGCGCGTGCGCCTCAAGTCCGATTCGCTGGTGCGCGTGCGCGAGTGGGCATCGCACATCGCCGGCCATCGTGACGAGGCGCTGCGAACCCTGGGCGCGGAAAGCGTCACCGTCGAATCGGTCTTTCTCGAATCCACCGCACAAGGCGATTTCCTCATCTACTACATGCGCTCGGCATCGCATGACAAGGCGCGACGGGTGGCCGAGTGCTCCACGGAGGCGATCGACGCATACCACCAGGCCTTCAAGAGCGAGACCTGGGCGGGCGTGGAGCGCCTCGAGTTGCTGCTCGATCTCCAGCGCTAGCCAGCGACGCTGGCGAGCGCCGCCATCGCCAGGGCCGTCAGCCTCCGACCATGCTGTTGACCCGGTGGCCGCGCGTGCCGTGCTTCACGTGGAGATCCACCGGCGGGAGGTCGAGCTCGATCAACGCACCGTGGGTGCCCGCCAGGTCGAGCACGCCGGTCGACTTCGGCGACTCTGTGTGCAACACCACCGCATACGGCCCTTCGCCGCGCGCCACGAGCCGCTGCGCAAGCGCATCGCCTCCCTCCTTCTCAACGGCCGCGTTCTCGCGCGGCGACGACAGCACCAGCACGCTGCCGCCCAGCGCAACGACCGCCACCCGCACATTGCTGCCGGGCACGGCCACGGGCTCGCCGATGTGAGTGGCGGCGTCGTCGGGCACGGGGCCCAGCAGCGCGCGGTAGCGTGCCAGCGTGGCGTCGAGATCGCGCACCGCGACCGCGAGGCTTGCCACGCCGAGCACGCCGTTGGCATGCACCCGCACCTCGCCTTCGGGCACGCGCAGATGGCGCGGCGTGAGATCGCCGCACAGGAAAGGCAGGTCGGCCGAAGGCGCACGCGCCGTCTGCCACCGCAGGCGCTCGCCGTCGGGGCGCACGCGGCCGCCATCGAGCGGGCCGTCGAGCGCAAGGCCGCGCGCCTTCGCATCGGCCACGGTGGCTGCGGTGTTGCGCGGCAGCAGCGCGAAATCGACGATGCCTTCGCCGTGCCGCTGCAGCAACTGCCACCAGCGCTCGGTGGGCGACGGTTCGCGCCAGGCGATCAGCTCGAGGTAGCTGCCGTCCTCGAACACCACCAGCGCGTTGTGCGTGGCGCGGCCCGGATGGGCGCCGCCGCGCACCACGTGGAAACCCAGCGCGCCGTAGTCGGCGATGGTGCGTTCGAGGTCGTGCACCGCGATCACGATATGGTCGAGTTTCAAGGTCATGGCGTGTGGTCTCCCTTTTGCGTTCGTGTGTGCGTTCGTTGGTTCAGGAGGCGGTGCGGGCAGCGCCCTCGCCGCCGAGGTAGGCATCGCGAATGCGCGCATCGGCCAGCAGCTCGCGCGCCGGCCCCGAGAGCACGATGCGCCCGGTCTGCAGCACGTAGCCGTGATGCGCGATCTGCAGCGCGAGGCTCGCGTTCTGCTCGACCATGAAGACCGAGACGCCCTGGCCGTTGATGCGCGCGATGAGCTCGAGCACCTTGTCGACATACAGCGGCGACAGGCCCATCGTCGGCTCGTCCATGCAGATGAGCTGCGGCCGGCCCATGAGCGCGCGTGCCATCGCCACCATCTGCTGCTCGCCGCCCGAGAGCGTGCCGGCCTGGAACTCGATGCGCTCGGCCACGCGCGGGAACAGCTCGAGCATGCGCTCCAAGTCTTCGGCCACGGCCTTGCGGTCGCTGCGCGCGTAGGCGCCCATCAAGAGGTTCTCGCGCACGCTCATCGCGGGGAACAGCCGGCGCGCCTCGGGCACCGAGCCGATGCCCTTGCGGATGATCTGCGGCGTGCCGAGGCCGAGCATCGATTCGCCATTGAAGTTGACTTCGCCCGAGCGCGGCTTGAGCAGGCCGAGCACGATCTTCATCGTGGTCGACTTGCCGCTTGCGTTGCCGCCGAGCAGGCTCACGATCTGGCCCTTGCGCACTTCGATGTCGAGGTCGAAGTGCGCCTGCACCGGGCCGTAGAAGCTGTTGACCTTGCGAAGCTGGAGCAGCGGCTGCTTCGTGTCGATGGATGCAAGCGGCGCCGTGGCGCGCTCAGGCAATCCTTCGTCGCGGCCTTCGCCCCAGAGCGACGAAGGAGGAAGCCCCGTGCGGGCGACGGTGGCGATCATGCGGGCACCGCCTGTGTCTCTCCGACGTGGCGATGGCCCAGGTACGCCTCGATCACTGCGGGGTCGTTGCGCACTTCGTCGGGCAGGCCTTCGGCGATCTTGTGACCGTCATCCAGCACGGCCACGCGGTCCGACAACTGCATCACGAGGTCCAGCTTGTGCTCAATCAAAAGGATCGTCTGGCCGCGCGACTTGAGGCCGCGAATGATCTCCAGCATTTCCGCCGTTTCGCTCTCGTTCATGCCGGCCGTGGGTTCGTCGAGCAGCAACAGACGCGGCTTGAGTGCGAGCGCACGTGCGATCTCGACGCGGCGGCGATTGGCATACGAGAGGCTGTACGCGGGATGGTCGATGCGCGGTGCGAGCCGTTCGCCGAAGAGCGCGATGATCTCGAGCGCGTCCTGGCGCAGCGCCTCTTCTTCGCGCCGCACGGCGGAAGGCTGCACCAGCGCGAGGGCCAGTTCGGCCAGCGCACCCAGGCCCGGCACGCCGCCGACGCGCGGTTTCACGGCGCGCAGGCGCGTGTGCGCGCCGACCAGCACGTTATCGAGCACCGAGAGATTCGCGAACACGCGGCCATGCTGGAAGGTGCGCGCGAGGCCACGTTGTGCGAGCTGCTGCGCAGGCAGGCCGGTGATGTCCTGTCCGTCGAACAGCACCAGCCCGCCATCGGGGCGGTCGAGGCCGGTCACGAGATTGAAGAGCGTGGTCTTCCCTGCTCCGTTCGGCCCGATCACGCTCAGCAGCTCGCCCTCGCCCACCTGCAGGTCGACCGCGTTCACCGCAGTCAACCCGCCGAAGCGGCGCGTGAGGCCCTGGATCTCAAGCAGCGATGGCATCGCCCGCTTCCCGTGGCGCGTTCGCCGCTTCCGCCTTGGAATTGACGAGCTTCACCTCGGCGCGAATCGTCTGCGGATTGCGCAGCAGGTTGAGGATCGGGCAGTTGCGCTCCACCGCTTCGAACAACGCGTCGATCTCTTCGCGGCTCGCGGGCGAATCGATGTGCACCGTGTAGCCGATCTCGTGCGGCCAGATCGGCGTCTTCTCGTAGCCGGGCTTGCCGCCGCGCGGATCGATGAGGCCGGTCACTTCGACCTCGAGGCTTTCGAGCGGCACCTGCCGTTCTGCTGCCTGGATCAGGAAGATGTGCGTGACGCAGGTGCCAAGCACGCCGAGCTGCAGCTCGGGCGAACTGGGGCCCAGGTTGTAGCCCGCGAAATCGGGCGGGCTGTCGCTGATGACCTGGTGCTCGCGGATGCGCAGGCGCCGCACGCCGCTGCGGCCCTCGGCCTTCACGCTCGCCTTGAGTTGCACGGGCTGCGCGGTGCCCGCTTCGACGGCGGCATTGCGTGCCAGCACGGCAGCGCGCTTCTCGGCGAGGTAGTCGTTCAAGTGGCTCATGGTGTTTGGTCTTTCAGACAGTGCCCAGCAGACCTTGCGGGCGAAAGCGGATCAAAAGAAGCAGCGCACCGCCGTAGATCAGCATCCGGTACTCGGCCGTCACGCGGAACAGCTCCGGCAGGCTCACGAGCGCGACCGCGCCGAGCAATGCGCCGCTGATGTTTCCGAGCCCGCCGAGGATCACCATCGTGAGCGCGAGGATCGAGATCTGCGAGCCGAAGGTCTCGTGGTTGATGTACGAGTACATGTGCGCGGTGAAGGCGCCGCTCACGCCCGCCGCGAAGCCGCCGAAGCCGAAGGCCAGCGCCTTGTAACGATCGGGGCTCACGCCGTAGGCGCGGGCGGCCACCTCGTCCTCGCGCACGGCGCGGAAGGTGCGACCCAGGTGCGAGCGCAACAGGCGCCACTGCAGCAGGGCCAGCAGCACCATCGCGCCGAACGACGCCCAGTAGATCGCTTCGTTCGACGACGCATCGCGACCGAACAGCGAGAGCGGCGGAATGCCCGAGACGCCGATGGGCCCGCGCGTGAGGCTTTCCCAGTTGAGGATGGTGAGCGCCACGATCTCGCCGATGCCCAGCGTGGCGATCGACACGTAGTGGCCGCGCAAGCGGAACGCCGGAAAGATCAGCGCGGTGCCGATCAGCGAAGTGAGGATGCCCGCGAGCACGATGCCCGTGCCCACCGGCAGGTGCAGGTCGAGCACCAGCAGCGACGACGCATAC
Source organism: Variovorax boronicumulans (assembly GCF_030812215.1). Classification (GTDB taxonomy): domain Bacteria; phylum Pseudomonadota; class Gammaproteobacteria; order Burkholderiales; family Burkholderiaceae_C; genus Variovorax; species Variovorax boronicumulans_C. Next base: position 331,944 of record NZ_JAUSSG010000006.1, on the reverse strand, counting down.
GCGCCGATGGCCAGCAGCCCCGCATGGCCGAGCGAGATCTGCCCAATGGTGCCCGCGACCAGCGTGAGGCTCAGCGCGAGCGCGGCATAGAGCCACGCATTGGTGAGCGTCTGCAGGAGATACGGCGATGGATCGAAAAACGGCAGCGCGACCGCCGCGGCGAAGAGCGCGAGCAACAACCTGCGCGGCACATGCCACGGCTTGCTCGGCGCGATGAAGGTGCCGGTCAGCGGCTCGGGCGGCAGCGCGCGCTTGCGGCCGAAAAGGCCGTTCGGCTTCCACACGAGGATGACCAGCAGCAGCGCGAACGCGAAGAGGTTGCGGTAGGGCGTGCCGAGGATCGCCACGCCATAGCTCTCGATCAGCCCCAGCAGCAGGCTGCCGACGATGGCGCCCGGCACATTGCCCACGCCACCGACGACAGTGGCCACCACGCCCTTGAGCGTCGCCTGGAAGCTCATCGCCGGGCTGATGTTGTTGTAGTACATGCCCACCAGCAGGCCCGAGAGCCCGCCCAGCGCGGCGGCGATGGCGAATACGGTCTGGTTCACGCGGTCGACGTCCACGCCCATCTGCTGCGCCGCATCGCGGTCCTGCGCGGTGGCGCGCACGGCCCAGCCGAGCTTCGTGAAACGCAGGAAGACGAACAGCACCGCCGCACTTGCGATGCCGATGCCCGCGATCAAGAGGTCGAGCGCGCCGATGGTGCCGGTGCCGATCTTGAGGCGCCAGTCAGGCAGCTGCGTGGGCAGCGAGCGCGGATCGGGGCTGAAGACCAGCTGCACGAGGATGTCGAGCACGAAGCTGATGCCGATGGTGGCCAGCAGCGGCGCAATGCGCGCCGCGCCCTGCAGCGGCCGCAGCCCCACGCGCTCGATCAACATGCCCAACGCACCCGAGCCCAGCACCACCAGCGCGATGGTCACGGGCAGCGGCGTATGCAGGTACGTGATGCTCGCCCAGCCGATGTATGCGCCGACGGTGTAGACCGAGCCGTGCGCGAAGTTGATGAGATGCGAAACCCCGAAGATCAGCGCGAGCCCGACCGCCAGCAACGCATAGATGTTGCCGATGATCAGGCCGTTGACCGTGTAGTCGAAGAACGAGGTGAAGCTCATTTGGCCAGCGCCACCGCCCCTGCCTTCTCGTCGATCTGCGCCCACTTGCCGTCCTTGACCACCAGGTTCACGCTCTTCACGCCGATCACGCGGCGCGTCTGCGCGTCGAAGCTGGCCTTGCCGAAGATGACGCTGGGCACGTCCTTGATCTTGTAGAACGCATCGCGCACGGCCTTGCGGTCGGCCTTCGGGCCGGCCTGGCGCAGCGCGGCGGCGGCGTACACCACGGCGTCGTAGGCGTAGGCGTTGAAGGCGTCGGGCTCCTTGCTGTACCTGGCGCGGAAGCTTTTCACGAACTCCTGCACCTCGGCGCGCGGCTCCTCGGGGAAGAAGGCGGTGTTGGTGTGGATGCCGTTCACAGCCGCACCGCCGAGCTCGATGAACTTCGGCGAGTACACCGAGCCCACGGCCGCGATCGGTTGCTTGAGCCCCACGCTGCGCACCTGGCCCGCGATGAGCGCGCCGTCGGGGTAGTAGGAAATCAGCACCAGCCCGTCGGGGTTGGCATCGCGCACGCGTACCAGCGTCGAGCGGAAGTCCTTCTCGTCGGGCTGGTAGCCCTCAGCGATGGCGAGCTGCGCACCGCGCTCCTGCGCGGCCTTCACGAGCACGTCCTTGCTGGTGCGGCCCCAGTCGGTGTTGAGGTAGAGCACCGCGATGCGCTTGAAGCCCAGCGTCTTCACCGCAAGGTCGGCCAGCAGCGGCTGCGCATCGGCCTGGCTGATCGACGGGCTCCAGATGTAGTCGCCGCCCTTGGTGAAGTCAGGGTGCGAGTTGGTGAAGCCCAGTTGCACGAGACCTGCGCGCTGGTAGATCGGCGAGGCGGCCATCGAGGCGGGGCTCGAGAAGTCGCCGAGCTCGATGAGCACGCGCTTGTCGTTCACCAGCTTCTGCGCGATGGCCACCGACTGGCGCGGATCGCTCTGGCTGTCTTCGAAGCTGTAGGCGAGCGGCCGGCCGTGAATGCCGCCCTGTGCGTTGATGTGTTCGAGCGCGAGGTCGAAGCCCGCCTTCCACTGCGCGCCGTACTGCGCGTTCTGCCCGGTGAGCGGGCCGCTCACGCCGAACCACACCGGCTCGCCGGCAGCGGGCGCGGCAAGGGCCGCGAAGGGCGTGGCCAGCAACACAGCGGAGAGTGCGACCACATGGCGCAGAAAACGATGGCGATTGAGCAGCGGCATGTGCATGGAGTACCCGGTGATGAATGAACGTGCAGGGCAACGATTCTTCGCCGCGGCCCCCAGTCGGGGAACGAACAAAAACGGAGAGGCTTATGCACTTTCCGAGCAAGCAAAGGGTCAATGCCGGCGGGCGCGCCGCCCGCGTTTAAGCTGCGCGCTCCATGAAGCGACGACACCTCCTCCACCTGATGTGCGGCGTGCCGGCCGCGGCTGTCCTGGCCGCCTGCGGCAAGCGCAAGTCCTCCGCCGCTGCGCTCAAATCCGATGCCCGCGTGCTGGCCATCGGCGACAGCCTCACCTTCGGCTACGGCGCATCGCCGGACGCGTCCTGGCCCGTGAAGCTGGGCGAGATCACCGGCTGGCAGGTCGAGAACGCGGGCGTCAACGGCGACACCTCGGCCGGCGCATTGCAGCGCCTGCCGTCGCTGCTGGCTGCGGGCAGCTACGACGCGATCCTGATCGGCATCGGCGGCAACGACATGCTGCGCGGCGTGTCGGCCTCGGCCACCCGCGACAACATCGCGGCGCTCGTGAAAGAGGCGCGCGAACATACGCCGCATGTCGCGCTGCTGGCCACGCCTGCGCCCGACGCGATGCGCGCGTTCGTCGGCTCGCTCAGCGACGCGCCGTTCTACGAAGAAGTCGCGAAGTCGGGACAGGCGCTGCTCGTCGCCAATGTGTATTCGAGCGTGCTGTCGAATGCGTCGCTGCGCTCCGACCGCATCCACGCCAATGCAGAGGGCTACGCGAAGGTCGCGCAGCTCCTTGCGGACCAGCTCAAGGCCGCGGGCTGGCGCTGACGAGGCTCAGGCGACGGCCTGCAGCAGGTCGACCCAGGCTTCGCCCTGAATAAGACAAGCCGTCAGGGCGCGCTGCCTTGTGGCCCCACAGGCGGCGGGGCGGCACGGCCACTCGAACCTGGCGCCAGCTTGCGCCCGAAGGCCTCGCCCACATTGCGCACCGGACGGCTGGCGCGGGCCGACACGTTGTTGACGCCACGTCGCGTCGCGTCTTCCGCGCGGTCGATGCCGCGCCCGGCGGCGTTGGTTCCACGCTGCACACCGCTCACCACCTTGCTGTTTCGCGGCGGCGGCTTGAGCGTGTGCGCGCGCTCTGCCTTGGGTGGGTTGTCTGCGCTCTGCGCGTGGACGGCTGCAGTCGGCAGCAAGAGGAACGCTGCTGCGAGCACAAAGGTATGGGTAGGCATCTTCATGACGGGCTTCCTTCTTCGTCGTTGGCTTCAGCAGCATGGGCGGCTGCGGCACGCGCCATGCGCTCGCTCTTCCAGTACACGTCGTCTCCGCCATCCATGCGGTTGAGCACGCGCGCGAGCACGAAGAGCAGGTCGCTGAGCCGGTTGAGATATTGGCGCAATGCGTCGTTGAGTTCCGCAGTGGCACCGAGCGCCACCACCGCGCGCTCGGCGCGCCGCGCCACGGTGCGGCACACATGCGCGAGCGAGGCGGCGCGCGTGCCGGCCGGCAGGATGAATTCGGCCAGGCGCGGCAAGGCGGCGTTGTGGTCGGCCAGTGCGTTGTCCAGCTGCAGCAGCGCTTCGGGCTTGAGCAGCGTGAAACCGGGCATCGAGAGTTCGCCACCGAGGTTGAAGAGCTGATGCTGCACATCGACCAGCAGCTCGCGCACGGCCTCGGGCATGGGCTCGCACAGCAGCACGCCGATCTGCGAGTTGAGTTCGTCCACGTCGCCCATCGCGTGCACGCGCAGATGGTCCTTGGGCACGCGGGTGTTGTCGCCGAGGCCTGTGGTGCCGTCGTCGCCGGTGCGGGTGGCGATCTGGGAAAGTCGGTTGCCCATGGGTGCTCCTCTGTCCTTTGTTTATGCGGGGACCGTCGATGCGTCGATCTTGCCGGCCAGCCATTGCAGACCCGCCAGATGCTGCTGGTCGTGGCTGCAGAGGTAGTGGATGAGGCTGCGCATCGTGAGCGGGCCGTAGCCTTCGAAGACGGCTGTGCGAGCCAGTTGCGCATCGGTCAGGCCCGAGACGATCTCCATCGTCTGCACGCGTGCGAGTCGGAAATCGGCCAGCACCTGCTTTGCATCGGCAGCGCCGTAGTTGCGTTCGATGGCAAGCGGTTCGCTGTCGATCGAGGCCAGCGTCGGGCGGTTCTCGGTGAGGGTGCGCCTCAAGCGCACGTGGTAGCCCTCGATCTCGATGTCGCGCACATGGCAGAGTTGCTCGATGGCAGTGAAGGCCTCGCTGGGCACGCCCTCCCACGAGGGGGGCGCCCAGTGCCTGAAGGCCTCGGGAATGGCTGCGTAGTGGGCCTCCAGTTGCGAGGGGAAGGCCGCGAGGGCGCTGAGGGTCGTGGGGTTCATCATTTTTTCCGAAGCGCATTATGGTGCTCGCTCCGTAAAATGACCGATCCCCCTCACCCGTCAGGAGACTCCCGATGAACGCCCCGACCCAAACCTCGCACCTGATGCCGGAGCTTCATCTGCGCGACGTCCCGGCCAGCCTGATCGACGGGCTCAAGGCCCGCTTCGGCGCCAACTGTTCCACGGCGATGGCGGTGCGCACGCAGCACGGGCGCGACGAGTCCTCGTTCGATGCGCCACCACCCTCGGCCGTGGTGTTTGCCGAGAGCACGCAGGACGTGGCCGATGCCGTCAAGCTCGCGAGCGAGCACAGCGTGCCGGTCATTCCCTTCGGCGTCGGCTCCTCGCTCGAAGGTCACCTCCTGGCGGTGCAGGGCGGCATCAGCATCGACGTGTCGCGCATGAACAAGGTGCTGTCGATCAACGCCGACGACCTCACGGTGACGGTGCAGCCCGGCGTCACGCGCAAGCAGCTCAACGAAGAGATCAAGAGCACGGGCCTGTTCTTCCCCATCGATCCGGGCGCGGACGCCTCCATCGGCGGCATGACGGCCACGCGCGCGAGCGGCACGAACGCGGTGCGCTACGGCACCATGCGCGAGAACGTGCTGGCGCTCGAAGTGGTGACGGCCGCGGGTGAAGTCATCCGCACCGGCACGCGCGCGAAGAAGTCGTCGGCGGGCTACGACCTCACGCGCCTCATGGTCGGCAGCGAAGGCACGCTGGGCGTGGTCACCGAAGTCACGCTGCGCATCTACCCGCTGCCCGAAGCCGTGTCGGCCGCGATCTGCTCGTTCCCGAGCATCGAGGCCGCGGTGCGCACCACCATCGAGACGATCCAGCTCGGCGTGCCGATCGCGCGCGTGGAACTGATCGACGTGAACACAGTGCGCATGGTGAACGCCTACGCCAAGCTCGACCTGCGCGAAGAGCCGATGCTGCTGATGGAATTCCACGGTTCGCCCGCCGGCGTGAAGGAACAGGCCGAGACGGTGCAGGAGCTCGCGAGCGGCCACGGCGGCAACGCCTTCGAATGGGCCAGCACGCCGGAAGAACGCACGCGGCTCTGGACCGCGCGGCACAACAGCTACTTCGCGGCGGTGCAGTCGCGCCCGGGCTGCCGCGTGATTTCCACCGACACCTGCGTGCCGATCTCGCGCCTGGCCGATTGCCTGCTCGACTCGGTGGCCGAAGCGGATGCGAGCGGCATCCCCTACTTCCTCGTCGGCCACGTGGGCGACGGCAATTTCCACTTCGGTTATCTGCTGGACCCGAACATTCCCGAAGAGCGCGTAAAGGCCGAGGAGCTCAACCACAAGCTGGTGACCCGCGCGCTGGCGCTCGAAGGCACCTGCACCGGCGAGCACGGCGTGGGGCTGCACAAGATGGACTTCCTCGTCACCGAGGCGGGTGTCGGCGCGATCGACATGATGCGCACGATCAAGCGTGCGCTCGATCCGAAGAACATCATGAATCCCGGCAAGATCTTCAGCCTCTGATCGATCCCGATCGCATGTAAAAAGCCCGGCGGCTCGCAAGAGCCCCGGGCTTTTTCATGGCCCGAAGGCCAGCGTTTCTTGCTTACTTGCGGCGGCGTGCCGGTGCCTGTTCCGGCGGCACATAGGTCTGTGACGGTGCAGCACCGCCATCCACGCCCAGACGACCGCCACCGCCGAGGCCCTGGCCGCGCACGGTCTGCGCCTTGTAGTTGCGCAGCGAACGAACCATCTGGTTGAAGGCGTCCATGAAAGCAGCGGCAATCACCTTGCCCTGCGCCGTGTTGGTGTAGCCGCCGAGGCCGCCCGCGCCGCTGCGGCCGGCCAGTCCACCGAAGGCGCCGAAGTCGGTCTTGGAGGCGCTGCCTTCGGAGGCTGCGACCTGCACGCCCGAGCGGTTGTCGATGAGGGTCAGGAGCGCGCTGGCTTCCTTGGTCTGCATGCTGCCGCCGATGGCTGCGAGCGCGCGGCCACGGCCGCCGCCCACGAGGCCGCCGAGCGCGCCGCCGATGCCGCCGGCATCGCTGTTGCTGAACACGATCTCGGGGGACAGGCCGTAGTCGGAGGCGACCATCTGGCCGCGGCCGAAGTTGCTGCCGCCGCGCATTTCACCCGACTGCTGCAGTGCGCGCTCGCGCGTCATGGCGTTCATGCCGGCCGCACCGCGCTCGACCACGATGAAGCAGTTCGACTGCTGCACCAGCAAACGCAACAGATTTGCAGTAGGCGGCAGGCGGTATTCGCCGGTGAGGATGGTGTACCAGCCCGCGCTCTGGTTCTCGATCAGCGAGACCGTGCCGAGCGGCGATTCGCAGCGCTCGAGCTGGCTGCTCTCGCCGGCGGTGGAGGAGCCCGCGGCGCTGCCGGTGGCCATGGTCTTGGCCGACTGGCTGCCCATTTGCATGTCGGTGGTCGCGCAACCGGTCAGGAGAAGAGCGCCCACGGCAATGGCCGCAAGCGGAAATTTGGTGAACTTCATGAGCAGGCTCCCTCGTATTTCAGAGACATTGGTTAACAAATCCAGCAGGAGGATACGCGTAAAGGATTGCAGTTATCAATCGGACGAACGACACGCCCCGATTTCAAAACTAGGCCGTTCGGCGGATGCGATCGATCAATCCGTTGAGCGCTTCGATCGAGCCGAAATGGATCGCCAGCTCGCCGCTTTCGCCGCGTTTCGTGCGCTTCTTGATGCGAACCTCGACCTCGGCGGTGAGCAGGTCGGCCAGCTCTTCTTCCACGCGCTGCAGGTCACGCGACTTCTCCCCGGCGTTGCCGCGACGGGACGGCGTCAAGGTGAACTCGGCCGCGAGCTTCTTCACCAGCGCCTCGGCCTCGCGCACGGACATCTTCTTGGCGGCAATCTGGTTGGCTGCGGTGATCTGCGTGCCGCGATCCAGCGAGAGCAGCGCGCGGGCGTGGCCCATGTCGATGTCGCCGGCCATCAGCATCTGCTGCGCGGGTTCAGCCAGGTTCAGCAGGCGCAGCAGGTTGCTGGCTGCGCTGCGCGAGCGGCCGACGGCCTGGGCCGCCATTTCGTGAGTGAGCCCAAACTCGGCGACCAGACGTTGCAGGCCTTGGGCCTCTTCAAGCGGGTTCAAGTCTTCGCGCTGGATGTTCTCGATCAGCGACATGGCTGCCGCAGCCTCGTTGGGCACGTCGCGCACCAGCACTGGCACGCTGTCCAGGCCCGCGAGCTTGGCGGCGCGGAAGCGCCGTTCGCCCGCGATGATTTCGTATTCGGCGTTCTTGGCGGCCGCCGATTCGGCATCGAGCCGGCGCACCAGGATCGGCTGCATGATGCCCTGCACCTTGATGCTCTCGGCCAGCTCGTAGAGCGCACCTTCGTCCATGCGGGTGCGCGGCTGGTAGACGCCGGCCACCATCTGGTCGAGCATCAGCGTGGTCGGGTTCGGCGGCGCGGCGCCCTCGTCCGTTCCCGAATTGCCATGGTCGGCAGCGGGCGCGGCCGTCGGGCCGAGCAGCGCTTCGAGTCCGCGGCCGAGGCCCTTGGGTTTCTTGGTCGCCATCAGTTCTTGTCTTTCGAAATGTCGTTCAGGAGTTGCCGGCCCTCGGGCCAGTCGCCCAAGCCGGATTCGGCGTTCAGGTGACCGCCCTTGCCGGCGTCGACGAAGCGTGCGCCCCAGTCCTGGGCCAGTTGCTGCGAGCGCGAAGCCTCACAGTAAGGGTCGTCGTTGGCGGCGATCAGCACCGCCGGGAACGGCAGCGGCTGGCGCACGATCGGTGCCCAGCCGGGAATCAGCTGGCGCAAATCGTCGCGCTCCAGGTCGCCGGGCGCCACCAGCAATGCGCCGCGCACCTTGTGCGTGTTGCGCGAATGCGCGGCCCAGGCGGCGACGAGGATGCAGCCGAGGCTGTGCGCGGCGAAAGCCACCGGACCGGGAGCCGCCAGCACTTCTTCCTCGAGCCGTGCGGACCAGTCGCCGCGCAGCGGTCGCATCCATTCATGCTGATCGACGCGGCGATCGCCATGGATCGACTCCCAAATGGTCTGCCAATGGCCGGGGCCACTGTTCTGCCAACCCGGCAGCAACAGGATGCGGGAAACTGTCATTTGCTACGAACTTGATAGCACCATGCCGATTCGGGGCAGGTGTCAGAGGCTCTTTTCGGGGGCGGAGTCGGATACGGGCGCGGGGGCCAGCACGTCTTCGGGAATGGCGAGATCAGGCGCGATGCGATCGACCGGGGCAATCGGCGGCGCGACAGCACCGGAAGCGAAAGCGCTCGCGGGCGGCAGCTTCTCGACCAGCTCCTGCGCAAAGGCGATAAAAGCCTGGCTGCCTCGGGCCGCCGGATCGAACACCACGCCCGGCAGGCCGTAGCTCGGCGCCTCGGCAAGTCGCACATTGCGCGGGATCACCGTGTCGAACACCTTGTCGCCGAAGTGGGACTTCAGCTGCTCGCTCACCTGCTGCTGCAGCGTGATGCGCGGATCGAACATCACGCGCAGCAGGCCGATGATCTGCAGGTTCTTGTTGAGGTTGGCATGCACCTGCTTGATGGTGTTGACCAGGTCGGTCAGCCCTTCGAGCGCGAAGTACTCGCACTGCATCGGCACGATCACGCCGTGGGCGGCACACAACCCGTTGAGCGTGAGCAGGCTCAGGCTCGGCGGGCAGTCGATCAGCACGAAGTCATACTCGGCGCCGACGGCGGCGAGCGCGGTGCGAAGGCGCTTTTCGCGGCGGTCGAGCGCCACCATTTCCACTTCGGCGCCGGCCAGTTCGCGGTTGGCGCCCAGCACGTCGTAGCCGCAACCGCCTTCCACCAGCTTGTCGGCCTTGACGCGCGCCTCGGCAACGGAAGCCGATTCGAGCAGCACGTCGTACACGGTCAGCTCCAGCTCGCGCTTGTCGATGCCTGAACCCATGGTCGCATTGCCCTGGGGATCGAGGTCGATCATCAGCACCCGCTGCCCCACCTTGGCCAGTCCGGCCGCGAGGTTGACGGTGGTGGTGGTCTTGCCGACGCCGCCCTTTTGGTTGGCAATACAGAAAATCTTGGCCATGTCAGTTCAGAAGATCGGTCAGCGCGAGATCGCGAGCTTGACGCCAAAGGCGATCAGGAAAACGCCGGCCAGCTTTTCGAGCGTGCCGGAAATGCGGCGATTGGCCCGGATGCGCTCGGCCAGGAAGTGCGTGAGCAGCGTCGAGGTCAGGCCGTAGAGGAAGGTCAATGCCGCGATCGTCACTGCCATCGCACCGAAAGTGATCAGACCTTGATGCCGCGCCGGATCGACGAACAGCGGGAAGAACGCCATATAGAACACGATGGCCTTCGGGTTCAGCAAGGTGATCATGAATGCCTGGCGGAAAAAGTGGCCCGGCTTGATGTTGAGGATCGGCGCCGAACCCGGCTTGGCGAGCAGCATCTTGAAGCCGAGCCACGCCAGGTAGGCAGCGCCCAGCCATTGCACCGCCTTGAACGCGGCCGGATAAGCAGCCAGAACCGCCGACACGCCAGCCACCGCAGCCCACAAAAGGCATTGATCGCCGACGATCACGCCCGTGGTCGCGGCCAACCCACCGCGAATTCCGCCTTTGCTGGTCGAGGTGATCAGCGCGAGATTGCCCGGACCGGGAATCAGGAGGAACAGGATGATGGCGGCGACAAAAGCGCCGTAGTCAGCGATGCCAAACATGGAATTTGCCTCGAAGAAGAGAGCCAAGGGGAGGCGTCGAGTCTAAGCGAGGCCGGCGCGCGGAGGGCCGTTCGGCCAGCGGCTTTTGCCGGCGGCGGCGCATCTTTTACGGGATCAGACGGGCTCTTCGCGTGCCCAGACGATGCAGCGCTCGGCATCGAGGCCCGGAACCGTCAGTTGTTCCACGTGAAACACAGCCACTTCTGGCGGCAGAACGGCAAGCTCGTCGCTGGGCATCTTGCCCTTCATGGCAAGCCAGACACCATCCGCTGCCAGCAGATGCTTCGAGCCATTGAAGAAATCCGGCAGCGAAGCGAAGGCGCGCGAGCTGATGACGTTGTAGCTACCTTCCAGCAATTCGACTCGCGCATGCAATCCACGGAGATTGGGCAACTCCAGTTCAGCTGCCACCTGTTGGACGAAGGCGGCTTTCTTGGCGACCGCGTCCAGGCAACTCACGTCGATGTCCGGACGCATGATCGCGATGATCACGCCGGGCAAGCCAGCACCCGAACCCACATCGAGCAACCTGCCCTGCTCCGGATATTGGCGCTGCAGCGGTGCGATCACCGCGAGGCTGTCGAGCAGATGGTGCGTCATCACGCCTGCCGGATCGCGCACCGCCGTCAGGTTGTAGACCTTGTTCCACTTGAGCATCAGCGTGCCGTAGGCCAGCAACTGCTCGCCCTGCCGGTCGGACAGGGCGACGCCGAGCGCTGCCGCGCCAGTGCGCAGCGTATCGATCGGCGCGCTCATTCGGCGGACTGCGGCTCGGTGGCTGCTTCCGTGGCGGCGTCACGGGCGAAGGCTTTGTGGCCGCCCTTGCGCAGATGGATCATCAGGAGCGAGATGGCTGCGGGCGTCACGCCGGAGATGCGCGAGGCAAGCCCCAAGGTTTCTGGCCGGTGCTTGTCCAGCTTCTGGCGCACTTCAAAGCTCAGCGCTTTGACCTGTCCGTAGTCGAAATCAGCCGGCAAGCGCAGGTTCTCGAAGTGAGCGGCGCGCTCCACTTCGTCATGCTGACGTTCGATGTAGCCGGAGTACTTGGCCGAGATCTCGATCTGCTCGATCTCGGTTTCGCTCAAGGCCGAGCTGGCGCTGTACTTCCCGCCGTCCAGCGACATCAGCGTTTCGTAGTTCACATCGGGCCGACGCAGCAGGTCAGCCAGGTTGTATTCGTGCTCGATGGCCTTGCCGAGCACACGCTCGGACTCCGCCGCCGGTAGGTTGCGCGGATTCACCCAGATCGACTTGAGCCGCTCTGTTTCACGTGAAACAGCGTCGCGCTTTCGACTGAACGCATCCCAGCGCGCATCGTCCACCAGGCCCAGCTTGCGCCCTGCTTCGGTCAGGCGCATGTCGGCGTTGTCCTCGCGCAGCTGCAGGCGGAACTCGGCGCGGCTGGTGAACATGCGGTACGGCTCGGTCACGCCCTTGGTGATCAGGTCGTCGACCAGCACGCCCAGGTAGGCCTCGTCGCGGCGCGGCAGCCAGGCGTCTTCGCCACGGCATTGCAGTGCGGCATTGATGCCGGCGAACAATCCTTGAGCGGCCGCCTCTTCGTAGCCGGTCGTGCCGTTGATCTGTCCGGCAAAGAACAGGCCCTTGACCGAGCGCGTCTCGAAGCTGCTCTTGAGTTCACGCGGATCGAAGTAGTCGTACTCGATCGCATAGCCCGGCCGCAGGATGTGGGCGTTTTCCAGCCCCTGCATCGAGCGCACGAGCTGGTACTGGATGTCGAACGGCAGGCTGGTCGAGATTCCGTTCGGGTAGTACTCGTTGGTCGTCAGGCCTTCGGGCTCGAGAAAGATCTGGTGGCTTTCCTTGTCGGCGAAGCGGTTGATCTTGTCTTCCACGCTCGGGCAGTAGCGCGGACCGACGCCGTCGATCTTCCCGGTGAACATCGGGCTGCGGTCGAAACCCGAGCGAATGATGTCGTGCGTGCGTGCGTTGGTGTGGGTGATCCAGCAAGCCATTTGCCGCGGATGCATGTCGGTGCGGCCCATGAAGCTGAACACCGGCATCGGCCCTGCCCCGCCCGGCATGCCGTCGCCGGGCTGCTCGGTGCACTTTGAAAAATCGATGCTGCGGCCATCGAGCCGCGGCGGCGTACCGGTCTTGAGGCGGCCCTGCGGCAGCTTCAGTTCCTTGAGCCGCGCCGACAGGCTGATGGCCGGCGGATCGCCCGCGCGCCCGGCCTGGTAGTTGTCGAGGCCCACATGGATGCGGCCATCGAGAAAAGTGCCCGCGGTCAGCACCACGGTGCGTGCGCGGAAAGCAATGCCCACCTGCGTCACGGCGCCGACCACGCGATCACCCTCCACCATCAGGTCATCGACCGCTTGCTGGAACAGGCTCAGATTCGGCTGGTTTTCCAGACGATGGCGGATCGCGGCCTTGTACAGCACGCGGTCGGCCTGGGCGCGGGTCGCACGCACGGCCGGGCCCTTGCTCGAATTGAGAATGCGGAACTGGATGCCGGCTTCATCGGTGGCAATCGCCATCGCGCCACCGAGCGCATCCACCTCTTTCACGAGATGCCCCTTGCCGATGCCACCGATCGACGGGTTGCAGCTCATCTGTCCCAGCGTCTCGATGTTGTGGGAGAGCAGCAGCGTCTTGGCGCCCATGCGCGCGGCGGCGAGCGCGGCTTCGGTGCCGGCATGGCCACCGCCGACGACGATCACATCGAATTCTTCGGGGTACAGCATTTGAAAGAGGGGCGCACTACTGAGACGCGTGCGCTGCGCAAAAGGGGCGCCAATTTTAATCGGCGGCACCGTCTTGCGCCTGTTGTGTGGGCAAGCTAGAGGCCGATGCCAAACCGCTCAATTCGCCCGTGAATGCTGGGTCTTTTGCTATGTATTTAATAGCAAACTATTGTTATCAGCCGCCAGTTTCCGCCAATTGCGACACCGGCACCGGCTTTTCGATACCCACCAGCGTACCGCTCGGCGCCGGCGCAGCCGGCGGCGCAACGCTTTCGTCCTGCAGCTCCCGCACCACGAGTTTCTTGTCCGTCATGCGCACCGCGCCGAAGATCGTGCAGAACGCCACGTCCTTCGCATCGCGCCCCGTGCCCACCCGAACCAGCCGGTCGACCGGTGCCATGCGCGTCGGATCGAACAGCACCCACTGCCCGCCGAGCCAGGCTTCGAACACCGCGTGGAAATCCTGCGGCGGCTCATCGAACCACACATAGCCCACCACCAGCCGCGCCGGAATGTTGAGCGCGCGGCAGAAGGTGATGCCCAGGTGCGCGAAGTCGCGGCACACGCCCGCGCGTTCCACGAACACTTCGCGCGCGGTCGTGGTCGAGTCGGTGCTGCCGGGCTCGTAGGCGATGCTTTCATGAATCCAGTCGACGATCGCCTGCACGCGGCCGATGCCCGGCGGCAGTTCGCCGAAGAGCTGCTGCGCGCAGCGAGACATCAGGTCCGACTCGCAATAGCGCGTCGGCATCATGTAGTGCAGCACCTCGTCGGGCACTTCGTTGACCGGCACCTCGCAGAGGTCTGGCGGCACGTGGACGTGCGAGCGCTGCACCGTCGCCCTGTAGCCGATCTTCAGCGGCCCCGGCTTCGCATCGAAGCGAATGAAGCGATTGCCGCTGCCTTCGTCGCAGAAAACCTGCATCTCGGTCGGCGGTTCGATGGTCAATGTTTCTTCGACCACGGCCTGGGCGCCGGCGCGTGCGGCTTCGATGTTGAGCAGCATGTGCGCGGGCGCAGTGACCTCGTAGTCGAGTTGCGCGTCGATCTGGGAGATGTGCATGAGAAGCTTCTTCAGGCCCGTCGTCGTCGCGAGCGGTATTCAGGCAATTGCCAATGCGCCTGCGTCACGAGCAACACCCGCACCACGCGGTGCGCGGGGCTCTGCAGCAGCATGTCGAGCGACCGCGCCTGCGGCCACTTCGTCTTCGGACGCTGCATCAGTCCAGCGCCTTTTTCACCGCGCCCACGCCCAGCGCGGCGAGCACCACGAACAGCACGGCCAAAACGAGGAACAGGCCGAACAGCAACTTGGCGATACCGGCCGCTCCCGCAGCCACGCCACCGAAGCCGAGCAGGCCGGCCACCAGGGAGATGACCGCAAAAATGATCGCGTACTTCAACATCCGAAACTCCTTGCAGCAGGCCTCGCCCACCGTGCGGGGGAGCTTAGAAAGCGCGCTTCGCCCCCTTGATAGTCACCGGCCCCAAGCCACCGTAGGACAAAAACGCGATGCCGCCAAACCCGCTAGCATCCCCGGCGGTTTCCCATAAAGATCAACCTCGCCATCCACATCCATTTCCCTTGGAGTCATTTCGAATGAAGCTGTATTACTCGCCCGGTGCCTGTTCCCTTTCTCCCCACATCGCGCTGCACGAAGCGGGCCTCGCCTTCGAACCGGTGATGGCCAGCACCAAGAGCCACAAGCTGCAGGACGGCACCGACTACTACGGCATCAACCCGCTGGGCTACGTGCCAATGCTCGAACTGGACGACGGCACGCGCCTGCGCGAAGGCCCGGCCATCGTGCAATACATCGCCGACCTTGCACCCACCAAGAACCTCGCGCCCTCCGCCGGCACGCTGCAACGCTACCGCCTGCAGGAGTGGCTCACCTTCATCGGCACCGAGATCCACAAGGGCTACAGCCCGCTGTTCAACCCCAACATGCCCGAAGAAGCCAAGACCATCTTCAAGGACAAGCTCAAGTCGCGCTACGAATGGCTCGACGGCCAGCTCGCCGACAAGCAGTACCTGATGGGCGAGCACTTCAGCGTGGCCGACGGCTACCTGTTCACCGTGACCAACTGGACCAAGCCGACCGGCGTGGACATCTCGGCCTTCGCCAACGTGCAGGCCTGGCATGCACGCGTGGCCGCCCGTCCGGCGGTGCAGGAAGCAATGAAGGCCGAAGGCCTGCTGAAGTAAACCGAAGCACACAGAAGCAGCGAAGCGGCCGGGCCCTCTACGGGAAAACCCGGGCCGCTTCAGCCACAAGCCGCACGATGCGGCTTTTTTTTCGCGTCACGCTACGGGCAGCAACTCCAGAAGACCACCGAAGGAACCCAGCGCCATGGCCAAAACCCCTCCCACCGCCGAACTGCGCGAAGAGATGCGCGGGCCCGTCATGTGGCTCACCATCGACCGCCAGGAGCGGCGCAATGCGATCAACGCCGCCGTGCTCGCCGGCCTGTCCGATGCGCTGGCACGCGCCAACGCCGACGCGGCAGTGCGCGCCGTCGTCATCACCGGCACCGGCACGCGTGCCTTCTGCGCCGGCGCCGACCTGCAGAGCGGCACCTCCTTCAAGTTCGACTACGCCGAGCCCTACCAGGGCTTTGCCAACCTCTTCCGCCAGGCACGCCAGTCGACCGTGCCGCTCATCGCGCGCGTGAACGGCGCCTGCATGGCGGGCGGCATGGGGATCATGGCGATGTGCGACATGGCGGTGGCGAGCAACAGCGCCGTGTTCGGCCTGCCCGAGGTGAAGGTCGGCCTCTTTCCCGCGCAGGTGCTCAGCGTGCTCGACGGCCTGCTGCCGCGCCGCGTGCTGGCCGAGATGTGCATCACCGGCGAGCCCATCACCGCGGCAGAGGCATTCAAGCTCGGACTGATCAACCACACGAGCGACGACGTGGACGAGAGCGTCGCGTGGCTGCTCGGCCGCATGCTCGACAAGTCGCCCGCCGCCATCCGCCGCGGCCTCTACACGATGAAGAAGATCGAGGCGATGGCCTTCGAGGAATCGATGGCGTTCACCGAAAGCCAGATCGGCCTCTTCGCGCTCACCGAAGATGCGGCCGAAGGCCAGCTCGCCTTCCGCGAGAAGCGCAAGCCGCAATGGAGCGGCCGATGAGCAGCAGCAACACCGGCATCGACAACGAACGCATCGTCCGCATCGGCGGCGCCTCGGGCTTCTGGGGCGACAGCAGCGTGGGCGCGCCGCAGCTCGTGGCCAGCGGGCAGATCGACTACCTCGTGTTCGACTACCTCGCCGAACTCACCATGTCGATCCTCGCGGGCGCGCGACTCAAGAAGCCGGAGCTGGGCTATGCGACCGACTTCGTTTCGGTCGCGATGAAGTCGGTGCTCAAGGACGTCGTGAAACAGGGCATTCGCGTGGTGAGCAACGCGGGCGGCGTGAATCCGCAAGGCTGCGCCGATGCGTTGGCCGCGCTCGCGAAAGAGCAAGGCATCGAACTGAAGATCGCGGTGGTGAGCGGCGACGACGTGTCCGCACTGCTGCCACAACTGCGCCAGGCGCAGCCGCCCGTGCGCGAACTGCAGAGCGGCGCCGCGCTGCCCGAACGCGTGCTCACCGCCAACGCATACCTTGGCGCGCAGCCCATCCAGGCGGCGCTCGATGCGGGCGCGCAGGTCGTCATCACCGGCCGCTGCGTCGACTCGGCCGTGACGCTCGGCGTGCTGATGCATGAGTTCAAGTGGCAGCCCGGCGACCACGACCTGCTTGCAGCGGGCAGCCTCGCGGGCCACATCATCGAATGCGGCTGCCAGGCCACCGGCGGCCTGCACACCGACTGGGACAGCGTGCCCGACTGGCCTCACATCGGCTACCCGATCGTCGAATGCGGCGCCGACGGCAGCTTCGTCGTCACCAAGCCCGCGGGCACCGGCGGCAAGCTCGTGCCCGCGGTGGTCGGCGAGCAGATGCTCTATGAAATCGGCGATCCGGCGGCCTACCTGCTGCCCGACGTGACGGCCGACTTCACGCAGGTGCGCATCGAACAGGCCGGCGAGCACCGCGTGCGCGTGCACGGCGCGCGCGGCCGCGCACCGACCGCGAGCTACAAGGTCAGCGCCACGCATGTCGATGGCTTCAAGACCGCGGCGCAGCTCACCATCGTGGGCTTCGATGCGGCCGCGAAGGCGCGGCGCACGGGCGAAGCGATCCTTGCGCGCACCGGCGAACTCTTCGCGCAGCTCGGCTTCGGCCCCTACAGCGCCACGCACATCGAGACGCTCGGTGCGGAGTCCTGCTACGGCCCGCATGCGAATGCACAGGTGCTGCAGGCGCGCGAGGTGGTGCTCCGGCTCGCGGTGACGCATCCGCGCAAGGAAGCGCTCGAATTGTTCGCGCGCGAGGTGGCGCCGGCCGGCACCTCGTGGTCTCCAGGCACCACGGGCGCGGGCGGCGGGCGGGCTTCGGTGTCGCCGTCGATCCGGCAGTACGCCTTCCTGCTCGACAAGTCGCTGGTGGAGGCGAGCGTGAGCATCGAAGGGCAACGCATCGATGTGCCGCGCACGCTTGCGCCCGCAGCGGCCGACATGCCCGCGCCCCGGCCCGCCAGCGCCTCGCAACACCAAACGGCACCCGAGACCACAGGCACCGTCGACGTGCCCCTCATTCGCCTCGCCTGGGCCCGCAGCGGCGACAAGGGCGACATCTCGAACATCGGTGTCATCGCGCGCCACCCCGCCCTGCTGCCGCTGCTGCGCGACCAACTCACCGAAGCGCGCGTGGCCGAGTGGCTCGCGCACCTGGTCAAGGGCCGCGTCACGCGCCACGAGGTGCCCGGCATCGATGCCTTCAACTTCGTCTGCGAAGAAGCGCTGGGCGGCGGCGGCATGGCGTCGCTGCGCAACGACCCGCTGGGCAAGGGCATGGGGCAGATCCTGCTCGCGGTGCCGGTGCGCGTGAGCACCGCGCTGCTGGCCCTTCTGTCCTGAGGGTACTAGCACCAATCGGGACAACCGTGTGACAGCAGGGTTGAGGCCGGGCGCTTAGCCTTGCGCCTCTCTGTTTCAACCCCTCTTTCACGATGACCACCCTTTTCGACCCCGTACAGGCCGGCGACCTGAAGCTCGCCAACCGCATCGTGATGGCGCCGCTGACGCGCAATCGCTCGCCCAACGCCGTGCCGCCCGAGATGGCCGCCACCTACTACGCCCAGCGCGCCACCGCCGGCCTGCTGATCACCGAGGCCACCGCCATCAGCCACCAGGGCCAGGGCTATTCCGATGTGCCCGGCCTCTATGGCACCGAACAGCTCGATTCTTGGAAGCGCGTGACCGAAGCGGTGCATGCCAAGGGCGGAAAGATCGTCGTGCAGCTCTGGCACGTGGGCCGCGTCTCGCACACCGAACTGCAACCCGATGGCGGAAAGCCCGTCGCTCCCTCGGCCATCACCGCCAAGACCAAGACCGTGCTCATCAAGGACGGCGTGCCGACCTTCGTGGAAACCTCCGAGCCGCGCGCGCTCGACGCCGGTGAACTGCCGGGCATCGTCCACGCCTATGCGGTCGCGGCACGCAGCGCGGTGGAAACCGCCGGCTTCGACGGCGTCGAAGTGCACGGCGCCAACGGCTACCTGCTCGACCAGTTCCTGAAGAACGGCAGCAACAAGCGCACCGACGACTACGGCGGCTCCATCGAGAACCGCGCACGCCTCCTGCTCGAAGTCACACGCGCCGTGGTCGATGCCGTCGGCGGCGGCAAGACCGGCATCCGCCTGTCGCCCGTCACGCCCGCCAACGACGTGCACGACAGCGACCCGCAGCCGCTCTTCACCTATGTGGTGAAACAGCTTGCTCAACTGAACCTCGCCTATATCCACATCATCGAAGGCGCCACCGGCGGCCCGCGCGAGATCGAGGACCGCCCCTTCGACTACGAAGCCCTCAAGGCCGCGTACCGCCAGGCCGGCGGCAAGGGCGCATGGATGGTCAACAACGGCTACGACAAGCCGCTGGCCGACGAAGCCGTGAAGGAAGGCGACGACCTCGTGGCCTTCGGCAAGCCCTTCATTTCCAACCCCGACCTCGTGCGGCGCCTGCGCGAGAACGCACCGCTGAACGAGCTCGACAAGGCCACCATGTACGGCGGTGGCGCCAAGGGCTACACGGACTACCCGGCACTGGGCTGATCCACGGGGGGCCGTGGCAAGATGCGGCGGACTTTTCGTGTCCGCCACAGGAGAGAAACGCCATGGCCCGCATCGAGCAACGACTGGCCGCACTCGGCCTCGTTCTTCCCCCGACAGTGACGCCGCCGCCTGGCGTCGTGTTGCCCTTCCAGTTCGTGCGGCTCATCGGCCACCGCGCGATCGTCTCGGGCCACGGCCCGCTCAATGCCGACGGCACCATCGCCGCGCCGCTCGGCAAGTTGGGCCGCGAGGTGACCGTCGAGCAGGGCTATGCATCGGCACGCCTCACGGCCCTCGCGATGCTCGGCAGCCTGCAACGTGCCCTCGGCGATCTTGATCGCATCACCGCCTGGACACGCGTGTTCGGCATGGTCGCCTCGGCGCCCGGCTTCGACAAGCAACCCGCGGTGATCAACGGCTTCTCGGACCTCATCCTCGAACTCTTCGGACCCGACATCGGCGCACACGCGCGCAGCGCCGTGGGCATGGCAGAGCTGCCGTTCAACATCCCGGTCGAGATCGAGGGCGAGGTGGAGTTCAGCGCGTGAACCAGGGCACCGCGTGGACCCTCCGGCGCGCCAATGCGAGCGATGCGGCATCGGTCGCCGCCTGCGCCATCGAGGCCTTCCGCCACTACATCCCGCGCCTCGGCCTCACGCCGATTCCGATGACCAAGGACTACGGCGCCGCCATCGCGAACGCACAGGTCTGGGTCGCCACGCAGCAGGACGAAGTCATTGCGGCGCTGGTGCTCGATGTCACCGACGAAGGCTTCCTGGTCGACGTGATCGCGGTGCGGCCCGAACACCAGGGCACCGGCGTCGGCCGCGCGCTGCTGGAACTGGCGGAGCGCGAGGCATTGCGGCAAGGCCACGACTCGATCCATCTCTTCTCCAACGAGAAGATGACCGAGAACCGCGCGCTCTACGAACGCATCGGCTACGTCGAATACAAGCGCCTCGCCTTGGCAGAGCGCACCCGCGTCTTCCTGCGCAAGCTCTTGAAGAAGTGACCGCCATGCAGCTCGCCCGCATTCACCACGTCGCCATCATCTGCGCCGACTACGCACGCTCGAAGCGCTTCTACACCGAGGTGCTCGGCCTGCGCATCGTTGCCGAGAACTACCGCGCCGCGCGCGCTTCGTACAAGCTCGATCTGGCGCTGCCCGACGGCTCGCAGATCGAGCTGTTCTCGTTTCCCGAAGCACCCGCACGCCCCACGCGGCCCGAGGCGCAGGGGCTGCGACACCTGTCCTTCGAAGTGCACGACGTGCAGGCCGCAGCCGATGAACTCGCGGCACAAGGCATCGCGGTCGAGCCGCTGCGTGTCGACGAGTACACGGGCCGGCGCTTCACCTTCTTCGCCGATCCCGACGGTCTTCCGCTCGAGCTCTACGAGGCCGCGCCGGCCGACAACCTCGACGCGCTGCTGCTGAAGCTCGAAGGCGCGCTGCATCTGCGCGAGGTGCGAGCGAATGCTGCGCAGCTCGAAGAACTGCTCGACGACGACTTCCGCGAGCTTGGTGTGTCGGGCACGGAATGGACGCGACCCGCGATCATCGACGCGCTGCGCGACGAAGCCTTCTCGGAGCGAACGATCTCGGAATTCCGCGTGCAGCGCATGGCGCCCGACATCGCGCTGGTCACCTACCGCGCGCACCGTGCCGCGATACCGGAGCGCCCCGCAGCCGATTCGCTTCGCAGTTCACTGTGGCGACTGCGGCGTGGCAAATGGCGCATGGCGTTCCACCAGGGCACACCGCTGTAGCCGGCTTTTCTCCCCTCCCCTTCCCTTCCTGGGGAGGAGAAGGCGCAAGACAGGCCTACACCGCCTCGCCGAACGCCACGCTCACACGCAAGCCCATGGGCTCGGCCGCTTCGAGCCGCAACTCGGCACCCAGCAACTCCGCATAACGCGACACGATCGACAGCCCCAGCCCCGAGCCCTGTCCCAGCTTCTGCCCGGCAGGGCCCTGTGCCCACCGCTGCATCAGGTCGCGCTGCGCCTCGAGCGGGATGCCGGGTCCATCGTCGATCACGCTCAGCGTGCGCCCTGCAAGCTCCACCGTGATCGTGCGGCCGCCATAGCGCAGCGCGTTGTCGATCAGGTTGTCCAGGATGCCTTCGACCAATGCTTCGTTCGCCATCACGACCACGCCGTCGTCCAGCCCGCGCGCACCGAGGTCCACGCCCCGCGCATCCGCACGCGCGAGATGCCGCAGCACGGTCTGCTCGGCCAGTACATCGAGGCGCACCGGCTCGCGGGCGAGGCTCGTGCGCGCCTCCTCGGCCAGCGCGAGTGCGAGCAACTGGTCGATCAGGTGGCTCGCGCGCGCCTGGCGCTCCGACACGCGCTCCAGTTGCTCGCGCCAGACGGTCGTGTCGTGCTGCGCGAGGCCGTACTCGGCCAGCGCGCGGATGCCCGCGAGCGGCGTGCGCAGCTCGTGTGCCACGTTGCCCACGAACTCGCGCTGCGCCTGCACGCTGTGGCCCAGCCGCTCGAACAGCGAATTGACCGCATTGCCCAAACGCTGCAGTTCGCGCGAGGTCTGCGCCACTGCCACCGGGGACAGATCGCGCACGTCGCGCCGGTCGAGCGCACGCTGCAGGTCGCCGAGCGGGCGCAGGTCGCTGCGAATGCCATGCCAGAGCCACACGGCCAGCAGCACCAGGAGCAGGATCTGCGGCGCCAGTGCAAAGCCGAGCAGTTGCCGCACGAGCGCGGTGCGGCTCAGCGTGGTCTGCGCAATCACCACGCGGTAAGGCATGGAGATGCCGGGCTCGGCGTCGTGCTCGAGCGTCACCGCGCGCATCGGCTTGCCCTGGTAGGTCACGTCGGAGAAACGGTAGCGCGCGCCGCTCACGGGCAGCGGCGCCTGCAATTCCGATTCGCCCGAAATCAGCGTGCCGTCGAGCCGCTGCACCGAGAAGTGGACCGTGTCGATCTGGTCGAAAAGCACCGTGGCCACTTCGCGCGGCGTGAGCAGCAACTCGATGCCACGTTCCCCCGCCTGCACGTTGGCCGACAGCGCATAGGCATCGTCGAGCATGCCGCGGTCGAAGGCCTGTTCGGAAAAGTAGTTGGCGATGACCAGCGCGATCACCGCGCCGAGCATCCACGTGAGTGCCAGCGGCACCAGCACATTGCGCAGGACCCGCCGCGTGAGCGACGGCGCGATCGGGGCAACGGTGTTGTCCGTCACACCTCGGCTTCGAGCAGGTAGCCGATGCCGCGCAGCGTGCGGATGCTCGCACCGGTGCCCAGCAACTTCTTGCGCAGCCGCGAGATGAAGGCTTCGAGCGCGTTGTCGCCCAGCGACTCGTCGAAGCTGGAGAGCTTGTCGGACAGCGCCCGCTTGCTGACCGTGCGACCGGGCGGGCTCATCAGTTCCCACAGCACCTCGAACTCGCGCGCGGGCAGATCGAGCGGGCCGCCCGCGGTGGAGAAGCGGCGCGCCTTGCGGTCGAGCTTGAGCTGGCCGAGCAGCACGATGTCTTCGGTGCCCTTCGCGCGTCGCACCAGCGCACGCAGGCGCGCTTCGACTTCGGCGAGATCGAAGGGCTTGCCCAGGTAATCGTCGGCACCTGCATCCAGGCCTGCAATGCGCTCCTCGGTGCGGCCGCGCGCGGTGAGCACGAGCACCGGTGTGCGGTCGCCACGCGCGCGTGCCTGTCGCAGTGCGGTGAGGCCGCTCGCAAGACCGCTCGTGGGGCTTGCCGTCGCCGGCAGGTTGAGGTCGAGCAGCACCGCATCGAAGGGTTGCACGCGCCAGAGGTGGTCGGCGTCTTCGACGTTGGTCGACACGTCGACCCGATGGCCCGCGTCCGCCAGGCTGCGCAGCATCACATCGCGCAGGACGGCGTCATCTTCGACAAGCAGGATTCGCATGGTGGTTGGGGGTGTGGAAGTGTGAAGGGTTGCTGAATGGATGGGTCAGGGGCCGGTCAGTAGCTCCACACGATAGTCGTTGCATGAGCATACGACAGCAGCATGAAACACGGGCCATTTTCATGGCCTGCGCCGCACGATGAGCGCACGTGACGCCTCCGATCAGCTGAGCCTGGTTCCCCCCGAGGTGCAACGCACCGCGGTGATCCTGCTGCATGGTTTATGCAGCACGCCTGACGAGTTGCTGACCGTGCAATCGGCATTGCGCGCCAGGGGGTATGCGGCACACCCGCTGCCGATCGATGGCTACTCGTTCGATGCCGGCGCGCCGATGCAACACGCCGCACCATACGAACGCTGGCTCGACGCCATCCAGGCCCAGGTGAAGGCGCTGCGCAGGCAGCACGACCGGGTGATGCTGGTCGGCATTTCCGCCGGTTCCTCGCTCGCGCTGGGCGCGGCCATCCGCTGCGGCCGCGACGTCGATGCGCTGGTGCTCATGTCGACCACGCTGCGCTTCGACGGCTGGGCGATTCCGCGCACCCAGTTCCTGCTGCCGCTCGCCTTCTACACGCCGCTGGGTCGCCTCTGGCAATACCGCGAACGGCCGCCCTATGGCGTGAAGAACGAGCGCGTGCGCGCCTGGATCGAGCGCGAGCTGCGCCACCGCAAGATCTCGCGCGCGGGCTGCTCGGTGCTTGGCGTGGGGCACCTGCGCGAACACGACCGGTTGATCCGCCATGTGCGGCGCAACCTGAACGCCGTGCAGTGCGACAACGTGCTCGCCCTGCATGCCCAGCAGGACGAGGTGGCCAGCGTGGCCAACCTGGACATCCTCGCGCGCGGCCTGCGCTGCCGCGCATTCCGCACCGTGGTCGTGGCCAACAGCTACCACATGATCACGATAGACAACGACCGTCAACAGGTCGTGCGCGAAACAGTGTCATTCGCCGATGCGGTAGCGCATGGCACGATGCCCGAGCATCCCCTGTACGCATGAGTTCGCCCGAACGAACACACCTGAAAGGAACACAGCCCATGTCCTCCTCGCCCACCTTCAACAGCATCGCGACGATCCTGGAAGCCGACTTCAAGGTCGATCGCAGCGCCATCTCGCCGGCCACGGTGCTGACCGACCTCGGCCTCGATTCGCTCGCACTGATGGAGTTCGTCTTCGCGGTGGAAGACGCCTTCCATCTGCGCATTCCGGAGGACCGGCTCGACCCGCGCGAAGCCGGCATCACGCTGCAGCGCCTGTGCGAGGTGATCGACACCGAAAGCAGCGGCGCGGCCAGCCCCGCCGCCGAAACGGCCCACGCATGAGCAGCGGTGCCGCCCACGCCGTGCTGGCTGCGTCCGCAGCGCGTGCCGCATCGGCGCCTGTGCGCGTGAGCGGCATGGGCTTCGTCACGCCCATCGGCCGCACCGTCGAAGCCTTCGACGAGGCGCTGTTCGCCGGCCGCTCGGCCGTGCGCGCGCAGACGCTCGAGATCAAAGGCATGGACCCGATGTCGCTCGCCGTGGCCGCCTGCGATTTCGATTCGAACGGCGTGCGCAGCACCTCGCGCCTGCCGCTGGACCGTGGCACGGCCATGGCGCTGGCCGCCGCGCAGGATGCGGCCGCACAGGCCGGGCTCGGTGCCGACAGCGTCGACCCCGAACGGCTGGGCATCTTCTGGGGCAGCGGGCTCGCGGGCGCGGGCGCCTTCGACACCACGACCAGCGCGCTCTACGGCGAACAGAAGCGCATGCGCCCGACGACCGTGCTCACCGTGATGCCCAATGCGGCGGTCGCGGAGCTCGCACTGCACTTCGGCGCACGCGGCTCGGCCATTGCCTACGCGTGCGCCTGCGCCTCCTCGGCCGTGGCCATCGGCGAGGCGATGCGCGCGATTCGCGGCGGCTGGATCGACGTCGCCATCGTCGGAGGCCACGACGCCATGCTCACACCCGGCGTGATGGCCAGCTGGCACGCGATGCGCGTGATGGCACCGCCACCGGCCGATGCGCCCTCGTCCGCCTGCCGGCCTTTCTCCGGCGACCGCGCCGGCTTTGCCATCGGCGAAGGCGCCGCCGCGCTGGTGATCGAATCCGAAGCGCATGCTCGGGCGCGCGGTGCGAAAGCTGCGCCCTTTGTGCTCGCCGGCTACGCCACCAACTGCGACGGCACGCACATCACGAACCCCGACTCGGCCGGCCAGGTGCGCGCCATGCGCGCTGCGCTGCGCGATGCCGGCATCGAGGCCTCGGACATCGGCCACATCAACGCGCACGGCACCGCCACGTCGGCCGGCGATGCGGCCGAGGCTGCATCGATCCGCGAAGTGTTCGGCAATGGCACGCCGGTGAGCGCCACCAAGGCGATCCACGGCCATGTGCTCGGCGGCGGCGGCGCCATCGAACTCATTGCCGCGCTGCGTGCACTGGCGCGCGAAGCCTTGCCGCCCATCGCCAACCTGCAGGCACCCGACGCTGCTTTCGATCTCGACTTCGTGCGCGGCGAAGCGCGCGAAGCCAAAGGCATCCGCTATGCGCTCTCCAACTCCTTCGCTTTCGGCGGCACCAACGCGGTGATCGTGGCCGGCCTCTCTTCCGATGCATCGGACGCGCCGGATCGCTGAAGATTCGCTGAAGGCTTGCTGAAGAACAGGACGCGGTGCATCGGCTGGTCGTTCTCGTCGTGCCCGTGTTCGCGCTGCTCATGGCGTGCGAATTCGCCTGGGGCTGGTTCAAGCGCCGCAACACCTACCGCTTCAGCGACACGCTCGGCAGCCTGAGCCAGGGCCTGCTGAGCCAGGCGCTCGCGGTGTGCACGCAGCTCTTCCAGATCGGCCTGTACGCGATGGTCTACCCGGTCGTCGCGATCTGGACGCGGCCCGCCTTCTGGGACGGCGCCATCGGCTGGATCGTCGCGGTGCTGCTGTTCGACTTCTGCGACTACTGGCTGCACCGCGCGGGGCACGAGTCGGCGGTGTTCTGGGCCGCGCACTCGGTGCACCACCAGAGCCAGCAGTTCAACTTCTCGACCGCGCTGCGGCAGGAGAGCATGGTCGCCTTCCTGGGCTGGGCCTTCTACCTGCCGATGGCGGTGGTCGGCGTGCCGCCCGAGCAGTTCGGCATCGCGGGGCTCATCGTGCTGGTCTACCAGTTCTGGATCCACACCGAGCACATCGGCAAGCTCGGCTGGTTCGACCGCGTGTTCTCCTCGCCCTCGAACCATCGCGTGCACCACGCGGTGAACGACGGGTATGTGGACCGCAACTACGGCGGCATGCTCGTGGTGTGGGACCGGATGTTCGGCACCTTCGCCGAAGAGAACGAGCGCGCTGTCTATGGCACGCGCAAGGCGCTGGCTAATTTCGATCCGCTGCGGGCCATCCTCGGGCCCTATGCGCCGCTGGTGCGCGACAGCTGGCATACGCGCAGATGGCGCGACAAGCTTGCGGTGTGGTTCAAGCCGCCGGGCTGGCGGCCGGCCGATGTGGCGGCGCGCTTTCCGGAGGCGCCGTTCTCGCTCGATGAGGCGATGCACATCCACGATCCGGCGTTGACCCGTGTGCAGGTCGTCTCGGCATCGATCCACTTCATCGGATGGATCGGCGTGACGCTCGCCTTTCTGTGGGGCGCCGACGACCTCGCATTCCGCACCGGCCTCGAACTCCTCGCGCTGGCCGTCGCAGGGTTTTGGACCATCGGCGCCGTGCTCGATTCACGCATCCGCCTGCGATGGGCCTGGTGTGTGCAATGCGCACTGCTGGCGTTCTCGGTGGCGCTCCTGGCTTGAAGCGCCGTATGTAAGCTCGGCGCTTCCATCGTTTCGAGACTTACACCCATGCGCAGGCTCGCCACGCTCGAAGACCTCCACGCCGTCTTCACGCTCTACATGCACGAGAAGGTCGTGCCCTACCTCAGCTACGACCCGATGCCGCTCGAGGACTTTCGCCCCATCTACCAGGAGATGGTCGGGAGCGAACGCTTCTTCGTCTACGAACTGGACGGCCGGATCGCCGGCTTCTACCGCGCCACGCGCTATCCGGGTCGGGTGCAGCATGTGGCTAGCCTGGGCACGCTGGCCGTCGATCCCACATTGCACGGGAAAGGCGTGGCGCTCGCGATGGTGAGCCAGGCGATCGACGAACTGAAGGCTGCCGGCGTCAAGCGCATCGAACTCTGCGTCGAAAGCGACAACGCGCCGGGCCTGCGCTTCTACGAGAAGCTGGGCTTCCAGCGCGAAGGCACGCTGCGCAAGTTCTACAAGCGGGCCGGCGATGCGGAGCCCATCGACGACCACGTGATGGCGCTGCTGTTCGACTGAAGAGAGCAGATCAAGGCTTCCAGCGGCGCAGCAGCAGCGCGTTCGCCATCACGCTCACGCTCGACAGCGCCATCGCGGCACCGGCCACCACCGGACTCAGCAAGCCGAAGGCCGCGAGCGGAATGCCGGCCACGTTGTAGGCAAAGGCCCAGAACAGGTTCTGCCGGATCTTCGCCACCGTGCGAGCAGAAAGCTCGAACGCCTGGGCCACCAGCGCGAGGTCGCCGCGCATCAGCGTGATGCCGGCTGCTTCCATCGCCACGTCGGTGCCGCCGCCCGAGGGTGCCATCGCGATGCCCACGTCGGCCGCAGCGAGCGCGGGCGCATCGTTGGCGCCATCGCCGACCATCGCCACGACATGGCCATCGCGACGCAACGCGCTGACCTGTGCTGCCTTGTCGGCGGGAAGCACATCGGCACGCACATCCTCGATCGCAATGCCGAGCCGCGTCGCCATGGCCTGCGCCGCGCGCAGGTTGTCACCGGAGATCATCACCACGCGCAAGCCTCGCGCACGCAGCGTGCGGATGGCCTCGGCGGCTTGCGGCTTGGGTTCGTCGGCGAAGGCCAGCAAGGCCTGCACGCGCGCTGCGCCAGCTTCATCGAAACGCAGCAGCGCCGACACCGTGGCGCCTTGCGCCTGCAGTTTTTCGATCTCGGCTTCCGCGGGCATCGCGTCGAGTTCCCTGCACCAGCGCAGGCTCGCGATGGCCCAGGTGGCGCCATCCACTTCGCCGCGAACACCACGGCCCGGCATGGCCTGCATTGCACCTAGAGGCGGCGCCTGCACGCCGCGTTCCGCCGCGGCGACAAGCACGGCACGGGCGAGCGGATGTTCGCTGCCGCCCTGAAGACTGGCGGCGGTGGCGAGCAATTGGTCTTTCGTGGCCTCGGTGCCTGCAACCGGCAGCAATGCAGTGAGCACGGGGCGGCCCAAGGTCAGCGTACCGGTCTTGTCGAAGGCCACGGTGTCGACGCGGTGTGCAATCTCCAACGAACGCGCATCCTTGATCAGGATGCCGTGCCGCGCGGCCACGCCGGTGCCAGCCATCACCGCGACCGGCGTGGCGAGGCCCAGCGCACACGGGCAGGCGATGACAAGCACGGCGACCGCATGGATCAACGCAGTTTCGATGCCCGCGCCCGCAATCAGCCAACCCGCCAACGTGATCAGCGCAATCACCAGCACCACCGGCACGAACACGGCCGCGACCTTGTCCACCAACCGCTGGATCGGCGCCTTGGCGGCCTGTGCGTCCTCGACCAGCCGGATGATGCGTGCCAGCACGCTCTCGGCGCCGACCGCCTTCACTTCGATCACCATCCGGCCGTCGCCGTTGACCGCGCCGCCCGTGAGCGCATCGCCAGGTCCCTTGGCCACCGGCAGCGGTTCGCCGGTGAGCATCGACTCGTCGACCTCGGACTGCCCTTCGATCACGCGCGCATCGGCCGGTACGCGCTCGCCGGGACGCACGGCGAGGCGGTCGCCCACCATCACCTCGGCGAGCGGCACGTCGCTTTCGCCGCGCGCGCCCACCAGGTGCGCTACTTCCGGGCGCAGTTGCTGCAACGCGCGAATTGCGGAAGTCGCCTGGCGCTTGGCACGCGCCTCGAGCCACTTTCCGAGCAGCACCAGCGTGATCACCACCGCCGCGGCTTCGAAGTACAGGTGCGGCATCTCGCCGTGACCCGCATGCTCGCCAGTGGCCGAGCGCCACCACAGCCAGAGTGACAGGCCGAACGCCGCGCTGGTGCCGAGCGCCACCAGCAGGTCCATGTTGCCGGTGAGGGCCTTGGCCGCATGCCAGCCCGCGCGATAGAAACGCGCACCGAGCCAGAACTGGACCGGTGCGGCAAGCAGCAACTGCAGCCAGGGCGGCAGCATCCAGTCCTGCCCGAAGGGATCGCCGAGCATGGGTGCCAGCAACGGAATCGACAGCGCGAGGCCAATGGCCACCGGGCCGAAACCATGCCATGGTGACAAGGCCGCCGCCTCGTCGGCCGCGGTGCTTGCGGCACGCGGTTCGTAGCCTGCCGCCCGCACGGCACGCCGCAGGCGTGCGTCCATGTCTTCGGCACTGGTGGTCACCACGCGGGCCGACTCGGTGGCGAGGTTCACGCTGACGTCCTGCACGCCAGGCACGTTCTTGAGGGCGCGCTCCACGCGCATCACGCACGAAGCGCAGGTCATGCCACCGACCGAGAGGTCCAGCGTGGCAGTGGCGGCCAAAGGATGTTGCTGCAAGGTTTCCATGTGCCGAAGACTAAAGCCTCACACCATGGCAAGGTCAAGCCCGAATTGGAAGTGCCCCTTCGCTGGACGTTGACATCGTGAGAGGGTTCAAACTGGCGGCTCGTTTCATTCAACCCTTCATCCATCCACCCAACAAGGAGTCAGAACGATGAGCCAGAAATTCCAGGTCTCGGGCATGAGCTGCGGCCACTGCGTCAACGCAGTGCAGAACGCGGTGCAGACGGTCGATCCCGAAGCGCAGGTCACGGTAGACCTTGAAACCGGCCATGTCGACGTACTGAGCGAGCAGCCGCGCAAGGACATCGTGGCCGCGATCGAGAACGCAGGCTACGCCGTTCAATGATGACGGGCCAGGTCGCCATCGGCGAAGCCGCGCGCCTGTCGGGCGTGTCGGCGCGCATGGTCCGGCACTACGAGGGGCTGGGCCTCCTGCCGGCGGTGGCGCGCACCGACAGCGGCTACCGCCAGTACGGCGAGGCCGATGTGCACACGCTGCGCTTCATCAAGCGCTCACGCGACCTCGGCTTTTCGATGGAAGAAATCGCCGAGCTGGTGGGCCTCTGGCACAACCGCCGGCGCGCGAGTTCGAGCGTCAAGCGGATTGCAGAGAAACATCTGGGAGAGCTGGAGCAGCGCATCGCGGACATGCAGTCGATGCGCAACACGCTCGCGCACCTCGTGCATTGCTGTCATGGCGATGCGCGCCCCGACTGCCCGATCCTCGACGACCTGAGCAAGGTTTAGCCAGTTCTCTCGTCCAGAAACACCGCGGAACCGGCTTTGCCGGGCCGCTGGTGTTGCCCCCGGTGAGGGGGTTGGAGAAGCGACACGCAGTGCGCGAAGCCTGGGGGAGAGCCTGTTTCAGGCGCCTCGCACCAGCGAGAGCACCTTGCCCGCGTCCAGCGTGCGGGCCTTCTCCTGGATGGCCGGCAGATATTGCGTCTGCAGGCTCTGCCCTTCCTTCACCACGCCCGAGAACGCGTCCTTGAGCATCTGCGTCGAGAGCGTGCGGCCGCCGGCGTAGTAGCGCTTGGCCACATGGCCGAGCGCATAGGTCGAGGCGAAGCTCATGCCCGAGCTCACGGCCTGGTTGCCAAGGCCACGCAGCAAACCACCGCCCACCTTTCCGAGCAGGCCACCGAGCAGCTTGCGCCCGGCTTGTTCCAGGTACTGCGAGGTCAGGCCCACACCCACGGTGGCCAGGAAATCCTTGATGTGGCCGCTGTCGAGCTGGTAGCCATGTGCCTGGCCGATGCGGTAGACCAGCTTCATCTGCAGCGGAATGATCGCCATGGTCGAGAGCGTCTCGGGCAGCAGTTCGAGCGCACCGTTGAGGATGGCGGCATTGAGGATCGACTTGTCGAGTTCGGCGCTGTCGGGCGTGTTGGGGGCGGCCACCGCTGTCACTGCGGTTCCTGCTGCCGCAGCCACGGGCACCGCGGCAATTTCTTCAGCCTGCTGCGAGAACCGCGCCGCCGAGGCATCCAGGCCGAGCGAGGTGCGCACGTCCATCAGGAACATGCGCTCCGCTTCCGACTGCGCGCCGTCGGCGTCGCACACGCACACCGCCATTTCATAGGCGAGCTGCTTCGATTCGTTGCTGGACAGCTCCCCCGCCACCGAAGCCAGCGATACGCGCTTCATCAGCACGTCCTGATAGAGCGTTGGCAGGTTCAGCCCGTCGGCTTGCGACAGGCCCTCCGCAATGCGTTTGATCTCGGCGCGCTCACGCTCGTGTTTCTCGCCATCGACAAAGGCAGCCAGCAGGCTCAGGGTCACGATGGCCTTGGTTTCTGAAGGTGTCATGTTCGAAATTTTTTGCAATGTGAAGGACGGCGTTGGGTCGCCCAAGGACTCGAAGGTTCCTCTCGCGTTGTCCCCGCAAAACTTGGGCAACTCTGTGGATAACGTCGGCACTTCTGTGTAGGGGTGTGGCAAGTGGTTGATTTCAAAGGGAAATCTACATATTGCACAAATAAGAGGCACTGGATTTTCTGGACCGAAAACCGCCTTTCGCAGATTTTCCGGGGACTGTCAAAGGACAACTCTGGGGAGAGTTTTGGCACAAGCCATGGGTTATCCACAGGGCGGACAGGTTACCCAATGTTGTCCCTTTTGCGGGTACATCCCGAAAGCGCAGCTGCGCACAGTGACAGAGCAATGACAAGTCCTTGTCGTATAACGAAAAAAGTGCCCTGTCCACAGAAGAGCGCTTCCCTTATCTACTACTACTAATTTGAATAAGAAGAATAAGAAATAGAAGACACAAAGAGCGCCGCGCCAAAAAAAAGCCGCGAAAGGCCGCGCCGGTCCCCGGCGCCTCGGGCGAGAAAGCGGGCCCGCCGTCCTTCTTTCCCCTCGCTAACATTCGCGGATGAGCTTCAAACCCCGGATCCTGATCGCCGAAGACGAATCGGGCATCGCCGACACCCTGCAATACGTCCTGAAGAGCGACGGCTTCACGCCGGTCTGGTGCGCCACCGCCGAAGAAGCGATCGCGCAGTTCGCGCAGGAACCGCCGGCGCTGGCCATCCTGGACATCGGACTGCCCGATCTCAATGGTTTCGAGCTCTTCAAGCGCCTGAGAGCGCTGAACCAGTCGCAAGGCGGGCCGGAGATCCCGATGCTGTTTCTCACCGCGCGCAGCGACGAAATCGACCGTGTCGTGGGCCTGGAACTGGGCGCCGACGACTACATCGCCAAGCCGTTCTCGCCACGCGAACTGGTTGCCCGGGTCCGCACGATCCTTCGGCGCAGCACGCGCAACAGCTCTGGAGGCCCGGGAACGGCCGCAGTGCCCGGAAACGGGGTACCCCCTCAAAATTCGCCCCCGGTGCCTCCAGCGGCCCCGCAGACCCCGCCAATGCCCTTCGCGCTCGACAACGAGCGCATGCAGATCCGCTATTACGGCCGGCTCCTGGAGCTCTCGCGCTACGAATACGGCCTTCTCCGGCTGCTGGTGCAGCGGCCCGGCCGCGTCTTCACGCGCGACGAATTGCTCGAACACGTCTGGGACGACGCCAGCGACAGCTTCGATCGCACGGTCGACGCGCACATCAAGACGCTGCGCGCCAAGCTCAAGGCGGTGGCGCCCGACGTGGAGCCGATCCGCACGCTGCGCGGCACCGGCTACGCCTTGAACGAAGAACTGCCATCAAAGGCATGACACCGGCCCGGGTCTGCCTTTTCGGGGAATACCGCGGAACCGGCTTTGCCGGGCCGCAGGTATTGCCCCCGGCGAGGGGGTTGGAGGCCACACGGAGTGGGCAAGCCTGGGGGAGAGCCAGGCTTTGACAAGACGCACGCGGATCTTCATCGGCATCCTGCTGATCTACACGGCGGGCATTGCCTTCCTGCTTTATCGCGTGGTGTCGGACATCGATCCGCGCTACCGCGAATCGGCCGAGGAGTCGCTGGTCGAGACCTCGCAGCTCATGGCCAGCCTGGTGGAGCAGGACGTGATCGCCGGCGCGATCAACACCGCGCGGCTGGAGCCGCTGTTCCGCACGGTCTACGCGCGCGAGTTCTCGGCGCAGATCTACAACCTGCACAAGAGCCAGGTGGAACTGCGCGTCTACGTGACCGACCGCGGTGGCCGCGTGATGTTCGATTCGCTCGGCAGGCACCTGGGCGCCGACTACTCGCAATGGAGCGACGTGAGCCGCACGCTCGCCGGCCTCTACGGTGCGCGCACTTCGCGCGATGTCGACGGCGATCCGCGCACTTCGGTGATGTACGTGGGCGCACCGATCCGCTGGAACAACGAGATCGTCGGCATGGTCAGCGTCGGCAAGCCGGTTCAGAGCTTCGGCCAGTTCGTGGAAGACGCGCGGGCCCGCACGCTGTGGGTCGGCGTGGGTTCGGGCCTGGCGCTGTTGCTGCTGGCGGTGATCGTCTCGGTCTGGCTGGTGCGGCCCTTCGGGTTGATCTCGGACTACTGGACCTGGGTGCGGGCGCAGCGCACCTTGAGCTTTTCGCGCATGGCGCGGCGCGCGGTCGATGCGGTGCGCACCGGCTTCAGCGAAATGCGCGATGCGCTGACGGGCCGCAACTACGTCGCCGACTACGTGCAGACCTTCACCCACGAAGTGAAGAGCCCGCTCTCGGCGATCCGCGGCGCCGCCGAGCTCCTGCAGGAGCCGTCGATGCCGCATGCGGAGCGCGAGCGGTTCCTCAAGAACATCGAGCGCGAGACGCAGCGCATCCAGGAAATCGTCGACCGCATGATGGAACTCACCGCGCTCGAAACGCGGCGCGCGCTGGAGCGCACCGAGCCCGTGCCGCTGGCTTCGCTGATCGACGACATCGCCATCAGCGCGCAGCCCGCGGCGGCCAAGCGGAACATTCGTCTCCTGGTGAACATCCGCACCGAAGCCAGCACGGAGGGCGACCCGTTCCTGCTGCGCCGCGCGATCAGCAACCTGCTGGACAACGCGATCGATTTTTCACCGCAGGGCAGCGAAGTGCTGCTGGCGCTGGAGACCACGTCGAAGCTCGCGCGCGTGAGCGTGCGCGACCACGGACCGGGTATTCCGGACTACGCGCAGGAAAAGGTCTTCCAGAAGTTCTATTCGCTCGCGCGGCCGCACAGCCAGAAGAAAAGCACGGGGCTGGGGCTCGCGTTCGTGAAGGAAATCGCCGCACTGCACCGTGGGCGCATCGAGCTTGGCAATGCGACGCGCGGCGGCGCGGTGGCGACGCTCACGCTGCCGCTGTTGTCACATCACTGACCCGTCAGGGTGCCGTATGCGCGGCGCGTCTCGGGGCTCACCGCATCGAGCAGCTGCTCGTACGAAGTCTGGTGCCGCGCCAGCATGCGCGCCGACGCCACCGTCTTCGACTTGCAGAACCAGTGGCAGGTGTGCTGCATCAGGAACAGCTCGGCCGACATGGTGAAGGCCTTGGACTTGGCAGGACGGTTCGACGCGTTCTTCATCACGCCGGCAATGCCGCGTGCATGGATGTTCAGTGCTTCGCGCAGGTCGAAGGTCGCGGCCGGGAACAGCTTGTGCGCGTAGGGAATGGCGATGGGCAGCTTGCTCACACGCGTGTCGGCCTCGGGGAGGCGCGCGAATCCGGCAGCGAAGCCGTCGAACTGCGCCGAGAGCTTTTCCTCGGTGGTGTCGAGCAGGCTCCAGATCTGCTGGCGGCGTTCGGGATCATCCTCGCCGAGGCAACGCAGGTACCCCTGGGTCAGGCTCTCCATGAGCTTTTCGATCTGGTACTGGCCGAGGTGGCCTCCCAGCAGCGCGATACGCTGGCGCTGGTCTCTGGACTTGAGGATGTAGGCGCCGACAAGAAGCAGCGCCACCAGCGTGAGGATTTCCATGAATGCGTTCGGCCAAAGGGAGGGAGGGACTGCGCCGAGTGTAGAGACCCGGCGGCCTCCCTGTTCCCTTCGTTCGCCGCCTGCTACCTGAAGAAATCGAGGATGCGGTTGCGCTCTTCAGGCGGCGGTGGTGCCCCGATCGGTGCGCCGGTGAGCTCTTCCACCGGCGGCGGCGCCTGCTCGGCGTTCTCCAGGCCCAGGCTCGCCACGTTGTGGCCCGGCGTGAAGTCGTCGAAGTACCACTCGCCGTCGATGTTCACCACACCGGGCGGTTCGGCCGGCTGCGTCACCGGCACGCCCTGCAGCGCCGATTGCATGTAGCCGATCCAGATCGGCAGGCTCAGGCTGCCGCCGGTTTCGCCGCGCACGCCGAGCTGGCGAGGCGTGTCGTAGCCGATCCATGCGATGCCCACGCGCGTGGGCTGGAAGCCCGCGAACCAGGTGTCGAAGGAATCGTTGGTGGTGCCGGTCTTGCCGTAGAGGTCGTCGCGCTTCAAGGCCTGGTGCGCCTTGAAAGCGGTGCCGCCCTTCACCACGCTTTGCAGCAGCGAGTCCATGACGAAGGCGTTGCGCGCAGGAATGGCGCGCCGCGCTTCGTCGAGCACCGGCGGCTCGGTTTCCATGATGACCTTGTCCTTCATGTCGGTGATGCGGGTGACCAGGTACGGATTGACGCGGTAGCCGCCGTTGGCGAACACCGAGTAGCCCACGGCCATCTGCATCGGCGTGACCGATCCCGCGCCCAGGCCCATCGGCAGGTTGGCGGGTTGCTTGTCCTTGTCGAAGCCGAACTTGGTGACCCAGTCCTGCGCATAGGGCGCGCCGATCGACTGCAGCACGCGCAGCGTCACCAGGTTCTTGGATTTCATCAACGCGGTGCGCAGCGGCATCGGGCCTTCGTACGTGCCTTCGAAATTCTTCGGCTCCCAGGGCTGGCCGCCGTTGGCGCTGGCATCGAAGTACAGCGGTGCGTCGTTCACCACGGTGGCGGGCGTGAAGCCTTTTTCGAGCGCCGCCGAATAGATGAATGGCTTGAAGCTCGAACCCGGCTGGCGCCAGGCCTGCGTCACGTGATTGAACTTGTTCTTGCCGAAATCGAAACCGCCCACCAAGGCCTTGATCGCGCCGCTGCGCGGGTCCATCGCGATGAATGCGCCTTCCACTTCGGGCAGCTGCGTGATCTCCCAGGTGCCCTTCGGCGTCTTCGCCACGCGGATCACCGCGCCGCGGCGGATCTTGATGTTGGGCGGTGCCTTGGCTGCGAGGCCCGACTGCGCGGGCCTCAGGCCTTCGCCTGTGATCTGGATCGCTTCGCCGTTGGCGCGCACAGCGCTGATTTCCTTCGCGTTGGCATCGAGCACGACGGCGGCGATCACGTCGCCGTTGTCGGGATGCTCTGCAAGCGCGTCGTCGACGGCCTCATCGACTTCCTTCTGCTCGGTCGGCAGATCCACGAACTTCTCGGGCCCGCGATAGACCTGGCGCCGCTCGTAATCCATGATGCCCTTGCGCAGCGATTTGTAGGCCGCCGCCTGGTCGGCAGCGACCAGCGAGGTGTAGACCTTCATGCCGCTGGTGTAGATGCTGTCGCCGTACTGCGCGTACATCATCTGCCGCACGGTTTCTGCGACGTACTCGGCATGCAGGCGGTTCGGGTCGGCCGCATCGCGCAGGTGCAGTTCTTCCTTCTTCGCCTCGGCCGCCTGCTCGGCGGTGATGAAGCCGGTCTCCTGCATGCGGTCGATCACATAGAGCTGCCGCGCGCGCGCGCGGCGCGGGTTCGCCACCGGGTTGTTCGCACCGGGGGCCTTGGGCAGACCGGCGAGCATCGCGGCTTCGGCGATGGTCACGTTCTGCAGGGGCTTGCCGAAATAAGCCTCGGATGCGGCAGCGAAACCGTAGGCACGATTGCCCAGGTAGATCTGGTTCAGGTAGATCTCCAGGATCTGGTCCTTCGTGAGCTGTTGCTCCAGGCGGAAGGCCAGCATGATCTCGTAGGTCTTGCGGCTGAGCGTGCGCTCCGAACTCAGGTAGACGTTGCGCGCCACCTGCATCGTGATGGTCGAGGCGCCTTGCTTCCGGCCGCCCTTGAGGCTGGCCACCGCGGCGCGCATGAAGCCCTTGTAGTCGACGCCGCCGTGATCGTAGAAGCGTGCGTCCTCCACTGCCAGCACCGCATCTTTCATGACCTTGGGGATGCTTGCGAAGGGCGTGAGGTTGCGGCGCTCTTCGCCGAATTCGCCGATCAGCGTGCCCTCGGTCGAGTACACGCGCAGCGGCAGCTTGGGCCGGTAGTCGGCGAGCTCGGAAATGTCGGGCAGCTTCGGATAGATGGCGACCACCGCGACGATGGATGCGACCAGCACCACCAGCGCGCCGGAGCCCGCCACGATGGCGCTCCATTTGCCGATGAGTTTCCAGCGGGCGCTGCGTTCGTCCGGCATGGCGCCGTCGTCGGATCGGGAGGGGCTTGAACGTTTGAACATAAGGAAAGTGGCTAGCGAAGGGGTTGGAGCCGGCGGGCGCCGCTGCGTTCCAGCATCGGCAGGTCGAGTGCGCCGCGCTGCGCGGCCTGTTGCGCGCAATGCATGGCGTCGAAATACTTGTCGTGGTCGAAGGCGATCAACACCAGGTCCACACCGGCATCGAGGGCGCGGACCGTGGCATCGCACAGCCCGCGGTTGTAGGCCGCGCCCATCGTCAGATCGTCGGTGACGAGCAGGCCCTGGTAGCCCCACTCGCCGCGAATCAGCTGCTGCACGATTTTGCGCGAGAAAGAGGCCGGATAGACCGCATCGAGTTCCGGAACGAGCACATGGCCGAGCATGATCGCGGCGTTCGAGTTTTTCGACACGTCTTGAAACGGCTTCCAGTCATGTGTTGCAAGTCGGGCCACAGGCGTGCGCAGTGTCGCGGCGAAGTGGTGCGTGTCTTCGGTCACGTCGCCGAGTCCGGGAAAGTGCTTGAGCGTGCCGCGCACGCCAGCCGACTCGAGGCCTTGCTCGTAAGCGAGCGCCACCTGCGCGGTGAGTGCGGGATCGGCCGAGATGGCGCGTTCGTCGATGCGGGTGTGGAAGTCCCACCGGCCCGGCGCGCGTCCGGTGCGCAGGTCGACCACGGGGCTGAAGTTGAGCGTGATGCCGAGCGCGGCAAGCGAGCGGCCTTGCTGCGCGCCGTAGGCGTGGGCGCGCTGTGCAAGTTCGGCCTCGGGCACGTCGGCGTCGATGAGCGTGGAGAGGCCGGGCTGGCGTTCGATCAGAGGCGAGAGGCGCGACACGGCGCCGCCCTCTTGATCTGTCGCGACGATCAGCGGAGGCAGGCCGGCTTCGCGGCGCAGCGTCTGCAAGTCGTCGATCTCCTTGCGCAACTCGATGGCCGTGCGTCCCTTCACATTGCGGCCCGTGATGAACACGCCGCCGATCAAGCCCTTGCGAGCGAGCTCGTGCAGGTCTTTCGCATCGTCGTAGCCGACCATGAAATGGGCACCGAGCATCTGCGCCACAGGGCCGGATGAAGCGGGCACCTCGGCACGGCGATGCAGGCTCACCGCTTCATTTCCGAGGGCGGTGAGCAGCGCGGCAAACACCAGGCCCAGCGACACGGGCCGCAGTGCGCGGCGGCCGAAGCACCATGCGATCACCGCACTCACACCCAGCGCACCCAGCAGGACCGGCAACTCCCATGCACGCATGAAGCGCAGATGCGGGTCCTTCAGGTGCCAGGACCAGAACCACAGTGCTGCCAGCACCAGCCAGCCGAGGGCGCCGAGCGCGAACCGCAGGCGTTTCATGCGCCTTGTGCTGCGGGTACCGCAGGTTCGGCGCGCCGCGACAGCGCATACCAGTCGACCTTGCGCGTCACCAGCATCAGCGCGGACAGCATGCCGAAGATCAGCAGCGCGCCGAGCAGCAGCGCATTGCTTTCGGAGGCGAGCAGCCCATAGAGCGCGCCATACAACAGCGCGATGAAGGCACCGAACGACAAGCCGCGCCGCCAGCCGCCGAGCACGGCGCTGAAGTACACGGCGAGCAGTGCGACGCTTGCGCTGGCTGCGCCCGCATAGGCGATCCAGAACGCGAACTTCTCGGACAGCGCGAGCAGCAGCAGGAAGAACAGCGCGATCGAAAGACCGACCAGGCCGTACTGGATCGGGTGCAGGCGCAACTTGCGGAACAGTTCGAACATGAAGGCCGCCATCAGCACCAGGCCGATGAAGAGCATGCCGTACTTGCCGGCGCGCGTGCTCATCGAATAGACGTTGATCGGCTGCGCGAGCGACACGTCGAAGGTCTGCAGCGGACCGAGATTGCGTTGCGGACGGGCGCTGCTTGCCGTCGCGGCTGCGTCGCTGCCATCGACGCGGCCGGAGAGTCCGGCGCGTACCTGTTCGCGCGCCGAGGTCACGAGCGACGAGATGCGCCATTGCGCATCGAAGCCCTGTGGCGTCACGTTGCGCTGCGCAGCGAGAAAGCGGCCACCGAAGCTGGGGTGCGCCCAGGGCGAGGTGAGGCGCGCGGTGGTGTTGTCGGCGA
Source organism: Variovorax boronicumulans (assembly GCF_030812215.1). Taxonomy (GTDB): domain Bacteria; phylum Pseudomonadota; class Gammaproteobacteria; order Burkholderiales; family Burkholderiaceae_C; genus Variovorax; species Variovorax boronicumulans_C. Next base: position 292,453 of record NZ_JAUSSG010000006.1, on the reverse strand, counting down.
TGGGCGCAATGGCGAGGGTGTCCTGGCCGACCAGGCCAAGCTTCATCTCGAAGGTCAGCGGGGTGTTGGCCTGCCATGCGGCGAGTGCGGCACCAGTGATCGGCGCATGGATGCCATCGGCGAACCAGGCGTTGTCGGCAAGGCCCGGCACGCGTTGCTTGAAACGCAGCGCCTCGCCGCCCATCACCAGCGCCGGCGAGCCGTCGAGGCCGCGCAGGTCGCTCACGTTGAAGGCGATGAAAGGCGCCTTGAACTCGATCTTCGAGTCGGTCTCGCTGTGAGGCAGGACCTTGGGATCGAAAGCCGTGAAACCACCGCTCAGCGCGGCGTTGAGCGTATAGAACGGAATCTTGAAGATGCCGCGATAACGCTCCTGCGGCGTCATCGAGCCTTCGATGTGCAGCTTGTCGGGAAACACCGCATGGACCATTTCCTTGCTGCGCTGCTCCTGGCCGATCACCTTGCCTTGCGCATCGCGCAGCGGCTCCATCCAGCGCTCGACATACGGAACCAGCAACAGCGGACCGATCATGGTCTGGCTGCTGGCATAGGTGGCGGCGAGTTCCTGGGCGGCTTCGCGCTGGCTCTCGCCGCGTGCGTTGTTGATCGAGTCGATCTCCGCGAGCGGAATGCAAAGCAGCAGCGTCAGGAAGAACAGGCCGGCCACCTTGGCCAGCACGGATGTCTGAAGTGCCTTCAGGAACTGAAGCATGATTTTTTCTCCTCTTCGGTGGCGGAGCCGCGATGCTCCCTGCGCGATCCGAAGCTTGTGTGAAGCGCCGGTGCGGGGTCACTTCACACAGGCTTCACACAGCGCGGCGTTCGTGGCCGGTGACTTCAACGAGCCTTCCAACTGCCTTCTCGTGCGGCAAAGAAAGTTGCGGCCGTGCAAGTTCGCACGGACAAGGACCCCCGCCATGGATGCCACCACCACCCCACGCCCCGGCCGCTGGCTCTGGCTCGCCACCGTGAGCCTGGCGACCGCGGGCTTCATCGCCATGGGCCTGCGCCCGGTGCATGCGCAGGAAGCGCCTGCCGGACCGCGCCTGAAGACCGAGAGCCCCTATTTCTTCGTCAAGAGCGACGACCCTTCGGTCGACCGCCTGCCGCTCAAGGGCACGGAAGTCGCCGTGAAGATCTCGGGCGTGATCGCCGATGTCACGGTCACGCAGACCTACCGCAACGAAGGCCAGCGCGCGATCGAGGCCAAATACGTGTTCCCCGGTTCGACCAAGGCTGCCGTGAGCGGCCTCAACGTCCGGTTGGCTGATCGCCTGATCACCGCGCAGATCCGCGAGAAGAAGCAAGCGCAGATCGAATACGACACTGCCAAGAAAGAAGGCAAGACCGCCGCGCTGCTTGAGCAGCATCTGCCGAACGTGTTCCAGATGAACGTCGCCAACATCCTGCCCGGCGACGACGTGAAGGTGGAGCTGCGCTACACCGAGCTCCTGGTGCCGCAATCGGGCAACTATGAGTTCGTGTTCCCGACCGTGGTCGGACCGCGCTACAACAGTCCGCAATCGGAAAACGCACAAGCCAAGTGGGCTGCGCAACCCACGCTGCACGCGGGCGTCGCACCGAGCACCAGCTTCAAGCTGAAGGCCACCATCGACACGCCGATGGGCCTGAAGGAAGTGCGCTCGACCACCCACGCCATCGACGTGAAGAAGAGCGACGAAGACCAGCATGCCGATATCGCACTCGTGGCCGATGGCCGCCCTGCCGACAACCGCGACTTCGTGCTCGACTATCGGCTCGCGGGCGAGAAAATCGAATCGGGCCTGATGCTCTACAAGGGCCAGGGCGAGAACGCCGAGAACTTCTTCCTCGCGATGGTCGAGCCCCCGAAGGCCGTGGCCGCCAGCGCGATTTCTCCGCGCGACTACATCTTCGTGGTCGACATCTCGGGCTCGATGCATGGCTTTCCGCTCGACACCGCCAAGACGGTGCTCGAACGCCTGATCGGCGGCCTGCGCCCGAGCGACACCTTCAACGTGCTGCTCTTCTCGGGCAGCAACAAGATGCTCTCGCCGAAGTCGGTGCCGGCCACGCGCGCCAACATCGAGCAGGCGCTCGCGACGATCAAGAACTACAGCGGCAGCGGCAGCACCGAGCTGATCCCTGCGTTGAAGCGCGTCTATGCCGAGCCGAAGGAAGAGAACGTGTCGCGCACCGTTGTCGTGGTGACCGACGGCTACGTGACGGTCGAGCGCGAAGCCTTCGACCTGGTGCGCAACAACCTCTCCAAGGCCAACGTGTTCGCCTTCGGCATCGGTTCTTCCGTGAACCGCAGCCTGATGGAAGGCATTGCACGCGCCGGCATGGGCGAGCCGTTCATCATCACCGACCCTGTTCAGGCCCCGGAGCAGGCCGCGCGCTTTCGCCGCATGGTGGAGTCGCCGGTGCTCACCAGTGTGAAGGCCACTTTCGGCGGCCTCGACGTGTACGACGTGGAACCGCAAGCACTGCCCGACGTGCTCGGCGAGCGCCCGGTGATCGTGTTCGGCAAATGGCGTGGCGACCCCAAGGGCCGCGTGATCATCGAAGGCCGGAGCGCGAGCGGCCCGTACCGCCAGGAGGTGCGCATCGACGACCGCACCCGCCTGGACACCGCGGCCCTGCGCACGCTGTGGGCACGCCATCGCATCCAGAGCCTGAGCGACCAGGAAACGCTCGAAGGCGGCGCGGCCTTCAAGGAGCGCATCACCGAGCTGGGCCTGAAGTACAGCCTGCTCACGCAGTACACGAGCTTCATCGCGGTCGACAAGGTGGTGCGCAACCTGGCGCCGCAGAACAGCGTCGATGTGAACCAGCCGCTGCCGATGCCCCAAGGCGTGAGCGACCTTGCAATCCCGGCGTTGGGCGCCGAGGTGCCCAGCACGCCCGAACCCGAAACGCTCGGCGCCATTGCCGTCGTGCTGTCGATGCTCGCCATGCTGCGCCGTCGTGCGCGCCGCAACGACGCGCGCCGGTTCACCTCCTGAACGAGCGGGAAGAAAAACATGTCTCTGGCAACGCTCGCCCACCGTCATCCGCGCATCGTGGACTGGGGCATTCACATCGACCGCACGCCGGCCGCCGCCTGGCTTGCGCTGCAGTTCGCCGCGCTCGCACCCACCTGGGCGTGGATGGTCCAGCGCATGCGCGACGGCTCCGACGATCCACTGGGTCTGGTGGCATTGGTTGCACTGGCTGCGTTGGCGTGGCAATGCCGGCGCGAGTTGCGCGCTTCGCCGCGGCTGGGCTGGCTGGCGCTGGCGGGCGTGGGCACCGTGCTTGCCACGGTGCTGCGCGCGGGGCTCGGTGTCGTGCCGGCGCTGCCGCCGCTGGCGGCAGGATTGGTGGCGGTGCTGGCACTGGCCTGTGGCTTGCTGGCTTTTCTGCCGAGGCGCGTCGCCGCGCTGCCGGTGGTGGGACTCGCGGTGCTCGCTCTGCCGCTGCTGTCGTCGCTGCAGTTCTATGCGGGCTATCCGCTGCGCGTGGTGACGGCCGAGGCCAGCCGCTGGTTGCTCGCGCCGGGTTTCGACGTGGTGCGCGAAGGCACGAGCCTGATGGTCGATGGCCGCCTGGTGATCGTCGATGCGCCCTGCTCCGGCGTGCAGATGGTGTGGCTGGGCTACTTCGCCGCCTGTGCCGTCGCGCTGTGGGCGCGCCGCAGCGACAAGGCGTTCCTGCGACGCCTGCCGATGGTCGGCCTGCTGGTGCTGGCCGGCAACATCGTGCGCAACAGCGTGCTCATCGCGTCCGAAGGCGCGGGCCATGCATTGGCGCCGTGGGCGCACAACGCGCTGGGCCTGGTCGTGCTGGCGTCCGTGTGCGGCTGCATCGCCCGCCTGATGGTGCCTGCACGCACCGTGCCGGAGCCGGCCGATCACCCCATTCAGGGCCTTATCACCACACAAGGAGGCCGCCATGTCGACACCGTTCTTTGAGCGCTGGTTCGCCAACCATTTCATCAACCGCATCGGCCACAAGACGGCCTTCGCGCTGGCGATGCTGCTGTGCATGTTGTGGTCGACCGCGGCGGCGCTGCGGGCACCGGCCACGCCCGAAGCGATGGCCGTCTCGCACGAGTGGCCGAGCCAGTGGGACGGAGTTCCGTTGCGCCCGCTCGCATTGAGCGAAGTCGAGCAGCGTTTCGCCGACCGCTTCCCCGGCGCCATCGGACGCATGACGGACGGCACCCAGACGCTCGTGATGCGCGAGGTGAAGCAGCCCACCCGCATGCTCCATCCGGCCGCGGACTGCTACCGCGCGCTCGGCTACCGCATCCAACAGGCGCGGCTGGAACGCGACGCGCAGGAGCGTTTGTGGCGCTGTTTTGTTGCGCAACGGCACGGCGCGCAAAAGTTCCGGGTTTGCGAGCGCATCGTCGATGCCCAAGGCACGGCTTTCACCGACACTTCAGCCTGGTATTGGTCGGCGGCCAGTGGACAGTCGACCGGTCCGTGGCAAGCCGTCACGGTGGCGAGACCGATGTGAGAGCGTGTTTGTGAAGAAGACCCTGCGATTTGTGCTTTTCGGGCTGCTGGCCCTCGTGTTGACAGCGTTTGTAGCTATCTTTTTGATAGTCAAGATCGCGCTGGCACCGGCGGCGGGCGAATGGAGCACGTCGGTGAAGGCCGGCCCGCTCGATTTCGAGATCGGCGTGCCGACGGCCATGCGGCTGGCCACGTCGCCGTGGTTCGCGCCGCGGCTGGACGGCCATTCGCTCGACACCCGTTTCGGCACCGTGCGCTTCAGCTGGAAAGAGGCGGCCGGCCTGCAGGAAATGCGCTGCGAACCTTGCAGCATCGAGGTGCCGGCGCTCGGCACGCAGCCGCTCAAGGTCGAGCGCCTGGTCGCCACCGTTCGGCGCGACGGCAACACCCTGACCGGCACGTTCGAAGCCACGCCCCGGACCACCGAGACGGACATGCTCCAGGGCACGTGGGAAGGCCGCCTCGCCCCGAAGAACCTGCATCTCGCCGCCAAGGTCCAGGATGCGCCCATCGCGCGCTGGTATGCGGTGCTGGTGCCCACGCTGCCCGAGCTTCAGCGCGCGCGCATCGGCGGCACGCTCGCATTGAGCGCCCAGCTGGTCTTGCCCGAAGCCACTTTCGCGGTGCAGCCCGTCATCAGCCAGTTCACCGTCCAGGGGTTGGGCACCGAGGCGATGCTCGGGGCGCGCACCAGTTGCGGCCCGTCCGCCAAGCTGGCCAACGACAGCTGGCTCGCGCGTGCCGTCATCGCGGCGGAGGACCAGCGCTTCTTCACGCACGCGGGCTACGACATCACCGAGATCCTCGCGTCGATCGACAACAACCAGAAGGAAGGCCAGACCAAGCGCGGCGGCAGCACGCTCACGCAGCAACTCGCCAAGCTGCTGGTGACCGGCAGCGACCGCACGGCCGAGCGCAAGCTGCGCGAAATGCTCTACGCGGTCGAGATGGAGCAGACGCTGGGCAAGGCCCGCATCCTGCAGCTCTATCTGGACAACGCGCCCTGGGGCGGCAACATCTGCGGCGCCGAGGCGGCGGCGCGGCGCTACTTCAAGCGCAGCGCGCGCACGCTGGAGCCCGCACAGGCCGTCTGGCTCGCCGCGATGCTGCACAAGCCGCAAGCCGTGCTCGAGCAATGGCGGCGCGACGGACACATCGACTCGGACCGCACCAAGTGGGTCGCCGAAAGCGTGCGCGGCATCAGCCGCAACCAGCGAGAGGCACTGCTCAAGAGCGTGGCGGCCGCCAAGTACACCCCACCGGAAGCCAACATCCAATGACCACAGCGCCGAGCATTGCCGACATCGAGGCCATCGAGCGCGCCACTGTCGCGGCGGTGTCGCCCGAGGCGTCAGAAGAACTGGACGGCTGGCTGCTGCCCTTCGACGGCGGCACCGTCAAGCGCGCGAGGTCGGCGGTTCCCCTGCACCGCAGCGCGGTGGACGCCGGCACGCTCGATCGCATCGAGGACCGCTACGACAGCCGCCAGGTCGTGCCGGCGCTGCGGCTGGCCGACGCCGAGTGCTTCGACAGCCTGCGGGCCGAGTTGGAGCGGCGGCACTACGTCGAAGACAACCCCACCTGCGTGCAGATCGGAACGGTGCGGCAGATGCGGCAAGTCGCGGCCGCGGGAACTGGTGCCGGTGCCGGCGCATTGGCCGATGTCGACCGCGCACCCGACGACGCCTGGGCGGCGCTGTTTCTCGGCGAGGGCTTCGATCCGGTGGACGGCGCCCATCGCGTGCGTGCGCTGGCCCGCGCCAAGGGCTCGCTCTATGCCAGCGTGCGCGAAAACGGCCGCACGGTGGCCGCAGGTGCGATGGCTTTCGGACATGGCTGGGCCAGCGTGCACGGCATGCGGACCGACAAGGCGCACCGGGGCCGGGGACTGGCGGGGCGCGTGCTGGCCGGCCTGGCGCAAGCGGCGTTGACGAAGGGGTTCGAGCGGGTGTTCCTGCAGGTCGATGCGCAGAATCATCCGGCGCTGTCGCTCTATCGGCGCGCCGGTTTTCAAACGCACTGGCAATACCGCTACTGGCAGCGCCAGCAGTGGCCCAGGTAAGGCTCGTCCCGAGGCTGCGCGCACTTCGTGCTGCGTCGCTTTTCCCCTACCGGGGGCAATACCTGCGGCCCGGCAGAGCCGGTTCCGCGGTGTTGGACGGAAAGACGGCCCGGCCCCTCCCTGGGTGTTTTGTGGGGTTCGAAGGGAGCGCGGATGCCGCAAGATATCGGGCGATCTCCCCTCGAACCCAGGAGCCCCGATGAACGACATCACCCTTCCCCGCAATGCCCCGCCGCCCAACATGGGCCCGATCGATTTCGAAACGGCGCTCGGCCCGCTGCCCCTGCAAGGCACCCTGCCCGAGGGTCTTCGCGGCACGCTGGTGCGCAACGGCCCGAACCCGGTGGTGCCGGACCCCAAGGCGCACTGGTTCGCGGGCGACGGCATGCTGCATTCGTTCACCCTGGCCGACGGCCAGGTGCACTACCGCAATCGCTGGCTGCGCACCGACCTCTGGCGAGCCGCCACCGAAGGGCGGGACCTGACCAGCAGCTTCCAGAAGGCGACGGTCGGCGACGGACCTCCGCCGAAGCACGACGGCACCGGCAACACCAACGTGATCGCCCATGCCGGCCGCCTGCTCGCGCTCGAGGAGGCGCATCTGCCGATCGGCTTCGAATTGCCCACGCTCGCCACCCTGGGCGCCACCGATTTCGACGGCGCCCTGAGCGGCAGTTTCACCGCCCACCCGAAGACCGATCCGCGCACCGGCGAGCTGCTGTTCTTTGGCTATGGCACGCCGACGCGCCTCTCGAACGGCATGAGCTTCGGTGTGATCTCGCCCGAGGGCCGCGTCACGCGCTTCGAGCATTTCGAGGCGCCCTACGCCAGCATGGTCCACGACTTCATGGCGACCGACCGCTACGTGATGTTCCCCGTCATGCCGCTCACCGCCAGCCTGGAGCGTGCCCAGAGCGGCCGACCGCCCTACGCCTGGGAGCCCGAACACGGCACCCGCGTCGGCCTGATGCCGCGCGACGGCAGCACGGCCGACATCGTCTGGTGGCGAGGCCCGAGCTGCTATGCGTTCCACGTCATGAACGCCTGGGAGGCCGACGGCAGCCTGTTTGCCGACGTGTTCCAGTTCGACACGCCGCCCCTTTTTCCGAAGCCCGACGGCTCGCCCGCCAGCGACGTGCCGTCGCCGAGCTGGCTGGTGCGCTGGCAGTTCGACCTGTCGAACCCGTCGCATGAGTTCACACGGACGCGGCTCGCGGAAATCCCGGGCGAATTCCCGCGCATGGACGATCGCTTCGCCGGCCTGCCCTACCGCCACGGCTGGTATGCGTGCCACGCCGAAGCGGCGCCCGGCGGGTCGCCGCGCCTCTATGCGGGCCTGCTGCACATCGACCTCACGAGGCCCAAGACCGAGGCCGGGCGCGACATGTACATGTTCCCTGCGCCCGACGTGGTGTCGGAAGGCGTCTTCGTGCCCCGTTCGCCCGATGCGGAAGAAGGCGACGGCTGGCTGCTCGCGACCGTGTGGCGCGGCGCGACCAACACCAGCGATCTCGTGATCTTCGATGCGTGCGCGATCGCCAAGGGACCGGTCTGCACGGCGTCGCTGCCGCACCGCGTGCCGGTCGGCTTTCATGGCAACTGGTTCGGAGAAGAGCGCACGTAAGCAGGCGGCGGGCCTTGCGTCCCCGATCTTCTCGCGGAGCCCGCGCTCATCCCCACCGGTGGTGCGGTCAGCGGGTTAGTGACACCATGGGCCGCATGAAGAAAAACGCCAACCACCCCACCGAACCCGTTGTCGCGCCCCGCGGCCTCGACCACATCGTGGCCGGTGTCTCCACCAGCGACGGCGACGGCGTCAAACTCACCCGCGTGCTGCAGCAGCCGTTGCAGAAACGGCTCGATCCGTACCTGATGCTCGATGCCTTCGGCAGCGACAACCCGGGCGACTACATCGGCGGCTTTCCGAACCATCCGCACCGCGGCTTCGAAACCGTCACCTACATGATCGCGGGCCGCATGCGACACCGCGACAGCGCCGGCCACGAAGGGCTGCTCGAGAACGGCGGCGTGCAATGGATGACCGCCGGCCGCGGCCTCGTGCACAGCGAACTGCCCGAGCAGGAGGAAGGCCTCATGGAAGGCTTTCAGCTCTGGCTCAACCTGCCCGCCAAGGACAAGATGCGCGAGCCCTGGTACCGCGACATCCAGAGCGAAGAAATTCCCGAATACACCACCGCCGAAGGCGTGCACGTGCGCGTGATCGCCGGCACGAGCCACGGCATCGAAGGCGCGGTGCTGCGCGCGCACACCGAGCCGCTTTACCTGGACGTCACGCTGCCGCCGGGCGCCGAGTTCGCGCAGCCGCTGCCGGCGGACCACAACGCGCTGGTCTACGTGTTCCGCGAGTCGCTCTGGATCGCGGGCAGCGAAGTGCCGACACGCCGCATGGCGATCCTTGCCAACGATGCGGGCAGCGACGGCGTGGTGCTGCGCGCGGGCGCCACCAACCACAGCCCGGCGCGCGCGCTGCTCATCGCGGGCCGGCCGCTGCACGAACCGATCGCGCAGTACGGACCGTTCGTGATGAACACGCAGGAGGAAGTGAAGCAGGCGGTGCACGACTTCCAGAATGGCCAGCTCGGCTGAGCCGCTGTGCGCGAGGGTGCGATTCACCATTCTTTACGCAAGCTCACTTCGGGCTAACGGAGGCGATACAGAGGTCTTCCACACTTCGCTTCACCTGCTGCCCATCGGCGGCGGGCTTCTTCGAAAGGAAGCACTTTTCATGATTTCTCTTCGCCAACGCATCGTCTGGGCGAGCCTGCTGGGCTCCGCCGCCCTCGCCTCTTCGGGTGCCTTCGCACAAGCGCCGGCCGCAACCACCACCCCCGCGGCGCCCGCCGCTGCCGTGGCCCAGGCCGACACCACCGCCGCCCCCAAGGCGCAGCACAAGCGCATGGACCCGGCCCAGCGTATGGAGCGCATGAAGGAGCACCGTGCCAAGCGCCTGGCCGCGCTGAAGGACAAGCTCAAGCTGACCGCCGCGCAGGAAAGCGCGTGGACCACCTACACCACGGCCAACCAGCCGCCGGCCGGTGCCCGTCCGCAGCGCATGGACCGCGCCGAGTTCGCCAAGCTGACCACGCCCGAGCGCCTGGAACGCATGCAGGCCCGCCATGCCGAACGCAGCGCGATGTTCGCCAAGCGCGCCGAGGCCACCAAGGCCTTCTATGCCGCGCTGACGCCCGAGCAGCAGAAGACCTTCGATGCCGAAACGGTGCATGCCGGTGGCCGTTTCCACCGCGGGCATGGCGGCCACGGTGGCCCGCATGACACGGCGCCCGCCAAGAGCTGAGTCGCCAACCCGCCGGTGACGGCAGGTCATGAAAAAAAGCCCGCAGCGCTTCGAGCTTTGCGGGCTTTTTCTTGCCGGACGAGCGCGTTACTGCGGCGTACCGGTCTTCTCGGTCGGATTGGTCGGCACTTCCGGACGCTCGCCCTTCTGCCCGAACTGCGGCTTGACCTTGCGCGCCTGCTGGCTGACTTCGGCGCGGGACTGCTCCCCGGTCGGCCGTGGCATGGCATTGGGCTGGTGGTTGACCGTGGTCGTCGCCTCGCCCTTGGGCACCATGCTGTTGGCGTTGTTGCGGTTCTGCGCGCGCGCCTCGGCCTTCACGGCCTCGCGGGAGGCGGGCATCGAGTTGTCTGGGCGCTGCGGCGGATTGGCCACGCCAGCCGGCGTCATCGTGCTGGCCTGCCCGCCGACCGACGGATCGGGCTGCGCGGGAATGGACGTCGCCTGGGCCATCGCGCCGCCGGCCGCGGCCATCAGCACGGCGAGCACCGTGCCCCGAAAAATAGTGGTCTGCTGCTTCATGGTGAGTTCCTTTTGCTTGTCTCTCGAGAGTGATGGATGGAGAACCTTGGGCCGCCTTCTCGCAGCCCTGAAATCACCGTAGGAGGCCCTTCGCGCCGGGCGTGTCGGGGTGGGGCAGTCCCGGCTGTAGGAGCCCGCCGCCCGCGCGCGAAAGGCACGGAAGAAGGTGGCGCGTTCCTACAGGCGGGCCCGGCGCGGCCACGTACAACGCCAGAACCGATGTCTTCCTCCCCGATTCCAACCGCTGCCGCCGCGCCCGCACCGACCTCGCTGAAGGTCATGACGGTGAACACCCACAAGGGCTTCACCGCGCTCAACCGCAAGTTCATCCTTCCCGAGTTGCGGGAAGCCGTGCGGACAGTCGGCGCCGACGTGGTGTTCCTGCAGGAAGTGCTGGGCACGCACTCGCGCCATTCGCGCAAGGTGAGCAACTGGCCGGAGGCACCGCACTACGAATTCCTGGCCGACACCATGTGGCCGCAGTTCGCCTACGGCCGCAACGCCGTGTACCCGAAGGGCCATCACGGCAACGCGGTGCTGTCGAAGTTTCCGATCGTGCATTTCCGCAACCACGACGTGTCGGTGAGCGGCCCCGAGAAGCGCGGCCTCTTGCACTGCGTGCTGCGCCTGCCGGGCCGCACGATCGACGTGCATGTGATCTGCGCGCACCTGGGGTTGGCCGAGGCGCACCGCCAGCAGCAGCTCGAACTGCTCTGCCACATCGTGCGCGACGAAGTGCCGGCCGATGCGCCGCTGATCGTCGCGGGCGACTTCAACGACTGGCGCGGCCGCGCGCACGAGGTGCTGGAAAAAGGCGCCGCGCTGCGCGAGGTGTTCGTGCATGCCAACGGCCGGGCCGCGAGGACGTTTCCCTCGCGCTTCCCGGTGCTGGCGCTGGACCGCATCTACGTGCGCAATGCCGGCGTGCACGCGCCGGTGGTGCTGCCGCGCAGGCCGTGGTCGCACCTCTCGGACCACGCCCCGCTGGTGGCGGACATCGATCTCTGAAGCGGGCTGCACCATGAGCAACGGCAACCATTGGGTCGGCGGGAATCGCATCGAGCTGCTCGAGAACGGCGAGGAATTCTTTCCGCGCGTGTTCGACGCGATCCGCGGAGCGCAGCGCGAAGTGATCGTCGAGACCTTCATCCTGTTCGAGGACAAGGTGGGCTTGGCGCTGCATGCGGCGCTGCGCGAAGCGGCGCAGCGTGGCGCCAAGGTCGACCTGATGATCGACGGCTTCGGCTCGCCCGATCTCTCGCGCGAATTCATCGAGGGGCTGACCTCGGTGGGTGTCAAGGTGCGGGTGTTCGACCCCGGCCAGCGCTTCCTGGGACAGCGGCTGAACGTGTTCCGCCGCATGCACCGCAAGATCGTGGTGGTCGATGGGGAGCGCGGTTTTGTCGGCGGCATCAACTATTCCGCGGACCACCTGCTCGACTTCGGTCCGAAGGCCAAGCAGGACTACGCGGTGGAGCTCGCGGGCCCGATCGTGGCGGAGATCCACCAGTTCGTGCTGCGCGCCATCGCCGTCGGCGGCAAGGGCGCGGGCTGGTTCCGGCGGCGGCTGAAGCAGGCGCCATCGGTGCGCCAGCGCACGGCGGGCGAAGCCGACGCGATGTTCGTCACGCGCGACAACCGCCGCCACACCAACGACATCGAGCGCCACTACCGCGCCGCAATCCGCTCGGCGCGCGGGCGCATCGTGATCGCCAACGCGTACTTCTTTCCGGGCTACCGGCTCATCAAGGAGTTGCGGCGCGCGGCGCGCCGCGGCGTGGACGTGCGGCTCATCCTGCAGGGCGAGCCCGACATGCCGATCGTGAAGACGGCCGCGAGCATGCTGTACCACCACCTGCTGCACGCGGGCGTGCGCATCTACGAGTACTGCGACCGGCCGCTGCACGGCAAGGTCGCGCTGATGGACGATCGCTGGAGCACGGTGGGCTCGAGCAACCTCGATCCGCTGAGCCTGTCGCTCAATCTCGAAGCCAACGTCATCGTGCGCGACAAGGCCTTCAACGAGGTGCTGTGGCAGCGCATGGACCAGCTCATGCAGCACAGCTGCAAGCAGATCGACACGGCGGACCTCGCGAGCGAGTGGAGCGGATGGCGGCTGGTGCGCAGCTTCTTCATCTTTCACTTCTTGCGCTGGTATCCCGCGTGGCTGGACCGCCTGCCGCGCCACGCGCCGCGCCTGACGCCCGCGGAGGCAACGGATCTTGCCGAACGGCAGAAAAACGAGAAGAACAACGAGCACGCCGGCGGCGCCACGCCGACGGAAGCGGCATGAGCTCATGACCACGATGGCACTCGCTCGCCAGTCCTGGTGGCCCTGGGCCCGCAGGGTGGTCGTGTGGGGCTTCTTCGGGCTCGTCGCCTGGCTGCTGGTGAACCAGGCGCGCGCCATCGACTGGGGCGAGGTGCTCGAGGCGATCCGCGCGCTGCCCGCGACCACGCTCCTGGCGGCCGGCGCGCTGGCCGCCTGCAGTTTCGTGCTCTACAGCACCTACGACCTGCTCGGCCGGCACCTCACGCGGCACAAGCTCGGCGCCGGCACCGTGATGGGCGTGACCTTCATCAGCTACGCCTTCAACCTGAATTTCGGCTCGCTGGTCGGCGGCGTGGCCTTTCGCTACCGGCTCTATTCGCGCCTGGGCCTGGGCGGCGAGACCATCACCCGCGTGCTGGGCTTCAGCATGCTGACCAACTGGCTCGGCTATCTGGTGGTGGCCGGCGCGGCCTTCTGCTTCTGGCCGATGGCGCTGCCGCCGGAATGGAAGATCGGGAGCGGCGGCCTGCGCGTGCTCGGCGCGGTGCTGCTGGCGGTGTCGGCGGGTTACTTGGCGCTGTGCGCTTTCTCGGCGGGGCGCGTGTGGCGCGTGCGCGGCCATGCGTTCAAGACGCCGGGGCTCGCGATGGCGCTGCTGCAGCTGGCGATGTCGTGCCTGAACTGGTCGCTGATGGGCGGCGTGATCTGGCTGCTGCTGCAGGGCCAGGTCGGCTATCCGCACGTGCTCGCGGTGCTGCTGGTGGCGGCGGTGGCCGGCGTCGTCACGCATGTGCCGGCGGGGCTCGGCGTGCTGGAGGCGGTGTTCGTCGCGCTGCTGTCGTACCAGGTGCCCGAAGCCACGCTGCTGGGGGCGCTGCTGGCGTACCGGGGGCTTTATTACCTGCTGCCGCTGGCGGTTGCGCTGGGCGCCTACCTGGTCATGGAGATGCGCGCGCGCCGTCGCCGTCGTCTACCCTAGCTCTCAGAAGTGATACGTGTAGCGCAGGCGCAGGAAGGTCTCGCCCGGGTTGGGCTTCTTGATGCCGCCGTTCGAAACGTGCTGCACCCGCAGCGAGATCTCGTGCGCACCGTTGTCGCCGAAGCTGCGCCCGATGCCGAGCACCTCGGTGAACTGGAAGGCCGTGCTGAAGCTGCGGTCGGGCGTGCGGTAGACGTGGTCCATCAAGGTCGCGCCGACGCCGCCTTCGGCGAACCAGGGCGATGCGCCGTCGCCGAAGCGGTAGCGCAAGGTGTAGATCGCGCCGATCTGGACGAAATTGCGCGGGCCGTCGTCCAAGGGACGCGCATGCCAGTTGCTCACGTAGAAGTCGAGGTACGAGGAAAGCGGGCTTCCCGGTGCCCGTTCGCTGAACGACCACGGCACCGTCATGCCGACGCTGACCGAGTTGGTATCGCCTTTTTCGCCGTGCCGCGCGTGGCCACCGTCGATGTAGAAGCCACGGGTGTCGTCGCCAAAAGCGTGGGCCGCCGTGCCCAGCAAGCCCAGGAGGCCTGCGAACACGGCGGCCCGGAGGGGAGCGCAAGGATTCGATTTTTTCATGTTGTGAGCGTCCGATGCGGATTGCGAGAGAAAGCTACATATTTACTTTCCATGGCACCCGCCGGGGGCTCGGCACGTAATTTCCACATCCCAAGGTAGGACTTGTTCAACAAGAATGCAGATCAATGGTTGTTGCACTGCGGCAATCGAAACGGTCGAGGCCTATAGTGGGTTCTCCTCCCCTCACGCATCGGCCCCACATGTCATCTCTCAGTTCCACCGCCCGTCTGGCCCATCCGCTCATGCAGTGGCTCGACCTGGCCCTCAAGACCAACGAGATGCTGCTGTCCTCCGGCTCGGTGATCCGCATGCGGACCGAGCGCATCGCCAAAGCCGGCCTCACCCCCACCGCGGACGATCTCGCGGAATTCCAGCTGATGGGGCACGAGAAGCTCGCCGCGGCGAGCGAATCGGGCATCGCGATGGTCAAGCAGTGGCACAGCAGCCATTTCTCGCTGGCCAACAAGGCGCTGCAGCAATGGCTCCAGGGCACGACGGCCTTCTTCTCGATGGCCGGCAGCGTCACCCCCGCGCAGGCGGCGGCGCGCAGCGATGCCTTCGTGCAGACCGCGGCCCGCACAGCGAACGCGGCCAGCCAGCTCTCCGGCGTTGCCGTCCGCATCGCGCGCGAAGGGCTCAAGCCGATTCACGCCGCAGCCACGTCGAACGCACGGCGGCTGGCTCAACTGCAATCCTGATGGGAAAGAAGCGCGGCGCCTTCAGGCCCGCGCGGCGGGCACCAACGTCAAGAGCGTGATTTCCGAAGGCGCGCCAAAGCGCTTCGGCGGTCCCCAGTAGCCGGTGCCCCGGCTCACATAGATCCACATGTCGTGCAGCCGGTGCAGGCCCGCCGTGAAGGGCTGCTGCATCGGCACGAACAGGTTCCACGGAAAGAACTGGCCGCCGTGCGTGTGGCCCGACAGCTGCAACTGGTAGCCCGCCGCGGCCGCCACCGTCGCGCTGCGCGGCTGGTGCGCCAGCAGCACACGCGTGTGCACCAGCGGCGGTGCATCGAACAGCGCCAGGTGCGGGTCGCTCGCATGCGCCGCATCGAAGTGCCCGGCGGTGAAGTCGGTCACGCCGGCCAGCACCAGCGCGCTTTCGAAGAGTTCTTCATCGGTCTGCGCGCCGCGCACATTGCGGGTCTGCAACACCACGTGCTCGTTGAGCAGCACCTTGAGGCCGAGCCGGCGCAGCTCGTCGATCCAGGCGTGAGCGCCCGCGTAGTACTCGTGGTTGCCCGTGACCACGAAGGTGCCGTGGCGCGCGCGCAGTCCCGCGAGCGGCGCGATGTGTTCGCGCAGCTCGGGCACCGTGCCGTCCACGAGGTCGCCAGTGATCGCGATGGCGTCGGCGCCCAGCCGGTTCACCGCGTCGACGATGCGCTGGATGTAGGCGCTGCGGATCGTCGGCCCGACGTGGATGTCGCTGAGTTGAGCGATCGTGAAGCCCTCGAGCGCCGTCGGCAGCCCGCGGATCGGCACCTCGACGCGCTTCACGCCCGCGGTGCGGCGCGCGTTGATGAAGCCCACGAGCGAAGTGCCCGTAGCCATTGCCAGCACCGCCAGCGCGCTCCACGGCAAGAGCGCATTCCAGCGCACCTGCACAAAGCCCAGCGCGCCCGCCAGCCAGGCGAGCAGCAGGCCGGCATCGCGCAGCAGCGTCAGCACGAACATCGACGAGAACCAGCCCATGCTGATCAGGCCGACCCACTTGAGCACCTCGCCCATCGAGGCATTGGACGCAATACGGCGCGAGACGAAAGGCAGCGGGATCGTGAGCGCCGACACCACCAGCAGCACCAGCGCCAGCGGCCACGCGGGCGTGAGCGTGGCCAGCGCAGGCACGAGGCGCAGCGCGATGTAGACGTGCAACAGCGCGGTCAAGGCGCTCAGGGGGCGGATCGGCATCGGGGCAATGGGTTCGGGCATTGCCCGGGATACACCACCTGCAAGGCGCATGCCGCGCATTCAAGATGCCCGAAGGCGCCGCGCTCGCTATTTTTTCTATAGCGCACGACGCCCGGATAGCGGGCACCGTGGCTTGACGAGCATCAGAATTTCACGGCTTTGGCGAATCGATCCGGCAGCCGGCGCCGCCGCGTCACTGCACCGTGCGCGTGCCGGCCGACGCCATGTCGGTGCCCGCCGGCCATTCGAAGATGGCCTTGGCCGAAGCGCCGTGCGGCACAGTGAGCGATTGCTTGAGCGTCTGGCCGCCGATGCGCGCCTCGACTTCATAGGTGCCCGGCTCCAGCCGCGCCACCATGAAGGGGCCGCCCGACACCACGTTGTCGAGCAGTGCGACGCCGCTGCTGTCGCGCACCGTGACGTGCACGCCGGCGGCGAAGTCGGCGCTGCCCTTGTGGTCCTTGACCGCGAATTCGAAGGTGGCGGGCCAGCGCGGCGACACCGTCTCCATCAGCTGCGCCTCGTCGCTGCCGATGCCGCCGCTCATGTATTCGACGCCGTGCGTCATGTAGATCGGCGGATTCACCGCCGCTTGCGCCGACGACAGCGCCCCGAGCAGGGCGGCGCCGCACAACACGAAGGCCGCCAGCGGCCGCGTGCGCGAAGAAGAGGAAAAACGGGAGGTCATGGTCTTGAATCCTTTCCTGGTCGTGATGGCAAAAGCCACGCCGCCAATGTGCGGCGCACGACTTAGAAAAGGCTGACCACAGGCCGCGAATGCGGCCGTGATGCGGGGGGCGGCTCGCTCAGCGGGCCGCGGAGGTCTGCGCCAGTGCCTGCGTCTGCGGCATCGGCGGCGTGACCGAGGCCATGTCGAAGTTCGACGGCCAGAGGAACGAGGCGCGGGCCGGCACGCCGGCAATCACGATCAGCGACTGGGTGAGCGTGAGCCCGCCCAGCGTGACGTTCACGTCGTAGGCACCCGGATCGAGGCGCGCGAGCATGTAGGGTGCTTGCGTCGTCACGTCCATCACCGCCTGGCCGGTGTATTTCTGGCGGATCTGGACCGAGGCCTTGGCCGGGAAGCCCGCGAACTGCGCGCCCTTGCCGTCGCTCACGCCCAGCTCGATCGTCGCGGCCCAGCGCGGCGCCACCATTTCCATGAAGTCGGCTTCGCCCTTGGCTGCACCGCCGCACATGTACTCGATGCCCTGCGCCACCTGGATGGGCGGGTTCGAGAAAGCGTGGGCCGGCAAAACGGCGCCGAGGAATGCTGCTGTACCGCCCAGTACCAAAGCGGCCAGGGGCCGCCGGAGACGCGTAGGGTTCATTGCTTGTTGTCCTCGATCTTGCATGACGTGAAATCCGTCGAGGATTTTGCTTAGCAAGAGTCGGGCTAGATATAGCGTTTACGAGGAACGATCCTCGAATCGAAGTTGAACGCTATTGTTTTAATAGCTGATGACGGCTGTGTGACGGGCATCGCGGCCAGTTTCGCCCTCCCACCTCACGGAAACCCTGAGACGCAACGGTCTTGAACCCGACCCGCACGGGTGCATGCCCCGCACCTGCCGCGGTGCATGGCGACCTACAGCACATAACCGAGCGGCAAGGCGGTCGTCTGCTTCAGCTCCTGCATCGCAAAGCTCGAGCTGACGTCGTGAAGGTTGGTCCCCGCGATCAATCGCTTGTAGACGGCGTCGTAGGCGGCGATGTCGGGCACCACCACGCGCAGGAGGTAGTCCACGTCGCCGCTCATCCGGTAGAACTCGACCACTTCCGCAATGGCGTCGACCGTGGCCGTGAAGCGGTCGAACCATTCCTGCGTGTGCGTGCTGGTGCGCACCGACACGAACACCGTCACGCCCACATTGATCTTTTGCGGATCGAGCAGGGCCACCTGGCGCGTGATGACACCCGCCTCCTTCATGCGCTGGATGCGCCGCCAGCAGGGCGTGGCGGACAGGCCCACCTGCTCGGCGATCTGCGCCACCTGCTGTTCGGCATCGCGCTGAAGGATGTCGAGAATCTTGAGGTCTATGGAATCCAGTTTCACAAATTCATCCATCTGTAGAAATTGATTCCAATCCTATTGGAATTGGCCGGCCAAAAGGCAACCGCGTTCCAGGCCCGGATCGTCAGACTCCTTCGGGTGGGCGGCGCTGTTGCCGCCCGTCTCCTCCGACTGCGAATCCCCGAATGGACATCTATCTCGACACCAATGCCACGACGCCGGTGTTGCCTGAAGCACGCGCCGCGGCCCTTGCGGCGATGGCCAGCGAATTCGGCAACCCCAGCAGCGTCCACAACACGGGCCTGAAGGCGCGGGCCCTGATGGACGCGGTGCGGGCCCGGGCCCGCCGCGTGCTTGGCGCGCCCACGGGGCAGTTGCTCTTTGTCAGCGGGGCGACCGAAGGCATCCAGACGGCCGTGCTCTCGGCGCTGACCGCCCTGCGCGGGCGCAAGGACGTCGACTGCCTCCTCTACGGCGCGACCGAGCACAAGGCGGTGCCGGAGGCGATCAGGCACTGGAACGCGCTGCTGGGCCTGGATCTGCAGGTGCTGCCCATTCCGGTCGGACGCGATGGCCGTCACGACCTGGCGTGGCTGCGCGCCCATGCCGGCCGCGCCGGCTTGGTCTGCACCATGGCCGCCAACAACGAGACCGGCGTCATCAGCGACCTCGACGGCATTGCAGAGGTGCTGTCCGCAAGCCCTGCCCTCTGGATGGTCGACAGCGTGCAGGCGCTGGGCAAGCTGCCGCTGCGGCTGGGCACGCATCGCATCGACTACGCCCCCTTCTCCGGACACAAGCTCTACGCCCCCAAGGGCATCGGCCTGCTGTACGTGCGCGACGGTGCGCCGTTCACGCCGCTGATGGCAGGCGGTGGCCAGGAGGGCGCATTGCGCTCGGGCACCGAGAACATGTCGGGCATCGCTGCACTTGGTGCGGTGCTGGCGGCGCTCGAAGAGGGGCGGACCTTTCAGGATCGCGGCACGCTTGCGGCCTACCGCGACCGCATCGCCGTGGCGCTGGAGGATGCCTTCCCCGGGGTGGTGTTCAACGCGCCGCCCGAGCTGTGCCTGCCCACGACGCTCAATTTCTCAGTGCCGGGCCTCAATTCGAAGCTCCTGCTGGATCTGTTCGACGCGGCCGATGTGCGCGTGAGCGGGGGCTCGGCCTGCGGCGCGTCCAAGGCACTGCCGAGCTATGTGCTCGAGGCCATGGGACTGCCGGCGTGGCAAACGACCTCGGCCGTGCGCCTGTCGTTCGGCCCCGCCAGCGACGCGGCGTTCATCGACGAAGCCTGCGCGCGCATCGGCGTCTGCGGTGCGTCGCTGCGCGCCAGCTGCATGAACACCACCACCGAACACGCCTGGCCGGGCGACGGGTTCGACGGCCTGACGCGCTTTGTGGTGGACGGTGCGTGCTGCTACCTGCTGGGCGATGCGGATACCCGGCGCTGCGTGGTCATCGATCCGTTGCCGGAGTTGACGGATCGCATCGCGCAGCTGCTTCTGTGCCAGGCCTGCACGCTGGTTGCCGTGCTCGATACGCACAGCCACGGCGATCACGTCTCATCGGGCCCCGCGCTGCGCGCTGCCCTGCCCCCTCGGCTTCTTGTGCCGGACGAAGTCGATGCACTCGGCTGGCCTTCGGGTGTAGACGCGCTGCATCTCGGGGCGCAGACGCTGACCCGGCTGGCCGTCCCGGGACACACGGCGGACTCGACCGCCTACTTGCTGCGCGATGCACAGATGAACCTGCGCCTGGCCTTCGTCGGCGACACCGTGATGCCCGGGGCCCTCGGGCGCAGCGACTTCGCCCAAAGCGCGCCGCTGGCGTTCGGCCCTTCACTGAAGACGCTGGCGCAGACCGTGGGGACCGGCACGCTGCTGCTGCCGGGGCATGACTACGACAACCGCTTCGCGAGCACCATGGCCGGCGAGTGCGCTGTCCAGCCGCTGCTGGCCCAGGTGCTGCATGGACACATAGACGCCCGGCAGTTCGCCGCCGCAAAGGCCGACCTCGAGAAGAACCTCGCGCTGACCGAGTACCAGACACTGGCGTGCGGAGCACGGATCGACGGCGACAGCGGCTGCGGCCGCAGCGAAATGGATGCCGTGGAAGTGCAGCAGTTGCTACAGGCGCATCGCGACCTCGTGCTGGTGGACGTGCGCGAACCCTATGAGCAGCGCCTGGGCGATGCGCCGGCGTTCGGTGCGCATGTGCGCTGCGAGGCCGTGCCGCTGTCGGGCCTGCTCAACGCGCTGCCCGGCTGGCTGTCGTTGCCGGCCGGAACCCCGGTGCTGTTCTACTGCCGAAGCGGCAACCGCAGTTCGCAGGCGGCCAAGGCGCTGCGTCGTCTTGGCCATGCGCAGGCATGGAGCCTGGCAGGCGGTCTCGCGCTGTGGCCCGGGCCAGCTTCGAGTGCTGTGGCGAAGCCGTGCGCCGAACTGGCATGACGCTGGCCTGTCATCACGTTGATCTATTTACCCATCTCTATCGCCCATGAAGCTCTCACGCCGCCCTCTCCTCGTTCTCGGCTCGCTGGGCGCGCTCGCATTGGCGAGCGCTTGCCATGCCGGTCCCAACGACAGTTCGCCCGAAGGGCGTTTTGAAAAAATCGAGGGCTTCGATTTCGACAAGCTGCCCCTGGGCGACGCGATCAAGATCGTGCATGGCAGCGGCAAACGCAGGCTGGCGGTCTTTTCGGATCCGAACTGCGGCCATTGCAAGCGAGTCGACAAGGACCTCAAGGCCATCGGCGACGTCACGGTCTACGTGTTTCTCTACCCCGTGCTCGGCGCGGACTCGCAGGGCAAGTCGCGCGGTATCTGGTGCAGCAAGGAAAAGTCGAAGGCGTGGATCGACTGGGTCGAAGCCGGCATTGCACCCGCCAACGCACCGGAGAGTTGCGACACGGGCGGTTTGCAGCGCGGCATGGAGCTCGGGCGCCGATACAAGGCCGAAGGCACGCCGATGCTGATCTTCAATGACGGCACCAGGGTCCCCGGTGCGATCCCTGCGCAGTGGATATCGAGGCTGCTCGCTGCTTCGGCAAAGTAACGGCGCCACAGTGGCGCCGTACCCGGCGAGCCGGCGTCGTCGTCAGACGTCGATATTCGCCGCCCGCAGCGCGTTCTGCTCGATGAACTCGCGGCGCGGCTCCACTTCGTCGCCCATCAGCATCGTGAACACGCGATCCGCCTCGATCGCGTCGTCGATCTGCACGCGCAAGAGGCGCCGCACGGTCGGGTCCATCGTGGTTTCCCACAGCTGCTCGGGGTTCATTTCGCCCAGGCCCTTGTAGCGCTGGCGCGAGGTGGCGCGTTCGGCTTCGCTGATCAGCCACTTCATGGCCTGGCGGAAGTCGTCGACCTTTTCTTCCTTGGCGCGTTCGCCCTCGCCGCGCTTGACCAGCGCGCCTTCGGTGCTGAGCAAGCCGCGGAAGGTGTTGGCCGCTTCGGCCAGCGCCGCGTAGTCGGCGCCGTGCACGAAGTCCTGCGTGATCACGCTGCTCTTGATGTTGCCGTGGTGGCGGCGGCTGATGCGCAGCAGCGGCTTGTCGGTGCGGGCGTCGAACTCGTTGCTCACCTCGGCCGGCACGCCGGTCGTGTTGAGCTCGCGCAGCTTGGCCTGCAGCGCCACGGCCGAAGCTTCGGCGGCGGGCGTGGTGTCCAGGTCGAGCGCCACGCCGTCGGCGATGGCGCGCAGGGCCTCGGCGTCCATGAAGTTGCGCAGGCGCGCAATCACCGCCTCGGCCACCTGGTGCTTGCGCGCCAGTTCGGCCAGGGTGTCGCCGGTGAGCGTGGTCGAACTTGCGCCGCCGGTCTCGATGCGCGCGTCCTTCAGCGCCACCTTCAGGAGGAACGCGTCGAGCGCGGGACCGTCCTTCAGGTACTGCTCTTCCTTGCCGACCTTCACCTTGTAGAGCGGCGGCTGCGCGATGTAGATGTGGCCGCGCTCGACCAGCTCCGGCATCTGCCGGTAGAAGAAGGTGAGCAGCAGCGTGCGGATGTGGGCGCCGTCGACGTCGGCGTCGGTCATGATGATGATGCGGTGGTAGCGCAGCTTGGCGACGTTGAAGTCGTCCGCGCCGCCGCCCGCGGTGGTCGCGCCGGCGCGGCCGATGCCGGTGCCGAGCGCTGTGATCATCGTGAGAATTTCGTTGCTGGTGAGCAGCTTCTCGTAGCGCGCTTTTTCGACGTTCAGGATCTTGCCGCGCAGCGGCAGGATGGCCTGGAACTTCCGGTCGCGGCCCTGCTTGGCGGAGCCGCCGGCGGAGTCACCCTCCACCAGGTAGACCTCGCACAAGGCGGGGTCCTTTTCCTGGCAGTCGGCCAGCTTGCCGGGCAGGCCCATGCCGTCGAGCACGCCCTTGCGGCGCGTCATTTCGCGGGCCTTGCGCGCCGCTTCGCGGGCACGGGCGGCTTCGACGATCTTTCCGCAGATGATCTTGGCGTCGTTCGGGCGCTCCTGCAGGTAGTCGGTGAGCAGGCGGCCGACGATGTCTTCCACCGGCGCGCGCACTTCGCTGGACACGAGCTTGTCCTTGGTCTGGCTGGAGAACTTGGGCTCGGGCACCTTCACGCTCAGCACGCAGCACAGGCCTTCGCGCATGTCATCGCCGGTGACCTCGACCTTCGCCTTTTTCGCGAACTCGTTTTCTTCGATGTACTTGTTGATGACCCGCGTCATTGCTGCGCGCAGGCCCGTCAAGTGGGTGCCGCCGTCACGCTGCGGGATGTTGTTGGTGAAGCAGAGCACCTGCTCGTTGTAGCCGCTGTTCCACTGCATCGCCACTTCCACGCCGATGTGGGTGCCGGGGATGCCGCCGTAGGTGTCGGCCGGCTTCTCGCCCGCCGCATAGAACGAGTTCGGATGCAGGACGGTCTTGCCCTTGTTGATGAATTCCACGAAGCCGCGCACGCCACCGGCGCCCGAGAAGTCGTCTTCCTTGCCGGTGCGCTCGTCCAGCAGGCGGATGCGCACGCCGTTGTTCAGGAAGCTCAGCTCGCGCAGGCGCTTGGAGAGGATCTCGTAGTGGAAATCGTTGTTTTCCTTGAAGATTTCCGTGTCGGGCAGGAAGTGAACTTCGGTGCCGCGCTTGTCGGTGTCGCCGATGATCTTCATGGGCGAGACCTCGACGCCGTTCACGGTTTCGAGCAGGCGGTTCTGCACGAAACCGCGGCTGAATTCGAGCTCGTGGATCTTGCCTTCGCGGCGCACGATCAGGCGCAGCTTCACGCTCAGCGCGTTCACGCAGGACACGCCCACGCCGTGCAGGCCGCCCGAGACCTTGTAGCTGTTCTGGTTGAACTTGCCGCCGGCGTGCAGTTCGGTGAGCGCGATTTCGGCGGCCGAGCGCTTGGGCTCGTGCTTGTCGTCCATCTTCACGCCGGTCGGGATGCCGCGGCCGTTGTCGGTGACGGAGATGGAGTTGTCGCTGTGGATCGTGACGACGATGTCGTCGCAATGGCCCGCGAGCGCTTCGTCGATGGAGTTGTCCACCACTTCGAACACCAGGTGGTGCAGGCCCGTGCCGTCGGAGGTGTCGCCGATGTACATGCCGGGGCGCTTGCGCACGGCTTCAAGCCCTTCCAGGATCGTGATCGAGCCTTCGCCGTAGCTGGTGTCGGCCAGGATGACCTCGGGCGCGACGATCTGGACTTCAGGCGTGTAGACCGGCTCGGTGTGCGGGACTTCGGGCTTGTTTTCTTCTGCACTCATTCGATATTCCTCTATCTCTCTCACGGCATTGACGTGATTTTTCGGGCTCTCAAGAACTCATTTCGCCGCCTCTTGAAAGCGCAAACCCGCGGAGGGCCGCGGGTTGTCTGCGCAAGGCGCTTTGTGGTCTGTCTGCTAGATACGCATCGGCATCACGACGTACTTGAAAGATGCGTTCTCGGGGATGGTTAACAAGGCCGAGCTGTTGGAGTCGGCAAGGTCCAGCTTGACCATGTCCTGATCCATGTTCGACAGCGCGTCGATCAGGTAGGTGACGTTGAAGCCGATCTCGATGGCGTCGCCGCCGTAGTCGATGTCGAGTTCGTCCTGGGCTTCTTCCTGCTCGGCATTGTTCGAGGCAATGCGCAGCGTGCCGGGCTCGATGTTCAGGCGCACGCCCTTGAACTTCTCGCTGGTCAGGATGGCGGTGCGCTGCAGGCTGGCCAGAAGCGGCGCGCGGCCGAGCGTGACGGTGTTCTTGTGGTTCTTCGGAATCACGCGGTTGTAATCGGGGAACTTGCCCTCGACCAGCTTGGTGACGAACTCCATGCCGCCGAAGCTGAACTTGGCCTGGTTGTTCGCGAACTGCATCTCGATGGCGCCTTCGGCGTCGGACAAGAGGCGCTGCATTTCGAGCACGGTCTTGCGCGGCAGGATCACTTCCTGGCGCGGCACTTCGACGTCGAGCATGGCCGAAGAGAACGCCAGGCGGTGGCCGTCGGTGGCCACCAGGCTCAACTGCTTGCCTTCGGCCACGAAGAGGATGCCGTTCAGGTAGTAGCGGATGTCATGCACGGCCATCGCGAACGAAACCTGCGAGAGCAGGTCCTTCAGCGTCTTTTGCGGCACGCTGAACACGGGGCCGAAATTGGCGGCTTCCTGCACCAGCGGAAAGTCTTCGGCGGGCAGCGACTGCAGCGTGAAGCGGCTCTTGCCACCCTTGAGCACGAGCTTGCTGGCGCTCGACTCCAGGCTCACGGTCTGGTCGGCCGGCATGGTGCGCAGGATGTCGATGAGCTTGCGCGCACCGATGGTGGTGGTGAAGTTGCCTTCGTCGCCGCCCAGCTCGGCCGTGGTGCGGATCTGGATCTCGAGGTCGCTGGTGGTCAGCTGGAGCTGGCCGCCGGTCTTGCGGATCAGCACGTTCGCCAGGATCGGCAGCGTGTGGCGCCGCTCGACGATGCCCGACACCGACTGCAGCGCTGCAAGAACCTTGTCTTGGGTTGCCTTCAAAACGATCATGTCTTCTTCCTCTTCTCTATCTCTTTGAATCAGCTTGTAAGACGCCATTCTCCGCTGTCGCGACGGGCATTCCGGATGACATTCGGCTTCAGCCCTTGAGCGTCTGTTCGAGGACGTGCAGCTGCTGGTTGAGCTCGGTGAGCTGCTGGCGCTCGCCCGAGATCTTGCGCACCGCATGCAGCACCGTCGTGTGATCGCGCCCGCCGAACAGCTCGCCGATTTCCGGCAGGCTCTTCTGCGTGAGCTCCTTGGCCAGGTACATCGCGATCTGCCGCGGCCGCGCAATGCTGGCCGGGCGTTTCTTGCTGTACATGTCGGCGACCTTGATCTTGTAGTAGTCGGCCACCGTCTTCTGGATATTCTCGACCGAGATCTGCCGGTTCTGGATCGACAGCAGGTCGCGCAGCGCCTCGCGCGCCAGGGCGATCGAGATCTCCTTCTGGTTGAAGCGCGAGTAGGCCAGGATCTTGCGCAACGCCCCTTCGAGTTCGCGCACGTTGGAGCGCACGTTCTTGGCGACGAAGAAGGCCACTTCTTCCGGCATTTCGGCCGATTCGGCGCGCGCCTTGTTGATAAGAATGGCCACGCGCATTTCAAGCTCGGGCGGCTCGATGGCCACCGTGAGGCCCGAATCGAAGCGCGAAACCAGCCGCTCGTGGATGTCCGCCAGGCCCTTCGGGTAGGTGTCGCTGGTCATCACGATGTGCGATTTCTTGGCGAGCAGGGCCTCGAACGCGTTGAAGAATTCTTCCTGCGTGCGGTCCTTGTTGGCGAAGAACTGCACATCGTCGATCAGCAGCAGGTCGAGCGAGTGGTACCGCTCCTTGAACTCATCGAAAGTCTTGCGCTGATAGGCTTTGACCACATCCGACACGAATTGCTCGGCGTGGATGTAGAGAACTTTGGAATCGGGGCGGTCGGCCAGGAGCCGGTTACCCACAGCGTGCATCAGGTGGGTCTTGCCCAGACCGACACCGCCGTAGATGAAAAGCGGGTTGTACAAGTGGCCCGGCATCCCGGCCACGTGCATCGCGGCGGCGCGCGCCATGCGGTTGGCCGTGCCTTCGACGAGGGTGTCGAAAGTGAGGCCCGAATTGAGGCGGTTCTTGAAGCCGGCAGCGGCCGGCTCTTCGCCAGGACCGGCCACGTCGCGCGGCACATCGGTCTCGGTCATCACGGCCACGGGTGCAGAGCGCACGGGCGCTTCGCGAGGAGCAAGCGCTAACTCGACGGCCACCGGCTGACCGTACATCTTCTCGGCCATGGCGGCGATCTTGCCGGCGTACTGGGCACGAATCCAGTCGAGCTTGAAGCGGTTCGCCACGAACACCGTCATGCGCGACAGGTCGTCGGCGACCTGCGCTGTCAGGGGCTTGATCCAGGTGTTGAACTGCTGCTCGGACAGCTCCTGCGCGAGCTGGTCGACGCAGGCCTGCCAGAGGCTTTCGCCGATGCCGTCAGTCGACATGGGCGCTTTGAAAAGTGGTGAATCCCTCGGGCATTTCTTGGTATAGGTATTGTGGATATTCTCTGCTGGAAGGCGCCGGGCATTCTAACTTGTCAAAACCTTATCCACACGCTGTGGACGGCTGCGAAAGGCCCGCAAATCCAGTCGAAGATTGTTCCGGGGCCGAATGTTTGCGATAATTGCGGGTTTCCCTGAAAACCTCATTGCGTCTTTCGGGGGCCATCCGAAACACGCTCCCCAGCGCCCGCTGCTTTTCGCATGCGGAAATCAGGGAATCAGGAACCATCATGAAACGCACATACCAAGCATCCAAAGTCCGCCGCGCCCGTACCCACGGCTTTCTGGTCCGCATGAAGACCCGCGGCGGCCGTGCCGTCATCAACGCACGCCGCGCCAAGGGCCGCAAGCGCCTGGCCGTCTGACGGCAACCCACCTGCCGTTGCCAGCAGCCGACCCGCCAGCGCCAGCTCCCTCAGCTAGCGCACACGGCGTGTCCGGCTCGGTTTCCATGCAGCGGCTCAAGACCCGCGCGCAATTCCAGGCCGTCCTCGCAGGTGCCACCGTGGCGCGCACTGCTCATTTCGCATTGCATCGCTGTGCGCTCGATCTCGCATCGAGCGCGGCTCCGCTGTTCGCGTCCGACGATGTCTGGCTGGGTGCCATGGTGCCCAAACGCTGGGCGCGCCGCGCCGTCACGCGCAACGCCATCAAGCGCCAGATCTATACCGTGAGCGCCGCGCCCGATGTGGCCCTGCCCCGTGCCGCGCACGTGGTGCGGCTGCGGGCGGGTTTCGACCGCAAGGAATTCGTGAGCGCGTCCTCGGACAAGCTGAAAGGCGCCGTTCGCGCCGAACTCCAGCAACTGCTGGCGCGGGCCGTGCGCTCGTCGGCACCTTCTTCTTCCCCGTCCTCCTCCTCATGAAACGCCTGCTGATCGGCCTCGTGAAGGGCTACCGCCTGCTGCTGAGCCCCTGGCTCGGCCAGTCGTGCCGCTTCACGCCGACCTGCTCGGTGTATTCGATCGAGGCGCTGGAGGTGCACGGTGCGCTCAAGGGCAGCTACCTCACTCTGCACCGCATCGCGCGCTGCCAGCCCTGGTGCCAGGGCGGCCACGATCCGGTTCCACCGAAATCACCGTGTCGCACTGACAAGTCAGGCTCGCTGTTTTCGTCTCTTCTCTCCTCCGACAAGAAGTCTTCGTCATGAACGATATCCGCCGCACGATCCTGTGGGTGATTTTTGGGTTCTCGCTGGTACTGCTGTGGGACCAATGGCAGGTCTTCAACGGCAACAAGCCGACCTTCCTGCCGTCGACCAAGCCGGCTGCCGTGGCCACCGCCCCGGCCGGCACCACGCCCGCAGCCAGCAACGGCGTACCAACCGCGTCCGGCACCACCGGCAACGCTGGCGCCGTGCCCACGCAGGCGGCGGCGGCCGCTCCCCGCGAGCAGGTCGTCGTGACCACCGACCTGTTCAAGGCCACCATCGACAGCGAAGGCGGCACGGTCAACCACCTCGAACTGCAGAAGTACGACGAGGAAGATCGCACCAAGCGCGTCGTGCTGTTCGAAAACGGCTCGCCCGCCACCCGCTACGTGGCGCAGACCGGTCTCCTGAACCAGGTCGATTCCGGTGACCGCTTCCCCAACCACCTGACGCCGATGACGCCGAAGGCCGGTCCGCGCGAAATGGCCAACGGCCAGAACACGCTGGAAGTGAGCTTCGAGAGCGCCCCCGTCGGCGGCCTGAAGTACACCAAGACCTACGTGTTCCACCGCGGCGACTACGCCATCGGCGTGCGCCACGAAGTCGCCAACGTGAGCGACCAGCCGCGCGACGCGCAGCTCTACATGCAGCTCCTGCGCCACGGCACGGTGGCCGCCGGCACGATGTTCGGCACCAACACCTTCACCGGTCCCGCCGCGTACACCAACGAGAAGAAGTTCCACAAGCTCGACTTCAAGGACATCGCCAAGGGCAAGATCGAACCGCCGCCGCCCGCCAACGACGGCTGGATCGCGATGGTGCAGCACTACTTCGCGTCGGCCTGGCTCCTCAAGGGCGACCCCGCCAGCGAGCAACTGCGCCGCGAATTCCGCGTGAAGGATCTGGGCGACAACCTCTTCACCGTCGCCATGGTGGCCACGCTGCCGAAGATCGCCCCGGGCGCCACGCAGACCGTGAGCAGCGTGCTGTTCGCCGGTCCCCAGGAAGAAAAGAAGCTCGAAGCCCTCGCCCCGGGCCTGGACCTGGTGAAGGACTACGGCATCTTCGCGATCATCTCCAAGCCGCTGTACTGGCTGCTGATCCAGCTGCACGGCTTCCTGGGCAACTGGGGCTGGGCAATCGTGGCGCTGGTGGTGCTGCTGAAGGCGGCCTTCTATTGGCTCAATGCCAAGGCCTACGCCAGCATGGCCAAGATGAAGGCCATCAACCCCAAGATCATGGAAATGCGCGAGCGGCTCAAAGACAAGCCGCAAGAGATGCAGCAGGAAATGATGCGGATCTACAAGACCGAGAAGGTCAATCCGATGGGCGGCTGCTTCCCCATCGTGATCCAGATCCCGGTGTTCATCGCGCTCTACTGGGTGCTGCTGTCGTCGGTCGAAATGCGCCACGCCCCGTGGATCGGCTGGATCACCGACCTCTCGGCACCGGACCCCTGGTACATCCTGCCGGTCGTGATGACGGCCACGTCGCTGTTCCAGACCTGGCTCAACCCGACGCCGCCCGATCCGATGCAGGCCAAGCTGATGTGGATCATGCCGCTCGCGTTCAGCGTGATGTTCATCTTCTTCCCGGCCGGCCTGGTGCTGTACTGGATCACGAACAACGTGCTGTCGATCGCGCAGCAGTGGTTCATCAACAAGCGGCTGGGCGTGCTGGGCAAGTAAGCCGCATACGCGCCGGTGCTTCGGCGCCACCGCAAAGGGCCGCATCCGCGGCCCTTTTTCCTTTTTGCTGAAAGAATCGCGCTCTTGCCATGACCTTTGCCCGCACCACCGATCCCATCGTCGCCATCGCCACCGCCTCGGGGCGCGGGGCGGTGGGCATCGTGCGGGTGTCCGGCGCCCGGCTGGCGCCGTTGATCGATGCGATCTGCGGGCGCGCGCTCAAGCCGCGCGAAGCGACGTATCTGCCGTTCCGGGATGCCGATGGCGAGCCGGTCGATCACGGGCTGGCGATCCACTTTCCTTCGCCGAACTCCTTTACCGGCGAAGACGTGCTCGAGCTGCAAGCCCACGGCGGCACGGTCGTGCTGCAGTTGCTGCTGGCGCGCTGCCTCGAAGCCGCCGCGGAAGCCGATCCGGTGACCGGGCGTCCGCGCCTTGCCGGTCTCCGTGTGGCGGAGCCGGGTGAATTCAGCCAGCGCGCCTTCCTCAACGGCAAGATCGACCTGGCCCAGGCCGAGGCCATCGCCGACCTCATCGACGCCAGCACCGAGGCCGCCGCGCGCAGTGCCGGGCGTTCGCTCTCGGGCGAGTTCTCGCGCGAGATCCACACGCTGCGCGATGCGCTGATCCACCTGCGGATGCTGGTCGAGGCGACGCTCGACTTCCCGGAAGAGGAAATCGATTTCCTGCAAAAGGCCGATGCCGCCGGGCAACTCGCGAAGCTGCAGTCGCAACTCGCCGCCGTTCAGCAGCGCGCCAAACAGGGCGCCCTGCTGCGCGAAGGCATCAAGGTCGTCATCGCGGGCCAGCCGAATGCGGGCAAGAGCTCCCTGCTCAATGCCCTGGCCGGCGCCGAGCTCGCCATCGTGAGCGCGGTGGCAGGCACCACGCGCGACGTGGTCTCGCAGACGATCCAGATCCACGGCGTTCCGCTGCATGTGGCCGACACCGCGGGCCTGCGCGAAAGCAGCGACGAGGTCGAACAGATCGGGGTAGCACGCGCCTGGGGCCAGATCGAAAGCGCCGATGCCGTGCTGTTCCTGCACGACCTGACGCGTGCCGACCAGCCGGACTACGCGGCCGCCGACGCCGAGATCCTGCGCGGGCTCCAAGGCAAGCTGCCCGCGAGCGTGCCGGTGCTCGATGTCTGGAACAAGCAGGACGCCGCGCCGACGTCCGTTGCCCCTGCCCGGGGCATCGCGCTGTCGGCGAAGACCGGGCTCGGCATCGAGGTCCTGCGCGACCAGTTGCTGGCGATGGCCGGCTGGCAGTCGGTGCCCGAAGGCGTTTACCTCGCGCGGGCGCGCCATGTGCAGGCACTCGGCCGGGTCGAGATGCACCTCGCGCTGGCCGCGAGCCACCTTGCGGCTCAGGCCCAGCTGCTCGATCTGCTGGCCGAGGAGCTGCGCCTGGCGCAGAACGCCCTGAACGAGATCACCGGGGAGTTCGGCGCCGACGATCTGCTGGGTGTCATCTTTTCGCGCTTCTGTATCGGGAAATAGCGACACATGGCGACGCGTCGCCCGGCGAAACGTAAACACTTGTAGCCGAAACGCGTGGCCTTCGCGATACTTCAACCCACATGCGGGGGTCGAAGAAAAAATGTCCATCCAGAACCTGAGCCGCGCCATCGCGGAAAACACGAGCTCCGACGCTTTTGCGTTGACGTTCACCGTCCAGCAATGGGACACGGTGGCAGGTTACCTGCAGCCCATCGACACCGCCGTCGGCGACGTGCTGATCGAGCAGAACACGCCCGATCGCTCCGTGTTCTTCGTGGAAAGCGGCGCCATCAGCGTGCACCGCGTCAGCAGCAAGGAACAGATGCGCCTTGCCGTGCTCACGCCCGGCTCGGTGGTGGGCGAAGGCGCTTTCTTCTCGCGCCAGCCGCACGCGGCCAATGTGGTCGTGACCGGCGCGGGACGGGTCTGGCGCCTCACGGCGATCCGCTTTGCCGAAATGTCGAACCGCCAGCCCAACATGGCACTGGAGATCGCGATGGCGCTCGGCGCCGTGATCGCCAAGCGCATGGCGCACCGTTCCAAGCGTGTGGCGGTGACCTGAAGGCGACCGAACCCGCCGCCAGATCCGATCCGCAGGCCGCACCCGCAGCAAGTTTTGTTTTCGATCCCGAGAGTAGTCAGTAAGTAAGCCATGGCCTCGATCTGTCCGGTCTGCAGCACGGAAAACCGTGAGAGCGCGAATTTCTGCAAGAGCTGTGGCACGACGCTGTCCGCAACGGCCAGCCGTATTCCTCCTCCCCCCAGCCCGGACGGCCAGGCCGACCGCGAATGGGCCACCACCGCACCAGCCCAGTTGCGGGCGCCGACGATTCCGGCGCCGCTGTTCGATCTGCCCGAGCCTGCGCCGTCCTCGCGCAGCTTTTTCGGCAAGGCGCCCGCTGCTGCGCCTGGGGATGAGCGCACCGTGATCCTGGCGTCCGGCCAGGCGGCCGCGTCGGCATCTCCCTCCGGTGGACGGTCCGAGCGGAAGCGCTCGCGGGTCAAGGTGCCCCGGCCGCCCGAGCCCCCCGAACCGCCGCTGCGTCCGCGCGGCTTCGTGCTCTGGCTGGGCCTGCTGGTGGTCGCGGTGGTGATGGTCGTCGCCGGGTGGTATGGCTATGGCTCGCGCAAGGCGGCCGAGCCGGTCGAGGCACCTCCGCCGCCTGCCGCTGCGCCTGCACCGACGCCGGCCGTCGCCGCACCGCCAGCCGCCGAGCCTCCGCCTGCCGAGCCCGCTGCGACACCGGAGGCGCCGGCCGCGGAGGTCCCCGCGGCGGAAGCGACGCCCGCTGCGCCGGTGGCCGCGCTTAAGCCTGCCGCCAAGCCGCGCAAGCAGGCGACCGCCGTACCCCAGGCCGCGACCCCGGAAGCGCCAGCACCTGCTGCCGCGGCGGCACCGCCGCCACCGGCCCCAGCCGCTCCGTCCGAGCCGCAGGCCCTGTGCGGCGACCGCAACTTCATCGCCAAGGCCCAGTGCATGGCGACGCAATGCCTCAAGCCCGAGTTCAAGGCCCATGCGCAGTGCGAAGCGGTGCGGCGCCAGCAGCGCATCGAAGAAGAAAAGCGCAACCCCACCCTGGTCAATTAGCTCGGGTACCGAGTTCGCCTCCAGGTGGCGCGGCACTTCCGTGTCCGCTTTGCCCACTTTCTACCGGGAGCAATGCCTGAGACCCGGCGAAGCCGGTTTCCCCGGTATTCCTGAAGGGGGACGTCAGCCCTTTTGAAGACGCTCGATCGCGATGGCCAGGGCCGTGGGTTTGCCGGAGAGCACCAGCGTGTCGCCATCCGTCAGCACAGTCTCGCCGGTGGGCACGCGGGCCTGGCCGTCTTGGCGGCGCAGGGTGGCGACGCGCACGCCCAGCGTGTCCAGCGCCAGTTGCTCGAGGGTGTGGCCGATGGCACGAGAGCCGGGGGTCAGAGTGAAGCTGTTGAGCCGCTCGTGGTCGATCTCGTCGGAGGTGTCGTCATCGGCGCCGTGGAAGTAGCCGCGCAGCAGGTTGTAGCGCGCGTCGCGCTGGTCCTGCACCACGCGGATCACGCGCCGCATCGGCACGCCGACCAGCGCCAGCGCATGGCTCGCGAGCATCAGCGAACCTTCGATGGCCTCGGGCACCACCTCGGTTGCGCCGGCGGCCTGCAATTTCTCGAGGTCGTGGTCGTCCTGGGTGCGCACGATCACCGGCACATGGGCTGCGTGGGCCCGGGTGTTGGCGAGCACCTTCATCGCACCAGGCACGTCGAGATACGTCACGACCACCGCGCTGGCGCGCGCGAGGCCGGCGGCCATCAGCGCCTGCAGCCGCGCCGCGTCGCCGAACACCACCGAGTCGCCGGCGGCGGCGGCCTGGCGCACGCGGTCGGGGTCGAGGTCCAGCGCCATGTACGGAATGCCTTCGCGCTCCAGGATGCGCGCCAGGTTCTGCCCGCAGCGCCCGTACCCGCAGATGATCACGTGCCTGGCGGTGTTGATGGTCTTGCGCGCGATGCTCGTCATCTGCAGCGACTGCTGCAGCCAGTCGCTGGCCACCAGCTTCCGCACGATGGCGTTGCTGTACATGATGATGAACGGCGTCGCGAGCATCGACAGCACCATCGAGGCCAGCACCGGGTTCGCGAGCCAGGGCGGCAGCAGGCTGCGGTCTTGCGCGAGCGTCAGCAGCACGAAGCCGAACTCGCCGGCCTGCGCAAGATAGAGGCCGGTGCGCAGCGACACGCCCGAGGTCGCCCCCAGCACCCGCGCCAGCACCGTCACCAGCGCCAGCTTGAAGAAGAGCGGCACCAGCAGCAGCACGGCCACCAGCAGCCAGCGGTCGACCACGATGTGCCAGTCGAGCGACATGCCCACCGTGATGAAGAAGAGCCCCAGCAGCACGTCGTGGAACGGGCGGATGTCGGTCTCGACCTGGTGCTTGTATTCGGTCTCCGAGACCAGCATGCCGGCGATGAATGCGCCCAGCGCGAGGCTCAGGCCGGCCAGCTCCGTGAGCCAGGCCAGGCCCAGCGTGATCAGCAACACGTTCAGGATGAAGAGCTCCTCGCTGCGCCGCCGGGCGACGAGCGTGAGCCACCAGCGCATCACGCGCGGGCCGCCGTAGAGCAGCAGGCCGATCAGCACGGTCGCCTTCACCAGCGCGAGACCGAGCGCCTTGGCCAATGCCTCGGGCGGTGCGCCGAGTGCGGGAATCAGCACCAGCAGCGGCACCACCGCCAAGTCCTGGAACAGCAGCACGCCCATCACGCGCTTGCCGTGTTCGCTCTCGAGTTCGAGCCGCTCGGCCATCAGCTTGACCACGATGGCGGTACTGCTCATGGTGAGTGCGCCCGAGAGCGCCAGTGCCGTCTGCCAACCCAGGCGCCAGGCCGGCGGCAGTTGCGTGGCGATGACGAGGGCGCCGGCCGTGGCGATCGCCATCGTCAGCAGCACCTGCAGCAGGCCCAGCCCGAACACGTGCTTGCGCATCGCCCGCAGCTTGGGCAGGCTGAACTCGAGCCCGATCACGAACATGAGGAACACCACGCCGAATTCGCCCAGGTGCCGGATGCCTTCGGAGTTCTGCGCCAACGCCAGTGCATGCGGTCCGATCAGCACGCCGGCCGAGAGGTACCCCAGCATCGGCGGCAGCTTGAGCGACCGGCAGACCACCACGCCGATCACCGCGGCCAGCAGGTACAACAGCGTGAGATCGAAGGAAGACATGGGCGCCGATGCTAGAGCAAGAGCCGTGCGCGCGCGGTCTGAAGGAAACGATGCGAGCGCCGCCGGGCCGCCCCAAGGCGCGAGCGGCCCCCCCCGGGGGCAGCGAGGACACGCAGTGCCGAGCGTGGGGGCAACACTCTGCCCCGTAAAATCCGGCAATGAGTTCCCGCCCCGCCCCGGCCCCCGTGGTCGACCCCGAAGCCATCCTCGCTCGGGCACGACTGACCTTCGACATCGAAGCCGAAGCCGTCCTCGGTCTGAAGACCCGCGTCGGCCCCAGCTTCGTCGACGCCGTGCGCAAGATCCTCGAAGTGCGCGGCCGCGTGGTCGTGATGGGCATGGGCAAGAGCGGCCACGTCGGCCGCAAGATCGCCGCCACCCTCGCCTCCACCGGCACGCCGGCGATGTTCGTGCATCCGGCCGAGGCCAGCCATGGCGACCTGGGCATGATCAAGGCGGTCGACCTGGTGCTGGCCATCTCCAACAGCGGCGAGGTCGAGGAACTGACCGTGATCCTGCCCGTGGTCAAGCGCCAGGGCGTTCCGCTGATCGCCATCACCGGCCGCGCCGATTCGACGCTCGGGCGCCATGCCGACATCGTGCTCGACGCGGGCGTCTCCAAGGAAGCCTGTCCTCTCAACCTCGCCCCCACCGCGAGCACCACCGCCCAGATGGCGATGGGCGACGCGCTGGCCGTGGCGCTGCTCGATGCGCGCGGCTTCGGCTCCGAGGACTTCGCGCGCTCGCATCCGGGCGGCGCGCTGGGACGCAAGCTGCTCACGCATGTGAGCGACGTGATGCGCTCGGGCACCGAGGTGCCGCGCGTCGCACCCACTGCGTCGCTGAGCGAGCTGATGCGCGAGATGAGCTCCAAGGGGCTCGGCGCCACGGCGGTGGTCGATGCCGAGGGCCGCGCGATCGGCATCTTTACCGACGGCGACCTGCGCCGGAAGGTCGAGACCGGCGCCGACCTGCGCGCCCTCACGGCCGCCGACGTCATGCACCGTGGTCCCCGCACGCTGCGCGCCGATGCACTGGCCGTCGAGGCGGCCGAGCTGATGGAAAACCACCGCATCACCAGCGTGCTGGTGGTCGACGCGGCGGGCCTCCTCGTCGGCGCGCTGAGCATCAACGACCTGATGCGCGCGAAGGTCATCTGATGCCGCTCGCGTTCCAGGCCGAAACATTGCTCGCCGCACAGGATGTCCGCATCGTCTTCTTCGACATCGATGGCGTGCTGACCGACGGCGGCGTCTACTTCACCGAGCACGGCGAAACGCTCAAGCGCTTCAGCATCCTGGACGGTTACGGCCTCAAGCTGCTGCGCCTTGCGGGCATCGTGCCGGCCGTGATCACGGGGCGCGATTCCAAGCCGCTGCGCGTGCGGCTCGAGGCGCTCGGCATCGAGCATGTGCGCTACGGCACAGAGGACAAATTGCCCGCGGCCGAAGCCATGCTCGAGCAACTCGGCTTCACCTGGGCGCAGGCCGCAGCCATCGGCGACGACTGGCCCGACCTTCCAGTGCTCACCCGTGTCGGTTTTGCCGCGGCGCCGGCCAATGCGCACGTCGAAGTGCGCGGCATCGCGCGCTACGTCACCCAGGCGCGCGGCGGCGAAGGCGCGGCGCGCGAATTCTGCGACCTGCTGCTCACGGCCTGCGGCCAGTACCGCCACCTGCTCGACGCCGCGCGAGGCCCGAACCCATGAATCAATTGAAAAGCGCATGGGACCGAGTGCGCGACGTGCTCGACCGCGCGACGATCTACCTGCCGATCATCTTGACGGCGGGCGTGGCGCTCGGCACCTACTGGTTGGTGCGCAACGCGCCCAAGCTGCTGGAGCCCACCGCCAAGGCGGCGCCCACGCACGAGCCCGACTATTTCATGCGCGACTTCGTGATCAAGAACTTCCTGCCCAACGGCGACCTGCGCAGCGAACTGCACGGCAAGGAAGGCCGGCACTACCCGGACACCGACACTGTCGAAGTCGACGATGTGAACATGCGTTCCGTCTCGCCGCAGGGCTACACGACACGCTCGACGGCCAATCGAGGGATCTCGAATTCGGACGGCAGCGAGATCCAGCTGTTCGGCAACGCGGTCGTCATTCGCGACCCATCCGTGGGCGCCAATGGCAAGCCCACGCCGCGCCTGGAGTTCCGCGGCGAATTCCTGCATGCCTACCTCGACACCGAGCGGGTGACGTCGAACCAGCCGGTCACGCTGATCCGCGGCACCGACCAGTTCACCGCCGACAACCTCGACTACGACAACCTGAGCGGCGTGGCCAACCTGACCGGCCGGGTGCGCGGGCTGCTGGTGCCGTCGGCCACCACCCCGGGCGGCAAGCCGCGCTGAAGAAGAAAAGAAAAAACTCACGCATGAACACCCCGTCGTCCCCGCTGGTTTTCATCACCGGCGCATCGAGCGGCATCGGCCAGGCGCTGGCGGCGAGTTTCTACGACGCGGGCTACCGCCTGGCGCTGGTTGCCCGGCGTACCGGGGAGATCGAAGCCTGGGCAACGGGGCGTCAACTGGACACGAGCCGCTACCAGATCTATAGCGCCGACGTGGCGCAGACGGACAGCATCGTGGCCGCCGGCACCGCCTGCATCGAACGCCAGGGCCTGCCCGACGTGGTGATCGCCAATGCGGGCATCAGCGTGGGCATCGACACCGCGGAGCGCGAAGACATCGACGTGATGGCGCGGACCTTTGCGACCAACAACGTCGGCTTGATGGCCACTTTCCATCCGTTCGTGGCGGCGATGCGGCGGCGCGGCAGCGGGCGGCTGGTCGGCATCGCGAGCGTCGCGGCCATCCGCGGACTGCCGGGGCACGGCGCGTACTGCGCGAGCAAGGCCGGCGTGGTCGCGTACTGCGAGAGCCTGCGCGGCGAGCTGCACAAGAGCGGCGTCGAAGTCGTCACGCTCTGTCCGGGCTATATCGACACGCCGCTCACGCAGGGCAACCGCTACGGCATGCCTTTCCTCATGAAGGCCGAGGACTTTGCCGACCAGGCGCTGCGCGCCATCGAGGCGGGTACGAGCTATCGCGTGATTCCCTGGCAGATGGGCGTGATCGCCAAGATCATGCGCATGCTGCCCAACGCCCTGCTCGATCGCGCCGTGCAAGGCCGCGAACGCAAGAAACGCAGCGGCGAAAGCTGAAGCCAGGTTGGCGATTCCCCAATGAAAAAGGCTCCTTCAGGAGCCTTTTGTCTTTGTGCGCGCAGGGTTCAGTAGCCGCTGTTGCCACCGCCGCCGTAGCCACCGCCACCGCCGGAGCGACCACCGCCGCCACCGCCACGGGGGCCTGCGCCGTAGGGGCTGCGGAAACCGCCATCGCCACCACCGCCGCCGCCGCCACCGGAGCGGCCACCGCCACCACCGTAGCCGCCACCACCGGAACGGCCGCCGCCGCCGCTGCGATCGCCACCACCACCGTAGCCGCCACCGCCGCCGCCGTAGCCTCCGCCACCACCGCCGCCATAACCACCACCGCCGCCGCCGTAGCCGCCACCACCGCTGCGCGGGGGACGTGCTTCCATCGGACGTGCTTCGTTGACGACGACGCTGCGGCCGCCCAGGGGCTGGCCATTCATGCCGTTGATGGCAGCTTGCGCTTCGGCGTCACTGCCCATCTCGACGAAGCCGAAGCCCTTCGAGCGACCGGTGTCGCGTTCCATCATGACTTTGGCGCTGGTCACTGCGCCGAACTGCCCGAATGCCTGTTCGAGATCACCGTCGCGCACCGAGTAAGGCAGGTTGCCGACGTACAGTTTGTTGCCCATCAAGGGACTCCTATAAACACATCAAGAAAAGCGATGGAGTCCCGAAAGCATCACTCAAACGAGAGCCGTCGAGTCGCGCGAAACTGACCGATCACCGAACTACCCCCCGACCAAAATGAAGAGGGAGGCTCGTGCATTATGGGTGAAATATCCAAAAAGCAAGCGAGAAATTGCTTCTTGGAGTAGCACTTGTCAAAAGCTTCGAAAGCTAGCGCACGCTTACTGAACAGAATGAGGTGATTGGCGTTACAGGTACAATCCGCCCCGTCATTGGGGAGTAGCCGCCTTCCGTTTTTCGAGAAGGGCCCGCGTCAACAGACTTGTCCTGCCCCACAGGACATGGCGCGTGCAGTGAACACACCTGGCGAGACCTTTGACCGTGCAACTTCGGGAATATGGCCGAAGGTGTTGCACGGTCAATTGCGTCCTTCGGCCCAAGGAACCCCACGTTCATCATGGAAGCTTTTCTCGTAGCAACGGGCGTCGTCGCGCTCGCGGAAATGGGCGACAAGACCCAGCTCCTGGCCCTTCTTCTGGCCGCCCGGTTCAGAAAACCCTGGCCGATCGTCCTCGGCATCTTCGCCGCCACCATCGTCAACCATGCCCTGGCAGGTGCCGTCGGCAACTACATCACGCGCTGGCTCGGCCCCGAGGTGCTGCGCTGGATCCTCGGCGGCTCGTTCATCGCGATGGCCGTCTGGATGCTGATTCCCGACAAGCTCGACGATGACGACGCCCCCGGCGCCTCGCACTTCGGCGTCTTCGGCACCACGCTGATCGCGTTCTTCCTGGCCGAGATGGGCGACAAGACCCAGATCGCCACCGTCATGCTCGCCGCCCGCTTCACGCAGGACTACGTGTGGGTGGTCGTCGGCACCACGCTCGGGATGATGCTGGCCAATGCGCCGGTCGTGTGGCTCGGCGACAAGATCATGCGGCGCGTGCCGATCAAGCTCGTGCACGGCATTTCGGCGGCGATCTTCCTGGTGCTGGGCATCGTGATGATCGTCGGCTGGTAATCCGACGGGGCGATATACTGCCCCCTGCGCCGATTTGCTACAGCTTGCGGGCGCTTTATAAATTCAGCTAAAGACGGCTACCGGAACCCGGCTCGTTTTTGGCGAGGCCGGGTTTTTTCATTCATGTCGTCACCTCCTTTGGTCGTCTCTCCGCAGTCGATGCAGTTCGCAGGCCCGCTGGCCCTGCGCAGCGGTGCATCGATCAGCGACTACACGCTCGCCTACGAAACCTACGGCACTCTCAATGCCGACCGAAGCAACGCGGTGCTGGTCTGCCATGCGCTGAATGCCTCGCACCACGTCGCGGGTGTCTACGAAGGCCAGGCCCGCTCCGAGGGTTGGTGGGACAACATGGTCGGCCCTGGCAAGCCGGTCGACACCGACCGCTTCTTCGTGATCGGCGTCAACAACCTCGGCTCCTGCTTCGGCTCGACCGGCCCGATGCACGTCAACCCCGCGACCGGCCGCGTCTACGGTGCCGACTTCCCGGTGGTCACGGTCGAAGACTGGGTCGATGCGCAAGCCGTGCTGCTCGATGCGCTGGGCATCCGGACGCTCGCGGCCGTGATGGGCGGCAGCCTCGGCGGCATGCAGGCGCTCTCGTGGACGCTGCAGTACCCCGACCGCGTGCGCCACGCCGTGGTGGTGGCCAGCGCCCCCAACCTCACGGCCGAGAACATCGCCTTCAACGAAGTGGCGCGCCGTGCCATCGTGACCGACCCTGATTTCCACGGCGGCCATTTCTACGAACACGGCGTGATCCCCAAGCGGGGCCTTCGCATCGCGCGGATGATCGGCCACATCACGTACCTGAGCGACGACGTGATGAACGAGAAGTTCGGGCGCATCCTGCGCAGCGCCGTCGAAGGCGAGGCAGCGGGGCTGGACTATCGCTACTCGACGCAGGACGTCGAGTTCCAGATCGAGAGCTACCTGCGCTACCAGGGCGACAAGTTCAGCGAGTACTTCGACGCCAACACCTACCTCTTGATCACCCGCGCGCTCGATTACTTCGACCCCGCGCGCAGCTACGGCGGCCAGCTCAGCACCGCGCTCGCGAAGGCCACGGCCAAGTTCCTGCTCGTGAGCTTCAAGACCGACTGGCGCTTCTCGCCCGCGCGCAGCCGCGAACTGGTGAAGGCGCTGCTCGACAACCGCCGCAACGTGAGCTACGCCGAGATCGACGCGCCGCACGGCCACGACGCCTTCCTGCTCGACGACGTGCGCTACATCGGCGTGGTGCGCTCGTATTTCGAGCGCGTCGCGAAGGAATTCCAATGAGCGACCTCGACAACCAGAAACTGATCGCCGCGCTCGTGCCCGAAGGGTCGCGCGTGCTCGACCTCGGCTGCGGCGACGGCGCCCTGCTCGACCTGCTCCAGCGTGAGCGCGGCTGCACCGGCTACGGCGTGGAAATCGCCGACGGCAACGTGCTGCAGTGCATCCGCCGCGGCGTCGACGTGATCCAGCTGAACCTGGACGAAGGCCTCGCGATGTTCGACGACGCCTCCTTCGACGTGGTGCTGCAGATCGACACCTTGCAGCACCTGCGCAATGCCGAGGTGATGCTGCGCGAGACCGCGCGCGTCGGCCGCATCGGCATCGTCGCCTTCCCCAATTTCGCGCACTGGCCCAATCGCCTGAGTGTGGCGCGCGGCCGCATGCCGGTGACACGCCGCCTGCCCTACCAGTGGTATGACACACCCAACATCCGCGTGGGCACGTTCAAGGACTTCGAGGTGCTGGCCGGCAAGAACAACCTGCGCGTGCTCGATGCCTTCGGCCTGCAGGATGGGCGCGACGTGCGCTGGCTGCCGAACGCGCGCGCCAGCACGGCGGTCTTCAAGTTCGAGCGGGGCGGCTGAGGGAGGGCTGCGTCGCATGCACGCCGCGCCGGGCCGCCCCCAGCAAGCTCGCTCCCGCTTGGCGGCAAGGCGCGCAGCGCCAAGGGTGCACCAATGAGCTTCACGCTGGCGCAACCGGTTCACAGCGAACTGGTCATCAAGAAGAGCCGGTTCATCGGCTGCGTGCAGCCGGTGGCGGACCGCGCAACGGCATTGGCCGTCGTCGCATCGCTGCGCGCCGAACATCCCGCGGCTGCGCACGTGTGCTGGGCCCTGATGGCGGGCGGTCAATCGGCTGCCAACGACGACGGCGAACCCGGCGGCACGGCCGGTCGCCCCATGCTGGAAGTGCTGCGCCATCAACAGATCGAAGGCTCGCTCGCGACCGTGGTGCGCTATTTCGGCGGCGTGAAGCTGGGCGCCGGCGGCCTCGTCCGCGCCTACACCGATGCCATCGCGCAGGCCCTGCTCGGCGCCACGCTCGTGCCGCTGGTGCGGCAACGCAGCCTGCGCTGCGCCGTACCCTACGCGCTTGAAGGACTGGTGCGGCGCGAGATGGCGGCTGTCGGTGCGGTGCTCGAAGCCGTGCAGCACGCTGACGACGTGCGCTTCGCCTTCACGCTCCCCGAGCCCGAGGCGAACGCCTTCATCGTCCGCCTCGACGATGCTGCGCAAGGGCGCGTCGTCTGGCAGCCGGCGTAAGCCGTCGCGGCGGCATGGCAGGCGGCGGCGTCATCGCGAGGATGCCGCGCCCGGCCATGGGCACCACGTCGTCGTCGGGTCCGCGGCGCGCCATCTCGGCCGTCACGATGCCGGTGGGCACGGCGAGCACGCCCCAGCCCAGCAGCATCATCACCGAGGCGATCGCGCGGCCCAGGTCGGTCTTGGGCACGAGGTCGCCGAAACCCACCGTGGCCATCGTCGAGATGGCCCAGTAGATCGCCACCGGAATGCTCGTGAAGCCGTGCACCGGCCCTTCGACCACGTACATCAGCGTGCCCATCACCAGCACCACCAGCATCACGAAGCCGACGAACACGGTGATCTTCCGGCGGCTCGCCGCGACGGCCGAGACCAGCGCGCGGTACTCCGCCGAATAACGCGACAGCTTGAAGATCCGGAACACGCGCAGGAGCCGCAGGATGCGCACGTCGATCAGGTAGGCGAACTCCGGCGCAAGCGCCACGAGAAAGGTCGGCAGCAGCGCGAGCAGGTCGATCACGCCATAGAAGCTGGTGGCATAGCGCAGGGGCCGCTTCACGCAGGCCAGCCGCCCGATGTATTCGAGCGTGAAGAGCCCGGTGAAGACCCATTCGAGCACGCCGAACACATGGCCCGCGCGCAGGTGGATCGCCTGCACGCTGTCGAGGATCACCACCGCCACGCTGGTCACGATCACGGCGATGAGGATCAGGTCGAACAGGCGGCCCAGCCGCGATTCGGACTCGAAGATCACCGAGAACAACGCGCGCCGCCAGCCGTCGGCCGGCTTGCCGAAGCGGGCGTCGCCCACCGCCGAATCAGCGGCCAGGTGAATGGGGGACGTGGCGGTGCTTTGCAAGGGGGTCGTCATCTTCCGTCGTTTCGGGTCTACTGTCAGGCCATTGTCGAGGCGCATGGTCTTATTCGGTTACGCCTCTTGCGCAATGAAGTGCGGCACGCCGTAAGTGCGTTCTTACGATAGTCCCTTTCTTGAGGAGCTCCCCATTGGCTACACAGTCCCCCTTCTTCGGCAAGCGCGATCGTGACACCGACTCGTTGACATCCCGCCCCGCACCGCTGGTCGGTTCGGGCACCAATCTGTCGGGCACGCCCGTCAATCCTTCCTCGTTGACCGCGCAGCAAGGTGGCCTCGCCGCAGCGGCAGCAGCACCCGCCGTCAAGGAAGGCGGCAGCAAGCTCACCGTCGGCCCGAAC
Organism: Variovorax boronicumulans; assembly: GCF_030812215.1. Taxonomy (GTDB): domain Bacteria; phylum Pseudomonadota; class Gammaproteobacteria; order Burkholderiales; family Burkholderiaceae_C; genus Variovorax; species Variovorax boronicumulans_C. The sequence goes on along the minus strand of NZ_JAUSSG010000006.1, from coordinate 249,215 downwards.
ATCAAGCTCAAGGGCGTCGAGATCACCGATTGCGACACGCTCGTGGTCGAAGGCCTGGTCGAAGCGACCATGGACTCGCGTCTGATGCAGATCGCCGAACAGGGCGAGTTCAAGGGTTCGGCCGAAATCGACATCGCAGAAATCCGCGGCATCTTCGACGGCAACCTCACGGTGCGCGAGAAGCTCGTGATTCATTCGACCGGCAAGGTCACCGGCAAGATCCGCTACGGCAAGATCGTGATCGAGGAAGGCGGCCAGCTTTCCGGCGAGATCAGCTTCGGCGCCAAGCCTGCCCTGCAAGCGGCAGCCTAAGCCCCCTCGGGGGGCTTCCACCCCAGGCGCTCCAGCAATGCACCGGCCGCGGCCGGTGCTCTTTCTTTTGCGCCATTGATGAAGTAGACGAACACGTCGCGCTTCTTCGGCGATTCGGTCCAGTCCTGTGCGCGCTCGGCCCAGGTATCGAGCGCCTTCGGCCCATAACCCGTCTTGAGCTTCGCGTCGGCCATCATGAGCCGCGCATAGGCGACGTCGCCTTCGGGCTCCTCGAACGACGGAAACTTGTCCGCGTCGGTGAACACGGTCGAGACCTTGTGCTTCCTGGCGAGCGCCTTGTACGCGGGTGTGATGAAGCTCTCGTGCCGCACGTCCATCACGTGGCGCAGCACGCGGCTGCCTTCCTTCTTCGGCAGCAGCGCGAGAAACGCCTCGAAGTCTTCCGCGTCGAACTGCTTGGTCGGCATGAACTGCCAGACGATCGGCCCGAGCTTGTCGCCGAGTTCGCTCACGCCGCTGTCGATGAAGCGCTTGATCGATTCGCCCGCGGTCGCCAGCACCTTGCGGTTGGTCGTGAAGCGCGAGGCTTTCATAGAGAACACGAAGTCTTCCGGCGTGTCGTCGCGCCACTTGCGGAAGGTCTCGGGCTTGAAGGTGCTGTAGTAGGTGCCGTTGATCTCGATGGCGCTCACGTGGCGGCTCGCGTAGTTCAACTCCTTGGCCTGCGCGAGGCCCTTGGGATAGAAGTTGTCGCGCCAGGGTTCGTAGGTCCAGCCGCCGATGCCGACCTTGATGTTCGTCTTGCTCCGAGTCGATGTTGCCTTGCTCACATTGCGCTCCGGGTTGAGATCGCCCGCACTCTACGCGCGGTCGCTGCGAGGCGCAAAATGCGATTTTTTCGTCCCCGCGGAGAACCCACCGATGAACGCCCCCCTGCACCGCGAAATGCCTGCCGGCACGCTCGACGCGACGCGCGCCCTCTCCGATGTCACCGCCCAGTGGGACGGCGACATCGTCAGGCAACTCACCGACTACATCGCCATCCCCGCCAAGTCACCCGGCTTCGACAAGGACTGGTCGGCCCACGGCTACCTGGAGACCGTGCTGCGCAATGCGGCCGCCTGGGTCGAGGCCCAGAAGGTCGAAGGCCTGAAGCTGGAGATCGTTCGCCTCGAAGGCCGCACCCCGGTGCTGTTCTTCGAAGTGCCGGCCACCGGCACCGACATGGGCGAGACCGTGCTGATGTACGGCCACCTGGACAAGCAACCCGAATTCACCGGCTGGCGCAACGACCTCGGCCCCTGGACGCCCAAGTACGAGAACGGCCTGCTCTACGGCCGCGGCGGCGCCGATGACGGCTACGCGGTGTACGCGAGCGTTGCCGCGCTGCAGGCGCTCAAGGCGCAGGGCGTGGCGCATCCGCGCATCGTCGGGCTGATCGAGACCTGCGAGGAAAGCGGCTCCTACGACTTGCTGCCGTATGTCGACGCGCTGCGTCCGCGCCTGGGCAATGTCGAGCTGGTGATCTGCCTGGACTCCGGCGCCGGCAATTACGACCAGCTGTGGCTCACCACGTCGCTGCGCGGCATGGCCAGCGGCACGCTCAAGGTCGAGGTGCTGACCGAAGGCATTCACTCGGGCGACGCCTCCGGCCTCGTGCCCTCGAGCTTCCGCATCATGCGGCAGGTGCTCGACCGCCTCGAAGACAGCGCCACCGGCCGCCTCCTGCCCGCGAGCTTCCACTGCGAAGTGCCGGCCGACCGCCTCGCACAGGCCAAGGCCACCGCCGCGATCCTCGGCGAGGAGGTCTACAAGCGTTTTCCGTGGGCGCACTACGACTGCGGCGGCTCGACGATGTTCGCGCTGCCGACCACCACCGATCCGGTGGAGGCGCTGCTCAACCGCACCTGGAAACCCACGCTGTCGGTCACCGGTGCCGAAGGCTTTCCGGCGTTGAAGGACGCGGGCAACGTGCTGCGCCCCTACACCGCCTTCAAGCTCTCGCTGCGCCTGCCGCCGCTGGTCGATGCGGCCGAGGCGGTGCAGAACCTCAAGACGCTGCTGGAAGACAACGCGCCCTACCAGGCGCGCGTCACCTTCGAGAGCAACGGCGGCGCCACCGGCTGGAACGCACCGACGATCACGCCGTGGTTCGAGGATGCGCTCAACAAGGCCTCGCGGGCCCATTTCGGCGCGTCCTGCGGCTACATCGGCCAGGGCGGCACGATCCCGCTGATGAACATGCTGAGCGCCGGTTTTCCGAAGGCACAGATGATGGTCTGCGGCGTGCTTGGCCCGAGGAGCAATGCGCACGGGCCCAACGAGTTCCTGCATGTGCCCTACGCCAAGAAGCTGACGGCCGCCGTGGCCGAGGTGATCGCCGCCCTGCCGGTCGCGCACCGCGCCGCCGCCGCGGAGCCGGTGGCCGCTTGAGCGCCGCGCCCGGCCGCCCGAGGCAAGTTCGCTCCCGCTCGGCGGGAAGGCCCGCAGCGCCAAGGTCGCACCCATGAGCGACGCGCTGCCGCTGCCGCAGCGCGTTCCGCTGTCTGCGCCAGGTGGCGAGACGCTGGCTCTGCGCCGGTTGCCCGTTGCCGGAACGCCGCGCGCCGTGGTGGTCGTGGTGCACGGGTTGGGCGAGCATGCGGGGCGCTATCACGGGCTCGCGAAGCGGCTGCACGAATGGGGCTTCGCGGTCTGGGCGCACGACCATTTCGGCCATGGCGAATCGACCGGTGCGCGCGGCGGATTGCCGAGCGAACTGCGGCTGGTCGACGACCTCGCACTGGTGATCGACGATGCACGCCGCGAGAACCCCGGGGTGCCGATCGTGCTGCTGGGCCACAGCCTCGGTGGGCTGGTCGCGGCGAGCCTGGTGGCGCGTGGCGTGCGGCCTGTCGACGGCCTGGTGCTCTCGTCGCCGGGGCTCGATCCGGGCCTGAGCGGGTTCCAGAAGGCGCTGCTCGCGGTGCTGCCGCGCATCGCGCCCAATCTGCGGGTGGGCAATGGGCTGGACGACAACTTTCTTTCGCACGACCGCGCCGTGGTGCAGGCCTATCGCGACGATCCGCTCACGCACGACCGCATCGGCAGCCGGCTTGCGCGTTTCCTGGCGCACGAAGGCGCCACCACGGTGCAACAGGCGGCGGCGCGCTGGCCGGTGCTCACGCTGCTGATCTATGCGGGTGACGACCGGCTCGTGAAGCCCGCCGCGAGCCGCGCTTTCGCTGCTGCCGCTGCGCCCAGCGGAATGCTCGAAGCGCAGTGCTTCGAGACCCTGTACCACGAGATCTTCAACGAGCTGGACGCCGAGCCGGTGTTCGCCGCGCTGCAGCGCTGGCTCGACAAGCGGTTCCCATCGGCCTGATCGAACGGCGTCAGACCGCGGACGAGCGTCGCCGCGTCTGTGCCAGCCACAGCAGCGCCGCGCCGGTCAGCACCACCGGCACCAGTGAGCCGTAGTTCAAAAGCTGCCAGCCTTGGGTCGTGACCAGCACGCCCGAGGCGAACGAGGTCAGCGCCAGCGTCGCGAACACGCAGAAGTTGAGCGCGCCCTGGGCCCGGTCGCGCTCCTCGGCGGTGTAGGCGGTGAGCGAAAGCGTCGTGCTGCCGGTGAAGAGGAAATTCCAGCCCACGCCCAGCAGGCACAGCGCCACGAGGAAGTGGTGCAATTCGACCCCCGACAGGGCGACGGCGATGCAGCCGAAGTTCAGCGCGAGCCCCACGCCCATCACGGGCAGCGCGCCGAAGCGGCGGATCAGGTGGCCGGTGAAGAAGCCGGGCGCGAACATGCCGATCACATGCCATTCGAGCACCAGCGCGGCATCGGAAAACGGCAGGCTGCAGATCTGCATCGCGATCGGCGTGGCGGCCATCAGCAGGTTCATCACGCCGAAGCCCAGGGCGCCCGCTGCCGCGGCGACGATGAACACGGGCTGCCGCATGATTTCGGAGAGCGGCCGTCCGCCCAGGGCCTGCTGGCGGGTCAGTGGGGCGGGAAAGTCGATGAAGCGCATCACCGCCATCGAGAGCAGCGCCACCGCCGCGAGCGCGATGTAGGCGCCTGCGAACGGCACGGCGAAGAGCTCGCGCGTGGCGGACGCGAGGTTCGGTCCGGCCACCGCACCGATGAGGCCGCCGGCCATCACCAGCGACACCGCCTTCTCGCGCCATTCCGGCGCCGCGAGTTCGGCCGCCGCAAAACGGTAGAGATTGGCGTTGGCGTTGTAGTAGCCGGCCACCACGGTGGCGAAGCACAGCAGCCAGAAGTTCCTGGAAATCGCCGCGTACGCGCACAGCAGCGCGGACGCCAGCGCCACGGCCAGCCCGATCTGGAACGACCCGCGGCGCCCGAAGCGCTGCTGCGTGCGCGCCACCAGCCCGGTGGTGAGCGCACCGCCCACCACATAGCCCATCACCGGCAGTGTCGCCATCCAGCCGCGCGGCGCAATGCCCAGGCCCACCAGTCCGTTGATGGCGATGAAGGTGACGTTGTTGGTCAGGAAGAGGCCCTGACAGATGGCCAGGAGCCAGAGGTTGCGGTTCATGGCGGGGGTTCTACGGGATTCGCGGCCCAAGCGCCAGCCAGGAGTCGATAAGAGCCAGCCAAAAAAAAGCGCCCTCGCGGGCGCCGGAATCCGATGAGGCAGGCCTCGTTCAGGACTGCTTGCCCTGCAGCAAGCCGCTGAGCGAACCCAGCAGGTCGTCATGGTTGCCGAGACCTTGGTCCGGCACCTTGCCTTGGGGCGTGAGCTGGTCGATGAGCGCGGGCAGCATGGTGGCGAGCATGGGCAGCAGCGTTTGCGCGTTGATGCCGAGCTTGGAGGCGATGCTGGCGATGGTGTCGCTGCCCAGTGCGTTTTGCAGTTGGTCGCCTGAGACCGGCTGGTTGTCCCCCTTGCCGATCCACGAGCCGATGACATCGCCCATGCCTGCCTGCTCGAACTTGGAGACCAGACCGCCCAGGCCGCCTTGGCCGCCGTTGTTGGCGAGCAGGCCGCCCAGTGCGCCGGCGAGGCCGCCGAGATCTCCCAATCCCCCGATGCCTCCGCCTTGCGGTTGCTGCTGTTGCGCAGCGCCTCCTAGCACTTGACCGAGTACTGAATCGAGCAATCCCATGGTCATTTCCTTGGTGTGTGACAGAACCGACGCATTTTCCGTGCGACGGACCGCAAGCCGTAAGTGGAGCCCCACTTTTCGAACTTGCAACGTGACAAATTACTTGATGCGTGCCGGGCGTTTGGGCAGCAGTGCGGGAGTGATCCCCTGCACGCCCACGAGCCCGAGCACCGTCACGAGCGAATTCTGCGCGCCTTTCCATGCATCTGTCACGTCGATCGACTCACTCAGCGCATGGGAACCGGAGGACTTTCCGCCGCCCCCGATGATGATGGCCGGGATGCCCAGCGAGATCGGCACGTTGGCGTCGGTGCTGCCGCCGCGCAGCAGCGTCTTCTGGCCGAAGGCGGTGTTCGAGCGCGTGGCCGCCTCGACGATCACCGAGTCGGTCGGGGTGCGGCCGCCGGGCCGGTCGCCGATCAGCTTGCGGCTCGCGCTCAGCGTCGTCACGTTCCAGCGCTTGTTTTCCTCGACCACCGCCTCGTCGATGGCCGCGAGGATTTTCTTTTCGGTCTCCAGCAGCGAAGCCATGTCGTCCGATCGGATGTCGATGGCCATGCGCGCATCGGGCGCGATGGTGTTGACCGACGTGCCGCCGCCCACGGTGCCGACGGTGAAGGTGGTCTTGGGAAAGCTCGGCGTGCGCACCTCGGCGATCTTCGCAATCGCGCGGCCCATGCCGTGGATCGCGCTGGGCACCTGGCCGAACGCGCCGAAGCTGTGGCCGCCCGGGCCCTTGAAGGTGACCTCGTAGCGATGGCTCGCAGTGCCGAGCACCAGCACATGGCCGTCCGGCGAGGGCTCCAGCCCGACCATGCCGTCGATGTCCAGGTGGTCGCGAAAGATCGCCTTGATGCCGCGCAGGTTGCCCAGTTCTTCTTCGCCGACGTTGCCGACGATCAGGAGGTCGCCCACGGTCTGGATCTTGTTGTCGTTGAGCACCTTGAGCCAAGACAACAGCACCGTGAGGCCGCGCGTGTCGTCTCCAATGCCCGGCGCATGGAGCCGGCCGTCGCGCTCCTTCACTTTCACGTCGGTGCCTGAGGGGAACACCGTGTCCAGGTGCGCGGAGATGAGCAGCTTCGGGCCGTTGCCCGTGCCCTTGCGCAGGCCGACCACGTTGCCTTCGGCATCGATCTTCGCGTCTGTCAGGCCCAGGGCCTTCATGCGTGCGAGAAAAGCCTCGGCGCGCTTCTGTTCCTTGAACGGCGGCGCTTCGATCTCGGTCAGCATCTTCAAGTCTTCGACCGCCCGCTCGTGGTCGGCCTTGACCGCGTCCAGCAGCTTCTGGATCGCGGGCGATGCCATCAGCTGGGTGTAGGTCCTGTCGACCTCAGGGCTGACCTGCGTCGGCGTGGGGGCGACGGCGTTGCTCTGGGCTTGAACGCCATGCGCGGCGCACAGCGCGGCCAGAACAAGAGAGGCGAGAGGCGCGAGACGGAGCGAACGGGACATGGGCGGAAGGTCCTTCTTGGTCGTGATGAATGGGCGAAGCGACCATTCTTCCGCAGCCTTTCCGCGCGCGCGTCGCGGAAAACACCCGCTTCTTCTCAGGAGCCGCCGAGCGACACCAGCGCTGCGAGCGCCGCGGTCTCGGCACGCAGCACGCGCAACCCGAGCGTGACCGGCGCGAAGCCACGTGCGATGGCCTCCTGCTCCTCGGCGGCGCTGAGGCCGCCTTCGGGGCCGCTCAACACGCGCACGTCGCGGTTGCCGGGGGCGTGTGCCGCAGCGGCTGCGGCAATGCCTTGCGTGCCCTCGGCCAGGCTCAACACGAAGCGGGCCGCGGTGCCCTCTTGCTGCTGCGCGTCGATCCACCCCGAATTGCCAGAGAACGACCGCACCGGATGAATCACCGGCACGCGATTGCGGCCGCACTGCTCGCACGCCGCGATGGCGATGGCTTCCCAGTGCGCCCGCTTCTTCTCGGCGCGCTCGCCTGAAAGACGCAGCACGCCATGGGCCGTGGCCAGCGGCTGGATGCTCGCGACGCCCAGCTCCGTGGCTTTCTCGACCAGCCAGTCCATGCGCTCGTTGGCCGGCATGCCGACGGCCAGGTGCACCGCGCGCGTTGCCTCGCGCTCGATGGCGTGATGGGTGCCGACCGTCACCGAGACGTCGCTGCGGCCCATGCGCTCGATCGTGGCCTCGTATTCGCCGCCCGCGCCGTCGAACAGGGTCAGCACGTCGCCGGGCTGCATCCGCAGCACCTGCACATGGCGCGCAGCACCGGGCGGCAGCGCGAAAGCGGCGCCGGTGCTCAACGGCACGGAACAGTGGAAGCGGGGCATGCTATGAAATAAAGAGCAAAGAATCCAGCCGTGGCGAAAGGGTCACGGCCGGTTTTTTTAAAAAGCTTGGCTTCAGACCCGGCCGTAGGCAAAGCCCGTGAGCGCGGAGGTGCCCTCGACCTCGTCGATCACCCGCAGCAGCGGCGTGAGCTCCATGTAACGGCTGGCGGTGGCGCGGATGTAGGCGATGAAGCGCGGCGTGTCGGCCAGGTAGCGGGGCTTGCCGTCGCGCAGCGTGAGGCGCGCGAAGATGCCGGCGACCTTCAGGTGGCGCTGCAGACCCATCCATTCGACCGCCCGGTAGAAGGCGCCGAAATCCTCATCGACCGGCAGCCCGGCCTTGCGCGCCGCCTGCCAGTAGCGCACGGTGATGTCGAGCACGAATTCCTCGTCCCAGCTGAGGAAGGCGTCGCGCATCAGGCTGGCGATGTCGTAGGTGATGGGGCCGTAGACGGCGTCCTGGAAGTCAAGCACGCCGAGCGCCGTGCCGTTGCCGATCATGAGGTTGCGCGGCATGAAGTCGCGGTGCACGTAGACGCTGGGCGAGGCCAGGTTGCTCTCGACGATCAGCTTGAAGCTGCGTTCGAGCCGCTCTTTCAGCTTGCCTTCGATGGCGACGCCGCGGTGGCGGCCGATGTACCACTCGGGAAAGAGCGCCAGTTCACGCTCGAGCAGCGCCCGGTCGTAGGGCGGCAGCACGCCGGATTGGGAGGCCAGCTGCCAGCGGATCAGCGCGTCGATGGCCTGGTCGTAGAGCGGGCGGCTGGCGTCGGGCTGGGCCGGATCGATGACCTCGAGCATGGTCTGGCGGCCCAGGTCGTCCAGCAGCAGGAAGCCGTTCGGGCGGTCCCATTCGAGCACCTGCGGCGCGGTCACGCCGGCCTTGGCCATGAGCCCGGCCACCTGCACGAAGGGATCGCTGTTCTCCTTGTCCGGCGGGGCGTCCATCACGATGCGTGTCGGCGTGCCGGGGACGGTTGTGTCGACGCGGAAGTAGCGGCGAAAGCTCGCATCGGCCGAGGCGAGGCGCACCGTGTCGGGCAGGAGATGCTGCGCGGCGGCAATGCCCGACAGCCAGCCCCGGAACACTTCGGCCCGCTGCGGATCTGTCCAGAGAATGGTCTCGGCGGGGCGTGGGGCCAATGCGGCCGGGGGCGGGGGTGCTGTCATGGATAATCGATTCTACAAATCCGCCTGGCGCGGCAACCTCCTCCGGTCGGCCACCGATCGAGCAGAGGTTGCTGCCGGCCCCTGCAACCCGCCGGCCTGCCGCGCCGTCTCCCCCGACGATCTTTCGTTCCGAACCGATGCCTACGACCCAAAGCCCTCACGCTTGGCACCTTGTGCGCTCGCTGCTCTCCTCGGGGGAGCCGCAGGCTTTCCTCGGAACGGCCTGGCGGGAGGCTTGATGAGCCGACGTGTTGCCCTGCGACGTGCCGGCCCGCCGCTGAAGCTGGCCATGCTGTCGCTGGCGCTGCTCCAGGCGCATGGCGCCTTCGCGCAGTCTGCCGGCGGCCTCGACGGCCCGCTCACGCTCAAGCGCACCCCGCTGCTCACCGAAATCATTCCGCCCGCCGAGCGCGGCCAGCTGCCCAGCCTGGTCACCGGCGACCGCATGTCCGGCCGCCCCGACCTCGAGACCGTGGTCGAAGGCAACGCGACGCTGCGGCGCGGCCCGGTCGCCATCACCGCCGACCGGCTCGAGTACTACCTGCCCGACGACCGCGCAAAGGCCAAGGGCAACGTGCGGGTCAACCAGGCCGGCAACGTGTACGAAGGGCCCGAGCTGGAACTCAAGCTGGAGACCTTCGAAGGCTTCTTCAACAACGTGCGCTACCGGTTCCTGGCCAACGGTGGCCATGGCGAAGCGGAGCGCATCGATTTCGTCGACTCCAACATCTCGGTCGCGCGGCGCGCCACCTACACCACCTGCCGCCGCGAAGACTTTCCGGGCTGGATGCCGGCCTGGTTGCTGACCGCGGCCACGATCACCACCGACACCGAAGAGAACGAGGGCGTGGCCACCAACGCGCGCTTGAGTTTCATGGGCATCAGCACGCCGCCGATCCCGAGCGTGAGCTTCCCGCTGTCGAACGCGCGCAAGAGCGGCCTCCTGCCGCCCACCATCGGCGTGGACAACACCAACGGCATCGAGATCTCGCAGCCGTACTACTGGAACATCGCGCCCAACCGCGACGCCACGATCACGCCGACGATCATGAGCAAGCGGGGCCTCAACCTGGGCACCGAGTTCCGGTACCTGGAGAAGGACTACAGCGGCAGCATCCGCCTGGACCTGATGGGCGCCGACCGCCTGGTGGGCCAGCGCTACAACGAACTGCGCGCCTCGCAGCTCGAGCAATTGGCCAAGGGAGAAATCCAGGCCAAGGACCTGACCCGGGCACCCGGCAGCACCAAGCGCTGGGGCATCTGGGCGAACCACCACCAGGACTTCGACGCCAAGGCGCTCGGCCTGGATTCGCTGTCGGCCAACATCAACATCAACCGCGTCAGCGACAACGACTACTGGCGCGACTTCACGCGCACGCCGACGCTGGCGCAGCGCCAGCTGCCCAACGAGGCATCGCTCAACTGGAGCAAGGACGACTGGAGCGGTGCGATCCGCACGCTGCGCTACCAGACGCTGCAGTACAACCTGTCGCCGATCGTCCCGTCGTACGACCGCATGCCGCAGATCACGGCCAACTACAACAAGTACGACTGGCACGGCTTCGACGTTGCGCTGAACCTCGACTACACGCGGTTCCGCGTGAACTCGATCCTGAGCGGGCAGCCCGGTTTCGACCTCACCCAGCAGTCGCAGCCCGATGGGGACCGCGCCATGGCGAACCTCGCGATCAGCCGGCCGTTCATCACGCCGAGTACGTTCGTCATTCCGAAGCTGCAGTTGAACACGGCGGCGTACAACTATTACCTGCCGCAGACAGATATCCCCAAGATCACGATCGGCAATACGCAGTACGTCAACGGCGTGCCCTACAACAAGGATGCACTGTACTTTTTTGGCACGTCGTCCAACCGGACAGTGCCGACCTTCAGCCTGGACAGCGGCCTGATCTTCGAGCGCGACGCCAGCTACTTCGGCCGCGCCTTCCGCCAGACGCTGGAGCCGCGCGCCTACTACGTCTACACGCCGTACCGCAACCAGAGCATGCTGCCGAACTACGACTCGGCCGCCAACGACTTCAGCTTCGCGACGATCTACACCGAGAACGCGTTCTCGGGCGGCGACCGTATTTCCGACACCAACGCGCTCACGCTGGGCGTGAGTTCGCGCCTGATCGACCCGGACACCGGCGTCGAGGCCGCGCGCATCGGCATCGCGCAGCGGCTGCGCTTTGCCGACCAGAAGGTCACGCTGCCCGGCGGCCTGCCGGTGACCGACCGCGCGAGCGACTTCCTCGTCGGCGGCCAGATCAACTGGACGCCCAAGTGGAGCACGGATGCGCTCGTGCAGTACAACCCCGACACGCGCAAGTCGACCCGCGCTGCGCTCAGCGCGCGCTACAACCCCGAGCCGTACCACAACCTCAGCGTGGCGTTCCGCTACCAGGCGCCGAGCGCGGCCTATCAGGCGGCGCTGCTGGCCAACCCGAACACCACGGCGGTGAACGACGGCAACAAGTCGATCGACGTGGGCTGGCAATGGCCGCTCAACGACCTGTGGGGCGACAAGGGCAAGAACCTGGGCCCCGGCAAGGGTCAGGGCGGTGGCCGCTGGTATGCGGTGGGCCGTCTCAACTACGACCTGCAGGACAAGAAACTCACGGACGGCGTGCTCGGCCTCGAGTACGACGGCTGCTGCTGGATCGGACGCGTGGTGCTGCAGCGCATCACCACCGGCCAGGTGACGGCGAACACCCGCATCATGTTCCAGCTCGAATTCGTCGGCTTCTCCAGCATCGGCTCCAGCCCGATGCAGGCCCTGCGGCAGAACATCCAGCGCTACGAACCCCTGCGCCAACCTGGCGAGGCGCCGAGCCGCTTCACCAATTACGACTGAGACGACTGACTGAGCAACGCCATGAAACACATCCGTTCCATCATCACCCTGGGCTGCCTCGCGGCAATGGCCGCAACGTCGGGTGCGCAGGGCTTTCGCTCTGGCAGCGGCATCACGGACATCATGCGCGCCGGTCCGCGCCTGGGGCCCCCTTCGGTGCAGCGCGCCCCGGCCTCGCCATCGGCGGCGCCCGTGCAGCGGGCGGCTGAATTCATCGTCGCGCTGGTCAATTCCGAGCCGATCACCAACACCGACGTGCAGTCGCGGGTGACGCGCCTCATCAAGGAGAACCCCGACGCCGAACGCGTGCCGCGCGGCGAGCTCACGCGCCTCGTGCTCGAGCGCCTGATCGTCGAGCGCGCGCAGCTTCAGCTGGCCAAGGAAAGCGGCATCAAGGTCGACGACGTGGCGATCGACCAGGCCGAGCAGACCGTGGCGCGCCAGAACGAAATCAGCCTGGTCGAGCTGCGCCGCCGCGTGGCCGCCGAAGGCATCGCGCTGGCGGACTTCCGCAACGACCTGCGCGACCAGCTGCTGCTCACCCGCCTGCGAGACCGCGAAGTCGAGTCGAAGGTCAAGATCAGCGACACCGAGGCCGACGAGTACCTGCGCGACCAGCGCAACTCGAACACCAAGAACGCGGCCTTGCAGAACCTCAACCTCGCGCAGGTGCTCGTCGCCCTGCCCGAGAACGCCACCGATGCCCAGGTGGCCGCAGCGCAGAAGAAGGCACAGGGCCTCGCCGAGCGCGCCCGCTCCGGCGAGGACTTCGAGAAGCTGGTGCGCGAGAACTCCGATTCGCCCGACCGCGCCAACGGCGGCGCCATCGGCATGCGCAGCGCCGACCGCTATCCGCCGCTGTTCGTCGACGCCGTGCAATCGACGGCGGTGAACGGCATTGCGGGACCGGTGCGTTCCAGCGCCGGTTTCCACGTGCTCAAGGTCCTGGCCAAGGCGCAGATCGGTTCGCTCGACGCGACCGTGACGCAGACCCAGGTGCGCCACATCCTGCTGCTCAACGACCCCAAGCGCACCACGGCGCAGGCGGTGGCGCAGCTGGCGGAATTCAAGCGCCGCGTGCAGGCCGGCACGGCCGACTTCGCCGGCCTTGCGCGCGACAACTCGCAGGACGCCAGCGCCAAGGAAGGCGGCGACCTCGGCTGGTCGCGCCCCGGCCAGTTCGTGCCCGAGTTCGAGGAAGCCATGGACCGGCTGTCGCCGGGCCAGATCAGCGACCCGGTCGTCTCGCGCTTTGGCGTGCACCTGATCCAGGTGATCGGCCGTCGCGACTCCAAGCTGACCCAGTCGGAGCAGCGCGAAGCCGCGCGCGCCGTGCTGCGCGAGCAGCGCGTCGAGGAAGCCTTCACCACCTGGGTGCAGGAAGTGCGCGCACGCGCCTACGTGGAATACCGCGACCCGCCGCAGTCCTGATCCATGGCACACATCGCCAGGAAGCGGTTCGGGCAGCACTTTCTGTCCGACGGCGGGATCATCGATGCGATCGTGCATGAGATCGCGCCGCAGCCCGGCGATGCGATGGTCGAGATCGGCCCGGGGCTTGCGGCGCTCACGCAGCCGCTGGTCGAGCGGCTCGGGCGGCTGACGGTCATCGAGCTCGATCGCGACCTGGCCAAGCGCCTGCGGGAGCACCCGCAACTGGACGTCATCGAGTCCGATGTGTTGAAGGTGGATTTCGCCGAACTCGCGGCCAAGGCCGAGCCGAAGCCGCTGCGCGTGGTGGGCAACCTGCCCTACAACATCTCCACGCCGATCCTGTTCCACCTGCTGGGCTTTGCCCACCTGATCACCGACCAGCACTTCATGCTGCAAAAGGAAGTGATCGACCGCATGGTGGCCAGGCCCGCCACCTCGGACTACAGCCGGCTGAGCGTGATGCTGCAGTGGCGCTACGACATGGAGAACGTGTTGTTTGTACCGCCCGAGAGCTTCGATCCGCCGCCGCGCGTGGACAGCGCCGTGGTGCGGATGGTGCCTTTGGCGCAGCCGCCGGCGGTCGATGCCGCGCGGCTCGGCGAGATCGTGCAGGTGGCCTTCAGCCAGCGTCGCAAGATCCTGCGCCACACGCTGGGCAAGTGGCTGGAGGAACACGGTTTCGAGGGGGAGTTCGATCCCCAGCGACGCGCCGAGGAGGTGCCGGTGGCTGAATACGTCGCACTGGCCCAGGCCGTTCCCCCATGAAAAAAGCCCGTCGACGACGGGCTTTTTCTTTGGGTGGACTGCAGTGGTTACGCTGCGGCCAGCCAGTACCCTGCGTTGAAGGGGCTGCTCATGCGCAACGCCAGGGGCGACACGTCGACCAGTTTGTCGGTCGGCATTTTTTCGCCGGCCGGCTCGGTGCTGGCGGCGGCCGTTGCTGCGGCTGCGTTGGGATTCACTTCGATGCCATCGAGGGTTTCAGCGTTCGGCTGAGCCTCGTTCGCCCGTTCTGCTTGGCTGGTAGATGCAGAACGGGCTACAGAAAAGAATAGAAGCACCGGAAGGGGACCTTGCGGTCGCCCCAGTAATCCGAAGCGTCCCGGAAGATGTCGAGCAGCTGCTCGCGCGCTTCCTTGTCGAACTTGGCGTTGGCCGGGATCTGCTCGAGCACGATGACAAAACCTGGCTGCGGGCCCGATTTATGCAACGGATCGGTCATGCAGTCGTACAGCGCGTCGAAGTTCTTGCCGAAGTGCGCCGGGAAGGTGAACTGCTGGGCGATCAGGTCGAGCACGTCCTGCTTGGTCTGGGCGTTGCCCAGGTTGGCGTACAGGAAGTGCTGGCCGGCCGCGTTGGCGGCGTCCTGCAGGTCGTTCACGCGGAACGCGCGGATCGATTGCACGATGTTCGGGCGTACGGCACGAAGGGATAAGGTCATCTCCGCTGGTCTTTCCATAGTCATCATCATTTCTTCGGGGCGCTTCGGGGCGCCGCTCAGGTCGTTTTCATCGCTCATGGCGCAATCCGTCTGAAACTTGCATAGTGGTCTGCCGTGTACCAGCAGGCCTCGGGCGTCGTGCGCTGCTCGCCACCGCAGACGATTCGCTGGGCACCCCGGTTGCGAGCGCCCGGTGTCGTCACCGTGTACTCCCGGTAGTGGCCGCGCCGTGCCGGCGGCAGGAGACGCTCGCGATTGCCAAATACAGTGCCGTCCTTTTCGTACCGGAAGGGGCCACCGTTCAAGATGGCCTGATAGGTTCGCTGGCCCTGGACCGGGAGATCGGTCAGTGCAATCGATTCCTCAGCGGACGTTTTTCCTGCGCCGAACCATCCGCGGGCCTCGGCCCCCGTCGTCAACGCCAACAGCATCAGGCTGGTGAGCGCAAACTTTGAGACAGAGGACGTGATCGAGGCGTAAGCCGCCATGGGACACCACAGGAGAAAAGAGCGGGGGGTTTCGAATTGCGCTCAACCTTGGGGTTAACCCGCAAATTCAAGCCCGCGAGTGTGCACCACGCTGGCGAAAATAGCAAGCGACTGCTCAAAGTTTGAGCAGTCCAGAGGGGCGAACGTGGCGTCTTAAGTTGGCGACCACTCTCGCCAAATGGCCTATCTCTCGGCGTTTGCGTCAGCCACTGTCAAGGCTGTCATGTTCACGATGCGGCGAACGGTCGCGCTGGCCGTGAGAATGTGCACAGGTTTGGCCGCGCCGAGCAGCACCGGCCCGATCGCGATGTTGCCGCCCGCCGCCGTCTTGAGCAGGTTGTACGAAATATTGGCAGCGTCGATGTTCGGAAAAACCAACAGATTGGCGTCGCCGGCCAGCGCGCTGTGCGGCATGACGACCGCGCGCTGCTTGCTGTCCAGCGCCACGTCGCCGTGCATTTCGCCGTCCACTTCGAGCCAGGGCGCCTGAACGCGCAAGAGGTCGAGCGTCTTGCGCATCTTGATGGCGCTGGGTTCGTTGCTGGTGCCGAAGTTCGAATGCGACAGCAGCGCTGCCTTCGGCTTCAGGCCGAAGCGCATCATTTCCTCGGCCGCCATCGTCGTGATCTCGGCCAGTTCCTCGGGCGAGGGGTCGTAGTTGACGTGCGTGTCGACCAGGAACACCTGGCGGTCGGGCAGCAAGAGGCCGTTCATGCAGGCGTAAACCGGCACGTCCTGCGGGGTGCTTTCGCAGCCGCCGGGGCGCTTGCCGATCACCTGGTCGATGTAGTGCAGGTGAATGAGCGTGGTGCCCCAGGTGCCGCAGATCATGCCGTCGACCTCGTCCTTGTGCAGCAGCATCGCGCCGATCAGCGTGAGGCGGCGGCGCATTTCGATCTTGGCGGTCTGCACCGTCTGGCCCTTGCGCTCGGTCATGCGGTGGTAGGTCTGCCAGAAATCACGGTAGCGGTGGTCCTGCTCGACGTTGACGATGTCGTAGTCGAGCTCTTCCTTCAGGCGGAGGCCAAACTTCTCGATGCGCTGGGCAATGACGGCCGGACGGCCGATGAGCGTGGGGCGCGCGATGCCTTCGTCGACCACGATCTGCGCGGCGCGCAGCACGCGTTCTTCCTCGCCTTCGCAGTACGCCACGCGCTTCTTCGAGGCGCGGCGGGCTGCTTCGAAGATCGGCTTCATCGTCGTGCCCGAGGCATAGACGAAGTTCTGCAGCTTGTCGCGGTAGGCGTCCATGTCCTTGATGGGACGCAGCGCCACGCCGCTTTCCTCGGCAGCCTTGGCCACCGCCGGCGCGATCTTCATCATGAGACGCGGATCGAAGGGCTTCGGAATCAGGTATTCGGGGCCGAAGGACAGCTTTTCACCGACGTAGGCGGCAGCGACGCGCTCGCTCTGCTCGGCCTGCGCCAGGTCGGCAATGGCGTGCACCGCGGCGATTTCCATCTCGTCGGTGATCGTGGTCGCGCCCGAGTCGAGCGCGCCGCGGAAGATGTACGGGAAGCACAGGACGTTGTTGACCTGGTTCGGGTAATCGGTGCGGCCCGTGGCCATGATCACGTCGTCGCGCACCGCGCGGGCGTCTTCGGGGTTGATCTCGGGGTTGGGGTTGGCCAGCGCGAAGATCACGGGGCGCGGCGCCATCTTGGCGACCATCTCGGGCTTGAGCACGCCGCCGGCCGAGAGGCCCAGGAACACGTCGGCGCCGACGATCACTTCCGCCAGCTTGCGCATGTCGGTCTTCTGCATGTACTGGCGCTTGTCGTCGTCCATCAGCTCGGTGCGGCCTTCGTAGACCACGCCGGCCAGGTCGGTGACGAACACGTTCTCGCGCCTGAGGCCCACCTTGAGCAGCAGGTTCAGGCAGGCCAGCGCCGCGGCGCCCGCGCCCGAGGCGACCAGCTTGACCTCGGCGATGTTCTTGCCGGCCACCTTCAGGCCGTTGAGCATGGCGGCCGCCACCGTGATGGCCGTGCCGTGCTGGTCGTCGTGGAACACCGGGATCTTCATGCGCTTGCGCAGCTCGCGCTCGACGTAGAAGCAGTCCGGGGCCTTGATGTCTTCCAGGTTGATGGCGCCGAAGGTCGGCTCCAGCGCGGCGATGATCTCGACCAGCTTGACCGGGTCCTTCTCGTCGATCTCGATGTCGAACACGTCGACACCGGCAAATTTCTTGAAGAGAACGCCCTTGCCTTCCATCACCGGCTTGGAAGCCAGCGGGCCGATGTCGCCCAGGCCGAGCACCGCGGTGCCGTTGCTGATGACGCCCACGAGATTGCCGCGCGAGGTGTACTTGAAGGCGTTGGCCGGGTCCTTGACGATTTCCTCGCAGGGCGCGGCCACGCCGGGCGAGTAGGCCAGCGACAGGTCGCGCTGGTTGACCATCTGCTTGGTCGCCGCGATGGCGATCTTGCCGGGAACGGGAAACTCGTGGTACTCGAGGGCGGCACGGCGCAGTTCTGCGCGCTTGTCTTCGGGCGTGGGAGTCGATGAGGTCGAGGGGGTCGAATCTGACATGTGCCGTAGCTCCTGGTGGCGCTTCTTCTGGGGGCGCCGATTGTAGACCTCGGTTGTGCCAGCCATACGCCGCATGGCCAGGGTGCGGCATGACCAAAAGCACGGGGCTTTGTCAAGACGATGTGGCAATATGCTCGGTCCGGACAAAACACCTGAAGACGAGGAGCAACCATGGCCCTGATGGATTTCATCAAGAAACAGTTCATCGACATCATCCAGTGGACCGAGACCGGCGATGGCACGCTGGCCTGGCGCTTCCCGATGGCCGAGATGGAAATCCAGAACGGCGCCTCGCTCACCGTTCGCGAATCGCAGGTGGCCGTGTTCGTCAACGAAGGCAAGGTGGCCGACGTGTTCGGCCCCGGCATGTACAAGCTCACGACGCAGACGCTGCCCGTGCTCACGTACCTGAAGAACTGGGACAAGCTCTTCGAATCTCCCTTCAAGAGCGACGTCTACTTCTTCAGCACCCGCCAGCAGGTCGACCAGAAGTGGGGCACGCCCCAGCCGATCACCATCCGCGACAAGGACTTCGGCGCCGTGCGCCTGCGGGCCTTCGGCAACTACAGCTTCCGCATCGGCGACGCCAAGCTGTTCCACACCGAGATCTCCGGCACGCGCGACATCTACAGCGTGGCCGACCTGGACGGCCAGCTGCGCGGCCTCGTGCTGCAGAACATCAGCAACGCGATTGCTTCCAGCGGCGTGCCTTTCCTCGACCTCGCGGCCAACCAGATCCAGTTCGCGCAGGCGCTCGCCGCGCAGCTCGTGCCCGAGTTCGAGAAGATCGGCATCAAGCTCGAGAACATCACGGTCCAGAACGTCTCGCTGCCCGAAGAGCTGCAGAAGATCCTCGACCAGAAGATCGGCATGGGCATGGTCGGCAACGACATGGGCAAGTTCATGCAGTACCAGACGGCACAGGCGATTCCGAAGTTCGCCGAAGGCGCAGCCAACGGCGGCGGCGTCGTGGGCGATGCGATGGGCCTGGGCGCCGGCGTGGCGCTCGGCCAGGTGCTGGCGCAGAACCTCGCACAGGGCCTGAGCCCCAACGCGGCGGCCGCGGCTGCGGCCAATACGGCAGCAGCTTCGCAACCCGCCGTGGCCGTGGTGAGCCCGGCCGACGTGATGACCACGCTCGAGAAACTCGGCGAGCTCAAGACCAAGGGCATCCTTACGCAAGAAGAGTTCGACGCCAAGAAGGCAGACCTGCTCAAGAAGCTGGTTTAACCCCCAGGCTTCGCGCACTTCGTGTCGCTTCTCCTTCCCCCTTGCAGGGGGCGATGCCTGTGGCCCGGTGTGATCGGTTCCACGGCATTTCCCGCAGCTGCAGCCGTAGCAACAGCCGTCGCCTTCGTGGGGTGCCATGGCTGAGGAAACCGGCAACCAACGCTACTACCGCGCGCCCTGCCCCGGCTGCGGCGCACCGGTCGAATTCCGCTCGGCGCAATCGACGCACGCGGTTTGCCCTTACTGCCAGAGCACCGTCGTGCGTCAGGGCGAGACGCTCGCGCGCACCGGCAAGATGGCGGAGCTGTTCGACGACTTCAGCCCGTTGCAGCTCTTCGCCACCGGCCGCATCCAGGACAAGCCCTTCACCCTGATCGGCCGGCTGCAATACACCTACCCCGGTGGCCGCTGGACCGAATGGATCGCCGCGCTCGACGACGAGCGCACCGCCATCCTCAGCGAGGACAACGGCGCCTACGTCTTCGCGCTGCCCTTCGACCTGCAGCGCACCGCGCCGCCGCCGGTCGACCTGCGCGTGGGCGCCACCAGCGCCTTCGCGGGCCAGAGCTACACCGTCACCTCGAACGAGCAGGTTGCGCTGACTTCCGCGCAGGGCGAGCTGCCGCACCTGCCCGATCTCGGCCGGCCGTTCGCGATGGTCGAGCTGCGCAGCGACAAGGGGCTGGTGCTCAGCATCGACTACGGCACCGCCACGCCCAGCGCGTACCTCGGCCGCTCGGTGCAGCTGGAAGACCTGCAGCTCTCCGGCCTGCGGGACGAATCGGCGAAGGACGAAAAGGGCCGCAGCTTCAACTGCCCCAATTGCGGCTCGCCGGTCACCGTCAACCTGGCCGACAGCAAGAGCATCACCTGCCGCTCGTGCAACAGCATCATCGACCTGTCGCAGGGCATCGGCGGCGAGCTCAAGCATGCGGCGCAGGACGAGCCGGTGCGCCCGCTCATCGCGCTCGGCACCATGGGCCAGCTGCAGGGCGCGCAATGGCAGGTGGTGGGCTTCCAGCACCGCATGGGCGTGGAGCCCGGCGACGACGAGTACTTCGGCTGGGACGAGTACCTGCTCTACAACAAGAAGCGCGGCTTCAGCTTCCTGGTGGATGCCGAGGACGGCTGGAGCATGGTCAAGCCGACCACCGGCGCGCCGGTGATGGCCGAGAACGGCAGCACCGCCACTTACTTGAGCAAGCGCTACCAGCAGCAGTACGCCTACAACGCCGAGACCACCTACGTGGCGGGCGAGTTCTACTGGCAGGTCGAGCGCGGGCAAAAAACCTTCAACCGCGACTTCGCCAGTGGCCCGGCGCTGCTGTCGATGGAGCGCTCGGCCAACGAGCTCACCTGGTCCTCGGGCATCAAGCTGGACAGCGGCGTGGTCGCGACCGCGTTCAAGCTCGATGCCAAGAAGGACATGTTCAAGCGCGGCGACGCGCTGCCGGTGAGCGCCGCCTCGGGCATGGGCTGCGGCACGATCATCCTGATCATCGTGGTGATCATCATCCTGCTGATCATCCTGAGCACCTGCAGCGGCCGCGGTGGTTCCTCGAGCGGCTACCGCAGCTCGGGCGGCTCGTACGGCGGCTCCTCGAGCGGCGGCGGCCACAAATGACAAGGATTCGCGTGATGTCTCTTACTACTACGACTGGAGGTCCCCATGGGATTTGAATGGCTGAAACCGGGCGTGGTCCTCGGATCGCTCGTGTACGCGCTGATCGGCGTGGTGATTTTCTGGCTCTGCTTCCTGATCATCGACAAGATCACGCCCTATGACCTGTGGGGCGAGATCGTCGAGAAGCAGAACGTGGCACTGGGCCTGGTCGTCGCCGCGATGAGTCTGGGCATCTGCATCATCGTCGCCGCAGCAATTCATTAGCCCCCCGGCTTTGCACTTCGCTTCGCTACGTGTCATTCGCCACCCCCCGAGGGGGAGGCGCGGCTCGCCTTGGGGCGGCCCGGCGGCGGCCGCCTGATTCATGGACGCTCCCGTCAGTCCAGCGGAAGTGTCCGCGCGCCCAGCCGATGCGCGCGGGCCGCAGCCCGTCGAGATCGCCCTGCTCGCCAGCGTGTTCGTGGTCGCGGCCTGCGGGCTGGTCTACGAACTGAGCGCGGCGGCGCTGAGCTCCTACCTGCTCGGCGACTCGGTGCTGCAGTTCAGCACCATCATCGGCACCTACCTGTTCGCGATGGGCGTGGGCTCCTGGCTCTCGCGCTATTTCGACCGCCAGCTGCCGGCGCACTTCCTTCGCATCGAGCTGCTCGTGGCGCTGATCGGCGGTGCGCTGCCGGCGATCCTGTTCCTGGCCAACGCCTACGTGCCGGGCGCGTTCCGCCTGCTGCTCTACGGGCTCGTGATGGTCGTCGGCACGCTGGTCGGGCTCGAGATCCCGCTGGTCATGCGCATCCTGAAGCGCAACATCGTGCTCAAGGACCTGGTGTCGCAGGTGCTGACCTTCGACTACCTCGGCGCGCTCGCGGTGTCGGTGGCGTTTCCGCTCATCCTCGTGCCGCAGCTCGGCATGATTCGCACCGGCCTGCTGTTCGGCGTCATGAATGCGGCGGTCGCGGTGTGGGCGCTGTGGCTCTTTCGCCATGAATTGCGCCGTGTCGGCGCGCACGCACTGGCCTGCTTTCTCGCGCTGGCCGCGCTGATCGGCGCCTTCGTGGGGGCCGACCACATCACCACGCTGGCCGAAGACAAGTTCTATCAAGACCGCATCGTGTTCAGCGCCACCTCGCCCTATCAGCGCATCGTGGTCACGCGCGGGCAGCTCGGGCATCGCCTGTTCCTGAACGGCAACCTGCAGTTCTCGGAGCGCGACGAATACCGCTATCACGAAGCGCTGGTGCATCCGGTGATGGCCGCGCAGGGCGCGCCCAAGAAGGTCGCGGTGCTCGGCGGCGGCGACGGCATGGCGGTGCGAGAGATCCTGAAGTACCCCTCAGTCGAATCGGTCACGCTGGTGGAGCTCGACCCGAACATGACCCAGCTCTTCACCGGGCATGAAACGCTGGCGGCCCTCAACGGACATTCGCTGTCGTCGCCCAAGGTGAAGATCGTCAATACCGATGCCTTCCAGTGGTTGCAACAGCCCGGCGACATGTTCGATGTGATCGTGGTCGACTTTCCCGATCCGACCAACTTCGCGATCGGCAAGCTCTACACCAACAGCTTCTATTCGCTGCTCGAAAAGCGCCTTTCGGCCAGCGGGTACGCGGTGGTCCAGACCACCTCGCCGCTGGTGGCGCGCAAGAGCTACTGGACCGTGGCGACGACCATCGAGTCTGTCGGCCTGCGCGCGACGCCCTACCACGCGCACGTGCCGAGCTTCGGCGAATGGGGCTACATCATCGCGAGCCGCCGGCCCTACCGGATGCCCTATGCGCTGCCCTCGGGGCTGCGGTTCCTCTCGCCCTCGACGCTGCCTCTGATGTTCGACTTCCCGCTCGACATGGCGCGCGTGCCGGCCGAGGTGAACCGCCTGTCGAACCAGACCCTCGTCACCACCTATGAGCAGGAGTGGGGCAAGGTCATGGCGCACTAGCTTCGACACCATGCAACGGCGCGACTTTCTCGGCGTGGCGGGTGCGGCGGGCGCCCTGGCGCTGGCCGGGTGCGAGGTGCCGCCGCCCATCGAAGGCGGCTTCACCGGCATCGATGTCGCGCGCGGCCATGCCATGCGCGACGGCGCACTCAAGAGCCAGGCGCCCGCGACCGTCAAGCGCACGCGCGTGGTGATCGCCGGTGGCGGTGTCGCGGGTCTTGCCGCCGCGCGGGCCCTCCGGCTCGCGGGCATCGACGACTTCACCCTGCTCGAACTCGAAGACAGTGCCGGCGGCAATGCGCGCGGCGGCATGGTCAACGGCATCGCCTGCCCGCTCGGCGCGCACTACCTGCCGGTGCCCGGCGACGATGCGCGCGAGGTGCAGGACCTGCTGGAGGAACTGGGCCTTCGCCAGCGCGTGGCGGGCCGTTGGGAATACGACGAGCGCACCCTTTGCCACAGCCCGCAGGAGCGCCTGTTCTTCCACGGCGAATGGCAGGACGGCCTGCTCCCCGTGCATGGCGTGGGCGCCGACACGCAGGCGCAGTACCGCAAGTTCTCGCAGCGCATCGATGCGCTGCAGCACGCGGCGCACTTCGCCATTCCGACGCTCAAGGTCGCGGTCACGCCCGAACTGCTGGCGCTCGATGCCATCGCTTTTTCGCGCTGGCTCGACAGCGAGGGCTTCAGCGATGCGCAGCTGCGCTGGTACCTCGACTACTGCTGCCGCGACGACTACGGCGCGGGCATCGAGCAGGTGTCGGCGTGGGCCGGCATCCACTACTTCGCTAGCCGGCACGGCTTTCATGCGCCCGGCGATCCGAGCGGCAGCGCCAATGATGCGAACCCCGAGCGCGATGGCGTGCTCACCTGGTCAGAAGGCAACGGCTGGTTAACCAGGCAACTGGCCGCGCCGCTCGGCGAGCGCCTGCGCACGGGACAGGTCGTCACGCGCATCGCCGAATTGCGCGGCGGGGTTGAGGTCGATGCGTGGGATGCCGCATCGAAATCGCTGGTGCGCTGGCAGGCCGAGCGCTGCATCGTCGCGCTGCCGGTGTTCATTGCCGCGCGCGTGGTCGAGAACACACCCGAGGTGCTGAAGCACGCCGCCGCGCATGTGCGCTATGCGCCGTGGCTCGTCGCCAACGTTCACCTGCGCGGCCCGCTGGCCGACCGCATGGGCGCTGCGCCGAGCTGGGACAACGTGATCTACGGCA
Organism: Variovorax boronicumulans; assembly: GCF_030812215.1. Lineage (GTDB taxonomy): Bacteria > Pseudomonadota > Gammaproteobacteria > Burkholderiales > Burkholderiaceae_C > Variovorax > Variovorax boronicumulans_C. The sequence goes on along the minus strand of NZ_JAUSSG010000006.1, from coordinate 225,613 downwards.
CGCGCGGCCTCGGGTATGTCGATGCGCGCCATCAGACGCTCGACCCCACGCCGCGCGGCACCGTGCTGAGCTGGTACCGGCCGTTGGGCCCGAGCCGCTACGACACCGCCGACGGCCGCAAGCTGCTGCTGGAGCGCCCCTGGACCGGCTGGCGCGACGACCTGCTCGCCGAGCTGTCGGTGCCCCACCCCGACCTGCCCTCGCTCGCCTCGCGCATCGAGATCACGCGCTACGGCCATGCCATGTCGATTCCTCGGCCCGGGCTGCTGGCGGAGATCGGCTCGCAACGCACGGCACCGGACGATGCGCATCGCGGCAGCGTCATCGCGGGGCGCCTGTCGTTCGCGCACGCGGACTGGTCGGGCTACTCGATCTTCGAGGAGGCGTTCACGCGCGGCCACGTCGCGGGGGCGAGCCTGGCATGAAGGCGCTGGTGCTCGGCGGCTACGGCAACTTCGGTGCGCGCATCTGCCGCGCGTTGGCAGCGGATGCAGGCATCGAGCTGCTGGTCGGTGGACGCGACCTGGAGCGGGCGACGGCGTTCGCGCAGTCGCTGGGCGGCAATGCGCGCGGTGTGCGCGTCGATGCGCAGTCGCCGGATCTTGCGCAGGGCCTGGGTTACCTGGGCGTCGATCTCGTCATCCACACTGCCGGCCCGTTCCAGAACCAGGATTACCGCGTGCCGCTGGCCGCAGCGGCCGCTGGCGCGCACTACATCGACCTGGCTGACGGCCGCCGTTTCGTCTGCGACTTTCCCGCCGCGATGGACGCCACGTTCCGCGATGCTGGCCGGACCGCCATCGCAGGCGCCAGCACCGTGCCGGCGCTCTCGTCGGCGGTGGTCGACCACCTCGCGGCCGGCTGGCAAGGCATCCGCAGCATCGACATCTGTATTGCGCCGGCGCAAGGCGCGCCGCGCGGCGAAGCCACGCTCGCGGGCGTGCTCGCCTACTGCGGCGCGCCGATCCGCGTCTGGCAGGACGGTCGATGGACCGAGCAGCCCGGCTGGGCGAACCCGGTGAAGGTGCAGTTCGCACGCATGCGGCCACGCCGGGGAGCGCTGTGCGACATCCCCGACCTCGAACTTTTCCCGGCGCGCTATGCGGGCGTGCAGTCGGTCATGTTCCGCGCGGCGCTCGAAGTGGGCATCGCGCAACAGGCCTTCGCCTTCATGGCGTTCATGCACCGCGTGGGCCTGCTGCGCGCGCCGCAGAAGCTGGCGCCGTTGCTGCATTCCACCGGTGGCGTGTTCGATGCACTGGGTACGGCGCTGGGCGGCATGGTGGTGCGCGTCGAGGGCACCGATGCACAAGGCGCCGCCGCGCGCCGGGCCTGGCATATCGCGGCCGACGACAACCATGGTCCCGAGATTCCCTGCATGGCGGCGATCCTGCTGGCCCGCCGGGTTGCGCGCGGCGATGCGCCCCCTGTCGGCGCGCACGCCTGTGCCGGCCTGCTCACACTGCCGGAATTTGCGCCCGAGTTTGCACGCTGGGGCATGGTGACGGATGTGATCGACGAGACAGCGTCCGCCCCATGACCCGCCCGACCGACGACGACCGCCTGCTGCGCCTGAGCCTCGTCGCGGTCTGGCTGTTCACGGCCTTCGCCAGCATCGTCGAGCTGAACGGGCAGAGCCGCCAGGTGCTGGTCGATGCGGGCATCGCATCGCCGCCGTGGCTGGTGCAGTCGCTGATCCTCGGCGGCGCGGCGGCCGATCTCGTCATCGGCCTCGCGCTCTGGCTGCGGCCCGGCCGCGCCAGTTACCTCGCGGCGCTCGGCCTGATGCTGCTCATGACCGCGGTGGCGACTTTCCTCCAGCCCACGCTGTGGCTTCATCCGCTGGGTCCGCTGCTCAAGAACCTGCCCATCGCCGCGTTGCTCTGGCACCTGTACCGGCGGCGCGCCACGCCATGAACACCTACCTCGTCCTCAAGTGGCTGCACATCGTCTCCAGCGTGCTGATGGTCGGCACCGGGCTGGGCTCGGCCTTCTACATGTTCTTTGCCAACCGCAGCGGCAGCGTGCCGGCGCAGGCGGTGGTCAGCCGGCTGGTGGTGCGTGCGGACTGGTGGTTCACCACGCCCACGGTCATCCTGCAGCCGGTCACCGGTTTCGCGCTGGCCCACATGGCGGGTTGGCCGCTCTCGACGCCGTGGCTGGCGGTGTCGCTGGGGCTCTTCGTGTTCGCGGGCTTCTGCTGGCTGCCGGTGGTGTGGCTGCAGATCCGCATGGCGGCGATGGCCGGGCAGGCGCACCGGGACGCGATGCCGCTGCCGCCGCTGTATGCGCGCTATCAACGCTACTGGGAGTGGCTCGGCTACCCGGCCTTCGTGGCCATGGCCATCGTCTTCTGGTTGATGGTGAACAAGCCCGCCATTCCGTTTTGATTTGAACCGGGCCGGTGCGCGGGCCTGTGCAGTTTTCACGCAGACTTCACACACAGCGCCGTGGTTTCACAGACCGGCAAGAGACTGCCAGGCGCCAACAAAAACATCGGGGGAGCTTCCATGCTTCAAGTTGCCAATCGAAAACTCGCGTCGCTGAGCGACGTGCTCTTTACCGGCCTCGGCCGTGCGCTCGGTTTTCTGCGTCCGCTGGCACGCGGACTCATCGGTTCTTGGCGACCCCCGGGGTGGCTCCGTATCGTGGGCGCCTTTCTTCTCTTCGGGCTGCAGTGGTTGCAGCAACGGCTGGCCTGGGTGGTGGTGCTGGCGCTGCTGGTGCTCGCCGGCTGGTTTGCCAGCCCGCATGTGCTGAAGTGGTGGCATGGCCTCACGCCAGATCGCGTCGAGCCGGTCGTTTCCACCGCGCAGATCGTGCCGCCGCCGCGCACGCAGATCGAAAACGACAAGGGGCCCAACCCGGTCGTCATCAACTTCTCCGCCTCGGTCGCGCCCATTGCGCGCATCGGTCAGGAGGCGACCGGCGTCACCATCGAGCCCGCCATTGCCGGGCGCTGGTCGTGGAGCAGCCAGAAGAAGCTCGAATTCCTTCCCGCGCAGGACTGGCCGGTCGGCCAACCCTACAAGGTGCAGCTCTCGAAGGACGCGCTCGCGCCGCACATCGAGATCGAGCAGCGCAAGTACGAGTTCACCTCGCCCGAATTCAACGCGCGCATCGCGGGCGCGGAGTTCTACCAAGACCCGGTGCAGGCCAACGTGCGGCGGGCGCTCTTCCAGGTGCGCTTTTCGCACCCCGTGAACACGGCAGAGTTCGAAAAGCGCCTGGTGCTGACCTATGACCAGGCCTGCGGCACCTCGATCTTCAGCGTGGGCAAGTGCGCGAGCGAGAAGTTCACCGTCAGCTACGACAAGCTGCGCCTCACCGCCACCCTCCAGTCCGAGCCGCTGCCCATCCCCGAGAAGACGCGCCCCGTGGTGCTCAGCCTCACCTCCGGCGCGGTCGCGCAGAAGGGCGGCCCCGGCCAGCGTAACGACATCTCGCGCGCGGTCGACATCCCCGGCCTCTTCAGCCTCGACATCTCGAGCATCGACCCCACCATCGTCACCGGCGAGAACGGCGAGCCCGAGCACGTGATGCACGTTACCGCCTCGATGCCGGTGCACGAGCGCGAAATGGCGCGCGTGGTGCAGGCCTGGCTCTTGCCCGCCACAGAAGAAGCCAAGGGCGACCCCGAAGAAAAGTTCGACTGGTCCGCCGACCCCTCGAAGGTGACCGACGCCGTGCTGCGCCGTGCGAAGAAGATCAATCTGCAGCCCATTGCCAGCGAACGCGAAGTGACCGAGATGGTCAGCTTCCGCCTCCCGCAAGCCGAGGGCGGCCGCTACCTGCTGGTGCGCGTGGCCAAGGGCCTGAAGACGCCGGGCGGCTACCAGCTCGGCGCGGCGCGGCAAGACGTTCGATTGCTCAAGACTTTCGCGCCCGAACTCACCATCATGAGCCAGGGTTCGCTGCTCGCACTTTCGGGTGAACGCAAGCTGCCGATCCTGGTGCGCGACCTGCCCGGCATCCGCCTGGAAATCGGGCGCCTGCTGCCGCAGCAGCTGCAGCACCTGGTCACGCAGACCAACGGCGACTTCGCACATCCGCAGTTCAACGGCGGCCTGCAGTCGGACAACCTCGTCGACCGCTTCCAGAAGGAGATCCCGCTCAGCATCCCCGCCGGCAAGGCGCACTACGAGACCGTCGATTTCGCCGAGTACCTGCGCAGCGACGTGGCCGACCGCCGCGGCGTGTTCCTGCTCAAGGTGCAGGGCTTCGACCCCAAGGCCAAGAAGAAAGCCGAAGGCGATGCCGCCCAAGCACAGCCCGAAGAAGAGCAACAGGAAGAACAGCAACAGTACGAGGGCGAAGGCGACCCCGAGAGCGGCAACCCCGAAGACCAGAAGGACCAGCGCCTGGTGCTCGTCACCGACCTGGGCATCGTCGCCAAGAAGTCGCTCGACGGCACGCGCGACGTGTTCGTGCAGAGCATCGCCAACGGCCAGCCGGTGGCCGGCGCACTGGTCGAGGTGTGGGGCCGCAACGGCATGATCGTCGCGTCGCAATCCACCGACGCCACGGGCGCCGCCAAGCTGCCCAACCTCGCCGGCTACCAGCGCGAGAAAGCGCCCGTGGTGCTGGTGGTGCGCAAGGACGGCGACCTGAGCTTCCTGCCCTTCAACCGCACCGACCGCACGCTCGACATCTCGCGCTTCGACGTCGGCGGCCTGCGTGCGGCCGGCGTGCCGAACCAGATGACCGCGTACGTGTTCAGCGACCGCGGCATCTACCGCCCGGGCGACACCATGCACATCGCGATGATGGTCAAGGCCGGCAACTGGGCCACGTCGCTGCGCGACCTGCCGCTCGAGGCCGAGATCATCGATGCGCGCGGCCTCAGCGTGCGTCGCGAGAAGCTCAAGCTCGGCCCCGGCGGCGCGGCTGAAATCGCCCACGCCACGCAGGACACCTCGCCCACCGGCAACTACACCGTCAACCTCTACCTGCCGCGCGAATCGTCGCCCGGCAACCCCGAGGTGCAGGGCCTGCTCATCGGCAGCACCACGGTGAAGGTGCAGGAGTTCCTGCCCGACCGCACCAAGGTCGTCGCCAAGCTCAGCAGCGAAGTGGCCGAAGGCTGGGTCAGGCCCAAGGACCTGAAGGCGCTCATCGACGTGCAGAACCTCTTCGGCACGCCCGCGCCCGACCGCAAGGTCGAAGGCACGCTCACGCTGAGCCCGGCCTTTCCGGTGTTCCGCGCGTTCGCCGACTACGCCTTCTTCGATCCGCAGCGCGCCACCGAGAAGCAGGTCGACGACCTGGGCAGCGTGCAGACCAGCGCCGAGGGCAAGGCCGAGTTCGACCTGCGCCTCTCGCGCTTCGATGCGGCAACCTACCAGGTGCACGTGCTCGCGAAGGCCTTCGAGCCCGAGGGCGGACGCAGCGTCTCGGCCGAGGCGCAGACGCTGGTGAGCGACATGCCCTACCTCGTGGGCGTGAAGGTCGATGGCGACACCAGCTACGTGAGCAAGGGCGCCGCGCGCAATGCCACCGTGATCGCGATCGACCCGCAGGCGAAGAAGACCGCCGTGGACGCCCTGAAGATCGAGCGCGTGGAGCGCAAGGTGCTGTCGGTGCTCGTGAAGCAGGACAACGGCCTCTACCGCTATGAGTCGCGCAAGAAGGAAATCGTGATCGACGAGAAGCCGCTGGCCATCGTCGCGGCCGGCAATACCATTGCGCTGAACACCTCCACGCCCGGCAACTTCGCCTACGTGGTGCGCAATGCCGGCGGGCTGGAGCTGAACCGCGTCGAGTACAGCGTGGCGGGCAACGCGAACGTCTCGCGCTCGCTGGACCGCAACGCCGAACTGCAGCTCACGCTCGACCGCAAGGACTACGAGCCGGGCCAGGAGATCGAGGTGAGCATCCGCGCGCCGTACGTGGGCGCCGGCCTCATCACCATCGAGCGCGACAAGGTCTACGCCCACGCGTGGTTCAAGACCGACAAGACCGCCTCGGTGCAGAAGATCGTGCTGCCCAAGGACTTCGAGGGCACTGGCTACATCAACGTGCACTTCGTGCGTGACCCGGCCTCGGACGAGGTCTACATGAGCCCGCTGTCGTACGGCGTCATTCCTTTCGCCACCAGCCTCGCCAAACGCACCGCCAACCTGCAGCTCACCAGCAGCGAACTGGTGAAGCCCGGGCAAACGGTGAAGATGAAGCTCACCAGCGACAAGCCCACGCGCGCCGTGCTGTTCGCGGTGGACGAAGGCATCCTGCAGGTGGCGCGCTACAAGACGCCCGATCCGCTCAAGCACTTCTTCCAGAAGCGCGCGCTCGAAGTGGGCACCCTGCAGACGCTCGACCTGATCCTGCCGGAGTTCAAGAAGCTCATGCAGGGTGCCGCCCCCGGTGGCGACGGCGAAGGCGAACTGGGCAAGCACCTGAACCCGTTCAAGCGCAAGCGCGACAAGCCAGTGGCCTACTGGTCGGGCCTCGTTGATGTGAACGGCAGCCGCGAGTTCAGCTACACCGTGCCCGAGAGCTTCAACGGCAGCCTGCGTGTGATGGCCGTTGCGGTGAACGATGAGACCACCGCCGCCAAGAGCACCCGCACCGTGGTGCGCGGCGACATGGTGATATTGCCGAACGCGCCGCTCGCGATGGCGCCCGGCGACACGGTCGAAGTGGGCGTGGGCCTCGCGAACAACATCGTGGGCTCGGGCAAGGACGTGCCCATTGCGCTCACGCTCACTGCCTCGGGCGGGCTCGAAGTGGTGGGCGATGCGACGCAGACGCTCAAGGTCAACGAGCGCGGCGAAGCGAGCACCAAATTCAACGTGCGTGCCAAGCCGGGCGAGCAGGCGGTGCTGGGTTCTTCCGCGCTGGTGTTCACCTCGACGCACAAGACCTTCAGTGCGCGCCTGTCGACCGAAGTGAGCGTGCGGCCTGCGTCGCCGTTCGTCACGCTGGTGCAGGCGGGCAGCTTCCAGCGCGCGGGCGAGTTGAGCAGCAAGGCCGACCTGTATCCGAACTTCCGCAAGAGCGATGTCGCGGTGTCCGCCGCGCCGTGGGCCTTCGCGACCGGCCTCATGCAGTACCTGGAGGTGTACCCGCACGGCTGCACCGAGCAGATCACGAGCCAGACCTTCCCGGCCGTGTTGCTGTCGGGCCGCCCCGAGCTGGTGAAGGAAATGGCGCGCGGCCGCACGCCCGAGCAGGGCCCGATGCCCGAGGCGCGCAAGACCTTCGAGCGCTATCTCGTGCAGCTGCGCGCACGGCAGACGGCCGACGGCGGCTTCTCGCTGTGGCCCGGCGCGGGCACCGATGCCTTCGCCACGCTCTACGCAGTGCACCTGCTCATCGAAGCCAAGGACCACAAGCTGCCCGTGCCGCAAGACCTGCTGCAAAAGGCGAACACGTACCTGCAGGGCTGGCTCGGCAGCGGCGACACCTCGCTCGACGGCTGGCGCCAGCGCACGCAGGCGGCCTACCTGCTCACGCGCCAGGGCATCATCGCGCCGGCCGCGCTGGCCAACCTGCGCGAAGCCTGGCGCAACAAGCAGACGCAAGGCTGGAGCGACGACCTCGGCGCCGTGTACCTCGCCGCGAGCTACCAGCTCGTGAAGCAGGAGCAAGTGGCCAACGAACTGCTCAACCCGGTGTGGTCCGACCTGCTCGCGCGCACCGAGAAGAAGCAGCGCCGCAACGTGTGGGGCGCCTACTACGACCCGCTGGTGCACGACAGCATGACGCTGCACCTGGTGGGCCGCCACTTCCCGTCGCGCCTGAAGACGCTGAAGCCCGAAGTGTGGGAAGGCATGGGCGCGATGGTGCGCGACGGTTGGTACAACAGCCTGTCGTCGGCCTCGATGCTGCTTGCGGTCGATGCGTACTTCGAAGCGGTGGCGCAGAACGCCGAGGGCAAGCTCACGGCGCAGAGCGTCAACGCGCAAGGGCAGGCCGCGGCACTCGCGCTGGGCTCGGTGAACCCGATCACGCGTGCCGCGGTGCCCGCCGGTACTGCGAAGCTCAAGCTGTCGAACGACAGCGACTTCAACCTGTACTACAGCTGGGCCGAACAGGGCTTCGAGCGCAATGTGCCCACCACGCCCGTGAACCAGGGCCTCGAGATCTTCCATGAAGTGCTCGATGCCAAGGGCAACCCGATCACCAAGGCCAAGCTTGGCGAAGAGGTCACGGTGCGGGTGCGCGTGCGCAGCCTGGAGCGCGCACAGCTGAACGACGTGGCGTTGGTCGACCTGCTGCCCGGCGGCCTGGAGCCGGTGCTGCAGGCCGTGGGCGACGACGAGGAAGCCAATGCCGATGCGCCGATCTGGAAGAAGCGCCTCGGCGGCGGCGGTTCGTGGAAGGTGCAGTACGCCGACATCCGCGAAGACCGCGTGGTGTTCTACGGCGCCGTCGACAAGAACCTGCTCGAAGTGACCTACAAGGCGCGCGCCACCAATGTCGGCGACTTCGTGGTGCCCGCGGCGTATGGCGAGGCGATGTACGACCGGCGCGTGTATTCGCGCTCGGCGGGTGCGCGTTTCCAGGTCGTCGCGAACTGACGCAAGGCAGTGGAGGCCGCCATGCGCTTCAGCGTGAAGTTGGGAAGGCTCCGCAAGCCTGCGCTGTGGGCGCTCGCGGTTGCTTTCCTGCTCGCGCTGCTGCGCTTGTGGCCGCACGCCCCGCTCAGCGAAACCGTCGGTAGCTCGCGCGCCGTGTACGCGCAAGGTGGCGAACTCTTGCGCCTCACCCTCGCAAGCGACGAGCAATACCGCCTCTGGGTGCCGCTCGACCGCATCTCGCCGACGCTGGTCGATGCCGTCCTGCTGTACGAAGACCGCCGCTTCTACACCCACCCCGGCGTCAACCCCGCCGCGCTCGTGCGCAGCGCGTGGCGCATTGCGAGCGGCGAGCGCAGGCAGGGCGGATCGACGCTTACGATGCAGCTTGCGCGGCGCGTCTACGGCATCGACAGCCGCACGGCCATGGGCAAGATCGCGCAGATCGGCGCGGCGCTCTGGCTCGAAGCACGCTTCGGCAAGCGCGAGATCCTCGAGGCGTACCTCAACACCGCGCCCTACGGCGGCAACATCGAAGGCGTGCAGGCCGCGAGCCTCATCTACTTCCGAAAGGACGCCGCCAAGCTCAGCCTGCCCGAGGCGCTGACGCTCGCGGTGATTCCGCAGAACCCCGTCAAGCGCATCGCCGAGCGCGGTCGCAATGCCGAGCTGCAGTCGGCACGCGAACGTTTGTGGGCGCTGTGGGCCGAGCGTGATCCGACCGCGAAGCAGCATGCGCCCGATGCGCAACTCGCGCTCTCGGCACAGTCGCGCGGCAGCCTTCCCTTTCTCGCGCCGCACGCCACCGACATGCTGCTCGCGCAGGAACGCGGTGTGCAGGAAGTACGTACCACCATCGACCTGCGCATGCAGGCCACGCTCGAACGCGTGATGGGCCAGTACCTGCGCACGCACGCCGACGTCGGCATGACCAACGCGAGCGCACTGCTGCTCGATGCCTCGACCATGCAGGTGCGCGCGCTGATCGGTTCGGCCGACTGGCACAACGACGCGATCGCGGGGCAGGTCAACGGCACGCAGGCCAAGCGTTCGCCGGGGTCCACGCTCAAGCCCTTCATCTACGCGCTCGCGCTCGATCAGGGGCTGCTGCATCCGAAGACGATGCTCAAGGACGCGCCGACATCGTTCGGCCCCTACACGCCCGAGAACTTCGACCACCGCTTCGCCGGCCCGCTGCCCGCGCAGGAAGCGCTGATCCGCAGCCGCAACATCCCCGCGGTGGCGGTCGCCGCGAAACTCTCGAAGCCGGGGCTCTACGACTTCATGCGGCTCGCGGGCGTGCAGAAGCTGCAGAGCGAATCGCACTACGGCCTCGCGCTGGTGCTGGGCGGCGGCGAGGTCACGCCCGAGGAGCTCGCGGGTCTCTACGCCACGCTCGCGAACGGCGGCATCTCGCAGCCGCTGCGCTACACGCAGCCCGCGCCCGACGAGCGGCCGGTGCAGCCGCTGCGCCTCTTGAGCGAAGAGGCCTCGTTCATCACGCTGGACATGCTGCGCCACACGCCGCGCCCCGACACCACGCTGCCCGCGCGCCCCGCCATCGCGTGGAAGACGGGCACGTCGTGGGGCTTTCGCGATGCGTGGACCGCGGGCGTGTTCGGCCGCCATGTGCTCGTGGTGTGGGTCGGCAACTTCGATGGCACCAGCAACCCCGCGCTGGTGGGCGTCGATGCGGCCGCGCCACTGTTCCTGCGCATGGTCGATGCGCTGCGCGCCGAGCGGCTCGATCCCGGCGAGATCGCGACGCGACAGCCGCCCGACTTGCGCCAGGTCGAGGTGTGCACCGCAACGGGCGGGCTGCCCGATGCGCTGTGCCCGGTGCGCACCACGACATGGTTCATCGCCGGCAAGTCGCCGATCCAGGTCAGCAACCTGCACCGCGCCGTGTGGGTCGACGAAACGACCGGCAAGGTGGTGTGCGGGCCGCAGCCCAACGCGCGCCAGCAGGTGGTCGAGCAATGGGGCAGCGACATGCGGCGGCTGTTCCGCCAGGCCGGCCTGCCGCGCGCGAGCCTGCCGGCCGATGGCTGCGAGAAGGGCGAGGCCTCGGAGACGGCGCCGCTCATCACATCGCCCTTGCGCGGCGTGCGGCACACGCTGCGTGCGAAGAGGCCCGAGCCGCTCGTGCTGCGCGCCGAAGCGGCGGCGGGCACGCAGACGATCTACTGGTTCGCCGATGACGCACTGGTCGGCAAGGCGGCGCCCGGCGAAGGCATCACCTGGATGCCGGACATGGCCGATTCAGGCCGGCGCTATGTGCTGCGTGCAGTTGACGATCAGGGCCGCGCCGAGTCACGCGAAGTGACTGTCGACATCGCACCTTGAGCCGGGTGGATGTCACGGCGCCGTCACGCAGGCTCGGCATGGTCTCGCGTTTCGACTGAAACCTTTCTTCTGCCCATGACGCGTCTCGCCTCCCTCTCCTTCATCGCCCTGGCTGCCGCACTCGCTTGCGGTGGCACAGCCGCACAGACCGCCTTCCCCGCCACGCTCTCCGGCTACGCCGTGCTGCCTGCGCAGAGCTTTGTCGCCGCACCGAAAGACGCGCCGGCCGACCTGCAGGTCAGCGGCAAGTTCACCTCGGGCAAGCGCGTCGAGGCGCTGGGCACGGTCGAAGGGCTTTCGGGCGGCCGCGGCACCGGCGTGTCGGTGCCTTTCAAGGGCCAGCCGCTGCAAGGGCACTCGGGCATCAAGAAGATGGACGACGGCTCGTTCTGGATCCTCACCGACAACGGCGCCGGCGCAAAGGCCAACTCGCCCGACTTCATGCTCTACTTGAACCACTACAAGGTGGACTTCAAGAGCGGCAAGTTCCATCGCCTGAACACCATCTTCCTGCACGACCCCGACAAGAAGGTGCCGTTCCGCATCGTTCACGAAGGCACGAAGCAGCGCTACCTGACGGGTTCGGACTTCGATCCCGAGAGCTTCCAGTTCGCAGGCGGCGCGCTGTGGATCGGCGAGGAGTTCGGCCCCTTCCTGATCAAGGCCGACCTGAAGGGCAAGGTGCTCGCGGTGTTCGACACGCAGGTGGACGGCAAGGCCGTGCGCTCGCCCGATCACCCCGCGGTCACCACGCCGGGCGCACCGGGCGGCGCGGTCGATTTCCAGATCAAGCGCTCCAAGGGCTTCGAAGGCATGGCGTCGTCCAAGGACGGCAGCAAGCTCTATGCGCTGCTCGAAGGCCCGGTGTGGAACGCCGAGGCCAAGGACTACGAGAAGGTCGATGGCAAGGAAGCGCTGCGCGTTCTGGAATTCGACGTTGCAACCGAGAAGTGGACGGGCCGCCACTGGAAGTACGTCCTCGAGGCGAACGGCAACGCCATCGGCGACTTCAACATGATCGACGGCACCACCGGCCTCATCATCGAGCGCGACAACGGCGAAGGCACGAGCGACAAGGCCTGCCCCGAAGGCCAGAAGCGCACCGACTGCTTCCACGACATCGCGAAGTTCAAGCGCGTCTACAAGGTCGAGCTGAGCGACGCGAACGTGGGCGGCGCGGTGCGCAAGATCGGCTACATCGACCTGCTCAACATCGCCGACCCCGACAAGCTCGCGCGCAAGCCGCTGAACGACGGCGTGCTCAAGTTCCCGTTCTTCACGATCGAGAACGTCGATGTGGTCGATGCCACGCACATCGTGGTCGGCAACGACAACAACCTGCCCTTCTCGAGCAGCCGCGAGCCGAACAAGGCGGACGACAACGAACTGGTGCTGCTCGAAGCGGGCGCGCTGCTGCAGGCGAAGTAAGGCGCGTTCGGCCGAGCCGCGATATCCCCGGTCCGGGGCCGGGCGTTGGGGGAAATCGGCCTAGATGAGTATGATTCTCATCTGGATTGGTTTCTTCTCCCCCTTTTTCCATGAATTCCCGAACGACTTCGCCCGCCGTCCGGCGCACGTTGTGAGCGCCAGCTTTCGCTATCGACTCGGCGTGGCCTCGCGTGCAGCCGCAGCCATTGCCGGTGGTTACGGCGTCGCGGCCCTTTTTGCCGCCGCCCTCGCCGTGTGCCTGCCCGCCGCCTTCGGCATGGCGCGCAGCGAAGCCGTGATGACCGGCACGCTCGCCTCCTTCATCGTCTTCGCGCTGGCCGTGATGTGGGTCTTTGCCGCGCGCACCGCGTGGCGTGCATGGTCGGGCCTTGCCGTTGCGGCGGTGCCACCGGGCCTGCTGTTGCTGCTGCTCACCCGGTCGGGCGGAGGCGGCGCATGAAAGAAGGCTTCCGCCAATCGATGGCCTGGCTTCACACCTGGTCGGGCCTGCTGGTCGGCTGGGTGCTCTTCATGGTGTTCGCGGCCGGCACCGCGTCGTACTTCAAGGACGAGATCACCTTCTGGATGAAGCCGGAGCTGCACGCCGTGTCGCCCACCGCCGCACCGCAGGCGAAGGCCACGGAAACGGCGGTCGCTTTCCTGCAGCAGCACAGCCCCGATGCGCCCCGCTGGTTCATCACGCTGCCGACCGAGCGCGAGCCGTCGACCAGCGTGCTGTACCTCAAGCCGCCCCCGCCGGCCGGCGCCGCGCCCGTCGAGCGGCGCCGCCGCTTCGATGTGGCGCTGCTCGATCCGGCCACCGGCCTGGCGGTCACCGCGCCGCGCGAGACGCGCGGCGGCGAGTTCTTCTACCGCCTGCATTTCGACCTGCACTACATGCCCGCGATCTGGGCCCGCTGGATCGTCGGCTTCTGCGCGATGTTCATGCTGGTCGCGATCTTCAGCGGCATCGTCACGCACCGGCGCATCTTCAAGGACTTCTTCACTTTCCGCCCGAAGAAGGGCCAGCGCTCGTGGCTCGATGCGCACAACGTGACCGCGGTGCTCGCGCTGCCCTATCACGCCATGATCACCTACACCGGGCTGGTCACGCTGATGTTCATGTACATGCCGTGGGCCCCGCAGGCGGCCTACAAGGACCACGGCGGCACCGAGGCCTTCTTCGCCGAGGCCTTCCCCGGCGGCGGCCGCACCCAATTCAAGGCCTCGGGCACCCAGGCGCCGCTGGCGCCCATCGCGCCGATGGTGGCAGCGGCGTCTTCCCACTGGAACGGCGCGCCCGTCGGCCGCATCACCGTGCACTTTCCGAACGACGCGAACGCGGTGGTGTCCATCGCCCGCGCCGGCACCCAGCGGCTTTCGTACGACCAGCCTTCGATGCAGTTCAACGGCGTCACCGGCGCGCAGATCGGCACTTTCGGCGACGTACCCAAGGCCGCGGCCGAGACACGCGGCGTGCTCTATGGCCTGCACATCGGCCGCTTCGCCGATCCGCTGCTGCGCGGCCTGTTCTTCCTCTCGGGGCTTGCCGGGTGCCTGATGGTGGCCACCGGCCTCCTGCTCTGGGCCGTGAAGGAGCGCCAGAAGTTCGCCAAGACGCTCAAGCAGGGCGGCCGCATCGGCTTCGGCCTGCGGCTGGTCGACGGCCTGAACCTCGGCGCGATTGCCGGCCTGCCGATGGCGATGGCGGCCTTCTTCTGGGCCAACCGCTTGCTGCCGCTCGATGTGGCCGACCGCGGCGAGGCGGAGATCCGCTGGTTCTTCATCGTCTGGGGCGCTGGTGCCGTGCTGGGCCTGCTGCGGCCGACGCTGCGCATGTGGCAGGCGCAGCTCGCGCTCGGCGCGCTGCTGTTCGTGCTGCTGCCGGTGCTCAATGCGTTCACCGGCCCCGCGCCGTTGACGGTGAGCCTGCGTTCGGGGCCGAATGCGGTGGCGGGCTTCGATCTCGTCGTGATCGCGTTGGGCCTGGGACTTGCAGGCGCGGCCTGGCTCGTGGAGCGCAAGCGCCGCAAGGCGATTTCCAAGCAGGCGGCGGCCACCACGCCACCTGGGCTCGCCGCATCGGGCCAGGGCTCCTGATGGGCGCGCTGCTTCTCGCCCTGGTGTTCGCCGCCTCGCTCGCCGGTTTCTGCGCGCTGAGCCTCGCGATGGATCGCCACAGCGAAGACGTCTTCGGCCGCGGCAGCACGCCGGGCGCGTGGCGTCGCTGGCTGCAACTGGGCGGCACTGTGCTGCTGTGCGTCTCGCTCGGCGCGAGCCTGCAGGCGGCGGGCAGCGCGATCGGCTGGGTGCTCTGGCTGGGCGCGCTCACCGCGGCCGCGCTGGCGACCGTGGGATTGCTGGGATACGCGCCGCGGCGCTTTCACTGGATAGCGTCTGCGGCAGCGGCCGCTGCGCTGCTCGGGCTGCTTGCCTGTCTGCTGTTGGCTGCGTCAGGAACCTGACAAAGCCGCCCGGTGCGCGATCAGCCGCGCATCAACGCCTCGATCTCGTCCGCCTTCACCGGCACGCCGCGCGAAATGAGTTCGCAGCCCGTCGCCGTGACGATCGCGTCGTCTTCGATGCGGATGCCGATGTTGTGGAATTGCTCGGGCACGCCGTCGGCGGGCCGCACGTAGATGCCCGGTTCCAGCGTCAGCACCATGCCGGGACGCAGGATGCGGCTCGGGCGGTTCTTGATGACTTCGTTCGAGAGCGGGTCCTTGCGCTCGCTCACCTCGCCCACCTGCGTGGGCTCCACGTAGCTGCCGCAGTCGTGCACGTCCATGCCGAGCCAATGGCCGGTGCGGTGCATGTAGAACTGGAAGTAGGCGCGCGAGTCGATCACGTCGTCGACGCTGCCGACCTTGTTGGCATCGAGCAGCCCGAAGTCGAGCATGCCCTGCGCCAGCACCCGCACCGCGGCGTCGTGCGGGTCGGTGAAGCGGTTGCCGGCCTTGGTGGCGGCGGCCGATGCATCCTGGCTCGCGAGCACCAGGTCGTACAGCGCGCGCTGCGGGCCGGTGAACTTGCCGTCGGCCGGGAAGGTGCGCGTGATGTCGCTTGCGTAGCCGTCGAGTTCGCAGCCCGCGTCGATCAGCACCAGCTCGCCCGAGCGCAGGGGCGCGGCGTCGGCACGGTAGTGCAGCACGCAGGCGTTGGCGCCGGCCGCGACGATGGAGTAGTAGGCCGGGTACTGCGAGCCGCCGAAGCGGAATTCGTGCAGCAGCTCGGCATCGAGGTGGTACTCGCGCACGTCCTTGCCCTCGCGCAGCATGCGGGACGACAGCTGCATGGCGCGCACATGGGCGCGCGCGCTGATCTGCGCGGCGCGCCGCATGATGTCCTGCTCGTGCGCGTCTTTCACGAGGCGCATCTCGTCGAGCGGGCCGCACAGGTCGCGCTGCTCCTCGGGGCACAGCGCGCCGTAGCGCACGCGCGCGCGCACCGATTGCAGCCAGCCGTCGATGCGGGTTTCCAGGCCCTTGTGGATGGCGAACGGAAACCACACGGTCGAGCGGTTTTCCAGCAGCTTGGGCAGCTTCGCGTCGAGGTCGGTGACCGAGAAGGCTTCGTCGACGCCGAGCGCGGCGGGCGCCGCCTCGGGGCCGAGGCGGTAGCCGTCCCAGATCTCGCGCTCCAGGTCTTTCGGCGCGCAGAACAGCGTGGCGCGGCCGTCGCCCGCCAGCACCAGCCAGGCGTTGGGCTCGGTGAAGCCGGTCAGGTAATAGAAATAGCTGTCGTGCCGGTACAGGAAGTCGGTGTCGCGGTTGCGCGGGCGTTCGGGCGCGGTCGGGATGATGGCGATGCCGTCCTTGCCGAGGTGCGAGGCGAGGCGCGCGCGGCGCTCGGCGTAGATCGTGGTGGTGTCTGCTGAAGTCATCTTGGCGTGGTGTTCAGTTGGGCAAGCCGTTCGGGGGTTCCCACATCGGTCCAGGGGCCGGTGTAGAGCTCGGCGCTCACGCGTTCATTGTCCATCGCAGCCCGCAGGATCGGCGCGAGGGGGGCTTTGACGCCGGCCGGGTTGCCGGGCGGGATGCTGCAGTAGGGCGGCGCGAACAAGGCGGCGCGGTAGAGGCCGATGGTCGAGAAGGTGTGCTTCTCCGCGGCCGTGTTGAGCGCCAGGCCTTCGGCGGAGAGACCGAAATCGCCCTTGGGGTTGTGCGCCGGGTTCGGCACCAGCCACAGGTGCGCCAGCTTGCCGCTGGCCAAGAAGCGGTCGACCGAGGCCTGGGTGAAGCGGAAGTCGGGCGCGAAGACGTCGCCGGCCGCCACCCAGAAAACCTCGCCCAGCAGCGGCAGCGCGCGGACGATGCCGCCGGCCGTCTCCAGCGCGCCGCCGAAGTCGCGGCCCTCGTCGGAGTATGAAATCGATAGCGCGCCGTGCCCATCCAGCAAGGGCGTTGCGCCGAACCGGGCTGGAATCTGCGCGCCGAGCCAGTCGGTGTTGACCACCAGTTCGGTGAAGCCGCCGTCGGCCAGCGCTTCCATCGGCCACTGCATCAGCGGCTTGCCGCGCACCTCGAGCAGGGGCTTGGGCGTGGCGTCGGTCAGTGGCCGCATGCGCTCGCCGCGGCCTGCGGCCAGGATCATCGCCCGCACGGGGGAAATCGCCGTGCTCACGCTGCGACGCGGCCGCGCTGCAGCTCGTTGCGTTCGCTGTGCGTGGGCTGGAACAGCGACACCAGGCACTCCATCAACGCATGCGCTTTCGCCGAATGATCGCCGCCGAAATTGCAGACGTACACGTCGAGCGTCACGCCGCGCTGCTCGGGCCAGGTGTGGATGCACAGGTGCGATTCGGCCAGCAGCACCGTGGCCGTCACCCCGCCCGGCCCCTCGGGCGTGGCGGGAAAGGAGTGGACGATCTTGCCTACCGCCTGCAGCCCCGCGGCCGTCACCGCCTTGATGCATACCGCGCCCAGCGCAGGGCCGTCGGTGAGCCATTGGAGACCGCATCGGCAGTCGTGGAGATCGGCGGTGAGGTGCAGCCCGTGCATGGGTGGCAACTCTAGCAGCCAGCCCGGTGCACAAGAGAACATCAGTCGGGTGTTCGGCCCGTATCGAGGCGGGTTGGGGCTCGCCCGGTAAAATCGCGGGTTCTCCCGACCCCAACCCTTTCCTTTTCCCTCCGAAAGTCCACCGCACATGGCAAACCACGCCCTGATGGCCAACGCAATCCGCGCTCTGGCTATGGATGCCGTCCAACAAGCAAATTCCGGGCATCCCGGTGCACCGATGGGCATGGCCGACATGGCCGTCGCACTCTGGGGCGATCACCTTCGCTACAACCCGGCCAACCCGCACTGGTTCGACCGCGACCGCTTCGTGCTCTCCAACGGCCACGCCTCGATGCTGCTGTACTCGGTGCTGCACCTCACGGGCTACGACCTGCCGATCGGTGAGATCAAGAACTTCCGCAAGCTGCACAGCAAGACCGCCGGCCACCCCGAAGTCGACGTGACCCCCGGCGTGGAAACCACCACCGGCCCGCTGGGCCAGGGCATCACCAATGCCGTGGGCTTCGCGCTCGCCGAGAAGCTGCTCGCGGCCGAATTCAACCGCAAGAGCCACGACATCGTCGACCACCACACCTACGCCTTCCTGGGCGACGGCTGCATGATGGAAGGCATCAGCCACGAAGCCTGCGCCCTTGCCGGCGCCTGGCACCTGAACAAGCTGATCGCGCTGTACGACGACAACGGCATCAGCATCGACGGCCAGGTGAAGCCCTGGTTCGTCGACAACACCGAAGAGCGCTTCAAGGCCTACGGCTGGAACGTCATCGGCCCGATCGACGGCAACGACGCCAAGGACGTGTCCAAGGCCATCGCCAAGGCGAAGAAGGAAGCATCGAAGCCCACGCTGATCATCTGCAAGACGACCATCGGCAAGGGCAGCCCGAACCGCGCGGGCACCGCCAAGGCGCATGGCGAGGCGCTCGGCGCCGAGGAAATCACCCTCACCCGCGAAGCCATCGGCTGGCCCTACCCCGCCTTCGAAATCCCGGCCGAGGTGTATGCCGACTGGGACCACAAGGACGCCGGCGCCAAGACCGAAGCCGCCTGGAACGAGAAGTTCGCCGCCTATGCCGTGGCCTTCCCTGACCTCGCCGCCGAGTTCAC
Source organism: Variovorax boronicumulans (assembly GCF_030812215.1). Taxonomy (GTDB): domain Bacteria; phylum Pseudomonadota; class Gammaproteobacteria; order Burkholderiales; family Burkholderiaceae_C; genus Variovorax; species Variovorax boronicumulans_C. The sequence goes on along the minus strand of NZ_JAUSSG010000006.1, from coordinate 207,195 downwards.
CCGCCGCATGAAGGGCGAGCTGCCCAAGAACTTCCACCAGGTCGCCTTCGACACCGTGGTCGCAGCCCACACCAAGGGCGAGACCGTTGCCAGCCGCAAGGCCAGCCAGCTCGCGCTGGAAGCCTTCACAGCCGCGCTGCCCGAAATGCTCGGCGGCAGCGCCGACCTGACCGGCTCGAACCTCACCAACACCAAGAGCACCGCCGCCCTGCGCTTCGATGCGAAGACCGGTGCCGTGGTCATGAACGTGCCGGCCGTCCCGGCCAAGCAAGGCGCCGAAGACGAAGCCAAGCCCGAAGCCCCGGCCGAAGTGCCGCACGGCACCATCGGCCGCCACATCAACTACGGCGTGCGCGAGTTCGGCATGGCGGCCATCATGAATGGCGTGGCGCTGCACGGCGGCTACATCCCCTACGGCGGCACCTTCCTCACCTTCAGCGACTACAGCCGCAATGCCATCCGCATGGCCGCGCTGATGAAGCGCCGCGTGATCCATGTGTTCACGCACGACTCCATCGGCCTCGGCGAAGACGGCCCGACGCACCAGTCGATCGAGCACGCGGCCTCGCTGCGCCTCATTCCGAACCTGGACGTCTGGCGTCCGGGCGACACGGCTGAAACCGCCGTGGCCTGGGCCGTGGCGCTGCAGAACCAGTCGCGCCCGACCGCGCTGCTCTTGAGCCGCCAGAACATCGCCTACGCGCCGAAGAGCGAGCTGGGCGATATCAGCCGCGGTGCCTATGTGCTGTCCGAACCCGAGACCGTGGGCCTCAAGAGCAAGAAGACGGCCGCCGTCATCATCGCCACCGGCTCCGAAGTGCCGCTCGCGCTGGCTGCCCAGAAACTGCTGGCCGACAAGAAGATCGCCGTGCGCGTGGTGTCGATGCCCTCGACCACCACCTTTGACCGCCAGGACGTCGCCTACAAGAAGGCCGTGCTGCCGAAGAAGATTCCGCGCATCGCCGTCGAAATGGGCTGCACCGGCGGCTGGTGGAAGTACGGCTGCGCGGCCGTCGTCGGCATCGACACGTACGGCGAGTCGGCACCGGCACCGGACCTGTTCAAGCATTTCGGGTTCACGGCAGAGAACGTCGCCGCCACCGTGGAAGCGGCGCTTCGGGACTGATCGTCCCCAGCGTTTCTTCCCCGTTCGATCACAAGTTTTTCAACCTTAGGAGCAAGTCAGATGGCTATCAAACTCGGTATCAACGGCTTCGGCCGCATCGGTCGCAACGTGCTGCGCGCAGCGGTGCAGAACTTCAAGAACGACATCGAGATCGTTGCCATCAACGACCTGCTCGAGCCCGACTACCTTGCCTACATGCTCCAGTACGACTCGGTGCACGGCCGCTTCAAGGGCGAGGTCACGGTCGAAGGCAACACGCTGATCGTCAACGGCAAGAAGATCCGCCTCACGCAAGAGCGCGACCCGTCGCAGCTCAAGTGGAACGAAGTCGGCGCCGACGTGGTGCTCGAATCGACCGGCCTCTTCCTCACGAAGGAAACGGCGCAGAAGCACATCGACGCGGGCGCCAAGAAGGTGATTCTCTCGGCACCGTCGAAGGACGACACCCCCATGTTCGTCTTCGGCGTGAACGACAAGAAGTACGCCGGCGAAGCCATCGTCAGCAACGCCAGCTGCACCACCAACTGCCTGGCCCCGCTGGCCAAGGTGCTGAACGACAAGTGGGGCATCAAGCGTGGCCTGATGACGACCGTGCACGCCGCCACCGCCACGCAGAAGACCGTGGACGGCCCGAGCAACAAGGACTGGCGCGGCGGCCGCGGCATCCTGGAAAACATCATTCCGTCGTCGACGGGTGCGGCCAAGGCCGTGGGCGTGGTGATCCCCGAGCTCAACAAGAAGCTCACCGGCATGAGCTTCCGCGTGCCGACCTCCGACGTGTCGGTGGTCGACTTGACGGTCGAGCTGGTGAAGGAAGCCACGTACAAGGAAATCTGCGCCGAGATGAAGGCGCAGAGCGAAGGCGCGCTCAAGGGCGTGCTGGGCTACACCGAAGACAAGGTCGTGGCCACCGACTTCCGCGGCGACCCGCGCACCTCGATCTTCGACGCCGAAGCCGGCATCGCCCTGGACGGCACCTTCGTGAAGCTCGTGAGCTGGTACGACAACGAATGGGGCTACTCGAACAAGTGCCTCGAAATGGTGAAGGTCGTGTCGAAGTAAGAAGGCTTCGCGGCTTCAATGAAAAACGCGCCCTCGGGCGCGTTTTTCTTGGACAACCGAAAGGGCGCTCAGCGCAACTTTTCGTTCCTGCGGATCTCGCTCGCCAACTGGTTCGCCACGTCGGCCGATGCACGCTTGGCCGACAGCGCGAGGTCGTGCTTGAACTCGCTGAACTCCGCCGCGCCCTTGCCGGTCGCCTTGACGCGGGTGACTTCGACGCCCGCCGAATCGGTGACGGTGCACGCGATCTCGGTGCTGAAGTCTGTCGGCGGCCAGGTGAGGACGGATGAGGAACTCGAGTTGGTCGTGATCACCGGCGTGAACACGAACGCGGCCCCCGACGCCTTGACCGCATTGGCATCGGCCGCCGAGTTGATGACGACCACGTCCTGGTAGACCGCCCGCAGCGCGTCGCGGATCGACTTTTCCAGGTCGCGGTACGGGTAGTAGCTGATGCGGTCGCCGCCACCGCCGGGCGTGATCGCCTGCTTGGCGCGATCGGCCTCGGTCATGGCGTAGGCCACCTTCTTCTGCACCAGGTACGCATCGACGCGCTGCGGAGGCGCAGCGTCGGTGCTCAGCGAGATCGGATGCGCGCAGCCTGCGAGCACCGCGGCGGCAGCCAGTGCCAGGACGATGCGAAAGGTTCTGGAAACGACGGACATGATGGGTCTTCCTTCTTCGTTCGGATGGCCTCAGGAGCCGATGGCGGCAGCGAACTGCGGATCGGTGTAGACCTTGCCGAGCAGCGCGCGAACGAGCGTCGGGTAGGCCGTCTGTCCGGCCGGAATGGCCACCATGCCTGCGAAGCTGGACTCGAAGCTGATGTTGGCCTTGTAGGTTTTCTTCAGCCGCTGCACACCTTCGCGCGTGACTTCGATCTCGACGGTCATCACGCCCGATCCGGTGGAGATGTTCCCCACGCTGACGTCGTTTTCGAGGATGCGCGCATCGAGCCGTGTGCGCGACTTGGCGTCGTAGGCGGAGACTTCCTTCAGGTCGCGGACGATCGCGTCCTCGAGGTACTTGGCGAAGGTGCCGCTGGGGGAGTCGAGCCGGGTTCCGCGCAGCGAAATCCGGTTGACGGACGCATTGGGATCGGTCGGCTGAACCTTGACCACCGCGATGGTGGAAGGCTTCGCGGCCTTGAGCTGGTCAAGGGCCGCGTAGTCCGGCGAATAAGCCGGTGCCTTGGGCGATGCGCAGCCCGTCGCCAGGACGGCCAATGCGCAGATGACAACGCCAAGCAGGCGGGTGGTTGCCATGTTCCTTCTCCTCCAGAGTTGTTTGGAGGCGCGACAGTAACATGGCGTAAACCTTTTTTCTCAGACTGGTTCGAGCACGTGAATCAGCTTGCTCTCCACCAGCTCCCTGGTCTTCTCGCCATGGGCCTTCATGTGCGGCGCGACGGCATGCGCCTGCAGGTGCGCGAGCGTTTCCCACTTCTCGATCACGACAAAGGTATCGGCGCCGAAGCTGGCCTTCGACGGGGGAACGCCTTGCGCATCGACCGTCGCGCCGTACTCGATGCAGCCTTCCTCGGCCAGCACGGCCGCGCGATTTTCGGCAAAAGCTTCGAGCAGCTTGGCGCGTTGGCCGGGCTTGGCGGTGATGACAGCGACTACGTGAATCATTGGAATGCTCCGGGTGGTGTGGATGGTTGTCGGGTTGCGAGCGTCGAATCTAAAAGATCGGCCGCCTCGGCGCAGGTCTCGCACGAGACCCGTGGCCCCACCCTATCATCGCGCGCATGTTCTTCCCGCTCCCCCGCACGGCGACCGCGCCCTTCTGCCCCTCCGAAGTCAAAGGCAGCGTGGCGGTCCCGCAGGACCTGCCTTTCGGCAAGAAGCTCTTGCGCTACGCGGGCCCGGGCCTGCTGGTTTCCGTGGGCTACATGGACCCGGGCAACTGGGCGACCGACATCGAGGCGGGCTCGCGCTTCGGCTACGGCCTGCTCTTCGTGGTGCTGCTCGCGAGCCTTGCGGCGATGCTGCTGCAGACGCTGTGCGTGCGGCTCGGGCTGGTCGCGCAGAAAGACCTGGCGCGCGCCTGCCGCGAACACTACTCGCCGCGCGTGAACCGGTTCCTCTGGCTCGGCGCCGAGCTGGCCATCGTCGCTTGCGACCTTGCCGAGGTGCTGGGCAGCGCGCTCGCATTGCACCTCTTGTTCGGCGTGTCCATTCCGGTCGGCATCGCCATCACCGCCTTCGACACGCTGCTCGTGCTCGGCCTGCAGGGCGCCGGCTTCCGGCGCGTGGAGGCCATCGTGCTCGGGCTGGTGGGCACCATCGCGGGCTGCTTCGTGGTTGAGCTCGCGATGTCGCAGCCCAACTGGTTCGGCGTGGCGATGGGCTTCGCGCCCAGCTTCGAGCGGCTGCAGCAGCCGGGTGCGCTGTACCTTGCGATCGGCGTGGTCGGTGCCACGGTGATGCCGCACAACCTGTACCTGCATTCGTCCATCGTGCAGACGCGGCTCATCGCCGACACCGATTCGGCGCGCCGCGAGGCGGTGCGCTTCTGCACGTTCGATGCGGTGGTGTCGCTGTCGCTCGCGCTGCTGGTCAACGCGGCCATCATGGTGCTGGCGGCCAGTGCCTTCCACGCCACCGGCCACCAGAACGTGACCGAGATCGACGATGCCTACCGGCTCATCGAACCCATCGTCGGCAGCGCGTTCGCGGCCACGCTGTTCGGCATCGCGCTGCTGGCCTCGGGCCAGAGCTCGACCTTCACCGGCACCATCGCGGGCCAGATCATCATGGAAGGTTTTCTCGACCTGAAGATCCCCTGCTGGCAGCGCCGCCTGCTCACGCGCGCGCTCGCGCTGGGGCCGGCGTTCCTCGGCGTCTGGTGGTTCGGCGATGGCGGCGTGGGCAAGATGCTGGTGCTCAGCCAGGTGGTGCTGAGCTTCCAGCTGCCGTTCGCGATGTGGCCCTTGATCCGCTTCACGAGCAGCCGCGACATGATGGGCGGCTTTGCCAACGGCCCGGTGGTCAAGCTGCTGGCCTGGGGCCTGTTCGGCGTGATCGGTGCGGCGAACGTGTGGCTGATCGGCTCGGTGATCCTCGGCAAGGGCTGAGGCCGAAGCTGCAGCTCAGCGGCGCTTGCCCGCATCCTTCCAGAGATGCACCAGCGCCGGGGGCGCCTCGGTCTCGGGCACGTCGAAGCTGACCGAGCTGGCGGTGGCCGTGTTCTCCATCACCACCTCCACGCGGTAGACGCGCTGGTCGCCGCCCGGCGATGTGGCGCTGCTCTCCTCTGCATGCGGCGCGGCGCTTTGCAGCGCGTCGTCGATCTGCTGGCGCAGCGCTTCTGTGCAGTCGCCCAGCTGAAAGCTGCGTGGCCGCGAGAGGCCCGGCAAGTAGGCGATGCCGCCTTCGCGCGTCACGCGCACGATGGTGGCGTCGTTCAGGGGTGGCAGGTGGATCATGATGCGGTGACTCCCACGGTGTTCCATGCGGCGATGACCGCCTTGTGCGCCGCGCTGCCGGGGCTGAAGCGCCTGGCGGCGGTGCTCACGGTCAGTTCGGCAAAGGCGGCGAAATCCGCGTCCCGTTTCAACCGGCGGTCGCACACGGTGTCGTACCAGATGCGCCCGGCCGTCTCCCACGCGGGCCCGTCGATGGCGGTCGCGGCGAGGTAGAAGGCGCGGTTCGGAATGCCGGAGTTGATGTGCACGCCGCCATTGTCCTGCCGCGTGACGACGATGTCCTTCATGTGCGCGGGCTGCGGGTCCTTGCCGAGCACCGGATCGTCGTAGGCGGTGCCGGGCTCGGCCATCGAACGCAGCGCGCGCGCCTTCACCGTCTCCTTGAAGAGCCCCGCGCCCACCAGCCAGTCGGCCTGCTGCGCGGTCTGGTTGAGGACGTGCTGCTTGACGAGCGCGCCGAACACGTCGCAGATCGATTCGTTGAGCGCGCCCGACTGGCCTTGATAGATCAGGCCCGACTCGTGATCGATCACGCCGTGCGTGAGCTCGTGGCCGATGATGTCCACCGCGATGGTGAAGCGGTTGAACACCTCGCCGTCGCCATCGCCGAACACCATCTGCGTGCCGTTCCAGAAGGCGTTGTCGTAGTCGTTGCCGTAGTGCACGCTGCCCGTGAGCGGCATGCCCGCGCCGTCGATGGAGTCGCGCTCGTAGATGTCGTGGTACAGGCGCCAGGTGGCGCCGAGGGCGTCGTAGGCCTCGTCGACCGCAAGGTCCTTGCTCGCGGCCTGGCCTTCGGAGCGGACGAGCTTGCCGGGCAGTTGCGTGGTGTTGCCCGCGTCATGGATCTTGCGTTCGGGCGAGGTGCGCTTCGCATACGGCGGCGAGGGGCTCGACGACACCTGCGGCGCGAGAAATTCGCGCAGCCCGCGGTGCTCGCGATCGAGCATCAGCGTGTTGGCCGCGCGCGCGCTGACCGGCGCATCGGCGTGCGCCGCGAGCCGGTCCAGCAGGTACGGAGGTACGAAGCTGGGTGGCAGGATCGGTGGCGGGCGAAGCGGCATGAGCGGTTCTCCGATAGGCGTTCAGCGATGAAAAATACGGTAGCAGAAAGCCGCAGACCCGGGTCGCGGAAGTCTCTCTGCAGATGTCACCGGATGCTGCCCGCCTCCAGCGCCGTTGCGATGAAGTCAACGAAAGCTCTCACGCGTGCCGAGAGCTGATGACGTTGGGGGTACACCGCGTAGATGTCGGCGTCGGGCGTGCGGTAGTTGGCCAGCACCTGCACCAGCCGGCCGCTGCGCAGGTACCGCGCGATGTCCCACTCGGCGCGCATCAGGATGCCGTGTCCGTCGAGCGCCCAGTTGACCGCGATCTCGCCGTCGTTGGTGCTGAGCGCGCCGCGCGTCTTGATGGCCTCGGTGTGCTGCGCGGCGCCGCGGCCCGAACTCAGGCGCCACACGCCGTAGGCCTCGTCGCCCTGCCGGATGCCGATGCAGCGGTGGCGCGCGAGGTCGTGGGGCACCTTGGGCTGGCCGGCGCGCGCGAGGTAGGCGGGCGAGGCGCACAACAGGCGTCGGTTCGATGCGATGCGCCGCGCGATCACGCGCGATTCGGGCGGCGCGCCGAAGCGGATGCAGACATCGAACGCGTCGTCCGTGAGCGGTGGCGGGTTCACCGAAAGCTGCAACTGCACCTCCACCTCCGGGTGCTTGCGCGCGAACTTCGAGATCAGCGGCGCCACATGGCTGCGCCCGAAGCCCAGCGTCGCGTTCACGCGCAGCAGCCCGCGCGGCTCGGCCTTCGCCTCGCCCAGCAGCTGCGCCATGTCGTCGATCGCACCGAGGATGCCGCGCGCATGTTCCACATAGAGCTCGCCTTCCGGTGTGAGGCTCATGCGCCGCGTGGTGCGGTTCACCAGCGTGACGCCGATGCGCGCCTCCATCTGCGCGAGCCGCTTGCTTACCGCCGGTGTGCTGATGCCCAGTTCGCGCGCCGCGGCGCTCAGGCTGCCGCAGGCCGCGAGCGTGGAGAAGAAGCCGAGTTCGGCGGGCTGGATCGGTGATGCCATGGGCGATCCGATTGTTGAACTGAGGTTAAGGATGGATTCACTTCAGGCGTGAATCGTTCGGCGCGTCGAATCCTACAGTGGCCGTTCCCAGAAGCAATCCATGAAGGACGACGATGAGCAGCAGCTACAGCATTGCCACCATTCCCGGCGACGGCATCGGCAAGGAAGTGATCCCGGCCGGACGTGAAGTGATGGAGGCGCTGGCCGCGGCCTCCGGCGGCGCGTTGCACTTCACGTTCGAAGATTTCGGCTGGGGCGGCGACTGGTATCGCGCGCACGGCGAGATGATGCCGGCCGACGGCCTGGAGGCCCTCCGCGGAAAAGACGCGATCCTCTTCGGCTCCGCGGGCGATCCGCACATTCCCGACCACATCACGCTCTGGGGCCTGCGCCTGAAGATCTGCCAGGGCTTCGACCAGTACGCCAACGTGCGGCCCACGCGCATCCTGCCGGGCATCGACGGTCCGCTCAAGCGCTGCGCGCCGGGCCAACTCGACTGGGTGATCGTGCGCGAGAACTCCGAGGGCGAATACGCCGGCGTCGGCGGCCGCGTGCACCAGGGCCATCCGATCGAGGCCGCGACCGACGTGAGCATGATGACCCGCGCGGGCGTCGAACGCATCATGCGGTTCGCCTTCAACCTCGCCCGTTCGCGGCCGCGCAAGCTGCTCACCGTGGTCACCAAGAGCAATGCACAGCGCCACGCGATGGTGATGTGGGACGAGATCGCACTGCAGATCTCGAAGGAATTCCCCGACGTGGCATGGGACAAGGAGCTGGTCGACGCCTGCACCGCGCGCATGGTCAACCGGCCCGCCTCGCTCGACACCATCGTCGCGACCAACCTGCATGCGGACATCCTCAGCGATCTCGCGGCGGCGCTGGCCGGCAGCCTGGGCATCGCGCCCACCGGCAACATCGACCCGGAGCGCCGCTACCCGTCGATGTTCGAGCCCATCCACGGCTCGGCCTTCGACATCATGGGCAAGGGGCTGGCCAATCCGGTCGGCACCTTCTGGTCGGTCGTGATGCTGCTCGAACACCTGGGGGAAGCGGAGGCGGCGCGCCAGGTGATGGAAGCGGTGGAGCACGTCACCGCAAACCCTTCGCTGCACACGCGCGACCTCGGCGGCAGCGCCACCACAGAGCAGGTGACGCGCGCCGTGTGCGAGCACATCGCGGGCACGCGGCAGCGCCTCGCAGCCTGATTTCCTTTTGCAGTCGCAGCGCGCCTCGAAGCGCGCGGGCACCACCACAACAAGCCGGAGACAAGACCATGACAGCTTTCACTTTCACTGTGGGCACGCATCGGCGTCGCACGATGCTCCGGGCCGGCGCGATGGCGCTGGGCCTGGGCGCCGCCGGGTTGGCGTTCGCGCAGCCGGCGGCATGGCCGGCGCGGCCGATCAGCCTTGTCGTGCCGTTCCCGGCCGGCGGCACCACCGACGTGCTGGCGCGCGCGCTGGCCGACAAGCTCTCGCAGTCGCTCGGCCAGCCCGTGGTGGTCGAGAGCAAGCCCGGCGCGGGCGCAACCCTCGGCGCCGACTACGTTGCGAAGGCCAAGCCCGACGGCTACACGTTGTTGATGGGCGCGGTGCACCACACCATCGCGACCAGCGTCTACAAGAAGCTGCCGTACGACTTCCAGAAAGACCTGGCACCCATCACCGTCGTGGCAATGGTGCCGAACGTGCTGGTCATCAACCCGGCCAACACACCCGCCAAGAACGTGGCCGAACTGATCGCGCTCGCCAAGGCCGCGCCCGACAAGCTCGCCTACGGCTCCAACGGCAACGGCACCGCGCAGCACCTGATCGGCACGCAGTTCCAGGCCAGCACCGGCACCACGCTGCTGCACGTGCCCTACAAGGGCAGCGGCCCGCTCACCACCGACCTGCTCGGCGGGCAGGTGGCGATGTCCTTCGACACCATCACGCCGGTGCTGCAGCACATCAAGGGCGGCAAGCTGCGCGCGCTGGCCGTGACCACGGCGCGTCGCTCGTCGGTGCTGCCCGACGTGCCCACACTGGAGGAAGCGGGCCTCAAGGGCTTCGACATCGGCACCTGGTTCGGCGTGCTCGCGCCGGCCGCGACACCGAAGGATGTGGTGGCACGGCTCAATGCCGAGATGGTGAAGATCATCAAGTCGCCCGATTTCGCGCAACGCATGCAGGCCATCGGCGCCGAGCCGCTGGGCGGCTCGCCGGACGACATGGCCCGGCAGATCCGCGAGGAAACGGCCAGATTCGCGAAGTTGGTGAAAGAAGGTGGCGTCGCCATCGAATAGGGTGCCGGCGCGCCGTTACGCGCGCGCACACACTGGCGGTTCGGGTACCCCGCCGAGGCCATAGGATCGGGGCTTCCGTATTCACCCGCCATCCTGCACATGTTCATCGTCACCCTCACCTACACCCGCCCCCTCGAAGAAGTCGATGCGCTGATGGACCCGCACATGGTGTGGCTCAAGAAGCACTATGAGAGCGGCCTGTTCGTGGCCTCGGGCCGGCAGGTGCCGCGTACGGGGGGCGTGATCTTCGCGCGGTCGGGCGACCGCGAGGCGCTGCAGGCGGTGCTCGCGCGCGACCCGTTCGTGCAGGGCGGTGTGGCGCGCGTGGACGTGACCGAGTTCGTCCCCAGCATGACTGCCCCGAGCATCGAGGCGCTCAAGACGTTCTGACCCCAGAACGTCTTTTTTTCGCTCAAGCCCCCGGCACTTCCTCGCGCCCGCCCGGATGCCGCGCAAAGCGCGCGGCCTTGGCGTCGTGCACCGGCGCCGAGTCGTTCCACGGCCAGCCGCCGAATTGTGTGCGGCGGTAGTCGGCCATGGTCTGGCTGATCTCGGCCTGCGTGTTCATCACGAAAGGCCCGTACTGCGCCACCGGCTCGGCGATCGGGCGGCCCTGCAGCACGAGGAACTCGCTCTCGTCGTCGCCGTTGACCAGCTCGACGGCCGCATCCGCGCGCAACTCGACCGCGACGGGGCCGGTGATGCGTTCGCCGCCGATCTGCGCCGCCCCACCCTTGAAGAAATAGAGCATCCGCCGCGTGCCTTCGCCCGTGGCGGCCGGCAGCGTCCATTGCGCGCCGGGCGTCATCTTGATCGTCCAGATCGCCACGTCGGCATCGGCCTGTGCGGCCCATGACGCGGGCGGCGGCGCGAGCGGCTGGATCGGGTCTTGTCCGTTGACGGCGTCGCCGAGCCGGCCGGCGATGACGGCGACATCGGTGCGGCCGCCCTTCGCGTCGTCCGAGGCGAAGCGCGGAATTGCTTCCGACCAGAACATCGTGAAGTGCGGCTCGGCCATCTTGTTCTTCGCCGGCAGGTTGAGCCAGATCTGGAACAGCTCCAGCGGATTGGGTGCGCCCGCATCCAGCAGCGGGAACATCTCGGAATGCACGATGCCCTTGCCGGCCGTGAGCCACTGCACGTCGCCGCCGCCGAAGCGCGCGGTGGCGCCCAGCGAGTCGGAGTGATCGACCAGGCCCTTGCGCACGATGGTCACTGTCTCGAAGCCGCGGTGCGGGTGCGAGGGAAAGCCCGGCACCGTGTCGCCGTGGTACATGCTCCAGCCGTCCTTGCGGCTGAAGTCCTGGCCGATCTGGCGGCCGGCCAGCGAGGCCTCGGGGCCCATGTGCCCGTTGGCCTTCGGGTAGGCGTCGTCGTGATAGACGCAGAACAGGAACGGGTCGATCGTCTGCCACGGGAAGCCGAGCGGCTTGACCTGGACGACGGGGCTCTTGTTGTTGTCGGACATTTCGATATTCCTTTGCATGGGGGGCTCGGCCGATGATGCCGTGCCAGTGCGAGGAATATCGGGGCGCCGCCGCCTTCCGGTAGGGGCCTTGCCTGCAACAGTGAAGAGCGCGTATGGAACGATGGGCATCGCTCTTGTCCTCCCGCCCGCGGCGTTACGTGTTCTGGTGAGTCACGACGGCGTTGGGGTCCATGTACATCAGCTCCCAGAGGTGGCCGTCGATGTCCTGGAAGCCGTGGCCGTACATGAAGCCGTAGTCCTGCGGTTCGCGCGGCGTGGTGCCGCCGGCGGCCACTGCCTTGGCCACCAGCGCGTCGACCTCGGCGCGGCTCTCGCACGAGAGGCACACCAGCACCTCGGTGCTCTTGCTGGTGTCGGTGATGCTCTTGGTCGTGAAGGTCTTGAAGAAGTCCTCGACCAGCAGCATCGCGTAGATGCTGTCCTTCTCGATCACCATGCACGCGGCATTCGCGTCGGTGAATTGCGGGTTGAAGGTGTAGCCCAGCGCGGCGAAGAAGGTCTTGGTCTTCTCGAGGTTCTTGACGGGGAGGTTCACGAAGATCTGCTTGTTGGCCATGGTGTTTCCTGTGTCGATGAAGGGTTGGATCTTGAGGTTTGCCGACGTCTTGTGTACGCCGTCCACAAAAGATATCAAAGAAAATGGACGGTGTCCACATGATTTTTCGGATCTTTGTTTTTGCCCGGTCTCGCCCTTGGGGATTGCGCCCAGGCCGAAGGAGGCGGGGCATCATGGCCGCCATGGAAATCGAGTTCAAGTTTCAGATCCCGGCCGACCGGCTGAAGGCCGTCGAGACCGCGCTGCGGCGCGGCACCGTCGTGCGCACCCGCCTGCAGGCGCGCTATTTCGACACCGCCGACCAGGCACTCGCCGCCGAGGGCATCGTGCTGCGGCTGCGCAAGGAAGGGCGGCGCTGGGTGCAGACCGTCAAGGCGACCGGTGACAACGCGCTGCACCGGCTGGAGCACAACGTCGACCTCGGCAGCGCCGCCACAGGCGGTGCGTTGCCTGCCATCGACCCGCAGCGCCACCAGGGCACGCCCGTGGGCGACCGGCTCGCCAAGGTGCTGGCCGCGAGCGGTGCGCCGCTGGTCGAGCGGCAGTCCACCGACATCGTGCGGCTCACGCGCGACGTGCGCGTCACGGGGGCCGGCGGCGCGGTCGTGGAAATGGCGCTCGATGTCGGCAAGGTCGTCGCTTGCGCGGGGACGCCCGACGAGGCCGAATCGCCCGTGTGCGAACTGGAACTCGAACTCAAGCGCGGCGATGTGCAGGGGCTCGTGGCGCTCGCGCGCCGGTGGTCGCAGCAGCACGGGCTGTGGTTCAGCACCGTGTCCAAGGCCGAGCGCGGCGCGCGGCTGCTGGCGAAGGTCGAGGTCGTGCCGGCAGTGAAAGCCGAGACACCGCGCTTTCGCGAAGGCAAGGACAAGCTCGACGGCCGCACGATCCAGCAGGCCGTCGTCGCGTCGTGCCTCGCACAGATGCTGCCCAACGCCAGCGAAATCGCCGCGGGCAGCACGGACGAAGAGCAGATCCACCAGCTGCGCATCGGCATCCGGCGCCTGCGCACCGCGCTGCATGAGCTGGCGGGGCTCGATGCGGGCAGCGGCCTTTTCGACGCGACCGGATGGGAGCCGCCGCTCGTCGACGCCTTCCGCGCGCTCGGCGATCTGCGCGATCGCGAACAGGTGGTGAAGCTGGCGCAGCCGCAACTGCGCGAAGCGGGCGCGCCGGAGTTCGATCCGCTGGCGGGCGGCGATGCGGCGGCCGATGTGCGGTCGCCCGGCGATGTCGTGCGTGCGCCGGCGTTCCAGTCGGTGCTGGTTTCGCTGATCGGGTTCACCGCGGCAGCGCCGTCGGAAGATGTCGCGCCGAAGGCCATCGACGCCGAAACCCCTCCGACGCCGACCCCGTTGAGCCTCAACGACGCCCGCCGGCTCCTGCGCAAGCGCCTTCAGCACCTGCACAAGCAGTCAGTGCGCGACGGCAAGCGTTTCGAGTCGCTCGACACCGAAAGCCAGCACCGCGTGCGCAAGCGGCTCAAGCGCCTGCGCTACCTCGCCGAGTTCGTCGCGCCGCTGTTCGATGCGCAAGGAGAGTCGTCCTCCTCAGTGGCCGAGCGCTACCTGAAGCACCTGCGCCCCGCGCAGGACGCGCTGGGCGAGTTCAACGACGAGGCCGTCGCGCTCGCGCTCTATCGCGAAGCCACGGCGCGCGATGGGCGCGCGTGGTTTGCGGTGGGTTGGTTCAGCGCGAGGCATGTGGTGCATGCGAAGGCATGCCGCAAGGCGCTGGGCGGGATCGAAGAGGCGCCTCGGTTCTGGAAGAAGGGCAGTTAGTCGCCGAATGCGAGATGGAGTTGCGTCCCAGAGACCGATGGGTCGATGCGGCGCTTCGCCAGCTTGTGCGCCGAGAACCCTGATGCCCATGAGAAAAAGCTCATCCAGGCCAGAACCACCAGGATCACAAGCAACTTGGCGAATTCCCAACGCTGCTCATTGAGCGCGGCCCTCAGATAGGACGGCGTATCGTGCGCCTTGAGCACACCACAGAGAATTTCGACCTCCTGCGTAGTAAACGTGGTCCGTGCCTCGTTCACGTCGGAGGGCTTGGAACAGTCGGCGGCCTTCAATGGGGAAGGTCCAAAGGGAATCGCAGACCCAAGCGATCCCAGCGCCGATGTCGTCGCAAAGAAATACCGGTCGGTTGCGTTGACCTTCATCAACGTCTTGTCGAAGAAAAGAATTCCAGCGCTGGTGACTGCAAAAAACACGCATAGCAGCAGCCGAGCGCCCCTCAAGCCAAGCGCCCATTTGGAGGGCAAGTCCTCTACTCGGATTCGACGGAGGTCCGGATCAAACAGGTCGCCGCACAGACGCAGTCTGTACATCTGTACGTCATTGGACTTTGTCCAGTCGATGAGTTGGTGGGCCCTTTCCAATGAGGAAACCGGCACTCCCGCAAGCATGCGGAATGAAAGCAAGCTGGCTTCGTCTTCCACGAATGCTCGAACCTTTGGATCGGCGATTTCTTGCTTGCCGTGCACCAACTGCCACAGCCTGCGAACCACAACCTGTCGGGAGCCCGCTCGGTAGATCGCCCAGCCAAACGCCGCCGCGATCAGAAGGGGCACGGCCAGACTGAAAGATTGGGCGAGGTTCGAAACAGTTGCTGAATCCATCTGCAGCGCAGGTCAGTGATGGTGTCCGTGCGCACCATGTACATGCCGATGCTCAATCTCTACCGGCAGCGCCGCACGCACGTCCGTCACCTGCAGGCTGAACTTCAGCGCCTTGCCGGCCCACGGATGGTTGCCGTCGAGCAGCACGACCGGGCCCTTGATCTTGGTCACGGTGAAGACGTGCTCGGTGCCGTCGTCGAGTCGGCCCTGCAGTTGCCCGCCCACTTTCACGCCCGGCGGGAATTCGGTCTTGGGGATGGTGCGCACCAGCGCCTCGTCGCGCTGGCCGAAGGCGTCTTCGGGGGAGAGATTCAGAACGGTCTGGTAACCCTTTTCCTTGCCGTCGAGCGCTTCCTCGATCTTGGGCAGGGTGTTCTCGTAGCCGCCATGCAGGTAGGCCATCGGCTCGGGACTGGCTTCGATGAGCTTGCCCTGGGCGTCGGAGACTTTGTACTTGATGGTGACGACGGTGTCTTTTTCGATTTTCATGCGGGCATTTTCTGTGGAAACCGATTCACCGTCGGTCTGAGGTTTTCCAGGAGCGAAACGCGTCTGGCAGCGTTTCCACCGTATTCAATTTCTCCATCACCATCCCGATGAACGCCGACACCGCCAGCGGCAGGTGCTTGCGGCTCGGATACAGCACCGTCAGCCCCTGCCCCGTGCGCTGGTACTGCGGCAGCACCGGCACCAGCCGCCCCGCCTCCACATCCAGCCGCCCCATCGACGGGGGCAGCAGCGCGATCCCAAGACCGGCCACCGCCGCCCTCCTCAGCGCCTGCGCCGTGTTCCCGCTGAAGCGTCCGGTGACCTGCACTTCCTCCTCCGTCCCGTCCGGCCCGACCAGCCGCCAGGTCGCCCGCCCGCTCGGGTGCGCCGCCGTCACGCAGTCGTGGTCCGCCAGGTCCTGCAGCGTCGCAGGCGCCCCGCGTGCGGCGATGTACGCGGGGCTCGCGACCATGCCGTCCGTGCGTGGCCCCAGCAGCTTTCGCCCGATGTAGCCTGAATCCGGCTGCGCCCCGCCGCGGAACGCCACATCGATCTGCTCGGCGATCAGGTCGGCCTTCGCGTCGCTCAGCACGAAGTCGACCCGCACCAGCGGATTCGCCGCCAAGAAGTCCGCCACCCATTCCATCGGAAAGAAGTCGAAGAAATCCGCCGTCGCCGCCACCCGCACGAGCCCGCTGGGCTCCTGGCTGCCGGTGATCAGTGCCTGCCCGGCTTCGACCAGTCCATCGACCGCGCCCGCGCAGCGCTCGTGAAACGCCTGCCCGGCGCTCGTGAGCGTGAGCTTGCGGGTCGAACGCTGCATCAGCCGCGTGCCCAGTTGCGCCTCGAGTTGCTGGATGCGCCGGCTCACCGTGTTGGGCGGCAGGCCGAGCCGCCGTGCGGCTTCGGCAAAGCTGCCGTAGCGCACCACCTGCACGAACATGGCGATGTCGTTGAGGTCGAGCATGGGGTCGATTCCTTCGCTAGATGGACGAGTGCAATCCGACTCTACCGTCTAGTCGATCAATGGGTGCGACCCTAACCTTGTGCCCATGACTTCCTCATCCTCTCTTTCTCCCCTCCAGCGCCGCATCGTCTGGGGCGTTCGCATCCTCCTGGCGCTGGCTTTCGGCGCGGCCGGCGCCGCCAAGCTGGCCGGCGTGCCGCAGATGGTCCAGGTGTTCGACGCCATCGGCTTCGGCCAGTGGTTCCGCTATGTGACGGGCGCGGTCGAGGTCGGCGGCGCATTGCTGCTGCTCGTGCCGGCGACCGGTTTCCTCGGCGGCCTGCTGCTGGCCGCGACCATGGCCTGCGCCGTGGCCACGCACCTCGTGCTGATCGGCGGCAACCCCGCGCCGGCCATCGTTCTCATGCTGCTTTCGGCCTTCGTGGCGTGGCGGCTGCGGCCCGTGTCGCGGCCGGCTGCCATCGCGGCCTGATCCCTCTTCCTTCTCTTTCTTCCCCACCCCATTCAGGAGCAAGTACCCCATGACCCAACAGCAAAAACCCCTCATCGGCATCGTCATCGGCTCGACCCGCGAAGGCCGCTTCGGCGAGAAGCCCGCGCAATGGATCCACGACATCGCGAAGCAGCGCACCGACCTCGCCTTCGAACTGGTCGACCTGCGCGACCACCCGCTGCCCTTTTTCAACGAAGCCGGCGCGCCCGCCTGGGGCCCGGTGAAGAACGAGGCCGCGCAGCGCTGGCAGGCCAAGCTGGCCACCTTCGACGGGCTGGTCATCGTCACGCCCGAATACAACCACGGCCCGAGCGCGGTGCTGAAGAACGCGATCGACTGGGCCTACAAGGAATTCGTGCGCAAGCCCGTCGGCTTCGTGGGCTACGGCGGCGTGGGTGCGGCGCGCGCGATCGAGCAACTGCGGCTGGTCGCGGTCGAGATGCAGATGGCACCCGTGCGCAATGCCGTGCACATCGGCATGGTCGAGTTCCTGGGTATCTGGCAGCAGGGCAAGAACTTCGACGACTTCCCGCACCTCGCGCAGGCCGCCACCGGCATGCTGGACGACCTCGCGTGGTGGACGAAGGCGCTGAAGACAGCAAGGGAGGCCGCATGAGCACCGCCGTTGCCACCGAAGCCCGCGCCATCGTCTATCGCACGCGCGGCGCGCAGCACGGGCCGATCACGCGGCTCATGAGCCCTGGCGATCTGGGCGAGTTCCTCAAGCCTTTCGTGTTCCTGGACCTGTTCGGCTTCGATGTCGGCGGCGGCCACAAGGGCTTCGGCATGCACCCGCACTCGGGCATCGCCACGCTGACCTGGCTCATCGAAGGCGACACGCTCTACGAAGACACGACCGGCGAACAGGGCGTGCTGCGCGGCGGCGGCGTCGAGTGGATGCGCGCGGGCAACGGCGTGTGGCACACCGGCGCGCCCGCGCCGGGCGTGAAGCGCGTGCGCGGCTTCCAGCTCTGGGTGGCGTTGCCCGCGTCGGAAGAAAACGCGCCCGCGCAAAGCATCTACCTCGCGCCCTCGCAGGTGCCGCAAGAGGGCCCGGCGCGCGTACTGCTCGGGCGCTACGGTGCGGCGCAGAGCGCCATTCCGGCACCCGCGCCGATGAACTACCTGGCCGTGCAATTGAAGGACGGCGAGCACTGGCGCTACACGCCGCCCGCCGGCCACACGGTGGGCTGGGTGGCGGTCAATGCGGGGCGGCTCGATGCAGGCGAGCCCATCGACACCGGCGAACTCGCGGTGTTCGAGGAGTCCGGCGAGGCCATCGACTTCGTCGCCCGCGGCGACACGTCGTTCGTGCTCGGCTCGGCCGTGAAGCATCCGCATGAATTGGTGATGGGGCACTACTCGGTGCACACGAGCCGCGCGACGCTCGACCAGGGCGAGGCCGAGATCCGGCGCATCGGCGCGAAGCTGCGGCAGGAAGGCCGGCTGGGCTGATCGGCCTGCAGACCCAGCGCAAACCAGCGTGCGCCCGGCGGGCGGCTGCGCCAGAATCGTTCGCTTCGAACGACTCCCCGCAGCCCCCACCCGCCATGAACATCGTCGACGCTTTCGCCAGCAACGCCGCCCGCTTCGTAGACATCCGACGCGACATCCACGCCCACCCCGAACTCGGCTTCGAGGAGCACCGCACCTCCGAGAAGGTCGCGAACCTGCTGACCGAGTGGGGCATCGAGGTGCACCGCGGCATCGCGGGCACCGGCCTCGTCGGCGTGCTGCGCAAGGGCACGGGCAGCCGCACCATCGGCCTGCGCGCCGACATGGACGCGCTGCCGCTGCACGAAGCCAACGAGTTCGCCCACAAGTCGACCAACCCCGGCCGCATGCACGCCTGCGGTCACGACGGCCACACGACGATGCTGCTGGCCGCCGCCTGGCACCTGTCGCAACAGGGGCCGGATGATTTCGACGGCACCGTGCATTTCATCTTCCAGCCCGCCGAGGAGATGGGCAAGGCCGGCGCCAAGAAGATGATCGACGAGGGCCTCTTCGAGCGCTTTCCGTGCGACGCGGTCTTCGGGCTGCACAACTTTCCGGTCGGCGATGTCGGCCGCTTCGCCCTCAACGAAGGCGCGCTGATGGCGTCGAGCAACACCTACAAGATCACCGTGCGCGGGCGCGGCACGCACGCCTCGATGCCGCACACCGGCATCGATCCGGTGGCCGCGGTGGTCACGCTCGCGCAGCAGTTGCAGACCATCGTGGCGCGCACCATTCCCAGCACCGAGCGCGCATTGCTCGCGGTCACTCAGCTGCAAGGCTCCGATGCGCCCAACGTGATTCCCGATGTGGCGACGGTCGGCGGCACGATCCGCACCTTCTCCATCGAGGCCATCGACAAGCTCGAGGCGCGGCTGCGCGAAGTGGCGGCCGGCGTGGCGGCGGCGCATGGCTGCACGGCCGAGGTGTACTTCAACCGTTCCTCGCCGCCGACGGTGAACCATCCGGCCGAGGCGCGCTTCGCCGCGGGCGTGATGCGCGAGGTGGTGGGCGACGACATGGTCACCGACAACTTCCCCGCCGTGATGGGCGCGGAAGACTTCGCGCACATGCTGCTCGCACGGCCCGGCTGCTATGCGTTCCTGGGCAATGGCGACGGCGACCACCGGCTCGACGGCCACGGGCCCGGCCCTTGCATCATTCACAACACCTCGTTCGATTTCAACGACGAGATCATACCGATCGGTGCCAGCTACTTCGTGAAGCTGGTGCAGCGCTGGCTGCAGTCGGGCACCTGAATTTTTTCTTTCCTGTTGATGATGAAAGCGGCCACAACGATGACTTCCACCCTGTTCACCCGACGTTCGCTGGCTGCGGTTGCTGCCACCGTGGCCCTTTGCAGCTTCGGCGCCGCTCACGCACAGCAGCGCGTGATTCACATCATCGTGCCCTTCGGCACCGGCGCGGTGCAGGACACGGTGGCGCGCGCCTTCAACAACGAACTGGGCGCGGCGCTCAATGCGAGCGCCATCGTCGAGAACCGCGCGGGCGCGGGCGGCACCGTGGGCGCCGCCATCGCGGCCAAGGCGCCGGCCGATGGCAGCACGCTGGTGCTCGCGGCCGCGAGCCACAACATCGCGGCGTTCCTCTACAGCAAGCTGCCCTACGACCCGCTGAAGGATTTCGTCGGCGTGGCGAACGTGGGCAACGCGGGCTACGTGCTGGCGGTGGCGAGCGGCATGAACGTGTCGAGTACGGCCGACTTCATCAAGGAGGTGAAGGCCAACCCGGGCAAGTACAACTACGCCTCGGCGGGCAACGGCAGCGCCACGCATCTGGCGATGGCGTCGTTCCTCGCGAAGGCCGGCTTGCAGATGACGCACATCCCGACCAAGTCGACGGGAGAAGCCGTCAACGAAGTGCTCGCGGGCCGGGTGCAGGCGGTCATCTCGTCGAGCATCGGCGTGATGGGCTTCCAGGACGACGCGCGCATGAAGCTGCTCGCCTCCACGGGCCAGTCGCGCAGCCCCTTCCTACCCAAGCTGCCGACCGTGGCCGAGAGCGGCCTGCCGGGCTACGCCTTCGATTCGTGGATCGGGCTGCTGGCGCCCGCCGGCACGCCGAAGGCGGAAGTCGAGCGCATCAACGTCGCGGCCAACAAGGTGCTGGCCGATCCGGCGATCCAGGAGCGCTTCAAGCGGCTGGGCGTGGAGCCGCGCAGCCAGAGCGCGGAGGAGTTCCAGAAGCTGCTGCGCGCCGACTGGGATGCGATGGGCGCGGTGGTGAAGGCCTCGGGCGCGAAGATCGACTGACAGCGGGCGCCGCTCAGGCACCACCGCGGCCCGCAGCGCCGGGCTCTCCATTTCAGGGCAAACCCCGATGAAACAAATGGGGTGATCCGCTGCACGCATATTGACGATATACGTTAAATATATTTAGAGTAGGCTCCTTCCACCGCACACCCCAGGAGCGAACCCGTGAGCAATCCCCGCTGGCAAGGCATCTTCCCCGCCATCACCACCAAGTTCCACGCCGACGAAAGCATCGATGCCGAGGGCACCGCGCGCCACATCGACTTCCAGATCCGCAACGGCATCCACGGCCTCGTCACCTGCGGCTCGCTCGGCGAAGCCAGCACGCTGACGCTCGAAGAAAAGCTGCAGGTCGCCAAGATCGCGCTCGAAGCCGCCGACGGCCGCATCCCCGTGCTGGCCAACGTGTCGGAAACCAGCACCCGCGAAGCGTTGCGCTACGTGGACGGCGCCAACAAGCTCGGCGTGGCCGGCTTCATGGTGATGCCCTCGGTGATCTACGTGGCCGACGCGCGCGAAGCCATGCTCAACGTGCGCACCA
Source organism: Variovorax boronicumulans (assembly GCF_030812215.1). GTDB lineage: Bacteria > Pseudomonadota > Gammaproteobacteria > Burkholderiales > Burkholderiaceae_C > Variovorax > Variovorax boronicumulans_C. The sequence goes on along the minus strand of NZ_JAUSSG010000006.1, from coordinate 186,291 downwards.
TCGCCAATGCCGCGCAGAAACCCATCATGGTCTACAACAACCCGGTGGCCTACCGCGTGGACCTCAAGCCCGAGCACATGGTCGAGCTGGCCGATTGCGAGTGGATCGCCGCCATCAAGGAGAGCACCGACAACATCCGCCGCATCACCGACCTGCGCAACACGGTGGGCGACCGCTACCAGCTGTTCCTTGGCGTGGACGACCTCGCCTACGAAGGCCTGGCGCTCGGCTGCGATGGCCTGCTGGCCGGCGTGGGCTGCGCGTTCCCCCGCGAGACCGTGGCGCTCTACGACCTCATGAAGGCCGGCAAGTTCGCCGAGGCGCTCAAGCTCTACCAGTGGATGACGCCGATGCTGCACCTCGATGTATCGACCAAGCTCGTGCAGAACCTCAAGCTCATCGACCTCCTGGTCGGCGTGGGCACCGAGCACATGCGCCGTCCGCGCCTGCCGCTCATCGGCGAGGAGCGCGCCTTCATCGAGAACATCGTGAAGAAGGCGCTCGCGACGCGGCCGGTGCAGTACCAATCGGTTGTGTAATAACCGCCCTTTCATTGTCCCAACCTAGGAAGAAGCATGAAGACAAAAGCAAGCATGGTTCCATTCATCGGCGGCATCGGCCTGGTGGCGCTCGCCGTCGCAGGCCAGGCCAGCGCGCAGGAGCAGGTCGTCAAGATCGGCCACAGCGGTCCCCTCTCGGGTCCCAACGCGTTCGCGGGCAAGGACAATGAAAACGGCGTGCGCCTGGCGATCGAGGAGCTCAACGCCAAGAAGCTCAGCGTCGGCGGCAAGACGCTGAAGTTCGAGCTGGTCTCCGAAGACGACCAGTGCGATGCCAAGACCGGCGTGGCCGTGGCGCAGAAGTTCGTGGACGACGGCGTCAAGTTCGTCATGGGCCCGTACTGCTCGGGCGTGGCGATTCCGGCCTCGCGCATCTACAGCGACGGCGGCACCATGGTCTCGACCGTGGGCACCAACCCGAAGGTGACCCAGGGCGGCTACAAGAACCTCTACCGCATCATCGCGAGCGACAACCAGATCGGCTCCAGCATGGCCGTGTACGCGGCCAAGGAATTGAAGGTGAAGAAGGTCGGCGTGATCGACGACCGCACCGCCTTCGGCCAGGGCCTCGCGGACGAGTTCACCAAGGAAGCCCAGAAGCAAGGCCTGACGGTCGTGGGCAAGGAATTCACCACCGACAAGGCCGTGGACTTCACCGCCATCCTCACCAACATGAAGGCCAAGGCGCCCGAGGCCATCTTCTTCGGCGGCTACGCGCCGCAGGCCGCGCCGATGGCACGCCAGATGAAGCAACTCGCCGTGCCCGGCAAGCTGCTGGGCGGCGACACCGTCTGCAGCCCCGCCACCGGCAAGCTCGGCGGCGACGCGGTCAACGACCTGGTGTACTGCGCGCAGGGCGGCTCGATCCTCGAAAAAGCGCAGAGCGGCCCGGCCTTCAAGGAGAAGTTCAAGAAGCGCTTCAACGCCGATGCGGATGCCTACGCCGCCTCGTACTACGACCAGGTGCTGTTCATCGGCGAATCGATGAAGAAGGCCAACTCCATCGACCCCGACAAAGTGGGTGCGCAGCTCTACAAGGACACCTACAAGGGCGTGGCCGCGACTTATTCCTATGACGACAAGGGCAACATGAAGCAGGCCCCGATCACCGTCTTCACCTTCAAGAACGCGGCCCCCGTGCCGATCGCCAGCTACTGAACGGACAGCCCATGCAACGCATCCAGATCGTCGATTCGCACACGGGCGGCGAGCCCACGCGCCTTGTGATCGGCGGGTTTCCCGACCTGGGTGGCGGCAGCATGGCCGAGCGCCGCGCGCTGCTGGCCGACCAGCACGACAAGTGGCGCGCGGCCACCGTGCTGGAGCCGCGCGGCAGCGACGTGGTGGTCGGCGCGCTGCTGTGCGAGCCGGTGTCGCCCGATGCCGCCGCGGGCGTGATCTTCTTCAACAACGCCGGCTACCTGGGCATGTGCGGCCACGGCACCATCGGGCTGGTCGCGAGCCTGGCGCACATGGGGCGCATCGGCGTGGGCGAGCACCGCATCGAGACGCCGGTCGGCACGGTCACGACCACGCTGCATGCCGACGGCTCGGTGAGCGTGCGCAACGTGCCGGCGTACCGGCACCTGCACCAGGTGGCGGTCGAGCTGCCGGGCCATGGCGTCGTGCACGGCGACGTGGCCTGGGGCGGTAACTGGTTCTTCCTGGTGAGCGAACACGGCCAACGCGTGGCGAGCGACAACCTCGCGGCGCTGACCGACTACACCGCCGCCTTGCGCAAGGCGCTCGCAGCGCAGGGCATCACGGGCGCGGACGGCGCGGAGATCGACCACATCGAACTCTTCGCCAACGATGACGAAGGCGCGGACAGCCGCAACTTCGTGCTGTGCCCCGGCAACGCCTACGACCGCTCCCCGTGCGGCACCGGCACCAGCGCCAAGATCGCCTGCCTGGCCGCCGACGGCAAGCTCGCGCCGGGCGAGGTGTGGACGCAGGCCAGCGTGATCGGCAGCCGCTTCGAGGCCAGCTACACGATGGACGGCGACAAGGTCATTCCCACTTTGCGAGGCCGCGCGCACATCAGCGCCGAAGCCACGCTGCTGGTCGACGACGAAGACCCGTTCGGATGGGGCATCCGGCTCTGACGCCGCTGGCATGAACGCGGATGCGATCGTCATCGGCGCCGGCATCGTCGGTGCTGCCTGCGCACATGCGCTGGCGCAGGCCGGCTGCAAGGTGCTGGTGCTCGATGCGCGCATCGGCGGTGCCACCGGCGCCGGCATGGGCCACCTCGTGGTGATGGACGACAACCCGGCCGAACTCGCACTGAGCCGCGATTCGACGGCGCGATGGCGCGCCCTCGCGCCCCGCATGCCCGAAGACTGTGCGTACAGCGCCTGCGGCACGCTCTGGATCGCGGCGAACGAAGAAGAAATGGCCGAAGCCCAGCGCAAGCAGCAACGGCTGCGTGCGGACGGCATCGCCAGCCGCCTGCTCGATGCCGCCGCATTGGCGCGCGCCGAACCCGCGCTGCGCAAAGGCCTGGCAGGCGCACTCGAAGTGCCGGGCGACGGCATCCTCTATGCACCGAACGCTGCGCGCTGGCTGCTCGCTCAAGGCGGCGATGCGATCCGCATCGAGCACGCGAAGGTCGATGCCATCGAAGACGACGGCACGCTGCGCCTTGCCGATGGCACCCGCCGCACCGCCCCGCAGATCGTGCTGGCCAACGGCATCGAGGCGACGACGCTCTGCCCCGAACTCCCCATCCGCCCGAAGAAGGGCCACCTGTTGATCACCGACCGCTATCCGGGCACGGTGCACCACCAGCTCGTCGAGCTCGGCTACGTGACCAGCGCGCACCACAGCGACGGCGACTCGGTCGCGTTCAACGTGCAGCCGCGGCCCACGGGGCAATTGCTGGTCGGCTCCTCGCGCCAGTTCGACACCACCGACCCGGCCGTCGAAGCGCCGATGCTCGCGCGCATGCTGCAGCGCACGCTCGACTACCTGCCGGGGCTCGCGAACCTCAACGCGGTGCGCGCGTGGACCGGCATGCGCGCCGCGTCGCCCGATGGCCTGCCGCTGCTGGGCAAGCATCCGTGGCGCGAGAAGCTCTGGCTCGCCGTCGGCCACGAAGGCCTGGGCGTGACCACCGCGCCAGGCAGCGCGCACTTGCTCGCGGCGCTGATGACGGGCGCCGCACCTGAATTCGATGCAGCGCCCTATGCGCCGCGCGGCCTGCTGGAGATGGCATGAGCGCCGCGCCGGGCCGCCCCAAGCAAGCTCGCTCCCGCTTGGCGGGAAGGCGCGCAGCGCCAAGGGTGCATCAATGACCGGTCACACCCTGCTGCACATCGACGGCAATCTCGTGCGCGTGAAGACGGGCAGTTCGGTCGCTGCCGCGTTGCGCGTGGCCGGCGGCATGGGCGCGGCGCGCACTTCCGTCACGGGCCAGTCGCGCGCGCCGTTCTGCGGCATGGGCGTGTGCCAGGAATGCCGCGTGCTGATCGACGGCCGCCGACGGCTCGCCTGCCAGACGGTCTGCGGCGAAGGCATGCGCGTGGAGACCTCGGAATGACCGCGCTCGAACATTGCGATGTGCTGATCGTCGGCGCGGGTCCTGCCGGCATGGCGGCGGCAGTCGCTGCCGCACCAAGCGGCGCATCGATCGTCGTGATCGACGACAACCCCGTGCCCGGCGGACAGATCTGGCGCGACGGCCCCGGCGCATCGCTGCCCGCGGCCGCGCGCAAGTGGCGCGATGCGCTCGAACGCCACGCCAACATTCGCGTCTGCAGCGGCACGCGCGTGATCGCCGTGCCCGCGCGCAACGAACTGCTGCTCGAAGATGCCGAACGCGGTTGGCGCGTGCAGTGGAAAAAGCTGATCCTCTGCACCGGCGCCCGCGAACTGCTGCTGCCCTTTCCGGGATGGACGCTGCCCGGCGTGACGGGCGCGGGCGGTTTGCAGGCGCTCATCAAGGCGGGCCTGCCGGTCGAAGGCGAGCGCATCGTGATCGCGGGCAGCGGTCCCTTGCTGCTTGCTGCCGCTGCCACTGCGCGTGCTGCCGGCGCGAAGGTCGCGCGCATTGCCGAGCAGGCTTCGTTCGCGGCGGTAGCGGGCTTCGCCGCGAACCTCTGGCGCTGGCCGGGCAAGGCCGCGCAGTCGGTGATGCTGGCCGATCCGCAGTACCGCACGTCGTCACGCATCGCCTCGGCACGGGGAAGCACGCAGGTCGAGTCGGTCCGGCTTCTTCAAGGCGGTCGCGAAGTCGAGATCGCCTGCGATCGCGTGGCCTGCGGCTTCGGCCTCACGCCCAACACGCAGCTCGGCCGCCTGCTCGGCTGCACCCTCACGGCCGAAGGCGCACCGGCGCTGGTTGTCGATGCGCGGCAGCTCACCAGCCTGAGCGACGTCTACGCCGCCGGCGAATGCACCGGCTTTGGCGGCAGCGAACGCGCGCTCGCGCAGGGCACCATCGCCGGCTACACCGCCGTCGGCAACGAGCGGGCCGCGAAGCAGCATGAAGCCGAACGCGCCCGCTGGAGCGCCTTCGCCGCGCAACTGCACCGCAGCTTCGCGCTGGCCCCCGAGATCCGGCAGATGCCGCAGCCCGACACCCTCGTGTGCCGCTGCGAAGACGTGCCCTTCTCTGCGCTCGCGGACTGCACCGGCTGGACCGATGCCAAGCTGCATCGCCGCTGCGGCATGGGCGCCTGCCAGGGCCGCGTGTGCGGCGATGCGGCGCAATTCCTCTTCGGCTGGACGCCGCCCGCGCCGCGCCCGCCGCTGTCGCCGGTGCGCATCGCGACACTGGCCGGCTTGGTCAGCGAGGATGGCGACCGACAATGAGGCCGCATCCAAAGACAACCATGGCCCCCGCGAAGACCTCCCCCCGCCCCCCGCCCAAGCGCCGTGCCGCCGACGTGGCCTACGACGCCATCGAGACGCTGCTGTCCACCATGCAGCTGGAGCCCGGCAGCCAGATCGTCGAGGCCGACCTTGCCGAGCGCACCGGCCTCGGCCGCACGCCGGTGCGCGAAGCGCTGATGCGCATGGTGTCGATCGGGCTCATCGTGCAGCAGCCGCGCCGCGGTTTGCTGGTGTCGGCCATCGACCTGGCCGACCACCTGGACGTGATCCAGACCCGGCGCGTGCTCGAGCGCGTGATCGCGGCCTGCTCGGCGCGCCGGGCGACCGCGCTGCAGCGCAAGGACATCGTGCGCTGCGCCGAGGCGATGGTCGAGGCCGCGGGCCGCGGCGACCTGACCGACTACATGCGCGCCGACCACGCGCTGGACCTCGTCAACCACCAGGCGAGCCACAACGATTCGGCGGTGAAGGCGGTGATCCCGCCCATCGTGCAATGCCGCCGCTTCTGGTACGCCTACCAGCACGAAGGCGAGATCGTCGAAGGCGCGAACGCGCACCTCGAACTTGCGCAAGGCATCGCGACCGGCGACGAAGCCGCAGCGGTTGCAGGCGCCGAACGTCTCATGGATTACCTGGAGCTTTTCGCTCGCAAGATCATCGACAAATAGGTCGAAGGACTACGGGGGAACTACGCGTGATTTGCCGCGGCCCCCGGCGCATACTGGCCCGATGGCCGTCGCACCCCGTGCCCAACCCGAAGACTTCTTCACGCCCGAAGAGTGGCAGTCGCTCACCAGCCGTTCGTCATGGAAGGGCCTGTGGCTGGTGGCGCATTGCTGGGGCGTGATCGGCGCCGCGATGCTCGCGGGCATCGTGTGGCCGTGGACCATTCCGCTCATGGTGCCGGTCGTCGGCGCGCGGCAGCTGGGGCTCTTCATCCTCATGCACGACGCGGCGCACGCGGGCCTGCACCGCAGCCGCAAGGTCAACGACTGGGTCGGCCACTGGCTGTGCTCGTACACCCTTCGCGACTACCGCCCCTATCACCTGCAGCACCACCGCTTCGTGCAGCAGACCGAAGACCCGGACCTTGTGCTGTCGGCGCCCTTTCCGATCACGCGCGAATCGATGTGGCGCAAGGTCGTGCGCGACCTGAGCGGGCAGACCTTCTACAAACAGCGCTTCGGGCACATCGCCGAGGGCATCCGCAATCGCGCGCCGGGCGAATCGGCGCTCAAGGTGTTCGGCCGCGAGATCGCGAAAGACAGGCGCTTCCTCGTCGGCAACGGCCTCGGCTTGCTGGCCTTTGCGGTGGCGGGTTACTGGTGGGCCTGGGTGCTGATGTGGCTGCTGCCGATGGCGACGTGGCTGCCGCTCGTGAGCCGCGTGCGCAACATCGCCGAGCATGCGCTGGTCGCGCAGAACGAGGCCGATCCGCTGCGCCAGGCGCGCACCACGCATGCCAACCTGATCGAGCGCATCTTCATTGCGCCCTACTGGGTCAACTACCACTGCGAACACCACATGTTCACCAGCCTGCCCTGCTGGGCGCTGCCGAAGGCGCATCGCCTGCTGCTGCGCCGGGGCATCACCGATCGGATGGAAGTGCAGGCTGGCTACCTGCACCTCTTGAGGCAGGCGACGGCGGCGCGGCCCGTCACTTGATCGGCTAGCTAGCGCGTCGCGGGTTTCGCGAGCACCGGCGGCTGCGCGCCGCGCTGCGCATGCTGGCTCAGCCAGATGCTCGCGATCACGATGCCGATGCCCGCGACCTGCAGCATCGAGAGGCTCTGCCCCAGCAGCGCCCAGCCGAGGATCACCGCCGTCACTGGGCTCAGGAAGGCCAGCGGCGCGACCGCCGAAGGCTCCAGCCGCGCCACGCCGCGAAACCACACGATGTAGGTGAGCGCGGCGCCCACGAGGCCGAGCCAGGCGAAGCCGATCCAGTTCTGCACGGTGAGCGCGGGCAGTGGTGGCTCCATCAGCAACGCGAACGGCAGCAGCAGGAGCCCGCCCGCAGTGAGTTGCCAGGCCGTGAAGACCAGTGCCGAAACCGGCGGCTGCCAGCGGCGGGCGAGCACCGTGCCGACGGCCATGGACACCGCGGCTGCAAGGGCCGCGGCGATGCCGAGCGCATCGAGCGCGGCATTCGGCGTGAGCACCAGCAGCGCGACGCCGCCGATGCCGACCACCGCCGCCGCGATCGACAGCGCGCGGATCGGCGAGCCGAGGAACAGGCTCGCAAGGAACACGACGAAGAGCGGTTGCACCGAGGTGATCGTCGCCGCGACGCCGCCCGGCAGCCGGTAGGCCGCGACGAACAGCATCGCCCAGAGGATCGAGAAGTTCAGCGCACCGAGCACGAGGATGCGGCCCCACCATGCGCGCTTGGGCAACTGCCGGACGATCAGCAGCAGCAACAGCCCCGCCGGCAGCGCGCGCAGAAGCGCGACCGTCAACGGGTAGCTCGGCGGCAGAAGTTCCGTGGTGACGATGTAGGTGCTGCCCCAGATGGCGGGCGCGGTGGCGGTGAGGAGAACGTCGGTGGTTCGGCGGGTCATGACCCGGACTTCCTGGAGAGGCGACCTGGTGTCCGGGCGCCGGGCGACTTGCCGGCACATCGGCCGGCAGGCGGCGTCTGCGGGTCAGTCACCTGAGGCTGCCGGCTCGGGGCCGGGCCAGCCCAACAGTTCGGCCAGCCGCTGCACGATCCATTCAGCCTCGGCGGGCGACACGCCGGATTCCGGCGTCGCGAGCCCCGCGTGGATGCGCCGCAGGATCTCGCTTTCGACCGGCACCTCGGTGTGGTGCTGGATCTGCGCGTGGCCCACGAGGTGGTTGGCCAGGTCCTCGCAGATCTCGTAGCGCTCGCGCACCACGCCGATCGGTTCGCTCAAACGCTGGCGCACGTCGCTGTAGACCGCGAAGAACGAGGGCGGAATGAAGATCTGGTTGTCGTCGGACATGGCAGCTTTGTTCGCGGCTTTATGGCTGGCCCAATGACAAAACGCGCCCAAGGGCGCGTTCGTCGTGGCTCCCGGGGAGCCAGATGGGCTGGATCAGCCGCCCTTCTTGGCGCGCTTGCCAGGGTTCTTCTTGCTGCGCGTTGCGGTGCCACGTTCCAGGCTGACCTTCTGGCCGCCACCGGACTTGGGCAGCGTGTAGCCGGGCAGCGGCGTCGGCTTCGGGGTGGCAACGCGTTCGGCTTCGGTACGGAATGTCTTGGGCATGAAAAGCTCGGGTAAAAGTAATGTTCGAACCCGCAATTAGGCCACATCGAGGATTTCATATGCCAATAACCGAAACGGCGGGTGCCGTCGAGCGTCCGCGCTTCGTTTCGGGGTCGCTGCTGCGCCACGTTTGCGTGATGGCGGGCACCGGCGCCATCGGGTTGATCGCCGTGTTCGCGGTCGACCTGATCAACCTTTTCTACATCTCGCTGCTCGGGGAGAAAGAGACTGCGGCGGCCGTCGGTTTCGCGGGCGTCGTGGGGTTCTTTCATGCGTCGCTGTGCATCGGGCTGACCATCGGCATCGCGGCCGTGGTGTCGCGCACGGTGGGCGCCGGCCGCGCGGCAGATGCGCGGCGCATCGCCACGTCCAGCCTCGTGCTGATGACGGCTGCTTCGGTGGTGGTGGGCAGCGGCACGGCCTTCTTCCTGCACCCCGCCCTGCACGCGCTCGGCGCCGAGGGCGAGACGGCGCGGCTTGCGCAGCGCTATCTCGCGGTGACGGTGCACACGCTGCCGCTGCTGGGCCTCGGCATGGCGTGCTCGGCGCTCCTGCGCTCCATCGGCGATGCGCGTCGCTCGATGACGGTCACGCTCGCGGCGGCCTTCGTGACGGCGGTGCTCGATCCGATATTGATCTTCGGTTTCGGGCTGGGGCTCGACGGTGCTGCCATCAGTGCGGTGGTCTCGCGCATGGTGCTTGCGGCGATCGGGCTGCATGGTGTGATGGTGAAGCACCGGATGCTCGGGCGCTTCGAGGCGGCGCAACTGGCCGGCGACGCGCGTGCCCTCGCGAGCGTTGCGGGGCCGGCGGTATTGACGAACCTCGCGACGCCCGTGGGCGCGGCGTTCGTCACGCATTCGATCGCCCAGTTCGGCCCGTCTGCTGTGGCGGGCGCGGCCACCATCGACCGCTTGAGCCCGGTGGCCTTCGGGCTCGTCTACGCGTTGAGCGGCGCGGTCGGGCCGATCCTCGCGCAGAACCTGGGCGCCGGGCAGTACCGCCGCGTGCAGGAAGGGCTGCGCGACAGCCTGCTCTTCATGGTGGCCTCGGTGGCCGTCGCCTGGCTGGTGCTGGCGCTGGGACAGGGCGCGCTGATTCGCGCGTTCTCGGCCGAGGGGCAAGCGGCCGAGCTGATCGCGCTCTTCTGCACCTGGCTCGCGGCGAGCTTCTTTTTTGCGGGTGGGTTGTTCGTGGCGAACGCGTCGTTCAACAACCTCGGGCATCCGCTGCTGTCGACTTTTTTCAACTGGGGGCGCGCCACGCTGGGCACGATTCCGTTCGCCTGGTGGGGCTCGCACCACGGCGCGGCCGGCGTGCTGATCGGGCAGGCCGTGGGCTCGTCGATCTTCGGGTTGCTGGCGGTGATGGTGGCGTTCCGGCTCGCCGCGAAACTGGCGCGGCAGGAGCCGTCGATGAAGGCGCCTGCACCGGTGCTCGATGCACCGGTGGCGCCGACCTCGGCGCATGGCGATGCGGCGGCACTCGCCACGCCGCAGCCGGTGGCGGTTACTGGTCCTGCAGCGTCAGCAGCCGGACCTTGACCGACTTGCCCTTGACGCGGCCGTTGCCGAGCTTGCGCGCGGCTTCGGCGGCGATGGCGCGGTCCACCGCCACGTACGTCGAGAACTCGTTGACGTTGATCTTGCCGACCTGTTCCTTCGTGTAGCCGCAGTCGCCGGTCAGCGCGCCCAGCACGTCGCCGGCGCGGATCTTTTCCTTGCGCCCGCCCACGATCTGCAGCGTGGCCATCGGCGGCTGCAGCGGCGCGCCCTTGCCGGGCGTGAGCTCGGTCAGTTCGTGCCATTCGGATTCGCGGCCCTGCAACTGCTCGATCTTTCCGACGCTGCCCATCTCGTTCATGCTGGCCAAGTTGAGCGCCAGGCCCTCGGCGTCGCCAGACTGGCCCACGCGCCCGGTGCGGCCGACGCGGTGGATATGGATTTCGGAATCGGGCGTCACATCGACGTTGATCACCGCTTCGAGGTGCGAGATGTCCAGGCCGCGCGCCGCGACGTCGGTGGCCACCAGCACCGAGCAGCTGCGGTTGGCGAACTGCACCAGCACCTGGTCGCGCTCGCGCTGTTCCAGCTCGCCGAAGAGCGCCAGCGCACTGAAGCCCTGCGCCTGCAGCACTTCGACGAGGTCGCGGCACTGCTGCTTGGTGTTGCAGAAGGCCAGCGTGCTGACGGGGCGGAAATGATCGAGCAAGAGGCTCACGGTGTGCAGCCGCTCGCTGTCCTTCACCTGGTACCAGCGCTGGCGGATCTTGCTGCCTTCGTGCTGCGCTTGCACCGTGATCTGCTGCGGGCTCTTCATGAACTGCTGCGCGAGCTTGGCGATGCCTTCGGGGTACGTGGCCGAGAACAGCAGCGTCTGGCGCTCTTTCGGGCACTGGCGCGCGACCTTCACGATGTCGTCGAAGAAGCCCATGTCCAGCATGCGGTCGGCTTCGTCGAGCACCAGCGTGTTGAGCGCCGAGAGGTCGAGGTTGCCGCGCTCCAGGTGGTCCATGATGCGGCCCGGCGTGCCCACGACGATGTGCGCGCCGTGCTCCAGGCTGGCAATCTGCCCGCGCAGCGCGACGCCGCCGCAGAGCGTGACCACCTTGATGTTTTCTTCCGCGCGCGCAAGGCGCCGGATCTCGGTCGTGACCTGGTCTGCCAGCTCGCGCGTCGGGCACAGCACCATCGCCTGGATGGCGAAGCGGCGCGGGTTCAGGTTGGAAAGCAGCGCAAGGGCGAAGGCGGCGGTCTTGCCGCTGCCGGTCTTGGCCTGGGCGATCAGGTCCTTGCCGAGCAGCGCCGGCGGCAGGGCGGCGGCCTGGATGGCCGTCATCTGCGTGTAGCCGAGCTGGGTGAGGTTGGCCAGCATCTGGGGCGAAAGCGCCAGGGTGGCAAAGCCGTTGTCGGTCGGGGCGCCGTCGGCTGTGGAATTGGTCGTGGTCATCGTTTCAGCAGCCGGGGCCCGGGAAAAACAAAGGCCTTGCGGCACCCTTCGCGGGGTGCCGCAAGGCCTCGTGTCCGTCGCGGATCAGCGGCGGGGAGAGTTGTTGCCGCCGGAGGTCGGCGGCGGGCCGCGACGTTCCAGGTGACGGAAGGTGATGCGACCCTTGGTCAGGTCGTAGGGCGAGAGTTCGAGCGACACCTTGTCACCCGCCAGGATGCGGATGTGGTGCTTGCGCATCTTGCCGCCGCTGTAGGCGATCAGCTGATGGCCGTTGTCCAGCGTGACGCGGTAGCGCGAGTCGGGCAGGACTTCGGTCACTGCGCCGTTCATTTCGATCAGTTCTTCCTTGGGCATGCTTGGTTACCTCTGAATCTCGTTCGATGTGTGTTGGATGTGAAGATGGGCGTGATTGTTTCAGCCTGCGCACGGCAAGGCGAGCGGTGCCTGGCGCGTGTTGCGCTCGCGCACCCAGCAAAGGCCCTGGTCGATGGCGTAGCGCAGGGCGGCGGCGTGGCTCGCAAAACGCGGCGTGAAACGCATCACGCGGTCGTGCATGCCGCTGCCGTGGCCGGAGCGGATCGAGACGGAGGCGGCGTAGTTGCCGTCGTCCTGGTGTCGAATGAGCGGGGAAACAAGGTACTTGCCCACCGCGATACTGTGTTGAATGATGTCCATGAAGCCTTGGCACAGCGCGCGAATGTTGAACGCGAAGTGCCTGAAAAATAATTGAAAACGGGCGTGGGCCGGCCGGAATGGCGCGGCGGACGCGCTATTCGCTTCAACAAGAACGAAGGCAGTGGTGGCAATCATGGGCGCCCGGTCTGGCGCTCCAACACACTGTGAAGCCGGCTGAAAGTGTGGGGGCCTGAAGAATCCAAGGGACAGTGCAGGTCAGCCGGCAATTTGACGAAGTGCTTCGTCGTGGTATCGAAACGAACCCGCGATTATAGCTTGACGGGCATGACAGTTGCTCGTCTTCAAAGCAAGCGGGGCCTGCACGGCCCCGCGAAGGACGGTCGCTTCTGCGAAGTTTGCTATTGAAAATATAGCGAAACCCGGCGCAATCAGGCAGCCAGCGGCGATGTCGGCGCAGAAAGCGCAGCCTGCGACCTGTGGGCGGCGCGCAACAGCAGGCCCAAACCCGCGAGTTGGCAGGCCGCGCCGGCCCACCCCACGGCGCTCACGCCGACCCATTCGATCACCATGCCGCCCAGCCCCGATCCCGCCGCGATGCCAAGGTAGACCGCCGAGGCGTTGAGCGACAGCGTCATCGGCGCGCGCTCCGGGGCGAGGCGGATCAGCCGCACCGCCTGCGCCGGGCCGAAGCCCCAGCCCGCAAAGCCCCAGAGCGCCGACAGCCCGACGATCAGCGGCAGCGCCAGTTCGCGCGACAGCATCTGCGCCGAGAACGACAGGCTCCCCAGAATCAACACCAGCATCAGCGCGAAGCCTTGGGCCATGCGATCGGCGCCGAAGCGGTCGGTCGCCCAGCCCCCGGCCGCGGTGCCGATGGCCGCCGCGATGCCGATCGCGAAGAACACCGCGCCGACACCCTCGGCGCCGAAATCCAACGTGCCGGACAGGAACGGCGCGATGTACGTATAGAAGCTGAATCCGCCCGTCGCCCACAGCATGGTGGTCAGCAGCGCCGGCAGCACGCCGGGTTCGCGTGCCACCGAGAACGACGACGTGCGCGCGACAGTGGCTGCCGGTGCCGACGCCAGCCCGCGCGGCAAACCGGCAGCCAGGCCCCAGGTGGCCAGCGCCGCCACCGCGGCAATCAGCAGGTAGGCCGTGCGCCAGCCACCCCAACCTGCGATCCACGCGCCCAGCGGCACGCCGAGCGCCACCGCCACCGTGCCGCCGCCCGACACGATGGCGAGCGCCCGGCCGCGCAGCGGGGGCGACACCATCGACGCGGCCACCGCGCTCGCGGTCGGCAGGAACACGCCCGCCACCAACCCCAGTGCGATCCGCGCCAGCGCCAACTGCGCGAAGCCGTCCGCCATCGACGCCGCCAGCGTGATGCCCGAAAACGCCGCAAGGCTGGCAATCAGCAACGGGCGTCGGCCAAAGCGCGCGAACAGCGCGGCCATCACCGGCGAACCGATCGCATAGCTCAGGGCGAACAGCAGCACCAGCTGCCCGGCGCGCGTGGCGCTCACCTGCAGGTCGGCCGCCAGCATTGGCAGCAGGCCCGCGACCATGAAGCTTTCGGTGCCGATGGCGAAGGCGCCGAGCGCGAGCCACGCCAGGCCCACAGGCAGGCGTTCGGCGGGGTGCACTTGCGGATTGGCGACGGGTTCGGTGTTCATGGCGAGACTCCGGTGAGCGTTCTGAGGCCTTCAGAATAGGCTTGCGATTGGCTCTTCAAAAGAACCACAATCCACGAACTTCATGGAGCCACTTTTCGAACTCGCCATCCGCCTGCCGGGCACCGGCTCGCGCGACCTGCTGCGCGAGGTGCACCGGCAACTGCGCGATGCCATCCTCGACGGCCGGCTGCAGCCCGGTGCGCGCCTGCCTGCCACGCGCGCGCTTGCCGGGCGGTTGGGCGTGTCGCGCAACACCATGCTCGCGGCCTACGACCTGCTGCTGAGCGAGGGCTACCTGCTCGCGCGTCCCGGCGCCGGCACCTATGTGGCCGACACGCTGCCGCAGTCGCGCCGCGGTCGCATTTCCAAGAACGCATCCGTGCGACGCGATCCGCGGCTGGTGCCGCTGAACGTGCCGGGAGCCGACCTCGCGCCCACGCTGCAGCCGCAGCGCGCGCGCGACGATTTCCGCGTCGGCCTGCCCGACACCGGCGCCTTCCCCTTCGACATCTGGCGCCGCCTCTCCGACCGCGCGCTGCGCCGCATCGCGCGCGAGCCCGCCGACTACGCCGAGCCGCAGGGCCAGGCTGCGCTGCGCGAAGCGATCGCAAAGCATGTGTCGTTCACCCGCGCGGTCGGCTGCACCGCCGACGACATCGTCGTCACCGCCGGCGCGCAGCAGGCGTTCGGATTGCTCGCGCGCATCCTCGTCGTGCCGGGGCGCACCGTGGTCGCGGTGGAGCAGCTTTTCTATCCCTCGCTGCGCGAGGCCATGACCGCAGCGGGCGCGAAAGTGGTCGCCGTGCCGACCGATGTCGAAGGCCTGTGCGTCGACTGCCTGCCGCCCGAGGCGCGGGTGATCTGCGTGACGCCTTCGCACCAGTTCCCGACCGGCGTCGCGATGTCGCCGCAGCGCCGCGCGGCGCTGCTGGCCTTCGCGCGGGCGCGCAACGCGGTCGTCATCGAGGACGACTACGACAGCGAATTCCGCTTCGCCGGCCGTCCGCTCGATGCGCTGCAGACGCTCGACCGCGCCGAGTCGGTCTGCTACGTCGGTACCTTTTCGAAGAGCCTGTTCCCCGCGCTGCGCCTCGGCTTCGTGGTAGCGCCGCCGTGGGCGCGCGCGGCGCTGGTGCGGGCGCGCGAGCTGGCCGACTGGCACGGGCCGGTGCTCGGACAGGAGGCGCTCGCCGCCTTCATCGCCGAAGGGCATCTCGCGCGCCACATCCGCAAGATGCGCAAGGTCTACGGCGCGCGGCGCACCGCACTGCTCGAGGCGTTGGCAAAGCACGGCGCGGGCCGGCTCGAGGTGATTCCTTCCGACGCGGGCCTTCACCTGTCGGTCTGGCTGCGGACCGATGCGCGCGACCACGCCGTGGTCGAACGCGCCGCCGCGGCGGGCATCACGCTGCCGCCGCTCTCGCGCTTCGCGCTCGATCCGCAGGCACCCGGCGTGTCCAACGGCCTCGCCTTCGGCTACGGCCTGATCGACGAATCGCAAATCGACGGCGCGATCCGCCGCCTCGTCACGCTGCTCTGAGCGCCGCCCTTCGCGCACGCAACGGATGTCCGCTGCATCGCTGACCGGGATTCAGCCGAGGCCGAGCATCTTCCGGTTCGACGCCACGTCCACACCGCCCGCCGCGAAGTCGTCGAAGGCCCGGTCGGCCACGCGGATGATGTGGTCGGCGATGAATTTGGCGCCTTCGCGCGCGCCGTCTTCCGGATGCTTGATGCAGCACTCCCATTCGAGCACCGCCCAGCCCGGGAAGTCGTACTGCGCCATCTTCGAGAAGATCGCCTTGAAGTCCACCTGGCCGTCGCCCAGCGACCGGAAGCGCCCTGCCCGGTTGATCCAGCTCTGGAAGCCGCCGTACACGCCTTGCTTGCCGGTCGGGTTGAACTCGGCGTCCTTCACGTGAAAGATCTTGATGCGCTCGTGGTAGTGGTCGATGTACGCGAGGTAGTCGAGCTGCTGCAGCATGAAGTGGCTCGGGTCGTACAGCAGGCAGGCGCGCGGGTGGTTGCCCACGCGTTCGAGGAACATCTCGTAGCTCACGCCGTCGTGCAGGTCTTCGCCGGGGTGGATCTCGTAGCCCACGTCCACGCCCGCGGCGTCGAAGGCATCGAGGATCGGACGCCAGCGGCGCGCGAGTTCGTCGAAGGCTTCCTCGATGAGTCCCGGCGGGCGCGGCGGCCACGAGTAGAGATACGGCCATGCCAGCGCGCCCGAGAAGGTGGCATGCGCCGTGAGCCCGAGGTTGGCCGAGGCCTTCGCCGCAAAGTGCAACTGCTCCACCGCCCACTGCTGGCGCCGCACCGGGTCGCCGCGCACCTCGGGCGCGGCGAAGCCGTCGAAGCCCGCGTCGTAGGCTGGGTGCACTGCGACGAGCTGGCCTTGCAGGTGGGTCGAGAGCTCGGTGATCTCCAGCCCGTGTTTCGCGAGCGTGCCCTTCACTTCCTCGCAGTAGGTCTTGCTCTCGGCGGCTTTTTTCAGATCGAACAGGCGCGCATCCCAGCTCGGGATCTGCACACCCTTGTAGCCCAGGCCCGCGGCCCATCCGGCGATGCCGTCGAGCGTGTTGAAGGGGGCGGAGTCTCCCGCGAACTGGGCCAGGAATATGGCGGGGCCCTTGATCGTTTTCATGGCTTGTCTTCCTTATGCGTCGTGGCGGCGTTGAATAACCCCCAGGGCTGGGCTATGCCCAGCCCGCCCCCCAAGGGGGATCAAGCAAAGTGGCGAAGCCACATTTGCTTGAGCATACTTTGGCGTGTCGTCCGACCCCGCGCGAGAGGCCAACGAGCCACAATGGACTTTCCTTTCCGCACCTCCCGATCAGTTCGCGCTGACAGTCCCGCGATGACGCAACCTGTTTCCGCCCGGCTCAAGATCGGCCTGTCGGCCTGCTTCTCGCACGCCGACCCGGCCCGCTCGCTCTTCACCAACAAGACGCTGCAGTACGTCGAGCAGTCGATCGCGCACTGGCTCATGTCGGCCGGCGCGATGGTCGTGATGGTGCCCTGCCCCACCGGCGAAACCGCGCGCGGCGACACCAAGCTCTCGCACTATGCGGAATGGCTCGACGGCGTGGTGATGCACGGCGGCGCCGACGTCTGGCCCGGCAGCTACGGCGAGGTGCCGCTGAAGGACGCGTGGATCGGCGACCAGATCCGCGACCTCTACGACCTGGCATTGGTCGAAGCCTTCGAGCAGGCCGGCAAGCCCATCTTCGGCGTGTGCCGCGGGCTGCAGCTCATCAACGTGGCCTTCGGCGGCACGCTCTACCAGGACATCGAGGCGCAGCACGAAGGGGGCCTGCGCCACCGCGACCCGGTGACCTACGACCAGAACTTCCACCAGATCGAGATCGTGCAGGGCACGCGCCTGTCCAAGCTCTATCCGCAGGTGGACACGGCGCGCGTCAACAGCATCCACCACCAGGGCATCAAGGGGCTCGCCCCGGGGTTCGAGATCGAGGCCTGGAGCCTGCCCGACCGGGTGCCCGAGGCCATCCGCCGACGGCCGGAAAAGGGCCGCAGCTACATCGCCGCAACCCAGTGGCACCCCGAATTTCATAAATACGGCAGCACCGAGACGGTCGACGACACGCCGATCCTGCATGACTTCCTGTGGGCCTGCGCGACCGCCAAGGTCGCGCCGAAGACGCCGCCGCGCTCGGGCTCCGGCAAGATCCGCGACCGCGCGGCGCGGGTGCTGCGCCAGGCGTTGCTGCGGCGCTGAAGCGCGCGGGCTGCCTAGCGGCGGTCCGAGCGGTTCGTGCTGCCGCTCACGCTGGCGTCGATGGTGCCGAACACCGTGACGCCGCTGCTGGACGAGGTGCCGGAGGTGCCGCTGGCCGGGCCCGCCGAGCCGGTGCCGGCGCAACCCGCCACGAGGGCGCCCATCGCGAGAGCGAACACAGCTGCAATGAATGACTTCACGGAAAACTCCAGGAATGGGTGGGACTGCGGACCACTATAGGCGCGCGCCCCGACCTGCCTTGTAACAACCCACCCGCCGCCGGGGCGCTTGTCCGCCCCGTTATTCGGGCTTGGCGCCCGATGCCTTGACGGCCGCGCCCCAGACCCCGATTTCGCTCGCCACGAAGCGGTCGAACTCGGGTCCGCTCGTGGGCGCGGGCTCGGAGCCGCGCTCGCGGATGAAGCGCGCCATCTGCTCCGTCTTCAGGATGTCGGTCACTTCGTGGTTGAGCCGCGCCACGATCTCGGGCGGCGTGCCGCGCGGCGCCATGAGGCCCAGCCAGCCCACGGCCTCGAAATTCTTCGTGCCCGCCACGCCGCTCTCGCGCACGGTCGGCACCTCGGGCAATTGCGACGAGCGCGTGGCGGAAGTCACTGCCAGCGCCACGGCCTTGCCCGCCTTGATGTGCGGCAGCGCGGCCGTCACCGAATCGATCATCAACGGCACCTGGTTGCCCAGGAAGTCCGATTGCGCCGGCCCGCTGCCGCGGTACGGGATGTGCGTGATGAACACACGCGCCGCCGACTTGTACATCTCGCCCGACAGGTGCTGCGTGCCGCCGATGCCGGCGCTCGCGTAGCTGAGCTTTCCGGGCTCGGCCTTCGCGCGCGCCGTGAGGTCGGCCAGCGTGCGGATGCCGCTCTCGGGCGTGGCCAGGAACACCAGCGGCACTTTCGCGACGAGCGAGATGCCGACCAGGTCGCGGCGCGGATCGAACCCCGGCTTGGCATAGAGCGTCTGGTTCACCGCCATCGCGCTGCCGGCCACCACCAGCGTGTAGCCATCGGGCGGCGCGCGCACCACGAACTCGGTACCGATGTTGCTGCCCGCGCCGGCCTTGTTGTCGACGATCACCGGCTGGCCCAGCCGCTTGCCGAGCTGTTCGGCGAGCGCGCGGGCGAAGATGTCGGTGGCCTGTCCCGGCGGGAAAGGCACGACCAGCTTGACGGGCTTTTCAGGCCACGCAGCGGCCGCCTGGGCGAGGCCCGCGCCGCCCAGCAGCATCGCTGTCGTGGCCAGCGCGGCGGCGAGGTGTCGGCGCTGCATGCCGCGTCAGGCCGCGTCGGGCGCCGAGAGGTGCTTGCCCACGATGCCCGCGAGTTCGAACATCGTCACCTGGTCCTTGCCGAACACGGGCTTCAACTTCGCATCGGCATTGATCGCGCGCTTGTTGGTCGCGTCCTGCAGGCCGTTGGCCTTGATGTAGTCCCACAGCTTCTTGATGACCTCGGTGCGCGCCACCGGCTCGGCGCCGATCACCGCGGCCAGCGAGTCGCTGGGCTTCAAGCCCGCGCCGGGCTTGCGCGGCGCGGCGGCCTTCTTCGCGGCCGGCGCCTTCTTGGCGGCCGGCGTCTTTTTCGCCGCGACCTTCTTCGCGGCCGCGGTCTTGGCGGCCGGCTTGCCGAAGGTCTTGCGCGGCGGGAATTTGCTGCCGCCTTCGCGCGGCGCGAACTCGAAGGTCACCTTGCCCTCTTCGGCGTTCCAGGTGAGGAAGGCCTTGAAGGCGCGGCGCGTGCGCATGCTCACGAACTTGTCGAGCAGGTCGGTCTTGCCGGTGGCGAGCAGCTTTTCCATCTGCGCGCGCTCCACCGGCTGCTGCAGGATGATCTTGCCGGTCTTGAAGGTGCAGCTGGGCGTCGGCTGCGCGTTGGTCGGCACCGACTTCTCGCAGACATAGTTGCTGCCATGCTCGAACACCGGCGCGCCGCACACCGGGCATGGGCCCACGGTGTCCTGCTCGCTGAAATCGACGATCTCGCCGGTGTCGCCGTTCTTGTCGTCGCCGAAGTCGAACTCCAGCTTCCAGTTCTTGGCCTCGTCGTCGTACTTGAGCACGATCTCCGAGGTGAAGGGCCAGCCCGCCTTGGAGCGGAAGCCTTCCAGCGGACCGATGTGCTTGTCGCGCAGGAGCGCCTCGGCCTCGGCCACCTCGAAGGTGCGCCCGGCCGGCGACTTGCCGAACGAGAAGCCGCAGGCGTCCTCGCCCGTGCCGCTCTTGCCCACGCAGCCGTAGCGGCGGTAGTTCTCGCGCACGATGCCGCCGCAGTTGGGGCATGGCGTCGCGAGCGTGGCGTAGTCGCCCGGCACGGTGTCGCGGTCGTATTCCTTGGCCTTCTTGACGATGTGCTCCGTCATCTGGGCAATCTCGCGCATGAAGGCGTCGCGGCTCAGGGCGCCCTTCTCCATCTGCGCGAGCTTGTATTCCCATTCGCCGGTGAGTTCGGCCTTGGAGAGTTCTTCCACGCCCAGGCCGCGCAGGAGCGTCATGAGCTGGAAGGCCTTGGCGGTCGGAATGAGCTCGCGGCCTTCGCGCAGCATGTACTTCTCGGCGATCAGCCCTTCGATGGTGGCCGCGCGCGTGGCTGGCGTGCCCAGGCCCTTCTCCTGCATGGCCTCGCGCAGCTCGTCGTCGTCGATGGTCTTGCCGGCGCCTTCCATGGCGCCCAGCAGCGTGGCTTCCGAATAGCGTGCGGGCGGGCGCGTCTTCAGGCCCTTGAGGTCGGCCGACTCGTTCTGCACGATCTCGCCCGGCTTCACCGGCACGAGGCGCTTGCCGTCCTTGTCGTCTTCCTTCTCGTCGTCCTGGGCTTCCTTGCCGTAGATGGCGAGCCAGCCCGGCTTGACCAGCACCTTGCCGTCGGTGCGGAACGGATACTTCTTGCCGCCCTGCTCCACCGTGCTGATGCGCGTGGTCACCTGGTGCTCGGCGCTCGGGAAGAACACCGACAGGAAGCGCCGCACCACGAAGTCATACAGCTTCTGCTCGGCCTCGCTCAGGCCGCTCGGGGCCTGCAGCGTCGGGATGATGGCGAAGTGATCCGACACCTTGGCGTTGTCGAAGATGCGCTTGTTGGGCTTGACGTAGTTGCCATCGACCGCCTGCTGGGCGAACGGCGCCAGGTGCTTCATGCCGCTGTTGGCGAGCATCTCCATGGTCTGCTTGACCACCGGCAGATAGTCTTCCGGCAGCGCGCGCGAATCGGTACGCGGGTAGGTCAGCGCCTTGTGGCGTTCGTACAGGCTCTGGGCCAGCGCCAGCGTGGTCTTGGCGCTGAAGCCGAAACGGCCGTTGGCCTCGCGTTGCAGCGAGGTCAGGTCGAACAGCGCGGGCGAGGCCTGCGTGGTGGGCTTGCTCTCTTCGGTGACGGTGGCGGGCTTGCCGCGCGAGGCGTCGGCGATGGCGCGGGCTTCCTGCTCGGACCACACGCGGTCGGCACGCTGCTCGGCATCGGGTTCGCCGTTGGCCAGAAGCGGCGCATTCGCTTTCTTCCAGTCGGGGTTGAACCACTTGCCCGGGTACTGGCCGGCCTCGGCCGCGAAGCTGCCGTGGATTTCCCAGTAGTCGCGCGAGACGAACTTGCGGATCTGCTCCTCGCGCTCCACGACGACGGAGAGCGTCGGCGTCTGCACGCGGCCCACGGTCGTCAAGAAGAAGCCGCCGTCGCGGGAATTGAATGCCGTCATGGCGCGCGTGCCGTTGATGCCCACCAGCCAGTCGGCCTCCGAGCGCGAGCGCGCGGCGTCGGCCAGGCCCTGCATCTGCTTTTCGGTGCGCAGCGCATCGAAGCCGTCGCGGATCGCCTGCGGCGTCATCGACTGCAGCCAGAGGCGCTTGACCGGCTTGCCCAACGGGCTCTTGCCGCCGGCGTACTGCTCGATCAGGCGGAAGATCAGTTCGCCCTCGCGGCCCGCGTCGCAGGCGTTGATGAGCTGCGTCACGTCCTTGCGCTTGGCCTGCTTGACCACCGCGTTCAGGCGCGTCTTGGTCTTGTCGACCGGCTTCAGGTCGAAGTGCGGCGGAATCACGGGGAGGTTGGCAAAGCTCCACTTGCCCCGCTTGACGTCGAACTCCTCGGGCGCCTGGATTTCGACCAGGTGACCGACAGCGCTGGTCACGACATAGCTGTCGTTCTCGAAATGCTCGTCATGTTTGTCGAATTTGCCGGCCACCGGCGTGAGGGCGCGGACGATGTCCTGGGCCACCGACGGCTTTTCTGCGATTACCAACGTCTTTGTCATCTAAGGGCTCTCTATACTCTGCGGCTTCCCGCGTGTGCGCACGCGCACACGCGCATGTGTGCATATTCAAACTAACAGACTTCGGCGATGCCTTCCAAATCCCCACAACTCGCCGGCCGCCGCATCCAGATGCGGCGCTCGGATGTCCACGGCAACGGCGTGTTCGCCGTCGACGACCTGGCCGAAGGCGAGACGCTGATCGAATACAAGGGCGAGCTCATCAGCTGGAAAGAGGCGCTGCGCCGCCATCCGCACGACCCGGCCCAGCCGAACCACACCTTCTACTTCCACATCGACGACGGTCGCGTGATCGACGGCAACGTCAAGGGCAACGACGCCCGCTGGATCAACCACTCGTGCGAGCCGAACTGCGAGGCCGACGAAGTCGATGGGCGCGTTTATATCAAGGCGCTGCGCAACATCGCTGCAGGAGAAGAGCTCAACTACGACTACGGCCTGATCATCGACGAGCCGTACACGCCGAAGCTCTTGTCCGAATTTCCTTGCTGGTGCGGCTCCGAGCAGTGCCGCGGCACGCTGCTGACACCCAAGGATGAGGACGAAGAAAAGAAAAAGAAGAAGAAAGCCAAGAAGAAGGCTGAAAAGAAAAAGGCCGAGAAAAAAGAAGAGAAGAAAAAAGAAGCCAGGAAGGCCGAAAAGAAAGCCGACAAGAAGAAGTCCAAGAAGGACTGAACATGAGCAGCAGCACCACGGTCGCCTGGCAGGAAGACCGGATCGCCGCGTCGGTGGCGACGCTGCTGCCCGGATTCGCGGTCGAGGCCGTGGCCGAGATCGATTCCACCAATACCGAGCTGATGCGCCGCGCGCGCGCCGGGCGCACCGAGCCCGTGCTGCTGGTGGCCGAGCGCCAGACCGCCGGTCGTGGTCGCCTCGGCCGCGCGTGGCAGAGCGCGCCGCAGAGCCAGGAGCAGACATCGCTCCTGTTCTCGCTGGGCCTGCCGCTTGCGCCGGCCGACTGGTCGGGCCTGTCGCTGGCCGTCGGCGTCAGCGTGGCCGAAAGCCTCGATCCGACGGGCGCACACAAAGTCGGCCTCAAGTGGCCCAACGACATCTGGGTGAACGACTGCAAGCTGGTCGGCATCCTCATCGAAACCGCATTGCCGCACGCCGCCGGACCCGGCGCGCAGCGCTACGTGGTGATTGGCATCGGCATCAACATCGGCGCGCGCGAAGCCGACGGCATGCGCACGCCGCCCGCATGGCTGCACCAATGGCGCCCCGACGCCACTGCGCCCGAGGTGCTGCGCGAACTGGCCGAGCCGCTGGTGCGCGACGTGCTCGCCTTCGAGGCGCAAGGCTTCGCGCAGTTCGCCGAACGCTTTGCCGCGCGCGATGTGCTGCGCGGCCGCGAGGTGGTGCTGAGCGACGGCACCGAAGGCGTCTGCGAAGGTGTGGCCTGGAGCGGCGAGCTGCAGGTGCGCACGGCCGCGGGCCTGCAGGCCATCACGAGCGACGAAGTGAGCGTGCGCCCTCGAGGCATGGCGTTCTGAAAATCATCACCATGAAACTGCGTCTGGCATTGATCGTCCTGCTGCTGGCCAATGCCGGCTACTTCCTGTGGGCACGCGGCGACCTGGTGGGCTTCGGCCTCGCGCCGGCGAGCCTCAACGAGCGCGAGCCGCAGCGCGTGGCGCGGCAGATCAAGCCCGAGTGGGTGCAGGTGCGCAAGGACACGAAGGCGGGCGCGCCCGCGCCCTGACCGGGGATCAGGCGGCGCGCGCGAACATGCGGCGCGCCTTGGCCAGCGCGGCCTGCAGCTTTTCTTCGGATGGGGGCTCGTGCGCGCTTGAACTCAGGCCGAACTTCTTGCCCGCAATCTCCTGCACCGCGACCAGGATGCCGCGAAGCGCCACCGGATCGGTCTCGGCCTCGAGGGCGGTGCGCAGGCATTCGAGCGCCCTGGGCGCCGCGCTGCGGCGGTTGAGCACGATCTGCATCAGCGCGCTGGCGGCCCATTGGCGGTTCGCAACGGCGGGGTCGCTGGCGAGCAGAGGCGCCACCTTCGCGATGTCGGCCGTGCCACCGAGCCAGCCGATCACCCACAGGCCCTTGCAGCGCAGGTCTTCGTGCGGCGATGCGAGTGCGGCGCGCGCCAGTGCCGCCGTTTCTTTCAGCCGCCGGCCCTTGCGGTATTTGAAGGTGCCGAGCATCTGCAGCACCGTCGCCTGCATCGCCGGGTCGTGCTCCTGCTCGAAACACGCGAGCAGATGGTCCTCGGCTTCGTCGCCGCGTTCGCTGAACTTGCGGCAAAGCCAGTCGTACAGCTCGCCGTCCATGCCGGTGTCGCGCAGCAATGCGTAGTGGAAGGCCAGCGCCTCGGCCGATGGAAGCTCGAGCAGGTCGGCGCCGAAGTCGAACATGTCCGACACGTCGGTGTCGATGCGGATCGTCTTGAAGCGGCGACGCAGCGCCTCGATGGCTTTGCTTTCCTTGGCCGGCGTGCTCATGCCGGCTGCTCTCCCTCGAAGCGCACCGTGAAGCGCGCCCCCGGCGGATGCTTGCCGGGATGCGCATCCTCCAGCTTCACCTGCGCGTGGTGCTGGTTCGCGATCTCCCGCACGATCGGCAGGCCCAGCCCCGAGCCGTCGGCCTCGTTGCCGAGCACGCGGTAGAAGGGCTCGAACACCAGCTCGCGGTCGGACTCGGCGATGCCGGGGCCGTTGTCCTCCACCTGCAGCAGCAGCACATGGCCGAAGGGGTCGGCCAGCACGCGCGCGGTGATCACACCGGGGCGCTCGGGCGTGGAGGGCGTGTAGTTGATCGCGTTGTCGACCAGGTTGCGCACCAGCTCCTTCAGCAGCGTCGGGTTGCCGTCGAACATCACGCCGGGCGCGCCGGCTTGCAGGCCGTCATAGCCGAGGTCGATGCGCTTTTCGATCGCGCGCGGCACGGCTTCGCGCACCACCTCGATCGTGAGCCGCGCGAGGTCGCACGGCTGGCGGTGCGAGTTGGCGCTGTTGCCCTCGGCGCGTGCGAGCGACAGCAGCTGGTTCACCGTGTGCGTGGCGCGCACGCTGGCGCGGCCGATCTGCTTGAGCGACTGCTTCAGTTCATCGGCGTTGGCGCCTTCGCGCTGCGCGAGGTCGGCCTGCATGCGCAGTCCCGCGAGCGGCGTCTTGAGCTGGTGTGCCGCGTCGGCGAGAAAGCGCTTTTGCGTGTCGATGGAGTCGTTGAGCTTGTTCAGGAGTTCGTTGACCGACGACACCAATGGCACGACTTCGAGCGGCACCGACGATTCGTCGAGCGGGCTCAGGTCGCCGGGCCGCCGCTCGCGGATGCGCGCCTCCACCACCGAGAGCGGCTTGATCCCGCGCACCAGCGCGAGCCAGATCAAGAGCACCGCGAGCGGCAGGATCGCGAACTGCGGCAGCAGCACGCCCTTGATGATCTCGATGGCGAGCACCGACTGCTTCTCGCGCGTCTCGGCCAGCTGCAGCAGCGTGGGCGGCACGTCGTCGACGCCGCTGGGAATCCACAGCGAGGCCACGCGCACCTCATTGCCGTGCAGGGCGCTGTTGTGCAGGAAGACCTGGCCGGGCGGCAGCGGCTCGTCGAGGCCCGGCATCGGGAGGTCGCGCTCGCCGCCGAGCAGCGTGTCGTGGCCGTCGAGCAGCTGGTAGTACACGTGGCCGGTGTCGTCGGCCCGCAGGATCTCGCGTGCCGATTGGGACAGCACGAACTCCGTGTGCCCTTGCTTCACCGTCACCAGTTCGGCCAGGGCCTTCACGTTGTGCTCGAGCGCGCGGTCGAAGGGCGCGTTGGCGATGCCCTGTGCCACCAGCCAGGTGACGCCGATGCTCACCGGCACCAGCAGCAGGAGCGGCGTGAGCATCCAGTCGAGGATTTCGCCGAACAGGGAGCGCTGCGCGCGTTGAAAAAGCTTCATTGGGCCGAACCCTCCGGCACGCCGCACGCGCGGGGCGGCTGCGCCGTCGTCACTGGATCTTTTCGAGGCAATAGCCCAGTCCGCGAACCGTCGCGATGCGCACCGGGCCCTTCTCGATCTTCTTGCGCAGGCGGTGGATGTAGACCTCGATCGCATTGAGGCTCACCTCTTCGCCCCATTCGCACAAACGGTCGACCAGCTGGTCCTTGCTCACCAGCCGCCCGGCGCGCTGCAGCAGCACCTCGAGCAGGCCGAGTTCGCGCGCCGAGAGTTCGATCATCTTGCCGTCGATGGTCGCCACGCGGCCGGCCTGGTCGTAGACCAGCGGGCCGTGGCGGATCGCGTTGCTGGTGGCGCCCATGCCGCGGCGGGTGAGGGCGCGCACGCGCGCTTCGAGCTCCTGCAGGCTGAAGGGCTTGGCCATGTAGTCGTCGGCGCCGTGGTCCAGGCCCTTGACGCGTTCTTCCACGCTGTCGGCTGCGGTGAGCACCAGCACGGGCAACTGCGAACCGCGGGCGCGCAGCCGCTTCAAGATCTCGATGCCGTGCAGGCTGGGCAGGCCCAGGTCGAGGATCAGCAGGTCGAACTCGCTGTGGGTCATGAGCGCGGTGTCGGCCTGCGAGCCGTTGGCCACGTGGTCGACCGCCGCGCCCGAGGTGCGCAGGCTGCGCAGCAGGGCATCGGCGAGCACCTGGTCGTCTTCGGCAATCAGTATTCGCATGAGCCACCTCCGGCCGGTTCGGGCGCCATGCCGGCGCCATTCACTTTGTCTCTCGGGCCGAGTCTAGCCCGCCGTATAGGCTTCGAGACCGATGGTTACCACGGTGGCGATCTCGTCGCCGACGCTGCTGCGGAACTCCCGCTCGGCCTCGGTCACCGCGCTGCGGAAGGCGTCGAGCCAGGCGAGGCCGTCGGCCGTGAAGAGCACGCGCCGCGCCCGTGCGTCGAGCGGATCGGGCCCGCGCGTGACCAGCCCCCAGGCCTCGCACTGGTCCACCAGCGCACCCATCGCCTGCTTGGTCATGCCGGCGCGCTCGGCCAGCTCGGTGAGGCGCGAGCCCTCGCGCGCCAGATGCCGGGTGATGTGGATGTGCGCCGCGCTCACCTGGGCGCGCGCGGCGAGGTTCGAGAGGGCGAGCGGCACATCGACGTCGTGCGCCATCAGCTCCAGCACGCGCTCGTCGAAGCGGCGCATCGCATGGCCCAGCAGGCGACCCAGGTGGGTTTGCCGCCAGGCGTCGGGATCGGTCGGAAAAGCGGCTTCGGCCATGGCGTCAGATGGTAAAGCAAACTGACCAAAAAATGGGTTTACGGAAACCCATGAGCCCCTACACTACTGTTCAAGCATCCAGCCTGTGGTTAAAAGCAGATGGATTGAAACCAGACACAAACCGTTGATTTTCAAGGAGATTTCCACATGGACGCAGTCGTCAAGGGCGCAAGCATCTCGGTCGCCAACAGTGAAAAGGCCAAGGCGCTTCAAGCCGCGCTGGCCCAGATCGAAAAGCAGTTCGGCAAGGGCACGATCATGCGGCTGGGCGAAGGCGAGGCGCTGGAAGACATCCAGGTGGTCTCCACCGGTTCGCTCGGCCTGGACATCGCCCTGGGCGTCGGCGGCCTGCCGCGCGGCCGGGTGATCGAGATCTACGGCCCGGAATCCTCGGGCAAGACCACGCTCACGCTGCAGGTCATCGCCGCCATGCAGAAGCAGGCCGGCACCTGCGCCTTCGTCGACGCCGAACATGCGCTCGACGTGCAGTACGCCCAGAAGCTCGGCGTGAACCTGTCGGACCTGCTGATCAGCCAGCCCGACACCGGCGAGCAGGCGCTCGAAATCGTCGATTCGCTGGTGCGCTCGGGCGCCGTCGACCTGATCGTCATCGACTCGGTCGCCGCGCTCACGCCCAAGGCCGAAATCGAAGGCGAAATGGGTGACTCGCTGCCGGGTCTCCAGGCTCGCCTGATGAGCCAGGCGCTGCGCAAGCTCACCGCCACGATCAAGAAGACCAACTGCATGGTCATCTTCATCAACCAGATCCGCATGAAGATCGGCGTGATGTTCGGTTCGCCCGAAACCACCACCGGCGGCAATGCGCTCAAGTTCTACGCCTCGGTGCGCCTGGACATCCGCCGCATCGGCACCATCAAGAAGGGCGACGAGGCCATCGGCAACGAAACCAAGGTGAAGGTGGTGAAGAACAAGGTCTCGCCTCCGTTCAAGACGGCGGAGTTCGACATCCTGTTCGGCGAAGGCATCAGCCGCGAAGGCGAGATCATCGACATGGGCGTCACGGCCAAGATCGTCGACAAGTCGGGCGCCTGGTACGCCTACAACGGCGAAAAAATCGGCCAGGGCCGCGACAACGCCCGCGAGTTCCTGCGCGAGAACCCCGAGCTGTCGCGCGAGATCGAGAACAAGGTGCGCGAGTCGCTGGGTATTCCGCTGCTGGCCGCCGATGCCGGATCGGAGCCCGAGAAGGCCGAGAAGCCCGCCAAGGCGCCCAAGGCCGACAAGGCGGCTGAGTAAATTGGACAGAGCGGCCCTTCACGGGGCCGCGCCAGCGACTCTCTTCGAATGGCTTTCGGTGCCCCGTCCCTCAAAGGCCGTGCCCTGCGGCTCCTGAGCCAGCGCGAACATTCGCGCGCGGAGCTGGAGCGCAAGCTGGCCAGGCACGAGGAAGAACCCGGCACGCTGGCGAAGGCGCTCGACGAACTGGCGGCCAAGGATTTCATCAGCGAGCCGCGCGTGGTGGCCTCGGTGCTGAACCAGCGCGCGGCCCGGTCGGGCGCGCTGCGGGTGAAGCAGGAACTGCAGGCCAAGGGCATCGCGCCCGAGGCCATCGCCGAGGCGGTGGCTGGCTTGCAGGACACCGAGGTCGAACGCGCCACGGCCCTGTGGCGCCGCCGCTTCGACGCGCCGCCGGCCGACGCGAAGGAGCGGGCGAAGCAGATGCGATTCCTGATGGCGCGCGGTTTCTCGGGCGCCGTCGTGTCCAAGGTGCTCAGGAGCGATTTCGATGAATCAGCAGCAGACGAATGAAGCGCACGATGTTCAGTCGCGCGTCATCGTGCAGCGCGTGGCTTGCGAATGGCGCCGCGCCTACCGGGTCGCCGCCGATCCGATGCGGTTGTCCGACTGGGCCAGCGGTCTCGCCAAGAGCGCGCTGCTGCCGCAGGGCGATCACTGGATCGTGCGCACGCCCGAAAGCGGCGATGCACGCATGCGCTTCGCGCCGGCCAACGACTTCGGCGTGCTCGACCACTGGGTCGCGCCCGAAGGCGTGCCCGAGGTCTACCTGCCGTTCCGCGTGATCGGTGTGGCGCCGGATGCCTGCGAGTTGCAGTTCACGCTGCTGCGCCAGCCGCACATGGACGATGCGGCGTTCGAGCGCGATGCCGCGTGGATCGCGCGCGACCTGCAGTCGCTCAAGCGGCTGCTCGAGGCGGGTTGAGCCGGCGGTGGCACGGGGCGATGGCATGATCCCCGCAGCCGGCCCCGAACGCGCCGGCTTTCAAGAACAAACTGGAGGAGTCTTCATGCCGTCTGAACCTGTCAGTCAACCATCTCTTGTCCGCACCGGCGCCAAGGCCGGACTCTCCTTCGCCGGCTCGGTCATCAAGGGCGGATTGCTCGGCGTGGTGCTCGGTGGTGGTGTCTTCTTCTTCTACCTGAGCCAGCTGAACGGGCCGGGCAACACAGCGGCGCGGGCCGGCGGTGCCGGGGCCATGGTGGCGCTCATCACTTCGCCTGCGGTGCTGATCGCGGTGCTGCTGCTCTTTTTCGTGGTTGTCTACACGATGCTGGGCGTACACCAGGGGCGCGCCAAGGCGATGCAGCACCTGGTCGCGGCGCGCGGCGAGGCGGTGTCGCAGCGGTTGGCGGGTGCGGTCGCGGGCCGCATCGAGGCGATGCCGCGCACGCACGGCGCGCTGCAGCGCACGGCCGACTGGCTGTCGGTCGATGCCTTGACCAAGCAACTCGCGCCGGTGCTGGGCGAGGGCAAGGCGGTGCGGTCGGTGGTGGCCTTCGTGCTGAATCGCCTGCCATTGAGCGACATGCTGGCCGAGTGGCAGCAAGGCCGCGCCGCGCAGGGCGAGCCGGTGGCGGGGGAGGGCGCGCCGCAGGATCCGGCGCTGCGCGCGCTGCTCACGCGCCGCATCAACGAGACGCTGCAGGAGATGTCGACGCCTTCGCGCACGCCGCTCTATATCGCGCTGGGCGCGCACGCCGTCCTGCTGGGCGTGGGCCTCTGGCTCGTCAAGTAAGAAGAGAGAGAAAGAAAGTGCCTGGCGCTCAGAGCGCCAGCATCAGCTTGAGGTTCTGCACCGCGGCGCCGCTGGCGCCCTTGCCGAGGTTGTCCAGGCGCGCGATCACCACGGCATGGCGGTGGTCTTCGTTCGGGAACACGCGGATCTCGAGCTGGTTGGTGTCGTTGAGCGCCAGTGCGTCGAGCTTGCCGCTCTCGGTGGGCGGCAGCACCTTCACGAACTGCTCGGGCGTGTTGCTGCGGGCGTAGTGCGCGGCCAGCGCGTCCTGCAGGTCGCCGGACTTCGGCTTGCCGGGCAGCAGGTCGAGATGCAGCGGCAGCTGAACCAGCATGCCCTGCTTGAAATTGCCCACCGAGGGAATGAAGACCGGCCGGCGGGTGAGGCCGGTGTAGGCCATGATTTCTGGAATGTGCTTGTGCTTCAGGCCGAGTGCGTAGATCTCGAACAGCGGCGCCTTGCCGCCCTCGTACTCCTCGATCATCGCCCGGCCGCCGCCCGAATAGCCGCTCACCGAGGGCAGCGACACCGGGAAGTCGACCGGCAGGATCCCCGCATCGACCAGCGGACGCACCATCGCGATGGCACCGGTCGCGTAGCAGCCGGGGTTGCCGACGCGGTCGGCCTTTGCCACGGCTTGCCAGTGGCCTTCGACCAGTTCGGGGAAGCCGAACACCCAGCCGGGTGCCACGCGGTGCGCGGTGGAGGCGTCGATGATCTTGGGTTTCTTGCCGGGCAACTGGTCGATCAGCGCGACCGATTCGCGGGCCGCGTCGTCGTGCAGGCACAGCACCACGAGGTCGACGCCGGCCATGAGCTCGCGCTTGGCGTTCACGTCTTTGCGCAGCTCGGGCGCGATGCTCACGAGCTCGATTTGCGGCATCGTCTGCAGCCGCTCGCGAATCTGAAGGCCGGTGGTGCCGGCTTCGCCGTCGATGAAAACCTTGGCCATATCGGAGTGTGCGTAGAGGGGCTAGAAGAAAGTACGTATTGACCGCAACCGCACGTCGAGTATTGGTGCGGCGCACCATGATACAGTCCGCGGTTGTTCGCCGCCCCCAGCCGTCAGGCTGCCGTCGCCCGCGAGCAACAGAGTCCATCCAAGCCTCAGACCCCAGATCTCCCGTTCTCAACCTCCTCCTTCCGAGAGACATCCCTCATGAAGATTCACGAGTACCAAGGCAAGGAAATCCTTGCCAAGTTCGGCGTGCCGGTGCCGCGCGGCATTCCGGCCTATACGGTTCAGGAGGCTGTCGAAGCCGCCCAGAAGCTTGGAGGCCCGGTCTGGGTCGTCAAGGCCCAGATTCACGCGGGTGGCCGCGGCAAGGGTGGTGGCGTCAAGGTCGCCAAGTCGATCGAAGATGTCAAGAAGCTGGCCGGCGAAATCCTCGGCATGCAGCTCAAGACCCACCAGACGGGCCCCGAAGGCCAGAAGGTGCGCCGCCTCTACATCGAAGATGGCGCCGACATCAACAAGGAATACTACGTTTCGGCCGTGACCGACCGCGCGACCCAGAAGGTCGCGTTCATCGCTTCGAGCGAAGGCGGCATGGACATCGAGGAAGTGGCCCACTCCTCGCCCGAGAAGATCATCACCGTGTTCGCAGACCCCGAAAAGGGCCTGACCGACGAACAGGCCAAGCAGATCGCCGACGGCATCGGCATGCCGGCCGACTCGACCGCGCAAACGGTCGACATCCTCAAGAAGCTCTACACCTGCTACATGGAGACGGACGCCTCGCTGGTCGAGATCAATCCGCTCAACCGTGACAGCAAGGGTAACGTCATGGCGCTGGACGCCAAGTTCAACTTCGACAGCAACGCGCTGTTCCGCCACCCCGAAATCGTGGCCTTGCGCGACCTCGACGAAGAAGACGCGGCCGAAGTGGAAGCCTCCAAGTTCGACCTCGCCTACATCTCGCTGGACGGCAACATCGGCTGCCTGGTGAACGGTGCGGGCCTGGCCATGGCCACCATGGACACCATCAAGCTGTTCGGCGGCGAGCCGGCCAACTTCCTGGACGTGGGCGGCGGCGCCACCCCCGAGAAGGTCACCGAAGCCTTCAAGATCATGCTGAAGAACAAGAACGTGGAAGCCATCCTCGTGAACATCTTCGGCGGCATCATGAAGTGCGACACCATCGCCACCGGCGTGATCGCAGCCTGCAAGGCCGTGAACCTGCAAGTGCCGCTGGTCGTGCGCATGAAGGGCACCAACGAAGTCGAAGGCAAGAAGCTGCTGGCCGATTCGGGCCTGCCGATCATCAGCGCCGACACCATGGCGGAAGCGGCCCAGAAGGTCGTGGCAGCAGTCAAGAAGGCCTAAGGAACAAGTCATGTCGATCTACATCAACAAAGACACCAAAGTCATCACCCAGGGCATCACCGGCAAGACCGGCCAGTTCCACACCGAGAAGTGCCAGGAATACGCGAACGGCAAGAACGCCTTCGTCGCGGGCGTGAATCCGAAGAAGGCCGGCGAGTCGATCTTCAACATCCCGATCTTCGGTTCGGTCAAGGAAGCCGCTTCGCAAACCGGCGCCACCGTGTCGGTGATCTACGTGCCGCCGGCAGGCGCCGCGGCCGCCATCTGGGAAGCCGTCGAGGCCGACCTGGACCTGGCGATCTGCATCACCGAAGGCATTCCGGTTCGCGACATGCTCGAAGTGCGCAACAAGATGAAGGCCAAGGAAGCGGCCGGCGGCAAGAAGACCTTGCTGCTGGGCCCGAACTGCCCCGGCCTCATCACGCCCGACGAAATCAAGATCGGCATCATGCCCGGCCACATCCACCGCAAGGGCCGCATCGGCGTGGTCTCGCGCTCGGGCACGCTGACGTATGAAGCCGTGGCTCAACTGACCGAAATCGGCCTCGGCCAATCGTCGGCGGTCGGCATTGGCGGCGACCCGATCAACGGCCTGAAGCACATCGACGTGATGAAGGCCTTCAACGACGATCCGGACACCGACGCCGTGATCATGATCGGCGAAATCGGCGGCCCCGACGAAGCCGACGCGGCTCGCTGGTGCAAGGAACACATGAAGAAGCCGGTCGTCGGCTTCATCGCCGGTGTCACCGCCCCTCCCGGCAAGCGCATGGGCCACGCCGG
Source organism: Variovorax boronicumulans (assembly GCF_030812215.1). GTDB lineage: Bacteria > Pseudomonadota > Gammaproteobacteria > Burkholderiales > Burkholderiaceae_C > Variovorax > Variovorax boronicumulans_C. Next base: position 153,117 of record NZ_JAUSSG010000006.1, on the reverse strand, counting down.
TGCGCTGATCTCGGGCGGTGCCGACACGGCCGATGCCAAGCTCGCCATCATGGAAGAGTGCGGCTTCACCGTGACGCGCAACTTCTCCGAGTTGGCAAAGCTGCTCAAGGCACAGCTCTAAAAACGCCGCGGCTTGCCGCAGGACCACGCAGAAACAAAAAAGCGCCCGCACTGGATTGCGGGCGCTTTTTTCAAATAAAACACAGTGGGATCAGAGACATGGAACTCCTTCAAAGCACAGATTTCTGGATCGGTCTGGTCAAGATCATCTGGATCAACATCATTCTTTCGGGCGACAACGCCGTGGTGATCGCCATGGCGGCGCGTTCGCTGCCGCCCGCGCAGCAGAAAAAGGCCGTGCTGTTCGGCTCGGGCGCGGCCGTGGTGCTGCGGATCGTGCTGACGGTGGTGGCGGCCAAGCTGCTGGCACTGCCTTACCTTCAGATCGTCGGCGGCCTGCTGCTGCTGTGGATCGGCCTGCAGCTGCTGGGCGAAGAAGACGACGGCGAGGGCGAATCCAAGGAATACGGCAGCATGATGGCCGCGGTGCGCACCATCCTCCTGGCCGACCTGGTGATGAGCCTGGACAACGTGATCGCCGTTGCGGCGGCCGCGCAGGGCAGCATGGTCCTGTTGATCCTGGGCCTGGCGATCAGCATTCCCTTGGTCATTTTCGGCAGCACCCTCATGATCAAGCTCATGGAACGCTTCCCGATCATCGTCATGCTGGGTGCCGCGCTGATCGGCTGGGTCGGCGGCGAGACCATCGTGAGCGACGTCGCCCTGCGCGGCGTGCTGGCTGCCAACCCCTGGTTGCACTACGCGGCGGCTGCCGCCGGTGCGGTGTTCGTCGTGGCCGCGGGCCGCTTGCTGCAACGGCGCGCCCACGCCGCTGCGCACTGAGCCTTTGCCCGGCCGACGCCCGCAGACCATGGCGAGCCTCGGCGCATCCATTTTCTCGAGCCGGCCGGCGCTGTGCTGGGAGTACGCCGCGCTGACCGACACCGGCCGCGTGCGCGCCCACAACGAGGATGCCGTCCACGTCGACCCCGCACTCGGCCTGGCCGTGCTGGCCGACGGCATGGGCGGCTACAAGGGCGGCGAGGTGGCGAGTGCCATGGCCGTGTCGCTGGTGCACGCCAGCTTCGGCCGCTGGTTCGCCCAGGGCGGGCCGCAGGCGCCGGCGCGCGTGGTGCGCCGGGCGCTGCAGGCCGCCACGGACGAGGCAAATGCATCGATCCTGCATGCCGGCACGACCCAGGAAGAACTGCAGGGCATGGGAACGACCCTGGTGCTGGCGGCTTTCCAGGCGCAGCGCGTGCTGGTCGGCCACATCGGCGACTCGCGCTGCTATCGCCTGCGCAACAACAAGCTGGAGCTGCTCACGCGCGACCATTCGCTGCGCCAGCAGCAGCTCGACGCCGGCGCCATCACCGCCGAGGAAGCCCTGAGTTCACCCACCCGCAACCTCGTGACCCGGGCGGTCGGCGTGGAGGCCCAAGTCTTGCTGGAAATGCATGAACACAGCGCAAGACCCGGCGATCTCTATATGCTTTGCTCCGACGGTCTCAGCGAGATGGTGACCGATGCGCAGCTTTTCACGCTTTTAGAACACGATGGCGGCCTTCAGAAAAAAGCGCAACTTTTGGTTGCAATTGCAAACGACAATGGCGGCCGGGACAACATTTCGGTTGTTCTGGCAAGGGCGGACGTTGGCGACACGTCCCGCATGGCCGGGTAGCAGGCCGGGGCGGCAACTCGCCGCCGCGCTTGCGGTCGATACCGTTCTGTACTTGGGGGAGTAGCCGGCAATGCCGAAGATGATCATTTCGGTCGATGGCGTTGTCATCGGGCAAGTGGCGCTCGCCAAGGACCGCACGACGCTGGGGCGGCGCGCCTACAACGACATCGTGATCGACAACCTGGCGGTCAGCGGCGAGCATGCCGTGCTGCACATGAGCGATGGCGAAGTCCAAATTGAAGATCTCAACAGCACCAACGGCACCTACGTCAATGCGCTGGCCGTCCAGAAGCAGACGCTCGAGGACAACGACGTCATCGAGGTCGGTGGCTGCCGCATCCACTTTCGCGCCCGCAGCAACCTGGCCATCGGCGCCGCCTCGGCGCACACGGCGTCGGGCGAGTTCTCCACGCCCATTCCGCTGTCGTCGGCACCCACGGAAGCAGGGGCGCTCATCGAGCTGGGCATTCCGATGCTTCGCGTGCTCTCGGGCGGCAGCGACAACCACGACGTACCGCTGCAGAAGGTGGTCACCACCATCGGCAAGCCCGGCGTGGCCGTCGCGGTTGTCACGCGTCGCCGGCAGGGCTACGTGGCCGCCAGCGTCATGGGCGATGTCACGCTCAACGGTGCGGTGCTCGGCACCGAGGCCGTTGCCCTGCAGGAGCGCGACATCCTCGAACTCGGCGGCGCCACGCGCATGCAGTTCGTCCGGGTCTGAGCCTCTTTTTCTTCTTCTTTCACGGCGCGGCGCAGGCCGGCTGATCGAGGCGCCATGAACGCGCTGCAGCGGCATTGGCCGCGCATTGCCATCACGTTGCTGCCGGTGCTGCTGGCGCTGGCGCATGCCACCGGCATCTGGCACTTGTCGACCCTCGAGCGCCTCGACCACCTGATCTACGACATGCGCCTGCGCGCCACCATGCCGCGGACGCTGGACACGCGCGTGGTGATCGTCGACGTCGACGATGCGAGCCTCGCGCGCCAGGGGCAGTGGCCATGGGCGCGCGACACGATGGCGCGCCTGACCACCGAACTCCTGGTTCGCCAGCAGGTGGCCGTGCTCGGATTCGACGTCATGTTCCTCGAGCCCGACCGGAGCTCGGGCTTGCAGAGGCTGCGCCAGATCGCGAGCGGGCCGCTGCGCAACATGACGGGCCTTGCCGCCGAGGTCGAACGGCTCGCGCCCACGCTCGACCACGACATCACGTTCGCCGCGGCACTGCGCAACCGGCGCGTCGCACTCGGCTACTACTTCACCCGGACTCAGGTGCCGAGCGCCAAAGGGCAATTGCCGGCCGCGCCGTTGCTGCCGCCCGATATCTTTCCCACAGGCGCCTCCTACGCCACGGCCTGGAGCGGTTTCGGCGCCAGCCTGCCGATGCTGGCGGAAGCCGCGCCCGTCGCGGGCTTCCTGAACACATTGATCGGCGAGACCGGCGACGGCGTCATTCGCAGCGTGCCGCTCATCGCGCGCTACGAAGGCGAGCAGGCGATGCCCGGCTACTACGAGTCGCTGGCCCTGGCCGTCTACCGGCTCGCGAACGGATCGCCGCCGGTGCGGCCGCTCCTCGCGCCGGGCGGCGCCATGCAGCGGCTCGAGTCGCTGGCGCTCGGGCGCCTGCGCATTCCCGTCGACCAGACCGCCAGCATGCAGGTGCCGTTTCGCGGACCCGGCGGCGCGGGCGGCGGATCGTTCCGCTACGTCGCGGCCGCCGATGTGGTCGAAGGCCGGCTCGCCCCCGGCGAGTTGAAGGACAAGATCGTGCTCATGGGCGCGACGGCGCCCGGCCTGCAGGACCTGCGCGCGACGCCGGTCGGCGCGGCGTTTCCGGGTGTCGAGGTGCACGCCAACATCGTCTCGGGCCTGCTCGATCAGCGCCTGCTCGCCGTGCCTGACTACGCGCCCGGCTACGAGGTGCTGACGGTGCTGGTCGCGGGGCTCGTGCTGGCGTTCGGGCTGTCGCTGCTGTCGGCGCCGCGGGCGGTGTTGCTGGGCGCGGGAACGGCCGCGGTGCTGATCGGCCTCAACACCTGGCTCTACGCCGGCCACAGCCTCGTGCTGCCGCTCGCATCGGCGCTCGTCATGACGGCGCTGGCCTTCGCGCTCAACACGAGCTGGGGCTACTTCGTCGAATCGCGCGCACGGCGCGGGCTGGTGCGCCTCTTCGGCACCTACGTGCCGCCGCAGCTGGTCGACGAAATGCTCCAGCGCCCGGGCAGCTACAGCATGCGCGCCGAGAGCAAGGAGATGACCGTGCTCTTCTGCGACATGCGCGACTTCACCCGCCTGTCGGAGCAGATGGCGCCGGCCGAACTGCAGGCCTTTCTGAACACGGTTTTCAGCCGGCTCACCAACGTCATCAGCGCGCACCGCGGCACCGTCGACAAGTACATGGGCGATTGCGTCATGGCCTTCTGGGGCGCGCCGATCGACACGCCCGACCACGCCGCGCTGGCCGTGCGCGCCGCGCTCGACATGGCCGATGCCGTGCGCGACATCAACCGCATCCACCGCGCGGGCGGCCGCCCCGAGATCAGCGTGGGCATCGGCATCAACAGCGGCGTGATGAGCGTCGGCGACATGGGCTCGGCCGCGCGCCGCAGCTATACCGTGGTCGGCGATGCGGTCAATCTCGCATCGCGGCTCGAAGGGCTGAGCGGTTACTACGGCGTCGAGATCGTGGCCAGCGGCACGACCCGCGACCTCGCGCCCGACTGCTGCACCTGGCAGGAGCTGGACAGTGTGCTCGTCAAGGGCAAGGCCCAGGCCGTGGCCGTTTTCACGCCACTCACCACCGAAGCGGCCATTGCGGCGCAGCGCACGGGCCAGCTCCAGCGCTGGGCCCAAGTGCTCGCGGCCTACCGCCGCCAGGACTGGGCCATGGGCCGGAACTTGCTCGCCCCCCTGCTCGCCGCCGATGCGAAAAAAGTCCTTTACCAGCTCTACGCGCAGCGTTTAGCCTCGATGGCGTTGCGGCCGCAAGACCCGGAATGGGACGGCGCAACCCGGTTCGAAACCAAATGACGACAGACACACAAAAGGGGTCTCTCACAATGCAGGTTCGCGTGCTGGGTTGCTCAGGCGCCATTGCCAAGGACTGCCGCACGACCTCGTTCCTGGTCGACACGGACCTGCTCGTCGATGCCGGCACCGGTGTCGGCGACCTCACCCTCGACGAGATGGCGCGCATCGACGATGTCGTGCTCACCCACAGCCACCTCGACCACATCGCCGCGCTCCCGTTGATGCTCGATGCCGTCGGCAGCCGCCGCACCCAGCCGCTGCGCGTGCATGCGCTGCGCGCGACCATCGAGGCGCTGCGGGCGCATGTGTTCAACAACGTGATCTGGCCCGATTTCGAGAGCATTCCGAGCCCCGAGGCGCCCTTCGTGAGCTTTCACGACATCTCGGTCGGGCAGATGCTGCAACTGGGCACCAGCGCGCCCAAGCTCATCGAAGTGCTGCCGGCCGTGCACACCGTGCCCGCTTGCGGTTTCGCCATCCGCCGCGCCACGGGTGGCGCGCATTGGGTTTTCAGCGGAGACACCGAGCGCAATGCGCCCTTCTGGGACCGCGTCAACGCGCTCGACGTGGCGATGCTGGTCATCGAAACGGCCTTCAGCAGCCGCGAACAGGCGCTGGCGGAACGCAGCCTGCACCTGTCGCCCGCAGTGCTGGCCGACGAGTTGGCGCACATCGATCCGGGAAAGCACTACCCGATCTACATCACACACACCAAGCCGGCGGAAACCGAAGAGATCATGAGCCAGATCGAGACGCTCGCCGGGCGGCAGGTGGCGGGGCTGGCGCAGCGGGATATCCGCTGGCTGAAGGCGGATGGGATCCTGACTTTCTGATCCCTTGCCGGCTGCGCGGCATGACAAATTTGTCACTGCTTGTAGCATCTTGAAGCAAGTTGTGTCACTTGCTGTAACGCCAATGTGAACAAAGGTGACGTGTTCGGTCACTGGAGGGGTAGGAAACCGGGTGGCACAGATGCTGCGGAAGGTACTTCGCTCCGGGCTGGTTCCCGGGCTCAACAAACCAACCTGGAGTTTTTCTCATGAACGTTCGCAAGATCGCCCGCCGCGCACAGGCCGGCTTTACCCTTATCGAATTGATGATCGTTGTGGCGATCATTGGTATCTTGGCTGCTGTGGCTTTGCCGGCTTATCAGGACTACACGATCCGCGCTAAGGTCACGGAAGCGCTGACGCAAGCGTCAGCTGCCAAGCTGGCTGTGGCTGAAACTGCCCAAGCACTGGGCGGCCTGGCCCAAGTTACGGCTACCAACTCCGGCTATTCTTTCACCGCTTCTAACGCTTCCAACGCCTACGTCGCAAGTGTTGCGATCGCTGCAGGCGGCGAAATCACCGTGGTCACGAAGAACACTGGCGCCACCACGCAGCCTTCGTTCAAGATGACCCCGACACAACCGACTGCCAATGACCAAATCACTTGGGCGTGCACTTTGGCTGCAGGCGAAGCCAAGCACCTGCCGGCAAGCTGCCGCGGCGCTGCTGCCCCCGCTGCAGGCGGCTAATATTTTCTGGCGATAGTTGAAAAGGGGGCAGTGCCCCCTTTTTTTTATGGAAAAGGCATCAAAACCTATAACTGCAGTTCCAACGCGAATCGCTCTGGCGGGTGTGTGTGGCGCGGCTCTCGCCTCTCTGCTCATCTGGGTATTCGAGCCTCCAGCACTGTTAAATGCGGTGTTATTCCTTTGCGCGTGCGCACTGCCAATGTGGGTATTGGAATTGCGGCGATTTCCTTCGCGCGCGCTACGCTATTCCAAGCAGCGCATACCTTCCTGGCGCCGTAAGTTACGATTGATGGGGCTGGCCTTTTTGATCGCAATGTTTTGCGTTACAGCTTCAATGTTTCGAATGCTCAGTCCGGAGGCTTTTGCGGGTTTTGAATCGATGTCACTCTTGGTTCCATTCGTTGCCGCAGGGTGGATGGGATGGATAGCATTACGCATCCCAGTTGGACGCGCATTGGATTCTGTCGAATCGCTTGGCAAGGCAATCGTTCGATTTTTTAAGCCAAAAAGAAAAAAGAGCCACGCCGATTTGCAGGCGCTCCTAGGCTGGCTGGTCAAAGCATTTTACTTGCCGCTCATGTTGAGCAGCACCTATCTGTTTTTGACAAATGCGCACACATTTTTTGAGCAAAAAAATGGTTGGATGAGTATTTTCGGAATTATTTATATGCTGATGTTTGCGGTGGACACGGCATTTGCTACCGTCGGCTATTGTTCGACCAGCAGAAGAATCGATGCTCATATTCGATCAACCGAAACCACCCTTTTGGGGTGGGCGTCTGCCTTGGTGTGCTACCCCCCTCTTAATTTACTGGTTTTGCACCAGTGGCTGTCTTACCGCGATGGACTCGAATGGGACGCATGGCTGAAAAATTGGCCTGTGATTTCATTTGTATGGGGTACAGCGATTTTGCTATCGGTAGGCTTATATGTTTCGGCCACCGTTGCATTTGGTCCGCGTTTCTCCAATTTGACAAATCGAGGAATTATCACCTCAGGGCCGTATCAGTTTTTCAAGCATCCGTCCTATATTGGAAAAAATATCGCGTGGTGGTTGATCTCGGTCCCCTTTGTTTCCAACATGGGCGCCCTCGCCGCGATCGGAAATTGTGCTGCGTTGCTGGTCATCAATGGAATTTACGTCGTTCGCGCGGTAACTGAAGAGCGCCACTTGATGAGTGATCCGGCCTATCAAGCTTACAGTAAATGGATTGCAGAGCATGGGTTGCTAGAAAGGCTCGCGCATTGGATTGTCCGCAAGAAAAAGCTGGCAACGGGTTAAGTGTGAGGCGCTACCTATTTTTACTTTCAATATTTGTTCTACTGGCAGTTGCTTCGGCTCCAGCGCGGCCTACTTCCATTTGAAAAAGAGGCCTGTCGATTTCTGAGGGCCAGCAATTGACTCAGACTGAATATCGTTTTGTCTATCCGGCAGCGCACAGATAGATGCCCCGATCAGACAGGCCACGCGCTACCTTCAGGCCGAATTGACAAGACCGTCCGCACAGCGCGTCTAAGAGGCGAATCCGAGATTTCGGGAATGCAAGGGTTTATGTGAGATGTAGGAGATTTACTGGGCGCGCTCTATAGTTCCGCGCGGTGACCCAGGGCATTCACGGAGTTTCCAGTGAGGGTGGGCCACCGCAACCCTTTCAACAAGTCGTCTGTCTGCACACAACAACCATCGCGCATCGCCAAAGTTCGGGATCGAGCGTGACCATTTGCGCAGTGTTGTTTGGACTGCCATTTGTCGTTCCCTTCACCGCCGGTCCGTCCATCAACCTGGTGCAACTGATCGTCTCGTGGCTGTGCGTGGGTTTGCTCGCACTGAGGGGGCCAGTCGCAAACCCCCATCAAATGCTTCTCGCGTGGCTCGGCACGACGGCGATAGTCATTGCTCTCAGGAGCAGCCCGGAACTTGGTGCAGGGCTTCCATCGGCAACCAGTGCAGCTGTCGCCGTGATCGGCATCGCCGCATGCGTCGGCGCAGGTTGGGTACGACAGGACATGCGAGCGCAGCGCGCATTGGCTTTTGGCCTCCTGATTGCCGGACTCATCAGCGCAGCAATCGGTTTGCTCCAGTACTACGGCCTCGCCGGCCCATTTGCCCCATGGCTTGCAGAGCCGAGCATCGGCCAAGCCTACGGAAATCTGCGCCAGCGCAACCAGTTCGCCACCTTGCTCATCATCGCGCTGATCGCCGCCCTGTGGCTGCATGCCGGCTGTCGCGGCGTGTGGCACAGACGCTTGTTGACAGGCGCTTCCGGGCTGCTGACCGTAGGGCTCGCCGCTTCGGTTTCGCGAACCGGTCTGCTGCAGTTGCTTGTCATCGTCGGACTGGCTGCATTCATGGCCCGCCGCGAGCGCAAGGCCGTCAACGGCAATCCCGCATTCCGCCTGCCCTCACCCCTCGCGCTGCTCGCACTGATCCCCCTGTACTTCGCAGCAAGTTGGCTGCTGCCACTCCTGGTTGGCCGTGAAGTCCAGGAAATGTTCGGGCGCTTGCGCCAAGGCGCATTGGCCAGTGAAAGCAGACTGGATCTTTGGAGCAACGTGCTGACGCTGATCGCGCAGCGCCCCTGGGCCGGTTGGGGCTGGGGTGAGTTGAGCTACGCGCACTACGGCACCTCGTATGCAGGCCCTCGCTTCCCCGTCATCCTCGACAATGCCCACAATCTGCCGCTGCACCTGACCGTGGAACTCGGCATTCCTGCCGCGCTGCTGATCTGCGGCGGTTTTGTCTGGATGGTGATTGCAGCGCGGCCATGGGCCGAACGCTCTCCCATACGACTGATGGCTTGGGGCTTGCTCGGCGTCATCCTGCTGCACAGCCTGCTCGAGTACCCACTTTGGTACGGCCCGTTTCAGCTGGTCTTTGGCGTCTGCCTCGGCATGCTGTGGCCGCAGACCCTGGGCAGCAGCAACGAATTACCGCAACTTCCGGTCCGCAATCGCGGGTTCGCCGTGCTTGTCGGGGGGCGCAAGTGGCTGACCCTCGCTGCCGTCACGCTGCTCGGCTGCCTGGCTTATGCCGCCTGGGACTACACCCGCATCAGTCAAATCTATCTGCCGCGCAGCGAGCGCCTGAGCGGCTACCAGGACGACACGCTCACCAAGCTGCAAGGCTCTTGGCTGTTCGCAAACCAGGTGAGGTTTGCCGAACTCACGCTGACCGATGTCACCCCCGCCAATGCGGAGCGCATGTACGAAATGGCCCGGTCGACGGTCCATTTCTCGCCCGAGCCCCGCGTGGTCATCAAGCTGATCGAAAGCGCGCAGCTGTCCGGCCGTCCCGACGAAGCCCGAGCCGAGATCGAAAGGTTTCGCATCGCGTATCCGGCTGCGTACGAACTGTGGCTCAAGGGCAAGCATTGATTTCGCTGGCGCCTCGAGCCATCCTTCATGCAGGTCAGTCGACAGTCGGTATCTCGCGCCAGTTCAGCAGGCGCAGCGACATGCTCTTGGGCGGCCTGAATCCCACGTTTCTCAGATTCCCGACGACGTCGCCGGTGATGAGACGTGCCTTCCCATCGACACCGACAAATTTCAGGTCCGTGACTGCGGTGTCATAACTCACGAAGGTCGTGCCTTCGGGCGTAAGTGCCGACTGTCCGCTGCCGAAGTCGATCGCGTACACCCGGCTCTTGCCCGAAGGGCTGCATGCGTCGCCCGATGTCGACAGCGTGCTGAATGCCACGATGCCCGAGTAAGCCGTCGGACTGGACACCAGCCGCAACGGCACGTTCGATTCCGAACCCAACTCCATGTACCACCCCATCGACGTGGCCGAGAGCGCCACGCCGTCCGTCAGGCTGGTCAGCTCCGTCAGGTTGGCGCGCGTGATCGGCGTGCTCACGGGATTGAACGCGTTCGCGTTGCCGTCGAGGATCGCGTAGAACGTTTGCGCCTGTGAGGTGTTGATGTCGGTCGAGTCGAGCAGGCGACCGGTGCCGACCATCACATACCGCTTCTTGGTGAGCGGCTGGATCTCGATCAACGGCTGAGTCGTGATTGCCTGCGGCGTGCCACTGTTGCCGGCGCTCGCGAGCGTCGCAAGCTTCACAGGCGCCGGATACGAACCGGTGGCGGCGCGCGCCAGCGTGACATCGAAGCGCCAGAGCTGGCCGTCGAGGTCGCCTGCATAGATCGCGTCGGCGGTGCCGTCGGAAAAGTCGCGAATGAACGCCGACGCCTGCGTCAGGCCGTTGGACGCAGAACCCGTTCCGATCTTTTGCAGCAGCGCGCCGGTCTTGGGGTTCAGGATGTACAGGTAGCCGATGCCATCGCTGTTGTTGTAGCCCGAGGTCAAGACCACCACCCAGCCGTGTTTCTTGGTCTTGATGACCATCGGTTCGCCGAAGCTGTAGCCCATCGTCGAGTCCGTGAACTCCCACAGGACCTTGCCGGCAACATTGCTTTCGCTGGTCATGCTGGCGGGGTCGGTCACGTCGATCGCGTAGAAGGATTTTCCGCCCTTGCCCAGTCCGCCGATGAGCACCGAATGCCAGTCGGACGTGGCGCTGGATGTCGTCGTGAAGGTCCCGCCCGCATTGTTGAAATCGATATCGAACACCTTGGGCGTGGCGTCGACATAGTAGTGATGAAGGTAGTTGGGATTTCCCAGCTGCGCCAGGCCATCGACCGCGGGGGTGCCGTTCGGCCCCTGAAAGAGCGCACCCGGGATGTAGGCGAATCGCTCCGTACCGACCCCGGTGCCCGTCAGGCCGCCATTGAACGCGTGCAGCATGCCATCGTTGGCACCGACGTAAACCATGTTCGGGCGCGATGCCTTGGCCGTCTTGAATGCCGCATAGCCCAGGTTGACCGCGTCGGAGTAGTTCATGGACGGCGGTCCGACCGGCGTGACCTTGGCACCCACGATGTCGCCGAGCAGGAGCGCACGCTGCCGGTAGGGCTTGGAGGTGTCCGTGGAGGTTTTCTCGTTGCTTCGATCACCGCGCAGGTAATTCAGGTAGTTCGCGCTGTCGTCGCCGCTGGCGACATAGGTCGTTCGCAGGCTCGACAACAGGGTGGAACCGATACCGCCGGTGCCGCTGCGGAATGGAACGGCTGCCGAGCCATTCCAGGTCACGACATTTCTGCCGCTGTTCCATCCCGTTCCGGCGAGCTGCGTTTCGAGCGTCGTCGAACTCTGCCATTTGACCGTCGAAGTGGGCGTGCCATCCGCAGCAAAGGTGATCTGGCTCGCCGACAGCACGCCGGTCCACGCGCCGGCGTCGTACTGCGATGCATAGGACGCAGCGCCAAGCGAAGAAACTTGAACTGTCGAGAGAGAGAACGAGGTGGTGTAGGCCTTAATGGCGTTTGCAATGCTCTCGAATGCCCTCGTCAGGCCCGAAACCATAGTGTCTGGGCGCCCGGCAGTGAAATAGTTGTCAGGCTTCTTCTGCACGGTAGCGGGATTCGTGCGGGTATCGGTCAGGGTTTCGCCGTTGGTGGACCACCATGTATCCGGAATCGTGCCGACGTCATTGGCGTAGGGGTTGAAGTTGCTCGGAACCTTCAGTCCGCCGTACTTGGCCGCAAGATAGAACTGGTTATTGGCCTGGAAGGCTTGCTCGAGCACGTCCACCCAATAGGTCTGGACAGTTTGCTTGCCGACGGTCTGCGGCTTCCCTGTGACTTCAGGCCGGATGTCCGTGGTGTTTGCATCGTAGGCCAGCCCCGCAATGTAGGCAGAGTTGTCTCGGCCGCTGTAGCTGTTGGTGTTGCCGATGTTGCCCAGCCCTTGAAGGTTCCCGACCTTGTTGGTTGCGGTCACCGCATTCACCGTGTCCGTGGTGAAGTCGGGCGCAGCCGGCTCGCGGGTTCTGTAAGCCGTATTGCCTGGCACGTTTTTGTCCACGTGTGTGTAGATGTCGCCGATGCCGAGGACGAAGTTGCGCTGACAGGAATACTGGATCGGATCGGTCCAGCCGGTCACTACAGGAAAGCCGTCGAGATAGATCTTCTTGGTATTGGCATCGGCGCCGCCCATGTCGCTCCAAGACGAAATGTTGCCCAAATTCTTGTAGTAGCGGAGCACGGCGTAGTACATCTCGCTGACGGGGTCATAACTTTTATAGTTGCCTGGTATGAGTTGACCAAACTTGTTCAAGTAGTTGACAACACCGCTGTCATTGATCTGGATCCCGGTTGCCTCGGTCGTGGCAGTTGCATCTGCGCTGTTCGGGTTCTGGAAAAAGACGCCGGTCGTATCGCTCCACTCCTTCTGGGTGTTGTCGACGTTCGGCAGGCCGGGCCGGGGCTGCGTTGGACCCACGAACTTCTGGCCTGCGCGCATGACGCCGCCATCGCGCTGGTCGCTGCCGTCGTTGAGGTAGCCGAAGGCGCTGAAACGCATCTTCTGCGAGTACTTCTGAATGAGGCCTTCAGGCTTGTAGTTGCTCCCGTACGCCTTGCAATTGGCTTCGACTCCCACAGAAGAGTCACAGACCTTGACGCGCATCGTCAAATCGTAAATGCCGTCTACGCCGATCGCGTTTTGATAGGGCGTGGCGCCGCTGGCGTCATTCGGGCTACCGTCGATTGGATTGCTGAATTTCTTGAACACACCTGGAGATGACGGCGTTTGCCACAACAGGCGTATCTCGGCGTCTCCGCCACTGTCGTAATGTTGCAGCCGTATGCTGAAATTGCTCCCCGCGGTCAACGTGATCTGGGCGCTGTCATCGATAGTCGATCCGTGGCCTGTCCAGTTGTTGATTACGCGATTCGTATCGCTGAAATTGTTGTTCCCGGTTTTATCGATCCAAAGTCGCACCCCGTCGTCGGAGATTGTTCGGAAAACATAGGTTCCAGTAACAGGAGCCTTGAAGGTTCCAGTGAAACGAGTCGAAAAATTATCTGCATTGACGTTGGTCGCCGGACTGCCGCTCCAAGCGTAGTCTGCGGTTGCATTGTTGTTGGTGGACACAACCGTGCCGGTGGCTGTGATGTTGTTGAAATATTCACCTTTCAATACCCGTGTCGGTGCCACCGTGAAGCGCATGCGAAAGCCCATGCCGTTCACGCGCAGAAGCATCGCGGCTTTGTTGGCATCGGTCAGAGGCGTCGCTCCAACGCTGTCTGCTGCGGAAATCGACCGATCGCCGAACAGGCCTTGTCCAGAGTGCCAACCCTTTTCAAGAATTGTTCTGTTGGTCTCGTCGACGACACGGCGTCCGCCGGTCATTGCCCAGCGAAACGGATCGATGGTGGCTGTGCCCGCCCAGTTCAGGAAGTTGCCACTCCATTTGTCGTCATTGGTCCCCGTACATGTGTGGTTCGTTGCCGAGGCCGCTGGATAAAAGTAGCTTGTGTTGCCGGTGGCTGTGCTATTTGCGGTAGCGTCGTACTGATACAGGTAGCACTTGTCCGGGTCGAAATATCCGAGGAAGGTTGCCGCGCTCGAATAGTTATCGGTGTGCGCCGTGCGCGATGCGGTGGGCCATTCAACCGACAGCGCCAATGCAAGGTTGCCCGGAACGTCGGACGTCGAGAAGATCGGTTGATCCGCCAGCGTCGTGGCGGATGCATACAGCGTTGCACTGAGTGTGGCAGCAACTGCTGCAGCAACACCGACGCGCCGAAGTGCGCCCGAGAAAGAACTGAATTCGGGTTTCATGAATGCGCCTTGCTTGCGTTACTCAGGATTGGTGAAAGAGGTCTGCATGAAGACCTGCGTGTCCCGGGGGCCGTCCACGCGAATGCTCAAGCGGTAGATCGCCGGAACCGGCGCGGGCAGGTCGTCCTGCGCGCGCTGGCTGCTGCCGCCTGTGACCTGGGTGTTCGAGGGGGTGTAGACGCAGCGCGTCTTGCCGAGCGTCGCAAAACTGCCGGCTGTGTTGCACAGGCGATCGATGACATAGCGCACCTTCACGTCGGAGGTTCCGCCTTCGATATCGGCGCCTGTCGGTGCAAACGTGTTGCCATAGACATCGGAGCCAGTGGGGCCGCTTCCCTTTTTCATCAACACGTCGGGGATGCCTCGGGCGTTGGTCACCAATTCGATTGCGCTGTAGTTGGCTGAAGGCAGGCTTGCAGCTGTCTTGGTGGCGTTGTCGAGCGCTCCCCCCGCCGTGAATGCCGTCATGACCTTGGAGACGGCCAGCTCGCCCTGATTGAGCAGGTCCCGCTTGAACGCAAGGTTGCCCGCGCCGGCCAGGGAGGTATCCATCGACCGCATCACAGCCACGCCGCCGGCGAGCAGAACCACCAGGATGACGAGGCAGAAAAGCAGCACGACGCCGCGCTGCCGCGTGCGACCGGATCGCATATGGGTTTTCTTCATGACGTAGGGAGCAACAGCATGTTGCGCAATGGAATCGTGGTTTCAATGACGCGATAGCGGAAGTGCCGCTCGGGCTCGCTCAAGTTGACGGTGCGATGGAGTGCCGCGTCGAGATCGTTGAACATGCCGAGCGAGGTGGGCGACACGGGGTCTTTCTCGGCGAGGGCGCTGCGCATGACCAGAGCGACGCGAACCGCAACGATTTGTCTGAGCGTGCTCGGCGTCGTCATGGCCGTGGCAATGGCGTAGGTCCCGGTGGGCGCCGTCCATGAGTCCACCTTGCCGTCGTTGTTGGTGTCCAGGCCATACAGCGCATGGAGTTCGACGACGCCGTCGGCCAGCGCCTGCAGGGCTTGTGCATCGGCTCCAGCGTCCGCGCCGGTGCCGGCCATGCGCATCAGGTCGTAGCTGAACAAGGTCCGGTTGTCGCCCACGCCGATGAGCTGGAACTGGATGTTGTTGGCTCCGGCGTTGCCCAGCGTGGTGACGTAGGCGGAGCCGCTCGCAGCGAACGTCGCAAGTGACGTGGTGGGGCCGCTCGAGGTGAAGTACGTTCCTCCGAGCGGAAGCGTTTCGTTGGCCGCCGCACTGAATGCGGTGGCATCGGTCACATTGACTTGTTCGATGAGGCAGTCGGTCGTGCCTTCCTGCGTGACGAGCACGATGTCGTTGTGTGCAAGGCCCACGGTGTTGTCCAGGCGCAGGTTGTTGGTGCCGGGTATGCCGGAGCGCACCGGGCGGGGGACATCGCCCGCGGCGGCGTTTCCTCCCATCACGACAAGAACGTCGGAGCCTGATGACGACTGGTCTTGCGCAATCAGCAAAGGCGCCAGGTAGAGCTCGCCGGACCCACCCAACACGCCCGCGAACGGCGCGGGAAAGGCTGCGCCTCGCGGCAAGATGGTCGTCGCTGCCGCACCGACGGGTCGCGCAGCACTGAGCTTGCAGCCGAAAGCGCCAAGGTTCCAGGCCTGCGTGAAGCTAGAACCTGCACTTCGCAAGACTCGGTCCAGAACATAGGCGCCGAAGGCACCGCTCTGGCCCATGTCGTTGGTGGACGTGGTGGTTCGCTTGTGTGCTTCGCCGATGCTCACCACGCTGGTCACGGCCAGGGTGACGATCAAGCCGATGGTCACGGCGACCAGCAGTTCGATCAGCGTCATGCCGCGCATGCGCGCAGCACCGGAGTGCGTCATGTATTTCATGTGGGAGGCAGGGTGACCCGGGTTTTGAGCTGGCTCTTGGCCTCGCTGTCGCGGCGTTGCGGTGCTTTCCATTGGAT
Organism: Variovorax boronicumulans; assembly: GCF_030812215.1. Taxonomy (GTDB): domain Bacteria; phylum Pseudomonadota; class Gammaproteobacteria; order Burkholderiales; family Burkholderiaceae_C; genus Variovorax; species Variovorax boronicumulans_C. The sequence goes on along the minus strand of NZ_JAUSSG010000006.1, from coordinate 137,254 downwards.
GAGCACGTCAGCGCTGTTTGCGATGCCGGCGACCGCCGTCACGCTGATTTCTCCGTTGGGAAGGCCGCCCTTGTCTTGATCCTTTACCCGCGCTTCCCAATCCGAGCCGGCGCCGGTCGCCACGGTCACGGACTTGTTGATCCACATCGTGGTTGCGATCTCGTTGGCAATCAGGGCGGCACGGTTGCGATCCTCCGCATCGACGGAAAGGCTGATGGCTCGCGCCTGCAAGCCGATCAAACCCAGCACACCGAGTGAAAACAGCAGGATGGAGACGAGCACCTCGAGCAGGGCGACGCCTGCCTGCCGGCGCTGGCGAGTCCGAAGATTGGAATTTTTGGTCATGGGCAGCCGTCCGGTTGACCCGACGAAAGACTTCTGTTCGGGTCGCAGATGCGGACTTGGCCGCCGAGTGCGACTAGCACCCGCAGGGGTCGATCGGCGCCCGGCAAGGTGACGTTGTATGTCGGGGGGATCGACGCGGCATCGCAACTTGTGCTGCCGGAAACGCCGGTGCCCGAGTTGGCAACCAGCCGGCCCATCGAGTTGAAGCAAACGGCTGCCGGCCCGGTGATCTGGACATCGGAGCCGACGGATCCGAGAACGCCAGACGCGACGAAGACATCGGTATCGTCCGTCAGCAGCTTGATCACATTGATCGACCAATTGCGGCCGTTGTCTGCGGCAGCCAGGCTGGTCTGCGGGGCCGTGCTGTTCGTCAAGGAAAAAACCACTTGGCGGCTGCGGCGCAAGGCTTCCGTTTGCGCTTGGCGCAACCCGTTCTGGAGCGAGTCCGCAACGGTGCGGATCTTGTTGTTCCGGATCCAGGCCCCCATCGACGGAACCGCCAGGGCCATGAGGATGCTGAGCAAGGTGATCGTTACCATCAGTTCGATCAGGCCGAATCCCGAGGAACGGTCGGGGCGCGCCATCAGCACGCGCCTTTCTTCATTACCCAGTTGTTGCTACAACTGCTCCAGCCAGCAACACCGCTGACGGTGGAAGCCTTGTCTCCTCGCTGGTTGATGGTGAAGGTGAACCCGTTCACTGCCCCGGTGCCCACCGCTTGCAGCGAATAAGTTGTCGCCGTGGGAGTTCCTACACAAGAAACGGTAAAGCTGCCAACGGTGGAGGATGTGCAGGGTCCGGCGCCGACGAAGGTGCGGTTGTCCTGGAAGTACCGTTCCATATCGGCCTTCGCGATCGAGAGCGCATTGGCGCCGTCGACCAATTTGCCGCGCAATACGTAGTCCCTGTAGCTGGGAAGCGCAATGGCTGCAAGGATGCCGATGATTGCCACGGTGATCATCACTTCGATCAGCGTGAAGCCAGTCACGCGATCGAGGCGGCGAGTGGCTTTATGTGGGGGCGATAGTTTGATCAACGAAGACACCTTTGGGGGTTGAGACGATCACCGCCGCACCAGCGCGGCAACGATCAGAATCAATTGTCAAAGGATGTCTTTAATTGTGTCTTTTTGCAAAACCGCTCAGCGCTCGATCAAGACCTTTCGTCGGGCGTCGAGCGGTCGCAGCAGGCTGCAACCCTAAAAATTGGTGAGTGCCCGCTCACTCGGCCACCCAACTCCCCGACTTCCCCCCATGCTTCTCCAACACATGCACATCGGTGATCCGCATCCCCCGGTCCACCGCCTTGCACATGTCGTAGATCGTCAACAGCGCCACCTGCACGGCCGTCAGCGCTTCCATCTCCACGCCGGTCCGTCCGACCGTCTCGACGGTCGCCGTGCAAGCCACCTGCGGCGCGCTGCCCCCTTCGGCCAGCGCAAACGCCACGGCCACGCGCGTCAACGCCAGCGGATGGCACAGCGGAATCAGGTCGCTTGTCTTCTTTGCCGCCTGAATTCCGGCGATCCGCGCGATGCCCAGCACATCGCCCTTCTTCGCCGTGCCGGATTCGATCAGCGCCAGCGTCGCGGCCTGCATCTCGATGCGTCCCGTGGCCACGGCCACGCGGTGGGTGGCGGGCTTGGCGGCCACGTCGACCATGTGGGCCTGGCCCTGGGCGTCAAAATGGGTGAGGGTGTTCATGGGTTGGGTACCTTCGTACTTCGCACTGCGGTGCGCGCTTGCTTGCTTGGGGCGGCCCGGCGCGGCGCTCATGGGTGAACGTTCGTTTTGAAGATGCATCATACGAGCCCGAGCCATGGACGAGGAATGCTGCGCTTGACTCCCTCCGCAAAGCCAAAGACCACCGCAACGCCCACCCTGCGCGCGCTATGCGCTTCCGTTTTGATAGCGGCGCAGGCCCTGTTGCCGATACCCGCCGGCGCGCAGATGCAGCCGATCCTGCCCGGCCTCGGCGACGGCGGCGAAATGACCGCCAGCGCCGAGCGCAGCCTCGGCGACCAGATCGCCCGCGAGTTGTACCGCGACACCGACTACATCGACGATCCGGTGATCGCCGCCTATGTCCAGGAGATCTGGCAGCGCCTCTTGACCGCCGCCCGCGCGCGCGGCGAGCTCACGCCCGAACTGGACGAGCGCTTCGCCTGGACCGTCGTGCTGGGTCGCGACCGCAACATCAACGCCTTTGCGCTGCCGGGCGGCTACCTGGGCCTGAACCTCGGGCTTGTGGCTGCTGTCGGCAGCCGCGACGAGCTGGCGACGGTGCTCGGGCACGAGCTCTCGCACGTCACGCAGCGCCACATCTCCCGGATGATGAGCAAGCAGGGCAAGCAGATGCCGCTGATGATCGCGGGCCTCATTCTCGGGATGATCGCCGCCAGCAAGAGCCGCAACGGCGATGCCGGCCAGGCCGTGATCATGGGCAGCCAGGCGCTCTTCATGCAGAACCAGCTGAGCTTCTCGCGCGACATGGAGCGCGAGGCCGACCGCATCGGCTTCGGCGTGATGACGCAGGCGGGCTTTGCGCCGCAGGGCGCGGCGGCCATGTTCGAGAAGCTGCAGTACGCCTCGCGCCTGAACGACAACGGCTCTTACCCGTACCTGCGGAGCCACCCGCTCACGACCGAGCGCATCTCCGACATGCAGGGCCGCTTCCAGTTCCGCATGGACACGGCCCCCGCGCTGCCGCTCGAAATGGACCACGCGATGATCGCCTCGCGTGCCCGCGTACTGACGCGGCCGGGCGTCGACGTGCTGCGGCTCTGGATCCAGTCGGCCGCCAGCGGCGAGTTCGCCAAAAGCACGCCGGCCCAGCAGGCCGGCACGCTCTACGCGGCGGCGCTGGCAGCCAAGGAACTGCGCGACTACAAGGCGGCGCGCGCGCTGGCCGAGCGGCTCGTCGCGCGCACCACGGAAGACCCGGCCGCGGCGAAACAGGCGCGCTGGCTCAGTGCCGAGATCGAGCTGGCCGCCGGCGCCCCGGCCAAGGCGGCAGCGCTCCTCGATGCCAAGTCGAAGGAGCGGCCCGAGATGATCCTCGCAGCCGAAGCCGCGACCGCCACGCGCCAGCCCGCGCCGATGATTCCCGTGCTGCGTGACTGGGTGGCCGCCAATCCGCGCGATGCCACGGCTTGGCGCGTGCTGAGCAACCTGTATGGCGCGCAGAACGACACGCTGCGTGCGGTGCGCGCCGACGCCGAAGCCAACGTGGCGATCCTCGACTACCCCGCGGCGCGCGATCGTTTCAAGGCGGCGCAGGAACTGGTGCGCAAGTCGGGCGCTTCGGGTGCGCCGATCGATCACTACGAGGCGTCGATCATCGACACCCGCGCACGGGCCGTCGATGCGCTGGTCAAGCAGCAGGCGGAAGAGCCGCCGCTGAAGTAGCCGTGTTGCTGCTGCTCAGCGCCTGGAGAGCAGGCCGCCCAGCGCGGTCTCGATGAGAAGGCCCAGCAGCGAGTAGATCAACGAGCCGATCAGCGCGGCCACGAAGCCGTTGACGTGAAAGCCGCCGAGGAGCCCCGACGCGGCCCAGAACAGCAGCGCGTTGATCACGAACAGGAAGAGCCCGAGGGTGACGATGGTGACCGGCAATGTCAGCACCACCAGCACCGGCCGCACGATCATGTTGAGCAATCCGATCACTGCGGCCGCGATGAGCGCGGAGCCGAAGCTGTTGACCTGGACACCGCTGTAGAGATAGGCCACCGCCAGCAGCGCGACGGCGCTGAGCAGCCATTTGATGATGATGCGCATGCGGCGCAGGATACCCCAGCGCTCCCAAAACAACGAGCCCCGGTGCGTTGCCGCACCGGGGCTCGTAAGAAGGGGGTCGCCTTGCGGCTTACTCGGCCAGTTCGTTCGCCAGCACCAGCAATGCGCCCATGCCCATCACGGCGCCGGGAAAGGCCCAGCCCGATTGATGCGCGGGCGTCTGGTCGGGCGTGACCGGCTCCAGGTCGACGCCGATCTTCGGGCGACGCGCATCGACCACGTGGGATGCACCGTGCTCGCGCTTGAGTTGCACCGTGAGGTCCGCCAGCGGCCCTTTGGCCAGCACCGCCGTCACCTCTCCGCCGTTGCGCTCGAGCAGGGGCAGCAACTGCGCCTGCACCTTGCTGAACCACTTGGCGCGCCAGTTCTCGCGTGCGCTGTGGCTCACCCACTTGCTGATGCGATGTGTCATGCGCGGCGCGCAGGCCACGAGCACCCAATGGCGCGCCACGACGCTGTTGGCATCCGGCGCGAGTTCGGCGAACTGCTCGCTGGCATACACGGCGTCGTCGACATAAAGAATGATCTTTTCCATGAGTGCTCCTTCAGATAGTTAGAGTGGCAGAGACTGGTTTGGACAGGAAAGTTTCTCAGCGAAGTTTCTGGCGATCAATGGGGTATGCCAGTGCTCAGCCGGTCGTCACGGCCGTTTCCGGCTTGTTGCGGGCCTGGCGCATGGCCACCCACTTGCCGATCGCGAGCACCAGCAGCGCACCAGCGATGCCGGCTGCGTACTTGATCGTGTCGGTCTGCGGCACCTTCGGCACCCAGGTCCAGTTGGCGGGGTTCGCCAGGGCCGGGTCGGACACGGCCATCGTGCCGGCGATCCAGCCGAGCAGCATGCCGCCCAGCGTGATGATCATCGGGAAGCGGTCCATCAGCTTGATGACCAACTGGCTGCCCCAGACGATGATCGGAATGCTCACGAGCAGGCCGAAGATCACGAGCGGCATCTGGTGGCCTTCGCCCGCACCCTGTGCGGCGCCGGCGATGGCGATCACGTTGTCCACGCTCATCACCAGGTCGGCCACGATCACGGTCTTGACGGCGCCCCACAGCTTGTCGCTGCCGGCGATGTTGCCGTGCGCGTCGTCATGTTCGGGAGCCAGCAGCTTCACGCCGATCCACAGCAGCAGGATCGCACCCACCAGCTTCAGGAACGGAATGGCAAGGAGCGTGAGCGCAAAGAAGATCAGGATCACGCGCAGCACGATCGCGCCGGCGGTGCCCCACAGGATGCCCTGGGTGCGTTGGGCGGGCGGCAACTTGCGGCACGCCAGCGCGATGACGACGGCGTTGTCGCCACCGAGCAGGATGTCGATCATGATGATCTGACCGACAGCGACCCAGAATTCCGGGGTCATGAACTGTTCCATAGGTTCCTCTTTGTCTTCGCGCCGTCCTGCCGTTCCTTGCGTGGATCGCGACGGGCAGGCGCATACCGATGCGTTTCGATTCATCCCGCACGGGGCTGGTCGAAAGCGAGGAAACGAAGACGCCGGGTGACTCCGGGGACTTGCGAACGCTTCGACCAAACCTGCACAGGTTCAAATCGAAGGTCTTGCTCGACAGCGCCTGCGCCAGTGCGCATGCGTTGTCCGAAAGGCCGGAAGTGTTGTGCTTCGTATTGACGACCTGTCGATTTCCGCCGTTGTGCACGACGGTCGGGAGCTACTCCCCTTCGTGGGCGGGATTAGAGCATCGAAGAACACGCCGTGGCAATCGAAAGTTTTCAGCCATTCGATGAGAACCGCTTGGGAAGGCCTGTGAGCAGGAGCTCTCGTGCTATCTAATTTGTAGCGACCATGTCCCTTCGAGGTTGCGGGACATTGGCGGACTATGATCGCCGCTCGCTGCTTTTTCACTCCCCATGGCCGCCATCCACATCACCGACATCGAGGCCGCCATCAACCACTGGCGCGAGAAGAGTCCCTCGCCCGACGGCATCACGCTGGCGCCCGAATTGCGCGCGCTGGCCGAGGTCTACGCGCTCATGGTGTTCCACCACGAGGACGAAGTCGACGAGGTCGGCTTTCCCGCCAAGGCCTGGGCCGCCTGGCTCGACTGGTACCACAGCACCCCCGACACGCCCTGCATCGCGATCTGCTCCACCAGCCAGGGCGACGACGAATGCAAGGGGTGCGGCCGCACCTTCGACGAAGTGCAGCACTGGCCCGCCATGACGCCCGTCGAGAAGCGCGTGACCTGGCGCCGCATCACGATGGAAGACTCGGCCTGGCGCTTCAACAAGTACGCCGAGCGGGCGCGTGAAGCCGAACCGCCGCAGTGGCCCGACGACCCCGCCGAACCCCTCGGTCCCGACGACACGCCCTGAAGAGGCAATTGCCGTGCGTCGTCTTGCCCAAGCGCCCAATCTCGCCATCGCGACCTTGTGGGTGCACGCCCTGCGTGAAGACGGCGTCGAGGCCTCGGTGCAGCGCGAGTTCCTCGGCGCCGTGATGGGCCAGTTGCCGCCCGACCAGTGCCTGCCGGAAATCTGGATCGACGACGAGAGCCAGTTTGAGCGCGCCAAGGAATTGCTGCATGCGGTGCAGCACCGACCCCAGCACGACTGGCAATGCGTGTGCGGCGAGCGGATCGAGGGCGGCTTCGAGCAGTGCTGGCAGTGCGGCGAGATGATGCCGGCCGCCTAGCGCTGCAAAAGCAGAAGAGCTACTTCCAGCGAAGCAGCTCGACGTCGATGCTGTTCGTGCCGTCTCCCAGCGTCAGCGTGTTTTCCTGGATCGTCGCCTGCAGCTGCATGCTGCGCTGCGCGAGCGCGGCCAGCGCCTGCGAGGCCTCGGTCGGCACGCGGTAGACCTTCAGGTTCTGCGGCCGCGTCAATTTGTTCTCGATGCCGCGCCACCAGATCTCGGCGGCGTGGTTGAAGCAGTAGACGATCACCTCGTCCGCCTTGCCGCAGGCCTTGATGATGGGTTTGTCCTCGGGCTGCCCGACCTCGATCCAGATCTTGGTCTCGCCCGTGAAGTCGCGCAGCCACACGTCCGGCTCCTCGACGTTCGAGAGGCCCGCGCCGAAGGCCAGCGTGCCGTCGCCCTGGCAGATGTCCTGCAGCTGGTGGGCGTTGAGCGCGAGCGCGACGAGCCGGATCATCATCCGCTCGTCGGTCTCGCTCGGGTGGCGCGCCAGGGTCAGTGCATGGTCGGCGTAGTAGCCGTGGTCGATGTCGGCCACCGCGAGGGTGGCCTTGAAGATGGTGGATTTGAGGGCCATGGGTGCGCGAGTGTATGCCCGCGCTCCCTTGGCTTCAGAACGCCACCGACGCCTGCAGGTACAGCGTGCGCGGCTGTCCGACGTACTTGCCGCCGTTGTTGTCCACCGAGCGGTTGTAGTAGCGGCGATCGAACAGGTTCTTGATGCCGACGGCCAGCTTCAGGTTGCTCATCGACGGGCCGAAGTCGTAGGCGGCGCGCAGGTTCACGGTGCTGTAGCCCGGGATGTTGCCGAGGCGGCCGGTCGAATCTTCGAGCGTGACGTACGGCTTGCCATCGTCCGGCGAGCCCGGCGAGCGCTGCTTCGACTGCGCATACACGTCGGCATTCAGCGTCCACGGACCGCGCTCGTAGCGCGCGCCCAGCGTCAGGATCTGGCGCGAGTAGAACGGCAGGTCGCGGCCGGCGAAGTTGCCGGCCTTGGACGTGGCCTGCGTGTAGGTGTACGTGCCCGACACCGACAGGCCCTTGAGCGATGCGCTCAGGTCGCCGAGGTCGTAGCGCAGCGCCGATTCCAGGCCGCGGTGGCGCGTGGCGCCCAGGTCGGTCCATTGGCCGACGTCGCCGGTGATGGAGCGGGCGAGCTGCAGTTCCTTGTCGAAGTTGATGTTGAACAGCGTCAGCTCGCCGCTCCAGGCTTCGCCCTTGTACTTCGTGCCGATTTCGTAGGTCTTGGCCTTCTCGGGGTGCAGGCTGGTGGTGGACTGCGCGAGCTGGGCGTACTGCTGCGGGCCGAACGACACGCCGGCATTCGCGAACAGCGTCCAGCGTTCGCTCGCGCGGTAGAGCACCGACAGCGTCGGCAGCACCTCGTTGGATTCGATCTTCGGATAGATCGCGTTCGTGACGCGGTTGTTCGCTACGGTGAACACGTCGTTGTGCGAGCGGAAGGATTCGTAGCGCACGCCGGGCGTGACCGTCCAGTTGCCGAAGTCGATGCGGTCGTCGATGTAGAACGCGTGCGCAATCGTGCCGCCCGTGCTGGTCTGGTACGGCGCCTGGGTGAGGCTGTAGGCGTTCTCCAGGGGCGAGGGCGTGTAGTAGCGGGTGCGCGCCGCCACCTCGGAGGCTTGTTCCCTGAGATAGCGGAAGCCGACGCTGACTTCCTGCACCACACTGCCCGAATCGATCAGGCGCGAGTAGCGGGGCTCGACAGCAAAGGTCTTGTAGTTGCGCGGTGCGGTGGTCAGGCGCCGCTTGCCGGCGTTGGCGCCGGTGCCTTCCTGCTCCAGGTAACTGCTGCGGTACGAGTCGGTGTAGTACGTCAGCATCTCGAACTTGTTCACGCCGTCGTTGTGCGTGTACTTGATCGAGCCGTCGGTGCGGCTGCCGGTGAATTCGTCGAAGGGGCGGTCCGACTGGAACGGGTTCGCTGCGAACTGCGCGGTGGTCAGCCCGCCCGGCATGCGGCCCTTGCCTTCGAAGCGGTGCAGCGAAATGGCGATGTCGTCGGTGTTCGAGATCCGGTAGGCGCCCTTGAGCATCAGGTCGTCGATGCTGGTGTGGTCGTTGCTCTGGCGAAAGCCGTCGCCATGCGTGCCCGAGTACAGCAGCGCGAGGCCCAGGCCGTTCTCGTTGGTGCCGCCGACGAACAGCGTGGGCGTGGTCTTGGTGCCGCCGCCGCGGCTCGCGCCTTCGACGCCCACGCCGACTTCACCCGAGAACTGCTTGGGAATCGCGCGCGTCACGAAGTTGATGATGCCGCCCACGTTCTGGGGGCCGTAGCGCACCGAGCCCGCGCCGCGCACCACGTCGACCGTCTCGATGCTGCCGAGCGACAGCGGCGCGAGCGACAGTTGCGGCTGGCCGTAGGGCGCGTAGGCGAGCGGCACGCCGTCCAGCAGGATGGTCGAGCGCGGGGAGAGGCGCGAGGTCAGGCCGCGCACGCCCACGTTCAGCGAGATGTCGCTGCCGCCGGTGCCGTTGCTCTCCTGCACCTGCACGCCCGGGATCTGGCGCAGCACGTCGCGCACGCTGGAGGCGCCGCTTTCCTGGATCTGCTTGCGCTCGACGATGCTGCGCGCGCCGGCGTGCTCGAGCACCTTGGTCTCGTTGGGGCTGGCGAGCCAGTCGCCCGTGACGGTGATGGTCTCCAGCGACTTCGACGGGTCGGCGGCAGGTTCTGCGTCGGCTGCGAAGCTCTGCAGGCTCAGGGGCAACAAGGCCATCGCGATGGCGGTGCGTTTGTGCGGGAACAAGGGGGAACTCCTCCGGGATAAAAAACAGAAAACGTGCGGCGGGCCGTGGGGCTTCTTCTTCAGGACGTCGTTCGACTGGAAAGCGCGTTGTTGTTGCGGGCCGCGGCGGCCATGGCGCGTCGGCGCCACCAGAGCCAGATGCCGCTGAAACCCAGGCCGCCGAGTGCCAGGCCGAGCAGCGCGGTGACGATCTGGTGGGCCACGCCGCCCAACTCGCCCGTGTGCAGCGGAAAGATCACCGCCACCGCGCCGTTGCCGGCATCGAGGTCCTGCCATTTGCGCGCGGCCAGCACCTCCCCGCTGACGGGGTTGAGCCACACCGAGCTGATGCCGTTCGGGTGCGGATCGTCGGCAAGGCGGAAGCGCACGCGGATCGGGCGGTCCGCCTTGCCGGGCACCAGCACGTAGCCGATCGGCTGGCCCGGAAACACCTGCTGCGCGCGGGCCACGAGTTCGTCCAGCGGCATGCGCGGGCCGCTGGCGCTGCCCTTGGCGATGGCCGGCGCCTTGACCGGCTTTTGCCCCATGGCGGCGGAAATGAAATCGCCCAGTGGTCGCCAGGCCATGTAGGCGCCCGTGGCGACAGACACCGCGATCAGGAGGCCGAGCACCGCGCCGCCCGTGCGGTGCAGGTCGAACAGCCCGCGCAGGAGGCCGCGGTTCAGCACGATGCGCAGCGACGGCGGCCAGCGCACCGGCCACCACAGCACCAGGCCCGTCACCAGCAGGAACAGGTAGGACAGCGCCACGAAAGCCAGGATGCCCTTGCCGGTGCTGTCGAGCAGCAGGCTGTTGTGGATCTTGTAGGCCAGGTTGTAGAAACCCTCCTCGGCGCCGCGCCGGCCTTGCTCGGTGCCGTTGGCGGGGTCGAGGTAGAGCGTGCCGTTCCACTTGCCGCGCACCAGCACCCAGAGCGTTTCGTCGGCGTGGTGCGGCGGGCGCAGCGTGAAATTGGTGTCGGGGCCGAACTCGGACACGATGCGCCGGCGCAGCGGCTCGAGCGGCAATGCGGCCGCAGCCGCGATGGCATCACCCGCGCTGCGCGAGACGAAGAGATCGGAATGGACCTTGCGGTCGATCGGCTGGGCCACCACCAGCACTGCGCCGAGCAGCGCGGTAAGGGCCAGGATCGGGCCGAGCGTGAGCCCGGTCCAGCGGTGAATTTTCAGCCAGAGACGTCGCAGCGGAGCGCGCAGCATGAATCACGGGGACCTCGAGGAGTCCCGTCATGGTTGTTGGCTGGCGCACCCGTGAAAAGGCGCGTTGGCTGGAAAGTTTGGGGGGCCGCGATCGCGTCAGACCAACCGTTCGCTGCGGTGGGTGGATCGATACACGGGAACTTAGATTCTACTGGCGAGTTCCGCGGCCTTGCCGACGTAGCTGGCGGGCGTCATGGCTAGAAGGCGGGCTTTTTCCTCGTCCGGAATGGCCAGCGAACGGATCAGCCCATGCAGCGCCTCGGCCGTGACGGTCTTGCCACGCGTCACTTCCTTCAGTTGCTCGTAGGCGCCCTGCACGCCGTAGCGGCGCATCACGGTCTGGATCGGCTCGGCCAGCACTTCCCACGATGCGTCGAGGTCTTCGGCCAGCGCCTCTTCGTTGAGTTCGAGCTTGCCGAGGCCCGTGGCCAGGCTCGCATAGGCCAGCGTCGCATAGCCGAAGGCCACGCCGATGTTGCGCAGCACCGTGCTGTCGGTCAGGTCGCGCTGCCAGCGGCTGATGGGCAGCTTCTCGCTCAGGTGGCGCAGCACCGCGTTGGCCAGGCCCAGGTTGCCTTCGGCGTTCTCGAAGTCGATCGGGTTGACCTTGTGCGGCATCGTCGAGGAGCCGATCTCGCCCTTCTTCAGGCGCTGCTTGAAGTAGCCCAGGCTCACATAGCCCCAGATGTCGCGTGAGAAGTCGACCAGGATCGTGTTGGCGCGCGCCACCGCGTCGAACAGCTCCGCCATGTAGTCGTGCGGCTCGATCTGGATGCTGTACGGCTGGAAGCTCAGACCGAGGCCCAGTGGCGCGGGCGTCTCGATGACCTTGCGGCTGAAGGCCTCCCAGTCGAAGTCGGGCCAGGCGGCCAGGTGGGCGTTGTAGTTGCCGACGGCGCCGTTCATCTTGCCCAGCAGCTGCACCGAGGCGATCTGCGCGCGGGCCTTCGACAGGCGCACGGCCACGTTGGCGATTTCCTTGCCGACGGTGGTCGGGCTGGCGGTCTGGCCATGGGTGCGAGAGAGCATCGACACGCCGGCGAACTGGTGCGCCATTTCGCGCAGCTTGGCGATCAGGCCGTCGATGGCGGGCAGCACCACCTTTTCGCGCGCGGCCTGGATCTGCAGGGCGTGGCTGGTGTTGTTGATGTCTTCGCTGGTGCAGGCGAAGTGCACGAACTCGGCGGCGGCCAGCAGCTCGGGCCGGGCTTCGAACTTGGACTTGATCCAGTACTCGACGGCCTTCACGTCGTGGTTGGTGGTTTTCTCGATCTCCTTGATGGCCAGCGCATCGGCCTCGGAAAAGTGGGAGACCAGGCCCAGCAGGTACTTGCGGGCGCCGCCGGTGAGGGGCTTGAATTCGGCGAAGCCGCAGTCGGACAGCGCAATGAACCACGCCACCTCGACCTGCACGCGCCGGTGCATGTAGCCCTGTTCGCTCATCAGCGGGCGCAAGGCCGCGAGTTTGGCCGCGTAGCGGCCGTCAAGGGGGGAGAGGGCGGAGACGGTGGAAAAGCTCATGCCCGAATTTTAGGCGGCCGGCGGTCCGTGGGGCCGTACCGACACATCGGGGTGGATCCGGGCCCCTGGTGGTTCCGTTCACCTAAAATGATTATGAACAAGTGTTATCAGGTTGAGAACAAAGGGAGAGAGCCTTCATGAAACTGATCGGATCCGCCGCCAGTCCTTATGTGCGCAAGGTGCGCGTGGTGCTGGCCGAAAAGCGGCTCGATTACCAGTTCGTGCTCGAGGACGTCTGGTCCGCCGACACCACCATCTCCAATTCCAATCCGCTGGGCAAGGTGCCCTGCCTGATCATGGAAGGCGGGGAGGCGATGTTCGATTCGCGCGTGATCGTGGAATATCTCGACACGCTGTCTCCGGTAGGCAAGCTCATCCCGCAGCAGGGCCGCGAGCGCGCCGAGGTCAAGACCTGGGAGGCGCTGGCCGATGGCGTCATGGACGCCGGCGTGCTCTGGCGCCTGGAAGCCACCTGGTCCGGCCGCAACGACCACGAGCGCAGCACGACCTGGATCGAGCGCCAGCGCGTGAAGGTCGTGGACGGCGTGGCCGCCATGTCCAAGGGGCTGGGCGACAAGCCCTTCTGCAGCGGCATCCACCTGAGCCTGTCGGACATCGCGGTGGGCTGCGCGCTGGGCTGGCTGAGCCTGCGCTTTCCCGACATCGACTGGCGCGGCGAGCACGGCAACCTGGCGAAGCTCTACGACAAGCTCATGCTTCGCCCGAGCTTCATCGACACAAAACCTTGACTCTTCCCCAGGCTTCGCGCACTTCGTGTCGCTTCGCAACCCCCTCGCCGGGGGGCGACACCGCTGGCCCGGCAAAGCCGGCTCCACGGGGTCCCGCGAAGAAGCCCCTTCGTTTCAGAGCCCGGTGAACCTGGCGACGGCCGGGAAGTAGAGCCGGTACGGCAGCAGCCGCATCAGCTTCATCCAGAACGTGAAGCGACGCGGAAAGTGGATCTCGAACGCGCCTTGCCGCCAGCCCTCGAGCATGGCCTCGGCCGCCTGCGCCGGCGTGATCAGTGACGGCATCGCGAAGTCGTTCTTCGCGGTGAGCGCCGTGGCCACGAAGCCCGGCTGGATCACGCTCACGCCGATGCCGCGCGCGTGCAGATCGATATAGAGCACTTCGGCCAGGTTGGTCAGCGCGGCCTTGGTCGGGCCGTAGGCCAGGCTCTTTGGCAACCCGCGAAAACCGGCGACGCTCGCCGTGAGCGAGACGTGCCCCGCACCGCGCGCCACGAAGCCGGGCAGCACGGCGGCCAGCACGTTCAGTGCGCCGACGTAGTTGACTTGCTGGTGCGCGAGCATCTCGTCGAGCGCGAAGGCATCGGCGCGCAGCACGCCATACGTGGCGGCGTTGAAGAGCACGAGATCGACGGTGCCGGCCATCGCCTGCAACTGCGCATAGGCGGCGGCCGCCGCGGTGGCATCGCGCACATCGAGCGGCAGCACGATCACGCGCGGCGGCCCCGCGGCATCGTTGTGCAGCGCCGCGAGCTCTTCGAGCGCCTCGCCGTTGCGGGCCGATACCGCGACCCGCGCGCCGCCTTCGAGCAGCGCCAGTGCCGTCGCGCGCCCGATGCCCGAGGAGGCGCCGACGATCCACGCGGTCTTGCCCTGCCAGTCGGCGAGCGGCGGGTTGAAGGGCTTCACGGCGCAGCCTTTGCCGGGAGCGGCCGGGGCGATGCGGGCGCGGGCGCTCGAATCACCAGCGCCCACAGCGTCGCACCCGCCGCCACCTTGAGCACGCAGGGCAGGAGACAGTAGGCAAGCGACAGCGCCTGCAGCGCCGACGCATCGCGCGCGCCGGGCACGTAGCCGGCCAGCCCGAGCAACGGCAGCGCGAGGCCGGCGGCCAGCGCGAGGTTGAGCTTGGTCGCGAAATTCCACCAGCCGAAGTACGCGCCGGCATGCGGCTGGTCGCCGGCCTCGGCAATGATCCCTGCCAGCAATGCGCTCGGCAGCACGAGGTCCGAGCCGATCGCGAAACCCGACAGCGCGCAGACGACAAGAAAAGGAACCGCATCGCCGGCACCCATCGCGCCGGCCCATGCGAACACCGCCACCGACATGCACATGCCGCCGAGCCAGCTGCGCGCGAGGCCCCAGCGGCGCACGATGCGCAGCCACGCCGGGATCGACGCGGCGGCCATCACGAAATAGAGGCCGAGGAACGCGGGCTCCATGGCAGCGGGGGCCCGCAGCCGGTCCTGCACGAAGAACAGCACCAGCGTGGCCGGCACCGCGCTCGCGATGCCGTTGAGCACGAACACCGCGAGCAGGCGGCGAAACGGCGCACGGCGCAGCGGCAGCCGCAGGTCGATCGATACATGCGGCACGTCGGTGCGCCCCGGCCGCGGCGCCTGCGTCCAGAAGACCCATCCCGCCGCCAGCAGCACACCGAACAGCGCGACCGTCGCGGGCAGGCCCGCCAGCGTCGGCACAACCGAGGCCAGCACCACGCCGACCAGTCCCATCCCTTCGCGCCAGCCCACGATGCGGCTGCGCTGCAGTGCGTCACCGCCCAGCATCGCACCCCACGACTGATGCGCGATGCTCAGCATGCTGTAGCCCGCGTAGGTCAGCGCGAGCAGCACGGCGGCCACCACGAGCAGCGCGCCATGGCGCGCAGGGTCGACCAGCAGCTGCGGAAAGAAAAGCAGCCCGAAGCCCAGCAGCAGGACGCCCGCGGCGACGGCGCCGAAGCCGAGCACGGCCCGCGCCGAGCGCGCATGCAGCCGATCGCTGAGCCGCCCGAGCAGCGGATCGATGACCGCGTCGAGCAGCCGTGCACCCAGCAGCACCGCACCCAGCGTGGCGAGCGGCACGCCGAAGGCGCGTGCGTAGTGGTTCGGCAGCAGCACGTAGAGGGGTAGCGCGACGAACGCGAGCGGCAGGCCGAGCAGCCCGTAGCGCACGCCGTCGAGGGGGCCGAAAGAGGACACGAAGGGCCGCGCCGTCTCTAGCGCTTTTGCAGCGTGTACTGGACCACGTCGATGTTGGCCTGTGAGAACGCCGCCTCGCAATAGGCCAGGTAGAACTCCCAGATGCGCATGAAGCGCTCGTCAAAGCCCAGCTGCAGGATCTGCCCGCGCTGCGCGAGGAAATGCTCGCACCAGCGGCGCAGCGTCTCGGCGTAGTCGGCGCCGAAGGCGAACTCGTCCACCACCGCGAGCCCCGCCGCCTCGGCCTCGCGCCGGAACTCGCGCGGGCAGGGCAGGCAGCCGCCCGGGAAGATGTACTGCTGGATGAAGTCGGTCGAGTCGATGTAGCGGTCGAAGAGCCGGTCGTCGATCACGATGCTCTGCACGCAGGCGCGGCCGCCGGGCTTCAAGAGCCGGCTCACGCCCTGGAAGTAGGTCGGCCAGTATTCGCGGCCCACGGCCTCGACCATCTCGATCGAGCAGACAGCGTCGAACGGCGCGTCGTCGATGTCGCGGTAGTCCTGCAGGCGCAGGTCGGCGGAAAGGCCCGCGGTGCGCTGGCGGGCGAAGGCGAGCTGTTCGGTGGAGAGCGTCACCCCTGTCACCGACGCGCCGAAGTCGGAAGCGGCCATCTCGGCCAGCGCGCCCCAGCCGCAGCCGATTTCCAGCACGCGGTCGCCGGGCTTCACGCCGGCCATGTCGAGCGCGCGCCGCACCTTGGCGCGCTGGGCGTCGGGCATCGGCTTGTCGAAGTTGCCTTCGAACCAGGCCGACGAATAGTTCATCGTCTCGTCGAGCCAGAGCTTGTAGAAGGCATTGCCCAGGTCGTAGTGCGCGTGGATGTTTCGGGAACTCCCGGCCTTGCTGTTGCGGTGCATCAGGTGCCGCACGCGGTACACGAGGCGGCCGAACCAGCTGCCGTAGACCACGTCCTCGATGGCGCGGCGGTTGGCGATGAACACCTTGATGAGCTCCACCAGGTTCGGCGTGGTCCAGTCGCCCGCGATGTAGCTCTCGGCAAAGCCGATGTCGCCCGATTTGAGCGCGGCCTTGCAGACCTCCCAGTTGCGCAGCGTGAGCGAGGCCGTGAGGTGGCTGCTGCCGGGTACGGCGCCGAAGTGCCGCACCGAGTCGTCGGGCAGCCGCACCGTGAGCGAGCCGTGCGCCAGGCGCTGCAGCAGGCCGAGCACGGTGCGCGCGGCGCCGGGGGCGTCCTGGGGCAATGAAAAGCGCGAAACCTGGGGGGCGGTGGTGGTCGGGGTCATGGGTTCGCCTGCTGCTGGTGCGAGTGGTCGCTGGATACGAAATGGCGAGGCGGTGCGGGCTTCGCGACGAAGGGAACGCGCTTGAGCCAGAGCCTGGCGGCCTGCCAGTGGATGCGCGCGATGAGCCCGAAGGTCATGGCGGGATAGCGCCAGAGCGCACGGCGCACGGTCGCGGCGGTCAGCGGGGCGAGTTCGCCGCTGACGCTGGTCTGCAGCAAGGGGCCGTCGATGTCGTCGTGGTCGATTCGCACCACCGTGTGGGCGAATCGACCATCGACGAAGAAGCGGAAGCGGTAGTCGCCGCGGACCTCGCAGAACGGCGACACGTGGAAGGCCTTGGTGGCGCTCAGCTCCATGCCATAGGCGGGGCGGTCCAGCAGATAGCAGTGGCGTTCGCCGAAGGTGTTGTTGACCTCGACCACGATGGCGCGCAGCGCGCCCTCGGCCGTGTGGCAATACCAGAAGCTCACCGGCTTGAAGGTGTAGCCGAACACGCGCGGGTAGCAGTGCAGCCAGGCCTCGCCCGTCGCATCGTGGATCTGGTGGGCGGCCAGCAGCTCGTCGAGCCAGGCAAGCGCGCCGCCTCGAGCGGGCGTCCGGCCATCGCCGTGGTCGATGTCGTGGAAGGACAGCATCGCTCGGCGATTGAGCGCGAGCGCCTCGCTGCCGTGTGCGCGGAGGGTGCGCATCGGCAGCATCAGGAAATAGGTCGGATAGACGAAGGCGTTGCGCACGGGGCGCAGGCGCGCATGGCGCACCTCGCCGAAGCCCATCAACGGAAGCGGGCGCTCCTGGGTCACGCCGCAGACCTCGCCTGCAGGCCGGCGGCCGCGGCCAGGCCGGCCTTGAGGCCGTCTTCGTGGAAGCCGTAGCCCATCCACGCGCCGGCGAACCAGGTGTTGCGCTGGCCCTGCAGGGCGGGAACCTCGGCCTGCGCGCGTATGGCGGCAAGGTCGAGCACCGGGTGGTCGTAGTCGTATTCGGCCATGACCTGACTACGCTGGATCTCGCGCGCCGGATTCAACGAAACGATCACCGGCTGTTCCCAGGGCAGCGGCTGCAGCTTGTTCAGCAGGTAATGCAGGCAGACCCGGCCCGACTCGCGCTCGCTGGCCGCCGCACGCTCGTAGTTCCAGGCGGCCCAGGCCGATTGGCGCTGCGGCAGCACCGAGGCGTCGGTGTGGAGCACGGCGTGGTTCGGCTGGTAGCGGATCGCGCCGAGCACGGCCGCTTCGGCGGGGCTGGCGTCGCCGAGCATGGCGAGCGACTGGTCGGAATGGGTGGCCAGGATCGCGTGGTCGAAACGCTCGGTGCCTGCGTCGGTGGCGACCAGCACGCCGTCGTCGGCTCGGGTGATGCGGCGCACCGGGGTGCGCAGGCGCTTGTCTTCCAGGCCCGCGACGATCTTCTCGACATAGTGGCGGGAACCGCCGCGCACGGTACGCCACTGCGGTCGATTGGCGATCTGGATCAGCCCGTGGTTGTGGCAGAAGCGGATCATGGTCGCGACCGGGAACGCCAGCATCTGCGCGGTCGAGCAGCTCCAGATGCAACCCATCATCGGCAGGAAGTACCAGTCGCGGAAGGCGGCGCCGAAGCGGTGGGCGTCCAGGAACTCGCCGAGCGGCTGGGCCAGTTCGCCCTCGGTGCCGGCTTGGGCGATGCGCGTGGTGAGGCGATTGAAGCGCAAGAGGTCGGCCAGCATGCCGAGGAAGCGCGGATCGGCGAGGTTGCGCCGTTGGGCGAAGACGGTGGCGAGGTTGTTGCCGCTCCACTCGAGGCGGCCGCCGTTGTCGCGGGTGGCCTGGACCGAGAACGACATCTCGGACAACGCGGTCTCGACGCCGAGTTCGGCGAACAGGCGGATCAGGTTCGGATAGGTGCGGTCGTTGTAGACCAGGAAGCCGGTGTCGACGCCGTGGGGGACGCGGGTCGGGTCGGTCGGGGAGCGCGGCAACTCGATCGCTGCCGTGTGGGCGTGGCCACCGAAGTAGTCACTGGCTTCGAAGAGCGTGATGCGGGCCGCGTCGCGAAGGGCGTGCGCTGCGGCCAGTCCCGAAATGCCGGCGCCGATGACGCCGACTCGAGGGGGCCGCGTCATCGCGGGCCTCGATTCCGGTGGGAATATAAAAATGCTGCGAGGCGCCCCGACGCGAAGGAGGGAGGGAGGGAGGAGGAGAAGAATCGCCTCGGGATTTCGACCAGACGGCAAGCGCCTGGAAGACCTCGCAACATGAAAACCGGTGGGCTTTGGTCACCCACGCAAATTATGAGCGCGGCTCCCGGGGCCCGGTTCCCGGTGCAGTGGTAAACGTTTGTGACGTTCAGTTCACGATCATGTGGACGCATCGGTAAATAATATTACCGATTCGTTTTTTTGTGAACTGGTCAGTCTTAATTTGTCCCGAGCTGCTTCTCGATGACGTTCACGAAGCCGTTTTCGTCTGGCGCCGTCATGCTCGACCACGCCTGCACAACCTTGCCGTCGCGGCCGATCAGGTACTTGTAGAAATTCCATTTCGGCGTGGTGCCGGAGGCCTGGGCGAGTTGCTTGAACAGCGGATTGGCGTCCGTTCCGCGCACCGACGACTTGGCGAACATCGGAAACTTCACTCCGAAGGTGCTTTCGCAGAATTCGGCGATTTCCTTGTTGGAGCCCGATTCCTGGGAGAAATCGTTCGACGGGAAGCCCAGCACGACCAGCCCGCGGTTGCGGTATTTCAGGTCCAGTGCCTCGAGTCCCTTGTATTGCGGGGTGAAGCCGCAGAAGCTCGCTGTATTGACCACCAGGACCACCTTGCCCGAGTACTGGCACAAAGTCTGGGGCTTTTCATCCTGCAGCCGCGGGAAGGTGTGTTGAAGGATCGCGGGGCACCCGGCAGCCTCTGCCGGAGCAGGCGCGGAGGGTGGTGTCTGGGCGCTCGCCGGAAGCGCGGTAAACAGTCCCGCCACGAGGGAAACCGCCGGTGCGCAGCGCCAGAGCGTCGACAATAAGAAAAGGGTTCGCATGGCGGGCTCCTGGTTCAAAAGGGGGGTGTGCATCCGTGCCGCTACGGCGCACGTATTCGCATCATCGCGCGTCTGTCATGGTCGCGCCAAACGGGCCGACTAAAATCGGCGGCCATAGAAAGACTTTGATGCTCTATCCGGAACTCTTCAGACAACTCGAATCCGTCCGCTGGGACATGGACAAGGACATTCCCTGGCAGTCGTTCGATGCTTCCTTGCTGACGGAAGAGCAGGCCCAGACCATCAAGATGAATGCCATCACCGAGTGGGCGGCGCTGCCGGCCACCGAGATGTTCCTGCGCGACAACCGCCACGATAGCGATTTTTCCGCTTTCATGTCGATCTGGTTCTTCGAGGAGCAGAAGCACTCCCTGGTGCTGATGGAGTACCTCAAGCGCTTCAGCCCCAAGCACGCGCCCACCGAGGCGGAACTGCACGAAGTGCGCTTCGACTTCGATCCGGCCCCTCCGCTCGAAACCCTCATGCTGCATTTCTGCGGCGAGATCCGCCTGAACCACTGGTACCGCCGCGCCGCCCAGTGGCACACCGAGCCGGTCATCAAGCACATCTACACCACGCTGAGCCAGGACGAAGCCCGCCACGGCGGCGCGTACCTTCGCTACATGAAGCGTGCGCTCGAGAAGTTCGGCGACGAGGCCCGTGCCGCGTTCACCAAGGTCGGCGTCCTGATGGCGAGCGCTCGCCGCACCGCCCAGGCCCTGCACCCGACCAACCTGCACGTCAACAAGGCGCTGTTCCCGAACGACACCATCCAGAGCCGCATGCCCGACCCCGACTGGCTCGAGCACTGGCTGGACAAGCAGATCAAGTTCGATGCCGTCTGGGAAACCAAGGTCGGCGAGCGCATCCTGCACAACCTGAGCCTCTTGATGAACCGCAGCTTCAAGACCGTGCAGGAGCTCAACCGCTACCGCAAGGAAATCGCCGCCACGCTCGGCCCCAAGCCTGAGTACCAAGGCGCATAGGCAAGCAAGCAAAAATAGAAAAATCGCCCCGCATCCCGGGGCGATTTTTTTGGGACCTGGGTGTCACAACCCGCGGGCGCCGAACGTCTAATCGGGCATGGACGACCCGACCCTCACCTTCGACAGCCACCGCCGCCGCCTGCAGGGCATCGCCTACCGCATGCTCGGTTCCGTTGCAGAGGCCGAAGAGGTGGTGCAGGACGCATGGCTGCGCTGGCATGAAGCCGACAAGGCCAGTTTCGACAGCGCCGAAGCCTGGCTTGTGACTGTCGTCACGCGGCTGTCGATCGACCGGCTGCGCGCCGCCAAGGTCCAGCGCGAGCACTACATCGGCGCCTGGATGCCCGAGCCGACGCTGACCGAGTCGCCCGACACGCCGGAAGAATCGCTCGAGCGCGCCGACAACATCTCCGTCGCCTTCCTCGCCGTGCTCGAACGCCTGGCGCCCGAGGCGCGCGCCGCGTTCCTCATGCGCGAGGTGTTCGAGGCCGATTACGACGAAGTGGCGCTCACGCTCGGCAAGAGCGAAGCCGCCTGCCGCCAGTTGGTGCACCGCGCCAAGGCGCAGGTGCAGGACGCCCGCCCGCGCTACCAGGTCTCGCGCGAAACCCACCAGCGGCTGCTGCGCGCCTTCGCCGATGCCGCCGCGCGCGGCAGCATGCAGGACCTGAAGGCGCTGATGACCGAGGAGGTCGAGCTCATCGGCGACGGCGGCGGCAAGGTCCAGTCGTTCAGCAAGGTCCTGACCGGCAACCAGCGCCTCGCGCAGCTCTACTTTTCACTCTGGCGCCGCATGGGCCCGGTGGTGCGCATGGAGCTGGTGGAAATCAACGGCGAGCCCGGCCTCCTGCGCTTCATCGACGGCGAACTCGAATCGGCGCAGACCTTCGAGATCGAGGACGACCGCATCACGCGCATCCGCGTGCAGCGCAATCCCGACAAGCTCGCCCGCATCGCGCAGCGCTTCGCTTCGAAATAGTTCGCGCGGCGTGTCACAGGGCCGAGGGCTGGCCCGTCTTCAGTGGGTAGGAAGCAGATTTTTCTTCAACCCATCCACCGGAGCCTTCTCATGAACACGACCCCTCGCCTGAACTGGTTCAAGACCATCCCCAAGACCTTCGAAGCCATCCTGGCCGTCAGCGCCAGCATCGACGCGAGCACCGTCGGCAAGACGACGCTCGACTTCGTTTTCGCCCGCGTCTCGCAGATCAACGGCTGCGCCTATTGCCTCGACATGCACGTGCGCGACCTGCGCAAGCAGGGCGAAGGATGGCAGCGCATCAACAGCCTGGCCACCTGGCGCGAAGTGAGTTTCTTCAACGAGCGCGAACGCGCCGCACTCGCCTGGGCCGAATCGCTGACGCGGCTGGCCGACCATCACGATGAGCGCGAAGCCGAGTTCCAAGCCCTGAAGGCGCAGTTCAGCGACGTCGAGATCGCCGAGCTCACCGTGGCGGTCGCGCAGATCAACACCTGGAACCGCATCAACGTCGGCATGCGCGTGCCGGTGCCGGTGAAGGCGCTCGACTGAGACGGTGTGAGTAAACCTACTGCGCGGTCCGATCTCGCATCTGCGGTCCTCACCGTACAGAGTACGGTTCCGGTCCTCGATGCAAGCTCGAACCGCTCGCTACGGTTTCTTCACACCTTCTGAGCGGTTTTTTAGCGGCGTTCGACCACCATCGGCGCGATCCGCAGGCTCTCGCGCAACTGCGTGACGGCTTCGCCGGCTGCGTTGCGCGAGGCGAACGGCCCGGCCTGCAGCCGGTGCGTGCCGGCTTCGCTGAACACGCGCAGTTGCGGCGCCAGCGAAGGCAATCCGCGCGCGGCCTGGCTCAGCAGGCTCTCCGCACCGTCGCGCTCGCGGAAGGCGCCTAGCTGCACCCAAAAGCCCGCCACTGCGGCAGCGGAAGGCGCGGCAGTCGGCGGTGCCATCGGCGTGCGTGCCGGCGCAGCGATCGGTTCCATCGGCGCCAGGTCGGTGACCACGATCGGCTGGCGCGGCGGAGGTGGGACGTCCGCCTCGACGGCCTGTTGCGGCTCCGCAGGCGCCATCGCCGTCACCGGTGTTTGCGGTGCGACAGGCGTCGTGGAAGCCGCCGGCGCACTCATCGCCACCGGCGCCACCCAGGCCGAGGGCACGGGCACCGAAGCAGCAGCCGCGGCGCGCGGTGCCGGCGAGGCGGCCGCATACGCCGTTCCGGTATCGCGCCGCCATGCGCCCGTGCGGATGTCTTCGTTCGTGATCCGCTCGATCTCCACCGGCGCGACGCCGCGCAGCAGGTCGAGCTTGAGCGCCGCCGTGTAGCTCAGGTCGATGACGCGTCCGTCGACGAACGGCCCGCGGTCGTTCACCCGCACGATCACCTCGCGCCCATTGGCCGGATTGCGCACCCGCACATAGCTGGGCAGCGGCAGCGTCTTGTGCGCGGCCGTCATCGCGTACATGTCGTAGGGCTCGCCGCTGGAGGTCGACGCGGCGTGGAATTTGCGGCCGTACCACGAGGCCAGTCCCGACTCCCGGAACGGCCGGTCGTCGGTGATCGGCTGGTAGCCCCGGCCCAGCACCGTGTAGGGCTTGCTGGTGCCGCCGCTGCTGCGGATGGGTTCGATGCGGGGCTCGGCGTCGGGCACGCGGTTCAGGTCCGAGGGGATGTTCGTTCCGGGGCCGTCGCGGCCGCTGGAGGCGCTGCCGCCGCCACTGCGTGTACCGCTCGCGCAACCGGCCAAGAGGACGGCGACGGCAACCGCGCACGCAGCCAGCGCGGTGGTCGTGCGGGCGCGGGCTTCGTCAGCCAAATACCGCCTTCCACAGCGCCAGCATGGCATCGCGCTCGGCAGCCAGTGCGGGGGGCGTGACTTGTGTCGGCTCTTCGTTCAGGCGCGCGCGATGCTGCACGCGGCGCAGCTCCCGATACGCCCGGGCCGCGCTGCGCCCGATGCCCTCGGGCAGCAGCCCCGCCAGTTCGGCGCGCAGCAGCAGCGCGATGTTGCCCACGTTGGGAATCAGCTCGGGATGCTCGCCCGACGACGACAGCACCAGGAACTGCACCGCGAACTCGGCATCGACCATGCCGCCGGGGCTGTGCTTCACGTCGAAGCGGTCGGCCTTCACCGGCCGTGCGCCGCGCAGCTTGTCGCGCATCGCGATGATCTCGGCCTTGAGCGCCTCGCGGTCGCGCGGAGACACCAGCACGGCCTCGCGCACCTGGTCGAAACGCGCGCCCAGTTCGGCGCCGTGGTCGGCACTGCCGAGCACGAAGCGCGCGCGCGTCATGGCCTGGTGTTCCCAGGTCCAGGCGGTGTTGCTGCCGCGGCCGAGCTGGTACTTCTCGTAGGCCTCGAAGCTGGTGGTGAGCAGGCCCGAATTGCCGTTGGGGCGCAGCGCGGTGTCGATCTCGAACAGGTCGCCCTCGCGCGTCTTCACCGTGAGCCAGTTGATGAGCTTGCGCACGTAGGCCGCATAGACCTCGCCGGCGCGCTCGTCGTCATCGTCGTAGACGAACACGATGTCCAGGTCGCTGCCGTAGCCCAGCTCCTTGCCGCCCAGCTTGCCGTAGCCAATGATGGCGAACTGCGGCACCTCGCGGTGCCGGTTGCGCACATGCGGCCAGCACCAGCGGGCGGTCACGCGCAGCGTGGTGTCGGCCAGCGCGCTCAGGTCGTCGGCCACCTGCTCGACGGTGATGCGGCCATCGACGTCGCGCGCCAGGGTGCGGAACACCTCGGCGTGATGGGCATGGCGCAGCAGGTTCAAGAGGCGCTCTTCGTCGGCCTCGCCGGTGCGGGTGAGCGAGGCATGGCGTGCCTCCAGCTCGCGCTCGAATTCCTCGGCCACGAAGCGGCCCGACAGCATCTCGTCGCTTGCCAGCTCGTCGATCACGCCCGGGTGCTGCATCAGGTAGCGCGCGGGCCATTTCGCCGCGCCCAGCAGGCGCAGCAGGCGCTCCTGCACGGCGGGCCGTTCGACCAGCAGCGCGAGATAGCTTTCGCGGCGCATCAACGGCTCGATCCAGTCGGCCCAGCGCATCGCGGCATCGACGTGGCGCGGCGTTTGCCCCGCGCCG
Organism: Variovorax boronicumulans; assembly: GCF_030812215.1. Lineage (GTDB taxonomy): Bacteria > Pseudomonadota > Gammaproteobacteria > Burkholderiales > Burkholderiaceae_C > Variovorax > Variovorax boronicumulans_C. The sequence continues at coordinate 112,705 of NZ_JAUSSG010000006.1, read as the reverse complement.
TCGCCATCGGGTTCCTTGAGCCATTGGCCGGTGCGCTGCACCAGCTGGCGCAGCCGGCCCCGCGTTTCTTCGCGCAGGGCGAGCACGCGCGGCGTTTCGCACCAGTCGCGGATGCGCTCGGCAAAGACGGGGGGCAGGTCGTCCAGCAGGTCCGCCAGGTCAGCGGGTGCCGCGGCCTTCTTGCCGTTGCACTTGCCGTTGCAGGGCTTCTCGCCGCCGAGCAGCTTGTCGAACTCCTGCGCGACGAATTCGCGGTGGGTGTCGAGTTGCGCGAGGAACGGGCAGCAATCGGCATAGCCCATCGACTGCGCGATCCAGCGCAGGTCGTCGTCGGCCACCGGCAGCACATGGGTCTGCTGGTCGTCCAGGTACTGGATGCGGTGCTCCACGCGGCGCAGGAACTCGTAGGCCAGGGCCAGCGCGTCGGCGGTTTCCTGCGGCATGAGGTTGGCACGTGCAAGACGCTGCAGCGCATCGAACGTGGGCCGGGTGCGCAGTTCGGGGAACTGCCCGCCGCGCACCACCTGCAGGAGCTGCACGGTGAATTCGATTTCGCGGATGCCGCCGCGCGAGAGCTTGACGTCGTTCGCGCGCTCGGGCCGGCCGGCGCTGCGGCGCGCCGACTGCTCGCGAATCTGCCGGTGTAGCGTGCGCAGCGAATCGAACACGCTGTAGTCGAGATAGCGGCGGAATACGAAGGGCAGCACCGCGCCGCGCAGGCCCTGTGCATTGCCGTCGAGCACCACCTGGCGCGGCGCCACCACGCGGCTCTTGAGCCACGCGAAGCGCTCCCACTCGCGGCCCTGCACCTGGAAATACTCTTCGAGCGCATCCAGCGAGACCACGCTCGGCCCCGAGTTGCCGTTGGGCCGCAGCGCGAGGTCGACGCGGAACACGAAACCGTGTTCGGTGGTGTCGCCCACCAGCGCATAGATGCGCTTCACGGCGCGCGAGAAGTACTCCTGGTTCGCGAGGCGCCCGCGCCCGTCGGCGTCGCCCTTCGTCTCGCCGTCGAGGTCGTACAGGTAAATGAGGTCGATGTCGCTCGACACGTTGAGCTCGCGCGCGCCGAGCTTGCCCATGCCGATCACCCAGAGCTGTGCGCGCTGGCCTTCCGGGCCGAGCGGCGCGCCATGCACCGCGTCGAGTTCGCGGCACGCGTCGGCGCAGGCGATATCGAGCGCGAATTCGGCAAGCTCGGTGACCGCGGTGGTCACCACGGCAAGAGGGGCCTGCGCATCGCAATCGAGCGTGACCAGCCGCTCCATCACCAGCTGCCTGACAATGCGCAGGGCGTCGCCCACCGCATCACCGCGCTGGCGCAAGGCCTCGAAGGCCACGGTCATCGATTCGCGCCGCGGCTCGCCCGGGGGAAGCAAGGCAAGCTCGGCCGCATACCTGCGACGCAGGCGCTGGACAAAACGGGAGTAGGAAGAGAACGCGATCTGCGCGATCTGCGTCGAAGTGGCTGGCAACTGGTTCACACTGCTATCGGTTTCCGTGGAACCCCTCTGAATGCTGGCGGTCATAATTCCCGACACAGCGCGATCCTCAATGAACGACACGGCGTCTACCCCTTCACGTCTGCTCAAAATCACCGCTGTGACGGCGCGCTGGCTGTTGGGTTTGCTGATCGCTGCATGGCTTCTGCTGGCGCTGTCAGTCGTTGTCCTACACGCGTGGATTGTGCCGCGAATCGGTGATTTTCGCGGCGCATTGGAGGCACAGGCTAGCAAGGCCATCGGCGTGCCGGTTCGCATCGGCTCTATCACCGCCCGCCCCGAGGGGCTTTTCCCGGCCTTCGAACTGCGCGACGTGGTGCTGCAGGATGCCGACCAGCGCGAGGCCCTTCGCCTCGTGCGCGTGGTGGCCAGCGTGTCGCCGCGCTCGATCTGGCGCTTCAGCTTCGAGCAGCTCTACATCGAGGGCCCGCAGCTCGACGTGCGCCGCGATGCTCAGGGAAAACTCCATGTGGCTGGATTGCACATGGACACCGATACGACCGGAGAGACCCGCGCCGCCGACTGGTTTTTCGCGCAGCGCGAGCTGGTCATCGAAGGCGGCACGGTGCGCTGGACCGACGAGCAGCGCCAGGCCGAGCCGCTCCTGCTGACCGACGTGCGCTTCGTGGCGCGCAACGGCGGCCGCCGCCATGGCCTCCGGCTCGATGCCACGCCGCCCGCCGGCTGGGGCCAGCGCTTCACGCTGCGCGGGCAGTTCCGCCAGCCGCTGCTGTCGGTGCGCACCGGCCGCTGGCAGACCTGGGACGGCCAGATCTACGCCGACCTGCCCTACATCGATGTCACGCGCCTGGGCCAATACGTTTCGCTCGATGCGCGCATCCGCGAGGGCAACGGCGCGGTGCGCCTCTGGGCCGACGTGGAAGACGGCCAGCTCGTGGGCGGCGCCGCCGACCTGGGGCTCGACCGCGTCGATGCCTCGCTGGGCAAGGGCCTGCAGCCGCTGGTGCTGCGCTCGGTCACCGGTCGCCTCGCGGGGCAGCGGGACGACGACACCCTCGAGTTCTCGACCACCGCGCTGCAGTTCGACACCTCCGACGGCATGCGCTGGCCCGGCGGCAACCTCTGGCTGCAGCACACGCCGGCCAAGGGCCGCACGCTCGAGAAAGGCGCGTTGCGTGCCGACCGGCTCGACCTGGCCGCGCTCGCGCTCATTGCCGACCGGCTGCCGCTGGGCGAAGCCACGCACCGCGTGCTCGACAGCTACGCACTGCGCGGGCTGGTCGAGCACATCGACCTGAGCTGGCAGGGTTCGCTGGGCGCGCCCGACAAGTACCAGGCGCGCGGCCGCGTGAGCGGCCTGCGCGTGGCCTCGCAACCGGCGCCGTCTGCACCGGCTGCGCCTCCTGCAGCAACAACAACAGCAGCTCCCGCGACGACGGCCGCCGCGGCAACGCACCCTCGCGCCCACCCCGGCACGCCCGGCCTGAGCGGCGCCACCATCGACTTCGACGCCACCCAAGCCGGCGGCACGGCCGCACTGGCCATCGCCCAGGGCACGCTCGAATTCCCGGGTGTCTTCGAAGAGCCCGTGATCCCGATCGACCGGCTCTCCACACAGCTCCAGTGGAAGTTGGACAACGGCAATGCGCAGGTGCAGGTCTCCAAGCTGCGCTTCGCCAACACCGATGCCGAGGGCGATGCCGAAGCCAGCTGGCGCACCAGCGACCCGGCCGTCTCCAGCGGCAAGGGCCGCTTCCCCGGCGTGCTCGAACTGCAGGGCAAGCTCACCCGGGCCGACGGCACGCGCGTATTCCGCTACCTGCCGCTCGACATTCCCCAGCACACCCGCGACTACGTGCGCGATTCGGTCACCAAGGGCACGGCCAGCACCGTCGATTTCCGCGTGCGCGGCGACCTGCACGACATGCCCTTCCTGGACCCGAAGCGGGGCGAGTTCCGCATTGCGGCCAAGGTGGCCGACGTCAACTACGCCTACGTGCCGCCGAGCGCCCCCGCCATTCCCTCGCGCACCGGTGCGCCGCCGCTGGTGTGGCCGCCGCTCACCGGCCTCTCGGGCGAACTGGTGTTCGAACGCGACAGCATGCTGGTGCGCAATGCGCGCGGCCGGCTGGCCGGCACCAACGGCATCGAGGTGACGAAGGGCGAGGCGCAGATCCCCGAGCTGTCGAGCCACACGCCGCTGCTGCGCGTCGACGTGCAGGCCAAGGGGCCGCTCGGCGAGGTGCTGCGCGTGGGCGCGCCGTTGGCCGGCAGCGAGAAGGACGGGGTCGGCGAGCACATGCTGCGCGCGCGGGCCACCGGCACCGCCGACTACAAGCTGCACCTCGAACTGCCGCTCGCGGCCATCGACAACGCCAAGGTGCAGGCCAGCATCGCGCTCGCCGACAACGAACTGCAGTTCGTGCCCGAGGCGCCCTCGCTCACGCACGCCAAGGGCACGCTGAACTTCACCGAGACCGGCTTTTCGCTGGCCGGCGTGCAGGCGAAGCTGCTCGGCGGCGACATCCGCCTCGAAGGCAAGGGCCGCTTCACCGGCCCCAACCGCGAGGTCGCGCTGAAGGCGCAAGGCACGGCCACCGCCGAGGGGCTGCGCAGCGCGCGCGAGGTCGACTGGATGGCACGCCTTGCCGAGAAGGCCACCGGCAGCACGCCGTATGCGGCCACGTTCTCGGTGCGCGACGGCGCCTCCGAGCTCTCGCTCACGAGCAGCCTGCAAGGCCTCGCGCTGCAGCTGCCGACGCCGCTGGTGAAGACGGCCGACGAGCAGATGCCGCTGCGCATCGAGAAGAAGGTGCTGGCGCGTGAAGCCCGCCAGGGCGGTGTGACCGTCGCCACGCAGGACCAGCTCTCGCTGGAGCTGGGCCGCGTCGGCGCGGTGCAGTTCGTGCGCGACATCTCGGGTGCCGAGGCGCGCGTGCTGCGCGGCAGCATCGGTGTCGGCCTCTCGGCGGGCGAGACCGCGAGCCTGCCCGACAAGGGCGTGTTCGCGAACGTCAACGTGGCCAAGCTCGACATCGCCGCATGGGACGCCCTCCTGGGCACCGCCGCGAGCAGCAGCACCCAGAGCGAAGCCCCTGGCGCCGGCGAGGACGCCGCGCAGGCCTACCTGCCCACGCGCATCGCGGTGCGCGCGCAGCAGCTGGGCATTGCCGGGCGCACGCTGCACAACGTGGTGCTGGGCGGCACGCGCGAAGGGGCGCTCTGGCGCGCCAACATCGACGCCACCGAACTGAGCGGCTACGCGGAGTACCGCCACACGCAGGCCGGCCGGCTCTACGCGCGGCTCGCGCGCCTGAAGATCGCGCCGTCCGAGGCGACGCAGGTCGAGGCGCTGCTCGACGAGCAGCCGGGCACGCTGCCCGCGCTGGACATTGTGATCGACGACTTCGAACTGCTCGGCAAGCGCCTGGGTCGCGCCGAGATCGATGCGGTCAACCGCGGCGGCGCGGGCCGCGAGTGGCTGCTCAACAAGCTCACCTTCACCATGCCCGAGGCGAGTTTCGCGGCCAAGGGCACCTGGGCCGCCATTCCCGGCGCCGCCGCGGGCCAGCGCCGCACGGCGATGACCTTCAGGCTGGACATCGCCGATGCCGGCGACCTGCTCGCGCGCTTCGGCATGCCCGGCGTGCTGCGGCGCGGCAAGGGGCGAATGGAAGGGGACGTCAACTGGCGCGGCTCGCCGTTCTCGCTCGACTATCCGAGCCTGGGCGGCAACCTGCAGGTCGATGTGGAGTCGGGCCAGTTCCTCAAGGCCGACCCGGGGCTGGCCAAGCTGCTCGGCGTGCTGAGCCTGCAGGCGCTGCCGCGCCGTCTCACGCTGGACTTCCGCGACGTGTTCAGCGAGGGCTTTGCCTTCGACTTCATCCGCGGCAACGCCAAGATCGACAAGGGCATCGCGAGCACCAACAACCTGCAGATGAAGGGCGTCAACGCCGCGGCGCTCATGGACGGTTCGGCCGACATCGTGCGCGAGACGCAGAGCCTGCGCGTGGTGGTGGTGCCCGAAATCAACGCCGGCACCGCCGCGCTGGTGGCCACCGCCATCAACCCGGCCATCGGCCTGGGCACCTTCCTTGCGCAATGGGTGCTGAGCAAGCCGCTCGCCGCCGCCGCCACGCAGGAGTTCCACATCGAAGGCACCTGGACCGACCCCAAAATAGCCAAGGTGCCGCGCACGCTGCAACTGCCGAGCCTCCCGGGATTGCCGGGGGCACCGGGCCGGACCGGTTCCGCGGCAGCGGAAGAAGGCAAGAAAACGGAGACCACGCAATGAGAGTCGCAGCCATCCAGATGGTGTCGGCCATCGCCCGCGAAGCCAACCTCGCGCGCGCCCACGAGCTGCTCGCGCAGGCCGCCGCAGCGGGCGCCGAGCTCGCGGTGCTGCCCGAGTATTTCTGCATGATGGGCGCGCGCGACACCGACAAGCTGGGCCTGCGCGAGACGGCCGGCGCGGGCACGGTGCAGGGGTTCCTCGCCGATGCGGCGCGCGAGTTCGGCTTGTGGATCGTGGGCGGCACGCTGCCCATCGAGAGCACCGATGCCGAGCACGTCTTCAACAGCTCGCTGGCCTTTGCGCCCGACGGCCAGTGCGTGGCGCGCTACGACAAGATCCATCTCTTCTTCTTCGACAACGGCACCGAGCGCTACGACGAGCGCCGCGTCATCGCACCGGGCGCCAAACCCGTCGTGTTCGACCTGCCTTCGCGCGACGGCCACCGCTGGCGCATCGGCATGAGTGTCTGCTATGACCTGCGCTTTCCCGAGCTGTACCGCGCGCTCGCCAAACAGGGGGCCGACCTGTTGCTGGTGCCCAGCGCCTTCACCCGCACCACCGGCGCGGCCCACTGGGAGGTGCTGCTGCGCGCCCGCGCCATCGAGAACCTCGCATGGGTGGTGGCGCCCGCGCAGGGCGGCACGCACGAGAACGGCCGCCAGACCTGGGGCCAGTCGCTCGTCATCGACCCCTGGGGCACGGTGGTGGCGCAGCAGGCGAGCGACGAAGGCGTGGTGCTGTTCGACATCGACGCGAAGCAGATCGAGCGCACGCGCATGCAGCTGCCCGTGCTGTCGCACTGCGTGCTCTAGCCGCGATGTCCTCCGATGCGCTGCTGACCGTCGCACCTCAGCGGTGGGCGCGTTCCGCCTACGGGCGCCTGCGCTCGCTGTGGCAGCGCTGGTTCCTGTGGCTGCTGCTTGCGGTGCTGGTGTCGGTGCTGCTGGTCACGGTGGTGTGGCTCGCGGGTCGGCACGAGGTCGAGCAGGTGCAGGCCCAGCTCGACCGCGACACCGCCGACGCCGTCTCCGATCTGCGCAGCGGCTTCCAGCGCAATGCGCAGAGCCTGCGCGCCACGCAGGCGCCGGGCACGGATCGCGCGAAATGGAACGACGCCGCGGCCGCCCTGCTGCGCGAGCACCGCGAGTGGCTCAGGCTCGAATGGCGCGATGCCGCGCTGCGGCCGGTCGAAGCCGTCAACACGCCCTACCGCATGCGCCTTCTCGACGAGGCGAGCCGCGGCCCCGAGCAGTCCGACGTGATGCTGGCCTGCGCGGCCGCCCGCAAGCTCGGCGCGGGCGCGTACTCGCCGAGCCACTACGTGCCGATCGCCGGTGGCGGCGGTATCGAGGTGATGGAGTTCTGCGTGCCTATCGACGCCGGCGGCTTCCTCGTCGCGAGCTATTCGCTGCGCGACGCGCTCATCGAACTCGTCGGCCCCACGCTCACGCGCGGGCAGGAAGTGGCGTTCACCGAGACCGACGGCACGCGGCTGGTGGCACTGGGCAGTTCGCGCCGCGTCGGCACGCGCGTCTTCACCTCGCAGCAACTGATCGACCTGCCGGGCGCCGCGCTGATGCTGCGCGTGGACGGCTGGCGCGCCGCCCCCGACCTGTTCCCGAACATGCTCACGGCGCTGGTCACCGCGATCTCTATCGCGCTGGTGTCGGTGCTGGTGCTGCTCGCGCGCGACACCCGGCGGCGCCTGCGCGCCGAGCGCGACCTGGCCGATGCGCTCGCGTTCCGCAAGGCGATGGAAGACTCGGTCATCACGGGCTTGCGCGCACGCGACCTGCAGGGGCGCATCACCTACGTGAACCCGGCCTTCTGCGAGATGGTCGGCTTTACCCCGGACGAGCTCATGGCGGACAACGCCGACGCGCCTTACTGGCCCACCGAGCTCGCGCACGAATACCAGCAGCGCCAGGCGCGGCGGCTCGCTGGCGGCATGCCGCCGCGCGAAGGTTTCGAGTCGGTCTTCATGCGCAAGGACGGCACGCGCTTTCCGGTGCTGATCTTCGAGGCGCCGCTCATCAACGCGCACCGCGTGCAGACCGGCTGGATGAGCGCGTTCATCGATGTGAGCGAGCAGCGCCGCATCGAAGAGCTTTCGCGCGCGAGCCAGGAGCGGCTGCAGGCGAGTGCGCGGCTCGCGACGGTCGGCGAGATGGCCTCGCTCCTCAGTCACGAACTCACGCAGCCGCTGGCCGCGATCGCGAGCTATGCCAGCGGCTCGCTCAACCTGCTCGGGCCGAACGCGAAGGGCGACCAGGGCGAAGTCGCGATGGCGGTCAAGCGCATCGCCGAGCAGGCCGACCGTGCCGGCCAGGTGATCCGCAGCGTGCACGACTTCGTGCGCCGGCGCGACCGCACGCGCGAGGCCGTCGCGCCGCAGGCACTCATCGACGCGGTGCTGCCGCTGGTGCGGCTGCAGGCGCGCAAGCTCGGCGTGATCATCGAGGTGGTGCTCGAAGACCGGCTGCCCGCGGCGATGTGCGACCGCACGCTGGTCGAGCAGGTGCTGCTGAACCTCGCGCGCAATGCGATGCAGGCGATGGACAGCCCCGACAACGTCGGCAGCCGCGTGCTGCGGCTTCGCGTGGCGCGCGCCGTGGCGGTGGGCGGAAGCACCGCCGCCGACGACGCTCGCCGCTGGCTCGAATTCTCGGTGGCCGATCTGGGCTGCGGCATCAGCGACGATGTGGCCGAGCGGCTCTTCACGCCCTTCTTCACCACCCGCGCCGACGGCATGGGCCTCGGCCTGAGCCTGTGCCGCACGGTGGTGGAGCAGCACGGCGGCGCGCTCATGCACGAGCCCAACCGGCCGCGCGGCACGATCTTCCGATTCACCCTGCCAAGTACATGATTCACCCCCAGGCTTCGCGCACTTCGTGTCGCTTCTCCTCCCCTCTCGCCGGGGACGACACCTGCGGTCCGGCGAAGCCGGTTCCGCGGCGTCCCCGGGAACGGACACGCTTGTTTTTGGAATTGTTGATATGCAACCGCTGATCGATGGACTCATCTATATCGTCGACGACGATGCCAGCGTGCGCGAGGCGCTCGCCTGGCTGCTGCGCTCGCGGCGCCTGGCGAGCGAGCATTTCGGCAGCGCCGAGGCCTTCGAGCAATTGCTGGCCGAGGGCCCGCTGCCCGATCAGCCGCGCTGCCTGCTGCTCGACGTGCGCATGCCCGGCACCAGCGGGCTCGTGCTGTTCGACCGTCTCGCCGAGCGCGGCCTGCTGGACGCGATGCCGGTGATCTTTCTCACCGGCCATGCGGACGTGCCGACGGCCGTCGACGCGGTCAAGCGCGGTGCCTTCGATTTCTGCGAGAAGCCGTTCTCGGACAACGCGCTGGTCGACCGCATCGAGCAGGCGCTCGGTGCGTCGCTGCGCGCGCTCGAGGTGCAGCGCGTGCGCCGCAGCCTGGTAGAGCGCATCGCCGAGCTGACGGACCGCGAGCGCGACGTGATGCGGCTCGTGGTCGAGGGACTGCCGAACAAGCTGATCGCCGATCAGCTGGCCATCAGCGTGCGCACGGTGGAGGTCCACCGGGCGCGCGTGTTCGAGAAGATGGAAGTGAAGTCGGCGGTGGAGCTCGCCAACCGCCTGAGAGACCTCTAGCGGTTTCCGGCTTTCAGGCAAACACCGCGGAACCGGCCTTGCCGGGCCGCAGGTGTGGTCCCCTGGAAGGGGGAAGGCGCGCGCGACACGAAGTGCGCGAAGACTGGGGTCAGGCTTTCTCTGCCACGAAGATTTCGACGCGGCGGTTTTGGGCACGGCCGGCGGCGGTGCTGTTGTCGGCCAGCGGTTCGCGCGAGCCGCGGCCGTCGGTCGTGATCGCGGTGGTCGACACGCCGCGGCCCACCAGGTGGTTGCGCACGCTGTCGGCGCGGCTCACCGAGAGGCGCTCGTTGCCTTCTTCGCTGCCCGTCGCATCGGTGTGGCCGACCACGCGCACGCTGGCGGCGGTGGCGGTCTTCAGGCCTTCGGCGACCTTGTCGAGCACCTGCGCGAGGTTGCGCTTGACGTTGGCGCGGCCCGTGTCGAAGGACAGCTCATTCGGAATGACCACGTGCAGCTGGTTGTCGGCGGTCTGCTCGATCACCACGCCCGTGCCCTTGGTCGATGCTTCCAGGTCGGCCTTCAGTGCGGCCAGACGCGCTGTCCAGCTGTTGGCGGGCGGTGCGGGCTGCGCGGCCGGCGCGGGTGCCGGCGGCGGTGCGGACTGCGAGGCGCAGCCTGCAATGAACATCACCGCAGCCGCTGCTGCTGCACCCGAGACAAGAAGCTTCCTCATGAGTTTTCCCTCTTATGGACCAAAAAAAAGATGGCGGGAACCGGCCGTTCGATGCGGCCGGTTTCCCGCTGGGTGGCTGCTTAGCCGCGCGGGCCGCGCTCACCCACGTAGATTTCGACGCGCCGATTCTGCGCGCGGCCGGCATCGGAGTTGTTGTCGGCCACCGGCTCGTGCGAACCGCGGCCTTCGATGCGGAAGGCCGCCGCGTTCACGCCGCGTGCCACGAGATAGTCGCGCGTGCTGGCGGCACGGTCGACCGACAGCGGGTTGTTGATGGCGTCCGAGCCGGTGCTGTCGGTGTGGCCGATGATGCGCACCTCGGCATTCGGGTTGTTGCGCAGGCCGCTGGCGAACTGGTCGAGCACCGGTGCGAAGTTGGGCTTGATGTTGGCGCGGCCCACGTCGAACGACACGTCGCTCGGGATGGCCAGCTTCAGCTCGTTGTTCTGGGTCTGGGTCACGGCGACGCCGGTGCCCTGCGTGGCGGCTTCCATCTGGCGCTTCTGGTTTTCCATGCGCTGCGACCAGAGGTAGCCGCCGAGCGCGCCGGCTGCCGCGCCGACCACGGCGCCCGTGCCGATGGCACCGCGGTTGCCGCCGGTGGCCGAGCCGATGGCGGCCCCGCCCAGTGCGCCGATGCCGGCGCCGATGCCGGTGTTGCGTTGGGTGTCGGTCATGCCGCCGGCGCAGCCGGACAGGACGATGGCGGTGGCACAGGTGGCGAGTACGAACTTTTTCATGGCGATCCCTTTCGATGTTGAATCAAGCGGGGCACAGCTTAGCGCTGGGAAGGTACGCGATGGTACGGGTTCAAGGCCCTACGGAAAATAAGAAAACCCTCGGCATTGCGCATGAATGTTACGATGATTGCTACTAAAGTAATAGCGAGCGGGCGCTTCTCCGACACCGGAGCGCGGCACTGGGCTACGCAAGCAATTCACGGTTTCGGCGGCGGATGCCCATCGTCGGGCGTTCGGTCGGCTTCAGGCTCGGTGTCGTCATGCAATTCACCCTTGCTGCGGCCGGAAAACATGGTCCACCAGATGATCAAGATGAACACGAGTCCCGCGGCGAGGGCTTCAAGCAGAATCAAACCCATGAGAAATGGACTCCAGTGGCTGGTCGGGCTTGTGATCGTAGCAACGCTCGCCGGCTGTTCCGTCGGCCCCCGCGTGCCCGACGCCCCCACCCGACCTTCCGCCACCCCGCCGCGCGAGCTCGGGCCGCTGACCGGATCGCTCGCGCACCCCAAGAGCCGCTGGGTGCCCGTCGGCTGGGCCGAGCTCCCGGGTTTCAGCGAAGACCCGCTGCATGAAGCCTGGATCGCGCTGCTCGCCAACTGCGCGCGACCCAACGCCGCCTTCGCGCCGCTGTGCCGCGACGTGCGCCAGCTGGCCATCGCCACCCCCGAAGAGCAGCGCCAGTGGATGACCGAGCGGCTGCAGCCCTACCGCGTCGAATCGCTCGCGGGCCAGAGCGAGGGCAAGCTCACCAGCTACTACGAGCCGGTGTACGAAGCCTCCCGCGTGCCCAGCGCCGCCTTCAACGTGCCGCTTTACCAGGCGCCCGATGGCCTGGTGCCCAAGCGCCCCTGGTACACGCGCCAGGAAATCGAGACCCTGCCCGAAGCCCAGGCCGCGTTGCGCGGCCGCGAGATCGCGTGGATGGCCGATCCCATCGATGCGCTGATGCTGCACATCCAGGGGTCGGGGCGCCTGCGCATCACCGAGGCCAACGGCTACCAGCACACCGTGCGCGTGGCCTTCGCGGCCACCAACGAGCAGCCCTACCGCAGCGTGCAGCAGTGGCTCATGAGCCAGGGCGTGAGCAAGGTCGGCAAGTGGCCCGACGACACCAAGGCCTGGGCCGCACAGAACCCGCAGCGCGTGCCGCAGCTCCTGTGGAGCAATCCGCGCTATGTGTTCTTCCGCGAGGAAACCATGAGTGAGGTCGACGCCGCCTTCGGCCCGCGCGGCGCGCAGGGCGTGCCGCTCACGGCGGGGCGCTCGATCGCGGTCGACCGCGAGAGCATTCCGTACGGCACGCCGGTATGGCTCGCCTCGAGCGGGCCGGCGGCGCAGTTGCAGAAGCTGGTGGTGGCGCAGGACACCGGCAGCGCGATCCTCGGCGCGGTGCGGGCCGATTACTTCGCAGGCACCGGCCCCGATGCGGGTCGTCTCGCCGCGAGCGTGAACCAGCCGTTGCGCCTCTGGGCCCTCTGGCCAAGGCAACTCCCCGCGCCCTGACCAAAGAGGGGATCGGATCGATCCCTTCCAGAAACACCGAGGAACCGGCTTTGCCGGGCCGCCGGTGTTGCCCCCGGTAGGGGGAAGGAGAAGCGACACGAAGTGCGCGGAGCCTGGGGGCGAGCCACATTCAACCTGACGGGAAGCTGATCAATTCACGGGAGTGTCATACGAAGTGCCTAGCTTCGCGGGTTGTCTTCTTCTTCAACCCACGAAAGAAATTGCGCATGACCGCAAACACCCGTTCCGACGAATCCGGCATCGATCTCGACGACATCGGCACCAACCCCACGGCCAACCCCTCGTTTTCCGATCTGATCGCCTCGCGCCTGAGCCGCCGCAGCCTGTTCGGCCTGGGCGTGGGCACCGCCGGTACGGCGCTGCTGCAGGCCTGCGGCGGCGGTGGCGGCGGGGGCACCAACTTCCCCATCCTGCCGCCCGCGCCAGCACCGGCCCCCGCCCCCGCGCCCGCACCTGCTCCTGCGCCGGGGGCAGCCCCGCTCAAGCTCAACTTCAATGCCGTGGCCAAGAGCCTGGACGACGTGGTGAGCGTGCCCGCCGGCTATACCGCCAGCGTGCTCTACCGCCTGGGCGACCCGATCGCCTCCGGTGTCGCCGCCTACAAGAACGACGGCACCGACGATGCCACCACCTATGACCGCCGCGCCGGCGACCACCACGACGGCATGACCTTCTTCGGCGCGAATGCGTCGAACAAGTGGGACCCGGCCAGCGCATCGCGCGGTCTGCTCGTGATGAACCATGAAGCCATCACGCCGCTGTTCCTGCATCCTGCCGGCCAGACCATCACCGGCAGCGGCACTGCCGCGGTGCGCACTGTCGCCGACGAAGTGCTGCGCGAGTTCTACCTGCACGGCGTGAGCGTGATCGAGGTCAACAAGACCGGCAACGCCTGGAGCTACAAGCAGGACTCGAGCCTCAACCGCCGCGTCCACACGCTGACCGAGATGACCTTCTCGGGCCCGGCTGCCAAGACCGACTACCTCAAGACCAAGTACTCCACCGACGGCAGCAAGACCCGCGGCACGCTCAACAACTGCGCCAACGGCACCACGCCCTGGGGCACGTACCTGACCTGCGAAGAGAACTGGGCCGGCTACTTCCGCCGCATCAAGGCCACCGACGACGCCAAGCGCACCGCCAAGGAAATCGCGAGCTTCAACCGCTATGGCGTGGCCAGCAACGGCCGCGAACTCTGGGCCACCGTCACGCCCGACACGAGCGACAACCTCTACGGCCGCTGGAACACCGAGGTCATCGGCGCCACCGCCATCGACGACTTCCGCAACGGGCACAACACCTACGGCTGGGTGGTCGAGATCGACCCCTTCACCCCTGCCAGCACGCCCAAGAAGCGCACCGCGCTCGGCCGCTTCGGCCATGAAGGCGCCTGCCTCGGCCCGGTCGTGGTCGGCAAGCCGCTGGTCTGGTACATGGGCGACGACTCGCAGAACGAATACCTCTACAAGTTCGTCTCGACCAAGGCCTGGGACGCGGCCGACATCGGCGGCGGCATCGCGGCCGGCGACAAGTACATGGACGACGGCAAGCTCTACGTCGCCAGGTTCAATGCCGACGGCACGGGCAACTGGCTCGAGCTGAAGCTGGGCGTGAACAACATCACCTCGGGCTATGCCGGCTACGCATTCGCCGACGCTGCGGACGTCGTGATCAACGCGCGTCACGCTGCCGACGCGGCCGGCGCCACGAAGATGGACCGCCCGGAGTGGACGGCCGTGAATCCGAAGAACGGCGAGGTGTACCTCACCCTCACCAACAACTCGGCGCGCCCGGTCGGCGGCACCGACGCAGCCAACCCGCGTTCGTACAACGACCCGAAGAACGGCGCCGCGCAGAAGGGCAATCCGAACGGCCACATCGTTCGCTTCGCCGACGCCGGCGGCAACCCGGCGGCCGTGACCTTCACCTGGGACTGCTACCTCTTCGGCGCGCGCTCCACCGCATCGGCCGACGTGAACCTGTCTGCCCTGGGTGCCGACAACGACTTCTCCAGCCCCGATGGCATGTGGTTCAGCCAGGCCGCTCCCGGCCTGCTGTGGCTGCAGACCGACGACGGCAAGTACACCGACGTGACCAACTGCATGATGCTCGCGGCCTTGCCGGGCAAGGTCGGCGACGGTGCGGCCAAGTCCATCACCAACGTCGATGGCAGCACCACCGGCACGCAGGCGACCTTCGTCGGCAAGGCGCCCGGCACCGAGGGCCTGCGCCGCTTCCTGGTCGGCCCGAAGGACTGCGAGATCACCGGCATCGCCGAGTCGGGCGATGGCCGCGCGCTGTTCGTCAACATCCAGCACCCGGGTGAAACGACGGCGGCCGCGAACATCACCGACCCGACGAAGTTCGGCAGCCACTGGCCCGAAGGCGGCAATGCCCGTCCGCGCTCGGCGACGGTGGTGATCACGAAGAACGACGGCGGCCTGATCGGCCTCTGAAGTCCGGCACCGTGGACCGGCCTCGCCGGTCCACGCGTGCGGCTCCCGGGAGCGACGACACGCGGCTGTCGTCGTGTGCGCGTGCGCGCGGCGTCATCGTTTTGTCATGAGCGATGCACGCCGTCGTCACAGTGGATAACTAAGGTTCACGCCTGACCGGCAGCGGAGAGAGGCTGCACGGTCATCCACCCGCAACACCCACGATAACTCGGGAGAAATTCCATGTCCGATTCCAAGGTGCAGTCCGGCGCCTCGCGCCGTCACGCCCTCAAACTGCTCGGTGCCGCACCGATGCTGCCGCTCGGCGGCCTTGCCTTCCTCACTGCCTGCGGCGGCGGTGGTGGCGGCGGCACCAGCTTCCCCATCATTCCCCCGGCGCCCGCGCCTTCTCCGGCACCGGCACCGGCGCCAGCCGTCAATTTCGTCTCGGCCGAATTCACCGGCATGGCCGCACCCACGCTCGCCAACGCACCCGCCATGGCCACCACCACGGTCGGCTCCACGCTCAAGGTGTCGTTCGACAACGGCAGCTCCACCGAATACAAGCTGGCCTACCAGCCCTTCTTCCTGACGGGCGACATGGTGTCCGACGGCAAGGGCGGCAAGATCCTCGCCGGCGGCTATGTCGATATCAACAACAAGCCGATCATCGACGCCTCGGTCGCCGGCAAGGAGCGCCAGTTCTTCTCGGACAGCCCCGACGGCACCTCGCTGCTCTCGCTGCCGAACGCCAACGTGGCCGGCGTCAAGGGCAAGCCGGTGTTCGCCGTCGTCCAGTTCGAATACAACACGCGCGACCAGAGCGGTGCCGACACCTATGGCGTGCTGCCGTCCCCCATCGCCGTGCTCACGCTCGACCAGGACCAGACCACCGGCAAGCTGAGCCTTGTGAAGTACCACAACGTCGACATGTCCAGCGCCCACGGCCTGTGGATCACCTGCGGCGCGAGCCTGTCGCCCTGGAACACCCATCTGTCGAGCGAGGAATACGAGCCCGATGCGTTTGCCGCCGTCGGCTCCTCGGCCGACAAGCAGTTCAAGGCCTACAGCAAGAACGTGTTCGGCGACGAGACCACGGCCAACGTCTACCACTACGGCCACCTGCCCGAAGTGACCGTCAACCCCGACGGCACCGGCAGCGTCAAGAAGCACTACTGCATGGGCCGGATCTCGCACGAGCTGATCCAGGTCATGCCCGACCAGCGCACCGCCATCATGGGCGACGACTACACCAACGGCGGCTTCTTCATGTTCGTGGCCGACAAGGAAAAAGACCTGTCGGCCGGCACGCTCTACGTCGCCAGGTACGACGCGGGCTACTCGATCGATCCGGCCGCCGCGCCCACGAAGATCACCTGGATCAAGCTCGGCCACGCGACCAGCGCCGAGATCGAGAACCTCGCCAACACGCTCAAGCCGCTCGACATCATGGACGTGAAGACGGCCGATCCGGGCGACGCCAGCTACACCAAGCTGTTCGCCAACGGCGCGGCCAACTGGGTCAAGCTCAAGCCCGGCATGGAGAAGGCCGCCGCCTACCTCGAGACCCATCGCTACGCCAACCTCAAGGGCGCCAGCATGGCCTTCACCAAGATGGAAGGCACGACGGTCAACATCAAGGACAAGGTCGCCTACTCCGCGCTGCAGAACATCCAGGACTCGATGGTCAGCGGCGGCAAGGGCTGGTCGGCCGCGACCAACATCGCGCTGCCCAAGAAGCTCAGCGCCGGCGGCGTGATGGCGCACAACCTCGGTGGTGGACAGAAGGATGCCGACGGCACCGCCATCAACAGCGAATGGGTGCCGACGCAGACCCGCGCGCTGATCGTGGGCAAGGACCTCGACACGCCCGACGCACTGGGCAACACC
Organism: Variovorax boronicumulans; assembly: GCF_030812215.1. Taxonomy (GTDB): domain Bacteria; phylum Pseudomonadota; class Gammaproteobacteria; order Burkholderiales; family Burkholderiaceae_C; genus Variovorax; species Variovorax boronicumulans_C. Next base: position 96,057 of record NZ_JAUSSG010000006.1, on the reverse strand, counting down.
TCCAGCCCCGACACCATCGGCAACCCCGACAACCTCAAGTTCTCGGAAAAGATGCGCACGCTGTTCATCGGCGAGGACAGCAGCAGCCACGTCAACAACTTCCTGTGGGCCTACAACATCGACACGAAGAAGCTCGCACGCATCATGTCGATCCCCGCGGGCGGCGAGTCGACCGGCCTGCACGCGGTCGACGAGATCAACGGCTGGACCTACATCATGAGCAACTTCCAGCATCCGGGCGACTGGGGCGGCATCCATTCGCTGGTGCAGCCCACGCTCGATCCGCTGGTGCGCGCGAACTACAAGGATCGCTTCAGCGCAGCCGTCGGCTACCTCACGGCCGACCCGATCCAGCTGAAGCTCTCGAAGTAAGCGTCAGCTAGGACGGCGCTGCCGGCAACGGCAGCGCCGTCTTGTATCTGACCTGCTTGAGCGCAAAGCTCGAGCGGATTTTCTCGATGCCCGGAATCGGCGTGAGCTGTTCCATGATGAACCGCTCCAGCGCCGCCATGTCGGCCACGGCGATGCGGATCAGGTAGTCGCTGTCGCCGGTCATCAGGTAGCACTCCATCACCTCGTCGTGCTCGGCGATACGTTGCTCGAAGTCGGCGAGCGACTGCTTGCTCTGCGTCGTCAGGCTGATCGAGATGAACACGTTGAGCCCGAGGCCCAGCGCCTTCGCGCTCGCGAGCGCCACGTAGCGGTCGATCACGCCGTTCGCTTCGAGCACCTTCACGCGCGCCAGGCACGGCGAGGGCGAGAGGTGCACGCGGCGCGCGAGCTCCACGTTCGACAGCGCGCCGTCGCGTTGCAGCTCGTCGAGAATGCGCAGGTCGATGGCATCGAGTTGCATGAAATGCTTCGAAATCAAGAGATGGCAGCATTTTATGCTGAGACGCTGGCATGGAATTGCCGGCGCCGGTAGCTAATTTTCCGTGTACCGGCTTAAAGTGCCGCCATGAACGCCCCGATTTCAGCCGACCAGATGCGCGCCTTGTTGCTCGATACCCCGATGTCGAACGACCCCGATCCCGCGGAGACCGCCGAATGGCGCGACGCCTTCCTGGCGCTCGCGCAAACGCAGGGCCCGCAGCGCGCGCGCCAGATGCTGGTCGAACTGGCACGCGTCGCGCGCCAGCAGCGCATCGGCTGGCAACCCGAACTCGCGACGCCTTACGTCAACACCATCGCCGCCGAAGACCAGCCGCCGTTCCCCGGCGACCTCGCGGTGGAAGAGCGCCTGGCGTCGCTGATGCGCTGGAACGCGCTCGCCATGGTGGCCAAGGCCAACCAGGCGTATGGCGAGCTCGGCGGCCACATCGCGAGTTATGCGAGCGCGGCCGACCTGTTCGAGACGGGCTTCAACCACTTCTTCCACGCGCGCAGCGAAGCGCACCGCGGCGACCTCGTGTTCTTCCAGCCGCACAGCGCGCCGGGCGTCTATGCGCGGGCGTTCCTCGAAGGGCGCCTGAGCGAAGAAGACCTTGCGCACTATCGCCAGGAACTCACCGCGCCGGCCTTCACCGATGGCAGCGGCGCGCGCGGCCTCAGCAGCTATCCGCATCCGTACCTCATGCCGGACTTCTGGCAGTTCCCCACCGGCTCGATGGGCATCGGCCCCATCAGCTCGATCTATCACGCGCGCTTCATGCGCTATCTCACGCATCGCAACCTGCTCAATTGCGAAGGCCGCAAGGTCTGGGGCGTGTTCGGCGACGGCGAGATGGACGAGCCCGAATCGATGAGTGCGCTGACGCTGGCCGCACGCGAGAAGCTCGACAACCTCGTGTGGGTCGTCAACTGCAACCTGCAGCGCCTGGACGGCCCGGTGCGCGGCAACGGCCGCATCATCGACGAGCTCGAAAAGCTCTTCGCCGGCGCGGGCTGGAACGTCGTCAAGCTCGTGTGGGGCAGCGACTGGGACGGCCTCTTCGCGCAGGACGTGAGCGGTGCATTGGCCCGCGTGTTCGCCAACACCGTCGACGGCCAGATGCAGACCTTCGCCGCGAAGGACGGCCGCTTCAACCGCGACAACTTCTTCGGCCAGAACCCCGAGCTCGCGCGCCTGGCCGAAGGCATGACCGACGAGCAGATCGACCGCCTCAAGCGCGGCGGCCACGACCTCGTGAAGATCCATGCCGCCTACGCCGCAGCCGCCAAGCACAAGGGCCAGCCCACAGTGATCCTCGCCCATACCAAGAAGGGCTACGGCATGGGCAGCGCCGCGCAGGGCAAGATGACCACGCACTCGCACAAGAAGATGGGCGACGTGGACCTCATCGAATTCCGCGACCGCTTCAACCTGCCGCTCACCGACGCGCAAGCCACCGCGATGGACTTCTACCGCCCGGCCGAAGACAGCGCCGAGATGCGGTACCTGCGCCAGCACCGCGAAGCGCTCGGCGGCGCCATGCCGCGCCGCGAGACCGCGTGCGACGTGGTGCCCAAGCCCGACATCGCGAGCTACGCCCAGTTCGCCACCGCGGCGGCCGGCAAGGAGATGAGCACCACGATGGCGTTCGTGCGCATGCTGGGCAACCTCCTGAAGGACAAGGCGCTCGGCCCGCGCATCGTGCCCATCGTGGCCGACGAGGCGCGCACCTTCGGCATGGCCAACTTGTTCAAGCAGGTGGGCATCTATTCGAGCGTGGGCCAGCGCTATGCGCCCGAAGACATCGGCTCGGTGCTGAGTTATCGCGAAGCCACCGACGGGCAGATCCTCGAAGAGGGCATCAGCGAAGCCGGCGCCATTGCGAGCTGGACGGCCGCGGCCACCAGCTACAGCGTGCATGGCCTGGCGATGCTGCCCTTCTACATCTACTACTCGATGTTCGGCTTCCAGCGGGTGGGCGATGCGATCTGGGCCGCGGCGGATCAGCGCGCACGCGGCTTCTTGCTCGGCGCCACGTCCGGCCGCACCACGCTCGGCGGCGAAGGCCTGCAGCACCAGGACGGCAGCAGTCACCTCGTGGCCGCGACCATCCCGAACTGCAAGGCCTACGACCCGGCCTACGCGGGCGAGATGGCGGTGATCGTCGACGCGGGCATCCGCGAAATGATGGTCGAGCAGAAGGACGTTTTCTATTACGTCACGCTCATGAACGAGAACTACGCGCAGCCCGATGTGCCCGCGGGTGCCGAATCCGACATCCTGCACGGCTGCTATCGCTTCGGCACCTATGCGCCGGCCAAGGGCAAGGCGAAGCAGAAGGTCACGCTGATGGGCTCGGGCGCGATCCTCACGGAAGTCGTCAAGGCCGCGCAGTTGCTGGCCGACGAAGGCATCGAGGCCGAGGTGTTCAGCGTCACGAGCTGGAGCGAACTCGCGCGCGACGGCTTGGCGAGCGAGCAGCGCGCCATCGCGGGCGAAGAAGCCGGCGTGCCGTTCATCGCGCAGCAACTCGGTGCCGGCAAGGCCCCGATCATTGCCGCCACCGACTACGTGCGCAGCGTGCCCGAGAGCGTGCGCGCCTTCCTGCCCGAAGGCCGCCGCTACCTCACGCTCGGCACCGATGGCTTCGGCCGCAGCGACACGCGCGCGGCATTGCGTTCATTCTTTGGCGTGGACGCGGCGAGCATCGCGCGGGCGGCTCGCTACGCACTGGGGTGAACCCCGGCAGGGGCGCGGGCCTGCGTTAGAGTCGCGCGGTTCATATGACCGCCCGCTTCCAATCCCTCGCCCCCGCCGTCCGCCTGGCCGACCAGGTGGCCGATGCGCTCGCGGCCGAGGTCCGCAGCGGGCGCCTGTCCGAAGGCGACCGGCTGCCCACCGAAGCGGTGCTCGCCGAGCAGTTCGGCGTGAGCCGCACCGTGGTGCGCGAAGCGGTCTCGCGGCTCAAGTCGCTGGGGCTCGTGGATTCGCGCCAGGGCAGCGGCGTGTATGTGCGTGCTGCCGGTGTCGAGCCGCTGCGCTTCGAGATGCCGCATGTCGCCTCGCGCGAAGCGGTGATCCAGATGGTCGAGCTGCGCCGCGCGCTCGAAGCCGAAGTGGCCGCGCTGGCCGCCGAGCGCCGCACCCCTGAAGATGTGCAGCGCATCCGCGACGCCATCGACGCACTGAATGCCGCGGTGGCTGCCGGCGGCAACGGCGCCGACGAAGACGTGCGCTTTCATCGCGCCATCGCCGAGGCCGCACGCAACCCGTTCCTGATCGGCACGCTGCAATACCTGCGGCAGTTCCTGCACGGCGCCACGCGCGTCACCCGTGCCAACGAAGCGCGCCGCGCGGACTTCGCGCGCGAAGTGGCACAGGAGCACGCGCAGATCGTCGAGGCCATCGAGGCCGGCGACGCGCTTCGCGCCCGCGAGGCCGCCAAGTCGCACATGGACAACGCGATCCGCCGCATCGAGCAGGCCGACCCCGCCTTCTGGCAGCAGGAAGGCGCGCAGCTCGCGCGGCCCCTGGTCGAAGGCTGGCCCGCGGGCAAATAAGAAGAAGGAAACGAGGTGTAGCCCGAGGGTTTACCCGGGTCGGTCAACTTGTCTTGAATTTGTATGATGACCTGACAAATCAAGAGGCGGCCGCGCTGCATGGCGACGGGACGACCTCGCTTCCTCATCCAGGCTTTTCATCCAAAGCTCCAAGCGGACTTCCCTGTCATGACTTCCACCCTCCAGGCCGGCGCGCCTTCGGCCATGGCCGGCCTGCCCGCCGACACCGCGCTCGAGAAGCGTGCGTATTCCAAGGTCTTCTGGCGCCTCGTTCCCTTCCTGATGCTCTGCTACGTGGTCGCGTACCTCGACCGGGTGAACGTCGGCTTCGCCAAGCTGCAGATGGGGCAGGACCTCGGTTTCAGCGAAACGGTGTTCGGCCTCGGCGCGGGCATCTTCTTCCTCGGCTACTTCCTCTTCGAGGTGCCGAGCAACCTGCTGCTCAACCGCGTCGGCGCGCGCATGTGGATCGCGCGAATCATGATCACCTGGGGCATCCTCTCGGCATGCTTCGTGTTCGTGGAAACGCCCACCAGCTTCTACATCCTGCGGTTCCTGCTCGGCGTGGCCGAGGCGGGCTTCTATCCCGGCGTGATCCTCTACCTCACGCACTGGTACCCGTCGCACCGGCGCGCGCGGATCATCGCGGTCTTCATGTCGGCGATCCCGGTGGCGGGCATCTTCGGCAACCCGCTGTCGGGCTGGATCATGGATGCGTTCCACGGCGTCTCGTCGATGCACGGCTGGCAGTGGATGTTCATCATCGAAGCCATTCCTGCGGTGCTGGTCGGCGTGATGGTTCTCTTCTACCTGGACAACGGCATCCAGCAGGCGCGCTGGCTCTCGCCCGAGGAAAAGGCCTTGCTCCAGCGCGAGGTCGAGCGCGACCAGGCGCACGGCGCCAAGGGGCCGCACTCGGTGGCGGCAGTGTTCCGCGATGCGCGCGTGTGGTGGATGGCGCTCATCTACTTCGCCTTCGTCATGGGCCAGTACGCGCTGACCTTCTGGCTGCCCACGCTGGTGAAGGCGACGGGCGTGCAGGGCAACTTCAACATCGGCCTCCTGAGCGCGATCCCGTTCGTCTGCGCGATCGTCGCGATGAACCTCTTCGGCCGCAGCGCCGACCGCCGGCAGGAGCGCCGCTGGCACTTGATCGTGCCCGCGATGATGGGCGCCGTGGGCTTCACCGTGGCCGCTTCGTACACGCAGAACACGGCCGTGTCGCTTGCGTTCCTCTCGCTCGCTGCGGCCGGTGTGCTGACCTGTGCGCCGCTCTTCTGGTCGCTGCCGACCGCGTTCCTCTCGGGCACGGCCGCGGCCGCGGGCATTGCGGCCATCAACTCGGTGGGGAACCTCGCGGGCTTCGTGAGCCCGTACCTCATCGGCTACCTCAAGGACCTCACGGGCAGCACGCAGATCGGCATGTACGTGCTGGCCGCGGCGCTGGTGCTCGGCGCCGTCGGCGTCTGGCTCACGCCCAAGCAACTCGTCAATCGCTGACCGGAGAAACGACACCATGACAGACACCTCCAGCAACACTCCCCCCGTCGTTGGCCTCGTGGGCCTCGGCGCCATGGGCAGCGGCATGGCGCAATCGCTGCGCCGCGCGGGCCATGCGCCGCATGTGTTCGACGTGCGCCCCGGCGTCGCCGAAACCTTCGCGCGCGATGGCGGCACGGCCTGCGACACGCTGGCCGCGCTCGGCGCGCAGTGCGACATCGTGGTCAGCGTGGTCGTCAACGCGGCGCAGACCGAATCGGTGCTGTTCGGCGACGGCACCACGCCGGGCTGCGCGGCGTCGATGAAACCCGGCAGCCTCTTCGTGATGTGCTCGACCGTCGATCCGAACTGGTCGGTCGCGCTCGAAGCGCGCCTCGCGGCGCAGGGCATCCTGTACCTCGACGCGCCGATTTCCGGCGGCGCCGCGAAGGCCGCGAGCGGACAGATGACGATGATGACCGCCGGCACGCCCGCCGCCTACGCCAGGGCCGGCGGCACGCTCGACGCGATGGCCGCCAAGGTCTACCGCCTCGGCGACTCGGCCGGCGCGGGCAGCAAGGTGAAGGTCATCAACCAGCTCCTGGCCGGCGTGCACATCGCCGCGGCCGCCGAAGCGATGGCGCTTGGCCTGCGCGAAGGCGTGGACCCCGACGCGCTCTATGAAGTCATCACGCACAGCGCGGGCAACAGCTGGATGTTCGAGAACCGCATGGCGCACGTGCTCGCGGGCGACTACACGCCGCTGTCGGCCGTCGACATCTTCGTGAAGGACCTGGGGCTGGTGCTCGACGTGGCGCGCGCGAGCAAGTTTCCGCTGCCGCTGTCGTCCACCGCGCACCAGATGTTCATGCAGGCATCGACCGCGGGCTTCGCGCGCGAAGACGACAGCGCGGTCATCAAGATCTTTCCGGGCATCGAACTGCCCGCCGCGAAAGGAAAAGCCTCATGAGCGACATCAAGACCGTCGACACGCCGCTGCTGCGCATCGGCTACGAAGAATGGAACCCCGGCGGTGCCGCGACCGTCGTGCTGATGCACGGCTGGCCCGACAGCCCGCGCTGCTGGCACGGCGTGGCGCCGACGCTCGCCGGGGCCGGCTGGCGTGTGCTCGCTCCCGCGCTGCGCGGCTTTTCGCCCACGCGCTTCCTGCATGACGACACGCCGCGCAGCGGCCAGCTCTCCGCGCTCGGCCGCGACCTGCTCGACTTCATCGACGCACTCGGCCTCGACAGGCCCGCGCTGGTCGGCCACGACTGGGGCGCCCGCGCGGTCGCCAATGCCTGCGGCCTCCGGCCCGAGGTGGCGCGCGCGCTGGTGCTGATGTCGGTCGGCTACGGCACCAACGCCCCCGACCAGCCGATGGCGCTCGAACAGGCGCGCAACTACTGGTACCACTGGTACATGGCCACGCCGCGCGGCGAGCGCACGGTGCACGACGACCGCATCGCCTTCACGCGGACGATGTGGAACACCTGGGCGCCCGAAGGCTGGTACGACCCCGCCGAGTTCGAGGCCACCGCCGCCGCCTTCGAAGGCGACGACTGGGCGAAGGTGGTGCTGCATTCGTACCGCCACCGCTGGGGCTTCACGCCCGGCGATCCGCGCTATGCCGCTGACGATGCCGCGCTCCACCCCGCGCCGGTGCTGCCCGTGCCCACGCTCGTGCTGCACGGCGCGGCCGACAGCTGCAATCATCCCGACACCTCGGCCGGCAAGGAGCGCTTCTTCAGCGGCCCCTACCGCCGCGAACTGCTCGACGGCGTGGGCCACTTCCCACAGCGCGAAGCGCCCGGGGCGGTGGCCGATGCGCTGTTGCGCTTCCTGCCCGCCATTTCCTGAACGAATCCGCAAAGACAAGACGACACCATGAACATCCTCATCACCGGCGGCTGCGGCTTCCTCGGCGCACGGCTCGCGCGCACGCTGCTCGCAGGCGGCCCGCTCGCACTGGCCGGCGGCGCAGCGAAAGACATCGCACGCATCACGCTGGCCGACCGCGTGCCGCCGCCTGCCGACCTTGCAGCCGATGCGCGCATCCAGTTCGTGCAGGGCGACCTGTACGAGCAGGCCGGCAATGGCGCATTGCCGCTGGCCGACACCGATGCCGTGTTCCACCTCGCCGCCGCCGTGAGCGGCGAATGCGAGGCCGACTTCGACCTCGGCATGCGCAGCAACCTCGACACCACCCGCGCCCTGCTCGATGCCTGCCGCCGCGCGGGTCATGCGCCGGTGTTCGTGTTTTCCAGCTCGGTGGCCGTGTTCGGCGATTCGCCCGAGCAGCGCCTGCCCGCGGTGATCGAGGACACGACGCTGCCGACGCCGCAGAACAGCTACGGCATCCAGAAATTCATCGGCGAACAGCTCGTCGCCGACTTCACGCGCAAGGGCTTCGTGCAGGGCCGCAACGTGCGGCTCATGACCGTCTCGGTGCGGCCGGGTCGCCCGAACGGCGCGGCCTCCAGCTTCCTGAGCGGCATGCTGCGCGAGCCGCTGGCCGGCGAGCGGGCGCGCTGCCCCGTGGCGCCCGAGACGCCGGTCGCGCTGGCTTCGCCCGGCAACACCGTCGCGGGCATCGTGCGCGCGGCCACCGCGAGCGCGGCCGAATGGGGCGCGCGCACCGCCATCAACCTGCCTGCGCTGACCACCACCGTGCGCGAGATGGCCGACGCGCTCGAACGCATCGCCGGCAAGGACGCCACGGGTTTGATCGACTGGACGCCCGATGCGCAGGTCGCCAAGATCGTGACCAGCTGGCCGAGCCGCATCCACGCCGCGCGCGCCGAGGCGTTGGGCCTCAAAGCCGACGCGAGCTTCGACGCCATCCTGCGCGACTACGTGCGCGAGAACCCGCAGGCGGTGAAGCTGCCCGTACTGCCTGTTGCCATCAAGGACTGATCCATGGGCAAACTAGTGCTCGGCTGTATCGCCGACGACTTCACCGGTGCGACCGACCTCGCCAACAACCTCGTGCGCGCGGGCATGCGCGTGGTGCAGGCCATCGGCGTGCCGGCCACGCCCTTGGATGCGGATGTCGATGCCGTCGTGGTCGCGCTCAAGTCGCGCACCATCGCGCCGGCCGAGGCCATCGCGCAGTCGCTCGATGCGCTGCGCTGGCTGCAGGCGCAGGGCGCGCAGCAGATCTACTTCAAGTACTGCTCCACGTTCGACAGCACGGCGCAGGGCAACATCGGCCCCGTCACCGAGGCGTTGATGGAGGCGCTCAAGTGCGACTTCACCATCGCCACGCCAGCCTTTCCCGACAACAAGCGCACCGTGTTCAAGGGCTACCTGTTCGCGGGCGATGTGCTGCTCAACGAGAGCGGCATGCAGAACCATCCGCTCACGCCGATGACCGATGCGAACCTCGTGCGCGTGCTGCAGGCGCAGTGCACGCGCAAGGTGGGGCTCATCGATCACACGGTGGTGGCGCGCGGCGATGCGGCCATCACGGAGCGCATCGCGCAACTCAAGAGCGAGGGCATCTCGATCGCCATCGTCGATGCGGTGTCGAACGATGACCTGCTGCGCCTCGGCCCCGCGATCGCGAAGATGCCGCTGGTCACTGCAGGTTCGGGCGTGGCCATCGGGCTGCCCGCCAACTTCGGGCTCTCGCCTTCTTCGCAAGCCAGCGCATTGCCGGCAGCGAGCGGGTTGCGTGCCGTGGTGTCGGGCAGTTGCTCGCTCGCCACCAACCGGCAGGTGCTCGACTTCATTCAACGCGGCGGCGCGGCATTGGCGATCGATCCGCTGCGCATCGCGGCGGGCGTCGATGTCGCGGCTGAAGCATTGGCCTGGGCTGCGCCGCTGGTCGGCAAGCAACCGGTGCTGGTCTACTCCACCGCCGAGGCCGGTGCCGTGAAATCGGTGCAGGGCAAGCTCGGCGTGGAGGAGGCCGGTGCGATGGTCGAGCGCGCCATCGCCGCCATCGCGCGCGGCCTGGTCGACCTGGGCGTGCGCCAGCTCGTGGTGGCGGGCGGCGAGACCTCCGGCGCCTGCGTGCAGGCGCTGGGCATCGCGCAGATGCAGATCGGCCCGCAGATCGACCCCGGCGTGCCGTGGTGCCACGCGCGCGCCGAGGCCGCGCAGGGTGCAGGCGTGCACATCGCGCTCAAGTCCGGCAACTTCGGTGGCGACGATTTCTTCACCAAGGCCTTTACAGTGCTGGCATGACCGAGAACCAAGCACGCGAAGAAATCTGCCGGGTCGGCCGCAGCCTGTTCGAGCGCGGCTATGTGCATGCGACGGCGGGCAACATCAGCATGCGGCTGGACGATGGCTTTCTCATCACGCCGACCGATGCCTGCCTCGGTTTTCTCGATCCGGCGCGGCTTGCACGGCTCGATGCGGATGGCAGGCAGACCGGCGGCGACCGCGCCAGCAAGACCATCGCGCTGCACACGCGCATCTACGCGGCGGCGTGCAGGTTCGATGCACAGACCGCCTGCGTCATCCACACGCACAGCACGCATTGCGTCGCGCTCACGCTGAATGCACCGGGCGATGAACTGCTGCCCGCGCTCACGCCTTACTTCGTGATGAAGGTCGGCCACGTGCCGCTCATTCCGTATCACCGCCCCGGCGCACCCGAGGCAGCAGACAAGGTGGCGCAGGCCATCGAGCGCTTCGGCGCCGCCGGCACGCCCCTTCGTGCCGTGATGCTCGAACGCCTCGGCCCCAACGTGTGGCACGAGACGCCGGGCGCCGCCATGGCGGTGCTCGAGGAACTCGAGGAAACCGCCAGGCTCCAGATGCTCACCGGCGCCGCAAGGCCCGCGCCGCTGGATGCCGATCAGATCGATGAACTGCGCACCACGTTCGGTGCGCGCTGGTAGTCAAAGAAACCATGCCCCAATTCGCAGCCAACCTCTCGATGCTCTATCCCGAGCTCGACTTCCTCGACCGCTTCGACGCCGCCGCCAAGGACGGCTTCAAGGCCGTCGAATACCTGTTCCCCTATGCCTTTGCCAAAGAAGAGATCGTCGCGCGCCTGAAGCACAACGGCCTGCAGCAGGTGCTCTTCAACGGCCCGCCTGGCAACTGGGACGGCGGCGAACGCGGCCTCGCATGCCTGCCCGGGCGCGACGCCGAATTCCGCGAAGGCATCGCGAAAGCCATCGACTACGCCGTGGCGCTCGATTGCCCGCGCATCCACGTCATGGCCGGCCTCGTACCGCAAGACCTCCAGCGCGATGCGGTGCGGCCCGTGTACCTCGACAACCTGCGCTTTGCCGCGGAAGAGGCCGCCAAGGCGGGCCGCGACGTGCTGATCGAGCCGATCAACACGCGCGACATCCCGGGCTTCTTCCTGAATCGGCAGGACGATGCACACGAGATCGTCGAGACCGTGGGCGCACCGAACCTCAAGGTGCAGATGGACCTGTATCACTGCCAGATCGTCGAAGGCGACGTGGCGATGAAGATCCGCAAGTACCTGCCGACCGGCCGCGTCGGCCACCTGCAGATCGCCGGCGTGCCCGAGCGCCACGAGCCCGACATCGGCGAGCAGAACTACGGCTACCTCTTCGACGTGATCGACGAGGTCTCGAAGCAAAGCGGCTGGCAGGGCTGGGTCGGCTGCGAGTACCGACCCAAGCGCGGCTCGGAGCCCGGCGGCACCTCCGCGGGACTGGGCTGGCTGCGCGCATTGCAGCAACGCGCATGAAGCTGGAGGCCCTGCGCATTCCGGCACCGCTGCGTGGCTTCGCGGCGGGCGAGGCGCAGGTCTTCGACGTCACGCTCGATGGCGACAAGGTCGCGACCATCGTGCCCAGCGCCTCGCAAACGCAGGCGCGCGGCACGCTGCTGAGCGCGCTGGTCGAGGCGCATGCGCACATCGACAAGAACTACACGGTGCAGGAAGTGGGCGCCGCGCAGGGCAACCTGTTCGCGGCCATCGAGCGCATGGAAAAGCACCGCGCCGGCTGGACCGGCGAGACGCTGCGCCTGCGCATGGAAAGGGCGTTGCACGATGCCTGGCAATCGGGCACGCGCGCGCTGCGTACGCACATCGATTGGGTGCAGCCCGAGCCGCCGGCCGCGCTGGCCGTGTTCGAGGCGCTGCGCGAAGAATGGCGCGGCCGCATCGCGCTGCAGTTCGTCTCGCTCACCCCGCTCGACGTGTTCGCGGACCTCGCAGCCGGCGAGCGCATCGCGCGCGAAGTGAAGCGCGCGGGCGGCGTGCTCGGCGCGTTCGTCTATCGCAACGAAGGCATCGTCCACAAGCTGGGCCGCGTGTTCGACCTGGCGCAGCAGCACGGCCTCGGCCTCGACTTCCATGTCGACGAAGGGCTCGACGCCGAAGCGACGGGCCTGCGCAGCATCGCCCAGCTGGTGCGTGCGCGCGACTTCAAGCTGGGCGTCGTCTGCGGCCACTGCTGCTCGCTCTCGATGCAGGACGACGCCGTCGCGAACGAAACGCTCGCGCTCTGCGCCGGTGCCGGAATCCACATCGTCGCGCTGCCGACCACCAACCTCTACCTGCAAGGCGCCTGGGACCGCACCCCGGTGCCGCGCGGCATCACGCGCATCCACGAAGCGGCGGCACGGGGCTTGCGTGCGAGCCTGGCCACGGACAACGTGCAGGACGCCTTCTATCCCTACGGCAGCTACGACCTCGTGGAGACCTTCGGCCTCGGCGTGCAGATGGCGCACCTCGCGCCCGCGAGCGACTGGCTCGATGCGATCACCGTCAGCCCCGCGAAGGCACTGGGCCTCGCGTGGGACGGCCGCATCGCACCGGGCTGCCCCGCGGACCTGGTGCTGCTCGCGGCCACCGGCGAGCACGAGCTCATCGGGCCGCGCGGGCGCGAACGCACTGTCATCCGTGCCGGTCGAATTCTGGAGAAATCACTATGAGCATGGGCAAGCCAATGGCCAACTACGCCGCCGCGAAACGCGTCGGCGATTTCGTCTTCATGAGCGGCGTGGTCGCGGTCGATCCGGCCAAGCGCCGCGCCGTTGCAGGCTACGACGACATTCCCGAAGAAGCCCGCACCGCATTGCAGGGCGTGGGCTACGCCACCGGCCAGATGTCGGTCGATGTGTTCGAGGCCGCCATCGTCGCGCAGAGCTGGTTCGTGCTGGAGCGCATCCGCCAGATTGCCGCCGAGCATGGCGGCACGATGGACGACGTGGTCAAGCTGGTGCAGTACTTCCGCCACCTGCCGCACTACGCGTTCTACAACCGCGTGCGCGGCCTCTTCTATCCGGGCGAGCCGCCGGTGAGCACAGTGGTCGAGGTGTCGCGCTTCCTGCCGGGCGATGAGGTGCTGGTCGAAGTCGAAGCCACCATGTACCTGCCGAAATAAGCTCGCCCCCAGGCTTCGCGCACTTCGTGTCGCTTCTCCTTCCCCTACCGGGGGCAACACCTGCAGTCCGGCAAAGCCGGTCCCGCGGTGTTTCGCGAAGAAGCCATAGCGGGACTTACTTGACGCCTGCACCCTTCAGCAGGAAATCCGTCACCTGCTCGATCAGGTAGCGCCGGTCCTTGTCGTCGCCGTCCTGCGCGACGTTGCGGAAGTAAGCGGCCTGCGTGGCGTGGTCCGCATAGAACTGCGTGACCGCCCAGATGTGGAACAGCACCAGCATCGGGTCGGCGGTGTCCATCAGGCCCTGGTTCATCCAGTTCTGGATGACCGCGGCGGCCTGGTCGGTGCGCGCCTTGCTCGTGTCCATCATGGTGTTGAGCACCGGCGCGCCGCGCATCATCTCGGCGGTGAAGATGCGCGAGCGCAGCGGGTGCTGGAACGAGAACACCATCTTGCGGTGGATCAGGTCGCTCAGCACCTTGCGCGGGCCGAAGGCCTCGTCGCTGAAGCCGAACACCACGATCCAGTCGTTCAGGATGTCCTGCAGCACCAGGCGGTAGAGCGCCTCCTTGCTGTCGATGTAGTAGTGCAGCTGCGCCTTCGAGAGCCCGGCCTTGTCGGCGATGGCCTGCGTCGTCGCACCGGCCAGGCCTTCGCTCGCAAACACCTCGATGGCGGCCTGGTAGATGACGCCCAGCACCTGCGTGTACTTGCGCGACCGGCCGCGCGTGGCCGGGGCTTCACTGTCGGCTTCCTCCACGCTCACAGCTGCAGCACCAGTTCGAGGCCCTTGGCGCGCGAGCAGCACAGCGCCACCTTGCTGCGCCGCTCGGTGCCCGTGAGGCAGAAGTCGCGGTGCTCGGCGCCTTCGCCGTCGCCCTCGACCACGCAGGTGCCGCACAGGCCCTGCTGGCACGACACGGGAATGTCGATACCCACTTCGTGCAGCGCATCGACGGCGGTCTGGTCCGCCGCGACCGGCACCGTGATGCCGCGCTGCGCGAGCTTCAGCGTGAAGGGCAGGCCGGTGGTGGTGTTGGCGTCGGTCGGTGCGGCGAAGTACTCGGTGTGCAATGCGTCTTCGGGCCAATGCGCGGCCGCCTCGCGCACCGCCTTCATGAAGCCGCCGGGGCCGCAGACGTAGAGGTGCGTGTCCGGCGCCCGGTCGGCCAGCAGCGCCTGCAGGTCGATGCGTTGCGATGCATCGCCCTGGTCCAGATGAAGACGCAGGTGCGGCGCCAGCGCGGGATCGCGCAGCGCCTCGGCGAACGCCAGGTGCGCTTCGCTGCGCGCGAACACGCACAGCGTGAACGACGCACCGCGCGCCGCGAGCGCCTGCGCCATCGCGAGCAGCGGCGTCATGCCGATGCCGCCGGCCATCAGCAGGTGATGCGCGGCTTCTTCGCGCAGCGGAAAGGTGTTGCGCGGCGTGCTGATCGCGATCAGGTCGCCCTCGCGCACGCGCTCGTGCATCGAGGCCGATCCGCCGCGGCTCGCCAGCTCGCGCTTCACGCCGATCACGTACGAAGGCGCGTTCGATGGCGCCCGCGCCAACGAGTACTGCCGCGAGAAGCCGCCCGGCATGTGCACGTCGATGTGCGCCCCGGCCTCGTACCCCGGCAGTGCGCGCCCCCACGGATGCGCCAGCTCGAAGGCTAGGATCTCCGGCGTCTCGCGCGAGATGCGTTCGACGCGGACGGTCAGCGTGCGTTCGAGGCTCATGGTGGTTGTCTTTCTCTCTGCTCTCTAGATGTTCTGCAGCTTGCGCGAAACGCGCTCGATGAAATGCGTGCGGTCGCGCTCGGTGACGGCGTTCATGTCGTGCAGCTGCAGCCACGTCACCTTGCAGCGCCACGCGAACAGCGCGCGCAGGCCCCGCGTGAACAGTCGTCTGCACGGGTCGCCGATCACCTTCAGGAACCAGCGCGGCGAGCCGCCCGTGGTCACCACCGTCAGCCGCCGGATGTGGCGCATGCCCGACTTCGTGAGCTGGCCCTTGCGCTCGGCCGGCAGGAAGGCCACGCCCGGCAGCCAGACCCGCTCCAGCCAGCCCTTGAGCATCGAGGGCGGCCCATAGAACCAGATGGGGAATACGAACACCAGGTGTTCGGCCCACAGCAGCGCTTCGACATGTGGCTTCACACGTTCGCGGATGAGGTCGGGGTTGTCGATGTAGGCAATGCGCTCTTCGCGGGTGAGCGTCGGATCGAAGCCCTCGGCGTAGAGGTCGATGGCGCGGACGGTGTGCCGGCGTTCGAGCGCTTCGAGAGCGGTGCGGTAGAGCGCGTGGTTGAAGCTGTCAGGGTTCGGATGGCAATGGACGACGAGCGTTTTCATGGTGGAGGGCCGGTTCGCCTGTCGGCGAGACGGGGTCAGAGCCCAAGGAACAAAAGGCCGCGCGGTGCCTTATGGCAACCCAGGCGCCGGCATCTGACCCCGGCGCAAGCCCCGCGCGACCCACGGGAAAAACTTTCGAAGACGATGTGGATTACTTGCCGGTGAGCTTCTTGCGAACGTCGACGCCGACGCCCTTGTTCACGAACTGCGTGGTCACGACCTTCGAGAGATCGACCTCGCCCGTCTTGTAGAGACCGGCCTTGACCATCTTGTCGTAGAAGTCCTTCACGCGGGCCTCGTCCATCGCGCCGATGCCCTTGGTGAGCGATTCGCCGCTGTCCACGATGCCCATCTTCTTCATGAGTTCGATGGAGCCCTGCGATGCGGCCACGGGCGAGTCGGGGTTGATCTTGGCGATCATCTCGTTGGCGGCCTTGTTGTCGCCGTAGAGGTAGTTGTTCCAGCCGATGATCGAGGCCTCGATGAACTTGCGCACCGTCTCGGGCTTGGTCTTGATGAGGTCGGCGCGCGTCTCGATGGTTGTCGAGTAGGTCGAGAAGCCGTTGTCGGCCAGCAGCTGCACCACCGGATCGAAGCCCGCTTGCGCCTTGATCGACAGCGGTTCGGAAATGGCGTAGCCCTGCTGGATCGACTTCTTGTCCGCCAGGAACGGGCCCACGTTGAAGGTGTAGGGCTTGAGCTGCGAATCCTTGAAGCCGTGCTCCGACTTCATCCACTGCCAGAAGCTGAACTGGCCGTCCTTGCCGATGAAGGCGACGGGCGCCTTGGTCATGTCCTTGAAGGTGTCGAAGCCCTGGCCCGGGTGCGCGAACATGGCCTGCGGGTCCTTCTGGAAGAAGGCCGCGACCACCACGGTGGGCACGCCGTTCTTCACGTTGTCGAAGGACTGCAGCAGGTTGCCGGTCATGAGGAAGTCGACCTTGCCGGCCGGCAGCATCGGCCGGTTGTTGACCATCGGGCCGCCCTGCTGGATGTCCACATCCAGGCCGTACTTCTTGTAGGTGCCGTCCACCAGCGCCTGGTAGAAGCCGCCGTGGCCGGCCTGCGCTTTCCAGTTGGTGGCGAACACCACTTTTTCCTGCGCCTGCGCGGCGAAGGCGGCGCCGGCGAGGGCCAGGCCGAAGGCAAGCGGGCGGAGATTGAAAGCGGGGATGCGCATGGGGACGTGCTCCTGTGGAGATTTTGAAAAGTACGGGATGCGGAGACTAAATCTTTTCAGCGTTCGACGGCCATCTCGGGCGTCCAGCCGCGCGTTTTCCCGGGGTTCATCAGGCCCATCGGGTCGCTGCGCTTCTTGAATTCGATCTGCTGCGTGTCGATGGTCTTCATGCCGCCGTCCTCGATGGTGACCACGTGCGGGTTGAAGATCTGGCAGCCGCCCTGCGATTCGATCTCGCGGATCACCTCGTACTGGTGGGCCTCGCCCTTCCAGCGCACGAGCAGGATGCCGAAGGTGCCGCACTCGCCGTTGGCACGCGCGAAGTCCTGGTGCTGCAGCACGTCGTCGCCGAAGATCTTCAGGTGGCGCTCGACCACCGACGGGTCGAACGGTTGTGCATACGCGACCTGCAGATACGTCCAGCCGCGGTCGGCCTTCAGCGCCTGCAGCGTCGTGTGGTTGAAGGCGCACTCGTACGCGGGCGGCAAGCCGTCGGCGAGCAGTTCGGCCTCGGTGCCCGCGACGGAAATCGTGCCGCCGTGCGCATCGGCGAGCGCGCGGAACTCGGCCATCGACTCCGGCGAGACCATGGTGAACACCGCGTGCCGGTCGCTCGGAAAGCGGTCGCGCATCGCCGTGTAGTACGGGGAGAAGCGCGCCTCCACCGTCGAGAGCAAAAAGATGTCGAGCGTCGGCGCCTGCGCCGCGATGCCGAAGTCGAGCGCACCGCGGTAGGTCTCGAACAGCACCGTGCAGTGCACCCATTCGACGGCCGGGCTCAGGGCCACCTCCACATCGAGGATCACGCCGTTGGTGCCATAGGCGTGGTGCACCTGCTGGATCTCGTCGCCGTGCAGTTCGATGATGCGCGGCTCATGCTCCACCGTCATCACGCGCGCGCGCAGCAGGTTGCCGGGGTCGCGCAGGATGCCGTGGCGGAACGACCCGATGCCACCGAAGCCGCCCGCGATGAAACCGCCGATGCTGGCCACATGCCAGGTCGAGGGCCACATGCGCAACGCCTGTCCGGTTTCGCGCGCGGCGAGGTCGATGTCGTGCATGCGCGCACCGGCTTCCACGCGCATGCGGCCATCCTGGATGTCGAGCACGCGGCACATCTGCGTCACGTCGAGCACGATGCCGCCTTCGAGCGGCACGCACTGGCCGTAGTTGCCGGTGCCGCCCGCGCGCACGGTGAGCGGCAGCTTCCACTTCGCGGCCACGGCCGCGGCCTGCCGCACGTCGTCCTCGGTGCTGACCTTGACCACGAGGTCGGCCACGCAGCCCGCGAGCTGCGCGGTGAGGATGGGGCTGTACCAGTAGAAGTCTTTCGACAGTTGCTTCCTCTGGCTCGGCGCGGTGACGAGGTTGAGTCCGCGCAGGTCTTCGCGCACGGCGTCCCAGTCGGTGACTGTGTGCATCGTCCTAGCGTTCACGGCGCATTTCGCTTTCGTGCCAGTGGCCGAGCACGAGGCGCGACAAGGCGGCGAACACGATGAAGATCACGATGCCGAGCAACGACACCAGCAGCAGCGCCGCGAACATCATCGGGATCTCGGTGCGGAAGCTCGATTCGAGAATGCGCGAGGCGAGGCCCGTTTCCTTGCCTGCCGTGCCGGCCGTGAACTCGGCGACCACCGCGCCGATCAGGCTCAGCCCGCCTGCGATCTTCAGGCCCGCCATGAAGTACGGCAGCGCGCTCGGCGCGAGCAGATAGCGGAAGGTCTGCCAGGGCGAGGCCTTGTAGAGCTGGAACAGGTCGCGCAGGTTGCTGTCGGCGCTCTTCAGGCCGATGACGGTGTTCGACAGGATCGGGAAGAACGCCACGATCCACGCGCACAGCAACAGCGCCGCGGTGGTGCTCGACACGTAGATCAGGATCAGCGGCGCGATCGCGATGATCGGCGTCACCTGCAGGATCACCGCGATGGGGAAGAGGCCGATCTCCACCCACTTGAAGAGCGCGAACGCAATGGCCAGCAGCACGCCGCCGACGATGGCCGCCAGCAGTGCGAGCAGCGTGAGCTTCACCGTGAACCACAGCGCGCTGGAGAGCGTGTCCCAGTTGTCGAACAGCGTCTTCAGGATCAGCGAGGGCGCGGGCAGGATGTAGTGCGGGATGTTGTTGGCGCGCACCGTCCATTCCCAGATGAGCAGCAGCAGCACCACGATGGCCGCGGGCACGACGATGCGCAGCAGCGATTCGCGACGGCGCAGCTTGTCTTCGTGCGCGCGCAGCGAGGCTTCCGAAGGTGCCGTGTCCACCTCCGCGAGGGCGACGGGTTCAGTGATCGATGTCGACGCCATGCAGGGCTCCGTGCAGGGATTGCGACACCGCCGTGCAGTGCGCGTTGTAGCGGCTCGAGGTGCGGAATTCCTCGCCGCGCGGATAGGGCTCGTCGATGCGGATCTCGTCGATCACGCGGCCCGGGCGCGCGGCCATCACCACGATGCGGTTCGACAAGTACACCGACTCGTACACGCTGTGCGTGACGAACACCACCGAGAAGCGGTGCTCGCGCCAGATGGCGAGCAGGTCGTTGTTGAGCTTGATGCGCGTCATTTCATCGAGCGCGGCAAAGGGCTCGTCCATCAGCAGGAGGCGCGGGTGCGTGACCAGCGCACGCGCGATGGACACGCGCATCTTCATGCCGCCCGAGAGCTCGCGCGGGTACACGTCGGCAAAGCGCGAGAGGCCGACCATCTCCAGCACCTGCTGCACCACCGGCGCCGCTGCATCGCGGCTCTGGCCGGCCAGCTTGAGCGGCAGCCACACGTTGTCGAACACCTTGGCCCAGGGCATGAGCGTGGGCTCCTGGAACACGAAGCCCAGGTCGCGGTCGTTCTTGCTGTCCTTGGCCGCGCCGGTGTTGGCGCCGGACCAGTGCATCTCGCCCGAGCTGAGGCGGGTGAGGCCGGCGATGAGCCTGAGCGCCGTGCTCTTGCCGCAGCCCGAGGGGCCGAGGAAGCTGATGAAGTCGTGCTCGCCGATGTCCAGCGTCATGCCCTGCAGCGCGAGCGTGCCGTTGGCGAATCGCTTGCTGACGTGGCGCAGGCTGACCAGCGGCGGCGTGGTGGATGGCGTGTGAATTTCCATGGGAGTTCGAATCCGAGCGTCAGTGAGGCACTGTGCTGCACGCGGACCGCAATGCAAAGCCAGGAACACCGCGGAACCGGCTTTGCCGGGCCGCCGGTGTTGCCCCCTGCAAGGGGGTTGGCGAAGCGACACGAAGTGCGCGAAGACTGGGGGTGAGCTTCATTTCCACGCGGGTTCGTTGGCGAGGCGCGACAGGGGGAAGCGGTCCACCTCGTGCAGCAATTCGACAAAACGACGGCCCACGTGGTCGAGCACCGCCGCGCCCTTCTCGGCCGTGGCGCGCGTGGCATCGCCGGCCGCGCCCGAGGGGTTGATGTCGTGGATCTGCCAGCCGAGCTTGCCGCTGGGCGTGATCGAGAGGAACCTGTTTTCTTCCGCCAGTTGCTCGGTCATCGAGCTGAAGTTCTGGAACTGGTCGCGGCGCACGTAGTCGGGCGTGAGGTGCAGCATCACCGAGCTTTCGAGATCGCCCGCATGGATGCCGTGCTTGCCTTCGTGCGCGGTGAACAGGCCCTCGGGCAGGCCCAGCGTGTACCAGTTGGCGGCGACGACCATCATGTCGTATTCCTCGCGCAAGTCGCGTGCCACGATGTCCATCACGCTCATCTGGCCGCCGTGGCTGTTGTAGAGCACGAGCTTGCGCACGCCGGCCTTGGCAACGCAGGCGCCGATGTCCTTCCACAGCGAGATCAGCGTGTTCGCCGACACGGTGAGCGTGCCCGGGTAGCGCGAATGCTCGTTGCTCTTGCCGTAGGGCACGGTGGGCAGAAAGAGCACCGGCAGGTCGTCGGGCAGGTGCGGGAGCGTGGCGCGCACCATGCCGTCGATGGTGGCGGTGTCGGTCGACATCGGCAGATGCGGACCGTGCTGCTCGGTGGCGCCCACCGGCAGCACGGCGATGAGCCGTTCGCGGTCGAGGCGGGAGAACTCTTCGCTGGTCAGGTCGGACCAGAAACGGCTGCGCAGGGGAGGCGGATTCATCGGGGTGGTCCTTGTGACGCGATGGCCGGATGATGACTTAAATCATCCAGTCGGTCAAAAAAAGTAGCTACGCAATTACCCGTACGCCTGGGCGTTCTTCCGAAAACGTCGACCAAACCCGATCGGCTGGTCAATGGCAGCGCTGTTGCCAGCGCAGCCGCACCCCGCCCGCCCTCTTCACGCCGCCGCGGTTCGCGCCTTCCGGCCCGGCCAGGGCAGCAGCAGACACGCGCCCAGCAGCGTGACCACGCCCGCGAGGCCGCAGAACACGGTCATCGAGAAGCGCGGGGCGACCGTGCCCAGCGCGAAGGAGACCGAGAAGATGCCCAGGTTCAGCAAGCTCGCGTGGTACGAGTTGATGGTGCCCCGGCAGCGCTCCGACAGGGCGCTCAGCCGCGCGTGGTGCAGGGGGCCGGCGCAGCCATAGCCGAAGGCCCACGGCAGGCCGAGCAGCGCCAGTTGCGTCATCGAGCCGACCGGCAGCATGAAGCCGAGCAGGCCCACGGCCGCGACCAGCGCCGCGCCCGGCAGTGCCGCTTCGCCGAATACGCGCTGCAGCTTGCCGCTCGCAAGGTTGCCCGCGATCACGGCCAGGCCGTAGAAGCCGGCCAGCAGGCCCGTGTCGGTGGGCGACAGCGAGAGCTTGCGCGACGCGACCTCCGCCACGACCGCCCCGAAGCCGGCGACCCAGCCCAGCCACAGGTAGCTGGCCGACAGCCGGCGGCGGGCGCCCGGCGTCTTCAGGGCTTCGCGGTGCGTGGCCAGGAAGTTCATGTGCGCGTGCGCGGCCGGCAGGCGGTCGGTGAAGTTGCGCGCCACCGCCAACGCGGCCAGCACGGCGAGGGCCGCCATCGCGTAGTAGGCCGAGCGCCATCCCCACGTGTCCGCCAGCCGCCCCGCCAGCACCGGCGTGAGAACGAAGGCCAGCATCAGCCCGATGAACACCTGGCCCAGGCGCCGGCCGATGTGTGCGGGTGGCGATTCGTCGGCCACCAGCGCCAGCGAGTTGGGTTGCACCACGGCCGCGCACACGCCCGCCAGCGCCGACAGCACGATGGCCGCCAGCAGGTGGGGCGCGCTCGGGATCGACGCGCTCAGCAGCGCGAAGCCCAGCAAGCCCGCCAGCAGCGGCCGCCTGCGCCCCCACCGGTCCGACAGCGGCCCCGCCACCAGCGCCACCGCGCCGTAGCTCAGGCCGTAGGCGGCGGGCAGGTAGGCGATGGCGCTGGAGCGCACGCCGAAGTCGGCGCTCATGGCGCCCATCATCGGCCCGGCGATCACTTCGGCGGCGCCGATGAGAAAGAGGCAACTGAAGAGCGTGGCGGTTTGCGAGCGCTTCATCGCCGCACGATGTAGCGCGTGACGACCGGCGAGGTTTCGCCGATGTGAAACGCCAGCCGCCGCTCCCGCAGCACCATGTCGCTGGCCGTCGCGCGGTTGAAACGGCGCAGGTGGTCGGTCCACGACTCGTCGACGATCTGCTCCACGTAGCGGCTGGGCTGCGCGATGTCGTGCAGCAGCTCCCAGCCGATGGCGCCCTGGCTCAGGCGCGCGCGGCGCGTCTGCTGCATGACGATGTGAAAGGCGGCGGCGCGCGCCGGCTCGATGAGGTATTCGACCGTGATCACCACGCGCCCTTCTTCCTGCGGCGCCTCGGCCGGCGGCCCCGCGGCCCAGCCGGCTTCGGCGGGGCTGGTGTCGTCCTCGCCGGTCACGTCGGTCACCCAGCGCAGGGCGACGAGCATCAGCAGCGTGCCGCTCACCGCGGCCACCGCCAGGCTCAGGTTCAGCGCCGTCATCGTCGCCACCTGGCCCCAGATGGCCGCACCGATCGCGCTCGCGCCCATGATGGCCATCTGGTACATCGACATGCCGCGTGCGCGCACCCAGTCCGGGAGCGCGAGCTGCGCCGACACCGACAGCGAATTGGCCACGGTGATCCACGCCATGCCGCCGAAGAACATCGCCGGCACCGCCACCCACGCGTTGGGCGCGAAGGCCATCACCGCCGTGGCGCCCGACTGCAGCAGCGTGCCGCGCAGCACCAGTTGGTCGCGCCCGAGCGCCTGGCGCAGCCGCGGCAGGAACAGCACCGCGATGATCGCGCCCATGCCCATCGCGGCCAGCAGCAGCGTGAAGGTGCCCGCATCGCCGCCTTTCAGGTTGCGCGCCAGCAGCGGCAGCAATGCGAGCAGCGCCGTCGAGTGAAAGAAGAAGATGGAGATGCGCGTCAACACCGCGCGCATGCGCTGCGACTGCCGCACGAACTGCACGCCCACGCGCATCGCGCTGATCAGCTTCTCGCGCCCCAGCGGATTGGGCGTGTGCTCGCGCCGCCAGCGCAGCACCACGAAGCCCGAGGCCACCGACAGCACCGCATTGAGCGCGAACACCCAGATCGTCCCCGCGCTCGCGATCAGCATGCCGGCCGTGAGCGGGCCGATGATGCGCGAGGCGTTCATCGCGATGCCGTTCAGGCCCAGCGCCGCCGGCAGCTGCGGACGCGGCACCAGCTCCGGCACGATGGCCGAGAACACCGGCCAGCGCAGCGCGAGGCCGATGCCGTTGGCGAAGGTGAGCGCAAGCAACAGCGGCGCGGTCATCAAATCGAGCGCCAGTGCCGCGCACAGCACGATGGCCGTGCCGGCCAGCCAGAACTGCGTGGCCACGAGCCAGCGCCGGCGGTCGAGGATGTCGGCCAGCGCGCCGCTCGGAAGGCCCAGCAGGAACACCGGCAAGGTGGAGGCCGACTGCACCAGCGCGACCCAGATCGGCGAGGAGGTGAGCGAGGTCATCATCCACGCCGCGGCCACATCGTTCATCCACATGCAGATGTTGGCGATGAGCCAGGTGCTCCACAGCATGCGGAACACGGGAAGCTTCAGGGGCTCGAGGGCCGCGAACTTCGAGGGTTGCGGCCGCGTGGGCGGCAGGGGTGTCTCTTCGGTCGTTATCGGTGGCATGTGGCGCTATTGTGGCGCGCTGTTTTCCGGATTCAACCGCGGTCGCTGCGTGCGAGGCGGTGTTCGAGCCTGCGCAGCATCGTGGTCAGCACCAGCGTCATCACCCAGTAGATGACCGAGATCGCGAGGTACGGCTCCCAGTAGCGCGCATAGGCGCCGGCCACGGTGCGCGCCGCATAGGCCAGCTCCGCGAGGCCGATGGCGGAGACCAGCGACGTATCTTTCAAGAGCGCGATCGCGTTGTTGCCCAGCGGCGGCAGCATGCGGCGGAAGGCCTGCGGCAGCACCACGTAGCGCATCACCTGCGCGGGCGAGAAGCCGATCGAGCGCCCCGCATCGAACTGCCCGCGCGAGATCGACTGGATGCCCGCGCGGAACACTTCCGAGATGTAGGCGGCCGAGTTGAGCGTGAGCGCCACCACGCCCGAGATGAGCGCGCCGTGCTCCTGCTTCAACGTGCGCGCGAGTTCGCCGTCGATGAGGATGCCGCTCGTCGGATGGATGAACACCGGCATCACCGCGAAGTGGATCAGCAGGATCTGCACGAACAGCGGCGTTCCCCGGAAGAAGCTCACGTACACCGTGGCCGGCCAGCGCAGGAAGAAGCGCGCGATCCAGGTCCAGGGTGCGTGGCGCGGCTGCGCGAGGCGCGCGAGCGCGAGGCACAGGCCCCAGCTCGAACCCAGCAGCACGCACACCACCGTCATGCGCAGCGTCATCCATGCGCCTTGCCAGAACAGGTCCTTGTATTCGACCAGGATGTCCCATCGGAACCATCCAAAGAGCAGGATCGGTTGTTCCATATTCATCGCCTTCGCGTCATCACTCTCAAAAAAACAAACGGCCGCTTCGAGGGCGGCCGTGATCGGGTCACAGGTGCCGTGCGGCTCAGCGCACGTTCGGGTCCTTGTTGAACCACTTCTTGTAGATGGTCACGTAGCTGCCGTCGGCGCGAATGGCCGCAAGGCCGGCGCTGAGCTTGTCGAGCAGCGCCTTGTCGCCCTTCTTCACGACGATGCCGAAGCCCTCTTCGGGGAACGACTTGTCGTCCAGCGTCTTCAGGTCGGGATGCTGCGCCGCGCGGTAGGCGATGACGCCGTTGTCGCCCATGGCGGCATCGACGCCGCCGCCGGCCAGCTCGGAAATGATGAGCGGCGTGCTCTCGAAGCGGCGGATGTTGGGGTTGGTCTTGCCGAATTCGCGCGAGGCGATGTCGTCGGCGGTGGAGGCGCTCACCACCGCGATCTTCTTGCCGGCCAGGTCCTTCAGCGATGCGACCGTGCTGTTCTTCGGCAGCGCGATCAGCTGGCGGGCCGCGAAGTAGGGCGGCGTGAAGTCGTAGCTTTGCTTGCGCTTGTCGTTGATGGTCACGCCCGAGATCACCAGGTCGACGTCGCCGTTGTTCAGCGCGCCGAAGATGCCGGTGAACGGCGTGTTGACGACCTTGATCTTCAGGCCCTGCTGCTTGGCGATGGCGTTGATGATGTCGATATCGAAGCCGACGATCTGCTTGTCCTTGTTCTCGAAGGCGAAGGGGGCGTAGGTGGCGCTGGAGGCGACGGTCAGCTCGCGGTTCTGGGCCTGGGCACCGAAGGCGAGCGTGACGGTTGCGAGGGCAACCAGGCCAGGAATCAAGGAAGCCAGGGCGCGGCGGATGGGGTTCATTCGAGGGTCCTCTGTGTCCGCGGGGCGCGGCGGTCTGCGTATGTGGTGGGCGAGGATTTTAGGCTGGCGCTATCGGGGCCCTTTCTAGCGCTGCGTAAAGCGGGATGTGAGTGCTTCGACTGAGTCCCCGCCGCACACGCGCCCGCGGGCTAACTAAGGTTCTCCGGGCGGGGCCGGGGGCATCGCCCGGCGGCCGTGGTGCGCTGTCTAGTATCCGGAGCTTCCCTTTTCAGGAGCTCTGCATGACCCGGCGACTCGGAACTGCCTTTCTTCTTTGCGGCATCGGCCTCGTCTGCAGCGCCGCGAGCGCGCTGGCCGCCGACGACCCGGCGCCGCGCTTCGATCCGCAGCGCCTGTCGCAGATCGTGAAGGCCATCTCCGGCGACGACTTCGAGGGCCGCGCGCCCGCCACGCCCGCGGAAGCGAAGACGGTCGACTACCTCGTCGCCCAGTTCAAGGCCGCGGGCCTCGTGCCCGGCGGCGACCTCGAAGGCGGCGGCAAGCGCGGCTGGACGCAGTCGGTGCCGCTGGTGAAGACCG
Organism: Variovorax boronicumulans; assembly: GCF_030812215.1. Lineage (GTDB taxonomy): Bacteria > Pseudomonadota > Gammaproteobacteria > Burkholderiales > Burkholderiaceae_C > Variovorax > Variovorax boronicumulans_C. The sequence goes on along the minus strand of NZ_JAUSSG010000006.1, from coordinate 70,056 downwards.
AGTTCCGCGGCACGCCGCAGTTCGCGCTGCAGGTGGGCACGCAGCGCGACGCGCTGGTGCAGGGCGAGCAGATCGCGGTGCGCGCCGCGATGGACGGCTCGACCTCGGTGGCGATCCAGCAGGCGCCGCTGGTCTTCGTGGGCTACGGCGTGAGCGCGCCCGAGCGGCGCTGGGACGACTACAAGGGCGTCGACCTCAAGGGCAAGATCGCCGTCGTGCTGGTGAACGACCCCGACTTCGAAACTGGCAGCGGTGATTTCGGCGGCAAGGCCATGACCTATTACGGCCGCTGGACCTACAAGTTCGAGGAGGCCGCGCGCCGCGGTGCGCTGGGCGTGCTGATCGTGCACGAGACCGCGCCGGCCGCCTACGGCTGGGCCACGGTGAAGAACTCCAACACCGCGACCATGCTCGACATCGAGCGCGACCAGCCCGCCGCCGTGCATCCGAAGCTGGAAGCCTGGATCCAGCGCGACGTGGCGGTCGAGCTGCTGCGTCGCGCGGGACTGGACTTCGAGGCGCAGAAGAAGCTCGCGCAGACCCGCGAGTTCCAGCCCCAGGTGCTGAAGGACGCGAGCTTCTCGGCCGAGTACGCGATCGACCGGCAGGTGATCGTCTCGAAGAACGTGGTCGGCCGCGTCGAAGGCCGCCAGCGCCCCGGCGAAACGGTGATCTACAGCGCGCACTGGGACCACCTGGGCGTCGGCGCGCCCGACGCGAAAGGCGACAGGATCTACAACGGCGCGGTCGACAACGGCACCGGCCTCGCGGCGTTGATCGAGATGGGCCGTGCCTTCGCCAGCGCGCCGAAGAAGCCCGAGCGCTCCGTCGTCTTCCTGGCCGTGACCGCCGAGGAGCGCGGCCTGCTGGGCTCCGAGTTCTATGGCGCGAAGCCGCTGTATCCGCTGGCCAAGACCGTGGCGGTGATCAACATGGACGCGTTGAGCCCCGAAGGCCCGGCACGCAACTTCAGCACCTCGGGCAGCGCGGTTTCGCAACTGCAGGATCTGCTGGTCGAACAGGCCAAGGGCTTCGGCCTCGCCTACGCGCCGGACCCGCACCCCGAGGCCGGCTACTTCTTCCGCTCCGACCATTTCTCCTTTGCCAAGCGCGGCGTGCCGGCGCTCTCGTTCGCCTCGGGCAACGACTGGGTCGAGGGCGGCCTCGCGGCTGGCGAAGCGTCCGCCAAGGCCTACACCGCCGAGCGGTATCACCAGCCGGCCGACGAATGGAAGGCCGGCTGGTCCTTCACCGGCATGGCGCACGACCTGCCGCTGCTCTATCGCGTGGGCGAGACGCTGGCGAACAGCAAGCGCTGGCCCGAATGGGGACAGGGGTCGGAGTTCCGCGCCACGCGCGAGGCGAGCCGCGCCGAGCGGCGCTGATTCGCTGATCTGTTGATCTGTTGATCGACAGACGGCGCGCTCGCCTTCTTTCTTTTTCTTCTCTTCAGCGGCCGAAGAGGAAGTAGAGCGCGATCAGCGCGACCACGACGGCGCCGATCAACTTGCTCTTCCAGCGGCTCGGGGCAGGCCCTGGCGCTGACGACGAGGTCCAGCTGAACGTTCGCGTCTGCGAGGCGGAAGACGGCGGCAACGCGAAAGGCACGGACGGCAAGGAAGACGTCGACGAAGACGACGAGGTGGTGAAGTTGAGCGAATCGATGGAGAACGTCGTCGTGGTCTTCGTCGTTCGCATCTCCGTCCGCGCGCCCGACACGCGGGCAATCGCGTCCGCGACGATGTCCTCATGCGCCGTGCGGCCGGCGAGCGCCTTCAATTCGTCCTCGCTCAGCGCACCCGAGCGGAGCACCGTCCAGGCGAGCGTGGCGGGCAGCGAGTCGGGCGCGGCCCAGGCTTCCTCGTGGGTCGGCAGCATCGAGAGGCTGTGCGCGTGCTGCGCCGCGTCGATCAACTGCAGGGCCTGCAACTGATCGAGCGCGTTCGCGCTGACGCCGTCGTGCACGCGCCGGTCCAGCAGACGCATGTGCAGCAGCGCCCAGGGCGGCAGCGGCAATTCGCCGCTGATGAGGTCGGTGGCTTCGGAGACGATGGCCTGGGCTTCGTTCTCCTGGCCCGCGGCGGCGTGAGCCGGCAGGTCGGCGAGCTGCGCTTGCGGAATGATTTCGCGGGCGACGACCCAGGCGAGGGCTTCGGCTGGCGTGCGAAACAGGGCGTTGGGCAGTTCAGGATCGTTGACGGCGGCCGCGTGAGCGGCGTCGGTGAGCAGGCGGACTTGCTGCAGATGGTCCAGTGCGCGGCGGTGGGGTTCGAGATTCATGCGGCTCCCTCTTCCTTCTTGTGTCGGTGAGGGGGTGGATGCTCGCACACCGCGAAAAGAGATCAGCCGAACATGTCCTTGCACCGAACGCCTTTTCGGATCAGGTCGTCGATTTCCTTTGCGGAAATTTGCTTTCGCGTTTCAACGTTCCAAATGCCCATGTAGAAATCTTCCGCGCTGCATGACGTTCCAAGGGGCACGATGTATTTTCCATCCTTGGAAATTATGTGGACCTTCTCCGGGATTTTCGTTGTGTCAATAAGATTGGGGCCGCCGATGAGGTCCACTTTCTTCATTGTCAATCGCTCGGAATCTCGTCTTTTGACACTGAAAGGGAAGCGTATTTCCTTTGACGTTTTCAAGCTTTTGACTGCGACATATGTTCGAGAGTGCAATGCGCTACCGCCGATGCTGTACATATCTTCTTGATAAGTCAGATAAATTTTCCCTGCTTCGCTGATGTCCAGGATGTTGTCGCCAGCTGGCTCGCGCGTGATTTCAATTTTGGCATTCTTGTTGCATCGGTCGTACGCATCCGATAGCTTGATGAATCCTAGAAAAAGAGATGCTTTCAGCTGCTCGTCAAAATAATTGAAAAGCAAAAAACGACGATCGCCTGAATATCGAAAACTCTCGAATGGCGTTTTGCTTGTGCAGTTCAGGGACTGGTCTCCTTTTTTGAGAATCAAGCTTTGATTGCTGGTTTTTAATGCCGAGATTTCTTGTGAAAGGCATATTGAAAATGCCGGGAAAATCAGGATGGAGAGAGCGATTTTTTTAATCATCTTGGCTTTCAGTCGTCGAGAAGGATTTTCTTGGCAGCCCTGGTGTTTTCCAAACGCTTGTCCCAGCCTATTTCGCCGCCGTTGATGGCGCGCGTGACCGCCTTGGATGTCCGGGTCTCCTGAGACTGCTCGTGAACGCCGATAGCCAGATGATCCAGATCGCTGTCGATTTCTCGAATAACGTCGGAACGCTGAAAAACCATGTACCAGCCTCCGGCATCCATGCAGTTATAGGGCTGGGTGCCAACGATTTCAGGGTTATCGACAATTCCCGGAATTTTGCGCATCCCCCTGGCATTTTTAGCCGTGTACTGTGGGTCGCTCCACCAATGTTTGTCAAAACTGGAAATGGCCAGCCATCCTCGATAGACCCAGTACTGGACATAGTTGTCTCTGCCAGTCAATTGCTTGAAGCCTCTGCCGCGAAATTTTTGCGCATCCGGATCTCCGAGATTTCCCATCCGCCAGTTGTAGGAGCTGGAAATCAACCCGCCTTTGCTGTTGTATTTTTTTGACCCGTACCAATCGACCCGTTCATTCGGATTCGAGCCCCACCAATGTCCAAATCGGCTTTCGTCAACTGCCGATTGCCGGTCGATGCCAGAATTTCCATGCACTTCGCCGTTGATTGCGGCGCCGGTCATGGCCGTCTCTTGCATGGTTCGTAGAAAATTCGATTCGGTTGCACCTTGGCCAATAATATGGGGCAGCCTTTTTTGAGTATTCAGAAGATATTTTTGTGTCATGCGATTGAAGGCCAATTGATATTTTTCTATCGCGGGAAATACCGGGGGCTCATCAGATGGGCGTTCATAGATTTGCCTCATCTCCTCGCGACTCAACCACCCGCATTTCCTCATATGCCCCACGAATTCCCTTGGATGAAACCGCCAGTCCGCCTTCAGAAACGCCTCCGGTAAATCCAAAAACGTCACCGCCTTCGCATGCTTCACAAACCGCGCCCACTTCTGCGCCCCCGTCGCGTCGTCGTCCGTCGGCTTGAAATCCTCGGTCTCCAGCCAGCCGTAGCGTGACTCGACATCCTTCTGGTCCCACTCGCTCGGAAACCTGCAGATCGCCCGGCGCAGCTTGTGGCGCACCTCGGGTTCTCCCAATCGCCGCGCCAACTGCGCCCGCTCCATGCGCCGGTCGTTGGTCCGGTCCGGATCGCGGATCAGCGTCTTCATGCGCAGCGAATCGCAGCGCTGGTCGGTCGGGGTCGGGTCGTCGTCGAAGCAGTTCCAGCCCGCGATCGCCAGGAAATCGGCGTCGCTGAACTTGAAGGTGCCGGGTGCATTGAGGTCGACCCAGAGCCCGCCGTCCGGCGTGACGACCTTGCGCCAGTGGGCGGCGTTGGCCGGCAATGCGTCGGGCCCGAGGTTGCGGCCGAAGCGCAGCAGCTCGTACCAGCCGCTCGGGCTGCTCACGGCTTGCGTGGCGGCATCGAGCGCGCCGTGGCGGTCGTTGGCGACGGCGGACAGGTCGTACTCGAAGCTCTGGGAGGCGCCCGGGCGCGCTGCGGCAACGGCGATGTAGTCGTACCGGCTGTCGTTGCGAGGCTGGCCGATCGGCACGCCCAGCCTGTCGCAGCTGGCGAGGATCGCGCTGCCGTGCGCATAGGTGATCTGCACCCACTGCGCGGCGCGCAAGGTGTCGGGCAGGAAGAAATCGGTGGCGGCACTCGCTGCGCCGCCGGTGTGGACGGCCGAACGCAGGTGGCTGGTCGGCTGGCTCGCGCGCGTCGGCGTGCCCGCGGGCAGATAGATGTAGAGGCTTCCGAAGACGGCGTCGGTGCGGCCGTTGGCCGTCGGTGGCTGGGGCGCCAGCGGGTCGGCCCAGTCGCGCTTGCGGGTGGTGAGCTTCTCGAGGTTCGCCTCGTCGCAGCAGATCTCGAAATGGATCTGTCCGTCGTGGCCGTAGATCTGTCCCGGGGTGCCCAGCGCATCCTTGCGGTGGACGGCATCCCCGGCCTTCAGCGGCTGGCGCGTCCTTGCGTGGTTGGCGAGGCTCCCCAGGTGCATGTATGCGCTGAAGTAGACGAACTCGGTCGCCACCGCGCCCGCCGCCCCGATCTCGCCCTTGTGCTCGATGACGACGAAGCCATCGCTGGTCCACGCGGGGCTGGGCGTGCCGGTGTTGAACGGGTTGTAGTTGAGCGCGTGGTGGACGTCGTTGTTGGGCACGGTCGGCGGATGCACGAAGACGACGGTTCCGTCGGCGACGGCGCGCACCGGCAGGTACGCGCCCGCGGCCTGCGGCGCCTGGATGTGGATGCCGTTGTGCCAGGCCAGCCGCAGGCTGAGGGGAAACGAGCCTTCGGCGGCGTTGGTGCTGGAGAGCCGGGAGGTCGGCTGCGCCATGGCGGTGTCGAGCCAGGCGGCTTCGGATTGCGAGGTCCGGGCAGGCAGAAAGGGTGGGCTGAGGATCATGCGAACCATGAAGAAGAAAGTGGAAGACCGGGCCTGTCCCGGTCTGGCGTCCACAGTCTTGTCGGCTCACCGATTTCGCAATGCCAACAATGGTCACCCCTGCATGCGGGGCTCGCACAAAACCCGCGCGAAGCGGGCAAAAGTCATTGGCCGGATCGATCGGACCCGGGCAGCGCCGCGCCGCTATTTCGCCAGATGCCCCAGCGGCAGCGCACTGCTCGCCTTCACCTCACCGAGCGAGAAGCTCGTGTGCAGGTCCTTCACGTTCGGCAGGTTCATCAAATGCTGCCGCGCGAAGGCCGAGAAACCGTTCAGGTCCTGCGCCACCACCTGCAGCTCGAAGGTGCCGGTGCCGCTGATGTAGTGGCAGGCCACCACCTCGGGCATCTTGCGGATCGCGTCTTCGAGCTTGCGGGTGGCCTCGTTGGTGACGCGCTCGGTGTCCACGCGCACGAAAGCGAGCACGCCGAGCCCTATCTTGTGGCGGTCGATCTCGGCGCGGTAGCCCTTGATGAAGCCGGCTTCCTCCAGCGCGCGCACCCGGCGCCAGCAGGGCGCGGCCGAGAGGCCGACGCGCTGCGCAAGCTCGGCGTTCGTGAGGCGGCCATCGGCCTGCAGTTCTTGCAGGATTGCGAGGTCGAACTTGTCAATGCTTTCCATGGATGCCGATGTTAAGCAAGATTCTTTCTGGAAGCGCGTTTTTCGAGGCAAAGAACGCAAACACCTGTCGCGAACCCCGGCATACACTTTGCGTGATCATGGGCTTGCGCCCTACCGGGCACAGACCCACAGCCAATCCAGCCAGGCCCACAAGGCCCTGCCAATACGGAGACAGACAACATGAACGCCCCGCTGCCCGAGCACATTCGCCGCGCGCTAGAGACCGTCACGCTCGACGACAAATACAGCCTCGATTACGGCCGCGCTTTCATGAGCGGTGTGCAGGCCCTGGTGAAGCTGCCCATGCTTCAGCAGCTGCGCGACAAGCAGGCCGGCAAGAACACCGCCGGCTTCATCAGCGGCTACCGCGGCTCCCCGCTCGGCGGCTACGACCAGGCGCTGTGGAAGGCCAGCAAGTTCCTGAAGGAACAGAACATCGTCTTCCAGCCGGGCGTGAACGAAGAGCTCGCGGCCACCGCGCTCTGGGGCACCCAGCAACTGGGCTTCTCCCCTGCCGGCACCAACAAGTTCGACGGCGTCTTCGGCATCTGGTACGGCAAGGGCCCGGGCGTGGACCGCTGTTCGGACGTCTTCAAGCACGCCAACATGGCGGGCACCACCGAATTCGGCGGCGTGATCGCGGTGGCGGGCGACGACCACATCTCCAAGAGCTCCACCGCCGCGCACCAGAGCGACCACATCTTCAAGGCCTGCGGCACGCCGGTGTTCTTTCCGACGAGCGTGCAGGAAATTCTGGACCTGGGCATCCACGCCTTCGCCATGAGCCGTTTTTCGGGCGTGTGGTCGGGCATGAAGACGATCCAGGAGATCGTCGAGTCGAGCGCCACGGCCATGATCGACCCCGAGCGCGTCGAGATCGTCATTCCCACCGACTTCGAAATGCCGCCCGGCGGCCTGCACATCCGCTGGCCCGACCATGCGCTGGAGCAGGAAGCCCGGCTCATGCACTACAAGTGGTACGCCGCGCTCGCCTACATCCGCGCCAACCGGCTGAACCACAACGTCATTCAGGGTCCGAATGACCGCTTCGGCATCATGGCCAGCGGCAAGGCCTTCAACGACACGCGCCAGGCGCTGCTGGACCTGGGGCTCGACGACGCGGCCTGCCGGCAACTGGGCATCCGCCTGCACAAGGTGGCCGTGGTGTGGCCGCTGGAAGCCCAGCTCACGCGCGAATTCGCCACCGGCCTGCAGGAGATCCTGGTGGTCGAGGAGAAGCGCCAGGTCATCGAATACCAGCTCAAGGAAGAGCTCTACAACTGGCGCCCCGACGTGCGCCCCAACGTGGTCGGCAAGTTCGACGAAGGCGAAGTGCACGCGGCCGAGGGCTACTCGGGCGGCGAGTGGTCGATGCCCAACCCGACCTCGCACACGCTGCTGCGCGCCAATGCCGACCTGAACCCCGCACTGATCGCCAAGGCGATCGCCGGACGCCTGAAGAAGACGGGCCTCCTGGCCGCGGCCGGCGCCGACATGACCGCGCGCATCGACGCGCAGCTCGCCATCCTCGAAGCCAAGGAGCGCTCGATGGTGGTGCAGCAGGCCTCCACCAGCGTGGCCGACGCCACGCGCCAGCCGTGGTTCTGCTCGGGTTGCCCGCACAACACCAGCACCGTGGTGCCCGAAGGATCGCGCGCGATGGGCGGCATCGGCTGCCACTTCATGGCGACCTGGATGGACCGCTCCACCATCGGCTTCACGCAGATGGGCGGCGAGGGCGTGCCGTGGGTGGGCCAGCAGCCCTTCACGACCGACCAGCACATCTTCGCGAACCTGGGCGACGGCACCTACTTCCACAGCGGCCTGCTCGCCATTCGCCAGAGCATCGCGGCCGGCGTGAACATCACCTACAAGATCCTCTACAACGACGCGGTCGCGATGACCGGCGGCCAGCAGGTCGGCGAGCGTCCCGAAGGGCACTCGGTGCTGCAGATCGCGGAGAGCCTGCATGCCGAGGGCACGAAGAAGGTCGTGATCGTCACCGACGAACCCGAGAAGTACGAAGGGGTGCACGTCCCCGGCGACCACGTGCAGGTCAAGCACCGCGACCTGTTGGACGACGTGCAGCGCGAGTTCCGCAAGATCGCCGGCACCACGGCCATCATCTATGACCAGACCTGCGCGACCGAGAAGCGCCGCCGCCGCAAGCGCGGCACGGCCGTCGATCCGGCCAAGCGCGTGGTCATCAACGAGCTGGTCTGCGAAGGCTGCGGCGACTGCAGCGTGCAGAGCAATTGCCTCTCGGTGGAGCCGCTGGAAACCGAATTCGGCCGCAAGCGCACCATCAACCAGAGCAGCTGCAACAAGGACATGAGCTGCCTGAAGGGCTTCTGCCCGAGTTTCGTGACCGTCGAGGGCGGCCAGCTCAAGAAGAAGAGCAAGAGCAAGGGCGCCACGCCGGCCGAATTCGGCCTCCTGCCCGAGCCCGCGATTCCGTCGCTGGCGGGCGGCAAGGTCTGGGGCGTGGTGGTGGCGGGCGTCGGCGGCACCGGCGTCATCACCATCGGCCAGCTGCTGGGCATGGCCGCGCACATCGAGGCCAAGGGCATCGTCACGCAGGATGCGGCGGGCCTGGCGCAAAAGGGCGGCGCCACCTGGAGCCACGTGCTCATCGGCGACACGCAGGACGACATTCGCACCACGCGCGTGGGCACCGCGGCGGCCGACCTGATACTGGCCTGCGATCCGCTGGTCACGGTCAACGGCGAGACGATGGCGCGCATGCGCGAAGGGCGCACGCACGTGGCGCTCAACAGCCACAGCTCGCCGACGGCCGCCTTCGTGCGCAACGCCAACTGGCAGAACCCCGAAGACGCCTGTGCCGCCGAGATCGCGCGCGCCGTGGGCATCGACGGCATCGGCACCTTCGACGCCGATGCGGCCGCCACCACGCTGATGGGCGACAGCATCTACGTCAACCCGATGATCCTGGGCTACGCCTGGCAAAAGGGCTGGATCCCGCTGGCGCACGAGTCGCTGATGCGCGCCATCGAACTGAATGCTGTCGCCATCGAGAACAACAAGACCGCCTTCGAATGGGGCCGCCAGGCCGCCGTTCGTCCCGAGGAGCTGCAAAAGCGCGTGCGCCCGGGTCAGGTCATCGAGTTCAAGAAGCGCGAGACCGTCGAGAACCTGGTGGCGCGCCGCGCCGAGTTCCTGACCGGCTACCAGAACGCCGCCTACGCCGAGGAATACAGGCAGTTCGTCGCCAAGGTGCAGCAGTCGGAATCGTCGCTGCTGGGCAAGACCGCGCTCACCGAGACGGTGGCGCGCTACCTGTTCAAGCTGATGGCGTACAAGGACGAGTACGAAGTCGCGCGCCTGCACACCGACCGCACTTTCCTCGACCGCGTCGAAGGCATGTTCGAGGGCGACTACAAGCTCAACTACCACCTCGCCCCGCCGATCATTGCCAAGAAGAACGCCAAGGGCCAGCTGCAGAAGCAGAAGTTCGGGCCCTGGATGCTCACGGGCTTTCGCTTCCTCGCGAAGTTGAAGGGCCTGCGCGGCACGGCGCTCGACATCTTCGGCCGCACCGAAGAACGCAAGACCGAGCGCGCGCTGATCGCCGAATACCGCGCGAGCATCGACGAGGTGATCGGCGCCCTGCGCGCCGACAACCACGCGCTGGCGCTGGAAATCGCGAGCCTGCCGGAGCAGATCCGCGGCTACGGCCATGTGAAGGAGCGCAATCTGGTGGCGGCCCGCACCCGCTGGAGCGAGCTGATGGCCAAGTGGCGCAACCCGCAAGGGCAGCGCGCGGCGGCCTGATTTTCGGCCGTTCCAGTCTTCGAAGAGCGCCCGCCGGGCGCTTTTTGCTATTCAAAACGTAGCAAGGAACGGCCGGACCGGATACCCTGAAAGCCCTCCCCGCCGCGCCGGATAAGCCGCTGGAAGGGCGCCTTGCCCCGAATACAATGCCCGGTGCTGTGCGGTGGCCAAGCCCCGCCGAGCTTTGATTTGCGGCCGGTTTTCCCGCGACCGCTCAGAGATGGAGTGGCAGGCCCGGCCCGCACTCCCCTCGCTTTCTTCTCTTCCCTCTGCTGGAGACTCTCTTGTTCATTTCCTCTGCTTTCGCCCAGACCGCGCCCGCAGCCGCCGGCGGCGGCGACATGTTGTCTTCCCTCGGCAGCATGCTGCCGCTGGTGCTGATGTTCGTGGTGCTGTACTTCGTCATGATCCGCCCGCAAATGAAGCGCCAGAAGGAAGCCCGCGCCATGATCGAAGCCCTGGCCAAGGGTGACGAGGTCGCAACGGCCGGCGGCGTGCTCGGCAAGATCACCTCGCTGGGCGACCAGTACCTCGGCCTGGAAATCGCCAACGGCATCGAGATCAAGATCCAGCGCAGCGCCGTGGTTCAGGTCCTGCCCAAGGGCGCCGTCAAATAAAAGCGTGAGCTGATCCTTGCGCTTTGCGGCGCAGGGCCCCAATTCACGCCGTGTCCCGTTTCTTGAAAAGCGCTTTCTCATGAACCGTTACCCGGTCTGGAAGTACACGATCATCGTGATCGTGCTGCTCGTGGGGCTCATCTACGCCCTGCCCAATTTCTTCGGCGAATCGCCTGCGGTGCAGGTGTCGGCGGCCAAGTCCACCGTCAAGATCGATGCCTCGACCCAGGCCCGGGTCGAAGAGGTACTCAAGACGGCCGGCCTCACGCCCGACCTGTTGACGCTGGAGCCGACCGCCGTGCGGGCGCGCTTCGTCACCACGGACGACCAGATCAAGGCGCGCGACGCGCTGCAGCAGGCGCTGGTGCCGAACGCGGACGAGGCCTCCTACGTGGTGGCGCTGAACCTCGTGTCGCGCTCGCCCCATTGGCTGACGGCGCTGCATGCCTTCCCGATGTACCTGGGCCTGGATCTGCGCGGCGGGGTCGACTTCCTGTTGCAGGTCGACATGCGCGGCGTGCTGGACAAGAAGGCCGAGTCCTTCGCCGGCGACATCCGCGCAGGCCTGCGCGACAAGAAGGTGCGCGGCAGCGCGGTGAACCGCAACGGCCAGACCGTGGAGATCACGCTGCGCGACGCCGCCAGCCTGGAGATCGCCCGGCGCTTGCTGCAGGACCAGATGCCGGACCTCAGCACGGTCGAGAGCCAGCAGGGCACCGAATCGCGCATCGTGGCCAGCATCAAGCCCGAAGCCGCGCGCCGCTTCCAGGATGCGGCGCTCAAGCAGAACGTGACCACGCTGCACAACCGGATCAACGAACTCGGCGTGGCCGAGCCGGTGATCCAGCAGCAGGGCATCGACCGCATCGTCGTGCAGCTGCCCGGCATGCAGGACCCGGCCCAGGCCAAGACCATCATCGGCCGCACCGCCACGCTCGAGATGCGCCTGGTGGACGAAAGCGCCGAAGGCCGTGCCGCCGAACAGGGCACGGGCCCGGTGCCGTTCGGCTCCGAGAAATTCCTCGACCGCTCCGGCCGCGCCGTGATCGTGAAGAAGCAGGTGCTGGTCACCGGCGAAAACCTCACCGATGCGCAGCCCGGCTTCGAGCAGCAGACCAACCAGCCCAAGGTCGACCTGACCATGGACTCGAAGGGCGGCAGCATCATGCGGCAGGTCAGCATCGAGAACTACAAGAAGCGCATGGCCATGCTGATCTTCGAGAAGGGCAAGGGCGAAGTGCTCACCGCTCCCTCGATCAACGGCGAACTGGGCAACCGCTTCCAGGTCTCCGGCGCGATGACCGTGAGCGAAGCCAACGACCTGGCGCTGCTGCTGCGCGCCGGCTCGCTGGCCGCGCCGATGGAAATCATCCAGGAACGCACCATCGGCCCGACGCAAGGTGCCGAGAACATCAAGAAGGGCTTCGACAGCGTGATGTACGGCTTCGCCGCGATCATGGTGTTCATGTGCCTCTACTACGCGCTGTTCGGCATCTTTTCGTCGATCGCGCTGGCGGTCAACCTGATGCTGCTGGTGGCGATCCTCTCGATCCTGCAGGCCACGCTCACGCTGCCCGGCATTGCCGCCATGGCGCTGGCCATCGGCGTGGCCATCGACTCCAACGTGCTGATCAACGAGCGCGTGCGCGAAGAGCTGCGCAACGGGGCCTCGCCGCAGGCGGCGATCCATGCGGGCTACGAGCGGGCCTGGGGCACCATTCTTGACTCCAACGTGACCACGCTGATCGCGGGCATCGCGCTCCTGGCCTTCGGCTCGGGCCCGGTGCGCGGCTTCGCGGTGGTGCACTGCATCGGCATCGTCACCTCGATGTTCTCGGCCGTGTTCTTCTCGCGCGGTCTGGTGAACTTCTGGTACGGCCAGAAGAAGAAGCTCAAGAGCGTGTCGATCGGCACGGTCTGGCGCCCGCAGACAGACGGCACGGCTGTGGCCGAAACCAAGTAAGAGGCAGCAGCCATGGAATTCTTCCGGATCCACAAGACCATCCCGTTCATGCGCCACGCGGTGGTGCTGAACATCGTTTCCGTCGTCACCTTCGCGCTGGCGGTGTTCTTCCTGCTCCACCGCGGGCTGCACCTGTCGGTGGAGTTCACCGGCGGCACGGTGATGGAAGTGGCCTACAAGCAGTCGGCCGACGTCGGCAAGGTGCGCGAAGCCGTCGCCAAGCTGGGCTACCAGGAGGTGCAGGTGCAGAGCTTCGGCACCTCGGTGCAGATTCGCCTGCCGGTGGCCAAGGGCATGACCTCGACCCAGCAGAGCGACCAGGTGATGGGCGCCCTGAAGGCGATCGAGCCGACGGTGGAACTGCGCAGCAACGAATTCGTCGGTCCGCAGGTGGGCGACGAGCTCACCAGCAACGGCCTGAAGGCGCTTGCCATGGTGGTCGTGGGCATCATGATCTACCTGGCGTTTCGCTTCGAATGGAAGTTTGCGCTGGCTACCGTATTTGCCAACCTGCATGACGTAGTGATCATCCTGGGCTTCTTCGCCTTCTTCCAGTGGGAGTTCTCGCTGGCGGTGCTGGCGGCGGTGCTGGCGGTGCTGGGCTACTCGGTGAACGAGTCGGTCGTGATCTTCGACCGGGTGCGCGAGAACTTCCGCCGCTACCGCAAGATGACGACCTCGGAGGTGATCGACAGCGCGATCACCTCGACCATCAGCCGCACGATCATCACCCACGGCTCCACGCAGCTGGTGGTGCTGTCGATGTTCTTCTTCGGCGGCCCGACGCTGCACTACTTCGCCCTGGCGCTGACCATCGGCATCTGCTTTGGCATCTACTCCTCGTGTTTCGTGGCCGCGGCCATCGCGATGTGGCTGGGCGTGAAGCGCGAAGACCTGATCAAGGGCGGCCCGACCAAGCGCGACGGTGAATCGGAAGACGATCCGAACGCCGGCGCCGTGGTCTGACGGATACTTCAGGGTTCAACAAAGCGGGCGGCGGGGCCGCAACGCTGTTCCCGTGCAACGCCGGGCAGTGTCCACACTTGTGCGGTGGCGCTTCCCGATGCAAGCTCGCGGTTGTTGTTGCCGAACAGTTCCCCCTGGCCTTCCCGATCCTTCAATGAGCATTGCGCGGTCCGCCTCTTCCCTGCAGCTCGCACGCGAGACGCGTGAGCGTTTCGTATTGGCCACGGAGGGGGCCATCGTCCCGCTGGCCCGCGCGATCCGCGAGCGGCTGACGCAACTGGCCTCCGAGGTGAGCAACGCCCGCGCCATGCAGGAGCACCGCGACGACTTCGTGGCGTTCCAGGGCCAGGCCACGCAATGGGTGACGCTCTCGCAAACGAGCTGGCGCAAGGCCCTCGGCGCCACCGCCACGCCGACCGGCGGCCTCACGACCTTTCCCACGGCGCTGCGGCTCGAGCTGATCGGCGACGAGGTGGTCGAGACCAACATCCTCGCCTCGCGCCTCGCCCAGGTGATCCACGACAAGGCGAGCTTCGAGCTCAGCGACCTGCGCCTGCGCATCCAGCACCTCGAAGGCACGAGCGAGCTCGATTCGAAGGACGTGCTCAAGCCCGAGACGCTGGCCAGGCTGCTGGTGGAGCAGTGGCTGGCTGCCGGCCTGAGCCGCGAGCTCTGGGCCCGGGTGCAGGACACGGTGCAGCAGCAGCTGATCGATGTGATCGTCAAGGCTTACGAGAGCGCCAACGCCTACCTGATCGCCAACGGCGTGATGCAGGAGATCGACCTCAAGAGCTTTGTGCGGCGCACCGGCAATGCCGCAGGCGCCGGCAACAGCGCGGGCTTCAACACCTCCTTTGCGAGCGGGGTGGCTTCGGCAACCGCGCCGATGATGGACGGCGGTGGCGGTGGCGGTGGCGGTGGCTCGCAGCAGCGTCCTGGCTACGGTACGCAGTTGCCACAACAGTCGCAGCAGTCGCAACCGCAAGCATCCGTGCCGATGCCCGCCGCCACGTCGACGATCGGCGGCTCGCCGCTGATGATCGCGCGGCAGCGTGCCCAGACCGCGCTGCTGAGCCTCAAGCGATTCGTCACGGCGCGCATTGGCGGCGACACCACCACCACCGTCGCCGCTCAGAATTCGATCACCGGCACCGCGCCGATGGGCCGCGCGACGGGTCCCGGCGGCGGCACGCCGGGCACTGGCGGCAACACCGCCCCGCGGCAGTTCTCCCGGACCTTTGCCGGCGTCATCGCCGAAGCCGAGGCGGCCTACCGCATGGCCGCCACGCAGTACATGGACGCGTCGGGCGAGCAGGCCACGGTGATCCAGCAGACGGCAGTCGACCTGCGCCGGCGCAGCACCGAACTCAAGAAGCGCGCGCCCACCACGGCCGACAAGGCCACCGTGGAAATCGTCGCGCTCATGTTCCAAGCCATCCTGGCCGAGGAGCGCATCCCGTTCTCGGCGCGCGTGTGGTTCGCACGGCTGCAGATGCCGGTGCTGCGCGTGGCCATCGCCGAGCCAGAGTTCTTCGGCACGCTGCAGCACCCCGCGCGCATGCTGATCGACCGCATGGGCTCCTGCGTGATGGGTTTCGATGCGGCCGCCATCACCGGCAGCGCGCTCGAAGGCGAGATCCGCCGCGTGGTGCAGGTGATCGAGCAATACCCCGAGACCGGCCAGCGCGTGTTCAAGCTGGTGTTCGACGAGTTCGTCGCCTTCCTCAACCGCTACCTCACGCAGAGCGACACCACGCAGCGCGTGATGAGCGTGGCGCAGCAGGTCGAGCAGAAGGAAACGATGGCGATCCAGTACACCATCGAGTTGCGCAAGATGCTCAACGACATGCCGGTGCGCGACGAGATCCGCGAATTCCTGTTCAAGGTCTGGGCCGAGGTGCTGGCGATCGCCGCGCTGCGCTACGGCGCGCAGGGCGAGCAGACCGTGATGTTGAAGCGCGTGGCCTCCGAACTGGTCTGGGCCGCGAGCGCCAAGCCCAACCGCACCGACCGCGCGCGCGTGATTCAAGACCTGCCGCAACTGCTGCAGCGCCTGCGCCAGGGCATGGCGCTGCTGGGCATCGTCGACGAGCCGCAGGAGGCGCACATCAAGACCATCGGCGCCACGCTGTCCGATGCCTTCCTGTCGAAAACCGAGGCCATCCCGCAGGCCAAGATCGAAGCCATGGCCGAGCGCCTGGCGCACCTGGAAGATTTCGTGAGCGACATCGGCGGCACCGCCGACCTGCCGCTCGATGCCCACAGCATCGAACTGCTGCTGGGCGTAGACGCGGCCTCGATCGAGGTGGTGCCCGATGCTGCGGGCGTGCAGGTGCCCGAGGACATGCTGGCCTGGGCGCACGAGTTGCAGGTGGGCAACTGGTTCATGCTGGACCACAACGACCGCGTGAGCCAGGTGCAGTTCGTCTGGCGCAGCGACAGGAAGCAGTTGCATCTGTTCGCTACGGCGGACGGTCGAAGCTTCCTGATCCAGGCGGGGCGATTGGCAACGTACCTGCAGGCGGGCCTCCTGGTGCCGGCCGAGGAAGAAACGCTCACGGTGCGCGCCACGCGCGAGGCGCTGGCAAAGCTCGATGCCAACCCCGAGCGTTTGCTGAACTAGCGCGCTGCGGTTCCCTTTTCGAGAGTGCCGCGGAACCGGCTTCGCCGGGCCGCAGGCACTGCCCCCGGAAGGGGGGTGGCGCAGCGACACGAAGTGCGTGCGCGCAGCCTGGTGGGGGTGAGCTTAGTGCGCGATGCGGCCTTCGCGGCTCTCGCAGAGCTCGTCGAGCACCAAGGCATCGGGCTCGATGCCGGTACTCCAGTGCACCATCAGCACGATGATCTTGAGTTCGTCGAGCGCCACCGGATCGCCCGGTGCCGCCATCGCGCGTTCGATCACGATCTCGCGCAATCCACACGGCAGCACGTTCGACGATTCGAGAAAGCGGATGAAGCCAAGGCATTCGGCGCCCAGGTGTTCCTGCTCTGCCTGGGAGTAGACGCGCATGGCGTCGTCCGACTGGGGCAGCGAGGCTTCGGGTGCGCCGCGGAAGGTGACCGTTGCGGAGGCATCGTCGTCGGCGTCGAGTTCCAGCTGCATGCCCTGCGTTGCGAGGCTCAGGCCGTCGAGCCAGTGCAGGGCATCGCGAATCTCGTCTGCCTCGAAACCGTGGGCGCTGAGCTTGCGGCCCAGCTGTTCGGGTTCGGGGCAGGCATCGCCGCGCCAATAGTTTTCGTAGACAAAAACAAGCACTTCGAACATGGGCCCAATATAGCCCACGAATGTGCAAGGCCGGCTAGGTAGATGCCGTTCGCTGAAACAGGCCGCCGGGCAGGCGTGAAATGTGCCCGTCCAGTTCAAGCTCGAGCATCTTGGCCTGCAACGCCGCGGCACTCCATCCGGTGCGGGCGCTGAGGGCATCGAGGCTCACGGGCTCGAAGCCGAGTGCGTCGAGCAGCGGGTCTTCGGAGGCCGATGCGTCGTTGCCGACTTGGCCGTTCGACAGCGCGGCGTTGGCTGTACCGCTTGTGCGCAGCGGCGGCAGCTCCTCGAGGATGTCGGCCACCGACTCGACCAGCTTCGCGCCCTGGCGGATCAATGCATGGCAGCCGCGCGATTGCGGCGAGTGGATCGAGCCTGGAATGGCGAACACTTCCTTGCCCTGCTCCGAGGTGAGCCGCGCGGTGATGAGCGAACCCGACGCCAAGGCGGCCTCGACCACCAGCGTGCCGCGCGCCAGCCCCGCGATGAGCCGGTTGCGCTTCGGAAAATTCTGCGTGAGAGGCGGCGTGCCGAGCGGCAGCTCGCTCACGATCAGCCCCTGCAAGGTGATGCGGTGCGCGAGGTCGCGATGGCGCGCGGGGTACACGCGGTCGAGACCTGTGCCGACCACGGCCACCGTGGCGAGCCGCCGTGCGTCGCCGGCTGCATCGAGGGCGCCCTGGTGGGCTGCGCCATCGACACCCAGCGCGAGCCCGGACACCACCGGCAGGCCCGCATCGCCCAGCGCCCGCGCAAAGCTGCGCGCGTTGGTGGCGCCTTGCGGCGTCGGATTGCGGCTGCCGACGACGGCGATGCTGTTCCGCAACTGCGTCAGGTCGAAGTCGGAGGCGCCGAGCACGTAGAGCATCAGCGGTGGGTCGGCCATTTCGAGCAGCGACGCCGGGTAGCCGGCATCGCCCAGCGTGACGAGGCGGCGGCTCACGCCATTGGCCTCGGCCGCTTGCAGCCATTGCCAGGTTTGGTCGACCGATGCCTGGAGGGCCAGGGGCGTTTGCTGCAGCGCCTCCGCCTGTGCATGGCTGACGATTTGGCGCAGCGCGGCGTCGGTCTGTGCGAAGACCGTTTCGGGCAGGCCGAAGGCCGCGAGCAGCTTGCGCGCGGCGCCGTCGCCGATGCCCGGCGTCAGTGAAAGCCGCAGCCAGCCTGCGAGTTCTGCGCGTTCCAAACGGGTGCGGGCGAGGACGTGAGCGCCGGAAAGCCGGTCAGGGGTTGACGAGGAAGTCGCCCGCCTTCGGGGTGTCGTTGATCTCGAGCACCAGGGCGTAGGACACCTTCTCGAAGGTGCGGAACACCATCAGGAGGCCGATGCGTTCGTTCGGCAGCTTGATGGTTTCCTTGCGCGCGCCGGTGCGGTCGAGGATGGTTTCGCCGTTCTTCAGGATGGCCAGCACATGGCCGCTGTCGATGCCGTCGCGCGTGCCCTTGTTGATGGCGACCACCTGGTTCTGCGCCGCGAACTGCACCGCGTTGCCGTAGACCGAGATGATCCGGCCGTCGACCTGCGTCGAAGGTGCGCGCGGCGCGTAGCTCAGCAGCTGGCGCGGCGGTTCGGGCAGCAGGCGGTCGCCGGCGCGCATTTCCTCGCGCGAGGCCACGATGTCGATGCTGGCGGGAACGACCGTGATGATGTCCTTGTCCTCGACCGTCTCGATGGTGGTCGATTCGCCGCGCTGCAGCTGGGCCTTGCCCAGGTACTGCGCCTCGTAGCCGAGGATTTCGCCCGTGCCCGGGTCCTTGAGCGGCGTGGCGTTGCGGAAGATGCGGAAGTTCTGGATCGGACCCGGCACTTCGACCAGCGGCGACTCGGGGTTGCCGCGGGCGTAGGCCCGGTCACCGCGCGACAGCAGCACGCGGCTGTCGTTGCCGGCGACGATGCGCGGCGCGCTTTCGAGCGTGTTGGCGTCCACCACGATCGGTTCGCTCAGGAACGGCTCGATCAGGCTTGGGTTGAGCGTGGGCAGGGCCATGCCGGCCAGCGAGTCGAAACGGGTGCGGGGCGAGAGCTTGATGGTGCCGCCGTCGCCGCTCACGCCACCGCGACGGGTGGTCAGGCGCGCCCGGCCGCCACTCTTGTCCAGGTAGAGAACCTGGCCGGGGTAGATGCGGTGGGGGTTGGCGATCTCGTTGATGTTCATGCCCCACAGCTCCGGCCAGCGCCAGGGGCGCAGCAGGTAGAGGCGGGAGATGGCCCAGAGCGTGTCGCCAGGCTTGACCGTGTACTCGTCGGGCGCCTTTGGCGACAGCTCGCTCAACGGCACGCCCGCCTGGGCGGTCTGCTGGGCCGTGGCGCGCTGCTGCGGCGTGACGGGGTAGTTTTGAGCCCAGGCCGTGGTGGCGCCGCAACTGCCGATTACCGCCAGGGCGGTCAGCGTGGCGAGGAGATTGGGGCGCTGGCGTTCGGTGGATCTGAGCTTTTTCATGTCTGGATGGGTGAGCGCACGACGTATCGTTGCGCATACGAATCTCACAATTTGCTACGAATTCTGCGCCCGAAGCCCTTGAGAGGGCAACGTTTTCGGGCCCGGAGGCGGCCTCGCGTCGCGGAATTGGCGAAAATAGCCACAACTTCCCCCCGATTTCATGGCCAAACGAATCATTCTGAGTTACCCGGACAAGCGCCTGCACACGGTGGCCAAGCCGGTGCAGGGCGTCGATGCGCGCGTCAAGGCCCTGGTCGCCGACATGCTGGAGACCATGTACGACGCCAATGGCATCGGCCTGGCCGCGACCCAGGTCGACGTGCACGAGCGGCTGGTGGTCATCGACGTTTCCGAAGAGCGCAACCAGCCGATCGTGCTGATCAACCCCGAAATCACCTGGGCCAGCGACGAAAAGGTGCTCAATGAAGAGGGCTGCCTCTCGGTGCCGGGCATCTATGACGGCGTGATGCGTTCCACCTCGGTCAAGGTCCAGGCGCTCGACGAAAACGGCGAAATGCGCACCATCGAGGCCGAAGGCCTCCTGGCCGTGTGCGTCCAGCACGAGCTCGATCACCTGCTCGGCAAGGTGTTCGTCGAATACCTCTCGCCCCTCAAGCGCAACCGCATCAAGAGCAAGCTGCTCAAGCAACAGCGCGAAGAAACGCGCGAGCGGGCTTGATGAACCCCATGACCTTGCGCAGCCTCGGTCCCCTCGCGGCATCGGCGGCGCTTGCGGTGCTCGCCGGCTGCGCGGCCGAACCCACCCGCATCCAGCCCGGCACCAGCGCCGCCGAAACCCTGCAGCGCCTGGGTGCGCCGACCGGCCGCTATCCGCTCAACAACGGCGGTGAACGCCTCCAGTATTCGCGCATGCCGGCCGGCTTCGAGGTCACCGACATCGACGTGGACGCCGCCGGCAAGGTCGTTTCAGTGACCCAGGTGCTGAGCGAAGCGCGCTTCGGCTACGACATCAAGGTCGACCAGTGGCGTCAGAACGATGTCCTGGCGTTCTACGGCCGGCCCTATCAGATCGACCGCGTCAGTTCCTTCGACGGCGTGGTCTGGACCTGGCGCTACAAGGCCGTGAACGAGCGCCGCATGCTCTATATCTATATCGACCCCACCGGCGTGGTCCGTCGCTATCACACGGGGGATGACCTCGAATTCGAACGGATCCGGGATTGAGCGCGCTCAAGGTCGCTTTTGCGGGTACGCCCGAGTTCGCGCGCGTCGCCCTGGAGGCCATTGCCGGCGCCGGCCATGAGGTCGTGCTGGTGCTGAGCCAGCCCGACAGGCCCGCGGGCCGCGGCATGAAGTTGCAGGCTTCCCCCGTCAAGCAGTGCGCGGTCGCCAATGGCTGGCCGGTGGCGCAGCCGCGCAGCCTGCGCCTGGACGGCAAGTACCCGGACGAAGCCGCCACCGGCCGCGATGCCCTGCTGCAGGCCCGGCCTGACGTGATGGTGGTCGCCGCCTACGGGCTCATCCTGCCGCAGTGGGTGCTCGACCTGCCGGCGCACGGCTGCCTGAACATCCATGCGAGCCTCCTGCCGCGCTGGCGCGGCGCGGCGCCGATCCATCGCGCCATCGAGGCCGGCGATTCAGAGACCGGCATCACCATCATGCAGATGGACGCGGGCCTGGACACCGGCGACATGCTGCTGCGCGAAGCGGTGGACATCGGCGCCGACAACACCGCGCGCCTGCACGATCGCCTGGCCGCGCTCGGCGGCCGGATGATCGTCGAGGCGCTGGCGAACATCGGCAAGCTCGTGCGCACGCCGCAGCCCGCCGAAGGCGTCACCTACGCCAACAAGGTCGAAAAACACGAAGCCCTGATCGACTGGGCCCAGCCCGCCGACGCCATCGTGCGGCGCATTCGGGCCTTCGACCCGTTCCCGGGCGCCAACAGCCCGCTCGACGGCGAGACGATCAAGCTCTGGACCGCACACGCGGTGCCCGCCGGCGTGTCCGCCGCGCCCGGAACGATCCTGGCCGTCTCGGACACCGGCGTCGAGGTGGCTGCCGGCGATGCGGGCGTGATGCTCACCGAGCTCCAGCGTCCGGGCGGCAAGCGCCTGCCCGTGGCCGATTTCCTGCGCGGCTTCGACCTGAAGCCCGGGCAGGTGTTCGGCTGATGTTTCTTTCATCGGCAATCCGCGAGCGCCCCGAATTCCGCAAGGGCATCCGCGACATGTCCTCGGCCGCGTTGGGCATCGGCGCCTGGGGCTTGATGACCGGCGTGGCCATGGTCAAGTCGAACATGAGCGTGGTCGAGGCGGTGGCCATGACGTTGTTCGTCTACGCCGGCAGCTCCCAGCTCGCGGCCATTCCGCTGCTGTTCGCGGGTGCGCCGGCCTGGGTGATCCTGGCGACGGGCTTCTGCGTCAACCTGCGCTTCGTGGTCTTCAGCCTGCACCTGCGGCCCTACCTCATGCACATGCCGCGGTGGCGGCGCCTCACGCACGGCTACCTGACGGCGGACCTGAGCTACGCGCTCTTCACGAAGCAGTATCCGGTGCCGCCCGTGACCGTCGCCGAGCAGCAGTCGCAGGAGGCCTACCTCACCGGCAACTACTTCGTGACCTGGTGCTCGTGGATGGGCATGAGCCTCCTGGGCATCGCGCTTGCCAACCTCATCCCGCAGACCTGGGGCCTGGGTTTCGCCGGCGTGCTGAGCCTGGTGGCGATCGTCTGCTCGATGGCGACGACGCCGCTGCGCATCCTGGCCGCGCTGATTGCCGGCGCCACCGCGGTCGCGGCCTATGCGCTGCCGCTCAAGCTCAACATCGTCGTGGCCATCGGCGCCGCGGTGCTGCTGTGCTTCTGGCTCGAGAAGCAGTTCGGGCTCGACCCCGACACGGAGGACGACAAGTGAGGGGCACGGACCTCTGGACGCTGGGCGTGATCGCCGGCCTGGCACTCGTCACGGTACTCACGCGCTGCTTCTTCTTCATCCTCGACCGGCCCTGGGGCCTGCCCGACTGGGCGCACCGCGCGCTGCACTACGCGCCGGCTGCCGCGCTGGCCGGCGTGATCGCGCCCGAGATCGTGATGACGCAGGGCCACCTGATCACCACGCTGCACGATGCGCGCCTGTACGCGGCCGTGGTCGGCGGCGCCTACTACTTCTGGCGTCGTGGCGTGCTCGGCACGATGCTGGCGGGCATGGCGGTGTACCTGCCGCTGCACCTCTGGCTGGGCTGGTAGCGCGGCGATTTCCACGGCGCGCCTGCTGCGCACCTACAGCACGTGGGCGAATTCGGCGATGGCGTCGGCTGCCTTCGGGATCAATTCGGGCTGCCCCGCCAGATAGTGGTTGCCGCCCACGATGTCGACATTGCGGATGCGCGCGCCGCCCGCCGTCATCCACGCATCGCGTGTGCTCGGGAAAGTCGATTGGTCGCCCGTGTAGGTCAGCAGCAACTTGGGAACCGTGGTGCGCGCGAGGTTGGTCGGCCCGTCGGCCTGCGAGCGCGACGACCATTGCGAGAGGAACGCGGTGAGCGAGGTCGTGCGGCCCATCGCGTTCGCCGCGTAGTTCACCTGGCGCGCGTCGCCCCACACGCTGCCGGGCAAGCGATCGTTTGCATCGAGCGACAAATCCACGCAGCGCGGATCGGCATGCGTGCGATAGACGACGAAGGTCTGGTCGCGCGGCGCGCCCGGTGTGCTGCGCAGCAGCGCGAGGCGGCCGAGGCACCACTGCTCGATGCGATCCAGCCGCGCCTTCTGCGCTGTACTGAAGCGCGCGAGAAAGTCGCGGTCGTAAGGCACGCGATGGCGCGGGTCGTACATGTCGAGCTCGGGGTCCACCGAGAGCGGGTCGTGTTCGTCGGTGACCGACGGGTCGATCCAGTCGCGCATCAACCGCGTGCGGCCCAGGTGCGCGGCGCACAGCGCGATGCCGTCCACCGGCGGCAGGTCGCTGGCGTGCAGGTGCGTCGGGTCGCCGTCGGGCAGGTGCGTGGCGGTGAGTTGCTCGGCCTGCGCCTGGTAGAAGGCCGCAAGCGCCGCGCCGCCGGAGTTGCCGACGAGAAGCACCTTCTCGTAGCCGGCCGCGCGCAGGTACTGCACGCCGGCGCCGAGGTCCTGGATGGCGCGCTCCATCAGCAGCACCGTGTCGTTGCCCATATAGCGCGAGTTCAACCCCATGCAGCAGATGCCGCGCTCGGCCAGCGGCCCGATCAGGTAGTGGCCCATGAAGTTGCTGGTCGGATGCATCACGATGGCCGCGACCTTCTTCGGACCCGGTGGCGCGCGGAAGGCGCCGTAGATGCGCGGGCGCAGCAGTTGCAGGCCCGACTGGCTTTCCATCGCCGCGCCGGGCTTCACGTCGATGACGGCGAGTTGCAACTCAGGCATGCGACGCATCCTTTGCTACACGCAGTTTTGCCTTGCGCGCGGTCCATGCATCCAGGTCCGCACGCGCGCGCAACGCATGCGCATCCATCTCGGCCTGCGGCACAGTCGGCGTCGTCAGTTCGAGGCGAATGCCGTTCGGGTCGAAGAAGTAGATCGACTCGATGATGTGGTGGTCGGTCACCCCCAGCACCTCGACGCCCGCGCCCTCGAGCCGCGCCTTGGCGGCCAACAGGTCGTCCACCGAATCGACGCGCAGCGCGATGTGGTTCACCCATGCGGGCGTGTTCGGCGAAGGCAGCGCGGCGGTGTCGTCGCCCAGGTCGAAGAAGGCGATGTACGAGCCGTCGCGCATCTGGAAAAAGATGTGCACGTAGGGGCAGTACTCGCCGGTGCTGGGCACGTGGTCGCTCTGGATGATGTGCGCGAGCGGCAGGCCCAGCAGGTCCTCGTAGAAGTGGCGGGTCTCTTCGCTGTCGCGGCAGCGCCAGGCGAAGTGGTGCAGTCCGCGGATGGGTGGGGCAGTCGTCGGCATGGCTTGGTTCCTGTAAGCCGTGATTGGGCGATGCCGAGTCCTATGATGCAATCGAAATTAATTCATCGATTGATGAAATAGCCATATGAATCTGACCCTGCGCCAGCTGCGCGCCTTCGCCGCCGTCGCCGAAGCCGGCAGCTTCACTGCCGCGGCGCAGCAGTTGCATCTCACGCAGTCGGCACTCAGCGTGCTGGTGCGCGAGCTCGAACGCGAGATGGGCGTGCAGCTGCTCGACCGCCACACGCGTCGCGTGCAGCTTTCGGAGGCGGGGCGCGAATTCCTGCCCTCGGTGCACCGGCTGCTCGGCGACCTGACGAATGCCGTGGCTGGCGTGACCGATCTGCGTGACAAGAAGAAAGGCGTGCTACGCCTTGCGGCGCCGCAGCTCATGGCCTGCACGCTGATGCCGCGCGTGATCGCGGCCTACCGCCAGGCATACCCCGATGTCGATGTACGCTTGGCCGACACGCTGCCCGAGCACCTGCTGGCCGGCGTCGCGGCCGGGGACGTGGAACTCGCGGTGGGTCAGGACGTGGCGGTCGACGGCGCCATCGAGCGCCGCGCGCTGTTTCGCGACCGGCACTGGCTGATCTGCTCGCCCGACCACGCCTTCGCCAGGCGCCGCAAGGTGCGCTGGCACGAGCTCGGCCCCTACACCTTCATCGCGCCCACGCGCGACTTCCGCCAGCGCGTGCTGCCCGAACTGGCCCCTGCCGAGCGCGAAATCATGCTGCGCCCCGGCACCCAGGAGGTGTCGTACATGACCACCGCGCTCGGCATGGTCGCCTCGGGGCTGGGGCTCACCGTGTGCCCGACGTACTCCGCGCCGCTGGTGCGGGCCCACGGGCTGCAGATGGTGCGGCTCGAGTCGCCCGACTTCCACCGCGAGGTGTGCGTCTACAGCGCGGGGCGGCGCGCGCTCTCGCCGGCCGCGGCGAGCTTCGTCGAGCTCCTGGAGCGCTTCGCCAAGGCGCAGCCGAAGGGTTGAAAAGCATCGGAACGCTGCAAGAGGCGCATAGAGCCGCCCTGGGGCGATACCTACAATGCAAGACGACCTGTTTTCCACTATCTCCAGAGACCCATGAACGTCATTCGATTCACCGACCTCTGCGCGCAGGGCAAGGCCGCCGGCCAGCGCGTCTTCATCCGCGCCGATCTCAACGTGCCGCAGGACGACCAAGGCAACATCACCGAAGACACGCGCATCCGCGCCTCGGTGCCGTGCATCCAGCTGGCGCTCGACGCCGGCGCGGCCGTGATGGTCACTTCGCACCTGGGCCGACCGACCGAGGGTGAGTTCAAACCCGAAGACTCGCTCGCCCCCGTGGCCAAGCGCCTGGGCGAGCTGCTGGGCCGCGACGTGCCGCTGGTCGCCAACTGGGTCGACGGCGTCGACGTGAAGCCTGGCCAGGTCGTGCTGCTCGAGAACTGCCGCGTCAACAAGGGCGAGAAGAAGAACGACGAGGGCCTGGCCCGCAAGCTCGCCGCGCTCACCGACATCTACGTGAACGACGCCTTCGGCACCGCCCACCGAGCCGAGGCCACCACCTACGGCATCGCGCAATTCGCCAAGATCGCAGCCGCCGGCCCGCTGCTCGCGGCCGAGATCGACGCCATCACCAAGGCGCTGGCCCAGCCCAAGCGGCCTCTGGTGGCCATCGTGGCGGGTTCGAAGGTCAGCACCAAGCTCACCATCCTCAAGAGCCTGTCGGCCAATGTGGACCAGCTGATCGTCGGCGGCGGCATCGCCAATACCTTCATGCTGGCCGCGGGCCTTTCGATCGGCAAGTCGCTGGCCGAGCCCGACCTGGTCGACCAGGCCAAGGCGGTGATCGAAGCCATGCGCGCGCGCGGCGCCGATGTGCCGATTCCCGTGGACGTGGTCACGGCCAAGACCTTCGCGGCCGATGCGCCCGCCACCGTCAAGGACGCGAGCGACGTCGCCGACGACGACCTGATCCTGGACATCGGCCCGAAAACGGCCGCCATTCTTTCGGCGCAGCTGCGCGAAGCCGGCACCATCGTCTGGAACGGGCCGGTCGGCGTGTTCGAGTTCGATGCCTTCGCGGGCGGCACCAAGGCCATCGCGCAGGCGATCGCCGAGAGCAGCGCGTTCTCGATTGCCGGCGGCGGCGACACGCTGGCGGCCATCGCCAAGTACGGCATCGAGAAGCAGGTCGGCTACATCTCGACCGGCGGCGGCGCCTTCCTCGAAGTGCTGGAGGGCAAGACCCTGCCGGCCTTCGAAATCCTCAGCAAACGCGCGGCCGGTTGACCTCGGCGGCGGGGAATCTCGTGAGGGTGACTTCCGTCAGACACACAAAGTGTATACAGTAGAGAATACAAAACGGAGACCAACTTCATGAGCACGGATCGCATCCCCCGCCACGCCACCAAGATCGTTGCCACGCTCGGCCCGGCGTCCAGCACCCCCGAATTGCTGGAAAAGATGATCCAGGCCAAGGTCAGCGTGGTGCGCCTGAACTTCAGCCACGGCACCGCGCAGGACCACATCGACCGCGCCACCATGGTGCGCGAAGCCGCCCGCAGGGCGGGCCGCGAAGTGGCCATCATGGCCGACCTGCAGGGTCCGAAGATCCGCGTGGGCAAGTTCGCGCAGGGCAAGGTGCTGCTCGAAGCAGGTGCCAAGTTCGTGCTCGACGCCTCGCGCACCGAACTGGGCGACGTCGACGCCGTGGGCCTCGACTACAAGGACCTGCCGCGCGACGTGAAACCTGGCGACAAGCTGCTGCTGAACGATGGCCTCATCGTGTTGACGGTCGAAGCCGTCAAGGGCGAGGCGGTGCACACCGTCGTCAAGCTGGGCGGCGAGCTCTCGAACAACAAGGGCATCAACAAGCAGGGCGGCGGCCTCACCGCCCCGGCGCTGACCGCCAAGGACATGGAAGACATCAAGACCGCGATGAGCTTCCAGGCCGACTACGTGGCGGTGAGCTTCCCGAAGAATGCCACCGACATGGAAATGGCCCGCCAGCTGTGCAACGTGGCGGCCGCCGAATACGGCCACAAGCCCGGCATGATCGCCAAGATCGAGCGCGCCGAAGCCATTCCGAAGCTCGAAGAGATCCTGCGCGCCAGCGACGGCATCATGGTCGCCCGCGGCGACCTCGCCGTTGAAGTCGGCAATGCCGCCGTGCCCGCGCTGCAGAAAAAGATGATCCGCATGGCGCGCGACATGGACAAGGTGGTGATCACCGCGACCCAGATGATGGAGTCGATGATCACCAACCCCGTGCCCACCCGCGCCGAGGTGAGCGACGTGGCCAACGCCGTGCTCGACGGCACCGATGCCGTGATGCTTTCCGCCGAAACCGCC
Source organism: Variovorax boronicumulans (assembly GCF_030812215.1). Lineage (GTDB taxonomy): Bacteria > Pseudomonadota > Gammaproteobacteria > Burkholderiales > Burkholderiaceae_C > Variovorax > Variovorax boronicumulans_C. Next base: position 42,624 of record NZ_JAUSSG010000006.1, on the reverse strand, counting down.
TCGGGCCGCTACCCGCTGGAAACCGTGCAGGAGATGAGCCGCATCTGCGAAGCCGCCGAAGCCGCGGAAGACAAGACGCTCGATGCCGACTTCAGCGGCAAGACCTACAGCCGCATCGACCAGTCGATCGCCATGGGGGCGCTCTTCACGGCGCATCACCTGGGCGCCAAGGCCATCGTGGCGCTGACCGAATCGGGCTCCACCATCCTCTGGATGAGCCGCCACCGCGCGCACATCCCGATGTACGCGTTGACCTCGCGCCTGGCCACGCAGCGCAAGCTCGCGCTGTACCGCAACGTGCGCCCGCTCCTGATGGATTCGGAAAGCGATCGCGACACCGCGCTGCAGCAGGCCGAGAACCATCTGAAGAAGCGCGGCATCGTGCAGAGCGGCGACGTCTACGCGATCACCTGCGGCGAGCCGATGGGTGCCCCGGGCGGCACCAACATGCTCAAGATTTGCCGCGCGAGCTGATCGATCAGCCGTTCCTGAACAGGAAGCTGTAGGCGTTCAGGGCGGGCACACCGCCCAGGTGCGCATACAGCACCTTCGATCCGGCCGGAAACTCTCCGAGTCGCACCTTCTCGATCATCCCGTGCATCGACTTGCCCTCGTACACAGGGTCGGTCAGCATGCCTTCGAAGCGCGCGCTCAGGCGAATCGCCTCCAGCGTGCCTTCGTTCGGCAGTCCGTATTCCGGCCCGCCGAAGCGGCGGTCGAGCACCACGTCTTTTTCGGTGATGTCGCGGCCCAGTTCGACCAGCTCGGCCGTGTTCTTGGCGATGCGCAGGATCTGGTCGAAGGTCTGCTGCGGCTTGGCCGAGGCGTCGATGCCGATCACGCGGTCGGCGCGGCCATCGGCCGCGAAGCCGACCACCATGCCGGCCTGCGTGCTGCCGGTCACGGCGCAAACCACGACGTAGTCGAACTTGAAGCCGAGTTCGGCTTCCTGCTGGCGCACTTCTTCGGCGAAGGCCACGAAGCCCAGGCCGCCCCTCGGATGTTCGGAGCAACCCGCCGGAATCGGAAAAGGCTTGCCGCCGGCCTGGCGCACGCTTTCCATCGCGTCTTCCCAGCTCTTGCGGATGCCGATGTCGAAGCCGGCTGCGTCCAGGCGCACGTCGGCGCCCATGATGCGCGACATCTCGATGTTGCCGACACGGTCGTACACCGCGTCCGAGTAGTTGACCCAGTTCTCTTGCACCAGCACGCACTTCAGGCCCAGGTGCGCCGCCACCGCGGCGACCTGCCGCGTCTGGTTCGACTGGATGCCGCCGATGGACACCAGCGTGTCGTAGCCGCCTTCGAGCGCCTCGGGGATCAGGTATTCGAGCTTGCGGGTCTTGTTGCCGCCGAAGGCGAGGCCGCTGTTGCAGTCCTCGCGCTTGGCGTAGAGCTCGACCTTGCCGCCCAGGTGCGCGCTCAGGCGCTTGAGCGGATGGATCGGCGTGGGGCCGAAGGTCAGGGCGTGGCGGGGAAATTTCTTCAGGTTCATCGACGCGGCTCCGAGGGGGTTGAAGCCATTGATCGTAGAAAGAAGGGGCTGCAACGTGCTTGCGAAATTCAAGGTAATTTCTTGAAAAAAGAAGGCAAGATATGCCGTTGGATGACTTTCAGTTCAAGGATTGGTCGATGAGCACAACAAAGTTGCGTCCCTCGATGGAGCTCGATCGCACCGATCGCGCCATCCTGCGCGCGCTGCAGCGCGATGCCTCGGTGTCGAATGTGGCGCTGGCCGCCAAGGTCAATCTCAGTGCCCCCGCGTGCCTGCGCCGCGTCGAGCGGCTGAAGGAGGCCGGGTTCATCAAGGGCATCGTCGCGCTGCTCGATCCGGACGCGCTGGAGGTCGGCATGCTGGTGATGATCGGCGTGGTGCTCGACCGCTCCACACCAGACTCCTTTGCCGACTTCGAGAAGGCCGCGCAGAAGGTCTCGGGCTGTCTCGAATGCCATGTGGTCTCGGGGGAGTTCGACTACTTCATGCTGGTGCGCACCCGTGACAACGACAGCTTCAACCGTCTGCACGCGGAGCAATTGCTGTACTTGCCGGGCGTACGGCAGATCCGCACCTTCGTGGTCCTGAAGCAGGTGCTGTCGACGACGCAGCTTCCCATCTGACGAAACCGCGGCTCGTCTGCGTGCGTACTGATGCGATGAGCTTTCCCACTTTCGCTTCCCTGCGCCGGCGCCGCAGCGCCATTGCCACCGCCTTCACGGTCACCGCAGCCGCCGTGCTGTCGGCCTGCTCCCCCATCAAGGTGCTCAACGGGCTGGTGCCGGAAGACACCTACCAGTTCCAGGGCGGCATGACCTATGGCGCCGCGCCCCGGCAGCAGCTCGACGTCTACCAGCCGCTGCCCGCCACGCCGCCGGCCCGCGGCAGCCGTCCGCTGGTGGTGTTCTTCTTCGGCGGCACCTGGACCACCGGCGACCGCGCCAGCTACAAGTTCGTCGGCGAGGCGCTGGCCGCCCGCGGCGCGGTGGTCGTGATTCCCGACTACGGCCTCTCGCCCGCCTTCACCTACCCGGTCTTCGTGCGCGACAGCGCGCTGGCCGTCAAATGGGCGCTCGACAACGCCGCACAGCTCGGCGCCGACCCGAAGCAGGTCTACGTCATGGGCCACAGCTCGGGCGGCTACAACGCCGCGATGGTGGCGCTGGACGATCGCTGGCTCGGCGAACTCGGCGCGAGCCCGGGGCAGCTCGCGGGCTGGATCGGCCTGGCCGGCCCCTACGACTTCCTGCCCATCGGCGACCCGCGGGCGCAAGCCGCCTTCAACTGGCCGAACACGCCGCGCGACTCGCAGCCGCTCGCGCATGCAAGCGCCGCGTCGCCCCGCGCACTGCTCATGGCGGCGTCCAGGGACAACCTCGTCTACCCCGACCGCAACACCGGCCAGATGGCCGCGGCACTGCGCGCCGCCGGGGTTCCGGTGCAGGTGCAGCTGTTCGACAACCTCAGCCACGTCACGTTGATCGGCGCGTTCGGCAAGCCGTTGCAGTGGCTGGGTGGTCCGGTGCTGCCGCCGGTCATGGACTTCCTCGGGTTGGCGTCAGTCCTGTCCCACAAGGGGGCTCGGTAGAATTACGGCAGTTTTTCTCGTCTTTCAGCCTTCTTTTTCCCCTAATTCCCGCGAGGTATTTCTCATGGCACTCGTCTCGATGCGCGAACTGCTGGACCACGCCGCAGCCAATGGCTACGGCATTCCGGCCTTCAACGTCAACAATCTCGAACAGGTCCAGGCCGTGATGGAGGCCGCCAAGGAAACCGGCGCGCCCGTCATCCTGCAAGCCAGTGCAGGCGCACGCAAATACGCAGGCGAAGCCTTCATCAAGCACCTGATCCAGGCCGCGATCGAGCAGTACCCGAACATCCCGCTGGTCATGCACCAGGACCACGGCCAGAACCCCGACGTCTGCAAGGGCGCCATCGACCTGGGCTTCAGCTCGGTCATGATGGACGGCTCGCTCGAAGCCGACGGCAAGACCATCGCCAGCTACGACTACAACGTGGACGTCACCAAGAAGGTGTCCGACATGGCCCATCGCCTGGGCGTGACCGTCGAAGGCGAGCTCGGCTGCCTCGGTTCGCTCGAAACCATGAAGGGCGACAAGGAAGACGGCCACGGCACCGACGACACCATGACGCGCGAGCAACTGCTGACCGACCCCGAGCAGGCCGCCGACTTCGTCAAGCGCACCCAGATCGACGCGCTGGCCATCGCCATCGGCACCAGCCACGGCGCCTACAAGTTCACCCGCGAGCCCACCGGCGACATCCTGGCGATCGACCGCATCAAGGAAATCCACCGCCGCATTCCCAACACCCACCTGGTGATGCACGGCTCGTCGAGCGTGCCGCAGGAGCTCTTGGCAATCATTCGCCAGTACGGCGGCAACATGAAGGAAACCTACGGCGTGCCGGTCAAGGAAATCCAGGAAGCCATCAAGCACGGCGTGCGCAAGATCAACATCGACACCGACATCCGCCTGGCCATGACCGGCGCGGTGCGCAAGTTCCTGGCCGAGAACCCCGAGAAGTTCGACGCCCGCGAGTGGCTCAAGCCCGCGCGCGAAGCCGCCAAGCTGATCTGCAAGCAGCGCTACATCGAGTTCGGCTGCGAAGGCCAGGGCGCCAAGATCAAGGGCGACACGCTGCAGGTCGTAGCTGCCAAGTACGCCAAGGGCGAACTGGCCCAGGAAGTCGTCTAGGAACTTCTCCCGCGATTCGAAGGCCACCGTTCGCGGTGGCTTTTTTCTGCGCGCACAATCCGCTTTCCCGTCACCCGTTTCCCCACAGCCTCTCTTTCCCTCTGTTTCCATGACCACCGTCCACACCTCCTCCATCCAGAGCCTGCCCCTGCTTGCGCGCGGCAAGGTGCGCGACAACTACGCCGTCGGCGAGGACCGCATCCTGATGGTCGCGAGCGACCGGCTAAGCGCCTTCGACGTGATCATGGGCGAGCCGATTCCCGGCAAGGGCGAGATCCTCACGCAGATGGCGCTGTGGTGGTTCGAGCGGCTCGGCCAGCTGTGCCCCAACCACCTGACCGGCGATGCGCCCGAGAGCGTGGTTACCGCCGAGGAAGTGCCCCAGGTCACCAAGCGCTCGATGCTGGTCAAGCGCCTGAAGCCGATTCCGGTCGAAGCCGTGGTGCGCGGCTACCTGGCCGGCAGTGGTTGGAAGGAATACCAGGAATCGCGCTCGGTCTGCGGCGTGCCGTTGCCCGAGGGCCTGACCAACGCGAGCAAGCTGCCGCGCCCGATCTTCACGCCCGCCGCCAAGGCTGCGGCCGGTGAGCATGACGAGAACATCAGCTATGACCGCGTGGTCGAGATCGTCGGCCCCAAGCTGGCGCAGCAGATCCGCGAGACCAGCATCGCCATCTACGAAACCGCCGCGCAGATCGCCCTCACCAAGGGAATGATCATTGCCGACACCAAGTTCGAGTTCGGCCTGGACGAAGCCGGCACGCTGGTGCTGATGGACGAAGTGCTCACGCCCGACAGCTCGCGCTACTGGCCCGTCGAAGGCTACGAGGCCGCGCTGGCCGCCGGCACCAACCCGCCGAGCTACGACAAGCAGTTCGTGCGCGACTGGCTCGAGGCCACCAAGATCAACGGCAAGCCCTGGGACAAGACGCCGCCGGCGCCGCGCCTGCCGGCCGAGGTGATCGAAAAGACTGCGGCCAAGTACCGCGAGGCGTTGGAGCGCCTCACGGGCTGATCTTCTTCAGCGCGTCCCCGAGCTCAACGTCGCCACGGTCCGCCCGCCCGCATCCAGCAGCGCCAGCCGCCCCGGCGCGAGGCTGTAGCTCGTCGTGCTCTGCAGGGCCGAAAGGAACTGCGCCTCGTTGGCGCCGCGCACCGGGTCGGCGCAGGCCATGCGCGTGGACGCCAGTTGCCCGATCTTCAGCGTGATGCCGCTGCGCGTGAAAGTGCCCGACACGCGGTTGCATCCTCCCGAACCGCTGACGCGCCCGCTGCTGCGGTCGAACTGGATCTGCGCATCGCCGCCCGGCGCAATGGGTTCGTCGCCCAGCTGCGCGAGGCGCCACACCGGGCCTTCGATGGGTTCGTCCAGGCTGATGCCGCTCCCGCAGCCGGTCAAGGTGGTCAGCAGCGCGGCCGTTGCAAGAACGGGGAGCGCAATGTGGCGGGCGAAGGAACGCATGGCCAGTCTTTCCTTTTGCATCTGCAACAAGTTGAATCGGGCGCCATCGTATGCGAGGTGGCCTAGCTCGCCAATGACGCCAGCGCCACACCGCCCGCCAGCCGGGCCTCCACGCAGCGCCGCACGCTGGCCGGCGTGCCGTCCTGGGCGAGCAGCGCGGGCCATTCGGCTTGTGCCTGGCGCACCGTGTCGCGGGCAATCGCCATGAGTCGCGCGGGGCGCAGCAAGCCGGCCGAGCGCAGCAAGGCGTCAAGCGCCGGCCAGTCGAAGGCGCACAGCTTCGCGTCGATCGCGCGGTTCACGGCGTAGTCGCCGGCCGGCACATCCTCGAAGAAGGCGGCCACGCAGACCGGGTCGTACAGCGGCGCCAGCACCGGCGCCACGCCATCGGGGTAACGCAGCGCCCAGTTCTTCAGGTGCGCGTCGCTGTTGCCTAGCAGGATGAAGGCGACGATGCGCCGCACGCACTCGCGCACGTCGGCCACGGGGTTGGGCGAGAGCCGGTCGAGCACGCGCAGCATCGCGGGCCAGTCGACCGCCAGGCCCCGGCCGTATTTCTGCCGGGGCTCGTACTGCAGCACCTGCGCGAACTCCTCCATGTGGATGCGCCCGCCCTCCGGGGTACGGTCGAAGCGCCGCACCGCGAGTATTTGCTCGAAGCGCACCTGCTCGGGCAGGTCGGCGTCGGCGCGGCCGATCACGCTGGCTTCGGCGCAATCGAGGCCCAGCGCGCCGCAGAGGCGATAGCCGGTGAATTCGTTGTCGACCAGGTCCGGATGCCGCGTGCTCGGCAGCTTGAGGATGAAAGAGCCCGCTGCCCCGTGGCGGCGTACCACGTAGCGCCGCCCGTCCTGCACGGCCGAGAACTTGGTCACCACGCCGGGAATGGCGGCGGCGTCTTCCACCGGCATCTCGACGAAGCCGGGCTCCAGCACGTCCAGGCCGAGCGCCGTGTGCCAGTGGCGCACGGTGTCGGGAATGCCTTCGGCCGTGGGCACCGGCTCGACCTCGAGCGCACCCATCAGGTCGTGGCCGGCTGCTGCCAGCAGCTCGAACTCGTCGTCGGCCGCGCAGCCGCGCTGCTGCGCGAGGCGCTCGCGGTTGTGGCCTTCGGGCAGCAGGTTCTGGAAGTAGCTCGGCCAATGGCCGTCGCTGCGCGAGACGCGGGCGTCGCGCGCCGAGGCCAGGATCGCGCGGGTCGCGGCTTCATCCGCACCGCGGTAGGCGAGCGACAGCGTCGGGCGGCCGGCGTCGGCGATGTACGCCTCGTCGAACGACACGCGCAGGATGTCGCCGTACTGCGAGAGATAGCCGATGGCGCGCCGCCCGCCGTTAGGCGCATGCAGATGCATCCGCAGGTAGCGGATGCCGGTGTTGAAAGCGGCGCGGGTGCTCACCGGCTTTCGTCGGCCAGGCTCTGCGCGATGGAGGGCGGTGCGCCCACGCCTGCCGGCTGCCCGAGCAGGCGGCCTCCCGAGCGCACGAAGTCTTCGAGCTGCGGGCGCAAGGTGGCGGGCACGGGCATCAGCTCGAGCCCCAGCACGCGCGCCATTTCGAGCAACGTCGAGAGCCGCGGATCGATCTGGCCGCTTTCGATGCGCTGCACCGTCATGCGCGAGAGGCCGGCCTGTGTGGCCAGCGCTTCCTGGCTCAGGCCGCCGGCCTTGCGGGCTTTTTCAAGTTCTTCGGTGAGTTGGAGCATTGGCGTACGCTTTTTCTTCAGATTGAGTAGCAATGCTATCTATTTGGGGATAAACAGGCAATAAAAAAGCGACCCTTAGGTCGCTTTTTAAATTCAATGCGCATCAAGCTGCGCATTTTCTACTTTCAGCTCAGCACCACGCTGCTGAGACGGCGGCGGTAGGTGGCCACGACCGGATCGTCCGGCGGAATCTGCCCGTCGGCCACTTTCACCTTCGGAGGCTCGATCACATCGAGGATCGCGATGTAGGTCTTGCGGGCGAGGTCTTCGCTCCAGGTCTTGTCGCGCATCAGGATGTCGAGCAGCTCGTCCATCGCGTCGGTCCAGCGCTGTTCGGCCATCAGGAGGCGGGCGCGGCCGAAGCGGGCGTCGAAATCGCGCTTGTTGGCGGCGATCTTCGAATCGAACTCGGCGATCGCGGGCGCAGGGCCCGAAACCGGCACCGCGAAATCGATGGCGTCCATCCAGCGCTGCAGCGCATCGAAACGGCGCACCAGCCCGGTCTTGGCGATCACCGGCGCGAAGGCGACCTTGGCGTCATCGACGCGGCCTTCCTGCAGCAAGAGCTTGATGTAGTCGAAGCGGGCGTCGTCGTTGGCCGGATCGGTGGCCACGGCATGCTGCAGTTTCTCGAGCGCGCCCTCGGTGTCGCCCTCGGCCAGCGCTTCCTGCGCAGCGGCTTCTTCCGAAGCGGCTTCGGCCTCGTCGGCGCCGGGCACGTGCTTGTCGAGGAATTCGCGGATCTTCTCGGCCGGAATGGCGCCGACGAAGCCGTCGACCGGCTGGCCGTCCTTGAACATCACGCAGAACGGGATGCTGCGCACACCGAACATCTCGGAGAGTTGCGACGAAATCTGGGGCACCTTGTCGGCGTCCAGCTTGGCCAGCGTGAAGCGGCCGGCGTACTCGACCTCGAGCTTTTCGAGCACCGGTCCGAGCTGCTTGCAGGGGCCGCACCATTCGGCCCAGATGTCCAGCAGCACCGGCGTGGCGACGGAGCCTTCGATCAGCTCGGCCTGGAAATTTTCGAGAGTGATGTCGATCATCGGAACCAACTGGGGGTGAAACGTAAAATTGAAACCATGAACGAAACCATTCAGGTCGGTGTAGTGATGGGCTCGAGCTCCGATTGGGAGACGATGCGCAACGCGGTCGAGATTCTCCAGCAATTCGGAATCGGGCACGAAGCAAAGGTGGTCTCGGCCCACCGGATGCCCGATGCGCTGTTCGCGTACGCCGAAAGCGCCGCCGGGCGCGGGCTCACCGCGATCATCGCGGGCGCGGGCGGCGCGGCCCACCTGCCGGGCATGCTGGCCTCGAAAACCACGGTGCCGGTGCTCGGCGTGCCGGTCGCCAGCCGCCACCTGCAGGGCGTCGATTCCCTCTACAGCATCGTGCAGATGCCCAAGGGCGTGCCGGTGGCCACCTTTGCGATCGGCAACGCCGGCGCGGCCAATGCGGCGCTGTTCGCGGTGGCGATGCTGGCGGTGAACAACCCGGCGCTGCGCGCGAAGCTCGACGCCTTCCGCACGGCCCAGACGGCCGCCGCCGAAGCCATGACGCTGCCGCCGGCCCCCGCCGGCGAGGCCCCTGCGGTTTCCCCTTTCTCGCCGCAAGGCGGAGGTGCCCTGTGACCAAGAACGGCGACCTGCCCATCCTCCCGGGCGCCACGCTCGGCGTGCTCGGGGGCGGCCAGCTGGGCCGCATGTTCGCGCATGCCGCCCAGCGCATGGGCTACTTCACCGCGGTGCTCGACCCCGACGCCGACAGCCCTGCCGGCCGGGTGAGCCACCACCACATCCACACCGACTACGCCGATGTCGACGGCCTCGCCCGTCTCGCCGGCCTGGCGGATGCGGTCACGACCGAGTTCGAGAACGTGCCCGCGCCCTCGCTGGAGCACCTGGCCGTGGCGCGTCCCGTGTCGCCCAACGCCTCGGCCATCGCCATCGCGCAGAACCGCATCGCCGAGAAGGCGCACTTCACCCGCTGCGGCGTGCCCTGCGCGCCCTATGCGGCCATCGAGACCGCGGCCCAGCTCGCCGCCGTCGAAGACCACCTCCTGCCCGGCATCCTGAAGACCGCGCGGCTGGGCTACGACGGCAAGGGCCAGCAGCGCGTGAAGACGCGCGCCGAGCTGGTCGAGGCCTGGCAGGCCACCGGCTGCGTGCCCTGCGTGCTCGAGAAGCTGCTGCCGCTCGAATTCGAGTGCTCGGTGATCCTCGCGCGCGGGCGCGACGGGCAGGTCGTGCACTTTCCGCCCCAGCGCAACCTGCACCGCGACGGCATCCTGGCCGTCACCGAGGTGCATGCGCTGAACATGCCCAAGACGGTGGCGCAGGGCGCGGTCAATTCCGCGAAAAGCATCGCCAACGGCCTGGGCTACGTGGGCGTGCTGTGCGTCGAGTTCTTCGCGCTGGCCGACGGCTCGCTGGTCGTTAACGAAATGGCGCCGCGCCCGCACAACAGCGGCCACTACACGATGGAAGCCTGCGACGTGTCGCAGTTCGAGCTGCAGGTGCGCACGCTCGCCGGGCTGCCGCTCGCAGCGCCGCGCCAGCACAGCCCCGCGATCATGCTGAACCTGCTGGGCGACCTGTGGTTCACCTCGGGTGAAGAAAAGCCGGTCTCGCCGCGCTGGAGCGACGTGCTCGCGCTGCCCGGCGTGCACCTGCACCTCTACGGAAAGATCGAGCCGCGGCCCGGCCGCAAGATGGGCCACTTGACCCTCACCGGCGCCACGCTGGAGAGCGTACGCGCCAATGCCTCGCAGGCTGCGCTGCTGCTGGGACTGCCGCCGGTGGAAGTGACCGGCCTCGCATGATCCTCGACGGCCAATCCCCCGAAGCCATTGCCGAGGCCGTGCGCGTGCTGCGCGCGGGCGGCCTCGTCGCATTCCCGACCGAGACCGTCTACGGCCTGGGCGCCGACGCGAGCAGCGACATGGCCGTGGCCGGGATCTTCAAGGCCAAGGGGCGGCCGGCCGACCATCCGCTGATCGTGCATGTCGCGGCCGGCATCAAGGGCACCGAGGCGCTCTCGCGCTTTGCCCAGCCGCTGCCGCTCTTCGCGCAGAAGCTGGTGCAGGCCTTCTGGCCCGGTCCGCTCACGCTGATCGTCACGCGCCAGCCCGGCGTGGGCGCCGCGGCGGCGGGTGGGCAGGACACCATCGGCCTGCGCTGCCCCTCGCATCCCGTGGCCCAGGCGCTGCTCGAAGCCTGCGCCGAGCAGGGCGTGCCGGGCGTCGCGGGGCCGAGCGCCAACCGCTTCGGCCGGGTGAGCCCGACCACTGCCCAGCATGTGTACGAGGAGTTCGGCGAGGCGGTGCCGGTGGTCGATGGCGGCGCCTGCGAGGTCGGCATCGAATCGACCATCGTCGACTGCAGCCGCGGCGCGCCCGTGCTGCTGCGCCCCGGCCTCATCACGCGCGCCCAGATCGAAGCGGCCTGCGGCGAAAAGCTCAGCGACCGCGACGTGCTCGAAACTCCCGACCCGCGCGCCTCGGGCACGCTGGAGGCGCACTACGCGCCGAACGCCAAGGTGCGGTTGATGGATGCCAAGGCGCTGCAGACGGGCCTCGACGTGCTCGGCGCCAATGCCGCGCACATCGCCGTCTGGTCGCGCACCAGCCTGCGCTGCCGTTCGCAGCGCGTGCTGCAGCGGCGCATGCCCGACGACGCGGCCGCCAGCGCGCACCAGCTGTTCGCGGTACTGCGCGAGTTCGACGCGCAGGGCGTCAAGTTGATCTGGGTCGAGACGCCGCCCGACACGCCCGAATGGGAAGGCGTGCGCGACCGCCTTCAGCGAGCTTCGGCCGCCTGATCCGGAACACCGAGGCACCGGCTTTGCCGGGCCTCAGGTGTTGCCCCCCGAGGCAGGGGGAGGGCGAAGCGGACACGAGGTGCCGCCCAGCCTGGGGCAAGCCTTGGCCTCAGCCCCCGGAAGCCAACACACCCTGGAAGAAGCCGCGTGCCGACGCGAGGCAGAACGGCGGCGCCAGCGTGCCGTGGTAGGCGAGCGTCACCGCTTGTGCCTTGTCGGCCGCGCTGCCGGGCGTGCTTTGTGCCAGCAGGTCCTTGGCCTGCGCGAAGCCGGCACGGGCGGCCGAGTAGGCGTCGATCGCGGCCGAATCTTCCAGGTCCACCACCGCCAGCGCGGCGGCCGGCACGCCCTTGGCGCGGAAATAGCCGGACGTGGCGCGGGTGCTCACGAAGTTCACCGTTGGGTCGTTGGCACCGCCGCACATCAGCATCGGCCGGGTCGGCACCCAGTTGCGCAGGTCGTTGGCCAATGCCGCCTTGCGGAAGCCGGTGGCCGGCCTGCAGTCCAGCGGCGAGGCCGAGCCCAGCGACGCCGGGGTGGCCGGCAGCGCATTGCCAGGGCAGGGCGTGGCCTGGATATCGCCGGCCGCCTGCGTGAGGAAGCTCTGCTTGATGAGGTTGTTCGCGCCGTAGAAGATCGACAGCTCGGGGCTCACCGGCCCCGGCGTGGCGTTCGCCGGGAACAGCGCCAGCTGCGGCAGCTTGCCGCTGGAGAACAGCGTGCCCGGCGTGGGGCTCGGCAGCAGGGTGTCGATGCCGGTGGCGTACTGCGCTTCGTACACGTCGCTGGTGGCGTTGTAGACGTTGCCGAACTGCTGCTGCCAGCTGGTCGACAGCAGCGGCACGAACAGCGTCGCGCCCAGCGCCGGCCAGCCCTGGTAGGTGTAGTCGGTCAGGAGGCTGATGGCCGAGGGCGCCGACAGCGGCGCCGAGGCGGTCACGGTCTTGCCCGTGGCCTGCATCTCGCGGTGCGCCGCCATCGCCACGTAGCCGCCCTGCGAGTAGCCGGTGATGAACAGCGAGCTGGCGGCGTTCGCGCCGATGTCCGAGAAGGTCTTGCGCGCCGCGGTGAGCGCATCGACCATGTCCTTGCCCTGCTGGTCGCCGTTGAGGTACGGGTGGTAGGGCAGCGTCGACTTGTCGTAGCCCGCATAGTTGGGCGCGACCACGATATAGCCCTGCGCCGCGAACATGGCGGCGACCATCAGGCCCTCGCCGGCGGCCGGCTGAGAGGTGTCGGTCCACTTGGCCAGGTTGTAGCTCTTGGCGGCGGTGGTGCCGTGGGCGTAAAGCACCACGGGCCGCTGGCCGCTGCAGGCCGTGTCGGAACCGGTGGGCACCATGATCGCGGCGGTGGCGTTGGTGGCTTCGCTTTTTCCGCCGACGGTGCGGTATTCGAGGTAGCGCAGGTCGACGCCGCACTTGGGCGTGCCCGCCACCTGCAGCAGCGCCTTGCCCTGGTCGCTGGCCTGCAGGCTGGCGCGGAACTGGTCGGCCGACAGCTTGGCGGTCTGCTCCGGCGGGCTGGTGACCACCGAGCCCCGGCCGTTGTCGGGCGCGGGCGGGGGAGGAATGATCACGCCTATGCCCCCGCCGCCGTCACCACCGCCGCCACAGGCGGCGAGCAGCAACAAGGTTGCGCCGGCGAGCGCCGTCAGGGCGGCCGTCTTGCGCATCGGGTTGGGCGAGGGAAATTGGGGCTTCTTCAAGGCGTGTCTCCTGCGTTGGATGATCCCTATGGACCTGTTTGGAATAGAACGACCGTCCGATTCTGTTCGGCGCCCTGGCCGCGCGCAAGCCGGCAATTGTCAACAAGAGATCTCAATAGACGGCCCGTGATGTGCGGCCGTGCATCCGCCAGGTCAGTTGTCCTGCGCAGCCCAGTCGACCAGCGCGTCGAACGCGGCGCGCGTGGCGCCCGCGTTCTCGCCGTTGGCGATGGCCACCAGCACGTAGCGCCGGCCGCTCGCACCGTGCACGTAGCCGGCCACGCCCGAGGCGTCGCGCAGCGTGCCGGTCTTCAGGTGCGCGGCGCCGCCTGAGCGCAGCGCGCGCTTCTTCAGCGTGCCGTCGACGCCCGAGGCGGGCAGCGAGGACATCAGCTCCGGCATCACCGGCGAGCGCCACGCCACCTGCAGCATCTTGCCGAGCGCGGCCGCGCTGATGCGCTCGTCGCGCGAGAGGCCCGAACCGTTCTCGAACACCGGCGGCGCCTCGCCAGTGCCGATGCGGTCGCGCCACCATTGCCCCAGCGCGCTGCGCGAGGCCTCGAAAGTGCCGCGGTTCTTCTGCGTGAGGCCGATGGTGAGGAACACCTGCTGCGCCATCACGTTGTTGCTGTATTTGTTGATGTCGCGGATCACCTCGGCGAGCGGCGGCGAGCCGAAATCGAAGGCTGGCTTCAGGCCCGCGGGCACGCGGCCTTCGCGCATCTGCCCGCCGACGCGCCCGCCCATCTCGGCCCACATGCCGCCGAGCGCGCGCAGGCTGTAGGTGCGCGGATCGCCGTAGGCCACGGCCCAGCTCTTCTCGCCGCAGGCGGCCGGAAAGCCGCCGTTGAAGCGGATGCGGTTGACGTCGCTGAAATCGGTGCGCAACGCGGTGCGCCAGTCGCCGCATTCGCCGGGCACGAGCGGCACCGTGGCCGGCATCGCCACGCTCGCGAGCGGTGGCTCGTAGCTCACGCGCGCGATCTGCCCGGCGCGGTCGGGCGCGAAGGTCATGTTGACCGACTTGAAGTTGATCAAGAGCGCATCGGGCGAGGCGTTGTAGGGCCGCAGCGGCTCACCGTCGAAGGCGCTCGGGTCGTTCTCGGCCGTGTTCTCGAAGGCGCTGCGGTCGATCACGATGTCGCCGCTCACCGTGGTGATGCCCAGGCCCTGCACATGGCGCAGCATCAGCCACACGCGCTCGAGCACCAGCTTCGGATCGCCCTGGCCCTTGATGTAGAGGTTGCCGTCGAGCACGCCGTTGTTCACCGTGCCCTCGACGTACACCGGCGTGTTCCAGCTGTAGGCCGGGCCGAGGAGGTCGAGCGCCGCGTAGGTGGTGACCAGCTTCATCATCGATGCCGGGTTCACCGGCACCTGCGTGCGCCAGGCCAGGCGCGGCGGGCGGGTGCCGTCGGCATCGACCACCAGCATCGTCACCGTCTCGCGCGATACCTTGGCGCGCGCCAGGGCGGCATCCATGCCGGTGGGAAGGGCCTGCTGGGCGAAGGCGCTGGCCGCAGCCAGCGTGGCGAGGGAGACGAAGAGGGAGGGGATCAGGCGAGGGGCGAAGGGCATCCGGCGATTATCCCGGGCGTGCCTGCCGCTCATCTGCCGCTCATCTGCCGTTCAGGTGGCAAAGACGTGCAGCTTCGCGTGATACAGCAGCATCACCGTCTTGGCGTCGGCGATGCGGCCGTCCGCCACCATCGCGAGCGCTTCGTCGATGCCCAGTTCGAGCACCTCGATGTCCTCGCCCTCCTCGGCCAGTCCGCCGCCGTCGCCGATGCGCATCGCGGGCTCGTAGGGCGCAATGAAGAAGTGCAGCTTCTCGGTCACCGAGCCCGGGCTCATGAAGCTCTCGAAAATCTTCTGCACGGTGCCGAGCCGGTAGCCCAACTCCTCTTCCACTTCGGCGCGGATGCGCTCCTCCGGCGCCGCGTTGTCCAGCAGGCCCGCGGCGGCTTCGATCAGCAGGTCGTCGTGGCCGTTGACGAAGGCTGGGTAGCGGAACTGCCGCGTCAGCAGCACCGTGCGCTGCGCGAGGTTGTAGGGCAGCAGCGTCGCACCGTTGCCGCGGTCATAGGTCTCGCGGTCCATGCGTTGCCACTGGCCGTCGTTGCGCCGCCACTCGAAACGCGTGGTCTTGAGCGTGTACCAGTTGTCGGAAAGGAGGGTGACTTCGTGCACCCGGACGCGGTCTTGGAGGGTCATGGCGGTGAGCATAGGTGCGAATGCAGATTCGTGCAATAACAAGAAAATTCGTGCAGAAAGCGTGCAAGCCAGCTACCATCGGCCGATGCTCACCCGCCAGCGCAAGCAACACATCCTCTCGGTCCTGCAGCGTGACGGCAATGTCGTCGCCAAGTCGCTCAGCGAAGAACTCGCGCTTTCCGAAGACACCATCCGCCGCGACCTGCGCGAACTGGCGGCCGAAGGGCTTTTGCAGCGCGTGCACGGCGGCGCGCTGCCCATTGCGCCGGCCGACACCGATTTCGCGAGCCGTCAGCAGCTCGCGCCCGACGAGAAAGTGGCCATCGGCCGCGCCGCCGCGCGCCTCGTCAAGCCCGGGCAGGTGGTCTTCATCGACGGCGGCACCACGGCCGTGCAGCTCGCGCGCCACTTGCCCAGGAACCTGCAGGCGACGGTGGTGACGCACAGCCCCTCGGTGGCGATCGAGCTGGTTTCGCACACGCAGCTGGAGGTGGTGCTGATCGGCGGTCGCCTCTTCAAGCATTCGCTGGTGGCGGTGGGCGCCGCGGCCATGGGCGCCATCGCGCGCGTGCACGCCGACACGTACTTCATGGGTGTCGCGGGCGTGCATGCCGAGGCGGGGCTGACCACCGGCGACATCGAGGAGGCCGAGATCAAGCGCGCGCTGATGGCCGCGTCGGCCGAGACCGTGGTGCTGGCCTCGTCCGAAAAGCTCGGCGCGGCGTCGGCCTGGGTGATCAACCCCGTCACCGCGGCGACCAGCCTGCTGGTATCGCCGGACGCGCCCGCGAAGGCGCTGGCGCCGTTGCGCAACGCGGGGCTCGCGATTCTGCGGAGCGACGATCCGGGGGCCGGCTGATACATCCCCGCGCGGACATCGCCTCGGGGCGCCCTCGATAATCGGGGGATGCCCATCGCGTCCCGCCTCCTCGCCTTCGACACCAGCACCGAGCACCTGTCGGTGGCCGTGCAGAACGGCGAGCAGCTGCTCGCACACAACGGCGTCGGCGGCGCACAGGCCTCGACCACGCTGCTGCCGCTGATCCAGCAATTGCTGGCCGATGCCGGGCTGGCGCTGGGCGATCTCGATGCCATCGTCTTCGGCCGCGGACCCGGGTCGTTCACGGGGCTGCGCACGGCCTGCTCGGTGGCGCAGGGCCTGGCCTTCGGCGCCAACGTGCCGCTGCTGCCGGTCGATACGCTGCTGGCCGTGGCCGAGGAGGCGCGCCACGCCTTCGGCGCCCGGCAGGTCGTCGCCGTGCTCGATGCGCGCATGGACCAGCTCTACGCCGCGCGCTACGACTTCGACGCGGCCGGCCCGCTCGGCGGCGACGACGAGCCGCTGCTGCTGTCTCCCGAGGCGCTCGAAGTGCCCGCCGGCTGGTCGCTCGCCGGCAACGCCTTTGCCGCCTACGGTCCGCGCCTTGCGACGGCCGCCGCCCGTCGCGAAGCGCTGCCCACCGCCACCGCGATGCTGCGGCTGGCGCCCGCGCTGCTTGCCGCCGGGCGGACCGTGCCAGCCGCACAGGCCTGGCCGCTCTATGTTCGCGATAAAGTGGCGCAAACCACCGAGGAGCGCGCCGCCATCAAGGCGGCTGCTGCCACCGTTACGCCACCCACCACCGCATGAGCGCTGTCCTCCAGCCCGTCGAAGCCCGCCTCGAGCCGTTCACCATCGAGCGGATCGACGCCGTCTGCGCAGTCGAGCAGACGGCCTACACGCACCCCTGGACGCGCGCGAACTTCACCGATTCGATGGCCGTCGGCTACCACTGCCAATGCCTGCTGGCGCCTGGCCTCGCGGAGGGCGTGACCTCGCCGGTCACCAGCCTGGGCGAAACGCTCATTGGCTATTTCGTCGCCATGAAGGGCGTGGACGAGGTGCATCTGCTCAACATCACCGTGGCGCCGGCCTTCCAGCGCCAGGGCTGGGCGCCGCTGATGCTGGAGGCGCTCACCGGCTGGTCGCGCGCCGAGGGCGCGCAGTGGCTCTGGCTGGAGGTGCGCGAGAGCAACCGGCGCGCGCTGGAGATCTATGCGCGCCAGGGCTTTCGCAGCGTCGGCGTGCGCAAGGGCTACTACCCGGCGTTCGAAGGCAAGCGCGAAGACGCGGTCGTGATGAGTTTGCGTTTGAACGAAACAGGCTCCGCCTGGGGAGCCCTGAAGTAATGACCGCCGTGCAGACATTGAAGCTCGATGCGCGCCAGCGCGCGATGCTCGACGAGATGGGGGTGAAGGTCTGGTGGCCGATGCCTGAAGTGGCCGAGGTGGCCGAGGCTGCGCCGGTGGTCGAAGAAGCGGTCGCAGCAGCGCCGGAACCGGTCGCCGAGCGGTACGTGGCAGAAGCGCCGGTCGCCGCGCCAACGCCCGCGCCCGTTGTCCGACCGGTGGCTCCCGCCCCGGTTGCCCGGCCTGCCACGACGCCCGCCACGCAAGGCGCCGCCGTGCTGGTTGAAGCGCCCTGCCGCCTCTATGCCGACGCGGCCGAAACCCCGGCCTCCCCGCAAGGCGGCTGGCTCGTCGTGGCCGACATGCCCCCCGAGGCCGACGGCCGCCACGGCGAGCCGTTCTCGGGTGATGCCGGCCGGCTGCTCGACAACATGCTGCGCGCCCTGAAGCTGCACGACGGCAAGACGCCGGTGCACCTGATGCGCACGCACCGCGGCGTAGCCGCCGGCCAGCCCGGCAGTCCGCGCGCGATGGCGGAATCCTTCGCAGAACACGCCGCCGCGCTCGCGCCGAGCGTCGTGCTGGCGATGGGCCCGCTGGCCGCGCAAAGCCTGATGCAGAGCGGCGATCCGCTCGGCAAGCTGCGCGGCCGCGCGGTCCCGCTGGCGTCGGTACCTGGTGTGGTTGGCGGCGTGCCGGTGGTGGCGACTTACCACCCGGCGTATCTGCTGCGAAACCCAGCCGACAAGGCGCGTGCCTGGGCCGATCTGTGCCTCGCCGCCGACCAGCAGGCATCGTCGAAGTAAGGCTGCCAAATGGGGTCCTTAAAATCGGGCCCCATGACTTTTCTCGACAAGCTGGCCGCCGCACAGCAAAAAAACGGTTCGATGCTCTGCGTGGGGCTCGATCCCGAGCCGGCCAGGTTCCCCGGGGGATACAAGGGCGACGCCGCCAGCATCTATGACTTCTGCGCGCGCATCGTCGACGCGACGGCCGACCTGGTCATCGCCTTCAAGCCGCAGATCGCCTATTTCGCCGCGCACCGTGCCGAAGCCCAGCTCGAAAAACTCATGGAGCACATGCGTCGCAACGCGCCTCACGTGCCCGTGATCCTGGACGCCAAGCGCGGCGACATCGGCTCGACCGCCGAGCAATACGCCATCGAAGCCTTCGAGCGCTATGGCGCCGACGCGGTGACGCTCTCGCCCTTCATGGGCTTCGATTCGGTGGCGCCGTACCTCAAGCACGAAGGCAAGGGCGCCTTCCTGCTGTGCCGCACCAGCAACCCGGGCGGCGCCGACCTGCAGGGCCAGCGGCTGGCGGACATCGAGGGCCAGCCCTTCCTCTACGAACACGTCGCCAAGCTGGCGCAAGGGCCGTGGAACCTCAACGGCCAGCTCGGCCTCGTGGTGGGCGCGACCTATCCGGCGGAAATCGAGCGGGTGCGCGAGCTTGCACCGACGGTGCCGCTGCTGATCCCGGGCGTCGGCGCCCAGGGCGGCGATGCGGTCGCCACGGTGCGCGCCGGCTGGAAGGCCGATGCGCCGATCATCGTGAACTCGTCGCGGGCGATCATCTACGCCTCGTCGGGCGAAGACTTCGCGGATGCGGCCAAGAACGCCGCGCGCGCCACCCGCGACGCGCTCGAAGCCGCCAAGCCCTGAGCTTCAGGCTCGGCGAAGCCGGGTGAAGAGCTCGAACTCCCAGTTCCGCATCCCCAGCAGCAGCGTGTAGCCCTCGCGGTCCTTGGCCGACAGCTTCTGGTCGGTTTGGTGCTGCTGCGCGAAGTCTTGCGCCACGCGCTGCAGGCGCTCCAGGAAGGCCGGCGCCAGCGAGCGGCTGATCGAGCCGTGCACCAGCAGCAGGCCCTCGGCCGGGCCGTCGAAGCCGCCGCGGTAGTAGTCGAGCACCACGTTCTCGCGGAAAAACTCCATCACCGGGCCGTGCGGCCGCCAGCGGAAGGTCTTGGCGAGCTTCAGGCGATACCGGTTGAGCGGGCGCAGCTCGATGATCCCGATGCGGTCCAGCTGCGCGAGGCAGCCGATGCACTCGGCCTCGCTGATGCGGTAGGCGGCCACGATCTGTTCCAGCGTCCACTGGCTCAGCACGCTGATGGCCACCAGCAACAGCTTCTTGTCCTTGACCACCGCCTTTTCCTGCTCGTGCGTGAGTTCCTTCAGGAGCGGCTGGGCGTCGGCCACGCGGCGGGCCAGTTCGGCGAAATCGATCTTCAGAGCCCGGCAGATGGCATCGACGCGCGACAGCGGCATGTCGCTCTTGGCCAGCATCCGCTTGACGCTGGATTCGGCCATGTCGAGCGACCGGGCCAGGTCGGCGTAGGTCATGCGGGCGTTCTTGAGTTCGTTCTTGAGGGCGAGTACGAGGTCGACGGTGGTGCTCATGAGGGGTGCGGGGCGCAGGGTGGGTATTAAAAAAGGATACCGTTGGGTGTGAAATAGTGCCTCGTATCGATTCTCGATGCCTCCAGAGAGGCTGGCAACTAAATTCCGCGGCTCGTTACCCATCCACCGAGGACCGCCATGCTCTTGCCCGCCTTCAGCCGCCGCGAACGCGCCCTGCTCTTCACCTTTGCGCTGCTCACGCTGCTCGCCTTCTTCGGCCCCGTGCTGCCGGCTGCCGACGTGGCGTTCGCCTCGGTCTTCGCAGACAACCGGGCCTGGCACGGGCTGCCCAATGCGATGGATGTGCTGAGCAACCTGCCGTTCGTGGTCATCGGCCTCCTCGGGCTGTATCGCCTCAACCGGATCGACCGTTCGCACCAGGAGGCGCTGGCCGAATTCCCGCTCGCGCCGCCGGCCAGCGATCCGCCTGACAACACCCTGGACTGCGCTTGGCTCTTCTTCGCCGGCCTCATCGCCACGGCCGCCGGCTCGGCCTTCTATCACCTCATGCCCGACGCCCCCCGGCTCGCGGCGGACCGCGCCGGCATGGCCGTGGCCTTCGCGGGGCTGATCGGCATCGCGGTATGCGAACGGGTGAGCCAGCGCGCCGGCTGGCCGGCCGCGTGGTTCGTCCTGACGGCGGGCCTGCTGGCGGCCGAGGTGTCGCAGGAAACCGGCAACGTCATGCCCTGGGCGCTGGTGCAGTTCGGCGGCATGACGCTGGTGCTCGTGCTGGCGATGGCCCGGCCGATGCGCGGTGCCCTGGGGCTCAAGCTGGGCTGGGTGATCTTCTTCTACGCACTGGCCAAGGCCTTCGAGATGGGCGACCGGCAGATCTACGAGGCCACGCAGCACCTGGTCTCAGGCCACACGCTCAAGCACCTGACGGCGGCGCTGGCGGGCCTGCCGGTTCTGATGGCGCTCAGGTCGCTCGAGAAGGGCTGGCAAGAGGATCTGCTGCGGCACAATCCCGACGCAGCCGCCTTGACGGCCTGAGGAGAATTCTTCGAATGACAACCCCCGCCGCTGCCGCCACCCCCGTGGCGCCTCACGAAGCGAACGCCCACGCCAACCAGTTCGCCTTGCTCAAGCAGCGGCGCTTCGCGCCTTTCTTCTGGACGCAGTTTGCGGGCGCGGCGAACGACAACCTCTTCAAGTTCGCCTTCACCGTCATGGTGACCTACCAGCTGCAGCTGAGCTGGATGCCGCCGGCCATGGCGGGCCTGGCGATCGGGGCGCTGTTCATCCTGCCCTTCTTGCTGTTCTCGGCCACGGCCGGCCAGCTCACCGACAAGTTCGACAAGACGAAGATGATCCGCTTCGTCAAGAACCTGGAGATCGCGATCATGCTGATCGCGGCCTGGGGCTTCGTCACCGCCAACGCGGTGGTGCTGCTGGGCTGCGTGTTCCTCATGGGGCTGCACTCCACGCTGTTCGGGCCGGTCAAGTTCGCCTACCTGCCGCAGGTGCTCGATTCGCGCGAGCTCACCGGCGGCAACGGCATGGTCGAGATGGGCACCTTCGTCGCCATCCTGCTGGGCCAGGTGGCGGGCGGCCTGCTGGTGGCGGTGCCGCAGATCGGCCACACGAGCGTGGCCGTGGCCTGCGTGCTGCTCGCGCTGGTCGGCCGGGGCGTGGCGCAGGCCATTCCGCAGGCGCCGGCCACCGACCCGGGGCTGGTCATCAACTGGAACCCCTTCAGCGAAACCTGGCGCAACCTGAAGCTCGCGCACGGCAACGTGGTGGTGTTCCGCTCGCTGCTGGGTATTTCGTGGATGTGGTTCTTCGGCGCGGTGTTCCTGAGCCAGTTCCCGAGCTTTGCCAAGGAAGTGCTGCACGGCGACGAGCAGGTGGCCTCGCTGCTCCTGGTGGTGTTTTCGGTGGGCATCGGCGTCGGCTCGCTTTTGTGCGAAACGCTGAGCCGCCGGCAGGTGGAAATCGGCCTCGTGCCGCTGGGCGCCATCGGCATGAGCGTGTTCGCGATCGATCTGTACTTCGCCTCGCGCGCGCTGCCGAAGGTGGCCGAGATGGGCCTGGGCGCCTTCGTGCACCAGGCGGCGCACTGGCGCGTGATGGCCGACCTGGCGCTGCTCTCGCTCTTCGCGGGGCTCTACAGCGTGCCGATGTATGCGCTCATCCAGCTGCGCAGCCAGCCCACGCACCGGGCGCGGATCATCGCGGCGAACAACATCCTCAACGCGCTCTTCATGATCGGCAGCTCGGTCAT
The DNA here is from genome assembly GCF_030812215.1 of Variovorax boronicumulans. Classification (GTDB taxonomy): domain Bacteria; phylum Pseudomonadota; class Gammaproteobacteria; order Burkholderiales; family Burkholderiaceae_C; genus Variovorax; species Variovorax boronicumulans_C. The sequence continues at coordinate 20,706 of NZ_JAUSSG010000006.1, read as the reverse complement.
CGCGGGCGCGCTGCTGGGCGCGGGCTTCACGATTCCGCAGATCTTCCTGTTCACCGGCATCGCCAACGCGGTGGTGGCGTTCTACATCTTCATGCTGGTGCCCGAGTACCTGCTGCGCTTCGTGGCCTGGGTGCTGTCGCGCTTTGTCTACCGCTTCGACATCAAGGGCGACGAGCACATCCCCACCGAGGGCGCGGCCGTGCTGGTGTGCAACCACGTGAGCTTCATCGACGCGGTGCTGCTGATGGCGGCGAGCCCGCGGCCGATCCGCTTCATCATGGACCACCGCATCTTCAAGGTGCCGGTGCTGGGCTGGCTCTTCAAGCTGGCCAAGGCGATCCCGATCGCGCCGCAGAAGGAAGATCCGGCGGCCTACGAAGCGGCCTTCGCCAAGGCGCTGGCCGTGCTGCGCGAGGGCGACCTGCTCGCGATCTTCCCCGAGGGCGCGATCACGCGCGACGGCAACCTGCAGCCCTTCAAGGGCGGGGTGATGAAGATCGTCGAGAGTGCGCGCGCCGAGGGCATCGAACCGCCGGTGATCCCGATGGCGCTGACCAATCTCTGGGGCTCGTACTTCAGCCGCATCGAGCTGCGCGGCGGCGAGCAGGTGGCCATGGCCAAGCCCTTCCGCCGCGGTTTCTACAGCCGCGTGGGCCTCAACGTCGGCCTGCCGGTGCCGCCGGTCGAGGTGCAGCCCGAGGCGCTGCAGAAGCGCGTGAGCGGATTGCTCACGGCCTGAAAAGTATCCTGACGAGATACCAGTAGCGGCGAAAACCGCAACTGGTCGAAGCATTCGAGTCCCGCGGTGCGGTGGCGAACCATCATTCGCCCACCTTCACAACGCCGCGAGGCACTCATGCAACCCTTCTCATCCACCACCGTTTCGATCCAGCGCGACACGCGGGCCTGGCAGTTCCAGGTCTGGGCGTCGTTCGCAGTCGCCGTCTTCCTCTGCGCCACCGGCTTGAGCTGGCTGCCGGGCGAGGCGCTGGACCGGGCGTTCATGGTGATGGGCTACGTGTTCTGCCTGAGCACCGCCTTCATGCTGGCGAAGTTCATCCGCGACAGCCAGCAGGCCGAAGGCGCCGCCAGCCGCGACGTGCCGATGTGGCGCCTCGTGGTCTGGGGCAGCTTCTTCACCGCGATGGGCCTGACCGGCTGGGGCCTCGTCCGCATGGAGATCAACGATGCCTACAAGGCCTTCCTGGGTGTGAGCTGGCTGTTTCTCATCAGCTCGGCCTTCACGCTGGCCAAGACGCTGCGCGACCGCCATGAAGCCGACCTGATCGACGCCCGCCTGCAAGGCCGCCGCGCCGCCCGCCAGGAAGCCGCCGCTTCCGCCTCGGCCGAATGAGTGCCGATTCTTCAGCCACCGTCAACCAACGAAAGAACGTCATGAAAAAGTCGATTGCCACGCTTGCTCTCGCCGTCTGCACCGCGTTCGCGGGTGTCGCGGTTCCTCTCCATGCACAGGCGCAGAGCGATGCTTCGGTCGCGCTCTCGCTGATGCCGGTTGCCTCGGTGATCGGCGCGGCATCTGTCGTCGGTGCTTCCGCCACCGCCGTGGTCGCGGTGCCTGCGGCGCTGTCGGTGGGCGGCTCGACGCTCGCCGTGGTGGCCGTCGAGGCATCGGCTGACGGCACCGTCTATGTGCTGGAACGCGCGTCCGACGGCGCACGCGCCAGCGTCAAGGTGATGGGGCGCGCGGCCAACGGTGCGGCCGCGTCGGTCGGCACGGCCGTGGTGGTCAGCGTGATCGGCAGCGGCATCGTGCTCTCGGCTGCCGGCGAGGTGCTGGCCTTCGTGCCGAACGCCATCGGCCGCGCGCTGTTGCACAACGAGAGGCTGTCATGAAGCGCGCGCTTGCGGTGTGCCTGCTCGCGTTCGCGGCGCTGCAGGCGCAGGCCGGCCGCTCCTGCGAGCAGGCCAGGCCGAGCCCGGAACTCATCGTCAAAGGCATGCAGCTGGCCGAGCGCACGTCGCAGCAACTCGATGCGAGCGGCGCCCGTGTCGTGCTGCTGGCGCGTGCGGGGCAGGACCTGGGCAAATACGGCTTGCGCTACTCGCACCTGGGCATCGCCTACAAGACCGACGAAGGCCCATGGCGCGTGGTGCACAAGCTCAACCAATGCGGCACCGCCGTGGCCGCGGTCTACCGCCAGGGGCTCGGCGAGTTCTTCCTCGATGACCTCTGGCGCTACGAGGCGGCCTGGGTCATTCCCACGCCGCAGGTGCAGGCGCAGTTGCTGGCGGCGCTCAACGAGTCGCCCTCGCGCATCGTGCGGCTGAACGTGGCGCCCTACAGCATCGTGAGCTACGCCTGGGGACAGAAGTACCAGCAGTCGAACCAGTGGGCCATCGAGACGCTGGCCGCGGCCATGGAGCCCGCCACCATCAACACCCGCGCGCACGCGCAGGCGTGGATGCAGTTCAAGGGCTACGAGCCGACCACGCTCAAGCTCGGCCCGCTCACCCGCCTGGGCGGCCGTGTCGGCTCGGCCAACATCGCCTTCGACGATCACCCGAACGAGAAACGGTTTTCGGACCGCATCGAGACGGTGACGGTCGACTCGGTCTTCACCTGGATGCCGCGCGCGGGGCTGGGTGGGGCGCCGGTGGCGTTCAAGCTGCAGTAAGAAGAAAAGAAAACTCCTGGAAGAGGAAACGAAATGAGCAAGTCATTGCGCCTGTCCGAAAAATGGTTCCGCCGCGGCCTCTGGCTCGTGGCACTGGTGTTCGCGAGCTTCCTGATCGGCCTGGGCAGCACGGTTGTCGGCGACCTGCCGCAGGTCGAGCGCGTGCGCGGCATCGACGACTTCATCGACCTGCGCGCGGCCGAGCCGCTGCGCGAAACCATCAAGGCCTCGGAGGCCATCGAGCTGCAGGCGGCGCGCGACCTCGACCAGATCCGCCTGCAGCTCAACGCCGCACAGCAGGCCAGCGCCAATGCGCGCGAGACCTTCGGCAACTGGATCGCCACCCGCCGCGCCACCGCGCAGCCCGACCAGGACACCGAACTCATCGCGCGCACCAAGGCGCTGGATGCGTTCAAACAGAAGGAAGACGTCGTCCAGCGCCAGGTCAACGCGCAGCAAAAAATCATGCTCGACGCGCGCCAGACCGAGCAGCGCGCCCGCACGACGCTCGCGGAACTGGAGCGCGATGCGCAGGTGAAGCTCGATGCCGAGTACCGTCGCATCGAGCTGCGCGTGTTCGCCTATCGCCTGGCGCTCACGCTGCCGCTGCTGGTCGTGGCGGGCTGGCTGTTCGCGAAGAAGCGCAAGAGCACCTACTGGCCCTTCGTCTGGGGCTTCATCTTCTTCGCGCTGTTCGCGTTCTTCGTGGAGTTGGTGCCCTATCTGCCGAGCTACGGCGGCTATGTGCGCTACGTGGTGGGCATCGTGCTCACCGTGCTCGTGGGGCGCTACGCCATCGTTGCGCTCAACGCCTACCTTGCGCGCCAGAAGCTCGCGGAGCAGCAGCCCGACCAGGTGCGCCGCGAGGAGCTGAGCTACGACGTCGCCCTCGCGCGGCTCGGCAAGGGTGTGTGCCCCGGCTGCGAGCGGCCAGTGGACCTGAAGAACGGCGAGATCGACTTCTGCCCGCACTGCGGCATCGGCCTCTTCGATCACTGCGGCGTGTGCGAGGCGCGCAAGAGCGCGTTTTCGAAGTTCTGCCACGCCTGCGGGACCTCTGCGCATGCGGGGGCCGGTGGCGCCACCGCGCCGGCCTGAGGGCGCGCGGAGGCGCTGCATCTTTCTCTACCGCAAGCGTGTATTCCGCACGCTGCGTGACCATCTTTGGCGAAGCTGTCGCCGCAAAGTGTTAGAACCTTGGCCTGCGCTGCATTTCGCACGCAGCCGGCGTTCACTTTCATGCGTCGCCCGGCCTCCACCACACACGACGAGGACCTCCTTCCATGAGCTTTTTCGGCAAGATTTTTTCCAAGATTTTTCCGTCGGCCAACGCCGCTGAAGTCGTCGCCGCACCGCCGGCGGCTGCACCGGGCGCACCGGCCGTTGCGGCACCGCCGCCCTCGATCCCGCTGGGCGATGTGCCAGCCATCCTGGACGCGATGCCAGGTGCCGCCGGCCTGAACTGGCGCACCTCGATCGTCGACCTGCTCAAGTTGCTGGGTCTGGACAGCAGCCTCGCCGCGCGCAAGGAACTGGCCAACGAAATTCTCTACAGCAACGGCGAGCCGGGTTCGGCCGAATGGAACATCGGCCTGCACAAGCAGGTGATGACCCGCATCGCAGCCAACGGCGGCACGCTGCCAGCCGAACTGCGCGACTGATCCGGTCCCCGGACCACGCCAACGAAAAAGCCCGGCCATGCCGGGCTTTTTTGCTTCCTGCCTCTTTCTTGTTTCCTGCCTCGAAGAAGAGGAGAAAGGGAGGCGAAGGCTTCAGGTCCAGCCCGCATCCACCACATAGTCCTGCGCGGTGCACATGCGCGAATCGTCGGCCGCCAGGAACAGCGCCATTGCCGCGATGTCCTCCGACATCACGCGCCCCGGCAGGCACTGCGCCGCGTCGATCTCCGCGGCGGATTCGGGCTTCACCCACAGCTTGATCTGCCGCTCGGTCATCACCCAGCCCGGCATGATCGTGTTGACGCGGATGTTCTGCTTGCCGAGGTCTCGCGCCAGCGAGCGCGTGAGGCCGATCACGCCTGCCTTGCAGGCCTGGTAGACCGGGTAGCCGCGGCCCTTCATGAGCCAGCTGATCGAGCCGAAGTTGATGATCGAGCCGCCGCCCAGCGCGCGCATGTCGTCGGCCACGGCCTGTGCGGCAAAGAACTGGTGCTTGATGTTGACGGCCACGAGGCGGTCGAAGTCCTCGCTGGTCACGTCGGCCATCTCGTGGCGCCGGTCGTTGGCCGCGTTGTTCAGCAGCACGCCGATGGGGCCGAAGCGGGCGCGCACGCCGGCGATGGTGGCGGCGAGGGCCGCCGTATCGGTCACGTCGCAGGCGCTGAACAGCGCGGGCGTCTCGCCTTGCAGTTCGGCGGCGAGCGCCGTGCCGGCGGCCGTGTCGAGGTCGCAGAAACCGACCTTCGCGCCCTGTGCGTGGAAGGCTCGCACCAGCGATTCGCCGATGCCGCTGGCGCCGCCCGAGATGAAGACGGTGCGCCCGGCCAGCGACGGATAGCGGGCGGTGTAGGGGGAGGTTGGGGTGGCTGTGGTCATGGGAATGAAGACGACGGCGATGAAGATGGAAACAGGCCACGAGCGTACCGGATGCGGCCGCCATGGGGGAAACGCGGGCTTCCACCCGGCGTATGGCTTCCGGCATGTGGGCAGGCGGGCTCCGGGTGGATAGGCTTGCCGACATGAACTCCTTCCATCGCCGCGCCCTCGTCAGCTTCGCGCTTTTGCCGGCCTTTATCGTGGCGCGGCAGGTGCGCGCCCAGGCGGCGGCGCCGGTGCTGCTGTTCAAGGTGGTCTCGCCGCGCGACGAGGTCGTCGTGGGCATCGAGGCGGCCCAGTTGGGCGCCGGCACGGCACCGCCGGTGCAGCGCCTGGCCGCGATGTTGGCCGACAAGGGCCAGCTCACGCTCTGGCAATACGCCTCGCAGCACGGCGAGGGCGGCGCGCTGGTGCAGGCGCCGCTGCGTCAGATCGTCGTGTTCAGGAACGAGCTGCTGCGCATCGAGCCTTACAGCACGCCCCTTGCGATCAAGCCGCCGGGCGCCGCCAAATAGGCCGGCAGAGCCTAGACGCCGCGCGCGCGCTCCGACTTGAACCGTGCGCGGAATTCCGTGAACGTGCCTGCGTCGAGCGCCGCACGAATCTCGGTCATCAGGTTCAGGTAGTAGTGCAGGTTGTGGATGGTGCACAGCATCGGCCCGAGCATTTCGCCGCAGCGGTCCAGGTGGTGCAGATAGGCGCGGCTGAAGCCTTCGCGTCCACCATCGTTCCACGACACGCCCGACGTACCGGCGCAGGCATGGCAGGTGCAGCTCGGGTCGATCGGCTGCGGGTCGCTCTTGTGGCGGGCGTTGCGCATCTTCAGGTCGCCGAAGCGCGTGAACATCGTGCCGTTGCGCGCATTGCGCGTGGGCATCACGCAGTCGAACATGTCCACGCCGTCGGCCACGCCCTGCACCAGGTCTTCGGGCGTGCCCACGCCCATCAGGTAGCGCGGCTTGTTGGCCGGCAGCCGGTGCGGCGTGTGGCCCATGATGTGCAGCATCTCTTCCTTGGGCTCGCCCACGCTCACGCCGCCGATGGCGTAGCCGGGGAAGTCCATGTCGACCAGCGCCGCGAGCGATTCCTCGCGCAGGTTCTCGAACATGCCGCCCTGCACGATGCCGAAGAGGGCGTTCGGGTTCTCCAGCCGCGCGAATTCGCTCTGGCAGCGCTTGGCCCAGCGCAGGCTCAGCTCCATCGAGATGCGCGCCTCGGCCTCGGTCGTGATGTGGCCCTTGGTGTCGTAGGGCGTGCACTCGTCGAACTGCATCACGATGTCGCTGTTCAGGATGGTCTGGATCTGCATCGAGACCTCGGGTGTGAGGAACAGCTTGTCGCCGTTGACCGGCGAGGCGAACTTCACGCCCTCCTCGCTGATCTTGCGCATCGCGCCCAGCGACCACACCTGGAAGCCGCCCGAGTCGGTGAGGATGGGCTTGTCCCACTTCTCGAACTGGTGCAGCCCGCCGAAGCTCTGCATCACGTCCAGGCCCGGGCGCATCCACAGGTGGAAGGTGTTGCCCAGGATGATCTGCGCGCCCATCTCTTCGAGGCTGCGCGGCATCACGCCCTTGACGGTGCCGTAGGTGCCCACGGGCATGAAGATCGGCGTCTGCACCTTGCCGTGGTTGAGCGTGAGCGTGGCGCGGCGCGCGTGGCTGTCGGGGTCGGTCTTGAGGAGTTCGAAGTTCAGCATGGGGGTCGCCTTCAATCTTGTTGTCGTGCCAGCAGCATGGCGTCGCCATAGCTGAAGAAGCGGTAGCGGTTCGCGATGGCGTGGGCGTACAGCGCCATCACCCGCTCGTAGCCCGCGAAGGCCGAGACCAGCATCATCAGCGTGCTCTTGGGCAAATGGAAGTTGGTGACCAGCACATCGACGTGCGCGAACGCGAAGCCCGGTGTGATGAAGATGCGCGTGTCGCCCGTGGCCTCGCCGCTTTGGGCCCACGATTCGAGCGTGCGCACGGTGGTCGTGCCGACTGCGACGACACGGCCGCCGCGCGCCTTGCATTCGGCGATCGCGCGCTGCGTGGCCTCGGGCACTTCGTAGCGCTCGGCGTGCATCGTGTGCTCGGCGATGTTCTCGGTCTTCACCGGCTGGAAGGTGCCGGCGCCCACGTGCAGCGTGACGTTGGCGCGCTGCACGCCGCGGGCTTCCAGCGCGGCCAGCAGGCCCTCGTCGAAATGCAGCGCGGCCGTGGGTGCGGCCACCGCGCCGGGCACGCGTGCGAACACGGTCTGGTAGCGGCTCTCGTCGTCGGCCGAATCGGCGTGCGTGATGTAGGGCGGCAGCGGCACGTGGCCGCAGCGCTCCATCAGCATGTAGGGGTTCTCGCCCGTGTCGCTCTCGAAGGCGAAGCGGAACAGCGCGCCGTCTTCCTCGGGCCAGCGGCCCAGCAGCGTGGCGCGAAAGCCGCCGACCATCTCGAGCGTGGTGCCCACGGGCGGCTTCTTGCTCACCTTCATGTGCGCGACGATCTCCTGGCCCTGCAGCACCCGCTCGACCAACAGCTCGAGCTTGCCGCCCGTCGGCTTCTCGCCGAAGAGGCGCGCCTTGACCACGCGCGTGTCGTTGAAGACCAGCAGGTCGCCTGCGCGCAGCAGCGAAGGCAGGTCCTTGAAGATGCGGTCGGCTGGTGCATCGCCCGTGCCGTCGAGGAGACGGGAGGATGTGCGTTCGGAGGCCGGGTGTTGCGCCACCAGGTCGGGTGGCAGGTCGAAATCGAAATCGGAAAGCGTGAAGGCGCGCATGGTGCTTGAGGGCCGGACGGGCCCGTGCCAAGGAGGCATGGGAAAGAAGAAAAAAGAGACGGGAGCCGGGCAGAATTGTCCCATGCCCGCTTCCGCGAAGTCCTTGCCCCCTGAAAAGCCCGTTGGGGCGCCTGCTGCCGCACCCGCCGCGCCGGGATCGGGCCTGAGCCTCGTGCAGCGCGCCCTGCGCAAGCTCGGCCTCGTGCGCGACATCGATTTCGCCCTCTACCTCCCGATGCGCTACGAGGACGAGACCCGCATCGTGAAGCTCGCCGACACGCGCGACGGCGACATGGCGCAGGTCGAGGGCGTGGTCACCGAGTGCGAGGTGGTGTACCGCCCGCGCCGGCAGCTGATCGCCACCATCGACGACGGCAGCGACACCTGCCAGCTGCGTTTCTTCAACTTCTATCCCTCGCAGCAAAAGCAGCTTGCGGTCGGCGCGCGGGTGCGTGTGCGGGGCGAGATGCGCGGCGGCTTCGTGGGGCGGCAGATCATGCATCCCACGGTCAAGGCCGCGGGCACTTCGCTGCCGGAGGCGCTCACGCCGGTCTATTCGACCGTCGCCGGCCTCGCGCAGCCGGTGCTGCGGCGCGAGGTGCGCTCGGGTCTCGCGCGTGCGGTGCTCGACGAGACGATTCCCGTGCAGATCGGCCTGCGCGGTGCCTGGGACCTGCGCAGTTCGCTCACCTTCCTGCACTACCCCACGCCCGATGTGGCGATGGCAACGCTCGAAGACCACAGCCACCCGGCCTGGCAGCGCATCAAGGCCGAGGAACTCCTCGCGCAGCAGCTTTCGCAGTTGCAGGCCCGCATGGAGCGCGCGGCTCAACGCGCCCCGGTGCTGCCTTCATCGCCGGAGCCGGTGGCGACTTCACTGCATGCGCAGTTGCTCGCCGTGCTGCCCTTCGGCCTTACCGGTGCGCAGCAGCGCGTCGGCGAAGAAATCACACGCGACCTTGGCCGCGAGATCCCGATGCACCGGTTGCTGCAGGGCGACGTCGGCTCGGGCAAGACCGTGGTGGCGGCGCTTGCGGCGGCGCGTGCCATCGATGCGGGCTTCCAGTGCGCGCTGATGGCGCCGACCGAAATCCTCGCGGCGCAGCATTTCGGCAAGCTCGTGGGCTGGCTCGATCCGCTGCTGGCCGAGCGCGGCCTGCGCGTGGCCTGGCTCACGGGCAGCCAGAAGAAGAAAGAGCGCGATGCGATGTCGGCCGCGGTCGAGAGCGGCGAGGCCGCGCTGGTCATCGGCACGCACGCGGTCATCTCGGAGAAGGTGCGCTTCAAGAACCTCGCGCTCGCGATCATCGACGAGCAGCACCGCTTCGGCGTCGCGCAACGCCTCGCATTGCGTGGCAAGGCCGTGGGCCACCTCGAGCCGCACCTGCTGATGATGAGCGCCACGCCCATCCCGCGCACGCTCGCAATGAGCTACTACGCCGACCTGGACGTTTCCACGCTCGACGAGCTGCCGCCGGGCCGCACGCCCATCGTCACCAAGCTGGTGGCCGACCACCGGCGCGACGAAGTCATCGACCGCATCCAGGCGCAGATTTCGCAGGGCCGGCAGGTCTATTGGGTATGCCCGCTGATCGAGGAGAGCGAAGCGGTGGACCTGCGCAATGCCACCGAGACGCGCGACGAACTTGCCGAAACGCTCGGCGAGGCCATCCATGTCGGCCTGCTGCATTCGCGCATGCCGACGGCCGAGAAGCAGGCGGTGATGGCCGCCTTCACTGCCAACGAAATCCAGGTGCTGGTGAGCACGACGGTGATCGAAGTAGGTGTCGACGTGCCCAATGCCTCGCTGATGGTGATCGAGCATGCGGAGCGCTTCGGGCTCTCGCAGCTGCACCAGCTGCGCGGCCGCGTGGGGCGCGGCGCGGCGGCCTCGGCCTGCGTGCTGCTCTACGCGCCGGGCGACAGCGGCCGCGTGGGCGAGGCGGCGCGCGCGCGGCTCAAGGCGATGGCCGAGACGGGCGACGGCTTCGAGATCGCGCGGCGCGACCTGGAGATCCGCGGCCCGGGCGAGTTCCTGGGCGCGCGCCAGTCCGGCGCGCCGCTGTTGCGCTTCGCCGACCTGACGACCGACACGCTGCTGCTCGACTGGGCCCGCGAGCTGGCGCCGGTGATGCTCCAGAAGCACGCCGAATTGGCGCAACGCCATATCGATCGCTGGCTCGGCACCAAGGCCGAATACCTGAAGGCCTGAGAAGCTTCAGGCAGCCGGCCGCCGCGTGAAGGCGAGGATCAACCCGAAGCCGACCATCATGCTGCCGCTCACCTTATTGAACCAGCGCATCGCGCGGCTGCCGTTCGCGAGCCGGCGCATGCGCGCACCCAGCAGCGCGTAGAGCGCGATCGCGACCAGCTCGAACACCAGGAAGGTCGCGCCGAGCAGCACGTAGCTGGAGGCGTACGCGCCGGGCACCACGAACTGCGGAAAGAACGCGGTGAACACCAGGATGGCCTTCGGGTTGCCGGCCGCCACGGTGAACTCCTGCCGCGCCAGTGCGCGCAGCGAAGGCGGTGCGGCGGCGTCGCGCGCCTGGACGTCGGCCGTGGGCGCCGGTGCGCGCAACAGGCGAATGCCGATCCACACCAGGTACGCCGCGCCGATGTACTTGATGACATCGAAGGCCAACTCCGACGCCACCAGCACCGCGCCCATGCCCAGCCCCGCGACGGCAATCATGAGCGCGAAGGCCAACAGGCGCCCGCTGGCAGCGATCACCGCGGGCGACACGCCGTGCCGCGCACCGTTCGTGACCGACAGCAGGTTGTTGGGGCCGAAGGCCATGTTGATGGCAAAGCAGGCCGGAAGAAACAACAGATAGGTGGACAGGTTCATGGTTGCATCCTGCTACGCAGATAACGGCGATGACGAAGGTTCGCCATTATCCGCAGCCTCGCGGATGTGTACGACGAAAGCCTGCAGATGCAACAAAGCTGCATTAGCGCCACGGTATTTACGCGGGGTTCTTGTCGCGCGACTTGTTTTCTAGACTGCGCCGCGATGCATTTCCGCACGGCTTCGGTGGCCGCGCGATGCCGCATTTTTCTTCAGACTTTTTCGCTACTGGTCCGCGTCTTGCAAATGTTTTTTGCACGCGTTTCGGAAGCGGGTCGCACGCGGAATATTCCAACAACACACTGCACGGAGGAAAGTCGAAATGACTTCGAAGCGGATGAACAGACTCGCACTCGCCATGGCCGTTGCCGGCCTGGCAACGCACCAGGCATGGGCCATCCAGACCTATGCGGGAGACCCGGGAATGATCGGTGCGCCGGCCAGCTGGCGCACCGCCGAATTCATGCGCGACTGGGGCCTCGTCGCGATGGGCACCGAATACGCGTATGCGGCCGGCGTGAGCGGCGCGGGCATCAAGATCGGCGAGGTCGATTCGGGCTACGACGCCTCGCACCCCGAGTTCCCGGCCTCGCGCTATCACGGCGTGCTGGTGGGCGCGATTCCCGGTGCCTACGACGGCGCGTACAACGACCGCCACGGCACGCACGTCGGCGGCACCATCGCCGCCAGCCGCGATGGCGGCGCGGCCACCGCCAACATGCACGGCGTGGCCTTCAATGCCGACCTCTTCGTCGCCAACACGGCCAAGACCGACGGCGCCAACTTCGGCCGGCCGCTGCCCGGCGATTCGCCGGTGATCACGGTCGACAACCAGCACATCGCCGATGCCTACCGGGCGGCGAACGCGCAGGGCGTCCGCATCATCAGCACCAGCTGGGGCAGCCCGCCGGCCGGCGAGCAGTACAACACCCTCGCGCAGCTGCACACCGCCAATGGCTACTACGTGGCCAACAACACCTGGATCCAGGGCGCGTTCGATGCCGCGAAGACCGGCACGCTGATGGTGTTCAGCGCGGGCAACGGCGGCTGGCTCAACCCCAGCCCGCGGGCGGCCGCGCCGTACTTCAACCCCGAGCTCGAAAAGAACTGGCTCGCGGTCTCCGCGCTGAGCAATATCGGGCAGACCTTCAACGACGACGGCTCGGTCAACGTGCCGGGCACGCAGCGCTACAACAAGTGCGGCGTGGCGAAGTGGACCTGCATCACGGCGCCGGGCTACCAGATCAACGGCACCGTGCTGGCTGGTGGCTACGCCTCGCTGTCGGGCACGTCGATGGCGGCGCCGCATGCCTCGGGCGCGCTCGCGCTGATCATGGAGCGCTTCAGCTACATGACCAACGAGCAGGTGCTCACCGTGCTGAAGACCACCGCGACCCAGAACGCGACGATCGTCGATGCGGCCGGCACCGGCACGATGGCCAACCCCGAGGCGGGCCAGCAGGTGAAGGTGCCCGACGTGGTCAATGGCTGGGGCACGCCGAGCCTGCGGCGCGCGATGAACGGGCCGGGGCAGTTCATCGGGCCGTTCGCGGTCAACACGCAGGGGCAGAACGACACCTGGTCGAACGACATTTCCGATGTCGCGATCCGCGCACGCCGTGCCGAGGACGCCGCCGAGGCCACCGCCTGGGAAACGACGAAGCAGACGCGCGGCTGGACCGCAGGCCTGCCACCCGGTGCGAGCGATGCGGACCGAAGCGAATACGCGACCGGCGTGGCACGCGAAGCAGCGCGCAGCACGCGAGTCTATGCAGGCAGCCTTGAAAAACTCGGCGCTGGCACGCTGACGCTGAGCGGGCAGAACAGCTACACGGGCAGCACCGCGGTGAACGGCGGCACGCTCAAGGCAGGAGCGGTCAACGCCTTCAGCGGCGCGTCGGCGCACAGCGTGGGCACGGGCGGCACGCTCGATCTCGCGGGCTTCAGCCAGAAGCTGCCTTCGCTGGCGAACAGCGGTGTGGTCTCGCTGGTCGGCAGTGCGCCGGGGACGACGCTCACCATCACCGGTGCCTATGTGGGCAACAACGGCACGCTGCGTCTGGGCACCGCGCTGGGCGACAGCAGCAGCGCGAGCGACCGGCTGGTCCTCGACGGCGCAGGTGCGAGCGCCAGCGGCCGCACGACGGTGCAGGTCACGAACCTCGGCGGCCTCGGCGCGCTGACCAGCGGTAACGGCATCGAACTCGTCAGCGCGCTCAACGGCGCGAAGACGACCGCGCAAAGCACCAAGGACGCGTTCTCGCTCGCGGGCGGACACGTCGATGCCGGCGCCTACGAATACCGGCTGCATGCGGCCGATGCCAGCGGGGCCGGCGAGAACTGGTACCTGCGGTCCACCGTGCCCACGACGCAGATCCCGACCTACCGCACGGAAGTCCCGATGCTCGCCGCGCTCCCCGAGCAATTGCGCCAGGGCAACCTCGCCATGCTGGGCAGTTCGCGCGTGCGCTCGGGCGACGACGATGCCCGGCTCGGTCGCAACGATGCGGGCGACGAGACCGGCGCTCCGCTGCGCAGTGCCTGGGGCCGCGTCATCAGCACCAACATCGACATCAGCCAGCAAGGCACCGTGAGCCCGAGGAGCGAGGGACGCCTGACCGGGCTGCAGGCCGGCACCGACCTGTGGGCCGACCGCAACTGGCGCGCCGGCGTGTATGTCGGCCGGCTCGAAGGCGATGCCCGCACGCGCGGCTTCGCACGCGGCGTGTTCGACCTCGCCGTCGGCAGCAACGACCTGCGCAGCGACTACCTCGGCCTGTACGGCAGCTTCACGAGCGACGCCGGTTTCTACGCCGACGCGGTGCTGCAGGGCGGCCGCCACCGCTACACGACAGGTCCCTTCGACAGCTCGCCGTCGGCCTCGGGCAAGGGCAAGAGCACGCTGCTGTCGCTGGAAGTGGGCCAGAGCTTCGCGCTCGGCAGCGACTGGAAGATCGAGCCGCAACTGCAACTGGTGCACCAGCGCGTGAACCTGGACGACGTGACGTTCATCGGCGCCCGCGTCTCGCAGGACACCGACAGCGGTTGGACGGTTCGCGCGGGCGTGCGGGTCAAGGGGCAGATCGCCACCGGGGCCGGCGTGCTGCAGCCGTATGCGCGGCTGAACGTCTACCGCACCTCCAGCGGTACGGACGTGGCGCGCTTCATCGGCCCCGCGGGCTGGACCGACATCGGCACGCGCACCGGCGGCACCAGCACCGAAGTTGCAGGCGGCGCCACCCTGGCCATCGGCGAGCGGACCAGCCTGTACGCGGAAGTGGGCAAGCTCTTCGCCTCGGGCGGCAACGCGCGCGTGAAGAGCGGCATCAACGCCAGCGTGGGCATGCGCGTGAAGTGGTGAGTGGGGAAGGCGCGTGAACTCGCGCTCGGGTCTCGCGCACCGCCCCGCACATGCATGACCTGGCCGGAACTCTCGTCGTCCGTCAGTCGGCCAGCACCGCCAGCCCGGAGACCAGGCGTTCGATCAGGATGGACGCCGCCACCGGCAGCGGGCGTCGGCGCTTGATGCAGATCGCGACGTTGTCGGTGTGCATGCCTGGGTCCGCGAGGGGAACGAACACCAGTTCGCCGCGTTCGATCTCGTCCATGATGCCCACGCGTGTGCGAAGGGCCGTTCCCATGCCCATCTTCACCAGGCTGTTGATGGTCTCGAACGAGTTGGACTCCACGCGCATCGACAGGTGCCGGGACGACTCGTTGATGAACTTGCGGTCCAGCATCTGGCGGATCGCGTAGCCCGCGTCGGGAACGATCAGGGGTTCGCCCACCAGGTCGGCCAGCCGCACCGTCTTGTTCTTCGCGAGCCGGTGCGTGGGCAGCATCACCGCCCCCACGGACACCGACACCTGCTTGCGCCGCTGGACCTGCGGATGAGGCGTCGGGTCGAAGGCCAGGCCGATGTCGCAGTCGCCCTTGGCCGTGCCTTCGGTGATGGTCGGCATGTCGGTCACCTTGACGCTGAAGCTCACGCCCGGGTATTGCTGGCTGAAAGGCGCAACGATCCGCGGCAGGAAGTCCTTGCCCAGGCCTTCCTCGCAGGCGATGTTGATGTGTCCGCGCCGTATGCCGCGCAGGTCCTCGATTTCCGAGAGCATGCGTTCGAGCCCGTGATGCGTCTGCTGCACGTACCGGTAGAAGGTCTCGCCGGCCGCAGTGAGGCTCACGCCTTCGGCGCTGCGCTCGAACAGCTGGCACTTCATCTGCTCCTCGAGTTTGAGAATCTGGCGATGCACCGCCGAGGGTGTGATGTCCAGGGATTCGGCGGCCTTGCGCATCGATTTCTTTTGAGCGGACTCACGAAAGTAGACGAGCGCGTTCCAGTGGAAGTGCATGCGGGAGCAGTCGGGAAAGTGGGTTGGGAAGCGTGCGGCGCAATGCGCAGTGCACGCATTCTGGGGCCTCGCGGTGTACGGCAAAGCGTTGGCGAAGCGCCGCCTTAACGGCAACGCCCCGTGGACTTCTGGTTTCTTCTCGGCGGCCTCTTGCGCTGTGAAGATTCGCAGCAGTTCCCGAACTCCGATGAAAGGTGCGCGGGAGGAGCGGCGATGAAGGATTCCGTTGACGACCTCACCGACGGCCTATTCCATCTCCATCGTTGGCCGCACCAAGGATGGCTTCTCAACCCAACCCCGGTTCAAGCGTCATGCCCAACCCCTCTCCATCCGCTCACGCGTCCGCATCGTCTCTTCAGATGAGACCGAACGCGTGCGCCAACACCGCGGCACTTGCCCAGACGGCACGCGCCGAGATGGCGCTGCTGGCTTATCCGGATCGCTCCTGGGTGATGCCCCCGCCCCTGCCGGAAGCACACGGTGCCACGCAGGCCTTGTTGAATGTCCTGATCGTTGGCGGTGGCCAGTCGGCATTGGCGATCAGCGCCCGGCTGC
This sequence comes from Variovorax boronicumulans, assembly GCF_030812215.1. Classification (GTDB taxonomy): domain Bacteria; phylum Pseudomonadota; class Gammaproteobacteria; order Burkholderiales; family Burkholderiaceae_C; genus Variovorax; species Variovorax boronicumulans_C. Next base: position 5,003 of record NZ_JAUSSG010000006.1, on the reverse strand, counting down.
ACCGTGATGGCGTGGATGGTGTCCTGATGCTGGATGCGGCCGAAGAAGGGGCCGAAGGCGTGTGGGACAACTTTGCGCGCATGCCCGAATTGCGAACGCCCAAGACGCTCAACGGCATGGACCTGGGACTGGCCAGCCTCAGCGTGCAGCGCTGGTACCAGGCGCGCCATGGCGTCGATGCCTGGGAGCGCATCGATCGCATTCCGCGCACCGCGTGGGCCGACTACCTGCGTTGGTACCGCCATACCTTGGCGCTCCCCATGCACAACCGGGTGCAGGTGCATGACGTGCGTCCGGCGGGTGCATGGATCGCGGTCGACACGCAGACGCCGGCCGGCCCGCGGACCTACCTGGCGCGCTCGGTCGTGTTGGCCACGGGCTTTGACGGCGCGGGTGCCTGGCGCGTTCCTGCCGTCGTCTCCGATGCGTTGCCATCGACGCACTACAACCATTCGGCCGATCGCATCGACTTCGCACGCCTTCGGGGGCGGCGCATCGGAGTCCTCGGGCACGGCGCGTCGGCATTCGACAACGCGGTGGCTGCACTGCGCGCAGGAGCCGCATCGGTCGACCTGTGCTTTCGCCGCGACCGGCTGCCGCGTGCAAACCCGCATCGGCATATCGAAACGGCCGGGTTCATGCAGCACTTTCATGCGCTCCCCGACGCGACGCGCTGGCAGGTGGCGCAACATTTCCGCGCCGCCGATCAGCCGCCACCGCGTGGCAGCTTCGATGCGGCCTTGAAGCTGCCGGGTTTTCGCATGCGAGCAGCCTGTCCGTGGACAACCGTGCGCATGACGCAGGAGCAGGAGATCGACGTGGAGACGCCGCACGGCACGCTGCGATTCGATCACCTGATCTGCGCGACCGGCCAAACGCTGGATCTGGCGGCCCGCCCGGAACTGCGGACCCTGGCTCCGCTTGTCTCGCGCTGGCGCGACCGTCATGCGCCGGCGGCTGCGGCGGATGCGGGAGAGGCACCCTATCTCGGTGCCCACTTCGAGTTTCAGCCGCTTGCCCCGAGCGCCGATTCTTGGGTGTCGCGTGTGTTCGCCTTCAACAGCGCCTCGCATATCAGCCACGGGCCGCACTGCACCTCGATCAGCGGTCACAAGCACACGTTGCCGCGCGTGGTTCGCGGCGTGACCCAGCAGCTTTTTCTGGACCAGACCGCCCAACTCGTGCCCGGCCTGCGCGCCTACGACGAGCCTGAGCTCGTGCTGCCGAACGGCATCGAAAACGATTGCTGGTTGCCGTCTCCCGACGCTTCGGTGAGCCATTCATTGACCCCTCTGAAGAGCTTTGCATCGCCATGAACATGCCGCATCCATCCCCCAGCACCCTTGCCGGCCATCGCACCATGGAACTGCCTGTGCAGCCGCTGAGTGCCGAAGCGTTTGCCGCTTTCGGGACCGTCATCTCCAAGTCCGAAGACGGTGTACCTTTCGGTCCACAGGATGCGCAGCTGGATCTTTCGAGAGGCACGCCGCGCTTCTACAACATGCGCCTGCCGGGCCGAGGACTGAGCTTCAATCGAATCACGCGCCATCGCGCGGTGACCCAGGCGCTGGCCTCCGTTGGCGGATTCGACTGGGTGATGGCCGTGGCACCGCCCATCGCCCTGGACGAGCCCGATGCAGAACCGCAGTTGGAAGACATCCGTGCGTTCCTGATCCCGGGCGATGTGGCTGTGATGTTGCACGTCGGTACATGGCATGCCGGGCCGTTGTTCGATGCGCAGGAAATGTCTTTCTTCAATCTCGAACTTGCCGATACCAACATCGTCGACCATCACACCTGCAATCTGACGCATCGGTACGGCGTGACTGTTCAACTGGTGCTGCAGTCGCTGTAAGACCTCATGCAGGCGGGGCGTCGCGAGCGCCCCCGTCGAGCGTTGGGGAGCTGGCCACCGAATCCGCCGGTCCGTCCTGGCATGGCGAGGCTAGAAATTGCTCCGCGCTGGTGAGCACGGACAACGGCTTGCATCAATTCCGTCGTCGTGCCGAGCTGTGTTCGCCAGCACATGTTTCCCTCATGCATTCACCCGCTAATGCATGCATTTCCGCACTCGCGATTGATTCGGAAATTGTTCACGTTGGCATATCGGCGACGGATATGAAAGTCGTTTCCTAGACATTTGAAGAACTTCTCCAACTGTTTACGAATTTAGATTCGCCCCCTTCGATCGCTGCCACGGGCTCCGTGGTTCTCGTCAGCGAGTCGAGTGGTTGAAGCAGATCTTGGCCTCGCACCCGGTGCGAGAAATCCCCAAAACAGAGCCATGCGCGCATCGAACGATTGCGCGGCCAACTGTTTACGGATGATGTTCAGCACTGCACAGCGCAACGGCTGACTCCATATGCGCTCTCGGCACTCCTCTTGTCCATTTGCGATCGATGCAGCCGCGGTGCACGCCGTTTTTCCTCTGGATTGATTTTCGATTTTCAATGAACAAGACTTTTCAAACGGTATGGAATCAGGCGCTCGGCGCATGGGTAGCGGCTTCCGAACTCGCGAAGACCAACGGGGCTTCGACCACCTCTACGGGCGGTAGCCGCATCAAGATCGCGCGTGTGCGACCCATTGCGTGGGTCTGCGCAATAGTGCTGCCTTCGCTGATGGCCTCCTACGCCTTCGGGCAACCGACGATCACTGGGAACAATCAGACCTTCTCGATCGGCAGTGCGACGGCAGTTGGTGCTGGTTGCGTGGTCATCGGCGTTAGCGGAACCTTCGGGGCAATCGCAAGGTGTTCAGGTTCGGCCGTGGACTCCGTCGTCATCGGCAATGGGGCTGCCTCCACCGCGCAGGCTGGTACGGCATTGGGTACCAACGCCAACACCAGCGCCGTCGGAGCTACGGCTGTTGGGCTTGCGGCGGCGGCCAGCGGCGTTGCCAGCGTAGCCTTGGGTCGGTCCGCCGCAGCCTCCAGCGACAATGCCGTTGCTGTCGGAGCGGACTCGGTGTCAAACGTGAACAACAGCGTCGCGCTTGGCAATGGCGCCCGCACCGTGGCGAGTTCCAGCAACACAGCCGGTACTTCCGCCGTAGGCAGCGCAACAGTCGGGGGCGTCACTTTCGGCGGCTTCGCGGGCGCAACGCCCACGGGCTTGGTGAGCGTCGGCAATTCAGGCCGCGAACGCCGCATCCAGAACGTCGCCGCCGGTCAGGTGAATGAATTCAGCACGGACGTGACCAATGGTAGCCAGCTCTACAGTGTCACCAGCACCACGCAGAGCAGTCTCCAAAGTCTTTCGACTTCGACATCTTCTGGTCTGAGCACAGCAACGAGCAGCATTGGCAGCTTGTCGACTTCGACATCGTCGGGTTTGAGCACGGCGACCAGCAGTATCGATAGTCTTTCGACCTCCACGTCTTCTGGTCTGAGCACAGCAACAAGCAGCATCAGCAGCCTGTCGACCTCGACGTCGTCTGGCCTGAGCACTGCGACGAGCAGCATCGGCAGCTTGTCGACTTCGACATCTTCTGGTCTGAGTACAGCAACGAGCAGTATCAGCAGCCTGTCGACCTCGACGTCGTCGGGTCTGAGCACTGCGACCAGCAGCATCAGCAGCCTGTCAACCTCGACATCGTCTGGCTTGAGCACTGCGACGAGCAGTATCAGCAGCCTGTCGACTTCCACGTCCTCTGGTTTGAGCACCGCGACGAGCAGCATCAGCAGCCTGTCGACCTCAACGTCGTCTGGCCTGAGCACGGCGACCAGCAGCATCGGTAGCTTGTCGACTTCGACGTCGTCTGGTCTGAGCACCGCGACCAGCAGTATCAGCAGCCTGTCGACCTCCACGTCGTCGGGCTTGAGCACCGCCACCAGCAGCATCGGTAGCCTGTCGACTTCGACATCGTCGGGTTTGAGCACGGCGACCAGCAGCATCGGCAGCCTGTCGACTTCGACGTCGTCCGGTCTGAGCACTGCCACCAGCAGCATCTCCAGCTTGTCGACCTCGACGTCGTCTGGTTTGAGCACGGCGACCAGCAGTATTGATAGTCTTTCGACCTCCACGTCTTCTGGTCTGAGCACAGCAACAAGCAGCATCAGCAGCCTGTCGACCTCGACGTCGTCTGGCCTTAGCACCGCGACGAGCAGCATCAGCAGCTTGTCAACCTCCACATCGTCTGGCCTGAGCACGGCAGCCAGCGGCATCTCCAGCCTGTCCACCGGCCTGAGCACCACGAACAGCACAGTCAACAGCCTTTCGACCTCGACCTCCAGTGGTCTGAGCACTGCCACCAGCAGCATCGGCAGCCTTTCGACCTCGACGTCTTCTGGTCTGAGTACGGCGACGAGCAGCATCGGCAGCCTGTCGACTTCGACGTCGTCCGGCTTGAGCACGGCTACGAGCAGCATCAGCAGCTTGTCGACTTCGACTTCGAGTGGTCTGAGCACGGCCACGAGCAGCATCAGCAGCCTGTCAACCTCGACATCGTCTGGCTTGAGCACGGCGACCAGCAGCATCGATAGCCTCTCGACCTCGACGTCTTCTGGTCTGAGTACGGCGACGAGCAGCATCGGCAGCCTGTCGACTTCCACGTCATCCGGCCTGAGCACCGCCACCAGCAGCATCGGCAGCCTGTCGACTTCGACGTCCTCCGGCCTGAGTACGGCGACGAGCAGTATCGATAGCCTCTCGACCTCGACATCTTCTGGTCTGAGCACAGCAACGAGCAGCGTCAGCAGCCTGTCGACGTCTGCCTCGACGGGTATCAGTAGCTTGTCGACTTCCACGTCGTCCGGCCTGAGCACGGCGACGAGCAGCATCGACAGCCTGTCGACCTCCGCCTCGAGTGGCTTGAGCACTGCGACCAGCAGCATCAGCAGTCTGTCAACCTCGACCTCGTCCGGCCTGAGCACGGCGACCAGCAGCATCGGCAGCTTGTCGACTTCGGCCTCGTCCGGCCTGAGCACTGCGGCCAGTGGCATCTCCAGCCTGTCCACGGGCCTGAGCACCACGAACAGCACGGTCAGCAGCCTGTCGACCTCG
>NZ_JAUSSG010000005.1 GCF_030812215.1 Variovorax boronicumulans | reverse complement strand
CTCGAAGTCGTTGACGATCAGGTGCTTGTTGCCGTTGGCGTCGTAGTGGTGGGTCACGCTGCCGGTGGTGCTGGCCGCTCCGTTGAGCACCTGGCCCGTCGTGTTGCCGGTGCTGCCATCGATCTGGATGGCGCCGCGCGCATTGACGGTGGTGCTGGTCTTTTGCTGATAGCCCTGCGGCCCCGCCACATAAGTGGTGTGCGTGTGGCTGCTGGCGTTCGAGCCCGAGTCCACGTACAGCGAGTTCACCGCGTTGCCCGCCGCGTCGTAGAAGTAGATGGTGGTGTTGCTGCCCGAGAGTGCCGAGGCCGTGCCCTTGAGCTGCGTGGAGGCAACCAGGCGCCCGTTGTCGTCGTAGTCGTCGGACTTGATCGACCCCTCCTCGGCCGTCTGCACCACGCGGCTGGCCGCGTCGTAGGCGCGTGCCTCGAAGGTTCCGTCGCTGCGTGAGGTCCGCGTGAGGCGGTTCAGCGCGTCGTAGTCGTAGCTCTCGTTGATGCCGCCAGCGGCGCTGTCGGTGTCGCTCGTGCGGTTGCCGTTGGCGTCATAGGCGAAGGTGTGGCTGCCGGCGGTGAGCTGGCGGTTCATCGCGTCGTAGGTGTAGGCGGTGTCGGAGTTGGCCTGCACGCCGACATCGCGCGCCTTGGTCGTGACCCGGGTGCGATTGCCCGCCTTGTCGTAGTCGATGCTGACGTAGGCGCGTGTATCGGCCACCCAGCGCATGCGCCCCAGCGCGTCGTAGGCGATGGCGTTGTCCTGATAGACCGCGCCGTTGTGGATGGTGGTCTCGCGCAGGCGGCGGCCGCCCAGGTCGTAGGCGTAGGTGCTGGTCGTGCCGACTCTGGTGTCGTCGATGCGCACCAGCTGGCCGGCCGCGTCGTAGTGCATCGTCTGGCCCTGGCCGCCGGAGATCTGGGACAGCTGGCGCGCGTTGTCGTAGCTGTAGCCGTAGCCGGTCTTGCCCAGGTCGGTACGTGCCTGCAGTTGTCCGAAGTAGTCGTAGCGCCAGGTGGTGTCGCTGCCGTTGGCGTCCACCTCAATGATCTTGTGGTTGCGCGCGTCGTAGGCGGCAATGGTGGCCAGCCGCTCGGGGGTGGCGCTGCCCTCGGCGCGCAGCTGCGTGGTGCTCACCAGGTTGCCGCGCAGGTCGTAGGCGTACTTGACGGTCTCGTTGTTGGCGTTGGTCTGGCTCAGCTTGCGCCCGGCCTGGTCCCAGCGCTGGGTTTCCTGCAGGTTGCGCGTGCCAAGGTCCGTGGCCACCACGCCACCGAGCCCGAACCCAGAGGTGTATACGCCCACCGCCGGGCGTACGGTGCGCACCAGGCGGTCGAGCTTGTCGTAGGTCGAGGTGGTGGTTTTGCGCCTTGCATCGACGGTCGCGACCTCGTTGCCGAAGGCGTTGAAGCGGTGGTCGATCACACCGCCGTCGGCGTGGCGCTCCTGCACGAGCTTGCCGCCTGCATCCCACACCTGGACGTTGACGTTGTCCCTGGCGTCGCGCACGGCCACCTGGCGCCCGAGGGCGTCGAAGTAGATCTGCGTGACGGGTGCGTTGGCGTTGACAACGTTGCCGTTTGCGTCGGCGCCCGCGTTGCCGTCCGAGTCGGTCTGCACCTGCTGCACCAGCTGGTTGTTGGCGTTGTAGCGGTAGGTGGTCTTCCAGGCGCTGGAGCGCGGGTCGGTGATGGAGACCACGTTGCCCCATCGGTCGGTGTTCTGCGTGACCACAGGGCGCACGTAGCCGGCTCCGCTGCCGTTGAGCGCCTGGCCGATGTGCAACTGCGGGCCGCCCAGCCAGCGATCCTGGCTGATGGCGTAGGGGCTCTCGGGCGTCGTGCCGGTGTAGGCGTACTGGGCCGGCGTGCCCGGAGTGCCTGGAATGCCGGGCGTAGCAGGAATGACCTGCATGGGCGGCGTGGTGTCCTCGAACTGCACGCTGCCGTCGGGGAAGTAGGTCAACTTGCCGGAGGTGTGCTGCGTGGCCTCGGCATTGTGAATGGGGGAGTAGGTGTAGACGAACTCGTACACCAGGCCCCGCAACAGGATGCTCGAGTCCGTGACGACGAACTCGTCGTAGCCGTCCGGGCGCGATGGCGGCCATTGGCGTTGCTGCATGAGCAGCAGCGGAAGGCCGTCGCCGTTGACGCGCATGCCCACGCGGCTGACCAGGCCCAGGGGGGGCGGCGGCAGGCGCACGACCCACACGGTGCGGGTGCGGTCATTGCCGTTCTCGTCGGTCCAAATGGACTCCTCTCGCTTCTCTACCGTCACGCCGTCAATGTGAGGCAGGCTCACTGTCCGCTCGGGCGTACCGGGGATGTCCGGCGTTCCGGCGACCGCCGCCTTCTTGTAGATCTGCCCGGTGGCATGCGCATAGGGGCCGACATCGCCCGCGTGGCTCCACAGCAGCTCGTACTCGTAGGTGGCGTCGCCGGGCAGGTTGGCCAGGCTGATGCTGCTGGTGCCGCCGTTCTGGCTGATGGCTTGCTCATACCAGGTGGCGGTGCCCACCTGGCGCAAGCGAATGACCTGGGTGTCGCCGCCGCCCGGGCTTTGCCAGTCGAAGGTCTGTGCCGGCGCGTTGACGTTGCCGTTGGCGCTGAAGCTGCTGAGCACCGGCGGTGTGACCGAGAGCACGCCGCTGGCCGTGACCGTCGCCGGCTGGTTCATGAGCGCGGTGAACACGCGGTACTCGTAGCTGCCTTCGCCCAATGCGGAGGCATCGAAGCGCAGGCTGTCGCCAAAATTGGCCAGCGGCGCGCCCACCCAGCCGCTGTCGCCAGGGCTGCCGGCAACGCGCCACTGCAGGTTGATCTGCGCACCGGGCGGCGGCCCGGCGGGTGTGCCGGGCGCGTCGATGCGCACGCTGCGCCCGGCGTTGCCCGCGCCATCCTGGTTGACCACGGTCTGCCAATCGCCCAGGAGGTCGCGCTTTTGCACGGTGACGTGGGTCACGCGTGCCACTCCGCTGGGCTCGGCACCGCTGGCATCGGCCCAGACCATGGTGTAGCCGTTGGCTGCTTCCAGCGCGCCGACGGTGACGCTGCGACTTGTGGCGCCGGTCTCGGCTCCATTGGCATCGCGCCGGGTGTAGTGCAGCGTGACCTGCACGTCCCCGCCGCCCAGGCCTTCGAGGACGCCGGGCCAGCTCAGCGCAACACGGTTGTTCCCGCTGCCGTCGACGACGGCAATGCCCAGCTTGCCGGTTTGCGCGGTGACCCCGCCCTGGCTGTCGGTCCAGCGTTCGGCCAGGGCCTGTTGCGTGACGCGGCCCAGCAGGTCGTAGCTGGTGTTGGTGCGCCGTACGTCGACCAGGTCGCGCACTTCGGCCGCGGTGCCGTAGGCGCGCAGGTTGAGGTCGCCGCGGGCCTTGCCCGCGCTGCGGATGTCGGCGCTCTGGTTGCCCAGGAGGTCGTACAGCGCCACCTTGTCCACACCGTCGCCGGCGTTGGTGCGCCAGAGCTGGCCGGCGTTGTTGTAGTCGAAGTATTCGCCGGCCTGGCCGTTGACGCTCTTGGCCACCAGTTCGCCGAAGGCGTTGTAAGCCATGGCGGTGTCGACCGGGGCGCCGGAGGCGCCTGCGGCCGGGCTGGCGTTGGTCTGGCCATCCGCCTGTGCTGGTGCGCCTTGCCACAGCAGCACCCAGTTGCCTGGGCCTTGTTCCTGGAAGATCCGGACGGCCGAGACACTGGCCATGGGCTCCTCGGGCGACAGCGTCACGCCCTGTGCTGCGGTGGCGGCCGACTGGAAGTCCTGCGCGAAGGTGCCTGCGCGGCCGGGGATGACGGCCGCCGGTGTGTTCTCGTCGCCTGGGGACGAGGTGGGATGCATGACGTAGTCGAACTGGACCCGCACGGCGCCACCCTGCGCGTTCACGACGTTGGCCAGTTGCAGCGCAAGCTTGCCGTTGTCGACCGGACGCCCCGGAAGGTCGCCTCCCGAAATACTGCCGGGGGACGGCGCGGGCGTGACGGTGGCTTTGGGGTTGGTCGTGTAGATGCCGCGAGCCCCACCCTGGGTGGCGTCCGCGTTGTCGGTGGCGTTGCCGGGGTCGTAGACGTGGGTCTGCTGGCCGAGTGCATCGTAGGCATAGGCGCGGAACAGGGTGCGTGTGGCACCGTCGTTGCCGCTGACGCCTTGCCAGTCCTTGGCCACGAGGCCTTGGCTGTTGTAGGAGCTGTAGTGGTTGACGCCCATGGCGTCGGTGGTCTGCACCTTGTGGCCCAGCGCGTCGTATTGGGTGAAGCTGGTGCGGTCGGTGTTGGCCAGGAGATCGACGTCTCTCTGCGGGTCTGTAGCGACGCGTATCGTCTCTGTCAGGTACAGGTGATCAAGGCCCACAAAGGCCGGCAGCGGGTTGTAGGCGGTGAAGTAGCGAGTCAGCTTGGCGTCGAAGGACCCCGCCGGTCCGGTGCCGACATAGATTTCTTCGTTGTCCAGGGTATAGGTTCGCCCGAGGCTGCCGCTGACCAAGGCCTCCACCTCGGCCGGGTTTGTGGTGAGGACGATGTCCACGAAGGTGGCATCGACGAGCCGCAGCTTGTACAGCTTCGTGGTCCCGGGTTGCGGCGTGCCCGCGACGTATCCAACCACCGGCTCGGCCTCGAACCCCGGGATGGAAAGCCAGGCATTCCATTCCGCTTCGTCGGTGGTGAAGTAGTGCTTGGCGAAGGGCTTGTTGATGCCTCGGTACAGCGGCTTGCTGCCCTCGAAAGGAACGCTGGAGATGTATCCGAGCGATCCCTCCTTGCCCCAGACCGGCGCCGCGGGATTGCCAAGGATGAACATTCCCTCGACCGATGCCACCTCCGGATTCGGTACCAGGGTGGTAGCCGGGAACGGATTCGGGTTCAGCGCCGCCCCATTGGCATCCGCGCCATTGATGTACTCGGTCTTGAGCACCACGTTGCCGTGTGCATCGCGGCGGAACACCGTCAGCGGCGTGAGCGGGCTCACGCCGTCGCTGCCCGCGCGCGTGGGCTCGGCCACGGCCGTCACGCGTCCGAGTGCGTCGTAGTAGCTGACGGTGCGCCCTCCCAGGGCATCGGTGGTGACCGTCAGGTTGCCCACGGCGTCGTATTCATAGACGGTCGTGAGATTGCCGCGCGTTGCGCTGGCGGTCGAAGCAGCGCTGTACTCCACGTTGACCCGCGTCTCGCTCGTCTTGCGGTTGTTGCGGTCGTACGTGGTGGTTGTGGTCCGGTCGTCCCTTGCGTTCGCCGCAGGCCGAGGCGCTGTTCCGGCTGCGCCGGCGTTGGTTGCCCCCGTCCAGCCTGCCATCGTCGTAAGGCCCGCCCAGGTGTCCAGCTTGTTTGCGTATTCCGTGCGAGAGGCCACGTTGCCGCCCGCATCGAAGCCCTGCGTGGTGACATAGCCTCCCGCGTCGATGCTATTGGTCTGCTGGCCGCGCCGGTCGTAGAAGTGGGTGGTCAGGGCCCAGGTTCCGGCGGTGGCGTCCTTGAGCTTGGCCACCTGCACGAGCTGGCCGAAGCTGTCGTAGGTGTTGCGCGTGGTCTTGCCGGCGTTGAAGTTCTGGGTTGTCGTTAGCGTGGCGTCGTAACCGGCGGTCTCCGCCTCGGTCACCTGGATGGCGCGTCCCAGGCGGTCGTAGTCGGTGCGCAGCGTGCGGTTCGCACCGTCGGAGCGCAGGGCGCTCACCGTGGCCTCCACCTGGTCCCGGCTGGGCGCCTGTGTGGGATTGCCTGCCGCGCTGGCGGCCAGGGTGGTGCCGGCCGCAAAGCGGGTCAGCGTTTTCACATCGCCGAAGGTGTTGCGCTCGTAGCCGGTGACGTGGCCCAGCGCGTCGATCTCATGGGCCACCCGGCCCAGGTTGTCGTAGGTCTTGTAGCTGTAGTTGCCGCCGATGTCACGGTTGGCGACAGCATTGCCCAGGGCGTTGTAGGTGGTCTCGGTGAAGAGGCTCTGCACCGACTCCACCCGGGTGGCCGAACCGTTGGCGCCGTTGGCCGCCAGTGCCGCGGCAGATTCGCCGCCGTACACGCCCACCGGCGGAAAGATGGCCTTGACCTGGCGCCCGACCTGGTCGTATTCGTACGTGGTGGTGCGCTGCTCGGGGCGTCCCGCCCCTTCGGTGCGGCTGCGCAGGTTGCCGAAGCTGTCGTAGGCCAGCACGGTGACGACATTGCCTGCGCCGCTAGCCCCAGCATTGACCTGGAGCCGGCCATTGCCCCCGGGGGTGACGGCCGTGAGCTCGACCTGCGGAGACACCTCGCGCACCAGTCGGCCCTGGAGGTCGTACCCATAGGTCCACACGGCATGCTTGGCGTTGGTGAAACTGGTCTTGTTGCCAAGGGCGTCGTAGGACCACGACTCGGTGAAGCCCATGGCATCGACGGTGGAGAGCACGCGTCCGACGGCGTCGCGCTGGAAGCTCTTGCTGCGGTCGTCGGGTGAAGTGACGATGGCGTCGGCGATGGCCTTGGCCGTGTTGGCGGTGTTCGTCGGAATGGACAGCGCATATTGCGTGGTGCCGCGCACCTGCCCCAGGCCGTCGTAGTCGGTCTTGCTGACGAAGCCCATGGGATCGACGCCATAGATCTTCTGCCCGCCGCCATTGAAGACCTGCAGGGTGACGCGGTCGTTGACGGTGTCGACCGCCGTGCGCGCGCGAATGTCGGCCGCGCTGGCGGTGGTGCTCAAGCCTGCGACGTCGATTGCCCGTGCATACCGCCGGGTTTGCACTTCCTGGCCGAGGCCGTCGTAGATGGATTCGGTCGTGCCGCCCTGCGCATCGACGGCGAAGACCTGGCGGTTGGCCTGGTCGTAGGCAAAGCGTTGGACGCGGTCGGTGCCTGCGTTGGCGGTTGCGTTCGTGCGCGTCTGCAGATCGGCGTCGGTGTAGACGCTCGCTGCCGAGGGCGGGGCGATGCGGGTGTCGTAGCCGACTTGCTGCGTGACGTTGCCGAAGGCGTCGTGGGCAGCCCGGGTGACGCTGCCCAGGGCATCGACCGTGAAGGTGCGACGGCCCGCGCCATCGTGGGCGAACGCAGTGATGCGGTCGACCGAGACATCAGGGCGCAGGAGCCCCTGCAAAGCACTGTCGGTCAGTTGCGGGATCGCATAGCCGTTGATGACGCCGTCGCGGAAACCGAGGACATCGACCGTCTGGGCGTACTGAACAGTGCGCACCACGCGGCCGGTACCGTCGTAGCTGTTGCGCGTGACGGCACCCGTGCCATCGACGCTCCAGCTCAATCGTCCGGCAGCGTCGTAGACCATGTACTTCGCCTGGTCGATGCCAGGTGCCACGCTCAGGTTGCCGAAGACGGAGTCGATGTCGTTGCCGACATAGCTCAGCAGCGGCCATGCGTGCGCGGTCTGGCGCACAAGGCGGCCGACGCCGTCGTAGTCGTAAGAGGTGACCTCTCGCATCCAACCCGCGCCGGACATCAGCTCGGATGTGTCGGTCCAGCGCAGTTGGTAGCGCAGGCGATTGCCCGCGTCGTAGAGGAAGTCGGTGACGCGGTCGGCATCGCTGTCGGTCACGCTCGCTGGATCGGCCGCCTCGGCAATGGGGGTGGCGTACTGGCTGCGACGCGTGACGTTGCCGTTGGCGTCGTACGCTGTCTTGCTGACAGCACCGATGCCGTCCACGCTCCAGACCAGGCGATTGGCCGCGTCGTAGACATTGCGCACGCGCTGGTCATGCGCGTCGTCGGCCACCGGTGCAAGAGCCGTGCGGCCATCCCAGGCGGCGAGCGCGGCAGTTGTCAGTGGCGTGCTGTAGCTGCGCTTTGCGACGACATTGCCGTGGGCATCGTAGGCGTACTGGGTGACAGCGCCTAAGGTATCGACATTCCAGACGGCGCGATTGGCAGTGTCATAGACGGTGCGAATGCTTTGATCGCGGGCCGCGTCGGCCATGACGGCGGGAGCGGACTGGCCGTCCCATGAGTTGAACGCCGCACCGGTCAAGGCGTTTGCATAGGCCAGGACTTCGACGACATTGCCCTTCGCGTCGTAGATATTGCGCCGTACGTTGCCTGCGCCGTCGACCTTCCAAACGGCGCGGTTGAGTGTGTCGTACACAGTACGCACTCGTTCGTCGCGGGTGTCGTCGAAAACTGGCCAGGGCCCCTGGATGAGGCTCAGGCTCGTCGGATCGACGCGATTCGCGAAGGTGCGCGTCTCGACGAGGTTGTCAGCGTTGTCGTAGGTGTAGCGAACGACAGCCCCTGTGCCATCGATCGTCTGCGCCAACCGACCCAGGCCGTCATAGCGGCGATTCTCGACAACGTCCGAGCCGGGTGTCGCGACCACACGGGCTTGTACGTCCGAAATCCTGAGAGTGTTGGAGAGGCCAGTCGTCGCGATAGGTACAGCGTAAGCAGTGCGCCGCAACACATGGCCGGCGAAATCGAACTCCTGATATGTCAGGTTGCCTAGTGGGTCGAGCGTGTAGACCAGACGGCTGTTGGCGTCGTAGGCGTAGCGCGTGGCGTTTCCGTTGGCATCGACGGAGCGCGTGACGTTGCCGACCGCGTCGTACTCGTAGCGGCGCGTAAGGTTCAGGCCAGCATGCGTCTGAGAGGACGGGTCCACCACCTCCTTGATGCGCCGACCTGCACCGTCGTAGGTGTACTGGGTGATATTGCCGCTCGGGTCCGTGACCGTGAGCACCTTGCCCGTGGTGTCGTGGGTGTAGCTGGTCGTGAGGCGCAGGCCCGAGGGATCGACCACTTGGCGCAGGGTCTGTCCGGCAAGGTCGAATTCGGTGGCGGTGACTATCCCGCGAGGATCGGTGACGCTGACGGTCTGGCCTTTGGCGTCATAGGCGTAGGTCGTGACAAGGTTCAGGCCTGCACTCGTGCTGGTGGTGGGGTCAAGCGTGCGCGTGAGCAGCCGATTGGCCGCGTCATAGGTGTAGTCGGTCCTGACGCCGTTGGCATCGGTGCTGCTGAGTTTGAGCCCGGTCTTGTCGTAGGTGGCACTGGTGTTGGCGCCCAGTGGCGCGTCGGTTCCGATGAGATTGCCGCTCTTGTCGTAAGTGTAGGTAGTGACATTGCCGCGCCCATCTGCCACGCTTTGGGTCAGGCCCTGGCGATTGCGTACGGTCGTGACGGCCAGCCCTGTCGTGTGAACGGTGGTGCTGCGCTTGGCCAAGTCATAGCTGAAATACGTCCAGCCCACGTTGCTACTGTTGGCGTTTCTGGATTCCCATGCGCCATTGGCATCCTTCTGACGCAAGACTCTGTCGAAGGCGTCGTACTGAGTCTCGCTGGTGATGCGCCTCGTAGGATCGAGGATCGTGAGGAGACGACCCAGCCTGTCGTAGGTGTTCTCGGTGTGGTTGCCGTTGCCGTCATCGCTTTCGACGACGCGACCGAAAGCGTCATAGGTCTTGCGCTGGGTAATGCGCAACGTACCGGTGTCCTGTACCGTCTGGATCTTCAGGCCGCGGCGGTCGAAAGTGGCCGTATCGGTGACGACATAGCCGTTCTTTAGCGTGTAGCTGCTGGCGATGGCCTCGCGGAAGGCGTTGTATGAATAGCTGGTGGTGCTGCCTAACGCATCTGTTGTGCTGGCCTTGGTGCCTGTGGCGTTGTAACCATTCAGGACGTGGGTGTCCTTGGTTGTGTTGGCCACGAGACCGAGCAGGTCCGCCACTGCGCCGGTGTCCAGTCCGCCGGGCGCAGTGGTGCCCAGGATTTCGACGTTGATCGGGGTTCCGTAGATGACCTGCTCGGTCAACTGACCCATCGCGCTGTAGCGGCTCTCGGTAACTTCGCCCAGCGCATTGACGGTATAGCGAAGGCGGCCAATGGCATCGTAGAAGAACAGCGTGCGGTGACCATTCGCGTCGGTGGTGCCTGCGCGCCTGCCAGCGGCATCGTAGGTATGCGTCAGGCCGTTAGCAGCCCACAGGGCGAAGGGATCGCTCAATGCCACCGCACCGCTGCCCCGGCCGTCGAGCTCGCCGATGAGGCGGCCCTGGATATCGTAAAGCGAGCGGGTGACGCGTTCGTCCGACGTGCCAGCAGCGGTGGTGGTCTGCACGAGCCTGCCGACACTGTCATATGCGAACCTGGTAACCGTGCCTTCCGCGTCCGTGCGGCTCAGGAGCTGATTGGCGGCGCTCCATGTCTGGGTGACACGCCGATCCTGAAGCTTGTTCAGGCTTGGACGAAGCTCATCCAGCGTAGACGTCTCTGCGACCGCTCCCCATGCCTTCCCCGCATAGCGAATGGTCTGTACCACGTTGCCCCGGATGTCGTAGGCGGTTTCCGTTAAGTAGCCTTCCGCATCCACTTGGCCCACCAGACGGCCCTGGTCGTCATAGTAGTTGTAAGTCAGAGCCGTTTGCCAGAGGTCGCCGGGGCGTAGGCCTTGCAGGTTGTAGCTGGCGCGGGCGATGGCTATCGCCTCCATGCGATTGCCTGCGCTAGTGAGCTTGCTGTAGTAATTTATCAAGCGATCGGCATGAGCGTGTCCGATCGTTATAACCACGCGTCCCGCAGCGTCGTAAACCTGCTCGACAAGGCCGTACTCGGCATCCAGCGTGGCCTGGAGTTGACCGTCGCGGTTGTAGAAATGCGAGGTGATGCGATCCTGCTGCAGGTCTAGGTTGGCGTAGATCGTGGTGAGAGGATGGCCCTCGACCACCTGGCCGAAGCTGACACTGCTGTCGGTGTTGCGCGCATCCCCCGCATAGGCGGCGCTGAAAGTGTGCGTCCCCGGGGGCAGTGACACACCTGACAGGGTTGCCACACCATCGGTACCCACTTGAGCAGTGCCCAGGAGGCGCGTGCCGCTATAGAAGCTCACCAGGCCCGCGGGGCTCTTACCCTCGACGCGTACCGATAGAGCGCTATCCTTGAAGAGCGAGGGTGGTGTCAGATTCGTCAGCGTCGACGATGCTCTCGCAATCGTGACGTTGACAGTGATCTGCGAAGTGGCGTTGTTCGCATCACCCGAGTACACGGCCTTGATTGTTCGCACGCCGACTTCGAGATTGCTCACGGTCAAGATGGCCTTGCCGTTCACTAGCGATGCAGTGCCCAGTAGCGTCGCGCCATCGTAGAAGTCGACTGAGCCGCCCTCCGGCCTGCCTTGGCCTGTAGGT
Source organism: Variovorax boronicumulans (assembly GCF_030812215.1). Classification (GTDB taxonomy): domain Bacteria; phylum Pseudomonadota; class Gammaproteobacteria; order Burkholderiales; family Burkholderiaceae_C; genus Variovorax; species Variovorax boronicumulans_C. The sequence continues at coordinate 452,077 of NZ_JAUSSG010000005.1, read as the reverse complement.
ATCGCCGTGAGTGACGCTGGTGCTCCGTACTCCAATGTCGCGGGTGACGACTGGACGCCAATTGAATTCGGAGACGGCGATCCCACCACCCGTTGTGTCAGGCTGTTCGACAAGACCGGCTCGTGACTGTCATCCCCTGAGTAACTTGCGGTGATCGACAGTGTTCCCAAGGACAAGTTGTTGGCTGTGAGCGAGGCCAGGCCATTAACCACGTCGGTCGTACCGATGGCTTGCCCATTGCTGTAGAAAGTGGCCGTACCGCTGGCCGGTCGGCCTGCTTGGGCCGAAACGACTTTGACCGAGAAAGTAACTGCGCCATCGGCAACAACCGCAGCCCTTGAAGACGTGACCTCAATGATGCTCTTCTCTCTCCCGATGGTGATGTCGAGTGTGCCGACAGCGGCTGCGCTGTCCGCATCGCCCGAGTACACGACCTTGAGCGCATGCGATCCTGCGTCGAAACCAGGGAGCGAGTATGGGAGCCACCCTCCTTGCTCGCGGAAGCTGGCAATCAGCGTTTGTCCGTCAAAAAAACTGTATGTTCCGGATCCTGTGCCCTTGGACGGGATATAGACATAAACCAGCAGCGGCTCTTTGGCCCCTGTGATGTTGGAGCCGAAATAGGGCGTGAATGTGACGGTTTGGGACTGCGAGGGGGGCGTGATGCTGTTCGAGCCGCTGGCAACTCGAACGGCCGCTCCTTCCGCAACGAAGCTCGCCTTGTTCTTTGTGTCGCCTGCGTAGGCTGCGCTGAGTACAACCTTTGTCCCGATGGGGAGATAGCTCGTCACAAGAGTCGCACGACCATTGACTGCCTTGGCGGTTCCAAGGAACACCGAGTCGGCAAAGAAGTCGACCTGTCCACTGGGCGCTGCGCCAGCAACATCTGCTGTCAATGTCACTGGAGTGCCTTGCTCAAGGCTGGACGCTGACACACCTAGCGCAATGGATGTCGTTGTTAGAACAGGCTTCGGCGCGACGGCGAAAATTTGCTCCGACAAAATGCTTGCATGGAGCGCGTCCCCGGCATATTCCACGCGGATGCGTAGGTTGCCCGCCGGCAGCGAACTCAGCGCGATGCTGGCAACACCGTTGATCAGCGTTGCGGTGCCGAGCAAGTCGCTTCCGTTGTAGAACTTCACCTCACCCGCAGCCGTGGTCAACATGGGCGCCCGCAGTGTGCTCAGCGTCGCCGACAGCGTGACGGCCTCGCCTTGGATGGGGGCGGCCGACGAAAAACTCAATACTGCGCTCGTGATCGCCTTGGTGATGGTTTTCTGCGCCGCAGTCGAAAGGCTGACCGGTCTGTTCACGTCGCCCGAATAGGCCGCCCGAATGTTGTTCACACCTATCGGCAATTCGTTGGTGACCAGCGTGGCCTTGCCATTGACCACCATCGCGCTGCCAACAACTGTCTCGCCACTGAAAAAGGTCACCATGCCACCGGGGTTCACTCCCTCGATCGTGGCCGTCAGCGTGACCTGCGAACCCAACGGCGCCGGATTTGCGTTGTCCACGCCCAGCGTGATGCCACCCACAGTGGCGGGATTCACCAGCAACTCGATGTTCGCCCCGTTGCCCAGCAAGCTCACATCAATCGGATTGGCCAACTGCGTCACGTTGAGGATGCGCGACGCCCCGTCATACGTCGTCTGCGTCACATACCCCAACGCATCCACTTGCCATGTGAGCCGGTTGGCCGTGTCGTAGAAGCGCCAGACCTTCTGGTCCTGCGGCGTGTTCGCCGGCCGCAGCGCGTCTAGACTGGTCGTCGTGTTCGTTGCGCTCCATGCCGTGGTCGGCTTGCCAGCCCCATCCACCAGAGCCGCTGTGCCGATCCGCGTCGCATAGGCAACGGTCTCGCGCAATTGCCCATTGGCGTTGTACACATACTCGATCACAGCCCCGGTCGCATCGATTTCGGCGACCTTGCGATCCGCCTCGTCGTACAGCATCCACTTGCGCACACCCGTCGGGTCTTGCGTCATCAGCAGGTTGCCGTCCTTGTCGTAGGCGTAGGTGGTGGTGCCCAACACGCCGGTGCCGGCACTTTGCTGGGTCACGCTGACGAGGCGCCCGGCCTTGTCATAGGCCGAGACGGTGACGAGCCCACTGGCCACGGTCACGCTGGTCTTGCCGTTGGCGTCGTCGTAGCTGGTGGTCGTGGTGTTGGACGTGGCGCCGCCATCCAGTGACGGCGCACTGACGCTGAGCACACGGCCCAGGCCGTCGTAGGTGTAGGTTGTGACAGCCGTGGTTCCGCCTGCCGTCGTGGCCGGCTCGATCTTCTGCAGCAGCAACCCGCGCGGGTCGTAGATGTACTGGGTGGTGGCCGCGGTGCCGGCCACGCCGCTGCCGTTGGCTGCCGTCGATGCGTAGGTCGTGCTGCTGCTCAACTGGCCGCGCGCGTCGTAGACCAGTTCGGAGAGCTCGGTGCGCGTGCGGTCCTGGACGGTGGCCCAACTGCTCAGCTGTGCCTCGGTGGGCACATCGGTGAGAGCCAGAGCCGCTGTGTTGTAGGCAGCGCCAGCGTACTTGATGGTGCTGGTGCGCTGGCCGTAGCTGTCGTAGCGGTACTCGGTGACGTTGCCCTGCGGCGTGATCGCAAAGCGCAGCTGGTTGGGGTTGCCTGCGGCATAGACGTAGCGCGTGGTCTCGGGCAGCGCGGCGTCCCTGTTGAAGACGGCGCGATCGACCACGGCCGCATCGGCATAGATCGTGTCGGTCAGCAACTGGTTGGCGCCGTTGTACGTGCGCACGCGGGTGTCGCCGGCCGAGTCGACCTCCCGGGTCAAGTTGCCGTGGTCGTCGTACTGCAGCGTGACCTTGTGGCCTTCGCCATCGGTGACGAGGGTGACGTTGCCCGTCGCATCGTAGGCGTAGCTGATCTGGCTCAGGCCGCTGGTGTTGGTTGCCGTGACGCCGCTGCGCACCTGGGTCAGCTGGCCTTGGGCGTCGTACAGGTAGACCGACTGGGCACCGAGCGGATCGGTGACGGTCGTGGTGTTCTGGGCTGTGTCGTAGGCGAAACGGGTGACCGCACCAAGGGCATCGGTGACGGAGTCAACCTTGTAGACGCCACCCGACTGCACGTATGTGAAGCCGAGCTTCGTGCCGTCGCTCTGCGTGACGCTGGCCACGCGCTTGCTCGCGCCGTCGTAGGTGTACGTCGTGACGTAGACGTTGTTGTCCGCCACTGTGTTGTCGCCGGGCGAGAGATCGACGGTGACCTTGAACAGGCGGTTGCTGGTGTCGTAGGCGTAGTGGACCGTGGTGGTCGTGACACCGCCCGAGACGGTACGGATCTGGGTGAGATTCGTACCGCTGTAGTCGTAGTAGCTGATGTCGCCGTTGGCATCGGTGACCGACTTCACGGTGCCGTTGGTGTTGTAGGCGTAGCTGACGGTGTTGCCGTCGGTGTCGGTGGCGGAAACCAGGCGGCCCGTACCGTTGGACTGGTAGCGCTCGATGCGGCCGGTGTCGCCATCGGTCCAGATGAACTGCGAGGCACCGCTGTCGTAGGCAATGGTGTCGAAGGCGCCGGAGCCGGCGGGGCTGACGTAGCGGTTCTTGGCGGCGTCCCAGGTGTAGACGGCCTGGGCACCGTCGCGGTCGGTGCGCGTCAGGGTGCTGCCGGCGATACCCACGGAGCCAGAAGTCAGGACCACCTTCTGGCCGAAAGCGCCCACGTTCCAGTTGTCGCCGTTGTCGTCGGTGAGCAGGCCCTGGCTGTTGTAGGTGCGCACTGCATTGACGTCGAGCCCGCGGCCAATGAGCACATCGTCGCGGTCCTGCAGCACGAGGTTGCCGTTGGCGATGTTGACGAAGGACTGCTCGCCGTTGCGGCCCTGGCCCGCCGTCCCTATCAAGCCTCGCTGGCCCAGTGTGGCCAAGGAACCCAGGCTCAGGCCCAGACTGTTACCGCTGACGATTGCAACCATGAATTCATCCCTGAATGTGTCGTTTCATGGACATGCAATCTCACCTGGCACGGGTACTGCAGTCCGCTGATCAATACATCCGGGGAAATCTCGGATCGTTTAGGGCCTGACAGCAGAAAAATGCCTCAGCGTTTCTGATTCGCGAAATAAGTCACGAAGAATCTCTAACAAACCCGTGAAATCGGCGGATCCAACACCAGGGAAAAAGGAAATGCCGGCAAAGACCGTCGATCGGCGGCGCAGCACCTCACGCAACCCCGTGCAACCCCCTGCGGTACTGCACCGCCTCCGCCACATGCACGACCTGCACCGTCTCCGACGAAGCCAGGTCCGCAATCGTGCGCGCCACTTTCAGCGCTCGGTGCGTGCTGCGCGCCGACCAGCCGAGCTTGGCCGCCGCGTTGTAGATGAACTTGAGGGCTGTGGCGTCCAGCGCTGCATGCGTGTCGATGGCGCTGCCCTGCAGGTTCTGGTTGGCGTGGCCCTGGCGCTGCATGGCGCGCTCGCGCGCCGCCACCACGCGGCTGCGGATGCTCTCGGTCGATTCGCCCGGCGGCGAGTCGAGCAGCTGCTGCGCCGATACGGCGGGTACTTCGATGTGCAGGTCGATGCGGTCCAGCAGCGGCCCGCTGAGCTTGCCCTGGTAGCGCGAGACCTGGTCCGGCGTGCAGCGGCAGGACTTCAGCGACGAGCCGAGATAACCGCAAGGGCAGGGGTTCATCGCCGCGATCAATTGGAAGCGCGCGGGAAATTCCGCACGACGCGCAGCGCGAACGATCGTGATGGTGCCGGTCTCCAGCGGCTCGCGCAGCGCCTCCAGGGCGGAGCGCGCGAACTCGGGAAATTCGTCGAGAAACAGCACGCCGTGATGCGCTCTTGAAATCTCGCCCGGCCGCGGCGGCGAGCCGCCACCCACCAGCGCCACCGCGCTGGAGGTGTGATGCGGCGCCGACGTCGGCCTGCACATCCACCGCTCCGTCGCGAAGCGCCCGCCCAGGCTCGCGACGGCGGCGCTTTCCAGCGCTTCGTCGATGCTCATCGCCGGCAGCAGGCCGGCAAAGCGCTGCGCGAGCATCGACTTGCCCGAGCCCGGCTCACCCACCATCAGCAAGCTGTGGCCGCCAGCCGCAGCGATCTCGAGCGCGCGCTTGGCGCCGACGTGGCCCTTGACCTCGGCCAGGTCGGCGTAGGGTGACACGGCGATGCCGGGCGTGACGTGAATCCGCGCCCAACCATCGTCGGGCGGTTCGGGGGCTGCGGCCTTGTCGTCCTCGGGCATGAACTGCCGCACCACATCGAGCAGGTGCTTCGCGCCGTACACCTCGCCGCCGGGCACCAGCGCGGCTTCTTGCGCGCTGTCCATCGGCAGCACCAGCTTCGTCGCCACGCCGCGCGTGTGCAGCGCCAGCGCCATGGCGAGCGCGCCGCGTATTGGCCGCAACTCGCCCGACAGCGACAGCTCCCCCGCGAACTCGTGCCCGGCCAGCCGTGCGCCCTGGATCTGTTCGCTCGCCGCGAGGATGCCCAGCGCGATCGGCAGATCGAAGCGGCCGGAATCCTTCGGCAAGTCGGCCGGTGCCAGGCTCACCACGATCTTTTTATTGTTCGGAAACTCCAGCCCCGCGTTCTGGATGGCCGAGCGCACGCGATCGCGCGATTCCTTCACCTCGGTTTCCGCCAGCCCGACGAGCGTGAAACTGGGCAAACCGTTCGCCAGATGCACCTCGACCGTGACATCGGCCGCTTCCAGCCCAAGCAAAGCACGGCTTTGCACCAAAGACAGACTCATTTTTCTCCCCCTCCCCAAGATGGTGCGTCCATCTTTTGTTGACCCACGGCCGCGCGGCACGCTGGTGCCTGCAACCGATCGAAACAACGCTTGTAACGAATTGGCGCTCATCGGCAGCCACTCGCGCCCTGCGGGATGAAGGTATTCGTGCACTTTGGCACGCTCCCTGCTTTGAGGGTGTCAGGTCCCACAACACTTACTTACTTGCGAGGAGTTTCCCGATGACGCACCGTTCCGCCGTCCAGGCGCTGATCGTTCTGGCCACTGCATTGACCACGTCGGGCGCCGCCCTGGCGCAGACAGCTCCGGCGGATCCGGCGCCCGCCCCGGCCCCGTCGCTGACCGGAAACGTCTCGCTGACCACCAACTACAAGTTCCGCGGCCAGGACCAGGACATGCTGGGCCGCAACGACTACGCCAAGACCCGCAGCCTGAAGCCCGCCATCCAGGGCGGCTTCGACTACGCCTTCGGCGACAGCGGCTTCTACGTGGGCAACTGGAACTCGAGCGTCAACTGGCTCAAGGGCAACAGCATCGAGACCGACCTGTACGGCGGCTACAAGTTCAAGGCCGGCCCGGTCGACCTGGACGTCGGTGCGCTCACCTACATCTACCCGGGCAACTCCGTGGGCAACACCACCGAGCTCTACCTGGGCGCCACCTACGCCAACGAAACCTTCGGCTCGTTCACCGCCAAGTACTCGCACACGGTGTCCAAGGACTACTTCGGCTACGCCGGCAACAAGCTCGGCTCGGGCCTGAAGGGCCGCAACACCGGCTACCTGAACCTCGCATACAGCAAGGAAATCGTGCCCAAGGTCACGCTGAAGGCCGCCGTTGGCTTCACCAACATGTCCAGCGACATCCGCAGCCTTGGCTACAAGAGCTATGTCGACTACAACATCGGCGCCACCTACGACTTCGGCGGTGGCCTGACGCTCACGGGCTCCGTGCAGGGCGCCAACAAGAAGGCGAACTACCAGGTCGTCGCGTACCCGGGCATCGAGATCCCCGACTTCGGCACCTTCGGCACCACGTACTACTCGCCGAACAAGGCGCGCTTCATCCTCACGCTGACGAAGACGCTCTAAATAAAAACAACGAGGTGCGGCCCAAGCTGCCGCACCATTCCATTTCCATCCAAAGGAGAAGTTCACATGAAGCTGGTCACAGCCATCATCAAACCGTTCAAGCTCGACGAAGTGCGCGAAGCACTCTCGGCGATCGGCGTGCAGGGGATCACCGTCACCGAGGTGAAGGGCTTCGGCCGCCAGAAGGGCCACACCGAGCTCTACCGCGGCGCGGAGTACGTGGTCGACTTCCTGCCCAAGGTCAAGATCGAGGCGGCCGTCTCCGACGACCTGGTCGATCGCGTGATCGAAGCCGTCGAAGGTGCAGCGCGCACCGGCAAGATCGGCGACGGAAAGATCTTTGTCTACAACCTCGAGCAGGTCGTACGCATCCGCACCGGCGAAACGGGCCGAGAAGCCCTCTGATCGAGTCTGGCCCGAAAGAACAACGATTATGAAAAAACTGCTTGTCTCTCTTGCGCTCGGCCTGAGCGTTCTCGCCGCCGGCACGTCCGGCTTCGCACAGACGCCCGCCGCGCCTGCTGAAGCGCCCGCCGCATCCGCGCCGGCTGCCGCAGCACCCGCGGCCGCTCCCGCTGCTGCAGCGCCTGCCGCCGCAGCAGCAGCTCCCGCCGCGGCCGAGGCAGCGCCTGCTGCCGCACCCGCGCCGTCCTTCAACAAGGGCGACACCAGCTGGATGATGCTGTCCACGCTGCTCGTGATCATGATGACCATCCCCGGCCTGGCCCTGTTCTACGGCGGCCTCGTGCGCAGCAAGAACATGCTGTCGGTGCTGATGCAGGTGATGGTCACGTTCTCGCTGATCGTGGTGCTGTGGCTCATTTACGGCTACAGCCTCGCGTTCACCGAGGGCAATGCCTTCATCGGCGGATTCGACCGGCTCTTCATGAAGGGGATCTTCGATCCGGCCACCGGCGTGTTCGCCGCCGGCGCGACCTTCAGCAAGGGCGTCTATATCCCCGAGCTGCTGTTCGCCGCTTTCCAGGCCACGTTCGCCGGCATCACCTGCTGCCTGATCGTGGGTGCCTTCGCCGAACGTGCCAAGTTCTCGGCCGTGCTGCTGTTCATGGTGATCTGGTTCACCTTCAGCTATGCGCCGCTGGCCCACATGGTCTGGTTCTGGATGGGCCCGGACGCCTACACCGCCGCCAACGTGGTGGACGCCAACAACGCCAAGGCCGGCCTGATCTGGCAGTGGGGCGCGCTCGACTTCGCAGGCGGCACCGTGGTGCACATCAACGCAGCCGTCGCCGGCCTCGTGGGCGCCTTCCTGATCGGCAAGCGCGTCGGTTACGGCAAGGAAGCCTTCACGCCGCACTCGCTCACGCTCACCATGGTCGGCGCCTCGCTGCTGTGGGTCGGCTGGTTCGGTTTCAACGCGGGTTCGGCCCTGGAAGCCGGCACCAGCGCCGTGCTCGCCTTCATGAACACCTTCTCGGCCACCGCCGCCGCCGTGCTCGCATGGTGCATCGGTGAAGCGCTGATGCGCGGCAAGGCTTCGATGCTGGGTGCCGCCTCGGGCGCTGTTGCAGGCCTCGTGGCCATCACCCCGGCCGCCGGCAACGTCGGCCTGATGGGCGCCATCGTGATCGGCTTCGTCGCCGGCTTCGCCTGCCTCTGGGGCGTCAACGGCCTCAAGAAGCTGCTCGGCGCGGACGACTCGCTCGACGTGTTCGGCGTGCACGGTGTCGGCGGTATCGTCGGTGCGCTGCTCACCGGCGTGTTCAACACCCAGGCACTGGGCGGCCCCGGCCTCGTGGGCGACTGGGTCACGGCCAGCGTCGTGTCCAACGGCATCGGTGCCCAGGTCTGGATCCAGCTCAAGGGCGTGCTGCTGACCATCGTGTGGTCGGGCGTGGTGGCGTTCATCGCCTTCAAGATCGCCGACCTCACCATCGGCCTGCGTGTGTCGGAAGAAGAAGAGCGCGAAGGCCTCGACATCTCCTCGCACGGCGAGACTGCATACAACCGTTGATTCCCTACTGGGGAGCTCTTCCGGGTTCCCCAGCCGGATGACCACCATCCTTTTCCTTCACAAGAACAATTCTTCGTAACGAGTTTTTCAAGCGAGGTCTCCTTTGGATGTTCAGCCCGCGAGCGCTCCGGCGCCAGCGGGCTTTTTTTTGCCCGTCGCCGCCATGGCCAGGGGCACAATCGCCACACCATGTGGACCTCCATCGAAGACAGCCTCTGCGCGCTCGGCGAATCGCCGTTCTGGCACCCTGAAGAACGCGCCCTCTACTGGCTCGACATTCCGGGCCGCGCCGTGCTGCGAACGCGCGGCGACATCGGAACGCCATCCGCCACCGTCGAGCGATGGGCGCTCCCCACCGAACCCGGCTGCATGGCGCCCGCCCGAAGCGGCGGCCTCGTGATCGCGCTGCGCGACGGCATTTATCGCGCGCGCGAATGGGGTGGCGAGCTGGTCGCGATGGCGCGCGTCGAGCACGACGTGCGCACCATGCGCTTCAACGATGGCAAATGCGATCCGCTCGGCCGCTTCTGGGGCGGCTCGCTCAACGAGGCGAAAGACCGCGCCAATGCCGCGCTCTACTGCTTCGATGCGCGCCCCGGCACCGACATCGCCCCCACGCTCACGCAGATGGCCAACGAGTCCACCACCGCCAACGGCCTCGCGTTTTCTCCCGACGCACGCACCCTCTACTGGGCCGACACCGCCGCGCATGTGGTCTGCGCATGGGACTGGGACGCCGAAGCCAACGCGCTCTCGCACGCCCGCGTGTTCCACCAGTTCGACGCCAAGCCCGAAGGCTGGACACCCGATTCGCCCGTTCGCTACGAAGGCCGGCCCGATGGCGCGACGGTCGATGCGGAGGGCCACTACTGGGTCGCGATGTTCGAAGGTGCGCAGCTGCTGCGCTTCGCGCCGTCGGGCGAGATCGTGGCCTCGGTGTCCGTGCCCGTTCAATGCCCGACCATGCCTTGCTTTGGAGGCGACGACTTGAAGACGTTGTTCGTCACCAGTGGCCGCAAGGGGCGGCCCGCTGCGGAGATCGAACGGCTTCCGGCATCGGGCACTGTGATCTCGATGCGTGTCGATACGCCGGGGTTGCCCGTCAACTTCTTCGAGGACTGAAGTGGGGCATTCGCGGAGGGGAGTACCCGGTGGCCTGCGCACTCGCCCTGAACAAGAGCCTGGAGCGTAAGACCATGGCCCTCCAGCACATCCCTCCGATCCAGTGCCTGCTGACCTTTGAAGCCGTGGCCAGATTGCGCCACGCAGGCCGCGCAGCCGACGAACTGTGCGTCACTCCCAGCGCAGTCAGCCACCGTATTCGCCAACTCGAAGCGCACGTAGGCTTCAAGCTCTTCGGCCGCAGCGATTTCAGCCTGACGGCCGACGGCGCCGCCTACCTCGCGAACGTGCGTACCGGCCTCGCGGCATTGCAGGCCACGCCTCTCGCCAACGCGGCACCGCGTGCCACGCGCCTGCGCATTGCCGTCACGCCGACCTTCAGCCGCCAGTTCCTGATGCCCCGGCTCGAGCTGTTCCGTAACATCTACCCGGACATCGAACTCGTGCTGCAGGTGTCGATCCCGCTGCTCGATGTGACCGCCGAGCAGGCCGACCTCGAAGTGCGCTACGGCACCGGCGCGTATGCCGACTGCGAACATCGCCTGCTGCTCGAGGAAGAAGTGGTGCCCGCCTGCAGCCCCAGCTACCTCAACGAGTTCGGCCCGTTCGATGGCTTCCGCACCACGGCCGAGATCGCGAGCGCGCGACTCATCCGCAGCCCGCTCGAACCCTGGGGCACCTGGTTCGCGCACTGCGGCATCGACCAGCCCGAGCCGCACGTCGGCTCCCAGTTCAACGACCTGGGGCTGGTCTACGACGCGGCCGCGAGTGGCTTCGGCGTGGCGCTGGTGCGCCAGAAGATGGGCGCCGCGTGGTTCGAATCGGGGCGGCTCGTGGCGCTTTCCGACCTGGCGGTGCCGTCGCCGCACCGGCACACCATCTGCTGGCAGCCCGGCACGCTCGAGCGCTGGGAATGCGCGGCGTTCGTCGACTGGCTCGCGCAAAGCCTGCGCTGAGCGGGCGGCCGGGCCTGCCGGCAAAGTTCTTTCAAGCGCGGCGCAAAAAAGCTTCAACCCGACGCCGCCGCATTTCCGTAGAGTGCGGTACCCCCGAGACATCCGCCAGAAAAGACAAGAGGCCCCGCCGCATGAACGCGCCGCTCACCGCCGTCCAGCAAGACTCGCTACAGAAAACGGAGCGCCAGTCGCAGGTGGTGCGCGCGCTGCAAGCGCACCTGCCCGCGCATTCCCTCATCTGGCACGCCGAGGACACCACGCCCTACGAGTGCGACGGCCTCACCGCCTACCGGCAGCGGCCGCTCGTCGTGGCCCTGCCCGAGACCGAGGCGCAGGTCGCCGCCGTGCTCAAGACCTGCCACCAACTGGGTGTTCCCGTGGTGGCGCGCGGCGCGGGCACCGGGCTTTCGGGCGGTGCGATGCCCCACGCGCTGGGCGTGACGCTCTCGCTGGCCAAGTTCAACCGCATCCTGAAGATCGATCCGGTGAGTCGCACAGCCGTCGTGCAGTGCGGTGTGCGCAACCTCGCGATCAGCGAGGCGGCTGCGCCGTTCAACCTCTACTACGCGCCCGATCCGTCGAGCCAGATCGCTTGCACCATCGGCGGCAACGTGGCCGAGAACTCGGGCGGCGTGCATTGCCTGAAGTACGGCCTTACGCTGCACAACGTACTGCGCGTGCGCGGCTTCACTGCCGAAGGCGATGCCATCGAATTCGGCGGCGAAGCGCTCGATGCGCCGGGGCTCGACCTGCTCGCGCTGGTCATCGGCAGCGAAGGCATGCTGGCCGTGACCACCGAGGTCACCGTCAAGCTCGTGCCCAAGCCGCAGCTCGCGCGCTGCATCATGGCCAGCTTCGACGACGTGCGCAAAGCGGGTGATGCGGTCGCGGCGGTGATCGCGGCCGGCATCATTCCCGCGGGCCTGGAGATGATGGACAAGCCCATGACCGCCGCCGTCGAGGACTTCGTGCGCGCGGGCTACGACCTCGAAGCCGCGGCGATCCTGCTGTGCGAATCCGACGGCACGCCCGAGGAAGTCGAAGAAGAAATCGGCCGCATGACCGCCGTGCTGCGCGGTTGCGGCGCCACCGCCATCGCGGTGAGCAACAACGAAGACGAGCGCATGAAATTCTGGAGCGGCCGCAAGAACGCCTTTCCGGCGTCGGGCCGCATCAGCCCCGACTACATGTGCCTGGATTCGACCATCCCGCGCAAGCGCCTCGCGGACATCCTGCTCGCGATCCAGGAGATGGAGAAGAAGTACAACCTGCGCTGCTGCAACGTGTTCCACGCGGGCGACGGCAACCTGCATCCGCTGGTGCTGTTCGATGCGAACGACCCCGACGAGCTGCACCGCTGCGAGCTCTTCGGCGCCGACATCCTGGAGACCAGCGTTGCGATGGGCGGCACGGTGTCGGGCGAGCATGGCGTGGGCGTGGAGAAGCTCAACAGCATGTGCGTGCAGTTCACCGCCAGCGAGAACGAGCAGATGTTCGGCGTGAAGCGCGCGTTCGATCCGGCCGGGCTGCTGAATCCCGGCAAGGTGATTCCAACGCTGCAGCGCTGCGCCGAGTACGGTAAGCAGGTGGTGCGCGGCGGTCAGTTGCCGCATCCCGACCTGCCGCGCTTCTGAGAACGACGACAACAACAAAAACGGACCATGGATTCAGCTCTCCACCAGATCGTCGAGCGCATCCGCGCCGCAGGCACCGACGCCACGCCGCTTTGCATTCGCGGCGGCGGCACCAAGGATTTCTACGGCGAGGCGCTGCACGGCGATTTCCTCGACACCACCTCATTGACGGGCATCACGAGCTACGAGCCGAGCGAACTGGTCGTCACAGCGCGCACCGGCACGCCGCTTGCCGAACTTGAAGCCGTGCTGGCCGAGAAGGGACAGTGCCTGCCCTTCGAGCCGCCGCACTTCGGCCCTGCCGGCACGGTGGGCGGCATGGTCGCCGCTGGCTTGAGCGGCCCCGCACGCGCGAGCGTGGGCGCGGTGCGCGACTACGTGCTCGGCGCCACGCTCGTCAACGGCCGGGGCGATGTCCTCCGCTTCGGCGGGCAGGTGATGAAGAACGTCGCGGGCTATGACGTCTCGCGTGTGCTCGCCGGCTCGCTCGGCACGCTGGGCGTGATCGCCGAGGTGAGCCTCAAGGTGCTGCCCGTCGCGCCCGCCGAGGCCACGCTGGAGTTCGCCTGCAGCCAGGCCGATGCGCTGCGCTTGCTCAACGAATGGGGCGGCCGGCCGCTGCCCCTGAATGCGAGCTGCTGGTTCGAATACGGCGGAGCCGGCGCGCTTTACCTGCGGCTGCGCGGCGCAGTTGCGGCCGTGGAAGCGGCATGCACGCATCTGGGCGGCGAGCGCAAGGACAACGCACGCGCCGCTGCCGACTGGCAGGCGCTGCGCGATCAACAGTTGCCGTGGTTCGACGGCTCCGACGGAACGGATGCACTCTGGCGCCTGTCGGTGCCGCAGACCGCGCCGGTGCTCGCCATCGACGGCAACGCGCCGTTGATCGAGTGGCATGGCGCACAGCGCTGGTACAAGGCGCCGCCGGATCAAGCCGCACGCATCCGCGAGATCGCGCGTGCGGCGGGCGGACACGCCACGTTGTTCAGGGCGCCGGCCTCCTCGGCAATCCCCCGCTTCGACGCGCTGAGCGCCCCGATTGCCCGCATCCACCGCGCGCTGATGCAGGAGTTCGATCCGCACCGCATCTTCAACCGCGGCCGGCTTCTCGCAGACGCATAAAAAAGAGACGACACCCCGCGATGCAAACCGAACTTGCCCCCGAATTCCGCGACACCGACGACGGCCGTGAAGCCGAAGCCATCCTGCGCAAATGCGTGCACTGCGGCTTCTGCACCGCCACCTGCCCGACCTACCAGCTGCTGGGCGACGAGCTCGACGGTCCGCGCGGCCGCATCTACCTCATCAAGCAGGTGCTCGAAGGCAAGGCGCCGACGCGCAGCACGCAGTTGCACCTGGACCGGTGCCTCACCTGCCGCAACTGCGAGAGCACCTGCCCGAGCGGCGTGCAGTACGGCAAGCTCGTGGACATCGGCCGCAAGATCGTCGACGAGAAGGTGCCGCGCCCCGCAATGGAATCGGCCACGCGCTGGCTGCTGAAGGAAGGCTTGCCGTCGCCGCTCTTCGGCCCCGCGATGAAGCTCGGACAGTCGGTGCGCGGCCTCTTGCCCGATGTGCTCAAGGCCAAGGTGCCCGGGAAGCAGGAAGCGGGCGCCTGGCCCACCGCCACGCATGCGCGCAAGGTGCTGATGCTCGCGGGCTGCGTGCAGCCGTCGATGATGCCCAACATCAACAGCGCCACCGCGCGCGTGCTCGATGCGGCGGGCATCCAGGTGGTGATCGCGAAGGAAGCCGGCTGCTGCGGCGCGGTGAAGTTCCACCTCAACGACCAGGAGGGCGGCAAGGCGCAGATGCGCGCCAACATCGATGCGTGGTGGCCGCAGGTCGAACGCAACGAGGTCGAAGCCATCGTGATGAACGCGTCGGGCTGCGGCGTCACCGTGCGCGAGTACGGCCACATCCTGCAGCACGATGCGGCCTACGCGGCGAAAGCGGCGCGCATCGGCGAGCTGACGCGCGACCTGAGCGAGCTGCTGCCCGATCTCGTGCCCGTGCTGAAGGCCCGCGTGCGCGCGCCCGAGGGTGTGGTCGCCTACCACCCGCCATGCACGCTGCAGCATGGCCAGAAGCTGCGCGGCGGCGTCGAGACCCACCTGCGCGCGCTCGGCTTCGACGTGCGCGTGGCCATGAACGAATCGCACCTGTGCTGCGGCTCGGCAGGCACGTATTCGGTGTTGCAACCCGAGCTGGCCTACCCGCTGCGCGACCGCAAGCTGGGGCACCTGAAGCAGCTGCGGCCCACCACCATCGCCTCGGCCAACATCGGTTGCATCACGCACCTGCAAAGCGGCAGCGGGGAAACGCCGGTGCGGCACTGGGTAGAGCTGCTGGACGCCGCGCTGGCTGGCGGGCGCAAAGGGTAGGGCCTGATCGCACAGCAGGGCAGCGTCCGGTCCGACTCGCGCGGCGAGCGGCTGCGGCGCATCATGGCGGCACCGAATCTGCAAGGAGCCTGTGCCATGTTCCACGTTACCCAACTTCCGCTGCGACGCGTTCTGCTGGCCTGCGCCTGCCTGGCCGGTGCCGTGGCGGCGCAAGCCCAGTCCGCCATGCCTGCGTGGCAAGGCGCCGGCCCGACGCGCTACGTCTGCGGCGGCATCGGCTCCGACGAATCGAATGCCATGCGCGCGGCCATGAAGGAGCATCCGCTCTCGCTGCTGTTCGCACGCGCCGACGGCGCCTACATGGCCAGCGTGGACGTCACGATCAAGGGGGGCGACGCCAACTCGGCCGCCGCCATGGCCTTTCGCGCCGGCGGGCCGGTATGCCTGATCGACATTCCCGACGGGCGCTACACCATCGACGTCACCACGCCCGGCGGGCAGGCCAAGAGCCAGACGGTGACGGTGGGCGGCGGTGCGAAGACCGCCAGCTTTCGCTTCTGAAAAGAGTGTTCAGCCCGCTGCGAGCGCCGCCTCGACGTCGCGTGTGAGCGAGGCGGGCGTGTCGAGCGGCGCATAGCGCTTGAGCACCGTGCCGTCGCGCCCGATGAGGAACTTGGTGAAGTTCCACTTGATGGCCGTCGAGCCCAGGAGGCCGGGCTTTTCCTTGGTGAGCCACTGGTAGAGCGGCGCGGCATTGCTGCCGTTGACGTCGATCTTCTCCATCATCGGAAAACTCACGCCGTAGTTCTTGGTGCAGAAGGCGCCGATTTCCTCGTTGGTGCCCGGGTCCTGCGAGCCGAACTGGTTCGAGGGAAAGCCCAGCACGGTGAGGCCCTGGTCGGCGTACTTCTCGTGCAGCGCTTCGAGCCCGGCGAACTGCGGCGTGAAGCCGCATTTGCTCGCGGTATTGACGATCAGCAGCACCTTGCCTTTGAAGGCGGAAAGCTTCACCGGCTTGCCGTCGATCTGGTTGGCCTCGAAGTCGTAGACGCTGGTCATGGGGGTGTTCCTCAGGTGGACGCAGAGGCGCGATCATCGCCCCGAGCCGGTGTTCGTGCAAACGCGGCCCAGACGGCGCCCAGCACGATCAGCGCGCCGCCCGTGAGGATGCGCAGGTCCATCGTGGACGCGCCGAGCGCGACCGACGAAACGCTGGCGAACAGCACCTCCGACAGCATGATCACCGAGGTCGCGCTGGCCGCCAGCCGTGCCGCGCCGTATTGAAGACACACGTTGGCGATCACGAAACCCGTGCCCAGCAGGACGGCCCAGCCGAACCAGCCCGGCGAGGCCTGCAGCGGCGAAGCGATGGCGCCAAGCGCACTACCGCCGAGCGCCGCGATGCCCGCCACGAACGTGCAGCCGCAGAACATCGCGAGCGCACGCGATTCGCCCGGCGCGTGCCGCAGGTGGCGCAGCACGATGTTGGTCACCGCGAAGCCGAAGCCGGCCGCGAGGCCCAGCCAGTCAGGCAGGCTCGACGGCACCGGCCAGTCGGTGCCCGGCGTCTTGAGCACCACGACCACCCCGGTGAGCGCCAGCGCTACGCGCGCGAGCGCGCCGCCCGTGGGCCGTTCGCCCAGCAGCAGCCAGCCGAGCAGCACGCTCCACAGCGGCATCAGGTAGAACAGCAGCACCACGCGCACCACGTCGCCCTGCGTCACCGCCCAGTTGAAACCCACGTTGGTGAAGCCCGCCGCAAGGCCCAGCACCGCGAGCATCGGGTAGGCGGCCAAGCCCTTCCATGCGTGACGGCGCACGATGCCCATCACGATCGTGATGGCCAGGTAGATGAGGCAGGTGGTCCACACCGGATGCAGGCCGTGGCCTTCGATGTGCCGGAAGGGAAACCACGACAGCCCCCAGACGAAGGCGTTGAAGATCAGCGCGAGGGCGGGCATGGGGGCGTTGGGAGAAAAGGGGCTTCGGCACTCGGCGCGCCGGCCGTCTCACCAACGCAGTCGCGCAAGGTCAGTGGTGTTTGTCGCTGCGGGCGATCGCAAGCAGGTGCTCGACTTCTTCCGGGTACTTCTTGAGGTTGTTCTCGTGCCAGCGCTTGATGAGCCACATGCAGCCCGCCACCACGAGGCCGAAGGCACTGATTGCGCCGTAGGCCGAGAGACCCAGCCCCGTGCAGACGCTGTAGAAGCCGCCCAGCAAGAGAATGCAGGCCTGCTCGTTGAAGTTCTGCACTGCGATCGAGCGGCCCGCGCCCATCAGGTTGTGGCCACGATGCTGCAGCAGCGCATTCATCGGCACCACGAGGAAGCCGCCCAGGCCGCCCAGGATGATGAGGAACGGCACCGCCAGCCACACGTTGCCGATGAAGTTCATGCAGATGACCATCAGCCCCATCGCGATGCCCATCGGGATCACGCGGGTGGCCATGTCCAGCCGCATGCGCATCGAGGCCACGATGGCGCCCACGGCCGTGCCGATGGTCACCACGCCGGTGAGCGCCGAGGCCTGCGTCGTGTTGTAGCCCAGCGCGAGCGATGCCCACGCGAGCACGATGTACTTGAGGTTGCCGCCCGCGCCCCAGAAGAGCGTGGTGGTGGCCAGCGAGATCTGGCCGAGGCGGTCGCGCCACAGGCGTGCATTGCAATGCCAGAAGTCGGGCAGCAGCGCAGCGATGTTGCGCGCGAGGCCGTGCTCGGGGTTGGAGCGCAGCGGGCGCATCTCGACGCCAGTGTGCGGAATGCGTGTGTTGAACCAGGCCGCCAGTATGTACACGAGGATCAGCACCGAGATCGCGGCCTCGGCCGGCGAGTCGATGCCGGTGTCGATCAACGGGAAGTCGAAGGCCAGCAACTGGCTGGAGACCGCATGGCCCACCAGCGTGCCGCCGAGCACGATGCCCAGCAGGATGGAGGCGATGGTCAACCCCTCGATCCAGCCGTTGGCCTTGACCAGCTGGGAGGCGGGCAGCAGTTCGGTCAGGATGCCGTACTTGGCCGGCGAGTAGGCCGCCGCACCCAGGCCCACGATCGAATACGACAACAGGGGGTGCGAGCCGAACAGCATCATCAGGCAGCCGACCACCTTGATCGCGTTGCTGATGAACATCACCTTGCCCTTGGGCAGCGCATCTGCAAACGCGCCCACCAGCGGTGCGAGCACCACGTAGAAGACCGCGAAGATCGGCACCAGGGCCGCGCGTTGCCATTCGGGGGCGCCCGAACTTCGCATGAGATCGACGGCAACAACGAAAAGCGCTTGGTCGGCCAGCGACGAAAAGAACTGGGCCGACATGATCGTGTAGAAACCGCGCTTCATCGATGGGCTGGCTGGCCAGAGGGGTCTGCTGGCGGTAGTGAAAAAGTGTCGCGTCCGGAGCGAATGGGCGGTTATAGCATGGGGGTACGACGTGGAAATGGGCATCCCTTCCGTATTCGACCCCATTCCCGGAAATGCTAAAACGTGGTCTGAACTTAGCCCCAGTCCGCCTGCAGCCTGCCCAAAGCCCCCCATGCCGCGCCCCATTCTTGCCACCGTCCATACCGCCGCCCTGCGCAACAACCTCGACAGGGTCCGCCGCGCGGCCCTCGACGCCCGTGTCTGGGCCGTGGTCAAGGCCAACGCCTATGGCCATGGCATCGAGCGGGTCTATGAGGGCCTGCGCGGTGCCGACGGGTTTGCGCTGCTCGATCTGGCCGAGGCCGAGCGCGTGCGCGCCCTGGGCTGGCGCGGCCCTGTGCTGCTGCTGGAAGGCGTGTTCGACGCGCGCGACCTCGAACTGTGTTCGCGCCTGGACCTCTGGCACACCGTGCACTGCGACGAGCAGATCGACATGCTCGCAGCGCACAAGACCCTCAAGCCGCAGCGTGTTTTCCTGAAAATGAACTCGGGCATGAACCGCCTGGGTTTCACGCCGGAGCGCTTCGGTTCGGCCTGGACGCGGCTCAATGCACTGACGCAGGTCGACGAGATATCGCTGATGACGCACTTCAGCGATGCCGACGGCCCCCGCGGCATCGCGCACCAGCTCGAAGCCTTCGAGCGCGCGACGCGCGACCTGCCGGGCGAACGCTCCATTGCCAACAGCGCGGCTACCCTGCGTCACGCCGACCAGACGCGCGGCGACTGGGTGCGCCCCGGCATCGTGCTGTACGGCAGCGCCCCCGACTTCCCGTTGAACAACGCGGCGCACTGGCAACTGCAGCCAACGATGACGCTGTCGACGCAACTGCTCTCGGTGCAGACGCTCAAGGCCGGCGACACCATCGGCTATGGCTCCAACTTCACGGCCGAAGGGCCGCTCACCATCGGTGTGGCAGCGGTCGGCTACGCCGATGGCTACCCGCGCCACTGCAACACCGGCACGCCGGTGCTGGTGAACGGCGTTCGCACCCGCATGGTGGGCCGCGTGAGCATGGACATGATCACCGTCGACCTCACGCCCGTGCCTGATGCGAAGTTCGGCGCCGAGGTCACGCTGTGGGGCCGCTCGACGGTCACCGATGCGGTGCTGCCCATCGACGAGGTCGCACAGGCGGCGGGCACCGTCGGCTACGAGCTCATGTGCGCCGTGGCCCAACGCGTGCCGTTCGCTGCTCTCATCGACGAATGAAGGTTCTTTCCAACTGGCGCTCGGTGCGCCTTTGGGAAACGCAGGTCGAGCGCGACCTGCACCGCAACTACAGCCTGCGCACGCACGGCATCCTGATCGGCACATTCACGCTCCTCCTCATGTGGGGCGTGTCGGCGCTGCAGATGCACCTGCTGCACGTGGACTCGCTCGCGATTCGCTACTTCCTCACGCTGGGCGTGGGGTATCTGGGCTACCTGCTGGTGCTGCGCTGGTGGGCGAAGCGACTGGTCGAGGGGCGCAGCGTCGATGTCGATGCCGATGTGCCCGATATGGACTTCAGCGGGGGAAGCTCGTCCGATCATCTGAGGGTTGCCGACGTGGCCGACGCCGCCGATGGTGGCAGCGTGCTGTCCGACGTGGCCGGTGGTGTGCTCGATGTGGCGGGCGGTGCGGACGAAGGTGCAATCATTGTGGTGCCGGTGCTGGCCATCTTCGCGATCTGCGTGGCCGTGCTGTTCGGCGCCGGCTATCTCGCGCTGCTGTACTTCAGCTGGGACGCGCTGCTGGCCGTGGCCGTCGAGGTGGCGTTCTCGTATGTCTCGGCTCGCGCCGCGGTGCGCGTGGCGCGCGAAGGCTGGTTGATGGCTGCGGTGCGGCTGACCTGGAAGCCGCTGCTCGGCGCGGTGCTCTCCGCCGTGATCCTCGGGGCCGTGCTCGACCGCTTCATGCCAGAGGTCAATTCCCTCCCCGAGGCGGTGCGGGTCTTGCTGAAGAAGCACTAGCTTCCCGTTTTCGTTGCCGGCGGGTTGCTGGTAGTGGCGGCAGGGTGGTGAGTGACGATGGCGAGCTGCACCGAGACGCGGGCCGCCACGCCCGAGAAGTTCTTGTAAGCAGAGCGGTGCTCAGTACAACCCGAGCTGCCGCGTCCTCAACCGCGCCAGCCCCAGCAGCGCATCGGTGAACGGCGTGGCCACGCCCGTCAACACACCCAGCTCGCGCACCACCGTCACCAGCGCATCGAGCTCCACCGACCGACCGGCTTCCACGTCCTGCAGCATCGAGGTCTTGAACGCGCCGAGCTTCTTGGTCACCTCGTGCCGGTCTTCGGGGCTCTGCGTGATCTCGATGCCGATGCGGCGCCCGATCTCCTTGGCCTCGAGCATCACGGCCGAGATGAAGCTGCGTACATCGTCGTCGCCCATGATGAGGTCGGTGGTGGCGCCGGTCAGCGCACTGATCGGGTTCACCGTCATGTTGCCCCAGAGCTTGAACCACACGTCCTTCTGGATCTGCGGCGACAGCGTGGTGTCGATGCCCGCACGGTTCAGGAGCTCGACCAGCTTCTGCACGCGCGGCGTGGCTTCGCCCGAAGGCTCGCCCACGATCAGTCCGTTGCCGAAGTGATGCCGCACCACGCCCGGTCCGTCGAGCGAGCAGCTCGCATGCACCACGCAGCCGATCACGTTGCGGGCCGGAATGGCCCTGGCGATGGCGCCGTCGGGGTCCACCGCGGCCAGCCGGTGGCCGGTAATTTCGCCGCCGAAGCCGCCTTCCAGAAACCACCACGGCACGCCGTTCATTGCGACCAGCACGATGGTGTCGGGCCCGATCAGCGGCCCGATGCGGTCGGCCACGGCCGCCAGCGCAGGCGCCTTCACGGCGATGACCACCAGGTCCTGCACGCCGAGCATCTCGGGGTCGGCCACCGCGTTGACCGGCACGCGTGTGCGCACGTCGCCGCGCATCAGCGAAAGGCCATCTTGCTGCAGGGTTTCGAGCGTCGCGCCGCGCGCGACCACGTTGAGGCGTTCGCTGGCCTGTGCAAGGCCGGCACCGATCCAGCCGCCGATCGCGCCGGCGCCGTAAATACAAATCTTCATGGGAGAGTTCGCCTCAGTTTCTGTAGCCCGGATCGATGCGGTCGACCTGCCGCACCAGCGCATTGAACACGTCCTGCCCGGCGCCGTGCGCGGGGCTGAACTGCAGCGCATCGCGCGTGCAGCGCTGCGCGATCTCCTCGCTCACCGGAATGGCCACGCCCATCGAGAAGGTCGCCATCTGGATCTCGCAGGCGCGTTGCAGCGTCCACAGGATCGCGAAGGTCTGCGGCAGCGTCTGCCCCCAGGCCAGGAGGCCGTGGTTGCGCAGGATCACCGCGTTGCGGTTGCCGATGCTCTGCAGAAGGCGCGGGCCTTCGTCCGCGTGGATCGTGATGCCCTCGAAGTCGTGGTACGCCACCATGCCGTGCAGCTGGGCGGTATAGAAATTGGTCTGCTGCAGGCCGCCCTGCAGGCAGGCCACGGCCACGCCGGCCGTGGTGTGGGTGTGCATCACGCAGTGCGCGCCGGGCAGGCCGTCGTGGATGGCCGCGTGCACCGTGAAGCCGGCGGGGTTCACCGGGTACGAGGACCCGTCGAGCACCCTGCCGTGCAGGTCGATCTTCACGAGGTTGCTGGCCGTCACCTCGCTGTAGTGCAGGCCGAAGGGGTTGATGAGGAACTGCTTCTCGCCACCGGTCACGCTGTCGGGCAAGCGCACCGTGATGTGGTTGTAGATCATCTCGACCCAGCCGAGCATCGCGAAGACGCGGTAGCAGGCCGCGAGCTCTTCGCGTGCGGCGCGCTCGTCGGGGTGGATCGATGGATGGACCAGCGCCGAGGGCGTCGAGGTCGTGGTGGCGAGTGGGGTGGTCATTGCAGTTCCTTCAGTCGGTTAACCCTCCGCGGTGAAGCCGACTTCTTTCACGATCGGCGCCCACTTGGCGGTGTCTTTCTTCAGCAGCTCGGTCAGCTCCGCGGGTGTGGAAGACATGGCCTCCAGCCCGAAGGTGCCCAGGCCGTCGATCACGTCCTTTTGCGCGAGCGCGTTCTTCATCGCGGTGTTCAGGCGCGTCACCAGTTCTGGCGATGCCTTGGCCGGCAGGAAGAAGGCGAACCATTCGCTGTGCGCCATGTCCTTGATGCCCTGCTCGCCGAAGGTCGGCACCTCGGGCGCGAAGCGGCTGCGCTTGGCACCCGAGACGCCCAGGATGCGCACCTTGCCCGAGGGCAGGTGCTGGGTGATGTCGCCGATGGGGCCCGACACCGCCGAGATGTTGCCGCCCAGCAGGTCGAGCATCGCCGGCTGCGTGCCGCGGTAGGCGGCGTGCTTGAGTTCGACGTCGCCCTTCTTGCCCAGCAGCGCGCCGATGAAGTGCGGCGTGGAGCCCGCGGCCGGCGAGCCGAAGTTGGCGCCGGCCGGGTTGGCCTTGGCCCAGGCGAGGAACTCGGGCACGCTCTTCACGCTGGCCGGCACCGACGGGCCGACGGCAAAGCCGAAGTCGAAGATGCAGCCGATGCTGACCGGGGTGAGGTCCACCATCGGGTCGTACGGCAGCTTCTTGTAGATGTGCGGATAGATCGTGAGGATCGAGGTCGGCGTCTGCAGGATGGTGACGCCGTCGGCCGGCCGGCCCTTCACGTAGGTGACCGCGATCTGGCCGCCCGCGCCGGTGCGGTTCTCGACCACTGCCGCCTTGGCGTATTCGGGGCTGAGCTTCTGCGCTAGGCGGCGGCAGATGGTGTCCGAGGTGCCGCCGGCCGCGAAGCCGGTGACGATGGTCGCGGTCTCGATGCCGGCCTGCGCGTAGGCCTGATGGCCGATGCTTGCAAGCAGCGCCGAGGCGCCGGTGGTCTGAAGGATCTGGCGGCGTGTGAAGCTCATGATGGGTCTCTCTCCGGGTGGTGGTGGTTCGGGAGCGCGTATTTTTCCAGTAAGGCATGGGGTGGGACCCCCGCGTTTACCTCACGTTTTGAAAGCCGCGACACGATTTCTTCACCCGGAGAGTTCGTCCTCAGAACATTCCGTTGTTGTTGGCGGCGGTCTCCGGAACCGGTTGCGCCACGTCCCAGTGCTCGACGATCTTCCCGTTCTCCAGCTTGAAGATGTCGATGATCGCGGTGCCGCGCGTACCCGGCTCGCGTACCGCGTGCACATGCAGGATCACGTAGTCGCCTTCGACAAAACTGCGCTTGATGGCGCTGTGCGACTTCGGAAATTTCTCGCGCAGGAAGGCGACGAACTTGCGAAAGCCCTCCGGGCCGTCGGCCGCCACGGGGTTGTGCTGCACGTAGCGGTTGCCCACGTACTGAAGGGCTGCGTCGGCGTCCTTCTGGTTCAGGCCCTTTTCGTAGAAGGCCAGAACGGTCTGGCGGTTGGCTTCCTGTTGTGAGGTGGTGCTTTGCTTGGCCCCGCCCATGGGGGCACAGGCTGCGAGGAACAGGGTGGTGGATGCGGCGATGGCCGTCCAGGTGATGCGTTGCATTGGTTAACTCCCTTGGTTGAAAAATCAATAGCTATTGACAGCGTCGGTCTTCGCCGAGTTCCTGTACTTCGCGAGCAATTGTTTGGCCGCAGCCGTGAGCACCATGGTGTCCACGCCCACGGCCACGAAGCGCGCGCCTGCCGCGAGCCACTTGCGTGCCTGCTCCTCGGTGGTCGAGAGAATGCCCGGCGCCTTGCCGGCCTTCAGGATGCGCGCGATGGCGTCGGCGATCACCGCCTGTACCTCGGGATGGTTGGGCTGGCCCACGAAACCCATCGATGCCGACAAATCCGCCGGCCCGATGAACACGCCATCCACGCCCGGTGTCGCCGCGATGGCGTCGAGGTTCTTCATCGCCTCGACCGTCTCGGCCTGCACCAAGAGGCAGGTCTGCGCATTGGCTTCATGCAGGTACTGCGGGTAGGCCTGCCAGCGTGACGCGCGTGCGAGCGCGCTGCCCATGCCGCGAATGCCTTCGGGCGGATAGCGCATGCCCTGCACCATGCGCGCGGCCTGCTCGGCGGTATCGACCATCGGCACCAGCAGCGTCTGCGCGCCGATGTCCAGGTACTGCTTGATCAGCGTGGTGTCGCCGGTCGGAATGCGCACCACCGGATGCGAGCGCTCCGACTCGGGCTGCGCCGACCACGCGCTGGAGATGCCCTGCAATTGCCCGAGCACCGAGCGCACGTCGTTGGGCGCGTGCTCGCCGTCGACCAGCAGCCAGTCGTAGCCGCAGCCCGCGAGGATCTCGGCGACGTAGCTGTCCGCCAGGCCGACCCAGAGGCCGATCTTTTGCTCGCCGGCCTGCATGGCCTGCTTGAAGGTGTTGATGGGGGTGTGCATTGTTCAGTCCAACAGATCGAAGGGTGATGTTTTCATTCGTGGAGCACCGCGGAACCGGCTTTGCCGGGCCGCTGGTGTTGCCCCCGGTAGGGGGTGGGAGATGCGACACGAAGTGCGCAAAGCCTGGGGGCGAGCTTCATATCAGGCGGAACGAGATGGCGCCAAGGGGGCCGTAGTCGGCATGGAAGGTGTCGCCCGGGAGCGCGGTGGTCGGGCGCGTGAACGAGCCGGCGAGCACCACCTCGCCGGCTTCGAGGTGCTCGTCCCACGGCGCGAGCTTGTTCGCGAGCCATGCCACGCCGGTGGCGGGATGGTTGAGCACGCCCGCGGCCACGCCCGTTTCCTCGATCACGCCGTTCTTGTAGAGGAGGGCGCTCACCCAGCGCAAATCGACCGCATCGGGCTTGACCGGACGCCCGCCCATCACGATGCCGGCGTTGGCCGCGTTGTCGGAGATGGTGTCGAACACCTTGCGCGGCGCCTTGGTGTGGCGGTCGAACTGCTCGATGCGTGCATCGATGATCTCGATGGCGGGCACCACGTAGTCGGTGGCGGCCAGCACGTCGAAGATGGTCACGTTCGGACCCTGCAGTTTCCTGCCGAGGATGAAGGCCAGTTCCACCTCGATGCGCGGCGCGATGAAGCGCGTGAAGGGAATGTCGCCGCCCTGCTCGAAGAACATGTCGTCCAAGAGCGTGCCGTAGTCGGGCTCGTCGATCTGGCTGGACTGCTGCATCGCGCGCGAGGTGAGGCCGATCTTGTGGCCCTTCACCGTGCGGCCTTCGGCGATCTTCTTTTTCACCCATTCGCGCGAGATGGCGTAGCCGTCTTCGACGGTCATCCCGGGAAAGCGTTTCGAGAAGTGCTCGACCTGCACGCGCGACTTCTCGCTTTCGTGCAACTCGGCGGCCAGTTGGGCGATGGTGGCTTGGGACAGCATGGCGGCTCGCTTCTTCTTATGGCTTGTTGAACAGAGGGTGCAGGTTGCTGTGCTTGCCGTCGTACACCTGTCCCGGGCTTTCGTCGATCTGCAGCGTGATGCCGATGTGGCGCTGGTCGAAGATCGGCGCGAAATGCGCGCGCACATCGGCCAGCAGCTCGTCGCCGGCCTTCTTCTTCACCGCCTCCGACCGTCCTGCGGCCATGCGGATGTTGAGGTACACGAAGGCGTAGTCGGCCTTGCCGTCGGCCACCGCATGGTGCGCGGCGGGGTAGGCCAGCACACGCGTGCCGCCGATGGGGAACACCGGCTTGTCCGCCTCGTCACGTTGCTTGAGCATCGTGTCGGCGAGCGTGCGGCACAGGGCCGACATGTCGGTCTCGGCTTCGATGTTGGGGGTGTAGAGGATCACCAGGTGCGGCATGTCGCTGCTCTTTCGTTCATGCCACCGACATGACGGCGGCCGTGCAGGTCACCGCGAAGATCGGGATGGCCTTCATATGGAAGATCTCGCCCTTGCCGCGCGCGGCCGCGGCCACGCTGAGGAATGTGCGGATCTCGAAGCCGCCCTGGCCGGCTTCGCGGTAGGTGGCCTCGTCGCTGTAGTCGTCCTGCGAGAGCAGCGCCTCGCGGTCGTTGGCGCACCAGCGGCGCATGAACTCGGCGTCCCATTCGGCATTGACCTTGCCCGAATCGGGCGTGGCCGGCCAGTGCGAGATGCCGCCCGTGCCCACCAGCGCGATGCGCTCGGGCGCCTTGTCGCAGGCGCGGCGCAATGCCTCGCCGAAGGCCCACGCGCGATGCAGCGGCGTGAGCGGCGGGCCCTGGCAGTTGATGTTCACGGGGATCACCTTGGTGTCGAACCGCGGCGTGAGGAAGTGCAGCGGCACCATGATGCCGTGGTCGAACTTCCATTCTTCCGCATAGGCCACGTCCACCGTCTGCATCACCTCGCGGATCAGGCGCTGCGAGAGCGCGGCGTCGCCGGGCACCCTGGTCTTCTCGATGCCGAGCCACTTCGGGTCTTCGATGGGGCCCTCGTAGCTGTCGGCCATGCCGATGGCGTAGGCCGGCATGTTGTTCATGAAGAAGTTGGCGAAGTGCTCGGCGGCAATGACGATCACCGCGTCGGGTTTCGTCGCGCGCATCGCCTCGCCGAAGCGATGGAACTGCGCGTGGAACTCGTCCTTCACCGCCGGGTCGGCGAGGTGCGCGCGGCCGGTGATGCCGGGGGCGTGGCTGCACACGCCTGCGAATACGAGACTCATACGCCTGCCACTTTCTCGTCGGTTCCGGTTGTCATTGCATAGATGCCCGCGCGGACCGGGCCGTACTTGCGCACGCCCTCGCGCATCGCTTCGAGGTAGTCTGCCCATGCAATGCCCAGCAGCGGCGCGAAGTGCATCAGCAACTGGCCGTTGCAGCCGAGCACGTAGAGCTTGCCGATGTCGCCGGCGTCGATGGCCTCGCGCTCTTCATCGTCGAGGTCGTAGTCGGCGAGCAGCGCGGTACGCACCTCGCCGCCTTCCGCGTATCGGCGCTGCACCTCGGCTTCGCGGTTCAGCGCGAAGAGGAATTTCTGCATCGCATAGAGGCTCATCGTTCTTCAGCCCTCGATCTGGATGTTGGCCTTGCGGATCACGTCGCCGTACTTCGAGATCTCGCTCCGGATGAAAGCAGCAAAACGCTCGGGCGTGCCCGACAGCGACGCGATGCCGCCCTTGCGGAAGGCGTCGGCCACGGCAGGGCCCGCGAGCGCGCGGTTCACCTCGTCGTTCATGCGCAGCACGATGGCATCGGGCGTGCCGGCGGGTGCCAGCAGTCCATTCCACGAATTGGACTCGATGGCCACACCCTGTTCTGCGAGTGTGGGTATGGCGGGCGCGTACTGCGAACGCTGTGCGGTCGCCATGCCGAGCGCGACCAGCTTGCCGCTCTGGATGTGGCCGCGGAACTCGGGCCAGTTGCCGAACATCATGGTCACCTGTCCGCCGAGCAGGTCGGTGAGCGCGGGGCCCTGGCCTTTGTAGGGCACATGCACGATGTCCAGGCCCATCTGCAGCTTGAGCATTTCGCCCGACAGGTGGGCCGAGGTGCCGTTGCCGAAGGAGGCGAAGCTCAGCGTGCCGGGCTTCGCCTTCGCCTGGTTGCGCAGGTCGGCCAGCGTCTTCAGGCCGCTCGAGGGATGCGTGGCGAGCACGTGCTCCGACATGCCCATGAGCGCGACCGGGCGCAGGTCTTTCTGCGTGTCGTAGGGGAGCTTGCGCACCAGCGTCTGGTTGGCGGTGAAGCTGTTCGCCACGCTGACGAATGTGTAGCCATCGGGCGCCGACTTGGCGACCGCATCGACGCCGATCACCGTGCCCGCGCCGGGCTTGTTCTCGACGATCACGGCCTGCTCCAGCGTCTTGCCGAGTTCGACCGCCACGAGCCGCGCGACGAAGTCGGTGGTGCCGCCGGGCGTGAAGGGCACGACGATGCGCACCGGCTTGTTGGGCCAGTCGCCGCGGGCG
Organism: Variovorax boronicumulans; assembly: GCF_030812215.1. Classification (GTDB taxonomy): domain Bacteria; phylum Pseudomonadota; class Gammaproteobacteria; order Burkholderiales; family Burkholderiaceae_C; genus Variovorax; species Variovorax boronicumulans_C. Next base: position 424,031 of record NZ_JAUSSG010000005.1, on the reverse strand, counting down.
TGTGCCAGCGACGGCACGGCCGCCAGTGCGGCAACGCCCTGCAGCAGCGCGCGTCGGCGTGCGTTCACGCCACGCCCCAGTGCGGGATGTGGTGCGAGCCCAGCGACACCGCCACGTTCTTCGGCTCGCAGAACACCTCGTAGCTCCAGGTGCCGCCTTCGCGGCCGGTGCCCGAGGCCTTGGTGCCGCCGAAGGGCTGGCGCAGGTCTCGCACGTTCTGGCTGTTGACGAAGCACATGCCGGCTTCCACGGCCGCGGCGACGCGGTGGGCCTTGCCGATGTTCTCGGTCCACACGTAGCTGCTGAGGCCGTATTGGATGTCGTTGGCGAGGCGGATCGCGTCGGCCTCGTCCTTGAACGGGATCAGGCACGCGACCGGGCCGAAGATCTCGTCCTGCGCGATCTTCATGCGGTTGTCGACATCGGCGAAGACGGTGGGCACGACGTAGTTGCCTTTCTTCACGCGGTCCGGCAGGTTGCTCGGCGCATCGAGGCCGCCGCACAGCAGCGTCGCGCCTTCTTTCGGACCGAGCTCGATGTAGCTGCGCACCTTGGCCAGGTGCGCCTGCGAAATCATCGGGCCGACGATGGTCTTCTCGTCGAGTGGATCGCCCACGGTGATGCGCTTGGCGCGCTCGGCGAACTTCGCCGCGAAGTCCGCATAGATCGACTGCTGCACCAGGATGCGCGAGCCCGCCGTGCAGCGCTCGCCGTTGTTGCTGAAGATCATGAAGACGGCCGCGTCGAGCGCACGGTCGAGGTCGGCGTCGTCGAAGATCACGAACGGGCTCTTGCCGCCCAGTTCCATGCTGAACTTCTTGAGGCCCGCGCTCTTCACGATGCGGTTGCCGGTGGCGGTGGAGCCGGTGAAAGAAATCGCGCGCACGTCGGGGTGCGCCACCAGCGGCTCGCCGGCTTCCTTGCCGTAGCCGTGCACGAGGTTCAGCACGCCGGGCGGAATGCCGGCTTCGAGCGCGAGTTCACCCAGGCGCGCGGCAGTGAGCGGCGAGAGCTCGCTCATCTTCAGCACGGCGGTGTTGCCGAACGCGAGGCACGGCGCGACCTTCCAGGTGGCCGTCATGAACGGCACGTTCCACGGGCTGATGAGTGCGCACACGCCCACCGGGTGGAACAGCGTGTAGTTCAGGTGCGTGGGCGTGGGGTAGGTGTGGCCGTCCACGCGCGTGCACATCTCGGCGAAGTAATAGAAGTTGTCGGCCGCGCGCGGCACCAACTGCTTGCCGGTTTGCGCGATGACCTGGCCGCAGTCGTTGGTCTCGGTCTGTGCGATCTCGGGCACGTGCGCGGCGATCAGGTCGCCAAGCTTGCGGATAAGCTTCGCGCGCTCGGGCGCGGGCAGGCCGGCCCACTTCGGAAAGGCTTCCTTGGCGGCGGCGACGGCGGCGTTCACCTCGGCTTCGCCGCCCGAGGCGACCTCGGCCAGCACCTCCTGCGTGGCGGGGTTGACGGTTTCGAAGTAGTCCTTGCCCGTGACGGACTTGCCGCCGATGAGGTGATTGATCTGTTGCATGGAGGGTGTCCGGTTCTTCAATCGAGCTTGATGTCGCGTGCCTTGATCAAGGCGTGCCATTTCTTGCGCTCCGCGTCGGTGTAGCGCGTCATTTCGCTGGCGTCGGCGGGGCGTGCTTCCCAGCCGGCGTCATAGAGCTTCTGCTTCACGCCGGCGTCGCCCATGGCTTTCTGCAGCTCGGTGCCGAGCCTGGCCTGCACTTCCTTCGGCGTGGCCACGGGCGTCACCAGGCCTTGCCAGGTGTAGGCCTCGACGTTGGCGTAGCCCAGTTCCTTTGCAGTGGGCACGTTGGGCAGTTGCGGGATGCGCTCGGCCGACATCGCCAGCAGCGGCACCACCTTGCCGGCCTTCACCGCGCTCACGCCGCTGGGCAGGTCGAGCATCATCAGCGGCACCTGTCCGCCCATGAGGTCCTGCAGCGCGGGTGCGCCGCCCTTGTAGGGCACATGCAGCATCGACACGCCGGCCTCGCGCTGGAACAGCTCCATCGCCAGGTGGTGCGGGCTGCCGGTGCCCGGTGTCGCGATGCTGAACTTGCCGGGCGAGGCCTTCAGCGCGGCGATGAGCGCCTTCGCATCGGCCACGCCGGCATTCGGTGCGGCGGTGATGACCAGCGGCGAGCGGCCCATCATGCCGACGAGTGCGAAGTCTTTCTCGGCGTCGTAGGGCAGCTTCTTGTAGAGCGCGGGGTTGTAGACCAGCACGCCGTTGTCGGCGGAGAACACGGTGTAGCCATCGCCCGGCGAGCGCGCGACGTTCTCCGACGCGATGATCGCGCCGGCGCCGGGTTTGTTGTCGACGAGCACCGGCTGGCCCAGTTGCTGCGACACCTGTGCGCCGACCGTGCGCGCGAGAAAGTCGGTGCCGCCGCCGGCCGGGTAGCCGACCACCCAGCGCACGGGCTTGGCGGGGTAGGCCGTCGACTGCGCCGGCGCATCGAGCGCGAGCATCGAGGCGGTCAATGCCACGAGGGCGGTGGCGAGGGCGCGTGTTTTCTTGCTGGCATTCATTGCGTTTGTCTCCGCTGGTTTTATGTATGTGTGACAGGAAGGAAATCAGGCCGCGTCGATGGTGTTGACCAGCGCGCCGATGTGCTCGATCTCGGTGACGATCACGTCGCCCGGCTTGCAGTCGACCACGCCGTCGGGCGTGCCCGTGAGGATCAGGTCGCCCGGCGACAGCGTCATGAAGCGGCTGAAGTACTCGATGAGGAAGGGCGCATCGAAGATCATGTCGCGCGTGTTACCTTGCTGCGTGACGATGCCGTTGACGGTGGTGCGCAGCGCGAGCGCCATCGGGTCGGGAACGTCGGTCGCATCGACGAACCAGGGGCCCAGCGGCGTGCAGGTGTCGCGGTTCTTCACGCGCAGGTTCGGGCGGTACCAGTTCTCCAGGTAGTCGCGGATCGCATAGTCGTTGGCGACCGTGTAGCCGCCGATGAAGTCGTAGGCGTCGTCGCGCTGGACGTTCTTCGCGGTCTTGCCGACGACGATGGCGAGCTCGCATTCGTAGTGCATGAACTGCACGCCGGCCGGGCGGTGCGTGTGCTGGCGGTGGCCGATCAGCGTGCTCTGGCCCTTGACGAACACCAGCGGTTCTTCGGGCGCCTTGAATTCGAGCTCCTTCGCATGGTCGGCGTAGTTGAGGCCGAGCGCGAGGATGGTGCGCGGCCGCGCGGTGGGCGCCAGTGGGGGCAGCCAGGTCAGCTGTTCCTGCGGGACGATGCGGCCGTCTTCGAGTCGCACGGCGGCGTCTGGCTGGCCGTTTAATTCGTGGGCGGTGCCGCTGTGTTCGCGGCCTTCGTGGATGACGCGTGCGTGCTTCATGCGGCGGTCTCCTGCACCAGCGTGTGGGTCAATGTCTCGAAGCCGGTCGCGGAGATATCGATGCGGTCGCCCGCACGTGCCAACGGACGGCCCGCATCACAGCCCAGCATCAGCACGTCGCCATGCGCGAGCGTCATGAAATCGCCGACGTCGGCGAGCAACTGCTGTGCCGGACGCACGAGCTGCGAAAAATCGATCGCTTGCTTGAGCGCGCCGTTGATGCGCACTTCGACGCGGAAGCTCGCAGGGTCGGCCACCTCCTGCGCATCGCGCAGCACCGGGCCGATGCCGAGGAAACCGTCGACGCACTTGAACTTCACCGGCGGGCGGAAGAAGCTCGCGTGCGGAATCGACAGGTCGTTCATCAGCACGAAGCCTTCGACATCGCCCTCGGCGCCGATCACCATGCCGATGCTCGCGCCGATTTCCACTTCGGGAATCGATGAAGGCACCGCGATGGCGCTGCCGTGGGGGCTCCAGGTGTTGGCGGTCTTCACGTAGAGCACCGGTGCCTTGGGTGGCGCCTTGTAGGGCGGCTCGGTCATCTGCGGCGCGAGCGCTTCAACCTCGGCACGGAAGTTCAGCAGCGTGCCGTAGACGGTGCCGGTGGGAAGGAAATGCGCGGTGCTCATGAGGGCTGCTCCAGGGCGATCAGCTCGTCGAGCAGCCCGTAGAGCTGCGTGAGCTTGGCCTTGCCGAGCGACTTCTCCATCCAGTCGTAGTGCGCCTCGATGCTGGTGCCCAGCCGCTTGACCAGCTTCATGCCGTGTGGCGTGGCCTCGACCACGGTGCGGCGCTGGTCGGCCGGATCGCGGGCGCGGGTGATGAGGTTGTCGCGCTCCATGCGCGCGAGCACGCCGGTGAGGCTCGGCCCGAGGATGAAGGCCTCGCGCGCGACGCGGCCGGTGTCGACCGCGCCGTGTTCGCCGAGCACGCGCAGCACGCGCCATTGCTGGTCGGACAGTGCGTGCTCGCGCAGGCTGGGCCGCGTGTGGGCCATCACGGCTTCGCGGGCCTGCAGCAGCAGGCGCGGCAAATTGCGGTGGGTGAAGGTGGTGCTCAAGCGCGGTGCCTCATCAAATTAGTTAACATGTTAAATGATTGGCGATTTCTTTCCAAGCCACCGGCCATCAGGGTTTGTGCGGACACCTAAACTCGCCGAATGGCCAAGGACAAATCTCTTTTCGTCTGCAGTGAATGCGGCGGCACCAGCCCCAAGTGGCTCGGCAAATGCCCGAGCTGCGGCGCCTGGAACACATTGATCGAACAGGTGGCCGGCAGCAACGCCCCGGCCAACAACCGCTTCGGCACGCAGTTCTCGCCGCTGGCGGGCGTCTCCGAACTGGCCACGCTCTCGGAGATCGAGGCGACCGACATCGCACGCACGCCCACCGGCATCGACGAGCTCGACCGCGTGCTGGGCGGCGGCATCGTCTCGGGCGGCGTGACGCTCATCGGCGGGGACCCGGGTATCGGTAAATCCACGCTGCTTCTGCAGGCGGTCGATGCGCTCCAGCGTGCCGGGCAGAACGCGCTCTATGTGACAGGCGAGGAAAGCGGTGCGCAAGTGGCGCTGCGCTCGCGCCGGCTCGGACTCGACCATTCGCAGGTGCAGGTGCTCGCCGAGATCCAGCTCGAGAAGATCATCGCTACGCTCGATGCCACGCGACCTGCGATCGCAGTGATCGACTCCATTCAGACGGTGTACTCCGACCAGCTCACCTCGGCCCCCGGTTCGGTGGCGCAGGTGCGCGAATGCGCGGCCCACCTCACGCGCTTTGCCAAGACCAGCGGCACGGCGGTGGTGCTGGTGGGCCATGTCACCAAAGAGGGCGCGCTTGCGGGCCCGCGCGTGCTGGAGCACATGGTCGACACGGTGCTGTATTTCGAAGGCGATACGCATTCGAGCTTTCGTCTCGTGCGTGCCATCAAGAATCGCTTCGGCGCCGTGAACGAGATCGGCGTGTTCGCGATGACCGAGCGGGGCTTGAAGGGCGTGGCGAATCCGAGTGCGATCTTCCTGAGCCAGCACGCCGAGCCGGTGCCCGGCAGTGTGGTGCTGGTCACGCTGGAAGGCACGCGGCCGATGCTGGTGGAAATCCAGGCGCTGGTCGACAACGGCGGGCCAAGCCCGCGGCGCTTGTCGGTGGGCCTGGACCGTGACCGCCTCGCGATGCTGCTCGCGGTGCTGCACCGCCATGCGGGCGTAGCCTGCATGGACCAGGACGTGTTCGTCAACGCGGTGGGCGGCGTGCGCATCAGCGAACCCGCGGCCGACCTGGCCGTGATGCTGGCCATCACCTCGAGCCTGCGCGGCAAGCCGCTGCCCAAGGGGTTCATCGCGTTCGGTGAAGTGGGCCTGGCCGGTGAGGTGCGCCCGGCGCCGCGCGGTCAAGAGCGTTTGCGCGAAGCCGCCAAGCTGGGCTTCAGCATCGCGGTGGTGCCGAAGGCCAACGCACCGCGCAAGGGCTCAAAGGAGATCGAAGGCTTGACCATCCACCCCGTCGAACGCATCGAAGAGGCGATGGACGTGGTCCGCCGCCTCGATTGATTCTTGTCGAAAAAATGCCCGGCGCGTCAGTGACGCGCCGGGCCACCCTCCCTATCCCCCGATGTGCATCGTGAACGCCGGCCCGCTGTTGAGCACGCATTGGCCGCTGCCCAACGTGGCCGAGTTCATCGTGTACTGGCAACTCAGGTTGCCGCCGCGATTGCCGCTGGCGTTTGCCACGCCGGCACTTCGCGAGCCGGCAACCCGGGTCGCCTCTCCCTGAAACTGTTCACCGCCAATCTGTGCGTTGAAATGGCCGCGGCCGTTCATGTCGTTGGTCACCGTGCCTGCCACGGTTCCGTAGCGCGCCGCTTCGGCGTTCGACGGATACAGGCGTGCACTGAAGCTCTGCGCGATCGGTCCCGGTGCAACGGCATAGGCCTGCGAAGGCGGCGCCGCGGGTGCGGGTTGTGCGATGGGCACCACGTAGCAACCGCTGAGGACGGTGGCTGTGAGCGTGGCGGCGAGAGTGAGACGAACGAAGGTGACGGAACGCGGAATGGTCATACGCTTTTCTGTGGCCCGGGTTGATGCCCGTGCGGTGAAATGTGCCGTCTCGCGCCACCTTGGCATGTGCATTTCGAGGTGAGTACCGTTTTTCGCCCCCGGTGGTAGCCACGGTCGATACAGCGAATGGCGCCCTCGATCCAGATGCGAACTTTCGAATGACCTGGCAAGGCGCCAACAACGGGGCGGCGACAATGCGCGCCATGAATTTCCAGAAATTGCTGGTGCCCGTAGGCGGCATCGTTCTTCTCGGCCTGGCCTGGCGCAGCTACGGCTGGGCCGGCGTCGCACTGGCTGGCGGCGTGATCGTGATGTTCCTGCTGCTGCACTTCAACCGCGCGATGCAGGTGCTCAAGCGGGCGGCCGACCGCCCGGTGGGCTATGTCGCCAGCGCGGTGATGCTCAATGCCAAGCTCAAGCAGGGCGTGACCCTGATGCACGTCATCGCCATGACACGTGCGCTCGGCGAGCTGCGCTCCCCCGCGGACACGCAGCCCGAGCTCTATCGCTGGACCGACACAGGTGGCTCGTACGTCGATGCGGTGTTCAACGGCGGCAAGCTGCAGAGCTGGGAAATGACCCGCCCCGAAGCCGCTCCCGAAGAAGAAACACCGACCAGCTAATCCGAATCCGCGCCGGCCTTGCGGCGCGGCCGGCGCCACAGCGGATTCACCTTCGCGTGGTGACGCACTTCCTTGGCGAACTCCGCGCACATGTGGGTCATGAGGTCGGCCGAGCGGTAGACCAGGTAGACATCGAAGTCCGGCACCTCGTCGGTGATCGGCAGGCGCTCCAGCAGGCCGGGCTGCATCCGCACCGCGCCAGCGTCGTGGAACACGGTGTCCGACCACATGCTGACGAGGTCGGTCTGCGTGGCCAGCTGCAGGCCCAGCAGGTTCGACGCGCTCTGCACCATGCGTTTGGGCATCTCCAGCCCGTTCACGCGCATCGTCGACACCAGCGGACTGCCGGGCTCGTCGATGGGGTCCAGCACCAGCCAGTCGGCCTCCAGCAACGTGCGCAGCTTGCGCACCCGCCGCAGCGGATGGCCGGTGCGCACCGCCACGTGCATCGACAGCGAGAACAACGGCTCCCACTGAAAGACGTTGGTGCCCGGACCGTTGCAGGTCGAGACCAGCGCCAGGTCGAGCCGGCCTTCGCGCAGCCCTTCGAAGAGCTGCTGCGGCCGCTGCTCGTAGGCGCGCAGCGCCACGTTGGGAAAGCGCTGCCTGAACGATGCCATCGTATTGGGCAGCGGCCCGCCCGAGGCCACGGCGGTGAAGCCGATGTTGAGCTGCGCCTCGTCGTGCCCGCGAATCGCCTCGATGTCCTCGAGCGCGTGCCGCAGCTCCTGCTCGACCAGGCTCGCGCGCTTGACCAGCGCCGTGCCATAAGCCGTGAGGTTCACGCCGCGCGTGGTGCGCAGCATCAGCGTCACGCCGAGTTCGCGTTCCAGTTCGGCAATCGTCTTGGACAGCGCCGGCTGTGTGATGTGCAGGCTGCGCGCGGCCTCATGGATGCTTCCGTTCTGGGCGACCGCCAGGAGAACGCGCAGTTGTTGCAGCTTCATCGTGCCTCCTTGATCCCGGGGGAATCCCGTGGGGATTCCATTTGGTTATCAGCATGAAAATATGTGATTCTGCGCTGGCGCGCTTTGCCTGAATACTCCGCGGCTGTCCTGTTCGTGGAGTCGATTCGATGAGTGAAGCCGCTTTGCCCGCAAGCCAGATGGGGGGCGTTCCCCCGGCGGCCGCTGCGCCGTCTTCCCCTGCCGAGACCGTGCAGGTCGAGGGCAAGCAGAGCCAGTTCCGCCTGATCGCCGCCTGCTCGCTGGGCAATGCGCTGGAGATGTACGACTTCACCGTCTACAGCTTCTTCGCGCTCCTGATCGGCAAGCTGTTCTTCCCCTCGGACAGCCCGTACGGTTCGCTGCTGCTGGCCGTGGCCACCTTCGGCATCGGCTTCGTGATGCGGCCGCTGGGCGGCGTGATCATCGGCAACTACGCCGACCGCAACGGGCGCAAGGCCGCATTGACGCTCACCATCGGCCTCATGGTGGCCGGCACGCTGTGCATCGCGCTCGCGCCCACTTACGCCTCGGCCGGCGTGTTCGGCTCGCTGATGATCCTGGCGGGGCGCCTCTTGCAGGGCTTTTCGCTCGGCGGCGAGGTGGGCGCCGCCACCTCGATGCTGATGGAATCGGGCGGCATCCGGGGCCGCGGCTTTCGCGTGAGCTGGCAGCTCGCGAGCCAGGGCGTGGCGGCGGTGCTGGGTGCGCTCACCGGTGCCGCGCTGTATGCCGCGCTGCCGCAGGCCTCGCTCGAGAGCTGGGGCTGGCGCCTGCCCTTCCTGTTCGGCCTGCTGATCGCGCCGGTGGGCCTCTACATCCGCGCCAACCTGGAGGAAACGCACCAGGCCAGCCGCCACGAATCCAGCCCCATGGGCCGGCTGCTGCGCGAGCACGGCGGCACGGTGCTCAAGGGCATCTTCGCCACCACGGCGGGCACGGCCGCCATGTACCTGGTCGTGTTCTTCATGCCGACCTACATGATTCGCGTGCTGCACATGCCGCCGTCGCTGTCGCTGCTGTCGGGCTGCGCCACCGGCATCACGATGTTCGCGGTGGCGCTCTTGGCGGGGCGGCTGGCCGACAGGCTGCCGAACCGCAAGCCGCTGGTGATCGGCTCGCTGGTGCTCGGCGTGCTGGCGGTGTATCCGGCGTTCTGGCTCATCAACCACTACCCGAGCGTGCCGCTGGTGCTGTGCCTGTCGGTGCTGCTGACGGCGATCGTGAACCTCGGCACCACGCCCCTGTTCCTGATGCTGCTGGAGATGCTGCCGATCGGGGTGCGCGCGAGCGGCATCTCGGTGGTCTACAGCGTCGGCGTGACGGTGTTCGGCGGCTCCTCCCAATTCATCGTGACCTGGCTGCTCGCCACGACCGGCAACCCGATGTCGCCGGCCTTCTACATGATGGCCTGCGGCGTGTTGAGCATCTGTGCGGTCGTGAGCCTGCGTGTACGCAGGGCCGACTGAGATTTCCCCCCCCGCAACATCGAAGAACAACAGACAGCGCCATCCATGACCCGCGAACTCAGTCCCCAGACCACCCGCCTCCTGTCCCGCTTGCTGCCGCAGGCCGATGTCGACACCCAGGCTTTCGTCGACATCCGCCGCCAGATCCACGCCAACCCCGAGCTCGGCTTCGAGGTGAATGCAACCGGCGAGCTGGTCGCCAACCTGCTGCGCGAATGGGGCTACCAGGTGCACACGGGCATCGGCAAGACCGGCATCGTGGCCCAGCTCAAGGTGGGCAGCGGCACGCGGCGGCTGGGCATCCGCGCCGACATGGACGCGCTGCCCATCGTCGAGGCGACGGGCCTGCCGTATGCGAGCAAGACCCATGGCCGCATGCATGCCTGCGGCCACGACGGCCACACGGCCATCCTGCTCGCGGCCGCCAAGGCGCTCGCGAAGCGCCGCGATTTCGACGGCACGCTGAACCTGATCTTCCAGCCCGACGAAGAGAACCTCTGCGGCGCGCGCGCAATGATCGAGGACGGCCTCTTCGAGCGCTTTCCCTGCGATGCCGTCTACGCGCTGCACAACGCGCCGGGCGTGCCGGTCGGCAGCTTTCTGGTGATCGAGGGGCCGGTCACGCTGTCTTCGGACGTGGCCGACGTCACGATCAAGGGCGTCGGCGGACATGGCGCCATGCCGCATCTCTCGCGCGATCCCGTGCCCGCCGCCGCCGCGGTGGTCACGGCCCTGCAGACCGTGGTGGCGCGCAACGTGACGCCGGGCGACACGGCCGTCGTGTCGGTCGGCTTCATCCGCGGCGGTGCGACGCACAACGTGATTCCGCAATCGGTGGCGCTCGGCCTGAACGTGCGGGCGGCACGGCCCGAGACGCGCGCAGTGGTGGAAGCGCGCATCCGCGAGATCGTGAACCTCACGGCGCAGGCCCATGGCGTGGAGGCCGAGATCGATTACCGCCAGCTCGTACCGCCGGTGGTCAACACCGCGGCCGAGTGCCGGCTGATAGAGCAGGTCTGCGCCGAGCTCGTCGGCGCGGAGCAGGTGCTCACCGAAGCGCCGAAGGGCTTTGCGGGCAGCGAGGACTTCGCCTGGATGCTCGCCGAGTTGCCGGGCTGCTACCTGCTGCTCGGCAACGGGGAGGGCCAGTTCGGCGGCTGCATGGTGCACAACCCCGGCTACGACTTCAACGACCAGGTGCTGCCTTTGGGCGCTGCCTGCTGGGTGCGCCTGGCGCAGACCTACCTGGTGAAGACATGAATGAACCTACTGCGCAACCCGATCTCGCATCTGCGGTCCTCACCGTACGCGAGTACGGTTCCGGTCCTCGACGCAAGCTCGGGCTGCTCGCTACGGTTTCTTCAAGTCTTCGGAGCGCCTTGACTTAAAACGGCGCGTCTTCTTCCTCGGCGGCATCAGCCGGGGTCGTGGTGGCGGGCGCTGCTGCCTTGGCGGCGGGCTTCGGTGCTTCGTCCGCCGGTGCCGCGCCGAACGCTGCCTCGCCACCCAACGCATCGAGCAACGCCGGCACCAGCTGGCCGAGTTCGCCGGTGGCGATCGCCACGTCGGCGTCGTAGTTGTCTTCCTTCTTGCCGCCCGCCGCGCCGTCGCCCGTGCCTTCGAGGAACACGATCTTGCGGATCAGCATGCCGTGCGTGAGCTCGAACGACACGCGGTCGTCCCAGGTGAGCGCAAGACGCGTGGGCCGCTTGCCGTCGGTGATGTGCTTTTGCACTTCCTCGATGTCCAGCGGGTGCTTGGCGTAGCGCACCACGGCCTTCGAATCGTCCGAGGCCTTGAGCTCGCACTCGCGGTCGATGGTGAAGCCGGCCGGCGGCTCCTGGGTCAGCAGCCAGTTGGCCATGGCGGCGGCCGGCTCGATCTGCGTGTTGATCAGCGACACCGCAAAGCCGTCGAGCGACTTCACCAGGCTGGTGACCACTTCGTCGGCGCGCGAGGCGTTGCCGCTGTTGATCACGAGGCGGTTCTCGGCCTTGTCGATCCACACCGCTACGCGCGCGCTGCGGGTGAAGGCCATCGGCAGCAGCTCCAGGGTGATGTCTTCCTTGAGCTCCTTCTTTTCCTTCTTGCCGGGCTTGCGGCCGGTGGTGGCCTCGATCTGCGCGCAGCGTTCGTCGAGCTTGCGGCGCACCACGGAGCCGGGGACCTGCTTGCTCTCGATCATGTATTCGACGAGCCACTGGCCGTCGATGGATTCGACCAGCGGGCCGTTGGCCTCGCCGCGGGGCTCGGCCCAGCCGGCGGACTTTTCCTGCGAGGGGCCGCAGGGCTCGAAGCGGTGCTTGCCCAGCCCCTCTTCTGCCTCGGCCAGTGATTGGGACCAGGCAGGTTCGATGCGATAGACGATGACGTTCTTGAATACGGACACGGAAACCCTTTTTTCCACTGGTTTGGACAACCAGGCATTGTCGGGCACCCCGTTCCGGCCGCCACCGTAAAATCGAAAGCTTTTGCGACGGCCCCTGTCGCACCCCCACACCGCTCCCCAAAGGAATCAGGAAATGAGCTCGATCCCCCCCTCGCTGGACGACCGTGACGGCAAGATCTGGATGGACGGCGAACTCGTGGACTGGCGCGACGCCAAGATCCACGTGCTGAGCCACACGCTGCACTACGGCTGCGGCGCCTTCGAGGGCGTGCGCGCCTACAAGACGGCGGACGGCAGCACGGCGATCTTCCGCCTGGCCGAGCACACCGAGCGCCTGTTCAACAGCGCCAAGATCCTGCGCATGAAGATCCCGTTCTCGCAGGAGCAACTGAACGAAGCCCAGAAGCAGGTCGTGCGCGAGAACAAGCTCGAAAGCTGCTACCTGCGCCCCCTCATCTGGATCGGCTCCGAAAAGCTCGGCGTGAGCCCCAAGGGCAACAAGATCCACGCCATGGTCGCGGCCTGGTCCTGGGGCGCCTACCTCGGCGAAGAAGGCATGCGCCGCGGCATCCGCGTGAAGACCTCCAGCTACACCCGCCACCACGTCAACATCACGATGACGCAGGCCAAGTCGGTGAGCAACTACACGAACTCGATCCTGGCCAACATGGAAGCGCTGGACGACGGCTACGACGAAGCGCTGCTGCTCGACGCGAGCGGTTTCGTCTCCGAAGGCGCGGGCGAGAACATCTTCGTGGTCAAGGGCGGCGTGGTCTACACGCCCGACCTGTCGGCCGGCGCGCTCAACGGCATCACCCGCAACACGATCCTGCACATCTGCAAGGACCTCGGCATCGAACTCGTGCAAAAGCGCATCACGCGCGATGAGGTCTACGTCTCCGATGAAGCCTTCTTCACCGGCACCGCCGCCGAAGTGACACCCATCCGCGAACTCGACCGCATCGAGATCGGCAACCGTGGCGACGGCGGCTCGCGCGGCCCGGTCACCGAGAAGATCCAGTCTGCCTTCTTCGACATCGTGAACGGCAAGAATCCCAAGTACGCCCACTGGCTCACCAAAGTCTGAGAAACCATGTCTACCAATGCAGTCGTCGAACTCCTGGCCAAGGAGCTCAACCACCAGGGCGGCGTGTTCTGCCCCAGCCCCAAGGCCGACATGAAGCTCTGGAACAGCCACCCCAAGGTCTACCTGGACGTGGCGCGCACCGGCGAAGCCAAGTGCCCGTACTGCGGCACGGTGTACCGGCTGAAGGCCGGCGAAGCCGTCTCGGCGCGCCACTGAGTCGGCCTGCCTGACCTGAGGTGACGCTTCGCGGCCTGCTGTGGCGCTTTGCCGCAGCCTACGTGGTGCTGCTGGTCGTCGTCGGCGTCGCGCTGAGCCTGGCGGGTGCCAGTTCGAGCACGGGCGGCAACGTGGCCGCCTTGCTCGGCACGGTGACGTGGGTGTGCATGGACTTCGCCAAGAAGAACGGCCGCTACTTCACATCCGAGGAGAAGAAGCGCGCCATCCTGGGCATGCTCGCCATCGACATGGCGATGCAGGCGGCCTTGACGGTGGCGGTCGTACTGTTCGCCGGCGCGGCGCGCCTGTCGCTGGGACCGGCTTTGCTGGTGCTGCTTTTCGTCGGCGTGCTGCACACGCTGGTGATCTGGTTCTTCGTCGGCTTTGCCGGCAAGCAGCATGCGGCGGCCGAGGTCCGGCGCAACAAGAACAACTGAATCAGTTCGCCGGGGCAGCAGGCGAGGGCGAAGGCTCGATGCGCCGGCCCGGCCACAGGTCGCGCCACGGCGCGGGGTCGTTCTTTTCCTGCGCGAGCCTCAGGTACACCATCGCGATCCAGAGCAGCGCAAGCCCGATCTGCGCATCGCGCATGGCCGAGTTCACGCTCGATGCGATCAGCGCGATCAGCGTTGCGGCCAAGGCAAAGCGGCCCGCAATATCGGGGCGTTTCCACGCCTGCCACACGGCGGCCACCATGATCACCAGCAGGCTCAGCAGCGCGGGCAGGCCGCCCTGCGAACCCACCCAGAGAAAGTCGTTGTGCGGCATGTTCGAGTCCGCGAACATCGCCGGTCCGCGCTTGTGCCACTGGCTGGTCCAGCCGCCGATGCCCCAGCCGGTGAGCGGCCGGTCGGCGATCATGCGGCCCGTGTCGCGGTACATGTAGTAGCGGATGACCCAGCTGCCCTTGAAGACGGCACCGGCCTGCGCCTCCTCGATTTCCTGCACGCCGGTCTCGACCTTCTGCTGCAGCTGCGGCAGCTGGTAGAGCCCGGCTCCGAGCACCACGGTGCCCAGCACCAGCGCACTCACCAGCATCTTCAGGTGGTTGCGCCACTGGTGGATGCACACCACCGGAATCACCAGCAGCAGCGCGAGCACCGAGGTGCGCGAGGTCAGCGGCAGCGCGACCACGAAGCCCAGCCCAAGCATCAGCACGAAGGCCGGAATGGCGCGCAGCGGCTTGTGAGCAGCGATCTGCGCGATGCCCCACACGGCGGCCGTCGAGGCCACCACGCTGAACAGCAGCGCGTTGCTGATCGATTTGTTGCCCACCTCCATCACCACCGCGCGCAGCGGCGACCAGATCGGAAAGCCGATGGCATAGTGGAGAACGATCAGCACGATGTTCAGTGCCGCGATCAGCAGAAAGCCGCGCAGCGCCCAGATCGCTTCCTCGCGCGTGAGCGCCATCGCCATCAGGATCGTGAGGCCGATGCGCAGGCCATGGAAGAGGTTGGAGCCGGTTTCCGGGTAGTGCGGCCCGAAGGCGAGCACGAGAAGAGTCCAGGCCAGGTAAGCGACCACCGGCCACCACAGCGGGTTGGCGCGCAGGCGCGCGAAGCGTTCGGCGTATCCGCCGGCGAGGCCCATGGTGGCGAGCAACAGCAGCGCGGAAAGGTAGGTGACGCCGACCGGCATGAACACCACCAGCCCCCAGAACATGGCCGCGGGCCGAACGATGTGCGATCTCTGCATAGGTGCGGGATTTTAGGTGGGGCCTGCAGCGCCCAACCTGACTGGCTTGGCACTCCCCCAGGCTTCGCGCACTTCGTGTCGCTTCTCCTTCCCCCTCGCCGGGCGACGCCTGCGGCCCGGCGAAGCCGGTTCCGCGGCGTCCCGCGAATGGGATCGGTTGTCAGTGCGCGGGAGCTGCGACCGGCAGGCGGATCACGAAGCTGGCCCCGCCTTCGGGCGCGTCCTCGCAGCGCACGGTGCCGCCGTGTCGCTCGGCAATCGACTTCACCAGTGCCAGCCCCAGGCCGACGCCGCCATTGCGCTCGCTGGCCCCGGGCAGGCGGTAGAAGGGCTCGAAGATGCGTTCGCGCAGGGCGGGCGGTACGCCGGGGCCGCGGTCGTTCACGCGCACGGTGGCAAAGCCGTTGGCGCTGCCCAGTTCCACGCTGATGCTGCCGGCGCCGTAGCGGCGGGCGTTTTCCAGCAGGTTGCGGATCGCGCGGCGCAGCAAGCGCGACACGCCGGGCACGGTGAGCGCCGCGTTGTCGGTGCCCTCGGCGAGGTCGAGCTCGGCGTTCACTTGGGAGCACTCCTCGGCGGCCAGGCCCGTCAGGTCGACGGCCTCGATGGTGCCCATGTCGGCCTCGCTCGCATCCAGGCGGCTGGCCAGCAGGATCTCGTCGATCAACTGGTCGAGCTCGCCGATGTTGCGCGAGATTTCCTCGCGTGCTTTCTGGCTCGGGTGCTCGCCCATCAGCTCCAGCCCCATGCGGATGCGGGTGAGCGGCGAGCGCAGCTCGTGCGATGCGTTGGCCAGCAGCGACTTGTGCGAGCGCACCAGCTGCTCGATGCGTTCGGCCGACGCGTTGAATCGTTTGGAGAGATCAGCCACTTCGTCCTGCCCTTCTTCGGTCACGCGCACCGAGAGATCGCCCTCGCCCCATCGCTGCACGCCGCGCTGCAGCGATTCCAGCCGTTGCGTGATGCGCCGCACGATGGGGTAGACGCCCAATGCCACTGCCACGCCCACCAGCGCGATCATCCAGCCCAGCCCGAACGGCGTGCGCCACGGCGCGAAGCCGCCGGTGCCGGTGGGGCGCTCGCGCGGCGCCACGCGCAGCGTGATGGCCTTGCCGTCGCTCAGCGTCACGTCGAACTCCAGTCCCTGGCCCGGCACGCGCAGCGCGGTGCCCGAGCCGATCGTCCGGTCCTGCGCATCGAGCACGACCACGTTGCGCGGCACGGGAGCCAGGCGCTCGCGCTCGGCCTCTGCCGCCTCGCGCACGATCCAGTTGGCCATCAGCGTGAGGATGACCACGCCGCCCACCACCGCGAGCCAGATGCGGACGTAGAGGTGGCGGGAGTACAGTTTTTTCAGCATGGCTCGATGCGGCCGCCGCCGGGCCGCCCCAAGGCGAGCCGCGCCTCCCCCTCGGGGGGTGGCGAATGACACGGAGCGAAGCGAGTGAAAAGCCGGGGGGCGAACATCTTTTCAGTCTTGCTGCTTGGCGAAGACGTAGCCTACGCCGCGCACTGTGAGGATGCGCTTGGGGTTCTTGGCGTCGACTTCTATCGCGGCGCGGATGCGGCCCATGTGCACGTCGATCGAGCGGTCGAACGCCTCCAGCTCGCGGCCGCGCACGGCTTCCATGATCTGGTCGCGCGTGAGCACGCGGCCCGCGCGCTCGGCCATCGCGACCAAGAGGTCGAACTGGTAGGAGGTGAGGTCCGCCAGCGCGCCGGCCACCGACACGGTGCGCGCGTTGCGGTCGATCTCCAGCGTGCCGAAGCGCATCACGGTGGAGGCTTCGCTCTCGGTGGCGTTCTCGCTGCGCCGGCGCAGCACGGCGCGGATGCGCGCCAGAAGCTCGCGCGGCTCGAAGGGCTTGGGCAGGTAGTCGTCGGCGCCGATTTCCAGGCCGATGATGCGGTCCATCGGATCGCCCTTGGCGGTCAGCATCAGCACCGACACCTTGGAGATCGGGCCGGGCAGCGCGCGGATGCGGCGGCAGACTTCGAGCCCGTCGGTGTCGGGCAGCATCAGGTCGAGGATCACGAGGTCGGGGGCGTGCTGCTGCAGCTGTTCGAGGCCGCTCGCGCCGTCACCGGCGTGGTTGAAGGCGAAACCCGACTGCGTCAGGTACTCGCCCACCATCTGCGCCAGGCGGGCGTCATCTTCGATCATCAGGAGTTGGGGGGTGCTCATGCGCTTCATGGTCGTCCACAGGGAGCAAGCGGGCTTGAACGCTCCGTAAAGTTGGGTAAACCTCAGGCGTGGGTGTCAACCGGAGGTGCTGCGAAAAGCATAGCGTCGCGGGCTGCCGTCGCGGGTGTTTTTCCGCGGTTTTCTTCGAGAAGCGCCAGCAGGGCGCCGGCGTCCACGTCCGGATCGGCAGTGCGCGCCCGCCCGAGTATTTCGCCAGCCAGCTGCCGCAGCATGGCCGTGGAAGCCCGGATGCGGGCCTTGAACCCGGCATCGTCGAGCGTGTCTTTCAGGCTCCGGTTGAGCTCGGCGAACCACGGCATCGCAGCCTGGTCGAGCATCACGGCCGGATTGCGCCTGTCGCTCGAGGCCGACCAGTCGCGCATCAGCCGCTGCACCGCGACATTCAGGCGCTGGCAGTGCTGCAGTTCGTCCTTCAGGCTTCCAAGCGCCGGCAGGTCGGTCAGGCGCCGCTGGAAGAAGATCTGCGCGAGCACGCCCCAGTAGTACGCGTAGTCCCAGATCACCTTCACCGGCAGCACCTCCGGGTCGCCGAAGAGCGGGTACTGGTCCTGGTAGAGCGCGAGCGTGCTCTCGTAGAACGAGTGGTAGAGCTGGTCGTAGAGCTGGGCCCGGGCTTCCAGCGGCCGGCCGGCGCGGTCCTGCGCGACGAGGTCGGTGATGTAGGTGTTGGCGATCGCGATGAAGTCGCTGCCGGGCGAATAGAAGGGGTCGAGAAAAAGCCCCGCCTCGCCCGTCATCGCCCAGCGTTCGCCCGAGAACACCTGCTTGCAGCCATGCGAGAAGTGCCTGAGGAACGCAAAGTCCTGCAGCAGGTGGCGCTTGCCGTCCAGCGCCTCGTACAGGCGCGGCTGGTAGGTGGCGAACCATGCCATCGCCTTCTCGAAGGTGTCGATGGTGTCCAGCGGATGCAGCGCCGGGTCGGCCACGATGCCCACCGAATGCGAGCCCGAGGCCAGCGGAATCAGCCAGGCCCAGTAGCCGGCGCCCACGAAGTGGTTGGTCGAGAGCCAGCGCGCCTGCGGGTTGCAGCGTTCGCGCCAGTCGGCGCTGTCGCTCCAGTCGTCGACGGCAATGCGCTCGCCGATGCGGAACCACACCGCATTGACGTCGTGCGCGTTGGGCTCGGCAAGGCCGAGCTTGCGCTTGAGCATGCCGGCGCGGCCGCAGGCGTCGATGAGCCAGCGCGCCTGTGTGGCGTGGGATTCTTCGCCGCGCGTCCATTCGACGCGGTGGGGCGCCGCGGGGTTCTGGGCCAGGTCGATGCGCCGAACCAGCGCGCTGTCGACGAAGCGCACACCGTGCCGCGCGGCCTCTTCGGCCAGGAAGTTCTCGAAGATGCCCCGGTCGATCTGGTAGCTGGGCACCGCCAGGTAGCGGCTCGCGCCGATCTCGGTGACGTTGTCGATGTCGCTGCGGCCTTCGCTGAAGAAGAAGCGGAAGCCGAACTTGCGCAGCTGCGCTTCGTCCATGTGGGCCTTGAGCCCGAGCACCGTGTCGAAGTAGTGCGCCCCGATTTCGACCGACGATTCGCCCACCTTGTGCGCCGCGAGCGGCACCGGATGCGTGCGGCGCTCCAGCACCAGCACCTTCAGGTCGCCGAAGCGCTGCTTCAGCTGGATTGCCAGCGTGAGGCCGGCGAGACCGCCTCCCATGATCACTGCGTCAAACGAATCCAGCGCAGTGTCGGTCATGGTGTCAGTCCTTTGGAGGAGGCCGCAACTGCAGCCTGAGTGACAGGGTGGGCGAGAGTTGCAGGCGGAGCGCCGGTTCGTCGCCGCCTTCGACATGCGCCAGCGATTCGAACAGGCCGAGCGCCTGCGCCATCGGATTGATGGACACCAGCGACTTTGCTGCTTCCGATCGCAGCGGCGTGTAGGTTGCCGCCGCGTCGTGGCTGGCCAGCGACCACTGCAGCGCGGCCACGCTGCGCTCGGTGCGCACGGGCGCGATCACCATGGCCACCGCGAGCAGGCCGCGGCTGTCGGTCACCGATGTCAGGGCGCCGACGGTGGGCGTGTCGTAGCCCACCAGCAGCACCGGCTCCTGGTCGGCCGCGCATTGCACGGCCGCTTCGAGCAGGCCGGAGGCAAAGCTGTATTCGTACGCCGACACGGCATTGCTCGCCGCCATGCAGCCCGTCCCGATGGTCCAGTACCCCACGGCCGCGTTGTGCACCGAGTTGTGGAACTTGGTGGGCGAGAGCATCTTCGGATCGCTCGCGAGCGTGCCGCACATGTAGTCGTTGATCGACAGGTCGCCGTGCGCCGAGGCGAACACGCAGGGCACGTCGGCCGCGTTGCGGCCCGAGGCCGCCATGGCTGCGGCAGCCACTTCGAGCGCCAGCGCCACGGTGTCGGGCGCGCGGCGGCGCTCGGCCGGGGCCAGCACCTGCGGCGACGGCCGCTTGGCGGGCGGATCGGCCAGCGCGCCTTCGCCGCGGAAGGCCGCGCGCGCGGCGTCCCAGCCGGGGAGGGTGGGCGTCCAGAAGGCCGGGCCTTCGATGTAGAGGGTGGGGGGCATCGGGGGCGTGGCTGTCGTGCTCATGCGGCGGCCGCCTTGCCGAACACGAGCGAGCAGTTGTTGCCGCCGAAACCGAAGGAGTTGGAGAGTGCGTAGCGCACCTCGCCGTGCGCGGGCGCGAGGCGGATCTGCGGGCCGAAGCCTTCGTCGATCGTGCGGGTGCCCACCGTGCCCGGCTTCAGGCCGCGCTCGATGGCCAGCAGGCTGATCACCGCCTCGACGATGCCCGCCGCGCCCAACGTGTGGCCCATGAAGCCCTTGGTCGAACTCGCGTGCGTGGAGGCAGGGAAGCGGCGCGCCACCAGGGCGCCTTCGACCTCGTCGTTCTTCTGGCTCGCGGTACCGTGCATGTTGATGTAGTCGATCGCCTCGGGCGGAAGGCCGGCGCGCGCCAGTGCCTCGTCGAGCGCGCGCTCGGCGCCCAGGCCCTCGGGATGCGGGGTCGACATGTGGTGCGCATCGCTCGCCTCGCCGTAGCCCAGGAGGTGCAGCGCCGACGCATCGGCCCCGCCTTGCACCCGCTCGACCAGCGCGAAGCCCGCCGCTTCGCCCAGGCTGATGCCATTGCGGCCGGCATCGAACGGACGGCAGGGCTCCGTCGACACCAGTTCCAGCGAGTTGAAGCCGAACAGCACGCTGCCGCAGAGCGTGTCCACCCCGCCCACGACCGCCGCGTCGGCCAGGCCCAGGCGGATCAGCCGTTCGGCCGAGGCGAACACCTTGGCGCTCGACGAGCAGGCGGTCGAGATCGTCTCGCTCGGCCCTTCCAGGCCCAGCACCTGCTGCACGAACATCGCAAGCGAATGGGGCGTGTGCACCGCGGCGCGGCGCTGGTCCGGCGGGAACATGCCGTTTCCGTCGAGCTGGGTGTAGGCCAGCTCGGTCTCGCCGATGCTGGCGGTCGAGGTGCCAAGGATCAGTGCGACGCGCGAGGCGCCGTACTTCTCGCGCGCGGCGGCCACCGCTTCGAGAAAGCCATCGGCCTGCAGGCCCAGCCAGGCGAGCCGGTTGTTGCGGCAGTCCCACGAGGCCAGCGGCTCGGGCAGGCGGACGTCTTCGAGTCCGTCGACGCGGCCGATCCATGTGGGCAGCGGCGCATCGCCGAAATCGTTGGCACGCAGGCCGCTGCGCGAGTTTTCGAGCGCTTCGGCCAGCGGCGCCTTGCCGACGCCGACGGCCGAGGTTGCCGTGTAGGCGCTGATCTGTAGAGGGGAAATACGGGAGAGCACGATGATTCTTGGGGCTGCGACAAGCGGAAGAACGTCGGTGAGACGACAGGCGTAATTCTCACGCAATGAATGTCACGCAGCCTACCAGCAGAGCGCCCGGGCCCGCGTCGGCGGTTTCCCATAAGTGCAGCCTAGGGCCACGGCCCTATTGACGGTCGGCGGCGCTTGTGGTCGTCGTCAGCCGCGAGGCCAGCGCGACCAGCAGCAGCACGGGCACGCCCAGCAGCGCGGTGGCGGTGAAGAACTGGCTGTAGCCGTAGGCGTCGACGAAGGCGCCCGAGTAGCCGGCGATGAACTTGGGCAGCAGCAGCATCAGCGAGCTGAACAGGGCGTACTGCGTGGCCGAGTAGCTGATGTTGGTCAGGCTCGACAGGTAGGCGATGAAGGCGGCCGAGGCGATGCCGCCGGCCAGGTTGTCGGCCGAGACCACCGCGATGAGCGCCGTGAGGTCGTGCCCGCGCGAGGCCAGCCAGGCGAACAGCAGGTTGCTCGCGGCGCTGAGTACCGCGCCCAGCATCAGCACGCGCATCACGCCCAGGCGCATCGAGAGCACGCCGCCCACGAAGGCGCCGGCCAGCGTCATGACCACGCCGTAGATCTTGCTGACCGTGGCCACCTCGTCCTTGGTGAAGCCCATGTCCACGTAGAACGGATTGGCCATGATGCCCATCACCACGTCGCTGATGCGGTAGATGGCGATCAGCGCGAGGATCAGCGCGGCCTGCCACCTGTAGCGGCGGATGAAGTCGGCGAAGGGGTCGATCAGCACGCTCTGCAGCCACTCGGCCGCGTTCTTCGCCTTCGGAAGCACCAACCGCACGGGCTCGGGCGACAGCAGCACCGTGAGCACGCCGACGCCCATCGAGGCGGCCATCACAAGGTAGGCCGTTTTCCAGGCGCCGTTCTGGTAGGCCGCCGCGCCGGCCGCGGCGACGGCGGGCACCACCTCGGCCCAGGCTGCGACCCACAGCACGCCGGCGCCGGCCCAGATCATCGCGAGCCGGTAGCCGGTCTGATACGCGGCGGCGAGCGCGGCCTGCTTCCGCGTCTCCGCCGATTCGATGCGGAAGGCGTCCAGCGCGATGTCCTGCGTGGCCGAGCCGAAGGCCACCAGCAACGCGCACCAGACCAGTGGGGCGAGGCCGTGGCGCGGATCGTTCATCGCCATGCCGACCAGCCCCACGATCACCAGGCCCTGCGCCAGCAGCAGCCAGCCGCGGCGCCGGCCGAGCAGCGTGGTCAGCGGCGGCAGCGGCATCCGGTCGACCAGCGGCGCCCAGACCCACTTGAAGCCATAGGCCAGGCCCACCCAGCTCAGGTAGCCGATCGTGGTGCGGTCGATGCCGGCTTCGCGCAGGCGGAAACTCAGCGTGCCCAGCACCAGCAGCAGCGGCAGTCCGGCCGAGAAGCCCAGCGCCAGCATGCGCAGCGTGGCCGGCTCGAGGTAGACCTTCAGCGTGTCGCGCCAGGATGGTTTGGGGGGGGCGGGGGTTTCGAGCGGCGGAGCGGACATGAGCCCCGGATTGTCCATGAGCCGCCGCGGGAATCGACCCGCCTGTTTGTCTTCATTTGTTCCTATGATCCGCCCCATGTGCACACGCTGCGAACGCCCCATTTCCCTCACCTCTCCTGCCTCGCCGTGGCAGTTGCGCAGGGCCTTCCTGTTGATCGCGGCCGGCGTGGCGATGAGCCGCCCGGCGCTCTCGCAGGTCAACGTCGGCAACGCCTCGGTGGCGCGCAACCTCGTGCCCGCGGACAAGATCGAGGCGGCCGGCGTCCAGCAGTACGGCCAGCTGCTCGCGCAGGCCCGCGCCAAGAACGCGCTCGCCGGCGACAACAACGCGCAACTGCAGCGGCTGCGCGCCATCGCGCAGCGGCTCATTCCCTTCGCCACGCCCTGGAACACCCGCGCGCGCGAATGGAAGTGGGAGGTCAACCTGATCGGCAGCAAGCAGATCAACGCCTTCTGCATGCCCGGCGGCAAGATTGCCTTCTTCACCGGCATCCTCGAACAGCTCAAGCTCACCGACGACGAGGTCGCGATGGTGATGGGCCACGAGATGGCCCACGCGCTGCGCGAACACGCCCGCGCCCGCATGGCCAAGAGCGCCGGCACCGGCGCGGCGCTGTCGATCGGTGCGCAGCTGCTTGGCCTTGGCCAGGTGGGGGACCTCGCGGCAAGGGCCGGCACGCAACTCATCACGCTCAAGTTCAGCCGCAGCGACGAGACAGAGGCCGACCTCGTGGGGCTCGAACTCGCGGCGCGCGCAGGCTATGACCCGAAGGCCTCGGTGTCGCTGTGGAACAAGATGGCGACCGCCTCGAAGAATCAGGGCGGGCTGAGTTTCCTGTCGACCCATCCGAGCGGCACGGACCGCATCGCGAAGCTCGAAGCGAACATCCCGAAGGTGGAGAGCCTCTACCGCAACGCCAAGCGGAGTTGATATATGACCCCCTCTCCCAGAGGGAGAGGGTAGGGGTGAGGGCGGCGGCCTTCACCTGAGAGCCGCGCTTCATCGGCAGCACCTTGCCCTCACCCCAACCCTCTCCCCGAGGGGAGAGGGAGCAAACACCCAGTCTTAGTCGCAGGCTCGTTCCGGCTGGCACATTGCTTGCATCTCGACTTGTACACAAGTTTGGATGCCTGATGATGGTGCATGAATACGACCCGCTGACCACCGCTGCCTGGATCGCGAAATTCGCGGTACCTGTGGCCGGTGCCGAAACCGCCGACACCCCCGGCGTGACCCTGCCACTCGCCGGGCTGCGCTTCGCGGTCAAGGACAACATCGACGTGGCCGGCGTGCCCACCACTGCCGCTTGCCCGGCCTTCGACCGCCGGCCCACGGCGCATGCGGCCGTGGTGCAGCGATTGCTCGAAGCCGGTGCATCCCTGACCGGCAAGACCAACCTCGACCAGTTCGCCTGCGGCCTGAACGGCACGCGCTCGCCCTATGGCGAAGTGCCCAACGCATTCGATGCGCGCTACGTCTGCGGTGGCTCCAGCTCCGGTTCGGCGTATGTGGTGGCCGCGGGCGAGGTCGACTTCGCCCTCGGCACCGACACCGCCGGCTCCGGCCGCGTACCCGCCGGGCTCAACAACATCGTCGGCCTCAAGCCTTCGCGCGGGCTGCTCAGCGCCTTCGGCGTGGTGCCCGCAGCGCAGAGCGCGGACTGCGTTTCGATCTTCGCGCGCACCGTGGCGCTGGCCGTCGACGTGATGCTGGCCGCCTCCGGCCACGACCCGCGCGACCCGTACTCGCGCGACATCGCGATGCATCGCAAGCCGCTGCCCGCTCGCTTCAACTTCGGCGTGCCCGACGCGTTGGACTTCTTCGGCGACACCGCAGCCGAAGAAGCCTTCCGCGATGCGCAGGCCAGGCTCGTGGCACTGGGCGGCACGGCCGTCGCCATTCCGTACGCGCCGCTCGCCGAAGCCGCCGCGCTGCTCTATGAAAGCGCACTCGTCGCCGAACGCTACGCGGCGGTGCGCGAGTTCTTCGACGCGCATGCCGACGAGGTGATCGAGCCTGTGCGCAGCATCCTCGCGAGCGGAAAAGGCTATTCAGCCGCCGACGTGTTCGACGCGCAGACCCGGCTGCGCGCCATCGCGCAACAGGTCGAGCCGATGTGGCGCGACATCGACGTGCTTCTGGTGCCTACCGCGCCCACGCACTACACGCGAGCGCAAATGCGCGCCGATCCGGTCGTGCTCAACCGCAACCTCGGCGCGTACACCAACTTCGTCAACCTGCTCGACTACGCGGCGCTCTCGGTGCCGAGCAGCCTGCGCGCGGACGGCCTGCCGTTCGGCATCACGCTGATCGGCCCGAGCGGAAGCGACCTCGCGCTGGCCGACCTCGGCCAGCGCTATCACCACGCGAGCGGCCTCCCGCAGGGTGCGACCGGCCTGCCGCTGCCCGCGCCGCGCCCGGTGCCGGGCCTCATGGCCCCGGCACCGCAGACGCTCGCCATCGCCGTCGTCGGCGCGCACCTGTCGGGCATGCCGCTCAACGGCCAGCTCACCGAGCGCGGCGCCACGCTGCTGCGCACCACGACCACGTCGCCGACTTACCGGCTCTTCGCGCTGCCCGGCACCACGCCGCCCAAGCCCGGCCTGCAGCGCAGCGCGGGAGATGGCGGGGCCATCGCGCTGGAGGTCTGGGCCATGCCCATCGCGCAGGTCGGCAGCTTCCTCGCGCTGATCCCGCCGCCGCTCGGCCTCGGCAGCGTCGAGCTGGCCGACGGCAGCTGGGTCAACGGCTTCATCTGCGAAGGCCACGCGCTGACCGACGCACAGGACGTGACCCATCACGGCGGCTGGCGTGCCTACGTCGCGAGCCGCGCCACTGCCATTACCAACTGATCGACTGATCCAGGAGTCCCGATGAGCATCCTTGAAAAATCTTCCGCATCGCGCCGGCAGTTGCTGCAAGCCGGTGCCGCAGGCCTGGCCGTGCTGGCCGCGCCCACCATCGTGCGCGCACAGGCCGCGCCCAAGCTGCGCATCGGCTTCTGGCCCGTGGCCGCCGGCCTGCCGTTCTTCGCGGCGGTGGACCGCGGCTACTTCAAGGAAGCGGGGCTGGACGTGGAGCCGCTCAAGTTCGCCGGCGCGCAGCAGGTGATGGAGGGCATGCTCGCGGGCCGCTGCGATGGCAGCGCCAATGGCGTCGGCTCGGCCAACCTCGCCATCGGCGAGATCGCGCAGCCGGGCTTCTTCAAGATCTTCTGCACCAACCCGAGCAACGCGAAGTTCGTGCTCGACGAGTTCATCGTCCCCAAGGACAGCCCGGTCAAAACCGTGGCCGAGCTGGCCGGCAAGAAGGTGGCTTCGGGACCCGGCATCCAGAACGTCACGCTCTGCAAGACCATGCTGGAGCGCGCCGGCGCCAAGGGTGCGGTGGTGAGCGAACTCCCCATCGGCCAGCACGTGGCCGCACTCGTCGCGGGCCAGGTCGATGCCTGCTACACGCTGGAGCCGACCGGCACCGTCGGCCGCATGAACGGCACCACGCGGGTGATCGAGGCCGGCGTGGTCGCCAAGTACATCCTCGGCGACCCGATGGCGCCGTGGCACGGCGGCGCGGCCAGCCTCACCACCGAGTTCATCAAGAAGAACCCCGAGATCGCGAAGAAGTACATCGCCGCTTACGCGCGCGGCGTCGAGTTGGTGCGCACCAAGCCCGACGATGCGCGCCAGCACATGAAGGGCTACACCGCCATCGAAGGCAAGCTCACGGCCGAGGTGCCGCTCGCCTCGTACATGCTCTACAACGAGTTCAAGCCGAGCGACGTCACGTACTTCCAGAAGTTCTACGACCTGTTCACCGAGAAAGGCATCTTCGAGAAGAAGGTGCTCGTGGACGGCCTCCTCTACAAGGCATGACCATGGCCGATGCAAGCACGACCACGGCCGCGCCGTGGACACCGCCGGCCAGCCTCGGCGCCATCGCGCCGAAGCCCCCGCTGCGCGGCCGCCTGCTGCCCTTCATCGGCCCCGTGGTGCTGTTCATCGCATGGGACCTGGTGGTGCGCCTGGGCTTCATCAAGCCCATCCTGCTGCCCACGCCGGCCGACACCATCGCCGCGCTGATCACGGGGCTTGCGGGCGGACCGCTGCTCACTGACTTCGCGATGACCGTGTGGCGCACGCTGCAGGCTTTTCTCATCGCGGCGGTGGTCGGCGTGCCGCTGGGCGTGCTGCTCGGCAGCAACGAGAAGGCATACCGCAGCGTCGAGTTCCTGATCGACTTCTTCCGCTCGACGCCCTCGTCCGCGCTCATTCCGCTGTTTCTCCTGATCTTCGGCGTGAGCGACGTCAACAAGATCGCCATCGCGGCCTTCGGCGCGCTGCTCATCGTGGTGTTCAACAGCGCCTACGGCGTCATCAACGCGCGCAAGCAGCGCGTGATGGCGGCGAAGGTCATGGGCGCCTCGCGCTGGCAGGTCTTCAAGGACGTGCTGATCTGGGAAAGCCTGCAGCCCAGCTTCGTCGGCCTGCGCTCGGCGGTGTCGATGGCGCTGGTGATCGTCATCGTGGCCGAGATGTTCATCGGCTCCGACGTCGGACTCGGCCACCGCATCATCGATGCGCAGCAGGTGCTCAACGTGAAGAGCATGTACGCGGCGATCCTGGCGGCCGGTGCCCTGGGCTACGCGCTCAACATTCTTTTCCTCGTCGCCGAGCGCCGCATCGTGCACTGGAGCGGACGATGAAAGTCACGCAGGACGTCGTCATCAACGGCCCGGTCTACGCCGATGTGCCCAAGCCGGTCTTCAAGCCCGGCCCCTCGGGCACGCACATCACCATCCGGGGTCTCACCAAGTACTTCGCGGGCTGGCCGCTGTACGAGAACTTCGACCTCGACATTCCCAAGCACAGGATCGTCTCGGTGTTCGGGCCCAACGGCTGCGGCAAGTCCACGCTCATCAACATGATCGCGGGCCTCATCCCCATCGATACGGGCGAGATCCTGTTCGACGGCAAGCAGCGCAAGGACACCAAGATCGGCTACGTGTTCCAGAACTACCGCGAGGCGATGTTCCCGTGGATGCGCACCATCGACAACATCGCCTACCCGCTGAAGCTCGAAGGGCGCAGCAAGGCGGAAGTGGACCGGCGCATGGAAGAGCTGGTCGCTTCGTTCGACGTGAAGTTCGACCTGAAGCGCTTTCCCTACGAACTGTCGGGTGGACAGCAGCAGACCGCATCGATCATGCGGGCCCTCGCGCCCAACCCGGAGGTGCTGTTCCTCGACGAACCCTTCTCGGCGCTCGACTTCGAGATGACGCTCTTCATCCGCGAGAAGCTGCAGGAGGTGTTCATGCAGACCGGCACCACCATGCTGCTGGTGTCGCACGACCTCGAAGAGGCCGTGTACCTCGCCGACGAAGTGCTGCTGCTGACCAAGCGCCCCACCAAGGTGGCCGAGATCCTGCGCTACGGCGATGCACGCCCGCGCACCGTCGAGACGCTGAGCACCGAGAGCTTCGTCGCGACGAAGAAACTCAGCCTCGACATCTTCCAACGCGAGGTGCGCCGATGACGCTGGAGATCAACCTCCCCGAGGTGCACGCCGAAGTCAGCGCCGTGTTCGCGCGCTACGAAGAAGCGCTCGTGACCAACCAGCGCGCTGTGCTCGACGAGCTGTTCTGGAACAGCCCGCACACGCTGCGCTATGGCTTCTCCGAGAACCATTACGGCCATGCCGACATCCGCGCCTTTCGCGCTTCGCTGCCGGTGCAGAGCCCGCCGCGCGAACTGTTGCGCACCGTCATCACCACCTACGGCCGCGACTTCGCGACGGCGAATGTCGAGTTCCGGCGCGAAGGCAGCCGCGTGATCGGCCGGCAGAGCCAGACGTGGATACGCACCGACGACGGCTGGCGCGTGGCGGCCGCGCACGTGAGCCTGTCGGCCTGACCGCACAGAACCGCAGAACGCACGGCACATTTTTTGCACCTCCTTCAACTCCTCGAAAGAACGCCATGACAAGCCAATTCAATCGCCGCGATTCCCTCAAGTCCCTGGCCGCACTCGGCGCCGCCGGCACCCTCGGAGGCTGGAGCGCCCTGGCCCGCGCGCAGGCCAAGCCGCTGACCGTCGGCGTGATCTACGTCGGCGCGCGCGACGACTACGGCTACAACCAGGCGCACGCCATGGCGGCCGCCGAAATCAAGAAGCTGCCCGGCGTGAAGGTGGTCGAGGAAGAGAACGTGCCCGAGACCGCCGCCGTGCAGAAGACCATGGCCGGCATGATTTCGCAGGACGGCGCGAAGTTGCTCTTTCCCACCTCCTTCGGCTACTTCGATCCGCACATCCTCGCGGTGGCGCCCAAGTACCCCGACGTGCGCTTCTCGCATTGCGGCGGTCTCTGGACCGAAGGCAAGCATCCGAAGAACGCGGGCAGCTTCTTCGGCTACATCGACGAGTGCCAGTTCCTGAACGGCGTGATCGCGGCGCACATGACCAAGAGCAACAAGATCGCCTTCGTCGCCGCCAAGCCGATTCCGCAGGTGCTGCGCAACATCAACGCCTTCACACTCGGTGCGCGCTCGGTCAAGCCGAACATCACCTGCAGCGTGATCTTCACCGGCGACTGGTCGATGGCCGTGAAGGAGGCCGAGGCCACCAACAGCCTGGCCGACCAGGGCTGCGACGTGTTCACCATGCATGTGGACGGCCCCAAGGTGGTGGTCGAGACGGCAGCCAAGCGCGGCAAGATGGTCTGCGGCTACCACGCGAGCCAGGCGAAGCTTGCGCCGAACGCCTACCTCACTGGCGCCGAGTGGAACTGGCTCACCGCCTACAAGACCGCCATCGAAGCCGCGCAAACCGGCAAGCCGCATCCCAACTTCCTGCGCGGCGGTTTGAAGGAAGGCTACGTGAAGATGTCCGCCTACGGCCCGATGGTGACGGACGCCGCGAAGAAGCAGGCCGACGACATCAAGGCCAGGATGATCGCGGGCACCTTCGACATCTTCAAGGACGGCATCAAGGACAACAAGGGTGCGGTCGTGGTGCCGGCCGGCAAGGTGCTGAAGCAGACGGACCTGGAGCTGGAAAAGATGAACTACCTCGTCGAAGGCGTCATCGGCCAGGTCTGAGTTCCGAGTTCATGCCCATGTCTTTGCCCATGCGCAGCACGCTCAAGGAATTCGCCCTGCCGG
Organism: Variovorax boronicumulans; assembly: GCF_030812215.1. Classification (GTDB taxonomy): domain Bacteria; phylum Pseudomonadota; class Gammaproteobacteria; order Burkholderiales; family Burkholderiaceae_C; genus Variovorax; species Variovorax boronicumulans_C. Next base: position 394,565 of record NZ_JAUSSG010000005.1, on the reverse strand, counting down.
TGTTCGCCATCGCGGCGGCACTGCTGCTGTTCGGCGTGCTCGTTGCCTTTGCCGGCGTCGATCCGGTGGAGGTCTGGGCGACGCTCTTCAAGGGCGCGTTCGGCGACTGGTTCTCGTGGCAGAACACGCTGCAGCGCGCGGCACCGCTGATGCTCACCGCGCTATGCGTGGCGCTACCGGCGCGCGCGGGGCTGATCGTCATCGGTGGCGAAGGCGCATTGGTGCTGGGCGGTCTGGCCTGCGCGGCGCTTGCGCATGCGGTGCCGCTGCCCGGCAATGCCGTGGGCACGGCGATCGTCTGCATCGCGGGTGCGCTCGCCGGTGCGTTGTGGATCGTGCTCGCGGGCTGGCTGCGGCAGTACCGAGGCATCAACGAAACCATCAGCAGCCTGCTGCTGGCCTACATCGCCATCGGCATCTTCAAGCACCTGGTCGAAGGGCCGCTGCGCGATCCGGCGAGCCTGAACAAACCATCGACTTATGCGCTGAACGACGGGCTGCTGATCGGCGGCATCGGCGGCTCGGACGTGCATTGGGGCCTGGTGCTCGGCGTCGTGGCTTGCCTCGGGCTCGGCTGGTGGCTGCGCGCGACCGCCTCGGGCTTCTCGGTGCGCGTGGTTGGCGGCAATCCGCGCACCGCGCAGCTCGTGGGCCTGCCGGCCACGCGACTCATTCTCGGCAGCTGCGCACTGGGCGGCGCGTGCGCGGGCCTCGCGGGCGCGGTCGAGGTGGCGGCGGTGCACACCAATGCCAACGCCTCGCTGATCGCGGGATATGGCTACGCGGGCATCCTCGTGTCGTTCATCGCGCGGCACAACCCGGTGGCCATCGTGCCGGTGGCGATCCTGTTCGGCGGCTTCGGTGCGGCGGGCAGCCTGTTGCAGCGACGGCTCGGACTGCCCGATGCGTCGGTGCTGGTGCTGCAGGGCATCGCGTTCGTGCTGATCCTTGCAAGCGAGGGCTTGCGCATGGTCGACTGGAAGGCGCTGCGCGCGCGGCTGTTCCGCGCTTCGGGGAGTCCGGCATGAGCGCGGCGCCGGGCCGCCCCAAGCAAGCTCGCTCCCGCTTGGCGGGAAGGCGCGCAGCGCCAAGGGTGCACCAATGACCGCTGATCAATGGATCGCGCTCGTGGCCGGCATCGTCGGTGGTGCGTTGCGCGTGGGAGCGCCTTTTCTTTTCGTGAGCCTGGGCGAATGCCTCACCGAGAAATCGGGCCGCATCAACCTCGGGCTCGAAGGCGTGCTGGTGCTGTCGGCGATGGCAGCCTTCGGCGGTGCGTATCTCACCGACTCGGCCTGGCTCGGCGTGCTGATCGGCGCGATGGCGGGCGCGGTGCTCGCGCTGCTGCACGGCCTCCTGTGCTCGCTCGACCGTGTGAACGACGTGGCGACGGGCATCGCATTGATGTTGCTGGGCACGGGGCTCGCGTTCTATCTGGGCAAGCCGCTGATCCAGCCGCAGGCGCCGCAGATTCCCGCGATACCGCTGGGCTTCTGGAGCGACAACACGGTGGTGCGCTCCGCGCTGCAGCTCAATGCGCTCGTGCCCATCGGCATCGCGCTCGCGGTGCTGCTCTGGTGGGGCTTCGCGCGCACGCGCGCAGGCCTGCTGGTGCGCATGGCGGGCGACTCGGCGCAGGCCACGCGCGCGCTCGGCTACTCGGTCTCGGGCCTGCGCATCGCTGCGACGACGGCCGGCGGCTTCATCGCCGGGCTCGGCGGCGCGTCGCTCACGCTGTTCTATCCCGGCAGCTGGAACGAAGGCATCTCCAGCGGCCAGGGCCTCATCGCCGTCGCGCTCGTGATCTTCGCGCGCTGGAGTCCGCTGCGCTGCGTGGGCGCGGCCTTTCTCTTCGGCGGTGCGGGCGCCATCGGGCCCGCGCTGCAGTCCATCGGCATCGGCTGGGGCTACCACCTCTTCAACACCGTGCCCTACGTGCTCACGCTGGTGATCCTGGTGCTCACCTGCAAGCCGGGCAGCGCCGCCATCGGCAGCCCGGGCGAACTTTCATCGACAAGGAACTGAACACCATGAGCGGACTGGGTGGCCTCAACAAATCGGCGCACGGCGTCGTCGTAGGGCTGGTGCAACTGCAGCTGCCGAACGTGAAGACGCCGGCCGACCTCGCAGCACAGGCGCAGCGCATCTGCGACATGGTGGGCAAGGCGCGCCGCAACCAGTCGACGATGGACCTCGTGGTGTTCCCGGAGTACGCGCTGCACGGCCTCTCGATGGACACGAACCCGGAGATCATGTGCACGCTCGATGGCCCCGAGGTCGCGGCCTTCAAGCGTGCGTGCATCGAACACCGCATCTGGGGCTGCTTCTCGATCATGGAAGCCAACCCCGGCGGCAACCCCTACAACAGCGGGCTGATCATCGACGACCAAGGCGAGATCAAGCTCTACTACCGCAAGCTGCACCCGTGGGTGCCAGTCGAGCCGTGGGAGCCCGGCAACCTCGGCATTCCGGTGTGCGATGGGCCGAACGGCAGCAGGCTCTCGCTCATCATCTGCCACGACGGCATGTTCCCCGAGATGGCGCGCGAGGCTGCGTACAAGGGCGCCGACATCATCCTGCGCACGGCGGGCTACACCGCGCCGATCCGCCATGCGTGGAAGATCACCAACCAGTCGAATGCCTTCTGCAACCTCGCCTACACCGCGAGCGTGTGCCTGTGCGGCAGCGACGGCAGCTTCGATTCGATGGGCGAGGGCATGTTCTGCAACTTCGACGGCACGGTGCTGGTCGAGGGCGGCGGGCGCGTCGACGAGATCATCACCGCCGAACTGCGGCCCGACCTCGTGCGCGAGGCGCGCACCGGATGGGGTGTCGAGAACAACATCTACCAGCTCTACCACCGCGGTTATGTCGCGGTGAGGGGCGGCGCGCAGGACTGCCCCTACACCTACATGCACGACATGGCCGCCGGCACCTACAAGTTGCCCTGGAGCGCCGACGTGAAGGTGACCGACGGCACCTCCTGCGGCTTCGCGCCGCCGGAACGCAACTACCAAGGATGAGCATCGCCATGACCACAACCGCAACCACCGCCGAACGCCACGTAGCCGCCGAGCCCTACGCCTGGCCCTACAACGGCGACCTGCGCCCCGAGAACACCGCGCTGATCGTGATCGACATGCAGACCGACTTCTGCGGCAAGGGCGGCTATGTCGATGTGATGGGCTACGACCTCTCGCTGGTGCAGGCGCCGATCCAGCCGATCGCGCGCACGCTTGCGGCGCTGCGGCCGCTCGGCTTTCACATCATCCATACGCGCGAAGGCCATCGGCCCGACCTTGCGGACCTGCCCGCCAACAAGCGCTGGCGCTCGCGGCAGATCGGCGCCAATGGCGTGGGCATCGGCGACGACGGCCCCTGCGGGCGCATCCTCGTGCGCGGCGAGCCGGGCTGGGAGCTCATTCCCGAGCTTGCGCCGCTGCCCGGCGAGGTGGTGATCGACAAGCCCGGCAAGGGCTCGTTCTATGCCACCGACCTGGAATTGATCCTGCGCACGCGCGGTATCGAGAACCTGATCCTCGCGGGCATCACCACCGACGTGTGCGTGCACACCACGATGCGCGATGCGAACGACCGGGGCTTCGAGTGCTTGCTGCTGTCGGACTGCACGGCCGCCACCGACCACGGCAACCATCTCGCCGCGCTGAAGATGATCACGATGCAAGGCGGCGTGTTCGGCGCGCACACCACCTCGCAACAACTGCTGGCCGCGCTGGGCTGATGCAGGCACGCATGAGCGCCGCGCCGGGCCGCCCCAAGCAAGCTCGCACCGCAGTGCGAAGCACGGAGGTACTCCAATGAGCGCCGTTCCCCACGCCATCGGTGCGCTGCCCGCGGGCAGCGGCGCACTCGCGCTCGACACCTACGAGCTGACCAAACGCTTCGGCGCCTTCACCGCGATGGACCGCGTGACGATGCGCGTCGAGCCCGGCACGGTGCATGCGCTGCTCGGCGAGAACGGCGCCGGCAAGAGCACGCTGGTGAAGTGCGTGGCCGGCTTCCAGCGCGCGGAGGAGGGCAGCATCCTGATCGACGGGCGCGAGCAGGACATCGCCAACCCCATCGTCGCGCGCGCGCTGGGCATCGGCATGGTCTACCAGCACTTCACGCTGGCGCCGGGCATGACGGTGGCCGAGAACCTGCTGCTGGCCGGCGGCAAGACGCCCGCGTTGATCGACTGGAAGACCAAGCGCGCGGAGCTGAAAGCGTTTCTCGCGACCACGCCCTTCAGCCTCGACCTCGATGTGCGGCCGTCGGAACTTGCGGCGGGCGAGAAGCAGAAGCTCGAACTGTTGAAGCAGCTCTACCTGAAGCCGCGCTTGCTGATCCTCGACGAGCCCACCTCGGTGCTCACGCCGCAAGAGGCCGACGAGGTGCTGGGCCATGTGCGGGAGTTCGCGCGTAGCGGCCTGTGCACTGTGCTCATCATCACGCACAAGTTTCGCGAGGTGATGGCGTATGCGGACAGCGTGACGGTTCTGCGCAGGGGCAAGGCGGTGCACCACTGCCGCGTCGCGGAAACGAGCCCGGCGCAGTTGGCGCAGGCCATGATGGGCGGCGAAGATGCGCCGATTTCCGCACCGGCTTCGTCGCCCGCCGTCAGGAAGCCCGTGGCCGATGCGGCGCCCGTCGCACTGAAGGTCGAAGGCCTCAAGGCGCAGGGCGACCGCGGCACGCTCGCGCTGCACGACCTGAGCCTGTCCGTGCGCGCCGGCGAGATCCTCGGCGTGGCGGGCGTCTCCGGCAATGGACAGCGCGAACTGGTCGAGGCCTTGGTCGGGCAGCGCCCGCGGCTGGCCGGCCGCGTGAGCGTGATGGGCCAGCCCTACAAAGCACGCCGTGCAGAGAACCGCAGCCTCAAGGTCCGAAGCCTTCCCGAAGAGCCGCTGCGCAACGCGTGCGTGGGCGACCTCAGCGTGGCCGAGAACATGGCGCTGCGCGATTTCGACAGGCCGCCCCTGTCGCGCAGCGGTGTGCTGAACTTCCCGTTCTGGCGCAACCGCGCGCGCGAGTGGATCGCCGAATACGGCGTCAAGACGCAGGGCGAGGGCGCACCGATCCGCAGCCTCTCGGGCGGCAACGTGCAGCGCGCGGTGCTGGCGCGTGAACTGGCCGGCGACATCAACGTGCTGATTGCGGCGAACCCCGTGTTCGGGCTCGATTTCGCCGCTGTCGCCGAGATCCACGAACGCATCGTGCAGGTGCGCGAGAAGGGCGGTGCGGTGCTGTTGATCAGCGAAGACCTCGATGAGCTCCTCGAACTGGCGGACCGCATCGTCGTGATGAGCGAAGGGCGGATCGTGTTCGAGACCTCGGCGGCCGATGCGGAGAGACACGTGATCGGCGCGCACATGGGCGGTGGACATCACGAGCCGGAGCAAGCATGCGCATAGAAGAAGCCAACCCCTTCGCCTACGAGTTCGCGCTGGCGCGCACGGCGCTGGTGCTCATCGACATGCAGCGGGACTTCATCGAGCCCGGCGGCTTCGGGGAAACGCTGGGCAACGACGTGTCGCTGCTGGAGGCCATCGTCCCGGCCACGAAGGCGGCGCTGCAAGCGTGGCGAAACGCGGGAGGACTCGTGGTCCACACGAGAGAGGCGCACAGCCCTGACCTTTCCGACTGCCCACCCGCCAAGCGCAACCGCGGCAACCCCACCCTGCGCATCGGCGACGAAGGCCCGATGGGCCGCATCCTCGTGGCCGGCGAGCCCGGCAACCAGATCATCGATGCGCTCGCACCGGTCGACGGCGAGATCGTCATCGACAAGCCCGGCAAGGGCATGTTCCACGCCACCAGCCTGCATGAACTGCTGCAGCAGCGCGGCATCACGCACCTGCTGTTCGGCGGCGTCACCACCGAGGTCTGCGTGCAGACCAGCATGCGCGAAGCCAACGACCGCGGCTACGACAGCCTGCTGCTCGAAGACTGCACCGAGAGCTACTTCCCGGCCTTCAAGGCGGCGACGCTCGACATGATCCGCGCGCAGGGCGCCATCGTCGGCTGGACCGCGCCGAGCGCGGCGTTGCTCGCCGCGCTGAACAACGCGACATGAAGCCGGCGCCAGCGACTACCATCCCCCACGTGTCTACCGTCCGACCCCGCTCCGCTTCCCCCGCGCCCACGCCCGCAGCCGATACGGCCGTTTTTCGTACACGCGCCGACGAGGTTTATGCGCAGCTCAAGCGCGACGTGGCCGAGTTCATCCTCGTGCCCGGCGACCGCTTCACCGAGAACGAGATCAGCGACCGGCTGGGGGTGTCGCGCACGCCGGTGCGGCAGGCGCTGTTCCGGTTGCAGCAGGAGGGTTTTGTCGAGGTGCTGTTCCGCAGCGGCTGGCGCGTGCTGCCCTTCGACTTCGACCAGTTCGAGCAGCTCTACGATTTGCGCATGGTGCTGGAGACCACCGCGGTGCATCGCATCTGCGAGGCCGACCACCGCGTCGACCGCAGCCTGCTCGACACGCTGGCCGGCATCTGGCTCGTGCCGGTGGCTGAGCGCAGCACCGACACGGCGCAGGTCGCGCAGTGGGACGAAGCCTTTCACTGCGCGCTCGTGGCCGCCGCAGGCAACGCCGAGATGGCGCGCGTGCACAGCGACGTGACCGACCGCATCCGCATCATCCGCCGGCTCGACTTCACGCAGCAGCCGCGCATCGAAGCGACCTACGACGAGCACGCGAAGATCCTGAAGGCGATCCGTGCGAACCGGGGCGATCAGGCCGCGATGCTGCTGCGCGCGCACATCGAGACCAGCCAGGCAGAGGTGCGCAAGATCACGTTGCACCAGGTGCATCTGGCGCGGCACGCGGGGAAGACGGCGCCGCGCTGAAGGAACTCAGTCCGCGGTGATGTTCCCCCGCTTGACCACCGTCGCCCAGCGGTCCGCGTCCTTCTTCACCAGCACCCCGAATTCCGCCGGCGTCGAGCTGGCCGGCACCATGCCCTGCGACTCGAAGGACTTGGCCACCTCGGGTTGCTTCAGCACCGCCGCGATCTCCTTGTTGAGCCGCACTACCACCTCAGGCGGCGTGCCCTTGGGGGCGAGCACGCCGTACCACATGTCCACGTTGTCGGCGGTCACGCCGGCCTCGGCGAGCGTCGGCACGTCGGGCAACTGCGGCAGCCGCTTGCTGCTGCCGGTGGCGATGGCCCTGAGCTTGCCGATCTGAATGTGCTGCAGCGCCACGTGCACCGGCAGGAACATGTAGTCGATGCGCCCGCCGAGCAGGTCGGTCACCGCGCCGGCCGTGCCCTTGTAGGGCACATGCAGCAGATCGGTGCCGGTGCCCTGCATCAGGAGCGCCATCGACAGGTGATGCGGCGTGCCCACGCCCGGCGTGGCGTAGGTCAGTTTGGCGGGCTCGGCCTTGGCCGCGCTCACCATCTGCGCGACCGACGTCGCCTTCTGCACGTTCGGGTTGGTCACCAGCAGCAGCGTGCCCCACGAAGTGAGCGACACCGGCGTGAAGTCGGCGACCGGGTCGTAGCTCAGCGACTTGTAGAGGCTGCGGTTCATCACCAGCGTGTTGACCTGCACCATCAGCGTGTAGCCGTCGGGCTTGGCGCGCGCGACTTTCTCGCTGCCGATGTTGCCGCTCGCGCCCGCGAGGTTTTCCACGATCACGGGCTGGCCCAGCAGCGCCGGCAGGCGGGCCGAGAGCTGGCGCGCGACGAGGTCGATGCCGGTTCCCGGCGTGTAGGGCACGACGAGCGTGATCGGCTGGTCGGGCCAGGCGTGGGCTGCTGCTGCGCTGGCTGCAACGAGCAGGGCGGCGAGGGTCTTTGCAAGGGGCTTGGCGATGTAGCGCATGGGTTATGTCTCCGTCTTGTTCTGTGAAGGAAGTGCCGGCGCTCAGAGGTAAGAGGCGCGGGCCTTCAACGCCACCGGGTCGTAGCCGGCTACGCGCTTGTAGTTGTCCGAGATGGCCTGCAGCTCGGCGTGGCTCACCACATCCTCGATCTGCCCGAAGCGCTTGCCGCCCGAGCGCTCGAACACTTCGCGCAGGATCGCGTCGGGCGGGTTGCTGCGGTTGGTCAGCACCACGTTGGTGGTGGCCTTCACGCGCACGCGGTCGTAGTCTTCGAGCGCCGCGGTGCCGACGCCCAGGTCCTTGAGCGCGCCTGCGAGGAAGCGCGCATCGATGATCGCCTGCCCCGCGCCGTTGGAGCCGCGCGGCACCATCGGATGTGCGGCGTCGCCCAGCAGCGTGAGGCGGCCGTGCGTCCAGCGCGGCAGCGGGTCCTGGTCGACCATCGGGTACTCGAGGATGGTGTCCGAGGCGCGGATCAGCGCAGGCACGTCGAGCCAGTCGAAGTGCCAGTCGGCGAAGGCGGGGAGAAAGTCCTCGAGCCGGCCGGCGCGGCTCCAGTCGCGCATCGCGGGTTGCGGCGCATGGATCTCGGCGACCCAGTTCACGAGCTGATGCCCGTCGGCGTCGATGTCGTTGCGGATCGGATAGATCACCATCTTGCCGACCGCGAGCCAACCCGCGCGCACCATGCTCGCGCCCGAGAGAAAGGGCTTCCATCGCGTGGTGCCGCGCCACATGTTCACGCCCGAGTAGCGCGGAGCGCCTTCGTTCGGATAGAGCTGCTTGCGCAGCGCGGAGTGGATGCCGTCGCAGCCGATGGCTACGGCCCCTCGCACATCCGGCGCGTCGGCGAAGTGCACGGTGACGCCCTCCGCGTCCTGCGTCACGCCGGTGCAGCGATGGTTGCAGACCACGCTGTCCGCGCCGAGGCGCTTGAGCGTTTCCTCGAGCAGCACCGTCTGCAGATCACCGCGGTGGATCGAGAACTGCGGCCAGTCGTAGCCCGCATGCTCGCCAGCGGCCTCCTGAAAGATCAGCTGGCCGTGCTCGGTGAAGAAGATCGACTCCTTCGTGCGCACGCCCACCGCGTCCAGTTGCGGCAAGAGGCCGAGCTCGGTCAACTCGCGCACCGCATGTGGCAACAGGTTCACGCCCACGCCCAGCGGCTTGAGTTCGGGCACGGCCTCGTACACGCGGCATGCGATGCCGGCCTGGTGCAGGCTCAGCGCGAGGGTGAGGCCGCCGATGCCGGCGCCCAGGATGATCACTTGCTTGTCGTTCATGACTCTCTCGAAAGAGCTCCGTTTTTGTCTCCTGTCGTATTGGGAACGGAAGTTTGCTATTTGTGAAATTTAGATGTGCTATGGATTTATCATGAATCCTTATGAACCTATCGACTCGCCAGATGCGCGCCTTCCTGCATGTGGCACGGCTGGGCAACTTCACGCGCGCGGCCGAGCAGGCGCACATCACGCAAGCGGGGCTCAGCATCCTGATCCGCGAGATGGAAAAGCAACTGGGTTGCCGGCTCTTCGATCGCACCACGCGGGTGGTGGCCCTCACGCCCTCGGGCCGGCGGCTGCTGCCGGTGGTGGAGCGGCTCGTCACCGACCTCGACGATGTGGCCGCGCAACTGGGCGCCGAGGGCGACGAGGCGCGCCAGACCCTGCGCATCGCGGCCACGCCGCTGGTGTCCTCGCACCTGCTGCCGCAGGTATTCAACACGTTTCGCGAGGCGCATCCGCAAGTGAGCGTGCGCCTCTTCGATGCCGATCTGCGCGATGTGGAGGCGATGGTCACGGCCGGCGATGCGGATGTGGGCCTCGGCTTCTTCTTCAAGGCCGCGTCGGGCCTGGCGCGCACGCCGGTCGGGCGCTTTCACCTGATGCGCGTGACGGCTTCTTCAGAGGAGATCGATCCGACGCCGGCCGTAGGCACCGCGCCGTGGTCCGCGCTGCGCACCGCCGAACTCATCGGCCTCCCACCGGGCAACCCGATCCAGAAAGTGATCGACCAGCACCTGATGGCCACCATCGGCCGCGCCGATGCGCAGCGGCCGACTTTCAATTTCTTCGGCACGCTGATCTCGATGGTCGAGGCGGGCTTTGGCACGGCCGTGATGCCGACCTTCGCGCTCGCGGCCTGCCGCCGCCATCGCGTGCGCACCGATGTGCTGGTCAAGCCGAAGGTGGGGCTGGACTTCTATCGCATCGCCAAGCGCGGCGCGCACGAGACCGAGGCGATGCAGGCTTTCGTTGCGACGCTGGAGAAGGCACTGCCCGCGCTCTCGCGCTGAACGGTCGGATCAGAGCGTGAAGTCGTAGTCCACCGTGATCGGCGCGTGGTCGCTGAACTTGATGGTCTTGAAGATCTGTTCGGTGCGCGCGAGCGCGGCGGTCTTCGGCGTGGCCAGGTGGTAGTCGAGCCGCCACCCCACATTGTTCGCGTAGGCCTGGCCGCGGTTGCTCCACCAGGTGTAGGCCTCGCCGGTGGTATCGGGTTTGAGCATGCGGTAGACGTCCACCAGGCCCGCGCCCTCGGCGCCGGCGTCCAGCAGCTTCGTCATCCAGGCGCGCTCCTCGGGCAGGAAGCCGCTGTTCTTCTGGTTGCCGCGCCAGTTCTTCAGGTCGATCTCCTTGTGGGCGATGTTGATGTCGCCGCAAAGGATGAACTCGCGCTCTTTCTTGAGCGCGATGAGGTAAGGAAAGAAGCCCTTCAGGAAGCGGAACTTGGCCTGCTGCCGCTCCTCGCCCGAACTGCCGCTCGGGAAGTAGCAGCTGATGACGGAGAACTTGCGCGTGGGCGTGTCGAAGCGCAGCTCGAGGTAGCGGCCTTCGGCATCGAACTCGGCATCGCCCCAGCCCACGATGACCTCGCTCGGTGCGTGCCGGGTGTAGATCGCGGTGCCGGCGTAGCCCTTCTTCTCGGCGAAGTGGAAGTGGCCCTTCAGGCCCGCCATCTCCTCGAAGCGGCCTTCGATGTCGCTCGCCTGGACCCGGATCTCCTGCATGCAAATACAATCCGGCGCAAGTTCGGCCACCCAATCGGCGACGCCCTTGGTGGCCGCCGAACGCAGGCCATTGAGATTGAGACTGGTCAGTTTGAACACAAGGAATTTCCCGATGGCTGTAGATGGTGAGAAAAGCAGCGCGGTGGCGCAGGACTTCGTCCAGTTCGCGCGCGATGCCGGCGTGCTTCGCTTCGGCGAGTTCAAGACCAAGGCCGGCCGGATGAGCCCCTATTTCTTCAATTCGGGGCTCTTCGACGACGGCGCCAAGATCGCACGGCTCGCGGGATTCTATGCAGACCGGCTGATCGAGAGCGGCCTCGAATTCGACATGATCTTCGGCCCCGCCTACAAGGGCATCCCGCTGGGCGCCACGGTGGCCGCCGAACTGGCCCGGCGTGGCCGCAACTACCCCTTTGCCTACAACCGCAAGGAAGCCAAGGCGCACGGCGAAGGCGGCAACCTGGTGGGCGCGCCGCTCAAGGGCCGCGTGCTGATCGTCGATGACGTGATGTCCGCCGGCACTGCGGTGCGCGAATCGATCGCCGCGATCGAGGCCGCCGGCGCCACGCCGCATGCCGTGGCCATTGCGCTCGACCGGCAGGAAAAAGCCACCGAGAACGGCGTCGACGTGGACCACAGTGCCGTGCAGTACGTGCGCAACCAGCTCGGCCTTTCGGTGGTCGCCATTGCCACGCTGGACGACCTGCTGAGCTACCTCTCGGGCGATGCCGCTGCCGACCTGGGCGCGCACCGCGAACGCGTGCTGGCCTACCGCACGCGCTACGGCGCCCATTGAGGATCGGACAGCGATGCGCACACGCAATCACGGCAAGCCCCACCGCCTGCTGGCGATGGCATCGTTTTTCCTGGTGGCCTTTTCTTCCGTCGGCGTTGCGCATGCGCAAGGCAAGGACGCCCCTGCCGCCAGCATCTACACCTGCACCGATGCGCAGGGCCGCACGCTCACGGCGGACCGTCCGATCCCGGCCTGCAGCGACCGCGAACAACGCGAGCTGAGCCCGAGCGGCCTCACGCGCCGCAAGATCGAACCCACGTATTCGGCACGCGAGATGGCCGAGCGCGAAGACCGCGCCCGCGAAGCCGCCGTGCAGGCGGCCAAGGCGACCGACGAACGCCGCCGCGAGCGTGCGCTGCTGGTGCGCTACCCCAGCGCCGCCTCGCACGACCGCGAGCGCAACGAGGCGCTGTCGCAGGTCGATGCGGTGATCCAGGCGGCGCAGAAGCGCATCGCCGAGCTGGGCGAAGACCGCAAGAAGATCGACGAGGAGCTCGAGTTCTACAAGAAGGACGTGAGCAAGGCGCCGGGTGCGATGCGCCGCAAACTCGAGGACAACACGCAGAGCGTGGCGGTGCAGAACCGCTTCATTGCCGAGCAGGAAGAAGAGAAGAAGCGGGTGAATGCGCGCTTCGATGAAGAGCGCACGCGGCTGAAGCCGCTGTGGGGACCTGCCCCGAGCGGTGCAACTGCCGGAGCAGCGGCGCCGCGCTGAATGCGCCGAGGCCGCGATGGCCCCGGGACTCGCTGATCGATCAGCCCAGCTTGGCTTTCAGCAGCTCGGTGACTTGCGCAGGGTTGGCCTTGCCGCCGCTGGCCTTCATCACCTGACCCACGAGGCCGTTCAGCGCCTTCTCCTTGCCGCCACGGTATTCCTCGACGTTCTTCGCATTCTTGGCGATGACCTCGTCGAGGATCGCGTCGAGCGCGCCGGTGTCGGCCATCGGCTTCAGGTCCTTGGCTTCGATGATCGCGTCGACGTCGCTGCCTTCGCCGGTCCAGAGCGCGTCGAACACCTGGCGCGCCGCGTTGTTCGGCAGCGTGCCGTCGGCGATGCGCTTGATCAGCTGGCCGAGTTGCAGCGCGCTGACCGGTGCCGCCTCGATGCCGATCTCCTGTGCGTTCAGGCGGCGCGCCATCTCGCCGGTGATCCAGTTGCTCGCGAGCTTCGGCGTGGCGCCGGCCTTCACCGCGTCATCGAAGTAGTGCGCGAGCGCGAGGCTCTGCGTGAGCTGCGCCGCGTCGTATTCCGACAGTCCGTGGTCGCGCACATAGCGCTCGGCCATCGCGCGCGGCAGTTCGGGCATTTCGCTGCGCACGCGCTCGATCCAGTCGGCGGCAATCACCAGCGGCGGCAGGTCCGGATCGGGGAAGTAGCGGTAGTCGGCCGAGTCTTCCTTGGCGCGCATCGCCCGCGTCTCGCCGGTGTCGGGGTTGAACAGCACGGTGGCCTGCTCGATCTGGCGGCCGTCTTCGATCTCCTCGATCTGCCAGCGGATCTCGTAGTCGATCGCCTGCTGCATGAACTTGAAGCTGTTCAGGTTCTTGATCTCGCGCCGCGTGCCGAGTTTGTCGCCGGGCTTGCGCACCGACACGTTGGCGTCGCAGCGGAAGCTGCCTTCCTGCATGTTGCCGTCGCAGATGCCGATCCACGTGACGATCTTGTGCAGCTCCTTCGCATAGGCCACGGCCTCCGCGGTGGAGCGCATGTCGGGCTCGGTCACGATTTCCAGCAGCGGCGTACCGGCGCGGTTCAGGTCGATGCCGCTCTGGCCGATGAAGTCTTCGTGCAGCGATTTGCCCGCGTCTTCCTCGAGGTGGGCGCGCACGAGGCGCACGGTCTTTTTCTCTTCGCCGAGGAAGAACGAGACCGAGCCGCCCTGCACGACCGGAATCTCGAACTGGCTGATCTGGTAACCCTTGGGCAGGTCGGGATAGAAGTAGTTCTTGCGCGCGAAAACGCTGCGCGGCGCGACGTGCGAGCCGAGCGCAAGGCCCAGCTTGATGGCGCGTTCGACCGCGCCCTTGTTCATCACCGGCAGCGTGCCGGGCAATGCGAGGTCCACCGCGCAGGCCTGCGTGTTCGGCTCGGCGCCGAAGGCGGTGGAGGCGCGGCTGAAGATCTTGCTTGCGGTCGACAGCTGCGCGTGCGTCTCGAAGCCGATGATGACTTCATAGCCGCGCACCAGCGGGCCGGTCGGGCGGCCTTGTTGTTGTGCTTCGAAGGTGTTCACGGTCTCGCTCATCTCAAAAGCCCTCCGGCGTGCGCGTGTGCCAGTCGGTGGCTTGTTGGAAGCGGTGCGCTGCGTTCAGCAGCTTCGCTTCGCCGAAGTAGTTGCCGATCAGCTGCAGGCCGACGGGCATGCCGCCGTCGAAGCCCGCGGGCACGCTCATGCCGGGGAGGCCGGCCAGCGATGCGGGTAGCGTGAAGATGTCGGCGAGGTAGTCGGCCACGGGGTCGTCGCCGTGTTCGCCGATCTTCCATGCGGTGGTCGGCGCGGCGGGGCCCGCGATCACGTCGCATTGCTTCAACGCCTGCTGGAAGTCGTCGGCGATCATGCGGCGCACCTTCTGCGCCTGCAGGTAGTACGCGTCGTAGTAGCCGTGCGAGAGCACGTAGGTGCCGATCATGATGCGGCGCTTGACTTCGTCGCCGAAGCCCTCGGCGCGCGTCTTCTCGTACATGTCGGACAGGTCCTTGTACTGCTTGGCGCGATGCCCGAACTTCACGCCGTCGAAGCGGCTCAGGTTGCTCGACGCCTCGGCCGCGGCGAGGATGTAGTACACGGGAATCGACAACTCGGTGCGCGGCAGCGACACCTCGACGCGCCTGGCGCCCAGCTTCTCGTACTGCGCGAGTGCTGCATCGATGGCCGCGCGCACGCCCGGCGCCACGCCTTCGCCGAAGAACTCCTTCGGCACGCCGATGCGCAGGCCCTCGAGCGAGTCGTTCAGCGAGCGGCCGAAGTCTTCGGCGGGCTTGTCGATGGAGGTCGAGTCGCGGTCGAGATCGGGCCCGCAGAAGGCCGACAGCAGCAGCGCGCAGTCTTCGGCCGAGCGGGCCATCGGGCCGGCCTGATCGAGGCTCGATGCGAAGGCCACCATGCCGTAGCGCGAGGCGCGGCCGTAGGTCGGCTTGATGCCGGTCACGCCGCAGAACGACGCGGGCTGGCGGATCGAACCGCCGGTGTCGGTGCCGGTGGCGGCGGGGGCCAGGCGTGCGGCAACGGCCGCCGCGCTGGCGCCCGAGGAACCGCCCGGAATGCGCTCGCGGTTCCAGGGGTTCTGCACCGGCACGGCCTTGTCGTGGCCCACCGCGGGCACGGCGACGTTCTCGTTGGCCGAGCCCATCGCGAATTCGTCGCAGCTCAGCTTGCCGAGCGTGACCGCGCCGGCCTCGGCCAGGCGGCGCACCACGGTCGCATCGAAGGGCGAGCGGTAGCCCGCGAGCATCTTCGAGCCGGCGGTGGTGGCGAAATCGGTGGTGACGAAGATGTCCTTGTGCGCGATCGGCACGCCGGCCAGCGCCGGGGCCTTCACCCCCCCTTTCGCGGCGGCGATCAGCGCATCGGCCTTGCGGGCCTGGGCCAGCGTGACTTCTTCATTGACGTCGACAAAGGTGCCGAGCGATTCGTGGGCCTTCATGCGGCCGAGGAAGGCCTGCGAGGCCTCGACGGCCGAGACCTTGCGTTCGGCCAGCGCTTTGGCCAGGGCGACCACGCCCATCTGGTGCAGTTGTTGTTCGCCGCTCATTATTCGATCACCTTGGGCACGAGGAAGAGGCCTGCTTCGACGGCAGGCGCGCTCTTCTGGTTGGCTTCGCGGTTGTTGGGTTCGCTCACCACGTCGTCGCGCAGGCGCAGCGTGATGTCCTCGATCGCGGCCACCGGATGGGCCAGGGGCTCGATGCCGGCGGTGTCGACCGAACGCATACGTTCGACTAAGTCAAAAAAGCCATTGATCTGGCTGAGCATGCGCTCGCTTTCGTCGGAGGCAAGCTGCAGCCGCGCCAGGGAGGCGATGCGTGCAATATCTGAAGCGTCAAGGGACATGGGTCGGACCGGTCAAAAAACCGAAGGTAATCGCACGCCGAAGAGGGTGCTAACACGGGAATCAGAGGGGATTCAGGTATTATCCCGCCTTTGCCGCAACCCCCGCGAACGCGCCGGCTTTTGCGCCAAAAACGATCAATTCACCCCGTCAAACGACCCAAAAATAGAGCGACGACCTGCCGATGCGCAGGCCGTGCTCAGAGGATTCCGCACATGTTTGGAGCTTTCCGTCGGTACTTTTCCACCGACCTTGCGATCGACCTCGGCACCGCCAACACCCTGATATTCGCCCGCAACAAGGGCATCGTTCTGGATGAGCCCTCGGTCGTCGCCATCCGCCACGAAGGCGGCCCCCACGGCAAGAAGGTGATCCAGGCCGTCGGCCGCGAAGCCAAGGCCATGCTGGGCAAGGTGCCCGGCAACATCGAGGCGATCCGCCCGATGAAGGACGGCGTCATCGCCGACTTCGTGATCACCGAGCAGATGATCAAGCAGTTCATCAAGATGGTGCACCCGCGCACGCTGCTCACGCCGAGCCCGCGCATCATCATCTGCGTGCCCTGCGGCTCGACCCAGGTCGAGCGCCGCGCCATCAAGGACGCGGCCGAAGCCGCCGGCGCCACGTCGGTCTACCTCATCGAAGAACCCATGGCCGCGGCCATCGGCGCCGGTCTCCCCGTCAGCGAAGCCTCGGGCTCGATGGTGGTGGATATCGGCGGCGGCACCACCGAAGTGGGCGTCATCTCGCTGGGCGGCATGGTCTACAAGGGCTCGGTCCGCGTGGGCGGCGACCGCTTCGACGAAGCCATCATCAATTACATCCGCCGCAATTACGGCATGCTGATCGGCGAGCCGACGGCCGAAGTCATCAAGAAGAACATCGGCTCGGCCTTCCCGGGCTCCGAAGTCAAGGAAATGGAAGTCAAGGGCCGCAACCTCTCCGAGGGCGTGCCGCGCAGCTTCACCATCAGCAGCAACGAAGTGCTGGAAGCCCTGACCGATCCGCTCAACAACATCGTCTCGGCCGTGAAGAACGCGCTGGAGCAGACGCCGCCCGAACTGGGCGCGGACATCGCCGAGCGCGGCATGATGCTCACCGGCGGCGGCGCCCTCCTGCGCGACCTCGACCGCCTGCTGGCCGAGGAAACGGGCCTCCCGGTGCTCGTGGCCGAAGACCCGCTGACCTGCGTGGTGCGCGGCTGCGGTATCGCGCTGGAACGCATGGACCGTCTGGGCAGCATCTTCACGAGCGAGTAAAAGGCGAAAGCCATCATCGGCCGGCCTCTGCTTGCATAGGCCGGCTTTTTGTTATTTGATTCCGCACCACCGCCGGGTCTGAATTCATGCCTCTGGGCACGCTCGATCGCACAGCGCCACCCCTGTTCAACCAGGGACAGTCGGCACTCAGCAAGCTGATCTTCTTCGGCGCGCTCTCCCTGTTTCTCATGGTGGCCGATGCACGCTTTCATATCGTGCAGCCGATCCGCGCGACGCTCGGCGCGGTGCTCTACCCGGTGCAATGGGTGGCGCTCAAGCCGGTACAGATCGTGATGGGCGGCGGCCGCTACCTCGAAGACCTGCAGACCGCCCAGCGCAACGAGGCCGACGCCCGCAAGGCGCTGATGATGCAGGCCCAGCGCGCGAGCCAGGCCGACACGCTGGCGCAGGACAACGCGCGCCTGCGCGAACTGCTCGAGCTGCGCCAGACCACCACCACGCCGGGCCGCGCGGCCGAGGTGCTGTACGACGCGGCCGACCCCTACACCCGCAAGATCGTCATCGACCAGGGCCTCGCCCAGGGCGTGGCGGCCGGCTCGCCGGTGATCGACACGCACGGCGTGCTCGGCCAGGTCACGCAGGTGCTGCCGTTCACGAGCGAAGTCACGCTGGTCATCGACCGCGACCTTGCGATTCCTGTGCAGAACACCCGCACGGGCGTGCGCAGCGTGGCCTTCGGCGACGCCTCGGCGCACGGCGGGGGCCTGGAGCTGCGCTTCATGGCCGCCAACGCCGACCTGCAGGAGGGCGACCTGCTTTCCACCAGCGGCGTCGACGGTATCTACCCGGCCGGCCTGCCGGTCGCGAAGATCGAGCGCATCGAACGCCGCGCCGACTCGGCCTTCGCCCGCATCTACTGTGTCCCGCTCGCCAGCGTGACCGCCGCGCGCTACGTGCTGGTGCTCGAGCCGACCGGTGCCCCGACCGCGCCGCCACCCGCCGCGCCGACGACCACGCAGCGCAAGCGCGCCGAGGGCAAGCCCGGCGCCGGCAAGAACGAGAAAAAACCTGCCGCATCCGCAGGGGGTGGCCGATGATCAAGCGTCCCGGCCAGCAGCAGCTCCTGCTGCCCGTCAGCCCGCTCTTCATGTGGACCAGCCTCATCGTGGCGCTGCTGGTCAACATGATCCCCATCGGCCGCGCCGCCTGGATGCCCGACCTGCTGGCGCTGGTGATCGTGTTCTGGGGCGTGCACCAGCCCTCGCGCGTGGGCATCGGCGCGGCCTTCGTGTTCGGCCTCTGCATGGACGTGCACCAGGCCTCCATGCTCGGCCAGCATGCGCTGTCCTACACGACGCTGGGCTTCTTCGCGATCACGATCCACCGCCGGCTCCTCTGGTATCCGGTGCTGTCGCAGGCGCTGCAGGTGCTGCCGCTCTTTGCGCTGTCGCAGCTGATCGAGGTCATCACGCGGATGATCGGCGGCGGGGTGTTCCCGGGCTGGTCGGTGCTGATCTCGCCGGCCATCGAGGCCGCGCTCTGGCCCCTGGCCACGGCGCTTTTGCTCGCCCCTCAACGCCGCACCCCGGAACCCGACGAGAACCGCCCCCTCTAGTCATGGTGCCCTCCGGCTTTTCACTTCGCTTCGCTGCGTGTAACTCCACCCCCCAAGGGGGAGGCGCGGCTCGCCTTGGGGCGGCCCGGCGGCGGCCCTCCCGCATCTGCCACTGCACTTGACTTGCACTAGCACGCGCCTAAGCTCCCATCGCCATGACCGAAATCCGCAACGTCGCCGCCGACCTCGCGCGCTTCAAGCGCCGCGTGATCGTGATCGGCCTGGCGGTGCTTTTCGGGTTCGGCCTGCTGGGCGCGCGGCTGGTGTACCTGCAGGTCGTACGGCATGAAGACCTGGCCGAGCAGGCCGAGAGCAACCGCACGGCCATCGTGCCGGTGGTACCCAACCGGGGCCTGATCCTCGATCGCAACGGCATCGTGCTGGCCTCCAACTACTCGGCCTACACGCTGGAGATCACGCCTTCGAAGGTGGGCGATGTCGAGGAGACCATCGACAACCTCACGCAGGTGCTCGAGGTCTCGCCCCGCGACCGCCGCCGCTTCAAGCGCCTGCGCGAGGACTCGCGCAGCTTCGACTCCATCCCGATCCGCACCCGCCTGAGCGACGAAGAAGTGGCGCGCTTCGCAGCGCAGCGCTACCGCTTCCCGGGCGTGGAGATCAAGGCACGGCTGTTCCGCAACTACCCGAACGGCGAGACCGGCTCGCACGTGCTCGGCTACATCGGCCGCATCAACCAGCGCGAGAAGACCGCGATGGAAGACTGGGAAGAAGAAGAGCAGGCCAACTACAAGGGCACCGACTACATCGGCAAGCTGGGCATCGAGCAGAGCTACGAGAAGACGCTGCACGGCCAGACCGGCGTGGAGCAGATGGAAACCTCCGCGGGCGGGCGCGCCATCCGCCGGCTCGCGAGCCACCCGGCCACGCCCGGCAACACCGTGATGCTGTCGCTCGACATCAAGCTGCAGAAGCTGGTGGAAGACATGTTCGGCGAGCGCCGCGGCGCGTTGGTGGCCATCGATCCCAAGACCGGCGAGGTGCTGGCCTTCGTGAGCAAGCCGACCTTCGATCCCAACCTCTTCGTCGAAGGCATCGACACCGAGAGCTGGAAAGAGCTGAGCGAATCGCTCGACAAGCCGCTCCTGAACCGCGCGCTCCGCGGCACCTACCCGCCCGGCTCCACCTACAAGCCCTTCATGGCGCTGGCGGCGCTGCAGACCGGCAAGCGCGGCGCGAGCGTGGTGGTGAACGACCCGGGCTACTTCAACTTCGGCGGCCACCGCTTCGGCAGCCCCGAAGGCAACCTGGGCGGCGTCGACATGCGGCGTTCGATCCAGCTGTCGAGCAATATCTATTACTACTCGCTGGCCAACGAGATGGGCGTGGACATGATCCACGACTTCATGAAGCCGCTGGGCTTCGGCCAGATCACAGGCATCGACCTGGGCGGCGAGGTGCGCGGCGTGCTGCCCAGCACCGAGTGGAAGCGCAATGCCTACAAGCGGCCCGAGGCGAAGAAGTGGTATGCGGGCGAGACCATCTCGCTGGGCATCGGCCAGGGCTACAACGCCTTCACCATGCTGCAGCTCGCACAGGCCACGGCCATCGTGGCCGACGGCGGCATCAAGCACAAGCCGCACCTCGTGCTGGCCACGCGCAACACGGTGAGCGGGCAGGTGGTGCCGCTGCCGCAGCCGCCGGCGGAGAACCTGGGCTTCACCGCGGCCAACGTCGCGGTGGTGCGCGAGGGCCTCACCAGCGTGGTCACCAGCGGCACCGCGCGCAGCGTGTTCGCGGGCGCGGGCTACCAGGCGGCCGGCAAGACGGGCACGGCGCAGGCCGTGACGCAGGCGCAGAACACCAAGTACAACGCTCGCGCGCTCGAGGAACACCAGCGCGATCACGCCCTCTTCATGGCCTTCGCGCCGGTGAACGACCCGAAGATCGCCGTCGCGGTGATCGTGGAGAACGCAGGCTGGGGCGCCGGCGCCGCGGCACCCATTGCGCGCCGGGTGTTCGACTACTGGCTGATGAACCAGTATCCGAGCGAAGCGGACATGGCGGCCATCAAGATCGGCAAGGCCGCCGCGCCGATGGGCAAGCCGCGCGTGGCGAGCGAAGTGGCGTGGCCGGTGGCCGCCAGCACGACCGCACCGGCCCCCTGAGGTTGCCTACTTCGCGGCGGCTTCCACGGTGCCGCTGACTTCGCCCAGACCGATACGCACAGCCCCCGCGCGCTCGCACCAGCCGCGAATGACCAGCGTGTCGCCGTCTTCCAGGAAGGTGCGCTTCTCGCCGTTCGGCAGCGTGATCGGCTGCTTGCCGCCCAGCGTGAGTTCGATCAGCGAGCCGGCCTCGTCGGCCTTCGGGCCGGAGAGCGTGCCTGAACCCAGCAGGTCGCCCGGCTGCAGGTTGCAGCCGTTCACCGTGTGGTGGGTGATGAGCTGCGCGGCGGTCCAGTAGGCGGCCTCGATGGTGTTGCCACGCGTGAGGCGGGCGGGTGCGACACCTTCGGCGCGCATCTTCGCGGTCTGCAGCAGCACTTCGAGCGTGATGTCCAGCGCGCCGCTGTCGCGGTTCGATGGCGCATCGAGGTACGGCAGCGGCTGCGGGTCGCCCGCGGGCCGCTCGAACTTCGCGCGGAATGGCGCGAGCGCCTCCATCGTCACGATCCACGGCGACAGCGTGCTCGCGAAGCTCTTCGAGAGGAAGGGGCCGAGCGGCTGGTATTCCCAGGCCTGCACGTCGCGCGCCGACCAGTCGTTGAGCAAGGTCACGCCGAACAGGTGGTCTTCGGCGTCGGCGATGGCGATGGGCTCGCCCAGCGCATTGCCGCGGCCCACAAAGAAGCCCAGCTCCAGTTCGTAGTCGAGCCGCTTCGAAGGACCGAAGCTCGGCGTTTCTGCGTCGGGCGCTTTGGTCTGGCCTTGCGGGCGCTTGAAGGTCTGGCCGCTCACGCGGATCGACGAGGCGCGGCCGTGGTAGCCGATCGGCACCCACTTGTAGTTGGGCATCAGCGGCTGGTCGGGACGGAACAGCTTGCCGATGGTGGTGGCGTGGTGAATGCCCGTGTAGAAGTCGGTGTAGTCGCCGATGCGGCAGGGCACGGTCATCTCCGCCTTGGCCTGCGCGAGCAGTGCCTTCGACCATGCGGCCTGCTTGTCGCTGCCTTCGGCGAGGCCTGTGGAGATCGCGGCGCGCAGGGCCTGGCGGTCCTTCACGCTCGCACCCATCAGTGCGTTCATGTCGTCGGTGTCGACGAGGCCCGCAGCCCTCAGGTCGAGCACCTGGTCGCCGATGGCGACGCCGATGCGAAAGGCCTCGCTGCTGCCCGCCGTGCGGAAGCGGCCGAACGGCAGGTTCTGGATCGGGAAGTCGGTGCCGGCTTCGTTGGCCGAGGCGACCCAGCTGCGCAGCTTCGGGTCATGGGTGGCGTTCAGTGCGATGGTCATGGGTGTCCTTGAATTGGGTGGGAGAGGAATCCGGGACCGTTCGGACTGAGCTTGTCGAAGTCTTGCGCGGCGCTTCGACAAGCTCAGCGTGAACGGTGGTGGGGCTCAGCGTGAACGGTGGTGAGGTGCTTCAGTCTGCGGTCATGCCGGCCTTCTTGGCGACATCGCCCAGGCGCTGGTATTCGGTCTGCGTGAGCGTGGCCAGCTCCTGCGCGGTCGAGCCGCGCGGCGAGAAGCCGGCCTGCTGCAGCCTGGCCTTCACCTCGGGCATCGCGAGCGCTTCGACGAATGCTTCGTTCAGCGCCTTCACGATGGGCGCCGGAAGGTTCGCCGGCCCGTACACGCCGAACCACGGATCGAGCGCATAGCCCTTGAGGCCCGCCTCGGCCATCGTCGGCACGTCGGGCAGCGACGGCGAGCGCGCCGGCCCGGCGACTGCCAGTGCGCGCAGCTTGCCGGCCTGGATGTGCGGCAGCGACGCGGGCAGGTTGTCGAACATCACGCCGATGTTGTTGCCCAGCATGTCGGTGATGGCCGGGCCGCTGCCCTTGTAGGCCACGTGCACGAGCTCGGAGCCGGTCATCTGCGCGAACATCACGCCCGCGAGGTTCATCGACGTGCCGGCGCCCGCGGTGGCGTAGGGCAGGCCCGGGTTCTTCTTCGCGGCGGCGATCAGGTCGGGCACCGACTTGATCGGCGAGGCCGCCGGCACTTCGAGCACGATGGTCGAGGTGCCCAGTAGGCTGATGGCCGTGAAGTCCTTGCGCGGATCGAAGGCCATCGATTTGTAGATGTGCGGATTCAGCGCATTGGTCGAGATCGCGCCGAAGCCGATGGTGTAGCCATCGGGCGCCGCTTTGGCCACGGCGTCCATGCCGATGTTGCCGCCCGCGCCGCCGCGGTTGTCGATGAGCACCGGCTGGCCGAGCTTTTCCGACACCTTCTGGCCCACGGTGCGCGCCACGAGGTCGGTGGTGCCGCCGGGCGTGTAGGGCACGATGAAGCGGATCGGCTTGGAAGGAAAGTCCGCGGCATGCGCGAACAAGGGCGCGGCGAGCAGGGCGATGGCCGCCGCGCGGCGCGCGAGAGTGAAGGAGGCGTTCTTCATCATGGCTTGAACTGGTCCTTCAGCCCCGCCCAGCAGTCGGCGTAGTCGGTGTCGAGCGCCGGGCTGTTGAGCGCGAAGTTCGTTGGAATGAAGCGGTAGCGGCTCTCGAACATGAAGGCCAGCGTGTTGTCCAGCTTGTGCGGCTTGAGGTCGGCGTGCGTCGCCTTGTCGAAGGCTTCCTCGTCCGGGCCGTGCGGCACCATACAGTTGTGCAGGCTCGCGCCGCCGGGCTTGAAGCCGCCGGGCTTGGCGTCGTACTCGCCCAGCACCAGGCCCATGAACTCGCTCATGAGGTTGCGGTGGAACCAGGGTGGGCGGAAGGTGTTCTCCATCACCATCCAGCGCGGCGGGAAGATCACGAAGTCGCAGTTCGCGGTGCCGGGCGTGTCGCTGGGCGAGGTCAGCACGGTGAAGATCGACGGATCGGGATGGTCGAAGCTGATCGAGCCGATCACCATGAAATGCGCGGTGTCGTACTTCACCGGCGCGAGGTTGCCGTGCCAGGCGACCACGTTGAAGGGCGATTGCTTGGTCGGCGCCTTCCAGAAGCGGCCGGCGAATTTCTTGACGAGCTCGTAGGCGCCGCCGTCTTCCTCGAAGGCCGCCACGGGGGCCTGGAAATCGCGCGCATTGGCCAGGCCGTTCGAGCCGATCGGGCCGAGCTCGGGCAGGCGGAAATGCGCGCCGTAGTTCTCGCAGACGTAGCCGCGCGAGAGACCGTCGGGCAGCGCCACCTTGAAGACCATGCCGCGCGGCAGCACCGCGATTTCTCCCGGTTTCACATCGAGCACGCCGAGTTCGGTCGTGATGACGAGGCGGCCCTGCTGCGGCACGACCAGCATCTCGCCATCGGCGTTGACGAAGGCGCGCTTTTCCATCGAGCGGCCCGCGAGGTACATGAGCGAGCCGATGCCGACCTGCGATTCGGCATCGCCATTGGCGGCCACCGTGTGCATGCCGTCGATGAAGTCGGCTTCGGCCGCGCCGTCCAGCGGCATCGGATGCCAGCGCATCGGCTCGGGCGGCAGCGCGATCTCGCGGTCGCCGCCGGTCGTCCAGTGCGGCTGGGCATACGGCTGGTAGCGTCCCGACACCACCGAAGGCTGCCGGCGATAGAGCCAGGTGCGGCGGTTCTCATGGCGCGGTGCGGTGAAGGCGGTGCCCGAGAGCAGTTCGGTGTAGAGGTCGAACGGCCCGCGCTGCGGGTTGTTGCGACCCTGAGGCAGGGCGCCGGGAACGGCCTCGGAGGCGTATTCGTTGCCGAAGCCGCCGAGGTAGCGCCGCTCGTCGTTGGCGGAAGCTTGGGTCATGGTGTTCTCTTTCGAAAATCGCGATGAGATGAGGTTGGAGTGCGTGGACCCGCCTAGCCGCCGCGCGCGGCCTCGAAGGCCTCGCGCAGCACGGCGAGCGAGCCGATGTGGTTGGCCAGCACGAGCACGAGGCGCGCGTTGAAGGCGTGGCTCTCTTCGGTGGAAAGCCCCTGGTGCGCCTCGATGAGCGCTTCGTAGAAGTCGTCGGGGGCTTCGAGGTTCGGCGTGGTGTTCAGTTGCTGCATCTTCATGCCTTTGCCAGTGCGCGGTCGATGGCTGCACGGATGTTCGCCGCCGTGGGCTGCCGCCAGCGTGCGCACACGTGCTGGTCGGGGCGCAGCAGGTAGACGGTACCGGGTTGCGCGTCGTAGCGCTGGGTGGCGAGTTCGCCTGCGGGCGTTGTGCCTTGCACGCGCACGATGTGCAGCGGCCGGTCGCCGCCTTTGAGCGCTTCCACGCTGCGCTCGGCGGCCCCGCCTTCGCCGAACACCAGTGCGGTGAACTGCTGTCCATGGCATTCGCGCAGCAGCCAGCCCGCACTGCCATCGGCCCGCACGGTCGGCGCGTCGGTGGCGGCGGCGCCCGGCACCATCGCGCCCTTGAACGCGTCGGCATCGGCCGTGTTGAGCGGGGAGTCGCGCAGCACCGCCGGCACCGAGAGCCGCCCGCTGTTGACCAGCGTGCGCGCGAAGGCGTGGCGTTTCGTCAGTTCCAGTACCGCATCGCGGAACAGGCGGCTCACATCGCTCTTTGGCGTGATGAAGTCGGTCGCGCGCGTGGAGTGGCGGATGTTCTCGTCGGCCGCGTATTCGCGCTCTCTTGCATAGCTGTCGAGCAGCGCATCGGGCGCATCGCCCTTCAGCACCGCGGCGAGTTTCCACGCGAGGTTGTCCGCGTCCTGAACGCCCGAGTTGGCACCGCGCGCGCCGAAGGGCGACACGCCGTGCGCCGAGTCGCCCGCGAACAGCACGCGGCCGTGGCGAAAGCGCTCCATGCGCTGGCAGGCGAAGGTGTAGACGCTGGCCCAGCCGATCTGGAACTGCACCTCCGCAAAGCCGATGCTGTCGAGCAGCGCGCGCACGCGCGGCGTGATGTTCTCGGGCTTGCGTTCTTCCACCGGGTCGGCGTCCCAGCCGAGCTGGAAATCGACGCGCCACATGCCATCGGCCTGCTTGTGCAGCAGCACGCTCTGGCCCGGGTGGAACGAGGGGTCGAACCAGAAGCGGCGCTCGGTGGGGAGCGGCGCGTCCATCGTGATGTCGGCGATCAGGAAGCGGTCGCGGAAGGTGCGGCCCTTGGCCTCCTGGCCGAGCAACTGGCGCAGGTTGGAGCGCGAGCCGTCGCAAGCGGCGACGTAGCCGGCCGCCAATTGATAGTTGCCCTCGGGCGTTTCGACCGTGAGCATCGCGCCGTCGTCGCGCGGCTCGATACCCGTCACCTTGTTGTTCCAGCGCAGGTCGATGAGCGGCAGCGCCGCCGCGCGCTCCACGAGGTAGCCCTCGACGTAGTACTGCTGCAGGTTGATGAAGGCGGGCCGCTCGTGGCCGGGCTCGGGCAGCAGGTCGAAGCGGTAGACCTGCTCGTCGTGGAAGAACACCTTGCCCACGCTCCACGACACGCCCTTGTCGACCATGCGGTCGCCGCAGCCCAGGCGGTCGAACACTTCGAGCGAGCGCTTGGCAAAGCAGATCGCGCGCGAGCCGCTGGAGAGGGTGTTGTCGTTGTCCAGCAGCACCACAGGAACCTGGCGCAGCGCGAGGTCGATGGCGAGCGTGAGGCCGACCGGGCCGGCGCCGACGATCACCACGGGGTGATGGGCGGGTGTCGATGCGTCCTGATCGGCGTGGCGGCGGTAGTCGAAGCGCAGACTTTGATAGTCGATCACGTGTTGTCTCCGTGTCTTTGTCTTTCCTTCGCCGGATGGCCGGCGAAGGAAGCAAATGCATCAGCCTTCGAGCGCCTTCCACATCTCGATGTCGCGCTCGGCCGTCCACACGCGCGGGTCGGCATGGCCCGAGGCTTCGTCGTACGCCCGGCTCACATCGAACGGCATGCAGTGGTCGAAGATCACCCACTGGCTGTACTTGGGCTTTAGCTTGGCGTAGGTGTCCTTGTAGACCGTGTTCAGGTCGCGGCCGGCCTTCACGCCTTCCTGCACGCTGGCATACACGTCGGAGATGAAGTTGCGCGTGCCCGTGAGCCCCTCGGCCACCTCGGCCGGCGTGGTGAGCGCGGCGCCGCGGCCCGGCACCAGCGCGGCGGGCTTCAGGGCGGCGATGTTGTCCAGCGTCTGCGGCCAGTCCTGGAAATAGGCGTCGCCGGCGTATGGCGTGGCGCCGAATTCGACCAGGTCGCCCGACAGCAGCGTGCGCTCCTCTGGCAGCCAGACGACCGTGTCGCCCTTGGTGTGGCCGCGGCCCAGCTGGATCAGCTGCACCTCGAGCTTGCCGAGCCACAGCGTCATCTTGCCGGTGAAGGTCATGGTGGGCCAGGTCAGGCCCGGGGGCACGGTTTCCACGTTCTGGAAGAGGCGCGGGAAGCGGCCGATTTCGCTGGCCTTGTCGGCCTCGCCGCGCTCCACGATCAGGTCGCGCGTGTCCTGGCTGGCCAGGATGTGCTGGGCGCCGTAGCCCGCCGCGCCCAGCACGCGCACCGCGTGGTAGTGGGTGAGCACCACGTACTTGATGGGCTTGTCGGTCACCTCGCGGATGCGGCGCACCACGTCGGCGGCCATGGCGGGGGTGGCCTGGGTGTCGGCAACCAGCACGCAGTCGTCGCCGATCACGATGCCGGTGTTCGGGTCGCCCTCGGCGGTGTAGGCCCAGGCGTGCTCGGAGATCTGGCTGAAGGTGATCTTCTTCTCTTCCATGTCGGCCTGGCTGGCGAACTTCTTGGCTTGGCTCATCGTCTTGTCTCCGGTCTGTGTGGGGTTGGAAAGGGTTGTGAAAATTCGTTTAGGGCAAACGAATTCGCGGATAACGAATTTTCGCAGTGTAAGCCCCGGATCAGGTAATGTCTAATCCCTTCTTCATGAACGAACGAGCGGCTGGCCCCGCGATCCAGGTGACCAAGGACTCCAGCGACACTCCCGATACCCCTGACACCGACCGCGCCGCCCAACGCGGCATCCAGAGCATCGAGGTCGGCGGCCAGCTGCTGCGTGCGCTGGTGCACCACGGCCGGCCGATGGCGCTGAAAGACCTGGCGCGCGAAGCCGACATGACACCCGCCAAGGCCCACCCCTACATGGTGAGCTTCGGGCGGCTCGGGCTCATCGAGCAGGACCGTGCGAGCGGCCACTATCTGCTCGGTCCGCTGGCCTTGCAACTGGGGCTCATCAGCCTGCAGCAGGCCGACCCGGTGCACATCGCCACCCCGTTGCTCAGCCCGCTGGCGCAGCGGATCGGCCACACGGTGGCGCTGGCGGTGTGGGGCGCGCGCGGCGCGACCATCGTCCGCACGGCCGAATCGCCGTCGCCGGTGCACGTGAACATGCGGCACGGCACGGTGTTCTCGCTGACCAACACGGCCTCTGGCCGCATCTTCGCGGCCTACCTCGATGCCGACGCGGTGCGGCAACTGCTCGAGGAAGAGCGCCAGCGCCAGAAGCCGCGCAAGGGCGCAGCCGCCGAGGCCGCCACACCCGCCGGCATGCCGCCGGTGCAGCCGCTGCCCTCGTGGAGCGACTTCGAGCGCCAGCTGAAGGAGGTGCGCGCGCATGGCATCAGCCGCTCCGACGGCGAGGTGATCGAGGGCGTGAGCGCCATGGCCGCGCCGGTGTTCGACCACACCGGCGCCATCGTGCTTGCCGTGACCGCCATCGGCCCGGCCGGCATCTTCGACACCGCGTGGGACGGCGAGCTCTCGCGCGCACTCAAGGCCTGCGCGGGCGCCGTGTCCCAGCGGCTGGGCGCACCCGCCGCGGGGCCTTCCGATACCCGAAAAACAGAGCGATGACGCGATCCGCCGCAACCGACGCCACTTCTTCTTCTTCTTCTTCTTCTCAACTCGAATCCGCCGTCGCGCTGCTGCAGGGCGCCCGGCGCATCGTCGTCTTCTCGGGCGCCGGCCTCTCCCGCGCCTCGGGCATCCCGACCTACCGCGATGCGGACGGGCTCTGGAAAAGCCAGAACGCCTTGCAGTTCTCCCACGCCGAAGACCTGAAGCGCGACCCCTCGGGCTTCACGAAATTCTGGGGCCAGCGCATGTCGGTCGTCGAATCGGCCGCGCCCAATCCGGGCCACCGGGCGCTCGCGCAGTTGCAGCGGCTGCGACCGGCGACGCGGCTGGTCACGCAGAACGTCGACGGCTTGCTCACCCAGGCGGGCGGGCTCGACGTGCTCGAGCTCCATGGGTCGCTGCGCCGCTGGCGCTGCGACCACTGCGGCAACCGCAGCGGCCCGTGGCCCTTTCACCGGTGCCTGCGCTGCGGCTCGCATGCGCGGCCCGACGTGGTGATGTTCGGCGAGATGCTCAACCCCGGCGTGCTGCTCGAGGCGCAGGTGGCGGCGCAGGAATCGGACCTCTTCATGGTGGTCGGCAGCACGACCATCGTCTATCCGGCGGCCGAACTGCCCGAGCTTGCGATGGCGCGCGGCAGCCGGCTCATCACGCTGAACCTGGAGCCGCTGCCGCATCTGGACGATTCGGCGGCGGTGGTGTTGCGCGGGACTTCCGAAGACCTGTTGCCGCGTTTGCTGGCGGGGCTGAACGGCCAGGCCCGCGCCCTCTGATTTTTCTTTTCGCTCAGTTGATGCGCGCGTTGGTGAACTGCATGTCCTCGAACCGGCTTCCCGTGAAGTCGACCTGCTCGCCGACCAGGTCGGCGGCGCTCACCTGCTGGCCCCGGCAATCCAGCAGCTTGACCTGCGACCAGTGGCTCGCATCGAGATTCAGCGAGATCAGGTTGCAGTGACTGAACGTGCAGTCGTTGAAAGTGCTGGCCCGCAGTTGCGACGCCGCGAAGGTGCAGCCCGTGAATGAACAGCCGCTGATCCTGATCCGCTGCATGTCGCACCGGCTGAACGAGCAGCCGGTGAAGCGGCACGCAGTCCAGACGGCGTCCATGAAGCTGGTGGAGCCGAAGCGGCTGCCGTTGAAGGTGCTGGACGTGAAGGTGATCAGGCCGAGATCGAGGCCGACGTAGACATTGCCGTCGCTTTCGCCCGCCAGCCCCGCGGGCGCGCCGCCGGTGCCTTTGCGCCATTTGTCGTGGTCCTGGATGATCTGAAGAGAGCTCATGGAAGTGCGCCAGAAATGAAGGAGGGCGCATTGTGCGAAGGCCTTCGCGGCGCAAGAACGAGGAGAAATGTTCCGGCCACCATTGCACCGCCGGCACCGTGACGGATTGCATGGCGGCTGGCTTCGCCCCCGCTGACGTCGGCCGGCGGCAGCTTTCAGCAGCCCGCCGCGACCTCTCCCCCTGACCCGTCAATCCCGCAGCACGCGGGGGCGCTCAGAAGGTGCGAAGAAACCGTAGCGAGCGGTTCGAGCTTGCATCGCGGACCGGAACCGTACGCTGCACGGTGAGGACCGCAGGTGCGAGATCGGATCGCGCAGTAGGTTTATTCACACTTTCTCAACTCTTTTTGCCGCCCAGCAGCACCAGCGCGCCACCCACCACGATGGCGGCCACGCTGGCCCAGGCCGGGAAGTTGACGGTCTGCTTTTCCTTCACCGAGAACTCCAGCGGCCCGAGCTTGGCCTGATGGGTTTCCTTGGTGAAGCTGAAGCCGCCGAGGCCCAGCCCCGCGATGCCTGCCACGACCAGCAGGATGCCGACGATGCGTGTTGCGTTCATGGGGCGGGTCTCCTCGGTGTTGGAAGTTGCTGCGAATCGGGCTACAGCTTACTGCCGCGGCTGGCGCTGCAGTGCATCCATCCACTGCGTGACCTCGGCCACGGCCGCGTCGCTGGCGGCCGCGAGCGCCTTCACGCCGCCCGGCGCATCGGCGCTGGGCGCGGGGCGGCGCACCGTGAACATCCGCTGGCCCAGCACGCGGTCGCCGCCCGTGGTGCCGCGGATCAGCGTGGCGCGCAGGCGCACGAGGCCCACGCTGCTCGCGGGCGAATCGAAGTAGTGGCTGAACTCGTCCAGCGAGATGCGCAGCGTGTCGGGCACCTCGCCCTTGGTGCGGGCGATGGTCGCGCTCTCTTCCGGGCCGAGCACCATGCGGTGCTCCGCGAGGCTGTCGCGCAGCCGCTGGCGCAGTAACTGCGCGGGCGGCAGGCTCCAGCGCGACTGGCCGTAGGGGCGCAGCTCGTTGGCGTCCGCATAGCCCAGGCGGTAGAGGATCTGCGTGCCGTCCAGCCGTGTGTTGCTCTCGAACTCGGCGAGCGCCAGGGTCGGCAGCGCGGCAGTGGGCGCGGCGGCCGGCGCCGTGGCGGCGAGCCCGGGGCCGAAGTCGTAGAGCGTCGCGCGCGCGGGCTTGTCGGGCAGCGCGCCGCAGCCGGCGACCAGCGCCGCAAGGCCGATGCCGGCGAGCGCCATTGAAAGCGTTGGGGTGGTTGTCTTCATGCTCGTCACCTTCGATCAAGGGCGCGCGGCCGGCGCGGAGAAACCCGGCTCGCCCGGCCCCGCCGCGGCACCGCCGTTGCCGAACAGCAGCGATTGCGGGTTGTCGTTGATGCTGTCCGCCGCGCGGCCCAGCCGGCGCACCGCGTGCGAGGTGTCGTCGGCCACGCGGTTCACGCGCGGCAGCGTGGCCGCGTTGAACGAGTCGACCGCCTGCGCCAGCGCCTTGGTGCCGTCGCTCAGGCGCTCGACCGGGCCGTCGGGCGCGTTGAGCCGACCCACGGTGGTGTTGAAGTTGTTGGCCACGCGCGAGACGTCGCTGGCGGCCTTCTTCACCGTGCCCAGCGTGTCGGGCATGGCGGCCAGCGTCGGGTTCAGGCCGGTCTTCACCGTGGTGTCCAGCGTCTTGAGCAGCGTGTTGGCGCTGGCCGAGGCCGCGGCGATGTTCTCCAGCGCATCGGCCGCGCGCTTCTGGTTCGGGTCGCTCAGCAGCTGGTTGGCACGTTTCGTCACTTCCTCGACCTGGTTGATGATGGCCTCGCCGCGGTCCTGCAGCTGCGCGAGCATCGAGGGCTTGAGCGGAATGCGCGGCGGGTCGTCGTTGTTGGGCTTGAGCGCGACCTGCGATTCGCCCTTGTCGTCCAGCGCGATGAAGGCCAGGCCCGTCACGCCCTGGTAGCTCAGCGTGGCAAAGCTGGAGGTGGTGAGGGGCACGCGCTGGTCGACGGTGATGCGTACGCGCACGTTGCCCTTCACCTTCGGATCGAAGTCGATCGAGGCCACCTTGCCGACCGCGATGCCGCGGTAGCGCACCATCGCCTGCGGCTGCAGGCCGCTGACCGCATCGCGGGTGGAAAGCTCGTAGACGTTGCGCACGGTGTTGTCGCGCGTGAACCAGATCACCAGCCCGACGAGCACGGCCAGGAGGCTGAGCACGAAGGCGCCGGCGGCGAGGGCATGGGCCTTGTTTTCCATGGTGGCTACCTACCTTTCGGCGCGCGCGGCTTCGGGCCGCGGCGCGTGTTGTTCTGTGGCTGGCTTGTCATGCAGCGCCTCCAGGGCGCGCTGGCCGCGCCCTCCTAGAAAGTATTCGTGGATGAACGGATGCGGGTAGGCAATGACCTCGCGCGCCGTGCCGCTGACGATGACTTTCTGGTCGGCCAGCACCGCGATGCGGGTGCTCAGGTCGAACAGCGTGTCCAGGTCGTGCGTGACCATCACCACCGTCAGGCCCAGCTCGCGGTGCAGGCCGCGCAGCAAATTGCAGAAGCTGTCGGACGCCTCGGGGTCCAGGCCCGCGGTGGGTTCGTCCAGCAGCAGCAGCGGCGGATCCATGATGAGCGCGCGCGCCAGCGCCACGCGCTTGATCATGCCGCCCGACAGGTCCGACGGGCTCTTGTTCGCGTGCTGCGGCTCCAGCCCCACCATCTGCAGCTTCACGAGCGCCGCGTGGCGGATCAGCTCGTCGGGCAGCAGCTTCAGTTCGCGCAGTGGAAAGGCGATGTTCTCCAGCACGCTGAAGGCAGAGAACAGCGCGCCGTGCTGGAACAGCATGCCCACGTTGGCCGCGCCCGAGGCGCTGAGTTCGCCCGGCTCCTGGCCCAGCACCTCGACCACGCCCTGCGTCGGCTTTTCCAGCCCGAGGATCTGGCGCAGCAGCACCGTCTTGCCGGTGCCCGAGCCGCCCACCAGCGAGAGCACCTCGCCGCGGTCGATGTGCATGTCGAGATCGCGATGCACCACCTGCTCGCCATCGGCGCTCTTGAACACCGTCCAGAGCTTGCGGATGTCGACCACGGTGGCGTCGTTGCTGTTGTTGTTCACGGCGGTATTCATCCCCGGAATCCGATGCCTTTGAAAAGCACCGCGAACAGCGCGTCGACCAGGATCACCGCGGTGATCGATGTCACCACCGACGACGTCGTGCCGCGCCCGAGGCTCTCGGTGTTGGGCTTGACCTTCATGCCGAAGTAGCAGCCGATCAACGCGATCAGGATGCCGAACACCGCCGACTTGGCCATCGCGAGCCAGAGGTTCGCGATCGGCACCGCGCGCGGCAGCGCAGAAAGAAAGTAGGCCGGCGAAATATCGAGTGCCGCGTCGGCCGCGAGCATGCCGCCCAGCAGCGCCGCCATCGAGGTCCAGAGGCTGATGAGCGGCATCGCGATCGCCAGCGCCAGCACGCGCGGCATCACCAGGCGAAAGCCGTGCGGGATGCCCATGACGCGCATCGCATCGAGCTCCTCGGTCACCCGCATCACGCCGATCTGCGCGGTGATGGCCGAGCCCGATCGCCCGGCGATCAGCACCGCGGCCAGCACCGGCCCGAGCTCGCGCACCAGCGAGAGCCCGAGGATGTTCACCACGAAGGCTTCGGCGCCGTAGTTGCGAAGCTGCTGCGAGATCAGGTAGGCCAGCACCACGCCGATCAGGAGGCCGACCAGCGCCGTGATGTGCAGCGCCGTCGCGCCGAACTGATAGAGATGCCCCGAGAAATCGCGCCACGGCGCGCGGTGCGGTGCGCGGATCAGCCTGCCGACATCGAGCGCGAGCTGGCCGATGAGGCCGACGAAGTCGCGCATGACGTACATCGCGCGCGGCCCGTTGTGCGAGAAGGTGCGGATGCGGTCGGCCAGCGTCCTGGGCGGTTCATCCGGCGTGGCGACGGTGTATTGCGCCACCTGGTCGAGCACCGCCTTGTGCTGCGCCTCCATCTCCAGCGTGGCGGGCCATTCGTGGCGCCAGTGCTCCCACAGCAGCTGCGCGCCGATGTGGTCGAGCTGCACGATGGGGCGCAGGTCCCAGGCGCGGTCGTCCGCGGGAGGTGCCGCCGCCAGGCTTTTCGACAAGGCTTGCCACGCCGGGACCGACGACATGCCCAGCGCGGTCCAGCGGCCGGTGGCGACCGTCCATTGGCGGCCTTCCTGCTCCCGCTGCGCCACACGCGGCAACGCGCTGTCGGCGGCTTGGGCGTCGGCAGTCGGGGTGGCGGAAGGCATGGGACGGATGAGCAGAAAGTAAACAAATAACCGGGTTTGGGGGACGCGCGCATCGTAACCGGGTGCATCCTGCGCCCATGTGCTCCAGACCCCTCATTGGCGTAGGGCGGCGCGCCGTTTTTTCAGCTTTTCTTCAGTTCCAGGCCTTGGCCAGCGCATCCCAGGCGCTGGCGATCACCGGCTCGTCGCGCCGCGATGCGAGCGAGACAAAACGCAGCGCGCAATCGAGCTGCACCCGGTCGGCCATCGCGAGGCCGTGGGCCTGGCATTCGCGGATCGCGATCGAGTCGCGCACGAGGCTCAGGCCAATGCCCGACTTCAGCAGGTCGAGCATCGATGCCTCCTGGTCCACCATCGCCACCCGCCGCGGCGAAAGGCCGAGCGGCGCGAACACGCGCTCCAGCAGCCGGTGGTGCGCCGACTCGGGCGGCGTCGCGAGCCAGGGCAGGGCGGCCAGCGCCTTCCAGTCGCGACCCTGCACCTGCGGGCCCCAGCCGGCGGGCGCGACCACGCGGTAGGTGAAGCGGGTGAGGGTGCGGACCGACAGCGCCGGTGTTGTCGTTGTCTGGCCGTCTTCGCCCGGGTCGAGGTGAAAGCCCACGTCCAGGTCGCCGCGCAGCAGCTGCGCCAGCACGCTGCCGCTCATGCCGTGGCGCAGTTCGGTCTCGATCTGCGGCGCGGCCTCGACCAGCTCGCGCAGGAACACGCCCAGGCGCGTGAACTCGGGGTCGAGGATGGTGCCGATGCGCAGCGCCCCGCGCACCGTGCCCTGGAGCTTGCGCGCCGCCTGCTGCAGGTCGCCGACGGCGGCCAGCACCCGCTCGGCCTGCGGCAGCATCGCCGCGCCGTCGGCCGTGAGCGCGAGCCCGTGCGGCGTGCGCGTGAAGAGCACGAGCCCGGTTTCCTCGGCAAAGCGCTTGAGCTGCAGGCTCACCGCCGGCTGCGTGAGGTGCAGCCGTTCGGCGGCGCGGGAGACGTTGCCCTCCTTCGCTGCGAGAACGAAGGCGCGCAAAATCTGGAGGTCCATGGCGGCGGTAGTCATATAAGTCCGATTTATAAGCCCGTGGCGTCGAATTCATTGGCCTTTCCTTCGAGGAACAGGCCAAATTGCCCCCAAGGAGACCCATCATGTCCATGAATATCAGAAATATCGACCACCACATCGCCGGCCTGCCCGCCGCCAACACCTCGGGCCGCACGCAGGATGTGACGAATCCCGCCACGGGGGCCGTCACCGGCAAGGTCGGCCTCGCCGACGCGGCGCAGGTCTCGGCCGCCGTGGCCGCCGCCCAAGCCGCGTTCCCCGCCTGGGCCGACACGCCGCCGATCCGCCGGGCGCGCGTGATGTTCAAGTTCCTGCAGCTGCTCAACGAGCACAAGGACGAGCTCGCCCACCTCATCACCGCCGAGCACGGCAAGGTCTTCACCGACGCGCAGGGCGAGGTCTCGCGCGGCATCGACATCGTCGAATTCGCCTGCGGCATCCCGCAACTCCTCAAGGGCGACTTCACCGACCAGGTGAGCACCGGCATCGACAACTGGACGCTGCGCCAGCCCCTGGGCGTGGTCGCCGGCATCACGCCCTTCAACTTCCCGGTGATGGTGCCGATGTGGATGTTCCCGGTGGCCATTGCCGCGGGCAACACCTTCGTGCTCAAGCCCAGCCCGACCGATCCGAGCCCGTCGCTGCGCATCGCCGAGCTGTTCAAGGAAGCGGGCCTGCCCGATGGCGTGTTCAACGTCGTGCAGGGCGACAAGGCGGCGGTCGATGCGCTGATCGAGCACCCCGACGTCAAGGCCATCAGCTTCGTCGGCTCTACGCCGATCGCCAACTACATCTACGAAACCGGCGCCCGCCACGGCAAGCGCGTGCAGGCCCTGGGCGGTGCGAAGAACCACATGGTGGTCATGCCCGATGCGGACATCGACCAGACGGTGGATGCACTGATCGGCGCGGGCTACGGCTCGGCCGGCGAGCGCTGCATGGCGATCAGCGTCGCGGTGCTGGTGGGCGACGTGGCGGACAAGGTGATCCCCAAGCTCATCGAGCGCACGAAGACGCTCAAGGTGCTCAACGGCACCAACCTCGCGGCCGAGATGGGCCCGATCGTCACGCGCGCGGCGCACGAGCGCATCACCGGCTACATCGCGCAAGGCGAGAAGGAAGGCGCGAAGCTGCTGGTCGATGGCCGCGTGTTCGACGGCAACAAGGCCGGCGAAGGCTGCGGCGATGGTTTCTGGATGGGCGGCACCCTCTTCGACCACGTCACGCCCGAGATGCGCATCTACAAGGAAGAAATCTTCGGCCCGGTGCTCAGCTGCGTGCGCGTGGAGAACTTCAAGGACGCGGTGGACCTCATCAACGCCCACGAGTTCGGCAACGGCGTGAGCTGCTTCACCCGCGACGGCAACGTGGCGCGCGAGTTCAGCCGGCGCATCCAGGTGGGCATGGTGGGCATCAACGTGCCGATTCCGGTGCCGATGGCCTGGCACGGCTTCGGCGGCTGGAAGAAGAGCCTGTTCGGCGACATGCACGCGTACGGCGAAGAGGGCGTGCGCTTCTATACGAAGCAGAAGTCGATCATGCAGCGCTGGCCCGAGAGCATCGGCAAGGGCGCCGAGTTCGTCATGCCCACGGCAAAGTAAGCCCACCCCCGACTCTCGCGCACTTCGTGTCGCTCGCATCCTCCCTCGAGGGGGCGCTTCCGGCGGCCCGGCGGACCCGGTTCCGCGGGAGCGCTGGCAAGACGCATGTGCGGGGAGACATTGCGCGCCCGAGAAAAGAACAACCAGATTGGAGACACCGTTGAGCGACACCACCTTCGACTACATCATCATCGGCGCCGGCACGGCAGGCTCGCTCATCGCCAACCGCCTGAGCGCCGACAAGACCAAGCGCGTGCTGCTCATCGAGGCCGGCCGCAAGGACGACTACCACTGGATCCACATTCCGGTCGGTTACCTCTACTGCATCGGCAACCCGCGCACCGACTGGCTCTACAACACCGAGCCCGACGCGGGCCTCAACGGCCGCACGCTGCGCTATCCGCGCGGCAAGACGCTGGGCGGGTGCTCCAGCATCAACGGAATGATCTACATGCGCGGCCAGTCGCGCGACTACGACCAGTGGGCCGACCTCACCGGCGACGACGGCTGGCGCTGGCAGAACGTGCTGCCGGCCTTCAAGAAGCACGAGGACTTCTACCTCGGCGCCGACGAGATGCACGGCGCAGGCGGCGAGTGGCGCGTGGAGAAGCAGCGCCTGCGCTGGGACATCCTCGATGCGTTCGCTGAAGCCGCGGTGCAGGCCGGCGTGCCGCACACCACCGACTTCAACCGCGGCAGCAACGAGGGCGTGGGCTACTTCCAGGTCAACCAGAAGAACGGCTGGCGCTGGAACACGGCCAAGGCGTTCCTGCGGCCCACCTGCTACGGCCGGCCCAACTTCGAGTTGTGGACCGGCGCACAGGTCTCGCGCCTCCTGTTCGAGACGCAGGCCGACGGCACGAAGCGCTGCACCGGCGCCGAAGTGTGGAACGGCAGCGAGATGAGCACCGCGCATGCCGAGCGCGAGGTGATCCTCTCTGCGGGCGCCATCGGCTCGCCGCAGATCCTGCAGCTCTCGGGCGTCGGCCCGGCCGCGTTGCTGCAGCAGCACGGCATCGACGTGGTGCTCGATGCACCCGGCGTCGGCGCCAACCTGCAGGACCATCTGCAGATCCGCGCGGTCTACAAGATCGACGGCGCGCCCACGCTCAACGTGCTGGCGTCGTCGATGGTCGGCAAGGCGAAGATCGGCCTCGAATACCTGATGAAGCGCAGCGGCCCGATGAGCATGGCGCCGTCGCAGCTGGGCGCCTTCACGCGCAGCTCCGACGCCTACGAGTGGCCGAACCTCGAATACCATGTGCAGCCGCTGTCGCTCGATGCCTTCGGCGATCCGCTGCACAGCTTTCCGGCCTTCACCGCGAGCGTGTGCAACCTCAACCCGACCAGCCGGGGCTCGGTGCGCATCAAGAGCAAGCGCTTCGAAGATGCGCCCGCCATCGCGCCCAACTACCTGAGCACCGACGAAGACCGCAAGGTGGCGGCCGATTCGCTGCGCGTGACGCGCCGCATCGCCGCGCAGCCCGCGCTCGCCAAGTACAAGCCCCAGGAGTGGAAGCCCGGCGTGCAGTACCAGACCGACGAAGACCTCGCGCGCCTGGCCGGCGACATCGCGACCACCATCTTCCACCCGGTCGGCACCACGAAGATGGGTGCCGACAGCGACCCGATGGCGGTGCTCGATGCAAAGCTGCGCGTGCGCGGCATCCAGGGCCTGCGCGTGGTCGATGCGGGCGCGATGCCGACCATCACGAGCGGCAACACGAACAGCCCCACGCTGATGATGGCGGAGAAGGCCGCGGGCTGGATCGTTGAAGCCAACCGCGCGGCTTGAGGCCGGCGCCTACTTCTCGATCGTCTTGTTCCAGCGCGAATTCCACGCCGGCCGGTTCGCGTTGATGCTCTCCCAGTCGATGGTGATCGCGGTCTTCATCCACTTGTTGATGTCCGCCACCTGCGTCGCGCCTTCGCCCACGGCCGGCGCCTTCGGGTTGGTCGGGATCTGTGCGCCGTACTGAAGCACGTTGGCCTGCGCGAGCGGACTCAGCAAAAACTCGGCGAGCTTCTGCGACAGCTCGGGCTCGCTGTTGTTGGCGATCACGCACTGGCCCACCATCAGCACCACCGCGCCTTCCTTGGGCGGCGCGTACTCCACCGGAATGCCCTTGGCCTTGAGCGCAGCCACGGCCGTGGGCGTGAGCGGGAAGATCGCGGCCTCGCCCGTCTGCACCATCTCCGAGAGCTTGGCCGAGCTCGGGATGTACTCGAGCACGTTAGGGCCGACGGTGGTGGGCCAGGCCTTGAAGCCGGGCTCCACGTTCTTGTCGTTGCCACCCTGGATGCGGTTGAACATCAAAAAGCCGTGCAGCCCGAACGACGAGGACGACATCGACTGGAACACCACCTTGCCCTTGAACTTCGGATCGGCCAGGTCCATCCACGAGGTGGGTGCGGCCCAGCCCTTTTCCTTGAACATCTTGGCGTTGTAGGCGAGACCCGTCATGCCCAGGCTCACGCCGCTGGCCATGTCGTCCTTGAAGCGTGCGGCGGGGTAGATCTCGGCCAGCGACGGGTTGGGCTTCTGCTTCTGGCACAGGCCCATGCCGATGGCGCGCACCATGATCCCGTCGTCCAGGAACATCACGTGCATCTGCGGCTTGTCCTTGTTGGCCTGCGCCTTCGCGAGGATGTCGGACGAGGTGCCCGGCACCACCACCACCTTCGCGCCGTAGAGCTTCTCGAAGGCCGGGAACACGTACTGCGTGTACGCCTTCTCCATGGTGCCGCCGTTCATGCCGATGTAGAGCGTCTTGGTCTGCGCGCTCGCCGCGCCGCCGGCCGCGAGCAGCGAAACCGCCGCTGCCCCGAGCAGGGTCCGGCGAAGGGAAAAAGTCTTCTGGATACGGGACATGGTGGTTGCCTTTCAGGAGAGGGTGGGGACGGAAGTGAGAGGGGAGTGGGTCTGCTCTTCATCCGCGGCTTCCCCTTCTTCCTCAGGGAAGGCGCGGTCGACCGCGAACGCATCGATCGGCGTGCTGCTGCGGCCATCGCGCACCAGCTCGGCCAGCACCTCGCCGGCGGCCGGGCCGATCTGGAAGCCCGCGCCCGAGAAGCCGAAGCCATGGAACAGCCCGGGCGTGGTGCGGCTCGGGCCGAGCACCGGCTGGCGGTCGGGCATGTTGCCCTCGGTGCCGCTCCAGGTGCGGATGAAGTGCGCATGGCGCAGCGCGGGCAGCAGCTCGATGGCCTGCAGCGCGAGCGTGGCGATGGCGTCGCGGTCGACGCGGGCGCGGTCGGCATCGAGCGCATACCCACGGCCGCCACCGAGCACCAGGTTGCCGCGCGCCACCTGCCGGCCGTAGATGCCGCCGCCCTCGACACCGAGGCTCCAGACCATGAAGTGCGGCAGCGGCTCGGTCACCGCCATCACCGGGTGGCTCGCGCGCAGCGGCACCGCCTCGCCGAACTGGGCGGCGAGGGGGCCGGCCCATGCGCCCGCGCAGTTGAGCAGCATCGGCGCATGCACTTCGAGCGCATTGCCCGAGCGCAGCATGAACATCGCGCCGTCGTGCGCCACTTCGTCGACCTTGTGGCGCTCGAAGATCTGCGCGCCCGCGCGCTGCGCCGCGAGCGCGAAGGCGGGCGACACCAGACGCGGGTTGGCCTGGCCGTCTTCCACGCACAGCGAGCCGCCGACCGCACGCGGGCCGAGCCACGGGCAGCGTTCGCGCAGGCGGGCGGCGGAGATCAGTTCGAGCCCGAGGTCGAAGTCCAGGCTCTGCGCGCGGTAGCGCTCGAGCGAGGCCATGTCGGATTCGCTGCGCGCGATCTTGAAATGGCCCGAGCGCAGATACTCGCCGTCGGTGCCGAGCAGCGAGGGCAGGCGCCCCCAGATCTGGTGGGCGCGTTGCGCGAGCGGCAATTGGCTCAGCGGCCGCCCCTGGCGCCGCACGCCGCCGAAGTTGACGCCGCTGGAGCGCGAGCCGCAGAGGTCGCGCTCCAGCAGCGCGACGCCGATGCCCATCTGCCGCAGCGCGAGCGCAGCCGACGAGCCGACGATGCCGCCGCCGACGATGGCCACGTCGGTGCGCAGGGTTCGGAGCGAACTCATGCGCTCGCTCCTTCGCTGGCCGCGCGCACGGCGAGATGGATCGGGATCGGCTTGATCGGCGCCTGCCCGCGCAGCCGGCCCACCTGCTGCAGCGGCTGGCCCGTCGCATGCGCGAGGATTTCTGCCGCGGCCACGCCGCACATGCGGCCCTGGCAGCGGCCCATGCCGACGCGAGACAGCGCCTTCAGGCGGTTCATCTCGTCGGCGCCGTTGACGACAACGGTCTGGCGCAGCGTGCCGGCGGTGACGTTCTCGCAGCGGCAGATGACGAGGTCGTCGGGCGCGTTCGCGGCCCAGTCCTGCGGCAGCGGAAAGGCGCGCTCCAGTCCACGGCGGAAACCCGTCAGTCCTTCGAGCTTGCGTTCGAGCGCTTCGGCGCGCGCGGTGTCGATGGCCACGCCACGGTCCGCCAGCAGCGCGAGCGCGGCGCGCTCGCCCGCCCACTCGGCCGCATCGGCGCCCATGATGCCGGCGCCATCGCCCGCGAGGTAGACGCCTTCGACGCTGGCGCGGCCCGCCGCGTCGCGCACCGGCAGGTGGGCGCGGTGCATCGAAGCGAATTCGAAACGGCAGCCGAGCAGATCGGCGAGCTGGGTTTCGGAGCGCAGTGCGTAGCCAAAGCCGACGGCGTCGCAGTCGAGCGCGCGCTCCTCGCGGCCGTCGTGCCACGCAATGCCGGTGACACGCCGCGCCTCGTCGTCGCCGGTCACGCGCAGCGGCCGCACGCCGCTGTGCAGCGGCACGCCATGCGCGCGCAGCCATGCGACGAAGTACACGCCCTTCGCGAACACGGCGGGCTGGCGCAGCATCGCGGGCGTCGCGGCGATCTGGTCGGTGAGCCGCGCGGTGTCCAGCACGGCCGCAACCTTCGCGCCGGCCTTCGCGTATTGATACGCCACGAGATACAGCAACGGCCCCGTGCCCATGAACACCACGCGCTCGCCGATGGCGCAGCCCTGGAACTTGAGCGCGACCTGCGCGCCGCCGAGCGTGTAGACGCCAGGCAAGGTCCACCCAGGCACGGGCAGCACGCGGTCGGTCGCGCCGGTTGCGACGATCAGTGCGCCATGGGGCACGCGCGTGGTGGTGCGTGTCGGGTTGTGCAGCACGTCGAGCACGCCGGCCTGTGCATTCCACACCAGGCTGTCGGGGCGGTAGTCGATGCGATCGCGCAGCGCGTCGAAAGCTTCGTGCACCGCGTTCGCACGCGAGGCCTCGAAGCCGTAGAGCGTGGCCGCGGTGCGCTGGATGAAGTTGGCGGGTGGCCGGCGGTAGATCTGTCCGCCGGCACGCGAGGACTCGTCGATCACGACGGGGCGCAGTCCATGTGCAACCAGCGCCTCTGCCGCGCGCACACCGGCCGGCCCGGCGCCGACGATCACGGGTTGAAGCTCGGCATTCGTCGTCATGCGCCGCTCCGTCCGGTGACCAGTTCCATCCCCGGCGCGATGAAGGTCGAGCAGGCACGCAGGCGCTCGCCTTCGGCGGTGGCGATCCAGCAGTCCTGGCAGGCGCCCATCATGCAGAAGCCGGCGCGCGGCA
This sequence comes from Variovorax boronicumulans, assembly GCF_030812215.1. Lineage (GTDB taxonomy): Bacteria > Pseudomonadota > Gammaproteobacteria > Burkholderiales > Burkholderiaceae_C > Variovorax > Variovorax boronicumulans_C. The sequence goes on along the minus strand of NZ_JAUSSG010000005.1, from coordinate 352,436 downwards.
TGTCGCTGAATTCGTTGCGGCGGAGTTGGCTGCCTTGCGTGAGTACGGCGGTGAGCACCGTGTCGCCGGCCAATGCAGAAGCGGGCTCACCGTCGAGCGTGAAGGGCACGGCGACACGGCCGGTCTCGGCCACGCGATGCAGCAATGCGTGGTTTGTTGCGTTCGATGCCATCTACTTGCGCCCCACCAGCACGCGGTCCAGCCCGTAGAGCCGGTCGAGGATCACCATCGCCACCGCGGTCACCGCCACCATCAGCGCCGACACCGCGGCCATCAGCGGATCGATCGACTCGGTCGCATACATGTACATGCGCACCGGCAGCGTCACCGTGCTCGGCGAGGTCACGAAGATCGACATCGTCACTTCGTCGAAGCTGTTGATGAAAGCGAGCATCCAGCCACCGGTCACGCCCGGCAGGATCATCGGCAGCGTGATGCGCCGGAACACCGTCGCCTGGCTCGCGCCCAGCGAAAGCGCGGCCTGCTCGGCGCTGCGGTCGAAGCCCACGAGCGCCGCCACCACCAGGCGCAGCGTGTAGGGCGTGACGATGAGCGCATGCGCCATCACCAGCCAGCCGAAGCTGCCCGTGCCACCCACCAGCGCGAACAGGCGCAAGAGCGCCACGCCCAGCACCAGGTGCGGAATGATCAGCGGCGAGAGAAAGAGGCCATTCAAGAAATCGCGCCCCGGAAACTCGTAGCGCGTGATCGCCATGCCCGCCGGCACCGCCAGCAGCGTGGCGATGGTGGCCGAGGCCAGCGCGAGCCACAGGCTGTTCCAGAACGACTGCATGAAGTCCGGGTGCGCGAACACCGCGGCGAACCAGCGCAGCGAGAAGCTGGTGGTCGGAATAGTCAGCGTGTTCTCGGGCGTGAACGCGACGATGCACACCACCAGCAGCGGCGCCAGCATGAAGGTGATGACGAGCGCGTTGAACGCGAGGGCGAAGGGGCCGTTCTTGCTCATGCCGAGGCCTCCCGCCGGGCCGCCCCAAGGGAGGCCTGCGCCCCCTCGGGGGGCAGCGAATACACGAAGTGATGGAGCGTGGGGGTCATTTCAGCCCAGCGCTTTCTTGTAGCGGCCTTCGACGAGGCGGTTGTAGCTCAGCATCACGATGAGGTTCGCGGCGAGCAGCGTGAGTGCGATGGCGGCACCGAGCGGCCAATTGAGCTCGCTCAGGTACTCGTCGTAGACGACCGTCGCGACCATCTTCAGTCGACGCCCGCCGAGCAGCCCGGGAATCGCGAACGAACTCGCGGCCAGGCCGAACACGATCAGGCTGCCGGAAAGAATGCCCGGCATCACCTGCGGCAGCACGATGCGCCGCAGCGTGGTGAACGGCGAGGCCTTGAGCGAGAGCGCCGCGTTCTCGACACCCGGGTCCAGCTTCTGCAGCGAGGTCCATACCGGGATCACCATGAACGGCAGCATCACGTGCACCAGCGCGACGATCACCGCGATCTCGGTGTAGAGCATCTTCACCGGCCCGATGCCCACGAGGCCCAGCAGCGAATTGACCGCGCCCTCGGGGCCGAGCAGCATGCTCCAGCCGAAGGCGCGCACCACCACCGACACCAGCAGCGGCGCGAGCACCACCAGCAACAGGATCGAGCGCCACGGGTTGCGCATGCGGCTGAGCACATAGGCCTCGGGCGCGCCGATGACCACGCAGATCAAGGTGACCAGCGCCGAGATCCAGAAGGTGCGCCAGAAGATGCCGTGGTAGTACGAGTCGGTGAACACGTGCGCGTAGTGTTCCAGCGTGAACTCGCCCGCCTTCGGCCCGGTGGCTGGGTCGTACACGTTGAACGACAGCACCGCGGTGAGCAGCAGCGGCACCAGCAGCAGCGCGGTGAAGAGAAGCAGGGCGGGGCCCGACAGCCACCATGGCGCGGCCTTGTTTCGGATGCCGCTCATGCCGCGACCGCCTCCTCGGCCGGCAGCAGCCGCGTGCAGTGCGCGGGCCAGTCGATGCCCACGGCGTTGCCTTCGTCCAGCGCCTCGCGGCCGTCGTTGGGGCTCAACACCATCAGGTCACCGGCGGGCGTGTTCACGCGGTAGAGCCACTGGCTGCCGAGGAAGAAGCGTTCCTGCACCGTGCCGTCGAGCCGGCCGCGGCCGGCCATGACGAGCTGGAGCTTTTCGGGCCGCACGCTCATGAGCACCGCGGCGCCGGTCTTGAAACCGTCGTCATCGACCTGCACCGCGAGCGGGCCGACCTCGACCTTGCAGCTGCCGGTGCCGCAGGCCGTCACGCGCCCGTTCAGCAGGTTGGCCTTGCCCACGAAGGTGGAGATGAAGCGCGTGCTCGGATGCTCGTACACGCGGTGCGGATGATCGATCTGCGTGGCGCAGCCGCCTTCCATGACCACCACGCGGTCGCTGATCGACATGGCCTCGCTCTGGTCGTGCGTGACCATCACCGTGGTGGTGCCGACCTTGCGCTGGATCTGGCGCAGCTCGAACTGCATCTCCTCGCGCAGCTTGGCGTCCAGGTTGGAGAGCGGTTCGTCGAGCAGCAGCACCGGCGGCTCGATCACCAGCGCGCGGGCGAGCGCCACGCGCTGCCGCTGGCCGCCCGAGAGTTCGCGCGGATAACGCGTGGCGTGCATCTCCAGATGCACCAGCGCCAGTGCCTGCTTCACGCGGTCGGCGCGCTCGGCCTTCGGCATCTTGCGCATCTCCAGGCCGAAGCTCACGTTGTCGGCCACCGTCATGTGCGGAAAGAGCGCGTAGCTCTGGAACACGATGCCCAGGCCGCGCGTGTTGGCCTTGGCATTCGTGATGTCCTTGCCCGCGAGTTCGATGCGGCCGCTGGAGACCGCCTCGAAGCCCGCAATCATCTGCAGCGTCGTGGTCTTGCCGCAGCCCGAGGGGCCGAGCAGCGACACGAACTCGCCCTTTTCGACGCTGAGGTTCATCGCCGACACCGCGCGGGTGCTGCCGTAGAACTTGGTCACGTCGGTAAGCCGTAGGAATGACATGGAAACGCCTTTCGTGGGGGCAGGAAAGATGGCGTGCGACACCTTGGTGCAGGCCATGGACTGCTGGGTACTTTCGATTCACTCTATTGCAACGATTGCGCCAGAACGCCTCGGGTATTCCACTAATCAGAATCTTTCTGCGATTTATTCCATTCATTGGAATATCATCGACAAAATCGACCCAAAGAATTCCACGGGAGCAAGGTATGGAAAGCACTTCGGAGGCGGCCTCGGCGTCGCCCGCGTCCAGCGGCGGCGTGCCGCGCGTCTTTTCGGTGATCCGCGCGCTCGGCGCGGTGCAGGCCGAGGGCGGTCGCGTGACCCAGATCGCACGTTCCGTGGGCCTCACGCAAGCCACCACGCACCGTTTGCTGCAGGCGCTCATGGCCGAGGGCATGGTCGAGCAGGACGAGCGCACCAAGCTCTATCGCCTCGGCATCGATTTCTTTGCGCTCGCGGCGAGCGCGGGCAACCCCGGCGACCTGCGCTCGATTTGCCGGCCGGTACTGCTGCGGCTGTGCGCGAGCCTGGGCGACAGCATCTTCCTGTTGGCGCGCAGCGGCTTCGACGCCATCTGCCTGGACCGCAGCGAGGGGCCGTTTCCCATCCGCTCGTTCACCGGCGACATCGGCGGGCGCATCGCACTGGGCGTGGGGCAGGGCGCGCTGGCGATCCTCGCGTTCCTGCCGGAGGCGGAGCGCGAAGAGGTGATCCGCTTCAATCTCTCGCGGGTGCGCGAGTACGGCGTGTACGACGAGGTCTATCTGCGCACCGAAATCGAGCGCGTGCGGCAGGCCGGCTACGCAGGCCGCAACACCGGGCTGCTCGAAGGCATGGCGGGCGTGGCGGTGCCCATCCTCGACCGTGAAGGGCGCGCGGTGGCCGCGCTGAGCGTCGGCACGATTGCCGACCGGCTCAATGCGGACCGCATGCCGACGGTGGTGGAGTTGCTCAAGCGGGAAGCCGCCGCCATCGGACCGAAGATCAATCCCTTCGATGCGACGCTCAGGCGGCCGGCGCAGAGCCTGGCGGGCTCGCCGGGCGGGCAGAAGATCTCGCTGCCCGAGGCGCCCGGCCCGGACTGATCACTTCAGCTTGCGGTCTTCGCTCTTGGCCTCTGCCATGGCCTCGGGCTCCAGCTCCTCGGCGTAGCGGTTCAGGCGGATGAAGAGGCCCCAGCCTGCCATCAGCAGGCCCACGGCACCGAGCATGGCGGCGGCGTGCAGCATCAACTCGGGCGCTTCGCGCGCCTTGAAGGTCGCGACCAACCCTTCGACCGCGACGGCCACCACGATCACCACCATGAAGCGCGAGAGGAACCGGCGCACGCGCGTGGGTGCGCCGATGTGCGCGTCGCGCACCACCTCTTCTTCGAGCACGGTCTGCGAGATCTGCAGCGCCACGACGCCGGCTGCGAGCAGGCCCACCGCTTCGATGATCGCCTCGGCCGCCGGAAGGTCCAGGCCCTGCATCACGGCGCCCCAGCCCGCACGCGCCGCGATCACGACCAGCACGAGCGAGGCGACCGCGAACGCGAGTGCCATCAGTGCGTGGATCGCGGCGTAGAGGGCGTGGATGACTTTCATCGCGCGAATCTTGGGCGCGGGGCGGCGGGTTGCGCGTAGGCGCGCACCGCGTCGCGCGGGGAGCAGGCGCCGAGTTCATTCCGCAAACGCATCAAGTCCTTCCTTTTTTTCACTAGGCAAGCGCGCGGGATTCGCAGATATTGGCCGCATTTCCCCGGCCTCCTGTTGTCTTTCTTCTCCCTCCTTCCCGGAGCGCGCCCATGTCTGAAGCCCAAGCCACCCTTTCTGTCCCCACCGAAGTCGAACAATTGCTGCAGCGCCTGGGCGTGCCCCGCGCCGCCTACACCGGCGGCGAGCTGACGGTGCGCTCGCCGGTCAGCGGCGAGGTGATCGCAGAGGTGCCGCAGACCACGGCCGTGGAAGCCACCGGCGCGATCGGCCGGGCGCACGAGGCCTTCAAGGCCTGGCGCAATGTGCCGGCGCCGCGGCGCGGCGAGCTGGTGCGTCTCCTGGGCGAAGAGCTGCGCGCCGCCAAGCGCGACCTCGGACGCCTCGTCACGCTGGAGGCCGGCAAGATCCCGTCCGAAGGCGCGGGCGAGGTGCAGGAAATGATCGACATCTGCGACTTCGCGGTCGGCCTCTCGCGCCAGCTCTACGGCCTCACGCTGGCCACCGAGCGCGCCGAGCACCGGATGATGGAAACCTGGCATCCGCTGGGCGTCTGCGGCGTGATCTCGGCCTTCAACTTCCCCGTGGCCGTGTGGTCGTGGAATGCGGCACTCGCGCTCGTGTGCGGCGACTCGGTGGTGTGGAAGCCGTCCGAGAAAACACCGCTCACCGCACTGGCCGTGCACGCCATCGCCGAACGCGCCATCGCCCGTTTCGGCGACGCGCCCGAAGGCCTGCTGGGTCTCTTGCTGGGCCAGCGCGACATCGGCGAAGTGCTGGTGGACGACCATCGCGTGCCGATCCTCTCGGCGACCGGCTCCACGGCGATGGGTCGGCAGGTCGGGCCCAAGCTGGCCGCGCGCTTCGCTCGCGCGATTCTCGAACTCGGCGGCAACAACGCCGCCATCGTCACGCCCTCGGCCGACCTCGATCTCACGCTGCGTGGCATCGCCTTCGCAGCCATGGGCACGGCCGGCCAGCGCTGCACGACGCTGCGGCGCCTGTTCGTGCACGACAGCGTGTACGACCAGCTCGTGCCCAAGCTCGCGAAGGTCTACGGCAATGTGCAGGTGGGCGATCCGCGCGAGGCCGGCACGCTGGTCGGTCCGCTGATCGACCGCGCGGCCTTCGAGGGCATGCAGAAGGCCCTGAGCGAAAGCCGCGAGATCGGCGCGAAGGTGCATGGCGGCAGCCGCGTGGATGGCATCGGCACGCAGGACGCCTACTACGTGCGGCCCGCGCTGGTGGAACTGAAGTCGCACGACGGCCCGGTGCTGCGCGAGACCTTCGCGCCCATCCTCTACGTGGTGCGCTACAGCACGCTGGACGAAGCCATCGAATGGCACAACGCGGTGGGCGCGGGCCTGTCGTCGTCGATCTTCACGCTCAACGTGCGCGAGGCCGAGCGCTTCATGTCCAGCGCGGGGTCGGACTGCGGCATCGCCAACGTCAACATCGGCCCGAGCGGTGCCGAGATCGGCGGCGCCTTCGGCGGCGAGAAGGAAACCGGCGGCGGGCGTGAAGCGGGCTCCGACAGCTGGAAGGCGTACATGCGCCGTGCGACCAACACCATCAACTACTCGACGGCATTGCCTCTGGCGCAAGGCGTGACCTTCGACATCGGCGACTGATCGACCCCGGCCCGTTGTTCCTGCCGCGCAGCACTTCGCTGCAGCGGCAAGGAGGCGGCCGCGCGTACCCAAGAAAAACCACCAGGAGACAGAGAGATGATGAAGATGCAACTGAAGACCCTCGCCACTGCCACGCTGCTCGCGCTCGCCTTCGGCAGCGCCACCGCGCAGCAGGCCGCGCCTGCGGGCGGCACGCTCGACAAGATCAAGGCGAGCGGCAAGGTCGTGCTCGGCGTGCGCGAAGCCTCGCCGCCGATGGCCTACATGCTGGGCGCGGGCGAGAAGTACGTGGGCTACCACGTCGAGCTCTGCGAGCGCGTGCTGAAGGACATCACGCCCAACGCCAGGCTCGAATACATGGCCGTGACCGCGCAGAACACCATTCCGCTGGTGCAGAACGGCACGCTGGACATCGGCTGCGGCCCCACCACCAACAACACCGCGCGCCAGCAGCAGGTGGCCTTCGCACTCACCACGTATGTGAGCGAGGTGCGCATGGCGACCAAGGTTGACTCGGGCATCACCACGCTCGACCAGCTCGCGGGCCGCAACGTGTCGGCCTCCACCGGCACCACCGCCGTGCAGCTGCTGCGCAAGCGCGAGCGCGCGCAGAACGTCTCGTACAACACGATGCTCGGCAAGGACCACCTGGAGAGCTTCCTCCTCATGGAGTCGGGCCGCGCAGATGCCTTCGTGCTCGACGACAACCTGCTCGCCGGGATCATCGCGAACTCGAAGAACCCGACGGCCTACCGCATCACCGGCGAGGCGCTGGGCTCGGAGCCGATCGCGCTGCTGTTCCGCAAGGACGACCCGGCCTTCAAGGCGGCGGTGGACGAGTCGCTGCGCAAGCTCATGAAGAGCGGTGAGCTCGAGAAGATCTACACCAAGTGGTTCGTGGCCGCGATTCCACCGAAGAACACCAGCCTCAACCTGCCGATGAGCCCCGCGCTCAAGCAGCTCTTGCTCGAACCCAACGACAAGCCATTGGAAGCCTACGCGAAGTGACAGACGCAGCCGTGTTCTCGCCGGCGCAACGTGTGCGCGCCATCAACGTCTCGGAGATCCTGCGCATCACCGACCACGCGCAGGCGCTCAAGCGCGCCGGCCGCCCGGTGATCGTGCTGGGCGCGGGCGAGCCCGATTTCGACACGCCCGAGAACATCCGGCATGCCGCCTCGCAGGCGATTGCGCGCGGCGACACGCGCTACACGGTGCTCGACGGCAGCCCGGCGATGAAGGCGGCTGTGCAGTTGAAGTTCAAGCGCGACAACGCGCTGGACTTCGCACTCGACGAGATCAGCGTGAGCGCGGGCGCCAAGCAGGTGATCTTCAATGCGCTGATGGCGAGCCTGAACCCGGGCGACGAAGTGATCCTGCCCGCGCCGTACTGGACTTCGTACGCGGACATCGTGCAAATCTGTGGCGGCGTGCCGGTGTCGGTGGCGTGCGGCGAGGAGAACGGCTTTCGCCTGACGGCGGCGCAGTTGCAGGCGGCCATCACGCCGCGCACGCGTTGGCTGTTTCTCAACTCGCCGTCGAACCCGAGCGGCGCGGCCTACAGCGCTGCGCAACTGAAGCCGATCACCGATGTGCTGCTCGACCACCCGGGTGTCTGGGTGCTGGCGGACGACATCTACGAACACATCCTCTACGACGGCCTTGCATTCGCAACGCCGGTGGCCGTGGAGCCGCGGCTGCGCGAACGCACGTTGACGGTGAACGGCGTGTCGAAGGCCTATGCAATGACCGGCTGGCGCGTCGGCTACGGCGCGGGACCGCGCCCGTTGATCGCGGCGATGGCCGTGGTGCAAAGCCAGTCGACCTCGTGCCCGTCGTCGGTGAGCCAGGCCGCGGCGATCGAGGCGCTCACCGGGCCGCAGGGCATCGTGGCCGAGCGCTGCGCGTCGTTTCAACAGCGCCGCGACTTCGTCGTGGCCGCGCTCAACCGCACGCAAGGCCTGCATTGCCGCGTGCCCGAAGGCGCCTTCTACACATTCGCAAGTTGCGCGGGCGCGCTCGGCAAGCGCACCGCCGCCGGCGCGCTGCTGCAGACCGACAGCGACTTCTGCCGCTACCTGCTGCAGGACTTCGACGTGGCGGTGGTGCCCGGCAGCGTGTTCGGACTCGCACCGTATTTCCGCATCTCGTATGCGACGTCGATGGCGCAGCTCGAAGAGGCGTGCGCGCGCATCGCCGCCGCCTGCGCCGCGCTCTCCTGAACATCTTCATTCCACTGGAACCCTCATGACTTCCTCCCGCACCGGCGGCCAGATCCTGGTCGACCAGCTCATCACCCACGGCGTCAAGCAGCTCTTCTGCGTGCCCGGCGAAAGCTTCCTGGCCGTGCTCGACGCGCTGCACGACGCATCGATCGACGTGACGGTGTGCCGGCAGGAAGGCGGCGCGACGATGATGGCCGAGGCGCAGGGCAAGCTCACCGGCAGGCCGGGCATCTGCTTCGTCACGCGCGGCCCTGGTGCCACCAACGCGGCGGCGGGCGTGCACATCGCGCACCAGGATTCGACGCCGCTCCTGCTGTTCGTCGGCCAGGTCGCGCGCGACGCGCTCGGCCGCGAAGCCTTCCAGGAACTGGACTACGGTGCGGTCTTCGGCACGATGGCCAAGTGGGTCGTGCAGATCGACGACCCGGCGCGCGTGCCCGAGCTCGTGTCGCGCGCCTTCCATGTCGCGACCTCGGGCCGGCCCGGTCCGGTGGTGATCGCGCTGCCCGAAGACATGCTGACCGAAGCCGCTGTGGTGGCCGATGCGCTGCCGTATGCGGTGACCGAAACTTATCCCGGCCCGGCGCAGTTGGCCGAGCTGCAGCAGCGCCTGTCGCAGGCGCAGCGGCCCGTCGTCATCCTCGGCGGCAGCCGCTGGTCCGAAGCCGCGACGCAGCAGTTCGCGAAGTTTGCCGAGGCGCATGCGCTGCCTGTGTACTGCTCGTTCCGCCGCCAGATGCTGATGTCCGCCGAGCATCCCTGCTACGCGGGCGACCTGGGACTCGGCGCGAATCCGCGCATGCTGGAACGCATCCGCAATGCGGACCTGGTGCTGCTGGTCGGTGGGCGTCTGTCGGAAGTGCCGTCGCAAGGCTATGAGCTGTTCGCGATCCCGCAGCCGAAGCAGGCGCTGGTGCATGTGCACGCCGACGCCGACGAGCTCGGCAAGCTCTACCGCCCGACGCAGGGCATCCACGCCACGCCGCAGGCTTTCGCCGAAGCGGTGTTCACGCTGCGTCCGGCATCACCCCCCGTGTGGCAGGCCGAGACGAAGATCGCGCGCGAAGAGTTCCTGCGCTGGAGCGATCCGGCGCCGATCCGCATTCCCGGTCCGCTGCAGATGGGCGAGGTCATGCAGCACCTGCGCGAGGTGCTGCCGGCCGACACCATCTTCTGCAACGGCGCAGGCAACTTCGCGACCTGGGTGCACCGCTTCTGGCCGTTCCGCGCGTTCGCAAGCCAGCTCGCGCCGACCAGCGGTTCGATGGGCTACGGCCTGCCGGCGGGCGTCGGCGCCAAGCGCCTGTGGCCTGGGCGCGAGGTGGTCGTGTTCGCGGGCGACGGCGATTTTCTGATGCACGGCCAGGAGTTCGCCACCGCCGTGCAGTACGGCCTGCCGATCCTCGTGGTGCTGCTGGACAACGGCATGTACGGCACGATCCGCATGCACCAGGAAAAGCACTACCCCGGCCGCATCAGCGCCACGCAGTTGAAGAACCCCGACTTCCGCGGCTATGCCGAGGTGTTCGGCGGCCACGGCGAACGCGTGACCACGACGGAAGAGTTCGGCCCCGCACTCGCACGTGCACGCGCGAGCGGCAAGCCGGCGATCCTGCATTGCCTGCTGGACCCCGAGGCGATCACGCCAGTCAGCACGCTGCAGTCGATCCGGAAGGCCGCGTTGGCGGCGGGAGTGCTGCCCTGAACGATCAGCCGCTCAGCCCATCCACCGCCTGGAACATCGCCTGCCGCGCCTGGCTGACGATCTGCCCGCGCCACGCGTCGGTGTCGGTATAGAACGCCTCGACCATCCGCGCACGGATGCTGTCGGCCAGGTCGGCCGGCGCATCCGGGTGCTTGTGCAGCCAGTGGTCCGCACGCAGTGCGCCAGTCACTTCCAGGATGGGCAGCGTGCCGTATTCGAGCGCGATGCCGGTGTATTCGGCCTTCGGGCACTCCTCGTAGATGGCGTCCCACATCAGCCCGCGCAGCAGCGCCGAAGTCGATGAGCCGTCGTAGATCGAAGTGACGGGCGCCGCGGGCGTGCCCCACCAGGCGTTGGCGCGGGCGTAGGCGGCCTTGTCGTCCTTGCCCGCATAGATGCGCTCGCCGAGGCCGTTGGGGCCAAGTCCCGTGTGCAGGTCGATCCAGCCGATGCGCCTGGCATTGCCCGCATGGCGGCGCAACACGCTGCGAATGGTCTTGTTGCTCCAGGTGGGCGCCTTGCCGCCGAAGAAAAGGCCGTCTTCGAACTGGTACTGGCCGCTGGTGACGGCCGCCTGGTAAGCGGTGGTGCCGTGCTTCTCGATCCACTTCTCGACGGCGGCCTGGTTCTCGGGCGTGGGCGGCCAGGTATCGGGCAGCAGCAGCGGATGCAGCTTGGCGTAAGGCTCGTTGACCGGCACCGGCTGCGAGAAATCGATGAAGTTGCGATTCAGGTCGACGTTCTCGTGCGTCACGCGCCGGCCGTACGAAAAGCCGTGCGGGTTGAGCGCGTGCACGTAGAGCACCGCCACGCCCTGTGCCTTGGCCTTGTCGCGCCACTCGGCATCGTGCAGCGCGAACACCTGCACGCCGCTGCCGCAATGGCCCTCGACGCCGTGGCATGCGCTCGTGACGATCAGCAGGCGCTCGGCGTTCGCGTCGCCATCGAGCGCCACGTCCATCGACAAGTCTTCGCCGTCGCGGCCCTTGAGCGGGTGCGCATGCGGCTCGACGGTGAGGCCGGCGCTCACGCAGCCTTGCAGGAACTTCTGGCGCGCCTGGGCATAGCGCGGCGAAAAGGCCTCGCCGATGCCGATCATGAAACGTTGCCGCCGGGCTTGTTCAGGAACTGCTCGGCGATCTGCACCCAGCAGGTGGCGCCCAGCGGGATCAGGTCGTCGTTGAAGTCGTAGCTCGCGTTGTGCAGCGTGCAGGGGCCTTCGCCGTGGTGCATGTCGCGGTGTGTGCCGTCGCCGTTGCCGATGAAGGCATAGGCGCCGGGCTTGGCCTGCAGCATGAAGGCGAAGTCCTCGGAGGTCATGGCGGCCTCCTGCTTGAGCACGTTCTCGGGGCCGACGATGCCGGCCATCACGTCGCGCGCGAAGTGGGCCTCGGCCTCGGTGTTGATGGTGGGCGGGTAGTAGCGCTCGAAGCGGAAATCGCAGGTCGCGTCGTGCGCCGCGCAGATGTGCTCGGCGATCTGCCGCATCTTGGCCTCGATCATGTCGAGCACCTCGATCGAGAAGGTGCGCACCGTGCCCGAGAGCTCGCAGTTGTCGGGAATCACGTTGTTGGTTTCGCCCGCATGGATGGTGGTGACCGAGATCACGGCCGAATCGGTCGGCTTCATCTTGCGGGTGAGGATGGTCTGGAAGGCCTGCACGATCTCGCAGGCGATCGGCACCGGGTCGATGCCGGTCTGCGGCAGCGCGGCATGGCCGCCCTTGCCGATCACGTTGACGTGGAACTTGTTGCCCGACGCCATCACCGGGCCGGGGCTCACGGCGAACTGGCCGGCCTTCATGCCGGGCCAGTTGTGCATGCCGAAGACGGCATCCATGGGGAACTGCTCGAAGAGCCCTTCCTTGATCATTTCGCGGGCGCCGCCGCCGCCCTCTTCGGCCGGCTGGAAGATCAGGTAGACGGTGCCGTCGAAATTGCGGTTCTTGGCCAGGTGCTGGGCGGCTGCGAGCAGCATCGCGGTGTGGCCGTCATGGCCGCAGGCGTGCATCTTGCCGTGGTGCTTGCTGGCGTGGGCGAAGGTGTTGAGCTCGGTGACGGGCAGGGCGTCCATGTCGGCGCGAAGACCGACGGCGCGGTTGCTGGTGCCGTTCTTGACGATGCCGACGACGCCGGTGGTTCCAAGGCCCCGATGGATGGGAATGCCCCATTCGGTGAGCTTGCCTGCCACCACATCGGCGGTGCGGACTTCCTGGAAGCAGAGTTCGGGGTGGGCGTGGAGGTCACGTCGGACGGCGGCGATGCCGGCCGCCTGCGTGACGAGCGAATCGATGAGTTTCATAGGGCACAGTCTAGGCTTTGCATCCTGCTCCGCAAAGACCGTGCCGGGTAATTACGCACTTTCCCAGGCTGCGCGCACTTCGTGTCGCTTCGCCAACCCCCTCGCCGGGGGCGACACCTGCGGCCCGGCGAAGCCGGTTCCGCGGTGTCCCTCGAAAAGAGCCAAACAGCTCAGCGGCCCATGCTCTTGAGGTACTCGGTGCGCGCGGCGATCGCGGTGTCGGTGAAGTCGGTGAAAACGCCGTCCACGCCCAGCTTGTAATAAATCGCGTACTCGTTCTTGCCGTCCTTGTTGTAGTCGGCCGCCAGGCGGCGCGACTCGTTGCGGAAGGTGAAGGGGTGCACGAAGAGGCCCGCCTTGTGGGCGTCGGCGATCAGCGTGGTGGGCGAGACCGAGGTGGCGTCGGCGTCGTTGATCTTGCCGTCCTTGTTCACGTCCAGCGGCTTGCCGTCGGCACCGATGCTGCCCTTGATGGTCACGATGTAGCGCTTCCAGGGGCCGATGCCGTCGGCATAGGTCTTGATCTCGGCCAGGCCCGCGGGCGTGACCATCACGTCGAAGTTGCGCGTGTCGCCGGCCTTGGTCCACTCGTAGGGGCGGTCGACCGGAACGGCATAGGTCATGGCGCCGGTCTTCATGTCGATGCCGTCGCCGTCGATCAGCTGGATGAGCTTGGTGTTCAGGCCCTTGGCCTTCATGTACTTGAGGCTGCCCGGCTCGAACGACTGCACGTAGATCGGCGCGGTCTTGCTGTTCCAGCCGGCCGCGGTGATGGCGGCGACGACCTTGTCTTCCATCGGCAGGCCCAGGTCGCGGAAGTAGGTCGGGTTCTTGGTCTCGGGATAGATCGCGATGGTGCGACCGGTTTCCTTCGACTTGGCCTTGGCGAAATCGATGATCTCCTGGAAGGTCACGACCTTGAACTTGCCGTTGAATTCCTGCGGGCGCTCGGCATCGGTGGAGATGCCGCCCAGCGTCTTGATCTCGGCCAGCGTGAAGTCGTTGCTGAACCAGCCGGTCTGGGTTTCGCCGTCGACCTTGATGGTCTTCTTGCGCGAGGCGAAACGGGGGTGCTTGGCCACGTCGGTGCTGATGGCCAGGTTGGGGTCGTGGCGGGCGATGAGCACGCCGTCCTTGGTGGAGACCAGGTCCATCTCGATCACGTCGGCGCCCAGTTCGATGGCCTTCGTGTAAGCCTCCAGCGTCTGTTCCGGCAGGTAGCCCGAGGCGCCGCGGTGGGCGATGACCAGCGGCGGGTTGCCGTCGAGGGTCAAGAGCTTGGCGGGGCCCGAGGGGCCGGTGCCGCTGCAGGCCGCAATGCACAGGGCTGCGGTGGCGGTCAGTGCGATCTGAAGGGTGCGCATGTTTTTTTCTCCATCCAAAAAAGGCGCAGGGTACCCGCTCCCGATGACAGTCGGGACAACCTCAGGCGCGGGGCATCGACTTCTTGGACAATCTGTTGCATGCCCCACACGCTTTCCCCCCAAAGCCTCGCACTGGCCCAGTCGCTGGTGCGCATGAACACCGTCAGCGAGAACAGCAACCTGCAGCTGATCGACCTCGCGCAGAGCCACCTCGCCGCCCTCGGCGTGAAGAGCCGCATCACCTACAACGCCGAGCGCACCAAGGCGAACCTCTTTGCCACGCTGGGCGAGGGCAAGCCGGCCGGGGTGATCATTTCGGGGCACACCGACACGGTGCCCTGGGACGGGCAGGCCTGGAGCGTGGACCCGCTCTCCGCGACGGTGATGAACGAGCGCCTCTATGGCCGCGGCTCGGCCGACATGAAGAGCTTCATTGCGATCGCTCTCGCCAATGCCAAGCGCTTCCTCGAAAGCGACTCCCCCTTCGCGGTGCACTTCGCCTTCAGCTACGAGGAAGAAATCGGCTGCTTCGGCGTGAAGGAGCTCATCGCCGACATGCGCGATGCCGGCATCAAGCCGCTCGCCTGCATCGTGGGCGAACCCACCAGCATGGTGCCGGCCATCGCCCACAAGGGCGTGTACCGCTACAAGTGCTGCGTGCGCGGCAAGGAGGCGCATTCGTCGCTCACGCCCAAGTCGGTCAATGCCATCGAGATGGCCGCGCGCGTGATCGGCAAGGTGCGCGACATGGCCGAGGATTTCGAGCGCAGCGAGCCGCGCTACGAGGGCTTCGACGTGCCCTTCAGCACCGCGAGCGTGGGCCAGTTCCACGGCGGCATCGCCGACAACGTGGTGCCGCGCGATGCCGAGTTCCGCTATGAATTCCGCGACCTGCCCACCGCCGATGCCAAGCGCATGCAGTCCGACGTGCTGGCCTATGCCGCGGGCCTGGAGCCGGCGATGAAGAAGGTGGCGCCCGATGCGGGCTTCAAGTTCGAGACGATCTGCGAGATTCCGAGCTTTCTCGGCGCGGCGAACGATCCGGTCACGTTGCTCGCGCAGCGCCTGGCAGGCGAGGACCGCACCACCTTGGTGGCCTTCGGCACCGAAGCGGGCCTGTTCAAGAACGCCGGCATCCCCACGGTGGTGTGCGGTCCGGGCAGCATCGAGCAGGCGCACCAGCCCGACGAGTTCGTGAGCCTCGAACAACTCGCGCGCTGCGAGCTGTTCATGGAGCGCCTCGCAACTTCCCACACCATTGGCTGAAGCCGACGGCAGCGACGCGCTGCGGCGCATGAAGCGCGTCGCGCTCGGCCTGCTGTGCGCGGCGGCGCTGCTCTACGCGTTAGCCAGTGCGCTGTATGCGCAGCATCCGGCCTGGGGCTACGTGGCCGCCTTCGCCGAGGCCGCGATGGTCGGCGCGATTGCCGACTGGTTCGCGGTGGTGGCGCTGTTCCGCCATCCGCTGGGCCTGCCGATTCCGCACACCGCGATCATCCCGAGCAACAAGGACCGCATCGGCGCCAAGCTCGCGGGCTTCATCTGCAACAACTTCCTGAGCACCGCGCAGGTGCTCGCCAAGCTGCGCGAGTTCGACACCGCCAGCCGCATCGCCGACTGGCTCGCGCGGCCCGCGAGCGGCGAGAAGCTGGGCGAATGGGGCGTGGCCGCCACGCGCTACGGGCTCACCGCCTTCGACGACGAGCGGGTGCGCGACTTCATGGGGCGCGCCGCCGCAGCGGGCCTCGAGAAGATCGACCTCTCGCGCCTCACCGGCCAGGCGCTCGATGCGCTCACCGCGGGCGGTCGCCACCAGGCGCTGCTCGACGACGTGCTGCGGCAGGTGGCGGGGCTGCTCGAAGGCGAGGAGGTGCAGGCGCACATCACCGAAGCCATCGCGCGCGAAATCAAGACGCTGCGCTACGTGGGCCTGGACCAGGTCGCGGCCAAGCTCGCCACGCGCAAGATCGTGGCGGCCGTGGCGCACACCATCGGCGAACTGGCCGCCGAGCCCGACCACCCGATGCGCAAGCGCTTCGACGAATTCGTCGACGACTTCGTGGTGCGCCTGAAGCTCGACCCCGAGTTCCAGCAGCGCGGCGAGCAGATCCGCGCCGAACTGATGGCGCACCCGGCCCTGGGCGACTATCTGCACGGGCTCTGGGGCGAACTGCTGGCATGGCTGGACGACGACCTGCGCCGCAGCGACTCGACGATCCGCCAGCGCATCGCGTCGATGGCCGGCGCCCTGGGCACGCGGCTGCAGGCCGACGAGGCCATCCGCCACTGGGTCAACGAGCAGATCGAGGCCGCCGCGCCGCTGGCCATCGAGCGCTATCGCGAGGACATCCGCCGCTACATCGAGGAGCGGGTCGGCGAGTGGAATGCCGAGGAGATGACGGTGGAGCTCGAACGCCACATCGGGCGCGACCTGCAGTTCATCCGCATCAACGGCACGCTGGTGGGCGGGCTGGTGGGCTTGCTGATCCACGCCGTCACGCAGTTGCTGCGCGGGTGAGAAAACCGCACGCTGCGGGTAATCCGCAGCGGACGAAAGTCCGCATGTCCCGGGCGGGACTGCGCCGCATCCCCTTCCTCCTTCTAGACTGCGCGCGCGTCCACAAGAAGGAGAAGAAGACATGCCCCGTCACCCGTTCCGCGCTGCCGCGCTGATCGCCACGCTCGCCTTGCTGGGTGCCTGCAGCACGGTCGCACCGCCTGCGCGGGCACCCGTGCCCACGCCCTCGCAGATACCCGCGCCGCCAACTGCGCCGCTCACCACCCGGCCCGCCTCGTGGGCCGCGCCCGAGGCGCTGGTGCCGCCGTCGTCGTTCTCGGGCGTGCACGGGCTGGCCATCGATGCCAAGGGCCGGCTGCTCGCGGGTTCGGTGCTCGGCAACACGCTGTGGGAAGTCGACCGCACCACCGGCGCGGCCAAGGTGCTGATCGATGCGCCCGAAGGTCAGGCCGACGACATCGCGGTCGGTCCGCAGGGCGAGCTGGCCTGGACCAACTACCTCATGGGCATGCTGCGCTACCGCGAGGGCGACACCGCACCGATGCGCGTGCTCGCCAAGGACCTGCCCGGCCTCAACTCGCTGGACTTCGACCGCAAGAGCGGCAAGCTCTACGCCTCGCAGGTGTTCCTGGGCGATGCGCTGTGGGAAATCGACCGCACCGGCCAGAAGCCGCCGCGGCTCATCAAGAAGGACATGGGCGGCTTCAACGGTTTCGAGGTCGGGCCCGACGGCATGCTCTACGGGCCGCTGTGGTTCAAGGGCCAGGTCGTGAAGATCGATCCGGCCAACGGCAACATGACCGTGATCGCGGACGGCTTCAAGATCCCGGCCGCGGCCAATCTGGACGGCAAGGGCAACCTCTGGGTGGTCGATGCGCGCAGCGGCGAGCTGGTGCGGGTGGAACTGGCCACCGGCAGCAAGACCGTCGCCAAGCAACTGCGGCCCTCGCTCGACAACCTCGTCATCGCGCCGGACGGCACGATCTACGTGTCGAACATGGCCAACAACGAGGTGCAGGCCTTCAACCCCGCCACGGGCGACCTGCGCACCCTCACCAGCGGCAAGGTGGCGGTGCCCGCGGGCCTCAAGATCGACGGCAACGACCTCTGGGTGGCCGACGTCTTCGGCTTCCGCCAGGTGGACGTGCGCACCGGCGAAGTGCGCGACGTGTTCCGCATGCAGCGCGAGCCGGAGCTCGACTATCCGTTTGCGGTCGGCCTCTCGCCCACGCGCTTCGCGCTGACCTCTTGGTTCACCGGCACGGTCCAGTTGGTCGACCGCCAGACGCTCAAGACCGTCGAAACCATCCATGGCCTGAAGGCACCCTTCGATGCGTTGCCCATGCCCGACGGCAGCGTGATCTACATCGAGCTCGCCACCGGCAGCATCACGCGCGCCAGCGGGCCGAAGTTTGCAGAGAAGTCAGTGCTTGCCAGCGGGCTGAACGGCCCGGTGCAGATGGTCCTGGGCAAGGACGGCGCGCTCTACGTCACCGAGGCCGCCGGCAAGCTGCTGCGCATTCCGCTCGATGCCAGCGCGCCGCTGCGCACCATCGTCGACGGCCTCGCGCTGCCCGAGGGCGTGGCGCAGACGCCGTGGGGCACCTTCATCGTGGCCGAGAGCGCGGCGAGGCGGCTGGTGGAAATCGACCCGGCCAACGGCAGCCGCCGGACCATCGCCGAAAGCCTGCCGATCGGCCTCGCGCCCGGCCCCGGGCTGCCGCCGCCCTACGTGGTGACGGGCGTGGCCGTCGGTGCCGACGGCACCGTCTACGTGAGCGCCGACCGCAACAATGCGATATATCGAATCCGCGCTGTAAGGTAGGGTAACGATAAGTACAGATTCCGATTTACTTTTAAAAACAAATATTACAAACTGGCCGGGATGCCGTTTGGGTGCCCGATCACATCCGGTTTCCGGGGCCTGAAGGCGTTTCTCTGAAAGGAAAAAACGCATGACTCCCCTCGTTGTAGGCCAGTTGCTGTCGCCCGAGTACTCGCTGGGGTTGGTGGCGCTTTCGTTCCTCATCTCGTTCGCGGGATCGCTGGTGGCGTTGATCTGCGCGGGCCGCATGGTCGGTGCGGACGGCAAACCCAACCTCGCCGTCGTGGCCTGCGCCGCGGTGGCGCTGGGCGGCATCGGCATCTGGTCGATGCACTTCATCGGCATGCTGGCCTACCGGCTGCCGGTGGCCATCTCGTACAACATGCCGCTCACGGTGGTGTCGCTGGTGGCGGCCATCCTGATCTCGGGCATTGCCCTGTATCTCGCCGGCGGCCGGCGCAAATTCAGCAAGGCCGGCTGGCTCGCCGGCAGCCTCCTGGCCGGGATCGGCGTGTGCGTGATGCACTACATGGGCATGTTCGCGATGAACATGCGCGCCTCGATGGAATTCGACATGGGCACGGTCGCGCTGTCGGTGGTGATCGCCATCACCGCCGCCGCGGCCGCCCTGTGGCTGGCCTTCAACCTGCGCAAGCTGAGCCACCAGATCGCGGCCGCCGCGGTGATGGGCGTCGCGGTCTGCACCATGCACTACGTGGGCATGAGCGCCGCCAGCATGATCTGCACCGCCGCGGCGCCAGCCGACGCGCTCGCCATCGGCGGCAGCTACATGGGCCTGTCGGTGTTCGGCACGGCCGGCGCGGTGTTGATCTTCATCTTCTGGGTGGTCACCGGCAGCAGCCTGGATGCGCCCACCGCACCGCGGCGCGCCCGCACCAGCTAGTTGGCGCAAGCGGGCGGAAGGCCCGGTCCCTAAAGTCTGTGCAGAGCGAAAACCAGCGATCTGCACAGACCCCATGCCCGTCATCGAATCCCGGCTGTCATCGGCCAGCGACACCTTCCAGGCCAACCGCGCCGGCATGCTCGCGCTGCTGGAGCAGGTGCGCGCACACGAGGCCCGCGCCGCAGCCGCCTCGGGCGCCTCGGCCGAACGCTTTGCCAAGCGCGGCCAGCTGTTGCCGCGCGAGCGCATCGCGCTGCTGCTGGACACCGGCGCGCCCTTTCTTCCGCTGGCCTCGCTCGCAGGCCTTGGGCATGACAACCCCGATCTCTCGAAGAGCGTGCCCGGCGGCGGCCTGATCTCCGGCATCGGCCAGGTCGCCGGCGTGCGCTGCATGGTGAGCGCCTCCGATTCCGGCATCGACGCCGGCGCGCTGCAGCCCATGGGCCTGGACAAGCAGCTGCGCGTGCAGGAGATCGCGCTGGAGAACAAGCTCCCCTACGTGCAGCTGGTCGAAAGCGCCGGCGCCAACCTCATGCAGTACCGCGTGCAGGACTTCGTGCGCGGCGGCAGCATCTTTCGCAACCTCGCGCGGCTCTCGGCTGCGGGGCTGCCGGTGGTGACGGTGACGCACGGCTCCTCGACCGCGGGCGGCGCCTACCAGACGGGCCTGTCGGACTACATCGTGATGGTGCGCGACCGCACGCGCGCCTTTCTCGCCGGGCCGCCCTTGCTGAAAGCCGCCACCGGCGAGATCGCGACCGAGGAAGAGCTGGGCGGCGCCGTGATGCACACCCACATCTCGGGCTTGGGCGACTACCTCGCCGAAGACGACCGCGACGCCATCCGCATCGCGCGCTCGATCCTCGGCGGCATCGACTGGGCCCGCGACGAAGCCCCGCGCAAGTTCACACCGCCGCACTACGACGCCGAAGACCTGCTGGGCATCATGCCCAGCGACGGACGCCGGCCGGTGGACATGCGCGAGGTCGTCGCGCGCATCGCCGACGGCTCCGAGTTCCTCGAATTCAGCGAGCACTACGGCAGCGCCACCGTCTGCGGCCACATCCGGCTCGAAGGCCATGCGGTGGGCATCGTCACCAACAACGGCCCCATCGATTCCGACGGCGCGACCAAGGCCACGCACTTCATCCAGGCCTGCTGCCAGTCGCGCACGCCCATCGTCTACCTGCAGAACATCACCGGCTACATGGTGGGCCGCGCGCACGAGGAGGCCGGCATCATCAAGCACGGCGCCAAGATGATCCAGGCCGTGACCAACGCGACCGTGCCGCAGATCACGCTGCATTGCGGCGCCTCGTACGGTGCGGGCAACTACGGCATGTGCGGCCGCGGCTTCGCGCCGCGCTTCTGCTTCTCGTGGCCGAATGCGCGCACCGCGGTGATGGGCGGCGAGCAGGCGGCCAAGACGATGGCCATCGTCATGGAGGCCGGCATGGCACGCAAGGGTGCGGTCGACACCGCGAAGATCGACGCGATGCAGCAGCAGATCGTGGAGCGCTTCGACCGGCAGATGAGCGTGTTCACCACCAGTGCGCTGCTGCTGGACGATGGCGTGATCGATCCGCGCGACACGCGCGCGGTGCTGGCCGAAGTGCTGTCCGTGTGCCGCGATGCCGACGCGCGCGTGCCGCAGGCGATGCAGTTCTCGGTGGCGCGGCCATGAGCGCATTCGGCAAGATCCTCATCGCCAACCGCGGCGAAATCGCGGTCCGCGTGATGCGCACCGCGCGCGCCATGGGCTATCGCACTGTCGCCGTGTATTCGAGCGCCGATGCCGATGCGGAACACGTTCGGCAGGCCGACCAGTCCGTGTGGATCGGCGAATCGCTGCCTGCACGGAGCTACCTCCGCATCGCCGCGATCATCGACGCCGCGCGTGCGAGCGGCGCGCAGGCCGTGCATCCCGGCTACGGCTTTCTCGCGGAGAACGCCGATTTCGCACAGGCCTGCCGCGATGCGGGCCTCGTCTTCATCGGCCCCTCGCCCGAAGCCATTCGCGCGATGGGCGACAAGGCCGGTGCGAAGCGCTTGATGCAGGCGGCGGGCGTGCCGTGCATTCCCGGCTACCAGGGCGACGACCAGAGCCCCACCACGCTCGCCGCCGAAGCCGCGCGCATCGGCTGGCCCGTGATGGTCAAGGCGACCGCCGGCGGCGGCGGGCGCGGCATGCGGCTGGTGCCATCGGCCGCTGCCTTTGACGAACTGCTGCAGAGCGCGCAATCGGAAGCGCTCAACGCCTTCGGCGATGTGACCGTGATCCTGGAGCGCGCCATCGTCGCGCCGCGCCACATCGAGATCCAGGTGTTTGCCGACCGGCACGGCAACGCCATCCACCTCGGCGAGCGCGACTGCTCGGTGCAGCGGCGGCATCAGAAAGTGATCGAGGAATCGCCGTCGCCGGCCGTGTCTGTCGAATTGCGCGAACGCATGGGCGCGACGGCCGTTGCCGCAGCGAAGGCCATTGCGTACGAAGGCGCGGGCACGCTCGAATTCCTGCTCGATGCCGAGGGCCAGTACTGGTTCATGGAAATGAACACGCGGCTGCAGGTGGAGCACCCGGTGACCGAGGCGGTGACGGGGCTCGACCTGGTCGAGTTGCAGTTGCGCGTTGCGGCCGGGGAACCGCTGCCGCTCACGCAGCAGGACGTGCAGATGCGCGGCCATGCGATCGAAGTGCGCCTGTGTGCCGAAGACCCGCGGCAGGGCTTCATGCCGCAGAGCGGCACGCTCGCTGCGTGGCGGCCTGCGCCGGCTTTGCGCACCGAACACGCGCTGCGCGATGGTGCCGAAGTGCCGGCTTTCTACGACTCGATGATCGCCAAGCTGGTGTCGCACGGCCGCACCCGCGACGAAGCCAGGCAACGTCTCATCGCGGGCCTGCAGGACACCGTGGCGCTCGGCATCGCGACCAACCAGCAGTTTCTGCAACGTGCGCTGTCGCACCCGGTGTTTGCAGATGGCGCGGCGACGACGGCGTTCATCGCCGAGCACGCCGATGCGCTGCTTGCGCCCGACGCCGCCACGGAAGGCCGCGCCGCGCTGCTGGCCGCACTGCTGCTCCAACTCGGCGAACGCGGCTGGCCTTCGGCGCTCGCGCACATGCTGCCCAACGCGCTGCGCTTCTCGCTCAACGGCAAGGTGCATGCGGCCCGCGTGACGCCGCAGGGCGGAGGTCGTTTCGATGTCGCAATCGATGCAACTTCGCCCGAGCGCATCGCACTGCTTTCGCTGTCCGATGGCGGCGTGGTGCGCTTCTCGTGCAACGGTGTTTCCGAACGGGCCGTCTCGGTGCGCGAGTCCGTTGCCCACCTGTGGTTTCATTTTTACGGCCAGGCCTTCGAACTTCAGAATCTCACGCATGTGGCCGTGCCCCGCGCCGGTGCCGCAAACGGCGACGGGCTGCTGCGCGCGTCGATGAACGGCCGCGTCATCGCGCTGCTGGCCGCCGAAGGTGACACGGTCGCCGCAGGCCAGCCGCTCGTCACGCTCGAAGCGATGAAGATGGAACACGTGCACTGCGCACCACGCGCCGGACGCGTCGCCGCGCTGCATGTGGCCGTGGGCGCACAGGTGGCCGCGCGCCATGTGGTGGCGGAGATCGCCGACGCGTGACGCGGCACGCCGCACTCCTTCCGAATACCAGAAAGCCATTCGCATGAACGCCTCCTCCCGCTACCGTTCCGTGTTCTCGCCCGGCCTGTTCGCCGGCCAGGTGATCGTCGTCACCGGCGGCGGCTCGGGCATTGGCCGCTGCACGGCGCACGAGCTCGCATCGCTCGGCGCGCAGGTCGTGCTCGTCGGCCGCAACACCGAGAAGCTGCAGAAGGTGCAGGCCGAGATCGCCGATGCCGGCGGCAAGGCGAGCACCCAGGCCTTCGACATCCGCCAGGAAGAGGCCGTGCGCGCAGCGGTTGCCGCCATCGTCGCCGCACACGGCCGCATCGACGGGCTCGTCAACAACGCGGGCGGCCAATACATCACGCCGCTCGCCGCCATCACGGCCAAGGGCTGGGAGGCGGTGATCCACACCAACCTCACCGGCGGCTTCCTCGTCGCGCGCGAATGCTTCGTGCAGAGCATGCAAGCCAACGGCGGTGCCATCGTCAACATCGTCGCCGACATGTGGGGCTCGATGCCCAACATGGGCCACAGCGGCGCCGCGCGCGCCGGCATGGTGAGCTTCACCGAGACGGCCGCGCTCGAATGGGCCGCGAGCGGCGTGCGCGTGAACGCCGTCGCGCCGGGCTATATCGCATCGAGCGGCATGGATCACTACCCGCCCGAGGCTGGTGACATGCTGCGCGCCATGCGCAAGACCGTGCCCGCGGGCCGCTTCGGCAACGAGGCCGAGACTTCTGCCGCCATCGCCTTCCTGCTGAGCCCCGCGGCGAGCTTCATCAGCGGCAGCGTGCTGCGCGTGGACGGGGCGCGGCCGCAGGTGCGCATGGGCTGGCCGATGGCGCTGCCGGATGCGGCGGCGCGGCAGCGTTCTGCGGTGCGGCCGTTCGACGGCTTCCATCTCGCGCAGACGCCGCGCGTGTTCCAGGACAAAGAAACGAACGACTGATCGACCGGAGACAAGCGACATGCAGTACACCCACGAACACCTCGAAATCCAGAAGACGCTGCGCCGCTTCATCGACGACGAGATCAACCCGCACGTCGACGAATGGGAGGAGGCCGAGATCTTCCCCGCGCACGAGGTCTTCAAGAAGCTCGGCAACCTCGGCCTCCTGGGCCTGAACAAGCCCGAGGCCTTTGGCGGTGGTGGCCTCGACTACTCGTACGCGATGGCAATGGCAGAAGCGCTCGGCCACATCAGCTGCGGCGGCGTGCCCATGGCCATCGGCGTGCAGACCGACATGTGCACGCCCGCGCTCGCGCGCTTCGGCAGCGACGCGTTGCGCCGCGAATTCCTCGCGCCCGCCATCGCGGGCGACATGGTCGGCTGCATCGGCGTGAGCGAGCCCGGCGCGGGCAGCGACGTCGCGGGCCTCAAGAGCCATGCGCGAAAGGACGGCGACGACTACCTCATCAGCGGCCAGAAGATGTGGATCACCAACAGCCTGCAGGCCGACTGGATGTGCATGCTGGTCAACACCAGCGACGGCCCCGTGCACCGCAACAAGTCGCTGGTGATGGTGCCGATGGACAGCCCCGGCATCGAGAAGGCCAAGAAGATCCGCAAGATCGGCATGAATTCGAGCGACACCGGGCTCATCTACTTCGACAACGTGCGCGTGCCGCAGCGCTATCGCATCGGCGAGGAGGGCCAAGGCTTCGTCTACCAGATGCAGCAGTTCCAGGAAGAACGCCTGTGGGCGGCCGCGAGCTCGCTCGAACCGATGGAAGACTGCATCGCGCAGACCATCGAATGGGCGCAGCAGCGCCACATGTTCGGCGGCACGCTGGCCGACCAGCAGTGGGTGCAGTTCAAGCTGGCTGAACTGAAGACCGAGGTGGAGGCGCTGCGCGCCCTCACGTATCGCGCCTGCGACCTGCATGTGCAGGGCGAGAACGTGCTCGAACTCGCCTCGATGGCCAAGCTCAAGACCGGGCGGCTCACGCGGCAGGTGTCGGACACCTGCCTGCAGTTCTGGGGCGGCATGGGCTTCACGCTGGAAAACCGCGTCTCGCGGCTGTACCGCGACGGGCGGCTCGGTTCGATCGGCGGTGGCGCGGACGAAGTGATGCTGGGCATCCTCGCGAAGACGATGGGCATCGCCAAGCGGCCGCCGCGCGGCTGAGGAAAGCGACCTCTCGTGGACGCAGAACTTCAAGCTGACCGCGCAGCGCTCGCCGACACGGTGCAGCGCTTCGCCGAGAGCGAGATCGCGCCGAACGTGCAGGCGTGGGACGACACGGGCGAATTTCCGCGCGCGCTCTATGCGCGCGCCGCCGAACTCGGTCTGCTGGGCCTTGGCTATCCCGAGGCACTGGGCGGCACGCCGGCCTCGTATTCGCTCAAGCTCCCCGCATGGATCGCACTCGCGCGCCACGGCAAGAGCGGCGGCGTGCTCGCGAGCCTGTTCTCCCACAACATCGGCCTGCCGCCGGTGGTGCTGCATGCGAGCGACGAGGTCCGCAACGAGGTCGTGCCCGCGGTGCTGCGCGGCGAGAAGATCGCGGCGCTCGCGATCACCGAGCCCGGCGGTGGCTCCGATGTGGCGGCGCTGCGTACGACAGCAAAACGCGACGGCGACCACTACGTGCTGAACGGCGAGAAGACCTTCATCACCTCGGGCATGCGCGCCGACTGGATCACCGTAGCCGTGCGCACCGGCGAAGGGCGCGGCGCGGGCGGCGTCTCGATGCTGCTCGTGCCCGGCAGTTCGGCCGGCCTCACGCGCATACGCCTCGCGAAGATGGGCTGGCTGTGCTCCGACACCGCGACGCTGCACTTCGACAACGTGCGCGTGCCGGCGCGCTATCTGCTCGGGGACGAAGGTGCGGGTTTTCGCATCATCATGAGCAACTTCAACGGCGAGCGCGTCGGCCTCGCAGCCGGCGCGCTCGGCTTCGCACAGGCCTGCCTCGACGAGGCGCTGGCTTGGTCGCGCGAACGCAAGACCTTCGGCGCCGCGCTCATCGAGCACCAGGCGGTGCGCCACAAGCTGGTGGACATGCAGATGCGCATCGCCTCCACCGAGGCGTGGCTCGAAGCCGTGTCCGCCGAAGGCGACGCGCACGAAGCGGCCGGCCGCTTCAACGCGCCCGAGTGGGTCGCGCAGGTCTGCATGCTCAAGAACCACGCAACGCAGACCATGCAGTTCTGCGCCGACCAGGCGGTGCAGATCCTCGGCGGCATGGGCTTCATGCGCGGCACGGTGAGCGAGCGCATCTACCGCGAGGTCAAGGTGATGATGATCGGCGGCGGTGCCGAGGAAATCATGAAGGAGCTGGCCGCGCGGCAGCTCGGTTGGCTGTAGAGCCTCGCCTTTCCGCCAACGGAAAACTGTTCTTCATCGGCGAGGTGCGCGAGGCATGGCCTTTCGCGCGGGGCCTGCTTACCATCGACCGCACACCGGGGCCGTCGTTCCGGCGCCCCTTCATCTGCATCCGGCAGGAGCCCGCGTGATCTTTGTTTTCCACCTCCTCGACAAGCTCGATTCCACCGAATGAGCGGGCGAGCACCATCCATGTTCAAGCACATCGTGATGTGGGACCTGCGCGGCGATTCGTCGGAAGAGAAGGCGAAGGCCACGCAGTTGCTCAAGCGCAAGTTCGAATCGCTGCGCGGCCAGATTCCCGGACTGCTGCACATCGAGGTAGGTGTCGATTCGAGCCGCATAGCCTACGCCTGCGACGTGGTGCTCTACAGCGAGTTCGACAGCCAGGCATCGCTCGACGGCTATGCGACGCATCCTGCGCATCTGCGTGTGCGCGAGGAGTTGGGCGACCTGCGGATCGCGCGGCACCAGGTCGATTACGCGACGGAGTGACCGGCGCGGTCAGTCGTTCTTTTCGGATTCGCCTTGCTGCGCGGCCTGCGCCGCCGCACGCAGCTTGTCCTTCTTGCTCGGCCGCTTGCCCTTGATGCCGCCGGTGCCCGACGCGTCGACCAGCGGCACGGCCACCTCGGTCGGCTCGAACCCTTCGATGCGCTCGCGCGGCAGGCTCAGGCCCTGGCGCTTTTCGATCAGACGGAAGTGCGCCTCGGTCGATGCGCTCACGAAGCTGATCGCCAGGCCGCTTTCGCCCGCGCGGCCCGTGCGGCCGATGCGGTGGATGTAGTCGGTGGGCGAGCGCGGCAGGTCGTAGTTGATGACCACGGGGAGCTGCGCGATGTCGATGCCGCGCGCCGCGAGGTCGGTGGCGATCACCACGTCCCAGCGGCTCTCCTTGAACTGCGCAAGGATGCCGGTGCGCGTGCCCTGCGCGATGTCGCCATGGAAGGGCACCGCGTACACGCCGTTCTTGTAGAGCTTCTCGGCCACGATCTGTGCCGAGTGCTGCGTGGCGACGAACACCAGCACGCGCTCCCACTCGTTCTCTTTCAGCAGATGGCGCAGAAGCTGCGTGCGGCGGTTCGTATCGACCTCGATCACGCGCTGCACGATGTTCGGCTCGGTGCCCGGCTCGCCCTGCACGTCGATGACCGCGGGGTCGCGCAGCATGCCATCGGCCAGCGACTGGATGGCCGGCGGGAAGGTGGCGGAGAAGAGCAGGTTCTGCCGTTGCGCCGGCAGCAGCGCGAGGATGCGGCCGAGCTCTTCGGCAAAGCCGAGGTCGAACAGGCGGTCGGCCTCGTCGAGCACCAGCATCGAGACCGCGCCCAGCTTGAGCGCGTTGTGCTCGACCAGATCGAGCAGCCGGCCGGGCGTGGCGACGACGATATCGGCGCCGCCGCGCAGGCTCATCATCTGCGGGTTGATCGAGACGCCGCCGAAGGCGATGGCGATTTTCAAGCGCTCGGGCAGGTGCTGCGCGAGGCTGCGCATCGTCTCACCGACCTGCGCCGCGAGCTCGCGCGTGGGCACGAGCACCAGTGCGCGCACGCGGCGCGGCGACAGTGCGGGTTCGGCGGCCAGGCGCTGCAGCAGCGGCAGGGAAAATGCGGCTGTCTTGCCGGAGCCGGTCTGCGCCGAGCCCCGCACGTCGCGGCCCTGCAAAATCGCGGGGATGGCCGCGGCCTGGATGGCTGTCGGCGCGGCATAGCCGCTTTCGGCGGCAGCCTGCACGAGCGCGGGGGCCAGGCCCAGTGAGTCGAATGGCATGTGAGCAGACAGAGAGAAGAGATGGATCGAATGGCGACGACAAAAAGCAATCAGGCCAGCACCCTGGTGTATTCCACCGAGGCGGGCGGCCGCATGTGTCCCGATTGCCGTGCGCCGATGGCGCAATGCCGCTGCAAGGAACTCGAGAAGGCGCGCGCGCCGGCCACTGACGGCATTGTGCGTGTATCGCACGAGACCAAGGGCCGCAAAGGGAAGGGCGTGACGGTCATCAAGGGCCTCGCGCTGGACGCCGCGGCGCTCGCGGCGGCGGGCAAGCAGCTGAAAACGGCCTGCGGCTCGGGCGGCACGGTGAAGGACGGCACCATCGAGATCCAGGGCGATCACCGCGAACTGGTGATCGCCGCGCTCGTGAAGCAGGGCCACACCGTCAAGCGCGCCGGAGGCTGAGGAACCCACCCATGAAACCCGAAGACCTGCAGCGCCTGGTGACCCTCGAAATGCCTTTTGGCAAACACAAGGGCACGCTGATCGCCGATTTGCCCGGAAATTACCTGACCTGGTTCGCCCGCGAGGGTTTTCCCTCGGGAGAAATTGGCCGGCTGCTCCATTTGATGCATGAAATAGACCACAACGGCCTGTCGGAGCTGCTCAAACCGTTGCGAAACCGCCCGTCGCGCCGGGATGTTTCTCAATAACACACGATTTCCCACGCTTTTTTGCAAAGGACCGGGATAATTCGCCCCACGTGTCTGTGAGCTTTGCTCCCGTGCACGTAATTCGGTGATCGGTCAGTTTCGCGCCACAGCGCACTTGTTTGTTGTGATTCTGGGACTCCATCGCTTTGTTTTGTTGGTTTGAATTAGGAGTCCCTCCATGGGCAAGAAACTCTACGTAGGCAACCTCGCCTACTCCGTGCGTGACAACGACCTGGAACAGGCTTTCGGCGAGTTCGGCTCGATCGTCAGCGCCAAGGTCATGATGGAACGTGACACCGGCCGTTCGAAGGGCTTCGGCTTCGTCGAAATGGGTTCGGATGCCGAAGCACTCGCAGCCATTGAAGCCATGAACGGCCATTCGCTCCAGGGCCGCGCCCTGACGGTGAACGAAGCCCGTCCGATGGAAGCACGTCCCCCCCGCACCGGCGGTGGTGGCGGCTACGGCGGCGGCGCTGGTGGTGGCGGCTACGGTGGTGGTGGCGGCGGTTACGGCGGCGGCGGCGGTGGCCGTAGCGGCGGTGGCGGCGGCGGTTACGGTGGTGGCGGCGGCGGTGGTCGCGGAGGCTACTAAGCCCTTACCCACGCTCGCGAGAGCCTCGGCTCTCTGAATGAATGAAAAGCTCCTTCGGGAGCTTTTTTCGTTTCCGGACCACCCCGCTTCTCTTTTTCCAGGGGCACCGAGGACCCGGCTTCACGGGCCGAAAACGTCGCTCCGGGGAGAACCCTGATCCTGGCCTAAGCATTTGTCCTTACCGGAGCGGTCAGCCAACGGTCAGCCGCGGACGACGACCCTCACCTCTCCAAAACAGAGGGTCGAGGCAATGAAGATCAAGAGTCAGGCGGACTTCTTTTCAGGGGTCATGTTCACCACCGTGGGGGGCGCGTTCGCGATAGGCGCCACCACCTACACCGTCGGCAACGGCGCCCGCATGGGCCCTGGCTATTTCCCGCTCATGCTGGGCATCCTGCTGGCCATCCTCGGGGTGGTCATCATGTTCCAGGCCATGGTGGTGGAGACCACCGACGGCGACAAGATCGGCAAATGGGCCTGGAAGCCGCTGGCCTTCGTGCTCGGCGCCAACCTCGCGTTCGGCGTCCTCCTGGGCGGCCTGCCGAGCATCGGCCTGCCGGCGATGGGAATGATCATCGCGATCTACGCGCTCACGATCATCTCCAGCATGGCCGGCGAGCACTTCAAGCTGCGCGACGTGCTCGTGCTCTCCACCATCCTGGC
Source organism: Variovorax boronicumulans (assembly GCF_030812215.1). Classification (GTDB taxonomy): domain Bacteria; phylum Pseudomonadota; class Gammaproteobacteria; order Burkholderiales; family Burkholderiaceae_C; genus Variovorax; species Variovorax boronicumulans_C. Next base: position 322,635 of record NZ_JAUSSG010000005.1, on the reverse strand, counting down.
GGCCGGCAGCTACGTGGCCTTCATCTGGGCGCTCAAGCTGCAGATCCAGGTCTGGCCCACTTTCATTTCGGGCTGAGGAGCACACACCATGGACCTGATCCACAACCTTTCCATCGGTTTCGGCGTTGCCTTCACCTTCACGAACCTGCTGTATTGCCTCCTGGGCTGCATCCTGGGCACGCTGATCGGCGTGCTGCCGGGCATCGGCCCGGTCGCCACCATCGCGATGCTGCTGCCCGCCACGTATGCGCTGCCGCCCGTCTCGGCACTGATCATGCTGGCTGGCATTTACTACGGCGCGCAGTACGGCGGCTCGACCACCGCCATTCTGGTGAACCTGCCCGGGGAATCGTCCTCGGTGGTCACCTGCATCGACGGCTACCAGATGGCCAGGCAGGGCCGCGCAGGCCCCGCACTCGCGGCCGCGGGCCTGGGCTCGTTCTTCGCTGGCTGCGTCGGCACGCTCATCCTGGCCGCCTTCGCGCCGCCGCTGACCGAGCTGGCCTTCAAGTTCGGCCCGGCCGAATACTTCTCGTTGATGACGCTGGGCCTGATCGGCGCCGTGGTGCTGGCCTCGGGCTCGCTCCTGAAGGCGGTGGCAATGATCGTGCTGGGCCTCCTGCTCGGCATCGTGGGTACCGACGTGAACTCGGGCGTGGCCCGCTTCAGCTTCGACATTCCCGAGCTCACCGACGGTATCGGCTTCGTGGTGATCGCCATGGGCGTGTTCGGCTACGGCGAAATCATCGGCAACCTCTCGCAGCCCGACGACGAGCGCGAAGTCTTCACGCACAAGGTCAAGGGCCTGTGGCCCACCAAGGACGACTTCAAGCGCATGACGCCCGCGGTGCTGCGCGGCACAGCCCTGGGCTCAGCGCTGGGCATCTTGCCCGGCGGCGGCGCGCTGCTGGCGGCTTTCGCGGCCTATGCACTGGAGAAGAAGATCAAGATGCGCCCCGGCGAAGTGCCCTTCGGCAAGGGCAACATCCGCGGCGTGGCATCGCCCGAGTCGGCCAACAACGCCGGTGCGCAGACCTCCTTCATTCCGCTGCTGACGCTGGGCATTCCGCCCAACGCGGTGATGGCGCTGATGGTGGGCGCGATGACGATCCACAACATCCAGCCCGGCCCGCAGGTGATGACCAGCAACCCCGAGCTCTTCTGGGGCCTGATCGCCTCGATGTGGATCGGCAACGCGATGCTCATCGTGCTGAACCTGCCGCTGATCGGCATGTGGATCAAGCTCTTGACGGTGCCCTACAAGTTCCTGTTCCCCGCCATCGTGCTGTTCTGCGCCATCGGCGTGTACTCGACCAACAACAACACCTTCGACGTGTGGATGGTCGCGATCTTCGGCTTCATCGGCTATTTGTTCCTGAAGCTCAAGACCGAGCCGGCCCCGCTGCTCTTGGGCTTCATCCTCGGGCCGATGATGGAAGAGAACCTGCGGCGCGCGCTGCTGCTGTCGCGCGGTGCGTGGAGTGTGTTCGTCACGCGGCCGCTGTCTGCCGGGTTGCTGGTGGCTGCGGCGGCGCTGCTGTGCATCGTGCTGCTGCCGTCGATCAAGGCCAAGCGCGAAGAGGCTTTTGTCGAGGAATAGGCCCGCCTCGCCGTTCCTGGGCAAGCCCCTGCACGAAAGCGCAGGGGCTTTTCTCATTTCAGGACGCCACGTCGGCGGCCGTGCCCCATATCGACGCGCTCTTGTTGGTGCCCGGCGACGTCGTCGGTGGTGCGCTCGGAAGGGCCCCAAGCAGCGCCGATCCAGGATCAATCCGCCTCGAATCGGCAAATCCCGCAGGCACCGGGTCGCCCCTCGCAGGGGACATTTCGGCGACGAGAGAGCCTCTTCCAGGTGCTACTGAAAAGATAGCTATAAAGGTTTGCTGCTTAAGGCCAAACCGGAGAAAAGGATCTGCCCGACGCCTGCCGCGCGGGCAATAAAAAAGGCGCCGACCAGCGGCGCCTTTCAAGTTCGAAGTGGCATCTCGTACGGAGCCTTGAAGGATTTTTCTTTTTGAAGGGGGAAATTGTCTCCTCGGACCCTCGGCAGCACGAGCAGGGCCCGTTCGCGAGTGCGCAGACTTTATGTGCTGCACCGCACCAGTGCATTGGGAATTACCCGCTTTGCCTTACTGCGAACGGCCGGTTCGCAAACCAAAGTGTTTCCGGTAGTTAACGATGTGGCACGACTCGTGCACGTAGCGCCACACCTGACAACTCGAAGAAGCGCACCGCCATGGCCCTGGTTCCGCAAGCCTCCATCAACGCGGCCGACACCGCCTGGATGATGACGTCGACCGCGCTGGTGCTGCTGATGACGCTGCCCGGCATCGCGCTCTTCTACGCCGGCATGGTGCGGCGCAAGAACGTGCTGGCCACCATGGCGGCCGTCGTGGCGATCGCCGCGGCGGTGTCGCTGACCTGGTTCACCTTCGGCTACTCGCTGGCCTTCACTGCGGGCTGGCCCTGGCTCGGCGGCACCGGGCGCTTCTGGTTCTCGGGCTTCGAGTACCTCAAGGAGGCCGGGCAGATCGCGGTGAGCCACGTCGCGCCCAACGTGCCCGAGTCGGTCTATGCGATGTTCCAGCTCACCTTCGCGATCATCACCACCGCGCTGGTGCTGGGCGCGTTCGTCGAGCGGATGCGCTTCTCGGCGGTGCTGTGGTTCGCGCTGCTGTGGAGCGTGCTGGTCTATGCGCCCGTCGCGCACTGGGTGTGGGAGCCGGGCGGCTGGCTCGCGCAGATGGGCGCGCTCGATTTCGCGGGCGGCTCGGTGGTGCACGTCAACGCGGGCATCGCGGGGCTGGTGTGCGCCTATGCGCTCGGCCCGCGCAAGGGCTACGGGCGCGAGGCCTTCGAGCCCTACAGCCTGGCGATGACGATGATGGGCGCCGGCCTCCTCTGGGTCGGCTGGTTCGGCTTCAATGCGGGCTCGGCGGTCGCGGCCGACGGGCGCGCGGGCCTGGCGATGCTGGTCACCCACATCGCGGCGGCGGCCGGTGCGATGAGCTGGATGATCGGCGAGTGGATCGTGCGGCGCAGCCCTTCGCTGCTGGGGCTCTGCTCGGGCCTCGTGGCCGGGCTGGTGGCGATCACACCGGCTGCCGGCTTTGTCACGCCGCTCTCGGCGCTGGCCATCGGCGCCATCGCGGGCCTGGCCTGCTACTGGGGTGCCACGGGCTTGAAGCACATGCTGGGCGCGGACGATTCGCTCGACGTGTTCGGCGTGCATGGCATTGGCGGCATCGTGGGCGCGCTGCTCACGGGCGTGTTCGCCGACGCACGCATCTCGGGCGCGGCCGGCAATGTACTGACGCAGGCCATCGCCGTCGGCAGCGTGGCGATCTACAGCGCGGTGGGAACGGCGATCGTGCTGTTCCTGGTGCATGTGCTGGTCGGATTGCGCGTCGATCCCGAAAGCGAACAGCTGGGCCTCGATCTTGCTCAGCACCGTGAACACCTGGGAGCCTGACCACCCGAGGGAGACACCATGCCATCCATGTCCGAAAGCGAACGCATCGCGCTTGCAGCCCGTCTTCACGTGGCACTGCGGCGAAAGCACGGGCGCGTGACCGACACCGAATGGATGGCCACCAATGCCGAGTACGCCGCCGAGATCGTGCGCATGACGCGGGCGCACGCGGCGGAAACCAAGGACGAGGAACTCGACCAGCTCGCGACGCGGCTCGAGCAGGCGATGGAGCCGCTGGCGCGGGCTGCGCGGCTGGCGGCGCGGCAGCCCGATGGGAATCCACCTACGCCGCCGCCTCGCTATGTGGGTGGGTTGAGGTGAGGTTGGCGTTCGGGGTTGGGCACAGGCCGCCGGGTACGCCCCTCCGCGAATGTGAATGTCCTTCGGCCCGCGCACCCGCCCTGGTGTGAACGGTGCGATTTCATGCGCAGTTATTTGCGGGACAGCACACTAGGTCCGAACCCGCCCGTCGCCGGTCAGCATCGACAACTCGACGAACTTCGACCCCACGTGGTTCTTCGCCGAGAACGACACCTCGAACCCGCCGAACTGCTGCCGGTCGATGCTCTCCAGCCCTCCGACGAGGCTGTCTCGCGTGACCTTGCCCGAAGCCTTGCGCAGCCCCTCGGTCAGTACCTTCGCGGCCAGGTAGCCCTCCATGCTTGAGAAGTTCGCACTGGCCCCGCCGCCCGCCTTGCGCACCGCTTCGACGAATTCGCGCGTGATCGCATTGGCCGGGTTGTAGGGCGAGGGCACCACCTGCGTCACCATCACGCCCGCGGCTTCCTTGCCGAGTTCGTCCGCCAGCGCCTGCGTGCCGACGAACGACAGGTTGATGAAGGTGCCGCCATAGCTCGCCTTGCGCGCCTCGCGGATGAAGGCCGCGCAGGCCTTGTACGCGCCCACCTGCACCACCGCATCGGGCCGCGCGCCCACGATGGCCTTCACCGCCTGCGCCACGTCGGCCGAGTTGCGCTCCACCGTGGCCATGGCGATCGGTTTCAGGTCCATCTGCGACAGCGCCAGCGTCACCCCGTCGAGTCCGGCCTTGCCGTAGGCATCGTTCTGGTAGAAGACCGCGATCTTCTTCAGCCCCAGGTGGGTGAGCTGCTTGACCATCAGCGCCGTCTCGTCGTTGTACGAGGCGCGCAGGTGGAACACGTTCTTGTGGAAGGGCTCCCGCAGCGACATCGCGCCGGTGAACGGCGCGATGAACGGCACCTTCTCCTTCACCGCCAGCGGCAGCGCGGCCAGGCTGGTCGGCGTGCCGATGTAGCCGAAAAGGGCGAACACGTCCTCCTCGATCAGCTTCTGGGTGTTGGCGGCGCAGCGGTCGGGCTCGTAGCCGTCGTCCAGGTTCTTGATCACCACGTTGCGGCGGCCGGGCTGGGCGTTGTACTGGTCCAGGAACACCTTGGCGCCCTGGTGGAACTGGATGCCCAGCTGCGCTGCCGGCCCGGTGAATGGCGCGGACTGGCCCAGCACGAGGGGCGCTTCCGCCTGCGCCTGCGCGATGCGGACGCCGCCCAGCGTGGCGGCGGCGCCGACGGCCAAAGAAAAATGCCTGCGATTCACCATGGTGAAAAACTCCCTCTGCGCCCGCTGCGCGTTTTTCTCGCACTCAAATTAGACTTGTCCGATGCCCCACGCACCAGACTCCCTGGAAGCAACAACGACTTCCCCCGCTCTCACTACCACCGTGCTGGGCGCCTGCCCCCACGATTGCCCCGACACCTGCGCGCTCGTCACCACCGTCCGCGACGGCGTGGCCGTGAAGCTGCAGGGCAATGCCGCCCACCCGCACACCGGCGGCGTTCTGTGCACCAAGGTGTCCCGCTACATCGAACGCAACGACCATGCCGAGCGGCTGGTGCAGCCCATGAAGCGCGTCGGCCCCAAGGGCAGCGGCCAGTTCGAGCCGGTTTCGTGGGACACCGCGCTGGACGGCATCGCCGCGCATCTTCGGTCATTGCGGTCCGATCCGGAAACAATTCTCCCCTACTCTTATGCGGGCACCATGGGCCTGGTGCAGGGCGAATCGATGGACCGGCGGTTCTTCCACAAGCTGGGCGCGTCGCTGCTGGACCGCACGATCTGCTCGATGGCCGGCGGCGAGGCGATGGTCCACACGCTGGGCGGCAAGGTCGGCATGCGGATCGAGTTCTTCGCCGAGGCCAAGCTCATCCTCATCTGGGGCAGCAATTCCATCGCCAGCAACCTGCATTTCTGGCGCCACGCCCAGGCCGCCAAGCGCGCCGGCGCACGGCTGGTGTGCATCGACCCGCGCAAGACCGAAACAGCCGACAAGTGCGACGAGCACATCGCGCTCCTGCCCGGCACCGACGCCGCACTGGCCCTGGCGCTGATGCACGAGCTGATCGTGCACGACTGGCTCGACCACGACTACATCGCCAACCACACGCTGGGCTGGGAACAGCTGCGCGAGCGCGCGCTGCAATGGCCGCCTTCGCGCGCGGCCGAGGTCTGCGGCATTCCCGAAGCGCAGATCGTGGCGCTGGCCGAGGCCTACGGCACGACGAAGCCCGCGGCCATTCGCCTGAACTACGGCATGCAGCGCGTGCGCGGCGGCGGCAACGCGGCCCGCGCGGTCGCCTGCCTGCCGGCGCTGGTGGGCGCATGGCGCGACCGGGCGGGCGGGCTGCTGCTGAGCAGCTCGGGCCATTTCCCGGTTGACCGCGCCGCGTTGCAGCGCCCCGATCTGCTCGCGGGCCGCCGCCCGCGCACCATCAACATGAGCACCATCGGCGACGCGCTGCTCGACGAAGCCAAGCCGGTGAAAGCCATCGTGGTCTACAACAGCAACCCCGTCGCGGTGGCGCCCGATTCGGCCAAGGTGGTCGCGGGCTTCGCGCGCGAAGACCTCTTCACCGTGGTGCTGGAGCAGTTCCGCACCGACACCGCCGACTACGCCGACTACCTCCTGCCCGCCACCACGCAGCTGGAACACTGGGACATCCACTGCAGCTACGGCCACACCGACGTGCTGCTGAACCGCCCCGCGGTCGCGCCGCGCGGCGAGGCCCGCAGCAACGCCTGGGTGTTCCGCGAGCTGGCGCGCCGCATGGGCTTCGACGAGCCCTGTTTCTCGGACGACGACGAAGCGCTGTGCCGCACCGCGTTCGCCGAGAACGCCATCGACTACGCACAGATGCTGACCCAGGGCTTCACCACCGTGAAGCTGCCCGAGGCGCCTTTTGCCGAAGGCAGGTTCCCCACGCCTTCGGGCCGCTGCGAATTCTTCAGCGCGCGCCTTCAGGCCATGGGCATGGACGGCCTTCCGGACCACGTGCCCAACTGGGAGCCGGCCGGCAGCTCGACCGAGTTTCCGCTCGCGATGATCTCGCCGCCCGCACGCAATTTCCTCAACTCCACCTTCGTCAACGTGACGAGCCTGCGCGCCATCGAGGTCGAGCCGCTGCTCGAAATCCACGAGGCCGACGCCGCCGCGCGCGGCATCGAAGACGGCGCGATGGTGCGCGTGTTCAACCAGCGCGGCGAGCACCGCTGCCGCGCCGAGGTCTCGCGCCGCGCGCGCCAGGGCGTGGTGCACGGCATGGGCATCTGGTGGCGCAAGTTCGGTAGCGACGGCACCAACGTCAACCAGCTCACGAGCCAGCGGCTGACGGACATCGGCCGCGGCCCGACCTTCTACGATTGCCTGGTGCAGGTCGAACGCGCGTGAGGGGGCTGTCCGCATTGACGCTGGCCGGCGCCCTGTTCCTCACGGGTTGCGCCGACCTCGGCTACTACTGGCAATCCGCCAGCGGCCACATCGGCATCATGCGGGCCGCCAAGCCTGTGCCCGAATGGCTCGCGGACCCGGCCACCTCGGCGCCGCTGAAGGCCAAGCTCGAACTCACCCAGCGCATCCGCCGCTTCGCCTCGGCCGAACTCGGCCTGCCCGACAACGCGAGCTACAAGTCGTATGCCGACCTGCACCGACCCGCCGCCGTGTGGAACGTGGTGGCCGCGCCGCCGTATTCGCTCACGCTCAAGAGCTGGTGCTTCCCGGTGGCTGGCTGCGTGGGCTACCGCGGCTACTACAGCGAGGACGCGGCCAAGGCCGAAGCCGAGGCGCAGCGCGCGCTCGACCTCGAAGTGGCCGTGTACCCGGTGCCCGCGTATTCGACGCTCGGCTGGATGAACTGGGCCGGCGGCGATCCGCTGCTCTCCACCTTCATCGGCTACCCCGAGGGCGAACTCGCGCGCCTCGTGTTCCACGAGCTCGCGCACCAGGTGCTGTACGTGCCGGGCGACACAGTGTTCAACGAGTCCTACGCCACGGCGGTCGAGCGCATCGGCGGCGGCATGTGGTTGCAGCGCGAAGCCGGCGAGGCGGCGAGGCGCGAGTACGCGCAGTTCGACGGCCAGCGCCAGGAATTCCGCGCGCTCGCGCTCAACACGCGCCGCGCGCTCACGCAGGTGTATGAGTCACCCGAGGCCAAGGCCAAGGACTGGCCCGCCGTCGAGGCGATGAAGAAGGCCGCGATGGCCGACTTCCGCGCGCGCTATGCCGAGCTGAAGAAGGGCTGGCAGGGCCCTCGCCAGAACGCCTACGACGGCTGGGTGGCGCGCGCGAACAACGCGGCCTTCGGCGCCCAGGGTGCGTACGACGACCTGGTGCCGGCGTTCGAGGCGCTGTTCGACCGCGAAGGCCGCGACTGGCCGCGCTTCTACACTGAGGTCCGGCGCATTGCCGCGCTGCCGACCACGGAAGAACGCCGGAGTGCCCTGCAGGCCGCCACGGGCATCCTGCAGACCCATTCCAGCGACAACAACGACAACGGAGATCACGGTGCCTGACATCCATATCGAGAGAAACCACACGCTGGGCATCGCCGGCGCCCGCGAAGTTGCGCGCCAATGGGTGCAGCAGGTCGAAGAGGACTACGGCCTGGAGTGCACCTACACCGAGGGCAAGACCTGCGACGTCGCCCAGTTCAGCCGGCCCGGCATCGACGGTACGGTCGAAGTCACGGCAAGCACCTTCAAGCTCGAAGCCACGCTGGGTTTCCTGTTCAGCAGTTTCAGCGAGCAGATCGAACAGAAGATCTCGCGCAACCTCGATGAGCTGCTCGATGCGCCGAACGGCGGCACTCGTTTCGCCTGAACGTCCGAACCGGCTCAGACGATCGTGTAGCCCCCGTCGACCGGCAGCGCCACGCCGCTGACCATCGACGCGCCACCCGAGAGCAGGAAGAGGACCGGCGCCACCACCTCCTCGACCTCTGCAAACCTTCCCATCGGAATGTTCCTCAGGACCGCCGCGCTCTTCGCCGGATCGGCCCAGGCCTCTGCGGCCATCGGCGTGAGCGTGACCGTTGGATTCACGCTGTTCACGCGGATGCCGTGCGGCCCGAATTCGAGGCACAGCGAGCGCGTGATCGCGTCCATCGCCGCCTTCGAAGCGCAATAGCAAAGGTGCGCATCGAGCGCGACCAGCGCGGCCTGGCTCGACACGTTGACGATGCTGCCGCGCACGCCGGCCGCGATCATCGCCTTGCCGCAGCGCGAGGCGACCAATGCCGCGGCGCGTGCGTTGACTGCCATCACGGCGTCGAAGCTTTCGGCCTGCAGGTCGAGCGCGGATTCGAGCAATGCGATGCCGGCGCAGTTCACCACGAGGTCGAAGGCCGGCAACGTTGCGAGCGCGCGTTCCAACGCCGCCGCGTCGCCCACGTCGATGACCAGTGGCGTGCAGCCGGCCTCTGCGTGCAGCGCATCGAGCGCCGCCGCGTTGCGGCCCACGGCCGTCACCGACGCGCCCGATTGCGCAAGCCGCACCGCCACCGCGCGGCCGATGCCGCTGCTTGCGCCGGTCACGAGTGCGCGCCGGCCGGAGAAGTCGAAGGAGATCGTCATGTCAGCCGGTGCATCGCATCGCGCAACGCGGGGTAGAGAGATTTGTAGATATCGAAGCGATCGCGATAGACCGCTTGCGCCGCGGGCTCCGGCCGCGCGCGTTCCACCAGCGTGACCCAGCCGCGCTCGGCCGTCGTCGCATCGACAAGCCCTGCGCCGAGCGCCGCGAGCATCGCCGCACCAAGTGCAGCCTCGACCTCTTCCTCGATGGTGAACACCGGGTAGCCCGTGATGTCCGCCACGATCTGCATCCACAGGTCCGAATGCGCCGCACCGCCGACCACGATCAGGCGGTCGTCCAGCGGCTGCCCGCTTTGTCGGCCCGCTTCGATGTTGTGCTGCAGCGCGAAGCTCACGCCTTCGAGCACTGCGCGATAGAGGTGCGCGCGGCTGTGCGCGAGCGAGAGGCCGATGAACGCACCTTTGGCCTGCGCATCCCAGATCGGGCTGCGCTCGCCCATGAGGTACGGCAGGAAGACCAGGCCCTCCGCGCCGGGCGGCACGTCGACGGCCTTGCGCTCGATCAACGCGTGCGCGTCCTCGCCGGTGCGCGCGGCCTCGGCGACCTCGGCCTGGCAGAAGGCTTCGCGGAACCAGGTGACGGCCGCGCCCGCGGTGATCGCGCCACCGAACACATAGCTGCGGTCCGCGCCGCGGTAGACGTGCGGCATCGTGATGAGCTTGTGGCGCGCATCGACCGTCGGGCTCACGAAGCCCCAGCACATGCTGGTGCCGATCATCGCGACATGGTCGCCGCTGCCGGTGACGCCCGCGCAGAAGGTGGCCACCGCCGCGTCGACGCCGCCGGCCATCAGCGGCATGCCTTCGGCGAGGCCGAGCTTCGTGGCCCATTCGGCGCGCAACCCACCGACCACGTCGCTGGATTCGACCAGGCGCGGCGGCATCATGCGCGCCGGAATGCCCAGCATGCCGAGCGCTTCATCCGACCACGCGCGCCGCGCCGCGTCGTACACGCCGCCGATGTTGCCGGCCGAGCTGTGGTCGACCGCGAGCTCGCCGGTCAGCCGCCAGTTGATGTAGCTGTTGGGCGGCAAGAAGTAGCGCGTCTTCGCCCACACCTCGGGCAGGTGCTCGCGCACCCACAGCATCTTGGTGTAGCCGTAGTAGCTGTCCACGCCGTTGCCGGTGATGGCCTGCAGCCGCGCCACATCGACCGTCGCGTTCACTGCATCGACCTCGGCGGTGGCGCGCCGGTCCATCCAGATGAGGCACGGGTGCAGCGGCTGCATGGCCTCGTCGACCGGGATGCCCGCGCCGCCGTAGAGGCTGCTCACGCACATCGCGGCGATGTCCGAAGCGGCGATGCCGCTCTTCGCCACGCAGGCCCGTACGCTCTCGCACACCGCGTCGAACCACACGGCAGAGTCCTGTTGCGCCCACAGCGGCTTCGGCGTTTCGGGCTGGTAGGCCGCGCTCGCCTGCGCATGCACCTTGCCGTCGATGCCGACCAGCAGGCACTTGGTGCTTTGCGTGCCGATGTCGACGCCGATCACGTATTTCATGGTTGCTGTCTCTCAGGATCGGGGCTGCGGCTTGAGCAGCACCTTGATGGAATCCAGCGAGTTTGCCAGCGCAAACGCGCGCTCCCATTCGGTGAGCGGAAAGTCGTGCGTCACGATGCCTTTCGAGGTGACGAGCCCGCGCGCCAGCAGGTCGATGGCAATCGGGTAGCAGTACGGCCCCAGGTGCGCGCCGCGCACGTCGAGTTCCTTGCGGTCGCCGATGATCGACCAGTCGGCGCTCGTCTCCGAACCGAACACGCTGAACTCGACGAAGCGGCCGAGCTTGCGGATCATCTCCAGGCCCTGCGTCACGCCGATGGGCGCGCCGGTGGTCTCGATGTACACGTCGCAGCCGTAGCCTTCGGTCAGACCCTTGACGATGGCGTCGGCGTTCTCGGTCTTGGGGTTGATCGTCACGTCGGCGCCGAACTCTTTCGCGAGCGCGAGGCGCTCGGGCACGAGGTCGATCACGATCAGCTTCTTGGGTGTCTTCAGTGCCGCGGCCTGCACCATCATCAGGCCGAGCGGGCCGGCACCGGCGATCACCACCACGTCATCGAGCTGGATGTCGCCGCGGTTCACCGTGTGGATCGCGCACGAGAGCGGCTCGATGATGGCCGCGTCTTCCAGCGAGATGCCGTCGGGAATCTTGTGCACGCGCGACGTGGGCGGCAGCCGCATGTAGTCGGCCATGCCGCCATCGGCCACGATGCGCTGGAAGCCGAAGATGTTGTGCACCTCGCACATCCAGTACTTGCCGGAAGTGCAGAAGCGGCACTTGCCGCAGGGCACGATCTGCTCGGCGATCACGCGGTCGCCTTTCTCCACGCCGAAGTGCTCGGCCGCGCCTTCGCCGAGCGCCTCGACATAGCCGAAGAATTCATGGCCCGGGATGACCGGCGCCTTGACCCACGAGGGCTGGCCGTCGCCGCCCCAGAACATCTTCGCGCCCGAGTGGCACTTGCAGTCGGAGGCGCAGATGCCGCAGGCGGCGATGGAGATCAGCAGTTCGTTGCGGCCGATGGTGGGCATCGCGACGGTTTCGAGCCGGTAGTCCTTCGGGCCGTGGCACACGACGGCCTGCATGGCGGCAAGTTCGCCGATGGCGCCCGATGCGCCGGGCTGGAGTTTCTGGTAGCTCATGGTTCTCTTTTCTCTGAGGGGTTGGGGTTGTTCGTGGAACACCGCGGAACCGGCTTTGCCGGGCCGCAGGTGTTGCCCCCGGTAGGGGGAAGGAGAAGCGACACGCAGTGCGCGGAGCCTGGGGGCGAGCTCATCTCTTTGCTTCTCGGCTGATGAAGATCGCAAGGAGGACGATGCCGCCCTTGATGATCAATTGCAGGTACGGCGACACGCCGATCATGTTGAGACCGTTGTTCAGCACGCCGAGCAAGAGCGCTCCGACCAGCGTGCCGACGATGGCGCCACGGCCGCCTGCGATGGACGTGCCGCCCATCACCACCGCCGCGATGGCATCGAGCTCGAAGCCCACGCCGACACCGGGTTGCCCGCTGGTGACGCGCGCCGCCTGCACGATGCCGGCAATGGCTGCCGTAAGACCGCTCAACGCATAGACGAGCAGCTTGTAGCGAGACACGCGAACGCCGGACAGGCGCGTCGCTTCCTCGTTGCCGCCGATGGCATACACATACCGCCCGAACGGCGCCATGTTCAGCAGCACGTACGCCACGAGGTACGTCGCCAGCATGATGAGGATCGGCACCTTGATGCCAGCGAGCACGCCGCCGCCGAGGAAGGCAAACGACTCCGGCAGCCCGTCGATCGGATAGCCCCCGGTGTAGATCAGCGCAATGCCGCGCGCGATGCCCATGGTGGCCAGCGTCACGATGATCGGCGGCATGCGCAGGTACGCGACGCAGTAGCCGTTGAAGAGGCCGATCACCACGCCCACCGCAAGCCCGAGCGGCACGGCAAGCATCGGCGGCAGCCCGAACTGCACCATCATTCCCGAGGCCAGCGTGCCCGACAGCGCCACCACCGCGCCCACCGACAGGTCGATGCCGCCGGTGAGGATCGCCGCCGTCATGCCCACCGCGATGATCGCGTTGATCGACGACTGCAGCGCGATGTTCTGCAGGTTGCCCCACGAGAGAAAGTTGTCGGTCGCGACGATCATGAAGACCGAGATCGCGACCAGCCCCACCAGCGGGAGAAAGGCCGTGGAACGGCGCAGCTGGGTGAAGAATCCGCCGGAAGGAACCGGCGGCGCGGGATGGCTGGCGGTGGCATTCATTGCGAACCTCCTGTGGTTGCGTGGCGCATGATGTCGCCCGAGTTGATGGAGTCGCCCTCCAGCGTGGCCACGATGGACCCGCCCGAGAACACGGCGACGCGGTCGCACATGCCGACGATCTCGGGCAGCTCGCTCGAGATCATCACGATGGCTTTTCCCTGGCGCGTGAGTTCGCGCATCAGGCTGTAGATCTCGGCCTTGGCGCCCACGTCGATGCCGCGCGTGGGCTCGTCGAAGATCAGCACCTCGCTCGCATGCCCGAGCCAGCGCGCGATCACCACCTTCTGCTGGTTGCCGCCCGAGAGCGTGGCCACGCGCGTCTCGATGCTGGGCGCCTTCACGCCGACGCGCCTGGCGAGCTCGCCGGCCGACTGCTTTTCCGACCGCTGGCTCACGAGCCCGGCGCTTCGGTGCCTGCCCAGGTTGTTCATCGAGATGTTGAAGCGGATCGTGAAGTCGGTGATCAGCCCCTCCACCTTGCGGCTCTCGGGCAGGAGGCCGATGCCGTTCGCGAGCGCTTCGGTCGGGTCGTTCAGGCGCACGGGCTTGCCGTTGCGCAGCACCGTCTTGCGGTGCACGCGGTCGGCGCCCATCATCCCGAGCGCGAGTTCGGTGCGGCCCGAGCCCACGAGTCCCGCGAAGCCGAGGATCTCGCCTTCGTGCAGGTCGAAGCGGTTGACCGGCCCGCCCCTGGCGAGCTGGATCTCGGGCACTTCGAGCACCTTGCGCCCGCGCGGCGCAGGCACGGGCTTGGGCGGAAAGTTGTGCTCGATCCTGCGGCCGACCATCATCTGGACCAGCGCATCCACATCCGTTGCGCCCACGTCCGCATGCCCCGCGTTGGCGCCGTCGCGCAGCACGCTGATGCGGTCGCACACCTCGAAGATCTCGTCCAGGTGGTGCGAGATGAAGATCATCGCCACGCCCTTGGCGCGCAGCTCCCGCATGATCTTGAAGAGGTGCCCGGCCTCGTTCGGCGTGAGCGTGGCGGTCGGCTCGTCGAGCACCAGCAGGCGCGCCTTCAGCGACAGCGCCTTGCCGATTTCCACGAACTGCTGCTGCGCGACCGAGAGCCGGCAGATCGGCACATCGAGGTCGATCTGCACGCCCAGCTCGTCGAAGAGCTGCGCGGCCGAGCGCTTCATCGCCGTCTTGTCCATCAGCCCGAAGCGGTTCTTCAGGTAGCGGCCGAGAAAGATGTTCTCCACCGCGTTCAGGTAGGGGATGAGGCTGAACTCCTGGAAGATGATGCCGATGCCCGCCGCAATCGCGTCGTTGTAGCCCGCGAACTGGCGCTCGCTGCCTTCGATGAAGATGCGGCCCTCGTCGGCCTGGTAGATGCCGCCGAGGATCTTCATCAGCGTCGACTTGCCCGCGCCGTTCTCGCCGAGCAGCGCGTGCACCTCGCCCTTGCGGATCGAGAGGTCGATGCCCGAGAGCGCCTTCACGCCCGGAAAGCGCTTGGACACGCCTTCCAGCCGGAGCATTTCTTCGCCTTCTGCACAGGTCATGGCTGATCCGATGCGCCGCTTACCAGGTGAAGGTCTTCGCGCCTTCGGCGTCGATGAGCTTCACGTCCACCGGCACGGCAGCCGGCACGTTGGCGCCCCACTTCTTGGCGAGCGCGATGCCGATGGCCAGGCGGATCTGGTCGCGCGGGTACTGCGCGGTGGTGGCGATGAACTTGGAGCCCGGCTTCTGCATCGCCTTGATGGCTTCGGGCGCGCCGTCCACGCTGGTGAGCTTCACGTCCTTGCCGCTCGCATCGATGGCCGCGAGCGCGCCCATCGAGCCGCCGTCGTTCACGCTGAAGATGCCCTTGAGGTTCTTGTTGGCCTGCAGGATGTTCTCGGTCACGGTGAGCGCGGTGGCGCGCTCCTGCTTGCCGTTCTGCGTGCTCACGACCTTGATGCCGGGGTACTTGGCGAGCGCTTCGCGGCAGCCCTTCACGCGCTCCAGGATCGGCACGACCGGGATGCCGTCGAGGATCGCCACGTCGCCCTTTTCGCCGATGCTCTTGGCGAGGTATTCGCAGGCCAGGCGCCCTGCATCGGTGTTCTTGGAGCCGACGAAGGAGTCGACCGGGCCTTGCGCATTCGCATCGACCGCCACCACGACGAGGCCCGCCTTCTTGGCCGAGCGCACCGCCGACTGCACGCCGGTGGAGTCGGTCGGGTTCAGCAGCAGGATGTCGACCTTCTTCTGGATCATGTCTTCCACGTCGCCGATCTGCTTGGCCACGTCGTGCCGCGCGTCGGTGGTGACCACGGTGGCGCCGATGCTGGCTGCGGCTTCTTCCAGCGCCTGCTTCATCGTCACGAAGTAGGGGTTGTTCAGCTCCTGGAAGGTCATGCCGAGGCGCAGCGGCTGCTTGGGCGCCTGCGCCTGTGCGGCGGTTGAGCCGCAGGCGAGGGCGGCGGTGAGGGCGGTGGCTTTGAGAAGGTTCTTCATGGTTGCGGTCTCCTTGGGGTTGTGGGCTGACTGACAAAAAACGCAGGCAAAGGCGTGCCCCACGCGGCGCCCGGAGCGCCGCGCCGGTAACGACGCGGGAACAGGAAAACGAACGCCGGCTACGGCGCGCTGGCGGCACGCGAGGCCGCGGCCTGCATGCGATGGAAGTTGCGGAACTTGGTCGGCGGCATGCGCTTGTGCAGGAGGAACTGCCGGTTGAAGTTCGACACGTTGTTGAAGCCCACGTCCATGCAGACGTCGAGCACCGGCTTCTCGCTGTTGGTGAGCAGCTCGCAGGCACGGCTGATGCGCAGCCGGTTCACATAGCGCACGAACGACTGGCCCGTGTGCTTGCGGAAGGAGCGCGAGAACGCGCTCGGGCTCTGGCCCACCAGTTCGGCCAGCATGGGCTCGCGCAATTCGTCGCCGAGGTTGGCCGAGATGTGCGCGAGCACGTTGTTGATGGCGTGCGACATGAAGGCCTTGGGGTCGGGCTTGAACGCGGGGCTCGCGAGTCGCTGGCGGTCGTGGCTGTCGACCAGCAGTTCGAGCAGCGAGAGCAGCAGGATCACGCGGCGCAGGCCCCGCGCCTCCAGCAGCGATTCCATGATCGGCTTGGCCGCGACGGCCGTCTCGGCGGAGAACAGCAGCCCCGAGCCCGATTCGGCCAGGAGCGGCTGGATGCGCTGGAACTCGGGGAAGGCGGCGCTCATGTTGGTCATGAGTTCGGCCGGAAACTGGATCACGATGCCGCGCCGCTCGACGCTCTGGCCCGCGGGCACGTCGCTGATCCAGTTGTGCGGCAGGTCGGGCCCCATCAGCACGAGGTTGCCGGGCTCGAAGTGGCCGACGTGGTCGCCCACGAAGTAGACGCCCCTGGTCTCCACGATCAGCTGGATCTCGTACTCGGGATGGAAGTGCCAGCGCACCGTGCGGTACGGATAGCCGTGCGCCCAGGCGGTGAACGATTCATCGCTGCGGACTTCGACGATTTCCAGATCGGGTTGCATCGGGGTCTCCTTTTCTTTCTTTCTTGTCTCTCTGTTTGCCCTGCGATCGACACACGACAACGTGGGGCGGACTGTACGAATCGCCCAGGACGCCAACAACCAGAGATGCAGCTTGAAATTGATACTTTTTTGACCTTCGTGCAAGCGGGTTGACCAGCGCATTGCGGTGCAGCAAGCACCGTTCTCCTCGGGGGAGAGGGGCAGCGGGCGGGCGATTGCTGCGGTGCAGAAAGTGCTGGAGATGCGATGTCAAGAATTCATAGGTGTTTTCCCGCCCCGGAGGGCGCTTGCCGCGACGCGGCACACTCTGGCGCCATGACGAAAACCTCTTCTTTCTCGGCCACGCCGGCCGCCGCGGGCCCGCTGGCCGGCCTCAAGGTCGTCGAGCTCGGTCAACTGATCGCCGGGCCTTTCGCCGCACGCACGCTGGCCGATTTCGGCGCCGACGTGGTGAAGATCGAGCCTCCCGGCGCGGGCGATCCGCTGCGCACCTGGCGGCTGCTGAAGGACGGCACTTCGGTCTGGTGGCAGGTGCAGTCGCGCAACAAGCGCTCGCTGGCGCTCGACCTGCGCGAGCCCGAGGCGCAGGCCATCGTGCGGCAGCTCGCGGCCGAGGCCGACGTGCTGATCGAGAACTTCCGCCCGGGCGCGATGGAAGGCTGGGGCCTCGGCCCCGACGAGCTTCTGGCCGCCAATCCCGGCCTCGTGATGCTGCGCATCAGCGGCTACGGCCAGACCGGCCCCTACCGCGACCGCCCCGGCTTCGGCGTGGTGGCCGAGGCAATGGGCGGGCTGCGCCACCTCACGGGCGAGCCGGGCCGCGTGCCGGTGCGCGTGGGCGTGTCGATCGGCGACACGCTGGCCTCGCTGCACGGCGTGATCGGCGTGCTGATGGCGATGCAGCATCGCCACGCGACGGTGAGCGCCGAATACCCGAAGGGCAGGGGGCAGGTGATCGACGTGGCGCTCTACGAGGCGGTCTTCAACTGCATGGAAAGCCTGCTGCCCGAGTACGGCGAATTCGGTGCGGTGCGAGAGGCGGCCGGCAGCGCGCTGCCCGGCATTGCGCCGACCAATGCATACCGCTGCGCCGACGGCGGCTACGCGATCGTCGCGGGCAATGGCGACAGCATCTTCCGCCGGCTGATGGCATGCATCGGCCGTCCGGACCTGGCCGCCGACCCGGCGCTGGTGGGCAACGCGGGCCGCGTGGCCCAGGTGGAAATGCTCGATGCCGCCATCGGCGACTGGGCCGCAGCGCGCACCGTGGACGAAGTGCTCGCCGCGCTCGATGCGGCGCAGGTGCCGGCGGGCCGCATCTACACCATCGCCGACATCGCGGCCGACCCGCACTACGCCGCGCGCGGCATGCTGCAGCAGGTGCGGATGCCCGACGGCAGCGCGCTCGCGGTGCCCGGCTTCGTGCCCAAGCTGTCGCTCACGCCGGCCAGCCATCGGCACAACGCGCCGGCGCTGGGCGCGGACACGGATGCGGTGCTGAAGGAAATCGGCCTGAGCGCCGAGCAGATCGCCGCGTTGCGTGCGCGCGGGATTGTCGGTTCCCCTTCGTGAAACACCACGGAACCGGTTTTGCCGGGCCGCAGGTGCTGCCCCCGGAAGGGCGGCGCAGCGACACGAAGTGCGCGAAGCCTGGATTGGGAGCGCCTAGCCTGCGCGCAGGGACTCGATCAGGTCGATGTACTTCTGCTTGGCCTCGTCGCTGCTCGCACCCTTCTGGGCGGTCCAGGCGTCCCACTTGGCACGCGCGACGATGTCGCTGAAACTGGGCTTCTTGGCGGTGTTGTCGCCTTCGGTGGCCTGCTTGAAGAGGCCGTAGATCTTCAACAGCGTCGGGTTGTCGGGGCGCTCGGCCAGGAGCTTGGAGTTGGCCTGGGCGGTTTCGAATTGGGCGTTGAGGTCGGACATGGCGGTGGGAAGAAGATGAGTCGAAGCGGCAATCTTAATAACCGCGAGCGCGAGGGACATTCATGAAGAAGACATCCGCACTCTGGCGTGCCGCGCTGCTGCAGTTCCTGCTGCTGGCCGCGACGACCGCCCACGGCGCCTTGCGCGAGGAGCAGCTCGACGTGCCGGTGCAGGTCAGCGACATCTACGGCAAGCGCGTCGAACAGTCCATCCGGGTGACGGTCTTCTCGGACGACGCGAACCCCGTGCCCGCCCCGCTGATCGTCCTCAACCACGGCCGGGCGGCAGAGGCCGCGGAGCGCGCGGCCATGGGGCGCGCGCGCTATTCGGTGGCATCGCGCTTCTTCGTGGCACAGGGTTTCGTGGTCGCGGTGCCGACCCGCATCGGCTACGGCGTGACCGGCGGCGAAGACGTGGAAGCGAGCGGCCAGTGCGGCGCCAGGCGCTACGCACCGGCCTACGAAGCGGGGCTGGCGCAGACGCTGCGGGTGCTCCAGGCGATGCGCGCGAGGCCCGATGTCGATCCGGCGCGTGCCGTCATCGTCGGCCAGTCGTTCGGCGGAACCATCGCCATCGCGGCGGCGGCGCAGAACCCGGCGGGCGTGGTGGCCGCCATCAACTTCGCGGGCGGCGGCGGTGGCAATCCGAAGACCCAGCCGCAGCGCCCGTGCTCGCCAGAGGCGCTGGAGCGGCTGTTCGGCCAGTACGGCAAGACGGCGCACATGCCCACGCTGTGGATCTACACCGAGAACGATCAGTACTTCGGGCCCACCTATCCGAAGGAATGGTTCAAGGCCTTCACGGATGCGGGCGGCAAGGGCGAGTTCATGCAGTTTCCGTCGTACGGCGAGGACGGGCATGCGCTGTTCTCGCGCTATCCCGAGGTGTGGCAGCCGCGGGTGCGGGTGTTCCTGGAGCAGGTCGGGCTCGCGCGCCGCAGGCGCTGATGCGATGCGGGCCGCTCAGTCCGACAGGCCTGCCCGCGCCAGCTCCACGTCCAGCCGCTCCCGCGCATCGGCCGGTGTCATCGCCGCGGCCTTTTCGTAGAGCCGGGTGGCCTCGGCCATGCGCGAGTCGCCGTGCAGCATCAAGAGGGCGCGGGCGTATTCCATCATTCCGGCGGGCGAGTGCGGGTGCAGTTCGAGCCCGCGTTCGAACAGCTCCACGGAGGCCTCGGCGCGCACGCCGTAGGTCATGCGGCCGACCAGCGCGCCCACCTTGTCGATCACCTCGGCATGGAACGCGGCCAGCGCGAGGTGCGCGTCGGCGTGTGCCGGCTGCAGCTCGATCACACGTTCCAGCGCGCCCTTGAGCTTGGTGCCCAGGCCCTGCGCCAGCGCGCGCGCCACGCTGATGCCCTGGCTGTAGCGGCCCAGCGCATAGGCCTGCCAGTAGAGCGCCTGGCAGTTGTCGGGCTCGGCGGCGGCCTGCGCACCTGCGCGCTCGATCACCTGGCGGAACATCGCGAGCCGGGTCGCCTCGCGCGGCTCCAGGTAGTTGGCGTAGATGGCCGTGGCCTGGTTGGCCAGCACCAGGCCCTCGGAGCCGTGCAGGAGGCCGATGGCGGCGGCGCGTTCGAATTCGCCGCTGTGATACAGCGCCCAGCCCTCGGCCAGCGGCGTGCCGGCGTCGGGCGGCGGCAGGTGGTGGCCGGCGTGCAGGCGCGGCCAGTGCGGCAGCACGCTGCGCGCATCGAAGCGCGGCACGTCGGCGTAGGGAAGGGGCGTCCAGGGTTCCGCGTTCGCGGCGACCGGGCTGGCGGACATCAGCGAGAGCGGTTTGAAATCGGGATGGGGCATGGTTGTCTAGGCCGCCATGTCGACAGTGGGAACCACGTGGGGCGTGGCATCTTCGCCGTTGTAGGCATTGCTGAGCGTCAGCAGATGCCGCCGTTGTTCGCGCCCGAGGTAAGGCGCGAGCAGATGCAGGGTGTGGTGGCCGCCGCGCATCAGCGCGCCCTGCGCATGCGCGGGTTCGAGCGCCTCGCGCGGGTTGCGCACGTATTCGTAGCTCAGCCAGTAGGTCAGCACCACGACCATGCTCTGGGCCAGCGGATCGATCTCGTGCGCATCGATGTCCAGGTGGCCGGCGCGGCCGAGGCCGGCGATCAGCTGGCGGATGGCGCGGGCCTTGTTCTTGAGCACCAGCTGGAACTGCGTCTCCAGGTGCCGGTTCTTGCTCAGCAGGTCGTTCAGGTCGCGGTAGAGGAAGCGGTAGCGCCAGATCAGCTCGAACAGCGTGTGCATGAAGAACCACGCATCCTCCACGTCGTGCACGCCTTCGCTCGCATGCAGCAGCTCGTTGAGCTCGGCTTCGTAGCCCTGGTAGAGCTTGTTGATCAGCTCTTCCTTGGCGGGGTAGTGGTAGTAGAGATTGCCGGGGCTGATGTTGAGCTCGCCCGCGATCAGCGTGGTCGAGACGTTCGGTTCCCCGAAGCGGTTGAACAGGTCCAATGCGGCTTCGAGGATGCGTTGCGCTGTGCGGCGTGGCGCCTTCTTTGCCATGTCGGTGCCCCCGGTGTGTCTCTTGGTCTTGGGAACACTCTAGCGTATGTGCACTGCACCATGAACGGTGCGGGACATGTTTTGCGGCGCTGATTTTTGTGCAGCGCCGCAATTCGGTCGGGGTCAGCCGGCCTTGGTGCGGCGCAGCGTCTTCTTCGCTGCGGGGGCGGTTGCCGCGGTCTTGCGCGCGGTGGTCTTGCGGGTGGTTGCGGCCGCCTTCGCACTGCCCTTCAACTGCGCTTCGAGGGCCTCGACGCGTGCCTGCAGCGCGGCCATGTCGGCGGCCGAAGGGGCACCGAGTTTTTCGAGGGCGCGCGCCACGCGCTCTTCGAAGATGTTCTCCAGCTTGCCCCACTGGCCGGCGGCCTTGGTGCCGAATTCGCTGGCGAAGCCGGCCATGCGCTGCTGGGCCTGGGCGAGGGTTTCTTCGGCGGCCGCCTGGGTCTTCTTCTGCATGCCGGCGCCGTCCTTGACCAGCGCCTCGAAGGCCTTGCTGCCTTCCTGCTGCATCTTGGCGAAGGCGCCGAGGCCGGCCAGCCAGATCTGCTGGGCGGAATCCTTGATGCGGTCGGAAGATTTGCCGCTGTTGCTGTCGTCGTCTTGAGTCGCCATGCGAAGTGTTCCTTTGAAAACAATCGCCTGACTCTAGCTGCTGGGCATCGCTCCCGTTAGAGCTTGGCGTCTATGGGCGCGGTCCCTTCGTGGAACACCGGGGAACCGGCTTTGCCGGGCCTCTGGTGTTGCCCCCGGCGAGGGGGAAGGAGAAGCGACACGAAGTGCGCGAAGCCTGGGGGAGGTTCAAGGTGTTGCGCCGGCTGCGCGGCTGGCGTCCAGGTGCGCCTTCGCCCGTTCCGCCAGCGCCATTTCGCCGGGTGTGCCGGGCACGAAGGCCTCCACCGGGAGCGGCCGGCCGTGCGAATCGACCGAGACGAAGACGATCAGGCACTCGGTGGTCTTTTCCATCATGCCGCCCTTCATGTCGCCGCTGCGCACCTCGACCGAGATGTTCATGCTGGTGGTGCCGGTGTAGGCGAGGCGGGCTTCGACCTCGACGAGGTCGCCGATCATGATCGGCCGGTGGAAGCGGATGCTGCCGATGAAGGCGGTGACGCAGTAGCGCTTGGCCCAGCTGGTCGCGCAGGCGTAGCCGGCCTCGTCGATCCACTTCATGACCGTGCCGCCGTGGACTTTGCCGCCGAAGTTGACGGTGCTGGGCTCGGCCAGAAAACGCAGGGTGATCGAGGACATGGGGCGCCTTATGGAAGTGGCTGTGGGTGGGGAGCCGCGATTATGCGAGCGGGCGCCCGCTTCCGGATGCCGCCCATCGTGCCGGCGTGCACGTTCAGCTGCCGCTGAAGAGTTGCGCCAGCGTGCGCCGCAGCCAGGCGTTGCCCGGGTCGGCATGGAAGCGCTCGTGCCAGTGCTGCTTGACCGCGTAGTCCGGCAGCGCGAAGGGCAGCTCCAAGAGCTTCACCGGCTCCTGCGTGGCCAGCACCTTGCCCAGGATGCGCGGCACCACCACGAGCAGCTCGGTGTGCGCCACGATCCGCGCCACGCTCAGGAAGCTCGACAGCCGCACCACCACGTCGCGTTTCAACCCGAGCCGCGCGATGGTCGTGTCGACGATGGCATGCCCCGTGCCCGACGTGGACACCACCGCATGCGCCTCCGCCTCAAAGCGCTTGCGCGTGAGCCTGGCACCGATGCGCGGATGGTTCTGCGCCGCGAGGCAGACGAAGTTCTGCATGAAAAGCGTCTGCTGGTAGAAGCCCGCGTCCAGTTGCGGCATGAAGCCTACGGCGAGATCGACCTCGCCGTCCTGAAGCCGTCGGCCGCTGTTGGTGGAGATGATCTCGGTCTCGATGTGCACGCCCGGCGCCACGTGCCTCAGGTGGTCGAGCAGGCCGGGCAGCAGCACCACCTCGCTGATGTCGGTCATGCAGATGCGAAAGCGCCGCTGCGCCCCGGCGGGCTCGAAACTGCTGCGGTTGCCTTGCGCCTGCGCCAGTTGCGCCAGCGCCTCGCGCAGGTTCGGATAGATACGCTCGGCGTGCGGCGTGGGCTGCATGCCCTGTGCGGTGCGGGTGAAGAGGCGATCGTCGAAGTGCGCGCGCAGCTTGTTGAGCGCGGTGCTGGCCGCGGCCTGCGCCATGCCCAGCCGCTCGGCCGCCCTGGAGACGTTGCCGGTCTTGTAGACCTCGTCGAACACGGCGAGCCATTCGAGATCGAGCTTGGACATGGTGTTTTTCCGGCGCGCTCCGTATAGGGAGAAAGGCACCATTATCGGAATTTCGAATTCCGTGTATTGGCTGTTGGTCTTGAGGAAATAGTGGGGTGGCTCAACAATGCCGCAACGGAGACACCCACGCATGAACCCCGCTTCCCAGAGTCCTGCGAAAAGCGCCCCGGCCAACGCCGCCGAACGCAGCGACTACTACGCCCGCATCCGCCCGCTGAACCTCACCCCGCTGTGGGAATCGCTGCACGCGCTGGTGCCGCGCGAGCCGCAGACGCCGTGCGTGCCCGCCTTGTGGCGCTACGACGAGATCCGCCCGCTGCTGATGGAGTCGGCCGAGCTCATCACCGCCGAGGAGGCCGTGCGCCGCGTGCTGGTGCTGGAGAACCCGGCGCTGCCCGGCAATTCGTCGATCACGCAGTCGATCTACGCGGGGCTGCAGCTCATCATGCCGGGCGAGGTGGCGCCTTCGCACCGCCATGTGCAGTCGGCGCTGCGCTTCATCGTCGACGGCAAGGGCGCCTACACCACGGTGGGCGGCGAGCGCACCACCATGTACCCGGGCGACTTCATCATCACACCCTCGTGGGCCTGGCACGACCATGGCAACGAAGGCATCGAAGGCGTGAGCGAACCGGTGGTGTGGCTCGACGGGCTCGACATCCCGATGCTGCGCTTTTTCGACGCAGGCTTTGCCGAGAACGACGATGCCAAGGTGCAGCACGTTGCGCGCCCGGAGGGCCACAGCCTCGCGCGCTTCGGCCACAACATGGTGCCGGTGCGGCACGACCATGTGTCGGCCACGTCGCCGATCTTCAACTACCCCTATGCGCGCAGCCGCGAGGCGCTCGCGCAGTTGCAGAAGCAGGAAGCGCCCGATGCGTGGCTGGGCCACAAGCTGCGCTATATCAACCCGCTGACGGGCGGCTCGCCGATGCCGACCATCTCGACGAACCTGCAGCTGTTGCCCAAGGGCTTTGCGGGCAAGACGCACCGCGCGACCGATGGCACGGTGTACAGCGTGGTCGAAGGCCACGGCATCGCCGAGATCGCCGGCCGGCGCTTCGAGTTCGGCCCGCGCGACACCTTCGTCGTGCCGTCGTGGTCGCCGCTGCGGCTGCTGTCACCCGTCGCCGACGTGGTGCTCTTCAGCTTCTCCGACCGTCCCGTGCAGCAGGCCATGGGCATCCTGCGCGAAGCCTTCCTCGAAGACGCCTGAACGGCGGCCGACTTCTTTTTTCTTTTCATCGTTTGACCGTGTGCCGCACCGTGCGGCAGGAGCCATCCATGTCCTTCGTTTTCACCCCCCCTTCCATCGTCGGCCTGCCCATCGTCGATTCCGACAAGCTGTTCCCCGTGCGCCGCGTCTACTGCGTCGGCCGCAACTACGCGGCGCATGCCCGCGAGATGGGCTTCGATCCCGACCGCGAACCGCCGTTCTTCTTCTGCAAGCCCAACGACGACGCCTCGGTGGTGCCCGTCGCCGAAGGCCAGGTCGGCTCCATTCCGTACCCCCCGCTCACGAGCAACTACCACTACGAAGCCGAACTCGTGGTCGCCATCGGCAAGGGCGGCAAGGACATTCCGGTCGACCAGGCTTCGGGCCACATCCACAGCTACGCGGTGGGCCTGGACATGACGCGCCGCGACCTTCAGATGAAGATGCGCGAGCAGGGCCGCCCCTGGGAAATCGGCAAGGCCTTCGATTTCTCGGCACCCATCGCGCCACTGCGCACGCTGGCCGACGTGGGCGAGATCAACGCGGGCGCGATCACGCTCACGGTCGATGGCGAAGTGCGCCAGAACAGCGACATCACGCACCTGATCTGGTCGGTGAACGAGGTGATCGCCAATCTCTCGACGCTCTTCACGCTGCAGCCCGGCGACCTGATCTTCACCGGCACACCCGAAGGCGTGGGTGCGGTGAAGGCGGGGCAGACGATCAAGGTGAGCATCGAACGGCTGCCGTCGCTCACCGTTCGCATCGACTGATCGCCCGAAGCGCAGACAAAGGCCCCCCGCGATGAGCACATCCCTCACGAAGAACCCGCCCACCGTGCTGCTCGTCGGCGGCGGCATCGGCGGCATGGCCGCGGCGCTCGCGCTCGCGCGCCTGGGCGTTTCCATCGACCTGCTCGAACAGAGCGCAGCCATCGGCGAGATCGGCGCGGGCCTGCAGCTCGGCCCCAACGCCTTCGCCGCGCTCGACGCGTTGGGCGTGGGCGAGGCGGTGCGCCGGGGCTCGGTCTTCACCGACCGGCTCGTGATGATGGATGCGGTCGATTGCGGCGAGGTGGCCTCGGTGCCGGTCGGCGAAGCCTTCCGCGCGCGCTTCAAGAATCCGTATGCGGTGAGCCATCGCGCCGACCTGCATGGCGCGATTCATGAAGCGGTGAAGCAGCATCCGCTGATCCGCTTCCACACCTCGGCGCAGGTCGAATCGATCGACACCGGCGCGCATGGCGTCACTGCGGTCACGCGCGATGGTCGGCGCTTTCGGGCCGACGCCATCGTGGGCTGCGACGGCGTGAAGTCGGTGGTGCGCGCGAAGCTCATCGGCGATGCACCGCGGGTCTCTGGCCATGTCGTGTACCGCGCGGTCGTGCCCGCTTCCGACATGCCGGCGGACCTGCGCTGGAACGCGCCCGTCGTCTGGGCCGGCCCCAACTGCCACCTGGTGCACTACCCGCTGCGCCACGGCGAGCAATACAACCTGGTCGTCACCTTCCACAGCCGCGAAGAAGAAGAGTGGGGCGTCACCGACGGCAGCAAGGACGAAGTGCTCTCGTACTTCGAGGGCGTGCATGCGCGCCCGCGCCAGTTGCTCGACCGGCCCACCTCGTGGCGCCGCTGGAGCACCGCCGACCGCGACC
Organism: Variovorax boronicumulans; assembly: GCF_030812215.1. Lineage (GTDB taxonomy): Bacteria > Pseudomonadota > Gammaproteobacteria > Burkholderiales > Burkholderiaceae_C > Variovorax > Variovorax boronicumulans_C. The sequence continues at coordinate 296,503 of NZ_JAUSSG010000005.1, read as the reverse complement.
CGGTCGCCCGCTGGAGCGAAGGCCCCGCCACGCTGCTGGGCGATGCGGCGCATCCCATGATGCAGTACCTCGCGCAGGGTGCCTGCATGGCGCTCGAAGACGCGGTGACGCTGGGCGCCGCGGTGAAGGCCTGCGACTTCGACACGACCGCCGCGTTCAAGCTGTACGAAGCCGCACGCGTCGCCCGCACGGCGCGCGTGGTGCTGTCGGTGCGCGAGATGGGGCGGCTCTATCACGCGAAGGGCGTCGAGCGGTTGGTGCGAAACAGCCTCTGGGTGGGGCGCACGCCGGAGCGCTTCTACGATGCCGTCGAGTGGCTCTATGCGTGGCGGCCCGAGCACTGCCTGGACGATGCGCCGGCCTCCCTGCAGCCCGCGACGCCCGAGCTTTCCTTGCATTGAAACGCGTTTCTTCCATCATCCCTATACGAGGCCACAGGCCCAGGAGACAAGCACCATGAATTTCTCGCGCACATTGCTGACGGGCACGCTCGCCCTGGCCGCCGTCACCGGCGCCTGGGCACAGGCCGGCGACTTCCCGAACAAGCCCGTGACCCTGGTCACGCCCTTCGCCGCCGGCAGCGGTCCCGACGCGGTGCTGCGCCTCGTGTCCGACAAGCTCTCGCGCCTGTGGAACCAGCGCGTGGTGATCGACAACAAGCCCGGTGGCGGCGGCTTCATCGCCATCGACCAGGCGCGCCGCGCCGCGCCCGACGGCTACACGCTGCTGCAGCTGGACAGCGAACACGTCGCCGCGCTGCCGCACCTGTACAAGTCGAAGAACTTCGTGACGCTGCAGCACTTCGACCCGGTGGCCTCGCTGTTCCGCACGCCGTTCTTCGTGGCGGTGGGCACCGATTCGAAGTGGAAGACCATGGGCGACCTGATCGCCGCCGCCAAGGCCGAGCCCGAGGGCGTCGTCTACGGCTCGTGGGGCGTCGGCAGCCCGGGCCACCTGGGCGCGCAGCAACTGGAAGCGCTCACCGGCATCCGCATGCGGCACGCGCCGTACCGCGAGGTGTCGCAGCTCTATTCCAACGTCGGCACGGGCGAGGTGCCATGGGCCTTCGCGAGCATTCCGTCGAGCCAGGGCATCTACAAGGCCGGCAAGCTGCGCTACATCGCCGTTGCCGCGCCCAAGCGCATTCCGCAGATGCCCGACGTGCCGACGATGGCGGAGGCGGGCGGACCCGCTTCGCTCGAAGTCAACTCCTTCGTCTCGCTGCTCGCGCCCAAGGGCGTGCCGGCGGCGGTGAAGGCAAAGATCAACGCCGATGTGGCCAAGGTCATCGCCGATCCCGAGATTCGCGCCCGCTTCGACACCTTCGCCTTCGAGCCGCTGGCGTGGTCGCCCGAGGAGATCCAGCGCAACGCCGAGGCCAAGTCGAAGGTGTACGGCGAATTGGTGCGCAGGGGCAACATCAGCCTCGAATAGGGGAGCGCGTTCCTTGCTCCGCGTTCCCCTCGGCAGTTAAGCTGGCTTTCTTCGGTTTTTGTTAACTTTTTCACTTCTTTTCGCCATGCACGCCAAAAAGAGAGCCCTTTTGATCGCTTGCGGCCTGGCAGCCGCCACCATGCTGCCGCTCGCTGCGAGTGCACAGAACAGCGCCTGGCCGACCAAGCCCATCCGTTTGCTGGTGGGCTTTCCGGGCGGCTCCACCCCCGACATCGCGGCGCGCACCATCGCCGAGCCGCTGGGCAAGGCGCTGGGCCAGCCGATCGTGGTGGACAACAAGGCCGGCGCCTCGGGCAACATCGCGGCCGACCAGGTGGCCAAGGCCACCGACGACCACACGCTGGGCATCGTCATCAACGGCAACCTCACCTCGTCGAAGATGCTGTATCCGAAGCTGCCCTATGACCCGGTCAAGGACTTCACCTACCTCTCGCTGATCGCGACCGCGCCGCTCGTGCTGGTGGCGCAGAACAACCTGCCCACGGGCACCGCCTTCTTCGACGCCGCGCGCAAGGCCGGCGACAAGTGGAACTACGGCTCGGTGGGCATCGGCTCGGTCGGCCACCTGGGCATGGAACTGCTCAAGAGCCGCGTCGCCGGCTTCAAGCCCGAGCACGTGCCCTACCAGGGCAACCCGCAGGTCATCACCGCCATGCTGGGCGACCAGGTGCAGATGGGCCTCATCCCGCCGGGCGTGGCCATGCCGCAGATCAGGGCCGGCAAGCTCAAGGCCGTGGGCCTCACCGGTGGCCGCAGCGCGCTGGTGCCCGAGATCCCGCCGCTGTCCGAAGCCGGCGTGAAGGACTTCAGCCTCGAGGTGTGGGTGGCGTTGCTCGGCCCGGCCAATCTCTCGAAGACCGCCCAGGCGCGCATCGGCCGCGAACTCGAGATCGTCATGAAGGACCCGGAGGTCCGCCGCAAGCTCTTCGAGCAGGGCTGGCAGGCCGTGGGCACCTCGCCGGACGGCATGCGCAGCCGCGTCACCGATGAGGCGGCGATCATGACCAAGATCATCTCCACGCGCGGCATCAAGCTCCAGTAATGACAGTCCAGCAGAAGAAGACCCTGACCGAACCGGCGCGCGAGCTGCCGGTCTTCGGCGAATACGACGTGGTGGTGGTCGGCGGCGGTCCCGCCGGCATCGCCGCCGCCGTGAGCGCCGCGCGCCACGGCGCCAACACCCTGCTGGTGGAGCGCTACGGCTTCCTGGGCGGCATGGGCACCGCGGGCGGCGTGACCAACTTCGCGGGCCTCTATGGCAAGCGCAACGGCGAGATGACGTTGCTCGTGCGCGGCGTGGCCGACGACCTGCTCGACCGCATCGGCGCGCTCGGCGGCCTGAACAAGCCGCAGGACGGCATGCAGGGCCGCATCCGCGTGCGCTCTTATGACACCTCGGCCTACAAGATCGCGGCCGACCAGTTGCTGCTCGATGCGGGTGTGAACCTGTTGTTCCATGCGTGGGCGGCGGCGGTCGTCCGCGACGGCGACCGCATCGCGGCACTCGTGGTCGAGACCAAGTCGGGCCGCCAGGCGATCCGCGCCAACGCCTTCATCGACGCGAGCGGCGACGCCGACGTGGCGGCCTTCGCAGGCGTGCCCTTCGAAGTGGGCGATGGGCACGGCAGCGGCCTCTTTCCGACCACGATGTTCCGCGTCGGCCAGGTCGATGCGCCACCGGCGCTCGAGGCCGTGGGCGAGTTCAAGGCCATCAACGACCTGATGGCCAGGGTGCAGCAGCAGAAGCCGGGGACCTACAGGTTTCCGCGCGAGGGCGCGATCCTGCGGCCCAACATCGACCCGCGCGAATGGCGCGCCAACGTCACGCAGATCCGCAACGCGGCCGGCCGCGCGATGAACGGCGTCGATGCACGGGAACTCACCGAAGGTGAGCTCGAAGGCCGCCGCCAGATCGCCGAGTACTTCAGGTTCATGAAGGCCGAGGTGCCGGGCTTCGCGCACTCGGCCATCGTGGAGATCGCGCCGCAGGTCGGCATCCGCGAGACGCGCCGCATCGAGGGCCTGTATGCGCTCGCGGGCGAGGACATCCTCTCGTCGGCGCGGTTCGACGACAGCATCGGCATCAACGCCTGGCCGATGGAGATGCACGCCGATGGCCGCATCGAATGGGCCTTTCCGCGCGACGACAACCGCACCTACAACCAGTTGCCCTGGCGCATGCTGGTGCCGCGCCAGGTCGACAACCTGCTGGTGGCCGGCCGCTGCGCCGCGATGACGCACGAAGGCCAGTCGGCCGCGCGCGCGAGCGGCGGCTGTTTCGTGATGGGGCAGGCGGCGGGCACGGCGGCGGCATCGCTGGGCAGCGCGAATTTCGCGGATGTCGATGTGCCGGCGCTGCAGAAGAAGCTCGTCGCCGACGGCGCGGACATCGACCGCTGAATCCCCTGAACGTGGGGATGGCGCTAGAGTCCGGGGCTTGATGAACTCCAACCCCGGACGAAAAGTGCCCCTCCTTTCGTTTTCGACCCCTGCGCGTCGTCTCTTCCTCGCCCTTTCCTGTGCCGCGCTCGGCCTCATGCAATGGGGCTGCGCAAGCACCCCCGAAGGCGAACCCGTCCACGGCAAGGACGAGGTGGTGAGCTTCTTCGCCGCCAAGGACGGCCGCAAGGTCGTCATTGCCGCGGAGAAATACCACTACGTGTTCGACGGCGACCCGTCCGTGGCCGCGCTGCTGCGCTGGAGCGGACGCACCAAGATCACGCCCAGCCTCAACGGCGAACTCAAGGTGGCGCGCAACAACAGCTTCGAAGGGTCGTACACGCTGCTCGCCTTCGATGCCGACCTGACGCCCGAAGACCGCACCTTCCTCGCCCAGACCGGTTTTGCCAAGACCGACATGAAATACGGCGACCGCACCGGCCCGGCGCTGCGTTACTTCGGCACCGTCTACGGCACCCGCTATGCGGCCGCGCCGCTCAAGCCGGCCGACACGCTCGACTTCTCCCGTTCGTTCCTCATCAAGTACGTCGAGCAGGAAACCGCCACCGGCCCCGCGGCCCAACCCGCCCCGTCACCGCTGATCTATGACGACGACGGCAAGCTGCTGGTGGGCGGCGCGCCCATGTTCATCGTGCAGGGCGGCACCGACTACCGCTGCCGCGCGCGCTTCATGGACATCTGCTTCTACAAATAGCAGTGCCCCGCTGACCGGGCCGCGACAGCGCGCCGGCCCGTCCTTTGCTATGGTCGAAGGCTGCTTTTTTCCTGCACCGACCGCACTTTGCCGATGACCACCGATCCCGCCACCGCCGCCCGCCTCGTCGACGAACTCGTCGCCCTCATGCAGCTCGAACCGCTCGGCGGCGACCGTTTTCGAGCCCAGAGCGAAGACATCGGCACCCCGGCCGTCTTCGGCGGCCAGGTGCTCGGCCAGTCGCTCGCCGCCGCGAGCCTCACGGTCGGTGCCGACCGGCCGGTGCATTCGATGCACGCCTACTTCCTGCTGCCGGGCGAGCATGCGCCCATCGAGTACAGCGTCGACCGCGTGCGCGATGGCCGCAGCTTCACCACCCGCCACGTGGTGGCGCGCCAGGGGGAGCGGATCATCTTCGAGATGTCGGCGTCGTTCCAGACGGTGGACGACGGTGTCGAGCACCAGCTCGCGATGCCCGCCGTCGAAGGCCCCGAAGGCCTGGCGAGCGAACTCGACCAGCGCCTCGCCCTGGGCGACCGCCTGCCCGAGCGCTGGCGCATCAAGGGCCTGGAGCCGCACGGCATCGAATACCGCCGCGTCGAAGCCGACGACCTGCTCACGCCCATCGTGCGGCCCTCGGAAAGTGCGATCTGGATGCGCGCCATCGCGCCGCTGCCCGACGATCCGGTCGTGCACCGCGCGCTGCTCGCCTACGCCTCCGACCATGGCCTGTTGCGCGCCGCGATGCTGCCGCACGGCCTGAGCTTCATGAGCGGCCAGGTGCGCCCCGCGAGCCTGGACCACGCGATGTGGTTCCACCGCGATTTCCGCATGGACGACTGGCTGCTCTACGTGCTCGACTCGCCCAGCGCGAGCGGTGCACGCGGCCTTTGCCGCGGCAGCCTGTTCACGCGCGACGGGCGGCTCGTGGCCTCGACCGCGCAAGAGGGCATGCTGCGCATCGTGCGCTGAGAGAGACCCGCAATCCAAGGACACGTCGAATGAAGATCTTCCACTCGCCCGCTTCGCCATTCGTGCGCAAGTGCATGGTTGTCGCGCACGAACTCGGCATTGCCGAGCGCATCGAGAAGCTGCCCAGCGCGGCCGGCCCGGTGAAGCGCGATGCCACGATCATTCCAAAGAACCCGCTCGGCCAGGTGCCGACCTTCATCTGCGACGACGGGCAGGTGCTGTTCGACAGCCGCGTGATCTGCGAATACCTCGATGCCACGCATTCGGGCGGACTGTTCCCCGCCAATGGCTCGCAGCGCTGGGCCCGCCTCACCGAACTCGCGCTGGCCGACGGCATGACCGCCGCCGCGCTGCTCGCCCGCTACGAAACCATGCTTCGCCCCGAAGCCTTGCGCTGGAGCGACTGGACCGACGGCCAGCTCGCCAAGGTGCGTACCGGTCTCGAATGGCTCGAAACGGCGGCACCGTCGTTCGGCGACCGCGTCGATATCGGGACCATCGCTTTCGGCTGCGCACTGGGTTACATGGACTTCCGGTTTCCGTCGGTCGACTGGCGTGCCGAGGCGCCGAACACCGCGAAGTGGTTCGAGGTGTTCAACCAGCGCGCGTCGATGCAGGCGACGCTGCCGCCGATCGCCTGAGTCCGTTCAGGGCGGCGCGAGCGCTTTCAGAGCGGCTGTTGATCAGCGATACACCAGCAGCGTGTCCAAGTGCGCAGGGCATCGGGTGCTCCCCGCAGCGAAATCAAGGAGGAGGCCGCAGGCCGGGGACATTCGCGGAGGGGAGTACCCGGTGGCCTGTGCACGCGCCCCGAATCCTTGGCTAAAAATGCACACCTCGCATGAACTCCAACCAAGGACTCCCGCATGTCTGAAGCACAGAAAAAAGTAGCCATCGTCACCGCAGGTGGCAGCGGCATGGGCGCCGCAGCAGCGCGCAAGCTGGCGGACGACGGTTTCCGCGTCGCCATCCTCTCCTCATCGGGCAAGGGCGAAGCGCTGGCCCAGGAGCTCGGCGGCATCGGCGTGACCGGCTCCAACCAGTCGAATGACGACATCAAGCGCCTGGTCGACAAGGTGGTGGACACATGGGGCCGCGTCGACGTGCTGGTCAACAGCGCAGGCCACGGCCCTCGCGCACCGATCCTCGAGATATCCGACGAAGACTGGCACCGCGGCATGGACGTCTACCTGCTGAGCGCCGTGCGCCCCAGCCGCCTCGTGGCGCCGCTGATGGTGAAGCAGGGCGGCGGCACGATCATCAACATCTCCACCTTCGCGGCGTTCGAGCCCGACCCCGTCTTCCCGACTTCCGGCGTGTTCCGCGCCGGCCTCGCGGCCTTCACCAAGCTCTTCGCCGACCAATACGCCGCACACAACGTGCGCATGAACAACGTGCTGCCCGGCTTCATCGACAGCCTGCCCGAGAAGGAAGTGTTCCGCGAGCGCATCCCGATGGGCCGCTACGGGAAGAGCAGCGAGATCGCGGCCACCATCGGCTTCCTCGCGTCCGAAGGCGCGGGCTACATCACCGGACAGAACCTGCGCGTGGACGGCGGCATCACGCGCTCGGTGTGAAGGCATCGGGCGGGCCGCGATCGTGGTGATGGTGTCGGCATCGACCTTCGACTGGGTCGCTGTGCACGCCGGTGCGCCACCTGCGCATCTACCGCATCACGGGCCAGTTGTTCTTTGCCTCGGCCGACATGCTGGAGGATGCTTTCGACGTGCGCGAGATCGATGGCGCGCCCGTGCACATCGACGTGGCGCGGGCACATTTCTGGGACGTCGCCGCTGTGGCCGTGCTGACCAAGGTGGTCGAGCGGGTGCGCAAGCACGGCAGCGTGGTGGAGGTGATCGGGCTCAACCAGGCGAGCCGCGGCCTGATCCTGCGGCTCGACGCAGCATCTGAATGAACAGTCAGGCCGTCATCGCGAGGCCTGCGGCCCGCGCCTGCGTGCGAAAGCGCCCCGGGCTCTCGCCGGTCTCGCGCTTGAAGGCCGCGCTGAACGCCGTCTCGGACTGGTAGCCCACGCGCTCGGCGATGCGCGCGATGCCGTCGTCGCTGTGCCGCAGCGCATTGCGCGCCACCGTCATGCGCCAGCCGCCGAGGTATTCGAGCGGCGTCGAACCCGTCAGCGCCTTGAAGCGCACCGCGAAGGCCGTGCGCGACATGCGCGCGGACTGCGCCAGGCGCTCGACCGTCCATGGCCGCGCGATGTCGGCATGCATCTGCGACAGCGCCGCGCCGATGCGCGCATCGGCCATCGCGCCCAGCCACCCTTCGGGCTGCGGCGCATTCGCAAGATGCACGCGCAGCGCCTGCACCAGCACGAGCGCCGCGAGGTTGGTGCGCGCGATCGACGAGCCCGGCCGCAGTTCGGCCGTCTCCCAGCCCATGAGGTCGAGCAGGCCCACGAGCGGCCGTGCGCCGGGGTCGCTGGCGCGCAGGTGGATGAGCGGCGGCAGGTGCCGCAGCAGCAGTTCGCTGGCTTCGCCGGCGAGTGCGAAGCGGCCGCTGGCCATCACGGCCAGCGGGCCATCCTCGGCGCCCTGGCCGTCGTAGCGCAGCACGCCGTCCGGCCCGCGGTGGTCGCGGTTGAGTTGCGTGCCGTCCTGAAGCGGCCCTGGCGGATCGCTCGATGCCGAGAAGGGCAGGCCATTGGTGAGCAGGAAGAAGTCGCCCGCTTCCACCACGACCGGTGCGGCCGCGCCATCGACGTCCAGCCGGAAGCGGCCCTCCAGCACGCAGCCCAGCTTGATGTGCGAGGCGTACTGCGAATAACGGAAGGCCCAGCGGCCGCGCGCCTCGAAGCGCGACGAGAGCGTGCTGCTCACGGTGAGCATCGAGAGCACATCGGACAAGGGGTCCATGATTCTGTACGGATGAATAGGAAATAAGGCCTGATGATTATTCAATCATTCAGACCGAAGCGCGAGGATGGGGGCATGTCTTCTTCGAACGCTCAAGTTGCCCGCCACGCCATCGTGCTGGGCCTGCTCACCACGATCGGCCCCTTCGCCATCGACATGTACCTGCCCGCGCTGCCCGCCATCGGGCACGCGCTGGGCGCCGATCCGCATGCGATGCAGGCGAGCCTGATGGCCTTCTTCATCGCGGTCGGCGCCGGCCAACTGGTGGCGGGCCCGTTGTCGGACATGTTCGGGCGCCGCCGGCCGATGGTCGCGGGGCTCGTGCTGTTCATGCTCGCGAGCATCGGTTGCGCGTTCGCGCCGAACGTCGGCGTGCTGATCGCGCTGCGCTTCGTACAGGGGCTCGGCGCCTGTGCCTGCATGGTCACGCCGCGCGCCGTGGTGCGAGACCTGTACACCGGACCCGAGGCGGCGCGGATGATGTCGCTGCTGCTCATGGTCTACAGCCTGTCGCCGATCCTCGCGCCGTTGGCCGGCAGCCTCGTGGCCGAGACTGTGGGCTGGCGCGCGGTGTTCGGCATGGTGGCCGCGTTGGGGCTCGCGGGCCTCGCGATGCTCATGGGCTTCCTGCCCGAGACGCGGCCCGCGGCGGCGCGCCTGTCGAGCAACTTCCAGAGCGCCATGGCTGGCTACGGCGTGCTGTTGCGCGATCGCCACTTCATGGCGCTGGCCTTCATGGCATCGCTCACCGTGTCGGGCTTCTTCGTCTACGTGGCCAATTCGCCCTTCGTGATGAGCACGCACTTCGGCGTGTCTCCGCGCCTCTATGCCGTGCTGTTCGCGCTCAACGCGGTGTCGCTGCTCGCGCTGTCGCAGATCAACGGCTGGCTGGTGGCACGCTTCGGCATCCGGCGCGTGCTGCGCCTGGCGGTCGTGGCGCAAGCCGTCGCCGTCGGCTTGCTGTTGGTGCTGACGCTCGCGGGCGTGGACCGGCTCGGGGTGCTGGTGCTGCTCTTGATGATCGGCTTCGGCCTCAACGGCCTGGTCGTGCCTGCGACCTTCGTGCTCGCGATGGAAGGGCATGCGTCGCTCGCGGGCACCGCGTCGGCGCTGATCGGCACGATGAACTTCGCGGGCGGCGCGGTGATGGTGGCACTGGTCGCGCCGTTCGCCGACGGCAGGCCGTTGCCGATGGTCGCGGGCATCGCCTGCTGCACGGCGGTCGTGCTGGTGCTGGCCTTGCGCACGTTGCGGCCGGTGCATCGCGTGCCCGGTGTAGTGCAAGGGTCTTAGGTGGTTTTCCCATGAGCCGGCTGGTCGCTTGGTCCTAGCCTTTCCGGTTTCGTCGGATGTCCGATGGACCGGAAAGACTCCCATGGAAATTCCCGCCTCGGTGTTGAAGAGCATGGATCGCACCATCCAGTCCTATGAAGAATCCGCGCGCGAATACAACGCGATCGTGGCGGGCCACCGGCCGCCCGAGATCGTGGACGCGCTGCGCCGCATGATGGAGTTCGTGCCCCTCGGTGGTACCGTGCTCGAGATCGGCTCGGGTTCGGGGCAGGACGCCGACTTCATCGAGTCATTGGGCGGGGTCGTCAGGCGCACCGATGCGGCACAGGCCTTTCTCGACCTGCAGGCCGAGCGCGGCAAGAAGGGCGAACTGCTCAACGTCGTGACGGATGCATTGGGTGGACCCTACAGCGCGATCCTCGCGATGGCGGTGCTGATCCATGTCGATCGCGAGCAGGTCGCACCGGTCCTGTACAAGGTGTTCGACGCGCTCGAGCCCGGCGGGGTTTTCCTCGCGGGCATGCGCATCGGCGAAGGCGAGACGAACGGCGACTACCAGACCGTGTACTGGGCGAAGGACCGGTTCGCCGAAGCGCTCGCAGCGGCGGGCCTGCGCCTGCAATGGGACACGCAGTGGATCGGCCGCAGCGAGGTGAGGTGGGCCGGCTTCCTCGCGTGCCGTCCGCGGGACTGAAGGCGGCGGGCTACACGCCCAGGTAGCGCGTCCAGAGCGAGCGGTCGGCGTCGAGCGCGGCCGAGTCGCCCTGCCACACCACGCGCCCGCGTTCGAGGATCACATGCCGGTCGGCCAGCGGCAGCAGGCGCTGCACGTACTTGTCGACCACCAGGATCGCTTCGCCTTCCGACTTGAGCGTGGCGATGCAGTGCCAGATCTCCTCGCGGATCACCGGTGCGAGGCCTTCGGTGGCTTCGTCGAGGATCAACAGGCGCGGGTGCGTCGAAAGCGCACGCGCGATCGCCAGCATCTGCTGCTCGCCGCCCGAGAGCTGGTTGCCCGCGTTGGCCTTGCGTTCCGCCAGGCGCGGGAACAGGCCGTAGAGCGCCTCGACCGTCCAGCGCGGCGCGCTGCCCGGGCGCGGCCGTGCGAAGGCGCGCAGATGTTCATCCACGCTGAGGTTCGGGAACACATGCCGGCCCTCGGGCACGATGGCTACGCCGCGCCGTGCAATCGCATCTGGCTTGTGGCCGCCGATGGCGGTGCCGCTGAACTGCACGTCGCCGCGCATCGGCGAGAGCGTGCCGGTCAGCACCTTCAAGAGCGTGCTCTTGCCCATGCCGTTGCGGCCCAGCAGCGCGAGCACTTCGCCCGCGCCGATCGTGAGATCGATGCCGAACAGCACCTGGCTCGCGCCGTAGCCGGCCTCGATGGACTTCGCTTCGAACAAGGTCCGGGTTGTTGTCGCGGCGCTCATGCGTGTCCTTCTGCTTCAGTGCCCAGGTACACCGCCTGCACGTCGGGATGCCCGCGCACTTCGTCGGCCGTGCCGCTCATCAGCACGCGGCCCTGCACCAGCACGGTGAGCCGGTTGGCCAGGCGGAACACCGCATCCATGTCGTGCTCGATCAGGAGGATGGCCATCGATTCACGCAGCGATTCGATCAGCTCCACCATGCGCGCCGATTCGTCCGGGCCCATGCCGGCCATCGGTTCGTCGAGCAGCAGCAGCTTGGGGTCGGCCGCAAGCGCCAGCGCCACGTCGAGCGCGCGCTGCGCACCGTGCGGGAGCGTGCCCGCGATGCGGTCGCGCTCGCTGCCCAGGCCCACGCGGTCGGCCAGCGCAACGGCGCGTTGCACCAGGTCGCGCTCCGTCGCGCGCGGCGCCATGAAGCGCAGGCTGCTGCCTGCATGGGCCTGCGCCGCGAGCATCAGGTTGTCGTGCACGGTTTCCTTGGCGAACACGCGCGTCACCTGGAAGCAGCGCGACATGCCGGCCGCCACGCGCTGGTGGTCGCGCAGCTTGGTGATGTCGATTTCGTCGAGCAGGATGCGGCCCGCGTCGGCCTTGAGGAGGCCCGTGATCAGGTTCACCAGCGTGGTCTTGCCTGCGCCGTTGGGGCCGATCAGTGCATGCACCTCGCCGCGTTCGACGGTGAGGCTCACATGGTCGGTCGCCAGCAGGCCGCCGAAGCGCTTGACCAATCCTTCGATTCTGAAAAGGCTCATGGTGTTGCCTTGGTGAGTGACGCTGCGCGGCGGCGGCGCGCGAGTGCGGCCAGTCCCTTGGGTGCCCACAACGCGACGGCGATCAGGAGCAGGCCCAGCGGCATGTGCCAGTGCTCGGTGTGCTGCTTCAGGAACTCTTCGAGCAGCAGCCAGACGATGGCGCCCACGGGCCCGCCCCAGCTGCGGCCGAGGCCGCCGATCACCACCATCACCAGCAGCGTGGCCGATTGCGTCCAGTGCATCGTCGCGGGGCTGACGAAACCGTTGCCGCCTGCAAGAAGCGCACCCGCCAGTCCGGCGATGGCGCCGGCAATCGCGAACGCCACCAACTGCAGCCGGAACACCGGATAGCCCAGCGCCCGCATGCGCGTCTCGTTGTCGCGGATGCCCATGAGCGCATGGCCGAAGCGCGATTGCGTCGCGCGGTGCAGCCACCAAAGCGCGAGCGCCACGATGACCAGCACGACCCAGTAGAAGTTCGATTCGTTGCCCAGGTCGAGCCCGGGCAGCAGCGTGGGCCGGCTCATGAGCGTGTAGCCGTCGTCGCCGCCATAGCGGCGCAGCGACACCACCACGAAGTACAGCATCTGCGCGAAGGCCAGCGTGGTCATGATGAAGTACACGCCGCGCGTGCGCAGCGCCACCGTGCCGATCAGCGCGGCAACGATGCCGGCCACGAGCGCGGCCAGCGGCCACATCACCCATGCCGACATCACGCCCGCATCGCTGAGCGCGACCACCGTGTACGCGCCCATGCCGATGAAGCCCGCATGCCCGAGCGCCACCATGCCGCCGAAGCCGAGGATGAAGTTGAGGCTCGCCGCGGCCAGCGCCACGATGAGCACCCGGCGCACGAAGCCGATGTAGAAGTCGAGCCCGAAGAGCGGCGCGACCAGCGGAAACGCCGCGAGCAGCACAAAGACCAGCCCGAGGCCGAGATAGCGTGAGGACGTCTTCATGCGCGTGCCGAGAACAGCCCCGAGGGCCGGAAGATCAGGACCACCACCATCAGCGCGTACATCGCGACTTCGGCGAAGAGCGGGCCGAGGTCGGCCGCGGTGGCGGGCGGCAGCGTGGCGCGCAGCAGCATCGGCACGAACGCGCGGCCGATGGTGTCGACCACGCCCACGAGGAGGGCTGCCACGAAGGCGCCGCGCACCGAGCCGATGCCGCCGATCACCAGCACCACGAGCGCCGGAATCAGGATGGCCTCGCCCATGCCGACCTGCACCGCGACGATCGGCCCCATCAGCGCGCCGGCCAGCGCGGCGAGCGCCGCACCGAGCAGGAACACGCCGTTGAAGATGCGGCCCACGCGCACGCCCATCAGCTCGGCCATCGGCCGGTCGGACGCGCCCGCGCGCACTCGCATGCCGATGCGCGTGTGGTTCACCAGGAGGTACAGCGCGAGCGCCACCAGCAGCCCGCCGATGAGGATCACGAGACGGTAGGCCGGGTAGGGCAGGCCGTCCATCAGGTTCACCGGGCCCGAGAGTGCGGCGGGCGTTGGCGCCATCACGGGCGATGGGCCCCAGGCCATCGTCACGATGTCGTCGGCCACCAGGATCACGCCGAAGGTGGCGAGCACCTGCGCGAGATGGTCGCGTGTGTAGAGGCGGCGCATCAGCAGCACTTCGAGCAGCAATGCCACCACCACGGTGACCGCCACCGCGATCACGATGGCGGCGGTGAACGAGCCGGTGCGCGTGTGGGCCTCGGCCGCCACGTAGGCGCCCGACATGAACAGCGAACCGTGCGCGAGGTTCAGCACGTCCATGATGCCGAACACCAGCGTGAGGCCCGCGGCCAGCAGGAACAGCATCAGGCCGTAGCCCAGGCCGTTGAGCAGCTGCTCGAGAACAAGAATTCCACTCATAGGATGAAGAGCGTTGCCCGTGGTTTCATTCGAGAAACACCGAGGAACCGGCTTTGCCGGGCCTCAGGTGTTGCCCCCGGTAGGGGGAAGGAGAAGCGACACGAAGTGCGCGCAGCCTGGGGGCGAGCTTTGTTCCGCCTGGGGGCGAGTTACTTGAGCGGGCACTTGTCGGCGTAGCTGTCGCCGTAGTTGGTCAAGACAGTGTTGATCAGCTTGTTCGTGACCTTGCCCTGGGCATCCTTGCCGATCACGCGCAGGTAGAAGTTCTCGATGGGGTAGTGGTTGTTCGCGTACTTGAAGGCGCCGCGCGTGGAGGCGTAGTTGGCCTTCTTCAGCGCGGCGACAACGGCTTCGCGGTTCTGCGCGTTGCCGCCCGATTGCTTCACGGCCGCGTCCATCGCGAGGATCGCGTCATAAGCCTGCGCTGCATACACCGACGGGTAGCGGCCGTTGTATTCCTTGCGGAACGCGGCCACGAACGCCTTGTTGGCGGGGTTGTCCAGGTCGTGCGCCCAGTGCGAGGTGTTGAAGAGGCCGAGCATCGGCTCTCCGACGGCACCGATCACGTCTTCATCGGCCGAGAAGCCGCTGGTCACGAGCGTGATGTCCTTCGACAAACCCGCACCCACGAACTGCTTGATGAAGTTGATGCCCATCGCACCGGGCAGGAAGAAGTAGATCGAGTCGGGCTTGGCCGCGCGCAACTGCGCGAGCTCGGCGGCGTAGTCGATCTGGCCGAGCTTGGTGTAGAGCTCGTCGGCCACCTGGCCCTTGAACTGGCGCTTGAAGCCGCCCAGCGCATCCTTGCCGGCGGGGTAGTTGGGGGCGATGAGCACGGTCTTCTTGAAGCCGCGGTCTTGTGCGAACTTGCCGGCGGCTTCATGGAACTGGTCGTTCTGGTAGGCGGTGCCGAAGAAATACGCATTGCACTGCGCGCCCGCGAACTGGCTCGGGCCGGCGTTGGCCGAGAGGTACGGCACCTTGGCGTTGAAGAGCGTGGGGCCCACGGCCAGCGCCACGTTGGAGCCGATGGGGCCGCTGAAGATGTCGATCTTGTCGCGCTGGATCATGCGGTCGACCAGCTGCTTGGCCTGGTCGGGGCTGCCGGCCATGTCGGCCTGCACGAATTCGACGTCCTGCCCGCCGAGCTTGCCGTTCAGTTGCTTGATGCCGAGCGCGAAGCCGTCGCGCGCCTCGGCACCCAATGCCGCGAAAGGCCCCGAGATGTCGAGGGCCAAGCCCACCTTCACGGGGGCGGCCATGGCCGACGCTGCAGTACCAAGGGCTGCGCCGCAGAGCAGCAGCGAGAGCAGGGTGCGCGGCAGCGCGGGCGACTTCGGGGACAGGTGGCTCATGGATTCTCCGAGAGGGGAAGGATGAAACGACGCACCGGCACCGCGTCATGCAGCACCGGCAACATCGAACCGTTGATGGCTAAATACTTTAGCCGTAAACGATTTAGTGTCAACGGTGCTAGCACGAATGGTGCCAGTGAATCGTGTCACTTCCTGGTGCGGAGGCCCCGTTTCCGGGGCTCCTGAGCCGCATTCAGCCGAAGGGGTTGGCCGTCGCAAACCAGAGGCCGATGCCGGTGGCGATGATGAAGGCGCCGTCCGTCACGCCCGCGATCAGGAAGAACTTGGTCTGCAGCACGTCGACCATCTCGGGCTGGCGTGCGGTGCTCTCTAGGAACTTCTGGCCGACCAGTCCGATGCCCAGGCAAGAGCCGAGCGCTGCGATGCCGATCAGCAGGGCGACTGCGAGGGGAAGGATGTTGAAGCCGGTCATTGTGTTTTCTCCTGGTGGTTGGTTGATCGATGGACGTACTTTCCCGCAACGGGTGCGCACGGTCCATGACGTGGGAGGTCATGCCCAGGGCGAAAAAAAGCCGGCCGCGGGAAGCGGCCGGCTTTCAGGGGAGCGTCAAACGGTCAGGGCAACTGGGTCCAGCTCTGGTTGGTGCCGCCGTTGCAGGTCCAGGTGATCAGCGCGGTGTCCTGCGTGGTCGAGCTGTTCGGCACGTCGAGGCAAGAACCCGAGGCGCGGTTCTTGATCGCGCCGCCCACGAGGCTCCACTGCGTCGTGTCGCCGGCCGAGCAGGCCAGCTGCACCACCGCCGCGTTCGTCGTCGCGGTGCCGCTCTGCGCCAGGCACAGGCCGCTGTGCTCGGCCTTGAACTGCAGGTAGCCGCCGGTGAGGCTCGTTACCGTGAACCGCTCGTTGTTCGCATTGCCGCACGGCCACTGCACCGCCGTCGCGCCGCTGGCGGTCGACACGCCCTTGATGTTCACGCACAGGTTGCTGAGGTTCGAACGGATGCGGGTGATCGTCGGCGTCGGGTCGCTGTCCTGCGACCGCACGTACTCGCGAATCGCCACCACGTCGGCGGGCGGCAGGCTGCTGGCGTTGCCGTGGCCGCTGGCGAGCACGTCCTGCAACGTGGCGGCCTGGCCGTTGTGGAAGAAGGCCGCGGTGTTCCAGCTGCCCAGCAGCGTCGGCGTGTCGAAGCCCACACCCGCCAGCGGCTGGTTCATGCCCTTGCCCGACGAGAGCTGGATGGTGCCCACGTCGTGCCGCTGTCCGTCGCGGAAGGTGGCGCCGGTGTGGCAGGTCACGCACTGCGCCGAGGCGAACAGCGCCTGGCCCCGCGCCGCGTCGACGCTGAGGCTGCCGTCGGCGTTGCGCGCCGGGCTGCGCATGTACTTGTTCAGCGAGGTCAGGTAGGCCGCGAGATCGTCCAGCTGCGCGTTCTTGCCGGCCTTGGGCGCACCCAGCGGGTCGGAGGTGGCCGCGAAGTCCGCGTTGCTCAGGAAGCCCGTGCCCCCGAATTCGTTGCGGATGTCGTTCTCGAAGTCCTGCACCTCGTCGAAGTTGGCCGTCCAGTGCAGCTTGCCGTGGCCCAGGCCTCGCTTGCCCATGAGGCTGATGGTGCGGCGCAGGCCTTCTCCGCGCTGCGTGAAGTCCCACACCATCCCGTCGTCGCCGGCATCCGCATGGCAGCTTGCGCAGGAGATGTAGTTGTCCTTGCTCATGCGCCGGTCGGATGCGTTGTAGAACACCTGCTTGCCGCGCAGTGCCGCGGGCGACATCGGCTCCTGCGCGACCGTCGAGACGTTCTGCAGGAAGACCGGCGCCGCCGTCTCCGAGGCCAGCACCGAAGCCACGTCGTGCACCGACACCGAGCGCGCGAGGAAGTTGTTGACGAACAACCGCTTTCTCGCCGCGTCCAGGTACAGGCCGTGCGGCGCGCTGCTGGCGTTGATCTCGCCGCGCACCGAGCGGCTGTACGGATCGACGATGGCCACGCGGTTGCCTTCCATTTGCGCGACGAACAGGTAGTCGCCCGACGGCGAGAACAGCGCGGCGCGTGCCGGTGCCCGGTCGTCGAAGTCGATCTGCTCGGCGAACACTTCCGCGGCCGTCTGCAGGTTGACCTGCGAGAGGATGGAACGCACCGTCTGGTCGTGCACCAGGTTGTTGCCGTCCCTGAACTTGCCGCGCACGATGTTGTCCTTCTTCGAAGGCAGCACCGCCCGCATGCCGTCCGGCGAGATGATCACCTGGCTCAGGTAGTTGGCGACGCCGCGCGCACGGCTCTCGGTGTCGACCGTGGTGGTGTCCACCGGCAGCGCGATGGTGGTCATCGCGCTCATGCTCTGCAGGTTCACCTTGTGCAGCTGGCCGCCGGTCATCTTGGACTTGAAGCGCGTGACGTAGGCCACCTGCGCATCGGAGTTGACGGCAATGCCGCGCAGGTTGCCTTCCAGCGCGACCGCGCCGGTGGTGCTGCCGTTGCTCGGATCGAAGCTCATCAGCACCGACTTGCTCTCCAGCGTCAGGAGGCCCTTGGCGCCGTCGGGCGTGAAGGTCACGCCGTAGGGGCCGCTGCCGTAGGCGAGCGGCACGGTGGCCGAGACGCTGCCGTCGGCCGCGTTGAGCGCCACCAGCTTGTCCTCGCCCTGCACCGTGACCCAGATGCGGCCGTCGGGACCGACCGCCAGCGTCTTCGGTTCTTCGCCCACGCGCACTTCCCAGCGCTTGGCCAGCGTCTCGGAGTTGATGGCGGCGACCGTGCCGCTGTCGGGGTTGACCGAGTACACCGAGTTCGCGTCGCCCGCGATGTTGGTGGTGTGCGTGGGCGGCCGCGCCGTGGTCGGGACGATCACGGTGAGGTTGTAGGTGTAGAAGGTCTCGCGGCCGTTCGCATCCTTCACCGTCAGCGTGACCGTGAAGTGGCCGGGGCGCGTGTAGGTGTAGGTGTAGTTCGGCTGGTTCGAGTAAGCGGTCTGCGTGCCGTCGCCGAAGTTCCAGCGGAACTGCGCGCCGCTGCTGCCGAGCGTGCCGGGGTTGAACACCAGCTGGCCGTTGACGAGCTTCGGTCCGCCGCCGATGCCGGGGTCGCCGATGATGGCCTGCCCGCGCAGCGTGTTCACCTCGGTGTCGGACAGCACGCGGCCGTAGACGCGCACCTCCGCGAGCGTGCCCTTGAACATCGCGGTGTTGCCCTGGATTTGACCCAGCACGTTGAACTTGTTCGCGAGGCCCTTGGTCCCTGTGAGGCCCGCCGAAGTGGTCTTCACGCCGTCGACGTACACCGCCTGCGCACCCGAGGCCGCGTCGCGCGTCAGCACCACGTGGTGCCAGTTGCCGTCGTTCACCGCCGCGGTGGAAGTGGTGCCGCCGTCGTTGCCGACCGAGAGCTTGATGCGCCCGTTGCTGTCGAGCCAGCCCCAGAACACGTCGTCCGCGCCGCCCGACTGGTCGCGCCCGAAGATGCCCGGCGCGGTCCACGAATTGGGGCCGCCCGCCTGCGTCGTCTTCATGTAGAAGCTCAGCGATGCGGTGCCGCCCAGCACGGTGGCCACGGAATCGTTCTTCAGCGGCACACCGGCGGTGCGGTTCGCGAAGTTCAGGCCGATGCTCTCGAACGCATCGCCGGTGGCGGGCGTGCCGTTGTTGTTGGCGATCTGGTCGGAGAGGTTGCCCGCCAGCGTCCAGTAGTGCATCAGGTTGATGTCGGTCGCGTTGCCGGTGTTGAAGGTCGAGCGGTAGTCCGCGCCGATGGCGTTGCCCGCATAGTCCTTCAGGCCGTTGGCCGGCAGGAACACCTCATAGCTCGTGCCCGGTTGCAGCGGCTGCTCGGGGTGGAAGTTGACGATGCCCAGCTGCACGCTGTAGGTGCCCGCCAGCGTGTTGCCACCCACCGGGCGCACGATGAAGGTGTTGGAATTCACGCTCTCGGGGCGGATGTTGTCCGTCATGCCCAGGCCGATGCGGGAGGTCAGCGCCTGCTGCTTCGCCCCGTTGGCGGGCGAGACCTGCTTGACTTCAGGCTTGGTGATGTCGGGGTCCACCGAGTGCACGACGAAGCCGCTGCCCGAGCCGTGGTCGTTGCCCACGAAGACCAGGTTGCCGAACATCGCGACCTGGCCGTTGTCCGAATGCGAGAAGTTCGGGTCGTCCTCGCGCAGGATGCTGCCGCGGCCCACCTCCACGTGGTTGAGCGGATTGCTCACATCCACCTTGTGGATGCGCGTCTGCGCGCCTTGAATGACGTAGTTGTCCTGCGTGGCGCAGTACAGCTGTTCGTCGATGACCAGCCGGTTGTCCTCGGCCACGAAGCGCGATCGGTCGCTGAGGTCGTAGCTGTACATCTTCGCGCCGCTGTTGCGCGTGGAGACGTGCAGGTTCCGGCCGTCGAAGCAGGTCGCGTAATAGAACGGCGTGGTGCCCACGATGGAATCGAGCACCTTGGGATTGAGCGGGTCGGAGATGTCCAGGCTCGCGAAACCGCCGTTGCTTTCCATGGCGGTCAGCACCATGTGGTTGCCCATCGTGAAGATCGGGCCGAGTCGGAAACCGCCGAGTTCGCCGGTGGGCACCGGATTGGGCTTGCCCGCGCCGCGGTTGGCGACCACGGCATTCGCGGGGTCCCTCGCATCGACGATGAACATGCCCCGGCCCGCCGACGCCACGTACAGGTAGGGGGCCTGCCACCAGAGCTGCCAGGCCACGTTCTCGTAGTCGCCGGCGTTGACGCCGGGCAGCGCCAGCTTCTTCACCTGCTTGATGTCGTTGATGTCGGTGAAGTCCCAGAACTCGACACCGTTGATGCTGGGCAGTACCACGTAGGTCTTGCCGCCGATCTTCGCGGTGCCGAAGGAGTGTGTCTCGCGGAACTCCTTGGTGCGACCACCTGTGGCGTCATCGGGCTCGTAGATCTTCTTGACGAGCTTGATCTGGCGCGGGTTCGACACGTCGTACAGCAGGAAGCCGCCCGGGCCGAGGCCGCTGTCCGGCGCGAAGGAAGTGAGGAAGTAGCCGTTGACCATGATGCCCGCGTTCATCCCGTAGTCCTTGCGGCCCGGGTAGGTGGCGGGCACCTCGCGCGATTCGTAGGCGCTGCTGTGCGCCGGATCGAGCGGGTGGTTGGGGCTGGTGATCATCGACACCGGCTTGAACAGTTCCGCCGAGGTGTAGGTGAGGTTGCCCAGGCCCGGTCCCTGCAGCGGGAGCGGGTCGGCCACGGCTTCGGAGACCGCCGTGGCCATGTTGCTGAGGGTCGTCATCGGACTGACCCCGGTGATTGCCGCGTGCGTCAGCAGTGTGACGAACGGCACCATCAATGCCATCACGTAATACCGGATCTTCATCGTTGCCTCCAAGTTGTTAGAAGTTCGCAGGGGGACCCACTGACTCGTTTCTTCTCTGGCTCGACTTGCAAAGTGCGCGCGCAGGACGCACCCCGGCAGGCGATGCGAATCGCCTGCCGTAAAACCCTCTCCCTGACGGCAGCGTTACTTCGTGCCGCCCGATTCGTAGATGTCCCAGGCCGCCTCGGCGCTGGCATCGCGGTGGATCATGGCCATCAGTGCACTGACCACCGCCGACGGATTCGCGTGCTGATAGACGTTGCGCCCGTACACCATGCCGACCGCGCCCTGGTCCAGCAGCGTGCGCGAACGCGCGAACACCTGCTGCAGTTCCTCGCGTCCGCCGCCGCGCACGAGCACCGGGCAGCGCGCGGCCTGCACCACGCGGTGGAAATCCTTCGGATCGCTGGTCGGGTCGGCCTTGACGATGTCGGCGCCCATCTCGCGCGCCAGGCGCACCAGCGTCACGATTTTCTCGGCATCGCCGTCGACCTGGTAGCGGCTGCCGGGCGTGGGCGACTGCATCACCAGCGGCTCGATCATCAGCGGCATGCCGTAGCGGTCGCAGTCGGCGCGCACGCGCGCGATGTTCTGCACGCACTGGCGGAACAGGTCGGGTTCGTTCGGCAGCATGAACAGGTTCACGACAACGCAGGCCGCGTCGCGCTGCACGGCGGGCAGCACCGGGTCGTGCTCGTTCTGCAGCTGGGCCCACATCACGCGGTGCAGCGTGGCGTTGTAGGGGTTGCCCATGTCGATGCGCATCACCAGCGCCGGCTTGTCGCGGCCGGGGCGGTCCTGCAGCAGGTCGGACTGGCCGTAGTTGAGCTGGAGCGCATCGGGCTTCGCGGCCACGAGCTTGTCGATGACCTGGGGCATGTCCTCCAGGCCGTCGAGGAACGAGGGCTCGTTGCACACGCCGTGGTCGAGGGCGATGTCCAGGCAGCGGCCGTTGGTGAGCAAGCGGTTGAGCCGTGCTGTCTTGTCTTTCGACATGGGAAAGAACTCCTTGTTGGGGTCGGAAATGAAGAGGGTCGGTATCAGGCGAGCGCGGAGAGGTGGCGCTTCGCCGCAGCGTCGATCAATCGAAGGGCTTCATCGCCCAGCTCGACCGCGCCGGCACCGGCGTTCTCGATGGCCTGCTGGCGCACGCGCGCGCCGCAGAGCGCAACGGCCACCGTGCCGCGCGCGACGGTCCACGCGATCATCATCTGGCCGAACGAGCAACCGAGCTTGGCGCGCAGTGGCTCGAGTTCTTCGAAGAAGGCCTTGAGCGTCGCGCGGTTGGCGGCGCTGAAGCGCGGGTTGGTGGCGCGCTGGTCGTCGCCCTTGAACTCGCGCTCGGGGTCGATCGGGCCGGCGAGCAGGCCGAGCGCCAGCGACGAGTAGCCGAGCACCGCGACGTTGTGCTCGCTGCACAAGGGCGCGAGCGTCGTCTCGATCTCGCGGTCGATCAGGCTGTAGCGCTCCTGCGCCGCATCGACCGGGCCGTAGCGCAGGTATTCGGCGAGCGTCTCGGGGCTCACGTTGCTCACGCCGATGGCGCGGATCTTTCCCTGCTTCTTCAGGTCGAGCAGCGCGTCCATGGTCTCGGCCACGGGCGTGGTGCTGTCCTGCCAGTGCGTGATGTAGAGGTCGATGTAGTCGGTCTGCAGGCGCTTGAGGCTCTCTTCGCACTCATGGAAGATCGAGTCGCGCCCGAGGAAGCGGTACACCGGATGGCCGTCTTCTTCGAAGAAGTGCGTACCTTGTTGTGTGTGCCAGACGAGGCCGCACTTGGTGGCGATCACCGCCTCTTGCCGGCGCCCCTTGAGCGCGGTGCCGACGATGCTTTCGGAGCGGCCGAGGCCGTAGGCCGGCGCCGTGTCGATCAGGTTCACGCCCGCGTCGAGCGAGGCCTGGATCGCGATGACGGCGGCCGCGTTGTCCCCGCCGCCCCACATCCAGCCGCCCATGGCCCAGGTGCCCAGGCCGATGGCCGAGCATTCGATGCCCGACGGGCCCAGCGTGGTCTTCTTCATCTGCAGTGCGCTCATCGCGTTTTCTTTCTCGTGTTCATGATGTGGTCGATGGTCACGGCCGCGAGCAGGATCAGCCCCTTGATCACGTCCTGCCAGTAAGGCGATACGTCCAGCAGGATCAGCGAGCTGGTCACCACCGAGAGCAGGGCCAGGCCGAGCACCGCGCCCAGCACCGTGCCCGAGCCGCCCTTGAGGCTGGCGCCGCCGATCACCGCTGCGGCGATCACGTTCAATTCCATGCCCATGCCGAAGGTCGGCGTGGCGGCGCCGAAGCGCGCGGTGTAGATCACGCCGGCCAGGCCCGCCGAAGCCGAGCACAGCACTGTGACCCAGAACTTCACGCGGCCCACGCGAATGCCCGAATAGAGCGCCGCCTTCTCGTTGCTGCCCGTGTAGAACACGCGGCGCAGGAGCGTCGAGCGGCGCAGCACGAAGTCGCTCACCACCACAATCGCCAGGAAGATCAGGATGACCGCCGGCACACCGAAGAGCGTGCCCTGGCCGATGAACTTGAACTCCGCCGGCAGCGAGAACAGCGACTGCGGCGTGCCCTGCGTGAGCGCGAGGCACAGGCCCCGCACGATCACCATGAAGGCCAGCGAGGCGATGAAGTGATTGAGGCCGATGCGCGTGACGCAGCCGCCGATCATCGCGCCGATGAGTCCGCACATGCCGATGGCCACCAGGCTCGCGAGCCAGGGGTCCACGCCCATCAGGAAGAGCTTGCCCGTCACCACCATCGCGAAGCACACCACCGAGCCCACCGAGAGGTCGATGCCGCCGACGATCAAAAGGATCGTCATGCCCACCACCACGATGCCTTCGATGGAGAAGGACAACAGCATCGCGCGCACGTTGTCCCAGGTGAGGAAGTAGGGCGATGCGAAGCTCATCGCGATGCACAGCGCCGCGATGATCAGGAGCAGCCCTGCTTCTCGCATGCTCGTGAGTTTGTTGGCGGGCTTCACGGGATCGCCTCCTGACTGTCCAGATTGCCGTGGGGGAAGGCCCGCATCGAGTTGTGCCGGGTAGTTCATGCTATTTCCTGTTCGCAGAGTCCGGAAGCCAGCCGGAGCAGCGCCTCTTCCGTCATTTCGTTCGATTCCAGTTCGCCCGCGACCTGGCCGTCGCGGATCACCAGGGCCCGGTCGCACAGCCCGATGATTTCGGGCAGCTCCGAAGAGATCACGATCACGCCCACGCCCTGGTTCGCGAGCTCGCGCAGGATGTGGTGGATCTCCGACTTCGCGCCCACGTCGACACCGCGCGTGGGCTCGTCCATCAGCAGCACCGACGGGTTGGTGGCCAGCAGCTTGGCGATGGCCACCTTCTGCTGGTTGCCGCCCGAGAGGCTGGAAACCTCGATGGCGACGCCGTCGGACTTCAGGTTCAGCTTGGCGCCCAGCGTCTTCGCGAGCTTGTGCTCGGCCGAGCGCTGCAAGAGGCCCCAGGCCGAGCTCACGCGGCCGAGCGCCATCGACGACACGTTCTGCGCGATCGGCAGGTCGAGGAACACGCCGGCGGCCTTGCGGTCTTCGCTGA
Source organism: Variovorax boronicumulans (assembly GCF_030812215.1). GTDB lineage: Bacteria > Pseudomonadota > Gammaproteobacteria > Burkholderiales > Burkholderiaceae_C > Variovorax > Variovorax boronicumulans_C. The sequence goes on along the minus strand of NZ_JAUSSG010000005.1, from coordinate 272,479 downwards.
GGTAGGCGATGCCTGCGCGCAGCGCGTCGCTGTACTTGCGGATGGTCAGCGCCTTGCCGGCGAGGCGCACGGTGCCGCGCTTGGCGACGCGCAGGCCGCAGATGGTTTCGGCGAGTTCGCTGCGGCCGGCGCCCATGAGGCCCGCGATGCCGAGGATCTCGCCGCGCTTCAGTGCAAAGGAGACACCGTGCACGCGTTCGCCGTCGGCGATGTCGTTCACTTCGAGCACGGGGCCGGAGGATTCCGAGGTCGAGGACGCGGCCTGCTTGGGCGGGTAGTAGTTGCCGAGGTCGCGTCCGACCATGCGGCGCACCAGCTCATCGGGCGTCGACCCGGCCAGCGGTCCGCAGTGCACATTGCGCCCGTCGCGCAGCACGGTGACACGGTCGCAGTGCGTGAAGATCTCGGCCATGCGATGGCTGATGTAGATGATGCCGATGCCCTGCGCCTTCAGGTCGTGCAGCACGCGGAACAGCGCCGCCGACTCGTTGTCGGTCAGCGCGGCCGTGGGCTCATCGAGGATCAGCACCTTGCAGTCGAGCGTGAGTGCCTTGGCGATCTCCACCAGCTGCTGGCTGGAGATGCTGAGGTCGCCAACCGGCGTGGCGGGGTCGATGTCCTGCCCCAGCCGGCGCAGCACCTTGGCCGCGCGTTCGTTGAAGCTGGCGTAGTTCATCCACGCCGCCTTGCCGGCGTTGATCTCGGGCATGAAGATGTTCTCGGCGACGGTCGCGTCGGCGCACAGCGCAATCTCCTGGTGCACCAGGCCGATGCCCAGGCGCATCGCGTGCGCCGGGCCGTCGATCACGACCTTCTGGCCGTTCAGCAGGATCTCGCCCTCGTCGGGGCGGTGGATGCCGTCGATGATGTTCATCAACGTCGACTTCCCCGCGCCGTTCTCGCCGCACAGGGCGTGGATCTCGCCCGCTTGCAGCGAGAAGTCCACGCCCGAGAGCGCGCGCGAAGCGCCGAAGCGCTTGCTGATGCCACGCAGTTCGAGCAATGCAGAAGAACCCACAGCGCTCATTCGGCAACCTCCGCGCTATGCGCTGCGCTCATTCGCCGATTCCCTTGGTGCCGCGGCGGGCGAGGTACTTGTCCCAGTAGAAGTCGTCGGCGTTGGCCTTGCTGACCACCGCGAGGCCGTTGTCCAGGAAGGGCACCGACATCGGGTTCGTGCCGTTGCGCTTGGCGTCGTTCATCGGGTCGATGAGCGAGGGGTTCTTCGCCAGGAACAACATCATCATGCCCATGTAGCCCTGCATGCCCTGGTTCGGGTTGATGGCGCCGAACACGTCGCCCGACTTGATCATGTCCAGGATCTTGGCGTTCACGTCGCAGCACATCACCTTGATGTTCTTCTTGGTCTCGACCTTGGCCTGCGCCGCGCCGAGCGCCGAGTTGGCCTCGGGCATGAAGAGCGCGCCCAGGTTCGGGTTGGCTTGCGCAAGGCTCAGCACCGCCTGGTAGGCCTTGTTCGGGTCCTGGTTGCTGGCGGCGCGGCCGACCAGCTTCATGCCCGTGTGCTTGGTCTTCATGCGGTTCACGAAGGCGGCGATGCGGCGGTCGTGGTTGTCCTGGCCCGGGTTCTCCAGCACGGCGTATTCGCCCTTGCCGTTGAGCGATGCGGCAATCGCGTCGGCGGCCTGGGTGCCTTCGCGGTCGTTGTCGGAGGTGACGAACGAGGTGCGCTTGGAGTTCGGCGAATCGGCCGCGAAGGTGACGACCGGGATGCCCATCGCCGCGGCGCGGTTGATCGGCTCGATGAACGGATCGGGGTTCATCGGATGCAGCAGGATGCCCGCGGGCTTGCGCGCCAGTTCCTGCTCGAACGACGCGAGCTGCTTGTTCACGTCGTACTCGGGCGTGCCGGTGTAGCGAGTGCGAACGCCCAGCGTGCGGCCGAGCTGCTTCATCATTTCGTAGACCGGGAACCAGTACTCCACGCCGGAGACCATCACGTTCATCACGTAGACGTCGCTGGCATTGCCGCGCAGGCCTGTGCCTGCAGCGGGGGCAGCTGCTTGCTGTTGCGCGAATGCGCTCGCACCGGCCAGGCCGATACCGGCGGCGGCTGCGGACTTCAGGAAATTACGCCTCATTCTTTGTCTCCTCACGTTGACTGGCAGAGCTTGCGACCTCTCTTTTCGAGCAGGTCTTCGGGACCTCAGTGTCACATCAGTTGTTATGACAGGCTAGAATGTAATCCCGGCCCGATTGCCCCGAGTACTAGGGGAAACGCTACTGGCGATGGGCTTTTTTTCCGCCGAAGCTGTTATGACATGATGCCAAACATACTGATCGGCGTGGACATGGGCTCGAGCAGCCTGAAGGCGCTCGCCCTCGAAGCCGGAAGCGGCCGCGCCGTTGCCCTGTCCCGCATGCCTTTGCCGCACGACCGGCTCGCCGGCGGCGGTTGCGAAGTCGGCGCCGCCGCCATTCGCGCCGCGCTCACCCATGTGCTGCGCGACGTGGCCCACCAGCTCGGTCCGCGCGCCGCAGAAGTCCGCGCCATGGCCTGCACCGGCCACGGCGCCGGCCTCTACGCGCTCGATGCGAACAACGAACTGGTCGGCGGCCGTGCCGTCGCCTCCACCGACCAGCGGGCCGATGCCCGCGCGCGGACGCTGGCCAAAAGCCAGGGCGCGCAGCTCTTCGAAGACGTGGGCTGCGGTCCCTGGCCAGGCCAGCCGACGGTGATCGCCGCCGAGCTGCTGGGTGCCGATGCCGTGCAGCGCGGCGAGTTGCGCCGCCTGCTCTTCGCCAAGGACTACCTCGGCTACCTGCTCACCGGCGAGATCGCCACCGACGCGAGCGATGCGAGCACCGCCGGGCTGGTGTCGCTTGCCACCGGTGGCTGGTCGCAGATCGCCTTCGAGGCCTCGGGCCTCACGGACCTGGGCGCACACAACTTCGGCCCGATCCTGCCGAGCGGCACGGTGCTCGGCAAGCTGCGCGCCTCCGAGGCTGCGCTGTGCGGCCTGCCTGCCGGCATTCCGGTCGCGATGGGCGCCATCGACCTCCTGGCCTCGATGACCGCCATCTGCGCCGAAGGCCGCGGCCGCGCGGTGCAGGTGTTCGGCACGTGGTGCGTGAACGCCGTCATCGGCCCGGTCATGGAACCCAAGCCCGCAGTCGCCTCCATCGTGAATTTCGGCCGCACGCACGAGCGGCTCTACATGGAGAACAGCCCGTCCTCGATGGCCAACATCGCGTGGCTCGCGGGCGTGCTCGCGCTGCCCGATGCACGCGCGGTGGTCGACCTCGCGATGACCGTGCCGCTCGGTGCGAACGGCCTGCGCTTCGCACCTTTCATCAACGGCGGCGGTGGCGTGACGGCGGGCTTCGTGGGTTTGAAGAGCCATCACACCCGCGCCGACATGGCACGCGCCGTGGTCGATGCCGTGGCGGCGCTGCATGTGCGCCAGACGGCGCGCCTCGCAGCGGGCGGCCTCGCCGTTTCCGCCTCGACCGTGCTGGGCGGCGGTGCGAGCGATGCGCGCCTCGTGCGCCTGCTCGCCTCGTTCCTGGGCCGCCCGGTCGAGCGCTGCGCCGACGACGAGACCGGTGCGCGCGGCGCCGCGCTCTATGCGGCCATGTCGCAGGGCCTGGACGACGCGGCCGAGGGCAGCGCGCTGCTCGCGCCGTGCGACCTCATCGAACCCGATGCAAGGGACGCACGCGCCCATGCGGATTTCAACGCCGATTTCAACGAACTGATCGACAGCATGTCACCTGTTTTCACCCACATCGCGGGCGGTGCGCAGAGCGCCGCACGGCCGCCCGAAGACGCTCGCACCGCAGCGCGCAGTGCGGAGGTTTCTCCATGAGCGCATGGCAACTTCCTTTCGTGCGTCCCGCCTCCTTGGCGGATCGTCATTTCTCCACTGTGATCGTCGGCGCCGGCATCAACGGCGTCGGCGTGTTCCGTGACCTGTCGCTGCAGCGCGTCGATTGCCTCATCGTCGACAAGGGCGACTTCGGCGCCGGCGCCAGCAGCGCGCCCTCGCGCATGATCCACGGCGGCCTGCGCTACCTGGAGAACGGCAGCTTCTCGCTGGTGGCCGAGGCCACGCGCGAGCGCAACCTGCTGCTGCGCAACGCGCCGCACCTGGTGCGCCCGCTCAAGACGGTGGTGCCGCTCGCGAACTTCTTCGGCGGGCTCATGAGCAGCGCGCTCAAGTTCTTCGGCCGCACGCCGCCGCAGCGCACGCGCGGCCTCCTGGCGGTGGCATTGGGACTGCGGCTCTACGACATCCTCGGCCGTCGCCAGCGCGTGATGCCGGGACATCGCATCAGTCGCGTGCCGACTAACGACCGCAGCCTCTTCCGCGCGGCGATCCGCTGGACCGCGACCTTCTTCGATGCGTGGATCAGCCATCCCGAATGGCTCATCCTCGAACTCATCGGCGATGCCTGCCGCGACCAGCCGCGCTCGGCCGCCGCCAACTACTGCCGCGTGATGGGCTGCGCGGGCAACATCCTCACGCTGCGCGACGAACTCACCGGCGCATTGGTGCGCGTGACCGCCGACACCGTGGTGAACGCCACCGGCGCATGGCTCGACCGCAGCGCGGCCGTGCTTGGTGGCGCCGGTCCGCGCGTGATGGGCACCAAGGGCTCGCACCTCGTGCTCGACCATCCCGCGCTGCGCGATGCGCTCGACGGCCGCATGGCGTATTTCGAGGCCGTGGACGGGCGCGTGTGCATCGTCTATCCGTTCCTCGACCGCGTGCTCGTGGGCTCCACCGACATCCCGGTCGAAGACCCGGACCAGATCGTCACCGAGCCCGCCGAGGTCGACTACCTCATCGACGTGCTGCGCGAGGTGTTCCCCAACATGGCCTTCGGTCGCGACAACGTGGTCTACACCTATGTCGGCGTGCGGCCGCTCGCGCGCTCCGATGCCGACAAGCCGGGCCAGATCTCGCGCGACCACTCGGTGGTGGTCGATCCGCCGAGCGCGACGCGCGACATTCCCATCGTCGGCCTCGTCGGCGGCAAGTGGACCACCTTCCGCTCGCTCGCCGAGGAGGCGACCACCGAAGTGCTGCAGCTGCTGGGGCGCTCTCGCACGGCATCGACCGAGCTGCTGCCCATCGGCGGCGGTGCGGACCTGCCGGCCGATGCGGCCGCGACCGAGCGCTTCATCGAGAAGATGACGGCCTCGGGCATGGGCCGGGCGCGTGCGCTGACGCTGCTCGCGCGCTACGGCTCGAAGGCGCTGCCGCTCGCGCAGCGCCTCGCCGCCTCGGGTGACGTGCCGCTGCAACATGCGCCCGACTACTCCGCCGCCGAACTCTCGTACCTGTGCCTGGAAACCGGCGTGGTGCACCTGGACGACCTCGTGATCCGCCGAACGCTGCTGGCCATTCGCGGCCTCGTCACCGATGCCGCGCTCGCTGAAATCGCGGGCATCGCGGCCGACGCGCTGGGTTGGGACGCGGCGCGCGCGCACAAGGAGCTGCGCACCTGCACCACCGCCTTGCGCGAGCATCACAACGTGCGCCTGCAGGCCGTGGCGCCCGACGTGGCGCCTTCTTTCGATGCATCATTGATGGCCAGCTCCGCCCTCGGCCAGTCCTAAAAGTGAACAGTCCCAACGACACCCTGTCGACCGTGCTCGACCGCAACTCCGAGTCCCCGCTGTGGGCCCAGTTCCGCGATGCGATCCGCCTGCAGATCCTGCAGGGCGTGCTGCCCATCGGCGCCAAGCTGCCGTCCGAAGCCGAGCTGGGCGACCAGTTCGGCATCTCGCGCATCGTGGTGCGCGAAGCCCTGGCCGACCTGGTGCGCAACAACCTCATCTACAAGATCAAGGGCCGCGGCGCTTTTGTCTCGGCACGCGAGCGCGACGAGGACTTCGTCTCGACGGTGCTGGGCTTTTCCGACGAAATGGAACGCAAGGGCCGCTCGGTGCGCACGCAGATCCTCACGCAGGAATTGCGCGCGCCCACCGAGCAGGAGGCCGCATCGCTCGGGCTCACCGAGCCCGATGCGCAGGTTGTTGCGCTCAAGCGCCTGCGCAGTGTCGATGGCGAGCTGCGCCTGCTGGTCGAGACGGTGGTGCCCGCGGACCTCACGCCGGGGCTGCATCGCACACGGCTGGACGACCGGTCGCTCTACGACGTGCTGCGCCGCCAATACGGCCTGCGCCTGGTGCGCGCCGAGCGCTGGATCGACGCGGTGCTGCCCGATGCCGCGACCTGCGAACTGCTCGACCTGCCGCACCCCGAGCCGCTCCTGCGCATCGAGTCGATTGCCTACGGCGCGAACGGTCGGCCGCTGGAGCACTATCGCGCGCTGCACCGTTGCAAGACGAGCCGCCTGCACGTGCAGACGACGACCTGACCGAGCTTCTTCTCGGTCAGGCCCTGGCGGCGTTGCTGCGCGAGGGCCAGAGCACAGAGGCGATCGCCACCATCATCAGCGCCACGGCGACCCAGTCCTGCCAATGGACGACCTCGCCGAGCCATACCGCGCCGCTGAACACGCCGAGCACGGGGATGAACATCACGCTCAGGGTCGAGGCAATCGGCGGCAGGCCCCGTGCGAGGTAGAACCACGCGGCATGCGCGAAGCCGAAGATCAGCACCGCGTTGTAGAGGATCGACCCCCAGGTCACGTGGCCGGGCCAGTGCCATTGGTCGCGCTCGAAGAGGAGCGAGAGCACCGTCATCACGAGGGCCGTCATCGCCGTCATCCAGAACGAGAGCGTGAGCGTCGGCAGTCCGATGCGCGTGTGGCGCAGCAGCTGCGTGCCCAGCGCCCATGTCGCCGCGGCCACCAGCGCCAGGGCCACATAGCCGGGGCGCCCCGCGAGGTCGGTGAGTTCGTGCCACAGCAACAGTCCCACGCCGATGGCGCAAGCGCCTACGCCGAGCCACGCACGCCGTGTGAGCACCGCGGCGAACAGCAGCGCACCGATGACCGCCGAGAACACCGGCATCGTGTAACCCAGGATCGCCGCGCGCCCGCCCGACAGCGCCTTCACCGCGAGGATGATGCAGGCGTGCCAGACGAACATGTTGGTCGCGCCCAGCCACACCAGCTCGGGCCAGGCGCTGCGCGGCACACGGAACGGCACCTTCATCCACACGAGTGCAAGGCCCAGCACCGGCAGGCCCAGCCAGATCGAGATCGCGCGGAAGGCGAGCGGTGGGTAGTCGGCCACGCCGAGCTTCATCACCGGCCAGTTGAAGCCCCATGCGAGGGTCAGGAGGACGAGCAGGACGAACTGGCGCGGGGTGAAGGAAGGCATCGCGAGGCTTACAGCAAACGCTTGAGATAGCGCCCCGTGTGGCTTGCCTCGTTCGCCGCGATGTCTTCCGGCGTGCCTTCACCCACTACCGTGCCACCGCCGGCACCGCCTTCGGGGCCCATGTCGATGAGCCAGTCGGCCGTCTTGATGACGTCGAGGTTGTGCTCGATCACAACGATGGTGTTGCCCGCGTCGCGCAGCTGGTGCAGCACCTTCAGCAGCAGCTCGATGTCGGCGAAGTGCAGGCCGGTCGTCGGCTCGTCCAGGATGTAGAGCGTGCGGCCGGTGTCGCGCTTGCTCAGCTCCAGCGCGAGCTTCACGCGCTGCGCCTCTCCGCCCGAGAGCGTGGTGGCCGACTGCCCGAGCTTGATGTAGCTGAGGCCCACGTCCAGCAGCGTGCGCAGCTTGCGCTCGATGGTCGGCACGGCCTTCAGGAACTCGTGCGCGGTCTCGACCGTCATCTCCAGGATCTGCGCGATGTTCTTGCCCTTGTACTGGACCTCGAGCGTCTCGCGGTTGTAGCGCTGGCCGTGGCACACCTCGCAGGGCACGTACACGTCGGGCAGGAAGTGCATCTCGACCTTCACCACGCCGTCGCCCTGGCAGGCCTCGCAACGGCCGCCCGCCACGTTGAAGCTGAAGCGGCCCGGGCCGTAGCCGCGCTCGCGTGCGGTGTTGGTCTCGGCCATCAGCTCGCGGATCGGCGTGAAGAGGCCGGTGTAGGTGGCCGGGTTGCTGCGCGGCGTGCGGCCGATGGGCGACTGGTCGACGTTGATGACCTTGTCGAAGTACTCGATGCCCTCGACCGACTCGTGCGCCGCCGGTTCCTCGTGCGCTCGGTAGAGCGTGCGGGCCACGGCGGTGTAGAGCGTGTCGTTCACCAGCGTCGATTTGCCGGAGCCCGAGACGCCGGTCACGCAGGTCAGCAGGCCGACGGGGAAGGCGACGCTCACGTTCTTCAGGTTGTTGCCGGTGGCGCCGACGACGCGGATTTCCTGCAGGTCGGTCTGCGAAGCGATGTGGGCCGCTTCGCGCGCGGCACGCCGTTCGGCCGCGGGGCTCTGCGGAAAGCGCGAGGGCTTCTTGCCTTCGTTGAAGGCCGGCTTCTTCACGGCCGGCAGCCACGCGGTGCGGTGCTTGGGCACCTCGATCTTCTTCGTGCCCGAGAGGTACTGGCCGGTGAGCGAATCGGGGTTGGCCGACACCTCGGCGTAGGTGCCCTGCGCCATCACGCGCCCGCCGTGCACGCCGGCGCCAGGGCCCATGTCGATGACATGGTCGGCGGCGTGGATCATGTCCTCGTCGTGCTCGACCACGATCACGCTGTTGCCGATGTCGCGCAGGTGCTTCAGCGTGCCGATGAGCCGGTCGTTGTCGCGCTGGTGCAGGCCGATGCTGGGCTCGTCGAGCACGTACATCACGCCCGTGAGGCCCGAGCCGATCTGCGACGCGAGGCGAATGCGCTGCGCCTCGCCGCCCGAGAGTGTCTCGGCGCTGCGGTCCAGGCTCAGGTAGTTCAGGCCCACGTCGTTGAGGAATTTCAGGCGCAGGCCGATCTCGCGAACCACCTTGTCGGCGATGTCGGCCTTGGCGCCGCGCAGCTTGAGCGTCTGGAACCAGGCGAGCGAATCGCGCAGCGTGAGGTGGCTCAGCTCGAAGATCGCCATGCGCGGCGGCTCGCCGCCATCCGCCGGGCGCGCCGATTCATCGACCAGGAACACGTTGCGCGCCTCACGACGAAGGCGCGAGCCGCCGCAGTCGGGGCACGGCTGCAGGTTCCGAAAACGCGCGAGGTCTTCGCGCACCATCACCGAATCGGTCTCGCGGTAGCGCCGCGTCATGTTCGGGATGATTCCCTCGAAGGGATGTTTCTTCGTGAGCTTCTTGCCCGCGAAGTTGCCCGACTCCATGGTGTAGTTGAACTTGATCTCTTCAGCGGCCGAGCCGTGCAGCAGCACCTGCTGCACCGAGGCGGGCAGCGATTCGAAGGGCGCCTCGACGTCGAACTTGTAGTGCTTCGCGATGCTCTCGATCATGCTGAAGTAATAGCCGTTGCGGCGGTCCCAGCCCTTGATGGCGCCGCTGGCGATCGAGAGCGACGGGAAGGCGACGACGCGCGCCGGATCGAACACCTCGCGGTGGCCGAGGCCGTCGCAGCTCGGGCAGGCGCCCACGGGCGAGTTGAACGAGAAGAGGCGCGGCTCCAGCTCCGACAGCGAGTAGTGGCAGACCGGGCAGGCGAACTTGGCGTTGAACAGGTGCTCCTTGTCGGGCGCGCCCTCGGCGCCGAGTTCGAGCGCGATCGCGCGGCCTTCGGCCAGGCGCAGGGCGGCCTCGAAGCTTTCGGCCAGGCGCTGCTGCATGTCGGGGCGCGCGCGCAGGCGGTCGATGACCACGTCGATGTCGTGCTTCTCGGTTTTCTTGAGCTTGGGGAGGTCGTTGTATTCGTAGGTCTGGCCGTCGACCCGAAAGCGCACGTAGCCCGCGGCCTGCATCTCGGCGAAGAGCTCGAGGAATTCGCCTTTCTTCTCGCGCGCCACGGGCGCGAGGATCATCAGGCGCGGCTCGTCGGGAATGGCCAGCGTCGCATCGACCATCTGCGAGACCGTCTGCGCCTGCAGCGGCAGGTGGTGGTCGGGGCAGTAGGGCGTGCCGGCGCGGGCGTAGAGCAGGCGCAGGTAGTCGTGGATCTCCGTCACCGTGCCCACGGTGGAGCGGGGGTTGTGGCTGGTGGCCTTCTGCTCGATGCTGATCGCGGGCGAGAGGCCCTCGATCACGTCAACGTCGGGCTTGTCCATCAGCTGCAGGAACTGCCGCGCGTACGCCGACAGGCTTTCGACATAGCGCCGCTGGCCTTCGGCATACAGCGTGTCGAACGCCAGGCTCGACTTGCCCGAGCCCGACAGGCCGGTGATCACCACCAGCTTGTTGCGCGGGATGTCGAGATCGACGTTCTTCAGGTTGTGGGTGCGCGCACCGCGGATGCTGATGCGCTGCTGCGCCAGCACCGCGCCGAGGTAGGTGTCGCGTTCGCGTTGTGCGTCGCGTGCGCTTTCCTCTTGGGCGGCGAGTTCTTCAGTGGCTTTGGAATTCAAGGGGGCGATCGTCCGAGGGCAACCGGACATGATAGACCGCCCGCGATTTCATGGCGAGCGCGCGGGTTCCGGCGGTTCGGGCGTGGGAGCTTCCGGCGGCGGATGCACCGGTTCCGCGCTGCCGATCGCCTTGCCCACCACGTACTCGGCCAGCGTGTCGTACAGCGGCCGGCTGATCATCCGCGAGACCAGGCTGGCCAGCATGGCCGCGGCCATGAGGCTCAGCACCATCGAGTGGCCGTCGACCATTTCCATCACGATGATGAAGGCGGTGAGCGGCGCCTGCGTCACCGCGGCCAGGAAGCCCGCCATGCCCATGGCGATGAGTGCCGGGCCCAGGTCGCTGCTGGCCAGCCGGGCCACCGCGTCGCCGATGCCCGCGCCGATCGACAGCGACGGCGCGAAGATGCCGCCCGGCACCCCGCACCAGGCTGTGAGCCAGGTGGCGACGAATTTCAGCACCGTGTAGAGCGGCGTGAGCTCGTCGTGGCCCTGCAGCATCTGCTTGACCGCCTCCGAACCCGCGCCGAAGGTGACGCCGCCCGTCGCCAGCCCGATGACCGCCACCGCCAGCCCGCCGCAGGCCGCGAAGCGCACCGGAAAGCGTGCCCGCCAGCGGTTGAAACGCCCGGGTGTCCCGGTCAGCGAAGCGGTCAGGAGCCGCGCGAACAGCCCGCCGGCCGCGCCGCTCAAAAGGGTGACCAGCAGGCCGGGCCCGAGCGCATCCCAGCCCAGGCGCGGCACGCGGATCACGCCGAAGTAGCTGGTATTGCCGAAGGCCGACACCGCCACCAGGCCCGCCAGCACGATGGCCGTGATGATCAGCCCGCTGGAGCGCGCCTCCAGCCGCCCCGACAGCTCTTCGATGGCGAACACCACGCCCGCGAGCGGCGCGTTGAAGGCCGCCGCGATGCCGGCCGCCCCGCCGGCCACCAGCAGTGCGCGCCCGTCGATGGTCGTGTGGGGCGAGAGCCAGCGCCGCGCGTGCTGCATCACGCCAGCCGCGACCTGCACCGAAGGCCCCTCGCGTCCGATCGACAGGCCCGCCGCGAAGCCGGCCACGCCCAGGCCGATCTTGGCGACTGTGAGCCGGAGCGACGCGAAGACGAAGCGCCGCTCTTCGGGCAGCGCCGGGTGCAGCGCCGCCTTGATCTGCGGAATGCCCGAGCCGCCCGCGCCGGGAAAGAACCGCAGCGTGGCCCAGACGATGCCCGCGGTGATGAGCGGCGTCGTCAGCAGCACGGCCCAGGGCCAGGTGCGATAGAAGGAGTGGAACCGGCCGAAGACCCAGTCGCTCGCGAAGGTGAAGCCCACCACGAAGAGCCCGGCCGCAATGGCGTAGCCCAGCACGATGGCCCGGTCGAGCCAGACGCGGCCGCTGCGCAGCTCGGCGCGCAGATGCTCGAAAAAGTCAGGTTCTCGGTTCATCGGTGCGGTCCATTCTGGCATTCGGGCGCGATGGCGCGGGCTCCGACCGGCTGCCTTGGGGCACAATCTCCGGTTCTTTTTCCTCCTCCTTCATCTACTTATCAGGGGCAGTGCATATGGCATCGGTCAATAAAGTCATCGTCGTCGGCAATCTGGGGCGCGACCCCGAAATGCGTACCTTCCCGAGCGGCGACCAGGTCGCGAACGTCACAGTGGCCACCACCGATCGCTGGAAAGACAAGCAAAGCGGCGAAATGCGCGAAGCCACCGAGTGGCACCGCATCGTCTTCAATGGCCGCCTGGCCGAAATCGCCGGCCAGTACCTGCGCAAGGGCTCGCAGGTGTATGTCGAAGGCTCGCTGCGCACGCGCAAGTGGACCGACAAGGACGGCATCGAGAAATACACCACCGAAATCCGCGCCGACCAGATGCAGATGCTGGGCAGCCGCCAGGGCCAGGGCGGCCCGTCGGCCGGTCCTGAAGATGACGGCGGGTATTCGCAAGGCGGCGGTGGCGGTGGCTACTCGCAAGGCGGCAATGGTGGCGGCGGCGGTGGTGGCTATGCCCCCCGCGCTCCGGCTGCGGCACCCCGGGCCCCCTCGGCTGCACCGCGCCAGGCACCGGCCAAGTCGTCGTCGGGCTTCGACGATATGGATGACGACATTCCGTTCTGACCTGACGTCCTCTCCTGCATGACCGAGGCTCCCTCATTGCTGCTTCGGTCATGCGTCTTGCCCGGGAGATCCTCGTCCCCGGCAACGCCTTGAACCCCATCCCGCAGCCCGCGCCCCGATGAGCTCTCCCGTGGTGCCCCAGTTGCGTGCCTGGTTCGTCGAAGGCCTCTCGAAATACCGCGCCGCGCCCCTCTGGGCGAACGTGGTGCTCGCTGCTTCGCTCGCCCTCCTGGCGGTCATGATCGTCTTCTTCGGCGGCTCCTCCGCCGCACCGGGCGTGCGGGCGACCCAGATCACCCATGCCGACTGGCAGGTCACAGAAGCGCCGGGCTTCCGTGAACCCTCGATCGTCATGGACAGCCGGGCCCTGCCCGACACCTGGCAGCCCATCGAGCTGCCCCTGTCCCTGCCCATCGCGCTGCTGCGCCAGGCCGACGGCCGCTTCATCGCCAGCGCGACCCGCACCACCTGGCTGCGTGTGGCCGTGCACGACCTGCCCGTCACCACGGGACCGCTCGCGCTGTACGGCGTGCGCATCAAGACCGACGGCACCATCGCGGTGTATGCCGACGGCCGGCTGGTCCATCGCGCGCAGGAAAACGGACCGCTGTGGAACAGCACCCGCACACCGCTGTGGGTGGTGATCGAGAAGACGCCCGATGCGGTGCCGTTGAAGGAAATCCTCATCCGCCTGGAGCACACGCGCAATGCGCAGGTGGCGGTGTCCTCGTTGTGGCTGGGCCCGGTCGATTCGCTGAGGGACCGCTACAACAAGCGCCTGTGGTTCCAGCAGGACCTGCCCGCCATGCTCGGCGCGGCCTTCATGGCCGTGGGCCTGTTCGCGCTGTTCGTGTGGTTCAGGCGTCGGCACGAAACCGGCTACCTGCTTTTCTTCAACCTCGCGACCACGTCGTTCCTGCGGGGCCTGCATTTCTACGTGAGCCTGCCGGTGGCCAACGACTGGTTCGCCTGGCTGACGGTCAACTCGCTGTTCTGGCTGGTCGCGGTGGTGCACTTCGCGCTGCGCCAGTTGCACGGCCGCCGGCTCAAGTGGCTGACGTACGGCGTGGTCGGCTGGACCGCGCTGATCGGCGTGCTGACGCTGCCGGGCCTCGGCATCTTGACGAACACCCCGCAGGTCACGCCGCTCATCTACATCGGCGCGGCCTTCATGGGCGGTGCCGTCGCGCTGGTGGGCGGCATCAGCGCCTGGCGCCGCTCGAACGAGGGCCGGCTGGTGGCCGTCGGCATCGGCGTATGCGTGCTGCTGGGCCTGTCCGACTGGCTGCTGCAGAACAACTTCGCAAGCCCCGAGGGTTGGTACCTGGGGTCCTATACCAACGCCGTGACCTTCGCCGTCTTCGGCACGCTGATGTACCGGCGCTACGTCAACGCCATCGCCGAAGTGGAGCTGGTCAACGCCGGCCTGGCCGAGCGCCTGCAGGCGCGCGAGGCCGAGCTCGAACAGAGCCACCGCCGGCTGCGCGAGGTGGAGAAGCGCCAGACCATCAGCGACGAGCGCCAGCGCCTGATGCAGGACATGCACGACGGCCTGGGCTCGTCGCTCATCAGCGCGATCCGCTCGGTGGAGAACGGGCGCCTCAGCGACGAGAAGGTCTCGCACATCCTCAAGAGCTGCCTGGACGACCTGAAGCTCACCATCGATTCGATGGAGCCGCTCGAGGAAGACCTGCTGCTCCTGCTGGCCACGCTGCGCTATCGCCTGGGCCCCCGGCTCGAGGGCTCCGGCGTCGCGTTGCGCTGGGAGGTGCAGGAGCTCCCGCCGCTCGACTGGCTCGACCCGACGAGCGCGCTGCACATCCTGCGCATCGTGCAGGAGAGCATCGCCAACATCCTGCGCCACACGCGCGCCACCGAGATCCGCGTGGGCACGGCGCCCGAGGCCGAAGGCGTGCGCGTGACCATCCAGGACAACGGCCAGGGCTTCGACGTGGACAAGGCCATGGCCGAGGCCGGCGGGCGCGGCATGCAGAACCAGCTGCGCCGCGCGCAAGCCATCGGCGGGGGCGTCAGCTGGCGCTCTGGGCCGACGGGCACGCTGTTCACGTTGTGGCTGCCGCTGCAGCGCAAGCCGCGGAAGGTCTAGCGGTCTGCCTGACGACTGCTCATCAGTCGGCGCCCACGTGTCCCTGGTGCTGCGGCAGGTCGTCGTTGATGGTGAACCAAGGCGCCTTCGAGCCGACGAAGATGTGCGCGCTCGGCCGGATCGACGGATCGTCGACCAGCGTGCCCAGGGTCACGTGCACGAACATGCCCTCGCGCACCACCGAATAGAGGAACGAGCCGCACTTGCCGCAGTGGATGTCGCCGGCGTTTGCCTCGCCGTGGGTCAGGATCTGGTCGCTGCCTTGCGTGAGCGCCAGCTTGTGTCGCTCGATGCCGGCAAAGGGCTTGAAGGCCGAGCCCGTCGCGCGCCGGCAGTCCGCGCAGTGGCAGTTCAGGGCGTAGGTGAATTCGTCGGCCACCGCGTAGTGGACGGCGCCGCACAGGCACCGGCCGGCGAGGGTCCGGGTGGTCGGCGCCTCGGGACTCGTCACTTGCAATTCCCTCAACGGCCGCGCAGGGCCTCAGCCCGCCAGGCCCACGTACACGTTCTGCACGTCGTCGTTCGCGTCGATGGCCGCGAGGAAGACTTCGACTTCCTCCAGGGCCTCGGCGCTCAGGCTCGCCGGATCGACCGGGTTCTTCGGCTTGTAGCCGAGCTTGGCCGACAGCACGGTGAAGCCCTGCGCCGGCAGCGCGCGGCTCACGAGGTCGAGGTCGGTCGGGTCGGTCAGGAACACGGTGGCGTTGCTTTCGCCGGCTGGCTCGAAGTCCTGCGCGCCGGCTTCGATGGCGGCCACCTCGGCGTCGGCCGTGGCGTTGGCGGGCTCCGCTTCGATCATGCCGACGTGGTCGAAATCCCATGACACCGAGCCCGAGGTGCCCAGTTGTCCCTTGCGGAACAGCACGCGCATTTCAGGGGCGGTGCGGTTCACGTTGTCGGTCAGGCACTCGACCATCACCGGCACGCGGTGCGGCGCGAAGCCCTCGTAGATCACATGCTCGAAATGCACCGCCTCGCCCGTGAGGCCCGCGCCCTTCTTGATGGCGCGGTCCAGCGTGTCCTTGGGCATCGAGACCTTGCGGGCCTGCTCCACCACCAGCCGCAGGCGCGCGTTGGAGGCCGGGTCGGGGCCATTGCGCGCAGCCATCATGATTTCCTTGGCCAGCTTTCCGAAGAGGCGGCCCTTGGCATTGGCGGCCAGGTCCTTGTGCTTTGCTTTCCACTGTGCGCCCATGGCGGATGTTCCTTCGATTCGGGGCAGCTACTGTAGCCGCAGCGCGCCGGGCCGCAGTTTTCTCCAAGTTTCGGGGAGCGGGGCGCCGCTACGCTCGGCGCGTTCCCATATCCCCCATCCATCGATACAGACGACACACCATGCCCTCCATCGAAACAAGACGACAGCAAACGGAAACCTTCCACCGGCTGCACGCCGGGCCCGATCCGCTGGTGCTCGTGAATGCGTGGGACGCGGTCAGCGCGCGGCTCGTCGAGCGCGCCGGGGCCAAGGCCATCGCCACCACCAGCGCGGGCATCGCCTGGGCGCTCGGCTACCCGGACGGCGAGCGGGTGCCCGTCGACGAGCTGCTCGCCGCCACCGCGCGGATCTGCCGCGTGACCGGCGTGCCGGTCACCGTCGACATCGAACGTGGCTTCGGCGACAGCACCGAGGCTGTGTGCGAGGTGGTGCGTGCGCTCATCGACATGGGCGTTGTCGGCATCAACATCGAAGACGGCACGCTGCCCGGCACGCGGGCGCTTGCACCGCCGGAGATCCTGTGCGAGCGCATCGAGGCGCTGCGCCGGCTCGATGCGCGCTTTTTCATCAACGCACGCACCGACACCTATTTCGTCGCCAACGACGACCCCGCCGCCCGCTACGAAGACACGCTGCGGCGCGCCCGGCGCTACGCATCGGCCGGCGCCGACGGCATCTTCGTGCCGGGCATGTCGAAGCTCGATGAAATCGCAGGTCTCGCCGCCGCGGTGCCTTTGCCGGTGAACGTCTACGCCGGTCACACCCAGGCGCCGCCGGTCGCGGTGCTTGCAGGCGCAGGCGTGCGCCGCATCAGCCTCGGCTGCGGTCCCCTGCAGGCGGCGCTCGGACTGCTCGGCCGCATCGCCGCCGAGGCCTTCGACGGCAGCGACGCCGGCTTTCGCGCGATGGGCGCCGGGATGCTGTCCGCAGGCGAGGTCAACGCGCTTTTCTCCGGCGCAGCCTGAGAACGGGCGCGGGAAGGCTTGGGGTACAGTGGCGACCCCTTGCCGCAGCCGACCCCTATCGACCCCCTTGTCCCGTACAGCATCCGCCTCGAATCGGTCACGCTGGTTCGGGGCGAACAGCGCGTTTTCGACGGGCTGACGCTCAGCCTCGACGAAGCGCGCATCGGGCTCGTCGGTGACAACGGCGCGGGCAAGAGCAGCCTGTTCCGCCTCATCAGCGGGCTCGACCAGCCGCAGCAGGGACGTGTCGTGGTGCACGGCTGCGACACGCGGGGCACGCAGGCCGACCGCCGCCAGCTTTCGCAGCACGTGGGGCTGATGTTCCAGAACCCCGACGATCAGATCATCTTTCCCACCGTGGCCGAGGAGCTCGCATTCAGCCTCACCGCGCGCGGTGAAACGCGGCAGGCGGCGCGCGAGCGGGCACGCGAATTCCTGGCCGAACGCGGACTCGCGGCATGGGCCGGGCGCGCCATCGGCGAACTCAGCCAGGGGCAGCGCCAGCAGGTGTGCCTGCTCGCGCTGCAGATCGGCCGGCCCGCCACGCTGCTGCTCGACGAGCCCTTCGCGAGCCTCGACCTCCTGAGCCAGGCGCGGCTCGCGACGCAGCTCGAAGAAGCCACCAGCCAGCAGATCGTCGTCTCCACGCACCTGCTGGAACATGTGTACGACTTCGAGCGCGTGCTGTGGCTTGAACAGGGCCAGGTGCGCGCCGACGGGCCGGGCCACGAGGTGTGCGAGGCCTATGCCGAGAACGTGAGACAGCGCGCCGCGGCCGAGCGGGGTGCCGGCCGTGCGTAGCCTCTACTCGTCGCATCCGACCTGGATGCATGCGCTGCCGGCGTGGGTCAAGCTCGCGGTGCTTTCTGTGTGCGGCACGCTGCTGGTGCTGGTCGAGCGGCCGGTTCACCTGGGCATCGCCTGCATCGTGGTGCTGCTGCTCTTCGCGTCGCTCGGCCGCACGGCGTGGCTGCGCGTGCGGATGCTGGTGGGCATCGCGATCGGCTGCGCGCTGATCGTCGGCTTTCACTGGTTCCTTGGTACGACTGCGCTCGGCGTGGCGAGCGCGCTGCGGCTCGCGAGCGCGGCCGTGCTTGCGCTGATGCTGACACTCACCACGCGCTTCGAAGACTTGCTGGCCGTGCTCGAAGCCGTGATGCGACCGCTGCAGCGTTTTGGCGTGCCGACCGAGCGGATCGCCTTGGGCATCGGGCTGATGCTGCGTTTTGCCGAGAACTTCTATGTGCAGTGGCAGCGCCTGGACGATGCCTATCGCGCCCGCGCAGGGCACGGCGGCGGACTGCGCCTCTTGGCGCCGCTGACCATCCGCACGTTGCAGACTGCCGAGCGCGTGGCCGATGCGCTGGCTGCGCGGCTGGGGCGCTAGCCTGCCTGCGCGGCGCAGAATTCCAATTACCCCTCTCCTGGATCGCGACTGCCATGACCACCACCGGCTCCTCCATCACCTCGTCCCGCTCGCTCTCGTACATCGCGCTGTTCGCCGCGCTGATGGCGGTGTTCGGCCTGATCCCCAAGGTCGACCTGCCGTTCGGCGTGCCGATCACGCTGCAATCGCTGGGCGTGATGCTGGCCGGCTGCCTGCTGGGGCCGCGGCGCGGGTTCTTCGCCATCGCGCTCTTTTTGCTCGCGGTGGCGCTCGGACTGCCGCTGCTGCCGGGTGGGCGGGGGGGGCTGGCGGTGTTCGTCGCGCCGGCCGGCGGCTTCCTGTTCGGCTGGATGTTCGGCGCTTTTGCCTGCGGCCTCCTGATGCGCCGCATGGCGGGCGCGACCGGCAAGGGGCTGCTGGCGGCGGCGTTCCTGTCGTCGGTGGTCGGCGGGATCGTCGTGGTCTATGCCTTCGGCATCGTCGGGCTCTCGCTGATCGCCCACATGTCGCTCGCGCAGGCGGCGCTGGCGATGCTGGTGTTCATTCCCGGCGACCTCATCAAGTGCGGCATTTGCGCGATGCTCGTGCAGACGGTGATGCGCGGCATGCCGAGCTGGCGGCTCGACCGCGATTGACCGGGGCTACGACCCGCGCCGCTTGAACACGGTGCGCGAGAGGTAGTCCTTGCGCGGGCCCTTCACCAGGTGCTCGATGACGAACGAGCCATCCGCGCGGAACCGGTAGACGCTGTCGTATTGGTCGGCAACGCAGAGGTGGCCTGCCGAGCCGACGAGTTCGTCGCCTTCGCGCACGATGGCGATTTCGTGGAAGAGCCGCAACGGCGTCTCGGCAAAGTACACCGAGAAGCCATCGGCGATGCCCTCGAAGACGTACTCGCGGTGTCCGTCGAACGACTGTCCGTCGGGCAGATGAATCCGGCCTTCTTCACGGTATTTCAGCGAGCCGCCATCGAGCCGCGTGAATCGGGCGGTTCCGAGCATCGTGGCCTTGCCCTCGATGAGGCGGTCCAGGTCCCAGGCGCCTTCCAGCAGACCGAAGACCGTGTCCGGCGTGCCCCAGCAGGCAAGAGGCGGCAGGGGCGTCGTTTCCATGCCCGCACTCTAAGCCAGCCCGGGTTCCCTGACCTTTGAGCATTGATTGTTTCCGTTCTGTGAACGCCGCGGTTCCTTTTGCTAAGGGTTTTTACGTAGATGGCGCCGCACAATACATCCACAGACCGGCCCCCAAGCCGATCTGGGTGAACAGGGCCCCGAGCGAGGTGGCCGCCCCCGGAGGGACGGTGACCCACCCAAGACCGGTTCGAAATCATCCAAAGCAAAAACTGAACTGAATTGAAGGAAATCCAAATGACCGCCTCGAAGATCCTCTCCGCCGTTGCTGTTGCCCTGATGGCTGTTGCCGGTGCCGCCCACGCTGAAAGCTATGACGGCGTGCACCAGCTGACCTCGGCCGCTTCCCGCGCCGACGTCGCCAGCCAGGCCGTGGTTGCCGCGCACAGCGCCAACCCGTACGCCACCGGCGCCAATGCAGGCCCTGCGCAAGTGTTCGTCTCCTCGACCAGCCGCGCTGCCGTCCGTTCGGAAGCTGTTGCCGCCGCACACAGCGCTGACCCGTACGCCGAAGGCGCATCGGCTGGCGTGGCCCCGCTGGTCGCCAGCACCGTGGACCGCAACGCCGTTCGCGCCGCAGCCCGCGCTGCCGCTCGTGGCGACGCACTGCCGCTGTAATCCATCAGGAGCACCAGCGCTTGTCGAAGCCGGCCCTGCGAAAGCAGGGGCCGGCTTTTTCTTGTGGTCTCGTTTCGGACACCTGGGTCAGCGCGCGGCCAGCGGCCGCAGGCCGGCGACGACGAAGGGCGCGCTGTCCGGCGCGACCGCTTCGTGCAGCGTGACGAACCACTGCGCCGATGCGTCGCCGGACGCGGGGCGCGCGCAAAGCTCGCACGCATAGAGCACCCGGCCGACGCGCGTCGTCTCATCACGCACGGCAACCGCCTCGTCGCAGCATTCGTCCACCACGGTCCAACGTCCGTCGGCTTCGTTGCGGACCGACCGCCGCATCAGCCGCACGGCAATGCGCTCCGGCGCCACCGTGCGTTCGCCGTCATGCGCTTCGGGCACGGTCGCCAGCAGACGCATGTCGAGTGGCTCGCCGACCCGAAAGCCTTCTCCGCGCTCCAGCGACATGCCGCTCAAGGCCACGCGCACACGGCGCCGCTGGCGCAGGGTCGTGGCGACAAAGACCACCGTCAGCACCGAGAACATCGCAAACACCGGCAGGCCGACGACCATCCAGAGCCATTTCCAACCGCCGGCCAGCGCCCAGGTCATCGCCCTGACGCCGAAGACCGCGAAAAAGGCCAGCACGGCGAGCGCGACGAACCAGGACACCCAGTCGCCGATGGACCTGCGCACGCGTTCCGTGGCTTGCGGCGCATCGGAGGTCCATTCGGTTGCCAGCGTTTCATCGACCGGTGACAGGCCGGCAGATCGTGGATCGGGCCATGGCGCCCAGAAATCGTCCGCCGTGTTCTCCAGCGCAATCCATTGGAGATCCGTCCAGGCCGGCAGGTAGGCGGTGGCGGTTTCCTCGCCTTCCACCCGCAGCGTGGTGCCTGTCGCGCCATCGGGCGTCGCCTCCTCGAAGCCGCGCGGGTACACGCCGGGCGCCCGGTGCATCCGCCGCTCGTGCAGGTCGACGATCAGCGTGTCGCCGCCGGCCTCCACCGCCTGGTAGCGACCGTCGGGCGAGGCGTACCCGTCCCCCGGCGCGCGTCCGGACAGGTGGGCGATCAGTGCGACGGACGGATGAAGGCGGGCCATGGAAGAGGCGACGAGCATAGCCATGAAGCCGGCGTTCCCAGGTGGCCCCATGCCGGTGCGCCCCTCGGCCGAAAGTTCACGCCGTCTGGCCGTGCGGTGGGCGATGACTGGGCCAAAAGGCGCATTGCCTTGCCGCAGCGCATCAATCATGATGGCGGCGCGGAAGAGATGGCCTTCCGACCTCATGCTTTCGCATTACTGCGCCACTGTGGTGCGGACACGCGAAAATAGGACGACGTTTCCGCCAGGAAAAATGAAAGCATGACCCGTCGCCCGTGACGCGACAACCCAACACGCATGGCTCTAACTCTCGACCCTGAAGATACGCGCGGACGCATTCACGATCTCGTGTGGTGCGGCTTCTATCCCGATTCCGATGTCGAGTGGATGATCACCGACGAGTATCTGGACCCCGACGAGCTCACGAGCGAAGACAGGGCCTGGGTCAAGGCCGAAGCGGCGAGTATCTGTGCCGCCAAGCACGCAGCCGAGGCCGAGTGGCCGGCGGAGACCGAGTACGACCGGCTCGAAGCGGTGTTCGCCCAACTGCGCAGCGAAAAGGTCATTGCCCTGCACCGCGCCGGCAACACACTCTCCGACGGCCACGACGATGTGCGCGAGCACTGGCGCGCGGCGGGGCGGCTGGCCTCGGGCATCCGGGGCTGCTGCTTCTATCACTCGCAGGACCTGGACACGGCGGTGCGCACCGGCCGGCTGCACCTGGCGTTCAGCGGCGGGATGATTCCCGAGATCGAGCAGCGCGAGGCCAACACCGTGGTGATCGGCCACCGCATCGTCGAACTGCTGCGCGCGGCCGGCTTCCAGGCGCACTGGAGCGGCAACATCAACGAGCGCATCGAGGCCGACCTCGGCCAATGGCGCAAGCGAGGCCCGTCGGTGTGAGCGTGCGGGCCTGGCAGCCGCCGCGCCGCATCGACGCCATCGATTTCTGGCTGCGCTCCCGGTTGCTGGCCAGCGCCCACGCGCTGCGCGAGGCGCTGCGTCCTTCGGCGCGGCGCTGGCAGGGCACCACATGCGACACGCAGGCACTGGCCGATGCGCCTGTGCTCGCCCAGTACCGAACGCCGCTGTGGTCCGACGGACGCGCGGACGAATTTCCCCTGGTGGCCGGCAAGGTGCAGAACCTGCGCGTGGCGCGCCGCGCCTTCGATGCCATCGAGGTGCCCGCCGGCGAGGTGCTGAGTTTCTGGCGACAGCTGGGCCGGCCGAGCGCTTCGCGCGGCTTCGTGCAGGGTCGCGAACTGCGCGGCGGCTGCGTGGTGCCGACGCTGGCCGGGGGCCTCTGCCAACTCTCGAATGCGCTCGCCACCGTGGCAGCCCGCGCCGGGCTCGAACTGGTGGA
Source organism: Variovorax boronicumulans (assembly GCF_030812215.1). Classification (GTDB taxonomy): domain Bacteria; phylum Pseudomonadota; class Gammaproteobacteria; order Burkholderiales; family Burkholderiaceae_C; genus Variovorax; species Variovorax boronicumulans_C. The sequence goes on along the minus strand of NZ_JAUSSG010000005.1, from coordinate 250,140 downwards.
GCGCCACGGGCACACCGCGCGCATCGAGCAGGCCGCCGATGCGGCGGGCGATGCCGTGGATGCGACCGTGTTCTGGAACTACGTCGATCTGAAGGTGCGGGCGAAGCACGCTTGGCGGCTCGAGGTCGAGTTGACCTCCGACGAGCTGGTGCTGCGCATCCGCGCGCGTTCGCCAATCGCGATGCCGGCGGTGCCGATGGCGCCACCGGCATCGCGATTGGCGAGCGAAGAGGGCGCCATCGCTGCGCTGCCATTGCTGCCGCTGGCGCGTGGTTGCCTCAGCTGCGACCAGACGGCCTGCTTCCGGCACCGCCCGCTCCCTGCCGTGGCGCAGCAAGGGCGCACGGCCGTCCTGCTCGATGCATGGACGCCTGAGTTCGCGCGCTATCTCGCCGCACACCACACCGAGGCCGACCGCATGCATCCGGTGCCGCTACGGCTCGCGTTCCGGCATGCCGGGCCGGCCACCGGCTGGCACCGGGAAGCGGTCGCGAACGGCGCTGCATCCGTCCGATCGCCGTGGTGGACCAGCCTGCGCCGCACCGTGTGGCTGCGACTCTGGGCGCGCCATGCGGGCCGGCGGCAGGGCAGCCTGATCGACGGCCAACGCTGGCTCGCGCTCGCCTTCGCCGCGCGCCTGAAGCCCGAGCACACCCAACTGGTGATCGACCAGGCGCTGTTGCCGCATCTGCAGCAACTCGGCGCGCTCGACGGCCGCCGTGTCACGCTGCTGGCCGGCGCCTTGCCGATGGCGGAAATCGAGCGCCGGCTCGATGCAGCCGCACAGCGCTGGCCCGACGACGCCACGCTGCGCGACTTTCGTGCGGATGCCGCGCTCGTGCAGGCGGAGGCCGCGGCGTTGGCGCGGGTGGCAGCGGTGGTCACGCCGCATGCCGAAGTTGCGGCGCATCTGGCCGCGATGGCGCCGCGGGCGGCATTGTTGCGGCTCGACTGGGTGCTGCCTGCTGCTCGCGGCATCGATGCCGTCGATCCTGCGGGCGATGCGCCACCGCTGATCGTGTTCGCCGCGAGCGCGCTTGCGCGAAAGGGTGCACGCGAGCTGGCCGCGGCACTGCAAGGCTGGCCGTGCCGCCTGCGCGTGCTCGGATCGCCCTCGGACGATGCGCAGCTCTGGCGCGGCATCGGCAGCGTCGAGCACATGCATTGGCGAGGCGACGGATCGAACGGCGCCCGCGTGGTCGTGCTGCCCGCGCACATCGAGCACGCGCCGCGCGCACTGCTGCGCGCCCTGGCGGCCGGCGTGCCGGTGGTGGCATCGGACGCCTGCGGCCTTGCCGGACTGCCCGGCGTGCGTGAAGTGGCGGCGGGCGATGTGGAGGGCCTGCGTGCGGCATTGAAGGATGCCTGCAACGCGGACGACGACAACAAGAACGACGAAGGCGATTCATGACCATCGATCTCCAGACGCTCAAGTGCGGCGAATGCGGCAGCAGCGTGCTCAGGCGCACCGGCCTGAACGAATACACCTGCGATCACTGCGGCTCGGTCACGCTGGTGGAGGACAAGGTCTCCGACCGGCTCGAGCGCGTGCTGGACCAGGTCAAGAACGAGGCGGGCCGGCGGCTCGCGGCCGAGGAGGCGTTGCGGCAGAAGCTGATGCTGCGCAAGGTCGGCATCGGCATTGCCGCCGTCCTGGCCGTGGTGCTGGTGGCGCGCATCGCCGAGCTGCTGATCGCGTCGCGCCAGCCCGACGGTGCGCAGCCCGCGGTGGCCGCGTTTGTCGACCGCACCATCCCGGTGGACGGCCTGAAGCTGGGCGAGCCGCGGCAGGTGCTGGTGGGCAGCGGCAGTTCGGCACAACCCAAGCTGTTGGTGGTGGCGCGCAACGAAACCGGCAAGCCGCTGTCGCGCGCGGGCATCCGTGCGACCTACTACGACGGCGACAGCAAGGTCGACGAGCGCACCGAGACGCTGCCGATCTTCGTGCTGGAGCCGGGCGAGAGCGCGCCCACCTTGATCGACATGCCGAACGGAAAGAATGTCACGCGGCAGGAGCTGCAGGTGCAGAAGCTCGCCGAGCCCTACACCGCGGTCGAGGGGCCGCGCATGACTTTCTCGCGCGTGCGGCTGGTGCAGCAGGGCGAGCGCGTGCGGCTGGTGGGCCGCATCGACAACACGCGCAAGGACGCGGCCATCGTCGGCGGCATCGATGTGCTGGCCACGCTGTACGACGACGCGGGGCAGGTGATCGGCTTCGGCCATGGCTATGCGCAGGCAACTGAACTCAAGCCCGGTGCGCAGACCTCGGTGGACGTGAGCGTCGCCCGCTTCGGCCGCGGGGCGGCGATCGCAGCCTGGGACTACCGCATCGGCTACAACATCGTCGATGCCTCGGGCTCGCGCACGCCGGTGCTCAACGCCGACCGGGTAATTCGCACCGCAGCCGGGCCGGAAAACTTCAACCCCGACCTGCGCCTGGGCACCGAGGACCTGCTGGCCGAGGGCAGCGAGCGCTTCGATCCGAAGGACCTCGAGCTGCTGCCGTTGGTCGATGGGCGCAACAACATTCAGCAGCGGCTCTTTCTGGGCGAGCTGGTGAACCGCAGCACCGATGCGATCGTGCTCGCGCCGGGCGGCGTGATCTCGCGCTTCAGCGGGAGCAAGGCGCATGGCACGACGAACATCACGGGACTGGCGTACCTCTATCCGGGCGAGCGCTTTCCGATCTTCCTGGAGCCGGAGGACATGGAGCGTTTCACCTCGACCCGCATCGAATGGAAGCCGATGCGCCGCGCCGCGTTGCCGGGACCGCGCAAACCGCTCGAAGTGAAGGTGACGGGCACCAAGGCCGAACTGGGCAGCGTGCTGCTCAACTTCAGCCAGCGCTTCACCTACAAGAGCGTGGAGGTCACCGGCAGCGTGAAGAACCCGGGCAACGCCATCGTCGGCAAGGTGCGGCTGTGGGTGAGCCTGCGCGACCGCAACGGGCAGCTCACCGGCTTCAAGCTGGTCGACAACCTGCCGGCCATCGCGCCGGGCGAGAGCGTGCCGTTCCAGGTGAACGTGGAGCAGAACGGCCGCGACTTCGCGAGCGTGACCACGCTATATCAAACCGAATAGCCCCTGCGGCGGCGGCGTTGGACGGATCGCGCCATGATGGCGCCCATGATTCCGTTCTCGATCCTCGACCTCTCCCCCATCACCGAGGGCAGCGACGCCGCGCAGTCGTTCCGCAACTCGCTCTCGCTGGCGCAGCACGGCGAAAAGCTCGGCTACACGCGCTACTGGCTCGCGGAGCACCACGGCATGCCGGGTATCGCGAGCGCGGCCACGGCGGTGCTGCTGTCGTACATCGGGGCGGGCACCTCGTCCATTCGCATCGGCGCCGGCGGCGTGATGCTGCCGAACCACTCGCCGCTCGTCATCGCCGAGCAGTTCGGCACGCTGGAGTCGCTGTATCCGGGGCGCGTCGACCTGGGCCTGGGGCGGGCACCCGGGTCGGACCAGCGCACAGCGCGCGCGCTGCGGCGCAATCTCGAATCGGATGCCGACCAGTTCCCGCAGGACGTGGTCGAGCTGATGGATTTCATGTCCAAGACGCCGCAGCAGCCGGTGCGGGCCGTGCCCGGCGCGGGGCTCGAGGTGCCGGTGTGGATCCTCGGCTCCAGCACCTTCGGCGCGCAACTCGCGGCGCACCTGGGCCTGCCTTATGCGTTTGCCTCGCACTTCGCGCCGCAGCAGATCATGCAGGCCATCCAGATCTACCGCGAGACCTTCAAGCCGTCGGCACAACTGAAGAAGCCGTACGTGATGCTGGGCTTCAACGTGTTCGTGGCCGACACCGACGAGGAGGCCGAGTTCCGCGCCACCTCGTGGCAACAGGCTTTCGTCAACCTGCGCAGCGGCCGCCCCGGCCGCTTGCCGCCGCCGGTGGAGAACTACCGCCAGAAGATCGGACCCGCGGAAAACGCGCTGCTCGACTCGGTGCTGTCGTGCTCGGCGGTCGGCTCGGTCGAGACGGTGCGCAAGGGCGTCGAGGCTTTCGTCGCCCGCACCGGGGCCGATGAATTGATGATCACGTCGCAGGTGTTCGACCATGCGGCGCGGCTGCGCTCCTACGAGCTGCTGGCGGGCATCCGCTAAGGGCGCCAGGGCACATTTCCCCCACGCCGGAAGCCGCTACCCCAGGGCTGGGACAATGGCGGGCTTATGGCAAAGCAACGGATCGTGGTCGGACTGAGCGGCGGAGTGGACTCCGCCGTCACCGCGCACCTGCTCAAACAGCAGGGGCACGAGGTGGTCGGCATCTTCATGAAGAACTGGGAAGACGACGACGACAGCGAGTACTGCTCGTCGAACATCGACTTCATCGACGCCGCCAGCGTGGCCGACGTGCTGGGCATCGAGATCGAGCACGTCAACTTTGCCGCCGACTACAAGGACCGCGTATTCGCCGAGTTCCTGCGCGAATACAAGGCGGGTCGCACGCCGAACCCCGACGTGCTGTGCAACGCCGAGATCAAGTTCAAGGCTTTTCTCGACCACGCGATGCGCCTGGGCGCCGAAAAGATCGCAACCGGCCACTATGCGCGGGTGCGACTGAACGAGGCCACCGGCCGGCACGAACTGCTCAAGGGGCTCGACCCCTCCAAGGACCAGAGCTATTTCCTGCACCGCCTGAACCAGGCGCAGCTGTCCAAGACGCTGTTCCCGGTCGGCGAGCTGCACAAGACCGAGGTGCGCCGCATCGCCGAGGAAATCGGCCTGCCCAACGCGAAGAAGAAGGACTCGACCGGCATCTGCTTCATCGGCGAGCGGCCGTTCCGCGACTTCCTGAACCGCTACATCTCCAAGGAGCCGGGGCCGATCAAGGACGACCGCGGCCGCAAGCTCGGCGAGCACCAGGGCCTGAGCTTCTACACGCTGGGGCAGCGGCAGGGGCTGGGCATCGGCGGCGTCAAGGAGAAGGGCGCGCAGCGCGGCTCGGGCGACCATTCGCCGTGGTTCGTGGCGCGCAAGGATGTCGAGAAGAACACGCTGTGGGTGGTGCAGGGGCACGACCATCCGTGGCTGCTGTCGTCGGCGCTGAACGCGGACGATGCGAGCTGGGTGTCAGGCGAGGCGCCGGCGCCGGGCAGTTATGGTTCGAAGGCGCGCTATCGGCAAGCCGATGCGGGATGCGAGCTGTCCGATGGTGCGAATGGCGCTTTCAGCCTGCGCTTCGGCGCGCCGCAATGGGCTGTGACGCCGGGACAGTCGGCCGTGCTCTATGACGGCGAGCGCTGCCTCGGGGGCGGCGTCATCGTTTGACCGGCGGCGGGGTCCGCACCGATTCGTCGATGTGGACCAGTGCGAGCGGGTGGCGCTGGCCGGCCAGGTAGTCTTCGACGCACTGCAGCAGCAACGGGCTGCGATGCCGCGCCACGCTGGCGCGGATTTCGTCGGGCGTCATCCACAGCGTGCGCACGATGCCTTCGTCTAGCGCGCGGCCTTCTTCTTTCGCGCCGAGCACGCCGGCGAAAGCGAAGCGCATGTAGGTCACGTCTTCTCCCCGCTCGGCCTTCGGGCGCGAGCGCGCCATGTAGATGCCGACGAGCGCCGTGGGAGTGAAACGATGGGCGGTTTCCTCGAGCGTTTCGCGGATGCACCCTTCGGCCGGCGATTCGCCCGGATCGAGATGGCCGGCGGGCGTGTTGAGCATGAGGCCGTCGGGGGTCTGCTCCTCGACCAGCAGGAAGCGGCCGTCCTGCTCGATCACCGCGGCGACGGTGACGTTGGGCTTCCAGCGCGCGGCCATGCCTGGCTAGCGCAGCACGTAGCCGCTGAAGCGCCAGGTGCGGTCGCGGTCGAGGTGAAAGCTCACGAGTTCGCGCAGGGTGCCGTCGGACTTGTTGGCGAAGCGGGTCTCGTATTCGACGCTGACGTACTGGCCGGCGGTGTCCGCGTCGGCATCGGCCACGACCTGGCGGTTGACCGCCACCCAGGTGCGCTGCTGGGGCGCGCCGAGCGAGGCGCGGCTCTTGGCGACCTGGCCGGTGAAATCGGCGCGGGTCACGCGCTTGCGGGTGGCCGGCGTGGCGCCGTCCCACAGTTCGCCGGCCTTGCCCTGGTCGATCATCTGGATCGCCTGCATGCCGCCGCGCACCATGTCGCTGGGCTCCACGATGTCCTGCGCGGCCGCCAGGCCGGTGAAGCTGCTCCAGAGCAGTGCGGCGGAGACCAGCAGCCGGGTCATGCGGTTCATCGTCTCTTTCCTTGTTGCGGGAGTGCAGTTGGAGACTGTAGCCGGGCGGAGATTCCCCGCCTGTCGGGTTGGCGCCACGCTGCGCCGGGTGTCATCGCGGGGGCAGGGTGTTCGCTTCGATCGTTTCAAGCCGGTAGCCCAGCCCATAGATGGCCAGCAGCAGGAAGCCGTTCGCGGGGCGAAGATCGAGCTTGGTTCGCAGGCGCGACACGTGGGTATCTAGCGAGCGCGAGAGCGCCTCGACGCCCAGCCCCCACACCGCCTCGTGCAGGTGCTCACGCGAGAGCAGCCGACCGAGGTTCTGGAACAGGAAGAGCGCCAGCTCGTACTCGCGGTTCTTCAGTTCGACCAGCTTGCCCCGGACCTTCAGCATGCGCGAAGGCGGATAGAAGTGGTATGGGCCGAAAACCAGTTCGGACTCGTGCTTCGCGGGGTAGGACCGGCGCAGCAGTGCGGTGACGCGGGCTTCGAGTTCGCCTGCCCGGATGGGCTTGGCCATGAAGTCGTCGGCGCCGCTGTTGAGGGCCTCGACCATGTCGGCTTCATCGCGCCTGTCGGTCACGAAAAGTATGGGCAACCGGCTCTTGAGTTCGTGCCGGATGGCCTTCACCACATCGAGCCCCTTGATATCCGGAAGACTCCAATCGAGGATCAACAAGTCGAAGGTCTGCCTGCGCAAGGACTGCAGCAGCGTTCTTCCTTCGGTGTACATGTGGGACTCGTGCCCGAGTCCCGCCATGGTGTGGTTGATCAACTTGAGCTGTTCCGCCCCGTTGTCCAGTACGGCAATTCGCATTCCATCCCCTTTTCCTCCCTTCGCCAGCCTCAGTGAGCGGACGATTGACAGGAAGTGTATCTATCTGCGTCTGACGTAAAAAATAGAGATTGCAACTAATGCACGCAAATTGCGTTTTTCGAGCTCAAGCTAAACATAGTTGACTACAGTTAAATACAAATGCTGTTATTCGCTCACTCGGCGTTTACGCATTGGTATTGATCCGTGGGTTCTTGATCGGGGTCAAGACGCCGGCCGGGGCTTCGGGCGAGACTGCCGGCTCTGACCCGCAAATACCCGAAGTTGCTATAAATTGAATAGCTATATCGATAGCATGCATGGGGCTTGGCAGGCAAATTCGTTGCGACATTCTTGCGACACGAGCATCTGTAATCTTGCTGTAAGCTCTGCCCGCATTCCGTGCTGCCCCTTCCCCTGAGGAGATCTCTATGCTGATAGGCGTGCCTGCCGAAACCGCGGCTGGCGAAACCCGAGTGGCCGTCACACCCGAAACGGTGAAGAAAATGGTCGCTTCCGGGCACATCGTTCGTGTTCAGTCGGGGGCCGGCGTTGCAGCCAGCGTCACCGATGCGGCTTACCAGACCGCCGGCGCGGAAATCACCGACCAGGCGGGCGCGTTGTCAGCCGACATGGTGCTCAAGGTGCGCACGCCCAGCGATGCCGAGGCTTCGCTGATGAAGTCCGGCGCCGTCGTCATCGGCATGCTCAATCCGTTCGACGCCGCGGGCCTGCAGCGCCTGGCGTCGGCCGGCGTCACCGGCTTCGCCCTCGAAGCCGCGCCGCGCACCACCCGCGCCCAGAGCATGGACGTGCTCTCCTCGCAAGCCAACATCGCCGGCTACAAGGCCGTGATGATCGCGGCCGACCGCTACCAGCGCTTCTTCCCGATGCTCATGACTGCGGCCGGCACTGTGAAAGCCGCACGCGTCGTCATCCTGGGGGTCGGCGTGGCGGGACTGCAGGCGATCGCCACGGCCAAGCGGCTGGGTGCCGTCATCGAAGCCTCCGACGTTCGCCCGAGCGTCAAGGAGCAGATCGAATCGCTGGGCGGCAAATTCATCGAGGTCTCCTACGACACCGATGAAGAGAAGGAAGCCGCCGTCGGCGTCGGCGGCTACGCCAAGCCGATGCCCCCGAGCTGGCTCGCACGCCAACAGGTCGAGGTCGCCAAGCGCGTGGCGCTGGCCGACATCGTCATCAGCACCGCGCTCATTCCCGGCCGCGCCGCGCCGACGCTCATCACCGAGGACATGGTCAAGTCCATGAAGCCCGGCTCGGTGATCGTGGACATCGCAGCCGGCAAGGGCCCGGGCGGCGTCGGCGGCAACTGCCCGCTGTCGGAAGCCGACAAGACGGTCGTGAAGCACGGCGTGACCATCGTCGGCGAGACCAACCTCGCGGCGCTCGTGGCAGCCGACGCATCGGCGCTCTATGCGCGCAACGTGCTCGACTTCCTCAAGCTCATCGTCACGAAGGAAGGTGCGCTCAAGATCGACCTCGAAGACGACATCGTCGCCGCCTGCCGCGTCACGCAGGACGGCCAGGTCACGAAGAAGTAAGCGAACACGCGAGGAGAAGAGCCCATGGATCCCGTTTCCCACACAGTCATCAACCTGATCATCTTCGTGCTGGCCATCTACGTGGGCTACCACGTGGTCTGGACCGTCACCCCCGCGCTGCACACGCCGCTGATGGCCGTGACCAACGCGATCTCGGCGATCGTGATCGTGGGCGCCATGCTGGCTGCCGCGCTCACCACCACGCCGCTGGGCAAGACCATGGGCGTGCTGGCCGTGGCGCTCGCCGCGGTGAACGTCTTCGGCGGCTTCCTCGTCACGCGGCGGATGCTCGAGATGTTCAAGAAGAAGGACAAGAAGAGCGCTCCCAAGGCCGAAGAAGGAGCCTCCAAGTGAGCATGAACCTCGTCACGCTGCTGTACCTCGTTGCCAGCGTCTGCTTCATCCAGGCCCTGAAGGGGCTGTCGCATCCCACCACCTCGATCCGCGGCAACATCTTCGGCATGACCGGCATGGCGATCGCCGTGCTCACGACCATCGCGCTGATCCATGGACAGGCGCGTTCGCTCAACGTCGACTTCGGCACCGGCCTCGCATGGGTGCTGGCGGCCGTGGTGATCGGCGGCGGCCTGGGGGCCTTCATGGCCAACAAGGTCGAGATGACCAAGATGCCCGAACTGGTCGCCTTCATGCACAGCATGATCGGCCTGGCCGCGGTCTTCATCGGCGTGGCCGCCGTGGCCGAGCCCTGGGCCTTCGGCATCACCGCCGCGCCCGTGGCCGCGCTCATCGGCGCGCAGACGCCGGACGGCGCGGTCGTTCTCGACGGCTTCGTGCGCTACGCCATTCCCGCGGGCAACCGGCTCGAACTGTTCCTGGGTGCGGCCATCGGCGCCATCACCTTCAGCGGCTCGGTCATCGCCTTCGGCAAGCTCTCGGGCAAGTACAAGTTCCGTCTGTTCCAGGGCGCGCCGGTGCAGTTCTCGGGCCAGCACATGCTGAACCTCGTGCTGGGCCTGGCCACGGTCGGCCTGGGCCTGGTGTTCGTCTTCACCGAAAGCTGGCCCGCATTCTTCGCGATGCTGGCGCTGGCCTTCGTGATGGGCGTGCTCATCATCATCCCGATCGGCGGGGCCGACATGCCGGTGGTGGTGTCGATGCTCAACAGCTACTCGGGCTGGGCGGCCGCAGGCATCGGCTTCAGCCTGAACAACGCGATGCTGATCGTGGCCGGTTCGCTGGTGGGCTCTTCGGGCGCCATCCTCTCGTACATCATGTGCAAGGCGATGAACCGCTCGTTCTTCAACGTGATCCTGGGCGGCTTCGGCGGCGAGGCGTCCACGGACAGCGGCGCGGCCAAGGAGCAGCGCCCGGTGAAGACCGGCAGCGCCGACGACGCGGCCTTCGTGCTCGGCAATGCCGAGACCGTGGTGATCGTGCCGGGCTACGGCCTGGCCGTCGCACGCGCGCAGCATGCGGTGAAGGAGCTCGCCGCCAAGCTCACCGAGAAGGGCATCACCGTCAAGTACGCCATTCACCCGGTGGCGGGCCGCATGCCCGGCCACATGAACGTGCTGCTCGCCGAGGCCGAGGTGCCCTACGACCAGGTGTTCGAGATGGAAGACATCAACGGCGAGTTCGGCCAGGCCGACGTGGCGATCATCCTGGGCGCCAACGACGTGGTGAACCCTGCCGCGCACACCAAGGGCAGCCCGATCTACGGCATGCCGATCCTGGAAGCCTACAAGGCCAAGACGGTCATCGTGAACAAGCGCTCCATGGCCGCGGGCTACGCAGGCCTGGACAACGAGCTCTTCTACATGGACAAAACCATGATGGTTTTTGGGGATGCGAAGAAAGTAGTGGAAGATATGGGCAAGGCCATCGAATAGGCCGGCGATCCGGGCTCGCTGCAATGCGGGCCAGATCATCGCGGCGCCATTCGAGCGCCGTTTTCGTTTCAATTACCCGCAGTTCCAAGACCTGGAGGAGACACATCCATGACCGACCGCCCCTGGCTCAGCAGCTACCCGCAAGGCGTGCCCGCCGACATCGACGCTTCGCACTATTCATCGCTGGTCGGGCTCATGGAAGAGAGCTTCACCAAGTACGCCGACCGCACCGCCTACAGCTTCATGGGCAAGGATGTGAGCTACGCGGAGACCGACAGGCAGAGCAAGGCGTTCGCCGCCTACCTGCAGGGCCTGGGCCTCGTCAAGGGCGACCGCGTGGCCGCGATGATGCCCAACTGCCCGCAGTACCCGATTGCGGTGGCCGCCATCCTTCGCGCCGGCCTCATCCTGGTGAACGTGAACCCGCTCTACACGCCGCGCGAACTCGAGCACCAGCTCAAGGATTCGGGCGCCAAGGCCATCGTCATCATGGAGAACTTCGGCACCACGCTGCAGCAATGCATCGCGGCCACGCCGGTCAAGCACATCGTGCTCACCTCGATGGGCGACCGCCTCGGTTTCCTCAAGGGCGCGCTGGTCAACTACGTGGTGCGCAACGTCAAGAAGATGGTGCCGCACTTCAGCCTGCCGGGCGCCGTGCGTTTCAACGATGCGCTCGACAAGGGCGCGAGCCGCACGTTGCAGGCCCCGCCCATCGGCTCCGACGACGTGGCCGTGCTGCAGTACACCGGCGGCACCACCGGCGTGTCGAAGGGTGCGGTGCTTCTGCATCGCAACGTGATCGCCAACGTGCTGCAGTCCGAGGCCTGGAACGAGCCCGCGATGGCACTGATACCGGCCAACGAGCAGCCCACCAGCGTGTGCGCGCTGCCGCTGTATCACATCTTCGCGTTCACGGTCGGCATGATGCTGAGCATGCGCACGGGCGGCAAGCTGATCCTGATTCCGAACCCGCGCGACCTCGCGGGCGTGCTGAAGGAATTGTCCAAGCACACGATTCACAGCTTCCCCGCCGTCAACACGCTCTTCAACGGCCTGGCGAACCACCCCGACTTCAACACCGTCAACTGGAAGAACCTCAAGGTCTCGGTGGGCGGTGGCACGGCGGTGCAGGCCGCGGTCGCGAAGCTCTGGCTCGAGAAAACCGGCTGCCCGATCTGCGAGGGCTATGGCCTGTCGGAGACTTCGCCTTCGACCACCTGCAACCCCACCAACAGCAAGGCCTACACCGGCACCATCGGCCTGCCGCTGCCGGGCACCTGGCTCAAGCTCCTGGACGACGACGGCAACGAAGTGCCGACGGGCCAGCCCGGCGAAATCGCCATCAAGGGCCCGCAGGTGATGGCGGGCTACTGGCAGCGCCCCGACGAGACCGCCAAGGTCATGACGCCCGACGGCTACTTCAAGAGCGGCGACATCGGCGTGGTCGACGAGCGCGGCTACTTCAAGGTCGTCGATCGCAAGAAGGACATGATCCTGGTGTCGGGCTTCAACGTGTACCCGAACGAGATCGAGGACGTCGTTGCACAGATTCCGGGCGTGCTCGAATGCGCGGCGGTCGGCGTGGCCGACGACAAGACCGGCGAGGCCGTGAAGCTCGTAATCGTGAAGAAAGACGAGTCGCTTACCGAGGCGCAGGTGCGCGAATACTGCAGAGCAAACCTTACGGGTTACAAGCAGCCGCGAATCGTAGAGTTTCGTACGGACCTGCCCAAGACGCCGGTCGGAAAAATCCTTCGCCGCGAGCTGCGCGACGCCAAGAAGTAAGGGTTCGGCCCGGGTAGGGCCACGGCATCGATCTTGCATATTCGCGGGTCGATGTTCAGATTCATATTGACCCGCGTGAGCCTGCTGGTGCCGACCTTCATCGGCATGACGCTGCTGGCCTTCTTCCTCATCCGGCTCGTGCCGGGCGACCCCATTGAAACCATGGCCGGCGAGCGCGGGATCGATCCCGCGCGCCATGCCGAACTGCGCACCGCCTACGGTTTCGACAAGCCGATCCTCGTGCAGTACGGCATCTACATCGGCCGCGTGCTGCATGGCGATCTCGGCAAGTCGATCATCACGCAGGACAAGGTGATGAGCGAGTTCCTCGCGCTCTTCCCCGCCACCGTCGAGCTCGGCGTGTGCGCGATCCTTTTCGCGCTGCTGCTGGGCCTGCCCGCCGGCATCCTCGCGGCGGTGCGGCGCAATTCCATCTTCGACCACGGCGTGATGGCCACATCGCTCACCGGCTACTCGATGCCGATCTTCTGGTGGGGGCTGCTGCTGATCCTGTTCTTCTCGGTGCAGCTCGGGTGGACACCCGTTTCCGGGCGCATCGCGGTGCAGTATTTCATCGAGCCCGAAACCGGCTTCCTGTTGATCGACTCGCTGCGCGCCGGCGACACCGATGCCTTCTGGTCGGCGCTGCACCACCTGATTCTTCCGGCCATCGTGCTGGGCACCGTGCCCCTCGCGGTGATTGCGCGCATGACGCGCTCGGCCATGCTCGAAGTGCTCGGCGAGGACTACATCCGCACCGCGCGCGCCAAGGGCCTTTCGCGCTTTCGCGTGGTGGGCCTGCATGCGTTGCGCAACGCGCTGATTCCGGTCGTGACGGTGATCGGGCTGCAGGTGGGCGTGCTCTTCACCGGCGCGATCCTCACCGAGACGATTTTTTCCTGGCCCGGCGTCGGCAAGTGGCTCATCGAAGCCATCGGCCGGCGCGACTACCCGGTGCTGCAGGGCGGCATGCTGCTGCTCGGCGGCATCGTGATGCTGGTCAATCTTCTGGTCGACGTGGCTTACGGCGTCATCAATCCCCGCATTCGACGCTGATGAACACGACTTCGACCCCCTCCATTCCGACGACCGGTGCGAGCACCGCGCCGCCCGGCCCCTGGCGCGAGTTCTGGACCGCCTTCTCAGCGAACCGCGGCGCGGTCATCGGGCTCGCCACCATCGTCGTGCTCTTGCTTGTGGCGCTGTTCGCGCCGTGGATCGCACCGCACGCGCCCAACGAAACCAACAGCGCCGTCTTCCTGCAGCCACCGGCCTGGCAACAGGGCGGCTCGATGAGCTACCTGCTGGGCACCGATGCCATCGGGCGCGACATTCTTTCGCGCCTCATGTACGGCGCGCGGCTCTCGCTGTCGATCGGCGTCGCAGTGGTGGCGCTGTCGGTGGTGGCAGGCGTGGTGCTCGGCCTCATCGCGGGCTTTTTCCGCGGCGTGCTCGAGATCGCGATCATGCGGCTCATGGACATCGTGCTCACGCTGCCGAGCCTGCTGCTCGCCATCGTGATCGTCGCGATCCTCGGCCCGGGCCTCATCAACGCGATGCTCGCGGTGGCCATCGTGGTGCTGCCGCACTATGTGCGCATCACGCGCGCGGCCGTCATCGCCGAGGTCTCGCGCGATTACGTGACTGCGGCGCGCGTGAGCGGCGCCGGCACGCTGCGCCTCATGTTCCGCGAGGTGCTGCCCAACTGCGCGGCGCCGCTGATCGTGCAGGCCTCGCTGGGCATTTCCACCGCCATCCTCGATGCGGCGGCACTCGGCTTCCTCGGCCTCGGCGCGCAGCCGCCATCGCCCGAGTGGGGAACGATGCTGGCCGATGCGCGCGAGTTCGTGCTGCGCGCCTGGTGGGTCGTGACCTTCCCGGGTCTGGCGATCCTCGCGGCGGTGCTGGCTTTCAACCTGCTGGGCGACGGTCTGCGCGATGCGCTCGACCCGAAGCTCAAGCGCTGAATCAACGCAAAGGAGAGAGAAAGATGCCTTTGCTGGACATCAAGGACTTGCACGTCGAATTCCCTACGCAGGGCGGCGTGCTGCATGCGGTCGACGGCGTGAGCCTCACGCTCGAAGAAGGCGAGGTGCTCGGCATCGTCGGCGAATCGGGCTCGGGCAAGAGCGTCACGATGATGGCGCTCATGGGCCTTGTCGGCTTCCCGGGCCGCGTGCGCGCGGACCACATGCGCTTCGCGGGCAAGGACCTGCTCGGCATCTCCGACAAGGCGCGACGTTCGCTGGTCGGCAAGGAGGTCGCGATGATCTTCCAGGAGCCGACCACCAGCCTCAACCCTTGCTTCACCATCGGCTTCCAGTTGATGGAGACGCTGCAGCTGCACCTGAACCTCGACAAGCGCACCGCGAAGAAACGCGCGACCGAGTTGCTGGAGCAGGTCGGCATTCCCGCCGCATCGTCGCGGCTGGGCAGCTATCCGCACCAGCTTTCCGGCGGCATGAACCAGCGCGTGATGATCGCGATGGCCATTGCCTGCAACCCGCGCCTCCTGATCGCCGACGAGCCGACCACGGCGCTCGACGTGACCATCCAGGCACAGATCCTCGACCTGCTGCGCGACCTGCAGAAGGAGCGCGGCATGGCGCTGGTGCTCATCACGCACAACATGGGCGTGGTGAGCGAGATGGCGCAGCGCATCGCCGTGATGTACGCGGGGCAGGTGATGGAGCACCAGCGCGTCGACCGGCTCTTCGCATCGCCGCAGCATCCCTACACCGAGGCCTTGCTCGCGGCATTGCCCGAGCGCGCCGCGCCCGAAGGGCGGCTCGCGACCATCAGCGGCGTGGTGCCCGGCGTGCACGACCGGCCCTCGGGCTGCCTGTTCGCGCCGCGCTGCAGCTACGTCACCACGCGCGCCTGCAACGTGCGGCCTGCGTTGCGCGAGTGGCAGGGCGCCGAGGTGCGCTGCCACTATCCGCTCGGCGAACCGGGCCGCATCGTGGCGATCGAGCAGGACCGGCCGCAGCAGGTGACCGCGGCGGAGGCACTGCAATGAACAACGACAAAGGCGCACCCGGCGACGTCGTTGTCGAGGCCACCAATCTGCAGCGCACCTACGACGTGCGGCGTGGGCTGTTCCGCGCGCCGGCGCACCTGCGTGCGGTGGGCGACATCTCGTTCCGCCTTGAGCGTGGTCGCACGCTGGCGGTGGTGGGCGAATCGGGCTGCGGCAAGTCCACGCTCGCGCGCATGGTCGCATTGATCGAGAAGCCGACCGCCGGGCAACTCACGCTCGTGGGCGCCGATGCGGTGAACCCGCCGGCCGAGCGCAAGCGCGAGCTGCGCCAGGCCGTGCAGCTGGTGTTCCAGAACCCCTACGGCTCGCTCAATCCGCGCAAGAAGATCTCGGCCGTGCTCGAAGACCCGCTCGCGATCAACACCACGCTGGGCAAGTCGGAGCGTGCCGCGAAGGCGCGCGAAATGCTCGCGCGCGTCGGCCTGCGCCCCGAGTATGCGAACCGCTATCCGCACATGTTCTCGGGCGGCCAGCGCCAGCGCATCGCGATCGCGCGCGCGCTCATGCTGTCGCCGCGCCTCCTGGTGGCCGATGAGCCGGTGTCGGCGCTCGACGTGTCGATCCAGGCGCAGGTGCTGAACCTCCTGGCCGACCTGCAGGCCGAGCTGGGTCTCGCATACCTCTTCATCTCGCACGACCTCGGCGTGGTGCGCCACATCGCGCACGACGTGCTCGTGATGTATCTCGGCCACGCGGTGGAGCAGGGCCCGAAGGGGCGCATCTTCGCGCGGCCGCTGCATCCGTATACGCAGGCCTTGCTGGCCTCGACGCCGGGGCTCAGCACCCAGCGCATCGTCCTCAAGGGCGAGCTGCCGTCGCCGCTCAATCCGCCCACGGGCTGCGTCTTCAACACGCGCTGCCAGCACGTGCAGCAGCGCTGCCGCGAAGAGCGCCCCTTGCTGCGCGCGCTGGACGAGCGGCTCGTGGCCTGCCACTACGCAGAGAAGTTCCTCGATGGCGCGCCGCCCGCGCGCGCCGATGTCCCCGTGCTCGCCGTTCCGATGGCGACGAATCCCTGAGAGGCTGACAGGCAATCCGACATGACCGCTCATCCCCCGCAAATGGCCCCCCTCTGCGTTGCAAATGCTCGCCATAGCCCGAGCTATGGCTGCGCTTTGCGCCTTGATTGGGGCCATGTGCGGGGGCTGCTCGGTCACGCCGAATTACCTCTCAGCCTCTGAGCAAGTCTCGTTTTTTCTCAACCGTGTCTGAAGGAGTCCCTATGAAGACCCAATCCTCCGTTTCGCGCCGCTCACGAATGCTGGCGCTCCTGGCACCGACAGCGCTTGCGGCCCTTACCCTGGCCGCGGGCGCTGTGTCAGCCAAGACGCTGGTGTATTGCTCCGAAGGAAGCCCGGAGAATTTCTATCCGGGCATGAACACCACAGGCACGTCGTTCGACGTGACCACCCAGGTCTACAACACCATCGTCGAGTTCGAGCGCGGCGGCACCAAGGTCACGCCGGGCCTTGCCGAAAAATGGGACATCTCGCCCGACGGCACGGTCTACACATTTCACCTGCGTAAGGGCGTGAAGTGGCACACCACGAGCAAGAGCTTCAAGCCCACGCGCGACTTCAACGCCGACGACTTCATCTTCATGCTCGAGCGCCAGTGGAAGGAGAGCGATCCGTTCTTCAAGGTGACGAGCCAGAACCACTCGTACTTCAACGACATGGGCATGCCCAAGCTCCTGAAGTCGGTGGACCGCATCGACGACTACACGGTGAAGATCACGCTCAACCAGGCCGAGGCACCGTTCCTTGCCAACCTGGCGATGCAGTACGCGGGCATCCAGTCGAAGGAATACGCCATTGCCATGCTGAAGGCCGGCACGCCCGAGAAGGTCGACCAGGACCCGATCGGCACCGGCCCCTTCTATCTCGTGCAGTACCAGAAGGACGCGATCATCCGCTTCAAGGCCTTCCCGCAGTACTGGGGCGGCAAGGCGAAGATCGACGACCTCGTGTTTGCGATCACGCCCGATGCGTCGGTGCGCTGGGCCAAGCTGCAGAAGGGCGAGTGCCATGTCATGCCCTACCCGAACCCGGCCGATCTCGACGCGATCCGCAAGGACCCGAACGTGCAGGTGTTGGAGCAGCCGGGCCTGAACGTCGGCTACCTCTCGTACAACACGACGAAGAAGCCCTTCGACGATGTGCGCGTGCGCAAGGCCATCAACATGGCAATCAACAAGAAGGCCATCATCGACGGCGTGTACCTCACGACCGGCGTTGCCGCGAAGAACCCGATTCCGCCGACCATGTGGTCCTACAACGACGCGATCAAGGACGATCCGTACGACCCCGAAGCCGCCAAGAAACTGCTGGCGCAGGCCGGCTTCCCCGATGGCTTCAGCACCGACCTGTGGGCCATGCCGGTGCAGCGCCCGTACAACCCGAATGCCAAGCGCATCGCCGAGCTGATGCAGGCCGACCTCGCCAAGATCAACGTCAAGGCCGAGATCAAGAGCTTCGAATGGGGCGAGTACCGCAAGCGCCTGCAGGCCGGCGAGCACCAGATGGGCATGCTGGGCTGGACCGGCGACAACGGCGACCCGGACAACTTCATGTACACGCTGCTGGGCTGCGCCTCGGCCAAGTCGGCGAGCGGCAGCAACATCTCGAAGTTCTGCTACC
The DNA here is from genome assembly GCF_030812215.1 of Variovorax boronicumulans. GTDB lineage: Bacteria > Pseudomonadota > Gammaproteobacteria > Burkholderiales > Burkholderiaceae_C > Variovorax > Variovorax boronicumulans_C. The sequence continues at coordinate 232,263 of NZ_JAUSSG010000005.1, read as the reverse complement.
AGCCGTACGAAGACCTCGTGGTGAAGGCCAAGAGCACGGTGAAGCAGGCCGACCGCGATGCGCTCTACAAGAAGGCGCAAGTCATCTTCAAGGAGCAGGCGCCTTGGTTCACCATCGCGCACGCGGTGCAGTTGAAGCCGGTGCGCAAGGAAGTGATCGACTTCAAGCTGAGCCCGTTCGGCCGCCACACCTTCTACGGCGTGGACATCAAGTAAACGGTGGCTGCGCCCATCGCCATCGTCGCAGCGATGCACGAGGAGCTGAAGGCGCTCCTCGCGCTGATGCCCGACGAGCAGCGCGTGCGCATCGCCGGGCGCGACTTCTGGGTCGGCCATCTGCATGGGCAGCCCGTGGTCGCGGTGCTGTCGCGCATCGGCAAGGTCGCCGCGGCGGTGACGGCTGCGGTGCTGCTGGAGCGGTTCGGCGTGCGAGCGATCGTCTTCAGCGGCGTCGCGGGCGGGCTCGCGCCGGGTGTGAATGTCGGCGATGTGGTCGTGGCGACCGCGCTGCTTCAGCACGACATGGATGCGTCGCCGCTCTTTCCCAAATACGAAGTGCCCTTGATGGGCATTTCGCGCTTCACGACCGACGCGGCGATCAGCGATGCGCTGGCGACCGTGGCCGAAGAAACGCTGCGCGATCCCGTGGCGCTGGTGGGGCAGGCGGCGGTCGATGAGTTCGGCCTTCGTTCGCCGAAGGTGCATCGCGGCCTGTTGGTGAGCGGCGACCGTTTCGTCTCGACCGCTGCCGAGAGCCAGGCGCTGCGCCGCAGCCTGCCCGACGCACTTGCCGTGGAAATGGAAGGCGCCTCGGTGGCGCAGGTGTGCCACGACTACGGCGTGCCTTTCGCGGCGATGCGGACGATTTCAGACCGCGCCGACGACGAGGCCCATGGCGACTTCGCGCGCTTCGTCGCCGAGGTCGCGAGCCGCTACAGCCTCGCGCTGATCGGCGCGTGGCTCGCCGGGCAACCGGCTGCTACTTGAGCCAACCGCGCCGGCGGAAGTACCACATCGGCACCAGCGCGCTGGCCGCCATCAGCACGATGGCGTACGGATAGCCCATGGCCCAGTCGAGCTCGGGCATGAACTTGAAGTTCATGCCGTAGATGCTCGCGATCAGCGTGGGCGGCAGCAGCGCGACGCTGGCCACCGAGAAGATCTTGATGGTCTTGTTCTGGTTGATGTTGATGAAGCCGACAGTCGCATCCATCAGGAAGTTGATCTTGTCGAAGAGGAAGGCCGTGTGGTTGTCCAGCGACTCGATGTCGCGCAGGATCTGCCGCGCCTCTTCGAACTGCTCGGCGTTGAGCATCTTGCTGCGCATCATGAAGCTGACCGCGCGGCGCGTGTCCATCACGTTGCGGCGGATGCGGCCGTTCAAGTCTTCCTGCCGCGCGATCGCGCCGAGCACTTCGCCGGCCAGCTCGTCGCTGACGTTGCCCGAGAGCACCTTCTTGCCGGCCACTTCGAGCTCGTCGTAGATGTTCTCCAGCGTGTCGGCCGAGTATTCGGCGTCGGCGTCGAAGAGCTTGAGCATCACTTCCTTGGCGTCTTCGATCAGCCCCGGCGCGCGGCGGGCGCGCATGCGCAGGAGGCGGAACACGGGCACGTCTTCATCGTGGATCGAGAACAGCACGCCGCGGCTGCGCAGGTCCGTGTTGTGCTGGTTGAGGATGAAGGCCACGCGTACCGTGCGCGGGTCTTCGTCGTCGTCGATCAGGAAGTCGGAGCGGATGTGCAGCTCGCCGTTGTCTTCCTCGTAGAAGCGGGCGGATTCCTCGATGTCCTCGTCCATCGCGTCTTCGGGAATCGAGAGGCCGTAGTACTGCTTGATCCAGCGCTTTTCCTCGAGCGTGGGCGATTCGAGGTCGACCCAGATCGGCTGGAACTTGGAGAGCTCTTCGAGCGCCTCGATCTCTTCCTGGACGAGGCGGCCGTTGGCGAGCGTAAAGATGTTGAGCATGGGCTCACTCCCGGGGATGACTGAAACGGTGGGCGAGGGAGGGGCGCTTTCAATTCCCGGGCCCGGCGCGAGACGCGTCAGAAGGGAGTTGAAAGCTGCCGAGACGGGGCGGTTTCCATGGGGGAGTCTCCGGTTGCAGCGAGGCGCGATTATGTCACCGGCCACAGGGCGGCAACCTGACCGAACTGGACGGACATACAGTAAAGTCGCGCCTCATGCAGACCGCTGCGTCCCCCGTTATTTCCGCCGCGCCAAAGACCCAGTCCGAGCGCCTGGCCGCGGCGTTGGCCACGCTCAACGACGACCAGCGCGCGGCGGTCGAGCACGGCGTCGGCGCTGCGGTGGCCGACGATCACCGCCCGCTGCTGGTGATCGCCGGTGCCGGCTCCGGCAAGACCAGTACGCTGGCGCATCGCGTGGCGCACCTGATCGCGGACGGGGTCGATCCGCAGCGGTTGCTGCTGCTGACGTTCTCGCGCCGCGCGGCGCAGGAAATGGAGCGTCGTGCGGGCCAGGTGCTGGCGCGGGTGCTCGGCCTCAAGTCGGAACGCCCGCCCGCGCTGCCGTGGGCCGGCACCTTCCACGGCATCGGGGCGCGTTTGCTGCGCGAATACGCCGGGCAGATCGGGCTCGACGAGAACTTCACCATCCACGACCGCGGCGATGCCGAAGACCTGATGGGGTTGGTCCGCCACGAGCTGGGCCTGTCCTCGACGGTGAACCGCTTCCCGCGCAAGGGCACCTGCCTCTCGATCTATTCACGCTGCGTGAACACGCGTGCTTCGGTGGCCGAGGTGCTGAAGGACGCCTTCCCGTGGTGCGACGAATGGGAGGCCGAGCTCAAGACGCTGTTCGGCGCCTACGTCGAAGCCAAGCAGCAGCAGAACGTGCTCGACTACGACGACCTGCTGCTCTATTGGGCCGAGATGGTCGCGGAGCCAGCGCTGGCCGAGGCCGTGGGCTCTCGCTTCGACCATGTGCTGGTCGACGAGTACCAGGACACCAACCTGCTGCAGGCCTCGATTCTCCTGGCGATGAAACCCGACGGGCGCGGCGTCACGGTGGTGGGGGACGATGCGCAATCGATCTACTCGTTCCGCGGTGCGACGGTGCGCAACATCCTCGACTTTCCTTCGCAGTTCAGCCAGGCCGCGCGGGTCGTCACGCTGGAGCGCAACTACCGCTCGACGCAGCCGATCCTGGACGTATCGAATCGCGTGATCGCGCAGGCGGCAGAGCGCCACGCCAAGACGCTCTGGACCGACAAACCCTCCGCCGGCAAACCGCAACTGGTGCTGGTGCCCGACGAGGCGGGGCAGGCGCGCTGGGTGGCCGACAAGGTGCTTGCGCACCGCGAGGGCGGACTCGCGCTCAAGTCGCAGGCGGTGCTGTTTCGCACCTCGTCGCACAGCGCGGCGCTCGAACTGGAGCTGGCGCGCCGCAACATCCCGTTCGTGAAGTTCGGCGGCCTCAAGTTTCTTGAAGCCTCGCATGTGAAGGACCTGCTCGCGGTGCTGCGCTTTGCCGAGAACCCGCGCGGGCGCATGGCGGGGTTTCGTGTCACGCAGCTGATCCCCGGCATCGGGCCTGTCACCGGCACGCGGTTGCTCGATGCGATGGACCAGGCGGCCGACCCGGCCGCGGCCGTGCGCGACTTCGTGCCGCCGTCCGCGGCGAGCGAGCAGTGGGCGGGCTTTGCCGAGGCGTATGCCGCGTTGCGCGCGCCGTCGCTGGCGTGGCCGGCCGATGTCGAGCTGGCGATGGATTGGTATTTGCCGCACCTGGAGCGCCTCTATGACGACACCTCTGGCGTGCGCCGACAGGACGTGGAGCAACTGGTGCGCCTCGCTGCGGGCTATGGCTCGCGCGAGCGCTTCCTGACCGAACTCACGCTCGACCCGCCCGAAGCCACGAGCGATCGCCCGGGGCCACCGCTGCTCGACGAGGACTACCTGATCCTGTCCACCATCCATTCGGCCAAGGGGCAGGAGTGGAACTCGGTGCATGTGCTCAACGTGGTCGACGGTTGCCTGCCGGCCGACGTGGCGCAGAGCGCGCATGAACTCGAGGAAGAACGGCGCCTGCTCTACGTCGCGATGACGCGGGCCCGCGACCACCTGCACCTCCTGGTGCCGCAGCGCTTCTACATCACGCAGCAGGCGGTGCGGGGCGACCGGCATCTCTATGCGAACCGCACACGCTTCATCACGGAATCGGATCTCGCGGGCTTCGAGCAGCAGACCTGGCCACCGCCGCCGGTACAGCCGCCTGCGGTGCCTCCGCCCGCCGCGGTGATCGACCTGCGCAACCGCATGCGCGCGGCCTGGCGCTGAACGGCTGGCCCTTCGCCCGGCAGGGTCACCGGGCGAAAAGCGCGTTAACACTTGCGAGCAAAGCGCCACGAAGGCGGGCCAACATGCGCGGGCAGCTATGGATTCAATAGCGGATTGAAGCAGGCGCCGGGCGGTCCCGCCACCCGGAGAACCCAGGTATTGCAATACCGTGACAGCTTGGGCATAGTGAATCGACCGACCCCTCTTTCTTCCTCTTCTTCCCTCCCTTTCCCCGCACCACACCTGTTTCGCCGGCCACGCTCCATCCTGGAGCGGGGTCATTTCCCCAACCGTCAATTCTCAGGAGGTCATTCATGAATTTGACGATCAGCGGTCATCACCTCGACGTCACCCCTGCCTTGCGCACCTACGTCACGAGCAAGCTGGACCGGATCACACGGCATTTCGACCAGGTGGTCGATGTGAAGGTGATCCTCACGGTGGAAAAGCAGAAGGAAAAGGAACGCCGCCAAAGGGCGGAGTGCAACATTCACGTCAAGGGCAATGACATGTTCGCGGAGTCGAGCCACGCTGATCTCTACGCTGCGGTCGATGAACTGGTCGACAAGCTCGATCGCCAGGTGGTCCGCCACAAGGACCGCCTGCAGGACCACCATCACGCGGCGCCCAAGCGCCTGATGTGAGTCAGGAGCAGGTCCTTCTTGGGCCCGCTCGCACCACAGGCCGCCTTCGGGCGGCCTTTTGCTTTTCCGACCACCGCCGTCGGACTTTGGGGGGTTCTGCTGGTTTCTGCCTGGGGCAGCGAGGCCTCCGGGCAACATGTAAACAGAAAGTAGATAGGGGCACTGGGGGTTTTTACCAACCGGGTGCATAATCGCCCCCGCTCTGCTCCCACCATGAATCGCCTCGCGTCCATCCTGCCGCCCGCCCAAGTGCTTGTGAGCGTTGACGCTACCAGCAAGAAACGTGCTTTCGAAGAAGCTGGCCTTCTGTTCGAAAGCCTTCATGGCCTGGGACGCGCCCTCATCACCGACAGCCTCTTTGCGCGCGAGCGCCTCGGCTCCACCGGTCTCGGCCACGGCGTTGCCATTCCGCATGGACGCATCAAGGGCCTCAAGGCACCGATGGCCGCCGTGTTCCAGCTGGCAAATCCCATCGGTTTCGACGCTCCTGACGAGCAGCCCGTCGCCCTCTTGATCTTCCTGCTGGTGCCAGAAGCGGCCACGCAGAAGCACCTCGAAATCCTCTCCGAAATCGCCGAGCTGCTGAGCGACGCCGGCCTGCGCGAGCAGATCAAGTCCAGTACCGATGCGGCCGCCCTGCACGGCCTGATCGCCGGCTGGCAGTCGACCCAAGTCGCCTGAGCGCATGCGTCGGCGTGCGCGGCTGCTGCTAAGCTGCGCGACACCTCCCCCGTCACTCATCCATCCAATGCCGGCGCCGAGCGCCGCCTTCTGAACGCATGAAGCCGACCGTCATCAGCGCCGATGCCATGTTCGAGGAGTTCCGCGGGTCGCTCCGCTGGGAATGGCTCGCGGGGCTCGGCGCTTCGGAGCGCCAGTTCGATCCCGAGGTCATCAGCCGCGCCCAGTCGGCTGCCGACCTGGTCGGTTACCTCAATTACATCCACCCGTACCGCGTACAGATCCTCGGCGCCCGCGAGGTGGCCTACCTGACGCGCGGCAGCCCCGACGACTGCGCCCGACGCATCGCCCGCATCGTCACGCTGGAGCCGCCGATGCTGGTGCTGGCGGATGGACAGGCGGCGCCCGACGAGTTGCTGTCGATCTGCGAGCGTGCCCAGTTGCCGCTCTTTGCCACGCGCGAATCGTCGGCCTTCGTGATCGATCTGCTGCGCGCCTACCTGTCCAAGCACTTCGCCGAGCGCACCTCGATGCACGGCGTGTTCATGGACATCCTGGGCATGGGCGTGATGATCACGGGCGAGTCCGGCCTCGGAAAAAGCGAGCTGGGCCTCGAGCTGATTTCACGCGGCAACGGCCTGGTGGCCGACGATGCGGTCGATCTCTACCGCATCAACCAGAACACCATCGAGGGTCGTTGCCCCGACCTGCTGCTGAACCTGCTGGAAGTGCGCGGCATCGGCCTGCTGGACATCCGCGCGATCTTCGGCGAGACGGCGGTGCGCCGGAAGATGCGCCTGAAGCTCATCGTGCACCTGGTGCGCCGCGACAGCTTCGAGCGAGACTACGAACGCATGCCCTCGGCGCCGCTCACGCAGGACGTGCTGGGCATTCCGGTGCGCAAGGTCATCATCCAGGTGGTGGCGGGGCGCAACATCGCCGTGCTGGTCGAGGCGGCGGTGCGCAATTCGATCCTGCAACTGCGAGGCATCGACACCTATGCGGATTTCGTGGCGCGCCACCACAAGGCGATGGAAAACGGCCAGGATTGACCCCGTTTTGCCGGGCCGCTGGCGCCGCTCCCTGAAGGGGGGCGAAGCGACACGAAGTGCGCGAAGACCTGTTCTAGCGCTTCTTCACGCAATCGCCGCAAAGGCCGTAGAGCGACATGGCGTGGTCCTGCAGGATCCAGCCCTTGTCCTTGGCGATCATTTGCTGGCGGCGCTCGATCTCGGCGTCGTAGAACTCCTCGACCTTGCCGCACGAGGTGCAGATCAGGTGGTCGTGGTGCGTGCCTTCGTTGAGTTCGTAGACCGCCTTGCCGCTCTCGAAGTGGCTGCGCTCCAGGATGCCGGCCTGCTCGAACTGCGTGAGCACGCGGTAAACGGTGGCAAGGCCGATGTCGGAATGTTCGTTGAGCAGGACGCGAAACACGTCTTCCGCCGTCATGTGCCGCTGGCTGCCCGTCTGGAAGATTTCCAGAATCTTCAGGCGTGGCAAGGTGGCCTTGAGGCCGGTGTTCTTGAGTTCGTCGATATTGGCCATGATGGTTCCTGCGCCCTGTGCCGCGGTCAGGTCCTGAAAAGGCCAGCCGCTACAATGGCCGATCATATCGCTACCCCCTTTTCCTCCCATGCCTGCCATTTTCCAACGCCGTTCCTGGCTGCTGGCTGCTGCCGTCGCCGCGACGCTCTGCCTCGGTGCCTGCAGCGGTTTCAGCGATCGCACGCGTGGCGCGCTGGCCGCGGTCACACCCTACAAGGTCGAAGTGGTCCAGGGCAATTTCGTGTCGAAGGAGCAGGTCGCGGCGCTCAAGCCCGGCATGTCGCGCCAGCAGGTGCGTGAAATCCTTGGTACTTCGCTGCTGAACGACGTGTTCCACGCCAATCGCTGGGATTACGTGTTCACCATCCGCCGTCAGGGCGTCGAGCCCCAGGAGCGCCGCCTGACCGTGTTCTTCAACGGCGAGCTGATGGATCGCTTCCAGGGCGACGAGATGCCCAGCGAAGAAGAATTCGTCGCCACGCTCGACACCCGCAAGAAAACCGGCAAGGTGCCTCCGCTCGAGGCCACGGAAGACGAACTCAAGAAATTCGCGCCGGCCAAGGACCCGAAAGCCGATGCCGCCGCCTCGGCGACGACCGTGCCTCCGCTGCCGGCGGCCTACCCCCCGCTCGAAGCCGCGCGCTGAGCGCAGCAGGAGCGGGCGGCGCCCGCCGAGTCAGGCGGCGTCCGTCCGGTCCCCCATGGTTCCAAGTGGCCTGCGGGCCATTCCGATGACTGAATCCGCGTGACTCAACCTACCTCTTCCTCTCCCTCCGCCACCTCCGCGCCGCGCCGCATCGCCATTGCTGGCGCTTCGGGCCGCATGGGCCACATGCTGATCGAGGCCGTGCGCAACGCGCCCGACTGCCGCCTGGCCGGCGCCCTCGACATCGCCGGCAGCGAGGCCATCGGCGCCGACGCAGCCGCCTTCCTCGGCTTCACGAGCGGCGTGCCCATCGTGGCGGACCTGCGCGCGGGCCTGAAAGATGCGCAGGTGCTCATCGACTTCACCCGCCCCGAAGGCACGCTCGCGCACCTGGCGGTTTGCCGCGAACTCGGCGTACAGGCCGTCATCGGCACCACCGGTTTCAGCGACGCGCAGAAGGCCGAGATCGCCGAGATCGCGAAAGACGTGGCCATCATGCTGGCCCCCAACATGAGCGTGGGCGTCAACGTCACCTTCAAGCTGCTCGAGATGGCCGCCAAGGCGATGTCGACCGGCTACGACATCGAGATCATCGAAGCCCACCACCGCCACAAGGTCGACGCGCCCTCGGGCACCGCGCTCAAGATGGGCGAGGTCATCGCCGACGCGCTGGGCCGCGACCTGAAGGACTGCGCCGTCTACGCCCGCGAAGGCATCACGGGCGAGCGCGACCCGTCGACCATCGGTTTCTCTGCCATCCGCGGCGGCGACATCGTGGGCGACCACACCGTGCTGTTCGCCGGCATCGGCGAGCGCATCGAGATCACGCACAAGTCTTCGAGCCGCGTGACCTACGCACAGGGCGCGCTGCGTGCGGTGCGCTTCCTGGCCGGGCAGAAGTCCGGCCTGTTCGACATGTACGACGTGCTGGGCCTGCGCTAAGGACCCCCGATGAGCGTCCTTGAACTGCTGACCCACGGCGACGGCGTCAGCCGTTCGGTCGCGGCGCTGCTGCTGGCGATGTCGATCGCGAGCTGGGTCGTGATCCTCTGGAAGGCGTGGCTCCTGCGCGGCGGCACGCGCGACGTGCTGCGCAGCATCGCGGCGTTCTGGCAGTCGGCCACGCTCGCCGATGCCGAACAGAAGCTCAAGGCATTCGACCGGGCCACGCTCGTCCTGCCCGCGGTCGTTGCAATCAAGAATGCAGCGGCCGTCAACGTCAATGGCACGCTGGGCGCCACGGGCGACCGCAACCAGCGCCTCACGCGCGTGCTGCGCGATGCCTTGCACGGTGCATTGCGGCGTCTGCAGGCCGGGCAGATTCTTCTTGCCACGGTCGGCGCCACGGCGCCCTTCGTCGGCCTGCTGGGCACGGTCTGGGGCATCTACGGCGCGCTGACGGGCATCGCGGGCCAGACCGGCGGCTTCACCATCGACAAGGTGGCCGGCCCCGTCGGCGAAGCGCTCGTCATGACCGCCTTCGGTCTCGCGGTCGCCATTCCGGCCGTGCTGGCCTACAACGTGTTCGGTCGCGTCATCGGCCGCGTCGAAGCCGAGCTCGAAGGCTTCGCGCACGACCTGCTCGGCAGCTTCGGCGACGCGCCGGCACCCGCCGCGCCGCCGCCGGCGCGGCCGATGCCCGTCTAGGCAGGGAGCACCGCACCCATGGCCTTCGGACGCACTTCGCTCGGCAGCAGCGCCGCAGGCGGCGGGCGAGCGACGGGCGCCGGCGGACAGCGGCCGCTCTCGGACATCAACGTCACGCCGCTGGTCGACGTGATGCTGGTGCTGCTGGTGATCTTCATCATCACGGCGCCGCTGATGGCCAGCTCGATCAAGCTCGATCTGCCGCAGACCGATGCCGGCCAGCCCAACGACACGCCCAAGTTCGTGAGCCTCGCGGTCGATGCATCGGGCAAGGTCTTCCTGAACGACAAGCCCGTGACCGACGAAGAACTGGCCGCCCAGCTCGAGAAGGCCGCCGCGGACAGCAAGGACACCGAGGTGCAATTGCGCGCCGACCAGACCGTGCCCTACGGCAAGGTGGTGGCGCTCATGGGCATTGCGAACAAGGCCGGGCTGAGCCGCATCGGCTTCGTCACCGAGGCCGAAGCGGCGTCCGAAAAGCCGCGCTGATTCAGCGGCCTCAGCCCAGCACCACCGGCTTGGTGTGCCAGATCTCGTGCGCGTACTGCGCAATCGTCCGGTCCGATGAAAACGCCCCCATTCCCGCCACATTGAGAATCGCCATCCGCGTCCACGCGTCCGAATCGCGGTAGAGCGCATCGACCTCGGCCTGCTTTTCGACATAGCTCGCGTAGTCGGCCAGCAGCAGGTAGTGGTCGCCCCAGTTCACCAGCGCGTCGTAGATGCCCTGGTAGCGCGACGGCTCGCCCGGCGAGAACGCACCGTCGCGGATCGCATCGAGCACGCGCTTGAGCTCCGCGTTCTCCTCGTAGATCTCGCGCGGCTGGTACCCGCGTGCCCGGATGTCCGCCACCTCCGGCGTCGTGTTGCCGAAGATGAAGATGTTCTCCGGCCCCACGTTCTCGCGCATCTCCACGTTGGCGCCATCGAGCGTGCCGATGGTGAGCGCGCCGTTGAGCGCGAACTTCATGTTGCCCGTGCCCGAGGCCTCCGTGCCCGCGGTGGAGATCTGCTCCGACAGGTCGGCCGCCGGCATGATGATCTCGGCCAGGCTCACGCTGTAGTTCGGCAGGAACACCACCTTCAGCAGCTTGCCCACGCGTGCATCGGCGTTGATGGTGCTCGCCACGTCGTTGATGAGACGGATCACCAGCTTGGCCATCGCGTACGCCGAAGCCGCCTTGCCCGCGAACACCACCACGCGCGGCACGATGTCGATGGGCGTGCCGGCCGCCTGCGCGTCGAGGATGCGGTGATAGCGCGTCACCACGTGCAGCACGTTGAGCAGCTGCCGCTTGTATTCGTGGATGCGCTTGACCTGCACGTCGAACATCGCATCGGTGTCCAGGTCGATCTTCAGGTGCTCTCCGACCCAGTTGGCCAGCCGCAGCTTGTTCTCGCGCTTGGCATGGCGGAACGCGCGCACGAACGCGGGCTGCGCGGCCATGGGCTTGAGCGCTTCGAGCTGCGACAGGTCGCGCCGCCAGCCCTTGCCGATGCGCTGGTCGAGCAGCCCGGCCAGCGGCGGGTTGGCCTGCGCCAGCCAGCGGCGCGGCGTGACGCCGTTGGTCTTGTTGTTGAAGCGCTCCGGAAAGATCTTGTCGAAGTCCGCAAAGATCGACTGCTTCATCAGCTCCGAATGCAGCCCCGACACGCCGTTGATCGAGTGGCTCGCGAGCACCGCAACATACGCCATGCGCACGCGCCGCTCGCCCGCTTCGTCCACCAGCGAAAGCCGGCGCATCAGCTCCACGTCGTTGCCGACCTTCTGCGTCACGGTGGCGAGGAACTTCGCGTTCATGTCGTAGATGATCTGCAGGTGCCGCGGCAATATGCGCCCCAGCATTTCCACCGGCCAGGTCTCCAGCGCCTCGTGCATCAGCGTGTGGTTGGTGTAGCTGAACACCTTCTGCGTGTGCGCCCAGGCCTCGTCCCAGGCGAGGCCATGCTCGTCGAGCAGGAGGCGCATGAGCTCGGGCACCGCAAGCACCGGGTGCGTGTCGTTCAGGTGGATGCTGACCTTCTCGGAGAGCTGCTCGAAGGTCTTGTGGTTGCGCAGGTACCGGCGCAGCAGGTCCTGCACGCTCGCGCTGCAGAAAAAATACTCCTGGTGCAGACGCAACTCGCGGCCCGAGGGCGTGGAGTCGTCGGGGTAGAGCACGCGCGAAACGTTCTCCGACTGGTTCTTGCTTTCCACCGCGCCCATGTAGTTGCCGCGGTTGAAGGCCGAGAGGTCGATTTCCTCGGTGGCCCGCGCCGACCACAGCCTGAGCGTGTTGGTGGCCTGGGTGCCGTAGCCCGGGATGATGGTGTCGTAGGCCACGGCCAGCACGTCGTGCGTGTCGACCCAGTCGGCCGCGCCATAGGGTGCGTTGGTGCCTTCGCGTTTTTGCACATGGCCGCCGAAGCGCACGCGGTAGTTCACCTCGGGCCGCTGGAACTCCCACGGGTTGCCGCGCGTGAGCCAGTAGTCGGGCGTTTCCACCTGCTGGCCGTCGACGATGCGCTGGCGGAACATGCCGTATTCGTAGCGGATGCCATAGCCCATGCCGGGCACGCCGAGCGTGGCCATCGAATCGAGGAAGCAGGCTGCGAGCCGCCCCAGGCCGCCGTTGCCGAGCGCTGCGTCGGGCTCGCGCTCGGCGAGCGCCGCCATGTCCACGCCGAAGTCGGCCAGGGCTTCCCGCACCGTGTCGTAGAGGTCGACCGCGAGCAGCGCGTTGGTGAAGGTGCGCCCGATGAGGAACTCCATCGAGAGGTAGTAGACGCGCTTCAAGTCCTGCGCGTAGTTGGCGCGCGTGGTCATCATCCAGCGCTCGACCAGCTGGTCGCGCACGGCCTGCGAGGTGGCGTTGAGCCAGTCGTCCTGGCTGGCGGCGACCGGGTCCTTGCCGACCGCGTAGATCAGCTTGTTGGCCACGGCGCGCTTGAAGGCCGCGACGTCGCGGTCGGGGTGGTCGTAGGCGAAGTCTTTGATCGTCATGGTGGGCGTTCTCGAGGTGATTGGTGTTGTGTCGGCCACGCGTGGATCAGGCGGCGCCCGATGCCTGGTGGTAGACGTCGATGTATTGCGCGGCGGCGGTGGCCCAATCGGCCGGACGCCGCATGGCGTTGCCGCGCACGCGGCGCCAGTCGGGCGCACGCTCGTAGAGGGCGAAGGCACGGCGCAGCGCGCGTTCGTAGTCGGCTGCGTCGAAGCGGTCGAACACGAAGCCGGTGGCCTCGCCGCTCGCCATGTCTTCCAGCGTGCTGTCGACCACCGTGTCGGCCAGCCCGCCCACGCGGCGCACCAGCGGCAGGCTGCCGTATTTCAGGCCGTACATCTGCGTGAGGCCGCAGGGCTCGAAGAGCGAAGGCACCAGCGTCACGTCGCCGGCGCCGAAGAGCTGGTGCGCGAGCGTTTCGTTGTAGCCGATGGTGACGCTGACCGATTGCGGCGCTGCCGCCGCGCGCTGGCGAAAAGCCTCTTCGAGCCATGCCTCGCCGCTGCCCAGCAGCGCGAGCTGGCCGCCCTGCGCAAGCAGCGCATCGATGCCGCCGAGCACGAGGTGCAGGCCCTTCTGTTCGGTGAGCCGGCTCACCAGGATGAACAGCGGCGCATCGGGCCGCTCGGCCAATCCGAGCTGATGTTGCAGCACCGCCTTGCAGCGCGCCTTGCCGGCCATGTGGCGGCCTTCGGGCGTGTGATAGCCCTGCACCAGCGCCGTGTCGGCGGCCGGGCTCCAGACCTTGTCGTCCACCGCGTTGAGGATGCCGGTGAGCACACCGCTGCGCTGGCGCAGCAGGCCGTCGAGGCCGCAGCCCTGCTCGGGTGTCTGGATTTCGCGCGCGTAGGTCGGGCTTACGGTGGTGAGCCGGTCGGCGAAGTACAGGCCGGCCTTCATGAACGACACCTGTCCGTGGTATTCGAGCCCGTTCATGTGGAAGGCAGGCGCCGGCAGGCCGAGGTCGGCGAAGTTCCAGGGTGCGGAAATGCCCTGGTAGGCGAGGTTGTGCACGGTGAACACGCTGCCGGCGCGCGTCGACCCGGCTTCGCGCGCGAAGTGCAGGTAAGCCGGCGCCAGGCCCGCGTGCCAGTCGTGCGCATGCACGACCTCGGGCCGCCACGCCGGGTCCAGCCCTTGGGCGAGCCGCGCCGCCGCCCAGCCGAGCAGCGCGAAGCGCCGGTGGTTGTCGCCGTAGGGCTGGCGCGTCGCGTCTTCGTAGGGATTGCCGGGTCGGTCGTAGAGCGCCGGCGCATCGATCACGTAGGCGGGTATCGGCGGCGCGCCGTCGATGGCGATGTGCCCCGCGCGCAGCGCGAAGCGCTCGCTGCCCCAGGGTGCGGTGAGTTCGGCCACCGGCACCAGGTCGCGCACGCCGGCCACGATGGCCGGAAAGCCCGGCAGCAGCACCCGCGTGTCCTGCCCCGCGGCCATGAGCGCGAGGGGCAGGGCGCCGGCGACATCCGCCAGGCCGCCGGTCTTGAGGAGGGGAAAGAGTTCGGCGCTGACCTGGAGGATTCGCATCGTTCGCGATCGCGGCCTCAGGCGGCCAGCCTTTTCAGCATTTCGCGGGTGACGAGCACCACGCCGGCCTCGGTGCGCTCGAAGCGGGCTGCATCGGCGGCGGCATCCTCTCCGATCACCATGTCGTCGGGAATCACGCAGCCGCGGTCGATCACCACCTTGCTGAGCCGGGCGCCGCGGCCCACCTCGACATCGGGCAGCAGCACGGCCTCGTTGATCTCGCAGAACGAATGGATGCGCACGCCCGAGAACAGCACCGAGCTGCTCACCTTGGAGCCCGAGACGATGCAGCCGCCCGAGACGATGGTGTTGACCGTCATGCCGTGGTGGCCGTGGCGGTCGAGCACGAACTTGGCCGGGGGCAGTTGCCGCTGGTAGGTCCAGATGGGCCAGTCGGTGTCATAGATGTCGAGCTCGGGGGTGATCGAGGCCAGGTCGAGGTTGGCTGCCCAGAATGCATCAATCGTGCCCACGTCGCGCCAGTAGGCCTTGGCGTCGGGTCCGCGCGAGGCCCGCGTGACGCAGGACATGCCGAAGGGATGCGCCAGCGCCCGGCCCTGCGCCACGGCGCGCGGAATGATGTCCTTGCCGAAATCGTGGCTCGAATCGGGGTTGGCGGCGTCTTCCTCGAGCAGTTGGTAGAGGTAGGCGGAGTCGAACACGTAGATGCCCATGCTGGCCAGCGCCACGTCGGGGTGGCCGGGCATGGCGGGCGGATCGGCCGGCTTCTCGAGAAAGGCGGTGATCTGGCGGCCGTCGTCGATGGCCATCACGCCGAACGCCGTGGCCTCCATGCGCGGCACTTCGATGCAGCCGACCGTGCAGCCCAGGCCGCGCTCGGCATGGTCCTTCACCATGATCGAGTAGTCCATCTTGTAGATGTGGTCGCCGGCCAGCACCACCACGTAGTCGTGCTTGGTCGAGCGGGTCTGGATGATGTCCAGGTTCTGGAACACCGCATCGGCCGTGCCGCGGTACCAGTGCTCGTCGCCCACGCGCTGCTGCGCGGGCAGCACGTCGACCATCTCGTTGAGCTCGGCCCGCAGGAAGCTCCAGCCGCGCTGCAGGTGGCGCATGAGCGAGTGCGACTTGTACTGCGTGACCACCGCCATGCGCCGGATGCCGGAATTGAGGCAGTTCGACAAGGCGAAATCGATGATGCGGAACTTGCCGCCGAAGTACACGGCCGGCTTGGCGCGCCGGTCGGTCAGCTGCTTGAGGCGGGAGCCGCGGCCGCCGGCCAGCACCAGGGCGATGGTGCGGCGAACCAGTTGATGGGCCTGCAGGGGTTCCTGCGAGGGGGGCGTGCTGAGCTGGTTGTCCATCCTGTGTCTCCGTTCGTTCGTTGGAATGCGTCGTCAGAGTTTCTGTAGCTAGGCTAGCACTGCGCCGCGCGCATGGCTTCTACGTTCTTGCAATCCGGATGCTCGAAAAAGGTACTTCCACCGCATTGCCGAGCGCCTGTGGCGATGCGTCGCGGCCATGCCCGGGATCGGTCGAGAGACAGTGCCGCCAGTTGCCCGGGGGCAGCGTGAAATTCACCGCCTGTGCGCCGGCATTGACCAGCACCAGCCATGCGCCCGCGTCCTCCCTCGCCGCGCCGTTGTGGTTGTCGAAGAGGATTGCAAGGGCCGTGCCCGCCTGCCAGTCGTCCTGCGTCATCGGTTGGCCGTCGGGGCGCAGCCAGCGGATCGCCGGTGCGCCCTCGGGCGGATCGGCCGGCCACCAGCGCGTGCTGCGCAGCACCGGCGCTTCGCGGCGCAAGGCTGCGAGGCGCGCGACGAAATCGCTCGTGCGCGCCATGTCGCCGGAGGGGTCGGACGCGCCGATCCATGCGAGCCAGGTGGTCTCGTTGTCCTGGCAGTAGGCGTTGTTGTTGCCTTGCTGGCTGTGGCCCAGCTCGTCGCCGGCCAGCAGCATCGGCGTGCCTTGGGAGAGCAGCAGCACCGCGAGCAACGCGCGCTGCAGGCGGCTGCGTTTCTCCAGGACGCCAATGTCGTCGCTCGGGCCTTCGATGCCGCAGTTGTTGCTCAGGTTGTGCGCGTGGCCGTCGCGGTTGTTCTCGCCGTTCGCGAGGTTGTGGCGCTCTTCGTAGCTCACGAGGTCGCGCAGCGTGAAGCCGTCGTGCGCGGTGATGAAGTTGACGCTCGCCGTCGGCGCGCGGCCGCGGTGGGCGAACTGCGTGCTCGATGCGGTGAAGCGGTGCGCGAAATCGCCGAGGCCGGCTGCGCCGTCGCGCCCTTGCCGCAGCCAGAAGCCGCGCTGCGTGTCGCGATAGCGGTCGTTCCATTCGAGCCAGCCGGGCGGGAACTCGCCGAGCCGGTAGCCGCCGGGGCCGATGTCCCATGGCTCGGCGATCAGCAGCGTGCGCGAGAGCACCGGGTCTTGCGCGATGGCGGCGAAGAAGGGCGCGCGCGGGTCGAACCCTGTGGCCGCATCGCGTCCCAGCACCGGTGCGAGGTCGAAGCGAAAGCCGTCGACGCCCATCTCGCAAGCCCAGAAGCGCAGGCTGTCCATCACGAGTTGCAGCACGCGAGGCTCGCCGAGGTTCAGGCAGTTGCCGGTGCCGGTCCAGTTCTCGTAGAGCGCGCGGTCGTCTTCGCGCAAGTGGTAGTACAGGGCGTTGTCGATGCCGCGCAGCGAGAGCGTCGGGCCGACCTCGTCGCTCTCGGCGCTGTGGTTGTAGACCACGTCGATCACCAGTTCCATGCCGCGCGCATGCACCGCGTCGGCCATCGCGCGGAATTCGCTCGCGGGCGTGGTGCCGGGGCGGCCGCTCCAGTAGCGCGGCTCGGGGGCGAACCAGCCGATGGTGTTGTAGCCCCAGTAGTTGGAAAGGCCCATGGCCAGCAGGCGCTGCTCGTCGGCGCGGTGCTGCACGGGCATCAGGCTGAGCGTGGTGACGCCCAGGCGCTGCAGGTGGTCGAGCACGGCGGGCTCGGCGAGGCCGGCGTAGGTGCCGCGCAAGGCTGCGGGGACGCCGGGGTGCAACTGGGTCTGGCCGCGGACGTGCAGTTCGTAGAGGACGCGGTCGGTGGGGGCGATGCGTGCATGGCCGGGCGTCGTCGTGCCAGTGGCTGCTGTCACGCGGCCCTTGAGCGCGACGGGGCTGTTGTCGCGGCCATCGCGTTGGTTGGGATCTGCCGGGTTGTGTCCGAGGAAGAGGTCGCTGCCGTCGTAGCGGCCGACGATTTCGCGTGCATACGGATCGAGCAGCAGCTTGGCGGGATTGAAGCGTTGCCCGTCATGTGGCGCCCACGGGCCGTGGACGCGGTAGCCGTAGACCAGGCCTTCGCGGCCGGCTGGAAGCAGGCCGTGCCAGACGCCATCTGTACACGCTGGTAGGCGGAGGCGTTGCTGTTCGTTCTGGCCGGTGGCGTCGAAAAGACAGAGCTCTACGGACTCTGCGGTGGGGGCTGCTAAGGCGAAGTTGACGCCTTGGGGGGAAAGGGTTGCTCCCAAGGGGGACGGCGTGCCTGGGCTCAGCATTCTTGTTGCCCCTGGATTGGTTTTTTCCCCGAGGCCGGGTCTCGCCCCGGCAGGCGACCTACTTTTCTTTGCTTCGCCAAAGAAAGGTAGGCAAAAGAAAGGCGACCCCACTGTCTGCGACCCTCCGCTTCGCTGCGGGCAACCTGCGGTGCTCGCGTTTCGCGGGGTCTCGCAGAACTCGCTTCGCTCAAACAGCTGCGAGCCCTGATCCGCGAAACGCTGCGCTCCTCGGCGCAG
The DNA here is from genome assembly GCF_030812215.1 of Variovorax boronicumulans. Lineage (GTDB taxonomy): Bacteria > Pseudomonadota > Gammaproteobacteria > Burkholderiales > Burkholderiaceae_C > Variovorax > Variovorax boronicumulans_C. The sequence goes on along the minus strand of NZ_JAUSSG010000005.1, from coordinate 214,568 downwards.
CCAGAGGGGAGGGGGAGCCAAACGGGCCATTGCTTCGCTCGGCGCGAAGGGCGGACACGCTCCGCGTGTCCGCCTTGAATTGGTTGTGATGGCTGGTGGATGCCGTTGGTTGTGCCGTTCCGGGCCGAGCAAAGCGATGGCCCGCAATGTCTTGAACGCCGAGCGCAGCGATGGCGTGGCTGGTCTCCAAGCCCTTCTGTATGCGCCGAGGAGCGGAGCGTTTCGCGGATCAGGGCTCGCCCTTGTTTGAGCGAAGCGAGTTTGGGCGAGACCCCGCGAAACGTGAGCACCGCAGGTTGCCCGTAGCGAAGCGAAGGGACGCAGACAGCAGGGTCGCCTTTTCTTTGGCTACTTTCTTTTGGCGAAGCAAAAGAAAGTAGCTCGCCCGCCGGGGCGAGACCCGGCCTCCGAAAGAAAAACAACCTCAGACTCATCAAACCAACACCCACATCACAGTAGCAAGCGGCGGCACGCTGACAGAAACAGAATCCGCCTTCCCATGCCAGGCACCCGGCGAACTCTCGACGATCCCGTTCCCTACACCACTCCCCCCATACACAGCCCCATCCGTATTGATGATCTCCCGGTAAGCCCCCGCAACAGGAACCCCCAGCCGATACGCATGCCGAGGCAACGGCGTGAAGTTGCAGACGACGACAACGAACGCCCCGTCCCGCGCCCGGCGAACAAACGCAAACACCGACTGATCCGCATCGTCATGCACGATCCACTCGAACCCGCCGCCGTCGTTGTCCAGCTCATGCAACGCAGGAAAGTGCCGGTACACGTTGTTCAAATCGCGCACCAGCCGCCGCACTCCCTGGTGCGGGGCATGCTCCAGCAGGTGCCAGTCCAGGCTGCGATCCGCATTCCACTCGGCGACCTGAGCGAACTCGCCTCCCATGAACAACAACTTCTTCCCCGGATACCCCCAGAGATAGCCGTACAGGTTGCGCAGCCCCGCGAACTTCTGCCACTCGTCCCCGGGCATCCGTCCGATCATCGAGCCCTTGCCATGCACCACTTCATCGTGCGAGAGCGGCAGCACGAAGTTCTCGGTGTGCGCGTACATCAGCCCGAAGGTGATCTGCTGGTGGTGGTGCTTGCGGTAGACCGGGTCGGTGCCCGCATAGGCGAGCGTGTCGTTCATCCAGCCCATGTTCCACTTGTAGTGAAAGCCCAGCCCGCCGTTTTCCGGCGGCCGCGTCACGCCCGGAAAGCTCGTCGACTCCTCGGCCAGCGTCACCGCGCCGGGCCGCTCGATGCCCACCACACGGTTCATGCGGCGAAGGAAATCGATGGCCTCCAGGTTCTCGCGTCCGCCCTGCGCATTCGGCACCCACTCGCCGGCCTTGCGGCTGTAGTCGCGGTACAGCATCGACGCCACCGCATCCACGCGCAGGCCGTCGACGCCGTAGCGTTCCAGCCAATACAGCGCATTGCCGACCAGGTAGTTGCGCACCTCCGTGCGCGCGAAGTTGAAGATCAGCGTCTGCCAGTCGTTGTGGAAACCTTCGCGCGGATCGGCGTACTCGTACAGCGCAGTGCCGTCGAAGTTGCCCAGGCCGTGCGCATCGGTCGGAAAGTGCGCGGGCACCCAGTCAAGAATCACCCCCAGCCCGGCCGCATGTGCAGCCTCCACGAAATGGCGAAAGTCGCCGGGTGTTCCGAAGCGCGAGGTCGGCGCATAAAGCCCGATCGGCTGGTAACCCCACGAGCCGTCGAAGGGGTGCTCGCTGATCGGCAACAGCTCGATGTGCGTGAAGCCCATGTCGCGCGCGTAGGGCACGAGCGTGTCGGCCAGCTCGCGGTAGTCGAGCCACTCGTGGCCATTGTTCTTGCGGCGCCACGAGCCCAGGTGCACTTCATAAATGCTGATCGGCGCGTGGCGTTCATTGGCCTTGGCGCGGCCTTCGGGCATCTTCACCGCGGCCGGCAGCGGCGCCACCACGCAGGCGGTGTCGGGCCGCAGCCGCGAAGAGAACGCGAACGGATCGGCCTTGCGCAGCACCTCGCCCTGCGCGGAAAGAATCTCGAACGCGTAGCTGTCGCCGGTCGCCACGTGCGGCGCGAAGATTTCCCACACGCCGCATTCGCGGCGCAGCCGCATCATGTGGCGCCGGCCGTCCCAGTTGTTGAAGTCGCCGACCACCGAGACCCGTCGCGCGTTCGGCGCCCAGACCACGAAGGCCACGCCCTTCACGCCATCGATCTCGCGCAGGTGCGCACCCAGCCGCTCCCAGGGCCGCAGGTGCGTGCCCTCGGCCAGCAGCCACACGTCGGTTTCGCCGAGCACGAATGCAAAGCGGTAGGGATCTTCGAGTCGCGAGGTGTGCGAGCCCCAATCGACCTGGAACGAATAGCCCAGGCGCGCTTCCGCCGCCGGCACCAGTCCGCTGAACAGGTCGGAGCCCTCCTGCCGCGTGAGCATCGCGAGCGGCCAGCCGGTGCGCGAATGCATCACCGCCACGCTTTGGGCGCCGGGCATCAGTGCGCGCACTTCCAGCCCCTCGCGCGTTTCGTGCGGTCCGAGCACGGCAAAAGGATCGCCGTGTTCGGCGCGCATCAGCGCGCGGACTTCGGAGGCAGGCAGGGACTTCGGTGGCATAGCGGTCAGCTGTGTCCTTCTTCGTTGGCGGGTGTTCCGAAAAAGACGCCGTAGGGCGCCAGTGCCAGCATGCGCCTTTCGCCATGGCCCTGCACGCTGGCGGTCGCAGCGAGCGGATGGCCTTGCAGCGGCACCAGCGCCTCGCGCAGCGGGATCGACAAGGGCTCGCTCCCCATGTTGAAGATCGCCTGCAGCGATCGGTTGCCGTCGCGCCGCTCGAACCACAGCACGGGCTCGGGCGCATCGAAGAACACGATGCCGCCGGTGCGCAGCAGCGGCTGCGTGCGGCGCCAGTGCAGCAGCGCACGGCTGAAGGCCAGCATCGAGCCCGTGTCGTCGGCCTGGTTGTCGACGGCCAGCGGCAGGTGCGCGCCGTACACGGGCAGCCACGGCGTGCCGGTGGTGAAGCCGCCGTGCGGCGCATCTGCTTGCCACGGAATCGGCGTGCGGCAGCCGTCGCGGCCCTTGAACTCGGGCCAGAAGGTGCGGCCGTAGGGGTCTTGCAACAGCTCGAAGGGCACCTCGGCTTCGGGCAGGCCGAGCTCCTCGCCCTGGTAGATGCTGGCGCTGCCGCGCAACGCGAGCAGCAAGGTGAGCCAGAGCCGGTCGCGCCGCGTGTCGGGCGCCTTGCCGTCGCTCCAGCGCGTGGAGACGCGCGGCACGTCGTGGTTCGACACCGCCCAGCAGCCCCAGCCGCCGGTGGGCGCCAGCGCCTGGTCGAGTGCCTCCACCTGGTGGCGCAGGTGCCTGGCGCTGTGGTCCGCGGTCAGCAGGCTGAAGCTGTAGGCCAGGTGCAGGCGCTTGCCGAGTTCGGTGTACTGCGCCATGACGGGCGGCGCGTTCTCGTCGCCGACCTCGCCCAGCGCGACCGCGCCATAGCCGTCGAGCAACTGGCGCAGGCGTTCGAGGAACACCAGGTTCTCCTGCTGGCTCTTGTCGTACAGGTGCTGCTGCATCGCATAGGGGTTGTCGGCGCGCACCGTGCTGACCTCGTCGATCGACGCGAGCGAAGCCGGAGGGTTGTCGCGCAGCAGGGCGTCGTGGAACTGGTGGTTGCAGGCGTCGAAGCGGAAGCCGTCCACGCCGCGCTCGCACCAGAAGCGCACCTCGCCGAGCAGCGCGTCCTGCACTTCGGTGCAGTGGAAATTGAGGTCCGGCTGTTCGGTGAGAAAGCTGTGCAGGTAGTACTGCCTGCGGCGCGAATCCCACTGCCAGGCCGAGCCGCCGAAGACCGAGAGCCAGTTGGTGGGCGGCGTGCCGTCGGGCCTGGGGTCGGCCCAGACATACCAGTCGGCCTTGGGGTTGTCGCGCGAGCTGCGGCTTTCGGCGAACCAGGCGTGCTGGTCGGAGGTGTGCGAGAGCACCTGGTCGATGATGAGCTTGAGCCCCAGCGCATGCATGCGCGCGAGCATCGCGTCGAAGTCGGCGAGCGTGCCGAAGAGCGGATCGACCGCGCGGTAGTCGGACACGTCGTAGCCGAAGTCCTTCATCGGCGAGCGGAAGAAGGGCGAGACCCAGACCGCATCGACTCCGAGGCTGGCCACATGGTCGAGCCGGGCCGTGATGCCGGGCAGGTCGCCGATGCCATCGCCATTGCTGTCCATGAAGCTGCGCGGGTAGATCTGGTAGATCACCGCGCCGCGCCACCATTCGCTGTTGCTGCTGCCCATGCCTGCCCCTGTGGTCTGAAATCATTGTGGCATGCGAAATCCGGGCCAGTCATACGCGTTTGCCGGCGACCGGGCGCGATTCGACAGGCGGAGAAGCTTTCTACACTGGGCGCTGTTTCCGGCTTGCTTAAATGACATCAGATTCCGTTTCATCCCTCGCCGCGCTCGAGGCGCGGCTCGCCCAGGACCTCGACTACCTCGGCTTCCCCGGCCGCCAATGGATGCCCGTGCGGCAGAAGGAGGGCGAGGCGATGCTCGACGTGGCCGTCATCGGCGGCGGGCAGGCGGGGCTCGCGGCCTCGGTGGCGCTCGCGCAGCAGGGCATCCGCGCCGTGGTCTTCGACCGGTCCCCTGCGGGCAAGGAAGGCCCCTGGGCCACCACCGCGCGCATGGAGACGCTGCGCTCGCCCAAGGAACTCACCGGCCCCGCGCTGGGCCTGCCGTCGCTCACCTTCCGTGCCTGGTTCGAAGCGCAGTTCGGGCGCGAAGCATGGGCGGCGATGGACAAGATCCCGCGCCTGCAGTGGATGGACTACCTCTGCTGGTACCGCCGCGTGATGAACGTGGACGTGCGCAACGACACCGTGGTCACCGGCATCCACCCGCTGCCCGATGGCACGGCAGTGCGGCTCGACCTGCGCACGCCGGCCGGTGCCCACAGCGTGCTGGCGCGCCGCGTCGTGCTGGCCACGGGCCGCGACGGTCTAGGCGGCCCGGCGGTTCCGGCGTTCGTGAATGCGCTGCCGCGTTCGCAGTGGGCGCATTCGTCCGACGACATGGACTACGGGCAGCTCGCGGGCCTGCGCGTCGGCGTGGTCGGCGCGGGCTCGTCGGCGATGGACAGCGCGGCCACCGCGCTGGAGGCGGGCGCGCACAGCGTCGAACTTTTGATCCGCCGCCCCGACCTGCCGCGCGTCAACAAGGGCAAGGGCGCCGGCGTGCCGGGCCTCACGCAGGGGCACTTCGACCTGTCGGACGAACGCAAGTGGCGCATCCGCCACTACATCAACGTCGCGAACGTGCCGCCACCGCACGGCAGCACGCTGCGGGTGTCGGCTTTTCCGAATGCGTTCTTCAACTTCGGCTGCCCGATCCTGTCGGTCGCGCCCGAGGGCGATGCGATGCGTGTGACGACCCCCAAGGGCGATTTCGAATTCGACTTCCTGATCGTCTCGACCGGCTTCAAGGTCGATTGGCCGAACCGCCCCGAATTCGACGGCATCGCCTCCCACATCCGGACGTGGGGAGACCGCTTCGTGCCCCCGCCCGGCGACGAAGACCAGGAGCTGGCCGATTCGCCCGACCTCGGGCCGGTCTTCGAATTCCAGGAGCGTGTGGCGGGCGAATGTCCGGGGCTCGAACGCATCCATTGCTTCTGCTACCCGGCTGCCCTGTCGCATGGCACGGTGTCGGGCGACATTCCCGCGATCAGCGACGGTGCCAAGCGCCTCGCGAGCGGCATCGCGAGCCTGTTCTATCGCGAGGATTTCGACCATCACTTCGCGAACCTCGAGGCCTACAGCGAGCCCGAGCTGTTCGGCGACGAGTGGGTGCCCGCGCCGCCGCCCGGTGAACGCACCTGAACGAACCCCTTTTCCTCTTCAAGGACCCGCATGACGAATCCGTCCATCGTGCTGCCGGCCATCGACGTGGTCGATGACACGGTGCCCCTTTCTCCGAACCAAGCGACCTGGGCGCTGCGCCGGCAGCGCGACAAGGTCGTGGCCGCCACCCAGAGCAGCCATGACGCGATGTTCTCGCACGCGGTCGAGGGGCTGTCCCGCACCGAGCGCCTGCTGGTCGCGCTGCATGCCTGCCGCGTCTCGAAGGCGCCGAACCTCGCCGCGCACTACCGCGAGGAACTGGCGGCCGAGAACGCCGACGCCGCGGTGGCCGATGCGGTGGAGCGCGGCGACATCGCCTCGCTCGCCGATGCGCGGCTGCGCGCGATGCTGGCCTTCGCGGGCAAGCTCATCGAGCGCCCGATCGAAGGGGACCGCGCTGCCATCGAGGCGCTGGCGGCGCACGGGTTGTCGACGCCCGCGCTCGTGGCGTTGAGCCAGCTGATCGCTTTTCTCTCCTACCAGATCCGTGTCGTCGCGGGCCTCAAGGCGCTGGCTGCAGCGGAGGTTTCGGCATGACGGCTCCGATCCGCATCCAGGGCTTCACCAACGAGGTGCTCAAGTGGAAACCGTGGCTGGACACGGTGAATGTCGACACCGCCACGCCGGCCCAGTTGGCGGCGCTGGACGAGATGAGCCCGCAGGCGCGCACCTCGCCCTACTTCCTGGTGCTCGCGCACCAGCCCGAGATATTGCTGCAGCGCTCCATCGCCTTCAACGCGATCATGTTCGCGCCGGGCGGCATGCCGCGCGCCGAGCGCGAACTGGGCGCCACGGTGGAATCGCGCGTCAACGGCTGTGTGTACTGCGCGTCGGTGCATGCGCAGCGTTTCGAGCAACTGGCCAAGCGCAACGACGTGATCGCGCAGGTGTTCGAGGAGCCGGCTTCGGCGGGCACCTCGCCGCGCGAGAAAGCCATCGTCGCGTTCTCGATCAAGCTCGGCGCCGAGCCGGACAAGGTCTCGGCCGAGGATGTCCGGGCGTTGAAAGAGGTCGGGCTCGGGGAACTGGAAATCCTCGACCTGGTTCATTCGGTGGCCCTGTTCGCCTGGGCCAACCGGCTGATGCTCAACCTGGGCGAGCCGGTCTTTCCCGCGGACGGGTCATAGGCGCGCGAGCAGGCCTTCGACGGTTTCGTTGCTGAGGCCCAGCGGCGCCAGCAGGTCGTTCTGCGCGCGGAAGTCGATGCCGTTGACCAGCGAGGCCGCGTCCACGATGGTCCGCGTCGCAGGCGTGGGCACACCGGCGATCTGCCCCAGCGCCTCCACGAAGGCCAGGCCGTAGGGCATGTCCTCGGTCACGTAGCGGGTGTCGGTGCGCACCGGCCCCGGTGGGCCGCCGCGCTTGGCGTGCAGTTCGGCCGCGATGTCTTCGAGCCGCGCCGACGCGGTGCCGAAGGAGCGCGCGAAGTGTTCCTCGATGGGGCCGAGCGCGATGCCGAAGGCCTGCGCCACGGCGCGCCGCTCCAGGTCCAGCGCCTCGATCGCGCGCGACACGCCGGGCGTCATGCAGTGGTACTGCGGCCAGTTCTCGGCGCGCTCGATGCGGGTCCAGTTGAAGACCGCGAGCGGGCCGTGGGACTGCGGGTTGACGTTGGCCAGGGCGCTGGCGAGCACGCTGTCCTGCGGGAAGAAGCCGTCTCCGAACAGCGCGGTGCAGAGGGCGACGGCCTTCGCGACGTTCGCGCCGGGAAGCGCCGAGACGCCGACCGCCTTGCGCCGCGTCATCACCTTGACCTGGGTGCCCGATTCGCGGCGCGCGGTCAGCACGGTCGTGCCGAAGCTCGCGACCGTCACCTGCTTGCCGGCGCGTCGAGCGCTCTCATGAAGATAGAGCGACGACAGCGAGGCCATCGAGCTGACGATCACTGTCTGCCCGTCGCGCAGGAAGGGCAGCAGCGCATCCATCACGCGCCTGTGGCCGTTGACCGGGAGCGCGAGCAGCAGCACGTCCGCCGAGTGGCAGAGCTGCGCGGCATCGTCGGCGACCCCGACCGTCACGCGGCAGGGCTGCACGCCGCCGGCTTCCAGCGGCTGCGTGCGCAAGGCCTCGGCGCCCTGGCCACCCGGCGACCAGAGGGTGACGCCGTGGCCCGCCTGGCGCAGCCATGCGGCGCTGGCCAGCGCGATGGCGCCGGTGCCCGCGATGCCGACGCGGCGCAGCCCATCGGCCGCTGTCACTGTGCCGACTCCGTCGGTGAACACCGTGGAACCGGCTTTGCCGGGCCACTGGTGTTGCCCCCGGTGAGGGGGTTGGCGAAGCGACACGAAGTGCGCGAAGACTGGGGGAGAGCCAAGCTAGTCAACCTTGATACCGCCTTGCTTGATCACCTTGGCCCAGCGTTGGCTGTCCTCTGTCACCACCTTGCCGAGCGCCGCCGCATTGCCGCAGGTGTTGACCGCGCCCAGCTGGGCGAAGCGCTGCTTGGTCTCCGGCAGGTTGCACACCTCGACCAGCGCGGCGGAGAGCTTGTCGATGCCCCCGGCCGGCATGCGCGCGGGCGCCATCACGCCGACCCACACCGGCACCTCCATGCCCGCGAGGCCCGTGGCTTCGCCGACGGTGGGCGCCGTGCCCATGCTGGGCAGTGCCGCACGCGAGAAGGTGCCGAGCACGCGCGCCTTGCCGCTCGCGACCATGGGCTCGATCGAGGCGACGCTGGTAACGATCGTCGCCACCTGACCGCCCAGCAGGTCGGTCAGCGCCGGCGCTGCGCCGCGGTAGGGCACGTGCAGCAGGCTCACGCCGCTCGCCTGCGCCAGCAGCGCGCCCGTGAGGTGCGACACCGTGCCGTTGCCGGTCGAGGCGTAGGTGACCTGGCCGGGCCGCGCCTTGGCGTCGCGCAGCACGTCGGCGATGGTCTTGTAGGGGCTCTCGGCGCGCACGGACAGTGTCATCGGCGTGTCGGCGACCAGGGCCACGGGCACCAGTTCGTGCACCGGGTCGTAGGGGAGCTTGGCCTGCAGGTGCGGCGCGATGGTGACGGCGCCGCCGGTGGCCAGCAGCACGGTGGCCCCGTCGGTCGCCTTGGCCACCGCATCGGCGGCGACGATGCCGCCGGCACCGGCCTTGTTGTCGATGATCACCGGGGTGCCGAGCTTGTCGGTGAGCTTGGCGCCCAGGTAGCGGGCGATCACGTCCTGCGCGCCGCCGGGGGCGAAGGGGACGACGATGCGCAGGGGCTTGTCGTTGGCCTGCTGCGCCCACGAGGGCAGGGTGGCGAGACAGGCGGCGAGGCCCAGGGCCAGGGGTTTCCAGAGCAGTTTCATGGCGTTCAGGCAGTACGAAAGCAGACGTTACCCAGGCAACATGCAGGTTGCGTGCCCCAAGTCTAGGGTCTGCCGCGCGGAGGGCATCGCCCGGGCGCGATAATCCGTCCTCCCCGGCCAGCCCGCGCCGGGCTCTTGCCGAACCGCCATGAACCCCAGCTACAAACCCAGCGACGTCGAGTCCGCTGCCCAGGCGCAATGGAGCGCCGCCGATGCCTACCGCGTCACCGAGGACGCGAGCCGCAAGAAGTACTACGCCTGCTCGATGCTGCCGTACCCCAGCGGCAAGCTGCACATGGGCCACGTGCGCAACTACACGATCAACGACATGCTCACGCGCTACCTGCGCATGAGCGGCTACAACGTGCTGATGCCCATGGGCTGGGACGCCTTCGGCCTGCCGGCCGAGAACGCTGCGCTCAAGAACGGCGTGCCGCCGGCCAAGTGGACCTACGAGAACATCGACTACATGCGCGGCCAGCTCCAGGCCATGGGCCTGGCGATCGACTGGAGCCGCGAGATCGCCACCTGCGATCCGAGCTACTACAAGTGGAACCAGTGGCTGTTCCTGAAGATGCTCGAGAAGGGCATTGCCTACCGCAAGACCCAGGTCGTGAACTGGGACCCGGTCGACCAGACCGTGCTGGCCAACGAGCAGGTGATCGACGGCAAGGGCTGGCGCACCGGCGCCACGGTCGAGCGCCGCGAGATCCCGGGCTACTACCTGAAGATCAGCGACTACGCCGAGGAACTGCTCGAGCACACCCAGCACAAGCTGCCGGGCTGGCCCGAGCGGGTGAAGCTGATGCAGGAGAACTGGATCGGCAAGAGCGAGGGCGTGCGCTTCGCCTTCACCCATGACATCCAGGACGCCAGCGGCAAGCTGATCCAGGACGGCCGCATGTACGTGTTCACCACGCGCGCCGACACGATCATGGGCGTGACCTTCTGCGCCGTGGCGCCCGAGCATCCGCTGGCCGCGCAAGCCGCCACGCTCGACCCCAAGGTCGCGGCCTTCATCGAGGAGTGCAAGAGCGGCGGCACCACCGAGGCCGAACTCGCCACGCAGGAGAAAAAGGGCGTGCCCACGGGCCTCACGGTGAAGCACCCGATCACCGAGGAGCAGGTGCCGGTGTGGGTCGGCAACTACGTGCTCATCGGCTACGGCGACGGCGCCGTGATGGGCGTGCCCGCGCACGACGAGCGTGACTTCGCCTTCGCCAACAAGTACGGCATCGAGATCATCCAGGTGGTGCTGGTCGATGACGAGCCGCACTTCGACTATCACAAGTGGCAGGACTGGTACGCCGACAAGCAGCGCGGCGTGACCATCAACTCCGACAACTTCAGCGGCATGTCGTACAAGGAGGCCGTGGCCGCCGTGGCGCATGCACTGGGCCAGAAGGGCCTGGGCGAGTTGCAGACCACCTGGCGCCTGCGCGACTGGGGCGTGAGCCGCCAGCGCTACTGGGGCACGCCGATCCCGATCATCCATTGCGAAGAACACGGCGCGGTGCCGGTCCCCGAGAAGGACCTGCCCGTGGTGCTGCCGACCGACTGCGTGCCCGACGGCTCGGGCAACCCGCTGAACAAGCACGAAGGCTTCCATGCCGGCGTGGTGTGCCCGGTGTGCGGCAAGCCCGCGCGGCGCGAGACCGACACCATGGACACCTTCGTCGATTCGTCGTGGTACTTCATGCGCTACTGCGATCCGAAGAACGACCAGGCCATGGTCGCCGAGGGCGCGGACTACTGGATGCCGATGGACCAGTACATCGGCGGCATCGAGCACGCGATTCTTCACCTGCTGTACGCGCGCTTCTGGACCAAGGTGATGCGCGACCTGGGCCTCGTGAAGGCCGACGAGCCTTTCGCCAAGCTGCTCACGCAGGGCATGGTGCTCAACCACATCTTCTACAGGCGCAACGAGAAGGGCGGCAAGGACTACTTCCCGCCGCTCGAAGTCACGGCGGTGCTCGACGCGCAGGGCCGCATCACCGGCGGCACGCTGGCCGACGGCACGAAGGTCGAGTACGGCGGCGTCGGCAAGATGGGCAAGAGCGAGCGCAACGGCGTCGATCCGCAAGACCTCATCGAGAAGTACGGTGCCGACACCGCGCGCCTGTACACCATGTTCACCGCGCCGCCCGAAGCCACGCTCGAGTGGAACGACGCGGCTGTCGAAGGCAGCTACCGGTTCCTGCGCCGGGTGTGGAACTTCGGCGTGGCGCAGGCGGACGTGGCGCCGGCCAAGGCGGGCGCACAGACCTTCGGCAAGGCCGCCCAGGCGCTGCGCCGCGAGGTGCACACGGTGCTGCGCCAGGTCGACTACGACTACCAGCGCATGCAATACAACACGGTGGTGTCGGGCGCGATGAAGCTGCTGAACGCGCTCGAAGGCTTCAAGCCCGACGGCAGCGCGGGCGATGCGGCCGCGGTGCGCGAGGGCCTGGGCATCCTGCTGCGCTGCCTGTACCCCGCGACCCCGCACATCGCCCAGCAGCTCTGGACAGAGCTCGGCTACGACAAGGACCTGGGCGGCCTGCTCGACGCAGCCTGGCCGACGGTCGACGTCGAGGCGCTGGTGCAGGACGAGATCGAACTCATGCTGCAGGTCAACGGCAAGCTGCGCGGCAAGCTGCTGGTGCCGGCTGGCGCCTCCAAGGACGAGATCGAGAAGCTCGCGCTCGCCTGCGACGATTTCGTCGCCTTCGCCGAGGGCGCGCCGCCCAAGCGCGTGATCGTGGTTCCCGGCCGTCTGGTCAACGTGGTCCTTTGAACGATAGAAGCATGAACAAACGCAATGCCTCGTTGCCGCGCCGCGGCTTTCTCCTCGGTTTGACGGCCGTGGGCGCCAGCGTGGGCCTGGCCGGCTGCGGCTTCGAGCTGCGCAAGGCGCCGGTCTTCGCGTTCAAGACGCTGTCGGTGGAGGGCAATTCCGCGCTGATCAACCAGATCCGGCGCGACCTGCGCGCGGCCGGCACGGTGACGCTGGTGCCCAAGGAAGACGCCAAGACCGCCGATGCGGTGCTGGTGGTGCTGGGCGAAGACCGCGACCGTTTCGTGATCTCGACCAATTCGGCCGGCGCGCTGCGCGAGCTGCAACTGCGCCTGCGCGTGCGCTTCAGCCTGAAGACGCCCGGCGGCAAGGAACTGCTCTCGGCTTCGGAGGTGTCGCAGACGCGGGACCTGAGCTTCAATGAAACCAACGCGCTCGCCAAGGAAGGCGAAGCCGAACTGCTGTTCCGCGACATGCAGAGCGACATCGCACAGCAGCTGATGCGCCGCCTCGCCGCCGTCAAGGAACTCTAGGCGCCCGCGCCGCAGCGATTTCTTTTCATGCAACTTGCCAGCGCCCAACTCGGGGGCCACCTGCAGAAGGGGCTCAAGCCGCTCTACACGATCCATGGCGACGAGCCGCTGCTCGCACAGGAGGCAGCCGACGCCATCCGCGCCGCCGCGCGCGAGCAGGGCTACACCGAGCGCAGTTCGTACACCGTGGCCGGCGCGCACTTCGACTGGAGCGCGGTGCTGGCGGCGGGGGGCTCGCTCTCGCTCTTTGCCGACAAGCAGATCGTCGAGATCCGCATCCCCTCGGGCAAGCCCGGCAAGGACGGCAGCACGGCGTTGCAGCAACTGGCCGAGTCCGCGCCGGGCAACGACAGCACGCTCACGCTGGTGATGCTGCCGCGTCTGGACAAGGCCACGCGCACCGGCGCCTGGTTCTCGGCGCTGGAGAACAACGGCGTGAGCATCCAGGTCGATCCGATCGAGCGCAATGTGTTGCCGCAGTGGATCGCGCAGCGCCTCGGGCAGCAGGGCCAGCGCGTGATGCCGGGCGACGAAGGCCAGCGCACGCTGCAGTTCTTTGCCGACCGGGTCGAAGGCAACCTGCTCGCGGCGCACCAGGAAATCCAGAAGCTCGCGCTGCTGCATCCGGCGGGTGAACTGAGCTGGGAGCAGGTCGAAGGCGCGGTCAACAACGTGGCGCGCTACGACGTGTTCAAGCTTTCCGAAGCGGTGCTCGCGGGCAATCCGCAGCGCGTGGCGCGCATGCTCGACGGCCTGCAGGCCGAGGGCGAGGCCGAGGTGCTGGTGCACTACACGATCGCCGAGGACATCCGCGCGTTGAAGCGCGTGAAAGATGCCATGGCCGCCGGCCGTCCGCTGCCGATGGCGCTGCGCGAGAATCGCATCTGGGGTCCGCGCGAGCGCGCCTTCGAGCGCGTGCTGCCGCGGCTGGACGACCGCATGCTGGCGCGCCTGCTGCGCGCGGCCCACCTGGTGGACGGCATCTGCAAGGGCCTCAAGCAACCCGATTGGCCCGCCAGCGGCTGGCAGGCCCTGCAACGGCTGGCGCTGATGCTGTGCCGTGCGTGCAGCAGTGCGCCGGCGGCAGCGCGCCGCGCCTGATTGGATGGCTCCAGGCACCAAAAGGCCCGTGTAAGCCGGGTCACAGGTCTGCGTGGGAAAATGCCGACATGAATGCGTTCAACGTCAGCGAGCACATGCAGGCCCTCGGGCTGCAGGCAAAGACCGCTGCTTTCCTCATGGCCCGTGCGGATGCAGCTACTAAAAACATAGCATTGAAGGCGCTCGCCCGGCGCCTGCGCGAAGCCGGCCCGGCGCTGGCGGTCGCCAATCAGAAAGACCTGGAACGCGCCACGGCCGCCGGCCTCTCGGCCCCGATGGTCGACCGGCTCAAGCTCACCCCGAAAGTCATCGAGACCGTGGCCCTGGGTTGCGAACAGCTCGCCGGCATGGCCGACGTGATCGGCGAGATCATCGGCATGAAGCAGCAGCCCAGCGGCATCCGCGTGGGCCAGATGCGGGTGCCGATCGGCGTGTTCGGCATGATCTACGAGAGCCGCCCCAACGTGACCATCGAGGCCGCGAGCCTGGCGATCAAGAGCGGCAACGCGGCCATCCTGCGCGGCGGCTCGGAAGCGATCGAATCGAACAAGGCGCTGGCGCTGCTGGTGTCCGAGGCGCTGGCCGAAGCGGGCCTGCCGGTCGAGGCGGTGCAGTTGGTGCAGACCACCGACCGCGAGGCCGTGGGCCAGCTCATCGCTATGCCCGAGTTCGTGGACGTGATCATTCCGCGCGGCGGCAAGGGCCTGATCGAGCGCATCAGCCGCGACGCCAAGGTGCCGGTCATCAAGCACCTGGACGGCAACTGCCACGTCTACGTGGACGACACGGCAGAGTTCGCCATGGCGCTGCGCATCGTGGACAACGCCAAGACCCAGAAGTACAGCCCCTGCAATGCCGCCGAAGGCCTGCTGGTGTCGGAGGTGGTCGCGGAAGACTTCCTGCCCCAGATCGCCGCCATCTTCGCGGCCAAGGGCGTGGAAATGCGTTGCGACCCGGCCGCCGCCCGCATCCTGCGTTCGGACGAGGCGGCGCTCGATCCGGCTGCCAAGGTGATCGATGCGCTCGAATCCGACTGGTCCGAGGAATACCTCGCCGCCGTGATCAGCATCAAGGTCGTGGCCGGCGTCGATGAGGCCATTGCGCACATCAACCGCTATTCGAGCCACCACACCGACGCCATCGTCACGCGCGACCACGTGCACGCGCAGCGATTTCTTCGCGAGGTCGATTCGGCCAGTGTCATGGTCAATGCGAGCACCCGCTTCGCGGACGGTTTCGAGTTCGGCCTGGGCGCCGAAATCGGCATCAGCACCGACAAGTTCCACGCCCGTGGGCCGGTTGGCATCGAAGGGCTGACCTCGCTCAAGTACGTGGTGCTCGGGCAGGGCGAAGTGCGCACGTGATGAATGCCGAAGCTGCCTGCGCGGGGTTGCCGGTCTTGTCATTGGGGCGGACATCCCCAATTCCTACTGTTCCGCTCCACCTCTAAGTAAAAATCGAAGAAGGCCGCCGCATGGTTCCGCATCTCGTCACCGCCCTGACCGGCCCGATCAACGAACTGGAACAGCGGGTGCTCGACTCGATGCCCGCCATCGAGCGCTGGTTCCGCCTCGAATGGATGGAGCACACGCCGCCGTTCTACAGCTCCGTCGATATCCGCAATGCGGGCTTCAAGCTCGCGCCGGTCGACACCAATCTCTTTCCGGGTGGCTGGAACAACCTCACCAAGGAAATGCTGCCGCTGGCGGTGCAGGCCGCGCAGGCGGCTATCGAGAAGATCTGTCCGGAAGCGCGCAATCTGCTCGTCATTCCGGAAAACCACTCCAAAAACACCTTTTATCTTGCCAACATCGCGCAACTCGTGCGCATCTTCCACATGGCGGGGCTGAATGTGCGGGTTGGCTCGGTCGATCCGGCCATCAAGTCGCCCAAGAAGGTCGAACTGCCCAACGGCGAGACCGTGACCCTCGAGCCGGTGGTGCGCAGCAAGCGACGGCTGGGGCTGAAGAACTTCGATCCCTGCACAATTTTGCTCAACAACGAGCTTTCTGCAGGAACGCCGGGCATCCTCGAGGATTTGCACGAGCAATACCTGCTGCCACCATTGCACGCAGGCTGGTCGGTGCGCCGCAAGAGCAACCACCTGCACAGCTATGAAGAGCTGTCCAAGCGCCTGGGCAAGCTGCTGGGCATCGACCCCTGGCTCATCAACCCGATCTACGCGCGCGCCGAAGGCGTCGACATCGCCGAGGGCCGCGGCATCGATGTGCTGACCAGCCATGTCGACGCGGTGCTCACCAAGGTGCGCCGCAAGTACAAGGAATACGGCATCAACGAAAAGCCGTTCGTGGTCGTCAAGGGCGGCCACAGCGGCAGCGGCAGCCCGGGCGTGGTGACGGTGCGCGATGCCAAGGAAGTCGAGGCGCTGATCGGCAAGTCGCGCACCAGCACCTCCTCGGCGGCCAAGACTTCCGCCGGGCGCGACCTGCGCGAACCCACCGAACTGATCGTCCAGGAGGGCGTGCTGACCAACGAGCGCGTGCACAACGGCGTGGCCGAGCCGGTCGTCTACATGATGGACCGCTACGTGGTCGGCGGCTTCTACCGGGTGCACGCCGAGCAGGCGGCCGACGAGAACCTGAAGCTCCCGGGCGCGAGCTTCGTGCCGCTGGCTTTCTCGGAAAGCACGCACATGCCCCAGCCTGGTGCCAAGCCCGGAGCGAGCGCGCCGAACCGTTTCTATATGTATGGCGTGGTCGGCCGCCTGGCCATGGTCGCGGCCAGCTACGAGATGGAAGCGACCGACCCGGACGCCGAAATCTACGAATGATTGCCGCCGCCGGGTTGCGGCGTCAGCGGGCAACGGCAAAATAGCGGCCCCACAGCAACGGAATCAAAAGGGCGGGAGGGGTGACGCGTGGTGGAACCCGAGTGTTCTGCCGCCACGACACCCCCGCGTGTCTGACGCGTCGATCCATCACGGCCAGCCCTTTTCCTCATCGACTTCGTGTCAGCTCCCAAAACAATCTCTGCCGGCCTGATCGTCGGCGCCATCGGCGTCGTCTATGGCGACATCGGCACCAGCGTGCTGTATGCCGTCAAGGAAGTGTTCGGCCACGGCCATGTGCCGTTCACCGTCCAGAACGTCTACGGCATCCTGTCGATGTTCTTCTGGACCCTCACCGTCATCGTCTCGATCAAGTACGTGGTGCTGGTGCTGCGCGCCGACAACGAAGGCGAGGGCGGCCTCGTCGCCATGCTCGCGCTGGCGTCCCGCGCGGTGGCCGACAGGCCGCGCCTTCGCCATGTGCTTCTGGTCATCGGCATCTTCGGCACCTCGCTTTTCTATGGCGACGGCGTCATCACGCCGGCCATCTCGGTGCTGTCGGCGGTCGAGGGCCTGGAGGTGGTGTCGCCGCACTTCAAGCACTACGTGATCCCGATCACCCTGGTCGTGCTGTTCTGCCTCTTCGCCGTGCAAAAGCGCGGCACCGCGGGCATCGGCAAGTTCTTCGGCCCGATCACGCTGGCGTGGTTCGCGGCCATCGCGGTGCTGGGCGTGTGGCAGATCCTGCACCACCCCGAAATCGTGAAGGCGCTCAACCCCTGGTACGCGCTGAAGTTCATCTGGGACAACCCGGGCACCAGCTTCATCCTGCTGGGCGCGATGGTGCTGTGCGTGACCGGCGCCGAAGCGCTGTATGCCGACCTGGGGCATTTCGGCAAGAAGCCGATCCGCATCGCTTGGTTCTCGGTCGTCATGCCGGCACTCACGCTCAACTACCTCGGCCAGGGCGCGCTGCTGCTGGAGAACCCCGAGGCGGTGAAGAACCCCTTCTTCATGATGGCGCCCGAGTGGGCGCTGATTCCGCTGGTGCTGCTGGCGACGCTGTCGACGGTGATCGCCTCGCAGGCGCTCATCACCGGCGCGTTCAGCGTGACGCGCCAGGTGATCCAGCTGGGCTACCTGCCGCGCCTGAACATCGAGCACACCAGCGTGCGCACTGCGGGGCAGATCTACATTCCGCTGGTCAACTGGGGCCTGTTCGTGGCCATCGTGCTGGCGGTGGTGATGTTCCGCACCTCGAGCAGCCTGGCCGCGGCCTACGGCATCGCGGTGACCACCGACATGCTGATCACCACGATCCTGACCTTCTTCGTGATCCGCTATGCGTGGAAGCTGCCGCTGGCACTGTGCATCGCATCGACCGCGGTCTTCTTCGTGGTCGACTTCCTGTTCTTCGCCTCAAACCTGCTCAAGCTGTTCGAGGGCGGCTGGTTCCCGCTGTTGATCGGCGGCTTCGTGTTCACGCTGATGATCACCTGGAAGGAAGGCCGTCGCCTGATGGGCGAGGCACAGCACGCGGATGCGATCGACCTCAAGTCTTTTCTTGATTCCGTGTTCGTGAGCCCGCCGGCGCGGGTGGACGGCACGGCCGTGTTCCTCACCGCCGAGCCGGGCGTCGTGCCCAACGCGCTCTTGCACAACTTGAAGCACAACAAGGTGCTGCACGAGCAGAACATGTTCGTCACCGTGCGCAACCACGAGGTGCCCTGGATCCCGATGGACAAGCGCATCGAGATCGAGGCGCTGGGCCATCACTGCTGGCAGGTCATCGTGCACTACGGCTTCAAGAACGACATCGACCTGCCGCGCGCGCTGGAGCATGCGCGCCTGCGCGGCTGCCAGCTGGAGCCGATGGCGACGAGCTACTTCCTCTCGCGCGACGTAGTGATCCCCACGCTGGGCAGCGGCATGGCGCCCTGGCGCGAGAAGCTGTTCGCGCAGATGCACCACAACGCGAGCGGGGCGGCGGCGTTCCTGGGGCTGCCGAACAACGCGGTGGTGGAGCTGGGGTCGAAGATCGAGATCTGAAGCGGATGAAGGAGCGATGGCTCCTTCATTCACTCAATCGAAGTCTCCGGCCCGCTCCGCCGCAAGCTGCGTCATGTGCGCCGCGATCGCCCCGGGCGTCGTGAACCAGATCTCCCCCCGGTCCCGCGCACGTGCCAAGTGCGCGAGCGCCGTGCGCAGGTGCCGCAGCCGGTACGGCTGGCCCACGATGTACGGATGCAGCGCCAGCCCCATCACCAACGGTTGCGCACGCGACTGCTCCCGCATCTCCTCGAAGTTGTCGACCACCATCGCGCTGAAATCCTTTGCGTCCATCAGGCGGCCCACGATCATCGGGATGTCGTTGAGCTCCTGCGGATACGGCACCGACCAGATCGAGCCGTCATTGCGTGTGCGCATGCGCACCGGCTGGTCGTCGTGGCACCAGTTGAGCGTGTAGCCGTAGCCGGTTTCGCCCAACAGGTCGGGCGTGACGGCACTCTCCGAGATCCACGGCGACAGCCAGCCTGCGGGCGCCTTTCCGCTTTCGCGCAGCATGCGTTCGCGGCAGCGCAAGAGCAAGGCGCGCTCGTGTTCTTCGTCGAACGCACCCTGGCGTTCCGCATTGCTGTGGCCGTGCCCGATCAGTTCGTCGCCGCGCGCCACGCAAGCCTCGACCAGCTCCGGGCAGTGGTCGTAGAGCGCGGTGTTGATGAGCGCGCCGGTCGGCAGCGCCAGCGCATCGAACAGTTCGAGACAGCGCCACGCGCCCACGCGGTTGCCGTACTCGCGCCAACCATGGTTCAGCACATCGGGCTGCGGCGAGGCCGGGCCGATGCAGGCGCCCAGGCCGTCGCCGAAGGCGAAGTGCTCGATGTTGAAACCGAGGTACACCGCCAGCCGCGCGCCGTTCGGCCAAGCGTAGTCGGGGCGCCGCGTGATCGGCCGGTAGTCGAAGCGATCGTGCGAGGGCAGCAGGTCGGGCCAGCGTGTCGTCATGCGCCTCGCCTCACAGCACCGCGAGGCCGGCGCGCACCAGCAGCCACTCGGCGCTGTCGTTCCACACGTCCATCTGCACGATGAGGCCGTGGCTCACCACATAGCGGTCGACGTACCGGTTGCCTTCGAAGGCTGTGCCGTCGGGCCAGGCGCCGTAGAGCGTGCCCAGGCTGTAGACCACGGTCGCTTCGGGCGTGCCGCCGGCCACCGTTTCGGTGCGCTCGATCTTCTTCTTGACCCAGGCGTAGCGCTTGGCATTGAAGGCCGAGGTGTCGCCGGGCGCGTGCATCGCGCGGTTGCCGGTGAAGCGGATGCGGATGTCGGGCGCGGTGAAGCGCGAGGCCGATTGCGGGTCGGGGATCATCACGAGCCGGAGGAATTCGTCGACGACCGCGGCGGGGTCGAGTGGGGCTGAAGTGTTCATGGGGGTCTCCATCGTTGGGCCACGGCGGTGCGTGGCCCGAAATCTCCGCAATTCCTGTGCCGAACGGGCCCCAACGGGGCGCTTGGGCTCCCGGCACAATCGCCCGATGTCATTTTTCAAGGACCTGAGCCTTTCGGCTTTCACCGCGGGTTTCGTCGCCGTGCTCGTGGGTTTCACGAGTTCCGTGGCCATCGTGTTCCAGGCCGCGCAGGCTTTCGGCGCCACGCCCGAAATGGCAGCCTCGTGGATGTGGGCGCTGGGCATCGGCATGGGGCTGGCCTCGGTGCTGCCGTCGCTCTGGTGGAAGAAGCCGGTGATGATTGCCTGGAGCACGCCGGGCGCCGCGGTGCTGGCGGTCGCGGGCGTGGGCTACAGCATGGGCGAGGCGGTGGGCGCCTTCATCGTCTGCGCGGTGCTGATCGTGCTGGCCGGTGCCACCGGCTGGTTCGAGCGCGTGATGAACAAAATTCCGATGGCCATCGCCTCGGCGCTGCTGGCCGGCGTGCTGGCGCGCTTCGGCATTTCGGCTTTCGTCGCGGCGCAGACCGCCCTGCCGCTGGTGCTGCTGATGCTCGTCACCTATCTCATCGCCAAGCGGATGCTGCCGCGCTACGCGGTGCCGCTCACGCTGCTCGTGGCCATCGTCTTCGTGGCGGCGCGCGGCGAGCTGGCGTGGTCGTCGGTGCATTTTTCGCTCACCTGGCCGGTGTTCACGATGCCGGTCTTCAGCTGGCAGGCCGTCGTGAGCCTGGCGCTGCCGCTCTTCGTCGTGACGATGGCTTCGCAGAACCTCCCCGGCGTGGCGGCGATCCGCGCGAGCGGCTACAGCGACCTGCCGGTGAGCAAGCTCATCACCATCAGCGGCATCGCGACGCTGGTGCTCGCGCCCTTCGGCGCCTTCGCGCTGAACCTGAGCGCCATCACGGCCGCCATGTGCATGGGCCGCGAAGCCCATGAAGACCCGGCGCGGCGCTACACCGCGACCGTGAGCTGCGGCGCGATCTACGTGGTGATCGGGCTCTTCGGCGCGGCGGTCACGGGGCTGCTCACTGCATTTCCGAAGGAGCTGGTCGCGGCCATCGCGGGCCTTGCCCTGCTGGGCACCATCGGCGGCGGGCTCGCGGCCGCGGTGCGCGACGAATCGCACCGCGAGGCGGCGCTGATCACCTTCCTGGTCACGCTCTCGGGCGTCACGCTGGCGGGCATCGGCTCGGCCTTCTGGGGCGTGGTGGCCGGGGCGGTGGCGTTGGCCGTGCAGCAGGTGGGGTGGAAGCAAAAAGCCCCTGTCGGCAAGGAGATGGCCGCTTCCGGCAACATCGCCCCAGAAACCAACGTGGCCGCCGCATCCGGCGCCGGAAAGAACGTCTCGTGAAAAACATCCTCTTCGTCGCCGACCCGCTCGATCACTTCAAGATCTACAAGGACACCACCTTCTCGATGATGCGCGAGGCCCAGCGGCGCGGCCATCGCATCGCGGCGTGCCTGCCGCAGGACATCCAGTGGAAGTCGGGCGGGCTGGTCACCGCGACGGTGCAGCAGATCACGCTGACGGGCGACGCCAAGGATTGGTACACGGTCGACATCACCGAATCGAAGGCGCTCAAGGACTTCGACGCGGTGCTGATGCGCAAGGACCCGCCCTTCGACGCCGAGTACATCTATTCGACGCACCTCTTGCAGCAGGCCGAGCGCGAGGGCGCGCAGGTGGTCAATTCGCCGCGCGCGCTGCGCGATCACCCCGAGAAGCTCGCGATCATGGAGTTTCCGCAGTTCGTGACGCCCACGCTGGTTACCCGCAGCGCGCAGGCCGTGCGCGACTTCCATGCGGAGCACGGCGACATCATCCTCAAGCCGCTCGACGGCATGGGCGGCATGGGCATCTTCCGCGTGAAGCAGGACGCGCTGAACCTGGGTTCCATCGTCGAGACGCTCAACAAGGACGGCACCGAGACGATCATGGTGCAGCGCTTCGTGCCCGAGGTCGTGCAGGGCGACAAGCGCATCCTGATCATCGCGGGCGAGCCGGCGCCCTTCGTGCTGGCGCGCATTCCGCAGGGCACCGAGGTGCGCGGCAACCTGGCGGCGGGCGGCAAGGGCGTGGCGCAGCCGCTGACCGCGCGCAACCGCGAGATCGCCGAGGCGATCGGCAAGGTGCTCGCGCCGCGCGGGCTGCTGTTGATCGGGCTCGACGTGATCGGCGACTCGGTCACCGAGATCAACGTGACCAGCCCGACCTGCTTTCAGGAAATCACCGAACAGACCGGCTTCGACGTGCCGAAGATGTTCATCGACGCGCTGGAGAAAACCCTGCGTCCTGCCTGAACCCGTGCGCGCGGGTCGTGTGCCTCGACCGCGGCGGCCAGCTCGAACGGGTCCTTGAAGGGACCGCGGCTTGGCGTGTCGTGGAGCTTGCGGTTGAGCCAGCCGTCGATCTCGTGGTCCCACGAGATGACGGCACCGGTCAGGCCCGAGACGCTGAGGAACAGCGCGACCGCCAGGCCCGCCCAACGGTGGATGGCGGTCGCGAAGGCGCCCATCAGAAGTCGATGGTGCCGCTCACCGCGAAGGTGCGCGGTGCGCCCATCACCAGGTAGTTGGAGCCCTGCGTGCCGCCCACCGAAGCCCAGTACGACTTGTTGAAAAGGTTGTCGATGCGCGCGCGCAGCGTGAGCGCACGGCCGTTGCCCAGGTCCACCAGGTAGCGCGCGCCGAGGTCGAAGCGGGTCCAGCCCGGGATCTGCTGGGTGTTGGTGGCGTTGGCGTACTGCTTGGAGGTGTACAGCAGGCGCGCATTCAGCGACAGGTTGCGCACACCCGGCACATCCCACTCGGCGCCGAGGTTGGCCTGCTGCTTGGCCACGCCGATGGCGGTGAGGCCGTCGGTGGCGCCGCCTTGGGTGTTCTTCTGCTTGGCATCGAGCAGCGTCAGGCCGCCGAGGATGCGCAGGCCCTTCATGGGCTCGCCGAACACCGAGAACTCGAGGCCCTGGTTGCGCTGCTTGCCGTACAGGCCGTAGACCTGGCCCGCGGACTGGTCCGCGTATTGGTAGACGGGCTGGTCGATCGTGAAGAACGCCGCGCTCGCGCCCAGCGAGCCCCCGTCGTACTTGATGCCGATTTCCTTCTGCTTGGCCTGGTAGGGCGCGAAGACTTCGCCGCCATTGGCGACCGGGCGATTGTTCGCCGTGGCGGGGGCCACCTTGCCCTGGACGAGGGCTTCGATGTAGTTGGCATAGGCCGACACGGTCGGCGTGATCTTGAACACGACACCCGCCACCGGCGTGGTCTTGCTCTTGTCGTAGGCGCTGGTTTCCTTGAGCGTGTTGTAGGCGAAGCTGGTCTGCTTGATGGTCTGGCGGCGCGCGCCGAGCGTGACCAGCAGGCGGTCTTCCATGAAGGACATGGTGTCGGCGACAGCGACGCTCGAGGTGTCGATCTTGTCGGTCAGGCGCGGGTCTTCCAGCCGGTTGCCCACGAAGCCGCCGGTGCCGTTGGCGACAGGATAGGGCGAAAAGAAGGGCGCATAGATGTTGTTGCGCACGCTGCCCGAAGAGATCGCGTAGGCGTTGTCGCGGTCGTTGCTGTAAGTGGTGGCCGAGGCCACCACGGTGTGCTTCACGGGCCCGGTGGTGAAGTTGCCGCGCACGCCGATCTCGGCGGTGCCGATGCGGTCCTTGCGGGTGTTGCTGAAGCGCGTGTTGCTTGTGTTGCCAAACGAATTGACGAGGGCCGGGTTCGACAGCACGTTGTCTTCGTCGCTGCGACGCACGCCGCCGGCGGCCCAGGCCGTGATGTTGTCGGTGATGTCGACTTCGCCGCGGAAGGTGGCGAACTTGTCCTTTTCCTTCGAATAGGTCCAGGACTGGGCGAAGTTGGACTTGGCGTCGGGCACGCGCGGGATCGGCAGGCTCGAGGAGGGCGTGAGGCTCGGGCGGCCGTCCTTCAGGTCGTAGTCCTGGTAGCCGAAGTCGGCCGACAGGCGCACGTTGCGGCTGTGCCAGTCGAGGCCGACGCCGAAGGCGCTCAGCTGCTGGCTCTCTTTGAACACGCCCGTGCCGCCTTCGCGGCGCACGGCGTTCACGCGAACGCCCAGGCTGTCGTCGGGGCCGAAGCGGCGTGCCAGGTCGAGGTTCACGAAGCCCTGGCCGCCGCTCTGCACGCCGAAGCCGACGCGGGTGAGCGGCTCGTTGGGCGCGCGCTTGGGCAGCAGGTTGATCGCGCCGCCGATGCCGCTGCCGCCGGGCGCGGCACCGTTCAGGAAAGAGTTGGCACCGCGGAACACTTCCACGCGCTCGAAGAATTCGGAGGCGATGTACTGGCGCGGCAGCATGCCGTAGAGACCGTTGTACGCCACGTCGTCGGAGTACACGGGGAAGCCGCGCACCACGTAGAGCTCCTGGAAGTTGCCGAAGCCGCGCGCCTGGCGCACCGACGGATCGTTGAGCAGCACGTCGGCGACGCTCTTGGCCTGCTGGTCCTGGATCAGTTCGTTGGTGTAGTTGGTGCTCGAGAACGGCGTGCTCATCATGTCCTGGTTGCCCAGGATGCCGACCCGCCCGCCGCGTGCCACCTGGCCGCCGGCGTAGGGCTTGGTCAGGCCTTCGGCGGAGGCGTCGGCGCTGGCCTCGACGTTGACGGTGGCCAGCGTGCCGCTCGATGCGGCGGGCTCTGCAGCCGGGGTCTGCGCCATGGCGCCTAGAGCGTGGAGGGCAAGGAGCGAGGCCGCCACGGTCGGGCGAAGGCGAAGGGAGAAGGCTGCGGGCATGAACGGTCCGATGGGGTGCAAATGAGAACCGTTATTATTCTCCCGAGAATGCCCGCCATCGATACTTTCTTGCGCTGTTGCAAAAAAGTGTCAGTCAAAAGGTTTCGTTGAAACCTCAGCCGACCGAGCGCTGCCCGTCCACGAACACATGCAGTTCGCCCGGTGCGAACTGTGTCCAGGTTTCGTTCGTCGTGAGTGGCGTGGTCACCACCACGGCCACGCGGTCGGTCGGCGTGGTGTGCTGGGCGAAGTCGATCTCCAGGTCTTCGTCGGACAGCTGCGCCGTCACGAACGGATGCCGCCGCTCCACGTACCAGAGGTTGGTCGACGCATGCGCCCACAGCGCCTGCCCGTTCGACAGCATGAAGTTGAAGGTGCCGTGGTTCGCGAGCTGCGGCGCCAGTTCACGCAGGGTGAGCGTCAGCTCTTCGATGCTCGGCACGCCCGCATGCGACTTCGCCAGCTCCTGCATCAGCCAGCAGAAGGCGTGCTCGCTGTCGGTGTTGCCCACGGGATGGAAGTTGCCATGCAGGCGCGGCCGAAAGTCCTTCAGGTCGCCGTTGTGGGCGAACACCCAGTAGCGCCCCCACAGCTCGCGCACGAACGGGTGGCAGTTCTGCAGGTTGACCTCGCCCTGCGTGGCCTTGCGGATGTGTGCGATGACGTTGCGGCTCTGGATCGGGTAGCGCCTGATCAGCTCCGCCACCGGCGATTCACAGGCCGGCTGGTGATCGACGAAATGGCGCAGGCCCCGGTCCTCGAAGAACGCGATGCCCCAGCCGTCGGCGTGGTGGTCGGTGCGACCACCGCGCTGCGCGAACCCCGTGAAGCTGAAGGTCACGTCGGTCGGCGTGTTGCAGTTCATCCCTAGCAATTGACACATAGGGGCGATTAGACCGCGATTCCCGCCGGCCTTCGCCCGCCGCGCCGCTTACCCGACCGTGCGGCTGTTGTTGCAGCTAGCGGATGAACTTGCCTTCCTTCGTCACGCGCACCATCTCGATGAAGCGCGAGCCCGTGTTGCTCGCGCCGGTGAAGTCGATCTCCATGCCGCCGATGCGCAGCTTCATCGCCTTCAGCGCCGTGTGCAGCTTCGCGCGCGTCAGGTCGCGGCCGGTGCGGCGCAGGCCTTCGATCATCACGAGCGCGTTCACATAACCCTCGTAGCTCAGGTAGCCCAGGTCCACCTTGGCGCGCTCGGCCAGCTGGCGGAATTCGCGCGCGGTGGCGTCGACCTCGCTCCAGGGGTACGGCACGATCTGCGAGATGGCCAACCCGCTGGTCTTGTCGCCCACGAGCCTGGCGGTGACGTCGCCCGGCACGATCGACATGCCGTAGAACATCTGGCGCCCGCCAGCGGCCCAGGCGGCTTTCATCACCTCGCCGCCGATGCCGCCGCCCAGGTACATGACCACGGCCTGCGCCTTGCTGTCGGCCAGCGCCTTGCCGGACGCCTCGTTGGTCGTGCCGTCGCCCTTGACCGCCACCGCCGCCTCAGGCTTCAGCTTGAGCGTGTCCAGCGCGGCTTCGACCAGCTTGGCCACTTCCGCGCCGCCGGGGTTGTCCAGGTACGCCACCGCGATCCGCGAGACACCGATCGTCGTCAGGTGCTGCACCAGCGCCTGGGCCTCGCGCGCGAAGGTGGCGCGCACGAAGTAGCCGGCGCCGCCCATCTTCTCGCGGGCCGAATCCGACACCGCATAGCCGCCCACCGTCGGTGCGCCGCTCTGGTTGACCACCTTGGCGCCCGCGGCGGTGGTGCCCGAGCCCACGCAGCCGAAGAACGCGAAGACACGGTGCTCGGCCAGCAGCTTCTCGTAGTTGGCGAGGGCCTTCTCGGGCTTGAGCTCGTCGTCGAGCGACACGACCCGGATCTTGCGACCCGACAGCCCGCCCTGCGCATTGACCGCATCGAAGGCCAGCCCGGCGCCGGCCATCACCACCTTGACCGGCACGCCGAGCGGGCCGCTCAGGATGCCGGTGTGGCCGAGGACGATCTCGCTGTCGGTGACGCCGCTCTCGGCGGCATGGGCCGGAAAGGAAAGAGGGCCGAGTCCGGCCGCTGCCGCAGCCGAGGCGGCAATGAAATTTCTGCGATGCATGGAACCGTTTCGTTATCAGATACAACTGATAACAATTGAAAGCGAAAGCGCCTTCCAGGTCCGCCGGTGTTTACCCCGTGTTGCGTGCTGTCCCGTCTGGCTGCTTCGGACCCTCGCGCAGTTGCCACGCCGCGCAGATGGCCAATGCGCACAGCCCCGCCAACATGGCAAAGACCTCGTCGAAGGCAGCCAGCCGCGCCGGGCTGCTCACCGGGTTCGTCAGCGAATCGCCATGCGCGGCAAGACGCCACTCCAGCACGATCGCGCACAGGCTCACGCCGGCCGCGCCGCCCAGCATGCGCACGAAGTTGATGGCGCTCGCGCCCTGCGGAATCAGCGGCTTGGCCAGCGGCCGCATCGAACCCAGGTTGAGCGAGGGCAGGATGAACCCCAGCCCGATGCGCCCGATGATCGCGAACGCCACCAGGAGCCACAGCGCGCTGTCGAGCCTGAGCACCATCATCAGCGCGAACGAGGCAGCAAGCAGCGCGAGGCCGATGGTCACCAGCACCCAGGTCGGATGCCGGTCGGCCAGCCGGCCCACGCCCGCGATGGTCACGGCCAGCACGATGCCGGCCGGCAGAAGAATGGTGCCGACGTGCGAGGCCGACAGGCTCAGCCCCACCTGCATGTACACCGGCAGCAGATAGGTCGAGCCGAACAGTGCCGTGCCGTAGATGAAGGCGACCACGCTGCCCATCGCGAACTGCCGGTACTGGAAGAGCGCGAGGTTCATCAGCGGCGTGCCGCCCGAGGCGGCGAGCCGGCGCTGCCACCAGATGAAGGCAACGAAAGAAACCAGCGCACCGGCCAGCAGCAGCGCGGCCTGCAGCGGCGAATCGCCGCGCAGCTCGACCAGCCCGTTCAAGAGGCACAGCGTGCCGACCGTGCCCAACGCGAGGCCGCGCGCATCGAGCCCGCCGCCGCGCACCGCGGCCACGCCGCCCGGCGCTGTCTTCGGCACGAACTTGTAGGCCAGCCAGATCGAGGCGAGGCAGAACGGCACCACCATGAAGAAGATCGAGCGCCAGCCGAACAGGTCGACCAGCACCCCGCCGATGCTCGGCCCGATGGCCGGCGCGAGCACCACGCCCATGCCGAAGATGCCGCTCGCGCGTCCCTGCTCATGCGGCTCGAAGGCGCGCAGGATGATGATGGCCGGAATGGGCTGCACCACGCCCGCCGCGAGCCCTTCGGCCACGCGCGCGAACAGCACCAGCGAGAAGTTGTTGGCCAGCCCGCCCACGATGCCGCCCACGAGCAGCAGCACCATCGTGCCGACATAAGTGCGCCGGTAGCCGTAGCGCGACAGCAGCCACGGCGTGGTGAGCATCGAGACCGTCATCGCCACCATGAAGCCTGAGCTCACCCATTGCGCACGCTCCTGGCCGAGCGAGAAGTGATGGCTCATGCCGGGGATGGCCACGTTGACGATGGTCGACGACATGATCGATGCCATCGTCCCCACCATCACCGACAGCAGCAGATACCAGCGGTAGCGCTCGCCATAGCGTTCGCGCAGGGTGCCCATGGAGGGCGGAGCCGGCGTGGGCGCGGCTTCGGGCGGGGGTGGGGAGGTCATGGGGCGGCGGAATGTCTCGGGGGTCCGTCGTCCTACAAGCATATCGGTGTTTGCTCGGCGAAGGCCGTGGCAGGCGGTCGCACAATGCAGCGGCTGTCCCCTCCGCGTCATGCGCAAGAAGAAGAGCACTCCATGGATTCCCCGATCAACGACCCCGTCAACGAACAGGCCGCCCCCACGCTCGCGACCGAGCTCGCCGCGCCCACCGTCAGCCGCGCCTACCGCTGCCAGTGCGGCCGTCCCGTCTTCCTGCGCAACAGCGAATGCCTGGCCTGCCACACGCCGCTCGGCTACGTGATCGACCGCCTCGGCGTGATGCCGCTGGCGCCGGCCGAAGGCGGGGGCGCGCTGCCCGACACCTTCACCGTGTTCGGCGATCCGCACGGCAAGACCTACCACCGCTGCGCGAACCTCATGACGCCGGCCGCCTGCAGCTGGATGGTGGCGGTGCCGCGCGAAGGCGAGACCATTCCCGCCGACACGCAGGGCCTCGCGCCCGGCTACTGCCTCGCGTGCAGCGTCACCCGCACCATTCCCGATCTCTCGGTGGAGACCAACGGTGAGCTCTGGCGCAAGCTCGAACAAGCAAAGCGCCGGCTCATTTCGCAACTGCTCGCGCTCGGCCTGCCGGTGGTGAGCCGGCATGCCGATCCGGTGCACGGCCTCGCGTTCGACTTCCTCAGCAACATGCCCGGCGGTCCGCATGTCATGACCGGTCACGAGCACGGCGTGATCACCCTCAACGCCGAGGAGGCCGAAGACGCGGTGCGCGAACGCATCCGCGCCGAGATGCGCGAGCCCTATCGCACGCTGCTCGGCCACTTCCGCCACGAGATCGGCCACTACTACTGGGACCTGCTGGTGCTGCCCACGCCGTGGATCGACGACTTCCGCGCGCTCTTCGGCGACGACCGCGCCGACTACGCTGCCGCGCTGCAGACGCACTACGAGCAGGGCCCGCCACCCGACTGGGCCGACCGCTTCGTGAGCAGCTACGCGAGCACCCACCCATGGGAAGACTGGGCCGAGACCTGGGCCCACTACCTGCACATGGCCGACACCGCGGACACCGCGATGAGCTTCGGCGTCGATGCGACCAACGTCGAACTGACGAGCGACCTCTTCACCGCCGCCGACCTCTGGCAGCCCGACCATCCCGATGCCGCGACCTTCCTCGATTTCATCAACGGCTGGGTGCTGCTGACCAACGTGCTCAACGAGCTGTCGCGCAGCATGGGACAGCCCGACTACTACCCCTTCGTGCTGCCGCGCGCGGCGGTGGGCAAGCTGCAGTTCATCCACCGCGTGATCACCGAGCAGCGGGCCGGGTCAGCGCCGACGATGGTGGTGGCCAGCGATGTGGCGGCGCCCGAGTCCGTCGAGACTGCACCCGAGCAGGTGCAGTCGCAGTCGCAGTCGCAATCCCAGGGCGGCGTTCAGTCCTGAGGCGGTGTCCCCGCGGCGCAGCGCGCGCAGATACAGGCGAGGCCGCGCATCGACTCCGGCAGCGCGGCAAGCGGCGCTTTGCTGAAGTCGGCCTGCATGCACCAGCAGGGCGGCTGCGCCTGGCCCGTCTCGCGTTCGACTTCCATTGCGCAGCGGTTCGACTCGCCGCACAGCGGGCAGCGCGAGGCGTCGATGACCGCAGGGGTGGTCGTCATGCGAGTTCGAAAGCCGGCAGCTTCTTCGTCACCGCGAGGTTCTGCAGCGTGACGTAGACCGGCAGCCCGTCGCGGTAGACGGGGTAGTCCTCGCCCTCGATCAGCGGCAACAGGTAGCGCCGGCATTTCTCGGTGATGCCGTAGCCGTCGTCCGAGATGAAATCGCGCGGCATCGGCTTCTCGACATTGGCCACCGATTCGAGCGGCGCGCTGCCGAGGGTGTACGCATAGGGCGCGTCGGAGGTGCGCTCGATCGTCGGCATCACCGCGTTGCGGCCTTCGAGCGCAAGCTCGACCGCGCGCTGCCCCAGCTCGTAGGCCTGCTTCACGTCGGTGGCCGAGGCGATGTGCCGCGCCGCGCGTTGCAGGTAGTCGGCCACGGCCCAGTGGAACTTGTGGCCGTGCGCGTCCTTGATCATCTGCGCCACCACGGGCGCCGCGCCACCGAGTTGCGCATGCCCGAACGCATCGCGCGTGCCTTGCTCCGCGAGGAAGGTGCCGTCGGGGTAATGGCAGCCCTCGGACACCACGACCGAGCAGTAGCCGTGCTGCTTCACCAATTCATCGACACGCGCGAGAAAGCGCGGCTTGTCGAACTCGATCTCGGGGAACAGCACCACCACCGGAATGCCCTGGTCCGCGGCAAGCCCGCCCGCCGCGGCGATCCACCCCGCATGCCGCCCCATCACCTCGAGCACGAACACCTTGGTCGAGGTGGCGGCCATCGAGCGCACGTCGAACGAGGCCTCGATCGTGGACACCGCCACGTACTTCGCGACCGAGCCGAAGCCAGGGCAGCAGTCGGTCAGCGGCAGGTCGTTGTCGATGGTCTTGGGCACGTGGATCGCCTGCAGCGGATAGCCGAGCGATTGCGACAGCTGGCTCACCTTGAAGCAGGTGTCGGCCGAATCGCCGCCGCCGTTGTAGAAGAAATAGCCGATGCCGTGCGCCTTGAACACCTCGATCAGCCGCTCGTATTCGCGGCGGTTCTTCTCGAGCGACTTGAGCTTGTAGCGGCACGAGCCGAAGGCGCCCGAAGGCGTGGTGCGCAGCGCCGCGATGGCTTTGGCGGATTCAGCACCCGTGTCGATCAACTCCTCTGTCAGCGCGCCGATGATGCCGTTGCGTCCGGCATAGAGCTTGCCGATGCGGTCGGGGTGTTTTCGTGCCGTCTCGATCACGCCGCAGGCCGACGCATTGATGACCGAAGTGACGCCGCCCGACTGGGCGTAGAAGGCGTTGAGGATGGGCATGCGGGCATTCTCCCGCAGCCCCATGACAGGCGCCAGTGGCCGGGTGTCAGGATGTCAGCGGCTCTCGAACGCGGGCGGCCGCTTCTGCAGGAAGGCGCTCACGCCCTCGCGGAAGCTGGGGCGATCGATCAGCTCGCGCTGGCGTTCGCTTTCGTAGTGCAGCTGTTCCTTCAGCGTGTGGCGTTCGGAGGCCTCGAAGGCTTCGCGTGCCTCGATCACCGCGTGCGTGGGCAGGCGTGCGAGGCGCTGCGCGATCGCACGCGCATCGTCCATCAGTTGCTCGTCGTCGGCGCAGGCCCAGATCAGGCCCCACTGCACCGCGCGGCCTGCGCTCAGGCGCTCGTCGAGCAGCGCCATGCCCATCGCGCGCGCCTTGCCGGCACGCCGCGGAATGGCCCAGGTGCATCCGAGGTCCGGCACGATGCCGAGCTTGGGCAGGAAGGGGAGGTAGAAGTACGCACTGCGCGCGGCGATGGTCACGTCCGCCGCCAGCGCAAGGCCGACGCCCGCACCGGCCGCCGGACCGTTCACCGCAGCGACAACAGGAACAGGCAGCGTGCGCAACGTCTCGATCAGCGGATTGCTCAGCGCCTGCATCCACTCGGCCGTCTGCGTGCCGAGCGACTTGCCTTCTTCGCCGGGCGCCATCGCGCTCAGGTCGGCGCCGACGCAGAACGCCTTGCCCGCGCCCGTGAGGATCACGGCGCGCACTGCGCGGTCGTCACGGATGCGCTCCAGCGTGTCGCGCAACTCGATCTGCAGGTCGCGCGCGATGGGGTTCAGCTTGGCCGGCAGGTTCAGCGTGAGCGTGGCGATGCCGTCGGCCAGCTCGTAGAGGATCAGTGCTTGGGAGTCCATGGCATCGAGGGTCGATGCCGATGGCACGCCGGTCAAGCCGGGGACAACCCGTGGGGGCGAAGTCGCCAAGGCGACCATGCACGGGCCGGCTTTGCGAGGGGCATCGCGGCGGGCTGCGCATCCGACACCGTGATGCACGACGCGGTCAGCGCCGACACCAGAATGCGCCGGTGCTCGGTGCCGTCGAACCGCTCGCCGGCCTCCAGCACGATGTCGCGCGGATCGCGGTCGAGCGTGATCCAGACGGTGCCGCTGCGGCATTCGATGCCCACGCCCGCGCCATCGGGCACGGCAAAGACGGTGCGTGTCGGCAGGGTGATGTGGAAGCGGGAAGAGGTGGTCGGGTGGGTGCTCATGGCAAGCTCCATTGCATTCGGGATACGAATGAATATAGTGAGTTGGCCTCCCACTTACACGCGGTCATTCGGAACTCGTTGCATGCCTTCAGAGAATGCGAAGCCCTCAAAAACGCCGAGCGGCGAACTCCCGCCGCTGGATCTGCTGCGCAGTTTCGAGGCCGCCGCGCGCCAGCTCAGCTTCACGCTGGCGGCCGGCGAACTGCACCTCACCCAGTCGGCGGTGAGCCGGCAGATCCAGCAGCTGGAAGCCAGCCTGGGCGTGCTGCTGTTCGAGCGCCGCCACCGCGCGCTGGCGCTCACCGAGGCCGGCGGCGTGCTGCAGCGCGCCGTCACCGACAGCCTGGAGCGGCTGCGCGATGCCACGGCCCGCGTGCGCGCCAGCGCCGCGCCGCGGCAGGTGGCGATCACCTGCACGCCGGGTTTCGCGTCGCTCTGGCTCATTCCGAAACTGGCGCGCTTCACCGGCACGCATCCGCAGGTCGACGTGCGCCTGTCGGCCACGCTCGACGTGCTCGACCTGGACGTGGGCCGCCTCGACCTCGCGGTGCGCTTCGCCCCCATCGCCCGCGGTGTCGGGCCGGCGCTGTTCGAAGAGTCGGTGGTCCCGCTGTGCGCGCCGCAAGTCGCCGCGTCGCTGCGGGAGCTGTCGGACTTTTCCAGGCTCACGCTGCTCACTATCGAATACCCGGATCACAGCGAAGCCCCGACCACCGACTGGGAGCCGTGGCTCAAGGTGATGGGGCTGGAAGACTTGCGCATGAAGAGCACGCTGCGCTTCTCGCAGTACGCCGATGCGGTGGCCGCCGCGGTGGCGGGGCAGGGCGTGGTGATCGGGCGCTTGCCGTTGCTGCGCGAACTGGTGCGCGACGGACGTCTCGTGGCGCCGCTCGGCGAGGGCGCGGCATCGCATCGCGGCTATTTCATCGAGATGTCCAGGCGCGCCGCGGGCAACCGCGACGCGCAGGACTTCGCGCAGTGGCTGCGCGACGAAGCCGAGGCTGCGCAGCGCGCCTGACGAAGCTCCGCCGCTGCATCGAGGGGAGGGCGATCAACCCGGCAGCAGCACCTTGTTCACGACGTGGATCACGCCGTTCGACTGGTACACGTTGGCGATCGTCACCGTCGCCGTGCCGCCCTTGGCATCGGTCACCAGCACATTGCTGCCGCTCATCGTGGCCGTGAGCGTGCCGCCGCTCGCGGTCTTCAGCACGGCCTTGCCGCCACCCGCGTTGATCGCGCTCATGAGCGCGGGGCCATCCATCTTGCCGGGCACCACGTGGTAGGTCAGCACCTTGGTCAGCGTGGGCTTGTTCTCGGGCTTGAGCAGCGTGTCGACCGTGCCGGCCGGCAGCCCGGCAAAGGCCGCGTTGGTCGGTGCGAACACGGTGAACGGACCCGTGCTCTTGAGCGTGCCGACCAGATCCGCGGCCTTCACGGCGGCCACCAGCGTCGTGTGGTCCTTCGAATTCACGGCGTTGTCGACGATGTCCTTGGTCGGGTACATCGCGGCGCCGCCGACCATCGGGTTCGACGCGCCGCTGCCGCTCATGCCCATGCCGCCCGCGCAAGCGCCGAGCAGGACCGAAACGCCGACTGCGATCACGAGTTTTTTCATGGAAGTCTCCTGGAAAGAAAGGGTTGTCGAGGTTCTCTGTGGAAACCGCCAACAGCTCGGAGGCGCGATGCGCTTGAGATCAATACGAAGGGCGGATGCAACTGGATTCACCGCGCGATATCGCGTCGGCCTTGCGTCGGCTTTGCGCCACAGCGTCGCAGGCGGTGCTTGCGCGTCGCGCAGGGGCTCGACAGAATCCCCCCTTCGTTTTTCAGCGACAGTTTCTTTTCACCGCGCCTGGCGACTTGCTACCTCCCGGGCGACCAACCAATTCAATGAACCGTTTCCTGAACACCTGACCCGCACACCGACCGCCCCGGCCGGATGTGCATCCATGCATCCGCCGAGGCCTTGTCGACAAAGGCCCCGCGCAGCCATTCGCCGGGGCCTTTTTTTTTGGAGTGTGCGCACATGAGTGCTCAACGAAAGGCCCGCGACGACGAGAAGCGCCTGGGCCGGTTCTATTTTTCGGTGCCGAATGCGGCACCTCGCAATCCCGTGGTGGCCGCGATGGCGCGCCGCGAATCCAGCCAGGGCGCGGGGCGCCACCTGCGCACGCACCGCGCGGAGCGGCGTGCGCAGAAGGTGGCGTTGCAGAAGGCTGCGCGCAGCGTGGGACGCGGAGGCGACGATGCGTGACGACATGGACAAGGTCATCGTCGAGCGGCCCCGCCGCGGCGGCGGCGTGCAGGGCGACGGGCGCGGCTTTCGCAACAGCCGCGAGCGCGGTTCGCACCTGGGCATGAAGCGCGGCTACGACCGCCCGAAGTGGCTCAACGAGAACCTCGCGCCGCTCAAGCGCTGGCTGCACAAGCAGGTGCACCGGCCATGGGACAAGGTGTATACGGAACTCTGCAGCGGCATCGACCGCCGCAGCACGGTGCAGGCGCACATCTTCGAGCACATCGACCAGTTCGTCGTGCGCGACGCGGTGATGCGCGATGGCCAGGTATGGGTCAGCGCATCCTGGTGGGGACGCGGTGGCCGCGCGCCGCTCGAGGAAGCCTCGCATGTCGAGCTGTTCGTGCACCCGCTCACCGGCATCCTGCTGCCCAACCGGCGGCTGCGCGAGGCGCGTGCGGCGCAACGGGCGCGGTATGGCAACTGGGCCGAGCAGAGTGGCGACAAGCCCTACGCGGTCTATCACGTGATCGACGAGAGCACGCAATGGCACCGCGTCGATGGATGCTGGTTCGAGATCACGCTGGCGAAGTTTCCTGCAAGGGCTGGCGCGACGCAGCCGGAGGAGAAGTGCTACGACGTGCTGCGTCGTTGCCTCGTCACCCGCAGCGGCGCCGCACGGCGCCCCGCCCCCGGCATGCCCACCCACTGCGGCCTCTACGGACGCAACGATGTCTATGCAGCCACCAAGCGGCAACTGGGCCGGCGCGAAGTGCGGGCGCGTCTTGGCGACGATGCCTGAGCGATGGGCCCGTAGCCTCTCGTGCGCTCAGTGCGAGCGTGCAGGCACCGGCGCACGCGGCAGTAGCGCGAACGCGAGCGTGCCTGCAGCCAGCATCCCCGCCACGGTAAGGAACACCGCGCGGAACGGCTCGATGCCATGCGCCACGCCCCACGACGCGGCCACGCCGGTCGTCCATTGCATGAGCGACACGCCGAGGAACATCGCCATGTTCATCAGCGCCATCGCGCGCCC
Organism: Variovorax boronicumulans; assembly: GCF_030812215.1. Classification (GTDB taxonomy): domain Bacteria; phylum Pseudomonadota; class Gammaproteobacteria; order Burkholderiales; family Burkholderiaceae_C; genus Variovorax; species Variovorax boronicumulans_C. The sequence goes on along the minus strand of NZ_JAUSSG010000005.1, from coordinate 178,916 downwards.
TGTCATTGCCGCCGGGTAGCCGTTCTTTGTGTACGCGTACTGCAGCACGCTGTAGCCCGAGATGAGCCCGTAGACGATCGGCAGGCCGATGTCGATCGCGGCCGAATGCGTGAATGCCATCGCGCCGAACATCAATGCGCCGGCCGAGGCGCAGCCCATCATCCAACGGGTGCGTCGCGCGGGCCCCGGGTCGAGGCGGCCGAAGAGCGCCGGGCTGATCATGCCGGTGACCGTCATCACCAGTGCCACGTTGCCACTGGCGACGAGCGAGAGGCCGTGCCGCTCGTGCAGCACCGGCCCGAGCCACAGGCCGCGCAGCGTGATGAAGGCCGCGTACGACACGCAGGCAAAGCACAGCAGGCCGAGCGTGTGCGGCATCGCGAACAGCGGCAGCAGTTCGCGCACGGCCTTGCGCAGCGATTGCCGCTCCGCCGGTGCGGGCTGCATCGCAAGGTCCACCGCGCGCGCGGGTTCGCGCACGCGCCAGAAGATGACGATCCACGACAGCACCGCGAACGCGGCCAGCACCGTGTAGCCGGCGCGCCATGACGCGGCCTCGATCAGCAGCGCGAGCGGCGTGCCGGTGAAGAGAATGCCCATGCCCGCGAGGCTCATCACCAGCCCCGACATCGCGGTGAAGCGCGAGGCATCGAAGTGCCTTGCGATGAACACCGTGCAGGCGAGGAACGCCGGCGCGCAGCCGACGCCGATCAGCGCCTGCCCGAGCAGCAGCATGTGAAAGCTCGACGCCACCGCGCACAACGCGGCGCCTGCGATGGCGAGCGGAAACGCGGTGAGCACCGTGCGCCGCACGCCGAACATGTCGATCGACACGCCCATCGCGAGCTGCATGATCCCGAACATGAAGTGAAAGGTGCCCGCCCATGTGCCCAGTTGCTGGGGCGTGAGGCCGAAGTGGCTGCTGAGCGGCGTGGCCATCATGGCGCCGACGGTGCGGAAAGCCTGGCTCAGCGCGAAGGCACTGGCGAGGGCCACGAGCATGGCCGCCGCGGAGGTCGACCAGCGCGGCGGGGACGGCGATGCCGCGTTCGTGTTCATCGGGGAGGGAAGGACGCTGAAAGAAGAAGGGAGCGGCACGAATGCTAATGGCATGCCGCCCGCCATGCAGAACGGCGCCCGAGGGCGCCGTTCGTTCGCTCAAGCCCGGCGCGGTGCCGGGAAGGTGCGGATCAAGCCTCGCCCTTGACCTTCAAACGCCATGCATGCAGCAGCGGCTCGGTGTAGCCGCTCGGCTGTTCGATGCCCTTGAACACCAGGTCCTGCGCCGCCTTGTAGGCCGCCGACGTCGTGAAGTTGCCGGCCATCGGCTGGTAGAGCGCGTCGCCCGCGTTCTGCTCGTCGACCACCTTGGCCATGCGCTGGAAGGTCTCGTCGACCTGCGCCTTGGTCACCACGCCGTGCAGCAGCCAGTTGGCGATGTGCTGGCTCGAGATGCGCAATGTCGCGCGGTCTTCCATGAGGCCCACGTTGTGGATGTCGGGCACCTTGGAGCAGCCCACGCCCTGGTCGATCCAGCGCACCACGTAGCCGAGGATGCCCTGCACGTTGTTGTCGATTTCCTGCTGGCGCTCTTCGGCGGTCCACTTGGCTTCGGCCGCGATCGGCACCTGCAGCAGTGCGTTCAGGATGTTGTCGCGCTCGGCATCCGCGTCGATCTTCTCCAGCTCCTGCTGCACCGCGGTCACGCTCACCTGGTGGTAGTGCAGCGCGTGCAGCGTGGCGGCGGTGGGCGAGGGCACCCAGGCGGTGTTGGCGCCGGCCTTGGGGTGGCCGATCTTCTGCTCGAGCATCGCGGCCATGAGGTCGGGCATGGCCCACATGCCCTTGCCGATCTGCGCCTTGCCGCGCAGGCCGCACGACAGGCCGACCAGCACGTTGTTCTTTTCATAGGCGCCGATCCACGCGCTGGACTTCATGTCGCCCTTGCGGATCATCGGGCCGCCCTGCATGGCGGTGTGCATCTCGTCGCCGGTGCGATCGAGGAAGCCGGTGTTGATGAAGGCCACGCGCGCGGCGGCCTCGGCGATGCAGGCCTTGAGGTTCACGCTGGTGCGGCGCTCCTCGTCCATGATGCCGAGCTTGACGGTGTTGGCGGGCAGGCCCAGCAGTTGCTCGACGCGGCCGAACAGTTCGCTCGCGAAGGCCACTTCGGCCGGGCCGTGCATCTTGGGCTTGACGATGTAGATGCTGCCGGTGCGCGAGTTGCCCTTGCGCTTCAAGTCGATGGTGGCGATGGTGGTGGTCACCACGGCATCGAGGATGCCTTCCGGAATCTCCTTGCCGCCTGCGTACAGGATGGCCGGGTTGGTCATCAGGTGGCCCACATTGCGCAGGAACATCAGCGAGCGGCCGTGCAGCTTCACGGGTTGGCCGTCGGCGCCGGTGTATTCGCGGTCGGCGTTCAGGCCGCGCGTGAAGGTCTTGCCGCCCTTGGCGACTTCTTCCGTCAGCGTGCCTTCGACGATGCCGAGCCAGTTCGAGTACGCGACGACCTTGTCGGCCGCATCGACCACGGCCACCGAGTCTTCCAGGTCGAGGATGGTCGAGAGCGCGGCTTCGAGCACCAGGTCGCTCACGCCGGCCGCGTCGCTCTTGCCGATGGCGGTGCTGCGGTCGATGCGGATGTCCAGGTGAATGCCGTTGTGCTTGAGCAGCACCGACGACGGCGCCGCGGCATCGCCCTGGTAACCGATGAACTGCGCGGGGTCGGCCAAGCCGGTGCTGCTGCTCTGCAGCGCAACGACGAGCTTGCCGTCCTTCACGCTGTAGCCGGTCGCGTTCTTGTGCGAGCCGTTGGCCAGCGGCGCGGCCTGGTCGAGCACGTTGCGCGCGAATTCGATGACCTTGGCGCCGCGCACCGGGTTGTAGCCCTTGCCCTTTTCGGCGCCGTCGGTTTCAGGGATGGCATCGGTGCCGTAGAGCGCGTCGTACAGCGAGCCCCAGCGCGCGTTGGCGGCGTTGAGCGCGTAGCGCGCATTCAGGATCGGTACCACGAGTTGCGGGCCGGCTTGCAGCGCGAGTTCGGAGTCGACGTTCGCGGTCGTGGCCTTCGCGCCCTTGGGCTGCGGCAGCAGGTAGCCGATCTTCTCGAGGAAGGCGCGGTAGGCCGGCATGTCGGCGATCGGGCCGGGGTTCTTCTTGTGCCAGGCGTCGAGCTCGCTCTGCAGGCGGTCGCGCTCGGCGAGCAGTGCGATGTTCTTCGGCGCGAGGTCGCTCACGATGGCGTCGAAGCCCTTCCAGAAGACGTCGCTGGCCACGCCGGTGGCGGGCACGACTTTTTCCTCGATGAAGCGGTGGAGCTCGGTCGCGACCTGGAGTCCGTGGGCGGTGGTGCGGGCGGTCATTTTTCTCTCCTGGAGATCGGAATACGGAATCGAAAGACGTGGGTGTCGCAATGACGTAGGTCAACTTTATTCGATACTTTACGAAGGAGTAAGAGCCGAAAGCGGGATTTATCAATGACAAAAATGAGGGTAATGGCTGTTCAGCACTGCTTTTTGCTCAAAGGGTAGGCACTGATAGAGGCGCTGTGGGTGCGGGATATATTTAATTTCTTAAATAATCCAGCACGCGCCGAAATGATCCTTCTGGCTTCCAACGAAAACCCGCTCGGCATGCCCGAGTCGGCCCGCCGCGCCGCAGCCGCCGCCCTTGAAGGGGCGGGCAACTACCCCGACAGCAACGGCACCGCGCTCAAGAATGCACTGGCGGCCCGGCTCGATGTGCCGCCCGAGTGGCTCACGCTCGGCAGCGGATCGAGCGAAATCCTCGAACTCGCCGCGCAGGTGAGCCTCCAGCCGGGCGAGAACGTCGTCTATTCGCAGTACGGCTTCATCGTCTATGCGCAGGCCACGGCGCACGCCCATGCGCGCGCCACCGTCGTGCCCTCGCAAGATTTCGGCCACGACCTCGACGCGATGCGTGCCGCGATTGACGGCGACACGAAGCTGGTCTTCGTCGCCAACCCGAACAACCCGACCGGCACCTTCATCGATGCCGCGCCGCTGCTGGCCTTCCTGCAATCGGTGCCCGCGCATGTGACGGTGTTGCTCGACGAGGCCTACACCGAGTACCTCTCGCCTGCGCAGCGCTACGACAGCATCGAATGGGTGCGGCGCCTGCCGAACCTGATCGTCGCGCGGACCTTCTCCAAGGCCTTCGGCCTCGCGGGGATGCGCATCGGCTACGGCGTGTCCCAGCCGCCGCTGACTTCGCGCATGAACGCGCAGCGTCCGCGTTTCAACGTGACGACGCCGGCCCAGGCGGCGGCGGTGGCCGCGCTCGGCGACACGGAATTCCTCGCGCGCACCTACGAACTCAACACCGCCGGACGCGAGCAGCTCGCCGCGGGCTTCACCGAGTCGGGCCTCGCGCACATCCCCTCGTCCGGCAACTTCCTCATGGTCCAGGTCGGCGATGCGCAGGCCGTGCATGCGCGCCTCCTGGCCGCCGGCATCGAGGTCTCGCTGCTTGGCCCCTACGGCCTGCAGCAGTGGCTGCGCGTGAGCGTCGGCCTGCCCGAGCAGAACAAGGCCGTGCTCGCCGCGCTGCGCTGAGTCCGCACTTCTCCCTCCTCCGCTGGGGAGGGCTGGGGTGGGGGCAGGCGGCGTATCAAGGACCAGCGGACCATCGATGGCCGCGTGCCCCCATCCCAACCTTCCCCCGGAAGGGGAAGGAGCAAGACCGTCACACCTGCCTGCTGAGCTCCTTCGCCGCCGCGCGAACGGGCTCGATGTAGCCCTCGTCGTAGCGGTGCGTCGGCATCGTCAACGTGATTGCCGCCGCGAGGCGGCCGTCCGCATGGAACACCGGTGCCGAGATGCCCGCGAGCTCGGCGGTGCGGTCGCCTACCAATGCGCAGAAACCCTGCGCACGGATCGCGTCGCAGAGCATGCGCTCCTTCGCGCCGCGCGGCCGCTCGGCTTCGGGCCCGAAGGCGATCAGCACGCGCGCACCGGCGCCGCGGTCGTTGGGCAACAAGTCGCCCGCGCGCACGTGGTCGCGCACCACATGCGATGAGTCGACGCGGAACTGGCACAGGCGCACCCAGCTCTTGCCCTGGTCCTGCCGCACGTGGTACGCCGCGCTCTCGCCCGTGGCGGCTGCGAGGGCACGCAGCACCGGCAGCACGATGCGGTCGAGCGACTGCGACGCGGCGTAGAGCCCGTGCAGCCGCGCGATCTCCATGCCCAGCGCGTAGCGCCCGTCGTCCTGCCGGCGGACGAGCCGCGCGTGTTCGAGGGATGCCAGGAGCCGCAGCACCGTGCTCTTGTAGAGCTGCGTGCGCTCGGCGAACTGCGCGAGCGACAGCGCTTCGTCCCCCGGCTGGAACGCCGACAGCAGGCTCAGCGCGCGATCGACTGCGGCCGCTCCCCCGGGAGCGGCATTGAGGTCGGAAACCGATTCGGTCTGGGCTTTGCGGGGCATGGGCGTGACTTGACAGGAAAAGTCGATCGACGGTCTAATTCTGTTTAGCGGAATTTAGTTCTGTCTGATAGAACAGTCAAGCGATCCACCACGAATCGATCAAGGAGACGAAGTCGATGAACCCCCCCGACGTCCTCATCAGCGAGGTCGGCCCGCGCGACGGCCTTCAATCGGTCAAGGCCACCATGCCCACGGCCGACAAGCTGCGCTGGATCGACGCGCTCTACGCCGCGGGCGTGCGCGAGATCGAGGTCGCTTCCTTCGTTCCCGCGAAGCTGCTGCCGCAGATGGCCGATGCCGCCGACGTGGTGCGCCACGCCGTCACGTTGCCCGGCCTCACCGTGATGGCGCTGGTGCCCAACCGCAAGGGCGCAGAGGCCGCGCTCGAAGCGGGCGTGCACAAGCTCACGATGCCGGTGTCGGCGAGCGTGGCGCATTCGCTCGCCAACGTGCGCAAGACGCCGACTGAAATGGTCGAGGAGGTGCGCGCCATCTCCGACCTGCGCCGCGGGGTCGCACCGCAGGTGAGGCTCGAAGCCGGCATCTCCACCGCCTTCGGCTGCACGCTGCAGGGGGTGGTGCCGGAAGACGACGTGATCCGCCTCGCCGCGCAGTGCATCGAGGCTGGCGCCGAAGAGGCGGGCCTCTCCGACACCGTGGGCTACGCCAATCCCGCGCAGGTGCGGCGGCTCTTCAGGCGCCTGCGCGCCGAGATTGGCGTGCACGCCGGCGCGGCCCACATGCACAACACACGCGGCCTCGGCATCGCGAACTGCCTCGCGGCGTGGGACGAAGGCGTGCGCACCTTCGACGCCTCGCTCGGCGGTCTCGGCGGCTGCCCCTACGCACCCGGTGCCTCGGGCAACGCCGTGACCGAAGACCTCGTCTTCATGTTCGAGGCCATGGGCGTTCGTACTGGCATCGACATCGAAAAACTCATCGCGGCGCGCGCGCCGCTCATGGCCGGCCTGCCCGGCGAGCCGGTCTATGGCATGACGCCCGAAGCCGGTTTGCCCAAGGGCTTCGTCCAGGAACACAACGCACATGTCTGAAGCCAATCCTCTTCCTTACGCCGGCGTTCGCGTCGTCGAATTCACCCACATGGTCATGGGCCCGACCTGCGGCCTGCTGCTGGCCGACCTCGGTGCCGAAGTCATCAAGGTCGAACCCATCGAGGGCGACAACACGCGCCGCCTGCTCGGCTCGGGCTCAGGCTTCTTTCCGACCTTCAACCGCAACAAGAAAAGCATCGCGCTCGACCTGAAGAAGCCCGAAGGGGTGGAGGCCGCGCTGCGCCTGATCGCCACCGCCGACATCGTGAGCGAGAACTTCAAGCCCGGCACGATGAAGAAGCTGGGGCTCGACTACGAAACGCTCGGCAAGCTCAACCCGCGCCTCATCTACGTGAGCCACAAGGGTTTCCTGCCCGGTCCCTACGACCACCGCACCGCGCTCGACGAAGTGGTGCAGATGATGGGCGGCCTCGCCTACATGACCGGGCGCTCGGGCGATCCGCTGCGCGCGGGCACCAGCGTGAACGACATCATGGGCGGGATGTTCGGCGCCATCGGCGCGATGGCTGCGCTGCGCCAGCGCGACGCAACGGGCAAGGGCTGCGAGGTGCAGGCCGCGCTGTTCGAGAACAACGTGTTCCTGGTCGCGCAGCACATGATGCAGTTCGCCGCCACCGGCAAGGCCGCCGACCCGATGCCCAGCCGCATCTCGGCCTGGGCGGTGTATGACGTCTTCACCGTGAAGGACGGCGAGCAGATCTTCCTGGCGGCCGTCAGCGACAAGCAGTGGGCGATCTTCTGCAAGGCCTTCGGCCTCGAAGACATGCTGGCCGACCCGCGCCTCGCGACCAACAACGACCGCGTGCTCGCGCGCGACTGGATGATGCCGATCCTGCGCTCGCACCTGGCCGACCGCAGCGCGGCCGAGTTGGCCGCGGTGTTCGAGCAGAACGAGCTGCCCTTCGCGCCGATCACCAAGCCGGAGGAACTGTTCGACGATCCGCACCTGAACGCCACCGGCGGCCTGGCGCCCGTGCGCATGAACGACGGGCACATGGCCAAGGTGCCGCTCGCGCCCTTCACGCTGGGCGGCGAGCGCCCCGGCATCCGCCTGCAGCCGCCGCGCATCGGCGAGCACGGCGACGAGCTGCTGAGGGAGGTGGGCTACAGCGAACCGGAAATCGCCGCGCTTCGGGCCGCTGGCGCGACCTCCGGCGGCTGAGGCCGGCTCGCGGGCGTTATCTATATAGTTCCCGCCCCATGGACCGCCTGAAGCAACTCGAATCCTTCGTCTCGGTGGCGACCCGCGGCAGCCTCACCGCCGCGGCCAAGGCCGAGGGCGTGGCGCCCGCGATCATGGGGCGCCGGCTCGATGCGCTGGAGGAGCGGCTGGGCGTCAAGCTCCTGGTGCGTACCACGCGGCGCATCACGCTCACGCACGAGGGCAGCGCGTTTCTCGAAGACTGCCAGCGCCTGCTCACCGAATTCCAGAACGCCGAGGCCAGCGTGAGCGCCGGTGGCGTCAAGGCCAGCGGGCATCTGCGGGTGACGGCGCCGGCCGGCTTCGGGCGACGGCACGTCGCGCCGCTGGTGCCGCGCTTTCATGCAATGCATCCCGAGGTGACGATCTCGCTCAACCTCAGCGACCGCGTGGTCGACGTGACCGGCGAGAGCTTCGATTGCGCGGTACGCGTGGGTGATCTGCCCGACTCCTCGCTCGTGAGCGTGCGCCTGGCCGACAACCGCCGCCGCTGCGTGGCGACGCCCGATTTCCTGCGTCGCCACGGCACGCCCAAGCATCCCGGCGACCTGTCGCGCTTTGCCTGCCTCGCGCTGTCGAGCGATGCATCGCAGACGCGCGGCTGGGCGTTTCGCGTCACCGCCGAGGCCGGCGTGGAAGAGCTGATCCACCTGCGCCCGAGCGGCCCGCTCGATTGTTCCGACGGCCAGGTGCTGCACGACTGGTGCCTGGCGGGCCACGGCATCGCCTGGCGCAGCACCTGGGAAGTCGAGGCCGAGATCGACGCGGGGCTGCTGGTGCCGGTGCTCGACGAATTCGCCGCGCCGCCCAACGGCATCTACGCGGTGTTCGCGGGCGCCAAGCACCTGCCGCTGCGGGTGCGCCTGTGGCTTGATTTCCTCAAGGAGCAGTACGGACAACCGGAATTCTGGGGACGAACGGCCTGAAGCGGCGGGAGCGGCGTCACAATCTGTTTGCATTTGCAACCTGTTCCGGAAGAAAGCCATCGATGACCCTCGAAGCCATCCTCGCCTACGTGCACTTGCTTGCCATCCTCACGATGGTCGTGTTCATTTCCAGTGAAGCAGCTCTTTGCCGCGTGCAGTGGCTCAACGCCGCGGTCGTCGAGCGGCTCGCCAAGGTCGACATGGTCTACGGCATCGCCGCCATCGCGGTGCTTGTCACCGGTATTGCGCGCACCTGGTGGGGCGTGAAGGGCACGGCCTGGTACTGGACCAATCCGCTGCTGCACGTGAAGCTGGGACTCTTCATCATCGTGGGCGTGCTGTCGATCTTTCCGACGCTCACTTATTTCCGCTGGCGCAAGACGCTGCGTTCCACCGGCAAGCTGCCGGCCGAAGACGACATCAAGAAGACGCGCAAGCTGGTGATGGTGCAGGCCCACCTGATCGCGCTGATTCCGCTGGTCGCCGTGTTCCTCGCACGCGGCTTCGGCAAGTAATGAAAAAGCCCGCACGGGGCGGGCTCTTTCTTCTTTCAGGCGCTGATCTTCGTCAGCGCAACGCGGACCTCATCAGGCCTTGGCGTCTTTCTCGCACTTCTTGATGAAGCTGTTCTTGGCGGCACCGGCCAGCGGCTTGCCGTTCTTGTCGATGGCCTTGGCGGCGCAAGCGGGTGCTGCGGCGGCCTTGGCTTCCTTCTCGCACTTCTTGATGGAGCTGGCCTTGGCGGCGCCGGCCAGCGGCTTGCCGTTCTTGTCGATGGCCTTGGCGTCGCAGGTGGCGCCGGCGGCGGGTGCTGCGGCAGCAGGCGCGGCGGCGGCCGGGGCGACAGCGGGCGCGGGGGCCTTGTCTTGTGCCTGTGCGGCGCCGAAGGAAAGGCAGGCGCCCAGGGCGACCAGGGAAAGGAACTTCTTCATGGTGATATGTCCTTGCAAGGTTGAGTTGTGACAGGTGCCCCGCCCCGGGGCCGCCCATCCTAACGGCCGGAGGCAACGATCGGATGACGATCGTCAACAGCGCCCGGGTTTGCCCCCGGTAAAATTCACAGATGCTATTGGTCAAACAGGAGCTGCTCGCGGCGCTCGCGAACACGCTCGAATCCCTCTCCCCCGGCGCTGGCGCCAAAGCCGCGTTCGAATCGCCCAAGGTGGCCGCGCATGGCGATTTCGCCAGCACCGCCGCCATGCAACTGGCCAAACCGCTCGGGAAGAAGCCGCGCGAACTGGCCGAGCAACTGAGCGCCGCGCTGCTCGCCACCCCCGCTTTCTCCCAATGGGTGGAAGCGATCGAGATCGCCGGCCCCGGCTTCCTCAACATCCGCCTGAAGACCGCTGCCAAGCAGCAGATCGTGCGCGAGGTGCTGTCCGCAGGTAACACTTTCGGCCAGCAGCCCGCCACTGGCGAGAAGGTGCTGGTCGAGTTCGTCTCGGCCAACCCGACCGGCCCGCTGCACGTGGGCCACGGCCGCCAGGCCGCGCTGGGCGACGCCATCTGCAACCTGCGCGCGTCCCAGGGCGACAGCGTCTGGCGCGAGTTCTATTACAACGACGCCGGCGTACAGATCCAGACGCTGGCCAACAGCACCCAACTGCGCGCCCGCGGCTTCAAGCCCGGCGACGCCGAGTGGCCGAGCGGCGAAAAGGCTCCGGCCTACAACGGCGACTACATCGCCGACATCGCCGAGGACTTCAAGGCAAAGAAGACCGTCAAGTCGGACGACCGCGAATACACCGCGAGCGGCGACATCGACGACATCGATTCCATCCGCGAATTCGCCGTGGCGTACCTGCGCCGCGAGCAGGACCTGGACCTGCAGGCCTTCCGCGTGCGCTTCGACAACTACTACCTCGAGTCGAGCCTGTACACCAGCGGCCGCGTCGAAGCCGCCGTGGGCAAGCTCGTGGCCGCCGGCAAGACCTATGAGAAAGACGGCGCGCTCTGGCTCAAGTCGACCGACTACGGCGACGACAAGGACCGGGTGATGAAGAAGAAGGACGGCACGTACACGTACTTCGTGCCCGACGTCGCCTATCACATCGCCAAGTGGGAGCGCGGTTTTCACAAGGTCGTGAACATCCAGGGCACCGACCACCACGGCACGATCGCGCGGGTGCGCGCCGGGCTGCAGGCGGCGGGCGAAGGCATTCCCGAGGGCTATCCCGACTACGTGCTGCACACCATGGTGCGCGTGATGAAGGGCGGCGAAGAGGTCAAGATCAGCAAGCGCGCCGGCAGCTACGTCACGCTGCGCGACCTGATCGAATGGACCAGCACGGACGCCGTGCGCTTCTTCCTCCTGAGCCGCAAGCCCGACACCGAGTACACCTTCGACGTCGACCTCGCGGTGACGAAGAACAACGACAACCCGGTCTACTACGTGCAGTACGCGCATGCGCGCATCTGCTCGGTGTTGGCCGGCTGGGGTGGCGATGCCGCCACGCTCAAGGATGTGGACCTGTCGCCGCTCGAGAGCCCTCCGGCGCAGGCGCTGATGCTGCTGCTGGCCAAGTACCCCGCCATGCTCACCGCGGCCTCGAAGGATTTCGCCCCGCACGACGTCACTTTCTACCTGCGCGAATTGGCCGCCAATTACCACAGCTACTACGACGCCGAGCGCATCCTGGTGGACGACGAAAAGGTCAAGCTGGCCCGCCTGGCACTGGTCGCCGCAACCGCGCAGGTGCTGCACAATGGCCTCGCGATTCTCGGCGTCAGTGCGCCGAGCAAGATGTGAACCTCACCATGAAGAAGACAACCAGACAACGCGGCAACATCGTCATCGGCCTGATCATCGGGCTGGTGATCGGCCTGGGCGTGGCGCTGGGCATCGCGGTCTACGTGACCAAGGTGCCGATCCCGTTCGTGACCAAGACGCAAAAGGGCGGCGCCGAGCAGGACGAAGCCGAAGCCCGCAAGAACCGCGACTGGGACCCCAACGCACCGCTGGCCGGCAAGGCCGGTGCCGCCAGGCCGACGCCGCCGGCCGCCGCCGGTCCGGTCAACCCGATCACCGGCGAACCCGCTACCAGCACCACCGCCGTCGCGCCCGGCACGCCGCCCCCGGCCACCGCACCGGTGCCCGTGGTGGTCGCGCCCAAGCCGACGCGCGCGGCACCCGTGCCGGCCGAGGCCAACGCGCTGCCGCCGTCGAACGATCCGCTGGGCGACCTGGCCCGTGCCCGTGCGGGTACCGGCTCAGGCAGCACGACCGTGGCGTCCGCCGCGCCAAGCAGCAATGCCAACACCGCCGCCGCAGCATCCTCGGGTGCCGACCCGTTCATGTATTTCGTGCAGGCCGGCGCCTTCCGCACCACCGACGACGCCGAGGCGCAGCGCGCCAAGCTGTCGCTGATGGGCGTCGAGGCCCGGGTCACCGAGCGCGAGCAGGCCGGCCGCACCGTCTACCGCGTGCGCGCCGGTCCGTTCAACAAGAAGGACGACGCCGACCGCCTCAAGGAGCGGCTCGACGGCGGCGGCCTCGAATCGGCCCTGGTCCGCGTGCAGCGCTGACCGGTGGCTGCTGCTGCCATAAATAGCCCTTAAGCTTCGCCGCCCGGCATTTGCCGCCACCATTCAGCGCCCCGGGCGCGCCCCGTGCGAGGGAACTCCTCGCGGCGCGCCGGCTCAGTCTGCCGTACCAACAGGAGAACCCTTTCAATGAAACGTCGTGACTTTTCGCTGGCCGCCACTTCGCTCGGGCTGCTTTCGCTGGCCGCCAATCCGGCCCACGCTCAGGCCAAGGTGCCCAAGGCCGGCTCCCAGTACCTCGTGCTCGACAAGCGCGTGCCGGTCGATGCACCGGCCGGCAAGATCGAGGTGGTCGAGTTCTTCTCGTACAACTGCCCCCATTGCAACGACTTCGAGCCGTCGCTCGAAGCCTGGGCCAAGACGGCACCGAAGGACGTGGTCCTGCGCCGCATCCCGGTGCCCTTCGTGGGGAACGACGTCGAAGCCAAGCAGCGCCTGTACTACGCGCTCGAGGCGTTGGGCAAGGTCGACGAATTCCAGCCGAAGGTCTTCAACGCGATCCACAAGCAGCGCCAGAACGTGAACGGCGATGCCAACATCATTGCCTGGGTTGCCGCCAACGGCATCGACGGCACCAAGTTCAAGGAAGTCTTCACCTCGTTCGGCGTGGCCAGCAAGGCCAAGCGCGCCTCGCAGATGACCGACGCCTACAAGGTGGCCGGCGTGCCGGCGATGGCCGTGGCCGGCCGCTGGTATGTGGATGGCGAAACCGCCGGCAACATGACCAACGTGCTGCAGGTCGTCAACTTCCTGGTCGGCGAAGCGAAGAAGGGCTGACCCCCGGGCTGCGCGGCGCTTCGTGTCCGCTGCGCCTCCCCCCTTACTGGGGCAACACCCGCGGCCCGGCGGAGCCGGTTTCGCGGTGTCTCCCTGACGGAACACCGGCCCGCTTTGGCGGGCCTTTTTCATCGGCGTTGATAACAGGTGTTACCGCGCCGCATACAATGGTTCGGAGCAAGTTTCGTGCCTCTATGACATTGCCCTCCTACCCAAACAACACCCCCCTCGTTCGTCGCATCGGCCGCCTGGCCATCGGCGCGCTGTTGCTGGCCGGCCTCGCCTCGGGCGTCCTGGCAGAGACCGCAGACCGCAGCAAGCCGATGAACATCGAGTCGGACGCCATGCGCTACGACGACCTGAAGCAGACCAGCGTGTTCACCGGCAACGTGCTCGTCACGAAGGGCACGATCATCATCCGCGGCGCGCGCCTGGATGTGCGCCAGGATGCTGAGGGCTACCAGTACGGCGTGGTCACCGCGGCGCCCGGCAAGCGCGCCTATTACAAGCAGAAGCGCAATGCGCCCGACGAGTGGATCGAGGGCGAATCCGAAGTCATCGAGTACGACAGCCGCGCCGACAACGTCAAGTTCATCCGCAACGCCACCATGCGCCGCTTGCTCGGTGCCACGCCGAACGACGAGAGCCAGGGCGCGCTGATCGTCTACGACCAGAGCAACGACACCTACACCGTCAACGGCTCGACCGTGCCGCCGAACACGGCAGTGAACGCATCGACCCCCACCGGCCGCGTCAAGACCATCCTCACGCCCAAGGCCGCCACTGCGCCCAAGCCCGGCGCCTCGGCCCCGGCCGGCGCGAAGCCCGCGCCGCCGGCTCCCACCCCCGCGCCCGGCTCCGGCCTGCGCCCGACCACCACGCTGAGTGGAGAGGGAGAAGGGCGCAAGTGATCGAAACCGCCGGAATCCAGGAAGCCAACAACGTCCCGGGCAGCCGCCTCGTCGCGCGCGGCCTGCAGAAAAGCTATGGCAGCCGCACCGTCGTGAAGGACGTCTCACTCGACGTGCAGAAGGGCGAAGTCGTCGGACTGCTCGGCCCCAACGGCGCCGGCAAGACCACGTCGTTCTACATGATCGTCGGGCTCGTGCGCGCCGACGCGGGCGAGATCACCATCGACGGCGAGCCGATCGCCCACATGCCGATCCACCGCCGCGCGCGCATGGGCCTGAGCTACCTGCCGCAGGAAGCGTCGATCTTCCGCAAGCTCACCGTCGAGGAAAACGTGCGCGCCGTGCTCGAGCTGCAGCGCGAACCCAACGAGAGCGGCAAGGTGGTGGCGCTGTCCAAGAAGCACATCGAGGAGCGCCTGTCCGAATTGCTGACCGACCTGCGCGTCGATCACCTGCGCGATTCGCCTGCGCTGGCGCTCTCGGGCGGCGAACGCCGCCGCGTCGAAATTGCACGCGCGCTGGCAACGCAACCTCGCTTCATCCTGCTGGACGAGCCCTTCGCCGGCATCGACCCGATCGCTGTGATCGAGATCCAGCGGATCATCAGTTTCCTGAAGGAGCGTGGCATCGGCGTGCTCATCACCGACCACAACGTGCGTGAAACGCTGGGCATCTGCGATCACGCTTTCATCATCAGCGACGGGCACGTGCTGGCACAAGGCACACCCTCGGAGATCGTCGACAACGCCGAGGTACGCAGGGTGTACCTGGGCGAACACTTCCGCATGTAAGGGAGGGTCGAGTTCTTCATGAAGCAAGGGCTGTCCCTTCGCGTCTCGCAGCATCTGGCGCTCACGCCACAGCTGCAGCAGTCGATTCGCCTGCTGCAGCTTTCCACGCTCGAGCTGAGCCAGGAGGTCGAGCAGATGCTGGACGAGAACCCGTTCCTCGAGCGCACCGCTGAAGAAGCGGCGCGCGAGGAATTCGGACTCGATGCCGTCGACACGCCGGTGCCGCGCGACGACGGCGGCGAAACAGGCGAAGGCGATTTCGCCCCGGTCCCGACCAGCAGCGCGACGACCGCGACTGAAACCACCTCGACCCCCGACACCGACGGCCCCGCCGCCGAAATCGCCGAGCGCGAGCCCGACTGGGAAGGCGACGGCACCGTCGACATGGCGCCCGACGACAGCGAGTGGGGCAGCGACGCGCCCGCGCGCCAGAACAACCTGGGCGACGACGAGCGCGCCGACGCCACCGAGCTCGCGCGCAGCCAGGAGTCGCTGCAGTCGTTCCTGCACCGCCAGGCGCTGAGCCTGCGCCTGAACGAGAACGACAGCGCAGCGCTGCGCTTCCTCATCGAATCGCTCAACGACGACGGCTACCTCGAAGACTCGCTTCCCGCACTGGCCTCGGGCCTCGCGGGCGACGACAACGACCAGTTCGACGAGCTCGTGCACCACTTCCAGGTGGCGCTCGGCCTGCTGCAGAGCCTGGAGCCCGCCGGTGTCGGCGCGCGCGACCTGGGCGAGTGCCTGGGCATCCAGCTGCGCGCGCTCGCGAGCGAAGACGAGACCGAAGACGAAGAACTCATCCGCAAGACCGCCATCGCGATCTGCAAGCAGCCGATGGAGCTGCTCGCGCGGCGCGACTTCAAGCGCCTGGCCACGCTCACGCGCACCAACGAAGAACTCGTGCGCTCGGCGCTGCAGATCATTGCGCGGCTCGAACCCAAGCCGGGCCGCCGCTTTGTCGACGTCGAACGCAACATCGTCATTCCCGATGTGATCGTCACCAAGACCGGCCGCGGCACCAACGTGAAGTTCCGGGTCATGCTCAATCCCGAGGTGATGCCGCGCCTGCGCGTGCATGACATCTACGCCGGCGCACTCAAGTCGCACAAGGGCGAAGGCAGCCAGGCGCTGTCGCAGCGGCTGCAGGAGGCGCGCTGGTTCATCAAGAACATCCAGCAGCGCTTCGACACCATCCTGCGCGTGAGCAACGCCATCGTCGAGCGGCAGAAGAGCTACTTCGTGCACGGCGAGCTCGCGATGCGCCCGCTGGTGCTGCGCGAGATCGCCGACGAACTGGGCCTGCACGAATCGACCATCTCGCGCGTGACCACCGCCAAGTACATGGCCACGCCGTTCGGCACGGTCGAACTCAAGTACTTCTTCGGCTCGGCACTCGGCACCGAGACCGGCGGCAACGCATCGAGCACCGCGGTGCGCGCGCTCATCAAGCAGTTCGTGAGTTCCGAGAGCATCAAGAAACCGCTGTCGGACAGCCAGATTTCCGAGATGCTGAAAGAGCAGGGCATCGAGTGCGCGCGCCGCACCGTGGCCAAGTACCGCGAAGCGCTGCGCATCGCTCCTGCCAACCTCCGCAAGGCCCTGTAGAAAGCCGCCGATGACCCGTCGCCTGCTGTCGCGCTGTGGGCATTGGGTCTTCGCCATCGTGGCCGCATCGCTGTTCGCGGGTTGCGCCGCCTTGCCCGACGAGCCGCCGCGCCCGCCCACCAAGGCCATCGCCGTCTCGGCCGACACCGCGCTTGGCAAGATCGCGCTGGCCTCGCAGCCCGACCCCGACCTGAGCGGTTTCCGCCTGATGCCCGGCGGCGACTTCGCCTTCGACACCCGCATCCAGCTCGCGCGCCGCGCCCAGCGCACGCTCGACGTGCAGTACTACCAGATCGAGAACGACGAGACCGGCCGCTACCTGCTGCGTACCCTGCGCGATGCGGCGCAGCGCGGCGTGCGCGTGCGCCTCCTGATGGACGACCTGTACACGTCCGGCGAAGACGAACTGCTGCTCGGCCTGGCCGCCACGCCGAACGTCGAGCTGCGGCTTTTCAATCCGTTCCCGGCCGGGCGCGGCAGTCTCCTGAAGCGCTTCACCGCCTCGCTCTTCGACTTCAGCCGCGTCAACCGCCGCATGCACAACAAGCTCTTCATCGCCGACGGCGCGATGGCGGTGGCGGGCGGCCGCAACATCGGCAACCAGTACTTCACGCGCACTTCGGGCGAGAACTTCATCGACCTCGACACCTTCGTTGCCGGCGCGCTGATCCCGCGCCTTGGTGCGCTGTTCGACCAGTACTGGAACAGCGTCTACGTGCGGCCGGTCCAGTCGATCATCGCGAGCGACCTCTCGCGCGAAGAATTGCAGAAGCGCTTCGACGCCGCCACCGGCCCCGACACCACGCCCCCGCCGCCGAAGCCCGCGCCCAACGACCTGCTCGGCTACAGCCCGATGGCCGACGACCTGAACGCGGGCAAGCTCGGCCTGATCTGGACCCTCGCCGAGGCGTATGCCGATTCGCCCGACCGCGTGATCGGCAAGACCGCGTCGTACGGCGGCGTGCCGCTGCTCGATGTCGACAGCGTGCGCTACAACGTCGTCGAGCAGATGCGCCGCGCGCGCAGCGAAGTGACCATCGTCTCGCCCTACCTGATCCCGGGCGCCGCGGGGATCGAGGTGATGAAGGAGATCCGCGGGCGCAACGTGAAGATCAGCGTGGTCACCAACTCGCTCGCCGCCACCGACGAGCCGCTGGTGCACACCGCCTACCGCCGCTATCGGCCCGAGATGCTCAAGCTCGGCGCCGACCTCTACGAGCTGAGCACCAACCGCACGCGGCGCAGCGTGCGGCTCGGCTTGTTCGGCACCTCGGTGGGCCGGCTGCATGCGAAGTCGGCGGTGATCGACCGCAGCATCCTCTTCGTCGGCTCGATGAATTTCGATCCGCGCTCGGAGACGCACAACACCGAGATCGGTCTCTTCATTCGCAGCGCCGAAATGGCGCAGCAGGCGCTCAAGCTCATCGATGTGCTGAAGCAGCAGGGCGCCTACCGGCTGCGCTTTGTCGAAGGCAGCGGCGAATCGCACATCGAGTGGATCAGCGAAGACGCGGGCAAGACCACGGTGTTGACCGAAGAGCCCGACTCCGGTTTCTGGGACCGCACGATGCTCGAACTGCTGGCGCCGTTGACGCCCGAGAGCTTGCTGTGATCCCCGGCAACCTGCACTCGAAAAACCGTTCACGCTGAGCGTGTCGAAGCGCTGCGCGAGGCTTCGGCAAGCTCAGCCCGAACGGGTGGGCTTCAGTTGCCGCGCACGGCCGACCACACGAGCCGCAGGCCCAGCAGGCCCATCACGCCGCCGGCCGCGCGATCGATCCAGGCCTTGTAGCGCAGGTAGGCCGAACGCGGCGCGGCCGAGGAGAGGGCGAGCGCGACGATCGCGTACCACCCCGTCTCGATGCAGAAGATCACCGCCGGCACCGCGAGCGCCAGCACCAGCGGCACCTCGCGCGGCAGGAAGGCCGCGAAGATGCTCGCGTACACCACGGCCGTCTTCGGATTGCTGACCTGTGTGGCGAGCCCGAGCAGGAAGGTGCGCTTGCCGCGGCTTTGCTGTCGCGGCGAAGCGTCCGAATCCTGCGTCATCGCCAGCGGCTGCCGCGCACCGCGCCAGATGCGAAAGCCCAGGTAGATCAGGTACGCGCCGCCGAAGCCCTTGATCGCGAGGTAAAGCCCCGGCACCGCGAGGAACGCCGCCTGCAGCCCGGCCAGCGCGGCAATCGCGAAGACGAGGCCGCCCGCGCCCATGCCCAGCGCCGCCGCGAGCCCATCGCTGCGCGAAGCCACGGCCGTGCGCGCGACCATGACGAAGCTCGGGCCGGGGCTCATGGCGCCCACCGTCATGGCGCCGGCGATGCCGAGCAGGGCGAGTGTGGTGTCCATCATGTCCTGGTTCCTTTCACCGTCATTGCTGCACGTTCACCGCTTCCACCTGCACCAGCAGCTTCACCTTGTTCTCGAAGCCGAAGTTCAGCCCCCAGTTGATGCCCCAGTCGCTGCGCTGCACGGTGGTCTCGAAGTCGCCGCCGCACACCTGGCGGTTGATCAGCGGGTTCAGGTAGCAGTTGAAGCGCACGGCCTTCAGCGTCACCGGCCGGGTCTGGCCCATGAGCGTGAGGGTGCCCGGCACGTCGACCACCTTGTCGCCGGCGAAGTCGATGCGGTCGGCAACGAAGCGGCCGGTCGGGAATTCGGCGACGTTGAAGAAATCCTTGCTCTGCACATGGCGGTTGAGCAGGTCGACGCCGGTGTTGATGGTGCCGATGTCCATGGTGATGTCGACCTTGCCGCTCGTGCCCGTGCCGTCGATCTGCACCGAGCCGTCCTTGGTGCTGAAGCGGCCGCGGTTGGTGGTGGTGCCGTAGTGGCCCATCTCGTACATCACGAAGGTGTGCGTGGGGTCGATCACGTAGTTGCCGTTCTTCACGGGGCCGCCCGCGGGCTTGGCGGCCACGGCGGGGGCCGTGTATTCCTGCGCGATGGCGGCGAACGGCAGCGCCGTGGCCGACAGCACCGAGGCGAGGACGAGCTTCTTCATGGCAGTGGGAATGAGGGACATGGGATGTGCAATCGGAAAGGTGAATATCAGAGCGGCCCGAGGCCTGCGAGCGTGAGCTTGAAGCGCACCTGCACGTCGTTGCCGACCACCGAGGTGTCGGTCCATTCGCCGTCGCCCACCTTGTAGTCCAGCCGCTGGATCGTGAAATACCCGCTGGCCACCGCGTAGTTGCCGCCGGCCGGGGCGATCGTGAAGGGCACCGTGATCTGCCTGGACGTGCCCTTGATGGTGAGCTTGCCCGCCACCTCGAACCTGCCATCGCCCAGCGCCTTGATGGCGCTCGACTGGAACGTGGCCTGGGGAAATTTCTCGGCGTCGAACCATGGCGCCTTGGGCAGCTCGGCATCGCTCATCGGCACGCCGAAGCCGGCGCCGGCGGTAGCTATCTGCAGCGCGACGCTGCCGCCCTCGGGCTTCTTGGGGTCGAAGGCGATCTGCGCATCGAACTTCCTGAAGGTGCCTTCCATCGGCACGCCCATCTGCTTGCTGACGAAGGCGATCTGGCTCTTGTCGGCCACCAGCCTCGCGCCCGGCTCGGCGGCGGCGGGCATTGCCGCGGCGAGGGTCAGCAGGATCGGAAGAAAGAGGCGCGTCATCCGGCAGGTTCCTTCAGTTGCGTGGGTGGCGAGGTTCAGGCCACATGCGTTTCAAGAGACCGTCGCGGTCGATCCAGTGGTGCTTGAGGGCCGCCGCCACGTGCAGCAGCGAAACCGCTGCCAGCGTGAAGGCGCTGCCCTTGTGCAGCGGCTTGAGTATGGCCTCGGCGAGGTCCTTGTCGAGCGGCACGAAGTCGGGCAGCGGCAGCACGCCGAACCACACGACAGGAATGCCCAGCGCCGAGGTGTAGGCCCAGCCGAACAGCGGCACCGCGAAGAACAGCAGGTACATCGCCGCGTGGCTCGCCCGGTAGCCCGCAATCTGCCAGCGTGGCATGGCGGCCAGCATCTGCGCCGGCATCGCGGGCGGGTGGTGCGCAAGCCGCCACAGGAGCCGCACCGCCGACAACAGAAGGATCGTGACGCCGGCCCATTTGTGCCAGTTGTAGAGCTTGATGCGCTGCGGCGAGAACGGCAGCCCCGTCATGTAGAGCCCCACGCCGAGCGAGCCGACGATCATGGCCGCGAGCAGCCAGTGCAGCGCGATGGCCACGGTGCCATAGCGCTGGCCGCGCGGGACGGCGGCAAGGGGATGAAGAGGGGTCTCGGCAGACATCGGGGGCAGGGCGGGCGGCCTGTGCGCGGAGCATATCCCGGAAGGCGTGGCCTTCGGTGTTGCATGGGGCGTGCCAGGCCTGCCGCTCGGGCCGTCAAGGCCGCTGCCGGGCCCGCAGCAGCACGCCGCGCAGCTCCTCCGGCTGCACGGGCTTGCGCAGCGCATGCCAGCCGCGCTCGGTGGCCAGGCGCTGGGTGGCCTCGTTGATGTCGGCGGAAATCAGCGCGATGGTGAGCGCGGGGTTCTGCGCCTGCAGCCGCTCGGCCAGCGCGATGCCGTCGAGTGCGCCCGGCAGGCGGATGTCGCACAGCGCTGCATCGAGCGCGCGCAGGTCGGCCAGCGCCAGCGCTTCGGCGGCACTGGCGTAGACGCGCGGTTCCACCTCCCACTGCCGCAGCAGCGCAAAAAGGCTGTCGGCCACCACGGCGTTGTCTTCCACCACCAGCACGGCAAGGCCGGGGCGCAGCGCGGGTGCAGCCTCGGGGCCGGGCTGCGGTGGGGGCGCCGGCTGCAACGCCGCTGCGCCATAGCCCGGCGCCGCGGGCAGCTCGAAGCCGAACACGGAACCCCGGCCCGGCGCGGAGCGCAGCGAGACCTCGATGCCCAACTGCGCCGCCAGCCGCCGCACGATCGCGAGGCCCAGGCCGTGCCCGTGCTGCAGGTTGCGCTCGACGTTGCCGATCTGCTCGAAGTCGTTGAACACCCGCTCCTGCGCGTCCGCCGCGATGCCGATGCCGCTGTCGCGCACCTCGACGCGCCAGGCCCGCCCGGCGCCCCGGCGGCGCGCCCGCACCGCCAGCAGCACGCGGCCGCGCGGCGTGAACTTGACCGCGTTGTCGACCAGGTTGGCCAGCACGCGGCGCAGGGAGACCGCATCGGTCCATGCCACCGCGGCGGCCGGGCAGCGCACGGTCACGCGGCCGTCGCCGGCCTGGCGCGCCAGGTCCTGCAGCAGCGGTGCCAGCGCCACTGCCACGGGCCGCAGCGGATCGACGGCGGCCTCGATGCGGCCGATTTCGAGCAGCTGGTTGGTGAGCCCTTCCAGCGCCTGCTGCGCCCGCGCGAGCGAGACCACGGTGTGCTGCACCGCACCGGCGTCCGCGCCGGTGTCCAGTTGCTGGCGCAGCACCTCGGCCTGCAGGCCGATGGCCATCACCGGCTGGCGCAGGTCGTGGTTGGCGGCCGAGAAGAAGCGCAAGCGCTCGGCCTGCGCCTGCTCGGAGGCGCGCAGGCCCGCAAGCGCCTGTTCGCGCAGCGTGCGCTCGTTCAGGCGCAGGCCGATGTTCTCCTCGAGCTGGCGCGAGCGCTCGGCCACCAGCTTCCACATCATGGCGGTGAGGCCGATGCCGATCACCGAGACGGCCATCATCGTCGGCGCGCCGAGCGTGAGGCCGGTGACGATCACCGGCGCGAGCAGCAGCGTGATCGCCAGTTGCGTGGCCGGCGTGTAGAACGACACCGAAAACGCCGACGACAGCGTCATGCCCATCAGCATCAGTCCGAGCAGCAGTTGCTGGTCGGGTCGCCCGGGGTTGAAGAGCAGCACGCCGGCCAGCCCGTGCGCCAGTTCCCAGACAGCGGTGCGCAGCGTGTGCACGCGCTGGGCGTGGCGCAGGCTTTCGGGCGTGAAGGGCTCGGGCAGGCGCTGGGGAAAGAAGCCGCGCATCACCGTCACCCCGGTGATGAGCGCGATCCACACCAGGGCGCGCGCGAGCGAGTATTGCCAGGCGAAGAGCGCCGCCACGCCGCAATTGAGCAGGTATTGCACCAGCAGCACCGGGCCGATGGGCCGGATCGAGAGCCGCAGCACCTCGCACTGGATCGCGAAGCGGTCGCTGGCGTCGGCGGCCGGGGCAACCGTGGGAGCGGGGGTGGGAGTCATCGGCAAATCGACTATATAGAGAAGGTTCATGACGCGGCGACAATGGAGTCCCCTAGTCGGGCTTCCCGATGGCCAACTTTCCGTGAACGATCTTTCCTTTTTCCTGCCTTGCGCCGCCGGCGTCGAGGAATTCCTCGCTCAAGAGGTGCATGCCCTGACCGGCCGCGTCGGGCAAGACCTGCTCACGCTGCGTGGCGGCGTGCGGGTGCGTGCCGACTGGCGCGACGCCCTGAAGCTCAACCTGCACAGCCGGCTTGCGCAGCGCGTGCTTGTGGAGCTGGCCCATGCGCCCTACCGCAACGAGAACGACCTCTACGCCATCGCGAGCGGCGTGGCCTGGGAGATCTGGTTCACGCCCAAGCAGACCTTCAAGATCGAGACCACCGCCCAGCACAGCCCGCTGCAGAGCCTGAACTTCGCCACCCTGCGCATCAAGGACGCCATTGCCGACCGCTTCCGCGCCAAGGCCAACGGCGTGCGCCCCAGCATCGAGACCCAGTGGCCCGACACCCGGGTGTTCGCGCACCTCACCACCGACAGCTGCACGCTCTACATCGACACCTCCGGCGAGCCGCTCTTCAAGCGCGGCTGGCGCCAGGACAAGGGCGATGCCCCGCTGAAGGAAACCCTGGCCGCCGCCATGCTGGCCGCCAGCGGCTGGTGGAACCCCGAGACGGGCGACGTCGCCGATGCGCCGCTGTACGACCCGTGCTGCGGCAGCGGCACCATCCCCATCGAGGCGGCGCAGATTGCGCGCGGCATCGCGGCCGGATCGCTCAGGCGCTTCGGTTTCGAGAAGCTGCTGCCGTTCCAGGCGCACGTGTGGGACGCGATCAAGAAGGAAGCGCAAGCGGCCGTGAGATCGAGCAGCGTCGCGATCTTCGGCTCGGACGTGTCGCACCGCATGGTCGACTTTGCCGAGCGCAACGCGGAGCGCGCCGGCGTGGCCGATGCCATCGAGTTCCGCGGCGGCGACGCGCTGCAGCGCATGCCGCCGGCCGAAGGCGGCGTGGTCATGCTCAATCCGCCCTATGGCGAGCGGATCGAAGTCGGTGGCGTGGCAGGCTCGGGACGTGCAGGCGCGCGCGAATCCGCGCAGACCGAAGAGGGCGATGGCAGCGAGTTCTTCCCGCAACTGGCCACCCACTGGAAGAAGAACTATGCCGGGTGGACGGCCTGGGTCCTCACGCCGGACCTGAAGCTGCCCAAGCAGATGCGCCTGAAGGAATCGCGCCGCGTACCCATGTGGAACGGTCCTATCGAATGCCGCCTGTTCCGCTTCGACATGGTCGCCGGCTCCGCGCGGAAGTAGGCGCGTTCAGCGCGGCGCGGCATCCGGCTGCTTGCCGCCGCCGACGTTGCAGGCTGCGTTGACCGTGCGCGCGGCCAGCTCGGGCGGGGCGCCGGGCAGCGTCATCGGGCGGATGTCGTCGTCCTCGAACTGCTTGACCGCCACGGGCTCTCCGACGAAGTTGGGCAGGCTGTAGTAGGTGGCGCTCACATAGCGGGCGGTGCGCGCTTCGCAATCGACGCTCGCGCGGGCCTCGAAGGAGCGCAGCTTGAAGCCGTCCTTGCCGGTGAAGTCCTTCGCGAGGCTCATGCGCAGGGTCACGCCGCGGCGCGCGCCGTCGACCTCGATGCGGGTCGGGTCGACCTGCACATAGCTGCTGGTCGCATCGCCGGGCGTGCCGCTCAGGGTCAGCCATTCGGCCTGCGCGAGCGCGCAGGCGAGCAGGGCGAGGCAGAACAGCGGGAGTCGTTTCATGAGGAAGGAGGGCTGCGTGTCCGGAAGCACGCGCGGTGCGCGCCGCAGCATTGTGGGGCGTAGCGCCCGACCCGCGGCTGACCAGGGGTGCACATGGTGCAACATCGGCGCTCCTTTCTTCGCCGCCATGACCCTTCCTGAAACCGGCCTCGTCGTCATCGACACCAACATCGCGCTCGACCTGCTCGTGTTCGACAACCCCGATTGCCTGCCGCTCGCGGCGGCGCTCGCGTCCGGCGCACTGCGCTGGATCGCCACCGCGCCGATGCGCACCGAACTCGCGCGGGTGCTCGGCTATCCGCTGATTGCGCGGCGGCTGGCCCAGCGGGAGATGGCGGCGGCCAGCGTGCTGGAGGCCTTCGACGCGCGCGTGAGCCTTTTGACTGACAAGCCGCCGCGCGCGCCCTGCGTGTGCAAGGACCCCGACGACCAGGTCTTCATCGACCTCGCGGTGGCGCAGCGCGCACGGCTCTTCAGCAAGGACCAGGCGGTGCTGACGATGCGCAAACGTTTGGCTGCGCAGGGCGTGGTCGTGGCGACGGTGCTGGTCCCGGCTTGAGGGGCTGGAAACCGGTCCGCGCGGGGTCGTCTAGACAAGCATCTCCCATCGATGGCCTCGCCGATGGCTGCACAGGCGCGCCAGCGTGGAAAGCGGTTGTCTAGACAATGCTGGCGGCGCGAATCCGCCGCTTGCCGTGCGCGCATACGAATCTTCGTAGTCCGCATAGGGTCTGGCAATTGCAAGGCCCAAACAATATCTTCCGCCCCGCGAACCCGGTCCCTGCGCTCACCGTGACGTGCCAGCGCGCCACAGGCCTGTTTGCCCCCGAAGATGCCGTTTCATCGCCGCGTCGCCCGCGAATCCCAGGATCGCAGGCGTGTTGTCTCCTGTCAGCCCAACCCAAAGCCATGACGAGTTCCAGCCAACGATCCCCGCGTCAACTGCTCCCCGAACTGGAGGTCGAGCGCAGCCGCTCGACCGAGCTCGGCTACGAGCCATCGACCGAGGTGGGGCTGGTGCGCTGCCTCGAACACGGCTTTCCGACACCGCTCGCGCGCTGGCATTGCCATGAGGAGTACGAGCTGCACCTGATCGTCGCCACCTCGGGCCAGGCCTTCGTGGGCGACTGGATCGGCGCCTTCGAACCGGGCCACCTCGTGCTGTGCGGCCCCAAGCTGCCGCACAACTGGATCTCGCTCGATGCGCCGCCCGAAGGCGTGCCGCAGCGCGACCTGGTGATCCAGTTCCTGCACGATCCGATCTTCGAGGCGGCCGAGCGCATTCCCGAACTGCAGGAGGCGGTGCGCATGCTGGAGCGCGCGCGCTACGGCATCGAGTTCTTCGGCATGGCCGCTTCTGCCGAGGCGCACTGGCACCGCGTGAAGGATGCGCGGGGCCTCAAGCGCTTCAGCCTGTTCTGCGACTTTCTCGCCGACATGGCGATGTGCACCGACTACCGCCTCCTGTCAGGCATGCAGACCGATGGCGACCACGGCATCGAGGCCATCGACGACGTGGTCACGCGCATCGCCAACGACCCCGCGAAGGACATCAGCGCGGCCGACATCGCGGCCGAGCTCGGCATGAACGCAGGGCGCTTCAGCCGGCTCTTCCGGCGTGCCACCGGCCACAGTTTTCTGGGCTATGTGAACGAGGTGCGGGTGAACAAGGCGTGCCTTCTCCTGATGCAGAGCGAGCGCTACGTCACCTCGATCTGTTACGAAGTTGGTTTCAATAACGTCTCGAATTTCAATCGCCGATTTCTCGAGATCAAAGGTGTGACGCCGACCGAATTTCGCAGGCAAAGCCAGCTGCGTTTCGAAGGCGCGGGCAGTTTGGAGAACTAAAGGATTCCGAGCGTTTTGCGATCTTTTTACGAATGTTAATTTGTATCGGGATTCGCAAAAACTGTATCGAACACGCGACGGATGCGTCCCTACGATCCGCCTGTTCTTTCAGCCACCTTTCAGGAACTTCTCTCATGCAAATCCATCGTCTGACCCAGCTGAGCCGCCAACTTGCCTCGAAGATCAAGATCCGCGGGCAAGGCATGACCGAGTACCTCGTGATCCTGGGCCTGATCGCCATTGCCGCGATCGCCGTGTTCAGCTTCTTCGGCCAGACCATGCGCAACCAGGTTGCCGGCATGGCCAAGGAAGTGGGCGGCCAGTCGGGCGCCACCGAAGTCACGAACGCGCAGACCGCCGCCGGCAAGGCTTCGACCAATGCCCAGGTCAACATGAACATGAGCACCTACACCAAGGGCGGTGCCGAGGCCACGAAGTAAGGCTTTCTCTGACGGCCTGATCGACATCGCGTGATGCCTCCAGCCGCCACTTCGCTCCCCCTGGCCCCTGCCGGCGCATCCGCGCGCCGGCGGCGCCAGTCGGGCCAGGCGATCGTGTACCTGGTGGCGATGCTGCCGGTCATCTTCCTGAGTGTGCTGGTGGTCTACAACACCGCCACCGCGGCGCGCGAGAAGATGAAGCTGCAGAACACGGCCGACGCGGCCACCTACAGCGCCAACGTGCTCACGGCGCGCACCCTCAACTACCTGGCCTACACCAACCGCGCGATGGCCGCCAACGAGGCGAGCATCGCGACGCTGGCGAGCGTGCAGACCTCGATGGCCATGCTCATCACGAGCGCGGCCAACATCCAGGAGGGCCTGGTCGTCGCCGAGGCCATGAAGGGCATACGCAACCTGGAGCGCAGCCGGCTCCCGTTCGTGGGCCCGCTCTTCTTGCTGCAATGGGCGCTCATCAACGTGCCGCGTGCGCATAGGCTGCAGCGCACGGCCGACCGCATTGCCGGCTTCGTCGAGCCTTCGGCCAAGCCGCTGCAGATCGGGGCCGACATCCTTCGCGCGTTCAACCAGGGCATCTCGGCCAGCCAGGCCGTGATGCTGCTGGGCACGACGGCGCAGTTGCCGCAGCTGGTGAAGGATGTCGTCAACGCCAACGACCCCGATGCGTCGGTCCCGGCGGCCGAGACCACGATCTTCGTCATCAAGTTCGTGGCCGACGTGGGGACCTACCTGAAGACCTATCACCAGTCGGGCAGCCTCGGCTTCGACGACGAGGAGTTCAACGAGGTGCTGCGCTTCGCGCACGCCGCGCAGGCCACGCGCGACGACTGGACCAAGAACCGCCGCTTCCTGCCCAACGTGCTCGGCTGGGTCGCCTCGGGCATGTCCGGCGCGCTGCAGGGCATGGTCTCCAGCAGTCCGAATGCGCCACCGGGATTCGGCGGCATCACCGGCGCCATGATGGGCGGGCTCCTCGAGTGGAAGGGCGGCACCGAACTGGTCGCGACCGAAGGCATCGTGGGCGACGAGACCGGGCGCATTCGCTGGCAGTCGGCCGATTCGATCGAGATCAAGCTGCCCATCGGCGTGCTCTACACCGACCTCATCGGCGGCTGGGACGACATCGTGCGCGGCCGCTTCGGCCTGGGCGCGGGCGCGGCCGCCGCGGGCGGCCCCAACTACATGAAAAGCTGGGAAGGCCAGCGCCTTACCCTCCGCAGCTACGCCCGCGAGGGGCGCACCTACGGCGGCCTGAACGGCGAGGTCGGCGACACCGCGTACATGGAGCGCGAATCCTTCGAGCGCGCCGCCCGCGACCGCAACGGCGAGCTGCTGCTGGCCCCGATGGCGGTGCTGGTGTTCAACGCCAAGCTGCACTACAGCCCGCGCACCGACATCGGCATGGTCACCAAGAACTGGGCGATGCCCCGCTTCACCGAGATCAAGGACCACCCGCCGATGGTGGCCAACGAGTCGGACAACTGGCTCAAGGAAAACGGCTTCAGCGGTGCCAACCCGCTCAAGTGGGGCAAGAACACCGACAAGGGCCCGGCCTTCACGCTCGTGGTGCAGAAGGGCGGCGACAAGGTGCGCACGGGCGAGGTCGCCGGCTTCGGCAACTCCGCGGCCGACGGCAAGGCGGGCCTGCGCGACAACTTCCAGGGTCGCGAGATCAAGGCGCTGTCGACCTCGCAGGTCTACTTCCGCCGGCCGCAGGACCGCTGGGCGCGCCGCGACAACGCGGTGGCCGATCCCTCGACGATCGGCAAATACAACGTGGGCTTCGCCGGCGGCTACATCGAGCACCGCAGCCTGTTCAGCCCCTACTGGCACGTGCACAACGTGGAGCCGTCCCTGTGGGCGCGTGCCATCGCCATGGGCGGTGCGGCGGTCGGCGGCTCGGCCGACGAAGACAACGGCAACTGATGAAGGACGCCCGCGCATGACCCGCCCGCATCGACGCCTGCCCGGACGCCCGACACACGCGAGCACCGGCCACGCGATGGTCGAGACGCTGCTCATCGTGAGCTTCGCTGCGGTCACGCTGGCCGCGATTCCGGCCATTGCCGAGTACGGCACCAAGCGCATGCAGACCGTGGCCGCCGCCAAGCTGGTGGCCTGGCAGCGCACCGTGTGGATGCCGGAGGAGCAGGGCATCACCGCCGCGGAAGCCAAGGGCGCATCGGGCGCCATCAAGAAGACCGATGCGGAGGTCACGCGCGACCTGCGCCGCCACATCTTTCGCGACCGCTCGGCGCCCGGCATCTCCATCCACGCCGCCGACATCGCGGAGTTCGAGCCGATGCTGCCGGCCATCGACCAGCGCACCACCGCGGTCACCGCATCGAGCACGGCCGCGCCGTTGCCTTCGCTGCTCAATGCCAGCGACGTGGTGTTCGACGGCATCCGGGTGGCGCAGGCCGCGCTCGGCTCCAACGCGATCACCGGTCCGCTGGGCAAGTTCCAGATGGTGAGCAGCGGGTACCTGCGCCACGAGGTGAAGGTGAGCCAGACCTACACCCGGTTCAAGGACGTTCCCGCGCTGGACATGAGCGAGCAGGTCACCATGCTCACCGAAGCCTGGAACGCCGGCGGCACGAACCGCGAGGAAACCAAGATCCAGGGCCTGGTGCCGATGAAGCTGCTGGACGCGCCCTTCTACCAGCAGCTGCGCGGCGGCATGCACCAGACGGCCTACCAGATCAAGCAGATCTTTCCGGCCTTCGACATGAACAACCTCACCATGGGCTTCACGCCGGGCGACGCGCTCGAGAAGACGCCTCTGGACCGCTTCGAGCGCATCCCGCCCGGCGCCACCGGCGAGACCGGCGGCGACGGCGAGGCGAACGGCGGCAGCGTGAAGGACCACTTCCGCTACTACCGCGCCTTCCCGCCGACCCCCGTGGTCAACACGCTGCCCTGATGAGGCTCGCCGCGCCGTTTCTGCGATGGATCCTCGCCGCCGCATGGCTTTGCCTGTGCGCAGCGGCGGTTGCGGCGCCGCCGCAGCGCGACTGGCCCGCGATTCCATCGCCCGCGGGCGCCAAGACCTTCTGGATCGCCGAGTACATCGAGCAGAACACCATCCCCATGCAGATCCGCGGCATCGAGTCCACCGATTCGCTGGAGGTGGTTTCCCGCTTCTACGAGAAGTGGCTCTCCGACAAGACCGGCTACGGCGTGACCACCCTCGGCCCCATGCGCGTGCTCGGCGCGCGCTTCGGCCTCTACCAGGTCACGGTGCAGCTGCGCGCGGTTCCCTCGGGCACGGCGGGCCGGCTCGTGGCGGCGGTGGTCTACGACGAGGTCAAGAGCGAGCAGGCGCTGCGCGAGCGCGCCGAGCGCATCGGCAAGGGCTTTCCGCGCCCGGCCGGCTCGCAGGTGGTCTCGGACACGCTCTCGTTCGACGAGGGCCAGCGCAATCGCACCATCGTCGTCACCAACAACGTGAGCGTGGAGACCAACGCGCTCTACCTGCGCGAACAGATGATCCGCCTGGGCTGGACGCTGGTGCAGGACCGCACCCTGGAAGGCGGCACGCGCTCGTCGCTGGTGTTCCGCCGCAACAGCGAGGAGATGGCCGTGAGCATCTCCAGGCGCGACGACGGCTACTTCATCGTCGCCAGCCAGACCACGCCGGAATGAGAGCGACCGCCATGCGCCCGCGCCACCGCCGTCCTGCTTCTTCGTTCGCCCGCCGCGCCCAGCGCGGCCAGGTCATCACCGAATACGTGATCGTCGCCGGCATCCTGGCCGTGATGCTGTTCGCCACCTTCCCGGGCGCCGACCGCTCGGTGGTCGCGCTGCTCATCAAGGCCTTCCGCGATGCCTGGTCGACCTACTCGTACACCCTTTCCTATCCTTTGTAGCCAGGCATGAAATCATCTCCGGGACTCCTCAAGTTCAAGCAAAGCGTCAAACGGCTGTCCCCCCTGATCGGTGCCCTGATGCTGGGCCTTCTGGCCGCGGGCCTGGGCTGGTATTACCTGCGGGCCAGCGAGCGCGAAATCGCCGCCAGCCTGGAGAAGGATGCCGACAGCCAGCGCCGCGACGTGGTCGTGGCGAACCGTGCGCTGGGCGACGGCACCACCGTGCTGCCCACCATGGTGGCCAAGCGCTCGGTGCCCAACGAGTACGTGCACAACGACGCGATCACGCCCGAGACCTTCTCGCAGTTCGCGGGCCGCCAGCTCTCGGTGCCGGTGGCCGCGGGCAAGCCGCTGCTCGCATCGTTCTTCTCGGCGCCGCGCAAGGTGTTCGCGCAGGAGATCGAGCAGGGCGTGCGCGCCATCACCATTCCGGTGGACGAGATCAGCTCCATCTCGGGCATGCTGCGCGCCGGCGACCGCATCGACTTCATGTACATGGTCGAGAAGTCCGCGGCCAACGATCCCTCGGTGGTGATCCCGCTCCTGCAGGACGTGGAGGTGCGCGCCACCGGCCAGATCACCTCGGAGCAGTTCGCCGCGATGAGGAAGCGCTCCGACGTCTCGGCCGACACCGACCCCTACGCGCAGCAGCGCTACTCGACCGTGACCGTGGCGATCCAGCCGCAGGATGCGCAGAAGCTCATCCTGGCCCAGCGCCTCGGAAAGATCATCGCCACGCTGCGCAACCCCGAGGACCGGGCCACCATGACCAGCGGCGTCGATGCGGTCGACCTCGATGCCATCGTGGCCGGCTTCAGGCCGCAGCGCTCGCATGCGACGGCCGTGGCCAGCGGACCCTCGGGCCCGAGCGTCGAATACATCGTCGGCGGCACCGGCAACCGCGGCGCACCCCCTGCGCCCGGCCTGGGTGCCGCATTGCCGACCGGCGCCGCGCTGCCGCGCTGAAGCCCCATCGCCCTGAATGTCGCCCCGCGGGGCGGGCCCGATTTACTGATCTCCAGAAAAGTTCGATGAACCTCAAGCGATGCACTTTGGCAGCGACGGCGCTGTGTCTTGTTTTCCAGGCCGAGGCGCAGGGTCCGTACCCCGGCGCGCCGGCAGCATCGCCTGTGCCCCTGGGCACCGTGGCACCCGCGCCGCCGGCGTTCTCGTCGCCGGGCTCGCCGGCGGCGGCCCGCGCTGAAAGCTCGCCGGGCATCCGCCCGCCCGCGCCACCGCCCTCGCAGGCCTCCATCACCGAGGCCGAGCTGCAGCGCATCGCCGCGCGCGCCACCGTGCTGCAGCGCCTGCCCGATCTGCTCACGCTCTATGTCGGCCAGATGGCGCTGGTCAAGATGCCGGGCGTCTCGCGCGTGGCCATCGGCAACGGCAAGGTGCTGGAGGCGCGCGTGCTCGATGGCGCGAACATGCTCATCACCGCGCAGGACGCGGGCGACAGCACGCTGCATGTCTGGGACAAGAACGGCACCGTGCGCAAGCTCAAGGTGCGGGTGAACGTGGTGGACCTGGAACGCATCGCCGACGAATTGCGCGAGATCACGCGCGGCATCTCGGGCGTGAACATCCGCCGCATCGGCGAGCGCATCATCATGGACGGCAACAGCCTCGATCCGGCCGCGGTCGAGCGCCTGAACACGGTGGCGCAGCTCTATGCGCCCGCGGTGGTATCGCTGGCCACGGCCGACCGCATCCGGGTGGACCGCATGGTGGACATCCAGGTGCGCATCGTCGAGTTCAGCAAGACCGCACTGGACGACCTGGGCGTGCGCTGGCAGAGCTCGGGCGACGGCTTCAACTTCGGCCTGTTCTCGGACATCGCCTCCAGTGGCAGCTACCGCATCCTGCCAGAGGGCTCGGCCTTCAACACCTCCACGCCGCAGGGCACGGCGCTGCTGGGGCAGAACCGGCGCATGCCCGAGGCCTACTTCGGCATCGGCCTGAGCCTCACCTCGCGCATCAACCTGCTGGTGCAGCGCGGCAACGCCTTTCTGCTCGCCTCGCCCAACCTCTCCACGCGCAGCGGCGGCGAGGCCAAGTTCCTGGCCGGCGGCGAGATTCCGCTGCCTGCGCTCAGCACGCAGGGGGCGGGCTCGGTCGAATTCAAGCCCTACGGCGTGCGCCTGAACATCAAGCCCATCGCCGATGGCGAGGGCAACGTGTCGGGCAGCATCCTTACCGAAGTGAGCAGCATCGACCGCAGCGTGGCGGTGCAGGGCATTCCGGGCCTGCTGATCCGGCGCACCGACACCGAGTTCAACGTGAAGGCCGGCGAGACCATCGTGCTGTCGGGCCTCCTGAGCCGCGAATCGACGCGCTCCAGCGACGGCGTGCCCGGCCTGCGCAAGACGCCGATCATCGGCCGCGCCTTCCGTGCCGACAACGACACCGACAAGGAGCAGGAGGTGGTGGTGTTCATCACGCCGCGCGTGGTCGGCCCGGCGGACAGCCGGCAGCGCATCGAGCGCTCGCGTCAGCTCGAGCAGGACGTGGGGAGCAACTTCGGCACGTTGACCGAGGACAAGTCGGACCCCAACGGCTCGCGCCCGCCGGCGGCGGCCGCGGACATCGGCGGCATTCCGGCCGGCACGCCCGGCCAGCCCGTCGCCCCTTGAGATAGCGCCACCATGCACAAGGTCTTCGTCAATTCCCCGCAGCAGGTCGTGCGCGAGGTCCCGATCGATGTCGCGGAGCTCCAGGTCGGCAAGGACGCCGGCAACCACATCGTGCTGTCGGGCTGGAACGTCGCCAAGCTGCACGCCCAGTTCGTGCTGCACGACGAGGAGGTGTTCGTGCAGGACCTGGGCAGCCTCTTCGGCACCTGGGTCGACGGCAACCGCGTGACGCGCTTCGGCCCGATGAAGGGCGGCGAGGAAATCATCATCGGCGGCCACACGCTGGTGGTGTCGCTGGACACGGCGCTCAAGCCCGCGGGCGCCGATCCGCAAGACGCGGCCGAGGCCGCGCAGTACGCCGAGGCGGCGCTCGCCATCGAGGACCCGCTGCTGCAATGGCGCCGCTCGCTGCACCGCACGCTGCTGCAGCAACTGGACAACCGCCGCATCGACACCGCGCAGATGAAGGACGAGGAGCTGCGCTCCAACATCCGCGCGCTGATCGCCGAGATCATCCGCGACACGCGCGAGTTGCCGGTCGACATCGATCGCGCGCTGCTCAGCCAGCAGCTGCTGGACGAAGCCATCGGCCTCGGCCCGCTCGAGGTGCTGCTCAAGGACGAGAGCGTGACCGAAGTGATGGTCAACCGCTTCGACGAGATCTGGATCGAGCGCGCCGGCCGGCTGGAGCGCACCAACGTCGCCTTCACCAGCAACATCGCGGTGCTCGGCGCCATCGAGCGCATCGTGACACCGCTGGGCCGCCGCATCGACGAGAGCTCGCCGATGGTGGATGCGCGGCTGAAAGATGGCTCGCGCGTGAACGCGATCATTCCGCCGCTCGCGCTGCGCGGGCCCAGCGTCACGATCCGGAAATTTCCGAAGAACCGCATGGGCCACGAGGGGATGATCCGCACCGGCTCCATCACCGCGCAGATGGTGGAGTTCATGCGCATCGCGGTGGAGGAGAAGCTCAACATCATCGTCTCGGGCGGCACGGGCACCGGCAAGACGACGCTCTTGAACATGGTGTCGAACTTCATCCCGCCCAACGAGCGCATCGTGACCATCGAGGATGCGGCCGAACTCTCGCTGGGGCAGCCCAACCTGGTGTCGCTCGAATCGCGGCCGGCCAACATCGAAGGCAAGGGCGCCATCGCGATTCGCGACCTGGTGCGCAACTCGCTGCGGATGCGGCCCGACCGCATCGTGGTGGGCGAGTGCCGCGGCGGCGAGGCGCTGGACATGCTGCAGGCCATGAACACCGGCCACGACGGCTCGCTCACCACGCTGCACAGCAACTCGCCGCGCGATGCGATGTCGCGGCTGGAGGTGCTGGTGACCATGGCGGGCATGAACATCCCGGTGGCGGCGATCCGCGAGCAGATCGCCTCGGCGGTCGACCTGATCGTGCAGCTCACGCGCTTTCCGTGCGGCAGCCGCAAGGTCACGCAGATCACCGAGATCACCGGCTTTGCCGACGGCATGATCCAGATGCAGGACGTGTATGCCTTCCGCAAGACCGGGGTCGACGACAGCTTCAAGACCATCGGCCACTTCACCGCCGCGGGCACCGTGCCCGAGTTCTTCACGCGCCTGCAGGAGCACGGCCTGAAGCTCGACCTGGAATACCTCTTCGGGGAGACCGTGCCATGAAGGGAATGATCCTGCTGGCCTCCGTGCTCTGCGGCATGGGCTTCATCACGCTGTGCGGCTACCTGCTTTTGCAGCGCTCGCCGGAGCTGGTCGGCAA
This sequence comes from Variovorax boronicumulans, assembly GCF_030812215.1. Classification (GTDB taxonomy): domain Bacteria; phylum Pseudomonadota; class Gammaproteobacteria; order Burkholderiales; family Burkholderiaceae_C; genus Variovorax; species Variovorax boronicumulans_C. The sequence goes on along the minus strand of NZ_JAUSSG010000005.1, from coordinate 144,193 downwards.
GATGATGTCCAAGCTGCAGGCGAGCGGCCGCCGCACGCTGAACCTGTCGGAGTTCCAGGCGCAGCACGCGGTGGCCTTCGCCTCGGGCCATGCGTTCCTGGTGGCGCTGTGCGGCGCGATCGGCTGGCTCATCTCGGGCAACCTCATCGGTGGCGTGGTGGCGGCGGTGGTGCTGTATCTGTTGCCCGCGCGTTGGTTCGCATGGCAGCGCAAGAAGCGCCGCCAGCAGATCGAATCGGAGCTGCCCGATGCGCTGCTCTTCATTGCGAGCGCATTGCGCGCCGGCAGCGCGCTCTCGGTCGCGATCCAGGTGCTGGTGCGCGACCAGGTCGGGCCGCTCGGCCAGGAGTTCGGCCTGGTGCTCAAGGAGCAGCGCCTGGGCGTGAGCTTCGACGATGCGATCCAGAAGATGTCGCAGCGCCTGGGCATTCCCGACTTCGTGCTGGTGGTGGTGGCGCTGCGCGTCTCCAAGGAAGTGGGCGGCAATCTCTCGGAGCCGCTGCAGGTGCTGGCCGAGACGCTGCGCAGGAAGGCCATTCTCGAAGGCCGCATCAAGGCGCTGACGGCGCAGGGCCGCATCCAGGGCCTGGTGATGACGCTCTTTCCGCTGTTGCTGATGGGCGTGCTCTACCTGATGCAGCCGACCATGTCGCTCCTGTTCACCACGACGATCGGCTGGGTCGTGCTGACCGTGATCGCCATCATGCTGATGCTGGGCTACGCGATGATCCGCAAGATCGTGGCGATCGACATTTGAGGAAATCGCCGCCATGCGCTCGCTGATCCTCCTGGCCATCATCTTCCTGTGCGCGACCACGGGTGTGATCCTGCTGCTCTACATGATCTCGCTGATCCGCAAGGCCCGGCCTTCGGAGCGCACGCACATGGACCCGCTGCCGCGCATGCTGCGGCTGGTGTGGCCGGTGGTGAACATCCTGCAGTTCCATGTGTCGGAGATCGCGCCGACCTCGATGCTGGTCAAGCGCAAGCGCCAGCTGCAGCTCGCGGGCCTGGAGTTCGTGCTCAAGGCCGAGGAGTTCATCGCGGTGCAGTGCGTGTCGATGCTCATCGTCGCCGCACTCGGCCTCTGGACCGCGGGCCTGCTCGACGCCACCGCCGGCACCAAGGTCTGGGTCACGCTCGCATCCTGCGTGACGGGATGGCTCTACCCGGTGATGTGGATGCGCGACCGCCGCAAGCGCCGCGAGAAGGACATCCTGCGCACGCTGCCCGGCTACCTGGACATGATCACGCTGTGCTGCCAGGCCGGCCTGAGCCTCACCGGCGCCATCGCGCAGGCGGTGCAGAAGGGACCGGGCGGCGCGCTCGGCCAGGAGTTCGACCGGATGATGCGCGAGATGCGCACCGGCGCAAGCCGCATGGACGCGCTCAACGCGCTGGCCGATCGCCTGGACAACAAGCACATCAAGAGCCTGGTGTCGAACCTCACGCAGGCCGAGTCGCTGGGCGCGAGCCTGGCCGACACGCTTTCGGCCATTTCGGACCAGCGCCGCACCGAGCGCTTCCAGATGGCCGAGAAGCTCGCGATGGAAGCGCCCGTGAAGATGATCGGGCCGCTGGTGATCTTCATCTTCCCGGTGACCTTCATCATCATCTTCTTCCCGCTGGTGATGCAGTTCCTCGAAACGCAGAACCACTGACCTCACCGCAACCGCGACACCACCGATGCGCATCGTCTCCCTCCGCTCCCCCCAGGCCCAGCCCTTCGGTCCCGTGCGCGTGGCCGAGCGCGGGTGGGACCGCACGCGCGGGCTGCTCGGGCGGCCGCGCCTGGCCGCAAGCGAGGGTTTGCTGATCATGCGCTGCAGCTCGGTGCACACGGTGGGCATGCGCTATCCGATCGACGTCGTCTTTCTCGACCGGCACGGCGGCATCGCGCGCGTGGTCGAGAGCCTGCGCCCGATGCGCATGGCCATGTGCCTGGGTGCGGCCAGCGTGCTCGAACTGGCGGCGGGCCAGGCGAGGCGGCTCGCGCTGCGTCCGGGGTTGAAGTTGTCGGGCTGGTAAACACACTCAAGGAGATCCAGGCAATGCGATCCTCTCTTCACAATCGCCGCCTTGCGCGGCCGCAGCGTGGCGTCTCCATGACCGAGACCATGATCGCGCTGCCGGTGCTGATCCTGTTCGTGATGTGCGTGGTGCAGTTCGGCCTCATCTACCGCGCGCGCCTCACGCTGGAATATGCCGCGCACGAAGCCGCGCGCGCGGGCTCGCTCAACAACGGCATGCCGCTGCCCTTCATCTTTCGCATGGGCAACTCGACCGTGCCGGGCCTCTCCACGCTCAACAGCGCGGCACTGGAGCTCACCACCAACGCACTCACGCGCGGAAGCGTGTGGCAAGGATTGGTCAAGGGCATGATGCCGCTGAACGTGCGGGAGGCCAGCGTGGGCGGCATGTTCAAGGGCTGGATCGACACCAACACCGACCTGATCCAGTCGGCCTGCATCGAGTACCTGAACCCGACGCAGACCACCTTCATCGACTGGGCCTTCATCGAGAACTTCGGCCAGAACCGCTGGATCATGCAGATTCCCAACGACACCATGCGTTACCGGAAGCCGCTGCCCTACGACTTCAAGGCCAAGGCCATGAGCACCACCGTGGGCATCGGCGATCCGCTGCCGCCCGATGCCGAGCTGCGCGGCAACGTGTCGAACAAGACGCTGGGCGAGGCCAGCGTGCTGCACCTGCGCGTGCACTACGGCTACCGCCTCGGGATTCCGGTGGCCAACAAGATCATCCTCACCGCGCTCAAGGGCTACCAGTTCGTGGGCGAGGCGTGGTTCAAGCTCATGTCCACCGACGGCGCCACCGCACCCGGCACCGATTTCCGCCTCAACCAGCTGGACGCCTACTACATCGCCAACGGCAAGATCCCGTTGTCGGCCGAGGGCGTGGCGGGCATGGAGTCGCCGATGTTCTGGCACCCGTTCTATTCGTTCGGCCCCCGGGGCGACCGCAGCATCGAGCTGCAGTGGGACCCGGCATGGAGCAACAATCTGGGCATCAACGTGCTGGAGAAACCGCAGGACGCCATGACCAACATCTTCGCCTTCGTGCGCAACAACAGCACCGAGTGGGCCTCGCAGCTCCTGGCCAGCGGCGTCGATGCGCTGGCCGACAAGGTGGGCGACGGCAACTCCTTCTGCCCGGCCATCTGGGACGCCTCGGTCAAGGGCCAGTTGGACAAGGTGCCGAACCCGGGCAAAGCGCCCTGATGCAAGAAGCAGCAGTGCACGAGGGGGACGGCGCGGGTGCCGCGCAGGGCGTGCAAGTTGCGCGCGGGGCGGGCGCATTGGCGCTCTGCGCATCGACGATCTTCGTTTCGGCATTCCTGCTCTTCCTGGTGCAGCCGCTGATCGCGCGGCAGATCCTGCCGTGGTTCGGCGGCTCGGCGGCCGTGTGGACGCTGTGCCTGGTGTTCTTCCAGGTCGTGCTGCTCGTCGGGTACTTCTATGCCGACCGGCTCTCGCGCCGGCCGCTGCGCACGCAGGCCATCGTGCATGCGCTCCTCTTGCTCGCGGCCTGCGCGATGCTGCCGGTGATTCCCGATGCGGCGTGGAAGCCGACCGGGCAGGGCGACCCCTCGGCGGGCGTGCTCGCGGTGCTGGCAGCCACCATCGGGCTGCCGTACCTCGCGGTGTGCACCACCGGGCCGCTGGTGCAGAGCTGGGTCGCGCGGCTGCATGCGGGCGATGCGCCGCGGCAGGCGAAGGTCTACCGGCTCTTTGCGCTGTCGAACCTCGCGGCGCTGGCGGCGCTCGTCGTGTATCCCTTCGTGCTGGAGCCGGTGTTCGCGCTGCGCGCGCAGGCCATCGCGTGGTCGGTGGGCTTCGGGTTGTTCGCGGTGCTGGCAATCGTGTCGGTGATGGCCGTGGGGAAGGCGCAGCCGATGCGACGGGCGCGAACGGGCGACGAAGCGGCGGCACCCACGGCGGCTGTGCCGCCGGCACCGCTGTCGTGGTCCGACCAGTTGCTGTGGCTGGTGTTGGCTGCGCTCGGCACGGTCGCGCTGCTGGCGGTGTCGGCGTTCATCACGCAGGACATCGCCTCGGTGCCGATGCTGTGGATCGTGCCGCTCGCGCTGTACCTGCTGAGCTTCGTGCTGTGCTTCGACAGCGACTTCTGGTATCGGCGCTGGCTCTTCTGGCCCGCGGTGCTGCTGCTCACGCCGGTGATGGGCTGGTACCTGAACACGCCGCAGCGTTCGCTGCCGATCGCCGCGGCCATCGGGCTCTACTGCGCGGGCCTTTTCGCGATCTGCATGTTCGCGAACGGCGAACTCGCACGCGCGCGGCCCGGGCCCGAACGCCTCACGCGCTTCTACCTGCTGCTGGCGCTGGGCGGTGCGGTGGGCGGCATCTTCGCGGGCGTGGTCGCGCCGCACTTCTTCAACGGCTACTGGGAGCTGCCGATGAGCCTGGCGGTGCCGGGGCTGATCGTGCTGTGGCTCACGCGCGGGCGCCAGCAATGGGTGTGGGCGGTGTTCGCGTTCGCCATCGTGGTGGGCTTTGCAGCGTTCCTGCGAATGGACGCGGTGGCCGTGTCGCTCAACGTGCTGTATGCGACGGTGAGCGCGCTGGCGCTCTTCGCGGTGGGCTACACCGCGTGGCGTGCACGCTCATGGCCGGCGGCCGCGGGTCTTGCCGGCGCACTGGCCTCGGTGGCGGTGGTCTGGCTCTCGGTGTACAGCGTGCTCGAAGCCGACAACCGCACGATGCTGCGCGTGCGCAATTTCTACGGTGCGCTGCGCGTGGAGCAGTTCGGCATTCCGGGCGCGCTGACCGCGTCGCGCCGGTTGATGCACGGAGTCATCTCGCATGGCGAGCAACTGCAGGGCGCGGTGCAGCGGCGCCTGCCGAGCACCTACTACGGACCGAAGTCCGGCGCCGGCCTGGCGCTGCTCACGAACCGCAGCGAGACACAGCGCGTGGGCGTGATCGGCCTCGGCGTGGGCACGCTGGCGGCCTACGGGCGCGCCGGCGACACGGTGCGCTTCTACGAGATCAACCCGCGCGTGACGGCGGCGGCGCGCTCGCATTTCACCTACCTCGCCGATTCGCCCGCAACGGTCGAAGTCGCGCAGGGCGATGCGCGCCTCTTGATGCAGCAGGAGCTCGATGCGCAGGGTTCGCAGCGCTTCGATGTGATCGTGGTCGATGCCTTCTCCGGCGATGCGATCCCGATGCACCTGATGACGCGCGAGGCGCTGGCGCTCTACAGCAGGCACCTGCTGCCCACGGGCGTGATCGCTTTCCACATCAGCAACCGGCACCTCTTGCTCGCGCCGGTGGTCAAGCGCCTGGCCGAGGATGCGGGCATGCAGGCGCTGCGCGTTCATTTCGAGCCCGTGCCGGGCAACCTCACGCTCGAACATTCGTCGGAATACGTGCTGCTCACGCGCGACCAGCGCTTCCTGAATGACCCTGTGATCCGCGAGCGCGGCGAGGCCATCGATGCCGCGGGTGTGACGACCTGGACCGACGACCACAGCAACCTGTTGGCCGCGCTGCGGTGGACGGTCAAGCCCTGAGCTGAAGGACGAAGAAAGGGTCAGGCCGCCGCGTCGTGCCAGCGCCCGAGCAGCCGCGCCACCGCACGCACGCGCTGCGTGTCGCGCCCCCAGCGGCGGCTCGCGGGCAGCCTGCGCGCCCACTTCATGCGGCGCGCCGCATTCGCGATGCGCTCGCGCACTTCCTCGTTCACCGTGGCGAGCGCGGCATGCCAGTGCTGGCCCGCCGCCTGCGGCGCTGCGGCCTCGAGCATCATGGCCGTCGAGTGCAGGTAGCTGAGCCAGTCGCGCGCCTGGCATTCGGCCAGCGTCATGACCTCGGCGGGGTCATCTTCGAAATCGATGTAGCCGATCACGCCGTCGGGGCACTGCACGAGGTTGCGGTCGAAGGCCTGGCTCAGGTGCTGGCCGCGCATGTGCACGGCTGCAATGGCCGCGAGTCCTTCGCGCCACACGGCGAGCAGCGCGGCGGGGCCGGCTGCGGCGGCCTGGTCCAGGCGCTCCTGCAGCACGACGGTGGCACGGCCGCTCTCGCCGAGGTCGGAGATCAAGATGCCGTCGGGTTGCTGCGCGAGCACCGTGGGCACGCGCAGGCCCGCAGCCGCAAGCTGCTTCAGGCGCCGCGCCTCGGTGGCGATGGCGGCTTCGCCGCCCGGGTTGGGCACCGGCTTGATGATGTCCAGCCGCACCATGCGCGCGACCGCCGCCATCACGCGGTAGCCCCACTTGCCGTGGCGCGGCCCGGCTTTCTTCAGCCACACGCGCTCGCTGCCGAGCCGATGGCTGGCGACGTTCTTCTCTTGCTTGGGCAGGGTGATGCGCAGGAACTCGGCGTAGTCGCCGGGTGCCGGCGGGTTGGGCAGCGCATCGAGCGGCGCCGGCGCCGAAGCCGCGCCTTTCGCGCTGTGCAGGCGCGTCGAAGCGCCTCGTCTCAGTGGATTCATCAGGTCGGTACCTCCGCACGTCGTGCTGCGGTACAAGCTTGCTTGGGGCGGCCCGGCGCTGCGCTCATGCGGCCATTGCAAAGCCCGGGGCGAAGCCATAAGGCCCCTGCGTCACGGGCTGGAAACTCTCTGCACTGGCCAGCGGCCAGTAGGTACGAAAGACATTGTGCTGCGCGTCGAGCGGGCCGAGCAGTGCGCCCGGCTGCACCTGCATCACCAGGTTGCTCAACAGGCGCACCTCGGTGTCGGAGATGCGGCGCACGATGTGGTGCGCGGTGATCTGCTGCGGGTGGTCGAGGCCCGCGGCCTGCACCAGTTCCTGCAGCGCATGCAGCGTGCTGCGGTGGAAGTTGCGCACCCGGTCGGCCTTGGTCGGCACCACCAGCGCCTGCTGGCGCAGCGGGTCCTGCGTGGTCACGCCCGTGGGGCAGTGGCCGGTGTGGCAGCTCTGCGCCTGGATGCAGCCCAGCGCCATCATGAAACCGCGTGCCGCGTTGCACCAGTCGGCGCCCAGCGCCATCATGCGGGCCACGTCGAAGGCGGTGATCACCTTGGCCGCGCAGCCGATCTTGATGCGGTGGCGCAGGTTCACGCCGATGAGCGTGTTGTGCACGAGCAGCAAACCTTCTTGCAGCGGTGCGCCCACGTGGTCGCTGAATTCGACCGGCGCCGCGCCCGTGCCGCCCTCGGCACCGTCGACCACGATGAAGTCGGGCGTGATGCCCGTCGCCTGCATCGCCTTGACGATGCCGAACCATTCCCATGGATGGCCGAGGCAGAACTTGAAACCCGTCGGCTTGCCGCCCGAGAGCTCGCGCAGCTTCGCGATGAAATGCATCATCTCCGTCGGCGTGGAGAACGCACTGTGCGAGGCGGGCGAGATGCAGTCCACGCCCACCGGCACGCCGCGCGCCGCGGCGATCTCGGGCGTGACCTTGGGGGCCGGAAGCACGCCGCCGTGGCCGGGCTTGGCGCCCTGGCTCAGCTTGATCTCGATCATCTTCACCTGCGGGTCGCGCGCGTTGGCGGCGAAGCGCTCGGCGTTGAAGCTGCCGTCGTCGTTGCGGCAGCCGAAGTAGCCCGAGCCGATTTCCCAGATCAGGTCGCCGCCGTGCACCCGGTGATGCTGCGAGATCGAGCCCTCGCCGGTGTCGTGCGCGAAGCCGCCCATCTTGGCGCCCTGGTTGAGCGCGAGGATCGCGTTGGCCGACAGCGCACCGAAGCTCATGGCCGAGATGTTGAACACGCTCGCGCTGTACGGCTGGGTACAGACCTGTGCCGGGTTCGCATCGGCCGGCTGCGGCGTGCCGCCGATCACGATGCGGAAATCGTGGTTCGCGAGCTTGGTGGGCTGCATCGAATGGTTGATCCACTCGTAGCCCGCAATCGTCACGTTCAGTTGCGTGCCGAACGGCCGGTTGTCTGGATCACCCTTGGCGCGCTGGTAGACCAGCGATCGCTGCGCGCGCGAGAAGGGTGCTGCTTCGGAGTCGCTTTCGATGAAGTACTGCCGCATCTCGGGCCGGATGAATTCCAGCAGAAAGCGCAGGTGGCCGATGACCGGGTAGTTGCGCAGGATCGCGTGCCGCGCCTGCCGCAGGTCGTGGATGCCGGTACCTGAAAGTACCGCGAACACCGCCAAGCCGATCCACGCGAGCCACAGATGCGGCGACACCAGCACGAAGGCCAGGCAGGCGACCAGGCCGACCACACACAAGGCAAAGGCGCTGTAGCGCGCCGGAAACGGAATAATCGTGGGCATAGAAATAGATGACTCCGGGAGCCTGCTGCATCATAGAGGGCTGCCCCGAACCTGCCATGACGACTTCCCCCCCTACCCCCGAGACCCCACAGCCCCCCGCCGCGCCCGCCCAGGAACCCCTCGGCCCCGACGATTTCGATGCCCTGGACACCGCGCTCGACGCCATGCGCGAGCACGACGAGGAAATCCCCCAGTGGGAGTTCTGCGAGGGCTTCATGGCCGCGCTGATCTGCACCCGCCGGCCCATCGAGCCCACCGAATACTGGCCCGTGCTGCTGGGCGACAACTTCGTGCCGGCCCGGCACATGGAGTTCGTCTGGAACTGGAAGCGCCGCTGGCGCGAGATCGAAGAGGGCCTGGACGCCCCCGTCGAGTCGCTGGACGACGAACGCAGCTGGCAGCCCGAGGTGCTCGACACCCGCGGCGCCATCGCCTCGCTGCCCGAGGAAGAGCGCGCCGAAGTGGCCGGCGAGGAGATCCCCTCGTTCGCGCAGGTGTGGGCGCTCGGCTTCATGTACGCGGTCGAGAACTGGCCCGACGACTGGGCCACCCCGCGCGACAAGGATGCCGCGCAGATGCTGGACGACGCACTCGACAACATCGTCGCGCTCACCGAGGACGACACCGCCAAGCCCACGCTCTCGATGTACAGCGACGACGCGCCGCCCAGCGTGAGCCAGCAGCGGCTGGACGACTTCGGCGCCGCCATCTGGGCGGTGTACGACCTGCGCCAGCTCTGGAAGAGCCTGGGACCGAAGGTCGAGACGATCCGCAAGGAGGCGACCCCGGGACGCAACGATCCGTGCCCTTGCGGCAGCGGGAAAAAATACAAGAAGTGCCACGGTGAGTGACTGGGGGACAAGAGCGCCCCCAATGACCCCCGCAGCAGAACCCCTGACACCCCGCACCGCCTGGATCATGGTCCTGGCACTCTGCGCCGGGGTCGCACTGAGCCAGGCCTTTCGCACAGTCGGCGCGATCATGGCCAGTCCGCTGCAGACTGATTTCAAACTCTCCGCCCAAGCCCTCGGAATCTTCTCGGGGGCTTTTCATTTCGCCTTCGGCGCGATGCAGCTCTTCATGGGCATCGGCATCGACCTGCACGGTGTGCGCCGCACGGTGCTCGTGGCTTTTCCCATCGCCATCGCGGGCGCGCTGCTCTCGGCCGCGTCGTCCAGCTACCTTGTGTTGGTCGCGGGACAGGCGCTGATCGGCGTGGGCTGCGCGCCGGCCTTTCTGGTGTGCACCGTCTTCATCGCGCGGCACTTTCCGGCGGCGCGCTTCGCCACCGTGTCGGGCATGGTGCTCGCCATCGGCGGCATCGGCATGCTGGCCACCGGCACGCCGCTCGCGTGGCTGGTGCAGGCGTATTCGTGGCGCGCGGGTTTTCTCGTGCTGGCCGTCGCGGCTGCGCTCGCGTGGCTCGCGATCTGGTACTGGGTGCACGAGCCCGCGTCCGCCGTGCCGCAGGTGAAAGAGTCGATTCCCGAGGCGATCCGCCAGTTCGGCGCACTGTTCGCGATGCCGCACACGCTCGGCATCATGGTGCTCGGCGCGGTGACGTATGCCGCCTTCATCTCGCTGCGGGGTCTCTGGCTCGGGCCGCTGATGATGGAGCGCCACGGCTACTCGCTGGTGCAGAGCGGCAATGTCGCGCTCGCGGTGTCGGTGATCTCGCTGGTCGGTGCGCCGCTGTTCGGACGCCTCGACCGCGACGGTGCATCGCGCCGCCGCTGGATCGTGATCTGCGGGCTGGTCTACGCCGCGCTCTTCGCGCTCATCGCCGTGCTGCATTCGGCGTGGCTCGACATCTTCGGCATGGTGCTGATCGGCGTGCTCTCGGGCTTCATCGTATGGCAGTACGCCGACGTGCGCGTGGCCTATCCGGTCACGCTCACCGGCCGCGCGATGGCCGTCTTCACGATGGCGATGTTCCTCGGCGTCGCGCTGATGCAATGGGGCACCGGCGTTGCAGCGTCCATTGCCGCGGCGCATGGCGGCGATCCGCTCACGGCGGTGCTGGCCACCATCGCCACGCTGCTGGTGATCGGCATCGCGGCCTTCGCGTGGCTGCCCGCGCCGAAGGCCGTCGCCGTCAGATCTTGAAGGCGCGCTGAATATCGGGCCGCACGAGGTCGGCGTATTCGCGGTGCTTGCGGATGTAGCCCGCAATGAACTGGCACACCGGAATCACATGCAGCCCCTTCGTGCGCGCCTCGCCGAGCACGTGCTTCGCAATGCCCGAGCCCACGCCCTTGCCTTCGAATTCAGGCAGCACCTCGGTGTGGGTGAACATGATCGCGTCGGTCAGCAAGTTGTATTCGGCGTAGCCCGCGAGCTTGCCGTCGATGGCGGCTTCGTAGCGGTGGGCTGCTTCGTTGGAGGTGAAAACGATGTCGTTGTTGCTCATGAGGGTTGGCTCGAAAGAAATTTGGAAAGATTGCTGGCCGCTGTGGCGCGCACCTTCTTGCGCAGCATCGGCGTCCAGCCTAGCAAAAGGCCCGGCGTGCCGAGCGCCTGGCGCGACCAGGTCCAGAACGGGAAGGTGTCGCGGTGCGTGGCGATCAGCCCCTCGGGCGTGAAGGTGAAGCGCGCGTCGATGCTGTTGTCCACCAGCCGGCCGGTGGCGCTGAAGCGGTAGTGCGCGTCCCAGTGGGCGCTGCCCGTGGTGTCGTCGGCCTGCACGTCGCGAAAGGTCATGCGCCAGACGTCCGCACCCTTGGCCTTGGTGGCGGTGGCCAGCATGCGCCACATGCCGCCCACCTCGCGCCGCCCGCGCAGGGAAAAGGCCTCGTCGTCGAACACCGCATCGGGCGCGTAGCAGGCCTCCATGGTGGCGGCGTCGAGCTTGGCGAACGCGCTGTAGAAGCGCTCGATGGTCTGGGCATTGGTGGCTGCTGTCATGAGGCCTCTTGGAGTTTTGGGGGGGATTCGCAGGAGAAGTCAGATCGACGCCGGGATGTTGCGCGCGAGGAAATCATAGACGGCGCGGATGCGCCGGTCGGTGCGGATCTCGCGGTGCACCGCGAGCCACACCGGCAGCGACGGGATCTTCAGTTGCGGCAGCACGCGCTGCACCTGGCTGTCGGTGCGTGCGAGCGATTCGCTCACGAAGCCGATGCCCATGCCCTGGCGCAGCGCCTCCCAGTAGGCGCCCATGTCGTCGGTGCGAAAGCAGAAGTCCTCGCGCTGCAGCGGCGTTCCGAGCTGTGCAGACATACGCACGATGGTGTCGATGCGGTCGTAGCCCAGCACGTCGTGCCGCAGCAGTTCGGCCGTCTGGCGCGGCGTGCCGCGTCGGCGCAGGTAATCGACATGCGCGAAAGCGCCGAGCGCGAAGCGCCCGATGCGCCGCGCCACCACCGTGGCGGTGGTGGGCTGCGTCATGCGGATCGCGATGTCGGCCTCGCGCCGCAGCAGGTTGCTGACCTCGTTGGTCGACACCAGCTCGACCTGGATCTCCGGCAGTTCCTGCCGCATGCGCACCAGCAGCGCCGGCAGCATCTGGCGCGCCGTGGCCTGGCTTGCCGAGATGCGCACCGTGCCCGCGGTGGTGGCGTTGGCGCCCGACACACTGCGCGACAGCGAGACCGCGCCGCTTTCCATGGCCCGCGCCGATTCGGCCAGGCGCGCGGCCATGGCCGTCGGCCGCAGGCCCCTGCCGGTGCGCTCGAACAACACCACGCCCAGTTGGGTTTCGAGCTCGGCGATGTGCCGCCCCAGCGTCGGCTGGCTCGACCCCAGCGCGCGCGAGGCGGCCAGCAGGCTCCCGTGATCCAACGCGGCGAGGAAGGCGCGCACCAGTCGCCAGTCGAAATCGAGGTTGCTGTCCAGGCCCACGTATTCAGTTCCGCATAGCAGGTATCAAAAGTTGACGCATTGTGAATTGAAAGGCGACTTTCGATAATGCGGCAATGGACGAACGAAGAAATTTTGTCCGGCTGCTGGGAGGCGGTGTGGTGGTGGCTGCAGGCGCGGTTGCTCTGGCAACCTGGTGGCTGCACTCCGACATCCCGGCTGCCGCACTCGAGATATGGAACGGGCCGGGCAACGAGCCCGATGTGCGCAGGCGCGCCGTGGCCTATGCGGTTACCGCGCCCACCGCCTACAACTGCCAGCCGTGGCTGGTGGACCTGCGCGAGCCCGACGCCATCGTTCTCTATTGCGACCGCGAGCGCCTGCTGCCCGAGACCGATCCCTACGGCCGACAGGCCCTCATCGGCCATGGCGCCTTCATCGAACTGCTGGTGATGGCGCTGGCCCAGCAGGGCATCCTGGCCAGCGTGCAGCTGTGGCCGCAGGGGGAATTGCCCCTGGAGCCGCGGCACTGGCCGCACGTGCCGGTGGCGCGGCTGCGGCTGTCGGGCGGCGGCGCGCCCGATCCGCTGTTCGCGCAGGTGCTGCGGCGCCGCACGCCGAAGCAGCGCTTCGACACCGGCCGGCCGGTGTCTGCCGACATGCTGCAGGGGCTCACCGCCATCGCGCCCGCGGGCGGCACGGTGCAGGCCGACGGCACGGTCGACATGGCCCGCGTGCGGGTGCTGCGCAAGCTTTGCGCGGCGGCCGCGCGCGTGGAGATCGCCACGCCCGCCACCGCCCTGGAGAACCTGCGGATGCTGCGCGTCGGGCCGCAGGAGATCCTGGAGCACCGCGACGGCTTCTCGCGCAACGACCCGGCGCTGCGCCTGGCGATCGCGCTGGGGCAGTTCGACCGCGACGTGCCCGCGCCGGAAGACAGCGAGTCGTTCAAGCAGACCCTCCAGGTGTTCGAGGACCAGGCCAACACGGCCATGGGCTTTGTCTGGCTCAGCACGCGCGGCAACAGCCGCACCGACCAGATCGCCGCAGGCCGCGCCTATGTGCGCCAGCAGCTGCGCGCCACCGACCTGGGCGTGGGCCTGCACCCGATGAGCCAGTCGCTCGAGGAATTCGCGGAGATGGCACCGCACCACGCGGCGGCGCACGACCTGCTGCTGGGTACGGAGCCGCCGCGCAATGCGCGCAGCCCGACGCTGCAGATGATGTGCCGCCTCGGCTACCCGATGTCGCCGGTGCCCGCGGCACCGCGCCGGGCCATCGGCGATTTCATGATGACTTGAGGGCGCTGCGGGCTTATTCGCCCAGCAGCGTCACCAGCGTCTGGAGCGCGTAGTGCACCGTGGCCGCGCGCACCGTGGCGCGGTCGCCGTCGAAGCGGCGGCGCTCGGTGCGGATCTGCCCGTCAACGCACCAGCCGAACCACACCGTGCCGACCGGCTTTTCGGGCGTGCCGCCCGTGGGGCCGGCAATGCCGGTCACCGCGATGGCAGCGCGCGACGGGGCCGAGCGCGCGATGGCGCCCAAGGCCATGGCGCGCGCCACCGGCTCGCTGACCGCGCCGTGGGCATCGATCAACGCCGCATCGACGCCCAGCAGCTCGGTCTTCGCCGCGTTGGAATAGGTGATGAAGCCGCGCTCGAACCATGCGCTCGAACCCGCCAGTTCGGTGCAGGCCGCGGCGATCAGGCCGCCGGTGCAGCTCTCGGCGGTGGAGAGCATCCAGCCTTTTTGCAGCAGCCGTTCGGCCACCGCCGCGACCAGCGCGGGCGTGTCCTGGTCGGGGAGCGGCGACGACAACGTCGAAGGAAAAGAAGAATCCATGGTGTTCACCAGGCGCGCCAGAGTGCAATGACCAGGAGCGTGCAGAAGGCCGCCACCAGGTCGTCGAGGATGATGCCGAAGCCTGCGCGCCACCAGCGCACCTGGGTGGCATCGCGCTGCTTGAACAGCGCATCGGCCCAGGCGACGGGGCCGGGCTTGGCGGCGTCGAAGAAGCGGAACAGGCCGAAGGCGATGGCCTGCGCGAAAAGGCCGGCCGGCGTGACCAGCCAGAGCACGATCCAGAAGGCGACGACCTCGTCCCACACCACGGCGCCGGGGTCGGCAAGGTTCATGTCGCGCGCGGTCACCGTGCAGGCCCACCAGCCGATGGGAAGCGACGCCAGGATGATCCAGCCGATGGTGGCCGGCGTGAACCACAGCTGCATCACCGCGAAGGCGACCCAGGCCCAGAGCGTGCCCACGGTGCCGGGCGCGAAGCGCGGCAGCCCCGAGCCGAAGCCCAGCGCGATGGCGTGCGCCGGGTGCCCGAACAGAAAGCGCACGGTGGGGCGGCGGATCGAGGGTTGGGGCATGGCGCCGGAAGCGGTGGCGTGAGAGGAAGAAGAAGGAGAAGCGGCTTGCATCAGGCCCGAAGTGTCGCGCATCCGGGCGTCGGGCGATTCAGGGCTTGGCTTTATTTATCAAAGCAATAGCTTGTTTAATTGGCCGTCGGCGCCTAGGATCCGGGCTCCTTTCCAGCCTTTCGGGTTCGCCATGCCGCCTGCCGCTTCTTCTTCCTCCACCGCCGATCCTTCCTTGATTTCGCCGCCGGCTACGGCCGGATGGGGCGAGCTCTTCACCGGCCGCAACGGCTGGCGCGCGCTGGCGCTCACCGGGGGCGTCGCGCTGCATGCGGTCAACGTCCACATCGTGACCACGGTGCTGCCCTCGGTGGTGCGCGAGATCGGCGGGCTCGACTGGTACGCATGGAGCACCACGCTCTTCGTGGTGGGCTCGATCCTCGGGGCGACGCTGTCGGTGCGGCTGCTCGCGGTGCTCGGCCCGCGCGGCGCGTGCCTCGCCGCGCTGGCCGTGTTCACCGCCGGCTCGATGGGCTGCGCGCTCGCGCCGGCGATGCACTGGATGCTCGCCGGCCGCACGGTGCAGGGGCTGGGCGGCGGCATGCTCGCGGCGCTGAGCTACGCGTTGATCCAGCTGGTGTTCGCGCAGCGGCTGTGGCCGCGCGCGGTGGCGCTGGTGTCGGGCATGTGGGGCGTCGCCACGCTGTGCGGGCCGGCGGTGGGCGGGCTGTTCGCGCAATCGGGGCACTGGCGCTGGGCTTTCTGGTTCCTGCTGCCGGTGGCCGCCGCGCAGGCGTTGCTGGTGGGGGTGCAGTTGCGGCCAGGTGCCGGCGTGCATCACGCCAGGCCGTCGAACATGCCGCGCATTCCGGCCCCGCAGATCGGCTTGCTGGCCACCTCGGTGCTGGTGATCGCGGCGGGCGGACTCCTGTCCGACCTGGCCTTGCAGGCGGCGGGCGTGGTGCTCGGCCTGGGCATCGGCATCGTCGCCACGCGCGTCGATCGCCAGGCCACGGTGCGGCTCCTGCCGACCGGCGCGTACATGTTGGGCGCGCCGCTGGGCGCCATCTACGCGAGCGTCGCGCTGCTGCTGATCGGCACGACCACCGAGATCTTCGTGCCGTACTTCCTGCAATTGCTCCATGGCCATTCGCCACTCGCGGCGGGCTACCTCACGGCCGCCATGGCCGGCGGCTGGAGCGCGGGCTCGCTGCTGTCGTCGGGGCGCACCGGTGCGGGCGCCGACCGCATGCTGCGCGCCGGTCCCGTGGCCTGCACGCTGGGGCTCGTGGCGTTGGCGCTGCTGCTGCCGTTCCCCGGGCATCTGGGCGCGGGCTTCGAGACCGTGCTGGTTGCCGTGGCGCTCGCCGTCGTGGGCGCGGGCGTGGGCATTGGTTGGCCGCACCTCGTGACGCGGGTGCTGTCGCTGGCGCCCAAGGGAGAAGAGGGGCTGGCCTCCGCCTCGATCACCACGATCCAGCTCTACGGCATGGCCGTGGGCGCCGCGGTGGCGGGGCTGGTGGCCAATGCGGCGGGGCTCATGCTGCCGGGTGGCGTGGTGGGTGCGCAGTCGGCGGCCGTGTGGCTCTTCGCGAGCTTCGCGCTCGCTCCCGCGCTGGCCGCACTGCTGGCGTACCGGGTGGTCGCACCGCGCGGTTGGTGAGCCGCGAGGGCAACGAACTCAGGCGGCGGCGACGACGCCTTCCCACGCCAGCGCCCGCTTGCGCTCGCGCACCCGCTTGGCATCGCCGCGCAGGATGGCCACCAGGTCGTACACATCGAATGGCAGGTGCGCACCGCGCCAGGCGACGTGCTGGTCCGCGCGGCAGAGCACCAGGCGGTGGGCGTAGGCCTTGGGCACTTCCTCGGTCTCGATGTCGAGCACCGTGAGCGGCATGTTGTAGGTCTGCGCGGCGCGCTCCAGGGGGCGCACATCCACGCTGCGGTCGAAGCGCAGCAGCGTGTAGCCGGGGCCGAACGCGTCGTACAGCGAGCGGCCGTCGGCCAGCCAGAAGTGCGGCGCGCGGCAACCCGGCACGGTGGAGGGCGTGAAGTCGCCCATCGAGTAGGGCGGCGCGGTGTGCTCGCCGTCCGCGATGATGATCGGCGAGCCCGTGTAGAAGTAGCCGAAGTTCAGTCCGGCGCAGCAGAACTGCTGCACGTTGAGCGCATAGGCCTCGCTGCCGATGTCGGCGCGCAGCGCATCGCCTTCGGCGCCGGGCGCCTCGATGTTCTGCGGCACGGCGCGGCGCGCGCGGATCATCTTCTGTGCATGGTCCATCGCGAAGTTCGAGACCTGCTCGGTGATCGGCTGGCGCTCGGCCTCGTAGGCGTCCAGCATCGCCTCGTCGCCCCAGCCCTGCACGCAGGCACCGAGCAGCCACGAGAGGTTCAGCGCATCGGCGATGCCCGCGTTCATGCCGTAGCCCGCGTACGGCACCCACAGGTGCGCCGCGTCGCCTGCGAGAAACACGTGGCCGTCGCGAAAACGGTTGGCCACGAGACGCCGGCCGATCCAGTCTTCCTTGCTGATGATCTCGTACCGGAAGTCGGGGCCCACGCCCAGGATGTCGCGCAGCGCCTGGTCGCGGTCGACCGAATCGAACTCGGGCTCCTCGGCATTGAGGTGGTTGTGCACCAGCCAGGTCTCGTGTCCGTCGATGGCGAACATCGTGCCGCAGCGGCGCGGGTTCATCGCGTAGTACGACCACGCCGGCTTGCCGGGAATCATGGCGCGCAGCTGCGGCGCGCGGATGAAGGTGGACTGCACGCGCTGGATGACTGCCGTGCCCTCGAGCTTGGCGCCGATCTGCTTGCGCACCGCCGAGCTGCCGCCGTCGCAGCCGACCATGTAGCGGCAGCGGATGCTGCGCGTGACGCCGCTGTCCATCTCGGTGGCGATGGCGGTCACGCCTTCCCGGTCCTGCGTGAAGCCCGCGAACTGCGTGCGGTTGAGCAACTGCACGCCCGGCAGCGCCGCCGTGTGCTTCAGGAGGATGGGCTCCAGGTAGATCTGGTTGATGCGGTGCGGCGGCTCGGGCGTGGGCCACCAGGCGTCGGGCCCCTCGGTTTCGGTGTAGCGGTCGCGCCGGCAAGGGATCGGAATGCGCGTGAGCTCGGTGCCCGTCACCGTGGTGCGGAACACCACGTCGTTCGGGTAGTCGGCGGGCAGGCCGGCATCGCGCAGCTTCTGCGCCACGCCCAGGCGCCGGAACTGCTCCATGGTGCGCGAGGCCACGTGGTTGCACTTCACGTTCGGCGGTTCGGCGAAGCGGCGGGTCTCGCAGATGATCACCGAGATGCCACGCGATGCGAGGTCCATCGCCAGCGTGAGGCCCACGGGGCCTGCACCGATGATGAGAACGTCGGCCTTGAGTGTGGTGTCGCTCATGGTTCTTTCCTGCCTGTTGTCTCTGTCTGTCTTGTTCTGTCAGTCGAGCTTGATGTTGGCGACCTGGATCACCTTGGCCCACTTCTTCGTTTCGCTGCGGATGTAGGCCTCGAAGGCCTCGGTCGATGCCGGTGCGGGCTCCGCGCCGAGGTTGCGCATCGAGGCCTTGATCTGTTCGTCGCCGAGCGCGGCGTTGATCTCGGCGTTGAGCCGCGCCACGATGGGCGCGGGCGTGCCGGCCGGCGCCACCACGCCGAACCAGCCGGTCGAGTTGTAGCCCGGCAGGCCCGCTTCGGCCACCGTGGGCACGTCGGGCAGCATCGGCACGCGCTGCGCGCTCGTTACGCCAAAGGCGATCAGCTTGCCGGCCCGGATCTGCTGCAGCGAGGCAGGCAGGTCGACCAGCGCGAGCTGCACCTGGCCCGCCATCGCGTCGAGCGCCGCCGGGCCGGAGCCGCGGTAGGGCACCTCGATCAGCTTCACATCGGCCATCTGCGCGAAGA
The DNA here is from genome assembly GCF_030812215.1 of Variovorax boronicumulans. Lineage (GTDB taxonomy): Bacteria > Pseudomonadota > Gammaproteobacteria > Burkholderiales > Burkholderiaceae_C > Variovorax > Variovorax boronicumulans_C. The sequence goes on along the minus strand of NZ_JAUSSG010000005.1, from coordinate 125,896 downwards.
GCGCGGTCGACAGGTGCATCGCGGTGCCGTTGCCGCCGTGGCCCATCGAGAGCGTGCCCGGCTTCGCCTTGGCCAGCGCGATCAGCTCGCGCAGCGTGCGCGCGCCCACCGAGGGATGCCCGACGATCACGAACGGCGTGGCAGCGACCATGCCGACCGGCTTGAAGTCCTTCACCGGGTCGAAGGGCATCTGCGGATACAAGTTCACATTGGCGGTGAGCGCCCCCGCCGCGCCCAGCCCGAGCGTGTAGCCGTCGGCCGGCGCCTTCGCCACCAGCGTGAGGCCGACGTTGCCACCGGCGCCGGGCCGGTTGTCCACCACCACCTGCTGGCCCAGCTTCTCGTTGAGCCGCGGCACCAGCATGCGCACCACCGCGTCCGCGCTCCCGCCGGGCGGGAAAGTCACCACCATGCGAATGGGATGAGAGGGGAAATCGGGGGCGGGCGCCTGCGCGAAGGACGGGGCACCGAAGAAGGTACAGGCCGTGGCCAGCAGCAATTGCCTGCGAAGCCGCTGCGCCTTGCTGGCGATCGGTGCTGTCATTTGAACTCCTTGATTTCTCTTTTTACTTTGTTTGGAGCCATTGAACGATACGGAAATTCATTCGTAAATCCAGAAATTTCGTATCAAATATCAGATCGCCTTATGAATGAAAACTTCGGTCCTACGTTCAGCCCGACGATTCGCCAGCTGCGTGCGTTCCTCGCGGTGCACCAACTGCGCAAGCTCAGTGCGGCCGCGCAGAAGCTCTTCGTGACCCAGTCCGCGGTGAGCATGCTGATCCGCCAGCTCGAAGAGGGCCTGGGCACGCGCCTGTTCGACCGCACCACGCGCTCGCTCAAGCCGACCGCGGCGGCCAACGAAATGCTGCCGATGGCCGAGCGCATCCTGCGCGACATCGATTCGCTCTCGACCGGGTTTCGCGAGCTCAGCACGCTCGAGCGCGGGCGTGTTTCCCTGGCCATCACGCCCACGCTCGCCACCTTCCTGCTGCCTGCGGCGATCCGCAGCTTCAGCGAAGAGCACCCGAAAGTTCGCGTGATGGTCAACGACTGCGCGCCCGACCAGTTCATCTCGCGCATCCTCGGCGAGCATGTGGACTTCGGCATCGGCACGCCCGAGCGGCCCGGTGCCGAGGTCGAGGTGCAGCGGCTCATGCGCGACCACCTCGCGCTCGTGTGCCGGAACGACCATCCCCTGGCCAAGGCGCGCGTGGTGCGATGGACCGACCTGGCCGGCCACCCCGTCATCACCGTGCGTCCCGGCTACGGCGTGCGCCCGCTCATCGACGGCACCGCCGCGGACGCCGGCGTGGCGCTGGACGTCGTGAACGAGGTGTCCTTTCTCTCCACGGCACTCTGGATGACGGCCAGCGGCATGGGCGCATCGATCATGCCCTCGGCCTTCGCGCGCGATGCGAACGAGCCGTCCTTGGTGATCAAGGTGCTCAGCGCGCCGCGTGTCTCGCGCGACATCTCGGTGGTCACCAAGCGCGGCCACTCGCTGTCGGTCGCGGCGCGCGCGCTGATCGACGCCATCAAGCGCTCTCTATAATTTTTCGATCCACACAAATCGGGGAGGGCCCGTCCCATGAAAGCTTTCATTCAACGCATGGGCGCCCTGTCGCTCGTCCTGGCCTTCGGCCTCATGCTTGCGGCCTGCGGCAACAAGGAGGCCGAGCAGCGCACCGCCTTCATCGAATTCCTCCAGACCCGCGTGCTCGACAAGCCGGGCCTCCGCGTGCCGTCTCCGAGCGAAGAGCAGAAGGCGTCCTTCGGCGACTACGCCAAGCACTACGCGGTGATCACCGACTTCACCGAGGGCATGAACAAGTCGGTGAGCCAGCCGATGGGCGAGGTCATGGCCAAGGGCGCGCTGCGCTCCATCGGCGACCTGGCAACGCGCCGCGACGACCTCAAGGCGGCAAAGGAGGGGCTTGCGGGTCTTCGCACCGCGCTCGACCAGCAACTGGCCAAGGCCGATGCGGCACGCGCGCAGCTCAAGCAGCCCGACGACCTGAAGCAGGTCTACGACAAGGCTTACGAGAAGACCGTCTCGACGCCGGCCGCCACCTTCAAGGAAGTATTCCCCGCGCTCGACACCACCTTCGACGGCGCGCTGGCCGTGGGCGAGTTCCTGCAGCAGAACAAGTCGAAGATCCAGATCTCCGGCGCGTCGGTGACGGTGACCGATCCGGCCCTGCAGGCGGAACTCAACAAGATGCTGCAGAACTTGAACGGCCAGTCCGCGGCGATCAACGCCGCGCAGCGCAAGATGCAGGCGGTGGTCCGCGGAGGATGAGGCTCGCCCCCAGGCTTCGCGCACTTCGTGTCGCTTCTCCAACCCCCTACCGGGGGCAACACCAGCGGCCCGGCAAAGCCGGTTCCGCGGTGTTTCACGAAAAAGCCTCAGTCGGTCAGTTGAAGTGGTCGAACGAGCCGAAGCGCTGCGACACCGGCGCGCCGCTCGCGTCGACGATGCGCAGGCCTGCTTCGGCATCGATGCGGCCGATGCGCGTCAAGCGTGTGGCGCTGTTCTTGCCGGCTTGCTCGACCGCCGCGCGCGCCGAGGGCTGTGCGGTGAACACCAACTCGTAGTCGTCGCCGCCTGACAACGCGCAGGTGCGCAGCATCTCGACGCCCACGCCGGGCGTGGCGGCCGCAACCACCGTGCTCACGGCCGCATCGGCATCGAGCGTGGCGCCCACGTTGCTCGATCCGAGAATGTGGCCCAGGTCGCCGACCAAGCCATCGCTCACATCCACTGCCGACGATGCGATGCCGCGCAGGGCCTGCCCCAGCGCCACGCGCGGCGTGGGTTGTTCCATCCGCATGCGGGCTTGCGCGAACACATCGGCAGGCAATGCCATCGTGCCGCGAAACACCTCGAGCGCCAGCCGCGCATCGCCCAGCGTGCCGCTGACCCAGATATCGTCGCCGGCCCGCGCGCCCGAGCGCAGCAGCGCCGCGCCGGCGGGCACTTCGCCGAACACCGTGATGCAGATGTTGAGCGGGCCGCGCGTGGTGTCGCCGCCCACGAGTTCGCAGCCGTGTTCGTCCGCAAGCGCGAAGAGGCCGCGCGAAAAGCCTTCGAGCCAGTGCTCGTCCACGCCAGGCAATGCGAGCGCGAGCGTGAAGGCCAGCGGCTTCGCGCCGCAGGCCGCGAGGTCGCTGAGGTTCACCGCCAGCGCCTTGTGGCCGAGGCGCGCCGGCTCGACGGTCGAGAGAAAGTGCCGGCCCTCGACCAGCATGTCGGAGGACACGGCGAGCTGCATGCCCGGCGCGGGTGCGAGCAAGGCGCAGTCGTCGCCGACGCCCAGCGGGGAGCGCTTGGCGGGGCGTTTGAAGTAGCGTGTGATCAGGTCGAATTCACCCATGGGGGTGGAGCATAAGGGGTGCTCAGGCGGCGCCCCTGAACCTCAACGCCGCCTGCCGCACCACCTCCGCCAGCAACCGCTCCTTCCCCTGCTTCTCCCGCAGCCACCGCGCATCGTTGCGGTTGGCCTCCACGCTGGTGCGCAGTTCGCCCAGCGCCTGCGTGGCGTTGAGCGCCTCGCTGTGCCATTCGAGCTGTGTCATCGTCATCAGGATGTGGTCGCGCAGCGGCATGTGCTGGCCGCTGGCCGGATCGACGTACACCGCGTCGAGCCCGAAGCGGCAGGCCTGGAAGCGGTTGTAGGTGTAGACGAGGTAGTCGTCCTCCGTCGGCTCGAAAGGCTGCTCCTGCAGGAACCAGGCGGCGAGCGATTGCACATAGCCCGCGAGCGCGGCGGCGCGCTCCACCGTGAGGGGCGTGTCGAACACGCGGATCTCGATGGTGCCGAATTCGGGCTTGGGGCGAATGTCCCAATAGAAGTCCTTCATGCTGCGCACGACGCCGGTGCGGGTCATGCGCTCGAAGTACGCCTCGAACTCTTTCCAGCTCAGCGTGAACGGCGCGCGGCCCGAAAGCGGGAACGCGAACACCGAATTCAGCCGCGCCGAGTCGAACTGCGTGTCCTGCCCCTGCACGAATGGCGACGAGGCCGACAGCGCGATGAAGTGCGGGATGTAGCGCGACATGCGGTGCAGCATCAGCAGAGCTGCATCGGCATCGGGGCAGCCGATGTGCACATGCTGGCCGAAGATGGTGAACTGCTTGGAGAGGTAGCCGTACAGCTCCGACAGTTCGCGAAAGCGCGGCTTGTCGTAGATGCGCCGCTCGTGCCATTGCTGGAACGCATGCGTGCCGCCGCCGACCACCGCGATGTTGAGCTTGTCGGCGTTCCTGATGAGCGCCTCGCGGATCGGCGAGAGCTGCTTGATCACGTCCGCCGCCGAGTGGCAGATGTCGGTGGAGATCTCGATCATGCTCGAGGTCATCTCGGGCACCACGCTGCCGGGCAGGGGCGTCTGCGCCATCAGGCGCAGCATGTCCTCGGCGTAGGGCGCGAGGTCGTAGTCGTGGGTGTTCACGAGCTGCAGCTCGAGCTCCACGCCGAGCGACAGCGCCTCGGACTTGTTGAACGGTTCGAGTTTGACCGCGCGGCTGTCGGGGGCGGCCGCAAGCGGTGCCGAGCGCACGTCGTCACTGTCCGGATCGATGGGGGTCTGGAGGGCGGTGCTCATCGCTGCGTGTCCTCGGTGGTGCTGAAGGCCTGGGGCGCCCAGGGCACCGAGCTCTCGCCGACCGCATGGATGGCCACGGTGGCGAGCACGGCGCCCACCACTTCCATCAGCAGGATCGACGGCAGGGCGACCTGCGTGATCATGGTGCCGAGCAGTGGCGACGCGGTGGCGAAATTCGATGCGATCAGAAGGGCGATCGACGACAGCGGCGACATCGCGCAGCCGACCCAGAAGGCCTGCTTCCAGCTCGCGCCGCTGCCGGGGTTGGCAATGGCCACGCCGGAAATCTTGGCGACCATGCGCACGCCGATCACGGCCAGCACCACGCTGGCCACCGGCAATGTCCAGTCGGCCTGCGCCGCCACGATGGAGACCAGCACGAACATCAGCATGGTGAGAAGCGACGCCGCGGTGCCGAGCTGCCGTTGCCATGCCCAGGGCTTGGGGTTGAGGGTTTTCAGCAGCACGCCGCCGATCAGCGCCGCCAGCGGCGCCGAGCCGCCGACGTGCGCGGTGAGCGCCGCGCCGGCCGCGATGAGCGCGAGCAGCAGGATCGAGGTGTTCTCGCTCGTCGGGCTCATCACGCGCAGCGCGGTGCGCAGGGCCAGCGCCATGATCGCGCCGACCACGAACGAGAGGCCGAGCACCACCGCCACCGGGTAGAGCTTCTGCAGCAGGGTCTGCGGCGCGCGCTCGATGAGGCCGGCCTGCGCGTAGCCGAGCGCGAGCGCATAGAAGGTGTTGAGCGTGGCCAGCGTCATCGCGCGCTCGGTGACGGGCCCCGCGGCGCGGGTGTCGATGATCACGCGGCTCAACACCGCGGGCGAGGCGATGATGGCCATCAACGCGATCGGGTTGGCTACCGGGTCGGGCAGGCCGAGCAGCTGCAGCGTCCAGAACACGCCGAAATACGTCAGCGTGGCTTCGAGCAAGCTCTGCACCAGCACCATCGGGTTGTGACGGAACCAGCGCAGCGGCAGCCGGCCGCCGGCTTCGAACAGCACCACCGCCACGCCCAGCTCGAGCAGGAACAGGCTGATGCCGCGAAGCGGCCAGATCGCCCCCTCGAAGCCGGCAAAGCCGACGACCGCGCCCACCAGCGAGTAGCCGATCACCTTGGGCAGCCCCAGATAGCGTTGGACCAGGTGGCCGGAGGCGGCGGCCGCGGCCAGCAGCAGCGACCAGAGCACGATGGGCAGGCCGGCCGAAGGGCGGGCCCATTCGGACCAGAAGCCCAGCAGATCGTTGAGGAGGCTTGTCAAATTCATGCAGGTAGAAAGAAGCTCACAGGCCGGCTGCGCCAGCGCGCCCAGATGGCGCTGCGAATGCGGGCGCGATCACCGAGGCTCACGCTGTGCGCACGCAGCGCGAGGCGGAATGCGAAATAGAAACTCACGCTCACATTGAGCGCACCGATCACAGGGATCGCCGCCACCGCCCACCAGAGGGCGGGGTGCTGCAGCACCGACAGCCCCGTGGATGCCGCGGCCGCGGCAATCTGCCCGGCTGAGAGTGTCACGTGGCGCACATCCAGCCCAAGCCCGAAGAAACCCGCGAACGCGGGCAGCAGTCCGAGCATGAGTCCCAGCGAGATGTTGGAGGCGAAGCCTGAGATGTGTGTGCGCATGAAGGTGGCCCAGCGGCGAGCCCGGGCGGCACCCAGAAAGGCACCGATGCGTGGGTTGTAACGCATGGCGGAGTCCAGGCGATGCAGGACAAAGGCGTTTTCTGTCCATCCGGCGACGATGCTGGCCGAAAACAGCAGGATGCCGGTGATTGCCGCGAAAAGCGCGGTCGGCCCGGCGAGCGAGAGCGAATTCAGCGTGGCTGCGGCATGCGCCGCATCCAGCAGCGGCCGCCCGAGCGCGTACTGCACCAGGAGCGCGAGCGCGACCATCGCCGGCACCACCACCAGCACGTTGCCCAGCACCGCCGCCACCTGCGAGCGCACGAGGTTGGCCACTTCGTCGACGAAGTGGTCCACCGCTCCATCCGCCTTGATGTCGCGCAGCCGCGCCGCGAGCGCCGGTGCCGTCATCGCGGGCTGCTTGGTGGCGAGCGTCAGGTGCAGCAGCTGGATCGCGACGAAGCTCGCCGCATACATCAGGCCCGAGGCGAGGCCGGCCCAGAAGGCCGACAGTGCCAGCGCGTAGATGCCGAATTTCAGCAGCACCGTCACGGCCGTGAGCGCGCCGCCGCCCGCAGCCTTTTTCACCATCTGCAGGTAGCTGGTGCGGTCGCGGGTGATGTAGTGCTCGCCGGTCTCGGCGCTGCGCTCGGTCACCTTGGCCGCGAGCATCGACGAGTTCGAGGCGACCAGTGCCCGGATGCTGTTGCGCTCCCCGCCCGCCAGCACCAGCTTGCCGATGAGCCGCGCCACGCTGGGCGCGGGCACGGGCGACATCAGGCAGTCGAGCAGCTCGCGGATGCGCAGCACACGCTCGCGCAACTGGCGCAGCCGGAACACCAGGCCGACCGAGATGCCGTTGTCTTCCAGGTGCGTGTAGACCGATGCAGCGCTGGCGCGGCAGGCATCGAGCCGGTCACGGAAGGCGACGAAGGCGGCCTGCAGCGCTTCTTCGCTTTCTGCGCCCGCGGGCTGCTCGAACATCTGCTCGCGCAGTTCGTCGAGGTCGGCCATCAGCGCGTGGAAGGAGCGCGCCTCGTGGTGTTCCGGGTTCATGCGCAGGCGCAGCTCGGGCGAGAAACCGGCCGCCACCACCTGGCTGGCGCAGTAGGTGACTGCATCCATCACGGTATGGCGCCAGCGCGGCGCGCCGCCGGCGTCCACCGTCGCGTCGGCCAGCAGCGCGCCGATGCGGGCGAGCTGGGTTTCGTCGAGCAGCGCGATCCAGCCGGCGTCGAACACGCCGGGCAGCACCATGCGGAACAGGTCCGACGCATCGGTGGTCTCGGGCGTGCCGGGCAGGATCTTGCGGCGCAGCCGTTCGCTCAGTTCGCTCACGAACGCGGTGCGCGGCGCGAAGCCGTAGTCGGCCAGCAGCGTGGTCAGGTCGACCGACTGCGTGAACACGCGCCACCAGGCGCGCAGGCGCTCGCGCAGCTCGGGCCGCGCCTCGACGGCGTCCAGCAGCAAGGAGACGCGGCCGATCGCCGCCTGGGGCGATGCGCGGTCGCCGCGCAGCCAGTCGAAGAGATTGATGAGCCAGATGTGGCGCTGCGCCACATCGGCCGTGGGGTCGAGGCCGGCAAGCAGCCCCTGCAAGTCGCGCGATGCGGCAGCCATGGGAGTCAGGAGTTCAATTCAATACAAGGAACACCGCCGAACCGGCTTCGCCGGGCCGCCGGTGTTGCCCCCGGCGAGGGGGAAGGAGAAGCGACACGAAGTGCGCGAAGCCTGGGGGAGCGCCTAGTGCAGCACGCGGGATACGGGTGCACCGCCGATGTCGGCCTCGAGCACGAACATCGGCACGGGCACATCGAAACGCTCGCCTTCCTCGGTCACCACGAAGAAGCTGCCATGCATCGTGCCGCTCGCCGCCTGCAGCCGGCACCCGCTGGTGTAGCGGAACGATTCGCCCGGCGCCAGCAGCGGCTGCTGGCCGATCACGCCCAGGCCCTTCACTTCCTGCGGATGGCCCGAAGCGTCGTTGATGAGCCAGTGACGCGCGATCAGTTGCGCACCCACCGAGCCCACGTTGGTGATGGTGATCGTGTAGGAGAAGGTGTAGATGTTGTCCTTCGGGGAGGACTGGTCGGCCAGGTAGCGTGGCTCGACCTGGACGCTGAAGGGGCTGTGTGACATGGGGCGGATGGTAACGGAGGCCTTTCCTCGGACTTCCGCTCGCTGCGAGAATCCGGGGTTATGAGCACCCCGTTCCGCATCGCCCCCTCCATCCTCTCGGCCGACTTCGCCCACCTCGGCCAGGAACTGACCGACGTGATCGCCGCCGGCGCCGACTGGATCCATTTCGACGTGATGGACAACCACTACGTGCCGAACCTGACCTTCGGCCCGATGATCTGCCAGGCGCTCAAGCCCTACGCCAAGAAGGCCGACGGCACGCCGGTGCCGGTCGACGTGCACCTGATGATCCAGCCGGTCGACGCCCTGGCGGCCTCTTTTGCGCAAGCGGGCGCCGACTACATCAGCTTCCACCCCGACGCATCGCCCCATGTGCACCGCAGCATCCAGGCCATCAAGGCCGCGGGCTGCAAGGCGGGGCTGGTGTTCAACCCGGGGCTGGGCCTGGAGGCGCTGGACTGGGCCATCGACGACATCGATCTCATCCTCATCATGAGCGTGAACCCCGGCTTCGGCGGCCAGAGCTTCATCGACTCGGCCCTGCGCAAGATCGAACTCGCGCGCAAGCGCATCGAGCAAAGCGGGCGCGACATCCGCCTCGAAGTGGACGGCGGCATCAAGGCCGACAACATCGCGCGCGTGGCCTCGGCCGGCGCCGACACCTTCGTGGCCGGCAGCGCGATCTTCAATGCCAAGGACTACGGCGCGGTGATCGGCGAGATGCGCAAGAACCTAGCCGGCGTCAGCGCCTGACCTTGTCGTTGTAGACGCGGTCGGCCTCCGGCCCGCGGTCGGTGTCGACCACGCCGCGTTCCACGTCGTCATGCGCCTGGCGGCCCACCCTGGTGGGCTTGCCGTCCGGGGTCTGCTGGCTGTCCGACGACTGGTCGTGCTCGTGCGGCAGGCGCGGCGCCGATTCGCCGCCCTGTTCGACATTGGTCTTGCCGCCGCCCGCGTCCTTCGACGGGTCTTTCGGATCGGTGGGCGGGTTCTGGCTGGTCTTGGCTCGGGTCATGCGATGGCTCCTTCGTGGCGTTGCCTGGCAGCGTGCCCCGCAAGGCCGGCCTCGGCGGTAGGACATGCAAGGCAGGCCCTGTAGGTGGCCGCTCGGGTGCTATGAAACAGATAGCGGCTTTGCGCCGACGAAAGGGCCTCCGCAATAATCCCCCGCATGTCTTCCGATCCTTTTGCCGGCGTGGCGACCGACAGCCTGCGCATCCACACCTTCGCCTCGCTCCATCCCGGTCCGCGCCTGCTCGTGATCGGCGGCGTGCACGGCGACGAGACCTGCGGCACCGCGGGCATCGAGCGCGTCCTGGCCGAGTTCGATGCCGGCACGCTGCAGCTGCAGCGCGGCGAGCTGACGCTGGTGCCCGTGGCCAACCCGCTGGCGCGCCGGCGCCTGCAGCGCGAAGGCGAGCGCAACCTCAACCGCCTGTTCCGCCCGACCGACGAGCCCGTCGACTACGAAGCCCGCATCACCAACCGCCTCGCGCCCGTCATCGCGCGCCACGAGGTGCTGCTCGACCTGCATTCCTTCCAGAGCGAGGGCGAGGCCTTCGCGATGATCGGCCCGCGCGACAACACCGGCACGCTGGAGCCCTTTGCGCGTTCCTATGAAGAGGGCCAGCTTGCGCTGCACATCGGCACGCCCATCGTGGTGGAAGGCTGGCTCGACATCTACGCCGCCGGCCTCGCGCAGCGCGCGGGCGGCGCACCGGCCGACGAGGCCGCGCTCGACTTCGGCCGGGGCACCAACGAATACATCCGCAGCTGCGGCGGCTACGGCGTCACGCTCGAATGCGGCCAGCACCAGGACCCCGAGGCGCCCGAGGTGGCGTGGCGCGCCATCCGCCGCACGCTCGCGCTGCTGGGCATGGCGCCGCTGCCGGCCGCGCTGCCTGCAGCATCGGTACAGCCCAAGCTGCTGCGCCTGGCCAGCGTGACCGACCGCCTGCATGAAGAAGACAGCTTCGTGCGCGACTGGGCCACCTTCGACGCGGTGCAGCGCGGCGAGCCAGTCGGCATGCGCCACGACGGCACGCTGGTGACCGCGCCCGGCGACGGCTTCATCGTGTTCCCCAACGCGCTCGCGCTGCCGGGCACCGAATGGTTCTACTTCGCGCACCCGAGCGAGCGAATGCTCGGGCCGGCGACCGGCACGGCCTGAGGCCGCGTTCCTACACCGCGCGGCCCGGGGCGCGGCACACATTCCGAAACTGAAGGAGTGTGCCCATGCCCGTCTCGAAAAAAGCCCCCGCGCCGCGCGTCCTGTGGAAGGGCGCCATCAGTTTCGGCCTCGTCCACATTCCGGTGGCGCTCTATTCGGCCACCACCGACCACGGCATTGACTTCGACTGGCTCGACAAGCGCAGCATGGACCCGGTCGGCTACAAGCGCATCAACAAGAAGACCGGCAGGGAAATCACGCGCGAGAACATCGTCAAGGGCGTGGAATACGAAGACGGCGAGTACGTGGTGCTCAGCGACAAGGAAATCGCGGCCGCCTACCCCAAGACGACGCAGACCATCGAGATCGAGACCTTCGTGCCCGCGAACGGCATTCCGTTCGTGTACCTGGAGCGGCCCTACTACGTGGCGCCGATCAACAAGGGCGCCAAGGTCTATGCGCTGCTGCGCGAAACCTTGCAGCGCAGCGAGCGTGTGGGCGTGGCGCGCGTGGTGATCCAGACCAAGCAGCACCTGGCGGTGCTGGTGCCTGTGGGCCCCGGCCTCGTGCTGAACCTGCTGCGCTGGGGCGCCGACATCCGCCCGTGGAACGACCTGCCGCTGCCGTCCGAAGACGCGAAGAAGGCGGGCCTCACCGAGCGCGAGCTCAAGATGGCCAAGCAACTCGTCGAGGACATGAGCGGCGACTGGGACCCGATGGAATTCAAGGACGAGTTCAAGGACGAGATCCTGCGCCTGGTCGACCGCAAGGTGAAGGCCGGCCAGACCGAGACGGTGACGCAGCCCGAGCCCGAAGAGGGCCAGTCGACCGAGGGCAAGGGCGCCAAGATCATCGACCTCACCGAACTGCTGCAGCGCAGCCTGCGCAACAAGGGCGGAAAGACGAAGGCCGCGGCCAATGACGAGGACGAGGCAGAAGACGACGAGCCCGCGCCTCGCGCGAAGCCCGCTGCAAAGAAGCGCAAGCCCGCCGCAAAGGCCGCTTCGAAAACAGCATCGAAGACCACCCCCCGCCATCGCCGCGCGGCCTGAGGCGCCTTCGCCATGGCGACCCGCACCGCCTCGACCGCGCGCAAGGCGCTTTCCCGCTACCACGGCAAGCGCGATTTCTCGCGCACGCCGGAGCCCAGGGAGGGCGGCCTTACGGGCAAGGGCGTGCTCTCCTTCGTCGTCCAGAAGCACCACGCGAGCCACCTGCACTACGACTTCCGGCTCGAACTCGACGGCACGCTCAAGAGCTGGGCGGTGCCGAAGGGGCCGTGCCTCGATCCGACGGTCAAGCGCATGGCGGTGCATGTCGAGGACCATCCGATCTCGTATGCGGATTTCGAAGGCACGATCCCGCCGAAGCAGTACGGCGCAGGCACCGTCATCGTGTGGGACCGCGGCGACTGGCTGCCGGAAGGGGGCACAGAGGGCGACGCGCGCAAGGCGCTCGCGGCCGGCAAGCTCAAGTTCGAACTCCGCGGCGAAAAACTCAAAGGCCACTGGACGCTGGTGCGCATGCACGGCAAGGGCGACGAGAAGCACGAGCCGTGGCTGCTCATCAAGGAGCGCGACGACGCGGCGCGCGATCTTGCCGATTACGACGTGCTCGAAGACCAGCCCGCGAGCGTGCTGACCGGCCGCGGCGTGGACGAAGTGGACAGTCCGCCGAAGAAGGTGGCGCCCGCCAGGAAGGCCGCGGTGAAGAAGCCCGGGAAGAAGAAAGCCGCGAAGAAGGCGACCCCGAAAAAGGCGACGCTGCCCGCCACCTTTGAACCGCAGCTCGCGACCCTTGCAGCTTCGCCTCCGTCGTCGCCCGACGACTGGCTCTACGAACTCAAGTTCGACGGCTACCGCCTGCTCGCGCGCATCGAGAAGGGCAAGGTGCGCTGCTTCACCCGCAACGGCCACGACTGGACGGACAAGCTGCCCGCGCTCGCCAAGGCCCTCGCCAAGCTGCCGACCGATTCGGCCTGGCTCGACGGCGAGATCACCGTCGAGGGCGACAACGGCGCGCCCGATTTCCAGGCGCTGCAGAACGCCTTCGACCGCGGCGCGACCTCGTCCATCGTCTACTGGCTGTTCGACGCGCCCTTTCTCGATGGCCAAGACCTGCGTGACGAGCCGGTCGAAGCGCGGCGCGCGCAACTGGCCCGCCTGCTCGGCAAGCGGCCGCCGGCGCCGCTGCGCCTGAGCGAGGCCTTCGATGCATCGCCGCGCGACCTGCTCGCGTCGTCCGCGCACATCGGCTTCGAGGGCATCGTCGGCAAGCGGAAGGGCTCGCCGTATGTGTCGCGCCGTTCGGCAGACTGGATCAAGCTCAAGAACCAGCAGCGCCAGGAATTCGTGATCGGCGGCTACACCGCGCCCAAGGGCGCGCGCTCGGGGTTCGGCGCGCTGCTGCTGGGTGTGCACGACGACAAGGGGCGGCTGCGCTATTGCGGCAACGTGGGCACCGGCTTCAACGCGGATCGTCTCGCCGACATCAAGGCGCGGCTGGACAAGCTTGCCACCGAAGACTGCCCCTTCACGCCCGTGCCTGACGGCGTGAACGCGAAAGCGCAATGGGTCAGGCCCACGCTGGTGGCCGAAGTCTCCTTCGGCGAATGGACGCGCGAAGACCGCGTGCGCCAGGCGGTGTTCCAGGGGCTGCGCGCCGACAAGCCCGCGCGCGGCATCGTGCGCGAACGGGCGGCGCCTCCCGAAGCAACACCGGGCACACCGCACGCGAAGAAGCAAGGAGCAAGAAAACCCATGGCGCTGAAGATCTCCCACGCCGACCGCGTGATCGATGCGAAGAGCGGCATCACCAAGGGCGAACTCGCCGCCTATTACGACGCGGTGGGCACGCTCATGCTGCCGCATCTGCGCGGGCGGCCGGTGTCGCTGGTGCGCGCGCCCGAGGGCGTGGGCGGCGAGCTGTTCTTCCAGAAGCACATCCAGAACCGCGAGATACCCGGCGTCAAGCTGCTGGACCCCGCGCTCGATCCGGGCCACGAGCCGCTGCTGCAGATCGACAGCAAGGCCGGGCTCGTCGGCGCCGCGCAGATGAACGTCATCGAGCTGCATACCTGGAACGCCACCTCGCGCGCCATCGACCGGCCCGACCGCATGACCTTCGACCTGGACCCCGGCGAAGGCGTGGCCTGGCCGCAGATCCAGGAGGCGACGATGCTGGTGCGCACGCTGCTCGACGAACTGGGCCTGCCGTCGTTTCTCAAGACCAGCGGCGGCAAGGGCATGCACGTGGTGGTGCCGATCCGACGGCAGTACGGCTGGGACGAGGTCAAGGGGTTTTCGCAGGCCGTGGTGGTGCATCTGGCGCAGACGATTCCGGACCGCTTCGTCGCCAAGAGCGGGCCGCGCAACCGCGTGGGAAAGGTGTTCGTCGATTACCTGCGCAACGGCTTCGGCGCGACGACGGTCAGCGCGTGGTCGGCGCGATCGCGCCCGGGGCTGGGCGTGTCGGTGCCGGTGGCGTGGGACGAGTTGCCCGCGCTGACAGGTGCCGCGCAATGGACCATCGCCAATGTGGCCGAGCGATTCGCCATCGGCAACAAGCCATGGGCGGCGATGGAGCGCAGCCGGAGGGGCATTGCCGCGGCGATGAAGATGCTCGACTACAAGCCGGCGTAGCGACCGGCGAGGGAGCGCTACTGCAGCACTTCCTCCGTCGTCACATTGAAGCGCTCCAGCGTGTTCGCGCCGAACACCATCGTGATCGGCACGTCCGCCGCGTCGCGCCCGCGCGCCATCACGATGCGGCCGATGCGCGGCGTGTTGTGGCGCGCATCGAAGGTGTGCCAGCGGTCGCCCAGGTACACCTCGAACCACGCGCTGAAGTCCATCGGATAGCGCACCGGCGGAATGCCGATGTCGCCCAGGTAGCCGGTCACGTAGCGCGCCGGAATGTTCATGCAGCGGCACAGCGTGACCGCCAGGTGCGCGAAGTCGCGGCACACGCCCGTGCCTTCGCGAAAGCCCTCGAGCGCGGTGCGCGTGGCGCGGGCGTTCTGGTAGTCGAAGCGCAGGTGGCTGTGCACGAAGTCGCAGATCGCCTGCACGCGGCGCCAGCCCGGTGCCACGTTCGCGAAGTTGGCCCATGCGAACTGCAGCAGCTCGCTGTCGACCTCGCAGTAGCGGCTGGGCAGCACGAAAGGCAATGTGCCCACCGGCAGGTCGGCCGCCGCGTGCTCGATGGCGCCCAGGTCGACCGGATCGGGTGCGCCGGTGTCGAACACGGTCGCGTGGTTGCGCAGCCGCACGCTGGTGACCCCCGGGGGCACGTGCACGCGCGCGCACTGGTTGTCGAAGCTGTCGCGGTAATGGTCGGTGACCAGCGGCGGGCTGATGGTGATGTGCTCGCTGCCCTGGATGTCGCCGGCGCGCGATGGATGCACCTGCAGCATGTAGATCAGCGCGGTGGGGGCGGTGACGCCCAGCTCGATGTCGTAGCCGATCCTGATCTGCATTTGGATTTCTTCCCTGAGTGAGTCGGAGAGGACAAGACAAGCACGATCGGTGCCGCCTTTGACCCATGCTATGCGACAGGGCGCCGCGGGCAGCCCGGCGACATGCCGCGATGCGTCGTAGTCCGCCGCAATGCGCTGTAGTCGCGCTCCTACCGCCGGGGCGCACGCTCTCCCACAAGCGAGGGAGGGGCGCCACTACGGGTAACAGTCGCGTCGAAACCTAACCTCGACAGCCTGTTCATTCAGATATTCCTTGGAGGGAAATCATGGAGCTTTCTTCGCTGTTCAGCGCGCTCGGCGGTCCGTTGGGCGACGAGATCCTGGTTTGGGCCGTTGCCGCGGTCGCAGGCTGCATCTGCCTGATCGCCGTGGTGAATGTGCTCGACATGTTCATGGACAACCCCAACGAAATGGGCTGACCGCCTCCCTTTCTCCCTTCTCTCCATGAAAGATTCCAGGTCCCCGATGACGCCACAGAACAAGGCCGCCGCAGGTCGCCGCGCCAATGCCGCCAAGACCGCCAAGTCCGGTGATGGCCGCAACACCAAGCAGTTGCAGCTCGATGGCTTCACCACCGAGCATCCCGCGCACCTGACCACCAACCAGGGGCTGCAGATTCCGGACAACCACAACTCGCTGAAGGCGGGGGTGCGGGGACCCACGCTGCTGGAAGACTTCATCCTGCGCGAGAAGATCACGCACTTCGACCACGAGCGCATTCCAGAGCGCGCGGTGCATGCGCGGGGCTCGGCGGCGCACGGCTATTTCCAGGTCTACAAGTCGATGTCGCAGTTCACCTCGGCGGACTTTCTGCAGGACCCGGATGTGAAGACGCCCGTTTTCGTGCGCTTCTCGACGGTGGCAGGCGAACGCGGATCGGCCGATACGGTGCGCGACGTGCGCGGCTTCGCCGTCAAGTTCTACACCCGCGAAGGCAACTACGACCTCGTGGGCAACAACATCCCGGTGTTCTTCATCCAGGACGCGATGAAGTTTCCCGACCTCGTGCACGCAGTGAAGCCCGAGCCGCATCACGCGATGCCGCAGGCCGCGAGCGCACACGACACCTTCTGGGACTTCGCCTCGCTCATGCCCGAGACCACCCACATGCTGATGTGGGCGATGAGCGACCGGGCCATTCCGCGCAGCTACCGGATGATGGAAGGCTTTGGCGTACACACCTTCCGCTTCGTCAACAGCCACGGCGAGAGCCACTTCGTGAAGTTCCACTGGAAGCCCAAGCTGGGCATCCACGGCCTGGTGTGGGACGAGGCACAGAAGATCGCCGGCAAGGACGCCGACTTCCACCGCCGCGACCTCTGGGAAGCCATCGAGAACGGCGACTTCCCCGAATGGGAGCTGGGCGTGCAGATCATCCCGGCCGACAAGGAGCACTCGCTGGGCTTCGACCTGCTCGACCCCACCAAGCTGATTCCGGAGGAAATGGTGCCCGTGCAGCGCATCGGCAGGCTGGTGCTCGACCGCAACCCCGACAACTTCTTTGCCGAGACCGAACAGGTGGCTTTCCACCCCGGCCACGTGGTGCCCGGCATCGATTTCAGCAACGACCCGCTGCTGCAGGGGCGCTTGTTCTCGTACACCGACACGCAGATCTCGCGCCTGGGCGGAGCGAACTTCCACGAACTACCGATCAACAAGGCCGTGTGCCCGTTCCACAACTTCCAGCGCGACGGCATGCACCGCCAGACCATCGCGCGCGGCCAGGTGGCCTACGAGCCCAACACGCTGGGCAGCGGCACGGAGTTCCGCGTCGATGGCGGCAGCAACGGCTTCCAGTCGTTCCCCGAAGAGATCGATGCGCCCAAGGTGCGCCGCCGCAGCCCTTCGTTCGACGACCACTTCACGCAGGCGCGCCTGTTCTTCAACAGCCAGAGCGCGGCCGAGAAGGAACACATCATCGCGGCCTTCCGCTTCGAGCTTTCCAAGCTGGAGGTGCCGGCGATCCGCCAGCGCATGGTCGACAACCTCGCGCACGTGGACGAGAAGCTCGCGCGCCGCGTGGCCGAACCGCTGGGCATCGGCGAGCCCGATGCCAAGGCGGCGGCGGGCCGCTCGGGCTTTCGCGACCATCGCATCGCGCTGCCCATCGACGAGTCGCCCGCGCTCAGCATGGCGGATACCGGCGACGGTTCGATCCGCACCCGCAAGATCGCGATCCTCGTGGCGGACGGTGTCGATTCGGCGTCACTCAAGCCGATCCGCGACGCGCTCGAGCAGGCGGGCGCGCAATGCAAGATCGTCGGCCCGCGCCTGGGCACCGTGGCCAGTGCATCCAAGCGGCAGATCGATGTGGACATGACGTTCGCGAACACGCCCTCGGTGATGTTCGATGCGGTGCTGGTGCCGGCCGGCGCCGACAGCGCGGCTGCGATGTCGGCGACCGGCGATGCGGTGCACTTCGTGCTGGAGGCCTACAAGCACTGCAAGGCGATCTGCACGGTGGGCGAGGGCGTGCAACTGCTCTCGACGCTGGGCATCGGCGCGGACAGCGATGCGCCCGCGGGCGTGGTCGTGGCCGCCACGCCGGTCACCAACCTGGGCGACAGCACGGCGGCGCTGCAGATCGCGCAGGACTTCGTCGCGGCGATCGCGAAGCATCGGCACTGGGATCGCGTGAACATCGACGCGGTGCCTGCCTAGCAAGCAGTACAGGCCATCCAGGCCGATCCGCCGGGCGCTCCTCGTGCCCGGCGTGCGCGAGCCGCGTCTCGCGCACCACTCACCACACGCACACCACTCCCATGCTTGAACTTCGCGCCGGCGCGCGTTGACGGCGTCGTGCTGCGCTGTGTGCGGGTTGCCCACGACAGGGCCGCGCTTGCGCAGTCATCCAAGTGCAATCGGGGTTACTCGGGGATGACACACAAGAAACTTAGAACAGCCGCTGCTCGCCCGCGGTTTCTTATTTCATTCAAAAAGTTCCCACATGACGCATCCGGCATCGAGGTCCATCCGGCAACTCAAATTCCTGGCGCTGACACTGGTCCTCGTGCTGACCGCCTGCGGTGGCGGCGGCAATGGCGACGCTTCGTTCCCGCTGATCCCTCCGCCTTCGGGCAATGCGCCGCCGGCCACGACGCCACCCACCACACTGCCGGAAACGCCCCCCGGAACACCGCCGGAGAATCCGCCGGTCACACCGCCCACCTGCGCCGCCGCCGTGCCGGCCCATGCGCCGCTCACGGCCATCTCGGCGATTCAGGGCACGGGCGACCTGAGCCCCATGGCGGCACAGGCCGTGACCGTGCGCGGCGTGGTCGTCGGCGACTTCCAGAACACCGGCACCACCAGCGTGAAGCTCAACGGCTTCTTCGTGCAGCAACTCGTGCCCGACGCCGACCCCGCGACCTCCGAAGGCATCTTCGTCTACGCGCCGGGCAACGCCACGCGCGTGGCCGTGGGCGACTACGTCCAGGTCTCGGGCGCGGTGACCGAGTTCGGCCAGACCGCGGGCGCCGGCGCCAAGCCCGATGCCATCACGCAGATCGCGGGCACCAGCGGCGACCCGCTGGCCATCAGCGTCTGCGGCAGCGGCGTTGTCATCGCGCCCACGAAGATCACGCTGCCGGTGGCGAACGAGCAAACGCTGGAGCGCTACGAAGGCATGCTGGTCGAGATCGCGCAGCCGCTGGCCGTGACCGAACTCTTCGAGCTGGGCCGCTACGGCCAGATGGTGCTGTCGCTCAACGGGCGGCAGTTCAACCCCACCAACGGCAACGCGGCGGCCACGCATGCAGAGAACCTGCTCTCGCGCATCGTGCTGGACGACGGCGCCTCGCCCCAGAACCCGAATCCCATTCCCTACATGAGCGCGCCCGGCACCGACGGCACCCGGCGCATGGGCGACACGACGCAGAAGGTCACCGGCATCCTGAGCCACAACTTCGGCGCCTACCGCATCCAGCCGACGGTGGCGCCGGTGTTCGCGCAGACCAATGCGCGCCAGCCCACCGCACCGGCGGTGAGCGGCACGCTCAAGGTGGCGAGCTTCAACGTGCTGAACTACTTCACCACGTTCCTGAACGGAGAAACGGCCTCGGGCCAGACCGGCCAGGGCTGTTCGTTCGGCACCGGTCCCGCAGCCGCGGGCAACTGCCGCGGCGCCAACAACCTTGTCGAGTTCCAGCGCCAGCAAGCCAAGATCGTGGCCGCCATCGCGGGGCTCGATGCCGATGTGGTCGGGTTGATGGAAATCCAGAACACCGACGTGGCAACGAACGACCTGCTGGCCGCCCTCAACGCCAAGGTCGGCGCGGGCACCTATGCCGCCGTGCACAGCGGCGTGTTCGGCACCGACGCCATCAAGGTGGACATCCTCTACAAGCCCGCGAAGGTGCAGCGCGTGGGCAACGTCGTGCTGCCGACGGGCGCGGACCTCGCGAACTACACCGCCGCGAGCGGCCGGCCGCCGCTCGCGCAGCGGTTCAGCACGGTGGGCAACAACGGCGGCTTCTGGTTCGTGGTCAACCATTTCAAGAGCAAGGGCAGCTGCCCCACCACGGGCGACATCGACGCGGGCCAGGGTTGCTTCAACCTCGCGCGCATCGAGCAGGCGAAGGCGCTCAACAGCTTCGTCGGCAAGCTCAAGCTCATGGGCACGCCCGAGAACGACGTGCTGATGATGGGCGACTTCAACAGCTACCTGCTCGAAGACCCGACCAAGGAGCTGGAAGCTGCCGGCAACGAGAGCCTGCTCAAGCGCATGCCCGCCAACGACCGCTACACCTATGTCTTCGGCGGCGAGACCGGCGCGCTGGACCACTCCTACGCCTCGGCTTCGCTGAAGACGCAGGTCACCGGCGTGGGCGTGTGGCACATCAATTCCGATGAGCCCACGGCGCTGGACTACAACACCGACTTCACCACCGACGACCGCTACGCCCCCACGCCCTTCCGCGCGTCGGACCACGACCCCGTGCTGGTCGGCCTCACGCTCACGGCCGATGCCGCCGTAGCGCAACCCATCGTCACCGCATCGATCCCGGCCGCGGTGAAGGTCGGCGAGACCTACAGCGTGAACATCTCGGAAGCCACGCCGGGCGGCTCGGCCACGCTGGCTTCGCTGTCGGTCGACTGGGGCGACGGCACCGCTGCCACGACAGCGCCGGGCACGGGCGTGGTCACGCACACCTACGCGGCCGCGGGCACCTTCAACGTGGTGGTCACGCTGACCAACTCCGCGGGCCAGATCGCCGTGCAATCGGGCAGCGTGAACGTGAGCACCGTGGTGGTGGTCACGCCACCGGGCGCGCCGGATCTCTTCTTCAGCGAGTACGTGGAAGGTTCGGCGACCAACAAGGCGCTGGAGATCTACAACCCGACCGCAGCGGCCGTGGACCTGAGCCTCTACACGCTGAACCTGTATTCCAACGGCGCGGCCGCGCCGAGCAGCTTCGCGCCGCTGACCGGCACCCTGCCCGCCGGCGCCGTGCTGGTGCTCGCGAACAACGCCGCCACGGCGGCCTTCAAGCCGCCGGGCACGGTCATCAACAGCAGCGTCATCAACTTCAATGGCGACGATGCGCTGACGCTGGAAAAATCGGGCGTGGTCATCGACCGCCTCGGCCAGGTCGGCACCGACCCCGGCACCGAATGGACCGGCGTCGGCGGCGTCAGCACGCTGAACCAGACGCTGCGCCGCAAGCCGACCATCAAGGCCGGGGACCGCAACCCGGGCCTCGCCTTCGATCCGTCGGTGGAATGGGACAGCTTTCCCATCGACACCTCCGCGGGCCTCGGCGCGCACGCGGTGAATTGAGCGCACGGCGAACCGGCGAAATCGGTCCTCGGGCCTGTTTCGCCTTCATGACTTAGTCCTTTTGCGCTAGACCGTATTGCGAATAGCCGCGGAGAGTACCCCCTCCTAGACTTTCTCCACGAGGCCTGAACGGCGCGCACTTCCGCGGCGTCGAGCATCTGTTGCAACACCAGCAGCAGGTGCACCGGCCGCGTGCGGGGGTCCAATGGCGTGGTTTTCAAGATGGGGATGGGAGCGCCCCGCACGTGGCCGTGCGGGAATCGCATGGGCGTTCGGCCTGGCCGGCATTCTTCTCCTGGGCTACGGTCCTTCGGTGCCGGCACAGCCGCAAGCACCGAACGCCGAAGCCGCGGCCAACAAGGCGGAGCAAGCGCGGCTTGCAGACACCGACACCTTGCTGGCCCTCACCAGCGAAGGCGCCGTGCTCTACGGGCAGGACGCGGTCAAGCTCTCGGGCTACCAGTACTGCAGCCAGGCCGTCGCGCTGGCGGAGGCCGGTGAGTTCCGCCAGAGCATCCGTGCCGCGAGCAAGGCGCTGCACCTGGCCAACGCCACGCGCGATCCCAACCTCATGGCCATGGCCAATCGCGACCTGGCCATCGTCTACAGCTACTCGGGCCAGCTCGAAAAGGCCGAGGAGTTCGCACGCGAAGCGCTCAAGCACCCGGCGCGCGATCCCAAGCTGGTGGTCGGCCCGGTGCAGAAGGTGATCGGCGACGTGCGCACGCGCCGCGGCGACTTCGCGGGCGCCGTGCTCAGCTACGACGAGGCGCTCGCCAACAGCTCGCCGCGCTATGCGCCGCTGGTGCAGGCCTCGCTGGTCAACGCGCTCATCGAATCGGGCGATGCCGTGCGGGCGCGCGAAGTGCTCGGCACCATGGCGCCGCCCAAGGACGCACCGCTCACCGCGCAACTCGACCGCACCCGCGCCCGCCTCTTGCTGGCCGAGAACAAGCCGGCCGAGGCGCGCGACATGTACCGCGCGCTCACCGCGCGCCAGGTCGGCGCCGACACCGAGTACTACCGCCTCTGGGCCTGGGACGGCGTGGCGCGCAGCGAGATCGCGCTGGGCCAGAAGCAGGCCGCGGCCGAAGCCGTGGGCCAGGCGCTGGGCGGCGTGGACAAGGTGCGCGCCAGATTCCGCAGCGAAGAATTCAAGATGGGCCTGTTCTCGGACCTGCAATCGGTGTTCGAGCGCGGCGTGTCGGTCTACAGCGATGCGGGCGATGCGCGGGCCGCCTTCGAGGTCAGTGAGCACAGCCGCTCGCGTGCGCTGCTCGATGCGGTGCGCGGCCGCGCGAAGGTCAGCGAGCAGGCATCCAACACCGTCGACCTCGCCACGCTGCAGCGCACGCTGGCGGCCGACGAGCGCGTGGTGCAGTTCCATTCGCTGCCCGACCGGCTGGTGGTGTGGGTGGTGAGCCCGAGTGCCATCCAGGAGAAGACGGTGGCCGTGAAGCGCGACGAGCTCAACGAGCTGGTCGAGACCTTCCGCAACTCCATCGTGCGTGGACGCCGCACCGCCATCACCAACGCCGACAAGCTCGGCGCCGCGCTGCTCGGGCCGCTGGGCCTCGCGCCGGGGCAGCGCCTCGTCATCGTGCCGCACGGCCCGCTGCACTACCTGCCGTTCCAGGCGCTGCGGCTGGACGGCCGCTACCTCATCGAGACGCACCCGGTGTCGGTCGCGCCGTCGATGAGCATCGCGGTGCAGCTCGCGCAGCGCACGCCGCGTGTGAACGCGTCGCTCACCGCGTTCGGCAATCCACGCATCGAGGACAAGTACGACCTGCCCGGCGCCGAGACCGAGGTGAAGCAGCTCGCGCAGCTCTTCCCGCGCAACACCGTGTTCATGGGTGCGGCCGCCACCAAGACGCAGTTCCGCGACGTGGCCGCGCGCTCGCCGCTGATGCACGTGGCCGCGCACGCCGAGGCCGATGCGGTCGATCCGCTGTACTCGCGCATCCTGTTGGCCAACGAAGGCGGCAAGCAGAACTTTCTCGAAGCGCACGAGATCCTCGGCCTGCCGATGGACGGCACCGCGCTGGTCACGCTGTCGGCCTGCGAATCGGGGCTCGGTCGCATCGCGCAGGGCGACGAGGTGCTGGGCTTCACGCGCTCGTTCCTCTCGGCCGGCAGCTCCAGCCTGATCGCCTCGCTGTGGCCCGTGTCGGACGACGCGACCGCGGTGCTCATGGGCACGCTCTACGGCGAGCTCTCCAAGGGCCGCGACCTGCAGAAAGCCATGCAGGCCGGACAACTCGCCGTGCTGAAGGACCCCAAGATGTCTCATCCCTTCTTCTGGGCGCCGTTCAACCTGATCGGCAACTGGCGCTTGACGGTAGGGAGCTGAACCATGCGCAATGCCATGAACAGCAACCGCTCCATCGCCCTTGTTCCGCGTAATGCACTGCGTCCCGTCGCCTGGGCCACGGGCGCCCTGGTATCGGCCATGCTTTTCATGGCGGCCGATCGCGCGCACGCCGCAGAACAGGCACAAGCCGAATCGCAAGCCGCGTCGGCCAACGATGCGGGCGACACCACCGAACTGCTCCCCACCAAGGACCCGTGCGGCACCTGCGACCGTCCGCTCGCGCAAGCCACAGGTGCCGTCGCGCCGCAAAGCCTGCCCGCACCGCCGCGCCCCGCCGGCACGACGTTCAAGCTCAACGACCTGCGCCTGAACGGCGTCAAGGCGCTGACCAACGAAGAGCTGCAGTCGATCACCACGCCCTACATCGGCCGCGATGTCACGCTGGGCGATCTCGAAGGGCTCGCGCAGGCGATCACCGCGCGCTACAAGGAGCGCGGCTACTTCCTCGCGCAGGCCATCGTGCCGGTGCAGACCGTGCGCGACGGCATCGTCGAGATCAGCGTGATCGAAGGGCGGCTGGGCAAGGTCGATGTGGTGGTGGCGCCCGATGCGCCGATCAGCGAGGCACGCGTGCGCGGCTTCCTCGCGCCGCTGCAACCGGGCGAAGCGGTCAGCGCGCAGAGCTACGAGCGCTCGATGCTGCTGCTTTCGGACCAGCCCGGCGTCAAGGTGTCGTCGGGCCTGCAGGAAGGTACGTCGCCCGGCACCACCGACCTCGCGGTCGAAGTGGCCGCCGCGCCGCGCTGGGCCTTCACGGCCGAGGCCGACAACCACGGCACCAAGGAATCGGGGCGCTACCGTGTCGGCGGCACCGCGCGCTGGCTCAGCCCCTTCGGCATCGGCGACAACCTGGACATGCGCCTGATGGTGTCCGACAGCAACGACCTGCAGTTCGGCCGCATCGCGTACGAGGCGCCCATCGGCACCAGCGGCCTGCGCGCCGGGGTGGGCCTGGCACGCGTGAACTACGAGCTGGGCGGCCAGTTCGCCGACTACGAGGCGCGCGGCCGCGCCAACGTGCTGGACTTCTCGCTCAACTACCCGCTGATCCGCCAGCGCCAGCAGAACCTGTTCCTGCGCCTGGGCGCCGACATCAAGGACCTGACCGACGAGGTCGGCATCGCCAACACCAATTCGCGCAAGCGCATCCATGGCCTGAGCATGGGCTGGACCTGGGAGCGCCGCGACGAGGTGCTGGGTGGCGGCTACTGGGCGAGCTCGGGCACGCTCTACCACGGCAACCTCACGATCCGCGATCCGGAAAGCCGCCTGGCCGACCAGAGCCTCGGCGGCCACCGCACCGAAGGCGGCTTCACCAAGCTGAGCTTCCAGCTCTCGCGGCTGCAGGCCATCGTGCCGCGCCACTCGCTGTACCTCTCGGTCGGCGGGCAATGGGCGAGCAAGAACCTCGACGGTTCGGAAAAGCTCGCGCTCGGCGGCGCGCGCGCGGTGCGTGCGTACCCCTCGGGCGAACTGCTGGTCGACCAGGGCGTGATCGGCACGGTCGAGTGGCGCTGGTCGTTCAACGATGAGCTCACGCCCTTCGTGTTCTACGACGCCGCACGCGGAAAGATCGTGCGCAACCCCACGGTCTTCGACGGCCCCAACAGCCACAGCCTGCGCGGCTACGGCGTCGGGGTGAGCTGGTCGCGGCCGGGCAATTTCTCGATCAACGCCACGCTCGCCTGGCGTGCCGGCACGCCGCCGGCGCAGACCGACGGCGGTGGGCGCAATCCGCGCCTCTACGTGCAGCTCATCAAGGCGTTCTGACCATGAAGCAACGCAATCCCTCCCGCCAACGGCCCCGCCACCATCGCGGCCTGCAACTGCGGCCCCTGGCAATCTCGCTCCTGTGCGCGGGCCTCTCGCCGGCCATCGCGCAGG
Source organism: Variovorax boronicumulans (assembly GCF_030812215.1). GTDB lineage: Bacteria > Pseudomonadota > Gammaproteobacteria > Burkholderiales > Burkholderiaceae_C > Variovorax > Variovorax boronicumulans_C. The sequence goes on along the minus strand of NZ_JAUSSG010000005.1, from coordinate 100,838 downwards.
TGCTGCCCACGGGCTTTCTCCCCATCGCCGGCGGCGTCACGATGACGCAGAGCGGCAGCGTGATGAGCATCAACCAGCCGCTCGCACGCGGCATCGCCAACTGGCAGACCTTCTCGATCGGTGCAGGCGGCGTCGTCGACATCGTGCAGCCGAGCGCCAGCAGCGTGCTGCTCAACCGTGTCACCGGCAACGAACTCTCGACCATCGCGGGCCAGCTCAATGCCAACGGGCGCGTGATCCTGGTCAACCCCAATGGCGTGATGTTCAGCCAGGGCGCGACGGTGAACGTGGGCGGCCTCATCGCCTCCACGCTGGCGCTGACGACCTCCAACCAGAGCTTCATGGACGGCGCCACCAAGCTCACCTTCGAGCGCGCCGATGCCAACTCAGCCTCGGTGCGCAACCTCGGCAGCATCACCGCCACCGGCGGCGGGCCCGTGGTGTTGATGGGCGCGGCAGTGGGCAACGGCAGCACCGGCACCATCACGGCCGACGGCGGCACGGTCGCGCTGGCCTCGGGCCGCAAGATCACGCTGGACCTCGTGGGCGACGGGCTCACCAACCTCGTGATCGCGCCCGATGCCATGGCCACCAGCGCGAGCGTGGGCAACAGCGGAACGATCCAGGCCGACGGCGGGCGCGTGGCGCTCGTCGGCAGCTCCACCACGGTGGGCGAGCTGGTGGTCAACCAGACCGGCACGGTGCGCGCGCGCACCATCGGCACGCGCAACGGCGAGATCTTCCTCGGCGGCGGGCAGGACAACCAGGTCGCGATGACCGGCGGCACGCTCGATGCCACGGGTGCCGCGGCCGGCGAGCGCGGCGGCAGCATCCGCATCGCGGCGGGGCAGGTGCAACTGCAGGCCACGAGCGAAGGCCAGCAGGCGGTGGTCGATGCCAGCGGGCAGGCCGGCGGCGGCACGGTGACCGTGCGGGGCTACGACGTCGCGCTGTCGTCGGGCTCGGCGCTGCGCGCCAATGCGACCGGACAGGGCGCGGGCGGCACCATCGACGTGGGCACGGCCGAGGGCCAGGTCCTGCCGGACGGCAGCACCGCACCGGCGCGCGAATCGCACGCACAGGTGTTCGGCGAACTGAGCGCGCGCGGCGCGGGCAGCGGCAAGGGCGGCACCATCATCACCAAGGCCGACGGCCTGCGCATCGGCGATGCGCGCGTGGATGCCGGCGGCGGCGCGAACGGCGGCGGCAACGGAAGCTGGCGCATCGACACGCCGACGGGCAACCTCGAGGTGGTCAACAGCGCCGATGTGCCGGCGTACCAGGCCGACTATCCGAGCATCGCAGCAGGCGCGACCGTCGATGCAGGCAGCGTCGGCAACGCATTGGGCCGCGGCACCGACGTCACGCTCGCGAGCGGCGCCATCGGCGACCAGCGCGGCGTGCGCTTCGGCGAGAACGTGCAGGTGGTCAAGCAGGAAGGCGGCACCTCCACGCTGCGGGTGGATTCCGCCGGCAGCATCCGCATGGACAACGGCTCCGCGATCACCTCCAAGCAGGGTGCGCTCAACGTGGACTTCAACGCCGACTCGACGGGCGCCATCGCGGCCCGTGCGGCGGACCCCGCGCAGATATCCGTGACCGGCGGCGATCCGAACTTCGAGGCCGACTATGCGGGCGCGATCCGCCTCGTGGGCGCGACCATCGACGCCAACGGCGGCAACATCCGATTCTTCGGCCAGGGCGATGCGCTCAACGGCCGCGCGGTGGGCGGCTCCTCGTCTCATTCCGACGAGCAGTGGCTCGCCGGCATCTACTTGAGCGAAAGCACGCTGGCCACCAACGCCGGCGGCATCGTCAGCCTGCGCGGTCAGGGGCGCGCGTGGGTGGCGACGGACGACGGCGGCAACCCGCGCTTCTCGTCGAGCGAGGGCGTCGCGCTCTGGTTCAGCACGGTGAAGGCCGACGGCACCGGCACGGTGAGCGTCGATGGCGTGGGCGGCGTCGGCGGGAACGGCGTCAACGTGGGCTACGGCAGCACCGTCGCTTCGACCGGCGGCGACGTGACGCTCACCGGTCGCGGCACCGACTGGACGGCAGAGATGCCGGTGGCCAGCATCTTCAGCCAGACCGGCGTCGACATCAGCAGCAATGCCAGCGTCGCCGCGGGCGGCGACGTGCGCATCACGGGCACCGGCGGCAACCTCGACGCGATGCGCCAGAGCGCGGATTTCGCCGAGGAAGGGCGCTCCGCGGGCAGGTCCAACGGCGTGTTCATCGGCGGCAACGTCACGGCCGGCGACGGCCGGCGCATCGACATCACGGGCAAGGCGGGCGGCGCAGGCTTCACCGCCAACCTCGACGCCGGTGGCGGCATCGTCATCACACCCGACGGCAGTTCGGCCTGGGGTGTGCAGGTGAGCACCGACGCGGGGCAGCCCAACGCGCTGCGGACCGACGGCGGCACCGTGGCCATCGATGCGCAGGGCACCGACGTCTCGCTGCGCGTGAACTCGTTTTCGGACTTCCAGGCGCTCGATGCCGCGCCGTCCGCCAATGCAGCACCGCCCACCGACGCTCTTGTCTCGGTGGCGAGCAGCACCGGCAAGGGCGGCAGCATCTCGGTGCGCGGGCGCAACGTGGTGGTCGATGGCGTCGACTTCGGCGGAGGCGACAAGCTCGTCGCGCGCCTCGATGCCAGCGGCGCCACCGGCGGCGGCAGCATCGACATCGCGGCCACCGGCGCCATCGCGATCGGCGCGAGCGCCAGTCTGGACGCGAGCGCCACGAACACCGGCAACGGGGGCAGCGTGAAGGTGGTCGCGGGCGACGCACTGCGCGCCTACGGAACGTTCTCGGCGCGCGGCGGCGCGGCGGGCGGCAACGGCGGCTTCGTCGAGACCTCGGGCGCGCAGTTCGACCTGGCCGGCGTTCGCGTCGATGCCTCGGCGCCGGTGGGCAGCGTGGGCTCGTGGCTGATCGATCCGTTCGACGTCGATATCGTGAGTGGCGTTGCCACGGGCTCCCTGACCGGCAACCCCTTCGATCCGATCGCCACCTCGACCATCCAGGACGGCGACATCAATGCCGCGCTCAACGCGGGCACCAGCGTGACGATCGGCACCGGCAGCACCGGCTCTCCTTTGCTCGGCGACATCCACATGTCGAACGCGAAGGGGGCGGTCAACATCAACTACAGCACCAACAAGGGTGCGGTCACCTTCCAGCTCGATGCCAATCGCAGCGTGCGCGGCGACGCGGGCACGGTGATCCAGTCCACCGGGGGCGGTGCCCTCAACGTGGTGTTCAACGCCGACGTCAACAACGGCGGCACGGCCACTGGCGGCGGGCAGATCAGCTACAGCGGCGACATCTACACCAACGGCGGCAACGTCGTGATGAACGGCAGCTGGGCCAACCCCAGCAACCAGGGCGTCAGCGTGCACCTGGACGGCAACGAGATCGACACCCGCGTGGGCCGCAGCGACGCGGGAGCGGGCGGATCGGTCACGATCGTCGGCCGGAGCATCGGGCCGGCCGGCATCGGCGACGCCGCCGTCAGCACCGATGGCGTGCACATCTCGACCTCGACCGGCAACGTGAACATCACCGGCACGGCCGACGCCGCGTCGGGCGTGCGCCTGGGGTCGCGCTTCGTCGCGACCGGCATTGCGAACCGGCAGACCGAGATATCGACCACCACGGGCAACATCACCGTGCTGGGCGTGGGCAACAGCGTCACCAGCGCGGGCACGTCGCCGGGCCACGGCGTGATCATCGACCAGTCGGCGCTGCGCTCGATCGACGGCGACATCACGGTGCGCGGGCTGCGTCAGGCCGGCGGCAACCTCGTGGGCGACGGCGTGCGATTGACCACGGGCGCGCAGGTCGTGACCACCGGCACCGGCGACATCGAGCTGAGCGGCCAGTCGGTCGGCAACGGCGCGGGCGTGCGGGTCGGCCCGCAGGCGCCGCTGGGCGGCGCGGTCCCGCCCGTCCTTGCGGACGTCATCGTGTCCGCGGGCGGCAACACGGTGCTGCGGGCCGGCAACGACGGCAGCACCGATGCGCTGGTGATCGACGGCAAGGTCAGCGCCGGCAACGTGATCAACCTGCGGCCGGGCGGTGTCGATGCCGCGGGCAACGGCGTGGACCAGACGGCCACGCCGATCACCCTCGGCGGCACGGCAGCCACCGGCTTCGCGGTTTCCGCCGCCGAGTTCGGGCGGCTCACGGCCCCCGTCATCGTGGCGGGGAGCAACGCGCATGCCGCGAACATCGATGTCGTGGGACCGCTGGCCCTGCCATCCGCACTGACCCTGCAGAACGGCGGTGGCGGCAACATCCAGCTGGGCGGCGCCATCACGGCGACGCAGCTCGGGCTGCTCAGCGCCGGCAACATCACGCAGGCCGCGGGCGCGCCCATCACCGCGGGCACGCTGATGGCGCGCTCCACCGGCGGCAGCGTGCTGCTGGACACGGCGCCGAACAACGTCAGTGCGGCCACGGTGGGCGGCGGCGCGGCCGGCGCCTTCCGCTACGTCGATGTCGACACGGTGCAGTTGGGATCGGTGTCCGTCACGGGCTTCGATGCCGCGGGCAATGCGCCGCAACTCCAGTCGGCCACCTCGATGGCGGCCGACACGGTGTTCGTGCGCACGCTGTCCGGCGACCTGCTGCTGGGCACCAACGTCAGCAGCACGAGCGGCACCGATCTCGTGGCGGCCTCGCGCTTCCAGAACCTGGGTGCCTACACGATCACCGGCGCGCCCTGGCGCGTGTGGGCCGACACCTGGGTCGGCGAGACGCGCGGCGGCCTGTTCGGCTCGGGCCCGCTGCCCAACCTGTACCACTGCGCGTACCTGGGGTTGTGCACCGTCACGGTGTCGCCGGGCGACAACCACTTCATCTATGCGCAGCAACCCGTGGCCACGGTGGTGATCGGCAATGCGATCCGCCCCGAGGGACAGGCCAATCCGCCCTTCACGTACAGCGTCGACGGCCTGATCCTGGGCGACACGGATTCGAGCTTCAGCGGCACGCCCGGCACGTCGGCGACGCAGGCCAGCCCGCCGGGCGTCTATGCGATCAACGGCAGCTTCACCTCCGCCGCGGGCTATGCGGTCAATGTGCGGCCGGGCGACCTGACGGTCACGACGGCGCCCCCGCCCGTGCTCCGGTTGCCGGACTTCCCCAAGCCCGACCTGCTGCGCGACCCGCCTTCCACCTGGCTCTACGACCGCAACATCGGCCCGCCGCCGATCTGCTTTGCGACCGGCGCGCTCGAAGGCGACCGTGCATCGCAGGGCGGCGATGTGCTGGCGCGCGAATGGTCGCGCGTGCGGTCGCGCCCCAACCTCTCGAGCTGCGTGGACACCGAGAAGCGCAACGGCTGCGCCGATTTCTGACGGCGGCGCTCAGGGAAGAAGCTCAGGCAGAGGCGCCGCGCGCGGCAAGCAGCTGCAGGTAGCGCTGCTGCGCGCCGCCCTCGACCGCGCCGCGCTCTTCGAGCAGCAGCAGGCAGCGCAGCGCGAGATCGAAGGAGCCGTGGCAGTGATGCGCGAGCAGGGCCAAGTGCCGCAGCTGCTCGTCGTCCATCGCTTCGGGGCGGCGGATGTCGCGCATGTAGACGAGGTCGGCTTCCAGCAACTGGCGCAGGGGCCGGCGCGGATCGCCATCCACCACGCACGGCGCGATCGGCCACTGCTTCACCGCGGCAAAGCAATGCGGCACGAAGCCCTGGCTGCGCAGCTCCTGGTCGATCTCGCCCTGGGTCGGCTGGTCCTTGTAGAGGGTGACGAAGGACACCTCCGCCTGCACCATCACGGCCTGCGCCAGCCTGGCGCGGCCCGCGCGGAACACCGCGAGCTCGCTGCCCTGTGCATCGATCTTCAGGAAATCGAGATGCGCGATTTCGGCGATGTCGTCGAGCCGCCGCGTCTGCACCGCGACCTGTTCGCGAACCTCGGCCAGCGGCTGCAATGCCTCGAAGAGCGCGAGCGATCGCGCATCGGGCGCGAGCAGGCTGGTCATGCCCGGCGCGGCGCAGATGTGCAGCGTGTGCATGCCGCCGTCACCGAGCGCCCATGGCAGGTAGCGCTCGAGCGGGCCCTGGGCCTGCGTCAGTTCGTGCAGCGCCCGCGGCTGCGGATCGAAGCCCGTGACCCGGCACAGCCCGGCCCGCAGCATCGCGAGATAGGGCGGGTCGCCGTCGATCGGGTTGGCCCCCACATCGACCACCTCGGTCAGCCGCTGCGGCGCGAGGATGTCCCGCAGGTCCATGGCAGTGCGTGCGGCCGGCGTCATCGCCGTGCTCACCGGCCTTCGCGCACGGCCAGCGCGCGGCCGAAGTGGCCGGTGTAGGTGCGCGTGCCCTGGTGCGACAGGTTGGAGCGGGCATCGATGAAGACCCGGCCGCCGATCGATTGCCAGCGGCGGCAGAAGGCGAAGTCCTCCGCCAGGTAGGCGCCGTTGTCGGGCTCGGCGAGCACGTCGAAGAAGCGGTAGTGCGGCAGGTCGCGCACCGCGGGGTCGGCGGCGCGCTCGGGTGTGTAGCGCAACTGCGGATAGGCCGCGGCGAGGCGCTCGAACACGCTGCGCGCGATCAGCATGAAACCCGTGGGCGCATCCAGCACCTCGATGAATCCCTCTGCGTCTGCCGACTGATGGGTGTCGAGCGCATGGGCTGGAAAGCTGGCATGCCGTGCCTCGAAATCCTCGCGGGTGGCGCCGGCCGGCAGCGGCTCGCGAAGCCCGCCGGCGGGCCAGCCGTCGGTCTTGTGCGGATAGATGCCCGCCACCACGTCGCGCCCCGCGCACAGCAATCGGAGGGCCGCGTCAGGTTCGAAGCCGATGTCTGCATCGATCCAGAACAGGTGCGTCCATTGCGGGTCGGCCATGAACTCCGCGACGAGGCGGTTGCGTGCCCGCGTGATCAGGCTGTCGCCATCCAGAAAGCGCGTCTGCATCGGGAACCCGTGCATCCACGCCAGGTTGACCAGGCCCAGGAGGCTGCGCACGTAGAGGCTGGTCATCGTGCCGCCGTAGCTCGGGGTCGCGACGAAAGGCCGGATGTCTTTCAGGGCAGAGAGATCGAGCATGGCGGGATGTCCTCGGGGCGGTCTGCACGGGTCGTGCGGGCGGCTGCGGGGGCCACCATAGCACCCGCGCCGCGCATGCGCCTACCCCGATTGCCCTCGGCCTCGCCCGTTTCAGACGCCGCGTGCGCGGCGGTTGGACATGACCACGTTGTCCTTCGCGATGGCCTGGCCTTCCTGCATCGCGGCGATCCACGCCGCGGTCGTCGTCACGGCCGCGAAGTTGCTGTGGAACACGACGCTGAAGACGCGGTGGATCTCTTCCGCGGTGACCTTGCCCGCCGCATTTTCATACGGCAGCGCGCCGCTCGCGTCGGCGAGGAACTCCACGTTCAGGCCGCGGTGCATGGCCTCGAACACCGTCGATGCGTCGCAGTTCTGCGTCATGTAGCCTGCCACGCTCAGCGTGTCGATCTCGTGGCGGGCGAGCCACTCGGCGAAGTCGGTGCCGGTGAACACGCTCGGGAAGGTCTTGGTGATCAGGTGATCGCGCGGCCGGTTCGCAACCTCGGGGTGCAGCTGGCCGTTGTGGGTGTCGGCCTGGAACACCGGCGCGCCCTTGGGGGCGTGGTGGCGCACCACGACGACCGGGATGCCGGCGGCGTGTGCGGCGTCCATGGCCTTGGTGACGTTGGGCAGCGTGTCCAGGATGGGCGGGTACTCGATCGGGAGGCCGCCGCCTTCGAAGTATTCGTTCTGCACGTCGATGACGACGAGGGCACGGCGCGGGGCGGTGGCGTTGCTCATGGTCTGGCTCCTTCTCTTGGCTTGTGTGGTGGGGATGGGCTCGATTCTTCGCCTTTCGCCCTCTCGCCGAAAGTGGCCCGATAGCCAATCATCGATAAGATCGGGCCATGGCCCGCCCCACCACCGAAACCATCGCCGTCGTCGCCTTCGACGGCATCAGCCCCTTTCACCTGTCCGTGCCTTGCATGGTGTTCGGCGAAGACCGCACCGAGACGGGCGCGCCGCGCTTTCGCATGCGCGTGTGCGCGCCGGAGCCGGGGCCGCTGCAGACCAATGCGGGCTTCGAACTCGTGGTGCCGCATGGACTGGAGGCGATCCGCCGCGCGCAGATCGTGGTGGTGCCCTCGTGGCGCGACGACGGACGGCCCGCGCCGCCTGCGTTGATCCGCGCGCTGCAGGCCGCGCACCGGCGCGGCGCCACGGTGGTGGGCCTCTGCCTCGGTGCCTTCGTGCTGGCCGAGGCCGGGCTGCTCGATGGCCGGCCCGCCACCACGCACTGGAACCTCGCGGCCACGTTCGCCAAGCAGTACCCGAAGGTGAGCCTGCAGCCCGAGGTGCTGTATGTCGACGATGGCGACGTGCTCACCTCCGCCGGCACGGCCGCCGGCATCGACTGCTGCCTGCACCTCCTGCGCGTGCGCTACGGCGCCGAGACCGCGAACCGCGCCGCGCGCCGCATGGTGGTGGCGCCGCACCGGCAGGGCGGGCAGGCGCAGTACATCCAGCAGCCCGTGCCCGCGACGGCCGAGCGCGACCGGCTCGCGCCGCTGCTCGAATGGCTGGGCAAGCATCTCGATGTGCCGCACGAGCTCGACAACCTCGCGCGCCGCGCGTTGATGAGCCGCCGCACCTTCACGCGGCGCTTTCGCGAATCGACGGGCACGACGGTGGGGCAGTGGATACAGAACCAGCGCCTCGCACTGGCCCAGCGGTTGCTGGAGACCACCGACCATCCGGTCGAGCGCGTGGCCACCGGCGCGGGCTTCGGCTCCGCGGTGTCGCTGCGCAAGCACTTCACCTCGGCATTCAAGGTGTCGCCGACGGTGTATCGCCGGCAGTTCTCGCGCACCGCGGAAACGGCCTGAACCTCAGGCCACGTGCGCGTGCCGCCGCGTCGTCAGCAGCGCGCGCAGCTTGGCCGGTGGCACCGGCTTGGTCAGCAGCATCACGCCGCCATGCCGCAGCCGCTGCAGCACCTCGGGCCCGGTCGCCCCCGACACCAGCACCGCGAGCGCATCGGGCTGCAGGCGCTTGGCGGCTTCGATCACGTCCACGCCGTCGCCATCGCCGGCCAGTTGCAGGTCGCACAGCACCGCATCGAAATGGATGTCGCCGGTGCCCAGCCGCGCGATGGCCTCGGCGCCGGTGGCCACGCATTCGACCTCGCAGCCCCATTGCTCCAGCAGCGCGCGGCTGCCGTCGAGGATGGCGGGGTCATCGTCCACCACCAGGCAGCGCAGGCCCGCGAGCGGCGCGGGCGTCACCGGCGCGGGCTCGGGCAGCACGACGTCGGCGGCGCGCGCGGCCGGCAGCGTGAAGGCGAAGGTGCTGCCGGCCTGCAGCGCCGAGCGCACGGTGATGCGGGTGCCCAGCAGCGTCGCGATGCGCGCGCAGATCGCCAGGCCCAGGCCGAAGCCGCGGCGCCGGTCGCGCTCGGTGTTCGCCACCTGGTAGAACTCCTCGAAGATCCGCCCCTGGTGGATCGGCGCGATGCCCACGCCGTTGTCTCGCACCTCGATGCGCACGCTGGTGCCGCTGCGCCGCGCGGCCACCAGCACGGTGCCGCCCTCGGGCGCATGGCGCAGCGCATTGGCCACCAGGTTGTTGACGATGCGCTGCAGCATCGCCGCGTCGGTGCGCACCGCCAGGCCCCGGTCGCTCCAGCGCAGCCGCACGCGCGCCTCGATCGCGGCGGCGGCGTGTTGCGCATCGAGCTGGTCGAAGAGGGCGGCCAGCGAGATGCGGGTGATCGAAGGCGTGAGCACCTGCGCATCGAGCCGCGAAATCTCCAGCAGGTCGTCCAGCAGCACGCCCATGAACTCGGTGCTCTCCTGCAGCCGCAGCACGGCCGGTCGCTGCGCCGGCGTGGCGCTGGGCAGCAGGCCGTCGATGAAGAGACCCATCGCATGCAGCGGCTGGCGCAGGTCGTGGCTCGCGGCCGCGAGAAAACGCGCGCGCGAAAGCGCCGCCTGCTCGGCCTCGGCCATGCGCTGCAGCGCGACGGCGGTGGCTTCGCGCACCCGCTCCTCGCTCACCTGGCGGTTGTGCTGCAGGCGTTCGGCGAGGCGGTCGATGTCGTGCGCGAGCACGGCCAGCTCGTGCGTGCCGCGGGTGCCGCCCTCGACCACTTCGCAGCGCATGTCGAAGTGGCCCGCCTCCAGCGCGGCCACGGTGCGCGACACCCGCCTGAGCGGCCGCGCCACCGTGCGCGCCATGTGGCGCACCGAAGCCCACGCCGCCAGCAGCGCCACCAGCGCGATGCCGATGCCCGCCATCAGCGAGCGGCTGCGCTCGCGTGCATAGGCGGTGGTGTCGCGGAAGGTCTGCACCAGGCCGATGGGCGTTTCGCCCGCCGCAGTGGAGCCCGCGGGCGCGAAGGCGCTGGCGCGCGAGGCCTCGCGCAGCGTGACCGGCGAGGTGAACATGCGCAGCTGCGCGAGCGATTCGGTCTTGGGCCCGGCCGTGACGTAGACGCCCGCGCTGTTGCTGATCTCCACCCGCATCACCTGCCCGCCGCGCAGCGCCGCGTTGGCCACGTTCTGCAGCGCCGGCACGTCGCCCGCGTACAGGCTCAGGTCGGACATGGCCGCCACCTGGCGCGCCACGGCCTGGCCTTCGGCATCGAACTGGGCTTCGAGCGTCTGCAGCCGGTTGTGGGTGAACCAGCCGGTGAGCGCGAGCGCCACCGCCGCGCACGGCACCACGCCCAGGCGGAACAGGTCGCCCTGCAGGTTGCCGCGCACGACCAGCGCGGGCGCGGCACGAGGCTGCACCGCATCGTCGCCGGCGGGCGCCGGACCTTGGCGGGGTGGCGCGGCGTTCATCGCGTGGCCGCGAGACGGTCGGTCAGTTCCCGTTCCTCCGGCAGGCGCAGGCCGAGTCCGCGTGCCACGGTGGCGTTGACGCGCACGGTGGCGGGCGTTGCGGCCTCCACCAGCGGGCTGTTGTTGTTGCCGGCGCTCGCCACTTTCTGGCCGAGCAGGCGCGCCTGCTGCGCGAGCTGCGACGGCGTCGAGACCGCCGCCGCGAGGCCGCCCGAGCGCACCAGCCCTTCGCTGGCGCCGAACACCGCGAGGCCCGCTCCCGCCCCCGCGCGCAGCACCGACAGCGTGGCCGCCTGGCTGTCGCCGATCAGGTCGGGCAGCACCATCAATGCATCGCTCACCGGCACCACGGTGCGCAGCGCCGCGGCGAGCGACCGGGCATCGGGCGCGTATTCCACGCGCACATCCCACGCCGGATTGGCGCCCTGCGCGGCGCGCTGCAACTCGCGCACCAGCGGCTCCGACTCTGGCGTGGCGACCACGCCGATGCGGTGCTTCTGCGGCAGCACCGCGCCGATGAGCGCGAGCTGGTCGGCCATGGCCGGATCGCGCAGCAGCACGCCCACGCGGCGGTCGCCGCGCTTCAAGGCCGGGCTCGCGGCCTTCAGGGCCTCGTAGTCGAGCCGGCTCAGCATCGCGAGCACCAGCGGCTCCTGTCCGGGGCGTTCGACGGCGGCGCGCGCGGCCGCGACGCCCACCGCCATGGTGAGGTTCGCGTCGGCGGCCGAGGGCCGCATGCTGCGCGTGCGAACGCCCGCATTGGCGCGGGGCTCGGCATCGGCGCCGGCGGTCTCGATGGTCTGCGGCATCTCGCCGGTCGGCGAGAGGCGCACCAGCTCGAAGCGGCCGCCGGGCTCCTGGCCCGCACGCAGCTGCTGCACGAATTCCGAATGCGCCGGGTTGTCGTCGCTCATCAGCACGGTGAGGCTGGGCGCCGCCGCCGCGCGGCTGGTCATCGACAGGCCGAGGAGGCCGACCGCGACGCCCGCGGTCAGGCCGAAGGCCAGCGCCGCGCGCGCGGCGCCGCGCAGCCGTCCGAAGAAGGGGTGGGAGAGGTGTTTCGCGACGACGGACATATAACTGCTTTTGCAGCGAGGGTGCATCACCCAATGTAAGGATGCGCTCTGCTTCGCGCGATAAGGCGGAGGGGCTATGTCAGTCCGTGGGACCCCGTGCCAGCGTGACGAACCGCACACGATGGCAGCCGCACGGTCTATGTCCGATGGACTATGTATCGATATTCAGCAGCGCAGCGGCCCGCTGAGCGTGGATCGACTGGCGCAGCACCCGCGGCGAGACCGGCTTGTAGAGCACCGTGATGCCGGCGCTCGCCACTTCGCGCAGGCGATCCGGCTTGGTCTCGCCGGTAACCAGCAGGCGCGCCGTGCCGGGCCCGATGCCGCGCGGATGGCGCTCCAGCGCGGCGATCACATCGAGCCCGTTGTCGCCGCCCTGCAGCAAGAGGTCGCTCACCACCACGTCGGGCGGCTGCTCCCAGGCGTCGGCCAGCGCCAGCACCTCGGCGCGGGTCTGCGCGACCAGCACCTCGGCGCCCCAGTTGGCGAGCACCACGGAGAGCCCTTCGAGGATCGTGCGCTCGTCGTCGATCACCAGGATGCGCAGGTTCGCAAGGCTCGCTTCCGAATCCTCGATGCCGGCGGCCACCGGCGACGGCGCGGGGGACGGCAGCGCGGCCGGCGCCGAGCGCACCAGCACCCGCACGCAGGTGCCCTTGTGCAGCCGCGAGCTGAGCTCTACCCGCGTGTTCAGCAGCTCGGTCAGCCGCTGCACTGTCGCCAGGCCCAGGCCCATGCCGCGCGCGCCGCGCGCCGACTGGCGGCCGGCCGGCTCCACCTGGTAGAACTCCTCGAACACCCGCGTCTGGTGCTGCGCCGCGATGCCCACGCCGGTGTCGACCACGTCGATGCGCACGCCCTTGCCGCGGCGCCGCGCGCCGATGAGCACGCCGCCTTCGAGCGTGTGGCGCAGCGAGTTCGACACCAGGTTGTTCAGGATGCGCGAGAGCATCACGTAGTCGCACCGCACCCACAGCTCGGTCTTGCGCGCCACCAGCCTGAGGCCCTGCTGCTCGGCCACCGGGCGGAAGTTGCGGCTGATCTCGTCGAACAGGCGGTCCAGCGGAAAGTCGGCCCACTGCGGCTGCAGGACGCCCGCATCGAGTTGCGACAGATTGAGCAGTTCCGAGAAAAGGCGGTCCAGCGACTCGACGCATTCGCGGATGTGGCCGATGCGCTGCAGCTTCACCGGATCGGTCTCGCCGTTGGCCAGCCCGTCCGAGAAAAGCGTGAGCGCATGCAGCGGCTGGCGCAGGTCGTGGCTCGCGGCCGCCAGGAGGCGCGTCTTGGCCTGGCTCGCCACCTCGAGCAGCGCGTTCTTGCGCGCCAGCTCGGCCGTGGCCTCGTTGATGCGGCTTTGCAGCAGCCGGCGGCTCTCGGCGAGCGCACGCGCCGCCTGGTTGAAGCCCAGCTGCAGGTGCTGCACCTCGGAGGTGCCCTCGATCGCCACGCTGGCGTCTTCGCCCGCGCCCAGGCGGTCGACCGCCTTGCCGAGCGCGCGGATCGGCTCGCTGATGCGCCGCGCCGCCCACCAGCCGGCCAGCCCGACGCCCACCAGGCTGATCGCCAGCACCACCGCCACGTTGAGCCATACCGAGCGCCGGGCGCTCTGCACCGCGGAAAGGCCGATCTCGACCATCACCTTGCCGTTGTGGCGGCCGTCGTCGGCCACGATGGGCACCACCACCTGCAGGCCCTCGCCGCGCGCGCGGTCGACGGTTTCGGAATTGGCCACGATCTCGCCGTCTTCCGTCCAGATCTGCACCTGCTGCACATGCGGCTGGAAGGTGCCCGACTGGGCCGTGCGCTGCAGGGCGCGCTTGTCCATGCGCGAGAGCGGCGCCTGCGCCACCGTGGCCACCTGCAGCGCCACTGTCTGCGCATTGGCGCGCATCAGCTCGGTGAGGTTGCCCAGGTGCTGGCGCGTCAGCACGGCGATGGCCGTCAGCGTGGCGGCGGTCGCCGGCACCAGCGCCAGCAGGATCAGCTGCTGGGCGAAGGTGAGGCGGGCAAGCCTGCGCAGGACGCGGAAGTTCCAGTTCATCGAGGCTTTGAGTGCATGACAGACGAGCTTAGGAGCCCAGCGCCAAACATGGAAGACAGGAAAAACATCACGAAATTAACTTGTATTTGATATTTAATGGCGTCCGCGTTGCCATGTTAGACCCGCTGGTCCGCAGCGGCCCTACGCCTTTCGGTCCTGAAAATGCTGGCTTCCCTCCGTCATCTCGCTGCTGTTCCCGCTGCTTTCCGGGCAGCGGCGCTGGCGTTTCTTGTCGGCCTGCCGATGGCCGCGGCGGCACAGGCGACGCTGCCGGACAAGGCCCCCGTGCGCTTCGGCATCCTGCCGCTGGGCGGCGCCTTCGAGTCGCGCAGCGACTGGGACCCGCTGCTGGCCGAACTGAGCCGCGCCATCGGCCGGCCGGTGAGCGTGCTCTCGGTCAATTCGTACGAGGCGCTGGAGCAGGCGATCCAGCGCGACGAGGTCGACATGGCCTTTCTCTCCGGAAAGATGGCGCTGGACGCCGTGACCCAGCGCCGCATGAAGGTGGTGGCGCAGGTCGTGCGGCACGACGGCCTGCCCGGCTATCGCGCGCTGCTGCTGGCGCGCAAGACGCCGCCCCTGAACACGCTCAGGAACTTGCTCGACCAGCCCGACCGCTGGCGTCTCGCGCGCGGCGAGAAGCAGTCGGTGTCGGGTTTCATCGTGCCGCAGCTGCAGCTTTTCCTGCCGAACCACATCGTGATGGAGACGCGCTTCCTGAGCGAGATCGTCGGCACCCACCAGACCAACGCGCTCGCCGTGGCCAACAGCGAGGCCGACGTGGCCACCAACAACTCGGCCGATTTCGAACGCTTCAAGCTGCGTTTTCCGGCCGAGGCCGAGCGGCTGCAGGTGCTGTGGGAGTCGGAGCTCATCCCGCATGCGCAGATCGTGGTGCGGCGCGAATACCCCGCCGAGCTGCGCAGCCGCGTGCAGGCATTCCTGATCGCCTACGGTCGCGGCAAGGGCCCGCGCGGCGACGCCGAGCGCCTGGTGCTCAAGTCGCTGCACGACCTGGCCGGCTTCGTGGCCGCCGACAACAGCTCGCTGCAACCCGCGGCCAAGCTCGCCTACCAGCTGGCCAGGCAGAACGCCGTGACGGCCCAGTGGGTGAACGACGCCGCGCGGCAGGCCCGGCTGCAACGCATCGAGAACAGCTATGCCGAGCAGTCCAGCGTGCTCAGGGACGTGGCACCTTGATCGATCCGCGCAACGGCCGGCCTGTGCATGTGATCCGAACAGCAGCATCCCCCAAGCCACGGCGCGTGATGCTTCCCGCACTCAGGCACCTGCTGGCAACCGCCTTCATTGCAGCCACCGCGCTGCTCCCGCCGTCGCTCGCCCTGGCGCAGGTCGTGCACGAGAAGCCCATCCAGTCCATCCGCTTCGGCGTGCTTCCGCTCGGCGGCACCGTCGAGTCGCGCGCGCTGTGGACGCCCTTCATGGCCGACATGAGCCGCTCCCTCGGCATCCCGGTCAATGCGTACTCGGTGCCGTCGTACGAAGAGTTGGACCGTGCCATCGGCCGCGACGAGATCGACATGGCCTTCCTCTCCGCCAAGATGGCGCTCGATGCCGTGATGCAGCGCCGGATGAAGGTCGTGGCGCAGATCGCGCGCCGCCCCGGCATGCCCGAGCACCGCGCGGTGCTGCTCACGCGCAAGGCCGGCCCGCTCAACACCCTGGAGGGCATGCTCGCCCAGCCAGAGCGCTGGCGCCTCGCGCGCGGCGACAGCCGTTCGGTCACCGGCTTCGTCGTGCCGCAGAGCCAGTTGTTCCTGCCGAACAACATCGAGATGGAAACCCGCTTTCGCAGCGAGTTCGTCGGCACCCACCAGGCCACCGCGCTCGCCGTGGCCAACGGCGACGCCGATGTGGCCACCAACAACACCACCGACTTCGAACGCTTCCGCGAGCAGTTCCCCGTCGAGGCCGAACGGCTTCAGGTGATCTGGGAGTCCACGACGCCGCCCGGCGCGCCGATGGTGGTGCGCCGCAACTACCCGCCCGAGTTCCAGGCGAAGCTGCAGAACTTCCTCATCACCTACGGGCAGGGCAAGGGCCCGCGCGCCGACGCCGAGCGCGAAGTGCTCAAGAGCCTGCGCGCCGCCTACGGCTACGTCGCGGCCGACGACAGCGCGCTCCTGCCCGAGGCGCGGCTGGAGTACGAACTCGGCAAGCAGCGCGCCATGGCGGCCTCCTGGGTGAACGAGGCGGCGCGCACGCAGCGGCTGCAACGCATCGAGAAGGCGTACGCCGAGCAGATTCAGACCCTGCGCGCCGGCGGGCGCTGAAGTCCATCCGCAATCGGCAGGCCCTAGTCCCTTCGCCGTAGCTCCAAACCGCGCCATCTAGGCCATTAGGCGGATTTGCCCGCCGCCCTCCGCGCCGGAAACTTCGTGTTTCTTTCAGGCAACCCTTGCCGTTGACGGAGTGCGGATGAGTTGGCGAACAAAAGTGGTCTGGAGCGAGGGGATGCTGTTGCAGCCTCAGCACCTGCAGCAGAGCGAGCGTCATGCCGACCATGCGAGGCATGTGCTCTTGCGTTCGACCACGCCCTACGCCTGGGGCTTTGCCGAACTCGAAATCGATCAGGCCGCGCTCACGCTGGGCAAGCTCGCGCTGGTGCGCGCGGTCGGCGTGTTCGGCGACGGCACGGTGTTCGACATGCCGGCGGTCGATCCGCTGCCCGAACCCATCGACATTCCTTCCACCATGCGCGACGAGCCGGTGGTGCTCGCTCTGCCGCTGCGCCGCGCCGGTGCGCGCGAGGCCGACGCGGAAGACTATGAAGAGCTGGTGCGCCACCGGGTGCTCGAATCCGAAGTGCCCGATTCCAACACCGCCGGCGAGCGCACCGCCATGCTTCAGCTGGGCCAGCTCCACACGCGGCTCATGCGCGCCAGCGAAGCCACCGACGCCTGGACCACCCTGGGCGTGGCTCGCGTGGTCGAGCGGCGCACCGACAACCAGGTGCAGCTCGATCGCGCGATGCTGCCGCCGCTGCTCGACGTGGCCGGCCATGCGGTGATCCGCGCCTGGCTCGACGAACTGCTGGGCCTGCTGCGCCAGCGCGGCGAGGCGCTGGCCGGCCGCATGACGCAGGGCGGCACCGGCGGCGTGGCCGAGATCGCCGACTTCATGCTGCTGCAGGCGGTCAATCGCAACGAGGCCATCTTCGCGCACCTGGCCAAGAGCGCGATGCTGCATCCGCAGCACTTCTTCGAACACGCGCTCGGCCTCGCCGGCGACCTCTCGAGCTTTCGCGATTCGCGCCGCGTGGCGCGCTTCGGTCCCTATATTCATGACGACCTCGCGCTGAGTTTCCGCCCGGTGATGGACGACCTGCGCCGCAGCCTCTCGATGGTGTTCGAGCAGTCGGCCATCCGCATCGACCTGCACGACCGCAAGCACGGCGTGCGCGTGGCCGTGGTGACCGATGTGGAGCTGCAGCGCAAAGCGACCTTCGTGCTCGCGGTGAACGCCAACATGCCGAGCGAGGCACTGCGCGCGCGTTTCCCCACGCAGGTGAAGATCGGCCCGGTCGAGCGCATCCGCGACCTCGTGAACCTCGCGCTGCCTGGCGTCACGCTCACGCCGATGCCGGTCGCGCCGCGCCAGATTCCGTTCCACACAGGCGCCAACTACTTCGAACTCGAAACGCGCAACAGCGACCTGTGGCGCCAGCTCGAGCAATCCGGCGGCATCGCGATGCACATCGCCGGCGACTTCCCGGGCCTCGATCTCGCCTTCTGGGCCATTCGTTCCTAGCCGCACCGGCTGACGGAAACGGAACACCATCATGAGCACACCTCCCGATCCCTTTGCCGCCTTCGAGTCGGAGCGCACGGTCATCAAGCCCAAGCCGCGCACGCCGGCCGGCACGCCGCCGGCCGCGGCGCCCGTGCCGTTCTTCGGCGGCACCGATCCGACGCCGGCCGTGGAGGTCGGCGAGATCGGCCTGCTCAATCCGCTGGTCTCCGCCGCGGGCAAGCTCTTGGTGCTGATCGGCAAGCTGCGAAACCTCGCGCAACCGCCCAACGTGCCGGCGCTGCGCGCCTCCACCGCCGATGCGGTGAACCAGTTCGATGCCAGCGCGCGCCGCGCGGGCGTGAGCAACGAATCGGTGCTTGCCGCGCGCTACGTGCTGTGCACCGCGCTCGACGAG
Source organism: Variovorax boronicumulans (assembly GCF_030812215.1). Taxonomy (GTDB): domain Bacteria; phylum Pseudomonadota; class Gammaproteobacteria; order Burkholderiales; family Burkholderiaceae_C; genus Variovorax; species Variovorax boronicumulans_C. The sequence goes on along the minus strand of NZ_JAUSSG010000005.1, from coordinate 82,704 downwards.
GCCGTGGCCAACACGCCCTGGGGCGTGCAGGCCGGCTGGAACAAGCAGAGCCTGCTGGTCCAGTTCCACAACGAGACCTGGGGCGGCGAAAAGGTGTTCCAGCTGCTCGCCAAGCTCGCGCAGGACGTGCCCACGCACCGCCAGTTGCTCGAACTCATCTACAGCGTGCTCGCGCTCGGCTTCGAAGGCCGCTACCGCGTGGTCGACAACGGCCGCGCGCAACTCGATTCGGTGCGCCAGCGCCTGGCCGACCTGATCGCCAAGGACCGCCCGCCAGTCGAACCCGAACTCTCGCCGCACTGGCGCGGGCAGGGCGCGGGCACGGTGCGGCTGCGCGAATCGCTGCCGCTGTGGGTGTTCGCGGCGGGCTTCGCGTTCCTGCTCGCGCTCGCATGGGTCGGCATGCGGCTCATGCTGAACAACCGCTCCGACACCACGTACGCGGCCGTCTCTGGCCTGCGCGTGCCCAACATCCAGATCGCGCCGCCGGCACCGCCCGCGAAGACGCCGCGCCTCGCGCGCTTCCTCGAACCCGAAGTGAAGCAAGGGCTCGTGACCGTGACCGACGAGGCCGACCGCAGCGTCGTGCGCCTGCGCGGCGATTCCTTCTTCGGCTCCGGCAGCGCCGAGCCGATGGCCGCGTCGCTGCCGGTGCTGCGCCGCATCGGGCAGGCGCTGGCCGAGGTGAAGGGCGATGTGCTCATCACCGGACATTCCGACAACCAGCCGATCCGGTCGCTGCGCTATCCGTCGAACTGGCATCTCTCGGCCGCGCGGGCCGATGCGGTGAAGGGCGCGCTCTCCACGCTGGTCGACCCCGCGCGCATGCGCTCCGACGGCAAGGCCGACGCCGAACCGGTGGCCGCCAACGACACGCCCGCCAACCGGGCGCGCAACCGGCGCGTGGACATCGTGCTGCTGACCGAGCCCGAGCGGGTCGCTTCCGCCGCACCGGCACCGGCCCCGGCTGCTCCCGTTCCAGGAGCGACGAAATGATCAAGAAAATCTTCGGCTTCCTGTTCAGCCCGCTGCTGCTGACGCTGCTCGCGCTCATCGTCCTCGGCCTGTTGATCTGGTGGATCGGTCCGCTGGTGAAGATCGGCGCGCTCGCGCCGCTCGAAAGCGAAATGGCGCGCTGGCTGCTGATCGGCGCCATCGTGCTCATCGTGGTGCTGCGCATGGCGTGGCGGCGCTGGCGCGCGCGCCGTGCGAGCCAGCACCTGACCGACGGCCTGATGAAAGCGCCGACGGTCAAGACCGACGCACCGGCCAACGGCGAGCAAAAGATCCTGGACACGCGCTTCAGCGAAGCCGTCGCCACCTTGAAGCAGATGCGCCTGCACGCCGCGGGCAAGAAGCCCGGCTGGCGCGACTGGATGTCGATCTCCGGCGGCAGCTATCTGTATGACCTGCCGTGGTACGTCTTCATCGGCGCACCGGGTGCGGGCAAGACGACGGCGCTCGTGAACTCGGGCCTCTCGTTCCCGCTCGCCGAGAAGTTCGGCCCCGGCGCGATCCGCGGCGTGGGCGGCACGCGCAACTGCGACTGGTGGTTCACCGACGAGGCGGTGCTCATCGACACCGCCGGCCGCTACACCACGCAGGACAGCCACCAGTCCGAAGACAAGAACGCGTGGGAAGGCTTTCTCGGCCTGCTCAAGAAGGCGCGCCCGCGTCGGCCGCTGAACGGCGTGTTCCTCACGGTGAGCGTGGCCGACCTGCTGAGCCAGGGCCCCGAGCAGCGCACGCAGCTCGCCGCATCGATCCGCGCGCGCCTGCTCGAACTCGACAGCAAGCTCACCACGCGCCTGCCGGTGTACGTGCTGGTCACCAAGAGCGACTTGCTCTACGGCTTCACCGATTACTTCGACGACCTCGGCAAGGAGCAGCGCGCGCAGGTCTTCGGCTTCACGCTGCCGGCCGACGAGAACGTGCAGACCGAGGAGAAGGGCCTCTCCACCGCCTTCCACCGCGAGTTCGCGCTGCTGCACAACCGCGTGAACGACGGCCTCATTCCGCGCATGCAGCGCGAGACCGATGGTGCGCGGCGCGCCGCGATCTTCGGCTTTCCCGCGCAGTTCGGTTCCATCGGCTCGCTGCTGTCGGACCTGCTCGACCAGGTGTTCACCGGCTCGCGCTTCGCGCAGCCGCCGTGGGTGCGGGGCGTGTACTTCACCAGCGGCACGCAGGAGGGGAGCCCCATCGACCGCGTGATGGGCAGCCTGTCGCGCAGCTTCGGCATCGAGCGCGCGATGCTCGCGCCGCAGAAGTCGAGCGGGCGCAGCTACTTCCTCACTTCGCTGCTGCGCGACGTGGTGTTCCCCGAGCAGCGCCTCGCGGGCGCCGACGTGAAGCTGGAGCGCCGCCGCCACCTGCTGCGCATGACGGGCGTGGCCGCAATGACGCTGGTGACCATCGGCCTCATCGCGGGCTGGGGCTACAGCACCTGGCAGAACACGAACTACCTGAAGTCGGTCGAGGCGCGCGCCGTGCCTGCGCAGAAGACCTTGGCCAGCCTGCCGGTGCAACTGCAGAACCTGGTCGAGGTCGCACCCGTGATGCAGGGCATACGCGACATCTGGAAGACCCCCGAGAACCGCCAGGGCGACGAGCCGTTGAGCATGACGCTGGGCCTCTATCAGGGCGACAAGCTGGACGCCGCCGCGCGGCTTGCGCACCAGCGCGCGCTCAACGACGTGTTCCTGCCGCAGATCGCCAAGCGCATCGAGGACCAGCTGCGCACCGCGCAGAAGGACAACCTCGAGTACACCTACGAAGCGCTCAAGAGCTATTTGATGCTCTACCAGCCCGAGCACTTCGACGCCGAGGCGCTGAAGGCCTGGATCACGCTCGACTGGGCGCGCAGCCTCGACCGCGGCATTCCCGAGGAGCAACGCCTGGCACTCGAAGACCAGCTGGACGTGCTCATCGCCCAAGGCCCCCCGCGCTCGCCGCTCAAGATGGACGAGAACCTGGTGCGCAGCGTGCGCGCAGTGCTCGCGAGCTATCCGCTGGAGCAGCGCGTGTTCAGCCGCCTGAAGCGCCAGCGCGCGACCAAGGACATTCCGGGCTTCAGCGTGGCGACGGCGGCCGGCCCCTCGGCACCGCTCGTGTTCGAGCGCATCAGCGGCAAGCCGCTGACCGAAGGCGTGCCGGGCATGTTCACCTACGACGGCTATCACAAGCGCTTCCAGAACGAGGTGACGGTGCTCACCGGTTTGCTCGCCGCCGAGGACCCGTGGGTGCTCGGCCAGGACAAGGGCGCCGCCGACCGCCTGCGCGACGTGGCCGCGTTGGGAGCGCTCACCGATCGTGTGCGCCGCCTGTATCTCGCCGAATACGTGAAGCAGTGGGAAGCATTGCTCGCCGACGTGCGCCTGATTCGTGCCACGGGCCTGGACAAGAACATCGAGGCCGCGCGCATCCTCTCGGGCGTGAGTTCGCCGCTCGCGAACTTCCTGCGCGCCGTGGTGAAGGAGACCACGCTGATCCCCGCGGATCAACCCAAGGACGTGGTGAGCAAGGCCACCGCCACCGTCGCCAACACCCGCAAGGGCCTGGAAGATCTGTTTGGCGGCGATCCCAACAAGCCGGTCGCGAGCGGCAAGCGCATCGAGAGCATCGTGGACGACCGCTTCGAGCCGCTGCGCCGATTGGTCACCGCCGCTGCGCCCGGCCAGCCCGCACCCATCGACGATGCGCTGAAGCTCTTCAACGAGGTGTATGTGTACCTGAACGCGGTCGACACGGCCGTGAAGGGCCGCACCTCGCCGCCGCCCGGCGACGTGGCCGGCAAGCTCAAGGCCGATGCCGGCCGCCTGCCCGAGCCGGTGCGCTCGATGGTCGAGAACCTGAGCCAGTCCGGCGCTGCGCAAGCCCAGGTGGCCGAGCGCGGCAACCTGAGCCAGGACCTGCGCCCCGTGACCGAGTTCTGCCAGCGCGCGATTGCGGGCCGCTACCCGTTCTCGCCCACCAGCAAGCGCGACGTGCTGCCCGAGGACTTCGGCCAGATGTTCGGTGCCGGTGGGTTGATGGACGATTTCTTCCAGAAGCGCCTCGCTGCACTGGTCGACACCAGCACCCGCCCGTGGCGCTACAAGCCGGTGGCCGAGCGCGGCGCGGTCACCACGCAGGCGCTCGCGCAGTTCGAACGTGCCGCGCGCATCAAGGACATCTTCTTCCGCGCCGGTGGCCGCGGGCCTTCGATGCGGCTGGACTTCAAGCCGGTGGAGATGGATGCGGGCATCACCCAGTTCATCCTCGACGTCGATGGCCAGCTCGTGAAGTACGCGCACGGTCCCGTGGTGCCGATGGCGGTGCAGTGGCCGGGGCCCAAGGGCAGCAACCAGGTGCGCATCCAGGTGAGCCCGCCGTCGACGACCGGCAGCTCGGGCTCGGCGGTCGATGGGCCGTGGGCGCTGTTCCGTGCGCTGGACGATGGGCAGCTCGAAGCCGGTGATGCGCCGGAGAAGTTTTTCATCACCTTCCAGATCGGCGCGCGCAAGACGCGTTTCGAGGTGACGACGAACAGCGTGCAGCATCCGATCCGCTTGCGCGAGCTGCGGGAGTTTTCCTGTCCGGAGGGGTTGTGAGCTTGGCTGCCTCTTCTTCTGCTTCTTCTCTCTTTGCCTCGACAGAACTGCCTGGGTGGTTTGGCAAGTTGCCGGGGATGGGGGACTTTGCGCATCGGCGGTTGCCGGAGTCGTTTCGCACGGTGTGGGATCAGTGGCTGCAGCGGGGTCTTGCGCGGCTGCGGGATCGGCATGCGGACTGGACCACCTACTACCTCGAGGCGCCGATCTGGTGTTTTGCGCTCGGGCCGCAGGTGGCGGGGGAGCGGGGGTGGATCGGGGTGTTGATGCCTTCTGTCGATGGCGTTGGACGGTACTTTCCGTTCACCCTGGCTGTTGAACTGGCTGGCGATGTTTCGGATTCGCTTCAGGGGGAGGCGCTGGTTGCCGCGCTGCAGTGGTGGGCGTTGGGGACTCAGGCTGCGCTTGAGGGGCTGGATGGGGATCTGGATGCGTTGAGGTTCGATGCCGTTCTTGGGCGGCTGTTCGTTGCCGCTGCTGCTGGAGATGCTGTTGTTGGCGTCGAGTCGTTGGAACTGCCTGCGGCGGGGGCTTCTTTGTGGCTTGGGGATCCTGCTGTTGAAGGTGGGGTTCGGATGTTGGCTACCGGGTTGCCTCGTGATGCGCAGTTCGAGGCGTTGTTTCTTGGGGGTGGGGAATGAAGGCTTTGCTTTCTTTTCTTTCCCGAGGCCGGGTCTCGCCCCGGCGGGCGACTCACTTTCTTTTGCTTCGCCAAAAGAAAGTAAGCAAAGAAAAGGCGACCCTGCTGTCTGCGTCCCTCCGCTTCGCTGCGGGCAACCTGCGGTGCTCGCGTTTCGCGGGGTCTCGCAGAACTCGCTTCGCTCAAACAGCTGCGAGCCCTGATCCGCGAAACGCTGCGCTCCTCGGCGCAGCCAGAAGGGAGTGGATACCGAACGCGCCATCGCTGCGCTCGGCCAGCGCACGGGCCTTCACTTCGCTTGGCGCTCAAGACACCCCCGGTCGTCGCTTCGTTCGGCGCGGGAATTGCCAACAGCACCCAACAACCAACTCAAGGCAGACACGCCCAGCGTGTCTGCCCTTCGGGCCGAGCGAAGCGATGGCGCGTGTTGTCTCCACCCCCCTCTGGCTGCGCCGAGGAGCGGAGCGTTTCGCGGATCAGGGCCGCAGCTGTTTGAGCGAAGCGAGTTCTGCGGACCCCGCGAAACGCGAGCACCGCAGGTTGCCCCGTAGCGAAGCGCAGGGGTCGCAGACAGTGGGGTCGCCTTTCTTTTGCCTACCTTTCTTTGGCGAAGCAAAGAAAAGTAGGTCGCCTGCCGGGGCGAGACCCGGCCTCGGAAAACAAATCCAAAAAAGCGTTCAACCCGCAGGAGCAGGTCGATGACCGACTCTCCAACAACCCCACAGCCGGAAGACGACCGCACAAGGGTCGTCCCTCGCCAGCCCCAGCAGCCAACCACAGGCGGCGACACAACCACAACCGTCATCACATCCGGCACGACAAGCCTGTCCAACGTCCCGGTAACAAGCCCCGCATCAGCAACGCATGAGGCAGGCTTGCTTCCTGTAGGCAGCCGCCTCGCAGAATTCGAAATCACAAGAGTCATAGGCCAGGGCGGCTTCGGCGTCGTCTACGAAGCCTGGGACCACGCCCTCGAACGCGTAGTCGCTATCAAGGAGTACCTGCCGACCTCCTTGTCGACCAGACAGCACGACGGCACGGTCGCTCCCCTCTCGGAGCGACACCGAGAAACCTTCGACCTCGGCATGCGCAGCTTCATCAACGAAGCCCGCCTGCTCGCCCAGTTCGACCACCCTTCGCTGCTGAAGGTCTACAGGTTCTGGCAAGAGCGCGGCACCACGTACATGGTGATGCCCTTCTACCGGGGCGACACACTGAGAGAGGCATTGGTCGCCATCCCCGCAGGCGTGGACGAAGCCTGGCTCATCCGCATCATGGACGGCGTGACCCAGGCACTCGGCGTGATGCACAACGCCAACTGCTACCACCGCGACATCGCGCCCGACAACATCATCCTGCTCGAAGGCTCCGGCCGACCGGTGGTGCTCGACTTCGGCGCCGCGCGCCGCGTGATCACCGACAAGACGCAGGCGATCACCGTCATCCTCAAGCCCGGCTACGCGCCCATCGAGCAGTACGCCGAGATGCCCGACATGTCTCAGGGCGCGTGGACCGACGTCTACGCGCTCGCGGCCGTGATGCACGTGGCCGTGTGCGGCCGCGCGCCGCCGCCGTCGGTGGCGCGGCTCCTGTCCGACAGTTATGTGCCGCTCGCGGGCAACGACATCCTGCGCCAGCGCTACAGCCTCAAGCTGCTGCAGGCGATCGATGCGGGCCTGGGCGTGCGGCCCGAGCAGCGGCCGCAGTCGATGGCCGAGTTGCGCGCGGCGCTCGACCTGGAAGTCGGCCACAGCATCGCGCCGACGCCGCGCACGCAGCCGCCTTCGGGCGCGCGCACGGGTGGCAACGGCAACACCGGCTCCAACGCGAATGCCGCCACGGTGATCGCCGCAGGCAAGAAGGCCCCGCCACCGGCACCGGCGCCGGGTGCCGGCAGCACCGGCGGTGGCAGCAGCAGCAAGGGCAAGACCGCCGCCGCACTGGCTTCGGTGGCCGTGGTCGCAGCCGTCGCAGGCGGCGGCTGGTGGTGGTACCAGGGGCGCGGCGAGGGTTCGGGCAAGACGGACGTCACCACCACAGCACCGCCACCGCCCATCGACACCAAGGTCGCCCAGACACCGACCCCGCCACCGCCTCCACCCCCACCGCCGCCTCCACCGGCGGCGCCGCGCACGCCGCTCGAATCGCTGCAGTCGCTTGCGGCCGGCGCCACGCCCGGCTTCGAGGTCACGGCTTCCGCGAAGAAGGCGGAGGTCGCCATCGGCAAGGACAAGCTCGCCTTCGAGGTGCGCAGCAAGCGAGACGGTTTCGTCTACGTGTTCCTGCTCTCCAGCGGCGGCGAGATGTTCCTCTTGTTCCCGAACCTGCTGGACAAGTACAACAAGATCACCGCCAACAGCGCGCTCGCGCTGCCGCGCGCGTCATGGCCGATGGACGCGGGCGGGCCCGCCGGCACCAACCAGTTCGCGGTGCTCGTCAGCGAACACGAGCGCGACTTCAGTGCTTCCGGCGTGCAGAACGACGGCGTGTTTCCGCAATTTCCGCTGCCGGTGCTCTCGGCGCTCGAGGCCACGCGCGGCACCGGCCCGTCGCCGCTGCTGGGCAAGCCGACCTGCGCGCCCGGCGCCCCATGCAACGACGTCTATGGCGTCGCGAATTTCAAAATCGTCGAGAAGTAATCGTCTGTAGACGTTGGCCCATCGGCTCGATGGCCGCTTTTTCCGGACAAGGAGACTTTCATGCATACCTCACAGTCGCCACGCTTCACCTCCACGCTGCTTCGCTGGGCCGCCTTTGCGGCCGTGGCATCGCTGGCGGGCTGCGCCAATCCGCCGCCGGCCGCCACCACCGACACGACGGCGGCCGCGACCGACACGTCGTCGACCACCAGTTCGCGCCCGGCCTCGACCGGCGCCAGCGTGGCAGGCCAGGCGCGCACCTTCTCGACCCAGTTGGCCACCTACACCGCGGTGAGCTTCGATGCGATGCCGGGCTGGTCGCGCGACGATTTCTCCGAGACCTGGCCCGCGTTCCTCGGCAGCTGCAAGGTGCTCACCGGCCGCGGCGCCGAATGGAAAGAGGTGTGCGACCGCGCCGGCAAGATCGACGGCAAGAACCGCAACGCCATCCGCGGCTTCTTCGAGAGCGAGTTCTCGGCCTATCAGATCCGCGACGACGACCGCAAGCCCGATGGCGTGGTCACCGGCTACTTCGAGCCGGAGATCGCGGGCAGCCGCACCTACGGCGCGCCCTTCATCTACCCCGTGTACGGCCAGCCGGAAGACATGCTGTTCGCCGATGCGCGCAAGCTCCCGGCCGGCAACGGCACGGTGGCCGCGAAGGTCGAGGGCCGCAACGTGATCGTGCAGACGGGCCTGAGCACGCGCGACATGGGCGCGCCCGGCCTCTATGCGCTCGACCTCTCGGCCATCACCCGCGACACGCTCGACCGCAAGGTGCGCATGCGCATCGAGGGCAAGCAGCTCCTGCCGTACTACACGCGTGAAGAGATCGAGACCAAGGGCGCGCCGAATGCCAAGGTGCTGGCCTTCGTGAGCAGCGCCACCGCGCTCTACGAGATGCAGATCCAGGGCTCGGGCCGCATCAAGCTGGCCAACGGCGATGTCATCCGCGTGGCGTATGCCGAGCAGAACGGCCAGCCCTTCCGCCCCACCATCGCGCAGGCCGCCAACGGCAAGCCGCGCAGCGCGGTGAAGGTGCGCGGCTCGTCGATCGAACTGCAGCTGGACGATGGCGACGACGACGATGTCGGCGGCGTCGACAGCAGCGTCATCCGCACCCGCGGCTTCACGCTCGCACGGCCCACCGCCAGCGGCGCGGTCGTGGTGCCGGGGCGCCGCACGGCCGGCGCGGTCACGGGGTCGGGCATCAAGGACCCGAGCTATGTGTTCTTCAAGGAATCGACCTCGCCTGCGGGCGGACCGGTCGGCGCCTTCGGCGTGCCGCTGTCGGCGGGGCGCTCCATCGCGGTCGATCCGCGCAGCACGCCGCTCGGCTATCCGGTGTTCGTCTCGACCCGCACGCCCGGCAGCGGCGCGCCGATGCAGCGCCTGACCATCGCGCAGGACACCGGCGGCGCGATCCGCGGCGCGGTGCGCGCCGACTATTTCTTCGGCAACGGCCAGGCCGCCGCAACCAACGCGCGCCGCATGAAGGAACGCGGCCAGCTGTGGATTCTTCTGCCGCGCGGCCTCGCCGTGGCGCAGGCCGCGGTGTCGTCCGCGATCCGCACGCGCGGCGGCCCGGTGGGGGCCGGCTTGCCGCAATGCCTGGTGCCGAGCGAAGGCGTGTGCGTGGACGACTGACCTCGACCTTGGCCTAACGCTTGTCCCTTCATGCAGGAAACCCTCTCGTCCGCGGAAAGTACGGAGCTTGTCCGCCTCTGGCGGCGCAGGCAGACGCTGTCCTCGAACGACATGGGCACCATGTACCGCATCGTCGGCGATGCGCTCGTGGCCTGCAATCCGCCCGAGCTGCAGATCCTGGGCGAAGGCCGGCAGGAGCTGGTGGCGCAGTTCATCTATGTGAAGGTGCTGCGGCTCGATGCCGATCCCGATGAGGCCGACGAGCGCGCGAGCCACAGCGCGCCGTCGACCGCCTTCGCGCTCTGCGCGTACTTCCGTCGCTACCTGATCGACTGCACGCGCGCGAGTTCTTTCCGCCGCAAGCTCTCCATCGGCGACCAGATCACCGAGGCGCAGCTCGAAGACGAGATCGGCGCCGGCGACGACCTGGACGGCTGCCTCGCCGAACACGGGTTGAGCGCACAGGCGGTGCAACTGGCCGCGCGCGCCTTCATCGCCGAGTTGCCCGAGCCAGAGCGCATCCTCTTGTGCGAGGGCTTCGGCAAGGAGGCCGAAGGCGGGCTCTCGGGCATCGCCTCGCGCCACGCCATCGCCTCGTACCACTACCGCGCGGGGCGCCTGGGCCTGGTGCACAAGCGCGAGGGGCTCACCGCCGACTACGCCAAGACCCGGCTGGGCGGCTGGATCCAGCAGACCCTGGGCATCGCCATCGAGGCGGAAAACATGGCGGCGATCCTGCAGGTTTTCAAAATCCTCGGTGCTGAAGCGTCTTATGCCTGAAGACATAGCCATTCAGGAACAGACCGCCATGAACACCGAACTCTGGCCCCCCCTCAGCGTGATCCGCAACGCGTTCGAAACCGGCGGCGCCGCCGTGCCCGATGCATCTGCGCCTGAAGCAGCCGCTGGCGTGGCCACGGTGGCCATGCCGGGCACCACGCCCCCGGCCACGCCGCAAGCCGCACCCGCGGCAGCGCCCGCGCTGCAGGACCTGCTGCTCCCTCTGACCGAATTGGCCCGGCGCCGCGAGGCTGTCGCCCAGCGCGGCTTTACCGCACGCTGGGCGCCGGGCCGCCTCTTGAGCGTGCTGCACGAAGGGCGGTTGCTCGGCGTGCTGCTGGACCGCTGCATTCACGGCGACCTCTGGCAGGGCTGGATGGCCGCGGGCGAAGCTGACTGGGCTTCTGCTTTCGACGTGCTGCTCGAACCCGACGACGAACCCTTCGAGCCGGCGTTCGGCCTCATTCAAGCCTGGAACGTGCTGACCCTCGAGCCCGGCCCCCAGCTGTGCGCCCGCGTGCTCGGCGAGGTCTCGGCCACGCGGCTCGCGGCGATCCGCGCGGTACACGACGAATGGGCCGCGCAGAAGGCGCTGCCCATCGCGCCGGAGCCCGGCCGCATCGCGCTGCGCACCGTGGGCGGCGTGTTCTCGGTGCTCTCGGGCACGCCGCTCGGTGTGCGGGACCCGCGCGCCGACTACCAGGCGCTGTACCGCACGGTCGGGCTGCAACTGGGCTCGGCGCTGACGCCATCGTCCGGCGCCGCGCCGGCCGCACCTGTTTCCCCGCGCGCCCGTCCGCAAGAGCGGCCCGAGGGCGGCTGGTGGGGCAGCATCCGCCGCTGGTTCGGCGCCGACGGATGGATGCGCCCCGCGTTCGCGGTGCTCGCGCTGTGCGTGGTGGTGCAGAACGTCGGGCTGCTCGGCGGGCGCGGGTCGGAAGAGGACGAGGTGCGCTTTCGCAATGTGCCCACTGCGCCGGCCGCGGCGCAAGCGAACCTGGTCGTGCGCTGGAAAGATGGCGTGCGCGTGGACGAGGCCGACCGGCTGCTGCGCACGATGTCGGCCGAAGTGGTCGGCGGGCCGGGCACGAACGGCGTCTGGCGCCTGCGGGTGGACGATCCGGTCGGCGGGCTGTCGATGCTCGCGGCCTCGCCGCTGGTCGAGTCGGCCGGGCCGGCCTCGGAGCGGCCATGACGTGTGTAGCGCGTTGCCTGCGGCTGCTGCTGGCGCTGGTGCTCCTTGCATCCGGCGCCGCCGCCTGGGCCACCCAACGCGCGCTGCTCGTCGGCGTCTCCGAACTCGTCAACCAGCCCCAGGCCCTGTGGCTGCAGGCACCGCGCAACGACGTGATGCTCATGCGCGACGCGCTCCTGAAGCAAGGTTTCGCGCCCGCCGACATCACTGTGCTCGCCGATGGCGTGAGTGGCTCCGTGCTGCCCGAATCGCAAGCCATCCACGAAGCCCTCGGCCGGCTGCTTGCGCAGTCGAAGAGCGGCGATTTCGTGCTGCTCTATTTCTCCGGCCACGGCACGCGGCTGCGCGACAGCAACAAGCGCTACCAGGAGCCCGACGGCCTTTCCGAGAACTTCCTCGCGCGCGACGTGCGCGGCACGCTCGGCGCCGACAACGCCCTGACCGGCGACCTGCGCGATGCCGATTTCGACGCGTGGATCCAGGCCTTTCTCGCGCGCAACGTGTTCGTCGCCTCCGTCTTCGACACCTGTTCGGCGAACTCGATGACCCGCAGCACGACCGCCGCATCGGTCATCGCCGAAGGCCCGCCGGACGACGAGGTGCGCTGGCGCGGCCTGCGCACCGCACAGTTGATCGGCGCGCCCGGCCCCGCGGCGCGCGTTGCCATGACGCGCCCCACCGTCGCCGACCCGGTGCCGCGCGCCCGCTACGTCGCGCTCTTCGCCTCGGAGAGCCACCAGATCACGCCCGAGCTGCGCCTGCCGCGCAAGAACCGCAACGCGCGTCCGCAGGGCCTCCTGACCTGGGCGGTGGTGGAGGCGCTCTCGCGCAAGCCCGCCACCTGGCGCGACCTGTTCGATGGCGTGCTGGCCGTCTATCCGCCGGTGATCGACGAACTCGCGCAGCGCTTCCCGACGCGGGAATTGCCCTCGCCGGTCGCCGAGGGCAACCTCGACGCGCCGATCTTCGCCAACCGCGCGCAGGCCGTGACGACGCGCCCCGTCTGGCGCGCGCAGCGCTCGGGCGACACGCTCACGCTGCAGGCCGGCCAGCTCGATGGCCTGGTGGTGCAGCAGCCGCTGCGCGTGCTGGCCACGATGGACGACGGCACCATGCGCAGCGCCGAAGGCACGCTCGCGCAGGCCTTCAACGACAAGGCGCGCATGGCGGTGCCGACCGCGCTGCGCGAACTGCCCGGCGCCGCGCTCTGGAACATCACGCCGCTCGGCGAACCGGCCCCTGTCGCGCTGCGCGTGCGCGCGGAGCAGGGCTTGCCGCCCGGCCTCAGCCTCGAATACCCCGCCTCCGTCGTCGCGGTGAACGAGGGGGACGGCGCCGATGTGCGCTGGTCCGCCGGCCGGCTCGAAGTGCTCTCGCCGATGCTCGGCGCCGGCGCGAAGGCGGCACCGGCCGATGCGGCCGCGGCCCGCCGCCGCCTCGAAGTGCTGGCCCGCCTCAAGTGGCTCAACCAGCTCTACACCATCGCGAGGGACGCGCAGTTCGAAGGCTTCGACGCGGCGTTCGAAGTCTGGAGCGGCGACCGGCTCGTGCGCAGCGGCCCCGCGCAGCAGGTCGACGCGAAGCTCCTGCCGCTGCGCAGCGGCGAGCGCGCCGTGCTCAATGTGCGCAACACCAGCGCGCGCTCGGTGGACCTGGTCATCGTCGGCATCGACCCGCAGGGCGGCGCGCGCCAGGTCTACCCCGAGGACCCGGGCGAGACCAACCGCTTCAAGCGCGGCACGCGCGAGGCGCCCGCCACCAAGCGCTTCGAGCTGCCCTGGTTCAACGCCGAGGGCGGCCGGCTGCTGGTGCTGGCCACGCCCGCGGCGCCCTACAGCGCGCCGCGCCTGTTCGGCACCGGCGCGGGTGATGCAGTGGCCGAAGTGCGGGTGCGCGGCGCGCTGCAACCCGAGAGCGAGCGGCAGACCTTCGCCGCGATGGTTCATTGGGCGGGCGAGGTTTCGGCCGCCAAGTAACGACCACGAACGACAACCGACCACCACCGAATTTTTCTCAGGAGATCGACATGAGCTGGACCTACGATGGAAAACTGGACCCCGACGAGGCGCTCCGCCTGCTCGACTACCTGTCGGGCGAATCGGGCAACGACTTCTCGATGATGATCGAGAGCAAGGGCTCGCCGATCGAGGGCGAGTCGGTGCGCACGTACGAAGACGGCAAGCAGCGCATGGACATCGGCGGCTACTCGTACAAGTCCGACGTGGTCATCCCGCCCGGCTCCAGCAAGGGGAAGCTGCGCAACTACTCCTTCATCGTCATCCGCGACTGCGATGCGGCCACGGCCTCCATCGCGAGCCTGCTCAAGAGCCAGGACGCCGACCTCAAGGTGACGGTGTCGGTCTTCAAGGCCGGCGGCGACAGCTCCAAGGACCTGCAGTCGCACCTGGAGTTCGTGCTCGAAGGCGCGCGCGTGAACTGCCACGCCATCGTGACCGGCGGCACGCCCAAGCGGCCCTGCGACATCATCTTCTTCGACTACACGAAGCTGGAGATCCGCTCGGCACCGCAGCAAAAGACCGGCGCGCGCGGGGCTGTGCGCACCTGCACCTTCACGGGCAACTGACATGACCACCTCCTCCGCCGAACTACTGAAGTCCGCCGACCCGGTGGCCGCGCTCAAGGCCCTGAGCGACGAGGTGCGTGCCAAGCCCTCGGACAGCAAGCACCGCGTGTTCATGGCGCAGTTGCTCTGCGTGCTGGGTCAGTGGGAGCGCGCGCTCAACCAGCTGACCGTCGCGGCCGAGCTCGATGCGCTCGCCGTTCCCATGAAGCAGGTGTATGGCGACGCCGTGCGCTGCGAGGGCCTGCGCGCCGAGGTGTTCGCCGGCACCCGCACGCCCATGATCTTCGGCCAGCCCGACGAATGGCTGGCGCTGCTCATCGAGTCGCTGCTGCGGCAAGGGCGCGGCGAGTCCGAACTGGCCGAAGATCTTCGCCAGCGCGCCTTCGACGGCGCGCCCGCCATCGCGGGCACCATCGACGGCGTGCCGTTCGAATGGCTGGCCGATGCCGACATGCGCCTGGGCCCGGTGCTCGAGGCCTTCGTCAACGGCAAGTACTACTGGATTCCGTATGCGCGGCTCGCGCACATCAAGATCGATCCGCCCGAAGACCTGCGCGACTGCGTCTGGATGCCTGCGCATCTGCAGTTCGAGAACGGCGGCGAGACCCTCGCGCTCATTCCCACGCGCTACGAAGGCACCGAAAAGAGCGAAGACGGCGAACTGCGCCTTGCGCGCAAGACCGAGTGGCGCGAACTGCGCCCCGAGGTCTGGGCCGGCACCGGCCAGCGCGTGCTCGGCAGCGATGCCGGCGAGTACGCGCTGATGGACGTGCGCGAGATCCTCTTCACGCCGCCGGCTTCGGAAGACGGCACCAGCGACAGCGGCGGCTGACGTGGCCGAGCTCACCGCCCAGGAGCGCCTGCAGCCCTCGCTGCTCGACCGCCTGGTCGACAACGCGCCGACCGAAAAGCGCGAGAGCGACGACAAGCGCACGCTCACCAAGCAGGCGCTGCGCGCGGCCGTGCTGCGCGACCTGAGCTGGCTCTTCAACGCCACCGGCTTCGGCCTTGCGATGGACGACAAGCAGTACCCGAATGCGGCGCGCTCGGTCATCAACTACGGATTGCCTATGCTGTCTGGCCAGTTCACCTCGTCGGTGCAGCGTGTCAGCATGGAACAGGCTTTGAAGAACGCAATCCTGCAGTTCGAGCCGCGCATTTTGTCCCGCACTCTCGAAGTGGAACTCGTCATGGAAGGCTCGGCACTGGACTCGCACAACAGCATCGGGCTGCAGATCCGCGGCATGCTGTGGGCGCAGCCCGTGCCTCTGGAGTTCCTGATGCGAAGCCGTGTAGACCTGGAAGAAGGACGCATCGAGATCGTGGACATGGCGCAAAACCCAAGGTAAGTCCGACATGGACCCTCGGCTGCTGAACCTGTATGAACAGGAACTGCGCTACTTTCGCGAGAGCTCTTCGGAGTTCGCGCGCGCCTTTCCGAAGATCGCGCACCGGCTGGGCATCGAGGGCCAGGAGGTCGCCGATCCCTACGTCGAGCGGCTGATCGAGGCCACGGCGTTCCTGTCGGCGCGCGTCAATCTCAAGCTCGATGCCGAGTACCCGCGCTTCACGGGGCACCTGCTGGACATCGTCTATCCGAACTTCCTCGCACCCACGCCCGCGATGGCGGTGGTGTCCTTTGCGCCCGACCTCGACGACGCCAACCTCGCGACCGGCCCCAGGCTGCCGCGCGGCGCGGGCCTGCGCGCACGCCAGGCCGTGGGACAGAACACGCACTGCGAGTTCCGCACATCGAGCGCGCTGCGCATCTGGCCGATGGAGGTGCAGCGCGCGCAGTACTTCACCTACGCGCCCGACCTGCCGCTGGCCACGCACCCGCAATCGCGCGCCATCCGCGGCGGCCTGCGCATCGCGCTGCGTGCGACGGCGGGGCTCAAGTTCAACCAGATCGCGCTCGACGACCTGGTGCTGCACCTGGGTGGCGCCGAAGACGTGGCGTGGCAACTGCAGGAGTGCGCGCTCGGCCAGCCCATCGGCGTGATGGTGCGGCCGTTGTCGCCCACGGGCGCACTGCAGGGTGCGGCGCAGAGCCTGCCGGCCAGCGCGATCCAGCCGGTCGGCTTCGATGACGATGAAGCACTGCTGCCGGTCACGGCCACGGGCTTCTCGGGCTTTCGGCTGCTGCAGGAGTACTTCGCGTTTCCGCAGCGCTTCCAGTTCCTGCGCATCGCGGGGCTGCAGGCGCTGCTCGCCACGATGCCGGTCGCCGAGATCGAG
This sequence comes from Variovorax boronicumulans, assembly GCF_030812215.1. Classification (GTDB taxonomy): domain Bacteria; phylum Pseudomonadota; class Gammaproteobacteria; order Burkholderiales; family Burkholderiaceae_C; genus Variovorax; species Variovorax boronicumulans_C. The sequence goes on along the minus strand of NZ_JAUSSG010000005.1, from coordinate 66,389 downwards.
CTGGTGCTGCTGTTCTCGCGCGGCGATGCGGCGCTCGAAAAATTGGTGAGCGCGGAGAACATCCAGCTCCATTGCGTGCCGGTGGTCAACCTCTTCAACAAGCGGCTCGACCGCGTGCCGCTGACCGAAGGCGTGAGCCAGTTCCACCTGGTGCCCGACCGCACGCGGCCGCAGGACTTCGAGGTGCACACCGTCACCGAGGTGATCGGCCACGGCGCGCCCGGTGCCGATGCGTCGGCGGCGGAGCAGGTGTTCCGGCCGTTCTACTCGGCCTTCCACGGCACGCGGCACAGCCACCCCGCCTACTTCACGACCACGCGCGAGCCGCGCATGCTGTCGGTGAGGCAGCGCACCGAAGGCCACCGCAGCAGCCACATCGGCTCCGAGGTCTACATGCAGATCGTCGATCCGCAGCAGGCGCCGTATGCGGCCACGCTGCGGCAGCTGGCGGTGAGCGCGATGTGCACCAACCGCGACCTGCCGCTCCTGATGCCGCTCGGCCGCGACAACGACTTCGATTGCGTCGACTCCTTTCCGGTGCAGCGCGTGCGCATGGTGCGCGGGCCCTCGCGGCCGGTGTCGCCGGTGGTGAGCCAGGGGCTGGGCTGGCGGGTGGTCGATCACCTCGCGCTCAATTACCTCTCGATTTCCGACAGCACGCCGGAGCAGGGCGCGGCCGCCTTGCGCGAGACGCTGATGCTCTATGCAACGCATGCCGACGAGATGCGCCAGGGCCAGGTGCGCGGTCTGCTGTCGGTCAAGAGCAAGCCGGTGGCACGCCGCCTTCCGCTCAAGGGGCCGATCGCTTTCGGGCGCGGGCTCGAAGTGACGCTGGAGGTCGACAAGGACGCCTTCCACGGCCACAGCGTGTTCCTCTTCGGTGCCGTGATGTCGCGCTTTCTCGCGCGCCATGTGGAGGTCAATCACTTCGTCGAGACCGTGCTGCGCGTGGCGGGCAAGGGCGAGACCATGCGATGGAGGCCGCTGTGCGGGACCCGGCAGATTCTGTAGAGCGCGCCGCCCGGCCGGCCGAAGGCGCGCGCCCCCTCGCGAGCGAGGGGGGAGGCGAAGTCCACGCAGTGGCGAGCCCGGGGGAGTCAGTGTCTACGCGTGTCGACAACGCGCTGCGCGGATGGTCGGCGCAGCCGTGGTCGTTCGATTACTTCGCGGTGATGCGCCGGCTGGAGTCCGTTGCCGCGACTTCGCCGCGCTGGGGCCGCGCATTGCTGCCGAGTGCCGAGCCGGTGCGCGTGGGGCAGGAGCCTTCGCTGTCGTTCGCGCCCGCGAGCTTCAGCCGCTTCGAGCCCGCGACCGCGCATTCGCCGCCGCGCCTGCGCCAGCACTTCTTCAGCTACGTGGGCCCCAACGGCCCGCTGCCGGTTCACCTGAGCGACTTCATCCGCGAGCGCAGCCTGAACCATGGCGACCCGACCTGGCTCGCGTTTCTCGACAGCTTCCTGCATCGCTTCTCGCTGCACTTCTACCGCGCATGGGCGCAGGCGCGGCCCGCGGTGGCGCTCGACCGGCCGGGTGAAGACCGCTTCAGGCTGCAGGTCGGCGCGTTCGTCGGCATGGGCACGCCGGGGCGCATCGGGCGCGACGAGGTGCACGACGATGCGCGCCTGCATTTCTCGGGCTGGCTCGCGCGGCGTGTGCACAACGCCGAGAGCGTGGAGTCGGTGCTGTGCAGCTACTTCGGCGTGCCGGTGACGCTGGAGCGCTGGGTCGGCCACTGGATGCGCCTGCCCGCGGACGAAGTCACGCGGCTGGGGCAGGGCGAGAGCTCGCGCGCGATGGGCATGGGCGCGATGCTCGGCACCCGCGCGTGGGACCGGCAGCACCGCGTGCGCCTGCACATGGGGCCGCTTACGCTCGACCAGTACCGCATGTTCCTGCCCATCGGCACCGCGCGGCCGGTGCTGCAGCGCTGGATGCAGCAACTGCTGGGCGACGAACTCGAATGGGATGCCGAGCTGGTGCTCGAGAAGGCCGAGGTGCCGGTCACGCGCCTCGGACAGAAGGAAGGCAATGCGCCGCGGCTGGGCTGGGTCTCGTGGCTCGGCCAGCGCACGCGTGCGAAGGACGCGGCGGACGTGCGCATCGGCAACAGCTCGATGACCGTCCGCACCGCTGCAGGAGCTGCCGCATGACGACGACGGCGCTCGGGCGTGCAGACACGGCGGCGCGCGCGGCCGCGCTGGCGCAGGCGGCGGACCTGACGAAGGCGGGGAATCTGGAGGCGGCCGACGAACTGCTCGCCCGCATTCTGGAAGCCACGCCCGGCGACCCCGATGCGCTGCACTACCAGGGCTTGCTGCGCCATGCGCAGGGGCGCGACGCCGAGAGCATCGCGTTGATCGGGCGCTCGCTCACGCTGCAACCCGCGCAAGGCGGCGCCTGGAACAACCTGGGCAATCTGCTGGTCGAGGCCGGCCGCGTCGACGATGCGATGCGTGCCTATGAAAACAGCGTGTCCTTTGCCAAGGGCGACGAAGGCGCCGACGCGCTGAGCAACATCGCGGCGCTCGAATGCGGCAAGGGCCACTGGCAGGCCGCCGAGCGCGTCAGCCGCCGTGCCATCGCACTGCGGTCGACGTCCAGCGAGGCCTGGTACAACCTGTCGATCGCGTTGATGGAGCAGGGGCGCATCCAGGAGAGCGTCATCGCCAACAGCCGTGCGGTGCTGCTGCAGCCGCGCAATCTGAGCGCGCGCTCGAAGGTGATTCGCGCGCTGGAGCTGCTCCGCGAGAACGAACAGGCCATCCGCATGTACCGGGAGTGGCTGGCCGAAGACCCGGGCAACCCCGTGGTCGCGCATCTGCTGGCCGCCTGCGAGGGGCATGCGCCCGCGCGCGCCAGCGACGGCTATGTGGAGACCTTGTTCGACAGCTACGCCGGCAGCTTCGATGCGAGCCTGGAGAAGCTGCACTACCGCGCACCCGACCTCGTGGCGCGCGCGGTGCAGGACATGTATGGCCCGCCCGCCGCGCGTCTGGCGGTGGTCGATGCCGGCTGCGGCACCGGCCTGTGCGCCCCGCTGCTGCGGCCCTGGGCCTCGCACATGGCCGGCTGCGACCTGTCGGTCGGCATGCTGCAGCGCGCGGAGCAGCGCGGCGGCTACGACGTGCTGCACAAGGCGGAGCTCACCCACTACCTGAACACCCAGCCCGCCCGCTTCGACCTGGTGGCATCGGCCGACACGCTGTGCTACTTCGGCGACCTGCACGAGGTGCTGGCGGCGGCCGCGCGTGCGCTGCGTCCGCAAGGCGGCGTGGTGTTCACGGTCGAGGCCATGGACGGGGGGCGGGACGATTTCAGGATCGAGGGCAGCGGCCGCTACCGCCATGCGGCAGCCCACGTCGAGGCCTGCCTTGCGGCCGCCGGTTTCGGCGCCGTTCGCATCGAGCCGATCGTTCCGCGCCGTGAGGCGGGGCGGAACGTGCAGGGCTGGCTGGCCAGCGCAAGGCTCGCGGCCCCGCCCTGAATTCGCCCACCCATCGCCGAACGTCCGTCATTCAAATTTCCCGGCGTGAATCGTCTTCAACAGATACGGAGTCTTCCATGAGTGAAATCAGTCGCACCGCCCTCTTCGGCAAGCTCAACTCGCTGGCCTACAAGGCCATCGAAGGCGCCACGGTGTTCTGTAAGATGCGGGGCAATCCGTATGTGGAGCTGGAGCACTGGTTCGCCCAGCTGCTGCAGGCGCAGGACTCCGACCTGCACCGCGTGATCCAGCACTACGGCCTCGATGTGTCGGTGATCGCCAAGGACATGACGACCGCACTGGACCGCCTGCCGCGCGGCGCTACCGCGATCAGCGACTTCTCGCCGCACATCGAGAACGCCATCGAGCGTGCATGGACCTACGCCACGCTGCAGTTCGGCGAAGCGCAGGTGCGCACCGGCTACATCCTGGTGGGCATGCTGAAGACGCAGAGCCTGCGCAACCCGCTCTTCGGTCTTTCGAAACAGTTCGAGAAGATCAAGGTCGAGGACCTGGCCGACAACTTTCCGAAGATCTGCGACGCCTCGCCCGAATCGCAGATGCGCGCGCAGGACGGCACCGGCATGGGCAGCGGCGCCCCCGGCGAAGACTCCGGCGCGATGGCGCCGGCCGCCATGGGCAAGGGCGATGCGCTCAAGAAATTTGCTGTCGACCTCACGGAGAAAGCCAAGAAGGGAGAGATGGACCCGGTGACCGGGCGCGACGAAGAGATTCGCCAGATCGTCGACATCCTCATGCGCCGCCGCCAGAACAATCCGCTGCTGACCGGGGAGGCCGGCGTTGGCAAGACCGCGGTGGTGGAAGGTTTTGCGCAGCGCCTCGCGCGCGGCGACGTGCCGCCGCAACTGAAAGACGTGAAGCTGCTCACGCTCGACATCGGCCTGTTGCAGGCCGGTGCGAGCATGAAGGGCGAGTTCGAGCAGCGGCTGCGCCAGGTGATCGACGAGGTGCAGAGCTCGCCGACGCCGATCATCTTGTTCATCGACGAGATCCACACGCTCGTGGGCGCGGGCGGCGCGGCCGGCACCGGCGATGCGGCCAACCTGCTCAAGCCCGCGCTCGCACGCGGCAACCTGCGCACCATCGGCGCGACCACCTGGGCCGAGTACAAGAAGTACATCGAGAAAGACCCGGCGCTCACCCGCCGCTTCCAGGTCGTGCAGGTGCCCGAGCCCGACGAGGTGAAGGCGATATTGATGCTGCGCGGCGTGGCCAGCGTGCTGGAAAAGCACCACCGCGTGCAGCTGCTCGACGAGGCCATCGAGGCCGCGGTCAAGCTCTCGCACCGCTACATTCCCGCGCGCCAGTTGCCCGACAAGGCGGTGAGCCTGCTCGACACCGCATGCGCCCGCGTGGCCGTGTCGCAGCACGCGACGCCGCCCGAGGTGGAAGACTGCATGCGCCGCATCGAAGGCCTCACGGTCGAGCAGGAAATCATCGGCCGCGAGGCCACCATCGGCATCGACGTGACCAAGCGCTCGGCGCAGGTGGAGGCGCTGCTGGTCGAATCGAAGCAGCAGCTCGAGGGGCTGAATGCGCGCTGGCAGGAAGAGAAGGGGCTGGTCGACCGGCTGCTGGAACTGCGCAGCAAATTGCGCGCGGGGAACAGGCCGGTGGATGCGCCTGCAACCGCCGCCGATGCAACGGCCGCCGCCGCGCCGGCAGATCCAGCCACCGCTGCAGCAGCAGTCCCCGCGCACGACCGCGCTGCGCTGCTTGCCGAACTGCACGAGCTGCAGGCCAAGATCCATTCGGTGCAGGGCGAGTCGCCACTCATCCTTCCTTCGGTCGATGAGCAGGCCGTGGCCTCGGTGGTCGCGGACTGGACCGGCATTCCGGTCGGCCGCATGGTCAAGAACGAAGTCGAGGCGGTGCTCAAGCTCGCCGACACGCTCAACCAGCGCGTCATCGGCCAGAAGCACGGCCTGGAGATGATCGCGCGCCGCATCCAGACTTCGCGCGCGCGGCTGGACAACCCGCAAAAGCCCATCGGCGTCTTCATGCTCTGCGGCACCTCGGGCGTCGGCAAGACAGAGACCGCGTTGGCGCTGGCCGAAGCGCTCTACGGCGGCGAGCAGAACATCATCACCATCAACATGAGCGAGTTCCAGGAGGCGCACACCGTCTCCACGCTCAAGGGCGCGCCGCCCGGCTACGTCGGCTATGGCGAGGGCGGCATCCTGACCGAGGCGGTGCGCCGCCGGCCGTACAGCGTGGTGCTGCTCGACGAAGTGGAGAAGGCCCACCCCGACGTGCACGAGATCTTCTTCCAGGTGTTCGACAAGGGCTGGATGGAAGACGGCGAGGGCCGCATGATCGATTTCAAGAACACGATCATCCTGCTCACCACCAACGCCGGCAGCGAGCTCGTGATGAGCATGTGCCGCGACCCCGAGCTCTTGCCCGATTCGAATGCGCTGGCCGATGCGCTGAAGGCACCGCTCATGAAGGTGTTCCCGCCCGCGCTGCTGGGCCGCATCGTGACGATTCCCTATTACCCGCTGTCGCCGGACATGATGAAGAAGATCGTGCGGCTGCAGCTGGGACGCATCAAGAAGCGCGTGGAAACCAACCACGGCGTGCCTTTCGAATACAGCGACGCGGTGGTCGACCAGGTGGTCGCGCGCTGCCAGGACCCGGAGTCGGGCGGCCGCGTGATCGACGCGATCCTGACCAACACGGTGCTGCCCACGATTTCCGTCGAGTACCTGCAACGCCTGGCGTCCGGTGGAGAAATCCGCCGCGTCGCGCTGGACGTGAAGGACGCCGATTTCACCTACGCGTTCGATTGACATGAAGCACACCCCCAGTCTTCGCGCACTTCGTGTCGCTTCGCCAACCCCCTTGCAGGGGGCAACACCAGCGGCCCGGCAAAGCCGGTTCCGCGGTGTTCCGCGAACTGGCCGCGACGACTGACACCGCACTTACGCAAGAGACCAAGACATGGCCGACCACGAGTTCCGCATCGAGACCGATTCACCCGCCAAGAACGACCTGATGTTCTGGCGCATCGTGGGTCACGAGGCGCTGGCGCGGCCTTCGGCCTACGAGCTCACCGTGCTCTCGAAGAACAAGGCGCTCGATGCCAAGGACATCCTGGGCCGCGCGTTCGACGTGGTCATCGAGTTCCAGGACAAGGACGGCGCCAGGCACGAGCGGCACTGCCAGGGCCATGCGGTGCGTTTCGTGCGCGCGGGGCATGTGGGGAGGCACTTCGAATACCGCATCACGCTGCGCTCGTGGTTCTGGCTGCTCACCAAGCGCACCAACTCGCGCATCCTGCAGGACAAGAAGGTGCTCGAGGTGCTCGACGCGGTGTTCGAGGACAGCCCGATCAAGCGCTTCAAGAAGACCAAGGCCGGCAACGTGATCGGCACGCACAATCCGCGGCGCTACTGCGTGCAGCACCAGGAGAACGACTACCAGTTCCTCTCGCGCCTTCTGGAGGACGAGGGCATCTACTACTGGTTCGACGCGCACGATGCGCCGGGCACCATGCACCTGTCGGACGCGAGCGATCTCGCGCACGAGAAGCTGCCGGTCGAAGGCACCTTGCGCTACATGCCCAGCGATGCGACCGAGGCGCGGCACAACGAGATCTCGCGCTGGGTGAGTTCGCGCCAGTTCGACACCGGCAAGCAGGCCTCGCGCGACAGCGACTTCAAGGCGATCAAGAAGAAGCTGGGCGCCACCATCGACGTGAAGGATGACCACGAGCTGGCCGATTTCGAAGCGTTCGAATTCCCGGGCGGCTACTTCACCGGCGACGACGCCGACAACCGCACCAAGCTGCGCGGCGACGAACTCAATGCACGCCGCGACCGCCACTGGGCGCTGACCACCTGGCCCGATGTGACGGCGGGGCGCAGCTTCAAGTTCGAGGGCGATCCCGACGGCACGCGCAACGGCGACTACGTGATCGCGGCCTGCACCTTCATGGCCAGCCACCCCGGCTATGAAAGCGTGAGCGCGAGCGCGGCGGTGCCCCAGCAGGTGCACACGGCCCTGGCCGAGGTGCTGCAGGGCGACGCGGTGAACGCCGACACGCTGCAGGTGATGGAAGACCTGATCGCCAGCACGCCGATGCTCAACACCTCGCAGCCGGGCGCGAGCGCGTTCCTCATCACCGCGATTCCGCTGGAGCGCGCCTACCGCCCGCCGCGCCTCACGCCGCGCGTGACCATGCCCGGCCCGCAGACGGCCATCGTGGTCGGCCCGGCCGGCGACGAGCTGCACGTGGACGACCACGGCCGCGTGAAGGTGCACTTCCACTGGGACCGCTACGACGAGAGCAACGAGAAGTCGACCTGCTGGGTGCGCGTGTCGCAGCCCTGGGGCGGCAAGGGCTGGGGCGGGTATTTCATTCCGCGGATCGGCCAGGAGGTGATCGTCGACTTTTTGAACGGCGACCCCGACCGGCCGATCATCATGGGCCGCGTCTACAACGACGACCAGCCGATCCCGTACAAGTCGCCCACGCAGAGCGGCTTCAAGACCCGCTCCACGCCCGGCGGCGGTCCCGCGAACTACAACGAGATCATGTTCGAGGACAAGAAGGGCGAGGAGAACATCAACATCCACGCCGAGCTGGACATGAGCCGCAGCGTGGAGCGCGACGACTCCACGACGGTGGACCGCGACCAGTCGGTGACCGTCAAGCGCGACCAGACCCAGCACGTGGACCGCGACCGCAAGAGCACGGTGACGCGCAACGAGACCACCATGGTGGTGGTCGACCAGAAGAACACGGTCAAGGGCAAGCAGAACAACCAGGTGGTGGGCAACCGCGACACCTTCGTCGACAGCAACGACATGCTGAAGGTGAAAGGCACGAGCACGCACGAGGTGATCGGCGCGCGCAGCGACATCTCGCGCGCCGGAGAGACCCGCACCGTGACGGGCAACCAGACCATCTCGGTGAGCGGCAACCTCACCTACAAGGCGGCGAAGATGAGCTTCGAGGCCGCGCACATCGACTGGCTGGTGACGGGCGCAAGCTCCAAGTACATCACCGTGCCGACCGGGCCGCTGCACCTGATGGCAAACAAGATCAAGCTGATGAGCAACACCGGCATCGAGATGATGGCCGTGGGCAACATCGACGCGACCTCGATCGGCTCCAACACCACGGTGCTCGGCCCGAACTCCAGCGGCTATATCGGCATCAACAGCGAGGCCAACCTGGGCATCGCGCGCTCCACCTTCATGGGCATGAGCGTGGAGAGCGCCCTCGCGCTGAGCATGTCCAACTTCATCGGCGTGCAGATCGAGAACACGCTGGCCCTGAAGCTCGTCGGCGTCGCCGCCATGGAATACGAGGCCTCGCCCCAGTCGGTGGAAGCGCATGTGCTCAAGACCTTCACGCCCGGCGCCGGCGGTGCCGGTGCGGGAGCGGCCGCGGTGGGCGGCGCGCTGGGTGCGGTGGCCGGTGCGGGCAGCGCCTTCGTGGACATCGGTGCCACGTTCGACCAGTACGCCGCGGCCGAGAAGCAGTTGAAGATTGCGGCCAAGGAAGCCGAGGCGGCGGGACTGCCCGGACTGGCCGGGCGCCTGTCCGCCCTGCAGGGCATGACCCGCATGCGGCACAACCAGGGGATCATGGCGGCGGTGCCCGTGGTCGGCACGGGGCTCGAGGTCCTCCTGGAGATGGCTTCCGGTGGCGACTCGATCGGCGCCGACGCGCTCGCCAAGGACCAGTCGCGCAACGCCGACAACACACCGGCTGCGCCGCCGCCGCCCGAGGACGAAATCGAGCCGACACAGGCGTGGCAGCCGCCGCCATCCGGCAGCGGTGGTGGCGGTAGCGGCGGTGGCGGTGGCGGCGGTGGCGGTGGCGGCGGTGGCGGTGGCGGTGCCGGCGGCGGCGGTGCCGGCGGCGGCCGGTAACAAGGACACAAGCGCGACATGCAAGTCCTCAAACCCCAGGCGCTGGGCCTGTCGACCAGGCCCATCGAGTTCCGCAAGCGCTTCGGCCTCAACGTCAGCGCGTACCTGCACCTGCCGTTCGCCCAGGGCGAGCGCGGCTGCCTCTGGGCAGAGCAGTCGATGTGGCGCTTTCTTTCTCAAGAGATGGCGCAGCCGCTGATCGACGAGGGCGTTGCCAAGCTCACGCCCGAATTCCTCGTCCACGGCAAGGCGTTTCCGCCGAAGGATCGACCTTCCGCCTGCGCGGTGCGCGCACGTTTCGGCGACCGCGAGAAGACATTGCTCGTGTTCGGCGACCGCTACTGGGACGGCGACAGACCGAGCGCGCCGCAACCTTTCGAATCCATGCCGATCGATGGGTCCGCCGCCTACGGCGGTGCCGACTTCGCGGCGAATCCGCAGGGGCGGGGCCGTGCCGCCAAGTCCGGTGTCACCTGGCTGCCCAACATCGAACTGCCGAACGACCGGCTGTTGCGTCCGGACCAGGCCATCGTGCCTGCCGGCTTCGGCGCTCTGGACCTGATGCATCCGCAGCGCGCGCAGTACCGCGGCACCTACGACGCCGACTATCTCAAGCAGCATGCGCCCGGCTTCCCGCCCGATACCGACTGGCGCTGCTTCAACCTCGCGCAGCCAGACCAATGGATGAGCGGTGCGCTCGCCGGCAACGAGGCCTTCTCGTTCGACAACATGCACCCGGGCAAGCCGCTGGTCGAAGGCCGCTTGCCCGGAATGCGGGCCCGGGTCTTCGTCGGCTACCGGATGCCGGACGCCGAACCGAAGATCCGCGAAGTACCGCTGCGCCTGACCACCGTGTGGTTCTTCCCCCATGCCGAGCGCTGCATCGCGATCTTCCAGGGCCTCGCGGAGGTGAGCACCGACGACGGCTCCGACGTGGTGAGCCTGATGGGTGCGGTCGAGCGGCTGGGCGAGGCCCGCTCCGACCGGCACTACCTCGATGCGGCTGCCAGGCGCGCCGATCCGAAGACCGGTGCGATCTACGCGCTGGTCGACAACGACCTGCTGCCCGAGGGCGTGAGCACCGTCGATCCCGAGGTCGAGGCCGCGAAGGCGCCCTTCGCCATCGAGGGGCTGCAGGCCGAAGGCCAGTACCGCCGCGCGCAGTCCGACGTCGCCATCGCGCGGCAGAAGGCCGTGCAGGCGGGGCTGGACCCCGACGCGCTCGGCATCCGCATGCCGCCGCGGGAGAAGGTGCCCACTGGCGACGCGTTGCCGCCGTACCTGGAAAAGCAGATGAAGCTGGCCGAGGCGCAGCAGTGGGCGGCCGTCGAGGACGCCGTTGCCGTGCTCGAGAAGATCGCCGCGGTGCCGCCCGAGAAGATGAACATCGCCAAGCTGCAGCACCGCGGGCCGCCGGTCTACCGCGCGGAAAAGCATCTCGCGGACATGCACGCGCTCGCCGCCTCGGGCACCCGGCCGATCGATCTCTCACCGGTGCTGCCCAAGCTCTATGCGCTGGAGGACGCGCATCGCAAGGGCTATCTCGACACAGCCCACATGCAGGCGCCGGTCGATCCGATGCCCGCTGCCGAGGCCGCCACGCTGCGCAGCGAAATGGCGCGCGCGGTGCCGGCGGGCATCCGCATGTTCGCGCGCATCGACTTCACCGGTGCCGACCTCTCGGGGCTGGACCTGCGCGAGGTCAATTTCGAAGGTGCATGGCTCGAAGCCACCGACTTTCGCAATGCCAACCTCTCGGGCGCCGATCTGTCAGGCGCGGTGTTGGCGCATGCCCGCTTCGAAGGCGCCATCGCCATCGGCACGAAGTTCTGCAAGGCCAACCTCGGCAAGGCGAAGTTGAGCGGTGCGGTGTTCGACGAGGCCGATTTTTCCGGCGCCATCCTCATGGGTTGCGCCTTCGCCGGCACGCAGATGCGCCGCGCCGTCTTTACCGGCGCCCAGTTGCTCGACACCACCTGGGGCAGCGCCGACTGGCAGGGCGCAAAGCTTGCGGGCCAGACCCTGTACAAGCGCGACTTGCGGGGCATGCGCTTCCCGGAGGCCGACCTGTCGGGTGCCACGTTCATGGAATGCGACCTGTCGGGCGTCGACCTGCATGGCGCGACGCTGGAGAGCGCGACCTTCATCACCAGCAAGCTCGACGGCGCCGACCTGAAGATGGCGCGCTGCGCCGGCGCTGTGGCGGTCAACGGCACGCGCATGGCGGCCGCCGACCTGAGCGGTGCCGACCTGCGCAGCTTCAACTTCGGTGCGAGCGACCTGCGCGGCGCGAAGATGGTCCGCGCAACGCTGGACGGCGCCAATCTCTGCGAGGCACGCCTGGACGGCGCCGACCTGCGGCTCGCGAGCGCCAAGGGCGCTTTGCTGCGCCTGAGTGTTTGCACGAAGGCGCAGCTGTCGGGCGTGAACCTCAGCGACGCGGTGCTGCAGAAGGCCGACCTGCGCGGCGCGGACCTGCGGCGCAGCAATCTCTTCGGCGCCGACCTCGGCCGCGTGCGGCTGGACGGCGACACCCTGTTCGACGGGGCGCTGCTCAAGCGGGCACGCACCTGGCCCCGACTCACGCCCGAGCAGCAGGCCGCGCCATGACGATGACCCCGGATCTGCTCACGCTGGCCGTGCGCATGGGCGAGACGCTGAGCGGCGTCGACCTTGCCAAAGGCCGCTTCTCCGGCGTCGCGCTCGGCGGCGGTGTGTTCTCTCAGGTGCGCTTCGCCGAAGCCGACTTGCGCAACGCCGACCTGCGCGAGACCGTGTTCGAGCAATGCGACCTGCGCGGCGCGATCGCGTCGGGCGCCAACCTGCGCAAGGCCGTGTTCAGCCGCTGCCAGCTCGACCATGTCGACTTGCGGCAGGCCAACCTGCACGGCGCCGTGTTCACCGAGTGCGACCTGATGCACGCACAGGTCGCCGATGCCGCGCTGACCATGGCCACCGTCAGCAAGTGCAGGCTCGACCATGCGAACCTGCGCGGCGCACAGCTCGATTCGGCGGTGCTTACCCAATCGGTGCTGCTGGACGTCTGTGCCGACGACACCAGCTGGCAATACACCACCGTGATCGAGTGCGACCTTTCGCATCTCACATGGACCGGAGCGCGCATGCTGCGCAGCGCATTCAGCAAGACCTCGCTCAAGGGCATGTCGTTCTCGGGCCTCGCGCTCGACGGTTGCCAGTTCTCGTCGGCCGACCTGAGCGGTGCCGACTTCAGCGGCATCTCGCTCCAGCAGTGCAATTTCCAGGGAGCGAAGCTCGACGGCGCGCGCTTTGCGAACGCGGTGGCGCCGTCGGCCATCTTCTGCAACGCGGCCGGCCAGGACGTCGATTTCTCGGGGGCACGCCTGCGGCAGGCGCTGTTCACCGGCGCGGCGCTCGCACAGGCCGGCTTCGCGGATTGCGACCTGTACCAGACGCACTTCGCGGGCGCGAAGTTGCGCGGCGCGAACTTCACCGGCGCGGAGTTGACCTATGCCGACTTTCGCCATGCCGACCTCGCCGGCGCGGACCTGCGCCGCGCCACCCTGATGCGCACCGTGCTGCACGGCGCCAACACCGAGAACGCCCACATGACCGACCGCGCGCGCGCCCTGGAAACCGACCCGGACCTGGCGGAGTGCGAGCGCTGGCAGCCGCTGACCGCGTGATTCGACGAAACCTGGAACAGATTGGAAACATGCCATGACCGACACCGCGACGCTCCGAACGACCACTTCCGCCGCCTCCACCCTTTCCCGCGCGCGTCGGCGAGAAACCGCCAAGGCCATCGCCGGCGAGTGGTGCGTGGGCGTCCTGAGCGCCGATGCCTCGGGCGAGCAGATCGTCGCGAGCGGCGGCCTGCGGCTGCGCGCCCGTCGCGCCGCGAGCTGCCTGCTCGAACCGGCCGCGGGCGACAGCGTGGCCTGCCTGCGCATTGCGCCGCAGGAGGTCTGGATCATGGCGGTGCTGCAGCGCGAAGAGGGCGCGGCCAACGTGCTGCGCTGCGCGGGCAACCTGCGCATCGCCGTGGACGATGGTGCGTTGGAGTTGCAGGCCGCACGCATCGGCCTCAAGTCCGACGAACTCGACGTTGCCGCGCAGAAGACCCGCGTGGCCACCGACACCGCCGACATGGTCGGCCGCGAGGTGCACCTGATTTCCACCAGCATCAAGGTGGTGGGCTCGGTGATGTCGTCGATCATGGAGCGCGTGCAGCACTTCAGCCGCCACTACTTGCGCACCACGGACGGCATCGACCGCGTGGCGGCGACGCACCTCGAATGCGAGGCGAAGCAGGTGCTGCGCCTGGACGGCGAGCACACGCTGGTGAGCGGCCGCGAACTGGTCAAGGCGCGCGGCGCGCAGATCCATTTCGGCTGAAGGAAACGCAAGAAGGACAACGGAGCACAGCATGTTCGCCAACTGCCAGCTGATGGGCACCGACATGGGATTTCCCGATGTCTGCATCACACCCGCCGCCCCGTCGCCGATTCCGGTGCCATACCCGAACATCGCGATGGGGCCGATGGCGATTCCGAACGTTCCCACGATCCTGATCATGGGCGGGCCGGTGCACAACCTGGGCACCACCATTCCCATGACCAACGGCGACAACTCCGGCGTGCTTCTGGGCGTGGCGTCTGGAACGGTGATGGGGCCGAGCCGCCACCTGACGGGCGCATTCACCGTGCTGTGGATGGGCATGCCCGCGTCGCGGCTCACCAGCGTCTCGCTGCAGAACAGCACCAACTGCCCGGGCGTGCGAACGGTGCCGAGCCAGCCGCTCGTGCTGTTGCTGGCGCCGTAGGAGCGTATCGGCAAATACCGGCGCCCCCGGCGCCACGGAAGGGGAGAAGGCCTACCCATGGCTGATCACGAGTTCCGCATCGAAAGCGATTCGCCCGCCAACGGCGAACTGATGTTCTGGCGCATCGTCGGCCACGAGGCGCTCGCACGCCCATCGACCTACGAACTCACCGTGCTGTCGAAGAACCGGGCACTCGACGCCAAGGACATCCTGGGCCGGGCCTTCGACGTGGTCATCGGGTTCCAGGACAAGGACGGCGGCGTGCACGAGCGCCACTGCCAGGGCCATGCGGTGCGCTTCGAGCGCACGGGCCACGTGGGGCGGCACTTCGAATACCGCATCGGGCTGCGCTCGTGGTTCTGGCTGCTCTGCAAGCGCATCAACTCGCGCATCCTGCAGGACAAGAAGGTGCTCGAAGTGCTCGACGCGGTGTTCGAGGACAGCCCCATCAAGCGCTTCAAGAAAACCAAGGCCGGCAACGTGATCGGCACGCACAACCCGCGGCGCTACTGCGTGCAGCACCAGGAGAGCGACTACCAGTTTCTATCGCGCCTGTTGGAAGACGAAGGTATCTATTACTGGTTCGACGCGCACGACGCGCCGGGCACCATGCACCTGTCGGACGCGAGCGACATCGCGCACGACAAGCTGCCCGTCGAGGGCACCCTGCACCACGTGGCGAGCGACACCACCGAGGCGCGCTACAACGAGATCTCGCGCTGGGTGAGCGCGCGCCAGTTCGACACCGGCACCTACGCATCGCAGGACAGCAACTTCAAGTCGATCAAGAAGAAGCTCGAGGCCGCGGGCGGCGCACCCGACAAGCACGAACTGGCCGAGTTCGAGGCCTTCGAATTCGCGGGCGGTTACTTCTCGGGCGGCGATGCGGACGACAAGGGCAAGCTGCGCGGCGAGGAAATCGTCGCGCGCCGTCAGCGCCACTGGGCGCTCACCACCTGGCCCGACGTGGCCGCGGGGCGCAGCTTCACCTTCGAGGGCGACCCCGACGGCGCGCGCGACGGCGACTACGTGATCGCGGCCTGCACCTTCGTGGCGAGCCACCCGGGCTACGAAAGCATTCCCCACAGCGTGCCGAGGATGCCGATCGAGCGGGCGCTGCGCGAAGCGCTCGACGACGATGCGGTGAACGCCGGGGCGCGGCCCGCGCTCGAGGCGCTGATCGCCAGTGCGCCTGCGCTGCGCACCGATCCGCAAGGCACGAGCGCCTTCCTCATCACCGCGCTGCCGATCGACGTGCCGTTCCGCCCGCCGCGCCTCACGCCCCGCGTGGTCATGCCCGGCCCGCAGTCGGCCATCGTGGTGGGACCGGCCGGCGAGGAAATCCATGCCGACGATTTCGGCCGCGTGAAGGTGCACTTCCACTGGGACCGCTACGACAAGAGCGACGAGAAATCGACCTGCTGGGTGCGCGTGTCGCAGCCGTGGGCGGGCAAGGGCTGGGGCGGGTACTTCATTCCGCGCATCGGGCAGGAGGTGATCGTCGACTTCTTGAACGGCGACCCCGACCGTCCGATCATCGTGGGCCGCGTCTACAACGACGACCAGCCGATCCCGTTCGGCTCGCACACGCAGAGCGGTTTTCGCACACGCTCCACGCCCAAGGGCAGCGCCTCGAACTGCAACGAGTTCCGCTTCGAGGACAAGAAAGGCTCCGAGCAGGTGTACCTGCATGCCGAGAAGAACCAGGATATCGAGGTCGAGAACGACGAGACCCACTGGGTGGGCCACGACCGCACCAAGACCATCGACCACGACGAGACCACGCACGTCAAGCACGACCGCACCGAGACGGTGGACAACAACGAGACCATCACCATCGGCGTGGACCGCTCGGAGCAGGTCGGCAACAACGAGACCATCGCGATCGGGGTGAACCGCACGGAGACGGTGGGGAGCAACGAGACGATTTCCATCGGATCGAACCGCACGATCACCGTGGGTGCGAGCGAGACCGCGACGGTGGCGCTGCAGCGCACGCACACGGTGGGCATCAACGAGACCATCACCGTGGGCGCGGCGCAGGAGATCACGGTGGGAGCGATGCAGGCGGTGACGGTGGGGGCGAGCCAGACGATCAACGTGGGCGCGAACCAGTCGAGCAGCATCGGGGCGAACCGGTCGGTGGATGTGGGGGCGAACCTCTCCACCAATGTGGGGGCCGACGAGTCGCGCACCGTAGGCGGAGGCCGCACGACCAGCGTGGGCAAGGACGATGCGCTCAGCGTCGGAAAAAACCTCGTGATCGAGGCGGGCGACTCCATCTCGATCACCACGGGCAGCGCGAGCATCACCATGAAGAAGGATGGGACCATCGTCATCAAGGGCAAGGACATCACGATCGACGCCTCGGGAAAGATCAACGCGAAGGCGAGCGGCAACATCGTGATGAAGGGCTCCAAGATTCTGCAGAACTGACAAGGCATGCAAGGAGATCGACCATGAGCGGCAGGGACTTGATCGATGCGCAACTGGAGGCGACCGCGGCCATCGCGGCGTGGACCCCGGTTGTCACGGGCGAACTGATCGCCATCGCGGACGAGGGGCAGACGCCGCTCGTCGCTTTCGCGGGCCAGGGCGGCACGGTGGCCGTTCGTGCGCGCAGCGTGGTCGATCTGCACGGCGCGCACATCGGCCGGCGCGTGGTGCTGATGTTCGAGGAAGCGGACCCGGCGCGCCCGATCGTGATGGGCGTGCTGCGCGGCGCAGAGGGATGGCCCTTGCCGGAGACGCCGGCCCAGGTCGAGGTCGATGCCGATGGCGAACGCATGCTGGTGAGCGCCAGGAGCGAACTGGTGCTGCGTTGCGGAAAGGCCAGCATCACGCTGACCCGCGAGGGCAAGGTGCTGATCCACGGCAGCTACATATCGAGCCGCTCGACAGGCGTGAACCGCGTCAAGGGCGGTTCGATCCAGTTGAACTGAGCCGGGAGCAGGACGCGTGGAACTCGTCAATGCCACCCGGATGGTCGCGGGCTACAACCTGGGCGTGGAGCCGAGCGGGCGGGAGCTTCTGGTGGTCGTCGTCAAGGGGACCTTCCGCATCCCGCCGCCGGATGCACCCGAGGGAAGCTTCGAGCTGCACGAGGCGCAATTGCCCCTGGTCATGGCCGACACCTTCACCGGCGAGCCCGGGCTGTCCGCACCGGTCAGCGAAGTGGACTTCGCGCCGCGCAAGCCGCGCTGCGACATCCTGCTGCTGGGAAGCGCCTATGCGCCCGAGGGGCGGCCCGCCACGCGGGTCGAGGTGGGAATGCGCGTCGGCAACTGGAGCAAGACGATGGCGGTCGTCGGGCCGCGCCATTGGGAGTGCGGCCTGTCCGGCGCCACGCCCACGCCGCCCGGCGTGTTCGTGCGGCAACCGATTTCCTACGACGTGGCGTTCGGCGGCACCGACCTGCTGCACGAAGACCCGGCCCAGCACGCCGCCTTCATGGCGAATCCGGCAGGCCGGGGCTTTCACCGGCACATCCGGATGGAATGGGTGGAAGGCAGGCCCCTGCCCGCCACGGAGGAGGTCGATCGCAGCGTGCGCGACCCGGGCGGCGACTATCGCCCGATGGCCTTCGGCCCCGTCGGGCGCGGATGGGAGCCCCGCTCCCGTTTCGCCGGAACGTACGACGAGGTGTGGCGGGACAAACACTTTCCGTTCCTGCCGCCGGATTTCGACGAGCAGTACTTCCAGTCTGCGCCCATGGACCAGCAGGTGCCGCTCGCGCATTTCCGCAATGGCCCGGTCGATGTGCTGCTCGCCAACCTGACGCCCGAAGGGCTCACCCGTTTCACCATTCCGCACCTGACGGCACCCGTGCATGTGTTCACGCGGGACGGCGAGCGAGAGGACCATGTGGCCACGCTGGACACGGTCGTCATCGAGCCGGACGAGGGACGCTTCAGCCTGACCTGGCGCGTCGCACGGCCGCTGAAGAAGGACATCTTCGAGATCGCGCAGGTCATGGTGGGCAGGAAGGGTCGCGAATGGTGGCAGCAGCGCGAAGCCGCGCCGTTCCCGATCCCGGTGATCATGGTGCCGATGGAGCGCGAGGACGCGGTCGAGGTCGAATGAGCCACATCCCCCCGATTCCCATCGCCATCCACCGCACGGGCCTCGTGACCAGCGTGGGCCTGTCGGCGCCCGCATCCTGCGCGGCGATCCGGGCCAAGCTCACCAACCCGGTGGAGACGCGTTTCATCGATGCCGAAGGCGAACGCATCATGGCGCACGAGGTGGCGCTGGAGAAGCCGTGGCGCGGACGGGCCAAGCTGGCCCGCATGGCTGCGCTGGCGGCGCAAGAGTGTCTGGCCGATGTCGCACCTCACCTGTGGGACGAGATTCCGCTGCTCCTGTGCGTGGCCGAGCATGAGCGGCCCGGGCGGCTTGAAGGGCTGGACGACTTGCTCTTCGCCGACCTGCAAGACCTGCTGGGCGCGCAATTTTCGGCCGGTTCGCTGGTAGTCGCCCATGGCCGGGTGGGCGCGCTGGTGGCGCTTTCGCAGGTGCAGCGGCTGATCGGCAGCGAAGGCGTGGCGAACGTGCTGGTCGTCGCGGCCGACAGCCTGCTGAGCTGGCCGACGCTGGGCGCCTACGAGCGCGGGCACCGGCTGCTGACCGCCGAGAACTCCAACGGATTCATCCCCGGCGAGGGCGCGGGCGCGTTGCTGCTCGGGCGTCCCGGCGGTGGCGACGGCCTCCTGTGCACGGGCATCGGATTCGGTGTGGAAAAGGCGCACATCGACTCGGACGAGCCGTTGCGGGCCGACGGCCTGAGCACGGCCATCGAGGCCGCTCTCGCGCAGGCGCAATGCGAGATGCACGACATCGACTGCCGCATCACCGACCTCTCGGGCGAGCAGTACTATTTCAAGGAGGCGACCTTGGCGCTCGCGCGCACGCTGCGCCAGCGCAAGGAAAGCTTCGACCTCTGGCATCCGGCGGAGTGCATCGGCGAGGCGGGTGCCGTTGCCGGCGTGGCGGCCCTTGCGGTCGCAGAGGCCGCGTGCCGCGGGGGTTATGCGCCGGGGCCGGACATCCTGGTGCATATGGCCAACGATGCGGGCCAGCGCGCATCGGCCGTCATGCGCTTCGAAGGGGCAGCGGCATGAGCGCCGCGCCGGGCCGCCCCAAGCAAGCTCGCTCCCGCTCGGCGGGAAGGCGCGCAGCGCCAAGGGTGCGCCAATGACCAACAAGGTCTTCGCCAACGCGCTGGAGATCTCGTGCAAGGCCGCGAGCGGCAAGACCATGTGCGCGTTTCCGGACGTCTGCTTCACGCCGCCGCAGACGCCCGCCACGCCACCGGGTGTTCCGCTTCCGTATCCCAACACCGGGTTCTCGTCCGACACCACCGACGGTTCCACGACCGTGAAGATCTCGGGCCAGCAGGTCATGCTCAAGAACAAGAGCTACTTCAAGACCAGCAGCGGCGACGAGGCCGGCTGTGCGCCGAAGAAGGGGCTCGTGACCAGCACCAACAAGGGCAAGATCTATTTCTCGCGATGGTCGATGGACGTGATGGTCGAAGGCGAGAACGTGGTGCGTCACCTGGACATCACCACGCACAACCACAGGTCGTATCCGGGCAACGAGTCGATCCCGTGGCCGCACCTGGAGTCGATGGCGCCGGGGGCTGCCAAGGCCGCCTGCGAGAAGGAAGTCAATCGCGAGAAGGCCGCGTGCAAGGACTTCAAGAAGCAGGGAACCAAGAACGTCTGCGCCTCGGCCGGCATGAACATCGGCATCAAGAAGCAGCGTGCGCGGGGGGTCAACTGGGACAAGATGTCGCTGGACGCCATCAAGGGCAAAGAGGCGGCCGACAAATGCCTGCGCGCGCGCAAGTGCCGTCTCGTTCCCTACAACGCGCAGAAGGACGGCGTGAAGGGCTGTTGCCCGAGCCAGACGCCGGACCACGTCATTCCCAAGAGTTCCTTCTACGAGGCCTCGGTTTCCAAGGGAAAGAAGCTGCCGGGCTGGAAGAAATACAAGATGAGCGCGGCGCCCTGCATGTGCGCCGAAGGACCGAGCAACACCGAAGGCAGCCATGGCCTGCGCCATGCGTCGCACAAGTTCATGGGCCGCAAGGTGGGCGCCGGCACGACGCAGTCGTTCGCCAAGGAACTCAACCTGTGCCTCAAGAGCGTGCAGAAGGTGTTCAAGTCGTCCAACTGCAGCAACAAGTGCCTGAAGGCGCAATTGAACGAGGGGCACAAGGACATGTGCTCCAAGGACCTGAAGGACGCCGAGGTGAAGCATTCGCCCTCGGGTTCGGACGCCGCCAGCGAGGCGGCGCTGAACCCGCTCAAAGCGCTCGGCACGAAGAGATCCCGCTGAAAGGAACACACGCCATGGCACGACTGGGCCTGTCCAAGGAAAACCTGATATCCCGCGGCGCGGCGCGCTTCAAGGATCTTGTCTATCTCGCGCTGCAGGACAAGAAGCTGCAGAAGAAGGCGGTTGCGCACACGCGGCTCGGCAGCGTGGACGAAGGCGAGGTCGCCAATGTGAAGGACCTGCCATGGCGCGCGGCGGGAATGTGCGTCGCGAAGCTGCCCAGCGAAAAGCTCGTCGTCGTCTCTGGCGAAGGCGCGGTCTTCACCTATGTGGGCGGGAACGAGGGAAGCGAGAGGATCCGCGACGCCTTCGACCTGCGCGCCTGCGCCTGCATCGAGGGTCATGCCTATGCCGCCGGCATGAACCGCGAAGTCTTCAGGCGCGCTCGCGAGGGACAGTGGAGCGCCATGCACGCACCGGGCGTCGAGGGGGACGACGACGTCGCGGGATTCGAGGCCATCGACGGGTTCGACGCGAACGACCTCTATGCCGCGGGGTGGGAGGGCGAGGTGTGGCATTGGCAAGGCAGCGCCTGGACGCGATGCGAGAGCCCCGTGAACGTCGTGCTCTCGGGCATCTGCTGCGCCGGCGACGGGCACGTCTATGCCTGCGGCCAATCCGGGACCCTGCTGCGCGGCCGGGGGCAGGACTGGGAGGTGCTTGAAACCGAGGGGCTGATCGACGACTTCTGGGACGTGCGCTGGTTCATGGACCGGCTCTATGTGGCGAGCATGAGCGCCCTGTACGTGCTGCAGGACGACGCACTGGTGGCGGTCGATTTCGGGCGCGATGCGCCCGACAGTTGCTACAAGCTCACCGATGCGGAAGGCGTGCTGTGGTCCATTGGCCAGCAGAACATCTTCTCTTTCGACGGTGCCGCGTGGCGCCGCTGGGAATGAACGGCCGGGTGCAGGTGCCATGACAGTCGATCTTGCATTGAACCGGCCCGTTGCAAAGGTCGTCGCGCAGCATGTGGAAGAGGGCGCGGTGCTCTGCAACGTTCGCATGCGGATGGTCGATGCGCCGCACGTGAGGCTGCATCACCTGCGCCGGCTCGACGACCGATTGGCCGCGCACCTGGACGGGCTGGCCGTGGCGGGTGAATACGGCGCGCACCTGTGCGCGACCGCTCTGGCGCGGCCCGGCGTCGGGGAAGTCTTCGTCGCCACGGCGCTGGCACTCGACAGCCGCGACGAGCCCTGTCTCGACAAGGTCCTCGCGCTGGCGCAGGCCTTGCCCGAATGCAGGCCGGGGGTGCTGTCGGCCTTCGGGTGGGTCGCCGCCGCATCGCTGCGGGATATCACCCGCGAGCTGCTGGACTCGAACAACGCATTCCGGCGGATGGTGGGCATCGCGGCCTGCGATGCCCACCGGGTCGACCCCGGCGCGGTATTGACGGACGCACTCGGCGACCCTGACCCGACACTGCGCGCGCAGGGCCTGCGCACCGCCGGCGAATGCGGGCGGCGCGATCTGCTGGACGCGTGCCTCCGCGCGCTGGGCGATGCGAATGCGGATTGCCGCTTCCAGGCCGTGCGCTCGGCTGTGCTGCTCGGCGACCGCCATGCGGCGGCCCATGCGCTTCATCGCATGGCGCACGAAGCGGGAACGCACCGCATGCCCGCGATCGACCTGTTCTTGAAGCTGACGACGCCGGAGCAAGCGGTACCCCTGCTGAAGGCGCTCTTCGAGGCACAGACGGACGCGCGCATGCTGATCCGCGGACTGGGCGCGAGCGGCGACCCCCGGTTCGTGCCGCTGCTGATCGACCGGATGGAAGACCCGGCGCTGTCGCGGCTGGCGGGAGAGTCCTTCAGCCTGATCACCGGCCTCGACCTGGAGATGCTCGACCTGTACCGCAAACCCGCCGAGGGCCTGGAGACGGGGCCGACGGACGACCCCGTGGACGCCGACGTCGCGATGGACGAGGACGACGGCCTGCCCTGGCCCGATGCGCAAAGGATCGGCGCGTGGTGGTCGGCCAATGCGCACAGCTTCGAGCCGGGCGCACGCTGCTTCATGGGCGCACCGCTGTCCTGGGCGCGTTGCCTGCAGGTGCGCAAGGACGGCTGCCAGCGCCAGCGCCGTGCGGCGTCGGAATATGTGTGCCTGCTGCAGCCCGGAACGCCGCTCTTCCCGATCGATGCGCCCGCGTGGCGCCAGCAACGCTGGCTCGAAGCGAGCGCCCCGGATGTCGCATGACGGCGAAATACATCCTGGCCGCATTCGCCGCCGTCTTCCTGGCGATGGCCGGGTGGCGTTGGGCAAAGGGGGCGCGCGGTATGCGCGATCCGGCCACCCGCACCTGGCTCCTCATCGCCCTCATCTTCACCGCTGCCTCCGCCTGGCTGCAATGGCATACCTCTTAAGGCGAGATTGCCAACGTGCCCCACGGAATGAATACTCCTTCTGAGTTTTTTCGCCCGTGCGCGCGTGGCCGTCTTGTTCGGGCGCGCAAGGACACAGATGGGCATAAAGGGCCTAGAGCCTCGGGGGCCGATTCATGATCCATATCGCTGTCATCACCCGGCAAGGTGCTCCGGCGGGGCAGCCCATCGCCGCCGACTTCGGGCCCAACGGGGGCACCATCGGCCGGGCCGACACCAACACGCTGGTGCTCGACGACCCCGACCGCACGGTCTCGCGCGTGCATGCCCAGGTGCTGTGCCGCGACGGCCAGTACTTCGTGATCGACCGCGGCAGCAACCCGATGCAGTGCAACGGCGTGTCGCTGGGCTCGGGCAAGGAGGCGCCGCTCGCCGACGGCACGCGGCTGGTCGTCGGCAGCTTCGAGCTCAGCGTGCGCGCGACGGCCGCTGCGGCAGCGCCCTCGCTGGCCATTCCCAACACCATCATGTCGGCGCCGGCCGCCGCGCCGGCGGGCGCCTCGGGCGACGATCCTTTCGCGGATCTGCTCGCCGGACTCGGCTCGCCGCCGGCACCTGCGCCTGCGTCGGCACCCGCCGCGTCCGGTGCGGCCAGGGCCGCCGCACCCGCCAGCGCCGATTCGCTGCTCTTTCCCGACCCGATGTCTACGGGCTCGCGCAATGCGCAGGCCGCCGAGGTCGATCCGTTCGCCAACCTGCTCGGACCCACGCCAAGCTCCGCACCCGCTGCAGGCATCGGCGCGCTCGACGATTTCTCGGACCTCGGCGCGCCGCCCGCGCACGGCAAGGCATCGGGCATCGACGAGCTGTTCGGCGGCATGAACAGCGGCGGCGGCATCGGCGGCGATCCGCTCGCGCTGTCGCCGCTGGCTGATCCGCTGCTGCAGCCGAACACGGCGTCGTCCGCCGACCCGCTCGCCGCATTGCAGAGCGCCGCACCGTCCACGCCGACGCCGCGCTCCGACCATTTGCCGATCGACCAGTTCGGCTTCACGCCGCCGAAGGCGGTGACGCCACCGCCACCACCACCTCCTCCTCCGCCACTGCCTCCACCACCGGCGCCTCCGCCGATGTCCGCCGCACCCGCAGCAGAGGTGCTGCCGCAGTTCGATGACATGACGGGCCAGCCGATCCGCATCAGCGGCCCCGAGCTGGGCAGCAGGCCGCTGGAGTCGCTGCCACCTCTGCCGGCGCCACCACCACCTCCGCCACCGGTCCGCGCACCGGCCGCGCCCCGCGCCGAACGCACGGCCTCCGACGACGAACTGCTCGCCGCGTTCCTCCGCGGCCTCGCCAGCACCCACCAGCCGCCCGAGATGCTCACGCCCGGCCTCATGGAGCGCATCGGCTCGATGCTGCGCAGCGCCACCGAGGGCACGCTGCAACTCTTGCTCACGCGCCAGGAGTTCAAGCGCGAGGTGCGCGCCGAGGTCACGATGATCGCGGCGCAGGCCAACAACCCCTTGAAGTTCTCTCCCACAGTGGAAGTGGCGCTCGCGCACCTGCTCGGCCCCGGCGTGCGCGGCTTCATGCCACCGGAGGCCGCGATGCGCGATGCCTTCAACGACCTGCGCGCCCACCAGTTCGGCGTGATGGTGGGCATGCGCGCGGCGCTCGCGCATGTCATCGCGCGCTTCGAGCCCGAGGAGCTCGAGAAGAAGATCAGCGCGAAGTCGGCGCTCGACGCCATCTTCGCGGCCAACCGCAAGGCCAAGCTCTGGGACCAGTTCGTGGCGCTCTACGGCGGCATCGCGAGCGAGGCGGAAGACGATTTCCACAACCTCTTCGGCAAGGCGTTCCTGGAAGCCTACGAAGAGCAGATGGCGCGCCTGAAGTCCGATGGACAGTGAAGAACAAAAGCACAAGAACAACGACGACCTCGGTCGAAGCCACCACAACAACACCAGCCATCGCGAGGCACCCCGCTTGGAAATCGAAATCGTCACGTTGTCCCGACAGGGCGGCCGCAACTACAACGAAGACGTCCATGGCCACTGGCATGACGAGCGCTACGTCGCCTGCCTGGTGGCGGACGGCGCGGGCGGTCATGGCGGCGGGGATGTGGCGGCGGCCACGGCGCGCAGCAGCGTGCTGGGCGGTTTCTCGGCGGCGCCGGGGCTGGACGAGATCACCCTGCGCACGCTGGTCGAGCAGGCCAACCGCGACGTGGTGGCGCGCCAGGCCGAAGGCGGCAAGCTCGCGGGCATGCGCTCCACCATCGTCTTCGCGGCGATCGATCTCGAGAACCAGGCGCTCGCCTGGGTGCACAGCGGCGACAGCCGCGCGTACCTCTTTCGCGGCGGCGCCATCGTGGCGCGCACCACCGACCACAGCCTGGTGCAGCAGATGGTGGCCGGCGGCATGCTCGACGAGGAGGGCGCGCGCCTGCATCCGCAGCGCAACATGCTGCTGTCGGCGCTGGGCTCGATCGAGGAGGCGCCCGACATCACGGTGTCCGACCGCATGCGCCTTGTGTCTGGCGACGTGCTGCTCCTGTGCAGCGACGGCGTGTGGGAGCCGCTGGGCGACGAGTGCCTGGTCGACACGCTGCATGCCTCGCGCACGCCCAGCCAATGGACCGAGCAGCTCGATGCGCAGATCAAGGCACGCGCCAAGCCGGGCCACGACAACTACACCGCGCTCACGCTGTGGGTGATTCCCGGGGAAGAGGACGACGCGACGCGCCTGCTGCCGGTCGAGGAGATCGCGCAGCCCGGCAGCGCCGGAGCGGGCAGGGAAGACGGAAACCAGGAATGAGGAGGGGCCGGCCAGCAGGGCCGGCCGGATGCCGCGATGGGCGTTGGCCTCAGAGGTCGACGTTGATGTGCAGTATCAGCTCTTCCCCGTCGGTCCTGTCGAAGGCCATGGTCACGAAATCCTCGATGGTCTGCGCCATGTAGATCACCACCTGGTCGCCGAGCTTGGCTGTCTGCCCACGCAGCGCATGGAGGAATTCGCTCTGGATCTGGCTCGAATCCTTGGTGGAGTCGAAGAAGTACTTGAGCTTGATGTCGCCCTCGAGGAAGAGGGTGAAATCCAGGCCGAAGGAGCAGATCGTGCCGAACCGCGCATCGGCGATTTTCTTGAACTGCTGCTCGATGTGGGTGAGTGTTCCGTTCCGGGCGGTCTGCTGGGTCTTGTTCGCGAAGTTGTCCGCGAGCGCCACGGCCTTCAGCGCGATCAGGCTGCCTTCCGTCCACGCCGATCGTGTCTGCTTGAAGGCGTAGGTGCCCCGGGCTTTGAGTTCGAATCCGATCATCTCGGTCTCCTGGTCTGACGGCAGAAGCCATCGCCGCTCCGGCAGGCGCACGGGCGCCGTGCCGAGCGCATGGGCTCGATGCCGTCGAGGGTTTGTTTGTTGGGTTTCGGGCGCCGTGGCGGTGTGCCATGGCCTTGCCCCGGTGGCCAGGCGTTGCCTGGAGGCGGGCTTCGCACCCGGCGGCGAAGGCCGGGGGAAGCTCGACGCCGCGGTCCGTGTCAGACCTTCTTGTTGGCTGCGATGTCCCAGCCCGTTTCCTTGGTGCCGTCGCCGGAACCGTCGGCCTTCTGGGGCGTGTACTCGTACTTGAACTTCGAGAAGTTCAGCGTCAGGGTCTCGGTCAGGCGGTCTTCGCCGCCGCTGCCGCCGGTGTGGATGCTGCTCACCAGGATGTCTTCCATCGTGAGCTTGATGTATTCGAGCGGCGTGGCGCCGGCCTTGCGCACCACCAGCGTGCCCTTCTTGATGTGCTGGCCATTGCAGCAATCCAGGAGCAGCAGGTGCGAGGCGGAGTCGACGTACTTGGTGATCGAGACGTCCTGCACGCTCACCTTGCCGGCGCCCGAACCGCCGCCCACGTGGCCGGTGCCGGACTGGCTGGCACCCCAGCTCCAGGCGAGAACGTCGATTTCCTTCTTGTGCGAATCGTCCTTGGATTCGCCATCGACGCCTTCGAGCTTCAAAAACATGTCTGCAGCCATGATGCTTACCTTTCAGTTGTGTGTGAGTCAGAGAAAAAGGGCTTCCGTGCGGTGCCTAAGCGTTGGTGCCCGGGAGCTATCAGGAGAACGAGTGGAGGGCCGTTTTTTCAAAGGCCCTCCGAAGGCATATGCCTTCGTTACTTGCCGCCCTTGGCCGAGGGCAGCTTGGACACCAGCCGCAGCGACACCGTGAGGCCTTCGAGCTGGTAGTGCGGGCGCAGGAAGAACTTGGAGGTGTAGTAGCCGGGGTTGCCCTCGACCTCTTCCACCACCACCTCGGCCGCGGCCAAGGGCTTGCGGGCCTTGGTTTCCTCGGACGAGTTGACGGGGTCGCCGTCCACGTAATTCATGATCCATTTGTTGAGCCAGCGCTGCATGTCGTCGCGCTCCTTGAAGCTGCCGACCTTGTCGCGCACGATGCACTTCAAATAGTGCGCAAAGCGGTTGCAGGCAAAGAGGTAGGGCAGGCGCGCCGCGAGGTTGGCGTTGGCCGTGGCGTCCGGATCGTCGTACTCGGCCGGCTTGTGCAGCGACTGGGCGCCGATGAAGGCCGCGAAGTCGGAGTTCTTGCGGTGGATGAGCGAGAGCAGGCCCGCCTTGGAGAGCTCGGCTTCGCGCCGGTCGCTGATGGCGATCTCGGTCGGGCACTTCTGGTCCACGCCGCCGTCGTCGCTCGGGAAGGTGTGCAGCGGCAGGTTCTCCACCGCGCCGCCCGACTCGATGCCGCGGATGCGCGAGCCCCAGCCGTAGAGCTTGTACGAGCGGTTGATGTTGGTCGCCATCGCATACGCGGCATTGGCCCAGGCGTACTTGCTGTGGTCGGCGCCGGCGGTGTCTTCCTCGAAGTCGAACTCCTCCACCGGGTTGGTGTTGGCGCCGTAGGGCGTGCGCGCGAGGAAACGCGGCATGCACAGGCCCAGGTACTTGGCGTCGTCGGAATCGCGCAGCGACCGCCAGCCGGCGTACTCGGGCGTGAGGAAGATCTTGGTCAGGTCGCGCGGGTTCGCGAGCTCCTGCCACGACTCCATCTGCATCAGGTTGGGGCTCGCGCCGGTGATGAAGGGCGCGTGCGCCGAGGCTGCGATCTTGGACATTTCGCCGAGCAGCTCGACGTCGGGCGGGCTCTGGTCGAAGTGATAGTCGCCCACCAGCGCGCCGAAGGGCTCGCCGCCGAACTGGCCGTATTCCTGTTCGTAGATCTTCTTGAACATCGGGCTCTGGTCCCAGGCCGCGCCCTTGAACTTCTTCAGGCTCTTGGCGAGGTCCGCCTTGGAGATGTCCATCACCCGGATCTTCAGGTGCTCGTCGGTCTCGGTGTTGTTCACCATGTAGTGCAGGCCGCGCCACGCACTCTCCAACTTCTGGTAGTCGGGGTGGTGAATGATCTTGTTGACCTGCTCGGTCAGCTTCGCGTCGATCGCGGCGATCATGGCCTGGATCGACTTGGTCACGTCCTTGCCGATGACGGTGCTGTTGCTCAGCGCCTGCTGCGCGAGCGTGAGCACCGCGGCTTCGACGGCGCTCTTGGCTTCGTCGCTGCGCGGCTTGAATTCCTTTTGAAGGAGCGACGAAAAGTCGCTGCCCGCATAGGCAACGTCCTTGAGTGCGCTCTGCTCGAGTGCTTCGGCCATGGTGGTTTCTCCTCGTGTACCGGTGTGTCGGGCGTGTGGGTGTTCAGGCGGCCGGCGCGGCTGCGTCGTCGGGCTTGGCGGTGGCCGCCAGCGACTGCAGGAGGGCCGGGTCTTCCAGCACCTTGGCCAGCAGTTCCTCGGCGCCGTTCTTGCCGTCCATGTAGGTCACCAGGTTGGACAGCTGCGTGCGTGCTTCGAGCAGCTTGTTGAGCGCGCCGACCTTCTTGGCGACGGCCGCGGGCGAAAAATCTTCCATGTTCTCGAAGGTGAGTTCCACCTTGAGCTCGCCCTCGCCGGTGAGCGAGTTCTCCACCGCGAACGCGGCGCGCGGCTTCATGGCCTTCATGCGCGAGTCGAAGTTGTCCACGTCGATCTCCAGGAACTTGCGGTCGGCCACCGGCGCGAGCGGATCGACCGGCTTGCCCGACAGATCGGCCAGCACGCCCATCACGAAGGGCAGCTGGATCTTCTTCTCGGCGCCGTAGAGTTCGACGTCGTATTCGATCTGCACGCGTGGCGCCCGGTTGCGGGCGATGAATTTCTGACTGCTCTTGGCCATGGCGATGCTCCTTGCGGGGGTAAATGGGGCGGTTCGATCAACAGGAAAAAAGAAAGGAAAGAGGGGGAAGGCGGTGGCCGCTACTCGGACGAACGCTTGCCGGTCACGGTCTCGATCGTGTCCAGCGCGCCGGGCGCGAGGTTGGCCATGATTTCGAGAAAGCTCACGCCGATGAGCTTCTTGGCGCGGTCGATCAGGAGCGGCGCGGGGTTGCCGGGCTCAGTCTGTTCGAGAAAGCGGATCACGCGGTCCAGCGTCTGCAGTGCGTCCTGGCGGCTCTGGATCTCGCCGCGCGCGGCGGCAGCGCGTGGCGCGCCGCCGGCTTCTGCGCCGTCGCCTTCCACGCCTTCGGCCTCGGCTTCATCGGGCGCGCCGATGGCGGCGCTGCAGGCCTTCTGCAGCATGCGGCCGATGGCGCGCAGCGGCGCCAGGTCGATCACGTCGGCGCGGCCGGTGCGTTCCACCAGCAGGGCCTGCAGCTTCTCGACCAGGCCGGGCACGCTGATGGCCGCCTGGATCAGTTCGGGCCGCTCGGCGTGCAGCGCTTCGAGACCGCCCTGGATCTGCGCCGGCGAATAGGTGGCGTCGCCACCCACCGCGTTCAATGCGTTGTTGGCCACCGCGATGTCGCGCACGCGGATCGCGCCCACGCCCGGCGCCACGCCCACCTGCGCGTCGTACAGGTCGCGCAGCACCATCGTCTCGTCGCCCAGCGGTGCCAGCGCGTTCAGGCGCATGGTCGGGTCGTTGTCGTCGTCGGCATCGAGCTTTGGATGTATGCCTTCCCAGAAACGGTCGAGCAGGCCGGTGAGCAGATCGAGCCCGGCGACGAAGCCGGTGATGCCCTGCAGGCGCGTCGATGCGCGCAGCAGCAGCACCGCGGGGCGCACGTCCTTGCTCCTGCGCAGGAGCGCATCGGACTGCTCGGCCACCTGGCGCCACTCCGGCTCCACCGCCGGGATGACGGTGTCGCCGAACTGTTGTTCGGGCTTGCCTTGCGCGGACGTGGTGAGCGCGGTGAAGTCCGCGTCGTACTCCAGGTCGTCCCCGCATGGCGATGCCTCGCCGATGGGCGTGAGCAGTGCTTCGACAAGTTCGTGAGTCAGCATGTTGCCTGTTCGAGTTCGCTGGTGATAATCAAAGATGCGTCAGGACCGGTCAATGCAACGAAGGGAATAGCATGCGCACGCTGGGTACACACCATTCGTCCTATGAAGGCTTCTTCGCTGCGGCATCGCGGCGCCGTGTGGCGGGTCTCGGGCTCGCAATTGCGGGACTCGTGGGCCTCGGTCTCGCGGGCTGCGCGAGCAAGCCGGTGGTCACGCCGGTGAGCCTCACGCTCGTGGCCGGCGCCGATGCCAACCCCGATGCGCGAGGCCGCGCATCGCCGCTCACGGTGCGCGTGTATGCGCTCAAGTCGCCCGGTCCCTTCGAGGGCGCCGACTTCTTCTCGCTGTTCGAGAAAGACCAGGCCACGCTCGGCGCCGAGCTCGTGCAGCGCGAAGAGATGCTGCTGCGCCCCGGCGAGAGCAAGAAGCTCGACCTCACGCTGCCGGCCGATGTGAAGGCGATTGCCGTGATGGCGGCGTTTCGCGATCTCGACCGCGCGCGCTGGCGCGAAGTGCGTCCGGTGACGCCGGGCCAGGCGCAAGTTCTGACCGTCAACTTCGGCGCACGCCAGATTCGCATCGACGGCAAGTAACGTCGGCGCGCCGTTCTTCATGGCGCACCCGCCGTTGTGTTCGACGACGGGCGTCCCGGTCGCACGAGCGGTTGGTCTGCGGGAAGAAAGCGCTCGAACAGATCCGTCACGAAGGCCCCGCCGCTCGCATCCGACGCGGCGGCCGTGAAGTAGAGGCCGCGCCAGCGCGGCGCGCGCGAGCCCTTGCCGTGGCTCTCGAACAAGACCTCCGCCACCTCGCGCAAGGCGGGCTGTAGCCCCTGCACCGCTTCCACGAACCCATGGATCGAGAGCCGCGCCGCGGCCCCGTGCTGCTCGCGCAGCAGCGCCATGCGCAGGCTCTGCAGTTGGGCGGCGATCGGGTCGAACAGCGCATCGAGCCGATCGCCGGCCGGTGCGCTGGGCGCGGCGAACGGGTCCGGCACGCGATGGCCCAGCGCCTGCGCCAGCACCTCGGGCGGCAGCGCACCGCGCAGCGTGGCGTAGCCGGTCAGGTGCTCGAGGCCGGTGACGACGAGGTATGCGGGCAACTGCAGGCGCAGGGTGTCGCCCGCTTCGTCGAGCAGCCGGCGGATCTTCGCGGCAAGGGGGCGCAGGCTGTCGGCATCGGCCTGCAGCAACTCGCTCGCGGAGAAGCACGCGACCACGCCGTTGAGCGGCAGGCGGTCGCGCCGCTCGGCGAGCGCCAGCAGCGCTTGCAGCCACAGGCCGCGCGTGCGTGGCGCGCCGGCGGCTTCGCCGACGGCCGTGGGCGGCACCTCGATGGCGGCCAGCGCGCCGGTCAGCCACCAGCGCCAGCAGGCCTCGTCGTCGGCGTCGTCGCTGCCGGGCCGCGCGAGGCGCTTGCCCTGCGCGGTGGCCAGCAGCCCCGGCAGGTCGGCCGCCGCATCGCCCATGAACAGGAACCACGGCACGGGCGCAGCCGGGGCATGCGGCGACCGCGCGGGCCGCGGCGCCTGCTGTCGCAGCGCCTGGCGCGCCTGCGCCATCGATTCGCGCAGCGCCTCGACGGCCGTCTCTTCCGCCGGCGCATCGAGCGTCTCGATGCGCCGCAGCAAGGCGCGCCGCCGCGCGCCGCGGCCCGCGTCGTGCACCATCGTGTACAGCAGCCCGAAGCCCAGCAGGCACAGCGCGAGCAGCATCCAGAAGAAGTGCGTGGGCGAGGAGAGGAGCGTGGTCATCGCGAGATCGTTTCGAGGAACACGAAATCGGCGATGAGGCGCTCGCTGTTCTTGCTGGCCGCGAGCGCTTCGCGCAGCCGCAGCAGGTAGGCCGAGGCGAGCTCGAACGGCGGGCGGTCCGAGGTCTCGGTGAACGGCATCGGGCCCGAGAGCACCGTGATCAGGACGCTGCCGAACGGCGGGCTCACGAGCCAGCTCGAGGGGATGTCGCGGCCCAGCTCCAGCGTGGCGCCGGCATGCAGCGGCGTGGGCGCCTGCCCGGCATTGAGGTGCATGACCGCGCCGTCGGCGGTGTAGTAGTCGACCCAGATGTAGCTGTCGTGCCGCGGCGCCACCACCTGCACGCGCACGTTGTCGCCTTCGCGCAGCTGCTGGTTGCGGGCCGTGGGCGCTTCCACTTTCAGTCCGTGGTGCTTTTCCTTGTTGCGCGCCTGGTAGGGCTTCAGGATGGCGAACACCTCGCAGTGCGGCCATACGCGCAGGCCCACGTCGAAGCGCGGCGAGGTCACGCCCGGCATGGCGCTCACTTCGCGCGCCACGCGCGGCAAGTCCTCGGGCAGCGAGACGAAGCCGCTCACCTGCGTGTGGCCGTCCTTGCCGACCGAGGCCGAGAGATCGGCGCAGGCATAGCTCTGCAGGTGCTCGTCGATCCGCTGGGTCAATGCGGTCTGCGTCGTCGCGGGTCCGGAGGTCATGAGCCACAGCAGGTAAACGAGGGGCAGCAACAGGGCTAGCGCCGCACTCGCGCGCAGCAGTGCGCGGTCGCGCCGTTGCGTGTCGTTGGGGCCGCGCGGATCGGCAACGCCATAGGGCTGCGGCGTGATGCGGTCCTGCGCGAGGCTGCCGAGCGGCAACGGCCGCAGGCGCAGCTGGCGCCCGTGCAGGTCCTTGAGCTTGCCCAGCTCGCCGTGGTCGCCGTCCTCGAAGTAGTACTGGCCCTTGAAGCCGTGCGCGAGCGCGTGCCAGTAGACCTCGCGCACCTCGTCGTCCTGCGTGGTCAGCGCCGAGAGGTGATGGAAGAACTCGCTGTGCGCGTTGTTGGAATTGAAGAGCTGCACCTGCAGCGGCGCGGCGCCGGCCTCTGCGCCGGGATGCCGCGCGAGGATCTCGTCGATCCAGGCCACCATGGCGAACACGGCGGATTCGACCTGCGCCGCCGGTGTGCCGGATGCCTCGGCCTGCGCGCGTGCCGCATCGAGCAGGCGGCGCGCCTGTTGCTGCGCTGCGTCATGCGAAAGTGCGGGCCGCCCGGCCGCGAGGGAAGCGTCCAGCGCGAGGCCGAACGAGATGAAGGGGGAGAAACAGTCGAGCAGCCGGGGCATGGAGGTGCCCGCTCAATGTTGCATTGCGAAGGATGCCTTGCACCGGCGTCTGCATCGATGGCACATGCCCATGTCCCCGGTTCCTTCGAGTGGAAGTTCATTCTTCCAAAGGGGTCCCGGCGGGCGCCATACCGCTTGGGGTCTATGCCGTTGGTGGGGCCGGGCGGCCTTGCTGCGCGGGGCAATCGCCGTTATCTTCGGCAATCGCTGACTTCCACGCAGCTGGAACAACGGAACCAAGCCATGAAAATCCTGATCGCCGACGACCACCGGCTCGTCATCGAGGCGGTCAAAGCCAAGTTGTCGGAGCTCGAGCCCGGCATCGAATTCGTCCTGGCGATGAGCGTCGACGAATTGCTTGCAGGCGCGAACGACGACCTCGACCTGGCCCTGATCGATCTCAACATGCCCGGCGCGGACGGCCAGGCCCACATCGACGAAATCCGGCGCCGCCATCCGGCCGTGCCGGTGATCGTGCTGTCGGGCTACGAAGACCCGGCCATCATGCGCAGCGCGCTCGAACGCGGCGTGCTTGGATTCATTCCAAAAGCTTACTCACCGGAAGTCATGCTCTCGGCCGTGCGCCTGGTGCTGGCGGGCGGCGTGTATGTGCCGCCGATGATGCTCACGGCGCTGCCGCCGGGCATCGTGGCCGGCGTGGCGCCACCGGGCGGCGGCACCGAGGTGCTCACGCGCGGCGGCGGTGGCGCGGGCCAGACGCTCGAACACCTGCGCAGTGTGCTGACCGAGCGGCAGGTCGAGGTGCTGCAGCTGCTCTCGCAAGGCAAACCGAACAAGCTGATCGGGCGCAGCCTCGGCATCAGCGAGGGCACGGTGAAGATCCACCTGGCCGCGATCTTCCGGGCGCTGAATGTGCGCAACCGGACGGAGGCTGTGGTGGCTGCGCAGGCTTTGACTGAGGCGCAGCAGGCCTGACCTAGGCGGCGCGCAGTGCGGGAGGCGACGGCGATGCCTCCACCGCCTCGCCGCGCGACGCCGCCTTTCTGCATTCGATCGCCTCGGCGAGAAACTCCGCATCGCGCGCAACGCCCGAGAAGCGGCCCGATCCCCAGGTGTGCAGCCACGGCAGGCCGAGGAAATACAGGCCTGGCTCGTTGGTCACGCCGCGCTGGTGAACCGGCGCACCGCGGCCGTTGAAGACCGGTGCATCCACCCAGGCGAAGTCGGGCGAGAAGCCGATGCACCAGACCACGCTCGTGATGCCCGCCGCCGCGAGGTCGAGCCGCGTGCGTTCTTGCGCCGGCTCCCAAACGGGCGTGTAGACCGAAGGCGGCGGCGCCTCGATGCCCTGCGCGGCGATGAACTTGTCGATCGATGCGTTGATGCGGTTGTAGGTGGCGTCGGCGCTGTCGAGGTTGTCGCGCAGGTTGGGCTGCAGCTCGAAGCTGCCGCTGTCGAAGCCTTCGAGCAGGCCATAGAGTTCCATGCCTTCGAGCGCGAAGCGGCGCAGGTCGATGTCGCGCCCGCCGTCGCGGCCGGTCACGTAATGGTTGGTGTTGTCGCGCACGCCTTCGCGCAGCGGGTGCTCGGTGACGGGCATGTCGTAGTACTTCATGTCGGCAAGCCAGTCGACCACCTCGCGGCCGCGGTAGAAGCGCGCGCAGCGCGGCGCGTTGCCGGTGGCCAGGTGGACCTTGCGGCCGGCCAGGTGCAGGTCTTCGGCGATCTGCGCGCCCGACTGGCCGCAGCCCACCACCAGCACCGCGCCTTCGGGCAACTGCGCCGGGTTGCGGTATTGCGCCGAGTGGTACTGCGCGACGCTGGCCGGCAGCTTCTCCGCCAGGCGCGGCACGATCGGGCGGTGGTAGCCACCCGAGGCGACGACGACCTGGTCGGCGGTGTAGAGGCCGGTGTCGGTCTGCACCATGAAGCGGTCGCGTTCGCCCGTGCCTGGCACGCGCGAGACGCGTTCGACGGTGACGCCCTCGATGGCCGGCGCCTTTACGTGCGCGACGAAGCCGGCGAGCCAGTCGTTGATCTGGTCCTTGACCATGAAGCCGTGCGGATCGCTGCCGAGGTAACCCCAGCCCGGCAGCTGGCACTGCCAGTTGGGCGTGACGAGGCAGAACGAATCCCAGCGCTGGGTGCGCCAGCTGTGCACGAGGCTGCGCTTCTCGATCACCAGGTGGTCGATGCCGCGCTGCTGCAGGCAGTGGCTCAGCGACAGGCCGGCCTGGCCGCCGCCGACGATGACGACGCTGTAGTGGCTGCGTCCGCCGTAGGGATAGGACATGGGGTCTTCTTTCTTCTCTCTGGATGTGAATGGCGTCAATCGACGTCGACGACGGTGACCTCGGCGTCGGCGATGCCGGTGAAGCGGGAGGCGATGCGCTCGATCTCGGCGAGCTGGTCCATGGCCTGCGAACACGCGAAGCCGTACCTGGCGCGCACGCGCTCGGAGGCGATGCCCAAGGCCTGGCGGGTGCGTTGCAGGAATTCTTCGAGGGCGTAGCGTTCGCCGGGCACGAAGAACTCCTGCACCACGGAGGAAGGCGAGTAGCAGCGCGTCTCGCTGGCATCGGGCCAGCGCACGTGGAAGTGCATCACGGGC
This sequence comes from Variovorax boronicumulans, assembly GCF_030812215.1. GTDB lineage: Bacteria > Pseudomonadota > Gammaproteobacteria > Burkholderiales > Burkholderiaceae_C > Variovorax > Variovorax boronicumulans_C. The sequence goes on along the minus strand of NZ_JAUSSG010000005.1, from coordinate 30,559 downwards.
ATGCGAGGGCCTCCTGCTGCTGTTGCTGCGGAGGCGGCTGGATGAAGGCGTCGCTGCCGAAGTCCCACAGCAGGGCTTCCTCGCCGCTCGCGCGCAGCCGCACCTGCCGCGTCGCATCGACTTCGCCGACCACCGCGCAGGCGATATCGCGCGCGGCGAAACGGCTCAGCACCTGCGCCACCTGCGCGGGCTTCACGCTGAGCATGAAGCCATAGCTCGGGAAGGACGAGAGCCAGCGCATCAGCGGCGCTGTGTCCGGACGCGGCAGCGCATCGATGTCGATGCGCGCGCCCACGCCCGAGCACTCCAGCAGCATCATGGCCGTGCCGACTGCGCCGGCCATGCTGATGTCCTTCCCTGCGCAGCAGAGGCCGTCCTCGGCGAGCGCGGGCAGCACTTCGAGGTCCGCTCGCAGCCGCGCGGCCGGTGCGGCGGTCGATGCGTTCCAGTAGGGAAAAGGCTCCTCGTATGCGCCGCGAAGATCGGCCGCCATCACCAGCAGGTCGCCGGGCTTCGCATCGAAGCTCGTGAGCAGCTTGCGTGCATGGCCGAGGATCGCGACCGCGAGTTGCGGGCGCTCGCTGCGGTTGTTGCTGTGGCCACCGACGATGGGCACGCCATAGCGCACGGCCGCCTCCGCGAGTCCGCGCAGCACGTCGTCCGCCGGGTTCATGCCGGTGCTCCACAGCGCATCGACCACGGCGGTGGGACGCCCGCCCATCGCATAGATGTCGCTCACGTTGACCATCACGCCGCAGTAGCCCGCGAACCAGGGCATGCGCACGATGAAGTCTTCGACCAGCCCCTCGATGGCGAACAGCAGATAGCCGCCGTGGCCATCGGGAATCGCGGCGCAGTCGTCGCCGATGGGCACCGCCTGCGCGAGTGCGGCATGTCCGCCGGGCAGCGACCGGCCGAGCGCCGACACCACATCGCTGATGTCGCGCTTGTGGGCAAAGCCGCGCGTGGCGCGCAGGGCCTCGGCGATCTCGTGCACGTTGCTGCTCGTCATGCCAGCACCTTCGCGCGCGTGACGAAGCCGCTCACCGGGTCGTGGCAGGGCGGGTACCAGCCAAGGTCGGCCTGCATGCGCGCATGCGGCCGGCCATGCACGGTGGTCTCTTCGAGCAGTTGCCAGCCGAGCTTGCGGAACAGCGGCACGTTCTGCATCTGCACCTGCGCGAAGAAGGCCTCGCAGCCCTGCGCGTTGGCGCGCGATACGGCCAGCCGGATCAGCGTCACGCCCAGGTGGCCCTGGCTGCGGAATGCGGGGTGCACGGCAAGGCGCGAGCCCCACCATTCGCCCTCCGTTTCGCCGCGATGGATGCGCACCGTGCCCACCACCTGCTCGGGCATGCCGCCGTTGCACGACATCGCGACCAACAGTTGCGAGCGGTCGTCCGTCGCATCGCGGTCGTCGCGCGTGAAGATTCCCTGCTCGATGCAGAACACCGCGCGGCGCAGCGCCATCGCCTCGTCGCGCTCCCACTGCTGCGCGGCCTCGCGCACCAGGTACTCGACGGGCGCGTAGTGCAGGTCGAGTTCGCTCGGGTCGTCGATGCACAGCATGGTCAGCTTTCGCTTTCTTTTTCGTAGATGGAGAGCGACGAGCACGCGCCGCACTTGCCGCAGCCCGCCTTGATGTCGGCCGAGCGCAGGCCCGCAGCCACCACGCGTTCGCCGAGCGGTGCGAGCAGCGACTTCATGAACTCGGGCGAGGGCGCGGGATGGTCTTCGAGCGGCGTGCCGCTGATCGGCACGAACGGCACGACGAAGGGGTACACGCCGCGCGCGAGCAACTGGTCGCAGGTCTCGAGGATCGCTTCGCGCGTGTCGCCCAGGCCCGCCAGGATGTAGGTGCTGACCTGCCCGCGCCCGAACACGCCCACGGCCGCCTCGAAGGCGCTCATGTAGCGCGAGACGGGCACGCTCGCCTTGCCCGGCATGAGGCGTTCGCGCACCTCGGGCGTGACCACTTCGAGGTGCATGCCCAGGGTGTCGATGCCCGCGGCCTTCATGCGGTGGAACCACTGGTCGTCGTCGGGCGGCTCGCACTGGCCCTGGATCGGGATGTCGACCGCGGCCTTGATCGCGAAGGCGCTCTCGCAGAGCACGGCCGCGCCGCGGTCGGTGGCATTGGGCGTGCCGGTGGTCATCACCATGTGCTTGACGCCATCGAGCAGCACGGCGGCACGTGCCACTTCGGCGAGCTGCTCGGGCGTCTTGCGCGCGATGGTGCGGCCGGCCGCGAGCGACTGGCCGATCGCGCAGAACTTGCAGCTCTTCTTGCGGCTTTCGTAGCGGATGCAGGTCTGCAGCACCGTGGTGGCGAGCACGTCGCTGCCGTGCAGCGTGGCGATGTGCGAGTAGGGCACGCCGTCGAAGGTCTGCATCGCGTAGAAGCGCGGCTGCTTCGGAAAGCTGATGCTGGCAATCGGGATGCTGCCGCGCATCACGCGGCTCATGCCCTGCGCATCGGGTGCTTCCGCCGTGAAGGGCGAGTGCCAGGCGGTGGAGGTGTGGACCGGCACCATGATCGTGTGGCCGTCCACCGTCACCGCCTTGTGGTCCGAAGGGCCCGCGCCGCCGCGGCGGCTGGCCACGCCCGCCGAAGGATCAACCAGCCGCAACCCGAAGGACTGGAGCTCGGTCATCAGTTGCCGGCTGTCTTGCTGCGTCGTCGTGGTGGTGGTCATGGTCCGGGCTCCGTTGAACGAGGGGTTGGGTTTGCGTGAGATGCATCGGCACGGTCGTCTGCGCCGGCCGGTCGTTGATGGCGAGCGACAGCAGCTCGGGCCGCGCGTAGTGGCCGACCGAATCCATCATTCGCTTGCGCTTGGCGATGAGCGCCATGTCGAGGTCGGCGATCACCATGCCTTCGCCCTCGGTGAGCGGCGGCGCGAGGTGCTTGCCCTCGGGCGAGACCATGGCGGTGTGGCAGCCGCCGCGCAGTGCCTTCTGCAGGTTGGCATCGGGCGTGACCGAGCGGATCTGCTCGTCGGTGAGCCAGCCGGTGGCGTTGACCACGAAGCAGCCGGACTCCAGCGCGTGGTGGCGGATGGTCACTTCCATCTGGTCCGCGAAGATCGGACCGACCAGCGAGCCGGGGAACTGTGCGCAGTGGATCTCTTCGTGCTGCGCCATCAACGCATAGCGCGCGAGCGGGTTGTAGTGCTCCCAGCACGCAAGCGCACCGACGCGGCCGATGGCGGTGTCCACCACCTTCAGGCCCGCGCCGTCGCCCATGCCCCACACCATGCGCTCGTGGTACGTCGGCGTGATCTTCCGGCGCTTGAGCACGAGCGTGCCGTCGGCATCGAACACCAGTTGCGTGTTGTAGAGGCTGCCGTGGTCGCGCTCGTTCACGCCGAGCACCACCACCATGTTCCGCGCGCGGGCCCGCTCGGCCACGGCCTGCGTGACCGGGCCGGGCACGACCACCGCGCGCTCCGCCAGCTGCAGGTGCGGCGCGCCCTGCAGCACAGGCGGCAACACGAAGCTGAAGTAGGGGTAGTAGGGCACGAAGGTCTCGGGGAAAACCGCGAGTTGCGCGCCCTTGGCCGCGGCCTCGTCGATGGCGCTGCATACCCGGTCGAGCGTGCCGTCGGGGCGCTCGAAGTCGGGCGCGATCTGGATCGCCGCGGCACGCACGATGCGGGGTGGGGAAGCCATCGCTCGGGTCCTGCCTTACAGCGTCCAGGTATCTAGGATCACCGCGCCGGCCTTCTTGTGCAGCAGCACGAGGTCGAGCACGTCGAGCGGATTGATCGGCGTGATGCCCTCGATCAGCGCGCCTTCGCCGTGGCCGTACAGCGCCTGCAGCGCGAAACGACAGGCGTACACCTTGCCGCCTTCTTCCATGAACTTGCTGATCTGCTTGTTGAAGTTCTGATGGCCCGGAAAGGCCTCGTCGCCCAGCGTCGGAAAGCCGCGCTGCACGCCCAGCGTCACGCCGGGGCCGTAGAGCAGCACAGAGGTCTCGTAGCCCTTGCGCCGGAGCCTTGTGGCCTGCAGCAGGTTCACGAAGCCGATGGAGCCCTCGAAGGCCACGGTGTGGAAGGTGACGAGCGCCTTTTCGCCAGGCTCGGCCTTGACGTCTTCGAACACCTTCTCTTCGTAGTCGACGAGGAACTCGCCTTTCTCGTTGCGGGGGCGGGTGACTTTGGGCATGGGGGACTCCGGTTGGGTGGTTGGACACGCAGGTCTTGCGTGCCTTTTCCTTCGCAGGCGATGTGCCAGCGCGCGGGCGGGTTCGTGCGATCAATGCGCGATCAATGCGCAGCGGTGCGGGCCGCATGCGGATAAAAAATTTTTGGGCGGCCGCAAAGACGCACGAGCGGGTCACCCCGCGGCCGGTTTTTGCACCGCGACGACGCATTCGCCATGCGATCAATGCACCCGATCAAGGGGGTTGATCGCACCTGATCGAAGCATCCGGCCCCTGCGCCCACGCTGTGGGGCGGGCGCGATTCATGCATGTTGATCGGTGACCCGATGCAATCAATGGATGCAATCAACTCCGCACGATGACCACCATCACCGCCCATTGGAAGAAGCAACTGCGCACCAGCGACCGGCCCGCCTACCTGCTGCTGGCCGAGCTGATCGCCGACGACATCAAGACCGGGCGCCTGGGCGTGCGCGACCGCCTGCCCACGTTGCGCGAGCTCGCGACCGACCTCGACCTCAACTACACGACGGTGGCGCGCGGCTACGCCGAGGCGCGCAAGCGCGGGCTCATCGATTCGCGCGCGGGCACCGGCACCTTCATCCGCTCGGGCAGCCCGAGCCTGCGCCTGCGCGGCGGCAGCGGCGCCGAGATGACGATGAACATGCCGCCCGAGCCCGACGACGAACACCTGATGGCGCGGCTGCACGAGAGCGCGAGCCGCGCCTTCGCCGAGATCGACTTCCACGACTTGCTGCGCTACCAGGACTTCGGCGGCACCGCGCACGACCGCGAGGTGGCGATGCAGTGGCTGCGCCCGTTCGTGCCGCACGCGGGCGTGGACCGCATCCTCGTGTGCCCCGGCATCCACGGCGTGCTCACCGCGCTGTTCTCGCAGCTCGCGCGGCCGGGCGAACTGATTTGCGTGGAGTCGCTCACCTATCCGGGCGTGAAGGCCATCGCGGCGCAGCTCGGGGTGCAGTTGCATGCGTTGCAGCTGGACGACGACGGCCCCATCGCCGATGCCTTCGAGCACGCTTGCAAGACGCTCAAGCCCAAGGCGCTGTACTGCAACCCGACGCTCTTGAATCCGACCGCCGGCACCGTGTCGCGCGCACGCCGCGAGGCGCTGGCCGATGTGGCGCTGCGCTACGCCATTCCGATCATCGAGGACGACGCCTACGGCATGCTGCCGCGCCAGACGCCCGCCACCATCGCCACGCTGGCCCCCGCGCTCACCTACTACGTGAGCGGGTTCTCCAAGTGCTTCGGCGCGGGGCTGCGCAGCGCCTATGTGTGTTCACCGACGGTGGTGCAATCGCAGCGCCTCGCAGGCGCGATGCGCGCCACCACCGTGATGGCCTCGCCGATCACCAATGCGCTCACGACGCTGTGGGTGGAAGACGGCACGACCGAGGCGATGCTGCAGGCGGTGCGCGCCGAATCGATGGCGCGGCAACTGCTTGCGATGCGCCACCTGGGCGACAGTGGATTGCAGGCGCATCCCGAAGGCTTTCATGCATGGCTGCCGCTCACGCCGGGATGGAGCCCGGTGGAGTTCGCGTCGTACCTGCGCACGCAGAACGTGGGCGTGGTGGCGAGCGCGGCGTTCTCCACCGATGGCGATCCGCCGGACGCGGTGCGCATCTGCCTGGGCGGGCCGATGTCGCGGGAGCAGTGCGATCAGGCGCTGCGGCTCATTGCTGACACGCTGGCGCATCCGCTGCACCCGCACGCGACGCTCAGGACGGGCGGCGGATGAAGCCTTGTGACGGAGCGATCCATGCGATGGCGTCGTTCTTTCCGATCGTCGTCACATGCGGGGCTGTGAAAAGCATGCGCTCCTCGACCAGCAGGAAGCCTGGCACGCCTTCGCCGCTCTTCAACATCCGAAGCGTGGCGTCGCCGAGGTCCAGCGTGTCGCCGGGCCAGTCGGGTTGTGCCGTGACGGTCCAGCGCACGGGGCCGGGCGCGACGGCGCGAAGGGCATCGTCCAGCGGCGCGGGGCCGATCAGTGCCCAGCCTGCCGATCCGCCGACAAGGTAGCTGTTGTCGCCGGCGCCGCCCACCACGCGAATCACCCGGTCGGACAGCCGCGTGACGAGGCCCGCCTCGAGCGCATAGCGCGCATCCCCGCGCCCCTCGGGATCGAGGTGGCCGATCTCGTCGTACGCGGGCTCCTCGATGTTCACTGCGCGGCGGCCTTCGGGGCCGTCCGCGAGCCTCGGCATGTTCAGCGGAATCTCGCGCAGTTGCCGCGCATGCGCCATGAATTCGTCGGCGCGCTGGAACGCATCGAGCTGTTGCAGCACGCGCCGCGTCACGTTCATCAGCTTCAGGCCGCGTGCCGGGTCCAGCGCATCGGCCGGGCGAAGCCACATGTGTTCGACGGTCTCGCGGCCGTCGGGGTGCACCTCTTGCCCCGCCGGCATCAGCGCGACGAAGAAGCGCGTGTCGAAGCGGCGCGGCATGCCGGGCGGCGTGAGCCAGTGGCCGAAGTAGACGACGCGGTCGCCGGCGAGGCGCCAGCCGCGCTGCCGGCACATGGCGAGCAGCGCATCGGTGCCTTGTTCGGCGGCATCGCGCATCGTGGTGAGTTCGCCGGAGGGCAGGTCGATCAGACGGACTGGAAGGTCCGCGCCATCGTTCGCGAAGAGAAGTCCGGCCTCCTCGAAGCATTCGCGGATCGCGGCCGCGTAGAAGTCGAGCCCGCCTTCGGGCACCGCCAGGCGCGCGCTGGCCGCGGCATCGTCAAGACCCGCGCACAGCGGATGCAGGTGGCGGTCGTGCGCATCGACCACGCCGCCCGGGAAGACGCTCGCGCCGCTGTTCTGGTCATTCGCTTTCTCGGCCCGGCGCAGCATCAGGGCTTCGAGGCCTTCGCTGCCGTCGCGCAGCACGACCAGCGTGGCGGCGGTGCGGATGGGGCGAGGGGTGGAGGCAGGGGCGGGCGTCGTGGGAGTCATGCGGCGCTATTGTGAATGCGCGGATGCGGCCGCTGCGAACGAGCCCGCCGCGTTCTACGCAAGCGAGGTGCGTTGTCCTTGACCACCTTGGCCGAGCGCCTGGGCTTCCGTCCGCACCGAGACGGCGATCGCGAGGGGCAGCATGCGCATGACCGGCACCGCCAGCCGGATGGCCTTGTCGGGGCCTCGGTCCTGCGCGTGTGCCGGAGCCTGCCGGGCTGGACGAATTGCTCAGCGGCTGGCGTAAGGCAGCGACGAGTGGTGCACGACGATGCGAAGCTTGCCTGCATCGTCCTTCACGAAAGTCCAGGTCTTGTCGACGGTGGTGACCTTGCCGTCAGGACCGGTGAACAGCACATTGCCCATCGTGCTGGCCGTATCGTCGTGGATGAGCACGGCGCTGTTCTGGATTTCGCATTGGGTCCAGCCCTTCAGCGCGAAGCCGGTGTCGTTCGGAAAGGCTGCGTTTCCGCCAACGAAGTAAGCCAACGCGCCATCGCGGGCGGTGCGGAAGGTCTGCGGCGAAGCTGCGAGCGTCGGCTTGAAGAGCACGACGCCTTTCTGGTATGCGTACGCGCTGTCGATGACCTTCTCTGCCAAGGCCTTCGCCGCCGCCTGGCCGCCGGTTGCGTTCGCGGCGCTGATCGCGATCAGTGCCTTGCACCAGTCGCGCTGGGCAGTCAGGACCTCTGCCTCGGTGATGTCGTGGTCGGCGACCTTGTTCTTGGCAGCGGCCGGCAGGATCGCGCCTCCGATCAGGAAAGTGGCGATGGCGACTTGCGCGAGTTTCTTCATGTTCGGTTCCGGTTGAGATGGTTCAAGTGAACGGGTCGGTGCGACAGATCGGCGAGGCATGAGCGCGCGGAATCAATCCGTCACGCACTTCACCTCGGTATTCCGATCGATGCCAGCGATTGCCCGACCCGAGAACTTGATTGCACCAGCGCCGGATGCACAGGGAATGAATCGCGCATTAAGCGGATTTGCGCGAAAGATGAATGCGGCATTAACAACCGAACAAACCTCACCGCACGGCGCCGCCGCTGCTTGCGGGAGCAGGCATGCACCTGCGCCGCCGACCGCCTTCGCTCAGGCCGGGGTGGGATCCAGCCGGTAGCCCAGGCCGCGGACCGTCTGCAGCAAAGCCACGGGATGGCCGTCGTCGATCTTGCTGCGCAGGCGCCGCACATAGACGTCGACGATGTTGGTCAGCGGATCTTCGTTGGTGCCCCAGACGTTGGAGAGGATGCGTTCGCGGCTGTAGACCCGGCCGGGCGCAGTCATCAGCAGCTCGAGAAACGCGAGCTCCTTGGCTGTCAGCGCCACGGGCTTGCCGGCCCGCGTCACAGACATGCGCTCGCGGTCGAGCACGAGGTCTGCCACCTGCAGCGTGGTGGCCCGTGGCCGCATTTCGCGGCCGCGGCGCAGCAGCGCCTCGATGCGCGCGAGCAGCTCCTCGAAGGCAAAGGGCTTGGTGAGATAGTCGTCCGCGCCCAGGCGCAGGCCGCTCACCTTGTCCTGTGTGTTGCTGAGCGCCGTGAGCATCAGGACCGGCACGTGGTGACCTTCGGCGCGCAAGGTCTGGCACAGCTCCAGGCCGCTCAGGCCGGGAAGCATCAAGTCGAGCAGCAGCAGCGACAGGTCGCTGCTGCGCGCGAGGGACAGGCCTTCGGGGCCGGTGCGGGCCAGCTGCACGCGGTAACCCTCGGCGCCGAGGCCCCGCTGCAAAAAGTCGGCGACGCGTGCGTCGTCTTCGACAACCAGGATATTCATGTTTCTTGTGTCTGGAAGGAGAAATGGCACGGCAGCTCGATCCATACGGTCGTGCCCTGCAGCGGGATGCTCTCGAGCCCGATGCTGCCGTGGTGTGCATGGACGATGGCCTGCGCAATGGACAGGCCGATGCCGGTTCCGTCGGCGCGATGCACGCGCGCCCGACGGCCACGCACGAACCGGTCGAACACCTTCGGCAACTCATCCGCATCGATGCCGATGCCTTCATCGACCACGCGCACGCGCACGCGGCTGCGCCCCTCTTCGTCCTCCGGAGCGAGCTGCCAGCTGACCCGCACGGTGCCGTCCTGGCGCGAGTAGCGCACCGCGTTGTCGAGCACGATCACGAGGGCCTGCCGCAAGCGGTCGGCATCGGCTTGCAGCACCACCGGCGGAATGTCGACGTCGATGGCTTCGAGCAGCACGCGAACCTCATGGCGTGCACCCAGCGCGCTGGCCATGTCGGTGACGTCGCCAAGGAGCTCCGGCAGATCGACTTCGCCGAACCGCATCGCCAGCTGATCGGCCTCCGCTCTGGCGACCAGCAACAGATCGTCGATCACGCCGGTCAACTGCTTTACGCCACCCACGATGCGCGTCAGCGTCTCCCGGTATTCCATCTGCGGCTTTTCTGCGCCGCGCAAGGCGATCTCCGCCTCGCCGCGAATGGCTGTCGCAGGCGTCCGGAGCTCATGGCTCAGGTCGGCCAGCAGCTGGCGTCGCCGCTGGTCGACCTGCTGCAGTGTCTCGTGCGCGGCGCTCAGTTCGCTGGTGCGTTCCAGCACGGCGTCTTCGAGGCGTCGGCGCGCGGCGTCGGCGTCCTGCCGGTGGCGCTGCAGTTCGGCTGCCATCGAGTTGAAGTGCTCGGCCACATGATCGAACTCATCGCGCGAGCCGAGAGCGATGCGATGGTCGAGCGAACCGGCACGCAGCGCCTGCGTGCCCGCGAGCAGGCGATCCAGCGGACGCTGAAGCCGGCGCTTGAGGTAGAGCGCGAGCACGATGGCTGCCGCGAACGTGACGACCGCCAGGCCGATGGACTGCTGGCGCAGCTGGTCCAGCCCGCGTTCAGTGGCGGCGCGGGCCACAGGCACCACATTGCGCTGCCGCTCGATGGCGCCGTTGATCAGTTCGCGAAGATCGCGGCCGCGCGCCTTGTCGAACACTTCGTTGAGTTCCTGCCAGACGCTGGCGAACTCGGCGCCGCGCTCCAGCGGCGCGAGCTTCACCAGCCGGGCCCTGACCGCGGCGATGTTGTCGTCGAGCAGGTCGCTGACCGCGGCGAGCTGATCGATCTCGGGCGGGATCGGCGTGCCCTCGCGCGCCGAAATTTCACCCCAGAGCGCCAGGTCGCGCCGGGCGAGCTGACGGAGGGCTTCCGTGCTGGCCTGCATGCGCGCCAGCTGGCTGTCGCGCACCTCCGGCGAGGCGTTCGCGTCCATCAGTTGCTGGGAAGCCCACACGCGCAGTCTTTGTTTGCTGGCCGACAGCTCCAGCAGTTCCAAAAGGATGTCGCTGGCCAGGCGACTGTGCTGCGCGTAGTCGTTGACCCGGTTCGATCCCCAATAGACGAAGCCGGCATGAACGCAGACCAGTGCAACGAGAACGGCAAATGCGAGAGACAGGCGTAGGCGAAACATGGCGAACTTTAACGGCGCCAGGTCGAACGAAAAATGAACATCAGATGAAGCTGGAGCTGCGGTTCGTCGGTGTGCGTTCCGGTATCTGGCCGGCGGTGAGGTCCTTCTGTGTCCGGGCCCAAGCAGAAACAGAAGTGCGTGGCCTCAGAACGCATGCCCTTCGGGCAACCGGTTCCGTGGCCTGGCCTTCAAGGCCTTGGGCGCGAACAACTCCTCGCACAATGCGCGCAGCCAGCGACTGGCTGGGTCTTGGTGGTAGCGGGCATGCCAGTGCTGTTTGACGGTGAACGGCGGCACTCGCACCGGACAATCGTGAACCTTCAAGGCGCCCCCGCTTGAATTGGCGAGGGTTTCGCCGATATGACGCGGTACGGTCGCGATCAGATCGGTCGTGGACACAACGGCCGCCAGGCCAAGAAACCCCGGCAACTCCAGCAGGACACGCCGCGCGACCTTTTGCCGCTGCAGTGCCGCCTCCAGCAACAGGGCGCCAGTTCCCCCGACGATGCCGACATGGGCCTCGGCCTTGTATTCGCGCAGGTCCAATCCCTTGATGCCGATGCGAGGGTGGCGTGCGTTCACGAGGCACACCCAGTCCTGTGGATAAAGAACCTGCTGGTAGAAGCCCGACTCGAGCTGGGGTACCAGGCCGATCGCGAGGTCCGCCTCGCCGGATTGCAACGCTTGGGCGGTTTGCTCGTCGATCCGCGCGGCCTCCAGGCGAACGCCGGGTGCGACCGCCCTTACATGCACCAGCAAGCGCGGCAGCAGGGTGATGTGGCTGGCATCCGTCATGCAGATGCGAAAGCGCCGTGTCGCGACCGTCGGGTCGAAGGCTTCGGCGGGCGCGGACACGCGACGCAGTGCGGCCAGGGCTTCTCGCACCGGCACGATCAGCTGCTGCGCGCGCGGCGTGGGCTGCATGCCGGTGGTGGTGCGAACGAAGAGTTCGTCGTCCAGCTGGCGGCGCAGCCTTGCGAGCCAGTTGCTCACGGTCGGCTGGCTCTGGCCCATCGCCTCGCCGGCCCGCGTGACGCTGTTCGTGCTGTAGAGCAGGTCGAACAGGCGCAGCAGCCTGATGCTGAGAAGGGACGCGTCGCCTTCGATGTCGTCGCCATTGTCCAAGCGGCACCTCCATTTCGATCTGAAATGTAGATCATTGCGGCCATGCCATGGGCAACATGGGCTCCGGAACCTATCGTCGGGTCATTCCGAACGAAGGCTCACATGAAGATCTACTTTCTCGGTGCCGGCGCATTGGGTTGCGCCATCGGCGGGACCCTCGCTGCAGCGGGGTCCGATGTCACTTTGATCGATCCCTTCCAGGCCCATGTCGATGCGATCAACCGCGACGGCCTGCGCATGAAGGTCGGCGATTCGGAGCGCGTCGTCCGGGTCCGCGCCGCGCTCGACTGCGCGAAGCTGGAGGCTCCGGACCTCCTCATCGTGCTGGTCAAGTCCTTCCACACGCGTGCAGCCATCGAAGTCGCGCAAGACATCGTGGGACCCGACACGGCGGTGATGTCGCTGCAAAACGGCATGGGCCATGAAGAAATCCTCTCGGAAGCGGTGGGCGCCGAGCATGTGCTGGCCGGCAAGACCTACGTCGGCGGCGTGATGCTCGGTCCTGGCCACGTCATTGCCGGCACGCAGGGCAAGCGCACGGTGATCGGCGAGATCGATGGCCGCATCAGCGAGCGCGCCACGGCGATCGCCGCCGAGTTCGAGCGTGCCGAGCTGCCCTGCGAGGTCAGCGACAACATCCTGGGCGCGATGTGGGACAAGCTCCTGATCAACGTCTCGACCGGTGCGTTGAGCGGCATCACCGGCCAGGTCTACGGCAGTCTCTATGCGGTGCCGGAGATCGAAGCCACGGCCATTGCCGCGGTGGCCGAAGCGATGACGGTTGCCAAGGCCAGTGGCGTGAAGCTGTCGATCAAGTCGCCGCGCGACGCCTGGCTGATGGCCGCGCAGGGGCTGCCCTACGAATTCAAGACATCGATGCTGCAGAGCCTGGAGAAGGGCTCGATCACCGAGATCGACTTCATCAACGGTGCGGTCGTGCGCATGGGTCGCAAACACAACATACCGACGCCGGTCAACCAGACGCTGGTCGCTGCGATCAAGGGCATCGAACGCCGCATGGAGGCGAAATGACCACCCGGGCCACGCCCAAAGCCTACGTCGAGCACGTCGCCATCTGGGTGCGCGACATCCATTGGCACATCAAGTTCTTCCACGATGTCTGTGGCATGACGATGCGGGAAGTGCAGGGCACTGTCGAGGAACCCATCCAGTACTGGACGCTCGGGGGCATGCAGTTCATGGCCAAGCCCGATTACGCCGGTCCCGAAGGGCGCCTGGGTCACCTGGGCGTGATGTGCGAAGACCTCGAGGCCGCGCTGACCGCCGCAAAGGCCTTCGGCGTCACGGAGATGCCGCAGGGCCGCAACTGGCTGCGCCTGCCCGATGGCCTGGCCATCGAATTCATCCAGGCCAGCCCCGGTGCGGTCGCCAAGGCGCTGGCGATCGATCCCCGCGCCTGAGCCCTGTTCGAACCGGAGACCCACACATGAACACACTCACCATCGAAGACAGGTACTGGGAAGACGCCGTCGTCGGCGAGGAATGCGTCAGCCCTCCGTATGAGGTGACGGAAGCCCGCGTGATGGCCTACGCCGACCTCACGGGCGACCACACGCCCGTGCACACCGACGAGGCCTACGCCCGCACGACGCCCTTCGGCACCCGTGTGGCCCACGGACTGTTCGGCCTCTCGATCGCCGACGGCCTGAAGACCAGGAGCGACATGCGCTTCATGCCCGGCATGTCGCTGGGCTGGGAATGGAGCTTCGTTGCGCCCATCAAGCTGGGCGACACGGTGCGGGTGAGATTCCGCGTCGAATCCAAACGCGAATCGAAGAGCAAGTCCGGCTGGGGCATCCTGGTGCTGCCGTCCGAACTGATCAACCAGCGCGACGAAATCGTGCAGAGGGGCGAGCACCGCGTGATGGTGCCGAGGAGGCCGGCATGAACGCGGGAGTTCGGCAGGCATTGCCGCTGGCGGGAATCCGCGTCATCGACTACAGCCACTTCCTTGCCGGGCCCTACGTGGGCCGGTGCCTGGCGGCGCTGGGCGCCGAGGTCATCAAGGTGGAGCGCCCCGGCTCCGGCGATGCCGGCCGCCAGCACGCCTGGTTCGTCGGCGACCACAGCGGCTACTTTCTGCAGCAGAACATGGGCAAGAAGGGCCTGTCGGTCAACACCAAGGACCCGCGCGGCCGTGCGCTGATGAAGAAGCTGGTCGACAGCGCCGACGTGTTCGTCGAGAACTACCGCCCCGGTGCGCTGGACAAGCTGGGCCTGGGCTACGCGGAACTGGCCGAGACCAATCCGGGCCTCGTCTACTGCTCGATCTCCGCGTATGGCCATACCGGACCGGACTCGCATCGCGCCGGCTTCGGTCTCATTGCCGAAGCCAAGAGCGGCATCATGCAGATGGTCGGCAATCCCGGCGAGGCGCCGCCGCTGCTGCGCATCTCGCTCGGCGACATGTACACCGGCATCCACGCCGTGGCGGCGATCAACGCCGCGCTGCTGGGCCGCGTGAAGTCGGGACGCGGACAGCACATCGACATGGCGCTGTACGACACGCTGGTGTCGATGCACGAGTACGCGGTGCAGTGCTACACGCTTTCGGGCGGCAAGGAAGTACCGGTGCAGACCGGGCACGACATGCCCAACTCGACCCTGTACGGCGTGTTCCGAGCGCAGGATGGCGATCTGGTGATTGCCGCGCAGGTCGACGACGCATGGAAACGCTTCGCCGCCCTGGTCGAGCACAACGGTGGACCCGCCGGCTTCGGAGGCGACACGCGCCTGCACGACGCGGCCGGGCGCAACGCGAGACGCCTGGAGATCCTCGAAGTGGTCCGCCCGTGGGTGGCGCAACGCCCCGTGGCAGAGATACTGGAGATGCTCGACGGTATCGACGTGCCCTGCGCCAAGGTGCAGCGCATCGACGAAGTGCTGGCCGACCCGCAGATCCAGGCGCGTGGCATGGTGGTGGAGCAGGAGCATCCGGTGCTGGGCAAGATCCGCCTGCCCAACCTGCCTTTCCGCATGTCGGGATGCGACACCTCGATCACGCAGGTGGCGCCGGAGCTCGGCGAGCACAACACCGAGATCGCCGCGAGCCTGGGCTACGACGCCGCCCAGATCGCCGAGATGCAGGCCGACGGCGTCCTCTACAGCGCATGAGGAGGGCGGCAGCATGACCGACCGCTATGCCGTCATCGGCAATCCCATCGGCCACACCAAGTCGCCGCTGATCCACGGCAGCTTCGCGCAGGCGACCGGCCAGGCCATCGAGTACGGCGCCATCGAAGGCTCGCTCGAGCGCTTCGCTGACGACGTGCACGCCTTTCGCAAGGCGGGCGGGCGCGGGCTGAACGTGACGGCGCCGTTCAAGCTGCAGGCGCTGGCGCTCGCAACCGAGCGGCTGGAGCGTGCCGAGCTGGCCGGCGCCACCAATGCGCTCAAGTTCGAGGGCGACCGCATCATTGCCGACAACTTCGACGGCGTGGGGTTGACCCGCGACATCCAGCGCAACCTGGGTTTCGCCCTCAAGGGCGCGCGCATGCTGGTGCTCGGTTCGGGCGGAGCGGTGCGCGGAGCCCTGTTGCCTTTTCTCGCGCAGGAGCCGGCCGAGCTGGTGCTCGCGAACAGGACCTTGCCGAAGGCGGTCGACCTGGCTGCGCAGTTCGAGGTGCACGGCCCCGTGCGCGCCTGCGCCTACGCAGACTTGGCCGGGGAGCGGTTCGACATCGTCATCAACGGCACCTCGGCCAGCCTGAAGGCCGAGCTGCCACCGGTGCCGGCAGGGACCTTCCAGAACGCAAGGCTGGCCTACGAACTGGCGTACGGCAAGGGCCTGACGCCTTTCCTGCGCCTGGCGCAGAACGCCGGCGTGCCGAAGCTCGCCGACGGCGTGGGCATGCTGGTCGAGCAGGCGGCGGAGGCCTTCCTGTGGTGGCGCGGCGTGCGGCCCGACACCCGCCCGGTCATCGAGCGCATGACGATCCCGCTGGCCTGAGGCCGCGACAAGAAGGAAAGACCCGATGAAGATCCTCATGCTCCACGGCATCAACCACAACATGTTCGGCAAGCGCGATCCGAAGCAATACGGCACCACGACTCTCGCCGAGATCGACGCGAAGCTGCAGGCGCTGGGCAGGGAGCTGGGCGCCGAGGTCGAGAGCTTCCAGACCAACAGCGAGAGCGCCATGTGCGAGCGCATCCACCAGGGCTTCGTCGATGGCGTCGACGCGGTCCTCATCAACGCAGGTGCATGGACGCACTACAGCTACGGCATCCGGGACGCGCTGGCGATCCTCACGGTACCGGTGGTCGAACTGCACATGTCCAACATCCATGCACGCGAGGAATTCCGGCATCACTCGGTGTTCGCGGACATCGTGAAGGGCCAGATCTGCGGCTTCGGCCTGGACAGCTACCTGCTCGCCTTGCGTGCTGCCGTGTCGGCAGTGCGAAGCGCTCTCTGACGGGAAGCAGGCGCCCGCCCGGAGAACGGGCGACGGCGAAGCGGGTTCGCAGCGAGACAGCCGTGCCGCTTGCGAAACATGAGGCGGACGGTTGCGAAGAGCAGGGGTTGGCAGTGACCCGGATGTGCAAGCAAACGCGGTGTCGCTGATCACCGCACGCCTATCTTTCGATGCCATGGCGAGCAGCCGGTGCCGCGGCGCCGATCGCAAGAAGACGATGCCGTGTCCAGCGAAGCGATCGGCATCGCTGCGTCGTCGAAATGGAGAGAACGCAAGCAAGTTGCAGTGCTCCTGGTCATTCCGAAAATGAAATTCAGTCGCTCATTTTCAGAGGCAATTCAAGGCTCATTGCGGCCTCTGTACGGGTCACACTCATGAGCCTTGTCCTGTCGCGCAGGTCGATACCGCACGGGCTTCTGAATCGGTGCGTACATGGCAAGAGGCAGTGACATTCAATGTCGTGTCGCCGGCGTTTCATGTGACAACGAATGTCACTTCTTGCCGCTGCGTGTCCCTCGCAACGCGCGCAATGCATTCATCGGTTTTACCGATTTCATTTCATCGAGCCATCGAAGCGGATGGCACGCAGTTTGCTGAATCATTTATTTACACACTTCTTATAAATGACACATTCTTCGAACGACGACAAAGATGTCGCCTTGCTGGATCGCCGCACCTTCTTCATCGGCACCGCGAGCGCACTCGCCCTTGGCACGACGGCTTGCGGTGGTGGCAGCGGCGGAGGTTTTTCGCCGATAGGGGGAGCCACCGCGCAGCAGACACCGGGTGCCGCCCCTGGCGCTGTCGCAGGTGTCGACACCCCCGACACCCCAGCGCCCGAGCCGACCGCCCCTGAGCCCGAAGTACACAAGATCACGCACCCCGGCCTGCTGGTCACCGAGGCCGACCTGCAGCGCATCCGCGACAAGCTCGCCGCCAAGGCGGAGCCCTGGGTGGGCGGCTGGAACATGATGCTCAAGACGAACAACACGAACCTCGATGCGAAGCCGCGCCCCCTGGCGTTGGTGACGCGCGGTGTCGATGGCGAGAACTATTGGCAGATGGTCGGCGACATGGTGCGCGCCCTTCATCTCGCACTGCGCTGGAAGATCACGAACGACGAGAGCTACGCGAAGAAGGCGGTGGAGTTCCTCAATGCATGGTCGTCGACCTTGACCGAGCTGGGCGGCAACTCGAACGTCTTCCTCGCCTCGGGCCTCTACGGCAACCAGTGGGCCAACGCCGCGGAACTGATGCGGACCTACCCCGGCTGGGCGAAGGAGGACGTCGCGCGCTTCCAGACCATGCTGCTGAACGTGTTCTATCCGAAGGCCCACGACTTCCTGGTCAACCACAACGGCACGGAGACCAGAAAGGTCACCCACTACTGGGCGAACTGGGACCTGGCCAACATCTGCACCGTCTACGCGATCGGCGTGTTCTGCGATCGGAGCGACCTGGTCGCCGAAGCGAGCAACTATTACAAGAGCGGCCGCGGCTGCGGCGCGAGCGCCAACAACGTCTACTACGTGCATCCTGGCTATCTGGGGCAGTGGCAGGAGAGCCATCGCGACCAGGGCCACTCGACCCTCGGTATCTCGCTGGCTGGGATGCTGTGCCAAATGGCCTGGAACCAGGGCGAGGATCTCTTCGGTTACTGGAACAACCGGCTGCTCGCCGGCGCGGAGTACGTGGCCAAGACGAACCTGGCGGATGCCAACGGCAACGCGCTGTTCACGATGCCGTTCGCGCCATACGAAGGCGTCCACGGATCGGGGACCGCTGCGGCGGGCACAAATCAGCTGCGGCCCAACTGGGACCTCATCTACAGCCACTATGTGAGCCGCAAGGGACTCTCGGCACCCTGGACCAAGGCGATGCTCGACAAGATTCGGCCGGAGCGCGTCGATGGCGGCGACCAGCCGGGCATCGGCACGTTGCTCTATGCGCGCGATCCGGTCCCTGCCGCTGCGCCGAGCGGCCTGAGCGCATTCCTGAGCGACGCGAAGGTGCAGCTGTCCTGGTGGGGCACCGCAGGCGCGTCCCAGTACCTCGTGCAGCGCGCGGCTTCGCCCAACGGTCCGTTCACGACCCTCGCGCCGGTCACCGAACCGCGCACCTACACCGACGATCCTGTTCAGGGCACGTGGTACTACCGGATCGTGGCGGTGACCGGCGCCGGTGAGATGACCGGTGCGGATACCGTGCGCGTGGCGGTCCCCGGCGAGCTGTGGCTGCACCTGCCGCTCAGCGGCGATGCCAACGATGCCAGCGGCCGCGGGCTGCATGCGCAGTTGAAGGGCGGCACGAGCTGGGGCGAAGGACGCAAAGGCGCAAGCGCCGTGCAGCTCGACGGCCGCAGCGGTCACGTCCAGCTGCCCGACGGGGCCGTGTCGGCCCTGGGCGATTTCACGGTGGCGGTGTGGGTCTACTGGGATGCTTCGGTGGTCAATGCGCGCATCTTCGACTTCGGCTCCAACGACGTGACTTACATGGGGCTCATCCCGCGGGACGGCAGCGGCAAGCTGCGCTTCTCGGGCACGCGCAATCAGTTCTGGAACGAAGAGTCGGTGACGACCGACGTACTGCCCGCCGGGCGCTGGGTGCACGTGGCGGTCACGCTCTCGGGCACCGTAGGCACGCTCTACGTGGACGGCACGCAGGTCGCCACCGCGGACGGCATCTGGATCAATCCCTTCCAACTGGGCCGCACCACGCAGACCTGGCTGGGCCGTTCCCAGTACGGTGGCGACCCTTACTTCAAGGGCCGCATGCAGGACTTCCGCATCTACAGCGGCGCGCAGGACGCAGCCTTCATCGCGAACCTCGCCCGCTGAGCGCCATCGGGCAGCCGCGCTGCCCGGACAACCCTGAACCCGAATCGGCGCCCGCCTGCACAAGCGCGCCGGTGTTTCCCTCGACTGAACAGACCTCTCTCATGAACATTCTTTCTCGACGATGCATTTCCGCGCTGACGGCCTCGCTGCTGCTCTTCGGCTGTGGTGGAGGAGGTGGCGGCGGTGGAGGTACGGGCATTCCGCTGGTCGGCAGCCCGACGGGCCAGTCCGGCACCGGCGGTCAATCCGACGGCGGCCAGGTGGCCGGCAATACCTCCGGCGGTGGCACTGGCGGCACGAGCGGCGGCAACGCGCCTGTGCCGGCCACCGTCGCCCTGGCCAACAAGCTCGGCAAACCCTCCCGTGTGCTGGTCGGGCTGGGAGCGACTTCCATCGACGACATGAAGAGCCAGGACATCCACCCCGACATCGTGGAGCGCTATCTGGTGGGTGTGGGACCGGGCTTCTGGCCCACGTGGAACAGTCCCGATGGGACCTACGTCACCTCCACTGCGCAAGCTGCGAAGGACTACGGCGCAGTGCCCATGTTCACGCTCTACCAGATGACCGCGAACGGCGAGGGCAACCTGAGCAGCATCAACGATGCGACCTTCATGAACAAGTACTGGGGCCAAGTCCGGCTGATGTACCAGCGCATCGCGGAATCTGACAAGCCTGCCCTGGTCAACGTGGAGCCGGATTTCTGGGGCTTCGCCGCATCGCAGGCGCCCGGCCGCGACCTGACGAAGATGGCCGCCGCCGTGAGGGGCCAGCCGGAATGCAGCACTCTGCCGGACACCGTTGCGGGCCTCGGCCAGTGCTTCGTGCAGATGGGCCGCAAGGTCGCGCCGAAGGCGCTGATCGGGTTCCCGCCCGCTTTCTGGAACGGCACGCCCGTCGAGGTTGCAGCGATGATGCGGGCCGCCGGCGCGAACCAGGCGGACTTCATCGTCGCCCAGACCAGCGACCGCGACGCGGGCTGCCGGGAGGCGGCATCGAGGCCCGCGGAATGCCAGAACGGAAGCGCCCCGTTCTACTGGGATGCAAGCAACCAGACCAGCCCGAACTTCCACGACAACCAGAAGCAGTATTCGGACTACCGCACGGCCCTGGGCAACGGCCTTCCGATCCTGTGGTGGCAGACGCCGATGGGCGTGCCTTCCGACACGCCCGGCGGCACCGACCAGCACTACCGCGACAACCACGTCGACTACATGCTGACCAACACCCAGGAATACGGCGACATGCACACCATCGGGATGGTCTTCAGCGCGGGCGGCAGCCACCAGACCTCGATCAGCACGGACGGAGGCCAGTTCGCGCGCCTTTCCGCGCAATACCTCGCGAGAGGCGGCGCTGCGTTGAAGTAGCGGTCATATGGCCCCGTCGTGGCGCGGGGCCGATGTGGCGGCCGGGGAAGCACGGCAGTCTTATCCCGCCTGGGGATGCTCCTTGGCGAAGTCGTCGAGGATCCTTTCAGGAGCACGTCTTTCACCGCTTCTGGGGCATGCTGATGCGCAGCGGATATCCGCGCCGGTTTAGCGACTGGCGCAGGACGATCCGACTGGCGAAGCGCTCGATGCCGATGTCGTCTTCCAGCATCTGTTCCATCAGGGTCTGAAATGGCCGACGCTGGGCGCCACCACTTCAGCAGGCAGTCGTAGCCGCCGCTAAAGTTGTAGCACTCGACGATCTCCGCGTACTTCTCGGCGGCGTCCTCGAATCTGCTGGATTCCGCCGATCAACACTCGGCTCTCCCATCGTCGATGAGGTGTGTCTGGAACCTTCGCCTTCCGTCTGCGCCATCGAAATGTTTTGGACTCTATTTCTTCATGCCCGGTAAAGTACCGAGCAGTTTTTTGAACTCTATTTGTTTGTCTTGAACTCCATTCGCTTCGACCGCACCCGCTTCGACGCCGCCATCGTCGACCTCGACGGCACCATGGTCGACACGCTCGGCGATTTCGCCGAATCCCTGAACCGCATGCTGCGCGATCTGGACCTGCCGCCGGTGGCGCCTTCCGCCATCGAACGGATGGTGGGCAAGGGCTCGGAGCACCTGATCCATTCGGCGCTCGTGCATGTCATGACGCCCGCCGGCGGGGTCGATGTGCAGGCCAGGGCACAGGCGCTCTTCGACCGCGCCTGGGACCGCTACCAGCACCACTACCTCGCCATCAACGGCCAGCACTCGGCGCTGTACCCAGGGGTGCTCGAGGGGCTGAAGGCGTTGCGCGCGCGGGGCCTGCGGCTGGCCTGCCTCACCAACAAGCCGACCTCGTTCGCCAAGCCGCTGATGGCCGAAAAAGGGCTGGATGGCTTTTTCGAACTGGTGTTCGGCGGCGATGCCTTCGAGCGCAAGAAGCCCGACCCGCTGCCGCTCCTGAAGACCTGCGAGGCGCTGGGCACGGTGCCGTCGCGCACGCTGATGGTGGGCGATTCGAGCAACGACGCGCGCGCCGCAAGGGCGGCTGGTTGCCCGGTCGTGCTCGTGACCTACGGCTACAACCACGGCGAGCCGGTGCGCGACGTGGATGCGGACGGCTTCGTGGATTCGCTGGCCGACCTCTAGGCCCCGGCTAGGACTTGCCGAGCAGCGCGTCCTTCAGCTTCCAGTCGGCCGGGCTTGGGCCGAGCCAGATGCGCAGGAGCGCATTGAAGAAGGCCGGCTCCTTCACCGGATCGGGCTGCGGCACGCCGCGCACGGTGATCACCGTGCCGGTGCCGGGCAGCCAGTCGATGGTGAAGGTGTCGCCGGTCTTGAGCTGCTTCTGGTCCGCGAACATCTGGCCCATGCGCAGCAGGCCCGGAATGAGGTTGACCATTTCGCTTTTCGGCGAGTTCTCTTCCACGCCCTTGGTGAAGAGCTTGCCGAGTTCGTTGGCATCGATGTCGCGCAGCATCGTGATCGCCACGCGCTTGGGGCCGGGGGCGGCCAGTGCCTCTTCGGTGGTCGAAACCTTCTTGCCGACGTAGAGGCCGGCCGTGTAGACCTTGAATATGGCCTTGAAGCGAACGCCCGCGCCGTTGAGCTGCAGCGGGGTGCCGCGCAGGTCCAGGCGGTCTTCCAGCTTGACGCCGGCGACATCCACTTGCGCGGCCGAGGCGCCAAGCGCCGATGCCAGGCAGGCCAGCAGGGCGAGACGCGAGAACACCTTGGGAATCGAGAGTGCGGGCAAGTGGAGCCTCCTTGAATTTGCGAACGGTCGTGCGAATGTATCTTTTCGTGTTACCGCCAAGGCTTCGGGGGAACCCTGAAACCGGCTTTATTGCTCAATCGGCCGTTTTCGTGGGCTAAACTCCCGCTTCCATGTTCGTTCATCACATCAATCAAACAGGTGAAGGCAGCCGGGGAGCCTGGCCCTGGCGTAGCCATACTTCGCTGACTGTTTGATTGCACGGCGCACGCCGTGCGCCCGCGGCGCCGGATCGATTCCCTCGACTCCGGGCCACCAGTGAATGACCTTGCCACCGACCGAAGACGCGTCGGCCGGCAACTGGAGAACGAATCCGTGATCACCGAACTTGAATTCAAGAGCCTCAGCGCCCAGGGCTACAACCGCATCCCGCTGATGGCCGAGGCCTTTGCCGACCTCGAGACGCCCCTTTCCCTTTATCTGAAACTTGCCCATTCCCAGGGCGGCGGCAAGCACAGCTTCCTGCTCGAATCGGTCGTGGGCGGCGAGCGCTTCGGGCGCTACAGCTTCATCGGCCTGCCCGCACGTACCTTGTTGCGCGCAAGCGGTTTCGGTGCCGATGCCGTGACCGAAGTGGTGACCGACGGCCAGGTCGTCGAGACCGCCGCCGGCAACCCGCTCGATTTCATCGCGCAGTACCAGAAGCGCTTCAAGGTCGCGCTCCGGCCGGGCCTTCCGCGTTTCTGCGGCGGCCTCGCCGGCTACTTCGGCTACGACACGGTGCGCCACATCGAGCGCAAGCTCGAAAAAAGCTGCCCGCCCGACACGCTCGGCTGCCCCGACATCCTGCTGCTGCAGTGCGAGGAGCTCGCCGTCATCGACAACCTCTCGGGCAAGCTGTATCTCATCGTCTACGCCGACCCGAAGCAACCCGAGGCCTACGCCAACGCCAAGCGGCGCCTGCGCGAGCTGAAGGAAAAGCTCAAGTACTCGGTGGCCGCGCCCATCGTGAAGCCCACGCAGCCGCATCCGGCCGAGCGCAGTTTCGCCAAGGCCGACTACCTTGCGGCCGTGGAGCGCGCCAAGGAAATGATCGCCGCCGGCGACTTCATGCAGGTGCAGGTGGGCCAGCGCATCAGCAAGCGCTACACCGAGTCACCGCTGTCGCTGTACCGCGCGCTGCGTTCGCTGAACCCATCGCCCTACATGTACTACTACCACCTGGGGGATTTCCACGTGGTCGGTGCATCGCCCGAGATCCTGGTGCGCCAGGAGAACACGGGCGAGGGCGAGCAGAAGATCACCATCCGCCCGCTGGCCGGCACGCGCCCGCGCGGCGCCTCGATCGAACTCGACAAGGCCGCCGAGGTGGAGCTCATCAACGACCCGAAGGAGCGCGCCGAGCACGTGATGCTGATCGACCTCGCGCGCAACGACATCGGCCGCATCGCCAAGACCGGCACCGTGAAGGTGACCGAGGCCTTCGCGGTGGAACGCTACAGCCACGTGATGCACATCGTGAGCAACGTCGAGGGCACGCTCAAGGACGGCATGACCGCCATCGACGTGCTCAAGGCCACCTTCCCCGCCGGCACGCTGACCGGCGCCCCCAAGGTGCATGCGATGGAACTCATCGACCAGCTGGAGCCCACCAAGCGCGGCCTCTACGGCGGCGCCTGCGGCTACATCAGCTATGCGGGCGACATGGACGTGGCGATCGCGATCCGCACCGGCATCGTGAAGGACCAGATGCTGCACGTGCAGGCCGCGGCCGGCGTGGTCGCCGACTCGGTGCCCGAGCTGGAATGGAAAGAAACAGAGGCCAAGGCGCGCGCACTCCTGCGTGCCGCCGAGCTGGTCGAGGAAGGCCTGGAATGAGCACCGCACCCGATATTCAGAACGACTTCTCGCACGAGATCATCGGCGCCGCCGTCGAGGTGCAGCGCGTGCTCGGCACGGGGCTCGACGAGGGCGCCTACGCTGCCGCGCTGGCCATCGAACTGGCCGAACGCGAGATCGGCTTCACGCGCGACGTTGCGCTGTCGGCCACCTACAAGGGGCGCTCGCTCGGCGAGGTGTACCGCGCGGGTTTCGTGATCGAGCAGTCGGTCATTGTCGAGCTCAAGGCGGTCGATGTGCTGACCGACCTGCACCGCGCGCAGGTGCTCGCGGCGCTGCGTCTCTCGGGTCTCAAGCTGGGCCTTTTGATCAACTTCAACGTGTTCCCCGTCGTCAAGGGCGTGCACCGGATTGTGAGCAAGCCATGAAACTGCTGATGATCGACAACTACGATTCGTTCACCTACAACATCGTCCAGTACTTCGGCGAGCTGGGTGCGGATGTGCAGGTGCACCGCAACGACGAAATCACGGTGGCGCAGATCGGTGAGCTGATCGCCTCCGGCGTGACGCGGCTCGTGGTGTCGCCGGGGCCGTGTTCTCCTGCGGAAGCGGGCGTGTCGGTGGCGGCCATCGAGGCCTTCGCGGGCAAGCTGCCGATTCTTGGCGTGTGCCTCGGCCACCAGGCCATCGGCGCGGCCTTCGGCGGCAAGATCGTTCGGGCGCAGCAACTGATGCACGGCAAGACCAGCGAGATCACGACCACGCAAGAGGGCGTGTTCGCGGGGCTGCCCCAGAAGTTCATCGTCAACCGCTATCACTCGCTCTCGATCGAGCGCGAGAGTTGCCCGAAAGCATTGGCTGTCACCGCATGGACCGACGATGGCGAGATCATGGGGGTGCGGCACACCGGGTACGCGCACGATGTGCGCATCGAAGGCGTGCAGTTCCATCCCGAATCGATCCTCACCGAGCACGGCCACGCCATGCTCAAGAACTTCCTGGACTGATCCGCCATGACAGCAGACCGCTCTTCCCTCGTCGACCTGCGCAGCGACACCGTCACCCAACCCACCCCCGCGATGCGCGAAGCCATGATGGCCGCGCCGCTGGGCGACGACGTCTTCGGCACGGACCCGAGCGTCAACGCGCTGCAGGAAAAGATCGCCGCGCTGCTGGGTTTCGAGGCGGCGCTGTTCGTGCCGACCGGCACGCAGAGCAACCTGTGCGCGATCCTCTCGCATTGTGGGCGCGGCGACGAATACATCGTCGGCCAGCAGGCGCACTGCTATCGCTGGGAAGGCGGCGGCGCGGCGGTGTTCGGCAGCGTGCAGCCGCAACCGCTCGATCACGCGCCCGACGGCACGCTGCCGCTTGCGCAGATCGAGGCGTCCATCAAGCCCGACGATGCGCACTTCGCGCGCACCAAGCTGCTGGCGCTGGAGAACACGCTGGGCGGCAAGCTGCTGCCGTTCGAGTACGTGCAAGCCGCGACCGATCTGGCGAAGAGCAAGGGGCTGCAGCGGCACCTGGACGGCGCGCGCCTCTTCAATGCCGCGACCGCGCAGGCCGCGCTGAACAAGCGCAGCGACATCCGCGCCGAAGCCCGCCGCATCGCGCAGTGCTTCGACAGCGTGTCGGTCTGCTTCAGCAAGGGCCTGGGCGCGCCCATCGGCTCGGCACTGGTCGGTTCGCGCGAGTTCATCGCGCGGGCGCACCGCATCCGCAAGATGGCGGGCGGCGGCATGCGGCAGGCGGGCCTGCTGGCTGCGGCAGCGTCGCATGCGCTCGACCACCACGTCGATCGCCTTGCAGACGACCACGCGCTGGCCCAGCGCCTCGCGCAAGGGCTCGAAGGCATCGAAGGCCTGACTGTCGAGGCGCCGCACACGAACATCGTGTTCGTCGACCTCACGGGCGCGGCGCAGGCGCGTTCGTCGGAACTGCTTGCGAGCCTCAACAGCCAGGGCATCCTCGCGACGGGCCTCTATCGCCTGCGCTTCGTGACGCACCTGGATGTCGACGCCGCGGGCGTGGACCGGGCCGTGGCCGCGATCCGCGCCTTCTTCAAGTCCTGAATTCGGCGAGGACGCGATGCCTGATCTTCCCCATCTGCTCGCCTTCATCGCCGCCGGCTGGCTGCTGAACCTCACGCCGGGGCCCGATGTGCTCTACGTCGTGACGAACTCGCTGCGCTCGGGCGTGCGCGCCGGCATCGTGGCGGGGCTCGGCATCACCGCCGGCTGCTTCGTCCACATCTTCGCGGCAGCGGTTGGCGTCGGCACGCTGATGGCGACATCGGCGGCGGCCTTCACAGTGCTCAAGTACATCGGCGCGGCCTACTTGCTGTACCTCGGCGTGCGCATGGTGCTGTCGCGTCCGGCGCCGCCTGCCGATCTCGGCAGGGCCGCCGCAGCAGTGGGCGGAGAGCGCAGTCTCAAGGCGATCTTCCTCGGCGGCTTCTGGACGAACGTGCTCAACCCCAAGGTGGCGTTGTTCTTCCTGGCCTTCGTGCCGCAGTTCATTGCACCCGGCGCCGACAACAAGGCGCTGTACTTCGTGCTGCTGGGCGTGCTGTTCAACCTCAACGCCATCCCCGTCAACGTGGGGTGGGCCGTGGCGGCGGGCTGGATGGCGCGCCGCGGCGCCGTGCAGAAGGGCATGCACTGGCTCGACCGTGCGGCCGGCGTCCTCTTCATCGGCTTCGGCCTCAAGCTCGCGTTCACCGACGCACCGGCCGTTCGCATCGGCCACTGACATCTACCGAGGAGACTCACCATGATCACCCCCCAGGAAGCGCTGCAGCGCACCATCGAGCACCGCGAGGTTTTCCACGACGAGATGCTGCACATCGTACGGCTCATCATGAGCGGCGAATGCTCGCCCGTGATGATGGCTGCGCTGATCACGGGCCTGCGCGTGAAGAAGGAAACCATCGGCGAGATCACCGCCGCCGCGCAGGTGATGCGCGAGGTGTCGACGAAGGTGCCCGTGACCGACACCACGAACCTCGTGGACATCGTGGGCACCGGCGGCGACGGCTCGCACACCTTCAACATCTCGACCTGCTCGATGTTCGTCGCGGCCGCGGGCGGTGCGAAGGTGAGCAAGCACGGCGGGCGCAGCGTGTCGAGCAAGTCGGGCAGTGCCGATGTGCTGGAGTCGCTGGGCATCAACATCAACCTGAAGCCCGAGCAGATCGCGCGCTCCATCGAGCAATGCGGCATCGGCTTCATGTTCGCGCCCAACCACCACCCGGCGATGAAGAACGTCGCACCGGTGCGGAAGGAATTGGGCATCAAGACCATCTTCAACATCCTCGGGCCGCTGACCAATCCCGCGGGCGCGCCGAACATCCTGATGGGCGTGTTCCACCCCGACCTCGTGGGCATCCAGGTGCGCGCGCTGCAGCGCCTGGGCACCGAGCACGCGATGGTGGTCTACGGCCGTGACGGCATGGACGAGATTTCGCTGGGCGCCGCCACGCTGGTGGGCGAGCTCAAGAACGGCGAGATCCGCGAATACGAACTGCACCCCGAGGACTTCGGCTTCGCGATGTCGAGCAACCGCGCGCTGCGTGTGGAAACGCCCGAGCAGTCGAAAGCGATGCTGCTGGGGGTGCTCGACAATCAGGCCGGCCCGGCGCTCGACATCGTGCTGCTGAATGCCGGCGCGGCGCTGTATGCGGCCAATGTGGTCGACTCGGTGGCCGCGGGCGTCGAACGCGCGCGCGAAGCCATCGCGTCGGGCGCGGCGAAGGCCAAGCTCGCCGAGCTGGTCAAGGCCTCCGCGACCGTCTGAGCCTCAGAGACAACCGAAAGCATCCCAAGCCATGTCCGACATCCTCGACAAGATCGTTGCCGTCAAGCACCAGGAAGTGGCGGCCGCGCTGAAGCGCGCACCGCTCGAAGCCGTCCGCTTCGACGCCGAGAGCCGCGTACTCACGCGCGATTTCGAAGCTGCCCTGCGCGCTAAGATTGCCGCCGGCCAGGCCGCCGTGATCGCCGAAGTCAAGAAGGCCAGCCCGAGCAAGGGCGTGCTGCGCGAAGACTTCATTCCGGCGGACATCGCGCAGAGCTACGCCGAGGGCGATGGCACTGTCAGCGCGGCATGCCTTTCGGTGCTGACGGACAAGCAGTTTTTCCAGGGCGGCGTGGACTATCTCAAGCAGGCCCGCGCCTCGTGCGACCTGCCGGTGCTGCGCAAGGATTTCATCGTCGATGCGTACCAGGTGTACGAATCGCGCGCGATGGGCGCGGACGCCATCCTGCTGATCGCCGCGTGCCTCGACGATGCGCAGATGAAGGACTACGAAGCCATCGCGCTGGGGCTCGGCATGGCGGTGCTGGTGGAGGTGCACGATGCGGCTGAGCTCGATCGCGCGCTGAAGCTCAAGACGCCGCTGATTGGCGTCAACAACCGCAATCTGCGCAACTTCGAGGTGTCGATCCAGGCCACCATCGACCTGCTGCCGAAGCTGCCGGCCGATCGGCTGGTGGTGACCGAATCGGGCATCGCCACGCGCGAAGACGTTGCCACGCTGCGTGCGGCGGGCGTCAACGCATTCCTGGTCGGCGAAGCGTTCATGCGCGCCAAGGAACCCGGCGAGGCCCTCGCTGCGTTGTTCCAATGAGCCGGGCCGATCAGCTGTCGAGCAGCGATCCTGCCGACTGGCCGGTGGCACCGGGTTGGCAGCCGCTGGTCGACGATTTTTTCGGCGGTGTCGTGGGGCAGAAGCTGCAGGGTTTCTTGCGTGAGCGCCTCGATGCGGGCGCCGTGATCTTTCCGCCGCAACCGCTGCGCGCGCTGGAGCTGACGCCGCCCGAAGACGTGCGCGTGGTGATCCTGGGGCAGGACCCGTACCACGGGCGTGGGCAGGCCGAAGGGCTTGCGTTCTCGGTGGCACCCGGCGTGGCGCTGCCGCCGTCGCTGCGCAACATCTTCAAGGAGCTGCAGCGCGATCTCGGTACGCCGCCGCCGCAGTTTCCGAATCCGGGTGGCAGCCTGGTGAAGTGGGCGACGCATGGCGTGTTGCTGCTCAACACCTGCCTCACCGTCGAGGAAACCCAGCCGGCGAGTCATTCGGGCCGGGGTTGGGAGGTGTTGACCGATGCCGTCATTCGACATGTATCTGACGGCGCGAAACCTGTTGTTTTTATGCTCTGGGGCTCGCACGCGCAAAGTAAGCGTGCGTTGATCGACGTTAAGCGCCACAAGGTGCTGATGTCGAATCATCCGTCGCCACTTTCCGCCTTGCGCCCGCCTGTGCCGTTCATCGGATGCGGACATTTCGGCGAGGCGCGTGCCTGGCGGGAGGCGCACCAGGGAGGCGGCTGAATTCGCGGATAATCGCCGCGGTCAACGCCTCGTGCAGTTCTTCCGCTTCTTCTTGTCGCTGGGGGTTCTGTGTAGTCACAAAACCGTGCTATATTTCGAGGTTCGCCGGAGAGGTGGCCGAGTGGTTAATGGCAGCAGACTGTAAATCTGCCCTCTTACGAGTACGCTGGTTCGAATCCAGCCCTCTCCACCAGCGATGAATTTGGTTTCTAAGAGCGATTGGATCTAGCGCTTTGGGTGCCTTGAAGTGCCCCCGATGCGGGAGTAGTTCAATGGTAGAACCCCAGCCTTCCAAGCTGATGACGCGGGTTCGATTCCCGTCTCCCGCTCCAGAGACCCGGTTCGACGCCGGAAGCGATTGGTTAGACAAAAGCCCTTTTGGCTCAGTGGTAGAGCACTCCCTTGGTAAGGGAGAGGTCGCGGGTCCGATTCCCGCAAAGGGCACCAGTTTCTGGGGGTTGCAACGGCAGGTTTGCAACCCATCTGCATGCGTTGAAATCGTTTTTTTCGGAGTCGAAAAATGGCAAAAGGTAAATTCACCCGCACCAAGCCGCACGTGAATGTGGGCACGATCGGTCACGTTGACCACGGCAAGACGACGCTGACGGCTGCGATCGCAACCGTTCTGTCGGCCAAGTTCGGCGGCGAAGCCAAGGCTTACGACCAGATCGATGCAGCGCCCGAAGAAAAGGCCCGTGGTATCACGATCAACACCGCGCACGTCGAGTACGAAACGGCCAACCGCCACTACGCTCACGTGGATTGCCCTGGCCACGCCGACTATGTGAAGAACATGATCACCGGCGCTGCCCAGATGGACGGCGCCATCCTGGTGTGCTCGGCCGCTGACGGCCCGATGCCCCAGACCCGTGAACACATCCTGCTGGCTCGCCAGGTGGGCGTGGGCTACATCATCGTTTTCCTGAACAAGTGCGACATGGTCGACGACGCCGAGCTGCTCGAGCTGGTCGAAATGGAAGTGCGCGAGCTCCTGGACAAGTACGAGTTCCCCGGCGACGACACCCCGATCATCCACGGCTCGGCCAAGCTCGCCCTGGAAGGCGACAAGGGCAAGCTGGGCGAAGAAGCCATCATGAAGCTGGCCGAAGCGCTGGACACGTACATCCCGACGCCCGAGCGCGCTGTGGACGGCACGTTCCTGATGCCCGTCGAAGACGTGTTCTCGATCTCGGGTCGCGGCACCGTGGTGACCGGCGCCGTCGAGCGCGGCGTGATCAAGGTTGGTGAAGAAATCGAGATCGTCGGCATCCGCCCGACCGTCAAGACCACCTGCACCGG
>NZ_JAUSSG010000004.1 GCF_030812215.1 Variovorax boronicumulans | reverse complement strand
CGATGATAGTGCGGGTTCCCGTGTGAAAGTAGGTCATCGTCAGGCTCTTACAGCCCAGAAAACCCCAGTCAGCTATGACTGGGGTTTTTTGCATTTCGAATTCGAAATCTGAGAAATAAACAAAGCGCGCCAATCCTGAATGGCACGTTTTTCTATTTTGAAACGACCGGGTTCAGATATTGCGAATACCCAGAGCATCCCTCTCGGCCGCGCCTGCGGCAATCAATTCGGCGAGGATATCCTCGGTCAACTGATTCAGTTCTTCATCTGAAAAGAAGCGAAGGCGAATAGCCTCCAGGTAGGGCGTGCCCCTTAACCACGCCGACCAGTCTTCGAGAGCGATGTGCTGCATTTCCAGCAGCTTGAACTTCATCAGCACCTTGATGGCGTGCCGGGCGTGCTTCACTGGATCGCGCTGCAGTCCCGCGAGACGGCGGCGTGCAGTACTCAACGCGCTGCTGACGTTATTGAACACACGGCCGTGCCCAGGAATCACCTGCAGCGGCGCCAGTTTCTCTATGCAATCCAACGTCTCGGCGATTTCGCCAAAAGACGGCTCTCCCGCCAGTTCGGGGAATGCGATGCCAAAACCGTTCTCCCACAGCGCATCCGCGGAGATCAGCGTCCGCGAAACCGGATCGAACAGGATGATCGAATGGGGATCATGGCCAGGCGCGCTGTGAACTTCCCATGCACGGTCGCCAAGCCGGCATTCCGTTCCAGGTTGCAGCAGCCCCGTGAACCGAAAACGAGGACAAGTCTGCCCCGTCGCAAGGAAACTCAGGCCGCGCTCGTCCCAACGCTGCACCAGCGCCGCTTCACCGGGAGGTATATCTGTTCGAAGCGCCGGGTAGCGCAGCTGCAACGCGGCATTTCCCCCGCAATGATCACTGTGCAAATGCGTATTCAGCACGCGATCCAGCGGCCGGGCGCCCAGCGCAGATTCGACCAACGCCAACGTCTGCTCGGCATGCGTGGCATAGCCGGTGTCGACCAGCGCGGTTTCCTCCGCACCGACAAAGAGGATGTTGTTCGACGACAGCCATCCCCGCTCGAACACGACGACATTCGCCGGCAAGCCGGCGCTCGCCGTGGCGTTGCTCATTCAGGCACTCGCGCTGGTGCGAAGTTCGCGCCGCAGGATCTTCCCGACATTGGTTTTCGGCAAGGAATCGCGAAACTCGATGTGCTTCGGCCGCTTGTACCCAGTGAGCTGCCCATTGCAGTACTGCAGCACCGCGTCCTCGGTCAGGTTCGGGTCCCGGCGCACCACGAAGACCTTGATTGCCTCGCCCTGCTTCTCGTCGGGAACGCCCACCGCCGCGCATTCGACAACACCTGGGCATAGCGAAATCACGTTTTCCAACTCATTGGGGAACACGTTGAAGCCACTCACCAGGATCATGTCCTTCTTGCGATCGACGATGCGGCTGTAGCCATCTTCCTGCATCACGGCGATATCGCCCGTCCGCATGAAGCCATCGGCGGTGAACGCGGCCGCGGTCTCGGCCGGCTGGTTGTAGTAGCCCGTCATCACGTTGGGGCCCTTGATGCAGAGCTCGCCCGATTGGCCGACCGGCACCGAGTTCCCTTCGTCGTCCTTGATCGCGATCTCGATGCTCGGTAGCGGAAGCCCGATGGTGCCGGTGAACTTGGTGTTCGACACCGGGTTGTTGGTGCCGATCGCGCAGGTCTCGCTCATGCCCCAGCCTTCGATCATCGGACAGCCGGTCGCCTCGAACCATTTGCGCGCGGTGCCTTCCGACGCAGCCATGCCCCCGGCCTGCGAGACGAACAGCGTCGAGAAGTCGATCGTCTTGAACTGCGGATGCATCAAGAGCGCATTGAACAGCGTGTTCACCGCCGGCAGCATGTGGAACGGCCGTTTCTTCAGCACCGCGATGAACTTGTCGAAGTCGCGCGGGTTCGGGATCAGCGTCATGTGCGAGCCCTGCCGGATCACCAGCAGGCACAGCGTCAACGCGAAGATGTGATACAGCGGCAGCGCCGCGATGCTGTTGACCTTCGCGAGATCACCGGCGCGGGCCAGCGCCGGCGTGAACCAGGCCTCGGCCTGCAGCGTCGCGGCGGCGATGTTGCGATGCGTGAGCACCGCGCCCTTCGACAGCCCGGTCGTGCCGCCGGTGTACTGCAGGAAGGCGATCGAATCGAGCGTGCTCTGGTCGGCCGCCAGCGTGCGTCCACGTCCTTCAGAGATGGCTTGCGTGAACGGCGTCACCGTACGCCCATCGCTCAGCGGCAACTTGTACGGCGGCACCATCTTGGCGAGGTGACGCACGGCCAGCGTGATCCACGCGCCATACAGGCCGCCGAGCAGGTCGCCCATCGAGGTCATGACCACGTGCTTGACCGGCGTGCGCTCGATCACCTGCTCGAGCGTCGAGGCGAAGTTCTCGAGGATGACGATCGCCGTCGCGCCCGAATCCTTGAGCTGATGCTCCAGTTCGCGCGCCGTGTAGAGCGGGTTGACATTCACGCAGGTGTAGCCCGCGCGCAGCACGCCGCACATCGTGACTGCGAACTGCGGGATGTTGGGCAGCATGATCGCCACCCGCGCGCCCGGCTCGAGCCCCTTCGACTGCAGCCAGGCGCCCAGCGCCTTCGACAGCACATCGAGTTCGCCGTAAGTCATCCAGCGCTCCATGCAGACCGAGAACGGCCGGTCCTTGTAGCGACCGAACGCCTCCTCGAACATGTGGGGCAGGGACCGGTATTGCTCGGGATTGATTTCCTCGGGCACGCCGGCCGGATAGTTTTGTCGCGCGGATGTCTGCATGCAAGCTCCTTTGGCGCGGATTGTGGGAGCGAGGTGCTCCCAGCCACCAGCGGGCTTGTCCTAGGGTGCCCGCGCGCGGTGTCGCGCAGGCGATAGCGCCGCTGCGCGGCGCGCGCCCTCTCTCAGGCCTTGCCGGTCTCGCCCGGCAGCAGCACGCCGGGCTCGATGTCGGCCTCGACCGCGAGCGCTTCGTAGATCGGGGTGAAATCCGGCGCCGTGAGATCGAAGAGCTGCGCGAAGTCTTCGATGACGAAGTAGTTGCTCTGGTAGGTGTCGATCTTGTAGCGCGTGCGCATGGCGCGCAGCAGGTCCAGCGGCAACCGGCGCGGCTCATTGCTGAGCACGGCATGCTGGAGTTCGCCCACCGAGCTCAGGATGCCGGCGCCATAGGCGCGCAGGCCGTCTGGCTGGCGAATCAGGCCGAACTCCACCGTGTACCAGTACAGCCGCGAGAGTTTTTCGCCCGCACCCAACTCGTGCGCCTTGATGCCGCCCGCGCCATAGCGCTGCACGTAGTCGGCAAAGGTCGGGTCGAACAGCATCGGCACGTGGCCGAAGAGATCGTGGAACACGTCGGGCTCCACGATGTAGTTGAACTCCTCGGGCTTGCGGATCCAGTCGGTCACCGGGAACTTGCGGTTCGCAAGCAGCGTGAAGAAAGGCAGCTCCGGAATGAGCCCCGGCACCGCGACGATTTCCCAGCCCGTCGCCTTGTGCAGTCGCTCGTTGATTTCATCGAAGTGCGGGATGCGGTCTTTCACGCCCAGCGACGGGAGCGCGTTGATGAACGCATCGCAGGCCAGGCCCGGCAACTGCGCGGCCTGCCGCTCGTAGAGCCGCCGGTAGGTGTCGTGGTCGGCCGCCGTGTAGCTGGCCCAGTCCTGCGGGCAGGTGTAGTCGGCTTGCACCGAGCCGCCGCGCGAGTAGTCGCCGCGCGGCGGGCGATCGGATGCACCATAGACGGCGGGGATGACGGCAGCGGCAGGGGAATCCATGGGGAATCTTGTTTCTCTCTCGGGTTATTTGAGCCAGCGGTCCATCACCCGCTGGAAGTCGCCGCCGGCCTGCTGCAGGTGCAGCCACTGGTCGACGTACGACTTGAAGGCCACGTCGTCGCGCGGCAGCATCCAGGCCATCTCGCCGTATTGCAGCGGCTTGTCGGGGTTCACTGCGCACAGGCCCGGCTTGAGCTTCTGCTGCGTGATGGCCTCCGCCGCCTCGGTGACGAACACGTCGGCGCGGTTGGCGAGGATCTCGTCGAAGATCGTCACGTTCTCGCCGTGCAGCGTCAGCTTCGCTTGCTTGAAGTTGGCACGGGCGAAACGTTCGTTGCTGCCACCCGGGTTGAAGATGACGCGCGTCGAAGGCTGGTCGATGGCGGCGACGCTCTGGTACTTGGCCACGTCGGCGCAGCGCGCGATCGGCGTCTTGCCGTTGACCATGTAGGGCGTGCTGAAGAAGGCGCGCTTCTGGCGGTCGGTGGTGACCGACACGCCGCCCACTGCGATGTCGCACTTGCCTGCGGCGAGGTCGGGCAGCAGGTTGGCCCAGGTGGTCTTGACCCACTCGGGCCTGGCGCCAAGGCTCGCGCTGAAGCCGGTCATCAGGTCGACGTCGATGCCTTCGAACGAGGCATCGGTCTTCTGGAAGCTGAAGGGCTTGTAGTCGCCAGGGGTACAGATGCGCAGCACCGCAGCCTTCTGCACCGAATCCAGGTGCGAGGCGGCTGCGGGCGTTGTTGCCGCCGGTGCCATCGCGCAACCCGAAAGAACGGCGGCAGCCGCCGCGATGAAGGTCAAACCGATCGAAGACGTGCTGCTGCTGCGCATGAAGGCTCCTGGCAAATAAGGGCGGTTGAGGGGGGCCTTATTTTGCGGCGGTCAGCACGCCCCGGCGCATCTGGTCGAGCTCGATGCTCTCGAACAGCGCCTTGAAGTTGCCGTTGCCGAAACCGTCGTCGCCCTTGCGCTGGATGAACTCGAAGAAGATCGGGCCCAGCTGGTTCTCGCTGAAGATCTGCAGAAGCAGCGCGTCCTTCTTGCCGTCGATCAGGATCTTGCGCTTCTTCAGTTCGGCCACGCTCTCGCCATGCTCGGGGATGCGCTTGTCGACCAGTTCGTAGTAGGTGTCGATGGTGTCGAGCAGCACGACGCCCTTGGCACGCATCGCATCGACGGTCTCGTACAGGTTGTCCGAACCCATGGCGATGTGCTGGATGCCTTCGCCCTTGTACATGTCCAGGTACTCCTGGATCTGGCCGGCCTGTTCCTTGCCTTCTTCGTTGATCGGGATGCGGATCTTGCCGCAGGGGCTGGTCATGGCCTTGCTCTTCACGCCGGTGACCTGGCCTTCGATGTCGAAGTACTTGATCTCGCGGAAGTTGAAGAGCTTCTCGTAGAAGCCGGCCCACACGTTCATGCGGCCACGGTACACGTTGTGCGTCAGGTGGTCGACGTAGGTGAGGCCGTTGCCCTTGGTGGCCAGGCCGTCCTGCGAGGACACGCCCGGCAGCGGCTCGAAGTCGACGTCGTAGAAGCCGATGTTGCCGATATCGCCGGGCTTCGCGCCGTTCTTGCCGGGCCAGCGGTCCACCAGGTAGATCAGGCTGTCGCCGACGCCCTTGATGGCGGGGATGTTCAATTCGCCCGGGCCGACCTTGTCGGCGAAGCCCCAGGCGCCCAGCGAGATGGCACGCTCATAGGCCTGCTTGGCGTCCTGCACGCGGAAGGCGATGGCGCAGACGCTCGGGCCGTGCTCGCGGGCGAAGCGCTGCGCGAACGAATCGGGCTCGGCATTCAGGATGAAGTTGATATCGCCCTGGCGGTACAGCAGCACGTTCTTGTGGCGGTGCTTGGCGATGGCCGTGAAACCCATGCGCTCGAACACCTTGCCCATGGCGACCGGGTCCGGCGCCGCGTATTCGATGAATTCGAAGCCGTCGGTCCCCATGGGGTTCTCCCAAGGGGTGAAGGCGGGTGCGTCGGCTTGGCTCATGTGCGGTCTCCAGAAGGATCGATAGACAGGTAAGAGGTGGGCGAAAAACGCCCGTGCTGCAATGTAGGTTGGTTGCCGCTCAAGTTTTCAGCGTTGTCGGGCGCGTTTGATAGCAGATGCGCAGTAAAACTGCAAAAATGGCCCAATGGAAGCACTCGACAAGATTGATAGGCTCATTCTGCGCACGCTGCAAGCAGACGGGCGCGCAACCTACGACCAGCTCGCGGAGCAGGTCAGCCTGTCGCCCAGCGCCGTGCTGCGGCGGGTCAAGCGCCTGGAGGAAAGCAAGGTGATCGACCGCTACGTCGCCCTCGTGCGTCCCGAGGTGATCGGCCTGGGCCTCACGGCCTACCTCAATGTGCGGCTCGAAAAGCACACCGAGACCCACAAGCGCAACCCGATGGACCTGTTCCGCGCCAGCGTCCAGACCTGGCCAGAGGTGGTCGAATGCGCCGCACTCACGGGCGACATGGACTACCTGTTGCGCGTCGTGGTGGCCGACATGGCGCACTACAGCCGCTTCATCATGGACACCCTGCTCAAGCACCCCAGCGTCGAAGACTGCAAGACCAGCTTCGTGCTGGACCGTGTCAAAGCCACAACAGCCGTACCCGTTTAACCACGAAGTGGTTGCTCGGGCGCCACGTGTTCTGGTAATGGGTCACGAATGTGTCTTGGAAGTGTCCTTGGTGGGTTGTTGGTTAAGGGAAAACCCTTACATTTGAGCCATGCTTACCGCCAAGACCCTCCTCAAAGCGTCTCTCGGCCTCGGCTCTTTCCTGAAAGCGCCGATGGTTGAGACCCAGCCACGCGCTGTCTCTTCGCCCCAGCCCGTCATGGTGCCGATCCGCTCGATCGGCCCCCGCGAGCGGGAGCGCATCGCGCAGCACCTGCTGGCGCTGACCCCCCACGACCGTTACCTGCGCTTCGGCTATGCCGCGGCCGACGAGCAGGTCCAGCGCTATGTCGACAGCCTCGATTTCGAGCGCGACGAGATGTTCGGCATCTACAACCGCCGCCTCGAACTGATCGCGATGTCCCACCTGGCTTTCGCGCCGGGCGACCAGCACAGCGACTGCGCCGAATTCGGTGTTTCGGTCTCCGCGCACGCCCGCGGCCGCGGCTACGGCGCGCGCCTGTTCGAGCGCGCGGTGGTCGTCGCCCGCAACGAAGGCGTGGGCATGCTCTTCATCCACGCGCTGAGCGAAAACGCCGCCATGCTCAAGATCGCCCGCAACGCCGGCGCGACCGTGGTGCGCAGCGGTGCCGAAGCCGAAGCGCATCTGCAACTGCCGGAGGCCACCTTCGACAGTCGCATGAGCCAGATCTCGCTGGAGCACTACGCGGCGGTCGACTTCGCCCTGAAGAGCCGCGCCAAGCAGTTCTGGGCCTTCCTCGCGAGCCTGCAGGAAGTGCGCAGCGGCATGCGCGATGCCCGCAGCAAATCTGCCCCCTGAGCGCCCCGAAACGGCCTATGCCGAGCGGGCGGTAGAGCGTGTCACACGCAATCCGTTATCCTTGTCCCTCCTCAACTCCGCCCTCCCGCAGTGGCCGAACCTCACCCTGAACGCGCACCCGTAGAACGGGAAGACAAGCGCGGCTTCCTCCAGAAGCTTGCCGAATTCATCCACCCTGGTCCCGACTCGCGCGACGAGCTGATCGAAACCTTGGCCGATGCCGAGGACAACGAGGTGATTGGCGCCGAGTCGCGCGTGATGCTCGAAGGCGTGCTGCGCATGGCCGACATGACTGCCGGCGACGTCATGGTTGCCGCGCCGCGCATGGACCTGGTGAACATCGATGCGCCGTTCGATGCGCTGCTGCACCTCATCATCGACACCGCGCATTCGCGCTTTCCGGTGTACGAGGGCGAAAAAGAAAACATCATCGGCATCCTGCTGGCGAAGGACCTGCTCAAGCTGCAGCGCGCGCCGGGCCTGAACATTCGCGCTCTGTTGCGCCCGGCCACCTTCGTGCCCGAGAGCAAGGGCCTGAACGATCTCCTGCGCGAGTTCCGCGGCAACCGCAATCACCTGGCCATCGTCATCGACGAGTTCGGCCGCGTGGCCGGCCTCATCACCATCGAGGACGTGCTCGAGCAGATCGTCGGCGAAATCGAGGACGAGTTCGACATCGCCGAGGACGAGGGCGACATCTTCGGCCTGGCCGACCACACCTACCGTGTCTCGGGCGACACGCCCATCGAGCGCGTGGCCGAGGCCTTCGGCATCGTGTTCGACGAAGAGCAACTGAGCGAAGACTTCGACACCATCGGCGGCCTCATCGCGCATGAGATGGGCCACGTGCCCAAGCGCGGCGAGCACCATGCGATGGGCGGCTTCGACTTCGTGGTGCTGCACACCAAGGGCGGCGCAGTGCGCTGGTTCAAGGTGTCGCCGGCACGCGGCGGCGACGCGGCCGACTGATGCCGCTGCCCGCGGCGGCGACGGCGCGTATCTCGCCTGCTTCTCCTGTGATGGCCTGGCTTCGGCTGCTCGGGTTCGGGTTGGCCGGATTGGCGCAGTCGCTGTCGATCGCCTGGCCGCTCGGCGGAAGGCCGCTGTGGTGGCTGCAGCTGCTTTCGATGGGGGCGCTGGTCTGGCTGCTCGCCAGCCTGCGTGCCGAGGGCGCCGGCTGGCGCCGCGCCGGGCTTCACGCCTGGCTCTTCTCGACCACCTGGCTCGCCGGCAGCTTCTGGTGGCTCTTCATTTCGATGCACACCTACGGCGGGCTGCCGGCGCCGCTCGCCGCCATCGCCGTGCTGGCGCTCGCCGCCGCGCTGGGGCTCTACTACGCCGTGGCTGCCGCATGGTTCGTGGTGCGCGGCCCGAAGGGACGCGTGACCGGCGCGCTGGTCTTCGCCGCGCTGTGGACGCTCGCCGAGCTCGTGCGCGGCAGCTGGTTCACCGGCTTTCCCTGGGGCGCGGGCGGCTATGCGCATGTGGAAGGCCCGCTCGCCGCATGGGCGCCGTGGATCGGCGTCTATGGCATCGGCGCCGTCGCGGCGCTCGCGATGGCGCTCGTTGCGCTGGGCTCCCTTCCGCGCCGCACCGAGGTCGTGCAGGGGCTGGTGCTGATCGCACTCGTGTTCGGACTCCCTCATTTCGCGCCCTCGCTGCGGGGCGCCGGCAGCGGCAGCCTCCAGGTCGCCCTCCTGCAAGGCAATATCCCGCAAGACGAGAAATTCATCCCCGGTGGCGGCATCGAGACCGCCCTGCGCTGGTACGGCGAACAACTGCGCGATGCCAAGGCCTCGCTCGTCGTCACGCCCGAAACCGCTGTGCCGCTGCTGCCCCAGCAATTGCCGGCCGGCTACCTCGAGGCGATCCAGGCGCGCTACAGCAGCGGCACGCAAGCGGCCATCGTCGGCCTGCCGCTGGGCGGGCGCGGCGGCTACAGCAACGCGGTGCTCGGCTTCCAGCCCGGTGCCTCGCAGCCTTACCAATACAGCAAGCACCACCTCGTGCCCTTCGGCGAATTCATCCCGCCGGGCTTCCGCTGGTTCATCCAGATGATGAACATCCCGCTCGGCGATTTCCAGCGCGGCGGCCTCGCGCAGGCCCCGTTCGTCTGGCAGGGCCAGCGCATCGCGCCGAACATCTGCTACGAAGACTTGTTCGGCGACGAGATCGGCGCGAACTTCCGCGACGAGGCCAAGGCGCCGACCATCCTGCTCAACGTGAGCAACATCGCGTGGTTCGGCGACTCGGTCGCCATCGACGAGCACCTGTCCATCTCGCGCATGCGCTCGCTCGAATTCGCGCGGCCGATGGTGCGTGCCACCAACACCGGCGCCACCGTCGTCATCGACGCCGAAGGTCGCGTGACGCACCAGTTGCCGCGCCTCACGCGCGGCGTGCTCGAAGCCACGGTCGAAGGCCGCACCGGACTCACGCCGTACGCGCGCTGGGTGGCGCCGTTCGGCCTGTGGCCGTTGTGGATCGCGATGCTCGCCATCGTCGGCATCGCCTTCGCGCTGGGCCGCCGCCAGCGCTGAACGCCTTCAGGCCGCCTGCCGCACTGGCCAGTCGCGCAGCTTGCCGGGGTTCAGCAAGCCCATCGGGTCGAAGCGCTTCTTCACCGCGATCACCTCGGCCGGCAGCGGCCCGCCGGCCTTGCCGTCTTCCACGATGTTCACGTGCGGGTTGTTGATGTGCACGTTGTGCGCGCGGTGGATGTCGATGATCTCGGCGAGCCGCTCCTCGGTGCTGAAGCGCACCAGCTGAAGCCCGCTGCAGGTCATGAGACCCGCCACGTTGCGGATGAACTCGATGTGCATCATCACCTCGCCGCCCAGCAGCTTTTCCATCTCGATGATCTGCTCGACATGCCTGCCGGGAATGAAACCGCTCTGCAGGTAAGTCAGCGTCGGATCGATCTTCAGCGCATGCAGCGTGGTGTGGTTCCAGGTGAACTCCATCAGCGTGCGGTTGCTTTTCTGCACCTCGGCTGCGGTCTTGCGGTAGCTCACGGTGCCGCCATGCGCCTCGGCCAGTTGCAGCAGCGCCGGCTCGCACGATTCCGCCACCAGCGACAGCACCGTGTGGCAGCCCTTGGGCAGGTGCGCCGCGAGCTGCGCGAGGTGATCGGAGATCGGCGCCGCGAAGAACGCGATCTCGCGCTTGACGATGCCCGGCCCGTTCGCGAGCTTGTCGGCGAAATGCAGCGCGTTCTCGAAGTCGTCGAAAGTCACCAGCGTCTCGAGCCACGGATGCGCGGGCGCCAATGCAACCTCGAGCTCCAGCACGAGCCCGTTGGTGCCCCACAGGTGGTGCATGCGCATCGCCTCGGCACCGCGCAGCTCGACCACCTGCGGCTCGGGCTCGATCGTCATCGCGCGGATGCCCAGCACGTTGCCGGGCGCGCCGAGCGGCCCGTAGTTGATCGAGCCCACGCCGCCGAAGCCGCCGCCGAAAAGCCCGCCCAGCGTCGCGCTGCGGTAGGTGGACGGCACGCAGCGCATCTCCTGGCCCGAAGGCTTCGTCTGCTTCTCCAGTTCGCCGAGTCGGATGCCGGCCTGCGCACGCGCCACGCCGGGCTGCACCCAGAGGCAGGCGTTGTAGCCCGTCATGTCGAGCACCACGCCGCCCGCGAGCGGCGTGGTCTGTCCGTAGTTGCCGGTGCCGCTGCCGCGAATGACGATCGGCACGCCGCGGCGCGCGCACGCACCCACCACGGAGCGAATCTCGTCTTCGCTGCGCGGTCGCACGACGACATCGGCGCGCTTGTCCTTCAGCTGGCGGTTCAGCACCGGGCTGAACCACGAGAAATCCTGCGAGAGCCGCGTGACGCGCCCTTCGTCGGTGATCCAGTCGAGGTCGGGCAGTTCGAGCAGCAGTTGCTCGATGGAAGAAGCGGGAGCGTTCATGGTCGTCGTCGATGTCAGCAATATCAGTCTTGGGAAAGTTCGCTCGCATGCCAGGAGCCCAGCGCCACCTTGGTGAGCCAGGCCATCAGCACGAAGAGCGCCACGCCGGTCAGCGAGATGAGCAGCAGTGCAGCGAACATGCGCGGAATGTTGAGCTGGAAGCCCGCCTGCAGGATCTGGTAGGCCAGCCCCGCGCCAGAGCCGCCCGTGCCTGCGACAAATTCCGCCACCACAGCACCGATCAGCGCGAGGCCGCTGGAGATGCGCAGGCCCCCGAAGAAGTACGGCAGCGCGCTCGGAATGCGAAGCCGCACCAGCTGCTGCCAGCGGGTCGCGCGGTTCAGCTTGAAGTAGCTCTGCAGATCGGGGTCGATGCTGCGCAGCCCCAGCGTCGTGTTGCTGATGATCGGGAACAGCGCCACCAGCGCAGCGCACACCGTCATCGCCGCCACCGGGTTCTTCACCCAGATGATGATGAGCGGCGCCACCGCGACGATGGGCGTTACCTGCAGCAGCACCGCGTACGGGAAGAGCGCGGTTTCGATGCGCTTGCTCTGCACGAAGAGGAACGAGATCAGCACGCCGGCCACCGTCGCCAGCGCGAACGACAGCACCGTGATCTTGAGCGTGACCAGCAACGCGTTGCCGAGAGGTACCCAGTCGGTCACCAGCGTCTGCATCATGAGATACGGCGAGGGTACGAGGTAGGGCGGCAACTCCATCGCCACCACCATCCATTGCCACAGCGCCACGAGCACCACGCCGATCAGCACGGGGTACAACACGCGCTGCACGCGCGGTTGGTTCAGAAGGGGCGTTTGCTTCATTGCGCGTGCTCCTCGTCGCCCTGGCTTGCGCGCAGCAGGCTGTCCTGCAGCCGCTTCGCATACTTCGCGAACTCGGGCGTCACCATGAAGTCGGCGCTGCGCGGGTAGGGCTCGTCGATCTGGAACTGCTCCACCACGCGCCCCGGCCGCGCGGCCATCATCACCACGCGGCTCGACAGGAACACCGCCTCATGGATCGAGTGCGTCACGAAGATCACCGTCAGTTTCTTCTTGCGCCAGAGCTCGAGCAGGTCGGCATCGAGCTTGTGGCGCGTGATTTCGTCGAGCGCACCGAAGGGCTCGTCCATCAAGAGAAGATCGGGCTGTGTGACGAGCCCGCGCGCGATCGACACGCGCATCTGCATGCCGCCCGAGAGCGCACGCGGCAACGCACTGGCGAACTTCTCCAGCCCCACGAGTGCCAGGGATTCCGTCACTCGCGCATCCGCCTCCTTGCGCTGCACGCCGGCAAGGTCCAGCGGCAGCCGCACATTGGTCTGCACGCTGGCCCACGGCATCAGCGTGGGCGACTGGAACACGAACGACATGCGCCGCGCGCTGTCGTGCAACTGGCTCACCGGCTTGCGCCACACCAGGAGGCGCCCGTCGCTCGGCTCCAGCATGCCCGCCACCATCTTCAGCAGCGTGCTCTTGCCGCAGCCCGAAGGCCCGAGCAGCGTGACGAACTCGCCTTCGGCGATCGACAGGTCCACCGGCAACAGCGCCTGCGTGCCGTTGGGGTAGGTTTTCTCGGCCGAGAGCACTTCCACCGCGGGCACGGCGGGGGCCGTCGGCGGCGCGAGGGTGTGGGGTTCGATGCGGTTCATGGAAGGCGAAGGCTCAGGGAATGACCTTGGCGTCTTTCACGAACTCGGTCGTGTAGGTCTTGGCCAGTTCGACCTTCGCGGGGTCCAGAAGCTTCGCGCTCACGAGAAAGTCGTAGCTCGCCTTCGCCCGCGCATCGGTGATCACGCCGATGCCCAGCTTGGCCGCGTCGCCGCCCGTGATCATTCCCATCTCCTTGAGCTTGGCCACGCTGTAGGCCAGCTGGTCGTCGGTCATGTTGGGGTTGTCCTTCTTGATGAGCGCATTGGCGGGCGCGGGGTCGGCGAGGTAGCTCTTCCAGCCCTCGGCCGAGGCCTTCACGAACGCGGCGACCTGCTTGCTGCGGTCCTTCACCGTCTTCTCCATGCACGACACCGTGGTCGCGTAGGCGGGGAAGCCGTGGTCGCTGAACATCAGCACCGTGCTCTTCACGCCTGCCTTCTGAATGGCATAGGGCTCGGAGGTCAGGTAGCCCTGCTGCGCGGT
This sequence comes from Variovorax boronicumulans, assembly GCF_030812215.1. Classification (GTDB taxonomy): domain Bacteria; phylum Pseudomonadota; class Gammaproteobacteria; order Burkholderiales; family Burkholderiaceae_C; genus Variovorax; species Variovorax boronicumulans_C. The sequence goes on along the minus strand of NZ_JAUSSG010000004.1, from coordinate 551,789 downwards.
GTTCTTGTCCGCCACGAAGGGCTGGATGTTGAAGGTGTAGGGCCGCGTCTGTTCATCGGTGAGGCCGAACTTCGCCTTCAGCCACGGCCAGTAGCCGCGGTTGGCCTGCGCGCCGATCAGGAGCGTCTTGCCCTTGAGGTCTTCGAACTTCTTCACGTCGTCGTGCGCGATCAGCACCTGCGGGTCCTTCTGGAAGAAGGCCGCGACGTTGACCACCGGCACGCCGCCCTCGCGCACCTGCATCATCTGGATGTCGCTCGAACCCATGATGCAGTCGGCTTGGCCGGCCGCCATCATCTGCGTGATGTTGACCTGCGGGCCGCCCATCTTGATGGTCACGTCCAGCCCGTACTTCTTGTAGATGCCCTGCGCCACCGCCTGGTAGAAGCCGCCGTGCTCGGCCTGCGCGTACCAGTTGGTCATGTAGGTGAATTTGTCCTGGGCCTGCGCCGGCGCGGCAGCGGCGAGGAGGGAAAGCGCGGCGGCGCCGGCCAGGGAAAGAGCGAAGGAACGCATGGTGGGGACCTCTCGTAGGCAGGATTGAAAGAACAGAGAAAAGGGCCGATGCAAGGCGTGCGCCTCAGGCCGGCACGAACGACTGCTGGATGAAGCCCTGCTGGTGGCCGCGCTCCCAGGTGGGCTCCTCGCGCACCACCCAGCGCAGCGCATGCAGCTCGGTCAGCGCCTGCACCCAGCTGTCGGACAGCGTCTCCAGGATCTCGATGCCCTGTTCGCGCGTGGCGCTGGTCGGGTCGCCGATGACGCCGCTCGGGCCGAAATCGCGCGCGGTCCATGCGCAGGCCGGGCGGCCGTCGGCCGACAGCAGCTTGATCGGGAAGGGCGGCGGAAAGTTGGCCGCGGCACGCTCCATGTGCACCGTGTCGGGTGCGAGCGCGAGCATCAGCGCCGTCTCGGAATGGCCGGCGTGCATCGACAGGCGTTTCTCTTGCTCGCTGATCTGCTTGCTGGACGCATTCGGCAGGCGCGACACGCCGTGCGGCACCACCACGAAGTCGCCATGCCGCAGCCGCAGTTCGCGCGCCGCCATCTCCAGCACCTGCGGCTGGCCGCCATGGCCGTTGGCGAACAACAGCTTGCGAAAGCCCGCGCGGTAGACCGACTCGCCGATCTCGGTCACGGTCGAGAGCAGCGTGGTGCCGGTCAGCGTCATCGTGCCGGGAAAGTGCAGGTGCTCTTCCGACTTGCCGTAGGTGATGGTGGGCAGCGCGAAGGCGCGCACCTCGGCGGGCAGCTTCTCGAGCGCCCGGCCCATCACGCCCGAGGCGATCACGCTGTCGACCGAGCACGGCAGGTGCGGGCCGTGCTGCTCGATGGCGCCGCAGGGCAGCACGATGACCGTGTTCTCGCGGTCGGGGAGCGCCGCGATTTCGGTCCAGCTCAGGTAGGGCAGGAAGCGGTGGGGCGGGATGTAGCCGTGGAGCATGGGAATCCTTGCTTGTTCTTTACTTGGGGAAAAAAGGTGTCGCGTCGCCGTGCGTCACGCGGCCGTCGCGCAGCACCACGCGGGTGGCGGTGCGCGAGGGCCAGCCGTGGCGATCGGCCTGCGTGAAGAGCACCAGGTCGGCCTTTGCGCCGACCAGCGTGGGCGTCGTTGTGGCGGGTGCGCGTTGCAGCCAGTCGCTGCGGCACAGCGCCTGCGACCAGTTGTCGAAGGGTTCGTCGAGTTGCGCGACCAGCGCGGCCGTGCCCAGCGCCTCGACGGGGTCGAAGCTGCCGAGGCGGCAGAACGGGTCTTGCACGTTGTCGCTCGCGAACAGGAGTGGAATGCCGCGCTCGCGCGCTTCCTTCACGAGCGTGATGCCGCGCAGCCGCGGCGTGCGGCCCGTGACCGCGTCCTGCAGCAGCAGGTTGGTCGCGGGCAGCGAGACCACGGTGATCGGCGCACGCGCCACCGCATCGAGCGTGGCGAAGGCCTGCGACTCAGGCTGTGCCGCGAGCGCACAGATGTGGCCGCAGACCACGCGGCCTTCGAAGCCGATTTCCCGCAGAAGGCGCGCTGTGGCCTGCAGGCCTACCGCCGAGGCATTGAGTTCTTCGTCGACATGCAGGTCGATGTCCAGGTCGCAGGCCTGCGCTGCATTGAGCAGGTTGCGCAGCGCGTTCTCGCTCCAGTTGGTCGAATGCACGAAACCGCCGAGCAGCGCATGCGGGCCTGTGGCCTTGACCTGTTTCGCAAGCCGCAATGCCTGTGCCGCGTCTTCGAACAGCGGCAGCTTGATCAGGCTGACCTGCTCCAGCCGCACCCTGTCCGCCCATTCCTGTGCGAGCTCGGCCAGCACCGGCCAGGCCAGCGGCACCGCATCGGGCTCCCACCAGTCGACGTGCGTGCGCACATGCGTGGTGCCGCATTCCCACGCCCACTGCAGGCCGCGCGCGGCGCGCTCGCGCACGTCGGCGGGGCTCCAGTGCACGCGGTCGGCGAGCATCGCGTCGATGGCGCCGAGCAGGCCCGGCCGCACATCTTTCATGCGCGGGAGCGTGAAGGCCTTGTCGAGGTGCGTGTGGGCATCGACGAAGCCGGGGAGCACGAGGGTGCCGGCGAGGTCCCAGCTTCGGGGCGAGGGCGTTGCCTCGCCGGCAGGGTGCACCGATTGCACGCGCCCCGCATCGAGCGCGATGCGCGCGAGCGCCGGTATGCCATCGCGTTGCGGCCAGTCCGAGGGCAGCAACCAGCGCGGCAGCCGCGCGTTGTCGAGCAGCACGGGCGCGTTCATGCGAAGCGCGCCATGGCCTGGCCGACGTGCGCCATGAAGCGCTTGAGCTGGGGCTCGGTCGCCACGTTCATGTGGTACTGGGCGTGGTAGTCCACCTTGGCCCGCTGGCCGGTGAGCCGCTTCATGTAGCGCGTGACGATCTTGCGCGGCGGATCGCCCATGTACCAGGCCATCCAGCGCGGCCGGCCGTAGGTGACCACGGCGCTGATGCGCTTGATGTGCGTGAGCATCGGCTTCACATTCGCCGGGTCGCTGATGTCGAAGGCCACGCCTGGCATGAAGAGCCGGTCGAAGTAGCCCTTGAGCATCGCCGGCAGCCCGAAGCACCACGTCGGAAAGCAGAACACGATGCCCTCGGCCCACTGCAGCCGCTCCACGTACGGCTTGAGCGGCAGCTGGTTGCCGGGCACATCGTGGTAGCCCAGCCGCTCCTCGCGCGAAAGCACCGGATCGAAGCCCTCGGCGTACAGGTCGCAGTCGTCCACCTCGTGCCCGGCCGCGCGCAGGTTCTTCAGCACTTCCTGGTGCAGGGCCGCATGGAAGCTGGTTTCGACCGGGTGGCAGTAGACGACGAGCACGCGCATGGTGTGTTTGACCGCTTAATCAGAGCAAGTGGTCAGGTTATGCAAGCGACGTGCCAGTCCGGATGCACCGCCGTGGTGATTTCCCTGGATTTCCTGGCCGGGCCCGGCGAGCCGCGCCCCCGCGCCCTGCGTGCAGGCGTGGCCGGGTCAGCCTTCGAGCGCCGGCGCGTCGCCCGCCATGCCAAGGCTCCAGAGCCGCAGCGCCACGTGGATCTCCAGCGCCCGGCTTGCGTTGCCCCAGTGGCCCAGCAATTCCTCCACGCTCGCGAGCCGCTGCCGCACCGTGTTGACGTGGATGCCCATGCGTGCCGCGGTCGTCTTCGCGTTCTGGTTGTTGTCGAAATAGGCCAGCAGCGTGGCCGTCAGTTCCGATCCGCGCTTCCTGTCGTGGCCCATCACAGCGCCGATGGTTGCATTCAGGAAGGTGTTCAGGCTCGCCTGATCGTGCGTCTCGAACAGCACCGAGTACAGCGCCATCTCGTTCTGCCCGACGATGTGGCCGCGCATGCCCAGGCGGCCCAGCACCGCGAGCGCGCGCCGCAGCGTCGCGTACAGGGCCGGCATTTCCGCGGGCGTTCGCACCGGCCTCGACAGCACGCCCCGGTAGGCATCGCCGAGTTCGCGGCTGGCGAACGCGGTGAATTGCGCCAGGACGTCCTGCGCCTTCGTCGCGCCGCACACGATGGCCAGCGCCCCGTCGACTTCGTCCATCACCAGGTCGGACAGGGGCGCGCCGGTCCTGAGGCGCCGCGCCCAGAAGCCCGGCCGCGGCTGCTCCATCTCGACCACCATCAGCGAGATCGGCTGCGAAAGATCGAGGCCAAAGCGTTCGGCGCGGTCCTGCGTGAGGGCCGGCTCGTCCTGCCTGGGCGAGATGAGCGTGTGCAGCAGCGCCGAGACATCGCGGCTCTTGCTCGCTTCCACGCGCTCCTGCGACAGCAGCACGACGCCGATGACGCTCGAGCTTCGCTCGAAGGTGCGCACCGAGATGTCGCGCAGGTCGTCGTGCCGAAAGAGCAGCACCGCGCCGAGCACGTCGTTGCCGCCGATCACCGCGATCGCGCGGCACAGCTCGCCGTCGCGCGTGTAGGCGACCGCCGAGCGGCCGGCCTGGCGGCTCTCGCGCAGCGCCTGCGCCAGCGCGGCGCTGTGCGCGTCGTGCGGCGCATAGGCATCGGCCGCCGTGCCGGTATAGCCCGGCGCGGTGGCCCGGCCGATCACTTCGCTGGCTTCGTCGAGCACCAGCACGCTGCCGTTCAGGAGCTGCGCGACCGACTCGCACAGCGCGCCGAGCGAGGCGCCCTTCGCGAGCAGCGAAGTCAACTGTTCGTGCGCCTCCGCCGCCTCCTGCACATCGCGCGCATGCCGCTCGAGTTCAGCGCGCGCCAGGTCCGCGTTCTCCAGCGCCGTCTTCGCTTCCGCGAAGGCCTTGGCGTTGTTGATGGCGACCGCCGCATGCGTGGCGAGCGTGCAGAGGATCGACACGTTCAGCGCCGTGTGCGTGCGGTGGTAGCGGTCGGCCACGAAGAGCAGGCCGATCACGTTGTCGTCGCACATCAGCGGCGCGCCGACCAGCGCCGCGACGCCTTCGTCCCTGAAGGTGTCGTCCAGCGCCGGGTCGTGCGCGAAGCGGTTGTCGTGCAGGTAGTCGGGCGTGAAGAAGGGCAGGCGCGTGGACATCACGATCCCCGCGACGCCCAGGTTCCTGCCTGCGGTCATCTTGCCGGTGCGGTCGGAGATGGCGCCGTCGGCCACGACCACCTGGAACTCGCCGCTCGCCGTGTCGTAGATCGTGAGCCAGCACAGGTGCGCTCCCATCAGCTTGCGCGCGCGGCTCACGATGGCTTTCAGCAAGCCCGCGAGATCCAGGCGGCTCGACAGGTCCTGCGCGGATTCGATCACCGCGAGCATGCCGCGTTCGCGCTGCTCGTGAAGCTCGAGCCGGTTGCGCAGCGCCATGGCCATGCGCACCAGTTCCACCAGCCCGGGCTTGCGCTGCAGCGCATCGGGCAGCGACTCCACATGCGCGAGACAGGCGGCGAACTCCTCGGCGGATGCGTTTCGGTGCAGGAGGCCGATGAGATCGGGTGCGATCTCGTCGCCTGTCTGGCCCAGCGACGGGCCGTTCGTTCGCTTTCGTTCGTGGGGCGATGCCGGCATAGGGCGCGAAGGCTAGCAGAACGATGCGCGCATGGGCATGGGCCCAAGCCCTAGTTCGCGCGGGTGCGCGCCGCGTGCGCCATGGATCACATCGCACGGGCTTCGGATGTGTGTTTGCCGCACATAGGTTTCGGCGAGCGGCATCCGGACACTTGCCGTGCCGAACCGTTCACAAGAGACATCACCACACATCCCATGAGCATCATCGATTCACTGCGGCCCGCGCCCGGCCTGCGCGTGCTGGTCACCGCGGGCGGCTCGGGCATCGGCGCGGCCGTTGCCCGCGCCTTCCGCGAAACCGGCGCGCGCGTGCATGTGTGCGACATCGATCGCGGCGCCCTCGACCGCCTGGCCGTCGAGGCGCCGGAGATCACCTCGAGCATGGCGGATGCCTCGGTGCCCGACGACGTCGACCTCGTCTTCGACGACGTGCAGGGCGCGCTCGGCGGCCTGGACGTGCTGGTGAGCAACGTCGGCATCGCCGGGCCGACCGGCGCGATCCAGGACCTGAGCCGCGGCGACTGGGAACGCACGGTCGACGTGAACCTCAACAGCCAGTTCTATTTCGCCCAGCGCGCCGTGCCCTTGCTCCGGCAGTCCGCGCAGAACCCGTGCCTCATCGCGATGAGCTCGGTCGCTGGCCGGCTCGGCTATGCGTTCCGCACGCCGTATGCCGCCACCAAGTGGGCCATCGTCGGCCTCATGAAATCGCTGGCGATCGAGCTCGGCCCGCACGGCGTGCGCGTCAACGCCATCCTTCCGGGCACAGTGGAAGGCGAGCGCATGAACAGCGTGATCGGTGCGCGCGCGGCGACCGCGGGCGTGTCGGTGGAGGCGATGCGCGCGCAGTACCTGCAGAAGATCTCGCTGCGCCGCATGGTCACGCTGGACGACGTGGCGGCGATGGCGCTCTTTCTCTCTTCGCCTGCGGCGCGCAACGTGACCGGCCAGGCGATCAGCGTCGACGGGAACATGGAATACCTCTGACCCCGGCGTGGCCGCTGCATCGCCTTTCGATTTCCTTTTCATAAAAAGCATGGAGACATCAATGCACAAGTTCAACGCACTCGCCTTCGCCCTCGTTCCCGCGGTGGGCCTTCTCTGCGGCGCCGCCTCGACCGCATCGGCCGCGCCGGTCAAGATCGGCGTGCTCGAAACACTCTCGGGTCCGCAGGCCTCGTCGGGACAGGCCTACCGCGCGGCCGTTCGCTACGCCATCGACCAGATCAACGCCGCGGGCGGCTGGAACGGCGAACCGGTGCAGCTTCTGGAGTACGACAACCAGGGCGGGCCCGCAGGCGCGGCCGACAAGCTCAAGGCGGCGGCAGCGGACGGCGTGCAGCTGATCGTGCAGGGCGCCTCGTCGGCCATCGGCGGGCAGATCACCGAGGACGTGCGCAAGTACAACCTGCGCAATCCCGGCAAGGAAATGGTCTACCTGAACGTCGGCGCCGAAGCGCTGGAGCTCACGGGCGAGAAGTGCAATTTCCATCACTTCCGCTTCGGCGGCGATCCGCAGGTGCGCACCAAGGCGCTCGTGAGCGCGATGAAGCAGGCCAATGCGCTGGGCACCAAGGTCTACTCGATCAACCAGAACTACTCCTGGGGCCAGGACATGGAGAAGGCCATCGCCGACAACGCGGCGGCGGGCGGCTACCAGGTGGTCGAGAAGACGCTGCACGACGTCAACAAGGTGCAGGACTTCGCGCCCTACGTCGCGAAGATCGCCGCGTCGAAGGCCGACTCGGTGCTCACCGGCAACTGGTCCAACGACCTGCTGCTCCTGATGAAGGCCTCGAAGTCGGCGGGCCTCAAGGCACGCTTCGGCACGGTCTACCTCGACCAGCCGGGCAACCTCGCCAACGCCGGCGATCTGGCGGTCGGACATTTCGTCGTGCAGACCTTCAACCCGGAAGCGGGCGGCGCCGAAGGCGAGCGATTCGTCAACGACTACAAGGCCAAGACCGGCCACGTGCCGGTGTTCATCGAACCGCAAACCGTCTTCGGCATGGCCATGGTGGCCGACGCATTGAAGCGCACCAAGCCCGAAGGCGGCGCGCTCAACGTGAATGCCTTCGCGAAGGCGCTGGAGGCCACCACCATCAAGACGCCGATGGGCGAGATGAGCATGCGCGCCGCGGACCACCAGGCGCAGCTGCCGATGGTGGTGTCCACCGTCACCAAGGATGCGAAGTTCAAGGTCGACGACACCGACATGGGCTTCAAGCCGGTCAAGCGCTTCACCGCGCAGGAAGCCTCGACGCCCGCACAGGCCAGCTGCGCGATGAAGCGGCCCGGCTGAGCCCCGCGCATTCCCTGAACTTTCACCGGGCCGGCGGAGCGAAGGCGCCCCGGCCGGCGCAGCTTCGGCTGCCCCCGAGAAAACCTATGGACCAGATCATCGTTTCCCTCATGAACGGCGTCATCTACGGCTTGCTGCTGTTCATGGTGTCCGCCGGGCTCACGCTCATCTTCGGAATGATGGGCGTGCTCAATTTCGCGCACGCCTCGTTCTACATGCTCGGGGCGTACTTCGCGTACACGCTGCAGGGCGCGATCGGCTTCTGGCTCGCGCTGGTCGTCTCGCCGGTGCTCGTGGGGCTGGTGGGCGTGGTGGTCGAGCGCTTCTTCCTTCGGCGGGTGCACCACCACGGCCATGCGCACGAGCTGCTGCTGACCTTCGGCCTCTCGTTCATCGTGGCCGAGTCGATCAAGCTCTTCTTCGGCAACTTCCCGGTCGACTACCGCGTTCCCGCGGCGCTCGATGTGTCGGCCTTCACCGTCGGCGGCTCGCAGTACCCGGTGTACCGCCTCCTGATGGGCGGCGTGGCCATCGCGATGTTCGTGGTCATCTACCTGCTGCTGACGCGCACGCGCGTGGGCATCGTGGTGCGCTCGGCCATCTACAAGCCGCGCATGGCGGAGGCGCTGGGCCACAACGTGCCGCTGGTGTTCATGGGCGTCTTCGGGGTGGGCGCGGCGCTCGCGGGCCTCGCGGGCGCGGTGGCCGGCGCGTTCTACACGACCAACCCCAACATGGCGCTCGAACTCGGCGTGATGGTGTTCGTGGTGGTCGTGGTCGGCGGGCTGGGCTCGCTCGGCGGCGCGATGCTGGCCTCGCTGCTGATCGGCGTGGTCACTTCGCTGGCCGTCGGCGTGGACCGGAGCCTTGCCGATCTGTTCGCGCTCTTCGGCGCTGGCGAGTGGGCCACGAGCGTTGGCGGCCTGATGACGCTGAAGATCTCCAGCCTGTCCGCGACCATTCCGTTCGCGCTGATGCTGCTGATCCTGCTCGTTCGGCCCAGCGGCCTGATGGGCGAGAAGGCGTGATGCGATGAAGACGGCCCTTCTCCTCGTCCTCGCGGGCGTCGCCGCGCTCGCCGCGCTGCCGTTCCTGCTGTCGCAGGGGCTGCTGAACGCGGCCATCCAGATGCTCATCGCCGCGCTGTTCGCGAGCGCCTACAACCTGCTGTGCGGCCAGGCCGGCATGCTGTCGTTCGGGCATGCGGCCTACTTCGGCGTCGGTGCGTTCGGCACGGTGCATGCGATGAACGCCATCGGCGGCGCGGGGCTCCTGCCCACGCCCTTGATGCCGCTCGCGGGCGCCGCCTGCGGCCTGGTCTTCGGCGGCATCGCGGGCTGGTTCGCAACGAAGCGCACCGGCACCTACTTCGCGATGATCACGCTCGCCATCGCCGAGCTGGTGCACTCGCTCGCGCCGCACCTCAAGGGCCTCTTCGGCGGCGAGGCCGGCGTGTCCACCATGCGCATGCCGGCATGGGGGCTGGATTTCGGATCGACCACGCAGGTGTACTACCTGACGCTCTGCTGGGTGCTGCTGTCGGTCGGGCTGTTGTACCTCTTCACGCGCACGCCCATGGGGCGGCTCGCCTACGGCCTGCGCGAAAACAGCCACCGGCTGCGCTTCCTCGGCTACAACGTGCACGGCCTGGGCATGGGGGTGTTCGCGATCTCGGCGATGTTCTCGGGCATCGCGGGCGGCCTGCAGGTGGTGTCCAACGAATCGGCGAACTACGTGGTGTTCGATCCGGCGCTCTCGGCCGCCGTCGTGCTCAACACCTACATCGGCGGCGTGAAGGTGTTCCTCGGCCCCGCATTCGGCGCGGCGCTCATGACCTTCTTCGGCTATGCCGTCTCCGACCTCACCCAGTCGTGGCTGCTCTACCAGGGCATCCTATTCGTGCTCGTGATGATGTTCATGCCCTCGGGGCTCGCCGGCCTCATCGGCATGGCAGGCCAGCTGCGCCAGCGCATCGGCATCGCGCGCCTGATGCCGCTCTTGCTGCTGTCGATCGCCGCCGCGGTGCTGCTGAGCATGGGCGGTGCATTCGCGGTCGAGATGCTGCAGCGCATCTTCTCGCAGGACTACCGCGCGATGGCCAAGCTCGCCGCGGGCGGTGCCTGGCCGCCGGTCACGCTGCTTGCCCGCGCCTGGTCGCCCACGGCGGTGGCGACGTGGGCGGTGCCGGTGGCGCTCATCGGCGCGGGCGCCTTGCTCGCGTGGATCGGGCAGCGACAACTCAAGCAGGCCACCGAGCGCGCGGGAGGTGCCGCATGAACGATCCGATCCTCAGCATCCGCGGGCTGCGCAAGTCTTTCGGCCCGACGGAAATCATGCGGGGCGTGGACCTCGACCTGCTCGGCACCGAGAGGCATGCGCTCATCGGCCCCAACGGCGCGGGCAAGTCCACGCTCTTCCATCTCATCTCGGGGCATCTCGCGCCGAGCGCCGGCACGGTCCGTTTCGACGGGCATTCCATCGGCGGCCGAACGCCGCAGGCGATCAACCGGCTGGGCCTTGCGCGCTCGTTCCAGATCACCAACATCTTTCCGAAACTCACCGTCTTCGAGAACATCCGGCTTGCTGTGATGCGTCCGCACGGTCTCGCGTACGCGTTCTGGAAATTCATCGACAGCGACCGGCGCGTCCGCGAAGAGACCTGCCGGTTGCTGGAGCTGGTGCGGCTGACGAGCCGGGCAGGCGCCATCGCCGGCGAGATGGCGTACTCCGAACAGCGCTCGCTCGAGATCGCGATGACGCTCGCCTCCGACCCGAAGGTGATCTTGCTGGACGAACCGATGGCGGGCATGTCGAACGAGGAAACGCACTACACCGCCGAACTGATCCTCGAAGTGACCAAGGGGCGGGCGCTGATGCTGGTGGAGCACGACATGGACGTGGTGTTCTCGCTCAGCGACCGCATCAGCGTGCTGGTCTACGGCCAGGTGATCGCGACCGGCACGCCCGACGAGATCCGCGCCAACGCGAGCGTGAAGGAAGCCTATCTGGGCGAGGAGGTGGCCGCATGAGCGCCGCAACCGAAACCCTGCTGCAGGTCGAGGACCTGCACGCCCACTACGGCAAGAGCCACATCCTGCATGGCGTGAACCTGCAGGTCGCGCGCAACGAAGTCGTCAGCCTGCTCGGACGCAACGGCTCCGGCCGCTCAACCACGATGAAGGCGGTCATGGGGCTGGTCGCGCCGACTTCCGGCCACATCCGGCTTCAGGGCCGCGAACTCGCGGGCGCAAGGCCCTACGCCATCTGCCGCGCCGGCATCGGCTACGTGCCCGAAGAGCGCGAGGTGTTCGCCAACCTCACGGTCGACGAGAACCTGCGCATGGGCGAGCAGACGCCGGTGCCCGGCGCGCACCGCTGGCGCATCGAGGAGATGTTCGACTACTTCCCGCGCCTCAAGGAACGCCGCAACACCAAGGCCGGCAGCATGTCCGGCGGCGAGCAGCAGATGCTCACGATGTGCCGCTCGCTGCTGGGCAATCCGCTGGTGCTGCTGGTCGACGAACCCACCGAGGGCCTTGCGCCCAAGATCGTCGCGCAGGTCGCCGAATGCATCCGCGACATGCACCGCAAGGGCGTCTCGGTCGTGCTGGTCGAGCAGAAGCTGGCCATTGCGCTGAAGGTCTCCACGCGGGTGTGCGTGATGGGGCACGGGCGCATCGTCTTCGAGGGCACGCCGCAGGAACTGACGACCAACGAGAAGCTCGTGGCCGAGTGGCTCGCGGTCTGACGCCTCTCTTTTCTTTCCATTCACCGCTGCGAATCCCGACATGGCAACGACAACTCCCCAAGACAAGGTCATCATTTCCTGCGCGGTCACCGGCTCCGTCCACACGCCGACGATGTCCGAGCACCTGGCGCTCACGCCCGACCAGATCGCCGAGCAATCGATCGAGGCCGCGGAGGCGGGCGCCGCCATCCTGCACCTGCATGCGCGCGACCCGAAGGACGGCCGGCCCTCGGCCGATCCGAAGATCTTCGATGCCTTCGTGCCGCGCATCCGCGACGCCACCGATGCGGTCATCAACATCACCACCGGCGGCAGCACGCGCATGACGCTCGAGGAGCGCCTGGCCTATCCGCTGCAGGCCAAGCCCGAGATGTGCTCGCTGAACATGGGCTCGATGAACTTCTCGATCCATCCGGCGGCGCGGCGCATCGCCGAGTGGAAGCACGAATGGGAGAAGCCGTACGTCGAAGGCATGGAGGACCTGATCTTTCGCAACACCTTCCGCGACATCAAGCACATCCTGAAGGTGCTGGGCGAAGACTGCGGCACGCGTTTCGAGTTCGAGTGCTATGACGTCGGCCACCTCTACAACCTCGCGCACTTCGTGGACGAAGGCCTCATCAAGGGGCCGCTCTTCATCCAGAGCATCTACGGCATCCTGGGCGGCCTCGGGCCGGACCCGGAAAACCTCGTGGTGATGCGCACCACCGCCGACCGGCTCTTCGGCCGCAACGGCTACCGCTTCTCGATCCTTGGCGCGGGCCGCCACCAGATGCCGCTTTTGACTATGGGCGCGGTGATGGGCGGCAATGTGCGCGTCGGCCTGGAAGACAGCCTCTACCTGGCCAAGGGCCAGCTCGCGAAGTCCTGCGCCGAGCAGGTGCGCAAGATCCGCCGGATTCTGGAAGAGCTCTCGCTCGAGATCGCCACGCCCGACGAGGCGCGCGCGATGCTGGGCTTGAAGGGCCGCGACGCGGTCGCGTTCTGAGCGCCCGCGCGAAACAAGCCATTCACATCAATCAGGAGTAGCAATGAAGAAGTTCTTGGACGGCCGCGTGGCCATCGTCACGGGGGCCGGCAGCGGCCTGGGCAAGGCGCATGCGATGGCGCTCGCCCGGCACGGCGCCCGCGTCGTGGTCAACGATGTGGCGGGCCGGCACGAAGGCTCGCCGGGGCGGGCGGTGGCCGACGAGATCGTGCGGGCCGGGGGCCTGGCCATCGCGGACGGCGGCGACGTCACCGATTTCGCGCAGATGGAGCAGATGGCCGCGCGCGCCATCGGCGAATGGGGCCGCATCGACATCCTGGTCAACAACGCGGGCGTGCTGCGCGACAAGACCTTCTCGAAGATGTCGCTCGACGATTTCCGGCGCGTGATGGACGTGCACCTGATGGGCACCGTCCACTGCGTGAAAGCGGTGTGGGAGCACATGCGCGAGCGCCGGTACGGGCGCATCGTGATGACGACCTCTTCGTCGGGCCTCTACGGCAACTTCGGCCAGTCGAACTACAGCGCCGCGAAGATGGCGCTCGTGGGCCTCATGCAGACGCTGGCGCTCGAAGGCGCGAAGCAGGACATCCGCGTGAACTGCCTCGCACCGACGGCGGCGACGGCCATGACCGAAGGCGTGCTGCCGCCCGAGGCGCTGGCCCGGCTCGCGCCGGACAACGTGAGCCCGGGGCTCGTGGCGCTGGTCGGCGAGGACGCGCCGACGCGCACCATCCTTCTTGCGGGCGCCGGCAGCTTCGAGAGCGCGAACGTCACGATGACGCAGGGCATCTTCATCGGCGACGCGGAAGACCCGGTGGCGCAGGTCCGTTCGCGCATGGAAGAAATCCTGGACCGCCAGGACGAGCGCGTGCCCGGCACGGGGTTCGAGCAGTACCAACTCGAACTGTCGAAGGCCGGCATCGAGATGGCACTGCCCGGCGCATAAGACGAGCGCGCACTGCGCGGCAAGGGTTTTCACGGCATGGGGGCACCACATCGGATTCGCCCCGCCGGTGTCGGGTTCGCACATTGGATTCATCGGGGCCCCGCGCGAGACTTTGCCGGGCCTCGAAAGAAGGCCGCGCAAGCAACCTACAAGGACATCGGAGACAGACCCATGAAATCCAGCAATCGAGACCTGGCCCTGGTGGCCGCGGCGTGCCTCGCGGCGACGGCCATGTTGGCCGGCTGCGGCGGTGGCGGCAATGGCGGCGGCGGCTTCCCGTTCGTTACCCTGCCCCCTGCCGCGCCACCGCCCGCGTCGCCGCCACCGGCCTCCCCGCCACCGCCTTCGCAGCCTGTCGCGCTCACCTGCGACCAACTGCAGGGCATGACCGTCCCCGCATCGGCCATCGGCCTGCCGACCTCCGGCGCCACCGTCACCTCCGTCAAGACGGTGGCCGCGAGCGGCAGCGGTGCGGCGGCCGTGCCCGAGTACTGCGAGGTCGCGGGCAAGATCGCGCCGGTCGACGTCACCGCACCCGACATCCTGTTCCGACTGGCGCTGCCCACGCGCTGGAACCAGAAGGTCGTCATGTTCGGCGGCGGTGGGTTCAACGGCACCATCCCGAGCGTCAAGAGCAATGTGCCCAACGGTCCCGTCGACCAGCCCACGCCGCTCGGCCGCGGCTACGCCACCTTCGCGAGCGACTCGGGCCACCAGGCCAATGCGCTCGGTTCGCAGGACGGCTCCTTCGGCCTGAACGACGAGGCCGTGCGCAACTTCGGCGGCGACGTGCTCAAGAAGGTGCACGACGTGGCGCTGTCGCTGGTGAAGGCGCGCTACGCCGCAAGCCCGGTGAAGGCGTATTTCGCCGGCGGCTCGACCGGCGGGCGCGAAGCGCTGACCGCGATCCAGCGCTGGCCCGCGGACTGGGACGGCGCGATCGCGTGGTATCCCGCGTGGAACGATGCGTCGGCGCTCCTGGCCGGGCATCGCATGAGCCGCGCGCTCGCGCAGCCGGGCGCCTATCCCAACGTGCCGAAGCGCGAGGTGCTCTACAAGGCCGCGATGGAGGCGTGCGATGCGCTCGACGGCGCCACCGACGGCCTCATCAGCAACCAGAACCTCTGCAACGCGCGCTTCGACCCGTCGACGGCCACGCTGGCCGGCGTTCCCCTGCGCTGCCCGGGCGGCGGCGACACCGGCAACACCTGCCTGTCGGATGCGCAGATCGCGGCACTGAAGACGATCGACACGCCAACCAACTTCAACTACCTGCTCGCGAGCGGGGAGACGCAGTACCCGGGCTACAACGTGTGGGGCGCCGACCTGGGCATCACCACCTGGCCCTCGCCGCTGGAGCCGGTGGTGACGTTCCTGGCGTTCGGCACCTCGCAGCCGGGGCGCCCGATGCCGGCGAGCGCGCCCTACATCAGCGTGCTCACCGACCAGTGGATCAAGTATTCGGTGACGCGCGATCCGCTCTACGACTCGCTCTCGCTCGACCCGGAAAACGCGGGCCCCTGGGCCAACCGCATCGGCGCGCTGAGCACGCAACTGGACGTCAGCACCGACATCTCCGCGTTCAAGGCGCGCGGCGGCAAGCTGCTGCTGGCCCACGGCCTGGCCGACGTGCTGGTGAGCACGCGCGCCACCGAGCAGTACTACCAGCGCCTGCAATCGCGGCTGGGGCTCGCGGAGGTCGATTCCTTCGTTCGCTACTACGAGGTCGCGGGCCTCGGCCATGCGGTGAGCAGCGTCTTCAATGCGACCTGGGATTCACTCACCGCGCTGGAGCAATGGGCCGAGAAGGGCACCGCCCCTACGGGGCAGGTGACGACCGACACGGCGGGCGTGCCCGGCCGCACCCGGCCGCTGTGCGACTACCCGAAGTGGCCGCAGTACAAGGGCGCCGGCGACCTGAACCTCGCGGCGTCCTTCCGCTGCGCCGACTGAGGCGTCGACGCGGGCCGGCTCAGGGCTTGCGGGGCGCGGGCAGCAGCCGCATGGCCAGTGCCGCCGCCGCCGTGCCGGTCGCGAGCCCGGTCACGCCGGCCCAGCCCCACTGCGCGAGTGCCAGTGCACCCAGCGCCGAGCCCGCCGCCATGCCGATGAACATGCTGGTGAACAGCACCGCATTCAGCCGGCTGCGCGCGCCGGGCTCGATGCCGTAGACGATGGTCTGGTGCGCGATCAGCGTGGCCTGCAGGCCGAGGTCGAAACCGACGGCCGCCAGCGCCAGCAGCCAGAGCTGGCCATGCGGCGTCATCAACGGCGCGAGGCCCATCGCGGCGAACGACACCACGGCCAGCCCGGCGCCCAGGCGCGTCACCAGCTGCGGCCCGCGCCGGTCGGCCAGGCGCCCGGCCAGCGGCGCCGCGAGCGCACCCGCCGCGCCAGCCAGCCCGAAGGCGCCGGCAGCGGCACTGCCGAGGTGGAAGGGCGCACCGTGCAGCATCACCGCCAGCGTCGACCAGAACGCGCTGAAGCCCACCGCCAGCAGCGCCTGTGCCAATGCGGCGCGGCGCAGCGCGCCATGGCGCGACCACAGCGTGCCCAGCGAACCGAGCAGCGCGCCGTAGGCCAGGTGCGTGGTCGGCCGGAAGCGCGGCAGCCCGCGCCAGGCGGCCGCACCGATGAGCGCGATGCTGGCCGCCGCCGCAATGAACATCGCGCGCCAGCCGAAATGCTCGGCGACGAAGCCGCTCACCACGCGCGACAGCAGGATGCCCAGCAGCAGCCCGGTCATCACCGTGCCGACGGTCTTGCCGCGCGAGGCTTCGGGTGCCAGCGTGGCGGCGGCGGGCACGATGTCCTGCGCCATCGTGGCCGCGAGGCCAATGGCGAGGCTGGCCGCGAGCAGCACGCCGATCGACGGCGCGGCACCGGCCACCAGCAGCGCGGCGCACAGGGCGGCTGCCTTGATCAGCACGATGCGGCGCCGGTCGAAACGGTCGCCCAGCGGCGCCAGCAGCAGGATGCCGAGCGCATACCCCAGTTGCGTCAGCGTGGGAATGAAGCCGACCGCGCGGGCGGAGGCCCCGATGTCGGCGCCCAGCACGCCCAGCATCGGCTGCGCGTAGTAGAGCGACGCCACCGACAGGCCCGCGCCGGTGGCCAGCAGCAGGACCAGCGAGGCCGGCAGCGCATGGCCGTCCGGGGCGGCGCCTGCGGGGGCATGCATTGTTTGAATGGAAGACATGGTGATAACCCTTGGTTTTCTGGCTAGGAGTGGAATGTGCTCCTCTTGGAGGTGGCTTGGTAGCCCTGCGGGTCGCACAATGTCTATACGAGATGCGCATAAAGAGCGAAAAAATGCCCAATTCACCCCCCGCCGCCGACCGCATCGAGCTGATGCAGACCTTCGTCCACATCGTCGAAGCCGGCAGCCTCTCGGCCGCCGCGCTGCGCATGGGCGCGACGCAGCCCACCGTGAGCCGCCGGCTGCAGGCGCTGGAGCGCTCGCTGGGCGTGCGGTTGCTGCGCCGCTCTACGCATGCCATGAAGCTCACCGAGGACGGCGAGCGCTGCTACGAGCGCGCCAAGGAGCTGATCGCCAACTGGCGCGCCTTCGAGGCCGACCTGCGCGGCGTGGGCGACGAGCCCGAGGGCACGCTGCGCGTGGTGGCGCCGCACGCGCTGGGGCAGTTGCTGCTGGTCGGGCCGCTGGCCGATTACCTGCGCGCCTATCCGCGGGTGTCCGTCGAATGGCTGTTGCACGACCGCCGCCCCGACTTCATCGCCGAGGGCGTCGATTGCGCGATCCAGGTCGGCGAGGTGACCGACACCATGGCCGTGGCCATCAAACTCTCGGAAGTGCCGCGCGTGGTGGTCGCCGCACCGTCGGTGCTGGAAGGACGCAAGCCGCCCACGCACGCCTCGGAGCTGGCCGAGCTGCCATGGCTCGCGCTGCGCACCTTCTATCGCAACGAGGTGCAGCTCACCCACCGGCCGAGCGGCGAGCTCGCGCGGGTGCCGATCCGCCCGCGCATGAGCACCGACAGCCTCTATGCGCTGCACAGCGCGGCGGGCATGGGGCTGGGTGCCTGCATCGGCTCGGCCTGGCTCATGAACGACGACATCGCCGCCGGCCGGCTGGTGCAACTGGTGCCGCAATGGCATGCGGCGCCGCTGCCCGTGTACCTGACCTATTCGCCCGCGCGCTTCCAGCCGGCGCGGCTGCGCCGCTTCATCGAGATGGTGCGCCTGGCCATGGCCGACCCGACCGGCCGCGCCTGGGAGGTCAGGGCGTCGTCGTCCTGATGCCGCAGCCGCCCAGCACGAAGGCCACCAGTTCGCGCGCGATGGGCTCGCGGTCGATGGGCGCATCGGGCGGCAGGCCGAGCATCACGCGCGTCTGGATCGCGTAGTCGGCGTAGCTCTGGGTCATGGCCCAGATGTGCATGAGGAGGATGCGCGCATCGAGCGGGCGCATCTGCCCGCGCGCGATCCAGCCGTTGATGATGTCCACCTTCTTCTGCGTCCAGGCCCGGGCGTTGGGCCAGTAGCGGTCCAGGTTGCGCCCGCCGTCGAGGATCTCGCGGGTGAAGATGCGCGACATCTCGGGGCTGTCGATGGCGTGGTCGAGTTTCTTGCGGATGTAGTCGCCCAGCACCGTGGCCGGGTCGCTCGCGTCCTCGAACGAGAACACCACCTTCCACGCGTGCAGCACCTGCATCAGCAGTTCTTCGTAGAGTTCTTCCTTGCCGGCGATGTAGTAGTGCAGTTGGGGCTTGGTGAGGCCGGCGCGGGCCGCGATGGCCTGGGTCGACGTGCCCTTGAGGCCGTGCAGGCTGAACTCGGCCACCGCCGCGGTGCGGATGGCGGCCATGATGCGCTCGCGCCCCGGCCGCGCGCGCGACAGCGGGCCCTCGGGGGCGGGCATTTCCTGGGCGGTGGAGGGGGGCAGGGCGGCGGTGTCGGAGGTCATGCTGGATCAGCTGGGAGAGGGCGGCGGGGGCGCCCGGCCGATGGTAATCCTTGGCGCATGGCCGCACGCCTCGCCAGAAGGCATGGCCGCATGCAGTGCCGGCATGGCCGTGCAGCGCATGCGGGCACGGTTCATGTATCTTCCTCGCCGCTTCCAGAAATTCACCTCAGACCAAGGAGTCTTCCATGTACCTTTCCCCCCGTTTCAGGGCCTTCGCCGCGGGCGCCGCCCTGCTTGCCGCCAGCGCCATTGCGCAGGCCCAGCAGGCGCTGCCGAACGTGGTCATCCTCGCCACCGGCGGCACCATCGCCGGTGCCGGCGCCTCGGCCGTCAACAGCGCCACTTACGCAGCCGCCAAGGTCGGCGTCGAGAAGCTGATCGCCGGCCTGCCCGAGCTCTCCAAGGTCGCCAACGTGCGCGGCGAGCAGGTGTTCCAGGTCGCATCGGAAAGCCTCACCAACGACAACCTGCTGACCCTGGCCAAGCGCGTCTCGGCGCTGTCCAAGCAGTCGGACGTGGACGGCATCGTCATCACCCACGGCACCGACACGCTGGAAGAAACCGCCTACTTCCTCACGCTGACCGTGCACACCAACAAGCCGATCGTCGTGGTCGGCTCGATGCGTCCGGGCACGGCCCTCTCGGCCGACGGCGCGCTCAACCTGTACGACGCGGTCAACGTGGCGGGCAGCAAGGACGCGGTAGGCAAGGGCGTGCTGGTGACGATGGGCGACAACATCGACAGCGGCCGCGACGTGAGCAAGAACGTCAACATCAAGACCAGCGCGTTCTCCAGCCAATGGGGCCCGCTGGGCATGATCGTCGAGGGCAAGAACTACTGGTTCCGCGCGCCGGTCAAGCGCCACACCATGAATTCCGAATTCGACATCGACAGCATCAACGCACTGCCGCCAGTCGAAATCGCGATGGGTTACGAAGGCGTGTCGTCGGTGGCCATCGACGCCATCGCCAAGAGCGGCGCCAAGGCCCTGATTCACGGCGGCACGGGCAACGGCTCGGTGGCCGACCGCATCGTTCCGAACCTGCAGAAGGCGCGCACCGATGGCGTGATCGTGATCCGCAGCTCGCGCGTGCCCGACGGCTTCGTGATCCGCAACGCCGAGCAGCCCGACGACAAGTACGACTGGGTGGTGGCGCACGACCTGCGCCCGCAGAAGGCGCGCATCCTGGCGATGGTGGCCTTGACCAAGACCAGCAACACCAAAGAACTGCAGCGCATCTTCTGGGAGTATTGATCTCCCCCAGGCTTGCTCGCTTCGCGTAGCCTCCCACCCCCTTCCGGGGGCAACACCTGCGGCCCGGCAAAGCCGGTTCCGCGGTGTTTCTGGCAAAGACGCCCGAGGCGAGACTCAGGCCAGCGCGCGCCGCCCTTTGCGGTGCCGCGCGTACTCCAGGCTGCTCACGCACACGAGCAGCCAGGCGAAGCCGGTCAGGAGGCCGGCCACCACATCGCTCGCAAAGTGCACCTGCAAAAAGATGCGGCTGCACGCGATGGTCAGGATGGCGCCCACGGCCGCCATGGCCGCCGGCACATGCCAGCGCGCCGGCAGCGTGCGCAGCGCCAAGTACAGCAGCATTCCGTAACTCACGATCGCACCCGCGCTGTGTCCGCTCGGGAAGCTGTAGCTCGTCTCGAATGCCAGCCCATGGTCATGCACCGGCCGGGCCCGCTCGAAGATGTGCTTGAGCGCGGGGTTCAGCACCACGATGCCGCCGAGCGCCATCACCCAGCCGAGCGCGAGGCCCCGGTGCGCATGGCGCCACAGCACCGCGGCGACGACCAGGCACACGGGCGCGAGAAAGGCGAAATCGCCCAGGTGGGTGAGCCAGCTGAATGCGACGAGGGCCGTCCACGGCACGTGGGCGCCGATGGCATCGGCCAGCGCCTGGTCGGCCTGGCCCATCGAATGGCCGTCCGAGAGGTTCGAGGCGATCCAGGCGAACACGCTCGCCGCAGCCAGGATCAGCAGGAAACCCGCCGCGAGCCCGAGCGCGATGCGCGGTTCGCTGGGCTCTTCGGCATCGAGCGCCTTGAAGTGGCGGCGCTGCAGCATCCAGCAGACGACGCCGGCGCCGAGCACCGACGCAATCCAGATCGAGAGAAACCAGCCGAGCGCATGGGCGCCGAGTTGCTGGGCAAGAAGAACAAGAAGGGGAGTGAGGGGGGAAGCTTCCAATGGCATGCGGCAGGACCCTAAGGGCGCGCCGTGCCGCTGGCAAGCGAAAGCGGGAATACTTTGGCGCACTCGAAGGCTTTGCCAGCGGCCGCGTAGTCCCAGCGCTCGATGCGGCACGCGCGCGCGTCGCCGGCCATGGCCAGGCGCACCACGTTCACCGAATTCGGAAAGCCCGCCCGCACCCGGGACGACACCGCCGTGCCCGCCTGCACCGCGAACGCGGTGCGCTTGCAGCCCGAGAACGCGTCGTGCAGCGAACGCACGTAGGGCAGGTGGATGTGCCCGCCCAGAATCAGGTCGACGCCCGCCTCGGACCAGCGCGCCACGGCCCGCTCGCGCCCATGCAGCCGGTTCGACAGGTCTTCCTGCCGCGTGACCATCACCGGCTGGTGCGTCACCACCACGCGCAGCTGCGAGGGCGATGCGGCCGCGAGGCGCGCCGCCACCCGCTCGACCTGCGCGGGCGACACCACGCCGTCCGCATGCCGGTACCAGCGCGTCGTGTTCACGGTGACCACAAGCCAATCTTCCGATTCGAACACCGGCTCCAGGTCGTCGCCGAAGGCCTCCATGTACCGGCCGTAGGGCGAGAAGCAGCGTGCGGCGAGTTGAAACAGCGGGATGTCGTGGTTGCCCGGAATGACGAGCTTCGCGGGTGCCGCCAGACGCTCGAGGAAGGCGCGTGCCGCCGCGAACTGCACGCGCGTGGCGCGCTGGGTGATGTCGCCCGACATCACCACCACCTGCGGCGCCAGCGCCTCCGCGAACCGCTCGAGCGCTCGCAGCACCTCCGGCTGCTCGGTGCCGAAATGCGGGTCGGAGATCTGCAGCAGGCAGGTGCTCATTGCTTGGCCGCCTCCAGCTCGGGCGCAACATCGGGCCGCACCAGCCACAGCGGCTCGGGCGACACGCGAAAGAGGAGCGGCATGTCGGTCCACGCGATCTCGCCGTCCGTCGCCACTTTCACGCGGCGCGGCGCACGCAGGCGGCCGGCCTTCACCGTCATCGATTCGAAGGGGAAGCTCAGCACCTGGTCGGCGTTGCCCAGCTTGCCGAGCGCGCCACGCACCAGCAGCCCCGGCATTGCGAGCACCCCGACCGGCTTGAGCGCGATGGCCGCGAGCTGCCCCTGCTCGGGCGCAGCGGCATGCTCGATGCCGACCTGCAGCAGCTGCAACGGGTTGTTGCCCACGAAGAGGGTCGGCGTGCGGATGTCCTTTTCCTGCCCGCGCCAGGCCATGCGCAGATTCCAGTGCCGGTGGCGGCCACGCATCACCGTCAGGAGGCCCGCGAAGAACGCGATCCAGCGGCTGCGGCCATAGCGCGCCTTGTAGGTTTCGCGCTCTTCCAGCAATTCGGCGTACAGGCCCATGCTGGCGTTCACGAGAAACACCCGGTCGTTGACCAGCCCCACCTGCGCGGCCCGCGGCTGCTCGGTCAGCAGCACCTGCAGCGCCTCGGCCGTGTCGCGCGGAATGCCATGGGTGCGGCTGAAGTAATTGAAGGTGCCCTGCGGCAGCACGCCGAAGGCGCAGCCGCTCCCGAGCGTGGCCTGCGCCACCGCGTTGATGGTGCCGTCGCCGCCCGCGGCCACCACCACCCCGCCCACGGCGCGGGCGCGTTCGACAGCTTCACGCGCCAGCGCCTGCACCCGGCCCGGGCCATCGACCAGGAAGATGCGGTGCCTGCGGCCGGCCGCGGCAAAGCCTTCCTCGATGACCTGGCGGGCCTCGACGGCGCTTTCGCTGCCGGAGCCGGCATTGAGAACGATGAAGAACGGGGCGTTCGGACCGATGTGGGGCGGTTGCATGTCTGTGGGAATGGAGAAAGACGGGCCCGGAAGGGCCGTGTGGGGGGCTGCCGCGTGCGGCCGGCCGGTGGTTGTCGCATGCCTGGCCGGGCGGCGGGAGCGGCCGGCATCCCGCCCGGCTGTGGGAGAGTTGCCCTACGCCCGTAAAATCGTCCGCTTTCGCGGCGCATCGCCGCGCTACCGTCCAATGTCCGGTCCACGCCGGCCAGCTTCATGTTGACCTTCCAGCAAATCATTCTCAAATTGCAGTCGTACTGGGCCGACCAGGGTTGCGCGCTGCTGCAGCCGTACGACATGGAGGTCGGCGCGGGCACCTCGCACACCGCCACCTTCCTTCGGGCCCTCGGCCCCGAACCCTGGAAGGCCGCCTACGTGCAGCCCAGCCGCCGCCCCAAGGACGGCCGCTACGGCGAGAACCCCAACCGCCTGCAGCACTACTACCAGTACCAGGTCGTGCTGAAGCCGGCGCCCAGCAACATCCTGGAGCTCTACCTCGGCAGCCTGGAGGCCCTGGGCTTCGACCTGAAGAAGAACGACATCCGCTTCGTCGAAGACGACTGGGAGAACCCCACGCTCGGCGCCTGGGGCCTGGGCTGGGAAGTCTGGCTCAACGGCATGGAGGTGACCCAGTTCACCTACTTCCAGCAGGTCGGCGGCATCGACTGCAAGCCGATCACCGGCGAAATCACCTACGGCCTGGAACGCCTGGCCATGTACCTGCAGGGCGTGGACAACGTCTACAACCTCACATGGACCGATGGCCTGAGCTACGGCGACGTCTACAAGCAGAACGAGGTCGAGCAGTCGACCTACAACTTCGAGCACAGCGATGCCGAATTCCTTTTCACCGCCTTCGCGGCGCATGAAAAGCAGGCCAAGCACCTCATGACCGAGCAGCTCGCGCTGCCGGCCTACGAGCAGGTGCTGAAGGCTGCGCACAGCTTCAACCTGCTCGATGCGCGGGGCGCGATCAGCGTGACCGAGCGCGCGGCCTACATCGGCCGCATCCGCAACCTCGCGCGCAGCGTGGCGCAGAGCTACTACGACAGCCGCGAGCGCCTCGGCTTCCCGATGGCGCCGCGCGAATGGGTCGCGCAGATGCCCCCGAAGAAAGCCGCCTGAGCGATGACGACGACTCCCATGAACAACAAGAACTCCCTGCTGGTCGAACTGTTTGTCGAAGAACTGCCGCCCAAGGCTCTGAAGAAGCTCGGCGATGCCTTCGCGGGCGTGCTGCGCGACCAGCTCGTGGCGCAAGGCCTGGCCGAAGCCGGCTCGGTGCTCACGCCGTATGCCTCGCCGCGTCGCCTGGCTGCGCACCTCACGCATGTGGCCGAACAGGCCGCCGACAAGGCCGTGTCGCAAAAGCTCATGCCCGTGGCCGTGGGGCTGGATGCCTCGGGCCAGCCGACGCCCGCGCTGCTCAAGCGCCTGGGCGCGCTCGGCGCCGACGCCTCGGCCGTGCCGGGCTTGAAGCGCGCAATGGACGGCAAGGCCGAAGCGCTCTTCTACGAAAGCACCGCCAAGGGCGCGACGCTGGCCGAGGGCCTGCAGAAGGCGCTGGCCGAAGCCATCGCCAAGCTGCCGATTCCCAAGGTGATGAGCTACCAGCTCGAAAGCGGCTGCGAGCTACCGGGCTGGAGCAGCGTGAGCTTCGTGCGCCCGGCGCACGGCCTCGTGGCGCTGCACGGCGACACCGTGGTGCCCATCGAGGCGCTGGGCCTGAAGGCCGGCCGTGAAACCCATGGTCACCGCTTCGAGGCCGCGGTCGATCCGGTGGTGCTGCGCGATGCCAACAGCTACGCGCTGCAGCTGCAGGACGATGGCGCCGTCATCGCGAGCTTCGAGGCACGCCGCGCCGAGATCGCGCGCCAGCTCGCGGCGGCGGCGGTCAAGGTCGGTGGCGGCTCGGTGCCGATCCACGACGACGCGCTGCTCGACGAAGTGACCGCGCTGGTCGAGCGCCCGAACGTGCTGGTCTGCAGCTTCGAGCGCGAATTCCTCGAAGTGCCGCAGGAATGCCTCATCCTCACGATGAAGGCCAACCAGAAGTACTTTCCGCTGCTCGACGCATCCAGCAAGCTCACCAACAAGTTCCTGGTCGTCAGCAACATCAGCCCCGACGACGCGAGCGCGGTCATCGAAGGCAATGAGCGCGTCGTGCGCCCGCGCCTGGCCGACGCCAAGTTCTTCTTCGACCAGGACCGCAAGAAGTCGCTGGCCTCGCGCGTCGAATCGCTGGGCAAGGTGGTCTATCACAACAAGCTCGGCACGCAGGGCGAACGCGTGCAACGTGTGATGCACATCGCGCGCGGCATTGCCGAGAAGCTGGGCGACGCAAAGGTCGCCGCACAGGCCACGCAAGCCGCGCAACTGGCCAAGGCCGACCTCGTGACCGACATGGTCGGCGAGTTCCCCGAGCTGCAGGGCACGATGGGCCGCTACTACGCGCTGCACGACGGCCTCGATGCCGCGGTGGCCGACGCCATCGAAGACCACTACAAGCCGCGCTTCGCCGGCGACGAGTTGCCGCGCAACGGCGTGGGCCTCGTGGTCGCGCTGGCCGACAAGCTCGAGACGCTGGTCGGCATGTTCGGCATCGGCAACCTGCCCACCGGCGACCGCGACCCGTTCGCGCTGCGCCGTCATGCGCTGGGCGTGATCCGCATGCTGATCGAGAAAGACCTTGCGCTGGGGCTCGACGCCCTGCTGCAGGACGCCGCCGCGCAGTTCAAGGACATCGCCGGCTTCGACAGCGGCAAGGCCACGGTCGAGCTGCGCGATTTCATCCTCGACCGCCTCGCCGGCAGCCTGCGCGAGCAGGGCGCGAGCGCGCAGGAAGTCGACGCCGTGCTGGCCCCGCTGCCGCAGCGCCTGGGCGAAGTGCCCAAGCTGCTGGCCGCCGTGCGCGCTTTTGCCGCACTGCCCGCTGCCGCCGCGCTGGCCGCTGCCAACAAGCGCATCGGCAACATCCTGAAGAAGGCGCCCGAAGCCGACGCGCACGTCAGCGAGCTGCTGCTGCAGGAGCCCGCCGAGAAGGCGCTGCACGCCGCGATGGCCGAGGTCGTGCCCGCCGCCAATGCGCAATTCGAAGCGGGCGACTACACCGCCTCGCTGCAGACGCTGGCCGCGCTGCGCGAGCCGGTCGATGCGTTCTTCGACGGCGTGATGGTCAACGCCGAGCAGGCCGATCTGCGGCTCAACCGGCTGGGCCTTCTGATGTCGCTGCACGCCGCGATGAACCGCGTGGCGCAGCTCGAACGGCTGGCCGTCTGATTCCCTCGACGACTCCTCCACCGGCGGCATTGCCATGAAACTCGTCATCCTCGACCGCAACGGCACGATCAACGTGCACCGCGAAGACTTCGTCAAGAGCGATATCGAGTGGACGCCGCTGCCCGGTGCGCTGGAGGCGGTGGCGCGCCTGAACCATGCGGGCTGGCACGTGGTGGTCGCATCGAACCAGTCGGGCCTCGGCCGGGGCCTCTTCGACATGGCTTCGCTCAATGCCATGCACGCCAAGATGCACAAGATGCTCGCGGCGGTGGGCGGCAAGATCGATGCGGTGTTCTATTGCCCGCACAGCCCCGACGAGGGCTGCGACTGCCGCAAGCCCAAGCCGGGCCTCTTCCTGCAGATCGGCGACCGCTACGGCATCGACCTCAAGGGCGTGCCGACCGCGGGCGACAGCCTGCGCGACCTGCAGGCGGGCGCGGCCGCCGGCTGCGAGCCGCACCTCCTGCTCACGGGCATGGGCGCGGCCTGCATCGGCGTCGATCCGCTGCCTTCCGAATATCCGGCGAACACGATGGTTCACGAGAACCTCGCCGCCTTTGTCGATTTCCTGCTCGCGCGCGAAGCGCGGGCTGCACTGCAGGTGGCTGTCTGATGGCGTTTCTCCGTTCCGTTGTCCACGCACTCTGGATGCTTGTCACCGTGGTGCCGTGGGGCATCATCATGTGCGTCAGTTCGATCTGGAAGCGCGGCATTCCGCTCTACTGGATGGCCGAGCGATGGCTCAGCTGGGCCATCGGCGGCGCGCGCGTGCTGCTGGGCATCAAGACGCGCGTGACCGGCATGGAAAACCTGCCGACCGACAAGCTCGCCGGCGCGATCCTCCTGGTCAAGCACCAGTCCACGCTCGAGACCTTCCTCATGCCCACGCTGATGCCGCATCCGCTGGCCTACGTGTTCAAGAAGGAACTGATCTACGTGCCCTTCTTCGGCTGGGCGATGGCGCGGCTGGACATGATCCACATCGACCGCAGCCAGCGCGCGCAGGCCTTCAACAAGGTGGTGAACCAGGGGCGCAAGCTCCTCGCGCAGGGCATCTGGATCATCATGTTCCCCGAAGGCACGCGCATTCCGCGCGGACAGAAGGGCACCTACAAGAGCGGCGGCACGCGCCTGGCCTGCGAGACCGGCGTGCCGGTGATTCCGATTGCGGTCACCTCGGCCAAGGTCTGGCCGCGCAAGGCGTTCATCAAGCGGCCGGGCGTGGTCGATGTGTCGATCGGGCCGGCGATCTCCAGCGTGGGCCGCAAGCCCGACGAGCTGATGCGCGAAGTCGAGACGTGGATCGAATCGGAAATGCGCCGGCTCGATCCCGAGGCGTACCGCTAGAAGCTGGAAGGCACAGAGGACGCCAGATGCAGGGGCTGCTGCAGTTCACGATGGACCTGTTCGAGGGGCTGGGCAGCGAATTCGCACAGCCCGAGCCACCCGCGCCGCGGCCGAAGAAGGTTCGCAAGGCCGCGCCGCCCGTTGCGACACCGTTGCCTTTCGAGCCGCAGGTAGTGCCCGAAGAAGTCCGGAACACGGGGCCTGCGCTGCCGGCGATCCCGCTGCGCGACACGCTGGCGCTCGCGAGCTTCATCCATCCGCAGGCCACGCGCGAACTCGTGCTGGGCTCGGCGCGCGTGGCCTACGAATTCAAGCGCGGCAAGCGCAAGACCATCGGGTTCCTGGTCGGCGCCGAAGGGCTGTCGGTGCGTGCGCCGCGCTGGGTCGCGCTGCGCGATGTCGATGCCGCGGTGCGCGAAAAGGCCGACTGGATCCTGCGCAAGCTCCAGGAAACACAGCAGCGCCACGCGCGCGTCGAAGCCACGCGCATCGAGTGGAAGGACGGCGCCGAATTCCCGTTCATGGGCGAGCCGGTGGTGATCCGGCTCGATCCGAAGCACGGTTTTGCAAGCGTCGGCGGCACGCTCGATGACGCTGAAGCTGCAGGCGGCCCGCGCATCCTGCGGCTGGCCGTCGCGCAGAACGCCGAACCCTCGCAGAT
This sequence comes from Variovorax boronicumulans, assembly GCF_030812215.1. Taxonomy (GTDB): domain Bacteria; phylum Pseudomonadota; class Gammaproteobacteria; order Burkholderiales; family Burkholderiaceae_C; genus Variovorax; species Variovorax boronicumulans_C. The sequence continues at coordinate 524,104 of NZ_JAUSSG010000004.1, read as the reverse complement.
CCGCGATGCCGCGCAGGCGTGGCTCATGCGGCAGGCGCGCAAGCTCTTCATCGAGCGGCTCGATCATTTCGCGCCGCTGCTGGGCGTGCGCTGGCAGAAGCTGTCGCTGTCGAACGCGGCCACGCGCTGGGGCAGTGCGAGCGCGGACGGATCGATTCGCCTGAACTGGCGGCTCATTCACTTTCGCCTGCCCGTGATCGACTACGTGGTGGCGCACGAGCTGGCCCACCTGCGCGTGATGGACCACTCGCACCGCTTCTGGGAAACCGTGGAGAGCGTGGTGCCCGACTACGACGTGCTGCGCCAGCAGCTCAAGGACGAAGCCGTTCCGCGCTGGAACTGACACGGGCTCGCAATCGAAGCGATAACCGCGTTGCTTCGCCTTGCCGTGCGTCAGCACTGTCTGCGGCTTCGCGCCTTGTTCTCGCTTCGATTGCGAACCCGTATGGGCTTCGCGCTATTCCTTGACCGACCCGGTCATCCCCGACACGTAGTACTCGACGAAGAACGAGTAGATGAACGCCACCGGCAGCGAGCCCAGCAGCGCGCCGGCCATGAGCGGTCCCCACTGGTACACGTCGCCCTGCACCAGCTCGGTCACCACGCCGACCGGCAGCGTCTTCACCTCCGACGACGAGATGAAGGTGAGCGCGTAGATGAACTCGTTCCACGACAGCGTGAACGCGAAGATGCCCGCCGAGATGAGCCCCGGCACCGCGAGCGGCAGCACGATCTTCACGAGGATCTGCCAGCGGCTCGCGCCGTCGATGAGCGCGCATTCTTCCAGCTCGGCCGGGATCGAGCGGAAGTAGCCCATCAGCAGCCAGGTGCAGAAGGGAATGAGGAAGGTCGGGTAGGTGAGGATCAGCGCCCAGCGCGTGTCGAAGAGGCCGAGGTTGAACACCACGTTCGCGAGCGGAATGAACAGGATCGACGGCGGCACCATGTACGCGAGAAAGATCGAGAGGCCCACATGCTTCGATCCCTTGAAGCGCAGCCGCTCGATGGCGTAGGCCGCGAACACCGAGGCCGCGAGCGACACGAAGGTCGACACCACCGACACCAGCACCGTGTTCCAGAGCCACTGCGGGTACGAGGTCTCGAACAGCAGCTTGTAGAAATGCGAGAGCGTCGGGTTGATCACCCAGAACGGATTGCCTTCGCGCGAGAGCAGCTCGGCATCGGGCTTCACCGAGGTGATGGCCATCCAGTAGAACGGGAACAGCAGCACGATGAGGAAGACCACGAGCGGCAGGTACACGGTCACCGCCTTGCGCGGGATCGTGTCGAGGTAGCTCATGCCGACGGTGTCGACCTGGCCGGCGTTGCTCATTTGAAAACCTCCGTGCTTCGCACTGCGGTGCGAGCTTGCTTGGGGCGGCCCGGCGCGACGCTCATTGGAATTTCCTCATTTGTCCGAACCACCCTGCTGCCACGCACGCCGCTGCAGGCCGAAGAAACTGAACATCACGCACGCCAGCAGGAACGGCACCATCGCGATCGCGATGGCCGCGCCTTCGCCGAGCGCACCGCCCGAAATGGCGCGCTGGAACGACAGCGTGGCCATCAGGTGCGTGGCGTTCAGCGGGCCGCCGCGCGTGATGACGTAGATCAGCTGGAAGTCGGTGAAGGTGAACAGCACCGAGAAGGTCATGACCACCGCGATGATCGGCGTGAGCAGCGGCATCGTGACGTGGCGGAACTGCTGCCACGGCGTCGCGCCGTCGATGGCGGAGGCTTCGTAGTAGGAGGGCGAGATCGTCTGCAGCCCTGCCAGCAGCGTGATCGCCACGAAAGGCACGCCGCGCCACACGTTCGCGATGATCACCGCGATGCGTGCGTTCCACTCGGAGCCGAGGAAGTCGATGTACTGGTCGATGAGCCCCATCTTCATCAGCGCCCAGCTGATGATGGAGAACTGCGAGTCGTAGATCCACCAGAACGCGATGGCCGAGAGCGCCGTCGGCACGATGTACGGCAGCAGGATCACCGCGCGGAAGAAGGTCTTGAAGCGGATGTTCCGGTTCAGGAGGATCGCGAGCCACAGCCCCAGGAAGAACTTGAACACGCTCGCCACCGTTGTGTAGAAGAGCGTGTTGAAGAGGGCGAGCCGCGTCACGGCGTCGCCCCACAGGTACTCGTAGTTCTCCAGCCCGATCCACTGGCCCGAGCGGCCCACCTTGGCATCGGTGAAGCCGAGGTAGGTGCCCAGGCCGAGCGGGTAGGTCAGGAACAGGAGCAGCAGCACCGCCGCCGGAAACATGAACGCCAGGCCAAGTGCGTTGCGGCTGTTCTGGAACCGGGCAAGGAGCGTCATGGGCGGGCTGCTTCAGGTGGAGTTGAAAAGAAGATCAGACCTTGTAGTAGCGCTCGGCACGCTTCTGCGCGCGCTCGGCCGCTTCCTTCGGCGTCTTCGACCCGCTCGCGGCCTCGGCCACCATGTTCGGAATGATGAAGTCCGCTGCGGCGCCCGCCGACGCGTAGCCCAGCTTGCCGTCATAGCCGGCCGGGCGCAGGTTCTTCACCGAGTCGCGGTAGGGCAGGTTCTTCGGATCGGAGCTCCAGATCGCGCTGTTCTCGTAGAAGCGCAGGGGCTGCGCCACGTAGCCGCCGCCGCCCTGCAGCCACGGATCGAACTGTTCCTTCTCCATCATGAAGCGCAGGAACTCCTTGGCCGCCTGCGGGAATTTCGTGTACTTCATGACCATCTGGTTGAAGAACAGGTGCGACTCCGTCGGCACGCCGACCGGGCCGATGGGGAACACCGCGTGGTTGATGTCCGCGGCCATTTCCTTGACCTTGGGATCGGCCGAATTCTTGGCCGCGTAGTAGATCGAGATGCCGTTGTTGGTGACGCTGATCTGCCCGTCGAGGAAGGCCTTGTTGTTGTTCGGGTCCAGCCACGAGAGCGTGCCCGGAATGAAGTTGGCGTAGAGCTCCTTGCCGTACTCCAGCGCCTTCAGCGTCTCGGGGCTGTCGATCACCACCTTGTTGCTCTTGTCGACCAGCTTGCCGCCGTGCGACCAGATGAGCCAGTTGCACCAGGTGCTGTCGCCGGTCGCGTTGCCCAGCGCCATGCCGCCGGGCGTGCCCTTTTCCTTCAGCGCCTTGTAGAGCTTCAGGAAGTCGTCGGTGGTCTTGGGGAAGGTCGCGAAGCCCGCGGCCTTGACCATGCTCTCGCGGTACACGATGAGCGAACCCGAGGCGCCCAGCGGCAGGCCCAGCCACTTCTTGCCGTCGGGGCGCATGAAGGCTTCGCCGGCCGGGTACCAGCCGCCGTATTTCTTGCCGAGGTATTCGGCGAGGTCCGTCACGTCGAGCAGCTTGTCGGGATAGAGGTTGGCGTCGTCGTTGGTCGACAGGATGATGTCGGGGCCTGCGCCGGTGTTGGCGGCCACCGCGGCCTTCGGGCGCACGTCTTCCCAGCCTTCGTTGTCCACGCGCACTTCGACGCCCGTGGCCTCGGTGAACTTCTTGACGTTGGCCATGTAGGCATCGATGTCGCCCTGCACGAAGCGGCTCCATCGCAGCACGCGCAGCTTGGCGCCCTTCTCGGGCTTGAACGTCAGGTTCTGGGCTTGCGCGAACGGTGCGAACAGGGCGCTGCCCGTGCCGACAGTCGCGGCAGCGGCAACGCCGGCCGAACCCTCGAGAAACTTGCGGCGATTGAAATCACTCATGGCTGTCTCCTTCGTTGTAAACGGACCGGTGTGAACCCAAGAAATCAGGCGACCAGGCGCAAGCCGGTAGCGGCATCGAACAGGTGCGCGCGCGCCAGGTCGGGCAAGAGATGGATCGTGCTGCCCGGCGCGAAGTCGTAGCGCTCGCGGAACACGGCCGAGAGCTCGGCGCCTTCGTGGCGACACGCGACGAAGGTGTCCATGCCGGTCGGCTCCATCACCACCACGCGCGACGGAATGCCGCCGCTGTCGCCGAGCGTCAGGTGCTCGGGGCGCGTGCCGTACACCACGGGCTGGCCGTCGGTGCCGCCTGCATGAATGGGGGCATCGAGCCGCGTGCCGTCAGGCAGTTCGACATGCGCCGCACCGCCCGCGCGCCGCAGCGTACCGGGCAAGAAGTTCATGGCCGGGGAGCCGATGAAGCCCGCGACGAACTGGTTGGCCGGGTGGTCGTACAGCTCCAGCGGGCTGCCGGTCTGCTCGATGCGGCCGTCGCGCATCACCACGATCTTGTCGCCCATGGTCATGGCTTCGATCTGGTCGTGGGTGACGTAGATGGAGGTGGTCTTCAGGCGCTGGTGCAGTTCCTTGATCTCGCTGCGCATCGCCACGCGCAGCTTGGCATCGAGGTTGGACAGCGGTTCGTCGAAAAGAAAAACCTGCGGATCGCGCACGATCGCGCGCCCCATCGCCACGCGCTGCCGCTGGCCGCCCGAGAGCTGGCGCGGATAGCGCTCCAGCAGCGGCGCAAGCGCAAGGATCTCGGCCGCGCGCTGCACCTTGGTGTCGATGGTGGCCTTGTCCATCTTCGCGAGCGAGAGGGCGAAAGCCATGTTGTCGCGCACCGTCATGTGCGGATAGAGCGCGTAGTTCTGGAACACCATCGCGATGTCGCGTTCCTTGGGTGGCAGGTCGTTCACGCGGCGTTCGCCGATGCGGATCTCGCCGCCGTGAATCTCCTCCAGCCCCGCGATCATGCGCAGCAAGGTCGACTTGCCGCAGCCCGAGGGGCCCACCAGCACCGTGAACGAACCGTCGGCAATGTCGATGTCCACCCCGTGAAGGATGGCGACCTCGCCGAATCGCTTCTTGACCGCCTGAATCGTGACACTGGCCATGCAAGGAGTCCTGACAAATCGCGGGAAGGAAAGCCAAGCAACACGGAGACCTCCGCATCGCAGCCCGCGCAGTATCGGTACTCGTTTTTGAAACCGGTATCAGGGCAAACCGGTACGAGAAAATCCCGGTTGACTTGTATGATGACCCGATAACCGTGCTCCACTTCCCCGCTGCCGTGCAGGCCTCCGCCCTCTCAGAATCCTTTCCTCTGGTCACGGACCGCCTGTCTGACCGGCTCGCTTCGCGGCTGGCTGCGCAGATCGAAACAGGCGCGCTGCGACCCGGCGATCGGCTCCCCACCGAACAGCAACTCGCGGCCTCGCACGGCGTCTCGCGCACCGTGGTGCGCGAGGCGGTGCACCAGCTCAAGTCGCAAGCGCTGGTCACTTCGCGGCAGGGCCTCGGCTGCTTCGTGGCGCAGGCGCCGCTGAACCGTCCGCTCGCTTTCGACCCCGCGGTGCTCGAGTCGGTGCAGGCGGTGGTCCATGTGGTCGAGGTGCGTCGCGTGCTCGAAGGCGAGATCGCCGCGCTCGCGGCCAAGCGCGCAACGCGCAGCCAGATCGCGGCGCTGCGGCGCGCACTGAAGGCCATCGACACGGCTGCGGCGGCAGGACAGGACGGCGTGGCCGAAGACCTCGCCTTCCATCGTGTGATCGGCGAGGCCACCGGCAATCCGCAGTTCCGTTTGTTGCTCGGTTTTCTCGAGCAGTACCTGCGCGAAGGCATGCGCATCACGCGCGGCAACGAGGCGCGCCGGCTCGACTTCATGGAGGCGGTGCAGAACGAGCACCGCGCCATCGTCGAGGCCATCGCGGCGCGCGACCCCGTGGCTGCGCGGCATCACGCGACGCAACACCTGATCCGCGGCGAGCAGCGGCTCGTCGAAGGCGGGGTCATCACGGGGCAGCGCCGTCGTGCCGCGGCGCGCGCGATGCGCAATGCCGCGCCCGCAACCACCGCCAAACGCACAACCGGCACCACCAAGAGGACGAAAAGGGACACCCCATGAAACTGTTGATCACCGGAGGCGGCGGCTTCGTCGGCTCCCGACTTGCACGTGCGCTGCTCGCGCGCGGCACGCTGGCCGGCCAGCGCATCGAGCGGCTGGTGCTGACCGACATCGCGCCGCCGCCGGCCGACCTGCTGGCCGATGCCCGCGTCGAGGCCCGCACCGGCCCGCTGCTTGCGCAGACCGAGGCGCTGAAGACGGAAGCCTTCGACGGCGTGTTCCATCTTGCCTCGGCCGTGTCGGGCGAATGCGAGGCCGACTTCGAACTCGGCCTGCGCTCCAACCTCGACAGCACGCGCGCACTGCTCGATGCGCTGCGCGCCAACGTCGGTGCGGGCGGCAAGGTGACGCGGCTGGTGTTCTCCAGCTCGGTCGCGGTGTTCGGGCCCGACCCCTCGGTGCCGCTGCCCACGCTGGTGGCCGACGACACGCTGCCGCTGCCGCAGACCTCCTACGGCACGCAGAAGCTGGTGTGCGAGCACCTCATTTCCGACTACACGCGCAAGGGCTACATCGACGGCCGCGCCGCGCGACTCATGACCGTCACCGTGCGGCCGGGCCGCCCGAACGGTGCCGCGTCGTCGTTCTTCAGCGGCATCATCCGCGAGCCGCTCGCGGGCGTGGAATCGATCTGCCCGGTGTCGCCCGACGTGTCGCACCCGATGACTTCGCCGGCCCACACGGTCGATGGCCTCATCGCCGTCTATGAAGCCAGCCGCGAGGCCTTCGGCGGGCGCGCCGCGCTCAACCTGCCGGCGCTCAACGTGCGCGTGAGCGACATGCTCGATGCACTCGAGGAAGTGGCCGGCCCCAAGGTGCGCGCGCTGGTGCGCTTTGAGCGCGACGAGCGCATCGCCGGCATCGTGGCCAACTGGCCCGCGGGCGCCACGGCCGAGCGCGCGGCGCGGCTCGGTCTCCATCCGCACGAGAATTTCGCAGACATCATTCGCCAATACATCGCCGATTGCGCCGCGCTTCCGAATGCGGCAGAAACCCTGAAGGGAATGTCCTGATGAGCAAGAAGAAAAGCCCCACGTCCAAGTCCAAGAGTGCGTCGAGGAAATCCGGGGGCGCGCTCAAGCTGCGCTCGCAGGAGTGGTTCGACAACCCGGCCAACACCGACATGACGGCGCTCTACATCGAGCGCACCATGAACTTCGGCCTCGGCCTCGACGAACTGCAATCGGGCCGTCCGATCATCGGCATCGCGCAGACGGGCTCCGACATCGCGCCCTGCAACCGCCATCACCTGGTGCTGGCCGAGCGCGTGCGCGAGGGCATCCGCGACGCGGGCGGCATCGCGTTCGAGTTTCCGATCCATCCGATCCAGGAGACCTGCAAGCGCCCGACCGCTTCGCTCGACCGCAACCTGCAGTACCTCTCGCTGGTCGAAATTCTTTATGGCTACCCGCTCGACGGCGTGGTGCTGACCACCGGCTGCGACAAGACCACGCCGGCGCAGCTGATGGCCGCGGCCACGGTCGACATCCCGGCCATTGCGCTGAACTCCGGGCCGATGCTCAACGGCTGGTACAAGGGCGAGCGCACGGGCTCGGGCACCATCGTCTGGAAGGCGCGCGAGCTGCTGGCCGCGGGCGAGATCGACGAGACCGGTTTCCTGAAGCTCGTGGCGTCTTCGGCGCCATCGACCGGCCACTGCAACACCATGGGCACGGCCTCCACGATGAACTCGCTGGCCGAGGCGCTCGGCATGACGCTGCCCGGCAGCGCCGCGATTCCCGCGCCGTACCGCGACCGCCAGGAAATGGCCTACATGACCGGCAAGCGCATCGTCGAGATGGTGCGCGAGAACCTCAAGCCCTCGGACATCCTGACGCGCGCCGCCTTCGAGAACGCGATCGTCGTGAACTCGGCCATCGGCGGTTCGACCAACGCACCGATCCACCTGAACGCCATCGCGCGCCACATCGGCGTTCCGCTGACCACCGGCGACTGGGAAAAGCACGGCTACAAGATTCCGCTGCTGGTCAACCTGCAGCCTGCGGGCGAGTATTTGGGCGAGGACTACTACCGCGCGGGCGGCGTGCCGGCCGTGGTGGCCGAGCTGATCGCCAAGGGCAAGATCCAGCCTGCGCTCACCGTCAACGGCAAGACGATCATCGAGAACTGCGAAGGCCGCTTCACCGAAGACCGGAAGGTGATCTTCCCGTATGCCAAGCCGATGATGAAGAACGCCGGCTTCCTCGATTTCAGCGGCAACCTCTTCGACTCCGCGATCATGAAGACCAGCGTGATCACGCCCGAGTTCCACAGCCGTTACCTGGAGGACCCGGCCGACCCGATGGCCTTCGAAGGTACGGCCGTGGTGTTCGACGGACCCGAGGACTATCACCGCCGCATCGACGATCCGAAGATGAAGATCGACGCGCACAGCATCCTGTTCATGCGCGGCGTCGGGCCGGTCGGCTACCCCGGCGCGGCCGAGGTGGTGAACATGCGGGCGCCGGCCTACCTGCTGAAGAAGGGCATCACTGCGCTGCCCTGCATTGGCGATGGACGGCAGTCGGGTACGTCGGGGTCGCCATCGATCCTGAATGCCTCGCCCGAGGCCGCGACGGGCGGTGCATTGGCGTTGCTGAAGACCGGCGACCGCGTGCGCATCGATTTGAAGAAGCGCACCGCGAACATGCTGGTCTCCGACGAAGAGCTGGCCAAGCGCCGCCAGAAGCTCGAGGCCGCCGGCGGCTATGCGTACCCGCCGAGCCAGACGCCGTGGCAGGAGATCCAGCGCGCGGTGGTCGATGAGCTTTCCGAGGGCATGGTGCTCAAGCCGGCGATCAAGTACCAGAAGATTCACGCCACCTTCGGCGTGCCGCGCGACAACCACTGACCCCGTAAGAGCCACAGCCGTTCGGGCTGAACTTGTCGAAGCCTTGCGCGGCGCTTCGACAGGCTCAGCGTGAACGGCTTTTTATTTCTGCAAGCTTCAGGCGCTCAGCGCGCGTGCGTCACGCCGCCGTCGACGATGAGCGTGGAGCCCATCACGTAGTCGCCCGCGCGCGAGGCGAGGTAGATCGCGGCGCCGGCCATGTCTTCCGGCGTGCCGATGCGGCCTGCGGGAATGCGGCCCTTGACCTCGTCGCCGTGGTCGCGCGCGTCCTTGTTCATGTCGGAGGCGAACGCGCCCGGTGCGATGGCGCTCACCACGATGCGCTCTTGCGCGAGGCGCAGTGCCATGCGGCGCGTGAGCTGGATCAGGCCGGCCTTGCTGGCCGCATACGAATACGTTTCCTGCGGGTTCACAGAGATGCCGTCGATCGATGCGATGTTGATCACCTTCGACAGGTGATCGGTCGCGGCCTTCTTGAGCATCGGCGTGAGCGCCTGGGTCAGGAAGAAGGGCGTCTTCAGGTTCAGGTCGACCACCTTGTCCCAGCCGCTCTCGGGAAACTCCGCATAGGGCGCGCCCCAGGCGGCACCGGCGTTGTTGACCAGGATGTCGAGCGAGCCTTCATGCTTCGCATAGGCATCGACTAGGCCCTGCGCACCTTCGACCGTGGACACGTCCGCCGGCAGCGAGACGCAATGGCCGAAGGCCGAGAGCTCCTTGGCGGTCTGGTCGCAGGCGGCGGCCTTGCGCGCCGAGATGTACACGCGCGCGCCCTGGGCCAGAAAGCCCTCGGCGATCATGCGGCCGATGCCGCGCGAGCCGCCGGTGATCAGGGCGGTGCGGCCCTTCAGCGAGAAGAGTTGGGTGGTGTCCATGATGCGGGTGTCTCCTGAAATGAAAGAATTTCAGGAAACGAGCTTAGTGCGGAGCGTGCCCGCGCCGCGTCACCTTGGTGCCAGCGACAGGCTTCGGGGGCTGGTGAAGCTGCGCAGGTCGCCCGTCACCGGGTCCTGGAAAGCGACGGACTTGGCCAGCAGCTGCAGGGGCTTGTCGAAGTCGTCGGTGTTCTCGGGCAGCAGCACGGGGTAGATGGGGTCGTTCTCGATCGGCATGCCGAGCGCGAGGCAGTGCACACGCAGCTGGTGCTTGCGGCCGGTGACGGGCGAGAGCCGCAGCAGCGCGCGATCGCCCCGTACTTCCTGCACTTCGATGCGCGTCTCGGAGTTGGGCTCGCCCGGTTCTTCGCGCATGCGCATGAAGTGCTCGTCGTCGACGAGACGGCTGCGGTAGGTGTCGGGCACCGACGAGACGCCTTCCTGCCATGGCACCACCGCCTCGTAGTGCTTGGCGATGCGGCGCTCCGGAAACATCTGCTGGTAGGTGCCGCGCGTTTCGCGGCGCACCGAGAACAGCACGAGGCCGGAGGTGCTGCGGTCGATGCGGTGCAGCGGCACGAGGTCGTCGATGTTCAGCTTGCGCTTGAGCCGCACCAGCAGGCTTTCCTGCAGGTACTTGCCGGTCGGCGTGACCGGGAGGAACGGGGGCTTGTCGGCCACGACGAGCTCGTCGTCCTGGAACAGCACCTGCTCCTCGAAGGGGATGTGCACTTCGCCGTCGAGCGTGCGGTAGTAGTAGACGCGCAGCGGCGATTCGTAGCGGCGCTCGAGGGTGACGGGCATGCGGTGCTCGTCGATCACGTCGCCGGCCGCGATGCGTTCCAGCCACGCGTCGCGCGTGATCGCCGGAAAGCGCTCGATGAGGAACTCGGCGATGGTCGGCCAGGGCCCGTACGGCAGGCCGACGCAACTCGGACCGACGCCGTCGCGCGTGGGCAGCGGCGGTGTCTGGCGCGGGCGACTCACGATGCGGCTTCCTGTTGCAGCACGCGCAGCACTTCGTCGAACGATGGGCGCGAGGCGACGTCGGGTTGCATGCAGCGCTCCTTCAGCACGGACATGGCGGTGGGTTGCGCATCGCTGCAGCGCGCGAGCAGTTCTTCGAGCAGGCAGCCGAAGGCGCGAATTTCCAGGCGCTGCAAGGCAGCGGTCTGGCTTGCATCGAGCGAGCCCGTCATCCAGCCGGCGCCGAAGTCGCCGAGACGGCCGCCGCCTTGCGCATTCCACAGGATGTTGTGCGCGTAGAGATCGCCGTGGAGGATGCCGCGTGCGTGCAGGTGCTGCATGGCCGAGGCGATGTCGCCTGCGATGCGTTGGGCGACGTCGGCGGTCCACTTCGCATCGTCCGCATAGATGTCGCGTGTGCAAGAAGCGAGACTCGGTGGCCCCGCCAGCGTGCGGAAAGAGGGCGGAACCAGCGGCATCACGAGGCCCTCTGTGCCCTTGGGGTGGCTGTCGATCCGGCTCTGCGCGGCGATCAGCGTGGGGTGCGCGCCGGCCGCGATGCAGGCGGCCATTTCGCTGTGCGGCCAGCCGTCGCTGGTGACCGCGCCCTTGAAGAGCTTGACCGCGACTTGCTGCTGCGATGGCGCCAGCGTGGCCTGGTGGATCACGCCCGATGCGCCTTCGCCAAGCTTCTTGCCGAGCACAAGGTCGTGCCAATCGACATGCGGCACCGACTGCGCGGTGATGGCTGCGCCTTCGGCTTGGGTATCGAACGGGTTGCCGGCAGCCGCGAGCCACGAGAGGCGCGGCAAGGAGAGCAACCACTCGGGCAGCGCCTCGAAACGGTTGGCGGAGAGGCGCAGCAGTTCGAGCTGCTGCAGCGCAGTCATTGACTCAGGCAGCCGACTCAACCGGTTGCCCGCCAGCATCAGCTTCTGCATCCGCGTGCAATGGCCGAGCGTGTCGGGTACTTCGCTGATCTGGTTGTCCGTGAGGATCAGCCAGCGCAGCGATGCTGGCAACGCAGCGGCCGGCACGTGCGCGATGCGGTTGGCCTTGAAGCCGACCATTTCGATGCCATGGCAGCCGCCGATGGATTCGGGCAGCGTCGTGAAGCGGTTGTCGGAGCAGAACAGCACCCGCAGCTTGTGCAGACGGCCCAGGTCGTCGGGGAGCGCATCGAGCGCATTCCCGGAGAGATTCAGTGTTTCGAGCGAATCGGCAAGGTCGAAGACCTCGCGCGGGAACTCGGTGAGTCCGCACGAGAGGTCGAGCCTGGTGGCGCCTGCCAGCCGACCCGCGCGCAGCTCGGCCAGTGTGTCCATCCGCCGAGTCTAAATCCCTAGGCGACGGTGGTCCGGGGGCCGAAGCGGTAGACGCCGTCTTTGCCGAGTTCGCGCTTGACCTGGCCCGAGAACCACAGGAGGTGCAGGTGCGCCACCGTCTCGCCCATCGCGAAGGTCATCTGGTGCAGGTCGAGTTCGCGCTTGAAGAGGATCGGCAGGCCCTCGGCGGCTGTGAGCGCGCGCGCCGTGCAGGCTTCGAGCAGCTCGGCCAGCCGGTCGCGGTGATGTTCCTGCAACTGGTCGACGCGGCGATGGATGCCGGTGAACGGCTTGCCGTGCGAGGGCAGCCCCACGGTGTCGACCGGCAGCGCCTTGAACTTGTCGATGCTGTCCAGAAAGAGCCGCAGCGAGTTGGCCTCGGGCTCGCCCGCGTGCACACTCACATTGGTCGAGATGCGGGGCAGCATCATGTCGCCGCCCAGGAGCAGCTTCTGCTCGTCGCAGTACAGCGCGATGTGTTCGGGCGCATGGCCGTAGCCGCTGATGCAGCGCCAGCCGCGTCCGCCGATGGTCACGATGTCGCCGTCCATCATGCGCACGTACCGGTCGGGCACCGAAGGCACCATGTTCGCGTAGTAGTTGGTGCGCGCTCGGATCTTGGCGATGCCCACCGGGTCGGTCATGCCGTGCGAGGCGAAGAAGTCCGCCGCCGCATCGCCGCCCGCGAGCGTGTCGCCGGCGGTGCTCAGCACGCGGGCCACGTGGTAGTCGGTGGCGCTGATCCACAACGGCGCATTCCAGCGTTTGCAGAGCCAATCGGCCAGGCCGATGTGGTCGGGGTGCATGTGGGTGACGATCACGCGCAGAATCGGCAGGCCTTCGAGCTGCGTCTCGAATATCTGCTCCCATTGCTTGCGGGCCTCGTCGTGCGAGATGCAGCAGTCGACCACCGTCCAGCCGTCGACACCATCGATCGTGTCGCGCAGCAGCCAGAGGTTGATGTGATCCAGCGCAAAGGGCAGCCGCATGCGGATCCAGCGCACGCCGGGCGCGACCTCCAGGGCTTCGCCGGGCCCGGGCAGGGTGTCGCCCAGGGTGTAGTGGAGTTCGCGTTCGAGGAGGTTCATGTAAGATTGACGTTTACGTAAACGTCATGTGTAGGTGGCACCATTGTAGGGATCGCGGCAAAAACCTGCTGTCGCCCCCATAACACCCCTCCAGGCGTTTTTCGGAACGTTCTTTCATCCGCATGTCCACGCCAACCTTCACCATCAGCGAGCTCGCGAAGGAGTTCGACCTCACGACGCGGGCGATCCGCTTCTACGAGGACATGGGCCTGCTCACGCCCGAGCGTGCCGGCCTGCAGCGGGTGTACAGCGCGCGCGACCGGGCGCGGCTCACGCTCACGCTGCGCGCCAAGCGCCTGGGCTTGAGCCTCACGGAGGCCAAGGACATCCTGGACATGTACGACAGCCCGCGCGACACCGTGCCGCAGCTGCAGAAGTTTCTCGGCGTGCTGGGCGCTCACCGTGCCCAGCTCGAAGCGCAGTTGGCCGAACTGCAGGCCAACCTCGCGGAAGTGCGCGCACACGAGAAGAAGGGCCGCGCCACGTTGGCGAAAGCCAAGAAGGCGGCCAAGTCCCCCCGGGTGTCCTGACCGGCCACGACTCATCGACAATCACGATCTATGTCCGACAACAACCTCGAAGACCTGTTCGCCCACAACCGTGCCTGGTCCGCACAAATGGAACGCGACCGCCCCGGCTTCTTCACCAGCCTGGTGAAGCAGCAGACGCCGCGCTACATGTGGATCGGCTGCTCCGACAGCCGAGTACCCGCCAACCAGATCACCGGCCTGGAACCCGGCGAAGTGTTCGTGCACCGCAATGTCGCCAACATCGTGGTGCACTCTGATCTGAATGCGCTCTCGGCGATCCAATTCGCGGTGGAGCACCTGAAGGTCGAGCACATCATGGTGGTGGGCCACTACGGCTGCGCGGGCGTGAAGGCCGCGCTCAGCGGCAAGCGCATCGGCCTGGCCGACAACTGGATCCGCCACATCCAGGACGTGCGCGACCGCCACAGTGTGATGATCGAAAGCCTGCCCGAAGAAGTGCGCGTCGATGCCCTGTGCGAACTCAACGTGGCCGAGCAGGTGGTCAACGTGGCCGTGAGCACTGTCATGGTCGATGCCTGGGCGCGCGGCCAGAAGGTGCAGATCCACGGCTGGACCTTCGGCGTGCACGACGGCCTCCTGCAGGACCTGGGCCTGAGCGTCGACGGCGCCAAGCCGCTGGATACGGCGTACAAGGCCGCGGTGCAGCGCATCCGCTACAAGTGGAGCAAGCCGGCGGGCGCGGCGCTTGCATCGCCCTCCGCGCAGGCGGGCGCAGACGGCACCGAAGGCACGGCAAAGTAAACCGGCCCGGGCTCATGTTCCCGCAGCGCCTCGATTCACCGCTGGCCTACGACATCGCCAAGGCGATGATCGATGGGTTCAACCGGCACTACCGGTTGTTCCGCGCCGAATCGGCGCGCGCCAAGCACCGTTTCGAAACCGCCGACTGGCACGGCCAGCAGCGGGCGCAGCGCGAGCGCATCGAGTTCTACGACCTGCGCGTGAACGAGGCCGTGGCCCGGCTCGAGAAGGAGTTCAGGGCCGGCGACCAGCCGATGGAGGTGTGGCACCAGGTCAAGCTGCACTTCATCGGCCTCTTGGTGGACCATCACCAGCCCGAGCTGGCCGAGAGTTTCTTCAACTCGGTGACCACCAAGATCCTGCACCGCGCGTACTTCCAGAACGACTTCATCTTCGTGCGGCCCGCGATCAGCACCGAGTACATCGAGCCGCGCGGCGCGCCGACCTATCGCCCTTATTACCCCGCGCACGACACGCTCGTCGACACCATCGAGCAGATGCTCGACGACTTCGCGCTGCAGGGGAGCTATGCCAACAAGCGGCGCGATGCCGAGCGCGTGGCGCACGTCATCCTGAACCGCTTTCAGCAGGTGAAGCTGCGCGCCAACTTCCAGCTGCAGGTGCTCTCGGGCCTCTTCTTCCGGAACAAGGGCGCGTACGTGGTCGGGAAGATCATGAACGGCTTCACCGAGATTCCGTTCTCGCTCCCCATCCTGCACGACAGCACCGGCAAGTTCTACATCGATGCGGCGCTCTTCGGCGAAGACGACCTGCAGATGCTCTTCAGCTTTGCGCGCGCCTATTTCATGGTCGACATGGAAGTGCCTTCGGCCTGGGTGCAATTCTTGCGCTCGCTCATGCCGCGCAAGCCCCGCGCCGAAATCTACAACGCGCTCGGCCTCGCCAAGCAGGGCAAGACGCTCTTCTACCGCGACTTTCTCTCGCACCTGAACTATTCGAGCGACCGCTTTCGCATCGCGCCCGGCATCAAGGGCATGGTCATGCTGGTGTTCGACCTGCCGTCGTTCCCGTTCGTGTTCAAGGTCATCAAGGACTTCTATCCGCCGCAGAAGGACACCACGCGCGAGCAGATCAAGGGCAAGTACATGCTCGTGAAGCAGCACGACCGCGTGGGCCGCATGGCCGACACGCTGGAGTACAGCGACGTGGGTTTTCCGCTCGACCGCTTCGAGCCCGAGCTGATCGAGGAGATCCAGAAGTTCGCGCCCAGCCAGCTCGAGATCGGCGACCGCGACGGCAATGGGGAAATGGAAGTCGTGCTCAAGCACGTCTACATCGAGCGCCGCATGATCCCGCTGAACATCTACCTGCAGGAAGCCTTCGACACGCTGGCGCACCCGGAGAGTCCAGCGCACGCCAAGCGCGCGAAGGAGCAGCTGGAGCACGCGGTGGTCGAGTACGGCAACGCCATCAAGGACATGGTGGCGGCGAACATCTTTCCCGGCGACATGCTGTGGAAGAACTTCGGCGTCACGCGCGGCGGCAAGGTCGTGTTCTACGACTACGACGAGATCGAATACATCACCGACTGCAAGTTCCGCAAGGTTCCCGCGCCGCGCAACGAAGAAGACGAGATGAGCGGCGAGGTCTGGTACTCGGTGGGCCCGAAGGACGTGTTCCCCGAGACCTTCGAGCCCTTCCTGCTCGGCAACAAGGACGTGCGCGCCGCCTTCATGGCGCACCACGCCGACCTGCTCGACGCCGCCTTCTGGCAGCACCACAAGGAACGCATCCAGGCGGGGCAGATGCTCGATGTGTTCCCGTACGAGGAATCGCAGCGCTTCCAGCACGAGGGGCACGCGACCCATTTCTGACCGGCTGCGGCCGTGGCCGCAGTCGACCGTTTCACTTTCGCATTTGCATTCAAAGAAGGAGACCACCATGTCCGAATCCATCGTCATCGTCGGCGCCGCCCGCACCCCCATGGGTGGCTTTCAAGGCGACTTTTCTTCCCTCTCCGCGCACGACCTCGGCGGCGCTGCCATCAAGGCCGCCGTCGAACGCGCCGGCATCGCACCCGAGAGCGTGGGCGAAGTGCTGTTCGGCAACTGCCTCATGGCCGGCCAGGGCCAGGCGCCGGCGCGCCAGGCGGCCTACAAGGGCGGCCTGCCCGACAGCGCGGGCGCGGTCACGCTCAGCAAGATGTGCGGCTCGGCCATGAAGGCCGCGATGCTCGCGCACGACCTGCTGCTGGCCGGCACGCACGACGTCATCGTCGCGGGCGGCATGGAAAGCATGACCAACGCGCCTTACCTCATGCTCAAGGGCCGCGGCGGCTACCGCATGGGCCACGACAAGATCTATGACCACATGATGCTCGACGGCCTGGAAGACGCCTACCAGCCGGGCCGCTCGATGGGCACCTTCGGCGAAGACTGCGCCGCCAAGTACAACTTCACCCGCGAGCAGCAAGACGCCTTCGCCATCGCAAGCGTGCAGCGTGCCAAGGCCGCGACCGAGTCGGGTGCGTTCAAGGAAGAGATCACCCCCGTCACCGTGAAGGGCCGCGGCGGCGACACCGTGATCTCCATCGACGAAGGCCCGGGCAAGGTCAAGCTGGACAAGATCCCCACGCTCAAGCCCGCGTTCAAGAAAGAGAACGGCACCATCACCGCCGCATCGAGCTCGTCGATCAACGACGGTGCCGCTGCGCTGGTCATGATGACCGAGTCGCACGCCAAGAAGATCGGCGCCAGGCCCATCGCCCGCATCGTCGGCCACGCCACGCATGCGCAGGAGCCTGAGTGGTTCTCCACCGCTCCCGTCGGCGCGGTCACCAAGCTGTTCAAGAAGACCGGCTGGACCGTGAAGGACGTGGACCTCTGGGAAGTGAACGAAGCCTTCGCCGTGGTGCCGATGGCGCTGATGCACGAACTCGACGTGTCGCACGAGATCGTGAACGTGAACGGCGGCGCCTGCGCGCTGGGCCACCCGATCGGCGCGAGCGGTGCGCGCATCATGGTCACGCTCATTCATGCGCTGAAGGCGCGCGGCAAGAAGCGCGGCGTGGCGACGCTGTGCATCGGCGGCGGCGAAGGCACCGCCGTGGCACTCGAATTGCTATAAGCAGCACGGGCCGGCGGCGTCCGAGGGAGGGCGCGCCGGCTTTCGCCATCCGGCATTTCAACAATCAGACATCGCGTTAGAGCAGGAGTTTTTTCATGCGCCCATCCATTCACCGTACCGCCCTGGCCGCCCTGCTGGCCACCGCCTTCCTGGCGCCCGCCGCCAGCTGGGCGCAGAAGCGCGACAACGTGCTCTTCCAGGCCGCCACCGACGAGCAGCCCGCCGTCATCAAGACGCTGGAAAAGCTCGTCAACATCGAGACCGGCACGGGCGATGCCGAAGGCATTGCGGCGGCCGGCAACTACCTCGAAGGCGAGCTCAAGAACCTGGGCTTCACCGTCACGCGCAGCAAGTCGGCCGGCATCGTGGTCGGCGACAACATCGTCGGCAAGATCAAGGGCCGCGGCGGCAAGAACCTGCTGCTGATGTCGCACATGGACACCGTGTATCTGAAGGGCACGCTCGCCAAGGCGCCGTTCAAGATCGAAGGCGACAAGGCCTACGGCCCCGGCATCGCCGACGACAAGGGCGGCAACGCGGTCATCCTGCACACGTTGAAGCTCCTGAAGGACTACGGCGTGCGCGACTACGGCACCATCACCGTGCTCTTCAACACCGACGAGGAAAAAGGCTCCTTCGGCTCGCGCGACCTGATCCAGGAAGAAGCCAAGCTCGCCGACTACGTGCTCTCGTTCGAGCCCACCAGCGCGGGCGACGAGAAGCTGTCGCTCGGCACATCGGGCATTGCCTACGTGCAGGTCAACATTACCGGCAAGGCCTCGCATGCGGGCGCAGCGCCCGAGCTGGGCGTCAACGCATTGGTCGAAGCGTCGGACCTCGTGCTGCGCACGATGAGCATCGACGACAAGGCGAAGAACCTGCGCTTCAACTGGACCATCGCCAAGGCCGGCAACGTGTCGAACATCATCCCGGCCAGCGCCACGCTGAACGCCGACGTGCGCTATGCGCGCAACGAAGATTTCGAAGCCGCGATGAAGACGCTCGAAGAAAAGGCGCAGCAGAAGAAGCTGCCCGAAGCCGACGTCAAGGTGCTGGTCACGCGCGGCCGTCCGGCCTTCAATGCAGGCGAAGGCGGCAAGAAGCTGGTCGACAAGGCCGTGGCCTTCTACAAGGAAGCCGGCGGCAACCTCGGCGTGGAAGAGCGCACGGGCGGCGGCACCGATGCAGCCTATGCCGCGCTCTCGGGCAAGCCGGTGATCGAAAGCCTGGGCCTGCCGGGCTTCGGGTATCACAGCGACAAGGCCGAGTACGTGGACATCAGCGCGATTCCGCGCCGCCTGTACATGGCAGCGCGCCTGATCATGGACCTGGGCTCGGGCAAGTAAATAGTGCCCCCCGGCTTTTCACTCGCTTTGCTCGTGTAACTCCACCCCCGAGGGGGAGGCGCGGTCCGCCTTGGGGCGGTCCGGCGGCGACCGCCGATCCACAGAAAAGGAATTGCTATGTTGTTGACAGCCGACCAGGAAGCCATCCGCGACGCGGTGCGCGATTTCTCGCAAGCCGAACTCTGGCCCAACGCTCCCAAGTGGGACCGCGAACACAGCTTTCCGAAGGAGGCGCACCAGGGCCTCGCGGCGCTGGGCGCCTACGGCATCTGCGTGCCCGAGGAGCACGGCGGTGCGGGTCTCGACTACCTCACGCTCGCGCTGGTGTTGGAAGAAATCGCGGCCGGCGACGGCGGCACGAGCACCGCGATCAGCGTGACCAACTGCCCGGTCAACGCGATCCTCATGCGCTACGGCAATGCGCAGCAAAAGAAGAAATGGCTCGAACCGCTCGCGCAGGGCCGGATGCTCGGCGCCTTCTGCCTCACCGAGCCGCAGGCCGGCAGCGATGCATCGAGCCTGCGCACCACCGCGCGCAAGGACGCCGACGGCTACGTGATCGACGGCGTGAAGCAGTTCATCACCAGCGGCAAGAACGGGCAGGTCGCCATCGTCATCGCGGTGACCGACAAGGGCGCGGGCAAGCGCGGCATGAGCGCGTTCATCGTGCCCACCGATGCACCCGGCTACGCCGTGGCGCGCCTGGAAGACAAGCTCGGCCAGCACAGCAGCGACACCGCGCAGATCAACTTCGACGGCTGCCGCATTCCCGCGGAGAACCTCATCGGCGCCGAAGGCGAGGGCTACAAGATCGCGCTCGGCGCGCTCGAAGGCGGCCGCATCGGCATCGCCGCGCAGAGCGTGGGCATGGCGCGCAGCGCGTTCGACGTGGCGCTGGCCTATGCCAAGGAGCGCCAGGCCTTCGGTGGCTCGATCTTCGATCAGCAGGCCGTGGGCTTTCGCCTTGCCGAATGCGCGACGCAACTCGAAGCCGCGCGCCAGCTCATCTGGCATGCCGCGAGCCTGCGCGATGCGAGCCTGCCGTGCCTGAAGGAGGCGGCGATGGCCAAGCTCTTCGCAAGCGAGATGGCCGAGCGCGTGTGCAGCGCCGCGATCCAGACGCTCGGCGGTTATGGCTACGTGAACGACTTTCCGCTCGAGCGCATCTATCGCGACGTGCGCGTGTGCCAGATCTACGAAGGCACGTCGGACATTCAGAAGCTCCTGATCCAGCGCGCGCTGGCTTGATGAAGTCCCGCCCGGCGACAGGGTGACGGTCGCCGACCGTCACCCCTCATGTAAAGTTTCCGCCGACCAACAAAGGGGAGACTCGCATGACTCAGGCATTCGCGGCCACGCTGCATCGTCGTCCGCGCTTCTCGATCGGCGCGGCGGCCGCAGCAGTGGCAACCAGCCTGGCATTCGGTGGATTCAATGCGCCTGCGAATGCCGAAGTACTCGTTGCCACCAAGCCCGCCGCGGCCTGGCCGGCGCCGCCTTCCGCGCTGTATCCGGAGCTGTTCGCCGCGGTGCAGTTGGGGCAGGTCTTCAAGGACGGTAAGACTTTCGTCGATGCCGTACCCAAAGGTTCACCGGCCGCCGTCGCCGCGCAATACAAGCGCGAAAAGGACCGCCCCGGTTTCGATCTGCCCGGCTTCGTGCGGCAGCATTTCAATCTGCCGCAAGACAACGCCGACGTCTACGTCAGCGATCGTTCGCAGTCGCTCACGCAGCACATCGCCAGCCTCTGGCCGCACCTGACACAGCAACCGCAGAAGCCAGCGGCCGGTTCCTCGCTGCTGCCCTTGCCCGGTCCCTACGTGGTGCCGGGCGGGCGCTTTCGCGAGGTGTACTACTGGGACTCCTACTTCACCATGCTGGGCCTGCTGCAGAACGGCGAGCCGCGCTCCATACGCGACATGGTCGGCAATTTCGCGAGCCTGATCGACCGCTACGGCCACATCCCGAACGGCAATCGCAGCTACTACCTGAGCCGGTCGCAGCCGCCTTTCTATTTCAAGATGGTCGGCTTGCTGTCCACGCAGGACGAAGCCGCCGCCTACGCGCGCTACTTGCCGCAGCTGCAGCGCGAATACGCGTTCTGGATGGAGGGCGCGAAGGACCTCAAGCCCGGCACCGCGCACCGCCGCGTGGTGGCGCTGGCCGACGGCAGCGTGCTGAACCGCTACTACGACGACCGCGCCGTGCCGCGCGACGAGTCGTATGCGGAAGACGTCGCGCTGGCCAGGAAAAGCAGCCGTCCCGCCGCGGAGGTCTATCGCGATGTGCGCGCCGCCGCGGAGAGCGGATGGGACTTCAGCAGCCGCTGGTTCGCCGACGGCAAGACGCTGGCCACCATCGAGACCACCGCGGTCGTGCCCGTCGACCTGAACAGCCTGCTGTACGGCATGGAGAACGCGATCCGCCTGGGCTGCGAGCGCGTGCAGGACACCGCGTGCACCACCGATTTCACGCAACGCGCCGAACGCCGCCGTGCGGCCGTGCAGAAGTACCTGTGGAACGAAGCCGATGGTTATTACGAGGATTACCAGTGGATCAGGCAGCAGCCGACCGGCCGTCCGGGCGCCGCCACGCTGTACCCGCTGTTCGTCGGCCTTGCGGAGCCGGCGCAGGCAGCGCGCGTGGCCGATTGGACAAGCAAGCAACTGGTGAAGCCCTATGGGTTGGTGACGACGCCGATTCCTACCGACCAGCAATGGGATGCGCCCAATGGCTGGGCGCCTTTGCAATGGGTCGCGGTAGACGGTCTCCGGCGCTATGGGCAGCATGCGCTCGCGCGTGACATCGCGACGCGCTGGATGGGCAAGGTGCAACAGGTCTACGGCAGCAGCGGCAAGCTGGTCGAGAAATACAACGTGATCGACAACAGCGGCGAGGCCGGCGGCGGCGAATACGTGTTGCAGGACGGCTTTGGCTGGACCAACGGCGTGGCCATGCAGTTGATGGCGATCTATCCGGAATTGAAGCGGCCTTGACCGAACCCCGAAGACGCCCCTGGGGCCGGATTGCCGCTGCACTCGTGCTCGCGGCGCTGGCGGTGTGGGGTTTTGTCGTCGAGCCGCGCTGGGTCGCGGCGCGCGTCGAGCCGTTGGGCTCGGCCCAGTGGCAGCCGCCGGCCGGCCTCAAGGTTGCGATGGCGGGCGACTGGCACCTCACCACGCGCTCGGCATGGCGCGTCACCAGCGCGGAGCGCGCCGCGCGCATCGTCGACGAGATCAACGCGGCGCGGCCCGACGTGATCCTGCTGCCCGGCGACTTCCTCGCGGGCTCGGGCGACGACGAGGCGTTTTCCATCGAGAACATGGCCGCCGTGCTCGGCCGCTTGAAGGCGCCGCAGGGCGTGTACGCGGTGCTAGGCAACCACGACTGGTGGCACGACGGCGAACGCACGGCCAAGGCCCTGTCTGCGCAGGGCATCCGCGTGCTGGAGAACGCCTCGGTGCGCCTGCCGGGCCATGACATCTGGGTGGTCGGCATCGGCGACGACTCGACCGGCCATTCGGAGGCGGACAAGGCGCTGGCCGGCGTGCCCAAGGGTGCGGCCACGCTGGTCATGATGCACGACCCCTTCAGCTTCGCGACCATGCCGCGCACGCAGGGACTGGTGGTCGCTTCGCACACGCATGGCGGGCAGATCAGCGTGCCGGGCTACGGCGCGCTGGTGGTGCCGGGCCGCGCGCCACGCGAGTGGGCCTACGGCTGGGTCACGCACAAGGGCCATCGCATGTACGTGACGAGCGGGCTGGGCGTGAGCATCCTGCCGGTGCGGTTCAACATGCGGCCCGAGTGGGTGATGTTCCAGTAGCGCCTTCCGTCCGTGTCATCGGTTTCGATGACAGACAGGAACACGCCGGCGGCGCAGCATGGCGACCTCTTCGTCGGAGGTCTTCGCCATGTCCATTTCCAAACCCGTTTCCCTCGCCGTGGCCCTGACACGGGCGGCTCGGTGCGCATTCCGTGCGCGTTCAACGGCTGTGCGTCATTGCGTCCGAGCATGGGTCGCTATTCGCAGCAGGGCATCGCGCCGATCTCGCACACCCGCGACACCGCGGGCCCGATGGCGCAGTCGATGGCCGACGTCGCGCTGCTCGACCGCGTGATCGCGGGCGGCGCAGCGATCAAGCCTGCAGATCTCAAGCGCGTGCGGCTGGGCGTGGTGCCGGCCTTCCACGCGAACCTCGATGCCGACACACGCGCTGCCACCGATGCCGCGCGTGGCATTGGCCGCTGCACCCGAAGCCAGCAGCCCCGAGAACTTCGGCGCACTGATCCAGAACACCGACCCCGGCAGCAATGCCGGCATTCCGGGTGTGCAGTTGCCCTCGGGCCTCGGCGCGACCAGCGGGCTGCCCATCGGGTTGGAACTCGACGGACCTGCCGGCAGCGACCGCAAGCTGCTCGCCGTGGGCATGGCTGTAGAAGGCGTGCTGGGACGCCTGCCCGCACCCAAGGCTAAGTAGGACGAGGGCGGCCCGGCCTTTCAGCGCGTGGCGAGCCCGGCCAGCGCCGACCGGCGCTCGATGCCGAGCTTGTCGAAGATGCGCCGCAGGTAGGTGCGCACCGTCGGCAAGGGTGGATGTCCCGGTGCGGTCACGGGGAGCGCGCAGAATCGCGGGCTGCACGCCCATGTCTTCGAGTCCGCCTCCTTTCCCTTCGCCTTCGCCCGAGACGCCCCTGTCCGCCTCCCTTTGGCAGCGGCTGCGCGGCTACTGGGTCGAGGCACCCAATCCCAACCCGTTGGTCGACCAGAGCCTCGCGCGCGCCTACATCGTCGACACGCGCGACACGCCGCTTTCGGCGGCCATGACCGCCGCGGTGTTCTGGGGCCTGTTCCTCGTGCTGACCGGCGACCGCGGCACGCTGGTGTGGGCCGTGCTGGTGCATGCGATGCAATGGAACATGCACCGCCACCTGCACCGCGTGGACCCGCAGGCGATCGATGCCGCCTCGGCCGCCCGCACGCGCCGCCGGCTCGAGTTGCGCATGCTGTTCCCGGGGCTGGTGTGGGCGCTGGCGCCGTGGCTCTTCTTTCCGCACGGCGACCTTGCGTACATCCTCCTGATGTATTTCTTCGTGAGCGGCACCACCGGCGTGATCATCGCCGCGCTCGCGCAGTGGTGGCTCGCCGCGATGTGCTTCGGCGTGCCGGTGTTCCTGAGCCTGGCGCTGCGGCTGGTGCTGGAGCCGGGCAGCGTGCCGGTGATCATGGGGTGCCTGGCGGTGTCGCAGCTGCTGGCCTCGCTGCACTACGCGCGCAAGCAGAACCGGCTGATCGTGCGCTCCATCGAGAACGGCTTCGAGAACGCGCGCCTGGCCGAGGCCCTGTCGAGCCAGCTCGACCATGTGGCGCGGATGGCCGCGCAGCGCGCACGCATCTTCGCGGCCGCCAACCACGACCTGCGCCAGCCGATGCATGCGCTGGCGATTTTTGTAGATGCACTCGACACGCGCAGCGCGCCCAGTGCGGACAACCTGCGCTTCATGCGCGACAGCGTCGATGCGCTGCGCGGTTCCATCGACGCGCTGCTGGACATCGCGCAGCTCGATGGCGGCGTGGCGCCGGTGCGGCTGGAGCCCCTGCGTCTGGATGCATTGTTCCAGTCGCTCGACGGGCGTTTTGCGGCGCTGGCCGACGCCAAGGGCCTGGCGCTGCGCATCCGCCCGACCGAGGCGGTGGTGCGGGCCGATGCGCGCATGCTCGCACGCGTGCTGGGCAACCTGGTCGACAACGCCATCAAGTACACGCCCGAAGGCACGGTCTTCGTGCTCGCGCGGCGGGTTCAGCGCCCGGCGAACGGCGTGCCCGCCTGGCGCATCGAGGTGCGCGATTCGGGCGTGGGCATCGAGGCGCATCACCGGGAGCATGTGTTCGAGGAGTTCTTCCAGGTCGACAACCCGGGCCGCGATCGCAGCCGCGGCCTCGGGCTGGGCCTGTCGCTGGTGGCTGGCATGGCGCAGGTGATGGGCTCGCGCATCGAAGTGCGCTCCGCACCGGCGCGCGGCAGCACCTTTTCGCTGGTGCTGGAAGAGGCATCCGCGCCGCAGGCGGCGCCGGAGACCGAGGAGTTGGCCGGGCCCGCCGGGTCGGGTTCCGACCCGACGACCTCCGCGATCCGCATCCTGGTGCTCGACGACGAGCAGCCGGTGCGCGAGGCGATGCGATCGCTGCTCGCCGGCTGGGGCCACGAGGTGGCGCTGGCCGCCAATCCGCGCGAGGCACTGCAGCACGGCGGGGTGTTCGACCTGATGTTGAGCGACCTGCGGCTGGGCAGCGGCCTCTCGGGGCTGGCGGCCGCACAGGCGCTGCAGGCGGTCGGCAAGGCGCGCAACGTGGTCATCCTGACGGGTGAAACTGCGCATGCCAACCGGGTGGAAGTCGAGCGCGCGGGCTATGCGCTCATCTACAAGCCGGCCGATGCGCGGGCGCTGCAGGGCGCGATCGCTGCGAGCCGGTCTGGATAGCTCCGGGGTTGCCCCATCGGAGGGTTCGCCGCAAGGTGTTCCAATAGCGGTCTTCATGAGCGCCATCGATCCCACCACCGGACCTTGCCCCTGCGGCCGCACCGACCGCCGCGACAAGCCCATCGGCTACGCCCTGTGCTGTGGCCGCTATCTCGACGATTTCGAGAACACGCCCGCCCCCGACGCCGAATCGCTGATGCGCTCGCGCTATTCGGCCTTCGTGCTGCAGCGCGCCGAGTACCTGCTGGCCACCTGGCATGTGTCGAAGCGGCCCGCATCGATCGAGTTCGAGCCGGGCGTCAAATGGCTCGGGCTCGACATTCGCTCGCGCTCGGTGCTCGATGCGGACCATGCCGAGGTCGAGTTCGTCGCGCGCCAGCGCAGCAGCACGGGCACCGCGGCCCGCCTGCACGAGCGCAGCCGTTTCGTCCGCGAAGACGACCGCTGGTACTACCTCGACGGGGATCTGCAACAGCCCCTGGCTTGACAGGTGGGTTGACGCGCCGGGCCGGGGCTCGCACAATCGGCCCCGCTCCGGGGTGCACACACGTGGTGTGCTGAGATGGCAAAGCTGCCGACCCGCGAACTTGATCCGGGTCATACCGGCGTAAGAAGAGCTGCACTCCCTGACCGAGGTCCCGTCACCCACCTTCCGTGACGGCCCCAAGTCCACCGAGCGATTGCGGAGCACCCTTTCCCTCAACAAGGAGTGCCCCGCATGAATGCCCCCGACAAGTTCACCTCTTTGCTCTCGCTCACGCGCGAGCCCTTTCCCGCATCGCACAAGTGCCTGATCCCGGGCAGCCGGCCCGATCTGAACGTGCCGGTGCGCGACGTGCTGCTGACCAACGGCGAGACCGTCTCGCTCTACGACACCTCGGGTCCGTACACCGATGCCAAGGTCGACATCGACGTGCGCCGCGGCCTGCCCGGCGTGCGCGACGCGTGGATCGCCGAGCGCAACGACACCGAAAGCTATGAAGGCCGCTCGCACCAGGCGCTCGACGAGGGCCTGAAGCACGCGCACGACCACGACGCCCAGCGCCTGGCCGAACTGCGCGCCGGCGCCTCGGCGCTGCAACGCACGCCGCGCCGCGCGAAGTCGGGTGCCAACGTCACGCAGATGCACTACGCGCGCCGCGGCATCGTCACACCCGAGATGGAGTACGTGGCGCTGCGCGAGAACGGCAAGCGCGAATGGATGGCCGAATACCTCGCCAACGAGGAGCGCGCCAAGCGCGTGGCCGGCAACCCGATGGGCGCGAGCATTCCGCGCATCATCACGCCCGAGTTCGTGCGCGACGAAGTGGCGCGTGGTCGCGCGATCATCCCCGCCAACATCAATCATCCTGAAGTCGAGCCGATGGCCATCGGCCGCAACTTCAAGGTGAAGATCAACGCCAACATCGGCAACTCGGCCGTCACCTCCAGCATCGAGGAAGAGGTCGAGAAGCTGGTGTGGGCAATCCGCTGGGGCGCCGACAACGTGATGGACCTGTCCACCGGCAAGAACATCCACACCACGCGGGACTGGATCGTGCGCAACTCGCCGGTGCCGATCGGTACGGTGCCGATCTATCAGGCGCTGGAGAAGGTGGGTGGGGTGGCCGAGGACCTGACCTGGGAGATCTTCCGCGACACGCTGATCGAGCAGGCCGAGCAGGGCATCGACTACTTCACCATCCATGCGGGCGTGCGGCTGCCGTTCATCCACCTCACGGCGGACCGCATGACGGGCATCGTCTCGCGCGGCGGCTCGATCATGGCCAAGTGGTGCATCGCGCACCACAAGGAGAGCTTTCTGTACGAGCGCTTCGAGGACATCTGCGACATCATGAAGGCGTACGACGTGAGCTTCTCGCTGGGCGATGGCCTGCGTCCGGGCTCGGGCGCCGATGCCAACGACGAGGCGCAGTTCGCCGAGCTTCGCACGCTGGGCGAGCTCACGCAGATCGCGTGGAAACACGATGTGCAGACCATGATCGAGGGCCCGGGCCATGTGCCGATGCACATGATCCAGGCCAACATGGACGAGCAGCTCAAGCACTGCCACGAAGCGCCGTTCTATACGCTCGGGCCGCTGACCATCGACATCGCACCGGGCTACGACCACATCTCCAGCGCCATCGGCGCCGCGATGATCGGCTGGGCCGGCACCGCGATGCTGTGCTACGTGACGCCCAAGGAACACCTGGGCCTGCCCGACCGCGACGACGTGAAGCAGGGGATCATTGCTTACAAGATCGCCGCACATGCGGCCGACGTTGCCAAGGGCCACCCGGGCGCGCGCTCGCGGGACGATGCACTCAGCAAGGCGCGCTTCGAGTTTCGTTGGCAGGACCAGTTCAACCTCGGTCTCGATCCCGATACCGCGCGCGAATTCCATGACGAGACGCTGCCCAAGGACTCGAGCAAGGTGGCGCACTTCTGCTCGATGTGCGGGCCGAAGTTCTGCTCGATGAAGATCACGCAGGAAGTGCGGGAGTACGCGGCGAAGAAGGGGGTTGCTGAGGCCGAAGCCATGGCTGAAGGGATGGAGGAGAAGTCGAAGGAGTTCATGGCGGGTGGCGGGGAGATCTACATACCTATTCGGGCTGTGTCTTAAGGTTTGTTTTCCGAGGCCGGGTCTCGCCCCGGCGGGCGACTCACTTTCTTTTGCTTCGCCAAAAGAAAGTAAGCAAAGAAAAGGCGACCCCGCTGTCTGCGACCCCTTCGCGTTGCTACGGGGCAACCTGCGGTGCTCGCGTTTCGCGGGGTCTCGCAGAACTCGCTTCGCTCAAACAGCTGCGAGCCCTGATCCGCGAAACGCTGCGCTCCTCGGCGCAGCCAGAGGGGAGGGGAAACCAAACGGGCCTTTGCTTCGCTCGGCCCGAAGGGCGGACACGCGGGGCGTGTCCGCCTTGAATTGGCTGTGGTGACCCGCCGGATGCAATTGGGTGTGCTGTTCCGGGCCGAGCAAAGCGACGGCCCGTGATGTCTTGAACGCCGAGCGCAGCGATGGCGCGTCGGTCTCCAAGCCCTTCTGTATGCGCCGAGGAGCGGAGCGTTTCGCGGATCAGGGCTCGCCCTTGTTTGAGCGAAGCGAGTTTGGGCGAGACCCCGCGGAACGTGAGCACCGCAGGTTGCCCGCAGCGAAGCGGAGGGACGCAGACAGCAGGGTCGCCTTTTCTTTGCTTACGTTCTTTTGGCGAAGCAAAAGAAAGTAAGTCGGCCGCCGGGCCGAGACCCGGCCTCGGGAAAAAGAACCCCCCAATTGCTACCATCGTCCCAAGCCATCAGACGAAGAACCCCTCAATGACCCCATTCCCCTTCGCCGCAGTCCTCTTCGACTGCGACGGCGTCCTAGTCGACTCCGAACCCATCACCAACCGCGTGCTCGCCGAAATGCTTGGCGAGCTCGGCTGGCACATCACCACCGAGGAATCGATGAACACCTTCACCGGCAAGGCAGTGAAGGACGAAGCCGCGTTGATCGAATCGAAGACCGGTTTCGCCATCACCCCCGAGTGGCTGAAGACCTTCAGGGCCCGCCGCAACGAAGCACTCGAACGCGACCTCACCGCGATCCCCGGCGCCCCCGCGGCCATCCGCCAGATCCACGCAATGCTCAAGGGGCGCATCGCCTGCGCTTCGGGCGCGGACCGCCACAAGGTCGAGCTGCAACTGGCCAAGGTCGGCCTGCTCGACTGCTTCGAAGGGCGCATCTTCAGCGGCCACGAAATGCCGCGCTCCAAGCCTCACCCCGATGTCTACCTCGCCGCGGCAGAAGCGCTGGGCGTCGACCCCAAACGCTGCGCCGTCGTCGAGGACACGGTCACCGGCGCGATGGCCGGCGTGGCCGCGGGCGCGACGGTGTTCGGCTACAGCACGGGCGAATCGGGCCACAGCGGCCCGGGGCCGTTGCTGAGCGTGGGTGCGGTGCGGGTGTTCAGCGACATGGCCGAATTGCCGGCGCTGTTATCGGGCTTTGGCCTGCAGGCGGCCTGAGTTTCTGGTGGAATGGTCGCCGCCGTTTCCTCTCCCGTTTTCCCTCCATTCGCAGGAACGAAGGAACCCCAGCCCATGACCTCCGAATACAAGACAGAACAACCCGACCGTGCCGAGATCGACGCACGTTCGGGTCCCGCCGTGGTCGAGTTCGGCACCAACTGGTGCGGCATCTGCAAGGCCGCGCAACCGAACATCGCCGAGGCCTTCGCGCAATACCCCGACATCCCGCGCATCAAGGTCGAGGACGGCAGTGGCCGACCGCTCGGCCGCTCGTTCAACGTGCGGCTCTGGCCCACGCTGGTGTTCATGCGCGATGGCAAGGAAGTCGCAAAGCTGGTGCGTCCGGAAGACAGCCAGTCGATTGCGGACGCGCTTGCGAAGATCGCCGTGGCCCCCGCCGCCTGACGAAAGAAGGGAATGAACGCCGAACTCCGGCGTCTTGCCAAGGCTGCCGATCTCGAGGCCGAAGCCCATTCGCTGCTGCGGCTGCGCTTTGGCTTCGCATGCGTGCAGCGCGTGCGGCACCTGCTCGAATCTCCGGAGGCCATCGATTGCCTGGACACCCTCGGCGCCTTCCTCGAAGGCCGGTGCGATGCCGAGGCATTGGCGTCGGCGCGGCAACGCGCGGCAGCAACGGCCGGCAGCCATCCGGGGTCGGCCTCCATCGACGGGGCGGCGCATGCAGCGGTGTCTGCCACCTACGCGGTGGCCAGGGCATTGGCCGGACAGGCGCTCGAAGCCGCCGACTACGCCGCGTATGCCACGGTCTATGCCTATGGCGCTTATGCGCTCAAGGACCCCGACGCCTTCGCGGAGGAGTACGCATGGCAGGCCGCGCAGTTCCAGTCAATGGTCGCAGCATCCGCCTGACGGCTCGCCGCGAGCACGGACCTCGGCCGTTCACGAAGAAGGCCCCTGCTGACGGAAATCCCTCGGTGCGTACCCCGTCCACTGCAGGAACGCGCGCGAAAAACTCTTCTCGTTGCGAAAGCCCACCGCCAGCGCCACCTGCTTGATCGGGCGGTTGGTGCGGCGCAACTGCTCCACCGCCAGTTCGTGGCGCACCTCGTTTTTCAGTGTCTGCAGCGAGGTGCCTTCCTCGTGCAGTTGTCGGTGCAGCGTGCGGCTCGACACGTTCAGCAGACCGGCCAGCGCGTCCGCGGTGGTGGCTTCGGCGGCGCGCGAGCGCAATAACTCGCGCACGCGCTGACCCAGCAGCCGATCGCGGCGGTATTGCAGGATGGTGAGCGGCAGCGCGCGCTTGAGCATGGTGCGCAGCGCCCGCTCGTCGCGCTGCAGCGGCAGGGCGAGGTAGCGCTCGTCGAAGCTAATGGTGGCCTGCGGCGCGTCGAAGCGCACCTCGGGCGTGAACATCGGCGCATAGGCGTCGCGGTGCGGTGGCGCCGCGAACGGAAAGGTGGCGCTGCGCAGCGAGATGCGCGAGTCGATGGCCCAGCACATGTAGCCGTGCATGAAGCGCAGGCTGGTCACCAGGCAGAACTCGCGGAAGGCCTCGTCCAGCGGGCGGTTCTCGGTGATGCGCAGCGTGGCCACGCCACCCGCTACTTCGAGCGCGAGACCGATGTCTTCGGTCAGCAGGCGGTGATGGCGGCACCAGCGCTTGATGGCCACGCCCAGGTCGGGCGAGGTCAGCGAGGCGCGGCACAGCATGCCGTAGCTGCCCCAGGGCAGGCGCCGCGAGAACCAGCCGAGGGCTTCGTCATCCAGTTCCTGCATGGCATGTTCCGAGAGCGCCTCGAACTGCGCCGCCGTGACCCGTGCGCCGGGTCGGGCCAATTCGCGCGGCGTGATCTGTGCCGACTTCAGGGCCTCGGCGGGGTCCATGCCGTAGCGCTCGTAGCCCTTCACGATGGCTCTCACGAAGGCCATGGGGGTGACGGCGCGGGCGGGCTTCAGGAAGGCGGGCGAGGTCATGGTCGTCGGGGAAAGGCGTGGCGCAATTTGCAACCATTGTGGCGCCAATTGCGGCGCGGCGAGGCGTAAGCTGCGATTCTTCCAAGCGCCAATCCGCGTGGGCAGCCCTGCGCGCCGACCCCTCAGAGGAGACAAGACACATGCACGATCCCGGCCTGAACTTCGACCTGGGCGACACCATCGACTCGCTGCGCAGCGCGATCCAGGACTTCGCCGCGAATGAAATCGCCCCGCGCGCCGCCGACATCGACCGCGACAACCTGTTCCCGCACGATCTCTGGCAGAAGCTGGGCGAGCTCGGCCTGCACGGCATGACGGTGAAGGAAGAGTTCGGCGGCACCGAGCTGGGCTACCTGGCGCACATCGTGGCCATGGAAGAAGTCTCGCGCGCCTCGGCCTCGGTGGGGCTGTCGTACGGCGCGCACTCCAACCTGTGCGTGAACCAGATCCATCGCAACGGCAGCGACGCACAGAAGAAGAAATACCTGCCCAAGCTGGTGAGCGGCGAGCATGTCGGCGCGCTGGCCATGAGCGAGCCCAACGCCGGCTCCGATGTGGTGAGCATGAAGCTCAAGGCCGAGAAGAAGAACGGCTACTACGTGCTCAACGGCGGCAAGATGTGGATCACC
The DNA here is from genome assembly GCF_030812215.1 of Variovorax boronicumulans. Classification (GTDB taxonomy): domain Bacteria; phylum Pseudomonadota; class Gammaproteobacteria; order Burkholderiales; family Burkholderiaceae_C; genus Variovorax; species Variovorax boronicumulans_C. Next base: position 492,429 of record NZ_JAUSSG010000004.1, on the reverse strand, counting down.
AACGGCGGCGACGCCGACACGCTGGTCATCTACGCCAAGACCGAGCCCGAGATGGGCGCGCGCGGCATGACGGCCTTCATCGTGGAAAAGAATTTCAAAGGTTTTTCGGCTGGCACCAAGCTCGACAAGCTCGGCATGCGCGGCTCCAACACCTTCCCGCTGTTCTTCGACAACTGCGAAGTGCCCGAAGAAAACGTGCTCGGCGGCGAAGGCCAGGGCGCCAAGGTGCTGATGAGCGGCCTCGACTACGAACGCGCAGTGCTCTCGGGCGGCCCGCTGGGCATCATGGCCGCGTGCATGGACGCGGTGCTGCCTTTCATTCACGAGCGCAAGCAGTTCGGCCAGAGCATCGGCGAGTTCCAGCTCATGCAGGGCAAGCTCGCGGACATGTACTCGACATGGCAGGCCACGCGCGCCTACGTGTACGCCGTGGGCAAGGCCTGCGACCGCAACGACCATGCGCGCACCTTCCGCAAGGACGCGGCCGGCGCGATTCTCTATTCGGCCGAGAAGGCGACGTGGATGGCCGGCGAGGCGATCCAGGCGCTGGGCGGCGTGGGCTACACCAAGGACTTTCCGGTCGAGCGGCTGTGGCGCGATGCCAAGCTGTACGAGATCGGCGCCGGCACGAGCGAAATCCGCCGCATGCTGATCGGCCGGGAACTCTTCTCCGAAACCGCCTGAGAGGACGCATCGCCATGGCGCTCTTGACCCAAAGCGTGGCGCAAGGCGCCACCGATGTCCCGCTGATCGAGCAGACGATCGGCGACTTCTTCGACGAGATGGTCGCGAGGCAACCCGACCGCGAAGCACTCGTCAGCCGCCACGAAGGCCAGCGCTTCACCTACCGCGAGCTGCAGGCCGAATCCAACCGCCTCGCGAGCGCGCTGCTGAACCTGGGCCTCGTGGCCGGCGACCGCGTCGGTATCTGGTCGCACAACAACGCACCCTGGGTGCTGATGCAGATCGCCACCGCCAAGGTGGGCCTGATCCTCGTCAACATCAACCCGGCCTACCGCACCTCGGAGCTCGAATACGCGCTCAACAAGGTCGGCTGCAAGGTGCTGGTGACGATGGCGCAGTTCAAGACCAGCGACTACCTCGGCATGCTGCGCGAGCTGGGCCCCAAGCGCCTGCCGCAGCTGCAGCACACCTTCTGGATCGACGGCAAGACCGCAGCCGATGTGGAAGAGCCCGGCATGCGGCGCTTCAGCCAGCTGCTCGCGAGCGGCGACGCCGCCGACCCGCGCGTGGCACGGGTCCAGAAGACGCTGAAGGCCTCCGACCCGATCAACATCCAGTTCACCAGCGGCACCACGGGCTTCCCCAAGGGCGCGACGCTCACGCATCGCAACATCCTGAACAACGGCTTCTTCATCGGCGAGTGCATGAAGCTCTCGCCGGTCGACAAGCTCTGCATTCCGGTGCCGCTGTACCACTGCTTCGGCATGGTGCTGGGCAACCTCGCGTGCCTCACGCACGGCTCGGCCATCGTGTACCCGAACGACGGCTTCGATCCGCTCACTGTGCTGGAGACGGTGCAGGCCGAAAAATGCACCGGCCTGCATGGCGTGCCCACGATGTTCATCGCCGAGCTCGACCATCCGCGCTTCAAGGAGTTCGACCTTTCGACGCTGCGCACCGGCATCATGGCCGGCTCGCCATGCCCTATCGAGGTGATGAAGCGCGTGGTGAGCGAGATGCACCTGGGCGAGATCACCATCGCCTACGGCATGACCGAGACCAGCCCGGTGAGCTGCCAGAGCAGCACCGACACGCCGCTGGACAAGCGCGTGTCCACCGTCGGCACGGTGCAGCCGCACCTGGAGGTGAAGATCGTCGATCCCGAGACCGGCGCGATCGTGCCGACGGGCAAGTCGGGCGAGCTTTGCACGCGCGGCTATTCGGTGATGCACGGCTACTGGGAAGACGAGCCGAAGACCCGCGAAGCCATCGACGTCGAGCACTGGATGCACACCGGCGATCTCGCCACCATGGACGCCGAGGGCTACGTCAACATCGTCGGCCGTATCAAGGACCTGGTGATTCGCGGCGGCGAGAACATCTACCCGCGCGAGATCGAGGAGTTCCTGTACCGCCATCCGAAGGTGCAGGACGTGCAGGTGGTGGGCCTGCCCGACAGGAAGTACGGCGAGGAGCTGTGCGCCTGGATCATCGTCAAGCCGGGCCAGACCGCGACCGACACCGAGATCCGCGACTTCTGCAAGGGCCAGATCGCGCACTACAAGGTGCCCAAGTACATCCAGTTCGTTACCGAGTTCCCGATGACGGTGACCGGGAAGATCCAGAAATTCAAGATTCGCGATGCCATGACCGAGCAGCTCGGCCTCACGCAAGAAAAGACAGCATGAGCAAACTCGAAACCAAACTGAATGCGCGCTCGGCCGATTTTCAGGCCAACGCCGCTGCGATGCGTGCATTGGTCGACGACCTGCACGCGCAGTTCGCGAAAGTGGAGCAGGGCGGCGGCGAGGCCGCGCGTGCCAAGCACACCGCGCGCGGCAAGCTGTTGCCGCGCGACCGCGTGGCCGAGCTGCTCGACCCGGGCACGCCGTTCCTCGAGATTGCGCCGCTGGCCGCGCATGCGATGTACCTCGATGCCAAGGGTGCCGAGTCGGCGCCCGGCGCCGGCATCATCGCGGGCATTGGCCGCGTGAACGGCGTGGACTGCATGATCGTCTGCAACGACGCGACGGTGAAGGGCGGCACCTACTACCCGATGACGGTGAAGAAGCACCTGCGCGCGCAGGAGATCGCCGAGCAGAACCGCCTGCCCTGCATCTACCTCGTCGATTCGGGCGGCGCCAACCTGCCGAACCAGGACGAGGTGTTCCCCGACCGCGACCACTTCGGCCGCATCTTCTACAACCAGGCCAACATGAGCGCCCAGGGCATTCCGCAGATCGCGGTGGTCATGGGCTCGTGCACGGCGGGCGGCGCGTATGTGCCGGCGATGAGCGACGAATCGATCATCGTGAAGAACCAGGGCACGATTTTCCTGGGCGGCCCGCCGCTCGTGAAGGCGGCCACCGGCGAAGTCGTCACCGCCGAAGACCTCGGCGGCGGCGACGTGCACACGCGGCTGTCTGGCGTGGTCGATCACCTCGCGCAGAACGACCTGCATGCGCTGGCGCTTGCGCGTTCGGCGGTGGCGAACCTCAATGCGAAGACCGCGGCGCAGCCAGCGACAGAAACAAGCGCGGCACGCCCGCCTGAGTTCCCGCGCGAAGAGCTCTACGGCGTGATCCCCACCGACACCCGCAAGCCTTTCGACGTGCGCGAGATCATCGCGCGCATCGTCGACGGCAGCGAGTTCCACGAGTTCAAGGCGCGCTTCGGCGCCACGCTGGTGTGCGGCTTCGCCGAGATCGAGGGCATGCCCGTGGGCATCATTGCCAACAACGGCATCCTGTTCAGCGAGTCGGCCCAGAAGGGCGCGCACTTCATCGAGCTGTGCTGCCACCGCAAGATCCCGCTGGTGTTCCTGCAGAACATCACCGGCTTCATGGTGGGCCGCAAGTACGAGAACGAAGGCATCGCGCGCCACGGCGCCAAGATGGTGACGGCCGTGGCCACCGCCAACGTGCCCAAGTTCACCATCATCATCGGCGGCAGCTTCGGCGCCGGCAACTACGGCATGTGCGGCCGCGCATACAGCCCGCGCTTCCTCTGGATGTGGCCCAACGCGCGCATCAGCGTGATGGGCGGCGAGCAGGCCGCGAGTGTGCTGGCCACGGTGAAGCGCGACGGTATCGAACTCAAGGGCGGCAGCTGGAGCAAGGACGAGGAAGAAGCCTTCAAGGCCCCGATCCGCCAGCAGTACGAAGACCAGGGCCACCCCTACTACGCGACCGCGCGCCTGTGGGACGACGGCATCATCGACCCGGCCGATACACGCCGCGTGCTCGCGCTGGGCCTTGCGGCCTCGCGCAATGCGCCGATTCCCGAGCCGAAGTTCGGCATCTTCCGCATGTAAGAAGGAGCACCGCATGAGCCGCACCTTCACCAAGCTGAACCTCGCCATCGACGGCGCCGTCGCCCGCATCTGGCTCGACCAGCCCGATGCGCGCAACGCCTTCGACGACATCGTCATCGCCGAGCTGACGCAGGCCTTCACCGAGGCCGGTGCCGCGCCGCAGGTGAAAGCCATCGTGCTCGGCGCGAGGGGCCCGGCCTTCTGCGCGGGCGCGAACCTCAACTGGATGCGCCGCATGGCCGACTACACGCGGGGCGAGAACATCGCCGACGCGGGCAAGCTCGCAGAAATGCTGCGCACCATCGCCGAGTGCCCCAAGCCCACCATCGCGCGCGTGCAGGGCGATGTGTATGCGGGCGGCATGGGGCTGGTCGCGGCCTGCGACATGGCCGTGAGCGTGGACACGGCCTGGTATTGCCTCAGCGAAGTCAAGATCGGCCTCGTGCCCGCGACCATCAGCCCCTACGTGCTGCGCGCGATGGGCACGCGCGCCTCGCAGCGCTACTTCCTCACGGCTGAGCGCTTCACCGCCGCCGAGGCGCACCGCATCGGCTTCGTGCATGAAGTGGTGGCCGCCGATGCGCTCGATGCCAAAGTCGATGAACTCTTGAAGGCGCTGACCGGCGCGAGCCCGGCCGCCGTGCGCGCCTGCAAGCAACTGATCGCCGACGTGGACGGCCGCGAGGTTGACGACGCGCTCATCGCCAGGACCGTCGAAGGCATCGCGGACATCCGCGCGAGCGACGAAGGCCGCGAGGGCGTGCAGGCATTCCTGCAGAAGCGCAAGCCGTCGTGGCTCGAAGTCAAGGCCGACAAAAAAGCCTGATGCACATGCCGCACCGCGCCCTCATCGAACGCATGGCCGCCTGGCTGGCCGCGAACCGCGCGGACTACCACGCGGTGCTCCAGCCCGGCGTGAGCGATGCAGCGCTCGATGCGTTCGAGGCAAGGTTCTCACTGAAGCTGCCCGAGGCCTTTCGCGCGCTCTACCGCTGGCGCAACGGCCAGCCGAACAGCAGCTTCGACAGCCTGCAGGACAACCGCATGTTCAGCGCGCTCGAGGACATCGCCGATACGAAGGAGATGCTGGACGACATGATCGGCACCGACTTCGAAGACCCCACCACCTGGCGGCGCGGCTGGGTGCCGTTCCTGTCGAACGGCGGCGGGAGCTACCTGTGCGTGGACATCGACGCGGAAGGCGGCGGACAGCCCGGGCAGCTCATCGCCTTCTGGAAGGCGGACGAAGACCGTCCGGTCGAACACGCCAGCGTCGAAGCATGGCTCGGCGACCTCGTGGCTTCCATGGAAGCCGGCACGATCGAATTCGACTGAAGAGGGCCGCACCATGAACACCAGCCTCGACATGCCCCAGCTGCTCGCACTGGCCGCCGCCATCGGCTGGGCCAGCGGCGTGCGCCTGTACCTCGTCGTGCTGTTGACCGGCGTGGTCGGCTACTTCGGCTGGGTGCCGCTGCCGGGCGGGCTGCAACTGCTGGCGCACCCGGTGGTCATCGCGGCCAGCGGCTTCATGGTGTTCATCGAGTTCTTCGCCGACAAGATTCCGGGGCTCGATTCGCTCTGGGACGTGGTGCACACCGCCATTCGCATTCCCGCCGGTGCGGCGCTCGCGGCCAGCGTCTTCGGTGCGGACCACGGCGTGATGGCCATCGCTGCCGCGCTGGTCGGCGGCGGCTTCGCGGCCACGGCGCATGCGGCCAAGGCCACGACGCGCGCGGCCATCAACACCTCGCCCGAGCCGTTCTCCAACGTGGGCGCCTCGCTGGTCGAAGACACGATGGTGCCGGCCGGACTGTGGCTCGCCGTCGCACATCCCTTCGTCTTTCTTGCGCTGTTCGTCGTCGTGCTGGTGCTCAGCGTGTGGCTCATCCGCAAGAGCTGGCGCTTCCTGCGCGCGCTGTTCAGCCGCGTGGCCCGCATCTTCAGCGGCCGATCCGATCCGGGCGTCGTGCCTGCGTTTCAACTGAAAAAGAATCCTCCGGGAGACACTCCGAATGTTTAAGAAGATCCTGATCGCCAATCGCGGTGAAATCGCCTGCCGTGTGGCGGCAACTGCACGCCGCATGGCCATCCGCACGGTCGCCGTGTATTCCGATGCCGACGCGCATGCCAACCACGTGCGCGCCTGCGACGAGTCGGTGCACATCGGCGGCAGCGCACCCAAGGAAAGCTACCTGCGTTGGGAGCGGATCCTCGAAGCCGCCAAGGCCACGGGCGCCGAAGCGGTGCACCCTGGCTACGGCTTCCTGAGCGAGAACGAGGAGTTCGCGCAGGCCTGCGCCGACGCAGGGCTGGTCTTCATCGGCCCGCCGCCCTCGGCGATCAAGGCGATGGGCCTGAAGGCCGAGTCGAAGCAGCTGATGGAAAAGGCCGGCGTACCGCTGGTGCCCGGCTACCACGGCCACGACCAGGACCCGGCGCTGCTGCAGCGCGAAGCCGACCGCATCGGTTACCCGGTGCTCATCAAGGCGAGCGCGGGCGGCGGCGGCAAGGGCATGCGCGCGGTCGACAAGGCCGCGGACTTCGAGGCGGCGTTGGCTTCGTGCAAGCGCGAGGCCATCAACAGCTTCGGCGACGACGCAGTGCTGATCGAGAAGTACGTGCAGCGCCCGCGCCACATCGAGATCCAGGTGTTCGGCGACACGCACGGCAACTATGTCTACCTGTTCGAGCGTGACTGCTCGGTGCAGCGCCGCCACCAGAAGGTGCTGGAAGAAGCGCCCGCGCCCGGCATGACCGAGGCGATGCGAAAGCAGATGGGCGATGCCGCAGTGGCTGCCGCGCGTGCAGTGAACTACGTGGGTGCGGGCACGGTCGAGTTCATCGTCGAGCAGCGCGAAGGCGGTGAGATGAACTTCTTCTTCATGGAGATGAACACCCGCCTGCAGGTGGAGCACCCGGTGACCGAAGCCATCACCGGCCTCGACCTGGTGGAGTGGCAACTGCGCGTGGCCTCGGGCGAGACGCTGCCGGCGAAGCAGGCGGACCTGCAGATCCACGGCCACGCGATCGAGGCGCGCATCTGCGCCGAGAACCCCGACAACAACTTCCTCCCCGCCACCGGCACGCTGCGCTTGTACCGCAAGCCCCAGGCGACTGCGTTTCAGCGCAGCCGCGTGCGCATCGACGACGGTGTGCGCGAGGGCGGCGAGATCTCGCCGTTCTACGACTCGATGATCGCTAAGCTGATCGTGCACGGCAGCACGCGCGCCGAGGCGCTGGCCCGGCTCGACGCGGCGCTCGCGCAGGTGCAGATCGTGGGCGTGGCGACGAACGTGCAGTTCCTGCGCGGCATTTTGGCGACCGACTCGTTCTCGAAGGCCAACCTGGACACCGCGCTGATCGAGCGCGAGCGCGCGGTGCTGTTCGACCGCGAGGCGCTGGGCCTTCCGCTGGCCGCCGCAGCCGCGATCACGCGCACGTTGATCACCGAGTGGCCCGCGAAGATGCCCGATCCCTTTGCCCGCCGTGACGGCTGGCGCGCATTGGGCGAATACCGCCGCCACTTCGACTTCGAGTTCCGCGGTGCGGAGCAGACCGCCGTGCTGACCTACAAGCGCGACGGCGGCCTCTGGCTCGAAGCCGGCGGCACGGCCGGGCCGCTGGTCATCGGCCAGTTCCCGACGGGCGAGTTCGAGGTCGAGTTCGGCGGATCGCGCCAGACGCTCGATGTGCACCTGGACGGCGCCACGGCGCACGTGTTCGCCTCCAAGGGCGCCACGAAGATCACCGCCATCGACCGCCTGGCCCACGCGGGCGACACGCAGTCCGAAGGCGGCCGGCTCACCGCGCCGATGCCCGGGAAGGTCGTGTCCTTTGCGGTCAAGGCCGGCGACAAGGTCAGCCGCGGCCAACCGCTGGCGGTGATGGAGGCGATGAAAATGGAACACACCATCGCAGCGCCCGCCGATGGCACGGTCGAAGAACTGATGTTCTCGCCCGGCGAGCAGGTGGCCGAGGGCGACGAATTGTTGCGAATGGCCACGGCAACGGTTTAACCCCGTTGCGGGGTCTCGCCCGTATCAGCTGCGGTAGTCATCACTTCAAGGGATCTTTCATGACGCATCGCACGCTCTTCGTTTCGCCCCGTCTCGCCCGTCGCCGTACGGGCGTTGCCATGCTGGCCCTGGCGGCCGCGCTCGCGCTGGCCGGTTGCCAGCGCGCTGAGGTTGCTTCGCTCGACGCCGCTCCGCCACCTGCCCCCATGTCGGCGCCTTCGGGCTTTGCGGGTGGCATGGCGATGAAGAGGGAGCAGTCGCGCGCCGCGCCGCAAGTCGAACAGGCCGCCGCCGATGCGGGCCAGTCCGAGCAGTCGCCGCTGCAGCGTTATCTCGCGGTACGGCAAGACCTGAACGTCGAGGTACCGCCCGAGCAGCTCGCCGATGCCTGGGGCAAGGTGCGCGACCTCTGCGGCACGCTGCAGTGCGAGCTGTTGTCGTCCTCGCTGCTGCGCGAGACACCGCAGCAACCCGGCAACGCGATGCTCGAGATGCGCGTGGTGCCGGCCGATGTCGACAAGCTGCTCAGCGGCCTCGCGGGCGTGGCCAAGGTGGTGTCGCAAAACACCACGAGCGAAGACAAGACCGCCGAGGTGATCGACGTCGAGGCGCGCATCAAGAACCGCGTCGAGTTCCGCGACAGCCTGCGGCTGATGCTGCGCGACACGGTCACCAAGCGCACCATGGCCGACCTGCTGGCCATTCAGCGCACGCTGTCGGACACGCAGGCCGAACTCGACGCCATCGCCACCCAGCGCAAGGTGCTGGAGCAGCAGACGAGCAAGCAGCACATCCAGATCCAGTTCACGCCGACGCGCACGCTGTCGCAGGGCGGCCAGAGCTACAACCCGATGATGCGTGCGCTGCGCGAAGCCGGTTCGGTGCTGGCGGAGAGCGTGGGCGTGCTCATCACTTTCGTGGCGGCGGTGTTGCCGTGGCTGTTGCTGGTGGGCTTGCCGCTGGGGTGGCTGGTGCGGGTGCTGTGGCGCCGTCGGCGCGGGGCCAGGACGGCGTGAAGCGTGGGCGTGAAGAGAGCGGGGCGGGCGTTCAGCCCACCACCACCTCGCTGAACTGCATCACGGGCGCGATGTCGGTGTAGTTCTTCACGTCGTCCCTGACCTCCTTCGCATGCGGGCCGAAAGCCTTCTGGAAGGATTCGAGCGACTCGGCGAAGACGTGGCACATGGCGACGTAGACGGGCGGCGAATCGGGGGCGCCGCCGCCCAGGCCCTTGTCGATGGTGTACGAGATGCAGGCATCGCCCATGCGCGCCTTCAGCAGCGGCATGTGCTTCTCGCGGTAGTAGGTGTGGTCGAAGCGGGCGTCGGGCGCATAGGGGTACATCACGCTGAACTTGATCATGGGGGTCTCCGGATGGATTGAGGTGCGAGTGGGATCGAGCATAGCCATCCGTGCGCGCCCCGTCAGCGGCCTCTAGGGTCCGTTAACGCTATTTCCGGCGTCGCGAAGGTATGCCAAGGCGGGCCAATCAAGGCGCGCGACGCCGCGTGTGCATGCGCACACGCAAGGAGCGCAACGCCGAGTGGCCCGCCTTGGCATACCTTCCCGAAGGGTTGGCAGTCCAAGGGGCCGTCTGCGGCGTTGCCCGCGCTTGCAAGGCCAATGCCTTGCTGCGCTTGGGCGCCTTGCAGCCAGCCCCTTGGACTGCCAACGCGACGCCGGAAATAGCGCTAACAGACCCTAAGATTCGTCCCCATGCGAATCACCGTCTACCTCACCGACAACCGCCCAGACCCCTGGATCGAAGGCCTGCAGGCCGAACTCCCCGATGCCGTCATCGAAGCCTGGAAGCCCGGCGCGCCGCAGGCCGACCATGCCGTGGTGTGGGCGCCGCCGCAGGAATTCATCGACCAGCAGCCGCAACTGCGCGGCATCTTCAACATCGGCGCGGGCGTCGACGCCCTGCTCAAGCTCAAGGTGCCCGCGCACACGCGCATCGTGCGGCTCGACGACGCGGGCATGTCGGTGCAGATGGCCGAATACGTGTGCCACACGCTCATCCGCCATTTCCGCGAATTCGACATCTACGAAGCGGATGCGCGCGAAGGCAAGTGGAGCTACCGCAAGCCGAAGCTCAGGCGCGATTTTCCGGTCGGGATCATGGGGCTCGGCGTGCTGGGCGAACGCGTGGCCAAGGCCGTCGCGCAGTTCGAGTTCCCGGTGCTGGGCTGGAGCCGCTCGCCCAAGGCCATCGACGGCGTGCAGGTGTTCAGCGGCGAGGCGCAGTTCGACGAGTTCCTTTCGTCCACGCGCGTGCTGGTCAACCTCTTGCCGCTGACCGAAGCCACGCGCGGCATCCTGAACCGCAAGACGCTGGGCAAGCTGAAGCCCGAGGGCTATCTCATCAGCATCGCGCGCGGCGGGCATCTGGTCGAAGACGACCTGATCCCGATGCTGGATGCCGGTGAACTCGCGGGCGCGACGCTCGATGTGTTCCAGGTCGAGCCGCTGCCGGCCGACCACGCGTTCTGGCGCCACCCGAAGATCACCGTGACGCCGCACGGCTCGGCGCGCACGCTGCGCGAGGAATCCATTACCCAGATCGCCGCGAAGATCCGCGCGATGGAAGAGGGGCTGCCGATCAACGGCATCGTCGATCCCGTCCGCGGCTACTGACCGATGCACACGCACGATCTCGCTGAAAGGAGGCGATCAAAGGGGAAACCCTGACACGTTTGTTTTTCACATACGCGAAAATTTATTCATGGTTGTGAAAACAGCGTTTCGCGTGATCGAGATCGTCGAGCTCTTCGCCCGGGAGAAGCAGCCGCTGGCGCTGTCCGAGATGGCGCGCCTCCTCGACATGCCGGTGTCCAGCTGCCTTGGGCTCATCCGCACGCTCGAAGAGCAGGGCTACATGTACGAGACCGGCCGTCGCCAGGGCTACTACCCGACGGGCCGGCTGCTCGCGATGGCGCAGGTCATCGCCGCGCACGATCCGGTGCTCGACCGGGTGAAGGCCACGCTCGAGGAACTGCGCGACGCCGCCCGCGAGACCGTGGTGTTCGGCAAGTTCCGCGATGCGGGGCACGTCGTCTACCTCGACGTGCTGAGCGCGCCGCAGCGCATCCGCTACACGGCCGAGTCGGGCGAAACGCGCCCGGCGTATGCCAATTCGCTGGGCCGCGCGCTGCTCTCCACGCTCGCGCCCGAGGCGCGCCGCAAGCTCCTGGACAGCACCGCGCTCCTGCCGCTCACCGACGCCACCCTCACCACCGCCGACGCCATCGAAGCCGAGCTCCAGCGCTCCGCCGCGCGCGGCTGGTACGGCAACCTCGGTGAAAGCATTCCCGACCTGATCGGCCTGGCCTGGCCGCTGCGCATCGGCGGCGAGGCCTACGCGATCTCGGTGGCCGGCCCGCGCTACCGCGTGGAGCCGCGCATCGAGGACATCGCCGCGATGCTGCGTTCGGCCTGCCTCGCGATCGAACCCAAGACAGAAAACCCCCGATGACCACGACCAACGCCCCTCGCTACTTCATCCGCGAAGCCGACATCGCCGGCTACCACCCTGCCAACCACACCGGCACGCTGAACAAGCGGCTGATCGGCCCCGAGACTGTGGGCGCGAAGCAGCTCGAGGTGCTGGTGGGTCACATCCAGAAGGGCAAGGGGGCGCTCCCGCATGCGCATCCGGGCATCGAGCAGGTCTGCTACATGCTCGAGGGCCGCGCGGTCGCCGAGGTGGGCGGCCAGCGGCAGGAGCTGCACCCCGGCGACAGCTGCTTTTTTCCGGCCGACGCGATGCACACCTTCACGGTGGTGAGCGACGAGCCGGTGCGCGTGCTGGTGATCTACAGCCCGCCGTACGAGGAACTGCCGGAGCGCGTGATCCGGCCCTGAACGACAACCACCCGGAGACAAAAACCATGCAGACGAAGAACGCGACAGAAACAGTCGCGGTGGAAAGCCGCCGCCGTTTCATTTCCATCGGCGCCGCGGCGGGCCTCGCGGGCGCCGCGCCCTGGGCCTTCGCGCAGGACGGCGGCTACCCGAAGCAGCCGATCCGCCTGGTCGTGCCTTTCGCGGCCGGCAGCGGCACCGACGCGGTGGCGCGCATCACCGGGCAGATGCTGGGCGAGGCGCTGAAGGGCTCGGTCATCGTCGACAACAAGGCGGGCGCCAACGGCGTGATCGGCGCGGAGGCGGTGGCCAAGGCGGCGCCCGACGGCTACACGCTCTTCATGACCACCAACACCACGCACTCGGCCAACCCGAGCTTGATGAAGCACCTGCCCTACGACCCGGTGAAGGACTTCGCGCCGGTGAGCCGCATGGGCAATCTGCCGTTCATGCTGGTGGTCAACAACGACCTGCCGGTGAAGACCGTGGCCGAACTGCTGGCCTGGGGCCGCGCCAACCCCGGCAAGCTGACCTATGCGAGCGGCAACAGCACCGGCATCGTGAGCGGCGCCACGCTCTCGCGCATGAGCGGCGTGCCGATGCTGCACGTGCCCTACAAGAGCACGCCGCCTGCCATTGCCGACCTGATCGGCGGGCAGGTGTCGATGATGGTGGTCGACCTCGCCGCGGGGCTCGCTACGGTGAAAGCCGGCAAGATGCGCGCGATCGCGGTCACCACGCAGGAGCGTACCAAGCTCTTTCCCGAACTGCCGCCGCTGGCCGACACGCCCGAGCTCAAGGGCTTCGACATCACGTCATGGAACGGCGTGTTCGCGCCCGCCGGCACGCCGCGCGACATCGTGCTGAAGCTCAACAAGGCGCTGTCGGACATGGCGAACGGCGCGGTGTTCCGCGAGCGGGTGAGCAAGCTGGGCTTCGATGCCTTCGGCAGCACGCCGGAAGAGCTGGGTGCGTTCACCGTGTCCGAACTTGCGAAGTGGAAGAAGCTGATCCAGGCCGCGGGCATTCAACCCGAATGAGTTCGCACGACACCTCCGCCGCCGGCCCGCTGCAGGGCATCCGCATCCTCGACCTCACGGCCGTGGTGATGGGGCCCTATGCCACGCAGACGCTCGGCGACCTCGGTGCCGACGTCATCAAGGTCGAGCCGCCTTCGGGCGACAACCTGCGCGCGGTCGGGCCGATGCGCCACGCGGGCATGGGCGCGATGGCGATGCACCTGAACCGCAACAAGCGCTCGATCGTGCTCGACCTGAAGCAACCCGAGGGCCGCGAAGCGTGCCTCCGGCTCGCGGCGGGTTGCGATGCGCTCATCTACAACACGCGGCCGCAGGCGATGGCGCGGCTCGGGCTCGGCTACGAAGCCGTGGCGGCGGTCAACCCGAAGATCGTCTACCTCGGCGCGTTCGGCTACGGCGAAGAAGGCCCGTACGCCGGCAAGCCCGCGTACGACGACCTGATCCAGGGCGCGGCCGGCGTCGCCTCGCTCTTCGCGCAGCAGAGCGGCGATGCGCCGCGCTACGCGCCCGTCACGCTCGCCGATCGCGCCGTGGGGCTGCAGGCCGCGATCGCGCTGCTCGCCGCGGTGCTGAGCGCACAGCGCACCGGCAAGGGCCAGGCGGTGGAAGTGCCGATGTTCGAGGCGCTCTCGCAGTTCGTGATGGGCGACCACCTCGGCGGCCACAGCTTCGAGCCGCCGCTCGGCCCCACCGGCTACGCGCGCCTGCTCGCGCCGCACCGCAAGCCCTACGCCACGGCGGACGGCCACCTCAGCGTGCTCATCTACAACGACAAGCACTGGCAGGCCTTCTTCGAGGTGATCGGCCGGCCCGAACTGCGTACCTCGCCGATGTTCGGCACGCACACGGCGCGCGCCGCGAACATCGGTGCGGTCTACGCGTTCGTTGCCGAGGTGATGGCCACGCGCCGCAGCGACGAATGGATGGCGGTGCTGGAGGCGGCCGACATCCCGGTCGCGCGCCTGCACACAACCGACAGCCTGCTCGACGACCCGCACCTGCGTGCGGTCGATTTCTTCCCCGAGTTCGATCACCCGAGCGAAGGCCGCATGCGCACGCTCGCGCCGGTCGGGCGCTACAGCGCCACGCCCGCATCGATCCGCCGGCCCGCACCGCGCATCGGTGAGCAGAGCGTGGAGCTGCTGCGCGAAGCGGGCTATGCGGACGAAGACATCGACCGCATGCTCGCGCGCGGCGTCACGCTGCAGCCGGAAATCACGAAAGACAACAGCGAATGAATTTCTCCCTGAACGAAGACCAGCGCTCGCTGGTCGCGGCCATCGAGCGCCTCTGCGAAGACTTCCCCATCGACTACTGGCGCGACCACGACGAACGCGCCGCGTTCCCGCACCAGTTCCACCGCGCCGTGGCTGAAAGCGGCTGGCTCGGCATCGCGATGCCCGAGGCGCAGGGCGGTGCGGGGCTGGGCATCACCGAGGCGGCGCTGATGATGCGCGCCATCAGCGCATCGGGCGCGGGCATGTCGGGTGCATCGTCTGTGCACATGAACATCTTCGGGCTCAATCCTGTGGTGGTGTTCGGCAGCGAGGCGCAGCGCCAGCGTTTTTTGCCGCCGCTGATCGCGGGCACCGAGAAGGCCTGCTTCGCCGTGACCGAACCCGACGCGGGGCTCGACACCACCAGCCTCAAGACGCAGGCGGTTCGCCAGCCGAATGGCAGCTACCTGCTGCACGGCCGCAAGATCTGGATATCGACCGCGCAGGTGGCCGACCGCATGCTGATCCTCACGCGCACCACGCCCATCGACCAGGTGAAGAAGCCCACGCAGGGCCTCACGCTGTTCTACACGGCGCTGGACCGCAGCAAGGTCGAGGTGCGCGAGATCCACAAGCTCGGGCGCGCGGCGGTCGACTCGAACATGCTCTTCATTGACGGCCTCGAAGTGCCCGAGGAAGACCGCATCGGCGAGGAAGGGCGCGGGTTCGAATACATCCTGCACGGCCTCAATCCCGAGCGCATATTGATCGCGGCCGAAGCCATCGGCATCGGCCGCGCCGCGCTGCGCATCGCCTCGCAGTACGCGCAGGAGCGCGTGGTGTTCGGCCGGCCCATCGGCCAGAACCAGGGCGTGGCGCATCCGCTCGCGCGCGCCTGGGCCAACCTGGAGGCGGCCGATCTCATGATGCTCAAGGCCGCGACGCTGTACGACGCGAACGAGCCTTGCGGTATCGAGGCCAACGCCGCCAAGTACCTCGCGGCCGAAGCGGCGCACGACGCCTGCCAGAACGCGATCCTCACGCTTGGCGGCATGGGCTATGCAAAGGAATACCACGTCGAGCGGCTGCTGCGTGAGAGCTACATTCCGCGTATTGCACCGGTGAGCCCGCAGATGATCCTGAACTTCATCGCCGAGAAGGCGCTCGGGTTGCCCAAGTCGTACTGACCACCGCGAAACCATCTAGCGCATCGCTTCAATCCACCCGGATGTTCTTCGCCTTCACGATGCGGCTGTAGATCTCCGCATCGCGCCGCAACGCCGCGGCCATCTCGGCCTGCGTGAGTCCCAGCGGCTCGCTGTTCAGGTCGCGGATGCGCTTGGCGAGCTCCGGGTCCTTGCTGGCCTCGATCATCACGGCGTTGAAGCGCTGCTGTATCGCGACCGGCGTGGCGGCCGGCGCCCAGAGGCCATGCCACGAAGTCATCACGAGGCCGGGCACCACTTCGGAGAGCGTGGGCACGTCGGGCATCGCAGGGTGGCGGCTCGGGCCCGAATAGGCGAGCGCCTGCACGCGGCCGCTGCTGATCAACTGGTAGCCCGTGGCGATCGGCTCCATCACCGTGTCGACCTGTCCGCCCACCACGTCGGCCACGGGGCTCGCGCGGTAGGGCACGTGCAGCATGTCGGTGCCGGTCTCGTCCTTGAACCATTCCACGATCAGGTGCGAGGGGCTGCCGGCGCCGTAGGAAGCATGCGAGATCGTGCCCGGCTTCGCCTTCGCGGCGGCCACCAGTTCCTTGACCGACTTCGCCGGGAATTTCGGGCTCGCGATCAGCACCAGCCCCTGCCGCATCGTGGTGGCGACCGGCACCAGGTCCTTCTGCGGATCGAAGGGCAGCTTGGCGTAGATGTAGGGATTGATCGTGAACGCCGTCGACAGGTTGTAGAGGTAGGTGTAGCCGTCGGGCGGCGCCTTCGCCACCGCATCGGAGGCCAGGTTGCCGGCGGTGCCGGGCTTGTTGTCGATCACCACCGGCACGCCGAGCTGGCGCGCCATGTACTCGCCGTACAGCCGCGCGAAGATGTCCGGCGGCGTGCCGGGCGCGAAGCCCACCACGATGCGGATCGGCTTGCTGGGCCAGGCCGCGCCCTGCGCGAAGGCGAAGCTGCTCGCAAGGCCGAGGAACAGGCCGAGGAAGGTGCCGGCCAGCCATTTGAATGTCGAACGCATGAATGTCTCCTGTCGCGGGTCGTGCCCGCTCCTGTTTGCTTGAATCGGCTCTGCGGCCTTGCTCTTCTTCTCCGCCCTGCTGGTCTGTCGAGGGCCTGGACTCCTTTGCGCTTGCGGGCTCGCGCCGTGCGTGCCCGTCAGTCGATCTGCGCGCCCGAGCGCCGCACGGCCTCGCCCCACTTGGCGATCTCCGTGCGTGCGAAGGCGTCGAGTTGGTCGGTGTTCATCTCGGCGTGCTCGATGCCCTGCTGCGCGAGCTTCTCGCGCACCTCGGGCTGGGCCAGCACCTGGCGCGTGGCCTCGCGCAGACGGTCGCGCTGCGCGGCGGGCATGCTGCTCGGCGCATACAACATGAACCACGCGACGAGGTCGAAGTCCTTCACGCCTTGCTCCATCAGCGTGGGCACATCGGGCGCAGCGGCGCTGCGCTTCGCGCCCGACGCGCCGAGCGCGCGCAGCTTGCCCGCGCGCACCTGCGGCAGCACCGCGGCCGGGTGATAGAACATGAACTGCACGTTGCCGGCCATGAGTTCGGTCATGGCCTGCGCGCCGTCGCGGTAGGGCACGTGCATGAAGCTTTTCGCCAGGCGCACGTTGAGCAGCTCGCCCGCGAGGTGGCCCGAGGTGCCGTTGCCGGCCGAAGCGAAGTTCACGTTGCCGGTTGCCGCGCCCAGGTCGGCCACGCGCTTCCACGGCGAGCTGGCGGGCACCACCAGCAGCGTGGGCGTGGCGCCCACGAAGCCCAGCGGCACGAAGTCGCGCAGCGGCTGGTAGGACAGGCGCTTGTAGAGCGACGGGTTGATCGCATGCGTGCCGACGGTGCCCATCAAGAGCGTCTGGCCATCGTTGGCGCGTGCGACCTGCTCGCTGCCGATCGAGCCGCCCGCGCCGGGTTTGTTCTCCACGATCGCGGCCACGCCGAGCTGGCGGCCCAGCGCATCGGCCAGGATGCGGCCGACGATGTCGGTGGAGGTGCCGGCGCCGAAGGGCACCACGATCTTCAGCGGACGCGGCGAACCTTGCGCCAGCGCGGCGCTCGCGGCCAGCAGCGTGCTGGCGAGCAGCAGGCGGCGCTTCATGCCGCGCTCCCGAAGCCCGCGGGCACCTGGCCGTCGTACTGCAGTTCGCGCGTGGCCTGGTAGGAGAGGGCGAAGCCGCTCGGCGTCTCGGCCTCCTCGGCCAGGTGCGCGATCAGCCCGGCGGTGCGCGCAAGGATCGGCACGCCGCGCAGCGATGCCACCGGAAAGCCCACGCCCAGCAGCACGGCCGGGATGGCGGCCGAGACGTTCATGCGCAGCTCGCGGCCGACGATGTCCGGGATCACGCGTTCCAGCGCCTGCGCGATGCGCACGTAGCGCAGGTCGGCGCCGGCTTCGGCGGCCACTTCGATGAGGCGGTCCACGCGCGGGTCGTTGGCCTTGTGCAGCGGATGGCCGTAGCCGGGGATGGCCTGGCGGCTTTCTTTCAACGAGCGGATCGTGGCGGCGGCCACCTCGTCGAGCGCTGCCCCTGCATCCACGCGCGCCGCCACGTCGGCGAAGAGGCGCCCTGCGGTTTCCGACGCGCCGAGGATCACCGAGCCGCAGCCCAGGATGCCCGCGGCGACAGCGCCCTGCAACGCGTCGGGCGCGGCGGCGAAGGTCATGCGGCTGGCCTGCACGCTGGGCACGAGGCCGTGCTCGGCGATGGCCACCAGCGTGGCGTTGAGCACCGTGCTGCAGGCCGCGTCGGGCTGCTTGCCGGTGAGCAGCAGGAAGAAGTAGTCCGCGAAGGAGAGCTTGCCGATGAGGTCGCGGCACAGGTCCTGGCCGCGAACGACGATGGTGTGTTCGTCCGACGTGCAGATGGCGGTGCGCGGGACAGTGGATTTGCCGATTTTCATGAGGGCGTACGAAGTGGATCGGGGTGGATTTCGGCTCAAGCGGCCTCGGGTTGGAGATGGAAGTCGTAGTGCGCGGACCAGTACGGCCGCTCGACCGCGCGGCCGTCGGGCGCCTTGCCGGGCGGGTGCGATTCGAAGTCGACGACGAGGCTGGGCCGCACGCCGAACACCGCATCCGAATCGATGTAGGGGCTGCCCGCCACGAAGAGATGCGTGGTCACCGGCACGTGCCCCTCGGCCGCCACCTTCATGTGGATGTGGCCGGGCCGGTTGGGATGGCGGCCCATGCCCGCGAGCATGCGGCCCACCGGGCCATCGACCGGCACCGGGTAGTACGAGGGCTTGATCGACCAGAACCAGTAGCGGCCCTCGGCGTCGGTGCGGATGCGCGCACGCGCCGCCATGCCCGCGCCTTCGACCTGCATGTCGTACACGCCCTCGCCGTCGCCCGACCAGATGTCGAGCAGTGCATTCGCGAGCGGCTGGCCGCGGGTGTCGGTGACGCGGCCGCTGTAGAACGCGGGCTCGCCGCGCACGCCGGGCGCGATGTCGGCGCCCAGCGGCAGGTCGGGCGCGCCGTCCCAGTAGTAGGGGCCCTGCACCGTCGCCTCGGTGGTTTCCGTCGCGTGCAGCGTCTTGCCGGCCTGGCCTGCGCGCGCGGCCGCTCGCAACTGGTCGAGCATCACCACCATCATCGAGGCGCCGAGCGTGTCCGACAGCAGGATGAACTCCTGGCGCTTGTCGTCGCACGCCTGGCCCACGGCGGTGAGGAACTCGATGCCGGCCATCCATTCGCCGGGCTGCAGGTCGACCTCGCGGATGAAGGCGTGCAGGTGCGTGATGAGCGAGCGCATCACCTGCGCGAAGCGCGGGTCGGCGGCGCCTTCCAGGCGCTGCAGCGCGGCCTGGGTGAGCTCGTCTGCGTTCGATGGGGTCATGGGCTTGTCTCCTTTTCTTGTGGCGATGGGATGGCGTCAGGCGGCAGCTTGCAGGCGCCGCCGTATCGGCCCGACGATGGCGTCGTTGTCCGCGCCCAATAGCGGCGGCGCAGTCACCGCGAGCGGCCGCTCGCCGTCGAAGCTCACGGGCGAACGGATGGTCCGCCACTCGCCGCCTTCGGGGTGCGGCGCGCTCACCTCCAGCTGCAGGTGACGGGCCTGCGGGTCCTGCATCGCTTCGCGGGTGTCGTACATGGGGGCGTGGGGCACGTCTTCGGCTTCCAGCCGCGCGCACCAGTCGGCGCGGGTGCGTGCGCGAAAGAGGCCATCGAGCAAGGCGATCAGGTCGTTCTGGTGCGCGATGCGGCCTTCGCGCGTGGCGAAGCGCGGGTCCTGGAACAGGTCGGGCCGCTCGATCGCGTTGGCCAGGCCCTGCCAGAACTTCTCGGGCGAGGACATGTGCAGCGCGATCCACAGGCCGTCCGCGCACTCCAGCACGTACGACTGCGAGACGCTCGGCCGGCTGAACGGACCCATGATCTCGTTCTCGGAAAAATAGTGCGTGAAGGCATCGAGGTTGAAGTGGCACATGGCCTCGAGCATCGACACCTCCACCTTGCGGCCATGGCCGGTGCGCCCGCGTTCCACCAGCGCGCCCATCACGCCGTAGGCCGCGTAGAAGCCGGTCATGGCGTCGGCCACGGCCGGGCCCACCACGCGCGGGTTGGCCGGGTTCACCAGCAACTTGAGGAAGGCGCTGGCCGCCTGCGCCACCGTGTCGTAGGCGGGGCGGTTGGCGGCCGGGCCGGTCTGGCCGAAGCCGCTGATGGCGCAATACACCAGCCGCGGGTTGAGCGCGCGCAGCCGCGCCTCGCCCGCGCCCAGCCGCTCGGCCGCGCCGGGGCGGAAGTTCTGGATGTAGACGTCCGATTCCTTCACCAGCTCGTCGAACACCGCCGCGTCTTCCGCGAGCTTGGGGTTGAGCGTGATGCTGCGCTTGTTGCGGTTGTAGGTCTGGAAGTGCGGGCTGTAGAGGCCGCCGCGGAACGAGCGGAACGGATCGCCGCTGCCGGGCTGCTCGAGCTTCACCACCTCGGCGCCCAGGTCGGCCAGGAACATGCCCGCCGCCGGCCCGGTGATGAACGTGCCTTGCTCCAGCACCTTGATGCCGCTGAGGACTTTGTGCACCGCGTTGTCTCCTGTGTGTTCGTGACTGGGTGCGAACTCTATGCAGGCGCGACGATTTTTAACAATGATGGATTCGCATGGATACCATCGATGGCATCGATCGTTCGAAGGACCGGGGATCTCCATGGAATTGCGTCACCTGCGCTACTTCAGCGCGCTGGCCGGCTCGCTCAACTTCACCCGCGCGGCCGAGCGCCTGCATGTGACGCAGTCGACGCTGTCGCACCAGATCAAGCAGCTGGAAGAGGAGCTGGGCACGCTGCTCTTCGACCGAATCGGCAAGCGCGTGGCGCTGACGGAGGCCGGCGAGGCCTTCCTGCACCACGCGACCCGCGCGCTCCAGGAGATCGACCGCGGCCTCGGCGCGCTGCGCGAAGACCCCGAAGCGGCGGCCGGCGAGCTGCGCATCGGCTCGACCCACACCTTCAACCTCGGCTTCATTCCGGACTGCATCGCGGGTTTCCAGCAGCGCTATCCGCGGGTGCGCGTGAGGGTCGAAGAGCTTGCGGCCGACCTGATCGCCGAGCGGCTGCAGGAGGGCACGCTCGACCTGGGCATCGCCTACCGGCCGGGCGTGCCCGGGACGCTGCAGTTCGAGCCGCTCTACAACGAGGAGATGGTGCTGGTGGTGGCCGAAAACCATCCGCTCGCGCGCCGCAAGCGGGTGCGCATGGTGGAGCTGCATCGCCTGCCGATGGTGCTGCTGCCCGCGAGCTTCGCGACGCGGCAGATGCTCGACGAGTGCTTCCGCTCCTGCGGTGCCGAGCCGCAGGTGGTGGCCGAGATCAACACGCTTGCGCCGATCATGGGGCTGGTCGCCAAGACGCAGCTGGCGGCCATCGTCTCGGCCAATGCGGTGCAGCCGAACTCGGGCCTGGCCACGGTGCGGCTGGAGAGCCCGACGCCGGTGCGAACGCCCGGCATGCTGTGGTCGCAGAAGGCGCGCGAGTCGGCGCCCACGCGCGCCTTCGCCGCGATCGTGCGCAAGGTGGCGTTTCGCACCAGCATGCTGGAGCGGGCGGACGGCTGAGCCGGGCTGGCACCATTTGCAACCGCTCTGGCGCGCATTGCTACCTTCCGCGAGGTCTGTACCAGGCAGGGCCTTCCCAGGTGTCCGACAATCGACGACGGCTTTTTCATCCTCCCGCGACACAAGAGACATCCCATGAAACTCCCCACCCGCGTCAAGCTCGTCGACGTCGGCCCGCGCGACGGCCTGCAGAACGAAAAGCAGCCCGTCTCGGCCGAGATCAAGATCGGCCTCGTGCACCGTCTGCAGGATGCGGGGCTCAAGGAAATCGAGGTCACCAGCTTCGTCTCGCCCAAGTGGGTGCCGCAGATGGCCGACAACGCCGAGGTGATGCACGGCATCAAGCGAAAGCCCGGTGTCCTCTACTCGGTGCTCACGCCCAACATGAAGGGCTTCGAGGCGGCCATCGCCGCGCCGCGCGAAGAGTGGCCCGACGAGATCGTGGTGTTCGGCGCCGCGAGCGAGGCCTTCAGCCAGAAGAACATCAACTGCTCGATCGCCGAGAGCATCGAGCGCTTCGCGCCCGTGGTGGCGGCGGCGCTGGAGAAGGGCATCCATGTGCGCGGCGCGATGTCGTGCACGGTCGGCTGCCCCTACGAAGGCGAGATCGCACCGGCCAAGGTCGGCTACCTCGCGCAACTGATGAAGGGCATCGGCGTGCAGCGCGTGGACGTGGCCGACACCATCGGCGTGGGCACGCCGCGCAAGGTGCAGGCGGCCATGGAGGCCACGCTGGCGCACTTCGGTGTCGATGCCATCTCCGGCCACTTCCACGACACCTACGGGCAGGCGCTGGTCAACACGCTGGCTGCGCTCGAATTGGGCGTGTGGAACTTCCAGTCGTCCTCGGCGGGCCTCGGCGGTTGCCCATATGCCAAGGGCGCGACGGGCAATGTCGCGACCGAGGACGTGGTCTACATGCTGCACGGCATGGGCATCGAGACCGGCATCGACCTGGACAAGCTGATCGACGCGGGCGTCTACATCAGCGAAGCGCTGGGGCGCGAGCCGAACTCGCGCGCATCGAAGGCCATCCGCACCAAGCGGGCCGGCTGAGATCGCAACACAACACACACGCACAGGAGTTTTCGTGGACCTGCATGTCTGGCTTGCATTTCTGGTGGCCAGTTGCGTCATCGCGGTGTCGCCCGGTTCGGGCGCGGTGCTCAGCATGAGCCATGGCCTCAGCTACGGCGTGCGGCGCACCACGGCGACCATCGTCGGCCTGCAGCTTGGGCTGGCGGTGATCCTGCTGGTGGCGGGGCTCGGCGTGGGCGCGGTGCTCACCGCCTCGGCCACCGCGTTCACGGTGATCAAGGTGGTCGGCGCTTGCTACCTGCTGTGGCTGGGCTGGCGCCAGTGGCGCGCGCCGGTCGCGAAGGTCGGCGGCGACGCTGCGGAATCCGCCGGCGAGCCCGACCTCACGGCGCGGCAACGCGTGCTGCGCGGCTTCCTCACCAACGTGACGAACCCCAAGGGCATCGTCTTCATGGCGGCGGTGCTGCCGCAGTTCATCCAGCCGACGCGTCCGCTGTGGCTGCAGCTGCTGGTGCTGCTGGCCACGACGGTGATGGTCGACGTGACCGTGATGCACGGCTACGCCTGGCTCGCCGCGCGGCTGCAGGGCGTGCTGCGCTCGGTGCGCGCGCGCCGTGCGCAGAACCGCGTCTTCGGCGGCGTGCTGATGGCGATGGGCGCGTTCCTGTTCATGTTCAAGCGCAGCGCCTGATAGATTCGAATCCATGTGCGGCTCTGAACTCCACTCCCTCCCCGAAGGCGTGCAGCGCGTCTCCCGCGTGCTGCAGGACGCCGGCCATCCCCATTCCCCACGCATGCTGGACGACGCCTGCCGCACCGCGCAGCAGGCGGCCGATGCGCTCGGCATCTCGGTCGGGCAGATCGCCAAGAGCATCATCTTCCGCCGCAAGAGCGACGACGTGGCGGTGCTGGTCATCACCTCGGGCGACAAGCGCGTGGACGAGAAAAAAGTCGATGCGCTCATCGGCAAGACCGGCCGCGCCGACGCCGAGTTCGTGAAGGCGCGCACCGGCTTCACCATCGGCGGTGTCTCGCCCGTGGGACACGCGACGAAGCCCGTGGTGCTGATCGACCGCGAGCTCTTCCGCTTCGAGGAGATCTGGGCCGCGGCAGGCCATCCGCATGCGGTGTTCCAGCTGCGGCCGCAGGACCTCGAAACCCTCACCGGCGCGCCGGTGGCGGACGTGGTTTGAACTTCGCCGAGGCCGAGACCCTGGCCGCGCGCGCGGCCGCCGTGCGCGACCTGCCCGAAGACGTTCCCTCGCCCTGCACCTCGGTCTGCCGCATGGACCGCCTGAGCGGCTTCTGCGAAGGGTGCCTGCGCACCATCCCCGAGATCGCGGGCTGGAGCAAGATGGAAGACGACGCACGCCGCGGCGTGTGGCGCGCGATAGAGTTGCGGGCCCGGGCGGGCATCTGGCGCGTCCCGGAAACCTCCGGAGACCACGACGCATGAAGCACATCGACTTCTATCTCGACTTCATCTCGCCCTACGCGCACCTCGCGTTCGAGCACCTGCCAGAGGCGCTCGAAGGGCTGAGCTACAGCGTGGCCTACAAGCCGGTGCTGCTCGGCGCGCTGCTGAAGGAACACGGCCAGCTCGGGCCGGCCGAGATTCCGTCGAAACGCAGCTGGACCTACCGCCATGTGCTGTGGCTCGGACATGCGAACGGCATCCAGATCGAGATGCCGGCCTCGCATCCCTACAACCCGCTCGCGCACCTGCGGCTTGCGGTTTCCACATCGGACGACGGCAGCATCAGCCGCTTCGTGGCCGAAACCATCTTCCGCCACGTGTGGCGCGGCGGCGAAGAAGCCGGCGATGCCGCACGGCTCGCCGCGCTCACTGCGCAGCTGCAACCGAAGCGCGAAGCAGGCAGCGACGAGAGCAAGGCGCTCCTGAAGCGCAACACCGACGAGGCGCTCGCGCTCGGCGTGTTCGGAACGCCCGCCTATGTGGTCGACGGCCGCCTCTTCTGGGGCTTCGACGGCCTCGCGATGCTGCGTTCGTACCTCGCCGGCGATGCGTGGTTCGACGGCCCCGCATGGACCGGCGCCGACCAGCGCCCCTCTTTGCTGCGCAGCAGCAAGGCCTGAAAGGCCCCTGAGGACAAACCCGAGCAGGGTTGCGATTTCTTACAGGCTGAAACGCGCCCCGCGGGTTTCACCTTAATCCGTAAGCATCGGTTCAGTTTCGCGCAAGTCTCGGGTCAGTCACGGCTCCAAGAATGCCTCACGGCCCCGGATACCGGGTGCCGCATGAACGCAAACACACAGGAGACGACGCAATGGCCGCCACACTAGATTCACGGGGAGTGCCGCATCCGGCCCCCCGGCCCATGTCCTCGGAGGAGAAGAAAGTCATCTTCGCCTCCTCGCTCGGCACCGTGTTCGAGTGGTACGACTTCTATCTCTACGGTTCGCTCGCGGCGATCATCGCCAAGCAGTTCTTCAGCGGGCTGGATGCGGGCGCTGCCTTCATCTTCGCGTTGCTGGCGTTTGCGGCCGGCTTCCTGGTGCGTCCGTTCGGCGCCATCGTGTTCGGCCGCCTGGGCGACATGATCGGGCGCAAGTACACCTTCCTGGTGACGATCCTGATCATGGGCCTGTCGACGTTCATCGTCGGCCTGTTGCCCAGCTACGCGACCATCGGCGTCGCGGCGCCGGTGATCCTGATCGCGCTGCGCATGCTGCAGGGCCTCGCGCTCGGCGGCGAGTACGGCGGAGCCGCGACCTACGTGGCCGAGCACTCCCCGCACGGCAAGCGCGGTGCGTACACCTCGTGGATCCAGACCACGGCCACGCTGGGCCTGTTTCTGAGCCTGATCGTGATCCTGGGCGTGCGCGAGTTCCTGGGCGAAGCGGTCTTCAACGACTGGGGCTGGCGCATTCCGTTCCTGGTGTCGATCCTGCTCCTGGCCATCTCGGTGTGGATCCGCCTGACGCTGTCGGAGTCGCCCGCCTTCCAGAAGATGAAGGCCGAGGGCAAGACCTCCAAGGCACCGCTGGCCGAATCCTTCGGCCAATGGAAGAACCTCAAGATCGTGATCCTGGCGCTGGTCGGCCTCACGGCTGGCCAGGCGGTGGTCTGGTACTCGGGCCAGTTCTATGCGCTCTTCTTCCTCACGGCACAGCTGAAGGTCGATGCGACCACGGCCAACCTGATGATCGCCGCCGCGCTGCTGCTGGGCACGCCGTTCTTCGTGGTGTTCGGCACGCTGTCGGACAAGATCGGCCGCAAGCCGATCATCATGGCCGGCTGCCTCCTGGCCGTGGTCACCTACTTCCCGGTCTTCAAGATGCTGACCGAAGCCGCCAACCCCGACCTGGCCCGCGCACAGGCCACGGCCGGCGTGACCGTCACGGCCGACCCCGCGACCTGCTCGTTCCAGGGCAACCCGGTGGCCCGCGAGATCGACTTCAGAAGCTCGTGCGACATCGCCAAGCGCTACCTCGTGCAGAACTCGGTGAGCTATGAGAACGTGGCCGGCGCGCCGGGCTCCCCGGCGATCGTGAAGATCGGCAACAAGGCCATCGAGGCGCCCACCGGCGTGGTCGTGAACTCCAAGTTCGACGAGAACACCGCCAAGGCCATCGCCGCCTTCAAGAAGGGCGTGGCCGAAGACCTGAAGGTCGCGGGCTACCCGGCCAAGGCCGATCCGGCCAAGATCAACAAGGTGCTGACGATCGTGCTCCTGTTCTGGCTGGTGCTGCTGGTGACGATGGTCTACGGCCCGATCGCCGCGATGCTGGTCGAGCTGTTCCCCACGCGCATCCGCTACACCTCGATGAGCCTGCCGTATCACATCGGCAACGGCTGGTTCGGCGGCTTGCTGCCGACCACCGCCTTCGCCATCGTGGCATCGACCGGCAACATGTACAACGGCCTCTGGTACCCGATCATCATCGCGGGCATCACGCTGGTGATCGGCACGCTCTTCATCCGCGAGACGAAGGACGTGGACATCTACGCGAACGACTGACCGATCGCGAACGCGCATCGCACACGCGAAAGGAGGGCTGCGGGAGCGGCCCTCCGTTCAACAAAAGGGCTTCATGCCATCCCACGGCATGAGGCCCTTTTCTTGAACCCTCCTCACCATCCAACCCTCTTCAGGAGACAGCACCCATGTGGAAAATCGTCGTCGGCTTCGTCATCTTTGCCGCCATTTCCCTGTACGTGATTTCGAAGGCCGGCGACAAGGTCGACATGTCGGGCGAAAAGCACGGCGGGGACACCACGCACGCGCCTGCGCCCGCGGCACCGGCTGCGCAAAAGTAGACACAGCCTGGGGACGAGCCACCGATCGAGCTACCTCTTGAAGCGCCCCTCGCTGATGATGGACAGATCGACATAGTCGATGCCCGAGTGGTCCGTCGGCGAGTAGTTCACATCGAGCCCGCCGCCCACGTCGTACTGGAAGCTGTTGAGCGTGGCGAGCAGTCGGGCGCGCGTGGGCTTGGGGCCTGTGCGGCGCAGCGCCTCCACCAGCACCTTGGTGGCGACGAAGCCTTCGAGCAGTGCGGGCGACAACTCGTTCTGCCCCTTGGCCTTTGCGAGCGCCATCGCTTCCTTGATGAGCGGATGACCGAAGGAGCGCTCGTAGGGCAGCACCTGCGTGACGATCACGCCACCGCTGGACGAACCCAGCTCCTTGATGAAGCCCGATGCGGCGTTGTTCGACAGCGTGATCACCTGCGCCGCCGAGCCCGCCGCGCGCAGCGCCTTCACGCCTTCGGTGACGGCCGTGCCCGAGCCGATCCACAGCACGGCCTGCACGTTCGCCTGCGTCAACGGCGGAACGATGGTGCCGTAGTCGGGCTTGCGGCGGTCTGCCGGCACCAGCACCGCAGGCTTGATCTTCGCGCTCTCGAAGCCCTTGTTCGCGCCCACCATCGCGTCGGTCGCGAAAGCGGAGTCCTGCTCCTGCACCACGCCGATGCGCTGTATGCCGATGGTGTGCAGGTGCTGCACGGCCTTCTCGGCCTCGCGCTGGTAGGTCGAGCGCACGTTGAAGATGTACTTCTGCAGCGGCGTGTGCAGCACCATCGCGCCGGAAGAAGGGCCCACCAGCGGCACGCCGTGCTTCTCGAGCAGCGGAATCACGGCCGTCGCGTTGGGTGTCCCGCGGTTGAGCAGCAGCGCAAGCACCTTCTTGTCCTCGATCAGCGCGCGCGAGTTCTCCACGGTGCGCTTGGGGTCGAAGCCGTCGTCCATGCGGATCACCTCGATCCGCTCGCCGTTGATGCCGCCCTGGGTATTGACCTGGTCGATGAGCAGCTGCGAGCCCAGGATCGCCTCCTTGACGCTGGCGGAGACAAGTCCGGAAAGATCGGCCGACTGGCCGATCACGATCTGGGCCGACGCGCCTTGGGTGATCGTCGCCAGCAGCAATGCGGCAGTGCAGGACTTCAACATCTTCTTCATCGGGCGAGGTCTTTCACGAATTGTTCGTTAATGTCAAAAGATGTGTAGTTTGTTTCTGCAAGTGACATTTCTGTGTTTGTGGAAACCCTGCGGACCGTTGTTTTCAACCGCCCAAAAGAAACGGCCCGCCGGGTGCGCCGGCGGGCCGTGTGACGGAGGACGCGCGGCTGCGGTCAGCGCTTGAAGCGGCCTTCGCTCACGATCGACAGGTCGACGTAGTCGATGCCCGTGTGATCCGTCGGCGAGTAGTTCACCTCGATGCCGCCGCCCACGTCGTACTGGAAGCTGTTGAGCGTGGCGATGAGCTTCGCGCGCGTGGGCTTGGGGCCTGTGCGGCGCAGCGCCTCCACCAGCACCTTGGTGGCGACGAAGCCTTCGAGCAGCGCCGGCGACAGCTCGTTCTGCCCCTTGGCTTTCGCGAGCGCCATCGCTTCCTTGATCATCGGATGGCCGAACGAGCGCTCGTAGGGCAGCACCTGCGTGATGATCACGCCCGCGCTCGCCGAGCCCAGTTCCTTGATGAAGCCCGATGCAGCGTTGTTCGACAGCGTGATGATCTGCGCCGCCGAGCCCGCGGCCCGCAGCGCCTTCACGCCTTCGGTCACCGCGGTGCCCGAGCCGATCCACAGCACGGCCTGCGCATTGGCCTTGGTGATCTGCGGCACGATCGCCGAGTAGTCGGGCTTGGCGCGGTCGGCCAGCGCCACCACCGCCGGCTTCAGGTTCGCCTTCTCGAAACCCTTGCTCGCACCTTCCATCGCGTCCTTGCCGAAGGAATCGTCGGCCTGGACCACGGCGATGCGCTGGATGCCGGTGGTCTGCAAGTGCTGCACCGCCTTCTCGGCTTCGCGCTGGTAGGTCGAGCGCACGTTGAAGATGTTCTTCTGCAGGGGCTTGTGCAACACCATCGCCCCCGTCGAGGGGCCGACCAGCGCCACGCCGTATTTGTCGAGCAGCGGGATCACGGCGATCGTGTTGGGCGTGCCGCGGTTCAAGAGCAGCGCAACGACCTTCTTGTCCTCGATCAAGATGCGGGTGTTTTCCAGCGAGCGCTTGGCGTCGAGGCCGTCGTCCAGCCGGATCACCTCGACCTGTTCGCCGTTGATGCCGCCCTGGGCGTTGACCTGATCGATCACCAGCTGCGAACCGAGGATCGTCTCCTTCACGCTGGCCGACACCGGGCCCGAGAGGTCGGCCGACTGGCCGATCAGGATCTGGGCCGCCGCCCCAGGAGCCAACACTGCCATGCACAGTGCAACCGCGCAGGACGCAAACATCGTCTTCATTGAACAAAGCCTTTCCACGAGGCGAGCTTGCCCCTGTCAGAAGATGTGTAATGTGTTGCTACTAGTGACATTAGTTTGCTCGTGGAAACCCTGTCAAACCATTGTTTGCAGACCCAAAAAACAGCGGCCCGCCGGGAGCCGGCGGGCCGCAACAGATGAATGAAGAGGTCGGAGGAACTCGGAGCGTCAGCGCTTGAACCGCCCCTCGCTGATGATCGCCAGGTCTGCGAAGTCGATGCCGCTGTGGTCCTGCGGCGTGTAGCTCACCTCCAGCCCGCCGCCCAGGTCGTAGCTGCGGATGCTTTCCAGCGCGGCCAGCACCTTGGCGCGCGTGGGTTTCGGGCCCGCGCGGCGCAGCGCCTCGACCAGCACCTTGGCCGATGCAAAGCCTTCGAGCGCAGCGGGCGAAAGCTCCGCCTGCCCCTTCGCCTTGGCCAGCGTGAGCGCCTCCTTCACCATCGGCTGGCCGAGCGAGCGCTCGTTCGGAAACACCTGCGTCACGATCACGCCGCGGCTGGCATCGCCCAGTTGCTTGATGAAGCCCGACGAGGCGTTGTTCGACAGCGTGACCACCTGTGCCGCCGACCCCGAGGCGCGCAGCGCCTTGATGCCGTCGACCACCGCGACGCCCGAGCCGATCCACAGCACGGCCTGCGCGTTGGCATCCTTGATGGCCGGCACGATGGCCGCGTAGTCGGGCTTGTCGCGGTCGGCGGGAATGGTCACCGTCGGCGTGGCCTTGCCCTTGGTGAAGCCGGTCATCGCACCTTCGAGCGCGTCCTTGCCGAACGAGTCGGTCACGTACACCACGGCGATGCGCGTGAGGCCGATGGTCAGCAGGTGCTGCACCGCCTTCTCGGCTTCGCGCTGGTAGGTGGCGCGCACGTTGAACACATGCTTTTGCAGCGGCTTGTGCAGCACCATCGCGCCGGTGGAAGGGCCGATCAGCGCCACCTCGTTCTTGTCGAGCCACGGAATGATCGCCTGCGAGTGCGGCGTGCCGCGGCTCATGAAGAGCGCCACCACCTTCTTGTCCTCGATCAGCGCGCGGGCGTTGTCGCTGGCGCGCTTCACGTCGAAACCGTCGTCCATGCGGATCACCTCGATCTTCTCGCCGTGGATGCCGCCCTGGGCATTGGCCGCGTCGATCACCAGCTGGGCGCCGCCGATGGTCTCGTTCACGCTCGCGGCGACTGAGCCGGTCATGCCGGCGGTCTGGCCGATGAGGATCTGGGCCGAGGCGCCCATCGCCGTCAACGCCAGCAGGGCGGCGACGCAAATCGTGCGCATCTTCGTCATAGGAAGCCTTTCGGGTGTCTCTCGTTTAAATGAAAACAAACGTGCTATTTGTTTCCGAAAGTGTCTTCCAGATGAATACGGACAAACCCCTGCGCGAGCGCAGACCTTGTGACGCAGTGCACGGATGCGTCACGGACCACTCCCTAGAATGTTTGCCCCACCCCCCAAGGCACTCATGACACAGGGCTCCATCCGGATTCGCGGCGCGCGCCAGCACAACCTCCAGAACCTCGACCTCGACATCCGCACAGGCGAGATGACCGTGGTCACCGGGCCCAGCGGCTCGGGCAAATCGAGCCTCGTGTTCGACACCCTCTACGCCGAAGGCCAGCGGCGTTATGTGGAAACCTTCTCCGCCTACGCGCGCCAGTTCCTGGACCGCATGGACAAGCCGGCTGTCGACAAGGTAGAGGGCGTGCCGCCCGCCATTGCCATCGACCAGACCAACCCGGTGCGTTCCTCGCGCTCCACGGTCGGCACGATGACCGAGCTGAACGACCACCTGAAGCTGCTCTACGCCCGCGCGGCGCAGCTCTTCGACCGCGAGACCGCGCTGCCGGTGCGCCACGATTCGCCCGACAGCATCTATGCGCAGATCGCCGAGCGCGCGGCTGCGGCGGGCGATCCGCGGCTGGTGGTCACCTTTCCGGTCGAGCTGCCCGCGGGCACGTCGGCGGAAGAAGTGACGCAGTGGCTCTCGGCCAGCGGCTTCACCCGGGTGCAGTCCGAGCGCGAGGTGGCCACGCCCACGGGTCCGCGCAAGGTGCTCGACGTGGTGGCCGACCGCTTCCGCATCTCCAGCGCCGAGCGTTCGCGCGTGGTAGAGGCGATCGAAGTGGCGCTCAAGCGCGGCAGCGGGCGCGTCACCGTGCACGCAACCGGCGCCGAAGAAAACGCGCCGACGGACGTCTGGAAGTTCTCCACCGGCCTGCACTGCCCCGAAAGCGACATCCGCTATACCGACCCGATCCCGTCGATGTTCTCGTTCAACTCCGCCGTCGGCGCCTGCGACACCTGCCGCGGCTTCGGCCGCGTCATCGGCGTCGACCTCGGCCTCGTGATCCCGAACGACAAGCTCACGCTGCGCGCGGGCGCGATCAAGACCATCCAGACCCCCGCGTGGAAAGAGGCGCAGGACGACCTCATGCGCCACGCCGAGGCGGCCGGCGTCCCGCGCGACACGCCCTGGAACAAGCTCACCGACGAGCAGAAGCATTGGGTGATCGAGGGCACGCCCAACTACAAGGAAGGCAACTGGAACAAGCAGTGGTATGGCGTGCGGCGCTTCTTCGGCTACCTGGAGAGCAAGGCCTACAAGATGCACATCCGCGTGCTCTTGTCCAAATACCGCAGCTACACGCCGTGCCCCGTCTGCAGCGGCGCGCGCCTGAAGCTCGACAGCCTGCTCTGGCGCATCGGCAGCAAGGAAGACGCCGACGCGGTGCTGCCGCCCGAAAAGCGCTTCATGCCGACCGGCGTGAAGTGGTCGCGCGCGCAGCTCGAAGCGCTGCCGGGCCTCTGCCTGCACGACCTGATGCTCCTGCCCATCGAGCGGCTGCGCCGCTTCTTCGACCGCGTCGAGCATCACGGCAACGGCAGCCCCGCGAGCGAAGGCGAGGCGCAGGCGCTGAAGCTGCTGTTCGAGGAAATCACCACGCGCCTGCGCTACCTGCACGACGTGGGCATCGGCTACCTCACGCTCGACCGCCAGAGCCGCACGCTCTCGGGCGGCGAAGTGCAACGCATCAATCTCACGACGGCGCTGGGCACCTCGCTGGTCAACACGCTCTTCGTGCTCGACGAGCCCAGCATCGGCCTGCATCCGCGCGACATGAACCGCATCACCGAGGCCATGCTGCGCCTGCGCGATGCGGGCAACACGCTGGTGGTGGTCGAGCACGACCCGGCCGTGATGCTCGCGGCCGACCGTGTGATCGACATGGGCCCCGGCCCCGGCATCCGCGGCGGGCAGATCGTCTTCGACGGCACGACGGACCAACTGCGCGACGCCGACACGCTCACCGGCCAGTACCTCGGTGGCCGCAAGAAGATCGGCATGGGCTTCAAGCGGCTCGTGAGCGAGAACACGCACCGGCTCATCCTCGAAGGCGCACGCGAGCACAACCTGCAGAACGTGACGGTCGAGTTCCCGCTCGCGCGGCTGGTGTGTGTCACCGGCGTGAGCGGCTCGGGCAAGTCGACGCTGATCCAGGACGTGCTGGCGCCCGCGCTCATGCGCCACTTCGGCAAGGCGACCGAAACGCCCGGCGCGCACGACCGCCTGCTGGGCGCTGATCACCTGGGCGACGTGGTCTTCGTCGACCAGTCGCCCATCGGCAAGACCGCGCGCTCGAACCCCGCGAGCTATGTGGGCGCGTGGGACGCGATCCGCGAAATCTTCGCCACTGCTGCGCTCTCACGCCAGCGCGGCTACACCGCGAGCAAGTTCAGCTTCAACTCCGGCGACGGGCGCTGCCCGACCTGCGGCGGCTCGGGCTTCGAGCACGTCGAGATGCAGTTCCTCTCTGATGTGTACCTGCGCTGCCCCGACTGCGACGGCAAGCGTTACCGCCCTGAAATCCTCGAAGTGAAGATCGAACGCAAGGGCAAGAACTACAACGTGGCCGACGTGCTCGACCTCACCGTGGCCGAAGCGGCCGCCGTGTTCGAGGCCGACCGCGACGTGCTGCGCGTGCTGCAGCCGATTTCCGACGTGGGCCTGGATTACGTCAAGCTCGGCCAGCCCGTGCCCACGCTGTCGGGCGGCGAGGCGCAGCGCCTGAAGCTCGCGGGCTTCCTCGCCGAAGCGGCGAAGAACGCGACCGCGAGCAAGCAGTCGGTGGCGCGCAGGGGCACGCTGTTCCTGTTCGACGAGCCGACCACCGGCCTGCACTTCGACGACATCGCGCGCCTGATGCGCGCGCTGCGCAAGCTGCTCGATGCCGGCCATTCGCTGATCGTCATCGAGCACAACCTCGACGTGATCCGCGCGAGCGACTGGTGCATCGACCTCGGCCCCGAAGGCGGCGAGGGCGGCGGCCTGGTGGTGGCCGAGGGCACGCCCGAGCAGCTGCGCGAGAACCGAGCCTCGCTCACCGGCGCGGCGCTGGCCGACTACGAACTGGCCATCGGCCCCGAGGCCTACAAGGTGGCCGAGCGCGCGGCGCGCCGCTACATCGCGAACGCAAAGACGGCGCCCGGCAGCAACGCCATCGAGATCGTGAATGCGCGCGAGCACAACCTGAAGAACCTCAGCGTGGACATTCCGCGCGGCAAGTTCAGCGTGGTGACGGGTGTCAGCGGCTCGGGCAAGTCGACGCTGGCGTTCGACATTCTTTTCAACGAAGGGCAGCGCCGATACCTCGAATCGCTCAACGCGTATGCGCGCAGCATCGTGCAGCCAGCGGGCCGGCCCGAGGTGGATGCGGTCTACGGCATTCCGCCGACCGTGGCCATCGAGCAGCGCCTCTCGCGCGGCGGCCGCAAGAGCACGGTGGGCACCACCACCGAGGTGTGGCACTTCCTGCGCCTGCTGTATGTGAAGCTCGGCATCCAGCACTGCATCCACGACGGCGCGGCCGTGCAGCCGCAGACGCCCGACAGCATCGCCGCGCAGCTCATGCGCAACTTCAAGGGCCAGCACATCGGCCTGCTCGCGCCGCTGGTGAGCAACCGCAAGGGCGTGTACACCGAGCTGGCCGACTGGGCGCGGCCGCGCGGCTTCACGCACCTGCGCGTCGATGGCGACTTCCTGCCGACGACGGGCTTCCCGCGCATCGACCGCTTCAAGGAGCACAGCATCGAGCTGCCCGTGGCGAGCCTCGACGTGCTGCCTGCGAAGGAGAACGAATTGCGCGAGGCACTCACCAAGGCGCTCGAACACGGCAAGGGCGTGGTGCATGTGCTGAGCCAGCTCGACGGCCTCAAGGCCGCGATGATGGCCGGCGTCTCGGCCGCCGGCATCGGCCGCATCAACGTGTTCTCCACGCTGCGCGCCTGTCCGGTCTGCAGCACCAGCTATGCCGAACTGGACCCGCGCCTCTTCAGCTACAACAGCAAGCACGGTTGGTGCCCCGACTGCGTGGGCACGGGCGTCAAGCTCAGCAAGGACCAGCGCAAGGTCTTCGACGATTCGATCCGGGACGACGACAACAAGGGCCGCGAGCAGACCTTCGCCGAGCCCGAAATCGAGGACCTGGCCGACACCGCCTGCCCGACCTGCGAAGGCACGCGGCTCAATGCCACGGCGCGCGCGGTGAGCTTCGGCGCCTCGCTGGCCGACGGCACGGGCGGCATCGGCATCACCGAGCTCGCGCGAATGAGCGTGACCGAGGTGCGGCAGTGGTTCGAAGGGCTGGCGCTCACCGGCCGCGAAGCCGAGATCGCCCGCGACCTCGTGCCCGAGATCAAGAGCCGCCTCGAATTCCTCGAAGAGGTGGGCCTGGGGTATCTCACGCTCGACCGCGGCGCGCCCACGCTCTCCGGTGGCGAGGCGCAGCGCATCCGCCTGGCGGCGCAGCTCGGCAGCAACCTGCAGGGCGTGTGCTACGTGCTCGACGAGCCGACCATCGGCCTGCATGCGCGCGACAACCAGATCCTGCTGAACGCGCTGCACAAGCTCGGCGAAAAGGGCAACACGCTGGTGGTGGTGGAGCACGACGAGGACACCATTCGCCGCGCCGACCACATCATCGACATCGGCCCGAGCGCCGGCAAGCGCGGCGGCCGTCTCGTGGCCGAAGGTTCGGTGGCCGACATCGAGGCCGCGGGCGACTCGCAGACCGGCCGCTACCTGCGCGACGCCATCAAGCATCCGCTGCAGGCCCGTCGCCTGATTCCCTCGCCCGATCCGAAGGCCGAAGACAGCGGCAACTGGCTCACCGTGCACGGCGCCGACCTACACAACCTGCAGGACGTGACCGCCACGCTGCCGCTGCATCGCCTCGTGGTGGTGACAGGCGTCAGCGGCTCGGGCAAGTCGACGCTCGCGCGCGACGTGCTGCTGGCCAGCGTGCAAGGCATCGTGGTGCAGCGCATGACCAAGGCCGGCCGCGACGCCGACGCCGCGGGCAAGCGCGCGGCCTGGTCGGGCTGCAGCAAGGTCGAGGGCTACGAGACCATCGACCGCGTGCTCGAGGTCGACCAGACCCCCATCGGCAAGACGCCGCGCAGCTGCCCGGCCACCTACATCGGCTTCTGGGACACCATCCGCAAGCTCTTCGCCGACACGCTCGAAGCCAAGGCGCGCGGCTACGGCCCGGCGCGCTTCAGCTTCAACACCGGCGAAGGCCGCTGCCCGGGCTGCGAAGGCGCGGGCGTGCGCACCATCGAGATGAGTTTCCTGCCCGACGTGAAGGTGCCCTGCGAGGTGTGCCACGGCGCGCGCTTCAACCCCGAGACGCTGGCCGTGAGCTGGCGCGGCAAGAGCATCGGCGACGTGCTGAAGATGGAAGTGGACGAGGCGGTGGAGTTCTTCGCGGCCATGCCCAACATCAGCCATCCGCTACAGCTGCTGAAAGACGTGGGGCTGGGCTACCTCACGCTGGGGCAGCCCTCGCCCACGCTCTCGGGCGGCGAGGCGCAGCGCATCAAGCTGGTGACCGAACTGAGCAAGGTGCGCGACGACATCACCCGCCGCGGCCAGAAGGCGCCGCACACGCTGTACGTGCTCGACGAGCCGACCGTGGGCCTGCACATGGCCGACGTCGAGAAGCTGATCCACGTGCTGCACCGGCTGGTGAACGGTGGGCACAGCGTGGTGGTGATCGAGCACGACCTCGACCTGATCGCCGAAGCCGACTGGATCATCGACCTCGGACCCGAGGGCGGAAACGCCGGCGGCCGCATCGTCGCTGCGGCACCACCGGAAGAGGTAGTGCGTTTGGGTACCCATACGGGTGCGGCATTGGCACCGGTACTGGCGCGATAGAGCTCGCCCCCAGCCTTCGCGCACTTCGTGTCGCTTCGCCAACCCCCTACCGGGGGCAACACCTGCGGCCCGGCAAAGCCGGTTCCGCGGTGTTCCGCGAAGGGACTCGCAATGAACTGAAAGCGAGCGCAGAATAGTTGAACCCTTGGCGCAGGCGCATCCTGAATCAGCCATGGTGGAGTAAACATGTGAGGGGATGAAGCGCCGCGGCGGGGCTACGCAAGGAGCCATGTCATGACCCGCTTCATCGATGTTCACAGCCTGGTTCGCCTGGTGGATGAAACCGGCGTTCCGCAATTCCTCCAGGCGCTGGCCGACGCGCTGCGCGACGACTTCTTGCGCTGGCGCGAGTTCGACAAGAAGGCGCGCGTCGCGAGCCACTCGCACCTCGGCGTGATCGAGCTGATGCCGGTGGCCGATGACGGCGCCTACGCCTTCAAGTACGTCAACGGTCATCCGCACAACACCTCGGTCGGGCTGCCGACCGTCATGGCCTTCGGCGTGCTGGCGGAGGTCGACACCGGCTATCCGGTGCTGTTGTCCGAGCTCACCCTCACCACCGCGCTGCGCACGGCCGCCACCTCGGCGATGGCGGCAAAGGCCTTGGCGCGGCCCGATTCACGCAGCCTCGCATTGATCGGCAACGGCTCGCAGAGCGAGTTCCAGGCGCTGGCTTTCCATGCGCTCCTGGGCATCGAGGAAGTGCGCGTGTTCGACACCGACCCGCACGCCACCGACAAGCTGGTGCGGCATCTCTCGGCCTGCACGCCGCTGGAGATCGTGCGCGCGCGCTCCGTCGCCGAGGCGGTGCGCGGCGCGGACATCGTCACCACCGTCACCGCCTACCAGGGCCGCGCGACCGTGCTCACGCCCGAGATGATCGAGCCCGGTATGCACATCAACGCGGTCGGCGGCGATTCGCCCGGCAAGACCGAGCTGCACCCCGATGTGTTGCGCCGCGCGCGCGTGTTCGTCGAGTACGAGGCGCAGACCCGCGTCGAGGGCGAGATCCAGCAGCTCGGCGCGGACTTTCCGGTGCACGAACTCTGGAAGGTGCTGCTCGGCGAAGTGCCGGGGCGCGAGACCGCCCAGCAGGTCACGGTGTTCGATTCGGTCGGCTTCGCGCTGGAGGACTACACCGCACTGCGCTACATCCACCAGCTGGCCATCGAGCGCGGCATCGGCCAGAAGATCGCGCTGGTGCCGGAGCTGGACGATCCGAAGGACCTGTTCGGGCTCACCGCGTCCGGCAGGCGCCGGGCGGTGCTGCGGCGTGCGGCATGATCGGCGGCATCCGCAACGCCGATCCTGCTTTTCTTCTTTTTCATGCGCACCATCTACAACGACCAGCACGCACTGCACCAGGGCAAAGTCGAAATGTTCCGTGGCGAGCTGGTGCCTTGTTTCGAGGTGCCGGCCCGCGTCGACCATGTGAAGCATGAACTGGAGCGCCGCGGCCTCGGCCCGCTGCAGGCGCCCGATGCGATCGACGATGCGTTGCTCGCGAAGGTGCATGCGCCGCGCTACCTGGACTTCATCGCCGGCGCGTGGGACGAGTGGGTGGCGCTCGATCCGGCGAACGCATCGCGCGACGCGCTCCCGTCGTACTGGCCCACGCGCGGCATGCGCACCGATGTGCTGCCGCAGAGCTTTCCGGCGCGCATGGGGTTGTTCTCGTTCGATGCCGGCACGCCGCTCACGGCCGGCAGCTGGGCCGCGGCGCGGCAGGGTGCGGCGTGTGCGTGGACCGCGACGCAGCGCGTCCTCGGCGGCGAGCGCTCGGCCTTCGCGCTGACGCGGCCGCCGGGCCACCATGCGGGCCTCGATTTCTTCGGCGGCTACTGCTTCATCAACAACGCCGCGGTGGCTGCACAGGCGCTGCGCGATGCGGGCGTCGAACGCGTGGCCGTGCTCGATGTCGACTACCACCACGGCAACGGCACGCAGGCCATCTTCTATGAGCGCAGCGATGTGCACTTCGCCAGCCTGCACGGCGATCCGTTCACCGACTACCCGTACTACCTCGGCCACGCCGACGAGCGCGGCGCAGGGCAGGGCGAGGGCTTCAACCACAACCTGCCGTTGCCGCGCGGCACCGGCTTCACCGCATGGCGCGCGGCGCTGAAGACGGCGCTCGACGGCATCGTGAAAGTGAAAGCCGGCGCGCTCGTGGTCTCGCTCGGCGTCGACACCTTCGAGGGCGACCCGATCTCCGGCTTCAAGTTGAAGAGCGACGACTACCTGCGCATGGGAGAAGACCTCGCGCGCGCAGGGTTACCCACGGTGTTCGTGTTCGAAGGCGGTTATGCGGTGGCCGAAGTGGGCGTCAACACGGTGAACGTGCTCGAAGGTTTCGGCCAAGCCGCAGGCTGAGCAACCTCGGCGACAGCAGTCGGGTGAGCCCCGATTGCCGCATCGGGCGGGGCAGGGCCCAATCCGCGGTTCTTCAAGTTTCAGGAGCCTCCGCCATGTCCCGCCGTTCCCTTCTCTGTGCCGCCACGTTCGCCGCGTGCGGCCTTGCCTTCCCGCTGGCGGCGCTTGCCCAGGCTTTCCCCAGCAAGCCGATCAAGCTGGTCATCGCCTTCCCCGCGGGCGGCCCGACCGACATCACGATGCGCCAGCTCGCCGACAACGCGAGCAAGATCCTCGGCCAGCCGGTCATCGTCGACAACAAGCCCGGCGCCGGCGGCACGCTGCCCGCGCAGGCGCTGCAGACCGCGCAGCCCGATGGCTACACCGTCGCGCAGATTCCGCTCGGCGTGTTCCGCCTGGGCTACACCACCAAGATCAACTGGGACCCGCTCAAGGACATCTCCTATGTCCTGAACGTCACCGGCTATGCCTTCGGCATCGTGGTGCCGGCCAACAGCCCGTTCAAGACCTGGGCCGACTTCGTCGCCTACGCCAAGGCCAACCCCGGCAAGCTCACCTACGGCTCGACCGGCACGCTGACCAGCCCGCACCTGACGACCGAGATCGTTGCGCAGAAAGCCGGCATCGAACTGCAGCACGTGCCCTACAAGGGCAGCGCCGACCTGATGCTCGCGGTGGTCAGCGGCCAGCTGATGGCTGCCGCCGACAGCACCGGCTTCGCGCCGCAGGTGGAGGCCGGCAAGCTGCGTGTGCTCAACACCTGGGGCGAGAAGCGCCTGGCCAAGTTCCCCGATGCGCCGACGCTAAAGGAACTGGGCTACGACGTGGTGCAGAACTCGCCCTTCGGCATCGGCGCGCCCAAGGGCACCTCGCCCGAGGTGGTGAAGAAGCTGCACGACGCGTTCAAGCAGGCGATGGAAGAGCCGAGCTACGTGGCCGCACTGGGCCGCTACGACATGCTGCCGGACTACATGAGCTCGGCGCAGTACACCAAGTTCGCGCAGGACACGGTGGTGAAGGAGAAGGCGGTTATCGAGAAGCTGGGGCTGGCGAAGGAAAAGTAACGCGCTCTAGCGAGTGCCCTGAAGAATGGGTGTGAGGGCGACGTTGATATAGAAATTACCGCGCCCGATCTTCTGTTTCTGCAGAAAACCTCCTTCGACCAGCGCCTCCAGGTACTTGGTTGCCGTGAGGCGCGAGACCTGCAAATCGCGCTGCACGAATTCGATCTTCGTGTAGGGATGGGTGAACAGGTTGTTGATCAGGTCCTGGCTGTAGAACTTGTAGCCCGCCCGAATTCGATGCTTGTAGTCGAACAGGGCCGCCTTGATTGCGTTGATGGTTGCAATGGTCTGGCCTGCGGTCTGCTCCACGGCCTCCAGAAGGTACAGCACCCATTCTTCCCAGGCGTCATCGTCGCGCACGGTCTGCAGGAGGCGGTAGTAGTCGGCTTTGGTTCGCACGATGTGGCTGCTCAGGTAGAGCACGGGGATGTCGAGCAACCGCTCCTTCACGAGATAGAGCACGTTGAGGATGCGGCCGGTCCTGCCATTGCCGTCGTAGAAAGGATGGATGCTCTCGAATTGATGGTGAATGAGCGCCATCTTGATCAGCGGATCGGCTGTGAATAAATCCGGTTCGTTGATGAAGCGCTCCAGCCCGCGCATCAGCGCCACGATCTCTTCGGGGTCTTGCGGAGGCGTGTAGACGGTGCGCCCCGCGCCGTCCTTCAGTGCGGTCCCGGGCAACTTTCGGAAGCCCGCGTGATTGCGCTCGAGCTCCGACTGGATTGTGACGATGTGATTGGTGGTGACAAGACCGCTTGCGCGCACCTGCTCGAACCCGACCCGCAAGGCTTGTCTGTAGCGCAGCACTTCCTTAGCGGAGGGATTGGCAAAGGCCTCGGGGAGCACGTCGTCCTTGAACAGCTCGTCGTGCGTGGTGATGATGTTCTCGATCTCCGAGCTGTCCTTGGCTTCCTGCAGGCCCAGTGTGTTGATCAGGATGCCTTGATTGGGGATGGCTGCGGCGATCCCCTTGAGTTCCGCCAACTGCCGGCTTGCGCTGGCGAGCTTTTTCAGAATGGCAGGCGTATCGAAACGCGTGGAGTCGAGGTGGTCGAGGGGCTGAAGGGAGTGCATAGGAGTCTCGGATTCCTATACATGTTAGGCCTGATATGTATAGAAAATCGAATTTTCTATACATGATGGCCGCTGCGGTTCAAGAAGCCTTTAAGAAGCGAGCAAAACTAGCGGCCCGCTGCCGCAATCGCGAACAGCTCGCCCACCAGCCGATCCGCCAGCTCCGGCTTCACCGGATCGGCACCGAACACCAGACGGAACACGATCGGCGCAATCAGGTGATCGATCACCTGTTGCGCTTCGGGCGCATGCTCGCCGCGGGCCTGTGCCTGCTCGACCAGCGTCAACGCCTCCCTGCGGCGGTTGCGCAGGCAGTCGGTGTCCGCATCGCCGTTAGCCAGGGCGGCCGCGGCTTTCAACAAGGACTTGCTGCAGGGCTGCGCGAGATGCGTGATGAGCTCCTGCGCCCACGCGGTCAGGTCCTCGCGCAGCGCGCCGGTGTTCGGCAGCGGCCGGTTCGGGTCCAGCCGGCGGGTGGCCGTTTCGGCCAGAAGACCCGACAGATCGCCCCAGCGCCGGTAGATGCTGGAGGCGCTCACCCCCGCGCGCTCGGCCACGGCCGGCACCGTCACACGCTCGCGCCCTTGCTCGGCCACCAGTTGTTCGAGGGCGGTGCGCACCAGCGCCTGCACCTGGGCGCTGCGGCCGCCGGGACGCTTGTTGGGAAGGACGACATCGTTCATGGGAAGACTTTAACGCAAAGTTATTTGCTTTAGTGAATCTGCAGGTCTAGAATCGCAAAAGCTAAAAAAGTTGCGTTAAGGATCAGACATGCCTTCCTCCTGCCCTGAACTCGCCGTTGCCACCGCCGACGTCGCCGCCCGTTCCAAGCCCTGGCGCCTGCCGGCGGCGGTTGGTTTTCCGCTCCTGGCCGCGGTGCTTTTTGCCTTTTTCTTCGCGGCGGCCGCGCCCACGCCGCTGTTCGTCGTGTTCCAGCACGCCTGGGGCTTCTCAGCGTCGATGCTCACGGTGGCGTTCGCGATCTACGCGATTGCGTTGCTGATCGCGCTGCTGGTGGCCGGCTCGCTGTCGGACCACATCGGCCGCCGCCCGGTGGTGCTGGCGGCGCTGGTGCTGCAGGCGGTGGCGATGGGGCTTTTCGTGCTGGCAGAGAACATCGGGGGGCTGATCGTCGCGCGCGTCGTGCAGGGCGTGGCCACGGGCGTTGCGAGCGGCGCGTTGAGCGCGGCGGTGGTCGAGGCGGCGCCGGCATCGCGCAAGCGCCTGGGCGCGATGATCACCAGCGTGTCGCCCCTCGCGGGGCTCGCGGTGGGCGCGCTGTTGACCGGCATGGCGGTCAAGTTCACCGTCCAGCCCGTGATGCTGGTGTTCGGCGTGCTGGCCGTGGTGTTCGCGGTCGGCGCGGCCGTGGTGGTGTGGATGCCCGAGACGGTCACGCCGCGCGCCGGTGCGCTGGCCTCGCTGGTGCCGCGCGTGTCGATTCCCGTGCGGGCCAGGGCCGACTTCGTGCGCGGGCTGCCGGTGTTCATTGCGGTGTGGGCGCTGGGCGGCCTTTACCTGTCGCTCGCACCATCGCTCATGCTGCATGTGTTCCACATCGACAACGGCGTGGTCAATGGCCTCACGGTCGCGGTGCTCTCGGGCTTCGGCGCGCTCGCCCCCACGCTGCTTGGCCGCTTCCCCGCACCGCGCACCGTGGTCTTCGGTGCGGCCAGCATCGCGGTCGGCCTGGTGCTGCTGCTGGCGTCGCTGGCGACGAAGTCGCTCGCGCTGTTCTTCATCGGCACCGCGATTGCGGGCCTGGGCTTCGGCGGTGCGTTCTCGGCGCTGGTGCAGACGCTGGCGCCGCTCGCCGATTCGCACGAGCGCGGAGAACTCTTCGCCGCCATCTTCGTGGTCTGCTACCTCGCGTTCAGCCTGCCGGCGATGCTCGCGGGCTTCCTGGTGAAGCCGCTCGGCCTGCTCAACACGGTGGAAGGCTATGCAGCCGTGCTGCTGGCAATCGCAGCCTTCGGCATCTGGCGGCAGTGGGCGGCGCTGCGCGGCAATGCGCGCAGCCTGCCGGTCAGTGAGTAGCAGCGCCGCGCACTGAGAGCATTGCGCGCGCCGCCTCGGCAAAGCCCACGCCGCGTTCGCCTTGCGTCACGTAGCGCGGCAGGTGCTCCAGCTGCGGCACGAAGCGCGCCACGTTCGCCACGCCGATGCTGTTCGCGAAGGTGCGGAACATCAACTGGTCGTTGGTGGAATCGCCCACGTAGGCCCAGCGGTCGAGCTCGTCGTCGAGCGTGCGGCCCCAGAGTTCGCGCACGATCCAGCGGGCGCCTTCCAGCTTGTCGTTGTCGCCGTACCAGCCGTTGATGTGGATGCTGCTCACCGTGGCGTGCATGCCTTCGCTGCGCATCAGTGCGACGACGTGCGCGATGGTCTCTTCGCTCAACTGCACGAACTCGCTGTGGTCGATGGCGATGTCGGTCTCGCGCCCCGCCGAGTCGGTGGCGCGCTGCGCGCCCGGAATCTCGCGCTCGATGCGCGCGAGCACCGCCTGCATGCGCGCGAAGTTGGCGGCGCGCGTGGGCGCGTCCTGCTGGTAGCGTTTTTCGATCTGACCATCGGCCGTGGGCAGCAGCGCCACCGCGCCGTTCTCCGCCACGATGGCATCGACCGGCCAGGTGTTGACGAAAGGCAGGCTCCAGCCCACCGGCCGGCCCGTGATCGCCACGATGGCGAAGCCGGCCGCCTTCAGGTCGCCGAGCGCCTGCAGCGCATCGGCCGTGATCGCGCCGTCGGTGGTGAGGGTGTCGTCGATGTCCGTGAACACGCCGATGAGCGCGCTGCGTGCCGGCGCCGCCCAGCGGTCGAGCGGCAGCAGATGGGTGGGCGAGGCGGGCAGGGGTGGTGAGGACGACATGGCGATGAATCTCTGGAGAGCCCGAGATCGTACCGGCGCTTTCGTGTAGCATCCCGCCCCCGCCGCGCCTTCCAGGCCGGCGCGGCACTCTCCCATGCCTCACATCCTCGTCGACCACCTCCTCAAGACCTACCGGATTTCCGAGCGCGACCCGGGCGTGATGGGCGCGCTGCGCGGCCTGGTGCAGCGCCGGCACCGCACGGTGGAGGCGCTGTCGGGCGTG
Organism: Variovorax boronicumulans; assembly: GCF_030812215.1. Lineage (GTDB taxonomy): Bacteria > Pseudomonadota > Gammaproteobacteria > Burkholderiales > Burkholderiaceae_C > Variovorax > Variovorax boronicumulans_C. Next base: position 448,475 of record NZ_JAUSSG010000004.1, on the reverse strand, counting down.
TCCTTCGAATTGCAGCGCGGCGAGCTGCTCGGCTTCATCGGGCCGAACGGCGCGGGCAAGTCGACCACCATCAAGATCCTCGCGGGCATCCTGCGGCCCGACGGCGGGCGTGTGGAGATCGACGGCCGCGATCCTTTCGCGGACCGCGAGCGGCACGTCGGGCGCATCGGCGTGGTTTTCGGCCAGCGCACGCAGCTGTGGTGGGATCTGCCCGTGGGCGACGGCTTCGACCTGCTGCGCGACATCTACCGTGTCGACCCGCAGCGCTACCGGCGCACGCGCGACGAACTGGTCGCGCTGCTGCACCTGGAGCGCGTGCTCGACCAGCCGGTGCGCCAGCTCTCGCTGGGCCAGCGCATGCGCGCCGAGATCGCCGCCGCGCTGCTGCACGAGCCCGACATCCTGTTCCTCGACGAGCCGACCATCGGCCTCGACGCGCCCTCCAAGCTCGCGGTGCGCGACTTCGTGCGCCGCGCCAACCGCGAGCGCGGCACCACGGTGCTGCTCACCACGCACGACATGCACGACATCGAGGCACTGGCCCAGCGCGTGATCGTCATCGGTCATGGCCGCGTGCTGGCCGACAGTCCGGTCGAGGCGTTGCGCGCACAGGTGATGGCCGAGCGACGGCTGGTGGTCGACTTCGCACAGGGCGCCGCGCTGCCCGCGCAGGTGCCCGGCGCCACGGTGCGCGCCCGTGACGGGCAGACACTGGTGCTCGACTTCGATCCTTCGGTGACCACTGCGCCGGCCTTGATCGCGCGCATCGCGGCCGAGCATGCGGTGGAAGACATCCGACTCGAAGGCATGGCGATCGAGGCGGTGATCGCGCGCTTCTACGCCATGCACGGAGCGGCCGAGGCGTGACGATGAAGTTGCGGACCCTCGCGCGCCCCTACATCGCGGCCTTCACCTCACGCTTTCTGCAGATGCTGCAGTACCGCACGGCCGCGCTCGCGGGCTTCGCGACGCAATGCTGGTGGGGCGGCATCAAGGTGATGGTGTTTGCTGCCTTCTACGGCGGTACGGCCATCGCGGGCGCGAGTGCGCCGATGTCGCTTGCGGATGCCATCACCTACACGTGGCTGGCGCAGGGGCTGCTCGTGCTGATGCCCTGGCTCAGCGACCCGGAAGTGGCGCAGGCCGTGCGCACCGGCGCGGTCGCTTACGACCGGCTGCGCCCGGTGGATGCCTACGCGCTGTGGTTCGCGCGCAGCGCCGGATGGGTCGCCGCGCGCGTGCTGCCGCGGGTGGCGCTGATGGCTGCGTTCGCTGCGGTTGCCCTGCCGCTGGTGGGGTTGGGCGAGTGGGCTTGGCAGCTGCCGGCGAGCGCAATTGCGGGGCTCGCATTCCTCGCGTCCACGGTGTTGGCGTTGCTGCTGTCGGCATCGATGGTGATGCTGCTCAACGTGGCGGCCACCGCCGCGCTCAACGAGCGCGGCATCAGCGCGGTGGCAACGCCCGTGGTCATCGTGCTGTCGGGCAACCTGCTGCCGCTCGCGCTGTTGCCGGACGCCTGGCAGACCGTACTGCTGATCCAGCCGCTGGCCGGGCTGATGGACATTCCCGCGCGGCTGTACTTCGGGCAACTGGGCGGCTGGCATGCGGTGGCCGCGCTGGGACTGCAGTGCTTCTGGATCGCCGTGCTGGTCGCGGCGGGGCGCTTCGCGATGGGCCGCACGATGCGCAGCCTTCAGATCCAGGGTGGATAGCTGAGATGGGCTCGCTGCCTCTTTTCTTTCGCCTCGTGCGCGCCTCCATCGGCGGCCAGGCGCGCTATCCCGCCTCGGCGCTGATGCTGACCGTCGGCCAGTTCCTCGGGACCGGCATCGAGGTGGTGGCCGTCTGGGCGCTGTTTCACCGTTTTGGCGAAGTGCAGGGCTGGCGCATCGGCGAGGTGGCGCTGTTCTACGGACTGGTCAACTGCATGTTCGCGCTGGCCGATGCATTGGGCCGCGGCTTCGACGTGCTGGGCACCGAGTTCCTGCGCACCGGCGCTTTCGACCGCTTGCTGCTGCGCCCGCGCCCGCTGACGCTGCAGTTGATGGGCAACGACTTCCGCATCAGCCGCGCGGGCCGCCTGCTGCAGGGCCTGGCTGTCGTGGTGTTCGCCACGCAGCAGGCGGGCATCGAATGGACGGCGACCACGGTGGCGATTGCGCTGTTCGCACTGGCCGGCGGCGTCGCGTTGTTCCTCGGCATTTTGGTGCTGCAGGGCACGCTGTCGTTCTGGACCGTCGAGAGCCTGGAGATCGCCAACGTGCTGACCTATGGCGGCGTGCAGGCGGCGCAGTACCCGCTGGCGCTGTATGCGCGGTGGTTCCGCCGTGTGCTGACTTTCGTGGTGCCGCTGGCCTGCGTGGCCTATTACCCGGCGCTGGCGATCCTGGGCAAGGCCGATCCGCTCGGCGCGCCGGGGTGGGTGGGCATCGTGTCGCCGGTCACGGGCTTCGTGTTCCTGGCGGCTGCCTTCGGCGTGTGGCGGCTGGGGTTGCGCCGCTACGCGTCGACGGGCAGCTGAGAAGGTCTCAGCCGATCAGGAAGCGGACCCTGTAGCGCAGCGTGCGTGTGCGCTTGGCTCCGGCCAATTCCTCGAAGTCGTCTCCTGGGCCGGCGGAGGCCATTGCCACGGCGCCACCTGCATACGCCCAGTTGCGATCGCCATAGGCACCCGAGTTATCTGCTTGCGAACCAAGTTCTTCGACCTGCGCGACTGCGCCCAGCGTGACACCCGCTTCCTTCGCAAGAATCAGTGCCTTGCTGCGTGCATGCCGGATGGCTGCCGTACGAGCCTCGGTTTCGGCGCCTTCCTGCGCCTCGAAACGGGGCTGCTGCATGTCGACGCCCATGGCGTAGCGGGAGTTCGTGAACAGCGGTTCGAGCGCATCGAGTGCCTGATAGAGGCGGCGCGTTTCCTTGCAGGCGATCAGCACGCGGTGCGCCACTTCCTGGCCCACGCTGCGTTTCGCATACCAGGGTTGCCAAGCATCACGCCCGCCTTCGGTGATCTCGTCGGGCTTGAGTCCGGCTTCTTTCAGCGTCCGGATCGCGTCGTTGCGCAGGCTGGTCGCCTCGGCCAGTGCGACCTCGGCCTTCGAGGCTTTGACGGTGATCGTCAATGTGGCGCGCTGCTCGACGATCGTCTCGGTCAAGTCACCTAGCCCCGCGACCTGGATGTAGGTTTCCATGACGAGTGCCTATCCCGCGCTCTGCAGCGCCAGCCCCGCATGCTCCCGCAGCGGATGGAAATGAATCTTCGGAAACCGCTCCTGCGCCAGCCGCACGTCGTAGGGCGAGGTGCACAGGAAGGCCAGCGTGTCGGCCGCGTCCTTGGCCATGCGCACCGGGTAGGCGTTGACGAACTCGCGCAGCTCGGCCGGCGTGTCGGCCGTGATCCAGCGCGCGCCCGTGTACTGGCAGCCCTCGAGCCGCACGTCGGCGTCGTACTCGGCCTTCAGGCGGTGCTGCACCACTTCGAACTGCAGCTGGCCGACCGCGCCCAGCAGCATCGGCCCACCGACTTCAGGGCGGAACACCTGAATTGCGCCTTCTTCGCCGAGCTGGGCCAGGCCCTGCTGCAGCTGCTTGGTGCGCAGCGGGTTCTTCAGAATGACCGTCATGAACAGTTCGGGCGCGAAGAAAGGCAGCCCGGTGAACTGCAGGCTCGCGCCATCGGTGATGGTGTCGCCCAGCTGCACGCCGCCATGGGTGGTGAAGCCCACGATGTCGCCTGCATAGGCTTCTTCGACCGCTTCGCGGCGCTGGCTCATGAAAGTCACGACGCTGGTGGGGCGCAGTTCCTTGGACGTGCGCTGCACCTTGAGCTTCATGCCCGGCGTGTACTTGCCCGAGGCCATGCGCACGAAGGCAATGCGGTCGCGGTGGTTGGCGTCCATGTTGGCCTGCACCTTGAAGACCACCCCTGCGAAGTCCTTGTCCTCGGGCTGAATCTCCTTGACCACGGGCTGGCGGTTGACCATCGTGGTGCTGGTGCGCGACTGCGGCGAGGGCGCGAGGTCGACCAGCGCGTCGAGCACTTCCATCACGCCGAAGTTGTTCACGCCCGAGCCGAAGAACACCGGCGTCTGCTTGCCGGCGAGGAACGCTTCGCGGTCCCAGGTGGGCGAGGCGCCGGTGGCCAGCTCCATGCTGTCCATGGCGGTCTCGAAGTCGGCACCGAAGCGCTTGATGAGCGTGTCGCGGTCCGACAGCGGAATGGTCTCGAAGTCGTGCGGCAGCCGTTCGCTGCCCGACTCGAACACCGTCATCGTCTGCGTGCGCAGGTTCATGATCCCGCGGAAGGTCTTGCCCTGGCCGACAGGCCAGGTCATGGGCACGCAGGGCATGCCGAGCTCGCGCTCCACTTCATCCAGGATGTCGAGCGGCTCGCGAACTTCGCGGTCCATCTTGTTGACGAAGGTGATGATGGGCGTGTCGCGCTGGCGGCAGACCTCGATGAGCCGGCGCGTCTGCGCTTCCACGCCGTTCGCGGCGTCGATCACCATCAGCGCCGAGTCGACGGCGGTGAGCACGCGGTAGGTGTCTTCCGAGAAGTCCTTGTGGCCCGGCGTGTCGAGCAGGTTGATCACGTGGTCGCGGTACAGCATCTGCATGACCGAGGAGGCCACCGAGATGCCGCGCTGCTTTTCGATTTCCATCCAGTCGGAGGTGGCGTGGCGCGAGGCCTTGCGTGCCTTCACCGAGCCGGCGATCTGGATCGCGCCGGAGAAAAGCAGCAGCTTTTCGGTCAGCGTGGTCTTGCCGGCGTCAGGGTGGGAAATGATCGCGAAGGTGCGGCGGCGGCGGGTTTCTGAGACAAAAGACAAGATGGGCAATCTGCGGGGGAATGCCGCGATTTTAGAAGGCGGCCCGGAACCGGCTCGCCCTGGGGGCCTAAAAAGCCTCCGTCATCCCATACGCCCGCATCTGTGCCTCGAACTGCGCCACGTCGTGGCTCAGTACCACCAGGTCGTGCGTCACGCCCTGCCGGTCTTTCACGTGCTTGCTGAGCAGCGCCTCGGGCCGGAAGCCCAGCGCCTGGAAGACGGCGATGGCGCTGCGCTGGTCGACGGTCATGCGCGCGACGAGCTTTTCGGCGCCGCGTTCGATGGCCAGGGCGCAGGCCTCCCGCGCGAGCCGGTGGCCGAGGCCGCTGCCGCGCAGTTCTGGCGCGGCCAGAAGCCGCAGTTCGGCCACGTGGCTGGACCACGAATGCGGATCGCGGATCACCGCCGCGCAGCCCAGCACCGCGGTGCCGCGCACCGCGAGCACGCTGTCGATATCGCCGCGCTCGATGGCGCGGACCCAGGCATTCATCACCTTGGGCTCGGTGATGTCGCGCGGCAGGAAGAGCAGGTCGTGCGCGGGCAGGCCCTGCGCGAAAGCCAGCACGGCGGCCGCGTCGTCTGCATTCATCAGGCGCAGGACGATGTTGCCCTCGCTGCTCGTCACGGTGCGCGGATAGGTCCGCGAAAAAGAGTCGGAGACAGCAGTGATGGTCATGTCGATCGCACTCCAAGCCAGTCGTCGAGTTTGGGCCACAGCCGGCGCACCGCGTTGGCGCCCGCGGCCAGGCTGACGTGGCCGCCTTTGAGCACCACTTCCTCCTTGTCGGCCGAGCCGATGTTGGCGACGAGCGGCTGGCCAGCCTCGTAAGGAACGATGTGGTCGTGCTGCGCGAGCGCGTGCAGCACCGGCACCTTGATGTTCTTCAGCAGCACCTTGTGGCCGCCGAGCACCAACTCGTTCTTCAAGAGCTTGTTGTCCCACATCAGCTCTTTGACGGTCTGGCGGAAGTACTCTCCGGCCAGCGGCAGCATCTCGGCGCCCCAGCGGTCGAACATGCGGTACGACTTGACGAATTCGTCATTCGCCATGTTGTCCCAGAGCTGCACCACGCCGGCACTGCGTCCCGCGGGGCGCAGCATGTCGAACGACGCGAACAGCATCTCGGGCGGCACGTTGCCCACCGTGTCGATGAGCCGGTCGACGTCGAAATAACGCCGGTCCGACCACGCATGGAAAAGCTTCATGCGGCTGAAGTCGACGGGCGTGGTGAAGAGCGCGAGGTTCTTGATCGGACCGTCGGGATGCAGCGCCGCATAGAGCGTGGAAAGCACACCGCCCATGCAGTAGCCGACGAGCGTGACGTCTTCCTCGCCGGAGCGCGCCTGCACGCGCCGCAGCGAATCGGGGATGAAGTCGAGCACGTAGTCCTCGATGCGCAACTGCTTTTCCTGCGGGCGCGGCGCGTTCCAATCCATCATGTAGACGTCGTAGCCCTTCAGCAGCAGGTGCTCGACCATGCTCTGGCCCGGCGCGAGGTCCAGGATGTAGCCGCGGTTCGTGGTCGCCATCACGATCAGCAACGGCACGCGGTAGATCTCGTCGACCAGCGGGCGGTAGTGGTACAGGCTCAACGTGCCGCGGCGGTGGATCTCGTCCCGGCCCGTTTGCCCCATGGCCGGCGCGGCCGATGTCAGGAAGTCCAGGCCCTTGAGGTTGCGCTGGATCGCGCGTTCGATCTCCGCGCCGATGTCGGGCAGGGCGAACGCGTCCGCGGTGGCGCTCATCGTGCGCGCTTTCCGGCGGTGCGCTTCGGGGCGGCCGGAGCCGGGGCGGCTGCCTCGGCCTGTGGGGGCTTCCTGGTGCGGCGCGGCTGGGGTGGCGCAGGGGCGGTTGCAGATGCCGCCGGGCCGCGTCCGTTTTCCATGGCGCGGCTGATATTCGCCAGGTGGTCGTCGATGCTCTGCAATTGCTCGCCCAGTGCCTGGATGTCCGCGCGCGTGGGCAGGTTCAGCATCGTGAGGTAGCGCGCCATCAGGTCGCCCAGTGCCTTCTGCGCGGTGAGCGAGGCGTTCATGCCGCCGTGCATGCCCTGGCGGAACGGGTCCGAGGCCATGGTCTCGTTGGCGAATTCATTGGTGCTCTTTTCCCATTGGGCCGTGAGTTCGCGCCACATGGCCATCGGGTCGAGAGAGGAGAACTTGTTCATGGACAGAGGCCCCGTCGTCTATCGGTCGTTCAATCAATGGTCGCGAAGCTGCCCGGTGTGCGCGGCGATGGCGTCGATGATCTGCGGCCACATCGGGATCGGCAGCGCATGGCCCATGCGCGGAATGCGCAGCAGCTTCGCGCCCGCAATGGCGTCGGCCACATCGACGCCGCACTCGACCGGCACCAGCGGATCGGCGTCGCCATGGATCACCAGCGTTGGCACCTGCACGTCGCGCAGCGCGGGCTTGCGGTTGCCGGACGCGAAGATCGCCGCCAGCTGGCGCGCCACGCCGCCCGGGTTGAGCCCGCGCAGGAAGATGAGCTGCGCACGTTCGGCATCGCGCGCTTCGTCGAGCGGAAAGCCGGGGCCGCGCAGCACGCGCCAGACCTTCTTGTAATGCGGCAGGTAGGCGTCGAAGGAGAGCGGCGTCGGCGAGAACAGCACCGCCATCGCCTCGGGCGTGGGCGGCGGCAATGCCGGGTTGCCGGTCGTCGACATGATGCTGGTGAACGAGCGCATGCGCTCCGGATGATGGATGGCCATCTCCTGCCCGATGGCGCCGCCCATCGAGGCGCCGACGATGTGTGCGCGCTCGATGCCGAGCGCATCGAGCAGGCCGATGCAGTCGTTGGCCATGTCGCGCAGCGTGTAGGGCACCGCGAGCGGCTTGCCCGCCATGGCCTGCAGCATCAGCGCCTGGATGTCGGGAACGCCCAGGTGCGTCAGGTGCGTCGAATGGCCGATGTCGCGGTTGTCGAAGCGGATCACGCGATGGCGGCCCGCCTCGGCGAGACGGGCGCAGAACGCGTCGTCCCAGGCGACCATCTGGGCGCCGAGGCCCATGATGAGCACGAGCGGCGACGCGTCGGGGTCGCCGAAGCTGTCCCACGCGATTTCAACGCCGTTGACGAGCCTGCGCCGCTCGATGGGAGGTGGGACGGCGGTCATCGCGCGAGCGCCTTGCGCCTACTTGCGCTGCAGCATCTTGGTCACTTCGTCCACGTTGGACTGGATGCGCTGGCGCACGACGTCGAAGGCATCGGCCTGCGACTTGGCCGCGAGGTTGGCGAGTTCCTTGATGTCGTCGATGGCGCGCTGGAACGACTGGCGGCCGAGCTCGTCGAGCTTGGCGAGGTTGGCCTTGGCGTCCTTGCCGGGCATTTCCTTGGCGGCCGCCTGCCATTCGGTGATGGCGCTCTTGATCATCTCGGTCTGCCGCTGCACCACCGTCTGCAGGCCCTGGTAGGACTTTTCGTTGGCCTGCATCAGCGCCTGCAGGTCCTTGCGGCCGCTTTCGAGCAGCTTGCCCGCGCCGCCGGTCAAGTTGAGTTCCTGCAGGCGATCGGTCATGCCCTTGAGATTCTTCAGCGGGTTGAGCATGTCGGCGGCGCTGGGGCCCGCCGCCTTGGTGCTGCTGCTACTGCTGGCTGTGGTCTTCTTGGCTGCGGCTTTCTTGGCAGTGGCCATGGTGCGGTATCTCCTGTGTCGGGTGAACGGGTGAGTGGCAAACAAGGACCGGCCGGACGGCAAAAGTCCCTCGCCACGATACGCCGCACCGGCGCGCCCGCGGTCCCCGCAGCGACAAATTTGCCTGCGGGATTTCCCTTGGGTGACTTGCCTTCGCCTTACATCGGCGGCGCGAAGCCGTTGCGCCCGGCCGTCACGCGCAGCGCCGTCGGCGTGCCGTTCTTTTCCTGCGCATTGACCAGCACCTTGGCGCCGGGCACCAGCAGCGCCTCGGTTCCGGCGCGGAAGGTCACGACCGGCACGTCGGGCGGCACGATGACCGTCTTCTCGCCGCCCTTGTAGGTCAGGCGCAGTTGCTGCCCGCCGTGCACCGACTTCGGCGCCGCGGCCAGGTCGGCCACGGTGGCGTTGGTCATGGTGCTCTGCGGCAGCAGGTCCCACGGGCGATGGCCTTCGCCGGTGCCGCGCGCGGCCTCGGGGAACACCACGACTTCGAGCGCCTTCTGCGTGCCGTCGGCCTGCGGCATGGCGGCGGTGCCGATGAAGCTGCCTTTCTTGATGTCGGCGAGCTTGATGCGGTAGACCTCCGACAGCTGCATGTCGGCCGGCCGCGCAAGGCTGACGACCTCGCCGCCGCGGTCCTGCACGACGAGTGTCTTCGCGTCGACGCGGACGATGGTGCCGCGGATGCGGACTTGTTCGGAGGCTGCCTGCGCCGAGGCGGCGATCGGTGCGGCAGCGGCGGCGAGAAGTGCGGTCGCTGCCAGCAGGGTCGATGGGATTCTGTAGAGCATGGGAGGGGTCTTGGTGTTGGAGTGCGGATCAATGTACGCCTCGAAAACGAAACGCGCTTCCCGTCATGCGGGATACCCGAGCGGTTGGCTAGGGCCGGCACCCCGTCTACAATCCGCCGTTCCGAGGAGCGTTGCAGCGCCATCAAGGCGTGAGGCTCGGACCACATCGCAACCACGCTCACCCGCTGTTCTCGCGGTGAGTCCTTTTTCCGTCAGACCCCGTACGCAGTGGCATCTTTCAAACCAGTTTTGGAGTTCTCATGAGCGCCGTTCTCAAGCCCACCCCCGTTTCGACCGCCGACCAGGCGATTGCCGACCTGTCCCTCGCCGCCTGGGGCCGCAAGGAAATCCGCATTGCGGAAACCGAGATGCCCGGCCTGATGGCCATCCGCGAAGAATTCTCGAAGGCGCAGCCGCTCAAGGGCGCGCGCATCACCGGTTCGCTGCACATGACCATTCAAACGGCCGTGCTGATCGAGACACTGCAAGCCCTGGGCGCCACCGTGCGCTGGGCCTCGTGCAACATCTTCTCGACGCAGGACCACGCCGCTGCGGCCATCGCCGCTTCGGGCACGCCGGTGTTCGCGATCAAGGGCGAGTCGCTCGAAGACTACTGGGGCTACACCCACAGCATCTTCGACTTCGGCCCCAAGGGCTCGAAGGGCGAAGGCCCGAACATGATCCTGGACGACGGCGGCGACGCGACGCTCCTGATGCACCTGGGCCAACGCGCCGAGAAGGACCAGAGCGTGCTGGCCAACCCGACCAGCGAGGAAGAACGCATCCTCTACGCCGCGATCAAGGCCAAGCTGGCTGTCGACAGCACCTGGTACACCCGCAAGTCCGCTGAAATCATCGGCGTGACCGAAGAGACGACCACCGGCGTGCACCGCCTGAACGAGATGAGCGCCAAGGGCACGCTGCTGTTCCGCGCCATCAACGTGAACGACTCGGTCACCAAGAGCAAGTTCGACAACCTGTACGGCTGCCGCGAATCGCTGGTGGACGGCATCAAGCGCGCGACCGACGTGATGATCGCCGGCAAGGTGGCCTGCGTGGCCGGCTACGGCGACGTGGGCAAGGGCTCGGCCCAGGCGCTGCGCGCACTGTCGGCGCAAGTGTGGGTCACTGAAATCGACCCCATCAACGCCCTGCAGGCCGCGATGGAAGGCTACAAGGTCGTGACGATGGAATACGCCGCCGACAAGGCCGACATCTTCGTGACGACCACCGGCAACAAGGACGTCATCACGCACGACACGATGGCCAAGATGAAGGACCAGGCCATCGTCTGCAACATCGGCCACTTCGACAACGAGATCGATGTCGCGTCGATCGAGAAGTACGAGTGGGAAGAAATCAAGCCGCAGGTCGACCACATCACCTTCCCGGACGGCAAGAAGATCATCCTCTTGGCCAAGGGCCGCCTGGTGAACCTGGGCTGCGGCACGGGCCACCCGAGCTTCGTGATGTCGTCGTCGTTCGCGAACCAGACCATCGCCCAGATCGAGCTCTTCACCAAGCCCGATGCTTATCAAGCCGGCAAGGTCTACGTGCTGCCCAAGCACCTGGACGAAAAGGTCGCGCGCCTGCACCTGAAGAAGGTCGGCGCGATGCTGACCGAGCTGACCGATGCGCAAGCTGCTTACATCGGCGTGAGCAAGAACGGCCCCTACAAGCCGGACACGTACCGCTACTGAGCGAATGATGAAAAACCTTCGTGCCTCGCACTGCGGTGCGAGCTTGCTTGGGTCGGTCCGGCGCTTCGCTCATGCGCGCTGACCAACTGCTGGTGGAACGCGGCCTCGCCGCGTCGCGTTCGCAGGCCGTGCGGCTCATTGCCGGCGGCATGCGCTGGCGCGATGCGGGCACGAGCGACGCATGGCGCTCGGTCGTCAAGAACAAGGACGAGGTGCCCGAATCCGCCGAGCTCGCGCTCGACGATGCGGCCGAGGCGCGCTACGTCTCGCGCGGCGGGCTCAAGCTCGAAGGTGCTCTGGCTGTCAGCGGTGTCGATCCCGCCGGCAAGCTGTGCCTCGATGTGGGCCAGTCGACCGGCGGCTTCACCGATTGCCTGCTGCAACGCGGCGCGACGAAGGTCGTGGGCGTCGATGTCGGCCACGGGCAACTGCATGCGAAGTTGCGCGAGGACGAGCGCGTGGTCGCCATCGAAGGCGTCAATGCGCGGGCGTTGACGGCCGCCGATCTGCAGGTGGGCCATGACGAGGCCTCCGAGGCGGAAGATGCCGCGGAGGTCGGCGAGGCGCTCGAAGCCCTGGCCGAGCCGCGCTTCGACCTCATCGTCGGTGACCTGTCATTCATCTCGCTCACGCTGGTGCTGCCGGCCGTGGTGCAGTTCCTGGCCGACGACGGCCAGCTCCTGATGCTGGTCAAGCCGCAGTTCGAGCTGCAACCCGGCCAGGTCGGCAAGGGTGGCATCGTGCGCGACGCGGCGATGTACGAGATCGTCGAGAAGCGCCTGCACGATGCCTGCGCGGCGCTCGACCTTCGCGTGCTGCGGTGGTTCGACAGCCCGATCGCCGGTGGCGACGGCAACCGCGAGTTTTTCATTCACGCCGTGCGCGCATCCGGCGCGACCGGTTCCTAAGGAGACGCAGGTGCGCCTTCCGCTGAGTTTCGAATTCTTCCCGACCAAGACGCCCGAAGGCGCGGTCAAGCTGCGCGCGGTGCGCCAGCAGCTGTATGTGCGCAAGCCCCAGTTCTGCTCGGTCACTTACGGCGCGGGCGGCTCCACGCACCAGGGCACCTTCGGTGCGGTGCAGGAGATCCTGAACGAAGGCGTCGATGCCGCCAGCCACTTCTCTTGCATCGGCGCCACGCGCGCCACGGTGCGGGAGCAACTGGCCGAACTGAAAGCGATGGGCGTCAAGCGCCTGGTGGCGTTGCGCGGCGACCTGCCGAGCGGCTACGGCATCGGCGGCGAGTTCCAGTATGCGAGCGACCTTGTGGCCTTCATCCGCGAGGAAACGGGCAGCGACTTCCACATCGAGGTGGCCTGCTATCCCGAAGTGCACCCGCAGGCCCGCTCGCCCGAGGCCGACCTGCAGGCCTTCGCCGCCAAGGTGAAGGCGGGTGCCGATTCGGCCATCACGCAGTATTTCTTCAGCCCCGAGGCCTACTTCCGCTTCGTCGACGACGTGCGCAAGCTCGGCATCGACACGCCGATCGTGCCGGGCATCATGCCCATCACGAGTTCGACGCAGCTCATGCGTTTCTCGGATGCCTGCGGCGCCGAGATTCCGCGCTGGATCCGCCTGCGCCTGCAGGGCTTTGGCGACGACACGGCCTCGATCAAGGCCTTCGGCCTGGACGTGGTGACCGACCTCTGCGCGCGCCTGCGTGACGGCGGCGCACCCGCGATCCACTTCTACACGATGAACCAGTCGGCGGCGACGCTGGCTGTGCTGGAGCGCCTCGATTGAGAGGGCGTGCCGCAGGTTCGCCGCTGCGCACTGGGCTTCGCCTCGTGCTCGTCGCGGCCACCTGCGTGCTGGCGGGTTGCGCCATGCCACCCGCTACCGAAGGGGGGGCCGATCCGGGGGCGACCGCGGCCTCGCGCTTGCGGCCGCTTTCGAAGGGGCTGGCGGTTCCGCCGGGCGCCTCGGCGCGGTCGGATGTGCCTTCGGTGCGCTACGACCTCGCGGTGTCCGGCACTGGCGAACTCACGCCTGACGACGGCGTGCCCGGCGACGGCGGCCCGCGCGAGATCTTCGAGCGCGGCGGGGCGTCCTGGTACGGCATCCAGTTCCACCAGCGCAAGACGGCGAGCGGCGAACGCTTCGACATGTCGGCCCTGACGGCCGCCCACAAGACCCTGCCGTTCGGAACGCGCGTCTGCGTGCGCAGCCTGGTCAACGGCAGCGAGGTGATGGTGCGCATCAATGATCGCGGGCCCTATGCGCAAGGCCGCGTGATCGACCTGAGCCGCGCCGCTGCGGAGCGCATCGGCCTGATCGGGCTTGGAATCAAGCAGGTGGCGCTGTCGGTCGTCGGCCCCACGGGCATGCGCTGCGGCGGTGTCGATGTGGAGCCGGGCGATGCGGCCGCACCCGTGGCGCCTGGGGCCGATCGCGCCAAGGCCACGGTGCCGGCGCGCCGCAAGGCGGCTGTGCCGCAGCGCCGTCGCCGCTGAAAGGAAAGGGCGGTCAGCCGCCGCTGTCGAGCGAAAAGGTCGCGTTCCGGTCCTGCGCCAGCTTCTCGGCCAGCTGCGGCAAGGCTGCCGCGAGCAGCGGCTTCAGGGTGTAGGGCGGATTGATCAGGAACATGCCGCTGGCCGGCAGCCCGGGCCGCTTGGTCTCGCCGGTCGGTGTGGCCGTCAACTTGCTCGACTTGACCGTCAGCGTGGCATGCAGCCACGGCTTGCCGGCCTTGGTCGCCATGGTCTTGAGCCGGCGTGGCAGGTCGTGCGCCTCGGGCCGCGGAATGATCGGATACCAGACCGCATACGTGCCGGTGGCGAAGCGCTTGAGCGCCTCGGCCGCGAAGTCGAGCACCCGGGCGTAGTCGCTCTTGATTTCGTAGCTCGGGTCCATCAGCACCAGCGCGCGGCGGGACGGCGGCGGCAGGAACTTGGTCGCGCTGCCGAAGCCGTCTTCACGCAGCACGGCGATCTGGCGGCCGGCCTCGAGCTGGGCGATGTTGGCGTCGAGCGTGCGGGCGTCGGTCGGGTGCAGCTCGAACAGCTTGAGCTTGTCGTGGTCGCGCAGCAGGTGCTGTACGATGAACGGCGAGCCGGGGTAGACGCGGGCGCCGCCCTTGGGGTTGAAGTCGTGGATGACCTCGAGGTAGCGCGCGATCGCGTCCGCCAGCGGTGCCTCGGCGTCCGTCGGCACTTTCTTGGCCGCCGACTTTGCGGTGGGCACGGCGGTGGCGGGCTCCTTGGGAGGGGCAAGCAGGCGCAGGATGCCGTCGGCCGCTTCGCCGCTGGTGTCGGCGTAGTCGCCATCGAGCCGGTAGAGGCCCGCGCCGGCGTGGGTGTCGACGACCGTGAGGGCGGCTTCCTTTTCAAGCAGGTGGTCGAGCGTGGCAATCAGCACCGTGTGCTTGAGCACGTCGGCGTGGTTGCCGGCATGGAAGGCGTGGCGGTAACTGAACATGAGGGATTCCGGGATAGGTGGCAGATGCGCAACAGCCTCTTCAATGAAGCCGCGGTAACATCAAATTACAAAACTAGAGGGAAACAGGATGAGTCCGTCGAACTGGAGATTTTGGGGCCTCGCGGCCACGATGGGAATTTTGTCGGTCCTGGGCGGCTGCGCTGCCGTCAGCCAGGGGCTCGATCAGCCAATGCGCGTCGACGTCCTGTCGCAGACCGGGGAGATCATTCCCGATGCGAGATGCAGGGCCGTCAACGACAAGGCCAAGGTGAGGATGCGGTCCGGCCGGGTCATCGGCGTGCGCCGCTCGCGGGCCGACCTGGTGATCCAGTGCACCGTCGACGGGCAGGGCGTGGCCACGGGGCAGGCGATCTCGCGGCCCAACATCGGTTTCCTGGGCAATTTCGTCATAGCCGGTGGCGTGATCGGCGCGGCGGTCGACGACAGCGCCGGCACGGCCTACACCTATCCGACCTGGATCCAGATGGTCATCGGGGAAGAGCGCCTCTACGACCGCAGCGGGCACCGCGATGAAAGCCTGGACACCGGCACGCTGGTGCGCAAGCTCGATGTCCCGGCCACAAAGGCCGCGGTGCTGACCGGGCCTGTGACGGCGCCAGTGCGCTGAAGGGCCCCTGCCGGGGCTAAATTGGCCAGGTCGGCCAATTCTTCATATAATCGCGGGCTTCGCAGCGTTTTTGTGGCCCCGCGGCGAAGGCATTCAATCCGTTTTTCGGGGCGAATGAAACCCCACCTAAGAGATTCCCGTCAGAGGAACGCCGACCGTGGAAAAGGGCTCGCCAAACCCTCTTTTCAAGAGAAAAACTCATGACCAAAACGTTCAGCGCCAAGCCCGCTGACGTGACGCACGAGTGGTTTGTGATTGACGCGACCGACAAGGTCCTCGGACGAGTAGCCAGCGAAGTTGCTCTCCGTTTGCGCGGCAAACACAAGGCCATTTACACGCCTCACGTCGATACCGGTGACTTCATCGTCATCATCAACGCCGCGCAACTGCGCGTCACCGGCGCCAAGTCGATCGACAAGGTGTACTACCGTCACTCGGGCTATCCCGGCGGTATCACGGCGACGAACTTCCGCGACATGCAGAACAAGCACCCGGGCCGCGCCCTGGAAAAGGCTGTCAAGGGCATGCTGCCCAAGGGCCCGCTTGGTTACGCGATGATCAAGAAACTCAAGGTGTACGGTGGTGCAGAGCACCCGCATACCGCCCAACAGCCCAAAGTGCTGGAACTGTAAGGAGCCTTGAGAATGATTGGTGAATGGAACAATGGCACCGGCCGTCGCAAATCCAGCGTCGCCCGTGTGTTTCTGAAAAAAGGCACCGGCAAGATCACGGTCAACGGCAAGGACATCCAAGAGTTCTTCGGCCGCGAAACCTCGATCATGATTGCCAAGCAGCCCCTGGCGCTGACCAACAACCTCGAAGCTTTCGACGTGATGGTCAACGTGAACGGTGGCGGCGAATCGGGTCAAGCCGGCGCCACGCGCCACGGCATCACCCGTGCGCTGATCGACTACGACGCGACGCTCAAGCCCGTCCTGAGCCAAGCCGGCTTTGTGACGCGCGATGCACGTGAAGTCGAACGTAAGAAGGTCGGTCTGCACTCCGCCCGTCGTCGCAAGCAGTTCAGCAAGCGCTGATCCTGTTCATTGCGAACCAGAAGCCGCCTTCGGGCGGCTTTTTCATTGGGTGCATCTTGGCGGGTGTGGTTTTCGACCCCACTTGCGATGGGTGCACGCCGCAGGCATCCTGCCGAGAATGCGGTGTTGCAGTAGCATTCGTTCCCTTGGCCGCATGTCCGGCCACCCCCAAGGAGTTACCCCTCATGAGCGCCGTAGCCGAAAACATCCAGACCCAGATGCCCGAGCCGATCGTCTTCACCGACAGCGCGGCAGCCAAGGTGGCCGACCTGATCGCCGAAGAAGGCAATCCCGAGCTGAAGCTGCGCGTATTCGTGCAGGGCGGCGGTTGCTCCGGCTTCCAGTACGGTTTCACCTTCGACGAGATCACCAACGAAGACGACACCACCATGACCAAGAACGGTGTGTCGCTGCTGATCGATGCCATGAGCTACCAGTACCTGGTCGGTGCCGAGATCGACTACAAGGAAGATCTCCAGGGTGCCCAGTTCGTGATCAAGAACCCGAACGCCACCAGCACCTGCGGCTGCGGATCGAGCTTCTCGGCCTGATGCCTGGATGCCGCTGACAAGGCCCCTCCAAGAAAGCCGCCTCCGGGCGGCTTTTTGCTGGCCGTCGTTTTTCGCTTCCCTTTTTCTTCTCCCATGACGTCTGAAGCCGCCACCCCCGTCGACCCCGCCCGCAAGAGCCTGCTCTGGCTCGTAGCCGTCGGCTTCTTCATGCAGACGCTGGACGCCACCATCATCAACACCGCGTTGCCGGCCATGGCCGCGAGCCTGAACGTGAGCCCGCTGCGCATGCAGTCGGTGGTGGTGGCCTATGCGCTCACGATGGCGATGCTGATCCCCGCCTCGGGCTGGATCGCCGACCGCTTCGGCACGCGGCGCATCTTTTTCTCGGCGATCGTGCTGTTCGCCGGCGGTTCGGTGCTTTGCGCTCTGTCGCAGGGGCTGGGACAGCTCGTGGCGGCGCGGGTGGTGCAGGGCCTGGGCGGCGCCTTGCTGCTGCCCGTGGGGCGTCTGGCGCTGCTGCGCACGGTGCCGCGCGGCGAATTCCTCCAGGCAATGAGCTTCGTCGCGATCCCGGGGCTCATCGGGCCTCTGCTGGGCCCCACGCTGGGCGGATGGCTGGTGCAGTACGCCTCCTGGCACTGGATTTTCCTGATCAACGTGCCGGTGGGGCTGGCGGGCTGCATCGCCACGCTCAGGTACATGCCGGACCTGCGCGGTGCCATCCAGAAGCGCTTCGACAGCGTGGGCTACGCGATGCTGGCCTTCGGCATGGTGGCGATTTCGCTGGCGCTCGATGGCGTGTCCGAACTCGGCCTGCGCCAGGGTGGTGTGATGGTCGTGCTGATCTTTGGCTTCGCGAGCGTGGTGGCCTACTGGCTGCGTGCCGCGCGCACGCCCGAGCCGCTGTTCGCGCCATCGTTGTTCGGTGTGCCAACGCTCAGCATCGGGCTGATCGGCAACCTGTTCTCGCGCCTGGGCAGCAGCTGCATGCCTTTTCTCGTGCCGCTGCTGCTGCAGGTGTCGATGGGCTATTCGCCTGTAAGGGCCGGCTTGATGATGCTGCCGATCGCCCTGGCAGGCATGGCCATGAAGCGCTTCGCCACGCCCCTGATCACCCGCCATGGCTACCGCAAGGTGCTGCTCGTCAACACGGTGCTGGTGGGCTGCACGATGGCCAGCTTCGGCCTGACGGCGCCCGGCCAGCCCGTGGCGTTGCATGTGCTGCAACTGCTGGCTTTCGGCGCGGTCAATTCCCTGCAGTTCACCGCGATGAACACGATCACCCTCAAGGACCTGGACGGCAGCATGGCCAGCAGCGGCAACAGCCTGCTGTCGATGGTGCAAATGCTGGCGATGAGCTTGGGCGTGGCGGCAGCCGGTGCGGTGCTGGCGGGCTACAACGGGATCTTCGGCACAGAGACGGCGGCCCACACGCTCAGTGCGTTCCAGGCCACTTTCGCGAGCATGGGGTTGATCACGGTGGCATCTGCACTCATCTTCTGGCATCTGCCGGCAGAAGTGCGTGCGGCACAACCTGCGCAGCCGGAGGTTTCCGGCCAGGGTTGAAACTCAGGCCGGGTAGATCGCGCCGAGAACCCGCGCGCCGCGCGCCCCGGTCACGCTGGCCAGATTGCCTGCCTCGCGCCGCACCGTGCAGCGCGCGAGCCAGGCAAAAGCCGCGGCTTCAACCTGCTGCGGCGGAAGGCCCTGGTCGGTCGATGCCACCACCTTCACACCAGGAAGCAGCGCGCGCAGGCGCCCGAGCAGATGGTCATTCAGTGCGCCACCGCCGCACACGATCAGCAGTTTGCTATCTTTTCCGTAGCGAAGAAGGTCGGCGGCGCAGGTACTGGCCGTCAGTTCGGTCAGCGTGGCCTGCACGTCGGCGGGTGCCATGGCCGTGGTGCCGAGCTGCGAAGCCAGCCAGGTCGGATTGAACAGGTCGCGCCCCGTGCTTTTCGGCGGCGCCTTGGCGAAATACGGGTCGGCCCGCAACTGCGCGAGCAGTTGGGGCAGCACCTGGCCACTGGCCGCCCACTGGCCGCCACGATCGAAGGGCTGGCCCTGATAGGTTTGGCACCAGTGATCCATCAGCGCATTGCCGGGGCCGCAGTCGAAGCCCAGCACGATGGCGCCGTCGAGGGCATTGGTGGCCGGAAGCAGGCTCAGGTTGGAAATACCGCCGATGTTCAGCACCGCGACGGTCTCGTCGGCGTGCGCGAACAGGGCGCGGTGAAACGCCGGCACCAGCGGTGCGCCCTGGCCGCCGGCGGCGAGATCGCGGCTGCGAAAGTCGCCGACCACGTCGATGCCGGTCAGTTCGGCCAGCAGCGAGGGGTTGTTGATCTGCAGGGTGTAGCCGACGTCGTCGAATTCGAGCGGCCGGTGGCGCACCGTCTGGCCGTGCGCGCCGATGGCGGCGATCGCTCCGGCGGCGATGCCGCTGTCCGCAAGCAACTGCTGCACCACCCCCGCATAGGCTTGCGCGAGCCCGTTGCCGGCCAGGGCTGCGCGGTGCAGTTCGTTATCGCCGGGGGTGTTGAGTGCCAGGAGTTCCGCGCGCAAGGTCACGGGAAACTCCGCGGTGGCGTAGGCCTTCACCGCGATCCGGCCATCGGAAAAGTCGGCAAGCACGCCATCGACGCCGTCGAGCGAGGTGCCCGACATCAGGCCGATGAAAAGTTCGGCGGCCATCTCGGGATCGGTGTCTGGAGAAGGCCGCCGCGAGCCTGATCAGTCTGCGCTGGCCTGGATGACGGAGAAGGCGGCTGCCAGTTCGGTGCGAGCGCCGACGGCGATTCGCTCGAACGCCGGGCGCAGGGCCGCGGTGATCGGGGCGCCGCCTTCTTGCGCGATGGTGGCCGGGTCCTGGTAAACACCGCCCACGCGGAATTCGAAGTGCAGGTGCGGGCCGGTCGCCCAGCCGGTGGAGCCCACGGCGCCGATCGCCTGGCCCTGGCTCACGCTCTGGCCGGCCTTGACGTCGATGCGGCTCAGGTGCGCATACGCCGTCTGCTGGTTGTTGCGGTGGTTGATGATGACGATGTTGCCGTAGCCGCTTTGCGTGCCCGCGAAGTCAACCGTGCCGTCGCCGACCGTGCGCACCGAGGTGCCGGTCGGGGCTGCGTAGTCGATGCCGTTGTGCTGGCGCCAGCTGTTCAGGATCGGATGCATGCGCATCGCGAAGCCGCTGGACACGCGCGAGAACTCGACCGGCGTTGCCAGGTAGGCCTTGCGCAGGCTGTCGCCGTTCGGACGGTAGTAGCTGCCCTTCTGGTTCGCGCCCGGGGGCTGGAACCAGACGGCCTGGTGGATCCTGCCGTTGTTCTCGAACTCGGCCGAAAGCACGCGGCCGCTGCGCAGCGCCTGGCCGTCGGCCTCGAAGGTCTCGTAGACCACGGCGAAACGGTCGCCCTTGCGGAGCGCGCGCACGTCGACGTCGCCCGCAAAGATGTCGGCCAGCTGGCTTGCCACCGCGTCGGGAATGCGCGCGTCGTCGGTGGCGGCGAACAGCGAAGTGCGGATGGTGCCGCTCGCCAGGCGGGTGCCCGGCGTCAGCGTGTCACGCTCGGTGAGGGCGACGAAGCCGACCGGCGTGCGCTCGATCACGAAGCGCTTGAAGCCGCCGTCGCCATCGGGAATCCAGCGGGCGCTGAGCTTCTTGAGCTGGTTTTCCTGGGTGGCCTCGGCGGTGACGGTGCGGCCGACGCGCGCGAACAGCGCTGCGCGAGCTTCGCCGCTGCTGCGCACGAAGGCGGTGGCGGCGGGGTCCGAAATGCCCAGGCGCCGGAGGAGGGCTTCGGCCGTGTCGCTGGCGCGGGTGGTGTCGGTGCGGAACAGCGTGAAGCTGAAGCCTTCGAGCGACGCGCTCTGGTCCGCGAAAGACTGCGGCGCGGCAGTGGCTTCGAGGATCTGGTGGACCGGAAGGTCGGAAGCGTCAGGACCCAGCGAGGCCACCGCGAGGGTGCCGGCGCTCAGCATGGCCGCGGCGATGATCGCCGTGATCTGCTTGGGGTAGGTCCGGAACGTATAGGCCACGCGAGAAGCGAGAAGCTCCTCGGCGGCAAGAATGCCGTTGATCAAACTATGAATTCCAGCTCAGGTTCTGCAAATCCGTGCTGCAAGGCCCAGTACGTTCAGGGCGGCAGGAGACGGTGCGGAAAAAGCGCCGCTTAGAATTCGGCGCTTGAAAAGTCGGGCTGAGTATAGCTTCGGCACCCAAAAAGTCAGCTAAAAAAGCCCATGAACGCCGAATCTGTTACATCCGTGGCCCTCTCAAATAGTGTAGGACGTGCGCTCGAAATATCCCTCCGCGGCGCTGACGAGCTGCTGCCGCAGGACGAGTGGGTGCGCAAGCTGCAGCGCTCCGAAGCCACCGGAACCCCCCTTCGCATCAAGCTCGGGCTCGACCCGACCGCCCCGGACATCCACATCGGCCACACGGTGGTGCTCAACAAGATGCGCCAGCTCCAGGACCTGGGGCACCGGGTGATCTTTTTGATCGGCGACTTCACCACGACCATCGGCGATCCGTCCGGCCGCAACAGCACCCGTCCGCCGCTCACCCGGGAGCAGATCGAGGCCAACGCCCAGACTTATTACAAGCAAGCCAGCCTGGTGCTGGACCCCGAGAAGACCGAGATTCGCTACAACTCCGAGTGGAGCGACCCGCTGGGCGCCCGCGGAATGATCCAGCTGGCCGCCAAGTACACGGTCGCCCGGATGATGGAGCGGGACGACTTCAACAAGCGGTTCAAGGCCGGCCAGTCGATATCGGTCCACGAACTCCTCTACCCGCTGATGCAGGGCTACGACTCGGTGGCGCTCAAGAGCGATCTCGAATTGGGTGGCACCGACCAGAAGTTCAACCTGCTCGTCGGGCGCCATCTCCAGCAGGAATACGGCCAAGAACCGCAGTGCATCCTCACTATGCCGTTGCTGGAAGGGCTCGATGGCGTCGAGAAGATGTCCAAGAGCAAGAACAACTACATCGGCATCAGCGAAGACGCCAACACCATGTTCGCCAAGGTGCTGTCGATTTCCGATGACCTGATGTGGCGTTGGTACACGCTCTTGAGCTTCCAGTCGCTGGAGCAGATCGAGGCGCTGAAGGCCGAGATTGCGGGTGGCCGCAACCCGAAGGACGCGAAGGTCGCGCTGGCCAAGGAAATCACCGCCCGCTTCCACAGCGCAGCGGCGGCCGAAACGGCGGAGCAGGACTTCATCAACCGCAGCAAGGGCGGCGTGCCGGACGAGATTCCCGAGGTGTCGCTCGGCGGCGCGCCGCTGGGCATTGCCCAGTTGCTCAAGCAGGCGAATCTGGCGCCGTCGACCTCGGAAGGCAACCGCCTCATCGAGGGTGGCGGCGTGCGCGTCGATTCGGTCGTCGTCAGCGACAAGGCGCTGAAGCTGCCCGCAGGCAGCTACGTGGTACAGGTCGGCAAGCGCAAGTTTGCCCGCGTGACCCTGAGCTGACCCAAAAGAAAAGGCCCCTCAGGGCCTTTTTGCTTTCCTGTCTGATCAATCACCCGATTGATCGATCACCGGACTTCGATGGTGACCCGCCGGTTGCGCGGCTCGTCCACCTCGTCGGCGGTCGGCACGGCCAGGTCGCGCTCGCCGCGGCCGACGGCCTCGACGCGGTTGGCCGGGAACTGCCGCTCGACGAACAGCTGAACCACTTCCTGCGCCCGGCGGCGCGACAGCTGGTCGTTCGATTCGCCGCTGCCCTTGGTGTCGGTATGGCCCGTCACCACGATGTCGCCGCCGCTGCGTGCCAGCGCCGCGGCCAGTGCCTCGGTCATGATCTGCTGCGAAGCCGGCGTCAGCGTGGTGCCGCCGACTTCGAAGAACACGGTATAGCGCTGCGGCGGAGGCGGGCGCATGTCGAAGAGCGGCTTGTTCTCTGCCTGGATCTTGGCCGGATCGGCCTGGTCGACCACCGGCGCGCCGCTGGCGCCCACCGCGGCGGTTGCACGCTGGTAGGGCTTGGAAAGGACTTCTTCCCCGTCCTTGGCGCGCACCACGACGGCGGACGGCTTGCCGTCGGCCTGCGGCAGCAGCACCACCCGCGTGCCCGGTGTCGAGCAGGCGGCTAGCAATGCGGTGATCAGTGCAGTGGCAAGAAGAAGGAGTGGGCGGGGCGACATGCGCATTGTCATCAGGGCTTTCCGTCGGCTTGAACGATGAAGTCGGTGCCGCGAATGCCGATGGTGGCGGTCTGCGTCTCGACCCGTACCGCATCGGGGTTGGTCTTGCCGATCAGGCCCGTGATCATGCGCATCGAGCCGCGCAGCAGCGAGACCAGCAGGCCGCCGTCGCGGGTGGTGGAATCGAAGTGGAATTCCTTCAGGTCCAGGCGCGAGGAAGGACCGACCACCAGCGTCGTGTCGTCCCGCAGCACCACGGCGGCCGAGGAGTCGGGGCCGGTCACGATGCGGTCGACGGCCCCCAGGGCATCGCCGGCGGCAGCGGTGCGGGTGGTGCCAGCGGCACCGAGCAGCTGCACATTGCCGCGCACCGATTTCACGAAACCGGCCTGGAGGTCGGCAACCGCGGCGGCCGGCGTAGCCGGCTGCTGCTGAGGTGCTTGGGCTTGGGCGATCGCGGTGGCGCCCAGCAGGGCGAGGCCGCCCAGAATGTTCAAAAAGTTTTTCATCGTCCCGACTCTCTGCGAAGAATGTTTCGCAATAGTCAAAATATTAAGCCGAAGGCGTTACATATAGACACTGCGTCGATAATTCAGCGCTATCTTGCGGCCTTTTGCCGTTTTTTGCGTCGTCTTTTGTCGATTCATCGTCCCGGTTGTCCATGACGCTCACTCCCAAAACACTGCTTCGCGTCTCCGTGGTAGTTGCCCTGGCCACCATCGTGCTCAAGGGGCTGGCGGGCTACATGACGAATTCGATGGGTCTGATCTCCGATGCGATGGAGTCGTTCGTCAATCTTGCCAGCGCCATGTTCGCCTTGGCAATGGTGACCATCGCCGAGCGGCCGGCCGACGACGACCATCCCTATGGCCACCACAAGGCCGAGTACTTTTCCTCCGGTTTCGAAGGCATCCTGATCGTCGGCGCCGCGGCGGCGATCCTCTGGGTGTCGGTGCAGCGGCTGCTGTCGCCGCAGCCGCTCGAGCAACTGGGCTGGGGCCTGGCGCTGTCGGTGTTCAGCTCGGGCCTCAATGCGGCGCTGGCGGTGATGCTGTTCCGCGCGGCGCGCACCCACCGCTCCATCGCGCTGGAGGCCGACGGCCGCCACCTGATGACCGACGTGTGGACCTCCGCCGCCGTGGTCGTCGGCATCGTCGGCGTGCACTTCAGCGGCTGGTTGTGGCTCGACCCGCTCCTGGCCATCGGCGTGGCGCTCAACATCGTGCGCGAGGGCGTGAAGCTGGTGTGGCGCTCCTCGCAGGGCCTGATGGACGAAGCGCTGGACGCCGAAACGCTCGCCATCGTGCGCGCCACGCTCGACGCCTTCGCAGCCCGCCAGCCCGACGGCGGCCGGCTGCGTTTCGACGACATGGTGACGCGCGGCGCCGGCCAGCGTCGCTTTGCCGACCTGCACATGCACGTGCCCGGCGACTGGACCTTGCAGAGCGCCGCCAGCCTTCGTGACGAACTCGAGCAGGCCCTGATGGACGCCGTGCCCGGCCTGCGCGTCACCATCCAGCTGCTGCCGCTGACCATGGAAGCGCGCGCCACTCAGATCACCCAGATCGCGGAAGAACAAAAACCGTGAAAGCCATCCTCCAGCGCGTCGCGAATGCCCGCGTCGACATTGCCGGTCAGACCGTCGGCGCCATCGATGCCGGCCTGCTCGTCCTCTTGTGCGCGGAACGCGGCGACGTCGATGCGCTCGCCGACCGCATGCTCGCCAAGATCCTCAAGCTGCGCATCTTCTCGGACGAGGCCGGCAAGATGAACCGCAGCGTGCAGGACATCGGCGGCGGACTGCTCGTCGTGAGCCAGTTCACGCTGGCGGCCGACGTGAGCGGCGGCAACCGCCCGAGCTTCACGCTCGCGGCGCCGCCCGACGAAGGCCGCCGGCTCTACGGGTATTTCGTGGCGCAGGCGCGCGCTGCGCATCCGGTGGTGGCCACCGGCGAGTTCGGCGCCGACATGCAGGTGCACCTGGTCAACGACGGGCCGGTCACGATCCCGCTGCAGATGTCCGCGTAACTACTTGCCGTAGGGATTGCGGATGCCCAGCTCCGCGAGGATCTGGATCTCGTACGCCTCCATCTCGTCGGCGTCGGCTTCGCTGGTCTCGTGGTCCCAGCCCTGTGCGTGCAGCGTGCCGTGCACCAGCAGGTGCGCGTAGTGCGCGGCCAGCGTCTTGCGCTGCTCCTTCGCCTCGCGCGCGACCACCGGGGCGCACAGCACCAGGTCGGCCATCGCGACCGGGCTCTGCGCATAGTCGAAGGTCAGGACGTTGGTCGCGTAGTCCTTGCCGCGGAACTCGCGGTTCAGACGCTGGCCTTCGTCGGCATCGACGATGCGCACCGTGATCTCGCCGTCGATGTCCAGCGCATGGCGGATGCAGCGTGCGACGCTGTGGCGCGGCAGCGCGGCGCGGTGCCGCTCGACGCCCTTGAAGCGCCCGAACTGCAGCGAGAGAGAAAGTGCCGGCAGCGCCATCTCAGTGCGCGCCGCTGCGCTTGCGTTGTCCGTCGTAGGCATCGACGATCTTCGCCACCAGCGGATGCCGCACCACGTCGGCACTCGTGAAGTGCGTGATCGCGATGCCGCTCACGCGCCTGAGCACGCGCTCGGCGTCGATCAGTCCGCTCAGTTGCTGCTTGGGCAGATCGATCTGGCTCACGTCGCCTGTCACCACCGCCTTCGCGCCGAAGCCGATGCGCGTGAGGAACATCTTCATCTGCTCGACCGTGGTGTTCTGCGCTTCGTCCAGGATCACGAACGCGTTGTTCAGCGTACGCCCGCGCATGAAGGCCAGCGGCGCGATCTCCAGCGCGTTGCGCTCGAAGGCCTTCTGCACCTTCTCGTAGCCCATGAGGTCGTAGAGCGCGTCGTACAGCGGCCGCAGGTAGGGATCGACCTTCTGCGTCAGGTCGCCCGGCAGAAAGCCGAGCCGCTCGCCCGCTTCCACGGCCGGCCGCGTGAGCACGATGCGCTGCACCGCCGCGCGTTCCAGCGCATCGACCGCGCAGGCCACCGCGAGGTAGGTCTTGCCGGTGCCTGCCGGGCCGATGCCGAAGGTGATGTCGTGCTTGGCGATGTTGTCCAGGTACAGCGCCTGCGTCGGCGTGCGCGCGCGCAGGTCGGCGCGGCGGGTGACCAGCATGGCCGCGTCCTCGTCGCTCATCGAGCCGTCGCCGGCCAGCGTGAGCTGCACCACGGCGGGGTCGATCGGGCGCTGGGCGATTTCGTACAGCGCCTGCAGCACGTCCATCGCGCGTTGCGCCGGGGCCTTGGGGCCGTCGACCTTGAACTGTTCGTGGCGGTGCGCGATCTTCACGCCCAGCGCTTCCTCGATGCGACGCAGATGGGCATCGAGCGGTCCGCACAGGTGTCCGAGGCGCGAGTTGTTCGGTGGGGTAAAGGTGTGTCGCAGAATCACGCCGGACATTTCAAGGAAAAAGGGCACCCATGATAGGCAAACTCACCGGCGTACTTGCCGAGCGCAACCCACCGCAAGTGGTGGTGGACTGCAACGGCGTCGGCTACGAGGTCGATGTGCCGATGAGCACGTTCTACAACCTGCCCGGCACCGGAGAGCGCGTTTCGCTGCTCACGCACTTCGTGGTGCGCGAGGACGCGCAGATTCTCTACGGTTTCGGCACCGCCGAGGAGCGCGCAGCTTTCCGTCAGCTCATCAAGATCACCGGCGTGGGCCCGCGCACCGCGCTGGGCCTGCTCTCGGGCATGAGCGTGGGCGAGCTGTCGCAGGCGATCACCACGCAGGAGCTCGGCCGGCTCGTGAAGATCCCGGGCATCGGCAAGAAGACCGCCGAGCGGTTGCTGCTCGAACTCAAGGGCAAGCTGGGCGCCGACATCGGCCTGCCCACGCACGCGGCCTCTGATGCGCAGGCCGACATCCTGCAGGCACTGATTGCGCTGGGCTACAGCGACAAGGAAGCGGCGCTCGCGCTCAAGGCGCTGCCGAAGGATGCGACGGTGAGCGAAGGCATCAAGCTGGCACTGAAGGCCCTGGCCAAGTGAGCCTGCGAGGCGCATGGTCGCGCGTCGAGGCGCTGCGCCACGAGTCGGTCCACAGCGACTCGCTGCTCATGCGCGCGGCCCTGATCGGCTGCGTGCCGATTCTGCTGGTCTACGGATGCGCGGGCATCGTCTACGGGAACCTGCCGATGATGACGCCGGCCGGCTTCATCGACATGCCGGGCGCCTGCGCGTGGCTCACCGCGGCGATGGCGTTTGCGCTGGCGATCCTCGCGACCGACTGGCTGGTCCGCGGCGAACTGACACCACCCCCGCCACAGACCGTCGTGGTGACGAAGCGCTGGAGCCGCGGCAGCTACACGCAGACCATCATGCCGCCGCATGTCTTCCCCGAGCCTCGCTCTTCATGGCAGCGCATCGGTTGCCTGGGCGTTGCGGCCGTGGCCTGTGTGTCTGCGCTGGTGGGCCGTGCCACGCTCGCGCTGGGCTGGCAGGCCTTCGCGCGGCCGGGCGGTCTCGCGCCTCAGGCGGAGTGGCCTCTCTTGCCGCTGCAGTGGGCCTGGCCCTGGCTGTTGCCGCTGGCCCGCCGCCCCATCGTGCTCGGCCTCATCGGCGCGGGGGCGGTGCTGCTGGTGGCCGCCTACCTGCTGGAGTGGCGCAAGGTGCGCGGCGCATGGTTTCCGTTCCTGACCGTGCTGCCGATGCTGCTGGCGGTGGGCTTCCTGGGCGATGCGGCCTTCGATTTCGCGGCCGCGCGAAGCCTGGGCGGGCTGGTCGAGCCGGAGCTGGCAAGCGAGCTGGCGCAGCAGCCGGGCCACTACAACGTCTTCAATTTCCTGAGCCTCTGGGGCGGCATCGGCTCCGGCACCGTGGGCTTGATCCTCGGCTTCTGGCTGGGACGGTCGCGCGTGATGGACGAGGTCCAGGACTGAGCTTGCCTCAGGGATGGATCTTCTCGCCCTTCGCGAGCATCGCCACGAACTGCGCGATGCGCCGCGCACGCGTCTCCAGCTTCTTCGCGCCCTGTGTGCGAAACAGCACCGCGTAGCGATTGCGCGAGTCCAGCGTGGCGAAGAATTTCGCGGCTTTCTTGTTGGCGTCGAGCGCGGCCTGCAGATCGGGCGGCACGGTCGCCACGCTCGCGGCGTCGTAGGCGGCTTCCCAGCGCCCGTCGGCCTTCGCGCGTTCCACCTCGGCCAGCCCGGCCGGCTGCATGCGTTCTTCTTCGATCAGCTTCAACGCCTTGTCGCGGTTGATCTTCGACCAGGTGCTGCGCGCGGTGCGCGGCGTGAAGCGCTGCAGGAAATACTGTTCGCCGTCGCCCTTGCGCTGCCCGTCGATCCATCCGAAGCACAGCGCGATCTCCAGCGCCTCGGGGTGGTCGATGGAGGCGATGCCGCTGGCTTTCTTCGCGATGCGCAGCCACACGCCGGCGTGGGTGGCATGGTGGCTTTTGTACCAGCGCTTCAATGCTGCGGCATTGGCGCATTCGACCGGCGCGTCGTCGACGATGCGCTCCGCTTTCGCTGCGGGCTTCACCACTTTTTTGGCGGCCGCCGTGCTCACGGCACCCACCAGTAACGCACCGCGTGAAAGTAGATCGGCGCCGCGAAGATCACCGAATCCAGCCGGTCGAGCATGCCGCCATGGCCTTCGATCATCGAGCCCCAGTCCTTCACACCGCGGTCGCGCTTGATGGCCGACATCACGAGGCCGCCGAAGAAGCCCATGAAGCAGATCATGAAAGCCATCAACGCCGCCTGCCACGGGTTGAACGGCGTCGCCCAGTAGAGCGCCGCGCCCAGCGCGGTGGCGCTCGCCACGCCGCCGATCAGGCCTTCCCAGGTCTTGGAGGGCGAAAGCTCGGGCGCCACCTTTCGCTTGCCGAAGAGCTTGCCCCACACGTACTGCAGCACGTCGCTGCCCTGCACCACGATCACCAGGAACGCGATCAACAGGAGGTTGCGGCCCTCGAAGCCCGGAATCTGGAGCGTGAGCAGCGCGGGCACGTGGCTGATGCAGAACACGCACACCATCAGGCCCCACTGGATCTTGGAGGTGCGCTCCAGAAAGCGCTGCGTGTCGCCGCCCACGGCCGCGAGGATCGGCAGGATCAGGAAGGCGTAGACCGGGATGAAGATCGAATAGAGCCCGTACCACTCGATCCAGATCAAGAAGTACTGCCCCGGCAGCGCGACGAAGAACGCGAGCGCGATCGCCGCATGGTCGCCGCGCCGCGTGTACGCGAGGCTGATGAACTCGCGCAGCGCATAGAACGAGATCAGGTAGAACAGCACGATCACGCCGCCCTTGCCGAACGCGAAGGCCAGCCCGATCACCGCGACCATCACCCACCACGCGTTCACGCGCGAGTTGAGGTTGTCGATCACCGAATGCGGCTGGCCGTGCGCCACCCGCCACTTGAGCAGCGCGCCGATGGCCGAGGCCAGCACCAGCACGCCGAAGACGCCGCCGAAGAGCTTGAGCGTGGTCCACGCGAAAGGAGACAGTTCCATCATGATGCGGCGCCCTCGGCCTTGTCGTTGCGGTCGTATTCGGGGCGCAGGTCGAGCATGGCGGCGCGCGCGCGGGCTATGAATGTGTTTTTATCCTCACCCTCCGCCAGCACGATCGGCGCGCCGAAGCGCACCGTGCAGGCCAGCGGAATCGGCACCAGCGTGCCCTTGGGCAGCACGCGCTTGAGGTTCTCGATCCACACTGGCACGAGCCGCACGTTGGGGCAGGCGCGGGCCAGGTGGAAGAGGCCGCTCTTGAGCGGCAGCAGGATCTCGTCGCCGGTGTTGCGCGTGCCCTCGGGAAACATGATGAGCGAGTCGCCGCCTTCCAGCGCCTCCTTCATCTGCTCGACCGGGTTGTCGCCCTGGCCCGAGCCGTCGCGGCGGATCATGAGTGCGTTGAACACGTCGGCGCCGATGAACTGGCGCACCTTCGAGGCCATCCAGTAGTCCTGCCCCGCCACCGGCCGGGTGAGGGCACGCAGGTCGGGCGGCAATGTGGCCCACAGCAGCACGAAGTCGCCGTGGCTCGTGTGATTGGCGAAATAGAGCGTCTGCTCGGCCTTGGGCGTGGTGCCGCTCCAGATGGCACGCACGCCTGTCAGCAGGCCCGCCGCGCCGATGATGAGCTTGCCCGCCACCACGGCGAGCGCGCGGCGCAGCACCGTGCTTTCGGGCTTGGGCTTGTCGCTGCTCTTGTTGTTCTCGTTTTCGTCGGTCAAGAGAAATCCTGTGTCATCAAGGCAAGAAGGAACATGGCGCTCTGGCAGGCCACCACGATGGCATGGCGCTGCATGAGTTGGCGGGTGCCCTGCACGCGGTCGTCGAGCGGCCGTGTGGAAGGCGACGATGCCGCATTGCGAAGGCCCAGGCGGTCCAGCGCGCGGTCGAGCGCATCGAGCGAGGCGATGGTGCCGTGCGCCAGGTCGCCGAACAGCGTCTGGTCCAGTCGCAGCCGGAAGGCGAAATAGCGTTCGAGCACGCCGAGGATCACCACCGCGCCGAAGCCCATGGTGGGCGTGGTCGGCAGTGAGCGCAGCGTGAGCGCGAGCACCAGCGCCGCGATGCTCGTCAGCGCAAAGCCCCAGATCGCCAGCACCATGAAGGCACGCAGCAGGCCGGCGAGCGCGGCGCAGGTGGCGCGGTCGTTGTCAGTCATGGGGTGGCACCTCCCGCACGGAGTGACGGAGCAGCGCGAGCGAACTCAGCCACGCGGGGCGCAGCACGATCTGCGGCCGCGCACGGCGCACCGCGTCTTCGGCTTGCGCGAGGCCGCCCGTCGAGCCGTAGCAACCCAGCCAGGCGATCACCGCCGCGGCGCTGCGAGAAAAGCCGAGCGCACAGCAGACCCACACCGGCGCGCCCTCTGCGTTGCGTCGCTGGCCTTCGATGACCACGGCCGCGCGCTGCAGCCGCACGGTTGGCGGCACCGTCAGGTCGAGCAAGGGCACGCAGCGTGCATGCGGCACACCGGCCGGCATCTGCAGTTCGGCGCACAGGCTCACCAGGCGCGGCTTGCCGGCGGCGAGCCATTCGGCGTGCGTGGGACGCCGGCCGAGCCGCAAGCCAGGCACCACCTCGACCGACGCGGGCAGCTTGCGCGTCCAGAGCCAGGCGTTGATCGCGGCGCCGAGCCGGTAGGGCGCGAAGATCCAGCGCGCCGCCCAACCCATGCGGCCGTGTCCATCCATCTGGAAGCCGCGCGCGCCGAAGCCGATGTAGTTGAGCGCCACGAAGGCGAGCGATGCGGCCGGCCACGCGAGCCAGAGCCACATGCCGCCGCCGTACAAGGCCGCGGCGAGGAGCAGCGACGCACCCACCGCATAGAACCCCGCGAGCTTCCAGCGCTGTGGATCGCGCGTGACTTGCCAGGAACGCCGCATCGACACCACCCGCTCCAGCGGCCACAGCCACACGCACACCACCCCGAGCAGCGCACCGGTCGGAATGTCGATGAAGTGGTGCTGCCACGTCGTGAGCACCGAGGCGCAAATCGCGAACGCCCACACATGCAGCACCAGCCGCGCCCACAGCGGGCGGATGAACTGCCGGTACCAGTCCCACAGGATCACGGCCAGCGCGATGTGCAGCGAGGGCGCCTGGTTGAATGGCTGGTCGAAACCGCGCAGCGCATTGAACAAAAAGGCCGGCGCGCCATCGACCGGCGGCTGCCCGAAGCTGAAGTGCAGCGGCCAGAGGATGAAGCAGGTGCAGGCGATCAAGGTGGCCGTGACCAGCCGCAGCGCATGCCGGTCCAGCGTGTGCCTGCTGCGCGCGAGGAACAGCGACAGCGCGTAGAACACGTTGATCGTCCAGTACGGAAAGATCGTCCACGGCCAGAACGGGATCTGCCGCTCCCAGTCGAAGGCCATCGAAGGCACGTTCGCACGCGTGGTGGCCCACCAGTTGGCGAAGCCGTAGGTCGCATAGAACAGCGGCCCGAGAAACACGAGCCAAGCGACTGCGCGCTTCCAGGGCCGTTGCGCGAGCCAGGCGGTCATCGGAAAGCCTCCGTGCTGCGCACTGCGGCGCGAGCTTGCTTGGGGCGGCCCGGCGCGGCGCTCATCTGCCCGTGCGTACCGCCAGCGAGACCGTGAAGATCCCCCACTCGTCGACCCGCTGGTCGATCTTGCGGAAGCCCGCTTCTTCCACCAGCTGGTCCATCTCGACCTGCGTGCGGCGGCGCATCACCCAGGCCTCGCCCTGGCGGTGGCTGGTGAGGGCGCGCGCGATCATTTCCAGTTGCGGATGCCACGGCTGCCCGGTGTAGACGAGATAGCCGCGGTCTTCCACCGCGTCGCCTACGCCCGCGAGCGAGCGCTGCACCATTTCGTTGTCGGGAAAGAGCTCGTACAGGCCCGACACCACCGCGAGCGTGGGCCGCGGCGTCACCGTGGCGAGGCTGATGCGGTCGAAGGCATCGGCCTGCACGAACTGCGCGGTGTCCTGCAGGCCCTTCTCGGCGATGAGGGCGCGGCCGTCGCGCACGTTGATGTCGCTGTAGTCGCGCAGCAGGATCGAGCTGGCCTTCACCGGGCTCGCGAGCACCGCGTCGAGCACATAGCGGCCGTGGCCGGCGGCGATGTCCATCACCCGCACTTCGCGGTGCATTTCGGCCAGGCGCTCCATCGCGATGCGGATCAGCTCCTCGACATGGAGCTTGCGCTGCCGGATGCCGCGCCAGCCGATCGAGTTGAGGTAGGTGTTGTCGATGCTCCGGCCCAGCGGGCCCTTGCCTTCGGGGTGGTTGCGGTAGACGTAGTCGAGCGTGCTGCCCGAGTCGAAGCCGGTCTTGTGGCCGAGCGCGATGCCGCTGGAGAGCTTGCCGCCGATGCGCAGCCCACCGCGCGTGAGGGCCCAGTAGGCGCCGCGCGGCGACAGCGGCGAGAGCGGCTCGGCCAGCGCGCGCGATTCGTCGGCCGTGTCGCCGGCGAGGTGCGCGGCCGTGCGGTCGACCGGCACGGCCGGCGCATCGAAGCGCTGCAGGATGAATTCGCGGATCTGCGCCACGGCCGGCGCGCGGTCTTTCTCGCCCAGCGTGTCGTGGAAGAAGCCTGGCAGCTCCGTCTTGGTCTTGACTGCGCTGCCCAGCCGTTCGAAGAACTGGTGCTGCGGCTTGTGGTGCACCACCCAGTCGGCGCCGGAGATCAGCAGCTGAACGGGCAGAGTGATCGCATTCGCATCGGTCACCACGCGGTCGGCCGCTTCGTACAGACCCAACAGGATATTGACCGCAATGGGCCGCGAGATCAGCGGATCGCTCTCGTAGCTCGCGATGCGCTCGGGGTCGTGCGTGAGGAACTTCGCCTTCACGTAGCTGTTGACGAAGAACAGGCCGCGCAGCTTGTGCATCAGCCCGAGTCCGGCGCGCGCGAAGGGCACGTAGAGCTTCACCTTGAAGGCGGGCGACGCCAGCGTGAGGCCGCGCACCTTGGGGGCGTAGTCGTGCGCCCAGGTGGCGATCAGCACCGCGCCCACGCTCTGCGCGACGACGTGGATGTCCTGCTCGGCCACGCCGTGCGCCGTTCCGATGTGATGCACGAAGGTCTGCACGTCGCGCACCGAGGTGCCGAAGCTCGGGCTGTAGCCGCGCTGGCCCGGGGAGCGGCCGTGGCCGCGCGCGTCCCAGGCGTAGAAGTCGAAGTCGGGCAGGTCGAGCTCGTCGACCAGGTGCGCCATGCGCGCGCCGTGTTCGTGGCCGCGGTGGAACAGCACGATGGCGCCGCGGCGCACGGCGCCCGTGGCCGGCCAGCGGCGGTAGAAAAGCGATTCGCCGTCGTGCGTCTGGAAGTGCAGCTCTTGTGCGATGCGTGGGGTGGTGTCTGTCATTGAGTCCCTGTGAATCCTGTCTTGGTATGTATGTTCAGCGACCGGCTGCACCGGCCTCGGCCAATGCGCGGCGGATGCGGTTGACGGTGGTCCAGGCCACGAGCGCCGCCAGCAGCGGCATCAGCCAGGCCGTCCAGCCCGCCAGCGGCCAGCCCAGCGCCACGTAGAGCCCGAGCGCGCCGAACACGAAGGCCCGGTCGCTCTTGCCCAATGGCCCGTCGTAGCGGCGCGAGGCGCCCACCGTGGGGCCGAGCGCGCCGGCGAATTCGCTCAGCCCGGCCAGCACGATCACCGTGCCGACCCAGAACGGGCTGAAGGGCGCCACCAGCGCAAAGGGAAGGTAGAGCGCGGCGTCGGAGACCACGTCGGTCAGTTCGTTGAGGAAGGCGCCCAGCTTGCTTTGCTGGTTGTGCTCGCGCGCCAGCATGCCGTCGATGGCGTTGAAGGCCATGCGCAGGAACATCCACGCCGGGATGAGTCCGAAGGCCGCCAGCGAGGGCGCCGCGAAGAAAAGCCAGAGCCCGAGCACGACCGACACGACGCACGCCGCCAGCGTGACCTGGTTGGCCGTGACGCCCATGGCATGCAGGCGAACCACCAGCGGCCGCAGCAGGGCCTGGAAACGCGGCTTCAGTTCGTAGATCGACACGTTCTGGCTTCCCTCACTCGTTATGTTGTCGAAGCATTCTGCCAGCGTGGCAAGGACTAAACTTGCCCTCGCAGCCCCCTATCCAATGACCATCCAGACCGACGATTTCGCCCCTGCGCCCCAACGCGTGGTGTCCGCAGCCCCCGCCTCGCCCAACGAGGAGGCCATCGAACGGGCCCTTCGCCCCAAGCTGCTCGACGAATACGTCGGCCAGGCCAAGGTGCGAGAGCAGCTCGAAATCTTCATCGGCGCGGCGCGCAAGCGCAAGGAGGCGCTCGACCACGTGCTGCTGTTCGGCCCGCCCGGCCTCGGCAAGACCACGCTGTCGCACATCATCGCGGCCGAGCTGGGCGTCAACCTGCGCCAGACCTCGGGCCCGGTGCTCGAGAAGCCCAAGGACCTCGCGGCGCTGCTGACCAACCTCGAGCCGAACGACGTGCTCTTCATCGACGAGATCCACCGCCTGAGCCCGGTCGTCGAGGAAATCCTCTACCCCGCGCTGGAGGACTACCAGATCGACATCATGATCGGCGAAGGCCCCGCGGCGCGCAGCATCAAGCTCGACCTGCAGCCCTTTACCCTGGTGGGCGCCACCACCCGCGCCGGCATGCTGACCAACCCGCTGCGCGACCGCTTCGGCATCGTGGCGCGGCTGGAGTTCTACACGCCTGAAGAACTGGCGCTCATCGTGACCCGCAGCGCCCGCCTCCTCAAGGTGGAAACCGACGACACCGGCGGCTTCGAGATCGCCCGCCGCTCGCGCGGCACGCCCCGCATCGCCAACCGCCTGCTGCGCCGCGTGCGCGACTACGCGGAGGTCAAGGGCAACGGCCGCATCACCGAGGAAATCGCCCACAAGGCGCTCGCCATGCTCGACGTCGATCCGCAGGGCTTCGACCTGATGGACAGGAAGCTCCTCGAAGCCGTGATCCACCGCTTCGACGGCGGCCCGGTCGGTCTGGACAACGTCGCGGCCAGCATCGGCGAGGAGCGCGACACCATCGAGGACGTGATCGAGCCCTATCTCATCCAGCAGGGCTACCTGCAGCGCACGCCGCGCGGGCGCATCGCCACGCTCGCGGCGTACCGGCACCTGGGCGTGACGCCGCCTTCGAGCCGTTCGGACGGACAGGACCTTTTCGGAGTCTGAAGACCCATGCACACCCACGACCTGAGCGCCTGGCAGCACGACCACCAGTTCGGCGCCGGCAATGCCTCCGCCGAGCGCAGCACGCGCCTTGTGATGTGGATCACCGCCGCGATGATGGTGATCGAGATCGGCGCCGGCTGGTGGTTCAACTCGATGGCGCTCCTGGCCGACGGCTGGCACATGAGCTCGCACGCGCTGGCCATCGGCCTGAGCGCGTTCGCCTACGCGGCCGCGCGCCGCTATGCGCGCGACCCGCGCTTTGCATTCGGCACCTGGAAGATCGAGGTGCTCGGCGGCTTCGCGAGCGCGCTGCTGCTGCTCGGCGTGGCGGCGCTGATGGTCGTGGGCTCGCTGGAGCGGCTGTGGTCGCCTTCGGCGATTCACTACCCCGAGGCGATTTCGGTGGCGGTGCTGGGGCTGGTGGTCAACCTGGTCTCCGCGCGGCTGCTGGGCGGCACGCACCATGACCATGGGCACGATCACAGGCATCACCACCACGGTCACGCTCACGGCGATCACCACGAACACGGCCACGACCTCAACCTGCGCTCCGCCTACCTGCACGTGGTGGCCGATGCCGCCACCTCGGTGCTCGCCATCGCGGCATTGCTCGGCGGCTGGTTCTACGGCTGGGCCTGGCTCGACCCGGCGATGGGCATCGTCGGCGCGGTGCTGGTCGCCAGCTGGGCCCGGGGCTTGTTGAAGGAAACCGGCAAGGTGCTGCTCGACCGCGAGATGGACCACCCGGTCACCGAAGAGATCCGCGAAGGCGTCGAGACCACGCTGGCCGCTTCGGAGACCCGCGTGGCCGACCTGCACGTCTGGCGCGTGGGCCGCGACGCCTATGCCTGCGCGCTCACGGTGGTGACGCACTCACTCACGCTCACCGCCGACGAGGTGCGCGCCTGCTTCTCGATGCACGAGGAAATCCGCCACTCGACGGTGGAAATCCAGCGCTGCGCGGAGTAGGTCTTCACCGCCTCTCGTTCCGCGAGAGTCAGGGCAGTGGAGCGCCGCACATTCAGTGCTTGAAACCGGGAATCGGCACCGGCAAGCAGTTGGGGATGTCTTTCATGGGCGGCGCCATGTTGATGCCTGCGTAGTTGCCGTCAAGGGTCGACCACGCGGGCGGGTAGACATTCGACGAGACATGCAACTTCGCTCCATCGAAAAGAACGCGAACTGCACGCGCCGCTTCCAGGGCTCGGCGTTGTGCCAGCTGCTTCGCATCGGGGGCAGTGTCGCGTGCAACGCCCTCGATATCTGCAGCCTCCAGGTGCGGGTACAGGCGACGGAAGTGATCCAGCTTGTTGGCCAGCAGAACGACCTGATCCCGGCCCAAGGTCGCGGAGCCCTCATCAAAGGCCAGCATGATCATCAATGGTGGCTTGCATGCTTGCGCGGAATTGCCGATGCTCGACCCGATCAGGACGGTCAGGACAAAGAAGAAAGGTTTAGTCGGCATACAGAACGAACCCTACGACGCTGTCCGCGTTGGCCCTTGCCGCGTTGGGATTGGATGCCATCAGTTTCAGGCTCTGCGTCATCTGGTAGACCGTATCGTTCGACGAAAACACGTCATCAAAGTGAGTCACCTCATGGAGGATGGTGGCCAGCTTCGAGTCGATTCTGTAGGAAATGTCGGGAAGCTCGCAAAACGGAAGCCCTATTCCGATCGTGCGCGTCTTGAGGTCGGGCTTGCACACTTCGGCGGCAAGGTGGCCGATATTGCCTGAAGGGATGCAGCCGACATTTCGCATCGCTTCCTCCGAGTAGCGAACGAAGTTGGCTTCTGTCAGCCCCTTTAGTACACGGATACATGCTTTCAGGCCCGTGTCCAGGTGGCGTCGCAAATCTTCATCGCTCTGGCCGAACCACTTGGTCACGCGTTCTCGCTCAGGCTTTCCCCACGCGGCCAGGTCTTTGACGCGTTTCTCGACCAGGCCAACGGCAAGGTCTCGCAGCCCCAAGACCTTGATTGCGAACTCTTTGTTGGTCATGTTCGGGCAGATGTTTTCCGTCTGCTCAGCCTCGGGTGGGTGGCTCACTGCCGCATCGACCAGCTTCTTGCTCGCCGCAACGGCTGCGGCATCTCCAGAGAACCATCCCTGTGATGGGATCGCGCTGGCGTTGAACGCTCCCGCTGCGGTGGTCATGCCGTCATCGAAATGCGCCGATTGCTGCATCGTGGCCACGAGCGCAGGAGGAATCGGGCAGTGACAAATCACCACGTCGCCCTCCAGTGCCACTTCTCCAAGGAATTGCATGCGCCGCGGTCCGCCTGCCTTCGCGATGATGCCGACGCTGTGGCATCCCTCGCAGTACGCGCGTCCTCCGATGAGTGCGACCTGATGACCATGAATTTCGGCAGTGGGTCCGCCGTAGGGCAGCACCCGGCCTCCGGGCGCGGGCGGATCGCCCACCACGATGATTTTTCTCTCCACTGTTCCCTCCCAGGATTTTTTGGTGGGACATTGTGGAGAGCGGCTGGCTTCCTGCGCTTGGGCGTAGTTCACGAAGCTGGCGCTTCTTCGATGGACGCAAGTTCCGTGATCGAAGCAGGCCGGCGGTCCCGGCCGCTCGTGGGAGCAACTGCAGGCTTATGCGCCCCGCCGGCGGACGTGCCGCACGATCAGAATCTGCGCCGCGTAATAAGTCGCCAGCACCCACAACTGCGCCAGCGGCAGCGGCGAGACAAAACGGTTGGTCGCCAGCAGTGCATCGCTCAGCATGAAGAAGCACGCGCCCACCGCCACCCACACCGCGGACGGATCGGCTTCGCGCAGCACCGCCGCGCGCCCGATCGCCTGTGCCGCCATGCAGGCGATCACCACCACGTAGACCCCGACCGGAATCCGCAGCGCAGGCGGCAGCCCGCCCTGCCAGAGAAACGCGTACATCCCCGCGCCGATCAGGAGCGTCGCAGCCAGCATCGCGCGGCGCGGGAACATGCCCACGCCGATGCGGAACAGCGCGATGTACGCCAGGTGTGCGAGCAGAAAACAGACGAGCCCGGGCACGAACAACGCTGCCGAACCCATCAGCAACA
Source organism: Variovorax boronicumulans (assembly GCF_030812215.1). Classification (GTDB taxonomy): domain Bacteria; phylum Pseudomonadota; class Gammaproteobacteria; order Burkholderiales; family Burkholderiaceae_C; genus Variovorax; species Variovorax boronicumulans_C. The sequence goes on along the minus strand of NZ_JAUSSG010000004.1, from coordinate 410,091 downwards.
CGTCACCCGCCAATGAGGCGATCAGGCCGGCCAGCAGCAATCCATCGAAGCGCGTCACGCCGCCCGCCTTCATCGCGCGCCGCGCAGCGAAGACGATGGCGAGCGACAGCGCCAGCGGCTTGCAGATGTGATGCAGCCAGTCGATGCCCAACGCCGCGCTCGCCGTCGCCAGCGCCGCGGCCTCGACCAGCAGCACTTCGGTGACCGACAGCCGCCCCTGCAGCACCGCGCCGATGGCCCAGAGGACGGACGTCAACGTGGCCAGCCACACGGCCGCCTGCGGCAGCGGCATGTCGTCCGAGAACCACAGGAAGACCACCACGCCGCCCAGCATCAGCAAGAACTGCACGCCCGCGAACCACTGCACCGGCTGGCTCACCACCGGCTCGTAGCGCGTGACTTTCGCGATGTCGAAGGCTGGTTTCGGAAAGCGTGCCGCCACGTCGGCCGGGCGCCAGCCGGGCGGCTTGAGCCACACGCGCAGCTTGTCGGCCCAGCTGCGCGCATGCCATGAGTCCTTGGCCAGCGCCCAGTACACCTCGGCATTGGCCCACAGCGGGTCCCAGCTCTTGAGCTCGCCGCGCGTGCCGTAGACGCAGCGTTCGTCCTCTTCGCGGAAGGTGCCGAACAGACGGTCCCACACGATCAGGACGCCGCCGTAGTTGCGGTCGAGATAGCGGTCGTTCACCGCGTGGTGCACCCGGTGGTTCGACGGCGAGCAGAACCAGCGGTCGAACCAGCCGAGCTTGCCCACCTGCTCGGTGTGCACCCAGAACTGGTAGAGCAGGTCGATCAGCGCCACCACGACGAACACCAGCGGCGGCACGCCGGCCACCGCCATCGGCAAATAGAAGATCCAGCCGAGCAGCGCCCCGCTCGACGTCTGCCGCAGCGCGGTCGACAGGTTGTAGTGCTGGCTCTGGTGATGCACCACGTGCGCCGCCCACAGCACCGCCGATTCGTGGCCCATGCGGTGCAGCCAGTAGTAGCAGAAATCGTAGAACACCAGCGCCAGCAGCCAGCCGTACCAGGTGGTCCAGAAGTCGCTCGCGGCCTCCTTGGGGAACAGCGCCACGGCCGAATACACCGCGGTGTAGATGCCGATGCGCAAGAGCCCGGTGAGCACCGCGCTGATCTGGCTCAGCATGCCCAGGCCGATGCTGTTGACCGTATCGGCCAGCCGGTAGGTGTCGTGCCCCGTGCCGCGGCGCGCCCGTGCGCGGCCCACCGCGAATTCGATCGCGATCAGCAGGAGGAACACGGGGGTCGCAAGAACGATGATCTGGCCAGGTCGCATCGCGCGATTGTGGCGTTGCGCGGGGGCCACGCGTCACCGGGATGTCGCGGGTGTGCCATCGCAGCGTCATGCGCGGGTGGGAGCCTACCCGTCCATGCAACGCGACGACGCTTTCCTTCGCGCATGGCGCGACACCGCGACCCAGCCCCCGGCAACGGTGGACCTGGAGGACGACGATCGCCAGCGTCCACCGCTGCACTTCCGCACCCTCTGGATCTCCGACCTGCACCTGGGCACGCCCGGCTGCCAGGCCCGTGCGCTGCTCGACTTTCTCAAGCACACCGAGTGCGAGACCCTGTTCCTGGTCGGCGACATCATCGACGGCTGGCAGCTCAAGCGCCACTGGTACTGGCCGCAGGCGCACAACGACGTGATCCAGAAGCTCCTGCGCAAGGCGCGCAAGGGCACGCGCGTGATCTTCATCCCGGGCAACCACGACGAGTTCGCCCGCAAGTACCTCAATCACAACTTCGGCGGCATCGACGTGGCCGACGAATGGATCCACGAGACCGCCGATGGCCGCAAGCTGTGGATCATTCACGGCGACCTGTTCGACGGCGTGATCCAGTGCGCCAAGTGGCTCGCCTACGTGGGCGACTCGCTCTACGAATTCACGCTCAAGCTGAACCGCCACCTCAACTCGCTGCGCGCGCGCATGGGGCTGCCGTACTGGTCGCTCTCCAAGTACCTCAAGGGCAAGGTGAAGCGGGCGGTGAGCTACGTGGGCGACTTCGAGAACGCCGTGGCGCGCGAGGCCCGCAAGCGCGGCGCGCAGGGCGTGGTGTGCGGCCACATCCACCATGCCGAGATGCGCGACATCGACGGCATCCTCTATTGCAACGACGGCGACTGGGTGGAAAGCCTCACGGCACTGGCCGAGCATGCGGACGGCACGCTGGAAATCATCGACTGGGCACAGCACATGCCGGTGCCGTCGAAGGCGACGCCGGCACGGGAAGCCGTGGCCGCCTGAGCGGCGATAAATCTGGCGCCGTGACGCGGCGTTGCTGCGCGTTGTGCTCCGCGCATGGAGACGACCTGGGCCAATGGGCAAGAGTCCCGATTCTTGAGGCGTGAATTTTTCGCACTCTTGCCTGCCCATTGCCGCGGTGCAGGTCGTTTGACTATTGTTTGTGAATGTGCGGGTTCTGTGTGGCCCAGACTTTTTGGATTGCCATCCATCAGGTCTGCCGCCAGTGCCTCAAACCCTCTCCGTCATCAGCACCGCCATCCCCTTGAGCCTGGGGCTGCCCGCATTGATGCCCGTGCGGCTCGCCGGTCGCGAAGGCGTGAACGGCCTCTTCGAATACGAACTCGTCCTCAAGACCCCCGATGCGCTGAATCTCGGTGCGAGCGGCGCGGCCGATTTCAATCTCGACGGCTTCATTGGGCAAGCAGTTACCTGCCTGATCGAACTTGATGGCTCTGGCGAACTGCTGGCCGGAACCGTTGGCTCCAGTGTCTACGGTACCGGCGCAGGGGTGCGACAGATCAGCGGCATCGTGACGGATGCCGTCATGGAAGGCGAGGCTGGCCGCCATGTGGTCTACCGCTTCATCATTCGACCTTGGCTGCACCTGGCGACGCTGAATTGCGACTGCAAGATCTACCAGGACCAGACGGTCGTCCAAACGCTCGATCAGGTGTTGGGAAGTTATTCGTTCCCCGTGGAAAAGAGGCTGTACGACACCTATCCGATTCGCGATTACTGCGTGCAATGGAACGAGAGCAACTTCGAGTTCTTCGAGCGCCTGTGCCAGGAGTACGGCATCAACTACCACTTCGAGCACAGCGACGGCGCCCATCGCCTGGTCTTGTCGGATGCGATGGCCGCCTACAGGGAATGCCCGAGCGCCGCCTACGCGAACGTCGAATTCCATACCCCCGGGTACAAGACCGACGCGGAATACATCCATCGCTTCGCGGTGCACAACCAACTCACCAGCGGCTCCTACGCCACCAGAGACTACGACTACACACGCAGCAAGGCCAGGCTGATCGGCCAGAACAGTGCGCCACGCTCGACCAGCCATGCCAACGGCGAGGTGTACCAGTATCACGCCAGTGTGGGAGGCAGCCACTTCGTGCAACCGGAGGCGGGGGGCACCGGCCCCAATGAGCCGTCCACCGAAGCGCAGGCCTTCGCTCGGCTGCGCATGCAGCACCTGCGCACCCATGGCGCCCGCGCACATGCCGCAGGCCACCTGCGAGGCATGGTGCCGGGCTGCACGTTCCGCATGCAAAAGCATCCGCGTGAGAGTGCAAATGCGGAATACCTGATCCTGCACACGAACTTCGCGATCGAAGACACGGGGCAGGAGAGCCAGATCAAGGGCGCTGCCCCCGGTCGCTCGCAGAACTGGGCGGTGAGCGTCGACTTCACGGTGCACCCGGTCACAGAAGAGTTGCGCCCCGTGCTCACCCGCCCCAAGCCCAGGACGGGTGGCCCACAGAATGCGGTTGTCGTCGGCCCCGTCGGCCAGAACATCTGGACCGACGAATACGGCCGCATCAAAGTCCAGTTTCCGTGGGACCGCGACGGCCAGTTCAATCAGAACAGTTCGTGCAAGGTGCGCGTGAGCGCGGCCTGGGCCGGCAATCAACTCGGTGCGATGCACCTCCCGCGCATCGGCCAGGAAGTCGTCATCGATTTCTTCGGCGGCGACCCCGATCTGCCCATCTGCACAGGTCGTGTTTACAACCAGATGAACATGCCGCCATACAAACTGCCTGATCAGGCGGCACTGTCGGGGTTTCGCTCGCGCGAACTTGTGGGCGGTGGCGGCAACAGCTCTGCCGGGCGCAGCAATCAGCTTGTCCTGGACGACACGGCCGGGGAAATCCAGGCCCAGCTCAAGAGCGACTACCAGTCCAGCTCATTGAGCCTGGGCTCCATCACCCGCGTTGAAGACCATGGCGGGCGCAAGGACCGGCGCGGTCAAGGCTATGAGCTGCGTACCGACGGCCATGGCGTCATGCGCGCAGCTGACGGCATGCTCATCACCACCGAGGCTCGCGTGGATGCCGCCGGCCATGCCAAAGACTTGGGCGACGCCGTTCCGCGCCTTGTGCTGGCCCGCGATCTGATCGAAGGCCAATCCGATGCGGCCCGTACCAGCAAAGCCCAGATCAAAGGTGATCAGGATGCCGTCGCCAAGGCCCTCGGGAAGCAGAACGACACCATCAAGGGCAGTGGTGGCAACCCGCGGGAAGGGCAGTTTCCCGAGCTGGCCGACCCCCATCTGGTGCTTGCCAGCCCGAGTGGCATCGCCGTTACCTCGGGCGGATCCACGCACATCGCCAGCGTCGAACACACACAAATCACCAGTTCCGCGCACACCAGCATCAACAGCGGCGGCAGCCTGATCGCGGTTGCGCTCGAGGCGTTCAAGGTCTACGCCATGCAAAGCGGCATGGAGGTGATTGCCGCCCGGGCCGACATCGAGATCAAGGCACTCGAAAACTCCATCAGGATGCTCGCCAAAGACAAGATCGAGCTGACTGCCGACATCATCAACATCACGGCCAAGACCCGACTGACGATCAATGGCGGGGGCAGCTATGGCGAGTACAGCGCCGGCAGCATCACCAAGGGGACCACTGGCAAATACATCAACCATGCCGCTGTTCACAGCTTCATTTCGGGGGACTCAAAGCCCACCCGGCCCGTGAACGACAAGGCGTGTGCGACCAAGGAAAACGGTGCCGACAACGGCGGAAATTCGGTGCCGCGCGGATGATCGACGATGCCGATGCTGGAGGGCAAACGCCCCTCTGCGAAAAGCTGATCGACGCGCTGATGGAGGGCTGGGGCGCTCTGACCGCGCTCTCGCCCAAGGAGTTCGGGGGCAAGGCCGGAAAAGAACCGCTTCCCCAGAGGGCCTACCTGTTGTTCAACCGCTGGGACGGAAACCCGCTGGCGCAGGAACTGTGCGAGCAGTTTCCCAAATGGGCGCGTGACCGCATCAGCGTGCCCGATAGCTACTTCGAGTATCACGAAGAGCGTGCGCCCTGCCTGCTGGAGTTGCCCGAAGAGTTGGTTGTCTCCGTCCCGGGATTCAGGACTCGAGACCTGCGCGAATGGTTGGCGCATTGCCTGGCGTTCGCTTCGCAGCAGGTGAACGAGCGTGTCACCAAACAGGACTTCTGCGGTGTGGTCATCAGTTCTGAATCGGCGCAGGCCATCACCAGGTACTGGGTCGGCCTGGGCGACCAACGGCCCCCCCACAAAGAAGAACGTGTGCTGTTTCGCTTCCAGGATCCGCGCGTCATGCAGCGTGTCTGGCATGCGCTGAGTCCCCTGCAGCAAAGCCGGTGGCTCGGCCCGGTCACTCAATGGTGGTCGCTGATGCAACCCTGGGGGCCGTTCGGCGACAGGCCCGAGCCTGCCCGATGGTTTTGTGCCAAAGCACCAGTGCTTCCCTACGGAACGAAAGCGGACGGATCGCCGCGCGATCTGTTCGATGAGGCGCAGTGGTTTCTCTCGGGTGTCTCGCCGGACGCCAATTCGATCTGGCGCAGCTATGCCAAGCACAACATACCGCCCGAGGCCCAGCCCGATCCAGGCAGCTTGCAGCAAATGCTGGCTGACGCCGCGCGCATGAACCTGAAAAACCTCGACCTTGAAGACTATGTCTGGATCACCTGGATGCACGCCCCCAAAGAAGGTCCCGCGCGCGCTATGGACTGGAGCCTGCCGCACCTGGCATCGGCGTTGAGCCAGATTGAAGACCAGTTGCGCGATCGGCCCGAAGCCAGCTTTTCGATGCTTCTGAACAAGATCATCCAGCCTCAAAAAAAGATAAGCCATGGCCTGCAAGAACCCCTGTGATCAATGCGCCCAAAGCGGACTGCCGATTCTGTTCACGCGCTACGCCGCTGCCTACAGCTGCACCGACAAGGGCGCGGCTGCACTGGACAAGCTCAAGCCCAGCGGCAGTTTCAAGAGCCAGCCAGGCGGCATCGCACTCCAGACCGCCCGATACAACGTGCGCATGCTGCGCGCGGGTTATCTGTACATCCGCATCGAAACCAACTGCCGGCTTCCCGCATGGTTCGGCTACGCCGTGCATTCGCATGGCTACCTGACACGATTCGATGTCGATCACCCGAAAGAGGCCGAAGGCCTTGCCGCGTGCAGCCCGCAGGAATGGGGTGCCAACAGAAGCCTTGTGTGGATCCAAGGCGCCAAGGATGTCACGAAGCTGAACTACCTGTTCCACCCCGACCCGATGGACCCCGATCACCTGAGCAAGGTCATCGACAGCGACCTGGACAAGTACACGCAAAGCTTCGACGTGGCCGGCTGGGCCAGCGGCAGCAAGGCCGCGCCCGGCACCGCAGTGCCCAACCCAGACGCAAATAGCTGGAGCGTGGCCGAATTCAGGGCGCTGGAGGACGAAGCCGTGCGCAACGCGCTGGAGCCCCAGTTGTACGGCTTGATGGGCAGCAATGCGATGGAGCGCGGGTGGGGCGACTATGAGCGCAAGCGCTTTGTGGAGACGGACCACTATCTGATCACGGGCGAACACGCCGGAAAAATCACGGTCGAAGAAACCTCGGTCGTGAAACAACTCGGCTACGCCGGTGCACACGGAAAGCGCCTGCAGAACATCGCCAAATTTCTGACCGACAACGGTGGGGCCGTCGTCGCGTGCGACGACGCCATTGGCATTGCGCAGGAATTGGGGCACCTGCAGGCCGAGGCGCAAACTGGCTATAGCCATTGGCAGGCGTCCGGTGCGACAGGGCATCACAAGGATGTGAGCAATGAATGGGTGTTCCAGACGGCCATCGGGGCGCAGGGTCTGATGGCCCTCGCGCAACAGGGTGCTGTCGCTCGCGTTGACCGGGGCTACGCGGAGTCGGCACGCATTCATGCGCCGCTGCCGCGCGACCCCCAGGAGGCCGCCAAGGAAAGCGCCCGCCGAACCGCTGCGCGCACGGCCAACCACCAGCGCGAGCTCGGCAACGCCCAGTCGGCCGTTCAGCTCGCGTGCAGCCAATGGTTCGACCAGGCTGCGGCACGCGACATCCTGCAGGAGCAAAGGATCCGGCAGGAGCAAGCGCAAGACAGAGTGGCCGCGCTCGGCCGTGACCAGAACAAATGGGTGTTCGGCAGCCTGTTGCTCGCGGCCCTGGGCCGTTTCAGCGATCAGGACGGCAAGATCAACAAGTCCGGTGGCGGCGCCGCATTGAGCCTGCAGCTCGCTCAGTGCCTGGCAGGCCTGGAAACGCACGAAGCCGGGCGTGAGGCGCTGCGGGCAATGAACCCGTGGGGCGGCAGCCTGCTGTCGCGCCTGCTGTGCTTCAACAGCGACACCCTCCTGGCAGCCTACAAAGACTTCGAAAACCCCAAGCCCCCGGCCGCGGTGGTGCCCCCCGCCGAGCCCGAAGCCGCCATGACCGAAACATTGGCGACGACCCTCAAATTGATGGCCGGGCGCCTGGCCTTGGGCGACAAGGCACTGGGCTTCATCGATGAAGCGCAAAACGCCGACGCACCGGCCATGCTGCGCAAGGCGGCCTGGGCCGGCCACGTGTTCTCCCTGCTCTCGGCGCGCGCTGCGACCGGCATCGGCGGCTGGAAAGCATCGCAACTGGAAGCACGCATGGTGCAGCACCTGGCCCTGGCTGGCATGAGCACCCTGGGCAGCACCGTGAACAAGGCAGTGGCGCAGCTGCAGGCCGACGTTGCAGAGAACGCCAAGCGCATTGCGCTGCGGGCCAAGAAGCTGAAGTCCATTGCAGATCCGGCCACCCGTGCCGGGAAGGCTGCGGCGCTGGAGCGCGCACGCACTGCGGCCCCTGGAACGCGTGCAGCGATGCTGGGCGCGCTGATGGACCTTGGCGCCGCCATCATCAAGGGCAACCAGTTCGGCACCAAGTTCGATGCACGCACTGCCTTCGACCTTGCGGGCCAATTGCTGCAAGGCATCGGCAGCCTCTATGACTGGCGCGCCAAGGCGTATGAAGAAACGATCTTCAAGGGGGTGAAGGGGTATGACGCCTACAAGTACCCGGCACTTGTCGAAGGTTTGGACAGCATCAAAGCGCTGCATCTCAAGAGTCTTCGGCTGTCGGCGTTCAAATTTCTTGGGCCGGCGGCGGTGTTTTCAACGGTGCTGGATGGAATGGATGCTGTGAAATCTAGAGACAGAGGGCAACTATGGCTATCACGCGCTCAAACTGCATCTGTTATTGGAACCGTACTCACCGTCCTCGGTACCGGTGCCGCGATATTCGGTGTTGAGGGCATCGCTTGGGCAGCGGCCGCAGCAACCCTGGGCTTAATGGGAGCCGCGTTAGCAATCGGCAGCACGATTTTTGTGCTGCTCTTGAGCGAGGACAAGTGGATTACCTGGTTGCGCGATATTCCTCTGAACAAGCAGCGCAAAGGTAAGAAGCCGATGCATGACAACTTGCGGGAAACACTGCAAGACCTGGCTAATGCTCAGAAGGAATTGCAACTGGCTTGAGGAAAATCATGTTCGTTCGAGAAAACAGCTACGCGATAGCGCTAAGAAAATCTATCGAGAAGAGTCGCACTCACATCAACCTTGAAGGCCAGAAGCAATGGCCAATCAACCGCTCGGGTGCATCGGGTGTCACGATACCCAATGGCGCAGTCTATGCGCAGAATGATGTTTACTTGGAGTTGTGCAATTCAGGGTGGAATTTGCAATGGCGTGCAGGCATCGGAAATTTCTATGTGATATTTCCGGCCCTTTTTATTATTTGGTTCTGGTATGGGATGACTATTCATCCTGTCCTGTTTGGGCAGTTGATTGTCTTTTGGTATTTCACTTCTCAATTTGATGTTGGAGATTTGATTTTTGGATGGCTGCTGGGTTTTCCCGCCGCCCTGGCTTGTGCCTTTCTGATTTTTGCCTGGTTCCACTACATGGGCATGCGCACTTGCTTCTTCACTCTCGCGCGAGGTCGTATCCGCTTCAATCGGATCACGCGCAAGGTGTATGTGCTGCGTCCCAAATACTGTGGAGGCAACGCGGTGTTCGAGTGGAATCGGCTGGTCGCACTGTTCGAGCCCGAGGGCACCAGTGCCGGAGCCAAGCAGACCATCAAGGCCCTGGCCCTGTACCACCCTCCCTTCGATGCCGCCGACCCCACGGCCCAAGGCGAAGACTGCCTGTTCGCAGGCCCTGCCGTCACCGGCCCCAGCGGCGCGGCCCATTTGTGGGAATACATCCGCCAGTACATGGAAACAGGCCCCACCATCGACCGCATTCCGGCTGACGCACCCGCCAATTTCAAGGGCATCGCACGCTACCTGCATCCGGACTACACCACCTACTGCGGCTTGCCCAGCTGCAGCCAGTACCGGCAGGAGTGCAGGCCCGGCTTCATGGAGACCTTCTTTCACATGAGCAGCCAGATCACCTGCAGCTGGCCGCGTTTTCCTGCGGAATGGCAAAGCGACAGCGGCCTGGGCGAACCTGAAGACAAGCCCGTGCAGACGGGGGCCGTGATGACCGCATTGGTCTATCGCGCCCAGGGCAGGCTGAGCAAGGCCGATGAGGTGGCGTTGATGGAGCGTTATGGCACTGCAGAGGCGTTGGCTGCAGCGCGGGCGCGGAGGGATTGATGCCCCTGCGCAAAGAGTTCACGCTCGCTGCTTACTGCCATTTCGAGAAGACCGCGCAACGCCTTGTCGCAGCGGCCGCTCCCAAGCCCCGACTCCAGCCTCTCCTTGCAAGCGAGCAGACCCTCGCGCGCCAATCGCCACAGCCCGATCGTTTGGTTGCGGTTCAGGCTGCCCGCGTCCCTTTGATCGAAGCGGCCCGTCCGCTGTTGCTGGCCTTGGTCCATATGCCCGGGCAGCTTGACGCAGCCCGCGCCAGTACCTTGCACAGCGACCTGGTGTGCCAGGTCGCCGGCTTCCAGTCCGTGTGCGTGGATGCGTTTATCCGCAAGGAGTACATCACCGGTGCGAGCTACATGCTATGCACCGCACTGGATGAAGCGGCGGGTTTGTCCGCCTGGGCGACGGGCCCCGCAGCAGGCGTCAACGCCTGGGCCGGACGGCTGCTGGCGGTTCGGTTTCACGGCGACGGCAGGGGCGGCGAAAGCGTATTCAAGCTCATGGCGAACCTGCTCAAAAGACCAGCCGAGCACGTCGACCTGCTGGAACTGCTGCTGATCGTCATCGCACTCGGGTTCGAAGGCCTGTACCGCAGAGCCGCCAATGGCAAGCGCGTTCTCGACGACATCCGCCACACCCTCTTTGCAACGGTGCGGTCTTGCCGGGGTGACGGCATGCACATGGTGCACTGGCGTGTGATCGAGAGTCTGCTGTGGGGCGAAGTGCTGCCCGGCGAACTGGCGGACACTGCGCAGGCGCTGTTTCAATGATCGCGAACCAGACCGTCAAGGACCACGACCAGTGGCGCAGAGGCACAGGCCGAGCACATGCCGGTGCCGTCGAAGGCGATCGCTCCGCAGTCGACCAACTCAGCCGCGGCCCTTCGGCCCCTTGCCCGGATGGCCGAACTGCTGTTCGCGCCAGGCGTCGTAGTGGCGCCACATGCTCTTGTTCATCTCATCCATCCACAGCCACCAGTTCAGCGCCAGCTTCTCGGAGTCGTGGGTGATGGATGAAAGGGGCGCGGCCGGCGTGGCTGGCGCGGTGCGGGCAGGCGGGTCGGGCAATTCGTAGTCGCACAGCCGCTCGATGCTGGCGTGCGAGAAACCGGGTGTGGTGGTCGCGTGCATGGTGCTCTCCGTTGAGCGCAGCGCATTCTCTGGCGCACAGAACAACTCCCGGCTGGTAATTTTGCGTGGTCGTCCGGCGACGCTGCAGAGGGCTATCCCGGGTGTGCGCGCAAACTACGGAACCCGGTAAGTCTTCGTCCGATCCGACGATCCCCCCGCCGCACTCCCAGGTGCACACTCGCCGCTGTACTCCTTCCAACGGGACCGCACCATGGCTTGGACACTCAGCGCTGCCGAAACGGCATTCCGAAATGAGGTTCGCGACTTCCTCTCGCGCGAGTTGACGCCCGAACTCCGCGCCGCCGGCCGGCGCTGCTCCGGCATCTTCAGCGACTACGCCGAAGGCAACGGCTGGCACCGCATCCTCGCCAGGCGCGGCTGGAGCGTGCCGCACTGGCCCGTCGAGCACGGCGGCACCGGCTGGACGCCGATGCAGCACTACCTCTTCGCGGCCGAACTGGCCGCGGCCGATGCGCCGCAGCGCGCGCCCATGGGGCCGGGCATGGTCGCGCCGGTGATCATCGCCTTCGGCACCGAGGCGCAGAAGCGCGCCTGGCTCCCCGGCATCCGCTCGGGCGAGGACTACTGGTGCCAGGGCTATTCGGAGCCGCAGTCGGGTTCGGACCTCGCCTCGCTGCAGTGCAAGGCGGTGCGTCAGGGCGACCACTACGTGATCAACGGCACCAAGATCTGGACCACGCATGCGCAGTACGCCAACCGCATGTTCTGCCTTGTGCGCACCACCTCGGGCGGCAAGCCGCAGCAGGGCATCAGCTTCCTGTGCTTCGACATCCCGACGCCGGGCATCACTATCCGGCCGATCATCAGCATCTCGGGCGACCACGAGCTCAACCAGGTGTTCTTCGACGACGTGCGGGTGCCCGCCGAGGGCCTGATCGGCGAGGAGAACCAGGGCTGGACCATCGCCAAGTACCTGCTGCAGCACGAGCGCGGCGGCGCATGGACGCCGATGCTGCGCGCGCGCCTTCGCCGGCTGCGCAAAGTCGCCGATGCGATCGGCGACCGGCACGAAGCGGACGACATGGCGCTGCGCCTGGCCGACGCCGAATGCGCCATCGATGCGCTCGAAGCCACCGAGCTGCAATCGCTGCGCGCCCAGGCCCGCGGCGAGCCGCCCGGCATCCGCCCCTCGATGGGCAAGGTGCTCGGCTCCGAGCTGCGCCAGCGGCTGACCGAACTCGGCGTCGAAATCGCCGGCCACCATGCCGCCGTCGATCTGCCGCTGGACGACGGGCTGCAAGGCGAGCTGCCGATTCCCGAAGAGGCCGTGTTCTCGATGTCGGCCTACCTCAACGACCGCGCCGCTTCCATCTACGCCGGCTCCAACGAGGTGCAGCGCAACATCGTCGCGGCCCACCTGCTGGCCCGCTGAGGTCATTGCCATGAGCACATTCACCACCGAACAGGACGACACCCTCGCGATGCTGCGCGACAGCCTCGCGCGCTACCTGGACGACCACCACGGCTTCGAGCAGCGCCTGCATGCGCTCGCGAAGGCCGACGACGCGCCGCCGCCGTTCTGGCAGGGTCTTGCACGCGATCTCGACCTGCTGGGCGCAGCGCTGGCCGAACCGCAAGGCGGCCTGGGCCTCGGCATGGCCGCGCACCTCGCGTTGATGGAAACACTGGGCGGCGCGCTCGCGGCCGAGCCTTACCTGTCGACGATGGTGATCGGCGCCGGGCTGCTGCAGCGCCACCCGGGCGCACAGGCCGATGCGCTGCTCGCGCGCATCGTCGCGGGGCAGGCCGTGCTGGCCTTCGCGCACAGCGAGCCGCAAAGCCGTTACGAGCGCGACGATGTGCAGATGCAGCTTTTGCGCGAGGGCGACGGTTTCCGGCTCGATGGCCGCAAGGCCGTGGTGCAGGCCGCGCCGTGGGCCAGCCATTTCATCGTCACGGCGCGCAGCAGCAAGGGCCTGTCGCTGCTCGTGGTGCCACGGGACGCGCCGGGCCTGCGCCTGCGCGCCTACCCGACGCGCGACGGCGGCCGCGCCGCCGACATCGCCTTCGACAACGTGCGCTTGCCCGCCGATGCATTGCTCGGCATCGAAGGCGGCGCGCTGCCGCAGATCGAACGCGCGCTCGACGAGGCCACGCTCGCCGTCTGCGCCGAATCGGTCGGCATCATGCGCCGCCTGCTGCGCGACACGCTCGACTACGTGCGCCAGCGCAAGCAATTCGGCGTGCCGATCGCGAGCTTCCAGGTGCTGCAGCACCGCCTGGCCGACATGCACATGGCGCTGGAGCAGGCCGCGGCGCTCACCGCGAGCGTCGGCGAAATCGTCGACACCGCGAGCGACGACGAGCGCGCCCGCGCGGTCTCGTCCGCCAAGGTGGCCGCGGCCAAAGCCTGCAGGGCCGTGGGGCAGGGCGCGGTGCAACTGCATGGCGGCATGGGCATGACCGAGGAATTGGCCATCGGCCACTATGTGCGCCGCGCCACGCTCATCGAAGGCCAGTTCGGCCCGCCCGCATGGCATTTGCGCCGCGTGGCGAAGCTGCGCGCCGCCGCAACGTCGTGAGATAGATCGATCGCGCGGGACGCATTCGTCGCTTTGGACGATGCACCCCCGCCGCCCCCGCGCCAAGATGCCTCTCTACACAGGAGACAGACCATGGCAGGTCCATTGCAGGGACTCAGGGTGATCGAGATGGCGGGCATCGGCCCCGGGCCGTTCTGCGCGATGCTCTTCGCCGACATGGGGGCGGAGGTGATCCGCATCGAGCGCCCCGGCACGCGCACCGCGCCCTGCGACATCCTCGCGCGCGGCCGCAGCACGCTGCAGATCGACCTGCGCGCTGAAGGTGCGGCAGCGAACGTGCTCGATGCCATCGCCAAGGCCGACGTGCTCATCGAGGGCTTTCGCCCCGGCGTGATGGAGCGCCTGGGCCTCGGCCCCGCCGAATGCCATGCGCGCAACCCGCGCCTGGTCTACGGCCGCATGACCGGCTGGGGCCAGCACGGCCCGCTTGCGCATGCGGCGGGGCACGACATCAACTACATCGCCATCAGCGGCGCGCTGCACGCCATCGGCCGCGCGGGCGAGCCGCCGGTGCCGCCGCTCAACTACGTGGGCGACTTCGGCGGCGGCGCGATGCTGCTGGCCTTCGGCATCCTCGCTGCGCTGCACGAAGCCAAGGGCTCGGGCCAGGGGCAGGTGGTCGATGCGGCGATGACCGACGGCGCGGCGCTGCTGTCTTCGATGATGTACGGCTTCAAGTCGGCCGGCATGTGGAGCAACCAGCGCGGCGAGAACATGCTCGACGGCGGCGCGCACTTCTACGACACCTACGCCTGCGCCGACGGCAAATACGTGGCCGTGGGCGCCATCGAGCCGCAGTTCTATGCGCTGCTGCGCGAGCGCTGCGGCATCGCCGACGACACCGCCTTCGATGCGCAGATGGACGCCGACCGCTGGCCGCTGCTCAAGCTGCGCATGGCCGACCTGTTCCGCACCCGCACGCGCGACGAATGGTGCGTGCTGCTCGAAGGCAGCGACGCCTGCTTCGCCCCCGTGCTCGATTGGGACGAGGCCCCCGCGCACCCGCACAACGTGGCGCGCGGCACCTTCGCGAACGTCGGTGGCGTGGTGCAGCCCGCGCCCGCGCCGCGCTTCAGCCGCACCGCGCCCGTGATGCCGCCGGCCACCGCGCACGACGATGGCGAGGCCGTGCTGCGCCGCTGGGGCGGCGCGGTCGCGCCCGTCACGGCTGGCTGAGCGCGTTCAACACAACAACCAAAAAGGAAAACACCCATGCCCATCGACTTTCGCCGCTCCTGGAGCGATGAAGACCTGGACCTCTACCGCGACAACGTGGTGCGCTTCGTCGAAACCGAAGTGCTCCCGCACGACGAGGAAGCGCGCAAGCGCGGCCACGTGGGCCACGAGGTCTGGCGCAAGGCCGGCTCGCTAGGCCTCCTGTGCGCCGACATTCCCGACGACTACGGCGGCGCTGGCGGCGACTTTCGCCACGAGGCCGTGGTGTACGAGGAGATGTCGCGCCGCGGGCTCACCGGCATGGCCACCTCGGTGCACGCCATCGTCGCGCACTACGTCTTCAACCACGGCACCGAAGAACAGAAGCAGCGCTACCTGCCCCGCATGGCGAGCGGCGAACTGGTCGGCGCCATTGCCATGACCGAGCCCGGCGCCGGCTCCGACCTGCAGGGCGTGCGCACCCGTGCCGAGAAAAAGGACGGCGGCTACCTCATCAACGGATCGAAGACCTTCATCACCAACGGCTACCTCACCGGCCTGGTGCTCGTGGTGTGCAAGACCGACCCCGCGCAAGGTGCCAAGGGCACCTCGATCCTCATCGTCGAGACCGAGGGCTGCGAGGGCTTTCGCGTGGGCCGCGTGCTCGACAAGATCGGCATGAAGGCGCAGGACACCTCCGAGCTTTTCTTCGACGACGTGCGCGTGTCCGCCGATGCGCTGCTCGGCGGCCAGGAGGGGCAGGGCTTCTTCCAGCTCATGAGCGATCTGCCTTATGAACGCACCATCATCGGCGTGAGCGCGCTCGCGGCCATGGAAGGCGCCTACCAGGCCACGCTCGACTACGTGCGCGACCGCAAAGCCTTCGGCAAGCCGATTGCCGAGTTCCAGAACACCAAGTTCAAGCTCGCCGAGATCGCCACTCAAATCAAGGTGGGCCGTGCCTTCATCGACCGCTGCGTCGAAGACCTCGTGGCCGGCCGGCTCGACACCGCCACCGCCTCCATGGCCAAGCTCTGGGGCACCGAGGCGCAGGGCCGCGTGATGGACGAGTGCCTGCAGCTCTTCGGTGGCTACGGCTACATGAACGAATACATGGTCGCGCGCATGTATGCCGATGCGCGGGTGCAGCGCATCTACGGCGGCACCAACGAGATCATGAAAGAGGTGATTTCGCGGGCGCTGTGAGGCGCAACAGCGCTTGCGCGCTCAGGTCAGCCGGCGAATTTCAGCCCGCGCGATCTCGCGGTGGTGGTACGAAGGCGAGATGCCGATGAACCGCGTGTAGCGCTCCACCGCGGCCACCGTGTTGCCCGTGTCTTCCAGCTCCAGCGCCTCGAGCATGAACTGGGTGAAGAGCTTGTTGGCGTCGGCCTCCCGGTCGGATGCCGCGAGCGTCTTGGGCCGCAGCTCGGGCCGCTCCGCGAAGAGCTTGCGCTGCACTTCCATCACTTCGAGGAGCGCGCGGCCGATGCGCTCGACGTTCTCGGAGGTCGGCTCCAACTGCGCCTCGCGCACCTCCGTGGCCGCCTGGTCGAGCAGATGCGAGGCCACCCGCAGCAGCTGATGGAGGGGCTTGAGGTTCGTCATGGCCGGGCCATCTGGCCGGCGGCCCTGTGCACGGGAAAGCGGTCGGGTGGCGACGATGCCTGTTGCTGCTGCTCGGCTTCCTTCAGTTTCTCGGCCAGTTGGCGCTCGCGCTCGGCGATGGCGAGGCTCTTGGCCATGTCGTAGCCGTGCTCCTTCACCGAGAAGGCCTTGCACACGCTGCCCTTGCCCGCGGTGAACGTGGTCGCCAGCCAGTAGCCGGGATGGCCCGCGTTGGGCATCTTGAACTGCACCCCGCTCACGCCGCTGGAGTTGGTGATGCGCGTGATCTCGGACTTGGTGCGCTTGGCAACACGCGGCCCCGGCGGCTGCACCGTCAGGCCCTGCCGGATCGCTTCTTCGGCGGGATGCAGGCGCGCCAGGCCCGACATGCGGGTCAGTTGCTTTTCGCGCTCCTCGATGGCGAGCGCCAGCGCGCCGCTGCCCACCGCATCGACCGGAAAGTCGGTGCGCAGGATCTCGTCCTGCCCGATGTAGGTTTTAGCGACCCATGCCCGCACCCGTCCACCGGACGCGACCTGGCAGAAGACGCCGGAGACGCCCGTGGTGTTGTTGGCCCGCAGTTTCTCGGCCCGCGTGCGCCGCGCCACCGGCGGCACGCTGCGTACCACTTCGTCGCGCCAGTCCTGCGCCTGCAGCAGCGCCTGTTCCAGGCCGCCGTAGCTGGCCTTGCCGAATTGCCGGTAG
Source organism: Variovorax boronicumulans (assembly GCF_030812215.1). GTDB lineage: Bacteria > Pseudomonadota > Gammaproteobacteria > Burkholderiales > Burkholderiaceae_C > Variovorax > Variovorax boronicumulans_C. The sequence goes on along the minus strand of NZ_JAUSSG010000004.1, from coordinate 393,030 downwards.
TAACGGGTGCCGTTGCGCACGAGCGAGACTTCGTAGCCCCAGGGGCGAGGGGCGATGCCGTACATGGCGGCGGGGTTGGGGATACCTCTGGGCATTTCTTCGGACGCGCTGCTTTGTTCAGCATTTCTGCTGGGGGGCTCCCTGGCGGGTTGGCTGTTCTGCCAACGATGCTAGGGATTGCGCGGGGGTGGCGGTATCACCGATTTCCGTAGTCCTGAGGTGGCTCGGTGGGGTGGGGCCGGCGCCGGATTCATTCCTATCTATTCGGGCCGTAAAGGAACACCATCGGCGGATGATCCAAATCAAATCGCTCCTGACCGTCTTCGCCCTGCTCACCGCAGGTTTCGCCGCCACGACGGTCCATGCGCAGGTTTCGCCCTTCCCGGCGTTCCCGGCAGGCTTCAAGACGCAGAACATCAGCGTCAACGGCGCGACGCTCCATGTCCGCGTCGGCGGCAAGGGGCCCGCCGTGACGCTGCTGCATGGTTATGGCGAAACAGGCGACATGTGGGCACCCATGGCCGCCGACCTGGCGCGCGACCACACGGTCGTCGTGCCCGACCTGCGCGGCATGGGCCTGTCGGACCACCCGGCCGGCGGCTACGACAAGAAAACCCAGGGCAAGGACATCGCGCTGCTGCTTGACGCGCTCAAGATCGACCGCACCGATCTCGTGACGCACGACATCGGCAACATGGTCGGCTACGCATTCGCCGCCCAATACCGCGACCGCGTGACGCGCTTCGTGCTCATCGATGCGCCGCTGCCGGGCGTGGGGCCGTGGGAAGAAATCCTGAAGACGCCGCTGCTGTGGCACTTCCGCTTCGGCGGGCCGGACATGGAGCGGCTGGTGGCTGGTCGCGAGCGGATCTACCTCGACCGGTTCTGGAACGAGTTCTCGGCAACCCCGGCGCGCTTTTCGGAAAGCGCCCGCAGGCACTACGCCAAGCTGTATGCGCGGCCGGGCGCGATGCACTCGGGCTTTGCGCAGTTCGCGGCCTTCGATCAGGACGTGATCGACAACAAGGTCTTCATGGCGCAGGGCAAGCTCGCGATGCCGGTGCTGGCGGTGGGCGGGGAGAAATCGTTCGGGCCGATGATGGCAACGGTGATGCGGTTTGCCGCGAGCGATGTGACGGAAGGGTCGATTCCGGATTCGGGGCACTGGATCATGGAGGAGAACCCGACTGCTACGGTGAAGGTGGTGAGGGGGTTTCTCGACGGGGCGAAGTAACAGCGGCTCGGCCGCCTGCGAGGAACCTACCGGATCACCCCTAATTTCCTCGCAATCGCCACCGCCTGCGTCCGACTCTTCGCATCCAGCTTCATATTGATATTCCGCAGGTGCGTGCGCACTGTGCTGTCCGACACGAACAACTTCTCCGCCATCGCATTGTTCGAGTACCCCTCCGCCAGCAGTTGCAGCACCCGGATCTCCTTGCGCGTCAGCGGCTCCTTGATCCCGTCGCCGGCCGGCGCCGTCTCCGCATCGACCGGCGCCATCGGCCCCATCGCCTGCAGAAGCCGCTGCAGATAGTCCGCAAGGATCGGATCGCCCCGCGTCGAAGGGGACGCCGCAGCCTCCTGGGCCGCCGCATTCGCATACCGCTGCACCAGCATCCCCACCGCCGGCCCTTCGTCGAGGATCAACCGCATGAAACCTTCCTGGCTCGCGGTCTGCAGCACGGCGCTGATCTCGTCGATTGCGGCCGCGACGTCTCCCGCACGCTGCAGCGCCATCGCGCGCAGCACGCGCAGCTTGAGCACGCGGCGGTTGCGGTTCGAGGCGACGGCCGCGTGCATCTCGGCATCGAGCACGGCCAGCGCCGCGCGCGCATCGCCGAACGCGATGTCCCAGCGCGCCTTCGCCAGCGCCAGGTAATCAAGGTCGTGCGCGGGCAGGCGCTGGCGCCGCTCGCGCGCCCACAGCTCCGGATCGTCCGCGCGCAACAACTCATCGCGTGACGCGGGCCCGTTGCCTTGCAGCAGCAGCATGCGCGAGCGCTCCAGCTTCGCGCCGGCCACCACGCGCGGCAGTTGCCGGTGGTGCCCGAGGTATTCGAGTTCGGTCAGCGCCAGGACGGCCGCGTCGATGTCGCCCGCGTGGAACGCGATGCGCGAGCGCATCACATGGCTCAGGATCATGTGGTCCGGCAGGCCGACGTCGCGCGCGAGCGGCAGGTACACGTTCAGCAGGTGATCGGCCTGCGGCAACTGGTTCGACTCGTACACCACGCCGGCGTACAGCACGCCGGCCCAGGCATTGCCGTGGCTGTGGTTGTAGGACACGGCATGCGTCGTATCGACCGCCATGCGAAGCCGCGCCGTCGCCTGCCGCAGTCGCCCTTCGTGCAGATCGAACAGGCCTGCGAGCGACTCGGTGTACATGCGGTTGAAGGTGCTGTTGCCCTGCTCGCGCCGCGCGGCATCGAGCAGCCGCTGCGCCTCGCGCTGGTCGCCGCGCACGGCAAGGATGTGCGCCATCGCGTTGAGCAGCACGCTGTCGGCAAAGGGCAGGCCGGTCGGCAGCCGTGCAAGGCAGGGGCCGCCCACTTCGTACGCTTCGTCGTGCCGGTCCTGCATCGCGAGCAGCAGCGGCACCAGGGTGTGCGCACTCGCGCGCACTGCGGGAATCTCGCTGTCGAGGCAGCCCGATTGCTCGAGCATCTGCATCGCCTCCCACGGCCCGTGCGTGAAGCAGGTGGCCCACAACGCGATGGGTTGCAGGAACGGGTGCGCGCGCAGCTGGTGTTCGGGAATGGCGGAGAACCAGCGCGCAAGCATGCGCATGCGGCCCTGTTCGAGGAACTGTCCCGCGTAGCTGTCGAGCAGCGTCAGCGCATGCGGATGGTCGCCGCCTTCGATCGCATGGTCGATGGCGGGCACGGGTCGGTCGTGCGATTCGTACCAGCCCGAGGCCGCGAGGTGCAGCCGCTCGATCTCGCCGGGCTGCTCCCGCGCGAGCTGCGCACGCAGGAAGTCGGCGAACAGGCTGTGATAGCGCCACGCGCGGCCGTCGCCGCTCACGGGCGTCAAGAAAAGATTGGCCGCGGCCAGTTGTTCCAGGATGGCCGCGCAATCGATGCGCGGGTTGAGCGCCTGGCACACCGAGGCATCGAGCTGGCGAAGGATGCTGGTGCGCAGCAGGAAGTCGCGAATGTCCTTGGGCTGGTGCGCGAGCACGTCTTCGGCCAGGTACTCGGCCACCGCGCGGTCGGAACCCGAGAAGCGCTCGACAAAACCGGTCTCGGTGCCGTGCCGCTCCAGCGCCATCGACGCGAGCCAGATGGCGGCCACCCAGCCCTCGGTCTTTCGGTGCAGTTGCGAGAGCAGGTCGGCCGGCAGCGTCTGCAAGGCTTGCGATGCATGGGCCTGCCGCAGTCCGAAGAAGGCGCTGGTTTCTTCCAGCGTGAAGCGGAGGCGGTCGGTGTCGATCTCCATCAACTGGCCGCGCGCGCGCAGCCGGCCCAGGCTCAGGTCGGGCAGGCTGCGCGAGCCGATCACGATCTGCCCGCGGCGCGGCAGCTGTTCGATGATCTCGCGCACGAGGCCGAGCACGGCGGGCTCCTGCACCACTTCGAAGTCGTCCAGGAACAGGGTGAAGGGCGCGTCGTGCGCGGCCAGCGCGGCGACGGCGTCGAAGGGGCCGTTGGCGCGGGGCTCTTCCACGCCCAGGCGCTGCGCGGCCTCGGCCAGGCAGTTGAGAAAGCGCGAGACGTCGTTGTCGGCGCGGTCCAGCGTGAGCCAGGCGGTGGCGGTGCCCTGCGCCTCCATGCGCTCGCGGATCTGCGCCATGGCGGTGGTCTTGCCGAAGCCGGCCGGCGCACGCACGAGCACCAGCTTCACGCCGGCCGCGGCAATCGCCTCGCCGATGGCGGTGCGCGGCACCTGCGTGGCGACGAAGGCCGGCGGGTTGAGCTTGGTCTCGAGAATCCGGAGGGAGGGCGGCGGTGGAGAAGCAGGAGAAGGCATCGCAAACGGGGTGTGAGCGCCTTGAAATTCCGTCGCTTCCGACGATTCCGGCGGGTGATTCTGCTGCCTAAACTGGTTTTAGAACAACCTTCCGGAGACAAGCCAAGATGCAACTCGATGCCAGTATTTCCGCCGTCGTCACCGGCGGCGCCTCGGGCCTGGGCGCCGCCACCGCGCGCCGCCTGGCCAGCCACGGCGTGAAGGTCGCGCTGTTCGACCTCAACGCGGCGCAGGGCGAGGCGCTCGCCAAGGAACTGGGCGGCGTGTTCTGCAAGGTCGATGTCACCTCCGAAGAGCAGGTCGACGCCGCCTTCGCCAAGGCCCGCGCGGCGCACGGGCAGGAGCGGGTGCTGGTCAACTGCGCGGGCACCGGCAACGCGGTGAAGACCGCGAGCCGCGACAAGGCCACGGGCGAGATCAAGCACTTTCCGCTCGCCAACTTCGACCGCATCATCCAGATCAACCTCGTGGGCACCTTCCGCTGCATTGCCAAGTCGGCCGCCGGCATGTTGACGCTCGATGCGCTGCAGGACGGCGAGCGCGGCGCCATCGTCAACACCGCCTCGGTGGCGGCGCAGGACGGGCAGATGGGGCAGGCGGCCTACACAGCGTCGAAGGCCGGCATCGTCGGCATGACGCTGCCCATTGCGCGCGACCTGATGAGCGAGGGCATCCGCGTGAACACGATCCTGCCGGGCATCTTCGACACGCCGTTGCTGCAGGGCGCGCCCGACAACGTGAAGGCAGCGCTCGCGGCATCGGTGCCGTTTCCCAAGCGCCTGGGCAATCCGGCGGAGTACGCGACGCTGGCCGAGCTGATGATCACGAACGGCTATTTCAACGGGGAGAGCGTGCGGCTGGATGGGGCCATCCGCATGGCGCCGCGGTAAGACAATCTTTTCGCAAACCAACGACTGGAGACCCGAATGCCCGAAGCCTATATCGTCGCCGCCGCCCGCACCGCAGGCGGCCGCCGCAACGGCCGCCTGTCCGGCTGGCACCCCGCCGACCTCGCCGCGCAGGTGCTCGATGCGCTGGTCGAGCGCACCGACGTCGATCCCGCGCAGGTCGAGGACGTCATCATGGGCTGCGTCGGCCAAGTGGGCGAGCAGGCCTCGAACATCGCACGCAACGCGGTGCTGGCCTCGCGCCTGCCCGAGTCGGTGCCGGCCACGTCGGTCGACCGGCAGTGCGGATCGTCGCAGCAGGCGCTGCACTTCGCGGCGCAGGCCGTGATGTCGGGCAGCATGGACATCGTGATCGCCGCCGGCGTCGAGAGCATGACGCGCGTGCCCATGGGCACGCCCAACATCCTGCCGATGAAGAACGGCCTGGGCTTCTACGTGAGCCCGCTGATGCAGAAGCGCTACCCCGACATCCAGTTCAGCCAGTTCACCGGCGCCGAGATGATCGCGAGGAACTACGGCATCGAGAAAGCCGAGCTCGACGCCTACGCGCTGCGCAGTCACCGCAATGCCATCGCGGCGACGAAGGCGGGCCTGTTCGACGCCGAGATCGTGTCCGTGGCCGCGCGCCTGAACGACGGCACCGAGCCCGGCGACATGCACACCACCGACGAAGGCATCCGCTACGACGCCACGCTGGAGAGCATCGCGGGCGTGAAGCTCATTGCCGAAGGCGGCCGCTGCACCGCGGCCACCGCGAGCCAGATCTGCGACGGCGCGAGCGGCGTGATGGTGGTCAACGAGCGCGGGCTCAAGGCGCTGGACGTGAAGCCGCTCGCGCGCATCCACCACATGAGCGTGATGGGGCACGACCCGGTGATCATGCTGGAGGCGCCGTTGCCCGCGACGCAGCGTGCCTTGAAGAAGGCCGGCATGAAGATCGAGGACATCGACCTGTACGAGGTCAACGAGGCCTTCGCGCCGGTGCCGCTGGCCTGGCTGCAGGCCCTGGGTGCCGACCCGGAGCGCCTGAACGTGAACGGCGGCGCGATCGCGCTGGGCCATCCGCTGGGCGCCTCGGGCACCAAGCTGATGACCACGCTGGTCCATGCGCTCGCGCAGCGCGGCAAGCGCTATGGGCTGCAGACGATGTGCGAAGGCGGCGGCATGGCGAACGTGACGATCATCGAGCGGCTCTGAGGCCGCAGCTCACTTCTTCATGAGGCTCAGCACGCCCGTGGCGATCGACACCAGGGCGGTAAGGATCGGCGTGACCAGCGTGATGAATTCGCGGATCGATTCGGTATAGCGCTTGAGTTTCTGCGCGCGCCCCTGCTTCGGCGTGCCCGCGGTCAGGGCGGCAGCCAGCCGCACCGACAGGCGCTCCATCGCGTTGTTGCGTCGGTGGAAGACCGCGAGCGCGGCGAGGATGCCCGTCATGTGCCCGAAGGCGATGCTCAGCACGTAGTAGGTGACTTCGCGCCACTCGCGCGCATCCTGCGGCGCCAGCGGCTGGTCGTCGCTGTAGGCGATCACGGCGGTCATGAGCGTGACCGCGATCGCGCCGATGGCCGCGGCCATCGGCCACTGCCACGCGAGGCGCACGCGAAAGCGCGCCGACATCGCGAAACCCATGCACGCGGGAAGTGCGACCGACACGATGCGCAGGTACACCTGCGAGAGATCGAGCCACATGACGATCGCGGCATGCGCGAGCACCAGCAGTGCGACCGGGAGCAGCAGGAAACCCACGATCGCCACAACGCCCGGCGCGGCATCGCGGTCGGTAGCGGCGGGCACCGCCGGCCCGGCGCGCGCCACCACGGCAGCTGCATCGTCGGCGACCAGCAGCGCGGTGAGCCGCTGGTTCTGCGCCTCGAGGCTTTCCACGCGCGACTTCAGCGCTTGGATGTCGCGCTGCAGCGGCATGAAGAAGACGAGGTCGCGATGGCAGTGCTTGCAGACGATGGCGGCGACGGCGATCTTCTCCGTGCAGTAGGGGCACGACACCAGCGCGGCATCGGACGCGGGCGCGGGCGCCGCGGCGGCGAGCTTGGGCCTGTCGCTCACTGCGCGTTGAAGTCCACGAGCTTGCTGCTGACGCGGCCCTCGGCGTCGCCGACTTCCACGCGCAGCTGATGCGCGCCGGTTGGCACCTGCGCGCCGTCCAACTCGATGCCGGTGCCGCTCACATGCGTGCGGATGCGATCGGTGAGATCGACGGCGGGGTTCTTCATGTACACCACGCGCACCGTCTTCGGATCGATCGCGACGCCGCCGCGCGACTTGAACTGCACCTTCAGCGCAACGCCGTTTTTCTGCACGGTGCCGGCGGGGCTTGCCACGTCGATGCCCGGGCCGCGGGTGAGTCCGGCGCGCTTGCCTTCCTGGTAGGCCGATGGCAGGCGCGCTTCGTCTTCGGTGATGAGGTTGAAGGCCGCACTCTGCGTGGCGACGAAAAGGCAGAGCAGGGCGGCGGGTGTGGAGAGCCTGGAAATTGTCATGACTGGATGTGTGACTACGGATCTTCGTAGGAGGAGGGGCGACATGTCGCTCCTATACTTTTTTCACTGCAATTCGTCCGATATCGATGCTAACGAGAAACGGTGTTGTCGCGCTACTTCTGCTGATTCCCGCAAGCTTCATCGGTGCTTCGGCCCAAGAGAAAACAACGGCGCCTGCGGCTGCATCGGCCTCCGCGGGCGGCACGCGCGCGCCTGCCGCGCCGGACCCGCTGCGCATCCTCGCCGGCGAGTTCGCGAGCGTGCGCCAGCAACTCGAAGAGGCCGAGGCAACGAGCGCTCAGGGCCGGTTCGCCGACGCGGGGCGCACGCTGGAAAGCGCGCTCGGCGCCATCGACGGCGCGTCGCCGAATGCGAAGGACCCGATGCAGCGCTACCTGGCCGAGGACCTCGTGCTCGGCCGGCTCATCGACAACAGCGAGCTGCGCGCCGACGACGAAGCGCAATTGCGCTGGCTCGAAAAGCGGCGCGACGCACGCCGCGCGTTCTGGGGCGAAGACGCCAACGCCGCACTCGCCGCGCAGAACGCATGGGCGCTTCAGCTGTGCAAGGTCGGCCGCTGCCAGGAGGCGATCGCGGTGCAGGAGGCGGTTGCGCGCAAGACGCTCCAGACGCAGGGGGCGGGCGCGCGCAACACGCTGGTTGCGCGCCACAACCTCGGCGTGGCGCTGGGACAGGCGGGGCGCTACGCCGAGGCGCTCGCGCTCTCGCGCGAACTCGCGGGCGAAGCCGAGGCGCGCTGGGGTGCGAACGATCCGACCACCTTGCGCTTTCGCAACTCGGTGGCGGCCAACTACACCGACCTCGGGCAGTACGCCGATGCGCTCATCGCGCACGAAGCGGTCTATCGTGCGCGCCAGACGGCGCTCGGCCCGGCTGCGCCCGATACGCTGAGCTCGCTCGGCAGCCTCGCCGCCACCTACGGCATGCTGTCGCGGACGCGCGAGGCCCAGAGCCTTTCGCAGCAGGGCCACGACCTCGCGCGCCGCACCTTCGGCCCCGCGCATCCGCGCACCCAATATGCGGCGAGCGCGCTGGCCATCGACTTGCGGCGCGCAGGCCGCCTGGGCGAGGCGCGCGCGCTTTCGCAGCAGGCGTGGGACACGCTCTCGGGCCTGCGCGGTGCGCGCCATCCCGAGACGCTCTATGCAATGAACGTGCATGCGAGCGTGCTCGATGCGCAAGGCGACCACGCGGAGGCGGTGCGCGTGACCGGCGAGGCGCTGCAGATGCGCCGCGAGGTCATGGGCGAGATGCACCCGCTGACGCTGGCGGCGCTGCGCAGCGCGGGCAGGGCGCGGCTGTCCGCCGGCGATGCGGCCGGCGCGCTGGTGCTTCTGACGCAGGCCCACGAGGGCTATGTGCGCCTGCTGGGCGATGCGCACCCCGAGACGCTGCTCGCGCTGATCGACCGCATGAGCGCGGCCCTGCAGGCCGACGAGCTCGACAGCGTGCGGCCTTTTCTGCCGGCGTATGTCGCGCACGTCGAATCGCTTCGCGCGCAGCACGGGCTGAGCCCGAAGAGCCGCCGCACGCTGTTCGAGCGCTATGTGGAGGGCTACCGCCACTACGCGCTCGCGAGCCTGCGCGGCGGGGAGGCCGATCGCGCGTTCGAGCTGGCCGAGCTGTCGAAGGCGCGCACGCTGCTCGAGGGCATGGCGCTGCAGCGCGCTAACCGCTCCGGCGCGCTGCCGGCCGACGCGCAGAAGGCCATCGCGCTGCATGAGGCCAGGCTCGCCGCGCTGGACCGCAACATCGACGCGGCCGCAGGCCAGGCCGACCGCCGCCAGCAGCTGGAGTCGGAGCGCAACATCGTCGTGCGTGCCTACGCCGACCTGCAGACGCGCCTGCGCGCCCGCTATCCCAAGTACCGGCAACTGGCCGAAGCGCCGAAGGCCACGCTGGCCGATGCGCGCCGCCTGCTGCCCGCCGACACGCTCTTCATCAGCTATCTCGTGGACGGCGCGCGGGTCATGGCCTTTGCGGTGGACCGCAGCGGACTGCGCCATGCCTCCGAGCTCGCCCCGGCACCCGATCTCGCGGCCACCGTCGAGGCCTTTCGCAAGCTCTCGGGCGATGCGCTCGAGCCGCAGCAGGCGGTGTGGCAGACGGGGCCGGGCAGCTATCGCCTCGGCCTGCGCGACAAGCCGCCCGCGCCCGGCGCGGTCGCCGTGGACGACGCGGCGCCGCTGGGCGCGCTGCTGTCGGCGCAACTGCTCGAGCCCATGGCGGCGCTGATCCGCTCGCATGACAAGATCGTCGTCGCGCCCGATGCGGCATTGGCGCTGCTGCCCTTCGAAGCACTGCCGTTCGACGGCCGGCCGATGGCCGGCACGCGCGAGCTGAGCTACATCCAGTCGCTGTCGATGCTCGCAGCGCTCGCGTCGCGCAGGGAGGCCTATGCAAAGCTGCCTTCGCGTCGAGCGCTGCTGGCCTTCGGCAATCCGGTCTACAGCGCCGCCGGCGACGGCGCGCGGGCGAGCTCGCGTTCGGCGGCGCCGGGCGTGGTCGACCGCGAGGCTGCGGCGCAGTCGATTGCCGACAGCGACGAGGGTGTCGACGAAGCGATCGCGCTGCTGCGCGAGAGCACCTGGGACAACCTGCCGGGCACGGCGCGCGAGATCGATGCGGTGCGGCGCGCCGTCGACCGGGGCCGCGTCGATGTCGTGACCGGCGGCAATGCCACCGAGCGCAAGCTCCTCGACATGGACGGCTCGGGCCAGCTCGCCCGCTACCGGCGCCTCCTGTTCTCGGTGCACGGCTATCTGAGCACCTCGGTGCCCGCGCTGAGCGCGCTGGTGCTCGGGCAGGTCGGCAATCCGCCCACGCTCGACGGCTACGTCACGGCGGCGGAGTGGCCCGCCTACACGCTGCGCAGCGACCTGGTGGTGATGTCCGCCTGCGACACCGGTGTCGGCAAAGTCGTTCATGGCGAGGGCGTGATGGGCTTGCCCTACGCGCTCTACATGGCGGGCAACACCAGCACGGTGATGACGCTGTGGCCGGTGAGCGACGAGAGCACCGCGCGCTTCATGGAAGCATTCTTCCGGCGGCTCAACGCCGGCGAGCCGACGCAGCAGGCGCTCGCCGGCACGAAGCGGGCGTTCGCGAGCGGCGAGCACGGCGAGAAGCTGCGCCGGCCGGCTTACTGGGCCGGGTTCGTGCTCTACGGCGCGTGATCACGCGTCCTGCGGACGATGGCTGCGAACGGTCGTCGAACTCGGCCTGCGTGCGCGGCGCACCGGGCGCCTGCGCGTCGAGCGATTGCCGGTAGCGCACGCAGCCGCGCATGAACTGCGGCCAGTCGGGCACGATGAAACTCGGGTCGCGCTTGTCGGGCAGCAGCGCCCAGAGACCGGGGTGGTGCCAGCACAGGTCGTGGCCGCTCGAATCGCGGTGTTGCCTGATGGCGGCGCGCAGCTTGCGGACCTCGGCGACGAGCGCGTCGCGGGTGAATGCATCGAGGTCTTCATCCATCGCGTGAACCTCCGTGAGTGGGGCGGCCCATCACTGTTGGCCGAAACTCGGTCCGATGCAAGCAGGCGCGGCCGGCCCGTTCGCGCGCTCAGGCGTGCCAGGCCTTCAGCGCGGCCCGCAGGCACTCCTCGAAACCCCGCTCGACGCGCGACGGATTCACCGACTCGATGCCCAGCGCCTCGTGCGTGACGCCGTGTTCGCCCGAGCGCTGGTCGTAGGAAGACACGTGGTGCACCTGCCGCGTTGCCGCGAAGGCGCGCAGCGTGAAGACCGATTCCCGCGAAGCGAGGTCTTCAAGCCTCACGCCGGCGACCGGCGAGAAGCGCACCGAGATGTAGGGCTTGTAGGGGTTGGCGAGATCGTCGTCGACGAGCGCATCGTGCCGCGAGGCGACGAGGTCCGCGACGAAGGCGTCGAGCAGCGGCCTCACGCCCGCTTCGACCCGTGTCTTGAAATCCGAGAGAAACGCTTCGCGCGCGACCTGCGTGTTGATGGCGGCAGCGGCCTTGCTGGCGGCACGCGCAGCGATCGCGGCCTTGTGTTCTTCGATTGCTTTCTTGACCAGCGACATGGGGGGCTTCAGGTGTCTGCGTTCGCGTTCGCCCGAGGCACCGGAGGGGCGGCGCAGGATCGGGGGCGGGTGGGGCCCGGGTGATTCCAGACGGAAAAATCGGGCGCGGCGACTGTAACGGCGCAACTTGTCCGCCGATGCCGCAAAGGCAAAAGGTATCGTCTGGCGATACCGAAGGTAGCAGTCAGGGGCGCGGTCCGAAGGGCTTGCGCGCGGTATGGATCGCCACGATCCCGAGCGACAGCCGCTCGAACGAGACGTCCGCGAAGCCCATCTCCCGGAGCTCCGCGGCCAGCCCTTCGGCCGTGGGGAAATCCTGGATGCCCTTGAGCAGGTAGCGGTAGGCCGAGGCATCGCCGCCGGTCGCGGCCCATCCGATGACAGGCATGCACACGGCCATGTAGCCGAGGTAGGCCCGGTGAAGCCAGCGCACCGAGATGTTGGATGCCTCGAGCGCGATGAAGCGGCCACCCGGTTTCAGCACGCGGAGCGCTTCCCGCAGCGCCAGCTTTCGCTCGCAGATCTTGAGGCCCAGCGAGATGGAATAGAGGTCGACGCTGTTGTCCGCGACGCCCGGCATCGCGTGTGCATCGAGCACTCGGAACTCGACCGGCACCTTCAGCTGCGTGGCACGCCGGCGCGCGATGGCGAGCATCTGCGGGCTGATGTCCGAGGCGACGATCTTCTGGCCGGATCGCAGGCCCTGGCGCCGTGCCACTTTCAGCACGACATCGCCCGTGCCTGCAGCGACATCCAGGAGATCGGTCCAAGGCTCCCGCGTGATGATTGCCGCCACTCTTCGCTTCCACAGCCGATGGATGCCGAAGCTGAAGAGGTCAGACAGCAGGTCGTAGCGTCCGGCGATGCGGCCGAACACGTCGTCTTCCTGCGTGTGGAAATCGGCTGCGTTGTTCATCGTGGGTTCACGCGCTGCGGGCGAACAACCGGAACGGCGAACTCAGCAGGCAGCCGAGCCACAGCGATGCGAGTCCATCGGATGCCTTGTCGTGCCAGCCGTGCTTGTCGTCCCACAGCAGTTCGTCGTCTTCGATCTGCACGCTCCACGTCGCATCGGCGAGCACTTCACGGCGGATTCGGTTGAGGCAATCGACCCAGTGACGCCCGCCCTTGTGCATGGCGAAGGCCTTGTTGTCGGGAAGGGCCGTGGCACCCGACAGCACATCTTCACCGGTGAGCCGCGATGCCTCGTACAGCGTGAAGCTTTCCCAATTGAGGCCCTTGCCCGTGTGGGCGTAGCGCTCGATCTCGGCGGTGACCTCGAACGACTGCACGATCGCGTCGATGCGCTGCACTTCGGTGGGGGTCAGCGGCGTGGCCCGCTTCGCGGTGTAGTAGATGCTGAAGCCCATGGTGCAATGCCTGTGCTGGTGATCCGCCGCGGAGCCGCGTTGGTGCGCGGATTCTGCCGCAGGGGCATGTCGCGCTTGCGGGTTGATCGAATGGATCGCCGCCGCCCGATGCCGCTCGCAAGCATGAGCGAGCATGCGAATTCGTGCGCGGCGGTGTCACGCAAACGGATACGGCCCGTCCATCCTTCCGATGTGACTCACATGGCTCACCATGCCCTCTGCCTCATCCCACAGATGCAGCATGCAGCCCGGTCGCCCCAGGTAGGACGCGGGCGCCGCATCGGGCGCGAGTTGCAGGGCGATCTCGGTCGTGCTGCTCGGGCACGAACAGACGACCGTGCCCGCCCAGCGCTTGAGCATCGTGCGGTGCACATGTCCGCAGAGCACGAGCTCGATGTTGCCTGCGCTTCGCACGATGGCTTCGAGCGGCGCCGTGTCGATGTACCGGTAGCTGTCCATGTATGGAATGCCGCTGGTGAACGGCGGGTGATGCAGCATCAGCAGCGTCGGCTTCTTGCGGTCGGCTTCGAGCGTGCGCTGCAGCCATGCGAGGCCTTCGGCGTCGACGTGCCCGTGGTGGAGTCCGGGAATGCACGAGTCGAGCGCGACGATGCGCACCGGGTGCGCGTCGACGCAGTAGTGCAGCGCGCCTGTGGCGGGCAGATAGGCGTGGTCCGCGAAGGCGGCGCGGAAGTTCTCGCGGTGGTCGTGGTTGCCGGGGATGACGAGGTGCGGAATCGAGAGCTGCGCGAGCAGGCGGCGGACCTGCGCGTATTCCTCGGGCCGTCCTTCATCGACCAGGTCGCCCGTCAGCAACACCAGGTCGGGCCGCCGGTCGAGCCCGTGCAGGTGGGCGATGGCTTCTTCGAACATCCGGTTCGAATCGACCACGCCCTGGTAGAGCTGGCCGGCGGGGCGGACGTGGGGGTCGGAGATCTGGGCGATGAGCATGAGGGGAGGAGGCCTGGAAGAGGTCCTTCCCGTCTAGCACGATCCGTTCCGCACCGGCGCGCCGCGTTATCTCGAGAGCGCGAGGAACTGAGGCCCCATGCCCAGGGACGGGAAGTTGACGCCCGTACCGAGTGCACCGGTCGTCCTGTCGATCGTGAAGACGGTGATCGTGTTGTCGGCCTGGTTGGCCGTGTAGGCGAAGCGGCCCGTGCGGTCCACGGTCACGGAGTTGGGCACGTTGCCCGCCGCGAAAGGCTGGCCCGGCACCGGCGTGAGCGCGCCGGTTCGTGGGTCGATGCTGTATGCCGAGACGTTGTTGGAGTTTCTGTTTGCCGCATACAGGAAGCGGCCGCTCGGATCGATTGCCATGCCAAAGGGCGTGTTGCCAGTGGGGATCGAGCCGATCTGGGTCAGCGCGCCCGTGGTTGCGTCGATCGAGTAGGCGAGCAGCGTGCCGGGATTGATGCCGGCGTTTGCATAGGCGAAGCGGCCGGTAGGCTCGATGGCGATGTCGGTGAGTCCGCTGTTGGCGGGCAGCGTGACAGACGCGGGTGGCGAGATCGGTGACCCCGTGTTCGGGTCCAGGCGGAACGTGTTCAGGGAGCTGCCACTGACCACGAAAGCGAAGCGACCCTGCGGGTCGAGGCCGATCTTGCGGTTGCTGCCACCGGCAATGGCCGTGCCGCCGGTGAGTTCACCGGTATTGGCGTCGACGTCGAGGCTGCGCAGCATCCCGTCTCCGATCACATAGGCATGCAGGCCGTTGGGCGCGATGCCGACGAAGAGCGGGCTCGTTCCGACACCGGCGGTGATGGTGCGCTGCTGCGTCAGCGTGCCCGTGGGGACGGTGCTGGTGTCGATGGTGTACTGGATGACGCCCCTGGTGGCGCCGGAGATGTTGCTGGCATAGACGTACGGCTTCGAAGGATGCGTTGTCACATGCTGCGGCGTCCCGCCCACCGGGAAGTTGCCGATATTCGACAGGCTGCCATTGGCCAGAACGGTGTACATCGACACATTGCTCGAGCCCTCGTTGGCGGTGAAGGCGAAGCGGTCGGCCCCCGGCGTCGTGCAGGCAACCGTCACCGCAGCGATGGGCGCTGCGGTCACAGTGCCGAACGCCTGCTTCGCAATGCACACCTGGAGCGCGGCGGGCTGCGTTTTCACCGTCACGCCGTAGTCGGCACCGACCGCTACCGGCGTCGTGAAGCTGAAGGTGCCGTTGGCGTTCACGGCGAGGTCGTCGCCCGCGTTGTTCTGCAGCACAAGGCCGCCGGCCGTGTCGAGGTTCGTGACCGTGACGCTCACCTTTTGGCTCGTGGTGGCGCAGACCACCGCCACATTGGCGACGTCGGCATCGCCGATGGTCCCGGCGGCGTTGTTCACCGTGCAGGTCTGGGCAGGGGTGGCCGGCTGCTGCTTGACGCTTACTGCATAGCTCGTGCCCTTGGCGCGCTTCTCGCTGAAGACGAAGTTGCCATCCGCCGCAACGGTCACGTCGGCCGAGCCGGCCAGTTGCAATACCAGGCCGCTGCCGAGCAGGCCGCTGACACTGCCGCCCACCATGTACTTCGCTTCGGCCGCGGGCGGCGGATTGCTGTCGCCCGGCGGAAATGGAAAGAACGAGAAGCCACCGCCGCCGCCGCCTCCGCCTCCGCCGCATGACGCGAGCGCGAACGGCAGCAGGGCAAACAGGGCAAGACGAAGGCTGGAAAGGTGCAGTATCGCGGGCATTTTTTTGTCTCCTCCACCCAGATGGGCGGGGCGATATTAGCGGGACATCGTTCCATTTGCACCTCCGCCAATCGGCCGAGGGCCGGTCAGATGCCGATGAACTGCGCCACTTCGCCAAGCGGCGCACGCTCCGTCACCAGCGCATCGAGCGGCTTGCTCCGGTCCGCGTACCCGATGGCCATGCCGGTGAACAGCATCCGCTCGGGCGGCAGTTCGATGAATCGGCCGATGGTCTGCGGATAGATCGCCCAGCATTCCTGCGGGCAGCTGTCCAGGCCTTCCGCGCGCAGCAGCAGCATGACGTTCTGCAACATCATCCCGAGGTCGGACCACTGCGGCCGCCCCATGCGACGGTCCACCGTACAGAACAAGGCGAGCGGCGCGCCGAAGAACTGGTAGTTGCGCGCAAACCATTCGCGGCGCGCGGCCTTGTCTTCGCGCGGGATGCCCAGGCGCGCATACATCGCCTCGCCGACCGCGAAGCGGCGTTCACGATAGGGCGCGACGAGTTCGCGCGGGTAGATGTCGTATTCGCTGCCTTCGCCGGTCGGCATTTCCTGCACGCGGGTGCGCATGAGGGCCTTGAGTTCGTCGAGCCGCTCGCCGCCCACCACGTGCAGGTGCCAGGGCTGCAGGTTGCCGCCCGATGGTGCGCGCAACGCTTCCTGCAGCACGCGGCGGATGACGTCCGGCGCCACGGGCGCATCGAGAAATTCGCGCACCGATCGACGGCTCGCAACGGCTTCGTACACGTTCATGCTTTGGCTTTCATTCGGGAAGAGGGCAGGGATAAGTTCATCTTGAACGAGGCCGATGCTAGGGACAACCCCGGGGTGCTCAATCGTCCGTTCCGACGATGTGGCGTGCAGAGGCCCCTGCCTACGATGCAGCCGGCCGCTGCATGAGATTCCCCCCGGCGCACAGGAGACAAGAACATGTTCGGATTGATGCAAGACCGCCCGCTGTTGATCTCTTCGCTGATCGACCATGCGGCCACCTTTCACCCGCGCGCCGAGATCGTGGGACGCACGGTGGAGGGGGCGGTCCACCGTACCAACTATGGCGAGGTGCAGCGCCGCTCGAAGCAGGTTGCCAACGCGATGAAGGTGCTCGGCGTCGAGCCCGGCGACCGCGTGGGCACGCTCGCATGGAACACGTATCGCCACCTCGCGCTGTACTACGGCGTCTCGGGTTCGGGCGCTGTGCTGCACACGGTGAACCCGCGGCTCTTTCCGGAGCAGATCGACTACATCGTCAATCACGCGGAAGACAAGGTGCTGTTCTTCGACACCACCTTCGCGCCGCTGGTCGAGAAGCTCGCGCCGCAGTTGAAGACCGTGCGCGCCTTCATCGCGATGACCGATCGCGCGCACATGCCCGCCATCGACGTGCCGAACCTGCTGTGCTACGACGAGCTCGTCGGCGCGCAGAGCGAGGACTACACCTGGCCCGAGTTCGACGAGCGCACCGCCTCGTCGCTCTGCTACACCTCGGGCACCACGGGCAACCCCAAGGGCGTCTTGTATTCGCACCGCTCCACTGTGCTGCATTCGCTGATGGAGTGCGCGCCCGACACCTTCGGCGTCAACTCGCAGATGACGCTGCTGCTCGCGGTGCCGATGTTCCACGCCAATGCATGGGGCATGCCGTATGCGGCCGCGATGACCGGCATGAAGCTCGTGATGCCCGGCCCGCACATGGACCCGCAGAGCCTGTACGAGCTGATGCGCGACGAAAAAGTCGGCTTCTCTCAAGCGGTGCCGACCATCTGGCTCATGCTGTTCCAGTACTTCGACGCGCATCCGGAGATCGACACGCACGCCATCGGCCTCAAGCGCATTGGCGTGGGCGGTGCGGCCACGCCGCGCGCCATGATCGAACGCTTCGAGCGCGACTTCGGCGCCGACTTCGTGCAGGGCTGGGGCATGACCGAGACCAGCCCCATCGGCGTGATCGGCAACCTGCTGCCCAAGCACCGCGCGCTATCGAAGGAGGAGCAGACGACGGTGAAGATGAAGCAGGGCCGCGGTGTGTGGGGCGTGGAGATCAAGATCGTCGGCGAAGACGGCCGGCGCCTGCCGCACGACGGCAAGGCCTTCGGCCACCTGCATGTGCGCGGCCCGTGGATTGCGAGCGGCTACTTCAAGGGCGAGGGCGGCAGCGTGCTCGATGCCGAAGGGTTCTTTCCGACCGGCGACGTCGCCACCATCGACGAAGACGGCTATGTGCAACTGGTCGACCGCGCAAAGGACGTCATCAAGTCGGGCGGCGAGTGGATCTCGTCCATCGACCTGGAGAACGCCGCGAGTGCGCATCCGGCCGTGGCCGAGGCCGCGGTGATCGGCGTCGCGCATCCGAAGTGGCAAGAGAGGCCGCTGCTCATCGTGGTGAAGCGCGCAGGCGCGGAGGTCACGGGCGAGGAACTGCTCACTTTTCTTTCGACGCGGGTGGCGAAGTGGTGGCTGCCCGACGACGTGGCTTTCGTCGACAGCCTGCCGCATACAGCCACCGGCAAGCTGCTGAAAACGAAGCTGCGGGAAATGTTCAAGGGATATGTCGCAGCGAAGTCAGTTTGATGACTTGTTCGATTTTTCTGTGGACAACTCTGTGGGTTGCCGGAGGAGGGCGACCTTCAGAGCGAGCATTGACGGGCCTTCCCACCACGTTGCCTGTTGAATGAGCAGCCCTTCGGCCGGCGGGGAATGCGGGCTACGCAAACCGGTAGGTCCGGGGTCGGCATAGGGGGAAATCCTCAGCAGATTTCTTGTGCGATGCGCGACGGCCTTGGGTAACATCGCCGGCCGTTGGTGCACAGCGATCGAGAGATCAATCGATCGCGGCCTCGCTCAGTGCTTGTGCTCGCCATGCGCGGCAGCGGGCTTGGCCGTGCTGTTGAGTGCGCGCACCGGTGCCTTCACTTCCAGCGTTTCGCGCTTGCCGTCCTGGCCTTCGAACACCAGCGTGAGCGGCACGGTGTCGCCTTCCTTCACCTGTTGCTTGAGGTCGAGCAGCATCACGTGATAGCCGCCGGGCTTGAGCTCGACCGTCTTGCCCGCAGGCAGCGCGACCGAGGGCACCTGGCGCATGCGCATCACGCCGTCCTGCATGGCCATCTCGTGGACTTCGACGATGGGCGTGACGGGTGAGCTGGCCGAGATGAGTTTCGTGTCCTTCGCGGCGTTGAGCTGCATGAACGCGCCGGTGGCCTGCTGCTGCGGCACGGTCGCGCGAACCCACGCCTCCTTGACGGTGACCTGCGCGTGCGCGGTGGCCACGAGGAACGAAGCGGCGGAGAGAGCGAGGATGCGGGCGATGGGGGTCATGTTCGTCATGAGGGAAATCTCCTTGGATGTATGAATGGATCGGGTTGGATCGAGTCGAATTGGGTCGGTGCTCAGGCGGTCGTCTGGAGAATCTTGCGCAGGTCCTCGGCGCATTCCGGCGCACCCTGTTCGTGGCGCAGCACCAGCCGGATTTTTCCTTGCGGGTCGTACACGTAGCTGAAGGCCGAATGGTCCATCGTGTACGAGGAACCGGTGGGCACTTTCTTGTAGTAGGCCTTGAAGGCCTTGGCCGTCTCGCTGGTTCTCTGAAGGTCGCCATAGAGCCCGATGAAGCTTGGGTCGAAAGCGTTCGTGTAGGCCTTGAGCACGACGGGCGTGTCGCGCTCCGGATCGACGGTGACAAAGATCACCTGCAGGCGCTCGCCGTCTGCGCCGAGCATGTGGCGGATCTCGGCGGCGCGCAGCAGCGCGGTGGGGCAGACGTCGGGGCATTGCGTGAAGCCGAAGAACAGCATCACGGCCTTCCCCTTGAAGTCGGCGACGGTGCGTTCGCGGCCGTCGGGGTCGGTCAGGCGAAAGTCCTGCGCGTAGTTGGCGCCGGTGATGTCGATGCCGTTGAAGCTCACGGGCAGTACCTTGTCGCAAGCGACGAGGGACAGCGCGGCGAGGCCGCCGCCGGCGATGAGCAGATGGCGGCGGGAAAATTGTCGAGGTCGTGTCGTGTGCATGAAAGCTCTCTCTCTCTGGCGTTCGCGCGAACGCGAGCGCATGAATGGCGGGAACGCGCGATGCGGCAGGCGGCCTCCATCGAGGCGGCATCTCACATGCGCAGGAACCGGAAGCGAATCAGCAGAGCGAGGGCGGCCCGCGCGCCGGCGGCGGCGCTGCGGTGATGGCTGCGATGTGCGTGTGCGCAACCAGCGCGGCCGCGTGGACCGCAGGCACAACGGCCGGCAGCGAGAAGCCGGGCGCTGCGGGTGGTGCGCCGCCGAGCACGCACAACGGGCAGTCGAGGTGGCCGGTGCCCAGCTCGTGCGCGCCGTCGTCGGTGTGCACGATGGCCTTGACCGAGCCGCTGGCCGAGCAGACCAGTTCCATCGACACCGGATGCACCATCGGCGAGGCGATGGCCGCGCCGAGCGAGAGCGCGAACCACAGCAACGCCCAGCGGATCAGCGGCACGCCCGGACGTCGCCAGACCGCATGGGCTGCGTGCCTGTTCGGTGCGGCGTAAAAGGGCGTGGGCATTGGCGCGGATTATCGGCGAGGTGTGCGGCCGGCGCATGTCGCAGCACTTCGCGGATGAAAGGGCTTTGCTTATGCTCGCCGACATGGACCATCAACTTCGAATCTCCACCGCGATCGAGGACCTGGACGTGCCGCTCATCCATCGCTTCCTGTCGGAAGAGTCGGCATGGGCGCGGCAGATTCCGATCGAGACCGTGCGCACGTCCATCCGGAACTCGCTGAACTTCGGCGGCTTTCTTGGCGGCTCGCAAGTTGCGTTTGCGCGGGTCGTGTCCGACTGCGCGACCTTCGCCTACCTCGTCGATGTGTTCGTGCTGAAGGAACATCGCGGCAAGGGGTACAGCGCGGCGCTGGTCGCTGCGGTGATGGCCCATCCGCAGCTGCAGGGGCTGCGACGCTTCATGCTGGCAACCAGCGATGCGCACGGGCTCTACGCGAAGTTCGGCTTCACACCGCCGTCACGGCCGCAGACGCTCATGGAGAAGTACGTGCCGGATGTGTATGTGCGTGTGCCTTGAACGGATCATGCGAACGCGTGCCCAGGCCCGGCCTAGGTAGCTTGCAGTTGCGTTGACAGGTCCTGACATCGAGGACGTTTACGTTTTGGTCACAATGCGGGCATGCCAAACATTGCATCCATCCTCAAAGCCGAAATCTCACGCGTTGCCAGGAAAGAAGTGCGCGCGGAGATCGACATCCTCAAGAAGGCATCCGCCACCCATCGCGCCTCGATTGCTGCATTGCGTCGACAGGTGAGTGCGTTGGAGAAAGAGCTGCGGCGTGCTGCCAAGGGCTCCGCGCGGCGCGCGCCTGCCGATGAATCCGGCGAAGCGGGTGAATCGGGGCCGAAGCGGCGATTCAGTGCGACACGGCTGGCTGCACATCGCAGCAAGCTCGGTCTCTCCGCCGCGTCCTACGGGAAACTCGTGGGCGTCTCGGGGCAGACGATCTATCACTGGGAGCAGGGGAAGGCCCGGCCCCGTGCGGCGCAACTCGAGAAGCTTGCAGCCGTCAGAGAGCTGGGCAGGCACGAAGTGGCCGAGCGACTGGAAGCTGCGTAGAAGAAGCTTCGCCGGGCGAGACGCATTGGCAGGATCTACGGTTTTTCGGTCCTTGTGACGCATGTTGGATGTCCGTAGGCTCACGGTTTCGAAAGGAAGAACCATGAGCACCAACACAGTCAGATTGCATCGCGTTCTTGCCGCGAAACCCGAAAAGGTCTATCGGGCATTCCTCGACGCGGACGCCAAGGCGCGCTGGCTCCCGCCCAATGGCTTCACTGGAAAGGTCCACGAGATGGAAGCCAAGGTGGGCGGCAAGTACAGGATGTCGTTCACGAACTTCACCACGGGCAAGAGCCATTCGTTCGGCGGCGAATACCTGGAGCTCGTACCGAACGAACGGCTGCGCTACACCGACGTTTTCGACGATCCGAACTTGCCCGGCAAGGTCCAGGTGACCGTCACGCTGAAGCAGGTTTCGGTCGGCACCGAGCTGAGCATCGTCCAGGAAGGGCTGCCCGAAGTGATTCCGGTGGAAGCCTGTTATCTGGGCTGGCAGGAGTCGCTGCGGAATCTCGCGAGGCTGGTAGAGCCGGAGATCAACGAGTAACGACCGACGCGGTCTGTTGCATGCAGCCTCAAAGGGCGAGCAGCCATCCGGCGACCGCAGCCAGTGCGACGACCAGCACCGGCGAAACACGCGCGTAGACCAGCAGTCCGAATGCCGCCAGGGCCAGTCCGAAATCGGCTGGCGAGCGGATGGCGCTGGTCCACGCCGGATCGTAGAGCGCGGCCAGCAGGACGCCGACGACCGCGGCGTTGATGCCGGCCATCGCGCGCTGGATGCCATCGCGCTGGCGCAAGGTTTCCCAGAATGGAAGCGCGCCGATCACCAGCAGCGAGGCGGGAAGAAAGATGGCAAGGAGCAACACCACACCGCCCACCCAGCCGCCAAAAGGCCCGGGCATGACGGCGCCGAGAAAAGCCGCAAAGGTGAACAACGGGCCCGGCACCGCTTGGGCGGCACCGTAGCCCGCGAGGAAGACGTCGTTCGAGACCAGGCCGTTGGGCACCACACCGGCTTGCAGCAGGGGAAGCACGACATGCCCGCCGCCGAAGACCAGCGCGCCGGCCTTGTAGAACCCGGCGACGACAGACAGCGCCGGTGAGTGCATCGCCGTGGCCAGCAACGGCAAGGCTGCGAGCAGGACAACGAAAAGGCCCAGCAGGGCAGCGCCGGTCGCCTTGCTCACGCCGTAGTCGTGGTGCCGCGCGGCGGGAAGATGGCCGAGCTTCAGCGCCCACCGCCCCACCAGGCCGCCTGCGGCGATGGCCGCGATCTGGCCCGTTGCCGAGGGAACTGCGAGCACCAGCAAGGCCGCGGCAATGGCGACGCCTGCACGCAGGCGATCAGGGCACAGCGACTTGGCCATGCCCCAGACCGCTTGCGCGACGACGGCAACCGCGACGACTTTCAGGCCATGGACTGCGCCCGATTGGGAAAGGGCCGTCCATTGCGTGACGCCGGCTGCAAACAGGATGAGCGCCACCGCCGAAGGGAGCGTGAAGCCGATCCATGCCGCCATCGCGCCACCCCACCCCGCGCGCCCCAGGCCCAGCGCCATGCCGACCTGGCTGCTCGCGGGGCCGGGCAGGAACTGGCACAGCGCGACCAGGTCGGAGTAGCTCTTGTCGTCCAGCCATCCGCGGCGCTCGACGAATTCCGCGCGGAAGTAGCCCAGGTGCGCCACCGGTCCGCCGAAAGAAGTCAGGCCGAGCTTGAGGAATGCGAGGAGGACTTCGAGCACCGTGCCACGTGCATCGTGTTCCGGTCCGGATTGCTGGGGCAGGTTCATGAGGGCGGGGTTTTCGGCGCGGCCAGACGAAAAAAAGCCCTAAGTAGTTGATCTACTTAGGGCTTTTGACTTTAGCGGAGAACCGCTTCAGCAGTGTTGGTGGCTCTTCACGGATTCGAACCGCGGACCTGTGGATTATGATTCCATCGCTCTAACCGACTGAGCTAAAGAGCCGTTCAGCGTTTTGCGCTGAGCCTAAAATTATAGCCCAGTCCGCGGGACGACTTCAACCACCAGCCGGCAGCTTGCCCAATTCTTCCGTCACCAGCCGCACGATCAGCCGGTCCAGCGTCTGGACCGAGTAGTTGGAAACGTCGTGCAGGGTCTCCGAGCCCGGACCGCTCGCCGGCTTCGAACCCTCCTTGTAGGTCAGGAAAACGAAGCGCCCGCCCGTGTACTGCGCGATCTGGCGCTGGATGTATTCGCCCTGCTTGTCGAGCCCCGACGCCCCCACGCTGAACACCTTGATGCCCTTGCCCAGCGCCGCGACCATGCTGTCGTCGTACTGCGGGCCGCCATAGTCCAGGTGCGGCGGCGCATCGGCCAGCAGCACGACCAGGCGGGTGGTGCCGGTGCCGCGCCAGCTCAGCTGGTGAACGGTTTCGGCCAGCGCCTCGTTCATTGCTTCGGGGTAGTCGCCACCACCCGCGGCCTGCAGCCCGTTGAGCACGCCCTGGAAGGCATCGAGGTTGTCTGTGAAATCGTGGCGGCGCACGACGAAATCGTCGGTGACGTCGCGGTACGCCACCAGCCCGAAGCAGGTGTCGGGGCGGCTCGGCAGGCGGGCCACTTCGTCGGCGATGGTGCGCAGCGTGGCCTTGAGCTTGGCGATCTCGTCGGCCATCGAGCCGGTGGCGTCGATGAGAAAGGCCAGGTCGAGCTGGGCGCGCGCAGGTCCGGCGCCCGGCTTGTCGATCACCACGTCAACAGCGTTTTTCTGGCCGCGCTGCAGGAAGGCGGTGCCCTGCCGGCCGTTCTTGCGGACCGTGACCTCGTACATCCGGCTGTGCGTCCTGTCGAAGGCGAGCGGATGCAGCCAGGCGCGCCCGCCCGCGTCGGTGCGCGCCCACATGGCGGCGCCGCTGGGCGCCTGCACCGCCACTTCGGCGTCGGGCACCACCGCGCCGCGCGCGTCGCGTACCTGCAGGAGGTAGCGCATGCTGATGTCGCGCTCGCGGTGGGCCACCTGGGTGCGGCCGCGGAAGTTCAGGTACTCGTTGAAGTCGGCGTTGTCGTCGACCATGCCGGCGGTGACGGGTTCGTTCGCTGGACGTCCGGCCTGGGCGATGCCGGCGCGCGAGGTCGGTGGTGCCGGCGAAACAGGCGCCACGGCGATCGGTGCCGGCGCAGAGTCCGCTACAGGAGGCGCGGCCGCACTCAGCTCGCGGGCGCTCGAGCCGTAGGCCTTCGTCTCGGCTGCCGCAGCCGGTGCCGGCTTGCGCAATGCCTCGGGCGGCGCGGCGTCGAGGGGGCCTATCGTCGGCGCACGGACAGGCCTGGGTCTTTCGAGCCGAGCCTTCTGCACGCCCGGGGTCTCATGGGTCTGTACAGGCCGTGCGCAATGGGTGGCCGAGGGCGCCTGGAAGTTCGGTTCGGTCTGCGAGATCTGCAGCGCCGGTTGAGGCCAACGCGTGTTGGCACCCACCGCCGGGATCTCGGTGGCGCCGCTGGCGCTCCACAGGAACTGGGCGCACAGCAGCACGACCAGCGGGCGGCGAAAACGGGGAGCGAAGGGCTGGGCCATGAAAGGACTCCGGGTTGTGAGATGCAGGCTGATACGACCGGCCTGCAGTCCCGGGGTTAATCGCGTGTGACTTTTTTTCTGGAGGCGAACCCCGATGCCTTCCGCCGTCCGTACAAGCTCAGGTGAAAATCCGCCGATGTCTGCGCTCCCACGCGCCCCTTCCGCCAAAGCCGCCACCGAGCGCGACGCCATGCCCGACGATCAGTTGATGCTGGCCTACGCCCACGGTGACGCCGCCGCGTTCGACGTGCTCTATGCGCGCCACGAGGGCGGGCTGTTCCGCTTCGTCAAGCGCCTCCTGGGCGCGCGGCTCGCGGCGCAGGCCGACGAGGTGTTCCAGGACACCTGGGTGCGGATCATCTCGGCGCGCGAGAGCTTCTCGCCGCAGGGCGCCGCATGGCGCACCTGGGCCTTCACGATCGCGCACAACCTGGCGATGGACCGCCTGCGCGTGAGCGGGCGCGAAGTGGCGCTCGACGTGCATCCGGACGACGACGGCGATGCGGTGCCCACGCTCGACCGCGGCGTGCGCGGCGCGGTCGATGCCGCGGCGCATCCGTCCGCCGAGGAGCTCGCCTTCTGGCGCGCCGCCGGCCGGCGTTTGCTGGCCTGCCTCGACGAACTGCCGGCCGACCAGCGCGCCGCATTCCTGCTGCATCACGAAGACGGCCTGACCGTCGAGGCGCTGGCCGCGAGCCTGGAGATCGGTTTCGAGACGGTGCGCAGCCGCCTGCGCTACGGCTTGCAGAAGCTGCGCGGCTGCATGGAACGCTACCTGTCGGTGCTGGAGCAACGCGCATGAGCGCCGCGCCGGGCCGCCCGAAGCAAGCTTGCTCCCGCTTGGCGGGAAGGCGCGCAGCGCCAAGGGTGCACCAATGAGCAACGACATCGATCGTCAAGGCAGCGACGACGGCGATCTGCGCGACCCGGCGCTGCGCCGCGCGCTCGACAACGCGCCCGACCACGATGCAACGCCGCATCCGCGCACGCGCGATGCGATTCTGAAAATGGCGCACAACCTCGCTGCCGCACCTGTATCGACGCCAGCATCCGCCGCCAACAACGCGAGCGCCGCGCCCTGGTGGCGCCGGCTGTTCGGCGGCGGCGACACCCGCGCCCGGATGCCCTGGAACGCGGCCTTTGCCACCGTGCTCGTGGCTGCCTTCGTGAGCGTGCTCTGGCATCGCGAACCGATTCCCGATGCGAGGCTCGATGGCGAAGCGAACGTCGCCAGCGCGCCGGCACCGGCACCCGCTGCCGCGCCGCCGCCCTCGGTAGAAGCTGCGCCCAGTCCCGCAATCGCTGCGCAACAGGCACCATTCGCCGCAGAAGCACCTGCAGCTCCCGCGCGAGATGCGGTCAGGGAAGCTCCGGGCCGCGCGACGGCGGATGCGGCCCGCAAACCCGCGCCGACGATTGCCCGCAAGCAGACGGAAGCGGCACCCGCATCAGCGCCAGAGGCGGCGCCTGCCGAGCCGGTGCCTGCTCCGGTCGAAGCGCGATCGGCGACAGTGCCCATTCCCCCGCCGCCAGCCACTGTTGCCCCGGCGCCTCCACCCGCACCTGGTGCCGCGCCTCCTCCACCGTCACTCGCGGCGGCAGCACCGGGCGTCGCCGAGTCGTCCGCACGCTTGCGTCAGAAGAGCGAAAGCGCGCAGGACGAAAAAGAAGAGGAGAGGCGCAGCGCATATGCCGCCGCCCCACCCGCGCCTTTGATTGCACCTGCTCCCGTTGCTGCGCCTGAAAGAACGCCGCCCGCAGTGGTGGCGGCTGCGCCATCAGCACCTGTCGCACCAGCGCCCTTGCAGCGGGAGTTGCCGGCGAACGCGTCCGGGTCCGTTGCGCGTGGAGGGAGTCCGAATGCCGACGTCCCGGGCGCCCTGCGCGACACGGCCCCGCCACGTGCCGCAGCTGCCAGGGCCGGCAGGTCACCGACGGGCGTGTCGTCGCCGTTCTCCGCGCTGGACCTCTGGACATCCTTCGACATCACGCGCGCAGGCATGGGCGTGCGCCACGCACGCGGTGACATCGAAGGCCTGGCGGCGCTGGTGAACACGGTGGCCCGCTCGGCCACGGCGGCAGATATGCAACTGGCCGCGCCGGTCGAGGCGCGCCTGTCGCTCTATCAGGGCGGCACGCTGATCGCCGTGCTCGAGATCGCGGGCGACCAGGTGCGCTGGACGCCGCAGCCCGGCGGAACAGCAACCGTCGGCACGCCGCCGGCGCAGACGCTCGCGGCGTTGCGGGCCCTGCTGACGCGCTAACTAATTAATTAATAGTCGTGCGCCGAAACGCCTCAGGCGTTCTTGAAATCAGGCGCGCGCTTGTTGAGGAAGGCGTCCATGCCTTCCTTCTGGTCGACCGTGGCGAACAGCGCGTGGAACAGCCGGCGCTCGAACATCACCCCGTCGCTCAGGCCACTTTCGAAGGCGCGATTGACCGATTCCTTGGCTGCCATCACCGAGATCTGCGAGAAGCCGCAGATGACCAGCGCCGCGCCCAGCGCTTCGTCGGCCAGCTTTTCATAAGGCACCACGCGGCTCACGAGGCCGGCGCGCTCGGCTTCGGCGGCGTCCATCATGCGGGCGGTGAGCACCATGTCCATGGCCTTGCTCTTGCCCACCGCGCGCGGCAGGCGCTGCGTGCCGCCAGCGCCTGGGATCACGCCGATCTTGATCTCGGGCTGGCCGAACTTGGCGGTGTCGGCCGCGATGATGAAGTCGCACATCATCGCGAGCTCGCAGCCGCCGCCCAGCGCGAAGCCGGCGACCGCGCCGATCACGGGCTTGCGGATCGAGCGGATGGTTTCCCAGTTGCGGGTGATGTAGTCGCCCTTGTAGGTGTCGATGAAGCTGTACTTGGCCATCGCCGAGATGTCGGCGCCGGCCGCGAAGGCGCGCTCGCTGCCGGTGAGGATGATGCAGCCGATGGCGTCGTCCGCATCGAAGGCCTTGAGCGCCTGGCCCAGCTCGGTCATCAGCGCGTCGTTGAGCGCATTCAGGGCCTTCGGGCGGTTGAGGGTGATGATGCCGACCTTGCCTGCTTCGGTCCGCACTTCGATGTTTTCGTAGCTCATGGTGTCTCCGGGAGAGGTGGGAAAAGTTCGTCCGGGCCACTATACCGAGCAAGGCTTCTGGCCTGCTGACACCCACATCCTCCCAATTGAGAATCCCTCTCATCTAGAATGGCCGCATGGAGTTCCCGATGCAAGAACATGCCGTGTTGCTGCGGGCCTATGCCCGGGTGCAGGAGCGCTGCTCGCGCCTGCTGGCCGAGCAGGCTGCGCTGGTCGAGCGGCTGGAGGCGCAGGTCGTGCGCCTGCGCGGCGCGCTGGTGGCGCGCGATTCGGCCATTGCGATGGTGCGCGAAGAGCTGGCGGCGCGCGCGGCCGGGGGCGATGCGCTGCCCAAGCGCCTGCACGCCCTGCTGTCGCCGGGCAGCCGGCGCCACGAAATGCCGCCCATGTCCGAAGCGCCCGCCGATCTGCGCGAAAAGGCTGTGCTGTGCGTCGGCCGCGAGGAAGAGGCACCGTCGCTCGCACGTCAGTTGGTCGAAATCGCCGGTGGCCGCTACCTGCACCACGACGGCGGCGACGATGCCGATGACCCCGCGCTCGAAGCGGGCCTGCGCGCCGCCGACCTCGTGATCTGCCAGACGGGCTGCGTGAGCCACGGCGCCTACTGGCGCGTGCAGGACCATTGCCGGCGTACCGGCAAGCCCTGCGTGCTGGTGGGCGAGCCGCAGCCGATGCTGTTTGTGCGGAACCCAGCGGTGACGGAACGCGCCGGTTGACTCTTTCGCGAAACACCGCGGAACCGGCTTTGCCGGGCCGCAGGTGTTGCCCCCGGAAGGGGGACGGCGCAGCGACACGAAGTGCGCGAAGCCTGGGGGAGAGCTATCCAGCCAGCCAGCCGGTGACCTTCGCAGCGTCGTGCGTAAAGAGGCGCCAGGTGGTCACGCCCGTCGGCACCGTGAGCGGCAGCCGGAGCAGCTTGCGATCGCGCGCAACGATGGCCGTGCACTTCGTCGCATCACCGAGATAAAGCGCGAGGTCGTCCAGCTTGGCGATGCGCCAGGCCTGCGAAGATTTTTTCTTGCCAGCAGCGGGCAGCTCGATACCGATCCACTCGTCGTTGGCCGAGAAGCCGGCCTTTTCGGCCGCACCGCCGCGCAGCACCACCTTCACCTGCACGCTGCCGTTGGCTTCGGCCACGCGCACGCCAAGCACCTGCGCCTGCTGCGACGGATCCTCGAGCGTCGCCACGCCATGCGTGCGCAGCAACTGCGCGAGCGGCAGCTCTTCGGTCGAATGCACCCAGCGTGCAAGCTCTTGCGCATACGAACGGCCACTCACGGCTTCGAGCGCGGCCGCGATGTCCGCTTCGCTGATCGGCCCGCCGCTGCTGTGCGTCCACAGGTGGCGCATCACGTCGTCGAGCGAACCCTTGCCTTCATGGCGCAGCGTGAGGTCGAAGCACAGCGCCACCAGCGCGCCCTTGGTGTAGTAGCTCACCGTGCTGTTGGGCGTCTGCTCGTCCTGGCGGTAGTACTTGACCCAGGCGTCGAAGCTCGCGTCGGCCACCGGCTGCACCAGCCGGCCCGGCGTCTGCTGCACCTGGTTGATGGTCTTGTTGAGCAGGCGCAGGTACGCCGCGTCGTCGATGCGTCCCGCGCGGCGCAGCAGCAGGTCGTCGTAGTAGCTGGTGAAGCCCTCGAAGAACCACAGCAACTGCGTGTAGTTCTCGCGGCTGTAGTCGTAGTGGGCGAACTCCGCCGGCCGCATCCGCTTGACGTTCCAGGTGTGGAAGTACTCGTGGCTGATAAGCCCCATCAGCGTGGTGTAGCCCTCGGGCTGCTTTTTCTTTTCGCCGCGCTGCGGCAGGTCGCGGCGGTTGCAGATGAGCGCCGTGGAATGCCGGTGCTCGAGTCCACCGTAGCCGTCGTCGACGGCGTTGAGCATGAAGACGTAGCGATCGATCGGCAGCTTCGGTCCGCCGCGCTTGCCGGCTTTGTCGCCGTGCCAAAAGCGCATCTCGGCTTCGCAGATGGCCTTGGTGTCGGCGATCAGCCGGTCGCCGTCGAACGAGGCCGCGGCACCCGCGATCACGAAGCGGTGCGGCACGCCGCAGGCGTCGAACTCGGCGCTCCAGAAGGCGCCCATTTCGACCGGGCTGTCGGCCAGCTCGTCGTAGCCGCTCGCCTGGTAGCTGCCGAAGCCCTGCTTGTCGATCTTCGTGGGCGCGAGCGCAGTGGCGCACGACCAGATGGCGCCATCGGCCGTCGATGCAGGAGCGACGATTTCGAGCGCATGCGGCGCATCGGTCTGCCCCTCGACCCGCAGGCACAGGCTCGTGCCGTTGAAGAAACCGCGCTCGGCGTCGAGCCAGGCGGTGCGCACCGAGTTGTCGTAGGCGCAGACCTGGTAGTTCAGCACCATCGGCTGGCCCGGTACGCAGTCGACCAGCCAGCTGCACTTGTCCACCTGCGTCAGCGCGGGTTTGCGGCGCCCCTGCGTGGCGCGCAGGCCCTGCAGGTTCTTGGCGAATTCGCGCACGAGATAACTGCCCGGAATCCACACCGGCAGCGTCACCCGCTGCAGCGCGGCGGGCGCGTCGATGGTCAGCGTGACGGCGAAGAGGTGCGCATGCAGGTCGGCGCACTCGACGCGATAGCGCACGCCTGCAGCGGGCGCGCCGGCTGCGCGCCGGGATACGGCTTTCGTCGCCATCAGCTGGCGGAAGCGGCGAGTTGCTTCTCGACCTGCTCTGCGGGAATGGCGCCCGGCGTGCGCGTGCCGTTGCTGAAGATCAGCGTGGGCGTGCCGGTGATGTTGTACTTGCGGCCGAACTCGACGTTGCGCTGCAGCGCGGTCACGTCGCAGCTGCCTGCCGCGGTGGCGGGCTTGGTGCCGGCTTCCATCCAGTCGGCCCAGGCCTTGCCCTTGTCCTTGCTGCACCAGATGTCGCGCGACTTGATGGTCGAATCAGCGCCGAGCACCGGGTAGAGGAAGAGATAGACGGTGACGTTGTCGACTGTCTTCATGTCCTTTTCGAAGCGCTTGCAATAGCCGCAGTTCGGGTCTTCGAACACCGCCAGCTTGCGCTTGCCGTTGCCGCGCACGATCTTGATCGAGTCCTTCAGCGGGAGCTTGTCGAACGCGACTTCGCTCAGCTTCTCGACCCGCTCCTCGGTGAGATTGCGGCGCGTCTTCACGTCGATCAGGTTGCCCTGGATCAGGTAGCTGCCCTGCTCGTCGGTGTAGAAGATCTGCGAGCCGTTCACCCGTACTTCGTAGAGGCCGTTGACCGGCGACTTGGTCACTTCGTCGATCGGCGGGAACTGCGGAATGCTGGCCGGCAGGTTCTTGCGGATCTCGGCTTCGCCGGCGGTGGCGGCCATGGCCGCGCCCAGTGTGCAGGCGGCCAGGAGGAGGGTTCGTGCGAGGGTCATGGGAAAGAAGTCCGTTCGGTTCGAATGTGTGGCGTCATGCCTTCAAGCCCATGGCTTGCGCGGTGATCCAGTGCTTGACGAGGCGGGAGCGGTCGAAGCCGCGCATGCCCCAGTTGCGCAACGCGGGCAGTGGGCCCAGGTTGTGCGAGAAAAGTTGCTGCAGGCCATCGGTGGCAAGGCTCATCTGCAGCACGTCGGCGCGGCGGGCGCGTTCGTAGCGGCGCAAGAGGCGCGCATCGCCCACGCTGCGCCAGTAGTCGCGCGTCTTGATCACCTCGGCCAGCGCGGCCGCATCGGCCAGGCCGAGGTTCAGGCCCTGGCCCGCGAGCGGGTGCACCGTGTGGGCCGCATCGCCCGCGAGTGCCCACGACCGGCCCGTCTGCCCGGACATCGCGCCGGTCCAGCGGTCGGCGATGGCGCGAGCGAGCGGCCAGGCCGCGCGCTCGCTCGCGAGCTTGAGCGCACCGAGCGCGCCATGGCTGGCCTCGGTTACTGCAGCGTTGAATTCTTCGTCGCCTTGCGCGAGCAGGGCAGGGGCTCGAAGCTGGTCGACGGACCACACCAGTGCGACCGTCTTGCCGTGCGTGCCGCCCAGCGGCAGCAGCGCGAGCACTTCGCCTTTGTCGTTGAACCACTGGCGCGCGATGCCGTCGTGCGATTGTTCGGCTTCGAGACGCGCGGCCACCGCATGCTGCGGATAGCGCGTGACTTCGTAGCTCACGCCGAGCGCTTCGCGCGTGGCACTGGCCTTGCCTTCGCACACCACCGTGAGCGGCGCGGGCACGGGCTCGGTCACGACCTCGATCTGGGGCTGGAAGCGAACCGCGTCGGCCAGCTGTTGTTCGAGCGCCGGCACATCGACGATCCAGGCCAGCGCATCGACCTTCTGGCGTGCCGCGCTGAACTGCACGCGCCCGCCTTCGTCGCCGTGCACCAGCATTTCGCGCACC
Source organism: Variovorax boronicumulans (assembly GCF_030812215.1). Classification (GTDB taxonomy): domain Bacteria; phylum Pseudomonadota; class Gammaproteobacteria; order Burkholderiales; family Burkholderiaceae_C; genus Variovorax; species Variovorax boronicumulans_C. Next base: position 360,995 of record NZ_JAUSSG010000004.1, on the reverse strand, counting down.
GGCGTGGCGTGGGCCGCATCGGGCCAGGCGCGCAGCGATTCGAGAAGGGTGCGGGAGGCCGTGTTGAGCGCGTAGGCGCGGATGTCCTGCTTGCCTTGCGCGGCCGGCGGCACCACCAGCGCCACGCGCACGCGCTCGCGTGCGAGCAGCAGGGCCAGCGTACGGCCGACGATGCCGGCGCCGCGAATGCAAACTTCAGGAGGGAGGGCCATCGGACAATTGTAGGAGTTGCCCGTTCGCCGGCGCCTTGCGCCTGTCCCCCGGTGGGCGAAGGGCTTCCCGGCGGCGCCGATGCGGGACAATCGCGGTCGCTTTCCAAGGATCCAAGGAACCCCCACCGTGTCGCAGCCTGTTTTCGACCTCGAAGCCACCATCTCGCGCCTGTTCGTCTACCCCGTCAAGTCATGTGCCGGTGTCGAGCTCAATGAAATGCTGCTGACCGAAACCGGCCTGGAGTTCGACCGGGCCTGGATGGTGGTCGATGCCAACGGCGAATTCGTCACCCAGCGCCAGATCCCGCGCATGGCGCTCATCAAGCCGCAGATGAAGCACATGGAGGTGGTGCTGCGCGCTCCCGGCATGCTGGCCCTGCACCTGGCCTTCGACCGCGTCGAGAAGCCCGTCCGCGTGCGGGTGTGGAAAGACGAAGTGGCCGCCTATGACATGGGCGACATCGCCGCCCAGTGGTTCAGCGATTTCCTCTCCGAACCCGGCAAGCCGCAGACCCTGCGGCTGGTGCGCTTCGACCCCGAGCACAGGCGCCTGTCGAGCCTGAAGTGGACCGATGGCGTCGAGGCGCTGAATCAATTTGCCGACGGCTACCCGCTGCTGGTGGCGAGCGAGGGCTCGCTGGCCGAGCTCAACGAGCGGCTCGCGGCGGCGGGGCACGAGGCGGTCGGCATCGAACGCTTTCGTCCCAACATCGTGCTGGCCGGTATCGAGGCGCACGACGAAGACCGCGTCGATGCGCTGCATGTCACGACTGGCGAAGGCGAGGCTGAACTCAAGCCGGTCAAGCCCTGCACGCGCTGCCCGATTCCGGACATCGACCCGGCCACCGGCGTGAGCACCCCCGAGGTCGGCGATGTGCTGCGCACTTACCGCGCGGACGCGCGCGTCGACGGGGGCATCACCTTCGGCATGAACTGCATCGTGGTGCAGGGTGTGGAATACACGCTCAAGGTCGGGCAGACCGTGGGCGCGAACTACCGCTTCGAATAGCCCAGATCAGAACGTCACGCCCGCGCACAACACGATGTTGGCGTAGGGCGTGCATTCGCCGGTGCGGATCACGGCCCTGGCGCGCGCACTCAGGCGCTTGAGTTCCTCGTGCGAGATCGTCTCCGGCACCACGGCCAGCTGGCCTTCGCACCAGACGGGCAGCGTGCCGGCGGGCAATTGCTCCACCGCCTCGCGCGCCAGCAGTGCGCGCTCCACCTGCATCTCCGACAGCACGGCCTTGAGCACATCCGCGATGCGCGGAATTCCGGGCGTGAGCGCCAGGTCGATGCGCTTCGGGCCATCGGGAATCGGCAGACCCGCATCGCCGATGACGACCATGTCGCCGTGCCCCAGCGCAGCAATCACTTGCGAGAGTTCGGCATGCAGCAGGGGAGAGCGTTTCACAGCGTGATCCAGTCGGGAGGCAGGGGACTTTGCAGCACGGCGTCGCGCTGCGGAATGGAGGGTTGGGCGCCGGGCTGCTGGATGCACAGCGTCGCGGCGCGGATGCCGAGGCGCACGGCTTCGTCGAACGATTGGCCTTCGCCCAGCGCCACGGCCAGCGCGCCAAGAAAAGTGTCGCCCGCGGCGGTGGTGTCGACCGCCTGCACCTTCGGCGCGGGATGATGGCGCGCCCCGTCGGCATCGACGGCCACCGCGCCGCGCGACCCGAGCGTGACGACCACGCGCGCGATGCCCTTGGCGCGCAGCGCACGGCCGGCGAGCGCTGCCTCCTGCGGGCTGTCGGCCGATTGGCCGCACAGCGTCTCGGCCTCGATCTCATTGACCACCAGCGTGTCGATGCGCGGCCAGAGCGCATCGGCAATCGCCTGCACCGGCGACGGGTTGAGCAGCACCTTGCAGCCCGCCTCGTGCGCCACCGAGATGGCGCGCGCGACCTGGTCCATCGGCGTCTCGAACTGCATCACGAGAAAGGCCGCGCCCTGTACTTGCTCGCGCAGCGCCGCTTCGTCGATCTCGACCTTCGCGTTGGCGCCGGGGATCATCACGATGCGGTTCTGGCCGCTGTCTTCCACCAGGATCAGCGCCGTACCGGTGGGCTCGGCATCGACCGTGCGCAGCGCGGCGGTGTCGATGCCGTCGCGCTCCAGCGATTCGCGCAGCGCGCGGCCGTGGGCGTCGTTGCCCACGCAGCCGATCATGCGCACCTGCCCGCCTTCGCGCGCGCAGCTCACGGCCTGGTTGGCGCCCTTGCCGCCGGGGATGTTGGCGATCGAATGGCCGATCAGGGTTTCGCCCGCGGCCGGCGCATGGGGGACGCGCAGCACCAGGTCCATGTTGAGGCTGCCGAGCACCACGATGCGCGGCGGCGCCAGCGACGGCTCGGGACTGCGGGAAGAAGGCTTCGGACTCACGGGGTGCGGGACTTTCGGTTTTCCGTTGAAGGCGCCGCGCCGGAGGCGGGTGCCGAAGAAGAAGGCGTGGGCGCGGCGGCTTCCTTGAAGCTCGCATGGCGCGCAGTCGAGGCGCGCACGCGCAGCTCGGGTTGCAGCACCACCTTGCGCGCATCGCGCCGCTTGCCGCTCACGCGCTCCAGCAGCATGTCGACCGCCAGCGCGCCGATGCGCTCCTTGGGCTGCGCGACGGTGGTGAGCGGCGGGCTGGTGTAGGCCGAGAGTTCGATGTCGTCGAAGCCGACGATCGAGAGCTCGTCGGGCACGTGCACGCCGCTTTCATGCGCGGCGCGCAGGGCGCCGATGGCCATCAGGTCGTTGCACACGAACACGGCCGACGGCGGATGCTCGGTGCGCAGAATGGCGTGCATCGCCTCGTAGCCGCTCTGGCTGGTGAAGGCGCCGCGCCACAGCAGCGCATCGGCGTTCGGTGTGGTTCCGGCCTCGGCCAGCGCCATGCGCCAGCCTTCGATGCGCTGCTCGCTGGGCGTGAGGCCCTCGGGCCCGCCGAGGCAGGCGATGCGCTTGTGGCCGAGCGACAGCAGGTGCCGCACCGCGAGCAGGCCACCCTGCATGTGCGCGGTTTCCACCAGGTCGCAGCTCGGGTCGGCGATCTCGCGGTCGACCAGCACAGTCGGAATGCGCAGGCCTTGCAATTGCGTGACGAGCGAGTCGTCATCGCCCGTCGACACCACGATCAGCCCGTCGATGCGGCGCTCGGCCAGCACCTGCAGGTACACGCTCTGGCGGCGAGGCTCGTCGTCGGTGTTGCACAGCACCAGCGTGTAGCCGGCGCCGAAGCAGCGGTCTTCCACGATGCGCACGATCTCGGCGAAGTAGGGGTTGGAGCTGTTCGGAATCAACATCCCGAGCGTCGAGGTGGTGTTGCTCTTGAGGCTGCGCGCCATCGCGTTCGGCACGTAGCCCAGTTCGCGGATGGCGAGCTCGACGCGCTCGCGGCCCTTGGCGCTCACATGGCGCGTGTCGTTGACCACGTGCGAGACGGTGGTGACGGAGACTCCCGCGCGCAGCGCGACGTCCTTGATGGTGGCCATGGCTTTTCCTCGTCGGTTCTTTGGGCGTCAGGCCAGTCGACGATCGGCGCGGCGCTGGCGCAAGGTGTCGATGATCACCGCAACCACGATCACGGCGCCCGTGATGATGCGTTTGCTCGGCTCGCTCGCGCCCACCTGCGCGAGCCCGGCTTCGAGCACCGCGATGATGAGCACGCCGAAGAAGGTGTTGACCACCGAGCCGCGCCCGCCCATGAGGCTGGTGCCGCCGATGACCACGGCCGCGATCACCTGCAGCTCGATGCCGACCCCCGCATTCGGGTCGGCCGCCTCGAGGCGCGCCGACTGCATCAGGCCAGCGAGCCCCGCGAGAAGACCGGTCACGGCGAACACGATGATGCGAATCGGCCGCGGATCGACGCCCGCCAGGCGCATCGCCTCTTCGTTCGTACCGATGCCCACCACATGCCGGCCGAAGACCGTGCGCGTGAGCACCATCTGCCCGATGACCACCAGCACCACCGCGAGCACGAAAGCGGCGGAGATGCCGCCGATCCACGGCGCGGCGAGGCCCGAGATCGCATCGCCCACGTACTGCGTGCGCGAGTCGGTGACCAAGTAGGCGCCACCGCGCACCGCTTCGAGCATGCCCAGCGAGACGATGAAGCTCGGCAGCCGCCAGGCGACCGATACCGCGCCCGTCACCGTGCCGCAGACGAGGCCAGTGGCGAGGCCCAGCACCGCGGCCAGCGGCACCGAGAGTTTCCATTCGAGGATGGCGGCGGCAGTCACGGCCGCGCTGAGTGCGAGCACCGAGCCGACGGAAAGATCGATGCCCGCGATGATCAACACGAAGGTCATGCCCACCGCCATCACGGCGAGCGCGGGGATTTCGTTGGCGATCGAGATGAAGGTGTCGCGCGTGAGGAAGTATTCGCTCATCGAGCCGAAGAGCGCGACCATGCCCACCAGCACGACCGTGAGGCCGAGGTAGGTGCCCAGCTGGCCCTTCAGTGCGGAGGTGCGCGGGTTGGAAGTCGGGGCGGCGGCTGCGTTCATGGTGTCTCGGCGGTGGCCGGTTGGGCGAGGTTCGAATCGGGAGAAGAGGGGGCGGGAGCGGCGGGGCGTCCGGTCGTGTCGCTGAAGGCGGCGGCGAGCAGCGATTGTTCGCTCCATTCGCCGCGCTCGAACACCGCGACCAATTTGCCGGCGCTCATCACGCCGATGCGGTCGCACATGGCCATCAGTTCGCGCAGGTCGCTCGACACCATCAAGAGCGCCTTGCCGGCGTCGGTCATGCGGTCGAGTTCGGCGTACAGGTCGGCGCGCGCACCAACGTCCACGCCGCGCGTGGGTTCGTCCAGCAGCAGCACCTTGCATTCACGATGCAGCCAGCGCGCAAAGACCACCTTCTGCTGGTTGCCGCCGCTCAGCGTGGCGACAGGTTGTTCGATGCTGCGCGAGCGGATGCGCAAGAGCTCCACCAGTTGCCGCGCGATGCTGCGTTCCTTGGCGCGCAGCAGCCAGCCGGCGTGCGAGATCGCGCCGAGGTCGCTCAGCGTGGCGTTCACGCGGATCGATTGCGTGAGCAGCAAGCCCTGCGACTTGCGGTCTTCGGTGACGAGGCCGATGCCGGCGCGGATCGCCTGCATCGGCGAGCGCCAGCCCTTGCGCACGTGCTGCACGGGCGCTGTACCGGTCTTCGCGTCGTAGAGAGAAATTTCGCCGCGGTCCGCGCGGTCGGCGCCGAACAGGAGACGCACCAGCTCGGTCCGGCCCGAGCCGACCAGGCCGGCGAGGCCCATGATTTCGCCTGCGCGCAGGTCGAGGTCGACATCGCGCACCAACTGCGCCCGGCCGAGGCCGCGCGCGCTCAGCAGCACCGGCCCGGCGACGCGCCGCTCGCGGCCTTCGTGCTCGTGCACCGCACGGCCGACCATGCGTTGCACCAGTTCGGATTCGCGCACGCCGGCCATGGCGCGCACGTCTACCAGCCTGCCGTCGCGCAGCACCGCCACGCGGTCGGCGATGCGCTGCAGTTCCTCGAGGCGGTGCGACACATAGACGATCGCCACGCCGCGGGCTTTCAGCAACTCGATCTGCTCGAACAGGTGCGAGGTCTCGCGCGGCGTGAGCATCGCGGTGGGCTCGTCGAGCACCAGCACGCGCGTGTCGTCCTGCAGGTTGCGCGCGATTTCCACCATCTGCTGCTGGCCGATACCCAGCCGCGCGACGGGCGTGGCGGGGTCGATGTTCTCCATGCCGATCTTGGCGAGCTGGCGCGAAGCCAGCTCGTGGAGCTTGGCGCGGCGGATCCAGCCGGTCTTGTTGGGCAGGCGGTCGAGCAGCAGGTTCTCGGCCACCGACAGCGTGGTGACCAGCCCCAGCTCCTGCATCACCATGCGCACGCCCAGGCGCTCGGCATCGCGGCGGGAGCCCGGCTGAAAGGGCTTGCCATCGAGCAGCATCTGGCCGCGCGTGGGCTGCACCAGGCCGCAGACGATCTTGGAGAGCGTGCTCTTGCCGGCGCCGTTCTCCCCCGTGAGGGCGAGCACTTCGCCGGCGTTCAGGACGATCGAGACGTCATCCAGCACCGGCGCCGCATAGTCCTTCCCGAGCGCACTCAGCGAGAGCACCGGCGCGCTGCGATCGTTATCAGCCATCGATGGGAACCTTATTCCAGAAACACCGAGGAACCGGCTTCGCCGGGCCTCAGGTGTTGCCCCCGGTAGGGGGTTGGCGAAGCGACACGAAGTGCGCGAAGCCTGGGGGCGAGCAACATTTATTTCGACGCCTTGGTGACCAGCACCACGTCGGTCTTCACTTCGGCGGGCATGTCCGACTGCTTCTTCTTGTCGGCGATGGCCTTGAGCGCGGTCTCGATGCCGAACACGGCCTGCTTGGCGGCGAACTGGTCGGCCGTGGCGAGCACGCGGCCGTCGGCCAGCATCGGCTTGATGGCGCCGATGTTGTCGTAGCCCACCACCAGCACCTTGCCGGTCTTGCCCGCGGCCTTGACGGCAGCCACGGCGCCCAGCGCCATGCTGTCGTTGCCGGCGAGCAGCGCCTTGAGGTCGGGGTGCTCGCGCATCATGCCGGCGGCCACCGTGTTGCCCTTGTCGATTTCCCACTGGCCGGACTGCACGCCCACCACCGTCACGTTGGCGGCCTTCATGGCGTCCTGGTAGCCGAGGGTGCGCTGCTGCGCATTGAAGGTGGTCGAGACGCCTTCGATGATGCCGACCTTGTCGCCGGCCTTCAGCTCCTTGGCCAGCGCGTCGCCCACCAGCTTGGCGCCGGCGCGGTTGTCGGGGCCGACGAACGGCACCTGGATGCCCTTTTCCTTCAGCGCGGCGGCGTCGAGCTGGTTGTCGATGTTGACCACCAGGATGCCCTTGTCGATGGCGGCCTTGATCACGGGAACCAGGGCCTTCGAATCGGCCGGCGCGATGACCAGCGCGTTGATCTTCTGCGCCACCATCTGCTCGACCATCTTGATCTGGGCGGAGGTGTCGGTCTCGTCCTTGATGCCGTTGGCCACCAGCGTGTACTTGGCGGCGTTGGCCTTGTTGTGCGCCTTGGCGCCGTCTTCCATGGTGCGGAAGAACTCGTTGGCCAGCGATTTCATGACCAGCGCGACCTTGGGCTTGTCCTGTGCGAAGGCGGGCGTGGCGGCGATGGCGCCCAGCAGCGTGAGCGCGGCGGCGCTTTGCAGGGTGCGGCGGGTGAACTTCATGGTGTGTCTCCTGAGGTGGTTGAGCGGTACGCCGGTCTCTGCCGGGGGCTCCGATATTACCGAACGAAAACGTTTGCGCAAACGTTTGCTAATCGGGTTTAACCCTGAGCCTCGAGGCGATGGAAGAGGGAGCGAAGACCTGCGGGATGGGCACGAAACCATGGTCGCCTAAAATGCCCGGTTACCCAAGAGGACCTCCCATGAGTTTGCAATGCGGCATCGTCGGCCTGCCCAACGTCGGTAAATCCACTCTTTTCAATGCGTTGACCAAGGCCGGCATCGCAGCGGAAAACTATCCGTTCTGCACCATCGAGCCCAATGTGGGCGTGGTGGAAGTGCCCGATCCGCGGCTCGACCAGCTGAGCGCGATCGTGAATCCCGAGCGCGTGGTGCCCGCCATCGTCGAGTTCGTCGACATCGCCGGCCTGGTGGCCGGCGCCAGCACCGGCGAGGGCCTGGGCAACAAGTTCCTCGCGCACATCCGCGAAACCGACGCCACCGTGAACGTGGTGCGCTGCTTCGACGACGAGAACGTGATCCACGTGGCCGGCAAGGTCGACCCGATCTCCGACATCGAAGTGATCCAGACCGAGCTTTGCCTGGCCGACCTGGCCACGGTCGAGAAGGCGCTGCACCGCCACACCAAGGTGGCGCGCTCGGGCGACAAGGACGCGCAGAAGCTCGTCGGCCTGCTCGAACGCTGCCAGGCCGCGCTGAATGAAAACATCCCGGTGCGCGCGCTCGAGTTCACCAAGGAAGAGCAGCCGCTGGTCAAGAGCTTCACGCTCATCACCGCCAAGCCGGCGATGTTCGTGGGCAACGTGGCCGAAGACGGCTTCGAGAACAACCCGTACCTCGACCGCCTGCGCGAATACGCGGCCAAGCAGGGCGCGCCCGTGGTCGCCATCTGCGCCAAGATCGAAGCCGACCTCGCCGAGATGGACGACGAGGACAAGAAGATGTTCCTCGCCGAAATCGGCCAGGACGAGCCGGGCCTGAATCGCCTGATCCGCGCGGCCTTCAAGCTGCTGGGCCTGCAGACGTACTTCACCGCTGGCGTGAAGGAAGTGCGCGCCTGGACCATCCACATCGGCGACACCGGCCCGCAGGCCGCCGGCGTGATCCACGGCGATTTCGAGAAGGGCTACATCCGCGCCCAGACCATCGCGTTCGACGACTACATCGCCTTCAAGGGCGAGCAGGGCGCGAAGGACGCGGGGAAGATGCGGTCGGAAGGCAAGGAATACGTCGTGAAGGATGGCGACGTGATGAACTTCCTGTTCAGCTCGTGAGCACGTAAGTCCCGTTTTGATGAGCCATCCCAAGATCGTCATCATTGCGGGACCGAACGGTGCGGGCAAAACCACTTTCGCCCGCGCCTTCCTGCCGGAAGAGGCGCAATGCCCGCGATTCATCAACGCCGATCTGATCGCGGCCGGTCTTTCTCCTTTTGCACCCGAAGCCCAAGCCATCAAGGCGGGGCGGTTGATGCTGGAGGAGATTGCGGGTTGCGTCGGTCGCAGGGAAAATTTTGCGTTCGAGACAACGCTGTCGGGGCTTGGCTATCTGCGCCACATCCGCGCATGGCGGGAGTCGGGTTATCACGTCAGTCTCTTCTTTCTGGCGCTACCAACTGCAGAATTGGCCGTTGCGCGCGTGGCCGAACGTGTCAGGCAGGGCGGGCATCACATTCCCGAGGACGTGATTCGCCGCCGCTTTCAGACAGGACGGCAGAATTTCGACTGGCGCTATCGCACGGAGGTAGATGCCTGGGCTCTCTATGACAGTGCCGGAGATGTCCCGGCTCTTATCGAATGGAAAGAAGCACGATGACGCGCGACCAGCTCAGCCAAGCGAAGGACAAGGATCTGCCGGCATCCCTGATTGCGATTCAGCGGGCCGCGCGGGCAGCACGCGAGGCTGCCGTGCGCACGAACACCGCCATCGTTGTGCAGCGCGGTCAGAAGCTGGTTCGCATCACCGCAGATGAACTCCGCAAGGCAGGGGTGAAGTAAGCCCGCCTACTTCGCAGCCTGCTGCTTGCCCCACACCACCGTGTTGTCCACCGCATAGGCGGCACACACCACCTTGCGTTCCGCGCAGCCCCTCAGATGCTCGGTCAACGCAGCCGAATTGGTGGCGGTGCCGAACTTGTTGTCGCTCGTGATCAGGAACGCTCGCGGTCGCGCCTGCAGCAGGAACTGGCGATACGCAACGCGGATCTGCGCGGGGTCGGCGCCGACGACCGGCAGGCGGGCTTCGTCGGCCAGGTCGGCATGGCCTGAAGGCGTGGGTTCTCCGTCGGGGCCGAGCACCACGCCGACGTTCTTCAGCAACTCGCGCCACTTCGTCATTTCCGCGATCACGCGCTGGGGCAGTTCCATCACCCACTGCGCCGGATAGGCGAAGCCGAGGTTCGCGCCGCCGGGCGCCACGCTGTCGGTGACGCCGACGAGCCGGCCTTCTTCATCGAACAGCCCGCCGCCGCTCGAGCCGGAGGACACCGGCGCGGAGGTCTGGATGATCGGCAACTGGCCTTGCGAGCGGGGCCGCAAGGCGGAGATGAGGCCTTCGCTCAGCGTGAGCTCAAGCCCGTGCGGGCTGCCGATGGCGAACACGCGCTGGCCGACGCGCAAGCCTTCGACCGGCGCGATCTGCACGGCGGGCAACTGCAGCGGGGTTTCCGTCATGAGCACGCAGAGGTCGCGCGACGGATCGGGGTCGCGCAGGATGCTCTTGATCTTGATGGTGGTCTGGCCCTGGGTCACGGTGGCGGACATGGCGCCGTTCACCACGTGGCAGGCCGTGGCCAATGCCGCCGGCGTCACGGCGACCGCGCTGCCGACGCTGGTCTTGTTGTTGCCCTGGTCGCCCTTGACGGTCCAGACCGCGGGCGATGCCTTGCGAAAAATTTCCTCGGGTTGCAGCGCCCACGTGTACGAAGCCAGGGCGCCGAGCCAGAGGCCGGCTGCGAGGGGCTTCCAAGGCCAGGACTTCTGCAGGGAGTTTTTCATCCGGATGAGTGTAGGAAGCGGCCATCCGGTTCGCCGTAGGCGGGCGCGCTGTATCGGTGGGTGTCAAAGCCCCGTGGCCGCCGCTGTTGGGTAGACTGCGCGCGCCCCGATTTCTCCACAAGGTCCGCCGCCATGCTCACCGTTCACCATCTCAACAATTCGCGCTCGCAGCGCGTGCTCTGGCTGCTCGAAGAGCTCGAACTGCCGTACGAGATCGTTCACTACCAGCGCGATGCGCAAACCATGTTGGCGCCCGCTTCGCTCAAAGCCATTCACCCGCTTGGCAAGTCGCCGGTGGTGACGACCGACGACGGCCTCACGCTCGCGGAGTCGGGCGCGATCATCGAGACGGTGATCGAGCGCTACGGCCACGGCCGCCTCGCGCCCGCCGCCGGCACGCCGGAGGCGTTGCGCTATCGCTACTGGATGCATTTCGCCGAAGGCACGGCGATGTCGCCGCTTCTGCTCAAGCTGATCTTCGACCGCATCGAGACGACGAAGATGCCCTTTTTCGCGAAGCCCATCGCCAAGGCCATCGCGGCCAAGACCAAGGGGGCGTTCATCAACCCGAACATCGCGAGCCACCTGAACTACATGGAGTCCGAACTCGGCAAGAGCGAGTGGTTCGCCGGCAATGAATTCAGCGGCGCCGACATCCAGATGAGCTTCGTGGTCGAAGCCGCGCAGGCGCGCGGCGGTCTCGATGCGAAGCGGCCGAAGCTCATGGCGTACCTGGAGCGCATCCATGCGCGTCCGGCCTACAAGCGCGCGCTGGAGCGCGGCGGTCCCTACGGCTTGTTGAGCTGAGATTTCGTCAGGACGGGAAGACGTACAGCAGCGCGACCGTCATCGTGACGTAGCGCAGGAACTTCCCGATGGCCATGTAGCCGAGGCATGGCCAGAACGGCAACTTGAGCCAGCCCGCGACCGCGCACAGCGGATCGCCCACCAGCGGCAGCCAGCTCAAGAGGCACGCTTTCGGCCCCAGCCTCTCGAGCCAGCCGAGCACGCGCACGTGGTGTTTCGAGTGCGAGTATTTGTCAGCGACCTTGTGCGCGCCGTAGCCCATCCACCAGTCGACCGCGCCGCCCAGCGTGTTGCCGATGGTCGCCACCGCGATGGCCGGCCAGAACATGTCCGGGTTGAGCTTCAGCAAGCCGAAAAGAAAAGGCTCCGAGCCCACGGGCAGGAGCGTGGCCGAGACGAAGGCAGCGACGAAGAGCGTCGAGAGGCCGTATTGCGGCAGCGCCAGAAGCGCCATGAGGGAGTCGAGCCAGGCTTGCATGAGGTCGGGCGAAAAGGTGGCGGAGTATAGGCAGCGCTCACGTCGCATCCGCGTGGGAGAAAGCCCCGCGAAGCATTGGTGTTTACGCCTGTCCCGCAAGCGCAAATCGTTTCAGTCGCTGAAATCGCAGGTGTTTACAATCGTGCCTCATTTTTCAGCAGCCGAACGCGCACCGCCTCCTTTTCCATGACCTTGCAGATCGGCACCCACACGCTGGAAAACCGCCTGTTCGTCGCGCCCATGGCCGGCGTGACGGACCGGCCCTTCCGCATGCTGTGCCGCGAACTCGGCGCGGGCTATGCGGTCAGCGAGATGGTCACCTCGCGCAAGGAACTCTGGGGCACGCTCAAGACGTCGCGCCGCGCCAATCACGACGGCGAGCCGGGCCCCATCGCGGTGCAGATCGCCGGCACCGATGCGGCCATGATGGCCGAGGCCACGGTCTACAACATCGAGCGCGGCGCGCAGATCATCGACATCAACATGGGCTGCCCGGCCAAGAAGGTCTGCAACAAGTGGGCGGGTTCCGCGCTGATGCGCGACGAGCCGCTGGCGCTGGAGATCGTGCAGGCCGTGGTCGATGCGGCGCAGCCCTACAACGTGCCGGTCACGCTCAAGATGCGCACCGGCTGGAGCGAAGACAACCGCAACGCGGTGAAGCTCGCGCGCGATTTCGAATCCGCCGGCGTGCAGATGCTCACCGTGCACGGCCGCACGCGCGAGCAAGGCTACAAGGGCCACGCCGAGTACGACACCATCGCCGCAGTGAAGGCCGCGGTGCGCGTGCCGGTGGTGGCCAACGGCGACATCACCTCGCCCGAGAAGGCACGCGACGTGCTCGCGGCCACCGGCGCCGATGCCGTGATGATCGGCCGCGCGGCGCAGGGCCGGCCCTGGATCTTTCGCGAGATATCGCACTTCCTGGACACCGGCACGCACCGCGCGCCGCCGCTGGTCGCCGAGGTGCGCCGCCTGCTGCTCGACCACCTGGTGGAGCACTACGCGCTCTACGGCGATTTCAGCGGCGTGCGCACCGCGCGCAAGCACATCGGCTGGTATGTGCGCACGCTCCCCGACGGCGAAGCGTTTCGCGGCCGGATGAACACCATCGAGGACTGCGCGGAGCAGCTGCGCGCGGTCGGCGACTATTTCGACGGGCTTGCGGACCGCATGGACCGCATGCCCGAGCACCAGGCGGCCGAAGAACTGTCCGGTGAAGAGGAGGCGGCCTGCGCCGTCGATTGAGAGAAGAAGAGAAGAAGCAATGAGCAAGAAACACATCGAGGACTGCGTGCGCACCAGTCTGGACAGCTACTTTCGCGACCTGCGCGGCACCGAACCCGACGGCATGTACGAGATGCTCGTGCGCGTGGTCGAGAAGCCGCTGCTCGACGTCGTGATGACGCGCGCCGAAGGCAACCAGTCGAAGGCCGCGCAATGGCTCGGGTTGAACCGAAACACGCTCCGCAAGAAATTGGTCGAGCACAAACTTTTGAAATAACTTCACGGCATACCCATGGCTCAGACCGCACTCATCTCCGTTTCCGACAAGACCGGCATCCTCGAATTCGCCCAGGCGCTGCACGCGCTGGGCATCAAGCTGCTGTCCACCGGCGGCACCGCCAAGCTCTTGGCCGATGCAGGCCTGCCGGTGACCGAAGTCGCCGACCACACCGGCTTTCCCGAAATGCTCGATGGCCGCGTGAAGACGCTGCATCCCAAGATCCACGGTGGCCTGCTCGCGCGGCGCGACCTGCCCGCGCACGTGGCGGCGATCAAGGAACACGGCATCGACACCATCGACCTCTTGATCGTCAACCTCTATCCGTTCGAGTCGACCGTGGCCAAGCCCGGCTGCACGCTGGAAGACGCGATCGAGAACATCGACATCGGCGGCCCGGCCATGGTGCGCAGCGCGGCCAAGAACTGGAAAGACGTGGGCGTGCTCACCGATGCGGCGCAGTACCCCGTGGCGCTCGCCGAGCTCAAGGCCGACGGCAAGCTCAGCGACAAGACCAAGTTCGCGTTCTCGGTGGCGGCGTTCAACCGCATCGCCGACTACGACGGCGCGATCAGCGACTACCTCTCGGCCATCGACTTCGACGCCAGCATCGGCCAGCCCGCACCGACGCGCTCGCTCTTCCCCGCGCAAAGCAATGGCCGCTTCGTGAAGGTGCAGGACCTGCGCTACGGCGAGAACCCGCACCAGCAGGCCGCGTTCTACCGCGACCTGTATCCGGCGCCCGGCTCGCTGGTGTCCGCCAAGCAGCTGCAGGGCAAGGAGCTCAGCTACAACAACATTGCCGACGCAGATGCCGCGTGGGAATGCGTCAAGAGCTTCGACGTGCCGGCCTGCGTGATCGTCAAGCACGCCAACCCCTGCGGCGTGGCCGTGGGCAAGGACGCGAACGAGGCCTACGCCAAGGCCTTCAAGACCGATCCGACCTCGGCCTTCGGCGGCATCATCGCGTTCAACCGGCCGGTCGACCTGGCCACCGCGCAGGCCGTCAACAAGCAGTTCGTCGAAGTGCTGATGGCACCGGGCTACACGCCCGAGGCGCTCGAGGTGTTCCAGGCCACCAAGGCCAAGCTCAACGTGCGCGTGCTCGAGATCGCGCTGCCGCCGGGCGGCGCCACCGATTGGGACAACGGCCGCAACCTGATGGACGTGAAGCGCGTCGGCTCGGGCCTGCTCATGCAGACCGCCGACAACCACGAGCTCGCAGCGAGCGACCTCAAGGTGGTCAGCAAGAAGCAGCCCACGCCGCAGCAACTGCAGGACCTGCTGTTCGCATGGAAGGTCGCGAAGTACGTGAAGAGCAACGCGATCGTGTTCTGTGCCGACGGCATGACGATGGGCGTCGGCGCGGGCCAGATGAGCCGCCTCGACTCGGCCCGCATCGCGAGCATCAAGGCCGAGCACGCGGGCCTGTCGCTCAAGGACACGGCCGTGGCGAGCGACGCCTTCTTCCCGTTCCGCGACGGCCTCGATGTGGTGGTGGATGCGGGCGCAAGCTGCGTGATCCAGCCGGGCGGCTCGATGCGCGACCAGGAAGTGATCGATGCGGCCGACGAACGCGGCGTCGTGATGGTGCTGTCAGGCGTTCGCCACTTCCGTCATTGAACGGAAGCGCGGTTCGGTGCCCGCTTATTCGTGGGTGCCGAACCGGTACTTCAGTTGGAACGTGATCGCGCCATAGAGGCGGTTCTTGATCGTCGGCACGTACGCGATGTTCAGGCCCCAGTTCTTGCCCTCGATGGCTGCCACCGGAAGGATCGCCGGGAACCAGTTGCCGTTGCGATAGTTCGGGTAGCCGTCGAAGCCGCCCACCACCGCGCCGAACTTCACGCCGTAGAACTCGAAGGGCAGCACGTACAGGCCGAGGTAGTGCGACTGCCTGCGGTCGCTGTTGTGGAACGTGCCCGCCGTGACGCGGTAGGTGTCGTTCAGCGGGTACTCGAAGCCCAGGCCGAAGTTGGAGTTTTCCAGGCCCCTGCCGCTGTCGAAGTGCGCCGAATAGAAACCCGGGTTGACCCAGATGTTCTTCGGCTCGAAGGACTGCGCTTGCGCCAGGCCGGGTAGAAGAAGAGCAAGAGCAACACTCGATACCGGCAGCAGGCGCAGGGCGTTCATGGACTAAGGCGTTCTGAAAATCTCTCGCGCCGCTTCTATGGTGGCTGCGATGTCGTCCTCCCCGTGCGCTGCACTCACGAATCCAGCTTCGTAAAGCGCGGGGGCAATATACACGCCGCGATCGAGCAAACCATGAAACAACGCATTGAACTTCGCGTTGTCGGTTGTCATCACGGTGGCATAGTTTTGCGGCAGGTCCTTCATGAGGAAGAAGCCGAACATGCCGCCTTCGCTGTCGCCGTTGAAGGGCTGGCCTTCGGCGGCTGCGGCGGCCTTCAGGCCATCGACCAGCGCGCGCGTCTTCTTGCCGAGCGCCTCGTAGAAACCGGGCTTGGCAATCTCCTTCAACGTGGCAAGTCCGCAGGCCGTGGCCACCGGGTTGCCCGAGAGCGTGCCGGCCTGGTAGACCGGACCCTGCGGCGCGAGCTGTTCCATGATGGCGCGCGGACCGCCGAAGGCCGCAAGCGGCATGCCGCCGCCGATGACCTTGCCGAGCACGGTGAGGTCGGGCTTGATGCCCAGCACGCCCTGCGCGCCGTGCAGGCCGACGCGAAAGCCGGTCATCACTTCGTCGAAGATCAGCAACGCACCGTGCTGCGTGCAGAGCTCGCGGCAGCGCCGGGCGAATTCGGGCGTGGCGCGCACGAAATTCATGTTGCCGGCAATGGCCTCGATCATCAGGCAGGCGATGTCGTTGCCGTGCAGCGAGAACGCTTCCTCGAGCTGCTGCAGGTTGTTGTACTCGAGCACGATGGTGTGCTGCACCACCTCGGGCGGCACGCCGGCCGAGGTCGGGTTGCCGAAGGTGGCGAGGCCGGAGCCGGCCTTCACGAGCAGCGCGTCGGCATGGCCGTGGTAGCAGCCCTCGAACTTGACGATGCTCTTGCGGCCGGTGGCACCGCGCGCCAGGCGCAGGGCGCTCATCGCGGCCTCGGTGCCCGAGCTCACGAGCCGCACCATTTCCATGGAGGGCACGAGCGCGAGGATGGCTTCGGCCAGTTCGATCTCGCGCTCCGTGGGCGCGCCGTACGAGAAGCCTTCGAGCACGGCCTTCTGCACGGCCTCGACCACGGCGGGGTGGCCATGGCCGAGGATCATCGGACCCCAGGAACCGATGTAGTCGATGTAGCGCTTGCCGTTGGCGTCCCAGAAATAGGCGCCTTCGGCGCGCTGGATGAAGCGCGGCGTGCCGCCGACGGCCTTGAAGGCGCGCACGGGCGAGTTCACGCCGCCAGGGATCACGGCGCGGGCGCGCTCGAAAAGAATGTCGTTTTTATCAGTGGTAGGCATCGCAGCGAAAGGGAAGGTTTTCAGGGGAGGGCCGCCGCGCACGGCCGCCCGAAGCGGCCGGCCCGCCCCCGGTAGGGGGTTGGCGAACCGACACGAAGTGCGGGCAGCCTGGGGGCGAGCAACATAGTTCAGTGGCGGGTGTCATGGGGAGGCAAGGCGAAATCCTGGGGCGCGTCGGGGTCGTCGTCGCCTTCGTCGTCCTCGGGCTCGGCCCAGAACAGGCGGTCGGGCAGCACATGGCCCATGCCGGGGCGGAAACCGGCGTCCAGGCACCGGTCCATGTAGGCCAGGGCTTCGCTGGTGGCGGCGACCAGATCGGTGCCGCTCGCGAGCAGTGCGGCCAGCGCGGCCGAGAGTGTGTCGCCCGCGCCAGCGAAAACCGCTTCGAGCCGCTCGTACTTCTCGTTGACGAGCACCGACTGCGGGGAGGCCAGCACGTTGTCGATGAACTGGTCGGGCAGCACCATGCCGGTCACCAGCGTGTAGGGCACGCCGAACTCGCCGGCGGCCTTGGCGATGTCACGCGCACCGGGTGCACGCTCGCCGCTCCAGTCCGGAAGCAGCCAGCGCCAGAGCGTGCTGTGGTTTCCGACCAACACTGTTGTCTGGGGCAGAACGAGCTCGCGAAAAGCGTCCAGATAGGCCTCGATCTGGTTCTCGTCCCACCAGGACAGGTTGGGCATGTAGGCCACCACGGGCACCTCCGGGTAGTCGGAGGCGGTCTCGGCGATCGTGCTCAGGGCGTCGGGCGTTCCGACGAAGCCCACCTTGATCAGCTGGACTTCCACGTCCTCCAGGATGGCCCGCGCCTGCTCGGCGATGGCCTCCTCGTCGAACGCGAAATGGTCGAATATCTCGGCCGTGTCCCGGGCGTAGGCGCCCGTCACCACGGGCAAAATGTGTGCGCCCACCGACGCCATGGCGAGGGCGTCGGCTCCCAGGCCGCCGGCACCGCTCGGATCGCTGGCGTTGAAGACCAGCACGCAGGGCGGATTCAGGTCGCGTTCGGCGAGCTCCTCGGCGTCCTGCGAGGGGTCGTTAAGATCGCCCGGTTTGCGGGCGTTGTCTGCTGGAAGTAAGTAGATGGTCATACGCCGGGCGGAATCCCCTGGATGGTGGCATAGGCGCGACGTTTATGGCTCGACGGTGAGATACGCATAGATACACTCGTTGCATTTAATGAACAAGGACTTTAAGCTCCGATGAATACGAAAACTTGGATGTGCCTGATTTGTGGGTGGATCTATGACGAAGCGGTTGGTGTACCGGAAGACGGGATCGCGGCAGGCACGGCCTGGGCCGATGTTCCGATGAACTGGACCTGTCCTGAGTGCGGTGCACGCAAGGAAGACTTCGAAATGGTTGAAATCTGAAGATTGGCATAGGGCTACGCGATCTGCGTCGATGTACGGCGCGGCGGGCATCCAAGTCTCATGAGCAGGAGCGTTTGCAATGGGCCCGAATGGATCAGGTTACAAGGTGCTGGTCATCGATGACAGCAACACCATCCGGCGCAGTGCCGAGATTTTTCTGAAGCAGGGTGGGCACGAGGTTCTTCTGGCGGAAGACGGTTTCGATGCGCTCTCCAAGGTTAACGACCACAAGCCCCATCTGATTTTCTGCGACATCCTCATGCCGCGTCTCGATGGCTACCAGACCTGCGCCATCATCAAGCGCAACGCTCATTTCTCCAAGGTTCCAGTCGTCATGCTGTCGTCGAAAGACGGCGTATTCGACAAGGCCCGCGGCCGCATGGTGGGGTCGCAAGACTACCTGACCAAGCCTTTCACCAAAGACCAACTGCTGCAGGCCGTGCAGCAGTTTGGCATCGTTCAACAGGAAGTGCAGTAATGCCTATTCGAAAAATCCTCGTCGTCGACGACTCCAAGACTGAATTGGTGTTTCTGACCGACCTCCTCCAGAAGAACGGCTTCGCCGTGAAGACGGCCGAAAACGCCGACGACGCGATGCGCCGCCTCGAGGAAGACCAGCCCGACCTGATCCTCATGGACGTGGTCATGCCCGGCCAGAACGGCTTTCAGCTCACGCGCGCCATCGCCCGCGACCCGAAGTACGCGGCCATCCCGATCATCCTGTGCACCAGCAAGAACCAGGAAACCGATCGCGTCTGGGGCATGCGCCAGGGCGCACGCGACTACATCGTGAAGCCGGTCAACGCGGCCGATCTGATGTCCAAGATCAGCGCGCTGGCCTGAGCAGGAGTCGGCTGAGTCCATGGCGAATCGCGACGCACTGAGAGCCTTCCAGTCCCGGCTCGCAAGCCGTCTGCAGGCTGCGCGCACGACAGGCGTGGCCGCGACGTGGCTGGCCGTCGAGGCGGGCGAGGGCAAGTACCTCTTCCCGCTGGGACACGCCGGCGAAATCTTTCCCTGGACGCCGCCGCAGCCCGTGCCTTACACGGCGCCGTGGTTCCTTGGCGTCGCCAACCTGCGCGGCGGCCTCTATGGCGTCGTCCAGCTCTCGGGCTTCGCCACCGGCGGGTCCGGCGCACTGGCCGCCACCGAGGCGGCGCGCATCCAATCGCGGCTCGTTGCATTCAACGAGCTGCTCGAAGTCAACTGCGCATTGCTGGTCGACCGACTGGCGGGGTTGCGGGGCGCGGAGGCCTTCACGGCCTCCGAACCTCCGGGCGCAGAAGCACCTGCGTGGCATGGGCATCTGTACACCGACGCAGCAGGGGAGCGCTGGCAGGAAGTCAACCTGCAGGCGCTTTCGCAGCAACCCCAGTTTTTGAGTATTGGTGCGTAGTGCCTTGGCACGCAGCACTGGCAACCACCTGAAGGACCGACCGTGAGCTCGATCGCCGACAAGTTCAAGAAATTACTGCCCGTGAGCAACGGGAACGACAAGGCCCGCGTCGACGGCTCCGGTTCGATATCGCTCGACGATGTCGATACGGTTCAGGTTCCGGACGAGAAAACCGTACGCATCGCGAGGAAGGGCGAAAGCGCCTCCGCCGCTGCGCCCGCGCCCACCGGCTTCGCCGACGGCGGCGGCCTGGCCGGCGGCGAGAACCCCGACGCGCTCGACGCGGCGGCGCTCGATGCCGTCCCGGCCGCGGGCCGGGAGGGCTCCAGCCAGGCAAAGCAGCAGCGGATCCTGGCCATCCTGCTGGCCGTCACGGTGTTGCTGCTGCTCCTGGTGGCCGGCTCCGCCATTCTTCGCGCGGAACGCCTCGCCCAGCAGGTGGCCGCCACCGGCCAGTCACTGATGCAGTCGCAGCGTCTTGCCAAGTCGATCTCCCAGGCCCTCGTCGGCAGCGCCTCGGCGTTCGTCGAAGTGAAGGACAGCGCCGACGACCTGACGCGCCGCGTCGCGGGTCTCACCAACGGCGACGACGCGTTGCGCCTCGAACGCGTGGGCAACCAGTACGACGAGGAGATGAACAAGATCAATCCTCTCGTTGCACGCGCCGACACCAGTGCCAAGGCCGTGCTGGCCCAGCGCCAGATCCTGACCCAGGTGGGTGCCGCCTTGCGCGACATCAACCAGCAGTCGTCCACGCTGCTCGAAATGACGGAAACCGTCGCGTCGCTGAAGATGCAGCAGAACGCCACGCTGCCCGAAATTTCCGCCGCCGGCCAGCTCGTGATGCTGACGCAGCGCATCGGCAAGTCGACCAACGAATTCTTCACGGTCGAGGGCGTGAACCCCGACGCCGTGTTCCTGCTGGGCAAGGACCTGAACACCTTCCAGGAAACCACCCGCGGCCTGCTCGACGGCAATGCGCAGCAGCGCTTCCCCGGCTCGAAGGACCCGCAGACGCGCCAGCAGCTCGAAGCCATCCTGAAGACCTACGAGCAGATGCGCACGCAGGCTTCCGCCATTCTGGGCAACCTGCAGGGCCTGGTGGCGGCGCGCGAAGCACAGGCTTCCATCCTGACCGACAGCGAGCCGCTGCGTAAGTCGCTGGGCGACCTGCAGGACAAGCTGTCCGCTCGCACGGGCCTCGGTGCCGGAACGATCGTCTTGCTGTTCGTGCTGTCGCTGGCCGCCCTGGCATTCGCCGGCGCCATCGGTTTCGTGCAGGTGCGCGAAGGCCGCGAACGCGCCGCCAACGCCGAGCGCGAGCGTCTGGCTGCCGAGCAGATTTCGGAAGAAGCCGGCCGCATCAACAACGCCAACCAGGCCGCCATTCTTCGGCTGATGAACGAACTGCAGACAGTGGCCGAAGGCGACCTGACGCAGGAAGCAACCGTGACCGAGGACATCACCGGCGCCATCGCCGACTCGGTGAACTACACGGTGGAAGAACTGCGCTTGCTGGTGGGCAACGTGCAGAACACGGCCACCCGCGTGGCGCAGACGACGTCGCAGGTGGAAAGCACCTCGACCGAACTGCTCGCCGCCTCGACCGAACAGCTGCGCGAGATTCGCGAAACCGGCCAGTCGGTGCTGACCATGGCCGAGCGAATCAACGGCGTGTCCTCGCAAGCGCAAGAGTCCGCCACGGTGGCGCGCCAGTCGCTGCAAGCCGCATCGTCGGGCCTGCAGGCCGTGCAGAACGCCATCGGCGGTATGAACTCCATCCGCGACCAGATCCAGGAAACCTCCAAGCGGATCAAGCGCTTGGGCGAGTCGTCGCAAGAGATTGGCGAAATCACCGAGCTGATCTCGGACATTACCGAACAGACGAACGTGCTGGCCCTGAACGCCGCCATTCAGGCCGCATCGGCCGGTGAAGCCGGCCGAGGCTTCTCGGTGGTGGCGGAAGAAGTTCAGCGACTGGCCGAACGCTCCGCAGACGCCACGCGCCAGATTTCGGCGCTGGTGAAGGCGATTCAGACCGACACGCAGGATGCGGTGGGCGCCATGGAGCGTTCCACGCAGGGTGTGGTCGAGGGGGCCAAGCTGTCCGACAACGCAGGTACCGCGCTGACCGAGATCGACCGCGTGTCGCGCCGCCTCGCCGAGCTGATCGAGCAGATTTCGCAGTCCGCCTCCCGCGAAGCCGATTCGGCCAACGTGGTGGCTGCCAACATCCAGCACATTTTTGCGGTGACCGAGCAGACCGGTGAAGGTACGCGGACCACGGCCCAGCAGGTGCGCGAGCTCTCGCAGATGGCCGAGGAACTGCGCCGCTCGGTCGCCCGTTTCAAGATTGCCTGACAACTGACAGATAGATAAGAACGGCGAGCAACCACGTGTCGATTCAAACCCCTGCCACGGCCCCCATCGCCGGCAACCTGCCGGCCACCGAAGACCTCGGGCCGTTGGCCTGGGTGCTGGGAGAAATCCAGAAATCCCTCGACGGTGTGGGCAAGTCGTTGCGGCGCTTCGTGCGCGACGTGGGCGGTGCAGCGGAGCCCGAGAGCGGCCCGCTGCAGATGGCCCGCCAGCAACTGCACCAGACCGTCGGTGCGCTGCAGATGGTGGGGCATTCCTCGCCTGCGCTGGTGCTCGGCGCCATCGAATTCGCGGTGCAGGGCTTCATTGCCGAACCGCAGCGCTGCACCGACAGCGCCGTGCTGAAGATCGAGCGTGCCGGCTTTGCCGTCACCGATTTCCTGAGTGCGCTGCTGGCCGGCAAGCCCGTGTCGTCGGTCGCGCTCTTTCCCCAATATCGCGATGTGCTGGAACTGGGCGGCAACGAGCGCGTTCATCCGGCCGATCTCTGGAGCACCGCCTGGCGCTGGGTCGAGATCAAGCCTGCGCTCACGCAGGCCGCCGTCGCCTACGACCCGGCCGTGCGCTCGCGGCTCGACCGCGAAGTGCTGCAGCTGGTCAAGTCCGGCGACGCCGAGGCCGCCAAGCGCCTGCAGGGCTTGTGCCTGGGGCTCGGACGCGGCGCGCTGCTGCCCCGCGTCGCCAGCTTCTGGACGCTGGCCGCGGGCTTCTTCGAAGCCCTGTCGCTCGGCCTGATTCCCGCCGACGCCTACGTCAAGCGTGCCGCCACCCGCGTGCTGCTGCAATACGCCACGCTGGCGCGCGGCGACAGCCTGGTGTCCGACCGTCTCGGCCAGGATCTCCTGTTCTTCTGCGCACAGGCCGTGCCCACCGCTCGCGACGAGGCCGCCACCCTGCGCACCGTGCGCAGCGCCTGGGGCGTGGCTCACGAGCACTACATCGACTACACCGTCGAGCAGTTCGGCCGCTTCGATCCGCTGGTGCTCACGCAGGCCCGCAAGCGCATCGAGACCGCCAAGGAAATGTGGTCGGCGCTCTCGGGCGGCGACATCACCCGCACGCGCCAAGTGGCCGACACCTTCGCGCAACTGGGCGAATCGCTGCAGAAACTGCATCCGCCGAGCCTGCCGATGGTCGAGGCGCTGTCGCATGCCGTCGAGGCTTCCGTCAAGTCGGGCCAGCCGCCCGACACCGAACTGGCGATGGAAGTCGCCACCTCGGTGCTGTACCTGGAAGCCGCGCTCGAAGACCTCGATCCCAGCGATCCGCAGCTCACCGCCCGCACGTTGCAGCTTGCGGGCCGCATCGAGCGCGTGCGCGCGGGCGGCCATTCCGAGCCGCTCGAGCCGTGGATGGAAGACCTGTACCGCCGCGTGAGCGATCGCCAGACCATGGGCACCGTGGTCGACGAGCTGCGCAGCCACCTGAGCGAACTCGAGAAGTCGCTCGACCAGTACTTCCGCCGCCCCGCCGAAAAGGGGCTGCTGCGCACCGTGCCGACGCAATTGATGCAGATGCGCGGCGTGTTCTCCGTGCTCGGCCTCGACCAGGCCGCGCTCACCGTGCAGCGCATGCGCGAAGACGTCGAGGCCATGCTGGTCAGCACCTCTCCCGCCGAGGAAATGGCCGGCTTCGACGCACTGGGCAACAACCTGGGCGCACTGGGCTTCCTGATCGACATGCTGGGCTACCAGCCCGCGCTGGCCAAGCGCCTGTTCGTGTTCGACGCCGAGGCCGGCGAACTCAAGCCGCTGATGGGCCGGCAGGCTGCCGAAGGCCACGAAGGCGAAGCTGCGGCCCCCGCCGCCGAACCGGTGCTCAGCATCGAGGAAGTCGACGCGCAAATTGCCTCGAAGCTCGCCGCGCTCGCCGCACCCGCCAAGAAGACCAAGCCGACGCCGCTCGAGGAATTCAGCCGCAAGGCCGAGAGCTGGACCTCCAAGATCACCGGGCCGGGCGCGCTGCCCGACACCGAAGTCACCGAACTCGAAGAAGACGACCTCCAGAACATCTTCCTGGACGAAGCCCGCGAGGTGGTGCACAACGGCCTGGCCGCCATCACCGAACTGGGCAGCCATCCGGACGACGTCGAAGAACTCACCATCCTGCGCCGTGCGTTCCACACGCTCAAGGGCAGCTCGCGCATGGTCGGTCTCACCGACTTCGGCGATGCCGCCTGGTCGCTCGAGCAGGTGCTCAACACCTGGCTGGCAGACCAGCGTCCCGCCACGCCGGAGATGCTGTCGGCCACCGAGCGCACGCTGCGCGACTTCGGCCAGTGGGTCGAAGCCATCGCATCGGGTGAATCGCATTCCTGGCAGGCCGCCCCGTTCAGCCGCGTGGCCGATGCGCTGATGGCCGGCGAGCCCGTGCCACCGCCGGTGCGCGTGGTCGACGCCGAGCAACTGGCCGTGGCCGCCCGCCACATTGCCGCCGAGCCCGAACTGCCGCCGCTGCCCGACCTGTCGTTCCTGCCGGACCTCCCGGCGCAGGCCGCGCCCGAACCGCTTCCCGAACTGCCCGCGCTCGAGGAGCCGCAGAAGCCCGCGTCCGCGGACGCGGACGACGACTTCACGTCCACCGACTTCATCGATTTCGAGACGAAGGAGCCCACGTCGCCCGCACCGCTGGCGGCGCTGCCCAGCGGGGAAGACTTCGATTTCCTGGCGCCCGCAAAGACGCAGGCGCCCGCCGAGCCGGCCGCTGCGCAGGCCGAGCCCGAAGCGGGCATCGAGGCCACCGTGCCGACCGCCACCAGCCTGCCGGACTTCGCCTGGGACCTGAGCCCGCTGCCTGTGCCCGCGAACGAGCCCAAGGCCAACGACATGGCCTTGCCCCCGCTGGAGGCGCCGGCCGCGCTGCCCGAGCTGGAGCTGACGCTGGATCTGGAACCCGAGCCCGAGCCCGTGGCAGCCGTCGCGGCCCCGGTGGAAGCGTCTCCTGCCGAACCACCGGTCGCCGCTGTCGAAGAAGAGACGCCGGAACCCGCCGCCGCGCAGGAAGCTGCCGCGGACGTGACGGAAGCAGCGGAAGCCGTGGAAGTTGCGGAAGAAGAACTCTCCGCCTCCTCCAGCGCCGAAGACCAGGTCAAGGTGATCGGTCCGCTGCGCATCGGCATCGCGCTCTACAACGTCTACCTCAACGAAGCCGACGAATGGTCCAGGCAACTGGCCACCGACGTGGGCGAATGGGCCCTCGAATCGCACGAGCGCCTGCCCGACTCGACCATCGCGCTCGCGCATTCGCTGGCCGGCAGCTCCGCCACCGTCGGCTTCCACAGCCTTTCGGGCATGGCGCGCCTGCTCGAATCGGCGCTGCAGCACCTGCAGATGCAGGGCAGCGGCACGCGTGAACAGGGCGTGGTGCTGGTTGCCGCGGCCGACGAGTTGCGCCGCCTGCTGCACCAGTTCGCCGTCGGGTTCCTGCGCGATCCGGCCGAAGGCACGTTGCAGGCGCTGCGCGACATCGCGGCGGCGCCCATGCCGCTCGAAGCTGCCGTGCGCAGCGAAGTCCGGCCGTTCCAGCAGATCGTGTCCAACGACGGCATGGCCGACGTGGCACTGGACGACTCCGAAGACGCCATTGACCTGGCCGATGCGGTCGACGCCGACCTGTTCCCGATCTTCGAGGAAGAGGCCGCCGACCTGCTGCCCCAGCTGGGCGAAGCGCTCCGCCAGTGGTCGCACCATCCCGACGATGGCGCGCCGCGCGCCTCGGTGCTGCGCACGCTGCACACGCTCAAGGGCAGCGCGCGACTGGCCGGCGCCATGCGCCTGGGCGAACGCGCGCACCGCATGGAGTCCGAGATCGAAGTCCTGGGCTCCCAGGGCGCGGAGCGGGCCGACATCGAGAAGCTGCTCACCCGCCTGGACGCCCTGCAAGCCACCTTCGATGCGCTGCGCGCGGCCGACGATGCCACCCAGGTCGAAATGGCCCAGCTGGTGGCCGCGGCCACCGCGCCGGTGCCGGCGGTTTCCATTGCCCAGGTCGCGGCAGCCGATGTCGGCGTGCCCGCGAACGACGAGGATGCCTCCCCTGTCGAACCGGGCGAAGCCGGTGCGATCGCCGAATCGGGCGTCAGGATGCTGCAGCCGCGCCCGGCGCCCGCCTTGCTCGCGCCGCTGCGCGCCGCATCGGGCCAGGCCGTGCGCATCCGCACCCAACTGCTCGACCGCCTGGTCGCGCAGACCGGTGAGGTCATCATCACGCGCTCGCGCCTCGAGGCCGAACTCGGCCAGCTGCGCGGATCGCTCTCCGACCTCACGGGCAACCTGGATCGCCTGCGCCAGCAGCTGCGCGACATCGAAGTGCAGGCCGAAAGCCAGATGCAGTCGCGCCTGGCGCAAGCCAAGGACTCGCAGCAGAGCTTCGACCCGCTCGAGTTCGACCGCTTCACCCGCGTGCAGGAACTCACGCGCATGATGGCCGAGTCGGTGAACGACGTGGCCACCGTGCAGCGCACGCTGCAAAAGACGGTGCAGGCGACGGAAGACGACCTGAGCGTCCAGGCTCGCCAGACCCGCGAACTGCAGCGCGGCCTGCTGCGCACGCGCATGGTGGAGTTCGAAGGCATTTCCGACCGCCTCTACCGCGTGGTGCGCCAGGCATCGAAGGACACCGGCAAGCAGGTGCGCCTGGACATCGTCGGTGGCTCCATCGAAATGGACCGCGGCGTGCTCGACCGGATGACGCCCGCCTTCGAGCATTTGCTGCGCAACTGCGTGGCGCACGGCATCGAGGATTCGGCGGCGCGCGAGAAGGCCGGCAAGGACGCGAGCGGCCTCATCGTCATCGACCTGCACCACGAAGGCAACGACGTCTCGGTGAGCTTCCGCGACGACGGCGCCGGACTCGACCAGAAACGCATCGCCGAGCGTGCCCGCGCACTCGGCCTGCTGGCGGGCGACCAGGAACTCACGCCGGAAGAAGCCACCGAGCTGATCTTCAAGCCCGGTTTCTCGACGGCTGGACAGGTCTCCGAACTGGCAGGCCGCGGCATCGGCATGGACGTGGTTCGCGCGCAGATCTCGGCGCTCGGCGGCCGCATCGAAACGCACAGCACGGCCGGGCAGGGCACCACCTTCAAGCTGGTGCTGCCGCTGACCACCGCCGTGACGCACGTGGTGATGCTGCGTGCCGGCGAGGTGTCGATCGGCGTGCCGTCGAACCTCGTGGAACTGGTCCAGCGCGTGAGCGGCACCGACCTGGAAGCCGCCTACCTGCACAACAGCCATCCGTTCGGCAGCGAACAGGTGCCGTTCTACTGGGCCGGCGCGCTGCTGCAGGCCTCGACCCGCAGCGAGCATGCCGGTGCCAAGAACAACACCCTCGTGATCGTGCGAAGCGCGGCACAGCGCGTTGCGCTGCACGTGGACGAAGTGCTGGGCAACCAGGAAGTCGTGGTGAAGAACCTCGGCCCGCAGCTCGCGCGCCTGCCCGGCCTCGCCGGCATCTCGGTGCTGGCTTCGGGCGCGGTGGCGCTGATCTACAACCCGGTGGCGCTCGCGGCAGTGCATGGCGATCAGGCGCGCCAGCGCCAGGCCGCTGCGCTCGTGGTGCCGGCGCATGCCGCTTCGGCCACGGCCGACCAAGGCGCCCCGCAGGAACCGATGCCGGTGCTGGCCCCGGTGGCGCCGTTGGTGCCGCTGGTGCTGGTGGTGGACGACTCCATCACCGTGCGCCGCGTCACGCAGCGCCTGCTGCAGCGCGAAGGCTATCGCGTGTCGCTCGCGGCCGACGGCCTGCAGGCGCTCGAACGCCTCCAGCAGGAGCGTCCGTCGGTGGTGCTGTCGGACATCGAGATGCCGCGCATGGACGGCTTCGACCTGGCCCGCAACATCCGCGCCGACGCCGCGCTGGCCGAGCTGCCGATCATCATGATCACCTCGCGCATCGCCGAGAAGCACCGCGACTACGCGCGCACGCTGGGCGTGAACCACTACCTGGGCAAGCCCTACTCGGAAGAGGAACTGCTGCGCCTGGTGCGTGCGTACACGAGCGAAGCGGCGCTGGCAGCCGCAGCCTGAAGCCGCGTTCTGGCGCTCATCGAAAAAAGGCCCCTCGGGGCCTTTTTCTATTTCTGCAGCGCCTTGGCCCGCGCCACGCCGTAGCGCTGCAGGGTCTTCTCGCGCGCCTCGGCGTGGTCCACCACGGGCATCGGATAGGTCTCGCCCAGCTTGATGCCTGCGGCCTCCAGCTCGACCGGGGAGGCCATCCAGGGCGCATGGATCGCCGCGTTCGACAGTTTTGCCAGCTGCGGCAGGTAGCGGCGGATGAACTTGCCCTCGGGGTCGAAGCGCTCGCTCTGCGTCACCGGGTTGAAGATGCGGAAGTAGGGCTGCGCATCGCAGCCGCTCGAACTTGCCCACTGCCAGCCGCCGTTGTTGGAGGCCAGCTCGAAGTCGTTCAGGTGCAGCGCGAAGTAGCGCTCGCCCCGGCGCCAGTCCAGCCCCAGGTCCTTGCACAGAAAGCTCGCCACCACCATGCGCAGGCGGTTGTGCATGTAGCCGCTCTGGTTGATCTGCAGCATGGCCGCATCGACCAACGGGTAGCCGGTGCGGCCCTCGCACCAGGCGTCGAAGAGCTGGTCGGCGTGCTTGCCGTGGTGCCACTGGATCTTGTCGTACTCGGGGCGGAAGCTCTTCGATTCGCCGCCTTTGTGCACGTGCGGGAAGTGCGTGAGGATCTGGAAGTAGAAGTCGCGCCAGATCAGCTCGCTCAGCCAGGTCGCCGCGCCCGTGTTGCCCTGCAGCGAGAGCTGGTGCGCCACGCTCGCCACCTGGCGGATCGACACCGTGCCGAAGCGCAGGTGCACGCCCATGTAGCTGGGGCCGCGCACCGCGGGAAAGTTGCGCGCTTCGTCGTAGCGGTCGATGCGCTCGAAGAAATCCCCGAACAGGACGCCGGCCCCGAGCGAGCCGGTCGGAATCTCCAGCGTCGACAGGTTGGTCTTTTCGAAACCGAGTTCGCCCAGCGAGGGCATCGGCTCGCGGTAGGCCTGCGGCGGCGGAACCAGCGCATCGGCGTGGCCGCGCACCGGGTAGGGCTTCAGGAAGAACGAATCCACCTTCGCAAGCCAGGCCCGCTTGTAGGGCGTGAACACCGTGTAGGGCTGGCCGGTCTTGGTCATGACCTCGTCGCGGTCGAAGATGGTCGAGTCCTTGTAGGTGTGGAAGGCGATGCCCGCATTGGCCAGCGCGCCGAGCACCCGGGCATCGCGCTCCAGCGCATCGGGCTCGTCGTCGCGGTTGGCGAACACGGCCTGCACGCCCAGGTCGCTCGCGAGCGCGGGGATTTCCTGCACCGCGTGGGAATGCCGCACGATCAGCCCGCCGCTGAGGGCGCCCAGCTCCGCCTGGAGTTCCAGCAGCGATTCGCGGATGAATTCCACCCGCCTGTCGGCACTGGGCAGCCCCTCCAGGATCGCCTTGTCGAACACGAAAACACAGACCACCTGACGGCAGGCCCGAAGGGCCCGGTAGAGCGCTGCGTTGTCGTCCACGCGCAGGTCGCGGCGGAACCACATGAGTCCCTTGGGATAGGTCTTGTCGACGGCCAGTAAAATGGGTGGCATATGGCTGCCGATTCTGCCCCGATGAACCTCACGCATCACTTTTTGATAGCGATGCCCGGGATGGAAGACAAAACTTTCAACCGCAGCGTCGTGTACCTCTGCGAACACAGCGAGCGCGGTGCGCTCGGCCTGGTGATCAACAAACCCAGCGACATCAACCTGAAGGTGCTGTTCGAGAAGATCGAGCTCCACCTGGCCCGCCCCGAGCTGGGCGAAGCCCCCGTTTTCCAGGGCGGCCCGGTGCAGACCGAGCGCGGCTTCGTGCTGCACGAGCCGGTTTTCACCCAGGCCGAGAAGCCCGAGGAATCGGTCTACGCCTCGACCATGACCATCCCCGGCGGGCTGGAGATGACCACCTCCAAGGACGTGCTGGAGGCCCTGGCCACCGGCGCGGGCCCCCGCAAGGTGCTGGTCTCCCTGGGCTATTCGGCCTGGGGCGAGGGCCAGCTCGAATCGGAACTGGCCGAGAACAGCTGGCTCACCGTGAGCGCCGACCCGGCCGTGATCTTCGACACCCCGATCGAGCAGCGCTACGACAAGGCGCTGCTGCTGCTGGGCCTGGAGGCCTGGAAACTGTCGCCGGAAGCGGGCCACGCGTGAGCGCCGTCATGCCAGACGCTCCAGCCCCAGCTCCCGCCAATTCTTCCGTTCCCGTTCCGGTCCCTTCCCATTTCCAGACCTTCCTGGCCTTCGACTTCGGCCTGAAGCGCACCGGCGTGGCCAGTGGCAACCGGCTGCTTCAAACGGCCACGCCGCAGGCCACCATCAAAGCCGAGGGCGATGCCCGCTTCGCGCAGGTCGAGGCCCGCATCAAGGAATGGCAGCCCGATGCGCTGGTGATCGGCGTGCCCTACCACCCCGACGGCGCCCCCCACGAGAACACCCGCCGCGCGCAGAAATTCGCGCGCCAGCTGCGGGGCCGTTTCAACCTGCAGGTGTTCGAGGTTGACGAGCGCTACAGCACCACCGAGGCGCTGTCGTCCGGCGCACGCGATGCCGATGCCGCCTCCGCCTGCATCATCCTGGAGCAATTTTTGAGGAGTCTCCCGTGAGTTCAATACCCGATGCCGAAGCGCTCTACACAGGGCTGCTGGCCGGCGTGAAGGCGCTGCTGCGCCCTGAAACGAAACTGGTCGGCATCACCTCCGGCGGCGCCTGGCTGGTCGAGCGGCTGCAGAAAGACCTGGGCCTCGCCGGCGCGCCCGGCGTCATCTCCTCGGCCATGCACCGCGACGACTTCGCGCGCCGCGGTCTCTCGGCCAGCGCGCAGACCTCGCTGCCCTTCGACGTGAACGGCACCGACGTGCTGCTGCTGGACGACGTGCTCTACACCGGCCGCACCATCCGCGCCGTGCTCAACGAGCTGTTCGACTTCGGCCGCCCCGCCTGCGTGCGGCTCGCGGTGCTGGTCGATCGCGGTGGCCGCGAGCTGCCCGTGGCGGCTGATTTCGCAGCCGCGAAACTCACGCTGCCCGACACGCAACTCCTCGCGCTCGCCCGCGCCGACGACGGCGCCTTCAGCCTCAAGGTGGAGGAGAACACGTGAACCCCCACGTTCATCACTTCGTGTATTCACTGCCCCCCGAGGGGGCGCAGGCCTCCCTTGGGGCGGCCCGGCGGGAGGCCTACAAGTAATGCTCTACAAGCGAAATCCGCAGCTCAACAAGAACGGCGAGCTCATCCACCTGCTGTCGATCGAGGGCCTGCCCAAGGACATCGTCACGCACATCCTCGACACCGCCGCCAACTTCACGAGCGTGAGCGACCGCGAGGTGAAGAAGGTGCCGCTGCTGCGCGGCAAGAGCGTGTTCAACCTGTTCTTCGAGAACAGCACGCGCACCCGCACCACCTTCGAGATCGCCGCCAAGCGCCTGAGTGCCGACGTCATCAACCTGGACATCGCGCGCTCCTCGGCCACCAAGGGCGAGTCGCTGCTGGACACCATCGCCAACCTGAGCGCCATGGCCGCCGACCTGTTCGTGGTGCGCCACAGCGAATCGGGCGCGCCCTACCTGATCGCGCAGCACGTCGCGCCGCATGTGCACGTGGTGAATGCCGGCGACGGCCGCCACGCGCACCCGACGCAGGGGCTGCTCGACATGTACACGATCCGCCACTACAAGAAAGATTTTTCGAACCTCACGGTCGCGATCGTGGGCGACGTGCTGCATTCGCGCGTGGCGCGCTCGGACATCCATGCCCTGACGACGCTCGGCTGTGCCGAAGTGCGCGTGGTCGGCCCGAAGACGCTGGTGCCCGGCGACATGGCCGGCATGGGCGTGCGCGTGTGCCACACGCTCGAAGAAGGCATCAAGGACTGCGACGTCATCATCATGCTGCGCCTGCAGAACGAGCGCATGAGCGGTGCGCTGCTGCCTTCGTCGCAGGAGTTCTTCAAGACCTACGGCCTCACGCCCGAGAAGCTGCAACTGGCGAAGTCGGACGCCATCGTGATGCACCCGGGGCCGATCAACCGCGGCGTGGAGATCGACTCCGCCGTGGTCGATGGCAAGCAGAGCGTGATCCTCCCGCAGGTCACCTTCGGCATCGCGGTCCGCATGGCCGTCATGAGCATCGTGGCAGGGAACGAAGCATAGACATGTTGCTCGCCCCCAGTCTTCGCGCACTTCGTGTCGCTTCGCCAACCCCCTACCGGGGGCAACACCAGTGGCCCGGCGAAGCCGGTTCCACGGTGTTCCCCGAAAAGGCCCTGACTGCCATCGGAAGTACAGACGCATGAATATTCAAATCACCAACGGCCGCGTCATCGACCCCGCCTCGGGCACCGACAAGAAGACCGACATCGCCATCGCCGACGGCAAGATCGCC
Organism: Variovorax boronicumulans; assembly: GCF_030812215.1. Classification (GTDB taxonomy): domain Bacteria; phylum Pseudomonadota; class Gammaproteobacteria; order Burkholderiales; family Burkholderiaceae_C; genus Variovorax; species Variovorax boronicumulans_C. The sequence goes on along the minus strand of NZ_JAUSSG010000004.1, from coordinate 328,837 downwards.
GGCATCGGCAACACGCCGGCTGGCTTCAAGGCCGACCGCACCATCGACGCCGCCGGCTGCATCGTCGTGCCCGGCCTCGTGGACCTCGCCGCGCGCCTGCGCGAGCCGGGCTACGAGCACGAAGGCATGCTGGAGAGCGAAATGGCCGCGGCCATCGCGGGCGGCGTGACCAGCCTCGTGTGCCCGCCCGACACCGACCCCGTGCTCGACGAGCCCGGCCTGGTCGAAATGCTCAAGTTCCGCGCCGAAAAGTTGCAGTGCGCGCGCCTCTTTCCGCTGGGCGCGCTCACCCGCAGCCTCGCGGGCGGCGTGCTCACCGAGATGGCCGAGCTCACCGAGGCCGGCTGCATCGGCTTCAGCCAGGCCGACGTGCCACTCGCCGACACCCAGGTGCTGCAGCGGGCGCTGCTCTACGCAAGCACCTTCGGCTACACCGTGTGGCTGCGCCCGCAGGACCGCGACCTCGGCAAGGGCGTGGCCGCCAGCGGCCCGCTCGCCACGCGCCTCGGCCTCTCGGGCGTACCCGTGTCGGCCGAGACCATCGCCATCTTCACCATCGTCGAGCTCATGAAGAGCACCGGCGCGCGCGTGCACCTGTGCCGCATCTCCAGCGCCGCGGGCGTGGCGCTGGTGCGCGCGGCCAAGGCGCAGGGCTTGCCGCTGACCTGCGACGTCAGCATCAACTCGCTGCACCTGGCCGACACCGACATCGGCTACTTCGACAGCCGCGCGCGCCTGAACCCGCCGCTGCGCCAGCAGGGCGACCGCGACGCGCTCTCCGCCGCGCTGGCCGACGGCACCATCGATGCGCTGGTGTCCGACCACACGCCGGTCGAGGCCGACGCCAAGACGCTGCCCTTCGCCGAAAGCGAACCCGGCGCCACCGGGCTCGAACTGCTGCTGCCGCTCGCGCTGCAATGGGGCGAGCGCAGCGGCGCGGGCATCGCGCGGGCCATCGAGGTCATCACCTCCGCACCGGCGCGGCTGCTGGCCACGGCCGACGCGGGCACCGGCATCGGCCGCCTCGTCGAAGGCGGCGTGGCCGATCTCTGCGTGGTCGATCCGGCGCTCGAATGGCAGGTCGAGCCCGATGCGCTCAAGAGCCAGGGCAAGCACACGCCCTTCGCCGGCTACCCGGTGCAGGGCCGTGCGCGCCATACGCTGGTCGCCGGCCGCGTCGTCCACGGCTGAAAACGACATCCACGTTCCATGCTTCATTCGCTGAAGGCCTGCTGGCGCCTGCTGCACGCGGTGGGACACGCGCTGGCCGGGTGGTGGACGATCCGCTTCACCTTTCCGGGCCTCTCGCAGGCCGAGCGCAATGCGCGCGTGCAGGAATGGTCGCGCCGCATGCTCGAGATCATGGGCATCACGCTCAAGGTGCAGGGCACGCCGCCGCCCGCGGGGCCGGTGCTGCTCATCAGCAACCACCTCTCGTGGCTCGACATCACCGCCATCCATGCGGCGCGCCATGTGCGCTTCGTATCGAAGTCGGGCGTCAAGCACTGGCCGCTGATCGGCACGCTCTCCACCGGCGCGGGCTCGCTCTACATCGAACGCGAACGCCGCCGCGATGCACTGCGCGTGGTGCACCACATGACCGAGGCGCTGCGCGAAGGCGACCTCATCGGCGTGTTCCCCGAAGGCACCACGAGCGACGGTCGCGGGCTGCTGCCGTTCCACGCCAATTTGCTGCAGGCGGCCATCTCGTCGGGCGCGCCGGTGCTGCCCGCCGCGCTGCGCTTCGCCGATGCCGCCACCGGCGAGACCAGCCAGGCCCCGCGCTACATCGACGACGACAACCTGGTCACCTCGCTGTGGAACACGCTGCGCGCGCCACCGCTGCTGGCCATCGTGCGCTTCGGCGAACCGCAGGACTCGCACGGCCGCGAGCGCCGCGCCTGGGCGCAATCGCTGCATGAAGACGTGCAGCAGCTGCGCCGCGAGACGCACTGAGCGCAGGCCTCGCAAAAAAAAGCGCCCTCGAAAGGGCGCTTGAACGACGCACGGATGCGCCGTGAGGAGGAAGCGGGAATGGCGGTTGTCTCGGGATCTCGGGTCGTCAGAGAATGCCGAAGACCTTCAATCCGATGATCACGACGATCGGCACACCGCAGAGCCAGAGGATGATGCTTTTCATGATCGAGGTCTCCTTGAGTTGAGTAGGCCTCTACATTCGCCGCGCATCCGGCGGGTGCTTGCGGGAGAAGGCAAACCTTGCGCGTGGGCGCGTGCCTACAACGCGCCGCCGCCGGGCCCATGCGCGCGGATTGTTGTTCTCGCCGCAGCAGGCAACCGGAAGCGGCGCGAAGCGCTGCGTGCGCCGCTGATCCGAACGATCAGTCGCGATCTTCGTAGTAGCGGCGATGCTGCTCGCGCTCCCACTGCCGGCGGCGCCATTCGCGGCGCTCCGCACGGCGTTCTTCCCAGCGCTCCGCGCGACGCTCTTCCCAGCGGGAGCTCGGCTCGTAGTACACAGGTGCGGGCGTGGAATACACGGGCACCGGCGGCTGGTAGTACGCCGGAGGAGCCGGCCGCGAGTAGACGGGGGCTGGCTCGTAGTAGACCGGCGCCGGTTGGCCGACGACCAGCCCCGGCAGGTTGACGCCGATGGACCAGTGCGTCTCCGCATTGGCCGATGCGCCGGCGAACAACGCACCTGCCGCGACGACACCCGCGGCGACCAGCTTGAGAACGGTTCGGGGAATGGACATTTCATCTCCTGAAGCGGGCTCGAAAAAAGCCCAGATGCGGTGTCCAACGCCTGGCCCTGCGAAGCCGCTCACATCGCCAAGGTGAAGATGCGTTCCCAAATGTCACACCCGTCACACCCGTTGGGGGGCGAGTGAATGAAATCTTCTACCCCCAGAACGCATCCTCCGCCGCCTGGTCTTCGGAAAACAGCCACACCTCGCAGATGCGCCCGCCGTCGATGCGCAGCACGTCCACCCCCGACATCGCCATCGACGCTCCCGGCTTTTCCGCGCTGAAGTGCAGCGGCGTCGCGACCCGGTCGCCCTGCGCCATCAGCGGCCCGACGCGGTCGATGCGAAAGCTGCCGCCGCTGCGCTCCATGAAGCGCCCCAGCAGCGCATAGACGGCCTCCTTGCCCCGGTGCGTGCCCGAGAGGCTGCCGCTGCCCGGCTGGTGCCAGACGATGTCGTCCGCGAAGATCTTGCCGACCGCATCGAAGTCGCCCTTGGCGACGGCGTCGAAGTAGCTGCGGACGAGTTCGATGTTCTGCTGTGTGGTGGTGTTCGTATGCATGGCGCGGACAATAGCCACCCGCATCCCTTCCCGCAAGAACGCACCCCAACGTGCCCAAGGCACCTCGAAGTGACCATGGAAGAACGACAACAAGACCCGCAACGACCCAAGGCACCCGCGTGGAACCCGTACCTCGCCACCTGCCCGACGCGGCAGGTGCTCGATTGCATCGCCGACAAGTGGGCGGTGCTGGTGCTCGGGCTGCTGCTGGGCGGCACCCGGCGCTTCGGCGAACTGCGGCGCGACATCCAGGGCGTGTCGCAGAAGATGCTGACGCAAACGCTGCGCTCGCTGGAGCGCGACGGCATCGTGCATCGCGAGGTCTATGCCACCGTGCCGCCCAAGGTGGAATACTCGTTGACGACGCTGGGCGAATCGCTCGCGACCACGCTGGACGAACTGCGCCTCTGGGCGGAACGCAACATCGAGGACGTGCTCCGGCATCGGGAAACGTTCGATGCGGCGGTGGCGAGTGAGGGCCCGTCGGCGTCGGCAAGAAACCGCTGATTGGCAAGGGGCAGCAGGGGGCCGCAGGGGGCGGCTCCGCGCATTCTTTCGTTCATGCCCCGCGCTCGCCGCAACGCCCCGTTTCCCTCGCAAGCACTTCCCGCCGAGCCGCGCCATCCGGCGCATGCAAGCTGCCCGTTTGGCGTTGCCGCACGAAGGCGTTAATCTGCCGCAGCTTCATTTCCAGGGACGGAACTGCTTCAAATGACTCCTGTCGTCATCTATCCAAGCCGCCTGCGCGTCAGCCTGCTCCTCGTGGGCTCGGTCCTTTTCGTCGCCGGGGGCATCTGGCTGCTGAGGCATCCCATCCCGGGCGACGAGTTCATGGGCTGGCTCAGCGGCTGGGCCAGCATCGTCTTCTTCGGCGCGGTCGGGCTCTTTGCACTGGGCCGGCTCATCTCGAGGAAGCCCGCGATCACGATCGATCTCACCGGCATCACGGACAACGCATCGGGACTGTCGGCCGGCTTCATCCCGTGGTCCGACATCACCGATGCGCAGATCGTGAAGTTCCAGCAGCAGAAGTTTCTCGGCGTGTCGCTGCGCAATCCGAAGGACTACCTTGCCAAGGCCTCGCCCTTCAAGCGCATGCTGATGAAGGCCAACTCGTCGCTCGTGGGCTATGTCATCAACATTCCCCGGATCGCGCTGCCCGTGGCCCTCGAAGAGGTGCTGGCGCACATCGAGCGCTTCAGGCAGGCAGCGACGGATGCGCCCCGCGTGTGACGCAGGCGGCACGCGGCGATGAGGCGGCAGGCACAGCGGGCAGGCAGCGCTCGGCTTGAGCAGCGTCGCTGGCGGCGCGGGTGCGCTCCGAATTGCCCCACGCTGCGCGTTGCTGAATGACGGCCGCCATGAAAGAGATTCGCCTGGGCTGGTCGCTGGAAGTCAGCCACCTCAAGCATCAGATCCAGGCGGCCGCGAGCTGGAAACCCGAGACCGCCGCGCTGCGCCGCGACCTGGAGATCATGGTCGAGGTGGGCAACGAGGTCTTCGGCGAAGGCACGCATTGGATCGAGGAGCGGATGGTGCCCAAGCCCGAGTGAATGCAAGTGAAAGGGCGATGCCGTTGCTCTTTCGCTTGCGCTTCCTGCGCATCCACCAGCGCAGTTGAACGGGGTGCCACATGGCGCCAAGCACGCGGCCCGTTTGCCGGTGACGCGCCGCGTTGAGTCAGTAAAAAACCGCTGCATGGCAGCGGCTTGATGCACTGGATTTACGTCGCGCCGGCTCGGCTCAAGCTCTGACGCAGAGCAGCGGTCTTGTGGCTCGGGTCGTCGATGGCGGAGAGAACGACGCTGCTCAGTTCAGCGAGGTGCTTGAGGATGCCGGGGAGTCTGTTGGCCAGCGTTTCCGGGTCGAAGGTGGTGGACCCGGAGAGCGCTTGAAGGATGGCGAGCCAGTCGAGTGATTCGCAGGCTGCGATGCGGATGACTTCGCGACGAGGGGTGTCGAGAAAGTCTTTTGCTTGTGGAAGTTGCGGTGCCGGAGTGTTGGGCTCGGCGGTGGTGCTGGGGGCGCTTGTAGCGCCGTTGATAGACTTCTTCTTAGCCATGATGTGCGTTTCTTTCTAGGGGTTGCACGTTGTGGTTAGGCTGGTTCGGTGTTCCACCACCGCTCCAGCCGCCTGAATTTGCCTCAGAAGATCGCGGTCTGAATTCGACTGCGATACGCCCTGAGACGCGGCGTTTATTCGTTCGGTATCGGGTCCTTCGCTCGATCAATCGCGTCGCTCAACCAAGTTCTTCCCAGTCGTCTTAGCTTGACCCAACGGGCTGGGGTCAAGCGAATCGAACCACTTGCAGCACGCTCTTCATCTGGTAGCGCGGGACGACCGACTCGTGCGTGCTCCTCGCTCTTTTTCTTCTTCATTGCCATGTCCTCTCTGTGGATAAGCGTAGTGCGGAATTACCGCGGCGAAGAAATTTCTGTGTGAGGTTTTGCCGGCTATCTTTGGTGAAACTGCAAACAATTTTGAATCTACGACGGCCGGTAGATGCCTAAACATGGAGACGATCTTGTGGGCTAAGTCGGTGCCTGTAGGGCTGGCTTTTTTCTCCACTGTTCGTTGACTTGGCAAGTTTCGAGATGCTCATGCAAACCCGCCGCCAGTCGAAACGCTGGGATGACGTCGAGTCTCAAATCCAAGATGTTCGCTAAAGTCGACCAAGCAGCGCAGCGCAGAATGGTCGAGCGATGGAAAACTAAGAGCCTTAAGGAGCTTTAATGCAAGAAAACGAAACCATCAGGCCCCCCAGCGGGTGGAAGGGGGACGTCATGGGACGCAAGGCCCATGCTGATTTTTTGAGCACCTATATTGAGGCGCGTGTAAAGGCATCCGATAAATCGCTGACTATTGCTCTTGACGCAGACTGGGGCGCCGGTAAGACCTTCTTTGTCACCAACTGGGCGGACGACCTAAAGCAATTGGATCGAGGGGTAATGGTCTTTGATGCTTGGAAGAACGATTCCGCATCAGATCCCGTGTTGGGATTTATGGCGGAATTACAGCAAGGCATGCAACTGCTGCGCAAGAAGGTTCCTCTGACAAAAAAAGCCGCAGCCGACCTTAAGCAGGCCGCAGCGAGCATGTACAAAGCGGTTCGAAAGGCAATCGTTCCGGCGGCTAACGCAGTTGCGGCCGGTGCGCTAAAAAAGGCTACTGGTATAGTAATCAGTGAAGTTGCTGAAGCTGTTCAAGCCGATGATTTCGAGTTAGACATCGACGCCGAAAGTCTTGGTTCGGATGCAACAAAGCAACTCGAAAAATCACTTGATGTATTTTTTAAAAAGGCCCTCGAAGATCACCGGGCAAGAGGAAAGGCGACGGAGACGTTTCGCAAATCTCTTGAGCGATTGGTTGTGCAGTTAATTGAAGCCGGCGTTATGCAGGGGCCGCTTTACGTATTTGTTGATGAGCTTGATAGATGTCGCCCGGACTACGCCATTCGACTTCTAGAGGGAATTAAGCATCTTTTTGCGGTGCCAGGTGTGGTATTTGTTATCTCAACAAACCTTGAACAACTAGGAAAATCAGTGCAAGCTATTTATGGAGCTTCATTCGACGGAACTTCGTATCTCAAGCGGTTTTTTGATTTTGAATCGTCTCTCCCTCCACCAGATAATTTGAGTTTTGCCAAAATGCTTGTAAATGGACCGGCTGGCAGCTTTCGGCATACGGTTGATTACGGGATTGGACAACAGGTGCAAGATCACAACGACAACGTTGCCAAGGCCTTTCAGTTGATTGCAGATGCCTTCAACCTTCCGCTTCGCACGCAAGAGCGAGTTTATGTAATGGCGGCAGCCGCAGCAGCGGGGGTGCCTGCGCGCGATTCAATAGCAATCCTATGGCTATTTTTTCTAGTGGCACTTCGTCAAACGAGAATCTCAGAATTCAAAGACGTTAGTACGTATCAACTTGATGCAACTTCGTTTGAGTCGATGATTAAAAGAATTGGGCGGCTGAGTGGAATTAAAATTGGTGTATCTCGGGGTTTTGGACGTATTCAGAATGGCCCTCAAGAGGTATCGTTGTCAAAAGTAATTCGCACTTACTACGAATTTACTTTGCAAAGCTTGGGGTATCTTAGAAATGTGTATAACCGATCAAATGATCCGGAATATCCGGAAAGTCTTTTGGAATTTCATATTGGCAGTAGCTTTTCTATGCCTCACGACGAAACCCGGCTCGGTTTGGCAAGCTACTACAATCTAGTGAATAGTGCAGGGTATTTGCGCGTTTAATTTCTGGTCTCAGAGATGAAAATTTAATGGTGTCTGGGTTTATTGCCGCTAATCTTTTGATGGAAAACTTTCTTCCGATGACGGTGGCAATTCCAAGTCTTTAACTTTTAAGGCCGCAGATTTACACCGACCCCGATGCCGCGCTTCTATGTCTTGGTTGAAATGGTGGAGTCAAGTGGCGCTAAGCAGTGCCCGGCTTCCAGCCAGTGATCCAGTACCGTGAGCCCAATTGGGCGATGCCGTCGAACGCCCGTCATCTAGAGCCAAGACTGCTGATTCCAGATGCAGTGTTCTGTGGGTGGACGACCGTGCGGTCTGTTAGCCCCTAGGTCGGCAAGACTCGTACGCAGGAGCATCAGCCCTGTAGCGCTATGACGGGGTAAGTTCATGGTGCCTTCGACAGGAATCGAACCTGTATCTGAGTCTTAGGAGGACCCCGTTCTATCCATTGAACTACGAAGACATTCGGCGCGATGGGCTGGGTGCCCGGCCGGCGGGTGGTTGCCGGTGCGCCGCGCGATTTTATAGGTCTTCACGTTCGCTTCGCGCGCCCCTCGCGTCGATGCTGCGCGCCAGTGCAAAAGCACTGCCAGCGCGGGCTAACCCCGATACGAAATCTCCAAGAAGTTGACCACGGTCAAGTTGACGCAGAACGCCTGCGCGCAACATCCGGCCTGTTCGTATCTCCGCTCAGATCCAAGAATAAAAAAGGGCGAACCCTACACAGATTGGAGACAGACATGACGATGAAGAACATCGCTTCGCAGTTCGCCCGCAGCTGGCCTGCGAAAGCCTTCGGCGCGGCCGTCCTGGCGCTGGCCGCCGCTACCCCCGCCTTCGCGTGGGAGCCGTCCAAACCCGTGGAGTTCGTGATCCCCGCCGGCACCGGCGGCGGCGCCGACCAGATGGGGCGGCTGCTGCAGGGCATCGTCATCAAGTACAAGCTCATGAAGGAGCCGCTCATCGTCGTCAACAAGTCGGGCGGCGCGGGCGCCGAAGGCTTCCTGGCGGTGAAGGAAGCCAAGGGCGATCCGCACAAGATCATCATCTCGCTGTCGAACCTGTTCACCACGCCCATGGCCACCGGCGTGCCCTTCAACTGGAAGGACATGACGCCCGTCGCGATGCTGGCGCTCGACCAGTTCGTGCTGTGGACCAACGTCGACGCGCCTTACAAGACCGCCGGCGAATACATCGCGGCGACCAAGGCCGCGGGCCCGAACAAGTTCAAGATGGCCGGCACCGGCTCCAAGCAGGAAGACCAGATCATCACCGTCGCGCTCGAGAAAGCCACGGGCACCAAGTTCATCTACGTGCCCTTCAAGGGCGGCGGCGAAGTCGCGGTGCAGCTGGTGGGCGGCCACGTGCACTCCACGGTCAACAACCCGATCGAAGCCGTTGCGCAATGGCGCGCCGGCAAGCTGCGCGCGCTGTGCGTGTTCGACGACGAGCGCATGCCGTTCAAGGCGAAGGTGACCGACACGCAATCGTGGAACGACGTGCCCACCTGCAAGGAAGCAGGCGTGCCCACCAAGTACACGATGCTGCGCGGCATCTTCATGCCCGCGGGCGTCACGCCCGATCAGCTCAAGTTCTACGTGGACCTGCTGACCAAGGTGGCCGCCACGCCGGAGTGGAAGGAATACATGGAGAAGGGTGCCTTCAACCCGACCTTCATGACCGGCAAGCCGTTCGCCGACTGGCTCACCACGGCCGAGGCAACGCACCGCACGCTGATGTCGGACGCGGGCTTCCTGGCCAGCAACAAGTAAGCCGAAGGCTCAGAGCCAGCCCCGGTCGCGCACTGCTGGCGCGCCGGTCGGCAGGCGGGCGGGCGCATGGAGACATGCGCGCGCGCACCGCCTCATTTCACTCACACATTTGATCGATGGGGGCTCCATGGAGCACGAAGAAATTTCCGATGGGGCGCCGCGTTCGGGCGTCGCCACCTACGTGGTCGAGGCGGTGGTCGCGGCGCTGCTGCTCATCATCGGGCTGGTGGTGGTGTTCGAGGCCCGCAAGCTCGGCGCGGGCTGGACGAGCGATGGGCCGGGGTCGGGTTACTTCCCGTTCTTCATCGGCGTGATCATCACCATCTCGGGCGCGGGCATCCTGTACCAGGCACTGCTCGGCAAGAACAGGAACACCGAGGTGTTCGTCGATTCGGTGCAACTCAAGCGCGTGCTCTCGGTGCTGGTGCCGGCCACGGTGTACGTGCTGTGCATCACCTTCGTGGGGCTGTATGTCGCATCGGCGATCTACATCGCGCTCTTCATGATCGTGCTGGGCAAGTACTCGTGGGTGAAGAGCGTGATCGCCGCGCTCGCGGTCAACACGGTCTTCTTCTGCATGTTCGAGGTGTGGTTCAAGGTGCCCCTGTTCAAGGGCGCACTCGACCCCCTCCGGTTCCTCGGCTACTGAACTCACGGAGCACAGCGAAATGGACGAAATCAGCGCCCTGATGCAGGGCTTTGCAGTGATCCTGACCCCGATGAACATCGCACTGATGTTCGTGGGGATCATTCTTGGCGTGCTCATCGGCGTGCTGCCGGGGCTGGGCGGCGCCAACGGGGTGGCGATCCTGCTGCCCCTCACGTTCACGATGTCGCCGACCTCGGCCATCATCATGTTGTCGTGCATCTACTGGGGTGCGTTGTTCGGCGGGGCCATCACCTCGATCCTGTTCAACATCCCCGGCGAACCGTGGTCGGTGGCCACCACCTTCGACGGCTACCCGATGGCCCAGCAGGGCAACGCGGGCGCCGCGCTCACCACGGCCTTCACCTCGTCGTTCGTGGGTGCGTTCATCGCGGTGGTGATGATCACTTTTCTCGCGCCGCTGGTTGCGAAGTTCGCGCTCAAGTTCGGCTCGCCCGAATTCTTCGCGGTGTACCTGCTGACCTTCTGCAGCTTCGTGGGCATGGGGAAGGGCTCGCCCTTCAAGATCCTCGCGTCGATGGCACTGGGCTTCGCGCTCGCCTCGGTGGGCATGGACACGGTCACGGGCCAGCTTCGCCTGACCTTCGGCCAGCCCGAGTTGATGCGCGGCTTCGACTTCCTGATCGCGGTGATCGGCCTCTTCGGCATCGGCGAAATCCTGCTGTCGATGGAAGAGGGCCTGAAGTTCTCGGGCAAGAGCGCCAAGATCGACCCCAAGGTCGTGCTGCAAACCTGGAAGCAGCTGCCGCAGTACTGGGTGACCTCGCTGCGCAGCTCGCTCATCGGCATCTGGATGGGCATCACGCCCGGCGGCGCCACGCCGGCCTCGTTCATGGCCTACGGCCTGGCCAAGAAGATGTCGAAGAAGGGCTCCAAGTTCGGCACCGGCCAGATGGAAGGCGTCGTCGCTCCCGAGACCGCGGCACACGCCGCGGGCACCAGTGCGCTGCTGCCGATGCTGGCGCTGGGCATCCCCGGTTCGCCGACGGCTGCCGTGCTGCTGGGCGGCCTGCTGATCTGGGGCCTGCAGCCCGGGCCGCTGCTCTTCGTCGAGCAGAAGGACTTCGTCTGGGGTCTCATTGCCAGCATGTACCTGGGCAACATCGTGGGCCTGATCGTGGTGCTGAGCACGGTGCCGCTGTTCGCCTCGATCCTGCGCATTCCGTTCTCGATCATCGCGCCGGTGATCATCGTGATCTGCGCGATCGGTGCCTACACCGTGCACAACGCGATGCTCGACATCTGGTTCATGCTCGGCTTCGGCGTCATCGGCTACCTGTTCAAGAAACTCGACTTCCCGCTCGCGCCGCTGGTGCTTGCGCTGGTGCTCGGGGACAAGGCCGAAGACTCGTTCCGCCAGGCGATGCTGGTCTCGCAAGGCGACGTGATGGTCATGTTCTCGAACCCGCTGGTGGGCGGCATCACGACGCTGGCCCTGGTGCTCCTGTTCTGGCCGCTGATCTCCAAGGGCATCGCTCTCATCAAGCCGCCGAAGAAGCCCGACGAGTTCGCCGTCGAGCGTCCGGTGGATTGAGCGAAAAGCACACACAAGGAACACACACATGCCAGTCATCGCACTGACCCAGGAGATGGGTTCCCTCGCCAAGGACGTTTCGGTCAAGCTCGCGGAAACGCTGTCGCTCGCCGTGATGCGCCATGAGGTCATCGACCACGTGGCCGAGAAGATGCAGGTCTCCAAGAGCCTGATCGGCCGCCTTCGCGGCGGCAAAGCGGGCCTGCTGGAACGCCTGAAGACCGACCAGCGCAGCGTTGCGCTCTACACGGCCGACGAACTCTTCGCGCTGGCCGACCGCGGCAACGTGGTGCTGCGCGGATGGGGCGCCACCTGCCTGTTGCGGCCGGTGCCGCACGTGGTGTGCGTGCGCATCACGCGCTCGCTGGCCAAGCGCGTCGAATGGCTCATGGGCGACCTCGAAACCGACGACGCCGCGTTCGCCGAAGCCGAGATCCGCCGCAGCGACCAGGCGCATGCGGCGCGCATGCATGCGCAGTTCGGTGTGACCTGGGGCGACCCCGTGCTCTACGACCTGGTGCTGAACACCGACCGCGTGACCGTCGACAGCTGCGTCGAGCAGATCCGCCAGCTGGTGGCGCGGCCCGAGTTCGCAGAGACGGCCGAGTCGCGCGCGCTGCTGAAAAACATGGCGCTGCAGGCGCGCGTGAAGGCGGCGTTGAAAGAGCAGGCGGAGACGAGCGACATCCGCGTGACGGTCGATGCGAACCAGGGGGAGGTGATCCTGCGCGGGATCGTCCTGAACTCCGAAGAGCGCGCGCAGACCGAAGCGGTGGCGGCGGCTGTGGCCGGCGTGACCGGCGTGCACAACCAACTGCGCTTGATGGCAACTTCGCGGCGCTTCGCATCGGCGAAGCAAACCTGACTTCAGGCCGGCCCCACCAACCAGCCGCGTGCCCCAGTGCGCAGGGCATCGGGTGCTCCCCGCAGCGAAATCAAGGAGGAGGCCGAAGGCCGGGGGACATTCGCGGAGGGGAGCACCCGGTGGCCTGTGCACCCGCCCCGAATGCCTCCTCAGCCTGCCTTCAAATCTTCCCGCGCTTGCGAAGCCGGCTAAGGGTTTCCGCGGAGAGGTTCAGATACGAAGCCAGCTCCTTGCTCGGAATCCGGTCTTCCAGCTCGGGGTGCTTGCGCATGAACCGGTGCACCCGCCCCGGCGCATCCAGCAGATGCAGCGTGATCGTGTGCGCCATGATCTCGCTCATTCCCTTCATCACCAGGTACTCGAACAGCTCCTTGGTCTCGGGGTGCCGGTTGAGAAAGGTGATCCATTCCTTCAGCGGCAGGCTCGCCACGCGGGCCTTGGTGACGCACACGATGCCGTAGGGCGTCGGCGTGCCCAAGCGCAGCGCCGCATAGCTCGTTTCCATGTCGTGCTCGTCGGCGAAGCGAAGGATCATTTCCTTGCCTTCCGGGTTGCTCACGACCCGCTTGAGGATGCCGTCGAGGATGAAGTACTGCTCCATCTCGCGCACCCCCTGGTGCAACAGGAAATCGCCCTTGTTGCCGTCCACGATCACGAGGTGGGCTTCGAGTTCTGCGCGGTCGCTCTCGCTCAGGTCCTTGAGCAGGACGTTCTGCCGGAGCTGCGCGCGAATGATGTTTTTTTCCGGGTGGTTTTCCAACAACGTCATGGGTCCCGTCTTGCTCGAATTCGCAACAACAACTTCTGGTTCCAGCTTCTGGTTCAGGCCGGTGCCGTTTTCCGGAAAGTTGACCGAGGTCAACGCCCGAAAGCATGCCCCCGAATCATAGTCCCGGCTCGGGCCTCGGCCATTCACCAAAGCAGAAGGAGAGACATGTCTTCAGTAAGAACGGACAAAGAGGCATCCACGACCCTGGACGACGCCCTCAAGCCCACGAGCCGGGCCGTTGACGGCGATGCGGTCGTGCGAGCCCTCAAACCGGTTGCGGACGACGCACCGGAGGCCGAAACGACCGACGGCTTCCACCTGGTCATCGATGCGCTGAAGCTGAACGACATCGACACCATCTTCGGCCTCCCCGGCATCCCGATCACCGACTTGACGCGCATGGCGCAGGCCGAGGGCATGCGGGTCATTTCGTTCCGCCACGAACAGCACGCCGGCAATGCCGCGGCAGCCGCGGGCTTCCTCACGCAGAAGCCCGGCATCTGTCTCACAGTGTCCGCCCCCGGCTTCCTCAACGGCCTCACGGCGCTGGCCAACGCGACCACCAACTGCTTCCCGATGATTCTCATCAGCGGATCGAGCGAACGCGAAATCGTCGACCTGCAGCAGGGCGACTACGAAGAGATGGACCAGCTGGCCATCGCCAAGCCGCTGTGCAAGGCCGCCTTCCGCGTGCTGCACGCCGAAGACATCGGCGTGGGCATCGCCCGCGCGATCCGCTCGGCGCTCTCGGGCCGTCCCGGCGGCGTGTACCTCGACCTGCCGGCCAAGCTCTTCGCACAGACCATGGATGCGGCCAAGGGCAAGGCGTCGCTCATCAAGGTCGTCGATCCGGCACCGCGCCAGATTCCCGCACCCGATGCCGTCAAGCGCGCGCTCGACCTGCTCAAGGGCGCGAAGAAGCCGCTCATCCTGCTGGGCAAGGGCGCTGCGTATGCGCAGGCCGACGCCGACATCCGCGCGCTGGTCGAGAAGACGGGTATTCCCTACCTCCCGATGTCGATGGCCAAGGGCCTGCTGCCCGACACGCATGCGCAATCGGCCGCCGCCGCACGCTCCTACGTGCTGCAGGAAGCCGACGTGGTGCTGCTCATCGGCGCGCGCCTGAACTGGCTGCTCTCGCACGGCAAGGGCAAGACCTGGGCACAGGACAAGGGCGCCAAGCAGTTCATCCAGATCGACATCGCCCCGACCGAGATCGACAGCAACGTGGCCATCGCCGCGCCGGTGATCGGCGACATCGGCTCCTGCGTGGCTGCGCTCTTGGGCGGCATCGATGCCAAGTGGGCCAAGCCGCCGACCGAATGGACCGGCGCCATCGCCGAGCGCAAGGACAAGAACCTCTCCAAGATGGCCGTGACGCTCGCCGCGCGCCCGTCGCCGATGAACTTCCACAGCGCGCTCAGCGTGATCCGCGACCAGGTGAAGGCACGGCCCGACGCCATCGTGGTGAACGAAGGCGCCAACACGCTGGACTTCGCGCGCAGCATCGTGGACATGTACGAGCCGCGCAAGCGCCTCGATGTGGGCACCTGGGGAATCATGGGCATCGGCATGGGCTTTGCCGTTGCCGCCGCCGTGGTGACCGACAAGCCGGTGATCGCCATCGAAGGCGACAGCGCCTTCGGCTTCAGCGGCATGGAGGTGGAAACCATCTGCCGCTACAACCTGCCGATCTGCATCGTCGTGTTCAACAACAACGGCGTGTACCGCGGCACCGACGTGAACGCGAGCGGCACCGCCGACGTGGCGCCCACCGTGTTCGTGAAGAACGCGCGCTACGACAAGCTGATGGAAGCCTTCGGCGGCGTGGGCGTCAACGCCACCACCGCCGACGAGCTGCAGAAGGCCCTCACCGAGGCCGTCGCCTCGCGCCGCCCCACGCTGATCAATGCCGTCATCGACGAGACCGCGGGCACGGAGAGCGGGCGCATCACGAGCCTGAATCCCGCCACGGCGAAGAAGAAGTAATCCGAGTCTTTTCCATCCAAGGAGATATCCAAATGAGCAACAAGCCCCTCAACGGCATCAAGATCATCGACTTCACGCACGTGCAAGCCGGTCCCGCCTGCACGCAGATGCTGGCCTGGTTCGGCGCCGACGTCATCAAGGTCGAGCGCCCCGGCGCCGGCGACGTCACGCGCTCGCAGCTGCGCGACATTCCGGATGTGGACGCGCTCTACTTCACCATGCTCAACAGCAACAAGCGCTCGCTCACGCTGGACACCAAGCAGCCCGAAGGCAAGCTGGTGCTGGAGAAGCTCATCAAGGAATCGGACGTGCTGGTCGAGAACTTCGGCCCCGGCGCGCTCGACCGCATGGGCTTCAGCTGGGAACGCATCCAGGAGCTGAACCCGAAGATGATCGTCGCCTCGGTCAAGGGCTTCAGCGACGGCCACCACTACGACGACCTGAAGGTGTACGAGAACGTCGCGCAGTGCGCAGGCGGCGCCGCATCGACCACCGGCTTCTGGGACGGCCCGCCGACCGTGAGCGCCGCCGCCCTGGGCGACAGCAACACCGGCATGCACCTGGCCATCGGCATCCTCACGGCCATCATCGGCCGCGAACAGACCGGCAAGGGCCAGCGCGTGGCCTGCTCGATGCAGGACGCGGTGCTCAACCTGTGCCGCGTGAAGATGCGCGACCAGCAGCGCCTGGATCGCCTGGGCTACCTGGAGGAATACCCGCAGTACCCGCACGGCACGTTCAGCGACGTGGTGCCGCGCGGCGGCAATGCCGGCGGCGGCGGCCAGCCGGGCTGGGTGCTCAAGTGCAAGGGCTGGGAGACCGACCCGAACGCCTATATCTACTTCACCATCCAGGGCCATGCCTGGGCGCCGATCTGCGACGCCATCGGCAAGCCCGAGTGGAAGACCGACCCCGACTACGCGACCGCCAAGGCGCGCCAGCCGCACATCACCGACATCTTCGCGACCATCGAGGGCTGGCTGGCCGACAAGACCAAGTTCGAGGCGGTCGACATCCTGCGCAAGTTCGACATTCCGTGCGCGCCGGTGCTGACGATGAAGGAACTCTTGAACGACGAATCGCTGCGCGCCAGCGGCTCGATCGTCGAAGTGCCGCACAAGGAACGCGGCAGCTACTTCACCGTGGGCAGCCCGATCAAGTTCTCGGACCTCAAGCCCGAGATCACCGGTTCGCCGCTCCTGGGCGAGCACACCGAGGAAGTGCTGGCCGAACTGGGCTACTCCAAGGCCCAGATCGACAGCCTGCGCGAAGCCAAGGCGGTCTGAGGCCGTAGCGAGAAAAGAGAGAAAGCGGGAGCACACCTTGACCTCATCGACCATCGATTTCGAGCAACTCGTCTCCGGCACCGGCGACGCGATCATGGTCTGCGATGCCAAGGGTGCGATCACGCTGTGGAACAAGGCTGCCGAGCGCATCTTCGGCTTTACCGAAGCCGAAGCGCTCGGGCAGTCGCTGGACATCATCATCCCCATGCGACAACGCCAGCGGCATTGGGATGGCTACAACAAGACGATGGAAACGGCGGTCACCAAATACGGTGCCGACGTGCTGCGCGTGCCCGCGCTCCACAAGGACGGGCACACCCTTTCCATCGCCTTCACGGTCTCCATGCTGTTCGCCCCCGATCAAAAGGTTTCGGGCATCGTCGCCATCGTGCGCGACGAAACCGCTCGCTTCGCCGAGGAGCGCAAACTGCGCGCCCGTCTGGTAGAAGTCGAAGCCGCGACGAGCAAATAAGACAGGAGACAACACGATGAGCAAGGCACTCGAAGGCGTCCGCATCCTCGACTTCACCCACGTGCAGTCGGGCCCCACCTGCACCCAGCTTCTGGCCTGGTTCGGCGCCGACGTGATCAAGGTCGAGCGCGCCGGCGAAGGCGACGCCACGCGCGGCCAGCTGCGCGACATTCCCGGTGTGGACAGCCTCTACTTCACGATGCTGAACCACAACAAGCGCTCGATCACGCTGGACACGAAGAACCCCAAGGGCAAGCAGGTTCTCGATACGCTGATCAAGACCTGCGACGTGCTGGTGGAGAACTTCGCGCCCGGCGCGCTCGACCGCATGGGCATCACCTGGGCGCACATCCAGAAGCTCAACCCGCGGATGATCGTCGCGTCGGTGAAAGGCTTCGGCCCCGGCAAGTACGAGCACTGCAAGGTCTACGAGAACGTGGCGCAGTGCGCCGGCGGCGCCGCATCGACCACCGGCTTCGAGGACGGCCCCCCCGTCGTCACCGGCGCGCAGATCGGCGACAGCGGCACCGGGCTGCACCTGGCGCTGGGCATCGTCGCGGCGCTCTACCAGCGCAACAGCACCGGGCGCGGCCAGCAGGTGCTGGCGCCGATGCAGGACGCGGTGCTCAACCTGTGCCGCGTGAAGATGCGCGACCAGCAGCGCCTGGAGCGCACCGGCACCATGCACGAGTACCCGCAGTACCCCGACGGCAAGTTCGGCGACGCGGTGCCGCGCGCGGGCAATGCATCGGGCGGCGGGCAGCCGGGCTCCATCCTGAAATGCAAGGGCTGGGAGACCGACCCGAACGCGTACATCTACTTCATCACGCAGGGCGCGGTGTGGCCGGCTGTGTGCAAGGTGATCGGCGAGGAGAGCTGGATCACCGACGAGGCCTACGCCACGCCGGCTGCGCGCTTGCTGCACCTGAAGCCGATCTTCGCGCGCATCGAGCAATGGACCATGACCAAGACCAAGTTCGAGGCCATGGACATCCTCAACGAATACGACATTCCGTGCGGCCCGATTCTCTCGATGAAGGAAATCGCCGCGGACGAATCGCTGCGCGAGACCGGGACCATCGTCGAGGTGGACCACCCGACGCGCGGCAAGTACCTGACCGTGGGCAACCCCATCAAGATGTCCGACAGCCGGACCGAGGTGACACGGGCGCCCCTGCTGGGCGAGCACACCGAAGAAGTGCTCCGGCAATTGGGCTATGGCGTGGACGAAATCGCCATGCTGCGCACCGAGCGCGTGATTTGAATTAACAGCGCGCCGGTCGATCGATAAATAAAGTGTTTTTTGCAAATGGTGAAAGCCATTTGCAATGGATAAACACGTTCCTTTTTGCCAATTCATATATAACGCATGGCAAATGCATTCAATAAAATAGTTTAACTATTATTTATCGATCATCGAATCTACATTTTGATCATGCCGACCCGTCATCCATTTGTCGCCCGGCATTCAATTTCCAGGAGAAATTTCATGATGATCGATGATGCACCCATCCAATACTGGAGCTCCGAGACGGAGCGCAACGCCTACAACGCCGCCTTCCACGAGCTGGGCCTGCGCTGGCATTGGGACCGCGAAACCTATTGCCAATTGCTGCGCCTGAGTCAGGACGGCCCCGAGCGTGTGTGCCATTACCTCTGCACGCACCAATCGCATCTGCTGCGTGCCTACGACGCCAGATCGCTGGCCGAGGTGATTGAGCAGAAGAAGGAAATTCACCAGCAGCGCGAATTGAGCGAAGGCCTCGGAAGCCGGCGTTATTTCAATTGGGCCGAAAGCCACGGCGCGGAAATAGGCGCGTAATTGCCATGAATATCCACGAATACCAGGGCAAGGACGTATTGCGCAAATACGGCGTCACCACGCCCCGTGGATTCGCCTGCGCATCCGCCGATGAGGCCGCCGACGCCGCCACCCGCCTGGGCGGCCGCGCGTGGGTGGTGAAGGCGCAGATCCACGCCGGCGGCCGCGGCAAGGGCGGCGGCGTGAAGCTCGCGTGGTCGGTCGACGAAGTGCGCCGGCACGCGAGCCAGATGCTCGGCATGACCCTCACGACCCACCAGACCGGCCCCGAAGGCCGCGTGGTGAAGCGCCTGTTGGTCGAAGAGGGCATCGAGATCGACAAGGAGCTGTACCTCGCCATGGTGGTCGACCGCGAAACGGGCCGCGTCGCGCTGATGGCGTCCAGCGAAGGCGGCATGGACATCGAAGAGGTGGCCGCACGCACGCCCGGCAAGATCCACAAGGTGCTCATCGATCCTTCGACGGGCCTCAAGGGCAGCGAGGCCGACATCGTGGCGCGCAACATCGGCCTTGCGGGCAAGTCGGTGATGCAGGCGCGCACGCTGATGCAGAACCTCTACCAGGCCTTCGATGCGAGCGATGCGTCGCTCGCCGAGATCAACCCGCTGGTCGTGACGCGCGACGGCCGCGTGATCGCGCTGGACGCGAAGTTCAACTTCGATCCGAACGCGCTCTTTCGCCAGCCGGAGATCGTGGCGATGCGCGACTTCGACGAGGAAGACCCGGCCGAGCTCGAGGCCTCGCGTTTCGATCTCTCGTACATCGCGCTCGATGGCGACATCGGCTGCCTCGTCAACGGCGCGGGCCTCGCGATGGCGACGATGGACGTGATCAAGCTTTATGGCGGCTCGCCCGCCAACTTTCTCGACGTGGGCGGCGGCGCGACACCAGAGAAGGTCACGCAGGCCTTCAAGCTGATGCTGCGCAACCCGAACCTGCGCGCGATTTTGGTGAACATCTTCGGCGGGATCATGAAGTGCGACGTGATCGCGCGGGGCATCGTCGCCGCCGCGCGCGAGGTCGAGCTGTCGGTGCCGTTGGTCGTGCGCATGAAGGGCACCAACGAGAGCCTGGGCAAGACGATCCTCGCGCAATCGGGCCTGCCGGTCATCGCGGCCGACGACATGGCGGATGCCGCCCAACAGGCCGTGGCTGCGGCGCGGCGGAGGAACCACTGAAATGTCGATCCTCGTCAACAAGCACACCCGCGTCATCACGCAGGGCATCACCGGCAAGACCGGCCAGTTCCACACCGCGATGTGCCGCGACTATGGCAACGGCCAGAAGTGCTTCGTCGCGGGCGTGAACCCGAACAAGGCGGGCAAGTCGTTCGACGGCATTCCGGTCTTCGGCACGGTGAAGGATGCGAAGGCGGAAACCGGCGCGACTGTGTCGGTGATCTACGTGCCGCCGCCGTTCGCGGCCGCCGCGATCGACGAAGCGGTCGATGCGGGCATGGAGCTGGTCATCTGCATCACCGAAGGCATTCCGGTGCGCGACATGATCCGCACGCGCCACCGCATGGAGGGCAGCAAGACGCTGCTGCTCGGGCCGAACTGCCCGGGGCTCATCACGCCCGACGAAATCAAGATCGGGATCATGCCGGGGCACATCCACCAGCGCGGGCGCATCGGCGTGGTGTCGCGCTCGGGCACGCTGACCTACGAGGCCGCGAGCCAGCTCGCGCGCTTCGGCATCGGGCAGTCGACGGTGGTGGGCATCGGCGGCGATCCGGTGGGCGGACTCAAGCACATCGACGTGCTCAAGATGTTCAACGACGACCCGCGCACCGACGCCGTGATCATGGTCGGCGAGATCGGCGGCAACGAGGAAGAGCTCTGCGCGCACTGGATCAAGGACCACATGCGCAAGCCCGTGGTCGGCTTCATCGCCGGCGCCACCGCACCGCCCGGCAAGCGCATGGGCCACGCGGGCGCCATCGTCTCGGGCGGGCGCGGCACCGCGCAGGAAAAGCTCGCGGTGATGAAGGCGTGCGGCATCCATGTGACGAGCAATCCGGCGGAGATGGGGAAGCTGCTCGCGTCGCTCGTGATTCCCGACTACCTCCCGTTCGACTGATCGCGCAGATCGCGCACATCGATCCATCGGGCGGCTCGCAGATTTCAAGAAAGCACACAACAAATGAAACAGCAGAAACAGCAGTGGGTTCGCTTCGAAGACGCCGGCAAGGCCACCTTCGGCACCGTCGAGGGCGACGCGGTGCACGAGCACCAGGGCGACATGTACGGCCGCTCCGAGCCCACGGGCCGCGTGTTCGTGCTCGCGGGCCTGAAGCTGCTCACGCCCAGCGAGCCGACCAAGGTGATCGCGCTGTGGAACAACTTCCACGCGCTCGGCGCGAAGCTGAGCCTGCCGGTGCCCGCGGAGCCGCTCTACCTGCTGAAGGCGCCCAACTCCTTCGCGGCGCACGGCGATGCGATCCGCAAACCGTTGTGCGAGGGCAAGGTGGTGTTCGAAGGCGAGCTGGGCATCGTCATCGGCAAGACCGCCACCGCCGTGGCCGAGGCCGATGCGCTCGACCATGTGTTCGGCTACACCTGCGCCAACGACGTGACCGTGGCGGACATCCTCAACCGCGACGCATCCTTTGCCCAGTGGGTGCGCGCGAAGGGCTTCGACACCTTCTGCCCGATGGGCCCCGTGGTGGCCACGGGCCTCGATCCCGCAACGCTCGTCGTGACCACCGTGCTCAACGGCGAGGAGCGCCAGAACTATCCGATCAGCGACATGCGCTTCTCCGTGCAGCAGCTGGTCAGCCTGATCTCGCAGGACATGACGCTGCATCCCGGCGACGTGATCCTGTGCGGCACCTCGGTGGGCGTCGGCTCGATGAAGCCGGGCAGCCAGGTCGAGATCGGCATCGAAGGCATCGGCAAGCTCTCCAACCGCTTCGGTTGAAACGACGAGCCAGGCATTACCGGCCTCGCGCAACGCATTCAAAACTACTGGGGATCGACATGAAGATTGCAGTCATCGGAGCAGGCGCCATCGGCGGCCTGGTGGGCGCGAAACTCGCGCTGGCCGGCGAGGACGTGACGTTCATCGTGCGGGGTGCGAACCTCGCGGCCATCAAGGCGAACGGCTTCAAGCTGGTCTCGGCCGAAGGCGAGGAGCAGGTCGCGCGCAACGTGAAGGCCACCGACAGCTACGACGAAGCCGGACCGCAGGACATCGTCATCCTCGCGATGAAGGCGCACCAGGTCGAGGCCGTGGCGAACGACGTGCCCAAGCTCTTCGGCCCCGAGACGGTGGTCGTGACGATGCAGAACGGCATTCCGTACTGGTACTTCCACAACCACGGCGGCGCGCTCGCGGGCACGCCGGTGCGCAGCGTCGACCCCACGGGGCTGGTGAGCGCGAAGGTGCCGGCCGAGCGGGTGATCGGGTGCGTGGTGTATCCCGCATCGGAGCTCATCGCGCCGGGCGTGGTGAAGCACATCGAAGGCGATCGCTTCCCGGTCGGCGAGCTCGACGGCTCGTCGAGCGAGCGCGTGAACCGCGTCTCGGCCTGTTTCACCGGCGCGGGTTTCAAGGCCCCGGTGCTCGACAACATCCGCGCCGAGATCTGGCTCAAGCTCTGGGGCAACCTCACCTTCAACCCGATCAGCAGCCTCTCGCATTCGACGCTGGTCGACATCTGCCAGTACCCGCCGTCGCGCGACCTCGCCGCCGCGATGATGCGCGAGGCCCAGGCCGTTGCGCACAAGCTGGGCATCGAGTTCCGCGTGACGCTGGAAAAGCGCATCGCGGGCGCCGAGAAAGTCGGCAAGCACAAGACCTCGATGCTGCAGGACGTCGAAGCCGGCCGCGCGCCGGAGATCGATGCGCTGGTGGGCGCGGTGGTCGAGCTGGCGCGGCTCACCGACACCTCGACGCCGCACATCGACACCGTCTACACGCTGGTCAAGCTGCTTGCGCGCACGATGGAAGACCAGCGCGGGCAAGTCCGTCTTCGCGAAATGGCATGAGAAAGAACAACACACCATGAGACGCACACGCAGCGCAAAGATCGTCGCCACGCTCGGCCCGGCCACACCCGACGAGCAAGCCATTCGCGCGCTGTTCGAGCGTGGCGTGGATGTGTTCCGCCTGAACTTCAGCCACGGCTCGCAGCACGACCATGCGCGCCGGCTGGAGGCCATCCGCCGGCTCGAGAAGGAGTTCGGCCGGCCCATCGGCGTGCTGCTCGACCTGCAGGGCCCGAAGCTCAGGCTGGGCACCTTCGAGGGCGGGCGCGCGCAGTTGGAAGCAGGCCGGCGCTTTCGCCTCGACATGGACACCAAGACCAACGGCGACTACCGCCGCGCGCCGCTGCCGCATCCGGAAATCTTCGCGGCGCTGCAGGCCGGCACAGACCTCCTGCTGGACGACGGCAAGCTGCGCCTGCGCGTGGAGAGCCACGGTGCCGATTTTGCCGAGACCACTGTCATCGTCGGCGGGCCGATCTCCGACCGCAAGGGCGTCAACGTGCCGAGCGTGCTGCTGCCGATTTCGCCGCTCACGCCGAAGGACCGCGACGACCTGGACTTCGGCCTTTCGATGGGTGTGGACTGGGTGGCGCTCTCGTTCGTGCAAAGACCCGAAGACATCACCGAGGCGCGCGAGATCATCGGCAAGCGCGCATGGATCATGGCCAAGCTGGAGAAGCCCGCGGCCATCGAGCACCTGAACGGCATCGTCGCGCTGGCCGACGGCATCATGGTCGCGCGCGGCGACCTCGGCGTGGAGCTGCCGCCCGAGCAGGTGCCCGAGCTGCAGCGCCGCATCGTGCGCGCCTGCCGCCATCACGGCAAGCCGGTGGTGGTGGCCACGCAGATGCTCGAATCGATGATCGCCGCGCCCGTGCCCACGCGCGCCGAAGTGTCCGACGTGGCGACCGCCATCTACGACGGCGTCGATGCGGTGATGCTCTCGGCCGAATCGGCCTCGGGCAAGTACCCGCTCGAAGCGGTCGGCATGATGGACCGCATCGTCGCGCGCGTGGAGGCCGACCCCTCGTACCGCACCGGCATCGACGCCACGCACGATGCGGCGCTCTCGACCACGGCCGATGCCGTGTGCGCCTCGATGCGCCAGGTGGCCGCGTTGCTTGCGCCGGCCGCCACCGTCACCTACACCTCCTCGGGCTTCACGAGCCTGCGCGCCGCTCGCGAGCGGCCCGCGGTGCCGATCCTGAGCCTCACCCCCGACGTGGCCGCGGCGCGCCGCATGGCGATGGTCTGGGGCGTGCATGCGGCGCTGGTGGACGATGTGCACGACGTGGCCGAGATGATCGACTGCGCCTGCCGCACCGCGCAGGCCGAAGGCTTCGCGAAAGCGGGCGACGACGTGGTGGTGGTGGCGGGCTTGCCCTTCGGCTTGTCGGGCACGACGAACCTGTTGCACGTGGCACGAATTCCGGGCATCCCGGGCATCCCGGGCTGAGGCCCGATGGCTGCGAAGGGCCCGCGCGCGACGATGCCCCTTCGATTGCAGCTCCACTTTTCTTCCCGATGAAGCATGCGACCCTGCGCCAGTTGAAGGTCTTCGAGGCCGTCGCACGGCTCTTGAGTTTTTCGCGCGCGGCCGAGGAGCTGCATCTCACGCAGCCGGCCGTTTCCACGCAGGTCGCCAAGCTCGAGGAGCATGCGGGCAACGTGCTCTTCGAGCAGTTCGGCAAGAAGATCTTTCTCACGCCCGCGGGCGCCGAGCTGCTGCAGATCAGCCGCGCGATCATCCAGCAGTTCGAAGCGGCAGAGAACGCGATGATGCAGTTCAAGGGCGTCTCGGGCGGCAAGCTCAACGTGGGGGTCATCAGCGCGGGCGACTACTTCTTTCCGCGCCTCCTGGTGGAGTTTGCGAGCCGCCACCGCGGCGTGACGCTGAACTTCACCGTGCACAACCGCGAGGGGCTGCTCACGCACATCGCGGAGAACCTCACCGACCTCGCGATCATGGTGCGGCCGCCCACCGATCTGGACACCTCGAACCAGGCGTTTGCACCGCACCCTTACGTGATCGTCGCGCCGCCGACGCATCCGCTCGTCGGCGTGCCGGGCATTCCCTTGAAGCGCCTGATGCGCGAACCCTTCGTGGTGCGAGAGAAGGCGTCGGACACCTGGCACTCGATGGAAGACGGCTTCGGCCGCGAGCTGGAGCACATCAACATCGCGATGGAGATCCGGAGCACAGAGACCATCAAGCAGGCGGTGATCGCGGGCATGGGCGTGAGCTTCGTCTCCGCGCACACCATCAGCCAGGAGCTGAAGTCGGGCAGCCTCAGCGTGCTCGACGTGGAAGGTTTTCCGCTGATGCTCAACTGGTACGTGGTGCATCGCCGCACCAAGCGCCTGCCGCCGGTGGCGCAGGCCTTCAAGGACTTTCTGCTGAGCGACGGTGCATCGCTGATCTCGCAGATCGTGCCGTTCAAACCGCTGCAACTACAGCCGCAACCGGCGCCCTGAAAAAACAAAAGAGCGCATGAAGCGCTCTTTGTCTTTGGGGCGGGGCACGATCAGTTGGTCAGTGCGCTGCGGATGCTCTTGCGGTGCTGAACGAGTGCGGCGCGGGCGGCCTTGTACATGATCACGATGGGCATGGCGGCGACGAGATCGCGCAGCGCATCGTCGTTGCGGGTGGACGGCGATGCATCGCGGATCGCGCGGGAATCGAGGGTGGTGTTGCTCATGGAAATGCTCCTGGAAAGTTGAATCAAAAAGACTGAAGGGATTACCCGCAATTTTAGGGTTTACCCTAGACAGGAGCAAACGCTGATTTCGCGTTTCTTGACCTAGGTCAATTTTTCTCCTCGATGAATGTGGACTGTAGGGACGCGAAGTGCGCCGTTGTTCAGGGCGTGTGCACAGGCCACCGGGTGCTCCCCTCCGCGAATGTCCCCCGGCCTGCGGCCTCCTCCTTGATTTCGCTGCGGGGAGCACCCGATGCCCTGCGCACATGGGCACGCTGCTGGTGATCGGCCGATCAACAACCGCCCTGATGAGGGCCCACCGTCGCCGCGATCTCGCCCTGAACAGCAGCGCACAAAACCACGCAACACAAGCGCATGCAGATGTTCGATTGCTAGGGATATCTCGGGGGTCTCAACAACTCGCGATTCGTGTGAACTTGACTGCGGTCAAGAGTTTTTGAGTCGTGCAGTCCGACAGTCATCCACGCGCAAAAACAAGTGATTCATTTCCGTTTTTCACTCGACTGATTGCGTCGTCTTTCCCGAGACCGTCGGACTCATCAAAACATTAAGGACAACTCCATGACTCGGCCAACCACCACGATTGCGGGTTCCAACCCCGCGATGTATCCACCATCAAATTCCACCCACGGGGTCACCGCTCAAAGATCCGAGGCGTATCGATGGGGACAGTTGCTGATCGGCATCGTCTGCATGGCGATGATTGCGAACCTGCAGTACGGCTGGACCCTCTTCGTCAACCCCATCGCTGAAAAGCACGGCTGGAGCCGCGCCGCCATCCAGGTCGCCTTCACCATCTTCGTGCTCACCGAAACCTGGCTCGTGCCCATCGAGGGCTACCTGGTCGACCGCTTCGGCCCACGCCCCGTGGTGCTCGTGGGCGGCGTGCTCTGCGGCCTCGGCTGGGTGATGAATTCGTTCGCCGCGTCGCTCCCGATGCTGTACTTCGCGGCTGCCGTCGGCGGCATCGGCGCGGGTGCGGTGTACGGCACCTGCGTGGGCAATGCGCTCAAGTGGTTCCCCGACCGCCGGGGGCTCGCAGCGGGCATGACTGCCGCGGGCTTCGGCGCCGGCTCGGCCCTCACGATCATCCCGATCTCCGTGATGATCAAGACCAGCGGCTACGAGTCTGCGTTTCTCTATTTTGGGATCGGCCAGGGCGTCATCGTCTTTGCCCTGGCCTGGCTGCTGACCCGCGCACCCGACCATGCGAAGGCGTCCAACAGCCGCAACATCCAGCAGTCGCAGCGCGACTACGCACCGTCGGAGGTATTGCGCTCGCCCATCTTCTGGGTGATGTACGCGATGTTCGTGATGGTGGCGGCCGGCGGCCTGATGGCCACCGCGCAGCTTGCGCCCATTGCGCAGGACTTCAAGATCATGGACGTGCCGGTCAACATCATGGGCCTGGTGCTGCCCGCGCTGACCTTTGCCCTCGCCATCGACCGTGTGCTCAACGGCCTGACGCGGCCCTTCTTCGGCTGGGTCTCCGACAAGATCGGCCGCGAGCAGACGATGTTCGTTGCCTTCGCGCTCGAAGCGGTCGGCATCCTGGCGCTGTACCACTACGGCCAGAACCCGATCCTCTTCGTGCTGCTGACCGGCATGGTGTTCTTCGCCTGGGGCGAGATCTACAGCCTGTTCCCGTCCACCTGTGCCGACACCTTCGGCTCCAAGTACGCCGCGTCGAACGCCGGCATGCTCTACACCGCCAAGGGCACGGCCTCGCTGCTGGTGCCGCTCTCCAGCGTGCTCGCCGCATCCACCGGCAGCTGGCATGCGGTGTTCATCGTCGCGAGCGCGGTCAATGCCGCGGCTGCGCTGATGGCCTGGTTCGTGTTGCGCCCGATGCGCCGCAAGCACATCGAGAAGAGCCGCATCCCGTCCTGATTCCATCGTTCTTTTCTTTCTCGTCAGGGGGGCGATGCGCGAGGCGCTCGGCCCCTTTCGTCTGTACGGAATGACCCAGGTCGGCAGGGTGCGACTACCTGCTGGCGGCCCGCGGCGCGCAGCCCCTTGTTTCCGGGAAATTGACCTGAGTCAAGGCCTTTGCCTTCGTATTCCCCGACAGTGCCTCCAGGGCGGGAAACCGCAGTTTTCCCAGGGCAATCGGCAGTGGCTGCGAGCGGTTTCGGTCGTCGGCTGAAAAGGCCGGGACAGCAAAGAACCCACGATGAATGACAACCCGGTAAGGAGCGCCGCATGAACGAAGTGGGCCGACACGCCACGATGAGCGAATCCGATGAACTGGCCGCGGTGCGCCAGGTGCTGCAGGAGCGCGCGGAAGAGCCGGGGGCGCTGCTCCCGATCCTTCACGACGTGCAGGACGCGCTGGGCTACATCCCGCCGCACACCGTGACGACGATCGCCGAGGGCGTGAACCTCTCGCGCGCCGAAGTGCACGGCGTCATCACCTACTACCACCACTTTCGCTCCGCACCCGCGGCGCGCCACGTGATCCAGATCTGCCGGGCCGAGGCCTGCCAGTCGATGGGCGCCGATGCGCTGCTCGCCCATGCGGAACTGCGCCTGAGTTGCAGTGCGCACGGCCATTCGAAGGACGGCAACTTCACGCTGGAGCCGGCCTTCTGCCTGGGCCTCTGTGCCTCGTCGCCCGCGATGACGATCAACGAAGAACCGCACGCGCGCATGACGCCGCGTTCGTTCGATGCGCTGGTGGCGCAGTACGGAGAGTGCGCATGACCGGCATCATTGTCTATGTGCCGCGCGATTCGGCCGCACTGGCGGTCGGCGCGGAACGCGTGGCCGAGCGCATCGCGCAGGAAGCGGCGGTGCGAGGCATCTCGTTCGGCATGGTGCGCAACGGTTCGCGCGGCCTGTTCTGGCTGGAGCCGATGGTCGAGGTGACGACGCCGGCGGGCCGCGTGGCCTACGGCCCGGTGACCATCGACGACGTGGCCGACCTGTTCGACGCCGGCTTTGCCGAAGGCGCGCAGACGCATCCGCTGTCGCTCGGCCTGACCGACGAGATCCCCTACCTGAAGAAGCAGGAGCGCCTGACTTTCGCACGCATGGGCATCACCGATCCGGTGTCCGTTGCCGACTACGAAGCGCACGAAGGCTATGCGGGCCTGCGCCGCGCGCTGGGCCTGAAGCCCGAAGAGGTGGTGCAGCAGGTGCTCGACTCGGGCCTGCGCGGCCGTGGCGGCGCGGCGTTCCCGGCCGGCATCAAGTGGAAGACGGTGATGGCCACGCCGGCCGCGCAGAAGTACATCGTCTGCAACGCCGACGAAGGCGACTCGGGCACCTTCTCCGACCGCATGACGATGGAGGGCGATCCGCTCATGCTCATCGAGGGCATGACCATCGCGGGCGTCGCCACCGGCGCGACCAAGGGCTATGTCTACATCCGCTCCGAATACCCGCATGCCATCGCGACGATGAACGAAGCGATCCGCGCGGCGGAAGCCGCCGGCTTCCTCGGCGAGAACATCCTCGGTTCGGGCCAGACCTTCTGGCTCGAAGTGCGCAAGGGCGCAGGCTCGTACGTGTGCGGCGAAGAAACCGCGCTGCTCGAAAGCCTGGAAGGCAAGCGCGGCATCGTGCGCGCCAAGCCGCCGCTGCCGGCCATCACCGGGCTCTTCGGGCAGCCCACGCTCATCAACAACGTGATCACGCTCGCGAGCGTGCCGCTGATCCTCGCGCGCGGCGCCGCGTACTACCGCGACTTCGGCGTGGGCCGTTCGCGCGGCACGCTGCCGATGCAGCTGGCCGGGAACATCAAGCACGGCGGGCTGGTCGAGAAGGCTTTCGGCGTCACGCTGCGGGAGCTGCTGTACGACTATGGCGGCGGCTCCGCCTCGGGCCGGCCGATCAAGGCGGTGCAGGTGGGCGGGCCGCTCGGCGCGTACCTGCCCGAATCGCAATGGGACCTGCCGCTGGACTACGAGGCCTACGCGGCCGTCGGCGGCACGGTGGGCCACGGCGGCATCGTGGTGCACGACGACACGGCCGACCTCTCGAAGCTCGCGCGCTATGCAATGGAGTTCTGCGCCATCGAGTCGTGCGGCAAGTGCACGCCCTGCCGCATCGGCTCGACCCGCGGCGTGGAGGTGATCGACAAGATCCGCGCGGACAACAAGCGCGTGGAGCACGTCATCCTGCTGCGCGACCTGTGCAACACCATGGTCCACGGGTCGCTGTGCGCGATGGGCGGCATGACGCCGTTCCCGGTGCTGTCCGCACTCGACCATTTCCCACAGGACTTCGGTCTCGTGGTCCCCGATCGCAAGGCTGCCTGAACGCATCGCTCGCAACGCATCGCACCGCACAAGCAGCAGGAGACAAGAACACATGCTCGACCATCTGAAAGAAATCGACTACGGCACCCCCAAGCGCGAATCGACGCGTGAAGTGACGCTGGAGATCGACGGCAACGAAGTCACCGTGCCCGCGGGCACCTCGCTGATGCGCGCGGCGGTGGATGCGGGCATCAACGTGCCCAAGCTCTGCGCCACCGACAGCCTGGAGCCTTTCGGATCGTGCCGCCTGTGCCTGGTCGAGATCGAAGGGCGCAAGGGCTTTCCGGCCTCGTGCACCACGCCGGCCGAATCCGGCATGAAGGTGCGCACGCAAACGCCCAAGCTGCAGGACCTGCGCAAGGGCGTGATGGAGCTCTACATCTCCGACCATCCGCTCGATTGCCTCACCTGCTCGGCCAACGGCAACTGCGAGCTGCAGGACATGGCGGGTGTCACGGGCCTGCGCAACGTGCGCTATGGCTTCGACGGCGCCAACCACCTGAAGGACCAGAAGGACGAGTCGAACCCGTACTTCACCTACGACCCTTCGAAGTGCATCGTGTGCAACCGCTGCGTGCGCGCCTGCGAGGAAACGCAGGGTACCTTCGCGCTGACCATCAGCGGCCGCGGCTTCGAGTCGCGCGTGTCGCCGGGCCAGGACGAGGCCTTCATGGACTCCGAATGCGTGAGCTGCGGCGCCTGCGTCGAAGCCTGCCCCACGGCCACGCTGCAGGAGAAGTCGGTCATCTGGCTCGGCCAGCCCGAGCACAGCATCATCACCACCTGCGCCTACTGCGGCGTGGGTTGTGCCTTCAAGGCCGAGATGAAGGGCAATGAGGTCGTGCGCATGACGCCGTGGAAAGACGGCAAGGCCAACGAAGGCCATTCGTGCGTGAAGGGCCGCTTCGCCTGGGGCTACGCGACCCACCAGGACCGCATGCTCAAGCCGATGATCCGCAAGAACATCAGCGACCCGTGGCAGGAAGTGAGCTGGGACACCGCGCTCAACTACGCCGCCGGCGAGTTCAAGCGTCTGCAGGCCAAGTACGGCAAGGACTCCATCGGCGGCATCACCTCGTCACGCTGCACGAATGAAGAAACCTACCTCGTGCAGAAGCTCGTTCGCGCGGCCTTCGGCAACAACAACGTCGACACCTGCGCCCGCGTGTGCCACTCGCCCACGGGCTACGGCCTGAAGCAGACGCTGGGCGAATCGGCCGGCACGCAGACCTTCAAGTCGGTGGAGAAGGCCGACGTGATCATGGTGATCGGCGCCAACCCGACCGACGGCCATCCGGTGTTCGCCTCGCGCATGAAGAAGCGCCTGCGCGAAGGCGCGAAGCTGATCGTGATCGACCCGCGCCGCATCGACATCGTGAAGTCGCCGCACGTGAAGGCCTCGCACCACCTGCAGCTCAAGCCGGGCACCAACGTGGCCGTGGTCACCGCGCTCGCGCACGTCATCGTGACCGAGGGGCTCACGGCCGATGCCTTCATCGCCGAGCGCTGCGACACCGCTTCGTTCGCTGCCTGGCGGGACTTCGTCGCGCAGCCCGAGCAATCGCCCGAGGCCACCGAGAAGGCCACCGGCGTGCCGGCCGCCGAGATGCGCGCAGCGGCCCGACTGTTCGCGAGTGCCGCCAACGGCGCGATCTTCTATGGCCTCGGCGTGACCGAGCACAGCCAGGGCTCCACCACCGTGATGGGCATTGCCAACCTCGCCATGGCCACCGGCAACGTCGGCCGCGAAGGCGTGGGCGTGAACCCGCTGCGCGGCCAAAACAACGTGCAGGGCGCGTGCGACATGGGCTCGTTCCCGCACGAGCTGCCGGGCTACCGCCATGTGTCGGACAGCACCACGCGCGCTTCGTTCGAAGCGGCCTGGGGCGTGACCATCGATCCGGAGCCGGGCCTGCGCATTCCCAACATGTTCGACTCCGCCATCGGCGGCGGCTTCAAGGGCCTGTATTGCGAGGGCGAGGACATCGTGCAGTCGGACCCCAACACGCAGCACGTGGCCGCGGCCATGATGGCGATGGAGTGCGTGGTGGTGCAGGACATGTTCCTGAACGAAACCGCCAAGTACGCCCATGTGTTCCTGCCGGGTTCGTCGTTCCTCGAGAAGGACGGCACCTTCACCAATGCCGAGCGCCGCATCTCGCGTGTTCGCAAGGTGATGCCGCCGAAGGCGGGCCTGGCCGACTGGGAGATCACGGTGAAGCTCGCGCAGGCGCTGGGCTATCCGATGGACTACAAGAGCCCCGAGGACATCATGGCCGAGATCGCCGCGCTGACGCCGACCTTCCACGGCGTGAGCTACAAGCGGCTCGAAGAACTGGGCAGCATCCAGTGGCCCTGCAACGACGACGCGCCCGATGGCACGCCGACGATGCACATCGATGCCTTCGTGCGCGGCAAGGGCCGCTTTATCGTCACGCAGTACGTGGCGACGGACGAGAAGGTCACGCGCAAGTTCCCGCTGCTCCTGACGACCGGGCGCATCCTCTCGCAGTACAACGTGGGCGCGCAGACGCGCCGCACCGACAACAACCTGTGGCACGGCGAAGACCGGTTGGAGATCCATCCGCACGATGCCGAGGAGCGCGGTGTGAAGGACGACGACTGGGTCGGCATCCAGAGCCGTGCGGGCGAGACGGTGCTGCGCGCCACGGTGTCCGAGCGCATGCAGCCGGGCGTGGTCTACACGACCTTCCACTTCCCCGAGTCGGGCGCCAACGTGATCACCACCGACAACTCCGACTGGGCCACCAACTGCCCCGAGTACAAGGTGACGGCGGTGCAGGTGATGCCGGTGATGCAGCCCTCGACCTGGCAGCAGGAGTACAGCCGCTTCAACAAGACGCAGCTCGACCTGGCGACCGCCGCATCGGCGGCGGACCGCAGCAACGAGACGATCCCGGCCAAGTGAGCGGACAACCATCGCCATGAACATCGCCACCCTGCCGGCCGCCGAAGGCGCAGACACCTTCTGCGAAGGCGCACTGCTGCTGCCGGTGCACGGGGTGCGCGGCGGCGAGGCCTACGCGGTGCAGGACTGGGTGGCCGAGGAAGTGCCCGTGGCGCTGGAGTTCAACGGCATCTCGCACGCGGTGATGCTCGCGACGCCGCTGGACCTGGAAGATTTCGCGCTCGGTTTCTCGCTGAGCGAAGGCATCCTCGATGCGGCGCACGAGCTCTATTCGGTGGACATTGCGCCATCGGACCTCGGCATCACGGTGCGGCTCCAGGTGTCGAGCGCTGCGTTCGCGCGCCTGAAGCAGCGGCGCCGCACGATCGCCGGGCGCACGGGCTGCGGTCTCTGCGGCACCGAGAGCCTTGCGCATGTGTCGCGCGAACTGCCGGTGCTCGGCGATGCCGTGGCACTGGAGCGCCAGGCCATCGCGCGCGCGATGTCGCAACTGCAGTCGATGCAGACGCTGCAGCAGGCCACCGGCGCGGTGCACGCGGCAGCGTGGTGTTCGGCCGTGGGCGAGGTGATGTGGCTGCGCGAAGACGTGGGCCGCCACAACGCGCTCGACAAGCTGATCGGCGCGCTCGCGAGCAACGACGTCGATGCGTTGACCGGCTTCATCGCCGTCACCAGCCGCGCGAGTTTCGAGATGGTGCAGAAGACCGCGATGGCGGGCGTGCCGCTGCTCGCTGCCGTGTCGGCACCGACCTCGTTCGCAGTGGCCACGGCGGAACGCGCGCGGCTCACGCTGGTCGGCTTCGCGCGCAAGGACGACCTCGCGGTCTACAGCCACCCTGGTCGCGTGACGACGGCCGGACAGGAATTCACATCGGCTGGACGCCGCGCGCACTGAAGCCGACGCGAACGGCGACCGGCAAGCTACTTCATCTCTTCAAAGGCAGTGCATGCACGACCACGATCCGACGGCGCAACTGGTCAAGATGGCCAACCAGATCGGCAGCTTCTTCCAGGCCCAGTCACCGGACAACGCGAACCTGTCGACAGGCGCGATCGCGGCGCACCTGAAATCGTTCTGGGCGCCGAGCATGCGCATGCAACTGATCCGCTCGCTTGAAGCAGGCGGGGCGACGCACCTGATGCCGATCGTGGCCTCGGCGGTGCGCAGCCATCGTGCGAACCTGCTGCCGGGCGGGGCCGTCGAGCTGGCGGAGAAGAAAGAGCAGTTTCCGCCGGGTGGCGGCGACGCGGGCTAGGTTGGATCAGGTGGGGCTGGTGGCCCTCATCTGCTGCTGTTCTGTGTACGACTTCAGCAGCGCCTCGTAGCAAAGGCACAGCGGCATCGCGATGAACACCATGCCCGCGACATAGATCACCAGGCTCATCACGGGAAATTCGTCGCCGCCCCAGTGCGGAATCGACGTGCCGATCGCAAGGAGCGCGATGACCGCGATCACCGCATGCAGCGTGCTGCGCACGAGCGTGATCCGTTGCGATGCCGGCGGGTCGTACGTCTGACGGTCCGATACCGGAACCGGGCTGTGGCCGCCCTTGTCTCCATCATTTTTCATCGTCGCTCCTCGGTGAAGGCGTCAACGAATTGTTAACTCCGGGTTCGGCCCGGTCAAGATCGAAGTCCCTAGGATTTCGATCAGTCGTACTTCACCGTATAGATCAGGTCGAGGCCACTGGTCTGGCCCGCCTGTCCACGCAGCGTGAGACGCTGCGTGAGGTCGTAGAAGATGAAGAGCGTGCCGAAGGTGCCGCCGATGCTGCGTTCGTAGGTGATGTAGAAATCCTTCGACAGCCGCTTGCCCAGCGTGACCGCCGACTCGCGCAGGTCGCCGCCGTTGCCCGGGCCCTTGAAGCCGAGTTCGTCCAGGCCGAAGCGGCTCGCGAGGCTGCCGCCGCTGCCGGACTTGCCGATCTTGCCCAGCACCGCGAGCGCAGCCTGTTGCAGCAGCGCCGATTCGCCGCCGCTGGTGGCCGAGGCGCGCCCGAGGATCACCCACGAGAGCGTTTCCGCATCGGAGAGCGCGGGCTCGGAATAGAGCTTGACGCGCGGCGACTGCGCGCTGCCGGAGATCTGCACGCCCGCGCGCTGCGAGATGTTCGGGCGGATCGCGAGGATGTCCAGCTGCGGGTTGTCGAAGGGGCCGTTGAAGCGCGCCACGCCGGTTTCCACATCGAGCTGCTGGCCGTAGGCGCGGTACTGGCCCTTCACGGTCTTCACTTCGCCGGTGATGCGCGGCGGCGCATTGAGCTTGGTGCTGCGGATCTCCAGGTCGCCTTCGAGCCGCGTGGTGATGCCGCGGCCCTGCACCGCGAAGTCGTCGCCGAGGTCGAAGTTCACGACGATGTCGGGCGGCTTCGCGGTCTGCGGCTTGGCCGCCTGCGCATCGGCGCGGGCCGATTCGCGCTGCGCGGCCTCGGCCGCTTCGCGGTCCTTGGCGGCGGAGCGCACGACCACGTCGCTGCCCAGGCTGGGCGCGGTCTCGTCGGGCAGGATGATGACGGCGCGGTCGGTCTTGAGCTTGCCGCGCACGGTGAACTGGCCGGCATCGAGCCGCGCCTGCAGGTCGCCCGAGAGCGTGACCTGCCGGTCGGTGCGCACCAGCACGCGCAGCGCGCGCAGTTCGCCTTGCAGGGCCATGCGGATGCTCGGCGTGGCGGTGCCCGGCGCGGCGCCCCAACTCATGTCGCCGCGCGCCGAGAGCGATCCGCCATCGTTGCCCGCTTCGCTCGCTGCGGTGCTGCGGTTGCCGCTCTGGCCACCGATGCGGGCCGAGCTGCCGGTGCCGCCCTTGAGCGTGAACTCGGTGATCTCGATGCGCTCGCCGTTCAGGCTGGCGCGCAGGCGCCCGTCGCGCAGGTCCAGCCCTTCGACCGGTGCGCGCAGCGCGAGCTTGTCGGCGCCGAGCGTGCCGTTCCAGCGCGGCGCGGCGCGGTTGCCCGAGAGCGTGGCGTTGGCGTCGAGCGTGCCGGCGATGCGCCAGCCCGGCGGCGCGAGCATCGACCACACGCCCAGGTTCGGCAGCGTGGCCTTGATGCTGCCGCCCAGCGGCGCATCGGGCGCCCACTGCCAGCCGCCCGCGCGTTGGGTGACGCGCGTGTTCATGTCGGCGTTGATCTTGCCGGCGCGTTCGCTGTCCCAGGCCAGCGTGGCGCGCACGGCGTCGCCTTCCGCGTCGAGGCGCAGTTCGGCCTGGCGCAGGCCCGCCGGCGTGGCCGGGGCTTCGGCATTCGCCACGGACGCGGAATTCATCGTGCGTTCGCTCGCCGTGCCGGTCCCGCTGCTCGTGATGCGGGTGACCAGCGCGGCCTCGCCGGCCTGCACGCGGATGTCGCCGCTCTGGCGCGCGATGCGGGCCTTGGCGCGCAGCGTGTCGCCGGCGTCGATGTCCCAGTCGCCGTCGAACATCAGGTCGCCGCTGATGCCCAGTTCGCTGAGCGTCGAACTCGCGCCGAAGGCGCCGGCCCAGGCCATCGGCAGGCCCTGCATCTGGCCCTTCGACTGCACGCGGAACACCTTGTTTGGCGCCGCGCCGCTCTGGCTGAAGCGCAGCGGCTGCCAGTCGATGCGCACCGTGCCGGGCACGGGGCCGCGCAGCGTGGCCGAAGCGGCGGAGGCTTCGATGTCCAGGCGGGCCGGGTTGCCGCCCGCGCGGATGGTGGCGGTGACTTCGCGGCTCAACTCGACGATCCACGGGCTGCCGGGGCGGGCGCTGTCTTGCGCCTGCAGGCGCAGGCTGGCGAGGGCGGCGCGCCACTGGTTGGCGCCTGCGATGCCGCCGCTGGCGCGGGTGTCGAGCGTGACCTTCTGGGTGCCGGTGGTGGCATCGCCCTTGAGCGTGAGCGAGGCCTGTGCGAGGCTGCCCGAGAGGTCGGCCTGCAGTTCGCGCAGTTGCACCGCAGTGGGGGTGCCGCCCGGCTGCGAGGCCGGCAGGTTGAGATCGAGGCGGGGCACGGTGAGCGCGGCCTTGAGCGTGGGCTCCGCGATGCCGCGTTGAGCCGGTGCATTGGCATTCTCGATGCGGCGCTGGATGGTCCGCCAGCCGCCCTGCCAGCTCGCATCGAGCCGCGCCGAGCCCTTGGCCGTGGTGCCCGCGAACACGCCCGAGAGACCGGGCAGGCCTTCGACCCAGCGCTGCAGGGTGTCGGCATCGTCGATGCGTGCCTTGATGTCGCCCGCGCCCGCGTCCGGCGCGATGCGGCCTTCGACTTGCGCGCCGCCGCCAGGCAGCACGAGGTTGAGCTTGCCGCTCGCGGCCTGCTCGTCCACGCGCACCTGCAGCTTGCCGTCGACGCTCGCGCGCTGGGCCTCGATGCGCAGCGTGCGCAGGTCGAGCACCTGGTCTTTCCACTGGCCCTGCGCCAGCGCGCGGTCGAGTGCAAAGCCCGGCAGCGACTTGCTGCCCGCGCCGCCTTCGGCCTTGAGCGATGCATCGAAGGTGATGGTGTCTTCGCGCTGCTGCGCGGTGACCTGGCCGCTGACGGGCGCGCCGGCGAGTTCGCTGTGCAGCGCACCGGGCCGCACGCTGCGCACCGTCGCGCGAATCTGCCAGGGCGCGGGTGCGGGGCTCCAGCGCCCTTCGGCATCGATGCGGCCGCCGCCGGCGCGCACGGTGGCTTCGGGAATGGTCCAGTTCGTGCCGTCGAAGCCGACGCGGCCTTGCACCTGCTCAAGCGGCAACTTCGATCGATCCCACGGGCCGGGCAGGGCGTTGCGGATGTCGGCCGAGGCCTTCCATGCGGACGGGCCCGCATCCGCATCGGGTTCGACCGAGACGGTGCCGGTGAGCTGCGTTTCGGGCGCACCGGGCCAGAGGCTCGATGCATCGACGTTGCTGAGATCGGCCTTGGCATCGATCACCGGCTGCGGCAGCCAAGGGGCGATCTGCGCCTGCAGCCTGGCTTCCATCGGCGCATCGGCGTTCTCTTCGGCGGGCTTGAGTTCGGCGGCGACCTGCAGGCGCGCGGCCGTGCCGGCGAGCGTGCCCTTCACGGTGGCTTGCGCGATCACATCGATGTTGTGGTCTTCGGCCAGCGGCGCCTTCACGCGGCCGTCGAGTGCCGCATCGATCGCCATCGGCGCGGGGCCTTGCAGCTTGACGCGCGCGCTGTAGTGGCCATCGGCGATGTCGACGCCCTTCACTTCGAGCGCGTGCTCGGCGTTCTTGTAGACGTAGCTGCCGGCGAGGTTCTTCGCCTCCAGCACGGGCGGCCCGGCCCAGCGCACCTCGTCGATGCGGAAGGGCACGTCCACGTCGACGGGCAGCACGAGCTGTTCGAGCGGCTGGGTCGGTTCTTCGCTCGGCGGACCGCGCTTCTCGATCAGCACCTCTTTCGCATGCACCTCGCCGAGCTGCACCTTGCGCTGGAAGAGGGGGGCGAATTGCCAGCCGATGGTGGCGTCGTTCACCTCGACGGCGATGCTCTCGCTCTGGTACTTGAGCCAGCCGATGTGCCCGCCGGTGCGCAGCGAGCCGGTCACGTCGCGGCTTTCGAGCGTCTGGCCCGCGGGGAGGCGCTGTGCCGCTTGCGCCAGCGCGAAGGCGAGCGAAGTGTTCGAGCCCAGCCACCACCACGCGCCCGCGCCGAGCAGCAGCACGGCCAGGACGAGGCCCGCGAAGGTCCAGGCCAGCGCGCGCATGACACGGCGCGCGCGCGAGCGCTTGACGGCGGGTGGCACGGGGGTGGAGACGGCTTCTTCGTTCGACATCGAAAGCTGGGGTCAGAAGGTGAAGCCGAGCCGGAAGTGCAGGCGGAATTTCTTCGTGTCCACGCCGTAGGCGAGGTCGGCCTGCACCGGCCCGACCGGGCTGCGCCAGCGCGCGCCCAGGCCCACGCCCACCTTGGGCTTGAGTTCGCCGGGCTTGTCGGCCACGGCGCCCGCATCGACGAACACCACGCTCTCCCATTCGGTGAGCTTGTTGTTGTAGACGAAGGGCCGCTGCCACTCGACGCTCGCCACGCCGAGGTAGCGGCCGGCGACGGTCTGGCCGTCGGCGCGCACGGTGCCGATGTCCTTGTAGCCGTAGCCGCGCACGGTGGTGTCGCCGCCGGTCAGGAACATCAGCGTGGACGGGATCTGCGCGCTGTCCTTGGCCGACACCGCGCCGGCCTCGACGCGCAGCTGCAGGCGGCTGCGGCGGGCGCGCGACTCGGTGTCGTCGGCCGAGCCGATCGGCAAGATGCCCAGCCCGCGCACATAGGTGCGGGTGAAGGGCGTCTGCTCGCCCGTGAGCGTGTAGCCGGCCGCGAGTTCGAGCGCGAGCGCATAGCCGCGCGTGGGGGCCGAGTTGTTGTCGAAGTAGCGCCCGGTCCAGCCCCAGTTGGCGGTGACCGCCGAGGCCGAGGGCGGTGCGTTGACGCCGCGGTTCTGCGCGTAGTCGTACTGCAGGAAGTAACTGCGGTCGATGTGGTCGCTCGACTTGTTGCGCCCGCCGCGCAGCCGCCCGCTGTCCACGATGTAGCTGCCCGATTCCTCGCGCTTGAGTTCGGCACCGGAGAACCAGCGCCAGCCCTTGTCGTCGGGGATCGCGTTCCACTCGGTGCCCAGCGACTTGACGTCGTTGTCCACCGAGAGCCGCGAGACCGCGCGCCAGCCGAGCAGCGGGATCTGGTTGTGGATGTGGTCGATCGACAGGCGCGGGCCGTTGTCGGTGGTGAAGCCGGCGCCCAGCACCACCTTCTGCAGCGGTGCTTCGCGCAGCTGCGCGATCACGGGAGCGGCCAGCGGGTTGCCGCTCTCGGTGTCGAGCGTGAGGAACACCGAGTCGTAGTAGCCGCTGCTGGCCAGGCGCTGCTGGGCGTCGAGCAGCTTCTGCTGGTCGTAGTCGGTGCCGCTGGGCAGGCGCGCGATGCGGCGTGCGCCGTCGGGGTCGTAGCGCTGCAGGCCCCGCAGCATGAGCGGACCGAACTTGTAGGCCGGCCCCGACTGGTAGGTGACGGAGAGGCGCGCCTCGCTGCGGTCGGCATCGACCTCGGCGCGGCTCACCTCGATGTTGCCGGTCGGGAAACGCTTGGCCGTGAGGCTGCGCAGCGCGGTGGTCTTGGCATCGTCCCAGGCCTGCTGGGTGAAGGGCAGGCCTGCGCGCAAGGCCCAGCCGGTGCGGATCGAGTCGCGCTGCGCCTCGGCCGCGGTGTCGTCGGCCGCATCTTTGGCAATCTCGCCGGCATAGCTGATCTGCACGTTGCTCACCTTGGTGGGCTCGCCGGGCGCGACGGTGATGACGATTTCGCGCGGGGCCTTGGTGCTCTCGGGCGTTTCGTTGAGCTCGAGCGTCAGCGTGGGGGTGAAGTAGCCGAGGGTGCCGAGCAGTTCGCGCGCATTGGCTTCGGCGGCGACCATGAGGCGGGAGATTTCCGTGGCGCCGAGGTCGTCGAGCTCGCGGTAGCGCTGGATTTCCAGGTGCAGCGCGAGGTAGTCGCGAACCGCTTCAGGCCCGCGCACGTCGACGGTGAAGGCGTCGCGCTTGTCGGTCTTCTTCTCGTCCTTGCTGCTGTCCTTGGCGGCCGTGTCGGCATCGCCGCTGCGCACCAGGCCCGCGACGGGCTTGCCCTCGGTGCTCTCTTTTTTCGGCAGCAAGCTGCAGCCTTGCAAAAGAAGGACGCCACAAAAAAGCAAAGCCGGCCACCACGCCGGCGAAGAAACGGATACCACCCTGACCATGGGCGGATTCTGACAGCAAGATTCGCCGGTTCCTGAAGCTTCCGGATACAGACAGCGCCGGTCTTGCCGGTGCGCTGCGGGTGTCCTACTTGCGCATTACTTGGAGAGCATGCGCATCGCGTCTTCCAGGCCGCGCAGCGTGAGCGGGTACATGCGGTTGGACATGAGCTGCTGCATCACCGCGATGCTCTGCCTGTATTGCCACACGCCCTGGGGCTCGGGGTTGATCCACGCGAACTTGGGGAAGGTGTGCGTCAGGCGCTGGATCCACTCGGCGCCGGCCTCTTCGTTGTTGTATTCGACGCTGCCGCCGGGCTGCAGGATCTCGTAGGGGCTCATGGTCGCGTCGCCGACGAAGATGAGCTTGTAGTCCTTGTTGTACTTGCGCAGGATGTCCCAGGTCGCGAACTTCTCGGAGAAGCGGCGCTTGTTGTTCTTCCACATGAAGTCGTAGACGCAGTTGTGGAAGTAATAGAACTCCAGGTGCTTGAACTCGGTCTTCACGGCCGAGAACAGCTCCTCGACGCGCTGGATGTGCTCGTCCATCGTGCCGCCCACGTCCATCAGCAGCAGCACCTTGACGTTGTTGTGGCGCTCGGGCCGCATCTTGATGTCGAGGTAGCCGGCATTGGCCGCGGTCGACTGGATGGTGTTGTCCAGGTCCAGCTCTTCCTCGTGGCCCTCGCGCGCGAACTTGCGCAGGCGCCGCAGCGCCACCTTGATGTTGCGCGTGCCCAGCTCCTGGGTGTCGTCGTAGTCCTTGTAGGCGCGCTGGTCCCACACCTTCACGGCGCTCTTGTTCTTTCCCGCGCCGCCGATGCGGATGCCCTGCGGGTTGTAGCCGCCATTCCCGAAGGGCGAGGTGCCGCCGGTGCCGATCCACTTGCTGCCGCCCTCGTGGCGCT
The DNA here is from genome assembly GCF_030812215.1 of Variovorax boronicumulans. GTDB lineage: Bacteria > Pseudomonadota > Gammaproteobacteria > Burkholderiales > Burkholderiaceae_C > Variovorax > Variovorax boronicumulans_C. The sequence continues at coordinate 287,660 of NZ_JAUSSG010000004.1, read as the reverse complement.
CCTTCTGCTCCTCGAAGCGCTTCTTGAGCGTTTCCATGAGCTCGTCCCAGCCCATCTTCTCGATCTTGGCTTTCTCCTCGGCCGTGAACTCGCGCTCCAGTGTCTTCTTGAGCCAGTCGAGCGGCACTTCCTTGGTGAAGTCGGTGAGCATCTCCACGCCCTTGAAGTAGGCGGCGAAGGCGCGGTCGAACTTGTCGTAGTGCTTCTCGTCCTTCACGAGCGCGGTGCGCGAGAGGTAGTAGAAGTCGTCGATGCCGTAGGCGCCGTCGGAGTTGGGGCCCACCACGTCGGCCTGCAGCGCCTCCAGCAGCGTGAGGTATTCCTTGACGGACACCGGCAGCTTGGCCGAGCGCAGGGTGTAGAAGAAATCGATGAGCATGGGGTCGCTCCTTGTGATTCAGTCAGTCGCGCGGCTTGTCGAGCAGGTAGAGCAGCTGGGCTTTCACCTCGGGCCACTCGCCCGCGCGGAGGCTGTACATGACGGTGTCGCGGATGGTGCCGTCGCGGCGCATCACGTGGCCGCGGATCACGCCGTCTTTCTTGGCGCCCAGGCGCTCGATGGCGCGCTGCGAGGCGAAGTTGAAGTTGTCGGTGCGCCAGCCCACCACGTTGCAGCCGAGCGTGTCGAACGCATGCGTGAGCATCAGGAGCTTGCAGGTGGTGTTGACGTGGGTGCGCTGGCAGCGCGCGGCGTACCAGGTGTAGCCGATCTCGACGCGTTTCACGCCCGGCAGGATGTCGTGGAAGCTGGTGCTGCCGAGCACGGTGCCGGTGGCCGCTTCGGTCACGGCGAAGGCGAAGCGGTCGGCCGTCTTGAGCGCGGTCTCGATGTAGGCGCGGGTGTTCTCGGGCTCGGGCACGGAGGTGACGCGCAGCTTCCAGAGTTCGCCATCGGCTGCGGCGGCGCGCAGGCCCTCTTCGTGGTCCAGCGAGAGCGGCATCAGCGCAATGCCTCGGGCCTTCAGCGTGACAGGTTCGACGAACGCCATCTCAAACACCTCTGAATTTCAGCTTCTCGGATTGCCGTACTTGCGCACATACCAGGCGCGTGCGATCTGTACCCCACCACCGCCACCCAGGCCGATCAGCAGGATGCCGAAGATCTCCTTGTTGCCGTAGCCGCCGGCGCCGAAGGCATCCAGGCCCAGCAGCAGCCCGACCCAGCGGCCGAGCAGCGCACCCAGCACGAACAGCACCGCCTGGGCCACGCCCAGCTTGAGCAGTTGGCCCGTGGGATGCGGCCGGGGAGATTCGCTCATCGGTTGTTGCGCTGCATGAAGACGAGCTTCTCGAAGAGCGTCACGTCCTGCTCGTTCTTGAGCAGCGCGCCCACCAGCGGCGGCACGGCGACCTTGTCGTCCTTGCTCTGCAGGGCTTCGAGGGGGATGTCTTCGGCCACCAGGAGCTTGAGCCAGTCGAGCAGTTCGGAGGTCGAGGGCTTCTTCTTGAGGCCCGGCAGGTTGCGCACGTCGTAGAAGGTCTTCATCGCGGCCGTGAGCAGCTCTTGCTTCAGGCCTGGGAAGTGCACGGCGACGATGTGCTTCATCGTCTCGGCATCGGGGAACTTGATGTAGTGGAAGAAGCAGCGGCGAAGGAACGCATCGGGCAGTTCCTTTTCGTTGTTGGAAGTGATGAACACCACCGGCCGGTGCTTGGCGCGGATGAGCTCGCGCGTCTCGTAGCAGTAGAACTCCATGCGGTCGATTTCGCGCAGCAGGTCGTTCGGGAATTCGATGTCGGCCTTGTCGATCTCGTCGATGAGAAGGGCCACGGGCTGGTCGGCCGTGAAGGCCTGCCAGAGCACGCCCTTGACGATGTAGTTCTGGATGTCCTTCACGCGCTCGCCGCCGTCCACGTCGGAGAGTTGCGAATCGCGCAGGCGGCTCACCGCGTCGTATTCATACAGGCCCTGCTGCGCCTTGGTGGTCGACTTGATGTGCCACTGCAGCAGCGGCAGCCCCAGCGATTGCGCCACTTCCTCGGCTAGCATGGTCTTGCCCGTGCCGGGCTCGCCCTTGACGAGCAGCGGGCGCTTGAGCGTGATGGCGGCGTTGACCGCCAGCATCAGGTCCTGAGTGGCGACGTAGTTGTCTGAGCCCTTGAATTTCATGAGTGAACGAGAAGCGAGGTGGAAAGGCGGGGTGGAGAAAAGAACACACTCGACGCGCGTCGTGCAGCCTCAGGGTTGGCCTGCACGGGGTTCCGGAAGACCCCTGCATATAATCGAATGTTGATTCGAAAAACTGTATCTCCACGAGATTGTGCGCGCAAAATGAACAAGCTGTTGACCACGATGTTTGCCCTTGCTGTCGCTTGCGTGACGCTCTCGGCACAAGCCCAACAAGTCACTGGCAAGGCCCAGGACGGGGCAAAGAAGGTTCAGATGTGCGTGGGCTGCCACGGCATCATTGGCTACCAGGCCAGCTTCCCTGAAATCCACAAGGTGCCGATGATCGCGGGCCAGAGCGCCACCTACATCGCCGCTGCGCTCACCGCGTACAAGGGCGGCGACCGCAAGCACCCCACCATGCGCGCCATTGCCGATTCGCTCTCCGAGCAGGACATTGCCGACGTGGCTGCCTACTACAGCCAGTTGGGCGTGAAGGAAGGCGATGCACCGCCCGCCGCCCTCGCCAAGGCCATGCCCGACAACATCACCGCGCTGGTCGGCCGCAACGGTCCCGACAACAGCTGCACCAAGTGCCACGGCGCCAACTTCAACACCCCGAACGACGGCACCGTGCCCAAGCTGGCCGGCCAGCATGCCGACTACCTCTTCGTGGCGCTGAAGTCGTACCGCGTCAAGAACAACAGCCACCTGGGCCGCTCGAACGCGGTGATGGCCGGCCAGGTCGAACCCAAGAAGTTCACCAATGCCGAACTCAAGACGCTGGCCAGCTACATCGCCTCGGTGCCTGGCGAACTGAAGACGGTGCCCGAGTCGCGCATCCATCACGCAGCGCAGTAAGCCACTTCAGCGCTTCGCTCCCAACAAAAAAGCCCGCGCGATGCGGGCTTTTTTGTTGGGGATTTCCCTGAGATCAGACGTCGAAGAACGCCGTCTCGTCCGCGCCCTGCATGCGGATGTCGAAGCGGTAGCTCACCGCGCCGCCTTGCTCCACGCGCTCGGCGATGAGCGTATGGCGGCGCTCGGCCGGCACGCTCTGCAGCACCACGTCCTTCGCGTTGGCCTCGACCTCGTCGCTGAAATACACGCGCGTGAACGCATGCAGCAACAGGCCGCGCATCAGCACGATCACGTTGATGTGCGGCGCTTCGCCGGGCGCCTCGGCACCGGGCTTGACGGTGTGGAACACGAAGCGGTTCTCTGCATCGGTGCCGGTGCCGACGCGGCCAAAGGCGCGAAAGCCCAGCGCGCGCGCTTCTTCCGGCGTCTGCGGGTAGCGGCCTTCGCCGTCGGCCTGGCTGATCTCGACCAGCGCGTCGCCGATCGCATTGCCGTCGCCGTCGATCACCCGGCCTTCGAGGCGGATGCGTTGGCCGGTGGCGCCGTCGAGCGCCACGACGGCGTCGAAGGGCTGGTCGAAGTCGTAGCCGTACTGCGTGGCGGTGAGGCCGTAGGCGAAGTAGGGGCCCACGGTCTGGGAGGGGGTCTGGCCGAAGTCGGCTTCCTGTGCGGTCATCAATGGCATGGGAAATTCCTTTCAGCGGTTCTCGAACGGCGTTTCGTCGGCGCCGCGCAGCACGATGTCGAACTGGTAGCCCAGCGCGTAGCCCTCTTCGGTGATGTCGAGGCTGAAGTCGGCAATCAGCCGGTTGCGGTAGCGCTCGGGGGTGCCGGTGATCATCGGGTCGTACTGCATCAGCGGGTCGCCGGGGAAGTACATCTGCGTGACCAGGCGGCTCGCGAAGCTCTGGCCGAACAGCGACAGGTGAATGTGCTGCGGGCGCCAGGCGTTCGGATGGTTGCCCCACGGATAGGCGCCGGGCTTGATGGTGAGAAAGCGGTAGCGGCCTTCGCTGTCGGTGAGGCACCGGCCCGCGCCGAGAAAGTTGGGGTCCAGCGGCGCATCGTGCTGGTCGACCTTGTGCACGTAGCGGCCGGCGGCGTTGGCCTGCCAGAGCTCGACCAGCGTGTTGGCCACCGGGCGGCGGCGCTCGTCGAGCACCTGGCCGGTGAGGATCATGCGTTCGCCCAGCGGCTCGCCGTTCTTGCGCGCGTTGCGCGTGAGGTCATGGTCGAACTCGCCGATGCTGTCGTGGCCGTACACGGGCTGCTGCAGCTCGCCGAGCGAAGCCTTCAGCGGAATCAGCGGCTTCTGCGGGCCGCGCTTCACCGTGGACTTGTAGCCGGGGTAGACGTAGGCGGGATGGGAGTCCCAGTCGCGAGGGGTGAGCGCCGGCAGGGCGCTCTGGGTCTTGGTCAACATGCGTTGTCTCCTGTCGTGGGACGAATCCGGGAAGCACGACTTTAGAAGCGCCGTCCGATGATGTAAATTGAAGATTGCTCCAGTTTTCATAACCAGCATTCATTGAACGCACCCGCCGACCTTCGCCAGGATTTCATCCGCAACGTGCAGCTGCGGCACTTGCGCACTTTCGTCGCCGTGGCGCAGGAGCGCCACCTGGCGCGCGCGGCCGCGCGGCTCGCGTTGAGCCAGCCGGCCGTGTCCAAGACGCTCTCGGAACTCGAAGCTATCGTCGGCACGCGCCTGGTCGATCGCAGCCAGGCCGGCCGCCGCGGGGTGCAGGGGCTCACGCCGGCCGGCGAGCAGTTGCTGGCGCATGCGCTGCGGGTGCTCGAAGCGCTCGATGCCAGCGCCGAGGCGGTGGCGCCGACAGCGGGCGGCCGCATCGAGCGCCTGCGCATCGGCGCGCTGCCGAGCGTGGCGCCGGCGCTGCTGCCGCCGGCGCTGGCGCGGCTGCGGGCGCACTGGCCCGCCGCGCAGATCGCGGTGAAGAGTGCCGCCAACGCGGTGCTGCTCGACGAACTGCGCGCCGGCGAGCTCGACCTGGTGGTGGGCCGCATGAGCGATCCGCGCCTGATGGGTGGCCTGAGCTTCGAGCTCCTCTACACCGAGCCGCTGGTGTTCGCGGTGCGCGCAGGGCATCCGCTCGCGCTCAAGCCGGCGCCCGTGCGGGCGGTGCTCGACTACCCGCTGGTGGTCTACGGCGAGGGCACGATCCCGCGCCACAACACCGAGAGCTTCCTGTCGGCGCGCGGCCTCGCGCTGCCGCCCCATGCGCTGCAGACGCTCGACGTGGGGGTGGCGTGCGCGTTGGTGGCGGTGTCGGATGCGGTCTGGATCACGCCGTTCGGCGCCGCGCGCGGCGAGCTGGCAGAAGGCCGGCTCGTGCGCTTGCGCATCGACACCGCGGGGACGGAAGAGCCGGTCGGGTTGCTGTTGCGCAGCGATGCCGAGGCGTCGTCGCTGCGCGTTGCGATGGCCGCGTTGCTGCGCGAAGGCGCCAAGCAGCAGGGCACCTTGCCATCGCGAAGTAGGCAGAAACCCTGATCAATCTTTCGTGGCGCGGCGCTGGACGCACGCCACGTAGCCCTCGCCATCCGGCGGGCGCCCGGCGCGCTGGCTCTCCCACATCATCTGGCCGAGGCAATCCATCGCCTCGTGATGCGCATGCAGCAGGGAGCCGCGGCGCGCCGCCAGCAGTTCGACGGCCTGGCGGATGCCGCGCGGCTGGTCGATGGAGCACTGCTCGCTGATCGAGAGATGCATCGACAGATGCAGGAACGGGTTCTCGCGCCCGTTCGATCCGTCGTACACACGCGCCACCGCGGCATCGGCATCGGCCAGGTCCTCGTGGTACTCGGGGTGCTCGTCGATCCAGCCGGCGGCAATGGTCTCGAGCGCTTCCATCGGAAGGCCCTGCCGGTGCTTGGCGTACACGTCGCAGAAGAAGCGGCGTACGTCTTCCTGGGAGGGGTTGAACATATATATAGATAAGAAGAAGAGAGTGAAGAAAGCGTGGGGAGGAGGTCGCCCGAAATGCCATCGCGCGCCGGCCTTCGCGGTACCCGGAACACGCGCGGCGTTCCGGGTACGGGGCGTTACATCGTTACGTAACGAATCGCGGAATGACCTCCTTACGCGCTGTTTCGATGTGCGGCCGCGCCGACGTTTTTCAAAAAAATTCTCATGTAAATCAACGACTTGAATCGCTTGCGGCGCTTCATTGGCAAGGCTTGCAAAAAGCGGCACGCAAGTTGCCCCTGTACATGCATCTTTTGTCACAGAGGCTGCCATGAACGCTCCACAAGCATCGACCGTTTCGACCGAAGGACTTGCCGCATCCAGCGCAGCTCCTGTGGTTCTTGCCCAAGCCACCGTCACTCCGCTAGGCAGTCCTGCCGCGATGGGTTCGACGGCTTCCGCCGCCCCTTCCGGGCCTGCCAGCATCGGGACATTGTCCAATGCTACGCCCGGCACTGCCGTGATGCGCGACGGTGTCCGCATCCCGGTGGATGGCAACCAGACCCTGATCGCGGGTGACCGCGTGATCGTTCCGCAGGACGGCCACGCCAACGTGCTGTTCCCCGGTTCGGCTTCCAACAAGGCGCCGCTGGCCGGCGTTTTCACCGGCGGCACCGATGCGACCATCGGTTCGACCAAGCTGCCCGGCGGCCTCGAACAAGTGAATGTGGATGTGGCCTCGGGTGACCTGCAGGTCACCCCGCCCGACAGCGATGCGGATGCAGCCGCGCTGGCCGTGACCAAGAAGCTCGCTGCCGGCAGCGGCATCGGCCTCGGCGAATTTGCGCTGGGCGCACTGGGCGCCGCGGCACTGGGTGCCGCACTGAGCGGCGGTGGCGATGGCGGCAGCAGCGGCGTGCCGTTCCTGGTTCCTGGCATCGGCGATGGCGGCGATGCGGATGCCGACGCGGATGCGGATGCTGATGCGGATGCCGACGGTGATGCCGATGCAGACGCTGACGCCGATGCAGACGCTGACGCCGATGCAGACGCAGACGCAGACGCAGACGCTGACGCTGACGCCGATGCAGACGCTGACGCCGATGCAGACGCCGATGCAGACGCTGACGCTGACGCTGATGCTGACGCCGATGCAGACGCTGATGCCGATGCCGATGCCGATGCCGATGCCGATGCCGACGCTGATGCTGATGCTGATGCTGATGCTGATGCTGATGCTGATGCTGATGCTGATGCTGATGCTGATGCTGATGCTGATGCCGATGCTGACGCTGACGCTGACGCTGACGCTGACGCTGACGCTGACGCTGACGCTGACGCCGATGCAGACGCTGACGCTGACGCCGATGCTGACGCCGATGCTGACGCCGATGCTGACGCCGATGCCGATGCCGATGCCGATGCCGATGCTGACGCTGACGCTGACGCTGACGCTGACGCCGATGCAGACGCAGACGCAGACGCAGACGCAGACGCTGACGCCGATGCAGACGCAGACGCTGACGCCGATGCAGACGCAGACGCAGACGCAGACGCAGACGCAGACGCAGACGCAGACGCAGACCATCTGCTCGATCCAGGCGACAACCTCGTCGGCGGTGCGATCGACGCCATCGACGACACCCTTGGCCTGGGCGGTGTCCTGACGCCCGTGTCCGGTGTGGTCGACGGTGTGACCGATGTGGTCGACAGCGTGCTCGCTCCGCTACTCGGTTCCGAATTCACGCCGAACGACCCCAACGAGTTCGACCCGGTCGACAACGTCGTGGGCAACATCCTCGATCCGCTCGGCAACACGGTGAGCCCCATCGTGGACAACCTGCTGGGCGCCGGCGTGACCGATGCGCTGCTCGGCTCGCTGCTGGGCCAGGTCGACTACGTGACCGACGGCCTGCACAACCTGCTCGCCGGTGATGGCCCGCTGGGCGGCCTGACCTCCGGTCTCGGCCTGGACGGCCTGCTGGGCGAAGACGGCATCGTCGGTGGCCTGCTGGACGGCGTGCTGGGCGACAACGGCCTGATCGGCGGCCTGCTGGCTGAAGACGGTCTGGTCGGCGGCCTGCTGGGCGAAGACGGCCTGGTCGGTGGCCTGATCGGCGGAGACAGCGCCGTCGGCGGCTTGCTCGGCAACGTGCTGGGCGACGATGGCCTGGTCGGCGGCCTGCTTGGCGAAGACGGCCTGCTCGGCGGTGTCGTTGGCGGTGTGCTCGGTGCGGACGGCCTGCTGGGCAGCCTGATCGGCGACGGCAGCGCCCTCGGCGGCCTCTTGGGCGACGACGGCCTGGTCGGCGGTCTGCTCGGCGAAGACGGCGTGCTCGGCAACCTGCTGGGTGAAGGCGGCCTGGCCGGTGGCCTGCTCGGCACCGACGGCCTCCTGGGCGGCCTGCTCGGTGAAGACGGCATCGTCGGCGGCCTGCTGGGCGAAGGCGGCCCGCTGGGCGGCGTGCTCGGCGGCGACGGCCTGCTGGGCGGCCTCCTGGGTGAAGACGGTCTCCTGGGCGGCCTGCTCGGCGACGACGGCCTGGTCGGTGGCCTGCTCGGTGAAGACGGCCTCCTCGGCAGCGATGGCCTCGTGGGCGGTCTGCTCGGCAACGACGGCCTCGTGGGTGGCCTGCTCGGCGACGACGGCCTCCTCGGCGGCCTGCTGGGTGACGACGGCATCGTCGGCGGCCTGCTCGGCAACGACGGCTTGCTGGGCGGTGTGCTCGGCGACGACGGCCTGGTCGGCGGTCTGCTCGGCGGTGACGGCCTCGTGGGCGGCCTGCTCGGCGACGACGGTCTCCTCGGTGGCCTGCTGGGCGATGACGGCCTGGTCGGCGGCCTGCTCGGCGACGACGGTCTCGTCGGTGGCCTGCTCGGACCTGACGGCCTGGCTGGCGGCCTGCTCGGCGAAGACGGCATCGTCGGCGGCCTCATCGGTGAAGACGGCCTCCTGGGCGGTCTGCTCGGCGGCATTCTGGACGGCATCGGCGGCGGCAACCCCGGCACGCCTGGCGGTCCGGCCCTGCTCGATCCGACCGACGGCATCGTGGGCGGCATCGTCGGCGGCCTGAACGACGGCGTGCTCGGCGGCCTGGGTCTCGGCGACCTGCTGACCCCGGTGGTCGGCCTCACCGACAACGTCACCGACGTGGTCGACGGCCTGCTGGCCCCGATCTTCGGCGACGTGTTCACCCCGAACAACCCCAACGTCCTCGATCCGGTCGACGGCGTGGTGGACCAGGTGACGGACGGTGTGAGCGGCCTCGTGAGCCCGCTGGCCGACCAGCTGCTCGGCGCGGGAACGACCGCGGCGCTGCTGAATGCGGTGGACACGCAAGTGGACTTCCTCACCGACGGCGTGGCGAACCTGCTGGACGGCGACCTGCTCGGCGGCGTGCTGGGTGACGACGGCCTGCTGGGCGGGTTGCTCGGTGGCGACGGTGGTCTCCTCGGCGGCGTGCTGGGTGACGACGGCCTGCTGGGCGGTCTGCTCGGCGGTGACGGCGGCCTCCTCGGTGGCGTGCTGGGTGACGACGGCCTGCTGGGCGGTCTGCTCGGCGGTGACGGCGGCCTCCTCGGCGGTGTCCTGGGTGACGACGGCCTGCTGGGCGGTCTGCTCGGTGGCGATGGTGGTCTCCTCGGCGGCGTGCTGGGTGACGACGGCCTGCTGGGCGGCTTGCTCGGTGGCGACGGTGGTCTCCTCGGTGGCGTGCTGGGTGACGACGGCCTGCTGGGCGGTCTGCTCGGCGGCGACGGTGGTCTCCTCGGCGGCGTGCTGGGTGACGACGGCCTGCTGGGCGGCTTGCTCGGTGGCGACGGTGGTCTCCTCGGCGGTGTCCTGGGTGACGACGGCCTGCTGGGCGGTCTGCTCGGTGGCGACGGTGGTCTCCTCGGTGGCGTGCTGGGTGACGACGGCCTCCTGGGCGGTTTGCTCGGTGGCGACGGTGGTCTCCTCGGCGGTGTCCTGGGTGATGACGGCCTGCTGGGCGGTCTGCTCGGTGGCGACGGTGGTCTTCTCGGTGGCGTGCTGGGTGACGACGGCCTCCTGGGCGGTGTTCTCGGCGGTGACGGTGGTCTCCTCGGCGGCATCCTCGGTGATGACGGCCTCGTAGGCGGCCTGTTGGGCGACGACGGCCTCCTGGGCGGCGTCCTCGGCGGTGACGGCGGCCTGCTCGGCGGCGTGCTGGGTGACGACGGCCTGCTGGGTGGCGTCCTCGGCGGTGACGGCGGCCTGCTCGGCGGCATCCTGGGTGATGACGGCCTCCTGGGCGGCGTTCTCGGCGGTGACGGCGGCCTGCTCGGCGGTGTCCTGGGCGACGACGGCCTCCTGGGCGGCGTCCTCGGCGGCGACGGCGGCCTGCTCGGCGGCATCCTGGGTGACGACGGCCTCCTGGGCGGCGTCCTCGGCGGTGACGGCGGCCTGCTCGGCGGTGTCCTGGGTGACGACGGCCTCCTGGGCGGCGTCCTCGGCGGCGACGGTGGCCTGCTCGGCGGTGTCCTGGGTGATGACGGCCTCCTGGGCGGCGTCCTCGGCGGTGACGGCGGCCTCCTCGGTGGCGTGCTGGGCGACGACGGCATCGTCGGCGGCCTGCTCGGCAACGACGGCCTGGTCGGTGGCCTCCTGGGTGACGACGGCCTCGTGGGCAACCTGCTGGGCAACGACGGTCTCGTCGGCAGCCTGCTGGGTCAGGACGGCCTGGTGGGTGGATTGCTCGGCGGCCTCCTGGGCAGCGACGGTCCGGTCGCCAACATCCTGCAGCCGGTCTCCGACGTGGCAAGCAGCCTGACGGACACGGTCGCTCCGATCGTCGCCACGGTGGCGGGTGCCGCGACCGGAGTGGTCGAGCCGGTGGCCGACATCCTGGCGGGCGCATCGGGTGCGGTGGCACCGGTGGTCGACACCGTGGCCACCGTGGTGAACACGGTCGACCACGCAGTCACCCCGCTGGTGACCGATGTCGTGACCCCGATCACCAGCCTGGTCGAGCACGCGACCTCGCCGGTCACCAACATCCTGCACGGCCTGCTGGGTTGATCGAAGGATCAATAGAAAGAAGAGCAAGCGAAGGAGAGAGGGAACCGCAGTACAGGGACAGGCCGGCCACCGGCCTGTCCCGCGAAAGGATTGATATGAAAAAGAATTTCCGGATATTGGCCATCGTTGCGCTCGGGGCCAGCCTCGTCGCCTGCAGTACGCCCAAGAGCGGCCGCGACGACGCGACCTACTACTACTCGAACAAGGGCGCGGCCGCGGTGGCCAAGGTGGAACCGGCGCCCCCGGCACCGGTGCAGAACGGCCCGGCCGGCGTGCCGAAGATCGTGTATTTCGACTTCGACAAATACAACATCCGTCCGCAGGACCAGCGGATCGTGGAAGCGCATGCGAGCTTCATGAAGAACCGCTCGACGAGCCGCGTGGTCATCGAAGGCCACACCGACTCGCGCGGCGGCCGCGAATACAACCTCGCGCTGGGCCAGCGCCGTTCGGAGTCGGTGCAACGGGCGCTCACGCAGCTCGGCGTGCCGGCCGAACGTGTCGAGGCCATCAGCTGGGGCATCGAAAAGCCCGCGTCCCTGGAAACCACCGAGGAGGGCTACCAGCTCAATCGCCGCGCCGAATTCAGCTACCGCTGAAGCCGGAGCCCAAGCGATGACGTCGAAGGCAACAGTCTCCGGTCAGCGATTCCGTCGTCCGAGCGAAAGCAGATAGATGACGGACGCGACCGGTCTCCCGCACTCGATCGGGGCCGAATGATGTCCTTTTCAGACCAGCTCCACGCCTGCCACGAACGCCTTGCGTCGGTGTGCGCGGCGCTGCCTGCCCCTTACCCCGCGTTCACGCTGTTCTTCTCGGTGAGCGACGGTTCGCAGCGTGCGCACGTCGTGCATGCGCGGGCCGCCGAGTTCGAGACCGCATGGTGTGAAGGCGCCGACATCGTCGAGCGCTGGGTGCGCGACCATGGTGTCGTGTCGCCGTGGCTTCGCATCGACTGGGTCGAGGGCGCGAGCCCGATGGACTGGGCGCAGTTCAAGACCCAGCTCACCGCGGTCAAGCGCAACTACTTCCGCCTGGGCCTCGCCTTCGACAAGGACTTCGAGATCGCCTTCACCGAGCAGGAGCTCAACGCCAACGCGATGCTGGCGGGCGACTCGACCATTGCGCATGCGGTGATGAACCCGCGCAACTTCGAGGCCTACGGCCAGGCGCGCTTCCAGCGCACGCTCGCGCTCGACATGCCGACGGACCACCCGGTCTACCTGCTGGCGACGGTGGGCGTTTTCTGCCAGCCCGACGGCGTGGTGCACAAGCTCATCGGCACGGGGCTCGATGCGGGGCGCCGCCAGCTGCCGGCGCTCAATCCGCAGTCGGCGATGGACCTCGTGCGCAGCGGCTCGGCCTACCTCGCGCGCCAGGTGCAGAGCGACGGGCTCTTCGTGTACGGCTACTTCCCGTGCTTCGACCGCCGCATCCCGACCTACGACGCGATGCGCCATGCGAGCGCGATCCACGCGATGCTCGAGGCGTGGGAAGTCACGCGCGACGAAACCCTGCGCTCGGCCATCGACCGCGCGCTCGACCACCTCACCAACTGGCTGATCCGCGACTACCAGCTCGCCGACGGCCGCGAGGTGGCCTTTCTTGTCGACACCGGCGGGGAGATCAAGCTGGGCGGCAACGCGGCCTGCGTGCTCGCGCTGGTGAAGTACTGCGAGCTCATGGACACGCGCCGCTGGCTGCCGCTGCTGGAAAAGCTGGCGCTGGGCATCGTGTCGCTGCAGGACCCGGCCACCGGCCGCTTCAACCACGTGCTGCACGCCACCGACCTGGCGGTGAAGCAGGCGTCGCGCGTCATCTACTACGACGGTGAAGCCGCCTACGGGCTCATGCGGCTCTACGGCCTCACGCGCGACGCGCGCTGGCTGGCGGCGGTGGAGAAGGCGTTCGATCATTTCATCGCGAGCCAGCACTGGCAGGCGCACGACCACTGGTTGAGCTGCTGCGTCAACGAGCTCACGCACTGGAGCCCGCAGGAGAAGTACTTCCGCTTCGGGCTGCAGAACGTCGCGGGGTATCTCGACTTCGTGCTCGACCGCAAGACCACCTTCCCGACCTTGCTCGGGCTGATGCTCGCCGCGCAGCAGATGCTCCAACGCCTGGAGAGCATGCCCGCGATGCGGCACCTGCTCGACGAGCTGGACACCGAGAAGTTCTACCGCGCGCTCGACTACCGCGCGCACTACCTGCTCAACGGTTTCTTCTGGCCGGAGATGGCGATGTACTTCCGGCGGCCTTCCACCGTCGTCGGTTCGTTCTTCATTCGCCACCACGCGTTTCGCGTGCGCATCGACGATGTCGAGCAGTACGTCTCGGGCTTCGCCTCGTACCACCGCTACCTCATCGAGCGGCGCGTGCCGCTGGGTGCGATGAGCGGTGCCGCCAGCAGCCCGCGGGACGACGGCGCCAGCTGGACCGCGAGCGAAATGGCGCGCGTGACCGGCGGCGAATGGGTGGTGCGCCCCGAAGACGGCTGGCGCGCGAGCGGCGTGACGCAGCGCTCCTTCATGCGCAAGGGCCGCGTGGTGTTCGAGAACCAGACCCGCCCGTCGAAGACGCCGCTGGCAGCCGTCACGCTCAAGGGCGTGCTGCAGCCGGCCGCTGCGGTGCTGTGCACCGACCCCAAGCCGCACCTGGACAAGCGCGTGCCGGTGCTCAAGGTGCCCAATGTGCTGCAGGCCGTGCTGCAACTGGGCGAGCATGCGCGCACCGAATTCACCGGCCGCGTCTGCGGCGTGCTGGGCCATGGCACCGGCAGCAGCACCGTGGCCGCGATGATGGCCGGCGCGCTCACCGTGTGGGGCGAGGTCGGCCAGCCCGAAGGCAACATCAGCCTGCCCTCGGGCATCGCGTGGAACCTCACCTGCATGCCGCGGCATGCGGCCTACTGGGTGCTGGAGATGGGCACCTCGCACATGCCCGCGTCGTCGCAACTGGTGCGGCCTTCGCTGGTGGTGGTGACCGGTCTCTCGGCTGCGTCGCAGAAGCACCGCGGCCCCTCGGACGCCGCCGCGCGCATGGACAGCCGGATCTTCCAGGGCATGGCCGCCGGCGACAACGTGGTGCTCAACCGCGACATGCCCGAGTTCGCGACCTTCGCCGAAGCCGCGATGGCGCACCAGCTGCAGATCGTGACCTACGGCGAGCACAAGGACGCCGACGTGCGCCTGCTGGCCTTCGACCACGGCGAAGTGCAGGCGCAGGTGGCGGGCGAGCCCTTCCAGCTGCGGCTCAACGCGCCGGGCCGCCACATGGGCGCCGCCGCCGTCGCCGCGCTCGGCGCGCTGCAGGCGCTGCGCCTGCCGCTGGCCGCGGCGGTCGAGCCCTTCGCGCACTTCGAGCCGCCAGGCGGACGCGGTGCGCTGCACACCATTCACATCGGCGGCGGAAGCTTCAAGCTGATCGATGAAACCTATGACGCCAACCCCAGCTCGATGCGGGCGGCGCTCGAATTGCTGTCACAAGCCCCCTGCGAACCTGCGCGACGTGTCGCCATCCTTGGCGACATGCAGGAGCTGGGTCCTGCGGCGCAACGCCATCACCTCGACTTGGAGGAAGAGTTGCTGGCGTCGCAGCCCGACCGGGTGCTGCTGTGCGGTCCGCTCATGCGGGCGCTGCACGCGCGCATCCGTACCAAGGTCCGTTCGCACTGGTTCGTGGACGTGTCGGACCTGTCGACCGCATTGGGCGGTCTGCTGCAACCGGGCGACTGGGTGTTGGCCAAGAGTTCTGCGGGTGTCGGTCTGTCCCGGCTCGCCCGGGTTTTGAAAGCACTGCCATGAGATGGAACGCATTGATTCACATGCCCTACGAACGCGACGTGGAGGCGCCGCGACGTTGGTGGCTGGGCTGGCTGCAACTGCTGTTCGCATGGGTGCTGTGCATGCTGTTGTGCGCCAACATCGCGCTGGTGCTGGCCGAGGGTTTGCCCGCAGTGCGAGGGGAGGCGACAGTGGACCGGCAAGCCGGCTGCACGGCCGCGCAAAAGTCATCGCTGCGCGATACGAGACATGAGCAACAGGTCGACTCGACAAAGGCAAGCGTGCCTCGATGCTGAGGTGCACAAAGCGCGAATTTTTGCCTTGTAACAGTTGGGTAACAGTCGATAATGACGCACGCGTCATTGCACGACGGATCGGCCCTTTCTCATGATCAAGTTTCTCTTGCCCAGCCAACTGGTTGCCGAAACGCCGGACGAGCCGGGTGCCAGTCCTTATGCAAAGGCCCTGAACACGGCGTTCCGCGCGGCCTACCCGCTTGTGAAGAGTGCGGCATGGCGCTCGCTGCCCATCAGCCTGTTCGGGCTGCTGCCTTCCATCTTTCTCTTGCAGGTGTATGACCGCGTGCTCTCGCGCAGCGGCACCTCCACGCTCGCCGCGCTGGTGAGCGGCATCCTCTTCTTCCTGTGCATCGAGTTCTGGCTGCGCACGCGGCGCTCGCGCATGCTGCGCAACGCGGGCGCGATCATCGACCACGGCGTCTCGGGTGCCTTGCTGCAATCGATGCTCGCGCGCCCGCTGCGCGCGCTCGAAGCGCGGCCGGCCTCGGTGTGGCAGCAGTACTTCCGCGACGTGGGTTCGGTGCGCGGCACCGTCACCGGCGGTCTCGCGCAATCGATCTTCGACCTGCCGATGGCTGTCTTCGCGCTCGTGGTGATCGGCATCGTCGCGCTGCCGGTGCTGCCGGTGGTGGCCGCGTTTCTCGCGATCATGTCGTTCCTGGCCTGGTGGTGGGCCGACGAAGTGCGCGCCGGCCGCGTCGAGGAAGTGCAGCGCGGACGCGGCCTGGACCGCATGACCTCGGAGATCTGCAACGCGCGCGAAACGCTCAAGACGCAGGCCAACGACGGCCCCATCAGCGACATGTGGCGCCAGACCTACAACGCCTGGCTCACCGAGAGCTTCAGCAAGAACGGCCAGATCGAAACCGCGCGCGACGGCACCACGGTGCTGCTCACGGTTTTCTCGGTCGTCGTGGTGACGGTGGGCGCGATCTCGGTGATGGAGCAGTGGATGACGGTGGGCGGCCTCGTGGCCTCCAACATGCTGGCGCTCAAGGCGCTGCAGCCGGTGGCCGGGCTGGTGTCGAACTGGCGTTCGCTGGCCACCGCGAAGGAAGCCGCCAAGCGCCTGGAAACCGTGCTGGGCGAGCCGGTCGAGAAGCCGCCCACGGGCATGACGCTGCCGCAACCGCTCGGCCGCATCACGCTCAAGGACGTGAGCTTCAGCTTCACCGAGACCGCGCAGCAGCCGGTGCTCGAAAGCGTCGACCTGGACATCGGCCCCGGCGGCCTGCATGTGATCGTCGGGCGCAACGGCGCGGGCAAGTCGACGCTGGTGAAGCTGCTCTCGGGCCTCTACACGCCCACGCGCGGGATCATCAGCATCGGCGAGTACGACCTGTCGCAGTTCGGCCGCGAAGAGCTCTCGCGCTGGATCAGCTACCTCTCGCAAGAGGTCTACTGGTTCGGCGGCACGCTGATCGACACCATGCGCCGCGCCGCGCCCGGCCAGAGCGACGAGCAGATCGTCTCGGCCTGCAAGCTCTCGGGCGCGCACGACTTCATCTCGCGGCTGCCCGACGGCTACCGCACCATGGTCGGCGAGGGCGGCACCGGCGTCTCGGTGGGCGAACGCCGCAAGCTCGCGCTGGCCATGAGCTTCCTGCGCAAGCCCTCGGTGCTGGTGCTCGACGAGCCCAGCAACGACCTGGACTTTCAAAGCGAGCGCAACCTGCTCGCCACGCTGCTGGCGGTGGCCAAGGTGCGCACCGTGGTGGTGGTCACGCACTCGCTGCGCATCGTCTCGGCCGCCTCGGCGGTCTACCACGTGACGGGGCAGGGCGACATCGAAGTGGGCACCGCCGCGGTCATGGTGCCCAAGCTCTTCGGCGTGAAGAAGCCGCTGGTGGCGGTGGGCGACGAAGACAACGCGGGGGCTCCGGCTTCCCGCTCCATGGCGTGATGCTGCCTGCTTGACTCATGACGAGTGATTGGGGACCGTGAACTTGAAATCAGACCTGCCGCAGATTCTTCAGGATGAAGATACCAAGCGCGCGGCGCAGACCTCGCCGCAAGGGCGGCGGCGCCAATGGATCATCGGCGGCGCGATCGCCGTGCTCGCCTTGATCGGCTTGGGCTTTCCGATGGAAACCGTGGTCGTCGCGCCGGGCCGCGTGATCCCCTCGGACCGCGTCAAGTCCATCCAGCATCTGGAAGGCGGCATCGTCAGCGCCGTGCTGGTGAAAGAGGGCGAAACGGTCAAGCAAGGCCAGTCGCTGGTCGAGATCGACCTGGGCGGCAGCGGCCTGAATTTCGAGGAACTCACCGCCCGCTACGCGGCCACCCAGGCCACGCGCGTGCGCCTCATGGCCGAGAGCCGCGGCCAGCCGCTCAGCCGCCAGTCCTTTGCCACCGACATCGACGAGAGCGTGTTCGAAGGCGAGCTGGGCGCTTACCAGGCGCGCGCCCTCGAACAGCGCGGCGTGATGGCCGGCGCGGTCTCGGGCCTGGAGCAGGCGCGCAGCAAGCAACTGGAGCAGCAGGCCAAGGTGAAGGGCCTGAGCGACCGGCTCGAGCTGATGCAGAAGGAGCTCGAGATCTCCGAGCAGCTGCTCAGCGAAAAACTGGTCGGCCAGGTCGAGGTGCTGGAGAAACGCCGCCAGGCCGAAGGCGTGCGCAGCGAACTCGCGGTGGCGCGCCAGGGCGTGATTTCCGCCAACGCCGCCATTACCGAATCGCAAGCCAAGATGGCCGAGGCCGAAGGGCGCTTTCGCCGCCGCGCCTCCGACGAACTGGCCACCGTCGAGCGCCAGTTCGCGAGCCTGAGCGAAGACCTCGCGCGCGCCCGCACGCAGCGTTCGCGCACCGTGGTGAAGGCGCCTTCGGACGGCATCGTCAAGGGCCTGCGCAACTCCAGCCCGGGCTGGGTGGTGAAGCCCGGCGAATCCATCCTCGAAGTGGTGCCCGACAAGGACGAGATCATGGTCGAGGCGCGGCTCAACCCGAACGACCGCGGCTTCGTGGAGATCGGCCAGTCGGCGCGCGTGAAGATCACCGCCTACGACTACCTGCGCTACGGCGCCGTCGAAGGCAAGGTGATGCTGGTGGCCGCCGATGCCGACCGCGACGCGGCCATCTCCCAAGGCGCGCCGTACTACCGCCTGCTGATCAGCATGTCGCAGTCGCATGTGGGTCGTACGGAAAACCGCATCACCGCCGGCATGGAGTCCGAAGTCGACCTGCGCGTCGGCACCGATCCGTTCATCTGGTACATCCTTCGTCCAGTGCTCAAGTTGCGGCGCGAAGCCTTCCGCGAACCATGAAGGAGCGCAAAGCCACAAGCCGGCGCCGCACGGGCACCGGTGTGCTGTGCGCAGCACTGTGCGCGAGCTTCGCGCTGCCGCCGCAAGCTGCCTTCGCGCAGGACGCAGGCGCACAGGACGGCCCGCCGCCAGCGCTCTCGTTGTCGCGCCGGCTGTCGACGCCCTCCATCGGTGCCGCGAGCTACGCCCAGCGCGTGAAGCAGGCGCTGATCGCGCTCTCGCAGGAATACCCCGAAGTGCAGACGGCCCAGGCCGCCGCCAACACCAGCAGCTACAGCGTCGATGCCGCCAGGCAGGCGCGCTACCCGCGCTTCAAGATCGGCACCTCGTCGGGCAACTACAACAGCGGCGCGGACAACGCCAAGACCCAGAGCTACACCGTGCTCACCGCCGAAGCGCGCGTGAGCCTGATCGACGGCGGCGCGATGAGCGCCGCGCAGCGCGCCGCCGAGGCCGGCAACAAGGCCGACGACGAGGCCGTCATCACCACCTCGCAGAAGGTCGTGCTGGACGCGCTCACCGCCTACCTCCAGGTGCAGCGCTTCGACCTGAAGAAACAGATCGCGCACCGCGCCACCGAGGTGGTGGCGGAACTCTCGAAGGCGGAAGCCCGCCGCGTCGCGCTGGGCGTGTCCGGCGACAACGACCTCAACATGGCCGCCTCGCGCCGCGCGCTCGTGGCCGCGCGCGAATCCGACTTCGAAGCCCAGCGCGACGAGGCGCTCGCGAAATTCCGCAACTACTTCAAGTTCTCGCCCAACACCGAATCGCTGCCCGTGCTCGCGGCGCCCGCGCAGTGGCGCATCGGCTCGCAGGAAGAGGCGCTGCGCCGCGCCGAGAGCCGCAGCACCGAGATCGCCGAAGCGCAAGGCCGCATCGAGCGCGCGAGGGCGCTGGTCGAGCAGCAGGAATCGAGCCTCTATCCGACGCTCGACGCCGTGGTCGTGAAGAGCAAGGACCCGCGCGGCGTGTCGCCGCAGGACCCCACGCGCGCCGCCTTCGAACTCAACTGGAACTTCGGCAACGGCTTCGACCGGCAATTGCGTCTGAAGGGCGCGCTCGCCGAAGTCGCCAACCAGGAAGCCAAGCTCGAAGGCGTGAGGAACAACCTGTTCGAGCTCACCTCGGCGTCGTGGGCTCGCACCGTGTCGGGACGCGAGCGCGAGAAGCAGTTGATGGAAGCCGTCAGCACCTCGGGCCAGGCCTTCCGCGGCCGCCGCCGCCTGATGGAGTTCGGCCGCGAGACCCTGCCCAAGGTGCTCGATGCACAGCTGGACTACTACACGCTCCTGTTCGACTACGTCGATGGCGTTTTCGACCTGCGCATTTCCGAGCTGCGTCTCGCGCGCACCACCGGCGAGCTGCGCATCGACCCCGACGGCACCAACAACTGGATCGACCGCATCTTCGGCCCGCCGAACCGCTCGGTGATCACCGAGGATGGTCTGCTCTCGCAGCTGTGCATCTCGAGCAATTCAGCCTGCCCGAACGAGCCGATCGTCGAACGCTCGCCGAGCGCCGCGTTGTCGAATCCGCCGTTGCGCCGCACGCCGCGCCTAACGCTCCGCTGAAAAATAGGGGCGAGCGAAGCAAAGCCCCGTACGTTCGGGAAACACCGAGGAACCGGCTTCGCCGGGCCTCAGGTGTTGCCCCCGGTAGGGGGTAGGAGAAGCGACACGAAGTGCGCGTAGCCTGGGGGCGAGCCTAGGTATCTTCTGGGATGCCTGGTTCGCCGTCCAGGATCTGGTACTTGCGCATCTTCTCCCACAGCACCTTGCGGCTGATGCCCAGGTGCTGCGCGGTGTCCTGGCGCTTCCAGTCGTTGACCTCCAGCGCCGCGATGATCCGGTTGCGCTCGCTGCTGTTCCAGCCCTTGCGGTCGCCGTTGCTGTCGAGCGCGACACCACCACCACTTCCGCCCCCGCCGTTCCTGTCGGCGGAGATTGCCGGCGCCGGCGTGCCGCGCGTCAACGCGATGGCGCGCTGGATCAGGTTCTGGTCCCAGCCGCGCAACTGCCGCGCGATCACGCCCACGCGCTCCGCGAGGTTGCGCAGCTGCCGCACATTGCCGGGGAAGTACGTTTCGGCCACCGCATCGCTGAGCCAGTGCGGCGTTTCGCCCAGCGTCTCGAGTTCGTCGCCGAGCACATTGCCCAGCAGCGCCTTGAAGATCGCGATCTTGTCGACCTCGCCGCGCTCTTCGAGGCTCGGCACATGCAGCTCGATCACCGCGAGCCGGTAGAAGAGATCGGCGCGAAACTCGCCGCTCGCCACCATCTCGCGCAGGTTGCGGTTGGTCGCCGCCACGAGCCGGAAGTCGACCCGGATCGGCGACGTGGCCCCCAGCCGCGTGACCGCGCCGTCTTCCAGCACGCGCAGCAGCTTGACTTGTTGATAGCGCGGCAGGTCGCCGATTTCGTCGAGGAACAGCGTGCCGCCGGTGGCCTGCTCGAAGTAGCCGCGGTGCGCATGCACGGCGCCGGTGAACGAGCCCTTGGTGTGGCCGAAGAACAGCGATTCGAAAAGCCCGTCGGGAATCGCGCCGCAGTTCACCGCCACGAACGCGCCCTTGCTGTACGACTGGTGCCCGAGGTGCAGCTGCTGCGCAATGCGCTCCTTGCCCACGCCGGTTTCGCCGCGCACCAGCACCGGATGGTTGCAGTCGGCAAAGGCGCCCACTTCGGCGAGCAGCGCCTTCATCGCTTCGGAATGCGCCACCAGCACATCGGGCGGCTGCGGCGCGATCTCGCGCGCCCGCAACTGCCGCACCAGCTTCGCGACCAGCGTGCGCAGCTCGGCGCAGGTGAAGTCGTAGGGCAGCACGTGCAGGTACTCGGGCGGATAGGTGCGCGAATCGCGCTCGCGCGAACCCGCGGCGACCCAGATCACCGGCATGCCCTGGAGGAATTCGGTGGCGTGCGCGAGGCCGCCGCTGTCGATGACCGTGACGCTGATGATCGCGACGGCAGGCCGCATCGCGACGCCGCGTTCCTGCTGCGGAGGCGGCAGCCCGTCGGCCCGGGTGACTTCCACGTCGAAGCTCGCCATGCACCGCGCGATGCGGTCAAGGATGTCGGCTTTGCCTTCCCAGACAAAGAGGTCGAGTTCGTCGAAGTTGGAGGCGGTCATTGATCGGTCGAATCACACATGGGGGAAAACAGAGGCACGTTCAGTTCACCAGCTTCGCAACTCCGCAGTCGACGGACAACAAGGAAACATCGGTTTGACCCAGGGACAGGCCCAGTGCTGCCAGCAGCTTGGCGATGACGTCGCTCAGCAGATCGAGCACGGGCTTGAGGGTGTCGATCACCGTCAACAGGAGGCTGTTCAGCAGGTTGCTGCCGCCGGCGAGCGTGACATTGGCGACGTGGTTGACACGGCACTGCCGAACTGCACTGGCGCCGCCAAACAGACCAGCGGCTTCGCAACCAACGTCTGCCAACGGATCGAGCAGCAGCCCATTCAGCAAATTTCCGACGCCCTGCAGCACGCCACCAAGCAAGCCAAGGAGACCTCCATTTGTCAGTCTGGCATTCAATTGATCAATGGCCGCTTTGGAGTTGCGCAGGTCACTTCCGACCTGGCTGATCGATTTCCCCTTCCCGCCATTCCCCGTGCCGACCAGCGCGCTCGCCAGGGCAGCTGGCGATGCCGTACCCGAATTGACGCCTTGCCCCAGAAGATCACCCAGGATGCCGGCTGCGATCGCATCGACGATGTTGCTGATCGATTGCGCCAGGTCGATCGTCGTTGCATTGATGGTCGCCATCGACGTTCCATCTGGTGGTGTAGAGGGGACGTTGAGGGGAGGGTTGGTCGCAACTGGCGTCTGCGACGCGAGCAACGGAAGGCCCACGCGCACGGTCAGCGGAAGACCAAGCAGGGTCAGCAGCGCATGCCGTCTCACGCCGTCGTCCGTATCTGGAATGACGCCGGTGCTGTTTGGCGAGCAACGGTTGTTGTTCGTGAAAAAATGCGCGGCATTGCTGTCATTGATTGCCGTCATGTCGTGGAACCTGCCGACGCAAATATTCGCTTGCGAGGAACTGACTTCGATCGTTGCGTTGTGCCGCGGAGCCTGGCAATTGATGTTCGTGAGCACGCCGGTCGACTGCGCGAGTTCGATGATCAATGGAACGTCCAGTCCGGTCCCCAGAATGGCGAGGACCGGACCCAAGATGGATTGGGACGAATTGATCCGCAGGTAGACACGGATCTGTGCAGTCTTAGCCTTGGTGCCGACGCCCCCGATGCCGATGGATGGCGGCTCGACGATGCTTGCCTTTGCCTGCACGCCAAGGATTCCGACCCCCAGGTCGTTGATGGCGACCAGATTCTGGCCATTCGCAACGGACACGCCCGCCGTGACCAGACTCAGCAGGTCGACCTTTGCGTTGAGTGCCGCATTGCCCGTGGAGTCGAGTCCCACGAGGATGCCGGGCGTGGTGTCATTGCCGAAGAGTTGGACCTTCGTCTGCAACGCCGCCACGGTCAGCCGTGCACGCAGATCCTGCAATATCGTGACCGATGCGCCGAGCACGCCGCCCTGGTTCTGCAACGCCGTGATCGATGCGTCGATCAATCCTCCAAGCGTCAGGTCCTTGACGGCGGCCAACTGATTGATCGTTCCGACATCGATGTCCCCGCTGATGGGAACACCCAGTGCCTTGAGCAGACCGGACGGCGTGATGCTCGTGTTGGCCAGCCCCTTGTAGCTGAGCAGATCCGTCGCGCTGAGATCGACGCCCACTGCCTTCAGGAGGTTGGGAAGAATCGTGTTGTCTTCCAGGCGCAGGAGCCGGGAGCCTACGGTGAATGCGGCAACTGGATCATCGAGTGCCGCCACCGCCTGCACGCAGATCGTGCGCGTGCCCGGGAAGAACGGCAGCAATGTCGGGGGAGCCTGGGCAATCCGGACGCGCACCGCGTTGATCTCCGGCAAGGTTGTCCTGAAATGATCGGAGACGGTGCCAAAGCATGCCGGAGCGGTTTCCGAACTGTTTGCAGGAGCCCAGTTGCCGCATTCGGACTGGATGGTGGTGCTGGCGAGGTTCTGCTGCGCATTGGCCGCGGCCGTGTCCCTGGCCAACTGGCAACTGGTCGTCGGTCCCGAGGGGGTCAGCTGCTGGGCGCCTGCCAGCGCGGCGAGATCCGCCGTTTTCTGGTACTCGCGCTTCATGAAGAACAGGTAGCCGAGTTCGGTGCCCACGAGCACGATCACCAGGAGGCTCAGGGCGATGGTCGCATTGACCAGCACCGATCCGGCTTGCCGTCGGGCCGTGCTTCGAATGGAGTGATGCATTGTTGGCCCTATGACAAAGGTCTGGCGGCTATTGCCTTGCCAAACAGGATTTCAGGTACCCAGTTGCCTATGAGCGGGAGGGGCGGCACGAGAGGGTTGTCGCGGTACGGGTAGGTCACCTTCACTTCGACCTGCCGGGGATCCGAAAGAATCACTTCAGGCGGCGTTTCGGCCATGTGCGTGCGCAGCCAGACTTCCTTCATGGCCGGTGCGTTGCCCGGGGCGATCATGGACGCTGCGAGCGATTGGTAGACCGCCGTCTGGATGCGCAGCTTCAAGTCGTCGGAAGTCGCCGTTCCATTGGAAAAATAGACGACCCTTGCACCGTCCTCCGCCGATCGCGAGATCGCCTGCTGGACGTAGAGAACACCCCCGAATGCGGCGATGCCGTAGATGCCCATGAACAGCACGCTGAAGATCAGCGCGAACTCGATCGCAGCAACGCCGCGTTGCCGGCGGGACGCGAAGGGGAGGCATCGTGCAGGGCGATCAGTTTTCACAGTGACCTCCCGTCGAGCAGCATGCTGGCCTTGCCCGCTATCTGGTCCGGTATGGCGAAGCTGGGCAATGGTGGAAGCACCTGCCGCATGTTGCCGACCGTCACGGTCACGACCATCTGGCAGCGGTTGCCCCATTCCATGCCACATGCGGGCGCCGTGCAGTTGGACCCTTCAACCGTGCACACGGTCGCTATGACGCTGCGGCTCTGCTTCAGGGTGTCAGGCAGCCAATTGGTGCGCAGTTCTGCAACGTCGACCGCTTCCGTCCCTCTCCTGTCCAGGCTCAGCTGGTATCGCAGGGCAGCGCGCGCGCCATCCTCCGCCGCGTTTTGCAGGCCCATGCGCAGCGTGAGCAACAGGCCGTAGCAAATGACGGCGTAGAGCAGCGTGAATGCCATCAGAAAGACAAACGCAAACTCGATCGCGTACACGCCGCGTTGGGCATGTGTCGAAGCAGGTGTGCGGTGTTTTTTCATGGCAGGACCGATTGAAGATGGCGTTGGGGTTGCGCTATTTCCCGCTGCCGCCGTCGCTTGTCGTCTTCACGATCGAGCTCATGCGTTCGGGGATCGGAAATTCGAAGCTCTTCAGGTAGCGCTCATAGCTCCGGTTCGCCACGCTGCCGGCGATCGGACGTGGTGTCGGCGATGCGATCTCTCCGCTGCGCTGCCAGGCAAGCAGCCCTTGCGTCGCGTCGCCCACCTGTAGGGGCTCGGTCTCCACTTCGTACACGTAGTCGGCCTCGGCTTCGGCCTGAGCCATGTCGCCGGCCGTTGGGTCTGTGGGCAACGGCGTCGCGCCTGGCGCATCCGCCGGCTTCTTCGGTGCTTCCGCACGCACTTCGTTCGTGCCGCTGCGCGCATCGGGCGAAGCGGGTTTCGCCACTGTCTCCTGTGCCACTGCAACCGAGCCTGTGGCGAGCAGCGCAAGAAACAGAGTGAGCTCGAGGGCCGCGGTGCGGCGTGTGGACGTTTGCTTCATTGCATACCTTGAGAGGATGGACTGGATGACAGCGGGACCGTGGAGTCTGCGACTGACGGATTCAGCGGGTTGGCGGATCGAGCGCCGCCGACGCCGGACCAGCGCGATGCCTTGAGGGCGATCGGCGTGTTCGCGATGTCGTCATTGCGCAGCGCGGTACTGGGACTCTGCGGGGGCAACGGCTGACCCTGGGCGACGGGCGTCGTAGAAGACGGCGAGGGCTGGCCCGAGCGCAATTGCCGTACCGCTTCTCGGACGCCCGAGCGCGCGGTCGCCGACATCCGCGAAGCTTCCATCAGCGAGTTGGCCTGCGCAGTCTGGCCATCTAGTTCCAGGAACATTGCGAGGTTGGCTTGTGCCTGCTGGCTGTCAGGCTTGAGTTGCAATGCCTGCATCAGCGGCAGGCGTGCCTCGCTCATGAGTCCGGCACGCATGCTGGCATAGCCCAGGTCGCTGAGCACCGATGAATCGGTGGGTGTGCGACGCTGTGCTTGCTTGAGCATCTGGACGGCCTCGGGGTAGTTGCCGCGGCTGCCCGCGAGGAGGCCGAGACCGCGAAATCCTGCGGCCTCGAGAGGCGTTCCCATCAGACGCTTATAGGCGGCTTCGCTCAGCGCAGCCTGGCCGGTTTGTCGCAGCGCGTCGCCGCGCATTCGCGTGGACTCGGGCGTCACGCCCCAGCGTTGCTCCAACGCGTCGATGTGCGCGAGCGAGGCGAACCACAGGCCCTCCTGCTGCATCTGCTCGACGAGCCGCAGATAAGTTGCCTGCGTGTCGACATTGGCACCGGCCCTCGTGTCGGCGGCGGCCTCGGCGGCTTGCCGCTGTTGTGCGTCGGCGCTGGCGGCGTACTGGTCTTTCATGCCGGCGCAGCCTGCGAGGGCCAGCGAAAGCATGGCGATGGTAAAGCAGGCAACAGGTGCCGCCCCTTTGTTCTTGCCGGGCATGCATCGAGGATGCGCTTGAATCTTGCGAGTGTTCATTTGGTGACGACTCCCAGTGAACGGAAGATTGCAATAAAGCCCGGACCCGCCGTCACGATGATCAGCGCGGGTAGCAGGGTCGTCACCATGATGCCGGTCATCTTGACGGTGATCTTCCCGATCCGCTCCTTCATTTCGGAGCGGCGATGTTCACGCAGCCGATCGCCGAAGATGCGCAGCGGCTCCTGGATTGCGCCGCCATGGCGATCGACCTGAACGAGCAGGGAAACCAGTCCAACCAGGTTTTCGTTCTTGTGCAGCGTCGCGAGGCGCTGCAATGAGTGTTCGCGCGTGCGGCCCTGGCTGTACTGGCGATTGGCGAAGGTCAGTTCGTAGCCGAGCACGCGAAGCACATGCGAAAAATCCGTCGCCATGATCTGCAGGCTCTGGTCCAGGCTCAGTCCGACGCCCTGAAGAAGTCTCAGCAAATCGATGAAGAGAGGGAGTTCCTGTGCGACCCGTTCGCGCCGCGCGGCGGCGCAGCGACCCAGCAACCATTTGGGCGCCATGAACCCGAGCACGAACGCCGCTGTCAATACGATGACGACGGCTCTCTGCGTATGTCCTGCGCTCCAGAAAACATAGGCAAGGAACGGAAGCAGCAGCGCCAGGGCGATGCGCGTGACCAGGAAGATAAGCTGCGCCCGTCGCGATGAGAAGCCGCACTGGTCGATGAGTTGCCTGTCCTCATCGGCGACCAACGCGCGGCCGAGTCGCGTGTTGAGCCAATGAAAGGGAAGCTCGATGTCTGCTCGATCACCCGCGATTTCGGCTGCAGTCGTCGTTTCGGGCTGGGACGCCACGTCACGACGCAGGGCGCGGCCGATCGCCTGACCGCTGCGCGCGCGCCGCAATTCGGTTGCGACGAGCGCACCGGCTGCAATGACCAGGCCGAGTGCCAGCAGCGCGAGGCTGATGATTGCCAGTTGGGTGGATGTGAGCGTCATGCCAGTCTCGCCAACCGGTAAAGCAACACTGCACCGAGCAGCTGGAGTCCCAGTGCGGAGAAGATCAGCATGCGACCCATGCCGTCGTTCCACATCCCGAGAAAGTAGGCGGGGCTCGACAGGATGATGAAGGTTCCCACGCCCACGGGGAGCAGTCCCAGGATCCAGGCCGAGAGACGTGTTTCCGAAGACAGTGCGATCAACTCGTGCTCGGCCTGCTCCCGGTCCCGCATGAAATTGGCGACGCGCTCCAGCAGCAGATCGGCTCTTCCGCCGTACCGCACACCCAGTCCGAGGATCGAGGCGAGCAGGAACATTTCTTCGATGCGTACGCTGGCGGCCGTCTGATGCAGGGCGCGATCCAGATCCACTCCGGCGCGCACCAGACTCGCCGCTCTCTCCAGATAGCCGCGTAGCGGTGCTTGGCAGTTTGCGATCGCCAGTTGGAAGGCCGCCTGGGTGGAATTGCCGATGGTGATCAACCGCACCATCGAGTCGATGTAGGCCGGGAGCTGGCTGATCAACTGGCGACGAAACTTCTGCACGCGCAGCCAGAGCGCGAAGCACGATGCCAACACGAGCACGAGCAGCACGCCGCCCGCGGCGATCCACCCCAGGAACACTCCCGCAAGCAGCGACAGCACCGCGATGGCCACAACCGCGAGCACGGCGGTGCGTGTCTGAATCACGCCATGCAACCAACTCGGCAGGAGTGTTTCGAAGTGGCTCTTTTGCGGCTCCGGCGGGAGCCCCGTGCCGGTCTCCAGCCACGGATCGGGCGTCAGCGCGCTCGTGAGATCGCTGGACGAAGCCTCGCGCAGAGGGATCGGCAAAGGCGCCTTTTCTTCGGCTTGGATGCGCTGGGCCAGGTGCCGTTCGACGGCTTGCCTACTCTGACGGGATCTGGCCCATTGCCATAGCAGCAGCCCCACGGCTGCCATCAGCAGCGCGATGCCGGTCACTATGAGCAGGGCTTCACGCACGGGAATCTCCGTTCTGCGCTCGCGTCATGGACTGGCGAAAGCGCGTGATCTTCGGGGAGTGCGGTGCAATGCCGAGAGACACCCAGCGGTCGCGCTCCTCGCCATCGGGGGTGGTGATCGGCTCATAACGGTACAACTCCTGCATGGCGACCACGTTGTCGTTCACGCCCGTCACTTCGCTGAGCGAGATGATGCGTCTCTGGCCGCCGGAGAGCCGTCCGATCTGTACGATGAAATCGATGGCGTTGGCGATCTGCCTGCGCAAACTGGTTTCGCTGCCCTGATAGCCCGCAAAACCCGCGAGCATCTCGAGCCGGTAGAGGCATTCGCGCGGCGAGCTTGCGTGAATGGTGCCCATCGAGCCCTCGTGGCCGGTGTTCATCGCCTGCATCATCTCGATGACTTCGGCGCCGCGCACCTCGCCAACGATGATGCGGTCGGGGCGCATGCGCAAGCTGTTGCGCAGCAAGTCGCGAATGGATACCACGCCCGCGCCGTCGAAGCCGCCGGGCCGGCTTTCGAGTCTGACCACGTGGCTGGTGCTCAACGAAAGTTCGGCTGTGTCCTCGATGGTGATGACGCGTTCTCTCGAGGGAATGAAGCTTGCCAACGCGTTGAGCAGCGAGGTCTTTCCCGAACTGGTGCCGCCGCTCACGAGAATGTTGCAGCGCGCCCGCACCGCGATCTCCAGGAGTTGCGCCATGCCCGCGTCGAACGTTCCGAGCTTGACCAGGTCCGCTGGCGTGAGCGGCTCCTTGCGAAACTTCCGTATTGACACCGACAGGCCGTCGATCGCGAGCGGTTCGATGATCACGTTGATCCGTCCGCCGTCGGGCAGCCGCGCGTCGACCATCGGATTGGCTTCGTCGAGCCGGCGACCGAGCGGCGCGAGGATGCGGCGCACGATGCGCATCACATGTTCGGTGTCGGTGAAGCGCAGGGTCTCGCGTTCCAGGATGCCGTTTCGCGACACATAGACATTCGTGTGTCCGTTGATCAGGATGTCTTCCACTGCGGGATCGTTGAGCAGATCCTCCAGTGGCCCGAAGCCGGCGAGTTCCTTGGTCAGCGCATCGGAGATGAGCTGCATCTCGCGGTCGTTGATCGGCACGCGGCGCAGGCGCACGAAACTGTCAACCTCAAGCTCCACGAACTGCTGGATCGATGCGCGCGACCAACGGCCGAATTCGGCACCCAGTTCCTCGATGCGGTTCAACAGGTGATCGTGCGTCCAGCTCTTGATGTCCTGGAACTGCTGCGAGTTGATGAACGCCTGGTCGTCGTCGGCAAATTCGATATCGGTGGACATGGGCTCAACCTTCACTTGGGCTCTTCCGGAAGCGCGATATCAGCGCGCCCCAGCGAGAATCTTTGGCCGACGATTGGCCCGTTGGAGATATGAATTCCTGGTGCAGGCCGCGGGCCAGGACCGAAACGGCTTGCGAATAGGGGTCGTTGCGCGCGGTGCGCACCAGCATCTCGCCACGGCTCGCGGCGGCCAGAAGCGGTGCACTGCGTGCAGGCAGCACGTGGCGAAGTGGCAGTTCGAGGCGCTCGGCGATGTCCTTCGCGGAGAGGCCTACATGGCTGTCGAACTTGTTGACCACCAGCGAGAGGTTTTCGGTTTCGATGCCACGAGCACGCAACTCCTTGAGCAGATTGGCGGTGGACACGATGGCGCCGATGCTCTGGTCGCAGACCACCCAGGTGGGATGGGCTTCGCGCACGGTCTGGGCCATGAAATCGACGGTCGAGAAGCCGCCGAAGTCGGCAATCTGGAAATCGAAGAAGTCGGCCAGGCGCTTGATGAGCCCCACCGAATCGGCATGCGAGATCTCGCGCACCTGCGTGAGGCTTGCGGGCAGAGGAAGCACGGCGACACCGCTGCTGTGATGGGCCAATGCGGTGTGCAGCAGCGTTTGATCGAGCCGGCGCAGATTGCGCACACCGTCGACGAAGCTGAAGCCGCTCTGCGTGTCCAGGTACAGAAGACCGTCGCGCGCGGGGAGTCCCAGGTCGAGGAGCGCGACGCCCTGGCGCGCGGCACGTCCCGGCGTGTGCACGGGAGGCTGTGCCAGAAGATCGGTCAGGGTCAGGGCGAGGCTGGTTGCCAGCGTGGTCGTGCCAAGGCCCGCGCGCGCGCCGAGCAGGGCGAGGGTGCAGCCGCGTGCTCCGGCTTGCAGGGTACTACGCCGTTCGAGCAGGATGCGCAGCGTGCTGACGGCTTCGGTCGAGGGTGCCGACATGTCGATGAAGTCGTCTACACCTGCGCGCAGTGCCGCCAACATGGCCGCAGGTTCGGTCGACATGCCCGTGGCAAGTACGGGCAATGCAGGCCAGTCGCGTTTGAGGCGCCGATGCAGTTGCGTGGCTGCTGGGCCTTGTTCGGGTGAGAAGTCGATGAACACCGCCACGGGGCCGAGGAGCGAGATGCGCTCGTCGACCGACTTGGTGTCGGGCTCCAGCACCACCACGGAGCCCAGGCGCCCCAGCGCATCGGTCAACCAGGTGACGTGGCCGCCATCGCTGGACGCAAAGAGATAAGTCTCTGCGCCCATTTCCGGAATGCTGTCGCGTGGAGCGTTCATGGTTCTGTGCAACGGTGCCTGAGTTGCCAGGTTTTCATCAGCGGGAGAAGCCTGGAACGGCCGTATCGGCGGCACCGCCCAGGAAGTAAGAGCGCCACACCGCGCCGTCGCGCTGCTCGGCGCTGCCGGGCATGTACGGCGAGAGATCCGTGCCGCGTGCGATCGGCTTGACCAGATGCGGCGTCACGAGGATCACCAGTTCCTTCTCGCTCATCTGGTACTTGTTCTGCTTGAAGAAGGATCCGAGCACTGGCAGGTCGCCGAGCAGCGGCACCTTGTCCGCATTGGAAGTCGTGGTGCGGCTCACGAGCCCGCCGATGATGAAGCTCTCACCGTCACCGAGTTCCACCGTCGTGTCGGCGCGCCGTGTCGTGATGGCCGGAACCGCGACACCGTTGATGCTCAGTGAATTCGTGTAGTCGAGGTCGCTGGCTTCGGGCGCCACTTTCAGCACGATGCGATCGTTCGAGAGAACGGTGGGCGTCAGCGTGAGGCCGATGCCGAAAGGCTTGTATTCGATGCTGGTGGTACCCAGGCCCTGGGGTGCGGGCACAGGCAATTCGCCACCGGACAGGAAGCTGGCGCTCTGTCCGGACATGGCGACAAGGGTAGGCTCCGCAAGAACGCGCGCCATGCCGTTGCCTTCGAGAAAGCCGACGTTCAGTCCAATGCCGGCCTTGCCGAAGTTGAACAGCAGGCTGAAAGCCTGCGCCAGCGGATTGTTGTATTCGCCGCTGATCGAACCGTCGGATCCAAAGGAGGCGGACCGCAAGCCCGACGGAGTGAACACGCCAAAGCTGAATCCGTTGGAGTTGGCACGGGTGCTGAAGATGTTGAGGCCCGCCTGCTTGAGCACGCTGCGATTGAACTCCACCACCTTCACCTCGACCTGCACGGTATTGCTGCGCACGTTCACTATCGAACGGTCGATCAGCGCCGACTTGTCGGGAGCGCTTGCCAGCGCGGTTTCGCGGGCCTCCTGGTGCTCGGGCATGGTGGCCAGCGTTCCGCTCATGGTCGAGGTGCGCCGCCTGACTTCCACCAGATAGGTTGTTGCCGCTGGCTGACCTTTCTCCCAGATCATGAGCGTGGTTCGCCCGGCGGTCTTGCCCGTGATGATCAATCGCGCCGCCGGGGTGCCCGAGGTCTTGCGCGTGATGGAAACGCCGGCCACGGCTTCGTCGGCAATGGCCATGCGGTCAATGCCCTTGTCGATCAGCAGCTCCTGTTGGGTGCCGGCACCCACGATCAGCGGAATCTGGGGCTGGCGCTTTGGTGTCACTGCATCGGCGGCGACGGAAGCAATCGGCCAGATGCCGGGAGCCGAGAGGCACAAGGCCAGCAGCGGCAGCCGAAGCAGTCGGATGCCCGTCGCCGATCGGTCATGAGGGGCGGTGGTCGGCTTCGCGCAGTGCGGGTACGGCATGTGTCTTCTTTCTTGGACGGTGATGCTTGGCTGTCGGGATCAGTACTGCAGGGTTTCGCTTTTCTCGCCGCGAATGACCTCCACCTGCAGGCCTGCGCGTCCTGCGGTGCTTGGCCGACTGCTGGTGCCGACAAGCCGGACACTCGCCGCGGGCGGTCGCGCACCCGCCTGGCCACCCGTGACGAGGTCGTTGGTCGTCAGCCCGGCTTGCGCGCGATCCAGACCTTCAAGCGGACCCCGAGGCGGTTCGCCCGGCTTGAGTCGTACGGGCTGCAATGCGGTCGGCAATTCGGCAAAGAGCTTGGGATCGGGTTCCTGCGTGTCTGCCGGATTGCGCAAGGCGAGCAGCAATCGGCCACTGGATTCGCCGAGCGTCAGGCGATTGATGTCGTCCACGGGGACCGCGAGAACCACGGTCCGGGGTGCCTCGACGCGCTGGGGCTGCTGTTGTTTGTCCGCGGTCTTCGATGCCAGGCCGTCGACCGAAGCCGTGCCGAAAGCCAGCACGCGCTTGCGCGAAAGAAGCAGGCGGGCCTGGCTGCGATCGACATCCTTGCCGTCGGACTTGAGCATGATGAACACATCGACGAAATCGCCGGGCTGGACCTTGCTGCCGACGCCCATCACCTCGTCGGCCTTGATCGCCACCGCGCGCTCGCCCTCGGCGACCCGCAACGCGAGTCCCGACACCATCTGGCCTTCGAGCAACGGCGTGCCGACCCCGAGATCGAGGACCGGGACCCGGCCCGTGGCGACCACCACATCCTGGAATGCGCCCGCCGGGTTGATGGTCAGCCGTTCGACGCGCAACGCGTCCGCGGGTATCACTTGCCCGGCCGGTAGCGCCTTTGTGGCCACCACCACGGGATAGGTGGCAGCCTCCTGGCTTTTCACCCGGGTGGGATCCTGCGTGGTCGTCGCCACGACGGGAGGCGGTGCCTGCCGGCTGAGCATCCATGCGTATCCGCCCAGCGCGATGGCCAGCAGGACAAGGATGGCGGCGATGATTTTGGTGAGATTGATCATGGGCGGCGTATCAAAGAAGGGGTGGCAATCAAAGAGCCATCAATGAACAGCTCGCGGCGGCGGGGCGACTACCCGCTCTGTCGGCCCCAGACCATCCACACGATGGCGGCCAGAGCGAGATAGGCCGCGTAAGGAATGAAGCGCTGCCGGGTCGACGGTGGGATCTCGCCATCGGAAGGCGACGGTCGCCCGGACAACATGAGCGACAGCCGATACGAAAAGGGCCAGCGCTGAAGAATGAGCCAAAGGACGGCATGAAGGCCGGCGAGGAGACTGCCGATCACCCAGATCGGCAGCAGCGCCCACAGGCCGACCCACAGTCCGAGAGCGCCGGCGAACTTCACGTCGCCTGCTCCCATGAGCTTGAAAACATAGAAAACGAGAAGGAAGCCGAAGCCGGCAACCGCCCCGAGGAGGGCATCCGTCCAATCCTGTCCGAGCGGCCCCGTCCCCAATGCAAGTGCTGCGAGTGCCAGGACGGCACCTGCAAGCACAAGCCAATTCGGGACGCGGCGTTGTCGGAAGTCATAGGCGGCCACGATGAGCAACCAAAGAAAGCAAGTCGATTGCAAAGTCATTGATTGCCGGGTGGCTTTTAGCTGCCGCCGCCAGGAGCGGGAGTCGCAGTGCCGGCCGATGTGAGAGCCGTCGAAATCTTCGTGAAGATAACGGCAAGCTTGTCGCCCAGGCCGGGAAGAATTGCCACGATCGCGACAGAAATAAGCCCCGCAATAATTCCATATTCAATTGCGGTAGCACCTTCTTCATCGCGCAGAAAACGAGTAATAGAACTAAGCATGATTTACCCCTTGAGGAGAGTTGAACAACGACTGGCAAGGTGGATGTTATACAGCGTAACTCCGTGTATCAACAAGACAAACCCGGGGGAGTGAGGTCCTTCGTGTGATATTGGAGAAGTACATAGCAGGATGGCGGCCAGCCTCCTGCCACCCAGGCCAGAACGATCCTGGTCAGGTTGGTTAACAATCGAGAGACGTATTTTTCCCTCTGTAAACCGCATCGAAACTCCCATGAAGATGGGAGGGAACGTTACGGTGCCGGGAACGCGCGGAAGGGGGGTGTTACGGGAACAAACGCGTTACGTGTTACGTAGCACGGGGTCTCGGAAGGCGAGTTGTAACACCCAAAATAGGCACTTTGGGTGCGCAAAAAATCACAGATTGGGGGTGTGCCCCCGTCGCCGTCAGGGCTTAGGCAGGGAGTTCAGCCCAGGATTTCTTCGTGAAAGAGCTTCCACTCGCTGCCTTGGCGCAGCCAGTACTGGCGCCGGGTGCGCCCGCTCTTTTCGCCTTCGAAGACTTCTCCGAAGGTGGCAACCATCGTGTCGTCACTGTCACGCCAGTGCAGATACGACATGTCCTTGAACTGGACGCGCTTGCCTTGCGCATATTCCACTTCGTCGTGAACCGAAATACCTTCGGTCGTTTTTCTATTGCTGCGCTGGAAATCCGGTAAATAGAATTTCT
Organism: Variovorax boronicumulans; assembly: GCF_030812215.1. Classification (GTDB taxonomy): domain Bacteria; phylum Pseudomonadota; class Gammaproteobacteria; order Burkholderiales; family Burkholderiaceae_C; genus Variovorax; species Variovorax boronicumulans_C. The sequence continues at coordinate 253,164 of NZ_JAUSSG010000004.1, read as the reverse complement.
TTAATTGCGCTTCATTTCCGCTGGCCCGTGTATCTTTCCAGGCGGTAATTGCATTGGTAAATGCCTGGGCTTCTTTTTCGGCCTGCGGCGGCGAAATCCATTGCAGGCTGCGGGCGGTGACCACCGGCGTGGCGCCGATCTGCACCTTGCGCAGCAGCTGCTTCAGGTCGGGGTTGGCCATGACCACGCAGCCATCGCTCGCGAGCGGCGCCCGGGCGAACTGCTGGGGCGGGGTGCCGTGCAGCCAGATGCCGCCGCCGGTCCGGCCGCGCCGCACGTCGTAGGGGTTCGGGTAGTTGATGGGCAGGGCGCCCGCGCCGTAGAAGTCCTTCAGCGATTTCGGGTCGAGACTGCTGGTGATGTAGTACACCCCCAGCGGGGTGCGCGCATCGCCCTCGGTGAGCTTGTCGGTGCCCGACTTGCCGACCGAGATGTAGTAGTCGGCCACCAGCTTCAGCCCCTTGTCGGAGTTCTCCAGCAGGTACAGGCGCGAGCGCGAGGCATCGACCGCGATGGCGTAGCGGCTCCGGGTCGAGAGCGACAGGAACTGCGAGGGCACGGTGCCCGCCGGCGGCCGCTCGCGCAGGGCCTGCAGGCGGCGGCGCGATTCCTCGTGCAGTTCGGCCATGGCCGGGTTGCCGCGCATCTTGGCGATGCCGGCCGTGTCGGGCAGCGAATTCGTGGGCGGCAGCTGTGCCGCGAGCAGGTCGCCGTAGACGAGCTGCGCGAGCTGGAAGTTGGGATAGTCCCGCACCAGGTCGCGCGCCTTGGCCAGCGCGGGGCGGGCCTGGCCGCGGCCGAACATTTCGTAGACGGAGATCAGGCGGGCTTCGGCGCTGCTGGCTTCCTGGATGGACCCGGCGGGTGCGGGCTTGCGGGCGGGTTTGGCTGCGGATGCGGTCCGGGTCTCTGCCAGTGCGGCTCTCTTGCCCTTGGCCTGGAGCGACTTGCCGGCGCCGCCCCGGGCTTCCCTGGCGGAAGCACGGCTGCCGGTGCTGCTCTTGCCGGCCTTGGCGCTGCTGCTGGTCTTTGCGCTGCCCGTCTTGTTCGACGCGAAGGCGGCGCCGGGTGCCGCCAGCATCAGCGCCGATGCGGTCATCAGCGCTGCGAGCAGGTTCCCGCGGCGCGGGAACGGAGGATTCTGTAGCCGGCCGTGCCGGACGATGTCTGCCACTAGCCGCCGACGCTTTCCTTGCGAATGTGCCATTGATTGCCCGAGCGCTGCATGTCCAGCGTCTTCCGGCTCGAGATGTTGAGGTTGTCCGCGCGGTAGATCTGGCGGAATTTTGCCGTGGCGTTCTGTCCGTCGACCTTGATCACGAGGTTCTCGATGTTCACGCTGATGCTCGACTTGCCGACGATGCGGGCGCGCCGTTCTTCTTCCCAGGACTTGCGGCTCTGGCCGCCGCCGGGTGCGAAGTCGGGGCCGTAGGCGGCGAGGTAGCGGTCCATGTCCTGACCGGCCCAGGCGGAAGCCCAGCCGCGCACCGCGCTTTCGACTTCGGCTGCGGAGGCCGGTGCGGCAGCAGGTGCCGGCGTCGGAGCGGCTTCAGGTGCCTTGGCTGCCGGCGCTGCCGCCACCTTGGCGGGGGCAGGGGCCGGAGCAGGCACGGGCGCCGCGGCGGCGGCGGGCGCTGCTGCCACCTTGGCGGGAGCAGGGGCCGGTGCGGGTGCGGCCGCAGGTGCCGGGGCGGGCGCCTTCGCGGCAGGCGCCGGCACGGGCCGTGCAGCCTCGGGCGCCGCCGCCACCAAGGCGGTCGTCGGCTTGGCGCCCGGCGTCGGCGTGAAGAGCGTGCGGATCACGGCCAGCTTGGGCTGCACCGCGGTGTTGTTCTGGTCCAGCTGCAGCGCCTTGCTGTAGGCCTGGCTCGCGAGCCGCGCGTACACGTCGCCCAGGTTCTCCTGGGCGGTGGCGTAGCTGGGGTTGGTGCGAATGGCGCTCTCCAGGGCGCTGCGGGCCTTGTCGAACTGGTTCTGGCTCGCGTAGATCACCGCGAGGTTGTTGTACGGCTCGGGCAGCTCGGGCGCATCCAGCGTGAGCTGGGTGAAGGCGGCGATGGCCTCGGCGCGCTTGCCGGTGTCCAACTGGATCACGCCCTTCAGAAAGCGCATCTGCGGATCGCGGGGCTTGTCCTTCAGGAATGCGTCGGCCTTGGCCATCGCCTCGTCGAGCTTGCCGGCCTGCATGAGGCGGTCGACGTCTTCGTGCTCGATCGCCGCCAGTGCGGGGAGGGTTGCGCCGCAAGTGGCAACGGCCAGCAGCAGTGCGCGCACGGTGGGAGAAAAGGAGAAGCGGGCGCGAGGCCGGGGGCTCTTGGGCATTGCGGACAAGACCTCGTAGGGGTGGATAACGCAGCAGGTTGGGCGGCAGGCATTGTAAGTGGGGCGGGTAACCTTCCGAAACAGCGATGACGGCCTTTCGTCTTGCCTGCAACGGCCGGCTCCGGGCTTTCCCCCATGGGGCGCCGGGCACCCCGTTCCCGGACGCAAAAAGCAGGCCCGCGCAGTACAGTGCCGCCGTGGACCGCCTCCAAAGCATTGAAACTTTCGTTCGTGTCGCGCAGACCCAGAGCTTTGCGGAGGCCGCGCGCCAGTTGCGGGTCGCCAATTCGGTGGTCACCACGCGCGTGAAGCAGCTCGAAGAGTTCCTCGGCGCGCCGCTGTTCCACCGCAGCACGCGGGTGGTCCGGCTCAGCGACATGGGCCAGGCGTTCTTGCGCGACTGCACCGAGTTGGTCGGCCGCGCGAACGACATCGTCGACCAGATGCGCGATGCGCGCGGCACGCCTTCGGGAACGCTGCGCGTTCATGCGCTGACCGGCATGGTGCTCGGCCGCTTCGCCACCTTGCTGCGCGAGTTCCAGACGAACTACCCCGACATCCACCTCGAGCTGATCGTGAGCGACGCGGTGGCCGACCCGGTGAAGGCCGGCGTCGACTGCGCGCTGCAGATCTTTCCCGCGGCCTCGCAGGAGCTGGTGTCGCGGCCGCTGTTCCCGGTGCGTCGATTGCTCTGCGCCACGCCCGCGTACCTCGAAGCGCACGGCACGCCCGCCACGCCGCGCGAGCTGCACCGCCACAAGCTGGGCCTGTACTCGGGCTACCCCACGCGCGACCGCTGGACCTTTCATCACAACGGCGAGCAGACCACCATCTACCTTGCGGCGGCGCTGCTGACCAACAGCGTGCACCTGCTGCGCGAATACGCGCTGGAGCACGCCGGCATCGTCTGCCTGCCGACGCTGGTGGCGGGCGATGCGATTGCGCGCGGCGACCTGCGCGTGGTGCTGGCCGAGCACCAGCTCTCGTCGTTCTCGCTGAGCGCGGTGTATGCGGGCACCTCGCGCAATGCGCTCAAGCTGCGCCTGTTCATCGAGCACATCGCCACGCGATTCACCCGCGTGCCGCCGTGGGACGCCACGCTGATCGAGCGCGGAATGATCCCGGCGGAGCTGATCGAATTCAGCCGATCGAGTGGATAGCGATCCCGGGTAAACCCGGTCGATTGTTCGGAGACTCCGAATAATCCTCTTCCAAACTGGTCCCTACCGGCGCGGCCGCATGGCTTCTAGAGTTCGTCCATCCAAGGAGACGACACCATGACCGCCCCCGCTTCCACTGCCTACAAGACCCGCTTCGGATCGCTCAAGCATTTCGAGAAAGGCCACGTCGAGCCGATCGACGACGACGTGCGCCACTACGCGTTCTCCAACTGCTTCGAGATCGCGAGCACCAGCAAGCCGTACGAGAAGGTCGTCTTCGGCCAGAACCAGATCTACGTGCTCGAGACGCTGCGCGCCGAAGGCACCTCGCCCTGGTTCACCTGCGCGCACGACGAGTTCGCGCTGGTGATGGATGGCGAAGTCGAAGTGCACCTCGTGCAGCTCGATGCCAGCCAGGCTGTCGCCGACGCCGAGAAGAACGGCGCCGTGCTCGTGAAGGGCGAACCGCAGGGCAAGAAGATGGGCTGGATGAAGCTCTCGCGCGGCCACCAGGGTCTCTTGCCCAAGAACACCGCCTACCAATTCCGTACCGCCGGCGAGCCGGGCGTGATCGTGTTGCAAAGCTGCAAGGGCGATCTCTCGGTAGAGAAGTGGGCCGACATCTGCCAGGCACATTGACTCGCCCCCAGGCTTCGCGCACTTCGTGTCGCTTCGCCAACCCCCTACCGGGGGCAACACCAGCGGCCCGGCAAAGCCGGTTCCGCGGTGTTCCACGAAAGACACGGCACTTGAACATTCAAGACCAGATGAGGAAAGCACCATGAACGCACCCGCAGAACTCGCCCGCGTGATCGCATCGCAGCCCGATGCCACGCTCGGCTACAAGGATTTTTCGCTTGGCAGCTTCCGCTTTCGCCGCGACGAATACTTCGTGCACATCGGCTGGAAGACCCGCGACGGCCGGCCCATGAGCCACACCATGGACGCCGGCAACTACCTGCGCGCACTGATGCGCGACGTGGCCTGGGGCTTCTTCTACGGCTGGGTCAATTTCGACGACGTGTTCGGCACCGTCAACCACTACGACTCGGTCGACCTCTATGCCGGCAGCTTCAACGGCACGATGAAGGACGCGGGCATCGACCTGCTCGAGAACTTTCCGACCGCGCAGATCCGCGCCACCTTCGAGGCGATGCTCGACGACTGGACCAACGAGAGCTTCGACCCCTTCAGTGCGCCGCAGGAAACCGGCTCGCCCTACGGCCGCAAGAGCGGCAACAACACCGCCAAGATCACGAGGGCGCGCGAGCTCGCCAAGCGCTGCGTGGGCCTGAAGGGCGACCTCGACCTGCGCAGCGACGAGCGCGGCGCGCCCATCAACCGCGCCTTCGCCGACGTGCCGCAGGCCCAGCCCGAACTGCACCCCGAGCCCGGCTTCGAGAACGAGGTGCATGCCTTCAATCTTTTCGGCTTCCTGAGCCGCTCGCAGGTCACGTGGAACCCGAGCTTCACCTCGGTGGTGAAGCACAGCTACATGTGCCCGACGACCGAGGAGCACATCCTGCCGATCATCCACGGCAACGACCGCGTCGAGTGGTTCTTCCAGATGACCGACGAGATCCACTGGGACTGCGGCGACAAGAACACCGGCAAGCCCATGGCCCGCGTGATCATGAAGGCCGGCGACATGGCCGCCATGCCCGCGTACTGCCGCCACCAGGGCTTCAGCCCCAAGCGCTCGATGCTGCTGGTGTGGGAGAACGGCTCGCCCAGCCTGGTCTACGAGATCCAGAAGGGCGAGAGCCCGGAGATCCCGGTCCAGTTCTGACCGGCCTTCTTTCCCTTCGCCCCCCAACGCTCCATCCAACTCTCCCCTTCGCGGGGAGGGAGAGGAAACTCATGCCTGCGCCATCCATCCGCCACCAGCTCTTCATCGACGGCCGCTTCGTCGATGCCGAATCCGGCGAGACCCTCGCCACGCTCAACCCGCACGACAACACGCCCATCGTCGATGTCGCGCTTGCGGGCAAGGCCGACGTCGACAAGGCCGTCGCCGCCGCCAAGCGCGCGTTCCCGAAATGGAGCCGCATGGCCGCCGCCGACCGCGGCCGCATCCTGCTCAAGCTCGCCGACCTCATCGAGGCCAACGGCGAAGAACTCGCCCGCCTCGAATCGCTGGACACCGGCCATCCGATCCGCGATTCGCGCCGCCTCGACGTGCCGCGCACGGCGGCGTGCTTCCGCTACTTCGGCGGCATGGCCGACAAGTTCCAGGGCGAGACCATTCCGGTGGAGGAGGGCTTCCTCAACTACACGCTGCGCGAGCCCGTGGGCATCGTCGGCCAGGTCGTGCCGTGGAACTTCCCGCTGATGTTCACGAGCTGGAAAATGGCGCCCGCGCTCGCGGCCGGCAATTGCATCGTGATGAAGCCGGCCGAGATCACGCCGCTCAGTTCGCTGCGCATCGCCGAGCTGATGGCCGAGGCGGGCCTGCCGCCCGGCGTGGTCAACATGCTGCCGGGCCTGGGCAGCGTCGCGGGCCAGTACGTCGCCGAGCATCCGGAGATCGCGAAGATCGCCTTCACCGGCAGCACCGCGACGGGCCGGCGCATCGTGCAGGCCAGCGCGGGCAACCTGAAGAAGGTGCAGCTCGAACTCGGCGGCAAGGGTCCGAACATCGTGTTCGAGGATGCGAACCTGCAGGCGGCCGTCAATGGCAGCGCCTGGGCCATCTTTCACAACCAGGGGCAGGCCTGCATCGCGGGCTCGCGGCTCATGCTGCACGAGAAGATCGCCGATGCGTTCCTCGAGCAGTTCATTCCGCTCGCGAAGTCGATTCGCCTGGGCAACCCGCTCGACGATGCGACCGAGATGGGTCCCCTCACGAGTGCGCAGCACCGCGAGCGCGTTCTGAGCTATGTGGAAGTGGCGCAAGGTGAGGGCGGCGAACTGCTTGCGGGTGGCAAGTCGCCCGGCGGCGATCTTGCCCAGGGTTGCTATGTCGAACCCACGGTGATGCGCGCGAAGTCGTACAAGGACCGCGTCGCGCAGGAAGAAGTCTTCGGCCCTTTCGTCACCGTGCTCACCTTCAAGAACGACGAAGAGGCGATGCAGATTGCCAACGGCACCGACTACGGCCTGGGCAGCGGCCTCTGGACCCGCGACCTGCAGCGCGCCCACAAGGTCGCGCGCGACCTGCACGCCGGCATGGTCTGGATCAACAGCTACAAGCGCGTGAACCCGGGCTCGCCCTTCGGCGGCGTCGGCCAGAGCGGCTATGGCCGCGAGATGGGGTTCGACGCGATGCGCGAATACACGCAGGTCAAGAGCGTGTGGGTGAACGTCGACGCGCAGATACCGCCGCACTTCGCGCGCTGACCGGCCCCGTTCAGGCGGCACCACAAACACAAACACGAGACGGAGACAACCATGACATTCAATCGCAGACAGTTCACGCAGGCCACCGCCGCACTCGTGGCCTCGGGCGCGGCACCGCTGGTGTTCGCGGCCGACACGCTCAAGATCGGTTATGTCTCGCCGCAGACCGGCCCGCTCGCGCCCTTCGGCGAAGCGGACAAGTGGGTCATCGAGCAGATGAAGACCGCGTTCAAGGACGGCATCAGCGTCGGCGGCAAGAGGTACGCGGTGCAGATCGTGCTGAAGGACAGCCAGTCGAACCCCAACCGCGCGGGCGAGGTGGCCAACGACCTGATCCTGAAGGACAAGGTTGCGCTGGTGCTCACGGCAGGAACGCCCGAAACCGCCAACCCGGTGAGCGATGCGTGCGAACTCAACGAGGTGCCGTGCATCTCCAGCGTGGTGCCGTGGCAGCCGTGGTTCTTCGGCCGCAAGGGCGATCCGGCGAAAGGCTTCAACTGGACGTACCACCTGTTCTGGGGGCTCGAAGACGTCATCGCCAACTACACCAACGGCTGGAAGACGCTCGCCACCAACAAGAAGGTCGGCGGCCTGTTCCCGAACGACGGCGACGGCAATGCGTGGGGCGACAAGGAACTGGGTTTTCCCAAACCGCTCGCGCAGATGGGCTTCACGCTCACCGACCCGGGTCGCTTTCAGAACGGCACGCAGGACTTCAGCGCGCAGATCGCGGCATTCAAGAAAGAGGGCGTGGAGATCGTCACCGGCGTGGTGATTCCGCCCGATGCCAAGACCTTCCTCACGCAGGCGCGGCAGCAGGGCTTCAAGCCCAAGGTCATCACGCTGGGCAAGGCGCTCTTGTTCCCCGGCGCGATCGAGGCGCTGGGCGACCTGGGCGACGGCCTCTCGACCGAGGTGTGGTGGAGCCCGTCGCATCCGTTCACATCGAGCCTCACGCAGCAGAGCGCGAAGGCGCTGGCCGATGCTTACGAAGCCGGTGCGAAGAAGCAGTGGACGCAGCCCATCGGCTTCGCGCATGCGCTGTTCGAAGTGGCGGCGAATGCGCTGTCGCGCGCCAAGTCGCTGAAGGCCGGCGACGTGCGCGACGCCGTCGCGTCGACCTCGATCAACTCCGTGGTCGGCCCGGTGAAATGGGGCGGGCAGGGGCCGTTCAAGAACGTGAGCAAGACGCCGCTCGTGCTCGGCCAGTGGGGCAAGGGCAAGAAGTACAAGGTCGAGCTCACCATCGTGAACAACGAAGCGGCCAGGAGCATTCCGGCCGGCGGCACGCTGCGGCTGCTCTGACGTCATGGCGCTGCTGGCACTGCATGCCGTGAGCAAGGCTTACGGCGCGCTCAAGGTCACCGACGACATTTCGCTCGCGGTGACCGAGGGCGAGACGCTGGGCATCCTCGGGCCGAACGGCGCGGGCAAGACCACGCTGTTCAACCTGATCTCGGGCGACGCGCGCGTCGATGCGGGGCGCGTCGAATACGCGGGCCGCGACGTGACGCGGCTCAAGCCGCACCAGCGCTGCCACGCGGGCATCGGCCGCAGCTACCAGGTGCCGCAGCCGTTCGGCAACATGAGCGTGTTCGAGAACCTCGTGACCGCGGCCTGCTTCGGCGGACAGCAGACCGAGCGCGAGGCCTGGCGCACGGCGCACGAAGTGCTGGAGCAGACGGGCTTGATGGCGCATGCGAACAAGCCGGCTGGCGGGCTCACGCTGCTCGACCGCAAGCGCCTCGAACTGGCGCGTGCATTGGCGACGAAGCCGCAGTTGCTGCTGCTCGACGAAATCGCAGGCGGGCTCACCGAGCCCGAGGCCGCGGTGCTGGTCGATGAGCTCAAGCGCATCAAGGCGCGCGGCGTGACGATGATCTGGATCGAGCACGTGGTGCATGCGCTGCTGTCGCTGGCGGACCGGTTGTTCGTCATCAATTTCGGGCAGAAGCTGGCGGAGGGCGAACCGCGCGCGGTGATGAACGATCCGGAAGTGCGGCGCGTGTACATGGGGATGGAAGCATGAGCGCGCCACTGCTCACCACCCACGCCCTGAAAGCCTTCTACGGCGATGCGCAGGCGCTCTTCGGCATCGACTTCTCGCTCGCCGCCGGCGAACTCGTCGCGATCATCGGCGCCAATGGCGCGGGCAAATCGACATTCCTCAAGAGCCTGACCGGCCTCGTGCGAGCACCCCGCGAAGCGATCCTTTTCAAAGGCGAACCGATGGGCGGCATGCCGCCCGGCGAAATCGTCCGCCGCGGCCTCGCCATGGTCCCCGAAGGCCGCCGCCTCTTTCCCAGCCTCAGCGTCGAAGAGAACCTGCTGATGGGCGGCACCGCCCGCCGCAAGGGGCCGTGGAACCTGCAGCGTCTCTACGCGCTGTTCCCCATCCTCGCCGAGAAGCGTCACAACCCCGGCACCTCGCTCTCGGGCGGCCAGCAACAGATGGTCGCGCTCGGCCGCGCGCTCATGAGCAACCCCGAGGTGCTGCTGTGCGATGAGCTCTCGCTCGGCCTTGCGCCCATCGTCATCCGCGAGATCTATGCCGCCATGCCCACCATCACCGGCGAGGGCATGACGGTGGTCATCGTCGAGCAGGACGTGACGATGGCGCGGCAGGTGTCGCAGCGCATCTACTGCTTGCAGGAAGGGCGCGTGTCGCTCGAAGGCAGGTCCGCCGATCTCACGCGCGAGCAGATCTCAGAGGCCTACTTCGGCATGGAGGCGGCGCATGCTTGAAACCCTCGTACAGGGCGTGCTGCTCGGCGGCCTCTACACGCTGTTCGCGCTCGGCCAGTCGCTGATGTTCGGGGTCATGCGGCTCACCAACACGGCGCAGGGGGACTTCATCATCCTCGGCGCGTTCGCCGTCATTGCGGGCGTGTCGCTCGCGGGCGATGCGGTGCCGTGGCTCGTCGCGCTCGCGGTGTTGCCCATCGCCTTCGCATTCGGCTATGCGCTGCAGCGCTACGTGCTGAATGGAACGCTCGGCAAAGACCCGCTGCCATCGCTCGTCGTCACCTTCGGCCTGTCGATCGTCATCCAGAACCTGTTGCTCGAACTGTTCTCTGCCGATCCGCGCGCCATCGAGACGAACGGGCTCAACACACAGGGCCTGGCGCTCGGCGAATCGCTCTCGCTCGGCGTGCTGCCGCTGATCGTGCTGGCCATCGCAGTGGTTGCGACGGGCGCGCTGCAATGGCTCTTTGCGCGCACCGCGCTGGGCCGGTCGTTCCGCGCCGTGTCCGACGACCGCGAGATCGCCGAGCTCATGGGGCTCGATGCAAAGAAGGTCTACGCCTTCGCGACCGCCATCGCCTTCGTGCTGATCGCCGTCGCGGGCGCGCTGCAGGGCATGCGCACGACGGTGTCGCCTTCGGACGGCCCGCTGCTGCTGCTCTTCGCCTTCGAGGCCGTGATCATCGGCGGCATGGGCTCGTTCTGGGGCACGCTGGCCGGCGCGATGATCCTGGGGATCACGCAGCAGATCGGCTTCCGGCTCGACCCGGGCTGGGGCATCTGGTTCGGGCACATCGTGTTCCTGGTCGTGCTGGTGCTGCGGCCGCAAGGCCTTTTTCCAAAGACACGCGGATGACGAACATGCCCCCACCCCTCATCGCCGTCGAGCGCGCCACCGCCGCGAGCCGCACCGCGCTCATCACCGGCATCGCGCTCGTACTGATTGCCGCAAGCTTGCCGTTCTGGGGCGAATCGAGCTGGATGCGCGAGTTCGTCGAGATCGCCTGCTACTTCATCTTCGCGATGATGTGGAACCTGCTCGCGGGCTACGGCGGCATGGTGAGCATCGGGCAGCAGGCCTTCTTCGGCTTCGGCGGTTATGTGATGCTGATGCTCGGCAACTTCGCGGGCGTCAATCCGTTCGTGGCGATCCCGTTGGGCGCGCTGGCTGCGGGGCTCGTCGCGGTGCCCGTGTCGTTCGTCGCGTTTCGCTTGTCGGGCGGGTACTTCGCGATCGGCACCTGGGTCATCGCCGAGGTGTTCCGCCTGAGCTTCGCCAACGTGTCGGCGGTCGGCGGCGGCTCGGGGACCACGCTCACCGCGCTGCGCGGCATCGAGAAGGCCACGCGCGAGCGCACCACCTACTGGATGGCGCTGGCCTGCGTGGTCGCGGCCATCGCGCTCGTGTACCTCTTCTTGCGCAGCAAGCGCGGGCTCGCGCTGCTGGCCATTCGCGACAACGAAGTGGCGGCCGAATCGCAGGGCATTCCGGTCGCGCGCATGAAGCTCGCGGTGTATGTGGTCGCGGCCTTCGGTGCGGGGCTCGCGGGCGCGCTGTACTTCGTGGGCAACCTGCGCATCAGCCCCGATGCGGCTTTCAGCGTCAACTGGACGGCTTTCGCCATCTTCATGGTGGTCATCGGCGGCATCGGCCGCATCGAAGGGCCGCTGGTGGGCGCGCTCATCTTCTGGGCGCTCAACAAGTTCCTGAGCGACTACGGCACCTGGTATCTGCTGGGGCTGGGGCTGCTTGCGATCCTCGTCACGCTGTTCTTCAAGCAGGGCCTCTGGGGCTACGCGCAGCAGCGCTGGGGCTGGTCGCTTTTTCCGACGCAGCGGCGATTGCTCGGGGCTTCACCACGCAGATGACATGCTGTCGCCTGACGCGAAATGGCCCCGCGTGAACCTCCTTCGGACTTGCGCGGTGCAGCACGATCCTGTAACGTTTGAAACAATGTGGTGACATTTCATCACTTCTTTCATCGCTCTGGAGTCTCCCTTGATGATCACCAAACGCCGCTTGCTCGAAGGCGGCGCCGCGGCAGTTGCCACCTCGTTGTTCGCGCCCGGCGCGTGGTCCCAGCAGAAGCCGGCGGCCGGCGAAGCCGCATGGCCCACCAAGCCCGTGCGCATCCTCGTGGGCTTTCCCGCCGGTGCCTCGCCCGACCTCGCGGCCCGTGCCATCGCCGAGCCGCTTTCGAAGATCCTGCGCCAGCCGGTCACGGTCGAGAACAAGCCCGGCTCCAGCGGCAACCTCGTGGCCGACCAGGTGGCCAAGGCGACCGACGACCACACCGTCGGCGCGCTGATCAACGGCAACCTCACCATCGCCAAGCTGCTGAATCCCGCGATCCCGTTCGATCCCGAAAAAGACTTCGCGCCCGTCGGCATGGTCGGCACCGCGCCGCTGGTGCTCGCGGTGTCGGGCAACGCCGCCGGCAAGACGCCGGCCGACTTCCTGCTGTGGGCGCGCAACCTGGGCGCCGGCGGCAAGTACGGCACGCCCGGCGTGGGCACCGTGGGCCACCTGGGCATGGAACTCCTCAAGAGCCGCGCCGCCATCACCGCGCAGCACAAGCCCTACACCGGCAACCCCCAGGTGATCGCCGGCCTGCTTGCCGGAGAGATCCAGCTGGCCCTGTTGCCGCCGGGCCTGGCGCTGCCGCACCTGAAGTCGGGCAAGCTCAAGGCCATTGGCGTCACCTCGCCCGAGCGCAGCCCGCTGGCGAGCGAGTTGCCCACCATCCGCGATGCGGACGTGCGCGGCGCCGACCTCGAAATCTGGACCGCGCTGGCCGCGCCCGCGGGCATGAGCAAGAACGCCGTCGCCAGGCTCAACGCGGCGCTGGTCGAAGTGACCAGCATGCCCGACGTGGCGCAGGCGCTGCTCAAGACCGGCTGGCAGGCGCAGCCCGGCACGACCGAGGCGCTGGCCCGCCGCATGCGCGCGGACACGGCGCGGCTGGGCGGCGTGATCATCATGAAGGGCATCCGCTCGGAGGCTTGACTCGCCCCCAGGCTTCGCGCACTTCGTGTCGCTTCTCCTTCCCCCTACCGGGGGCAACACCTGCGGCCCGGCGAAGCCGGTTCCGCGGTGTTTCCCGCCTTGGGCCGCTGTGCGCGAGTTGCCTAGAGCAGCCGCGAGACCTGCTTGGCCGCATCGATCAGCGCCGGCAGCATCGTCTCCTGCATCACCTTCGCGCTGGTGCGGTTCGCCTGCCCGCTGATGTTGAGCGCGGCCACCATGCGGCCCTGCTTGTCGACGATGGGCGCGGCCACGGAGATGAGGCCTTCTTCGAGCTCCTGGTTCACCAGGCACCACTGCTGCTTGCGCGCCTGCGCGACCTTGGCCATGAGCGCATCGATGTCGGTCACCGTGTGCTTGGTGAGCGCCTCGATGTTCGAAGCTTCGAGCCGCGCGCGCACTTCGTCGTCTTCGAGGTCGGCCAGCAGCAGGCGACCCAATGACGTGCAGTACGCCGGCAGTCGCGAGCCCACGCCCAGGCTGATGTGCATGATCTTCTTGGTCGGCACGCGCAGCACGTAGACGATGTCGGTTGCATCGAGCACCGCGGCCGAGCACGACTCCTGCACCTGCTGCACCAGCGCCTCCATCACCGGCTCGGCGCGGTTCCAGATCGGCATCGACGAGAGATACGCAAAGCCCAGGTCGAGGATGCGCGGCGTGAGCGTGAAGAGCTTGCCGTCGGTCACCACATAGCCCAGCGCCTGCAGCGTGAGCAGGATGCGCCGCGCACCCGCCCGCGTGAGCCCGCTGACCGCGGCGACCTCGCTCAGCGTCTGGCGCGGCGCGCTCTCGCTGAACGAGCGGATCACCTGCAGGCCGCGCGCGAACGACTGCACATAGCTGTCGCCGGGGGCGGGTGTTTCGGTGTGATGGGTGTTGGGGGGCTGGGTTGCCATGGTGAGCGATCCTCTCTAGAATTCATTATACGAACAAATGTTCTGTATACGAACAATTTGAGTCGTCCCGTTTTCGATCCCCTTTCGATTCACCCGGAGACAAGCTTCATGATCAACAAGATCGCGCGCTCGGTCGCCGATGCCCTCGCGGGCATCCCCGACGGCGCCACGGTTCTCATCGGCGGCTTCGGCACCGCCGGCATTCCCGGCGAACTCATCGACGGCCTCGTCGAGCAGGGCGCCAAGGACCTCACCGTCGTCAACAACAACGCCGGCAACGGCGAGACCGGCCTCGCGGCGCTGCTCAAGGCCGGCCGCGTGCGCAAGATCATCTGCAGCTTCCCGCGCCAGGCCGACAGCCAGGTGTTCGACGGGCTCTACCGCAGCGGCAAGATCGAACTCGAACTCGTGCCCCAGGGCAACCTCGCCGAACGCATCCGCGCCGCGGGCGCGGGCATCGGCGCCTTCTTCTGCCCCACCGGCTACGGCACGCAGCTCGCGGGCAACCGCGAAACCCGCGAGATCAACGGCAAGCAGTACGTGCTCGAGTACCCCATCCACGGCGACGTGGCGCTCATCAAGGCCGAGCGCGGCGACCGCTGGGGCAACCTGGTCTACCGCAAGGCCGCGCGCAACTTCGGCCCGGTGATGGCCATGGCCGCGAAGAAGACCATCGCCACCGTGCACGACATTGCCGAGCTCGGCACCCTCGACCCCGAGACCGTCGTGACCCCGGGCATCTTCGTGCACCAGGTGGTGCGCATCGAACGTGTCGCCACGCAAGCCGGCGGTTTCAAGAAGGCAGCATGACCATGACCTACACACGTCGCACCAAGGACCAACTCGCCGCCCGCGTCGCGCAGGACATCTTCGACGGCGCCGTCGTCAACCTCGGCATCGGCCAGCCCACGCTCGTGGCGAACCACTTGCCGCAGGGCCGCGAGGTCATCCTGCAAAGCGAGAACGGCATCCTCGGCATGGGCCCCGCGCCCGAGGCCGGCGAGGAAGACTATGACCTCATCAACGCCGGCAAGCAGCCCGTCACGCTGCTGCCGGGCGGCTCGTTCTTTCACCACGCCGACAGCTTCGCGATGATGCGCGGCGGCCACCTCGACATCTGCGTGCTCGGCGCATTCCAGGTCTCGGCCACCGGCGACCTCGCCAATTGGCACACCGGCGAGAAAGACGCCATTCCCGCCGTTGGCGGCGCGATGGATTTGGCCATCGGCGCCAAGCAGACCTGGGTGATGATGGACCTGCTCACCAAGCAGGGCACGAGCAAGCTGGTGCAGGAATGCACCTATCCGCTGACCGGCATCGGCTGCGTCAAGCGCGTGTACTCCGACCTCGCCACGCTCGAATGCACGCCGCAGGGCTTGAAGCTCGTAGACCTCGTCGAAGGGCTCACCCGCGAAGAACTCGAGAAGCTCGTCGGCCTGCCGATCGCAGCCTGATCCGCTCATTCAATCAATCAAAGAGACACAGCACATGACCAACCAAGCCTTCATCTGCGACGCCGTTCGCACCCCCTTCGGTCGCTACGGCGGCTCGCTCAGCAGCGTGCGCACCGACGACCTGGGCGCAGTGCCGCTCAAGGCGCTGATCGAACGCAACAAGAACGTCGACTGGCAAGCCGTGAGCGACGTGCTCTACGGCTGCGCCAACCAGGCCGGCGAAGACAACCGCAACGTCGCGCGCATGTCGGCGCTGCTCGCGGGCCTGCCGCTCGAAATCGGCGGCGGCACCATCAACCGCCTGTGCGGTTCGGGCCTCGATGCCGTGGGCACCGCAGCCCGCGCCATCCGCGCCGGTGAAGCCGGTTTGATGATCGCCGGCGGCGTCGAGAGCATGAGCCGCGCGCCCTTCGTCATGCCCAAGGCCGAGAGCGCCTTCAGCCGCAACAACGCGGTGTACGACACCACCATCGGCTGGCGCTTCGTCAACAAGCTCATGAAGGCGCAGTACGGCGTCGACTCGATGCCCGAGACGGCCGAGAACGTGGCGACCGACTACAAGATCGAGCGCGAAGCGCAAGACCTGATGGCGCTCAACTCGCAGCTGCGCGCCGTAGCCTCGCAGAAGTCCGGCTTCTTCGATGCCGAGATCGTGCCCGTGAGCGTGCCGCAGAAGAAGGGCGACGCGATCATCGTCAACAAGGACGAGCACCCGCGCGAGACCAGCCTCGAATCCCTCGCCAAGCTCAAGGGCGTCGTGCGCCCCGACGGCACCGTGACCGCGGGCAATGCCAGCGGCGTGAACGACGGCGCCTGCGCGCTGCTGCTGGCCGACGAAGCCAGCGCCGCGAAGCACGGCCTCACGCCCCGCGCTCGTGTGGTCGGCATGGCCACCGCCGGTGTCGCGCCGCGCGTGATGGGCATCGGCCCCGCGCCCGCCACGCAAAAGGTGCTGGCGCTCACCGGCCTCACCCTCGACCAGATCGACGTCATCGAACTCAACGAAGCCTTCGCCGCGCAAGGCCTCGCCGTGCTGCGCCTCCTGGGCCTGAAGGACGACGACGCGCGCGTGAACATCAACGGTGGCGCCATCGCGCTCGGCCACCCGCTCGGCGCCAGCGGCGCACGCCTGGCCACCACCGCGGTGAACCAGCTGCACAAGGGCGGCGGCCGCTACGCGCTGTGCACCATGTGCATCGGCGTGGGGCAGGGCATTGCCGTGATCCTGGAACGCGTCTGATGACGCTCGCGCGACGCGAGCTGCTGCTGGGCCTGCTCGCGGCGGCGGGGCTTCCCGCGCATGCGCAGGCCGATGCCAGGCCCATCCGCATCGTCGTGCCCTTCGCGGCCGGCGGCGGCAACGACGTGTTCGCGCGCCAGATGGCCAAGGGCCTCGGCGAGCTGCGCAAGTCCGGCGTCATCGTCGACAACAAGCCTGGTGCGGGCGGCAACCTCGGCACCGAGCAGGTCGTGCGCAGCACGCCCGACGGCAGCACGCTCCTGCTCGGCCACACCGGCACCGTGTCGATCAACCCCGCGCTCTACAAGGGCCTGAGGTTCGACGCGCGCAAAGACCTCGTGCCCGTCGCGATGTTCGCTTCGTCCGCGCTCGTGCTCGTGGTGCCCGCCGCATCGAAGGTGCGCAGCGTGGCCGACCTCGTCGCTGAAGCCAGGGCGCGGCCCGGCATGCTCGACTACGCATCGAGCGGCAGCGGCACCGGCGGCCACCTGACCGGCGAACTCTTCGCGCAGCGCACCGGCACCAGGCTCAATCACATTCCCTACAAAGGCACCAACCCCGCGCTCACCGACCTCACGGGCGGGCAGGTGCAGATGATGTTCAGCGTCATCCCGCCCGCGCTCGCGCTCGTCAAAGGCGGACGGCTGCGCGCCATTGCCGTCACCGGCGACAAGCGCCTGCCGTCGCTGCCCGACGTGCCCACCGTGGCCGAGTCGGGCCTGCGCGAACTCGCGGGTTTCGAAAGCACCCTCACCTATGGCCTCCTCGCGCCGCGCGGCACGCCCGATGCGCTCGTCAAGGAGCTTTCGGCGCAGATGCTCAAGGTGGCGGGGGAGAAGGAATTCCAGTCGCGCCTCGACGTGGAAGGCGCCGTGCCCTTGCTCGGCGGGCCCGCCGAGTACGCGGCGCTCATCTCGCGGGAGAGCGAGAAGTGGGCCGCGATCGTCAAGAGCTCGGGCGCGACGGCGCAGTAGCAGCAATCACGCAGTCGCCGCGCAGCCCGCATCGCACGGGCAGAGAACAAGTTTCAAACCAAGAGAACCGAAAGAAGAGGATCAGAGAGATGAAGAACACGAATACAACGCGTCGCGCCATCGGCGTGGCGGCAGCACTCGCGCTCGCCACCGCAGCGCTGGCGCCCGCCACCGCATCGGCACAGGCGGCCTTCCCGACCAAGCCCGTGCGCATCATCACGCCGTTCCCGGTCGGCGGCGGCCCCGACGGCGTTGCCCGTCTCGTGGCCGACAAGCTCTCGCGTGCGTGGGGCCAGCCGGTCGTGGTCGAGAACCGCCCGGGCGGCAACGGCTTCATCGCCATCGATGCCTTCAAGCGCGGCGCCAAAGACGGCCACGACATCATCGTTCTGGACAACGTGCACCTGGCCGCGTACCCGGCGCTCTTCAAGAAGCTGCCCTACGACAGCGCCAAGGACTTCGACACGCTGCTGCCCCTCTTCAAGACGTACTTCTTCTTCACCGTTGCCACCAACAGCAAGTACAAGACCGTGGGCGACCTGATTGCCGACGCCAAGGCCAACCCCGGCAAGCTCGACTACGGCTCATGGTCGGTCGGCAACCCGGTGCACCTGGGCTCGGAGCTCTTCGAGTCGGCCACCGGCACGCAGATGGAACACATCATCTACAAGGAAACCACGCAGCTCTACACGTCGGTCGCGACCGGCGAGCTGGCCTTTGCGCTGGGCAGCAGCGCCACCGCCGGCCCGCTGCAGCGCGCCAACAAGCTGCGCTTTCTGGCCGTGGCCGCGCCCCAGCGCAACGCCGCCTTCCCCGACGTGCCGACCGTCGCCGAATCGGGCGGCCCCAAGGGCTTCGAGGTGATCGGTTGGAACGCGATTGCCGTGCCGAAGGGCTTGCCCGCGTCGGTGACCGAGAAGATCAAGCGCGACATCGAGAAGGGTCTGGCGGAACCCGATGTGCTGGAGAAGTTCAAGAGCTTCGGGTACGAGCCGTTTCCGACGACTCGGGCGCAGTTTGATCAGTTTGTGGCGAGCGAGACGCAGCGGTTTGGGGATGTGATTCGGAAGGCGAATGTTTCGCTGGATTGATTGATGCTCAAGTCTCGCCCGTGGCGTCGCTCGCGCGGGCGGAGTAACACGGGTACTCGTGCGGACTGAGCTTCGTAGACACAGCCGGAGCGTCGGCGATCAATGGCAGAAAAACGACGTCGATGCCGATCGGCATCGCTGGCCAATCTCGTTCAGGCGGCAAAGATCGCCAATGGCGGCGTGCTGGCCGTTGGTGGGCGCTCGGGGCAACGCCGAGGCGGATGTCTCGGAGATCTCTTGCTCCGAACTGTCGCTATGCGATGGGTTTCGAAGCGGCCCGTTTCGGAGGGATCGGCCGGAACGTGATCTCCGTGCCAACGGCTTGTCTGCTGCGGAGCCACAGGATCGAGCGTGACATCTGGAAGATGATGCTGGATCCATGTGTTTGGGTTGTTCAAAAGCGTCGAAAATGACTTCAGGCAATCTATCCAGAATTAAATCAATTCACGGCGAAGGATTGAGGCGATTTTGGGTTGATCAAAAGAAAAATATTTCTTTGTCTTGAACGGCCCATTTTCTTGATGATGAAGCCGCCTAGAAAAAGCGATAGGGCTAATTCTCTTTGGGTGGTCCTGGCAGCAAAGGATTTTCGCTATCCTTATGGCTTGATGAAATCCTTAATTGCGGGCGCTGCAGTTGAAATCTCCGCCAGCCGGAGAGGTTTGGTATATCCATATGGACCTCGCGCGTTCCCACAACGAAACTGGATTCGTGCTCCATAAGGGAATTGAGCTTCAACGCAATATTGGTTGCAGCATCTCGCAAACCTTCCTTCATTTCGGTTGCATCGACGTCTACGGCTTCTAGTTTCTGAATCGTCGCAACAATGGCATCGATCTGCTCGGAAGATGCTTTTGTGCCAGCAATTAGTCCTTCGCGGGTGTAGTTTCGATGGCCGAATTTTGCCGCCTCCAGCAAAATTTTCCCTATTGCGCCCGCTATCGCTGCATGGCCAATCAATTCAATCCACATGGAGCCAGATTCGATCTTGGCGATTCGTAATGGATAAAATTCAATGTCTATGCGAAAAATTTTCGCTAGAAGTTCGTAGAGATCTTCAAGCGCCTTAATTTTTTCCCCGAAAGAGTGAAGTGTTTGCGTTGAATAAAAAGCCAAGCACAATTCATCCTCGTCCTCGGAGCGCTCAACATCGGGCGCCAACTGTATTGCGAGGCTACTGAGCCCTTTCTGGAAATTTTTAAGCTCCGCGTTGAATGAGGTTGCAGCTCTCAGAAGAGGCAATGCGCTCGCACTAGATTGATGAGCGATATAGACGCTGAAAAGACGTCGCAAAGCAGCTAATTCATTGACCAGTTCGTCGACTGCCCTATTGGGTTCTGTCGAAGGAAAAAGTGTGCTAAGAAGCTCGTGTAATTGAGAGGAGCTGGAAAAGAAGCCTTCAACATCAATTTCACGAGTTACCTTTGGAGTACGTCCCACGTACGTATGCAAGGTTGATGCGGCAGAGTTAATTTCATTTGCCCCTGGCGCGGTGGCAATTTTCGCCACAATTTCTTCAGCTCCGTTTGCCCAATTTGCAAGCTGCTCAATGGCCTTTAGAAAAGGATTATCTGCTTCAATAAATGCATCGAATTTTTCGGCCGCCATTCTCACATCGCGCGTCAACATGCTCCATGCCTTTCAATTCGTTGATAAAAATAAGAGTGACTACTTTTGAGTGCCGCGAATGGTCGCGAATCACGATATGCCCATTGGAGAGATTGGGGAGAGATTCTTATTGAAGAAGCATTTTCGGATATTAGAGTCGCCCCTGTTCACGAAAGCTACCGTACTTGCCATCACCGATGATGATGAAATCTTGCAGCGGCATCCCATGAATCTCCCCGAGTTCATGCAGCTTCAACGCAATGCTGATATCCGCCTCCGAAGGCTTGCAGTGCCCTGAAGGATGGTTGTGCACCACGATCAATGAACTCGCCCTTGCAAGCATCGCGTTCCGATAAATCTCCACCGGCTCCATCAGCGTCGCAGTAGCCGACCCAATCGCCGCCACCTCATAAGAAAGAATCTCCAACTGCGGATTCAAATGCAGCACGACGACCTTCTCCTTGGTCTCGTCCTGCATGTCCTTGAACAGCGCGAACACCTGTCCGGGGCTCTCCACGGGTTTGTTCAGAAGGTCGTCGTCCACCCGCTTGCGCGTGAACGTGACCTTGAGTTCTTTCAGGTAAGCCATCTTCAGTTCCTCCGGCGAGCGGTGTCCGCATATTGATAGTGCGGAAGATTGTGATGCACGCAACTCGGAGCGAAGCGCGTCAGGTTCTGGCGTACGGCTTCGAGTTTTCCGATCACCCCTTGCGCGCCTTCCTCTTACGCGCTTTGGGCGTCACGATCTCCGGCGCACTCAGTGCATAAAACTCATGCAGCTTGGCCGCCAACATGTGCCTGTCGGGCAATTGCGTCTGGTACTGCGCCACCAGCGCGGGCGAGAGGGTGCGGCTCAACGCGTACTTCACCACCTCGCTATCTTTGCTGGCACACAGCAGCAGGCCGATGGCCGGGTTCTCGTGCGGCTTCTTCACATCGCGGTCCAGCGCTTCCAGGTAGAAGTTCAGCTTGCCCAGATGTTCGAGCTCGAAGGCGGTGACCTTCAGCTCGATGGCCACCAAGCAGTTCAGGCCACGGTGGAAGAACAGCAGGTCTAGCGCAAAGTCCTGGCCACCGACCTGCACCGGGTACTCGCTGCCGATGTAGCAGAAGTCGCGCCCCAGCTCGGTAAGGAAACGGCCCAGGTTCATCAGCAGGCTGCGGTGCAATTCGGCCTCGGAATGCGGGTCGGGCAAGGCCAGAAAGTCCAGCAGGTAGGCGTCCTTGAAGTGCTGTACCGCCTGCGGCTGCATTTCTTTCAACGCTGTTGAGGCTTTGGGCGGGTGCAGCACGGCCCGCTCGAACAGGCCGCCGTCGATCTGCCGCGCCACTTCGCGCACTTGCCATCCCTGTCGCACTGTCATGTGCAAGTAGAACTCTCGCTCCTCCTCGCGTTTGGTGCGGCTGAGGATGTGCAGATGCGAGGACCAAGGAATTTCTCTCAACAATGTTGAGAGTTTTGAGCTCTGCGGGTATGCCTGAAAAAACTGCCGCATGCGCCACAGGTTTTGAGCCGAGAAGCCGCGTCGGCCCGGCTCACGCTGGGCGATGTGGGCCGCCAGTTGCTCGACGGTTCCCTTGGCCCAGCCATCGGCCTCGATACGCTGATGAAGGTATTGGCCGATGTGCCAGTACAGCTCGATCACTTCGGCATTCGCTACCCTGGCAATCCGCTGCCGCGCACCCTTGATCAGCTTAACGACCTCGCCGAAGGCCGCCTCGGCGCTCGTTGCTACGGCACGGTGCGTTGGTTTGATGGTCTTGCTCATGCCCTGGTACAAGCCACTTGCGGGCCAAGGACTTCATTTCCGGCGGCCAAGATTTCGGCGAGCGTGACCTTGAGTTCTTTCAAGTAAGCCATCTTCGGTTCCTCCCTTTCGCGGTGCCCGCGTATTTGATAGTGCGCAAGATTTTCATCCGCTCAAGCTGGCTGCGCGCCACCGTCCAGCGGGTCAGAAGTGACGTTCGGGTCCTACCTGGTAATCGACCGCCTGCACGCTGCCAACGACCCGTTGCTCGAAGAGCAACTTTACGAAGCGTGGCTGCGCAAGGCGCGTTCGCCAAGGTCGGCATGGTGCGCAGCCGCGAAGACATCGTCCGCCGCTACGTCAACGATGCGCCCGAAGCCACGCGCGAGATCGCGGCGCGCGCCCGCATCCGGGCAGGGCACCGAGACCCTACCGCCCAAGCGCCTGCACATGCCCCAAAAACGCCCGAAGGTGCGAAGGCCGCACGGGCTTCACGATGACGGGCAGGCCCGCCGCGCGCGCCGCGTCCAGATAGTCGCCTCCCACGTCGCCGGTGACGATCAGTGCGGGCAGTTCGGCATCGCCCAGCGCCGAGCGAATGTCCTCGATCGCCTGGATGCCGCTGACCTGCGGCCCCAGCCGCAAGTCCACCACCAGCGCTTGCGGCCTGAAGCCTGCGGGGCCTGTTGGCCCTGCTTGATGAAGAACGCCCAGCGCGCTCTGCAGGTCGCGCGCGGAGCGCACATCCATCCCCCAGGAAGCGAGCAGTCCGCCGAGCGCTTGCAGCGAGCTGTGGTCGTCGTCCACGACCAGGATGCGCATCGCCAATGCCGTGGTGGTCGATGCGGGGGCGTGCTCGGCCTCATGCCCCCGGTCGCTCGCGGCGGCATCGGCCAGCGGGAGCTGCAGTTCGAACACGCTGCCTTGCCCGGGCACCGAGTGCGCCGTCACCCGCAGGTCCAGCAGTTCGCTCAGCCGCTTGACGGTGGCCAGCCCCAGGCCGTAGCCCAGGCGCCGGTCGCGCGCCGGGTTGTCGACCTGGTAAAACTCTTCGAACACATGCGGCAGATGCTCGGCGGAGATGCCGATGCCCGTGTCTTCGATGGCGAGGCGCAACCGGCCGTTGTCGATGCGGCTCGCGATGCGCACGTGTCCCTCGCGCGTGTAGCGGATGGCGTTCGCCAGCAGGTTGGTGACCACCCTTGCCAGCAAGGCCCGGTCGCTGCGCACGGCCACGTGACCGGTGGCGATCTCGAGGCGCAGTCCCTTCGCGACGGCCACCGCCTGGTGCGGCCGGCAGCAGTCGCCCAGCAGTTCGTCGATGGCAAAGGACGACCACTGCGGGCTGAGCGATCCGGCATCGGCGCGCGTGATGTCGAGCAGGTCGTCCACCACGTCGGTCATGCCGTCGGCACAGGCCACGAGCTGCTCCGCCATCTCCTTCACATGGCGTTCGGTGCTGACGGTGTGCACGGTCTGCGCGAGCAGCGCCATCGCATTGAGCGGCTGGCGAAGGTCGTGGTTGGCCGAGGCGAAGAAGCGCATGCGCGCGGCCACCGCTTCTTCGGCGGTTCGGCGGGCGGTGTGGGTGCGTTCGTTTTCTGCGCTCAGCGCCATCGCTAACTCGGCATTGCGCCGGCGTTGCGCCTGTATCTCGTGCAGTGCGGACGACAGCAGCCTGGCGCTCAGCAGCGTGTAGATGCCGATCAGCGACACGATCGACGCCATGGCCATCTGGTAGCTGCCGCCGAACCATATGTCGCGCAGCACCAGGGGGCCGAGGATGAGCGCCACATAGACGTAAGACGCCCGCCCTATGGTGGCCATCCGGATCGCCCCGCCCAGGGACACCGTGACCATGGTGATGTGAAGAATGGCCTCGGCCTGCGCCGGCCCGTCGTGCTGCAGCAGCACGCTCAGCGCTCCCAACGAGAACGCCATGAGCTGGGTGACGCCGATGACGGGCAGCATCATGGCCGGCAGGTTCGCGCGCAGCCCCGGCCGCCACAGCCATGCGAGCCATATGCCCATGCGCACGGCGACGATGGCGCAATAGACGACGAACCACACCTTCACGCGCTGGCCGTCCGCCCCGTCCGCATATTCGATGTAGCAAAGAAATCCCGCCACGGCGGCCAGGCTCCACGCCCATGGCGTGGAGCGAAGCATCTGCTCGAGCTGCTGCAACTGCAGTTCCGAGAAGCTCAGGCGCCAGGCGATGAAGCGGCCGAGCCTGGTGGAGCCGGTGGCGCCGCCGGGGCTTCGTTCGTGCGGCGCTTGCGCGGGTGAACTCATCGCAAGTCCAGCATCAGCCCAGCGCGCCGCGCCTGCACCAGCAGGTGGGTGCGGTTGCGCGCATCCATCGCATCGAGCAGGGCCGTGATGTGCAGCTTGACCGTGCGCTCCGCAATCTGCAGCTCGGCGGCGATCTGCTTGTTCTGCCGGCCTTGTGCGACCAGCAACAGCACTTCGAGCTGCCGCGGCGTGAGGCTGGAAGCGGGGAGGCCTGCGCGCGGCTGCAGCACATCGAAAGCCTCGCCGCCGGCCGCGACTTCGTCCAGCGCGGCGGCGATGCGCGCCACCGACTGCGACTTGCCGATGAAGCCGGCCGCGCCCGCGGCACGTGCGCGCGCGGCCAGGGCCGGTTCTTCGTCGCCGGAGATCATCAGCCGGGACACGAGGGGATGCCGGGCACCGAAGAGGCGCAAACCCTCCAGGCCGTCTTCGCCGCCGAGGCGGTAGTCGATCAGCACGATGTCCGGCGGGCATTGCGAGGCGCGTTCCACGCCTTGCCCGAGCGACAGGGCGGTCTCGACCTCGAAGTCGGGGCGGGCGTGCGTGAGCGCATGCGCAAAACCGACACCGAACAGCGGGTGATCGTCGACAAGCAGGAGTTTCATGGTGATCCTCGGTGCGGGCCCGGCGGGCCGCGCCATCTCCTCGTGGGGCGCCATTGTCCACACCGGTTGGCGCAGCGCGGGAATCGCAGGATCGACCGGGTCTTTCAGCAGCGGCCGGCGGCGCGCAGCAATGCGTTGCAAGCCGGTGCCGGGGCAGGTACTGGCGCCGGCTTGGCGTTGGAGCGGCGCGCGGACGCGGGCGCATCGCTCTGGCGCATCTCCTGGCAGATGGCATCGCTGACCACGCGGCCCACGACCGACACCGAGCCTTCGACGTAGCAGTTGTACGTGCGGCCGCCGTCGGTCCTGGCGATGAAGGTGGTTTGCACGCCGCTGTCGGCACGGTTCGAGATGGTGAACGCGGAGGGCGGCAAGCCGAGGGCACGCGAGGTGTTGGTGACGATGGCGTCGTCGGTCACCGCCGTCGAGGCGCATCCGACTGCAAGTGCAGCCGCCGTCAGCAATGCCAGGAGAAGAGGGGTCGATGAATGCGTCATGCAACGGTGTGAAGTGGAGGGATACGAGCGAACCCTCGCCCGGACACCGAGCCTAGCCACACCCCGCGCCACGCGATACAGCACCTTAGGGCAGGTGCCCGATGGTGCTATGGCCCGCGCCTGGGCTGCTTCCTACGATCCGACGCTCTTGATTGAACAGCAGCACAGAAGGCGCCGGGCCCCGGCGCCAGCGAACGAGGAACGGCAGATATGACCAAGAAGAGCATCTTCAGGCGATGGACGGCGTGCGCATGGACCCTGGGCTTTGCGGCCTTGTTGTCGGCATGCGGCGGTGGCGGTGGTGGCTCCGGTGGCGGGCTTTTTCCGCCCATCGGCAATCCGCCGCCGGCGGGCGTTGCCTACCGCCTTGATGTGAGCATCACCGGCGCGGGCCGCGTGGCGTCGCAGCCCGCGGGCATCGACTGTGCAGCCAACTGCGGCGCCGATTTCGCAGCCGGCACGCAGGTCACGCTCGCGGCCACGCCAGCGGCGGGGCAGGTGCTGGACAGCTGGGGCGGCGCGTGCAGCAGCAATGCGCCCACCTGCACCGTGCGCATGGACGCCGCGCGCGCCGTGACGGCCACGTTCGTTGCCGCACCGCCGGTGGTGGGCTGGGGCGATGCGATCACGCTGTCGGCCGGCGGCGCGAGCCAGCCGAAGGTGGCGGTCGATGCGCAAGGGCGCGCGCTGCTCGTATGGCGCCAGCTCGAGGCCGGCCAGTTGATCGACAGGCTGTGGGGCAGCCTCTACCGCCCGGGCGACGGCTGGAGCACGCCGCAGCGCCTGGAAGCCAACAGCGGCGGGGTGCGCGACATTCGCGTGGCCATCGACAAGAACAGCGGCCGTGCCGTGGTGGCATGGACGCAGCTGAGTTCGCCGGGCGCCTACGACATGTGGGCGCTGCAGGTCGACCCGGCCACCGGCTGGGGTGCACCGGCGCTGCTGGAAACAGGCGCCGGCACGGTCGGCTTCGCGAGCACGGGCATCGACGCCAACGGCAACGCGGTGGCGGTGTGGTCGCAGATCGGCCCGGCCACGCGCTTCAGCATCTATGCCAATCGCTACACGCCATCGGGCGGCTGGGGCACGGCCGAACTGATCGAGACCGACGAGGTCTCGGGCGTGGTGAACGGCGATCCGGCCGTGGTGGTGGCGGGCTCAGGCGAAGCGCTGGCGGTGTGGAAGCGCTCCACCGGCATCAGCTCATCGCTATGGACCAACAGCGCCAACGCGGCCGGCACCTGGGGCGCGGCGGCAGAGCTGGTGCCCGATGCCGGCACCTCGCAATCGATAGGCGCGCACGACCTGGCGATCGACGCCGGCGGCAATGCGCTGCTGGCCTGGGGCCAGGCCGACCTGCCCGGCGGCAGCAACCAGTGGGAAAGCGCCGTGTGGTTCAAGCGCTTCTCGGGAGGTGCATGGCAGGGCGGCACGGCACGCGTGGGCGCACCGTTCCTGTCGACGCAGGCCTTCCTGAGCACACCGGTGCTGCGCGTGAACGCGGCCGGCGCGGCGGTGGTGAGCTGGGGGCGGCAAGACAACGCGCTCATGGCCGCAACCGCGGCACCGGGCGCAGCATTCGGTGTGGACACGGTGGTGCGCGCAGCTGCTTCGCAAGCGCTCACCAGCCTGCCCGGCCTGGGCGTGGACGACGCGAGCAACGCGATCGCCGCGTGGACGCAGGCCCCCGGCGACCTCTACACGTCCCGCCACACGTTGGCCGAAGGCTGGGGTGCGCAGGCGCTGCAGGAGACCAGCGACGAAGCGGCGAACACGCCCGATGTCGGCATGAACGAGCTGGGCAACGCGGTGCTGGCCTGGCAGCAGTTCGAGCCTAGCGCGGGAACGCGCATCTTCGTGCGCCACTACGCTTCCGGCAGGTAGAGCGACCGCCGTCGATTCAGGCGCGCCTGCCGTGCGATGGCGCCTTAAGGCGGAGGTGCTGTATCGACCGTCGCCGAATCGGGCGGCCCCGAGGGCTTCGAGGTGATCGGCTGGAACGCGATTGCCGTGCCCAAGGGCCTGCCCGCTTTTGAGCTTCAAGTGCGGCCCGGCAACGACCCGCGAAAGGCGTGAAGCTGTGTGAGCATCGACGGCAGAATGCGGCCAGGAGCGAAAGTACGATTCAAACGTCGAACGCCTGGCCTTCCATTCCTCAATGCCAATGTCCGGACTTGCTCCACCAGACCCTCAGCCTACCAACGGAAAGTCAATGACCGAAACGACCAAAGTCAAAGGCCCCGCCTCGTATTTTCCTTCGATTGAAAAGGCCTATGCGAAGCCAATCGCCCACTGGATGAATGTTCTTCAGGATGCAGGCCCTCTCAAACACATGGAACTCGGGAACCGGCTCAAGACGGAGCATCAGATCGGTCACGGACACGCTAACGCGCTGGTGGCGGCATTCCTGGCGAAGAAATAAAGAAGTTCAGCTGTTCGAACGTTCACTTGCGGCTAGGTCAGAGGTCGGCCACAAGCCGACATTCCGCCGCACCTTCCAGCGTGACCAATGAATTTATGAAGTCTTCCTTGCTCGCGAAATTTGCCTTGATATGTTCAATGCTTGCGCCGTGGCTCGCCGTTGCGACAGACGAAGTTGTCTTCAGGGACAAGGCAGGCCGTGTTCTCAAGAAGAGCGACCTAGCCGAGGCCAACGGCAACTTCACCTGGGAACTCGCGTCCACCACTCTTGTCAGTGAGGCGGCGAAGAAAGAACATGCCCTTGGCCGAGCGGCCGGCCAACGAGGCGACCATCGCACGGCGCTGGCGCATTTCGCTGCGGCATCGAAGATGGCTCCGGCCTGGCCATACCCGGTGTACGACGCAGCCTTCACCTTCCTGCTTCAGAAGGAATTCGACACCGCGTATGAATACTACCGACGCGTAGACCAGATGGCTCCAAGAGGATTCTTCACGGCCAAAACGGCGGTTCACGCGCTTCGGATGGAACTGACCCGCGAACTCCCCAGTGGGACCTATCTCAGCTACGTTGCCCTTGAATGGGAAACTGACAAGCAGAAGGTAAGGCAGGTCGCGCAAGCGATGACTAGAGTGACGCCCGGATTTGCACCGGCGTGGAAGACTGCTGCCATGTTGGAAGACGACCTCGGTAGACGCGCGGCGCTACTAGAAAGTGGCTTGAAGGCTCGTCCGGACGAAGAAACTCGAGGCTTTCTACTCCTCAACAAAGCCTTGGTACTTCACGAACAGAACAGGACCTCCGAGGCGAAGGCGATCCTAGGAGAGCTTGCGTTGGCTCCAACCTCCCCACGCGACGTCGAGGCGTTGGCGAAACGCACCCTTGCACAGTTGGCGCAGCGCTAGCTATGCCTGCACACGGCCAGAAACGAACCTTCATTCAATCCCTCATCTCAGTATGTCGTCAGCAACCATTTTCAGAATCGCATCTGTTCTCGTGCTTCTTGCAGTTTCGGGTTGCGCGTACCACCACGCTCCTTATGCGATGTATGAAGGGACACCTGAGCTTTCGAACACGTCCGTTTTTGCTGCAGTTGACGAAAAGCAAACAAAACAGGTGGGCGTCGAGATTCAGCTGATCGACGGAAAGGAGCCATCGTGTTGGCAGGTTGGATGTCCGATCTGGGTTCGTGTCTTGCCAGGCACTCACAAATTCTTGGTGCGCTACTCGACTGATTTCCGTCTCGCGCTGCCGTCGATTAACTATCGGCTGGCAAACCTTGAGGTTGAAGTAAAGGACATGAAGCCGCGGCATGTCTACGTTGCGCGCTATAGAGAGTCGGGCAATGGGGTCGCCGTATATGTCGAGGACCTCGGCGAAAATCCGGAACACGGCGTCTGGATTGGTCTTGAAGGTGCGAATCGCAAGTATCACCGAGTCGGTTTCTGACTATCGATGCTCGGACACGAAAAGAAGAACAGGGGCGACCACTTTTGCAGCGGCAAGTCTGCGCGCGGCCTCTTGCGTCGGCAGCCATGCGGCTGCGGCCGGCCATAACCAGACTTTCAGACCCGAAACTCAGAAATCATGGATTCCGACACTGCGATCCGCGATGCGCTCGAACTCGGTGAACGACATGGCCTTGCGTCTCTGACCGGGGTTCAGAAGCTGGTTTTCGCGATTTCTGAGGCAGAGGTCTATTGCGACAAGGACGGAATCGACGGGTTGATTGATCGATACGGAGTACCTGCCATGTGCACATTTGCCGAGGCCTTCGAAGCAGTCGGGGCGACAGAAATCGCGACTGCCCTACTTGCCCTGACGAAAGATGGGCCGATACCTGAAGCTCTGCTTGCGCGTGCGAACACGCTCATCACTGATCGCCGAGGCTACGCCTATGACAACCTCGAGGCGCTCGTCAACAATTCAGCCTGACCTGTCCACTGGCCCATTTCGGCCAAGACCGGTCGGTCGTGGCGCAAAATTCACCTGTCACCAGAAGTTCGCACCGCAGATTGGAGATTCCAAAACCGTGAGCGACTTGGACGTCGCCGAACCGGTTGCAGTTCACCTCAACGGGAGAAAACAGTGGATGTCGAGTTGGCTGCAATCGAAAGAGCACTGGTTGCTCATCCTCCATCCGGAGAAGAGAAGTACTTCGTAGACATCTTTGTGCTTGGAAATGTGACTGAGCTCAATGTGCAAAGGGTGCTAGAGCTGATGAGTCAGAACAAGGCGCTAGATCTTGCTTTCTGGTCTGTCATAAACAACGCTCCGATCTCCGAAAAAGGATGGCAGTCGATCTTCTGGATTGGGAGCGACATGAGCGACGAACAGCAGGAACGGAATCGCCGTCGCCTCCGAAACGCCGTAGAGATTGTTCGGGCAACCGTCGGCGACCAGCAGGTGAAGCGCGCAGTTCTGTTTCAAAGATCGCCGTGATCCCAAGCCAGACTCGGCCAAGCGTGGTTACTCGTCGCCGCGGCAAAATTCGGTCACAACCGGACACTGAGGGACACGTTCGTGCGTTCACTGAATGAATTGCTGGAAATCCGAGAGCCAGCAATGGCGCTTGTTGAACAATGGGCTCGGGAGGCCGAACTCTCCGTTGAGATACTGCCTCCGTCCACAAGCAGAGGCGATGTCCTCGTTGAGCTTCAGGTGACCACCCGGTCGGTGCTCGGAGCCGTGGCATACGGGACGGGTGGCATCTTGATAGACGGGGGATGGTTAAGGATGCTTGGCTCGGGACACCCCAGATTGACTCGCAACATTGCGACTTGGAACGCAGGGCGGTCGAACGGGTTTTGTCTTGTGGCAGATGATGCGATCGGCGGATTCTTCGCGCTCAATGGCGGCGCTTTCGGTGACGACCAAGGGGTTGTCTACTATCTCGCACCGGACACGCTCAAGTGGGAGGGCCTGGGAGTTGGTCATGCTGCGTTCATGCAATGGGCGTTTACCAAACGCCTCCACACCTTTTACGATCAGATGCGCTGGGTCGGATGGGAGCATGAGGTGAGTGCCCTACCTGGGGACCAGTGCTTCAACTTCTACCCTTTCCTCCATACCGAGCAGGGCTCGACGCAGAGTAGCTCACGGCGCCCAGTCCCGATCTCCGAGCAATACGCACTCAACACCGAATAAATTGTCGCGACCGCAACTTGCGCCGCCGGGGAGCGGCCGCTTTGGAGCGAATCGAACTTCGGCTTCGGGCCCATCCGCGCCGTTCTCTGCCTGGTGTCGAACAGCAGCAGACAGTCTGAGGAGTGCGTACGCGAAGGACAGCTGTGCAGCGATCGCGGTCTGTCGCGCGTCTGTAATTGACGCCCGCTTCTTGCTAGTGAACTGCTGCCCTTCAACGCGGCTGCTCCAACTACCAGCGGGAAAAAAGCTGGCCACAAAAACCGGGGCGATTCAGTTCGCCCTGTGCTGTTAGCCTTGCATGGTCGGCAGGGCCTCTGCCACGCCAACTCCGGCCATCGTGCCCAATTTCAGAAGTGAACTCCCTATGACCAGCCCGCTGTACAACGCCTCCGTTCCCGTCATGCAGCAGATGCTGCGCGCCCTGTCCGACGTGCTCAAGAAGGCCGAAGACCACGCGACGCAAAAAAATATCGATCCAAATGCGCTGCTGCAGGCGCGGCTGTTCCCTGACATGTTTCCGCTGGTACGTCAGGTACAGATCGCCGCAGACTTCTCCAAGGGCATTGCCTCTCGCCTGGCTGGTGCCGAGGTGCCGTCCTGGCCCGACACTGAGGTCAGCTTCGCCGACCTGCAAGCGTTGATCGCCAAAGCGTTGGCCCATATCGGCTCCTTCAAGTCTGAGCAATTTGATTCAAGCGAGAGCCGCGAGATCGTATTGCGCCCCGGCACCCCCAAGGAAAAGAAGCTGACCGCAGGCGCATATCTTCTGCACTATGGACTGCCGCAGTTTTTCTTCCACGTGACCACCACCTATGCCATCTTGCGCCACAACGGTATCGAGATCGGTAAGCGCGACTACATGGGTGCCTACTGACCCAAGACAGACAGGAGTTCAGCCACTCTGGCCACTCCCGCTCGATAGCAACCAGAGCCTCCGTCGCTGCGCGATTTCAGCTAGCTGTGGATGGAGGCTCTATCTAACTTGCTTGCGGCTCAATGAACCCGCAGCACCTCAAACTGCCGTCGGGTCAGAGCCACCTGTATTGACACCTCATCACCCTCGCATTTGCCCAGCATGGCCCTGCCCAAAGGTGCTTCGCTGCTGATGACCTGAACGAGCTGAGCGCCGCTGACCAACGTCATGCTGCCCCCATTCGGGCCGAGGAAAAGCTGTTGCTGCTTGTCGTCGGAATCGACCAGGCAGACCAGCGCACCGAGCTGTATACCTTTGCTGGCGTCGTAGGGACGCGGGCGGAATTGGCGCCAATTGGCCATCGTCTGGCGGATCGCTTCGGCGCGCCGAGCTTGGCCGGTGGCCAGGTAGGCAGCTTCGAGTCCCAATGTGTCGTATTTGTTTTCGGCGATGTTCTCTTCGTGAGTCGCCGTTTCATGGGCCGCCCGCACTGCCTGCTCGACTTGCAGCAGGTCTTCAGCGAGTCGTTCCAGCACTTGCTGTTGCAGCAAGAATTTATCCATGACGAAAGGCGGCATCTCGAGCAAGCGGGGGTAGGTTTTGAATATGAAGGGCTCCAGAACCCTTCGACGCTTATGTTGGCTGCAGGTTAACTTCAGCGATGGTCCCGAAGAAGACTTTCCCTTCACTCAAAAGCGGCTGCTCAATGTGATCGCGCTCACCGGTCAATTCGATGGGGGAAGGTCGCTGTTTCGCTTGCCCACGTTTTCTAGGAAGCCATCTACGACCAGTCCCGGAGGGTCAGTCAGGAAAAGGATGTGATGGCCGTCTTGCCCCTGACGCGTTTCGAGCATATGGAACCGCCCTTGTCTGGCGAGTTCGAACAGACGCCAGCGTCCTACCGATCCCTCGACACGCCTTCCATTAAAGTCCGCCCACCCGCAACAAGCAGGCGCACGGCGTGCCCCACCCGCACGCAAGAAGGGAAGGACCCCGATTGACCCCCACCGCAGTCGAAGCCGCAGCACTGGCCCGCATTGCCGAAGCCGAGCAGGTCATCGACCGCCTGCACGCCGCCAACGACCCCCTGCTCGAAGAGCATCTCTACGAAGCCTGGCTGCGCAAGGGCGAAGCACTCGCCCAGCTCGGCCGGCATGCCGAGCGCGTCGAGCTTTGCGATGCATTGATCGCGCATGCCGATGCCGCCCCCGCCGGCCGCGCGCTCTGGATCGTGCAGGCCTTCAACGCCAAGGGCCTGGCATGGCGCGCGCTCGGCGAGGCCGGTTCCGAGATCGGGGCTTACGAAGAGGTCGAGCGCCGCTTCGCCGACGCAACCACGCCTGAAGTGCGCACCTGGGTGGCCCACGCCGCCTTTCAGCGCGCGGTGGTGGCGGGCTCGCTGGGCGGCGCGTTCGCCAAGGTCGACATGGTGCGCCACTGCGAAGACATCGCTCGCCGCTACGCCAACGATGCGCCCGAGGCCACGCGCGAGATCGTCGCGCGCGCCCGCATCTGGCGCGCCGAGCTGCTCGCCGACCTCGACTACCCGGCCTTATCGCGCGAGGCCTTCGACGGCATCTGGCAAGACCTGGCCTACGCGCCCGAGCACTCGGTGGCCGTGCGCGTCGGCCACGCCCGCATCAACCAGGCGATGGGCCTGGCCGAAGCCGGCCGGCGCGTCGAAGAAGCCATTCCGATGCTCGGCGAAGTGCTCGCGGCCTATGCGGGTGATCCGCGCGAGGGGCTGCGCGAAGTGCATGCGCGCGCCGGGTTCCTGCGCGCCGACATGCTCGACGACGCGGGCGAATACGCGCTGGCGCTGGCAGCCTGCGACGACGTGCTGGCCGCGCACCTGGCCGATGAGCTGCCGGGTGTCGCGCTGCGCGCCTGCCGCGCGATGGCGCTGAAGACGCATGTGCTGTTTCGCCTCGAGCGGGACGACGAAGTCCCTGCGGTGCGCGCCGCGCTCATCGCACGTTTCAACCATCACACCGGCGCCGACATCGAGGAGCTGATGGCCGAGGTGATGTGCCGCAGCGCCTACGACGCGGAGGCGCCCGAAGACGTGCTGCCCCTCTGCGACGCCTTCGATGCTCGCTTCGGCGAATCGACGCTCTTGCCGGTGCGGCGCTGGGTGGCGCGCGCCGGCATGGCGCGCGGCCAGGCGCTGCGCGACATCGGTCGTTCGGAAGACGCCGCCGCCGTGTACCAGGCGGTGCACGCGCGCTTCGGAAGGCACACCGGCGAGACCGACGCCGCATTGCTGCTGACCGCGACGCGCGGGGCCATGGCCGGCGCCAGCGTGTTGCGCGGGCTTGGTGGCCGCAACGACGAAGCGATCGCGCTGTACGAGGCGGCTGCGTCGGGCATCGATGCGGACGCGAGCCAGGCGCTGCGCGAGGAGGCCGTTTACGCGCGCCTGCAGATCATGGCCTTGCGCGATGAGCCGGCCGATGTACAGGCGCCGATGCTGAACGCGCTGGCTGCGGATTTCGGGCGCGACGCGGTGCCGGAGCTGCGCAGGCAAGTGATCGATGCGCTGTATTCCCACGCCCATGAATTGCGCGAGGCGGAGGCTTTCGAAGAAGCGATCGCGGCCTACGACCGCCTGCTCGCGCTCACGGCCGAGGAGAGCGATGCGCAGGTGCTGCAGATCGTGGCCAGCGCGCTGCTCAACAAGGGCTACCTGCTGCTCAAGCTCGTGGACCGCCCGGCAGAGGCGCTGGTGGTGTACGACGAGATCGTTGCGCGCTTTCGCAACATCACCTCGGAGTCGATGCGCGACACCTTGTCGAAGGCGGCTGCCAGCCGCCAGACCTGCCTGGTCACGCTCGACAAGCTGTCGGGCGCGGATTTCGGCGGCGACTTTCCCGATCTGCCGGTGGACAAGCTCGACGAGATACGCGCGACGATCTCGCGCGGCTACGAGCTCGGCGAAGCGGGCAAGCAACGCGAGGGCATCGAGCTGACCGACCAGGTGCTGGCCGAGCACATCGAATCCAGCCACCCCGAGCTGCGCAACCAGTGCTCGCGCGCGCTGACCAACAAGACCTACATGCTGCAGCAGCTGGGCCAGCTCGAACGCGTGATCGCGTGCGCGGAAGAAATGGACACGCGCTACGGCGAAGAGCTGTCGATGTCGATCCAGGAGCGCGTGGCGCTGTGCCTGGGCTACAAGAGCGCGGCGCTCGACAAGCTCGGCCGCCACGAGGAAGAGCAGGCGGTGTACAGCGACATCATTGCGCGCTGGAGCAGCTCCAACGTGATCGACCTTCGCCGCCGCGTGGCGCGTGCGTTCTATTGCCAGGGCCTGACCCACAAGCAGGCCGGCGACACCGAAGCCGCGCTGGAAAGCTACGCGCGGCTCATCGGCCGCGAAGAAGATGCGAAAGACGTCTCGCTGCAGGTCTGGGTGGCCAAGGCAATGATCGACAAGGCGAGCGTGCTCGGCCAGCAAGACGACCAGGCGGGGCGCGCGGAGGTCTGCAAGACGCTCATCGCCCGCTTCGGCGACAGCAGCGATGCGCAGTTGCGCGAGCGCGTCATCAACGCGAGCGAACGGCTTGCCGAGGCGCAGGGCCTGCTGGGCCAGCACGAGCAGGAGTTCACCACGATCAGGGACACGCTGCGGCGCTTCGGCAACCAGATGCCCGAAGCGCAGAAGGCGCGCCTGACCAACCGGCTGGGGCCGATGACGCTGGGGCGGTTTGCGCGCAAGCTGATCGAGCGAGTCAAGGGCATCAAACACTGAACCGAAGGAGGTATCGACATGTGGCCATTCAAAAAGAAGAAAGAGCCGTGGGAAGAGAAGTTCGCCGCGCTCGGCCCGTTGGTCCTGGCGTCGGACGAGGTCATGGGGCCGAACCGATCGCCGGTGTGCTTTGCCTACCGGGTGAAGCCGAACAACCCACATGATTCGGGTTGGATTTTTATCAGCGGCAAAGAGAGCCAAAGCGTGCTCGATGACAATCCGCCGAAAATCTGCCCCCTGAATTCCTTTCTCAAGATGGACCCCACGTTGATCGAAATCACGGACAAGCCCGTCGGCTCGGCGTGGGAGCGCAGCGGCGCGGATGCGGCTTGGAAAGAGGTGTTCGGTTTCAGGCAGCGCCGCTGACGCTCCAAGGTACGGTTTCCCTCTTTCCCCGATTGCTCCCAGACAGCGCATGCGCATCCACGAACTGAAACGACGCCTTCGCGAAGCCGGCGCGGGCCCGAGCCACGAGCAGCGCATCCTGCGGCTGTGGTCTCACGCGCTGCCGCGCAACAGCGGCCGGCGCCTGCCGCACAGCTTCTTTCCGTCGTCGCTGATGGAGGCGCTGCCGGCCATCGAGGCCGAGCTGGCGGGCCTCGCGCGCATTCACACGGTGCACCCCGGCGCCGATGGTTCCGAGCGGCTGCTGGTCGCCCTCGCCGACGGCCAGACCGTGGAGAGCGTGCTGCTGCCGCGCGATGGCCTGTGCGTGTCGTCGCAGGTCGGGTGCGCGGTGGGCTGCCAGTTCTGCATGACGGGCCGGGACGGGTTGCTGCGCCAGGTGGGCAGCGCGGAAATCATTGCCCAGGTCGCGCTCGCGCGCACGCGCCGCAAGGTGCGCAAGGTGGTGTTCATGGGCATGGGCGAGCCGGCGCACAACCTGGACAACGTGATGGAGGCCATCGAACTGCTCGGCACGGTGGGCAACATCGGCCACAAGAACCTGGTGTTCTCCACGGTGGGCGATCCGCGTGCGTTCGAGCGGCTGCAACAGGAGCGCGTGAAGCCCGCGCTGGCGCTGTCGCTGCACACGACGAAGGCCGGCTTGCGCAAGACGCTCCTGCCGCGCGCGCCGAACATGACACCCGAGGAACTGGTCGATGCGGGCGAGCGCTATGCACGGGCGACGGGCTACCCGATCCAGTACCAGTGGGCGTTGCTCGAAGGCGTGAACGACGGCGAAGACGAAATCGAAGGCATCGTCAAATTGCTCTCGGGCAAGTACGGCGTGCTGAACATGATTCCGTTCAACGCGGTCGAAGGCGTGGCGTTCAGCCGGCCGTCGTGGGAGCGCTGCGAAGCGATGGCGCGCACGTTGCACCAGCGGGGCATTTTGACGAAGCTGCGCGATTCGGCCGGGCAGGATGTCGATGGCGGCTGCGGCCAACTGAGGGCGCGTGCGGCTGGTGGCGTGCCGGTGGTGCTTCGGCGGGGCGCGGCTGCTGTGACTGTTTCTGCTGCTACTGCTACTGCCGGCTCACCGAAATGAGCGTCCACACGATCACCACGAGCTGAGCGAGGTTGATCAGGATGGCGGTGATGTGCGTCTTGCGGAACCCCGGAATCGCGTCCATGTAGTTGGACTTGATCTGTTCCCCGAGCGCGTCCATCTTGGGAATGACCTTCTTGCGCAGGACGATGGCCATCATCGCCAGCGCCGCGGCACCCGCCGCAATGCCCAGGCGCCCCGCGAGCGCGAAGCTGATCGCCGTTGCGGTGGCCGTGATGAACGCGCCGACGTAGTAAAGGTTGAAGAAGCCGCGCACGAAGCGCGCATCGAGCGGCGTGTCGTGCTTGAGCACCAGGAGCGGAATCGAGCCCATGATGAAGTAGGCGGTGGTAACGAGCAGGGCCACCGTGAAGAACAGGGCGGCGAACATGGCTGCGGGCATCTTGGTTTTCTCCATGTCTTGCGGTGGAAGGTCCGGCGCGAAAGCGGCCTGCCTGGGGCCTGCGATGCGCGCGATACGGATTGGGCGTCGATTTGGTGGGACAAGGCAAGGGGGCTTCCATTGAGTTGCCAATGGCCCCGGACCCGGCCGCCAGCCGCCAAGCCCCGCCCTGGCTAGAAAAGACCTTGCTGCGCCGTCGTCAGCGCCATGAAGCTCTCGCCCATCGGCTGGAGGATGGCGTCGGCAATCGGCTGGAGCTGCTTGCTCAGGTAGTGCTCGTAGTCGATGCGGGACTGGCGAATCTCCATGGGCTCGGGCCCGCCCTGGGTCATGACGTAGCGGATCCACCCGCCGTTCTGGTATTGCTTCGGACGGTTGATCCGGGCGTTGTATTCGTCGGCAACCCTTGCGGCGCGCACCTGCGGCGGAACGTTGACCTGGTAGGCATCGAGGCGGTGACGCAGGCGCTTGCGGTAGACGAGCAGGTCGTCCATTTCGCCGGCCAGCAGCGCCTCTGCATAGTCGGTCACGAACGCCTTGTAGGGCTCGCCGTGGAAGATGCGCGAGAGCAACCCTTCCTGGAACTGGCGCGCCAGCGGGGTCCAGTCGCTGCGGGCCATCTCCAGGCCCCGGTAGACCATCTCCTCCTTGCCCTTGGCGTCGACGCTCAGGCCCGCATACCGTTTCTTGCTCCCCACCTCCGAGCCGCGGATGGTCGGCATGAAGAACTTCTTGTAGTGGGTGTCGAACTCGATCTCGAGGAAGTTCGCGAGGCCGTGCGCCTCGCGAAGAGCGCGCGTCCACCACGCATTGATGTCGCTCGCCAGGGTTGCCGCCACGGCGTGCGCTTCTTCGTTGGTGTGGGTGCGCTTCAGCCAGATGAAGATGGAGTCGGTGTCGCCGTAGATCGCCTCGTACCCGCGCTTCTCCACGAACTCCCGCGTGAGCTTCATCATCTCGTGCCCCCGAAGGGTGATGGCGGACACGAGCTTGGGATTGAAGAAGCGGCAGTCGGTCGCACCCAGCACGCCGGCGAAGGAGTTCATGAGCAGCTTCAACGCCTGGGACAGCGGCTCGTTCTTTACCCGCTTGGCTTCGTCCCGCGCGCGCCAGAGCGTGGTCACGATTTCCGGCAGGCAGTGCTTCTCGCGCGAGAAGACGGTTCCTTGCGGCCCCTTGACGACCGTCGCCGGGTCGGCGGCGTGGGTGCCTTCCACGAAGCCCACGGGATCGACCAGAAAGGTCCGAATGATGGACGGGTAGAGGCTCTTGTAGTCCAGCACCACGACGGAGTCGTAGAACCCCGGCTTCGAGTCCATCACGTAGCCGCCGGGGTAGGCCTTGCTTGCAATCTCGCCCACGTTCGGCGCCACGTAGCCCAGGCGATGCATGCGCGGCAGGTAGTGGTGGCTGAACGCGGCAATGGAGCCGCCGAAGTGGTCGGCCGGAAGGCCGGTGGTCTGGGCCCGCTCCATCACGAACTGCAGCAGCTTGGCCTTCTCGAAGATGCGCAGGACCAGCTCGCAGTCGCGGATGTTGTAGAGCGCGAGCGCGGGCTTGTCTTCCTGGTAGCGCCGCTCGATCTCCGCCATCTTGTCGTAGTCGTCGCCGATGGCCTTGCCCTCGCCGAGCAGCGCTTGCGACACGGTCTCCAGGCTGAAGGAAGGAAAGCTCCATACGGCAGCCTTGAGCGCGTCGATGCCATCGATGATCACCCGGCCCGGCGTGGGCGCGAACAGGTAGCCCTGCTTGCCGGGATGCGTGCGCCATTCGATGGGCCGGCGCTCCCGTCCGAGGAGGAGCGGCACCCCGCATTCATTGGCCGTTTTTTGCAGCACCCGCAGGTCGAACTGGATGACGTTCCAGCCGATGAGGACGTCCGGGTCGTTCCGCTCGAACCAGTCGTTGAGCTTCTCGATCATCGCCTTGCGGGTCGGGCAATAGATGAGCGAGAAGTCCGGGGGCTCATCGCGTTCGCTGGGTTCGCTGGATTCGCGCGGCGGCTCGCCCAGCATGAGGACGACGCGGTCCGGCAAACCGTCCAGCGCAATGGAATAGAGCGCCTCGTGCTGGCTCGTCTCGATGTCCAGCGACACCACCTTCAGCACCGGCCGGTACTCGGGCGCGGGCTTGAGCCTGCAGTCGACGATGGTGGCGCGGTCTGCCAGCCCTCCCTCCACCAGCACGCCGGCGGTGATGAAGCGTTCCATCAGGTAGCGGTCGTGCGGGCGCACATCGGCTTCGAGCAACGGAATGCCCTGCGCCTGGAGGGCGCGTGCCAGCCGGCCGAGCTGGCGGAAGTGCCTCGCATAGACGCCGACGACGGGTTCCTGGTGAAAGGTCTTCAGCGCGAGCTCGCGCACCTCCATGCCCGGCATGGCCGCGAGCTGTGCTTGCACCTCGGCCCTGTGCCGGGCCGCGACGAATGCGACGGAGGTCTGGGAGGGCAGGACCACCTTGATCGGCCCGCCATCGGTTGCGAGCCAGTACTCGAGCTCCGTGCCCGCCGACGCATCCCGCCAATGGCGGGTGAGGATGAAGCCCTGGAGGTCGGCGGATGTCACGGGCGCTTGATGAGGGCTTGAATGAAGATTCGGATGCGACGGGAAGCGGCGGGAGCGCGGTGGATTTTCGCCCGCTCGGAGTCGCGTCGAACGGTGGCGCTCCGATGCGATTGTCGAGCGCCGCGCCGACCCCGTGCGAGAACTTCCGTAGCAGAAGCGCGCACAACGCGTCGCCGCCGCCATTGGCAACCCACTGCCGACTGGGGCCGTCACGGATCTGCCTTTTGGCCCCGCGAGACTTGGTCAGGGTTTTCCCGCATCCACGGGCCGACTCCCTCCAACAACTCGCAATGAAGAACCAACCATGAAGACCTCGCAACTCGCCCTTTCCACTGTGTGTGCCGCATTCGCCGTGCTCGCCGTCACCACCACCGCCCAGGCCCAGCAATCCGGCAGCCGCAGCCGCGCGGAAGTCGAGGCCGAAGCCGTCGCCGCCGCCCATGCACCGAACCAGAACGTGACCCGCGGTTCGCGCGGCGCCGATCCCTTCGTTTCGTCGGCCGACGCCGAAGCCATGTACAAGCAAGCCGTGGACACCGCCCACGCACCGAACCAGAACGTGACCCGCGGCTCGCGCGGTCCGGACCCGTTCACCTCGCAGCGCGACCCGGCACAGGTCTACCAGGAAGCCATGGCCACCGCCGCCGCCCCCGACCAGAACGTGACCAGCGGCTCGCGCGTGAACAGCAAGGTCGTCTCGACGATGCAGAACCCGGTGGTGCAGTCGGCGCAGGGCAAGTAAGCAAGCGAGCAAACAAGACGCTGAACGCGTCTTCAGCGTCCGATGCGAGCCGACGTCTCGCGCACCTCGTCAGTTGCGAAGTGCCGACGTCTGTTCGCCCCACTTCTGCACATAGACCTCATAGAGCTTTCGCCATGGCTCGCCTCCGAAGGCGCCATCGCTTTGATGCGTCACGGAAATCGGCCATGTTCCCAGCCGCAACCCCTGCTGGCGCGCAGTTCTGCAGAAGTCGATATCGTAGAAATGGAAGTCGAATCGCGGATCGAACTGCACGGATTTCGCCAGCAGGGTGTGCCGGTTCGCTGCCAGGAAAACGCCGTCCAGCAACTCGCAGTCGGCCGGCACCGAACCCATGCAGTCGATGTGGCCGAACGGCTGCAGCCCATGGGCAATGATTCCCGAGAGATTCGCCAGATCGTCCCAGGTCAGGTTGATGTCGATGTAGTTCCAGCTCACATGGTGCTTCGGCAGGCGTCGATTGCCCGCCAGGCCGATGACGTCGTAGGCGCGCAACCCGTCCGAGACGCGATTGGCCAGGAAGAAGTCGTCCAGCCAGACATCGTCGTGAATGAAGACGAGCATGTCATTGGCATCGGCCGCCGTGAGCGCGCTGTTGAAGACATCGGGCAAACCCCGCCGATTCTCGAAGCTCACGCGCGGTCTCAAGCGGCCATCGAAACTGAGCCGACGCAGCGATTGCCCGAGCGCCGAATTGGCCCAAAACTCGGCCTCAGGCAATCTGGTCGCACTGACGATATCGATCATTGTTCTGCGGGGCGCGCAACTGCGCCTTGAAAAGGGTTCTGTCGCGGCAAGCGAGATGGCGACGAGGTTCGGATCGGCGTTTCGATATCGGGGCATGGCCGCCGGCCTGCGGCAGCTGCGCACCCGTTTCGAGCGCCGCATCGATGTTCCCACGTTTTATCGGCCGCTCCGAGCGGAGCGGCCATTGTGGCGGCCGAGCAGCCTCTCATGCCGCGGCACCTGGCGCGCTGGCTCGAAAGACCGGTGAGCGGGGCCGGCTTGCATCGCTTGCGTAGCGATGCGAAGGGCTCGATGCCTCAGCGCCTCAGGCGTAAGCCTTCGAAGAAAGCTTCTGCAGCATCGCGGTTTGCCGCACTTCCTCGGAGTCGCGCAGGCTCTTGGCGGCGCGGGCTGCCACGTAGGCCACGTACAAGGTCTCGATGGCCTTGGCCCAGTCATGCGCCTTCTGGGAAATGCCTTCGGGCTTGACGGCCGATCCGGTCACTGCGTGGGTCGAAAGATCGTCGTCCGGGCGCGCCGGCACATCGAACCCCACCTTGCGGAGGATGTTGGCTTTCTGAAGGATGGTGAGCATGCGGTTGCCTCTCTGATTTCAACGCATTGGCAGATTAGTGCTACTCGGCGTCGGGCGCTATCAGCCGTATGACGTATGCGCCTGTCGTCCAACGCCGGGTCCTGTTGCTGCTTTCAAGTTTCGTGCCATGAACGGGTCGATCGGCCGGCTTTCCGGCGGCGAACGCTTCTGTTCTTCGTTCCATGGAGTTTCCCTTGCGCATGACCCATAGATGGGGCGCCGACCCCGCCGAACGATGAGGACTTACCCTGAAATGAAGGGAGGCGTCAGGCCGTTGCGTGCTGCCACACCAGCGTGGCGGCAGCCAAGTCTTCGAGCGCGCTGCCGACGGCCTTGAACACGGTGCGTTCCGCGTCGCTGCCGCGGCCCGCGCGCTCGCCGCGGCACAGGTCGGCGAGCGTGCCTTGCACCGCTTGCGCGCGCAGGGTGCCGGCCGCGATCGCATCGAGCAGGTCACCCGATTTCTGCAGGGCCTCGTTCGTGTCGATGAAGGTGCGTGCGCCGGCGAAGCACTGCGCATCGGCTTCGCGCATTGCGGGGGTGAAGCTGCCGATCAGGTCGAGGTGCGAGCCCGGCGCGAGCCATTCGCCGCGCACCAGCGGTGCGGTGGCCAGCGTGGCGCAGCTGACGATGTCGGCATTGCGCACGGCCGCTTCCAGATCGACCGTGGCTTGCGCGTTCCAGCCCTCGGCGCGCAGTTGCGCGGCCAGCGCCTCGGCGCCTTCGGGCCGGTGGTTCCACATCACCACTTCGTCGATGGGCCGCACGCTCGCATGCGCGGCCAGCAGCATGCGGGCGATGCGGCCGGTGCCCAGCACCAGCAGCCGGCGCGCATCGCCTCGCGCGAGAAACGAGGCGCCGAGCGCCGAAGCCGCGGCGGTGCGGCGTGCGGTGATCTCGTTGCCGTCCATCATTGCCAGCGGCACGCCGGTGCGCGCGTCGTACAGCACATACGTCGCATGCAGGCCGGGCAGGCCGCGCGCGCTGTTGCCGGGAAAGATGTTGATGGTCTTGATGCCGAGAAATCCCGCATCGCTCCACGCCGGCATGATGAGCACGGTGCCCTTGTCTGCGCCCGCGGTCTCGATGCTGTGCACGTGACGCGGCGGCACCTGCGCTTCGGCAGCGAAGGCCGCGCGCAATGCGGGCACGAGCTTTTCGAAACCCAATGGCGCGCGGGTGGCGGCTTCGTCGAAGTGCTTCATGGGTTGGGCGAACGCAGCGAGGCGTCGAAGAAATCCGCCAGCGCCTGCTGGTAGGTGGTGCCCAAGCGCGGCGAAGACATCGGCTCGAGGTGGCCGGCGCCCGGTACTTCGATCAGCCGCTTGGGCTCGCGTGCATCGGCCAGGAGCCGCTGCGAATGCGCATGGGGAATCACGTTGTCGGCCGTGCCGTGGATCAGCAGCAGCGGAATCGGCGAGATGGCCGCGACGTACTTCGATGCCGCATGGCTGTCGCTCACCAGCAGGCCCGCGCCCGGGAGCTTGTCGTTTGCGATGGACGAATACGAATAGAAAGTCGATTCGATCGCCGCGGCTTTCACGCCGGCCCGGTTGC
The DNA here is from genome assembly GCF_030812215.1 of Variovorax boronicumulans. Lineage (GTDB taxonomy): Bacteria > Pseudomonadota > Gammaproteobacteria > Burkholderiales > Burkholderiaceae_C > Variovorax > Variovorax boronicumulans_C. The sequence goes on along the minus strand of NZ_JAUSSG010000004.1, from coordinate 209,835 downwards.
CCGAACCGACGACCGCGATTGCATTGGTGCCGCCCAGGCTTTGCCCGAAGACGAAGAGGCGTTGCGCATCGACATCGCCGCGCGAGCGCACGTAGCTGAGTGCCGCGCTCGAGTCTTCGAACACGCCCTTGGGCTCCGGCTCGCCTTCGGACTCGCCGTAGCCGCGGTAGTCGAACACGAACACGTTGTAGTCCTGCTTCGGCAACCACGCCACGAAGCGCCAGTGCGTCGACATGTTCTGCGCATTGCCGTGGAAATGAACCACGGTGCCCTTGGCCTCCTTCGGGTTGTTCTGCCGGCCCACGGCGGGAATGAACCAGCCGGCCAGGCGCGTGCCGTCGGCGCTCTGGAACTGCACGCTCTCGTAGCGCAGGCCGAGAACATCGGGCGTCTCGTAGCGCACGCGGTCGGGGTAATAGAACATCGACTGCACGCAGCCGCCGAGGAACAGCGGCACGGCGCACAGCGCGAGCTTCCACCAGCGGCGGACCGGAGTGGTCATGGCTGGCCCGCGGCCCGGCGGTTTTCCGCGAGCATGTTGCAGAAGAGGGCGCCTTGCTCGATGGCGTCGTCCAGCGCGATGTGCGTGTGCGGCAGCTTGTCGAACCAGCGCTTGGGCATCGCGCGCTTGGTGCTGTCGCGGTAGTCGAGCCTGAGCATCGCCATCGCGAACGACTTGACGTCGAGCGCCGAGTGGCTGAACGGGCTTTCGCCCGCAAAGCGCATGAGATACCAATAGACGAACAGGAAGTCGAAGCCCGCCGGGTAGGCCACGAACACCGGCCGCGCGGGCAGGCCCTTGAGCCAGGTCACGTAGTTCTTCATGGCGCGCGCCGGGTCCTGCAGGTCGGTGCGGCACCCGGCCCACGCTTCGGGCTGCGTTTGCCACCATGCGGCGGTCTTGGGGTCGGCCTCGGCGCCGGGCAGGGTTTCGAGGTTGGCGCTGAAGGTGGAGATGAGTTGCTTGTCGGCCGTGTAGGCGGCCGAGCCGAAGCTGAGCATCGAGTTCGGGCCGGGGATGGGGCCGTCGGACTCGACGTCGGTGCTGATGTAGATCTCTGTCATTGGATTCAATCGATTTCGAGGATGGACCCGACCGAGCGCTGGAGTTCTTCGACCAGCTCGGGGTCCATGTATTTGTATTCGTCGGGAATGTCGAGCACGTGGATCGGCTTGCCTTCCAGCATCCGCGTGAACTCGGCCACGAGCCGCGACTTGTGTTTTTCTTCCATCACGAGGATGACGTCGGCCCATTCGATGTCGTCGAACGAGACCTTGTGCCTCGCATTCGGGCTGGTGCCCGCGGAGCGCGCCGAGACCAGCGGATGCCGGCGCCAGAGTTGTTCCGCGGTGGGGCTGCGCCATTGGTTGCGGCTGCAGATGAAGAGGACGTTGCGCGCAGGAGTGCTCATCGGCGCGGAGGATAGCTCAGCCTTCCGCGATGCGGCCCCATTCGATGCCGTGCTTGGCAAGGTACTTGCGAAGGCGATCCGCATCGTTCACCACGGTGCGCTGTGCGCGCGATGCCTGGAAGAGTTGCCGCCCCGCATCGGAGAGGCTGCGCGCCTGCTTGCACACGCGCACCACAGCTTCGAGCTGCAGCCTGTCGAACAGGTCGAGCGCCGCCGCACGCTCTTCGCCAAGCAGCGCATCCAGATCCACATCGCCGCTGCTCGCCGTGGCCGGCGCGCCGCGCTTCCACAGCCACCGCAGTCGCGCAATCTCCGCCTCGACCAGCGCCACCGGAATCCGCCCGCCATCCGCCAGCGTCGCGAGCCGCGTCACGCTCGCCGACAGGTCGCGGAAGTTGCCGCTCCAGATCGCCTCGCCGCTCTGCGCAAAGCGCAGATAGGCCGAGCGCGCCTCGGCGTTGAAGCGCACCACGCGATGGTTCTCGGCCGCGTGAAGGGCCAGCAGGTGATCGACGTTCGGCTCGATGTCCTCGGGCCGCTGCGCGAGGCCGGGCAGATCGTAGGTCCAGAGGTTGATCCGCGCGAACAGGTCTTCGCGGAAGCGGCCTTCGGCCACATCGCTGCGCAGGTCGCGGTTGGTGCCGGCGATCAGCTGGAAGTCGCTCTCCACTTCCTTGTCGGCGCCCACGGGAAAGAAGCGCTTTTCTTCGATGGCCTTCAGCAGCATCGCCTGCTCGTCGGGTCCGAGCTCGCCGATTTCGTCGAGGAACAGCGCGCCCTGGTTTGCCGTGCGCAGCAGGCCGGGGCGATCGCTCGCGGCCCCGGTGAACGAGCCTTTCTTGTGCCCGAACAGGGTGGAGGCCGCGCCGTCGCCGCGCAGCGTGGCGCAGTTCACTTCGACGAACGGCCCGGTCATCTGGTGGCGCGCCTGCTTCAGCTCGAACATGCGCCGGGCCAGGAACGACTTGCCGGCGCCCGTCGGCCCGACCAGCAGGATCGGCGCACGCGAGCGCACGGCCACGCGTTCGATTTCGTCGATGAGCGCATTGAAGCGCGCGTTGCGCGTGGCGATGCCGCTCTTGAGGAACGCGACCGCATCGCGTTGCTCCGCATCGAAGCGCCGCGCGATCACGTCGTAGCGCGAGAGGTCCAGGTCGATCAGCGTGCACTTGCCGGCCTCGCCCTCGCGCTGCTTCTTCGGCGGCGAGGTCTGCGCGAGCACGCCCGGCACCACGCGCGATTCCGACAGCAGGAACATGCAGATCTGCGCGACGTGCGTGCCGGTGGTGATGTGCGTCCAGTACTGCTCGCGCTCGGTGTCGAAGGTGTAGGTGCGCGCCCAGTCGTACAGGCGCGTGTAGACCTCGCCGAAGTCCCACGGATCCTCGAGGTCGAGCGGCACGAGGTTGACGGTGGTCTCGGGCGACACGGTGGCGATGTCGGCCTTCACCACTTCGGCCAGCGCCTTGTGGCGCAGCGTGTAGAGCAACTCCATGCGCGCGACGACCATGTCCTCGTGCTGGGCCAGCGAGACCGTGGGGCGCCACTTGTTCCAGCGGCCCGCGCCCTGGCCGGCATCGAGCTGGGTGCCGAGGAAGCCGATGACGACGATGGGCTTTTTCTTCATTGATTGGATAAATAGCTATCCAAAATTATAAGAATCTAAGAAGTTCATCGCCATTGGCAAGCAGGAAAATGGTCGCTGCATCTGAAAAAACCTAATCAAATCAATGGCTTGAGAGGTTTTTCCGGCAAGCGGACCGAAGCTGGCACACCCGTTGCAATAAGGATCACACATTCAAGAAACGAACGAACAAAAAAGAACCCCCACAAGGAGAAGTCACATGGCCAACCTTCAACTCTTCCAGACCCAGCGCGGCGCGCTGCTGCCTTCGGCCACCGCGCTCAACGAAGCGGGTGGCATGGCTTACGCACTGTCGCCCAAGCACCGGCTGGCGCAACTCGCCGCGACCGGTTGCCTGAACAACACCTTCTACGCACAAGCGCAGGACCAGCTCGACGCCGTGCTGGCCCTGGCCCGCGAAGTCGATCCGGTGTTCGTTGCCAAGACGGCCGTGTACGCACGCCGCGCCGGCCACATGAAGGACATGCCCGCGCTGCTGGCCGCGACGCTGGCGGTGCGCGATGTGTCGCTGCTCGCCAAGGTGTTCGACCGCGTGGTGGACAACGGCAAGATGCTGCGCAACTTCGTGCAGATGCTGCGTTCGGGTGCCGTGGGCCGCAAGTCGCTCGGTACGCGTCCGAAGAAGCTTGTGCAGCAATGGCTGCTGGAAGCGTCCGAGGCGCAACTGCTGAACGCCTCGGTGGGCAACACGCCTTCGCTGGCCGACGTGGTGAAGATGGTTCACCCCAAGCCCGCCGAAGCCTGGCGCGCCGCGTGGTTCGCATGGTTGATCGATCGTCCGTATGCGCTGGAGGCACTGCCTCCGGTGACGCAGGCCTTCGAACGCTTCAAGCGCGACCGTTCGCTCGAGGTTCCGGACGTGCCGTTCCAGATGCTGACCGCGCTGGAGCTGGATACGCAGGCCTGGGCGCAGATCGCGCAGCGTGGATCGTGGCAGATGGTGCGTCAGAACCTGAACACCTTTGCGCGCCACGGCGTGTTCGCGCTGCCGGGCCTCGCGGAGGCGGTCGCCGCCAAGCTGCGTGACCCGCAGGCAGTGGCCAAGGCGCGTGTGCTGCCGTACCAACTGATGGCGGTCTACACCGCAACCGGCGCCGAGGTGCCGCACGTGGTGAAGGAAGCGCTGCAGGACGCGATGGAGCTCGCGCTGGCCAACGTGCCGGTGTTCGAGGGCCGTGTGGTGGTGTGCCCCGATGTGTCGGGCTCGATGAGCTCGCCGGTGACGGGTCACCGCGGCTCGGCGACCTCGGCGGTGCGATGCATTGACGTGGCCGCGCTGGTGGCTGCCGCCGTGCTGCGCCGCAATGCGGATGCGCGTGTGCTGCCCTTCGAGACGAAGGTGGTTTCGCTGAAGCTGAATCCGCGCGATTCGGTGATGACCAACGCGGCCAAGCTTGCAGCGGTGGGCGGCGGTGGAACCTCGTGCAGCGCGCCGCTGGCGTTGCTGAACAAGGAGAAGGCCAAGGCCGATCTGGTGGTGCTGGTGTCGGACAACGAATCGTGGGCCGACCGTGCCCGCGGCCGCGGTACTGCAACGATGCAGGAATGGGCGGCGTTCAAGGAGCGCAACCCGAAGGCGCGGCTGGTGTGCATCGACATCCAGCCCTATGCGACCACCCAGGCGCAGGAGCGTGACGATGTGCTGAACATCGGCGGCTTCAGCGACGAAGTGTTCAAGCTGCTGGCGGTGTATGCCGCGGGTGGCCTGGGCGCCGACCACTGGGTGGGTGTGATCGAAGAGACTTCGATCTGAGAGAAAAGAGAGAGGGTGCCGTGGGCCTTGGCCTGCGGTGCCCGATCCGAGAAAAAAGAAATTGAACGTCGTCGTTCGGCGAATGCAGATGCGAGTACATCCAACCATGTTCTTCCTCGCATCGACTGTTGGTCGCCGAACGGGGATGAAAGTTGTTGTGCGAATGCAGGCAGGACTACATCTGGTGTGACCAGGGTTCGAATCCCGGCGCCGGTTCTCCGGCGTGGTCTACGTCTTGTCATCTTTGTCGCACTGTTTTTTGCAGCGAATGCTGACGGAACTACAGCCTCCAACGCTCGGGGTCGCGGGTTCGAATCCCGCCGGTCGAAAGGCCGTAGCTCAGTGGCCAGAGCACGACTGTTTCGTCGATTTTTGTCGCTGCTTTTTTGTCGATTGCAAGAATAGATAGATAGGGAAAGAAAAATGACGAACTACAAACTGCACGAAGTCCCCAACGGCGTCCCCGTGAAGATGTGGACGAACGGCGTGCCCGTGGAAGACGAAGCGCAAAAGCAGCTCGAGAACGCCGCGCGCCTGCCCATCGTGTTCAAGCACATCGCGGCCATGCCCGACGTGCACTACGGGATCGGTGCGACCGTGGGTTCGGTGATCCCGACCTTCAAGGCCATCATCCCCGCCGCCGTCGGCGTGGACATCGGCTGCGGAATGATGGCCTGCAAGACCACGCTCAACGCACGCGACCTGCCCGACAACCTGGGTCCGCTGCGTTCGGCGATCGAGAAGGCCGTGCCGCATGGATCGAACCCCAAGCGCATGGGCCGCGACAAGGGCTCGTGGGAAACGCCGCCCGACGAAACCGACGCCGCCTGGGCCAAGCTGGTGGACGAGTTCGATGCGATCTGCGAGGACTACCCGCGCATCAAGAACACGAACAACCACAAGCACCTGGGAACGCTGGGTACCGGCAACCACTTCATCGAGGTGTGCCTCGACGAAGCGGGCGCCGTGTGGTTCATGCTGCATTCGGGTTCGCGCGGCGTGGGTAATGCCATCGGTACGCACTTCATCGAACTCGCGAAGAAGGACGCCGAGCTGCACCAGCGCAACCTACCCGACCAGGACCTGGCGTACTTCGAGGAAGGCGCCCAGTACTTCGGTGACTACGTGCGCGCGGTGGGCTGGGCCCAGAAGTTCGCGCGTGCGAACCGCGAAGTGATGATGCAGCGCGTGGTCGCGGCCGCGCGCAAGGTCATCGCGAAGCCTTTCGAGGCGCATGTGGAAGCGGTGAACTGCCACCACAACTACGTGAGCCGCGAGACGCACTTCGGCGAAGACGTGCTCGTGACCCGCAAGGGCGCGGTGAGCGCGAAGGCCGGCGAACTCGGGATCATCCCCGGCAGCATGGGAGCCAAGAGCTACATCGTGCGCGGAAAGGGAAACCCCGAGAGCTTCATGAGCTGCAGCCACGGCGCCGGTCGAAAGATGAGCCGTACGAAGGCGAAGAAGCTCTTCACCATCGCCGACCAGATCGCCGCGACCGAAGGCGTGGAATGCCGCAAGGACGCCGACGTGATCGACGAGATCCCGATGGCCTACAAGGACATCGACGCGGTGATGGAGGCGCAGAAGGACCTGGTGGAGGTGGTTTACACGCTCAAGCAGGTGGTTTGCGTGAAAGGTTAGGAAGCCGTCCGTCGAGGCCGGCACGAGAGGGCCAGGATGAGGATCGACGGAGCCGGATGCTGGATGCCATCGAGCAGAACGAAAAGCTGTGGAGCAACGAATCATGAAAAACCACATGCCAAGCCGCGAGGAAATCAAGCTGCAGGCGCTTGCGCCGAAAGACGAGGCCGAGGTGGTCGCATTGCGCGAAACGCTGCAGCGTGTCGGCTCGGGCTTCGAGTTCGCTGTCCATGGCGTCGCTGCGGATGTCGCCGATGTCGGTGAGGCACACCATCGCGCAGCCCTGCGTCTCTTGTGCGGCGACATCGCGGCGTTCGCCGAGCGCTACCGGCAGGAGGCGATCGCGCGCGATCCTTCGCTCGCTGCAAAGCTGACCGCGAGCCTTGCATTCGATGTCGATACCGCGCGCGCCACGTCGCTCGATGCATCGGCGGTGATCGCCGCCGAAAGCTTCGCGCCGCTGCACCGCGTCGCGTATACGCGCGATCTCGCGGAGGTCTCGTGGTTCGAATGGTTTTGCCAGGCCTTCGGCGATCCGCCGTACACACTGCATGTAGCCGACGAAGCAGAGCGGGCGGAGTTGTTTCCGCGCTTCTGCCGATGCACGGGCCTGTTGCCAGACGAGGAAATCGCCGTGCTCGACTGGGTCGGAGACCCGGAGCGTGAGCCCGAACGCAGCACCTGGAGCGACTACTTCGATGCCGGCAAGGAGTGGTGGGGCATCTGGTGCTTTACCGTATGGAACCCGCGCCGGCGCACATTGGCCGTCGCGATAGCAAGCCAGACAGACTGACAAAACGACAAACAACAACGAGATTTCGATCATGCAAAAAGAAGAACAAAAGGAGTTCCTCCGTTCCGCCCACCCCATCGACCCCGCCATGCGCGAGGAGATCATGGCCAACCTGCGCGCCATCGAAGCGCGCCATGACGTCACCGTCCTCTTCGCCTGCGAATCCGGTAGCCGTGGCTGGGGGTTCGCCTCGCCCGACAGCGACTACGACGTGCGCTTCATCTACGTGAACCGCCTGCCGTGGTATCTCACGGTGGCGCCGCGGCGCGATGTGATCGAGGTGCCGATCAGCGGCGACCTGGACATCAACGGCTGGGACCTGCGCAAGGCGCTGGGCCTGATGCGTGAGTCGAACCCGACGCTGCTCGAATGGCTGCGCTCGCCCATCGTGTACCGCGACGACACGGTGGCGATGCCGCGTTTTCGCGCGCTCTCGGAGGCGGTGTTTTCGAACGCGCGCGCCTGGCACCACTACACCTCGATGGCGAAGAAGAACTTCCGGGAGCACCTGCAGGCCGACGAGGTGCGCTACAAGAAGTACCTCTATGTGCTGCGCCCGCTGCTGGCCGCACGCTGGATCCGCACGCAGCCCGGCGTACCGCCGATGCGCTTTGCCGAACTGGCGCAGCGCACGCTCGGCGCCGTGCGCGATGCCGCGTTGATCGAAGAAATTAACGCGCTGCTCGAAGTGAAGATGCGTGCCGGTGAAGCCGCGACCAGCCCGCGCTGGCCCGGCGTCCACGCGTTCATCGAAGCCGAGCTGGCGGCCAACGCCGCGGAGCCGATCACGCCGCTGCCGCAAGCCGAAGAAGCGGGGCTCGATGCGTTCCTCAGCGAGACGGTGCTGCGCTTCGACGCGGCTGCATCGGCTGCAGAGGAAGGAGTCCGCGCATGATCGAACTCGACGGTTCCCAAGGCGAGGGTGGCGGCCAGATCCTGCGCACCAGCCTCGCTCTGTCGGTGGTGACGGGCCAGCCGCTCGCCATCGAGAAGATCCGCGCGGGCCGCGCCAAGCCCGGCCTGATGCGCCAGCATCTCGCGTGCGTGAACGCCGCGGCAGAGATCAGCGGTGCACAGGTGGAAGGCGCGGAGCTCGGCTCGCAGTCGCTGCGCTTCACGCCGGGCCCGGTGCGCGCGGGCGATTACCGCTTCGCGATTGCCAGCGCGGGCAGCTGCATGCTGGTGTTGCAGACCGTGCTTCCGCCGCTGCTGCTCGCTGGTGCGCAAAGCACGGTGCGCCTGAGCGGCGGCACGCACAACCCGATGGCGCCACCGTTCCATTTCCTGGAGCGGGCCTTCGTACCGCTGGTGCGCCGGCTGGGCGCGGACCTGCAACTGACGCTGCGCCGCTGCGGCTTCTATCCGGCCGGCGGCGGCGAGGTTGAAGCAGTCATCGTGCCGGCAGCGGGCGCGCTGCAGTCCTTCGACCTGGTGGCGCGCGGCGCATTGCAGTCGGGCTATGCAGAATGCCTGGCGCCGGGCCTGCCGCGCCACGTGCCGACGCGCGAACTCGAAACGCTCGGTGGTGCGATGGGATGGTCGGGCGAGCAGCTTCGCTTCGGCACGGCGCGCCAGAACGAAGGGCCGGGCAATGCGCTGCTGGCCACGCTGGCCTACGAGCACGTCACCGAGGTGTTTACGGCTTTCGGCGAGAAGGCGCTCAGTGCCGAGCAAGTGGCGCATGGCCTGGTGAAGGAACTGCGCGAGTTCCAGAAGAGCGAGGCGGCGGTCGGCCCGCACCTGGCCGACCAGCTGGCGCTGCTGCTGGCGCTCGCGGCGTGGCAGGGCAAGAAGGCTGGCGCCTTCACCTGCAGCGAGGTGACGGAGCACACGCGCACCAACTGCGCGGTGATCGAGCGCTTCCTGCCGGTGCGCTTCGCGATCACCGAGAGCCGCGCGGCCTCGACGGTACAGGTCTCGCCGGCCTGATAGAAAAAGAAAAGGAAGACGCCCGCTCGCTCAGGCGAGCGGCGTCGCGTTGGCGTACAGGCGCAGCAGCATCGCGCGCAACATCTTTACTTCAGCCGCGCTGAAGTCCGAGGTCGCCACCGCTTCGTAGTGCTGCGCGAGCGGGATCAGCTCGCAGGTCAGCGCCAGGCCGCGCTCGGTCAATGCAATGCGCACCGCGCGCTTGTCGGTGTCGCATTTCTCGCGCGCCGCCAGTTCATGTTCCACCAGCCGGTCGACGATGCGCGACAGCGCCGACAGATCGGTGGAGGCGTGCGTTGCCAGCTCCGACAACGTTTGCCGCGGCGTGTGCTGCAGCGAGGCGCACACGCGCCATTCGCTCAGGCTGAGCCCGTAGGGCTTCAGCGCCTTCGCAAAGGCATTGCCCATGCGGGCCCCGGCGCGCGCCAGAAGGAACGGGATGGCCTTTTCGAGGTCGTGATCTTGTGGAAGGGTTTTCATCTAGACGTACTTGATTATTCAAGTATATAGTCCGCCGCAATTACTTGAATAATCAAGCAAAACGGAGATGACCATGAACCTTGAACCCACGCGCAGAGGCGCTATCGCGGTGATGCTTTCTCTTCTCTCGGCGGCGCCGCTGGCTCATGCACAAGGCGCCGCGGCCAAGTGGCCGACGCAGGCCGTGCGCTTCGTGGTGCCATTCCCCGCGGGGTCGGCGCCCGACGTGCTGATCCGCCACGTGGGCGCCAAGCTCGGCGAGAAATGGGGGCAGGGCGTGATCGTCGACAACAAGCCCGGCGGCAGCGGCGTGATCGGCATGAACGCGATCCTCGCGGCGCAGAGCGACGGCTACACCTTCGGTTTCGTGCAGGGCTCGGCGATTTCCGTGGCACCGAGCACGATCAAGGGCGTGACCTACGACTTCAACCGCGACTTCGTGCCGGTCACGCTCGCGGCCGTGGCGCCCTTCATGCTCGCCGTGCCGGCGAATTCGCCCTACAAGACGCTGGCCGATTTCATTGCTGCCGCGCGCGCCAGGCCACAGGGCATCGAGGTGGCGGACAACGGCCGCGGCACGGCGCCGCATCTGGCCTCGGCACTGCTCGGCCTGCAATCGGGCGCGCAGTTCCTCGAAGTGCACTACCCCGGTGGTGCGCAGGCGATGCAAGCCACGCTCGGCGGACAGACCCAGATGATGGTCGAGACCTACAACGTGGTCGCGGGCAACGTGCAGGGCGGGCGCATGCGCGTGCTGGCCAGCATGGGCGACCGCGTCGAGGTGGGGCTGGAGTCGTTCCCGCTCGCGAGCAAGACCGTGCCCGGCGCGGTGGCGCACGGCTGGTTCGCGGTGATCGCGAAGAAAGGTGTCGACCCGCTCGTGCTCGCCAAGCTCAACAAGGACATGAACGAGGCGCTGCTGCTGCCCGATGTGGTCGCCAAGTCGCGCGAGCTGGGCACCTACCCGCGCCCCGGCACCCCCGAACAGCTGGCGCGCTACATCGCCGACGACCGCAAGACCTGGCAGGACGTGCTGGACAAACTCAACATCAAACCGGAGTAACCGCCCCATGAAAAACAAGATCGCTCTGGAAGAGCATTTCGCGATCGACCTCACGATCGCCGACTCGCAGGTCTACGCTCGCCCCGAGGTGTGGCAGGGCCTCAAGAGCAACCTGCTCGACTTCGAGCAGCAGCGCCTTGCGCAGATGGACGAGTGGGGCACCGAGTTCTCGATCCTCTCGCTCAATTCGCCGGCGGTGCAGGGCATTCCCGACGCGAAGCGTGCCATCGAAGTGGCACAGCGCGCCAACGACGTGCTGGCCGAGCAGATCAAGCGCCACCCTGCACGCTTCGGCGGATTCGCCGCGCTGCCGATGCAGGACCCCGAGGCCGCCGCGCGCGAGTTGGAGCGCTGCGTGAATCAGCTGGGCTTTCACGGTTTCCTGGTCAACGGCTTCTCGCAGGTTGGTGACGAGAACACCGTCGTTTATTACGACGACGCGCGCTTCAACGATTTCTGGACCGCCGCCGCCGCGCTGAAGAAGCCCTTCTACATGCACCCGCGCGATCCGCTGCTGGCCCGCGAACCGATCTACGACGGCGCGCACTGGCTCACCGGCCCGACCTGGGCCTTCGCGATGGAGACGGCCATCCATGCGCTGCGCCTCATGTCCAGCGGCATGTTCGACCGCCACCCTGCGCTGCAGATGATCCTCGGGCACTTCGGCGAAGGCATTCCGTTCAACATCTGGCGCGTCGACCACATCCTGCGCAAGGGCCGCCGCGGCATGCCCTGCGACAAGGAGATCGGTGATTACCTGCGCAGCAACGTGCACATCACCACCAGCGGCAACTTCCGCACGCCGACGCTGCTGTCGACGATGCTCGAGGTGGGCTCGGACCGCATCATGTATTCGGTCGACTATCCCTTCGAGAAGCACGAGGACGCGGCCCGCTGGTTCGACAGGTGCGAGATCAGCGAGAACGATCGCCAGAAGATCGGCCGCGACAACGCCCGCAAGCTCTTCGGGTTGAAGTGACATGAGCGCCGCGAAAGACACCCGCCCCGTGCTCGTGGCCGGTGGCGGCATCGGCGGCCTTGCCGCCGCGCTGGCCCTGGTGCGCGAGGGCTACCGCGTGAAGGTGATCGAGCAGGCGAGCCAGATCGGCGAGATCGGCGCGGGCATCCAGCTGAGCCCCAACGCCTTCGCGGCCTGCGATGCGCTCGGCGTGGGCGAGCACCTGCGCGCCAAGGCGGTCTACACCGAAGAGATGGTGATGTTCGATGCCATCGACGCGAAGCGCGTGGCGAGCATCTCGCTCTCGGACAAGTTCCGCGCGCGCTTCGGAAACCCCTATGCGGTGATCCACCGCGCGGACATCCACGGCGCGCTGCTCGAAGGCGTGAAGCAGACGACCGACGGCATCGAGTTCCTCACCTCGACCAAGGTCGTGCACATCGAGCAGGACGACCACGGCGTGACGCTCATCGACGCGCAAGGCGGCCGGCACGAGGGCCAGGCCGTGATCGGCTGCGACGGCGTGCGCTCGGCGGTGCGGCAGCAGTACGTGGGCGACAGCATCCGCGTGTCGGGCCATGTGGTGTTCCGCGCGGTGATCGACACCGCCGACTTTCCCGAGGCGCTGCGCTTCACCGCGCCGTGCATCTGGGTCGGCCCCAACTGCCACCTGGTGCATTACCCCCTCAAGGGCGGCGACAAGTTCAACATCGCCGTCACTTTCCACAGCGACCAGCCCGAGGAGTGGGGCTCGATGGACGGCGACCCGGCCGAGGTGCAGCGCTACTTCCGTCCGACCTGCGAAGAGGTGCAGCAACTGCTGCGCATCCCGAAGGCGTGGAAGCGCTATTCAACCGCCGACCGCAATCCCATCGAGCAATGGACCTTCGGCCGCGCGACGCTCTTGGGCGATGCGGCGCACCCGATGGTGCAGTACCTCGCGCAGGGCGCCTGCACGGCCTGCGAGGACGCGGTGACGCTAGGCCTCGCGCTGCGCCGCGAAGGTGGCGACTGGCCCCGTGCGCTCGCGCTGTATGAGCGCTCGCGCGTCGCACGCACTGCGCGCGTGGTGCTGTCGGCGCGCGAGATGGGCCGCATCTATCACGCCAAGGGCGTCGAGCGTCTTGTGCGCAACAGCATGTGGAAAGGCCGTCCCCAAGAGCGCTTCTACGACGCGCTCGAATGGCTCTACGGATGGACGGCCGCCACCTGCCTCGACGAGGCGGCGGCGTGAAGGCATTCCCCGATTCGCTCGAAGCAAGCGCGGGCGGCGCAGGTGGTGGAGGTGCCGCAACCGCCATTGACATCCCCGCGCTGATCGACAGCCACCCCGTCAGCAGCTTCCAGAAATGGATCCTGCTGCTGGTCGGCTGCGCGGTGGTGATGGACGGCTTCGACGTACAGGCGATGGGCTTCGTCGCGCCCGCCATCGTGCACGCCTGGGGCATCGACAAGGCCGCGCTCGGCCCGGTGTTCGGCGCTGGGCTCTTCGGCATGCTGATCGGCTCGCTGGTGCTCAGCATCTGTGCAGACCGCATCGGCCGCCGGCCCGTGCTGCTGGGTGCCACCGTGTTCTTCGCGCTGTGCATGCTCGCGACCGCTTTCACGCGCACGCTCGACCAGTTGCTCGCGATGCGCTTCATCACCGGCATCGGCCTCGGGGGCATCATGGCCAACGCGAGTGCGCTGGCCAGCGAATACAGCCCGCTGCGCCGCCGCGTCACGCTGATGATGTGGGTGTCGTGCGGCTTCACTGGCGGCGCGGTGCTCGGCGGTCTGATATCGGCCATGCTCATTCCACTCGGCGGCTGGCAGGCGGTGTTCGCGTTCGGCGGCGTCGTGCCGCTTGTCATTGCCGCGCTGATGTGGCGCTACATGCCCGAGTCGATGCAGTTCCTGGTGCTGCGCGGGCGCAAGCTCGACCGCGTGCAGGGCTGGCTGCAACGCATCGCGCCCGAAGTGCGCATCGGCCCCGGCACGCGCTACGTGGTGCATGAAGCCAGGCAGGACGGCGCCCCGGTCGCCGAGCTGTTTCGCGCAGGGCGCGGCCCGGCCACGCTGCTGCTGTGGGGCATCAACTTCATGAACCTGCTGAACCTGTTCTTCCTCGCGAACTGGCTGCCCACCATCGCGACCGAAGCGGGCTACAGCGGCGGCACCGCGGTGCTGGTCGGCACGCTGCTGCAGGTGGGCGGCGTGGTCGGCACGGTGGCGATGGGGCCGCTGATCGACCGCATCGGCTTCTACCGCGTGCTGGTGCCGATCTTCGCGATCGCGGTGCTGACCATCGGCGTCATCGGCCAGCCGGCCTTGCCGTTGGCGCTGCTGCTCGCGGTGGTGACGGTGAGCGGCTTCTGCGTGGTGGGGGCGCAGCCCGCGCTCATCGCGCTGGCATCGAGCGTGTATCCGACGACGGTGCGCGCCACCGGCATGGGCTGGAGCCTGGGCATCGGCCGCGCGGGCTCCATCGTGGGGCCGGTGCTGGCGGGCTGGCTCATCGGGCTGCACTGGACGAACAGTGCGCTCTTCATCGCAGCGGCCGTGCCGGCGCTGCTGTCTTGCGTGATGGTGCTCTGCATGGGGCGATTGAAATTCACAGGCGCCGTCGAGCGCCCAGGAGAAACGAAATGACCGCAACGACAACGACGACAACGAGCCTTTCCTCCGGCTGGACCCTGGCCGCCCGCGTGCTGATGGCCGCGATCTTCCTGGTCGCGGGCGTGCGCAAGCTCATGACCTATGGCGCGACGCTCGGCTATTTCGCCAAGCTCGGCATTCCGATGGGCGAGGTGGTGCTGCCGCTGACGATCGCGCTGGAGATCGGCGGCGGCCTGCTGCTGATCGCCGGCTGGCGCCTGCAATGGGTGGCGAGCGCGCTGGCCCTCTTCACGCTGGCCACGGCCTTCACGGCGCATGCGTTCTGGTCTGCCGATCCGGCGCAGTTCACGGGGCAGCTCAACAACTTCCTCAAGAACGTGGCGATGGCCGGCGGCTTCCTGCTGCTGATCGTGAATGCCACCGGCGGCGGGCGGAAGACCGCGGGCGCCTGAACCCGTAGCGGGTGGAAAACTCCTTTCCACCCGCATGGTTGAACCGCCCGCGAGGCGGGTAGACACTCGCCCGCACCTTTTCACGAAAGATCGAGCGATGCCTGTCCAATCCTTCGTCTACAACAGCGTTCCCCAACGGGTGGTCTTCGGCGCGGGGTCGCTCCAGCACCTGGCGCGCGAGATCGACGCGCTCGGCGCGCGCCGCGCGCTGGTGCTCTCCACGCCCGAACAGCGCCCGCAGGCCGAGCGCATCGCCGACATGCTGGGTGCGCATGCGGCAGGCGTGTTCGACCGGGCTGTGATGCATGTGCCCATCGAGACCGCACGCGAAGCGAGGGAGGTGGCCCAGCGCCTGGGCGCCGACTGCGCCGTGGCCATCGGCGGCGGCTCGACCACCGGCCTCGGCAAAGCCATCGCGCTCGACTCGGGCCTGCCGATCCTCGCGATACCGACCACCTATGCGGGCTCCGAGATGACGCCGATCTATGGCATCACCGAAGCCGGCATGAAGAAGACCGGCAAGGACATCAAGGTGCTGCCGCGCACCGTGATCTACGACCCGGAACTCTCGATGAGCCTGCCTGTCGGCATGAGCGTGACGAGCGGCATCAACGCCATTGCGCACGCCGCCGAAGGCCTCTATGCCACTGATGCGAATCCGATCATGGATCTGATGGCGCAAGAGGGCATCGCCGCGCTGGGCCGCGCGCTGCCCGCGATCCGTGCCTCGGCGCAGGATGCGGCCGCGCGCAGCGATGCGCTCTACGGCGCCTGGCTCTGCGGCACCGTGCTCGGCAACGTCGGCATGGCGCTGCACCACAAGCTGTGCCACACGCTGGGCGGCAGCTTCAACCTGCCGCATGCGGAGACGCACACCATCGTGCTGCCGCACGCGCTGGCCTACAACGCCGCAGCGGCGCCCGAAGCCATGGCGCGCATCGCGAAAGCACTCGGTGCAAGCAACGCGGCGCAAGCCGTGTTCGACCTCGCGCGCGACAACGGCGCGCCGGTCGCATTGCGCGACATCGGGATGAAGGAGGCGGACCTCGAACTGGCCTGCGCGCATGCGCTCGAGAACCAGTACCCCAATCCGCGCCCGCTGGAGCGCGATGCGATTCGTGCCCTGCTGCAGAACGCGTGGGAAGGTGCGCGGCCCTGACAGGGCCGCGGCAGGGTGTTCTTACAGGCCGGCCTGGCGGGTGAACGACACCGTGGGCTTCTTGTAGGCCGACGGCACTTGGTCGCGATAGAACGCGCGCTTGTCCAGGCTTTGCAGTGGGTCGTGCGCGGTGGCGACGGCTTCTTCGCGCACGCTGCTGCGGTCGCGCGTGGAATTGGCGATGGTCACGCCTTCGGCGGCAGCGTCCGAATAGATGTTGCCGCTGCGTGCGGTGACCACGGCTTGCGCCTGCACATCGGCACGGGCTGCGGCCGAGGTGATCGCGTGCACGCCCTCGTAGGTTTCGGCATGTGCGCCACCCGCAGCGCCCAACATGGCGAATGCGGCGGCGGAGAGAGCGATGAGTTGCTTGGTGTTCATGATGAAAGTCCCTTTGAATGACTGCTGTGTGGGCGGCGGACATTCGTCGTTGCCACGGGATGCAGTGTGAAACCGCATCGTGGTTCGCGCTGTGCGTTTGCGCACCGCTTTCGTCAACTACGCGGGAAGGACTTCAGGTTGCAGATACAGCACTTGAAGCGGCTCGGAGCGGCCTCGCACGGTGAGCGTTTCGCACGCGCCCATCGTGTCCGCAACGCCGGCCTGTTGCGCCGCGAACAGCGAGACGACAAGGCGCGATGCGGCCGTCTTCGAATGGTCCTGCAAGCGGCTCGCGGTGTTCACCACTTCGCCGATGGCGGTGAAGGTGGTGGTCTCCAGGTAGCCCACTTCGCCGACTGCCGCGCGCCCCGCATGCAGGCCCATGCCGAACGCGAGGCGCTGCCCGAACTGCGCTTCGAAGCCTTCGCTCCACGCGTCCATGCGCTGCGCGATGAGGGTGGTCGCGCGCAGCGCCTGCCTGCATGCGGTGGGCAGGTCGGTCTCCAGGCCGAAGATCGCCATCACGCTGTCGCCGATGAACTGGTTGGGCACGCCGCCGCTCTCGCGCACGGCCGCGCCCACGATGGCGAAGTAGCGGTCCAGCACATAGGCGAGGTCGAAGGGCCACTGCCGTTCCGAGAGGCCCGACCAGCGGCGCAGGTCGACGAAGAGGATCGCCACGTCGCGCTCGCGCCCGAAGCTGCCGACCGGTGCGGGCCGGCCTTCGTTGGGCAATGGCGCAAAGAGCGGCGTGACCTCGATGTCGCCTTGCGGGCGCAACTGGCAGGCCAGGCGCACGTCGGCCGGCGCGCGCACGCGCTCGAGCGTGCGTTGTTCGTCCCGGCCCGGCTCGCCGATGTGCTCGGGCGCGCCGACCACGCGCACGCGGCAGGTGGAGCAGCGCGCGCGGCCGCCGCAGATCGACACGTGCGCGATGCCGTGCGAACGGCTCGCCTCCAGTACGCTCCAGCCGCGCGGCACCTGCACCGTGCGGTCGGGGTAGCGCAGCGCGATGGACGGCTGGCGCGACAGGCGTGCGAACCAGTTGCGCCCCCAGCGTGCCGAGAGCAGTGCGAGCAGCGCCAGTACATAGAGCCACTTGAGGCTCTGTTCGGCCTTGCCGAGGGCTTGCGCCTGCGAAGCCGTAGGCACCGGCACGGTCGGCACGCCGGTCCACTGGAACTCGCGCCCGATCGAGATGAAGCCCATCGCCGCCGTCAGCGGCAGCACCACCGCGATGGCCAGCAGCAGGTAAGACAAGCGCCGATACAGCGGCTGCGCCCGCAACGCGAAGTGCAGGCCGAGGCAGCCGTGGCTCCAGGCCGCGAGCAGCAGGCTGAACTGCGCGGCCGCACCCGGCAGGCTCCACAACCCCCAGACCACGCGGACATAGGAGCCGTCGATGCCATAGGCCTCGTAGGCGCCGCGTATGGCAGTCAGGTGGGTGGCGATGAGCAGCGGCAGCGCAAAACCCAGCAGCACGCGCAGGGCCTCCAGCGGCGGCATGCGCAACGTGCGCCGCTCCCACAGCGCAATCACGGCGAGTGCGAGGTGCGTGAGGGCCGCGCCGTAGAGCAGCACGGTGCCCGGCAGGCTGTGCCAGAACTTCTGCGCGACGCGCAGCACGCTCTCGGCAAGGTCGAAGGAATAGATGCCCAGCGAATGGTTCAGCAGGTGAGCCGTCACGTAGCCCATCAGCACCAGTCCGCTCGCCCAGCGAAGATTGCGCCGTGTCGGCGGTCTCAGCGAAAAAGCGGAACGGGGAGCGGGAGGGGAACGTCTGTCCATGAACGGGTTCGAAGCGGCACCCGAGCATAATGCGCGCGCCTCAGACGCCTCGATCGACCGGCATGGCCACACCCGAACCACCCACCCCCCGCTCCAGCCTCGCGCTGCGCCAGATCGCGCTGCTCGAAGGCCTCTCCGACCAGCGCCTGGACCTGCTCGCCCGGCAGTGCCTGTGGCACAGCGTGGAGGCCGGCAAGCCGCTGCTGCTGCGCGCCGAGCAGCAGGGTGAAGTGTTCCTGCTGGTCTCGGGCCGGGTGCGGGTGACGACCTATTCGGCCAATGGCCGGCAGGTGACGTTCCGCGATGCCGAGGCCGGCCAGTACTTCGGCGACATCGCCGCCATCGACGGCGGCCCGCGCTCCGCCGACGTGGTGACGCTGGAGCCCAGCGTGGTCGCCAGCCTCGACCGCCCGGCCTTCATGGCCCTGCTGCGCGACGAGCCGCTGGTCGCCGAGCGGGTGATGCAGCGGCTGGCGTCGCTCGTGCGCCAGCTCTCCGAACGTGTGATCGACCTGAGCACCCTCGGTGTGCAGAACCGCTTGCATGCCGAACTGCTGCGCCTTGCGCGCGCCGCCGGCGTCGAAGGCAACCAGGCCCGGCTGGAGCCGGCCCCCAAGCATGCGGCGTTGGCCAGCCAGATCAGCACGAACCGCGAGCAAGTCACGCGCGAGCTCAATGTGCTGGTGCGCAGCGGCGTGCTGCGCAAGGACGGCAAGGCGCTGTTGGTCGCCGACGCCGCCCGCCTGGAGCTCATGGTCTCGCAGGTGCGCGGCGACACCGGCTGAACCGGCGGATCAGTTCCAGCGTCCGTTCGTGCCGCCGACGCTCAGGCGGCCCGCGCCCAGCAGCACCACGCTCAGCGCGCCGAACAGGTACAGGCCCTGCAGTTCCAGCGCCCAGCCGCCTTGCTTGGTGAGCGCGAACAGGTCGGCCATGTGCACGAGGCCGAGGGCCACGATCATGTTGATGACGATCACGCCCGCGGCGGCACGCGTCCAGAAACCGGCGATCAGCAGCAGCGGCGCCACGATTTCGCCCACGTACACGAGGTAGGCGAGCCCGCCCGGCAGGCCCGCCTTGGCCAGCATGCCGCCGATGAAGCCCACCCCGGCCGAGAGCTTGAAGATGCCGTGCAGCAGCACGAGCACGCCGATCGTCACGCGCAGCAGCAGCTTGCCGGCGTCGTCCTGCGCGGCGGGGGAGAAGGAGGCGAGCGACGGCGATTCGATCGGCGCACGCGAGGTGTTGGTGGCTACGGTGTTCATGGCAGATCCTTGGAACTTGAAAAAGGAAGGGTCCGCCACGGAATGCGGCGGTTGCGGTTCCAGTGTGCGGACCTGCCAGAAAGCGGGATGTGCGTTTACGCACATCTTTGGGTGAAAGGCCGTGTCAGTGGCTGCCGAAGTGGCTGGTCCACTTGCGCTCGTAGTCCATTTTCTGGAAGTGGGCCGCCATGAAGTCGATGAAGCTGCGCACCTTCGCCGACAGGTGCTTGCGGCTCGGGTACGCCAGGTTGATGGTCAGGTGCGGCAGGTCCCAGTCGTCCAGCGTGGGCACGAGGCGGCCGGCCACGATGTCTTCGTAGACGATGTAGGTCGGCTGCACCAGGATGCCCATGCCGTCGAGCGCGGCGGCGCGCAGCACCTGGCCGTCGTTCGATTCGAGCAGGCCGGCGATCGACACCGTGTGCGTCTCGCCCTTGCGCGTGAAGCGCAGCTCGTTGGGGTTGTTGGCGTGCGTGTAGATCAAGAGCTTGTGCTGCTTGAGGTCGTCCAGCGTCTTCGGAAAACCGTGCTGCGCAAAGTAGCGCGGCGACGCCGCGAGGATGCGCCGCGTCTCGCCCAGCCGGCGGATCGTGACGTTCGAATCGGGCTCGTACTCGCGCGTGCGGATCGCCACGTCGATGTTGTTGTCGATCAGGTCGAAGTAGCGGTTGGCCGCCTCCACATGCACCGTCACGCCCGGGTAGCGCTGCGTGTATTCGCGCAGCAGCGGCGCGATGTGGTGGATCGAGAACGAGAGCGAGGCCGTGATGCGCAGCACGCCGGTCGGATTGAGCGCCGTGGCGTTCACCGTCGATTCGGCATCGGCCAGGTCGGCCAGGATCGACTTGGCGCGCACGCAGAACTCGCGGCCGGTCTCGGTGAGGTAAAGCCGCCGCGTGTTGCGCTCCACCAGCCGCGCGCCGAGTCGGGCTTCGAGCGCGCTCAGGTGGCGGCTCGCGGCGGCGTTCGAGAGGCCCAGCGCCTCGGCCGCGCGGCTCAGGCTGCCGGCATCGGCGATCTGCACGAGCAGGGCGATTTCGGTCCAGCGGTCCATGGCGGGTGTGTGTCTCCGGGGGGCTTGGCTTGGGGCGGCCGATTCCGGCGGTTGTCTTGCCGGGCCACCGAGCCGGTGATTCTAGGAGGCCGCCCGATGCGCCGCGATGGCTGCGGCGCGCACAAGAAAAGAGGGACCGTTGCCGGTCCCTCCTTGCTTCATGCCGTTCGCCTCGGCGCGGCTGGATCAGCCCAGCAGGCCGTGCAGGATGTTCGTCACCGGCGACACCGCATGGTCGACCAGGCTGGTGATCGGGGTCACGACCTCGGTCACCAGCGGGGTGACTGCCTGCCCGACGCCTTCCACCACGGCGGTCACAGGCGCGAGGGTCGAGCCTGCGCCGGCCAGGATGTCGGTCACCGGCGCTGCGGCACTGGACACCGCGTGCGTCGCGCTGGCTGCGGCCGGCTCGATGGCATCGGTGAGCGACGAGACCGGCTCCAGGATGTTGGCCGCCGGGCCGTTGCCGCCCAGCAGGCCGCCGAGCAGGTTGCCGACGAGGCCGTCCTGGCCGAGAACGCTGCCGAGCAGACCGCCGTCGCCGCCGAGCAGGCCGCCGACGATGCCGTCTTCGCCGAGTACGCCGCCGAGGAGACCACCGTCGCCGCCGAGCAGGCCGCCGACGATGCCGTCTTCGCCGAGGACGCCGCCGAGGAGACCACCGTCGCCGCCGAGCAGGCCGCCGACGATGCCGTCTTCGCCGAGGACGCCGCCGAGGAGACCGCCGTCGCCGCCGAGCAGGCCGCCGACGATGCCGTCTTCACCGAGTACGCCGCCGAGCAGGCCGCCATCACCGCCGAGCAGTCCACCCAGGAGGCCGTCGTCGCCCAACACGCCGCCGAGCAGGCCGCCATCACCGCCGAGCAGTCCGCCCAGGAGGCCATCGTCGCCCAACAGGCCACCGAGGAGACCGCCGTCGCCGCCAAGCAATCCACCCAGCAGGCCGTCGTCGCCCAATACACCGCCGAGCAGGCCGCCGTCGCCACCAAGGACACCACCCAGAAGGCCGTCGTCACCGAGGAGGCTGCCAAGGAGACCACCTTCGCCGCCGAGCAATCCGCCCAGCAGGCCGTCGTCGCCCAGCACGCCACCAAGGAGCCCGCCTTCACCGCCCAGCACGCCGCCGAGGAGACCGCCGTCGCCACCGAGCAGACCGCCAACCACGCCGTCTGGGCCGAGCAGACCGTCCACGAGTCCGCCTTCGCCGAGCAGTCCGCCGGAGAGGCCTTCGCTGCCCAGCAGGCCGGCCAGCGCGCCGTCTCCGCCGATCAATCCGCCAACGAGCCCGTCGTCGCCAAGCAGGCCGCCCACCAGGCCGTCGTCGCCGAGCAAGCCACCGAGGAGGCCGCCATCGCCGCCGAGCAAGCCACCCAGCAGGCCGTCATCACCCAGCACGCCACCAAGGAGCCCGCCCTCGCCGCCAAGTAGGCCGCCGAGCAAGCCGTCGTCGCCCAGCACGCCGCCGAGGAGACCGCCTTCGCCGCCAAGCAAGCCGCCCAGGAGACCGTCATCGCCCAGCACGCCGCCAAGGAGACCGCCTTCGCCGCCAAGCAAGCCGCCCAGGAGACCGTCATCACCCAGCACGCCGCCGAGGAGACCGCCTTCACCGCCAAGCAAGCCGCCCAGCAGGCCGTCGTCACCCAACACCCCGCCGAGGAGACCGTCGTCGCCGAGGAGGCCGCCCAACAAACCGTCATCGCCCAACAGGCCTTCGAGCACCTGGCCGACCACGCCGTCGTCGCCGATCAAACCGTCCACCAGTCCGTCGATGCCGAGGCCGGTGGTCACGCCGCCGAGCAGGCCTTCGCTGCCCAGCACGTTCTCCAGGATGTTGCCGAGCGCATCGGTCAGGTAGTCGACCTGGCCGACCAGCGAGTCGATGAGCGCATCCGTCAGGCCGTTGCCCAGCAGGCCGTCGACCACCGGGGTCAGCACGCCGCCGATGTCCACGAGCACGTTCTCGACCGTCTCGTCCACCGGATCGAATTCGTTCGGATCGTTGGCCGTGAACTCGTTGCCCGCGATCGGCGAGAGCACGTCGTCCACCAGGTCCGTCAGGCCGTCGACGGTGGGCATCAGCGACCCCAGCGTGCCGGACGAACTGGAGGCAGCCCGGGCCGCGCCGTTGCCGCCGCCCAGTCCGAGGAGGTCGTCCAGCGCGCCGACCAGATGGCCCACGGCGCCGTCGCCCGGATCGAGCAGGTGGTCGGCGTCGGCATCCGCATCAGCGTCAGCGTCAGCGTCAGCGTCAGCGTCAGCATCAGCGTCAGCGTCAGCGTCAGCGTCAGCGTCAGCGTCAGCGTCAGCGTCAGCGTCGGCGTCGGCATCGGCGTCGGCATCCGCGTCGGCATCCGCGTCCGCATCCGCATCCGCATCCGCATCCGCATCTCCGTCCGCATCCGCGTCGGCATCCGCATCCGCATCGGCGTCCGCGTCGCCTTCGCCGATGCCCGGAGCGAGGAAGGAAACACCGCCGCCGCCGTCGCCTCCGCCGCTCAATGCAGCGCCGAGGGCAACCGCGCCCAGCGCGCCGAGCGCGAATTCGCCCAGCCCGATGCCGCTGCCGCCCGCGGCCTTCTTGGTCACCGCCACGGCGGCGGCGTCGGCATCGCTGTCGGCCGGCGTGACCTCCAGGTTGCCGGCAGCCACATCCACATTCACCTGCTCCAGGCCGCCGGGGAGCTTGGTCGAGCCGATGGTGGCGTCGGTGCCGCCTTCGAACACGCCCGCGAGCGGCGCTTTGTTGGTCGTGGAGCCGGGGAACAGCACGTTGGCGTGGCCGCCGTCGGGAACGATCACGCGGTCACCGGCCATCAGGCTCTGGCTGCCGTCCACCGGAATCCGCACGCCGTCGCGCACGACCACCGTGCCGGGCGTGGCGTTGGACAACGAACCGAGGCTCGGGGGCACGGAGGGCGCCGCCGTCGTCGCGGCCGCACCCATGGGCGCAATCGGCGTGACGCTGGCCTGGGCAAGGACCACGGGGGCCGCACCGTTGTCGGCAGCTGCCGGGATCGAGCCGACGGGGGCTTGGGTGGTTGTGATCATGGCGACCTCCTCGAGGAATAAGGAGGCACAAAGCGCAACATGCGTGCCGCCCGCGCACCCGGCCTCTGGCGCATTCGCTGCAAGCGGGTTATGTGGTTGATTTCAAAAGACTTTTCGGTGCCTGGAGAGGCCGGCTCCGGGCCATGCAGCGAGCTGCTTTCGTCGTTTGTTACGTAACGTGGGGGACTTTTTTTTCGGAACGCCAGCGGCATTGAGCGGCGACACGCGCCCACCGATGCCGCGACCGTTCCGCTGGGCGGAAAAATCATTTGCGCCGTGGCGCTTTCGGGTGCGCGGCGTGCGGCCTACAGTCCGCAGCACCCTCGAAAAGCCGGACACGGCAGACACGGCTACGGCAGGAACAAGGAGACAGCCACGATGCGCAACCTCAATCAAGACAACATCACCCAGGCCGTGCTCGCGCGCCTGGCCGACACGCCCGATCCGCGGCTGCACGAGATCCTGACCAGCCTGGTGCAGCACCTGCATGCCTTCGCGCGCGAGGTGAAGCTCACCGAGGCCGAGTGGTTCCAGGGCATCCAGTACCTCACGGCCACCGGCCAGATGTGCGACGACAAGCGCCAGGAGTTCATCCTGCTGTCGGACGTGCTGGGCCTCTCCATGCTCACCATCGCCATGAACAACGGCAAGCCCGCCGGCTGCACCGAGGCGACGGTGTTCGGGCCCTTCTATGTCGAAGGCGCGCCGGAGTACGCGCACGGCGACGACGTGGCCAACGGCGCCGCGGGCGCGCCCTGCGACGTGTACGCCACGGTGCGGGGGCTCGACGGCGAGCCGGTGGCCGGTGCGATCGTCGATGTGTGGCAGGCCGACGAGGGCGGCCACTACGACGTGCAGCAGGAAGGGCTCGATCACGCCGAGAACCGCGGCCGCCTGCGCACCGGACCCGATGGCGCACTGCATTTCAGGAGCGTGCTGGCCGAGGCCTATCCGATCCCGGTCGATGGCCCCGTGGGCGACCTGCTGCGTGCGACGAAACGCCATCCGTGGCGGCCCGCGCATCTGCATTTCAAGATCGAGGCGCCCGGTTATGAAAACCTCATCACGCACGTGTTCCGCGAGGGCGACCAGTGGCTCGATTCCGACGCGGTGTTCGCGGTGCGCCAGTCGCTGGTGGCGCCCTGGAAGCAGCAGGCCGACGGCCGCTGGCGCCTGGATTTCGACTTCGTGCTGAATCCGATGAAGTCGCCGAGTCCGACAGAGCAGCCCGCCTGAAGCATCGGCCCGGGCCTGCTACGCTCGCAAAGCCTGCCCCCGACGGCAGGCTTTTTTCTGCGCTCCGTCACACCCCATGGCTTTCCCCCTCATCACCGATCCGCATTTCTATGCGGTCGCCGTCCCCGCCGTGCTTCTGCTCGGCATCAGCAAGAGCGGTTTCGGCGCCGGCTTCGGTTCGCTCGCGGTGCCCCTGATGGCGCTCGCGGTCACGGTGCCGCAGGCCGCGGCGATTCTCATGCCGCTGTTGCTGCTGATGGACGTGCTGGGGCTCGCCGCGTTCCGGCGCGACTTCGACCGGTCGCTGCTCAAGTTCCTGATTCCGTTCGGGTTGATCGGCACGGTGGTCGGCACGCTGCTGTTCCGCGTGCTGTCGGCGCACACGGTGGCGGGCATCGTCGGCGTGTTCACGCTGCTGTTTCTCGCGCAGCGGCTCGTGTTTCCGCCCAAGCCCGACGATCCGCTGCCCTCGCGCGGCGTGGGCGCGGTGCTCACGGTGGTGTCGGGCTTCACGAGCTTCATCGCCCATGCGGGCGGCCCGCCGATCAACGCCTACGTGATTCCGCTCAGGCTCAAGCCGGTGGTGTTCACGGCGACGATGGCGTACTTCTTCTTCGTGGTGAATCTCAGCAAGTGGATTCCCTACGCGTGGCTCGGCCTCATCGACTTCCGCACGCTGGCCACCTCGGTGGCGCTGATGCCGCTCGCGCCGCTGGGCGTGTGGGTGGGCATCCGCATCGCAAGGCGCATCGACGCGACGTGGTTCTATCGCTTCGTATACCTGGGCATGCTGCTCACAGGCCTGAAACTGGTCTACGACGGATTCATTGGCTGAGGCCGGCCGCAGGCCAGGCCCCTTCGTGAAACACCGAGGAACCGGCTTTGCCGGGCCTCAGGTGTTGCCCCCGGTAGGGGGTAGGAGAAGCGACACGAAGTGCGCGTAGCCTGGGGGCGAGCTCAAAGTTCCACGATGCTCTTGAAGCCGCCGAAGATCATTCGCTTGCCGTCGAACGGCATGGTCTTGGGGTCCATCGCCGCGATGCGCGGGTCGGCCATCACCTTCGCGTTGATCGTGTCGCGGTGCTTGCGCGACTTGTAGACGATCCACGAGAAGGCCACGGTCTCGTCGGCCTTGAGCTTCACGCTCTGCGGAAACGAGGTGAGCTTGCCCGGCTTCACGTCGTCGGCGATGCACTCCACGTATTCGAGCGCGCCGTACTCCATCCAGACCTTGCCGGCCTTGCGTGCGAGCTTGCGATAGGCCTCGACGTTCTTGGTGGGAATGGCAACGATGAAACCGTCTACATAGCGGGCCATGGGAGATCTCCTGAATGAAAGATAGAACCGTTGAAGGAAAAACAGCGGCGGCTGCATGGCGTCGTTCTCATCACGACGTCGATTCGCTCGCCGCTCCGCGGGGTGCTGCTGCTGCCTCTTCGTTGTTCTGCGTTTGCGCCGGCGGTGCGGTGCGAAGCAGCAAGGCCCCGATCAAGCCCGCCAGTGCCGCGAACACGGCACCGACGAGAAATGCAAGGTTGTAGCCACCGGTGAGCGCGAGCGGCATCTGCGCGCCGGCCGCTTCCATCGAACCGGTGCGCGCTGCTGCGGCGCTGGCCAGCACGGCAAGGCCCAAGGCGCCGCCCATCATGAAGGCGGTGTTGACCACGCCCGAGGCGAGGCCCGAATCGGCCGGATCGACCTCGCTCATGGCCGCCAGCAGCACCGGGTTGAACGCCATGCCCGCGCCCAGGCCGAGCAGCATCATCCCGGGCAGTACGTCGGTGACGAAGCTGCCGTTGACCGGTGCGCGCGCGAACAGCGCCAGGCCGATGGCCGCGAGCCACAACCCGGCCGCGAGCGGCTTGCGGATGCCGAAGCGCATCACCAGCCTGGCCGAGAGGCCGAGCGAGAACACCGCCATGATGATGTTGGCCGGCAGGAAGGCCAGGCCGATCTGCATCGGCGTGTAGTTCAGCACCAGCTGCATGTAGAGCGCCGAGATGAAGAACCACGCGAACATCGCCGCCGCCCACAGCACGCCGACCACGTTGGCAACCGACACGCTGCGCAGGCGAAAGAGGCCCGGCGGCATCAGCGGATGCTGCACGCGCGCCTCGATGGCGATGAAGATGGCCAGCAGCACCACGGCCGCGCCGAGCAGGCCCAGCGTCTGCGTGGAGCCCCAGCCGGCTTCGTTGCCGTTGACCACGCCGTACACCGCGAGCATGAGCGAGAGGGTGACGGTGACCGCGCCGGCCACGTCGAGTTTTTCGCCATGCGCGTGGCCGCGCGCATTGGGCAGCAGCGCAAGGCAGAGCGCATACACCGCCACGCCGATCGGCAGGTTCACCAGGAAGATCCAGTGCCAGCTCAGCGAGCTCGTGAGCAGGCCGCCCAACAGCACGCCGATGCTGCCGCCGCCCGCGCAGACGAAGCCGTAGACACCCATCGCCTTCGCGCGGTCGGCCGGTTCGGTGAAGAGATTCATGATCAGCGAGAGCGAGACGGCCGAGACCACCGCACCGCCCAGCCCCTGCACCGCGCGCGCCGCCACCAGCAGCACCTGCGAGTTGGCAAGGCCGCAGGCCAGCGAGGCGACGGTGAAGAGCACGAGGCCGATCAGGAAGAGCTTGCGGTGGCCGTACAGGTCGCCGAGCCGGCCACCCAGCAGCAGGAAGCCGCCGAAGGTCAGCATGTAGGCATTCACCACCCACACGAGCGAGGTCTCGGTGAACCCGAGGTCGGTGCGGATCGAGGGCAATGCCACGTTCACGATGGTGGTGTCGAGCACGATCATCAGGACGCCGAGGCAGAGCACCATCAATGCGAGCCAGCGCTTCCGGTTGTCGAGTGTGTCGGTCATGGAGTGGGTTCCTGAAAAAGCCGCCGATGCGGCGTTCTGTCTGTTTTCTTAGACCAGCGGCTTGCCGCCGTTGATGAGCCAGGGGGTGCCGAAGCGGTCGGTCACCATGCCGAAGCCTTCGACCCAGAAGGTCTTCTCGAAGGGCATGGACACGGTGCCGCCTTCGGCGAAGGCATCGAACACGCGGCGCGCTTCGGCGACGGTGTCCAGCGTCAGCGCAACGCCGAAGCCCTTCATGCCTTCGTAGGTCTGGCCGGGCATGGTGTCGGAGGCCATGAGCATGCCGTCGCCGTAGGCGAGTGAGGCATGCATGATCCGCTTCTTGGCGTCGGCCGGCATCTGCTCGGTGTCCGGCGCTTCGCCGATGGTCATCATCATCTGGATGGTGCCGCGCAACGTCTTTTCGTAGAAGCGCATGGCTTCTTGCGCGTTGCCGTCGAAGGTGAGGTAGGCGTGGATGGGAGACATGATGGTTTCCTTGCAGTGCGTTGAGGTGGTTACTTTTCGGTGGCCGTCTTGAGGTTGGCAAGTCCGGTTTCGAAGTCCTTGCCGATCATCTGGTCCATGTTGAAGAAGATGCCCATGAGCTTGGCGATGTAGGGGCTCGGGCCGGACATGGCCCAGGTGACCTGCGTGGCGTCGCCCTGCGGCGCGAGCGTGAACTCGGCCATGTTGTGGCCTTCGAAGGGCTTGATGAAGTCGAGCTTGATCGCGACCTTCGAGGAAGGCGTCGACTCGGCGATTTCCATCTTGCCCGCGCCCGCCTTGTCGTTGCCTTCCCAGGCGTAGGTGGCACCCTGTCCGGCGGGCGCGCCGCCGAAGCTGCGCTTCATGGCCGGGTCCAGCTTCTCGTAGGGCGACCACTCGCCCCAGCGATGGAAGTCGTTGATCAGCGGAAAGATCTTCTCGGCCGGTGCTGCGATGCGCGCCGTGCGCTCCACGCGGAAGGTGTCGGGCCGGGTGGCCGCATAGATGAGGACGATCGCGATCAGCAAGACGATGGCGAGGACGATTTTCTTGAACATGAAGGGCTCCAGGACGGGGGCGGGCGGGGGGGGGGCGGCAATGGGTTACTTGGCGGCGTCCACCACCAGCATCCAGCCCACGCCGAAGCGGTCGGCCAGCATGCCGAAGCTGCTGGTGAAGAAGGTTTGCGTGAGCGGCTGCATGACCTGGCCGCCATCGGCCAGTGCGTCGAACCACTTGCGCGCATCGGCATCGGTGGACGCGGTGATCGACAGCATGACTCCCTTGAACTCCGCCTTGCCGGAGCACTGGCCGTCGGAGAGCATGAGCTCGGTGTCGCCGAGGCGCAGCACCGAATGCATCACCTTGTCGGGGCCGGGCATGGCGCCGGCGCAGCTGGCGTCGGTGTTGCCTTCGAACGCGTCGGCCGGTGCGTCGCTGTAGCGCATGAGTTGCACGACTTCGGCGCCGAGCGCCTTCTTGTAGAAAGCGATCGCTTCATCGCAACGGCCTTCGAAGGACAGGTAAGACTGGACTTTCATGGCATTTCCTTTGGGCTGATAAAGGTTTCAAGGATGCGCAGCGGCTTCTGCGCGAATACGATGGAACTACTTTGTGTACACCGTCCACAAAGAATAACAGGGATAATGGACAGTGTCCACATGGAAATTGCAATGAAGCTGAACAACGTCCCCGAAAGCCTGCCGCCCGCGCGCAGCACTTACCGCCACGGCGACCTGCGCCGTGCGCTGCTGGAGGCGGGTGTCGAACTGGCGCGCGACGGCGGACCGGATGCCGTGGTGCTGCGCGAGGCCACGCGGCGCGTGGGCGTGGTGCCCAACGCGGCGTATCGGCATTTCGGCAGCCGGCAGGAACTGCTGTTGGCGGTTCGCGGCGAAGCGCTCTCGGCCGCCGCCAAGGCGATGGAGTCGGAGCTGGCCGTGCTGCATTTCGACCAGCCGCCCGCCGATTTCGCCCGCGCACAGGTGCGCGCCATCGGCACGGCCTACCTGCGGTTTGCGCAGGCCGAGCCGGGCCTCTTTCGCACGGCGTTCGTGGTGACGGAGGAGGGCGAGGGCGAAGTGGGCGCCGCGGCTGCAGGGGCGAGCGGCATGGGCCCGTTCCAGTTATTGGGGGCGGCAATCGACCGGCTGGTGGACGCCGGCGTGCTCGATGCGGCGCGGCGCCCGAATGCCGAATACCTCGCGTGGTCGGCGGTGCACGGGCTGGCGCTGCTCATCATCCACGGGCCGCTGCGCACGCTCGATGCAGAGACCACGCATGCGCTGGGGCAGCGGCTCATCGACATGGTGGAGCGGGGCCTTTAGGAAATCCGTTCACGCTGAGCTTGTCGAAGCGCTGCGCAAGGCTTCGACAGGCTCAGCCCGAACGGTCTTCTTGATCAGAGATAGATCTTCTGCAGCAGCTTGATCAGCGTCTCGCGCTCGCGCATTGTGAGATTGGCGCTGGCATCGGATTCCAGCTGCACCACCGTCTGCTCGGCCTCCCGCACCAGCGCCTCCCCGGCGGAGGTGAGATGCAGCCCCACCGCGCGGCCGTCGTGCGGATGCGGCCGGCGCTCGATGAGCCCCCGGCTGTCCAGCGTCGCCACCAGGCTCACGAGGTTGGGCGGCAGGATGTCGAGCGTGGTGCACAGCTGCCGCGAGGTGGCGCCCGGGTTGTGCGCCAGCAGCGAGAGCACCGAGAAATCGATCTGCTTGAGCCCGTAGGGCGCCATGCGCTCCGAAAACACGCCGCTGATGATCAGCCAGGCGCGGCGGGCGTTGTAGCCGACCAGGGTTTCGAGCACGCGGGCATCGAGCCGCTCCGAGCGGGTCGATGCAGCCGCGAGGGGCTCGTTCTTGGGGGAGGTTTTTTTCGCGGGTGCAGGCATGGCCCCGAGCGTAACCGCCCGTGGCGGTGCCGGGAACCTACCGCGCGACACCTTCCGCCGCCGCTGCATGCGAGAGGGCCAGGTTCTCGCAGGCGCGCTTGATGATGCCCAGCCGCATCTCGAACTCGGGCAGCACCCAGCGGCGGAAGGCCGCTGCCGCGCGCGCTCTGCCGGCATCGTCATCGGTGCTGCCGGCGGCCTCGATGCGTGCCCAGGCCCAGGCCATCATCGTGAGCATCACCACCCGCAGGTAGTCGTCTGCGACCTCGAAGGGCAGCACCGGGTTGGCATGCGCGGACATCGCGATGGTGGTGCCCAGGTAGCGCAGTTGCGCGAGCCGGCGTTGCACGTCGGCGTCGGCCTCGCGCGATGCATCGAGCGCGTCGCGCAACTCGAGCAGCACGGCCGACATCGCGGCCCCGCCGTCGGGGAGCACCTTGCGCACCAGGAGGTCGATGGCCTGGATCTCGTTGGTGCCCTCGTAGATCATCGTCACACGCGCGTCGCGCACCACTTGCTCGATGCCCCACTCGCGCACATAGCCATGGCCGCCGAACACCTGCAGGCATTCGCTCGCGCCGTGAAAGGCCTGCTGCGTGCAGGCAGCCTTGAGCACCGGCGTGACGAGCGAGCACCAGCGCTGCGCACGCTCGCGGGCCTTGGGGTCGGCGTCGTGCGCGGCCACGTCGAGCATCAGCGCGCTGCGATAGGCGAGCGTGCGCGCGCCGTCGATCCAGGCGCGCTGCGTGTCGAGGATGCGGCGCACGGCGGGGTGCTCGGCGATCAGGTCGGCTGCTTCCGTGCCTCGGCTCGCGGGCACGGCGCCGGGTGCGCGCATCTGGCGGCGTTCGGCCGCATAGGCATCGGCCTTCTGCCAGGCGGCGTCGAGCAGGCCGATGCCCTGCAGCGCCACGTGCAGGCGCGCCGAATTCATCATCACGAACATCGCGGCGAGGCCGCGGCCCGCTTCGCCGACCAGCCAGCCGGTGGCGTCGTCGAAGCGCATCGAGCAGGTGGGGCTGCCGTGCAGGCCCATCTTTTCCTCGATGCGCTCGCAATGCACCGCGTTGCGCGTACCGCCCTGCAGCAGCTTGGGCACGAGCACCAGCGACAGGCCCTTGGGCCCGGCCGGCGCATCGGGCAGGCGGCACAGCACGAGGTGAACGATGTTCGGCGTCAGGTCGTGCTCGCCGCCCGAGATGAAGATCTTGCTGCCGCTCACCCGAAAGCTGCCATCGGCCTGCGGCACGGCGCGCGTACGCACCTGCCCGAGGTCGCTCCCCGCATGCGCTTCGGTGAGGCACATGGTGGCGAGCCATTCACCGGTCGCGATCTTCTGCAGGTAGCGGGTCTTCAGCGCGTCGCTGCCGTGGTGCTTGAGGCAGGCGTAGGCGCCGTGCAGCAAGCCCGGCGCCATCGTGAGCCCGTGGTTCGCGGCGCTGAGCCATTCGTAGAGCACGGCCTCGAGCACCGAAGGCAGCCCCTGGCCACCGTCTTCCGTTGCGGCGGAGAGCGCGGGCCAGCCGCCGTCGACGAAGGCCTGGTACGCCTCGCGAAATCCCGGCGGCGAAATGACTTCGCCCTTGTCGAAGCGGCAGCCGACTTCGTCGCCTGCGCGGTTGACGGGCGCCACCACCTCGCCGACGAAGCGCGCGGCCTCGTCGAGCACCTGCGATTGCAGCGCCTGGTCGACCTCCGCGAAGGGCGCGAGCGCCTGCAGCCGCGCAGGCGCATCGAGCACCACGTTCAGGAGAAAGCGGACGTCTTCGGGGCGAGGCCGGTAATCCATCGGGTGCGTCAGGACTCGGCGGTGAAGCCGATCTTCTTGACCAGCGGACCCCAGCGTTCGTATTCCGCCTGCAGCGATTTCTTCATGTCCTCGGGCGAGGAGCCATGCGCGATCAGCCCGACCGACAGCAGGCCGTCGGCCACGGCCTTGTCCTTGAGCGCGGCCTGGATCGCGGTGCTCGCGGCGTTGACGACGGGCGCGGGCGTCTTCGCCGGCGCGAAGAAGCCGAACCATTCGTCGGCGACGATCTCCGGGAAGCCCTGCTCGGTGAAGGTGGGCACATCGGGCAGGTAGGCCGGACGCTGCGCGCCCGAGGTGGCCAGCACGCGCAGCTTGCCGGCCTTGGCGAACGGCAGGCAATCGCCGGCGGGTGTCAGGCACGAGGCGATCTGGCCGCCCACCACGTCGTTGATGCCGGGCAGCGAGCCGCGGTAGGGCACGTGGCGCAGGTCGGCGCCGGTGCTCAGGCCCAGCAGCGCGCCCAGGAAATGCGGCGTGGAGCCCGCACCCGGCGAGCCGTAGCTGGCCTGGCCGGGGTTGGCCTTGGCCCAGGCGATGTAGTCCTTCAGCGTCTTCACGCTGGCCGGCACCATCGGGCCGACGGCCAGGCCGTGCGTCATCACGGCGCCGATGGAGATCGGCGCGAAATCGGGAATGGCGTAGGCCAGCTTGGTGTAGATGTGCGGATAGATCGACAGCGCCGAGGCCTGCGCGAGGCACAGCACCGAGCCGTCGGCCGGCGAGGTCTTGAGCGTGTCGAGCGCGATGCGGCCGCCCGCGCCGGGCTTGTTCTCGACCACCGGGTTCGTCTTGGTGAACGGCGTTTCGCCGAGCTTGTCGGCCACGCGGCGCGCCACGCTGTCGCCCGCGCTGCCGGCCGGGAAGCCGTAGTAGATCTTCACCTGCTGCTGCACCGCCTGCGCGAGCGCGGCGAGAGGATGCAGGGTGCCGATGGCGGCTGTGCCGCCGAGCATGTTCACGAACTGGCGTCGGGTGGTCATGGTTTTGTCTCCTGGTTTTGCTGCGGGGCTGGAATCAACGCGGTGCCATTCGAAGGGCGCCGTCGAGGCGAATCACCTCGCCGTTGAGGTGGCCGTTCGTCACGATGTGGCAGGCCAATTCGGCGAATTCCGAGGGCTGGCCAAGGCGCGGCGGAAACGGGATCGATGCGGCCAGCGAGTGCTGCACCGCCTCGGGCAGTTCCAGCAGCAGCGGCGTGGCGAAGAGGCCGGGCGCGACGGTGCACACGCGGATGGCGTGCTGCGCGAGGTCGCGCGCCATCGGCAGCGTCATGCCGACGAGTCCGCCCTTCGAGGCGCTGTAGGCCTGCTGGCCGACCTGCCCGTCGAAGGCCGCGACGGAGGCTGTGAAGAGCATCACGCCTTTCTCGCCGTTGTCGAGCGCGTCGAGTTTCGCGCAGCGTGCCGCGAAGAGGCGCGCCATGTTGTAGCCGCCGATGAGGTTGATGTTGACCACGCGCACGAAGTCTTCCAGCGGCGCCGGGTTGCCGTCCTTGCCGACGATGCGCTTGGCGCTGCCGATGCCTGCGACGTTCATCAGGATGCGTGCGGGGCCATGCGCTGCGGCAGCCTTGTCGAGTGCGGCGGTGACGCTGTCTGTGTCGGTGATGTCGCAGGCGCAGGCGCAGGCGACGCCGCCGATCTCCGCGGCCACCTTCTCGGCGAGCGCGGCGTTGCGGTCGAGCACGGCGACCTTTGCGCCCAGGCGTGCGAGTTCGCGCGCAGTGGCTTCGCCGAGGCCCGATGCGCCGCCGGTGACGAGTGCGGCTTGTCCTTCGATCTTCATGTGTGTTGTCTCCTGGAAGAAGTTAGCGGGGCGTCAGCGTGAAGGGCAGCGTGCCTGCATGCATCGCTTCGGCGAGTGCGGCGCGGTGCTTGAGCACGGCGCGCTGGTTGATCGAGCCCTTGTCGGTCACTTCGCCCTTGTCGATGGAGGGCGCCTCGGCCATCAGGTGCAGCCGTGCGATGCGGTTCGCGCTGCCGGTGCCCATGGCGGCCAGATCGTTCGCCACCTGCTGGAAGTGCGCCTGCACCGGGGCGCTTTCGAGCACCTGCTGCATCGTGGCGTCGGCGGCCAGGCCTGCGAGCTGGCGCACCTTCTGCGTCGGGAAGATCAGCGCGCCGACTTCCTTCAGGTTGATGCCGGTCAGCACCGCGTCCTGCACGTAGGGCGCGCCGGCCGCGATGATCTTCGCGCGCAGCGGGCCCACGCTCACGAAGGTGCCGGTGGCGAGCTTGAAGTCTTCGGCGATGCGGCCGTCGAAGCGCAGGCCGCGGTGGATGTTCGCGTCATCGATCCACTTCACCGCGTCGCCGGTCGAGAAGAAGCCCTCTTCGTCGAAGGCCTCGGCCGTGGCGTCGGGCGCGCGCCAGTAGCCGGGCGTGATGTTGGGACCGCGATAGCGCACCTCGGTCTTGCCGTCGACCTCGATCAGCTTGAGCTCGATGCCGGCTGCGGGCAGGCCGACGTCGCCCGACTTCACCTCGGGTCCGGTGACGTAGAGCGCGAACGGGCCCGACTCGGTCATGCCAAGGCCCGTGCCCATCACGATGCGCTCGCCGACCTCGGCTTCCTGGGTCCTGTGCAGGCTGTCCCAGATCGGCTGAGAGAGCGCGGCGCCCGAGTAGAAGAACATCTTCACGCGCGACAGCAGGTTGCGGCGCAGCACCGCATCGCTTTCCATGGCGTTCGCGATCGCCTCGAAGCCGGTGGGCACATTGAAGTAGATGGTGGGCGCGATCTCGCGCAGGTTGCGCAGCGTCTCGGCCATGCCCGCGGGCGTGGGCTTGCCGTCGTCGATGTAGAGCGTGCCGCCGTTGTCCAGCACGATGCCCACGTTGTGGTTGCCGCCGAAGGTGTGGTTCCAGGGCAGCCAGTCGACCAGCACCGGCGGCTCGTCGCCCAGCGCGGGAATCGACTGGCGCAACTGCTGCTGGTTGGCGCACCACATGCGGTGCGTGTTGATCACCGCCTTGGGCATCTTGGTCGAGCCCGAGGTGAAGAGGAATTTGGTGATGGTGTCGGGGCCGGTCGCGCGCATCGCGGCGTCGATGGCGGGTGTTGCGGGCGTCGACGCCAGCGCGTAGAAGGCGGTGGTGGCGCGGCCTTCGAGCCGGCCTTCGGCGAGCACGACCTCGGTGCCGGCCGGCACGGCGGCTTCGATGGCACGGCCGTAGCGCGCGGCATCGGCACCGAACACCAGGCCCGGCGTGAGCGTGTCCAGCACATGGCGCAGCTTTTCGAAATCCTGGCTCACGAGCGAGTAGGGCGGCGATACCGGGCAGTAAGGCACGCCGGCATAGAGGCAGCCGAGCGCGAGCAGCGCGTGCTCGATGCCGTTCTCGCTGAGGATCGCAACCGGGCGCTCGGCGTTCAGGCCGCGGTCGAGCAGTGCCTGTCCGATGCCGCGCGCTTCCTGCAACGCCTGCGCGTACGACACGCGCAGCCAGTCGCCGGTGCTGCCGTCGGCCAGCCGTTCGCGGCGGGCGATGAAGGTGCGATCGGGCGCGTGCTCGGCCCAATGCGCGAGGCGGTCGGTCATGCGCTCGCGGTAGGGCGCGAGCTGCGTCTCGGCCTGCAGGTAACGGGTGCCCGGCGCGCCGTCGCGCAAGACCGCGCGGGTCACGCCGAAAGCCAGCGGGCGATAGCGCACGGCGGTCATCCCTTGCTCACCTTCGCGCCGCGGCCTTCGAGGAAGTCGCGCACGCGCTCCTTCGCTTCGGGCGCAGCCTGCACGATGCCGGACATCAGCGCCTCGGTGAAGAAGCCGTGGTCGGCCGACTGCTCGGCGATGCGTGGCAGTGCGTGCATCAGCGCGTAGTTGGTGAGCGGCGCGTTGGTGGCGATGCGCTTGGCGAGTTCGAAGGCCTTGTCGAAAGCGGCGCCCTCGTCGACCAGGTACTGCGCGAAGTTGGCGCGTTCGCCGTCTTCGGCGTTGTAGACGCGGCCGGTCATCATCATGTCGGTCATGCGCGCCACGCCGATGAGCTTGGGGATGCGCACCGAGCCGCCGCCGCCCACGAAGATGCCGCGCGAACCTTCGGGCAGCGCGTAGAAGGTGGAGCGGTCGGCCACGCGGATGTGGCAGGCGCTCGCCAGCTCGAGCCCGCCGCCGACCACCGCGCCGTGCAGCGCCGCGACCACCGGCACCGGGCCGTGCTGGATCAGGTCGAGCGCACCGTGCCACAGGCGCGAATGCTGCATGCCCTGGCCGGCGTCGCGCTCTTTCAGTTCGGAGAGGTCGAGGCCGGCGCAGAAGTGCGGGCCCTCGCCGTCGAGCACCGCGGCGCGCACGGTGGAGGGCAACTGCTCGAAGGTGTCTCGCAACGCGAGGATCAGGCCGTCCGACAGCGCATTGCGCTTGGCGCCGCGCGCGAGGCGAACGATGGCGACGTCGTCGCGAATGTCGAGTTGAAGGTCGGGATTGGTCATGATCGGGTTTGAGTGTGACTTGAATTATGGTTATGATAAATAATCAATTCAAGGCATTTGAATGCCTTGGATCCTAGGGACTTACCCGCATTGGAGACAACGACATGGACCACCGGAACCTGATCGCCATCGACATCCACACCCACGCCGAAGTGAGCTGCTGGAACCCGTTCGACAACTACGGCGAGGAGTACGACCGCGCCGCCGACAAGTACTTCGGATCGAGCGGCCGCCCGACCATCGCCGAGAGCGTGGCGTACTACCGTGAAAGAAAGATCGGATTGGTGATGTTCATGGTCGATGCCGAGTCGAACATGGGCCGCCGCCGCATCCCCAATGAAGAGATCGCCGAGGCCGCGGCAAAGAACAGCGACATCATGATTGCCTTCGGCAGCATCGATCCGCACAAGGGAAAGATGGGTGCGCGCGAGGCGCGTCGGCTCATCGAGGAGCACGGCGTGAAAGGCTTCAAGTTCCACCCCACGGTGCAGGGCTACCACCCCTACGACAAGATGGCCTGGCCGATCTACGAGGTGATTGCCGAGTACGGGCTGCCGGCGATCTTTCACACCGGCCACAGCGGCATCGGCTCGGGCATGCGCTGCGGCGGCGGGTTGCGGCTGGAGTACAGCAACCCGATGCACCTGGACGACGTGGCCATCGACTTCCCCGACATGCAGATCGTCATGGCCCACCCCAGCTTCCCCTGGCAGGACGAGGCGCTGAGCGTGGCAACGCACAAGCCCAACGTGTGGATCGATCTCTCGGGCTGGAGCCCGAAGTACTTTCCGAAGCAGCTCGTGCAGTACGCGAACACGCTGCTGAAGGACCGCATCCTGTTCGGCAGCGACTACCCGCTGATCACGCCCGACCGCTGGATGAAAGACTTCGAGGCGGCGGGCTTCAAGCCCGAGGTGATGCCGGGGATCCTGAAAGGCAATGCGGTCAGGCTGCTGAGGCTGGAAGGCTGAAGAAGGGCGGGTTACGAATCCGCCTCTTCCTTCTCGTCGATCCGGTCCCAGTCACGCCCCGAGCGCCGCTGCCGCTCCTCGCGCTCGCGTGCCATCTGTTCCTCGAACTGCTGCCGGCCCGCCTTGTTGGCCGCGATCAGCTTGGCGCGGTCCTTGTAGTGCGGATAGATCTCGTCGCTGAGCTTGATGTTCCGGCGGCGGAATCGCATCGTCGACTCCCGCGCCTCGTGTGCCGGCCAGCCCAACGCCTCCAGCGTGGAGCGGGCGCTGCGCAGCGACGACTCGAACACCTCGCGCTCGACGTCGGTCACGCCGCGATCGCGCAGCTGGAAGAGGTGCGTCACGTTGCGTGCTCGCGCGATGATCCGGGCCTGCGGAAAGTTCTCCTTCACGAGGTCGACGATTTCCAGCGATTGCTCGATGTCGTCCACCGCCACCACGATGGCCTTGGCCGATCCGGCGCCTGCGGTGCGCAGCAGGTCGAGCCGCGTCGCGTCGCCGTAGAACACACGAAACCCGAACTGGCGCAGGCCCTCGACGGTGTCGGCATCGTGGTCGAGCACCGTGACGCGCAGGCCCTGCGACATCAGCATGCGGCCGACGATCTGGCCGTAGCGGCCGAAGCCGCAGATCAGCACCTTGGCGTCTTGTTGCTCCGAGATTTCTTCGAGCTGCGGGCCTTGGTTGCGGCTGTAGCGCGGCAGCACGAACTTGTCGAGCAGCACCAGCAGGAGCGGCGACAGCAGCATCGACAGCGCCACCGCGCCGATCAGGAGCGACGTGGTCTCGGGCGGCAGCACGTCGGGGCCCGCTGCCTGGAACACCACGAACGCGAACTCGCCGCCCTGTGCGAGCAGCAGCGTGAACACAGGCCGCTCCTGGTAGGCCAGGCCCATCGCCTTGGCGAGCGCGTAGATCACGACCAGCTTGATGACCATGAAGCCGATCACCAGCGCGGCCATCACCCAGGGGCTCGCGATCAGCACGCCGAAGTTGATCGACATGCCCACGGCAATGAAGAAGAGACCGAGCAGCAAGCCCTTGAAAGGCTCGATGTCGGTCTCCAGTTCGCGCCGGTATTCGCTTTCCGCGAGCAGCACGCCGGCGAGGAAGGCGCCGAGTGCCATCGACAGGCCCACCAGCTGCATCAGCGCCGCGATGGCCACCACCAGCAGCAGCGCCGCGGCGGTGAAGATCTCGGGCGTGTCGCTGCGCGCGATCCAGCGCAGGATCGGACGCAGCAGCAAGCGGCCGCCGAGGATGATGCCGGCGATCACGCCGACGATCTTCAGCGCCTCGAGCGCGCGGTCCAGGCCGCTGAGCGAATGCTCGGCGGCGGTGGCGCCCGCCAGCAGCGGCAGCAGCGCGAGGATTGGAATGGCCGCCACGTCCTGGAACAGCAGGATCGAGAAACCAGCCTGTCCGCTCGGCGTTTTCAGCAGATTGCGTTCGCCGAACACCTGCAGCGCGATGGCGGTCGAGGAGAGTGCGAGGCCGAGCGATGCCACCAGCGACACGCGCCATTCGGCCCCCAGCGCGCAGCCCACGGCAAACAGCACTGCGGCGCAGCTCAGCACCTGGGCCGCGCCCCAGCCGAAGATCGGCCGGCGCAGGTTCCACAGGCGCTTGGGCTCGAGTTCCAGGCCCACGAGGAACAGCATCAACACCACGCCGAACTCGGCGAAATGCAGCACATCTTCGACGCTGGACACGAGGCCCAGGCCCCACGGGCCGATCGCGATGCCGGCCACGAGGTAGCCGATGATCGAGCCGAGCCCGAGGAATTTCGACAGCGGCACCACCAGCACGGCGGCGCCCAGGTAGATCAGGCTGTTGGTCAGCCAGGCGGGTGCGTGTTCCATGCTCAGGCCGAGCCTTCCCGGTTGCCGTCGTTCGTGGCTTCGCTGGCGGCGGATATCGAGGCGATGCCACGCGCCATCGCGGAGTGAAAGGCGCTCGACACCACCTGGCCCATGTCGTCCGATTCGGCCGGGCGGTCGGCTTCGGGCACGGGGCAGGCGATGCAGGCGTCGATCTCCTCGATCTCGGGCCAGTCGGGGTAGCTGCCCAGGCGCTGGGCGTAGGTGTCGACATGCGCCGTCACCTCGGCCTCGTCGGCGCTGCGCGCACCGTAGAAGATGAGCGGCGGCAGGAAGCGCATGCCGCAGAGCGCGGCGGTCTGCTCGTAAGGCGGCAGGAAGGCGTCGAAGAAATAGCGATGGTAGCTCTGGGGGTGGTAGCTCGGCTCGGGGCTGCCGGTGGTCGCGACCAGCCAGAGGTCCTTGCCCTGCAGGGCGGTGCCGCCGGGGCCGTAGGCCCAGCCGTAGCTGAGCACGTCGTCGACCCAGAGCTTTTGCAGCGCCGGCATCGAATACCACTGGATCGGGTGCACCAGCACGACGAGGCGGGCCTTCGCGAGCCGGGCCTGCTCGGCCTCGACGTCGATGGCGAAGTCGGGGTAGCTGCCGTAGAGATCGCAGACCTCCACCCCGGGCACCGCGCGCGCCGCGGCCAGCAGGCGGCGGTTGACACGAGAGTCGCGCCAGTGGGGGTGGGCCGCGATCACATAGATACCGCCGCTGTCAGTGGCGGGGTTTCCCGGAAGTGTTGTTGTCGTCATGCCGCGAACATAGCGCAACCGGAGGCGATTCACCGGCCCCGAAAGGGCGAGGCACTACCATCCTGTCCTGTTCCAGCTCTGGAGGAGAACTTCATGCCGGTGGTTCTGGTCGCCAACCCCAAGGGTGGCGTTGGCAAGTCGACGATCGCGACGAACATCGCGGGTTACTTTGCGAGCCGCGGTCATGCCGTGATGCTGGGCGACGTGGACCGCCAGCAGTCCTCGCGGCTCTGGCTGGGCCTGCGCCCACCGATGGCCCGGCCCATTTCCACCTGGGAAGCCTCTGGCGACAGCACCGTGGTGCGCCCTCCGCGCGGCACCACGCACGCGGTGCTCGATACACCCGCCGGCCTGCACGGCTGGCGCTTCAAGGAAGTGCTGGCGATGGCCGACCGCGTGATCGTGCCGCTGCAGCCGAGCATCTTCGACATCTACGCGACGCGCGATTTTCTGGACCGGCTGCTGGAGCAGCGCAAGGCCGAGAAAGCGAAGATCGGCCTCGTGGGCATGCGTGTGAACGCGCGCACCCTGGCGGCCGATCGGCTCAACGAATTCATCGCCGGGCTCGGCGTGCCGGTGCTGGGCGAGCTGCGCGACACGCAGAACTACGTGCAGCTCGCGGCGCGCGGGCTCACGCTGTTCGATATTGCACCGGGCCGCGTGCAGCGCGACCTGGAGCAGTGGCAGCCCATCTGTCAGTGGCTCGAGGCTTGATGGCCCCCGGTTTTCCCTGACTCCGGTTGTCGCGATGCCGACAGCCGTGCCCAAGCCCTTGGCACCAGAATGCCCCGCATGACCAAAAAGACATTCCAGACCCTTCAGGATCTTGCCGCCTGCGTCGGCCAGGAAGTCGCCGTGAGCGACTGGATCACCGTCACGCAGGAGCAGGTCAACCAGTTCGCCGAGGCAACGGGCGATCACCAGTGGATCCATGTCGATGTCGAGCGGGCCAAGGCCGGCCCCTTCGGCGGGCCGATTGCCCACGGCTTCCTGACGCTGTCGCTGCTGCCGAAATTCTTCGAGGTGGCGATCGACGTGGTCGAGTCGCGCATGGGTGTG
Source organism: Variovorax boronicumulans (assembly GCF_030812215.1). Classification (GTDB taxonomy): domain Bacteria; phylum Pseudomonadota; class Gammaproteobacteria; order Burkholderiales; family Burkholderiaceae_C; genus Variovorax; species Variovorax boronicumulans_C. The sequence goes on along the minus strand of NZ_JAUSSG010000004.1, from coordinate 168,563 downwards.
AACTACGGGCTGAACCGGGTGCGCTTCATGTCGCCCGTGCCGGTGGGCAAACGGCTGCGGGCCCGCATGAAGCTGCTCACCGCGGAGCCGATTCCCGATGACGGCCTCCAGATGACCTGGGAAACCGCCATCGAGCTCGAAGGCGCAGCCAAGCCGGCCTGCGTTGCCGAGTCGGTGGTGCGCCGCTACCGCTGAGCGCGGTTTTCTTGCTTTCTTACATCCGGCGGTCGGTCACTTCGCCGTAGGTGGCGGCGCCTTGGCGGGTGATGCCGAGCGCGCTGGCACGGACCGCGGCACGGTCGGTGTTGCCGTTGGTCTGCTGGGCCACGCCAGTGCCGCCGTTGCCGATCTTCAGCGGCTGGCGGGCCTGGGCCTGCACCTCGGCGCGCGACAGCGTCGACTGGAAGGGCGCGGGCGGCAGCGGGTTCTGTTCACCCTGGAAGGCCTGGGCGCCGGTGCTGAGGGCGAGGGTGGCGAAGGTCGCGAAGGCAATCGACTTGGCATTCATGACGGAACTCCTTGAGGCAAAGCGTTGAGGGACTCGATGCCGGAGCGGGGTGCAGCAACTGCTTTTCGCGCCGGCATGTCATCCATACGCTCTGCAGCGTCGACCGGATGCGCCCTTGTCGCCCGAAGGGTCAGAAGGTGTGAAGAAACCGTAGCGAGCGGTGCGAGATCGGACCGCGCAGTAGGTTTATTCACACCTTCTCAGTTGAATTCGTTCTGCCGCCAGGCTTCGAACACCGTCACCGCCACCGCATTCGAGAGATTCAGGCTGCGCTGCCCCTCGCGCATCGGCAGGCGCAGGCGCTGGGGTTCGGCGAAGCCGTCGCGCACCGCAGGCGGCAAGCCGCTGGTTTCGGAGCCGAACACCAGCCAGTCGCCCGGTTGGAAGCGCACGTCGTGCACGGCGCGCGTGCCGCGGGTGGTGAGGGCGAACATGCGGTCGGCAGGCGGACCTTCCGCTTCGATCAGTGCCTGCCAGTCGGCATGGCGCTTCACCTCGGCGTACTCGTGATAGTCGAGTCCGGCGCGGCGCAACAGGCGGTCGTCCATCGAAAAGCCGAGCGGCTCGACCAGATGCAGCGTGCAGCCGGTGTTGGCGGCGAGCCGGATCACGTTGCCGGTGTTCGGCGGAATTTCGGGGTGGACCAGGACGATATGGAACATCCGGCGATTGTCGGCGGGCTTGCGCGGGAGGCGGTCAGCGCGGCGGGTCGGTGCGAGCCAGCACCACCGCGGTGATGTGCGCGGCGCCGGACAACCTCAATGTATCTGCGGCAGCGAACAGCGAGGCGCCGCTGGTCATCACGTCGTCGACCAGCACGATGCGCTTGCCCCGCACCTGGTCAGCGCGCAGCGGCTCCACGGCGAAGGCACCGCGAAGATTGCGCAGGCGCTCGGCACGTGCGAGGCCGCTCTGCGCCGGGGTTTCGCGCGTGCGCAGAAGCAGCGTCGCGTCGGTCTTGGCCGGCGCCATGCGGCGCGCGAGCTCAAGCGACTGGTTGAAGCCGCGCTCGCGCAGGCGGCCGGGCGCGAGCGGCATCGGCAGCACGATGTCGCACTGCTCCAGCGCCGGCTCCACCCAGGGCGCACTGCGCAGCAGGGTCGCGAAGGGGCCGGCCCAGCCGGCATCGCCGCGGAACTTGAACCGGGCGATGGCATCGGGCCAGGGCCATGCATAGGTGCAGGCCGCGAGGCAGGCGTCCAGTGGTGGCGGATGCAGCACGCAGTCGCCGCACCGAGCCACGCCTTCGGGCACCGGCAGGGCACAGCCGCTGCAGCGCATGGCGGGCGGCGCGAAGCGCGAGACGCAGGCGTCGCACACCGGTTGCGAAGGCCAGGCGCGGCAGACCTCGCACTGGCTGGGCAGCCGCGCGAGCAGGGAGGTGAAAGGCCTCAGGGCCCGGTGGTTCAGCATGGTCTCAATATACTCACGGCCCCATGGCCACCGACCCCGCAAGAAGACCGCCGACCATCGACCTCACGGCGGCCGCACGCTGGCGCCGGCTCGCGCCTGCCGAGGGCTCGCCATGGCTGCACGAGGAAATCGGTCGTCGCATGGAAGACCGGCTGCAATGGATCAAGGCGCAGCCCCGCACCTGGGCCGACTGGGCGCCGCTGCGAGGCGGCCTCGAGGCGCACGAACTGGTGGCACGCCGCTATCGCGATGCGGCTTCCTATGTGATCGAACCCGAACCGGTCCTGGCCGCCAGGACCAGTGAGGCGCTGGCTGCGCCCTGGTGGAGCGCGCGCCGCTGGCAGGGCGGCAAGGCCCGCTTCGACGTGCCGCCCGAAGACGGCGTCGACCTTCTCTGGGCCAACATGTCGCTGCACATGGCGGCCGACCCCGAGGCGCTGATCTCGCAGTGGCACCGGCTGGTCGCGACCGACGGCTTCCTGATGTTCTCGTGCCTCGGCCCCGACACCGTGCGTGAACTGCGGGCGCTGCATGCCCGCCTCGGCTGGCCTGCGGCCGGCCACGAATACACCGACATGCACGACTGGGGCGACATGCTGGTGCACGCCGGCTTCGCCGAGCCCGTGATGGACATGGAACGCATCGTGCTGACCTGGGCCACGCCCGAGGCGGCGCTGGCCGAGTTGCGCACGTTGGGCCGCAACTTGCACCCGGGGCGTTTCCCGGCCTTGCGCGGCAAGACCTGGCACAAGGCGCTGAAGGGCGCACTGCCCGAACTCGCGCCGGCCGAGGGCGGCAACGGCCACATCGCGCTGACCTTCGAGGTGATCTACGGCCACGCCTTCAAGCCGACGCCGCGCGTCTCGCTATCGGCCGAAAGCGCGGTGTCGCTGCGCGAAATGCGCTCGATGCTGCAACGAGGTCGCCCCGGCGCCTGATTGCCTAGTAGTAGTGACCCGTAGGCGTCCCACAGGGCCTGCGAGCGCCGGTATCTACCCGCTACAATCCGCCGTTGCGTGAAACTCGCGGGTATTGTCCCGCGATCGAGGGGCTGTCGGATCCCGTTTGTACGAGGGCGTACGAGGGATTTGGCGACCATCGACGCACCGATTTGCTGAACTCGCCCGTGTCGAATTCCGTGTTTCGTTTTGCCACCGTTTCAGGCCAGAGCATCCACTGGTTCCTGAAGCGGAACTGCTCGGTGACCCCGAGCCAGCTGGGCTGGCTCTACGCGTCGCTGTGCGTGGTATCGCTCGGTATCGGTACGGTGTTCTGGCTGCACGGTGCGCCGCTGGTTCTGCCATTCGCCTGGCTCGAGCTGGCCGCGGTGGGTTTCGCATTCATGCTGTACGCGCGGCATGCGACCGATGGAGAACGGATCGCCCTGCAGGGCGGCCGGCTGGTCGTGGAGCTCGAGGATGGTGGGTACTACGAACGCACGGAATTTCTTCCGCACCAGGTGCGGATCGAACCGCAGACCAGCGATCGCTCGCTGATCGAGGTCTCGGGGCAGGGGCAATCAGTCAGGGTGGGGCGCTATGTACGCCCGGAGTTGCGTGCAGCACTGGCGCGCGAGATTCGCATGGCGTTGCGTGGCGCTTGAAGCGGCTTGCGCAGCGCTGCACGGTTGGGTTTGTCGAAAAAATTGAAGAAACGTGAACACGATGAAGAGCATTTGGCGCAATAAGTACAGGCCGGCGAATCTGTTGCTGGCGGCCGGCGCGGCTTTCAGCAGCGCGGCGCACGCAGTCAACGATCTGCCCGGCGGCCCTTCGGTTCGCCAGTTGAATCTTCCGGTCGGTGTGACCAAGATCGCGCAGGAGCAGCATCTGCTCCACACGATCATGATGATTCTGTGCACGGTCATCTTCGTCGCCGTGTTCGCGGTCATGTTCTATTCGATCTGGAAGCACCGCAAGTCGGTGGGCCACAAGGCTGCCAACTTCCATGAATCGGTGGTGGTCGAGGTCATCTGGACCATCGTTCCCTTCCTCATCGTGATCGTGATGGCGCTGCCCGCCACCAAGGTGCTGGTGGCCCAGAAGGACACCACCAACGCCGACCTCACGATCAAGACCACGGGTTATCAGTGGAAGTGGGGCTACGACTACCTGAACGGCGAAGGTGAGGGCCTGGCTTTCATCTCCACGCTCGACAGCTCGCAGCGCGCGATGTCCGATGCAGGCGCCAAGGGCGCGATGCCCGACGACTACCTGCTCAAGGTCGACAACCCGCTGGTGGTGCCGGTCAACAAGAAGGTTCGCATCATCACCACCGCCAACGACGTGATCCACGCGTTCGCCGTGCCGCAGCTGGGCCTGAAGCAAGACGCGATTCCCGGCTTCGTGCGCGACACCTGGTTCCGCGCCGAAACCGTAGGCGACTACTACGGCCAGTGCCAGGAGCTGTGCGGCAAGGAGCACGCCTACATGCCGATCCACGTGAAGGTGGTTTCGTCGGCCGACTACACGACCTGGGTTGCCGCCAAGCGCAAGGAAGCTGCCGCCAAGCTCGACGATCCGACCAAGGTCTGGGCGCTGCCCGAGATGCTGGTGCGCGGCGAGAAGGTCTATGCCGCCAACTGCGCCGCCTGCCACCAGGCCAACGGCAAGGGTGCAGGCCCCATCAAGCCGCTCGACGGCTCGGCCAAGGTGGTCGCTGCAGACCACAAGGTGCAGCTCGAAGTGCTGCTCAACGGTCAGAACAACGGCGCGATGCCTTCCTGGAAACAACTGAGCGATACCGATCTCGCGGCAGTGGCCACGTACACCAAGAATAGCTGGTCGAACAAGACGGGCCAGCTGGTGCAGCCGGCCGAAGTGCTGGCCCTGCGCGGCAAGTGATACGGCAGCGCCCCGCGAAGAAGAAATTGCAAGGAACAACGAAATGAGCGCAGTCCTCGACCCCCACGGTCACGCCCACGGCGACCACGCACACGACGAGCATCACGACCACCACGCGCCCACCGGCTGGCGCCGCTGGGTGTTCGCGACCAACCACAAGGACATCGGCACGCTCTACCTGCTGTTCAGCTTCACCATGCTGATGGTGGGCGGCATCCTGGCCCTCCTGATCCGTGCCGAGCTGTTCCAGCCCGGCCTGCAACTGGTGAACCCCGAGCTCTTCAACCAGTTCACCACCATGCACGGCCTGATCATGGTGTTCGGCGCCATCATGCCGGCCTTCGTGGGCTTCGCGAACTGGATGATCCCGCTGCAGGTGGGCGCCTCCGACATGGCGTTCGCGCGCATGAACAACTTCAGCTTCTGGCTGCTGATTCCCGCGGCGCTGATGCTGGTGGGGTCGTTCTTCATGCCCGGCGGTGCGCCGGCCGCAGGCTGGACGCTCTATGCGCCGCTCACGTTGCAGATGGGCCCTTCGATGGACGCCGGCATCTTCGCGATGCACATCATGGGCGCCTCCTCGATCATGGGCTCGATCAACATCATCGTGACCATCCTCAACATGCGCGCCCCCGGCATGACGCTGATGAAGATGCCGATGTTCTGCTGGACCTGGCTCATCACCGCCTACCTGCTGATTGCAGTGATGCCGGTGCTCGCAGGCGCCATCACGATGACGCTGACCGACCGCCACTTCGGCACCAGCTTCTTCAACCCCGCCGGCGGCGGCGACCCGGTGATGTACCAGCACATCTTCTGGTTCTTCGGCCACCCCGAGGTCTACATCATGATCTTGCCGGCCTTCGGCATCATCAGCCAGGTCGTGCCGGCCTTCGCCCGCAAGAAGCTCTTCGGCTACGCCTCGATGGTGTACGCCACCTCGTCGATCGCCATCCTGTCGTTCATCGTGTGGGCGCACCACATGTTCACGACCGGCATGCCGCTCACCGGCCAGCTGTTCTTCATGTACGCCACCATGCTGATCGCTGTGCCCACGGCCGTGAAGATCTTCAACTGGATCGCCACGATGTGGCAGGGCTCGATGACCTTCGAGACGCCCATGCTGTTCGCGGTCGGCTTCATCTTCGTGTTCACGATGGGCGGCTTCACCGGCCTGATCCTCGCGGTCGCGCCGATCGACACGCAGCTGCAAGATACGTATTACGTGGTGGCCCACTTCCATTACGTGCTGGTGGCCGGCTCGCTGTTCGCGATGTTCTCGGGCTTCTACTACTGGGTGCCCAAGTGGACCGGCGTGATGTACAACGAAACGCGCGGCAAGGTGCATTTCTGGTGGTCGCTGATCTCGTTCAACGTGACCTTCTTCCCGATGCACTTCCTGGGCCTCGCGGGCATGCCGCGGCGCTATGCCGACTACCCGATGCAGTTCGCCGATTTCAACGCGCTCGCGTCGGTCGGTGCCTTCTTCTTCGGTTTCGCCCAGCTGTATTTCTTCCTCTTCATCGTGCTGCCGACCATGCGCGGCAAGGGCGAGAAGGCTTCGCAGAAGCCGTGGGAAGCCGCTGAAGGCCTCGAGTGGGAAGTGCCGTCGCCGGCACCGTTCCACACCTTCGAGAACCCGCCCAAGCTCGATCCGACCGCCACCAAGGTGATCGGCTGATCGACCGCACGAAATGACGACGCCAGAGCAAAGAAGGAACAACCGTCGCATGGGGCTCACGCTGGCCTCCATCGCGGTGATCTTCTTCATCGGCTTCATCGTGCGCATGGTTTTCTTCAGCGGTCGCTGACCGCTGGCCAACGAACCGGAGCAGCTCGCATGAGTCTCGGCCAACGCATCCGCCGCGCCAATGTCCGTATGGTGGGCAAGCTCGCCGTCGTGACCTGCGGCATGTTCGCCTTCGGCTATGCGCTGGTGCCGATGTACCGCGCGATCTGCGAGATGACCGGCATCAACATCCTCGCGCTCTCCGAGCTCGAGGTGCCGGGCGGCGCGAGCGGCGGCAAGAACGTGCGCGTGCCCGACAACACGCAGGTCGACATGACCCGCACGATCAAGGTCGAGTTCGACTCCAACGTGCGCGGCGGTCTCTGGGACTTCAAGCCCGCCGAGCGGACCATCGAAGTGCACCCGGGCCAGCTCAACACGGTGATGTACGAGTTCCAGAACGTGCAGAACCGCCGCATGGCCGCGCAGGCCATTCCGAGCTACGCACCGCAGCAGGCGGCGCCCTACTTCAACAAGCTCGAGTGCTTCTGCTTCAACCAGTACACGCTCGATCCGGGCGAGAAGAAGCAGTGGCCGGTCGCGTTCGTGATCGACCCGAAGATCTCCAAGGACGTGAAGACCATCACGCTGTCGTACACCTTCTTCGAGGTGGGCGGCAGGACGCCGGCGGCACCGGTGGCCGCAGTCACAAGCACCGCCAGTGAGCCGCGCTCGTGATGACCGTTCCGCCATCGAACAAGCCGAAGGCCACGCTGTGGGACACGGTGAAGGCGGTGGGCTGGTCGTTCTTCGGCGTTCGCAAGAACAGCGCCTACCAGGAAGACCTGGGCAAGCTCAATCCGTTGCACATCATCGCGGTGGCATTCGTCGCGGTGATCGTCTTCGTCGTCGGGCTGGTGCTGCTGGTGCGGCATGTGGTTGCCACGGCCTGACGAAACCCACGATAACCAGAATCCATTGAATCGAGAGAAGAAAGAAAGCCAGGAGCTGATATGAGTTCAACCACCCACGGCACCACGCCCTACTACTTCGTGCCCGGACCATCGGCCTATCCGGTCATGGCCGCGACCGGCCTGTTCTTCGTGATCCTCGGTGCGGCGCAATGGATCAATGGCCACGAGTGGGGCGCCTGGTCGCTCGCAGCCGGCATGGTCGGCTGGCTCGCCACGCTCTTCGTGTGGTTCCGCGCGGCCATCGGCGAAAGCGAGAGCGGGCAGTACGGCCACAAGATCGACCTCTCGTTCCGCTGGAGCATGAGTTGGTTCATCTTCTCGGAAGTGATGTTCTTCGGCGCCTTCTTCACGGCGCTGTGGTGGGCCCGCACCCATGCGCTGCCGACGCTCGGCAGCCTGGACAACGCGATCCTCTGGCCCGACTTCAAGGCCGTGTGGCCGAGCGTGGCCGCCGGTGCGACCGCTTCGCCGGCGGACATCGTCGAGCCGTTCCAGACCGTGGGCCCGTTCTGGCTGCCCACGATCAACACCGCGCTGCTGCTCAGCTCGGGCGTGACGCTCACCATCGCCCACCACGCGCTGCGTGCCGGCCATCGCGCGCAGACCATCCGCTTCATGTGGCTCACCGTGCTGCTGGGTGTGATCTTCCTGGGCGTGCAGGGCTACGAATACCACCACCTGTACACCGAACTGAACCTGAAGCTCAGCTCGGGCACCTACGGCTCGACCTTCTTCATGCTGACCGGCTTCCACGGGCTGCACGTGTTCATCGGCATGCTGATGCTGCTGTTCATCACGCTGCGGTTGCAGAAGGGCCACTTCACGCCCGAGCGCCACTTCGGCTTCGAGGGTGCGGCCTGGTACTGGCACTTCGTGGACGTGGTGTGGCTGGGTCTCTACATGCTGGTCTACTGGCTTTGAGCGAAGAGCCTCGCGTCATTCCAGAAAAAAGGCGCCGCAAGGCGCCTTTTTCATGGTTCTCCTGGAACGAGCACCATCTACTTGCCGAGCGGGAGCCCGGTGGGCTGGATGTAGCCGAGTTTCCAGGCGAGCAGCATGCAGAGGAACAAAAACACCGACAGGCCGATCCGAAAGGTGAGCGCGCGCGCCATGCCGCCGCTCTTGGCGCGCCCATTGCGCCCGTCCTTCAGCATGAAGTACAGCGCAAATCCGAGGCTCGCGAAGATGCCCAGGAACACCAGGGCGATGAAATATTTCATGACCCGCATTATCGGCCGCACGCCCCGTCCTCTCCAGTGATCCCCGAACCCCTGAACAGCGAAGCACCGCGCCGCCGCGGCCGCTTCTGGCTCCTCACCATCGTGACCATCCTGACGCTGGCCGCCACCGTCTCGCTGGGTCGCTGGCAGCTCTCGCGGGCCGCGCAGAAAGAGGCGCTGCAGGCCAGCATCGATGCCGAAAAGCAGAAGCCCGCGCTCGACCAGGCCGAGTTCCTCGCACTTCCTCAGGCGAGCGATGCGCTGCACCGTCCGGTGCGCCTGCGTGGCCTCTGGCTCACACCGCAGACGGTCTACCTGGACAACCGCCAGATGCACGGCGTGCCCGGCTTCTACGTGCTGACGCCGTTCGCGCTCGAAGGCACCGAGCAGACGGTGATGATCCAGCGCGGCTGGGTGCAGCGCAATTTCGTCGATCGCACGAAGCTGGGAGCGGTCGAAACACCGACCGGCATCGTCGAGGTCACGGGGCTGATCGAGCCGCCGCCGAGCCATCTGCTCGAGCTGGGCGCATCGTCCACCGCGGCCGCCCCGTTGCCCGCTTCGGCGGCTTCCGCGCCTGCGCAGGCACCGGCCGCCGAGGGGTCTTCGGCCATCCGGCAAAATCTCGACCTGGAGGCGTTCCGTGCCGAAACCAAGCTGCCGCTGCGCACCGACGTGTCGCTGCAGCAGACCGGCCCGGCCTCCGAGGGCCTGCAGCGCGACTGGCCGGCCCCGGCGCTGGGCCTGGAGAGGCACTACGGTTACGCATTCCAGTGGTTCGGCCTTTCGGCCCTCGTCGTCATCCTCTATGTCTGGTTCCAATTCATCACCCCCTTCCGCCGCTCGCGGCGCCGCGCACGCGATGAGCGCCGCTTCTGACGAGCCGCTGGGCCTGACGGTGCACTCGATGCCGTCGCCCAACCAGGCGCTCGACGGCGCTGAGGGCCGGCGCACGGTCGTCGGGCGCTGGAAGATGATCGCGGTGCTGCTGATGTGCGCCGCGCCGGTCATCGCGTCGTACTTCACTTACTACGTGATCCGCCCCGAAGGCCGCAGCGTCTACGGCGAGCTGATCAATCCGCAGCGCGAACTGCCCAGGTTGACCGCCACTGATCGCAACGGCGCGACGGTCGACATCACCACCCTCAAGGGCCAGTGGCTGCTGGTTGCGGTGGCGGACGCCGCCTGCGATGCGCTGTGCGAGCAGCAGCTCTACCTGCAGCGGCAACTGCGCGAAAGCCTCGGCCGCGAGAAGGACCGCATGGACCGCGTCTGGCTCGTGAGCGACGCCGCGCCCGTGCCCGAGCGTCTGAACAACGGCCTGCATGGCGCGACGGTGCTGCGCGTGCCGGCCGACCAATTGACCAAGTGGCTCGCGCCGGTTTCGGGGCATACCCTCGCCGAACATCTCTTCGTGATCGACCCCATGGGCAACTGGATGATGCGTTTCCCCGCGCGCATGGACGCCGCGGGCGCGAGCCGCGCCAAGCGCGACCTCGATCGCCTGCTGCGCGCCTCGTCCTCGTGGGACGAACCCGGCCGCTGACCTGCCCATGACCGACACGAGTTCCCTGTACGACCTCACACCGATCGCCTGGCTGATGGCGGCCGGCGTGCTGATCGCGCTCGGGCCGCTCATCTGGGTGTGGCGCCGCAACGCGGGGCATGGCCCGGCGCGGCGGCTGCATGCGCTGACGGTGCTCACGCTGTTCCTCACCTTCGACCTCACGCTGTTCGGCGCCTTCACACGCCTGACCGATTCGGGCCTCGGCTGTCCCGACTGGCCCGGCTGCTACGGCAATGCCAGCCCGGTCGGCGCGCGGCACGAGATCGCGATGGCGCAGTCGGCCCAGCCGACCGGGCCGGTGACGCACAGCAAGGCATGGGTGGAGATGGTCCACCGCTATCTGGCAACGGGCGTGGGCGTGTTGATCCTTGTCCTTGCGGTCGCAACCTGGATCGTGCAGCTGCGCCAGGCATGGAAGGGCGCACCGCCTGTGGACGGCCGCGACCATGCGGCGCTCAGTGCCTGGTGGCCTACGTTTACCCTGGTCTGGGTCAGCCTGCAGGGCGCTTTCGGCGCGATGACCGTCACCTGGAAACTCTTCCCCGCGATTGTCACGCTGCACCTGCTTGGCGCCATCGTGCTGCTCGCGCTGCTGTGCATCCAGGCGGTCCGCTACCGGCAGGTGGCCGCAGACCGCTTGCCGACCCCGGTGTCGCCGGCCTTGCGCAACGGGTTGATCGCGACCACCGTGCTGCTTGTGCTGCAGATCGCGCTCGGCGGCTGGGTCAGCACCAACTACGCGGTGCTCGCCTGCACCCAGTTCCCGACCTGCCAGGGCAGTTGGTGGCCGCCGATGAATTTCGCGCAGGGCTTCGAGATCTGGCGTCACCTCGGCGTGACCGGCGACGGCCAGCCGCTCGACTTCTCGGCGCTCACCGCCATCCACTACGTGCACCGTTTGATGGCCTATGCGGTCTTCGTCGCATTGGGCGTGCTCGCCTGGCGCCTGCGCCGCATCGAAGCGTTGCGCCCGCAGGCTCATTGGCTCGCCGGCCTGGCGTTGCTCCAGCTCGCCACCGGCCTCGGCAACGTCCTGCTCGGCTGGCCGCTGGCCGCCGCCGTACTTCACACCGGCGGCGCCGCGGCGCTGGCCGTGGTGCTGACCTGGGCGCTGTGCGAAAGCCGCCGTGAAGTCGCCGCAACCGCCACAGCGCGCGCCGACGACAATGCACGCGGTACCTCCACGACCCCTACCTCGAAGAAAGCCCCCGCGTGAGCACCCCGATTCCCGTTCAGCACACCAGCACCGCGAACGTGCTGCGCCAGTTCTACGCGCTGACCAAGCCGCGCGTGGTGCAACTGATCGTGTTCTGCGCGCTGATCGGCATGGTGCTCGCCGTGCCCGGAATGCCTTCGTGGTTCGACGTGCAGCGCGCTGTGCTTGCCTGCATCGGCATCTGGCTGGTGGCCGGTGCAGCGGCGGCGTTCAACTGCCTGGTCGAGAAAGGCATCGACGCCAAGATGAAGCGCACCGCGTGGCGTCCCACGGCGCGCGGGCAACTCAGCGACCTGCAGGCGCTGGTGTTCTCGGCGCTGCTGTGTGCAGCAGGTTCGGCGCTGCTGTGGTTTACCGTCAACCCGCTCACCATGTGGCTGACCTTCGCCACGTTCGTCGGCTATGCGGTGATCTACACCGTGATCCTGAAGCCGTTGACGCCGCAGAACATCGTGATCGGTGGTGCCTCGGGTGCGATGCCGCCGGTGCTGGGCTGGGCCGCGATGACGGGCGATGTCGGCCCCGAGGCGCTCATCCTCTTCCTCATCATCTTCCTGTGGACGCCGCCGCATTTCTGGGCGCTCGCGCTCTATCGCGTCGAGGATTACCGCAAGGCGGGCCTGCCGATGCTGCCGGTCACGCACGGCAACGAGTTCACGCGGCTGCAGGTGCTGCTCTACACCTTCATTCTTTTCGCAGCCTGTCTGATGCCCTTCATCTACGGCATGAGCGGCTGGCTGTACCTCGCGGTCGCCGTGGCAGTGAGCATCGGTTTCACGGGCTATGCATTCGCGCTCTGGCGCAACTACTCCGACACGCTCGCACGCAAGACCTTCCGCTTTTCGCTGATCCACCTGAGCGTGCTGTTCCTGGCGCTGCTCGTCGATCACTACCTCCATTGAATTGAATACCACTGCTCCCATGAACAAGCGCAACGCTCTCCAATTGATCGCCGGCAGCATGGCCATGGCGGCTCTGGGCGTGGGGCTCTCGGCCTGCGGCGAGACGAAGCAGAGCTTCAATGCGGTCGACATCACCGGCGCCGACTACGCCAAGGACTTCTCGCTGAAGGACGCCGACGGCAAGGTCCGCACCATGGCCGACTTCAAGGGCAAGGCGGTCGTGCTGTTCTTCGGCTATGCGCAGTGCCCCGACGTCTGTCCGACCACGATGACCGAGATGGCGCAGGTCAAGCAGCAGCTCGGCAAGGACGGCGACAAGCTGCAGGTGGTGTTCGTCACCGTCGACCCGGCGCGCGATACGCCCGAGGTGATGAAGGCCTACATGGGTGCGTTCGACCCGAGCTTCGTCGCGCTGATCCCGACGGCCGACGAACTTGTCGCGACCGCCAAGGACTTCAAGGTCTATTACAAGAAGGTCGACGGCAAGACGCCCACCAGCTACTCGATGGACCACTCGGCCGCGAGCTTCGTCTACGACCCGCAGGGCCGGCTGCGGCTCTATGCGCGCTATGGCGCGGGCGTGCCGTCGATGGTGTCGGACCTGAAGACGCTGCTCGGTTCCTGAGGAGGGCCGGCCTGTGGACGCCGCTGTTGCCGTTGTTGCGTCGGTCGATCACCTGAAGGGACGCAAGGGCGCCTTTCGCATCGCGCTCATTCCGCCTGAGGTGCTGCGCGCCCTGAACGACGGGCTGCTTGAGACCGTCAATCTCAACGAGTTCATGGCGCTCGAATTGCCGCAGCTCGCGCGGAGCGTTGCGGGCCACATCGGGCTCGATGCGGCGAGCGAACGGCTGGGGGACACCATCGCCATGCTCGGCGCCTTCAAGCCGATGCAGCGGCACACCCACATTGCCCGCGCGCTTTATGACCTGACGGCACTTCACGCTGAGCGTGACGCCGTCGCGCACCGGCTGGCCACGCATGCGAGCGACGTGGCGCGCTGCTGGGCGGCACAGTGGGTCACGTTGTCGGGACTGCCTTTGCCCGCGCAGCTCGAAGCAGTGCGCCGCTTTGCCGCCGACTCGCATTTCGGCGTGCGCGAGATCGCATGGATGGCGGTGCGCGACGCGGTCATCGCATCGCTGGACGAAGCGCTTTCACTGCTGCAGCCATGGGTGTCCGATGCCGATCCGAACATCCGCCGCTTTGCCAGCGAACTCACGCGTCCGCGCGGCGTGTGGTGCGCGCAGATCGAGGCGCTCAAGGCCGAGCCCTGGCGTGCCCTGCCGTTGATCGAGCCGCTGCGGGCCGACGGCAGCCGCTATGTGCAGAACTCGGTGGCGAACTGGCTCAACGACGCGAGCAAGACGCAAGGGGAATGGGTCGAGAAGCTCTGCAGGCGCTGGGTCTCGGAGTCGGACACCGACGCGACGCGGTACATCGCGAAACGAGCCTCGCGGACGCTCTCCAAGGGCCCATGAAAAAAGCCCGGCATTGCCGGGCTTTTTGCTGGAAGAGGGCGGCTTACGCGTAGTCCGCCAGTGCTTTCTTCATCTTCTTCATCGCAGCGACTTCGATCTGGCGAATGCGCTCGGCGCTCACGCCATATACCGCAGCCAGGTCGTGCAGGGTCATGCCGCCCGAGCCGTCATCGTTGACCTTGAGCCAGCGTTCTTCCACGATGCGGCGGCTGCGGTCGTCCAGCGCTTCGAGCGCGGTTGCGATGCCGTCGCTCGACAGGCGGTCGCGCTGCTGTGATTCGAGCAGGGCGGTCGGTTCCTGCGTGGCGTCGGCCAGGTAAGCGATCGGGCCGAAGGCTTCGTCGCCGTCGTCCGACGGACCCGGATCGAGCAGTACGTCGCCGCCCGACAGGCGGGTTTCCATCTCGAGCACTTCTTCCGGCTTGACGTTCAGCCGGGTCGCCATCTGCGACACCTCGTCGGGGCTTAGCGTGTCGCGGTGCGTGCCGTTGTCGGACGCGGCCAAGTCGGCCTTGAAGCCCTGCTTCATCGAGCGCAGGTTGAAGAACAGCTTGCGCTGAGCCTTGGTCGTCGCGACCTTGACCATGCGCCAGTTCTTCAGGATGTACTCGTGAATCTCGGCCTTGATCCAGTGCATGGCGTAGCTCACCAGCCGCACACCTTGGTCAGGGTCGAAGCGCTTCACGGCCTTCATGAGGCCGACATTGCCTTCCTGGATCAGGTCGCCGTGCGGCAGCCCGTAGCCCAGGTACTGGCGGGAAATGGAAACCACGAGGCGCAGGTGCGACAGGATCAGCGCACCTGCGGCGTCGAGGTCATTCTGGTCGCGCAGCTTGCGTGCGAAGCCCTGCTCTTCTTCGAGCGTGAGCAGCGGCAGGCGGTTGGCGGCCGAAATATAAGCATCCAGGTTGCCCAGCGGGGGGACCATCGACCATGGATTGGCGACGGCCAGCTGGTTGGCAGAGACTCCAGACAGCGTTGTCATCAGGGGAAACTCCTTTGTGTTGGCCATATTAGCACTCGGTTAGAGGGAGTGCTAAACCAAGGGTTCCCTTGAGTTTTTATCGTGTTGATAGCCAAAGACTACCAGCGTACGCCCATCTTCAGGAAAAGCTTCGACAAAACGAACAGCGGGCCGACCCAAAGATATTGGATGTCTTCGAAGAACGATGGTTTCTTGCCTTCGATCTTGTGGCCCACGAACTGGAATATCCAGGCCACAACAAAGATAGCGGCTGAAACCGGCAAAACAAGCCCACCCATCGCATGCACCAGCGCCAGGGCCAGCGCGGTGAGCACCAGCATCGTCACCAAGAAGGCCGGTGCGCGCAGCAGTGCGTAATAAACAAGGCTCGCTGCCACGAAAACATAGGCCACCCATGGGTGAATCGCGAAAAGCAGCCCGACGATGCTCAGCATGATGGCCGGAATGGCGATGTAGTGGATCAGCTCATTGGTCGGGTTGCGGTGGCTTTCCTCGTAGTGGGCGAGCAGCCGGTCGACCTTGCGGTCGCTTGATGCCAACGGGGCGGAAGCGGTGTGCATCATGGTGAGTCTCCTGAAGAAGCGCCGTTCGATGCGGCGAGAGTTCGATGGTGCCCACCGCGCTCGCGGATGGCAAGTGTGGCAAGCATCCGCAAATGCTACTGAAAAAGTAGCAATTCCGGCCCGGTGGGCGCACCGCGCCATGACTTAGGGCACTGTCGCAGGCCCTTTGCCCCGCTAAGATCAAACGCGTGACTCCCTTCGATTCTTCTTCCACGCCTCCGCCAGAGACAGGGGGGGCGGGTCTTCCGGTTCGTGCTCCGACTGCGATTCTGGTCGTGGACGACCACGACCTGCTCCGCCTGGGGGTCTGTGCGCTGGTGCAAGCGCAGGCCAGTTCTTCGGGCGGCCGCATCGAGGTCTTCGAGGCCGGCAACGTCACCGACGCCCTCGCGCTGTACGAGGCCCATCAGTCCGCCATTGGCCTCGTGCTGCTCGACCTTGCGCTGCCCGACACCCACGGATTGAGCGGCCTGGCCGAGTTTCGGCTGCGCTTTCCGGCGGCGCGCATCGTGGTGCTGTCCGGCACGGGCAACAGTTCGCTGGCGCAGGGCGTGCTCGCATTGGGTGCCAGTGCTTTTCTTCCCAAGTCGGCCGACCTGAAAGAGGTGGTGAGCTTCATCCGCGCCTGCGGCCTGCTGGATCCCGACGCTGCCGACAACCCGCCGCCCACCGTGCCGAAGGCGCTCACCGGCTATGCCGAGTTCGCCCATGCCAGCGCGTGGCAGGAGCTCACGCCGCGCCAGATGCAGGTGCTGCAGTGGGTGCTCGAGGGCAAGGCCAACAAGGAAATCGCCCAGCTCGCCAACCTGAGCGAGGGCACGGTGAAGAACCACGTCTCGACCATCCTGCTGCTGTTCGGCATGCGCTCGCGCGCTCAGTTGATCAGCACCTTGCACTGAGCTGCTGAGCAACCGGCCGTGGCGTCCAGCGACCCGTCCGCCGACCACACCCTCGGCCAGCGGGTGCTGCGCGAGCACGTTGCCTCTGTCTACGACACCTATATCGTCTCGACGCTGACCCATATGGCGTTCGTGGTGGTGTTCGGCTGCATCATCTATTCGCAGCTACGCAACCTGAGCCTGTTGTTCTGGATCGGCGGCCTGGTGATTGCCGACATCTACGTCTTCTTCACGCCGCGCTGGACCCCGCTGCGCCCTGCGCGGGAAAGCGCGTACTGGGCACGCAAGATCTCCCGCATGGTCACGCTGGTCAGCATGATCACGGCGGTGGTGCCCTGGCTCATCGTGCCCTACGACAACCTGCCGATGACCTCGCTGCTGATGGCGGTGATCGTGGGCAGCTGCGCCCGGGCGGCGCAGTCGCTCTGGCCGCTGAAGTCGGCACTCTTCGGCTACACGCTCCCGATGTCGCTGGGCCTGATCACCGCGCTGGCATGGCAGGGCGATGGCCTTCATCTTTTCCTGGCGGCGGCCGGCGCGGCCTACCTGCTGCTGACGCTGCGCGCGGGCATCGGCCAGCACAGGCTGCTGACCGAATCGCTCATGCTGCGCTTCGAGAACGAGGCCCTCGCCGCGCGCCTGGGCGAGCAGATCGCCGCAACCGAGCGCGCCAGCGAAGAGAAAACGCGCTTCCTCGGCACCGCCAGCCACGACCTGCGCCAGCCGCTGCACGCCATCGCACTTTTCGGCGCCGCCCTCGAGAACGAACTGCGCGACCGCCCCGAGGGCCGCAATGCCGAGCGCCTGATGCGGGCGGTGAATGCGCTCGGTGCCTCGCTGGACACCATGCTCGACGTCTCGCGGCTCGATGCGGGCGTGATCACGCCGGTGCCGCAGCCGGTGCAGCTGGACGCGCTGTTCCTGCCGCTCAACCACACCTTCTCGGCGCGCGCCGAGCAGAAACAGCTGCAGCTGCGCGTGCGCGCCAGCGGCCTGTGGGTGCACAGCGATCCGCAACTGCTGCACCGCATGCTGTCGAACCTCATGGACAACGCGCTCAAGTACACGGCCCACGGCGGCGTGACGGTGATAGCGCGCGAGCGCGGCGATTCGGTGTGGGTCGAGGTGCGCGACACAGGGATCGGCATCGCCGCCGAGCAGTCGGGGCGCATCTTCGAAGAGTTCTATCAGATCAACAATCCGGGCCGCGACCGCTCCCGGGGCCTGGGCATCGGCCTGTCGATCGTGCAGCGGCTGTCGCGGTTGCTCGGCCATCCGGTGCAGATGCATTCGCGACCGGGGCGGGGAACCCACTTCCGTGTCGTGCTGCCGGCCGCACGTGCGCAGGCCGGCGGGTTGCTGCCTTCTTCCTTTCCATCCGAGACGGCCGACGCATCGCAGCAGGCGCCGCAGCGCAGGGTCGCAGCGCCGCTGCCGGGGCGCGTGCTGCTGTTGGACGACGAACTCGAGATCCGCGAGGCCATGATGGGCCTGCTGCGCTCGCACGCGATCGATGCGCACGCCGTGGCCGACGAGGCCGGTGCTGCCGCAGCCTTGCAAAAAGCGCACGGTGAAGGCCGCCCGTTCGACTTGCTGTTGTGCGACTACCGCCTGGCCGATGGCGTAGACGGCCTCGATGCCGGCCTGCGCCTCAGCCAGGGGCCGGGCGAGGGGCGCGCCGAAATCCCGCTGCTGCTGATCACTGGCGAGACCTCGCCGGCCCGCCTGCAGCGTGTGCGGGAATCGCAGGTGCCGGTGTTGTTCAAGCCGGTCGTGGCGGCCGCGCTGCTCCAGGCGATGGCCGAACTGACCGCAGCGAAGCCGGCTGCCGAGCCGTCGCTGATCGACGTCTGAGAACATTCGTAGTAGTTAAATACCGATCGCCGAATAATCGCTCGTGTAAAGAGCGGTTGGCATGACTTTCGGCACTGGTGAGCGTTCACCCCATCCCGTAACTTCGTGGCATCGAACGGCTTTCGGCCGGTGCAGGCGGGCAGTTTCCGCCTCACGTTGAATCATCGAAAAAACGGAGAAGACCCAGTGAAATTCAAGCTTGCGGCGGTGGCCGTCGCAGTGGCGGCAACGCTTGCCCTGACGGCATGTGGTGGTGGCGCTATCGGACCGAGTACGTCTTTCCCGATGGCGGCGGCGTGATCTACACGAAGGACTTGTCGCAGGCGGCCACTTTCAGCTTCTACGGCCTCGCGCCCCAGGGCAACAGCACGGCCTTCATCCAGCAGGCGAACACCGAAGGCGCCAAGGGCGCGGGCCTCGTCGGCGGCATGGGGTTGCCCAGCGGCTCGATCCAGACGCTCTACTTCACGCCGGTCAATTGCAGCAGCGGGCCGCTGTGCATGCCGGTGTCGCTGTTCGGCCTCTGAGCCAGCCGGACACACCAGACACACACTCGCGCAGAGGCAAAAAAATCAGGGAACCAGGGGGAAAGGGAGAAGAGAAGAAGTGAAGAGCGGCCCCGGCGAAAGCGGGGGCCGCTTCTTTTTTTCCAGCGTCTGCCCAGTCAGCCGAGCAGGGCCTGCGCGAATTCGCGCGCGTTGAAGGTCTCGAGGTCTTCGAGCTTTTCCCCCACGCCGATGAAGTAAACCGGGATCGGCCGCTCGCGCGCGATGGCGCACAGCACGCCGCCCTTGGCCGTGCCGTCCAGCTTGGTCACGATCAGGCCGGTGAGGCCCAGTGTCTCGTCGAAGGCCTTGACCTGCGCGAGCGCGTTCTGCCCGGTGTTGCCGTCGATCACCAGCAGCACCTCGTGCGGTGCGCTGGCGTCGGCCTTGGTGACCACGCGCTTGATCTTCTTGAGCTCGTCCATCAGGTGCAGCTGCGTTGGCAGGCGGCCGGCGGTGTCGACCAGCACCACGTCCTTGCCGCGCGCCTTGCCGGCATTCACCGCGTCGAAGCTCACGGCCGAGGGGTCGCCGCCCTCGTTGCTCACGATTTCGACCGTGTTGCGGTCGGCCCAGATCAGCAGTTGCTCCCGCGCCGCGGCCCGGAAGGTGTCGGCGGCCGCCAGCAGCACCGAGGCGCCCTCGGTGGCCAGGTGCTTGGTGAGCTTGCCGATGGAGGTGGTCTTGCCCGCGCCGTTGACGCCCGCCACCATGATGACCGTGGGCGTGAACTGGCCGATGACCAGCGGTTTCTCGAGCGGGCGCAGCAGATCGGCGATGGCTTCGGCCAGCAGCACCTTGACCTGCGCCGCGTCGGTGGCCATCTGGCGCTTGACGCGGACCTTCAGGTCGTCGAGCAGGTACTCGGTGGCCTTGACGCCGGTGTCGGCCATCAGCAGGGCGGATTCGAGCTCTTCGTACAGCGCGTCGTCGATCTGCGCGTTGACGAACACGGCCTGGATGCCGGTGCCCGTTTTGCGCAGGCCGGTCTTGAGCTTGTCGAACCAGCTCTTGCGCTCGGGAGGCGCGGCTGCTTCGATGACGACGGGTGTCGGGGCAGCGACAGGAGCGGGGGCGGCGGGAGGAGGCGCCGGGATGGGCGCAGGCGCGGCAACCGGTGTTGGCGTGGGGGCTGGAGTCGGAGCGGGGGCCGGGGAGGGTGCTGGGGGTGCCGCCGGCGCAGGCGCCGGCTCTTCGGCTGCGGCCTTTCCGCCAAACCAGCTCGAAGGCGAGAACACCGAGCGAGCCGGTGCTGCCTCGGCAACAGGTGCGGGGGCGGCGGGCGTCGGTTCGGCTGGCGGGGGAGGCGCCGGCGCGACCGGGGTTTCGGCAGGCGGTTTTTTCTTGAAGAAACTGAACATCAGGAGCTTTTTACAATCCGACCCATTCTATGAAACACCTCTCGCCACGCAGTACTGCGTCTGGTGCGGTGCTGGCGGTGGCGCTGATGGCGTCCGGGGCCATGCATGCCCAAGCCCAGTCCACGCCGACCCCCGCTTCCACCTCCGCCACCACCGCGGCAGCTCCGGGTCCCCAGCAATTCACCCTCGCGAACGGCATGACGCTGATCGTCCAGCCCGACCGGCGCGCGCCCACCGCGGTGCAGATGGTCTGGGTCCGCGTCGGCTCCATGGACGAGGTCGACGGCACCTCCGGCGTTGCACATGCGCTCGAACACATGATGTTCAAGGGCACCAAGAGCATCAAGCCCGGCGAGTTCTCGCGCCGCGTGGCGCAACTCGGTGGCCAGGAAAACGCCTTCACCACCCGCGACTACACCGGCTACTACCAGCAGATTCCGGTCGGCAGCCTCGAACAGGTGATGAAGCTCGAGTCCGACCGCTTCGCCAACAACCAGTGGCCCGACGACGAGTTCAAGCGCGAGATCGAGGTCGTCAAGGAAGAACGCCGCCTGCGCACCGAAGACCAGCCCCGCGCGCTGCTCGGCGAACAGCAGAACGCCGCCGTCTTCATCGCCTCGCCCTACCACCGCCCGGTGGTCGGCTGGATGAGCGACCTGGACGCGATGACGCCTGACGACGCCCGCGAATTCCACAAGCGCTGGTACGTGCCCGCGAATGCGGTGCTTGTGGTGGCCGGCGATGTCGACGTCGCCAAGGTCCGCGCGCTGGCCGAGAAGTACTACGGCGTCATCCCGTCGCGTGCCGTGCCCACACGCAAGCCGCGCATCGAACCGGTGCAGCGCGGCATCCGCCGCCTCGAATTCAAGGCACCTGCCGAGCAGGCATATGTGTCGCTCGCCTACCGCGTGCCGCAGCTCGCGAACATCGACGACACGAACAGCGATTCGTGGGCGCTCGTGGTGCTCTCGGCCGTGCTCGACGGCTACGCCGGTGCGCGCCTGGACCGCGCGCTCACGCAGGGCCCCGACCGCGTGGCCGATTCCGCCGGCGCCTATTCGGGCTTCATCGGCCGAGGCCCGCAGCTTTTCGTGCTGGACGGCGTGCCTGCCCACGGCAAGAGCGCCGAAGTGGTCGAAGCCGCGCTGCGCGCCCAGGTGGCACGCATCGCCAAGGACGGCGTGGGCGAAGCCGAACTGGCCCGCGTCAAGACCCAATGGGTGGCGAGCGAAACCTACAAGCGCGACTCGGTGATGGCGCAGGCGCGCGAACTGGGCAGCAACTGGATCCAGGGCCTGCCGTTCGACGCGAGCGAACGCATCGTCGCCCGGCTGCAAGCCGTCACCGCAGCCCAGGTGCAGGCCGTGGCTGCCAAATACTTCGGCGACGACCAGCTCACGGTGGCCACGTTGCGTCCCCTGCCGCCCGAAGCCAAGCCCCGTGGCCGCGGCTTCGCGGCACCCGCAGGCGAGATGCGCTGAAAGACAGGTCCGGAATCTCCATGAACACTCTCAAGAAACTGGCGCTGCGCGCCGTGTTTGCCGGCACCGCCGTCCTCGGCCTGACCAGCGCGCAGGCCGCGCTCCCCATCCAGCACTGGGCGCTCCCGAACGGCGCCCGGATCTATCTCGTGTCGACCAACGCGCTGCCGATCGTCGACGTGCAGGTCGACTTCGACGCCGGCAGCCGGCGCGACCCGGCGCCGCAGGCGGGCCTGGCCAGCGCGACGTCGGCGATGGTCGAGAAGGGCGTGCGCGCCGGCAAGAACGGCGAGCCGGCGCTCGACCAGAACGCCCTGGGCGAAGCCTGGGCCGACCTGGGCGCGAGCTTCGACGTGAGCGCGGGCACGGACCGCATGAGCTATTCGCTGCGCACGCTTTCCGATCCGGCGCTGCTCGGCAAGGCCGTCGCGCTGGCCTCGCGCGAACTCGGCGAGCCCTCGTTCCCCGACGACGTGTGGCTGCGCGAGCGCGAACGCATCAACGCTTCCATCAAGGAGGCCAACACCAAGCCCGCGACCATCGCCGGCCGCGCGTTCGCGCAGGCCGTCTACGGCGTGCATCCGTACGGGCAAGAGGTCACCGAGGAAACGTTGGCGCGCATCGACACCGCTGCGATGCGCGAGCGCTACCAACAGCTCATCGTGCCGTGCCGCGCCAAGCTCAGCATCGTGGGCGCGGTCACGCGCGCCGAGGCCGAGTCGATCGCGATCACGCTGATGTCGCGCCTGCCCGCGGCCGACCGCTGCGCGCCGCTGCCCGCCATCGCGCCCGTGGCCGCGCTCGCCGGGCCGAAGGACGAGCGCATCCCGTTCGACTCCGCCCAGGCCCACGTCTTCATCGGCCAGCCCGGCTACCCGCGCAAGGACCCCGACCACTTCGCGCTCACACTCGGCAACTATGTGCTGGGCGGGGGCGGTTTCGTCTCGCGCCTGACCAACGAGGTGCGCGAGAAGCGCGGCCTCACCTACAGCATCTACAGCGGCTTCGCGCCGGGGCTCGATGCGGGCGCCTTCCGCATCGGCTTCCAGACCCGGCCCGACCAGGCCGAGGAGGCCGTGAAGATGTCGCGCGAAGTGCTGGCGAAGTTCGTGGCCGAAGGCCCGACCGAGAGCGAGCTGAAGGCCGCGAAGGACAACCTGATCGGCGGTTTTCCGCTGCTGCTGGACAGCAACCGCAAGCTCATCGGCAACGTCGCCAACATCGCCTGGCACGACCTGCCGCTGGACTATCTCGATACCTGGACCACACGCATGAACGCCGTCACGGCGGCCGACATCAAGGCGGCGTTTGCGCGCAAGCTGCAGCCCGCACGGATGGTGACGGTGGTGGTGGGCGGCAAGTAGCCGCTACGCCAGTGCGTGCGGGCCGCTTGTCGCGGCCGCACGCACCGCCGCGCCGAGCCGCTTGAGCAACTGCGGCGCCGCGCGCGCCTGCTGCCAGTAAAGCGGCACCGGCAGCGTCGAGCCGGGCACCAATTCCACCAGCGCACCTTCGCGGATCGCGTCGGCCACCATGCTGGCCGGATGCATGCCCCAGCCCATGCCCGCGCATGCCGCCTCGACGAACGCGTTCGACGATGGAATCCAGTGCCGCGGCGTCTCGACGTTGCGATGGCAGATGCGGCGTACCCAGCGCGCCTGCAAGCGGTCCTTGCGGTCGAACACCAGGCTGGGCGCGCTCGCCAGCGTTCGCGCGCCGACTCCCTTGGCGAAATGCCGCTTCACGAATTCGGGGTTCGCGGCCGCCACGTAGTGCATCGTGCCCAGCGCCTCGCTGTTGCAGCCGGCCACCGGCTCGGCCAGCGCGGTCACCGCCGCGAGCACGGCGCCGCTGCGCAGGCGCTCGGCCGTGTGGTCCTGGTCGTCCACCGAGAGATCGAGCAGCGCGGCTTCCTCCTGCACGGCGAAGGTCGTGGCCGCGGCCATGAACCAGGTCGCCAGGCTGTCGGCATTGACGGCCACGCGCACCGTGACGTGTTCGTGCGCCTCGCCCCCCATGCCGAGGGCGGGGAGGGCGTCGCGCAGTTCGTGCTCCAGCATGCCCACGCGCTCCACGTGCCGGCACAGCTGCAGGCCCGCTTCGGTGGCGACGCAGGGTTGGCCGCGCACCAGCAGCGCGCCGCCCGTGCGCTCTTCGAGCAGCTTCACGCGCTGCGAGACGGCCGAGGGCGTGACATTCAACGCGCGCGCGGCGCGCTCGAAACTGCCTTCGCGCACGACGGCAGCCAGGGCATTGAGGGCGGCGTAGTCGAGCATCTTGATTTAGCCAAACTGAATTGAAGTTAAGAGGTTTAGTTTGAATTAATACCTGACGCGCGGCAAGCTTGGGCCCATGTCTGCCGAATTCGCCACCACCGCTTTCTTCCACGGGCTCTTCATGAGCCTGGTGCTCATCGTCGCCATCGGCGCCCAGAACGCCTATGTGCTGCGACAGGGATTGCGGCGCGAGCATGTGAGCGCCGTGGTGCTGTTCTGTGCGGCCAGCGACGCTGTGCTGATCGGCGCCGGCGTGGCCGGCATGGCCGAGGCGCTGAGGGGCCGGCCGATGCTTGCGACGGTGCTCGCGGGGCTCGGCGCGGCGTTCCTGTGTGCGTACGGTTTGCGCGCGCTCTGGCGTTCGCGCCAGCCCGGCGCCCTGCAGGCGACGGCGCAGGGCGTTTCGCTCTCGCGCGCGGCCGTGGTGGCGCAGGCGGCGGGCTTCACGCTGCTGAACCCGCATGTCTACCTGGACACGGTGCTGCTCGTAGGCAGCGCGGGCGCGCAGTACGCAGGCTCGCTCAAGGTCTGGTTCGTCGCGGGCGCCTCGATGGCCAGCGTGCTGTGGTTCACCGCGTTGGGCTTCGGCGCGCGGTTGCTCGCGCCTGTGTTCGCGCGTCCGCGCGCCTGGCAGATGCTCGACGCGCTGATCGGCGGCACCATGCTCGTGCTGGCCGCGATGCTGGCGCGGCGTGCCTTGACGGGCGCCTGAGCGGCCGGTCGCCGATGCCGCGGCGTTAAGCTCGCCGCATGCCCCAGAAGAAAGCCGCCGCAGCCCCCCGTCCGCCCGCAGCCAAGCGCCCTGCGCGCCCAGCGCGACCCAGCGAGGTCCGCATCATCGGCGGGCAATGGAAGCGCACCCGTCTCGCGGTGGCCGACAAGCCGGGCCTGCGCCCCACGCCCGACCGCGTGCGCGAGACGCTCTTCAACTGGCTCGCGAGCCTGGCGGGCGCGGGCGGTGGCGAACTGCCGGGCTGGCATTGCATCGACGCCTTCGCGGGCACCGGTGCGCTCGGCCTGGAGGCGGCTTCACGCGGCGCGGCCAACGTGCTGCTGTGCGAGCAGGATGCGGGTCTGGTCGCGCAACTGCAGGCCGCGAAAACCAAGCTGTCGGCCGAGGCCGTGCGCATCGAGCGCGGCAACGGCGTCACGGCGCTGGAGCGCACGACCGCGGGCAGCCTGCACGCCGTCTTTCTCGATCCGCCCTTTGACAGCACTGCGCTCTACGAGCCTGCCCTGCGCGCCGCGGCGCGCGCGCTGCGCCCCGGCGGCGTCGTTTATCTCGAAGCCCCGCGCCAATGGAACGACGAGGAACTGGCAGCCTTCGGCCTCGCAAGCTTTCGTTACCTGAAAGCCGGTGCGGTGCATGCGCACCTGTTGCGGCTGGCCTCGGAGGGGACTGCATAATCCGCCGAACAAGCCGCACCGGCTGCATGAGGAACAAGCAACCATGGCCAGCAACGTCATCGCGGTTTATCCGGGCACATTCGATCCCATCACCCTCGGTCACGAGGACGTGGTGCGCCGTGCAACCCAACTCTTCTCCAAGGTGATCGTCGCCGTCGCGGCGGGCCATCACAAGAAGGCGCTGTTCACCCTGCAGGAGCGCATGGACATGGCCCGCGAGGCCGTCAAGCCCTACAGCGACCAGGTCACCGTCGAGAGCTTTTCGGGGCTCCTGCGCGACTTCGTGGTGGCGCGCGGCGGCAAGGCCATGGTGCGGGGCCTGCGCGCCGTGACCGACTTCGACTACGAATTCCAGCTCGCCGGCATGAATCGCTCGCTGATGCCGGATGTCGAGACCGTGTTCCTCACGCCCAGCGACAAGTACCAGTTCATCTCCAGCACCTTCGTGCGCGAGATCGCCATGCTCGGCGGCGAGGTCAACAAGTTCGTCTCGCCGAACGTCGAGCACATGCTGGCGGCGAAAGTTCGCAGCCTCGGCCGTGAATAAACCGCGATGAGCGGCTTGCCGCCACCCCGCCTGCATCTGCTCGGGGATGCAGCGCTCCTGTGCGAGCTGCCGGCGCCGGCCACGCTGGTGCAGCAGCAGCGCATCTGGGCGCTGGCCGCCGAAGCCCGCGAATGGCCCGGCGTCGGCGAAGTGCTGCCGGGCATGAACAACCTCACGCTGACCTTCGATCCGACCGCGATCGAACTCGATGCACTCACCGCGCAGGTACTCGAAGCCTGGCCGAAGCTTTCTGCCAAGGCCGTCGAAGGCCGGCTGGTCGAGATCCCCGTTGCCTATGGCGGCGAGCACGGACCTGACCTCGGCGACGTCGCGGCCCACACCGGCCTCACGCCGGCGGAAGTCGTGCGGCGCCACAGCGCGGGTGAGTACGTGGTGTACCTGCTCGGATTTCTCCCTGGCTTCGCCTTCATGGGCGGCCTTGCCCCCGAACTTGCCACGCCCCGCCGCGCGGAGCCGCGCACCGCGGTGCCCGCGCGCTCGGTCGGCATCGGCGGCGAACAGACCGGCATCTATCCGCTGGTGTCGCCGGGCGGCTGGCAGCTCATCGGCCGCACGTCGCTCGAGATGTTCGACCCGACGGCCGGGTCGCCCACCCTGCTGCGTCCGGGAGACCGCGTGCGCTTCGTCGTCGAGAGCGTGCAGACATGATCGTCGTCCAGAAGCCCGGCCTGCTGGCCTCGGTGCAAGACCTCGGGCGGCACGGCCATCGCCAACTGGGCATCTGTCCCGGCGGCGCGCTCGACGTGCTGGCGCTCACGCTCGCGAACCGGCTGGTCGGCAATGTGGATGGCGCCGCGGGCCTCGAACTCACGATGGGCGGCTGCGAAGTGCGCTTCGAGACCGACACGCGCATTGCGCTCGCCGGTGATGACTTCAGCGCGCAGCTCGACGGCATGCCGCTCTGGCCCTGCTGGAGCGTGCCGGTGGCGGCGGGGCAGGTGCTCAAGCTCCAGGGCGCGAACGCGTCTGGCGCGAAAAAGACGGGCCTGCGCAGCTGGCTCGCGATTGCGGGCGGCATCGACGTGGCGCCCATGCTCGGCTCGCGCAGCACCGACCTCAAGGCCGGCTTCGGCGGCCACGAAGGCCGGGCCCTGCGCAAGGGCGACAAGCTGCCGCTGGGCCCGTCGCGGCTCGACGCCGCACAGCGCGCACGCAAGCCCTTCGGCCTGCGCGGCCCCGACTGGGGCCCCGAAGAAGCCGACGGCGCTATCGCCCTGCGCGTGCTGCCCGGTCCCGAATTCGAACAGTTCACGCTCGCCGCGCGCGAGGT
Source organism: Variovorax boronicumulans (assembly GCF_030812215.1). Lineage (GTDB taxonomy): Bacteria > Pseudomonadota > Gammaproteobacteria > Burkholderiales > Burkholderiaceae_C > Variovorax > Variovorax boronicumulans_C. Next base: position 141,501 of record NZ_JAUSSG010000004.1, on the reverse strand, counting down.
GCTGTGGGGCGAGCGCTGGCGCATCACCTCGCAGAGCAACCGCATGGGCAGCCGGCTCGCGGGCGCCGAACTCAAGCGCAAACGCGCGGGGGACATGCTCTCCTCGGGCGTGATTCCCGGCACGATCCAGGTGCCGCCCTCGGGCCAGCCGATCATCCTGATGGGCGATGCGCAGACCACAGGCGGCTATCCGCGCATCGGCGTGGTGATTCGCGCCGACCTCTGGAAGCTCGCGCAGGCGCCGCTCAACGGCAAGCTGCGCCTCGTGCAGGTCGACATGGCCGAGGCGCTGGCCGCGTGGGCCGAGCAGCAGCGCTACCTGGCGCAGGTGGCACAAGGCCTCGCCGTGGCAGGCTGGCCGGGTGCGGCATAGACTGTGCGAGCACACCGCCAGCGGGCCGCGCCGGTGCCGGCCCGTTGAAGAAGAAGGAACCTTCCCCATGCACATCGACCTCAATGCCGATCTCGGCGAAGGCGCCGGCAGCGACGAAGCGCTGCTCGGCCTCGTGAGCTCCGCCAACATCGCCTGCGGCTGGCACGCGGGCGACGCCAAGACCATGCGCCAGTGCGTGCGCTGGGCCATCGAACACGGCGTGGCCATCGGCGCGCACCCGAGCTTTCCCGACCGCGAGAACTTCGGCCGCAGCACCATGCACCTGCCGCCCGACGAGATCGTCTCCAACGTGCTCTACCAGGTCGGCGCGCTCGCCGCGATCGTCAAGGCCGAGGGCGGCCAGCTCGCGCATGTGAAGGCGCACGGCCAGCTCTACAACCAGGCGGTGAAGGAACCGGAGCTCGCCGATGCGCTCTGCGAGGCTGTGCGCCGCTTCGACCCCACGCTCAAGTTCTTCGGCCTCGCCGGCAGCAACATGATCGACGCCGCGCGCCGCGCCGGCCTCACGCCCGTGGAAGAAGTGTTCGCCGACCGCGGCTACATGCCCGACGGCAGCCTCGTGCCGCGCAGCCAGCCCGGCGCGCTGATCGAGAGCGAGGAGCAGTCGATCGCGCAGACCCTCTCGTTCGTGCGCGACCACCGGGTGACCGCCATCGACGGCAGCACGGTGGCGGTCAATGCACAGACCGTGTGCCTGCACGGCGACGGCGCGCATGCGCTGGCCTTTGCGCGCCGCATCCGCGAGCGGCTGCAGGCCGAAGGCATTGCCGTTCGCGCGATGGCTTGAACCGTGTGCACGGCATGCGCAACAAGACCGAAGCGAAACGCATGAGCGTCCTGCTGACCGGCTTCGACCCGTTCGACCGCAAAGCCATCAATCCTTCGTGGGAGGCCGTTCGCGCACTCGACGGCGTGAAGATCGGCCGCGCCACCGTGCATGCGCGCCAGATGCCGTGCGTTTTCGGCGACGCCATCGAGGCGCTGGCCAACGCCATGGACGAACTGAAGCCGCAGTTGGTGCTCTGCGTCGGCCAGGCCGGTGGCCGCGCCGAGATCACGCCCGAGCGCATCGCGATCAACATCGACGACGGGCGCATCGCCGACAACGCGGGTCACCAGCCGATCGACCTGCCGGTGGTGCCAGGCGCACCGGCTGCGTACTTCTCGACGCTGCCGATCAAGGCCATCGTGCGCGACCTGCGCGCGGCCGGCATTCCTGCTTCGGTGTCGAACAGCGCGGGCACTTTCGTCTGCAACCACATCTTCTACGGGCTGATGCACCGCATCGCGACGCATCCGGTATCCGGTTTGCTGGGCGTGCGCGGTGGTTTCATCCACATTCCCTACCTGCCCGAGCAGGCGGCGCGTTTTCCGGGTGCGCCGAGCATGTCGCTCGCCACGATGACCGAGGCGCTGCGCATCTCGGTCGCCACCGCGCTCGCGGTGAAACAGGACGTGGCCGAGACCGGCGGCCAGCTGCACTGAGAGGCTGAGCCTTTTCAGGCCGACGGAAACGTCTTCGCGAGCCAGGCGTTCAACGCCGCGTTGACGAAGTCGGGCTTCTCCATCGTCAGCATGTGGCCGCACTGCGGCACCCACACCACCTCGGCCTGCGGCAGCAGCGCCGCCATTTCTCGTGTGTGCTCGGGCGGCGCGAGCTTGTCGTCGTCGCCGCACATCAACAGCACCGGGGCGCGCAGCGAGGCCAGGTGCAGACGCGCATCGGGGCGCCGCATCACCGCGCGGTTCTGGGCGATGAGCTGGGCCGTGCCGGCATCCAGCACGATGTCGAGATAGCGCTGCACCAGCACCGGGTCGTCGGCCTGCGTGGGGTGGAAGGCGAAATAGACATTCGCCTCGATCACGTCGCGCGCCTCGCCGCGTTCGAAGAGTTCGATGGCGGCTTCGCGCATCTCGAACATGTCGGGCGGCTCGGGCCGCGCGCTGGTGCCCAGCAGGGCGAGCCCTGCGATGCGTTCGGGCGCCTGGCGGGCCGCTTCCATCGCGACCATGCCGCCCATCGACGCACCGCAGAGCACCAGCGGCCCCGCATGTTCGCGCAGCACGGCAGCGGCCATGGCTTCGATGGTGTCGTTGCGCGTCTGGACGTCGCTCACGCGGGCGTCGAATGCGGAGGGAAGGGCAGGCCGCTGGGCCTCCCAGAGGCGCTCGTCGCAGGCGAGGCCGGGCAGTAGAACGAGGTGGGGCATGGGGCGATTTTGCGCGATCGCGAAAGCCGGCATAACGGCATAGGTCACGGCATAGGCTTCATGGCCAGCAGCCATTGCGGGTCTTGATCGACATACTTTCGGGCGCTGCGCGACGCACTTCGCGCGCGCATTCGCGCTTCAAGTCGAGGACAACAAATGAACCTGGTTCAACGTGCGCAGGACATCCTGCTCAAGCCCAAGGCCACCTGGCCCGTGATCGATGCGGAGCCGGCCGATGCCGCTTCGCTCTACAAGAATTACGTGATGATCCTCGCGCTCATTCCCGCGGTGGCGAGTTTCATCGGCCTCTCGGTGGTCGGCCTCGGCGCCTTCGGTGTCAATTTCCGCGTGCCGATCGTCGCGGGGCTTGCCAACATGGTCGTGGGCTACGTGCTGTCGCTGGTGATGGTGTTCGTGCTCGCTCTCATCATCGATGCGATGGCACCGACCTTCGAAGGCACCAAGAGCCAGGCCGGCGCGCTCAAGCTGTCGGCCTATGCCAGCACGGCGGGCTTCGTCGGCGGCATCTTCAGCCTGCTGCCATCGCTGTCGGTGTTGGGCGCGGTGGCGGCGCTCTACGGCATCTACCTGCTCTACCTGGGCTTGCCGGTGCTGATGAAGTGCCCGCCCGACAAGGCCATCGCGTACACGGCGGTGGTGGTGATCTGCGCCATCGTCGGCGGCTTCGTGATCGCCTGGGTGCTGGCATTGCTCACGCCGTCGCCCGCGCGCGTCGGCATGGGCACGGGCATGGGTTTCGTGGGCGAAGCGGTGGCGGCCGTGCAACAGCTGGCAGCCGCAAAGACCTGAGCGTCACGCGCCCGGTGGAAAATGGGCGGCAATGCCAACGCCCAAACCCGACACCACCACCGACATCATCCTGATCCGTCACGGCGAAACCGCCTGGAACCGCGAGTTGCGCTTCCAGGGGCATGCGGATGTGCCGCTCAACGACATCGGCCATGAACAGGCGCGCCGCATCGGCCTGAGGCTCGCGGGAGAAACGGCGCAGCACCTGATCAGCAGCGACCTCATGCGCGCCCAGCAAACAGCCGCCCCGGCGGCGCTGCAGCTGTCGCTGCCGGTGGTCACTTCGGCGGGGTTGCGGGAGCAGTACTTCGGCATCGTCGAAGGCATGCGCTCCGACGAGATCCAGAGCCTGCATCCGCGCGCGTGGGAAGAGTGGCTGGAGTTCCGCGAAGACCACGCGATGCCCGAAGGCGAGACGGCACGCGAGTTCCATGCACGCATCGTCGCGGCGCTCGGCACGATCGCCACCGCCCACAAGGGGCAGCACCTGATCATCGTCACCCACGGCGGTGTGCTCGACATGGTGTGGCGCACCGCGAAGGGGCTGAGCCTGAGCGGGCCGCGCCGGAGCGACATTCCCAATGCGGGCTTCAACCGCATCCGCATCGCCGATCCGGCTGCGCCGGATGCGATCGAGATCGTCGAGTGGGCCGACACACGCCACCTCGCCGATTTGCCGCCGCAGCCGGCCTACGACCAGACGCGGCACCTGAAGAGCAAGGGCTGAGGCGCTTCGTTCAGGCTCTTGCCGGCACGCTTCCAGCGGCGAGTTGCCCAAGGCCGAGCCGTGCATAGACGGACCCCGCCTGCCGCCGCAGCCGCAGCGACTCGGGCTGGCCGTTGAGCTGCTGCTGCAGGATGCCTTGTGCCGCAGCGAGTGTCGACTCGCTGCCGGTGCGCACCAGTGCATCGAGGTACACCTGCTCGAACAGATCGCGCTGTGCGTGGCTGCCGCCGATCTCGATCATGCGCGGCAGCGCGACGCCGAGCCCCTCGATGGCACCTGCGAAATCGCCGCGCGCATGGGCCACAAGTCCGTGCGCGGCTGGCACGCACACCCGTTGCCAGGCGGCGCGCGTCGAGGGCGGTGCGCCGGGCGCGAAGGCCTCGATGTTGCGCAGCAGCACGTCGGCCTCGGCCCGCCCGGCGCGCGCGAGGCCGTAGAGGTATTGCAGGTCGAGGAAGGGCAGCACGTGGTCGGCCTGGCGCTGCAGCAGGTAGCCGGCCACGTCGTCCCAGCGCGCACCGACGTCGATGCCTGCGAGCTCCAGCCGCGCGAGGAGTGACACGGCGCCGATCTGGTCTTGCGAGTAGTCCTTCACCACGCCCCAGGCATGCGCGTCGTACACCGCGAGCGCCTCGGCGTCGCGGCCCAGGTCGATGAGGAAGAGCGCCACATGCCACCAGTTGTGTGTGACCATGAAAGAGTTGAGTCCGACCCAGGTGTCGCTCACGCTCTCCATGAACGCCAGGCCTTCGGCGAGCCGGCCCTCGGTGAGCATCACATGCGCGAGCGCGTGGTGCGCCCACGGCTCCTTGCGGCACATGGCGATGGCCAGCCGCGCGCTGGCCTCGGCCTCGCGCATCAGGTGGCATTGCTCGTAGCCGAAGGCAGCCATGCCGTGCACGTAGGGCACGTCGGCGGCGGAAGGAAGCACCGCGAGCGCGAGCCGCAGCATGCCGGGGCAGTCACCGGTGTTGAAGCAGTGGTACTGGCCCAGCTTGACCGAGACGAGGTCGCGCGGAAATTCGTGTGCCTGTTCTGCATGCAGCGCGATGGCGCGGGCGATGTCGCCATCGGCCCATGCGTCGATGGCCGCGATGTAGCGTTGCTCGCGCGGCGTGGCACGCGCAGCGCCGACACGGGCCTTCGCGAGAAACGGCCTTGCATTCGCCACGGCATCGCGCGATTCGGCAAAGAGGTGCAGCGTCGCGCAGTACGCCTGCACGATGGGGCTCGCATCGGTGTCGGCCAGTGCGATGAGGTTGACGGCGCGCGACTCGGTCGAGATGAATCCCATGACGAAGTCCTCGACCAGCGCGAGGCTGGCGGGGTCGTCCAGGGTGAGCGGATTGCCGAGGCTGTCGGCGGCGTGCGGGGTTCCGGAGGGCATGGCGGCATGGTGCCACGCCCCCGGGACACCGGGAAGGGCTTCAGACGCCGGCTTGCTGGTGGCGGTACTCCTGGGTCTTTCCGCCGTAGCCGTAGGCCGCGCCGCGCGCATCGATCACGTGGATGTACGACACCTCGTGCAGGTTCGGCCGGATCTTCGCCATGGCCGCATGCACCTCGCGCAGGTAGCGCGCCTTCTCGGCCTTGGTGTTGGTCTCGTCGGTGATGCTGATGTCCAGGTGAAAGGCCGACTTGCCCAGCGACGCCAGCGTCTGGCCGCCGATGAACCAGGCGTCGGCGGCGATGTACTGCACGGTGATGGCGATCACCGGCAACTGCTTGCCGAGCACGCTCTGGGTGAGTTCGGCGACGGTGTCGACGGTCTTGCGGGTGAGGACGGCGTCGGGTTCGCCGGAGAGGTGGACAACGATGTGGGGCATGGCGGACTCCTGTGGAATGAATGAACGATGGGGTGATTGTGGGATTCCGATGGTCATCGGAAAAGCGGGAAGATATGATGAGAGCCATCGGTTTATCGAATGGATGGAGCCATGCAGACCTTCGATCTCGAACAACTTCGCACCCTCGCGGCGGTGATCGACGCGGGCAGCCTCACGGCCGCCGCGCCCCGCGTGTTCCTCTCCCAGTCGTCCGTCAGCGAGCAGATGCGCAAGCTCGAGGAGCGCGCGGGCCAGTCGCTGCTCACGCGCAGCAAGGCCGGCGTCGCGCCCACCGAAGCGGGCACGCGGCTGCTGGCGTATGCGCGGCGCATCCTCGCGCTCAGCGACGAGGCGTTCCGCGACCTGCACGGCGAAACGCTGCAGGGTGAGCTGCGGCTGGCCGTGACCGACTACTTCCGTCCCGGCGATCTCACGCAGCTGCTCGGGCGCCTCGGCGAAAGCTATCCGCAGGTGCGGCTGAACGTGACCATCCTGAAGAGCGATGCACTGCGCGCCGCCTATGCCCACGGCGACTTCGACGTCGGCCTGGCGATGGACATCGCGGGCGCATCGTTGTCCTCGGCGCAGGGCGCGAAGGCCTCGCTGATCCGGCGCGAATCGCTCGCATGGCTGGGCGCCACCGGCCTGCGCGTGGCGCGGGGCGAGCCGGTGCGGCTGCTGGCGCTGCCGGACACCTGCTCGCTGCACCAGTTCACCGTGGCGCTGTTGCGGCGGCGGCGCGTGCCGTATGTGCTCGCTCACGTGGCGTCAGGCGTGGCAGGCTTGCAGTCGGCGCTGGCCGCGGGGCTGGGGGTCGCGTGCCTGAACGAATCCGCGGTGTGCGAGGGCGTGACCCGGCTGGCGCCGCCGCACGGCCTGCCGGCCCTGCCCAAGGTCGCGTTCCAGCTCCTGCCCGGGCGCCGGGGCGAGACGGCGTTCGTGACCCGGGCCCGCGAGATGCTGGCCACCCATCTGGCGTGAAGATGGTTTGAGGAGACCAGGGTGGCGCGGGATTTGCGTCATCCCCGCCATGGACGCGCCACAACCCAACAACCTGCCGCTGCTGCGCCATTCCCGTTTCGATGACGCGCAGGCGATCTTCTCGGGCACCTTGTTCGTCGCCATCGCGATGATGCTGTTCGGCCAGGCAGGCCTGCTCACGGGCGGCACGGCGGGCGTCGCGTTCATCCTGCACTACGCCACCGGCGTGAGCTTCGGCAAGCTGTTCTTCCTGGTGAACCTGCCGTTCTACTGGTTCGCCTGGCGCCACATGGGTCGCGCCTTCACGCTCAAGACCTTCTCGGCGATCGCGTTGCTCTCGGTAATGACCGATTGGGCCCCGCGCTACCTGTCGATCGATTCACTCCATCCGGCCTTTGCGGCGGTGTTGGGTGGCCTGCTGCTGGGCACGGGCTGCCTGTTCCTCGCGCGCCATCGCGCCAGCCTCGGCGGCGCGACGGTGTTGACGCTGTACCTGCAGGAAAAGCGCGGCTGGCCTGCCGGCAAGGTGCAGATCGGCATCGACTGCACGGTCGTGCTGCTCGCGCTGTTCGTGGTTCCACCGCAGCGCGTGGCGTGGTCGGTGATGGCTGCGGTGGTGATGGGACTCTTCTTGTGGATCAACCACAAGCCGGGCCGCTACGCCGCCACCTGAGAGGCTGAGGGACTGAGAGGCACCACAGGCCAGGGCCGCTGGGCCTCGCGAATCTGCTCGAACGCACGCGACACGCGCAGCACGCCGAGGTCGTCGAACCGGTGTCCCGCAATCTGCAGCCCGATCGGCAACCCGCTCGCCGAATACCCGCAGTTCACCGAAGACGCCGGCTGCTCCGACATGTTGAACGGCACCGTGAAGCCAATGTGCTCCAGCGGACGCAGCGGATCGTTGGTCGGCGAAGGCGCCTCCGCCGCTGCCGGCATGTTCGGCGACACGGGCGAGATCACGTAGTCGAAGCGCGCGCACGCCTGCACCGCCGCCACGCGCGTTGCATGGAACTGGCTGAAGCTGCGGAACACATGCTCGCCGCTGAACTCGGCCGCGCTCTCGGCCCATTCGCGGATGTAGGGCAGCACCTTGGCGCGCTGGTCGGGGCGCAGCGCCTTCATGTCCACCAGCGAGCGCATGCGCCACAGGTGGTCCATGCCGTCGAGCATGGCCTGCGACATGAAGGGCTGCATGGTCTCGACGATCGCGCCAGCTTTCTCGAACAGGCGGGCGGCGTGTTCGACCGCCGTCTGGATCTCCGGCTCGACCGCGAGGCCGCAGCCCGCATCGAGCAGCAGCCCGATGCGGAGGCCACGCAGGTGGTCGGGCGACACGTCGAAGGCGGCCCAGTCGATGTCCTGCGCCGGCAGGCTCATGCTGTCGCGCGCGTCGGGCTTCGAGAGCGCCTGCATCATCAGCGCGGCATCGCCGACGGTGCGGGTCATCGGCCCCGCGGCGCGGCCCATGTAGGGCGGATCGATCGGGATGCGGCCCAGGCTCGGCTTGAGCGTGAAGATGCCGCACCAGCTCGCGGGCAGCCGCAGCGACCCGCCGATGTCGGTGCCCAGGTGCAGCGGACCGTAGCCCGCCGCAGATGCTGCACCAGCGCCAGCGCTGGAACCACCGGGCGTCTTGCTCAGGTCCCACGGGTTGCGCGCGAGCTTGTGGAAGCTCGACAGGCCCGACGACAACATGCCGTAGTCCGGCATGGTCGTCTTGCTCACGATCACCGCGCCGGCTTCCTTCAGGCGCGCGGCCGGTGGCGCGTCGGCGGTGGCGGGCTTCAGGTCGACGGCGGCGGTGCCGGCGGGCATCGGGTCGCCGCGCGTGGCGATGTTTTCCTTGATGGTGGCCGGCACGCCGTCGAGCGGGCCGAACGCATCGCCGCGCTGCCAGCGCGCTTCCGACGCGCGCGCCTGTGCGAGCGCGGCCTCGGGGCGAAAGAGCCAGGTGGCCTGCAGGTGCGGCTCCCAGCGCTCGATGTGCGCGATCACGGCCTCTGTGACCTCCACCGGCGACAGGCGCTTGTCGCGGTAGGCGGCCGAGAGTTCTTGCGCGGAGAGTTCGTTCAACGGTGAGGAGGACACGTCGATCCCTATCCCCAGGACAGGGCCGACAGGTCGTTCACGAAGATCGGGTTCTCCTTCCAGAGGCCCTTCACGTTCTTCTTGGCGATCGTCGGGAACTGCGGCTGGTACAGGAAGCCGTTGGCCGCGTCGGTGGCCAGCATCTTCTGCGCATCGCCCAGGAGCTTGTTGCGCTCGGCGGCGTTGGCCGTGGTCTTGATCTTGTCGAACAGCGTGTTGAAGGCCTTCGACTGGTAGCCCCAGTAGTAGTCCGACTTGGCGTAGTTGCCCAGGTCGAAGGGCTCGACGTGCGAAATGATCGACAGGTCGTAGTCCTTGTTGCCGTAGGTGCCGCTCAGCCACTGCGCCCACTCGACGTTCTGCACCTTCACCACGATGCCGATCTTGGCGAGCTGGGCCACGATCACCTCGCCGCCCTGGCGCGCGTAAGGGGGCGGCGGCAGCGTCATCTTGAGCTCGAGCGGCGTCTTCACGCCGGCTTCTGCGAGCAGCTTCTTGGCCTTCTCGATGTCGAAGGGGTTGACGCCCGTGGTGTCGACGAAGCCCGCCGCGCCCGGCACGTAGTGGCTGCCGATCGGCACGCCCAGGCCGTCGGCGGCGCCTTCGATCACCGCCTTGCGATCGATGGCCGCGAGGATGGCGCGGCGCACGCGCACGTCGTCCAGCGGCTTCTTCTGGTTGTTGATCGACAGGATGGTCTTGGCGCGCGAACCCGCCAGGATCACCTGGAACTGCGGGTTCATCTTGAACTGCGGCACCACGCGCGTGCCGATGCGGGTGAACACGTCGATGTCGCCCGCCATCAGCGCGGCGGCCTGCGCGGCGCTGTCGGCGATGAAGCGGAAAGTCACCTTGTTGATCTTGGCAGTGGCGGGGCTGCGGAAGCCCTCCCACTTGCTCAGCGTGAGTGAGGAGCCCTTGGCCCAGGCGTCGAGCTTGTAGGGGCCGGTGCCCACCGGCTTGGTGGCGTTGCCGTCGGCACTCTTGGGCTCCACGATCACGGCCGTGGCCTGGCCCAGCACGAAGGGCAGGTCGGGGTCGATCTCCTTGTTGATGACCACCACGGTGTAGTCGTCCACCACCTGCGTCGCGAGGTTGGCGAAGGTGCGCTTGTCCTTGTTGGTGCTCTTCTCGCCGCCGGCGCGGTCGAACGAGAACTTGACGGTGGCGGCGTTGAAGGGCTCGCCGTTCTGGAACTTCACGCCGCGCTTGAGCTTGAAGGTGTAGGTCTTCAGGTCGGGCGAGATTTCCCAGCTCTCGGCCAGCAGCGGCGTGACGCTGCCGTCGGCGTTGATCTTGGTGAGCGTCTCCAGGATGTTGTATTGCACGATCTCGGCAATCGCGGCGGCGGCACCGGCCGTCGGGTCCAGGCCCGGCGGTTCGAGCGCCATGCCGATCACGATGGCGTCCTTCCGCCCTTGGGCCATGCTGGCCAGCGGGGTGGCCAGCGCGACGGTGGCGCCGGCGGTGGTGAGGAGGGTGCGACGGTTCAACATAGGTGGGTATCTCCGGAAAACGGCCAGGGTCGAATGACTGCTTCGGCGCCGACCGTGCCCCGAAGGGAGGCGCGGCGCCACGAAAGACAAGGCACGCAGCACGAAAGATGCCACGTGCGCAGCGGATCATTCTCTCGCAGCGGGTGGCCCGGCGAATGGCTTCGGGAGCGGTTTTTCCTCGGGACGTACCCGGATGCCGGGGCCTGGCGCGGGCCCTTCCCGCTAGGCCCAGTACAGCGCGGCGATGTCGTTCACGAAGATCGGCGCATCCTTCCAGAGACCGCGCAAGTTGCGCCCCGCCACGGTGATGAACTGCGGCTGGAACAGGAACACGTTGGCCGCGTCCTCGGCCAGCAGCCGCTGCGCATCGCCAAGGTAGCGCAGGCGCTCGGCCGCGCGCGGCGCATTGCGCGCCTTGTCGAAGGCCTCGTTGAATTTCGCCGACTGGTAGCCCCAGTAGTACTCGGGCTTGGTGTAGTTCACGAGATCGAAGGGCTCCACGTGCAGGATCAGCGACAGGTCGTAGTTCTTGTTGCCGTAGGTGCCGCTCATCCACTGCGCCCACTCGACGTTCTGGATCTTCGCGACGATGCCCACCTTGGCGAGCTGCGCGGCGATGAGCTCGCCGCCCTGGCGCGCGTAGGGCGGGGGCGGCAGCACGAGCTCCAGTTCGAGCGGCGTCTTCACGCCGGCCTCGGCCAGCAGCTTCTTCGCCTTCTCCACGTCGTAGGCGTTGATGGCCGTCGTGTCGATGTAGCCCGGCGCGCCCGGCACGTAGTGGCTGCCGATGGGAATGCCGCGTCCGTCCATCGCAGCCTCGATCACCGCCTTGCGGTCGATGGCCGCGGAGATGGCGCGGCGCACGCGCACGTCGTCCAGAGGCTTGCGCTTGTTGTTGATGGCCAGGATGGCCTTTCCGCGCGAGGCGTTGAACACCACCTGGAAGCGCTTGTCGTTCTGGAACTGCGGCAGGCTGCGCGACACCGAGGCGTGCGGGAACAGGTCGACATCGCCCGAGAGCAGCGCGGTGGTCTGTGCGGCCGGCTCCGAGATGAAGCGAAAGCTCACCTTGCGGATCTGCACGGCATCGGCGTGGCGCCAACCGTCCCACTTGGCGAGCACGATGGCCGAGCCCTTGGCCCAGTTGTCGAGCCGGTAGGGGCCGGTGCCGACGGGCTTGGTGGCGTTGGTTTCCACCGTCTTCGGCTCCACCACGATGGCCGACGCCTGGCCGAGCAGAAACAGGAGGTCGGGCTCGATCTCCTTGTTGATCAGCACCACGGTGTGCTCGTCGAGCACCTGCGTCGCGATGTTGGCGAAGGTGCGCTTGTCCTTGTTGGTGCTGTTGGCCGCGGCTGCGCGATCGAACGAGAACTTCACGCTCTGGGCGTTGAAGGGCTCGCCGTTCTGGAACTTCACGCCGCGCTTGAGCTTGAAGGTGTAGGTCTTCAGGTCGGGCGAGACCTCCCAGCTCTCGGCGAGCAGCGGTGTGACGCTGCCGTCGGAGTTGATCTTGGTGAGGGTTTCGAAGACGTTGTAGAGCACCACTTCGGAAATCTCGGCGCCGGCCTTGGCGGTGGGGTCGAGGCCCGTGGGCTCGAGCGTGAGGCCGATCACCAGCGTGTCTTTCTTCTTTTGCGCGAGGGCGGCGAGCGGCAATGCCAGCGATGTCGCGGCAGCGGCGCCGGTGGCGAGCAGGGTGCGTCGTTGGAGCATGAAGCGGTGTCCTTGGGAAGGGGCAAGCATCATCCGCGAGACGGGTGCCGTCGCGCAACCAGATGCTTATGACCCACTCATCCTACGAAGGACAAGCGACGCTTCGGTGTCAGGCCGCGAGCAGGGTGCCGCCGGTGGGCGTGCGCGGCACCGCGTCGAGCAGCGTGCGCGTGTACGGATGCTGCGCATTGCGGAACAGCTCGCCGGGTGGGCCCTGTTCGACGATGAGGCCCTTCCACACCACGCACACGTCGTCGCACAGATGGTTGACCACCGCGAGGTCGTGGCTGATGAGCAGGTAACTCACGCCGAACTGCTGCTGCAGGTCCTGCATGAGGTTGAGCACCTGCGCCTGCACCGACACATCGAGCGCGCTGACGGGTTCGTCGGCGACGATGAGCTTGGGCCGTGTGATGAGCGCGCGTGCGATGGCGATGCGTTGTCTTTGTCCGCCCGAGAACTCGTGCGGGTACTTGTCCATGTCGGTGGAGCGAAGGCCCACGGCCGCGAGCGATTCGGCGGCGCGTTCGCGTTGTTCTTTTCGCGACGCTTCGGCCAATGCTTCGAGCGGCTCGGCGACGATGCGCGCGACAGTCTGGCGCGGGTCGAGCGAACCGTACGGGTCTTGAAAGACCATCTGGAAATCGCGGCGCGCCGTGCGCAGTTCGCTCCTGGACAGCGTGTGCAGGTCGCGCCCGAGCAATTTCACGCTGCCGGAGGTGGGGGTGTCGAGCGCCATCACGAGGCGCGCGATGGTCGACTTGCCCGATCCCGATTCCCCGACGATGCCGAGGCTGCGGCCGGCTTCGACCTTGAAGCTCACGCCGTTGAGCGCCTTGACGGTCGGCAGCGGGCCGAAGAGCTTTTCGCGCGGCAGGTCGTAGTGCCGCACGAGATCGGTCACTTCCAGCAGCGGCGAGGCGAGGGCGGATTCACTCATGAGGCAACGGCGACCTTCGTCGCGATTTCTTCCAGCCGGATGCAACGCACCGCGTGATCCTGCGGCAGCATCGTGGCCGGTGGCCGGGTCGTCTGGCAGGCGTCGATGGTGTAGCTGCAGCGGCCGGCGAACGGGCAGCCCTTGGGCAGGTCGACCAGCTCGGGCACGCTCCCGCGAATGGTGGCCAGCCGTACGCCGCGCGGCGCGCCGAGTGCAGGGCGGGCGGCAAAGAGGCCCTGCGTGTAGGGGTGGGCACGGCGGGCGAAGACCGCCTCGGTCGGGCCGCTTTCCACGACGCTGCCGCCGTACATCACGAGCATCTTCGAGACGGTCTGCGCGATCACGCCGAGGTCGTGCGAGATCAGGATCAGCGCCATGCCGCGCTCTTGCACCAGGCTCTGGATGAGTTCGAGGATCTGCTTCTGGATCGTGACGTCGAGCGCGGTGGTCGGTTCGTCGGCAATCAAGAGGTCGGGGCCGCAGGCCAGCGCCATCGCGATGCCGATGCGCTGGCGTTGTCCGCCCGAGAACTGGTGCGGATACGCATCGAGCCGCGAGGCCGCATCCGGAATGCCCACGCGTTCGAGCAGCGCCAGCACTTCCTTGCGCGCCTCAGCCTTAGAGAGTCCGCGGTGCAGCCGCAGCGGCTCGCCGACCTGGCGCACGATGGTGTGCACCGGGTTCAGCGCCGTCATCGGCTCCTGGAAGATCATGCCGATGCGGTTGCCGCGGATCTGGCACATGTCCTTCTCGTCGCGACCGACGAGTTCGGTGTCGTCGAAGCGGATGCTGCCGGTGACCTTGGCGTTCGAAGGCAGCAGGCCCATGAGCGACATCACGGTGATCGACTTGCCGCAGCCCGACTCGCCCACGATGCCCAGTGTTTCGCCGCGCTCCAGCGTGAAGTCGATGCCGCGCACGGCCTCGGCCGGGCCGCGCTGCGTTTGCAGTTCGATGTGCAGATCCTTGACTTGGAGAAGGGGCATGCCGCTTACCTCGCTCTCGCCAGGCGAGGGTCCAACAGATCGCGCAGCCCGTCGCCGAGCAGGTTCAGGCCCAGCACCGCCATCGCGATGGCCATGCCCGGGAACACGGCGAGCAGGGGCGACTGGAACATCATCGTCTGCGCCTCGCTGAGCATGCGGCCCCACGACGGCTGCGGCGGCTGCGTGCCGAGGCCGAGGTAGGAGAGGGCGGCTTCGGCCAGGATGGCGATGGCGAAGCGGATCGTGATCTGTACGATCAGCACGGCCGAGATGTTCGGCAGCACATGCTGCATCGTGATCGAGAACGAACCCTTGCCGCAGGCGCGTGCGGCGGCGATGTATTCGCGCGACCAGATCGCGTTGGCCGAGGCGCGCGTGATGCGCGCGAAGGTCGGGATGTTGTAGATGCCGATCGCGACGATGGCGTTGACGATGCCGGCGCCGAACACCGCCGTCATCATGATCGCCGACAGGATCGCGGGGAAGGCGAGCGAGAAGTCGGTGAGCCGCATGATGGCCTCCTCGACCCAGCCGCGCTTTGCGGCGGCGAGCAGACCGAGCGCCGTGCCGACCACGAGGCCGATGCCCACGGCGATCACGCCCACGAGAATGGAGGCCCGCGCGCCCACGAGCAGCAGCGAGGCCACGTCGCGGCCGTAGGTGTCGGTGCCCAACCAATGCGAGCCCGTCGGGGGCTTGAGCTTGTTGGCCATGTCCATCTCGTAGGGCGACCAAGGCGTCCAGACGAGGGAGACGGCGGCGGCCAGCAGGAGCAGCAGCGTAAGCACGCCGCCGATGACGAAGCTGCGGTGGTGCAGCGCGCGGCGCCAGAAGCCCGGCACCTTGAGCGCGGCTGCGCTGGGCGCGACGACGGTGCTGCTCATATGTCGCTTGCCTTGATGCGCGGATCGATCACGGCATAGAGCACGTCGACCACGAAGTTCACGATGACCACGAGTGCCGCGAGCAGCATCACGCAGTTGCGCACGACGATCAGGTCACGGTTGCTGATGGCCTGGAAGATGAGGCGGCCCAGGCCCGGCAGGTAGAACACGTTCTCCACCACGATGGTGCCGGCCAGCAGCTCGGAAAATTGCATGCCCATCACCGTGATGACCGGGATCATCGCGTTGCGCAGCACATGGGTCCACAGCACCATGCGCTGCGACACGCCCTTGGCGCGCGCGGTGCGAACGAAGTCTTCGCGCATCACTTCGAGCACCGCCGAGCGCGTGATGCGCGCGAGGATCGCCGCCTGCACCACCGCCAGCGACAGCGCCGGCAGCAACAGCGACTTGAGGCCCGCGAAGATGCCTTCGCCCCAGCCCTCGAAGCCGCCGGCCGAGAACCATTGCAGCTGCACCGAGAACACCAGGATCAGCATGATCGCGAACCAGAAATTCGGGATCGCGATACCGACCTGCGCCATGCCCATGAGGCCCACGTCGCCCAGCTTGTTGTGGCGCGCGGCGGCGGTCACGCCCACCAGCAGCGCGATGACCACGGTGAAGGCCATGGCCAGCAGCGCGAGCGGCACAGTAAGGGCAAGGCGTTCGAGGATCAGGTCGATCACCGGCGAGCTGTAGGCGTAGCTGTCGCCGAGGTTGCCGGTGAGGAGGCCGCCGATCCAGTGCCAGTAGCGCGTCCACGCGGGCTGGTCGAGGCCGAGCTTGGCGGCCAGCGCCGCGACGGCGTCGGGCGACGCGTCGGGGCCCATGAGCATCTGCGCGGCGTTGCCAGGCAGGATCTCGAGCACGAGGAAGACGATGACCGAAGCGCCGATCAAGGTGCCGATCAGCGTGGCGAGGCGCTTGAATAGAAACAGACTCATGGGGCGGGGCGCAGCATAACCTGACTGCTGCAACAAATGTGCCGTGAATGTGGCCTTTGTCATTCACGGATGGAGACCGCCCCCGGTCCGCGGATAATCGGGGGATGGCCCTCATGATCACCGACGAATGCATCAACTGCGATGTCTGCGAGCCCGAGTGCCCGAACGATGCGATCTACATGGGTGCGGAGTACTACGAGATCGATCCGCACAAGTGCACGGAGTGCGTTGGTCACTTCGATGAGCCGCAGTGCGTGCAGATTTGCCCGGTCGCGTGCATTCCCCTGAACCCCGAGCATGTGGAAAGCCGCGAGACGCTGATGCAGAAGTACCAGCGCCTCACGGCGATCAAGGTGACGGCGGTTTCTTCGCCTGCTTCTTCAGCCGGCGTCTGAGTCGCGGGACCTCCGCTTCTTTTTCTTCGCCGGGGCGTCACCGGCCGATTTGCCGCTGCTGAAACTCATGGTCGATTTGCGTGGGTCGCCCGCCGCCTTGGTGGCGCGCTCGCGGGCTTGCTGCTCGGACAGGGCCATGCGCCGTTCGGCCATCGCGGCGCTTCGCGCCTCCCGTGCCGCCTGGCGATCGCGGTCGTAGGCTGCCTTCTCCAGAGACAGGCGGGAGCGCTCCAGCTTGTCGGCCTGCGCGCTGTTGCTTTTCGCGCCGGCTTCGGCGGCACGGCGATCCGCATCGCTGCGGGGGTCGTCCACCTTCACCGCCTTGCCGCCTTCGCAGGGGCGGTCGGAGTAGGTGTTGCCGCACCGCCAGGTCTTTGCGGAATCCTGGGCGGCCACGCCGGTGGAATAGACGCAGGCCGCTATTAAGAATATGGCCAGCCCGAATTTCCCCGCCCTCTTTTCTCTTCTTCTCGTCTTCATTTTTATTTCTCTCCCTCCTGCACTCCGGTTGCCGGCTAGGTGGCGGCAGGCGTGCCCCCGTCGCCGGGCTCCCGCCGCGGCGGCTTGGGCCGGGGCGGTTTGCTCGTGTGAATCTGCATGGTCGCTTTTTCCATCTCGCCGGCCACGAGCGCGGGCGCGGCATGCAGCGTGCGGACGATGGCGTCGTCGATCAGTTCGCGCTGTTCCTTCAATGGTTTCTTGAGCACCCAGTTGATCACCTCCGACTTCACGCCGGGATGCCCGATGCCCAGGCGCAGCCGCCAGTAGTCGCCGGTGCCGAGCTGCGCATGGATGTCGCGCAGGCCGTTGTGGCCTGCATGGCTGCCGCCGAACTTGAGCTTGGCCTGGCCGGGTACCACGTCGAGTTCGTCGTGCACCACAAGAATTTCCTCGGGCGCGATCTTGAAGAAGCGAGCGAGCGCCGCGACCGATTTGCCCGAGAGGTTCATGAAGGTCTGCGGCTCCAGCAGCCAGACGCTCTGACCGCCGATGCTGGCGCGCGCCGCAAGGCCGTGGTAGCCGCGCTCGGGCACGAGGTTGAGTTTCCAGTCGCGCGCGAGGGCGTCGATCCACCAGAAGCCCGCGTTGTGGCGCGTGGCTTCGTACTCAGGGCCCGGGTTTCCGAGGCCGACGAACAGCTTGATCATGGCGGGAATTATCTCGCCGCCCCCAAAGCAAAAGGCCCGCACACGGCGGGCCTTTTGCAGGGGACGGGAAGAATTACTTCTTCGCGGCGGGCTTGGCCGTCTTGGCGGCAGGCTTGCCACCGGCAGCCGGTGCGGCGCCTTCGGCAGCAGCTGCGCCTTCGGCGGCAGGTGCCGGCTCTTCGGCGACCAGCGGCGGCACGGCCGACACGATGACGGGGTTCGTCTTGCCGTGGCTCACGAACTTCACGCCCTTGGGCAGCTTGATGTCGTTGACGTGCAGCGTGGCGTTCTTCGTGAGACCGGAGAGGTCCACTTCGATGAACTCGGGCAGATCGGACGGCAGGCAGCTGATTTCCAGCTCGGTGATCACGTGGTTCACCAGGTTGTGCGCGGTCTTGACGGCTTCGGACTCTTCTTCACCCTTGAAGTGGAGCGGCACCTTCATGTGCAGGCGGGTCTTGGCATCCACGCGCTGGAAGTCGATGTGTTGCACCAGCTGGCGGAACGGGTGGTACTGCACGTCGCGCAGCAGCACTTTGCTGGTGGCGCCGCCGAGTTCCATTTCGAGGACCGACGAGTGGAAGGCTTCCTTCTTGAGGGCGTGCCACAGCGCGTTGTGATCGATTTCGATCAGCTGGGGCTGCAGGCCTTCACCACCGTAGACGATACCGGGCGTCTTGCCCGAGATGCGGAGACGGCGGCTCGCACCCGTGCCCTGCTTTGCGCGCTCAAAAGCGACGAATTTCATAACTAGCTCCTGTGAGAGTCCACCGCGACCAGTGCGACTCCGGTTCAAAAAGGCTTCTTCGAAAAAGAAGCCCGCTCTTTGGTTCTCAGGTCAGAACAGGTTGTCCTGGTCCGAGAACAAACTCATCACCGACTCGCCCTTGGCAATGCGCTGGATCGTCTCGGCGATCAGCGGTGCCACGGAGAGCTGGCGGATCTTTCCGCATGCGAGGGCCGCATCGGAAAGGGGAATGGTGTTGGTCACGACCACTTCATCGAGGGCCGAGCCCTTGGTGATTCGCTCGATGGCCGGACCCGAGAAGATCGGGTGCGTGCAGTAGGCGTAGACGCTCTTGGCGCCGCGCTCCTTCAGCACCTCGGCTGCTTTGACCAGCGTGCCGGCCGTGTCGATCATGTCGTCCATGATCACGCAGTTGCGGCCGTCGATCTCGCCGATCACGTTCATGACTTCACTGACGTTGGCCTTCGGGCGGCGCTTGTCGATGATCGCGAGGTCGCAGTTCAGTTGCTTGGCCAGCGCACGGGCACGGACCACGCCGCCGACGTCGGGCGAGACCACGATCAGGTCTTCGTAGTTCTTGGCGCGCAGGTCGCCCAGCAGCACGGGCGAGGCGTAGATGTTGTCGACCGGAATGTCGAAGAAACCCTGGATCTGGTCGGCATGCAGGTCCATCGTGAGCACGCGCTCGACGCCAACGGTTTCCAGCAGGTTGGCCACGACCTTGGCCGAGATCGGCACGCGGCTCGAACGCGGGCGGCGGTCTTGGCGGGCATAACCGAAGTAGGGAATCACGGCGCTGATCCGCTCTGCCGATGCGCGCTTGAGCGCGTCGACCATGATCAGCAGTTCCATCAGGTTTTCGTTGGTCGGTGCACAGGTCGACTGCACCACGAACACGTCGCGTGCGCGGACGTTTTGGTTGATTTCGACGGTGACTTCCCCATCGGAGAAGCGACCGACGCGTGCGGCGCCCAGCGAGGTGCCGAGGTTGTGCGCGATTTCTGCGGCGAGGCCGGGATTGGCATTGCCGGTGAAAACCATGAAATCAGGGTGATTAGCCTGCATGAGCGCGTCCCGGCAGTGCGAAATTGGCTTGGAGGAAGCCGCCAAAAGGTTTTGAGTCGTGGCAGCCCGTGGGCTGCCGATTATTGCAGCGGGTGTGCTGCAGAAGAAACACTGCGGCCATCAGGCCGCAGTTTTTAAAAAGCACTGCGGGGGTTAGACCGCAGTTTCAATAGATTTGGCAGGGGAGAAAGGATTCGAACCTTTGCATGCTGGAATCAAAATCCAGTGCCTTAACCAGCTTGGCGACTCCCCTACACGGGTCGATGGTTTGCACCATCAACCGATATATGTCGCGTCGGACCGCAAAAGCGATTCGACCATTTCAGGTTGCCCAACCTACCAGAGGATGAACAGCCAGGTTGCTGCATTGACGAACCTGCCAGCCCACGGGGGCTTCGACCAGTTCCGCTTCATGCGGCCCTTGCGGCAATTTCGCGAACACCGAACTTCCGGAGCCGGTCATCCGGGCCTTCAATCCTTGGGCGCCGAGCCATTCGATGGCATCGGTGACCGCGGGGCAAAGTCGCTGGGCAACCGGCTGCAGGTCGTTGTGGCCGAAGTCGAAAACCCTGTGACCTAAGTCCGCGAGGTTTGGGGCTTCAAGCTGTTCGCTATCTGCAGCAAAGCCCGAGATTATAGCAACAGGAGTTGAGCGTTCAAGATCATCTGCAGAAAAAATTAGGCGGGTATCCAATCCTTCGGTCGGCTTGACCACTGCGAAGCGTGCCGACGGCAGGGTGACGGGCGTGATTTCCTCGCCGATGCCCTCGACCCATGCGTGGTGTCCGCCAAGGAAGAAGGGCACGTCGGCGCCCAGTTTCAATCCGATTTGCGCGAGCCGCGACAAGGGCAGGTTCAGGTTCCACAGGCGGTTGAGCGCCAGCAGGCAGGTGGCTGCATCCGAAGACCCGCCGCCCATTCCCGCCTGAGCCGGGACATGCTTCGCGACGCCAATGTGTGCACCCTGGCCGGGCGCGGCGTGCGCCTGCAGTGCGCGGGCGGCGCGCAGGATCAGGTCGTCGGCGGGCAGTTCGGTCGTGAGGTCTTCGCGGGTCAGCTGGCCGTCGCGCCGCAGTTCGATGTGCAGCGTGTCGCACCAGTCGATCAGCATGAAGACGGACTGCAGCAGGTGGTAGCCGTCGTCGCGCCGGCCGGTGATGTGCAGGAACAGGTTGAGTTTGGCCGGTGCGGGAAGATCGTAGAGGGCCTTCA
Source organism: Variovorax boronicumulans (assembly GCF_030812215.1). Taxonomy (GTDB): domain Bacteria; phylum Pseudomonadota; class Gammaproteobacteria; order Burkholderiales; family Burkholderiaceae_C; genus Variovorax; species Variovorax boronicumulans_C. The sequence goes on along the minus strand of NZ_JAUSSG010000004.1, from coordinate 120,925 downwards.
TGACCGCTCGAACACGATGCGCAGGTCTGCCCGGGGGCTCGGGGACTCGCGCGTGGCCTGCAGGCGCCCGTTCGCGAGCTGGCTCAGCTCCGGACGCCAGCCGGGGACGTTTTCGTTGCGCCCGGCCAGCCAGCCGAACAGCGCACCGACGGGAATCGCCGCGCCAGTGGCGGCTTCGATCAGGGCATCGACGGATTCATAGCGGCGGGTATCGCTGCCGTTCTTGAGCAGGGCTTCGCCCGGCGACCAGTGCAATTGAGCAAGCGTATTGCCGATGGGGGTGGTGAGCGTGAGTTCGCCGGTATCGGGCGAGCCGCGCAACTCGAAGAGTGCGGAAAAGGTCTGGACCGGTTCGCTGTCGATGCGCAGCGACATCCGGCCGCTCCAGCTGTCCGAGCCTCGCGGCGCCGAGGAGCCCCCCGTCAATTGGGCGCAACCCGCTATCAAAAGAAGAGTGGCCCCGCCCGCCGCCAGAAACCCGCGGCGACCGGCCTGCAGCCCGGAGGTGAGCACGGTCACGGCTTGACGCGCAGGCGCTTCAGCGTTTCCTGCAGGGTTTCATTCTCGGCATCGCTCAGCAGTGCTTCCTTCCAGATCGTCACTGCGCGATCCTTCTGGCCGACGCTCCACAGCACTTCGCCGAAGTGCGCACCGATCTCGGGATCGGGCCGGGTCTTGTAAGCGGCTTCGAGGATGCGGATGGCCTCGGCTGTGTTGCCGAGCCGGAATTCGACCCAGCCCAGGCTGTCGGCGATGAACGGGTCTTCCGGTGCCAGCTGCACCGCCTTCTGGATCAGCGTGCGGGCCTCGTCGAGCCGGATCTTGCGATCGGCGAACGAGTAGCCCAAGGCGTTGTAGGCGTTCTGGCTTTCGGGCTTCAACTGGATCAGCCGGCGCAACAGCCGTTCCATGTCGTCCAGGCGATTCAGCTTCTCGGCCACCATGGCTTGGTCGTAGACGAGGTCGCCGTCGTCGGGCGCGGCAGCGGAGGCCTGGGCCAGCATGTCGTAGGCGGCCTGGTATTGCTTGGCGTCGCGCAGCAACTGCACTTCAGCAAGGAATTTCTGCTTCTTGTCGTCGGGCGTGCGCTCCGGCAGGGCGCGGATGATCTCGCGTGCCTGGGGCAGCTTGCCCTGGCGTGCCAGCAGGCCCGCGCGGCGGGTCTGGGCGAGGGTCAGGTCCTCGGTGCTGTCGATGCGCGCGAGCCAGCGTTCCGCACCCGCGAGGTCCTTGCGCCGCTCCGCCAACTGCGACAGGGCAAGGTAGGCCTGCGTCACGCCGCGTTTGCGATCGGCCGCGTCGGTGTCCTTGTTGCTCTGGCTCGAGGAGAGATCGATGTAGCGCTTGAGAGAGGTCTCCGCCGCGCTGTCTTGCCTGGCCTGCATCTGCAGGCTGCCGAGCAGCAACCAGGGCTCCGCCAGTTCGGGGCGCGCCGTGGTGAGTGCCTGCAGCTGCGTCTGGGCGTCGTTGTAGCGGCGGTTCTCGACCAGCACGCGCGCGTAGGCGATGCGCAGGTCGGGCGTGGCCTTGGTGTTGCTTGCGAGGTAGCGCGTCACGATTGGCTCGGCCAGCGGCTGGCTTGGATCGATCAGTTCGAGTGCCAGTGCGGGCGGGGCGTCGGAGGCCGGATCGACTTCCTGGCCCTTGCGCGCAGCCTCCAGGGCGCCGGAGTTGTCTCCGGCATTGAGGCGCAGCCGGCCCACGGTGGCCCAGGCAAGGCCGCCGGTGGTCGGGCTTTTGAGTTCGTCGACCAGTGCCCGCTCGACCACCGAAGCCGCCAGCTTCTTGTCGGAGGCGCGCGAATAGTTGCGCGCAATCACCGCCATCAGGAGCGGACGCTCGATCTGCGAGGTGGCAGCCACTTCGGCGCGCAAGGGCTCGACCGTTTCGCCGATGCGGTTGAGCGCAATCAGGATCTGCAATTCGATGCGCCTTGCATCGCGCGACGTGGGCAGCGCCTCTTGCCAGGCGCGGGCTGCGGCGAGGGCGGCATCTCCCGAACGCGATTGCAGCGCGATCTCGACTGCCCGCTGGAACAGCTTGCCGTCGCGCAGCCGGCGTGCCGCGTCGAGCACCAGCGCGTAGCCGGAGCCGGGGTCGCCGGAGCGGGCGGTCATCTCGCCCATCAGGATTTCGTAGAACAGGTCGGCGGTCAGCGCCGAGGGTTGCGGCGCGGGCTCGCTCGCGGGTTTGGGAGCTGTGGTTCGGGGCCGGACGGCGGGCCTCGACGGCGCGTTGCGCTCGATGATGGGCGCCGGACTGTTGGGGGCGGCGGGATCGGAGGTTTGCGCGTTCACCGCGCAAGCCAGCAGCACGAGAGATGCGGCCGCCGCAAGGCGGTGTCGGCGGGGCGATGGAATCATCGAATCATGATAATCGAGGCTTTTGAACGAGCGTCGCGTGGGGCTTCGTCTTCGCCGGAGTTTTACTTTCATGCCTGAGCTACCCGAAGTCGAAGTCACACGCCGCGGTTTCGCCGATCGCATCGCGGGCGCGCGCATCGAATCCGTCCGCATCGGAAAACCGTTGAGATGGGCCTTGATGGTCGTGCCCGAGGCGCTGGTCGGCCGGCATGTGCGCGAGGTGCGGCGGCGCGGGAAGTACCTGCTGATCGATCTGGACCAGGGCCTGCTGCTGTTGCACCTGGGCATGTCGGGCAGCCTGCGCTTCGACGCGGCGTTGCCGCCGCCGGGCACGCACGATCACTTCGACCTCGTCACCGATCGCGGCACCCTGCGACTGAACGATCCGCGCCGCTTCGGCGCCGTGGTCTATGTAGACGACGAGGGGGCGCCCTGGGCCATCAAGCTGCTCGGCGGGCTGGGCATGGAGCCGCTGGGCGATGCTTTTGATCTCGATGCCTTCCAGGCCGGGCTGCGAAAGCGCAAGACGGCCGTCAAGCAGGTGCTGCTGGCGGGCGATGTGGTGGTGGGGGTAGGCAACATCTATGCGTCCGAGGCGCTGTTCCAGGCCGGCATCCGCCCGACGCTGTCGGCTGCGCGCATCAGCCGGCCGCGGGCGGCCAGGCTTCATGCGGCGGTGCGCGAAATCCTGGCCAGGGCGGTGGAAAAGGGTGGCAGCACGCTGCGCGACTTCTCCAACGTGGACGGGCAAAACGGCTATTTCCAGCTCGAAGCCACCGTTTATGGCCGGGCCGGCGAGCCGTGTCGGGTCTGCGCAACGCCGATCCGGCAGCTCCGCCAAGGGCAGCGCTCCACTTATTTTTGTCCTAATTGTCAAAAGTAGCGCGTTGCGCCTGCGATTGAATACCCCATAAACAGGCGCTGCACGGTTTGCGATGCTATATTTGTAAGCTCTTTCTTACATATTTCCCTTGAGCCGCTCTTTCAACCAACAACTCGATCAGCACGGTGCGTGGCGGAGCAATTTCGCCCATCGGCTGCAGTGGCTGTCCCGCTGGCTGACCGAGAACGAGCTGCTCGACCAGGCCGTGGCCGAGCGCCTGCGGAGCCTCGAACTGCAGATCCGCACCAGCAAGGTGATGGTCGCGTTCGTGGCCGAGTTCTCACGCGGCAAGTCGGAGCTGATCAATGCGATCTTCTTTGCCGACTACGGGCGCCGAATCATGCCGGCAAGCGCGGGGCGGACGACGATGTGTCCGACCGAGCTGGGCTACGACCCCGCCATCGCGCCCAAGCTGCGGCTGCTGCCGATCGAAACCCGCCTGGAACCGCATTCGCTGACCCATTGGCGCGAAAAGTCGATCCGCTGGACCGAGATTCCGATCGAGGTCGGCAATGCCGAGCAACTGGCCCAGGCCATGGGCAAGGTCGCCGAAGTCCGCTGGGTGAGCAAGGACGAGGCCCGCGCCCTGGGCTTCTGGAACCCCGAGACACCCGACGACAACCCCGTGCAGGACGCCGAAGGCCGCGTCGAAATTCCACGCTGGCGCCATGCTGTCCTGAACATGCCGCACCCCTTGCTGGAGCAGGGGCTGGTCATTCTCGATACGCCTGGCCTGAACGCGATCGGCGCCGAGCCCGAGCTGACGGTGAGCCTGATCCCGCAGGCGCACGCCGTGGTCTTCATCCTGGGCGCCGAAACCGGCGTGACGCGCTCCGACCTCTCGATCTGGCGCGAACACCTGATCACCGAGGACGAAGGCGGCAACACGCGCTTCGTCGTGCTCAACAAGATCGACACGATGTGGGACTCGCTGAGCACCCACGCGCAGATCGAGATGCAGATCGAGCGCCAGCGCGACAGCGCCGCACGGCTGCTCGAAGTGCCGCTCGCGCAGGTGCTGCCGGTGTCCGCGCAGAAGGGCCTGCAGGCCAAGATCCAGCACGACCCCCGCCTGCTCGAAGCCAGCCGCCTGCCAGCGCTCGAAGCCCTGCTGGGCGAAGGCGTGCTCGGCAAGCGCGAGACCATGCTGCGCCTGGCCGTCGATGCCGGCATGACCGCGCTGCGCACCGAGGCAGAACGCATTTTGAAAGTGCGCCAGCGCGACCTGTCGGAGCAGGCGCTCGAGTTGCAGGGCCTCCGCGGCAAGAACGTCTCGGTGATCCGCCACATGCGCTCGCGCATCGACCAGGAGCACGCCGAGTTCGAGGGCAGCAACACCCGCATCCTGGCGCTGCGCTCGGTGCAGGGCAAGCTGCTGCGCGAGGTGTATGCCGTGCTCGGTCGCACCGCGCTCAAGGCCGACATGGTGCGGTTGTCGGCCGCGCTCAAGCGCCCCGGCATCAAGCTCAACGTGCGCAAGGTGTACGGCGAGACCTTCGATTCGCTGCGCAACAACCTGCGTGAAGTGCAGGCGACGACGGCCGAGATCCAGTCGATGCTGCACGCCACCTTCCGCCAGCTCAATGCCGAGCAGGGTTTCACGCTGCAGGCACCGGCCGAGCCCGATCTCACCGGCTTCGAGCAGGAGCTCAGCCAGATCGAGCGCAGCCACATCCACTACCTGGGCGTGGGCAACCTGCTCAAGCTCGCGCAGGCTGATTTCTGCGACAAGCTGGTTCGCGCGCTGGCCAGCCGCCTGCGTCTGGTCAACGAAGCCGCGATGACCGAGGTCGAGCGCTGGAGCAAGGGCGCGAGCGCGCAGATCGATGCGCAGCTCAAGGAGCGCCGGCGCAATTTCAGCAAGCGCATCGAGGCAATCGAGCGCATCCAGAACGCGGCGGGCAATCTCGACGAACGGCTGCTCGAGCTGGCTGCGCAAGAGACCAATCTGGCCGAGCTGCACGCCCGCCTGCGTGAGTTCACCTCGCTGATCACGCAGCAAGGCAAGCCACAGGCTGCTGTCGCGGCCGCCGTCAGCGAGTTGCGTGCGGCCTGAGCGCTTCGCTTCCGCGGCGGCAGCCGGTTCGCAGCAGATGCCGCCGGATTTCGCCGCGCAGATCGTCAGCTGGCAGCGCAGCCACGGGCGCAGCGAATTGCCTTGGCAGAACACCCGCGATCCGTACCGCGTCTGGCTGTCGGAGGTGATGCTCCAGCAGACGCAGGTCACGACGGTGCTCGGCTACTTCGCGCGCTTTCTCGAACGCTTTCCCGATGTGAAGGCCTTGGCTGCAGGCACCGAGGACGAGGTGTTCGGGCTCTGGAGCGGCCTCGGCTACTACAGCCGCGCGCGCAACATGCACCGCTGCGCGCAGGACGTCGTCGAGCGCTTCGGCGGCGAGTTCCCGCACACCGCGGCCGATCTCGTGACCCTGCCTGGCATCGGCCGCTCGACGGCCGCCGCGATCGCGGCGTTCTGCTTCGGCGAGCGCGTGGCGATCCTCGATGGCAACGTGAAGCGCGTGCTGACGCGCGTGCTCGGTTTCGGCGGCGACATGTCTTCGTCCGCACAGGAGCGCGCGCTGTGGGACCAGGCGACGCAACTCCTTCCGCGCGCCGAGGAGCGCGAGGCGATCGCGAGCTATACGCAGGGGGTGATGGACCTCGGTGCCACCGTCTGCCTGCCGCGCAAGCCCAGCTGCATGATCTGCCCGGTCAACAAGACCTGCGTGGGTCTGCGTGAAGGCTCGCCCGAGCGCTATCCCGTCAAGACCCGCAAGCTCAAGCGCAGCGCGCAGTCGCTCTGGGTATTGCTGGCGCGCGATGCAGAGGGGCGCATCTGGCTGGAAAAGCGGCCGGCGAAGGGCATCTGGGCCGGGCTTCATTGCCTGCCGGTGTTCGACAGCCGCGACGAACTGCTCGCTGTGCTGCCATCGGCTGCACAGCGCGGCGTGCAGGACCTCCCGCCTTTCGTCCACGTTCTGACCCACAAGGACCTGCACCTGCATCCGGTACTGCTGGAAGGCGTGCAACCGCAAGGCGACGTTGCGCGCTGGGTCGAAGCAGAAGAATGGGCCCGGCTGGGGCTGCCCGCGCCGGTGCGCAAGCTGTTGGAGAGCCGCGGCGCGACTCTGGGCTGAGCCTAGCTGGCGTCCAGCTCGCGGTGCCGCTTGAGCGCACCCCAGCGCGCGCCGAAGGTGTGCGCCAGCTGCTCCACAAGAAACACCGAGCGGTGTTGCCCGCCCGTGCAGCCGATGGCCACCGTGACGTAGCTGCGATGGTCGCGTGCCAGCGCGTCGAGCCAGTGCGACAGAAACTGCTCGATGTCGTCGTACATGCGCGCCACGTCTTCATGCTCGCGCAGCCATTCGATCACCGGTGTGTCGCGACCGGTGAGCGCGCGTAGGGCGGGCACGTAGTGCGGATTGGGCAGCATGCGCACGTCGAACACGTAGTCCGCATCCAGCGGCACGCCGCGCTTGAAGGCGAACGACTCGAACACCAGCGTGAGCGCGCTCTGCGGCGCGGAGATCAGCGCCTTGATGTAGCTCTGCAATTGCGCAGGGCGAATGAGGCTGGTGTCGATCACGTCGGCGCCGTCGCGCAGGTCGGCCAGCAGTTCGCGCTCCAGCTCGATGGCCTGCACCAGCACGCGATGCTGCTCGGGCACGTCAGTGCGGCCCTCCTGGAGCGAGAGCGGATGGCGACGGCGGGATTCCGAATAGCGGCGCAGCAGCGCGTCGGTGGTTGCGTCGAGGAAGAGCGATCGCAGCGACACGCCGTTACGGCGCAGCGCTTCGAGCTGCTGCGGAACGATCGGCAGCGACACGCCGCTGCGCACGTCCATCGCGATGGCCACGCGCGTGGCCTGCTGCTCATGCTGCAGCGCGATGAACGCGGTGAGGAGTTCGGGCGGCAGGTTGTCGACGCAGTAGTAGCCGGCGTCTTCCAGTGCATGCAGCGCCACGGACTTGCCCGAGCCCGACATGCCGGTGATGAGCACCAGGTCGAGGTTCATGGTGCCTCCAGCCGTTTCACGGATGTGTAAGCGTCGCCCCCCAAGGGGGCGTTCGCTTGCGTGGGGCGGTCCGGCGCTGCGCTCATGGCGTGGCCGCCGAGGTCTTGTGGCCCAGCATCTCGCGGGCATGCGCGAGCGAGGTCTGCGAGACCTTTTCGCCGCCCAGCATGCGGGCGATTTCGTTGGCGCGGGTGTCGTCGTCGAGGCGAGACACGCCGCTCTCGGTGCGCGGGCCATCCTTGCCGGCGCCCGCCGTCTGGCGCTTGGCCACGACGAGGTGATGGTCGGCGCAGGCGGCCACTTGCGGCAGATGGGTCACGGCCAGCACCTGGCGGTCGCGGCCCAGTTGCTTCATGAGGCGGCCGACGGTCTCGGCGACCGCACCGCCGACGCCGGCGTCGACCTCGTCAAAAATCAGCGTCTGTGCCGCGCCGAGCTGGCTGGTCGTCACGGCGATGGCCAGCGCGATGCGCGAGAGCTCGCCGCCCGAGGCCACCTTGCCGATGGGGCGCGGCGTGCTGCCGGTATGGCCGGCCACGAGGAAGGCAATGTCTTCGAGGCCCGCGCGGCTGGGTTGCGCCAGCGGCTGCAGCTCGACTTCGAAGCGTCCGCCCTGCATGCCGAGGCCCTGCATGGCCTGCGTGACGGCCTGGGCGAGGCGCGGGGCGGCTTGCTTGCGGGCCTTGCCGAGCGCCTTGGCTTCTTTCAGGTAGGCCTGCTGGGCGTTCTGTTCGGCGCGTTCCAGGCTTTCGAGATCGCTTTGCGCATCCAGCGCCTGCAACTCGGCTTGCCAGCCGGCCAGCAGCGCGGGCAACTCGCCCGGCGTGCGCTTGTAGCGGCGCGCGAGCGACATCCAGAGGCCCATGCGTTCGTCCAGCTCGGCCAGACTCTGCGGATCGGCCTCGGCGTCGCGCAGGTAGCCGTGCAGCGTGTGGGCGGCGTCCGAGGCCTGCGCCACGCAGGAGGCCAGCACCTCGCCCAGCGTGCGGAATTCGGGCTCGATGTGCTCGCAGTTCTGCAGCAGCGTGGCCGCGCGCGTGAGGGCGGAGAGGGCACCGTTGTCGTCGTCTTCGAGCGCCTGGCTCGCGCCCTGCGCCGCGTCGATCAGCGCCTGGGCGTTGGAGATGCGCGAGTGGTTGGTCGAAAGCTCTTCCCACTCGTCGGCGCCGGGCGCGAGCTTGGCGACCTCGGAGATCTGCCACTGCAGCCGCTCGCGTTCGCGTTGCAGCGAGTCTTGCGCCGAGCGCGCGTGTTCGAGCGCGGAAAGGGCCTGGCGCCAGCCTTGCCAGGCGGCGTCGAGCGCATCGGTTCGCACGCCGGCGTAGGCGTCGAGCAGGCCGCGCACGGCCTCGGGGCGCGTGAGGCTCTGCCAGGCGTGCTGGCCGTGGATGTCGAGCAGGCGATCGCCGAGTTCGCGCAACTGCGTGGCGGTGGCCGGGCTGCCGTTGATCCAGCCGCGGCTGCGTCCCTGCAGGTCGACAGTGCGACGCAGCAGCAGCGCGTCACCGGCTTCGAAACCGCCTTCGTCGAGCCAGCTGCCCAGGGCCGGATCGGCGTCGAATTCGGCGCTCACGTCCAGGCGCTCGGCGCCTTCGCGCACGGCGCCTGCGTCGGCCCGGTTGCCCAGCGCCAGTTGCAGCGCGTCGATCAATATGGATTTGCCCGCGCCGGTTTCGCCGGTCAACACCGTGAAGCCGCCGGACAGGTCGAGTTCGAGTGATCGCACGATCACGAAGTCGCGCAGTGCGATGCGTCGCAGCGCCATTTCAGGAGCCCCCTTCGTTCCAATGAAGTTTCTTGCGCAGCGTGTCGAAATAGCTCCAGCCCTTCGGGTGCAGGAAGCGCACCCGGAAGTCGGAGCGGCGCACCACCACGCGATCGCCGATCGCGAGCGAGGCCAGTGACTGCATGTCGAAATTGGCGCTGGCGTCGCGCCCGCCGACCAGCTCGATCACGATCTCGTCGGCATCCGGCAACAGCACCGGGCGGTTCGAAAGCGTGTGCGGCGCGATCGGCACCAGCACCCATCCGGGCACGGCCGGATGAAGCAAGGGCCCGCCGGCCGACAGCGCATAGGCGGTCGATCCGGTAGGCGTGGCGATGATCAGGCCGTCGGCGCGCTGGTTGGCCACGAAATGGCGGCCCACCGACACGCGCAGCTCGACCATGCCCGAGGTGGCGCCGCGGTTGACCACCACGTCGTTCATGGCGAGCGCGTCGAACACCGAGACGCCGTCGCGCATGACCTGCGCATGCATCAGGCTGCGGTGGTCTTCCTCGTACTCGCCGGCCAACATCGGAATGAGGGTGGCCTGAAAGTTGTCGAGCGGGATGTCGGTGATGAAGCCAAGCCGGCCGCGGTTGATGCCGATCAGCGGGATGCCGTAGCTGGCGAGTTGCCGGCCGATGCCAAGCATGGTGCCGTCGCCGCCGACCACGAGGCCGAGGTCGCAGCGCTGGCCGATTTCTTCGACCGAAAGGGCTTCGTAGCGCGGATGGGCGGGGGCGTCGGCGTCCACCTCATCGCAGGTCGAACGCTCGACGAAGACCTTGCAACCCTGCGATTCCAGGAAGGTGCCGATGGTCTCCATGACGCCGTCGCGCGCATCCGCCTGCGCTCTGGCGCCGGAAGCCTGGTATTTGCCGATCAGGGCGACGTGACGGAAGCGGGAGGTCATATCTCACAAATTACAACACTAAAATCTTGCAATGCTGGACGACCGTGCCAAGTTGCTGCTCAAGACGCTCGTCGAGCGCTACATCGCCGACGGGCAACCCGTCGGGTCACGCACGTTGTCGCGCTCGTCGGGGCTGGACCTGTCGCCGGCGACCATCCGCAACGTCATGTCCGACCTCGAGGCGCTGGGGCTGATTGCCAGCCCGCACACCTCGGCCGGCCGCATCCCGACGCATCGCGGCTACCGGCTGTTCGTGGACACCATGCTGACCGCCCAGCGCGAGCAGATGAGTACGCCGAGCCTCGCACCCGACCAGCCGCAGAAGGTGATTGCCAACGCGGCGAACATCCTGTCGAACCTCTCGCAGTTCGTCGGCGTCGTGATGGCGCCGCGCCGCGCCTCGGTGTTCAAGCAGATCGAGTTCCTGCGGCTGTCGGAGAACCGGCTGCTCGTGATCATCGTCTCGCCCGATGGCGACGTACAGAACCGGGTGATCTTTCCGGAGGCCGACTATTCGCAGTCGCAACTGGTCGAGGCTTCCAATTACATCAACGCGCACTACGCGGGACTCACGATCGAGCAGGTGCGCGATCGCCTGCAGTCCGAGGTCGAGAAGCTGCGCGGCGAAATTGCTGCGCTCATGCAGGCGGCGGTCCAGGTGAGTTCCGAAGTGCTGACCGAGGCCCAGGAAGACGACGTCGTGATCTCTGGCGAACGCAACCTGCTCGCGGTGACCGACTTCTCCAGCGACATGGGCCAGTTGCGTCGCGCCTTCGAGCTCTTCGAGCAGAAGGCGCAGTTGATGCGCCTGCTCGATGTGTCGAGCAAGGCCGAGGGCGTGCGCATCTTCATCGGCGGTGAAAGCCAGGTGGTGCCGTTCGAGGAGCTCTCCATCGTCAGCGCCAACTATGAGGTCGATGGGCAGGTGGTGGGCACGTTGGGCGTGATCGGGCCGACGCGCATGCCCTACGAGCGCATGATCCAGATCGTCGACATCACGTCGCGGCTGGTCAGCAATGCGCTGAGCCACCGCAAGTAGGCCGCGGCGGCGAATAGAATCGTGGCCCAGTGGGCCGTTAGCTCAGTTGGTTAGAGCAGCGGACTCATAATCCGTTGGTCGATGGTTCAAGCCCATCACGGCCTACCAACACTGCATTTGCAACTTTCGATGATGCAAGTCCAGAAGGTCAAAAAACGCATGCTATAATTGCAAGCTGTGCGGCTGTAGCTCAGTTGGATAGAGTACTTGGCTACGAACCAAGGGGTCGTGGGTTCAATTCCTGCCAGCCGCACCACTCTCTTGATGGCCTAGAAGGTTTACCTTCTAGGCCATTTTCTTTTGGGTGACGTGAACCACAGAAACGCAGCCGATCAAACGGCCGCTACCGTCCTGGCTCTCGGACGCTAAAGTCCCCGTTCAAGTCAAAACGGATCAGGGCGATCATGAATATTCGAACGGCGCGGCGCGCATGCCAACTCCTGTTGCTGCTTTCGGCAGCAGGTTCGGCATTCGCTGGAACCATTGCATGTGTGCCGAGCCCGGTCGGCGCGGCCGGCTCATTCAACTGGATTCGCAGGATTTCGATCGACGATCACTCGCGCACCGTCAACATGGACATCGTGCGCTCCAGGACAAAGGACACGGAGACCATGGGAAAGATGCGCGCCGAACTGGTGAGCATGGACGGCACCTCTTCCGGCGAGCCCATCTATCTCTTCAACGCCATTCCTGCTGCCGGAGACGAGGTCACGAGCCTCTTCAAGCTGTTCAAGTCGGGCGATTGGCAATTGGTGAGGGCAGGGGTGGTTTTCGTCAACAAGATCCCCGCCTTGCGAAGTGTCGAGCCGAGCGTGACGTTCGACTGCAAGCGCTCGGACCTGGGCTGACGCGACACGGGCTTCCCGTACTTCCTATTCAAGAGGTTCTTCGTTGAACAAGGCATTCACCAAGGAAACCGACAACGACGCGGATGACGACGGCGCCGACGGCGCTGTGCCTGCCCTGCCGGCTGGCAGCAAGAACTACATCACGCCATCGGGTTACGCGCGCCTGCGCGATGAATTGCTCCAACTGATGGACGAGGAACGCCCGAAGGTCGTCGAGGCCGTGCACTGGGCCGCCAAGAATGGCGACCGCTCGGAAAATGGCGACTATCTCTACGGCAAGAAGCGCTTGCGCGAGATAGACCGGCGCATTCGTTTTCTCACCAAGCGCCTCGAAATCGCGGAAGTCACCGATCCGTCGGTGCATCACGGCAGTGATCAGGTCTTCTTCGGCGCCACGGTTCGCTATGTCGATGAGACTGGCGACGACGAGCGCACCATCACGATTCTCGGTATCGACGAAGCAGACAGCGCTCAATCGCAAGTCAGCTGGATTTCCCCGATCGCGCGGGCATTGCTCAAATCGCGTGAAGGCGATGTGGTGAAGCTGGTGACGCCGGGCGGGGCGCACGAGGTGGAGATTCTGTCGGTGAGCTATCCGGTGCCGCGCCCGGCGGCGGACTGACGCGTCGCGCAGCCGGTTTTTTTCAGGGCGCCGGAACCGTTCGCGCCGCAGTCAGCACCGATGCGGTCCGCCGGGCGGCGCGCAGCACGGCGTCGAGGTGCGCGCGGTCGCGCACCGCGATCACGAACCGAAGGTCGGTCGAATCCTGCGGTGTCTCATCGGCCATCTCCACATGCGTGATGTCGGCTTCCGCGTCCGCCAGCGTGGCGGCCACGCGCGCCAGCACGCCCTTGTCGTTGCGGACCGTGATCACCACGCCGGTCTCGAAGGCGCGCGTCGGCTCGTCCGCCCATTCGACTGCAAAGAACCGCTCGCTGTCCTTGTGGCGCAGCCGCTGGCCGACACCGCAGTCCTCGGTGTGCACGACCAAGCCTTCGCCATGCCCGAGATACCCGACGATCTGGTCGCCTGGAATGGGTCGGCAGCACAGCGCAAAGCGCACCGACGAGTTTTCACTGCCGTCGAGCGTGACCGCGCCCTGCGACACAGCTTCGTGCGGAATGAAGCGCTCGCGGCTCAACAGCAGGGCGTCGGGCCGTTCGCCCAACTCGGCCAGCAGCGCCATGAGCCGCTTGGCGACGATGCTCGCGATGCGTTTGCCGAGGCCGATATCGGTCAGCAATTCCGAGCGGGTGCGGTTTCCGGTGAAGCGCAGCAGCTTTTCCCACAGAGCCTGGTGTTCCTCGTCCTCTTCAGGCAGCTTGCCTAGACCCTCGGCGCGCAGTGCCTGTGCGAGCAGTTTCTCGCCCAGACCCTCGGATTCGGCATGGGCCAGCGTCTTCAGGTAGTGGCGGATCTTGGAGCGCGCCCGGCCGGTTCGAACGAAGCCGAGCCAAGCGGGATTGGGGGTCGACACGGGTGCCGTGATCACTTCGACCACGTCGCCGTTCTTGAGCTCGGTGCGCAGGGGCACCTGGTCGCCGTTGATGCGCGCGGCCGAGGTGTGGTCGCCGATGTTGCTGTGGATGGCGTAGGCAAAGTCCACCACCGTGGCGCCGCGCGGCAGCGCCATGATCTGGCTCTTGGGCGTGAAGACATAAACCGCGTCGGGGAAGAGGTCGACCTTGACGTGGTCCCAGAACTCGGCGGCGTCGCGCGTCTCGTCCTGGATGTCGAGCAACGACTGCAGCCACTTGGTGCCCAGCCGGTCGTTGCTCGCTCCGTTCGGCTCTGCCGCCTTGTAGAGCCAATGCGCCGCCACGCCGGATTCAGCCACCACGTGCATCGCCTCGGTACGCAGTTGGAACTCGACGCTTACGCCAGCCGGACCCACCAGCGTGGTGTGCAGCGACTGGTAGCCGTTGAGCTTGGCGATCGCGATGTGGTCCTTGAACTTGCCGGGCAGCGGCTTGTACATCTGGTGAAGGATGCCCAGGCCGGTGTAGCAGGCGATGACGTTCGGCACGATCAGGCGGAAGCCGTAGATGTCGGTCACCTGGGCGAAGCTCAGGTGTTTTTCTTCCATCTTGCGGTAGATGGAATAGAGCGTTTTCTCGCGCCCGGCGATCCGTAGCGTCATGCCGGCGGCAGAGAACGCGGTCTCGACTTCTTTCTGCACTTTCTGGATCAGGTCCCTTCGTCGCCCGCGTGCCTTGGCCACCGCCTTGGAGAGCGTGGCGTAACGCCACGGCTTGAGGTGGCGGAACGACAGCTCCTGTAGCTCGCGGTAGGTCTGGTTCAGGCCCAGGCGGTGCGCGATGGGCGCGTAGATCTCAAGGGTTTCGCGCGAGATGCGGGCCCATTTTTCGCGCGGCGCATCGGCCAGCGTGCGCATGTTGTGCGTGCGGTCGGCCAGCTTGACGAGGATGACTCGCACATCGCGCGCCATGGCCAGCAGCATCTTGCGGAAAGACTCGGCCTGGTTTTCTTCGCGTGTATTGAACTGCAGCTTGTCGAGCTTGGTAAGCCCGTCGACCAGTTCCGCCACCGGGGCGCCGAAGCGCTCGATCAGCTCGGGCTTGGTGACGCCGCAGTCTTCGATGGCGTCGTGCAGCAGGGCCGCCATCAGCGCCTGGGCATCGAGCTTCCATTCGGCGCATTGCGCCGCCACGGCGATGGGGTGGGTGATGTACGGCTCGCCGCTGTTGCGCAATTGGCCCAGATGGGCCTCGTCGGCGAAGCGGTAGGCGCGGCGCACCAGCTCGGTGTCTTCGGCGCCCAGGTAGTCGAGGCGCGCCGTCAATGCGGCAAAGCTTGCGGCGGCCGCGTTCAGCGCCGCCGGGCTCGGCTTCGGCGTGCCCGAGGGGGCATGGGACTGATGTTTGGCGACCGCGCTCATGGCTACCACTTTAGCGTGACCGTTCCATGGACGCGTCCAGACATAAAAAAAGCACCGCTTTGCGGTGCCTTTTCGTTGCAGGGCTGCGTCAGATCAGCCCGGCACCTTCTTGAGCATCTCGATGCCGATCTTGCCTTCGGCGATCTCGCGCAGGGCGGTCACGGCGGGCTTGTTCTTGCTCTCGATCTTGGGCGCGTGGCCTTGGCTCAGCATGCGCGCACGGTAGGTGGCGGCCAGGACGAGCTGGAAGCGGTTGGGGATCTGAAGCAGACAGTCTTCGACGGTGATGCGGGCCATGATGAGTATCTTTCGGTCGGTGAGCGGGAGATCAGGGGATGTTCAGCGCGGCAAAGGTGTCGGCACGTGCTCGGCGCTGTGCGGAATACCGGAGCCGTTGAGCGTGGACGATTGCCTTGAGATCAAAAAGTGCCCGCTCAAATAACTCGTTGATTATAACGAAGTCGAATTCCCCGGCCCGGGCCATCTCTTCTGCGGCGTTTTTCAGGCGCAGTTCGATGACCGAAGCGCTGTCTTCACCGCGTCGCTCGAGCCGCGAACGCAGTTCTTCCCAACTGGGCGGCAGGATGAAGATCATCACTGCGTTCGCAAAGGTCTTGCGGATCTGAAGGGCGCCCTGGAAGTCGATTTCGAGGATCACGTCGGCCCCCTGGGCGATCCGCTCCTCGATGGCCTTCTTGGACGTGCCGTACCGGTGACCGTGCACATGGGCCCACTCCACGAAACCGTCGGCGGCAATCAGGGCGTCGAATTCGGGAGGCGAGGCGAAAAAGTACTCGCGACCGTGCTTTTCCTGCCCGCGCGGCGGCCGCGTGGTGTGCGACACCGATGGCTGAACCGCCGAGTCGAGCTCCATGAGCGCCTTGACCAAGCTCGATTTGCCGGCCCCGCTGGGCGCGGCGACCACGAAGATGTTGCCGGGGTAGTCCATTCTTTCGTTCGTCGTCGTCATTCGATGTTCTGGACCTGTTCGCGCATCTGCTCGATCAGGACCTTCATGTCCACGCCGATGCGCGTGAGTTCCAGGGCTGCCGACTTGGAGCCCAGGGTATTGGCCTCGCGGTGCAGTTCCTGGATCAGGAAGTCCAGGCGCTTGCCGATCTCGCCGCCCTTCTTGAGCAGCCGCTCGATCTCGTCGAGGTGCGAGTTGAGCCGGGTGAGCTCTTCCGCCACGTCGATGCGGATGGCGAAGGCAGTGGCCTCGGTCAGCGCACGATCCTGGGCGGCTTCAGGCAGCGTGCCGCCGGTGCCAGCAGTCAGGCCCATGGCTTCCTGCCAGCGCTCCAGGAAGCGGTTGCGCTGCTGCTCGACCAACTGGGGTACCAGCGGGCCGGCCTGTTGAACCAGGGCGCGCAGTTGGTTGAGGTGCGCCTCGAGCATCTTGGCGAGCCGGGCGCCTTCACGCTGGCGGGCCGACATCAGCGCCTCGAGCGCCTTGCCGGCCACGTCGAGCAGGTCGGGGCCCCAGTCGCCGCGGGTGGCACCGTCGCCGCCGGCGAGGCGGAGCACGTCGGCCACGCTCAGTTCGCGCGCCCCGGGGAGCCAGGCCTTGATGCCGTCCTGCACCCCGTTGAGCCGCTGGAGCAGCTTGACGGACGGCTCGACGACGCCCGCCTGGGCAGTGTTCTCGATGGCCGCGCGTACCTCGACCTTGCCGCGCTTGAGCTTGCCTGTGAGCAGCTCGCGCAGCGCCGTCTCATGCTGGCGCAACTCCTCCGGCAACTTGAAGGTAAGGTCGAGGAAGCGGCTGTTGACCGAGCGGATTTCTACCCCGAGCCGGCCTGCGGCGGAAGGCCGTGCATCGGCTTCGGAGTGGCTGCCTGCGGACCCGTTCTGGCCGCTGGCGTAGCCGGTCATGCTGTAAACTGGCATTGCGCCTCACTGTGGTTTTGCTTGCATGCACCGAGGCGTCGGTACAGCGTTCGCTTGCCGCACCATCGCCTTCGGGCGAAACTCCCGGATTATGTCAAAGGTCAAGCCTTCGCCCCTGTTGCCCGATACGGTCATTGGCGGTTACCGCGTTGTTCGCCGGCTTTCCGCAGGTGGTTTTGGCGTTGTCTACCTCGCCATCGACCCCAGCGGACAGCAGGTGGCCATCAAGGAATACCTGCCTTCCTCGCTGGCCACCCGCGGGCCCGGCGAGCTGCATCCGCAGGTGCCGCCCGAGAAACTGTCCCTCTATCGGCTGGGGCTCAAGAGCTTCTTCGAAGAAGGCCGCTCCCTTGCGCAGATCTCGCACGCTTCGGTCGTCAGCGTGCTCAATTTCTTCCGCGAGAACGAGACCGTCTACATGGTCATGAACTACCTGGAGGGCGCGACCCTGCAGGACTTCGTGGTCACCGCACGCGACCTGAAGCGCCAGAAGGTGTTCCGCGAGTCGACCATCCGCTCGCTCTTCGACGAGATCCTGCGCGGCCTGCGCATCGTGCACCAGTACAAGATGCTGCACCTGGACATCAAGCCGGCCAACATCTTCGTCACCGACGACGACCGTGCCGTGCTGATCGATTTCGGCGCCGCGCGCGAAGTGCTCAGCAAGGAAGGCATCTTCATCCGCCCCATGTACACGCCGGGCTTCGCCGCCCCCGAGATGTACCGGCGCGATTCGTCGATGGGCCCCTGGACCGACATCTACGCCATCGGCGCCTGCATCTACGCCTGCATGCAGGGCTACCCGCCCAACGATGCACCGAAGCGCATCGAGAAAGACCGCCTGAGCCTGTCGCTGTCGCGCCTTCGCGGCGTGTATTCGGACAACCTCATCGAGGTGGTCGAATGGTGCATGTCGCTCGATCCGCTCTCCCGCCCCCAGTCGGTCTTTGCGCTGCAGAAGGAGTTGAGCCGCGAAGGCGAGCGCCGCTATACCAAGCTCACCGTCGGCGAGAAGGTGCGGCTGTCGATCGACAACATCCGCTCCTTCGACAAGAAGAGTCTGCCCCGGGCTGCGGCCCCCACCACGCGCCCCGCATGACGCCATGAAATTCTCTGTCTTCCAGGTCAGCCGCAAAGGCGGGCGTCTCAAGAACGAAGACCGCATGGGCTATTGCTACACGCGGGAGTCGGGGCTGTTCGTGCTGGCCGACGGCATGGGCGGCCACCCCGAAGGCGAAGTGGCGGCCCAGTTGGCGTTGCAGACCATTGCCGCGCTCTACCAGCGCGAGGCGCGGCCGACCGTGAAAGACGTGAAGGGTTTTCTCGCCGAATCGGCGATGGCCGCGCACCAGCAGATCATGCGGTACGCGAGCCAAAAGGCGATGCTCGACACGCCCCGCACCACCGTCGTCGCGGCCGTGCTGCAAGGTACGGCCGCCACCTGGATGCACTGCGGCGACTCGCGCCTGTACGTCGTGCGCGACGGCCGCCTCCTGACCCGCACGCGCGACCACTCGCACGCCGAGCGCCCGAAGCCCCACGGCTCGGACATGCCGGTCAACCGCAATCTGCTGCTGACCTGCCTCGGCTCCCCGACCACGCCGCTGTTCGACATCTCGCCGCCGCTGCAACTGCAGCGCGGCGACCGCATCATGCTGTGCTCCGACGGCGTGTGGGGCGTGCTCGACGATGCGCTCATCGTCCACACGCTCTCCTCCGGCAAGCCGGTGTCCGACGCGGCTCCCGACCTCGCCGAGATGGCGCTGCGCAAGGGCGGTGCCCACAGCGACAACGTGACGCTCATCGCGCTCGAGTGGGAGATGTCCGAGACGCCCGGTGAAGACCGTGGCATTTCCACCGAGACCATCGACGACGGCGTGTTCGCCTCGACCATCCAGGCCGGCATGCCCTCGGACGGCGAGATCGAGGACATGGACGAGGATGCCATCGAGCGCTCCATCGCCGAGATCAACGAAGCCATTCGCCGCTCCGCTGCACGCAAGACCTGAGCGCGCGGTTCCCTTTTTCTTTTTCGAGTTTCAACAATGACTGCTTTCACCCGAAGCGGCGGCCGTGCCGCCGACCAGCTGCGCCCCGTTCGCATGACCCGCGGCTTCACCATCCACGCCGAGGGCTCGGTGCTGATCGAGTTCGGCCAGACCCGCGTGCTCTGCACCGCCTCGGTCGAAGAGCGCGTGCCCCCGCACAAGAAAGGCAGTGGCGAAGGCTGGGTGACGGCCGAATACGGCATGCTGCCGCGCGCCACCCACACCCGAAGCAGCCGCGAAGCCGCCAAGGGCAAGCAGACCGGCCGCACGCAGGAAATCCAGCGCCTCATCGGCCGCTCGATGCGCGCCGTGTTCGACCTGGCCGCTCTCGGCGAGCGCACCATCCACCTCGACTGCGACGTGCTGCAGGCCGACGGCGGCACACGCACCGCGGCCATCACCGGCGCCTTCGTCGCCGCGCAGGATGCAGTCAACAAGCTGCTGGCTGCCGGCACGCTGAAGGCTTCGCCGATCAAGGGCCACGTGGCCGCCATCTCGGTGGGCATCGTCGGCGGCACGCCGCTGCTGGACCTCGAATACACCGAAGACTCGAGCTGCGACACCGACATGAACGTCGTCATGACCGGCGCTGGCCATTTTGTCGAAGTGCAGGGTACGGCCGAAGGCGTGGCATTCACGCGCGAAGAAATGAACCTCCTGCTCGGCTTGGCCGAGAAGGGCATCGGTGAACTCGTGACCCTGCAGAAGCAGGCCTTGGTCTCGAACCCCTCGAATTGAAATCCTCCCAGCGACTGACGTCCGCCGGCCGGGCGCCACAGCCACTTTTGATCGATCCATGAAACTGGTCCTGGCCTCCAACAACGCAGGCAAGCTCGCCGAACTCCAGCAACTGTTCGCGGAGTTGTCCGTCACCCTGGTGCCGCAGTCGGCGCTGGGCGTGGGCGAGGCTGAAGAACCCTTCCGCACCTTCGTCGAGAACGCGCTCGCCAAGGCGCGCCACGCGAGCGCAGCCACCGGCCTTGCGGCCATCGCCGACGACGCGGGCCTGTGCGTCGATGCCTTCGGCGGCTTGCCGGGCGTCGACACCGCGTACTACGCCACGAAGTTCGGCTACGCCAAGGGCGATGCCAATAACGTCAAGGCGCTGCTCGAACAGCTCGACGGCGTGGTCAACCGCCGCGCCGCGCTCGTCAGCACGCTGGTCGCGCTGCGCAGCCACGACGACCCCGAGCCACTCATTGCCGTCGGCCGCGTGGTCGGCGAGATTGCGCCCGCACCGATCGGCGACAACGGCTTCGGCTTCGATCCGGTGATGTACCTGCCCGCCTTCGGCAAGACCTTTGCGCAGCTCCCGCCCGAGGTCAAGAACGCCAACAGCCACCGCGGCCGAGCGGCGCAGGCGATGCTCGCGTTGATGCGCGAGCGCTGGCTGTAGGCCGCACATGGCCACTGTCTTCCCGATCCAGCCGGCGCAGCCCACGGGCCAGGCCAACGCTGTGCAGGCCAACGACGTGCTGCACTGGATGCGGCCCGGTCCGCTGCAGCTCTCGGCGCTGCCACCGCTGTCGCTCTACATCCATCTGCCGTGGTGCCTGCGCAAGTGCCCGTACTGCGACTTCAACTCGCATGAGTGGCGTGCCACGAGCGCAGCCGATGCGGATGGCATTCCCGAGGCGACGTACATCGATGCGCTCGTGGCCGACCTCGATGCCGCGCTGCCACTCATCTGGGGCCGCACCGTCCACACCATCTTCATCGGCGGCGGCACGCCCAGCCTCTTCTCTCCGCAGGCCATCGACCGTTTGCTCGGCGACGTGCGCGCGCGGCTGAAGCTCGCGCCCGATTGCGAGATCACGCTCGAGGCGAACCCCGGTACCTTCGAGCGCAACCGCTTCCGCGCGTACCGCTCGGCGGGCGTCACGCGCCTGTCGGTGGGCGTGCAGAGCTTCAACGACGAGCACCTCACCGCGCTTGGCCGCGTGCATGATCGCGCACAAGCCATCGCTGCAGTGGAGGAGGCCGCGAGTGCCTTCGATACCTTCAACCTCGACCTGATGTACGCGCTCCCTGGCCAGACGCTCGAGCACCTCGAGGCCGACCTGTCGCAGGCGCTGGCGCTTGCGCCGCCGCACATCTCGGTCTACCACCTCACTATCGAGCCCAACACCTGGTTCGCGAAGTTTCCGCCGACGCTCCCCGAAGACGACATTGCTTACGCGATGCTCGACCGCATCACCGAGCGGACCGGCGAGCACGGCATGTCGCGCTACGAGGTGTCGGCCTATGCGCGCGAGGGGCACCAGTGCGCGCACAACCTCAATTACTGGCAGTTCGGCGACTACCTGGGCATTGGTGCTGGTGCGCACAGCAAGCTGAGCTTCGCGCACCGCATCGTGCGGCAGGTGCGCTATCGCGAGCCGCGGCTGTACATGCAGAACGCGCGTGCGGGCGTGGCCGTGTCGCAAAGCGACGAGGTGTCGCTGGCCGATTTGCCATTCGAGTTCATGCTCAATGCGCTGCGATTGAAGGCGGGGTTCACGCTGCCGCAATTCAGTGAGCGCACTGGGCTTGCGATGACATCGATCCAGCGCGGGCTTGAAGAGGCCGAGCGCAAGGGGCTCGTAGCGCGCGATTTGTTCCGGGTATGGCCGACCGAGCGCGGCCTGGACTTTTTGAGCGATCTGCAGACGCTGTTCCTGCCGGATGGGAATTGAGGCGTTGCCGTCGGCATAAAATCCACGGTTCCGGAGAGTTGGGTGAGTGGTTTAAACCAGCAGTCTTGAAAACTGCCGACGTGAAAGCGTCCGTGAGTTCGAATCTCACACTCTCCGCCGCCAATCCAGTATCCATGCGGGTTTGCAGGTTGCAGATCCGTTTTCCCTCCTTTCTTGTTGCGCTTACTTGGGCTGCTTTGGCCCACTTTATATAAGCACGGCCTGCGTAGCCGGCTTGGGGGTTGTAGGCTTGGCGCGTTGCCCCGGGGCCAGCCGGCCTCGGCCGAGTGGGGCTGGCACCTTCCCTGCAAGCAAGGCGTTGACCCCCTCCAGCACCACGCCGCGCCAGTAGCGCGCCTCGGGCGGCGCATTGGCGTCGATGCGGTCGATACCGCTCACCTTCACGTAGCAGCGCGGGTTGGCCAGCAGGCGCGGGAGCGCCTGAAAGTCGGAATGGTTCGGCCCTCGCGTTGCGTCCGCGCGGCCCATGCGGTCGATCACCACAGGCACCGGGCTGCGCTGGAGGAGGCCACTCAGTTCGGGCACCAGTTCGCATTCGAAATGCACCTGCAAGTGCATGCCCACCGCGGCCAGCCGCGGCGTGAGAGCCATCACGGTGTCGATGTTCGGGCCGTGGGAGAGGTGCTGCATGAAATTGAAGCGCACGCCGCGAAAGCCCAGCTGCGCCCGGGCCTTCTCGAAGTCACGACTCCAGGCCTTTGCCGCGGCGAAATTGATCCTGATGCCCACAACCAGCGCGAGCGCGCTGACGAGGAAAAGAACGGGCGAGAGTCTGAACAGGTAAATCGCGCATTCCGCCGTGACCGCGAAGGCCGAGGCATGGCCGGCGAACTCCGCCGTGAAATCGCTGACGGGGGTCGATATCCTCGTTGAGGATCGCCTGCAGCCGGTAGCTCTTCATGCGCTCGACCGCGGCGATCGGCGCGCCCAGGATTCGCAGGGAACGTCCTTGCGAAGGGCGGCGACCACACGCTGGCCGGTGACGCTGTTGAGGATGCCTGCCACCGTGTGCCCCCCGACGGCGAACACGGCCAGGACGGCGAGCCCGGCTATCGCGGAAGTGGATATGGCCATCAAGCGTCTGTGTGGACTCGAGCACGCGCAATCAATACCACCCGGACCTGGCTGGGCCGTTCCCAGTACGGCGGCGACCCGTACTTCAAGGGCCGCATGCAGGACTTCCGCATCTACAGCGGCGCGCAGGACGCGGCCTTCATCGCGAACCTCGCCCGCTGAGTTCCATCGGGCAGCGGCGCTGCTCCGACAACCCTGAACCCAAACCGGCGTGCGCATTTGAACAGTCGCATCGACGGGTTGCGTTTCTCAAGTGGCAGTCCGTCTCCGAATCCACGCTCCAGGTATCGCGCTTGTCGGTCTCAAGTGCGATGTTTCATGACCGCAAAAATCCCGTGCGCGCTGGGGTTCTGGCTCCCGAAGATGGACGCTCCCAAGGTCGGGACGGTCTTTTCTTGGAAAAGGGCGGGTGATGGAACTAGGAGGCTGCTTCTCTTCATCTCAAGACCCCCGCCCCTTCCCCCTGCGAGTGCGTCGTGCGCAACTCTCGGAGCCGAGCCTCTAGTCTCTCAAGTTCTGAAGAAACACCGCCGCGATCATGGCGGCCGCTCGAGCGTCTTCGATGATGTCCTCCAACCGCAATCGAGACCCGTTTTCCCGGCGAAGATCGATCGTATATCGCAGAACGAGATCTCGATCGGTCCTGAAAGACGGGCTACCTTCCAATAACCAGCGATTCACTTCTGGGCGGGATGCGAGACGGAACAATGCACTTACCGGGTAGGCCGCGCGATATTCTTCGCCTGTCTGAAAGTGCAGGTTGAATCGACAAGAGACCGCATCGTGATCTGACGAGCGTGACAACCAAGCGGCTTCATACTCGTTCGATACACCAATTGACCGGCCTTGCCGTCCCGAGCTGCTTATCTGCATGGAAGTGATCTAGATGTGCTTTGGCGCAATGGAAACTAAATGCATAAAAACCGACTATAAATTTCTGAGGCGACATCTGGGTCGAGCACTTCGTTGTTTCTTACCGCACTTGTGATGCGGGACACACATCCGAGTGGGTTGCTGCGATGCATCTCGGAAAAATTGTCGAATGGACGAGATGATTTTTTGGAGTTCGACTGCCGATAGTTCGGAGTTGCGCGTCCAACCACAGGCCATTTCTTGATGTCGATTCTTCGGGTAGCAGTTGCGATCTGACGTATCGCAAGTTGCATGAAGACCTGATCCTCTCGCATTGAACAGCTTCGACGTCGACGCCTTATCTTAGGAATCGTCAGCCAGCGACGAGCGAGGTACGCTTCTGGCATCCGTTCGCAGGTATACAGCACGATCGTCTTTCCACAGCAAACCGCGCAGCTCCAGGCTGCGCATGGTCTTATTGACGATTTCGCGGGAAAGCGCTGCATACGAAGCGATCACTTCCTGCGAGATCCGTTTGTCGTAGCCTCCTTTGCGAACCGGTGCCAAAGAGGTGAGTTCATGAAGAACGCAGGTGATCAGCGGCTCCGACGAAAGTGACGATATGCGATGCAAGTGGACGCGAAGGTTTGCGATGCGGTTCATGATGAGTGCGAGAAATTCGAACGCCACCGAGGGATGCCTTCTGCAAATTGCCCAGATGTCTTCCGCCAAGATGAAATAGACCGAAGCGGGCAAGGCTGCGACAAGGGCGGCTCTTGCATGGAGCGCCGTGTCGCTCACCTCGAGGTTCAGGCAGAAATCTCCTTCGCGAATAAAGTCGGTTGTGACTCCGTCGTCGACCACCACGCGCAGCAGGCCGGTAGCCACTAGGCATATTTGGCCGCTCCGCTCACCCTTTGCGTACAAAGTCTCGCCACGCCGATATGTCCTGAGCTCACTGCGACTGACCAGGAATTCGCGCTCGGCCACCGGGAGGCGTTTGAGGAGGTTGTGCAAATACATGAGCGTTAGCAAAAATCAAGATCAACACGGTCCGCACGGCACATGGGATGGCCGTGGTTTCCAAGGGGCAGCTTGAGTGGAGCCGGGGATGCGGCATCTGCACGCATTGCTTGTGGGTTGATTGCCTGCGGCGCCATGGGCGTCGGGCGTCGGGCGGCGGCGAAGGCATCGGCTCGCCCCGTGGCACCCAGCCCAAAGCGGTACTGCCCGCCAGCAGGCACGCGCTGCGAAGAAGGTAAGGCGGGATGTCATCGGGTAGCTCCTTGGCAATGGATGCCAAAAGACATCTCACGCAACGTGCCAGCAGATGAATCCTTTGAAATCAACGACTTGCGCGCGCCGATGGCGCGCCGCTGGATGATCCCGGGACGGTGGGCGTCTGGTTTGCGGACACTTGCGGCGTGCGAACAGGCTTTTGTCGAGCCCGTAGTGGCCGTTCAGGTGCTGCGGCCGCTCATCACACGATGCGAAATCTCATGCTGATCGCACCGAGTTGTGAGCTGGGACACATTCATGAATCAAAAGTGAATGCGAAAGCCTACTGAAATCCGTAGTATCAATTTGTGTATCAGTTGCCTACGGAGTTCGCAAGTGAGGGGCCTCAAAGCTAGCTTTATCGACAACAAAGGGTGCAGGGCCTCACTCCGAGAAATTTCCACAGAACTGCTGTACCTGCCAGCTTGAAGGGCAACGCCATGGCGCTCTTCTGAATTCGGATCTCGTGCAGACGGAATCCTCCGTCGATTGCGCATGTGCCTTCCTTGCGCAATTTCTGCCGCCAACCGTTGTGTGGGGCCAAGGCAGGTGCGTACGTCCGCGTCTGATCAAGTCACGAACTCCGTTCACCCAAATTGGTAGGCGGAGAACCATTAGATGAAGCACGCGTTTTTCGGCTCTGGAAAATTCGTCCATTGAGGATCCAATGCCCGCTCTCTCGCAGATCACCGATATGCCCCTTCGGTCGTGCATGCCCACCGTGCCAGCTCAGGTGCCAAAGAACTGCTCGTTACGGAAAGTCCCGCAGTCTCCACCCCATGCGCCCATCCGGAGAGCTTGTGCCTTCGTCCTTATCGAAAATCTTCCGCAACTCGCTGAAGCCTATGACCTGGACTTCGCGAGGAGCGTGAGTCATGAGATCAGGCAGCGACTTTGTGCTCGTTTCTTGACATCGGTCAAAGCTGATCTGGCGTCTCTGCGCGATGACTGCTTTTTGCTGTGGGGAAATGATTTCTTTATGAAGGACGATTGCTCCGCTTCGGAGCAATCCGCCAGTGAGCAACTCGAATCGCTGCTCTTGGCGCTTGGAAATAAGCCCATATCCGCCAGAGGGATCACGGCGTTGGCGCGATTGCATGTGAACTGGATCGATGTGCAAGCGCCGGATCAAATGGGCGATTCGGAGATAGAGCTCACGCTATGGACCGCCCAGCCCTTTCCCGATTTACATGAAGAGCCCACCGATGGGTGGCGACAGCACTATCGTGCCGACATGGAAGTGGCAGTACGTCTGAGTGAAGCACTCCAAGCCGAGCATCTCGCTTTCGCATGGCGACCAGTCGTCAACGCCTACGCTTCGGCATCGATGCTTTACTGGGAAGCACGCCCGGACGTATTGCTGCACTCAGGTCAGCAGACATCGCTCACTCCGGAGGTGTTCCTGCCATGCTTGCAGCGTCTCGGTCTGACTCGCGCTTTCGACAGGCTGGTGGTACGACAGGTCATCGACGCATTGCGACATCAGCCCTTGGTGCAGCTCGGGGTAAGTCTCTTTGCCCAAAGCGCGCGGATTGATCACTGGTGGGCGTCCGCTCTGTCAACTTTGAAGTCCTCTCCCGAACTGGCGTCCCGCCTGACAGTGGAGATATCCGATTCGATGGAGTTCTCGAGTCTGCAGTCGGTCCGAGATTTTTGCGCCAGGCTCCGGTCGTTTGGCTGCCGGATTGCCATCAAGGACTTCGGTGCTGGGCGCGGCAACCTTGCGGCAGCCCAAGCCTGTCGCCCTGACATCATCAAACTCGAGGCATCGTTTCTTCGGCGGGCACGGGAAAGTGAATTGGGCGGAGAGTGTCTTCGTGACATGCTGACGCTCTGCGGTCACTTGGCAGCGTACGTCGTCGCTGACGGGGTCGAACGCGAAGATGACTTGGGCGTCGCACTCGATGCCGGGGTGCAATGGGTTCAGGGCAATCACTTGCGCGATATCAAAGAACCCTCAAGACCTGCATTACCAACGAGTTCAATCCATCGGAGCCTTGCATGACCGCATTGCTGGAGCTTCATCTGAGTTTGGTTCGGCTGATTGCAGAATCCAGCAATCTGCAGCGAACGTTCGATGAGGTTCCGAGCACCAGCGGGGTAGCGCCGGGCGCCAAACACACGAACGATTTGAGGACCAAGGCGCAGTGTTTCTTGCCCAGAGTGGCGATCCGCACTTCTGCACCCGTTTCCGTACCCAAGGCGCCGTATCGCGCTGAAGCGCGATGCATCCTCCGGTCGCCACTCGATCAAGACACGTCTCTTCACCTGACGAGGGTTCGTGTTCAAGTGTCTTCACGAGCGCCCGGAATCTCGTAGGACGAACGGCGGCTTAGCCATCCGCGATTGCTCGTCCGGATGGCCTGCGGCATTTCAAAACAAGGCTATGGATGAAACACGTCGTGCGCGCTACGAGGCCGATCATCGGCCGGAACGTCGAAAGGAAGGGGCTTCGGCTATTCCGGGTTTCGGGAAAGAGGTCAAGGACGATCTGTATTTCGAACTGCAATAGACGAGCAGACGGAGGTTTCGTTGCGGCAAGCGTCGTCACAAGGACTCCAACTCGCAACCGTATGGCTGCGGCACATTGGCCGGAATGAAGTGTCAGTCGATTCAGGGCTGGCTTGACCGCACAGAGCGCCGCGGCGGTGTTCTATTTGATGCGCCGCAAACGCTCGAGGATGAGTCGGAACAGGTGACCGCGCGATCCAGAAGTCGGGCCGTGCGAACCTTCAGTCATGTATCTGCACCCGCTACTTAGCAGTTTAAGCACGGCAGACCGAACGGCATTGATCCAGCGCAGTGAGTTTCGGTCTTACCGGCGCAACGATCTGGTGATCGAGTCCGACGAATGGACGGATCGCATGTACTGCGTAACCGGCGGGTTGCTGCGGGTCGTGGCACGCGGTAGTGCGGGCAACACTGACGTCACGACCGACTTCATCCGACGGGGAGACATCTTTCACGGACCTTTGCTCAACGAAAACCGCTACCAAGCTGCGTCTACGCTCATCGCTGCTCTGCCTTCGTCTGTGTACCTTGTCCCCGTAGCAGCGGTGCGCGAGCTTTGCGCGAAGCACCCCGAAATGGCGCTTGGCCTGGTCGATCTCACGCTACGGCGCACGGGCCTGCTACGCAGGCAACTGCGACGCATCTCTTCGCTGTCCGCCGAGGCGTTGGTTGGCCGTGTGCTTCATGAGCTGACTCAGCTTGCACCCGTCGGTTCAGGCGGGTACGACAAGCGCATCACGCAGGCGGTGATCGCCTCCTATTCCGGTCTCTCACGTGAAGTGGTCAATAAAACCATGCGCGATATGGAAAGTCGGGGCCTCGTTCGGCGGGACGGGGAGGGCATTCATGTGCCTCCGGATTTTGGCTCGACAGACGTTGGCAACTTGCTGCCTGCGGAGAGCAAGCTGCCAAGAGACGATTACCAGCAGCGAGTGCCATCGCCTCGCCCGGATTCCTGTGGATCAGGCAGCTGAGATGCCTCTTTCGTACCGCGAGGACTTCATGCGTGATTGCACACCTCAATGAATCGATTGCTGATGAATAGTGATGCTCGTCACTTTCGATGCGCAATATTCCGCCTAAGCGCGAACAGAGGAAAGCAAAATAATCGGCCAGAGATTGCACGCATGCGCTGTCATTAGGTAGATCGGCGTCGGATTAACTCATCTCATCTGACCGATTCCAACAAACAACTGTTCTTCATGATCCACCTGTTTTTTCGTTGCCGGTGCGATGCCAGGAAGCTGTCGCGCATCCATCGAAGGATGTGGATGCGCCTGCTGCCCGGAATGCGCTTTTATCTTTGCGCCAATTGCCGGAGACCACAGCTTCTTTCCAGGCGTCTCGTCGACAACGCACGTGTGATGCGGGCCGGCGCAAGCGCGCCTCGAGGGGATTGATATGGGTGCCTCGGAGGTCGATGCGATGGCGGTAGGCCGTGGCTTTTCAGAACGCCTGGGCAAGCTCGTCGCAGCCAAAGGTCGAGGATGCAAGGCTGAATTGGCACGTCATTGCAGCGTCACCCGACCTGCAATTACGCACTGGCTTTCAGGTCGGAACAAGGGCATCGAATCGACTTGCCTATTTGCCATCGCGGACTACTTCGAGGTCGATGCCCGCTGGCTCGCGGTGGGCACAGGCGCCGAATGGCCCGTTCCTCTGATGGACCGGAAAGTGCACCCTACTATCGGCGAGGTGTTGTCCAAGATCGAGGAAGTAACTTCTCGGTGCAGAAAGATGACGCCTGAGGAGCGTGTCGGAATCTATGTGTGGTTGACCGGGGGAAGCGACGC
This sequence comes from Variovorax boronicumulans, assembly GCF_030812215.1. Lineage (GTDB taxonomy): Bacteria > Pseudomonadota > Gammaproteobacteria > Burkholderiales > Burkholderiaceae_C > Variovorax > Variovorax boronicumulans_C. Next base: position 92,057 of record NZ_JAUSSG010000004.1, on the reverse strand, counting down.
CGCGAGTGCACCGATTCATGCCCCGCGAGCTTGGACATGGGACTGACAAGGCAAGGCGCTACGCCGTGGGGGGCCACGGCGTCCTCGGGAACACCTTTTATCGGCGCCCAGGATTGCGAGCAACTCGTGTGACCAGTGTCACTCCGCACGGACTCCGTTGCGCAACACGCCGATTGCGTCGACCTCCACTTCGACGATGTCTCCCGTCTTCATCCAAACGGGAGGCGTACGCTTCGCGCCCACGCCGCCGGGCGTTCCGGTGACGATCACGTCGCCCGCGGCCAGCGGCATGAATGCCGAGATGCGGGTATCCCGGCGGCTGACCTGTACCTGTCGTGCACAAGAGCTTCGCCGCGATCGCCAGCACGGCCATTGCTCCGTTGTTCCTGGTGGTCAATGCCGACGCCCCGTACAAGTCGCTTGCGGAGTTCATCAAGCACGCGAAGGCCGATCCGAAGGGCGCGACCTTCGGATCGCCCGGGGCGGGGTCCGCGCCGCATCTGACAGCCGAGTTGCTGCTGCGTGCCTCCGGCGCGAAGGGCATCGTGGTGCAGTACCGCGGCGACGCGGCGGCCTACACCGAGCTTCTTGCCGGACGGATCGACGCCACCCTGACGGCGATCTCGACCGCCATTCCGCACATTCAGGCCGGCAAGCTGCGAGTGCTTGGTGTCGCCACCGAAGAGCGCACGCCGCTCTACCCGCAGGCTCCGACCCTCCGGGAGCAGGGACTGCCTTCCGTGGTGGGCTACGGTTGGTACGGCATGCTCGCGCCGGCCGGAACGCCGGCCAGCATCGTTGCGCGGCTGAATGCGGAGATCAATGCCGCAGCGGCCGACGCGGATGTCCGTCGCAAGGCCGAGGCCGCGGGACTGCAGCTTCGCGGGAGCACCAGCGAGGACTTCAGCGCGTTCATTGCGAGCGAAACCCGCAAGTGGGCGCAGATCATCAAGGCGGCCAACATCACGGCCGAATGAGTCTGGCGCCTACGGAGCGGTCGGTGGACAGGGCCGCGTCGGGCCCTCGCTCGCGCCGGGCGTGAAAGTGCCCGGCGACCCTCGCGGCCTGGCTCGCAGCGCGCGGAGGATCCGACAGGCCAGCGCGCCGGTTCCCCGGCCAATCTTCCCGAGCCCACTGCCTCGAAGAAGAGTTTTCTCCGCCCCCATCGCTCATCGGAACGCCGAACCGCCCATGGGATGCGCCTGCAGGTTTATCGAAAAAAGGTGAACTTTTCCCGCTACTGCCTGAATTCATTGTGACAAACGTTAACAGTCGGCGGCGCGTTAATTTAAAAATGTCAACGAAAGGTTTCCTGCACTCGTGAGGCACACCTTGGCCCGCGGCGCCGCACAGTTGTTCAAGCCGCAGGAACGATTCACAAAAAAACAAACGGACCTTCGAGCTGAAGATGCGAGATTTTTCTTTGTCCGACGTGCGGCTCTTCACGAAGGCCGCCCAGCTCGGAGGACTGACGCCGGCGGCCGACGCCCTGAGCGTGCCCAAGGCATCCGCTTCCCGCCAGCTCCAACGTTTGGAAGCGATGGTCGGGCACCAGTTGCTGCATCGCGGTTCCACGCGGTTCGCGCTCACGGAAGAGGGACGGGAATTCCTGGTGGCAGCCCGGCATGTGCTGACCATCCTGGACGACGTCATGCTGAGCCTGTCTTCAGGTGCAGGCACGCTGGCGGGGCGATTGCGCGTAGCCGCACCCCACTATTACGGCAGGGAACTGCTGGCGGTGCATCTGCCTGAATTCATGTCGGCCTACCCCCAACTCGAAGTCGTGGTCGAGACGGGCAACGATCGGGCCGACCTGTTCCGCGACGAGGCCGACGTGGCCATCCGGCGCGGACGAGAGGGTTGCGACGAGATGGTGGCGCGCCATCTGAAGGACGAGCCAATGGTGCTTTGCGCCACACCGGACTATCTTGCGCCGCGCCCGGCCATCGAGAGCGTGTCGGACCTGGCTTCGCACGCTTTCCTGGTCAGTGAAATCGAAGGACGCAACAAGGAGATCAGCCTCTCGGTCACCGGGAAGACCCATCGGATGAACGTGGAGAGCGTGTTCCAGTCGGACGACCTGGAATTGATCCTGAAACTGACATTGGCCGCCAAAGGCATCGGACTGCTTCCCTTGTCGCTGGCCCGGTCGCACTTCGACAGTGGCGCGTTGGCATCGGTGCTGCCGTCATTGAAATTGACCCCGCAGGAAATCAATCTCGTCTATCTGCCGTCGCGTCGCCACTCGCCAAAGATCAAGACCTTCGTTGATTACGTTCTGAATATCTTCAAGCAGTCCTGATGGATGCACGCGTCATTGGCAGTGCGCGTTCAGATGCGATCCAGGCCGCATTCTCTTTCCCCATAGCCATCGTCCGGATTCAGCGAAATCGCGTCATCCGACCCGTTTTCGACGTGGGGATGCGGCTTCAAGTCCGCAGTTGTCGGAATCGAAACTGTTGTTCCAAATCGACGGTTGTCGAATTCGATTGATACTAAGTTACTCATTTACCATACACTTGGTAACTATAAGAAATATGAGTTAACAAATTGGTGCGGACTGGCAGCGACAAGAGAAGTCGCGGCAGTCGCGCGAACGACGTCCATTTCGATCCAGTTCGAAAGCGGGCGCCGATCGCTCCTCCAATTGCCGGCCTTTACAACGCCGGTCCTTCTCCCGCGGCCCGAGCCGCTCAATTCATCGCCGGCCTTTGGTCGGAGGTGGACGCCTGTGTGTCCTGAATCTGGAGCAACCATGTCCATTAAAAAACTGACTCAAATCCTGTCCCATCGCCGCCTCTCCAGCCTGGGGGTGTGCGCGCTCCTGCTGGCCGGGCTGACCGGCTTCGCCGCCACCGCCGCAGCCCAGGCTGCGCCTATCCCCGAGGCCAGCCAGAAGAAGGCCGTGGCCGTCGTTCTGACCCAGTCCAAGGTGGTGAAGGACGCGCAGGGCAGGGAGCAACTGGTCGATGCCGGTTCGGTCAAGCCCGGCGACATCGTCGAATACCGGGCGGTCTATACCAACAACACCGGCAAGCCGGTCACCGGCCTGGTGGCGGACCTTCCGATTCCCGAGGGCCTGGAGTACCAGCCGCGCAGCGCCAAGCCGGGCGCGAACCTGGTCCAGGCGGCTGCGAAGGACGCCGTGTTCGGCCCCGAGCCGCTCATGCGCAAGGCCGCCGGCAACAAGACCGAACCGGTGCCCTATGCCGACTACCGGTCGCTGCGCTGGACGCTGGGCCAGTTGCCCGCCAACGGCAGCACCGCCGTGAGCGTGCGCGCCAGGGTCGAGGCGGTCGTGCCGGTGGCACCGCAGGTCTCGGCGGCAACGCCGCAGCGCTGATCGGCTTGCCTTCCTTCGCCGCGCCACCCGGATTTTTCGAGTGCAACCCGACCGCCGCGATTTCGAGCAACGAAACGCGGCAGCCGGGTTTTTTCATGTCCCCGCCTTTTTTTGACAACCGAGGAGAAACCACGTGATTTCCACCCTGCCAACCCGGCACGGCACCGGCTTCAAGCCGACCGCGTCCTGGGCCGGCGCCGCAGCCTTGATGCTGGGCTTCCTGTTCGGAAGTTCAGCCGTTCTGGCCGCGGCTCCGCCTGCCAATACCGTCATCGGTAACCAGGCTTCGGCCACTTATTCCGACTCGGCCGGCACCACGCAACTGGCCACGTCCAACCTGGTCCAGACCACGGTCCAGCAGGTGGGGTCCTTCACGCTGGACTCGGTCAACCAGGTCACGACGACCATCGTCAACACCAAGATCGGCGCGGCGGGCTCCATCGTCTATGCGCCGCACACGTTGACCAACACCGGCAACGGCTCCGACACGTTCACGCTGACGGTCGATGCAGACACCGACAAGTTCTCCAAGGTCGAGGTCTACGCCGATGCCAACGGCGACGGCGTGCCCGACGGCACCACTCCGCTGTGCACGGCCGCAGCCGCGGGCGTCTGCAGCGTGCCCGCGCAGACCGTGCCAGGCAACAACGGCGTGTTCCGTTTCGTCGTGGCCTACACGATCCCCGGCACCGCCAGCAGCGCGACCGGCGCATTCGACACCGCCACGCTCACAGCCACGCCAGGCACGCCGGCGCTGTACACCGCGCCGAACACCTCGGCAGCCGACAAGGACGAGATCAAGCTGACGACCGACGCTGCGTTCAACGTCAGCAAGTCGATCGGCATTCCGTCCGTCGCCGGTCCGGGCAATGCCGCCTGGCCGACCGCGACCAACGGCGGTCCTCGCTCGACCTCGGCCAGCTGTGCCACGACCTGGTCCGCCGGCCTCGCGTCCAGCGCGACCTGCCAGTACACGGTCTACACGCTCACGTTCAACAACACGGGTGGTGCGGCCGGCAGGTTCGCGATGTCCGACACGCTGCCGAGCGGCATGACCTACGTCGCGGGTTCCGCGGTGTGGAGCAGCGCACCCGGCACCGCCCTGGGCGACGGCGCCGGCGGCGATCCGGTCGGCATCGACTTCCAGGTGAGCGGCAACACGCTGAACACCGTGGTGGCCGCACTGGGCCAGAACGTGACGCAGACTGTGAGCTTCGTGGTGCTGGTGAACAGCAACGCGGCGATCGGCACGTCGACCACGACCAACGTGGCGAAGTTCGAGCCGGCCAGCGTTCCGCTGACGATCACGGCAGCCGCCATCGGCACGCCGAGTTCGAGCACCAACCCGTCGGCCTACACGGTCGTGGCGAGCTACAGCATCGCGGTGGGTACCAACCCGTCGACCGCTGCCACCGCCGTCGACACGACGCCCGGCACGCCCAACGGCACCGCGGCCGACCTGACCACGCGTCCTTCGGTCGTGGCCGGCGGCAGCGTCAAGTTCGCGCAGTCGGTGTTCAACACCGGCACCGGCACCGACACCGTGAACCTCACGGTGGCCGCCGGTACCTTCCCGGCGGGCACGACCTTCGTGCTGTTCGCCGCCGACGGCGTCACGCCGCTGCTGGACACCACCGGTGACGGCGTACCCGACACCGGCCCGATCGCGGCCGGTGGCAGCGTCAACATCGTGGTGCAGGCCAATGTGCCGTCCGCCACGGCAGTGGGCGCCGGTCCGTTCGCAGCCACGGTGACCGGCCGTTCCGCGGGCGACGCGACCAAGCTCGATGCCACGCTCGACCGCGTGACCATCGTCGTCGGTTCGCTGGTCGACCTGACCAACACCGCGGCAGGCACGGGCACCGGCTCGGTGGCCGGCGGCGACCTGGGCCCCGGCCCGAGCCCGCTGCCCACCACGACCAACGCAACGGCCGCCGGCACCGGCACCGTGTTCGCGCTGTTCGTGAAGAACAACGACTCGGTCAACAACATCTACGGCCTGGCTGCCAGCCAGTCGACCAGCTTCCCCGGCACCCTGCCGACCGGCTGGACGGTGAAGTTCGTTGCCTCGGGCGGCACCTGTGCATCGCCGGCGATCACCAGCGTGGCCGTCAATGCCGGCGCGCAAGGTCAGGTTGCTGCCTGCGTGACGCCGCCCGCCACGCAGTCGCCGGTGACCGCGCAGAAGGTCTACTTCCAGGTGCAGTCCACCGCCGTCGCCTCGACCGGCGTGATCGTCTCCGACACGAAGACCGATGCCGTCACCGTGACCGCCGCACTGGTGTCGAGCGCCACGCTCACGCCGAACAACAGCGGCCAGCTCGCACCGGGCGGCACCGTGGTGTATCCGCACACGCTGACCAACACGGGCAACCAGAGCTGCGGCGCTTACACGCTGACGGCCACCGTGCCGGCGGCAGACGCCACGCTCGGCTGGACCACCGCGATCTACCTGGACGTCAACGGTGACGGCCAGATCGACGCGAACGACACGCTGGTGACCGGCCCGCAAGCCGGCCCGCTGGCCGTGGGCGCATCGCAGAAGCTGCTGGTGCGCGTGTTCGCACCGGGCGGCGCCAGCGCCGGCGCGACCGACACCACCACCGTGACCGCGACCTTCACCGACCCAGGCGGCTGCGGCGCCCCGTCGGCCACCGACATCAGCACCGTGATCACCGGCCAGATCCGCGTCCTCAAGACGCAGGCAGCCGACGTCACCTGCGACGGGGTGGCGGACAGCGCTTTCGCGGCAGCACCGCTGTCGCTCAAGCCGGGCCAGTGCATCGTCTACAAGGTTGTTGCCACCAATGAAGGCACCTCGCCGGTCACCAACATCGCGATCAACGATGCGGTGCCTGCGTACACCTCGCTGAGCGCCACGCAACCTGCGGCCGCATCGCGATGCACCTCGACCGGCGTGTCCGGCACGGCGCTCGCCTACGCGCAGACCTCCACTGCCGTGAGCTGCGGCAGCGCCAGCAACTCCGTGGCCCCGAGCGGCACGGCCACCCTGACCTTCGCCGTGAAGATCAACCAGTAACGACAAGGGTTTGAGTCGCCGGCGGGCCTCGGGGTCCGCCGGCTTTCGCGAAGCGCTGCCGGTTCGGCGTGCTTCGCTTTTTTCCCTTGCCGCTTTCACGCAGCACGCAGCCGCGCGCCTGTTCTCGCAGGCGGCAGAGGAAAAAATTTTCTTGAGTTTGGACGACCCGCGCCGCGCGCGGGTCGATGGAAGGTTCGTGGCGTGCAACTTCTTCTGGCGTACCTGAGCACCCGCTCGCAGCGATGGCGAGGCCGCGCGGCCGCTGCCGTCGCGGCGATGGCGCTCCTGTGCGGCATGCTCGCCGGAACCGCCGCCCACGCCGCGCCCCCGCCCGGCGGCGCCGTGCTGCGCAACGTCGCCACCGCCACCTATGTGCCGGCCGGCCTCGCGCAGACCGAGACGTCGAGCTCCAACAGCGTCAGCGCCAGCGTGCTGCCGGTGGAGGCGCTGGTGCTCACGCACGACCAGTCGGTCAACCGTCCGCCGGCCACCGTCGTCACGCTGAGCCACCTGCTCACCAACGCAGGCAACGTGCCGTCCAGCTACACATTCGGCCTCGCGAACAACGGCGCGGGCTGTGCGGCCGATGCGCTCGACCTGTCGGCGCTGCGCGTGGTGCGCGACAGCAACAACAACGGCGTGGCCGATGCGGCCGACACGGTGCTGCCGCTGGGCGCCGCCGGCGCCATCGCGCTGCAGCCCGGCGAAACCGCGGCGCTGCTGGTGCAGGGCACCGTGCCCGCCGCGGCCACCGGCAGCGCCTGCGTGGTGCTCAGCGCCACCACCGCGCTGCAGAAGGTCAGCGTGGTCAACCGCGACATCGTCACCGCCGGCGACGTGGCGGTGCTCGCGCTCACCAAGTCGGCGAGCTATCCGGGCCTGGTGGTTCCGGGCAGCACGCGCATCGACTTCACCGTGTCGGGCACCAACATCGGCGCGCGCGACGCGGGCCCGGGCAACACCGCCGCACCCGCCGGCACGCCGGTGCTGGTGAATGGCACGCCCACCGCGCTGCTGCTGGTGCGCGACTTCGTGCCCGCGGGCACGCGCTACATCGCGGGCAGCCTGCAGAGCACGGCGGCCGGCGCGGTGCGGCTGTTCCGCCTGCCGGGCGATGCGGACTTCAGCTACCGCACCGTCGACGACGCCTCGGCTGTCGAAGTGGCCATCGGCGTGCCGGCGCCGCTCGCGCGCAATGCGTCGATCGCAATGCAGTTCGCGGTGCAGGTCAGGGCCGACCAGGCGGGCGACATCCGCAACACCGCGCAGGGCTACTACAACGACGGCGTGGCGCCGGCGGTGTCGCCCTCGAACACGGTGGTCATCACCTCGAGCCAGAGCCGCATCGGCGTGGCCAAGGCCGCCTCGACGCCGCGCATGAACCACGGTGCCGACGGCCAGCTCGACGGCACCGCCACGGTGAGCTTCAGCGTCAACGTGCGCAACTACGGCGCCGTGTGGCTCTACGGCGTGCAGGTGGCCGACCTCATGGAAGGCAGCGGCGCTACGCAGTTCGGCAGCTTCACACCGGCGACCGTGCCCGCCGCGAACCAGTACACGATCGTGCCGGGCTCGCTGGCCATCGCGAGCAACCAAGGCAACGGCGTGAGCGGCACCGTGGCTGCCATCGACAGCGCGTTCAACGGCACCGCCGGCGCGCAGAACCTGCTCGCGCCTGGCGCGGTGCTGCCGGTGGGCGCGCAGTTCACCGTGCGCTTCGACGTGCGCTTCAATGTCGGCGGCCGCGCCGGCACGCTCCTGAACACGGCGCGCGCGCAAGGCGCGCTCTCGCCGGGCGGCCCGCCCGTGGCCTTCGACGATTCGGTCAACGGCAGCAACCCCGATGCCGATGGCGACGGCAATCCGAACAACGACAGCTCGCCCACGCCGGTGTCCACGCAGCTTCCCACGCTCTCGCTGGTCAAGACCGCTTCGGCGCCGCGGCGCGTGGCGCAGGGCGTGTACGAGCTCGACTACCAACTGAAGGTGACCAACACCGGCGTTGCGGCGGCGCCGAACCTGCGGCTCATCGACAACCTGAACTGCACCTTCGACATGGACAAGCCGGACGGCTCGGTGGCCGCCTGGGAACTGGTCGCGCCGCCGAAAGCGCGCAATGGTGTGCTCAACGCGGCCGCCGGCTTCACAGGACGTGCGAGCTGCGACCGGGCGTCGCTGGCGAGCAGCGATCCCTTCAAGCTGCCCACCGAAGCCGTGCTGAGCGTCACCGACGGCAGCCGCGCGCTCGCCCCGGGCCAGACCGAAGAGCTTTCGTTCACCGTGCGCCTCACGCAGAAGCCCGCGGCCGTCGGCGGGCGCATGGCGGTCACCAACAAGGCCTGGGCCGCGGCCTTCGACCAGAACACCGTGAACGTCACGCCGGCCATGCTGGTGGTGGCGAGCGCGAGCTCGGTGCAGTCGCTGCTGGTCGATCCGCAGGGCGTGGTCTACAACGCCGTCACGCGCGAGCCGGTGGCCGGCGCGGTCGTCACCTTCACGCGCCAGTCGTGCAGCAGTGGGGCGGTCACGCCGATCACCGCGGACCAGCTGTACGGCGGCGCGTCGGGCCTCTACACCGTCAATGCCAACGGCAGCGTCTCGATGGTCACCGGTGCCGATGGCGGCTATCAGTTCTACATGCAGTCCCCGCCGGTCACCGGCTCGTGCACCTATGCGATCGGCGTGGTGCCGCCCGCGGGCAGCGGCTACGTGGCGCCGTCGCAGCTCATCCCGGCCACCGCCGGCACCTTGAACCGCTGCGGCGCCATCGTGCCGAATGCTGGCGCACCGCAGGGCGCGGACGCGACCACCCATTACTTCTCGGTCAACGCGGGCTTCGATGCCGCGGGCGCCGCCTGCGACGTGCTGCACAACCACATCCCGCTCGATCCGGGCAATGTGCTCGGGCTGGTGCTTCGCAAGGACGGCAGCAAGCGCCAGGCCGAGTTCGGCGACTTCATGGACTACGCCCTGGTCGTCACCAACAAGACGGGTTTTCCGGTCACCGGCGTGCGCCTGTCCGACACCCTGCCGCCGGGCTTTGCCTATGTGGCCAGGAGCGTGCGCCTGAATGGCTCGGCGGCGGTCGATCCGGCCGGCGGCGCGGGCCCGCAGCTGCTGTTCGACTACCCGGCGCTGAAGCTGGGCGTGGACCAGTCGGCCACGGTGCGCTATCGCGTGCGCATCGGCGTGGGTGCGCCGACCAACGGCGACGCGGTCAACCGCGCCCGCGCGACCTCGGGCCCGATGCAGTCGAACCTGGCCAGCTGGACGGTGCGCGTGACCGGCGGCGTGTTTTCCGACGACGCCTTCCTGTTCGGCAAGGTCTACATGGACTGCAAGCGCGACGGGCGGCAGGAGGGTGACGATGAAATCGGCGTGCCCGGGGTGCGCCTCTACATGGAAGACGGCACCCACGTCATCACCGACGTGGAAGGCAAGTGGAGCCTCTACGGCCTGAAGCCGCTCACGCATGTGCTGCGCGTGGACCAGACCACGCTGCCCCGCGGCGCGCAACTCGCGGTGCTCGACAACCGCAATGCCGGCCGTCCCGAGAGCCGTTTCGTCGACCTGAAGAAGGGTGAGTTCCACAAGGCCAACTTCATCGTCGCCAACTGCGACACCCCCGGCGTCGCGGCCGAGGTGGTGGCGCGGCGCGCGGCCATTGCGGCCATTCCCGACACCGAAGCCGAGGCGCAGGTGCGCATGCGGCTGGACCCCGAAGGCAAGATCGTGCCGGTGGGCGACGTGCGCTCGCTGCCTGCCAGCGGCCAGTCGTCGGTCACGGGCAGTACCGGCAGCACCGGCTCCACGCTCGCGAACTCGGCCCCGCTGATCTCGATGCCGGTGGCGCCGTCCGGCGCCAGCAGCTTCGTCAACGGCGCATCGGGCACGATGAGCGGCACGCTTGGCGCCACCGCCGCACCGGCCCCCACGCCCGCGGGCAGCCTGTTCGCTTCACTGAACGGCCTGCCCACCGACGCGCAGGGTGCGTCGGCCACGGGCGGCGGCGCTGCCGGCGTGGGTGCCTTCGCGAGCCGCCCCATCAACACCGCCGCCGCCATGCTGGCGCCGCGCCGCTCGTCGCTGCTGCCGCAGGCCGTGCCCAGCCCCATCGAACTCGAAGCGCTGCTGCCGCAGATCGAAGGCAACGCCCTGGGCTTCATCGACCTGAAGGACGGCGACACGCTGCCGGGCCCGTCGGTCAATGTGCGCGTGAAGGGCGAGGCCGGCCTTGCGCTGCGCCTGACCGTCAACGGCAAGGCCATCGAGGAGCGCCGTGTCGGCAAGAAGACCCAGCTCGATGCGAAGAAGCTCGGCGCCTGGGAATACATCGGCGTGGTGCTGCAGCCCGGCGCCAACCGGCTGCAGCTCGAAGGCGTGGACCCGTTCGGCAACACGCGCGGCACCGCACAGCAGATCACCGTGGTGGCGCCCGACAAGCTCGGTGCGGTCCAGGTCGAGCTGCCCGCGTCGGCACAGGCCGACCTGCGCACGCCCGTGGTCGTGAAGGTGCGCCTCACCGACACCGCCGGCGTGCCCGTGACCGCGCGCACCCAGCTCACGCTGGAAACCGACCGCGGCCGCTGGCTCGATGAAGACCTGAATCCCGCCGAGCCGGGCACGCAGGTCTTCATGGAAGGCGGCGCGGCCGAGTTCCGCCTGCTGCCGCCCGGCGAACCCGGCGATGCGCGCGTGCGCGTCACCGCCGGCAGCTTCGTCAAGGAAGTGCGCCTGGCGCTGCTGCCCGAGATGCGGCCGATGATCGGCGTGGGCATCGTCGAAGGCGTGCTCGACCTCACCAAGCGCGGCGGCGTACCGCTGGGCGCGATGCCTGCGGGCGCCGCCTTCGAGGCCGAACTCACCGGCCTGGCCGACGAGAGCAGCAACAACCGCCGCGCCGCCGCCCGCACCGCCTTCTTCTTCAAGGGCACTGTCAAGGGCGAGTACCTGCTCACGGCCGCCTACGACTCGGCCAAGACGCGCGACGACCGCCTGTTCCGCGACATCCGGCCCGACGAGTTCTATCCGGTGTACGGCGACTCGTCGGTCAAGGGCTTCGACGCGCAGAGCACCCAGAAGCTCTATGTGCGCATCGACAAGAACCGCTCCTACCTGCTGTACGGCGACTTCACCACCGCCAGCAGCACCGAGGTGCGCAACCTGAGCCAGAACAACCGCGCGCTCACCGGCGCCAAGCATGTGTACGACGACGGCAACGTGCGCGCCACCAGCTTCGTCTCGCGCACCGCGCAGACGCAGCAGGTGGAAGAGTTCCGCGCGGTCGGCACCTCGGGCCCCTACTACCTGAGCGCAACGGGCGGCGAATTCATCGACAACAGCGAGCAGGTCGAGGTGGTGGTGCGCGACCGCAACCAGCCCAACCTGGTGCTGCAGCGCACGACCGTGGCGCGCTTCGTGGACTACACGATCGAACCGCTCACCCGCCGCATCCTGTTCACGCACGCGATCTCGTCGGTCGATGCGAACCTCAATCCGCAGTCGATCCGAGTGACCTACGAAGTCGATGCCGGTGGGCCGAAGTTCACCGTGGCCGGCACCGACGTGCAGGTGAAGGTCACGGACAACCTGCAGCTCGGCGTGGTCGCCAGCACCGACGAGAACCCCGAAAACCGCCGCAAGCTCGGCGCGCTCACCGCGGTGGCGCGTGTGGGCGAGAGCACCACGATGGCTGGCGAGTGGGTGCGCACCGAATCCGACAAGAACGGCAAGGGCAGCGGCGGCCGCGTGGAACTGCGCCACCAGACCGAAGACCTTGCGGTGGTGGCGCTGGCCAGCAAGACCAGCACCGGTTTCGACAACCCGGGCGCGAGCTTTTCCGCCGGCCGTACCGAAGCCTCGGCGCGCGCCGAGTACCGCATCGACAGCAGCACCGCGCTGCGCGGCGAGGCGCTCTTCAGCCAGGACGCGCTGCTCGGCGGCAGCCGCCGCGGCTTCACCGCCAGCGTGCAGAAGAAGGTCGGCGAGCAGCTGGTCGCCGAAGTCGGGCTGCGCCATGGCCAGAGCGGCGCGGGCCTGGGCACCAGCTCGGGTTTCGACTACGGCCAGATCTCCACCTACAGCGGCAACCTGGGCAGCGGCGTGGGGGCCGGCAACGTGACCGCCCTCGGCGCGGCGGCCACCGCCAACGCGAATGCCGAAGACCTGACCACCGTGCGTGCACGCATCTCGGCCCAGGTGCCGGGCCTGCCGCAGGCCAATGTGTTCGTCGAAGGCGAACAGGACATCCACAAGTCCGATCGCCACGTGCTGGCCATCGGCGGCAACTACGCCGTGACCGACAAGACGCGCATCTACGGCCGCTACGAGCTGGTCTCCAGCCTCTACAGCCGGGACGAGCTGGGCACGACCGGATCGAACAACGTCGGCATCCTGGGCATCGAGAGCAGCTACATGGAAGGCGGCCGCGTGTACAGCGAATACCGCCTGGCCGACAGCATTGACGGACGCGCCGCGCAGGCGGCCACCGGCGTGCGCAACACCTTCCGCCTCAACGACCAGTGGCGGCTGACCGGCGGCATCGAGCACACGCGCCAGCTCGGCGGCCTGGCCAACAGCGGCAACACCGGCACGGGCTATGCGGGGGGGCTGGGCCAATCGACGGCCATCACCGGCGGCGTCGAATACAGCACCGATCGCATCAAGGCGAGCGGCGTGCTCGAAGGCCGGCGCGGCGACGATGCGAACACCCGCCTGTTCAGCGCAGGCTTCGGCTACAAGATCGACCGCTCGTGGAGCCTGCTCGCGCGCAGCGTGATGAGCGACAGCGAAGGGCAGGGCACCAACGCCGGCAACGCGCATCACCTCGCACGCCACCAGATCGGCCTGGCGTACCGCCCGGTTGACACCGACAGCTGGAACGCGCTGATGCGCTACGAGCGCCGTTCGGAGCGCGTGGCCGGCACGGGCAGCTCGACCGGCGCGCTCGACGGCGCGAGCGTCTTCGGCACGGGCTCGGGCAACGCCAGCCTGCCGGGCCGCACCAGTGCCGACATCGTCTCTGCCCATTTCAACTACAACCCGCGGCCCGGCACCGTGATCAACGGGCGCTATGCGGCCAAGTGGTCGCGCGCCGACGACGGCTGGCTCAAGAGCACCTACTGGGCGCACCTGCTGCAGGCGCGCTACACGCAGGACATCGGCAAGGACTGGGACTTCGGCGTCCAGGCCGGCCTCCTGTACGGCAAGGGCGGTGCGCTGCAGAAGACGCTGGGCGTCGAGGTGGGTTACCAGGCGATGACGAACCTGTGGGTGTCGGTGGGCTACAACGTCGTCGGCCTCAAGGACCGCGACCTCACCGCCAACGAATACACCAGCAAGGGCGCGTACATCCGCCTGCGCTTCAAGTTCGACGAGACGGGGCTCGGCTTCCCCTCGGCAGGCGCTGCGACTGCAAACGCGGCGGCCGGCCCATGACAAGAAACGATTCGGCCGCCATGGCAGGACAGATGACTCACATCCTTTTCTCGCGCATGCGGCGCGCGCGTGTCGTGCTGGCGCTGCTGGCGCTGTTCGCGTCGGCGCCGACGCTGGCCGCGCAGGTCGCATGCACGCCGCAATCGGGCTTCAACTCCTGCGTGCGTGTGACCTACGCCGGCGGCGACCAGAGCTTCACCGTGCCGCCCGGCGTGACCTCGGTGTTCATCAAGGCCTGGGGTGCGGGCGGAGGCGGACCCAACACCAGCTACTTCGCCACGCAGCGCGGGGGCGGCGGCGGCGGCTTTGCCTCCGGCACGCTGGCGGTCACGGCCGGCACCGTGCTGGGTGTTCGCGTCGGCGAGGGGGGCGGGGTCAACGATGCTTCCACGACGTACGGGGGCGGCGGTGCGGGCGGCAGCTCGCAGGCTGCGGCCATCGGAGCGAGCGGCGGCGGCTTGTCGGGCGTGTTCGCCAGCGCGACCTACACCCAGGCCAATGCGCGGCTCATTGCCGGCGGCGGCGGCGGCTCGTCGCCGGGGGCGGACGTGGGCACGCCGGCCGGTGGCGGCGGCGGTGGCTCGAGCGGAAGCGACGACAACGTCAGTGCCAGCGGGCGGCCCGGCACCCAGACGGGCGGCGGCGCGGCCGGCTCGGGCGGCACCTGCAACCTCGGCGCACCGACGGCCGGCACCGCGCTGCAGGGCGGCAACGGCGGCTCCACCAACGAGAACCAGAACGAGGGCGGTGGCGGCGGCGGCGGCGGCTACTTCGGCGGCGGCGGTGGCCTGTGCCAGGGAAGCTCGCCCAACGGCATGGGCGGCGGAGGCTCCGGCTACGTCGGCGGCGTCACCAGTGCAACCTCGACGGCGGGATCGATCTCGACATCCAACAACGGCGGCGGTGCGGCGGCCACGACGGGCGACACGCACTACACGGCGGGCATCGGCACGGGCGGTGGCGGCGATGCCAGCGGAGGCAACGGCCTGGTGGTGATCCAGTTCAATGCGGCGCCGTCCATCACGCTGAACAAGACGGCACCGGCCACGGTGGCGCCTGGCGCGGCCATGGCCTACGTCCTCGGCCTGACCAACAACGGTTTCGTCGCCACTGGCACTTCGGTGGTCGTGCGAGAGCAGCTTCCACCGGGCGTCGTCGCCAACTCGGCGGCCGCGGGCACCGGCGTCAATGCCGTGAGCTGCGGCGCGATGCCGAGCGCAGCCGGCGCGTTGCTGACCTGCACGATGACGCTGCCCACGGGCGGCATTCCCGCCAACGGCGGTGTGCGCAGCTTCACGCTCAATGCCACGGCGCCGCTGGTGGCTGCCGGCACGGTACTCACCAACCATGCAAACAGCAACGTGGCTGGCAGCGGAACCCCGGCCACGGCGCCAGGCGCGGCCTGCGTGTCCAATGCCACGGTGAACTGCGCCAGCGCGGTCACCACCGTGGTGGCCGGCGCCGCTGCGCTGGCGCGTTCGGGCGAGCGCACCGCCACCGACAACCAGGTGGCCAACGGCAGTGCGCAGGACGTGCTCGAAGCCATCGTGCGCGACGCGGCCGACAACCCGGTGGCCGGCACGGTGGTGACCTTTGCCGCCACCACCGGCGTGGCCTTCAATGGCGGCGCCGTGGGCGCGGCAGGCACCTGCACCACCGCCGCCGACGGCACCTGCCAGGTCAGCGCGACCAGCACCGTGCCGGGTACGAAGAGCACCGTTGTCAGAATCCCGCTTGGCGTGTTGACCGGCGTCTTCATCGCGAACGGCCAGAGCTACGGCGCGAGCCCGGCAAGCTACAGCTTCGTGGTCGGCACGCCGAGCGCTGCGCAGTCGGGCCTGCGCGTGGTCACCGACAACCAGGTGGCCAACGGCACCGCGCAGGACGTGCTGCAGGTCTTCGTGCGCGACGCGAGCGGCAACCCGGTCGGCGCCGGCGTGGTTGTGAACTTCGGCGCCACGCCCGACGTGGCCTTCAACGGCGGCGCGGTCGGCGCGGCGGGCAGCTGCACCACCACCGCCGCCAGCCTCTGCCAGGTGACGGCAACAAGCACGGTGGCCGCGAGCTACGGCACGACCGCGGTCACGCTGGGCGGCGTGGCACTGGGCGGGACCTTCACGGCCGGCGGCGCCAGCTACCTGCCCAGCCCGCAGACGTACAGGTTCCTTTCGCTGCCGACGGTGACCATCCGCAAGATATCGCTCAACGGCGTCGGCACTTTCGACTTCACCGGCAGCAACGGCCTGGCCGCGCAGAGCATCACCACCGTCGTTGCGGGCACGCCCGCCAGTGCGGCGACGCAGACGCTCACGGCTGCAAGCACCGCCACCACCATCACCGAAAGCGTGCCGCCGGCGGGCTACACGCTGACGGCCGCCTCCTGCACCGGCCTGCCGTCCGGCGGCACTGCCACGCTTTCGGGCCGCACGCTCACGCTCAATGCCGCGGCCACCGCGCCGGGCGCCAACCTGGTCTGCACCTTCACCAACACCGGCGACACCGGCACCACCTCGCCGCCGATTCCACCGACGGTGAGCTGCCTGTCGAATGCCGCGATCTTCAACACCGCCTACAACGGCGTGAGCGGCCCGCCGCTGAGCACCGGCCGCGACACGGTGTGGGAATCGGGCGAGGGCGCCGCCAGCGGCGGGCCGGGCACGGTGGTCTCGTGGCAGCGTGCCTTCGTGGGCAACAAGGCGCCCGGCGCGTGGATCAATTCGCCCTTCGGCAACGCCAACTGGAACTCGAACTACAACCCGAACCACACGGGCAACGTCGACGTCTACCACCGCTTCACCTTCAACATGGCAGCGTCGGTGAACCCGGCGACCTTCTCGCTGAAACTGGACTTCTACGCCGACAACGCGGTGGCGGAAGTGTTCGTCAACGGCGTGCTGCAGAGCGTGCCCGGCGTGCCGCAAGGCGGCGGGGATCCCTACAACTTCCGGGGCTTCGAGGCAGGCCGGCAGGCGAGCGCGACACTCTCGAGCAACTGGCGCGTGGGCAGCAATACGGTGGTGGTGCACATCAAGAGCGGGGCGAACGCCGAAGGCTTCCTCGCGCAGGCCACCACCACCGCGGTCTGCACGCCGCCGACCGTGGTGCTGTCGAAGACCACCACCGGCGGTGCCGGCGGTCCCTTCAACTTCACGTTGAGCAACACCACCCAGACCAACGGCGTGGTCAGCACCGTGGCGGCGGGCACCGCGGTGCAGGTGGACGGCAACACGGCGACGGCCGGCACGCAGCCCTTCTCGGCCACGGCTCAGGGCACCGCGATCACCATCGCCGAGCCAGCGGTGCCGGGCTGGAACCTGGCGGGCGCGACCTGCACCGATGCCGGCACGCCCGTCGGCAGCCTGGGCACCGGTGCCGATGCGCGCACCTACACGATCCCCGCGGCCAGCGTGCAGTACGGCAGGCCGCTGGTGTGCACCTTCACCAATGCGGCCTCGGCCACGGTGACGGTCAGCAAGGTGAGCAACGGCGGCGTCGGCCCCTTCGGCTTCACCGGCAGCAACGGCCTCGCGGCGCAGACGATCACCACCGTCACCGCCGGCACCGCGGTCGCGGGGGCGATCCAGACGCTGACCACGCCCGGCGTGGCCACCACCATCACCGAAGACCCACTGCCCGCCAACTACGCGCTCACCGGTGTGAGCTGCACGGGCCTCGGGGCGGGCGGCACCGCCACGCCCGACCTGCCCAACCGCAAGGTGACGCTCGACGCGGCCGCCACCGCGGCGGGCAGCAACATCGCCTGCACCTTCACCAACACCTTCACGCCGCCGTTCCCCCGGGTGCAGATCGTCAAGACCACCACCGGCGGCAGCGGCGCCAACCTGTTCGGCTTTGCGCTCAGCGGGCTCTCGGCCGCCACCGACAGCATCACCGTGACCGGCGCCGGCACCGCCAGCGGCGCCGCCAACCTGACCGGCACGGCTGGCCAGTTGGCGAAGATCCGCGAGAGCGTGCCTGCCGGCTGGCCCGCCAACCCGATCAGCGCGAGCTGCCTGGACGCGGCGAGCGCCACGCCCACCGTGCCCTTCGGCACGCTCGCGGGCAACGAACTCACCATTCCCGCGGCCAACATGGTGGCGGGTGCCAACATCACCTGCACCTTCGTCAACGGTTTCGGCTTCAGCGTGACGGGCCGCGTGTTTCTCGACAACGGTACCGGCGCGGGCGTGGCGAACGACGGATTGGTGAACGGCACCGAAGGCGGCATCGCCGGCGTGGGCGTGCGGCTGACCAACTGCGGCGCCACGGTGCTGTCGAGCGCCACCACCGATGGCGCGGGCAACTACGCGCTCGACGTGCCCTTTGCCACCGCCGCGAATGCGCCGCTGTGCGTGGAAGAGACCAACACCGCATCGCGCCTGTCTACCGGCGCTTCGTTCGGCACCACCCCGCTGCCCTCGGGCTCGGCGGTGGCCAGCGGCGGCACGAGCTACACCTACACGCGCACCGGCACGCCCGACCGCATCGCCTTCAGCTGGAACGGCACGGGCCACGCCGGCCTGAACTTTGGCGACGTGGACCGCAACACCTTCGCGGCCGATGGCGCCAAGAGCGGCATGCCGGGCAGCACGGTGAGCTATGCCCACACCTTCATCGCGCGCACCGGCGGCACGGTGCGCTTTGACATCCCGAGTTCGGTCGATTCGCCGGCGGTGAGCGGCTGGAACGGCAAGATCTTTGCCGACACCGGGTGCACCGGCACGCAGCAGCCGGGCGCCGCGCTCTTGTATCCACCCGCGGCACCGGTCACGGTGGTGGCGGGGCAGAACGTCTGCATCGTGATGCAGGAGTTCATTCCTGCCAATGCGGCCAACGGCAACAACAACCAGAGCACGGTGCAGGCCAGCTTCGACTTCACCAACGCCGGCCCCGCGCTGAGCGCGAGCTACACGGTGCTGGACACCACGACCGTCTCGAACAGCGCATTGGAGCTCAAGAAGGAGGTGCGCAACGTCACGCAGGGCGCGGGCTTCGGCGTGAACAACCAGGCCAAGTCGGGCGAGACGCTGGAGTACCGCGTCACCTACACCAACAATGGCACGACGCCGATCTCGGGCATGACGATCAACGACACGACGCCCCAGTACACCAGCTTCGTGGCCGCACAGGCGGGGGCCACGCCTGCCTCGCTGACCGCATGCAGCAAGAATACGCCGGCCAATGCGCTGCCCGCGCCCGCAGTGCTCTGTGCCGCCTCGCAGGCGGCCGGGGGCACCGGGGGGCTGCGCTGGTCCTTTACCGGTTCGCTCGCGCCGGGTGGCACGGGGGCGGTGCTGTTCAGCGTGAAGGTGGACTGAGCGGCTGGCATCACCCGGGCATCGGCGGCTGAACTGGGCGCGCGCAACATTCGCGTCAATGCGGTGGCACCCGGTGCAGTGCCTACCGAGGGCACTCGGCTTCGAGATGACATGGGGCAGCACACCAGCCAGCCGAGCGCTGCGGCCAGTACGTCTGCCAAGCCGCGCCCGGCCTTGCCGTCCTCATCAAGACGCGGCGCGGGTTGTGGATGACCCTCTGGAGCGCGGATGAACGCTCCATGTCAGTTGGCATCGCAAACCGGCCGGAGCCTTGGGGCGCCATCGCACCGCGAGTGCGTCGCCAGGAAAACCCGCTGCGGGCAGGCGGCATCCGTCTCAGGCGATTTCGCTGGCTTCCGCCCACAGCTTGTTGAAGAAGGATTCCCGGGCTCTTTCGAAGACGAGGCTCGAATGCAGTCCGATGGCCGACTCGATCTGCGTCGTCTTGCCGAAATCGGTACTGGAAACCCAGACCGTGTCCGGCGCCATGAGCACCGCCTTGGCATTGGTGTTGCGATGCAGCGCAATGCGTACTTCGGGGAAGCGGAGCTTGAGCACCCTTGCCTCCTTGTGTGCATCGGTGTTGGCAATGATGAATATGTCCCGCGGGCGCTTTCCCAATATCTGGGAGATGTAGTCCGGCTCCGGAAGCGATCCGGTCATGATCAGGATGGGGCCGACGATGCGCGCGATGTGGGACAGGCGCCTGCTCCAGCTGTTGGCGCTGATGGACATCTTCGCGTCTTCGCAGGAGAACGCGAACCCGAAACTATCGTCACTGAAAACCATGGGGGGTGCTTCGAATCCTTGAACGGCCTGTCTGCTTCAATCAATCCGCTGCGTGTTTTCAGACGACGGACACAGCAGCAGACCTGCCGCCGCCCAGAAACACCGGCGGCGTCTTGACGATCGAGGTCAGCGCGGGATCGGCCGCGCGCAGCGCAGCCAGGTCGGGCCGCGGGCGGCGCAGTTGCGCATGGGCCGAGAAAGCTTCTTCCATCGCCCGCGCCGCGCCCAGCACCTGGTGGTCGGCCCGAAAGCCGCCCACCACCTGCAGGCCGAACGGCATGCCGGCGTGGTCGAGCCCGCAGGGCAATGAAATGGCCGGGTGCGTGGTCAGCGTGACCACATAGGTCAGCGCCAGCCAGCGGTAGTAGTTGGCCTGTTGCTCGCCGTTGATGTGGCCGGCGTACAGCTGCGTCCATGGAAAGGGCGACACCGGCGTGGTGGGCGACAGCACCAGGTCGTAATCGGCGAAGGTCGCCTGAAAACGCTTGATGAGCCGCGTCTGCTCGGCCTGTGCCCAGGCGCTGTCGAGCAGGCTCATGCGTGCGCCCATCTCGTAGTTCGCGCGGGGGTTGGGCCCCAGGCTTTCGGGGTCGCGTTCGTAGGCCGCCTGCATGCCGGCCACGAAGGCTTCCGCGCGCAGCACGTCGAAGCAGCGGTGCGCCTCGCCCATGTCGAACTCGACCTTGTCGCAGCGGCGAAACAGGTGCCGCATGGCCTCGATCTTCTGGCGGAAGACGGCGCGGATGCCGTCGTCCACGGCGCAAGTGCCGAAGTCTTCGGTCCACGCGACGCGCAGGCCGGCGAGGTCGACCTGCGCGGGCGCAAGAAAGGTCATCGGATCGAGCGGATAGCTCAGCGGATCGCCCGCGTGCATGCCGGCGGATGCGGCCATCTGCAGGCACGCGTCTTCCACGGTGCGGCCCATGGGGCCGACGACCGAGATGGGCGTCCAGCCCAGGGGCTTGCGCACGCTGGGCACGATGCCTGGCGACGGCCGGAAACCCACCACGCCGCACTTGGCCGCCGGAATGCGGAGCGACCCGCCGGTGTCGGAGCCGGTGCACACCGGCAGCATGTCGCAGGCGAGCGCGGCCGCCGAGCCGCCGGATGAGCCGCCGGCGTTGAGGTTGGGATCGAAGGGGTTGCCCGTGGCGCCCCACACGTCGTTGCGCGAGTTGGCGCCCGCGCCCATCTCGGGCACGTTGGTCTTGCCCGCCACGATGGCGCCCGCGCGGCGCAGGCGGGCCACCAGCTCGATGTCTTCCGTGGGCACGTGGTCGCGGTAGATCGCGGAGCCCCAGGTCGTGAGCAGGCCTTCGGTGGGCTCCAGGTCCTTGACGCCCAGCGGCAGGCCGTGCAGCAGGCCGAGCGTGTCGCCGCGCATCACGGCGCGTTCCGCCGCCGCGGCTTCGGTGCGCGCGCGCTCGAAGCAGGTGGCGGTCACTGCGTTGACGAAGGGGTTCACGCGTTCGATCCGCGCGATGCACGCTTCCAGGAGATCGACAGGAGAGATGAGCTTGTTGCCGATGAGGCGGCGAAGTTCGACGGCGGACTTCTCGACGAGCTCCGAGCCGGCGGCTTGGGATGTGCTGTGCGTGCTCATCAGTCGGCGGTGATGTTCGCGCGCGCCGCGACGGCGCGCATCAGGGGCAGTTCCCGGTTGATGAGTTCACTCGCCGCAGTGGCATTGCTGAAGGCCGGCTCCAGCCCCTGGCCCAGCAGCTTGGCGCGCGTGTCGGGGTCGGCAATGGTCGCGGCCAGCGCCTTCTCCAGCTTGGCCTTCACATCGGCGGGCAGGCCCTTCGGGGCCGCCAGGAGCAGCCACGAATCCATGTCGACGCCGGCGTAGCCGCTCTCGGCGAACGTGGGCACATCGGGCAGCAGTGCAGAGCGCTTTGTCGTGGTCAGCGCAATCGCCTTGATCTTGCCGTTCTTGAGCTGGGCAATCGCGGCGCTCACCGTGTCGATGCTGAACGGGATCTGGCCGCCCATCAAGTCGGTCATCGCAGGCGCGCTGCCCTTGTAGGGCACGTGCGTCATCTTCAGGCCGGTCGCGTGCAGCATGGTTTCTCCGGCGAATTGCGCGGTGGTTCCGGTGCCGTAGGAGCCGTACGCGTACTTGCCCGGCGAGGCCTTCACGTAGTCCACGAACTGCTTGACCGTCTGCACCGGCACCTCGCTGTTCGCCAGCAGGATCAATGCGACGCGCCCCGCAATGCCGATCGGCTCGAAGCTCTTCACCGGGTCGTAGGGCAGGTTGGAGCGGATCGCCGGATTGACGGTGAACGTGGAGCCCGAACTGAGCAGCAGCGTGTAGCCATCGGGCGCGGCCTTCGACACGTAGCTGGCGCCGACCACGGTGCCGGCCCCCGCGCGGTTCTCGATGACCACGGGTTGCCCGAGTTCCTTGCCAAGACGCTGCGCGATCACCCGTCCGTTGACGTCCGTCGCGCCCCCCGGCGGGAAGGGAATGACCAGCGTGACCGGGTGCGTGGGAAAGTCCGCTGCGGCAGCCAGCGCGCCCAGCGGCAGGGCGCCAAGGCCGAGGCAGCACAGCAGTGCCATGCGCGTCATGAACGGGAGATGGTTCATCGTGAACTCCTGAAGATTTCGGCGGGTATTCGGGGGTGGGCGGATTGATCCTAGGAGCGTCACGCAGGTGTCACAAGCGCAATGTTTAGAATTCTTCGTTGCCGAATCGGCAATCGATGCCATCGGCTCGGCCCTGTGCCACAGGAGAGATTCATGCAGCTTCGTGCCTTGCAAGAGACCGCCGTGCGCTACTTTCTCGAGGTCGTGAAAACCGGCTCGGTGAAGGAGGCAGCACTCAAGCTCAACGTGGCGCCCTCGGCGGTGAGCCGGCAGGTGGCACGGCTGGAACGCGAGCTGGACACCCTGCTGTTCGAGCGCCATGCGCGCGGCATGGAGCCCAACGCCGCGGGCGAGTTGCTGGCGGCGCATGCCAAGCGGGCGCAGCAGGACATCGAGCGCGTCGCGAACGACATTGCCAGCCTGCGCGGCCTGCGCAGCGGGCATGTGCGCGTGGCGAGCACCGAAGGCTTTGCCTTCGACTTCATCCCCACGCTGATCGCGCACTTCCGCCGCAAGCACGAGGGCATCCGGTTTCACCTGGAGGTCTGCTCCCTCGTCGATGTTTCCCGCCGGGTGCGCGATGGCGAAGCCGACGTGGGCCTCACCCTGGGCGCCGTGCCCGAGCCCGGCGTCGAGATCGAATTGCGGCACCCCAGTCCCATCCTGGCGTTGATGGCAAAGGGCCACCCGCTGGCTTCGCAGCGGCAGCTGTCGCTGCGCCAGGTGGTGCCGTATCCACTGGGGTTGCCGCAGGAAGACAGCTCGATCCGCCGCTTGGTCGACGCCAGTTGCATCCGGCAAGGGCTGCGCTATGCAGAGGCCATGTCGAGCAACCATGCGAATGCGTTGCTGAGCTTTGCGGCGGCCGGCGGCGGCATCGCGTTCTATGGCGCGCTGTCGATACGCACGTTGCTGCAGAGCAAGACACTGGTGGCCATTCCTTTGAAAGACCGCGAAATGAACGAGCGGCACATGGCGATCGAGACCATGGCGGGCCGCTCGCTGCCCGATGCGTCAAGGGCCTTCGTGCGGTACCTGGTGGAGGCGGTCAAGGCCAGTGGGTGACGACGGCGCGGTCTCGGACTGGGGAGCCGGCCGCGCCGAATGTCGGGTCAACCGGCCTTGCGTGCCGTCAACCATTGCGCCGGCGCGAGCGCCCCGGCGACCACGCGCACCTCGCCGATATTGCCGAAGAAGCCATCGGCGCGCGCACCGTCCCACGAGCCGCCGCCCACCACCCACGGCGAAGTGGCCGAGAGCGTGGCAAGCCCTGGAATGGCTGCGGCGTTGCGCAGCACCGGCGCGCCTTCCACATACATCGTGGTGTCGTGCGACACCGGATCGTTCACGATCGCGATGTGCACCCAGCGGTCTGCAATCACCTCGCCGGACCAGTTGGCCTTGGGCGCACGGGTGCCAGCCGGACTCGGCACCACTTCCCACTGCACCTCGCGCAGGCTCGAGATGGCGAACAGCATCGGCGGCGATTCGCCGTCGCCGCCCGTGTATCCCGCGAGATCGCCGCGGCGGCCATCGCGGGTCATGATGTTCATCCATGCCTGGTTCGCGCTGGTCCAGCTCTTGTCGATCTTGATGAAGGCCTCGATGGTGTAGCCGCTCTCCAGCGTCTGCGCATTGATCGGCGCCGCCGCGTCGGTCAGGAAGTAGCTCAGGCGCGGCGTGTTCTTGTTGGTGTTCAGGAAGCGCACCGAACCGGGCGCCGCCGAGAGGTGGTGGCGGTCGTCGGTCCACACGATGTCGCCGTCCGCCGCGCCCACCACGCCACCCTGGTTGAGCGCGTCGCGGTGCAGCGGGTTGCTGCCCGCGATGTCGGCGATGACGGTGCCCGGCAGCACCGGCTGGTTGACCGTACCGCCGAAGAAGCGCCAATGCGCCAGCGTGTTCGCCACCTTCGGGTAGTCGTCGGGGCCCGTGGCGGGGCGCTGTTCCACCGTGGCCGGGTCCGTGTAGTTGGCGAGGATCATCGCGCGCGCCCGGTCGACCAGCGAGCTGTCGATGGTGGCGCTGCCGGTGCCGAAGCTCTTGTTGAAACCGGCGAAGCGCTGCGCGAAATCCATGTCGATGGCGAAGGCCTCGTTGGGCGTGGTGAGCACGGCCTGGTCGAAGCTGTTGAGCGTGCCGGCCGGCTTCTGCGGCACCCACGGCGAGAACGACAGCACCTTGATCTGCTTGTTCGTCAGGTCGAATTCGTAGAGGCGCATGAGGCCGTTGCCGCCCTGGTAGGCCATCTGGTAGTCCACCACCATCTCCTCGACCTTGTGGCCGAAGTCGTTGGTCTTCGTGAGGTGCGCGGCGCCGTGGTGGTGGCCGTTGAGCGTCATGAAGATCTGGTCGTTGTCGCGGATCAGCTTTTCCCAGATCATCTTGCCGTACTCGGTTTCCAGCGGACTCGTGCCGTCGGCATCGATGTTGAGCAACTGGTGGTTCACCAGGATCACGGGCAGCGTCGGATTCTTCGCGATCACCTGGCGAGCCCAGGCGATGCCCGCATCGGAGATGCGCCACGACAGCGACAGCACCATGAACTTCTGGCCCTGCGCCTCGAACACGTGGTATTCGTGGAAGCCGCTCGCATCGCGCGCGCCGAAGGTGGCCTGCTTCTTTGCACGCTCGGCGCCGAACCACTGGAGATACGGCTCCTTGGCAGGATCGCGGCCGGCGTCGGTGCCGTCGGTCGGATTGAGGGCGTAGTCGACATCCCACAGCACGTCGTGGTTGCCGGCGAGCACGCTGTAAGGCAGCTTCGCGTCTTCGAGCACCTTCATGGCGGCGTCGGCCACCTTCCACTGGTCGGGCTTGGTGACCTGGTCGACCACGTCGCCCAGGTGGATGGTGAAGGGGATGTTCAGGGCTTTCGCGTTGGCGGCGATCCATTTCGTCTGCGCCGCGAAGGGGGCGCTGCCGAAGCGCTTGTCGTACTGGTCGCTCTCGGCGGCCGTCGCGTAGCGTGCATAGAACTGGGTGTCGGGCATCACGGCCAGCGCGAAGCTGGAGATCTTTGCCGCGGCAGGTGGCGCGGGGGTGGGCGCTGGAGGTGCGGGTGCGGGCGCAGGCACCGGCAAGGGCCCGAGCACAGGCAGGCCCGCGCTGCCTCCGCCACCGCCGCAGGCGGCCAGCAAGGCGCTGCTGCCGCTGACGGTCAAGAGAGACGCGCCGAGCTTGAGCACATGGCGGCGCGGGGATGTGTGCAACTCCGGGTTGGGTTCGGTGTTGGATGCAGCGGGTGCGGCAATGCGCGGAGCGCGAGGGCCGCGCGAATTGTTGGAAGCAGACATGGGAAGTGAGGCCAGACGTTGCGAAGCGCGCAAGCGTAGGAAGCGTCGATGACGTTTCCGTGTAGGACCGATGACACTTTGTTCGCCGCTTGCTGCACCGAAGGCCTCGCCGATCGATTCGCTGCAAGGACGCAGCTTTGAAGATGCCGGATTTCCGGCGTTGGCATTGATGTCCTTCCGGCTCAGACGCCCCTCTGGTGCGAGCTCTCAAAAGCCCTGATAAGGAATCATCGCCGGTGCGCAACGGCGTGGCCGAAGGGCAGACGTCATTCCATCGATTGCATGGATATGCGAGAGGCTTAATCTCATTCTTCGATGCAATGAAGAAAACACCGTGCGAAGGGTTCGATCTCCGTCATGGCGCGGGTGGCGGCAGACGATGATGAATTAGGTCAACGATCTGTCGCAAACATATAAAAGCACGACAGCTCCTCCTGGCGCTGGAACAGGAGAGATCGTGCGACTTCATGTTTCCCAACTTCCTTTCGAGACCGCATTGAGCGGCTCGTTTCTCGGCACCGGCCACGCGAGCGCCGTCCAGGCCGATGACGAGATCGACCCTCTGCGCATCCTGCTCATCGACCACCAGTCGACCCAGTGCAAATCGTTCAGCGAGGGGTTGGAGAGCAACGGATTCGCCATCGACATCGCGACCGGCGACAACGCCACGGCGAACGCGGCGCTCGCGGAAGACTACGCGCTCATCCTCCTGAATTCGATGCGGACCGGACATGCAGGATTCAGTGCCGTCCAGGCAATCCGTCGCAAGACCGATGCGCCTCTTCTGGTCCTGACCGAACGCGACAGCGTGGCCGCCCGCATCGCGGGCCTGGAGCTGGGAGCGAGCGACTACCTGGTCAAGCCCTTCTCGCTTTCCGACCTGCTTGCGCGGGTCACGGCGCTGGCCCGTCGCCCGCGCGTGCTCCGCCAGCCGGTGCTGCGCCTGGGCGAGCTGGAACTCGACGAACGCACCACGAAGTGCACCCGCGAGGGCGTGGAACTCGATCTGACCCGGATGGAGTTCGCGTTGCTGCTGGTGCTGCTTCGCAGCCAGGGCGAAGTGCTCTCGCGGCAACAGCTCTCGCAGCGCGTATGGAACAGGGAATTCGACGGCAAGAACAACGCCGTCGACGTGGCGGTGCTGCGCCTGCGCAGCAAGCTCGACGCGCCGTTCGAGGCGCGGCTGTTGCATTCCGTGCGGGGCGAGGGGTATGTCCTTGAAGAGCGTCCTGGCGCTTGATTGCGCATGTCGCGTGCCGCGTGCCGCGTGCCGCTCGAAATTGTCGAGGGCACCGGCTTCAGCCAGCCCTGAATGCAGCGAATGAGTGAGCGGCAGAGCCTGTTCATCGCGTTGTATGACAGCGATGGCGTGCGAAGTGCCGCGCTTGGGAGCCGGCTGGGTTCGATGGGCCACCATGCGGTCGCATTCACCCATGAGGACAACTTGCTGGAATTTCTGGAAGAGCACCAGCGCTTCGATCTGCTTCTCGCGCCTTTGCAGAATGGCCTCCCCAGAAGGATTCTTTCCGGCGGCAGAGATGCGCTGGGCATGCCGGCGCTCCTTCTTGTCGAGGGAACGCAGTGGGGGCAGTTGCTGCTTCGCAATGAAGACGCCGAGGCGGTCGATGCCATCGAGTTCGACGCCTTGCGAACGACCAACGACGAATTGGAGTGGCGCATTCGCTCGCTGCTTGCGCGAACGAAAGCAGCTTCGGCGCGATCGGCCCGGGTCCCGGAACTGGCCTGGGGCGATTACCGGTTCATCGTGCACCACCGCATCGTGCTGCACCGTGGGCGCGAGATCTTTCTCCAGCCACGCCAGTTCGACTTTGCGCTGGAACTGTTCCGCAACATGGACCGCGTGGTGACGCGAGACTGGCTCTGGAATGCGCTGTGGAGGTCCACGTCCCGCCGCAGCTCGCGGGGGTTCGATGTTTGCGCCACCAATGTGCGACGGAAGCTCGCGCTGCACGAAAAGAACGGCTTCGTGCTGAAGGCCGTGTACGGGCAGGGCTATCTGCTGTCGAAATGCGTTGCCGTGAATGACGAGGTTCGTCAGCCCGACGCCTGCTGAGCGGCCGGGCAACGCTTTTTCTTTGAATGCCGGGGCGCGCCAGTTGCCGAATGGCGGGTTCAACCCGGCAGGTTCTGGTCCGCTTCGGCATCCATGCGCAGAGCGGCTTCATGCATCAACCCGCGCAGCCACAGCAGCCCGGGGTCGCGGCTGCGGTGCCGGTGCCATTGCTGCACCTGCTCCATGCGCAGTGGTGGCGTGGGCAGCGCGAACAGCGTGACAGGCAGCGATTTGCAGGCGATGCGGGCGAGCCTGCCATGCATGATCGCAATCCGTTCGGTGCCGATGACGAGATAAGGCGCACTCACGAAGCTGAAGGTCGTGACCTCGATGCGCTCGGCCTTGACGTAGCGTTGCTTGAACCAGCTCTCCAGCGTCGGCTTGTCCATGGCCGGAGGCTGCACCGCGACATGGCCGGCCGCTGTGTACTGCGCGAGCGTGAGTTCACCGGACCGCGCGAAGCTGCTGCTGTTGCACACCACGCAGCAAAGCCCTTCCTCGTAAAGCATCTCGGCGGGATGGTCCGGCAACGCGTAGGTGCGGGAGATGACCATGAGGTCTGCATCGCCGCTCTCCAGGGCGCGCTGGGGCCGGCCCGGCACCGGTACGAGGTCGAAGCGCACGGTGCGCGATTGCTTCTCGGCCAGCGCGAGTACATGGGGGATGAGGGTTGCCGCGGTGTAGTCGGAGACGGCCAGCTGGAATCTGCGATCCGATGCCGACGGATCGAACTGCGGGGCCGTGGCGATGGTGGTGTCCACGCGCATGAGGATGTCGCGCACGGCGTCCTTCAACACCTCGGCCCGGCTGGTGAGTTCCAGCTTGCGGCCTACCGGTACCAACAGATCGTCTTCGAAATAAGTGCGCAGCCGTGCGAGCGAACTGCTCATGGCCGACTGGCTCAGGTGCAGGTGCTCCGCCGCCCGGCTGATGCTGCGCTCCCTCAGCAGCGCATCCAGGGCGACCAGAAGGTTCAGGTCCAGCTTCTGGAATCGCATGGTTCTCTCTCTCCTGGGTTGCCGTGCGGATTCCCCCTTTGTCGCCGTGGGGACGTCGCAATGGTCCCCGTTTGATTTCCAGGTATCTCCAGTATCGATACGAGGTATCGAGCGAAACGTTTTTGTGTATGCATCCCGCGCTCCTATGCTTCGCCACTTCGTTGCATTACCGTTTGTTTCACCATCGTTGCCTACCGTTTTTTCCCTAACCCGCTCCGTCCGTCCATCGCCGACAAATCTTCCTTGTTCTCGCCGGGCGATCAGCTGCCAGGCGGCATCGAATCTACAGATGCGGAGTGATCGCTTGTCCCATGCATCTCGAAGGCAGCGCATGCCCAGGCTGAGGCTTGGCTTGTTCAGATTGCCGGCCGTCGAAATCGTCGTCGTTCAAACGATCGTCCGGTTGTCTGCGCAGAACGGCTCGTTCCCGTGGAAGCTGGTCGATGCCCCGCCGTTCGACGCGCTGCTCGTCGATGGAGCCCTCCTCGAAGACCGTTTGGCCGAGGTCGAGCAAATGGCGCCCGCGGTGCTGAGCGTGACCCGCATGCATTCCGAGGGCATGGCGAACACGCTGGAGCGCCCGATCCGTGCCGAGAAGCTCCAGCAATGGCTGCTGAACACAGGCCGGGAACTTCTTGAGGCCCGGCGATGGACAGGTCCGGCAACGCTGGTGTCGGCGATGTCGAAGGAGCTGCTCGACTCGGCTCGTTTCTCGTTGCGCCGCTGGCCTCCGGCCGCCTTGATGGGGCGCAGCGAGGACGACGACCGAATGGCCAATCTGCTCTGGCGGCGCCCACTGAGCGCGAGCGAACTGGCCGATCGCTGCGGGCAACCGGTTTCCCGTTGCGCGCGTTTCCTGCAGGCCTTGCGCAACGCAGGCGTGCTGGACGTGCATGCATCGCTGCCCGCAGGAAATTCCGAGCACCAACCCTTTTGATTTCTCCGATTCATATGCGCGCTTTTCCCGACGCGGTTGCCTTGCGCACCCCCCGATCACTGGACGACCTGCTCCTCTACCGGATATGGCGTGCGGCATGCGTGAGCAATGGCATGGTGACCCGCATGGTCGAAGGCGGCTTCGGCATCACGCGCCGCGAGCTGGGAATGATCGGCGTGCTCGAGGAACTGGGGGAGATCCCTGCCTCGAAGTTCGCCGAGCGCCTGCACATGGACCGTGCGAGCGCTTCGCTGGCCCTGCGCAGCCTGACCGAGAAGAAGCTGGTCGAGCGGCGGCAGGACGCCGAGGACGGCCGCATCGTGCATGTGCGCCTGAGCCCTGCGGGCCAGCAGCTCTTCGACGATCTGTTTCCACGCCTCTCGCGCCTGAACGTCGATCTTCTCGATGGCATCGAGGCCAGGCATCTCGAGGTTTTTCTCGACTGCCTGCAGGATCTCGAACTGCGTGGAAGCGAGCTGGACGCACAGGGCGTCGCCCCGAGCAAGTGCCGGCCGTCGCCGCTCGAGCGGCAGCACGCGTCAATCACGGCCCGGGCATAGCGCCCAGGGGCGCCGGCGCTTGCGTTGCGCCGAAGCGCCGTCATGCAGGAGACAGCCAGACGGCCCCGCACCGGGCACCATGGCGCACGTCCATTCCTCGACCCGCAACCCCGAACCCGGAAGACACCCGCATGGAATTCGCCTACACGCCCAAGGTCCAGGAACTGCGCGCGCGCCTCGTCGCCTTCATGGACGCGCACATCTACCCGAACGAGAAGCGCCAGGCCGACGAAGCGCACCAGTCCTACCTGAACGCGCAGAAGAACGGCGGCTTCTACACCGGCCTGCCGCTCCTGGAGGAGCTCAAGGAGAAGGCCCGTGCGGCGGGCCTGTGGAACCTGTTCCTGCCCGAGACCGCACATGGCGCGGGTCTCACGAACCTGGAATATGCGCCGCTGTGCGAGATCATGGGCCGGCGCTACTGGAGCGCCGAGGCCTTCAATTGCAGCGCGCCGGACACGGGCAACACCGAGGTGATCGAGCGCTACGGCTCGCCCGCGCAGAAGGCGCGCTGGCTGCAGCCGCTGCTCGATGGCCAGATCCGCTCCGCATTCGCGATGACCGAGCCCGCGGTGGCGTCGTCGGACGCCACCAACATCGCCTGCAGCATCCGGCGCGAGGGCGACGAGTACGTCATCAACGGGCGCAAGTGGTACATCACCGGCGCGATGAACGAGCGTTGCAAGCTCTTCATCCTGATGGGCAAGACCGACCCGGACAACGCCGATCGCCATCGCCAGCAGTCGATGATCATCGTGCCCGCGGACACGCCCGGCATCACGGTGCTGCGCGACATGGCGCTGGTCAATCACTTCGACGCGCCCTTCGGCCACCCGGAGGTGCTGTTCGAGAACGTGCGCGTGCCGGCGGACAACATCCTCCTGGGCGAGGGCCGCGGCTTCGAGATCGCGCAGGGGCGCCTGGGCCCCGGGCGCATCCACCACTGCATGCGCATGATCGGCATGGCCGAGTCGGCGCTGGAGATGATGTGCGAGCGCGTGGTCTCGCGCGTGGCCTTCGGCAAGCCGCTGGCCGAGCAGGGCGTCTGGCGCGAACGCATCGCCAGGAGCCGGATGCTGATCGACCAGACCCGCTGGATGGTGCTGCATGCCGCCTGGCGCATGGACACGGTGGGCAACAAGGTGGCGGCCAAGGAGATTGCGATGATCAAGGTGATCGCGCCCAACAACTGCATCCAGGTGATCGACGACGCGATGCAGGCTTTCGGTGCCATGGGCCTGAGCCAGGACACGCTGCTGGTGAACTTCTGGGCCTACGCCCGTCACCTGCGCATGGCCGACGGTCCGGACGAAGTGCACCGCAACGCGATCGCCAAGCACGAGCTCGCGGGCTATCGCCCGAAGCAGAAGGCCTGACGCTCGAGGAGGCCATCCGGCCTCTTGCTGGCCAAGCCGCATCAGGCCGAGGCCAGCACGGCAATCTCCGCCGGGCCCAGTGCGCCGCTGTAGAGGCGCAGGTCGTCCACGCGTCCCTGCAGATCGGGGTCGTTCGCAAACTGCGACCGGCCGAGCCAGTTCTGCGTCGTCTCGCCGAGGTCGGCGGGCGTGAGCGTCATCTGTGCATTGGTGCCGGCGACGACGCCGTCCACGTAGAGCGTTCCAAGCGTGCCCGACAGGGTGACCGCGACATGCACCCAGCGCCCGGTAGCAAGCGCCGCCGTGCCATCGATCATCTGTTCGTTGTAGCCGTGGACCGTGGAGATCCCGTAGCGGACCACGCCGGTGTTGCTGCGCGCCGTGAGCATCATGTAGCGGCGCGAGCCGGAGCCGAAGTCGAACACGCGGGACCAGGTCGCCGCGCTGTCCAGGAAGACCCGGACCGAGACCGTGAAGTCGGCGGCGTTCTTTGCAAGGCCCGTTGGAAGGCTGACGGGCGCGCGCGCGCCGCCATCGGGTTTCCATTGCAGCAGCAGTTCGGGCGGCACGGACACGCGCGCTTCGCTGGACGGTGCGCTCTCGCCCGAGGCGGTGGCCGCGACGATCACGTAGTGGTACACGCCGGTCGCGCTGAGCACGGTGTCGTTGAATGTGAGCACGTCGGTGATGCCCGATGCGATCACGCTGTAGGGGCCGCTCGCCTGCTCCGCGCGGCGCACCGAGTAGCTCTGCGCACCGGTGCAGCCCCACCATGACAGCACCACCTGCGTGCCGCGCAAGCGCGCGGTCAACCCGCTGGGCCGTCCGGCCGCCGGCAGCGGATCGCGCGTGAAAGTCAGCGTGCCGAATCCCAGTTGGTCGCCGTTGCCGCCGTCGCCCTCGGGGCGCATCTGGATGGCTTGCAGGGCGGTGTAGGGCGTCGCGATGCCCAGGCGATTGGCGTAGTGGTTGTGCACGCTTTCCCAGATGCCCCGCCGATGCCCCAGGGCGGCTGTCGACAGCACGGACTGCGTGCCCTGCCTGTTGATGTTGGTGACGTACGGCACCGTGTGGAAGCCGCCGTTCCCATCGGGAAGGTTGGACTTCGCCACGTACTCGGAGCCGGCCAGGAAGCGATTGTTCTCGTAGCCGTAGATGTCGTCGCCCTGGTTCCACGCCATCTCGCAGAAGGCGCCCGCAAGCCCGATGCCGAGCGTGCAGTGGCCCTGGTCGCGTCCGCTTTCCTGCCATTGGCCAAGGTAGCCGGGATGCACGTGATAGACCGCCTGCAGGCCCGCGCCGTTGCCCTGGCCCGTCTTGTAGTAGCTGATCGCCTCGTCGTAGATGTCCTGCCGGTCGCAGAGCACGCCGATGGCCAGCATCGAGGCCATGGTGCACTGATCCCAGTTGGCCCAGTAGTTGGTGATGCCGGTGGCGTTGGTGCCGTTGTGGTCGGTGAGGAAGCTGTGGTTGAGCGGGTAGAAGATGTCCAGCATCATGGTCTGGAAGCGCGCGAAGTCGGCCGGCGCCCAGCCTGGATACGTGCGCATGATCTCGGCCGCGTTCGCGAACTCGTAGCCGTAGATGCCCGCCGCGAGAAAGCGGTCCGCATTGCCCGTGAGCTCCTTGAGCGTGGAGGACCACTCGTTCAGGAAGGTCACGGCAAGGTCGGCATAGCGTGTGTCCTGCGAGACCTTCCAACGCAGCGCGAGTTGATACGCACGCGCGACGTCGATGTAGAACTGCGCGAAGTTCTGGCCGTCGCCGCCCCGCACCACCCTGGCCAGCGGACGCGGCTTCGCACCGAGTTGCGCGCGGCCGTTGCCTGTCAATGCATTCCAGCCGGCGAGCCACGGCTGGGCCTGGTCCTTGACCTTCTGGCGCATGCGCTCGAAGTCGCTCTCCGTGTGAAGAAGGCCGGGGTGGACGAACTTGCGTGCCGCGGGGGGAGAAGGCGGCGGAGCGGCCACCGCGGGATCGCCGGGCGGGTTGGAAGGATCGCCTGCTGCGGGAGCTGGCGGCGAGACGGCCGCGTCCGCTGGCGCGATCCCCGCTGCAGTCCCTCCGCCGACGAAGCTGCCGCCTCCCCCTCCGCAAGCCGTGGTGCCCAGCGTGGCGAGGCCGATCGCGCCCACGAAGAAAGTCCGGCGATCCAGGGATGTGTTGTTTTCGTTGTCGAGTGAATTCATTGAGAACACGAATGTTTGATGTGTGTGGATCGCAACATGCGCGCCGTGCTTTTCGTGTCCATCGATTGCGCGGGCCTGTAAGGAGAAACGGTGCGTGAAAAGCGCTCGGACTGACAAGGCATGTCTTGCGGCCGACGTTTCGTGGCACGTGGCACTGTCGACGCGCCGCGAAATGTCAGCCGGTGCCGAACCCGGGGAGCCATCGGGCTGCCGCCCGCTCCCGCAGCGGCGCGGCATGCACCGAGAACCTGCACGCGCGCGTTGTTCTGCTCAGATCGAATGGCCGAGCACCATGGCGACGCCGGGCTGCTTGTTCGGACGAACGAAGCTGTCGCGTGTCAGGCGTCCCATCTTGATGGTGAGCGTGCGGGTGTTGAACCACTTGTCGTAGAGCTTGTTGATCTCGCCACTTGCATACAGCTGCGCGAGGCTGCGGTCGACAGCGGCCAGCAAGGCGGTGTCGCCCTTGCGCGCCATCACGGCGTACGGCTCGACCGACAGCGCGAGCCTGCTCAGGCTGAACGCATCGATCGTCCTGTCGTTCGACACGAGGCCTTGCAGGAGCGAGTCGTCCTGCGCGAACGCGCGCACCTTGCCCTCCTTTAGGGCCTTGTAGGCTTCGCCGTTGTTGTCGTAGGTGGTGAACTTCGAGTCGCGCAGTTCACCTTCGGCGAGTTGTCTGAAAAGCTTCTCCGAGGTCGTGCCCTTGGTCAGCGCCACCGGCTGCTTCTGCAGATCCTTCACCGTGTCCACATGAAGGGTGTGGCTCGTCAGCACGCGCATCCCCGCGACGAAGAAGGTGTAGCTGAAGTCCACCTTCTCCTGGCGCGCCATCGTGTTGGTCGTCGAGCCGCATTCGAGGTCGATCTCGCCGGCGAGCAGCTTTGGAATGCGGTCCGGGCCGGACACGAGCTTGTACTGAACCTTGATGTCGGACAGTTTGAGCTCGCGCTTGATCTCCTCGACAGCGTTCATGCACAGGTCCACCGAATAGCCCACGGGCTGATTCTGTGCATTGACGAAGGAAAAGGGCGTTGCGGCTTCGCGAACCCCGAGCACGATCGTGCGCGTCTCGCGGATCTTGCTCATCGTGTCGACGGCGGCGTGTGCCGGCAATGCCGCCAGCGCCGCCAGCGCGAGGGAAAAGGGAATCAACGTGGCGCGCAGCAGATGCACGGAAAGAGGAGGCATGAGGTACGGCTCGCAGGTGTCGCACAGGAACGTGAGCATCGATTGTTTGAAGAAGCGAGTACTTTTCACCAGCGATGAAAATGGAAATCAGACACTCAGTTTTCAGCGCAATAGGCGCGAATGCCGAGTGACAGACGCCGAAGCCGCCATCGGGCTTTCGCATCATCCGCTTCGGGGAAACAGCGTCATCGCCACCGGAGGCGGGCAGTTCGCCCGCCTCTCGGGCCAGTGTCTTGCGCGAGGCGGTGCCGCCTTGAAGCAGCGATCAGCTATTCGTGGGACAGCAAACTAGGTGAGGCAGATGTCGATGTGCCTGGACCAGTGATGGCGCGTGCCACCCGCGCGACGATCGGCTTTCTCCGGCACGGCACGCTGTGCATTCAATGCGCTGCCGCGCGACTCGAGCTGGTACAGGCACTGAAGAAAGATGCCGTGGTGTTCGGCATCGAGGCCTTCGAGCAGGTCGATATTGAGACCGGCGATGCGCGGGAACAGCTCGGCGAAGAGCTGCCGGCCGGCATCGCTCAGTTGCACGTGGACTTCGCGGCCGTCATCGGCGTTCTGGCGCCGTTCGATCAGTTGCTTCTCGAAGAGGCTGCGCAGGCCGCGCGACGTGCGCACGCGGTCCAGCTGCAGCTGCTCGGCGAGCGCCGAGGGCCTGATCTCTCCGACCTGCGCGAGCATGCCGATCATTCCCCACTCGCGATGCGTGATGCCGAAGCCTCCCTCCACGATGCGCGTCGCCATCGCCCGGCTTGTGCGCGTGGCGCGCCACAGGCGGTAAAGCAGGAGGTCGTCCAGTGCGCGCGGCGCGCGCAGTGCTGTCGTATCGGGAAGGGCGTGCATGTGGGTAAGGGCTCGTAATGAAGCTGCCGGTAGTTGATTAGGTCAATTGATCGTTATGTTTCTATAACGAGCAACGGACGACATGCTGCGGCAATTTGCTGCGAACGGCGAGCTTTTTCTCAAAGTACATCGCCCTCCCGGGGATGTCAGCTGCCGTTCAGCGTGTTGCGTGAGTGGCGTACCTCAAATGAGTCGCCTGGCATCTCTTGGTGCGCCACGGATGCCCCTGATTGGTGCTTTGCAAGGCCCTCAGGAAAGTTGGAGACGTATCGAAAAAAGCCAGCTCGACCCTGGCAACAACAACAGGAAGAATCCCATGCTCGATCTGAATGAAGTGGCGATGTTTGTGCAGGTGGCTCGCAGCGGCAGCTTCGCCGAGGCGGCACGACGGCTGAGCGTGCCTTCCGCCACGGTGAGCCGGCGCATCCAGCAACTCGAGGCCCGGCTGGGCACGCGGTTGATGCAGCGCTCGACCCGCAAGCTCACGCTGACGAGTGCAGGCGAATCCTTTCACGAGCGATGCGGCCCGGCGGTGGAGGAACTCATCGAAGCCGGTCAGCTGCATGTGGCGGACAACTCGGAGCCGTCCGGCACGGTGCGCGTGACCGCGCCGACCAGCTTCTTCGATTTCTTCCGGATGGAGTGGGTGGAGACGTTCCTGGCCGAGCATCCGCTGGTGCGCCTGGACTTCGTGCTCAGCGATCTCCTGGTCGACCTGATTGCCGATCGCATCGACATCGCATTTCGGGGCGGCCCCCTGCAGGACTCCTGCTACGTGGCGCGACGGATCTTCGCAAGCTATGGCGAACTGACCGCCAGCCCGGCCTATCTGGCGGCGCATGGCGTGCCCACGTCGCTGGAGGACCTGGGCGAGCACGAGTGCGTGGTGCAGCCCGATGCCAGCGGCAACGCCGTCTGGCGCCTGCAGGACGCAGAGGGCGTGGAGAAGGACGTGCGCGTGAAAGGGCGCTTCAACAGCAACACGCAGACAGTGCTGCGCCAGGCCGCATGCGCGGGCCTGGGCATTGCCGCGCTGCCCTCGATCCTCACGGCCTCCGACATCGCCGCCGGCAGGCTGGTGCGGGTGCTGCCCGAGTACACGCGCGCCGGCCGCGGCCTGAGCGTTGTCTATCCCAGTCGCCAGCAGCGTCCGCTGGCCGTTTCGATGTTCGCCGACATGGCGGTGGAAAAACTGAGCCAGCAGGGGTGGGCCCCCGCATCTGGTGCATAGCGTTGGGCCGCGGCATTGCCTTGAAAAATGAGTGGCTGCATTTCATTCATTGATCTAGTCGAAAGCATTCGTTGTTGCAAACAATTGTCACATTAGTTTCTTGGTGACACCTACAAAGGCCAACTATTTGTGGTTGGAAAGCAGCGATGCAAATACGAATCTTGAGGGCGGCGAGGCGGCAGCGTGCGGCCGTCACCGCGGGCCGGAGCATTGCCGGCTTCACGTTGATCGAGGCGATGATCACCGTGGCCATCGTGGCCATCCTTGCGGCGATCGCGTTGCCCAGCTATCGCGACTACGTGCTGCGCGGCCAGCTCGTCGATGGCACGAACGGCCTGTCGGTCATGCGTGCCGACATGGAGCGCTACTACCAGGACAACCGGACCTATCTCAAGACGGGTTCGTTCGTGCCGCCTTGCACCGCCACCGCCAGCAGGACCAACGTCTCGGGCACCTTCCAGTTGTCGTGCGCGTCGGCGCCCGCTGCCACGTCGACCACCTACACATTGCAGGCCGTCGGCAGCGGGCCCACCAAGGGGTTCACCTTCACGGTCGATCAACTCGGTGTTCAAGGCACCACGGTCGAGGGCGTCCCCGGTTGGACGGGTTGCGACAAGGCCTGGGTGTCCAAGCGAGGCCAGGCGTGCCCCACATGAACAACCACCGGCGCCATGCGTCCGGGTTCACGCTGATCGAGATGATGGTCACGATCACGCTGCTCGGCGTTCTGACGATGCTGGCCATGCCGTCGTTCACGACCTGGATCGCCAACAACAAGGTTCGCACCGTGAGCGATTCCCTGCAGAACGGCTTGCGCCTTGCGCAGGCCGAGGCCTTGCGCCGCAGCCGGCCCATGGTCTTCTCGCTCACCAACAGCGCCGCGCCGCAGAGCGGGCTGACCGCTGTGGCCGACGGAAGCAACTGGTCGCTCAACGTTTCCAAGTCGAGCCTGGATGCCGGCAACGTGTTCGTGCAGGCCGGTGTGCTGTCGGATGTGGCGGCCGGCGTGCAGGTCAAGGGCGCGGCGGCTGTCTGCTTCAACGCCATGGGCCGCCTCGCGGTGAACAGCGATACCGGCGTGGCCGGCGCGAG
The DNA here is from genome assembly GCF_030812215.1 of Variovorax boronicumulans. GTDB lineage: Bacteria > Pseudomonadota > Gammaproteobacteria > Burkholderiales > Burkholderiaceae_C > Variovorax > Variovorax boronicumulans_C. The sequence goes on along the minus strand of NZ_JAUSSG010000004.1, from coordinate 53,748 downwards.
CTGCAACACCGGTTCGCCGACCTTTGCCTACGACATCTCCGCGAATGGCTCGGACCGGCCGCTGCGCGTGCTCGTTGGCCTGGGCGGGCAGGTGCGCATGTGCGATCCGGCCCGAAAGCTTGCAGATTCCCCCGACGGTTGCCCATGAAGAAACGTCTTTCGAAGAAGCCCTCCGGCGCGGGGCAGTCCGGCATCGCCCTGTTGGAAGTGCTGGTCTCCGTCATGTTGTTCTTGCTGGGCATCCTCGGGCTGATCGGCTTGCAGGCGCGCGCCATCGGCCTGTCGACGGATGCGCAGGACCGCAACCGCGCCGCCCTGCTGGCCAACGACATCGCCAGCGCGATGTGGCTGGGCAAGTCGGTGGCCGTGGACACGAGCGCCGGTTCGACCTGGCAGAAACGCGTGAGCGACACCGCCAACGCAGGCCTGCCGAACGGCGCGGTGACCGTCACCGCGGTGTCGGGCACCACCAACAGCGCCGACATCGCCATCACCTGGAAAGCGCCCGACCGGTCAGGCGCGAAGGCCGAGCCACAGAGCAGCACGCTCACCACGCGGGTGACGCTCCCATGAAGCAGCAGCGCGGTCTCACACTGGTCGAGCTGCTCGTCGCGATGCTCATCGGCCTGATCGTGACGCTGGCCGTGGCCAGCATCGTCGTGGTGGGCGAGACGCACCGGCGCGTCACCACCTCCACCAACGACATGGAGCAGGCCGGCGCCTATGCGGCCTATGTGCTGGACCGCGCGCTGCGCAGCGCCGGCTCGAGCCTGGTCCAGTCGGTGCAGCCGACCGACCGGGGCGTGTTCGGCTGCAAGCTCAATGCGGCGGCCCTGCTACCCGCCGGCGCGTTTCCCGCGCCGTTCAAGAAGGCCTTTCTGCCCGGCACCACGTCCGACCTGCGGGTGGCGCCTGTGCTCATCGGCAAGAACCAGTCCGATACCGGCTCCGACGTGCTGGTGGTCATGGGCGGCGATGCGGTGGCCGGCGGCGTGCCGCGCGGCCTGACGGACCCGGGCAGCGCGAGGACGCTCTCGATGGACAACACGGTCGGCGTGTCCGCGGGCGACCTCGTGCTGGTCAGCCAGCAGGGCACGACGGACTGCCTGCTCGAGCAGGTCTCGGGCGTCGCGAGCAAGGTGCTCACGCTGGGCGGCGACTACTACACGGCCGGCAAGTCCACCTCGCTGGAAACATTGGCGGCCAGCACCTCCACCTATGTCACGCCGCTGGGCAATCCCGCGAACGGCAACGTGCAGTTCCAGCTCTTCGGCGTGGGCGACAACCGCACGCTGGTCGGCTACGACCTGCTGCTGGGCGCCGGCGGTGCGACGCAAGCCCTGGCCGACGGCGTGGCCGAGCTGCATGCCATCTACGGCGTGGACACCAACGGCGACGGCATCCTCGACAGCTGGACGGACCCGGGCGCGGCGGGGTTCGACATCGCCACCGTCATGCAGACGCCCGAGACGATGCGAAAGATCGTCGCCGTTCGCGTGGCGCTGGTCATGCGCAGCGCGAACAGGGAAAAGGAGGCGGTGTCGCCCGCCAGGCTGAAGCTCTTCGGCGACGACTTCCAGGACGCCTCGAAGAATCCGATCGCACAGACCGTGACGTTGGGCGAGGACGACCAGCACTACCGCCACCGGGTCGTCGAATTCACCATCCCGCTGCGCAACATGCTGCTGCTGCCATGAAGATTCCAAGCGCTTTCCCACGGGCCCGGCACCAGCGCGGCGTCGTCCTGCTGCTGTGCCTCATCGTGCTCGTGATCCTCCTGGCCGGCGGCGTCGCCGTGGTGCGTTCCATGAACACATCGCTGACCTCCGCCGGCAACCTGGCCTTCCGGCGCGACCTGGTGAACCAGGGCGAGAGGGCGGTGTCCTTCGTGCTGGCCAACAAGCTGGCGAGCGGGGGCGCGCTGGCGAACGCGACCGACGACCTGCCGGGCGAGAACTTCAAGGCAACCAAGCTCGACACCAACGCGCAAGGCGTGCCGCTGGCGCTGCTGGACGACAAGGCCTTCGGCGCCGTCGGCAAGGCTTCCAACGACCTCACCGACGCGGTGGCGCAGGTCAGCATCCGCTACCTGATCGATCGCCTCTGCACCAGCACCGGCCCGGCCACCAGCACCGGCTGCGTGCAGTCGTCTGCCGCGCCGGCCGGCGGCACCTCCAGCCCCACGCCGCCACCGACGCCACCCACCGCCACGATCTACCGCCTGAGCCTGCGCGTCAGCGGTCCGCGCGACACGCAGGTGTTCATGCAGTCGACGTTCACCAAGCCAGACCAGGAAGGCACCCCATCCCCATGACAAACGCTTTTTGCCGCGCATCGGCCGCGGCCTCCGGCATCGGGGCGATCGCGGCCGTCTGCCTGGGTCTGTGGTCGTGCCCGGCCGCGCTGGCGGCCACCGCCAAGCTGTCGGACCAGCCCGTGTTCGCCTCGTCCGATGTGCCGGGGAATCTTGCGTTGGCGCTGTCGGTGGAATACCCCACCGCGATCAGCGTGGCGAACCTCAACGACTACGCGGATGCCACGGAGTACCTGGGCTACTTCGATCCGCGCAAGTGCTACACGTACACCTACGTCGAGCCGGCGGTGAAGAACGGCGCCGCATCCGACAGCTACTTCCAGCCGGCCGGCGCGTCCACCGGCACCAACAAGCACAGCTGTTCGGGACAGTGGAGCGGAAATTTCATGAACTGGGCCACGATGCAGACCATCGACCCATTCCGCTGGGCGCTCTCGGGCGGTTACCGCAGCGTGGACACCACGAGCGAGACCATCCTCGAGAAGGCGTGGGGCTCCAGCCAGGGCAACACCACCAATTTCCCGCTGCGCGGCACCGATCAGGGAAACGGGCACAAGCTGCCCAAGGCATTGGTTTCCGCCGTCACGCCGTTCAGCAACTGGAACAACTTCAACACCAGCATCTGGTCGCGCGGCAACACCATGGTGTTCACCGGAACGGGCGATCCCACGGGGGCCGGGGCCGACCTGGTCAAGCTCGACGCCGCGAACAGTGCGAAGAGGGCGAACGCCGTCTACCAGGTCTACGTCCGCGTCAAGGTCTGCGACACCTCGGCCGGTGCCGGCGGCGTGGAGGCCAACTGCGTCAAGTACGGCACCAACTACAAGCCTGAAGGTTTGCTGCAGCAGAACGCCAACAAGATCCGCTACGGCACCTTCTCGTTCCTGAACGCTGGCGGCATCGCGCAGCAGGGCGGCGTGATGCGCGCGCCGATGGGTTTCATCGGCCCGACCTATCCGCAGCCGCTGTCCACCGCGGTGGTCACCAACACCCGCGGCGAATGGGATGCCACCACCGGCATCATGAGCACGAACCCCGACGCGGTTTCGGCCACGGCGAGCGGCGTCGTGCAAAGCGGGGTGATGAACTACCTCAACAAGTTCGGCCAGTCCGCGAAGAACTACATGATGTACGACAACGTCAGCGAGCTCTACTACGCTGCCGTGCGGTACTTCGAGAACCTGGGCAACGTCCCCGAATGGACCAACTCGGTGGCGGCCGGCGTGGAGGGCAGGGAGGCCAGGCTCGACGGTTTTCCCGCAGTGACCGACTGGAGCGGCAAGGACCCCATTTCCTATTCGTGCCAGAAGAATTTCATTCTGGGCATCGGCGATGACCACACCCACTACGACTACAACGTGGGCGGAAGCGCGGTGACGAGTTGGCGCGGCAATCCCGCGACGGTCGCCGCGGACTCGCTGAACAAGGCGGATGCGTGGACGAAGAACCTGCAGACGCTGGAAGGCTTCAAGGCGCCGACGCCCTGGTGGAAGGCCGGCGGCTCCGATGCGACCTACTACATCGCGGGCCTTGCCTATGGCGCGCACGTCAACGACCTGCGGCCCGACCTGGCCGGCGTGCAGAACATCTCCACCTACTGGATGGATGTCATGGAGTACCAGCGCGCCGAAGACCTGAACCCCTATTACCTGGCCGCCAAGTACGGCGGCTTCAGCGTGCCCGCGGGCTACGACCCGGCCAACACCACCGTGCCGCTCGCGCAGGAATGGTGGAACACCGCGGGCGACAGCATCGACATGAACGGCAACAAGCGCCTTCGGCCCGACAACTACTTCCTGGCCGGCAACGCCGGGCAGATGGTGAGTGGCCTGCGCGCCGCATTCACCGACATCGCCAACGCCATCAAGGCCTACACCACGTCCTTCTCGCTCTCCACCGCGCAGGCCGCGGCCACCGGCACCGCCTCGTATGCATCGCAGTACGACTCCAAGGGATGGACGGGCGTGGTCACCGCCAGCAAGCTCACCTTCGCCAGCGATGGCACGCCGTCCGCCGCACCCGTCTGGACGACCAGCACCACGCTCGAAGCCCAACTGGCCAATGGCGGCTGGGACACGGCGCGCCGCATCGCGACGTGGGACGGCAGCAAGGGCGTGGCATTCCGCGCCGCCAGCGTGACGTCGGCGCAGCTGGCCGCCCTCGCGCCCGCCTACGCCAGCACCACGAGCAGCATCGACTACCTCAACTACCTGCGTGGCGACCGCAAGAACGAAGGCGCCTCCACGGCGGCCGCAAGCACGCGGGCCTTGCGCAGCCGGTCCCTGCTGCTGGGCGACATCGTCAATTCGAAGGTCATGCCCGTCGGGCCGCCCGCGACCGGCTTTTCGGAGAAGAGCAACCCGGGCTACACGGCCTTCAAGACCAAGTGGGCCGCGCGCCCCACCATGGTCTACGTCGGCGCCAACGACGGCATGCTGCATGCATTCAATGGCGCACTGGCCGGCGCCAGCGCCGGGACCGAGCAGTTCGCCTACGTGCCGAGCGCCTTGTTCAAGGGGCCGAACGGCACGCCGCAGGTCGATGGGTTGGCGCAGCTTGGAAATCCCAAGTACGCCCACCGCTACTACGTGGATGCGACGCCACTGGCCTTCGACGTGGACCTGAACAGCGCCGGCGGCGCGTTCACCACCGCGAGCAGCGGCAACGGCGCCGACTGGCACAGCCTGCTGATCGGCGGGCTGGGCAAGGGCGGCAAGAGCTACTACGCCATCGACGTGACCGACCCCGCAGGCATGGACAGCGAAGCCGCGGTGGCCGGCAAGGTGAAATGGGAATTCACCGACGCCACCATGGGCTACAGCTATGGCGCGCCCACGGCCGTGAAGACGAAGAAGTACGGCTGGGTCGTGATCCTCACCTCGGGCTACAACAACAGCGACGGCAAGGGCTACCTGTACATCGTCAATCCCAAGACCGGTGCGCTGCTCGAGAAGATGGGGACGCCCACCGCCTCCAGCGGCCTGACGCAGGCGTCCGCCTATGTTGCCGACCATGCCGACAACACCGCGGATGCCGTCTATGCAGCGGACCTGGACGGCCAGCTCTGGCGTTTCGACCTCACTGCCGCCAAGGGCAGCAGCACCGCCTACCCGGCACCGACCCTGCTGGCCACGCTGACCGACGGATCGGGCAACGCGCAACCCGTCACCACCGCGCCGCTGATCGAGATCAACCCCGTCACCCGCAAGCGCTTCGTGCTGCTCGGCACCGGCAAGCTGCTGGACGCCTCGGACGTGAATTCGAAGGCGCCGCAGTCGTTCTACGCCATCGTCGATGGAACGGCCGGTGGCTTCAACGCCGTGACCGCGCCCATCACGCGCAGCCAGCTCACGAAGGTGGAGGATGTGCTCAAGGGCATCAGCCTCTCGAACACGTCGCCGGGCTGGTATCTCGATCTGGGTGTCGACACCGGTGTCGGCTGGCGCCTGGTCTCCAGCCCGGCGGCCTTCAACGGCATCGTGGCTTTCTCCAGCCTGCTGACCACCGGCGATGCCTGCAGTCCATCGGGGCAAAGCCGGGTCTATGCCATCAACTACGGAACGGGGCGCTCGGTGCTGCTGCCCGCCGGAACCGCCTACCAGAGCTTCCCGAGCGCCGTCACCGACCTGCGATTCGTGAGCGTGGACGGGTCCACCCGCATCGTCGTCGGGACCGACGGGAAGCCGGTGCCGGTGAAAGCCGATCTGTCGAAGGGCATCTCGCTGCGCCTCTTGAACTGGCGTGAAGTGCCGGCGGTGAACTGATGCGAATCCTCATGCAAACGGGAGGCAAGGCATGTCCGTTCTGAGAATGGGTGTCTACGGACTGCCGGCGGCCGAAACCGCCGTGATCCGGACCATCGTGCAGCTCTACGCGAGCGACCTTTCCTTTCCGTGGACGTTCGTCACCGCGCCGCCGTACGACGCATTGCTCGTCGACGAGAGCGCGACGGCGGCCGAGCGCGCCGGCTTTGCCCGCATGGCCGGTGCGCTGCTCACGCTCACGCGCAGGAACGCCGGCGGCCATGCGCACACGCTGGAGCGGCCGATACGCGCCGACCGTCTGCAGCAATGGCTCAAGAGCACCGAGCGCACCCTGCTGGCGGTGCAGTCCGTGCCATCGGGCGAGCCGGAGCAGATGGCGCCGAAGATCGAGGTCTCCGAGTCGGTGCGCTTCACGCTGCGCCGCTGGCCCTCGGCACTGCTGCTGCGCAACGACCCCGAAAAAGTGCGGATGGCCAGCCTGCTGGCGCGCCGTGCATTGAGTGCGACCGAACTGTCCGACCTGGGCGAGCTCCCGCTGTCGCGCTGCGTCATCTTTCTTCAGACGCTGCGCTCGGCGGGCGTGCTGGAGCTGCACGTGGTGCCGTCCGGCGCGCTGCCGCATGCGGACCTGCCGCGCATCCCGGGGTTGCCCGCTCCGGCGCGCGGCGCGTTCGCGCGCGGCCTCATCAACGGCATCCGCCGGCACCTGGGGCTCGCAACCCCATGAGGGAATACAAGATCCTCTTCACCGGCACCGTGGGCGCCGGCAAGACCACGGCGATCGGGTGCGTGAGCGACGCGCCGCCGGTCATGACCGACGTGCGGAACTCCGACACGTCGATCGCCAAGGAGCGCACCACCGTGGGCCTGGATTTCGGCGAGCTGACGCTGGACAACGGAGACCGCGTTCGCATGTTCGGCACTCCCGGGCAGGAGCGCTTTGCATTCCTCTGGAAGATCCTCGTTCGCAACGCGCTGGGCCTGGTCGTCCTGGTCGACAACTCGCGCCCCGATCCGCTGGCCGACCTGGCCGTCTACATGACCGGCTTCTCCGAGGCGCTGCGCACCATTCCCTGCACCGTCGGCGTGGGCCGCATGGAGACCCATCCGGTGCCCAGCCTGGACGACTATGCGCAGGCGATCGCAGCCACGGGCCGGGTGTTTCCAATTTCGAGCGTGGACGTGCGCAACAGGAGCGACGTGATCCTGCTGATCGACACGCTGCTGATGCAACTCGAAGCCGATCTGGGAGGGGAGAACGAATGACTGCCTCGCATGGCCTGTCGAAGACCGCCACCGCGCTCGCGCAGCGCGAAGCACGCAAGCTGGTCGACGAGCTGAACGGCGTGACGGCCGCGGTGATCGCCACCATCGACGGCTTCAGCGTGGCCTCGGCGGTCACCGGCGACGTGGATCCCGCGCGCGTGGCGGCCATGGCCAGTTCCATCGTGGCGATCAGCGGCGTGGTCTCCGAGGAGGCGCGCCTGGGGCGCCAGAAGAGCGTGATCGTGCAGACCGAGTCGGGCTTTGCGGTTTTCTGCAGCGTGTACCGGCGCGACGTCGAACTGGTCATCAACGTGGTCGCCCGCGATTCGGCCGTGCTGGCGCTGGTGTCGTACCGGGCCGCCCAGCTCGCCAGGACGCTCGCCGATGCCTCCCCCTTTCATGCCTGACACCTGATTTTTTCCGAAGCTTTCTTATTTTTTACTGGAGAACGAATTGGCATCCATCAAGCAGACCCTCGAAGACATCCTGTCCCTGGACGGCGCCATGTGCGCGGCCATCGTCGATTCCGGCAGCGGAATGATCCTGGGCTCCGCGGGCTCGGGCCTGGATCTCGAAATCGCCGCGGCCGGCAACACCGAGGTCGTGCGCACCAAGCTCAAGACGATGCGGGCCCTCGGCCTGAACGACGTCATCGAAGACATCCTGATCACCCTCGGGAAGCAATACCACATCGTCCGCCCCTCGATCTCCAAGGAAGGCGTGTTCATCTACGTCGTGCTGGACAAGCTGCGCGCCAACCTCGCGCTGGCCCGCCGCAAGACCCAGGACGTGGACAAGCAGCTGGATTTCTGAGCACCGCACCCCCGCCGGCCAGTGGCTGAATTCCATTTCGAGAACCCAAGGGCCACACCACATGCCTTCTCGCCCCATCCCCTCCCGTATGCTGCCGTCTGCGCCACGCACCCGGCGTTTCCTTCTGGCGTCCTGCGTCGCCGTCTCGCTGGGGCTTGCCAGCCTGCCGGGCGTCGCCAAGGACAAGGCCGTGGACGAGACGGCCATCGTGATCGGTCAGTCGGCGCCGTTCAGCGGCCCTTCCGCGCAGCTGGGCACGGAGTTCAACGTGGGGGCGCGCGTCTACTTCCAGATGGTCAACGACGCGGGTGGCGTCCACGGGCGAAAGATCGAGCTGCACGCCAAGGACGACGCCTACGACCCGAAGATGACCGCCAGCAACACGGCCGACCTGCTGGAGCAGGACCGCGCCGTGGCGCTGTTCGGCTATGTCGGCACCTCCACCACCCTGGCGGCGTTGCCTCTGGCCGTGGCTGCGCAGGTGCCGTTTTTTGCACCGGTGACCGGCGCCGAGGCGCTGCGCCAACCGTTCAATCGCGTCGTCTTCAACGTCAGGGCCAGCTATTTCGACGAGTCGGAATACATCCTCGAGCAGTTGGCGGTTACCGGCGCCAGGAACATCGCGGTCTTCCACCAGAACGATGCCTACGGCAAGGCGGGGCTCCAGGCGATGAGCAGGGCGACGGCCAAGCACGGCCTGCCGATCGTCGCGACCACCGCGATCGAGCGGCACAGCACCGAGGTGGCGGCTGCCGCCAAGGCGCTCCAGGCCGCGCATCCCGATGCCGTGGCGCTGATCAGCTCCTACGTGTCCAGCGCGGCACTCATCAAGGAAATGAAGAAGGCCGGCTATGCCGGGCGCTTCGTCAGCGTGTCCTTCGTCGGCGGCAAGGCACTGGCCGACGAGCTCGGCAGCCTTGGCGCGGGCGTGATGATTTCCGAAGTCGTTCCCTTTCCATGGGGCCGCGCGTCCGTGCTGCAGAACGAATATGCCCAGGCCATGCTGAAGGCCGGCGTGCCGCACATGAGCTTCGGATCGATGGAAGGCTTCCTGGCCGCGAAGACCCTGGTCGAAGGGCTGCGCCGCGCGGGCCGCGATCTCACGCGTGCGAGGCTGCTGGCCGCCCTGGAAACGATGAACAAGTGGGACGCGGGCGGATTCTTCGTCTCGTTCACCCCCGACAACCACAGCGGCTCGCGTTTCGTCGAGATGACGATGATCGGCACCGGGGGGCGCTTCGTTCATTGATGGCAGTACCCCGAAAGACTTGCGGCCTTCCTCGTTGCCGCATGCGCCCCGCAGGTGAGAATCCGCGCAGCTTCAACTTCCCGGCGTGGCCGTTTGAAAGAACCCCGATGCTCGAACTCCTGACAGATCCGCAGGTCTGGATTGCCTTTGCTACCCTCACGGCGCTCGAGCTCGTGCTGGGCATCGACAACATCATCTTCATCTCCATCCTGGTCGACAAGCTGCCGCCCGCCAACCGCGAGTTCGCGCGCCGGATGGGGTTGTTCATGGCGATGTTCATGCGCATCGGGCTGCTGCTGGTGCTGGCCTGGATCGTCGGGCTGGTCGCTCCGCTGTTCTCGGCGTTCGGCCAGGAGATCTCGGGGCGCGACCTGATCCTGATCCTGGGCGGCCTCTTCCTGATCTGGAAGAGCACGACCGAGGTCCATCAGTCCCTGGAGGGTGCGCACGAGCAGAAGGCGAGCGTGGCCCAGGCGACCTTCACCTCCGTCATGCTCCAGATCATCGTGATCGATCTCGTGTTCTCGCTGGACTCGATCATCACCGCGGTCGGCATGGTGGACGACGTGCGCGTCATGATCGCCGCGGTGGTAGCCTCGGTGCTGCTGATGATGGTGTTCGCAACGCCCATCGGGCGCTTCGTCTCGGCCCATCCCACCATCAAGATGCTGGCACTGGCATTCCTCGTGGTCGTGGGTGTCGTGCTGGTCGCGGAGGGCTTCGACCATCATGTGCCCAAGGGCTACGTGTACTTCGCGATGGCTTTCTCGGTGGCCGTGGAGATGCTCAACATCCGGATGCGCAAGAAGGCGAAGGCCGTGGAACTGCATCCGCCCCACATGCCGGGCTCCTGAATTCCGGCGCTCGCCCGCCCGCGCAGGGCGGGCGCATCAAGCGCCGCGCGCCCCCCGCGTGTCGGACGGCCGCTCCCCGAAGCGCGCACGGTACTGCGCCGCGAAGTGCCCGAGGTGAAGAAAGCCGTATTTCTGTGCCACCTCACGCACGCCGGTTCCTGCGACGCCGGCCGAGGTTTGCAGTTCGGCGCGGACCTTGTCGAGCCGGGCTTCGCGCAGAAACTCCATCGGCCCCTGCCCCGCATGCTGACGAAAGGCGACTTGCAGCGCGCGCGCACTGCAGCCGACTTCGCGGCAGACGTCGGCCAGCGACAGCGGCAGCTGCGCATTCGAGGCCATGTATTCCTGCGCCCTGCGCACCACGCGCGGCAGCAAGCGCCGCTGCGCGTTGCCGGCGAGTGCGCGCGAGTGGTTGTGGCCCGCCGACATCAGCAGGCTGGACATCAGGTAGGCCTCGGCATGCTCGGCCAGGGGGCTGCCCGGCTGCAGCGCATTGCCGGCATCGAGCGTGAGCCGCAGGTAGTCGATGAAATGCACCAGCGGCGCCAGCACGGGGTTGTCCAGCGGCACGCCGAGGTCGAACACCAGCGGCTGCCCGACAGGCGCCTGCAGCAGCGATTCGAGCCGCGAGAGCAGCGCGGAGCGCGCCAGCTGCACGATCAGGTGCGGGCTGTCGTCGGCCCAGCGCATCGAGAGCGGCTCGGTGGGGGAGGGCAGCGAAGCGAGCCGCGGCGTGGCATCCACCTGCTGCGCACCGCAGCGGATCTCCGCGCCGCCGCGCAGCGGAATCTGCAGCAGGAAAAAGTCCTGCAGGTACCCGGGGTCGATCTGCACGCCGGGCCCGTACTGCACGTAATTGAGGCTCACGTCCCGATGCAGGCGCGCGCTGTGGTGGCAGGCGTCCAGCTCGGTGCGCGGCCTCAGCATCACCAGCCCGTGCGGACAGAACACGCGGGCGACGCTTTCGCGTGCCTCGTCCATGTCGTGGCTCTCGAAAAGCCGGTAGCGCTGCAGCGGCAACGCGGGGGTGGTGAGGGTTTCCATGGGGCGAAGGCACCGTAGCAAAAACCATCCCCGCCCACAATTCGGGCCACCCCTCGGAAAAACCTGCGCGCCAGGGACATCGCCTGCGTTTGCGGGACGCTCCACGCGCGCGCCTCCTCGTAACGTTCGCCCCACAGGCCACCCTGGCCTGCGTGATCAATCAGTCGAACGACCAACCCAGGAGAGCAAGCGTCATGTTCAAGGGACTCGCAGGCAAGAGCGCCATCGTCACCGGCGGCGCCACATTGATAGGCGCGGGCGTGGTGCGCGCGCTGCACGCGGCCGGCGTGAAGGTCGTCGTCGCCGACATCGATGCCGACAACGGCCAGGCGCTGGCCGATTCGCTCGGCGCCGGCGTGCGGTTCGTCCGCACCGACATCACCGACGACGCGCAGGTCCAGGCCTGCGTGGCCGAGGCGGCCGCGCGGCACGGCGGGGTGCACTTTCTCGTCAACCTCGCCTGCTCGTACGTGGACGACGGCTTCAAGTCGCCGCGCGCCGACTGGCTGACCTCCTTCAATGTGAACGTGGCGAGCGCGGTGGCGATGCTGCAGGCCGCGCACCCGCACATGGTGGCGGCCGGCGGCGGGGCGGTGGTCAATTTCACGAGCATCTCGGCGCGCGTGGCGCAGACGGGGCGCTGGCTCTATCCGGTGAGCAAGGCCGCGATGGCGCAGCTCACCCGCAACATGGCGATGGACCTCGCGCAGGACAACATCCGGGTGAACAGCGTCTCGCCGGGCTGGACCTGGTCGGCCGTGATGGAGCGCCTGAGCGGCAACGACCGCGCCAAGACCGACCGCGTGGCCGCGCCCTTCCACCTGCTCGGGCGCGTCGGCGATCCGGACGAGGTGGCGCAGGTGGTGCTGTTCCTGTGCTCCGATCACGCGAGCTTCGTGACCGGTGCCGACTACGCGGTGGACGGCGGCTATGCCGCCATGGGCCCCGAGCAGGCCGTGCCTGCCATTCCCCTGTTGATGGACTAGCTCCTCGCGGAGCATCAAGGAGCAAAGCAATGAAGCGAATCGCCATCGTCGGCGCGGGCCAGTCGGGCCTGCAACTGGGTCTGGGCCTGCTCGCGGCAGGCTACGAGGTCACGATGTTCAGCAACCGCACGGGGGAGGACATCCGCCGCGGCAAGGTCATGTCGAGCCAGTGCATGTTCGACGCCTCGCTGCAGATCGAGCGCGACCTGGGCCTGGACCACTGGGCGAGCGACTGCCCGACGGTGGACGGCATCGGCCTGGCCGTGCCGCATCCCGAGCAGAAGGGCGCCAAGGCCATCGACTGGGCTGCGCAGCTCAACGCGAGCGCGCAGTCGGTCGACCAGCGCGTGAAGATCCCGGAGTGGATGGACGAATTCCAGAAGAAGGGCGGCGAGCTCGTCTTCAAGGACGCGGGCATCGACGAGCTGGAGGCCTGCACGCAGAGCCACGACCTCACGCTGGTGGCGAGCGGCAAGGGCGAGATCTCGAAGCTCTTCGAGCGCGATGCGCACAAGTCGCCCTACGACAAGCCGCAGCGTGCATTGGCGCTCACCTACGTGAAGGGCATGAAGCCGCGCGAGCCGTTCTCCGCGGTGTGCTTCAACCTGATTCCGGGCGTGGGCGAGTACTTCGTGTTCCCGGCGCTGACCACGACGGGGCCGTGCGAAATCATGGTGTTCGAAGGCGTGCCCGGCGGACCGATGGATTGCTGGGCCGAGGTGAAGACGCCCGAGGAGCATCTGGCGCGCAGCAAATGGATCCTCGATACCTTCACGCCGTGGGAGGCCGAGCGCTGCAAGGACATCGAGCTCACGGACGACAACGGCATCCTCGCGGGCCGCTTCGCGCCGACGGTGCGCAAGCCCGTGGCGACGCTGCCTTCGGGCCGCAAGGTGCTGGGCCTGGCCGACGTGGTGGTGCTCAACGATCCGATCACGGGGCAGGGCTCCAACAACGCGGCCAAGTGCGCCGACACGTACTTGAAGAGCATCCTCGCGCGCGGCGACGGCGCGGCCGATGCGGCCTGGATGCAGCAGACCTTCGACCGCTACTGGTTCGGCTATGCGCAGTGGGTCACGCAGTGGACCAACATGTTGCTCGCGCCACCGCCGCCGCATGTGCTCAACCTGCTCGGCAGCGCCGGCGCGGTGCCGCCGCTGGCGAGCGCCTTTGCCAACGGCTTCGACGATCCGCGCACCTTCTTCCCGTGGTTCGCCGACGCTGCGGAGTCGGAGCGCTACATCGCCACCTGCGCGGCTGTCGCGTAGCCCGGAGCGCACCATGAAGCGACGCGTGGCCATCGTCGGTGCCGGACAGTCCGGCATGCAGCTCGCGCTCGGCCTGCAGCGCGCGGGGCACGAGGTGACGGTTTTCTCGAACCGCTCGGCGCGGGAGATCCTCGAAGGGCCGGTGATGTCCAGCCAGTGCATGTTCGAGACCGCGCTGCAGACCGAGCGCGAGCTGGAACTGGACTGGTGGGCGGACGAATGCCCCGCCATCGAGGGCATCGGCATCGCAGTGCGCAACCCCGAGGGTGGCAAGGCCATCGAATGGCGCGCGCGGCTCGACGGGCCCGCGCAGTCGGTCGATCAGCGGCTCAAGATTCCCGCGTGGATGGCCGAGTTCGAGAAGCGCGGCGGCCGGCTGGTGCTGAAGGACGTGGGCCTCGACGATCTGGAGACTTGCGCGCAGACGCACGACCTCGTGATCGTGGCGAGCGGCAAAGGCGAGATCTCGAAACGCTTCGAGCGCGACGAGTTGCGCTCCCCATGCGACCAGCCGCAGCGCGCGCTGGCGCTCACCTATGTGAAGGGCATGAAGCCTGCCGAGCCGCATGCGCGGGTGTGCTTCAACCTGATTCCGGGCGTGGGCGAGTACTTCGTGTTTCCGGCGCTGACCACCTCGGGGCCGTGCGAGATCATGGTGTTCGAAGGTGTGCCCGGCGGTCCGATGGACTGCTGGGCCGATGTGAAGACGCCGCAGGAGCACCTCGCGCGCAGCAAGTGGATCCTCGAGACCTTCCTGCCCTGGGAGGCCGAACGCTGCACGCACATCGAACTGACCGACGACAACGGCATCCTCGCGGGCCGCTTCACGCCGACGGTGCGCAGGCCCGTCGCCGCGCTGCCTTCGGGCCGCAAGGTGCTGGGCCTGGCCGATGCGGTGGTGCTCAACGACCCGATCACGGGGCAGGGCGCGAACAATGCGGCCAAGTGCGCCGACATCTACCTCAAGCGCATCCTCGAACACGGCGACGCGCCGTTCGATGCCGAATGGATGCAGGAGACCTTCGATCGCTACTGGGAAGGCTACGCGCGCTGGGCCACCGACTGGACGAACAGCCTGCTCGCACCGCCGAAGCCGCACCTCTTGAAGCTGCTGCAGAGCGCGACCCACATGCCCGCTGTGGCGGGCACCATCGTCAACGGCTTCGACGACCCGCGCATCTTCGCGCCCTGGTGGTTCGACGCCGCCGAGGCCGACCGCTTTCTCGAAACCCGCGCACGCGAAGCGGCGGTGGACCGCTTCGACCGGCGCGACTTCCGCAAGGCGCTCGGGCAGTTCAGCACCGGCGTGACCGTCATCACGACCCGCGCCATCGACGGGCGCCGCGTGGGCATGACCGCCAATTCGTTCTCCTCGGTCTCGCTCGATCCGCCGCTGGTGCTGTGGAGCCTCGCTCGGCAGGCGCCGAGCGTGGCGGACTTCACCGGCGCCAGCCATTTCGCGATCAACGTGCTCGCGGCGAACCAGCATCACCTGTCGCGGCAGTTCTCCACGCCGCAGGCCGACAAGTTCGGTGGCGTGGACTGCTGCGAGGGCACGGCCGGCGTGCCGCTGCTGGACGGCGTCATCGCCCGCTTCACCTGCCGCAACGTGAAGCAGTACGACGGCGGAGACCATCTCATCTTCATTGGCGAAGTCGAGCGCTACGATCGCTTCGACGGCGAGCCGCTGGTGTTTCATTCAGGCTACTACCAGGTGACGACACGACACCCGGAATGCATGCAGTGAGCGCGAGCATGCGGCCCGCCTCACCACCCCACCTCATCCACGGAGCAGTTCACATGCAGAAAAAAATCCGCATCCAGGCCACCGACGGCAGCGGCAGTTTCAATGGCTACCTCGCATTGCCCAAAGCCGGCAGCGGCCCCGGCCTCGTGATCGCGCAGGAGATCTTCGGCATCAACCACACGATGCGCGAGGTCGCGGACTACTACGCGGAAGAAGGCTACGTGGTGCTGGTGCCCGATCTCTTCTGGCGCCAGGAGCCCGATGTGGAGCTCGGCTACAGCGAGGCCGACTGGCAGCGCGCCTTCGCGCTCTATGGCGGCTTCGACGAAGCCAAGGGCATGGAAGACATGCAGGCCGCGATCACCGCGCTGCGCCAGCGCCCCGAGGTGCAAGAGAAGAAGGTCGGCGTGCTCGGCTTCTGCCTCGGCGGCAAGCTCGCGTACCTAGCCGCCTGCCGCACCGACGCGGACGTGGCCGTCGGCTATTACGGCGTGGGCATCGATGCGGCGCTCGGCGAAGCCGACAACATCAAGCGTCCGCTCACGCTGCACATCGCCGAGCTCGACAAGTTCTGTCCGCCCGAGGCGCGCGACCGCATCGTGCAGACGCTGTCGGGCCGGCCCGGCGTTTCGCTCTACGTGTACCCCGGCATGGACCACGCCTTCGCGCGCAACGGCGGCGAGCACTTCCACAAGCCCTCGGCGCTCATGGCGCACGAGCGCAGCATCGCGGCGCTGAAGGGCGCCATCGGCCCCGACTACGACCTCTCGGCGCTCTGGGACAAGCACTGCGAATACGAGTTCGGCACGCGCAACGTCGACGACACGATGAGCACCATGGTGGCCGAGCCCTATGTGAACCACATTCCCACCATGACGGGCGGCGTGGGCTACAAGGCGCTGCACGCGTTCTATACGAACCACTTCGTCAACAGCAATCCGCCCGACACCTCGCTGGTGCCGATCTCGCGCACCGTGGGCGCATCGCAGGTGGTCGACGAGATGCTGTTCTGCTTCACGCACACCACGGAAATCCCGTGGATGCTGCCGGGCGTGGCGCCGACCGGCAAGCGCGTGGAAATTCCGCTGCTCGCGGTCATCAAGTTCCGCGGCGACAAGCTCTACCACGAGCACATCTACTGGGACCAAGCGAGCGTGCTGGTGCAGGTGGGGCTGCTCGACCCCAAGCTGCTGCCGGTGGCTGGCGTGGAGACGGCGCGCAAGCTCCTGGACGAGACGCTGCCCTCGAATGCCTTGATGCAGCCAAGGCGCTGAGGCACAGAGGCCGAGGTGGCAGGGCGGCGCGCGCCCCGTTGCTTCAGCTGCTCTGGCGCACCATCAGCTCGAAGCCCAGGTCCACTGTGCGCTCGGCCACCGTTTCCGCGCGCATCAGCGACAGCAGCATGGTGGCCGCGCGCTCGCCGATCTCGCGGCGCGGGGTGTGCACGGTGGTCAGCGGCGGCAGCATCTGGTCGCTGCCGCCCAGGTCGTTGAAGCCGGCGATCGCCACGCGCTCGGGCACCGGCACGCCGGTGCGCAGCGCGGCGAGCAGCGCGCCCTGCGCGAGGTCGTCGTTGCAATAGAAGATGGCGTCCACGTCGGGGTGGCGCGCGAGCAGGTCCTCGAACTGCCGGCCGCCCAGTGCCATGGACGTGGGGCCCGGCGCCAGCAGCTCGAGCGCCGGGTCGTGGCAGCCGGCCGCGCGCAGTGCCTCGCGGTAGCCCTCCAGCCGCATCATCACGCGCGGGTCGAGCTGGCCGGCGGCATAGGCAATGCGCCGGCGGCCGCGCGCGAGCAGGTGCTGCACGATGGCGCGGCCCGCGTCCTGCTGCGAGAACCCCACGCTGTGGATGCCGGGCGCGTCCGAGGTTTCCATCAGGTACACGCAGGGCGCGTCGCTGCGCGCGAGCATCTGCAAGGACGCGGCGCTGCGGTCGAAGCCGGTCAGCAGCACGCCCGCCGGCCGCTGCGAGAGGTAGCTGCGCAGCAGTGCCTCTTCCTGCGCAGGGTCGTAGTGCGTGACGCCGATGAGCGACTGGAAGCCGTGCGGCGAGAGCGCGTCCTGCACCGCCTCGAGCAATTCCACGAAGAGCTGGTTGGTCAGCGACGGGATCAGCACCGCCACATGCGAGCTGCGTGCCGAAGCGAGCGCGCGCGCCGCCACGTTCGGCACGTAGCCGAGCTGGTCGACCGCCGCCTGCACGCGGGCCTGCAGTTCGGGCGACACGTTGCGCGCGCCGCGCAGGGCGCGCGACACGGTGATCGGGCTCACGCCTGATACGCGGGCCACGTCGTCGAGCGTCACGTGGCTGGAAGAACGGGAGCGTGGGCGCTCGGGGGCGTCGGCCATGGTCGTTTTCTTAGGGTTAGTACCAAGATTGAATCGGACAGCGCTGTCCTAGGATAGCGCTGTCCAGCCCTGCGCCGATTCGGGACTAACCCCGAGCGCGCCAGAGAGCTGGTTTTTTTGGATTGTCAGGGATAGCGCTATCCCATTCATCGGCCCATCTTTGCAACGGCCGGATATTCAGGAGACAACACATGTTCGGAATGAGCAAAGAGGTTTTCCTGCTCGTCGATGCCCTGGTGGCAATCCTCGGGCTGATCCTTCTGATCACGCGCTGGCGCGTGCACCCCTTCATCGCGCTGACGCTGGCGGCCGGTTTCCTCGGGCTCACCTCGGGCATGCCGGTGGACCTGGTGATGAAGTCCTTCCAGGACGGCTTCGGCGGCGTGCTCGGCTTCGTGGGCATCGTGCTCGGCCTGGGCACCATGCTCGGCAAGATGATGGCCGAGTCGGGCGGCGCCGACCGCATCGCGCGCACGCTGATCAACGCCTTCGGCAAGGAGCGCGTGCACTGGGCCATGATGTTCGCGGCCTTCCTGGTGGGCATTCCGCTCTTCTTCGAAATCGGCTTCGTGCTGCTCATTCCGCTGGTGTTCATCGTGGCGCGGCGCACCGGCGTGTCGCTCATCCGCATCGGCATTCCGCTGCTGGCGGGCCTGTCGGTGGTGCACGGCCTCGTGCCGCCGCATCCGGGGCCGTTGCTGGCCATCGGCGTGTTCGGCGCCGACATCGGCAAGACCATCTTCTACGGCCTGCTCGTCGGCCTGCCCACCGCGATGATCGCGGGCCCGATTTTCGGCAAGTTCATCTCCAAGTACGTGCCGGGCGAAGCTTCGCCCGAGCTGCTGGAGCAACTGGCGCGCGAACCCGAGGCGCGCGAGTTGCCGGGCTTCGGCATCACCCTGGTCACGATCCTGCTGCCCGTGGCGCTGATGCTCCTGAAGACCTTCGCCGACGTGGCACTCGACGAGAAGAACATCGTGCGCCAGTGGCTGGATTTCATCGGCCACCCGATCACCGCGCTGCTGGCGGCGCTCTTGCTGTCGCTCTACACCTTCGGCTATGCGCGCGGCTTCACCAGCAAGCAGATCATGAAGTTCGTGGACGACAGCCTGGCTCCCACTGCGGCCATCGTGCTGATCATCGGCGCGGGCGGCGGCTTCAAGCAGATGCTGGTGGCCAGCGGCGTGGGCAATGCGATCGGGCAGATGGCGCTGCATGCGCAGGTCTCGCCCATCCTCCTGGCGTGGCTGGTGGCGGGCCTGATTCGCATCGCCACGGGTTCGGCCACGGTCGCCACCATCACCGGCGCGGGCATCGTCGCGCCGCTCGCCACCCTGGTGCCGGGCGTGAACCTCGAGCTGCTGGTGCTGGCCACGGGCGCGGGGTCGCTGATCCTGTCGCACGTCAACGACGCGGGCTTCTGGCTGGTCAAGCAATACTTCAACATGACGGTGGCCGAGACCTTCAAGACCTGGACGGTGATGGAAACGCTGATCTCGGTCGTGGCCCTCGCGTTCATCATGTTGCTGAGCCTGGTGGTCTGAGCGCGATCACCTGAACCTGATCACTGAGGCAAGGAGACAAGCCATGGGCCGCACCGTCATCGGCGTCGACATCGGAACCACCAGCACCAAGGCGGTGGCCTTCACGCCCGCGGGGCGTGTGCTGGCCCACCATGCGGTCGACTACCCGCTGCTGCAGCCCGAGGCCGGCGCCGCCGAGCAGGATCCCGAGCAGATCTTCCAGGCGGTGCTCGCAGCCATCGCGGGTTGCGTGCAGGAGAGCAAGGCCGCGCCCGCCGACGTGCTCGCCGTGTCCTTCAGCGCGGCCATGCACAGCCTGATCCTGGTCGACGGTGCGGGCGCGCCGCTGACCGCCAGCATCACCTGGGCCGACCAGCGCGCCGCGCGCTGGGCCGAGCGCATCCGCGACGAATGGGACGGGCTGGCGATCTACCGCCGCACGGGCACGCCGATCCATCCGATGTCGCCGCTGGCCAAGCTGGTGTGGCTGCGCCACGAGCGCGCCGAGCTCTTTGCCAGCGCGGCGCGCTTCGTCGGCATCAAGGAATACGTGTTCTTCCGGCTCTTCGGGCAATGGCAGGTCGATCACTCCATCGCCTCGGCCACGGGGCTCTTCAACATCGAGCGGCTCGACTGGGACGAAGGCGCGCTCGCGCTCGCCGGCGTGCGTGCCGACCAGTTGTCTCGCCCGGTGCCGACCACCTGGCACATCGAAGGCCTGCCGGCCGATGTCGCAACGAAATTGGGGCTTGCCACCGACACGCCTTTCGTCATCGGCGCCAACGACGGCGTGCTCTCCAATCTCGGCGTGAACGCGGTGGCGCCCGGCGAAGTGGCCGTGACCATCGGCACCAGCGGCGCGATGCGCACCGTGGTCGACCACCCGATGACCGACCCCGAGGGCCGCACCTTCTGCTATGCGCTCGCCGAGCGGCGCTGGGTGGTGGGCGGGCCAGTGAACAACGGCGGGATCATCCTGCGCTGGGTGCGCGACGAGTTCGCCTCGGCCGAGGCCGAGACCGCCAAGCGCCTGGGCATCGACACCTACGAGGTGCTCACCCGCATCGCCGAGCGCGTGTCGGCCGGCTCCGAAGGGCTGGTGTTCCATCCCTTCCTCACCGGCGAACGCGCGCCTTACTGGAACGCCGACCTGCGCGGCTCCTTCTTCGGGCTGGGCATCCACCATCGCAAGGAGCACATGATCCGCGCGGTGCTCGAGGGCGTGATCTTCAACCTCTACAGCATCCTGCCGGCGGTCGAGTCGATCGCGGGCCGCAGCGCGCACATCAAGGCCACCGGCGGCTTCGCGCGCTCGGGCATGTGGCGCCAGATGATGGCCGACGTGTTCGACCGCGAGGTGGTGGTGCCCGAGAGCTTCGAGAGCTCGTGCCTGGGCGCCGCGGTGCTCGGGCTCTATGCGCTGGGGCACGTCGATTCGCTCGACGTGGTCGCGGGCATGGTGGGCGCCACGCACCGCCACACGCCCAATGCCAAGAACGCGGCGCTCTACCGGCAGTTGCTGCCGGTGTATCTCTCGCTGCCGCGCAAGCTCGGCGAGGAGTACCGGCTGCTCGCCGCCTTCCAGCAGCAGACGGCCATGCCGCCGCCGGCGCGCAAGAGCTGACGCCTCACCCGTCCTTCACCGTTTGTCGTCCGTTGGAGATTTGGTCTTGCTGAACACGATCCCGCCGGCTTCCGCCTCCCGAGCGCATGCGTCCGCCGCGCTGCGCACCAAGCTGCAGGTCACGGCGCCCGCAGCGCGCCCGTACACCACCGCGCGCGTCCGCCCGCTCGATGCGCGGCGCGGCGCGACATCCGAGCCCGCCGTACCTGCGCTGGCGGAGACCCGGCTCACCATCCACTGCGAAACCTCCTCCGCGGCTTCGACGCGCGGCAACGATGCAAGCTGCCTGCACGAGCACGAGCTGCACCTGATCGGCGCCGCGCCCGCGCGCCTGCGCGTGGGCAACGGCATCGACGAGGAAACCCACCGCTTCGCGCCCGGCACCGTGGTGCTGCTGGGCCCACGGCTGCCGCACAGCCTCGCGTTCGAGCACCGTCCGATGCATGGCGCGGGCAATGCCGGCAGCCTGGTGCTGCGCTTCGGCGACGAGCCGCTGCGCCGCGGCATGGAACTGTTTCCCGAACTGCGCGATGCGGCGCCGCTCCTGGCGCGCGCGCGGCAAGGCGTGCAGTTCGTGGGCCTGAACGAAGGCATCGTCTCGCGGCTGCGGCGCATCGAGATGTTGCAAGGCCTGGCGCGCTTTGCGGAATTCACCGTGCTGCTCAACGAGCTCTCGCAATGGTCCGAGTACCGGCTGCTGGCCGACGCCGCGTTCACCGACGATTCGCTGGGCGAGCCCGGGGCCGCGACGCGCATCCACAAGGCGCTCGACCACATCCGCGACAACTACGCCGAGGAGCTTTCGCTGGCCGAGGTCGGCGCGGTCGTCGGCATGCGCGAGAACGCGTTCTCGCGCAGCTTCCGCCGTGCGACCGGCCAGACCTTCACCGACTTCGTGATCGGCCTGCGCGTGGCGCGCGCCTGCCGCCTGCTGGCCTCCACGCGCCAGCAGGTGAGCAGCATCTGCTACGAGGTGGGCTTCAACAACATCTCGAACTTCAACCGGCACTTCAGGCGAATCAAGGGCATGACCCCGGGTGAATTTCGGGCGGGGACCCAGGAAACCCAGAGGCCCGGCGCCTTCGCCACCCCCGCACCGTAGGCCGGATCAAGCCTTGGCCGCGGCCTCCGTGTCGTGGCCGCGCCGGCGGCGCTCGGCACGGGTGCGCTCCAGCGTGGCCTGGCTGCTTCTGGCTGCCGCCTCGCACTTCTCGTGCAGCGCGATCAGTTCGCGGTCGGTGAGCTTCTCGATGCCCATGAATTCGTTCTGGGCGTTGGACGACCGGATCAGCTCGTCCAGCTTTGTCTGCAGGGCCACGCCGTCGCGGTTCTGGGTGTTCTGGATCACAAACACCATGAGGAAGGTCACGATGGTGGTGCCGGTGTTGATGACCAGTTGCCAGGTTTCCGAGAAGCCGAAGAACGGCCCGGCAACCGCCCATGCAACGACCACGGCCACGCACACCAGGAACGTGAACGGGCTGCCCGCGATATGCGCGGTCTTGTTGGCGAACAAGGCGAACAGGCGATCCATGAGTGAGATTGCTCCTTCTCGCGCCGAAAGTGCCTGTGGCGGTGCCCGGCGTGTGTCGTCCGGTGCCGCGAGAAGGTGTTCATGAAGATGCTGCGGATGCGTCGGAGCACGCCGCAATGGACGTTCGAGAGCGCCACTGCCGGACCATGCGTGTATATACGAAGCATATATACTTCGCGTATATTTCGTATGGAGGCCGCCGATGGGCATCGTAAAGATTTCAGACCTGATGCACGAGAACCTGAGAGTGGCCGGCAATGCGCTCAGCCGGTCCATCAATTCGCAGGCCGAGCACTGGATGCGGGTCGGCATGCTGACCGAGATGCACCCGGAGCTGGACTACCGGGAAGTCTGCCAACTGCTGATACAGGCTGAACTCGCGGGGGGGCTGGACATCGCATCGGCGGTCACCGCCCAGGCCGGCAAGCCCCGCTCGCCCTCGCCCGGAAAACGCTGATGGCGCGCGACATCGTCATCAAGTCCGCCGAAGACATCGAGATGGCGCGGCGCGCTGGCCAGCTGGCTGCGGAGGTGCTCGCCATGATCGAGCCGCACGTCGTGCCGGGCGTGAGCACGGAGGCGCTCGATCGCATCTGCCACGACCACATCGTGAATGTCCAGGGCGCCATTCCGGCCAACGTGGGCTATCAGGGGTATCCGAAGACCATCCTCACTTCCGTCAACCAGGTGGTCTGCCACGGCATCCCTTCGCCCGACAAGATCCTGAAGAAGGGCGACATCGTCAACATCGATGTCGCGGTCATCAAGGACGGCTGGTTCGGCGACACCAGTCGCATGTACTTCGTCGGCACGCCCAGCGTGCTGGCCCGGCGCCTGGTGGAGACGACCTACGAAGCCATGCTCGCCGGCATCCGTCAGGTCAGGCCTGGCGCGACGCTGGGCGATGTCGGCCACGCCATCCAGTCGGTCGCGCAGCGGGAGCACTTCAGCGTGGTGCGCGAATACTGCGGGCACGGCATCGGCCGGGTCTACCACGAGGACCTGCAGGTGCTGCACTACGGGCGGCGCGGGGAGGGGCGGAGGCTGGAGGCGGGCATGGTCTTCACCATCGAACCGATGCTCAACGCGGGCCAACGCGACACCCGGCAATTGCCCGACGGCTGGACCGTCGTGACCAAGGACAGGTCCCTGTCCGCCCAGTGGGAACACATGGTGGCGGTGACGCCCGAGGGCTATGACGTGCTGACGACCTGGCCGGGCGGCACGGGCGCCTACGCGCCGATCTGATGCTTCGCGCTATTCCGGCTGGCCGCGCCAGACCCGGTGGCCGAAATACGCCATGAAGCAGAGGGAGAGCGCGATCCCGGCCACAGGGATCGGCCACGCCACATCGTCGCGCGCCAGCACGGCGCCGCAGCCCAGTCCGAACAGCAGCGCTATCGCGAAACGCATGGCGGGCTGCACCCGGTGTCCGATCGCATCGTCCAGGCCCCTGCGGCGTGCCCACGCATGCAGGGCGGCCACCAGGACGCCGATCACCATGGCCGTCGCGATGGCGCCCAGCAGCAATGGCCGCAGGCTCTCGTTGGCCCACATCACGCCGATGCCGCGGACGATGTCTTCCATTCAGGCCTTCTGCAGCTTCAGGCTTTCGACAGCTTTCGCCGTGCCTTGACCGCCGAAGCCAGTCCTTCGAGCACCGGCACCGTCTGCGCAAAGCCGATGCACGCATCGGTGATCGAAACACCGCGCTTCAGCGCGACGCCGGGCTTCAGGTCCTGCCGGCCTTCCTCGAGGTGGCTCTCGATCATGAGGCCCGTGATGCGCTGCTCGCCGCCCGCGATCTGCGCTGCCACGTCTTCGGCCACCACGATCTGCCGCTGGTGCTGCTTGCTGCTGTTGCCGTGCGAGACATCGATCATCACTTGCGGCCGCAGGCCGTTCGCAAGCAGCGCTTGGCAGCTGGACTCCACGTCCGCGGCCGAATAGTTGGGCGCCTTGCCGCCGCGCAGGATGACATGGCAGTCGTCGTTGCCGCGCGTCTCGAAGATCGCGGCCATGCCCATCTTGGTCATGCCCATGAAGGCATGCGGCGCGCGCGCCGCGAGGATGGCGTCGGCCGCCACCTTGACGCTGCCGTCCGTGCCGTTCTTGAAGCCGACCGGACAGCTCAGCCCCGAGGCCAGTTGACGGTGGCTCTGGCTCTCGGTGGTGCGCGCGCCGATGGCGCCCCAGGCGATCAGGTCGGCAATGAACTGCGGGCTCAGCAGGTCAAGGAACTCGGTGCCGGTCGGCAGGCCCAGCGTGGTGAGTTCGAGCAGCAGGCGCCGCGCGCGCTCCAGCCCTTCGTTGATGGCGAAACTGCCGTCCAGGTGCGGGTCGTTGATGTAGCCCTTCCAGCCGACGGTTGTGCGCGGCTTCTCGAAGTAGGCGCGCATCACGATCAAGAGGTCGTCCTGCAGCGAATCGGCCACCTTCTTCAGGCGTTGTGCGTATTCGAGGGCCTGGTCGTGGTCATGGATGGAGCAAGGGCCGACCACGACCACCAGCCGGTCGTCGCGCCCGTGCAGCACGTCGGCGATCGCCGCGCGGCTGCTCTCGACCAGCGCCAGCGTGTTGTCGCGCACGGGCACGCGCTCTTGCAGCAGCGCGGGAGTCATGAGCGGGCGAACGGCGCCGATGCGCACGTCGTCGATGCGGGTGGTGTCGAGCGTGCTGTCGCGGGAGCCGATTTCGGCGTCGTGGAGGGGGTCGTCGAGGCGGGGCATGGTCGTGACTTTGATTTCGGATGGGGCTCGTCCGATTGTCCATCCGAAGGCCCTAGCCGGCGGCCCCCTCATCGAAGCCGTGGAAGACGGTGAACGCCTCCACCGGCTCCCTCGGCATCGCGAGATGGTGCAGCGCCGAATCTGCCTCCGCCCAGCCGAGCGACATGCCGCACACCACGGTCTGGCCCGCGGGCAACGGCAGGCATTCGCGAATGACCGCCTCATGCCGCACGAACGACACCTGCGGGCAGGTGTCGAGCCCGCGTGCTCTTGCAGCGAGCATGAAGGTCTGCAGGAACATGCCGAAGTCGGCCCAGCTGTGCGGCATCAGCCGCTCGTCGATCGTGAAGATGAGGCCCACCGGCGCGTCGAAGAACAGGTAGTTCTGCGCCGTCCGCCGGTAGCGTGCCGCCGCATCCGCGCGGTCGATGCCCAGGGCCGCGTAGTAGCGGGCACCGAAGTCCGCCTGCCGCGATCTGCATGCGGCGGGCAGTTCCGGCGGAAAGTGCTGCGAGGCGGGCAGATCGTCGCGCTCGTGCGAGCGCAGCAGCGCCTGGCTGAGCCGGCGCTTGGCATTGCCTTCGAGCACGTGCACCGACCACGGCTGCGTGTTCGAGTTGCTCGGCGCGCAGCGCGCGACATCGAGCATTTCCACGACGAGCGCCTTGGAAACCGGCGTGGGCCGGAAGGCGCGAACCGCCTTGCGCGAGCGAATGACCGCGTCGACGACGTCTTGCGCTGCGCCGTCCGTAGGGGGAGCTTTCATCATGGCGTGATGCTCGCACGCGGGTGCGCGGCTGCCCATTGAAACTTGCGCAGCATGGGTATGCACGGCATCGGATTTGGGTGGGTCAGCCCTGACGCGTGCCCTGCTCGCCGCGCGTCGATTCCGCGATCTCCGCGAGCTGTTCCCTCAGCCAGACATGGGCCGGGTCGTGTTCGTGCCGCCGGTGCCATATGGCGCGCAGGCTCACGTTCGCCACCTCGTAGGGCAGCGGCTTGGCATGCACGTCGCCGCGGCGTGCGAAGGCCTGTGCGAGCGGCGCCGGCACGATGGAGAGCATGTCGCTGTCCACGAGGAGCTCGGGCACCGCGAGCGAATGCGGCACCGTGATGCGGTAGCGCGGACGCTGGCCGATGGCCGCGAGCGCATCTTCCAGCGCCTGCCGGTCGAACATCTCGGACTGGCGCGCCAGCCCGCGCTCGACGATGTAGCCGCTGACCGCGCCTTCCTCCTGCCCGCCGAGCGAAACCGTCACCAGCGGAAATTCCGCGAGGTCGTCCACGCGCAGCCGGCGCCGGCGCAGCGGATGGCCCTTGCGCATGACCAGCACGTCCTCTTGCGTCCACACGGGGCCGCTCTGGAAGCGTGGCGGCACCTCCGCGAAGATGCCGATGGCCAGGTCGATGCGGCCCACGTCGATCTGCTCGGCCAGGTCCAGCCGCGTGGACGGCCGCACGACGAGGTCCACCGCCGGCGCAATGGCGTTCACGCGGCGGCTGAGGCCGACCAGCAGCACCGAGGTCACGTAGTCGTTCGCGGCCAGCACGAAGGTGCGCGAGGCGGTCGCGGGATCGAAGGGCTGCACGCCGAGCGTGTCGTGGATGCTGCGCAGGGCCTCTCGCAGCGGCGCGGCCATCGCCAGTGCGCGTGCGGTGGGCTCCATGCCACGCGCGGTGCGAATGAAGAGTTCGTCCTGCAGCGCCTCGCGCAGGCGCGCCAGCGCATGGCTGATCGCGGACTGGCTCAGGTGCAGGCGCTTGCCCGCACGCAGGAGGTTCTGGTCCTCGAAGACGGCATCGAACACGCGAAGCAGGTTGAGGTCCATGCGGTTCGGATTCACTGCGGCCATCTTTTTCTCCTCATGTTGCACGCGCTGCATTGTCGTGTTGCAGATTGATCGCTTCCAGCGGCACAGGCGCGGTGGCACCGTTCGTCCATGCGTTCCTGGCGGGACATGGGCGAGACCAACAACTGGAGCAATCAATCATGGTGCATCACATTTCAAGGCGGACTTTCGCAAAGCGCGCTGCGTGTCTCGTGCCGGGCGCGGCGCTGTCGCCAGCACTTGCAATCGCGCAGACCGATGCAGCGGTGGGGCGGCTCGTCGTGGGCTATCCGCCCGGCGGCACGCTCGACCAGACCGCGCGCCGCCTCACCGAATCGTGGCGCGCGCAGGGCCGGCCATACCTCGTGGACAACCGGCCCGGCGCCGCCGGGCGCATCGCCAATGCGCAGCTCAAGCGCGAGAAGCCGGACGGCAGCGTGCTCCTGTGCACGCACACCTCGGCGATGACGATCTACCCGCACGTCTACGCCAACCTCGCGTACGACCCTGCCAAGGATTTCAGGCCCGTCGCATTGCTGGCCTCCGCGACCTGCGTCCTTGCCGTGAGCAGCGCCGTGCCGCCCGAAGTGAAGACGCTGGCCGACTACGTGCGCTGGCTCCGGCGCACCGAGACCGGCCGCGCCTACGCGTCGCCCGCGGCGGGCTCGCTCGCGCAGTTCCTGGGCTACCGCTTCTCGCAGGCGGCCGGCGTGCCGCTCACGCACGTGGCCTATCGCGGTTCCGCGCCCGCGGTGCAGGACCTGCTGGGCGCGCAGATTCCTGCCTACATCGGCTTCGTGGGCGACTTTCTCCAGTACCTGGAGAGCGGCAAGCTGCGCCTCCTGGCCGCGAGCAGCGAGCGCCGCTCGCGCTTCCTGAAGAACGTGCCGACCTTCACGGAGCAGGGCTTCGACAGCGTGACCGGGCTCGAGAGCTATGGGATCTACGCGCCCGCCGCCACGCCGGAGAAAACCGTGGCGGCGCTCGCCGAAGCCACGCAAACCGCATCGCGCGACAGCACGCTCGTTGCAGGCCTGTCGCAGATCGGGCTGGAAGCCGCCTACCTCGCGCCGGCCGACTTCACGCGCCTCATTGCCACCGAGCGGGAGCGATGGAAGCCGGTGGTCGCGGCCTCCGGCTTCCGGGCCGACGAGTAAGGCAAGAAGAACCCTCGAAGCAAAAGGAAAAACCACCGATGACCGACCACGAAAAACTGATCGAAGCCAGCCTGCCGTTTCTTGCGGAAATCCAGAACATGACCACGGGGACCGAGGTGGAGCAGTGGCTCAACGCCACGTATCCACCCGGCTCGCCGCTCTATGACGAGCTGGCCACGCTGGTGAAGGCCGGCGTGCGCGACGGCTGGGCCGCCAACGTCGAGATACGTGGGCGCAAGTACCGGCGCGCGCGGCTGTGCGACCCATCGGCGCGCACGTTCAACTTCAGCATCACCGCGGTCTACATGGACAGCACAGACAACATGCAAGGCAACCCCGAGGAAAGCTTTCGCGGCGACTACCACGCGCACCCCTACGGCGAATTCAACATGGTGGTGCCGCTCGACGACGGTGCCGCGCTGGCGGGCCCCAACGGATGGTGCTACGGCGGATGGACCGCCCCCGCGCCGGGGAGCCATCACTATCCGGAGGCGAAGGGCGGTGCGGTCATCGCGCTGTTCTACCTGCCGGCGGGGCGGATCTCCTACGACATGAAGGCGCCGGGCATCTCCGCCTAGCGCATGTTGCTCAAGCCTCGCTGGTCGCTGCTTCCGCCGCGATCCAGTTCTCGAAATCCCGCACCCGCTGCGGCACCGGCCGGTCCGCGCGCCAGGCCATGAAGTAGCCGCCCTCGGTGGGAACGCGCAGGTCGAAGGGCGCGACCAGCCGGCCGTTGGCCAGGTCGTCGCGCACGAAGGCGAGCAGCCCCACCATGACGCCCAGCTCCTCGGCCGCCGCCTGGTAGGCCATGGCGGCGTTCTCGAACTGCAGGCCCCGCCGCGTGTCGATGCCGGGCGCGCCGGCCGCCGCAAGCCAGGTCTGCCAGTCGTGCGGCCGGTTGAGCGAACTGAGCAGCGCCTGGTGCGCGAGGTCGCTCGGCTGCTCGAGCGGCGGTTCGCGCCGCAGCAGCGCCGGCGCGCACACCGGCAGCAGCGTCTCGCGGAAGAGCAACCTGTAGCCCGGGCCGACCGGCGGGCTCGGCTCCGAATGGATGCTCACGTCGATGTCATCGCGGTCGAAGTCGGTCGGCTTGTGCGAGGTGGTGATCTGCACGTCGATGCGTGGATGCAGCGCATGAAAGCGCGCGAGCCGCGGAATCAGCCAGCGGATCGCGAAGGTCGGCGGCAACTTGATGCGCAGCAGCCATTCGTCGGGGCTTTGCTGCTGCAGCTGGCGGGTGCCGTGCTCGATCTGGTCGAGCGCCACCCGCATGCTCGCGAAATAGCTCTCCCCGGCGGGCGTGAGGCGGATGCCGTGCCGTCCGCGCTCGAAGAGTTGCACTCCGAGCCAGTCTTCCAGCGTGGCGATGTGCCGGCTGACCGCGCCCTGCGTCACGAACAGTTCCTGCGCGGCGCGCGTGAAGTTGCCGCAGCGCGCGGCCGCCTCGAAGGCGCGGAGGGCATTGAGCGGGGGCAGTTTGCGTGTCATGGGGTATGAAGTTTACTCATGCCTGCATGCCTTTATTGTGATTGCGAGGCGGGCAGGTCGAGGCATAGCATGCGCTCATTACAAAGACAGGAGACACCGCCATGACGATGAAGAAACTGCATGCCTGCATGCGTTCTTGCCTGATGACCGCCGTGCTGCTCGGCGCGCACGCGGCCGCGTCGGCCGACGACGCGGCTGTGAAGAACTATCCCTCGCAGCCCATCAAGCTGATGGTGCCGTGGCCGGCAGGCGGCGGCGTGGACACCACCGCGCGCATCGTGTCCGAGCTGCTCGGCCATCGCCTTGGCCAGCCCTTCGTGGTGGACAACCGCGCCGGGGCGGGCGGCAACATCGGCACCGAGCTTGCGGCGCGGCAGAAGCCCGATGGCTACAACCTGCTGATGTCCTCGATCAGCCCGAACGCGGTGAACATCAGCCTGTACAGCAAGCTGGGCTTCGATCCGGTGAAGGACTTCGAGCCCATCGTCTATGTCTCGGCCGTGCCCAACATCCTCGTGGTGCCGGCCAACTCGCCGTTCAAGACCGTCAAGGATGTCATCGATGCGGCGCGGGCGAACCCGGGCAAGCTCAACTATGGCTCGGGTGGCATCGGTTCGTCGCAGCATCTGGCGGCGGTGCAGTTCGCTGCCGCCGCGAAGATCGACATCGTGCACGTGCCCTACAAGGGCACCGCGCCGGCCGAGGCCGACCTCGCGGCGGGCCATGTGTCGCTGATGCTCGACACCACCACCTGCCTGCCCTTCATCGCCGGAGGTCGCATGCGCGCGCTGGCCGTGGCCTCCAAGATGCGCAACCCCGCGCTGCCCGATGTGCCGACCTTCGACGAGGTGGGCCTCAAGGGCGTCTACGCCTCGTCGTGGTACGGCCTCTCGGCGCCGGCCGGCACGCCGCGTCCCATCATCGACAAGCTCAACGCCGAGGCCAACGCCGTGCTCAAGTCGCCCGAGCTGCACAAGCGCATGGCCGCGTTCGGCGCCGAGGTCGGCGGCGGCACGCCCGAGGACTTCGGGCGCTTCATGGCGAGCGAGACCAAGCGCTATGCGGAGATCGTGCGCATCTCCGGCGTGAAGCTCGACTGATCACTTTTCCTTCCATCGCTTCCCCCATGTCCTTCGCTCCCCGCACCCTCTTCGACAAGATCTGGCAGCCGCACGTGGTGATGCAGCGCGACGACGGCCAGAGCCTGCTGTACGTCGACCGCCACCTGGTGCAGGACGGCTCCGCGCCCGCCTTCGAGATGCTGCGCCAGCGCGGCCTTCCGGTACGCCGCCCGGACCGCGCCTTCGCCACGCCCGACCACTACGTGCCCACCGGTTCGCGCGCGCTCGCCGACATTGCCGACCCGGAGAAGCGTGCGATGGCAGAGGCGCTGAAGGACGACAGCGCGGCCGCGGGCATCCGCTTCTTCGGCCTCGACGATTTGCGCCAGGGCATCGTGCATGTGGTGGGTCCGGAGCAGGGCCTGAGCCTGCCGGGCAGCGTGATCGTCTGTGGCGACAGCCACACCGCCACGCACGGTGCGCTCGGTGCGCTTGCCTTCGGCATCGGCGCTTCGGAAGTGGCGCATGTGCTCGCCACGCAGACCCTGTGGCAGCGCAAGCCCCGCACGCTGCGCGTGACCATCGACGGACGCCTGTCCGAAGGTGTCTCGGCCAAGGACATCATCCTCGCGGTCATCGCGCGGCTCGGCGCCGCGGGCGGCACGGGGCACGTCATCGAGTATGCGGGGGAGGCGATCCGCGCGCTCTCGATGGCCGGGCGCATGACGGTGTGCAACATGTCCATCGAGGCCGGTGCGCGCGCGGGCATGGTGGCGCCCGACGACACCACCTTCGAATGGCTGGCCGGCCGGCCCGAGGCGCCGCAGGGTGCGGCGTGGGATGAGGCTGTTGCGCGCTGGCGCGAATTGCCCGGCGACGAGGGCGCGGTGTTCGACACCGAACTGCGCCTCTCGGCCGGCGACATCGCGCCGATGGTGACCTGGGGCAACAGCCCCGAGGACGCCTTGCCGATCACCGGCCGTGTGCCCGACCCCGCCGAGGCCGCCACTGCCGAGCGCCGCGCATCGATGCAGCGCACGCTCGCCTACATGGGCCTGCAAGCAGGGCAGATGCTCGACGAGGTCGCGGTCGACCGCGTCTTCATCGGCTCGTGCACCAACGGCCGCATCGAGGACATGCGCAGCGCCGCCGATGTGGTGCGAGGCAGGCGCGTGGCCGAGGGCGTGGAAGCCTGGGTCGTGCCCGGCTCCGGCCTCGTGAAGCAGCAGGCCGAGGCCGAGGGGCTCGATGCCGTGTTCCGTGCGGCGGGCCTGCAATGGCGCCATGCCGGCTGCTCGATGTGCCTGGGCACGAACGGCGACCAGGTGGCCGCGGGCCAGCGCTGCGCCTCGACCTCCAACCGCAACTTCGTCGGCCGGCAGGGGCCGGGTTCGCGCACGCACCTCATGAGCCCGGCGATGGCCGCCGCCGCCGCCATTACCGGACGGCTGACGGACGTGCGCCGTCTGCTCGCATCGCACTGACGACAACCTTCGAACGGCCATTCCATGGAAGCTTTCACACGACTCGAAGCGCTGGCGGTGCCGCTGGCACGCGCCAACATCGACACCGACCAGATCGTGCCCGCGCTGTACCTGCAGAAGCCGCGCTCCGACAACTTCGGCGACTATCTTTTCCACGACGTGCGGCATGACGCGCACGGCCGGCGACGCGACGAATTCGTGCTCAACGCGCCGGTGTATGCCGATGCACGCATCCTGGTGGCCGGGCCCAACTTCGGCTGCGGCTCGTCGCGCGAGCACGCCGTCTGGGCGCTGTACGACGGAGGCTTTCGCGCGGTGATCGCGCCGAGCTTCGGCGACATCTTCTTCAGCAACGCATTGAAGAACGGCCTGCTGCCGGTGCGGCTGCCCCAAGCGGTGGTGCAGCGGATGCTCGACGACCTGCTCGCGGCGCCGGGAACTCGCATGACCGTCGACTTGCGCACGCAGACCGTCGCCGGTCCGGGCGGCCGCGTCGAGCCCTTCCGCATCGATCCGTTTCCGCGCCAGTGCCTGCTCGAAGGGCTGGACGAGATCGACTACACGCTGGCGCAGCACGCGGCCATCGACGCATTCGAGCAAGGCCGCGAGCGCGGCGCGGCTCCTCTTTGAAGTGTGAACCTGAAAGGTTTGAAATGAAGATTGCAGTGATGCCGGGCGACGGCATTGGCCGCGAGGTCACGGCGCAGGCCGTGAAGGTGCTCAAGGCGGTGGTGGGCAGCGGCCAATCCCTGGAGCTGGTGGAAGCGGCGATCGGGCAGGCCGGCATCGATGCCGCCGGCGATCCCCTGCCGGCGGCCACGAGCGAGATCGCGCGCAAGGCCGACGCCATCTTGTTCGGCGCGGCCGGCATGCCCGGCGACGAGGAGATCCCGTTCATGATGCGGCCCGGCGCGAGCCTGTTGCGCCTGCGCAAGGAACTGGGGCTGTTCGCCAACTTTCGCCCGGCCTTCCTGTTCCCCGAACTGATCGGCGCTTCGACACTCAAGCCCGAAGTGGTCGACGGGCTCGACCTGATGATCCTGCGCGAGCTCACCGGCGACGTGTATTTCGGCGAGCCGCGCGGCAGCGGCCTCAATGCCAGCGGCGAGCGCGAAGCCTTCAACACGATGCGCTATTCGGAACCCGAGGTGGAGCGCATCGCGCACGTCGCATTTCGCACCGCGCGCGCGCGCAGCCGCAAGCTCTGCTCGGTCGACAAGGCCAACGTGCTCGAGGTGATGCAGCTGTGGCGCGAGGTGGTCACGCGCGTGGGCAAGGAATATCCGGACGTCGAGCTCACGCACCTCTTCGTCGATGCGGCCGCAATGCAACTGATGCGCGCGCCGAAGCAGTTCGACGTGATCGTCACCGGCAACATCTTCGGCGACATCCTCTCGGATGCCGCCGCGATGCTCACCGGCTCCATCGGCATGCTGCCCTCGGCGTCGATGGCGGCGGGCACCTTTGGGTTGTACGAGCCGGTGCATGGCACCGCGCCCGACATCGCGGGCAAGAACCTGGCGAACCCGCTGGCCTCGATCCTGTCGATGGCGATGATGCTGCGCTTCTCGTTCGATCAGCCCGGCAATGCCGGACGCGTGGAGGGCGCGGTGCGCCGCGTGCTGGCCGAGGGCCTGCGCACAGGCGACATCTTCCAGCCCGGCTGCACCCGCGTGGGTACCGAGGAGATGGGCGATGCGGTGGTTGCCGCGCTGGCAAATCTTAGTAGCTAGCGCAGCACCAGCACCGGAATGTGCGAGTGCGTGAGCACATGCAGCGTCTCGCTGCCCATGAGCAGGCGCGCGAGGCTGCGGCGTCCGTGGGAGGCCATCACGATGAGATCGCATTCCTGGTTCTTCGCGGTCGCGACGATGGCCTCGGCGACCTGGTTCGATTTCATGACGATGGCCTGCGCATTGCGAACGCCTTTGTCGAGCGCGGTGGCTGCCACCCTGTCGACGAGGCGCTGCGCGGCCCGGTTCGTCTGCTCCTGCGTGGCTTCGATGTCACGCTGGCTCAGCATCATCGAGCCTTCGAAGTAGCCGAAGGGCTCGATGTGCGCGACGTTGACGGCCACCAGTTCCGCGCCGCTCAGCACGGCCAGGTCGATGGCGGCGGCGACCGCCTGTTCCGACAGCGCGGAGCCGTCGGTGGCGACAAGAACACGCTTGTACATGGCAGGCTCCTTGGCCCCCGGCACCGCGGGTGCCCTCGCAATTCAGTCTAGTTCGCGGGGCCCGGCCTTCAAGGCGGGCGCGTGGGTCGCCGCCTCTAAAAACGCGGACGCGCGAACGCGCGCTGCTCAGTTGCCGCGCTTGGGCCAGTGATGGCGTGTGCCGCCCGCGCGGCGGTCGGCCTTTTCGGGCACCACGCCCTGTGCGCTCAGCTCGGTGCCGCGCACTTCGAGCCGGCGCAGGCACTGGAGAAAGATCTCGATGTGCGCGGCATCGATGCCGTCGAGCAGTTCGGTGTTGAGGCTTGCGACGCGGGGAAACAGCTCGCCGAAGAGTTGCCGGCCCGAAGGGCTCAGGCGCACATGCACTTCGCGGCGGTCCTCCGTGTCCTGGCGGCGCTCGACCAGCTTCTTCTCGGTGAGGCTGCGCAGGCCCCGCGAGGTGCGCACGCGGTCCAGGTCGAGCCGCTGCGCGAGCGCCGAGGGCGTGATCTCGCCGACTTCGGCGAGCGTGCCGATCATTCCCCACTCGCGGCGCGTGATGCCGAAGCCGCCCTCGACCATGCGGGTCACCATGCCGCCGCCGGCGCGCGCCGCACGCGACAGCCGGTAGAGGAGCAGGTCGTTGAGGGAACGGGGAGCGCGCAATGCGCCTGCATCGGGAAAAACTGACATGGAGATCGCAAGGTGTTGTGGCCGCGCCGCCTCGGCTGCCGATGATGGATTAGATCAACTATTTGTTACCTAGTTATAAATAAAGTAACAAAAACCGGCCTGTCGCCGGAAGCAGGAGATCTCGTGGCCATTGTCTTTTCCCGGCGAAAGCTCACAGCGTGGGGCATCGCCGCCCTGGCCTGTTGCGCCGGTTTCGCAGCGCAAGCGCAAAACCTGGACGGGCCGCTCACGCTCGTCGTCGGCTATGCGCCGGGCGGCAGCACCGACCGCATGGCGCGGCTCATCGCGGAGCGGCTGAGCCCGAAGATCGGCGTGCCGGTGACGGTCGAGAACCGCCCCGGCGAAGGCGGCAGGCTGGCGGCCAAGCAACTGCGGCGCGCAACGGCCGCCGAAAACGTGCTGATGCTCGGCAACCCCGCCGTGATGGTGATCGCGCCGCTCGTGATCAAGGACGCGGGCTACGACCCCGACAAGGACTTCGTGCCGGTCTCCCAGGTCAGCAGCTACGACTTCGCGCTGGCCGTGGGCAACAAGCTGCAGCTCGACCGTGCGATGTTCCTGGTGGGCCGGCTCTGGGCGCACCCGGAAGAAGCGGTCTTCGGCGTGCCGGCCACCGGCAGCTTGCCGCACTTCTTCGGCCTCATGGTGGGCGATGCATTGAGCGTGCAGCCGCAGATCAAGGGCTATGGCGGCTCGGCGCCGCTGGCGGCGGACCTGAGCGGCGGCTCGCTGCCGATCGCGATCGACACCATGGACTCGCTCTACGCGCAGCACGTGGCCGGCAAGATCCGCATCCTGGCCGTGTCGGGCAAGAAGCGCGCGAGCTTCGCGCCCTCGGTGCCGACCTTTCGCGAGGCCGGCATGAAGATCGATGCCGACGGCTGGAACACCTTCTTCGCGCCGAGCACGATGCCGCAGCCGAAGGTGCAGCTGCTGGCCACGAAGATCCGCGAAGTCATGCAGGACCCGGGTCTGCAGAAGGCGGCCGATGCGCTCTACATCACGCCTGTCGTGAGCACCGCCGCGGAGACCGCGCAGATGCTCAAGAACTACCGCCAGCAATGGGAGCCGGTGGTGCGCCGCTCCGGCTTCGCGCCCTGATTGCCGCGGCAGCGCCGGCCTTGGAGAACTAGGCGGATCGCAGCGGCGGCAATCGCCGCGGGATCGTGTGCGCCTTCACGATCGAGGTGTTCGTCTCGGCCTTCGCCGCGATGCGATCGAGGATGCCGTCCAACTGCTCCAGCGATTGCAGGAAGAGCCGCGCGATGAAGCAGTCTTCCCCCGTGACCTTGTCGCATTCGCAGAACTCCGGCGTGTTCTCGATCAGCTTCTGCACCGCCTGCAACTGACCCGGCAAGGGACGGATGCGCACGATGGCCTGGAACTGGTAGCCGAGCGCCTTGGGGTTCAGCGCCAGCGTGTAGGCGCGGATCACGTCGCGCTCTTCCAGCCGCCGCAGCCGCTCGGCCACGCTGGGCGAAGAAAGGCCCACCTGCTGGGCGAGGTCCTTGAGCGACATGCGCGCGTTGGCGCCGAGCGCGGTCAGGATGTCCTGGTCGATGTCGTCGAGCATGGTGCGATCTCCGGTGATTCGAGAAACGAGCCTAATTTTCGATGGCAATCGGGTGCCGTTGCCTTTTTTAAAGCATTCTCATCCGTTGCCAAAGCTGGCACGCTTCACGCCATGCAAATCAAGCTTCGCGGCGCGCTCGAGATGAGCGCCGCCATGGTGATTTCCGGAACCATCGGATGGTTCGTGGTGCGCTTCAACCAGCCGCTGGTCGACGTGCTGTTCTGGCGCTGCGTGTTCGGCGCCGCCACGCTGCTGGTCGCATGCGCCGCGCTGGGCGTGCTGCGACGCGGCCTCACGCCGCGCACCTTCGCGCTGGCCGCGTTCGGCGGCGTGGCGCTGGTGGTCAACTGGCTGCTGATCTTTGCGTCGTTCCCGCGCGCATCGATCTCCATCGCCACCGCGGTCTACAACACGCAGCCCTTCATGCTCGTCGCGCTCGGTGCGCTGCTGTTCTCCGAGCGGCTGACGGCGATGAAAGTGGGCTGGCTCTGCATCGCCTTCGCCGGCGTCGTGCTGGTGGCGCAGGCCAAGGGCGGTGGCGGCGCCGATGGCTCGGCCTATCTCTCGGGCGTGCTGATGGCACTGGGCGCCGCCTTCTGCTACGCGGTGGCCGCGATCGTTGCGAAGAAGCTCGGCGACATGGCGCCGCACCTCATCGCGCTGATACAGGTCTGCGTGGGCATCGTCATGCTCGCGCCGTTCGCGCATCTGCGGGCGCTGCCTACCGATGCGGGCACCTGGGGCGTGCACCTCACGATGGGCGTGATCTACACAGGGCTCGTGTTCATCCTGCTGTACGGCGCGATCCAGAAGCTGCCGACAACGGTGGCCGGCGCGCTGTCGTTCATCTATCCGCTGGTGGCGATCGGCGTGGACTTCGTGGCCTTCGG
The DNA here is from genome assembly GCF_030812215.1 of Variovorax boronicumulans. Classification (GTDB taxonomy): domain Bacteria; phylum Pseudomonadota; class Gammaproteobacteria; order Burkholderiales; family Burkholderiaceae_C; genus Variovorax; species Variovorax boronicumulans_C. The sequence goes on along the minus strand of NZ_JAUSSG010000004.1, from coordinate 16,354 downwards.
CCAGCGGTTGACGCCGGCGCAGCTTGCAGGTGCGGCGGCCATCCTGATCGCGGCGGCGGGCATGACCTTCGGGTGGACATTGCCCGGCCTGTCGCGGCGGTCGGCCACCGTCGAGGAGCGCTGATTCACCGGGGGCGAACGCCCGCCGGCTGCAGATGCCGCTGCAGCCAGCTCCGCATGATCGTGCGCCGCTCGGTGCCGGCGGCTGCGTCGAGAAAGGCTTCCGCATCCACCCTGGACAGGGGCTCGGATCGCGTCAACGTGGTCGCCACGGATTGCACCTGCAGCCAGAGCGCGCCGCAATGAACGCACGCATGGATCGTGAGTTCGTACGCGTCGACCCGGCCGAGATACGCCTCGGTCGGGTCGCGCCCGGGCGTGCCGCAGCAGGTCCATTCCAGCGTCATGTCTTGCGGCTGCCGCGCCGCATTCGCCCATCCCGCAAAGCGGGACCAGAGGCTTGTTCTTGCTTGCATTTCGATGTTCTGACGACTGCGCTGCATGGTGCTTCGGGGAGCGAAGCCGGAGCAGGCAGCCTATCGGGTTGCGCGTAAAAAAGGCGAAAAAACAGAGAGCATCACTCGGCGTGTGCCGGGCTGGCCGTGCGGCCACTCCATCGCGCGGCCGCCCGCTTCACCAGCAGATAGAACAACGGCACGAAGAAGATCCCCAACGCCGTCGCCGCGAGCACGCCGCCGAACACGCCGGTGCCGATCGCAGTCTGGCTGCCCGAACCCGCGCCGGTGGCGAGCGCCAGCGGGATCACGCCGGCCAGGAACGCGAGCGAGGTCATCAGGATCGGCCGCAGCCGCAGGCGTGCGCCTTCGGCCACCGCTTCGAGCAGCGGTACCCCGCGCCGCAGCGCCGCTTCCGCGAACTCGATGATCAGGATCGCGTTCTTGGCCGACAGCCCGATGGTCGCGAGCAGGCCGACCTGGAAGTAGATGTCGTTCGACAGCCCGCGCAGCGCCGCCGCGATCACCGCGCCGAGCACGCCCAGCGGAATGACCAGCATCACCGAGAACGGCACCGACCAGCTCTCGTAGAGCGCCGCCAGGCACAGGAACACCACGAGGATCGACAGCGCGAACAAGAGCGGCGCCTGCCCGCCCGAGAGGCGTTCCTGGTAGGAGAGCCCGCTCCATGCGTAGCCCGTGCCGCTCTGCTTCTTTGCGACGGTCTCGATGGCGCCCATGGCCGTGCCCGAACTCACGCCCTGCGCGGCGGCGCCCTGGATCTGCACGGCCGGTACGCCGTTGTAGCGCTCCAGCTGCGAAGCGCCCTGGCTCCAGCGCGTGGTGGCGAAGGCGGAGAACGGCGTCATCGCGCCGGTCGCGCCGCGTACCGACCACTGGCGGATGTCTTCCGGTGCCGAGCGGTAGGGCGCATCGGCCTGCACGTACACGCGCTTCACGCGGCCGCGGTCGATGAAGTCGTTCACGTAGTTGCCGCCCCAGGCGGTGCCCAGCGTGGAGTTCACGTCGTCCAGCGACAGGCGCAGCGCCGAGGCCTTCAGCTGGTCGATGTCGACCTGCAGCTGCGGCGTGTTGGCGATGCTGTTGGCGCGCACGGACTGCAGGCGCGTGTCTTTCTTTGCGTCGCGCACGAGCTTCTCGCGCGCCTGCACCAGCTTTGCCGCGCCCATGCCCGAGGTGTCCTGCAGCCAGAACTCGAAGCCGTTGGATTCGCCGAGTCCTTCGATGGGCGGCGGCACCATGCCGTGGACCTCGGCGTCGCGCTGCTGTGCCGAGAGCGCGGTGCCGGCGCGTTCGCTGATGGCCTGTGCGCGCTGGTCCGCGCCACGCCGCTCGGACCAGTCCTTGAGCGAGACAAAAGCCATGCCCTGGTTCTGCCCCGAGCCGCCGTAGCTCCAGCCCGAGATCGTGAAGATCGTGTCGGTGGTGTCCTTCTCGGCTTCGAGAAAGTGTTTCTCGACGGCACGGTTCACCGCGTCGGTGCGGCCCTGCGTGGCGCCCGCCGGCAGCGTCAGCTGCACCATCACGCTGCCCTGGTCTTCCTCGGGCAGGAAGCCGCCGGGCAGGCTGAGGTAGAGCGCGCCCATGCCGGCCACGATGGCCAGGTAGATGGCGGCAAAGCGCCAGGGCTTGCCGAGCATGCGGCCCAGCAGCCCGACGTAGCGCCCCTGCGCCGCGTCGAAGCGGCGGTTGAACGCACCGAGAAAACCTCTTGTGCGCGGCGCCGTGCCGGCCTTCAGGAAGCGCGCGCACAGCGCGGGAATCAGCACGATGGCGACCACCACCGAGAGCGCCATCGACGCGATGATCGTCACCGAGAACTGCCGGTAGATCACGCCCACCGAGCCGCCGAAGAACGTCATCGGCAGGAACACCGCCGACACCACCACCGCGATGCCTATCAGCGCGCCGGTGATCTCGCCCATCGACTTGATGGTGGCGGCCTTCGCGTCGAGCCCTTCTTCATGCATCACGCGCTCGACGTTCTCCACCACCACGATGGCGTCGTCCACCAGGAGGCCGATGGCCAGCACCATGCCGAACAGCGTCAGCACGTTGATCGAATAGCCGAAGGCGGCCAGCACGCCGAAGGTGCCCAGCAGCACCACCGGCACGGTGATCGCGGGAATCACCGTGGCGCGCCAGTTCTGCAAGAAGAGGAACATCACGACCACCACCAGCGCGATGGCTTCGAGCAGCGTCTTGATGACCGACTGGATCGAGATCTTCACGAAGCGCGTCGTGTCTTCGGCATAGGCCACGCGCAAGCCGGCGGGCAACGACGATTCCAGTTCGGCAATGCGCGCCTTCACCGCGTTGGCGGTGGTGAGCGCGTTGGCGCCCGGCGCGAGCATCACGGCCGAGCCCGCGGCCGGGTGGCCGTTCAGGCGCGTGGTCTCCGAGTACGACTCGCTGCCGATTTCCACCCGCGCCACGTCGCCCAGCCGCACCACGGCGCCATCGGCCTGCGTCTTGAGCACGATGCCGCGGAACTGCTCGGGCGTCTGCAGCCGCGAGAGCGCCGTGACCGTGGCGTTGAGCTGCTGCTTCGCCGACGAAGGCCGCGCGCCGATCTCGCCCACCGACACCTGCGTGTTCTGCGCGGCGATGGCGGCCGTGACGTCCGAGGGCATGAGCTGGTAGCTCGCGAGCCGGTGCGGATCGAGCCAGATGCGCATCGCATACGCCGCGCCGAAGGCCTGCACCGAGCCCACGCCGTCGACGCGGCTGATCGGGTCGCGCAGGTTGCTGGCCATCCAGTCGGAGATGTCGGTGTCGGTGCGGCGGTCGGTCTCGTCGTAGAGCGCCACGATCAGGAGGAAGTTGTTCTGCGACTTCGCCACCGTCAGGCCCTGCTGCTGCACCGCCTGCGGCAGGCGGCTGGTGGCCTGGCTGATCTTGTTCTGCACCTGCATCTGCGCGGTGTCGGGGTCGATGCCCTGGCGGAAGGTGACGCTGATCTCGGCCCAGCCGGCGGAGCTGCTCGTCGACTTGAAGTACAGCAGCCCGTCGATGCCCTTCAGCTGCTGCTCGATGACCTGCGTGACGCTGCTCTCCAGCGCCTGCGCCGAGGCGCCGGGGTAGTTGGCGGAGACCACGACCGTGGGCGGCGCGATGTCCGGGTACTGCGACACCGGCAGCGTGCGGATGGCCACGCCGCCCGCCAGCATGATGAGGATGGCAATGACCCAGGCGAAGACCGGGCGCTGGATGAAGAAATTCGCGATCACTGCTGTCTGCTTGTCTTGTTTTTCATTCGGCGGCGGTGGTGGCCGTCTCCAGGGGCACCGGCACCGGCTTCACTTTCTCGCCGGGGTGCGCGCGCTGCAGACCGTCGACCACGAGGCGGTCGCCTTCGCGCAGGCCCTTGGTCACGATCCACTGGTCGCCCGACGCGCTGCGCACTTCGAGCGGCCGCAGCTCGACCTTGTCGCCCGCGCCGACGACCAGCGCGGTCGGCTCGCCCTTTTCGTCGCGGCTCACGCCGCGCTGGGGCGCGAGGATGGCGTGGCGCTCCACGCCGGCTTCCACCTGTGCGCGCACGTACATGCCGGGCAGCAGCAGCCCTTGCGGGTTCGGAAATTCCGCGCGCAGCGTGACCGAACCCGTCGCGGCATCGACGCCGACCTCGGTGAACTTCAGCGTGCCTTCGTGCGGATACGGCAGGCCGTCTTCCATGCGCAGCGTCACGCGCGTGCTGGCCGGCGCCATGTCGCCCGAGATGAAACGGCGCTTGAGCTTCGTCAGCTCCAGGCTCGACTGGATGACGTCGACGTAGATCGGATCGAGCCGCTGTATCGTCGCCAGCGCCGTCGCCTGCCCCGGCGCGACGAGCGCGCCCTCGGTAATGGACGAGCGCCCGATGCGCCCCGCGATGGGCGCGGTGATGCGCGTGAATTCGAGGTTGATGCGCGCCGCCTTCACCGCCGCCTGCGCGGCCTTCACGCCCGCCTGGGCCTGCGCGAGCGCGGCCTGGGCCTCGTCGTGTTCCTGCCGGCTGACCGCGTTGGCCTTGACGAGTTCGCCGTGCCGCTCGGCCTTGCTGCGCAGGCTTGCGATGCTGGCCTGGGCGGTGGCCAGCGAGGCCTCGGCCTGTTCGTGCGCAGCCTCGAACGGACCGGGTTCGATCTCGTAGAGCACCTGCCCCGCGCGGACCATGCCGCCTTCCTCGAAGAGGCGCTTGCGCACGATGCCGTTGACCTGCGGGCGCACCTCCGACACGCGGAAGGCGGCGGTGCGTCCGGCGAGTTCGGTGAGCACCGGCACGTCGCCGGCGTGCAGCGTCACCACGCCGACTTCGCCCGGCGCGTCGGCGGCGGTGGAGGCCGGCTTGCCGCCGCAGGCCGCGAGTGCGAGCGAGGCGAGCAGGGAAAGGGAGAGCAGGAGCTTGGAGGTCATGAGCGTCTGGGGCGTCCGGAATCGCGGTGCGAGCCTGTCCGGCGCAGTCCGGGAAAACCCCGGTTGCACGTCGATATTGCACCTGAATGGTGCATTCTGCCTGTGGCGCGGAACCGCGATACGGCGCATGGGCATGGCCTCCGTAGGGGCAAGCAAAACGAAAAAAAGCCAACGCTCACACAGCCTTGCGGCTGTGCGGGGCGTTGGCGGGGCGCCGGCGCGAAGGCCGGCGATCTGGCTGGAAGGGCGCTCCCGCCTCACCGCTCGCGCGGCGAGGCGGAGCCGGAACTAACTGGCGCGTTGCTGGCGCCGGCCCAGTGCGAACACCGAGTTCGGCGCGTCCACGACGAACGGCTTGCGCACCGGCGTGCCGACCACGGTGGTCCGCCTGCTGCCGGCCGCGCTGGTGGCGGCCTGCACGCCCTTGGCCTTCTGTTCGTCGACCAGGCTTTGCAGCGAGATCGACTTCAGGAACTCGACGGCCCGCAGGTTGACCGAGGCCCAGAGGTCGTCGACTTCGCAGCGGCCGGAGTCGTCTACATCCCCGCCCGCGCGGCGGCGCGTGGTCTCGTTGCCGTGGTCCTCGATGGAAAGCACGATGTCCGCCACGCTGATGAGCGCGGCCTTGCGGCTGAGCGAGTAGCCGCCGCCCGGACCCCGCGTCGATTCGACCAGGTCGTTGCGGCGCAGCTTGGCGAACAGCAGTTCCAGGTACGACAGCGAGACCCGTTGGCGCAGGCTGATCGAAGCCAGCGTGACCGGGCCCGAGCGGCCGTGCAGTGCGATGTCGATCATCGCGGTGACCGCAAAGCGGCCCTTGGTGGTGAGGCGCATGGAAGGTTCCCTTCTTGAGCGTTACTCGTCCCGGCTGCCGCCCATGCCCAAGAGGGCCAGCAGCGCCTGGAACACGTTGTAGATGCTGAGATAGACGCCCAGCGTGGCGGAGATGTAGTTGGTCTCCAGGCCGTCCTTCACGCGCTTGAGGTCATGCAGGATGAAGGCCGAGAAGATGCCGATGGCGGCGACCGCCAGCGTCATCATCAGCGCGCTCGACTGGATGAAGAAGTTGGCGATGCCGGCCACCAGCAGCAGGATGGCGCCGATGAAGAGCCACTTGCCCATGGCCGACAGGTCGCGCTTGATGACCGACGACAGCGTGGCCATGCCCAGGAAGATCGCGCCGGTGCCGGCAAAGGCCGTCATCACCAGGTTTGCGCCGTTCGAGAGACCCAGCACCGAGCCCACGAGGCGCGACAGCATCACGCCCATGAAGAAGGTGAAGGCCAGCAGCACCGGCACGCCGGCGGCCGAGTTCTTGGTCTTCTCGATGGCGTACATGAAGCCGAAGGCGCCGCCGAGGAACACCATGAGGCCGATGCCCGGCGACATGGCGCGCGCGAGGCCGGTGGAGACGCCGATCCAGGCGCCGAGCACGGTGGGCACCATCGACAGCGCGAGCAGCCAGTAGGTGTTGCGAAGAACGCGGTTGCGTTCCTGGGCCGACGCGACGGGTACGTCGAAGCCGGGGTGGTAGGTGGGTTGACCGTTGTTCATTCTGATTCCTTGATCGGGCGTCCCGACGAAGCGGGTACGCGGTAAATGGCACGAGAGGGGGCGGTGTTCGCGATGCGGGCGCGGTTGCCGGAATGCGGCGACGCGGTCGGATCGGGAAGAAGGCGGGAGCCGCAAAGGCTCCAGTCGCGGCGGAGCCTTAGGCGACCAGGGCGGGGGCGCGGGGTGGCCGCTTGGGCCGATCGAGGAGCGGCGAAAGCGCGGGCGTCAGGGCGAGGCCGCGTGGTTGCTCGGAGAGGAAAAGCGGCACCGCCAAGGGATGGCGGGCGTCGACCAGTTCGACGTGTTCGGAGCCTGCCTCGTCATGCGATGGCAATTCGTCCGACAGGTCCATGGCATCGATCAGCAGTGCATCGGAGAGCGCCATGCTGCTCGTGCAGGTCTGCATGTCGGCCGTGGCATGCGCGGAATGACCGGCGCCCACGAACCCCTGCGCAAACACGGCAAAGCCGTAGAGCGACAGCATGAGGGCGAGGACAGTAGCGGCGAACCAACGTGACATGAAGTCGCCATTTTACCCGTCGCCCCTTGCCGGGCTTTCGGGCGGGTTGTTTCACCGACCGGGGCGGTCGGACGTTTCAGGCCCTTTCGGCCGCGGGGGGCGCGTCGTCCCCGGGTTGCAGCCACTCGCGCGCATGGGTGCGCAGCGCGTCGATCTGCAGCCAGACCAGGGCCAGTTCGGTGTGGATGGTGCGTTCCGCCGCGCCGGCATCGCCCGCCGGCGCGGTGGCGGCCGCAAGGGCCGCGCGCACGGCGGGTTCGGTGGCGGGATCGTCCGCGATCGCACCGCCCTGCAGCCCGCCGGCCAGCGCTTCGAGCGCCGCCGCCGCGCCTTCGGCCGCGTCGCGCAGCACCGCCATGTGCGGCGAATCGGGCAGCGCGGCGCGGTGCGCGCCGAGCGCCGACAGGTAACTCAACAGCGTGTGCGAACGGATGAGAAAGCGCAGCGCAATGCCCGCGCGCGGCCGCACGTAGCCCGGCTCGCGGAACATGTCCGACACCGCCGTCGACAGCGCCGCATCGGCGTTGTGGTCGTTGCGCCGCGCGAGGCGGTAGTCGAGGTGGTCGCGCGGACCGGTGCCGTACTGCTCGACGATCCGGCGCAGATACCCCGCATGGCTGCGCATGGCCGTGGCCGCCAGTTCGTTGATGCGCCGCGCCTGCCAATGCGGCAGCACCAGCAGCACCGCGAGGCCGGCGATGGCGCTGCCGATGGCGGTGTCGACCAGCCGCGGCACGAGCAGCAAGCCGCTGTCGCCCACCTGGTTGAAGCACATCAGCACCAGCAGCGTCATCGCGGCCGTCGCGAGAAGGTAGCGCGTGGCGCGTGTCGCGAAGAACAGCACGCCCGCCACCACTGCGATCACCGACTGCACCAGCGGCTGCGGAAAGAGCTGCAGCAGCGCCCAGCCGGCCACCACGCCGAGGGCCGTGCCGGCGATGCGCTGGCCCATGCGCGAGACGGTATCGCCAAAGGTCTGCTGGCAGACGAACAGCGTGGTCAGCAGGATCCAGTAGCCCTGCGCGGGGTGGATCAGGTGCATCACGCCGTAGCCCGCGACGAGCGCGATCGCGAGCCGCAGCGCGTGGCGAAACAGCGGCGAGCGCGGCGTGAGCTGCCGCCGCACGCGCTCCACCGCATCGCGCCACGAACGCGGCGAGCGGTTGAAGAGGCCCATCTCGGTCCGGCCCGCGCGGGCCGACGGCTGGCTCGCACCGGCGAGTTGCCCGTCGAGCTGCGCGAGGTTGCGCGCGAGCGCCTCCACCGAGGCCAGGAGCGCGAGCCGTTCCGGCGTGGTCGCCCGCGCCCGCTCGTGTTCGATGGCACCGCGCAGGTCGGCCAGTGCCTGCACGGTTTCCTCGCCCACCTCGAAAGGCTCGCGCCGCGCGATCGAGCTGGCAAGCCGCTGGCACGCCAGCCCCTGCAGGCCGAGCACGCGCTGGCAGCGGTACAGAAGATCGCTGTGGAAGAACGCGTCGGCCAGCGCGTTGTAGTCGTCGTGCGAGGAACTCGCGCGTTCGTGCACGTCCTGCGCGATGAGGTAGAGCCCGCGGTAGCGCGAGATGCGCCCGGTCGGCGCCCGCGCACCGATGCGGCGGAAGATGCTTTCCTTCGCGGCATTCAGCTCGGTCACCACTTCGGCGTTGAGTTGCGCGAGCGAGAGCCGCTTCTGTTCGATGTCGATGCCCCGCAGCGGCTCGAAGAGCGACGCCTTGAAGCGCACGAAGTTGCCGAGCACGGTGAACAGCGTGACCAGCCGCGCCTGCACCGGCTGCGCCGGAAAGGCCGCGCACCACAGCACCGAGAAGACGCCATACCAGCCGGCACCGGCCAGCAGCAGCAAGGATTCGCGCCCCCGACCGTGGCCTTGCGCGCCCTGGTTCTCGATGCCGAGCGTGGCGTACATCGCGAGGATCAGCGTCGCATAGGCGATGGCCTTGTAGCGGGCCTCCACCGCGCCCAGCATCGTGAGCCAGAAGGCGGCGAACGCGAGCCCGGCGATGAAGAGCACCGGCCGGCCGAACAGCGCCTCGACCGAGAAGGACAGCACCGCGAAGCAGGCCTGCGTCACGAGCTGCGCGCGAAGGCGGCCGCGCCAGCTGTCGTCGGTCTCGGCGAGCGCGCTGGCGATGGCGCCGAGGAACAAGGGAATCACCGCATCGGTGTGGCCGGTGTAGCCGCACACCGCCATCAGGCTGCCGAGGGTGAGAAAAATGCGCAGCGGCTGTGCGCGGGAAGCAAAGGAACGCAGGCGCTGGCGCAGCGCATCGGGAGACAGGGGGAGCATGGCTGCGATCTTGCACGATGCATGCCACGAGGCCGGCGAGCCTTCGGGCCCTCGAGTCAGGCTTGTGGCGGCGCCTCCCACGCGAACCCCACCCCGTACACCGAGCGGATCCAGTCGTGCAGGGGCGACACCGCGCCCAGCTTGCGGCGCAGGTTCTTCACATGGCTGTCGATGGCGCGCTCGGTCACGTCCACCGTGTCGTCATAAGCGAGCTCCAGCAGCCGCGCGCGCGAGAAGATGCGGCCCGGGTGCCGCGACAGCACCTGCAGCAGCCCGAACTCGCGGCGCGTGAGGTTCAGCGGCGTGCCTTCGAGCGAGGCGCGCCAGTGCACGTCGTCGAGCACGAGGCCCGGCGCACCGCCCTGCGGGGCCTGCCCGGGCGCGCTGCCAGGCGCCGTGCGCCGCAGCACGGCACGCACCCGCGCCACCAGCTCGCGCGGCGAGAAGGGCTTGCACACATAGTCGTCCGCACCAAGCTCCAGGCCGAGCAGGCGGTCGACCTCCTCGATGCGCGCGGTGAGCATGATGATCGGATGCGCCGTGTGCTCGCGCGCGCGCCGCAGCACCTCGATGCCGTCCAGCCGCGGCAGCATGATGTCCAGCAGCGTCAGGTCGGGCGGCGAGGCAACGATGCTGTCGAGGGCACTCTGCCCGTCGGAGAAATGCGCGGTTTCGTAGCCGCTGTGGCGCAGGTAGTCCTGCACCACCGAGGCGATGTCGATCTCGTCCTCGACGATGACGATGCGTGTCATGCGGATGCCGCCAGTGGAAGGGTGATGGTCATGCGCACCCCGCCGAGCGGCGATGGAGCGGCCTCGATGCTGCCGCCATGCGCCTCGATGGTCGCGCGGCAGATCGAGAGGCCGAGGCCCGAGCCGCCGAGTGCGCGGCTGCGCGAGGTTTCGCCGCGGAACAGGCGGTCGAAGAGCCGCGGCATTTCTTCGTCGGGCACGCCGGGTGCGCTGTCGTCGAACAGCAGCGTGAGGCAGTTGCCGGTCCACGCGCCTTCGATGGTCGCGTCGATGCGCAGCCGGCCGCCCGCATCGGTGTAGGCCAGCGTGTTCTCCAGCAGGTTCATGAAGACCTGGTGCAGCCGGTGCGCATCGCCGTCGATCACCGGCTGGGCCGATGCGGCGATGCGGTCGATCGCGTCCCGGTTGACCGCGATGCCGCGCTGGGCGAAGCGGTCGCGCGTGTGGTCCAGCGCCTCTTTCAGCAGCGTGAGCGGAAACACGGCGGTGGTGAGCAAGTCGTTCTGCGGTTCGCGCATGCTGCTGCGCAGGTCGTCGACCAGCTGGCCGAGCCGGATCACCTGCCGGTGCATGCGCAGCGCGGTGCGTTCGTCGAAGGTGCGCACGCCGTCCTGCAGTGCCTCGATTTCCGCGCGCATCGCCGCGAGCGGTGTGCGCAGCTCGTGCGCCGCATCGGCCAGCCAGGCGCGCCGCGAGGCCTCGATCTTGTCCAGGCGCTGTGCCATGTCGTTGAAGGTCTTGCCCAGCAGCGCGAGTTCGTCGGAGCCATGGACCGTCACGCGGGTGGAAAGCCGCCCGCGCGCCACGTCCTGCGCCGCCTGCGTCAGCGCGTCGATGGGCTTGAACCAGCGGCGCGCGAGCAGCCACGACAGCACCAAGGCGAAGGCGAGACCGCACATGCCGGTGAGCGCGATCACGCCCGACTGGCGTGCGAGGAAGGCGCGATCGGCTTCGCTCTCGAAGCCCTGCGCGGGCGCGAGCGCCAGGTAGCCGACGACCGAGCGCCCGCGCCGGATCGGCAGGCGCGCGGCGTTCTCGAAATCGATGGTGGCGCCGACCACCGGTGTGCCGTGTGCGTCGAGCACGGCCAGGCGCTGGTAGATCGAATCGGCCGCCGAGCGTGGGTCGGGAAAGAACCAGGGCGGCGGTGGCATCGAGAAGCGCCGGGGCAGCAGGTCCAGCTGCGGCGAGGCGGCCGAAGAGGAGGCCGGGGGCAGCGGCGGCGGCGGTGCTCCGCTGTCGGGGTCGCCATCGCTCCGGGTGGTGCCCTGCACGCGGCGCTCGTACCAGGGCGGAAGCCGCCGGTCGTCGGGGCTGGCCGCACCGTCGAGCACGCCCGCCAGCTGGCCCATGCGCAGGCGGTGCCAGGCCTCGTCGTTGTCGCGCAGCTTCTTCCAGTCGCCGTTGGCGATGTAGTGCTTCAAGAGGAGCTGGGAGAGCCAGTCCATGCGCCGGATCTCGATCTCGGCGACGTAGGCGCCCAGGCCCCGCTGCAGCGCGATGATGGAAAAGCCCACGAAGCTGAGCAGCAACACGACCAGCAAGGCGGCCAGCGCCAGGAAGATCTTCCGGGAGAGTGTCAGACGCGGCATGGGGGTTCGTTCACGCCTTCTCAGGCATGGCCGCATTCTGCGGCATGCGTTTCGGGCAGGCGGGCGTCATAGGCAAGCGGCGGATCATGGCGGGCAAATGGGGAGAAATCTGGGAGGAATCTGGGAAGAATCCGCTCGGGTGGCCCTCCCACATTTCTCCCGATTCGAAACGCACGATGCCTGCCCATGAACCCGGCCACGCATCGTCCCCGCCACAGAATCCTCCATGCCTTTGCCGCCGTCGCGCTGGCCTGGGCCAGTCCGGCGCACTGCGCGCCGGCGCGTCCCGCCTGGTCGTGGGCCGATGTCTGGTCCGACCCCGGCATGGACCTGCTCCTTCTGTGGCTCACGGCGGTCTTCTGGGTGGTCACCCATGTATGGACGCTGCTGGTCGTCTGGGCGGAGGCGCGCGCCACACGGGCCAGGGCGCCGGGCGCCGAGGCCGAGGAGGAAAGCGCATGAGCGGCATCGCGCAATCCGCCAAGGACTGAGCGTTGCAGACCGCGATGCCGTCTCACAGCGAAACCGCCTGGATGCATCCCGTGGCGACGCCATCGACCGGCGGGTTGCCGTTGGTCCAACGCCTCATGGGCCTGCTGGCCTTCAGTGGCCTGGCACTGGGCGCCTGCATCGCCGCGCGTGGGGGATGCGGCGAGCGCCTTCCGGCCGAGGGGCGCAACGCGAGCCTCTCGACCCTGGCGCCGATCATGCGCACCGGCCCGGCCACGCCGCGCGATGCCGCGTGCCGCGCTCAGGCAGGCCGCTCCGCGAAACTGAAGCCCACGCCGTAGATCGAGCGGATCCAGCCGTGCGAGGGCGCCACGGCCGTGAGCTTCTTGCGCAGGTTCTTGATGTGCCCGTCGACCGCGCGCTCGTTCACATCGAGCGCTTCCGGAAACGCGGCCTCCAGCAGCTTCGAGCGCGTGAACACCCGCCCCGGATCGCGCGACAACGTGCGCAGCAGCAGGAGCTCGCGGCGGGTGAGATCGAGCGCGTGCCCCTCCAGGTGCGCGCCGCCATGCGCGTCCCGGAACGACACCGACTTCGACGGTGCCGCAGAAGCCCCGTCGCGCTGCGCATGGCGGCGCAGCACTGTGTGCACGCGCGCCACCACCTCACGCGGCGAGAACGGCTTGCAGACATAGTCATCGGCGCCCAGGTCGAGCCCGCGCAGGCGGTCGACCTCGCGCGTGCGTGCCGTCAGCATGATGATCGGATGGTCGCTGTGCGAGCGCACCTTCTGCAGCACCTGCAGGCCGTCGATCTGCGGCAGCGCCACGTCGAGCAAGGTGAGCGCGGGCGGCGAACTCAGGATGCGGTCGAGCGCCGCCGCGCCGTCCCCGATGTGCTCGACCTGGTGGCCGGCGTTGTGGAGGTGGTCCAGCAGTGAAAAGGCGCTGTCGCGCCCGTCTTCGACCATCAGGATGCGGCTCATGGCGTGGTCCCTTTCCTCAAAAGGAAGTTCCGATCTGGAACTGGAAACGCTGCGTGCGGTCCGCCGCGATGCCATTGGCGGTGTCGACCTTCTGGTAGGCGAGCGGCACCGCATAGGCCAGCCGCAGCGGGCCCAGCGGCGAGATCCAGCTGATGCCCAGCCCCGCCGAGGCGCGAATGCGGTTCTGCGCCTTCCACTGCGCATCGGTCATGCTCGCGGTGCGGTCGGCGAACACGTTGCCCGCATCGAAGAAGGTGTAGAGCCTGAGCGACCGGTCGTTGCCCGCGCCGGGGAAGGGCGTGCTGAACTCCATGTTGAAGATCGCGCGGCGTGTGCCGCCGAGCGAACCACCGGTGACGGCATCGACCGGCCCGAGCGAGTTCTGCTCGAAACCGCGAATGGAACCGAGCCCGCCCGCGTAGAAGTTCTTGAAGATCGGGAAGGTGCTGCCGCCCAGCGCCTTCGCATAGCCGAGCTGGCCGTTGATGGCCAGCGTGTACTGCTTGGAGAGCGCGAAGTACTGCTGGTACTGGTAGTCGGTCTTCAGGTAGCGCAGCGCACTGCCCACGCCCACCTCGAGGTTCGCGCGCTGCAGGCGCCCGGTGGTCGGCACCAGCGCGCTGTCGCGGTCGTCGCGGGACCACCCCACCGTCGCGGGAATGCCCACCACGTTGCTGCCGCTGCACACCACGCTCGGCGCGGTGCCGGTGCACTTGAAGTAGTCGAGGTAGGCCTGCGGCGTGCCGGTGTAGACGTAGGAGCCGTCGACCAACGTGTACGCGCCGTTGGTGCCGGGCGTGAACGAGTAGCGCTCCACGCCGATGCCAAGGAACACCGTGTCCAGTTCGCCCACCGGCAGCCCGAAGCGCACCGAGCCGCCATCGCTCGCGAGCTTGTAGTTGCCGTCGGCCTCGTAGTAGGGCCGCGTGGTCGTGTGAAAGACGTTGAGCGTGCGCGAGATGCCGTCTTTCGTGAAGTACGGGTCGGTGGCGGTGAGCGAGATCGTGCGGTTGTACGAGCTGGTGTTGACCTGCAGCCCGAGGTAGTTGCCCGAGCCGAACACGTTCTCCTGCGTGATGCCGAAGGTGAGCGAGATCTTGTCGGTCGACGAGTAGCCCGCGCCCAGTTGCAGCGAGCCGGTGGGCTTCTCGGCCACGTTGACCGTGAGGTCGATCTGGTCGTTGCTGCCGGGCACCTCGGCGGTCTCCACGTTCACCTCGGTGAAGTAGCCGAGCCGGTCGACGCGGTCGCGCGAGAGCTTGATCTTGTTGCCGTCGTACCAGGCGCCTTCGAACTGCCGGAACTCGCGGCGGATCACCTCGTCGCGCGTTCGCGCGTTGCCGCCGATGTTCAGCCGCCGCACGTAGACGCGCCGCGCGGGTTCCGCCTTCAGCACCATCGTGACGCGGTGGTTGGCCCGATCGATGTCGGGTTCTGCCTTCACCCGCGCGAACGCGTAGCCGAAGGTGCCGAAGTAATCGGTGAAGGCCTTGGTGGTGGCGGCCACGTCCTCGCCGTTGTAGGGCGCGCCGGGGCGTACCGTCACGAGGGTCTTGAACTCGTCTTCGCGGCCGAAATAATTACCTTCGAGCCGCACGCCGGCCACCGCGAACTTCTCGCCCTCGGTGATGTTGAGCGTGAGGTCGATCGACTGCCGGTCCGGCGAGATGGCGACCTGCGTGGAGTCGATGCGGAACTCCAGGTAGCCGCGCGTGAGGTAGTAGGAGCGCAGCGTTTCCTGGTCGGCGGCGAGCTTGCTGCGCGAGTACTGGTTCGACTTGGTGTACCAGTCGAGCCAGCCGCCGCTGTCCTGGTCGAACAGGTCGAGCAGCGTGCTCTCGCTGAAGGCCTTGTTGCCGACGACGCGCACGCTCTTGATGCGCGCGGACTCGCCTTCGGCGACGGTGAACGTCAGGTTGACGCGGTTGCGCTCCAGCGGCGTGACGGTGGTCACGACCTCGGCGTTGTAGAGGCTGCGGCTCACGTACTGGCGCTTGAGCTCCTGCTCGGCGCGGTCGGCCAGCGCCTTGTCGTAGGGGCGGCCTTCGGCGAGACCGATTTCGCGCAATGCTTTCTGCAGCGCGGACTTCTCGAACTCCTTGGTGCCGACGAAGTCGACATCGGCGACCGTGGGACGCTCTTCCACGATGACCACGAGCACGTTGCCATCGACGTCGATGCGCACGTCCTTGAAAAGACCCAGTTCGAACAGCGCGCGAATGGCCGCGCTGCCGCGCTCGTCGCTGTAGTTGTCGCCGGCCTTGATGCCGAGGGTGGAAAAGACGGTGCCGGGCTCGACGCGCTGCAGGCCTTCGAGGCGTATGTCGCGAACGGTGAAAGGGTCGGCCGCCCATGCGGGAACGGCGGCCATCGAAACGAGCAGTGCAGCGATGGCCGCGAGGGACTTGGGGAAATGCATCGCCGCATGGTCTTCGGCAATGTCGGAGAAATATGGGACGCTTTCTGGGGGCTTTGGTAAAGGCTGTTACTGCAACCCCATGGCGCGCATGACGGGCCATCGCACAGGCGGTTGCTGTTCGTTTCTTTCGCGGAAGTTCTGCAGATGCATCTCCATCGACAGGTCGCCCTGGATGTCGAGCAGGCGCTGCACGGTGCGTTCGACGGCCTGGGCATCGAGCAGCGGATAGGTGCGCGCGGTGCGACCGTTGTTGCGCACGAGCCGCGCGATGTAGGGCAGGTCTTGCTGCGTGATGACGGCGGCGGGCATGACGCCTTCGAGCTCCACGCCTTCGCAGGGCAGGAGCACGAAGTACTGCAGGCGCAGGTCATCGGGCAGCAGGCTGCGAAGCTGCGTCGTCTTGCGCCCGCCTTGCCATGCGGGGTCTTTCACTTCGCGTGCGCGTGCGCATCCGTTGAGCCGCAAAAACCAGCGCGGCGGGGCCTCGTCGGATTTCTTCCGGTAGACGAAGGCGTTGCGCCATGCCTTGATCTCGAACAGGTACACACCGGTCTCGCACACGATGACGGCATCGATGCGCGCCGTGGGAACCGCGCATCCCGAAGGCATCGGGATGATGAGGTTGCGAAGAATGCGCAAGTGAGAAAAGGCCGGGGTGAATGCGTTGGACAGCTGCTGTATGCCCAGCGATGCGGCGACGGTGCTTTGCAAAACAATGGTCATGTGGACTCCTTCGGAATGGCGAAGCATTGCTGGGCTTTTGGGAGACTTTTAGTACGTGCTCGTTTGGGGGGCGCGGGGGGGGGGGGGGGGGGGGGCCCCCCCCCCCCCCCCGGGGGGGGGGGGGGGGGCGCGGCCGCACACCTACCCGGGGCGTTCCCACCCCGCCCGGCCCGGGTGGACGATGGCCAGCGCGCGCGT
>NZ_JAUSSG010000003.1 GCF_030812215.1 Variovorax boronicumulans | reverse complement strand
TGGAAGAGGCAGCTGTCCTGGCGATGGCGCAGGAAGGCGAGCCACGGCTCGATGACGAGCCGGTAGCGCGCCATGCCGCCGTTGCTCGAGACGCATTCGGCCTGGGTCACGTGGCCGTGGAAGGGGCGCAGTTCGGTGCGGCTTTGCGCGGTCTGCAGGTCCAGGCGTACGCCCTGGCCGATCAGGGTCTTGAGTTCGATGTGCGCGTCGTCGCTCAGCGCCGTGAGTTCGAAGCGGAAGCCGCCGTCGTCGATGGACTCGATGCCTTCGAGGCGTTCGGCCAGCAGCTTGTTGGCACCCAGCGGCGTGTGCAGCACCAGCAGGCGGTCGCGCTGCGTCGTGCCCGCGCGCAACTGCACACCCAGCGATGCAGAATTGAAATCCGACATGTATTTCTCGCTCCCCTTGACTCTCGATCCGCCGCATGTCGCGACGCCCCCGTGATCCTGAAGCGCAACTTGTCTCTTCTCTTTCAGTCGGCTTTTTGGTGAACGAAGTTCAGGCCGATCTGCTGTATTTATTGCCCGGATGCGCCGTGCACGACCGCAGGCCGCGCGCATTTCCCCAAATGATATCTCGCACATTCCCGCGAACAAGGACAAAGGCGTCACGATGGCGGCCCAATGGCAGCGTAGTGATACTTTCAGATTACCCAGAGCGGTGCCGCTGTTAAAAATAACTGTGGGCCGAGAGACACAAAGCAGGCGCGGAAGGCCGACTGCGAGTGGGATGAAGGCGCAGCCCGGAGTCGAACCGGGGTCCACGGATTTGCAATCCGTTGCATGGCCGCTTTGCTACCACGCCGAAGATTCAATGCATGAATGAATCAATCAATCAGTCAATGTGTGGTGGATCGTCTTCGAGTCGAACGAAGTATTCCGAGGAGGCGGGGTTACAGCCCGCTGCAGTCGCCAGTGCTGCTCACGATCCAGGTGAAGTGAAGGTTGTGTGTATGTGGCGTTCCGCAGGGGAGTCGAACCCCTGGCTTCCTCCTGGACAGGGAGGCACTCTGGCCACTGAGTTAGCGGAACGAAGAAAAGAGAAAAAACAAAAGGTGGCAGACCCTCAAGGATTCGAACCTTGGATGCCGGGATCAAAACCCGGTGCCTTGGACCACTAGGCGAAGGGCCATCAAACTGGG
The DNA here is from genome assembly GCF_030812215.1 of Variovorax boronicumulans. GTDB lineage: Bacteria > Pseudomonadota > Gammaproteobacteria > Burkholderiales > Burkholderiaceae_C > Variovorax > Variovorax boronicumulans_C. Next base: position 579,258 of record NZ_JAUSSG010000003.1, on the reverse strand, counting down.
GCCTCGTGTGGGATTCGAACCCACGATCTTCGGGATGAAAACCCGACGTCCTGACCGCTAGACGAACGAGACAAAAAATGGCGCGCACGGAAGGATTCGAACCTTCAACCGCTGGGTTTGGAGTCCAGTGCTCTGCCAATTGAGCTACACACGCGTGAATACAAGAAAAAAACAATGGTCTGAGTGGCAGGATTTGAACCTGCAGCCTCCTGCTTCCAAGGCAGGCCGTCTACCAGATTGACACTACACCCAGAGAAAAATCGAACAAGAAAAAATTGGTGCCCCAGGGGAGATTCGAACTCCCAGAATTCCGCTTCTAAGGCGGACACGTATGCCGGTTCCGTCACCGGGGCGGTGGATAAATGAATGGATGTGCCGCGAACTTTCAATGAGCGTTCACCGAGCCGAAGCGCGGTGTCATGCAGTGCGATCACTGCATCTGTGTTGAACGTTGAACAACAAAACAAAAAGGCCCGGAACCTTTCGGTGTCCGGGCCTCTGTGCAAGAGCGCTTGGGAGTTACGCGCCTAAGCGCTTCCTCCACCCGGTGTCATCCGATCCTCATAAGCGCAATCCCACAGGTTGACCTGCAGCGCTTGAATGGAATTCGGGTACTGATTGAGCATGAGCAGCGGCTTCTGCGGCAGCATGCCGAGGCCATCGCACAGCGCGACGCACGCGAGCGAACGACCCGATGCGGGTCGAATGCTGTGGGTGCGGATGGCTGCTGCGTTCACGATGGTTCCTGGTCGATGCTGCTTTGTGCGCGTTGCTGAAAACTTTGCGGGCTGAACCGCGAGTGGGTTGGACTGTAAATAGTCTTTACCCAACCGTCAACAACTTCCGTCGATTATTTTCAACACTGAATTACCGCGCCTTGCGATCGAACAGCGCCTGGTCGAAACGCAGCGTGATCACCTCCGTATCGTCCGGGTTGCCCGGCACGCGCCCGTCCTCGGTCGGGAAGTTCGAATCGATGGCCACCGCGAGCGTGTGCTCGTCCACCACCTCGACGCTCTCGATCGAATCGAAGGGCATGCTGAACTTTCCATCGGCCACGCCGGCCAGCGGCCCGCCGATGTCCTTCGGGTCGGAGATGTTCAACAGGTCCACCAGCAGCGTCTTCTTGAGCGCGCCATCGGCGTCCTTCACGTTCAGGTCGATCATGTACAGGCGCTTGACCACCGCCTTCGCGCCGAACAGGCTGTCGCGCTCGATCAGCACGAAGCGGCTGCCGCCCACATGCGTCATGTCGCCGATCACGATCTGGTTGTCCTTGGCCGGACCGTCTTTCTTGTAGACCAGGTTCTTGCCCGTGTAGAGCATCGCGGCCGGGTCGAACTCGAAGATGTTCAGGTAGCGCTCGTCATCGGCCACCGGACGCAGAGAAGCCAGCGAGGGCGCGGCCTCGGGCACTGCATAGAGCCGGCTGCGGTCGCCGTTGAAGGCGAGGCTTTCGAAGCCGCGGCTCGCAAGCGAGGTGACGCTCGCGCCGTTGTTCATCACCTCGGGGTTCGAGGGGCTGCGCAGGAACGGATGCGGCACGGGGTCGCTCATGAGCGTGCCGTCCTTGTCGAAGTGCAGGATGTAGGGGCCGAATTCCTCGCCCACGAAGTAGGTGCCGTCGCTCGCGCGTGCGATCGATTCGACGTCGAGGTCGAAGCCCGTCAACAGCCGGCCGTTGCGGATGCGTGCATCCACCGGCTTGCCGCTGTCGACCAGGTTGTTGCCCGAGACGGTCTGGTAGTTAGCGAAGTCGGCGGTGATCTTCAGGTCGACGCCCTTGCCGTCCTTCAGGAAGCCCTTGGCGTCGTTGAAGTCGACGCGGCTGTTCAGCTTGATCGCACCCGGCACGCTGGTGCCGTTCGATGCCGTGCGGAAGTCGATGCCGATGTTGTAGATGCCGATCACGAAGTCGGCCGAGTTGCCCTTGCTGCCGTAGCCGTTGTCGGCCATGGCGGTCCAGGTGCCGTCGTCGTTCTTCAGCAGCGCGGAGAAGCCGGGAATCGGCTGGCCATCGACGAAAGGCGGCGTAACGCCGAGCGCGGCGGTGATGAACTGCCCCGTGGTCGGACCGGGCCAGCGCGCGGTGTCCGAGAGAAATGCCCAGCCGGTCAGCTGATGCGGCAATCCCGCGCCTTCCTGCGCGGGAGGCGGAGCCGGGGGTGCCGGAGCAGGGGCCGGAGCGGGTGCCGGCGGCGGTACCACGAATGGGAACCCACCACCACCTCCTCCTCCGCCACCACCGCATGCGGCGATCACGGTGCAGGCGGCAACCGCCACCAGCCGGCGCTGCCAGATCGAATCGATGAATCCTCGGGTCATGAATGCCCTCCTCGTTGTGTTGAAGCGAAGGCGGCAATCTATAAAGGCGCGGTGACGTACTCATGACGTCTCGATGAAACGTGCAAAGCGCGGCGGGAAGCCGCAAACTCGCAACCCGCGCACACAAGCCAGCGCATGGAGACCCCGATGCACATCCGCGAACTCGCTACCGGCCTGCAGTTTCCCGAGGGCCCGATTGCCATGGACGACGGCTCCGTGCTGCTGGTCGAAATTGCGCGCGGCACGCTCACGCGCGTGCGGCACGACGGGCTGGTGCAGGTGGTGGCCGACCTCGGCGGCGGCCCAAACGGCGCGGCCATCGGGCCGGACGGCGCGGTCTACATCTGCAACAACGGCGGCTTCGAATGGCACACCGAGGCCGACGGCTGCCACCGGCCCGTGGGGCAGGCGACGGACTATTCGGGCGGCCGCATCGAGCGCGTGAACCTGGCCACCGGCCGTGCCGAGCGCCTGTTCGACACGGTCGAAGGCGGCGCGCTCTGCGGCCCCAACGACATCGTTTTCGATGCGCACGGCGGCTTCTACTTCACCGACCTCGGCAAGACCCGCGAGCGCGACATGGACCGCGGCGGCCTCTTCTACGGCCACAGCGATGGCAGCGCCGCCCGCGCGATCGCACGCCCGGTGACGACGCCGAACGGCATCGCCCTATCGCCCGACGGCAACACGCTCTACTACGCAGAAACCGAGGGCGCGCGCGTCTGGGCCTTCGACATCACCGCACCGGGCCGCGTGCGCAAGGACGGCTGGCCTTCGCCGCATGGCGGCCGCATGCTGTGCGCCTCGCCGGGCGGGCACTACCAGCGCTTCGATTCGATGGCCGTCGATGCGCTCGGCAATCTCTGCGTGGCAACGCTGCTGCACGGCGGCATCAGCATCGTCGCGCCCGATGGCAGCACCGTCGAGCACGTGCCGCTGCCCGACCGCTACACCACCAACATCTGCTTCGGGGGGCGTGACCGGCGCACGGCCTACGTCACGCTCTCGGGCAGCGGACGGTTGATTGCGATCGACGATTGGCCTACGCCCGGCCTCGCACTGAACTACGAAGCCTAGGACACGACCTGGTAATACAGGTTCTGCGGGTGCTTGGCCTGCGCGAAGAAGAACCAGCGCTCGGCCAGCAGCCCCGGTGCCTGCACCAGTACCGCGAGCAACCACGGCAGCACGGCCGCGCTCGCCACGCCCCACACCAGCAGCAGCGCGGGCAGCACGAACGCCAGCAGCAGGAAGCCGAGCTTGATGTTCTTCAGCGCAGCGAGCGATGCACCATGAAAGAACTCGCGCGTGTTGAATGAACCGGCCGACATGCCCATCGATTTCTGCACCAGCTTTTCCGAGCGGATGCCCGTGGCCGATTGAAGTGTCGACTTGTGGCGGATGCCGGCATTGCGCCGCAAGGCCTGACCGCGCGCCGCCCATGCCGCCAGCGTGGCGACGAGCGCGCACGGCCCGAAGACCTGCACGAAGCGCGCCTCGCCGGCGACCGCCGCCATCGCGCACGCCAGCACCAGCCCCGACGACAACCCGATCAGCGTGAAGTTGACGATGGTGAGCGGATGCGCCCATTCCTCGATGAAGCGCAGGCACGCATAGATCATCGCGGTGCAATACCAGAGCGCGACCGCACCGAGCAACACGAGCACCGGCAACAGCCACGACCACGGTGCGCCCGCACCGAGGCGCAGCGACAGCCACCACAGCGCCACCAGCGCGATGAAGGCCGGCAGCACGATCACTTCGCGCGACATCCACGAGGTGCGCCACATCAGCACCGCACGCCACGCACGCGTCTTGCGCCCCAGGTGCATGAACGAAGCCGCGAGCCCGGCCACGAGCAACACCTCGGCCACGCCCAATGCCAACGTGAGGAAGCCCGGCGCCATTTCCAGGCCGAACAGCGCACCGAGCGCCAGCGTGAAGACAAGGCCCTGCGCCGCACCGGCCAGCGTGGTGAAGAAAAGAATCGAAAACGCGGGATGCATGCCATTACCCCTGCGCGTCGGTCGACTGCGTGATGCGGCGCGGCAGGTACTGGTTCGCCGGGCTGGTGTCCCACTCCGGCATCAGCTGGTAGCCGCCGCGTTCGCGAATCGCCTTCGACACGTCGGAGTCCGGGTCCTTCACGTCGCCGAAGATCCGCGCGCCCGTCGGGCAGGCCTTCACGCAGGCGGGCTTGCGGTCTTCCTTGGGCAACATCTCGTCGTAGATGCGGTCCACGCAGAGCGTGCACTTGGTCATGACCTGGCGCTCTTCATCGAGTTCGCGCGCGCCGTAGGGGCAGGCCCATGCGCAGTACTTGCAGCCGATGCACTTGTCGTAGTCGACGAGCACGATGCCATCTTCCTTGCGCTTGTAGCTCGCCCCGGTCGGACACACGGGCACGCAGGGCGGGTCTTCGCAGTGCAGGCAGCTCTTGGGGAGGTGCACCGTCTCGGTCGCCGGGAAGGCGCCGGCCTCGTAGGTCTGCACGCGGTTGAAGAAGGTGCCGGTCGGGTTTGCGGCGTAGGGGCGCTCGTCGGCGAGCGGACCGGCGCTGCCGGAGGTGTTCCATTGCTTGCACGAAGTCACGCAGGCATGGCAGCCGACGCACACGTTCAGGTCGATGACGAGGGCAAGTTGCTTGGCGAGCGTCTCGCCCTGTTCCGCGCGCAGGCTCGGTTGCGTTTCCGCGAAGCTGGCACTGGCAGTGCTGCCGCCCATCAGGTCTTTCAGCCACTGCATCATTTCTTGCCCCTCCCCGCAAAGTACGTCAGCACGCTCGCCGCCTTGCCCAGCACCCCGGGCGGACTCGGCATGCTCGCGATCTGCGGAAAGCTCTCTTCAGGCTCGCCCGGTTCGGCCGGCCGAATGCGCACGCGCACGTCATACCAGCCTGCCTGCCCGGTGATCGGATCGGAATTGCTGATGCGCCCACTCGCCGTGCCTTCGCACGGCAGTTCTTCGCTGATCAGGTGGTTGAGCAGAAAGCCCTTGCGCGCCTCGTCCGAACCGGGTGCGAGCTGCCACGCCCCATCGGCCTTGCCGATCGCATTCCACGTCCACACCGTACCGGGCTCCACCGCCTCGCTGTAGCGCAGCATGCAGCGCACCTTGCCCCACTGGCTCTCGACCCAGCACCAGCCGCCATCCGCAATGCCCGCGGCCTCGGCGGTGAGCGGATTCACATGCAGGTAGTTGTGGCTGTGGATCTGCCGCAGCCACGCGTTCTGCGAATCCCACGAGTGGTACATCGCCATCGGCCGCTGTGTCAGCGCGTTGAGCGGATACGCATCGAGATCGGTCGCGGCCTCCTCGAGCGGTGGATACCAGAACGGCAGCGGATCGAAGTATTTCTCGATGCGCTCGCGCAGCGCCTCCGGCGGTTGCCGCCCCGGGCTCTTACCCTGCGCCGCGAGCCGAAAGCTCTGCAGCGTGTCGGAGTACAGCGCCAACTGCACCGGGTCGTTGCGCTGGCGCCAGCCCTTGTCCTTCGCGAAGTCGAGGTACTCCCGGTTCCAGTTGCGCATGTAGTGCATGGTCTCGGGCATGTGGTACTGGAACACGCAGTTGTTCTCCGCATACGCCTCCCACTGCTTCGGGTTCGGCGCGCCGCGAAGGTGCTCGGTGCCGTCCTTGCCGCGCCAGCCCATGAGAAAGCCGATGCCCGGCTGCGGCTCGAAGTTGACGACGAAGTCCGGGTAACCCGTGAACTTGCGCCCGCCCTCCGGCGTGGTGAAGGCCGGAAACTTCAGCCGCGACGCCAGTTCGATCAGCACTTCCTGAAAAGGCTTGCACTCCCCCGTCGGCGGCACCACCGGCACGCGCACCGAATCGACCGGCCCGTCGAACTCCGAGATCGGCCGATCGAGCATGCCCATCACGTCATGCCGCTCAAGGTACGTGGTGTCGGGCAGCACCAGGTCGGCGAAGGCCACGGTCTCACTCTGGAAGGCATCGCACACCACGAGGAAGGGAATCATGTGTTCGCCCTTCTCGTCCTTGCGGTTGAGCATCTCGCGCACGCCCATGGTGTTCATGCTCGAGTTCCACGCCATGTTGGCCATGAAGATCAGCAGCGTGTCGATGCGATACGGGTCGCCCTTCACCGCGTTGGTGATCACGTTGTGCATGAGCCCGTGCGCCGACAGCGGGTGCTCCCACGAGAAGGCGTGGTCGATGCGGATCGGCGAGCCATCGGGGTTGATCGCCAGCTCTTCCGGGTTGGCCGGAAAACCGAGCGGCGCGGCATTGAGCGGCGTGTTCGGCTGGATCATGCCGGGATCGTTGAACGCGCGGTAGTTGGGAACGATGTGTCGCGGGTACGGCGCCTTGTGCCTGAAACCGCCGGGCGCATCGATGGTGCCGAGCACGCTCATCAGCACCGCAAGCGCACGCACGGTCTGGAAGCCGTTGGAATGCGCCGCGAGCCCGCGCATCGCATGGAAAGCCACAGGCCGCGCCTGCGTGGTCGGGTGTTTCTTGCCCCACGCATCGGTCCACGGAATCGGCAGCTCGAAGGCCTGCTTGAGCGCCGTCTCGCCCATCTCGCGCGCAAGCTTTCGGATGCGCGCCGCATCGATGCCGGTGATGCCCTGCGCCCATTCGGGCGTGCAGAGCGCCACACGCTCGCGCAGCAACTGAAACGAGGGCGCGACGCGTGTCCCGTCGGCGAGCGTGTAGTGGCCTTCGAGCGCCGGGTCGCATCCATCGGCAATGCCCTCGGGGTACGCCGGCTTCACGCTGCCGCTTGCCTTGTCCCACACCAGCTTGTTGTGCGGATGGCGGCCATCGCCCGGTGGCCCGCGCTCGGGATCGAACGCGAACAGCCCTTCGCGCTCACAGTCGTCCAGCACCACGAGCTGCGGTGCATTGGTGAAGCGTTTGAGGAACGCATGGTCCACCAACTCGTTGCCGATGAGTTCGTGCAGCAGCGCCATGAACAGCGCGCCATCGGTGCCGGGCTTGATGGGAATCCACTCGTCCGCAATCGCCGAATAGCCGGTACGCACCGGGTTGATCGAGATGAAGCGCCCACCCGCGCGCTTGAACTTGCTGATCGCGATCTTCATCGGATTGCTGTGGTGGTCTTCGGCCGTGCCGATCATCACGAACAGCTTGGCGCGTTCCAGGTCGGGTCCGCCGAACTCCCAGAAGCTGCCGCCGATGGTGTAGATCATTCCCGCGGCCATGTTGACCGAGCAGAAGCCGCCGTGCGCCGCGTAGTTGGGCGTGCCGAACTGCCGCGCAAAGAGGCCGGTGAGCGCCTGCATCTGGTCGCGCCCGGTGAAGAGCGCGAACTTCTTCGGATCGGTCGCGCGGATCTTGCCGAGCCGCTCGGTCAGCATGTCGTAGGCGCGCTCCCAGCTGATGGGCTCGAACTCCCCCGCCCCGCGCTCGCTGCCGGCCTTGCGCAAGAGCGGCTGCGTGATGCGCGCGGGCGACACCTGCTTCATGATCCCCGAGGAGCCCTTGGCGCAGATCACGCCCTGGTTCAGCGGATGGTTCGGGTTGCCGTCGATGTAGCGCACCTCGGGGCCCTTTTCGCCCTCGCGCAGGTGCACGCGGATGCCGCAGCGGCAGGCGCACATGTAGCAGGTGGTGGTCTTGACCTCGGTGTCCGCCGTGGGCGTCGGCGCGGTGAGCGGGTCGTGCACGGGCTCTCGGGACAGGAAACTGAACACTGGCGGTCCTTTGTTTTCAAGCGTGGCAGCGCCGATGTTAGGGAGCCGTGATCAATCGGAAAAGCGGAGAATATCGCTCACCATGACCGGAAAATCAGATCAACAGCTCCCTCAGCGCCTGCGCCTGAACCTGCGCCAGCTCGAGGTGTTCGTGGCCACCGCGCGCGGAGGCAGCACCCGGGCGGCGGCCGACCGCGTGGCGCGTTCGCAGTCCGCCGCGAGCAGCGCGCTGGCCGACCTGGAATCGTCCGTCGGCGTCTTGCTGTTCGATCGCATCGGCCGCCGGCTGGTGCTCAACGAGAACGGCCGCGCGCTGCTGCCCAAGGCGCAGGCGCTGCTCGATCAGGCCAGCGAGGTGCAGGCGCTCTTCAGCGGCGAGCATGCGGCGCCACTGCGCGTGGCAGCGAGCTTTACCATCGGCGAATACCTGCTGCCCGAGCGCGTGTCGCAATGGACCGCGTTGCATCCGCAGAGCCAGGTGCACCTGCACATCGCGAACACCCGCGACGTGATCGAGGCGGTGGCCGGTTTCGAGGTGGACGTGGGCTTCATCGAAGGCCCGCAGACGCACCCCGATCTCGTGGTGCGCGCATGGCGCGAAGACGAGCTGGTCATCGTCGCCGCGCCGGGCCATGCGCTCGCGAACCGCATCGCCACGCACCGCCAGCTCTCGCAGGCCACCTGGGTTCTGAGGGAGCTTGGCTCGGGCACGCGGCAGGTCACCGATGCCTGGCTGATCCAGAACCTGGAGCAGGTGCATGTGGGCTTCGAGCTCGGCAGCACCGAGGCCATCAAGCGCGTGGTGGCCTCGGGCACGGCCCTGGCCTGCCTCTCGCGCTACACGGTGGCGCAGGCGCTGGAAGACGGGCATCTGGTCGAGCTGCGCACGCGGCTGCCGGCGGGCATGCGGCGCCTGGCCACGGTGATGCACCGCGACAAGCTGCTGGGCCGCGCGACGGCGGATTTCCTGAGGCACTGCGGCGCGATCGTGCCGCGCACGCAGGCCGCACGCTAGGCGGCGTCTACGACCTGCGCGGTGTGGCGCGCGATGACCGCCTCTTCGTCGGTGCGCAGCATCCAGGCGCTCACGGGGCTTTCGGGCGTCGTGAGCCGCGCATGGCCCGCGCCGTTGGCGGCCGCATCGACGTGCACGCCAAGCCAGTCGCATTCTTCGAGGATGCGCTCGCGCAGCGCGCTCGCGTTCTCGCCGATGCCCCCGGTGAAGATCACCGCATCGACACCGCGCAGCGCGGCGGCAAGGCTGCCCATGTGTTGCACGACCTGCTCGATGAAATGCGCGATGGCTTCGGCGGCCTCGGGTGCCGTGGATGCTTCAAGCTCGCGCATGTCGCTCGACACGCCCGACAGGCCCAGCAGGCCCGATTCGCGAAACAGCAGCGTCTCGACCTGCTCGGCCGACATGCCGTGCGAGCGCATGAGGTACAGCACGACCGCGGCATCGAGGTGCCCGCAGCGCGTGCCCATGGTGAGGCCATCGAGCGGCGAAAAGCTCATCGTCGTCGCGACCGAGCGGCCCTGCGCCATTGCGCACATCGAGGCGCCGTTGCCCAGGTGCGCGACGATCACGCGCTTGTCCGCCAACTCAGGGGCAAGGCGCGTGAATTGCGCGACGATCGACTCGTACGAAAGCCCATGGAACCCATAACGCCGCACACCCGCATCGTGCAGCGCGCGCGGCAGCGCGAAACGGCGGTTCACCTCGGTCTGCGTCGAATGAAAAGCCGTGTCGAAGCACGCCACCTGCGGCACGCCATCGAAAGCCTTCATCGCAGCGCGAACGCCCGCCAGGTTGTGCGGCTGGTGCAGCGGCGCCAGCGGCTCGAGCGCGGCCAGTTCGGCGAGCACCGCATCGTCGATGCGCACCGGCGTCACAAAGTTCACGCCGCCGTGCACGATGCGATGGCCGACCGCGGCGATGCGATCGCCACCGCCCTTTCCCTCGCCCTGACTTGCATGCCATTCGAGCAGCGCTGAGAGCGCGCCCTGGTGCGAGCGCCGGTCGCCATCGAGCGCCGCATCGTGCAGCGTGCGGCCTTCCGCATCGCGAATGCGCAGCCGCGCCTTCAGCCCGGCGCCGAGCCCGTCGGCCTGCCCCGACCAGCGCGCGGCCGGCAGCGCATCGCCGCTGCCAGCCGCATCGAACAGCGCGACCTTGATCGACGACGACCCGGCGTTCAGCGTGAGCAGCGATTCGGTCAGACGTAGTCCTTGTACTTGTCCAGGAAGCGCACCGGCTTCGACAGCGCATCGCGGCGGAACGGATCGCCCAGCTCGCGGGTGCACATGATCTCGATCACACAGGTCTTGCCTTCGTTCATCTGCATGTCGATGGCCTTCTTGAGCGCGGGGCCCACGTCTTCGAGCTTGTCGACCACGATGCCCTCGGCGCCCATCGCCTTGGCGATGCCCGCGAAGCTCTCGCTTTCGAGCTCGCCCGCGACGAAGCGGCGATTGTAGAAGTCGACCTGGTTCTTCTTCTCCGCGCCCCACTGGCGGTTGTGGAAGACCACCGCCGTCACCGGAATGTCGTGGCGCACGGCCGTCATGATTTCCACCATGCTCATGCCCCAGGCGCCGTCGCCCGCGTAAGCCACGGCCGGGCGGTCGGGCGCGGCGCACTTGGCGCCGATCATGGTGGGCAGCGAGTAGCCGCAGTTGCCGAAGCTCATCGGCGCGAAGAAGCTGCGCGGCTCCTCGAAGCGCAGGTAGCTGTTGGCAATGGCGTTGATGTTGCCGATGTCGGTGGAGACCATCACGCGCGGCGGCATGGCCTTCTCGAGTTCGCGCAACACCTGGCGCGGGTGCAGGTAGCTGCCGCCGGTGGGCGTCTTCTCGCCCTTGGCTTCCTCTATGGCGTCAAGGCTGAACTGGTCGCGCTCGTGGGTCCACTCGTCGAGCTCTTTTTCCCATGCGGCCTTCTCGGCCTTGATCTTGTCGGCGCGCTCGGCCTTGGTGGCGTCGCAGGCGAGCGTCTTGCCCTGCAGGCGCTTGAGCAGTTCCTTGGCGGTGGCCTTCGCGTCGCCGTGGATGCCGACGGTGATCTTCTTCACCAGCCCGAGGTTGGTGTGGTCGGCTTCGACCTGGATGATCTTCGCGTCCTTCGGCCAGTAGTCCATGCCGTGTTGCGGCAGCGTGCCGAAGGGGCCCATGCGCGAGCCGAGCGCGAGCACCACGTCGGCCTGCGCGATGAGCTTCATCGCGGCCTTGGAGCCCTGATAGCCGAGCGGGCCGGCCCACAGCGGATGGCTCGCGGGGAACGAGTCGTTGCGCAGGTACCCGTTCGCGACCGGTGCGCCCAGGCGTTCGGCCAGCGCCTGGCACTCGGCCACCGCATCGCCCATCACCACGCCGCCGCCCGAGAGGATCACCGGGAACTTGGCCGAGGCCAGCAGTTCGACCGCGGCGTTCAGGCTGTTCTCGCCGCCCGCGCCGCGCTCCACGCGCATCGGCTTCGGGATCTCGGTGGTGATCTCGCCATAGAAGTAGTCGCGCGGAATGTTGAGCTGCGTCGGGCCCATCTCGGAGATGGCGCGGTCGAAGCAGCGCGCCGTGTACTCGGCCATGCGCTTGGGGTTGTTCACGTGGCCCTGGTACTTGGTGAACTCCTGGAACATCGGGAGTTGATTGGCCTCCTGGAAGCCGCCGAGGCCCATGCCCATGGTGCCGGTCTCGGGCGTGATCATCACGACCGGGCTGTGCGCCCAGTAGGCGGCCGCGATGGCGGTCACGCAGTTGCTGATGCCGGGGCCGTTCTGGCCGATCACCAAACCATGGCGGCCCGACACGCGTGCGTAGCCATCGGCCATGTGGGCGCCGCCCTGCTCGTGCACCACAGGAATCAGGCGGATGCCGGCGGGCGCAAAGATGTCCATCGCGTCCATGAAGGCCGAACCCATGATGCCGAAGATGTCGGTCACGCCGTTGGCGACCATGGTCTCGACGAAGGCCTCGGAGGGCGTCATCTTCTGCACGCCGGTGACGGCTTCGCGGGCGGGGGCGGCGGGTTTCTTCTGGCTCATGGAAGCGTCTCCTGATGGAAATGGGGCGGGTCGGGCGGGATGCTGCAACTCGAAAGTCGGAACCACTTGTTCCGAATTTCTTTCCGGCGGAATATAGGACGGCAAGGCCGTGGCGTCAAACAATTTACAAAAATCGGTACGCCTTGTCTTGTTTTTTGTAAAACAACTATGATCCGCCGCATGAAGATCGTCAAAGGCCTCACACCCGAAGTCGCGGAACCGGCGGGCGATACGCCCACCATGCGCCTCTTCGGCCTGCTCGAAGTCATGGCCGCGAAAGACCAGCGCTACTCGCTGCAGGGCCTCGTCGAAGAGACCGGCCTGCCCAAGCCCACGCTGCACCGCATGCTGCAGCAGCTCGAAGGCGCGGGGCTCCTGCAGCGCGAAGGCGACGGGCGGCACTACGGCATCGGCACGCGGCTGCGGCGCCTGTCGGAGAACCTGCTCTTCAACGACAGCCTGCACGGCGCGCGCCACACGGTGCTGCGTCAACTGGTCGAGGAAATCGGCGAGAGCTGCAACCTCACCTCGCTCTCGGGCAGTGAGGTCGTGTACCTGGACCGCGTGGAAACCGCCGCGCCGCTGCGCTTCTACCTGCATCCGGGCTCGCGCGTGCCGGTGCACTGCTCGGCCAGCGGCAAGATCTTCCTCTCGCAGATGAGCGCAGCACAGCGCCGCCGGCTGCTCTCCAACGCACCGCTGGAGACGTACACCGCCAAGACGCTGACCGATCCCGAAGCGCTCGAGAAGGAAGTGCAGCGCGTGCGCAAGGACGGCTTCGCAATCGACAACGAAGAGTTCCTGCCCGGCCTGCTGTGCATCGCCGCGCTGGTGCCTTCGGGCGACGAGGCGCCCTCGAACCTGTGCATCGCGGTGCAGGCGCCGATCATGCGGCTCGATGCGGCGAAGGCGAAGACGCTGCTGCCCGCGCTGCAACGCGCTGCGCTCGCATTGAGCCGCATCGATGCCGACGCGGGCTCCGACCGCGCGACGGCCTGAACATCTCCCTGATTTTCGAAAGCCCACCGTGACCGATACCGCCAACCTGCGACCCGACCGGATGCTCAGCGTGCGCGAGGTGTTCGGCATCGACACCGACCTGCAGGTGCCCGCCTTCACCGAGCGCGATGACCATGTGCCCGAGGTCGATGCGGTCTACCGCTTCAACCCCGATGTGACGCTCGCGATCCTCGCGGGCTTCACGCGCGACCGCCGCGTGATGGTGCAAGGCCTGCACGGCACCGGCAAGTCGACCCACATCGAGCAGGTCGCCGCGCGCCTGAACTGGCCCTGCGTGCGCCTGAACCTCGATGGCCACATCAGCCGCCTCGATCTCGTGGGAAAAGACGCAGTGGTGCTGCGCGAAGGCCAGCAGGTCACCGAGTTCCAGGAAGGCATCGTGCCCTGGTCGCTGCAGCGGCCCGTGGCATTGATCTTCGACGAGTACGACGCGGGCCGGCCCGATGTGATGTTCGTCATCCAGCGCATCCTGGAGCGCGACGGCAAGTTCACGCTGATGGACCAGAACAAGGTGCTGCGGCCGCACCCGTTCTTTCGCCTCTTCGCCACGGCCAACACGGTGGGCCTTGGCAACCTCAATGGCCTCTACCACGGCGCGCAGCGGCTCAACCATGCGCAGATCGATCGCTGGAACATCGTCGCCTCGCTCAACTACCTGCCGGCCGACGAAGAGATCGCGATCGTGCAGGCGCGCGTGCCCTCGCTCGCGGGCGATGCGGGGCGCAAGCTGGTCGCGGCGATGGTGGCCGTGGCCGACCTCACGCGCAAAGGTTTCGCGGCTGGCGACCTCTCCACGCTGATGTCGCCGCGCACCGTCATCACCTGGGCCGAGAACGTCGAAATCTTCAAGGACCCGGCGCTCGCGTTCCGCCTCTCCTTCGTCAACAAGTGCGACGACGCCGAGCGGCCGCTGGTGGCGGAATACTTCCAGCGCTGCTTCGACCAGGAACTGAAGGAGTCGCACCAGCTCTCGCCGGGTTCGCACGAATGACCGACTCGCCTGCATCGGCCAGTGCGATGCAGCGCCGCGTGCGGCAGGAGGAGCAGGTCGCCGAGCTCTGCGCGGGCGTGGTTCGGGCCTTCAGCGGCGAGCGCGACCTGCACTTTCGCGGCAAGCGCCTGCACCGAGGGCGTGTGGCGCTGCCGTGGTTCGCGCCGCACCTGCATCCCTCTGCCGACACCGACGACTTCGCCTCGTTCCGCGGCGTGGCCGATGGGCTCGCGCTGCGGCTCACCGTGTCCGACGCGGCATTGCATGAAAGCCTTCGCCCTGAAGAGCCGGTCGAGCGCATGCTGTTCGAGATGTTCGAGCAGTTCCGCGTCGAGGCGCTCGCGCCCGAGGTCATGGCCGGCATGCGTCACAACCTGCGGCACCGCCACGAGCAGTGGTCACTCGCCTTCCATCACTCGGGCCTGACCGACACCGCGCGCGGGCTGCTGCTCTATGCGGTCGCGCAGATCTGCCGCGCCCGTGTGAGCGGCCAGCAGGTGGTGGAGGAAACCGAAGACATGCTCGAGGCCACGCGCTTCCATCTGGCACCGCTGATCGGCCACGCACTCGCGGGCCTGCGCCGCGACCGCGATGACCAAGCCGCCTACGCCGTGCACGCGCTCGCCATCGCGCGCACCGTCGCCGCGATGCTGCATGAGGCCGGCGAAGAAAGCGCGGATGCGCGTGATCCGCATGTGGACGACAAACGCAGCGTGTTCATGCTCGTGGCCGACATGGATCGCGAGATCATCGAGCGCTTCACCACCGCCGAGTCGGGCCGCAGCGCGGTGATCGACGAGGCGGGCGGCGCCTACCGCGTCTTCACCACCGCCTACGACCGCGAGCACGACGCGGCCACGCTCGCGCGCAAGGAAGTGCTCGCCGACCACCGCGAAAAACTCGATCGCCGGATCGCGAGCCAGGGCGTGAACATCGCGCGCCTCGCCCGCGAACTGCGCGCCCTGCTGGCCGACCCCACGCGCGACGGCTGGGATGGCGGGCAGGAAGAAGGCCTTATCGATGGCCGCCGGCTCGCGCAGCTCGTCGCCTCGCCGACCGAGCGCCGCCTGTTCCGCACCGAGCGCATGGAGCCCGTGGCCGACTGCATGGTGAGCTTTCTCATCGACTGCTCGGGCTCGATGAAGGAGCATGCCGAATCGGTCGCGATGATGGTCGATGTGTTCGCGCGCGCGCTCGAACAAGCCGGCGTGACCAGCGAGGTGCTGGGCTTCACCACCGGCGCCTGGACCGGCGGCCGCCCGCAGCGCGAGTGGGTACGCGCGGGCAAGCCGGCGCACCCGGGCCGCCTCAACGAGCGCAGCCATCTCGTCTTCAAGGCCGCGGCCACGCCATGGCGGCGCGCCCGCCCCGCCATGGCCGCGCTGCTGAAGGCCGACCTGTTCCGCGAAGGCATCGACGGCGAGGCGGTCGACTGGGCCTGCATGCGCCTGCGCGAGCGCCCCGAGGCGCGCAAGCTGCTGCTGGTGATTTCCGACGGCTCGCCGATGGACAGCGCCACCCACCTCGCGAACGACGCGCACTATCTCGAGCATCACCTGCGCGACGTGGTCGCGCGCCAGGAGCAGCGCGGCGACATCGAGATCGCGGGCATCGGCGTCGGGCTCGACCTGAGTCCGTACTACAGCCGCAGCCACGTGCTGGACCTGGCCACCTCCACCGGCAACACCATCTTTCGCGAGGTGATCGAGTTGATGGCGGGCCGCCACCGCCGTTGATGCAGGCAAAGGTCCGAGACAGGACTGAGGCTTTTTGGATTACATCCAAGTCCCCGATTGACAAAGGGCACCCATGGTTCTTACATTGGGTTTCACATCTGGGAACAGCGTTCCGATATTTGGAACACCTCTGAAAGCCTCATGGACTCCACGCTCGCCAAAGGTCTTGCCGCCATCGAATGGATGACGCGCCAGCAGCGCCCCTGCCGCGTCACCGACCTGGCTCAGGCCTTCGGCATGGCGCGCAGCAATGCGCACCGCACGCTGCAGACGCTGGTCGATTGCGGCTGGGCCGTGCAAGACCCGGACACCAGCGCCTACCGGCCGAGCCTGCGCCTGTTCGAGCTGGGTGCGCTGGTCGGCGATGCGGCCGACGTCGGCGCGCTGCTGCGGCCGCACCTGGCAGCGCTCGCGCAGCAGACCGGCGAAACCATTCACCTTGCCGTGCTCGATGGCGCAGAGATCGTCTACCTCGACAAGTTCGACAGCCCTCTGCCGGTGGCCGCCTACTCGCGCATCGGCGGCCGGGCCGCGGCCTACTGCGTGGCCTCGGGCAAGGCGCTGCTGGCCGCGGCGGCACCCGATGTGCATGCGCTGCACGAGCGCCTGGGCACGCTGGTCGCCCACACGAAAAACAGCATCTCCGACTTCGATGCGCTCCTTCTCGAACTCGAACGCACACGCACGCGCGGCTACGCGGAAAACCGCGAGGAATGGCGCCTGGGCGTCTGCGGCCTCGGCGTGCCGGTGTTCAACGCACGCGGCGAAGCGGTCGCGGCCGTCGGCATGAGCGTGCCCTCGATCCGCTTCGCACGGACCCAGGCGCGGGGCCTTGCCGACCGCCTCATGGCCTGCGCACGCGACGCGAGCATGACGCTGGGCTACCGCGCGACCGCGCTGCCGACATCCACCATAAAGAGAAGGAGATCCGAATGAACCTGTTCCCCGCCCCCTGGCTGCGCGCGGGCCTGCTGGCCGTCGCGGCCCTGGCAACCCTGGCCGCTCCTTTCGCCGCAGAGGCGCAAAACGGCGGCGACTACCCGGCCAAGCCGATCCGGCTCGTCGTGCCCTACCCGCCCGGCGGCGGAACCGACGTGATTGCGCGCATCGTGCAGGAACGCTTCTCGACCCTGCTCGGCCAGCAGGTGCTGATCGACAACCGCGGCGGCGCGGCCGGCTCCATCGGCACCGAGGTCGTCGCCAAGTCCGCGCCCGATGGCTACACGGTGCTGTTCACGCTCTCCTCGCACACCATCAACCCGGCCATCTACACCAAGCTGAGCTTCGACACCGCGAAAGACTTCGCACCGGTCGGCCTCGTCGCCTCGCTGCCGCAGATCCTGGTGGCCAACAACCAGTTCGCGCCGAACACCGTGGCCGAACTCGTCGCGCTCGCCAAGGCCAAGCCCGACAGCATTTCCTTCGCATCGGTGGGCAACGGCTCGCCCGGGCACCTCGCGGGCGAACTGCTCAAGCTGCGCACCGGCACGCACATGACCCACATTCCCTACCGCGGCGGCGGCCCGGCCGTGACCGACGTGATGGGCGGGCAGGTGCCGCTGCTGTGGGTGTCGATTCCCGCAGCCGCGCAGTTCGTGAAGGCCGGCAAGCTCAAGGCGCTCGCGGTGTCGACCACCAAGCGCAGCGCGGCCTTCCCCGACGTGCCGACGATGCAGGAGGCCGGCATTCCCGATTTCGACGTGGACTCGTGGTACGCCGTCTTCGTGCCCGCGAAGACGCCGCAGCCCGTCATCGACAAGCTCAACCGCGTGATCAACACCGTGGTGAAGGAACCCGAGATCCGCGAGAAGCTGCTGGCGCAAGGCAGTGAAGGCGTCGGCGGCACACCCGAACAACTGGGCAAGGTCGTGACGACCGAGCTCGTGCGCTGGCAGAAGCTCGCCAAGGAAGCCAGCATCAAGGTCGACTGATCGGCACAGACAGATCCATGGAACATTCAACCCTCTCTTCCCCCATCGCCGAACTGGTGGCGCGCGCCCGCGCCGCGCAGCGCATCTACGAAACCTGGTCGCAGGAGCAGGTCGACACCGCCGTGGTCGCGGCCGGCTGGGCCATCATCGAGCCGGCGCGCAACCGCGAGCTGGCCGAACTGGCCGTGGCCGACACCGGCGTGGGCAACGTCGAGGACAAGGTCCGCAAGAACTACCGGAAAACCTTCGGCCTGCTGCGCGACCTGCACGGCGCGCGCTCGGTCGGCGTGATCGGCGAAGACCCGGCGCGTGGCATCGTGGAGATCGCGCGGCCCGTGGGCGTGGTGTGCGCGGTCACGCCCTCGACCAACCCGGGCGCGACACCGGCCAACAAGATCATCAATGCACTCAAGGGCCGCAATGCGGTCATCGTCGCGCCCTCGCCCAAGGGCTGGTCGACGGCGGCGCGGCTCATCGAATTCATCCACGCGGAGTTCGACCGCATCGGGGCGCCGCGCGACCTGGTGCAACTGCTGCCCCTGCCCATCAACAAGCAGGCGACCGCCGAGCTGATGCGCCTGTGCGACCTGGTGGTGGCGACCGGCTCGCAGGCCAACGTGCGCGCCGCCTATGCGAGCGGCACGCCGGCCTTCGGCGTGGGCGCGGGCAACGTGGCGGGCATCGTCGACGAAACCGCCGACGTGAACGCAGCAGCCGAACGCATCGTGCGCTCCAAGACCTTCGACAACGCGACCAGCTGCTCATCGGAGAACAGCCTGGTGATCGTCGATGCGGTGCGCGCCTCGATGCTCGCCGCGCTCAAGGACCGCGGTGCCGTGATGCTCGCCGCCGCGCAGAAGGCCACGCTGCAGTCGCTGATGTGGCCCGAGGGCAAGCTCTCGGCCGCCGTCATCGGCCAATCGGCCCGCACGATCGCGGAGCGGGCGGCAGAAGTACCTGGCGCCAACCGCGAAGGCTGGCTCGCCATCGCAGCCACCGATCCGCGCATCCTCATGGTGGCCGAAGACGGCGTGGGCCACGACCATCCGTTCTCGGGCGAGAAGCTGAGCCCCGTGCTCGCCGTCTACGCCGCAAGCGACTTCGATGAAGCGGCAGCCACGGTCGAGCGCATCTACGCCTACGAAGGCGCGGGCCACTCGGTCGGCCTGCACAGCGCCCTGCCCGAACGCGCGATGACGCTGGGCCTCACGCTCCCGGTATCGCGCGTGATCGTCGACCAGGCGCACTGCATCGCCACCGGCGGCAGCTTCGACAACGGCCTGCCCTTCTCGCTCTCGATGGGCTGCGGCACCTGGGGCAAGAACAACTTTTCCGACAACATGAACTACCGGCACTACCTGAACATCACGCGCGTGTCTCGGCCGATTCCGGAGAAGGTGCCGAGCGAAGACGAGATCTTCGGCGCCTACTTCGCCAGGCACGGAGCGAAATGAGCAGCGCGGCAGGCGGCACGGTCCATGCGCTGATCGAGCGGCAGGCGGCACGCCAGCCGCACGCGGTGTATGCGCGAGCGACAGAGAGCGAGCGCCACATCACGTATGGCGAACTCGCACACGGCTGCCGGCGCGTGGCGGGCGTGCTGGCCCGGCACGGTGCGAAACCCGGAGAGACGATCTCGGTCGTCATGCCCAACGGCCTGCAGACGCTGCGCCTGCTGCTGGGCGCGATGCATGCGGGCTACTGCGTGAACCCGGTCAACCTGTTGTCACAGGCCGAGCAGATGCGCTATGTGCTCGCGCACTCCGACTGCCGCGTGGTCTGCGTGGCGCCCGAGTGGGAAGCGCGCGTGCGCGACATCGTGCAGGCCTTCGACCGGCCGGTGACGGTGATCGTGGTCGATCCGGAAGCCGAAGCGCTGCCGGGCGAAACCGAAGCCACGCCCGATGCGCCACCGCCCGCCGCCGACGCCGTCGCGCTGCTGATGTACACCTCCGGCACCACCGGCATGCCCAAGGGCGTGATGCTGTCGCAGCGCAACCTCGCGGCCAATGCGCATGCCATCAGCGCCGAGCACGCGCTGCAGCCTGCAGACCGCGTGCTCGCGGTGCTGCCGCTCTATCACATCAACGCGTTCGCCGTGACCATGCTCGCCCCGCTCGCGCACGGCGGCAGCCTCGCGATGCCGCCCAAATTCTCGGCCGGCCGATTCTGGGAGCAGGCCACGCAGACGCAGTGCAGCTGGATCAACGTGGTGCCCACCATGATCTCGTACCTGCTCGAAGGCCCGAAGCCGCCGCTCGCCCAGACGCTCGCCATCCGCTTCTGCCGCTCGGCCTCGGCGGCGCTGCCACCCGAGCACCACCGCGCGTTCGAGCAGATGTTCGGCATCGGCATCGTCGAGACCATGGGTCTCACCGAGACCGCGGCGCCTTCGTTCTCCAACCCGATGGACCCGGCCGCGCGCAAGCTGGGTTCGGTCGGTCGCGCCTCGGGCTGCATGGCCGGCGTGGTCGATGCCGCGCTCGCGGCCGTGCCCGACGGCACCACCGGCGAACTCGTCATTCGCGGGCCGAACGTGATGCTCGGCTACTACAAGAACGAAGAGGCCACGCGCGCGAGCTTCACGCCCGACGGGTGGCTGCGCACCGGCGACCTCGGCCACCGCGACGCGGACGGCTTCTTCTTCGTCACCGGCCGCATCAAGGAGCTGATCATCAAGGGCGGCGAGAACATCGCGCCGCGCGAGATCGACGAGGCGTTGCTGCAGCACCCCGCCGTGCTCGAGGCCGCGGCCGTGGGCGTGCCCGACCGCCACTACGGCCAGGAGATCGGCGTGTGCATCGTGCTGCGCGAAGGCTGTGCCTGTACCGAGGACGAGTTGCGCGCCTTCAGCGCCACCGCGCTCGGCCGCTACAAGACGCCGGGCCACTACCGCTTCGTCGCCGACCTGCCGCGCGGGCCTTCGGGCAAGGTGCAGCGCCTGAAGCTGCTGCCGCTCTTCGAGGCATGACGGCGGCCGAACTGCTGGTTCCGCCGCTCGCGCCGGCACTGCTCGTCTACAGCCTCTGCGTGGTGTTCGCGGCCGGCATCGTGCGCGGCTTCGCGGGCTTCGGCTTCTCGGCCATCACGGTGGCGGGCATGTCGCTGGTGGTGTCGCCCGCGCTCGTGGTGCCGGCCATCTTCATGCTGGAGATCCTCGCGAGCCTGAGCCAGCTGCGCGGCATCGCGCGCGATGTCGACATGCCCTGGCTCAGCTGGCTGATGGTGGGCAACCTGATCTGCATCCCTGTTGGCGTGGCGCTGCTCGCATGGCTGCCCGAGACACCGCTGCGCCTTCTGATCGGCGCGCTGCTGATGGCCGCTGCACTGCTGCTGCGCGGCGGCGCGCACGTCACGCTCGTGCCCACGCGCGGCGTGCGGCTCGCGGCGGGGTTGGCATCGGGCTTCATCAACGGCGTGGCGGCCATCGGCGGCATCGCCATCGCGGTGCTGCTGAGCACCGCGAAGATGGCGCCGGCCGCGTTGCGCGCCACGCTGATCGCGCTGCTGCTCTTCAGCGATGTGGTGTCGCTGGTTGCCGCCGCGCTCATGCCGTCTTCCGCGCATGCGTCGGGCAACCTGCTCGGGCCGAACACGCTCAAGTGGGCGCTGTGGCTCGCGCCTGCGATGCTGGCGGGCATCTGGTGGGGGCAGCGCTCGTTCAAGGGCGTATCGCCCGAGCAGTTCAGGAAGCACGTGCTGAACCTGCTGATCGCGCTGGCAACGGTGAGCGTGCTGCGTTCGCTCTTCAGCCTGCTGGCCTGAAACGCCATGCCATCGGCCTGCGTTCGCAGGCCGCAGCCCTTTCTCTCTCTCGTTCGAAGTGACTTTCGGCATGTGTCTTTCGACACGTGCCCTTCGGCACTGGCAGGACACCCCCGCGTTCCGCACCATCGGGCAGCCCTGCCGGCTGGCGATTCGAGCCTGCGACACGGCTCAACAAATCGTTCATCGAAGAGAGGGGATCACCATGAAATTCAAACTGTGGGCGGCCACTGCAGCCGTCCTGACCGTCGTAGCCTGCGGTGGCGGTGGCGGAGGCGACGTGCACTATCCGTTCATCCTTCCGCCGCCGGATCAGAACCAGCCGCCACCACCGCCGCCTCCGCAACAGAAGGCCAAGGTCACCGGCCGCGTCACCAATGCGCTCGACGGCAAGGGCGTGGCCCAGGTCACGGTCAGCACCGGTTCGTCTTCGGCTGTCACCGCTGACGATGGCAGCTACACCCTCACCGAGATCGCGCCTGCCGCATCGGTGCTGCTGAGCTTCACCAAGGCCGGCATGGTGCCGCAGAGCCGCGCCACCGCCGCGCTGTCGGCCTCGGGCTCCTCGACCGTCATCAACATCCCGATGCTGCCGGTGGCGGTCACGGTGAACTTCGATCCGCAGGCCGCCTACGACGTCGTCGTGCCCGGCTCCACCGCCATGGTCAAGCTGCGCGCGAACTCGCTGCGCCGCGCCGACGGCAGCGCGCCCACGGGCCCGGCGACTGCGCGCGTCACGCCCATCGCCCCCGCGAGCGACGTCAACGTGATGCCCGGCAACTACCTCGCCGGCACGGACGGCGGCGCCGCGCCGATCGAGAGCTTCGGCGCGCTGGACGCCAGCTTCGTCGATGCGGACGGCGCACCGCTGAACCTCGCGGCCGGCATGGACGCCACGGTGCGCATCGCGCCTTCGTCGCGCGCCACGGCACTGCCGCCGAGCGTGCCGCTCTTCTACTACAACACCACCACCGGCCTGTGGGTGCAGGAGGGCACGGCCACGCTGCAAGGCACGGCACCGTCGCAGTACTACGAGGGCACGGTCACGCACTTCACCACCTGGAACGCGGACCAGATCTACAACACCGTGCGCGTCAACGGCTGCGTGCAGGATTCGGCCGGCCAACGCGTGGGCGGTGCACTGGTGATGAGCGAAGGCAAGTCGTACACCGGCGCGGCATCGGCACTGACCAATGCCAACGGCGAGTTCTCGGTGCAGGTGAAGCGCGCAAGCTCGGCCTTCGTCATCGCCAACACCGCCACGGAAATCTCCAACGCACCCACGGTGAGCATCGGCGATGGAGACCTCTCGCTCGGCGCCTGCCTGGAACTCACGCGCTCGGCCGTGTCGGTCAAGCTGACGTGGGGCGCGAACCCCGAGGACCTCGACTCGCACACGCTCGGCGCCAACGCCAGCGAGCACGTCTACTACAGCGACAAAGGCTCGCTCGCCGCGGCCCCCTTCATCGGCCTGGACGTGGACGACACCGACAGCTTCGGCCCCGAAGTGACGACCTTCGCCAAGCTCGCGAAGAACCGCACCTACCGGTTCTTCGTGCGCAACTTCTCGGGCACCTTCGACCCGGGCCAGACGGGCTCGCCGGCGCGCATCGAGTTGAGCAACCGCGGCGCACAGTCGATCTTCACGCCGCCCGCGGGTGAAACCTCGTCGACCGACTACTGGCATGTGTTCGACCTGACCACGGACGCGAACTGCAATGCCACGGTCGTGCCCGTGCAGCAGTTCCTGGCCGACCCGCCGGCACCGATCAACACGGACGAGAACGCGCAGTACTGCAACTAGCGCGCATGCTGCGGAGAGCACGGCCCGACGGGCTATGCTCCCCGCCATGACGCCGCCCACCGCCCGCTCTTCTTTGCCATGGAAGAGCCCGGCCGTGGGCGTTTTTCTTTTTCTGCTGGCGGCCGCGGGCAGCGCCTCGGCCGCGCCGGGCTGCCTCGACACGGCCACGCAGATCCCGCCACCCTCCCGCGCGCTCGCCATGGCGACCTTCGCGCAACAGGAGCACCAGGCCTTCGGCGCACAGACCATGGATGCCGAAGGCCGCCTCACTTATGCCGGCGCCTGGGAGGCCGAGGACTTCCGCACCGCCGCGCAAGACCTTGCGCCCTGGCAGCGCGTGCTCGGCTACTGGCAGGCGACCGGCGTGCGCCTTCGCGGCACCGACCCGGATGCCGTGTCCGACTCGTCCGAGCCGCAGTCCATCGACAACGCGTTGAGCCGCGTCGCAGTGATCGATGCGCCATGGTCCGCCGCCTTCGTCAGCTGGATTGCGCAGCGAGCCGGGCTCGGCGCGGACGAATTCGTTTTCTCGGAAGCGCATGCCGACTACGCCGGCGCCGCATGGAAAGCAAGCCTCGACGAAGCGGCCAACCGGCCGACGCGCTATGCGATGCGCGCCTGCGACCTGATGCGCACGCCGCCGCGCGTGGGCGACCTCGTCTGCCAGGCGCGAGGCACCGGCGCGGGCTACGACACCTTCGAGCGGATCGGCGAAGTGCTGGCCCAGCGCCCCACGGGTGGCGAGGCCTTGCCGATGCATTGCGATGTGGTGGTGGGTGTCGATGCCACGGGCTTCGACACCATCGGCGGCAACGTGATCCAGTCGGTCACCTTGCGGCGCCTGGCGTTCGCGCCCGGCACGCGGCTGCTGGACCCGAGCTACCTGCCCGAGGGATGCGCGGCCGGGGCCGCTGGGTGCATCGATCGCCACATGAGCCGCCAGCCGTGGTCGCTGTTGCTGCAGTGGCGCTGAGGCGACGGCTTCAGCGGTAGTAGGCCTCGACCGTGCCCTTGAGTTTGAGCAGCAGCGGGTAGCCCTTGCGGTCCACCGCCTTGCCGGCCGGCACCTTGATCCAGCCCTCGCTGATGCAGTACTCCTCCACGTCGAGCCGCTCCTTGCCGTTGAAGCGAATGCCGATGGGGAATTCGAAGACGGCGGCCACGTGATGCGGGCTGCGGGCATCGGTGGAGAGGTGATCGGGAAGCGGCGGGCGGGAAGTTTCTTCGGTCATGGGCGTCTGTGGTTCGGGAACGACCCGAATGATAAGGACCTCGGAAGGTGCGAATGATCCGGCGGGCTGCTCAGGCATGACGGGGTCGTTCACACCTTCTCAGCTAACGCCGCTTTTTCCAGGGCTTGGGCGGCGGCTTCGGCCCCGCGCCGAGGGCGGCACGGGCCAGCGCGTCGGCCTCGCTGTTGCGATGGCGCGGAATCCACTGCACGCGGGCCTCTTCGAACTCGCCAAGCAGCGCGCGAGCGTCGTCGAACAACGGCGCCAGCCGCGCGATCGGCCGGGCACCGGCCGCGCCGAGCTGCTCGACCAGGATGCTGTTGTCGCTGTAGGCCACCACGGCGCTGGCGCCGCGGGCGCGCAGTTCCTTCAAGGCCAGGGTCAGTGCCCGCAGCTCGGCCTCGTTGTTGCAGCCGATGGCGTGCGTGGCCTGCGAGAGCGTGTGGCGGGTGCCATCGGGCTGCGTGATGACCGCACCGACGCCCATGCGGCCCGGGTTGGGCATGGCGCTGCCGTCGCAATGGACGGTCCAGTGGCGCGGGCGCTCCGGCGCGCAAGCGGAAAGAGTCATGGATCGAATGCAGGGCCGGAGCCCGTCAACCTTCAGCAGTTGTTGCGCTTGATGCCCGCGAGGTTCTGGCACGGCCGCTGGCCGGGCGGCGGTCCCGGATCGCGCACGCGCGGCGGACGATGCGCGTGGCGCTGCGGTCCGTCGTAGTAAGGCTCGGGCCCGAGGATGTAGACCGGCGGATCGACGGGCGGCGCCTCGGCGACCGGGTTGCGCGGAATGATGGCGGGGCCCGAGGGCGCAGCGACCGGCGGGGGCGGCGGCGTGTAGGCCGGCTGGCGCGATTCCTCGGCTTGCGGACGCAAGGCCGGCACCGGCGGAGCGGGTGTCTCATCGATCTGCACCTGCCGCGACTGCTTGGTGTCCGTCGGGCACTTGCCGTCGGTGTAGGAGATCTTGCCGTTGGCATCGGTGCAGCGCACCACGTCCGCATTCGCGGCCAGGGCGGCGAAGAACAGCGGAATAAGGACCAGGGAGGTGCGCATGGGGGGGTTCTAACAGATCGCGCACGAATTCCCAATCGGGGACGGCGCTGTCGTATCGTTGCGGCTGCGGCCATTTCCGCCCTTTCACCACCCGCGATGCGCCCCGCCACTTCCTTCGAAATCGCCCTTGCCGACCTGCCACGAAGCGCGGGCTCCCCGCTCTTCGAACGGCTGCGCACCTCGGTGAGCCAGGTGACCCGGCGCACTCCGCTGGCGCACGAAGCCGCACGCTGGCACACGCACACCATCGGCGGCGTCGAGCGGCGCCTTGCGCAGCCGATCACCTTCACGCCGTATGCGTCGGTGCGGCCCTGTTCGGCGCGCTGCAGCTTCTGCTCGGAGAACCTGCGCAAGACCCAGGGCGGAACGCCGGCCTCGCGGCTGCGGCCCGCGCCTGATTACTTCGATGGCCTCGCCCACGTGCTGCGGGCCTTGCGCGGCGTGCCGCTCTCGTGGTCGCTCTCGGGTCTGGAAACGAGCGACGACGCCGACTGGATGCGCCAGTTGCTCCAGACGCTGACCGCGAGCGAAAGCGATGGCCCCACCATCGAAGACCGCGTGCTGTACACCAACGGCGCCGGCTTCGCCGCGCCGCAAGGCGAGATGCTGCAACGCGCGCTGCAAGGCTTCGGGCTGAGCTGGCTGGAGCTGTCCCGCCATCACCACGATGGCGCGACCAACCAGGCCATCATGCGGTTCCGCCCCGAGGTGGCGATCGGCGATCAGGCCGTGTTCGAACGCACTGCGCGGCAACTGGCCGATGCGATTGCGCTGCGCCTCGTATGCATCCTGCAGCGCGGCGGCGTCGCGCAACCGCAGGACGTGGCGGCGTACCTCGCGTGGGCGCGGCAATGCGGCGCCGGCACCGTCGTCTTCCGCGAGTTCTCGCGCCTGGACGACGGCTACCGCGACAACGCCACCGCGCGCTACCTGCGCGCAGAACGCGTGTCGATGGACGCCCTGCTGACCGCCTGCCTCGACGACCCCGAGGTCTCGCGCACCTGGTCCCTCGAAGGCCTCACCGAGGGCTACTACTTCTGGAACCTGCGCCTTCGCACCGCGAGCGGGCTGAACGTCGTCTTCGAGAGCGCCGACTACGGCGCGATGCATGAACGCCATGCGACCGGCGACATCTACAAGCTCGTCTACTTTGCCAATGGCCAGCTCTGCGCAGGCTGGGAGCCGGGGCATGACGTGCTGCTCGACATCCGCTCCGAACAGGTCCTTGCCCATGGCTAGCCACAGCTGGTTGATGCTCGATCACGAATCCCCGCGCTACCGCCTGCCGGACGACCTGCGCGCACGCGACCCGATGGGCGGTCGCGATTGCGGATGGGTCGAGCAGATGCTGCCCTTCGTGCGTCAGTTCTCACAGCCGGGCGACACGGTGTTCGATCCGTTCGCGGGCTTCGGCACGACGTTGCTGGCGGCACGTCTCGAAGGCCGCCTGGCTTCGGGCTGCGAGGTCGATGCGGGCCGCATCGACCTCATCCGAGAGCGGCTGGCGCGTCACGCACTCGCGCAGGGCACGACGCTCCTGCATGGCTCGTGCGATGCGCTCGACGACACCGCATTCCCGCCCTTCGACCTCTGCCTCACCAACGTGCCCTACTTCGGCTGCGGTTGGACAGGCGCACCCGTGGCCTCGCAGCTCTACGACAGCCAGAGCTACGCCCAACACCTCGACGGCCTTCGCAGCGTGTTCCATCGCGCCCGCGCGGGCTTGCGCGAAGGCGGCGCCTGTATTGCGATGGTGCAGAACATCCGCCTCGGCGACCGCGTGCTGCCCCTGGCCTTCGATCTCGCGCGCATCCTGGGCTCGCTCTTCATCATGGAAGAAGAGCGCGTGCTCATCTACCCGCACGAGAGTAATGACACCAGTACCGATGGGCGCACTGACCGTCGCCACGAATACGCGCTGGTCTTCCGCAAGCAGCGCGAGCGCATCGACCTGCAAGCCACCGCCGAACTGCTCGACGCCCTGCGCGCACAAGGGCACACCTTCACATTGCTCGGTAGCTTCGCGCGATGGCTGAAAGACCCGCAAGGCACGCCGCCCGCAGACGCCGACATCTGCGTAGACGCAGACCCGCAGCGCCTCGACGCCCTGCTGCAATGGCTGCGCGGGCAAGGCTTTGCGCTGACGAGCTGGGGCGACCCTGTCTCAATCCCCCTTCACCTCGGCAGCTACCGCGGTCGCTATTACTTTCGCGCCGACCACATCGACGCCAGCGGCGCCCTCGTCAGGCTGGACATCTGCTACGAGCAGTGAGCGAGTCGCTCAGAGCAGCCCGCTCATCTTCCCCGCTGCCGCCTTCAACGCATCGATGCGCTTGACTGCATCCTCCATCGACATCCGCGCCGTCGGCGCATGCACCGCCAGCGCGGCACGCACTTCGCCCGCCGCATCGCGCACCGGCACGGCCACCGCCACCAGCCCCGCGATGAACTCCTCACGGTCGCGCGAGTAGCCGCGCTTCGCGATCTCGTCGCACTCGGCGCGCAGGGCATCGGCCTTGGTGATCGTGTTCGCCGTCATGCGTTCCAGCGGCAGGTTGTCGATGAACGCGTCGCGTGCCTTCTGCGGCATCTGCGCGAGGAAGAGCTTGCCGCTCGCGGTGCAGTGCAGCGGCACATGCGAGCCCACATCGAGCGTGAGCCGCAGCGGCCACTGCGCCTCGACACGGTCGAGGTACAGCACCTGGGCGCCATCGAGCGTGGTGAGGTTGCAGGTCTCGCCCACCTTGCGCACCAGCTCCGACAGCACCTCGTGCCGCAGCCCCCGCACCACCCCGTGGTTCAGCGTGTCGAACGCCAGCTTGCGCAGCGCCGGGCCGACGCTGAACGAGCGCTCGTCCACATCGCGCGCCAGGAACCCCGTCGCCAGCAACTGCGTGCAGATGCGGTGCGCCGTGCCCTTGGGCAGCCCGAGCTGCGCGGCCAACTCGGCCAGCGTCAGCGCCCTGCCCTCGTTGGCCAGCAGCGCCAGCAACCGCAGGCTGCGCTCGGCAGATGAACCGGAGGCCGCCTCTTCGGCGACAGGAACGGCGGAAATCACTTCAACAGGCGCGCGCGCGGCTCGTGGCATGCGGGTAAACCTTAAAAATGGAACATTGCGTTCCGAAAAACAATAACCTAGGATGCAGCGGATCGGAAGCGATTGTTCCACTCCCCGGATGCCAAGCATGCGTGATGAAGAGTTCGACTACATCGTCGTCGGCGCCGGATCGGCCGGCTGCGTGCTGGCCGGCCGGTTGAGCGAAGACCCCACCACGCGCGTGCTGCTGCTCGAAGCCGGGCCGCCCGACAAATCGCTCTGGATCCATTTGCCCATCGGCTACGGCAAGACCATGTGGAGCCCCACCTACAACTGGCGCTTCGAGACCGACCCCGACCCCAACATGAACGGCCGCCGCATCTACTGGCCGCGCGGCAAGACGCTGGGCGGATCGAGCGCGATCAACGGCCTCATCTACATCCGCGGCCAGCGCGAGGACTACGACCACTGGGCCGCGCTCGGCAACGCCGGCTGGGGCTACGACGACGTGCTGCCCTACTTCATCAGGTCCGAAGGCAACCAGCGCGGCGGCGACGCCTTTCACGGGGGTGACGGGCCGCTCAAGGTGTCGGACATCGCAGCGAAGCACGAACTCATCGAAGCCTTCATCGACGGTGCGCAGCAAACCGGCGTGCCGCGCACCGACGACTTCAACGGCGCGGCGCAGGAAGGCGCTGGCTACTACCAGCTGACCACGCACAGGGGCTGGCGCTGCAGCACGGCGAAGGCCTACCTCACGCCTGCGAAGCACCGCCCGAACCTGCGCATCGAAACGGACGCGCTCGCAGGCAAGCTCGTGTTCGAAGGCCGGCGCGCCGTCGGAATCACCTACCGGCAGGGCGGTGAATTGAAGACCGCGCGCTGCCGCGCCGAGGTGCTGCTCTCGGCCGGCTCGATCCAGTCGCCGCAGTTGCTGCAGCTCTCGGGCATCGGGCCGCGCGCGCTGCTCGATCGCTTCGGCATCCCTGTCGTGCATGAATTGCCCGGCGTCGGCGAGAACCTGCAAGACCACCTGCAGATCCGCCTCGGCTACGAGTGCACGAAGCCCATCACCACCAACGACCAGCTCAACTCATGGGCCGGCCAGATCGGCATGGGCATGGAATGGCTCATGCACCGCACCGGCCCGCTGGCTGTCGGCATCAACCAGGGCGGCTGCTTCATGCGCGCGCTGAAGGACGAACACGGCAACCCCGTGGCCGCCACGCCCGACATCCAGTTCCACGTGGCCACCCTCTCGGCCGACATGGCAGGCGGCAAGGTGCATCCGTACTCGGGCTTCACGATGTCGGTGTGCCAGCTGCGGCCCGAATCGCGCGGGCACATCCGCATCCGCTCGCTCGATGCGGCCGAGCCGCCCGAGATGCAGCCCAACTACCTGGCCACCGAACTCGACCGCGCCACCACCGTGGCCGGCGTGAAGGCCGCGCGCGCCATTGCCGATGCGCCCGCGATGCGCCCCTACGTGAAGCGCGAAGTGAAGCCCGGCCCCGCGGCAGCGAGCGACGAAGACCTGCTCGAGTTCTGCCGCAACAACGGCGCCACCATCTTCCACCCCACCGGCACCTGCCGCATGGGCAGCGACCCGCTCGCCGTCGTCGATGCGCGCCTTCGCGTGCACGGCATCGCGGGGCTGCGCGTCATCGATTGTTCGGCGATGCCGACGCTGGTGTCCGGCAACACCAACGCCCCCGCCGTGATGATGGCCGAGAAGGCCGTCGACCTGATCAGAGAGGACGCCCGAGGTTCCTGAAATCAAAGGCCCGCAGAGGCCGCCCGACAACAACGCATTGGAGACAAACACATGAGCGCAACCGACGAGAAAGCGATTCGCAGGGTGGTCATCTCCGCCCTGGTGGGCGCCACCATCGAGTGGTATGACTTCTTCCTGTACGGCGTGGTGGCCGGCATCGTGTTCAGCAAGCTGTACTTTCCGGGCAGCGACCCGGTGGTGTCGGTGCTGCTGGCCTACACGACCTTCGCGGTGGGCTTCGTCACGCGGCCATTGGGCGGCGTGATCTTCGGCCACTTCGGCGACAAGATCGGCCGCAAGAGCATGCTCATCATCACGCTGATGATCATGGGCGTGGCCACCTTCCTCATCGGCCTGGTGCCCACGTATGCGCAGATCGGCATCGCGGCGCCCGTGCTGCTCTTGCTGCTTCGCATCGCGCAGGGCATTGGCCTGGGTGGCGAATGGGGCGGCGCGGTGCTCATGGCGTATGAATACGCACCGAAGAACAAGCGCGGCTTCTACGCATCGCTGCCGCAGATCGGGCTGGCCATTGGCCTGTGCCTGGCCTCGGGCGTGGTGGCGCTGCTGTCGTCGCTGCTCACCGACGAGCAGTTCATGTCCTGGGGCTGGCGCATCGCGTTCCTCATTTCCGGCGTGATGGTGCTGGTGGGCATGTACATCCGCCTGCATGTGCAGGAAACGCCCGAGTTCGCGGCCGTGAAGGCGCGCAACGCCGAGCTGCGCATTCCGTTCATGGACATGCTGCGCCGCTATCCCGGCAATGTGTTGAAAGGCATGGGCGCGCGGTATATCGACGGCGTGTTCTTCAACATCTTCGGCGTGTTCTCCATCAACTACCTCACCAGCACGATCAAGATCAGCCGCACCGACGCGCTGCTGGGCGTGATGGCGGCGGCGGTGGTGATGATCTTCTTCATTCCCTTCTTCGGCAGGCTCTCCGACAAGATGGGACGCGGCAAGGTCTACATGTGGGGATCGCTCATCACCGCGGTGTCGGCCTTTCCGGGCTTCTGGCTCATGACGCACAGCGGGGGCAACGTGCTCCTGGTGTGGCTCGCGATCATCGTGCCCTTCGGCATCCTGTATGCCTCGGTGTACGGGCCCGAGGCCGCCCTGTTCTGCGATCTGTTCGATGCGAAGGTGCGCTACACGGGCATCAGCTTCGTCTACCAGTTCTCGGGCATCTTCGCCTCGGGCATCACGCCGATCATCGCGACCGCGCTGCTCAAATCGGGTGGCGGCGAGCCGTGGCAGATCTGCATGTACGTGCTGTTCGCGGGCGTGGTGTCGGCGCTGTGTGCCTGGATGATCGGGCGCAGCCCGTCGCCAGCGGATGCGGTGGACGCACCGGTTGCTGCTGCCTCGCGTTGACCCGGTCTACTTCAGCCGGTAGCTGAGCTTGCGGCCGCCGCTCACGGTGGAGTCCAGGCCGATCCACTCGCCCTCTGCCGAGTACCAGATGTCGATCGGCTGCGCCGGCGTGGCGATACGCCAGCGCGTGGCCGCGACCGGCTGGCCGCGCACCTCCACCGTGCCGCTGCCCGCACGGCTCACCTGCACCGCTTCGAGCTTGCCGCTTTGCGAATTGAGCAGCCGCTCCTGCTTGCGGATGGCGGGGTTCCAGTAGGCAAAGCTCATCACGCAACCATCGAGCGATTGCGTGCCCTTGGCGGTGGTGACCGCCAACGCGCTGCCGCCGGTCGTGCTCGCCTCCACCTGCTCGGGCGTGCCATCGTCGTCCGTCCTGGAGGCAAGCCGGCGCAGGCAATCGCCGCGCCACTGCTCGGTCGCCGAATGCCGGTAGCGATAGACCGTGACGCCCAGCAGCTTGACCGCGAACGCGGCCTCGCTCGCCAGCCTGCGTTCTTCGCCGTTGGCGGTGAGCGTGAAGCGGTGCTCCCCGATCAGCGAATCGTCGAGCAACACGCGAAAGTTCCATTCGCCGCTCGCCGGTCCATTCGCCGACGCGGCGCCGCACGCCAACAGCGTCAGCGCGAAAAGCCAGTGTTCTTTTCTTCTCATGGTGTCTCGTCCTTGCGCACCGGCCCCGGCACGAACGCGTTGGTGCGCGCGATGTACGCGCGGTACGCGGGGCGGCGCTCGCCAATGTCGGCTTCGAGCATGCGTACGCCCGACACCTTCAGCAGCAGCCAGGTCATGAGCAGCGGCGAGACGACGGTCCACGCGCCGCTCCAGCCTGCGCCCGCCATGGCGATGAGCCACAGGCCCCACCAGACGCTGGCCTCGCCGAAGTAGTTGGGGTGGCGCGTGTAGCGCCAGAGGCCGCGGTCCATCAGCTTGCCTTCGTTCGCGGGGTCGGCCTTGAAGCGCGCCATCTGCGCGTCGCCGATGGCCTCGAAGAAAAGGCCGAACAGCGCGAGCACGATGCCGGCGAGGTCGATCCATCCCATCGGCTGCGCCGCCGCCATGCCCGGCAGGAACGGCGCGGAGACGATCCACGCGAGCACCGCCTGCAGCGCGAACACGAGGTACAGGCTCTTGAACGCGAAGCCCGGCTGGTTGCGCGCGCGCATCGCCTGGTAGCGGCGGTCTTCGCCGTGCCCCCAGTTGCGCCAGGTGATGTAGAGGCAAAGCCGCACCGCCCACGCCGTGCCCAGCACCGCCATGCACAGGCCGCGCGCCGTGTGGCCCGGCAGCAGCGCGAAGTAAACGAGCCCCGCGCCCACGATGCAGACGGACCAGACGCGGTCCACGAGACTCACGTCATGCCGCACAAGGCTGGCGAGCCAGGTCAGCAGCACGACCAGCGCGGTCCACGCCAATCCCGCGAATGCGATGCCGACTGCGCTCGTCATGCGCGGCGCTCGAAGAGGTAGTGGCTCACCCACCAGCGCTGCCCGCGATCGAAGCCGAACAGCTCCGCCACCGACATGAAGAACAGCCGCCAACGCGTCCACCACACGTTGGCCTCGGCGCCGTAGGTGGCCTGGAACAGCGGGCGCAGCTGGTCGCGGCGCGCGTCCATGTTGCGCAGCCACGCCTCGGCCGTGCGCTGGTAGTGGCTGCCCTCCCAGCGCCAGCGGCGCAAGAGGCGCAGGTCGTCCTGGCAGTGCAGCGCGAGATCGTCGCTGGGCATCATGCCGCCGGAAAAGAAGTACTTGCTCATCCAGTCGCTCGCGTCGCGCACCTCGAACGGGTACGGCGCTTCGCGGTGGGCGAAGACGTGCATGAAGAAACGGCCCTCAGGCTTGAGCCAGCGCGCGACGTTGGCGAAGGCCTGCGGCCAGTTGCGCAGGTGCTCGAACATTTCGACGGAGACGATGCGGTCGAAGCGCTCGTCGGTGTCGAAGGCGTTGATGTCGCGGGTGAGCACGCGGACGTTGGCGAGGCCTCGCTGCGCGGCCTGGGCTTCGATGTATTCGCGTTGGGAGTTGGAGTTGGACAGGGCCGTGATGCGGCTGTTCGGGTACTTCGCGGCCATCCAGAGGGTGAGGGAGCCCCAGCCGCAGCCCAGCTCCATGACGTCCTGGCCGTCGATGAGGCCGGCGCGTTCGCAGGTGGCGGTGAGGGCGGCGGATTCGGCTTGTTCGAGGGTGTGGGTGCCTTCGGGCCAGTAGCAGCTGCTGTACTTGCGGTGGTTTCCCAGAACCTCAGCGAAGAAGGCGGCGGGGACTTCGTAGTGTTGTTCGTTGGCTTTTTCTGGGAGGGGTGCGAGGTTGGATGAGCGCATCTGGGTGAGGAAGGCCTGGGTGAGGTCGGCGACGGCCAAGGGGTTGCCGGCCTGCAACTCTGTCAGGCGGTCCTTGAGGAGGCGGCGGATGCCTCGGCGGAGGAAGGGGTCGGGGATCAGGCCTTTTTCTGCCCAGTGGAGGGCGGAGGTGAGGTCTTGGGGCACGGGGGTTCTCCTCGAAGAGCACGTCGGGGTGGGTGCTGTTGGGAGATGTACGCAGGGGAATGGCGTTTGGATGAGGGCAGAGCCATTGATGCCAGTGTCACTGTCGTCCGCTTTAAACAAGACGCCGTCATTAATTGATGAATAGAGACGTTTCGGCACCCATTTCACCCGTGTCGGCGAACAACACATTCAATCAGGAAACTCCATAAAAATCACAGTTGCATCGATAGATGTCAAACAAGGACATTCAGATCTCAATGGAAAACCCACACCCCGTTGTACCGTTGACGCAGAAGCCGTGCCGCTTCACACATCAGCACTAAAAACTCGATAGAGCTTTGCAAACCAAAAGGGGAGGAAAAAAATGAAACCATTGAATTACTGCGCGCCAGATGAAGTTACCCATCCCAAATGGACAACATTTGACGCTTTAACATGGAAGTTCGGCGGAGGTGCCCCATCGCTGAACAGGTACAAGGATAGCTGGATAATTTTCAATCGGCAAAAAATTATTAACAGCGCAAGCAAACACAAAATTTCTCCGCAGCTATTGGCAAGCGTTGCCTGGATTGAGGTAGGCGGTAAACCAGACGGATGGAAGGACTACGCATTTTTTCTTCGGGCCATCGACTGGAGTGGCTCCGATTGGGTAAATCGACACTTGACCATCACCGGCAAGCCGCCGCTGGAAACTTCATTTGGCGCTGTGAGCATTCAGCTGCGCGCAGTTGCAGAAGAACTCGGCATGAACCCCGCAGCCTTGAGTTTTGGAGATAGCTTGCGCATCATTTCCTGTTTGAAGAAGGATGCGTTTAATTTGGACATTGTGGCGAAACATCTGCATGGATTGATCCACTACGACTATCCAGATGCAGACACCGCCAATCTTTCAGACGAACAATTTATTGTTGCAGGCTCCCGTTACAACAGAGGAACCCAGCGTGCCCTGGCAGACATAGTCGATTCGAATCTTCAAGCACCTGGAAATTCAAAAAGGGTTTACTCTTCATATGGGCGAACCATGATTCGACACAAGCAGCACA
This sequence comes from Variovorax boronicumulans, assembly GCF_030812215.1. Taxonomy (GTDB): domain Bacteria; phylum Pseudomonadota; class Gammaproteobacteria; order Burkholderiales; family Burkholderiaceae_C; genus Variovorax; species Variovorax boronicumulans_C. Next base: position 543,964 of record NZ_JAUSSG010000003.1, on the reverse strand, counting down.
TTGCCTCGCTACTCAAGAGTTTCTGAAAAATGCGAAAAGTTTTATTATCTTTTGGCGCAATTTATTCGGCTTTTTGTATTCTGGTGATTTTTGGTTTGCCGAAAAACAAATACGAATGGATGTTGAGCGATCCTGCAATGCGTGAAGATGCGCTCACTTTTTGCACGCTGCCACTTGATGACGGCGAAGGATCGTCTGAATTTATTTCTTTTTCCTTCCTGCTTCCTTTTCTTGTTGCGGCAGTTGCACTTTCAATTCGGGCGAGAAAGATTCATTTCTTTCTTTGGGTCGGTTTGGGGCTTGTGGCAATTTGGCTACTGCGCTTTTATGTTTTTTCCCCAAGGTGCCCGGGGCGGGAGACGTTCTAGAACCCAGTTGCAAGGCGAGTCACCGACGCTGCCGAGCACCGGGTGCGCCGGCCGCCACGGCCGGCGTTTTCCGAAGCAAGACTCTCGTTTCGAGCCTCTGCATGGAAAGTTGATTTTTCAGCCGCATCCACAGCGGCCTTTGACTGGCGCGCATCGAGCCTTGGCGTTGATCGCCTTATCGCGCACCGCCTTCACTCAAGGCGACACGCAGCGACTGAACCGTCGCATCGGCCGTTTCAATTCGCCGCAGCAACTCCTCGTTAACCAGCCCCACCAACGCACTGAGCTCCGTGCGATCCGGGTGAAGCTCTTCCGTATCGCTCGTGTGCTGCGACCCGATGAGTTTTTCAAGACACGCATACGCGCGCTGCACCACGCGAAGACTGTCGATGTCATCGCAAGCCCGCAGCGCAAGCAATCCAGCGCTGGGGGTTTCAAAAGATTCAGGGAACGAGGGAGCGTGAGCCATACATGGCCTCCAAGAGGTGCGGTTTGCTGAAACCACCACTCCCGAGACCAATCGGAGGCGGCAGCTCGACGGGTTGGTCTACCGGGCACCTCTTGCGAGAACCGGCCGGGCTTGCGCCCGCCCGTCGAGCCGCCAAAACTGGAGGCACGAACGACAAAGCCGCAGACCCTGCGGGGTGACTGCGGCTTTCGTCGCAGAGATGCTTCAGGAGACCAATCCCGATCACGCCTTTTTCTGACATGACCGGCGCAGTATAGCCACGCAGTACTCGCCAGCCGGGCCCGTCAACCCGGGATGCCCCTACGGTCCATGGCCCCTCCCCCGATGCTGGAACAATGCGCCAGTCATGGACGGCCTCGACCTCATCAAAACATTTCGCGAAGTTGCGTTCCGCCGTAGCTTCTCCCGCGCTGCCGATTCGCTCGGCATGTCCAAGGCCACCGTCAGCCGCTATGTGGCCGAGCTCGAAACGCGCAGCGGCGTGCGCCTGCTCAACCGCTCCACCCGCTCGCTGAGCCTCACCGACGCAGGCCAGGTGCTGCTCGACCGCAGCACCGAGCTGGTGGCGATGGCCGAGAACACGCTCAACGACCTGCAGGGCCACGGCTCCACGCCGCGCGGGCGGCTGCGCATGAGCGCGCCCAACGGAATGATCGCGGGCTGGATGTCCGACGTGATCGCCGAATTCATCCGCCTCTATCCCGAGGTGTATGTGAGCCTCGTCTTCACCAACAGCGAGATCGACCTGATCGAGCAAGGCATCGACATCCACCTGACGGGCGGGCGCATCGACGACATGAACCTCATCGTGCGCCGGCTGGTGCAGTTCGAGATGGTGGTGTGCGCGTCGCCCGCCTACTGGGCGCGGCGCGGCATTCCGCAGCTGCCCGAAGACCTGGCACGGCACGACGTGCTGAGCTATTCGCTCAAGCCGTCCACGCACCTGCCCTTCGTGACCGACGGCGAGGCATACGACGTGCCGGTGCACAGCCGCATGGAGGCCAACGACGCGGTGGCGCTCATCGAGCTGGCGCTGCGCGGCGTGGGCGTGGCCTATGTGCCGGAGCCGCTGGCGCAATCGCACCTGGAGCGCGGTGCGCTGGTGCCGGTGCTGCGCGAGCACATGCCGCGCGACCACTGGTTGTATGCCGCGTACTCGCAGCGCCGCCACAACAGCGCGGCGATGCGAGCGATGCTCGATTTCCTGGAACAGTCGATGGCGCAGCACGGCGACCCGCCCGCGATGCCGGCGATGCCGCCCGCGTCGCCCGTCATGCCGTCCGCTGCTACATGCGCCCTTTCCATGGCACCAGGCGTCGCTCGAGCCACCGCATCAGCAGGTCGAAAAGATACGCCACCACGCCAATGACGATGATGCCCATGATGACGATGTCGGTGCGCAGGAAGTTCGACGCGTTCAGCACCATCTGACCCAGGCCCATGTTGGCCGCGACCATCTCGGCGGCCACCAGCGTGGTCCAGCCGAAGCCGATGGCGATGCGCATGCCCACGAGGATGTCGGGCAGCGCCGAAGGCAATATGACATGGCGAATCACCTGCATGTAGCTCGCGCCCATCGAGTACGCGGCATTGATCTGCTCTTGTGATGCGCTGCGCATGCCCGAGCGCGCGGCGAGGGCCAGCGGCGCGAAGCAGCTCAAGAAGATCAGCAGCACCTTGGGCAGTTCGTCGATGCCGAACCAGATGATGATGAGCGGCAGGTACGCAAGCGGCGGCAGCGGCCGGTAAAACTCCAGCGGCGGATCGAAGATGCCGCGCCAGAAGCGGCTCATGCCCATCGCGATGCCAACGGGAATGGCGGTGGCGCACGCGAGGAAGAAGGCCGAGAACACGCGGAACATGCTCGCCAGGAAGTGCTGCCACAGCGGCTTGTCGTTGGCCTGGCCGGTGAGGTATTCGTAGAACTGCTGGAACACGGCCTGCGGCGTCGGCAGGAAGAGCGGCTTGACCCACCCCATGTTGGTGACAACGAACCACAGCACGACCAGCGCCACGACGGTGACCACGCTGATGACGACGCTGGAGCCCTCGCCCGGCACCTTGAAGGCGCTGGTCTTGAGCTTGGCGCCGGGTGCGGGCGGCGGCGATGCGGCGGGTTTCGAAGGCGGCGTCATGGCAGCAACGGCAACAGCATTGGGCGATGCGATGGTGACCTCAGGCATGGGCGGCCTCGCGATGGTGAATGATCGACAAGACCTCTTCGCGCATGCGGATGAATTCGGGCTCGGACTTCACCTTGCGCGAATCGCCGTGCGAGAGGTATTGGCGCGAGAACGGCACGTTGTCGTAGACATGCGAGATGCGGCCCGGGCTGGGGCTCATCACGATGAGGCGCGTGGCGAGGAACAGCGCCTCTTCCACCGAGTGGGTGATGAAGAACACCATCTTGTTCGACTTGGACCAGGCCTTGAGCAGGATCTCCTGCACCTGCTCGCGCGTGAACGCATCGAGCGCGCCCATGGGCTCGTCCATCAGCAGCACGGCCGGGTCGCTGGCAAGGGCGCGCGCAATGCCCACGCGCTGCTGCATGCCGCCCGAGAGCTCGTACACCGCGCGGTCGGCGTACTGCTGCAGACCGACGAGCGCGAGCTTGTCCTCGGCGATGCGGTCGCGTTCGGCCTTGCCCATGCCGGCCAGGCGCAGGCCCAGCGCCACGTTGTCTCGCACGTTGAGCCAGGGCATGAGCGCGTGTTTCTGGAACACGACGCCGCGGTCGGCGCCGGGGCCGACCACGGGCTTGCCGTCCAGAAGAATCTCGCCGGTCGATGGCGGCAGGAAGCCCGCGATGCTGTTGAGCAGCGTCGTCTTGCCGCAGCCCGAAGCACCGAGCGCGACGACGAAATCGCCGTCGTGCATCGTGAGGTTGACGGGCGCCAGCGCCTGCAGCGTGCCGCCCTTGACGGCGTAGTTGACCGTGAGGTCGCGGATGTCGAGCGTGGGCATCTCGGTACTGCTTGCTTACTTGCTGGCCATCGCCTTGTCGACGTACACGGTGGTCACGTACGCGCCGTAGTCGGGCTTCACTTCCTGCACGCGGCCTTGCTCTTTCAGGAAGGCCGCAGTGCCTGCCATCGCCTTGGCCGCGCCGCCGCCCAGCCATGTGGGCGAGACCTGCTCGGCCATGGTCGGGAAGGTGTAGAGCGCCATGGCCGCGCCCACGTCCTTCGGGTCGGCTTTGGTCCACTTGGCCATGGCCTTGGTCTGTGGCGAATCGGGCGTCCAGCTCTTGCCGGTGGCCTTGTATTCCTCGTTGGCGCGGTTCAGTGCCTTGACGAACGCGATCATGAAAGGCTCATTGGCCGCGGCCCACTTGGCGTTGACGACGATGCCTTCGAAGGTCGGCGCGCCGCGCTTGCCGATGCTGCCCGAGGTGGCGATGGTCTTGCCCGTGCCCTTGATCTTGGAGAGCACCGGGTCCCAGATGAAGGTGGCGTCGATGTCGCCGCGCTCCCAGGCGGCGGCGATTTCCGGCGGGCGCATGTTCATCACGTTGACGCTCTTGGGGTCGACGCCGTCCATCTTCATGCCGGCCATGAGCTGGTAGTGCGCGGTCGAGACGAAGGGCGTGGCCACCTTCTTGCCCGCGAGGTCCTTCATGCTGTTGATGCCCGACGCGTTGCGGGCGATGAGCGCCTCGGCGTTGGCGATGTCGGCCGAAATCCAGAAGAGCTTGATGTCCTGGCCCTGGCTGGCTGCCGCGGTGAGCGGGCTGGAGCCGGTTTCGCCCATCTGCACGTCGCCTGAAGCCATCGCGCGGATGACGTCGCCGCCGCCGGAGAACATGCGCCAGTTGATCTTGTAGCCGGTGGCTTTCTCGACCTCGCCGGATTCCATGACCAGGCGCAGGGGGACCAGCATGTCCTGGTGGGCGAAGGTGAGTTCCTTGGTTTGCTGTGCGAAGGAGGCGCCGCACAGCGTGAGGACGGAGGCGAGGACGGCGAGTTGGAGGGGGAGACGGCGGGACGTGGTCATCGGGTTTCTCCAGTAGATAGATGAATCTCGCCGCGACTTTGCACCCAACGCCTCTGGCCAGGAAGTACCAGCGCGGATGGGGGGATGGAGCCAGCTTGTTGGTGAATACCCTTGTTCTGGTGCATATGGCACTCAGACGGGGCGTCTGGGCCTTTTTTTCGGCCGCCCGGGCGTCCCGGGGTTAGTGAGGAATGCGATTTCTTTTTCTTTCCGAGGCCGGGTCTCGCCCCGGCAGGCGACTTACTTTCTTTTGCTTCGCCAAAAGAACGTAAGCAAAGAAAAGGCGACCCTGCTGTCTGCGTCCCTTCGCTTCGCTGCGGGCAACCTGCGGTGCTCACGTTCCGCGGGGTCTCGCCCAAACTCGCTTCGCTCAAACAAGGGCGAGCCCTGATCCGCGAAACGCTCCGCTCCTCGGCGCATACAGAAGGGATTTGGGAACCGGCACGCCATCGCTGCGCTCGGCGTTCAAGACATCGCGGGCCGTCGCTTTGCTCGGCCCGGAACAGCACACCCAGCGGCATCCACCGGCCATCACATCCAATTCAAGGCGGACACGCTGCACGTGTCCGCCCTTCGTGCCGAGCGAAGCAAAGGCCCGGGTTGTCTCCACCCCCCTCTGGCTGCGCCGAGGAGCGCAGCGTTTCGCGGATCAGGGCTCGCAGCTGTTTGAGCGAAGCGAGTTCTGCGAGACCCCGCGAAACGCGAGCACCGCTGGTTGCCCCGTAGCAACGCGAAGGGGTCGCAGACAGCGGGGTCGCCTTTTCTTTGCTTACTTTCTTTTGGCGAAGCAAAAGAAAGTGAGTCGCCCGCCGGGGCGAGACCCGGCCTCGGAAAACAAATTAATTCAATGCGTTCGAAGCCCCGCGGCCCGCTTCTCGCCGCGCGCCAACGCCAGCTCCTCCACCGCCATCCCCAAAGCCCGAATCCCAGCCGGAATCTGAGAAGCCGCAATAGAAGACAACCTCAGCCGAAAGAACGGACAAGGATACGGAGGCCGAGCAAAGAACACATCCCCCGCCTCGATCAGCACACCATGGTTGCGAGCCATGAGAGACAGCTCATTCGCATCCACCCACGTAGGCGCCTGCACCCAGATCGAAGCCCCTCCCGAAGGCAGCCGGAACTCGAAATCCGGCAAGTGATCCCGCAGCGCCTGCGCCGCAATCGCCAACCGCTCCTGCATCGCGTGATTCACCCGCCGCGCATGCGACTCGTGATGCCCCAGCGAAAGAAACAGCGCATACGCGTGCTGCAAGAACGCACTCGGATGCCGAACCATCGCATGCCGGATCAACCGCAGCTCCTTGATCAACGCCCGAGGCGCCACGATGAACCCCAGCCGCAAAGCAGGCGACAAACTCTTGGACACCGACCCCACATAGATCACCCGCCCCGTCTTGTCGAGACTCTTGAGTGCAGGCATCGGCGCACCTTCGTAAAGGTTCTCCGCCTCGTAGTCGTCCTCGATGATCACGAAGTCCTGCAGCTCGGCCTTGCGCAGCAGCCACTGCCGCCGCTCCAGGCTCAGCGTCGCGGTGGTCGGGCTCTGGTGCGAGGGCGTGACGAACAGGTAGTCGGCGGCGGGCAGCGCATCGACCACGAGGCCGTCTTCATCGACATCCACCTCCACCCACTTGGGCTGCCGCAGCGAGAAGCTGTTGCGCGCATGCGGGTGGCCGGGCTCCTCCAGCCCCACGCGCGTCTGCTCGTCGAACAGCGCCTCGGCCAAGAGGTAGTACGCATGCTGCGCCCCCATGGTGACGAGGATCTCCTCCTTCAGCGCGAACACGCCGCGCTTGGGCAAGAGGCGGGTGCGGATCTGCTCGATGAGGTCGGGCACATCGTCGGTCTCGAAATCGGGCGTCCAGTGCGGCAGCTGCGACCTTGCCAGACTGCGGGCGCAACATTCGCGGAAGTCTTCGGTCGGGAAAAGCTGCGGGTCGTAGTTGCCGTAGACAAAGGGGTACGGGTAGTCGCGCCACCGGTCGGGCTTGGAGAGCGTGGGTTTGTCGACCAGCGAGCGCAGCACGCGGCCCGACCAGTCGGGCGGCTGGCTCGCCTGGCCGCTGCGGCCGACCAGCGGCTCGGCATGCACCGCGGAGAGCGGGCGCGCGTTGTGCGCCACGAACACACCGCTGCGCGGGCGCGCCTCGAGAAAACCTTCGTCGATCAGTTGCAGGTACGCCGAGGTCACCGTGTTGCGGCTCAGCCCGAGCAGCGCCGCCAGTTCGCGCGACGAGGGCAGCGGTGCGCCGGGGGCGAGGTGCTCCTCGAGGATCGCCTGCACCACGGCGGTTCGCAGGCGCGCCTGCAGCGGCAGCGCCGGTTGATCGGGCAGCGCAAAAAGCTGCGCCCACTGGGTGGATCGCGGGTTCGGGGGCATGGTGCGCCGCAGTTTAGGACAGGCACCCCCTTCGTGGTGCCCCGGCAATGCCCCATGGCGTTCTGGCTCGGTCGAATCACCCCATCTGGCCCTATCGCGCCGCCACCCGGCTGCCTACGCTTGTGCCATTCATTTCTTCCGCTCCGGAGTTCCGCGTGACCGCCCAACCTTCTTCTTCAGTGACCACCGACACCCTCGCCGCCTTCAGCGACGCCTGGAACCGCCACGACATCGACGCACTGATGGGCTTCATGACGCCGGACTGCATCTTCCAGACCGCGGCAGGCCCCGACGCCTGCGGCACCCGTCACGTGGGCACGGAGGCGGTGCGCAAGGCCTTCGCGGGCGCCTGGCAGGCGGTGCCCGATGCGCAGTGGATCAACGGCCAGCACTTCGTGCACGGCGATTTCGGCACCTCGCAATGGACCTTCACCGGCACCGCCGCCGACGGCAGCCGCATCGAGACGGACGGCATCGACGTCTTCACCTTCAGGGACGGAAAGATCCACCTGAAGAACGTGTTCCGCAAGGCCCGGCCGAACCTGCCGGCAGCGAAGTAGCTGGGCGGCAACGACCTGTCTTTTTCACCTGGAGCCCTCTCATGACCATCGCAGCAGGGACCGCCCGATTCAACAGTGACGCCAGCGCCGCGACCATCGACGGCGCCGCCCCCATGCAACCACCGCAAGACCCGTTCCGCCCCTACGACCCGCAATACGACCCGCTGCTCGCGCCCGACCCCGGCGCCGGCCGCGCGTACGCGCCCACCTGGTGGGTGGCGAGCGCAGGCACGCCGCCCGAAGACGACGGCCCCCTGCTGCAAGACATCGACGTGGACGTGGCCATCATCGGTTCGGGCGCCACGGGCATGGCGACCGCGCTCTACCTCGCGGAGGAACACGGCATCCAGGCCACGGTGCTCGAAGCCAACCAGGCGGCGTGGGGCTGCTCCAGCCGCAGCGGTGGCCAGGGCCAGAACGCGAGCGGGCGCCTGAAGCGCTCGCAGTGGATCGAGCGCTGGGGCCTGGACACCGCGAAGAAGCTCGACGCGGAAATCCGCAGCGGCTTCGAGAATTTTCGCCACCTCACGACGCAGATCGATTGCGATGCCTTCGATGGCGGCCATCTCTACCTTGCGCACCGGCCCGAGAAACTGGTCGGCCTCGAAGCCGAGGCCCGCCTGATGCGCGAGACCTTCGGCTACGCCACCCGCATGATGGGCACCGAGGAACTGCGGCGCGACTACTGCGACGAGCGCGAGGCCAAGGGCGCGATGTTCGAGGCCGAGGGCGTGGGCATCCATCCGCTGAAATTCACCTTCGGGCTGATGCGCCGCGCGCGCGCGCTGGGCGTGACGGTGCACACCTCGAGCCCGGTGCAGGGCTGGCACACCATCGACGGCGTGCACCACCTGCGCACCCCCGCCGGCACGGTGCGCGCGCGCCGCGTGGCGGTGTGCACCGGGGGCTACACGGGGCAGGCGCTGAGCCCGATGCTGAAGAACCGGATCATGCCGATCCTCTCGAACTCGGTGGTGACGCGGCCACTGAGCGATGCGGAGCTGGCCGCCACCAACTTCAAGTCGCACACCTTCTTGACGGACACGCGCACGCTGCGCTTCTACTACCGGCTGCTCAAGGGCAACCGGCTGCAGATCGGCAGCCGCAGCGCGGTGAGCGGCGCGGATGCCGAGGATCCGGTGCACCTGAAGCTGCTGACCGATGCGATCGCACGCAAGTTTCCGCCGCTCACCGACATCCGCATCGACTACTCGTGGTGGGGCTGGGTCGACATGAGCCACGACATGATGCCGCGCATCACGCAGCCCGATGCGGCCAAGAAGATCTGGTATGCGGTCGGCTACGGCGGCAACGGCGTGTCGTTCTCGACATGGGCCGGCAAGCGGCTGGCCGAGCGCGTGGCGGGCAAGGACACGGGCAAGGATGTGTTCGAGCTGCCGATCTATCGCTCGCCACTGCCGTTCCCGAACGTGATGGGCCTGGTGGAGTCGCGCGCATTCGCGCCGTTTCGGCGCATCGGGCAGCGCGCGCTCTACAAGTGGTATTGGCTGCGCGACGAGAAATAGGCGGGCCGCGCACCGCCCGCGCGCATTCACCGAAGTGGCGCATGCCGCTGGTGCACAACGGGGCAAACCCGTGGCTTCTGGCCCTGCGAGTCGCGCGCGGTTGGCTCTTCGCCTGCAAGCAGCCAGCGCCTATCTTCGACGCCAAGGCCCGAGCGGCCGAAGCCTGTTGCCTGTGTCGAACTTCCAGAGGTCCTGCCATGTCCCTTCCCCGTTTCACGCGCCGTGCCACCCTGCTCTCGGCCGCCTCGGTGGCCGCGAGCGCGCTGCTCCCGCTGCCCGCATCGGCCGCCGACGAGCCCAGGCGCGGCGGCACGCTGGTGATCGGCAGCACACAGACGCCGCGGCACCTGAACGGCGCGGTGCAGTCGGGCATTGCGACCGCGATGCCCTCCACGCAGATCTTCGCGAGCCCGCTGCGCTTCGACGACAAGTGGAACCCGCAGCCGTACCTGGCCGAATCGTGGAAGCTCGCCGACGACGGCAAGTCGCTCACGCTCAAGCTGCGCAAGGACGCGGTGTTCCATGACGGCAAGCCGGTCACCTCGGCCGACGTGGCGTTCTCGGTGATGGCCATCAAGGCGAACCATCCGTTCACCACCATGCTCGGCCCGGTCGAGAAGGTGGAGACGCCCGATGCGCAGACGGCCATCATCCGCATGAGCGTGCCGCACCCGGCCATCGTGCTGGCGATGTCGCCGGCGCTGTGCCCCATTCTTCCGAAGCACATCTACGGCGACGGGCAGGACCTGAAGAACCATCCGCGCAACACCACCGACGTGGTGGGCTCGGGCCCGTTCCGCGTGACCGAGTTCAAGCCGGCGCAACGCATCGTGCTGGAGCGCTTCGACAAGTTCTTCCTGGCCGGCAAGCCCTACCTGGACAAGGTGATCGTCAACGTCACGCCCGACATGGCCAGCCTCATGCTCGGCCTGGAGCGCGGCGACATCCAGATGCTGCCCTTCGCCACGCTGCCCACGGACCTGCGCCGCATGGCGACGGACCCGAAGGTGTCGCTCACCTCCAAGGGCTACGACGGCATCGGCGCGCTCAACTGGCTGGCCTTCAACACGGCGAAGAAGCCGCTCTCGGACGTGCAGGTGCGCAAGGCCATCGCGACGGCCATCGACAAGAACTTCATCGCCAAGGCGCTCATGGGCGGCTTCGCGACCGTCTCCGACGGCCCGCTGGTGGCCGCGAGCCCCTTCGCGGTGAACGACCTCGTGCGCTACCCGCTCGACCTGAAGAAGGCCGGCGAAATGCTCGATGCGGCGGGCTACAAGGCGGGCGCGAACGGCGAGCGCTTCAAGCTCACCATCGACTACCTGCCGGGCGCCGACGACCAGCAGAAGAACGTGGCCGAATACATCCGCGGCCAGCTCAAGAAGGTGGGCATCACGGTGGAGGTGCGCGCCTCGGCCGACTTTCCGGCGTGGGCCAAGCGGCTGGCCTCGCACGACTTCGACATGTCGATGGACCTGGTGTTCAACTGGGGCGATCCGATCATCGGCGTGCACCGCACGTACCTGTCGACCAACATCAAGCCGATCGTCTGGACGAACACGCAGTCGTATGCCAACCCGAAGGTGGACGAGCTGCTCAACACCGCGGGCGGGCTGATCGATCCGACCCAGCGCAAGGCCTACTACGCGACCTTCCAGAAGATCGTGACGGACGACCTGCCGATCGAGTTCATCAACCAGGTGCCCTACCACACCATCGCGAGCAAGAAGCTGGGCAACGTGCCCGCCACCATCTGGGGACCGCTCTCGCCGATGGACGAGGTGTACTTCAAGTAGGGCGAGCGCCATGGGAACGCTTCGCTACGCCGCCTCGCGACTGCTCCAGGCCCTGGGCCTGGTGCTCGCAGTGGTGGTGCTCAATTTCGTGCTGGTGCACGCCGCGCCGGGCGACCCGGTGGAAACCATCGCCGGGGCCAGCGGCGGCATGTCGCCCGAGCTGATGGCGCAACTGCGCACGCAGTACGGGCTGGACCAATCGCTGCCGGTGCAGCTGGGCGTGTACCTGGGCAAGGTGGCGCGGGGCGACCTGGGCTACTCGTACTTCTTCAATTTGCCGGTGACGGCCATGATCGCCGAGCGTGTGCCCGCCACGCTGCTGCTGGTGCTCAGCGCGGTGCTGCTGGCCTTCTTCGTGGGCACGGCGCTCGGGGTGCTGTCGTCGCGCAAGCCCAACGGTTGGCTCTCGCAGTTCATCACGGTGCTGTCGCTGGTGGGGTTCGCGGCACCCGTCTTCTGGCTGGGCATCATGCTGGTGATCCTGCTGGCGTCGGTGTTCCCCATTCTTCCGGTGGCGGGCATGCGCTCCATCGATTCCACCGGCGGCGGCGGCCTGAAGGACATGCTCGACGTGGCGCATCACCTGGTGCTTCCCACGCTCACGCTGAGCCTGGTGTACCTCGCGCAGTACAGCCGCCTTGCGCGCTCCTCGATGCTGGACGTGCTGGGCTCGGACTTCATCCGCACCGCGCGCGCCAAGGGGCTGGCCGACCGGGTGGTGCTCTACAAGCATGCGCTGCGCAATGCGCTGCTGCCGGTGGTCACGGTGCTGGGGCTGCAGTTCGGCAACGTGCTGGCCGGCGCCATCCTGGTGGAGACGGTGTTCAACTGGCCGGGCCTCGGCCGGCTGGCCTTCGAGTCGGTGCTGCGGCGCGACTACCCGACCATCCTCGGCGTGCTGCTGTTCTCCTCGGTCGTGGTGGTGGTGATGAACCAGCTCACCGACCTCTGCTATCGCTTCATCGACCCGAGGATCAAGGCCTCATGAGCAAGGTGATCACGATGCCTTCTGTCGCCGCATCTTCAAAAGCTTCCAAGGCGCCCAAGGCCCCGCCCGCGGCGGTGCGGGTGGAGCACCCGGGCACGGAAGCGATGCGCATGTTCCTGCGCAACCCCGCCGCCATCGCCGGCATGGTCATGCTGGTGCTGATGCTGGCGGTGGCCATCGCCGGGCCCTGGGTCTACCCGGCCGACCCGTTCGAGATCAAGGCCGCGCCGCTCACCCCGCCCTTCAGCGAAGACGCGTGGCTGGGCAGCGACTACCTCGGGCGCGACGTGCTCACCGCGCTCGTCTACGGCGGACGCGCCACGCTGCTGGTGGGCGCGGTCGCCGCGCTGCTGTCGGTGGTGATCGGCATCACGCTCGGTGCCTTCGCGGGCTACTACGGCGGCAAGGTCGATGCGGCGCTGATGAAGCTCACCGAGTTCTTCCAGGTGCTGCCCGCCCTGCTCTTCGCGATGGTGGTGGTCACCCTCTTTTCGCCCACGCTGGTGACGGTGACGCTGGCCATCGGCATCGTCAGCTGGACCGGCACCGCGCGCCTCACGCGCGCCGAGTTCATGAAGTACCGCGGGCTGGAGTTCGTGCGCGCCGAGCGGGCCATTGGCGCTCGCGATGCACGCATCATCTGGAAGGTGATCCTGCCGAACGCATTGCCGCCGCTGGTGGTGTCGGCCACGCTGGCCATCGGTGCGGCCATCCTGTTCGAGGCGGGCCTGTCGTTCCTCGGGCTGGGCGATCCGAACCAGATGAGCTGGGGCCTGATGATCGGCTCGAGCCGGCAGTACGTGCTTTCTTGCTGGTGGGCGGTGGCCTTTCCGGGCGCGGCAATTTTCATCACCGTACTGGCCGTGAGCCTCATCGGCGACGGACTGAACGATGCCCTCAACCCCAAACTGAGGGAGCGCTGATGGCCACGCGCAACGACGACGCACTGCTGCGAGTGCAGGACCTGCATGTCGAGTTCAAGACCCGCCGCGGCCAGGCGCTGGTGCTCAACGGGGTCGACTTCGAGATCCGCGCCGGCGAAACGCTGTGCGTGGTCGGCGAGTCGGGCTGCGGCAAGAGCATGACGGCGCTGGCGCTGCTGCGGCTCATTCCGTCGCCGCCCGGGCGCATTCGCGACGGCCGTGTGCTGTTCCAGGGCGAAGACCTGGTGCAGGCGAGCGACGCGCGCATGCGCGAGGTGCGCGGCAACCGCATCTCGATGATCTTCCAGGAGCCGATGACCTCGCTGAACCCGGTGTTCACAGTGGGCGACCAGATCGGCGAATCGCTGCAGCTGCATGCCGGCATGAACGCGCGCGAGGCACGCGAGCGCACCGTGGAGATGCTGCGCCAGGTGGGCATTCCGGCGCCCGAGCGGCGCGTGGACGAATACCCGCACCAGCTCTCCGGCGGCATGCGCCAGCGCGTGATGATCGCCATGGCGCTGGCCTGCCGGCCCGACATCCTCATTGCCGACGAACCCACCACCGCGCTGGACGTGACGGTGCAGGCACAGATCTTCGACCTGCTGCGCGAGCTGCAGCGCGAGAAGGGCACGGCCATCATGCTCATCACGCACGACATGGGCGCGGTCGCGGAGATGGCCGACCGCGTGATGGTGATGTATGCCGGCCGCGTCATCGAACAGGGCACGACCGAGCAGGTGCTGTCCGAACCCGGCCATCCCTACACGCGCGGCCTCATCGACTGCCTGCCCGAGCTCGGCAGCAGCGCGGCCCGGGAAGGCGACGCGCGCGAAGACCTCGCCGAAATCGCGGGCGTGGTGCCCTCGATCTGGGAGCTGGGCACGGGCTGCGCCTTTCGCGAGCGCTGCCCGCGCGCCATGGACCGCTGCGCGGCCGAGGTGCCGCCGATGTTCGCGGTGACTGGCGAAGCGGCGGCCGGCACGCCGCATGGCGCGGCCTGCTGGCTGCATGCCGAAACCTTCAAGATCCTCGAAGCACGCGAACGGGAGGCGGCATGACATTCATCGGCAAGACCGACACCCTGCTCTCGGTCGATGACCTGAAGGTGCATTTTCCGCGCGGCAAGTCCGGCTGGGGCCGCAAGCCCGAGGTGGTGAAGGCGGTGGATGGCGTGTCGTTCGCGGTGCGCCGCGGGAGCACGCTCGCGGTGGTGGGCGAATCGGGCTCGGGCAAGACGACGACCGCGTTGGCGGTGATGCGGCTCGCGCCCGTCACCTCGGGCCGCATGCAGCTGGGCGACACCGACCTGGGCGCGCTGCAGGGCGAGGCGCTGCGGCAGGCGCGCACGCGCATGCAGATCATTTTCCAGGACCCGTTCTCCTCGCTCAACCCGCGCGAGCGCGCGGGTGCGGCGGTGCGCGCGCCGCTGGATCTGATGCGCGTCGGCACGCCCGAGGAGCGCACTCGCCGCGTGGCCGAACTCTTCGAGGCCGTGGGCCTCAGGCCCGAGCAGCAGCACCTGTTTCCGCACCAGTTCTCGGGCGGGCAGCGCCAGCGCATCAACATCGCGCGGGCGCTGGCCACCAACCCCGAGCTGGTGGTGTGCGACGAGCCGGTGTCGGCGCTGGACATCGCGATCCGCGCGCAGATCCTCAACCTGCTCGCGCGGCTGCAGCGCGAGCTGGGGCTGACCTATCTTTTCATCTCGCACGACATGGCGGTGGTGGAGCACATCTGCGACGACATCGCCGTGATGTACCTGGGCCAGATCGTCGAGCGCGCGCCGCGGCGCAGCTTCTTCGCGCGGCCGCTGCATCCGTACAGCGTGGCGCTGATGTCGGCGGTGCCGACGGTCAGTGGCGGCCGCCGCCGCGCCGCGAACCGCATCAAGCTGAGCGGCGATCCGCCCAGCCCCATCGATCCGCCCAAGGGCTGCCGCTTCGCAGGGCGCTGCCCCGTGGTCGAGCCGGCCTGCGCGGCCGAGCTGCCGCCGCTGCGCGAGGTCGCGCCCGATCACTGGGTGCGCTGCAGGCGCGTCGATCTCGTCGACGGCCGGCCGCACCCGCCTCTTTCGATTCCAGAGTCGCCATGAGTCCAAACCACGCAACCACCACCGTCTACGCCGCCCGCAAGATCATCACCATGAACCCGATGCAGCCGCACGCCACCCACGTGGCGGTGCGCGACGGCCGCGTGCTGGCGGTCGGCGCGCTTGCGGACATGCAGGCCTGGGGCGCGTTCACGCTGGACGAACGCTTTGCCGGCAAGGTGCTGATGCCCGGCCTCGTGGAGGGCCACTGCCACCTGAAGGAAGGCAGCATGTGGGACTGGACGTACCTCGGCTGGTTCGACCGCCGCGACCCCTCGGGCAAGACCTGGAGCGGCCTGCGCTCGATGGACGAGGTGGTGGCGCGCCTCACTGAGGTGGCCGCGAAGATGACCGCCGACGGCGTGCCCGACACCGAGCCGCTCATCGCCTGGGGGTTCGACCCGATCTACTTCGGCGGCGAGCGAATGACCGTGCGGCATGTGGACCGCGCGAGCGCCACGCGCCCCATCGTCATCGGCCATGCCAACGGCCACCTGATGAACGTGAACAGCGCGATGCTGCGCATCGCCGAGATCACGCGCGACAACGAGGTCGAGGGCGTGGTCAAGTTCGCCGGGGGCACGAGCGAAGGCGAGCCCACCGGCGAGCTGCAGGAGCCGGCCGCCATGTTCCTGGTGCTGCGCAAGATCGGCAACGCCGGCCTGCTCGCGCCGATGACCGAGGCCGGCGTGCGCTCCTTCGCGAAGCTGGCCTGCCTGCAGGGCGTGACCACCGCGACCGATCTGGTGAACAAGCTCACGCCCGAAGACTGCGGCGTGCTGGAGACGGCGACCGGCGACGACGGCTTCGGCGTGCGCATCCTCCCCGCGTTCCAGGCCTTTCACGGCACGCACGGCGCTGCCCTCGGCGCGGAGCATGTGAAGAGCCTCGTGCCGCGCAACACCGACCGCCTGCGCTACGGCCTCGTGAAGATGATGCTCGACGGTTCGATCCAGGGGTTTTCGGCGCGGCTGCGCTGGCCGGGGCATTTCAACGGCGCGCCCAACGGCATCTGGGTCACGGCGCCCGCGCAGTACGAGGCCGACTTCGAGACCTACCACCGCGCCGGCCTCACCATCCACACGCACACCAACGGCGACGAGGCGAGCGAGGTCGCCATCGACGCCATCGAACGCGTGCTCACGCGCGCGCCGCGACCCGACCACCGCCACACGCTGCAGCACGGCCAGATGATCGACGCGCCGCTGTTCCGCCGCATGGCGTCGCTGGGCCTCTGCGCCAACCTCTTTGCCAACCACATCTGGTACTGGGGCGACCAGCACTACGAGATGACCATGGGCCCCGACCGCGCCAACCGGCTCGATGCCTGCGGCAGCGCGCTGGCCGCGGGCGTGCCGCTGGCCATCCACTCCGATGCGCCGGTCACGCCGCTCGGGCCGCTCTTCACCGCGTGGTGCGCGGTGAACCGCGTGACGCCCAAGGGCCGGCTGCTGGGCGAGGCCGAGCGCATCACGGTGGCCGAGGCGCTGCGCGCCATCACGCTCGGCGCGGCCTGGACGCTGAAGCTCGACGGCGAGATCGGCAGCATCGAGTGCGGCAAGTGCGCCGATTTCTGCGTGCTCGAAGACGACCCGCTCGAGATGGACCCGATGGCCCTGAAGGATGCGCGCGTGTGGGGCACGGTGCTCTCGGGCCGCGTCTTCAAGGCGCAATACGCTTGAACGGAGCTCCCGTGATGCCGACGAGAAAACGCCTGCCGTTCACCGTCATCGGCGGCTTCCTGGGCGCCGGCAAGACCACGCTGCTCAACCGCTGGCTGCGCGAGGCGAAGGGCCTGCGCATGGCGGTGCTGGTGAACGACTTCGGCGCGCTCAACATCGATGCGGACCTCATCGCCGCCACGCACGGCGACACGCTCGCGCTGACCAACGGCTGCGTGTGCTGCCAGATCGGCGACGACCTGGGCCGCGCGCTGGTCGAGGTGATCGAGGCGAAGACGCCGTTCGACGCGGTGGTGATCGAGGCGAGCGGCGTGTCGGACCCCTGGCGCATCGCGCAGATCGGCATGGCCGCGCCGGAGCTGAGCCTGGAGGGCGTGATCGTGCTGGTCGACGCCAGCGCCGCGGCGCGGCAATCGCGCGACCCGCTGCTGGCGGACACGCTGGCGCGACAGCTGAAGTCGGCCGACCTGGTGGTGGTCAACAAGATCGACCTGGCGAGCGAAACGGCCCTGGCCGAAGCGCGGGCCTGGGTGGACGCCACCGCGCCCGGGACGCCGTGCATCCAGACCGCGCAATCGACGGTGCCGCTGTCGCTGCTGAGCGGCCTGGCGCTGCCTGCGACTGCGCACGCGGCGGTTCATGCCTGCGGCCCCGACTGTCATCTCCATGACCACCACGATCACGCGCCCGACCACGGCGCCCTGTTCGCGACCTGGAGCGCGCAGCCCGAGACGGTCATCCCCGCCGCCGCGTTGCGCGCCTGGCTGCGCGAGCTGCCCCCCGGCGTGCTGCGGCTCAAGGGCGTGCTGCGAACCGGCCATGGCGCGGGCGGCGACGAATGGTCGGAGGTGCAGTTCGCGGGCCGCCATGGTTCGCTGCGCAAGGCCGCACAACCCGACGGCGCGCGCGCGGCCGTGGTGGCGATCGGGCTGCGCGAACGGCTGCCGGAGGCGGCGCTGGGCGATTTCTTCTCCCGCTGAGCCCGGGGTCGTGTTGCAATCGCACGTTTTTTCAACAACGTGCAGGCAGCCGACGCATGACGACGACCTCTTCTTCCCCTCTCCTGATCCGCCCTGCAGTGCCCGACGACTACGCGGGCTGGAAGCCGCTCTGGGACGGCTACAACGCCTTCTATGGACGCGAGGGCCCGACCGCGCTGCCCGACGAGATCACGCAGGTCACGTGGCAGCGCTTCTTCGATGCGTACGAGCCGGTGCATGCGCTCGTCGCGGAGCGCGACGGCCAGTTGGTGGGGCTCACGCACTACCTCTTTCACCGCAGCATGACGCGCATCGAGCCGACCTGCTACCTGTCGGACCTGTTCACGTTGTCATCGGAGCGCGGCAAGGGCGTGGGCAGGCAATTGATCGAAGGTGTGTACGCACATGTGAAGCGCGTGGGCGGCCACCGCGTCTACTGGCAGACGCATGTGACCAACACGGCGGGGCGCACGCTCTATGACAAGGTGGCCACGCACGACGGGTTCATCGTGTACGGCACGCTGGTCTGAAGCCTCGGGTTACGACAGCGACGATGCCGCCTGCAGCATCGCGCCCATCTTCTCGTGGATCAGGTTGACGGCCTTCAACGGCCGCAGCATCACCTTGAACTCGGTGATCTTGCCTGCATCGTTCCACTTGATCATGTCGACGCCGTTGACCGAGATGCCATCGATCTCGACCTCGAATTCGAGCACCGCATCGTGCTCGCCCTTGAGTTCGCGCACGTAGCGGAAGCTTTCGTTGAAGAAGACGTGGAAGGCCGCGCCCAGGTACTTCGCGGTGATGGCCTTGCCCAGTTGCGGCTTGTGCACCACGGGCGAAAGAAAGACGGCGTCGTCGTCCAGCAGGGCATCGAGCCCCTTCACGTCACGCGCTTTCACGAGCCGGTGCCAGGTGGCGAGAGTGTCGATCGACATCAAGTGTCTCCTCATGCAATGGGGCGCGCCAGTCTATCCGCCTGCACCCGCCAGTGGCCGCCGCCGTCCGATGGGCCGGATCGATCAGTACTTGATGGTGACGCCCGCCTTCACCCCGTTGTTGGCCTTGCCGTCGGAAGTCACGCCGCCGTTGAACGACAGGCTCCCGCCCGTGCTGCCGCCGAGCGAGTAGACAGGCCGCGGCATGGAGGTGTCGGTGCCGATGTACGTGCCGCTGCCGTCGGGGCGCTGAACGCCGACGGTCGCGCCCTTGGTGTAGGCCGAGGTTTCGGTCGAGTTGACGTTGGGCGCCACGTAGACGGTGCCCTTGTCGCTGCTTTCGATGGGCACCTTCACCTCTTCGGCGGCGGCGAACGAAGACCACGCGACCACGCTGGCGCCCACAAGGATCAGTTTGTTCATGCGCCGATCCTGCGGACCGTGCCGCGAGATGCGTGTAGGACAGGAGGAAGCATGCCGGCCGGACACGTAGGCCGGTGACTGTCTCCGGTCGGTGTAGCCTCCGCGCCATGGACTCCCTGATCGCCGCCTCCGCACGCGCCCTCGCCGCCGGGGATGCACTCGGCGCGCTCAAGCGCGTCGCCCTGCGCGACGATCCGCCCGCGCTGGCTCTGCGCGGCATCGCGATGGCGCAACTCGGCGAACACCCGCGCGCCCGCGAACTGCTGCGCCGCGCCGCGCGTGCCTTCGGCGCGCACGAAGAGCTGGCGCGTGCGCGCTGCATCGTCGCCGAGGCCGAAGTGGCGATGGCGATGCGCGACCTGGGCGGCACGCCACGCGCGCTCGCGGCAGCCGCGGCCACGCTCGAAGCGCACGACGATTTCGCCAATGCGCGGCAGGCGCGGCTCATCGCGGCGCGCCGTCTGCTGCTGCTCGGGCGCCTCGACGAGGCTGCCGCCGCGCTGGCGCTGCTCGATGGCCAGGCGCTGTCGCCGCCGCTGGCGGCAGTGGCCGAACTCACTGCGGCCGAGCTCGCGCTGCGCTCGCTGCGCATCGGCCCCGCGCGTGCCTCGCTCGCCCGTGCGCACCAAGCGGCCGGTCGCGCCCGCGTACCCGCGCTTGCGGCGGAAGTGGCGGAGGCGCTGGCCGCGCTCGACCGCCCCGCCGCGCGCCGGCTCTTTCCCGGCGGCGAGCAGGCGCTGCGGCTGGACGAGGTCGCCGCACTCCTGGCCTCGGATGCGCTGGTGGTCGATGCCTGCCGCCGCGGCGTGGGCGCCGGCGATGCGTGGCGGCCGCTCGCGCGCCGGCCCGTGCTGTTCGCGCTGGCGCGTGCGCTCGCGGAAGCCTGGCCGGGCGACGTCGAGCGCGAGGCGCTGATCGCCTACGCCTTCAACACCCGCCACCCCGACGAAACGCTGCGTGCGCGCCTGCGCGTCGAGATCGGCCGCCTGCGCGCGCTCGTTGCGGCAGAGGCCGGCATCGAGGCGACCGCGCGCGGCTTCGCCCTCAAGCCGCGCGACGGGCGCGAAGTGGTGCTGCTGGTGCCGCCCATCGACGGCGAACAGGCCTCGCTGGTGGCGCTGCTGTCCGACGGCGCGGCATGGTCGACCTCGGCCCTCGCGCTCGCCCTGGACGCCAGCCAGCGCACGGTGCAGCGCGCGCTCGCCGAACTGGAGGCCGAGGGGCGCGTGCGCGCCATCGGGCGGGCGCGGGCGCAGCGCTGGCTCGCGCCGCCGCTCGCGGGATTCACGACGATCTTGTTACTCCCCTCTTCGCTGCCGATTGCATAAAGTTGTCTCCAAGGCGCCGGTCCGCGGTGCCCCCACAAGGAGCCAGCGATGAGCAACAAGAGAGACAGCAGCACCCAGCCCGCGCCGCGCATGGCCGAGGTCGTGCGCGAGTACGGACCCTTCGACGGCGTCGACAAGGTGGGCGGCGTGACGCACGACGGCCAGCGCGTCTGGGCCGCCACCGGCGCGCGGCTGATCGCCTTCGACCCCGACAGCGGCGAACAGACCCGCGCGCTGCACCGCGCCGCCGACGCCGGCACCGCCTTCGATGGCAAGCACCTCTACCAGATCGCCGAGGAGCGCATCGACAAGATCGACCCCGCCACCGGCGACGTGCTGAAGTCGATTCCCGCACCCGGCCACGGTGCCGACTCGGGCCTTACCTGGGCCGAAGGCAGCCTCTGGGTGGGCCAGTACCGCGACCGCAAGATCCACCAGATCGACCCCGCCACCGGCGCGGTGTTGCGCACCATCGAATCGAACCGCTTCGTGACCGGCGTGACCTGGGTCGATGGCGAGCTGTGGCACGCCACCTGGGAAGGCGACGAGAGCGAACTGCGCCACATCGACCCCCAGAGCGGCGCCGTGCTCGAACGGCTGGAAATGCCGCGCGGCGTGAACATCAGCGGGCTCGAATCCGACGGGGCCGATCTCTTCTATTGCGGTGGCGGCGGCACAGGAAAAATCCGCGCCGTGCGCCGCCCGAAATCCGCCAGGGCCTGAACACAGGCCTGAATGGTCCATCGACTCAAGGAGAACCACGTCATGAACACCGCCGTTGCAGAAACCACCAACCTGAAGAACCACTCCGTCGTCTCGAAAGACCGATGGCTGGCCCAGCGCAAGGCGCTGCTGGCACGCGAGAAGGAACTGACGCACCTGCGCGACCAGATCGCTCGCGAGCGCCGCGCCATGCCGTGGACCCGCGTCGAGAAGAACTACACCTTCGACACGCCCGAAGGCCTGCGCACGCTCGCCGATCTCTTCGAAGGCCGCCGCCAACTGGTGGTGCAGCACTTCATGCTCGGCCCGGAATGGGAGCAAGGCTGCCCGAGCTGCTCGTACATGGCCGATCACATCGCGGGCATGAAAGTGCACCTGGAGCACCGCGACGTGACGATGCTGGTCGTCTCGCGCGCGCCGCTGGCCGAGATCGAGCGCTTTCGCGAGCGCATGGGCTGGCAGTTCAAGTGGGTGTCGGCATACGACAGCGACTTCAACTACGACTTCGGCGTGAGCTTCAGGCCACAGGAGTGGGCCGAGGGCAAGGGCGAGGTCTACTACAACTACAGCGTGCGCCCCTTCCCCGCGCAGGAGGCGCCCGGCGTCAGCGTGTTCTATAAGGACGACGCGGGCGAGGTCTTCCACACCTATTCGACCTACGAGCGCGGCGTCGAAGTGATGATGGGCACGTACAACCTGCTCGACCTCGTGCCCAAGGGGCGCGACGAACACAACCCGGTGCATGCGATGGATTGGGTGCGGCACCACGACCGCTACGAGCCGCAGCCGCTGGCCGCGAAGCCGGCGGCAGGTTCGTGCTGCCACGGCGACGACCACGGCAACCACTGAGCGCATGGAGATGATGTCGTGGCAGCCGCAGACCTCTGGCCATGGCTCGCCGTCGCGGGGATCGGCGCCCTTCACGGGCTGAACCCCGCCACCGGCTGGATGCTGGCCGCCGCGTGGGGCGTGCGTTCAAGAGATCAGGCACAGGCACTGCGGGCGCTGATGCCGATCGCGGTCGGGCATGCGGCATCGATCGGGCTGGTGGCAGGCGCGGTGACGTTCGGCCTCGCGATGGACCGCGTGTCGATGCAAGTGCTTGCCGGTGGACTGTTCGTTGCGGCCGCGGTGCTTCACCTGTGGGGCCGGACGCCCAAGGCTGCGCGCGCACCCGCAGGGCACGCCGGGCTGGCGCTCTGGTCCTTCATGATGTCTACCGCGCATGGGGCGGGGTTGATGCTGGTGCCGGCCTTGATTCCTCTGTGCATGACAGATGGCGCAGGCACGTGGATTGACGCATCCGGTTCGCTGATGCTCGCGTTCGCGGCGGTCGGTGTTCACACGGCGGCAATGCTCGCCGTGACAGGCTTGATCGCCATCGGGGCTTGCCGTGGCTTTGATGCGGCTGCCTGCTGGCTTCGGAGCGCCTGCTACTTGCGCACGCGCCCGCGCTTGAATCGCAAGAACATGCCGATCGCGAGTGCCGCCAGTATTCCGCCCAGCATGAACTGCCCGACGATGGCGGCGAACGCGGCACCGGAGATCAATCCCACACTGATCGCGCCGTCCACCAGCTGGAGGAATGCCTCCAGCTTGCCGGGGCGTTGAAACTTCATCACTGGCTTCTCGAATTCAAAGGCAGCTTACGCCGCCTTCGGCTCCGGCAATATCGCCGTCAGCGCAAAGTCGATGAGCCGCAGCCACGTCTCTTCGAGACCCATGATGTTGTAGTGGTCCGACGCTGGAATGGTCTCCACGGACACCGGCGTCGGCCATGCCGCGATGAGTTTTTGCGAGCGCTCGGGCAGCACGACATCGTCGCGCTCGGCCAGCAGCACCTGGGTCTTGGCTGCGACCTCCGCGCAGTGCGTGAGGGAGTCGAAGCGGTTGCGCAGCAGCAGCGACAACGGCACGAGCGGGAAGCGCTTTTTCGCAACCTCCAGCATCGAGTCGTAGGGCGTCACCAGCTGCAGGCTTTCGAACGACTGCCGCGCCACGAGCTGGATCGCCACGCCTGTGCCGAGGCTTCGGCCGACGACGTGCAGGCGCGCGTTCGGAAAGGCCCGGCGCAGATGCTTCGCGAACTGCGCGCCGTCGTCGACGGAGGCAATTTCCGAAGGGTGCCCCTGCGAGTCGGCCACGCCGCGGTAGTTGATGGCGGCGAAGCCGAAGCCTTCCGGCAGCCAGTGCAGCGTCTGCGCGGTGGCGCGAACGTCTTCGCTGCGGCCCGCGAAATAGATGAACAGGTCCTGCACCGCGGCCTCGCCCTGCGGGTGGTAGACATAGCCGCGGACCATGCCGCCCGGCACCGTGTGCGAGTAGGTGGAGAAGTCGTCCGACAGCTGGACGACCGGATGCTTGCGGGCATTGAAGAGGATGTGCCCCTGCCGCGTGGCGAGCAGGGTCCAGTAGGCGGCGAGGCTGCCGATGGCGGCGGCCGAAGCAGAGAGCGCGATGCGGGCGACTTTGGCTTTGGAGAGCAAGATTATTTTCCTGAGCAGCGAGGCAGGTGGCGCGAGGCCTGTGTTTGTGTACTTGGGTAGCGCCCTAGTTTCGCCTCGTTCCTGGGTCCGGTTGTGTCAGGATTTGATTCCCCGGCGGGTGAGGTGATTTCCTCTTCTTTCGCCCGCCGATGGCGCCCGACCCGGCCGCCTTCAGGATGCGGCGGAACGTCGGGCATTCCATGTGGCTCGGTGCGGGGCACACGGCCGCGTGGCGCAGGCCGTCGCGCATGGCGCCCAGCTTTCGGATGGTGCGGTCGAGCTCGTCGGCTTTGGCGGCGAGCATCTGCCGGTCGATGCGCGGCGCGCCCTCCGGCGCGAACATGCGGGCGATTTCATCGAGTGAAAAACCGGCGGCGCGGCCCACGGTAATCAATGCCAGCCGCTCCAGCACGCCCGGATCGAACAGGCGGCGCAGTCCGCGCCGGCCGGTCGAAGCGATCAGCCCCTTCTCGTCGTAGAACCGCAGCGTCGAGGCCGGAATGCCCGACTGCTGCGCCACCTCGGCAATGTCCAGATGCTGCACCGCTTGACCTCAAGTCGACTTGAAGTTGCACAGTCTAGCTTCCGCCTTTTTGCAGAGGCACGCAAAGGACACAGACACCATGGACGCCACGCAACCCACCCCCACCGACCAGGCCGTGCTCTGGAACGGACGCGCAGGCCGCGCCTGGATCGACGCACAGGCGACGCTCGACCGGATGTTCGCCCCGTTCGAGGACCTGCTCGCCGACACGGTGCGCGCCACCTCCGCGCGACGGGTACTCGACGTCGGCTGCGGAACGGGCGGCACCACGCTGGCCGCCGCCCGGGTAGCCGGCGCGCAAGGCGACTGCCTCGGCGTCGACATCTCGGAACCGATGGTCGCGGTCGCTCGCAAACGCGCCGCAGGGGAAGGCTCGACGGCCCGTTTCATTGCCGCCGACGTGCAGGCCCACGCCTTCGAGGCCGCGAGTTTCGACCTCGTGATCTCGCGCTTCGGCGTGATGTTCTTCGACGACCCCGTGGCCGCCTTCGCGAACCTGCGCCGAGCATCGAGCACCCACGCACGGCTCCGGGCCATCGCATGGCGAAGCGCCGCGGAGAACCCCTACATGACCGCCGCCGAGCGCGCAGCGGCGCCGCTGCTGCCGAACCTGCCAGTGCGCGCGCCGGGCGCGCCGGGGCAGTTCGCCTTTGCAGACCGGCACCGGGTCGCGTCCATCCTCCAGGAGAGCGGATGGGGCGAGATCGACATCCAGCCGATCGATGTGAACTGCACCTATCCCGAGAAGGAACTGGTCGGCTATTTCACGCGGCTCGGCGCTGTCGGCCAGGTTCTGGAAGACACGGACGAGGCGACACGCCGGCAGGTCACCGACACCCTGCGCACCGCCTTCGATCCGTTCGTGCATGGCGACGAAGTGCGCTTCACCGCCGCCTGCTGGATGATCGCGGCGACGGCTACTGCGCCGCCCGCCCCTGCATCTGCGTCTTGAAGCCGCGGTTGTTCTCGAAGGCCACATTCACCCGCTGGCCGTCGAAGCGCAGGGTGTACATCGTCACCTCGTCTTCTCCCAGCACGCGCGAGTCGATGCGAAAGCTCTGCGCGTCGACCCAGCTGCCCTTGACCGCGACCGGCGCGTTGGGGGCCTTGCCGTTGACGCGGTAGAGGCCGTCGAGCCCGAGCGGTCCGGTGAAAGGCTGCACAGCCGCTCCGGTCGCGCCCTCGTCACCGCGGTCGAACACGATCTCGTAGCTCGGCGTGGCGGCCTTCAGGTCGAGCACCAGGCGGCTCACGCCGAGCGCATTGCGATCGAACTGCCAGACCTTGCCGGAGATCGCCGCCGCAAGCTCGGGCGTCGGACCGACCGCACTGGGCTTCTCGACGGCTGCATCGCGAATGCGATCGGCCAGCTGCGCCTCTGCGGCGGTGTCCGCGGGCAGCGGCCCGGCCGAGCGGACGGCGGCGGTGACCATGTCGATGAACGGCGGCAGCCGGAAGTTGCGCCGGCTCGTGGTCACGGCCACCACGTCGACCTCGGGCAGCACGACGATCAGTTGCCGGTTGTAGCCCGCCGCGATATAGGCGCGCTTCTCCGGAATGGTCCACCAGCCGTTGGCATAGCTGAAGGCCGGCGCGGCACCGAAGCCCATGTCGACGGACGCCTTGAACACCTGCTCCACCCAGTCGGCGGGCAGCAGTTGCCGGCCCGCCCACTGGCCCTTGCGAAGGTAGAGATAGCCGATCTTGGCCATGTCGCGCGGCTGCAGGTAGAGGCCGAAGCCACCGGCCTCGATGCCCTGCGGGTCCCGGGTCCAGCGCACGTCGCCGATGCCCAACGGCTCGAACAGGCGCTTCTGCGCATAGGCCAGCGTGCTGCCGCCGGTCTTCTTCGCGACGATGGCCGACAGCAGGTGCGAGTTGCCGCTGTTGTAGTTGAAGCCCGCACCGGGCGCCTGCGCCATCGGGCGGTCGAGCACGAAGCCCTGCCAGTCGCGGCTGCGGCGCAGCTGGATCAGGCTCTCGGGCACGCCGGCATCGAGCTTCTCCTTCCAGTCGAGGCCCGAGGTCTGGTCGAGCAGATGGCCGAGGGTGATCGACTTCTTGGCGGCATCGGCGTTGGCCACCGTGCGTTCGGGAAAGAACGCGAGCACGGGCTGGTCGCGCGAGGCCAGCAGGCCGTCTTGAATCGCCATGCCGGTGAGCGTGCCGACGACGGCCTTGGTGACCGAGTTGACCGTGTGCTTGAGGCCCGCGCGGTACGGTGCGTAGTAGGCCTCGGCAACCACCTTGCCGTGGCGCGTGATGAGGATGCTGTCCAGGCCGTTCGCCTCGCCGCGTTCGACCAGCTTGGCGAGCGCTGCCGAATCCATGCCCTGTGCTTCGGGCGTGCTCGCGGTCCAGCCTGCGGTGGGCCAGGCGGCGGGCTCGTCGGCGGGTGCGGCCAGCGCGGCCTTGAGCGGCAAGGCTGCGAACAGCAATGCGGTCGCGAAGCGGGCCAGTGAGGAAGGGGGCTTTCGGTGCACGCGCATCGCCGGTCTCCGCGGTTGTTTGGCGCCGATCATATCGGCGCCCAACTACAGCTCCTGCTCGGGAATGAACGGCGCCAGGAGGCGCAGCCGCAGGCGTTGCCACGCGGTGGTTTCGGGCGGCACGTCGAACACCGTCTGCTTGCCGTCGTCGTCTTCCTCCACCCATTCGACGCTCTGGCCATTGGCGCCCAGGCGCAGCGTGTAGGCGCTGCCCGCGTCCGCGAAGCTCTCCAGCTGCCGCGCCATTTCCTCGCTCTGGATGATGATGCCCAGCTCGGTGTTGAGCCTCGCGGAGCGCGGGTCGAGGTTCATCGAGCCGAGGAACACCTCCTTGTGGTCGAGGATCGCGTTCTTCATGTGCAGCGCGCCGGTGCGGTGCCCGAAGACGCCGAGCTTGCGCCGCTTCACGCTCAGCGAGGGGCTGATCTCGGAGATGGAAACGCCCGCCGCCAGCAGTTCCCTGATGTGCGGCCAGTAGCCCACGTAGACCCAGGGCTCGTCGGTCGATGCAAGCGAGTTGGTCACCAGCTCCACGCCCAGGCCGGCCTTGCGCGCCCGCACGAGGTTCGCCACGGCCTCGTCGCTGGGCACGAAATAGGGCGACACCATCTTGATGTTCTTGTCGGCCGTCATGAGCCACCGGACGACGCCTTCGGTGACGGTGCCCTTGATCGAGCCTTCGCGCTCGTTGAGCCCCTGCGTCTTCGTGAGCGGATCGAACAGGACGCGTGCGTTGGCCCACAGCAGCGGACTCAGTTGGCGCTTCGCCAGCTCGAACGGAAGATTGAGCATGGGCACGAGCTCGAGCGGCAGCAAGGGCGGATCGCCCGGGCTCGGATGCAGCGGCCTGCCGTCCCGCGGGATCTCGGTCGCCTCGGGCGGCCTGGCCATCGCGGTCTGGCGCTCGAAGTGGTCTTGCAGCTGCGCGCGGCTCAACCCGCTGTGCGCGATACGCTCGAGCGGATACACGACCTCGCTGTTCCAGTAGTGGTCGAACTCGGCGGACAGGTCGCGCACCACCGGTCCGGCCGCGAAGGTGTCCATGTCGATGAAGTTGCTGCCCTCGGCGTTCATCACATACTCGTCGGCCATGTTGCGGCCACCGGCCACGGCCGCCGCGTTGTCGGCAACGAAGAGCTTGTTGTGCATGCGCCGGTTGACGCGGCGGAACTCGAACACGCCCGAACTGATGAAGCGGGTGGCCATGCTGCTTCGGCCGCCCGGAAACGGATTGAACAGGCGCACCTCGACGTTGGGGTAGCTGGCCAGGCCGAGCAGCAGGTCGTCTTCGCCGGAGGTGTAGAGGTCGTCGACCAGCAGGCGCACCCGAACGCCGCGTTCGGCGGCATCGCGCATTGCGCGCATCAGCGCGCGGCCGGTGTTGTCGCCTGGCAGCAGGTAGTACTGCACGTCGAGGCTGCGGGTGGCGAGTTTCGTGAGTTCGATGCGTGTGGCGAACGAATTGGGACCATAGGGCTGGAGACGGAACCCCGAGCGGCCATCGGTGGGGAGCACCTTCTGCGTGATGGCGCCAAGGGGCGTCTGCGCGTAGTCGCCGATGGCGGTGGTCGGCGGCGCGGCGACCTGCGGAGGCAAGCTGGAGCAGGCCGCGAGCACGGCGGCAAGGCCCAGCGCGAGGACCGCGCGAAGCGCCGACCGGGCCTCGATTCGCAGTGGCAACGCCTTGCCGCGGACAGAAGCGAGGAAATCCAGGAGCATCTTTGTCGCCATGCGCTTTTCTCTCTTCCTGCGGCGGACCGCGAACTAGGTATCGGCCTCGAAGAAGGCGAGCTTGCGGGTTCGGGGCAGTGCTTTCACCTTGAGCTCCGCCCGCAATGCGGCCCCCTTGTCCGGATAGACGCGGGCGGCAAGCACGCGCAACGGCGGACGTGCGCGGGTGAACTTGGCGCCGAGCCCGAATACGTGCTGGAAGAAGCGCTGCTCCACATCGAGCGCGATGCCCGCGTAGTACACGCCGCCTTCGCACTCCAGGAGGTAGAGCCAATACGGGGTGGGCGTGGAGGCGCGTTCGGGCGCGGGCTGAGGGTCTGGCACGGTTCGGGGCACGGCCGGATTGTGCAGCGACAATCTCCGCCATGGCTCAAGGCAAACGCATCTCGGCAGACATCGACAGCGACGCCCTCCAGGCGATCAGGCACATGGGGGCACAGGCCAAGCTGGCACGCACCCGTGCCGGCGAAGGCCAGTCGGCCGCCGCCGCGCGCTTGGGCGTTCATGTCCAGACGATCGCGCGGATCGAATCGGGCGAGCCGGGCGTCGCCATCGGGCACGTGCTGGGCATGCTGGCGCTCTATGGCATCGCGACGAAAACGATCGATCCAGGGGACACCGAATGACGCACATCAGGAAGATGTGCCATGACGGGTGCAGCAGCGCTTTTGCTTGCTTGATGCATCGCCGATGAAGGCCCCCGCAGGGCAACTGACTGCGCGGCCTAGCGCTTGAACAGCTTGTACGCCCCGAACGCCAGCAACACGACGGCGAAGACCAGCATGCCTGCGGATTTTCCGGCCGAGTAGCCGGATTCGGCGCCGGCCGCAGCCTGCGGGAGATTCATCCAGCGGGTCACTGCCCATCCACCCCACACGACGGCGATCACCCCCTGCACCTTGTTCCCCATGAATCCGCTCCTTTGCTTGTTCTGGGGCGCGATGATATCCAGCGGAAACCTCGTCAAGATCGCGCACCACCGCGCGGCCCGAGCCAGCGATTCGCGACGATCTTGTTACTCCCTTGCGATGCGCTCCCTCGAATAGATTGGTCATCACGCCATGCGGCATGCTGATTTTTTGGAACCAACGGAACGGAGCTCGCCATGACCGACATCGTCGAAAGAACAGAAGAGATCGACCAGCCCTACACCGGCGGTTGCGCATGCGGCGCCATCCGCTACGAGATCTCGGCCGAGCCGGTCTTCCAGAACGATTGCCAATGCCTCGACTGCCAGCGCAAGAGCGGCACCGGCCATGGCTCATACCTGACCTTTCCCCGCGCCGGCGTGAAGCACAGCGGCGAAGCGACGTTGTGGGACATGGTCGGCGACAGCGGCCATGTGAAGACCCGCGCGTTCTGCCCGCGCTGCGGATCGCCCGTGTACCTGACCTTTGCCGCGATGCCCGAAGTGTTCACCGTGCATGCCGCAAGCCTGGACGACCCCGGCCGCTATCGACCGCAGGCGGTCACGTACGGCGTGCGCGGCCACGCATGGGATTTCCTGGACCCGGCATTGCCGAAGTTCGACAGGATGCCGCCGATGTGAAGCCGCCGCGGGGCAGCGCGCCAGCTAGCGCATGTGCGCCAGGTCCCGCAGGTCCGAGCGGATCGCCGCACGGTCGGCGCCATGGAGCGGCAGGCTCACGAACAGCTCTAGGCGCCGGCGCAGCACGAACATCATCTGGATGGCTGCGCGCAACGCGTCTTCGGGGTTGCTGATCGCGGCAATGTCGGGAAAGGCCCACAGCGCCGCATCCGGCTGGCCCGGCCATCGCGGTTGGGAGAGAAGCGTCGACTCGTCCAGGGTGATGACGAACTCCGCGCGGGGCGCGCCCGATGCCGTCAGGTCGTTCCAGCTGCGCGGCGGTGCATCCAGCGGGGGGATGCCTGCGTTCGCGAGGGCCGCGACGGCGGCGGGATGGACGTCGGCAGCGATCTTTCCCGGCTGGCCGCACGAGAGCACCGTGAAGCGGCTGCCGCCCAGGTGCGCAAGGCTGGCATGCGCCAATCTGCTGCGAAGGGAATTGCGTCGCGAGACGAAGGTAACCACGATGCCTCTTGCCATGGATTCCAGTCTAAAACGAACACATGTCGATCGCACGCGGCGACGTGTGCGGCAGCCCGCCACACGGCACCGCCCGCACCCGATGCGGCATACTCCCACCCCCCAAACACGCCACAAAACCACCCGCATGGACAAGGAAGTCGACCCCCACGTACTCACCGTCATCGATGAGATGCGACTCTCAGGACCCCGGCTCACGCCGGTCGAGATCGTCGCCAAGATGGGGGTGTTCGACGCGCGGGAAAAGCCATTCGACCAGGCCTGGCTGGCGACGGGCGACAACGTCATCGCGACCATCTGGGCGGAATATGTGAGCGTGGGCGCCGGCAACCGCTGGTTCTGCCTCGAATCGCTCGATACCCAGCATCGCCCGGGCGGCGGCACGCGCAGCCCCTTCCAGGTCCAGCGCGCGAAAGACCGCCTTGCCTTGCTCAAGCGCACCTTCGACGCAGGCCAGGGCTTCCGGGCCGTGCTGCAGACCAACCGGGTCGCCATCGCCGAGCTGGAGAGCAACAAGGCCGCGAAGGTGTCCACGCGCGTGCGCGACGACGCCGAATGGCACGTCGCCAGCTGGGAACCCGAGCAGCAGCTCGCGGTGCTGGTCCGCGGCCCGCGCGGCTGGACACCCGGCGAGGCCGAAGTGAAGGCCGCCACCGCGCGAGGCGGCGCGCCGGTCGTGGCCGAAGCCGAGCCGGAAGCCGCCGCACCGCCCGCACCCGTTTCGCGCGAAGAGGTGCAGGCCGCCGCCATGGACTACGTCATGCGCCACTTCAAGGGCTACGGCTACAACGCCGAAGACCTGACCAGCAAGAACATCGGCTACAGCATCGAGGTGTCGAACGCGAAGGGCGCGACGCTTCTGCGCGTCGTGGTGAAGGGCACCTCCACCGGGTCGCCCAAGTTCCAGCTCACCAGCGAAGAACAGGCTTGCTCGGTGCGCGAGCCGCTCTGGCGGCTGCTGGTGGTTTCCGACGCAGGCAGCCCGATCGCGCAGCACAAGATCTACAAGCCTTCGGAGATCAGCCAGGCGCCTGGATTCGAAGCGCAAGGCTGACGCGATCGTGTCGTTCCTTTTGTCACTGGTGTTGCCGGTCGCCGTGTGCGTGCTGCTGGTCGGCATCACCTCTGCGTTCTGGTGGGGCAAGTTGCACAAGCCGTGGGCCTATGTGGCCTTCGCCTTCCTCGCTGTGCTCGGTCTGCATCGCATTCTTCAGGCGGGTGCGGATTTCATCGGGCTCTTCACGCGCGGCGGCTACTTTCTCGAATACCAGGGTCAACCGGACCTGGCGCAGCTGGCGGAGCGGTCTCTCACCATCGAGGCGCTGCTGATCTCGACAGCCCTGGTCGTTGCCGGCTGGCCGCTTCTGCGCTGGCTGCGAGCGCTGCTGTCGCGTTGACCCGCCAACGCCCGTTCAGAGCGTCTCCCAGACCTGAACGAGCCCGGCCAGGTGGACAAGGCCGAACACAAGGCAGATCGCCGAGCTCCACACCCAGAAGGCGTTCAGCCGCTGCCGGTCGAATGCGAACAGCCCCACGGCAACCATCCCCCGCAGCAGGTAGACAGCGGTGATGGCGGGCAGCACGAACGCCAGCAACGGCAGCGGTTGCAGCACACCCGCGCCGGAGAGCGCGTAAGCCGCCCACACGCCCAGCACGCCGGCGATCAGTAGCGTGACGATGGGCGGATACCAATGCCCGGCCGCCGCGCCCATGGCCATGCGCTCGCCCGCGCCGAAAAAGCGGTACCACGCGGGTCCACCAAAGATGACGCAGATGTGCAGCAGCGCGGCCATGGCGCTGAGTGCTGCGCCGACGATCAGGAAAATGTTGGGCGTCACACGGTCTTTCGGATGTGCTTGCGCGCACGTACGGTGTCGCGCGTCGGGCCGAAGGCGCCGAAGCGCACGGACAGGCCGCTGAAGGCTTCGGCGCGCTCCACCCACGCTTGCGGGCTGCCGACGGGGTGCGGTTCGTAGAGGGGTTGCGCGCCTTGCAGCAGCAATTGCGTCAATGCGTGCTGGCGGTCGAGGTCTGGCTTGTCGCTGAACGGCAGCGATGCGAGGTTGGCTTCATCCGCGGTGCGATAGCCGGTGCACCAGCGCAGGTGCGCACCATCGACGGCATCGAGGTGACTCACCACCAGTCCATCCAGTCGTCCGATGGCGGCGAGCGCATAGCGCAGCAGCACTGCATCAGGGTGGCCGCGTCGGAACGCGCCCTGCCAGCCTTCGTCGGCGTTGTGCGGCTCGGCGAATTGCGCATCGAGGGCGCGATCGTGCGTCGGCAACGGCCCCGGGCCGTGGCGCGTGAGATAACTGCGCAGCACGCCCAGGTGCTGCACGGGCGCATCGATGCCCGCGTCGTGCAGCACGGCTTCGACGGCGGCCGTCGAGATGGTGCTCCACGTGGTGTGCGGATGAAAGCCGCGCCATTCGTCGAGCAGCACGCCCTGTGCGCCTTCGAACACCACCGTGCCGGGACGCGCAAGCGTTGCACCGATGGCGTCGGCGCTTGCGGGGGGCGACAGGCGAACGCATGGCAGAGCGGCGTCGAACCAGCGCTGGGCGAGCGAAGCATCGTCGAGCAACGCCAGTTCCTGCGCGGCCTCGGGGTGCGATGGCGCCATGTCCGCGAATTCGCGACGCAACGCTGCACGCGAAGCCTCCAGTTTGTCGAGCGTGCGCGCACGATGGGGCAGATCGCCATATCGCAAGGCATCGGCGGGGGCAGCCAGCGCCTGCCGCACCGTCTCGCCGACGCCCACGCCGCAACTGCCATGCGCCGCCGCTCCCCTCGCCCATTCACGCAGCCGGCCCGCGGCCTGATGGAACGGTGTGGTCACGCGGCAGCGCGCGTCGATCAGCAAACGCGCGAAGGCATCGGGCACGCCCACGCGGCGCAGTGCCTCTTCCTCGACACGCAGCGCGGTCGGATGCACCACCACCGGGCTCGCGAGCACCGTCGCCACGCCCGCATGAAAGCTGCCGGCACCGAATTGCGAGAAGGTGTGGTGCCGGCCATCGGGCAGCACCACGTTGTGGCCGGCCTGTGCACCGCCGTTGAAGCGCACCACCGTGTGCGCCTGCCACGCGCCGCACAGGTGGTCGGTGAAGAGGCCCTTGCCGCAGTCCCCGAAGCCCAGGCCCAGCAGCGAGACGTAGCGCGTGGCCGCGGCGGTGGTGGTCACACGGTGTTCAGCCGAAGAGCCGCTTCCACCACGACGACCGCGGCCCGCTGGCGGACGGCGGCGCACGGCGCGGCGCGGTCGGGTCGAGCAGCGCCGCATACGCATCGAGCGCGTGCAGCACGCCACCGACGCGCTCCTTGGCCATGCCGGTCGCGCCCATCACCTTGGCGAGGCCGTCGAGGTTGGGCACGGCCTTCTCGGTGAGCGCGACGATGCCGGCAGCCACGGCGCAAGCGTCGTCGGGCGAGTCCATGCAGATGACGTGATCGCCGAGCAGTTCGCGCCAGCGCGGCTCGCAGCGGCGGCGGCGCTGGGCGTCGGGGATCAAGAAGAACAGGTTCGTGGTCTCGGCCGCGGCGGCGATGACCTCTTCGATGGGAATGTCCTCGTCGAGCTTCTCGCCGATGAGACCCTCGATCTGGTGGCGCGAGACGGCCGGGTACGGCAGCTCGTCGCCCGTCACGAACAGGTAGCCGCGCTTCTTTCGCTTGACCCAGCAGTCCATGTCGGTGTGCTGGGCCATCACGTAGAAGGCGAGCTCGTAGCTCTCTTCGCCGCTGCCGCCACCGCCGCCTTCGAGGTAGCTCCAGGTGAGCCACTGGTCCATGAGGTTGGCGGTCGATTCGAACTGGCCGACCTGCAGCGGCGCACGGTCGGAAGTGGCGTCCCCGATGGCCATGAACATGAGCTGGGGGTCGGCCACGCCGCAGTCGGTCAGCAGCTTCATGAAGGTTGGCAGTTCGCGGCGCGCGAGGGTCTGCGGGATGTCGCCCATGGAGCCGGTGACATCGAGCGCGAACACGATGCCCAGCGAGTTGGGATGGTCGGCGTTGTCGCGCGACTCTCGCACCTTGAGGCCGTGCGGGTTCATCAGCGCATGCGTGGCCGTTTGCGTGAACACCTCGGAACCGGGCTTGGCGGCGCGGTCGGCGATCAGCGCGGTGTGGGCGGCATGCGAGTAGTTTCCGTAACCCATGGGGTGCTCCTTGGAATGTCTGTCCGTCAACCGCCGAGGCGCGGCGCGGGATCGAAGTGAACGAACTGCGGTGCGCCGAAGGCCTCGCGCGATGCGGCCGACAGGGCCTGCTCGATGCCCTGCGCGCCGAGGCGTTCGCAGAAGGCGGCGTCTTCGCTGCATTGGCGCAGCAATGCGGCCAGTGGCGCGGGCGTGCGCGCGCCGAAGCCAGGGTCGCCCGCCGCGCCGCCGTGCAGCGCTGCGCGCACGGTCCACGCGGCTTGTGCGAGGTCACGCGCCGCAGCGGCCGCATGCACCGAACCCGAAGCCTGCCGCGCTTGCGACCAGCCGATGAGCAGCACGCCATGGTCGCGCGGATGCACCAGCGCATGCGCGGGCGAGAGGTCGCGATGCGCCCAGCCGGCGCCGTGCACGAAGGCCAGCACTTCGAGCATGCGGCGCCAGATCCAGACGGCGTGGCGTGCGTCGATGCCTTGCGGGTTGGCCTGCTGCACGTCCTGCAGGCTGCCCCAGTAACCGGTCGGGTGGCGCAGCACCAGGGCCTGGCGCTTGCCGTCGCCCAGGCCTTCGGCGATGCCCGTGCCCAAAGGCTGCGGCAGCCGGCGCGTGAAGTAGGCGGCGCCTGGAACAGACAGGTCTTGCAGGGACTGCAGCACCGCGCCTTCGCGCAGCAGCACATCGTTGTCGGACGTTTCTCGTGCCAGCTTCAGCGTGACGCGCTCAGGCACCGCGCCGAGCCGTTCGGCGAACAGCACTTCGCTGTGCTCGCCGAAGCCCAGCGGCGCCAGCACGCGGTAGCGCGCGCCGCGCCATTGCACGATGCGCCCGCCCGCGATGTCGGCGTTGGCACGCCGCAGGGCCGCGCGGAAGCTCTCGCGCTCCACCGTTTCCTCGCCGCGCGTGATGGTTGCGCCGCAGTAGCTGCAGTTGACGGTGCGCCAGCGCGCGGCGCGGGGCAGCGGCGCGGAGCATTGCGGGCAGCCCAGTGCGAGCAGCGACAGCATGGCCGTGCGGTGCCTGTCTATTCTTCGCGCGGCACCGTGGGATCGGGCGAGGCCAGCACGCGATCGATGCGGCGGCCTTCGAGCGCGACGACCTCGAAGCACCAGCCCGCGCAGTCGATGCGCTCGCCCACCGCGGGCAATTGGCCCGACACCGACATCAACAAGCCGGCCACCGTGTTGTAGCGACCGCGCTCTTCATCGGGCAGTTCGCGAATGCCAAGGCGCGCACGCAACTCGGACACCGGCATCAGGCCGTCGAGCTCCCACACGCCATCGGCCCGCTCGCGCGCCCAGGCATCGGTCTGCATGCCGGGCTGCAGCTCGCCGGTGATGGCTTCGAGCAGGTCGCGCGGCGTCATGAGGCCCTGCACCACGCCGTATTCGTCGACCACGAACACCAGCCGGCCGGCGCGAGCGCGGAACTGCTCGAGCAGTTCCATGCCGGTGAGCGTTTCGGGCACGAACACGGCCGGCGTGGCCTCCTGGCCGAGCACGCCCTTGTGGGCGGCCCCCAGGCGCAGCAGGTGCGCCACGCTGATCACGCCGACCACG
The DNA here is from genome assembly GCF_030812215.1 of Variovorax boronicumulans. Taxonomy (GTDB): domain Bacteria; phylum Pseudomonadota; class Gammaproteobacteria; order Burkholderiales; family Burkholderiaceae_C; genus Variovorax; species Variovorax boronicumulans_C. The sequence goes on along the minus strand of NZ_JAUSSG010000003.1, from coordinate 507,755 downwards.
TCGTCCAGCGAATTGCGGCAGACGGGATACCACGAGTGCACGAGGTTGAGCGCCGCCGCATCCGCCACCTTCTGCAGCGCCTGCGACACGGTGTTGGAGGCGTCGAGCCATTCGATGTCGGCGCGCGGGATCATGAGCGACGACAGGCGCCTGTCATCCAGGTGAAACACGTTGCGCACCATCTGGTGCTCGTGCTGCTCGATCACGCCGGCGTCCACGCCTTCTTCGAGGCTGGCGGAAATTTCTTCTTCGGTCACCGACCGCGCCGCGTTGGCATCGATGCGCAGCACCTTGAGCATGGTGGCGGTGGCACCGGCCAGCAGCCACACGAAGGGCTTGGCGCCCTTGGCGAGGCCGCGCATCGGGCGCGACACCCAGCGCGCCACCGGCTCGGGATAGAGCTGGCCGATGCGCTTGGGCACCAGCTCGCCGAAGATGATGGTGAAGAAGGTGATGCAGGTCACCACCACCGCGGTGGAGACGATGCTGGCGGTGCCCGCGCCCATGCCCACGCTTTCCATCCACACCGACAGCGGCGCGGCGAAGGCGGCTTCGCCGACGATGCCGCTCAGCATGCCGATCGAGGTGATGCCGATCTGCACGGTCGAGAGGAACTGGGTGGGCGCCTCCATCAGTTTCAGCGCGGCGGCCGCGCCGGTGTCCCCCGTTTCGGCCAAGGCTGCGAGGCGTGCGCGCCGGCTGGTTGAAAGGGCCATTTCGGACATTGCGAACACCGCATTGAGGGTGGTCAGCAAGGCCAGCAGGAAGACATCCATGAACAGGGGGAGAGAATGAGGGAATGTCACTTTACTGTATCGGCGATGTGCAGGGCTGCGACCCTGCCCTCGGGCGGCTGCTCGGCGAGATCGATTTCTCGCCCAGCCGCGACACCCTCGTGCTGTTGGGCGACCTCGTCAACCGGGGCCCGGATTCGGCCGCCGTGCTGCGCCGCATGCAGGGCTACGGCGCCTCGGCGCTGAGCCTCCTGGGCAACCACGACCTGCACCTGCTGGGCGTGGCGCACGGCGCACGCAAGGCCGGCCGCAAGGACACGCTGGCCGACTTGCTGGCCGCGCCCGACAGCCAGGCGCTGCTCGACTGGGTGCGCAACCAGCACATGGCGCTGCACATGCAGATCGGCGGCGGCGACCTGCTCATGGTGCATGCCGGCGTGCTTCCGCAATGGACCGTGGGCGACACGCTCGCGCTGGCGTCGGAGGTCGAATCGGTGCTGCGCGGTCCGGCGCTCGGCGACTTCCTGCTCACGATGTACGGCAACGAGCCGGCGCAGTGGAGCGATGCGCTCACCGGCAGCGCGCGCCTGCGCGTGATCGTCAACGCGCTCACGCGCCTGCGCTACTGCACGCCCGGGGGCGAGATGGAGTTCGAGACCAAGGACGGGGCGATCCCCGCACCCGAAGGCCTCTTGCCATGGTTCGACGTGCCGGGCCGCAAGACCGCATCGGCCACCGTTGCGTTCGGCCACTGGTCCACGCTCGGCTGGCTCTCGCGGCCCGACCTGCTCTCCACCGACACGGGCTGCGTCTGGGGCGGGTGCCTGAGCGCGGTGCGCATCGGCGCGACGCTGGACGAGCGCGAGCTGATCCAGGTGAAGTGCGAACAGGCGCAAAAGCCCGGCAAGCAGGCCTGAAGAACGCCGCTGCCCGCTCCGTTGGGCTTCAGAACCCGTGCGTCATCAGCGCGTACACCGTCTGCACGCCGGTCACGTAGTTGCCCATGCGCAGGTTCTCGTTCGCGGCATGCTGGTTGTTGTCGGCGTTCACCAGCGGAATGATCGCAAAGGGCACCTGCAGCACCCGCACGATCTCCGCCGTCGGCACGGTGCCGCCCATCATGCGGATGCGCACCGGCTCGGGCTTGGTGCCGAAGGTGTCGGTCAAGGCCTTGTAGGCCCATTGCCCGATCGGTGAGTTGATCGGCGAGCCCGCCGCATCGGCGCCCTCGCTGCGGTAGGTGAAGCTGGCGATCTTGTCGTAGCGGGCGCGCTCTTCGTCCGTCGGCGCACCCTTCACGAGGTGGTAGCCCTGCTTCACGATGTGCGCCTCGATCAGCTTGCCGAGGTACGGCGCGTCGGAATCGGGCGTGGTGCGCAGGTCCATCTCGGCCTCGGCCTTGTCGGGGACGATGTTCGCCACCTTGTCGCCCACGGCCGCCGATGCCATGCCGCGCACGTTCAGCGAGGGGTACTGCATCGCCTCCTGGTAGTTGGCGCCGACCTTGTCGGTTTGCGCGATGCCCAGGCGGCGCTTGAGCGCGGCCTCGTCGTCGGGCACGGCGGCCATGATCTTGCGCTCGGCCTCGCCGATCTTCACGCGGTCGTAGTAGCCGGGAACGGTCACCCGCCCGGTGTCGTCCTTCATCGAGGCCAGCAGGCTGGCGAGGCGCTGCGCCGGGTTGGGCGCGTAGTTGCCGTAGTGCCCGCTGTGCAGCGGCACCTTGGCGCCGTACACGGTGAGCCGCGCATCGGCCGCGCCGCGGTTGCCGAACACCAGCGTGGGCCGGTTGGTCGCATGCATCGGGCCGTCGTGGATCACGATGGCGTCGCTGCGCAGCAACTCGCGGTGCGCCTGCATGACCTGGCTGATCGACGGCGATCCTTTTTCTTCCTCGCTGTCCAGGATCACCTTGACGTTGACCGCCGGCTGGCCGCCGCCGGCCTTGAGCGCATCGATGGCCGCCAGCAGCATCATGATCGGGCCCTTGTCGTCCGCCGACGCCCGGCCGAACACGCGCCACTCGGGGTCGAGCGGGCCATTGAAGAGCGGGGCCGAATCGATCTCCTCCCACTCGCCCTTGTCCGTCTTGCGCTTGAGCACGGGCGTCCACGGGCTCTTTTGCGCCCACTGCGCGGGAATCACCGGCTGGCCGTCCAGGTGCATATAGAAGAGCACGGTCTTTCGCGCGGGGTCGCTGCCCGGGAACTCGGCGTAGAGCATCGGCTTGCCGTTGTTGGGCAGTTGCCGCGTCGTGAAGCCGCGTTTGCGAAAGGCCTGCTCCAGCCAGTCGACGTTCTTGCGGATGTCCTCCGGCACGGTGGCATCGTTGGGCAGGGCCAGCAGTTCGAAGTATTCGCGGTAGGTGGCCTGCGCATGGCGCTCGGCGAGGGCCGGCGAGAGTTCGGCCGCCTGCGCGAGGCCATGGCCGAGGAGCAGGAAGGCTGCGGGCACCAGCGCGAACAGGCGGCGCTGGCGGCGGTTTTGGCGAGGGGAAGGGGTGGATGCGAAATCGATGGGCATGGAAGGCAAAGGGAAAGGCAGAACAGGAGAGCGAAAGAATGCGGATGTCCGCCCAGCATAGAAAGCTGCCGGGCTTTCAACAATCGTTGGTTTCCTGAACCATCTAGCATTTCCCGCGCCCGGCGACGACGCATCTTTGTCCCTCAGTCCGCTCGCGGCAGCCGGAACTTGTCCAGCGCCATGCGCTGCCTGCCCTCTGCATCGAAGTTCTCCGGCGCGAGCCAGCGCTCGAACGCGGTGCGCAGCACGGGCCACTCGCTGTCGATGATGGAGAACCACGCCGCGTCGCGGCTGCGGCCCTTGTAGATGCTGTACTGCCGGAACACGCCCTCGGCCTGAAAGCCCAGGCGGGCCGCCGCGCGCTTGGACGGCTCGTTGAAGCTGTCGCACTTCCATTCGTAGCGCCGGTAGCCCAGCACGTCGAAGGCCAGCTTCATCAGCAGGTACTGCGCTTCGGTGGACATCGGCGTGTGCTTGAGCAGCGGCGAGAAATTGACATGGCCGACCTCGACCACGCCGTTCGCCGCGTCGATGCGCATCAGCGACAGCGTGCCGACGGCCCGGCCGCCCTGCCTGTCGATGACGGCGAAGTGCAGCGGGTCGGCGGTTTGCGCAAGGCGCTCGATGTGGGCGCGCATGGCATTCAGGTCGGCGGGCCGCTCGGCGCCCAGGTAGGTCCAGTCGCGGCCGTCGGGAGCCTGCGCGTAGGCGGCGTGCAGGTCGTCGGCGTGCCTCGCGGCGTTCACCGGCTCGAGCGTGCAGTAGCGGCCTTCGACGGGCGCGCGCGGCGGCAGCGGGCGGGCGCTCCATTCGGGCATGAGGGGGCCGAGGGACTGGCCGAATTCGTTGTGGCGGGCTGGCATGGGATGAAGCGTCTTTCAGGAACAAAGATGGAGCGGCGATGCCGGAGAACGCTAAAGTACGCCCGGCGTGGTTCCATGAGAAGTACCACGATGCATTCATTTCATGGTGCCACGCCTCGATCCATCGCCTCATGCCCAACCCGCCAGACCTCGCCGCATTGCTCGAATCGCCGCTCGAACGGGCCCGCGATGCCGGGTCGATGCAGCGCCAGCTGCACGAACGCCTGAAGCGCGCCATCCTCGACGGCCGTCTCGCCCCGGGCAGCCGGCTGCCCGGCTCGCGCGCGCTGGCTGAAGCGCTCGCGATATCTCGCAACACCGTCACCGCCGCCTACGAACACCTGGCCGCCGAAGGCTATGTGCAGCCCGATCGCCAGGGCACGCGGGTGACCGAGCTGTCGTCTCCGGCGACGACGACCACCAGGCGCTCCCGCGGCAAGGCCACGGGAGCGCCGGCCACCGCGCGCCGCCTTGCGAGCATCCAGCCACGCACCGCCTTCACCGAGCCGGACGCCACCTTTCGCCCTGGCGTACCCGCGTTGTCGCACTTTCCCGCAACCGCATGGCGCCGCGCGCTCGACCGTGCCATCCGCACCGCGAGCCCGGCCACGCTCGGTTATGGCGATCCGCTGGGCGAGCCCCGGCTTCGCGCGGCCATCGCGCGGCACCTGGCCATTGCGCGCGGCGTGCGGTGCGAGCCGCGGCAGGTCGTCATCGCCGAGGGCGCGCAGGAGGCGATCTCGCTGTGCGTGCGGCTGCTCTCGAACCCCGGCGAAACCGGATGGATCGAAGACCCCGGCTACCGCGGCGCGAAGTCGGCCATGCGCGCGGGCGACATGCACATGGTGCCGATCCGCGTCGATGCGGAAGGCCTCGATGCGAGCGCGGAAGACTGGCGCAAACACCCGCCGCGCCTCATCTACACGACGCCCTCGCACCAGTACCCGGCCGGCGCGGTGCTGAGCATCGCGCGCCGGCTCGCACTGATCGCACAGGCCCGCCGGCACGGCGCATGGATCATCGAAGACGACTACGACAGCGAGTTCCGCCACACCGGCGAGCCCATCGGTGCGATGCAGGGGCTGGTGCCCGACGCGCCCGTGCTCTACATCGGCACCTTCAGCAAGACGATGTTCCCGTCGCTGCGGCTGGGTTTCCTGGTGCTGCCCGAAGCGCTCCTGGCCAGCGTGCAGGCCCCGCTCGAGGAAATGCTGCGCGGCGGGCACCGCCACGCGCAGCTCGCCATGGCCGACTTCATCGAGAGCGGCCAGTTCGGCCGGCACCTGGGCCGCATGCGGCGGCTGTACCGCGACCGGCAGCAGGCGCTGCGGCTGGCGCTGACCCGGCATCTGAAAGTGCCGCACGAGATCGATGGCGGCTACTGCGGACTGCACCTCACCGTGCGCCTGCCGCCCCGCTTCGACGACCGCCGGATCGCCGCCGAGGCGCTGCGCCACCACCTGGCGCCCGTGGCCCTGTCGAGCTTCGCGATGCAGCCGTTGCCGTCGGACAACGGGCTGGTGCTGGGCTACGGCAACACATCGGCGGAGCTTTTCGAGCCGTTGGTCAAGCGCCTGTCCCAGCTGGCGCGTGCCGCGGAACGCGGCGGCAGTGGCAGCGTCACCTGAAGCCCTCGCAGCGCCAACAGTGCTACTGCGGACGGCCGGCGTCCCAGCTCAGCAGGCCCCGCTCCATCGCCGCGCGCACCGCCTGGGTCCGCGAATTGACGTCCAGCTTGCGGTAGATGCTCTTGATCTGCGTGTCGATGGTGTTGGCCGAACGGCTGAGCGCCTCGGCGATCCGGCGGTTGCTCAGGCCCTGCGACACGAGGTGCAGCACCTGCAGTTCGCGCGGAGACAACGGCCCGTTCGATGCCGGGTGGGCAGCCGACGGCACGGCGCCCATGCGCGACTTCATGGCGATGGCCGCCGAAGAAGGCCGGGATCTGGCGGCCGCCGCGATCAGGGCCAGCATGTGGCGCGCGATGTGCGAGGCGCCGGGCGAATCGCTGCGCTCCATGGAAAACATCAGGGCGGCCAACTCGTCCTCGCTGGCCTCGTTGAAAAGATGGCCGAAGGCACCGGCGGCTGCGGCGGGATCGGCTTTTCCTGTGGACATTTCGGTACTCGCTCAAGACATCAGGTTCGTTCGGCCATGCGGCCGCACGAAGGCAAGCGTCGTGGCAGCTGTCCGGCGGGCTTGACCGTCCGTCTCAGTTATTGAGAGAATTCATTCGAATTTGCGCCTTATTTAACGGTTTCTTCCATTCATTGGGTGCCGCGACCGCCCAGTCGCAGCGGTCGCACCTCGCGAATTTTTCCTCTCCAATGAACTTCGCCCCCCGCCGAGGCGACCCCCAGGTCCCCTCCTTTCCCATGCAAGGCCTCGTGGCGCGCAGCCACTTCAGCGTGCATGGCGAGCCGGCGCACCGGCAACTGCTGGCCTGGCGGGAGCGGGTGGGCCACGTGATCGACGTGCTTCCTTCCAAGGCCGACATCGAGAAACCTTTCAGCGCGGAGATCGACCGCTACAAGGTCGATGGCCTCCTGTTCACCGACTGCCGCTCCGACGCGATGCTGCTCGAACGCTCGCTGGCGCGCATCTCGACGGACAGCGTGCGCGACTACGTGTTCCACGTGTTCGCCGAGGGCGGCGTCGACGACGTCGCGCTGCAAGCCTCGCCTCGCCACGCTGCGGCTTCCACCACGAAGATCCTCGCGCTGGACATGAACCAGCCGGTGCGCATGCGGCGCAGCAGTTGCCGGGTGTTCACCTTCTTCGCGCCCGCCTCGCTGGTGCAGGAGACCTTGCCCGACCCCGAAGCCATCCACGGCCGCACGATCCAGGACACGACCCCGCTCACCCGGCTGGCGCTCGAACACGTGGCAGCGCTGGGCGCCAACATCCGCGGCATGACCGTTGCCGCAGCCGACAGCGCCGTGCGCAACGCCGCGCATCTGGTCGTCGCAGCCTTCGGCAAGCAGGCCGGCTTGAGCGGCAATGCGCGGTCGGCGGCGCGGGCGGCGCTCTTCGGCCGGGTGCGGCGCCACATCCAGGCCAACCTGCACCGCGCGGAGCTGACGCCCGAAGGCGTGGTCAGCGCCTTGCACCTGTCGCGACCGACCATCTACCGCATGTTCCAGCACGAAGGCGGTCTGGGCGCCTACATCCGCCACCTGCGCCTGCGCCAGGCGGCCGACGAACTCGCCCGCTACCCGCACATGATGGTGACGGACGTGGCCTATGCGGTCGGCTTCAAGAGCGCGTCGGACTTCACCCGCGCCTTTCGCCGGGCCCACGGCATGGCGCCGCAGGAGTTTCGTGCGCTGTCGCAGGCGTACCGGACGGATCGCCCGGCCCCCTGGCAGGCGCTGTCTGCCTAGCCCGCGACACCGAAGCCGGTGTCGAACGTGCCCTTCACATCCAGCGGCTGCTTGATGAGCCCCACCTGCCGGTAGAAATCCGCCGTGCCCTGCTGGTCGGCGATGACCTTCGCATCGATGGCCACCCACTTCTGCTGGCGGCGCTCGAACTGCAGCTTTGCGGCCTCGGGCGGGATGCCGATGATGCGGGCCAGCGCGGCCGAGTAGGCGTCGACATTGCGGTACGACCAGAGCTGCGCCTTCACCACGCGCTGCAGAAAGTCCTGCAGCACCGGCCGCTTGGCGGCAATGGCCGCATCGGTCGCGGCGAGGTAGCTCAGGCCCGGCAGCAGACCGCGCCCGCTCACGAGCACGCGCGCATGGTGGCTCACCTCGGCCAGCGCGGTGTAGGGCTCCCAGGTGGCCCAGGCATCGACCGAGCCTTGCGTGAGCGCGAGCTTGGCGTCGGCCGGCGCGAGGAAGCGGATGTTCACGTCTTCCGGCTTCAGGCCCGCCGCGGTGATGGCCTTGAGCGTCACGTAGTGGCCGATGGAGCCGCGGTTGGTGGCGATGCTCTTGCCCTTGAGGTCGGCCGCGGTCTTGAGCGTGGAGTCGGGCCGCACGAGCACTGCCGTGCCGTAGGAATCGGAGCGGTTCGCGCCGATGGCCTTGACGCGCGTGCCCGCGGCCAGCGCGAAGATCAGCGGCGCATCGCCGATGGGCCCCGAGTCGACCGCCGCCGCGTTCAGCGCTTCGGCCAGCGGTGCGGCTGCGGGGAATTCGGACCACTGGATGTCGTAGCCCAATCCTTCGAGGCCGTTGGCCGCTTCGAGCAGCGCGCGCAGCCCGCCCTTCTGGTCGCCGGCCTTGAGCACCGGGCGGCCCTGCGCGCGGGCGGGCAGCGAAAAGATGGGCAAGGCGGCGACCGTGGCGGCAGCGAGGCCTTGGGCGAGGAGCTTTCGGCGTGAGGAGGCGAGGTTCGAGGGCATGGGTTCTCCGTGTTCGGTCGAGGTCAAGAAAAAAATCAGTGGATGAAACCGCCCTTGACGAAGCGCACCGGCTCCGCGTCCATGCGGGCGATGAGTGCGCCGAGGCCGTCGGCGGGCAGCGCGGCGTTCTTCGCCGATGCCGCAGGCGTCGTGCGTTCGCTGCGGCACAGCAGGTCGTCGTCGGACCAGCCCGCCTTGCCGGGTTCGCCACGCGCACGCAGCCAGCCGTCGCGGTCGGCGATGAGTTGCGTGCCGGCCAGGCGATCGGTGCCGGCGATTAACGCCAGCGCCTCCCAGGCAGCGGGCGAATCGGCCACGCAATCGGCAGCGGCCAGCGCGGCTCCTGAAGGCTGGATCAGTTGGACCGTCACGAGCCGCGGGTCTTCCGCCGGCGCGGCATCACCCGCCACGACGCGCACGCGCTGGCCGCGCCAGCTCGCGAGCCACCGCGGCGGTTGCGCGCCGCAGCGCACCGCCATGTCGGGCAGGCCGATGGGCTGCGGCCAATTGCCGAGCGCGCGCAGGCTCTGGCCCGCGCCCTGCGCCTTCATGTAGTCGATCAGCGCCCAGGCGTCGGCTTCGTCGAGCCGCTCGGCGAAACCGGGCATCGTCGGCTGGCGCTGCGCATCGCGCGTGCCGTGCAGGATCCGCCAGAGCAAGTCGCCATCCGCGCGACGCCACAGCAAGGGGCCGCTCAGGTTCGGTGGCCATACCGCCAGCGATACCGCGAGCGGGCCTTCGCCCTTGCCGTCCGCGCCATGGCACGCCACGCAGTTCTGCGCGTAGAGCACGCGGCCCTTGGCGATGGAGGCAGCCGTGAAACCGGTCGGCGACGACTGGAAGCTCGTCGGCGTCGCGGGCACCAGCACCACATGGGCGTCGGGCCATGGCGCGGCGATCAACAGCATCGGCGCAAGCGCAAGCGCGTAGAAGCGCCGGCGCCGCCAGAACAGCCCGACCAGCAAGGCAAGCAGCGCGACGGCCATGCACGCCAGCGTCCACGCAAGGCTGCGCGCCTGGCCCAGGTCGATCAGCAGGTTCTCGCCAGACAGCCGCCGCGCCCACGGCCACGCCGGCTGCCCATGCACCTGCTGCGCGAGCCCAAGCGCATCGAGCACCCGCAGCAGTTGCAGTTGCGCGCCCTGGAGCAGGCCGATCAGCAGGTTGAGCCAATCGGCCTCGGGCGTGCTGTTCATCTCACCAGGTGGCGTCGAGCCCCAGATGTCGCAGGGCTTCGTGGCGCAGCTCGGCAAGGCGCGCATGCCCGCGATGACGCGGATACGGCAGGTCGACCACGATCTCAGCGGCAATGCGCGCCGGCCGGTCGCTCAGCACGATCACGCGGTTGGCGAGGAACAGCGCCTCTTCCACGTCGTGCGTCACCAGGAGCGCCGAGAAGCCCGCGCGCTGCCACAGGTTGACCAGCTCGCTCTGCATCGCGATGCGCGTGAGCGAATCGAGCTTGCCGAGCGGTTCGTCGAGCACCAGCAGCTGCGGGTCGTTGACCAGCGCACGCGCCAACGCCACGCGCTGCGCCATGCCGCCCGAGAGCTGGTGCGGAAAGGCCTTCGCGAAATCGGTGAGGCCCACCAGCTTGAGCGCCTCATCGACCCGCCCGCGTTGCGCCTTCAGCACGCCCCGCGCCTGCAGGCCGAGCGCCACGTTGTCCCACACGCTGCGCCACGGGTAGAGCGTCGGGTCCTGGAAGACGACGATGCGCGACGGATCGGGCCGGGTGATCGGCACGTCGTCCTGCGTGATGCGGCCGGCGGTGGCGGGCTCCAGGCCCGCGACCAGCCGCAACAGCGTCGACTTGCCGCAGCCGCTCGGCCCGAGCAGCGCGACGAATTCGCCGGGCTTGACCGTGAGGTCGATGTCGTCGAGCACCTGCAGCGGACCCGCAGGCACGTCGAACCAGTGGCTCACGCCGCGGATGTCGATGTGCGCGCCGGCCTGGCGCACGCCTGTTTCAGCAATCGCTACCACTTCACGGTCCCCTTCTGCCACGAGAGCACGCGGTCGCGCACCTTGAAGAGCAGCGTGATGAGGCCCGAGCACAGCACGGCCATCACGATCAGCGCGGCGTACATGTTCGAGTACGAAGCCCAGCCCTGCGCCCACGACAGGTAGAAGCCGAGCCCGGCCTTCACGCCCATCATCTCGGCCGTCACCAGCACCGAGAACGCGGCGCCCAAGCCCATGAAGAGCCCGACGAACACCTGCGGCAGCGCGGCGGGAATCGCCACGCGCAGCACCAGGAAGCGCTCGCTCGCACCCATGGTGCGCGCCACGTCGTAGTAATTGCGGTTGACGCCGGCCACACCCGACCAGGTGAGCACCGCCACCGGAAAGCCCGTGGCGAGCGCGATCAGGAACACGGCCGCCGCATAGCTCGACGGAAAGAAAAAGAACGCGAGCGGCAGCAGCGCCGAGGCCGGCACCGGCCCGACGAAGCGCAGCACCGGATGCACCCAGTAGCCCGCAATGCGCGACCAGCCGATGGTCACGCCCGTGAGAAAGCCCGCGAGCGCCCCGAGCACGAAACCGTGGGCCAGCAGGCGCGCCGAATGCAGCAGGCTTTCGCCGAGGCGCCGCCAGTCGTCGATGTAGGTCTCGACCAGGCTCTGCGGCGGCGCGAAGAACGGCGTGGGGAGCAGCGCGAGCTTGGCGGTCGCGATCTCCCAGATGGCGAAGAGCACCGGCAGCGCGACGAGCCACGGGCCCGCAGGCCGCAGCACGCGCGCCACACGACCGGCGCGCGACCCGAGCAACGCAACGGCCAGCAGCAGCGCGCCCACCGCGATAGCCGCGATGCCGAACTCGTCCGTGTACGCCCAGTCGCTGAACCCCACGGCCTTGTTCGGCCAGAAAACGGTGAGCAGGCCCAGTGCCGCCCATGCCACCGTCGCAAGCACGCCGGTCAGCCAGAAGCCTTCGGCGGTGCGCACGGGAAAGGAGGCCGGCGCGGCCTTCTCGGTGCCGGCACGGCGCCAGCTCCCAGGCGCGGGCGGCGCCTCCAACACTCGATCGATGACTGCGCTCATTGAATAACCTCCGTGCTTCGCACTGCGGTGCACGCTTGCTTGGGGCGGCTCGGCGCGGCGCTCATGCCAGCGGATCGAAAGACACGTGATCGGCGAACTTCACCGGGTCGGTCGTCTTCTTGAGCACGCCGACGCCGCGGAAATCGCGGGCATAGAACTCCACCTCGTCGCGCAGGTTCTTGCCCAGCGGATGGTGGTTGTGCGTGAGCGTGCCCAGCAGCGCGCGCAGGTCTTCGATCGGCACCTTGGGCGAGTACTTGGCAAAGAGCTTGGCCGATTCGTTCGGGTTCTCGGCCACGTAGGCCGACGCTTGCGCGATGGAACGCACGAGTGCCGCGACAGTCGGTTTGTCCTTGCGCACCAGTTCGCCGCGCGCGCCGACGATGCAGCAGACCTTGTCCTTGTATTCGCCCGAGAGGTTGCTCGCCACCTCGACGAAGGCGCCCTTGTTGCGCTTCTCGATCAGGTAGACGTTCGGGTCGCCGTCGGCAATGGCGTGGATCTCGCCCTTCTGCACCGCGATGTCGAGCAGGTCGGCCGGGTACTGGCGCCAGGTGACGTCGCGGTCGGCGTCGATGCCGTTCTTGGTCAGCAGGATCGAGAAGAAGTTCTTGCCCGGGCTCGCGATGTCCGACACGCCGATGATCTTGCCCTTCAGGCTCGCAAGGTTGGTCACGCCCGCGGCCTTGGCGCCCACCAGGCGCACGCAGCCGCCGTGCGAGCTGCCGACGATCTTCACGTCGAAGCCCGACTCCAGCGGCTTGAGCCAGCGGTGGATCATGCCCACCGCCGCATCGGCCTTCGCGGTGGCGAGCGATTCGAGCAACTGGTCGGTGGAGCCGGTGTAGTTGATCAGGTCGACCTGCAACCCGTTGCGCTCGAAGTAACCACGCTCCTGCGCCACCACCACGGGCGAGAGGCAGAACGCCGCGGCGTTCCATGCGAAGGTGAGCTTGCGCGCCTGCTGCGAGAACGCCTGCGAGGCGATCAGGCCGCCCGAGGCGACCACGGCGGCAGCGGCGCCCGTGCGCAGGACGCTGCGGCGTGAAAGAGATGCGGTCATCAAGAGACTCCGGTGGTTTTTTCTTCAGTCCAGCAGTTCGGGTTCCGCTTCTACGAGGCCTTCGTAGAGGCTGTAGAAGGAATGGATGGCCCCCTCCGGGCCGCCGATCTGGCTGTGCGTGTGGCGCGCGGTTTCCTCGTCGATGGGCTGCGGCTTGCCGGCCGCCTCGGCGAGGAGCTGGGTGTGGCAGGCGTTGTCCAGCGCGATGTACCACCACGCGGCGGCCTCCACCGTGGGGCCCGCGGTCAGGATGCCGTGGTTCTTGAGGATCGCGCCCTTCTTGTCGCCCAGCGCCTCTGCAATACGGTCGCCCTCGCTGGTGTCGACCACCATGCCGGTGAAGTCATCGAACAGCGCCACGTCGTCGTGGAACACGCAGCTGTCCTGCGTGATCGTGTCCAGCTTGCGGCCCAGTGTGGACCAGGCCTTGCCGTAGGTCGAGTGCGTGTGGGCGGCCGCGACGATGTTCGGGTTGTGCTCGTGGATTGCGGCGTGAATGGCGAAGGCGGCCTTGTTGAGCGGCTTGTCGCCGATCACCGTCTCGCCCTTCGAATTGACCAGCAGCAGGTCGGACACCTTGATGCGCGAGAAATGAATGCCCAGCGGGTTCACCCAGAAGTGGTCGGTCAGCTCGGGGTCGCGCGCGGTGATGTGGCCGGCCAGGCCCTGCGCAAAGCCGAAGCGCGCGAACAGGCGGAAGGCGCCCGCCAGGCGCTCCTGCCGGTGGCGGCGCTCGGCCTGCACGCTGGTGCGCGGCGGCACCGGATCGAACCAGTACTTCTGCTGCGGGTTCGGGTTGAGCTTGAGCGGCTGGGCCGCGCTGCTGCGGTCGATGGAGAGAACGGCGCTCATTGCTCAGGCCGCCTTGCGTTGCGATTGGGCGCGCTGCGCGACGAGCTCGCGCGTGCGCGGGATCAGCTCGCGGCCGTAGTCGGTCGCGTCTTCCAGCGGATCGAAGCCGCGGATCAGGAATGTCGTCACGCCCAGGTCGTAGTAGTCGAGCAGCGCCTCGGCCACCTGCTCGGGCGTGCCGACCAGCGCAGTGCTGTTGGAGCGGCCGCCAATTTCCTGCGCGACTGCCGTCCACAGGCGCTTGTCCACGCGCGGGCCCTTGTCGGCCGCGGCCAGCAGGCGCTTGGCGCCCTCGCTCTGCTGCGGGCCGCCGCGGTTGTAGCCCTGCACCACGCGCAGGCGTTTCGTCTCGGCAAGGATGTTCTCGGCACGTGCCCACGCGGCCTCTTCGGTCTCCGCGAGGATCGGGCGGAACGACACCGAAAAGCGCACGCTGCGCCCGTGCTTCGCTGCTTCGGCACGCACGCGCGTCGTCAGCTCGCGCGCCTGGTCGAGCGACTCGCCCCACAGCGCGTACACGTCGGCGTACTTGCCCGCGACAGGAATCGCCGCTTCCGACGCACCGCCGAAATACACCGGCACATGCGGCTTGCCGTTGCGCGTCTGCAGCGGCTTCACTTCGGAAAACGCGTTCTGGTAGCGGTAGTGCGCACCTTCATGGTCGAAGGGCTTGTCGGCGGCCCACACCTTGTGCAGCACCTCCAGGTATTCGTCGGTGCGGGCGTAGCGCTGGTCGTGATCGAGCCAGTCGCCGTCGCGGCGCTGCTCTTCGTCGGAGCCGCCCGAGATGTAGTGCACACCGAGCCGGCCGCCGCTGAACTGGTCGAGCGAGGCGAACTGCCGCGCCGCGAGCGTGGGCGCAACGAAACCCGGGCGGTGCGCAAGCATGAAGTGGATGCGCTCGGTGACCGAGGCTGCATACGCCACGGTGAGCGTGGCGTCGGGGCCGGTCGAATGGTGCGGCACCAGCACGCGGTCGAAGCCGGCGTTCTCGTGCGCCTGCGCGAAGGCGCGCACGTAGTCGCGGTCGATGGCCGGGCCCTTGGCCGCGTGGATCTCCGAGACCTTCTGGCCCTGGATCATGCCGATGAATTCAACGTCGTTCTGGCTCATGGGAGTCCTTTGTTTGTTGTCGAGGTTTGGGGGCTTCAGGCGACCGGCAGGCGCAGCACGCTTTCGAAGCTGCGGTCCCACAACGGCTTCACATCGGCTGGGCCGTCGAGCACGCCGATCTTCAAAAAAGTGTCGGCCACGTCCTGGTGGCTGCGCACTACCGCGTCGCTGACCGGGCCAAGGCTGTAGTCGCCACTGCGGCCGTTGAACAGCTCGACCAGGTCGCCGACCGGCACGCGCGTCTCGGCCGACTGCGCGCGCGCATAAGCCAGGAAGTTGCCGTTGATCCATGCGAACGAGCGCTGCAGGCGCTGCAGCAAATCGCTCAATGCCGCGCGACGCAGCGTGTCGTCGAGCGCGCGCGGGTTGGCGTAGATCGGGAAGTTGCCCGAGAGGTAGCCCACGCCGGTCTTGATGACCCGCGCGCCGTACTGGGTGCGCGCGATCTGGCCGTTGTAGCCGTAGATGGCCCAGGCATCGAGGTCGCCGCGCGCAAAGGCCGAGAGGCCGTCTGCCGGCGTGAGGCTCACGGCCTGGATGTCGCTGAACGAGAGGCCCGCCTCGGCCAGCTGCTTGGCCAGGTAGTAGTGCGAGGTGGTGGCGCGCACGTAGCCCACACGCTTGCCCTTGAAGTCGGCGATGCTGCGGATCGGTGCGTCCTTGCGCGCGAGCGTGGCCTGGTTGTTCAGGTCTTCGTGCGTCACGGCCACGAGCCGCACGCTGGATTTCTGGCGCGCCGCGAACACCGGCGGGATCTCGCTGCCCGAGCCCAGGTCAAGCGCGTCGCCGTTGATGGCCTCGATGTGCAACACGCCGTTGTTGAGTTCGCGCCAATCGATCTTGTAGGGCGTGTTGGCCTGGCCGGAGGCCTGCAGCAGCGGGCGCCACAGGCCCTTGTAGGTGCCGACACGCAAGGTCACGCCCGAGAGGTCGCGCGAGGGCGTTGCGGCCTGGGCCGCATGCGCCCCAAAGCCGGCGGCGGCTGCTGCGCCCCATGCGGCGGCGGCCTGCAGCAAGCTGCGGCGATCGAGGGGGAAATCGGGTTTCATGCGTTGCGGTCTTTCGTCTTCCCGGCCCACGGGAGCCGTGAGGGAGAAGCGAGACCGTACCGAGATGCCCTTCAAAAGCGAACGCAGAAAAACGAATTTGAATATGCGGGATACGTAGTTTTCGAGCCGGCGGCGTCCCGGTACCGTGCGGGAACCATGAGTGCACTCCCCTTGCGCCGCCCGTCGGCCACGCCCGAAGAAGAAACCCCATCCGCCACCGTCGATGCCGCATTGCTGGCTCGGCTGTCGGCCCGGTTCGCAGCCACCGCGGCCGACTACGACCGCAGCGGCGCCTTCCCCCAGGAGAACTTCGCGGCGCTGCAGGCGAGCGGGCTGATCGGCCTCGTCGCGCCCGCGGCGCATGGCGGCGGCAGCGCCACGCTGGCGACGGCCCGGCGCGTGATCGCGGCCGTGGCGCGCGGCGAGCCGGCCACCGCGCTGATCCTCACGATGACCTATCTGCAGCACCACGCACTCACGCGCGGCGACAACCGCTGGCCGCCGCAACTGCGCGAACGCGTGGCGCGCGATGCGGTGGAGCGCGGTGCGCTCATCAACGCGCTGCGCGTGGAGCCTGCGCTCGGCTCGCCCTCGCGCGGCGGCCTGCCCTCGACCGTCGCACGGCGCGACGGCAACGGCTGGAGCCTCGACGGCCACAAGCTCTACACCACCGGCATCGAAGGCCTGACCTGGCTCGCCGTTTGGGCGCACACCGACGAAGCGACGCCGCGCACCGGCGTGTTCCTGGTGCCGCGCAACGCCCCCGGCGTGCGCGTGATCGCCAGCTGGGACCACCTGGGCCTGCGCGCCTCGGGCAGCCACGAAGTGATCTTCGAGAACGTGGCCATCGACCTCGACCATGCGGTCGACCTGCGCGCGCCGGCCGACTGGGCGCCCGACGCCGGCAGCCAGACCGACATCGACGCGCACGCCACCCAGCAGGCCTGGATGGTCGTGCTGCTCGGCAGCCTCTACGACGCGGTGGCGCAGGCTGCACGCGACTGGCTGGTGGGCTTCTTGAACCAGCGCGCGCCCGGCAGCCTGAGTGCGCCGCTCGCGAGCCTGCCGCGCGTGCAGGAGCATGTCGGCGAAATCGAGGCGCTGCTGCGCACCAACCGCGTGCTGCTCGACGACGCGGCTTTGGCCGTCGACAGCGGCCACGCGCAGCCGGCCACGGACAGCGGCCTCCTCAAGTACACGGTGACGAACAACGCGGTCCGCGTGGTCGAACTCGCGCTGCAACTGAGCGGCAACCACGGCCTCACCCGGCAGAACCCACTGGAACGCCACTACCGCGACGTGCTGTGCAGCCGCATCCACACGCCGCAGAACGATGCGATCCTGGTGAGTGCAGGCAAGCGCGCGCTGCTGCAGACGGGAGTTGTTGCATGACCGGTCTGCTGTTTTCCAAAGCCTCGCGCCGCAGTTGGTTGAAGCAAGGCGCGGCGCTCTCGTTGGCCGCAACCGGCTCGCTGCGTGCGTTGGCACAGCCGCAGCAGACCACGCTGATCCTCGGCGACCAGGCCGGCGGCCTGCGCTCGCTGTTCGAGGCGTCGAAGGCGCTCGAGGGCGCACCGTTCGCCTACCGCTGGGCCAACTTCCAGGGCGCTGCACCTTTGTTCGAAGCACAGCGCAGCGCCGCAGTCGACACCGCGATGGCCGGCGACCTGCCGGTGCTCGCCGCGGCCGTCGGCAAGACGCCGCTCAAGATCGTCGCCACGCGCGTCGGCAAGGCCGATTCGCTGGGCATCGTGGTGCAGCCCGATTCGCCCTTGCGCAGCGTGAGCGACCTGCGCGGCAAGACGGTGATCGTTTCGTCCGCGCGCGGCAGCATCTCGCAGTACCAGCTTTATGGCGCGCTCGAAGAGGCCGGCGTGCCGCGCAGCGAAGTCACGGTGAAGTTCGTGCTGCCAACCGATGCGGCCGCCGCCTTCGCCTCGAAGCAGATCGACGCGTGGGCGATCTTCGATCCGTACTACGCGATCGCGCTGCAGCAAGGCGGGCGCATCCTGCGCGACGGGCGCGGCATCAACACGGCGCTGGGCTTCATCACCGCAAGCGAGCATTCGCTGGCCGATCCGGCCAAGCGCGCGGCCATCGTGCAGTTTCTCGACCGGCTGGGCCGCGCGGGCGACTGGGCGCTGGCGAATCCCGAGGCCTATGCGCTGGCCTACAGCCAGCTCACGCGGCTGCCGATCGAGTCGGCGCGCATCATCACCGCGCGCGCGTCGGTGGCGGGCCGGCCGGTGAGCGAGGCGGACATCGTCGCGTTGCAGGCCGTGGCCGACCGCTCGGCGCGCGACGGCATCCTGCCGGTGCGCGTGGACGTGCGCACCATCACCGACACCCAGCTCTGGAAGCGCCCCGCGTGATCGCGCCGCTGCGCGACTTCGTCGGCGCCTTCGGCCGGCTGCTCGACAGCGCCCCCGACGAGCCCCGCATCCTCTCCGAAGGCGGCGCGCTGCTGCGCACACTGGTCGCGCGCGACGACTGGCTGCCCGATGCCTTTGCACGGCCCGACCCGGCGCGCTACCAGCAGTTCCTGCTGCATGCCGACAGCACCGAGCGCTTCTCGGTCGTGAGCTTCGTCTGGGGGCCGGGGCAGGCCACGCCGATCCACGACCACACGGTGTGGGGCCTCATCGGCATGCTGCGCGGCGCGGAATACAGCCAGGGCTATGCGTTCGACGGCGATGGCCGCGCGCAGCCGCAGGGCGATGCGGTGCGGCTCGATGCCGGCAACGTGGAGGCCGTGTCGCCCACCATCGGCGACCTGCACCGCGTGCACAACGCGCATGCGGACCGCGTGTCGATCAGCATCCACGTCTACGGCGCCAACATCGGCGCGGTACGGCGGCATACTTACCCGGCCGAGGGCGGGCGGAAGCCCTTCGTCTCGGGCTACTCCAACACGCTGCTTCCCAACCTCTGGGACCGCTCCGAAGAACTCAGATCGACCTTCGCATGACGACCGCTGCCTTCCCCCTCCTGCCCTTTTCCGCCGTGCGCGAGCGACTCGTCGCGCGCGAGGAAACGGCGCTGCTCGATGTGCGCGAGGAAGACCCGTTCGCGCAGGAGCATCCACTGTGGGCCGCGAACCTGCCGCTCTCGAAGATCGAGATCGAGGCCTGGCGGCGCATTCCGCGGCGGGACACGTTCATCGTGCTGTACGGCGCGCACGATGGCGTCGATCTCGCACCGCTCGCCGCGCGCACCTTCGCTGCGTTGGGCTACACGAACGTGCACCTGCTCGAAGGCGGCCTCGAAGGCTGGCGCGCGGCGGGCGGCGAGCTGTTCCGCGACGTGAACGTGCCGAGCAAGTCGTTTGGCGAACTGGTCGAGCACGAGCGTCACACGCCCTCGCTCTCGGCACCCGAAGTGAAGGCGCTGGTCGAGGCCAAGGCCAACGTGGTGGTGCTCGATGCGCGCCGCTTCGATGAATACCAGACGATGAGCATCCCCTCGGCCACGAGCGTGCCCGGCGCGGAACTGGTGCTGCGGGTGCGCGAGTTGGCGCCCGATCCGGCTACGCAGGTGATCGTCAATTGCGCGGGGCGCACGCGCAGCATCATCGGCACGCAGTCGCTGGTGAACGCGGGCATTCCGAACCCGGTGGCGGCGCTGCGCAACGGCACGATCGGCTGGAAGCTCGCGGGGCAGGTGCTGGACCATGGGGCGGACCGCCAAGCGCCTGCTGCGGTGTCCGATGCGCATCGCGCGCAGGCAGAGGCCGATGCGCGTCGCGTGGCCGACAAGGCCGGCGTGCGCCGCATTCCGCTCGATGCGTTGCAGACGCTCGAAGCACCGGGCCGCACCGTCTATCGCTTCGACGTGCGCACGCCCGAGGAATACACGGCAGGCCACCTGCCCGGCTTTGCGAGCGCGCCCGGCGGACAACTGGTGCAAGAGACCGACCACCAGGTGCCGGTGCGCGGCGCGCGCATCGTGCTGGCGGATGACGACGGCGTGCGCGCCTCGATGAGCGCATCGTGGCTCGCGCAGATGGGGTGGGAGGTCTATGTGCCCGACACGGCGCCTTCAGCTTCTGCGTTCACGGAGACGGTGGCGCCATCGCCCGCCTACCCGCCGGTTGCAGCGACCGTCGGAGAGATCGCGCCCAAGGCATTGGCCGAGCTGCTGAAACAGCCCGGCACCGCCGTGCTCGACGTGACCACCAGCGCCAACTACGTGAAGCGCCACATTCCGGGTGCCTGGTATGTGATCCGTGCGCAGCTCGCGGGTGCAATCGATGCGGTCATCCCCGCATCGCAGCGCTACGTGCTGACCTGCGGCAGCAGCCTGCTCGCCCGCTATGCCGCAGCCGACCTGCGCACGCTGCTCGACGCGCGCGGGCAGCGCGATGTCGAAGTGCTGGTGCTGGCCGGCGGCAACACGGCATGGTTTGCCGCGGGCCAGGAAGCGGAGACCGGCGAGACGCGCCTCGCGACGGCGCGCACCGATCGCTATCGCCGGCCCTACGAAGGCACCGATGCGCCCGCGGAAGCCATGCAGGCTTACCTCGACTGGGAGTACGGGCTGGTCGCGCAGTTGGGCCGCGACGGCACGCATCATTTCAAGGTGATCTGAGAAAGCGTTTTGAAAGGATGACAACACGCCCGTGACACTGTTTCGCGGGCGTAAAGGCCGTCATCCACGGGTTCGGCGGGGCGTTGGTTGTGCACATCCACAACAACTCGTCCCAAGGAGCTTCGTCATGAGATTTCCTGTTGTTCTCGCGCTGTCGGCCGCTGCGCTCGCGGCTGCACTCACCGGCTGTGTCGTTGCACCGGCCCAACCCGTCTACTCGGCGCCTCCGGGCGTGGCCTATGTAGCCCCGACGTACGTGTCGCCTGGCGTTGGTTTTGTGTGGGCGTACCACCCGCGCTATGGGTGGGGCTGGCACCATCCTCAATACGGCTGGCACCGCGGCTGGAGGTAGAGGAAGGGCTCGCCCCCAGGCTCCGCGCACTTCGTGTCGCTTCTCCTACCCCCGACCGGGGGCAACACCAGCGGCCCGGCGAAGCCGGTTCCGCGGTGCTTCTGAAAGGGAGAGGGAAAGGAATGGGGTGCCGCACTTGCGCGGCACGCACCGGGGTCAGCTCGGCTCGGCGCTCTTGAAGAGGGCCGCGACCTTGCGCTTGCTCTTGATGTTGCTGGAGATGCCGCGCGCGGGCGCTGCCTTGGCGGCGGCTTCCCAGGCTGGCGTTGCGTCGGCCTGGCCCGGTTCGTAGGGCTTGTCGAAGAACGGATCGCGCGGCGCCGAAGGCGCACGGTGCGGACGTCCGCCGCTGCTGCGACGGGGAGCGTCAGCGCCGAAACCGCCGCTGCGTTCGCGCGGCTGGTCGAGCACGTCGCGTGCATCGCCGGCTTCGCCTTCTTCGCGCCAGTGGCGGCGTCCGTCGTTGATGCGGCCGCGCGGGCGGTCTTCCTCGAACTCGACGGGCTCCAGCTCGATCTTCTTCTTGATCAGCTTCTCGATGTCTGCCACCAGGCGCGCATCGTTGCCGCCGCTGGCAAAGCTCACGGCCAGGCCCGAGGCGCCGGCACGACCGGTGCGGCCGATGCGGTGAACGTAGTCTTCGGCGTTGAACGGAATGTCGAAGTTGAAGACGGCGGGCACGTCCTTGATGTCGAGGCCGCGGGCCGCGACGTCGGTGCACACCAGCAGGTCGACTTCGCCGGCCTTGAACGAGGCGAGTGCCTTCAGGCGTTCGTCCTGGCTCTTGTCGCCATGCAGTGCGGTGGTACGCAGACCGTCGCGCTCCAGCGAGCGTGCGAGGCGCGCGCAGCCGAGCTTGCTGTTGACGAACACGAAGGCCTGCGTGATGCCGCGCTGCTTGACGATCTGCTTGAGCGCCCGGCGCTTGTCGTCGTCGGACACGCTGTAGAAATGCTGCTCGACGGTGGAAGCCGTTTCGTTCGGCCGCGCCACTTCGATGGTGATGGGGTTCTGCAGGTAGCTGCCGGCCAGTCGCTTGATTTCAGGCGAGAACGTGGCCGAGAACAGGAGCGTGGTGCGCTGCTTGGGCAGGTAGCTCAGGATGCGCTGCAGGTCGGGCAGGAAGCCGATGTCCAGCATGCGGTCGGCTTCGTCGAGCACGACGTATTCGACCTGGTTGAGCACCGCGTTCTTGGCTTCGATGTGATCGAGCAGGCGGCCCGGCGTGGCCACCAGCACCTCGACGCCCTTCTTCAACTCCAGCGTCTGCGGCTTCATGTCGATGCCGCCGAACACCACCGTGCTGCGCAGGTTGGTGTACTTGGCGTACAGCTTGACCTGTTGCGCGACCTGGTCGGCCAGCTCGCGCGTGGGCAGCAGCACGAGCGCGCGCACCGGGTGCCGCGCGGGCGAGGTGGAGGCGTTTTCGTGCTTGAGCATGCGCTGCAGCAAGGGGAGCGAGAACGCCGCCGTCTTGCCGGTGCCGGTCTGCGCGGCGCCCATCACATCCTGCCCCGCGAGCACGACCGGAATGGCCTGCTCCTGGATCGGTGTCATGGTCTCGTAGCCCATTTCGGCTACGGCGCGGGCCAGCGGTTCTGCCAGCGATAGATTGGAGAAGGAGCTTGTCATTGAGCCCGCTATTGTCGCATTGCCGCAAAAAACGGCAGTGACGGCGTTGTGACAACGCCCGCGCCGCCGGCATTGCTACTTATTCAATAGCACCCGAGCCAACAGACATGGGCCCCACAGGCCCACGAAGCTCAAAGGTTGCGAGCGTTGAAGGTGTCGCACGACTTCATGTCGCCGCTTTGATAACCCGCGCCGAACCACTTCTGGCGCTGCGCGCTGGAGCCGTGGGTGAAGCTGTCGGGCACCACCGCGCGGCCCGCCGAACGCTGCAATGCGTCGTCGCCGATTTTCTGCGCGGCGTTCATCGCGGCCTCGATGTCGCCCGGGTCGAGCCACTTCTTCGATTCCTGCGAGTGGTGCGCCCACACGCCCGCGAAGCAGTCGGCCTGCAGCTCGACGCGCACGCTCACCGCGTTGTTCTGCGACTGGCTCAGGCGCCCGCGCATGCCGTCGACCTTCGCGGTGATGCCCAGCTCGTCCTGCACGTGATGGCCGACCTCGTGCGCGATGACGTAGGCCTGCGCGAACTCGCCCGGTGCGCCGAGCTGGTTCTTGAGCGTGTCGTAGAAGCCCAGGTCGATGTAGACCTTCTTGTCGCCCGGGCAGTAGAACGGCCCCATAGCCGATTGCCCGGTGCCGCAGGCCGTAGGCGTGGCGCCGCGGAACAGCACGAGCCGGGGCGGCTGGTAGCTGCCGCCGTTCTTTCGGAAGATGTCGGTCCACACCACTTCGGTGTTCTTGAGCACGGTCGAGACGAAGGCCGCTTCGCGGTCGCCCGAAGGCGGCCTGGGCGCGGGACCCTGCGGCGCCTGCTGCACCTGCTCGGTGCCACCGCCGCCGCTCAGCAAACTCAGCACGGTGAGTGGGTTGATGCCGAAGATCCAGCCGGCGATCAGCGCGACCGCGATGGTGCCGATGCCGATGCCGCGCCCACCGATGAAGCCGCCACCGCCCCCACCACCGCCTTCGCCGCGGCGATCTTCAACGTTGTCGGATTGTTCGTTGCCTTCCCATCTCATCGCAGTCTCCTTCCCGGCGTGCACAACTGTTGCCGGACAGTGGCTGGATGGTACTTGGCCCCAGGCCGCCCGGGGTAACCGGGCGTCAGTGCCCGGCCCGCCGCTGCGTCAGGTTTTCGGCAGAGTGACGCCGCGCTGGCCCTGGTACTTGCCGCCGCGGTCCTTGTAGCTGGTCTCGCAGACTTCGTCGCTCTCGAAGAACAGCACCTGCGCGCAGCCTTCGCCCGCGTAGATCTTGGCGGGCAGCGGCGTGGTGTTGCTGAATTCCAGCGTCACGTAGCCTTCCCATTCGGGCTCGAACGGCGTCACGTTGACGATGATCCCGCAGCGCGCATATGTGCTCTTGCCCAGGCAGATGGTCAGCACGTTGCGCGGGATGCGGAAGTACTCGACGGTGCGCGCCAGCGCGAAGCTGTTGGGCGGGATGATGCAGTAGTCGCCGTGCATGTCGACGAAGCTCTTCTCATCGAAGTTCTTCGGGTCGACCACGGTGCTGTGGATGTTGGTGAAGACCTTGAATTCGGGCGCGCAACGGATGTCGTAGCCGTAGCTCGAAGTGCCGTAGCTGATGATCTTGTGGCCACCGGCCTCGCGCACCTGGCCCGGTTCGAAGGGGTCGATCATTCCTTCGTTTTCGGCCATGCGCCGGATCCATTTGTCGCTCTTGATGCTCATATGCGCTCGCTGCTGCTGCGGGGGAATCGGGGCCGAATTGTGGCATGGGCGCCCTGTGCGCCCTCCCCCGCAGAGGTCAGCCCGCCTGCGAGATCACCGTGCGCTCGACCAGCCGGTCGTCTCCCAGCACGATCATCGCGAAGAGCAATTCTTCCAGCGTGTTCGCCAGCTTGGTCTTTCGCGCCAGCAGCGGCGTGGCGGCGGGATTCAGCACCAGGAAGTCGGCCTCGCACCCCGGCTGCAGGTTGCCGACCACACCATCGAGCCCCAGCGAGCGCGCCGCGCCGCCGGTGTGGTGCCACCACAGCCGGGAGGGCGGAATGCTCAGGCCGGCCTTGGTCTGGATTCCCTCGACTGTTGTACGGCCCACGTAGTAGGCGGCCAGCATGGTGTGGAACGGGCTGAAGCTGGTGCCGCCGCCCACGTCGCTCGCAAGGCCGTAGGGCGATTCGATGCGGTCGGCCGCACCGAAGTCGAAGAAGCCGCTGCCCAGGAACAGGTTGCTCGTCGGGCTCACGGCGGCCGCCGTCTTCGTCTCGCGCATCAGGCGGCGGTCTTCGTCGTCGATGTAGATGCAGTGCGCGTACACGGCGCGCTCGCGCATCAGGCCGAAGCCGGCGTACACATCGAGGTAGGAGCGCGACTTCGGATAGAGCTCCCGCGCCCACTGCACCTCGTCGCGGTTCTCGGCCACGTGCGACTGGATCCAGGTGTCGCCGTACTTCGCGGCCAGCTCGCCGGCGCCGCGCATCTGCGCATCGGTGCTGGTGGGCGCGAAACGCGGGGTGATCGCGTAGCCGAGGCGATCGACGTTGTGCCACTTGCGGATCAGCGACTCGGTATCGATAAGGCTCTGCTCGGTCTGGTCGCGCACGCCATCGGGCGAATTGCGGTCCTGCAGCACCTTGCCGGTGATCATGCGCAGCCGGCGGCGCTGCGCGCCTTCGAAGAAGGCATCGACCGAGGCGACATGCGAGGTCGCGAAGGTGAGCGAGGTGGTCACGCCGTTGCGCAGCAGTTCGTCGAAGAACACATCGGCCACTTCGCGCGAATGCGCCGGGTCGACGAACTTGCTTTCGGCGGGGAAGGTGTAGTTCTCGAGCCAGGGCAAAAGGCCCGGCGAGGGCGCGCCGATGATGTCGGTCTGCGGAAAGTGGATGTGCATGTCCACGAAGCCCGGCGCGAGGATGCGGCCCGGCAGGTGCGTCACATCGGCATCGGGATGGCGCGGCGACACGGCGGCATGGCTGCCGGCATCGACGACGCGCTGGCGGCCGGCGGCGTCGGGGGCGACGACCAGGAGGCCGTCTTCATCGAAAACGGGCAGGCCGGCGTCGTCGAATCGCAGGAGGGAGGCGCGGTAGGCTTTTTTCATCGTGGCTGCGGAGGGTAATCCAGCCCTGCGCCGTCGCAATTTCCATGCGCATATGAGTGCTATATGCGGAACGCACTCCCCGGGAAAACCCGGCGCGGCCGCTTTTCAGCGCGTCACACGCCCCTGCACGCCGTCGACCAGCCAGTTCATCTTGAGAATCTGCTCGTCGCTCAATTGCGCACCCTTGGCGATCACGACGCGGCCTTCGTTGTCGCGCACATCGCCACTCACCGCACGAAACGGCTGCAGCTTGCCGGCCGCGATGTCCTGCTGCCGCGCCAACACTTCCTGCTGCACGGCCTTGGGCACCTTGGTGCCGAAGTCGCCGACGCGGATCATTCCTTCCTTCACGCCGCCCCAGAGATTGCCGCTCTTCCAGGTGCCGTCGAGCACGGCCTTCGCGCGCTGCGTGTAGTAGCCGCTCCACTGGTGCGTGACCGCGACGATCTGCGCATCGGGCGCGATCTTGCGCATGTCGGAGTGGTACGCGATGGCCATCTTGCCGCGCTCCTGCGCCGCGGCCATCACGGCGGTGGAGCCGGTGTGGAAGGCGACGACGTCGGCGTTCTGGTTGAAGACCGCCATCGCTGCATCGCGCTCCTTGGGCGGATCGAACCACTCGTTGAGCCACACCACGATGACCTTCGCATTCGGGTTCACCGAGCGCATGCCCAGCGTGAACGCGTTGATGCCCTGCAGCACCTCGGGAATCGGAAAGCCCGCCACATAGCCCGCCAGGTTCGTCTTCGTCATGCGCCCGGCCGCGATGCCCGCGAGATAGCGGCCTTCGTAGTAGCGCGCATTGGCGGTCGCGACGTTGGCCGCGGGCTTGTAGCCCGTGATCGACTCGAACTTCACATCGGGAAAATCGCGCGCCACCTTCAGCGTCGGCTCCATGTAGCCGAAGCTGGGCGTGAAGATGAGCTTGTTGCCCTGCTGCGCAAGGTCGCGGATCACACGCTCGGCATCGGCCCCTTCGGCGACGTTTTCGACGAAGGTGGTCTTCACCTTCGCACCGAGCGCCGCATCGACGGCCTTGCGGCCCTCTTCATGCTGGCGCACCCAGCCGGCATCGGTGACCGGCGTGACATAGACGAAGCCGATCTTCAGCGGCGCATCGGGTGCCTGCGTTTGCGAAAAAGCGGGAGATAAAAAACAGGCGGCTGCCCACGCCAGAACGGCGCGGCCCGCGAGGTTTTTGTACATGGTGGTCCTCTACATGGCCCCGGAAAAACAAAAACCCGCAGTCGGCCGGGACGCCCAACTGCGGGATGCGGATTTTAGTGCGCGCGTTTTCAGGCGGTCGCTGCAGCCTCCGTGCGCGAACCCGTCACGCCGTATCGGGCCGCGGGCACCGAACTGGAAATCCGGCCCGACATGGCACGCCGCGCCGCATCGAAAGCGTCCCACTCGTCCTGGCTCGGCAGCGAGGGAATCGTCACCTTCTCGCCCAGGTCGAGCCCCGCGAGTGCGGCATCGACCATGTCTTCCGCGCTCATGACGATCGCGCTCGGCAGGTGCTGTACCGGCAGGCCCGCAAGGCCCCAGAACTCGGTGGCCGTCGCGCCCGGCAGCACGGCCTGCACGCGCACGCCCTTCTCGCCCACTTCATGCTGCAGCGACTGGCTGAACGCGAGCACGAAGGCCTTGCTGCCGCCGTACACGCCATTGAGCGTCTCGGGCGAAACCGCCACGATGGACGCGATGTTCACCAGGGTGCCCGCACCCCGTGCCACGAAGCCCGGCACGGCTGCATAGCTGAGGCGCGTGAGCGCATTCACGTTGATCGCGATCATCTCTTCCATCTTCTCGATGTCCGAGGCGAGCAGCGGCGCGGTGGCGCCGACGCCGGCGTTGTTCACCAGCAGCGTGAGGTCGCGGTTCGTGCGGATGGCGGCTTCGACGCGCGCGATGTCTTTCTTGTCGGTGAGGTCGGCGGTGATCGTTTCGATCTTTCGGCCCGTCTCGGCCGTGAGTCTGGTGGCCAGCGCCTGCAGGCGATCGCTGTTTCGCGCGACCAGCACGAGGTCGAAGCCACGGCGGGCGAGCCTGTCGGCGTAGACGGCGCCAATGCCGGAAGAAGCGCCGGTGATGAGGGCCGTGCCCTTGGGTGTTGCAGTCATTGGAGGTTCCTTTGGAAGCCGCGTCGTTGCGGCGTGAAAGGAAGTTTCCTCCTTCAGCGAGATGGCGTAAATGTCATATAAACCTCCTTTTACGCCAATTCCGAAATTTGCCTGGCCACCCGGCGAACGGCCTGCGGCGGCTGGCCCAGCGTGCGCAGGAACGCGCGGCGCATGCGCTCGGGATCGCCAAAGCCCGTTTCATCGGCCACCACATTGAGCGCCAGCCCGCCCGCATCGATCAGCGCCTTCGCCGCTTCCACGCGCAGGTGCTCGACGGCTTGCGCGGGCGAGCGGCCGGTCTCCGACTTGAAGGCGCGGCTGAACTGGCGCGGGCTCAGGTGCGCCACCTCGGCAAGGTCTTCGACCGACAGCGGATCGCGCAGGTTGGCGCGCGCGTGCACCAGCGCCTGCTGGATGCGGTCGGACTTGGGCTCCAGCTCGAGCAGCGCCGAGTACTGCGACTGCCCGCCCGCCCTGCGGTGGTAGACGACCAGGTTCTTCGCGACCATGCGCGCGGCCTCCACGCCCAGGTCTTCCTCAACAAGCGCGAGCATCAGGTCGATGCCCGCGGTCATGCCGGCCGATGTCCAGAGCGAGCCGTCGTTGATGAAGATGCGGTCCGGCTGCACCTTGGCCAACGGATGGCGCTTCTGCAGTTCCTGCGCGAAGGCCCAGTGCGTGGTCACGCGCCGGCCGTCCAGCAGCCCCGCATCCGCGAGACCGAATGCGCCGGTGCAGATGCTGGCAATGCGGCGCGCGCTGCGCTCGCCCGCGCGCAGCATCCTGCAAAGCCCTTCGGAGGTCGGCTCGATGGTGAGCGCGCCGGTCATCACCAGCGTGTCGAACTTCGATCCGGTCAACCGCTTCGTCTCGACGCCGATGCCCGACGAACTGGGAATGACGCCACCGGTTTCCGACAGCAGCTCGACCTTGTAGACCGGCGCGCCCGCGTGCTTGTTGGCCAGCTCGAAGGCGGCGACGGCGGCCAGATCGAGGATCTGGAAGCCCGGAAAAACGACAACGGCGATGCGCTTCTGCATGATGTCCTGAAAAGAGGTAATTTCGACATTCCGGCCGAAAGGCTACGTGACATCCTCCGACCGGTCAAACAGCCGTCCCACGCGGCACCACAAGAAAGAGGCTCTATGAAAGTCAATGGAATCGAACGCCCGCTCGACGTCGACGGCGACACCCCCGTGCTCTGGGTGCTGCGCGACGTGCTCGGCATGACGGGCACCAAGTTCGGCTGCGGCCTTGGCATGTGCGGGGCCTGCACGGTCCACGTCGACGGCGTGGCCACGCGCTCGTGCATCACGCCGGTCGAATCGGTCGCCAACGCCAATGTGAGCACCATCGAATCGCTCGCGGGCACGCGCGTCGGCCGCGCATTGCAGAAGGCCTGGCTCGACCTCGACGTCGTGCAATGCGGATACTGCCAATCGGGCCAGCTGATGTCGGCCACGGCCCTGCTGAGCAAGAACACCTCGCCCACCGACGAGGAAATCGACGGCGCCATGAGCGGCAACATCTGCCGATGCGGCACCTATGTGCGCATCCGCGCCGGCATCAAGGAAGCGGCGCGCGCCCTTTCCGGCAAGACGGCCGCGCCTGCAAGAAAGGCGGCCTGACATGATCCTCGATCGACTGACACCCCCTGAAGCCGACACCTCGCTCTCGCGCCGCGGCTTTCTCTCCGTCGGCGCCGCGCTGGGCGGCGGCCTGCTCATCGGTGTCGGCTTCGGCGCCGCGCCCTCCCCGGCAGAGGCCGCCGGCCCCACCGCCGCGCCCTGGGCACCCAATGCCTTCGTCCGCATCGCTCCCGATGGGCAGGTGACCGTGGTCATGGGCTTCATCGAAATGGGCCAGGGCACCTACACGAGCATCCCGATGCTGATTGCCGAAGAGCTGGAGATCGACCTCGCCGGCGTGCGCCTCGAACACGCACCGCCCAGCGACAAGCTCTACGGCAACCCGCTGCTGGGCTTCCAGGTGACGGGCGGCTCCACCACCATCCGCGGTGCCTACGAGCCGATGCGGCGCGCAGGTGCTGCGGCCCGCACGGTGCTCGTGCAGGCGGCGGCGCAGCGCTGGCGTGTCGAGCCGGCCTCGTGCCGCGCCGTGCGCGGCGAAGTGGTCCACACCGCGAGCGGACGCCGCCTCAAGTACGGCGCGCTGGTCGCCGATGCCGCCAAGCTCCCCGTGCCCGAGAAGGTCGAGCTGAAACCGCAAGGCGACTTCAAGCTGATCGGCACCTCCGCCCGGCGCCTGGACACGCCCGCCAAGGTGAACGGCACCGCGATGTACGGCATCGACGCGCGCGTGCCCGGCATGAAGGTCGCCACGCTGAAGCAGTCGCCGGTGTTCGGCGGCCGCGTGCGCAGCATCGACGACGCTGCGGCGCTGAAGGTGCGCGGCGTGCGCCAGGTCGTGCGGCTCGATGACTGCGTGGCCGTCGTCGCCGACCACATGGGTGCGGCGAAGAAGGGCCTGGCGGCCGTTGTCGTCGAATGGGACGACGGCGCCAACGCCAAGGTGAGCACCGAAAGCATCGTGCAGTCGATGGCCGAGGCCTCGCAGAAGCAGGGCGCGGTCGTGCGCAAGGAAGGCGACAACGCCAAGGCCATGGCCGGCGCGGCGCAGCGCCTGGAGGCCGTCTACGAAGTGCCGTTCCTGGTCCATGCGGCAATGGAGCCTCTCAACTGCACCGTGCATGTTCGCAAGGACAGCTGCGAGGTGTGGGTCGGCACGCAGGTACTCACGCGCGCACAGGCCGCGGCCGCGGCGGTCACGGGCCTGCCGGTGGAGAAGGTGACGGTGCACAACCACCTGCTGGGCGGCGGCTTCGGCCGGCGGCTGGAGGTCGACAGCGTCACGCGCGCCGTGCAGATCGCGCAGAAGGTCGACGGACCCGTCAAGGTCATCTGGACGCGGGAGGAAGACACGCAGCACGACATGTACCGTCCCTACTTCTACGACCGCGTGAGCGCCGGCCTCGATGCGCAAGGCAAGCTCGTGGCGTGGAGCCACCGCATCACCGGCTCCTCGATCCTCAAGCGCTGGCTGCCGCCGGCCTACAACAACAACTTCGACCCCGAGACCATCGACGGCGCCGAGAAGCCACCCTACGCGCTGCCGAACATTCTGGTCGACTACGTGAACCACGAGCCGCCGGTGCCCACCGCGTTCTGGCGCGGCGTGGGGCCGACGCACAACGTGTTCGTGGTCGAGAGCTTCATCGACGAACTCGCCACCGCCGCGAAGACCGACCCCGTCGCCTTCCGCACCGCGCTGCTCGCGCAGAACCCGCGCGCGCTGGCCGTGCTCAAGCTCGCCGCGGAAAAGTCCGGCTGGGGCCAGCCCCTGCCCGCAGGCCAGGGGCGCGGCGTGTCGCTGCAGTTCGCCTTCGGCACCTTCATGGCGCTGGTGGTGGATGCGGAGGTCGCCAAGTCGGGCGACGTGGCCGTCAAGCGCGTGGTCTGCGCGCTCGATGCGGGCGTGATCGTCAATCCCGACACCGTGCAGGCCCAGGTGCAGAGCGGCGTGATCTTCGGCATCTCGGGCGCGCTCTGGGGCAAGGCGACGCTGAAGGACGGGCGCATCGAGCAATCGAACTTCCACGACGTGCGCGTGGTGCGCATGAACGAAACGCCGATCATCGAAACCCACATCGTCGCGAGCAAGGAAGCGCCCGGCGGCATGGGCGAGCCCGGCACCTCGGGGCTTGCGCCGGCGCTGACGAACGCCATCTTCGCTGCGACGGGCAAGCGGGTGCGCAAGTTGCCGATCGACCCCGAGTTGCTCAAGACGGCCTGACCCGCGCCAGCCAGTAGCCGCACGCGGCGCGCACCCATCCGACACCGCGATGGGTGCCGCCGCGAATCGGCAGGCGCGGGTTCGGCCACGCCGCCACACAATCGGTTCGCCCATGACGAACCCGCCCTCCTACGCCAGCAGCGCCCACTGGCAGCGCAATCTCGCCGTCTGCATGTTCGGCTCCTTCACCACCATCGTGGCGATGACGTTGCTGCTGCCCTTCCTGCCGCTGTACGTCGAGCAACTCGGTGTGACGGACCACGCGGCCATCGTGCAATGGTCGGGCGTGGCCTATGGCGCCACTTTCTTCAGCGCCGCGCTGGTCGCGCCGCTGTGGGGGCGGCTGGCCGACCGCTATGGCCGGAAACCCATGCTGATCCGCGCGAGCCTGGGCATGGCGGTGGCGATGGCGCTCATCGGCATGGCGGGCAACGTGTGGCAGCTCGTGGGCCTTCGGCTGCTGGCGGGGCTGCTCGGCGGCTACGCCTCGGGCTCGATGGTGCTGGTCGCCACGCAGACGCCGAAGGACCGCACCGGCTGGGCGCTGGGCACGATGTCCTCGGCCATCATGGCCGGCAACCTCGTGGGGCCGCTGGTCGGCGGCGCGCTGCCGCCGCTCATCGGCATCCGCGCGACCTTCTTCGCGGCGGGCGCGATGATCTTCGTGGCCTTTCTCGCCACCGCTTTCCTGATCCGCGAGGAGAAGAAAGCGCCCTCGGCCTCGAAGCAGAGCGATGGCGCCAACATTGGCTGGGCCGCCATTCCCGACAAGCGCCCGCTCATCGCGATGCTCTTCACCGGCATGCTGCTGATGCTGGCCAACATGTCGATCGAGCCGATCATCACCGTCTACGTCGCCACGCTGGTCGAAGATCCCAACCGCGTGACGATGATGGCTGGCCTCGTGATGTCCGCCGCCGCGCTCGGCAGCATTCTCTCGGCCTCGCGCCTGGGCAAGCTGGCCGACCGCGTGGGGCACTGGAACGTGATCGTCGGGTGCCTGGCGGTCTCGGCGGTGCTGCTGGTTCCGCAGGCCTTCGTCACCTCGGGCTGGCAGCTGGTGGTGCTGCGCTTCCTGATGGGGCTCTCGCTCGGCGGGCTGTTGCCCTGCATCGCGAGCGTGATCCGCCACAACGTGCCCGAGCGCGTGGCCGGCAACATGCTCGGCTACTCGACCTCGGCACAGTACACGGGCCAGGTGGCCGGGCCGCTTCTCGGCGGCTTCGTGGGCGGGCACATCGGCATGCGGGCCGTGTTCCTCGGTACCTGCGTGCTGATGGCCGCAGGCGCCGGATGGAACTGCCTGGCGAAGCGGCGGTAGCCCGGGCGTCGTTCACATCTTCTCAGCTCGTGACTGGCTGCACGTGCCGCCGCACCGCCTCCAGCAGCAGCGTGGCGAGCCGCCCGACCGGCGCCTCGGCATTGGCCTGCGCGCGGTAGAGCGACATCGACATCTGCGGCAGCGCCGGCAGGCCGACTGCCGTGCGGTCGATGGCGCGCACATGCGAAGGCAGCCCGAAAGGCGTGCGCACCGTGAGGCCGAGGCCGGCCGAGCTCGCGGCCCACAAGGCCGCGAGGCTGGCGCTGGTGAACGCGTGGCGCCACGGCACGCCGGCGCGGTCGAGCGTCTGGGTGACGATGTCGCGCAGCGGGCACGGCGCATCGAGCAGCACCAGCGGCAGCGGCTCTTTCGACTTGCGCGCGCCGCGACCTGCGCCATCGCGGCGCTCGCGCTCCTTCCACCAAGGCGCGTCGAGCACATCGCCGGACGCCGGACCGATCCATTGCAGCGGCAGGCGCGCCACGCGCTCGGCATGCAGCGACGGCGGCTGGTCGCCCGCGTCCCACGCCAGCGCGAGGTCGAGCTTTCCGAGTTCGAGGCGTTCGCGCAACTCCGCGCTGCGCGCGACGCACGCCTCGATGCGCACCTTGGGATGCGCACGCGCAAAGCGGCCGAGCACAGCGGGCAGCAGCGTCTCGCCGAAGTCTTCCTGCAGGCCCAGCCGCACCCAGCCCTCGAGGTCGGCACCGCGCATGGCGGCGCTCGCTTCTTCGTTGAGTTCGAGCATGCGATGGGCGTAGGCCAGCAGGGTTTCGCCGGCATCGGTGAGCTCCAGCCCGCGGCCGGCCTTGCGGAACAGCACGGTGCCGGCCTGCGCTTCCAGCTTCTTCAATTGCGCGCTCACCGCGGAGGTGGAGCGCCCCAGCCGGTCGGCCG
This sequence comes from Variovorax boronicumulans, assembly GCF_030812215.1. GTDB lineage: Bacteria > Pseudomonadota > Gammaproteobacteria > Burkholderiales > Burkholderiaceae_C > Variovorax > Variovorax boronicumulans_C. The sequence goes on along the minus strand of NZ_JAUSSG010000003.1, from coordinate 474,369 downwards.
CGCGGGCGTAACTGCCGAGTGCGATACCGGTGGAGAAGCTGCGCAGCACGTCGAGATCGAACATCACCTGGGACATGGATTCATCCTTTTCCTATCGTCCTGTTTTTTGGGACGGTTCACTCATTATTTTCTGATTTTCAAAACCTTGGCAACGGCGGAAACTTCGCCGCACCATGACCCACCCGCCTCTTTCCCCTTCGTATTCGCCTCGCCACCGCTGGAAGGTGCTGGCCGCGGGCGTGGCCGCCAACGCGGCGTTTTCCGTGGCCTTCAGCGGCATTCCGATGACGGCCGTCCTGATGCGCACCGGCTACCAGCTCGACAACGCGACGCTCGGCCTCGTGCTCGGCCTCATGGGCCTGGGCATCGCGGTGAGCGAGCTGCCGTGGGGCCTCCTGACCGACCGCTGGGGCGACCGGCCGGTGCTCCTCACAGGGCTCGGCAGCACCGCCACGGCACTCGTCGCGATGGCGCTCTGGGCCGCGCCGAGCGCGCAGCACATCCCCGGGCTCGGCTGGCTTGCCGCAGGGCTGCTGCTGGTCGGCCTGCTGGGCGGCAGCGTCAACGGCGCGAGCGGCCGCGCGGTGATGACGTGGTTCGCCGCGAACGAACGAGGGCTCGCGATGAGCATCCGCCAGACCGCCGTGCCGCTGGGCGGCGGCATCGGCGCCCTGGTGCTGCCGTTCGTCGCGCTGCACTTCGGCTTTGCGGCGCTCTACGGCCTGCTGGCGCTGCTGTGCGCGCTGAGTGCGTGGATGAGCTGGGCCTGGGTGCACGAACCGCCGATTGCGAGGGATGCGCCACGCACCTCGTCAGCGGCCACGGCCACGGCCGAAGCCCCGAAGACCGGCCCGCTGCGCGATGTGCGCGTCTGGCGCATCGTGCTGGGCATCGGCATTCTTTGCGCGCCGCAGTTCGCCGTGCTGTCCTTCGGCACGGTGTTCCTGCACGACTTCGGCCACGCGGGCCTCGCGACGATCACCGCCACGATGGTCTTCACGCAGGTCGGCGCGATGGCGATGCGCGTGTGGAGCGGCCGCTGGACCGACCGCCGCCGCAACCGCCCGGCCTACCTGCGCGCCTGCAGCGCGCTCAGCGTGGCGCTGTTTGCCGCGCTCGCGGTGCTGGTGATGGCCGCGGGCCCGCACACCGCCGACTCATTGGCATTGCGCATCGCGCTGGTCGTGCTGCTCGGGGTGAGCGGCGTCTGCGTCTCGGCCTGGCACGGCGTGGCCTACACCGAGCTCGCCACGCTGGCCGGCGCGGCGCGCGCCGGCACCGCGCTGGGCATGGCGAACACCAGCGTGTTCCTGGTGTGCTTCGTCACGCCCTTCTCCATTCCCCATCTGCTTGCCTTTCAGGGCTGGCCGATGGTGTGGCTGGCAGCGAGCGCGTGCGCGCTGGTGGCGATGCCGCTACTGGTGCCGCGGCCCGCTGCTTCGGATCAGAAGCTCGCGAAGACGGCGTTGAGCCGGTCCACGTAGGCGCGCTTGGTGGCCGCGTCGATGAAGCTGCCTTCGAAGCTGTTGGCCGCGAGCTGCCAGGCATGCTGCACGTTGAGCCCGGTGGCCTCGAAGGTCTGCGTGAAGTTCTGGTTCATGTAGCCGCCGAAGTAGGCCGGGTCGTCCGAATTGACCGTGGCGACCAGCCCCGCATCGAGCAGCGCGCCGAGGTTGTGCTTCGACAGGTCCGGGAACACGCAGAGCTTGAGATTCGACAGCGGGCACACGGTGAGCGGAATGCGGTCTTGCGCAAGCCGCTTCATCAGCGCCGGGTCTTTCGCGCTCTGCACGCCGTGGTCGACACGTTCCACCTTGAGCACGTCGAGCGCGCTCCACACGTACTCGGGCGGGCCTTCTTCACCCGCATGCGCGACCAGGCGCAGGCCCAGTTCGCGACAGCGTGCGAACACGCGCGCGAACTTCTCGGGCGGATGGCCGACCTCGCTCGAGTCGAGGCCCACGCCGATGAATTTGTCGCGAAACGGCAGCGCCTGCTCCAGCGTTTCGAAGGCTTCCTCTTCGCTCAGGTGCCGCAGGAAGCACAGGATGAGCGATGCGCTCACGCCGAGCTTGGGCCCCGCATCGACGCAGGCGCGATGCAGGCCATTGACCACGGTTTCCATCGCCACGCCGCGCGCCGTGTGCGTCTGCGGGTCGAAGAACATCTCGGTGTGCACCACGTTGTCGGCCGCGGCGCGCTCGAGGTAGGCCCAGGCCATGTCGTAGAAGTCTTGCTCCTTCAGCAGCACGCTCGCGCCGGCGTAGTAGATGTCCAGAAAGCTCTGCAGGTTGGTGAAGGCGTAGGCGCGGCGCAGGTCCTCGACGCTGGCATACGGAATGGCCACGCCGTTGCGCTGTGCGAGCGCGAAGATCAGTTCGGGTTCGAGCGAGCCCTCGATGTGCATGTGCAGCTCGGCCTTGGGCATGGCACGCAGCAGTTCGGGGAGTCGGTCGGCGGGGATGTTGTCGAAGCGCTGGTCGTAGACAGGACGGAAGTCGGTCATGGCGTGGGAAATCTGCGTTGTGATCCCGCACAGCATAAGCGCAGCCACGGCCTGCGCCATCCCCGCAAACGTATGACCGTCAGTCGATGCTGCGGGCCGAGTTCGTGAGCGAGCGCGCGCAGAGCAGCAGCGTCGGCGCGAGCTTGCGCACCGCCTCGTCCATCGTCCAGCGGCTGGTCGGCGCGACCACGTGCACCGACGCGACAGGGCGGCCCTGGCTGCCGATCACGGGCGCGGCGATGGTCATGTCGCCGAGGAACAGCTCTTCGGCATTGGTGGCAAAGCCCTGCAGCCGTGCCTGGCGCAGCACTTCGAGGATCTCGTCGACATCGGTGCGGGTGTGGGCGGTGTGCGTCACGCGGTCCGAAGCCTCGATGAGCGCCCGCGCCTCGTCCTCGGGCAGTGCGCCCAGGTAGGCGCGCCCCGAGGCCGTGCAGTACATCGGGATGCGGCTGCCGATCGGCATGTGCACCGGCACGAACTGCGCGCTCACGAAGCGCGCGACGTACACCATGTCCAGCCCGTCGGGCTCGGTGAGGCACGAGGTCTCGGTCGTCACCTTGGTCAGCTCCGCGAGGAAGGGGTTGGCCACGTCGATCAGCGAATTGGCCGCCAGGTAGTTGAAGCCGATTTCCATCACCCGCGGCGTGAGCTGGTAGCGCCGCGTCTTCGGGTGCTTGCGCACGTAGCCCAGCTTCTCGAGCGTGAAGACCATGCGCTGCGCCGAGCTCTTGGTGATGTCGGTGGCCTCGGCCACGTCGGCCAGCGTCATGGTGCGGCGCCGGGCGCTGAAGGCCTGCAGCACGGCCAGGCCCTTCTCCAGCGACTGGTTGAACAGCAGGCTGGGGCTGTCTTCGGGGGCGGATTCGGGTGTGGCGTCCATGGCTGCGGAGTATAGCCATGTCGACCTGAAATATCGAATATCGATACTTTGAGTTCGACTAGTGGTTTTTCTTTATTGATATGAGATTCAAAAGAATCGACTATTGGCACACATGTTGCATTGGCCGTTCGGTCTTTTCCCAGTTCCTTTTCTTCCGTTTCCTTCCTGCTCTTTCACCTTCCCCGAGGAGTGCTTCCGTGAAACCCATCGTTCATCGCATCGTTCGCCACCTTCACTCACTTCGCCGCCTGGCCCTGGGCCTGTGCGTCGCGGGCGCCGCCTCGCTGGCCGGCGCGCAGGGCGCCGCACCCGCCACCTACAACGTGGGCGCCACGGCCACCGGCGTGCCCTTCACCTTCCTGGACGTGAAGACCAACACCATCCAGGGAATGATGGTCGACACCGTCACTGCCGTGGGCAAGGCCGGCGGCTTCGGCGTCAACGTGCAGCAGACGGTGTTCTCGGCGCTCATTCCCTCGCTCACCGCCCGCAAGATCGACATCGTCTCGGCCGCGATGCTCAAGACCGCGGCGCGCCAGGAAGTGGTCGACTTCAGCGACCCGGTGTATTCGTACGGCGAGGGCCTGATCGTCAAGGGCGACGACGCTCGCGCGTATGTCTCGCTCGACGAGCTCAAGGGCGAGGTGGTCGGCGCGCAGGTCGGCACCGTGTTCCTGGACATGCTCAACAAGAAGGGCATCTTCAAGGAGGTGCGCAGCTACGACTCGGTGGCCGACATGACGCGCGACCTCTCGCTCGGCCGCATCAAGGCGGGCCTGGGCGACCAGCCCATCATTGCCTACCAGCTGCGGCAGAACACCTTTCCCGGCGTGAAGCTGGTGGAAAGCTACAAGCCCGTGAACGTGGGCGACGTGTGCCTGGTGGTGCGCAAGGGCGACACCGAGACCATGGCCCGCCTGAACAAGGCCATCGCGGCGATCAAGGCCGACGGCACTCTGGCGAAGATCGTCCAGAAGTGGGGCATCTGACAACGCACCGCCCCCATGGCTGCTTCCTTTCTCCAGAACGCGCAGGACTTCCTGCCGATCCTCCTGCAGGGCGCCGTGGTCACGGTGCAGGTCACCGTGCTCTCGTTCCTGCTGAGCAGCGCGCTCGGCCTCGGGCTCGCGCTGATGAAGCTCTCGCCCGTGCGCGCACTGTCGTGGACGGGCACGGTGGTCATCAACGTGATCCGCGGGCTGCCGATCATCGTGCAGCTGTTCTACATCTACTTCGTGCTGCCGGAGTTCGGCGTGCAACTCACGGCCTTCCAGGCCGGCGTCATCGGCCTGGGCATCGCCTACTCGGCCTACCAGGCCGAGAACTTCCGCGCCGGCATCGAAGCCGTCGATCCGGGCCAGCGCGAGGCCGCGCAGGCCATGGGCATGCGCTCGGCGCTGATCATGCGGCGCGTGATCCTGCCGCAGGCCTTTCGCATCGCGCTGCCGCCGTATGGCAACACGCTGGTGATGATGCTCAAGGACTCCTCGCTCGTCTCCACCATCACCGTGGCCGAGATGACGCGCGCCGGCCAGCTCATCGCCTCGTCCACCTTCCAGAACATGACGGTCTACACGCTCGTCGCCCTGCTCTACCTGCTGATGAGCCTGCCGCTGGTCTGGGGCCTGCGCCGGCTCGAGAAGCGCTTCGGCGCCGGGAGGAAGCAGCCATGATCCGCGTCGATGGACTGGAAAAACGCTTCGGCACGCACCGCGTGCTGCAGGGCGTGAGCCTGCATGTGGATGCGGGTGAAGTGGTCTGCCTCATCGGGCCTTCGGGCTCGGGCAAGTCGACCGTGCTTCGCTGCATCAACGGGCTGGAGTCGTACGAAGGCGGCGAGGTGCGCGCCTTCGGCGAGCGCGTCGACCGCGACAGCGGCGCCATCCACCGGCTGCGCAGCCGCATGGGCATGGTGTTCCAGCGCTTCAACCTGTTTCCGCACCGCACGGTGCTGGAGAACGTGATGGAAGGCCCCGTCCATGTGCTGGGCCACAAGCCCGCACAGGCGCGCGAAGAGGCGCTTTCGCTGCTCGCCAAGGTCGGGCTCGCCGAGAAGGCGCAGGCTTATCCGGCGCAGCTCTCCGGCGGCCAGCAGCAGCGCGTGGCCATCGCCCGCGCGCTCGCGATGAAGCCCGAGGCCATGCTGTTCGACGAGCCCACCTCCGCGCTCGACCCCGAGCTGGTCGGCGACGTGCTCGGCGTGATGCGCGCGCTGGCCGACGAAGGCATGACCATGATCGTGGTGACGCACGAGATGGGCTTCGCGCGCGAGGTGGCCGATCGCGTGTGCTTCCTGCACAGCGGCAGCATCGTCGAGGAAGGCCCCGCCGCGCAAGTGCTTGGCGCACCGAAGCAGCCGCGCACGCAGGACTTTCTGCGGCGCGTGCTGCATCCGTCGTCGACGGCCGCGGTCGTGCCTGCCGAGGTGCGTTCATGAGCGCATCGCAGGCAATGCCGCCATCGCTGTGGGCGGCCACCGCGCCCCCTGCTCCGCCGACACCGCCGCTGCGCGAATCGCGCAAGGTCGATGTGCTGATCGTCGGCGGCGGGTTCACGGGCCTGTCGACCGCATTGCATCTGGCCGAGGCGGGCGTACAGGTCTGCGTGCTCGAGGCGAATGAACCCGGCTGGGGCGCATCCGGCCGCAATGGCGGACAGGTGAACCCCACGCTCAAGCACGACCCCGACGAGCTGACCCGCCTCTATCGCGGCGAGCGCGCGGCACCGTTGATCGACGCGGTCTCCCGCTCGGCCGACGTGGTGTTCGACCTGATCGCGCGGCACCGCATCGATTGCCAGCCGGTGCGCAACGGCTGGCTGCAGGTCGCCTACTCGCCCAAACAAGTGGCCGGGCTGCATGCGCGCGCCGAGCAATGGGCAAGGCGCGGCGTGAAGACGGAAATGCTCGACCATGCCGCCGTCAGCGCGCGGCTCGGCACCGAGGCCTTCGCGGGCGGCTGGCTCGACCCGCGCGCAGGCGGCATCCAGCCGCTGGCCTATACACGCGGCCTGGTGCGCGCCGCGCAGGGTTTCGGTGCGGCCGTGCATGGCGGCACCGAGGTCACGGCACTGGAGCGCGGGGGCGCGCAGTGGCATGCGAGCACATCGACTGGCGCCACCGTCATCGCGGACCAGGTGGTGCTCGCAACCAACGGCTACACCGGACCGCTGTGGCCGGGGCTGTCGCGCACCGTGCTGGCAGCGAACAGCTTCATCGTCGCCACGGCCCCGCTGAAAGGCGCCGCCGCCGATGCCATCCTGCCGCGCGGCGAAACCGCTTCGACTTCGCAGCGGCTGCTGCTGTACTTCCGCAAGGACGCGCAGGGCCGGCTGCTGATGGGCGGGCGCGGGCACTTCGCCGACCCGGACGGACCTGCCGACTTCGCGCACCTGGAGCGCTCGCTCGAGCTGCTGTTTCCCCAGCTCGGCTCGCTGCGTTACGAATACCGCTGGGCCGGCCGCATCGCCGTCACGCGCGACTTCATGCCGCACGTGCACACGCCCGCGCCGGGCATGACGATCGCGCTGGGCTACAACGGGCGCGGCATCGCGCTGGCGACGAGCATGGGCAAGCACCTGGCGGCACGTCTTGTCGATGCGAAGGCGGAGTTTCCATATCCGGTGACGGAGATGCGGCCGATACCGCTGCATGGGTTGCAGCGGTTCTATGTAGCGGGTGGGGTGGCCTGGTACAGCTTGCTGGATCGGTTGGCTTGAGCGAGGTTTTCGCCTGAAGCCGGCAGTTCGAGGAACTGTTGGCCTCAGAGATCAGGGCCTGTTCCCCCTGCGCAAAGGGTCGCGCAGGTTGAACAGGGCCTAGTTTCGCCAATGCGTATGTGACTGGCTCAAGCCGTCCTTGAGAATTCCGCCGAAGTGGCAGCATTCCCCCTGGGCATCTGTAGAACATACAAAGCCAGCCGCATCTTTGATGATTTCGTCCTGCATGGCATTCACCCAGGTTACTGCCCATGGGATTCGAACCATCACATTGGCGTTTGCCTGGTTGGGTCCCAAAGCGCCGATCGCAATCTGTAGAGGGTTCATGTGAGCGGGCGAGAGAAACATCACGGTGTTCGCTGCCCCGTGGCTCAAGACCATCGTGCGAGCCGCCCAGGTCACGCCAGCCTGATGCAGCACCGCTGCACGCGAATCATCGGTGCCACCCGGTCCGAGAAGACGAATGTGTTTGATTCGGAAGGCCTCAGTGCAATTGAACATGCGACGCGCTCCAAAGATGGGGGCCATATTTTCATGGTCTCGATCTTGTCTGTCGATTGACTACCAAAGTCTTCTCGTGGTGGGCTTCGAAGGGCCTCCCGATGCGGCTGGCTACCAGCCTTGAACCCTTGCCGTGCCGCGCGTTCACCGGGGATAGCCGATCTCGGCGATGTCATCCACGAGCGACGCCAGGTCGGTATCGGGATTGAGCCGCCGGACAAGCTCGACGCTGAGCGGCTCGTGGCGGTAGATCGCGGCGACGTCATTCACATCGACGTCGCGCTCGTAGTACTCACTGGCGAACGCCACGTATTGCTCGGGTCTCCCCGCAAGAATGCCGAGCAACTCGGCCGATCCATCGGGGTCTTCGCCCGCAGGAAGTTCGACCCTTCCGCAGGACCACCGTTCGTCATCGCTCAGACGCCAGATACAGAACGTGCTGTCGTGAGTGCTGAATGCGGGCTCATGCAAGAGGTTCGCATGGAACACCGAAGGCAGGCTGTCGAATATCTCGGGCTGCGGGTTCCCGGACCTGAACACTGGCGCCTCGTGCGCAAGGCCATGGAGGGCGGCACCCGCCGCGCAGAAGATGGCGAACCAGTGGTCCCCCGAGCCATTGCGCATCGAAGCCATCATCCCATCATCGGACCACGCCTGGTTGAACGAGTAGTAGCGGTACTCCCACTCCGGCGACAGGATGGCGTCGAGCATGGCGAGCGATTGCGTCAGCCGCTTCAGTTCCAGGATGTCCGGGAGCGGCTTCAGGTTCTTCGTCGAAAGGGTCATGGCATTCCTCGTTGTCGTTGTTCATTCAGCTCGATCTGCGCGTGGATCTCCTGGATCACCGCCGCTTTTTCCCGGTTGTAGACCTCGGGGTTGACGGGATCGATGGTGTGGGCGCGGTCCTTGGCCTCCTCGTACCTCCTGCGCAGATCCGGGCGCCTGTCCAGGATGTCCATGAACGCCAGCGAATCCTTGTGCACCGGATCGCCGCGGTGGCAGATGTGGATGTTGATGTTGAACCTGCGCCCGTCGTGCACCACGCTCCCGCAGACGTACGGCTTCTCATCCTTGTCGACCCAGACGGCACGGCGATGAAACCCGAGCGCTTCGAACGCCCGTTGCTCGCTGCGCAAGTCTTCCCTTTGCGTGATGGCGACAGCGTCCACCATGGGCTTGCCCCGCAAGCCGCGAATGGCGGTGCTGCCGATGTGAACGAGTTCCACGCCCTCCAGGCGCTCCTGAACATGGCGCCGGACTTGCGCGAACACCTCGGCGTATGCAGGGTCGTAGGGCAGGATGTTGCGATGGTCCAGGCTTTCATCGAACGCATCGATTTTCATGGGCAGCTCCGTGCAGGTTGTTGATTGCGGGTGGCCGCGACGGTTCGGACAGCGGTCCGCCAGCTAGTTGGATGCGTGGCGCCGGTCGCCGGCGCCGCCACCATCGCCGCCGTCGCGGTAGCGCTGCGGCGTCACGCCGTGCTGCCGCGCGAATGCACGCTGCAGTGCATCGACTGACCGGAAACCGCTGCGCGCTGCAATGCGCTCCTGCGGCCAGTCCGTCTGCCGCAGCAACTGCGCCGCCGCGGCCACGCGCGTCTGCTCGACGAACCGCGCCGGCGTGCATCCCGTCTCCGCCGCGAATGCGCGCGCGAAATTCCGCGGGCTCATCTGCACGCGCTCGGCCAGCAGCTCGACCGACAGCGCCTCCTGCGGATGCGTGCCGATCCACGCCACCAGCTCGCGCAGCCGATGGCTCGCCGTGCCCTGCGCCTGCAGCGCCTGGCTCAGCTGCGGCTGTTCCGCGCCGCGCAGCATAGGCAGCGCGAGCGTGCGGGCGATGTCCATCGACACGCCATGGCCGAGGTCGTCTTCGACCAGCGCCAGCGCAAGCTCGATGCCGGTCGTGACGCCGGCCGATGTCCACACCGGGCCGTCGCGCACATAGATGCGCTCGCGCTGCACGCGCGTCTGCGGCCGCAGCGCCTGCAACTGGTCGCACCAGCGCCAGTGCGTGGTGGCCTCGCGGCCATCGAGCAGGCCCGCCGCCGCAAGCGCGAAGGCGCCGCTGCACACGCTCGCGACGCGGCGAATGTTCGGTGCGGCGTCTCTCAGCCATGCGCCGATGCGGTGCTCGACGATCGCTTCGCGCACCGCGGGCTCGTCGCCGCCGGCCACGATCAGCGTGTCGATGGCGGCGGGCAATTGCCGCAGCGCCAGCGTGCCTCCGAACTGCAGTCCGCCGTTCGTCGACACCGTGCCGCCGCCGGGCGATGCGATGTGCAGTCGGTAGGTGCCGGGGCGCATCTCCTCGGCCTTGCTGAACACGCTGGCGGGGCCGGCGGCGTCGAGCACTTCGACGCCGTCGAACACGACCAGCACCACGTTGCTGGCAGGAACCGCGGCGTCTTCGTCCTTGTGGGTCGGGGTCGGCATTCTTAATCTCTGGGCATCGTCAGGTTGACAGGAGAACAGAGCCATGTGGAGAGCGGTGTGGGCGCTGATCGGCGCAAGTATTGCAGCGTTTGCCCTCGCAGGATGCGGCGCGGGCGCGCCGCTGCCGCCCGCACAGGCCGATGCGGCCGCGAGGGAGCGCGAGAAGCAGGCCTTCGTCGAGGCCCTGAAGCCGCGCCGCTCGGGCAGGCCGGTGGTCGTAGTGCTCGCACTGAACGAAGGCACCGAGACGACCGACCTGCTGTTGCCGCACGCGGTGCTGCGACGCGCCGACGTTGCCGATGTGCGGATCGTCGCGCCGAAAAGCGGCCGCGTGGCCCTGTATCCCGCGCTGCAGGTGGATGGCGCCCAGGACTTCGCGAGCTTCGATCGCGCGCATCCCTCGGGACCGGACTACGTGATCGTGCCGGCGATGATCGTTGAAGACGATCCCGCCGTGGCCGCCTGGCTCCAGCAACAGGCGGCACGGGGCGCGCGGGTGATCGGCGTCTGCTCGGGCGCGCTGGTGGTCGGCCACGCCGGCCTGCTCGATGGGCGGCGTTTCGCAGGCCACTGGTACGACCGCAAGACGCTGCTGAAGCGCCACCCCGGTTCGACCTACGTGCCGCATCAACGCTACGTGATGGACCGCGACGTCGCGACCACCACCGGCATCACCGCCTCGGTGCCGACGATGCTGGCGCTGGTCGAGGCCATGGGCGGGCCGGAGAAAGCGAAGTCGATGGCAGCGGAGTTGGGCGTGGCGTCGTGGAGCCCCGAGCACGACAGCGCGCCCTTCGGCCTCGACGTGAAGCGCGGCAGCAGCTACCTGCTCAACAAGGCTGCGTTCTGGCGCGGCGAGCAGGCGCAGATCGATGTGCAGAACGGCACCGACGACATCGCGCTCGCGCTGGCGGCCGATGCGTGGACGCGCACGGGGCATATCAGCGTCGATGCTGCGTCTGCCTCCGGCTCGGTCACGCTGCGCAGCGGGTTGGTGCTCGTCACGCAACCGGCTCGCGAAGCGGCGACCCGGCTGCCGCTGTCCGCGTCGCTGAAGCCGGTGCAGCAGCTGGACCGCACGCTGTGCGAGATCGCCGCGCGACACGGGGAAGCGCGGCGGGATTGGGTGATGCAGGAGATGGAGTATCCGGGGCCGGGTGTGGCTGCGTGTGCGGGGTGATGGCGGCCGAGACCGGTGAGAGCGCGCCGATCTAACATCGCGGCTCGCTCACTTGTCCTCCACCTCGCATGACCTCTTTCGATTTCGAAACGCTGCGCGTCCAGATTCGCGAAGCCGCCCGCACCGCCTTCGGCACGCTGCGCGCAGCGCACCCGAACGAGCGGTTCTACGCGATGGCCCTCTACGCCGACGACGGTGCAATGACGGTGTGCCCGAGCGCCAACAGCGAAGAAGCGCTGCAGCGCATCCTCGTGGACAACGACTGCACCGATCCCCGGGATATCGCCTACACCCGCTGGGGGACGGCGGAGTGGGCGTACGAAGACCAGCATGCAGAAGGTTTCAACGCAGTGTGCGATCGCCTGCGTGCCCACGTGCTGGCTTCGGGCGACGACGAGCGCGCCATCGCCGCATTCGGCTCGCGGCTGAACGACACGATGGTCCAGGCGCTGGCCGAGCTGGACCAGGAGGGCTTCTTCGGGACTGGTGCCGACAGGCAGGCGCTGACGCTCTTCTGCAGCATCTCGGACTCCGACGATGCGGAAGCATTCGAGGACGATTCGGCGAAGCGGCTGAATCCGCCCGCGGTGTTCGCCCTCTTCAAGGCCCGCTGGGGCGCGTCCTCCGCCTGATCACGCCGACACGATGGTCTTCGGCTCCAGAAACGCCTCCAGCCCGAACACCCCGTACTCCCTGCCCAGCCCCGATTGCTTGACGCCACCGAATGGCGCCGTGAGCGCGGGCCTGATCGCATTGACCATCACGCCGCCGGCCTCCAGCCGCTCGGCGACGCGGCGCGCGCGCCCGGGGTCCGAAGAAAAAACGTACGCCTGCAATCCATAGGGCGAGTCATTGGCGATGCGCACCGCTTCTTCTTCGTCGTCATAGGCCAGCAGGCACAGCACCGGGCCGAAGATTTCTTCGCGGGCGATCTGCATGTCGTTGCGCACGTTGGCGAACACGGTCGGCCTCACGAAGTAACCGCGCGAGAGATGCGCCGGACGGCCTTCGCCGCCGGCGACGAGCGTTGCCCCCTCCTCCAGCCCCGAGCGAATGAAGCGCTGGATGCGATCGTACTGGGCCTGATTCACCAACGGCCCGATGAGCGTCTGCGGATCGCGCGGATCGCCCACGCAGAGGCCCTCCACCGTGGTCTTGACGTGCTCGATCGCCTCGGCGAGCCGCGCGCGCGGCACCAGGATCCGCGTGCCGGCGATGCAGGCCTGGCCGCTGTTGAGAAAGCCCGCGCTCAACGCGAGCGGTATGGCCTTCGCGAGGTCCGCGTCGTCCAGGATGAGGGTGGCGGATTTTCCCGTGAGCGCCAGGCTCACGCGCTTCATCGTCTCGGCGCCCGCGCGCAAGATTGCCTTGCCCGTGGGCGTTGAGCCAGTGAAGGAAATCTTGGCGATGCCCGGGTGCGTGCTGATCTCGTTGCCGACATCGGCGCCACGGCCGTTCACGATGTTGACCACGCCCGGCGGCAAGCGCGCATCGTGGATGGCTTGTGCAATCACCTGCGTCTGGATCGGGCTCAGCTCGCTCGGCTTGATCACGCATGCGCAGCCCGCCGCGAGGGCGCTCGCGAGCTTGTTGCAGATGGAGCCCGCGGTGCTGTTCCACGGCGTCATCAGCGCGGCGACGCCCACCGGCTCCATGACCACCGTGGCCTCGCCGACAGAGCGCGTGAACGCATAGGCCTCGAGCGTTTCCACCGCGTTGGCAAAGCACTGCGAGGCGTAGTCGGCGACCCATTGCGCGCGCGACAACGGACCGCCGTATTCCTCGATGGTCGCTTCGCGGATCTCGTCGGTGCGCGCGAGCACGGCCGCTTGCAGGCGCCGCAGCATGTCGATGCGCTCCTCTTTCGTGCTGCGGCCGAAGGCGGGCTGCGCGCGCTGTGCGGCGGCGATGGCGAGCCGCACGTCGTCGCGGCTGCCGAGCGCGGCGGTGCCGATGCGCTCCTCGGTGGCGGGATTGACGATGTCGACGACTTCGCTGCCCTGCACGGGAACGAAGGCGCCGTCGATGTAGGCGTGAGAAAGGTGACGCATGGGACTGCTCCGTTGTCTTTCCCCGGAAATCCCCGGGTCATGAGCAATCTATGGCTGCCCAATCATCTTGAGAAGATGGAAAATTCAGCACGACTCATCCCGATATTCAGGACAATGCACAAGACAGGGCTGGTTGAATTCGAGGCCGTGCTGGCCGTCGCGCGGCGCCACAGCTTCCGGGCCGCGGCGCTGGAACTGGGCATGTCCACCTCGGCGCTCAGCAGCGCGGTGGCCGGGCTGGAAACACGACTGGGCGTGCGGCTCTTTCACCGCACGACACGCAGCGTGTCGCTGACCGAGGCGGGCCATGCGTTCCTCGCCCAGGTCGAGCCGGCGATCGCGCAGATCCAGGGCGCGATGAGCGCCCTCAACGACCAACGCGCCACTCCCACCGGCACCCTGCGCATCAACAGTTCGCTGGGCGCGGCGCGCATGGTCTTCGAGCCGATCGTGTGCGAGTTCCTGCGGCGCCATCCGGCGATGACGGTGGACATCGTCACCGAAGGCCGCATGGTCGACATCGTCGGGGAAGGCTTCGACGTGGGCATCCGGCCTGGCGAACTGGTGCCGCGCGACATGGTGCGCGTGCCGATCGGCGCGAAGCTGCGCATGGCGGTGGTCGGCTCGCCCGGCTACTTCGCAAGGCACCCGCCGCCGGGCTCGCTCGCCGATCTCTCCGCGCACCAATGCATACGCGCCCGCCTCCCCGGCGGTGCGCCCTCGCCGTGGGAGTTCATGGCCAAGGGCAAGGTGCAGGCGGTCGAGGTGCCGGGCCGGCTGATCCTCGATGCGCCGGCCCTGATGCTGGACGCGGCGCGGCAAGGCATGGGCCTTGCGCAAGTGGCCGAGTGGTACATCGAGGAGGACGTGGCGAGCAGGCGCCTCGTGCGCGTGCTGGACGACCGGATGCCTGCCGTCGCGGGGCTGGCGCTCTACTACTCGGGGCGCCGGCACATCTCCGCAGGGCTGCGCGCGTTCATCGACCTCGTCCACGAGGTGAACGAAACGGGCGCGATGCAGAGGTAGGCATTCGTTCAGTCGACCCGGATGTTGCGTACCTTCACCAACGCACTCACCCGTCCCGTCTCGTCCTGCACGAATTTCGCGAACGCCTCGGGCGTGCTGCCCGCGGGTTCCAGGCCGAACTGCAGCAGCTTCTGCTTCACGGCGGGATCGTTGACCGCCGCCTGCACCGCCTTGCCCAGCCGCTGCACGACATCGGCCGGCGTGCCCTTGGGCAGGAACACGCCGTTCCACTCGACCACGTTGTAGCCCGGCAGGCCCGACTCGGCGAGCGTCGGCGTGTCGGGCAATCCGTTCACGCGCTTGCTGGAGCTCACCGCCAGCGCGCGCAGCTTGCCCGACTTCACATAGCCCAGCGTCGACGCCACATTGCCGAAGTACGCCGACACCTGCTCGCCCATCACATCGGTCAGCGCAGGTGCACCGCCCTTGTAGGGCACGTGCATCAGGTTGACCTTGGCCTGCTCGTTCAGCGCCTCGCCCGCCAGGTGCGAGCCGGTGCCGCCGCCAGCCGAGGCGAAGCTCAGCTTGCCGGGGTTCTTGCGCGCGAAGTCGAGGAATTCGGCCACGGTCTTGTACGACGCGGTGGCGGGCACGACGAGGATCTGCGGCGCGGTGGCCACCAGCGAGACCGGAATGAAATCCTTCGTCGCGTCGAACGGCAGCTTGCGCAGCGACGGGTTCACCGAAAACGCCGAGGCGTCGTAGAGCACGGTGTAGCCGTCGGCGGGTGCCTTGGCCACGTTGTCCTCGCCGATCACGCCGCCGGCACCGGGCTTGTTGTCGATGACGATCTGCTGGCCGAGCGCGGTGCTCATGTGCTGCGCGACCACACGCGCGGTGTTGTCGGCGCCGCCGCCCGCGGCGTAAGGCACGACCATGCGGATGGGCTTGTCGGGCCACGCAGCCCAGCCAAGCAGCGGGGTGCACGCGGCCAGCGCGGCGATCGATTTCAGGAGGCGTCTCTTCGTCATTCGGATGTCTCGGGCTTTGTGGTTTCAGGAAAGTCGTAGAGCAGCGCCGGGTTGTCGACCAGCACGCGATGGCGCGTGGCCGCGTCGGGCACCCACTGGCTCAACAGGTCGAACAGCACCGCGTCGTCGGGCTTGGCCATGGGCTCGGTCGGATGCGGCCAGTCGCTGCCCCACACCACGCGCCCGGGGGCCTGGCGAACCCAGGCCTGCGCGATGCCGGTCGTGTCGGCGTAGCCATCCGCGGCACCCGCCTTCGAGTCGAGGTAGGGGCCGGACAGCTTGATCCAGGTGCGCCCGTTGTCGCGCAACCGGCTGACCACATCGAACGCGGGGTGCGAAAGCGCATCGGGCAGCGGCAGCCGCGCGAGGTGGTCGAAGACGATCGTGCACGGCAGCCGCGCGAGCAGATCTGCATGCGTCGCGATCTGGTCGGCGCTCCAGTGCAGTTGCACATGCCAACCGAGCGCATGCACGCGCTGCGCGAGCGGTTCGACCATCGAAAAATCGGTCGCCGCATTGGCCGGCGTGTAGAGGGTGAAGCGGATGCCGCGAACGCCGCCTGCATGCAGCCGCGCCAGTTCGGCATCGGTCACGTCGGGGCGAAGCACTGCGACTCCGCGCGTGCGCGCGGGGCCGAGCGCGCGAATGGCGTCGAGCGTCACGCTGTTGTCGGTGCCATGAACGCGCGGCTGCACGACGACCGTGCGCCGGGTGCCGATGCGTTGCTGCAGCAGGCGGTAGTCGTCGACCGTGGCCTTGTCGACCATCGCGTCCGGCGAGCCATGCAGCGCGAAGCGGCGGTCGTAGACGTGCATGTGCGCATCGCACGCGCCCTCCGGCGCCGCGCTGGCGGGTCGGCGCGTTCCGCCGCTGTTGGGGTAGCTGACGTCCATGCGCGTTTCAGCCGGCCGCGTTCGCGGTCTTCAGCACCTTGGCCGTGTGCTGCCCCAGCGTCGGTGCCGCAAAGGGCTCGGGGCCCGGCGTGCGCCCGAACTTCACCGCCCTCGTGAATCCGCGGTACGAGCCGAGCGTGGGATGCACGAAGTTCGCCACCATGTCCTCGGCCAGTACCTGCTCGTTGTCGAACATGTCCTCGACCGTACGTGCCGCCGCGCAAGGGACTTCCTCGCCGAACAGCTCTTCCCATTCGAGCGCGGTGCGCGCAGCCAGCGCCTCGCGCAGGCGGGGAACGATCTCCGCAAAGTGCTGCGCGCGCTTGCGCACCGAGTCGTAGCGCTCATCGGCCGCAAGTTCGGGCAGGCCCACCTTGGCGCACAGCGCCTGCCAGAAGTGCGGCGTGTTGGCCGAGATGTAGAGGTGGCCTTCGCGCGTCGGATGCAGGCCGGTGATACCGCCCGAGCGCATGTCGCGCCCCACGTCCTTCGCCTCGCCTTCGGCCCACACCATGCGGGCAGATTGCATCGTGAGCGCGGAGCGCAGCAGCGACACGCCGACGAACTGCCCTTCCCCGCTCTTCTCGCGCTCGTACAGCGCCGAGGCCACGCCCGCGGCCACGAGCGCGGCCGCGTAGTAGTCGACCACCGAGCCGTAGATGATCTCGGGCGGCTCGCCACGCTTGCCCTGCAGCGCGCACATGCCGGTCATGCTCTGCAGCACCTGGTCGTATCCGGCCTTCTCGCGCAGCGGGCCGGTCTCGCCATAGCCCGTGAGGCTGCAATAGATGAGGCGCGGATTGACCGCTTTCAGCTGGTCGTACGCAATGCCCAGCCGCGGCGGGACGCTGGGGCGGAAGTTGTGCACCAGCACGTCGGCGGTGCGCACCAATGCCATCAGCGCGGCCAGGTCTTCTGCATTCTTCAGGTCGAGCACCACGCCCAGCTTGCTGCGGTTCACGCCGATGAAGGCGCGGCTCTCGGCTTCGAGCGTCGAGGGGTACTTACGCAGGTTGTCGCCCGCGGGCGGTTCGATCTTGATGACCTCGGCGCCCTGGTCGGCCAGCAGCGAGCAGCCGTACGGGCCCGCGATGTAGGCGCTCAGGTCGAGCACGCGCAGGCCGCTCAACGGCCCCGCGGGGCCGGTGCGCGCGGGCAGGCGTGTGTCGTCTTTGTCGGCGTCGAAGCTCATGGATCCTTCTTTCCTCAATCGTCAGTCGGCGGTGATGTTCTGCTGCTTCGCCAGCTTCTTCCAGCGCTCGACGTCCTCGGCGATGACAGTGCCGAACTGCACGGGCGAGAGCGGCGTGGCGATGGCGCCTTCGCGCAGGAAGTTGGCCGCGATCTCGGGCCTGGTGATGATCTTGTTCACCGCGCCGTTGAGCCTGGCGACCACGTCGGGCGGCGTGCCCGCCGGTGCGAGCAGGCCCCACCAGAGCTCGAACTCGTAGCCGGGCACGGCCGTGGAAATGGGCGTGAGGTCGGGCGCGATCGGACTGGGCTTCAAGCTCGTGATGCCCACCGCACGCAGCTTGCCGGCGCGCACCATCGGCAGCAGCGAGGGCCCGCTCGAGATCAGCAACTGCGTCTGGTTGCCGACGAGGTCGGTCACGGCCGGACCCATGCCCTTGTAGGGAATGTGCGCGATCTGCAGGTCGCCCACCTTGGCCTTGAGCAACTCGGTGCCGAACTGGTTGACGCTGCCCGCACCCGACGAGGCGTAGTTGTACTGCCCCGGCTTGGCCTTGATGGCGGCGATGAGCTCGGCCGGCGTCTTCGCCGGGAACTCGTTGTTCACCGCGACGATGAACGGCCCCTTGGCGAACATCGCGACGGGCGCGAGGCCCTTGACCGGATCGAAGGGCAGCTTCGACTGCACGGCCGCATTGGTCGTCATGCTCGACGACACCGCCACCAGCGTGTAGCCATCGGGCGCGGCCTTCGAGACCTGCCCCGTGCCGGTGTTGCCGCTCGCGCCGGGACGGTTGTCGATGATCACCGGCTGCTTGAGCTCATCGCCCAGTTCCTTGGCCACCTGCCGCGCGAAAGTGTCGTTCGAGCCGCCCGCTGGATAAGGCACGACGATGGTGATGGGCTTGGTCGGGTACGCGGCCTGCGCGAATGCGCTGCCGCTCAACAGGCAGCCGCCGGCGATGGCGGCAACAACAACGGCGAGCGTGCGCAAGCGAAACAACGGGGAAATCTTCATCTGTCTTGTCTCCTGATTTTTTTGGGGAAAGCGAAAGGCTCAAGCCGGCAGCAGGCCCAGGCTGCGCGCGCTCGCAACGATGGCGCGTGCGCGGATCACGAAAGGGATGTCGATCATTTTTCCGTCGACCACGTAGGCGCCCACGCCCCTGGCATCGGCGTCGCGGGCCGCCTCGACCACCTTGCAGGCGTGGGCGATTTCTTCGTCGGTGGGCCGGAACACCTCGTTGGCGATCGCGATCTGGCTCGGGTGGATGCAGGTCTTGCCGAGGAAGCCTAGGTTGCGCGACAGCACGGCCTCGGCGCGAAAGCCTTCGGCATCGCGGATGTCCGCGAACGCACCGTCGTAGGCGTAGACACCCGCCTCGCCCGCGGCGATGCGCATCGCGAACATCGCCTGCTGGATCGCGGCCGGCTCGCGTCGCGCAATGCCCAGCGGCTCGAACAGGTCGCCGAGCCCCAACTGCAGCCCGGCCACGCGCGGATGCGCCAACCCGAGCTGCGCTGCGATGCGAAACGCCGAAGGCGCTTCGATGTTCAGCAAAAGGCCGATGGGCGTGCGCACGCCATTGGCCTCTTCGGCGCGCTCGATGGCCTCGACCGCGGCACGCACATGCGCCGGGCTCTCGGGCTTGGGAATGTTGATGAGGTGCACGCCGGGCTGGGCCACCGCCGCGATGTCGTCCGCGAAATGCGGCGTGTCCATCGCGTTGACGCGCACGATCACGGTCTTGCCCGATGCGGCCGGCTCGCCGCCCCGCAGAAGTTGCCGCACGGCATCGCGCGCCTCACCCTTGCGCGGCTCGGACACCGCATCCTCCAGGTCGAAACACACGCCGTCGGCCGCACCGTCCAGGGCCTTGGCGAACAACTCGGGGCGCGTGCCGGGAACGAACAATTTGCTTCTCATGCGCCGCAGTGTGCGCATCGCATGAGAAAAGAAAAACACATGCTTTCTATGATCAGTTCATAGAAAATCTATCTTCATGGAAACCGCCTACCTGCAAAGTTTTCTCCTGGTGGTGGAGTCGGGCTCGATGTCGGAAGCGGCACGCCGGCTCGACCTGACGCCCGCGGCCGTGGCACAGCAAATACGCACGCTGGAACGCGAGCTCAACGCACCGCTGCTGGCGCGCGCGGGCCGCACGGTGCAGCCGACCGAGGCGGGGCACCTGCTGGTGCAGCGTGCGCGCAACCTGCTGCGCGAAGTGGGCGACATCAAGACGCTCTTGAACAGCGATGCGGCCGGCGGCGAACTGCTCATCGGCACCATCAACACGGCCATCCACAGCCTGCTGCCGGACATCCTCGCGCGTTTCGTGAAGACGCATCCCGGCGTGAAGGTGTTCCTGCAATCGGGCACGACGGCCACGCTCCACAAGGCGGTGCAGCAGGGCGAGCTCGATGCGGCGGTGTGCCTCCATCCGCCTTATGTGCTGGCCAAGACCTTCGACTGGTCGCTGCTGCGCGAGGAGCCGCTGGTGCTGCTCGCGCCGAGCCGCCTCGCCAGGCGCGATCCGCACGAGCTGCTGCGAACCTCGCCGCTCATCCGCTACGACCGCGCGCTCGGCGGCGGCAAGCAGGCCGACCGGTACCTCCGCGCCGCGGGCATCGTGCCGCAGGAGCGCTTCGAGCTCAGCTCGCTGCTGGCGATCGCGATGATGGTCGACCGGGGACTGGGCGTTTCGCTGGTGCCCGACATCGCATCGCCGCTGCTCGATGGCCAGCGCATCGCGAAGATTCCGCTGCCGCTGCCCTCGGAGCCGCGGCGTTTCGGCGTGCTGTGGCTGCGTGCGTCGCCCCGGCAGCGGTTGATACAGGGGTTCGTCGACAGCGCAGCACGCGTGATCGAGACAAGAGGCGCGCCAGCCTGAGCGCACCGGCGCCCTACGCCCGATCAGGTGAATGGCTACTTGCGCTTCTCTCCCGGAACGCCTAACTTGCGGGCCTGCACCAGTTCCTTGGTTGCGATGCACTATGCAGGTCAATGAATCCAACAGGTTCCAGAAAACTCCGCATCGGTCTGAACACGCGCATGAGCCTCGGCGTTGCTGCAGTGGTGCTGGCAGCCACGTTCGCCATTGCCACGGCTGCGCTGCAGTTCGTCAAGACCAGCATGCGGGAGTCGATTGCCCAGGAGGAGTTCGCGCGCGTTTCGGCCCTGGCGGATGCGGTTGACCAGAAGTTCATCAGCCGGCGCACGCTGCTGAAGACTTTCGGCGACAGCGCCGAGGCGCTCCGGGTGCCGGATGCGGCGCCGCTGCAGGCTTTTCTGGAGCGGCACACGTCGCTGCGCGAGGCGTTCGACAACGTGGCCTTCATCGACATGGACGGCAACCTGGTGGCAAACCTCAACAACGCCAGCCAGGTGCGCCGGGTGAACGTCAAGGACCGCGCGTATTTCCGGGACACGGTGGCCTCCAGGGCGGGCGTGATCTCGGAGCCCTATCGCAACCGGCTGAACGGCCTGGCGCAGGTCGCCATCACCGAGCCGGTGCTGGACAGCGCCGGGCGGGTGCAGTTCGTGATCTCGGGCTCCATCAACCTGAAGGAGCGCAACATCCTGGGCGAGCTTGCGAGTGTCAGGTTCGGCGAGACGGGGTACCTGTTCATCACCACGACGAACGGCATCGTGGTGGACCATCCCCGCGAAGAGCGCGTGCTCGAAGCCGCCAGCCCGGACACGGCACGCAACCCCGAGATAGAGCGCGCCATCGCGGGCTTCGAGGGCGCGACCGAGGGCGTCAACCGGGCAGGCGTGCACGGCCTCTATGCGTTCAGGCGATTGCGGCAGGCGGACTGGATCATGGGCGCCATGTATCCGCGCGACGAGGCGTTTGCACGTGTCGACGCCATCGAGCGCGCAGCCTGGGCCGGGGCCTTCGTGCTCGCGCTGCTGGCGGGTGGGATCGCATTGGCTGTCGTGCGGCGGCAGCTCAAGCCCCTGACCGCGCTGCACCGGCACATGCTGGATGCACAAGCCGCACCGGCCGAAGTGGCCGCGCTGCGCACATACACCAACGATGAAATCGGCGATCTCTCACGCACCTTCGACCGGCTGATCCGGCAGCGGCAGGCCGACGAGAAGTTCCTGCGCGACATCACCGACAACCTCCCGGCCATGGTGTCGCATGCCGACGCGCAGGGGCGCTACACGTTCGTGAATGCCCGCCTGTGCGAGAAGCTGGGCCAGAGTGCCGCGCAGCTCATCGGGCAGCCGGTGCAAAGCATGCGCAGCCCCGGCGACGACGCGGCCCTCGAAGCGGGCCTGCGGCGCGTGGCGGCGGGCGAATCGGTCAGCCTGGAGCGCCGCGACACGTCGGGGTCCGGCGCGGAAGAGCGCTTTTTCCAGACCGACCTGATTCCCGACCTCGACAACGCCGGGCAGTACCGCGGCTACTACGCCATGACCTTCGACGTGACGGAGCGCAAGCGCATCGAGGTCAGCCTGGCGCACAGCGAGGCGAAGGTCCGCATCATTGCGGACAACATTCCTGCGCTGGTGTCGCATGTCGACGCGTCGCTCAACTACACCTTCGTGAACGCCCACATCCGGGCGCTGCATCAAAATGACTCGATGGTCGGCCAGTCGATGCCCGAGGCGCGCGGTGCGGCGGATTTCGCCATCGTCGAGCCCTACATCCGGCGCGCCCTGGCCGGCGAGACCGTGGTCATCGAGAAAAAGGGCGACCCTGCGCGCGGCATCGGCGAGCGCACCTACAAGGCCCACTACATTCCCGACCAGGACGCCAGCGGCGCGGTGCAGGGCGTGTTCGCGATGACCTTCGACATCACCGATGAAGTGAACGTGCGCAAGGCCCTGACCGAGCAGGAGAAGCGGCTGCGCGACGTGACCGACAGCATTCCCGCGCTGGTGGGCTACTTCGACACCGGGGAAAACTGCCTCTACGCCAACAGCCGCGCACGGCAGATGGCCGGCCATGGCGACCGGCCGCTGGACGGCGTCACGCTGCGCTCGGCCCTGGGCGAATCGATGTACGCACAGCACGCGCCCTACATCCCGGTGGTGCTCGCGGGCAAGCAGGTTCGCTTTCCGCTTCATGCGCCGCTGCACGGCAAGGACGGGCACTTCCAGGCCCACCTGGTACCCGACAAGGACCTTGGTGGCCGCGTCCTGGGCTTCTATCTCATGACCTTCAACATCACCGCGCTCAAGCAGGCGGAACTCCAGCGCGCCGACAGCGAGAACCGGCTGCGCACCATCACCGACAACCTGCCCGCGCTCATCACCTACATCGACCGCGAGGAGAACGTGACCTTCGCCAATGCCACCCATCGCGAGTGGCTCGGGCTGGACCCCTCCCAACTGCTGGACCGCCCGCTTCACGACGTGGTGGGCGCCGGCGTGTACCGCAAGCGCAAGGCCATGATCGACCGGGCGCTTGCCGGCGAGCGTGTCGAATTCGAGGACCAGACCGGAACCGGCGGCACAGACCGCGTCACGCGCGTCAGCCTGGTGCCCGACATCGGCGCGGACGGGTCCACGCACGGCATCTTCTCGCTGTGCCTGGACATCACGGCGCTGAAAGCGGTGGAGAGCCAGCTGATCGAGCTGGCCCGGCTCGACACGCTCACGGGCCTGCCGAACCGGCTCGCCTTCAACGAGCTCCTGCCCGCGGCGCTCCTGCGCGCGCAGCGCACCGGAAGCGCGATGGCCCTGATGTTCCTGGACATCGACGCCTTCAAGACCATCAACGACACGCTGGGCCACGCGAGTGGCGACAGCGTTCTGGCCGAATACGCCAACCGCCTGCGGTCCAGCGTACGCGCCACCGACACCGTGGCGCGGCTGGCGGGGGACGAGTTCGTCGTCGTGCTGGAAAACCTGCCTGCGCGGGACGCGGCGGCAGCCGTTGCACAGAAAATCCTCGCGCAGATTCGCGCACCCGCGTTTCGCCTCGACAGCCAGCGGCTGCAGGTCACGACGAGCATCGGCATCGCATTCCGCCAGGGCGGCGATGCACCGGTCACCGCCGAGGAATTGCTGGCGCATGCGGACAGCGCGCTGTACGCCGCCAAGTCGGCGGGAAGGAACAGGTTCGAGTTCTTTTCCGATTGATCCATTCATTGCCCATGAACCGCGGCCCCGGCCGCAGCACCGCTCCACGCCAAGGCACGTCATGCACGCCGGCGCGGAGAAACCAGAACAGGAGATCCCATCCATGCCATCCGCCGAAGTCACCACACCGGAACAACTGCTGGCCGAACTCGATGCCCAGACCCGCATGCCGATTGCGCAGATCGGCCAGACGCTGATGTCGCTGGGCATGATCACGGCGGAGCAGCTGCACGGTGGGCTGGCGCAGCAGCAGCTCGCCCCCACGGTGCCGCTGGGCGAGACGCTGGTGCGCATGGGCATGATCAACCGCGCCCAGCTGCAGACGGCGCTGGTGCACAAGATGGGCTATCCGCTGGTCAACCTGCACCTGTTCGCGCCGTCCGCCGAGGCCTTGCGCAAGATCGGCCACAGCGCGGCGCAACGCCTGCAGGTGATGCCGCTGATGCTGCACGAGGGCCGCCTGGTCCTCGCGCTGGACGATCCCTCGAACCGGCGTTCGGCGATCGACGAGGTGGAATTCATTGCCCAGGTGAAGGTGGTTCCGGTGGTCGGGAAATGCCTCGACCTGGACGGCGTGCTGCACAAGGCCTACGAGAAGCTCGGGGACCCCGCGACACCGCGCCCGGCCAGCCTCGATCCGATGCGGCCGCTGGAATTCGACATGGCCGGCACCAGCGAACTGCTCGAAACGCTCGAGAAAGAAGGCCGCTCGATCGCCAGCACCGAGGCGCCGATCGAGCAATCGGACAACTCGCTGGTGCGCATGATCAACAGCATGATCCTGGAAGCGCACCGCGAAGGCGCATCGGACATCCACGTCGAAAGCTCGCCCGGCGACGAAAAGACCCGTATCCGGTTTCGCCGCGACGGCCGGCTCTATACGTACCTGGAGCTTCCGTCCAGCTATCGCAACGCCGTGGTGGCGCGCATCAAGATCATGTGCGACCTGGACATCAGCGAGAAGCGCAAGCCGCAGGACGGCAAGATCAACTTCGGCAAGTACTCGCCGCAGCACCGCATCGAGTTGCGCGTTGCCACCATCCCGACCAACAACGGCCTGGAAGACGTGGTCATGCGCCTCCTTGCGTCGGCCAAGCCCATCGCGATGAACGCGCTGGGCCTCTCGCCGCGCAATCTCGCGCAACTCACCCAGGCGGTCGAGCGCCCCTACGGCATGGTGCTGTGCGTCGGGCCCACGGGTTCGGGCAAGACCACGACGCTGCACTCGGCGCTGATGCACATCAACACGCCGGAGCGAAAGATCTGGACGGCCGAAGACCCGATCGAGATCACGCAGGCGGGGCTCAGGCAGGTGCAGGTCAATCCGCGGATCGACTGGACCTTCGCCAAGGCACTGCGCGCCTTCGTGCGCGCCGACCCCGACGTGATCATGGTGGGCGAGATCCGCGACGAGGAAACCGCCAGGACGGCCATCGAGGCGTCATTGACCGGGCACCTCGTGCTTTCGACACTGCACACCAACAGCGCCCCCGAGACCGTGACACGGCTGCTCGACATGGGCATGGACCCCTTCAATTTCGCGGACTCCCTGCTGGCGGTGCTGGCACAGCGGCTGGTGCGTCGCCTCTGCACCCAGTGCACCACCCGCAGCCCCGCGAGCCCCGAGACGGTCGAGGAACTGCTCTCCGACTACATGCATGCGTTCGGCGCGGAGGCCACGCCCGCCGAACGCAAGGCGTTGCACGGCGACTGGATCGCGCGCCATGGGCACGACGGCCATCTGCACACCTTCAGCAGCACCGGGTGCGCGCATTGCGGCGACACCGGCTTCAAGGGCCGCGTCGGCATCCACGAACTCATGGTGGTGTCCAGGACGCTTCGCCGCCTGGTGCAGAACGGGGCGCGTGCCGAGGAACTGCAGGAGGCGGCGCTGCGCGAAGGCATGCGCACGCTGCGTCAGGACGGTATCGAGAAGGTGCTGGCCGGTCAGACGACCATCGAGGAAGTGCGCGCGACCAGCAACGTGTGAGCGGGAATCGCCCGCCCCGTCAGGCGGTGCCCCATGCCACGGGCGGCAAGGCGGCAATGGCGGGCCTTGCGAAGAAGTAGCCCTGGAACAGGTCGACGCCGAGCGCATGAAGGGTGCCGACCTCTTCCGGTATTTCGACGCCTTCGGCAATCACCCGGATGTTCAGTTCGCCGCAGGTGGCGACGAAGCCTCTCACGATGGCCAGCCGGACCGGGTCTGCATGGATGTTCCGCACCAGGCTCATGTCGATCTTCAAGACGTCGGGCTGGAACACGGCGAGCATTCCGAAGCCGGCATAGGCGGCGCCGAAATCGTCGATGGCCGAGGTGAAGCCGTGGCGCCTGAAGTCCTGGAAGACGGCCGCGAGTCCGGGCAGGTCGATCGTCCGCTCGCCCTCGGTGACCTCGAACATCAGGCGGTTCACCGGAAAATTGCAATGCTGCGCGGCCGCCATGGCGGTGCGAAAGCACTCGGGCCGACCGGCCACATCGTTGGGCAGCACGTTGAGGCTGAGCCTGGATGCCATGCCCAGCCCCGCCGCCATCTCGATGGCCTTCACGCGGCAGGCTTCGTGAAACGCGAAGCGCTGCGAGGCGTCGATGCCGGCGAGCACCTCCGTGGCGCCTTGTCCGGAGAGGCCGCGCACCAGCGCTTCATGCGCAAAGATTTCGCGCCGCGCGACATCCACGATCGGCTGGAACGCCATGGTGAACGACGAGCCGAAACCGGGAAAGCAGGCATCGGCGAGGTTGTGGGCTGTCGCGGACATGGGACTCGCGGTTGGGAAGGAAGGCGTTCTGGCGGGAGTGCGGGGCGACCACTGTAAGCGTTTTTTTACTTCCGGCGGTCGCGCTTGCGCACCGGGTCGCAGCAGCATCGTGCCGCAGGGGAGCTTCGAACTCGTCGACAGCGGAAATCGTGGTCGCGGGCCAGCGCACCGGCAAGCGGTAGACACCAAAGTTTGCGTGACCTATGGCACTGGTGAACATGGGTACTCCCGCGCCATAGTTCGGCGCGCCCGGAGGCGAATCCAAACCTCCGGGCTTCTTTTTAGAACAAAGAGGGAAGCTCATTCATGAACGCAAGATTTGTACTGGCGGCTGTGGCTGCTGCAACGCTGGCCGCCTGTGGCGGAGGCGGTGATGGTGGTGGCGGATTTCCGGCCGTGCCGGTTGTACCGATCGGCCCACCAGCCCCGGCCCCGGCCCCAGCGCCAGCCCCCGCACCGGCCCCCAACCCCGACAACACATCCTCCGCAGCCTGTTTCAACGAAGCCGACCTGCACGAGGGCACCACAGCGGTGGTGGAACTGGACGTCACCGCCAAGGACCAGACCTTCAAGCAGCGCGTGACCACCGTCACCCGCACCCGCGAGTCCTTCGCCGATGCGAACCCGGTGCGGCTGCTGCGCACCACCTTCAACTACTTCAACAACTCCGAAGGAACGGACCGGCAGTACATCGATTTCGTGGACGGCAAGATCCTGCGTTACGGCTCCCGCAACGGCGGCGAAGGCGCCGACCCTGCGCTCGGCACCAACACCAACGTGCCGACGTTCGCGATGCCCGTCATGTCGCCGGGTCAGGCGCTGGAGTTGAACTACGTGGTCAAGTCCGTGAGCGGCGCGAATGGCGAGATCCGGAACGAGCAGCCGATCTCGGGAACGGACACCTACGTCGGGCGCGAGACCCTCACGACGCCGATGGGCTCGTTCAGCGCCTGCAAGTTCTCGGGCATCACGCGCGTGCGGCAAGTGGACGGGACAGACCTCATCCAGAACCAGGACAACTGGATTGCCGCCGACGGCCCCTACCGCGGCCAGATGCTCAAGCTGGTGACACGCATCGGCGAGGACGTCGGCACGATCATCGCGACGCAGATCACCTACACGCCGAAATAAAACACGCGCCGCCGCCTGCCCTTGTGCTCAGGGGCAGACGAGCTCCGTCTTCGACGCCGCGCACAGCCGGGCCACCTCGGCTTTCGACAGGAACTCCGTCGCGAGGCTGTTGAGCATCAGCACGGCGGGATAGAGGCGCGCGTCCTGCGGGTTCGCGCGATACGCCTTCTGCAGCAGCTGCTGGCCCGCCTTGTTGCAGTTCTTGCGCTGCATGCGGTTGATTTCCTTGTCGCGCGCGGAGCCGTCGCCGTTGAACTCGCCCGCGAAGTGAAAGCACATCTCGGTGTCGGAGACGGCCTTCTGCAGGGCTTGCTCGTCCTTCGAGAATCTTGCGGGTCCGGCGGCAAACGACAGCGAGGCCGACAGCAGTGCGGCACCTGCGGCAATGAACATCATCGGCTTCATGGTGCGAATCTCCTCCTCGAATGAAAAAAGGGCCGCCCTGGGCGACCCTTTCCTTCTGCATCGCCGAAGCGATTACTTCTTGTCGCCGCCCGGCACCTTGCCTTCCACGCCTTTGACGTAGAAGTTGATGCCCGTCAGGAACTTGTCGTCGGCCACCGCGTCCTTGGCGACCACTTCCTTGCCGTCCTGGCCGAGGATGGGGCCCTTCCAGATCACGAAGCTGCCGTCCTTCAGGCCCTTCTTCACTTCCTCGACCTTGGCCTTGGTTTCGGCCGGCACGTCCTCGGCGATCGAGACGAGGTCGATGGCGCCTTCCTTCACGCCCCACCAGGCCTGGCCGGTCGTCCACTTGCCGTCGAGCGCGTCCTGCGTGGCCTTGATGTAGTACGGCGCCCAGTTGATGGTGGCCGAGCCCAGGTGGGCCTTGGGACCGTAGGCGGTCATGTCCGAATCCCAGCCGAAGGCGCGCTTGCCCTTTTCCTGTGCGGTCTTGAGCACGGCGGGCGAGTCGGTGTTCTGGAACAGGACGTCGGCGCCGCCGTTGATGAGCGCGGTGGCCGCTTCGGTTTCCTTCGGCGGGCTGAACCATTCGTTGACCCACACGACCTTGGTGGTGATCTTCGGGTTGACCGACTGAGCGCCCAGCGTGAAGCTGTTGATGTTGCGCAGCACTTCGGGAATCGGCACCGAGCCGACGACGCCCAGCGTGTTGCTCTTGGTCATGGCACCGGCAATCACGCCGGCCATGTACGCGCCTTCGTAGGTGCGGCTGTCGTAGGTGCGCATGTTGTCGGCGGTCTTGTAGCCGGTGGCATGCTCGAACTTCACATCCTTGCTGTCGTTGGCGACCTTGAGCATCGGTTCCATGTAGCCGAAGGTGGTGCCGAAGATCAGCTTGTTGCCCTGGCCGACCATGTCGCGGAACACGCGCTCGGCGTCGGCGCCTTCGGGCACGCTCTCGACGAAGGTGGTCTTGATCTTGTCGCCGAATTCCTTCTCGAGGGCCTTCCGGCCGTTGTCGTGCGCGAAGGTCCAGCCGCCGTCGCCCACCGGGCCGATGTATGCGAATGCGATGTTGAGCGGCGCTGCAGGCGCCGGCGCGGCGGCCGCGGGTGCCGGGGCGGGCGCGGGGGCCGCGGCCGGTGCTGCCGCTTCTTCTTTCTTGCCGCAGCCGATCAGGGCCGCCGAAGCGACCGCCGTGAGGGCGGCCAGCTTGAGCAGGGAGCGCTTGTTCAGATCATTCATTGTCGGAAATCCTCAAAAAAGGACGGGTTGGCGGGAAAACGAAAAACGCGATTATGAGCCGGGGTAGAACGGTTTCCCTATGGAAGCCGGCATGTTGATGCGGATGAACGCGGGGTTGCGCGAGATCAGCGCCAGCACCACGATCGGCGCGATGTACTGCAGCATGCTGAGGAACTGGGGCGGCACGTCGACGCCGCTGCTCTGCAGGTGGAAACCCAGCATCGAAACGCCGCCGAAGAGGTAGGCGCCCAGCAGCACGCGAATCGGCCGCCAGGTGGCGAAGGTGGTGAGCGCCAATGCGATCCAGCCGCGGCCCGCGACCATGCCTTCGACCCACAGGGGCGTGTAGACGGTCGAGAGGTACGCGCCGGCCAGCCCGCAGAGCGCGCCGCCCGCGATCACCGCCATGAAGCGGATGCGCCGCACCGGATAGCCGAGCGCATGCGCCGACTCGGGCGATTCGCCGACCGAGCGCAGCACGAGGCCGGCGCGCGTGCGGTACAGGAACCAGATGAGCCCGAAGGTCAGCACCACCGCGAAGTACACCATCGGGTGATGGCGAAAGAGCGCGGGGCCGACGAGCGGGATGTCGGCCAGCACCGGGATCGCGTAGGTCGCGCTTTCGGGCAGCTTGGCCTGCACGAAGTTGATGCCGGCGAAGGCCGAGAAACCGACGCCGAACAAGCTGAGCGCCAGTCCGGTTGCGTACTGGTTGGTGTTGAGCCAGATCACCAGCACGCCGAAGAACGCGGCGAGCAAGGCGCCCGCTGCCATGCCGGCCAGGAAGCCGAGCCAGGGGTTGTGCGTGGTGACCACCGTCGCGAAGCCCGCGATGGCGGCGCACAGCATGATGCCCTCGGCACCGAGGTTGACGATGCCGGCCTTCTCGTTGATGAGGAGGCCCAGCGCGGCGATCGCCAGGACGGTGCCGGCGCTCAGCGTGGAGCCCAGAAGGAGTGCGTAGCTGTCCATTTCAGAGGGCTCCTTCGGAGGAACGCGTGACCGGCGCGGTCAGTGGCGTGCTGGCTTGCAGCGAGCTCGTGGTCAGCACGGCCTTCGCGGCGGCCTTGCGGCGGATGCGGTACGCGATGAGCGTGTCGCAGGCCAGCAGCGTGAAGAGCAGCAGCCCCTGGAACACGCCGGTGAGCGACTTCGGCAGGCCCAGGCGCGACTGCGCGAGCTCGCCGCCGATATAGAACATGCTCATGAGGATGGCCGAGAACACCATGCCCACCGGATGCAGCCGCCCGACGAAGGCCACGATGATGGCCGCGAAGCCGTAGCCGGCCGGCACATACGGCGTGAGCTGGCCGAGCGGCCCGGCGACCTCCAGCGCGCCGGCGAGACCCGCCGCGCCGCCCGAGGTGAGCAGCGCGATCCACACCGCGCGCCGTGCCGAAAAGCCCGCATAGCGCGCCGCCGCGGGTGCGAGGCCGCCGACCTGCTGCGCAAAACCCGCCCGCGTTCGGAACAGGAACACCCACAGTGCACCGACGCCCACGAGCGCGATGATCAACCCGATGCTCACGCGCGAGCCCTTGAAGAGCCGCGGAATCTGCGTGACCGCCTCGAAGGTCTTGGACTGCGGGAAGTTGTAGCCCTGCGGGTCTTTCCAGGGGCCGAAGACCATGTAGCTCAGCAGCAGCGTGGCCACGTAGACCAGCATCAGGCTCACGAGGATTTCGTTGGCGTTGAACTTGTCGCGCAGGAACGCCACGATGCCCGCCCACACCATGCCGCCGAGCGTGCCCGCCACGAGGATGGCGACGACGATCCACGAGCCCGTGTTCTTGTCGGCCAGGAGCGCCACGCCGCCCGCGACGATGGCGCCGAACACGAACTGCCCTTCGGCGCCGATGTTCCACACGTTGGAGCGAAAGCACACCGCAAGGCCGAGCGCGATGATGAGCAGCGGCGTCGCCTTGATCATCAGTTCGCCGAGCGCATAGCCGCTCTTGATGGGCTCGTAGAAGAACACCATGAGGCCCTTGACCGGGTCCTTGCCGAGCGCGGCAAACAGCGCCACGCCGATCAGCACCGTGATGAGCAGCGCCAGGATCGGTGACGCAAAAGTCCAGAAGCGCGAAAGCTCCGGGCGGGGTTCGAGCTTAAGCATGGGCCGCCTCCTTGTTCCACAGGCCGCTCATCCATTCGCCGATCTGCGGCAGCGTGGCCGCGGCGCGGTCGATGGAGGGCGAGAGCCGCCCCTTGGCGATCACGTGCAGGCGGTCGCTGATGTCGAACAGCTCGTCGAGCTCTTCGCTCACCACCAGCACCGCGCAGCCGGCATCGCGCAGCGCGAGGATTTCGCCACGGATGAGCGCGGCCGCGCCCACGTCCACGCCCCAGGTGGGTTGCGAGACGATGAAGAGCTTGGGGTTGGCGTCGATCTCGCGGCCGACGATGAATTTCTGCAGGTTGCCGCCCGAGAGCGAACGCGCCGCGGCATTCGGGCCGCCGGCCTTGACGTTGAAGCGCTCGATGATTCCCTTGGCGTGCTTTTCGAGCGCCGAAGTGCGGATCCAGCCGCCCTTGCCCACCGCATTGCTGCGCGTGAGCAGCAGGTTGTGCGCGAGCCCCAGCGTGGGCACCGCGCCGCGGCCGAGGCGCTCCTCGGGCACGAAGTGCAGACCCAATGCCCGGCGTTTGCGAGGACCAAGACTGCCCGACTCGACGCCTGCGATGCGAATCGACGAATGCTTGACCCGTTCATCGAGGTCGTCCAGCTTGTTCCTGAATGCCCAGGTCTTAAAGGCCGGATTACCCGACCTGATGTCTTCGCCGGACAGCGCGTACAGCAGCTCACGCTGTCCATTCCCAGACACACCCGCAATGCCGACGACCTCACCGGACTGGACTGTCAGAGAGATCCCGTGGAGGTCTACGCCAAACTGGTCTTCGCGCGGCAACGAGAGATCGGAGACCTCCAACACAGCCGCCCCTCGTTTGGAAGGCCGGTGCTGCAACGGCGGCGGCTCGCTGCCGATCATCAGCCGCGAGAGCGATTCGTTGCTCTCGTTCTGCGGATTGCACACGCCCGTGACCTTGCCGCCGCGCAGCACCGTGCAGGCGGTGCACAGCTCGCGGATCTCGTGCAGCTTGTGGCTGATGTAGAGGATGCTGCAGCCTTCCGACGCCAGCTTGTTGAGCACCGTGAAGAGCTTGATGACGGCCTGCGGCGTGAGCACGGAGGTCGGCTCGTCCAGGATCAGGAGCTTGGGGTTGGTGAGCAGCGCACGGATGATTTCCACCCGCTGCATTTCGCCCACCGACAGCGTGTGCACCGGGCGCGAGGGGTCGATGTCCAGCCCGTACTCACTGGCCTTGGCGGTGATGCTGCGGGCCACTTCGGCCAGTTGCAGCGATTTGTCGAGGCCCAGCCACACGTTCTCGGCCACGGTGAGGGTGTCGAACAGGCTGAAGTGCTGGAACACCATGCTGATGCCCAGCGCCCTCGCCTGCTGCGGGTTGCGCAGGGTGACAGCCTGGCCATCGAAGGTGACGGTGCCTTCGTCGGGTTTCACCGAGCCGTAGATGATCTTCATCAGCGTCGATTTGCCCGCGCCGTTCTCGCCGAGAACGGCATGGATTTCGCCGGGGGCAACGGCCAGCGAGATGTCGCTGTTGGCCACCACCGCGGGATACCGCTTGGTGATGTGCGCGAGCTGGAGTCGGGGGGTTGTCATGCCGGGTTTCGTGGGTTTGTCTCGTTCAAAGCAACAACGCTGGGACAGCTATCAGTTTAATAGCGTCCCAGCAACCATCGGCGCCCGACGGCGCTCGGCTCAGTGTCCGCCGATGTAGGCGAACTTGAACAGGAAGATCGCCGCGATCACCCACACCATCGCATGCACTTCCCGTGCCCGGCCGGTGCAGAGCTTGAGCACCGCGTAGGTGATGAAGCCGAAGGCCAGGCCGTTGGCGATCGAGTAGGTGAAGGGCATGGCCAGCGCGGTCACGGCGGCAGGGATGACTTCGGTGGTGTCTTCCCAGTCCAGCTCGACCAGGTCGCGCAGCATGAGGCAGCCCACGAAGAGCAGCGCCGGCGCGGTGGCGTAGGCCGGCACCGAGCCCGCGAGCGGCGAGATCATGAGGCAGGCCAGGAACATCGCCGCCACCACCACGGCCGTGAGGCCGGTGCGGCCGCCGGCTTGCACGCCGGCCGCGCTTTCCACGTACGCCGTGGTGCTCGAAGTGCCGAGCAGCGAGCCCGCGAAGATGGCGCCGCTGTCGGCCAGGAGCGCCTTGTTCATGCGCTCCATCTTGCCGGGCACCAGGAGGCCCGCGCGCTTGGCCACGCCCATCAGCGTGCCGGTGGCGTCGAACATCTCGACCAGGAAGAACACCAGCACCACGTTCAGGATGCCGCCCTTCAAAGCACCGAGGATGTCCAGCTGCATGAAGGTGGGCGCGATCGACGGCGGTGCATCGAACACGCCATGGAACTTGTTGCCGCCGAAGAAGAACGACAGCACCGTCACCAGCAGGATCCCGATGAGGATCGCGCCGCGCACCTTGAGCTTGTCCAGCGCCACGATGACCAGGAAGCCCAGCGTGGCCAGCACCACCGGCGCCGAGTGCAGGTCGCCCAGCGTGACGAAGGTGGCGGGCGATGCGGCGACGACGCCAGCGCTCTTCAATGCGATGAGCGCAAGGAACATGCCGATGCCCACCGTGATCGCCGTTCGCAGCGACTGCGGTATGCCCGCAATGAACAGCTCCCGCAACCCGGTGACCGTGACGATGAGGAACAGGCACCCCGAGATGAACACCGCGCCCAGCGCGACCTGCCACGTGTAGCCCATGCCCAGCACCACCACGTAGGCGAAGTAGGCGTTCAGGCCCATGCCCGGCGCCATGGCGATCGGGTAGTTGGCGTACAGGCCCATGATCAGCGTGCCCAGCGCAGCGATGAGGCAGGTGGCCACGAAGACCGCGCCCTTGGGCATGCCCGCGTCGCCGAGGATCGTCGGGTTCACGAAGATGATGTAGGCCATCGTGAGGAAGGTGGTGAGCCCCGCGATGACCTCGGTGCGCACCGTCGTGTTGTGCGCACTGAGCTTGAACATGCGCTCAAGCAGACCCGAGCCGCTTGCGCTGCCCACAGCCGCACGCGGACGTGCGGACTCGACATGCCCCGGGGTGTGGGGCTCGGCGCCTTTGGGCGCCTGTTCCAACGTACTCATTTCGCTTGTCTCCAGCTGTTGTAGTGGCGGTTTCATCGTTGCCCCGCTCACGACGCCGGCGCGAACGGGGGTTTCTCAGGGGTCCGGGGTTTCAGGGGCGGCGGATGGGCGGGCCGCGCCGGATATCGCGGAAACCGGAGGCCGCAGCGACGCCGCCACCTCCTTGATGCATTCGCGGAGCCACCGCGCCGAGCTCGACGAATGGGTGCGTTCGTGCCAGAGCTGGTAGTACATGAGGCGCGGCAGCGCCACCGGGCAGTCGAGGATCTTCACCGGCAGCCGCGCGGCGAAACGCTCGCAATACTGGCGGCCGGTGGTGAGCACCAAGAGGCTCGAGGCCACCATGTCGGGAATGAGGCTGAAATGCGCGCAGCGCGCGGTGATGTTGCGCTGCCGGCCCAGCTCGTCGAGCATCTGGTCGATGATGCCGCGCCCGCCCGGGTGCATGGGCGTGGGCGCGATGTGCTCGGCCGCGAGCCAGGTCTCCAGGTCCCAGCCGCGGCGCACCGCCGGATGGTCCTGGTTGACCAGCGACACCACCTCGTCGCCGAAGAGCCGCGCCATGTGCAGGTCTTCCGGGGGCTTCCGCCAGTTGCCGATCACCAGGTCGACCTGCCCGAGCGCCAGGTGCCCGTGGTAGTCGGAGTCGGGCGAGAGCGCGTGGATCTCGATCTGGCAGAGCGGCGCCTCGCGCTTGACGTGCGCGACCAGCATCGGCAGGAAGAGCGGGTCCATGTAGTCGCTCGCCGCGATGCGGAAGGTGGTGGCCGCCGACTGCGGCTCGAAGCCGCGCGCATCGGAGAACAGCATCTCGGCCGCACGCAGGATGCTGGCCGCGGGCTCGATCATCCGAAGCCCCGCATCGGTGGGCACCATGCCCGAGCCCGAACGCACCAGCAGCGGATCGCCCGAGAGTTCGCGCAGGCGCTTGAGCGCCGCCGAGACGGCCGGCTGGTACATCCCCAGGCGAATGGCGGCGCGCGAGACGCTGCGGTCGGTCAACACGGTGTGAAGCACCCGGATCAAATGGAGATCGATCTTGTCGAAAAGCGCTTGGTCACGCATGTGGCTCCCCCCCAGTCTTCGCGCACTTCGTGTCGCTTCGCCAACCCCCTACCGGGGGCAACACCTGCGGCCCGGCAAAGCCGGTTCCGCGGTGTTTCGCGAAGGGGATCAGGGCGTAGGGCATTGGGATGACTTTGGACATGCGCCAAAGTCTACGAGTGACTATGCGGACTGGACAGCGGTGATGGCACGAAGGATCGATTCGCTCGTGGCGGGCGCCTTCAGCGGCGGATCGGTCCGATGTCCACCGGCCGCCGACACCGCATCGCGGATCGCGAAGAACACCGAGAACGGCAGCAGCAGCGGCGGCTCGCCCACGGCCTTGCTGCGGTGGATCGAGTCCTCGAAGTTCTGGCCTTCGAACAGGCGCACGTTGAAGACAGGCGGGCAGTCGTTGGCGGTCGGGATCTTGTAGGTGCTCGGCGCGTGCGTGGTGAGCTTGCCGCTTTGCGGATGCCACACCAGCTCCTCGGTCGTGAGCCAGCCCATGCCCTGGATGAAGGCGCCTTCGACCTGGCCGATGTCCACGGCCGGGTTCAGCGACTTGCCCGCGTCGTGCAGGATGTCGGCGCGCAGCAGCTTCCATTCGCCGGTGAGCGTGTCGACGACCACTTCGCTCACCGCCGCGCCATAGGCGTAGTAGTAGAACGGGCGGCCCTGCATCTTGTCCTTGTCCCAGCTCAGTCCAGGCGTGGCGTAGAAGCCGTCGGACCAGAGTTGCTTGCGGTCGAGGTAGGCCTCGCCCACCACGGTGCTGAAGGCCAGCGACTTGCCGTTGACCTCGACCTTGTCGTTGGCGAAACGCACCGCGCTCGCCTTGCCGCCGTGGCGCTCCGCCGCGCTCTCGGCGAGGCGCTCGCGGATCTGCCGTGCCGCATCCTGCGCAGCCTTGCCGTTGAGGTCGGCGCCGGTCGATGCGGCCGTGGCCGAGGTGTTCGCCACCTTGGTGGTGTCAGTCGCGGTGACGCGCACGCGCTCGAAGCTCACGCCCAGCTCGTGCGCCACCACCTGCGCCACCTTGGTGTTGAGGCCCTGCCCCATCTCGGTTCCGCCGTGGTTCACGAGGATCGAGCCGTCGGTGTACACATGCACCAGCGCGCCGGCCTGGTTGAAGTGCTTCACATTGAACGAGATGCCGAACTTCAGCGGTGCCAACGCCAGGCCCCGCTTGAGCACCGAGCTCTTCTTGTTGAAGGCCGCGATCTCCTCGCGCCGCGCGCGGTAGTCGCTGCTGGCCTCCAGCTCGGCCACGAGTTCGTGGACGATGTTGTCGGTCACAGTCTGGCGGTACGGCGTGACGTTGTTCTCCGCCTTGCCGTAGAAGTTGACCCGCCGCACGTCGAGCGGATCTCGCTTCAACTCGCGCGCCACCGAATCCATGATGTTCTCGATGGCGATGGCGCCCTGCGGGCCGCCGAAGCCGCGGAACGCGGTGTTGCTCTGCGTGTTGGTCTTGCCCGAGAAGCCGTGCATCGCCACGTTGGGCAGCCAGTAGGCGTTGTCGAAGTGGCAGAGCGCGCGCGTCATCACCGGGCCCGAGAGGTCGGCCGAGTGGCCGGCGCGCGAGACCATGGTGATCTCCGCGCCGAGGATGCGGCCTTCGTCGTCGAACCCCACGTCGTACTCGTACCAGAAGCAGTGGCGCCGGCCGGTGATCATGAAGTCGTCGTCGCGGTCCAGCCGCAGCTTCACCGGGCGCTGCAGTTGCCGCGCCGCGATGGCCGCCACACACGCGAAGATGGCCGACTGCGATTCCTTGCCGCCGAAGCCGCCGCCCATGCGCCGGCATTCGACATGCACTTCGTTCGACTGCAGATGAAGCGCATGCGCCACCAGGTGCTGCATCTCGCTCGGGTGCTGCGTGGAGCAGTGGATGTGCAGCGCGCCGCCTTCCTTCGGAATGGCGTAGCTGATCTGGCCTTCCAGATAGAACTGCTCCTGTCCGCCCACGTCGAGCGTGGCCTTGTGGCGATGCGGCGCCTTGGCGATGGCGGCGCGCACGGCCGCCTCGTCGCCTTCGTTGGCGCTGCCGCCGCTGCGCACGATGTGCATCGGCGGCACGACGTACTGGCCGCGCGCATGCGCGTCCTGCGGCGTGATGACAGGCGGTTGCGCTTCGATGGTCAGCGCATCTTTCGCTTTCGAGGCGGCGCGGCGCGCGGCCTCGCGCGTCTCGGCGATCACCGCGAACACGGGCTGGCCAAGGTAGCGGATCTCGCCGCCGTCGTTCACCGGCAACAGGATCGGGTCGTCGTGAATGATCGAGCCGCAGTCGTTGGTGCCTGGGATGTCGTCGGCCGTCAGCACCGTCACCACGCCGGGCATCGCGCGGATCGCGTCGAGCGACAGCGCCGTCACGCGGCCGCTGGCCACGGGCGAGAGGCCGAGCGCGCAATGCAGCGTGCCGGCGATTTCGGGAATGTCGTCGATGTAGGTCGCTTCGCCGGCCACATGCAGGTGCGCCGATTCGTGCGGCCGGCTGATGCCGACGCGTGCGCCCAGGTCGTGCGCGACGGCTTCGGCTGCGGGGTCGATGCGCGCGGCGGTGTTCTTCAGGTAATCGGCAAAGGCCTCGGCGGGCTGCAGCAGGCGGGCGTCGATGGGTTTGTTCATGGTCAGACTCCTTCCGCCTGCGCTTTGGCCGGGGCATGGGGCATCACGCTCCAGACGCTGGTTTCTTCGAGGGAAAGCGCGTCTTCGGTACGGGTTTCGAGCCACAGGCGCTGGATGAGGTTTTGCGCCACCTGCAGCCGGTAGTCGGCCGAGGCGCGCATGTCCGACAGGGGCTTGAAGTCCTGCGCCAGCGCGAGCTTGGCGGTGGCGACGCTGGCCTGCGTCCACGGCTTGCCGACGAGCGCGGCTTCCGCGTTCGCTGCGCGCTTGACGGTGGCGGCCATGCCGCCGAAGGCCAGTCGCACGGCCTTCACCGTGTCGCGGCCGGCCTCGAGTTCGATGGCGAAGCCCGCGCACAGCGCCGAAATGTCGCAGTCGAAGCGCTTGCTGATCTTGTAGGCGCGCACCTGGCGGCGCATGGCGGCCAGCGGAATCGCCAGCCCCTGCACGAACTCGCCGGGCTGCAGCTGGTTCTTCATGTAGTCGATGTAGAAGTCGGGCAGCGGCATGCGGCGCACCACATCGCCGCGGCGCAGCTCGATCTCGGCATCGAGCGACATCAGCACCGGCGGCGAATCGCCGATGGGCGATCCGTTGGCCACGTTGCCGCCCATGGTGCCGGCATGGCGGATGGGCGGCGAGGCGAAGCGAAGCCACACGTCCTGCAGGCTGGGCACGCGCTGCACCAAGGCTTCGAAGGCGGATTCGAGCGAGGCGCCGGCGCCGATGTAGAGCTCATCGGCCCGGGTCTCGATGGTCTTCATTTCGGCCACGTCGCCCACGTAGATGATGTCGCCCAGGTCGCGGAACTGCTTGTTGACCCAGAGGCCGACGTCGGTGGAGCCGGCCAGCAACTGGGCACGCGGCTTCTGTTCGCGCAGCGCAGCGAGCTGGGCGAGGGTCCTGGGGGCGTGGAAATGGTCGATGCGGGCACCGAGCGGCGCGGCGTAGTTCAGGTCCTGCCCGCCGTTCTGCAGCGCGGTGAGCGCGGCCACCACGGGCTTGGTGTCGAGCCGCACGGCCGGCAGGTCGAACATGCGCTGGCCCGCATCGAGGATCGGGCGGTAGCCGGTGCAGCGGCAGAGGTTGCCCGAAAGATCGTCGGCCAGTTGCTGGCGCGTGGGCTGCGTGCCCTCGGCCTGGTGGTGTTCGTAGGTGGACCACAGCGACATCACGAAGCCCGGCGTGCAGAAGCCGCACTGGGAGCCGTGGCAGTCGACCATCGCCTGCTGCACCGGGTGCAGCGTGTGGACGGGGTGCTTCTTGTCCTGCAGCGGCGGGGCGGCGCACTGTGCCTTCAGGTCCTCGACCGTGAAGAGCGCCTTGCCGTGCAGCGTGGGCAGGAACTGGATGCAGGCGTTGACCGTTTGCAATTGCAGGCCGCCGATGGCGCCCGGGGCATTCGCGTCGGCGGCCAGCTCGCCGATCACCACCGTGCAGGCGCCGCAGTCGCCCTCGTTGCAGCCTTCCTTGGTGCCGGTGCAGTGCGCGTCCTCGCGCAGCCAGTCGAGCACCGAGCGGGTCGGATGCACGCCGCTGACGTCGACGATCTTGCCGCGATGGAAAAAACGGACGGGCTGGATATTGTTGGACTCTGTACTCATGCGCTTCGCTCGTGGGCGGCTCGGTGTTTCCGGCCAAGCCTGGACGTTAGTCGCTTGCGCCGCAACCCACATACCGCGGGAGCCATATTGCGTATGTGGGCGCGGGTATGCGACCTAGGGGGAAACCCTGGAAAGCGAGAGCAATTCCCGGGCCACGGCCGCATGGGCGCGCCCGGAGCGCCTCTTCAGGTCAGCTCGGGCACCGCCGCGACGGCCGCTTTCGGCTGTGCGCAGCGCCAAGCGATCAGCGCGCCGATGCAGAGGAACACCGCGGCGATGAAGAACGGCGCGCCCGGCAGGTGAACCGGCGCGTCCGCGCCGATGAAATAGCCGAAGCTGCCGGCAAACATCGCCGGCCCGACGATGCCTGCCACTGACACCAGGCTCGTCAGCGCGCCCTGGATTCGGCCTTGCTCGCCAGCGCCGACCTCCCGGGTGACCAGCGCCTGCGCCGCCGGCCCGGCGAACGCCAGCAAGGTGCCGAACGGCAGCGCGGCCAGAAGCATCCAGCCGGCGTCGGCGAACCCGATGACGACGAAGCCGAGCACGCCAAAGCCCATGCCGAACAGCAGCGCACGGCGTTCGCCCAAGCGCTTCACGCCCGGCCCGATCAGCAGCGCATTGACCAGCACGCTGAGCACGCCCACCGCGCCGAGCACCCAGCCCACGGCGTCCTCCTTCCAGTGGTAGCGGTAGTCGGCAAACAGCACGAACACGCTCGGGTAGACGTACTGGGCCAGGTTGACGAGGAAGATCACCGCCGCCAACCCGAACACCTGCGGATAGCGCTTGAGCAGCAGCAGCGATCCGAGCGGATTGGCGTGAGACCAGTCGAACTTGCGGGCGCGCCGCTCCGGCGGCAGCGATTCGGGCAACACGAACCACCCGTAGCAAAAGCTGAGCAGCGTGAGGCCGGCCGCGAACCAGAACGGCAGGCGCGGATCGATGTGGCTCAGCTGCCCGCCGAGCACCGGCCCGAACACCAGCCCCATGCCGAAGGCCGCACCCACGATGCCGTAGCTCCGGGCGCGATCTTCCGGTGGCGTCACATCGGCGATGTAGGCATTGGCGATGGTGAAGCTGGCCGAGAACACGCCGGACACCACCCGGCCGACGAACAGCCACGGCAGGCTGTCGGCCAGGGCCATGAACACGAAATCCACGCCGAGGCCGAGGCACGACAGCAGAATCACCGGCCGCCGCCCGAAGCGATCGGACAGCGCGCCCTGGATCGGCGAGCTCACGAACTGGATCGCCGCGAACGCGGTGCCGAACACCGCGATCCAGTACGCCGCCGTCGCGGTGCTGCCGCCGGCCAGGCGCTCCACCAGGTGCGGCAGGCCGGGCAGGATCAGGCCGAACGCCAGGAAGTCGATCAGCACCGTGACGAAGATGAAGGCGAGCGCGGCGCGGCGCACGCGCGGCGCTGGAAGGGTCGAGGGGGTCACTCGCTGCGGCTCAGGTATTTGCCCATCCGGGGATGCGCCTCGACGAGGCCCCCGAGCCGCCCGAACATGCCATCGAAGCAGCCGAGCATCAGGGCGATGGTCTTTTTCAGGCGATCGCGCTCGAACACCAGCATGGGCAGGATCTGCTTGAGCGTGTAGACGTTGATGAACAGGATCGCGGGAAAGGCGCGCACATGCGCCCGCGAGAGATCGATGGCATTGCGCGCAATGTAGTAGCGCCGCGCTGCCGGATAGTTGATGAAGTGGATCTTCCAGCCGAACAGCGACCGGGCCCGGATATCGCCGATCTGGTGCCGCAGAACGACGTGGGGGTTCAGGTAGAGCGGCACCTCGCGGCCGAGGGCGCGCATGCAGTAGTCGGTGTCCACGTGGTCGATCACGTAGCGCTCGTCGAACCGGCCGACTTTGTTCCAGGCACCGCGCGAAATCAAGGAGCCCGAGGAGATCATGAAAGCGCAGCGCATCAACGGCTCGGTGAAAGGCTGCCGCAGGTCGAGTTGGTAGACGCGCTTGCCCTGGAGGCCGAATTGCGGGATCAGCGCGTCCAGGTTCGTGTCGTGGACGAGCGGTCCGATCAGGAAGGCCGCGTCTTCTTCGCACTCGCCCTTCCGCTCCCGGGCCACCATCGCAGCCGCACACATGGCATCGAAGTAGCCGGGCGGCAGCCTCGAATCCTGGTCGAGCAGGAAGAAGAGTTCGGCGCCCCGCGCCTCGAGTTCGGCGATGCCGCAGTTGAAGGCGCCCGCGATGCCGCCGCGGTTGCCGTTGTGCAGCACCGGGACGCCCGCATCGGCGAGCGCCCGATGCCAGCCACCCGCCTGCGGCGTGTTGTCGACCACGCACAGGCGCTCGCATGCCCCCGCAAGCGAATGCAGGTTCGCTACTTGCGCGTCGGTCGGGAAATAGGTAACGACGACGGCACCGAACGGGAGGGCCATCGCCAGTTTCAGCTGGCGTCGGCAGCCGTGGCCGCCACCAGCGAGCGCGGCCGCATGTCCTGCCAATTCGCCTCGATGTAGGCGCTGCAGGCGTCGCGGTCGGTCGGCGCCAGCGCCACCTGCCAGCCGGCGGGCACGGCGATGAAGGCGGGCCACAGCGAGTGCTGGCCCTCGTCGTTCACCAGCACCTGGAAGCTGGCGTTCTTGTCGTCGAACGGGTTGCTCATCGGCAATTTCCTTGGTTGTACGGATCGTGTGGGGGGGTCAAGCCATTTCCGCGGATGCGGAGGTTTGCAGAAGTGCCTCGAGGGCACCGGCGATGCCGGTCAGCGCGCGATGGCATGCGAAGTCTTCGCGCAGCACCGCCGCGCGTTGGCGGTAGGTGGAGTTGCCCAGCACCTTGCGCACCGCATCGCCGACCTGGCGCGCGGTCGGCTGGCCGGTGGCGAGGTTGATGCCCGCGCCCGACCAGGCCACGCGCGCGGCGATCTCGGGCTTTTCTTCGGAGGTCCCTGCGACCACCAGCGGCACGCCGAGGCTCAGCGCATGGTTGACCGAACCGTAGCCGCCGTTGGTGACCATCGCATGCAGCTTGGGCAGCAGCCGGTCGTAGGGCAGGAAGGGCACCACGCGCGCGTTGGCCGGCAGGTTCACCGCCAGGCCCGGCGGCACCGGGCCGCCGGTGGTGGCGATGACGAGGATGTTCTTGTCGCCGGCCAGCGCCTGCAGCGTCGGGCCGATCAGTTGCGACGGGTTCTGGTTGGCCAGCGTGCCCTGCGTCACCAGCACGACCGAACGGCCGTCGTCCAGTTCGTGCCACCACTCGGGCGGCGTGAAGTCGCGGCTCGCGGGCGAGAGCAGCGGACCGACGAAATGCACCGATGCGGGCAGGTCGCTGCGCGGGTATTCGAACGAAGGTGCGGTGAGCTGCAGGTAGAGGTCGGGCAGCTTCACCATCGCATCGACGAAGAAGTCCGGCAGCGCGGGCAGGCCCGAGCGTGCGAGCAGCGTGTCGAAGTAGCGCTGCACCTCGCCGAACATCGCCTGCTTGAGGTTGGTGTTCATCGCCTTGTTGCGCACCCGCCCTTCCGGCGTGGACGACGGCGGCAGCGCAGTGCCGAAGAAGGCGGTGTCGCAACTGGACAGCGGCAGCGCCGAGATGCCGATGCCGACGATGGCCGGGCGGTCTTCGCGCTCCTTTCCCAGCAGCAGCGGGAAGGTGCCGCAGAACATCGTGTCGACGAGGATGGCGTCAGCCTCGAAGTCGTCGAGGATCGACTGCAGGCCCGCATGCTGCGCGGCCATCGCATCGGCGAA
The DNA here is from genome assembly GCF_030812215.1 of Variovorax boronicumulans. GTDB lineage: Bacteria > Pseudomonadota > Gammaproteobacteria > Burkholderiales > Burkholderiaceae_C > Variovorax > Variovorax boronicumulans_C. Next base: position 431,183 of record NZ_JAUSSG010000003.1, on the reverse strand, counting down.
GAAGTGCTTCAGGCCAAAGCACATCTGCGCATGCGCCGAGGCGATGCGCTGGCGTTCAGGAAAGCGCTTGTCCAGGTCGCGGTAGTCGAAGTCGATGGCGCGCTCGAAGGGCGTGAAGCCCGCGCCGGTCGCCTCGGCCTGCGCCTTGAACTGGCTCGCGGTGTGCACCCGCACCTCGTGCCCCTGGTCCACCAGGTGCTGCGCGATGGCCAGCATCGGCAGGACGTGTCCCGGCAAGGCGGTTGCGGCGATGAGATAGCGTGCCATGGCGTGGCTCCTTTGCTTCAAGAGGTGGTGGTTTCCAAAGCGCGGCGCGCCTTGGTGTCGATGCCCAGGTCGACGAAGTAGCGCTGCAGCAGGTCGCGGTCCACCGGGCGGATCGGCGCGCCGATGGCTTCGAGCTGCGCATGCGTGGCCGCACCGCTCACCTGCGGCGGCGTGGCCGTGGTGTCGTAGCGGTCGAGGATGGCGAGCACGGCGGCCAGGTCGCGGTCTTGCGCAACCTCCAGCCGTGCATGCGCGCGCTGCAGCCAGGGCTCCAGGCCGACCGGCTCCAGCCGCATGCCCATGCGCTCGAAGACGTGCGGAATGTCGCGCACCCGCAGCGCCGCCTGGCTCATCAGGTGGAACACCTGGCCCCACGAGGACTCCTGCGCCGCCAGGCCGAGGATGGCGCGCGCCACGTCGTCCACCGGCGTGAGGTTCAGCGGCAGGTCCATGTCGGGAATCGCTTCCAGGTCGGCATAGAGGTGCGCCACGCGCCAGATCAGGTCGTCGGCATTGCAGATCGCGTGCGTGTGGTCGCCGGTGACAGCGCCGAGCCGGTAGATGGCGACCGGCATGCCGCGCGCCTGCGCCTCTCGGGCCAGCGCATCGCCGACCCACTTGCTCTGGCTGTAGCCGTCGACCAGCCCGCTCCACGAGGCCAGCGCCGATTGCTCGGTGATGGTGTCTTCCTTGTTGTTCTGGTCGATCACCGCCAGCGTGGAGACGTAGTGCATGCTCTTCGCGCGGCCCTGCGACGTCCATTCGAGCAGCGTGACCACGCTGTCGACGTTCGCGGGTTTGAGGCTCGCGTAGGGATGCAGGAAGTCGACCTGCGCGGCGCAGTGGTAGATGGCGTCGCAGCCATCGCGCACCAGTTGCACGGCCGCGTCGTCCAGGCCCAGGCGCGGCTTGCCGAGGTCGCCGGTAACGACCTTGATGCGCGCGTCGTCCCAGATCGCGCCGAGCTGGCGCTGAGCCAGCGTGCGCTTCAGGCGCTCTTCGCCGGCCTGTTCGTCGGGCGCACGCACATGGCAGACCACGCAGGCCGCGGTGTCGCGCAGCAGTGCTGCCAGCAGGTGGCTGCCGACGAAGCCGCTCGCACCGGTGAGGAACACGCGGCGCGGTGCGAGCTTCGGCGCGGTGGCCTGCGGGCGGATGTGCGCGGGCAGATCGAGCTCGCGCGACAGGTCCAGCGCCTCGGCCGCGCCGCCCGCGTTGTCGAGCCACGCGGCCAGGCCGGCAATCGTCGGCCGGTTGTAGACCTCGGCATGCGGGAAGTCCGCGCGCACCTGCTGGCGGATGCGCATGCCCAGCTGGATGGCCATGAGTGAATGCCCGCCGATCTCGAAGAAGTTGTCGTGAATGCCGACGCGCTCAAGGTGCAGCGTCTCGGCCCACAGGCCCGCGAGCAGCTTCTCGGTCGGGGTGCGGGGCTCCACATACAGCGCAACGGGCTGCTGGTCGGGCACCGGCAGCGCCTTCTTGTCGAGCTTGCCGCTTTGCGTGAGCGGCAGCGACGGCAGGCGCACGAAGGCCGACGGCACCATGTAGTCGGGCAAGCCCTGCGCCATGTGGGCGCGCAACTCGGTCGGCTGCGGCTCGGAACCAGCGACGAAGTAGGCGACCAGCCGCTTCTCGCCGGGCACGTCTTCGCGGGCGATGACCGCGGCCTGCGTGACGAGCGGGTGCTTGAGCAGCACGGACTCGATCTCGCCCGGCTCGATGCGGAAGCCGCGGATCTTCACCTGCTGGTCGGCGCGGCCGAGGAAATCGAGCGTGCCGTCGGCGCGCCAGCGCGCGAGGTCGCCGCTGCGGTACATGCGGCTGCCGGGTGCGCCATGCGGGTCGGCGATGAAGCGCTCGGCGCTCAGCGCGGGCCGGTTGAGGTAGCCGCGCGCGAGGCCGCTGCCGGCGATGTAGAGCTCGCCCGCGACGCCTTGCGGCACCGGCTGCAGGGCGCTGTCGAGCACGTACATCCGCGTGTTCCAGATCGGCTGGCCGATGGAGGGCAGTTCCCCGGCCGTCATCGGCGCGCTCATGCTCGCGCAGATGGTGATCTCGGTCGGGCCGTAGGCGTTGATCATGCGGCGGCCCTGCGACCACTTCGCCGCCAGCGCAGCGGGGCAGGCATCGCCGCCGACCACCAGCGTCTGCAGGTGCGGGAACTCGCCATGCGGCAAGGTGGCGAGTGCGGCGGGCGGAATCAGCGCATGGCTCACGGCCTGCTTTTCGAGCAGGTCGGCCAGTTCCGTGCCGAGCAGTTGCTCCGGCCCCGGGACCACCAGCGCGGCACCGGCGCAAAAGGCCATCAGCTGGTCCATCACGGAAGCGTCGAAACCGCTGGAGGAGAACTGCAGCACGCGCGAGTCGTGGCCGATGACGAGCCGCTCCGCCATTGCCGTGCCGAGGCTGCTCAGGCCCGCATGCGGCACCACCACGCCCTTGGGCACACCGGTGGAACCCGAGGTGTAGATGAGGTAGGCGGCATCCTGTGGATTGGCCGCGTGCGCCAGCGGCGCATCCGACTGGATCGCCAGCGCGGCGACCATGCTGTCGCTGTCCAGCGCGATGCAGCGGGGAACACCGGCCAGTTCGGGCAGCAGCGCATCGTGCGTCAGCACCGCTGCGGGCGCCGCCTCCTCGAACACGAAGGCGCTGCGCGCGGCCATGTGGTTCGGGTCGATGGGCAGGTAGGCCGCGCCGGCCTTCACGATGGCCAGGTGCGCCACGATGAGGTCGAGCGAGCGCGGCAAGACGGTCGCGACGATCGCGCCGGCCCCGATGCCCTGCGTGCGCAGCAGGTGCGAGAGCCGGTTGGCCCGTGCATCGAGTTCGGCGTAGCTGACGGTCGCGTCGTCGAGCACCACCGCGTCCGCATGCGGGCGCTCTGCGGCGTGCGACGCCACCATGGCGGCGAACGAGAGCGGCGCGAGATCGCGCGTGCGGCCGCTCCAGTCGGACAGCAGGCGGCCGGTTTCCTCGGCGCTCAGGATGGCGAGGCCGCTCACCGCGTCGTCGGGCGCATCGCAGGCTTCCTCCAGCAAGCGCACCAGCCGCTCGCTCATGGCCTCGATGGTGCTGCGCTCGAACAGATCGGTGCTGTACTGGATGCCGCCGGAAATGCCACCGGGCAAGCCATCGGCGCCGCGCTGCTCGCCGAGGATGAACGACAGGTCGAACTTCGCGGTGTCGATGGCCACCGGCTGCGGCGTGATCGACAGGCCCGGCAGGCTGAACGACAGGCGGCTCGTGCCCTGGAAGCCCAGCATGACCTGGAACAGCGGCAGGTTGGCGCGCGAGCGGCCCGGGCGCAGCAGCTCCACGAGGCGGTCGTACGGGAACTCCTGGTTCGCATAGGCCGCGAGGTTGGTGGCGCGCACGCGCGAGACCAGCTCGCGCAGGCTCGGCTGGCCCGAGGTGTCGGTGCGCAGCACCAGCGTGTTGACGAAGCAGCCGATGAGCTCGTCCAGCGCATGGTCGCTGCGCCCGGCCACCGGGCTGCCGATGACGATGTCGTCGCCCGCGCCGAGCCGGCTCAGGAGGCCCGCAAGCGCGGCCTGCAGCACCATGAAGACGCTGGCCTGTCCGTCGCGCGCCAGTTGCAGGATGCGCTCGTGCACGTGCGCCGGAATCTGCAGCGGAACCACGTCGCCGCGGTAGGTGGGCGCGAGCGGCCGCGCGTGATCGACAGGCAGCGCCAGCTGCTCGGGCAGGTCGCTCAACGAGGAACGCCAGAACTCGCGTTGGCGGCCGGCCATGCTGTCGGCATCGTCTTCGCTGCCCAGCAGCTCCTGCTGCCACAGCGCGTAGTCGGCGTACTGCAGCGGCAGCGGCTCCCAGCCCGGCGCCTTGCCCTCGCAGCGCGCGGCGTAGGCGACGCTGAGGTCGCGCGCCAGCGGCAGCAACGAAGCGCCGTCGCCGGCGATGTGGTGGGTGAGCAGCAGCAGCACGTGCTCGTCGGCCACGAGCTTGAACAGATAGACGCGCAACGGCGCCGCGCTGCCCAGGTCGAAGGCGTGGCCCGCCGCGGCGTGAAGCTGTGCCGCGATTTCTTCTTCGCTGCTGTCGGCCTCGATCACCGCCGGGCGCGCATCCGCGCCGTCCAGGATGTGCTGGTACGGCAGCCCGTCTTCGTTCGGATAAACGGTGCGCAGGCTTTCATGGCGCTGCACAAGGTCGTCGAGCGCCGCATGCAGCGCGGCGCGGTCGAGCACACCTGAAAGGCGCAATGCCAGCGGCATGTTGTAGGCCGGGTTCGCACCTTCGAGCTGGTTCATCAGCCACAGGCGGCGCTGCGCAAACGACAACGGAATGCGCGCCGGGCGCGGCATCGGCACGAGGCTCGGGCGTGCGACCGATTCCTGGTCGAGCAGTTCGGCTAGGCCCGCGATGGTGGAGACCTGGAACAGCGTGTCGACCGGCAGATCGATCATGAACTGCTGCCGGATCATCGACATCAGCTGCACGATCATCAGCGAGTGCCCGCCGAGTTCGAAGAAGTTGTCGTTCACGCCGACGCGCGGCAGGTGCAGCGTCTCGGCCCAGAGGCCGGCCAGGATCTTTTCGGTCGGCGTGCGCGGCGCGGCGTACGGCGTGGCGGCCTGCACTTCGGGCGGTGGCAGTGCCTTGCGGTCGAGCTTGCCGCTCGGTCCGAGCGGCAGCGACGGGAGGCTGACGAAGGCCGAGGGGACCATGTACTCGGGCAGCGATTGCGCGAGGTGCGTTCGGAGTTCGGCCGCTTGCGGATCGGTTGCATCGGCGGCGACGACGTAGGCCACAAGGCGCTTTTCACCGGGCGTGTCTTCGCGCGCAATCACCGCCGCTTGCGCGACCTGCGGATGCTGCAGCAGCGCCGATTCGATCTCGCCCGGCTCGATGCGCAATCCGCGGATCTTCACCTGCTGGTCGGCACGGCCGAGGAAGTCGAGGCTGCCGTCCTTGCGCCAGCGCGCGAGGTCGCCCGTGCGGTACATGCGGCTGCCGGGCGTGCCGTAGGGATTGGCGATGAAGCGCTCGGCGCTCAGCAGCGGGCGCTTGAGATAGCCGCGTGCGAGGCCGACGCCCGCGATGTACAGCTCACCGGTCACGCCGGCCGGCACGGGCTGCAGGCCGCTGTCGAGCACGTGCATCTGCGTGTTCCAGATCGGGCGGCCGATGGGAACGCTCGCGGCTTCCGCGTCGTCCGTGCGCTCGCACTCCCACGAGGTGACGTCGACCGCGGCCTCGGTCGGACCGTAGAGGTTGTGCAGCTCGCACGACAGGCGCTGCTGGAACTGCGACTGCAGCGCGGGCGACAGCGCCTCGCCGCTGCAGATCACGCGGCGCAGCGTGCTGCATGCGGCGGCCGTGGGTTCGAGCAGGAAGACCTCGAGCATCGAGGGCACGAAGTGAATGGTGGTGATGCCCTCTTCCGCGATCAGCCCGGCGAGGTACGCCGCATCCTTGTGGCCGCCCGGCTTCGCGAGCACCAGCGTGGCGCCGTCGATCAGCGGCCAGAAGAACTCCCACACCGACACGTCGAAGCTCGAGGGCGTCTTCTGCAGCACGCGGTCGTCGGCCCGAAGGCCGTAGCGGTCCTGCATCCAGCGCAGGCGGTTGACGATGGCGCGGTGCGACACGACCGCGCCCTTGGGCATGCCGGTCGAGCCTGAGGTGTAGATCACATAGGCCGGATGCGAAGGATCGATCGCGATGCCGGGATCGGCGTCGTCGCAAGTCACCAGTTCGGCAATCGTTTGCGCTGCATCGAGCAGCAACTTCGGAGCGACTGCCGGCAACGACTCCGCGAGGGCTTCGGTGGTGACGAGGCACACCGGTTGCGCATCGCCGAGCATGAAGGCGATGCGGTCCTGCGGGAAATCCGGGTCGACCGGCAGGTACGCCGCGCCGGTCTTCAGCGTGGCGCACAAGGCAATCATCAGGTCCATCGAACGCGGAATCGCGAGCGCCACGGTGCGCTCCGGGCCCGCACCGCGTGCGCGCAGCAGGTGCGCAAGGCGATTGGCGCGGCGGTTCAGTTCGTCATTGCTCATCGCCTCGCCGTCGAAGCGCAACGCGATGGCTTGCGGGTTGGCGGCGAGCTGCGTTTCGATGAGCGCGGTGAGGTGCGTATCGGGCACCGCGCGGGCCGTGTCGTTCCACTCGACCAGCAACTGCTTGCGTTCGTCGGCGCCGAGCAGGTCGATCTGGCCGACGGCCTGCAACGGCAGCCGGATCACGGCATCGATGAAGGCAAGCAAGCGGCGCTGGTGGTCGGCCAGCTCCTGTGCGGTGTGCACCGCGGGGTTGGCGTCGAAGTCGATCTGCAGGTCCTGTCCGTTGCCGCGTTCGTACAGGAAGATGCCGAGGTCTTCCGCCGTGCCGTTCGAGAGGTTGCGCGGCTTGGCTGCATGGCCCGCAAAGCGGAAGTCGTAGTCGAAGGGCTCGACGTTGACCACGGTGGTGAAGAGCTGCCGGTTGTTCACCAGCATGTTGAGGTCGCTGCGCAGGTGCTCGTAGCGGTACGACTGGTGCCGCAGGATCTGCCGCATCTGCCGGCCGACTTCGCGGATCAATTCCGGAATCGGCAGGTCCGCGCGCATCGCAAGGCGCAGCGGCAACGCGTTGGCCACCATCGCGGGCACGCGGCGCATGCGGTCGTTGTGGCGCGCGGTGACGGGGATGCCGATCGCCATGTCCTCGATGCCGGTCGCGCGGTACAGGTAGGCCGCGGTGGTGGCGATGAGGATCTGCGGCAGCGTGGTGCCGAGCTCTTGCGCAATGACCTGCAGGGCCTGCACGCTGGCCGCGGGCAGGTGCACCGTCTGGCGCAGGAGGCCGCCGATGTTGACCGAACGGCGCGAGGCGAGGCTCAGTGGGTCGGGGGCGTCGGCGAAGCGCTCGGTCCAGTACTGGCGGTCACGCGGAAAGCGGCCGGACTCGCGGTAGGCATGCTCCTCGTCGGCCAGCTGCGAGATCGGTGCGAGGCGCGAGTCTTCGGGCACCGCTGCGTTGCCGTTGGCCATCGCGGTGTAGATGTCGGCGAAGCGGCGCGCAATGAGCCCGCCGCTGAAGCCGTCGAGCGCGATGTGGTGGCTGCGGTGGTACCAGATGTGGCGATCGGGCGCGAGGCGGATCAGCGCGGACAGCCACAGCTGCCCGTGCGCGAGGTCGATGTTCCGGGTGTAGTCGGCGCGCATCCAGCGCTCGGCCTCGGCCTGCGGATCGCTGTCGCCACTGAGGTCGAGGTAAGGCATCTCGCCAGTGAAAACAGGCGCGACCACCTGCCGCGGCCCTTGCGGGGTGTCGACGAAGCCAAGGCGCGTGGCCTCGACTTCATCGGCCACCTGCCGCATGGCCGCGAGAAAGATTTCGGGATCGATCTCGCCAGCGATGTCGATGGCTTCGGCGAGATTGAAATTGGTGTCGGGCGAGGCGAACTTTGCGCCGAGCCACATCGCCATCTGCCCCGAAGTAAGGGGGGCGGTGCGGCCCAGCTGATCGACGGTACTCATGCACTTCTCCAGGTCTTGAGTGAAATTGGCAACGATGCATGTGCGCGTGAAATGGACGCGTCATGCATCGGCCGCTCAAGGAGAAATGCCGGTGCTCCGCGGTAACAATCCGTTCACATTGCCAATCCACTGTACAAGTGGTTGCAACACTTTCAATGACGGTTTTTGGGTTGAAAACATTTCACGAACGTCTTTGAGCGCGAAAGATTTCATCCTTGCGATGCGATGTGAATCGCGGCTTTCGGAATCGAAGGCTTTCATCGTATTTCGGGGGCCATGCACCCCAAAAGCATGTTGCGATGCAGCAACTTGGCGAGGAAGTTGTAGGGGCATCGCTCGCCGTGTTATTCGTAAAGGCTGGCGCGTGCGCGCAGCGTGGCGCGTACTTTGGTTGTCGAACGCGTCGCCTCAGACGCGCTCGGAGAAGAGCGCAGTGATCACCTGCCGCAACCAGCGATTGGCCGGGTCGCCCTCGAAGCGTTTGCTCCAGTGCAGCGACACGCTGAAGTCGCGCAGCGGAAACGGCGGCTCGACGATCGCGTAGCCGCCCTCCTCCGCAAATCCGCGCGCGATGTTGCGCGGCATCACCACCGCGAGATCGGTGGCGCGCACGATGGCCGGCAGCACCATGAAGTGCTCGGTCGTGAGGCGCAGGCGGTCTTCGAGGTTGAGCAGTTGCAGGATGCGCAGCGTGTCGGCGTGCGTGCGCACCGCCACGTAGTCGAGCTCCTGCAGTGCCTTGAGCAGCGCCTGCCCCTTGCGCCGGCGCCTCACGAAAGGATGGCCCTTGCGCAGCAGCACGATGTAGCGGTCTTTCAGGAGATGCGTGCGCTGCGTGTCGCGCACGCTCGACAGAAAACCGAAGGCGAAATCGATGCGGCCGCTGTCGAGCGCGGGCGCGACCTCCGCGGGCTGCAGCGGCAAGGTCTCCAGCCGCACGCCGGGCGCCAGCTCGCCCAGCCGTGCCATCAGCGCGGGCAGGAAGCGCCCTTCGCCGATGTCGCTCATGTGAATACGAAAGCTCTTGCGCGAGACCTGCGGCTCGAAGCGATCGGGCTCGAGCAGCGCCGCCTCGATCGTGCTGAGCGCCGCCTGCACCGCCACCGCAAGCCGATCGGCGCGCGGTGTCGGCGCCACGCCCCCGGGGGTGCGCGTGAAGAGCGCGTCTTTCAAGAGCAACCGCAGTCGGCCCAGGCCGTGGCTCGCCGCGGGTTGCGTGAGACCCAGCGACTCTGCCGCGCGACTCACGCTGCGCTCGCGATAGACCGCATCGAACAGACGCAGCAGGTTGAGATCGACCGAGTCGATATGCATGCCATTCATATTGCTTAGCTTGATTATTTTATTGAGCGCAGACCCCATGGCACGCACACTGGCGAGCGGTTTTCAGTCGCCCCCAAGTCGACCCGTTTGAACACCCCACGACAAGAAGGAGACACGACATGGCCCTACGCCGTTCGCACGCGGTACTCGCCGCCCTGCTCTTCACAGTCACCGCCGCATGGGCCCAGCAGCCCCCGGCCGAGGAACCGGGGTGGGCCAAGGGCCGCCCCAAGAACGAAGCCGCCACGCGCCTGGCACCGGTGCCTTCCTTCCCGATTCCCACCGCGCCCGACCAACTGCCCACCGCCAAGTTCAAGCTCCCGCCAGGCTTCAAGGTCGAGACCTGGGCCTCGGGCGTGCTCGATGCGCGCGAATTGCGCCAGGGCGCCAAGGGCACGGTCTTCGTGAGCACGCTCTTCGTGGGCAACAAGGTCTACGCCATTCCCGAGAAGGGCGACCGCAAGCCCAGGACCATCATCGACAAGACCGAGTTCGCCACCGGCATCGAGTTCTACAAGGGCGCGCTCTTCCTGGCCACGCACAAGCAGATCGTGCGTTACGACGGCATCGAGGACAAGCTGGACAACCCCGGCACGCCCGTGGTGCTCAACGACAAGCTGCCCGGCGGCCAGGACCATAGCTGGCGGTACCTGCGCATGCACAAGGACAAGCTCTACTACGCCGTCGGCGCGCCCTGCAACCTCTGCGAGCCCGACGATGCGCATGCGCGCATCTTCCGCATGAACCCCGACGGCAGCGGCATCGAGACCGTGGCGCGCGGCGTGCGCAACACGGTGGGCTTCGACTTCGACCCGAAGACCGGCAACCTCTGGTTCACCGACAACGGCCGCGACTGGCTCAGCGAAGACCTGCCGAACGACGAGCTCAACGTGGTGACCAAGCCCGACCAGCACTTCGGCTACCCGTACTGCCACCAGGGCAACATCCTCGATTCGGAATTCGGCTGGGGCAAGCGCTGCGAGGACTACCAGAAGCCCGCAGCCCTGCTCGGCCCGCACGCCGCCGCGCTGGGCCTCACCTTCTACAACGGCAAGAGTTTCCCGGCCAAGTACCGCGGCGCCATGTTCATCGCGCGCCACGGCCCATGGAACCGCACCACCAAGTACGCCGACATCGCGGTCGCGTGGCCAGACGGCAAGGGCGGCGCGAAGGTCGAGCCTTTCATGACGGGCTTCGTCGAGAACAACACCTACCTCGGCCGGCCAGTGGACTTCCTCGTGCTGAAAGATGGCTCGATGCTGGTGAGCGACGACCACGCCGGTGCGATCTATCGCATCAGCTACGGCGGCCGATGAAGAGAGCAAGCGTCATTGCAAAAGCGATAGCGGCGGGCTTCATGGCGGTGGCGCTGTCGTCGGCGGTTGCGCAGCAGGGCACGACAAGGGCAGCGCAACCAGCGCCATCGGCCCAGCCCGGCTATGCGCACCGCTACGCGTCGCTGTGCGCCTCATGCCACGGCGCGAACGGGCGCAGCGACATGGCGGGCACGCCGGTGCTCGCGGGCCAGCATTCGTTCTATGCGATCACGCAGCTCTTTCTCTTTCGAGAAGGCCGGCGCGACAACCCGGCGATGACCGCAGTCGCCAAGACCATGACCGACGCCGACCTGCGCGGCTTCTCGGATTACATCGCCACGCTGCCCGCGGTGCCCGCACCGCCGGCCGCCACGCCGCCGGATGCCGCGCGCATGACACGCGGCCAGGCGCTCGCGCAGGAGCATCGCTGCGTGATCTGCCACGGCGCCGACCTGAGCGGCGGCCAGCAGGTGCCGCGCATCGGCCAGCAACATGAAGACTATCTGCAGCTCACGCTGCACGGCTTTCGCACGGGCAAGCGCCCGGGCTACACGCAGGCGATGGGCGAAGCGGTGAGCCGCATCGCACCGGAGGACCTGGACACGCTCGCCTACTACGTGGCGCGCTTCCCCGCCGCGCCCGCGAAGCCTCCACCACCGAAGTAACACCGTCGTACGACATCAGCGAATGCGCGAGGCGAGCGCAGCGCGCCGCGTACCCGTCACATCCCCAAACCATCAACATCGGAGCCGACTCTCTTGGAAGTCTCATTCAGCAAGGAAGTGGAAATGCTGCGTCTCGGCAGAGGCGAAACCTTCCATGGCGAGGGCATCCTCGCCATCACCAAGGGCCTCCTGCAGTCGGGCGTGGCCTACGTGGGCGGCTACCAGGGCGCGCCCGTCTCGCACCTGCTCGACGTCATGGTCCAGGGCAAGACCTACATGGACGAACTCGGCGTGCATGTCGAGGCCTGCTCGAACGAGGCCTCGGCCGCGGCGATGCTCGGAGCCTCCATCCACTACCCGCTGCGCGGCGCGGTCACCTGGAAGTCCATCGTCGGCACCAACGTGGCGGCCGATGCGCTGTCTAACCTCTCCTCGCCGGGCGTGACCGGCGGCGTGCTGATCGTGGTGGGCGAGGACTACGGCGAAGGTGCCAGCGTGATCCAGGAGCGCACGCATGCCTACGCGCTCAAGTCGAGCATGTGCCTGCTCGATCCGCGGCCCGATCTCGGCGTGATGGTGCGCATGGTCGAAGAAGGCTTTCGCCTCTCCGAGACCTCGAACATGCCCTGCCTCATGGAGTTGCGCATCCGCACCTGCCACGTGCGCGGCAGCTTCGAGTGCAAGGACAACATCGCGCCCGCCGTCTCGACGCGCGCGCTGATGACAGAGCCCGCGGGCTTCGACTACATGCGACTCGCGCACCCGCCCGTCACCTTCCGCCACGAGAAGCTCAAGGGCGATGCGCGCATTCCGGCGGCGCGCCGCTACATCGTCGAGCACGGGCTCAACGAGCTCATGCCCGGCAAGCGCCATGCGGACCTGGGCATCGTGGTGCAGGGCGGGCTCTACAACGCGCTGATCCGCAGCCTGCAGCAGCAGGGCCTGGCCGATGCGTTCGGCGAGACCGACATCCCGATCCTCGTGCTCAACGTGACCTACCCGCTGGTGCCCGAGCAGGTGGCCGACTTCTGCATCGGCAAGCGCGCGGTGCTGGTGGTGGAAGAAGGCCAGCCCGAGTACATCGAGCAGGACATCGCGACCTTGCTGCGCCGCCGCGACATCCAGACGCCGCTGCACGGCAAGGACATGCTGCCCGCAGCCGGCGAGTACGGCGTCGAGGTGCTGTCGGGCGGCATCGGCGCCTTCGCTGCGAAGTACATCGGGGCCGACGCAGCGTTGTCGTCCGCACAGGCCTGGCTCGCGGGCAACCGCGAGCGCCGCGAAGCGGTTGCGCGCCAACTCACGGCGCCGCTGCCCAACCGCCCGCCGAGCTTCTGCATCGGCTGCCCCGAGCGCCCGGTATTCTCCGCGCTCAAGCTCGCGCAACAGGAGACGGGGCCGGTGCACATCGCGGCCGACATCGGCTGCCATGCCTTCGGCACCTTCGAGCCGTTCTCGATGGGACACTCGATCCTCGGCTACGGCATGAGCCTCGCGAGCCGCGCGGGCGTGGCGCCGATGATGAACCGCCGCACGCTGTCGATCATGGGCGACGGCGGCTTCTGGCACAACGGCCTGCTCACCGGGGTGCAGAGCGCGCTCTTCAACGACGACGACGCGGTGCTCCTGATCTTCAAGAACGGCTACACCTCGGCCACCGGCACGCAGGACATCATCTCCACGCCCGACGACGAAGTGAAGGAACGCGCCGTCGACAAGCAGCAAAGCCTGGTCGACAAGAACCAGACCATCGAGGCCACGCTCACGGGCCTGGGCGTGAAGTGGATGCGCACCGTGACCACCTACGACGTGGAGCGCATGCGCAAGACGCTGACCGAGGCGCTCACCAGCGACTTCAACGGCCTGAAGGTGGTGATCGCCGAGGGCGAGTGCCAGCTCGAGCGCCAACGCCGCATCAAGCCGTGGATCGCCGGGCTGCTGAAGAAAGGCGAGCGCGTGGTGCGCGTGAAGTACGGCGTCGACGAAGACGTGTGCAACGGCGACCATGCCTGCATCCGCCTCTCGGGCTGCCCCACGCTCACGCTCAAGGACAACCCCGATCCGCTGAAGGTCGACCCCGTGGCGACCGTGATCGACGGCTGCGTGGGCTGCGGCCTCTGCGGCGCGAACGCGCATGCGGCCACGCTGTGCCCGAGCTTCTACCGCGCCGAGGTAGTGCAGAACCCGAAGTGGCACGAGCGCATCGTGCATTCGCTGCGCGGCGCGGTCGTTCGCGCACTGCAACCCGCATGAGCCTCGCCATGGAACAGAACCGTCCCATCACCCTCCTCGTCTGCGCCCTCGGCGGCGAAGGCGGCGGCGTGCTCACCGAATGGCTGGTGGACATTGCCCGCCACGCCGGCTACGCCGCGCAGAGCACATCGATTCCCGGCGTCGCGCAGCGCACCGGCGCCACCACCTACTACATCGAGGTATTCCCCGTGCCGCTCACGCAGCTCGCCGGCAGGCGCCCGGTGTTCAGCCTGAGCCCGGTGCCGGGCGCGCTCGATGCCATCGTTTCGTCGGAGCTGCTGGAGACCGCGCGGCAGATCGGCAACGGCATGAGCGCGCCGCTGCGCACGCTGGTCATCAGTTCGTCGGGGCGCATCTTCACCACCGCCGAGCGCATGGAGCCCGGTGACGGACGCGCCGATGCGCAGCGGCTGGTCGACGTGGTGAAAGCCTTCAGCCGCGAACACCACGTGTTCGACATGAACGCCATCGCGCGCGACACCGGCACGGTGGTCAGCGCGGTGATGCTCGGCGCCATCGCGGGCAGCGGCCTCTTCCCGTTCCCGCGCGAGGCGTATGAGCATGTGGTGCGCGGAGGCGACACGAGCGCACCCGAAAAGCTCGGCAAGATGGCCGCCGCCAGCCTGCGCGGTTTTGCGGCTGCCTTCGATGCGGTGAGCGCACCGCGCACGCAGGCCGCCTTCGTGAACAGCGTGATGGCGGGCGACACCGCCGATGCGCCGCCACCCGCACGCGCCCTGCCCGACGAACTGGCGCGCCGCTTCCCGCCCGCCGTGCACGACATGCTCGCGCTCGGCCATGCGCGCGTGCTCGACTACCAGGACGCTGCCTACGCGGCGCAGTACGCCGATCGATTGGGCAAGCTGCTGGATGCCGAGCGCGCCGCCGATCCGGCCGGCGCCCACGGCTTTGCCATCACCCGCGAGGCGGCACGCTGGCTCGCACTGTGGATGGCCTTCGACGACATCGTGCGCGTGGCCGCGCTCAAGGGCCGCGCGAGCCGCGCCCAGCGCGTCAGGCAGGAAGTGCGCGCCACCGATGAAGACATCGTGAAGCTCTACGACCACTTCAAACCCGGCGCTGCCGAGTTCGCAGCGCTGCTGCCGCCGGCGCTGTCGCGCCGCGTGACCGCGTGGGACCGCGGCCGGCAGGCGCGCGGCCGCGAGCCCTGGGCACTGCCGCTGAAGGTGGGCAGCCACTCGGTGCTGGGCATGGCGTCGCTGCGCCTCCTTTCATCGCTCAAGTGGCTGCGCCGCCGTGGCAGCCGTTTCGCCGAGGAGCAAGCGCTGATCGAACGCTGGCTTGCGGCCGTGGAAGCCGGCACGCGCGAAAGCTGGGCACTGGGCCACGAACTCGCGCTGTGCGGCCGGCTCATCAAGGGCTACGGCAGCACCAACGAACGCGGCAAGCACAACCTGCTCCATGTGATCGACGCCCTCGCGGCGAACCCGGCCCTGCCTGCGCCGGCCCGCGCGGAAGCGATTGCCGCAGCGCGCGAAGCAGCGTTGGCCGACGAAGGCGGCAAGGCGCTCGACGCGGCGCTGGTACGCCACGGCGCCGCGCCGCGGCCTGTGGTGGCGCAGCCGATCCGCTGGATGAAACGGCCGCCCTCCAAGGCCGCTTGAACCTCCCGCCTCACGAATCCATAACGACATCAGAGACAACCGCCATGACATCGACGCCACTCCCTTCCAAACGCCGGCTCGCGCTCGCCGCAGCCGCCGCGGCACTTCTGGTTTGCGCACAAGCGCAGGCCAACACGGGCTCCAGCGCTTGGCCCGCCAAGCCGATCAAGGTCATCGTCAACTTCCCGCCCGGCGGCGCAGCCGACCAGATCGCGCGCGCCATCTCGCAGCCGCTGCAGGAGGCGCTGAAGCAGCCGGTGGTGATCGAGAACCGCGCGGGCGCCAACGGCAACGTCGGTGGCGAGGCGGTGGCGCGCGCACCGGCCGACGGCTACACGCTCCTGATGAGTTCAGGCGGCATGGTGTCGGTCAACCCGCACCTCTACGCGCGCATGAGCTTCGACCCGGCCAAGGACCTCGTGCCGGTGGCCGCCGCCGCGCGGGTGCTGGTGTTTCTGGTGACCAAGCCTTCGCTGCCGCCCGCGAACGTGCAGGAGTTCATCGCCTACGCCAGGGCCAACCCCGGCAAGCTGTCGTACGGCTCGCCCGGCAACGGCAGCTCGCCGCACCTGGCGGGCGAGATGTTCAAGAGCCAGGCTGGCCTCTTCGCGCTGCACGTGCCGTACCGCGGCGCGGCGCCCGCGCTGCAGGACCTGCTCGCGGGCCAGGTCGACTACAGCTTCGACCCCGGCATCGCGCTGCAGCAGGTGCGTGCGGGCAAGCTGCGACTGCTCGCGGTCGGCAGCCCGAAGCGCTCGCCGCTTTTCCCGGACGTGCCCACGCTCGACGAGGCGGGCCTGCGCGGCTTCGATGCCGACACGGTGTTCGGCTTCTATGCACCTGCCGGCACGCCGCCGGAGGTGGTGGCGCAGCTCAATGCGCAGATCAACCGCGCGCTCGCGCTGCCGGCGGTGAAGGAGCGCATCGCGTCGCTCGGCGGAGAGGCGGTTCCCGGCTCGCCGGCCGACTTCCAGCGGCGCGCCGCCGCCGACTCGCAGCGCTTCGGCGCACTGATCCGCGAAAGGAAGATCGCCGCCGACTGACCGACACCGCCTCCGTATCCCCAGGCTGCTCCCTCGTTGCCGATATCGGCGCTTCAGAAGATTCACAACACAGAAAGAGAGACAAGACATGCAGACCCCTTCCGCCATCCGCTTCCGCTCCCGGGCGCCCGTGCTCGCACTCGCTGTCGCGGGCTTCTGCGCGGCGCTGGCTGCACCGGCCCTCGCGCAGGACAAGCCGGTGCAGCTCAAGCTCTCGAGCTGGGTGCCCGCGCAGCATCCGCTCAACCCGGCCCTGCAGGCCTGGGCCGACGACATCAAGAAGGCATCGAACGGCACCCTCACCGCGATCCTGTTTCCGTCGGAGCAACTGGGCAAGGCCTTCGACCACTACGACATGGCGCGCGACGGCATCGCCGACTTCTCGTACGTGAACCCGGGCTACCAGCCGGGCCGCTTCCCGGTGATGGCCGGTGCCTCGCTCCCCTTCCTCTTCGCCAACGGCAAGGAAGGCTCGGCCGCCATCGACGCCTGGTACCGCAACTACGCGGCCAAGGAAATGAAGGACGTGAAGTACTGCTTCGCGTTCGTGCACGACCCCGGCACCTTCCATTCGCGCAAGAAGATCACGCTGCCTACCGACATCAAGGGCATGAAGGTGCGCCCGGCCACCAGCACCGTGGGCCAGCTCATCACCTCCCTGGGCGGCACCAACGTGCAGGCCTCGGCGCCCGAGTCGCGCGACATGCTGGAGCGCGGCGTGGCCGATGCCATCACGTTTCCGTGGGGATCGATCGGCCTCTTCGGCATCGACAAGGTGGTGAAGTACCACATGGATGCGCCGCTCTACGTCACGCCCTTCGTCTGGGTGATGAACAAGGGCAAGTACGACGCGATGTCCGCCGCGCAGAAGAAGGTGATCGACGACCACTGCACCAGCGAATGGGCGCAGAAGGTGGCAGGGCCGTGGGCCGACTTCGAATTCGGCGGGCGCGCGAAGATCGCGGCGCAGTCGGGGCACGAGGTCTACAAGCTCACGCCGGAGCAGCTCGATGCATGGCGCAAGGCGGCCGCGCCGTCGGAAGCGCAATGGGCCGAGGGTGTGAAGAAGGTGGGCGAAGACCCGAAGGCGGTGATGGATGCGCTGAAAGGCAGCCTCGCCAAATACAAGTCGGCGCTCTGAGCGATGGCTGCCCGGTCCGCCAGCTACATGGACCGCGCGATCAATACGATCGAATGGCTCGCTGCCATTTTTGTAGGGATCGTCGCGCTCAACATCTTCGTGGCCGTGGTGCTGCGCAAGTTCTTCGACACCTCGATCCCCGACGCCTACGACTTCGGCCGCATGCTGCTGGGCATCCTGATCTTCTGGGGCATTGCGGCCACCAGCTACCGGGGCGGCCACATCACGGTGGACCTGGTGTGGACCGCGGCAGGCCCGCGCATGAAGCGGGTGATCGACGTGTTCGCCACGCTGGTGCTGCTGTTCGTGGTGGCGGTGCAGACCGCGATGCTGTTCGACAAGGTGCGCGGCACCTATGTCGACAACGTGCTCACCTACGACATGAACATTCCCACCTGGCCCTTCTATGCGGTGGCCTGGGCGGGCGATGTGTGCGCCGTGCTGCTGATCGCGATTCGCACCTACCGGCTGATCTTCCATCCCGAGCAGCTCGAAGAAATCCACGCTGAACAGAAGGCCGACGAATGAGCCCCGATGCAGTTGCCATCCTGGGCTTCGTCGCCCTCTTCGTGCTGATGCTGTTGCGCGTGCCGGTCGGCATGGCGATGGGTCTCGTCGGCGTCACCGGCTACAGCTACCTCGTAGGCCCCGGGCCCGCGCTCAAGCTCGTCGGCCAGACCTCCATGCGCACCGTGACCGACTACACCTTCGGCGTGATCCCGATGTTCATGCTGATGGGCGCGCTGGTGTCGGTGTCGGGCGTGAGCCGCGAGCTCTTCAAGGCGGCCAACTCGATGATCGGCCACCTGCGCGGCGGCCTGGGCGTGGCCACCGTGGTGGCCTGCGGCGGGTTCGCGGCGATCTGCGGTTCGTCGGTGGCCACGGCCGCCACGTTCTCGGCGGTGGCGTATCCGGAGATGCGGCGCTTCAACTACCCGCAGTCGTTCTCCACCGGCGTGATCGCCGCGGGCGGCACGCTGGGTGCGATCTTGCCGCCATCGACGGTGCTCGCGGTCTACGCCATCCTCACGCAGCAGGACATCGGCAAGCTCTTCATGGCGGGCATCGTGCCGGGCATCCTGGCGATGGCGATGTACGTGCTGACGATCGCGATCATCGTGAAGCTCAGGCCCGACTGGCTCCCCGGCGGCGAAGTGAAACCGTGGTCCGAGCGCTTCAAGGACCTGCGCAACGTGTGGGCGCCGCTGGTGCTGTTCGTGTTCGTGATCGGCGGGCTCTACGGCGGTTTCTTCACGCCGACCGAGGCGGGCGGCGTGGGCGCGAGCGGCGCGTTCATCCTCGGGCTGCTGCGGCGCAAGCTCGACGGCCCGAAGATCCGCGAGGCGCTGCTCTCGGCCACGCGCACGGCGGCGGCCGTGTTCACGGTGCTGATCGGCGCGCTCTTGTTCGGCTACTTCCTCACCATCACGCAGAGCCCGCAGAAGCTCACCGAATTCCTCACGGGGCTGGGCATCGGCCGCTACGGCGTGCTCGCGCTCATCATGGTGATGTACCTGGTGCTCGGCTGCCTGATGGATGCGATGGCGATGATCATCCTCACGGTGCCCATCATCTTCCCGGTGATCGTGCACCTGGGGTTCGACCCCATCTGGTTCGGCGTGATCATCGTGATGACGGTGGAGCTGGGGCTCATCCATCCACCGGTGGGAATGAACGTCTTCGTCATCAAGAGCGTGGTGAAGGACGTGAGCTTCACCACCATCTTCAAGGGCGTGCTGCCGTTCATCGCGACGGACATCGTGCGCCTGGTGATCCTGATCGCGTTCCCGGTCATCGCGCTGTGGCTGCCAACGAGAATGGGCTGATGAGTACAGGCAAAGAAATCATCTACACCGCACGCGTCGAATTCGGCGACTGCGATCCGGCCGGCATCGTCTGGTTTCCCAACTTCTTCCGCTGGATCGATGCGGCCTCGCGGCATTTCTTCGCCGGATGCGGCGTGCCGCGCTGGGAAGAAACCACGAAGACGCTCGGCGTGATCGGCACGCCGCTGGTCGATACGCACACGCGCTTCGTGAAATCCGCAAGCTATGGCGACACGCTGGAGATTGCAGTGCGCATCACCGAGTGGCGCGACAAGAGCTTCGTGCAGACCTACCGCGTGACCCGCGGCGAAGACCTGATCCTCGAATGCGAAGAGGTGCGGATATTTGCTGCGAAGCGCGAAGGCGGGGGCATCCGTGCGGTGCCGATTCCGCCGAGCATTCGCGCGCTCTGCGAATAGCCGGTCAGCGGGTCCCGGCCTCGGCCCGGAGCTTGGCGAGCAGGCCGTCGACGCCGCGATCGATCAGGTCGAAGGCCTCCATGAAGGCCTGCTGGCCGCCATACCAGGGGTCGGGCACATCGCCTTCGTCGTCCTTGGAAAAGTCGGTGAGCAGGTGCAGCTTGTGGGCCGTGCCCGCGGGCGCAAGGCGGCGCAGCGCGGCACAGTGATGCGCGGTCATGCCGACGATCCGGTCGAAGCGCTCGAAGTCGCTCGCACGAACCTGGCGCGCACGGTGCGCGGGCATCTCGATGCCGCGCCGGCGCGCCTCGGCGATCGAACGCGGATCGGGCGGGTTGCCGCGCTCCTCGTCGGAGATGGCGGCGCTGTCGACATCGACCGGAATGCCGGCGAGGCGGGCTTTGTGCAGCAGGAGCGCGTGGGCGGTCGGAGAGCGGCAGATATTGCCAGTGCAGATGAACAAGACGGCGGTTTTAGTCATCGAATTGAAAGCCTGTTGAAAGGTTGCAGCGCGGGCCGAGGCGAAATCGCAACAACGAGGCGATAACGACCCTGCTGGCATTGCAGGACAGGCGCTAAAAGGTTGACTCTCATTGTGACGCGGTGCAACAATCCTGCATCTTTACTTCGGAGCCCCGTGCGTGGACAGTGCCAGTTGGATCAGTGACAAGAAGACGCGTGCCTCGGCAGGCGTGACACATCCGGCCCTCTAGCGCAGGCTCTTTCGCGCTGTGGCCGCCGTGCACGCAGCGTGACCCGTTCGCCATTCAGGCCAGCGGTTCTCCCCTTCCGAAAATCCCGTCGTTCTCCGTCACTGACTTTTTCAGTCAGCTTGCGTGTCCGTGCGCGAGGTCCTTCCACACGAAGGAGCCTTGTCATGCGTCAGATTCAACTTCGTCAGCAGCAGCAACTCCAGCCGGTGCAGCAGCCTGCGCGCCCGTCGGCACACGTGCCTGCGCGCGCGGTGTCGGCGCAGGACGTGGAAAACGAAACGCTGGACCGGGCCGCCGCGCTCTGGACCACGCGGCGCATCCGCAGCTTCTTCCTGCTGCTTGAGCAACCGCCCCGCGCAGCGCAACGCTGACGCGCTGGCACACCGGACCGCACCACAGATCGCAAGGAGGCCACCATGGACCCAGACCCTCTCTGGCGCCCTAGCGCGCCCCACCCATCGATGCCCACCACAACGCAGCGCGCCGTGCTGCGAAGGATGCCTGCCGGCTGATTGAAGCGGGAGGTTCTTCCTTCGCGGGCGCCGCACCCGAACGAAGGAGAACCTCACCATGACCCGCGAACGCCTGCGGCGTGTCGTGCGGCGAACGGCCACGGCCGCCCGCCTCACCGCCCCCCGCCACTACCCTCACCGTCCTCTGTCTCGCCTGTGGGCGGCATACCTCTGCGGCCTCGCGGCAACGCAGACGCATGCCGCCGGCGGACACCATTCGGTGGACGACGCCGCGATCCTCGATGCGGACCAATGCCAGATCGAGACCTGGACCGACCGGCACGCGGACAGCGCGCAAGGCCTGCTCCACATCGGTCCTGCGTGCCGCGTCGGTGCGGTCGAACTCGGCCTGAACCTGGAGCGCGAGCACAGTGGCGAAGGCCGCACCGTGCGCGTCGGCCCGCAGGTCAAGTGGGCCTTCGACATCAATGACCGCCTGAGCGTCGGCGTGCTCGCCACGGTCGGCTGGCAAAGCGCCGCGCATGAAACCGCATTGCGCTTCGCGAGCAGCAGCGTCGTGGTCCCTGTGACCTGGCAGATCGACGAAAGCTGGCGCGCCCACGTCAACCTGGGCCGCGACTTCCGTCGCGCGCAGCCCAGCACCAGCCATTCGGGCGCGGCCATCGAATGGAGCGCCCTGCCCTCCGTTTCGTTCGTCGCCGAGCGCTTTCGCGAAGGCGGCGGCAACGCATGGCGCGCCGGCGTGCGCTGGATGCCGATGCAGGCGCTGAGCATCGACCTGAGCCGCGCACGCGGCCTGCGCGCCGACGCACCCGCGTGGTGGACGCTGGGCCTCACCTGGACCTTTGCGCGCTGATCCCATCGCTTCCCTCATCAAGGAGAAAACAACATGAAGAAAAACGTCCTGAAGTCCCTCTTCGAGAGCTTCCTGCGCAGCCGCCACATGCTGCATCACTTCGAGCGCTGGCAGACGCTGCTGGGCGCCAAGCCCGTCGGCGTGAGCTCGGTCGCGATGCCGCCCGACATCGCGAAAGCGCTGGCCACGGCATCGCGCACCGACGCGGGCGAAATGCTCGTCAAGCTCAACAGCTCGCCGCAGGGCTTGAGCGAGGGCCATGCGCAGGTGCTGCGCAAGCGCCTGGGCAGCAATGAGGTGCGCCACGAGCAGCCGCTGCCGTGGTGGACGCATCTGTGGCAGTGCTACCGCAATCCCTTCAACCTGCTGCTCACGGTGCTGGCACTGATCTCGTACGTGACCGAGGACATGAAGGCCACGCTCGTGATCGGCAGCATGGTGGTGCTGTCGACGGTGCTGCGCTTCCTGCAGGAGTCGCGCTCCAACAAGGCGGCCGACCGGCTCAAGGCGATGGTGAGCAACACCTCCACGGTGCTGCGGCCCGCGCCGGGTCGCAAGGCCGGCGCCGCGGGCGACGAGGGCTTCGATGCCACGCACGCGGGCACGGTGCGCGTCGAGGTGCCGATGCGCGACCTCGTGCCGGGCGACGTGATCGCGCTCTCGGCCGGCGACATGATCCCGGCCGACTGCCGCCTGCTGACCGCCAAGGACCTGTTCATCAGCCAGTCCGCGCTGACGGGCGAGGCCATGCCGGTCGAGAAATTCTCCATCGACCGCGGCGACCACGAAGCCGGTGTGCTCGAACGCGAAAACCTGCTCTTCATGGGCACCAACGTGATCAGCGGCACCGCCACCGCGGTCATCGTCCACACCGGCGACCGCACCTTCTTCGGCGCCCTCGCACAGCGCGTGACGGCCACCGACCGCGGCACCAGTGCCTTCCAGGCCGGCATCAACCGCGTGAGCTGGGTGCTGATCCGCTTCATGCTGGTGATGGCGCCACTGGTGCTGGTGATCAACGGCGTGGCCAAGGGCGACTGGTGGGAGGCGGCGCTGTTCGCGCTGTCGATCGCGGTGGGCCTCACGCCCGAGATGCTGCCGATGATCGTGACCGCCACGCTCGCCAAGGGCGCGGTCGTGATGTCGCGCCAGAAGGTGATCGTCAAGCGCCTCGAAGCGATTCACAACTTCGGCGCGATGGACGTGCTGTGCACCGACAAGACCGGCACGCTCACGCAGGACCGCATCGTGCTGGAGCGCCACACCAACGCGTGGGGCGAGGCCTCCAACCATGTGCTGCAGCTCGCCTACCTGAACAGTTTTCACCAGACGGGCCTGAAGAACCTGCTCGACAAGGCGGTGCTGAACCACGCCGAGATGCAACCGGAGACGCGGCTGCAGACCGCCTATCGCAAGATCGACGAAGTGCCCTTCGACTTCTCGCGCCGCCGCATGTCGGTGGTGGTGGAGAACGGCGGCAGCGAGCACCTGCTGATCTGCAAGGGCGCGCTGGAAGAGATTCTGTCGGTGTGCACGTCGGTCGAGCGCGGCGCCGAGGTGCTGGCACTCGATGCGGAGCTGCTCGCACGCATCCACAACGTGGCCTCGGAGCTGAACGCCCAAGGCCTGCGCGTGGTGGCCGTGGCAAGCCGCACGCTGGCGACAGAAGCACGCAAGGCGGCCTACAGCGTGGCCGACGAATCGGGGCTCACGCTGCTGGGGTACGTGGCCTTTCTCGATCCGCCGAAGGAATCGACCGCCCCCGCATTGCGCGCGCTGGCCGAGCACGGCGTGGCGGTGAAGGTGCTGACGGGCGACAACGAACTGGTCACGCGCAAGGTCTGCGGCGACGTGGGCATCGCGGCCGGCCACATCGTGCTCGGCCGCGAGATCGAGGACCTGCGCGACGACGAACTGCGCGTGCTGGTCGAACAGCACCAGGTGTTCGCCAAGCTCACGCCCGCGCACAAGGAGCGCATCGTGCACGCGCTGCATGCCAACGGGCACGTGGTGGGCTTCATGGGCGACGGGATCAACGACGCGCCGGCGCTGCGCGCGGCGGACATCGGCATCTCGGTGGACGGCGCGGTGGACGTGGCCAAGGAATCGGCCGACATCATCCTGCTGGAGAAGAGCCTGATGGTGCTGGAGCAAGGCGTGGTCGAGGGTCGCCGCACCTTCGCCAACATGCTCAAGTACATCAAGCTCACCGCGAGCTCGAACTTCGGCAATGTGTTCTCGGTGCTGGTGGCGAGCGCGTTCCTGCCCTTCCTGCCGATGCTGCCGCTCCACCTGCTGGTGCAGAACCTGCTGTACGACGTGTCGCAGATCGCGATTCCGTTCGACAACGTGGACGAGGAATTCCTGAAGTCGCCGCAGCGCTGGAACCCGGCGGACCTCGGGCGCTTCATGGTGTTCTTCGGGCCGCTGAGCTCGGTGTTCGACATCCTGACCTACACGGTGATGTGGTTCGTGTTCGCGGCCAACACGGTGGAGCACCAGACGCTGTTCCAGTCGGGCTGGTTCATCGAGGGGCTGCTGTCGCAGACGCTCATCGTGCACCTGATCCGCACCCGCAAGATCCCGTTCCTGCAAAGCCGCGCGGCCTGGCCGCTGCTGGCGATGGGAGCGGCGATCGCGGCCGTGGGCATCTGGCTGCCGATGGGGCCGCTCGCGCACTACTTCAAGCTGCAGGCGCTGCCGCTGGCCTACTTCCCGTGGCTCGTGGCGATGCTGGTGGGGTATGCGGTGCTGACGCAGACGGTCAAGGGGTGGTACGCGCGGCGGTATGGGTGGCAGTGAGGGCTGTTTGTTTGACGCTCTTGTTCAGGGCGGGTGCCGCCCTGAACAAAGCTACATGCAGATGACACCCAAGCCCCGCAAACTGGGCACAAAACATCGAAAGCCGTCTGATGCAAGCCATCCAAAACTTCAACCTGCCCTCGCTGCTCGACACCTTCGTCAGCGTGGCAGTCGCCTTCGCCCTCGGCTCTCTGATCGGCCTGGAGCGCCAGATACGCCAGCGCGCCGCGGGCCTGCGCACCAACACGCTCGTGGCGGTGGGTGCGGCGGTGTTCGTGGACATGGCGAATCGCCTGCACGGCCACGACGGGGCCGTGCACGTGGCGGCCTACGTGGTCTCGGGCATCGGCTTCCTGGGCGCGGGCGCGATCATGAAAGAAGGCACCAACATCACCGGACTGAACACGGCGGCCACGCTGTGGGGGTCGGCGGCGGTGGGTGCTTGCGCGGGCGCCGACCTGATCGGCGAAGCGATGATCGCCGCCATGTTCGTGCTGGCCAGCAACACGCTGCTGCTTCCGGTGGTCAACCGCATCAACCGCCGCCCGATCAAGGAGGAGTCGAGCGAGGCGACCTACACGGTGCGGGTGATCTGCTCGCGCGCAGCACGGCCCGAGGTGATGGACCAGCTGCTGCTCCTGCTCGAAGCCGCGAACTACCCGGTGCGCGATGTCGACCAGCACGCCTTCGGGCCGGCCGACACGGAAATCGAAGCGACGTTGTATGCCACCGCGGTCGAGCCATTGGAGCTCGACCAGGTGATTACAGAACTCGAAGCGCTGGATGGCGTCCAGCAGGCCTTCTGGAACGCCAGCGCAGACGACTGATCAGACGCCGAGGATCGACACCGCCTTGGTGTTCAGGTAGGCCTCGAGCGCTTCGGGGCCGCCTTCCGAACCGTAGCCCGAATCCTTCACGCCGCCGAACGGCATTTCGGGCGACGGGGTGGCGGGCTGGTTGATCCACAGCATGCCCAGCTCGAGCTTCTGGCTCAGCAGGTGCGCGCTCTTGATCGACTTGGTGAAGGCGTAGCCGGCCAGGCCGAAGGGCAGGCGGTTGGCTTCGGCGATGGCTTCGTCGAGGGTGTCGAAACCGCGGATCGCAGCGATGGGGCCGAAGGGTTCGTTGTTGAACACGTCGGCGTCCAGCGGCACGTCGGTCAGCACGGTGGGGGCGAAGAAGTTGCCCGAGTCGCCAACACGTTCGCCGCCGGCGGCCACGGTGGCGCCCTTCTTGCGCGCGTCTTCCAGCACATAGGCCATCGCGGTGAGGCGGCGGGCATTGGCCAGCGGGCCGATGGTCGTGCCTTCGGCGAGGCCGTCGCCGAGCTTCAGGCCCTCGGTGTACTTGACCAGCGTGCGGGCGAATTCTTCGCGCAGGCTGTTGTGCACCAGGAAGCGGGTCGGCGAGATGCAGACCTGGCCGGCATTGCGGAACTTGGCGGCGCCGGCGGCCTTGACGGCCAGGGCGACGTCGGCGTCTTCAGCCACGATCACCGGTGCGTGGCCGCCCAGTTCCATCGTGACGCGCTTCATGTGCGAACCGGCCAGCGCGGCCAGTTGCTTGCCGACCGGGGTCGAACCGGTGAAGGTGACCTTGCGGATGATCGGGTGGGCGATCAGGTAGTTCGAGATTTCGGCGGGGTTGCCGAACACGAGGCCCACGGTGCCGGGCGGAATGCCGGCGTCCACAAAGGCCTGCAGCAGCGCGGCGGGCGATGCCGGGGTTTCTTCGGGCGCCTTCACCAGGAACGAGCAGCCGGTGGCCAGCGCCGCGCCGAGCTTGCGCACGATCTGGTTGATGGGGAAGTTCCACGGCGTGAAGGCGGCGACGGGGCCGAGCGGCTCCTTCAGCACGAGCTGCTGCGCGGCCAGGTTGCGCGAGGGCACGATGCGGCCGTAGACGCGGCGGCCTTCGTCGGCGAACCATTCGATGATGTCGGCGGCGGCCAGCGTCTCGCCCTTGGCTTCGGCGAGCGGCTTGCCCTGTTCTTGCGTCAGCAGCTTGGCGATGTCGCCGGCGCGTTCACGGATGAGGCCGGCGGCGCGGCGCATGACGGCGGCGCGTTCGTTGGCGGGGGTGTTGCGCCACTTCTCGAAACCGCGTTGCGCGGCGGCCAGGGCGCGGTCCAGGTCGGCAATGCTGGCATGCGCCACCTTGCCGATGGCCTTGCCGGTGGCGGGGTTCACGACGTCCAGCGTCTTGCCGCCGGTGGCGTCGACCCATTCGTTGTCGATCAGCAGGCGGGTGTCGGTGTAGGTGGCGGTCATGGCGAACTTTTCCTTCGGGACGGGATGATGAAAAGGGGAAATCTGGGTGCGCGGCGCGGCACTCCGGGAGAGGCGCGCATGCGACAACGGCGGCAAATTGCCGCCGGGTGCATAGATTAACCCGAGTTAACAGTCTCCGCCGGGGCTCGGAAATCGCCCTTTCTGCCCCATTCAGCCATCGTTACAGGATCAAAAGCGCACGGAAGTCGTTGACGTTGGTGTTCGTCGGCCCGGTCACGAACAAGTCGCCGATGGCATCGAAATAGCCATAGGCGTCGTTGCGGTCGAGGTGGTCCGACAGCTTCCTGCCCGCAGCCGTGGCGCGCGACAGCGTGTCGGGCGTGACGAAGGCACCGGCGTTGTCTTCCACGCCGTCGATGCCGTCGGTGTCGGCGGCCAGCGCCCACACGTTCGGCACGCCCATGAGCGCACCGGCCAGGCCCATGCAGAACTCGCCCGCCCGGCCGCCGCGGCCCTTGGCCTGGCCCGGCTGGCGGGGGCGGATCGTGACCGTGGTCTCGCCGCCCGAAAGAATGACGCAGGGCCGCGCGAACGGCTGGCCGCGTTGGGCTGCGGCGCGGGCCAACGCGGCATGCACCTTGCCGACCTCGCGCGATTCGCCTTCGATCTCGTCGCTGAGGATGTGCGCCTCGATGCCGGCTTCGCGCGCCGCCTTGGCCGCCGCTTCGAGCGACTGCTGGGGCGTGGCGATCATGTGGGTCTCGTGGCCGGTGAAGGCCTTGTCGTTCGGCTTGGGCGTTTCGAGTTCGCCGCTTTGCAGCTGCGCCCGCACGGGTGCGGGCACTTCGATGCCGTAGCGGTCGAGGATGGCGAGCGCCTCGGCGCAGGTGGTCGCATCGGGCACCGTGGGACCGCTCGCAATGACCGCCGGGTCGTCGCCCGGCACGTCGCTGATGGTGAGCGTGACCACGCGGGCCGGCGCGCACGCCGCCGCCAGGCGGCCGCCCTTGATGCGCGAGAGGTGCTTGCGCACGCAGTTCATCTCGCCGATGTGCGCGCCGCTGTCGAGCAGTTGCTTGTTGATGCGCTGCTTGTCGGCCAGCGTGAGGCCTTCGGCCGGCAGCACCAGCAGCGACGAACCGCCGCCGGAGATCAGGCACAGCACGAGGTCGTCGGCCGTGAGCCCCTGCGTGAGCGCGAGGATGCGCTCGGCCGCCTGCTGCCCGGCCGCATCGGGCACGGGATGCGCGGCCTCGACGAGCTCGATGCGCTGCGGCACGCCTTCGGGGCGCGGCGGAATGTGGTCGTAGCGGGTGACGACGAGGCCCGAGAGCGGCGCATCGGCCGGCCAGAGAGCTTCGAGCGCCTGCACCATCGAGCCGCCTGCCTTGCCGGCGCCAAGCACCAGCGTGCGTCCCTTGGGCGGCTTGGGCAGATGGGCGCCCAGCGTGGACAGCGGCAGCGCGCGGTCCACCGCCACGCGGTAGAGGTGTTCGAGGAATGCGCGGGGTGCTTCGCGCGGATCGGGCGCGGGCCCGAAGGACGGGGTCGATGCGGTCATGGCTTGCTTTGTCTCCATCCGGCGATTGTGCGGGGAGCGGCAGCCCCGCTCTCTTGACCGCGGTCTATCTAGTTCGTCTTTGCCCCGGCCTGGAACCAGCGGCCGATGAGCGCCCGCTCCTCGTCCGTGATGCCGGTCGCGTTGTTCATCGGCATGATCTTCGTGACCACCACCTGCTGGTAGATCGCCTGCGCATGCGCCGTCACCTGGTCGGGCGTGTCGACGCGCACGTTCTTCATCTGCACCGCCGCGCCGTGGCACATGAAGCAGCGCTGCTCGAGCACCTTCTGCACATCTGCATAAGCGACTGCGGGCGCCGCAGCGGCTGCCACGGGAGGCGCAGCGGCCGGCTCGGGCTTCATCCAGACAATCGTGAGGCCCAGCACCACGATGCCGACCAGCGCATAGGGCAGCGGATTGCCCGCGTTGCCGAGCTTGAAGCGGTGGCGCACCACGAAGAACTGGCGAATGGCCGCGCCGCCCAGCATGATGAGCAGCAGCACCACCCAGTTGTACTTGTGCGTGTAGGTGAAGCTGTAGTGGTTGCTCAGCATCGCGAACAGCACCGGCAGCGTGAAGTAGGTGTTGTGCACGCTGCGCTGCTTGCCGCGCTGGCCGTGCACCGGGTCGACCGGACGGCCTTCGCGCAGTGCCTGCACGTTCTTGCGCTGGCCCGGGATGATCCAGAAGAACACGTTGCCGCTCATCGTCGTGGCCATCATGGCGCCCACCAGCAAGAAGGCCGCGCGGCCCGCGAACCACTGGCAGGCCAGCCAGGTCGCGAAGACGATGAAGATCGCGATCAGCACGCCGACGATGGTGTCGCCGTTCTTGCGGCGTCCGAAGATCTGGCAGATGCCGTCGTAGACCATCCAGAACACCACGAAGAACGCCAGCGCGACGGCGATGGCGGCGCCGGGCTGCCAGTCCATCTTCGACTTGTCGATGAGGTAGGTGCTCGCGTTCCACAGGTACGACATGGTGAAGAGCGTGAACCCGGTGATCCAGGTGGAGTAGCTCTCCCAGTACGACCAGTGCAGGTGGTCCGGCAGCTTCTTGGGCGCCAGCGCGTACTTCTGCATGTTGTAGAAGCCGCCGCCGTGCACGGCCCACTGCTCGCCGCCCACGCCCTTGTCGAGCGATTCGGGGTCCTGCGGCTTCTCGAGGCTGTTGTCCAGCATCACGAAGTAGAAGGAGGCGCCGATCCAGGCGATGGCGGTGATGACGTGGACCCAGCGCAGCAGCAGGTTGGCCCAGTCGAGGTAGTAGCTTTCCATGTGGTGCTCTCTCAACCCGGTCGGCGCGTGAGGACACCGAGACGGGGTTTCAGCCTGCTCACCACTGCGGGCGCTGTAAGCAGAGAAAGTGCCGCGAACGCAGGCTCCAGAAAATGGGCCTCGCTCCGCTGCGGCTTGTTGTGGACCGAAAGTGTATACAGTTTTGGCAAGAGGCGGAACGCTTTTTTGGGGCGTCGCCGCCGGGAAAACCCTGTTCAGCCCAGCGATTGCAACAACTGTGCCGCCACCGCCACCGCGATCACCTCGGGCTCCTTGCCGGTGATGCCGGGCACGCCGATCGGGCAGGTGATGCGCGCCAGCTCGTCCGCCGTGAAGCCGCGCGCCTCGAGCCGGTGGCTGAAGGTGGCCCACTTGGTCTTGCTGCCGATGAGGCCGATGTAGGGCAGGTCGTTGCGCGTGCGCAGACGCTTGAGACAGGCGATGACGATGTCGAGGTCCTCGGCATGGCTGAAGCTCATGATCAGCACGCGGCTGCCCGGGGCGAGTGCGGCGACGGCGTCCTGCACGGGCTCGGAATGCTCTGTGTCGATCTGCGCGGGGAGTTCGTCGGGGAAGACGCCGTCGCGGCTGTCGATCCAGCGCACCGAGAACGGCAGCGCGGCGAGCAGTCGCGCGAGCGCGGCGCCCACGTGCCCGCCGCCGAACAGCGCCACGGGCTTGAGCTGGGCGACCAGTTCGCGCTGCAATGCGGGCGCGTCGGCGGCCGTGATGCGCTGGTACGACAGGAACATCACGCCGCCGCAGCATTGGCCGAGGCTCGGGCCGAGCGGGTAGCGCTGGATGCCGTCGATGGCGCGCCTGCCCGCGAGCAGTTCACGCGCTTCCTGCGTAGCCTGGAACTCGAGCTGCCCGCCGCCGATGGTGGCCGTGAGCGCATCGGCCCACACCGCCATCCACGTGCCGGCCTCGCGCGGTGCCGAGCCCTGCGTGGACTCGACGCGCACCAGCACCGCGTCTTCTTTTCGAAGACGCGCCAGCAATTGATCGACCGCACCGCTCATGCCCGATACCTTCGGTTGCCGGGCCCGCGAGGACTCACGGTATAAACCCGGCGATGAATGCCCAGCTTACGCCGCGCCGCCTTGCATTGGCGGCATCCGTTCTTTCGTGCGCCCTCTGGCTCGCCGGGTGCGGAAGCCCCGGGGCCGTTCCCGGCCAGTTGAGCAGCGCCAAAGGTGGCGCATCCGGCGCCGTGCCGCGCGCATCGAATGCGGCCACCGCGCGCGACTACCGGCGCGATGCGGCGCGCCATGTGTACGACCTCAATCGCTCGCGCATCTACAGCGGGCAACTGCCGCCCATCCTCTACGCCGTCGGCACGCTGCAGGTGAACCTGGACACCGGCGGCAAGGTCGTCTCGATGCACTGGCTGCGCGCGCCGCAGCATGCGCCCGAGGTCATCGCCGAGATCGAACGCGCCGTGCTGCAGGCCGCGCCCTTCCCGGCCGCCACGCGGCTCGGCGCGGTGACGTGGACGGACACCTGGCTCTGGGACAAGAGCGGCCGGTTCCAGCTCGACACGCTCACCGAAGGCCAGCAACAAGGCGACTGACATCAAGACCCGCGGTAGGTGGAGTAGCTCCACGGGCTGACCAGCAGCGGCACGTGGTAGTGCTGGTCAGTGTGCGCCACGCCGAAATCCAGCGACACCTTGTTCAGGAAATTCGGCTCCGGCAGCTTCACGCCGCGCGCCTTGAAGTAACCCGCCACGTCGAACACCAGGCGGTAGGTGCCGACCTTGATCGAGTTGTTGTCGTAGAGCGGACCGTCGCTGCGGCCGTCCGAATTCAGCGTGAAGCGCTTCACCAGCGTGGCGGCGTCGCCATCGGTGGTGTACAGCGCCACTTCCATGCCGGCCGCGGGGCCGCCGTGCATCGTGTCCAGTACGTGAGTGCTCAAGCCCATGGGGCGCTCCTTCGAAGATCGAGCGCCAGGGCTCGGATCGGGTGCGGGATATTCCGGTGGACAAAAGTGTATACAGTTCCCGGCTTTGGGTCTATCATGAAAAACATGGAGTCCTCCACCACCCGTTCGATCGTCGATGCCCTCACGAAGGCCATCGTCGAGCATCGCCTGCAACCCGGCACCAAGCTCGCCGAGCAGAAGCTGGCCGATCACTTCGGCGTCTCGCGCACGCTGGTGCGCCAGGCGCTGTTCCAGCTCTCGCAGAACAAGCTGATCCGCCTGGAGCCCGCGCGCGGTGCCTTCGTTGCGGCGCCGGCCGTTGACGAAGCCAAGCAGGTGTTCGCGGTGCGCCGCATGCTCGAGGCCGAGATGACGCGCGAGTTCGTGCGCACCGTCACGCCCGCCAAGATCAAGGCGCTGAAAGAACACGTCGCGCTTGAAAAGTCGGCGGTCTCGGGCGAAGACATTTCGGGCCGCACCGAGCTGCTCGGCGACTTCCACGTGCGCATGGCCGAGCTCATGGGCAACCAGGTGCTGGCGCAGATCCTGGGCGAGCTGATCTCGCGCTGCGCCCTCATCACGCTCATGTACCAGAGCGCGAGCGCGGCCGAGCACTCCAACGACGAGCACGCCGACATCGTGAAGGCGCTGGCCGCCCGCGACGAAGAACGCGCCGTGCGCCTCATGACCGAACACCTGGAACACGTCGAGGCCAACCTCACCTTCGACCGCAAGGTTCCGACCAACGACATCTCCCTCGCGCTGTCCTGAAAAGCCTATGACCGTCTACGACACCACCCTGCCCTATCCGCGCGACCTCGTCGGCTACGGCCGCAACCCGCCGCATGCCCAGTGGCCGGGCGGCGCGCGCATTGCGGTGCAGTTCGTCCTCAACTACGAAGAGGGCGGCGAGAACGCCACGCTGCACGGCGACGCGGGCTCCGAGCAGTTCCTCTCCGAGATGTTCAATCCGGCGAGCTTCCCGGACCGCCACATCAGCATGGAAGGCATCTACGAATACGGCTCGCGCGCAGGCGTCTGGCGCATCCTGCGCGAGTTCGAAAAACGCGGCCTGCCGCTCACCGTGTTCGGCGTGGGCATGGCACTGGAGCGCTACCCCGAGTTGACGGCTGCCTTCAAGGAACTGGGCCACGAGATCGCCTGCCACGGCTGGCGCTGGATTCACTACCAGAACCTCGATGAAGCCACCGAGCGCGAGCACATGCGCCTGGGCATGGAGGCCATCGAAAAGCTCACCGGCGAGCGCGCCCTCGGCTGGTACACCGGCCGCGACAGCCCGCGCACCCGGCGCCTGGTGGCCGACTACGGCGGCTTCGAGTACGACAGCGACTACTACGGCGACGACCTCCCCTTCTGGATGAAGGTGCAGAAGACCGACGGCACCGTCGTGCCGCAGCTCATCGTGCCCTACACGCTCGACTGCAACGACATGCGCTTCGCGCTGCCGCAGGGCTACTCGCACGCCGATCCGTTCTTCCAGTACATGAAGGACACCTTCGATGCGCTCTATGCCGAAGGCGATCCCGACGGCGACAACAGCCCCAAGATGATGAGCATCGGCATGCACTGCCGCCTGCTCGGGCGGCCCGGCCGCATCACCGCGCTGCAGCGCTTTCTCGACCACATCGCGCAGCATGACCGCGTGTGGGTCTGCCGGCGCGTGGACATCGCGCGGCACTGGAAGCAGGCGCATCCCTTCACATCGGCCGTCACAGGAAGCTGACCATGAGCCTCACCATCGCCCAACTCAATGCTGCCGTGCCGGCCGAAGCCGTTGCCCTGCTCGATGGCATCTATGAACACTCGCCGTGGATCGCGCAGCGCGCGCTCGCCGCGCGCCCCTTCCGTTCGCTCGCGCACCTGAAGCACGCGTTGGTGAAGGCGCTGGCCGCATCGTCCGCCGACGAGCAGATCGGCCTCATCCGCGCCCACCCGGAGCTCGCGGGCAAGGCCATGGTGAGCAAGACGCTCACGGCCGAATCGACCAACGAGCAGAGCAAGGCCGGCCTCACCGACTGCACGCCCGAAGAGTTCGCCAAGATCCAGAAGCTCAACGCCGACTACAACGCGAAGTTCGGCTTTCCGTTCATCCTCGCGGTGCGCGGCCCGCGCGGCACGGGTCTGGCCAAGCGCGAGATCATCGAGACCTTCGAGCGGCGTCTCTTCAACCATCCTGAGTTCGAACTCGGCGAAGCGCTGCGCAACATCCATCGCATCGCCGAGATCCGCCTCGACGACAAGTTCGCCGCCGACGTCACGCTCGGCAACGACGTGTGGGACTGGCAGGAACAGCTCTCGGTGCACACCGACCCCGGCTATGCCGAGAAGGGCCAGCTCACCGTCACCTACCTCACCGACGCGCACCGCGCCTGCGCCGCGCAGATCAGCGCGCTGATGCGCGACGTGGGCTTCGACTCGGTGCACATCGACGCAGTGGGCAACGTGGTCGGCCGCTACGAAGGCGCGACCGCGGATGCCAAGACCCTGCTCACCGGCTCGCACTACGACACCGTGCGCAACGGCGGCAAATACGACGGGCGCCTGGGCATCTTCGTGCCGATCGCCTGCGTGCGCGAACTCGCGCGGCAAGGCAAGCGCCTGCCATTCGCCTTCGAGGTCGTCGGCTTCGCGGAAGAAGAAGGCCAGCGCTACAAGGCGACCTTCCTCGGCTCGGGCGCGCTCATCGGCCACTTCGACCAGCGCTGGCTCGACCAGAAGGACGCCGACGGCATCACCATGCGAGAGGCCATGCAGCACGCGGGCCTGAAGCAGGAAGACATTCCGAAGATCCAGCGCGATCCCGCGCGCTACCTCGGCTTTGTCGAAGTGCACATCGAGCAGGGCCCGGTGCTCACCGAGCTCGACCTGCCGCTGGGCATCGTCACCGCCATCAACGGCGGCGTGCGCTTCGTGGGCGAGGTGATCGGCACGGCCAGCCACGCCGGCACCACGCCGATGGACCGCCGCCGCGACGCCGCCGCCGCGGTGGCCGAACTCATCCTCTACACCGAGCAGCGCGCCGCGAAAGACGGCGACTCGGTCGGCACCGTCGGCATGCTCGAAGTGCCCAGCGGCTCCATCAACGTCGTGCCGGGCCGCTGCAAGTTCAGCCTCGACATGCGCGCGCCCAACAACGCGCAGCGCGATGCGCTGACCGCCGACGTGCTCGCCGAATTGAAGGCCATCTGCGAACGCCGCGGCGTGCGCTACGAGATCGAGGAAAGCATGCGCGCCTCGGCCGCACCGAGCGCTCCCGCGTGGCAGCAGCGCTGGGAGAAGGCGGTCGATGCGCTGGGCATTCCGCTGTTCCGCATGCCCAGCGGCGCCGGCCACGACGCGATGAAGCTGCACGAGGTGATGCCGCAGGCCATGCTCTTCGTGCGCGGCATCAACTCGGGCATCAGCCACAACCCGCTCGAATCGAGCACCAACGACGACATCCAGCTCGCGGTGCAGGCCTTCCAGAACCTGCTGAACGACCTCGCAGCCGAACAAGCCCACTGACTCTCAAAAGAACAAAACCATGACCGACTACGCCAAGCTCGACGCCTGGATCGACGCCCACTTCGACGAGGAAGTGAAGTTCCTGCAGGAACTCGTGCGCGTGCCCACCGACACCCCGCCCGGCAACAACGCACCGCACGCCGAGCGCACCGCCGAGCTCTTGAAGGACTTCGGCCTCGACGCCGAGAAGCACGCCGTGCCCGCGCAAGAGGTGAAGGACTACGGCCTCGAATCGATCACCAACCTGATCGTGCGCCGCCAATACGGCACCGGCGGCCGCACCGTCGCGCTCAACGCCCACGGCGACGTGGTGCCGCCGGGCGAAGGCTGGACGCACGACCCCTACGGCGGCGAGATCGCCGACGGCAGCCTCTACGGCCGCGCCGCCGCGGTGAGCAAGAGCGACTTCGCAAGCTTCACCTTCGCCCTGCGCGCACTGGAAGCCGTCGCCAAGCCGAGCAAGGGCAGCGTCGAACTGCACTTCACCTACGACGAAGAATTCGGCGGCATCCTCGGCCCGGGCTGGCTGCTCCAGAAGGGCCTGACCAAGCCCGACCTGATGATCGCGGCCGGCTTCAGCTACGAAGTCGTCACCGCCCACAACGGGTGCCTGCAGATGGAAGTGACGGTGCACGGCAAGATGGCCCACGCCGCCATTCCGACGACCGGTGTCGATGCGCTGCAAGGCGCGGTGAAGATCCTGAACGCGCTCTATGCGCAGAACACGCTCTACGAGCAGGTCACGTCGAAGGTCGAGGGCATCACGCACCCGTACCTCAACGTCGGCCGCATCGAGGGCGGCACCAACACCAACGTCGTGCCCGGCAAGGTGGTGTTCAAGCTCGACCGCCGCATGATCCCCGAGGAGAACCCGGTCGAGGTCGAGGCGACGATCCGCAAGGTGATCGCCGATGCGGCCGCCGAGAGTGCCGGCATCACGGTGGACATCAAGCGCCTGCTGCTGGCCAATTCGATGAAGCCGCTCGCGGGCAACAAGCCGCTGGTCGACGCGATCCAGAAGCACGGCGGCGAACTGTTCGGCGAGCCGATCAAGGCGATGGGAACGCCGCTCTACACCGATGTGCGCCTGTACGGCGAAGCCGGCATTCCCGGCGTGATCTACGGTGCCGGCCCGCGCACCGTGCTCGAGTCGCACGCCAAGCGCAGCGACGAGCGCGTGGTGCTCGAAGACCTGCGCCGCGCCACCAAGGTGGTGGCGCGCACGCTGAGCGACCTGCTGGCCTGAAGTCCGAGAGGCCCCGAGGCCGCCCTGCCCGTCAGCGGGCGGCCTTCAGCCGCTCGAGCTCGGCCTCTTCCTCGCGCAGCTTGCGCTCGCGCTGGCGCTCGGCACTTTCATCGCCGTGTCACGACGGGATTCCAGACTCCGGGTCTCTTTGAAACCCTGAAGCAACGGCCAGCCTCGTGCTGGCCGTTGCCTTGTCTGCCGTCATGAAATTGCATCCTCCCGCTCCCCGCTCCCCCGCCGCCCGCTTCTCCACCCTTGCGCTCGCCGCGGCCGCGCTGACCGCCTGCGGCGGTGGCTCCGGCGGTGGTGGCAATCCGTTCGCCGGGCTGCCTATCGTTCCTGCAGCACCGGCGCCTTCGCCTGCTGCACCGCCACCTCCCGCGCCGCCGGCCGCACCGACCGGCCGCTGGACCGTCGGCGACCTGCATGTGCACACCATCCAGTCGGACGACACCCAGCAGATCTCCACGCTCGACCAGGTGCTCGCCAAGGCCTTCGACCAGTTCGGGCTCGACTGGGCTGCGCTCTCGGACCACCTGCGCCTGTCGTCCTACGACAACGACGGCAACAAGCTGCCGGCGCAGACTCCCTTCTCGCTGGGCATGGCGAAGTACCAGGTGCCGCGCATCAAGGCGCTGCAGGCCGGCGGCAAGTACGCCGACAAGACGATCTTCTCGTCCTTCGAGTGGGACATGGCCACGCACGACCACGGCAACGTGGGCATCCTCACCGACAGCCCGATGTCGGATGCCGCGCTCAAGGCCGCGAGCCAGTTCGAATACCTGTTCACCAACCGCGACCCCGCGCTGTTCCCGGCCGACGACGTGGCGGCGTGGAATGCGAAGGACGCGCGCGCCTTCTCCACGCACGCCGACGTGCTCGCGGCCATCGCCTGGCTCAAGAAGAACTACCCGGACACGAGCTACCTGCAGATCAACCATCCCTCGCGCAACCCGGGCAAGTACACGGCCGCGCAGCTGCGCGAGATGAACGACGCCGCGCCCAGCATCGTGTTCTCGCTCGAAGGCATGGTCGGCAACCAGATGGAGCCCGACCGCGGCGGCTACAACAGCGCCTACATTCCGGCCAACCTGCCGTCCCGCACCTACGGCGGCGTGGACTACCTGGTCGCCAAGCTCGGCGGCACCTGGGACGCGCTGCTGTCCGAAGGCCGCCACATCTGGAACGTGGCGGATTCCGACTACCACTTCACCACCTCGCAGGGCCAGTACAGCAGCGGCTACGCGCCAGGCGAGTATGCGAAGAACCACCTCTGGGGCGACATCAAGGATCCGAAATCGCTGCTCGCGGCATTCCGCGCGGGCAAGCTCTTCGCGGTGAATGGCGGCCTGATCGATGCGCTCGACTTCAAGGTGCAGAGCGCCAAGGCCACGGGCGAGATGGGCGCCGAAGTGGTGGCCGCGCCGGGCGAGGACCTGAAGATCACCATCCGCTTCAGGAGCCCCGAGCGCAACAACTACGAGTTCCAGCTCGGCAGCGGCGTTTTTGCCAACGTGAAGCCGGTGGTCGATCACGTCGACCTCATCGCAGGCGACGTGACCGGCCGCGAAACCCCGGGCACGCCGGGCTACGCACGCGACACCAATCCATCGACCCGCGTGCTCAAGCGCTTCACGCGCAGCGACTGGAAGCTCGATGCCGACGGCTACTTCGCCGTGAGCTACACGGTGAAGGCCGGCAGCAACCAGTATTTCCGCCTGCGCGGCACCAACCTCGGAACCGACGTGCCCAACGAAACGGCCGGCGGCGAGCCGCTGTTCGATGCGCAGACGACCGGCGCGGACAACGTGGCGCGCTTCAACGCCATCAATGCGCGCAACTACGCCGACCTGTGGTTCTACTCGAACCCGGTGTTCGTGAAGGTGGCGGCGAAGTAAGCCGGCGCGAGCGGCCCGGCGCGCTCAGGCGTTCAGGCGTTCAAGCAGCGACGAAGCGGCGCTCGCGCATCCACTTCGTCATGACCCACTTGTCGCCCCGGGTCACGGGCGCGCTGGCATGCAGGGACCGCGTGTCGACGCGCCCGTTGCCATCGCAATACTCGAAGTAGCACGCATTGCCGCGAATCGGCGAGACCGCCAGGCCGAGCTGCGGAAAGACGGTCTGGCCGCCTTCCGGCACGTCATTGAGATAGGTCACCAGCGTGCTCACGCGCTGGCCGCTACGCGCAATCGATTCGCGGTTGGCGGCGTTGGTAGGCGCTAGGTAGTCGTGGTGCGGATCGCTGCCTGCACCTGTCGGGTAGTACAGCAACTGCAGCCCCTCGCCGTTTTCCAGCGGAAGGTTCATCAGCGCCGACAAGCGCCCGTCGAGGCGGGCGACCAGCTCGTTCTCGCAGAGGCGGAAGAACATGCCCCAGCTCGCGCGCTTGTCGCTCACCACATCGCGGCCGCTCATCGGATCGACCAGCGTGGAGGGCTTCAGCCGCGGCCGTGCCATCTCGATAAGGGCCTTGCATTCCTCCGCGTCCACGACGTTGCCGAGCGCGGCAAACACCGGGTCTTCACCGCGCGAGTGCACGACGATCTCGCGGTCGGCCGCGGGGATGCGCGTGCCCGGCGCGAGCCGCGCCACCGGCTTGGACGGCGCCTCGCCCGGCAGTTCGATGGCGTCGGCCGGCACGGGCCCGCCGCGCTGGCGCGCGTCGAGGTAGGCCGCGACGATGGCCTGCGCGGCCCGCTCGTTCATGCCCTGCCCCCGCATCGTGGCCATCAGCGCCTGCGGCATCTGGCCGGCATTGAGGTTGTGCGTGAGCCAGCGGCCCAGGTCGGGCGAGAAACGGACGACGGTGCTCATGGCGGGTTGCCTCTCAGCCTCTCAAACCGGCCCCGTCTGGGCGACCCAGCCCTTGTCGCCGCGCGTGAAACCCTGGCGCAGCTGCAGCTTGCCGCCCGCGCCGTGGGCGATGCGCGCGACCATCGGAAACACGCGCTGCGCGTCGGCGTCCTGCATCCACGGCACGGTGTCGATCTGGTAGGTGTAGCTCACCACCGCCATCGGACGTTGCGCGTTGGAAGCATCGACCTTGACGTCCACGATCTGCTCGCGCTTGAGATGCGCCACGCAGAAATCGTTGGCATGCGGTTGCCCGGCGCCCTGCACTGCCGACGCATGCGGCCTGTAGAACTTGCGGCCCGCGTCGGTCAGCTCGAAGCGCTTGACCGCGCCATCGGGGTTCTCGGTGCTCTTGGGCACGGCGACGATGGTGCTGTGCACCAGGCCCAGTTGCTCCATCACCGGGAACTGGATCGCGTGGCGGGCGCCGGAGCCGGCCTCGGCTTCGGTCAGGTCGATCGACCAGTCGAACATCGCGAGGCAGATGTCGCCGCGCTGGGCCAGGTAGTCGTCCAGCGGCGCCGCGAGGTTCTCTGCGGTGGGTGCGTTGGCATCGTGGCTGGTGCTGCACGCGGCCAGCGCGGCGACCAGGGCAATGCCCGCCAGGGTCCTGGCGTGGCGGCTCGGGCGAAGAGAGCGGAAATTCATGCGGGGTCTTGTTGTGGATTGACGGAGAGCGTGGCGGTCGTGGAGTCGGTCATTCAGTCAGTGCGCATCGAGTTCGTCCGCGACCCAGCCGCGCTGCGTCAGATGGACGCCCAGGCGCATCTGCATCGTTCCCTCGCGCTGGATGGCGCGCGCCAGCAGCGGAAAGGCTTGCTGCGCTTCCGGTGTCGCCGCCCAGGGTTCGAGCGCGATGCGGTAGGTGAAGAGCAGCGAGGTCGCGGTGCGGCCATCGCGCGTCTGCGGCGGGTCCCAGCCGATCAGGCGGTCCAGGCTGAGCGTGGCGGCGCAGAAGTCGGCCGGATGCGTGATGTTCTCGGTCGTGGTGCGGATCACCACGGGCACCTGCAGGTAGTGCTTGCGGCCCGCATCGGTCAGCGCGTATTCGCGGGCCGGCAAGCCGGCAGGCGCGTCCTTCGAGGTGGCGACGACATCCTTGCCGGCCACCAGCCCAAGCTTCTCGAGCACCGGCATCTGCTGCGCATCGGGGTCGCGCGATCCGGCCGCCACGGTGATCGGCCACTCGTACTTGGCCAGGCACACATGGCCGCGCTGCGCGAGGTAGTCGTTGGTCGTCGCGGTGAAGTTTTCCTGGCTCGGGATGCGCGCCGCTTCGTTGTCGCAACCGGCGAGCAAAGCCGACATCACCAGCAAGGACACGGCGCCGCCGATGCACCGAAGGATGGCGCTTGCATTCGTCTTCACTTCACGCACCTGCCGCTGGCCGATGGTGCGGAGGAAGGCTGGTAGCCATCGCTCAGCGTGCCCAGGAAGCAGACCAGGTCGGCGATCTGCTGCGGCGTCATGACCGGGGTGGAACCGGGCGCGCGCGGCTTCGTGCCGCTGGCGAGCGTCTTGTCGCCGCCCTCGCCGGTTCCCATCGGCAGTTCCTCGTCGATGCTGCCTTGCTGCACGGGCGGCAGGTCGTTGAACCTGTCGACTGCTGCGCCCGGCACATGGGTGGGTTGCAGCGCCCAGACCGGGTTGGCCTGGGGTGCACCGGTGCCGTCGTTCTTCGCCGGATACCAGTACTCCGGGTTCGTGTCCCGCGTGTTGTAGAAGTTGACGACCTGCTCCAGCGAATGGAGCACGCCGTTGTGGAAGAAGGCCCCGCGCGTTGCCACGTTGCGCAGCACGGGAACCTTGAACATGCCGCAGTACGGATGGGCCGTGCCGGGCGTGGCGGGCATGTAGTCGGTGCGGAAGGGGCCGCAGAGGCCCATGTCGAAATACTTCGGATCGTCGTTGGCCGGAATCGGGTCCGGGTTGTTCGGAATCGACCTGTCGTTGCGCGGCGCGCCCAGGGCCTGGTAGGTGAAGTCCGTCATCAGGCCGCTGTTGCCGTTGAAATTGGCGCCCGTGTAGTGGCAGCCCGAGCAGTTGGCAACGCCGGTGCTGTGGAACAGCACCTCGCCGCGCCGCTCGGCCGGCGTCAGCACGCCGCCGATCTTGTTGAAGACATACAGGTCGTACTTGCTGCTGTACGGATGAAAGCTCAGGTCCTCCGTCTCCAGTGCCTGGATCGCGGTGCCCAGGGCATCGAAGGCCGCATCGGTGTTGTCGAAGATGTCGGCGCCGAAGACCTGCTTGAACTGGCCGGCATAGGCGCCGTTCTGCACCGCCTTCACGACCGCGTCCTTCGAGCTGTTGTTCATCTCGACCGGGTTGAGCAGCGGCATGCCGGCCTGCGCCGCCAGCGTCGTCGCGCGGCCGTCCCACATGAAGCCGCCGCCCGGCGAATTGGAGGTCACGCCGTCGGGGTTCGGCGCGTCTTCGCTGAAGGCGGGTGTCGATTCCTTGTAGCGCAGCGAAGGCACGGCGCGCGCGCCGGTCTGCTTGATGTCGGAGCCCAGTTGCACCGAAATGCTGTTCGGCGGGCCGTAGGCGTACTGCGGGTCGTGGCAGCTCGCGCACGACATGTTCCTGCCGCTCGAGAGGTTCTTGTCGAAGAAGGCCAGCTCCCCGACCTGGGCCCGCGCACTCAGGACCTGCTTGCGCGGGGCGGAGGCGCTGTTTGCCGTCACCGCATGGCCATTGCCATCGCAGGCCGTCAAGGCCAATAGCGCTGCCGAAAGCGCCATGGCGAGGGGGGCCAACTTGTCCGTTGCCAGATTCATCAAAGGGGAAATCGCTTCAAGCTTTTGCCGCGGGGGTCCGCAGGCGAGACGCCTGCGAACCCTCCGCGGCTTTTCTGTCGTCTGTCGTCGGGGTCTGTTTACTTCGTCGCCCAGACGCTGCTCTGGCTCGCGTCGGCACCGACCTGCGGCGTGATCTGGCCTTCCAGCTTGCCCGTCTCCGGGTCCTGCACGCCGACGATGTCGTTCGCGTACAGCTTCTGCTTGTAGTTGGCCGGGATCACGTAGGCATGGTTGATCGGCCGCACCGAGTCGAAGTGCGTGTCCGCGCTGTTCTGGTACTCGGGCAGCGCCAGGATGTTGGCCGTGATGAACGCTTCCGAATACTTGGCGCGGTTCAGGTACGTCGCATCGACGGCCGGGTCGGCGATCTGGAACATGTCCTGCAGCGTGCGCAGGAACGAGAAGTGGCTGTAGGCGTCGCTGTCCGCGACCTTCTTCTTCGCCGTGCCCACGTCCTGCTGGTTGGTGAGGATGCCGAAGATCGAGTTGCCGTGGCCGAAGTTGCCGCCGGCGTAGTTGGCCGGCGGGGTGGTGGCGACGGCCTTGCCGCTCGCGTCCACGGTCACCGGTGCGGCGCCGGAGTTCGGGCCGCCCGCGTTCCAGCCGCAGCAAGAACCGTTGCTGCCGCCTTCGCCTTCGTCGAACATCACCACGATCGCCACGCGCTTGTGCGGGTTCTTCCACAGCGCCGAGTTCTGGATCGCCTTGACCGTCATGCCCAGGTAGATGTCGGCACGCTTGATGTTGGGGCCCTGGCCGTCGTTGCCGCCCTGGCAGCTCGCGTCGCTGCCCACGCCGTGCATGTCGTCGCACTGGTCCGGCACGATGAAGTTGATGTTGCCCACGTCGCCCGCGGCCAGGTCCTTGGAGAACTGGTCGTAGACCCAGCCGCTCGGCACCTTGTAGGCCGTGGTCTTGAGCCAGTCCGCTTCCTGGTACTGCGTGCCGAAGATGGTGCGGTTGGTGGCCGCGAACTCGGGCAGGTTGCGTGCGGACTGGAAGGCGATCGACGGACCGTGCTTGACCTTGTAGAGACCGTTCACCACCGCGAAGTTGGGCGTGCCGACAAGGGTCGGGATGGCCGAGCCGTCCAGGTTGGTGACGCCCTTCAGGCGGCTCGTGTCATATGTGGCGGTCACGCCGGCGTCGGCGATGCTGTCGCCGCGCACATCCTGGCCGGGGTTCATCGACTCGCTGTAGGTGCGGATGGTGCGGCCCGTCCTGGACATCAGCGTGAACAGGTTGTCGCCGGGAACGTTGTGCACGGTGCCGCCCGTCGGCGTGTCGCTGCAGGTCGCTCCGGCGGTCCCGCTCCAGCCGGCGCGCGTGTTCGTCGGCGGGCGATCGCCCTGGGCGGGCAGGGGCTGACCGTCGGAGGCGGTGCCGCCGGCGAATGCGACGTCCTTGATGTCGTAGGGCGCGACGGCGCCGCAGCCGAACCAGTTGTCGTCGTGGATACCGAAGTCGTCGCCGCCGCCCAGCGCGGTGTAGTTCGGCTCGGACGGGTTGCCGGTCGAGTAGTACGTGCTCAGCTGGTTGTAGTTGTTCAGGATGTGATTGATGTTCACGGCCCGCGGGTTGCCGACGATCGCATCGGTCGACTTGTTTTCTTCGATGATCACGAAGATGTTGTCGTAGGCCGGCACGCCTTCCACATTGAAGGCCGCCTGCTGCGCCTCTGCGAACGTGATGGCCGCCTGCTTCTGCGTCGGCGCCGAGGGGGTGGCCTTGGTGCCGTCGGAGTTGGTGAGGGTCACGCCCGCGAGGCCGACCAGGCGCGGGTCGCCGCCCGCGACGGCGAGGTTGTCGGGGAACATGTCCTTGCGGTCGAGCTTGGCCGTCGCGTAGGCGTAGCGGTTGGTCAGCTCGTTGTCCTGGTACAGCGCGGCGTACTGGGTGGCGCCGCCCAGGGTGTTCACGTCCGCCAGCGGGTCGCTGAACTTCGCATCGCCGAGGTTGAAGGCCGGGCCGTTCATGCGTGCGACGAGGTTGGCCTTTTCGGTCGCGTAGTCGCTGCCGTTGGCTTCCACCAGGCGCTGCGCTTCGCTCGA
This sequence comes from Variovorax boronicumulans, assembly GCF_030812215.1. Taxonomy (GTDB): domain Bacteria; phylum Pseudomonadota; class Gammaproteobacteria; order Burkholderiales; family Burkholderiaceae_C; genus Variovorax; species Variovorax boronicumulans_C. Next base: position 387,497 of record NZ_JAUSSG010000003.1, on the reverse strand, counting down.
CAGCGGGCTGATGACGATCTTGTCCGCGCCCTGGTCGGCGATCTGCGCCGCCGAGGCGCGCAGGATCAGGTGGCTGGCCACGGCAGCGCCGGTGGCGGTGTTGGTCGCCGAGGTGCCGATGTCGGCCACCAGCTGTCCGGTGGCGCTGGTGGTCAGCGTGAACTTGCCGCTTGCATCGGTGACGGTCGAGGTTTCGCCGCTGTCGAGCACGCCGTTGCCGTTGGCATCGACGAAGACGGTGGCCTTCTGGTAGTAGCCGGGCTTCAGGGTCGGGTTGCCGGTGGTGCTGCCCGGCACGTAGCCGCTGGCGGCCACCACGCCGCTGTAGGTCGTGCTGCTCGTGTTGCTCGGGGGAGGAACGATCGGGAAGAAGCCGCTCCCTCCGTCGCTTCCGCCGCCGCAAGCGGCCAGCACGCAGGCTGCAACCGTCGTCAATGACGAGAGCAAAACTCTTTTCTGGAAAATCATCATATATATGGGGCAGTTGGTTATCGATGGTTTTGACCGGCCTTCATGAGGCATGCGGGCATCGTGCGTTTGAGTACGAAACGCCACATCGAGGAGCAATGTAGAAATAGCGGGTGACATCCATGTGTCAAAAGAGCAGCGGGCTTTTTGCTAATTCTTTGCTAATTCAATGAATACATTTACGGCGCGCCAATTCACAGCCACAGGCATCCTGACCGCGGGCTGACCTATTGATTAGGAAAGAATTAGGGCGAAGATTGCGCTGGGTCGGACGTGGAGCCCTGCGGGCCGAAGACGGCCCCGCCTATGACTGGGCAGAGGGCGCAAACCGCTTTGTGTTCGAGTCCCCGGTATTGACAGCGGCTCGATGAATTCGATTTACACGTTACCTCAGGCAATTGGCATGTGCAATTGCCCTGCGCAATTCAATTGCCACCGGCAGCGGAACATGCTGCCCGATGAGTGCTTGAGCCGCGCCCCTGCCGAAGGAATTGGCTCCGCCCTAAATCATCGAGATAGACAATTAATCTCGGCCAATGGCATTGCTGTCGATTGCCGCCGAAATTGACCCGCTGGGCGTGCGAAAAAAATTGAGACCGCCGGGAGGCAGTTCGCTCCAGTCGGGACCGACGCTATTTCTGGGGGTGACGCCAACCGTCGACTCGAACACACCCGCACGAACCTTGCCGTCTTCCGCGTCGTCGAAGTCCCAGTTGCGGCATACGACCATGCGCCGTTACAGCTGCCCCTGGCACACGTACTTGATGTGCATGTAGTCCTCCAGGCCATGCACCGAGCCTTCGCGGCCATAGCCCGATTCCTTCACGCCGCCGAAGGGCGCGGCCTCGGCCGCCAGAGCGCCTTCGTTGATGCCGACGATGCCCGACTCCAGCGCATCGGCCACGCGCGCGATGCGGCGCACGTCGGTCGAATAGAAATACGCCGCGAGCCCGAAGGGCGTGTCGTTGGCGGCGGCGATCACCTCGGCCTCGGTCTCGAAGCGCGTGACCGGCACCACGGGGCCGAAGGTTTCCTCGCAGCTGCATTCCATCGTTGAATCGGCATTCACCAGCACGGTGGGTGCGTAGTAGTTGGGGCCGTCGCAATGCGCGTTGCGCAGCCGCTCGCCGCCGACGACGATGCGCGCGCCCCTGGAGACGGCATCACGCACGTGGCGCTCGATCTTGTCGACCGCGCGCGCGTTGATCATCGGGCCGATCTGCGAGTCGGACTCGGTCGCCGGGCCGACCCGCAGCGCACCGACCCGTGCGGCCAGCTTGTCGACGAAGGCGTCGTGCACCCGGGCCTGCACGAACACGCGGTTCGGGCACACGCAGGTCTGGCCGCCGTTGCGGAACTTGGCGGCCATCAGGCCTTCGACCGCGGCGTCGATGTCGGCGTCCTCGAACACGATGAAGGGGGCGTTGCCGCCGAGCTCGAGCGACAGCTTCTTCAGCGTGTCGGCCGAGGCGCGCGCGAGGTGCTTGCCGACGGGCGTGGAGCCGGTGAAGCTGATCTTGCGCACGCGCGCATCCGCGAGCCACACGTCGACCACGTCGGGCGTGCGTTCGCGCGAGGCGGTGACGATGTTGAGCACGCCCGCCGGCACGCCCGCTTCCTGGGCCAGCTTCACGAGCGCGAGCGAAGTCAGCGGCGTGTCTTCGGCCGGCTTGCAGACCACGGTGCAGCCCGCGGCCAGCGCGGGGGCGATCTTGCGGGCGATCATCGCGGCCGGAAAATTCCACGGCGTGATCGCGGCGACCACGCCCACGGGCTCCTTCAGCGCGAGCATGCGGCGGCCGCTCACCGGCGCGGGAATCACCTCGCCGTTGGCGCGCGTGGCCTCTTCGGCGAACCACTCGACATAGCTGGCCGCATAGGCCACTTCACCGCGGCCCTCGGCCAACGGCTTGCCCTGTTCGCGCGAGATCAGGCGGCCCAGGTCCTCCTGGTGCGCGAGCATCAGGTCGTTCCAGCGCTTGAGGATCTGCGCACGCTGCTTGGCAGGCACCGCACGCCATGCGGGGAAGGCTGCGTGCGCCGCATCGACAGCCGCGCGTGCGTCGGCGGCCGTGCCGTCGGGCACGCTCGCGAAGACGGCGTCGGTGGCGGGGTTGGTCACGTCCAGGCGGCGGGCGTCGCTGGCCTCGCGCCATTCGGCGCCGATGAGATGACGGCCTGGCAGCAGGTCCTGGCGTTGGAGTGTGAGTGGCATGGTCGAAAAAGTTGGTGAGGAATGACTGCAGGTTGCGCTTCAGGCGCCGGCCACGCGTTCGGCAATGGCGATGCCCAGTTCCGTCGTGGAAGCCGTGCCGCCCAGGTCGCGCGTGCGCGGCCCTTCGCGCAGCACCGCCTCGATCGCGCCGAGGATGGCGTCGTGCGCCGCGCGCCCCGCGCCCTGCCCTTGCGTGAGGAAGTCCAGCATCAGCGCGCCCGACCAGATCATCGCGATCGGGTTGGCGATGTTCTGGCCATAGATGTCGGGCGCCGAGCCGTGCACCGGCTCGAAGAGCGACGGAAACTTGCGCTCCGGATTGAGGTTGGCCGACGGCGCCAGGCCGATGGTGCCGGTGGTCGCGGGCCCGAGGTCGGAGAGGATGTCGCCGAACAGGTTGCTCGCCACCACCACGTCGAAGCGCGTGGGCTGCAGCACGAAGCGCGCCGAGAGGATGTCGATGTGCTGCTTGTCGACCGTCACGTCGGGAAAGTCGAGGCCCACCGCATCGGCGCGGCCGTCCCACCAGGGCATGCTGATCGCGATGCCGTTGCTCTTGGTGGCCACCGTCAGGTGCTTGCGCTTGCGCGCACGCGCGGTCTCGCAGGCGTACCGCAGCACGCGATCGGCGCCGTGGCGCGAGAACACCGACTCCTGCACCACGATCTCGCGGTCGGTGCCTTCGTACATCACGCCGCCCAGCGAGGTGTATTCGCCCTCGGTGTTCTCGCGCACCACGAGGTAGTCGATGTCGCCGGGCTTGCGGCCGGCCAGCGGGCAAGGCACGCCTTCGAACAGGCGCACCGGGCGCAGGTTGATGTACTGGTCGAACTCGCGGCGGAATTTCAGGAGCGATCCCCAGAGCGACACGTGGTCGGGCACGGTCGCCGGCCAGCCGACGGCGCCGAAGTACAGCGCATCGACACCCTTGAGCTGCTCCTTCCAGTCGTCCGGCATCATCTGGCCGTGCGCTGCGTAGTAGTCGGCGCTGGCCCAGTCGATGGTGCGGCAGTCGAGTTCGAAGCCGAAGCGCTCCGCGGCGGCCTGCACCACGCGCAGGCCCTCGGGCATCACTTCCTTGCCGATGCCGTCGCCGGCAATCAGCGCGATGCGGAAGGTCGGCGTCATTTCGGTCTTTCTCATGATGCGAGCGCCGTGGCGCGGTCCATGCGATCCATGTCGTCGAGCCAGCCTTGGCGCAACTCGGGGACCGAGCGCGCCAGCAGCTCGTAGTAGGGGTGGTGCGGGCCGCGGTCGTAGTCGGCGCGCGCCACCTGCGCGAGCTTCTTGCCGTGCTGCATCACCACGATTTCGTCGCACACCGCACGCACCGTGTGCAGGTCGTGGCTGATGAAGAGGTAGGACACGCCCAGTTCGCGCCGCAGCTCCGCCATGAGGTCGAGCACCGCCGCGCCGACCACCGTGTCGAGCGCCGACGTGACTTCGTCGCACAGGATCAGGTCGGGGTCGGCCGCGAGCGCGCGCGCCAGGTTCACGCGCTGCTTCTGCCCGCCCGAGAGGCCGCCCGGCAGGCGCCCGGCCACGGTCTGCGGCAGCTTCACCAGGTCCAGCAACTCGCGGATGCGCCGGCGCAGCGGCTCGCCGCGCAGGCCTTTGTAGAACTGCAGCGGCCGCGCCAGGATGCGCTCGATGGTCTGCGACGGATTGAGCGCCGTGTCGGCCATCTGGAACACGATCTGGATGCGGCGCAGCTCGTCGCGCTCGCGCTGCTGCAGCGTCGGCTTCAGTTCGCGGCCGTGGAACAGCACGCTGCCGTGGCTGGGCTTGAGAAGGCCCGCCACCGCGCGGGCCAGCGTGGTCTTGCCCGAGCCCGACTCGCCGATCACGCCGATGGCCTGGCCGCGGTAGAGCTTGAGGTCGATGTCTTCCAGGATCGGCTTGGCCGGGCGTCCCTGCGCATCCACCGGCCCGTAGCCGGCCGAGAGCTGGCGCACCTCGAGCAGCAGCTCGCGGCCGTCGTCGGTGGCTCCGGCTGAAGCACGCGGCACCGGCCGCGCGGCGGCCAGCAGGCTCTTCGTGTATTCGTCGGCCGGCGCGGCGAGGATCTGCCCTGTCGCGTTCAACTCGCGCATGCGGCCGTTGCGCAGCACCAGGATGTGGTCGGCCATCTGCGCCACCACCGCCAGGTCGTGGCTCACGTACACGGCGGTGGCGCGGCGCTCGCGCACCACGCGGCGGAACGCGCGCAGCACCTCGATCTGCGTGGTCACGTCGAGCGCGGTGGTCGGCTCGTCCAGGATCACCAGGTCGGGGTCGCCGATGAGTGCCATCGCCGCCATCAGCCGTTGCAGCTGGCCGCCCGACACTTGATGCGGATAGCGCGCGCCGATGCCTTCCGGATCGGGCAGCGCGAGTTCGCGGAAGAGCTGCACCGCCTTGGCCTCGGCCTCGGCGCGCTTGCACAGGCCGTGGATCACGGTGGGCTCGACCACCTGGTCCATGATCGTTCGCGAGGGGTTGAACGATGCGGCCGCGCTCTGCGCGATGTAGGCGACGGTGCGGCCGCGCAATGCGCGCTGCGCACGCGCATCGAGCGCCAGCACGTCGGTGTCGCCGATCCGCACGCGGCCGCCCGCGATGCGGCAGCCGTCGCGCACATGACCCATCAGCGCGAGCGCCGTGGTGGTCTTGCCCGAGCCCGACTCGCCGATGAGCGCGAGCACCTCGCCCGGCTGCACCGAGAAGCTCAGGTTGTCGACCAGCGTGCTGGCGCCGGCGCAGATGCACAGGCCCTGGACAGTGAGTGATGCACCCATCAGCGTTTCCCTCGTTCGCGCGCGGCACGGCCGGGCAGGTTGTCGATGACGAGATTGACCGCGATGGTCAGGCTCGCGATGGCCAGCGCCGGCACGATCACCGAGGCGCCGCCCATGGCCAGCGCGCCGATGTTCTCGCGCACCAGCGAACCCCAGTCGGCCGCCGGCGGCTGGATGCCCAGGCCAAGAAAGCTCAGGCTCGCCAGCAGCAGCACGACATACACGAAGCGCAGGCCCAGGTCGGCCAGCATCGGTCCGAGGATGTTGGGCAGGATCTCGCGCAGCATGATGTAGAGCGTGCCTTCGCCGCGCGTGCGCGCCACGGTCACGTAGTCGAGCGCGTTGATGTTCACGGCCAGCGAGCGCGCCATGCGGTAGGCGCCGGGCACGTAGATGACGGCCGCGGTGACCACCAGCATCGCCACCGACGAACCGAAGCCCGCCACCATGATCAGCGCGAACATCTTGCTCGGGATCGCGGTCAGCGTGTCGAGGCCGCGGCTGAGCACCGCGTCGATCCAGCGGCCGCTGGCGGCGGCCAGCAGCGCGAGCGCGGTGCCGGTTCCGCTGGCCAGCAGCGTGGCCAGCAGCGCGACGCCGATCGTGTAGCGCGCGCCCTCGATGATGAGCGCCAGCATGTCGCGACCGAGGTAGTCGGTGCCCAGCCAATGCGCCGCGCTGATCGGCTCGAAGACGTTGGAGGTGCCCATCGCCGCCGTGCTGTGCGAGAGCATCCACGGACCGAGCAGCGCCGCGAGCAGCCAGAACACAAGCACCGCGAGACCCAGCAGGCCCGAGACGCCGAAGCCGCCGAGCCACGGCAGCATGCGGCCCCTGCGTTCCTGCGGCGCCGGCACCACGGGCGCCGCGGCGCTTGCAGCGCCTGAAGAGGTGGAGGTTTCCATGAGGTTCCCCTTCAGCGGTGCCGCAGCCGCGGATTGGCGAGGATGCCGAAGATGTCGGCCGTCGTCACCAGGATCAGGTAGGCGCAGCAGAAGATCATGGCGCAGGTCTGCACCAGCGGCATGTCGCGCTGCGAGACGCCGTCGACCATCAGCTTGGCGATGCCCGGGTAGTTGAAGATGGTCTCCACGATGATCACGCCGCCCAGCAGGTACGACAGGCTCAGCGCCACCGCGTTGGCGATCGGCCCCACCGCATTGGGCAGCGCATGCGCGAGCACCATGCGCATCGGCGAGGCGCCCTTCAGGCGCACCATCTCGATGTAGGGCGCCTCGAGCTGGTCGATGACCGCGGCGCGCGTCATGCGCATCATCTGGGCCACGATCACGCAGCACAGCACCAGCACCGGCATGGCGAAGGCGCGCAGCAGCTGGCCCAGCGACTCGATGTCGCTGACGAACGAAAGCGCCGGCAGCCAGCGCAGCTTGACCGCGAACACCAGCACCGCCAGCGTCGCGACCAGGAACTCCGGCACCGACACCACCGCCACCGCGCTCGTCGAGGCGGCGCGGTCGAACCACGAGCCGCGCCACACCGCCGAGGCGATGCCCAGCGTCAGCGCGATCGGCACCGAGAACAGCGCGGTCACGGCCGCCAGCAGCAGCGAGTTGGGCAGGCGGCTGGCCACCAGGTCGGCCACCGGCATCTGCGTGGTGGCCGAGAGGCCGGGGTCGCCCTTGAGCATGCCCAGGAGCCACTTCGCATAGCGCTCGGGCGCCGGCACGTCCAGGCCCATCTGGGCGCGGAGCGCCGCCACCGCTTCGGGCGTGGCGTCCTGGCCGAGCTGCTCCTGCGCCGCATCGCCGGGCAGCACCGCGGTGATCGCGAACACGACCACCGACACCGCCAGGAGCGACAGCAGCGCAAGCGCGATGCGCTGGCCGAGGAGCTTGAGGATCACGCGGTTCATGGCGCACATCCCGTGGAGCGATGGCCCGCGCGCGTCATGCCTCGAGCCATACGTTCTCGGCGAAGTTGTAGCCCATGAGCCCGCCCAGCGGAATCGGCGACAGGCCCTTGAGCTTCGACGTGTGGCCGTCGATGCTCGCAAGGAACAGCGGAATGCCGATGCCCGCGTCCTGGTGGATCATGGTCTGCATGTCGGCATACATCTGCTTGCGCTTGGCCAGGTCGGTCTCGGCGCGCGAGGCGAGCAGCAGCTGGTCGAACTTCTCGCTCTTCCAGCGCGACTCGTTCCATGCCGCACCCGACTGGAAGAACTGGGTGAGCAGCACGTCGGCGCTCGGGCGCGGATTCACGTTGCCGAAACCGACGTGGCTGTTGAGCCAGTGGTTCGACCAGTAGCCGTCGGCCGGCATGCGCTTGATGTCCAGCTCCAGGCCGGCGCGCTGCGCGGTCTGCTGCAGCAACAGGGACATCTCGACCGAGTACAGCGCCGCGGGCGATGCCACCATCGGCACCTTGCCGGTGATGCCCGACTTCTGCAGGTGGAACTTCGCCTTGTCCAGGTCGAAGGGGCGCTGCGGCAGGCCGGCGAAGTGGAAGCGGTTGGTCGGGTCGATGGGCTGGTCGTTGCCGATCACCGCGTAGTCGAGCGCGATGGTCTTCTTCATCTGCTCGCGGTCGAACAGGTGCTTCATGCCAAGCACGAAGTCCGGGTTGGCGCCGGGCCCCACGTCCTTGCGCATCACCAGGTCGGAGTACTGGCCCGATTGCGTGACGAAGATGCCGAAGCCGGGCGAGCCCTTCACGCGCTCGACCGAGCGCGGGTTGACCGAGCCCACCAGGTCCATGCCGCCCGACAGCAGCGCATTGACCCGCGCGCTCTCGTCGCCGATGCCCACGAACTCGATCTCGTCCAGGTACGGCTTGCCGGGCTTCCAGTAGGCATCGTTGCGCACCACCACCGAACGGATGCCGGGCTTGAATTCCTTCAGCTTGTAGGGCCCGGTGCCGATGCCGGCGTTGAAGTCGGTGGTGCCTTCCTTGACGATCTGGAAGTGCGAGGTTCCCAGGATCACCGGCAGGTCGGCGTTCGGCGCGGTGAGCACCACCGTCACTTCGTTCGGGCCGCTGGCCTTCACGCTCTCGATCTGGTCGGCGAGCACCTTGGCCTTGGACGCGGTGGCCGGGTCCTTGTGGCGCATGACCGAGAACACCACATCGGCGGGCGAGAGTGCCTTGCCGTCATGGAAGGTCACGCCCTTGCGCAGCGTGAAGATCCAGATCTTTGCATCCTTGGTGGTGAACGACTCGGCCAGCGCAGGCTGCGGCGTGAGGCTGCCGTCGAGCGAGGTCAGGCCGTTGTAGACCATGTTGCAGCGCGAGTAGTCGGTCTGGTTCGACTGCTTGGCCGGATCGAGCGTGTCGGTGGCCGCGGCGGTGGCGCCCGCCACCCGGATGCGGCCGCCGCGGCGCGGCTTCTGCGCGTGGGCCGACACCGCCATGCCCGCGAGACTGCCCGCCAGCGTGGCCTGCATCCCGCCGGCCATCAGCATCGCCAGGATGTCCCGCCGCGAGGCGCCGCGCCGGAGCGATGTCATCACGCGCAGGCTTTCGCCGGGGCCGACAAGTTGTTCGAGGCTCTTGTTGTTGCTGTCGCTCATGGTGGGTACTCCTGGGAGGCCGTGGGGTGGAAGAAATCGAGGGGAATGCAGATCGGCGGCGGGTGCTCAGGCCAGCCTGTCCTTGAGCCGGTAGTACATGCCCACCGCCGGCAGGAACCAGGGCGCACCGAAGTGGCCGGGGATGGCGGGCCATGCACGGCCCTGCCAGGGGTTGGCGTTGGCGTCGCCGTTCATCGCGGCAGCCATGCGCTCGCCCATGTGGACCGACATCTGCGTGCCGTGGCCGCTGTAGCCCATGGCGTAGTAGAGGCCGTCGCGTTCGCCCGCGTGGGGCAGGCGGTCCTGCGTCATGTCGACCAGACCGCCCCAGCAGTAGTCCAGGCGCACGGCGCCCAGTTGCGGAAAGGTCTCGGCCAGCCCGGCGCGCAGGATCTCGCCGCTCGCGGCATCCGACTGCGGGCTGGAGATCGCGAAGCGCGCGCGCCCGCCGAACACCAGCCGGTGATCGGCCGTGAGGCGGAAGTAGTGATGGATGTTCGCCACCGTCGTGTAGGTGCGCCGCGCCGCCAGCAGCGCGTGTGCGCGCTCGGCACCCAGCGGCTCGGTCACCACGATGAAGCTGCCGATCGGCACGATGCGCCGGCGCAGCCAGCCGAAGCTGCCGTAACCGCCATGGCGCGTGGCGCCGGTGGCCAGCAGCACCTGCTGCGCGGTGACAGTGCCGCGCGCCGTGTGCAGCCTGTGCGCATGGCCCTGGCCCAGGCGCTCGATGCGCTCCACGGCGGTGCCGGTGTGAATCTGTGCGCCGTGGCGCTGCGCGGCCGTGGCCAGGCCGTGGGCGAAGCGGCCCATGTGCATCTGGCCGCTGCGCTTGTAGAGCAGGCCGCCGTGGAAGCGCTCGCTCTGCACCTCGCCGCGCACCCGCGCCGCATCGAGGATCTCGACCTCGGTGTCCACGCCGTCGCCGACCAGGCGCTGCGCGCTGCGTTCGAGCGCGTCCATCTGGTTGGCGCGCGTGGCGAGCTTGAGCTTGCCGTGCCGCATGAAGTCGCAGTCGATGCCCTCGTCGCGCACCAGCCGCGCCACGGTGTCCACCGCGGCGTCGTAGGCGTGGTACCAGGCGCGGGCTTTTTCAACGCCGACCTTGGCCGCCACATCGGCATAGTCCACGGCCAGCCCGTTGTTGACGTGCCCGCCATTGCGGCCCGACGCTTCTGCCGCCACGCGCGTGCCGGCCTCCAGCACCGCGACGCGGGCACCGCGCCGTGCGAATGCCAGCGCCGCCGACAGGCCGGTGAAGCCGCCGCCGACGATCGCGACGTCGAGCTGCCCCGGCAACGCACACGCTGCGGGGGAGAAGGCCGGCGCCGAATCGGTCCAGTAGGAGTCGAGCTTCATGGCGTGATGAGGAATGCGGACCGCAGGGCGATCAGAGACCGACGACGCCGGGAAGGCCGCCGATGTCCTGGATTTCCGTGTAGCGATAGGCCGGGTTGCCCGGGCCGTGGCCGCGGTTCACGAACACCTTGTTGACGATGCCCAGGTCGTCCGCCGACATCAGGTCGTAGCGCAGGCTGGACGACACGTGCAACACGTCCTCCGGGTTGCAACCGAGCGAGTCGAGCATGTACTCGAAGGCTTGCAGGCGCGGCTTGTAGGCCTGCGCCTGCTGCGCGGTGTAGACGCGGTGGAAAGGCGCGCCGAGCATCGCCACGTTCTTCTGGATCTGGTCGTCGGAAGCGTTCGACAGGATCACCAGTGGAATTTCCTTGGCGACCTTTGCCAGGCCGGCCGGCACGTCATCGTGCGGGCTCCAGGTGGGCACCGCGTCGTAGATCTTCTGCGCGTCCAGGTCGAAGTACTGGATCTTCCATTTCCTGCACAGGCGCCGCACCGCGTTCTTCAGCACCACCTCGTAGGGCTTCCAGTCGCCCAGCACCTCGTCGAAGCGATAGGCGGTGAAGTCGGCATGGAACTCTTCCATGCGCTCGGCCGGAATGCGGTCGGCGAAGAGGTCGGCGGCCATCTCCTTCATGCGGAACCGGGTGAGGGTGCCGTAGCAGTCGAAGGTCACGTACTTGGGACGGAAGGTCATGGTCTCGAATCCTTGATCAAAAAAGTTGGTACATGGACGGGAATTGCGACAAGCTCATTACGAAGTGATTGCAGCACGCAGTCGCGTGACGGATGTGTGGAAAAACGGTGTCCGCCGCGACGAAGCTGCGGTTTGCGGGGCCGGCGACGGCATGCCGTGCGGTCTGCCCTTTCAGCGTGCAGCCATGCACCTCGGTGCGTCGCGGCGAAGTCGATGGGCACGCTTTTGGGCCGGCAATCGGCTGGATGTATCGCGGATCGAAGACTTGCATGGCAAGGGAGTGAAGAAAGGCGGCGGGGTGTGGCGATGGCCGATCGATGCTAGGCAGATCGACACGGCATTTGTGTGCGTATGCGGGCTCGCTACCGCAGCAAATTGCAAGACCGGGGTGCGTGGCAGGCGAAGCTTGCGAGTTGCGGCGAAGGGCCGATTCGGTCTGGTGCAGCGCCGCAATGTCGTCCAAGATGGACGTGCCATTTCCGCCGCAACAAGAGAGATTTCCCGATGCCCGAACCCGCTGCGAACGCACCCGCCATGGACGGCGTGGTGCTCAGACCCATGACCTCCGCCGACCTGCCGCATGCTCATGCGCTGTCCGCCGAACTGCGCTGGCCGCACCGGCTGGCCGACTGGGAACAGGTGTTCGCGCACGCCGAAGGCACCGTGGTCGAGCGCGACGGCGAGATCATCGCCACCGCCTTGCGCTGGCGCTGGGGCGAGCGCCACGCCACCATCGGCCTGGTGATCGTCACGCCCGCATGCCAGGGCCGCCGCATCGGACATCGGCTCATGACTGATTTGCTCGAAGGGATGGAAGACCGCACCGTGCTGCTGCACGCCACGTCGGAAGGGCGGGGGCTGTACGAGCGGCTCGGCTTCGTGCGCACCGGCGAAGTCCGTCAGCACCAGGGCATTGCGCAGCCGGCGCCGCTGATCGCGCTGCAGCGCGGCTGGCGCCTGCGGCCCGCGGGCCTGAACGAACTGCCGGCGCTCCAGGCGCTCGATGCGGTGGCGCGCGGCATGCCGCGCGAGACGCTCGTCGATGCGTTGCTGCAAGGCGCCGATGCCTGCGTGGTGCTCGACCACGACAACACCCCCAGGGGCTTCGCCATGCTGCGCCGCTTCGGCCGCGGCCATGTCATCGGCCCGGTGGTGGCGCCCGATGCCGAAGGTGCGAAGGCTTTGATCGCGCACCTCGCGGGCCTGAATGCGGGCAACTTCACCCGCATCGACATCGATTTCGACAGCGGCCTGGCCGAATGGCTCGAGAGCATCGGCCTGCTGCGCGTGGATGCGCCCACGACCATGGTGCGCGGTGCGCCGCTGGCCCGGCCCGCGGGTGCGCCGGCGCTGTTCGCCATCGTGACCCAGGCCCTGGGCTGAAGGAGCCGTTCGTGGGAGCCTTCACCTTTCTCTACAAGTCCGATCCGGTGCGCGGTCGCCAGTGGGCCGAGGTGTTCAGCCGCCGCCGGCCGGACATCGATTTTCGCATCTGGCCCGACATCGGCGATGCGGCCGCGGTGCGTTTTCTCGCCGCCTGGGAACCGCCGCACGACATGGCCGAGCGCTTTGCGAACCTGCAGGTGCTGTTCTCCTCGGGCGCGGGCGTCGACCAGTTCGATTTCGCCGCGCTGCCGGCCGCATTGCCGGTGGTGCGCATGGTCGAGCCCGGCATCGTGCGCGGCATGGTCGAGTACGTGACGCATGCCGTGCTCGGCCTGCATCGCAACATGCCGCAGTACCAGCGCCAGCAGGACGAGGGCGTGTGGAAGCCGCTGCCCGTGCTGCCCGCCGGCGAGCGGCGCATCGGGGTGCTCGGGCTGGGCTCGCTCGGGCAGGCCGTGCTGGCGCAACTCGTCGCGCTGGGCTTCGACTGCGCGGGATGGAGCCGCTCGCGGCACGCGGTCGATGGCGTGCAATGCCATGCCGGTGCCGACGAGCTGCCGCCCTTTCTGGCCCGCACCGACATCCTCGTGTGCCTGCTGCCGCTGACCGACTCGACACGCGGCTTCCTCGATGCGCGGCTGTTCTCGCAACTGCCCGCGGGCGCGAGCCTGGTGCACGTGGGGCGCGGACCGCAACTCGTGGACGCGCACCTGCTCGCCGCGCTTGCCAGCGGACAGATCGGCGATGCGGTGCTCGACGTCACAGATCCCGAGCCGCTGCCGCCGGAACATGCCTTCTGGCGTCATCCGCGAATCCGGCTCACGCCGCACATCGCAAGCATGACGCAGCCGGTGAGCGCGGCGGAAGTTGTGCTCGACAACCTTGAGCGATTCGATGCGGGCAAGCCGATGCTCGGGCTGGTCGATCGCGCGCGCGGGTATTGATCGAACAACGAAGAGCCACCGCACGATCTGCTGCCGGCCACGCACACAACCGCAGCCTGCTTCGTGCGGCCCCCCCAAAGCAGCACCACGTCGTGCAGTGCGGCGCCTAAGCTGAAGGCATCCAAAGCTCCTTCGCGTTTGCACCCCACACCCCATGACGCACCCTTCCGCATTGCCCCACCAAGCCGCGCTCGACGCCATCGACCGCGCGCACCTGATCCACCCCGTCTCGCCCTGGCGCGTGCACGAGCAGCGCGGCCCCACCGTGCTGGCCTCGGGCCGTGGCGCCTGGCTGACAGATGGCAACGGCCATGAATTGCTCGATGCCTTCGCAGGCCTGTGGTGCGTGAACGTCGGCTACGGGCAGGAGAGCGTGGTGCAGGCCGCTGCCGAGCAGATGCGCCGTCTGCCTTACGCGACCGGCTATTTCCACTTCAGCAGCGAGCCGGCCATCCGCCTCGCGCAGAAACTCGTGCAGATCACGCCCGCGTCGCTGACCCGCGTGTACCTCACGCTGGGCGGCTCCGAGGCGGTCGATGCCGCGGTGCGCTTCATCGTGCAGTACTACAACGCGACCGGCCGGCCGTCGAAGAAGCAGTTCATTTCGCTGGAGCGCGGCTACCACGGCTCGTCGTCCACCGGCGCGGGCCTCACGGCGCTGCCGGCCTTTCACCGCGGCTTCGACCTGCCGCTGCCGACGCAGCACTACATCGAATCGCCCTACGCCTATCGCCATGCCGCGGGCGCCGATCCCGAGGCGCTGATCGCCGCGTCGGTCGCGGCCCTGCACGCCAAGGTGGCGGAGCTCGGCGCGGACAACGTGGCCGCTTTCTTCTGCGAGCCGATTCAGGGCTCGGGCGGCGTCATCGTGCCGCCCAAGGGCTGGCTGAAGGCCATGCGCGAGGCCGCGCGCGAGCTCGACATCCTCTTCGTCGTGGACGAGGTCATCACCGGCTTTGGCCGCACCGGCCCGATGTTCGCCTGCGAGGCCGAAGGCGTGGAGCCGGACCTGATGACCATGGCCAAGGGCCTGACGGCCGGCTACGTGCCGATGGGCGCGACGATGATGTCCGAGAAGGTCTATGCCGGGATCGCCGATGGCGCCCCCCCAGGCACCCCCATCGGCCACGGTGCGACCTATTCGGCGCACCCGGTCGGCGCAGCCGTCGCGCTCGAGGTGCTGCGGCTCTACGAAGAAGGCGGCATCCTCGCCAACGGCCAGCGCGGCGCGGCGCACTTCGCGGCGGGGCTCGATGCCCTGCGCGCGCATCCGCTGGTGGGCGATGCGCGCCACCGCGGCCTGCTGGGCGCGCTGGAACTGGTGAGCGACAAGGCCGGCAAGCGCCGCTTCGACCCGGCGCTGGGACTGGCCGACCGCATCTTCGCCGCCGGCTACCGCAACGGCCTGGTGTTCCGCTCCTTCGGCGACCACATCCTCGGCTTTGCACCCGCGCTCACCTTCACCGAGGACGAGTTCGCACAGATGTTCGCGCGGCTGAAGAAAACGCTCGACGAAGTGCTTGACGCGCCCGACGTCCGCGCCGCGCTGGCGAGTTGAGAGGCCGGCGCGCAAACGCAGGGGCTGCAAGACCCCGCAAGAGCCATCGGCCGACGCAGAATCGGAACTTCTCTCGCAATCGGGCACCGCCATGTCAGAAGCCAACAAGATCGACCGACTCGACCTGCGCATCCTGGCGCAACTGCAGAAGAACGGGCGCATGACCAACGTCGACCTGGCCGATGCGGTCGGGTTGTCGCCCAGCCCCTGCCTGATCCGCGTGAAGCGGCTGGAGCAGGCCGGCTACATCGCCGGCTACGGCGCCCACCTTCGGCTCGAGAAGCTGGGCGACACGCTGACGGTGTTCACCGAGGTCACGCTGCAGGACCATCACCGCGAAGACTTCGTGCGCTTCGAGGCCGCGATCCGCGAGATCGACGAGGTGCTCGAATGCCACCTGGTGAGCGGCGGCTACGACTACCTGCTGCGCTTTCTCACCCGCGGCGTGAATCACTACCAGGAAGTGATCGAGGGGCTGCTCGAGCGCAACATCGGCATCTCGAAGTACTTCAGCTACATCGTCATCAAGTCGCCGTTCATCAAGACGCACTGTCCGATCGAACGGCTCTTTCCTCACGAGCGTTGACCGGCGCTTCCGAATCGAACGACACCGCCTGGCCGAGGCGGCGTTCGACGGACACCAGGTGCAGCGAAACCTCGAGACCTCGGGCCGCAAGACATACGCCTGCCAAGATCGGCAGGCTTGCGCCGGCACCGATCCCCTCCCCGAACCAACGCCAACACGGCCCGGCCGACAGGTCGCCGGAGCCCTGAGTCTGCTCGACAGCAGGATATGCCGTGGCGAGTCGCACAACGGCAGGCTGCTTTGCGCAAAGCCCTCATTGAAGCATCGGCGCCAGGCCCGCGCCGCCTAAGCTTTGGGTCTTCCAATGCCCCGACTTCAGGCCCGTCATGACGCACTCCACCGCACGATCAAGCGCTCGCTTCGCCACGCTGTCGAGCATGGCAACGAACAACCCGTGCGCGGTCTCCGAAAGGCCCGCGCCATGAACGCCCCGATCGTCGAGCACCTCAGGCGCGCCGGGCGCCTGGATCGCATGTTCGTCGACGGCGAATGGGTCGTGCCCGATGCGCAAGCCCGCAGCGCCGTCGTCGACCCATCGACCGAGGAGCCCGTCGCGGAGATCGCGCTGGGCAGTGCAGGCGATGTCGCCGCCGCCGTGGCTGCGGCGCGGCGCGCATTCGCGGCCTGGTCCACGAGTTCCGCCGAGACCAGGGCCTTGCTTCTGGATCGCGTCCACGCCCTGATCCTGGAGCGCGCAGAACTGTTCGCGCAGGCGATCTCGCTGGAAATGGGCGCTGCCATCGGCTTCGCGCGCAGCACACAGGTGCCGTCCGCAGCGGAGCACATCCGCGTGGCCCGGGACAATGCACGCGGCTATGCGTTCGTCACCCACCGGGGCGGCATGGCCATCGTGCGCGAGGCCATCGGCGTGTGCGGCCTCATCACGCCATGGAACTGGCCGCTCTACCAGATCACCGCCAAGGTCGGCCCCGCCCTCGCGGCTGGATGCACGGTCGTCCTGAAGCCCAGCGAACTCTCGCCCCTGAGCGCCCTGCTCTTTGCCGAGGTGATGCACGACGCCGGCACCCCGCCGGGTGTGTTCAACCTGGTGAACGGCAATGGGCCGGAGGTCGGCGCTGCGTTGGCCGAGCATCCTGACGTGGACATGATCTCGATCACCGGCTCGACCAGGGCCGGCGTGCTGGTGGCCCAGGCGGCAGCCCCGACGGTGAAGCGCGTGGCCCAGGAGCTCGGCGGCAAGTCGCCCAACCTCATCCTGCCGGATGCGGACCTGTCGCGCGCCGTGCCGCCCGGCGTGGCGGCGGGCTTCCGCAACGTCGGCCAATCCTGCAGCGCCCCGACGCGCATGATCGTGCCCCGCGCGCGCCTCGGCGAAGTCGAACGGATCGCGCTCGAAGCGGCAGGCGGCATCGTCGTGGGCGATCCGCGTTCGCAGCGGACGACGCATGGCCCGGTGGCGAACCGCGCGCAGTTCAATCGGGTGCAGGAAATGATCGGCGTGGGCATCGCCGAAGGCGCGCGGCTCATCTGTGGCGGCCCTGGGCGGCCGGAGGCTTTGAGCCGCGGCTTCTATTGCCGTCCGACCATCTTCACCGCGGTGCACTCCCAGATGCAGATCGCGCAGGAAGAGATCTTCGGGCCGGTGCTTGCGATCATTCCGTATGACAGCGTGGACGAGGGCGTGGAGATCGCCAACGACACCGTCTACGGCCTGGGCGCCCACGTGCAAGGGACGGACCTCGGCGCGGCGCGCGCCGTCGCGGCACGCATCCGCTCCGGCCAGGTGCACATCAACTATCCGGCATGGAACCCGCATGCCCCCTTCGGGGGCTACAAGCGATCGGGAAACGGCCGCGAGTACGGAACAGAAGGTCTCGAGGAGTACCTGGAAACCAAAGCCATTCTTGGCTTCCGGGATGCCTCGGCACCCAGCAACGACTGACCGACAGCTTTCAGTGAAGACATTGCGCATCGCGCAGGAGCAATCAATGACCATGGCCCTGGTACTGCATCGCGCCGACGGCGCATCCGTTTCTTCCACCGCCTTCCGCAGGGCGGCGTTCGGCAAGGACGATCCTTTTGCGCGGCATCGCGAGATCGCCTGGGAGGGACCGGGCGCGATGAGCGCGGGCCGCACCAGCTTCATCGGCGAGATCGAAGTCGCAAGCTATCCCCACATCGAAACCATCGTCGTGGTCGAAGGAGAGCTGACCCTGACCGCAGCCGGGGCGGCCCCGCTGGTGGTCGGCCCCCAGGCGGGCGTCGTCATCGGATGCGGCACCTCGCTTCACATCCAGGCCGGCTCCCGGGTGCGTTTCGTTTTCTGCGCGGCAGCCTGCGAGAAACCGACCCAGCGCGGCCTTTTCCCCCTGCACGCCGACGCCAACTTCAAACCTTCGGCCACGCTGCCCGCGGAAGTGCTGCTGGGCCCTTCGCCGGAGTGCCGCAGCGACAACGTCTTCATCGACGACGGTGCGCAATACAGCGCCGGCACGTGGGACTCGACGCCTTACCACCGCATCGTTCGCCCGCATCGCGTGAACGAGTTCATGCATCTCCTGGCCGGCAGCGTGCGGTTCGCCACCCCGGATGGCAGCGTGCTGTCGGCGGGCGCGGGCGATGCGCTTTTCGTGCCCCAGGGTGCGCCGATCGGGTGGGAAAGCAACGATCGCGTGGCGAAGTTCTACGTGGTCCAGAGCGTTCCAGCCTGAACCGTCGAGCGAGCTGCACCATGTCGCCTCCGCTGAACCACATCCACACATCCACCCAACTGCCCGCCTTCGCCGATGTCGTCGTGATCGGCGGCGGCATCATCGGCGTCTTCACCGCCTACTACCTGGCCCAGCGCGGCGTGTCGGTGGCCCTCGTCGAAAAAGGCCGGATCGGCGCCGAGCAATCGAGCCGCAACTGGGGCTGGTGCCGCCAGCAGAACCGCGATGCGCGCGAACTGCCGTTGGCGAGCAAGAGCCTCGATCTCTGGGAACGCTTTGCCGCCGAGAGCGGCGAAGACACGGGGTTTCACCGCTGCGGGCTGCTGTACCTCAGCAATGACGAGGCCGAGATTTCCCGTTGGGCCAGTTGGCGGGAGTTTGCGAAAACCGCGGGCGTGACCACCCACATGCTGACTGGCCGCGAGGCTGCCGAGCGCGGGCAGGCAACCGGCCGTGCCTGGAAAGGCGGCGTCTTCTCGCCCAGCGACGGCACCGCCGATCCTGCCAAGGCAGCGCCCGCCGTGGCCGCTGCGCTCATCAAGCTCGGCGGCAGCATCCACCAGAACTGCGCAGCCCGCGGCATCGAGACGGAAGGCGGACGGGTCAGCGGCGTGATCACGGAAGCCGGCGTCATCAAGACACGGACGGCCGTGCTTGCAGGCGGCGCCTGGGCTTCGTCGTTCTGCCGCCAGCTGGGCATCCGTTTTCCGCAGGCTTCGGTCCGGCAATCCATGCTGAGCGTGGCCCCTGTGGCGCATCGCTTGCCGGACGCGCTGGTCAGTGGGGGCGTCTCCGCCACGCGCCGCAGCGACGGACGCTACGCGCTGGCCATCAGCGGCCGCGCACGCGTGGACGTGACGCCGCAGTTCATGCGCTTCTCGCCGCAATTCGTGCCCATGTTCGCCAAGCGCTGGCGCAACCTTCGTCCGGGTGGCCTGGAAGGCATTCGGGGCGGCCATGAAACGCTGGCGAGGTGGCGGCTCGATGCGCCGACGCCGATGGAGCGGGTGCGCATCCTCGACCCCAAGCCCGACATGTCCGCGATCAAGGAGACGCAACGCCGCGCGGTCGAACTGCTGCCCCAGCTTGGCGAGGCAAAGATCACGCACGCCTGGGCCGGCTATATCGACAGTACGCCAGACGGTGTTCCCGGCATCGGCGAAGTGCCTGGCATGCCTGGGTTCATCCTGGCCGCGGGATTTTCCGGACACGGCTTCGGCATTGGCCCCGGTGCCGGCCACCTCATCGCGGACCTTGCCACCGGTGCCCAACCGATCGTGGACCCCACGCCATACCGGCCGGAGCGGTTCAGCGGTACCGCATGGGGCAAGGTCGCCGATTTCTAGGCCGCGCGCATGTTCCCGGTCGCAGCACCGTTCACGAACTCGTCGAAGGCGTGATGCATTCGGCCGCAGAAGCGCGGCCCTTCATGTGCTCATGAAGGGCCGCGATGGCGGCGCTGCCTTTCCATCGCATGCGTCCTCGAACTCGAGAACGATCATTCACCGTCTTGAAAAACATCGGCAAGGTCGCACAGATCCCAATTGGCGCCTGTCAACACCACACAGACTTTCTCGCGCGGCTTCACCGTGAGTCCACCCGCCAGCAAGGCGCCAATGCCGATCGATGCAGCCGGCTCTGCGATCAGCTTGGCATCCTTGGCCAGCATGCGCATGCCAGCAACGATGTGTTCGTCCTCCACCAGCACGATCTCGTCGACGTACCTTTCGATGATGGGATAGGGGTTCCAGCCCGGCACACTGATTCGCAAGCCGTCGGCGATCGTGTTCTTCAGCGGCAGTGAAGTGCGCTTCTTGTTGACACGGCTATGGAAGTACTTGGGTGTCAGCGCTGGTTCCGCACCCACCACACGTACGGAGGGCCTGGTTTCCTTGATGGCGGTGGCAATGCCGGAGATGAGCCCCCCGCCGCCCATGGGGATGATGACAGTGTCCACGTCGGCCAGATCGTCCAGGATTTCGCAGCCAATGGTTCCCTGGCCCGCCATGACCATGGGGTCCTCGAATGCGTGCACGACGGCGTAGTGGTTGACTGCCGCGATCTCGTAAACGCGTTTCCATCGCGCCGCGGTGTCGCCGTCAAACAGAATCACCTCCGCCCCGAGCGCCCGGGTGCTCTCCACCTTGATTTTCGGCGTGGTGACGGGAACCACCAGAAGCGCCTTGACACCCAGCATCCGCGCGGCATAGGCCAGACCCTGTGCATGGTTGCCTGACGACGTGGCGATGATGCCGTTGGCAATCGCCTCGCGGGGCAACGACAGGGCCTTGTTCAGCGCGCCCCGGATCTTGAAGGCCCCGGTGATCTGCAGCGTCTCGGGCTTGAGGTACACCTCGCACCCGAGGGTGGTTTCCATCTTCTCGGCGCGCAGCAAGGGCGTGTGACGGATGTGCGGTTTCAGCCGCTCCCGCGCCTGGTGGATGTCGCGGAGGGTGGGGTGTTCAAGCGGGAGCGTCATGGGCACGTGAACTCGAAGGCCATGCCCGTGTTGCGGGCGATGGCGTTGCGATAGATCAGGTTCGCCGTCGTGTTGTCCTGGATGGCCATGCCCGTGGCGTCGAAGATCGTGATCTCGTCATCGGTCTCGCGCCCCGGTTTCCTGCCCAGCAGGATCTCGCCGATCTCGCCGTGGATGTCGTCCCCGTGGATGATGTTCTTGTGCAGCGGGTGCCAGGTTTCGCCCTTCTCGATGCACTGCGCGATCGAATCGTTGACGATCTTTGCGTTCCTGAAAATCTCCGGCTCCAGTTCCTGCTTGCCTTGCGTGTCCGTGCCGATGGCGACGATGTGCGTGCCGGGTCGCACCCAGGCGGCCTCCACCAACGAACCTTTGCCGCGGGTGGTGGTGACGAGGATGTCCGCCTGTTCCACCGCGTCTTGTTTGGAGCGTGCCGTCACCACCGGGATGCCGAACTCTCGCTCGATATCGGCCTTGTATTGGGCGAGTGCCTGGAGTTGGTCGTCCCATGCGTGGATGCTTTCGATCGTCATCACCTCCCGGATCGCCCGGATCTGCATCCGGGCCTGATTGCCGGTCCCGATAGACGTGATGGTCTTCGCGTTCTTGCGGGCCAGCGCCCTCACCGAAACGGCTCCGGCGGCGCCGGTTCTCAGGCCGGTGATGAGGCTGCCATCCATGACGCAGATGAGCGCGCAGGTTTTGGCGTCGAACAAAAGGACGGTTCCCATGCCGCTAGGCACGCCGTGCTCGGTGGGGTTGTTCGGGAATCCCCCGGACGAAGCCTTCATCGAGATGATCTCGTTGGTCTCGCAATAAGCCAGCTTGAAATCGATTTCGCCCCGCGGTGGCGGCAGGTGGATGCATGTATAGGCCGGCTGAATCACCTGGCCGCTGTTGAAGGCCTTGTACGCCTCCTCCACCGTCCCGATGACTTCCTTCATGGAGATCAGGCTTCCCACATCCTCTCTGTTCAGCAAAAGTGTCTTCATCGATGTGATCACTCCATGATCGAGGGCTCGGGCAGATTGCTCTCGGCGGCGGCGCGCGCGGTCGGCCATCAGGACCATCGGTGTGCCCAGCCGCTTCCGGCACCGTGATCGTGCGCACGAGATTACATGCGCGCCCCCGCGCCGTGATGCTGCAACTCGGGCTCGATGCAGAGCTTCATGTGGTTTTCGAGCAGGTCGTGGCAGATGATGCTTCGGCGGCGCGGGCCTCCCCACTTCGGCCCCGGGGGCCGCGTGACAGTAGATGGGCTTGTCGGCGAAGGAGCGTGTCTGGCCCGTTCCGCTCGCAGGCTCGTCTCTTTCGGCCCGGCGCCAATCCGATGAGATGACGACAGCGAAAGACTCGCGCTCACGAAGGAGTTCTTCCGGCAGCGGCAAATGGCTGAAGAACCTGTTGCTGGGGCTCCGCCGGCTCGGCGACCGTCCACCGCACGAATCCCGTGGCGATTCGGTTTCACCAGAAATCGGGCACCCCACCATGGCAGGGCCTCGACTTCAGAGCGCTTGGTGCCGGCATCCGGCGCCCCTGGCGATTGCCTCGAAAAATGAGCGTCTGAATTCCATTTTTCATGGCTAACGAAAGGTCCACGTTTCAGTAAACAATCAGCACGCAAGGTTACCGAATGACACATGGGTCCGCATCGCTCGCAAGAACCGAATCCCTTGCGAGCGATGCAGGGCGGTGGATGCGAATGCGCCCCCCAAGGGTCGGCGAGACAGCAACGGCGTGTGATCGACATCGAAATTCAAACCGCCGTTGGCGTCTTACCCCATGCTCCCTTTTCCCCTGCGGCTGCTGTGTGCCGCAATGATTCCTCTTGGTGCCCGGCCATTCGATCTGAGACGAACCGCCCGCCAGTGAAAGACCTCGGCGCACGGGGCGCTCTTCGGTTCAGGCTCCGGGCCGTGTGCCTGGGTCTGCTTGCGGCCGGCGCGCTCGGCAGCGCCTCTGCGCAGAACGCGATCAAGGCGGTCACGAGCGCCATGCAACAGGGCGCGGAGGTGATCCAGATCGACCTGGCACGACCGCTCGCCGCCGTGCCCAGCAGTTTTTCGGTCGCGACTCCCGCGCGCATCGCACTGGACTTCCTAGGTGCCACCAACGATGTCGGGCGGGCAGCCATCGAAGTGAATCAGCCCAACCTGCGCTCGATCCATGTGGTGCAGGCCGGCGAGCGCAGCCGGGTGGTGTTGAATCTCCGGCAGCCGGTGCAGTACGCGGCGGAGCTGCACGGCAATTCGGTGCGGGTCACGCTGCAGGCGGTTGCCGCAGCCGAGACACGGACGGTGGAAGCGCCCGCGCCGGTCGATGCCGCGCCAGCGCCTGCTGCTCGCAGCAGCCCGATCACGCTCAATTTCTCCAACGCCGACATCGAGGCCGTGGCGCGCACCATGGCGGTGGTCACCGGGCGCAATGTGGTGGTCGATCCGCGCGTGAAGGGCACGATGGACCTCGTGACCGACCGCGCCGTACAGCCGGCAGCCGCCTTCAATCAGTTCGCTGCGGCGCTGCGTCTGCAAGGCTTTGCGGTGCTGGAGACCGAGGGCCTCTACAAGGTGCTGCCCGAAGCCTACGCCAAGCTGCACAGCGTCGCCGTGAACACCTCCATCGGCGCCGTGTCGGCGTCGGCCAGCAACCAGGTCGTCACGCAGATCTTCCGGCTCAACCACGAGTCGCCCAACAGCCTGTTGCCGGTGCTGCGTCCGCTGATTCCGCCGAACAACCCCATCAATGTGAACCCGGGCAACAACTCGCTCGTGATCACCGACTACGCCGACAACATGCGCCGGCTCGCGCGCATCATCGCGGCGCTCGATGTGCCGAATGCGTCCGATGTCGAGGTCATCCCGTTGAAGTACTCGATCGCCACCGACCTGATTCCGCTGGTACAGCGGCTCATCGAGGGCGGTGCGTCGGGCGCGCCGAGCGTCAGCGAAGCACCGGGCGGTGCCGACGCATCGTTCCGAACCACGCTGCTGGCCGACCCGCGCAGCAATTCGGTGCTCATGCGCGCGGCCAACCCTGCGCGCGCGCAACTGGTTCGCACGCTGGTCGAGAAGCTCGATCGTCCGCCCGCGGAAAGCAGCAACGGCCTGGCCGGCAACATCTACGTGGTCTACCTGAAGAACGCCGATGCGGTGCGCCTGGCGGCCACGCTGCGCGCAGCGATGGCGGCGAACCAGCAGGCCACGCCGGGCACGCCCGGCGCCACCGGTGGCGGCGGCAGCCCCGCACCGCAGCAGACCAGCTTCCAGCCCAACAACCAGAGCAGCATGAGCGGCAGCGGACAAAGCGGTTCGCCGGCCGCCAATGCGCCGCTCAACAACGCCAACCAGCCGTCCACCGGCGGCCAGATCCAGGCCGACCCGTCGACCAACTCGCTGATCATCACGGCGCCCGAACCGCAGTACCGCCAGATGCGCGCGGTGATCGACAAGCTCGACGGCCGGCGCGCGCAGGTGATGATCGAGGCGCTGATCGTCGAGGTGAGCGCGAACAAGGCCGCGAACTTCGGCGTGCAGTGGCAAAGCGCGCTGGGCAACAACGCGGTCATCGGCACCAACTCCAGCCTGAACAAGTCGAACATCCTGGCGCTGACCCAGGCGCTGGCCACCCGCAATGCCGCCGGGCTGGCCTCCTCGATCCAGCCGGGGCTGAACCTGGGCATCGCCGGCAAGATCGGCGGCCAGTACATCCTGGGCGCGATCGCCAACTTCTTCAACAGCGATGGCGATGCGAATGTGCTCTCCACGCCCAACCTGCTGACGCTGGACAACGAAGAAGCCAGGATCATCATCGGCCAGAACGTGCCCTTCCCTACCGGCTCGTACGCCAGCACCTCGGGCTCGGTGGGCGTCAACCCGTTCACCACGGTCGAGCGCAAGGACGTGGGTCTCACGCTGCGCGTGCGCCCGACCATCAACGAGAACGGCACCGTGCGCATGACGATCTTCCAGGAGGCCTCGACCGTCGATCAAAACTCGCTGAGCAACCCCAATGGCCCGACCACCAACAAGCGCTCGATCGAATCGAGCGTGCTGGTGGAAGATGGCGGCCTCATCATGCTGGGCGGCCTGCTGTCGGACACCTACAGCAACAACATCGAGAAGGTGCCGCTGGCCGGCGACGTCCCGGTGCTGGGCAACCTGTTCAAGAACGAGAACCGCACGCGCAGCAAGAGCAACCTGATGATGTTCCTGCGTCCCGCAGTGATGCGCGACGGCGCCTCGACCGAGGCCTTCGCCTACGACCGCTACGACGAGATTCGCGGCCAGCAGCTGCAGACGCAGCCCAGCACCGACAACATCATGCTGCGCGGGGTGAACGCCGCGCCGCTGCTGCCAGATGCGACGCTGCAGCGCTCGAGCAACCGCGGCGCGGGCAGCACCCGCATGGAAGGCACGCAACTCATTCCGCCGCCGCAGCCGCTGCCCGATACGCGCAAGCTTGCGACCAGCCCGCTGCGTGGGGCGCTGCCGCCTACGGCCGATCCGGTCAGCGCACGGGAAATGCCATAGGTCGCCAGCGGCTCACCGCGGACCGAGCGTTCTGTTCGAGCGCTGCGGCTCCTGGGATCGCGCATCGAGCCCAAGGCGCCTCGGGAATCCGAAGCCGGTGAAATCAATCGGCCCTTGCTTTTGCCCGCGGTTCTTCAACGGAACGCCCGTAGCGGGGAGGTCCCTGCGGGCGCACAGTCTCTGAGCGCTATGCACTGGATGCTGGTACCCAATCCTGATGACTGAGCTTCTCCACAGCCATGTCGGCGAAAGCTGTTACCGCCAGCGGGCGCTGCTGGCGGCTGGGATAGACAACGCTCAGTCCGTGACCGGCCCGCGTGTACTGCGGCAGCACCCGCACCAGTCTGCCCGCCGCGATATCTGATGCAGTCAGGACCGACGGCAGCGCCGCGATGCCAAGGCCGGCGCACGCGGCCTTGCGCAGAACCTCTTGTGCGTTGCTGCTGAAACGCCCTCTCACGCGCACCTCCTTCTGCATGCCATCGATGTCCTGCAAGTGCCACGTGACGCAGCCACCGGCATTGGACTGCACCACGCACTCATGCGCGCGCAGTTCTTCCAGGTCGGCGGGCATGCCATGCGCCGCCAGGTAGGAAGGGCTGGCGATCAGTTCGCCGTAGCTCGCGAAGATTCGCCGGATCACCTGACTGGAGTCTTGCAAGGGTCCACCGCGAAATGCGACATCGATGCGCTCGGCAATCAGATCGACCAGGAGGTCACTGAGCACGAAGTCCAGGCGCACAAGTGGATGCTTGGCCAGAAACTTCTCCACCCATTCCATCTGGAAGAAATCGAAGAAGCCGGCTGGAGCAGCAACGCGCACCATGCCGCGGGGCTCCGCGTTTTCCGCCACATGCAGTTGACCGGCTTCGATGAGTTCCTCGACTGCCGGGCCGCATCGCTCATGGAAAGATTCGCCCGCGCTCGTCAGCGCGAGCTTGCGGGTCGAGCGCTGCATCAACCGCGTGCCCAACCGCGCTTCAAGTTGCTGGATGCGCCGGCTCACCGTGGCGGTAGGCATGCGCAACCGTCGCGCGGCCTCGGCAAAGCTGCCGTAGCGCGCCACTTGTACGAACATTGCCACTTCATTCAGATCGAGCACGAAGATTCTTTCTTTTTGTTGCCAGGATCGAGACTGCCTTCTTTGAAATTTCTCCAACTTGACCCACAGCTTCAAGAAACACCAATCATGGGAATCTCGACGCAACAGAAATGCACGAGAAAGTCTTGAGATGCGCCCCCTCGCGCAACACGCTGAACAGCGGCGGACATCCCGGAAGCACGAAGCTGATTCGCTCGATATTCGCGAGGAATGCTCGCCTGACAACGCGGCGTGCGAAGGCTCTTTGGCCGGCTGAGAACGGAGCTTTTCTATCCTCGGGGCCAGATACGCATGGTCATGCCGCTGCCCGCGCATGGCACGCCATCGGCGATAGCAAAGGAATTCAATCTGGCTTGGCTTCTGTCCATTGCGCCCCATCGGTGACGCCCTCTCCAAAACTGATGCTCGTTCGGCGGGGGTTCTTGTTGACCATGAGGCGTACGACGTCGCCGCGAGCGTAGTGGCCCGAGGGGTCGTAAGCCGCCTTGGCCACGGCAATGTTGGCGAGATCGATGTCTGCGTAGAGCAGGCCCTCCTGGTCCTGAGGCATGTGTGCCACCAATGGCTGTCCATCCGGTCCGAAGATCATCGAGTAGCCGCCACCAGGCTTGGCTCCGTCGGCATTGAGCAACTCCGCTCGCTCAGGCGTATCGCACAACACGTCGAACATGTCTTGTCCGGTGACCGCACTCGCGTGAAGCACGTAGCAGCCCCCTTCCAGCGCGTAGATCTGACTGGCGGAGAGATTGACCTCATGGCCAAGCGCAAAGGCCTTGCCGCGGTACAGCGTGAACGACGGCCAGGAAGCGACGTGCACTTGTTCGTGCATCGAGTACATCGCGTACTTGGAGAGCGGTTGGATGTGCTCCGCGCAGCACAACGCACCCAGCCGGCCAACGCTGCTGTCGGCGACCTGGAAGTCCGATCCATCGCCCTCGCCGAACAACGTGCGCTCGACGTGCGTGGGTTTCAGCTTCCGGCGCTTGAACACCATCTCGCCCTTGTCACTGATGAGCGCCTGGCTGAGGTACAGGGATCCACCCTCGATTTCGGAAAAACCGATCACTACATTGATGTCCGACCTCTTGGCAGCCGCGGCGATTGCCGCGAGTTCCGGTCCGTCGGACCGGAGCGAATTTGCGTGGTACCTGGAGACGAACTGCATCCCCCATGCAGGCGTTCCGAGCCACAGCCACCACGGATAGCCCGGGATGAAAACTTCGGGAAAGGCCACGAGCTTGGCGCCTTTTGCGCCTGCTTCGGCAATGAGGCCGATGGCTTTTTCCGTTGACGCCATCGCGTCGAGAAAGACCGGGGAAGCCTGGACGACGGCGACCTTGAATGCTGTTTCGGACATCTGGATTTCCTTGACCGGAAGTGAACTGAACTGAAGGGGATGAGGTCAGCGGCGAGGCATGTCGCGTCGCACGCCAAAAGGATCGATGGCCCATCGCCGGGTGACGAGGCTCCAGGCGCCGCCGGGTGCGAACACCATGGTGGCGATGGCCAGCGACCCGAGGCCGATGAAATACCACGAGCCGTAGCTGGCGAAGGACTCGCGCAAGAGGAAGTAAAGGATCGTTCCCAGGATCGGGCCTTCCAGTGTCCCGATACCGCCCAGGACTGCAATGAAGATGGCGGCAGCGGACCAATTCAACGAGAAGGTCGCATCCGGCGTCACCTGCAGCGTGTTCATGTAGGCCACTGCTCCCGCGAGCCCGGTGATGGAGCCGGCGATGACCCACAGCGCGAGCTTGGCCCGCTGGATCGAAACGCCGGATGCGGCCGCGGCGGCCTCCGAGTCCCTCACGCTCATCAGCGCCAGGCCCAGCTTGCCCCTGAGCATCAGGCGGGCGATGAAGAGCGCGCCGACGCCGGTGATGAGCGCGGACCAATAGACACCCGCGTTGCGCGTCCAACGATCGAAGCTCCCGAGGGCCTCGAGCGGCATGCCGCCGCCTGCTCCCAGCCATTCGTTGTTCAGCGTCAGGATCCGCAGCATTTCCGCGAGCACCCATGTCCCCACCGCGAAATGCGCGCCGCTGAGCCGAAACATCGGCAGCGCGCTCAGCAATGCGAAGAATGCGGTCGCCGCGGTCGCGAGCGGCAGCATCATCCAAGGGTTGATTCCCAACCTGTTGGACAGGGCGAAAAGGGCATAGGCCCCCACGCCGACAAACATCTGGTGCCCCACGACGACCAGCCCGCCGTAGCCTGCGAGCAGGTTCCAGGCCAGCGCCATCGCGAAGACGGTGAAGACTTCCACGAGGAGGCGTTGGGTTGCGAAGCTCGTGAACCACGGCGCCAAGGCCAGGGCGCCCAGCACGGCGAGCAACGCGACGCCAGCGACCGCCCTGCCCGCCTTGCGCGGCCGGGCCCCATTCATCAGTGCGACCGAGTTCATCGCGAACCCTTTCCGAAAAGCCCTTGCGGGCGTGCCAGCAACGCGATCAGGAAGACGAGGTGTCCGAAGAACGGGCCGAGGCCCGACGACACCTTGGCACCAAGGAGCTGCGCCACGCCGATGATCAAGCCACCGACGAACGTGCCCCAGACATTGCCGAGGCCGCCGAGCACAACGGCCTCGAAGGAGTACAGCAGGCGCTCGGGCCCGGCCGTGGGGGAGAACGGCGTCCTGATGCCGTACATCACCGATGCGAGCGCGATCACGGCGAGGACGAAGCCGGTGACCAGCGCGAAGAAGTTGCGGTCGTCGACGCCGACCAGCCGCGCGGTGCCGGGGTCGTCCGCGACGGCGCGCGCCTGCCGGCCCAGATGCGAGTGGCCGATCAACCAGCTGGTGCCCGCGAAGATGGCCACACTGATCAACGTCGAGACGAGCGGCAGCAGGCCTATGGACACCCCGCCCAGGTCGAATCCCTGCAGGGCGAACTCGCCGGCCTGGAGGCTGCGCGTATCGGCCGTATAGGCCTCCTGCAGGAGGTTCTGCAGGACGATCGAGAGCCCGAAGGTCAGCAGCAGCGGCGAAAGCGCTCCCCTGCCCACCACGCGATTGAGCAGGACCCTCTGCAGCGCATAGCCGATGACGAACATCATCGGGACCACGGCGAGCAACGAGATGAACGGACCTATGCCCAGGAGCTGCATCACCGTGCTGCACAGGTAGGCGCCCAGGACGATCAGGTCGCCGTGCGCGATGTTGATCATCTTCATCACGCCGAGGCTCAGGCTCAGGCCCAGCCCGAAGAGGGCATAGAGCGCGCCGAGCATCAGCCCGCCTGCGATGGTTTCGAGTAGTGCTTGCATGTCAGATTCCAAAGTAGGCCTGGGCAACTTGCGCGTGGTCCGCGTGTTCGGCGCTGCCTTCCAGCACCACGCGCCCCTTCTGGATGCAATAGAAGCGGTCGGATTCGGAAAGCGCGCGCTTCACGTTCTGTTCCACCAGCACGACCGCCAGCCCGTCCCTGCGTGCGCGGCCCAGGAGTTCATAGACTTCGTTGACGGCGACCGGCGAGAGGCCCAGCGAGATCTCGTCGCACAGCAGATAGTCGGGATTGCAGACCAGCGCGCGCGAAAGAGCCACGAGCTGCTGCTGGCCGCCCGACAACGCCGTCGCGGGACGGTGCTGGAAGGCTTCCATCACCGGAAACTCCTTCATCAGGCGCTCCACGGTCCACGGCCCCTTGCGGCCGTTGCGCATCGCCAGCTGAAGGTTTTCGCGGACCGTCAGGCTGGGAAACAGCCGCCGGCCTTCGGGCACCAGTGCAATGCCGCGATCGAGCTGCTTGCGCTCCGGCTCTCCGCCCACGGGCCGGCCGTCGAGCAGGACCCCGTCCGGGCGAGTGCGCACCGAACCGACGATCGAACGAAGCAGCGTCGATTTGCCCGCCCCGTTCGATCCGATCAGGGCGACGGTTTCGCCTGGCCTGACCTCGAACGTGAAACCGAACAGCGCCTGGAACAGGCCGTAGTACGCATCGAGACGGTCAGTGCGCAGCATGGTCGACCTCCTCGCCGATGTCGGAACCGAGGTAGGTGTCCCGCACGGTCTGGTCGCCCATGACCGATCCGGGATCGCCGTCGCAGATGACAGCGCCGCTGGCAAGCACCACCAGACGATCCGCGGCGGAAACCAGGGCATGCACCAGATGCTCGATCCAGAGAATGGTGACGCCGCTTTGATGGATCGTGACGATCAGCTGCAGCAATTGCTGCATCTCGCCGTCGGTCAGGCCTCCGGCCACCTCGTCGAGCAACAGGAGGCGCGGCTGCGTGGCGATGGCACGCGCAAGCTCGAGGCGCTTTCGCTGAAGCAGCGTGAGCGTGCCCGCCAGCTTGTCCGCGACCGGCGCGAGGCCGCAGCGTTCGATCGCATCGACCGCCAGGGCCTGTGCGGCACTCCCGGTCCCGCTGCGGCCGAAGCTCGCGGCGACCAGGGCGTTCTCGTAGGCGGTCATGCCTTCGAAAGGCTGCGGAATCTGGAAGGTGCGTCCGATGCCGGCGCGGCAACGCTGCGCCGCATCCAGCGTGGTGACGTCCATGCCGTCGAGAAAGACGCTGCCGCCGTCGCAGCGCGTGCTGCCGGAAATGAGCCCGAACATGGTGCTCTTGCCGGCACCGTTGGGGCCGATCACGCCGATGAAGTCGCCCTCCTCGACGCAAAGCGAGAGCTTCGGAATGATGACCATGTCGCCGTAGCGCTTGGTTGCGTCGCGCAGTTCGAGCAGCATGGCAGCTCCTCAGCCCAGCTTCAGGAGTTCGAACTTGCGCTGCACGGGAATCTCGGGCGCCGTCTTGTTGTTCGTGATGAAGAGCTCGGGCTTGCCTGCCGCGTTCACCCGCCACTGGCCGCCGACGACACGCATCTTGGAGACGTTCTTGATGCCGCTCGACGTGAAGTCGAGCCTGCCGATGATGGTGTCGTGTTTCATCACGCGCACGGCGTCGGCCACCTTGACCGGGTTCTTGGGGTCGCCGCTGGCCTTGAGTGCCTGGATGCCCGCTTCGAACAGCGCATGGACGACGCCCATCGGCTGGGTCCACTCGCGCTTCGTGGCGGCGGTGTAGGCATCGGCGAACTGCCTTGCCGTCTGGCCGGTGAGGCTCGACTTGAACGGATAGGCGGGCGTCCACCAGATCTCGGTGGACATGCCGTCGGCGCGCGGGCCGAGTGCGGCGACCCCGCCCGGGAAAAGCAGAGCCTTGGCGACAGTCGCGACCTTCGGCTTGAAGTTCATCTGCGCGGACTGCTTGACGAACGACGCCCACTCGGGCGGATTGAACAGGCCGGTGACGATCTCGACGTTGTCCTTCTTGAACGCCTGGATGTAGGAGGAAAAATCGTCGGCGCCCACCGGGAACCGGCCGATGTCCACGATCTTGTAGCCCGCCTTGGCGAAGGCGCCGGGCATGCCGAGCTTCAGGTCGCCCATGGCGTTGCCGGGCACGTCGTTGCTGAAG
The DNA here is from genome assembly GCF_030812215.1 of Variovorax boronicumulans. Classification (GTDB taxonomy): domain Bacteria; phylum Pseudomonadota; class Gammaproteobacteria; order Burkholderiales; family Burkholderiaceae_C; genus Variovorax; species Variovorax boronicumulans_C. The sequence continues at coordinate 355,774 of NZ_JAUSSG010000003.1, read as the reverse complement.
ACCGATCCCACCGCCTTGTTCGACGGCACGCCGGACCAGATGTCCAGGTACACGTCGGAGATGTCTTCAAGGCCCCAGAAGAAGTGGAAGACGCTCTTGAAGCCCTTGGCCGGGTCGCCCTTGAGCGGGAACATCCACGCTTGCCACGGGCCGACCGTCGAGATGCAGGGCACGCCATTCAGCTCGCATTGCTGCGACGCGTTGGGGCCGATCGCCACCTGCGCCAGCATCAGGTCGATGTTCTCCTTGTTGATGAGTTCGGCCGCCAGGTTGGACTGCCGGTCGGGGCTGCTCTGGTCGTCGCGCGCCAGGATCTCGACCTTGTATTTCTTGCCCCCGACGACAAGGCCGTCCGCGAGCGATTTGCGCACCTGGTCGAGGATGAAGTCGTCGGCCTCGGCGAAGGGAGAGAAAGGCCCCGTCTTCGGGCTGATGTAGCCGATCCTGATCGTGTCCTTGTCGGCTGCCCAGACCGCGCTGGCCTGGCCAAGGGCCGCCACCGCGCCGAGCGCTGCCGCGCCGCGAAGCAGTTGGCGACGGTTGCCGAGGAGGCCGGTGTCGCCGGCGTTCTGCATGTGAGTGGATGTCTTCAAGGTGCGCTCCGTTGCGGTTACAGCCCTCCGCGAAGGCCTGCCGGAACTTTGCTTTTTTCCGGCACGCGCGACTTTGCTGGCGCGGCCGGAAAAGTTGACTGGAACGGCCCTTCCCAGAGGCTGAAACACGCGCGTCCCCGTGGCGTGACCTAGGGTTTCCTTGGCATCAACCTTGCGTGATTTCCATCAAACTCCGGGCATCCGGACTCATGCACCGGGCTTGCTCTACCCGGGCACCGAGCAAGTGCAACGTCAGCCCCAAGGCGGGCCGCCATGTCGACCTCCACCGTCACCTCGACCTCGATCCTCGCTTCCACCGCCGGCCTCGATCAGCACGACAAGTTCGGCTATTGGCAGGACGTCGTGTGCCGTGCGCTGGTCGACCTCGAGTGCAGGCCGATGAGCGGAATGGCCTTCGAGGCCTCCGTCGAGGGATCGCGCCTCGACGGGCTGAGCGTTGCCCGCATCGAGGCTTCGGCGCATCGCGTCGAGCGCCAGCCTTCGGCCATAGCGCGCGCCAGCGAAGAGTCGCTGATCTTCAATTTCGTGCTCTCGGGCGTGGCCATGGCGCAGCAGGATGGAAGAAGCGTGGTGCTGAAGGCGGGCGATGGCGCCGTCTGCGACGCGCAGCGCCCCTACTCGCTCAGGTTCGACGACACGTTCAAGATCATCACGATCAAGCTGGCGCGCTCGGCCATCACGCACCGGGCCGGGAGCATCCATCGCATCACGGCCAGAAGCCTCGGCGAATCGAGCCAGATGTGCCCCATCCTTTTCGGGTATTTGGTCAGCTTCAGCAAGCAAGCCTCGCTTCTGCCGCCCGCGGCCTCGGAGAAGGTTGTGAGGAACTTCACCGAACTACTGGCCGCCGCCCTGGACGAGGTCATCCTGGCCTCACCGCTGCCGCTCTCCGAATACCGGGCAACCGCATTGATGCGCGTGAGGGACTTCGTGGAGCGCCATCTCGACGTGTGCGAACTCGACACGTCGATGGTGAGCACCGCCTTGAACCTGTCGCCGCGCTACATCAACAAATTGTTCGAAGCCGAGAACACATCCCTGACGCGGTACATCTGGCGCCGGCGCCTGGAGCGTGCGGCGGCCGACCTTCAGGATCCGGCGCGCGCCGGCCTTGGCATCTCGGCGATCGCGATGGCGCACGGCTTCAACGACCTGAGCCACTTCAGCCGGGCATTCCGGCAACGGTTCGACCTCTCGCCCCGCGCCTACCGCGCAAGCGGCGCTGTCTCGACGGGTTCGACCGCTTCAAGCGCCTGAGGCGTCACCCGCCACCCGGCGAGCCGGAAGATCGCGCACCGTTGTGGCACCGAGCAGGGTCATGTTGCGCGTCAGATCGTCGGCCAGGATTTTCAGCACGGCTGCCGCGCCCTGCTGCCCGCCCACCGCCAGGCCGTAGAGGGTGGGCCGGCCCACGAACACAGCCGTCGCACCCAAGGCCAGGGCCTTCGCGACGTCGCCACCACGGCGGATTCCGCCGTCCATGAACACGGGAATGCGTCCGGCGACTGCCCCCGCGACGCGCGGCAGCGCGGAGATCGCCGAGGGAGACGCATCGTTCTGGCGGCCGCCATGGTTCGACACGATCAGGCCGTCGATGCCATGGTCGACCGCCATGCGTGCGTCGTCCGGATGGAGCACGCCCTTGAGAAGGAGCGGTCCCTTCCACAATCCGCGAAGCCACGACAGCGATTCCCAGGCGAGCGACCGGTCCATGGCACGAGCCAGCAACGCCGCCTGCATGCTGGTCGAACCCGCGCCGCCGCCCGAGGGCGTCAGATTGGCAAAGTCCGGTGCGCCGCGAGGGGCCATCCGAAGCGACCACCTGGGGTGACTCACCAGATCCCAGGCCAGGCGGGGCGTCGGCCGAAAAGGCATGCGGAACCCGTTGCGCAGGTCGAGTTCGCGGTTGCCGCTGACGGGAACGTCCACGGTCAGCACCAACGCCTGGTAGCCGTCCCTCTGGGCACGCTCGACGATCTGGCTCGCCATCTCGCGGTGCATGACGTACAGCTGCATCCACTGCACGCCGCCTGGAGCGGCTGCGCGCACATCCTCCAGCCGCATGTTGGAAGCGGTCGACAGTGAAAAAGGAATGCCTGCATCGGCCGCCGCGGCCGCCAGCAGCCGGTCGCCTTCCGGCCGGACGAGGCCGTTGAGACCTGTCGGCGCAATGCCGATGGGCAGTGCCCATTTCCGGCCGAAGACCTCGACGGAGGTGTCGACCTGCGTGGTGTCGCGCAGCACGCGCGGCGTGAGCTCGATGGTCGACAGGTCGCCCGCATTTCGACGCATGCAATGGCCATCGTCGGCAGAGCCTTCGATGTAGTCATGAACGAATCGCGGCAGCACCGCGCGGGCTCTGCGCCGGTAGTCTTCAATGTTCAACAGCATGAGAATTTCCTGAGCGGCGGTGCGCGTGTCTCGTATCGATTGCGGCGTCAGGCGATGGTGCGCGCTTGCGCAAGACGCACGAGAGCCAACAATGTCTCCGTGACAGGCAGCGCGATGTTCAGGGGACCGGCCAGCGCCACGACGGCGCCGTTGATGCTCTCCACCTCGGTACGGCGGCCGGCCAGCACGTCCTGCAGCATGGAGGGCTTGTGTCCCTTGTGCTGGGCGATGGCGCTCGCCACATTGCCCCGGCATTTGGCGAGATCGACATCGATGCCCAGGCGCAGTGCGACGGACAGAACTTCGGTGACAACGTCGTTCGCGAGGCGGCTGCCGTCGGGCACTTTGCCGAGTTCGTCGACCGTGCAGCCGGATACGGCGCAGATGCTGTTCAATGCGGCGTTGAACGCGACCTTCTCCCAGATCGCCGCCCACACGGTGCTGTCCGAGGTGCAATCGAGCCCGGCCTTCGTGAGCACTTCGGTCACTTCGGAAACGAAGGGGCGATCGATTCCGTCGGCCGCCATGAGCCGCACGACGCCCTTGCCGTGCGAGTGCACGTGGCCGGGGCCGATCATGTCCGCCGGCCATGTGGTGACACCGATCAGGACGCGCTCCGGCGGCACGAACCCGGCGATCTTCTCGATATTGCCCAAGCCGTTCTGCAGCGACAGCACATGCACGCCTGGACCGATCAGATGCCGCACTCCGGACAGGGCCGCGCTGGTGTGCAGCGTCTTGGTGAATACCAGGAGCAGATCGGGGAAGCCAGCGGCATCTTCCGGGCGCACGGCCTTCAGCGCCGTGACCTGCCGATCGCCGCCATCGGTCGCCAGGCGAAGCCCCTCGGTGCGGACCGCGCCGATGTGCGCGTCGTTCACGTCGATCAGCGTGACTTCGTTGCCCGACTCGGCGAGCAAGCCACCGAACAGCGACCCCATCGCCCCTGCGCCGACGATCGAGATCTTCATGATGACCTCTCCCGCGAAATGCTTTGCGGCGGCAACACACCTGGCAAGCCCTGGTCTCGACCACGCCGCAACAGCACCTCGCGCCTGGGAATGTGCCGGCGAACGACGAGCAGCGCGACCATGGCGAAGAACATCGCCGTACCCAGCAATGCCAGATACGCCGTGGCCCCGCCCGCCGTGATCACGGCCGCCCCTGTAAAGGCGCTCAGGATCGCGCCGAGGCGCCCGAATGCCAGTGCGGATGCGGTCCCCGTGGCTCTGACGCTGGTCGGGTACATGAATGCGCACAGGGCGTACATGGTGGACTGCACGGCGTTCACGAACATGCCGTGCACGCCGAATCCGAAGATGAGCAGGCTGGTGTCCTTTCCAACATTCAGGGTCTGCAGGGCAAACGCGCTTGCAGCAGCGCCGGCACAGCACAGGACCAACGGCCAGCGGGATCCAAAGCGCGTTATTGCCACCGCGCAGGCCAGCGCGCCAATCACGCCACCAAGGTTGTATGCCGTCAGTCCCGAGCCGGCGACCGCCATCGAAAGCCCTTCCGACGTCAGCATCGTCGGCAGCCAGCTGAAGGCGGTGTACACGGCCGTCAGGCACATGAAGAACGCAGCCCAGGTCGCGAGCGTGTCGCGGGCCAGGCCGTCCGAAAAGAGTGCGCCGAAGCCGGCGCGCTTCTCGACGACTTGTTCAGCGGCGTCGGTGTAGGTCACGTCCTGAGCCATGGGGCGCCCCATGCGTCCGAGCAGCCTGCTCAGTTCGCCCCAGCGGGCCGGATGGCGGGCGAGGAACCGCGGCGACTCCGGCAACATGAAGAGCAGGAGCACCGCCAGGGCCATAGGGAAGGTACCGCCGATGAAGAACAGTGCGCGCCATCCAAAGGCCGGCAGCACTTGCGCGGCGAAGAGGCCTGCCAGCATGCCGCCGAGGGGCACGCAGACAATCGTGGCCGTCACGGCAAGCGTCCTGCGGCGGGCAGGCGTGAACTCGGCGGTGACCGTGGTCGAGCTCGGCAGCGCGCCGCCGATGCCCAGGCCGGCAATGAATCGAAGCACCGCCACGGTCAGCACATCGGGCGCAAGGCCGATCGCGCAGGTGGCCACGCCGAACAGGAAGACGCTTGCGATGACGGCCATCCGGCGGCCGAAGCGATCGGCGAACAGCCCCGCACAGGCGCTTCCGATACCCATGCCGATCAGGCCCGCCGCCACCGCCGGGACGAAGGCTTCGCGCGTGATGCCCCACTCCTTGATCATCGAAGGAATGGCGAACCCGATGAGCTGGCCGTCGAATCCATCCATCACGATCGAGAGGGCGGCCAGGAAGACCACGAGCTTCTGCATGGTCGTGTAGGGACCGTCGTCCAGCAGCCGGCCGATGTCGGCATTGCCCTTGAAGGCCGCAGCAGTGGCGTTCAAGGGCGCCCCCGTGAGCCGGCGGCATTTGCCGAAGGGAAGTGATGGTTCATGTCTTGTCTCCATGTCGGGCGTTCGGCATTGCCTCGCGCCCAGGGGTGGGTCGACTCTTTCTGCTTCCGCCTCTTGGCGAGCGGTCGTGCACGGGTCAATGGGCGAGTTCGTCGAACGGCAGCCCGACGTAGTTCTCCGCCAAGGCGGTCGAAGCAGCACGCGAGCCGGTGACGTAGTCGAGTTCCGCGATCTGCACCTTGTGCTGGAATTCGTCGGCACCCGGAAAGCGATGCAGCATCGAGGTCATCCACCAGGAGAAGCGCTGCGCCTTCCAGATGCGCCGCAGCGCGATGTCGCTGTAGCGTTCGAGCAGGTCTTCGCGGCCCGACTTGTAGAACTCCCCGAACGCACGAGCGAGAACGCGCACGTCGGCGACCGCCAGATTCAGGCCTTTCGCACCGGTCGGAGGCACCACGTGCGCCGCATCCCCTGCCAGGAACAGTCGGCCGTACTGCATCGGCTCGGTCACGAAGCTGCGCATCCCGACCACGGTCTTGCTGAAGATCTCGCCTTCGATGGGCGCCCAGCCGTCGCGGGTGGCCAGGCGGGTGCGCAGTTCGCTCCAGATGCGGTCGTCCGACCAGTTCTCGATCTTGTCGGTCGGCTCGCATTGAAGGTACATGCGCTGCACTTCGGGCGACCGGGTGCTCACCAGCGCGAAGCCGCGGTCGCTCAGCGCGTAGATCAGTTCTTCGGACGACGGCGGCGCCTTGCAGAGGATGCCCAGCCAGCCGAACGGATAGAGCCGCTCGAAGCCCTTCAACACGCCTTGTGGAATCGAGGGCCGGCTGACGCCCTGCGTGCCGTCGCAGCCGGCGATGAAATCGGCCTCGATGGTCTGCAGTTCGCTGCCGGGTTGCCGGAAGCGAACGCTCGGCGACGCGGAGTCCAGCCCATGCAGGCTCACATCCGACACTTCGAACCGGATGTCGCCGCCCGATGCCAGGCGCGCCGCCACGAGGTCCTTGATGACCTCATGCTGCGCGTAGACCATCACCGCCTTGCCGCCGGTCAGCGCCGGAAAATCGATGCGGCGGTCGATGCCGTCGAAGCGCAGGATGGTTCCTTCATGCCGGAAGCCCTCGCGCTCCATGCGGGCGCCCACACCGATCTCTTTCATGAGGTCGACGGTACCCTGTTCCAGCACGCCGGCGCGGATCGTGGCCTCGATGGCCTCGCGGCTGCGCGTCTCCAGAATGATCGACTCGATGCCCTGGTGGTGAAGGATGTGGGAGAGCATCAGTCCCGCGGGGCCGGCTCCGATGATCGCGACTTGCGTTTTCATGGCAGTTGTTTTCAGTCGAGCTTGATGTTGTTCTTGCGGACCAGAGCGCCCCAGCGGTCGCGCTCCGTGCGGACGTAGGCGGTCATTTGCTGGGGCGTTCCGGGCAACGCCTCCAGGGACAGCGTCTGGAAGCGGGCCTTGACGGGCACGGAGTCAAGCGCAGCCTGCAGTGATTTGCTCAGTGCCGCGACAGTGGCCGGCGGCGTTCCGCTGGGCACGACCAGTCCCTGCCATGCCGAGGCTTCGAACCCGGGCAGGCCCTGCTCGGCCAGCGTAGGAACCTCAGGGAAGTTCTTCAGCCGCTCCGCGCTGGCGACACCAAGTGCACGCAGCTTGCCTGCAGTCACGTACTGTTGAACCGAAGCCGAATCCATGAGTGCGAACGGCACCTGACCTCCTACCAGGTCGATCACTGCCGGCGCGCCGCCGCGGTAGGCGACGTGGGTCATCGGCAGGCCGGTGCGATCTTTCAGCAGTTCCGCTGCCAGATGCTGCGGACTGCCGATGCCGGCAGACGCATAGTTCACGCCACCGGGACTGCCCTTGACCCATGCCACAAACTCCTTGAAGTTCTTCGCGGGATTGCTGGGGTGCACGACAAGCATTAGCGGGAATCGCGCCAGCAGGCCGACCGGCGTGAAGTCCTTTTCCGCGTCGTAGGGGAGCTTTGCGAACAAGGAGGGATTTGCAGCCAGGGTGGCAAAGTCGGCGGTGAACACGACATTGCCGTAGTCCTTGGACTTCGCCACATAGTCGGCGGCGATGTTGGTGGCCGCGCCGGGCTTGTTGTTTACGATGATGGTGCGGTTGAGGGTCTTGCTCATGGCCTCGGCCACAGTGCGCGCCACGGTGTCCGAGCCACCGCCGGCAGCATAGGCAACCACCCATTCGACCGGCTTGGCCTCCTGGGCAACGGCCAGGACGGGTGCTGCGGCCAGCAGGGCAAGCCCTTGGGTCAGAACGCGACGCTTGATGTTCGAAAAGTTCATGAATGTCTCCGGGGTGGACGATTGAGGTGAGGGAAACCGAGTCGCCTTCCAACGATGAATTTGGAGGGAGGAGGTACAGCGACGGAACGAGGCGATCAGTCGCCGACGATCTTTCTCTCCCGAATGACCTTGCCGAATCGCTTGCCGTCCTCCAGCGCCTTGTCATGGAACTGCGCCGGAGTCATGGGCGCCACTTCACCGCCGAGCGCTGCGATTCGCTCACGCGGGCCAGGCAACGTGAGCGCCTTGTTGATCTCACGATTCAAGCGGGCAATGATTTCCGCGGGCGTGCCGGCCGGTGCGTAGAAGCCGAACACCGTGTCGGCATCGAATCCTTTGAGTCCCACCTCGTCCAGGGTCGGCACATCAGGAAACAAGGGTGATCGCTTGGGACTGCCAACGGCAAGAACCCTGACCTTGCCCGCCCTGATGTGCGGGATGGCCACGCCTGGATCGAACAGAAAGTCCAGTTGGCCCGCCAGCAGATCCGTCAGCGCAGGTGCAGCGCCCCGATAGGGGACGTGCGTCGCAAAGACGCCCGCCTGTGACTTCATCATCTCGGCAGCCAGATGAGGCGAGCTGCCATTGCCTGGGGAGCCGAATGACAGCTTGCCCGGGTTCGCCTTGAGATGCGCCAGGAAGTCCTTGGCGTCCTTCGCAGGAAACGATGGCTGCGTCACGAGGAAGACAAGCACACGCGCTGCCGCAGCCACCGGGACCAGGTCCTTGGCCGGATCGAACGACATCTTCGGATAAATGTGGGGGTTGACCGAGACCATGCCGCCCGAGCTCATGAGCAGCGTGTAGCCATCGGGCGCGGCCTTCGCCACCGCCTCGCCACCTATGTTGCCGCCGGCACCGCTCTTGTTCTCGATGACCACCGGCTGGCCTAGCGCGTCCTGCAGCGGCTGCGTCAGAGACCTTGCGATCTGGTCGGCCGCACCTCCCGGGGGGAAGTTGACGATGACCTTGACGGGCTTTGCCGGCCAGGCTTGGGCAAAGGCGGCACCGGGCAAGGCGAAGGCCAGGGCCACAGAGACGACCAGGCCGGCGCACCGGGCAGCTGAAGTCATCGCGAACAACCGAAATTGAATGAAGCTCACTTTTGTCTCCTGTGAATTTTGGGCGCAGTACTCCACGCCCGGCCGCAAGGCGGCCGGGGCGATGCCAACTGGCGGGGGGCAGCTAGAAGGGGTAGTGGCGCGGCGTGGTCTGCACCGTCAGCCAACGCAGTTCGGTGAAGGCCTCCACACCGGCCTTGCCGCCGAAACGCCCGATACCGCTGCCCTTGACGCCGCCGAACGGCATCTGTGCTTCGTCGTGGACGGTGGGACCGTTCACATGGCAGATGCCCGACTCGATGCGCCCCGCGACCTGGATGGCTCGCGCCACGTCGCGGCCGAACACCGCGGCTGCAAGGCCGTATTCGTTGTCGTTGGCGCAGGCCACGGCGGCTTCGACGCCGCTGACTCGCACGATGCCTTTCACAGGACCGAAGGCCTCCTCCCTGAAGATGCGCATCTCCGAGGTGACGTGATCGAGCAGCGTCGCGGGCATCAGCGTGTCCTTCGCCTTGCCGCCGATGACGAGCTTGGCGCCCTTGGACAGCGCGTCGTCGATCAGTTCGTTGCAGCGATTGACGGTGCCCATGTCGACCACCGAACCGAGCACCACCGGCCCATGTCGCGGATCGCCCAGCGGAAGGCTCGCGGCCCGCGCGCTGAGTTTGGCGACAAATTCATCGGCGATGCGCTCGTCGACGACGATGCGTTCGGTCGACATGCAGATCTGTCCGGAGTTTGCAAATGCGCCGAACACCGCTGCATTGACGGCAGCATCGACGTCGGCATCGTCCAGGATGACCAGCGGGGCCTTGCCGCCGAGTTCGAGCACCACGGGCTTGAGGTACTTGGCGCAGGTGGCCGCGATGAGCTTGCCGACGTGGGTCGAGCCCGTGAAATTGACGCGTCGAACCGCGGGGTGCGCCACCATCGCTTCGACGATGGCAGCAGCGTCCGCAGGCGCGTTGGTCACGAAGTTCACCACGCCCTTGGGGAGACCGGCCTCCTGCAGCGCCTCGATGATCAACCCGTGCGTGGCGGGACAGATTTCGCTGCCCTTGAGAACGACCGTGTTGCCGCAGGCCAGCGGCGTCGCGATGGCACGCACGGCCAGGATCACCGGCGCGTTCCAGGGGGCGATGCCAAGAACGACGCCCGCAGGCTGCCGCACGGCCATGGCCAGATTGCCCGGCACATCCGAGGGGATGACCTCGCCGCTGATCTGGGTGGTGAGCGACGCGGCCTCCAGCAGCATGCCGGCGGCCAGGTGGACATTGAAACCTGCCCAGATGGCCGATGCGCCGGTCTCGGCGGCAACGGCCGCCGCGAAGGCCTCCGCCTTGGCTTCCAGCGCATGCGCAGCCTTCATGAGCAGCGCCCGGCGTTCGCCGGGCCCGGTGGTGGACCAGGTCTTGAAGGCTTCCGCCGCGGCATCCACGGCGGCAATGGCGTCTTGCGTCGTGGCCGCGGGTGCGGTCGTCGCGACGCTGCCGTCCAGAGGATTGCGCCGCTCAAAGGTTGCGCCGTTGCGAGCGTCCGTGCGCTCGCCATTGATCAACATCGAAATCTTCATCGGCTTGTCTCCGTAGGTTGGTTTGAAAGAATGCGTCGCGCGCTGGAACGGCAATGACTGGCGGGGGTCAGGCGACCCGGACCTCCACGACGCCGGGCGCGTCACTGGACAGGGCCTCGTCGAGGGCCTTGCGCAGCTCGGCCGGGTCGGTCACGCGCACTGCGGTGCATCCCATCCCTTTGGCCAGCGACTGGAAGTCGAGGTCGGGCAGTTCAGTGCCCTGCACGACATCGGTGGGCGAAAAGCCGAACACCGGCGCGAAATCCTGGAGTGCGGCGTACCGGCGGTTGTTCAGGATCACGAAGGTGATCGGCAGCTTGTTCTGCGCCGCGCTCCACAGCGCCTGGATGGAGTACATGCTGGAGCCGTCACCGATCAGGCAGATGACCCGGCTTCCCGGCTTGCCCAGTGCAACACCCACGGACGCGGGCATGCCGTAGCCGAGCCCGCCGCTGTCCATCGTGTAGAAGGTTTCGCTGCGTGTGAACGGCAAGTGGGCCTGCATCACGGGCCTTGCGCTCGGCGCCTCTTCGACCACGATGTGTTCCGGCTTCTTTGCTTCGGCGAGCGTCTGGAGCACGTACGCCACCGACATCAGCGGCGTCGGCTCCGCGCGCGGCGCGGCCTTTCTTGCGGGGGGAAGCGGGCGGGTCTTCTTCGGCGGCAGGGCCAGCAGGTCGAGCACGCTCAAACGGATGCTGCCGACCGCCGAGATGCCGACGGGCGCCCAGGCCGCCGTGTCGGGATCCTCGGTCAGCTGGCACAGGGCGGCACCGGCGGGCACGTGAGGGCCCGCGCCTTCGACGTGGTACGCGAAGGCCGGCGCGCCGATGGCGAGGACGAGATCGTGACCCTCCAGCAGTTCGACGATGCGCTCGCGCATGGCCGGAAGGAAGCCGGCGAACAGGCGATGGTCTTCCGGAAAGCTGCACCGTCCGGACATCGGAGCGACCCACACGCGGGCGTTGTGGGCCTCCGCCAATGCAACGACTTCGTTCCACGCGTCGTCTCGGTCGGTTGCGGCGCCCACCACGAACGCCGGGCGCTCGCTTGCTTCCAGCGAGGCCGAAATCCGGGCGATGAGCTCCGGCTCCGGGCGGGTTCGAGTGCTCACGGTCCGTGTCGGAACCAACTCGGTGTATTGGTCCCAGTCGTCCACAGGCACCGACACCAGCACCGGACCGCGAGGCGGCATCATGGCCAGGTAGTAGGCCCGGGCAATCGCCAGCGGCACGTCTTGGGCACGTGCAGGCTCGATGCTCCATTTGACGTAGGGCTTCGGCAGTTCGGTGGCCTGGGCCGACGACAGGAACGGGTCGAAGGGAAGGATCGAACGCGCCTGCTGCCCGGCGGTGATCACCATGGGCGTGCGGTTCTTGAAGGCGGTGAAGATGTTGCCCATGGCGTTGCCCACGCCGGCAGCCGAATGGAGGTTCACGAACGAAGCGTTCCGGGTCGCTTGCGCATAGCCGTCCGCCATGCCGACCACGCAGGCCTCCTGCAGGCCGAGGACGTAGCGGAAATCACTCGGGAAGTCGCGGAACATGGGCAGTTCGGTCGACCCTGGATTCGCGAACACGGAGGTCATTCCGAAGCGGCGCATCAAGTCGAACACGGCCTCGCGAACGGTGATGGTGCGGGCGGCGATGGCAGCTTGTGCGGGCGTCGCGGCAGCGGCGTGCGGTACGGGTCCGGTCATTGCGTGTTGTTCCTGCTGTGCACCGCGAATTCGCAATGCTGTCTCGATGGCAGAAGTGTGAAATCACGGCCCCATCTTGAAAATTGCCTTTTAGAGAAAAAGTCATTACCTTTCAGCATGACTTTCGATCTGCAGCAGCTCGTCGCCTTCAATGCCATCGTTTCTTCGGGAAGCCTCGGGCGAGCAGCCGAGGCGCTCAACATCACCCAACCCGCGCTGAGCCGCACGATCCGCAGGCTGGAAGAACAGGCCGGGGCACCGCTGTTCGAGCGCCACTCGAAGGGAATGCAGCTCACCGACGTGGGCCGCGCGCTGCAGCCGCATGCACTGCTGCTGCAACGCGAATCGGAGCACGCGAGCGAGAACATCCAGGCCATGCTCGGGCTGGCGAAGGGCACGATCCGCGTCGGTGCGGTCGGCAGCATCGCCTGTCTCGTCCTTCCTTCGGCCATTGGCCAGACCTGCAGGAAGTGGCCGAACCTTCAGGTTCAGATCATCGAAGGCGTCTGGGACCGACTCGCGGACGCGCTCGTCTCGCACGAGATCGACCTGGCGCTCGGCGTCGACACCGAAGACACCGCCGAGATCGTCGCCGTCAAGGACTGCCGATGGGAAGACACCAGCTACGTTGTGGCTGGCCGTCACCACCCTCTGCGCAAGAAGCCGAAGCTGAAGCTTTCAGACACCCTCGCCGAGCGCTGGGCGATCCTTCCAAAGGGAACCGCACCGTTCGAGCACATGAAGAGCGTCTTTGCGCGGCACAACCTTGCGCTGCCCAACGTGGTCGTCGAGACGCGCTCGGTCATGGCGCTCAAGAGCCTGATCGGCCACTCGGGCTTTCTCGGGTGGATGCCGGCACCGATGTACGACGCCGAGCGAAAGGCCGGGCTTATCGATGTCCTCGACATTCCCGGCGCAAGCGACAAGCGAGTCCTGACGGCCTTTCGCCGGCGGGCCGGCATGCTGCCGGGCCCCTCGGTCAAGCTGCTCGAGGAGCTTCGCGCGCTGACGGCAACGTGAAGCACGCATCGAGCGAAGATGCTCAGACGACCATGTGCTGCTCGATGCGCTCGCGGCCCAGGGCAGCGAAGTTGCCTTGCAAGACAACCTCGCCGTGGTCCAGGACCAGGACCGAGTCGGCAAAGGCTGCCACGAACTCCAGGTTCTGCTCGACGATGATGAATGAATCGCCGCCGGCCTTCCTGCGATTGACCATCGCGGCCATTCGGTCGATGTTTTCCGGCTGGACGCCTTCGGTCGGCTCGTCGAGCATCGCGAGCTTTGCCTTCAGCCCCATGGTCCTGGCGAAGGACAGCAACTTGCGCTCGCCGCCGCTGAGCGACCCCGCCCGTTGGCCCAGCCGGCGTTGCAGCAGCGGAAAGTGCCCGAAGGCCTCCGCATAGCGTTCGGCGTTCCGGTCATCCAGGTGCAGCCACAGGTTGTCCGCCACCGTCAGTTCGCCGAAGACGACGTTCTCCTGGGGCGCGAAGGCGATTCCCAGGCCGAGCCGGGCGTGAAGCGGCCTGTCGCCGAGCGCCTGGCCGTTCCAGTCGATGCCACCGCGCGTGAGCGGCAACTGGCCGGCCAGCGCCTTCAGGAGCGTGCTCTTTCCGACGCCGTTTCTTCCCACGATGGCGAGTGCATGGCCGGTCTGGACTTCGCCAGAGACCCCCCGGACCACGACGGTGTCGCCGTAGCCGCATACCAACTCATTGAAGACCAGTGTCATTTGCGACCTCCCGCATACACCGCACGCACCACCGCGCTGGCCTGGATGTCCGCGAGCGAACCCTTGTCGAGAAGTCGCCCCTGGTGCAGCACATACACATCGCCGCCCATGGCATCCACCGCCGTGATGTCATGCTCGATCAGCAGCGCGGCCGCGCCGATCTGGTTCACCAGGGTCTTGATGGCGTCGATCATCTGATGCGTCTCGCTGGGTGACAGGCCCGCGCAGGGCTCGTCCAGCAGCACCAGCTTCGGCTCGGGAAGCAGCGTCATCGCCAGTTCCAGCGCTTGCCGATGCCCTTGCGCCAGCGTGCCGGCCGGAGCGTCGAGCTGCGACGCGAGGGCGGGAAACTCTTTCAGGATGTCGGCGAGAAGCCGGGTGTGCCATCCCAGCGTGGCCAGCCTCAGCGTGTCGATGGCAGAGGCTCGTCCGGCCCAGACAGCCAGCCCCAGGTTCTCTCGCACCGTGAGGTCGGAAAACACCGATGGCACCTGCATCTTGCGTCCGATGCCCTTGCGCGCCACGCGCCACGCGGACAAGCCGCCGATGTCGTGGCCGTTGAGCTCGACGCCACCGCCGAGCAGAGGAAGCCGACCCGTGATGACGTTGAACGAAGAGGTTTTCCCCGCGCCGTTGGGGCCGATGACGCAGCGGATGCCGGGCCCGTCGAGGGCCAGTGAAAGCCCATCGAGAATCGTCACGCCGGACTGGGCCGTCTTCACCTCATGGAGGGTCAAGGAAACGGGCGCCGCGGACATGGCCGCCTGATGCGCCGCCGGGGCCGGCGAATCCTTGCCGTGGCGCGGGTCGGCCCGACGCTTGAGCAGGCCCGCAACCCCGTTCGGCAGGAACAGCACCACGACGATGAAGAGGGCCGCCACCGCGACTTCCCAGTAGAGAAACTGCTCGCGAAGCTCGGCGGACGCATAGCCCACCACGGTGGCACCGAGCAAAGGCCCGAGCGCGCTGCCCTTTCCCCCCACCGCAGCCCAGATGACGAACTCGGTCGAGAGGATGAAGCTCATCGCCTGCGGGGTCACGATGCCCTGGTGCGCGGAGAACAGCACACCCGCCGCCGCCGCGAGCAAGGCGGAGAACGCATAGGCGTTCGCCTTGACCCGGTCCGTGGCGTACCCGAGCAGTTGGAGCCGTTCCTCGTTCTGCGCCACCGCCTCCCAGATCACCCCGATGGGTCGGGACGCCAGCATCGCAAGCACGAGGGTCGAGACGACTGCGACTGCCGCCACGAGCCAGTACAGGGTCTCGTACCGGGACGTGCCGGGAATGTCGGGAATGTTCGCCATGCCGTTGAAGCCGCCGGTGAGACCGCTCCACTGCTGCGCCGCAAGGAAGCCCAGCATGGTCAGCGCCAGGGTGATGAGCGAGAAGTAGGGCCCGCTGCGCGAGCTCCTGGCGAAGACCAGGCGCGCGATGACGTAGGCGAGCAACGCCGGCGCCGCCACGGCAAAGGGCAGCGCCAGGTACAAGGCAGGGTTAGACTCCGCGCCCTTGAGCATCCCCCCGAAGAGGTAGGCACCCAGACCGAAGAAGAGCGCGTGCCCCAGAGGCAGGAAACCAAGGCGTCCCCAACAGAGGGCGACGCCCTGCGCGGCAATCCCATAGATCAGGAACAGGGCAATCTGGTACGCCACGAATTCGCTGGACGCGAACGGCAGCGCAACCAGGACCGCGGCCAGAAAGGCCGCCGATTTAGCGTCGCGAGAAAAGGCCATTGGGCTTGAGCCACAGAAAGAGGATTGAGAGCATCAGCACGACCGCATAACCGCTGGTCTGCCCTGCCACGCTGCTGGTGATTGCCTGCGAGCCGCCGATGATTCCGACACCGCCGAACATGCCGCCCAGGGTGCCGAGGCCGCCCACGACCAGCACGAAGAAAGCGTCCAGGAGGTAGTCGACGCCGATGCCCGGTTCGATGCGGATCAACGGCGCCAGGAGCACCCCCGACAGTCCGGCGAACACGACGCCGATGACGAACGCCTGCGAAGCGAGGCGCCTGGTGTTGATGCCCAGCGCCTGCGCGAGAACAGGGTTTGCCGTCATCGCACGCACTCGAAGCCCGGCCGCGCTTCGCCGATACCAGAGGTAGAGCCCCGCCATCACCACGATCGCCAGAACGATCAGCGCCAGGCGATAGGCAGGGTACTGCGAACCGAAAACCGTCATCGGGTCGGTCAACGTCGATTCGACGTTTCGGTACTCTCTACCGAAGACCGCTTCGACGAGTTTTCGCATGAGCATGGCGAGTGCCCAGGTCGCAAGCAGCGTATCGAAAGGCCGCGAATAGAGCGGCCGTATGAGCCAGCGCTCCACCACGTACCCGAGCACGCCGCACACCACCACCGCCAGAGGCGCCGCGGCCACCAGCGGCAGCCCCAGCTTCTGCACCGTCACCACCGAATAGGCCCCGAGCATCACGAATTCCCCGTGCGCCATGTTCATGACGCCGAGCAGGCCGAAGACGATGGCCAGGCCCAGCGTCGTGAGCGCGAGCGTGGCCAACTCGTAGGCCAGATTCAGGCCGTGCAGCGCGATGTTGCCGTCGAGCATGGTCAGACCTTGCAAGTCTGGCCGGCACTGACTTTCGGGAAGGTCTTCACCACGCGGAAGCCCTTGTCCGTGACGTCGGCCACGTAGATGTCCTGCTCCACATGGCGCGCCTTGACGGTCACCGTGCCTCTGGGACCGTTGTAGGTCGTTCCTTCGGAGGCGGCATCGAGCTTCGCCGGATCGAGGCTGCCGGCTTTCTTGGCAAGTGCTTCGAGCATCAGGAAGCCTTCGTAGGTCGATTCTGCAAGGCCGTTCAATGCCGGCGCATTGGCGCCATTCGCCTTGGCATAGTCCGCAGCGAACGCCTTCGCCGCGGGCGTGTCGATGTTGGCGAAGTAGCCGGAGCTCGAATAGAGGTTGCGCGCATTGGCGAAGCCGATGCCCGCGAGGGTGTTCTCCTCGATCAGCGTGCCCAGGCGAATCGCCTTGTCCGAAAGACCGAAGCTCGCGAACGACTTGTTGAAGGTCACCGAAGCGCCGCCCACCAGCGACACCAGCACGGCATCGGCACCACTGTCGCGAATGCGCGCGAGGCTCGCATCGAAGTTGTCCACGGTGAAGGGAAGGTACTCGTCCCCGACCACCTTGGCGCCGGTCTTCTCGATGTAGGCCCGGGCGGTGGCATTGGTGTTCCGGCCCCAGATGTAGTCGTTGCCGATCATGTACCACTTGGTCGGCTTGCGTTCGGCTGCCAGCCATGGGATCACAGGCTCGAGCTGTTGCTGCGGCGTCTCGCCCTTGACGTACGTGCCCTTCGCGCACTCCCCGCCTTCATAGACGGGCGTGTACAGGTACGGTACCTGGCCCTTGAACAAACCCACGAGCGCTCCGCGCACCGCGCTGTCGTGCATGCCGATGACGGCACCCGCCTTTTGCCCCTTCCAGAGCTTCAGCGCAGCCTGGCCTGCTTCCGCGGGCGCGAGGCCCGCATCTCCGTACAGGAGCTCGATCTTGCGGCCCAGCAGGCCGCCACGGGCGTTCAGTGCTGTCGCGGCCATCTCGGCGCACGCCTTGCACGACGGGCCGAACAAGCCCCCGGGCCCGCTTTGGGGAATCATCACGGCCACCTTGAGCGGGTCGGCCGCGAAGGCTGCGGGCAGTGCGGAAGCTGCCCCTGCGGCCAGCGTTGCTTGCAGGAAATGACGACGATCCATGGAATGCTCCTTCGGGGTTTCAGTTGGGTATTTCGAGTTGAGGGGCGGGCGGAAGCGCCGACTGGACAGCCTCGGCGATCGCCAGCAGACGGCGGTCGGAACCGATGGGCCCATCGAGTGCGAGACCCACCGGCAGGTTGTTCGCAAGGCCCAGCGGGATGGTCACGCCGGGCAACGATGCGTTGCTTCCGGGGTCTGTGTTGCGAATGAATGTCCCGAAGGTGGGCAGCCGGATGCCGTTCAGCTCGACGGTTTCGTCTTCACCGATGAGGGCCGCGGCGCGCGGGGTCGTCGGGAAGACCAGCGCTTCGATCCGATGCGATTCGAATGTCTGCGCGTAGAGGGCCTGCATCTTCTCTCTTGCCTGAAGCGCACTGTTGTAGACGTCTTCGGGAATGCCTCCGCCGGTCAGGAGCGTACCGACGGCACCGCGTACGTCCGGACTGCCGACGGCTGCGATCATCTCCTCGAGCGTGACGCCGCGCCCGCGCACCGCGAGATATTCCCGCATGTCACGCACGAACTCGAAGAGCACCACCGGGAAGCTGACACTGGCGTTGAGCTCGCTCAGCGCGGGCATGTCGACATTTATCAGCTCGACGCCGGCTTGCCGCAGCGCCTCGAGGGCGGACTCGGCCACCTGTTCGATTCCAGGCTCCAAGTCATTCCAGAACGGAAGCCGGGGGACGCCAAGGCGCAGCCCCTTGAGCGTTATCTTGATCTGGCTGTCCTTCGCGCCCGTCATCACCTCATCGAGAAGGGCGCAGTCCGCAATGGTGTAAGCCAGCGGCCCTGCGGTGTCACGAGTGAGCGAAATCGGTGCGATGCCTTGTGCCGACACGCGCCCGACCGTCGGCCGGAAACCACTGACCCCGCAGAGGGCCGCCGGAATGCGGACCGAGCCGCCCGTGTCCGTTCCGATGGAGGCGGGGACGATGCGGGCACCGACCACGGCGCCCGAGCCTCCGCTGCTGCCGCCGGGAATCCTGGCGCGGTCCCAGGGATTTCTGACGGCGCCGGTGACCGCGTTGTTGGTCGTGATGCCGAACGCCAGCTCGTGCATACCCACTTTGCCCGCAATCACGGCCCCGGCCGCCCGCAGGCGGGCGACCAACTGCGCATCCGCTTGGGGCTGCTTCCCGCTCAATGAGGCCGTGCCGGCCCCACAGGGCATGCCGGCTGCTTCGATGTTGTCCTTCAAGGCGATTGGAATGCCAAGCAAGGGAAGACGCTCGCCAGCCGCAAGACGGCTGTCCGCATCGCGCGCTTCCTTCCGCAGAGCCTCGGGGTCGAAGCAAACCCATACGTTGAGGTCGCCATGAGCTTGAGACCGCGCGATGCAGGCCTCGGCCAGATCAAGGCTTGAAACGGTTGCTCCATCGAGGAGCTTACGAATGGCAGAGAGAGGAAGATCGATCGCGTGCATGGCTCGTTCGGCGTTTGTGACGATTCAATGTACGCAGCGGGGCTTTGCCGGGGACCTATAGAAATCGTTAGGGGTCTCGCTTTCCGGTCGAAACGTAGGGTCAGACCGGACTGGTGAAAGCCACTGCACTGCCTAGCATTGACGCCCCGCGCATGAAGCTTGCTTGGAATCGACCATGCACCTCTCCACCATTCAGACCAGAGCCTTGTCGGATCTCATGCGCCTGGTCGCGAACGCGACCGACGGTAGCGAGCTGCGGGAGCGCATGGCACTTCCATTGCTCGACCTCCTTCGTGCGGACACCTATGTGTCGATGGTGTGGGACGGCGAAAGGCAGCGTTTTGGTCGAACGACCGCGCTCAACATGTCGGAGGAGAGCCTGCGGTCCTGGGACGACTACTTCCGCTTCGTGGACCCGCTGACCTACCCCATGATGCAACGTCGCAAGCCGACCTTGGCAACGCAGGTGCTTTGCCAGACAGACCTGTCACGCACAGAGTTCTTCAATGACTTCCTTCGTCGCGACCGCATGTATTGGGGAGTGAATGTCTATTTCTACGACCGGGAGCGGTGTGTCGGGGACGTTCGCATTTGGCGCAATCGGGAGCGGGGAAATTTCGATGCCGGCGAAATCGAGATCCTGAATCTCGTCGAGCCGGCAATCACCGCCGCGCTTTCACGGCTGGGCTGGAAGGAATCCGCACCCGCCATCGAGGAAGGCGAATCCGCGGAGGCAACGCTGCAGCGTGAAGGACGCCTGAGCAAGCGCGAATCCGAAGTGGCGTGGCTTGTGAGTTGCGGCTGTCCCGACAAGGAGATCCAGAGTCGGCTCGGCCTGGAGTATCCGACGGTCCGCTTCCATCTGGGCAACGCCTTCAAGAAGCTGCGCGTTGCCAACAGAGCCGCGCTCGTGGGCCGAGTCCGGGCGCTGCTGGCGCACCAGGAGCACGGAGATACCGCAACGGCCATTGCGATGCCTGGCGCGTCGACTGAAGAGGCCGCAACTCCTTCCGCGTTTGCGACGCAAGTGCTTAGGCAGCGCAACGCGCCACAACAGATTCGGCCCAACTGATTCCTGCGTGTTGGACTCCGCCGATCTCTGACCCGATGGGGTTCAGTCCATGGCCTTGTGAGCCTGAAGGCTGTGTGGATCTGCCGCAGATTGCGCCGCCGTTTCCGCGATTGGGTGGCCTCGATCGCGAGCCAGGTCGAGAGCTTGTCGGCATAGGGATCGAGCTTGCTTGAGCTCGCCCGTTTGGCGTAGCGCGGCTCTTCGTCGCCGGCTCGCAGGTACTTCTTGACGGTGTTGCGAGACAGGGCCGTACGCCTGGCTATCTCGCGGATGGGCATCTGCTCGCGCAGGGCCCAACGTCCGATGACACTCAATGCCGCCACGTCCATCGCTCCCAGGGTCCCCTGTCTTAAAAATCGTCGACCTGGCGACGCACTTTGTTGAGCATCAGCAACCGCATCAGGGAATCTACGGATATATGATTCCCCGAATGGTCTTGATTGCGTGCATTTTTTGTATACAAATAACGCACTCGAAATATGGCGCGATATTTGCGTCAAAAACGGCTTCATCTTCCCAACACTTGCACGAGGAAAAGACCATGAGCACAGTCGTGAGCCAAGCCCCCGCCGGGGTCAGCGAAGCGGGCATTGCGCCGCACGCGGAATCGAACGCCCTCATCAAGCCCGGCTACGACCCGCGCCTGACCAACGAGGACCTCGCGCCGCTCAAGAAGCAGACCTGGGGGCAATACAACATCTTCGCGTTCTGGATGTCCGACGTGCACAGCGTGGGCGGCTACATCACGGCCGGCAGCCTGTTCGCGCTCGGCCTCTCGAGTTGGCAAGTGCTGGTGTCGCTGCTGGTGGGCATCGTGATCGTGCAGTTCTTCTGCAACCTCGTGGCCAAGCCCAGCCAGGTGACCGGCGTGCCCTACCCGGTGGTGTGCCGCGCGCCGTTCGGCGTGCTGGGCGCCAACATCCCGGCCATCATCCGTGGGCTGATCGCGGTGGCCTGGTATGGCGTGCAGACGTATCTCGCGTCGGCCGCCTTCATGGTGCTGGCGCTGCACATGGCGCCCGGCCTCGCGCCGTACGCCGATGTCGCGCAGTACGGCTTCGTCGGCCTCTCGGCGCTCGGCTGGGTCGCGTTCATGGTCATGTGGGTGCTGCAGGCCTTCGTGTTCTGGCACGGCATGGAAGCGATTCGCAAGTTCATCGACTGGGCCGGCCCGGCGGTGTACGTGGTGATGGCGGTGCTGTGCGGCTGGCTGGTGTGGAAGGCGGGCTGGACCAACATCGACCTGAACCTGGGCGGCATCAAGTTCCAGGGCTGGGACGCGCTGCCGGTGATGCTCTCGGCCATTGCGCTGGTGGTGAGCTACTTCAGCGGCCCCATGCTCAACTTCGGCGACTTCTCGCGCTACGGCAAGAGCTTCGACGCGGTGAAGAAGGGCAACTTCTGGGGCCTGCCGGTCAACTTCGTTTTCTTCTCGCTGCTGACGGTGATCACCACCGCCGCCACGCTGCCCGTGTTCGGCGAACTCATCACCGATCCGGTGCACACCGTGGGCAAGATCGACAGCACCACCGCCGTCGTGCTGGGCGCGCTGACCTTCATGATCGCCACCATCGGCATCAACATCGTCGCCAACTTCGTCTCGCCGGCCTTCGACTTCTCGAACGTGGCGCCGCAGCACATCAGCTGGCGCACGGGCGGCATGATCGCCGCGGTGGGCTCGGTGTTCCTCACGCCGTGGAACCTCTACAACAGCCCCGAGGTCATTCACTACACGCTCGATGTGCTGGGCTCGTTCATCGGCCCGCTGTTCGGCATCTTGATTGCCGACTACTACATCGTGCGCAAGCAGCAGATCGACGTGGACGCGCTCTACACCATGAGCAAGCAGGGCAAGTACTGGTACAGCAACGGCTACAACCCGAAGGCGATCCAGGCGCTGGTGCCCTCGGCCATCGTGCCCATCCTGTGCGTGATGGTGCCGGCGCTGCGCGGTGGCGCGAACTATGCATGGTTCATCGGCATGGGCCTGGGCTTCGTGCTCTACGTGCTCCTGAACCGCAACACCAAGACTTGAAACACTGAAAGAGAAAGAAAGGGCCGCGCCGTGCGCATCAAGATCATCAATCCCAACACCACCTGGAGCATGACCGAGAAGATCGGCGCCTGCGCCCGCGCGGTGGCGCACGCCGGCACGGAAATCGTCGCGGTCAGCCCGGCCATGGGGCCGGTCTCCATCGAGAGCCACTACGACGAGGCGCTGGCCGTGCCCGGCCTGCTGCAGGAAATCGCGGCGGGCGAGCGCGAGGGCATCGACGGCTACGTGATCGCCTGCTTCGGCGACCCGGGCCTGAAGGCCGCACGCGAACTGGCGCGCGGTCCGGTGGTCGGCATCGCCGAAGCGGCGATGCACCTGGCCAGCATGATCGGCAGCCGCTTCAGCGTGGTCACCACGCTGGGCCGCACGATGGGCCAGGCCTGGCACCTGGCCGAGATCTACGGCATGGAGCGCTTCTGCGCCAACGTGCGCGCCTGCGAGCTGCCTGTGCTCGAGCTCGAAGAGCCGGGCTCGCGTGCGCGCGAACGCATCGTCGACGAATGCCGTCGCGCGCTCGAAGAAGACGGCTCCGACTGCATCGTCCTCGGCTGCGCCGGCATGACCGACCTGTGCGAGCACATCGGCGACCTGCTCGGCGTTCCGGTGATCGATGGCGTGGCCGCAGGCACCAAGCTCATCGAATCGCTCGTCACGCTGAAGCTCAAGACCAGCAAGCGCGGCGAACTCGCACGGCCGCTGCCCAAGACCATGACCGGGGCGCTCGAAGGCTTCACGCTGCGCGGGTGATACCGGCCGGCGCGGGCGGGGCCATCGAACGCTGAGCCACAATCTCCGCATGCCCCGCGCCAGCTCCAAACCCCCTGCTCTCCCCGAAACGATCCCCGCCCCCGCCGAGAACGGCGCGGCTGCCGACAAGGGCAGCTCCATCGAGAGCATCGCCCAGGACATCGCCACCGCCATCGTCGAGAAGCGCCTGCCGCCCGGCACATGGCTGCGCGAAGAGGCGCTGGGCCGGGTCTATTCGGTGAGCCGCACCAAGGTGCGCGCGGCGCTCTTGATGCTCTCGAAGGACAAGCTCATCGAGATGATTCCCGACAAGGGTGCTTTCGTCTCGCAGCCCACGGTGCAGGAAGCGCGCGAGGTGTTCGCGGTGCGCCGCATCCTGGAGAGCGAGGTGGTGCGCCTCTTCATCGCGAATGCGCGGCCGCGCGACTACCAGGTGCTGGAGCAGCACATCAAGTTCGAGCGCACGGCGCTGCGCCAGAGCCCCGCGATGGGCACGGTGCGCGAGAAGGTACTGGGAGACTTTCACGTGGCGCTGGCCGAGGCGACGGGCAACCACACGCTGACGGAACTGGTGCGCGAGCTGGTGGCGCGCAGCTCGCTGATCGCGATGCTGTATCACTCGTCGAACGATCCGCACTGCTCGTCGGATGAGCACTCGGACTTCCTTCGCATCTGCCGCAAAGGCGACGTGGAAGGCGCCGTGATCTGCATGACCGAACACCTCGAACGCATCGAGGCGAGCCTTGAACTGGGCACCGACAAACCTGACCGGCAGCTCGATCTGGTCAAGGCCCTGCTCGCCTAGAAACAGCCCGACACCATTGCGCGCGGCGATGCGGGTTTTCCTGCATCCGTATTGCCGCATAAATTGTATACAGTTTCGCGTACACACTTTGTGGACGCCGCGAAACGACGCGCCGTCCGCGCCTTCTCTCCCCTTGCTGCGCCAGGAGATACACGATGACGGCCGAGACTTCCTCTTCTGTTTCCACAGTCCATCCGGTGGACCAGCGCCTGCCCTCGGGCAAGCTCGCGGCCCTCGGCCTGCAGCATGTGCTGGTGATGTACGCAGGCGCCGTCGCGGTGCCGCTCATCGTGGGCCGCGCGCTCAAGCTCTCGCCCGATGAAGTCGCGCTGCTGATTTCCGCCGACCTCTTTTGCTGCGGCATCGCCACGCTGATCCAGGCGCTGGGCGCCACGCAGTTCTTCGGCATCAAGCTGCCGGTGATGATGGGCGTGACCTTCGCATCGGTCGCGCCGATGGTGGCCATTGCCAATGCCAACCCCGGGCAGAACGGCGCGCAGTTGCTCTTCGGCGCCATCATCGGCGCGGGCGTGGTGTCGATCCTCATCGCGCCGCTCGTGAGCCGCATGCTGCGGTTCTTTCCGCCAGTGGTCACGGGCACGATCATCGCGGTCATCGGCATCAGCCTGATGCGCGTTGGCATCAACTGGATCTTCGGCAACCCCGTGGGTCCGACAGCGCCCGCGCTGGTCGACCCGGTGTATGCCAAGTGGCTTGCCGAAGTCACCTCGCCGGGCAGCTCGATTCCGGCGGTGCCCAAGGGCTTCGCGATCATGCCCACGGTGCCCAACCCCAAGTACGCGGACCTCTCGGGCTTCGGCGTGGCGGCGCTGGTGCTCGTGTCGATCCTGCTCATCGTCAAGTACGCCAAAGGCTTCGTCGCCAACATCTCGGTGCTGCTGGGCATCGTGATCGGCGCGGTCGTCGCCTCGATCACCGGGCTCATGACCTACGAGAAAGTCGGCAAGGCCGCATGGGTCGACATCGTGCTGCCCTTTCACTTCGGCATGCCGCAGTTCGACCCGATCCTGATCCTCACGATGACGCTGATCATGATCGTGGTGATGATCGAATCCACCGGCATGTTCCTCGCGCTCGGCGAGATGACCGACCGCAAGATCACGCAGAAGGACCTGGCCAAGGGCCTGCGCACCGACGGCCTGGGCACGCTGATCGGCGGCATCTTCAACACCTTTCCGTATACCAGCTTCTCGCAGAACGTGGGCCTCGTGGCCGTCACCGGCATCAAGAGCCGCTACGTGTGCGTGGCAGGCGGCGTGATCCTCATCGTGCTGGGCCTGCTGCCGAAGATGGCGGCGCTGGTGGAGTCATTGCCCACCGTGGTGCTTGGCGGCGCGGGCCTCGTGATGTTCGGCATGGTCGCGGCCACCGGCATCCGCATTCTCTCGGGCGTGGACTTCAAGACGAACCGCCACAACGCGATGATCGTCGCGGTGTCGATCGGCGTCGGCATGATTCCGCTGATCGCGCCGAACTTCAAGCAGTGGATGCCGCATGCGATCCATTCGCTGATCGAGTCGGGCATCCTGCTGGCGTCGATTGCGGCGGTGCTGTTGAACCTGTTCCTCAACGGTGCAAAGCACGACGAGCAGGCCGTGATCGCGGCGGCCAAGCAGGCCGAGGCGCACTGAAAGGAAATCAGATCATCGCCAGCGGCGTCTTGCGCCGCGGCGGCGGATGCAGGCGGTCCAGCTCGGCGAGGGTCGCCGCATCGAGCTTCAGTTCGGCGGCTGCAAGGTTTTCTTTCAGATGCGCGCTGCGCACTGCCTTCGGAATCGCGACGACACCGGGGCGCGCGATCACCGCGGCCAATGCCAACTGCGCGGCGGTCACGCCGAGGCGCTGCGCCAGTTCTCCAAGCGCGTCGTCGCCGGCCAATGCGCCCTGGTCGATGGGGCTGTAGGCCATCAGCGGCATGCCGCGTTCGCGCAGCCAGGGCAGCAAGTTGAACTCCGGGCCACGCTCGCCGAGCGACAGATACACCTGGTTGGCCGCACAGCCCGGGCCACTGCCGATGACGCCCTCCAGCTCTTCCATGTCGTCGGTGTCGAAGTTGCTCACGCCCCAGTGCGCGATGCGCCCATCGGCCACGAGCCCATGCATTGCCTCGACCGTCTCGCTCAACGGATGGCTGCCGCGCCAATGCAGCAGGTAGAGGTCGATGGCGTCGAGCCCCATTCGCTTCAGGCTGCGCTCGCAGGCCTCGCGCGTGCCGCGGCGGCTCGCGTTGTGCGGATAGACCTTGCTCACGATGAAGAGGTCATCGCGCCGCACGTCGCCCGCACGCAGCGCCTCGCCGACGGCCTGGCCGAGCACCGTCTCGGCGCCGCCTTCGCCGTACATCTCGGCGGTGTCGATGAGCCGGTAGCCCAGCACGATGGCTTCGCGCACCGCGGCGACCTCGGCCGCGCGGCGCCCGGCCACCTCGCCCATGCGCCAGGTGCCGAGGCCGAGAACCGGCATCTCGCCGCCGGTGGGGAGTGGGAGTGTTCGCATGCGGGCAATGGTACGAGGGCGGTGCGAGTGAGCGGCATGCATGTCCGCGGCCCGGGTGGGGTGACTTTCGACACTGGCGGGCCGGCCACCGGCCTTCTAGAGTCGCCGCGAAAACCTTCACGCCACGCCGAATGAATCACGCCGCGCCGGAACCTGCAGTCACCACCGCCTTCGATGTGGTCGAACTCTTCGTGGGCGACGACGACGGCATGCTGTGGCTCACGCTCGGCTTTGCTTCGCTCGGTGAGCCGCTGGACGTGCTGCACATCGTCTGCGGAAAAACGCCCACCGGCATCCTCGAAGAAGACGCGCTGTACCTGGAGCGCACGAGCCAGGACCTGGCCTGCAGCGGGGAAGTGCTGGCGCTCGCGGTGCGGGGCAACTGCCTCGCGCTCACCCTCACGCCTGAAGGCGCCGGCGCGCTCGAGTTGCCCGAACACACGCGCTTCACGTTCAAGGCGCAGCCGGCGCTCTTTTCTGAGGCGGTCGGGTTGCTCGCGCAGATGGCGGCGGTCGGGCACGCCTGCATCGCGACGAACGGCGGCCTGTGAGTAGCAAGCAGCCGCGGAGTGATACAAGTAGCTGACTGACGCCGCGCGGCCACTTCCCCCGCGTCTTTCATCGCCGCACGGGCAATAGGTTCACGGACCTTCAGATCCAACTGCGCGTGTCCAGGGCGTGGGGGCGTAGACGCATCGTTGTTCGGCTCTTGGCGATGCAAAACAAAAGCGCGCTCGCCATTCGCTGAAGCGCAGATTGCAATCTGCCCCTCTGTTTTTGCTACCTCGGTACGGCGTAACCAAGGGGACCATCCACGACTTGGCCCTCGCATCCAGGATCCCAGCTGGCGAAGTGGTCGCTCCCAACCCTGCACCGGTAAAAAGCCTGAGCCCCCGGGTGGCCAGGTTCGAACGAGTAGCCCAATATGGAATGGAGCACCTGACCTTCGCAGTTTGCATCCAGGCTGGGGAAATCGTTCTGGGCGACGGTCGATTGCACGCATCGGTAGATCGGCGTCCTTCGTGCACCTGGTCGCGGCGAAAGGCTCAAAGCCATTCTTGCTTCCTGCACCGTATTCGGCATGGCCCACGAGCTTTCGAAGTGGAAGGCTCCATTCAATCTGAAGAGCTCATAGCCATTGAGCCCTTCATGCGAAAGCGTAATCGGGGCATCGCCCACATTGTTGCTTCCCAAGTTCAAGGAAGTGAAATTGGAAAGAGAGGTAACACCAAATACCTTGTTTCCCGAAATCTGCAATGTTCCATCCACAGGAGAATTGGGGTTCAAGAAAAAACCCACTCCCAGGTGATTGAAAATATAATTATTTGACAGTTGAATATTGGACAGTGTCATGCCATCGGCGCTGTTGGCGGTTCCAAATTCAACGGCCCAAATCTGAGATGTGGAGCAGTTGAAGCAGCGCCCATCTCCAAATGTATTATTCGCGACCGTAAGATTGCTGGCGCGAGCCAGGTACAGCTGACCGCCATTGTAGAGTCCGCCATTCCCATCGGACCACAAGCCGTGATGATGATTGCGATTGAATACGTTATTGGCAATTACATTGTCTGTTGGAGATGTGCCTCCCGCTCCTTCGATTGCAAGTCCATTGGCGCGTGCTCCGGCGAAAACAGAGTTTCGCACTTGCAGCCGATAACTTTGCCGATACACCGCATGACCTACGTAAAGACCTATTACCCCGGCATTGGAAATTGATGAATTCAGAAAATTAAGTCCATTCACGCCCCAAGCATTGACGGAATTTCCTTTTCCATCGTTTATATGAACGCCATTCAGAGTGATATCTGTTGAATCAACGATCTCAATCGTTGGGGCGCAACCATCAAAAGGACCGCAAGGCGGGACATTGCCGTTTTCGTCGATCGTGAGATTGGAAATCTGAATGTTGGAGGCACCCGACACCTGGATCGCTGGGCAAGCCTTTTGCTGCGCAAGCCGTGTCAGGCGATGGCCGTTTCCATCCAGGATCTTGTTCTGAAAATTATTGAAGTCCAGAAGCGGAGAATTTGCTCCAGAGCAGCAGCTGTTTCCGGGACCTTGGCCGCAGACCACATCATTCGTTAATTGAAATGTGTCGTAGGTGCTTTTGTACTGCATGCAAGACATCAGGGTTGCCACATCATTGATGTGGCATGTTGCGGCGTTTGCTGCGCACGAACAAGCGAACAAGACCACAGACATTAATTTAATCAGGGTGATATTTTTCATATTATTTTGGAATTAGAAAATCGTACCCACAAAGCACTGCTACTTCGAGCATTGGCGCTCAAAAAAATCAGATCGAATTGTGGTAGACCGAACCGCACGGTCGCAGCTTATCTGCAATGAATTAAAACTCTCGATCTTCAATTCAATTCAATCATTGCGTGTTGCTCTGAGCAGGACAGCGCCTATGCAGCGGTTCGTCTACAACCAGCGGGCGAGCATCGAATTTTAATCCGGCCCTCCACTTCTTAACAATAAGACCCTCCCCAATCTCGGGAATTTCCTATTCCCCGCAGCTGACTAAATATTGCGCGCCGGAAGAATTTGCGCAAAACACAAGACTCACCCCAATGTCAGCGCAGCGGCGCGCACTTGCTGCCACAGCCGCAACATCAGCAATCTTCCGACAGGCGCTTTTTCAATTTTTCCACAAGTTCATCCAATGCAAGATCAGCCTTGCGGGAGAAGGAGAATTCACCCATGACCAGCGGCCTATTCACGATACCACTAACGCTTTCCGCGATCTTCTTAGTTGACTCTTCTGGAAAAAGAGAATCCCAAAGCACTTTAATAAATTCCTGATGCAAAGAGGGTGGAATTTCGCAGAGCAGCAGTTTCTCTGTAATCACCTCACTCGCGACGTTCGAGTGATACAAAAAATATCCAAGCGCCCTACCCACCTCCGTTTTTGTTGAGTCAGTCAATCTCTCAAAACTCGGAAGAATCAAAGAATCAATAACCAATCGAGTCTTATCTTTACTTGAGTAGTCGATCAAATCAAACACATCCTGGTTTGATCCTTTTGCTGTAGCGAGCGCCAAAGGCCCAAGTAGGCTTGATATATAGTTTGGGTTGGCCTTGATTTTATAAATCATAGTTAACATTTAATAGAGAGTCCCCAAGCTTTTATTCGAAATTACTGGGAAAGCAGTGATGGCTTGCCCCGTTTTCGAGTCAATTCCAAAATTGGCAAACTTCGTCTGCCGATAGAATTTTGTCGGATCTCCACCAAACAATGGCGTGTTCTTCAAATATCCCTCCCCCACAACATCATTGAATTTAAGAGAAATATAGTTATCAATTGGATTTCCCGTACTTATCGCATACTGTTGAATTCGTTCGGCTCGATTGATGCCGTAAAGCATGTCCTTGTTGGACAAGAATTGCGTAGAGTCAACTGCAAATCTATTATTCAACTTTCCCGTGATTTTTCCATCTGGGCGCATGCCCGTTGCCGCGGATACAAGCTGGTCCCTCAATGGCACTTGAGGCGAATGCCTCGCCATAAAATGAGCGTCAGGAGTTGCTGCTTGCCTTGCTTCCAACTCCCTGCGAGCGATATTTTCAGTGCGTTCCCAAATGATGGCTTGGCGTTCATCAGTACTTAGATGTCCGTACTTTTGGCGCAACTGTTCACCGCGTGTGAGCGCCTGCCGTTCAATCGCAAGCGCCTCACTTTTCACCGCCTGCATTTCAATTCTGGTTGCTGTGCTTGCGCCCCCGGTCAGAACCGTCGCCGCTGCGTTGATCAACGTATCGATACGTCCATCCCGCTGCTGCGTCAGGTTGAGATTCTTGCCGGTTGCAGGGTTGTAGCCGTCATCGCTGACAAAGCTTGCCCATCCAGTCCCCAGAGTATTTGCCACCCCACCTACCAGCTTGCCTGCAATGGTATTGCCCATCACATGCTGCACCTCGGGCGATAGCCATGTCTTTTCCCAGAACGTCGGCTGGTACGGCGTAAGGCTACCGTAGTAGCGACCACCACTTGGCGCTGTTTCAACCGCCTTTGCTTTGTCAATCCCCGCTTGCTGTGCAGCCCTGGAGGCCGTCAAGAAGCTCGTGTCAATATAGCCCGGGGGGGGCGTATCTCGAGCCTCAACGGTGATGGCAGGAAGGCGCCCAGGTGCGCCAGAGTCGGACTGATAGCTGCCCTGGTAATAGGTGCCGCCTTCACCGTCATCGACTCTCTCCCAAGCCCAGGGAGGAACACCAGTCGTTACCGCAGTGACGCGACCGCCGCTAGGTGCCTCCGACATCACAACAGGCTGCGATGGATCCAACACCCCGTTGGCCGCATATGCGGATTGCAGGAACAAACGGTTTCGGCGGATAGCTTCAGCGTCGCTGATCGTTGAACCGTCGTGCAGGGTGTTCATCGAGGCGTTCGGCTTAGTCTGCTGTTCGCCCGCCTGCTGGCCGTTAGCCGCGGCCAGCGAATCCCCAATGACGTTGCCAAAGGCATCCGCCGCGAGCGCGCCCGCACTGATCTTTCCACCGCGCGCTACCTGCCCCACCAAGCTGCCGCCCAGCCCCGAAACCAAGCTCCGCCCTAGATCGAAGCCCGTGATCGCTCCGTCAGGCACGCCATTCATGCCCGCCTGCTGACCGGGGTAGTAGTCCATCGCCGCATTCAGCCCTTGACCGACGCCTGCGCTCGCAGCGCTGGCCGCGACGCTCTTCCAGCTGAACTTTTCTTGCAACCCAGTGGCAATTGCAATGCCTTGCGTCGCGGCATTGCCGATGGCGCTCCGCACGATCGCATTGCCCACCAGCGCCGTCTGACTTGCCGTGCCAAAGGGCTGGAACCCGCTCAAGGCACCGCCAATCGCGCCTCCGATCGCGCCGAGCGCTACGCCCTTCCAGCTGAAGCTGTCCTGGGCACCGATGGCAACGCCGACCGCCTGACTCGCGATGGAACCCACGGCGCCAGCGATGGCCCCAGCAGCAGCCAAGGTGCCGGCGCTCGCAGTGCCGACAGTTACTCCGGCAGGGCCGATGAGCGAGAGGCTATAGCCAAACGTAAAGTACGAAGCAACGACGGCCACGATGGCCACGATGATCTGCCCCAGTCCACCGCATCCGCCCCCGCTCCCCTTGGGCTCGGGCATCGGCATGTTGGGACTCGTATCCCCCACCATCTTGCTCGGGTCATACGGCTTGAAGCTGTTCGCATTGTTCGCCGCCCCTACCTTCGTAGGAATCGTCAGCACCTGCCCCGACTTCAGATCCGCATTGCTCGACAACCCATTGGCGTCCGCAATCAGGTACCACAGCCCCTCATCCCCATAGGCCCCGCGCGCAATGCTCTGCAGCGTGTCGCCCACGCTCACCGCATACGTGCCCGGGCTGGCCGACGGGTAGTTGCCGTCGATCGGCTGGTACCCGAAATTGAACTCCGCCCGCGCCTGGAACAGCGGCACGCCGTTGGGCATGCTCGGGTTGTTCGGGTCGCGCAGTTGCCCGTACTGCCCCAGCACCTCGCCGTTGACCACCAGCTGGCGCTGCTCCTGGCCCGAGGCCAGGTATTTCGAATACAGGATGTTGCCCTCCATGTCGCTCACGAAGGTGCGGTTGGTCGCAGGCAGGGTCACGTCGCCGATGCCCAGCAGCTCGTTGCCGTTGCCGTAGAACCAGTTCGTGCCGCCCGGCAGGTTCACGTTGCTCGTGCCCACGGTGGTCATCTGCCGGTAGCCCTCGGCGCGCGAGTAGGTGTTGGCGTAGTTGGTCACGCTCACCTGCCCCGGCGTGAAATTCCACACCGTGTAGCCCAAGAGGTTGCCCGCGTTGTCGTAGCCGCCGGCCGTTCCCATGCCCGGTACGATCGGCGCGCCCAGCGCACCGTAGCCGATGGTGTACTTGCGCACGTTCTGGCTGTTGAACACGTCCTGGCGCGTGATCTGGCCGTTGGCGTTGTAGGTGCTGATGCGCGTCTCGCTGCCCGTGCCCGCGAGCGTCTGGCCGTTCCAGGTGGTGCCCAGCAAGGCATTGACGTAGCCTACCGGCAAGGTGCCCGCGGGGCCGGTCTGCACCACGCGGCTGGCGCCGTCGTACAGGCGCGCATCGGTCTGCACGCCGTCGCGCACCACGCTCTGCAGGCGCCCCAGCGCGTCGTAGCGGTACGCCTCGGTGGTCTCGCCCTGGCTGGTCACGTACTGCTTGGTGGCCGTGCTGTAGATCGCCGCCCCGGTCATCGGGTCGTAGCCGGTGATCTGGCTTTGCCCGTCCACCGTCTGCACACGATTGCCCCACCACGTGTCGCTGGTGCGGTTGCCGTTCTGGTCGTAAGTGATCCTGTGGCCCTGCGCGCCCAGTGCGCCCGCCGCGTTGGCGGCATTGGCCACCGTCTGGCGGTTCATCGCGTCGTACTGGAAGTACAGGTCGCTGTCCAGGCTCGTGTCCTGGTCGAGCACGTGCGTCTTGATGCGCGTGCGGTTGCCCACCTTGTCGTACTCGATGTTGACGTACGCACGGCCGTCGGCCACCCAGCGCATGCGGCCAAGCGCGTCGTAGGCGATGTGGTTGTCCTTGTAGACCACGCCGCCCTGGCCGAACCATTCGCGCACGCGGTTGCCGGCCAGGTCGTATTCGTAGCGGGCATCCTGGCCGGTGGTCTGGTCGTAGGTGCGAGCCAGCAAGCCTTCGATGTTGTAGGTGTACGTGCGGTTGGTGCCGCTGTCGAAAGTGAGCTGTCCTGCCTTGTCGTAGGTGTAGGTGTAGGCACGGCCGCCGAAGTCGGTGTGCGTGAGCACCTTGCCGAAGTAGCTGTAGCTCCAGGTGGCCATGTAGCCGTTGCCGTCGACTTCCGCGGTCTTGTTGCCAAGGGCGTCGTAGGCCACCTTGGTGCTCTGGCCCATGGGCTGGATGGTGCGCACCACGCGACCCTGCATGTCGTAGACATAGCGGATGGTCTCGCCGTTGCCATTGGTCTGGCTGAGCTTGCGCCCGGCCTGGTCCCAGGTGCTGGACTCGACGATGGCCCGGGTCGCAACCAGTTGCGGGATGTTGTTGGGCGTCTCGGCGTTGAAGACCTGCACCACGCCGCGCGTGGTCGTGAGCAAGCGGCCCAGGCTGTCGTAGGTGAAGCTGGTGAGGTTGGGCGCCACCGTCAGCGCATCGGTCGCCGAAACCTTGTTGCCGAAGACGTTGTAGCTGTTGCGGATCACGCCGCCGTCGGCATGCAGCTCCTGCAGGAGATTGCCGCGCGCGTCGTAGACCTGGCCCTGGATCTTGCCGTTGGCATCCTTGATCGCCACCTGGCGACCCAGCTTGTCGTAGAACAACTGGGTCACGGCAGCACCCGCGGTGCCCTGCACGCCGTCGGCGTCGGTCTGCTTCTGCTCGATGAGCTGGTTGTTGGCGTTGTAGCGGTAGGTGGTCACCCAGCCCGCCGAGCGCGGGTCGCTGATGGAGACCACGTTGCCCCAGCGGTCGGTGTTCCGGTTCACCACGGGGCGCGGCGAGCTGCCGGCGCCCTGGATGGCGGGGGTCTGCACGGCGTTGGCGCCGTTGGTGTTGCTCTGGCTCACCGCCGCGCTGCCCGCCACCGTGCTGGTGACGGAAGCAAAGAGCGGCGGGATCAGCGGCGTCATGTAGCCCGGGGTGTAGGGCGGCGTGTTGTCCTGCACCGATGGCGCGGTCGTGCCGACCTGCACCTGGTAGGAGTAGGGCACGGCTTGGTAGCGGGTTTCGTAGCGCGGCTGGTAACCGGTGATCACGGGTTTCTGCACCGCGACCTGGACCGGGTAGGTCACGTTCTGCCAGCCGGTGATCACCAGCACGTTGTCGTAGACGGTTCTATAGCGCGTCTCGTAGACCGTCGTGTACTGGATGTTGCCCCATGGGTCGCGCACGATGATGACGTTGCCCGACTCGTCGGTGGTCGTCTGGGGCGGGCCCTGCACCGCGACCGTATAGGCCTCCTGGCGCGGCACCTGCACCCACCCATAGACCGGATCGGTGCGCGTTTGGTACTGCGTCTCGTAGACGGTCTCGTAGACGATGTTGCCGCTCTCATCGCGGGCATAGATCGGATCGGACCCCACCTGAACCTGGTACGGCACCATGTTCACGCCCGAGCGCGTTTCCATGATGGGCGTTCTCTGATTGTCCAGAATGCCCGTCGCCTGCGCGACCGGTTGCGAGGTTCCACCGGAGACCAGCGTCGCCAGGATGCGGTACTCGTAGCGGCCGGCCGCGAGGTTGGTGATGTCCACCTGTTGCATGCCGATCGGCAGGCCCGATTCGTTGCTGCCGGCCAGATTGACGATCGGCAGCGTGCTCCAGGCGCTGCCGCCCACGGCGCGGTACTCGAAGGTCACCGTGTTGCCGGCGTTGATGATGGTCGAGTAGGGCCATTCGACAATGGTCTTCGGGCTGCCGATCGGGTTGCCCGACTCGTCGGTGCCGCCGGTGGTGGTGGAGCGAACGGCAGCGCCCGTGATCACCGGCAGATTGACCGGCGGGACCCATTGCGGGAGCTTGAATCCGCTCGATGAGAAATTGCCCGTGGCGTGCGCGTACGGCACGCCCTCGCCCGAATGCGTCCAGAGCAGCTCGTATTCGTAGTTGCCGGCGGCCACCAGCGTGACGTCGACGCCGTCCCGGCCGTTGCCGCGGGCGGTGACTGGCGTCGCAGTCCACGCGCCCGTGCTGCCGGCCACCCGGTAGCGGAAGACCTGCTCCACGGACGTTCCCGGCGATGACCAGGTGAACAGGCCGCCGCTGGTGGCGCCCATCTGATAGAACGCCATCGGCACGCTGATGAGCGACAGCGGCGGCGAGGTCAGGGTGACGGTGCCGCTGGCGGTCACGCTGGTCACGCCGGCCGTCGTGGTCTGCGTCACGCGGTACTCGTAGCTGCCCGCCGCCAGGCCGCTGGCGTTGTAGCGCAGCATGTCGCCGAAGTTCACCAGCGGGGCATTTACCCAGCCGGTCTCGCCGGTGCTGCCTGCCGGACGAACCTGCATGCGCATGGTGGTGGTCAGGTCGTCCGGCGCATCGATGTCCATGACCTGGCCGCTGTAGCCGAGCGATCCCTCGCTGATGACGGGCTGCCAGTTGCCGTACACGTCCTTCTTGTAGATGGTCAGGCGCGTGACTTTCTCGACACCGCCCTTTGCGTCGTTCCACTCGTCCTGCCAGGTCATCGTCAGGCTGTTGGTGTTCTCCGCCGCATTGGTCACGATCCGCGTCTGCGTGCGAATCAGGCCGCCTTCCATCTGCGGTGGCGGCAGCGGATTGCCCGACTCGTCGGTCGTGACCGGATTGCCGTTTCCATCCAGCGGCCGCGGACTCAGCGGGTAGAGCTGGGTCATGTACTCCATGACGACCTTGATGTCGCCACTGCCGAGATTCCTCAAGGGAGACCAGGCAAGATTGACCGTGTTCGTGCCGCTGCGGCCGTTGACCATCCCGTTTTCGTCCCGGGTCGGGTTGCTGGAGCCGGCGACGGATCCCTGGCTGAACAGGCGGCTGACTTGTGCACCGCCCGTCCACTCGCTGCGTCGGGGCTCGAGGGTCGAAGTGACGCGGCCCAGCAGGTCATAGACCATGTCCGTGCGGCGAAGGTCGGTCGCGGCCACCGCATCGGGCGTGGCGATGTTGCGCAAGTCCGCGTTGCCCGACGCCAGGCCGTAGCTGGTGATCTTCGCGGTCTGGTTGCCGAGCAGGTCGTAGAGCGCGACCTTGTCGACGCCGTCGCCCGAATTGGTTCGCCAGATGCGCCCGGCGTTGTCGTAGTCGAAGTACTCCTGGCGCCCGCCGTTGACGCCCTTGGCGGTCAATTCGCCGAAAGCGTTGTATTCCATCGCCGTGTCGATCAGGCCCGCCTGCGCCTGCGTGACGATGCTGACCGTGCTGCCGCTGACCTTGCTCCGGGACGCCGGATCGATGACGTGCGTCTGCTGCCCGAGCTTGTCGTACTGGTAGGCCCGGAAAAGGGTGCTCGAGACGTTGTCGCCGTCGGTCACCAGCTGCCATTCCTTGGCTACGTTGCCCAGGGCGTCGTAGGAGCTGTAGTGGTTGAAGCCCGCCGCGTCCGTGCTCTGCGTGGCATGGCCGAGCTTGTCGTACTGGGTGTAGGTCAGGCGGTCGGGGTTGATCTGCGAGTTGTTGTCGGCCCCGCTGGTCCAGAGGGCGGCGCTCGCGCCGTAGAGCACAAGGTTGCCGTCGCCCTGCATGACCAGGCTCGTGCCGCCCTTGGCGGCGGTGCCGGAGTTCCAGACGACGCCGTTCGGCCCGGACAGAACCATGTTGCCGTCGGCCTGGAAGACGAAACTGTTCGCACCGCTCCCACCGGTTTGCGAGTTCCAGAGCACCTGGTTGTTGTCGTGCCGGTCATAGACGACCAGGTTGCCGTCGGTCTGCAGGGTGAAGTTGTAGCGTCCGTCGGGCGAATAGATGCTTTGTCCCGGCGCAAGGCTCTGGCCTGGCGTGAGGCTCGTCGCCCCGGGCGCGGCGAGGGCATCCGCACCGGCTGTGGCCTTGTAGACGTGCGTCTCGGTCTTGACCACGACGTTGCCGTAGGCGTCGCGCTGGAACCTGGTCACCGCCGTGAGGTTGCCGTTGCTCGTGGACGGCGAGGCGGTGGCGCGTACCCGGCCCAGGGCGTCGTAGTAGCTGACTGTCGTGCCGCCGGCCGCGTCGGTGGTCAGCGTGAGGTTGCCGACCGCATCGTAGGCATAGCTGGTCACGAGGTTGGCACGGGCGCTGGTGCCGTTCGTGCTGGCACTGAACTCCACGCTGACGCGGGTTTCGCTGGTCTTGCGGCCTCCGCGATCGAACGCAAAGATCGTCTGGCGGTCGTTGGCGGCATCCGCCGTCGTCGTCGGCACTGCCACCGGCGCGCTGGCCGGGTTCCATGCCGCGACGGCCTTGGCGAACTCGGTGCGAACGGTCACGTTGCCCGCGCCATCGAAAGCTTGGGTCGTGAGGTAGCCGAGCGCATCGACGCTCGCGACCTGCTGGCCCTTCTGGTTGTAGTAGTTGTTCGTGTAGGCCCAGGTGTTCTGCCCCGCATTCTTGAGCAGGCCCACCCGCGTGAGGTCGCCGAAGGCGTTGTAGACGTTGACCGTCGTGCGCCCTGCCGTGGCGTACTGCGCGCCCAGTGCCGCGGACGAGTCGTACGTATAGGCCGACGATTCGACGACCATGGCGGTGCGCCCCGCCCGGTCGTACGTGGTGGTGAGCGTGCGGTCGACGCCATGGTTCACGCCCGCTGCATTGATCGCCGCGCTGACCTGGGCGGCAGTCAGGCTCGCGGGATTCCCCGCGGTGAGCGTGGTTCCGACGCCAAAGCGCTTGAGCTCCTTGACCTGGCCCCAGGTGTTGTACTGGTAGCCCGTGACGAAGCCCAGCGCATCGACCTCGTAGCCGACCCGGCCGAGCAGGTCGTAGGTCTTGTAGCTGAAGCTGCCCGCCACGTCGCGATTCGTGATGGCCTCGCCGAAGACGTTGTAGGTCGTCAGCGTGTCCAGGGTCTTGGTCAGTTCGGTACGGGTGGCCAGGCCGCCGGCACCGTTGGTCGTGAGCGTGTCGCCCGCGGGGTTGTAGACGCCGACCGGCGGGTAGATCACCCGGACCTGATGGCCGACGGCATCGTATTCGTAGCTTGTGGTGCGCTGCTCGGCGCGCCCGACCGCCTCCGTGCGCGACTTCAGGTTGCCCAGCGCGTCGTAGGTCATCTGGGTCACGATGCTCGCGCTGCCCGTGCGGGTCGCGTCGACCACGAGCTTGCCGCTGGCGTCGGGGATGACGGTGGTCACCTCGACGGCCGGCGACGTCTCCTTCGTCATCCGGCCGGCCGCGTCGTAGACGTAGGTCCAGACCGAAGCCTTCTTGTTGGTGAACGTGACCTTCTGGCCCAGCCCGTCGTAGGCGTAGCTTTCGGTGAAGCCCAGAGGGTCGGTCGTGCTGACGAGCCGGCTTGCGGCATCGTAGGTGAAGCTGTTGGTCCGGTCCTGCGCCGCCTGGACGACGATGGCGGCGGCGATCGCAGCGGCCGTGTTGGCGGTGGCGGCCGGGATGGACAGCGAGTAGTCGACGGTCTGGGTGATGCGATCCAGGCCGTCGTAGGTGTTGCGCTTGACGAACCCCATCGGATCGACGCTGTAGACCAGGCGGCCGGCGGCGTCGAAGGCCCGTTTGACCACGCGATCGGTGGTCGCACTGGCAGTGACCAGGGCACGCACCGTGCTCACGCTCGCGGTCCAGTTGTTCTGCAGTGTCGTGAGGTTGACGAGCGTCGCGTAGCTCACGCTTCGCACGGCATTGCCGAGTGCGTCGTAGCTGGTCTCGGTGACCGCGCCGGTCGCGTCCACCCCGAAGACCTGCCGGTTGGCCGCGTCGTACGCAGCGCGCGTCACCCGGTCGGCACCGGCATAGTCGTACACCCGGGCAGCCCGGGCCTGCGTCTCGGTCAGTGCGCTGGCGGCCGTCGGCACCGCCACGGCCTTCGCGAAGCTGTAGCGCGTGGTGACGTTGCCGTTCTTGTCGTAGACGGTCTCGGTCATGGCGCCGAGCGCATCGGTCACGAAAATCTGCCGGTTGGCGCGGTCGTACACCCGGTCGGTGATGCGGTCGTTCGCGGAGGCCGTGACAGCCGAAGGAACCGTGCTACCCGAGATCGCAGTGCCGTACTGGATCGTCTTGAGCACATTGCCGTTCTTGTCGTAGACCTGTTTGGTCACCGCACCCACGCCGTCTGCGCTCCAGGTGAGCCGGTTCGCCCGGTCGTAGACGAAGCGCTCGCGGGTGCCGCTTGCCACGTAGACGACTGCGGCGGTGGTGGTCGGGGTGTAGACGCTGGCGGCGTTGGCTTGCTCGAGCTGGTAGCCGCTGACGCGGAAGGCGCGGGTGTCATTCGTGGCGTACTTGACGACACCGAAACTCAAACCCGGCGATGCGGGCGTCACTCCGGTTGCTGTCACGCGATAGCGGCCGCCTCCAAGATCCTGTATGGCGTACTTGACGGGGTTGCTCCCGTACCCGGACAGCACCAGTGCAAACGAGTTCGCGACATTGTTGACGCTCGCGCTACCGAAAGACGGCGGCAGACCGTCTTCCATCTCCACGATCACGGACAGCGTGTAGGTCACGCCCGATGTCGTCGACACCGACTTGTAGGCATAGCTGCCGGCTGGATCGGAGGCCAGCCTGATCGCACCCGCAAACCCGGTCATCGTCGTTGCCGTCACGGCACCGGCTCTACTCGGCGCATCGCCGACGCCATTGGCGAATTCACTCTGCGTGAACAGGTTGGACCCCGCTTGCTGCGGGTTGGTCGCCAATGTCACGGCAGCGGTCAGGGCGGCAGCGGTGGCTGCCGTGGCCACGGGCACGGTGACGGCGTAGGAGATCCGCTCGACAACATTGCCGTTGCCGTCGTAGACCGCACGCTTGACCGCCCCCACACCGTCGATCGTGTAGATGGCGCGATTGAGCTGGTCGTAGACCGAGCGCAGGCGCTGATCGCGCGCGGCGTCCGCCGCTGGCGCGGGAACGGTACCGGGCGTCCAGCTCGCCAGCGCGATGCGATTGGCATACGCCACGCGATCGATCACGTTGCCGTTGGCGTCGTAGGTGAACTTGACGACCTCGCCCAGACCGTTGACGGTGGCCGCGAGGCGGCCGTTCTTGTCGAGGACACGGTATTCGACGCCGTCCTTGGCGGCGCTGACGACCACCTTGGCCTCGATCTGCGCCACCGTCGGCGCTGCGCCGAGGCCGGTGAGGTCGATCGGCGTGGCGTAGGCCACCGTCTGGATCACCCGGCCCTCGGCGTCGTACTTCGTGCGCTGAAGGTTGCCGAGCGCATCGAGCGTGAAGATCAGCTGGTCTTCGGCGTCATACGCGCGGCGCGTGACCTGCCCGTTGG
The DNA here is from genome assembly GCF_030812215.1 of Variovorax boronicumulans. GTDB lineage: Bacteria > Pseudomonadota > Gammaproteobacteria > Burkholderiales > Burkholderiaceae_C > Variovorax > Variovorax boronicumulans_C. The sequence goes on along the minus strand of NZ_JAUSSG010000003.1, from coordinate 315,766 downwards.
GGTCGGTGCTGCTCGTCAGGTTGCCGTTCTTGTCGTAGGCATAGGCCGTCGTCAGGTTCAGCCCCGTGGGGTCGACGCGCATCTGCGTGCGGCGCCCGAGCTTGTCGTAGGCGTATTGGGTGGTCACGCCATTCGGGTCGATCACGGTGAGCGTGTTGCCCACGCCGTCATAGGTGTACTGCGTGACGAGGTTCAGGCCCGTGGGGTCCACGGCCTTGCTGGTCACCTGGCCCTTGAGGTCGTACACGATGCTCGTGACCACGCCGTTCGGATCGGTCACGCTGATCTGCCGGCCCTTGGCGTCGTAGGCGTAGGTGGTGATCAGGTTCAGGCCCGTAGGGTCGACAGTGCGCGTGAGCAGCCGGTTGGCCGCGTCGTACCCCAGCGTCGTGGTCGTGCCGTTCGCGTCCTTGGTGGTCGCGAGGCGGGTCGAGCGGTCGTAGGTGTTCGTGGTCGTCGTCAGCGCGGTCGTCGTGACGAGCAGGTTGCCGTTCTTGTCGTAGGTGTAGCTCGTGGTGTTGCCGTTGCCGTCGACCACGCTTTGCGTCTGCCCCAGGCGCGTGCGCACCGTGGTCACGGTGATGTTTTCCGGGGTCTTGACCGCGACGCTGCGCAGCGTCTTGTCGTAGGTGAACGTGGTCACCTGGCCCATCGCATCGGTCTGCGTCAGCACGCGATCGAAAGCGTCGTAGCTGGTGGTGCGGACGCCCAGGAGCGCATCGGTCGTCGTGACCGTGCGGCCCAGGCGGTCGAAGCCCTGCTGGCGAACGTTGCCGTTCGCGTCGGTGCTGCGCGTGAGCCGACCGAACGCGTCGTAGATGGCGCTGGTGATGGCATTGATGCCCGATGCGTCCTGCACCGTGCCGGTGACGAGGCCGCGGCGGTCAACCGACATCGACTGGACCCGTTGCACCCCACCGCCGAGCGCTTGCGTGCGCCCGGTCAGGTCGCCGAAGGCGTTGTAGCTGGACTGGGTCAGGTTGCCGAGTTCGTCGGTGCTGCTGCTGAGCTTGCCGGTGACTGCGTAGGTGAAGGTCTGCTTGCTGTCGAGCGCGGCATTCCTGATCCCGTCGATGGCGGTCTTCAGCGCCTCGGTGACCAACCCGCCGGCAAGGCCGGTCATGCTGCCAAGACGGGTGCCATAGCGCACGGTCGCGCCGAGTTGGCCGAGCGTGTCGTACTGCTGCTCGGTCACTTCGCCGAGCGCGTTGATGCTGTGGGTGAGGCGACCGTTCAGGTCGTAGAAGAACAGCGTCTTGTTGCCGTATGCATCGGTGGTGCTGAGACGCCTGCCGGCCGCATCGTACGCATGCGTGAGCCCGTACTGCGACCAGATGGCATCGATCTGCGCCTGGGTCTGGCCGGCGACGAGCAGCGCGCCGCCTTCGGCGGTGAGTTCGCCCGTGAGGCGCCCCTGGATGTCGTAGCGGGCGTTGATCGTCTGGACTTCGGTCGTGCCGAACGCGTTGGTGGTCTTGACAAGGTTGCCGGCGTTGTCGTACTCGTACCGGAAGACGGTCCCTTCGTGATTCGTGCGTTGCGTGACGCGGTTGAGCTTGTCGTAGACGACCGTCGTCGTCCGGGACTCGGCGTTGGCGGCCGGACGCAAGCTCGCTGCCGTCGTGGCCGTCGTCATCTGCGAGAGCAAGGTCGCATCGACGCGAATCGCATGGCGCGTGGAGGTCGTGATGTTGCCGTTGGCGTCATACACGTTCTCGGTCATGAAGCCTTCGGCGTCGATCTGCGCCACGACGCGATCTTGAGCGTCGTAGATCCAGCGCGACGTCTGGTCTTGCGCGCTGCCCGCCGGAATCAGCTGCGCGAGCGTGCCGCTGGCGCGCAGGGCGGCGGTGGTTGCCGTCGCGTAGGAGATCTGCGTGACGAGAAGTCCCTCGGCGTCGTAGCGCGACTCGGTCAGATAGCCTTCGGCGTCGAGGGTGGCCAGCAGCAGTCCGTCGTTGTCGTAGAAGCGGCGTGTGACCCGGTCGCTGGCCGCATTGGCCGTAGGCGCCGTCGCGGCGAGGGTTGGCGCCGCGCCCAGGGAAGCCGTGGCGATGACCTGGCTGTACTGCGTGGTGCCCACAAGGCGCGACGCGCCGTCGTAGCGCAGGTCGGTGACCGCGCCGGCCGCATCGATCGTTCGCACGAGCCGGCCGACGCTGTCGTAGATGCGCCAGGATTTCTGGTCGGCGGCGCTGCTCGCAGGCCGGATGGCGCTCAGCCGATTGACGGGCGCGCTGTTCGGGTCGGTGAAGTACGCCGTGACCGCGGGCGCATTGGCTGCCGTGGCATAGACGATATTCTGGGTGAGCTGGTTGTTCCTGTCGTAGACATACTCGGTCACCCGGTTGTTGCCGTCGATCTCGGCAACCAGGCGCCCCGCCTCGTCATAAAGGCGCCCCGTGCGTGCGCCCGTCGGGTCGACCTGTTGGTAGATGCGCCCGTTCTTGTCGTAGTAGTTGGTGGTGACGCCGAGATTCGCATTCAGCGCGGAGCCCTGGGTGACGCTGACCAGGCGGGAATTCTTGTCGTAGACGCTGGTGGTGATCAGGCCGTTGGCCTGAGTGATGACGGTCTTGTTGTTGATGTCGTCGTAACTGCTCAGCGTGGTCTGGCCGAGCGCGTCCTGCGCCGAGAGCTGGCGCCCCTTGCCGTCGTAGGTGAAGGTGGTGGTGCCGGCGATGGCGCTGATGGTGCTCAGCAACAGGCCCGCGCGGTCATAGACGTACTGGGTGATGGACTGGCTGGCGTCGGCCACGCCGTTGCCACTGGCGTCCACACGGCCGAAGGCCGTGACCTTCTGGATCTGGCCGCGCGCGTCGTAGACGGTATCGGTGCGGCTGGCCTGGGTGCGGTCCTGCGTGCCAGCCCAGGTGACCAGTTCGGCCTCGGTGGGAACGGCGGTGGCGGCCAGGGCCGTGACGTTGTACTTGGCCGCGGCGTACTCGAGGCTGCTGGTGCGCTGGCCGTAGCTGTCGTAGCGGTACTCGGCGACCCGCCCCTCGGGACTGAGGACAAAGCGCACCTGGTTCTTGCCGGCCGCGTCGTAGACGTAGCGTGTGGTCAGGGGCTGCGAGGGCAAGCCGGCACCGGCGCCGTCCGGATCGGGGGTGAGGTAGACGGTCTCGGTGAGCAGTTGGTTGCGTGCGTCGTAGGTGCGGGTGATCGTGTTTCCCGCGGCATCGCGTTGCAGCGTCTGATTGCCGTTCGCGTCGTACTGCATCGTCACCGCGAAGCCTTGCGGGTCGGTGACGAGGGTGACGTTGCCGCTGGCGTCGTAGCTGAACAGCGTGAGCTGCGATACGCCGCCCACCGGCGGTGCCTTGATCTGGGTCAGTTGTCCGGCGGCGTCGTAGCTGTAGACGCTGACCAGGCCCAGCGGGTCGGTAACGGTCGTGCTGCGCGCCGTGGTGTCGTACGTGTAGCTGGTGGTCTGGCCCAGTCCGTCCTTGACGGTCGCAACGCGGTAGTCGGCCCCCACCTGCACATACGTGAAGGCCAGGCTCGTCCCATCTTTTTGAGTGACCGACGCGACGCGCTTGCTCGTGCCGTCGTAGGTATAGGTGGTGACGTATGTCGGGCCGTCGGCAATGCTGTTGTCTTCGGGACTGAGGTCGACCGTGACCGTCGAGAGCCGGTTGGCGCTGTCGTAGGCATAGCGCACCCGCGTGAGGGAGGCTCCGCCCGTGGCCACGGTGCGAATCTGGGTGAGGTTGGTGCCCGTGTAGTCGAAGTAGGTCGTCTCACCGTTGGCGTCGACCATGCTCTGCAGCGTGCCGTTGGCGTTGTAGGCGTAGGTCAGCGTATTGCCGGCAGGATCGCTCGCCGTGAGCAGGCGGCCCTGGCCTGTCGACTCGTAGCGTTCCAGCAGGCCGGTGCTGCCGTCGGTCCACGTGAAGCGCAGCGCCGTGGAATCGTAGGCAATGGTGTCGAACGCGCCGGCTCCGGCCGAGCTGACGTAGAGGCTGCGCGCGACGTCCCATGTGTAGACGGCACTGGCGCCGTCGCGATCTGTGCGCGTGAGGGTGCTGCCGGCCGTGGCGACCGTGCCGGTGAGCTGGACGCGCTGGCCATATGCGCCCACGACCCAGTTGTCCGCGTTGTCGTCGTTCAGCAGGCCCTGGCTGTTGTAGGTACGGACAGCCTGGATGTCCAGGCCTCGCCCGACGAGCTTGTCGTCGAAGTCCTGCAGCACCAGATTGCCGTTGGCGATGTTGACGAAGGCCTGCTCGCCATTGCGCCCCTGGCCGGCGGCCCCCTGTGTGCCCCGCTGCCCGAGCGTTGCCAAAGACGCCAAGCTCAACCCGAGGCTGTTGCCGCTAACGATCGCTACCATTTTGTGCCGCCTGTCTATCTGTATATAGAAGCGAACTGCGCTTTGGCCTGCTCGAACCCGCTTCGCACAGCGGACCCGAAACCCGGGGTGATGTCCGGGAGGCCGCCAACTCCCCTCCTGGGGTTGGCGCACGGTTCTTGACCAATACATCCAGAGATTTGGGAATTTGTTTAGCAATGTTGCGGTTTTGTTGCTCCGGCGAAGTGGGCGAGCGATGCCGGCGAGGCCTCGGCTGCAAAAACCGGGCATCTCAGGGCCCGGGAATACCCTCTGCCACTCCCGAAACCTTCTTGCCTACATTTCTTGTATGCAAGAAAAAGCGACGCTTGCATGCAACCCTCGACAAGACATAAAGACAGGAGACTCCCATGCCTCGCTTCGCCAAATCGCTCTTCGGTCAGGTGGTCATCGCGCTGGTGCTGGGCGTGCTCGCCGGCCTCTTCTGGCCCGAGTACGCCGTCAAGCTCAAGCCGCTGGGTGACGGCTTCATCAAGCTGATCAAGATGATCATCCCGGTGCTGGTGTTCTGCGTCGTCGTGCACGGCATCGCGGGTGCGGGCGACCTGAAGCGCGTGGGGCGCGTGGGCGTCAAGGCGCTCATCTACTTCGAGGTGCTCACCACCATCGCCCTCGCCATGGGCCTGGTGCTGGCCTTCGTGTTCCAGCCGGGCGTGGGCATGAACGTGGACCCGGCCAAGCTCGACCCGGCCGCGATGAGCGCCTATGCATCGAACGCCGACAAGCTCACCAGCGGCGGCACGGTCGAGTTCCTGATGAAGCTGATTCCCACCACGGTGGTCAACGCCTTCGCCACGGGCGACGTGCTGCAGGTGCTGCTGTTCGCGGTGCTGTTCGGCTGCGCGCTGTCGCTCCTGGGCGATCGCGGCAAGCCGGTGGCGGTGGTGGTGGATGCGCTCTCTCTGGTGCTCTTCAAGATCATGGGAATCATCATCAAGCTGGCGCCGCTGGGCGTGCTGGGCGCCATCGCGTTCACGGTGGGGCAGTACGGCATCGGCTCGCTCAAGCAGCTGGGCATGCTGGTCGCCCTCTTCTACGGCGCGGTGCTGGTCTTCGTGTTCGTGGTGCTGGGGCTGGTGATGCGCATGTCGGGCTTCAGCCTCTGGAAGCTGCTGCGGTACCTGCGCGAAGAGCTCGCCATCGTGTTCGCCACCACCTCGTCGGACAGCGTGCTGCCGCAGATCATGGCCAAGCTGCGCCGCATGGGCATTCGCGACTCGACGGTGGGCCTGGTGATTCCGACGGGCTACTCATTCAACCTCGACGCCTTCTCGATCTACATCACCCTCGCAGCGGTGTTCATCGCGCAGGCCACCAACACGCCTATCTCGATGGCGGACCTGCTCACGATTCTTGCGATCGCGCTGGTCACCTCCAAGGGCGCGCACGGCGTGCCGGGTTCGGCCATCGTGGTGCTGGCAGCGACGCTGCATGCGATTCCGGCGATCCCGGCCATCGGCCTCGTGCTGGTGCTGTCGGTGGACTGGTTCATGGGCATCGCCCGCGCGCTGGGCAACCTGATCGGCAACTGCGTGGCCACGGTGGCGATCGCGGCGTGGGAAGGGGACATCGACCGCGACCGCGCACATGCGGTGCTCGACGGCACCTACTCGCCCGACGACGAGCCGCTGGCCGAGACGCCCGCGGCGCCCGTGGTAAACACCGGCACTGCAGCTTCCTCCGCCCACTGAAAAACAAATGGCCACCGACGTCAGCCCCACCGCCATCGCCGAGCGCGTCGTCGAGGCGATCCTCGCGCAGAAGCTCGCGCCGGGCGAGCGGCTGGGCGAGCAAGCCCTGGCCGAGAACTTTGCGGTGAGCCGCACCATGGTGCGCGAGGCACTCATGCAGTTGCAGGCGCGCGGCTTCGTCGAGGTGCAGTCGCGCCGCGGCTGGTACGTGGTGGAGCCTTCGGCCGAGGAAGCGCGCGATGCCTTCTCGGCCCGCCGCATCGTCGAGGCCGGCATCCTGGCCGCGAGCGAGGGCCGGCCACTCGGCAAGGTGATCCGCAAGCTGCGCGACCATATCGCCGACGAGCAGCGCGCCATCGAGGGCGCCGATGCCGCCACGCGGGCCTTCCTGCTCGCCGACTTCCATGTCTGCCTCGCCGAGCAGATGGGGCATCAGTTGCTGGTCGACGTGCTGCGCGACCTCACGGCGCGCACCACGCTGGCTGCCACGCTCTACCAGTCCAAGCACGAGGCCGGGCAGTCGTGCGCCGAGCACGGCGCCATCGTCGCGGCGCTCGAGGAGGGCGATACCGACAAGGCGCGCCGCCTGATGCTGGAGCACATCGGCAATGTCGAGCGCGCGCTCGAAGTCGAAGCCACAGCCGAGCCCGATGCGCCGAGCCGCTTGCGTGCCACGCTGGCACCGATCGCCCTGCCGCGCGCCAAACGTTGACGCCGACGCTGTGCATTAGTACCGCAGCGCGCTATCGATGAGATAGCACGCGGCGACCGTCTGGCAGCAGCTACAGGCGAATTCGCCCCCTCCCCTCCGCCGCCCCGCACAAGGGCGTGCCCGCTGACAGGATGGCGCCTTCGTGCTCGGCTACAGTCCGAGACACTTATGAACTCACCCCAACTCCAGCGCGGCGTGTTCCTCGCCCTGCTCGCCGCCGTCACCGTCGCCTTCGTCTGGGTGCTGCTGCCGTTCTTCGGCGCGGTGCTGTGGGGCGTGGCACTGGCGATCCTGTTCACGCCGCTCTACAAGTGGCTGCTGAAGAAAATGCCGGGCAAGCGCAACGCTGCAGCGCTCTCTACGCTGGCCATCTGCCTCTTCATCGTGATCCTCCCGCTGGCCATGGTCGGCGTGTCGCTGGTGCAGGAGATCGCGCTGGTCACGCAGAACATCCGCTCGGGGCAGATCAACTTCGCGCAGTACTTCCAGCAGATCCTCGCGGCCACGCCGCAGTGGCTCCTGAACCTGGTGGAGCGCTTCAACCTCGGCGACGCCGCCGCCTGGCAGGCGCGCATCTCGGCCGGCGCGGCGCAGGGCAGCCAGCTCATCGCGGGCCAGGCGCTCACCATCGGGCAGAACACCTTCGATTTCGTGGTCAGCTTCTTCGTGATGCTGTACCTCTTGTACTTCCTGGTGCGCGACGGCGCGACGCTCTCCAAGACCATGCGCGACGCCGTGCCGCTCGCCAAGCCGCACACGCACTACCTGCTGAACAAGTTCACCACCGTGATCCGCGCCACCGTGAAGGGCAACGTGGCGGTGGCCATCGCGCAGGGCACCATCGGCGGCCTGGCGTTCTGGTTCCTCGGCGTGCAGGGCGCGCTGCTGTGGGCGGTGCTGATGGCCTTCCTGTCGCTCCTGCCCGCGGTGGGTGCGGCGCTCATCTGGGGGCCGGTGGCCATCTACTTCCTGGCCACCGGGCACTTCTGGCAGGGTGGCGTGCTGATCTTCGTGGGCGTGTTCGTGATCGGCCTGGTCGACAACATCCTGCGCCCCGTGCTGGTGGGCAAGGACACGCAGATGCCCGACTACATCGTGCTGATGTCCACCATCGGCGGCATGGCGATCTTCGGCATCAACGGCTTCGTGATCGGGCCGGTGATCGCGGCGCTGTTCATGGCGGCGTGGAGCCTGTTCGCGGACTCGGGCCACGTGGGCAACGGCCACCAGACGATCGAGCCGCCGCAGACGCCGGAAGCCGCCGACCCGGCCGCCCTGCCCGAGAGCCGCAAGAAGGGCTGAACCCGGCAGGGTGCGGCGCTTCTCGCGCCGGCCACGCGCACTTGGTGCATTTCGCGCACGCATTTCCGCATTTCGTCGCATGCCGCTGGGCACCGCCCGGCGCCTGCGGGATCGTCGGGGCCTCTTCACTGCAACGAGGCCTGCCATGCGTCCTTTCGCTCTCCCTTCCCGCCCGGCCGTGCGCGCGATATGCGCCGCCGCCCTCCTCGCGCCGCTGGGCGCACTCGCCGCCGACCTGCGCCTGAGCGTGGCCGACGGCCCCGCCGCCGACGCCACGCTGTACGTCGCGCTCTACGGCAGCGCCGCCGGCTTCGCTGGCACCGCGCTGGCCTCGCAAATGGTGCCGATGCGCGCCGGCACGGCACAGCTCGTGTTCCCCGGGCTGGCATCGGGGCGCTATGCGGTGCGTGTGTTCGCGGACGAGAACGGCAACGGCAAGCTGGACACCAACCTCTTCGGCATGCCGACCGAACGCTACGGCTTCTCGAACGATGCCAAGGGCAATCTCGGCCCGCCCGAGTTCGACGCCGCCGCGATCGGCGTCGATGCCGACCTGCAAACCGTCATCCACCTGCGCTGAGGCCGCCATGCAAAGACGCGAACTCATGCGACTGCTGGCTTCGGCCGGCGCGCTCTCCCTTCTTGCGCCCCTGGCGCGCGCTGCCGGCAAGGACGACTGGCAGGCCGACTTCGAGGCCGCCGACGCGCCCTGGAAGACCGGCTTCGCCACACCGCCGAACGACCTTCCGCTGACCCGCGCCACAGTGCGCGGGCGCTTCCCCGACGCCGTCGCCGGCACGCTGTTCCGCATCGGTCCGGCAGGCCACGACCTGGGCGGCGAGCGCTACCACCACTGGTTCGACGGCGACGGCATGGTGCATCGCTTCGTGATCGACGGCGCCGACGTGCGCCACCAGGGCCGCTATGTCGCCACCCCCAAGCGCGTGGCCGAAGTGAAGGCCGGACGCCGCCTGTTCGAGGCCTTCGGCACCGTGCCGCCGGGCGTCGAATCGCCGACCTCGGCCGACAGCATCAACGTCGCCAACACCAGCGTGCTGCCGCTGCAGGGCGAGGTGCTGGCGCTGTGGGAAGGCGGCTCGGCCACCCGCATCGACGCGCGCACGCTGGACACGCTGGGCGTGAAGACCTGGCGCCCCGACCTCGCGGGAATGCCCTTCTCGGCCCACCCCAAGGTGGACCCGGACGGCACGGTCTGGAACTTCGGCATCAGCAACAGGCAGGGCCTGATGGCGCTGTACGAGATCGGCGCCGACGGCGCGTTGCGGCGCGCAGCCGCGGTGTCGGTGCCCGACATCGCGATGGTCCACGACTTCGCCGTGACCGAGCGGCACCTGGTGTTCCTGATGCCGCCGCTGGTCTACGACGGCAAGCGCAAGGAAGCCGGCGCGAGCTTTCTGGATGCGCATGTCTGGCGGCCCGAACTCGGCATGCGCGCGCTGGTGATCGACAAGCAGGACTGGGACAAGCGCCAGATGCTGACGCTGCCAGCCGGCTTCCTGTTCCATGTGGGCAACGCCTGGGAAGAAGACACGCCGCGCGGCACGCAGGTCCACATCGACTACGTGCGTTCGGACAACGCCGATTCGGTGTTCACGACCAACCGCGAACTGATGCGCGCACGCGTTGCAAGAAGCACCCGCCCGCACCTGACCGTCGCCTCGCTGAACCTCGGCACGGGCGAGGCCACGCAGAAGGCATTGCCGCTGGAGGCGGAGTTTCCGCGCATCGATCCGCGTCGCGTCGGCCTGCGCCACCGCCAGGTGGTTCACGCGACACAGATGCGCCCCGGCATGCCGGGCTTCGGCGCCGTCGCGCGCACCGATGTCGAAAGCGGCCGCAGCCAGCGCTTCAGCTACGGCGCAGAGGCCATCGTGGAAGAGCATGTCTTCGTGCCGGAGGGCCCGAAGCCGGGCTGGGTGCTGGGCACGGCATTCGACTTCGGCCGGCAGAAGACGGTACTGTCGTGCTTCGCGGCCGACCACCTGGCGGCCGGACCGGTAGCGCAGGCCACGCTGCCTTACGCGCTGCCGCTGGGCCTGCACGGTGCCTTCGTGCCAGCCTGAAGAGAAGAAGGAAAGAAGTTCAGGCCGCCCACCAGCCTTCGTCGAACCGCCCCTGCAGGAACGCCACGAAGCCCGACACCTTGCCCGGCACCAGCTTGGGCGAGGGAAAGACGGCGTGGATTTCCTGCTCGGGCAGCGCATGGTCGCCGAGCACCGCGACCACCTTGCCCGCCGCCATCGATTCGCTCGCCACGTAGCGCGGCATGAGCGCAATGCCCAGCCCGTCGCGCGCGGCCGCCAGCACGGCCGAGAGGTTGTTCGAGCGAAAGCGCCCCGAGACCGGCACCGTCACCGGTTCGCCCTTGGGCGTGTGCATGCGCCAGAACTCGTCGCCCACCACGCTGCTGTAGATGAGCGCCACGTGCGCGCCCAGGTCCTGCGCGCGCCTTGGCGTGCCGTGCTTCTTCAGGTAGCCCGGCGCCGCCACCATGACCCATGGGTTCGCGCCGAGGTAGCGCGCGCCCAGCGACGAATCGGCCAGCTTGCCCATGCGGATCGCCACGTCGATGCCCTGCGCGATGAGATCGACGTAGCGGTCCTCGAAGCTCAGGTCGAGCTGCACCTGCGGATGCCGGCGCATGTATTCGAGCGCCAGCGGCACCACCACGCGCCGCCCGAACGCCACCGAAGTGCCCACGCGCAGCAGGCCCTGCGCCTGGTTCTGCCGCAATTGCACGATGCTGTCGGCCTCCTCGGCATCGCGCACGATGGTCTTGCACTTCTCGTAGTAGAGCGCGCCCGGCTCGGTAAGGCTCACGCCCCGCGTGTTGCGGTTGAGCAGCCGAACCTTCAGCCGCGTTTCCGTTGCCGCGATCTGCTTGGTCACGGTGGGTTGCGTGGTGTTGAATTCGCGCGCTGCTTTCGAGAAGCTGCCGGTCTCGACCACGCGCACGAACATCTCCATTGCCAACAATCTGTCCATTGGCGCATCGTAGCCAGTTATTCCGCCACGGAATAGGTTTTATGGTCCCCAGCCGTCTTCTTCGAATGCCCCCCGCTTCCTACAGTGGACGTCACTTAACGGAGACAGTCCCATGGCAAAAATGAAAGCAGTACAAGCCGCTGTGCTTGTGATGGAAAAGGAAGGCGTGACGCAGGCCTTCGGCGTGCCCGGCGCGGCCATCAACCCGATGTATTCGGCGCTGCGCCAGCGCGGCAGCATCTCGCACATCCTCGCGCGCCACGTCGAGGGCGCCTCGCACATGGCAGAGGGCTACACGCGTGCGGTGGCCGGCAACATCGGCGTGTGCATCGGCACCTCGGGCCCGGCGGGCACCGACATGATCACGGGCCTGTACTCGGCCTGGGCCGATTCGATCCCGATCCTTTGCATCACCGGCCAGGCGCCGCGCGCGCGGCTCTACAAGGAAGATTTCCAGGCGGTGGACATCGAATCGATCTCCAAGCCCGTCACCAAGTGGTCGGTCACCGTGCGCGAGCCCGGCCAGGTGCCGCAGGTCTTTCAGCAGGCCTTCCACCTGATGCGCTCGGGCCGTCCGGGCCCCGTGCTCATCGATCTCCCCTTCGACGTGCAGATGGCCGAGATCGAGTTCGACATCGACAGCTACGAGCCACTCACCCCCTACAAGCCGGCCGCCACGCGCGCCCAGATCGAGAAGGCCATCGCCATGCTGCAGGCCGCCGAGCGCCCGCTGATCGTGGCCGGCGGCGGCGTCATCAACGCCGATGCGTCCGACCTGCTCGTGCGATTTGCCGAGGCCACCGGCGTGCCGGTGATCCCGACGCTGATGGGCTGGGGTTCGATCCCCGACGACCATCCGCTGATGGCCGGCATGTGCGGCCTGCAGACCAGCCACCGCTACGGCAACGCGACGATGCTCGCCTCGGACTTCGTGCTGGGCATCGGCAACCGCTGGGCCAACCGCCACACGGGCTCGGTCGATGTCTACACCAAGGGCCGCAAGTTCGTGCACGTGGACATCGAGCCCACGCAGATCGGCCGCGTGTTCACGCCCGACTTCGGCATCGTCTCGGACGCCAAGGCCGCGCTCACGCTCTTCGTCGAAGTGGCTGAAGAGATGAAGGCTGCCGGCAAGCTCGCCGACCGCCGCGAATGGGCCAAGTCGTGCATCGAGCGCAAGAAGACCATGCTGCGCAAGACCAACTTCGACGAAGTGCCGATGAAGCCGCAGCGCGTGTACCAGTGCATGAACAACAACTTCAGCAACGACACCTGCTACGTGAGCACCATCGGGCTCTCGCAGATCGCGGCAGCGCAGTTTTTGCACGTGTACAACCCGCGCCACTGGATCAACTGCGGCCAGGCCGGCCCGCTGGGCTGGACCATTCCCGCCGCGCTGGGCGTGCGCGCGGCCGACCCGTCGCGCAAGATCGTCGCGCTCTCAGGCGACTACGACTTCCAGTTCATGATCGAGGAACTGGCCGTGGGCGCGCAGTTCAAGCTGCCGTACATCCACATCGTGGTGAACAACTCGTACCTTGGCCTCATCCGCCAGGCGCAACGCGGCTTCGAGATGGACTACTGCGTGCAGCTCGCGTTCGACAACATCAACGCAGGGCCGGACGCCGGCATCGAGAGCAGCTACGGCGTCGATCACCTGAAGGTCGTCGAGGGCCTGGGCTGCAAGGCGATCCGCGTGAACAAGCAGGAAGAGATCGCACCGGCCATCCAGCGCGCCGAGGCGCTCATGGCCGAGTTCAGCGTGCCGGTCGTCATCGAGGTGATGCTGGAGCGCGTGACCAACATCGCGATGGGCACCGAGATCGACAACATCACCGAGTTCGAGCCGCTGGCCGAGCACCCCGCCGATGCGCCCACCGCGGTGGCGGCCGAGATGCTGGACTGAGCGAACAAGGAGACACGCACATGCCCAAGTTCGCAGCCAACCTCACGATGCTCTTCACCGAGCTGCCGTTCATGCAACGCTTCGAAGCCGCCGCCAAGGCGGGCTTCAAGGGAGTGGAATACCTCTTCCCCTACCCCTTCGAGAAAAAGGAACTCGCCGCGGCCCTGCGCGCCAACGGCTTGCAGCAGGTGCTGCACAACCTGCCGGCCGGCGACTGGGACAAGGGCGAGCGCGGCATCGCCTGCCACCCCGACCGCACCGGCGAATTCGCCGAAGGCATCGGCATGGCGATCGACTACGCGACCGCGCTCGGCTGCCCGCAGGTCAATTGCCTGATCGGCAAGGTGCCCGAAGGCGCCGACATCAACGTGGTCAACCGCACGGTGATCGACAACCTGCGCCTGGCCGCGCGGGAACTCGAGGCGGCCGGCATCCGCATGCTGATAGAGCCGATCAACACCTTCGACATTCCGGGGTTCTACCTGAACCGCACCGACAAGGCGCTCGCGCTGATCGAGGCGGTGGGTTCGTCCAATCTGAAGGTGCAGTACGACATCTATCACGCACAACGCATGGAAGGCGAGCTCGGCAACACGCTGACCAGGCACCTCGCGCAGATCGGCCACATCCAGCTGGCCGACAACCCCGGCCGCGGCGAGCCGGGCACGGGCGAGATCAACTACCCGTGGCTCTTCAAGCACATCGATGCGCTGGGCTACGACGGCTGGATCGGCTGCGAATACAAGCCGCGCAGCGACACGGTGAATGGCCTCGGCTGGCGCGAAGCGCTCACGCAATAAGAGACAACAACTTCAAATCGGAAACGACAGACATGACGACCACACCCCAGAAGATCGGATTCATCGGCCTCGGCATCATGGGCGCCCCCATGGCGGGCCACCTGCTCGATGCGGGCCACCAGCTCTTCGTGAACACGCAGGGCAACACGCCCGAGCCCTTCATCTCGAAGGCGAAGATCTGCGCCTCGGCGGCCGAAGTGGCGCGCCAGGCCGACATCATCTTCATCATGGTGCCGGACACGCCCGACGTGGAAAAGGTGCTTTTCGGCGAACCGGGCACGCACGGCGTGGCCGAAGGCCTGAAGGATTCGCGCGGCAAGATCGTGGTGGACTGCAGCTCCATCGATCCGATCGCCACCAAGGCCTTTGCCAAGCGCATCGTCGCGCTCGGTTGCGGCTACATCGACGCGCCGGTTTCGGGCGGCGAAGTCGGCGCCAAGGCCGCGAGCCTCACGATCATGTGCGGCGGCGACGAAGGCACCTTCGAGCGCGTGAAGCCGCTGCTCGACAAGATGGGCAAGAACGTCACGCTGGTGGGCGGCGTGGGCGACGGCCAGGTCTGCAAGGTGGCCAACCAGATCATCGTGGCGCTGAACATCGCGGCGGTGGGCGAAGCGCTGCTGTTCGCCTCGAAGGCGGGCGCCGATCCGGCCAAGGTGCGCCAGGCGCTGATGGGCGGCTTCGCGAGCTCGCGCATTCTCGAAGTGCACGGCGAGCGGATGATCAAGCGCACCTTCGCGCCGGGCTTCCGCATCGCGCTGCACCAGAAGGACCTGAACCTCGCGCTGCAGAGCGCGCGTTCGCTGGGCGTGGCGCTGCCGCAGACGGCGGGTGCGGCGCAACTGATGAACGCCTGCGCGGCGCTCGGTCACGGGCAGTCGGATCACTCGGCGCTGGTCAAGGCGCTCGAAGCGCTCGCCCAGCACACTGTCACGCCGGACTAGGCACGCACTCCCTCAGGCTTCGCGCACTTCGTGTCGCTTCTCCTTCCCCCTCGCCGGGGGCAACACCAGCGGCCCGGCAAAGCCGGTTCCGCGGTGTTTCCCGAAAGAATCAGGTTTTAGCCGCTTCCAGCGACTCTTTCAGGTTCCGCCGGCGCCATGCCCAGGTCTTGATGGCCTGCGGCAGGATGCCGATGCACGAGGCGTAGTACGTCACCTTGAAGCCCCAGAAGCGCGGGCCGATGGGCGTGTCGCGGAACAGGTCTCCGGCCAGGATGGACAACAACGCCTCCTGCATGCGCCAGATGTTGCGCGGCGCCATGAACAGGCGCCGGATCGCCGGTGAGGTGATGCGGTAGATGAACCACGAGAACATCTTCGGCCCGCGCTTCATGACCTTCTCGTAGTGGCGGAAGGCGCGCTCGGCCTCCTTCGCCTCGCCCTTGAGCCACAGGTCGGCCGCGGCCGCGGCCTCGAAGCCGCTGTTCATCGCCAGGTACACGCCCGAGGAGAACATCGGGTCGACGAAGGCATAGGCGTCGCCCACCATCATGAAGCGGTCGCCGCGACAGAACTTGGAGTCGTAGGCGTAGTTGCCGGTGGCGGTGGCGCCTTCCATCAGCGTGGCGTTTTTCAGGCGCGCGGCCAGCTTGGGCGCGAGCGCGATGGTTTCCATCAGGAACTCTTCGAGCGACGCACCCTGGCGGCGCTTGAAATACGCGGGCGAGGCCACGGCGCCGACGCTCACGGTGCCGTCCTTCAGCGGGATGTACCAGAACCAGCCGTGGTCGAACCAGAAGAGCGAGATGTTGCCTTCGAAGCGGCCCGGCCGGCGCTCGGCATTGGCGAAGTGGCCGTAGAGCGCCGCGCTCGCGTGCTTGCGGTTGCGCTGCTTGGCGTCGAACTGGCTCGACAGCAGCGTGTCGCGACCGCTGGCGTCGATCACGAAGCGCGGGCGCCAGCTGGTCTCGGTGCCGTCGTCGGCCTTGACCTTCACGAGCGGGCGGTTGTCGGGCGTGCCCTTGCCGGCGTCCATGTCGACGCCGGTGACGCGCTGGCCCTCGAAGGTGCGCGCGCCGCGCTTGCCGGCGTGGCGGAACAGCAACTCGTCGAACTCCGAGCGGCGCACGTGCACCGCGTACGGAAAGCTCTTGTCCATCGCCTGGCCGAAGTCGAAATGGCTCGAATGGTCGTGCCACGGCGAGACGAACTCGGCGCCGTGCTTCTTGATCCCGATGGCCTCGACCTCGGTGCGCACGCCCAGCCGGTCGAACAGCGGCATGTTCATGGGCAGCAGCGATTCGCCGATGTGAAAGCGCGGATGCTGCGCCTTCTCGATCAGCACCACGTCGTGGCCCTTGTCCGCCAGCAGCGCGGCCACGGTGGAGCCCGAAGGGCCGCCGCCGATGACCACGACATCGGGGTCGGTGGTGGTGAAAGGTCCGGGTGTCATGCGCTGCCCCTCCGTTGTCTTTGTGTCTGGTTGACGATGCCCGCCGCCCTCGCGGCAAGGCTCGGCCTTGTTATGGTTAACCTTGATTCACCATGGTTAACGGATTCGGAGTTTAGCGAACCGGCCGCCCCGGGTACGCGAAGGCTATGGGTTCAGGCGTTTTCGGCATTCCCCCAGCGGGAGAGGGCCGCGCTTTTGCGGTAGCCTCGTTGCCCGTCAGAAACAAGGAGACATTTCATGGCTGCACCCCTCTCCCCCGCAGAAGAAGCACTTCGCGAGGCAGCGCGCGAATACCACCGCTCGCCCGTCAAGGGCAAGATTTCGATCACCCCCACCAAGCCCCTGTTGAACCAGCGCGACCTGTCGCTGGCCTATTCGCCGGGCGTGGCCTATCCCTGTCTCGACATTGCGGCCGACCCGTCGCTGGCGGTCGAGTTCACCGCCCGCGGCAACCTCGTGGGCGTGGTCACCAACGGCACCGCGGTGCTGGGCCTGGGCAACATCGGCCCGCTGGCCGCCAAGCCGGTGATGGAAGGCAAGGGGTGCCTGTTCAAGAAATTCGCCGGCATCGACGTCTTCGACATCGAGCTGGCCGAGAACGACCCCGACAAGCTGGTCGAGATCATCGCGGCGCTGGAGCCGACGCTGGGCGGCATCAACCTGGAAGACATCAAGGCGCCCGAGTGCTTCTACATCGAGAAGAAGCTGCGCGAGCGCATGAACATCCCCGTGTTCCATGACGACCAGCACGGCACGGCCATCATCTCGGCCGCGGCGCTGATCAACGGCCTGGAGCTCGTGGGCAAGAAGATCGAGGACGTGAAGATCGCCGTCTCCGGCGCCGGCGCCGCCGCCATCGCGTGCCTGGACGTGATGGTCGGCCTGGGCGCCAAGCCCGCCAACATCTACGCCTGCGACTCCAAGGGCCTCATCTACATCGGCCGCGCGGGCGGCTTCGACGAATCGAAATCGCGCTACGCCCAGCAAGACACCGGCGCCCGCACCCTGGCCGACGTGGTGAAGGACGCCGATGTGTTCCTCGGCTGCTCGGCCCCCGGCGTGATGACGGCCGAGATGGTCAAGACCATGGGCACGCAGCCCATCATCCTGGCGCTGGCCAACCCCGAGCCCGAGATCCGGCCCGAGCTGGCCAAGGCCGTGCGGCCGGACTGCATCATCGCCACGGGCCGTTCGGACTACCCGAACCAGGTCAACAACGTGCTGTGCTTCCCGTACATCTTCCGCGGCGCGCTCGATTGCGGCGCCACCAAGATCACGGAAGAAATGAAGCTGGCCTGCGTGCGCGAGATCGCCGACCTCACCAAGGCCGACATCAGCGAGGAAGTGGCCACTGCATACGCGGGGCAGGAGCTCTCGTTCGGGCCCGACTACATCATTCCGAAGCCCTTCGATTCGCGCCTCATCCTGCGCATCGCGCCCGCCGTGGCCAAGGCGGCTGCGGCTTCGGGCGTGGCCACCCGCCCGATCGAGGACATGGAGGCCTACCGCCAGCACCTCACGCGCTTCGTCTACCAGACCGGCATGTTCATGCGCCCGGTGTTCACCGCCGCCAAGCTGGCCACCGCCAAGCGCGTGGCCTACGCCGAAGGCGAAGACGAGCGCGTGCTGCGCGCCGCGCAACTGGCCGTGGACGAAGGCCTGGCGCAGCCGATCCTGGTGGGCCGCCCCGCCGTGATCGAGGCGCGCATCAAGAAGGCGGGCCTGCACATCCGCGCAGGCACCGACTTCGAGATCGTCAACCCCGAGGACGACCCGCGTTTCCGGGTGTACTGGGAGGCCTTCCACAAGCTCATGGGCCGCCGCGGCGTGACGCCCGAGGCCGCCAAGACCATGGTGCGCCGCTCCAACACCACCATCGCCGCGCTGATGCTGCACCTGGGCGATGCCGACGCGATGATCTGCGGCCTGGTCGGGCGCTTCGACGTGCACCTGGAGCACATCCGAAACCTGATCGGCCTGAAGCGCGGCGCGCCGGGCTTCGCGACGCTGAACGCGCTCACGCTCGAGAAGCGCACGGTGTTCATCACCGACACCAACGTCAATGAAGACCCGAGCGCCGAGATGCTCGCGAGCATCGCGCTGATGGCCGCCGAGGAAGTGCGCCGCTTCGGCCTGCCGCCCAAGGTGGCCTTTCTCTCGCACTCGAACTACGGCACCTCGAGCCGCGGGTCGGCCCGCAAGATGCGCCTGGCGCGCGACCTGTTCGCGCAGATGGCGCCCGACATCGAGTGCGACGGTGAAATGCACGGCGACGCCGCGCTCTCGGAAGAAGTGCGCCGCACCGCGCTGCCCGAGACCACGCTCACCGGCGAAGCCAACCTCTTGGTGTGCCCGAACCTCGACTCGGCGCACATCCTCTACAACGTGCTGAAGATGACCGGCGCGAACGGCATCACGGTCGGCCCGATTCTCCTGGGCGGCGCGGGCTCGGCGCATGTGCTGACGCCTTCGTCGACCGTGCGGCGCGTGGTCAACATGACGGCGCTGGCTGTGGCGAATGCGACGACGGCGCTGAAGTAAGACAGGCCGCTTCCCCTTCGGAAACGCCCCGCTGTGGTGATGCAGCGGGGCGTTTTTTCGTGGTTTTGCACCGCAAGCGTTCCGCCGCGCACCGCCTTGGCCGGCGCGGAAGGGTTCGCACCAATCGCGTGCGGGCACCGTTTTTGCTTGAATGCCGAAGCATTCACCTTCACGGATTCCGCATGAACAAGCGCCATTTGCTCCAGACCTTCCTCGCCGCCTCGGCCTTCAGCTTCGGCCTCACGCCGGCCTTTGCCCAAGCCCCGACGCCGATCAAGTTCCAGCTCGACTGGCGCTTCGAGGGACCGGCGGCGCTGTTCCTTCACCCGGCCGCCAAGGGCTACTTCAAGGCCGCGGGCCTGGACGTGACCATCGACGCGGGCAACGGCTCGGGTGGCACGGTCACGCGCGTGGCGTCGGGTGCCTACGAAATGGGCTTCGCCGACCTCGCGGCGCTGATGGAATTCCACGCCAACAACCCCGACAGCCCGAACAAGCCGGTCGCGGTGATGATGGTCTACAACAACACGCCGGCCTCGGTCATGGCGCTCAAGAAGAGCGGCATCACCAAGCCGTCCGACCTCGCCGGCAAGAAGCTCGGCGCGCCGGTGTTCGACGCGGGCCGCCGCGCGTTCCCGATCTTCGCCAAGGCCAACAACATCGGCGCGGTCAACTGGACCGCCATGGACCCGACGCTGCGCGAGACCATGCTGATCCGCGGCGACATCGACGCGATCACCGGCTTCACCTTCACGTCGCTGCTGAACCTGGAGGCGCGTGGCGCCAAAGCGGCGGATGTGGTGATCCTCCCCTACCCCGACTACGGCGTGAAGCTCTACGGCAACGTGATCATTGCGTCGCCCAAGCTCATCAAGGAGAACCCGGCGGCGGTGAAGAAATTCCTCTCGGCCTTCGCCAAGGGCGCCAAGGAAGTCATCGCCAACCCGGCGATGGGCATCGAATCGGTGAAGGCGCGCGACGGCATCATCGACAGCAAGCTGGAAACCCGCCGCCTGCAACTGGCCATCGACACGGTGATCAACAGCGCCGATGCGCGCGCCGAGGGCTTTGGCGGCGTCAACGCGGGCCGCATGTCGCTGATGGCCTCGCAGGTGTCCGACGCCTTCAACACCAAGACCCGCGTGAGCCCCGATGCCGTGTGGACGGCCGCCCTGCTGCCGCCGGCAGCCGAACTCAGCGGAATCCTGCGCAAGTGATGGCAGGCGCACCGAGCGACACCGCCGCCCCCTTCGTCGACTTCCAGGACGTCTGGCTCGCCTACAACGAGGAACTCCTGCGCGAAAACCACTTCGCGGTCGAAGCAATCGACCTGAAGGTCAAGCGCGGCGAATTCATCGCGATCGTCGGGCCTTCGGGCTGCGGCAAGTCGACCTTCATGAAGCTCACCACCGGGCTCAAGATGCCGTCGATGGGCAAGATCCGCATCGACGGCGCACCCGTGACCGGGCCGCTCAAGATCTCGGGCATGGCCTTCCAGGCGCCCTCGTTGCTGCCGTGGCGCACCACGGTCGACAACGTGCTGCTGCCGCTGGAAATCGTCGAGCCCTACCGCTCGAACTTCAAGGCCAAGCGGAAGGAATACGTGGAGCGCGCGCGCAAGCTGCTGCAGAAGGTGGGCCTTGCGGGCTATGAAGACAAGTTTCCGTGGCAGCTCTCGGGTGGCATGCAGCAGCGCGCGAGCATCTGCCGCGCGCTCATCCACGAGCCCAAGATGCTGCTGCTCGACGAGCCCTTCGGCGCGCTCGATGCCTTCACGCGCGAGGAGCTGTGGTGCATCCTGCGCGACCTCTGGACCGAGCAGCAGTTCAACGTGATCCTGGTGACGCACGACCTGCGCGAATCGGTGTTCCTGGCCGACACGGTGTACGTGATGAGCAAGAGCCCGGGCCGCTTCGTGGTCAAGCGCGAGATCGAGCTGCCGCGTCCGCGCGAGCTCGAGCTCACCTACACGAAGGAGTTCACCGACATCGTGCTGGAGCTGCGCGGGCACATCGGCGCGATCCGAAACACAGGCATCGGCGCGGCGCAGACGGCTGCTGCTGTTTCCCACTGAACGGCGCGCCATGAAGAACACCAAGCAAATCGAACGCTGGTCGCCCTGGCTGCTGCTGGTCGCCGTCATCCTGCTGTGGCAGATCGTCTGCGCGGGCTTCGAAGTCTCGGACTTCATCTTCCCGAGCCCCTGGCGCATCTGGACGCAGTTCTGGGAGTTCAAGGAAATCATCGCGGGCCATGCCTGGCGCACCTTCTGGGTCACGATGGCGGGCTTCGGCCTCGCGATCGTGGTGGGGGTGCTGATGGGCTTCGTCATCGGCAGCTCGCGCATCGCGTATGCGGCGATCTATCCGCTCATGACGGCCTTCAACGCCCTGCCCAAGGCGGCCTTCGTGCCGATCCTGGTGGTGTGGTTCGGCATCGGCGCGGGGCCGGCGATCCTCACGGCCTTTTTGATCAGCTTCTTTCCGATCATGGTGAACATCGCGACCGGCCTCGCCACGCTCGAGCCCGAGCTCGAAGACGTGCTGCGCGTGCTCGGCGCCAAGCGCTGGGACGTGCTCATGAAGATCGGCCTGCCGCGCTCCATGCCCTACTTCTTCGGCTCGCTGAAGGTGGCGATCACGCTGGCCTTCGTCGGCACCACGGTGAGCGAGATGACGGCCGCCAACGAAGGCATCGGCTACCTGCTGATCTCCGCCGGCTCGGCCATGCAGATGGGCCTGGCCTTCGCGGGCCTGATGGTGGTGGGTGCGATGGCGATGTTGATGTACGAGCTTTTCAGCGTGATCGAGAAGCACACGACCGGCTGGGCTCATCGCGGCTCGCAGAACCAATAGTGCGCGCATGACCCACGACCAGATCATTCGCGCGCTGCGGCGCGCCGACGAAGTGGCCCGCCGCGCGATGGCGATGGGCCGCCACCCCTTCGGTGCGGTGCTCGTCGCACCCGATGGCGAGACCATCCTCGCCGAGCAGGGCAACATCGACACGGTCAATCACGCCGAGGCGACGCTCGCGCGCCACGCCGCGCAGAACTGGCCGGCCGACTACCTGTGGCAATGCACGCTGGTCACCACCTTCGAGCCCTGCGCGATGTGCGCGGGCACGAGCTACTGGGCCCACATCGGCCGCGTGGTCTACGGCGCGGAGGAGTCGGCACTGCTCGCGCTCACGGGCAGCCACCCCGAGAACCCGACGCTGAGCCTGCCCTGCCGCGAGGTGTTCGCGCGCGGGCAGAAAAACATCGAGGTGATCGGGCCGGTGCCCGAGGTGGCGGAGGAAATGATCGCCACGCACCGCGGGTTCTGGGAGACCCGCTAGCTCGTCAGGCCAGCAGCAGCGAGGCCTCGTCGCGCCAGTACGCGATGGCGCCGAGCCACCCTTCCCACACGCAGCCATTGCAGCCGCGCCCACAGCAGGTGGTCGGCTCGGGCGGCGGCGCACGCAAGGCAACCGCCTGCGCGGCGGCTTCGGCTTGAACGACGGCGATCAGCGCCTGCGCGCTGGCCAGATCGATCGGCGAGGGAAGGTCTTTATCGGCAAAAGGCATGGGCGGGGAGCGGTCGATTGTCGGCGCTTCAGCAGGCCTTCAGCGACAACGCCGGGGACTCGCCCAGAATCGCAAGCCGATGGCCCGTTCCGCGCTCCCTTCGAACACCGCGCTGCCGCGCCTGGCGCATGTCGACCTGCTGCGCGGCCTGCTCGTGGTGTTGGTCATCCTCCTGCATGCGAACCTGCGCGTTCCCTTCGGCCCGCCCGCGCTGGCGGAGGCGCTGGGACCGCGGCTCGCGGGCATCCTGTTTCGCAGCGGCTACTACGCGGTGATCGTGTTCTTCGTGGTCTCGGGCTACCTGATCACGAGCGCCTCGATCCGCCGCTGGGGCGATCTCTCACAGGTGCGGCCCGCGGCGTTCTACCGCCTTCGCGCCGCGCGCATCCTGCCGAGCCTGCTGCTGCTCCTGGCGGTACTGGGCGTGCTGCACCTCGCGGGGAGCGCGTGGTTCGCGCTGGACACAGGCAAGGTTCCGCTCTGGCGCGCCGTGGTCGCCGCGCTCGGGCTGCACCTCAACTGGCTGGAAGCGCAGGTGGGCTACCTGCCGGGGCCCTGGGGCGTGCTGTGGTCGCTGTCGGTGGAAGAGGCCTTCTATCTTTTCTTTCCGCTGCTCTGCGTGGCGTGCGGCAGCGAGCGCCGGCTGTGCGTCCTGCTGCTCGTGCCGATCGTGCTCGGCCCCCTCGCGCGCAGCGTGTTCAGCGACAACGAGCTGTGGCAGGACCATTCGTACCTCTCGGGCATGGATGGCATCGCCTTCGGCTGCCTGGCCGCCCTGCTGGCGCATCGCGTGCCACAGGTGCCATCGGCCGCCGTGCAGCGGCTCGTGCTGTGGATGGGACTTGGGCTCAGCGTGCTCGTTTTCTGCTTCCGCAAGGAGGTGTTCCAGTGGGGCCTCACGCGCCATGGCCTGCAGGTGTCGCTGCTGGAGCTGGGCATCGCACTCGTGCTCGTGGCCATGCACTGGCGCCCTTGGCGATGGGCCGCCAACGCAGCCACCGCGCCGCTGCGATGGTTCGGCCGGCACAGCTACGAGGTCTACCTCACGCACATGTTCGTCGTGATTCCCGGTGCATGGCTGTACCAGCAGGCCGATGTACCGCCGGCATGGATACCGCTGTGGTTCGTCGCGGTGATCGCGGTCTCGGGCCTGCTCGGAGACACCGTGGCTCGCTGGTTCTCCGAACCCTGCAACCGCGCGCTCAGGCGCTGAGGTTCAGTTCGAGCCGCATCTTCGCGCCGCCCGATTCGCTCGATCCGATGGTCAGCTGCCCGCGATGCAGGCGCGCCACTTCGGCCACCAGGTGAAGGCCCAGCCCGGCGCCTCGTCCCCGCGGCACGAGCCGGTGAAACGGCGCCACCACCCGCTCGCGGTCCGCCTCGGGAATGCCCGGCCCCGAGTCCAGCACCTCGATGCACGAGGGTTCGCACAGCCGCACCTCGATATCGCAGCCCTGCCCCCCGTGCTCTATGGCGTTCTGGATCAGGTTGGTGAGTGCGCGTTCGAGCGATGGCGCATCGCCACGCACCGTCAGCGCCTGCGATGCGTCGACCGAGAGCGTGCAGCGGTTCTGGATGGCGAGCGGCGCGATGTCGGCCGCCACGCGCTCGCACAGCGCCTTCAGGTCCACCGGCTGCTCCTGCAGCACGACATGGTCCAGGCGCTGCAGGTCGAGCAGCTGCTCGGCCAGCGTGGCGAGCCGTGCCGAGGCCTGCATCAGCTTCACCTTGAGCGGGTCGTTCGGCAAGCCCTCCAGGTGGATCTGCAGCGTGGTGATCGGGGTGCGCAACTCGTGCGCGGCATCGGCCAGAAAGCGCTCCTGCCGGTCGTAGCCTTCGTTGAGCCGGTCGAAGGCGCGGTTGACGGCGTTGACCAGCGGGCGGATCTCGCTCGCCACGTTGGCCAGCGGCAGACGCGTGGTCCGCTCGTGCACGTCGATGCTCTCGGCATGCTCGGCGGTGGCGACCACGCCTTTCAGCCCGCGCTTCACCACGAAGGGCGTGGCCAGGATCACGCCCAGGCTGGTGAGCAATGCCATCGGCGCCACCAGCCACAGGAACAGGAGGCCCGTGCCCTTGAGCGTGTTCTCCATCGTCAGCGGACCGCCGGTCTGCGCCAGCACGGCGACCGGGCCCGCGCGGGTGTCGACGCGCTCGAAGCGGGCCTTGGGCCGGGTGTTGTCGTTCTCGGGATTGAGGGCCACGCGCTCCACGTCGCCGAACGCATTCATGAGCGCCGCATAGACGGGCGGCACATCGCCGCTGCGCACCTCGGAGCCGCGCTCGTCGCGCGCGATGAACCAGAGCGGCGGATCAGCCTGCTGCAGCCTGCGCAATTCCCGTGTCGGCTCGATGGCCAGCCGGCCATCGGCGCCGCGCACCATCGCGCGCCCGATCATCGCCACCGTCTCCTGGCCGTTTTCGTCGACCACGCGCCCCAGCATCCAGGCCAATCCGAGGAAGCCGCCCAGCACCAGCGAGCCGACCACCACCTGCAGCAGGATCAGGCTCCAGATCAGGCGCCAGCGCAGGGAGAACAGGCGCATGCCGCTCACAGCGCCGATGCCGCGCAGATGAGATAGCCCACACCGCGGATCGCATGGATCTCGACCTGCGCGCCCGCCTTGTCGAGCTTGGAGCGAAGGCGCGAGACATGCGTGTCGAGCGCGTTGGACTGGATGTCGTCCTTGTGGCCGTACACGCGGTCCTGCAGTGCCTCGCGCTGCACCGTGCGGCCCCGGTGCTCGAGCAGGGCTTCGAGCACCAGCAGTTCGCGCCGCGGGAGCGTGAGGCAGGCCTCGCCCACATGGACCTGCCGCGTGTGATGCTCGAAGCGCAGTTGCCCCAGCGTCATGACGAGGTTGGCGCGCACCGCGGGACGGCGCGCGAGCGCTCGCACGCGCGCCATGAGCTCGTCCATCGAGAAGGGCTTGGCGAGGTAGTCGTCGGCGCCGCCGTCAAGACTCAGCACGCGTTCGGCCACGTCGGACATCGCGGTGAGCACCAGCACCGCGGCGGCAATGTCGTTCTGGCGCAGGAACGCCACGAGCGAGAGGCCGTCGCCATCAGGCAGGCCGCGGTCGAGCACGATCACGTCGTGCTGCGCACCGAGCGCGGCCTCTTCGGCTTCACGCAGGGAGCTCGCCACATCGACCACCGCCTGGTTCTGACGCAGGGCCGATGCGAGCGCCTGCGCCAGATCGGTTTCGTCTTCGACGAGCAGGATTCTCATGAGAGGTGGGCAATGCGAACGGGTGGGCGGGACATTCTAGGAGAGGCACCATGCCGGGCAGCGCAATGTTCACGCAATGCAGTTGCATAAGCTGTGGCGCTCCCCCTCCCCGAAAGCCGCATCGGTGATGACATCCCGCTCGAGCCCCGCATCCCTTCCTTCCGTGCCCTGGTACCTGGCACTGGGGCATCGGTTCGCGACGCTCTGGATCGTGAAGATGATCGGCACCACGCTCGGCATCTCCGGCTTCTTCTTTCTGTACTTCTGGGTGATGCACAACCCGCCGTCGACGCCGACGGTGATGCCGCTCATGCCCATCGACCACTGGGTCGCCGTGAGCGACGACGCGATGCTGCTCTACGGCTCGCTGTGGTTCTACATCTCGCTCGCCCCCGCCTTCGCGAAGAACAAGGCCGAGCTGTGGGCCTGCGCGCGGGGTGCCGCAACCATGGCGGTCGCCGGTCTCGCGGTGTTCTGGTTCTTTCCGACCACGGTGCCGGTGTTCGCGGTCGATTGGTCGCAGTATCCGGCGCTGCAGTTCCTCAAGGCCACCGACGTGGGCGGCAATGCCTTCCCATCGCTGCACGTGGCCTTCGCGGTATTCACCGCCATGCTGCTGGGCCGCCAGCTGCGCAGCGTGGATGCGCCCGCGTGGACGCAATGGGTGAACCTGCTGTGGGCCTTCGGCATCGTCTACTCGACGCTGGCGACGCGGCAGCACGTGCTGCTCGACGTGATCGGTGGCACGCTGCTTGCCGTGATCGTCGGCTGGGCACGCACGAAGCGCAAGCAGCTGGTGCTGGCCGAGGCCTGAGCCGCACGGTCAGGCGGCCCGGCGCTTCAAGGAAGCGGCTTGGTTACCAGAAGATCCAGAGCGCGAGGCCGCCGAAGATGGACCACTTCACAAGGTAGTACGCCCGCTTGTCCCAGGCCTTCAGCCGCTTGCCGACCACGCGGATCTGGTAGATGTACTTGAACGCGCGGTTGATGCCGCCCGTCTTGTCGCCCGCATCGTTGGGCGAACTCGCGGCGGCCAGCAGGTTCTTGGCGAACCAGCGGTTCACCGCGCTGGCCCAGCGGTACTTCAACGGGCGCTCGATGTCGCAGAACAGGATCACGCGGTCGTGGTCGGTGGTGTTCTCGGCGTAGTGGATGAAGGTCTCGTCGAACACCACGGCCTCGCCGTCGCGCCAGTGGTAGCGCTGGCCGTCCACGTCGATATAGCAGCCTTCGACGCCGGGCGTCCACAGGCCCAGGTGATAGCGCAGCGAACCGGCGAAGGGATCGCGATGGCGCACGAGGCGGCTGCCGGGCGGCAGCTCGGCGAACATGGCGGCCTTGATGGTGCCGATGCCCTTGAGCAGTTCGGTCGTGCGCGGGCACAGCACGGCAGCCGAGGGATGCGCCTCGTCGTACCACTTGAGATAGAAGCGCTTCCAGCCGCTCTTGAAGAAGGAATTGAAGCCCACGTCGTTGAACTGGCTCGAGGCCTTGATGCTGCCGCCATTGCGCATGGCCAGCGCTTCTTCGCGGATGACCTCCCAGTTCTCTTCGAGCACGCGCATCTCGGGGAACTGTGCGGGCGACAGGTACGGCGTACCGGGCACCTTGGAGAAAAGGTACATGAAGACGTTCAGCGGCGCGAGGAAGGTCGAGTGATCAGAGAGCTGTCTGAAGAAACGATGCCGGACCTGCCCGCGGAAGTGAACGTAGAGCGCGCTGAGCGCGAAGATTGCAAGAATGACCCACTTCATTGTTGAAAGTGTCCTGTAGACGGCGCCGGGGGTAGCCGGGCATTGTAAATCTCCGCCCCAAAATGGACCTGACCAAGCCCTTTGGCCGTGTCCGGAGGGAGGTTTCAGAGGCTGAGAGGCAATTCGGCGTGACCGCTCAACCTCTTAGAGGCTGAGCATCGGCTGGGGCGCCTCGGCCGCCGCCAGCGGCAGCCGCACCGCGACCAGCAAGCCGCCGCCCTCGGCCTCCTCGAGCACCACTTCGCCGCCGTGCCGATCCACCACCGACTTGACGATGGCCAGGCCCAGCCCGCTGCCGCTTTGCGTCTGGTCGGGGTTGCGGAAAAACCGGTCGAACACGCGCTCGCGCAGCGCGGGCGGAATGCCCGGGCCCTGGTCGGCCACCGTCAGCACTGCCCGGGCACTTTCGCTGGCCACCTTCACCAGGACCCTTCCATTCGCCGGGCTGTACTTGATGGCGTTGTTGATGAGGTTGTCGATCATCGAGACCAGGCTTTCACGCTCGCCCAGCACCGGCACGTTGCCCTCGCATTCGAGTTCCAGCTCCACGCCCCGGGTGCTGGCGAGGCCTTCGATCATGGCCAGCCGGTCCTGCACCAAGGCATCGAGCGACAGCATGACCGGCAGGTCGCCATGCAGCACCGCATCGCTGCGCATGAGCTGCAACAGCTGCCCCACCAGCCGCGCGGCGCGGTCGTTGCTGCGCAGCAAGTTGCCCATGAGTTCGCGCTGGCCTTCATCGGTGCTCTGCTCCTTCAGCGCCTCGACGTTCACGCGCATGGCCGCGAGCGGCGTTCGCAGTTCGTGGGCCGCGTCGGCGATCAGGCTGCGCTCGCGCGAAGTGCTGTCGCGCACGCGCTGCAAGAGGCTGTTGATGCTCTGCACCAGCGGCTGCAATTCCTTGTGCGGCGGCGTGTACGACAGCGGTGTCATGTCGGCGGGCCCGCGCTCGGAGGTTTCCTTGGTCACCTGCCGCCAGGGGCGCAGCGCGACGCGCATCGAGAGCCACGCCGGAAAGACCAGGAACGGCAGGCTGATCACCAGCGGCAGCAGGTAATAGCCCCGGTACGCCATGGTGACGGTGAGCCGCCAGACGCTCGGCTCGGCCAGCATCACGCGCGTATCGGAATTGGCGGAGACGTGCGTGCGCGCACGCCACTCGCGGCCTCCCGCAGTCACGGTCTCGATGCGGTTGGGCACCGTGTTGAGGATGACGGGCACACCCGCCGTGGAGCGGTAGATCAGGCGGTCCTTCTGCCAGACCTGCAGCACGGCGGCCGTGTCCGCAGCGGCGTCGCCATCGCCCGAGGCTTCGACCAGCACCTGGTCGAAGGCGGCCAGCGTCTCCTGCTGGCGATCGGGCCGGTCGGCCAGGTTCTCCGCGATCACCGTGATGGTGTGGAAGATCTTCTGGTACTTCAGCAGTTCGGGGTCTTCGTAGGAGTCGTAGAGCAGGAGCGCGATGGCCATGGTCCACAGCAGGGCCACCACGGCCATCTGCGCGAGCAGCAGGCGCCGCATCAGGGAGGGCTGTTTCCACTTCCTCCAGCGCAGCGCCAGGGCCTGCATCATTTGGGCGTGCTCCGCACCAGCGACTGCACATCGATCACGTAGCCGATGCCGCGCACCGTGCGGATGTAGCCCTGCCCGATCTTCTTGCGCAGGTTGGAGATGTGCACCTCCAGCGAATTGCTGCCGTTGGCCTGGCCGCCGGGCAGCACCTGCTCTTCCATCACACGGCGAGTGACCACGCGGCCGGTGCGCTTGAGCAGGAGCGCGAGCAGGTCGAACTCGCAGCGCGACAACTCGACCGGCTCGCCGTCGACGATCACGCCGCGCGTCGGTTCGTGCAGCGCGAGGCCGCGCATGCGGATGGTCTCGTCGTTGAAGCCGTAGCTGCGGCGCGCCAGCGCGCGCACGCGCGACAGCAGCTCGGCCAGCGCGAAGGGCTTGACGAGATAGTCGTCCGCGCCGTCGTCCAGGCTGCGCAGGCGGTCGTCGAGCGCATCGCGCGCGCTCAGCACCAGCACGGGCAGGATCTGCTTGTCGCGGCGCAGGCGGAACAGGAGCTCCAACCCATCGCCGTCGGGCAGGCCCAGGTCGAGCAGCACCATGTCGAAGGTGCCGCCATCGAGGGTGCGCAAGGCGTCGCCGAGGCGGCGGACCCACACGACGTCCATGCCTTGATTGGCCAGCGCGATGCGCACGCCATTGCCGAGATCGAGATCGTCCTCAACAAGCAGAAGGTTCATGGGTATGCGGGGCGAAGCCGCCCGATGGTCGAAATGTGGGCGAAGTATCTGCCAAGCCCCGCGCGGGGACTTCAGGAAATCTTCATGAAGAACGCAGCTCCTCTTCAGGCGCGAAAACCACACTGGAACGCTCTCATCCGGAAAGCACATCGACGTGAACAGACCTCCTTCCTCACCGGCCCGTCCCCTTTGGTTTCACCCCCCGCGCAGATATGTGCTTCGCGCCATGGCCGCCCTGCCGCCCGCGCTGGCCCTGGCGGCCTGCGGAGGTGGCGGCAGCTCACCCGGCGGGATCGGCACGGGCCCTGCCGTTGCCTCCGTCACCGAACGTCGCATCAAGGTGTCGACGGAGTCCGATGTGTCGCTGCAGGTGCGCGACTGGCACAAGCCAGGCACTGCGGGCCCCGTCATCGTGCTGCTGGCTGGCCTTGGCGGAAATGCGCGCTACTTCGACAGCCTCGCGCCTGCGTTGGCGAGTGATTTTTCGCGCGTGGTGAAGCCGATGTGCTGCGAGCGATCCGCTTCATGACGTGGGCTTGAATGCGACAAACTCGACACGGCACTCGGCCCGCTGGCCGATGAGGGAAATCGGCATGCGAGGCGCACGGGGCCAGCACGCGGGCAGGCGGAAGCATCGAAGCATCGAAGCATCGAAGCATCGAAGCATCGAAGCATCGAAGTGAATGGAAAGGGATCGAATGTCCTTGCTGAAGATATCGGCGGGAGCGCTGCTCGCCGCATCGCTCTCCCTTGACATCGCGCATGCCCAGCCGGCGTGCAGCGCCTCGCCCGTCTACACGGGCCCGCCGATGCGCTCGGCGCCCGAGGCCGTGTGGCAGAAGGACTTTGGCCGCCCCATCGACGGCGAACTGCCCGCCGAACTGCAGGCGGCACTCAGCGGCGCTCTCGACAAGATGCTCCCGCACGTACCCGCCGCAAGCGTCGCAGTCGCGATCCCCGGGGAAGGCTTTTGGTCCGCCACGCGCGGCCTGGCACGCAAGGAGCCGCCCACGCCGGCAGGCCCGGACCAGCCCTTCCAGATGGCCAGCACGGGCAAGACGTTCACGGCAGCCGTGGTGCTCCAGCTCGTCGAAGACAAACGATTGAAGCTGGACGACACCATCGACCAGTGGTTTCCCGATGC
Organism: Variovorax boronicumulans; assembly: GCF_030812215.1. Classification (GTDB taxonomy): domain Bacteria; phylum Pseudomonadota; class Gammaproteobacteria; order Burkholderiales; family Burkholderiaceae_C; genus Variovorax; species Variovorax boronicumulans_C. The sequence goes on along the minus strand of NZ_JAUSSG010000003.1, from coordinate 285,110 downwards.
GCCCAATGCGCGGCTCATCACCATCGAGCAGTTGCTGCGGCACACCAACGGGCTGGCCAGCTTCAACGCGTTGCCATCGCTGGGCACGAAGTACCGGCCGCCGGCCGACATCATCGCGCTCGGCACCTCGCAACCGCCGCAGTTCTGCCCCGGCACGAACTGGCGCTACACCAACACCGGCTACGCCATGCTGGGCGTGATCGTCGAAAAGACCGAAGGCATGCCTCTGGCCGATGTGCTGGCCAAGCGCCTGCTGAAGCCGCTGTCGCTCACGCACACCGTCATGCGCAAGCCTGGCGTCGAACTGCCGGTGGCCACGGGCCACGCGGCGGGCCGGCCCGTGGAGGCGCCGGACCAGTACGCCACGCCCTATGCGGCCGGCGCGCTGGCATCGACCGCGGGCGATCTCGTGCATTTCTGGCATGCGCTGCTCTCGGGCAAGGTGCTGCCCGAGGACACGGTGCATCGCATGTTCACCCGCATGCCCGCGATGCTCGGTCCATACGCCGGTGGCAATTCTTCCTATGGCATGGGCGTGCAGCTCTACGACGTGCCCGACGGGCCGGGCCTGATGCTCGGGCACAGCGGCGGCATCGAGGGCTTCACCACCGTGGTGGCCTACGTGCCGGCCGACGACCTGTACGTTGCCGTGTCGTTCAACGAGAAGAACGTGCCTGCTGAGGCCGGGCTGTGGGCGCTGGTTCGCGCAGTGCGCGCGTACCGCGTCGTGCGCTGAACGACCGGCACGCGCGCGCAGCGAACGGGCTCAGGCCCAGCCGGTCTCGATCTCGGTCTTCACCTCGGTCATGAGCTTGTGCACCGGGCATTTGCCCGCCACGCGCAGCAACTCGTCGCGCTGGGCCTCGGTCAGGTCGCCGGTCAGGCGCAGGCCCGACTTCAGGCGATAGACGCCCTTGCGCTCCTCGCTGTCGTCGCGGTCGACCACCACCTCGATGTCTTCCACCGGGATGCCCTTGCGGCGTGCGTAGATCAGCACCGTGAGCGCCTTGCAGGCTGCAAGCGATGCGTCGTAGAGGTCGTGCGGCTCGGGGCCCGCGTCGCTACCGCCGCCGGCCGGCGAAGCATCGACCGGGATCTCGTGGTTGCGGATCTTGAGGATGTGGCGCGTGCCGGTGGTGCCGTCTCGGCGGATCGAAATGCTCATGCCTGTTTCCTTGGTGGATGAAAAAAAGAGTTCAGCGGGCGAGCGGCTTCACATACAGGATGGTCGTGAAGCCGCTGTGCCATTCGAGATCGGGATAGCGGTCGGCCTCGCGATAGCCGAGCGCGAGATAGAAGCCCTGGCTCTGCGTGTTGAAGGTGTCGGTTTCGAGTCGCGCAACTTCGACGCCATCGGCGCGCATGCCGTCTTCGGCAAACGCCATCAGCGCGCGCGCAATTCCCTTGCGCTGCTGCACCGCGGGCACGTGCAGCGCATGGACGAAGTCGTCTTCCCAATGGACCATGCCGACCACCTCGCCGTCGATTTCCGCAACGAAGAACGCGGGCCCCATCTCGTCGATGTAGCCGACGGGCTCGCCGCTCTCGCGATACGCCCGCGCGGCTTCCGGCGTGAGCTGCGGCAGCCAGGTACCCGCGAAGGTGTCGTCGAGGATGGCCTTGACCGCATCGAAGTCGTCGAGGCGCCAGGGACGGATGGTGATCGTCGGGGTGTCTTGCATGCCGGCGAGATGGTAGCCGCGGCGTTTCAGCGGTCCACAGCGAGCGTGAGCGTTTCCTTGATCTCTTCCATCACCACATAGCTGTGCGACTCGGCCGCCACGGGCAGCTTCTTGAGGATGTCGCCGAGCAGATGCCGGTATTCGCTCATGCCGCTCAGGCGCGCCTTCACGAGGTAGTCGAAGCTGCCGGAAACGAGATGGCATTCGAGCACCTCCGGCATGTGCAGCAACTCCTGCTTGACCTTGTCGAACACGTCACCGGACTTGGCCGAGAGCTTGATCTCCACGAACACCAGGAGCGTCTTGCCCAGCGCCTCGGGCGACACGCGCGCGTGGTAGCCGGTGATGACGCCGTCGCGCTCCATGCGCTTGACGCGCTCGGCGCAAGGCGAGGCAGACAGGCCGATGTGCTCGGCCAGTTCGGTCATGGAGACACGGCCCTGGCGCTGCAGCAGGTCGAGGATCTTGCGGTCGATTCGGTCGAGTTCCGGCATTTCACTCCGCGGACTGCGTTGGACGATTTTTGGCAGTGGATTTCTCCGCCAAACCCTGAAAAACAATGGAATCCACTGCATTGTGCACCTTAGATTCCATGCATTCCACCTGAATCAGCGAATACACCATGAAAGTCATCGTTCTCGGCGGCGGCGTGATCGGCACCACCACGGCCTACTACCTCGCACGCTCGGGCGCCGAAGTCACCCTGCTCGACCGGCAGGCCGGCCCCGCGGAGGAAACCAGCTTCGGCAACGCCGGGCAGGTGTCGCCGGGCTACTCCACGCCGTGGGCCGCGCCGGGCATTCCGCTGAAGGCGATCAAGTGGATGTTCAAGAAGCACGCGCCGCTGTCGATCCGCCCCGACGGCACGCTGTTCCAGCTGCGCTGGATGGCCGCGATGCTGCGCAACTGTTCGCCCGAGCGCTACGCGGTCAACAAGGAACGGATGATGCGCGTGGCCGAATACAGCCGCGGGTGCCTCCAGCAACTGCGCGCCGACACCGGCCTGCAATACGAGCACCGCACCGGTGGCACGCTGCAGCTGTTCCGTACGCAGGCGCAGCTCGACGCGGTGCAGCGCGACATCGCGGTGCTCGAGGAATGCGGAGTGCCCTATGAACTGCTCGACCGCGACGCCCTCGCCCGCATCGAGCCCGCGCTGGCCGGCGCTCGCGACCGCCTCACCGGGGGCCTGCGCCTGCCCAACGACGAGACCGGCGACTGCCATCTCTTCACCAGCGGCCTTGCCGACATCGCGCGTGGCCTGGGCGTGGACTTCCGCTTCGGCCAGGCCATCGACGGCCTGGAAACCGACGGCGGCCGCATCACCGGGGTGCGCACCACCACCGGCAAGATCTTGACGGCCGACCGCTACGTGATGGCCTTCGGCAGCTACTCGCGCGCGGCCATCGCCTCGCTGGGCCTCGACATCCCCGTGTACCCCGTCAAGGGCTACTCGCTCACCGTGCCGCTGGTCGACGAATCGCTCGCACCGCAATCGACGGTGCTCGACGAGACCTACAAGGTCGCGGTCACGCGCTTCGACAACCGCATCCGCGTCGGCGGCATGGCCGAGCTCGGCGGCTTCGACCTGCGCCTGAACCCGGCCCGCCGCGCCACGCTCGAGAAAGTAGTGAGCGACCTGTTCCCCGGCGGCGACCTGCCGCGCGCCAGCTTCTGGACGGGCCTGCGCCCGATGACGCCCGACAGCACGCCCATCGTCGGCGCCACGCGCCATGCGAACCTGTTCCTCAACACCGGCCACGGCACCTTGGGTTGGACCATGGCCTGCGGCTCGGGCAAGCTCATCTCGGACATGGTGATGGGCCAGCGGCCGGACATCCGCACCGACGGGCTCGGCATGGACCGCTACGAGCAGACGCCGTCGCGCGGCACGCGGCCGAGCCCTGTCACGGCACCGGCCTGAGGCAACGGCCGCTCAGGCGGCCTTGGCAATGGGAATCGTGACGCTCTCCATGCCGCGATAGACCTCTGCCTCGCCATGCTTCGCAAGCAACTGCATCAGGTGCTTGCGGATCAGCATGCCGGGACGGTCCGACTCCATCGAATACTCCACGCCGCGCCGGCGCGTGTCGACCAGCGCATCGGGGTCGGTCGATTCGAGGATGTCCTTGTCCTCGCGCGTGATCTCCGCGTCGAAATCGATCAGCATCTGCGCCGCGCAATCGGCCTCGGTGTCGTTGCGGAAGAGCCACTGGCACAGCTGCATGCGCCCGTCGTCGATCGGCGTGAAGCAGTTGATGATGATGTGGCGCACACCGCTCGGGTACTCGATGTCGAGCCGGCGCGAGAACGGCAGGAAATACGCGTTGCGCATGTGGCGCGTGGTGATCGCATCGGTCACGCCGCTGATCGCGTGGAACTTCACCGGGTTGTTCGCCTCGATGACCGTCCCCGCGTAGAAGCCCGACTCGTTTTCCACCAGCTCGTACCTGCTCGGCTTCGGGCTCGCGGCCACGCCGAAGGTGGCGCGGTGCACGAAGCTGAAGTGCGAGTTGTCGAAGGAGTTTTCGAGCGCGCGCATCGGGCTGGTCTGCCACTCCTCGTGGAACTGGAAGATCGTGCGGTAGGCCGGGTCGGAGAACTCCGGGATTTCTGGGATGTCGGCAATGGGCTCTTCCAGCGCCACCCACGCGTAGCCGTAGCGCGCGGTGCAACGGTAGGCGGTGGTGCGGTAGTCGGGCGAGATCTTGCGGTCGGCCTCGTACTGCGGAATGCGGATGACCTGGCCGCTGCGGTCGTACGTCCAGCCGTGATAGCCGCACTGGATCGCGCCGGTTCCGCAGGCCTTGCCTTCGCCATCGACGCACCAGCCCTTCGAGAGCTTCGCGGTGCGGTGGCAGCAGCGGTCGCGCAGTGCGGCCGGCTCGCCGCTGGCATCGATGAAGAGAACGATGTCTTCGCCCAGCAGCCTGAAAGGCTTGGGGCCATCGGCCAGTTCGGTAAGCGGCATGACGGCATGCCAGAACTTGCGGAAGACGGGTTGTCGGGTGACGAGCATGCGTGGACTCCTTCTGTTGTTGCGCGTGGGTACGAACGAACCTGAAAGAGCAATTTCCTGCCTGAATGCTGCGTGGGGCATCGCGCGGCTGAACGCTTCTACTCTGCGCAACCTGCCTTGCAAATTGCGCGCCCGGATTGTGCGCGCGGTCTGGCCAATGTGCCAGGCCTCGGCCAAAAAGCCCGAGGAAAACCCCTTGGCATGCGTCGTGCATCAGCGCTGGCAAGAGTAGAAGCGTTCAGCAGCGCACGCACCACGAACGTGCGCCCGCCCGGAAATTGCTCTTGAAGCGCCTTCTGCATTCGTCGTCTTGCAGCGGAAGGTTTTTTCAAGACCCGAAGATTCCGAGGCCCCACATGCAACGTCGATTCTTTCTAGCGGCCAGCGCCGCGACCCTTGCCGCCCCGTCCGTCCTGGCCCAGCAGGGCAGCGCCGGCAAGCTCACCCCGATCAAGTTCACGCTCGACTTCCGCATCAACGGCCAGACCGCGCCTTTCTTCCTTGCGCACGCCAAGGGCTACTACAAGGACGAAGGGCTCGACGTGAGCATCGACACCGGCGCCGGCTCGGTCGCCTCGATCACCCGCATCGCGAGCGGCGTCTACCAAATGGGGCTGGGCGACATCAGCTCGCTGGTCGAGTTCAACGCGCAGAACCCCGGCACGCCGATGGTGCAGGCCGTCTACCAGTACTACAACCGCGCACCGTTCGTGATCATCGGTCGCAAGGACCGCGGCGTGACCGGCGACTTCAAGAGCCTGCAGGGCAAGAAGGTGGCGGCCGCGGCGGTCGAATCGACCCGCCGCGCATGGCCGATGGTCGCGCGCAAGCAGGGCATGCGCAGCGATGCCTTCCAGTGGCAGACCACCGACTTCAGCGCGCGCGACAACGTGATGGTGCGGGGCGACGTCGATGCCGCCACCTACTTTCACGACTCGGCGATCTCGCTCTTCGCGCGCATGAAGCCCGAGGAGCTCTCGGTGCTGAAGTACGCGGATGCCGGCGTCAACCTGTATGGCAACGCGATCCTCGCGAGCAGCAACCTCATCGCGCAGAACCCGAAGGTGGTCGCGGCTTTTCTGCGCGCGACCAACCGCGCCATCGTCGAGACATTTGCCAACCCTGCGCCCAGCATCGCGGCCATGCGCCAGCGAGAGCCCATCCTCGACGAGAAGATCGAGCTTGAACGCTGGGGCGTCACGGCGCAATATGTGGGCGCGGCGGACACACGCGGCCACGGCCTCGGCGACATCCGGAAGCTCACGCTGGAGCAGCAGGTCGACGAGGTGGCCGAGGTCTTCGGACTCAAGGTCAAGCCCGCCGCCGACGCCATCTTCAACACCTCGATGCTCCCATCGCGCAACGAACGCATGATTTCCACCAAGGCATGAATTTCAACAGCACCCACAACACCAACACCTCGCTTCCCGAAGAAACCGCACTCGACGAGCGCGACGGGCGGTATCTGCGCAAGGCCATCGGCTGGTCGCACCTCGCGCGCCGGCGCGGCAACCGGCCCTTCGGATCGATCATCGTCTCGGCCGACGGCGAGGTGCTGGCCGAGGCCTACAACAACACCGGCGAGACAGGCGACTGCACCGGCCACGCCGAGACGAATGCGATCCGCGCACTGGCCGGCCGCGGCATCTCGCGCGAAGCACTCGCGGGTGCCACCCTCTATGCCTCGGGCGAACCCTGCGTGATGTGCGCGGGCGCGATCTTCTGGTCGAACATCGGCCGCGTGGTGTTCGGCATCGACGCCGAGCGCTTGCGCGTGTTCCGCGGCGAACGGCAGGACCAGCGCGATGCGGAACTGTCGTGCCGCGACGTGTTCCGCGCGTCGCCGCATCCGATCGAATGCATCGGGCCGGCGCTGCTGGACGAATCCGCTGCGGCGCACGACGGAGCCTGGAAGGTCTGAGCGGCGCAGCGGCTGGATAGACTCGGCGCATGCCCTGGCACGCCCGTCTCCACCTCGACTACCAACAAGAAGCCGACCGCACTGTCGCCCGTTTCCGTCACGACGGGCCGCTGCGCATCCTGCAGAGCCTGTACCCCGAAGGCGACGCGATCTGCCACAACGTGCTGGTGCATCCGCCGGGCGGGTTGGTCGGGGGGGACACGCTCGACATCGACATCGAAGGCGCGGATGGCAGCCACGGGCTGATCACCACGCCGGGGGCCTCACGCTTCTATCGCTCCGAAGGCGAACTGGCGCTGCAACGCACGCGCATTCGACTGGCCAGCGGCGCGCGGCTCGAATGGCTGCCGCTGGAAGCGATCTGCTACAGCGGATGCCAAGCCGAGAACCGGCTGTCGATCGAGGTCGAACCGGGCGCGGAGATGATCGGATGGGACGTGACCGCACTCGGCCTGCCCAACGCCAACCAGCCGTTCGAGCGAGGCAGCTACCTGCAGCACATCGAAGTGCCCGGGGTTTGGCTGGAGCGGGGGCGTATCGATGCGGCGGATCAGCGGTTGCTGCAGAGTCCGCTGGGTTTTGGCGGACACAGGTGCATGGCGTCGCTGTTCTTCGTGTCAGGCTCGCCGGCAACACGGGCGCGGCGCGAAGTGCTGCTGGGGCATGCGCGCAGATTGCTTGAAGCGCACGAACTGTTCGATAGCGCTGGTGCGACCAGCCCGCACGGGGAGGTGGTTGTGCTGCGCGTGCTGGCGCCTGTGGTGGAGCCTGCGATGCAGTTGCTGCGGCAGGTCTGGCAGGCATGGCGGGGGGAGCTGTGGCAGTTGCCGGCAGCTACGCCGCGGATCTGGGCAACCTGAGCGCGTCTCGCTAACGCATGGGCAACTTCAAGACCAAGTCGAGCAAGTTGTCAGAAACAGCTTTTCCGGCGCAAGGCCGTTCCTCATACTTCCTTCCGTCCGCCTTCCACACCCCGATGAACTTGTTTCTGCCTTCACGTATGGTGATTCCATAAGAAACCTCGCCGACGTTAAACAGCACTGAATCAACAACCATGCCTTCTCCGTGTGGATTCAAATGCTCGCCCCGAAAGAAGTCGACGTGACGCGCGCCTTCGAAGGAGGGAAGCCTCAGCTCAATCGAGGAAGGACGCCCATAACGGTATTCCAGTTCTGCTCCCGGATCGAACCCGCGAATGATCGACGGGCCACAAAGCGAGGCCACTTTTTTGCTGCGCTTGATCTGGCAAGAAAAATATATGACCTCGTCCGCTGCACAGTGGGAGGGGGCGATGGCGCCAGCCTCGGCGTTGTGCAAGGGGGTCGCGAAAATCGCGATTGCGGCCGCATATCCTGCATAGCGATAGCGCGCTCGTTCCCGATAGGTCATGTATTTTCCTTTTGTCGCACCAAGGTTTTGCTGTCGGCAGGAACTGGTGCGTCATTCAATAGGCTCCAGACATAACCGAAGTATTCGACTCGATTCTCGAGGTGGGTAGTGCCGCCATTCACGGCACGCGTTACCAGCTCGATTGTTCCGGGAGCGGCGCCTGCGTCGGCGTGACGATTGATGCTTGCCCCCCGGAAGGCTCCTGCATTGATCCAATACTTCAATGCCACGTCGGCAGATATGAATGCATCCGCGGCCAGCAACGCCGGACTAGGGTCCGAGGTGTAGTTCCTCCCTCTGTAGGCTTCATAGCCTGCATAGTTGACACGCCCCGTCAGCTGGATAAGTCCTCGTCCCCTGAAGCGCTGGCCGTCACCGACCTGGATATTGCCGAGTGACTGAGCTTTTGTTTGCACTTGAGCCGGCCTGAGAGCAGCGTATTCGTTGCGAGTGTACGTAACACGTTGGCCATTTACCCTGTGGTAGACCAATCCAAGCCGCCAGGCAACGCCGCTGCGGTCGTCATGGTCGACGCCTGCCTCCCCCGGTGTGATGACTTCGTACATCGTGCGGAAATAGCGCTCGTTTCCTGTTTCTATGTTGTATTGCAGTGCGCCCGTTTCCTGAAAGCATTGGCTCAAGAAATGAGCTTTGCGTAACGCTGAATCCATCAGCCCATACTTGCGAAAGGCCTTGTTGAGGGCGATATGCAGGCTGGGCGGCATACCGTTTCCTTGTGTCGATCCATCGCGAAATCGCCGCATCGACTCCTCCCAACTCACACGGCTCGCAGCTGTTGATTTTCTTGGAAGCAGTTGCGCCATCTCTTTGAGCGCCAACCATCCGCACCTTCGCATCGAACCCACGAATTCCCTCGGGTGAAATCGCCAGTCAGCTTCTTTGAGCACCTTTGGCAAATCCTCAAAGGTGAGTCCATGCGCATGCTTGACGAAGCGATCCCATTTCCGGACCCCTGTGGGATCGTCGTCAGTCGACTTGAAATCTTCGGTCTCCAGCCAGCCATAGCGCGCCTCGACGGTCGTCCGATCCCACTCGCACGGGAACTTGCAGATCGCGCGTCGCAATTTCTTCCGCACGCCCGCCTCCCCGAGCCGCTTGGCCAACTCGACGCGTTCCATGCGCTGCTCGTTCTTCGGATCGGGATCGCGAATCAGCGTTTTCATATGCAGCGAGTCGCACCGCAGATCGGAGTTCGGGTCGTCGTCGAAGCAGTTCCAGCCCATGACCGGCAGAAAGTCGGAATCGCTGAATTTGAAGGTGCCCTGTGCGTTGAGATCTGCCCAGACCTCTCCAGTAGGCGTTGCGATCTTGCGCCAGTGGGCGGCGTTGGCGGGCAAAGGATCAGGCCCCAGATTGCGCCCGAAGCGCAGCAACTCGTACCAGCCGCTGGGGCTGCTTGCCGTCCGGGCTGCTGCGTCCAGGGCGCCATGGCGGTCATTGCACACGGCGTACAGGTCGTACTCGAAGCTCTGGCTCGCTGCACTCTTGACAGCGACGGACGCATTGACGCTGCTGATGTAGTCGTACCGGCTGTCGTTTCTGGATGTGCCAACAGACGCACCGAATCTGTCGTAACTGGTAAGCGTCGCTATGCCGTTCTCGTAGGCGATTTGCACCCACTGCGGATCCGAGAGCGCGTGAGCAGCGGTCGCACCAGCCGCGCCACCGGCACCATTCGCTACACCCAATTGACTGGTCGGCCGGCTCGCGCTTGTTGGCGTACCGGCTGGCAAGTAGATGTAAACGCTGCCGAATACGCTGTCGGCCCGACCGTCGGAGGCGGGCACCTGCGGATCCAACGGGTCGGCCCAGTTCGGCCCTCGTCGGGTCAGCCGCCGGAGATTCGCCTCGTCGCAGCAGATCTCGAAATGAATCTGCCCGTCATGTCCGTAGATCTGGCCAGGTGCCCCTATCTCATCCTTGCGGTAGATCGCATCGCCGACCGCCCACGGCGCCTTCGTCTTCGGACAGTGCGCGATGCTGGCGAGATGCATGCAGGCGCTGTAATAGACAACCTCCGTGACGACATTGCCCTCGGCACCGATCTCGGTCTTGTGCTCGATGACGACAAAGCCATCGCTGGTCCATGCGGCCGTGGGCGTATCGGCATGAAAAGGGTTGTAGTTGAGCGCGTGCTTGATGTCGCTGTTCGGCAGGGTCGGCGCGTGGACAAAGATCACCTTGCCATCGGCAATCGCACGAACGGGCAGATAAGCGCCACCGGAGCTCGGTGCCTGGATGTGAATCCCGTTGTGCCACCCCAGCTTCAAACTCAAGGGAAACGAGCCTTCCGGTGCATTGGTGCTCGCCAACCACGATGAGGGCTGTGCCATTGCAGCGTCGAGCCAGGCTTCTTCGGATTGCCCAGCGCGATCGGGCAGGAAAGGAGGACTGATGATCATGGCAACGCTCAGAGTGAGAAAGGGAAAGCCGCACCCTCGCGCGAAGCAAGGGTCAACTCGGGGCGCGGAAAGGCGACCACCTCGACCGGCCGGTTCATCGGCCCGACCAGCGCATGGCTGGCCGCATGCTCGACCCACCGCCCCTGTGTGCCGTGCTCGATGCCCTGCGCGTTCCATCGGCTGAAGCTGCCCCCGCCATTGATCAGCACTTCTTCTTTCGCCGTGATCGTGATGCGATTGGCGGCATGGGTGATATCGAGTTTGGCCAGCAGATGGATGCTCTGCTGCAGCGCCTTGAATTCGATGTTCGCGCCGGCCGCCACCAGCCGGATGCCGGCCTTGTACGAGAACATGCGGATGGCCTGCTTCACGCTGACGAGGAAGCTCTTGCCCGCGCTCACGCTGGTGTGGCCGCCGCTCGTCAGCGCGTGATGCACGCCGCTGGCCATGTGCGTGGACTGCGCCGTCGTGCTCTCGATGCCTGCCGGGCTGGCCAGCACGAGGTGCGGCTCGGCCAGTTCGGGGAAGCCGCCCTCGGCCCCGCGCCCGCCCGCCCCCTTGATCGCATCGTTCTGCGCCTTCAACACTCGCGTCACTGCATCCTGGTCACCCGTCGCGTGGGCTTCGGCCTGCTGGGCCGCGACTGACAGCTTCTCGTGCTGCTCGTGGCTTCCGGTGAGGCGCGTCAGTGTCTCGCCCATGGACTTGATGTGACCGTGCGCATGGGCGCGCGTCTCGGTCGTGATCAACAAACCTTCCGCGGCTCTTACAGCGCCATGCCCGTCGGTGCGCAGTTCGAACCCCTCGCCGCGCGGATCCTTGCGCCCCGCGTTGTCCTCGATGCGCGTGATGTGCCCCAGGCTGAGCTGGCTGTGCTGGTGGTCGGACTTGAGCTGCGCCTGGATCTTCGCGTCGGTGTCGTCCAGGACGAGGTGATTGCTGCGGCCCGCGGCGCTGTTGCCGCCTTCCTTCGTCAGTTCCCTCGACCTGAACCCCGAGAGCGCCGCCTGGCCGGGCAGCGTCCACGGCGGCAGGTTCGACTGGTTGTGCACGCGCCCCGTGCACACCGGAAGGTCCGGATCGCCGCCGATGAAATCGACGATGACCTCCTGCCCGATGCGCGGAACGTGCACGCCGCCCAACTGGTTGCCGGCCCACGGCGAACTCACGCGAATCCAGCAGGTGCTGTGCTGGTTCTTCTGGCCTAGCCGGTCCCAGGGAAACTGAACCTTGATGCGGCCGAGGTCGTCGGTCCAGAGGTTCTGGCCTTCGGGCCCCACGACAACGGCAACCTGGGGGCCGTGCGTGAAGGGCTTTGAACGCGCGAGCACGGGACGAAGCACTTCGGCAACGGGGTGCGCCGTCAGATCGACACCGATGCGCCACTGCTGCTTTCTGTTTGCTGCCGCCTCCTTGACCTGGCTGTCCTGCGCGACGTCCTCGATGAGGAAGCGCGTTTCCAGGATGAGGTACTCGGCATTGGCGCGCTCGCTGGGGTGCGCCCTGAGCTTGAACGTGCGTCCCGCCGCCATGCCGCGCAGATTGCCGCTGGCCTGCATCCGCGCCCCGTGCGTGCGCAAGGCCTGCATGCGCAGCAAGGCGAGCTGGTGCCCGTCGCCCTGCGGATCGTTGACTGCCTCCGCGCCCGCCCGGGGTTGCGCAGGGTGGCTGCCGGCGCGCGGGTGATGCCATTGGTAGACCTCCTGGTCGGCTTGCCCGGTCGGACGCGGCGCCTTGCGGCTCGCGCCCAGGTCGGCGCGGGGCCGGGTGTAGTCGTAGTCGCGGGTCGCATAGCGGCCGCTGGTGAGCTGGTGGCGGGGAACCACGCTGTGAAGGTATTCGGCATCGGGCTTCCAGCCCGGCGGGTGGTAGTCGATCTGCCGATACGCCACGTTCTCGCTGGTGCGGTAGGCGCCCATTTCGTCGCAGAGAACGAGGCGGTGCTTTCCTTCGGCGTGCTCGAAGTGATAGCTGATGCCCCACTCCTCGCAGAGACGGCAGAAGAAATCGAAGTCGCTTTCGTTGTACTGCGTCTGGTAGTCGCGGACCGGGTACCTCTCCATCAGGCGCTTGTCGAGCGGGAAAGCGTAGTCGGCCAGCAGCGCATCGAGGATCTGCACCACGCTCAGGTTCTGAAAGATCCTGCAGTCGACCGACAAGGCGGCCAGGTGCAGCCACGGCCGCAAGGTAAGCCTGTATTGCACATGCCGCCCTTCCTCGCCCCAGAAAGCCGCCTCGGTGATGAGCGCGTTGATCTCGCGCGGCGCGCCTTCATCGAGTTCGATGAGGCAGCTGATTTCGCGTCCGATGAAGTCGTCGAGGTTGAAGTCCGCCGCGCCGCTGGCGCCGAGGTTCAGGCTGTCGGGCGTCTTGAGCAGCAGTTCGTATTCGAACAGTTCGTTGACGCCCTCCCGGCCCGACAGGCGCACGGGCTCCAGCGCCGGGCGGCCGAGAAAAACGGGAATGGCGGGACTTTGGATCTGAAGCGTGCGTGAAGAAGAGGAAGGCATCGCCGCAGTGTTCCGGCTGGGCCGGGATAACACTGAGAACAATGGTCACGCATGCGAGGCCACGGCCAGAAAACCGCGGATCGCAGGAGATATGTCATGCCTCGCCGTCAGGCCGGCATGTCCGTCCGCGGCAACCGCAGGTGCTTCTTCAGCGTCTCGAACACCTGCCGCGTGACCGGGTTCACCACATGGCTTCGCACATACAGGTAGTACGCGAGGTCGGGCAGCCGCGGCATGCCGTCGCCCGCGCCCAGCACGCGCAATCCCGCGTCGAGTTGCTCGACGCCCCGCGCCGTCACGCCCAGCCCCGCCCTGAGCGCCGCCTTGATGCCGATCAGGCTCGACGAGGTGTACCGCGGCGTCCACGCCACGCCCGCCGCATCCAGCGCCTCGTGCCCGATGCGCCGGAAGATGCTCGGCCCGTCCGCCATGATCAGCGGCACCGGCTTCGTCGGGTCGTGCACATAGCCCGCCGCGCACAGCCACACGGTGGGCGAGTTGCGCAGCACCACACCCTCGAACTGCGACTGCGGATCGGCGCGGTTGGAGATGATCATGTCGACCTCGCCGCTCTTGAGCGATGTCATCAGGTAGGGGCTGCGGCCGATGTGGATGTCCAGCTGCAGCAGCGGCGACGTGCGCGCCACCTCGGTCAGCAGCAGCGGCAGCATGGTCTCGGCCACGTCGTGCGGCGCGCCGATGCGCAGGTTGCCTTCGAGCTGGCCCTGCCGCAGGCTTCGGAGCGCCTCGTCGTTGAGCGCGAGCATGTGGTGCGCATAGCTGAGCAGCCGTTCGCCGTGCTCGGTCAGCCGCTTCTGGCGGCCCTGCTTGATGAACAGCGGATGCCCGATCTGCTCTTCCAGCCGCTGCATCTGCTGCGTGATGGCCGACTGCGTGCGCCCCAGGTGAACGGCCGCAGCCGCAAAGCTGTGGTGGCTGACAACGGCCGCAAACGAGCGCAGCAGTTCGAGATCGAGCGTGGGCATACATTAATTTTATTGATGTGTTTCTTCTGCCGCTTGGATTGTTGCGTCACGCCGCCGTCACTACAGTGAATGCACACCAAACAGGCAACCCCACTGGAGAAACCGCATGAGCACCCCATCCGAGCAACGCCGCCAGGCGGTCGAGGCATCGATCGCCGAAATGAAGAAAGCCATCGGCGGCGCTGAACCAACCCGCGCCAAGCTCGATGCGGTGCTCGATTCGCTGCAAGGCCTGGCCGCCCACACCGAGTACTGGGGCGCCAGCGACTTTCCGCCGCCCGAAGCCGGCGAGCACCAGGCCCGCTACCTGATCGCCGAAGACCCGGACCAGAGCTACGCGCTCTACCTGAACGTGATGCGCCCGGGCAAGAAGATCGTGCCGCACAACCACACGACCTGGGCCTGCATCGCCGCCGTCGAAGGCACCGAGCACAACCGCGTGTACGCGCGCACCGACGACGGTTCCGTGCCGGGCGTCGGCAAGCTCGAGGAGACGGCGCTGGTCGTCGTCGCGCCGGGCAAGGGCATCGCGCTGATGCCTGAAGACATCCACTCGGTCGAGATCCAGGGCGAGCAGGTCATTCGCCACCTGCACATGTACGGCCGCGCGCTCGAAACGCTGAACCAGCGCACCGCGTACGACCTTGCCGCCGGCACGTACCAGACGATGGGCATCGGCGTACAGACGCGCCGCTAGGCCGCCCTCCTTCCACTTTTCTTGCTTCCTTCATGCGGGTCGCGCTGGCGCGACCTCGCAGGACCTCGTTCGTCCCAACGACTTGCTTGCCTCCATGACTTCCTACATCGACCCGAAGACCCTCAAATCCTGGCTGCACGACGGCGGCGAGATCGCGCTGCTCGACGTGCGCGAGCACGGCCAGTACGGCGAGGCGCATCTGTTCTACGGCATCCCGCTGCCCTTCAGCCGGCTCGAGATCGATGCGCCGCGCCTGGTGCCACGCCGCAGCGTGCGCGTGGTTGCGTACGACGACGGCGAATCCGCCGTGGCCCTGCGCTCGGCCGAGCGGCTGGCCGCGCTGGGCTACACCGACGTGCATGTGCTGCAAGGCGGCGCCCCCGCATGGAAGGCCGCGGGCTACGTGCTCTTCGCGGGCGTCAACCTGCCCTCGAAGACCTTCGGCGAGCTGGCCGAGGAGGTCTATCACACGCCCCGCGTCAGCGCCAACGAACTGGCCGGCATGCTCGCGCGCAAGAACAAGGTCGTGGTGCTCGACGGCCGCCCCGTCAGCGAGTTCCACAAGATGAACATCCCCGGCGCCACCTGCTGCCCCAACGGCGAACTGGCCTACCGCGTGCGGCAGCTCGTGCCCGACACCACCACGCCCATCGTCATCAACTGCGCCGGCCGCACGCGCAGCATCATCGGTGCGCAGACGCTCATCAACCTCGGGCTGCCCAACCCGGTCTATGCGCTGGAGAACGGCACGCAGGGCTGGTACCTGAACGATCACACGCTCGAACACGGCGGCACGCAACGCTACGCGGCCGACAGCGGCAGCACCGACCTGCGGCCTGCGGCAAAAGCGCTCGCCGAACGCTTCGACGTGCCCACGGTGTCCGCGAAGACCGTGCAGCAATGGGCGGCAGAAACGGATCGCACCCTGTTCCTGTGCGACGTGCGCACGCCCGAGGAGTTCGCGGCCGGCAGCCTGCCCGGCGCGCAGCACACGCCCGGCGGCCAGCTGATGCAGGCAGGCGACCAGTACTTCGGCGTGCGCGGCGCGCGGCTCGTGCTGCTGGACAACGACGGCGTGCGCGCGCCGACGGTCGCGAGCTGGCTGCGGCAGATGGGGCACGACGCGAACGTGCTCGAAGGCGGACTTGCGAGCGGGCTGTCGCTCGCCCCCACTGACACGCCGACCGCCCCCGCGTTGAAGACCATCGATGCCCAAACGCTGTCCGCGCGGCTCGCGCAAAGCGACGTTGCGTTGATCGACCTGCGCGGCAGCATGCAATTTCGCGCCGGCCACATCCCGCGAGCCCGCTGGTCCATCCGCCCGCGCCTCGCCGCGGACACGAGGGGCGAGACGCGACAGATCGTGCTCGTCGCCGACGACGCTGTGCTCGCCGCATGGGCCGCCGCGTCCGAGCTCGCCGATCACGCCCCGCTGCTGCTCGAAGGCGGCATGGCCGCATGGCGCACCGCCGGCCTGCCCGTCGAAGCCACGCCCGCATTGCCCGCCGATGCCGACTGCATCGACTACCTCTTCTTCGTGCACGACCGGCACGACGGCAACAAGGAAGCCGCGCGCCGCTACCTGGCGTGGGAGACCGGCCTCGTTGCACAGCTCGATGCACAGGAGCGCGCCGCGTTCCGGCTGCCTTCCGCCGCCTCGCACACCTAGCCACCGCCTTCTTTTCGCTCGTCGTTGTCCGTTCCTATTTCAGGAGTTCTGCCATGTCGTCTGCTCTTCGCGTCTCACGTTTTGCCCGCCTTGCCGTCGCCGCCACATGGCTCGCCGCGCTGGCCCTGCAGCCCGCATCGGCCGACCCGCTGCCCGCGCGCAACGGCTTTCCCTCGCAGACGGTGAAGTTCATCTCGCCCTTCCCGCCCGGCGGCGGCAACGATGCGACCGCGCGCCTGGTCACCACGCGCCTGCCTGAAATCATGGGACAGGCCGCGGTGGTCGACAACCGCGGCGGCGCGGGCGGCAACATCGGCGCCAAGACGGTGGCCGATTCCAGGCCCGACGGCTACACCGTGCTCACCTCGCAGGTGTCGATCATGGCGGTGAACCCCACGCTCTACGCCTCGGCCGGGTTCGACCCGGTGAAGAACTTCATCCCGATCACGCAGATCAACGCCGCGCCGCTCGCGCTCGTGGTCGATGCCAACTCGGCGCTCAAGAGCTTTGCCGACCTCGCCACCAAGGCCAAGGCCACGCCCGGCAAGGTGACCTATGCAACGCCGGGCAACGGCACGCTCTCGCACCTCGTGGGCGTGGTACTCGCCAAGGACAACGGCATCGACATGACCCACGTGCCCTACAAGGGCGCCGGCCCCGCGCTGACCGACCTGCTCGGCGGACAGGTCGACGTGCTCGTGACTTCCACCGCCTCGGTCGCGGGCCTCGTGCAGAACGGCAAGCTGCGCGTGCTCGCGGTGACCAGTCCGCGCCGCATCGGCGTGTTCGCCAAGGTCCCCACGCTCGAAGAGCTGGGCTATGCCGGTGCGCGCTTCGAGGACTGGTACGGCTTCTTCGCGCCGGCCGGCACGCCGCCCGAGCGCGTGGCCTACCTGAACGAAGCCATCGTGCGCACGCTGCGCCTGCCCGAGGTGACCAAGCTCGTGAACGACGGCGGCAGCGAAGTGGTGGCCAACTCGTCGGAAGCCTTCGCCGCACAGTTGAAGCAAGACATCGACCGGTGGTCGCGCATCGTCAAGCTCTCCGGCGCGAAGGCGGATTGACGCACCATAGAGGCTTGGCCCACGCTCGACAGAACACCACCATGTCCGACTTGCAGAAAGA
Source organism: Variovorax boronicumulans (assembly GCF_030812215.1). GTDB lineage: Bacteria > Pseudomonadota > Gammaproteobacteria > Burkholderiales > Burkholderiaceae_C > Variovorax > Variovorax boronicumulans_C. The sequence continues at coordinate 267,689 of NZ_JAUSSG010000003.1, read as the reverse complement.
AGACCCCGCGGTACAGGCGCTCGATACCCGGCTCACGCGCACCGGAAAATCCCCGTCCTATTTCGGCGGCACGCCCGTCAACGCGCCGCTGGTGCGCGCCAGCACCGTGCTGTTCGACAGCGTGGCCGCGATGCGTGACACCCGTGCTCGCCGCGGTGACGAGCGCGCCTTCAGCTACGGCGCACGCGGCACGCCCACCACCTTCGCGCTCGAAGATGCGGTGAGCGAACTCGAAGGCGCGTATCGCACGCGGCTCTTTCCGACCGGCCTCGCGGCCATCGGCATGGTGCTGCTGTCGTATCTGAAGCCCGGCGATCACGTGCTCATGTCCGACAGCGTGTACGAGCCGACGCGCAACCTGGTGCATTCGTTCCTTGAACCGTACGGCATCCGCAGCAGCTTCTTCGCGGCGGATGGCAGCGGCATCGAGGACCTGTTCGAGCCCACCACGCGCCTCGTGTACGCCGAGTGCCCCGGTTCGCTGGTCTACGAGATGTGCGACCTGCCCAAGCTCGCCGCGCTCGCGCATGCGCGCGGCGCGTTGCTCGCGGCCGACAACACCTGGGGGTCGGGCGTGCAGTACCGGCCTCTCGCGCTCGGCGCGGACATCTCCACGATGGCCGCCACCAAGTACCTCTCGGGCCACTCGGACGTGATGATGGGCACCGTCGCCACCACGCGCGAAGCCTGGCAGCCGCTCAACGAGCGCTGCGACGCCTTCGGCATGACCGTGAGCCCCGACGACGCCTGGCTGGTGCTGCGCGGCATGCGCACGCTTTCGGCACGGCTGCAGATGCACGAGCGGCATGCGCTCGAAGTGGCGCACTGGCTCGAGGCCCGACCCGAGGTGGCGACGGTGTTCTGCCCCGCGTTGCCGCAGCATCCGGGCCATGACATCTGGCAGCGCGATTGCCGCGGCACCAACGGGCTGATCTCTTTCGAGTTCAAGACGGGCACCGAGAACGTGGCCGTCGAGCGCTTCGTCGATGCGCTGTCGCTGTTCGGGCGCGGCTCGTCGTGGGGCGGCTACGAAAGCCTCGTGGCCTGGACCAACATGCGCGCGGCGCGCAGCGTGACCGACTGGAACACGCGCGGCGCGGTCGTACGGCTGCACATCGGCCTGGAGGCACCGGCCGACCTGATGGCCGACCTGGCGCAAGCGTTCACCGCTGCCAACCTGGCTAAGGCGTGACGACCAGCGTTCCCTGGTGATAGACCGGCGTGGTAGCGCCGTTGGCCGTGTAATCGAACTTGATGCGGAACGCATAGCTCCCGGCGGGCAGGCAATCGTTGATCGACAGGCCCGTGCTCGGATCGGATTGCGCGGTGCGCACGCAGGCCGAGTGGCCCAGGCTGATGAAGAAGAGGTTCGGGTCGGGGCGGTAGTCGCGCACGCTCGCCTCAATGAAGCGGCCACGCTTTTCCACCGGGATCGCCGCCTGCTGTTCCGGCGTGTAGAGGATTTCCTCAGCCGGAAACTGCGCAAGCGCCAGCGTCCCCTGCGATTGCGTCACTGTAATGCCGTCGGTCTGGTAGTAGACGGCGTTCGCAAGGCTCGAGGTCATCGTCAGCGGCGACGGCGCGAAGACGTAGGGCACGTTGGCGTTCTTCGCCACGTCCAGCTTCACGGTGAGTCGCTTCGGCGGCACGTAGCCGACATTGGACCGCGTCTCGAATGTGTATTCGAGCGTGTACTGCCCCGTCAGCGTGGCAGCCGGTATCTCGAGATTGAGGGTGCCTTTTCCGTCGCCGTCGTTCACCAATGACGACTTCACGTTCAGCGGCGAGTACCCGGCACGCACTTCCGACGATGACATGGGCGTGCCCTCGGCCGGGTTGATCTTCAGCGCGATCTTCTGGACGTCGGGGCTGAACGGCGTGCTCACCGCGATCGAATCGCTGCCGTTGGCGTCGAAGGTCGTGTTGCGCTTGACGACCACGTCGTACGGAATCTTGAACGGCACGTTGCCCAGCCGCACCGAGCAGATGCTGTCGAGGCAGGCATAGACGTTGATGTTGCCGCGGTAGACGCCGGCCTTCTTCGGATTGGGCTGCACCAGCACGCTCACACCGCCCTGACCGTTGCTGCTGAAGGGAATGCTCTGGGTGTTCGGCTTGAAGAGACTGTCGGGGTCTTCCAGGATCACGTAGAGCGTCTTGCCCGTGACGACGCTGAGGTCACCCGTCGCCATGCCGGTGAGCATGTTGACGTCGATGCTGCCGCCTTCGTAGAACTCCGCCTTGATGCTGGCAGGCGTGACGCTGGAGATGGAGAGGTTGACGGTGGTAAAGGTCGGGCTGATCGGAAGCCCCGATCCCGTGGGCTGGGCGGGCGGCGCAGCGCCGAGCGGGAAGCCGCCCCCGCCGCCGCCACCTCCTCCACCGCCGCAGGCGGTCAATCCAATGGCCACGGCGATTGCGCCGACGAAGCGCAGCAAACTGCCTCCCATGTTGTTTTCCTTTGATGTGTTGTGTGTGACAGGTGAGACGGCAGCGGACAGAGAGCTGTCACGCGCCGCGCGGGAAGATACCTGCGCCCTCGCGCACCGACAACTAGGTAGTTTGGGCAGTGGCGTTGACCCGCGTCGAGGTCTTGCCCTACCATTCCGGCCGCGGTGCAAGCCGCACCCGGGCCCGCGGGAAGGGTTGAACCCACTTGCTTTCGCATGTTGCCGCGCGCTCGCGCGGCGCCATCCACCAGCTCCTTTGTGCAGCCGGATTTGCGGGTCGTCGGCGCTTCATGCACGGAGGTTCATGTGAAACGCATTCCCGCCAGGCCCGATCTCGGGCATCTCAAGAAGCAAGCCAAAGAGTTGCTTGCCGGCTACCGAAGCGGCGACACAGCCGCCTTCTCCCGATTCCGCGAATCCCTCCCCCTTGCCGCCGGCAAGGACGATGCGGCCATTGCCGCGCTCGGCCTGCGCCTGCACGATGCGCAGTCGTGCCTCGCGCGCGAGTACGGCTTTGTGTCGTGGGTCGATCTGCAGGGCTTCGTGCTCGCCCGCATCGCGCAGGCGAACGACCCGGCGCGCGCGGTGCTGCTCTGGCTGCGCGCCGCGTATGCGGGCGAGATCTCGGGTGGCAACAACCTCGCAAGGCCCACGGTGGCTGCGCGCCTGCTCGAGGAAAGCCCGGGCCTCCTGGGCGACGACCCCTACCTCGCCTGTGCCATCGGCGATGCCGATGTGCTGCGCCGAGCGATCGCGCGCGATCCGGAGTGGGTCCGGCGCGCGGGCGGCCCGCTGCTGCTGCCGCCGCTCAATGCCGTCGCGTACTCCAGCCTCGTGCAACTGCCGGCCTTTCGCGAGCGCCTGCGCGCATGCGCCAAGCTGCTGCTCGATGCCGGCGCCGACCCGAACCAGACCATCGGCAGCCGTTGGCCGCCTGCATCGCTCGCTGCGCCGTCCGACACAGACCGCCTGTCCGCGCTGTACGGTGCAGCCGGGCAGAACCGCGACGTAGAGATCACGCGGCTGCTGCTGGACGCCGGCGCAGACCCGAACGACGGCGAATCGCTCTACCACTCGCTCGAAGAACCCGCCTGCACGCGCCTGCTGCTGAAGGCCGGCGCGCGCGTCGGCGGCACGAACGCGCTCTACCGCGTACTCGATCTCGACCGACTCGAATCGCTGCAACTGCTGCTCGCCCATGGGGGCGATCCGAACGAAGCCGCACCCGGCGTGCCGACGAGCGATTGGGGACGGCCGCTGCTGTGGGCCATTCGGCGGCGGCGCTCGGCCGCCCATATCGAGGCGCTGCTGGACGCAGGCGCCGATGCCTCCGTGCGCACACCCGAGGGCATCGACGCCCATACGCTCGCGCTGCGCTTCGGGCTGACGGACGTGGCCCGGTTGCTCGCGCAGCGGACCGGCGGCGATGCGCAGTTGCCGCCCGAGGAGCAGTTCGTCGCCGCATGCGCGCGCGGCGACGGGGCCACCGCGCGGCGCGTTCAGGCGGAGCATCCGCAGGTGCTTTCCGCGCTGTCGCCCACGCAACTGCGCCTGCTGCCCGAACTCGCCGCGCAACCGGGTTGCGGCGACGCCGTGCAACTCATGGTCGAGCTCGGCTGGCCGATCACCACGACCGGCGGCGACTGGGATGGCTCGGCGCTGAACCACGCCGTGTTCCGTGGCGACGCGGCGCTCACCCGCTTCCTGCTCGCGCACGGCGCCACCTGGACCGAGCGGCACGGCTTCGGCGACAACGTGCGTGGCTCGCTGTCGTGGGCCTCGCTCAACCGGCCCACCGACGATGGCGACTGGGTCGGCTGCGCGGAGGCGCTGCTCGCCCACGGCATGCCCATGGTGCAGCCCGACCCGGGCGGCTCGGACGGCGTGCTCGTCGATGGCCAGCTCGCGTGGTTCTCCGACGAGGTGACCGACTACCTGCTCGGCGCGTCCAGGGCGCCGTGAAGCGCAACGAGCGGGCCGCACGTGCCCGCTTGCTTCACGTCAATCAATCGCAAGCGCTCGCGCCCGCCGGCGAATTGCGCAGCCGGTTGAGAAACGTCAGTTGCACCTTCGCCGTTTCGCTCCCCTGCATCGCCGCCTGGCGCATCCACTGGCGCGCCTCGCAGCGATCGGCCCGCACCGACATGCCGTAGAGCACCGGTCCTGTGAGCAGCACCATGCCGAGCATTTCCTGCGCTTCGGCATCGCCCTGCGTGGCGGCTTCCCTCAGTTGCTGGAGCATCGTGCGGTAGTCGCGGGCGGTCTGGGCTTCGAGCGCGAGCTGGAAGCGCTGCGCCGCATGCAGCTCGAGGCTGCGATCCGACGGTCCCGCCGCGGCGAACGCCGCCACGAGGCAGAGCACGCCCGCAAGAAAGATGCGCCAGCGCAGCGACCAGCTTGCGATCTGGTTGAGTTCGGATGCCATCGATGTTCTCCACATGTCATTGATGTGGTGCCATCGTGGCCTCGCGCGCGCCAAAAGAAAAACTGGAATTCACGCAGGGCGCCTCAGGCGGCGCCTGAGGCTCGTGCCCCTCGTTGCGCGCTCAGAACTTCGCGGTCAGCGCCACCTGCAGTTCGCGGCCCGGCCCCGGCATGATCAGGTTGTCCACGGCGCCGTGCGCCGAGACGTAGTACTTCCTGCCGGTGATGTTCTTCAGGTTCACCGAGAGTTCGTAGCGTTCGGTCCGGTAGCTGGCCGCAAGGTCGCCGGTGACGTAGGAAGGCAGCGTCACCAGGTTGGTCAGCGAGGCGTAGCGCGCAGCCACGTAGTTCACACCGCCGCCCGCGCTCAGGCCGTTGCCCAGGTCCTTCATGAGCCACACGAAGGCCGAGTGCCGCGGCGTGAGTGCCGCCACCTTGCCCTGCACCGGCATCGCTGCCCCCACGGGCAACTGCAGCGAGCTCACAGTGGCCAGCGACTTGGTCATGCGGCCGTCCAGGTACGCATAGCCCGCGCTGATGTCCCAGCGCCCGGGCAGCTTGCCGGCCAAGGCGAGTTCCAACCCGTTGGTGCGCTGCGTGCCCACGTTGATCTGCCGTGCCGGATTGGCCGGGTCGGTGTTCTTCATGCCCGAGCGCTCGAGGTTGAAGAGCGCCGTCGTGAGGTTGAGCGCGCCGTCCAGGAAATCGAACTTGGCGCCGATCTCCTTGTTCACCGTGATCTCGGGTTCGTTGGCCGCGTTGTTGGCCGACAGCGCGAAAGTCTCGGCCGACGGCTGGAACGAACGGCTGTACGACACGTAGTACGACTGCGCCTCGGTCGGCTGCCAGACCAGGCCCGCGCGCGGGCTGAACTTGCGGTCGGTGCGCGAGATCGGCGCGAGCGAGCGCTCGAACGAGGTCTCCTGGTCGAACACGTCGTAGCGCCCGCCGACCAGCGCCTTCCATTGCGGCGCCAGCGTGATCTGGTTCTGCGCGTACAACGCCGCCGTCTTGAAGGTGGAATTGCTCGGGATCGCGCTGCTGGCCTGGTAGCTCGCGAACGGAATGGGCGCCGGCGCGGCCACCGGATTCAGGATGCTCACGCGCTCGTAGCCCGTGGCCGACGACACCGAGTACAGGCGCTTGTCCTGCTTGCCGAATTCGGCGCCGACCAGCCACTCCTGCTTGAAGCCGCCGAGGTCGTTGCGCCAGGTCAGGTCGGTCTGGTTGAACCAGCCGCTCTCGTCGCGGTCGACAAAGCCGCGCGTGCGGCCCACGGTCATGCGCACCGGGTCGGTGGTGCCGCTGGGCAGGGTGTTGAAGCGGTCGAGCTTGTAGCTGTAGTAGCGGGTGATGTTGCGCAGGCTCAGCGCTTCGCTGAAGCGGTGGTTCAGCGTGGCGGTGAAGGACTGCACCCGCGTCGTGGTCGTGTCGTCGCGCTTGGCGAAGGCGGAGCCGTAGTAGGTGCCGATGGGCACGTTCACCGGCCGGCCGTTGAGCGCCGGAATGCCGAAGTCGGTCAGCCGCTGGTCGTAGGCGTTGGTGTACTGCAGCAAGAGGTCGGTCTGCGGGCTGAACTTCATTGCGAGCGAGGGCGCGATGTTGTAGCGGTCGATGAACTGCTGGTCGCGGTAGCTGCCCGATTTCTCGCGCGCGACGTTGAGGCGGAACGCCATGTTCTCGCCGATGGGCCGGTTGATGTCGGCGGTGAGCCGCTTGAAATCGTTGCTGCCCAGGCCGAGCGAAACCTCGCCGAAGGGACGCTCGAAGATCGGCTTCTTCGTCACGCGGTTGACCAGCCCGCCCGACGAGCCCCGGCCGTACAGCACGGCGGCCGGGCCCTTGAGCACTTCGATGCGCTCGGTGTCCGACAGGTCGCGAAAGTACAGCGCGTCGTCACGCACACCGTCCACGAACCAGTCGGCGATGGCGGTGAAGCCGCGGATCACCACCTGGTCGCGCTGGCCGTCGCCGGCGTTGAAGGACACGCCGGGCACGTTGCGCAGCGCGTCCTGCATCGAGGTCGCGCCCTGGTCGCGCAGGAGCTGCGCGGGCAGCACGTTCACCGCCTGCGGAATGTCGCGCAATGGCGCGGAGCCCTTGGTGGCGGTGCTGCTGGCGGAGGGCGCGTAGCCGGCATCCTGCTCGGCGTTGACGGTCACTTCCTTGAGCGTGCTGGCGGCGTCCTGGGCATGGGCCGTGCAATGAAGAACGGCCAGCGTGGCGACGAACAGGGACGGATGGCGCAGGCGAAAACGCGGCGCGCGCGAACGAACGGACATGGTTGAAATTCCCTCAGGGCGATCTTTTTTGAAAGCGCGAAGCGCCATGCCGTCCCGCCATCCATCGGATGACGAAACGCATGGGCCCTGCCTGGAAAAATCTGGGTTGGGTTCCCTTCCCGATCCGGACCGGCGCAGCGTCCGGGGGATCGGTGAAGGGGGTCGCATCGCGCGACCGGGGGATTGTAAGCAGCCGTACTACACGGTCTGTTGGCGGTCAGCCGGCGATCAGTTCGCGCTCAGGTCCATCAGCATGCGCGACAGCAGGTACACCCGCGGCACCACGCTCTCGACCTCGGCGTACTCCTCCGGCGTGTGGATGCCGCCACCCACGATGCCGAAGCCGTCGAGCACCGGCACGCCCACGCCGGCCACCAGGCTCGCGTCGGCCGCGCCGCCGCTGCTCTCGATGGTGAGCTTCTTGCCGATCTCGGCGTAGATGCCCTCGGCCATCTTCACCAGCTTGTCCGAGGCGGGCGAACGCGGCATCGGCGGCAGGCCGCGCACGAGGCGCACGCGCACTTCGGTGTCGGGGATCAGCTTGTTCTGCGAGATGCGCACCATGTCCTTCTCGACGCGGTCGAACTCGTCCGGCGTAGCGACGCGCACGTCGCCCTTGGCGCTCGCGCTCGCGGGAATCACGTTGGTCGCGCCGTTGGCCGTGAGCACCGTGAAGTTGACCGTGGTCTTCTTCGCCGCGTCCGCCGTCTTGGAGAGCTGCAGCACCTGGTGCGCCAGTTCCATCGCGGCGTTGCGGCCGGTCTCGGGTGCGACGCCCGCGTGCGCGGCCAGGCCCTTCACCTCGACAAGCGCCGTGGCCGAGCCCTTGCGCTCGACCACGAGGCCGTCGGCCGGGCGGCCCGGCTCCAGGTTCAGCGCCACGTCGTGCTGCCTGGCCACGCGCTCGATGAGCGCGGTGGTGCCGACCGAGCCCATCTCCTCGTTCGTGTCGATGAGGAAGGTGATCTGCCCGTAGTCCTTGAAGCCGATCTTCTGCAGCACCTTCAGCGCCTGCAGCCCGGCGACGACGCCGCCCTTGTTGTCCATCACGCCCGGGCCGTAGGCGCGGCCGTCCTTGATGTAGAACGGCTTGGCCGCGGCCGTGCCGTCCTTGAACACGGTGTCGATGTGGGCGAGGATCAGGATCTTCTTCTTGCCCTGCCCCGTCAGCGTGGCGACCACGTTGGAGCCGGGGTGCGGATCGGCCGGGAAGGTCTCGATGCGGGCACCGAGCTGGCGCAGTTCGTCGACGGCGATCTCGCGGACCTTGGCGAGCCCTTCGGTCACCGTCGAGCCCGAGTCGATGTTGACCATGCGCTCCAACAGCTTCAGCGCCTCGTCCTTCTGCTGCGTGGACGCATCCAGCGCACCCTGATGCGGCTTCTGGGCCATGGCATTGCCGGCCAGCAGCGCACAGGCGAGCACCACGCCGTGGCAGGCGATGCGCAGCGGCGCGCGGTTCTTGGTGGGGGATGAGCGCTTGGGAAAAGTCATACGGTCCGTTTCTGTTGTTCGTTCGATGTGCGGCATCAGCCCGGCACGAAAAGAAAAGCCTGCTCCACGCGGGCGGAGCAGGCTATCACCCGCGTTCCGCGCGGGTCAAGCGAACGACGTACCGACGGGGCGCTAGCAGCAACGCCCTTTGCCGGCCCCGTACCGCGCCTCCAGCCGCTCGCGGAAGAAGACCTCGTAGCTCATCGGCGCTTGGTCGGGGTGCGTGGCCGCCATGTGGGTCAGGTAGGCGTCGTAGTCGGGCAGGCCGACCATCAGCCGCAGCGACTGCTTGAGCGAGCGGGCGAAGTAGCGCCCGGCTTCCGGCAAGGCGAGGGCCATGGCCGTACTCAGTGGGCAGCCGCAGCCGACGCGCCAGCCGGTTCGAACGGCGTCTCCTGCGTGGTTGGCCGGTTGGCCGCGCGCGCCGCAAGGCAGGCCTTGATGCTGTAGACCAGCACGCTCAGCACCACGAACATGAAGAGCGCACACAGCGCCGCATCGAGGCGGTCGTTGAAGACGATGCGCGACATCGCCTCGGGCGTCTTCGCCGGCGCCACCAGCACGCCGTTGGCGAGGCCTTCGGTGTACTTGGCCGCATGCGAGAGGAAGCCGATCTTCGGGTCCGCCGAGAAGATCTTCTGCCAGCCTGCCGTGAGCGTGCAGGCCAAGAGCCACGCGGCCGGCGCGATGGCCACCCACGCATAGCGCTCGCGCTTCATGCGGAACAGCACCACCACGCCGAGCAGCAGCGCAACGGCAGCAAGCATCTGGTTGGAGATGCCGAAGAGCGGCCACAGCGTGTTGATGCCGCCCAGCGGATCGACCACGCCCTGGTAGAGGAAGTAGCCCCAGGCCGCCACGCACAGCGCCGTGGCCACGAGGTTCGCCGGCAGCGAATCGGTGCGCTTGAGCGCGGGCACGAAGCTGCCCAGCAGGTCCTGCAACATGAAGCGGCCAGCACGCGTGCCGGCGTCCACCGCCGTGAGGATGAAGAGCGCCTCGAACAGGATCGCGAAGTGGTACCAGAAGGCCATCATGGCCTGCCCGCCGATCACCTGGTGCAGGATGTGCGCCATGCCCACGGCCAGCGTCGGTGCGCCGCCTGCGCGGCCGAGAATGGTGGTTTCGCCCACGTCCTTGGCGGTCTGCAGCAGCATCTCGGGCGTGGTCACGAAGCCCCAGCTCGAGATGGTCTGCGCGGCCTGCTGCGCGGTGCTGCCGACCAGCGCGGCCGGGCTGTTCATCGCAAAGTAGATGCCCGGCTCGATGCACGAGGCCGCCACCAGCGCCATCACCGCGACGAACGATTCGGCCAGCATGCCGCCATAGCCGATGAAGCGCGCATGGCGCTCGTTGTCCAGCATCTTGGGCGTGGTGCCCGAGGAGATCAGCGCATGAAAGCCCGACACCGCCCCGCACGCGATGGTGATGAAGAGGAACGGGAACAGGCTGCCCGACCACACCGGCCCGTTGCCCTGCGCAAACTGCGTGACGGCCGGCATCTGCAGCGTCGGCATCACGAACACGATGCCGATGGCCAGCGCGATGATCGTGCCGATCTTCAGGAAGGTCGAGAGGTAGTCGCGCGGCGCGAGCAGGAGCCACACCGGCAGGCTCGCGGCGATGAAGCCGTAGCCCACGAGCATCCAGGTGAGCGCCTTGCCGTCGAAGGTGAAGAGCGGCGCCCACTCGGCGCTCTGGCTCACGGCCTGGCCGCCGAAGATGGCGAGCATGAGCAGCACGAAGCCGATCAGCGACACCTCGCCGATGCGCCCCGGGCGGATGTAGCGCAGGTACAGGCCCATGAACACCGCCACCGGAATCGTCGCGGCCACCGTGAAGGTGCCCCACGGCGATTCGGCCAGTGCCTTCACCACGATCAGCGCCAGCACCGCGAGGATGATGATCATGATCATGAAGGTGCCGAAGAGCGCGATCATCCCGGGCACCACGCCCATCTCCTGCTTGACGAGATCGCCCAGCGAGCGGCCGTCGCGCCGCGTGGAGATGAAGAGAATGATGAAGTCCTGCACCGCACCCGCGAACACCACGCCCGCCAGCACCCACAGCAGGCCGGGCAGGTAGCCCATCTGCGCCGCGAGCACCGGGCCCACCAGCGGCCCCGCGCCCGCGATGGCCGCGAAGTGGTGGCCGAACAGCACGTTCTTGTCGGTCGGCACGTAGTCCAGGCCGTCGTTGTGGCGGTGCGCGGGCGTCTTGCGGTTGCCGTCCAGGCCCAGCACCTTGTCGGCGATGAAGAGGCTGTAGTAGCGGTAGGCGATCAGGTAGGTGCAGATCGCGGCGGCCACCACCCAGAGGGCGTTGACGCTTTCACCACGGGTCAGGGCCACGGTGCCCAGCGCGAATGCGCCGACGACGGCCACGACCAGCCACACCAGGTGGCGGCGGAGGGTTTGCATGCGGATGTCTCCTCGATATTGGAACCGGGGAGTTTTGCCTTATGGGGGTGCGTTGGCATCCGTCGGACCGCGTGGGCGGGCCGCGTGGCACTGCGTAATGGAAAACCCGAGGGGTGCATGGGCCCAACCGGATCGACCGCACCCCGCGGGGCGCGAGAATGCCGCCACGTATCTGGAGAACTCCCCCATGTCCACCGTCACCATCCACCCCGGGATCAACGTTCGCAACGACGGCGCCTTCGTGCTGTTCGGCGGCGTCAACGTCCTCGAGTCACGCGACCTGGCCTTGCGCACCGCGGCCGAATTCGTGCGCGTTGCCGGCAAGCTGGGCATTCCCTATGTCTTCAAGGGCAGCTTCGACAAGGCCAACCGCTCGTCGATCCATTCGTACCGCGGCCCGGGCCTGGACGAGGGCCTGAAGATCCTGCAGGAGGTCAAGACCGAATTCGGCGTGCCGCTGCTGACTGACGTGCACGAGCCCTGGCAGGCAGCCCCGGTCGCCGAGGTGGTCGATGTGCTGCAGCTGCCCGCCTTCCTGGCGCGGCAGACCGACCTGGTGGTGGCGCTCGCCAAGACCGGGCGCGTCGTCAACATCAAGAAGCCGCAGTTCCTGAGCCCGTCGCAGGTGCTGAACATCGTCGAGAAATTCAAGGAAGCCGGCAACGAACAGATCATCCTGTGCGACCGCGGCACCTGCTTCGGCTACGACAACCTGGTGGTCGACATGCTGGGCTTCGGCGTGATGAAGAAGGTGACGCAAGACCTGCCGGTGATCTTCGACGTGACCCATGCGCTGCAGCAACGCGAGGCCGGCGCCGCCGCTTCCGGCGGCCGGCGCGAACAGCTGGTGGACCTGGCGCGCGCGGGCATGGCCGTCGGCCTGGCCGGTCTTTTTCTCGAAGCCCATCCGGACCCGGCGCAGGCCAGGTGCGACGGCCCGAGCGCGCTGCCGCTGGCGCAGCTGGAGCCGCTGCTGACGCAGCTCAAGGCATTGGACGATCTGGTGAAGTCGTTCCCGGTGTTGAATATCTAGCCAGCTTCAAGGGCTCAGGGCCGTCGCGCCTGCGTCGGCTGGCGCGACCAATAAACGCCATCGAGCCGGTCGAGCCGCACCTCGCCGCCGGTCGATGGTGCGTGTACGAAGCGCCCGTCGCCGACGTAGATGCCCGCGTGCGACGGCGTGGAATTGCCGAACAGCACCAGGTCGCCGGAGCGGATCTCGGACATCGCCACGGGCCGCCCGAACGACGCCATCCGCGCCACCGTGCGGGGCGGCACCTGCCCCAGGCTGCTGCGGTACACATAGCCGATGAGCCCGCTGCAATCGAAGCCGCCCTCGGGCGTGTTGCCGCCGTAGCGGTACGGTGTGCCGACGAGGCCGAGGGCATGGATCGTGATGCTGTTCGACTGCTCGGTCGTGAGCGGCGGGATGCTGGAGACCGGTGGCGGCCGCTGCGGCGTGGGTGGACTCGCGCAACCCGCCATCAAGAGGAAGGCGCCCATCGAAAGCAGTCGGAACATCGGCATGCGGGCGCGTTGCGTTGGCACGGTGGTGTCTGGCATGTGGGAGCGGCAGGTCTTGTGGACGTGGGCCGACTTTAGCGGGCCGGTGGTCCCGCCCCGTCGAGCATCCATTCGCGAAAGACGAGAACACGCATGCCCTCGCGGCTTCGTGCCGGACTCCGGGAGGGGCAGATACCCAGCGGGGCCCGCATCGTATGGCACGATCCACGAATGCCAGAGCCGTCACGCCGCATCCCGTACCGCACCTGGCCAGGTGCCCTCGCGGTGCTCCTGGCCATCGCCGCCTATGTGGGCGGCCTCACTTTCTGGGACAGCCGCACGCCCGGCGCCCGGCCCCTCGACCCAGGGGAGACGGTCTCCGTCGGACATGCCCGGTTCATGCCCGCCAACGGTTGGGAGATGGACGTCTCGCGCTCCAAGGCCGGCAGGTCGCTGATGCTCTTCAAGGGCGGCCACAAGTTCCTCGTGACGACGGGCCCCTGGGTCGGCGGTCCGAACGGCCCCCTGGTGCGCCAGCAACGGCTCATGGAGCGCGGCCAGCACCTGGAGATCGACGGCGACATCTCCGATTTCGTCACTTCCTGGGGCCTGCAGGGCAAGACCTTCGCCTACTACGGCTCGAAGCTCGCGGGCCGGTTCTGGCAGGTGGTCGACCTGCAGCGAAAGTCGCTCGTGCAGATCGATTTCTACGGTGCCAGCGACGGCCTGAACGAGGCGATGGCAGACGCCCGCAGCATGCTGGAGTCGATGGACCTGGAGGCTTCGCCATGAGCGCCGCGCCGGACTGCCTCAAGCAAGCGCGCACCGCAGTGCGAAGCATGAAGGTATTCCAATGACTTCCGACACGCTCGCAGGACCCGAGCAGGATCGCGGCGAATGGCCGGTGGGCACCGACTCGTTCTTCCAGCCGCATCGCGCGGCCTTCTGGCTGCTCGCGGCGTTGATCGTCAACGGCTTGTTCTACACGATCAACATGTTCTCGATGGGCTTTCGCGTGGTGCCCGTCACCGCGTTGCTGGGCCTTTTGGTGTGGGGCATCTACACGCTGGTGTTCCTGCTCGTCTTTCGCACGCTGGACCTGCTCGAGCAGCATCCGCCCGAAGCCTTCGTGCTGGCCTTCGCTTGGGGCGGCCTCGGTGCGGTGTACTTCGCGGCACCGGCGAACATCGCGATCCAGAGCCTGTGCGCCAAGCTGGTGTCGCCGGACTTCGTGGCCGTGTGGGGGCCGGCCATCGCGGGCCCGATCACCGAGGAGTTCCTGAAGCTCGCGGGCGTCATCCTGCTGGTGCTGGTCGCGCGCAACCAGTTCCAGACGTACCTCTCGGTGCTGATCGTGGGCGCCATGACGGGGCTGGGCTTCCAGGTGGTCGAGAACCTGAGCTACACCGTCAACGCCTCGATGCACTTTCCGCTCGAGAACCAGGTGTACCCGGTGCTGCTGAACCTGCTCACGCGCGGGATGATGAGCGGCCTCTGGAGCCACGCGGCCTACACGACGATCGCGTCCTTCGGCGTTGCCTGGTTCCTGCTGCATCCGGAGCGATCGAAGGCGACGCGGATTGCCGTGGCCGTGTTGTGCTTCGCGCTCGCGTGGGCCATGCACTTCATCTGGAACTCGCCGTGGCTGGAAGACCTCTTCGACGGCAGCTACCGCGAGATGGCGGTCATGCTCGCCGTGAAAGGCATCCCCGCGATGATCGCGGCGGGGCTCTTCTGGCGCGTTGCCGCACGCGAGAACGGCGCGTACCTCCATGCGCTCGCGGCCTACTTCGTGCCCGAGCGCGAACTGATCCGCGACGACGAATGGATGCGCCTGGGCGCACCGCTGCAGCGCTACAAGGTGCGCCGCGAGATGGGCTGGACTTTCGGCCTGCGGGCAAGGCGGCTGAAGACGCAGCTGCAGCGCGAGCAACTGCGGCTGGTCCGCAAGGCGATGACGTACGGGCGCGGCGCGCAGACGCTGCGGCATGAGGTGACGATCCGGCGCATCCGGGCGGAGCTGGAGCCGTTGGTTCAGGCGCGGCCGTAGGCATGGGCATTCGGGTGTGTTGCGTGGACAGGATGATGCGCGATTTTTGAAGATAGCCGGACAGCGCACCAGTCAATGCTGCCGCGCGTAGCGCCCCGGCGATTGCCCCACATGCCGGCTGAACGCCGTGCTGAACGTGCTGGCCGAACCGTAGCCCACGCGTTCCGCGACCTCCGCGATACCGACATCCTCGCGAGCGAGGAGGTCCTTCGCGACGGCCATGCGCCAGGCCAGCAGGTACTCCATGGGCGGCAGCCCGACCGCGCGCAGGAAGCGCTCGAAGAACGCCGAGCGCGACAGTGCCGCCTTCTTCGCGAGCTCGGCCACCGTCCACGGTTGCGCGGGATCGCCGTGCAGATGCCGTAGCGCAATGGACAAGCGCGGGTCTGCCAATCCGCGCAGCAGCCCCGGTGGCGCGCCCTCGCCGGGCGCCGAGCGCAGTGCCTCGATCAGCAGCAGTTCAACCAAGCGTTGGAGCACGAGATCGCGCCCCGACCTCTCTTCGATCGACTCCTCCCGCACGAGCTGCACCAGCACCGAAAGCCGCCCCACGTCGCGCACATGCAGCAGCGTCGGGAGCAGCGACGCCAGCAGCGAGGCATCCGGCGAGTCGAAGGCGAAATAACCGCCGAGCATTCGCACATCCGGCGGACCGTCTTGCCTGCCGTGGCGGATTTCGTCCGTCGGCGCGGGCGCCAGCCTGGGGTCGACGAAGACAGGCTCCGCTGGTTCGAGACCCGACATCGTGAACCCGGGCGTGGACGGCATCAGCACGAAATCGCCGGCCACGAGGGTGATGGGCTCCTGCCCGTCCACGGCCAGCGTGCATTGGCCCTCGAGCATCGTGCAGAAGCTGGGCTCTCCAAAGGCCGAGTAGCGCACCGCCCACGAGCCCGCACCACCGATCACCTTCGAATACACCGCACGCGGGCGGAGCAGCGAGACGACCTCTGCGAGTGGATCGGCCATTCAGGACTCCTGCAAACAAATGATGGACATTTGATTATAGAAAGTCCTGCACATCGCCGATATCGTGACGCACCTTCAACCCGAACCTCAAAGGAAAGAAACCCAATGAAGACCGTCCTGATCACCGGCTGCTCCTCCGGCTATGGCCTGGAAACCGCGCGCCACTTCCTGGCCCAGGGCTGGCATGTCGTGGCCACCATGCGCACACCGCGCGCCGACCTGCTGCCCCGCTCGGAGCACCTGCGCGTTCTGCCGCTGGACGTGACGAAGCCCGGGAGCATCGCCGCGGCACTCGAAGCCGCCGGCCCCATCGACGTGCTCGTGAACAACGCCGGCCTCGGGCTCTTCGGCGCATTCGAGGCCACGCCGATGGCCACGGTGCGCGAGATCTTCGAGACCAACACCTTCGGCATGATGGCGATGACCCAGGCCGTGCTGCCGCAGTTCCGCCAGCGCCGGTCGGGGCTGGTCATCAACGTGACGTCGACCGTCACGCTGGCCCCCATGCCGCTCGTGGCGGCGTACACCGCGAGCAAGACCGCGATCGAAGGTTTCACCGAATCGCTCGCCTTCGAGCTCGAGCCCTTCGGCGTCCGCGTGAAGCTGGTGGAGCCGGGCTACGGGCCGAGCACGCGCTTCACCGCGAACGGCGCAGAGCGCATGCAGGGCCTGATTCCCGAGGCGTATGCGCCGTTGGCGCAGTCGATCTTCGCGACGCTGGGGAATCCGGCCGCGGTGACCACCGAAGCGGACGTGGCCGAGGCAGTGTGGCGCGCCGCGAACGATGCGGGCGCGACGCTGCACTATCCGGCGGGCGCCGACGCGATCGCGCTGTCTCAGGGACAGTGAAGTGCCGGTCGCGCGAGTGAGTTGGCGTTCAGGGCGGGTCCTGCGGCTTCGAGAGTGCCCTGAGCACCGAGACACCCAGGCAGGTCCGCCAGAGCCCGAACGGCACGAGCAAGGCGGCCAGCAGCCGGTGCAGCACCGGCTGGAAATGCAACACGGCCCACACGCCCAGCGCAGCGAGCGCGAGTCCGCCCACGGCATTCAGCACGCCGCCGCTGAACCACTGCAGCGTCAGCAACCGGGCGGTCAGTGCCAGGATGTGGTCGGCGATCCCGAGTTCGAAGTAGCTGGCCAGCGCATAGACGCCGAGCAGCAGCAGCGGGGCCACGGCGATGCCGATCAGGAGGTACAGCAGGATGTCGATCAGCGTGTTCATGCGGCGAGCCTCGGTGCGGGAGCTTTTCGGCCATCAGGTCGATGAACCGTCGGACACGCGGCTCCAGCAGACGTTGCGTTCACATCCTCGGTGGGCAATGTGGGTTGTCCTGTTCAGGCCGGGGACTATCGCTTCAACCACCCCAGCCCCTTCGCATGCAGGCTCTGCACATAGAGCCGCTCGCGCGTTTCGGTGACGGCCGTAGTCTCGGGGTACGCGCCCGTCGCATCCTGCATGCTCGCGAGCACCTTGCCGTCTTCGCTGAATGCGACCACATGGCCATACGCCTTCGGCACCGGCCACAGCGCACGCGGCAGGCGCATCGTCACGCTGCGCAGGAACGGCTTGCCGGCGAGCTTGTCGATGGTTGGGTTGCGCGGCTTCACGAGGCCCACCCAGATCTTGCCGTCGAGCCCACGCATCAGGTTGTCGGGGTAGCCGGGGAGGTTGTCGAGCAGCACAGCGGCTTGCGGATTGGGGAGGCCCGCCCCCACATCGAGGTTGCTCGCGTCGATGGCGATCTTCCATACGCGGTACTTGCCGGTCTCGGCAACGAACAGGCTTTTCTCGTCGGCACTCAATGCGATGCCGTTCGCGAACGCGAGGCCGCGCGCGACGACGCGCGTGGCCTTGGTCGCCGGGTCGTAGGCCAGCACACGGCCCGTGGCGGACTGCTCGAGGATGTCGAGCACGCTGGCCTCGAAGGTGCCGCCCCACTCGGCCGGCGCGAAGCGGGTCGATGCGTCGGTGAAATACATCGTGCCGCTGCCGCGCGCCACCACCACGCCGTCGGCATAGCGGATCGGCTGGCCGTCGACCTGGCTGGTGAGCACGGTGATCTGCTTGGACGGGCTGATCGACAGCAGCCCCCTGATGGCGTCGGCCGCGATGAGATTGCCGGCTGCATCGAAGTCGAAGCCGAGCACGCGGCCGCCTGTGTTGACGAAGGCCTCCTGCGCACTGCCATCGGGGTTCATGCGAAGGATGTTGCCGCTCAGCACCGTGGTGTAGAGCTTGCCGTCGGGGCCGATGGCGATGTGCTCGGGGCCCTCCTCTCGGCCAAGGTCGATCATGTTGAGCTGGGCGAGCTGGTCGTTGACCGCAAAGGCGCCGGTGTAGCCAGGGTCGGTGGGCGCGGACCAGACAACGGGCTTGACGGGCACGGGCCAGAAAGCGAGGTAGGCGATGGCTGCGAGCAGCAGGAGGCCGAATGCGGCAAGGGTTTTCTTCAGCATGTCGGCCCTGTCTTGGCGTGAGGGTTGGCGTGAGGAAGATCGCCCGGCTGAATCTGCAGCCACGGCCATCGCGAAAGATACGACGCCGCTTTCGCGTCGAACAGATTGCGATGCGGCATCAGCGGGTTCATTGTCAGTACGCCGTCGTACAACATGGAGAGACCGTTCGGCGCATAGAGCTCGCTCGGCCGGACGCCGACGCAGGTAGCCGGAACCAGGAAGCGGTCGATGCCGTCGCGCGCGCTGCGCAGCGCTTCGTAAGGGTGGCCGAAATACGATTCGTACCAGAGGTGAACGCGCGCCTGGTTCGAGGCTTCGACCGTGATGCCGAGATCGCCCAGCGCATCATCGACCCGCGCCTGCACGCGACGCTCCCCTGCCTCGCTCGTGTCGCCGGCATCGAAGTAGAAGAGGTCGTAGTCCTTGATGCCCGCTTCCGGCGCCGCACCGGACCGCAGGTTCCAGACGGTCTGAAAAAGGCAGCCTGCGACCAGCCATCCGTCGGGGAGGGCCAGGTCGTGCCAGCGCTCGAGGATTGCGCGGTTGTTGCGATTCTTGAGGATGTCGGTGATGAAGCGTTCTTGCATGGCGTGAAGGAAACGGCGCGAGGGGTGCGTCTCGGAAACTGGTGCGTGCACCGTTACCAGGGAGATTCGAATATAGATGCGCAACCGCAGCTTCCGGGCAAATGAACTGCTCATCCCCACGCCTGCCAAGGACCAGGTTCAGGGCAACCTGATCGGACCTTCGCCGCTCGTTGAATCAGCACAGCACTGACGCGCCGCCAGCTCCGCCAGATAGCGCCGCAGCAATGCCACCCGCCGTGGCCTGAAGCTCGCGCCGGTAGCCTCCACCATTTGGATGCGCTCGGCACGGAACATCCGGAAGTCCTCGCGCAGGCAGCACCACGAAAGCACCACGAGCGTCTTGTCGAGATACATGATCGCGAGCGGCCAGATCTTTCTTTCGGTCGCTTCGCCCTGCTTGTCGGTGTAGCGGATCAGCAAGGCCTCTTCGCGCCAGCATCCCTCGCGGACGATGCGCAAGTCGGGCAGCGGCGGATAGCGCTCTTCGTCTTCGAAGCGATGCACCTGCGAGACGGCATGAAGGATGTGCTGCTGACTCGTCGACGGCAGCGTGGCGGCCACCTTGCCCAGCACGGCGGCTGCCGCCTTGGCCAGTGCGGGGTCGCCCATGTGCCGCACCTCGGCCAGGCCCAGCGCGAGCGCCTCGATCTCGATGCGGCTGAACATCTGCGGCGGCAGCGTGCCGTCTTCGATGAGGCAATAGCCGTAGCCACGCTCTCCGCCGATGTCGGCGCCGGCCGTGCGCAGGCTCTCGACGTCACGGTAGATCGATCGCACAGACACACCCGTTTCCTCCGCCAGCACGGCCGCAGTGACGGGCGCGGGCAGCGTGCGCAGCGCCTGCAGCAGGCGGAAGAGACGGTCGGGACGGGCCATGGCTTTCGGGTGGCGTGGAGGTTTGCAACTGCCAGAAATTGGCAGGTGCCCTGGCTAGAGTAACAGCAGCAATTTTGCTAACCCTCAGAGAGAAAGCCAGCCATGTCAGTGAAAGCAGTGACCCATATCAATCTTCGAGGCAACGCCCGCGAGGCGCTTGCGTTCTATCAATCGGTCTTCGGTGGGCAGATGCAGGTCGTCACGTACAAGGACATGGGGCGGGTGCAAGACCCCACCGATGCGGACCGCGTGGTGTGGGGCCAGGTCGCGGCCGACGACGGGTTCTGCGTGATGGCGTTCGACGTGCCGGTGGGCACGCCGTGGAACCAGGGCGACAACGCGTTCTACGTTTGCGTGCGTGGCGACACGGCGCAGGAAATCGCCGCGCGGTGGGAGAAGCTGGCCGAGGGATCGACCGTGTTGCAGCCGCTTGCGCCTTCGCAGTGGTCTGCGCTGTACGGGATGTTGAAGGACCGGTTCGGGGTGGTGTGGGTGCTGGATGTGGTGGCGCACTACAACCCGGCCTCAGCGTAATCTTCTTGATCCTTCGGCTCTAGAAGCCGAAGACCAACAGCAGGTTGTTCGCGGGCATCGCGCGCCGCTCGCGCAACGCAAGGCCCGCCTGGCGCGCCTCTGCGGCGACGTCTTCCAGGCGGCGGATGCCCCAGGCGGGATTGCGGGCGCGCAGGTCCTGGTCGAACGCCGTGTTGCCCGGAGCCGTGGGGACGCCGTCTTCGACATAGGGCCCGTAGGTGATCAGCAATCCGCTGGAACGCAGATGACGCGCGGTGCCTTGCATCAGGGCGGCGCATGTGGCCCACGGCGCGATGTGCAGCATGTTGGCGCAGTAGATCGCATCGAACTTTTCTCCTTCTCCTTCGGCGAACGCGGCGTCCTGCGAGGGCCATCGAGGCGACATCACGTCGAGCAGGAGTGGCTGGCGGAGATTGGGGAGTGCGGCTTCCTCGACCCGGCTGGCGAGCGCAGGCAAGGTGCGGGGGTCTGCATCGGTGGGTTGCCAGGTCCATCGAGGCATCGAGGCCGCGAACCACGCGGCGTGCTGGCCCGTGCCGGATGCGATTTCCAGTGCGGTGCCGTGCTCGGCGAGAACGCGGGTCAATGCGTCGAGGATGGGCTGCTTGTTGCGATCGGCGGCTGGGCTGTAGGGGAGTTCGGGCATGCGTATTGGACTTGGATGAAGGCGGTTTGCAGAATATCGGAGAGCGAGGTGACGTGGACGCATGCGGTCATCCAGCGATGTCCGCGTTGCGGCGACAGTCATCATTGAACTATGGTTCGCAGCGCGCGACCATGCCGGGTCCGATCGACGATGCGTCCATGGTCGATCCGGGTTGAACGCTATGGCCGTCATAGCTCAAAGCGTTTGCCCTGCTCGTTGTTACCGATTCAGAATGCACGGCCCTCAATCAAATCAAAGAACTGGAGATCCCGATGACCCAGAATCAAACGGAAGCCAAGTGTCCCGTCCACCATGCGGTCGGTCGCGGTACCGTCAATCGTGACTGGTGGCCCAACCAGTTGCGGGTGGACCTGCTTCACCAACACTCCTCCAAGTCCGACCCGATGGGCCAGGACTTCGACTACGCGAAGGAGTTCAAGAGCCTCGACTACGAGTCGCTGAAGAAGGACCTGCATGCGCTGATGACCGACTCGCAGGCCTGGTGGCCGGCGGACTTCGGCCACTACGGCCCCTTGTTCATCCGCATGGCCTGGCACAGCGCCGGCACCTACCGCACCGGCGACGGGCGTGGCGGCGGCGGCCGTGGCCAGCAACGCTTTGCGCCGCTCAACAGTTGGCCCGACAACGTCAACCTCGACAAGGCCCGGCGGCTGCTCTGGCCGATCAAGCAGAAGTACGGCCGCAAGATCTCGTGGGCCGACCTGATGATCCTCACCGGCAACGTGGCCCTGGAATCCATGGGCTTCAAGACCTTCGGCTTCGCCGGCGGCCGCCCGGACACGTGGGAGCCCGACCAGGACGTCTACTGGGGCAACGAGACCACCTGGCTCGACGACAAGCGCTACACCGGCGACCGCGAGCTGGAGAACCCGCTCGGCGCCGTGCAGATGGGCCTGATCTATGTCAACCCAGAAGGTCCGAACGCCAACGGCGACCCGGTCTCTGCGGCCCGGGACATCCGCGAGACTTTCGCCCGCATGGCGATGAACGACGAGGAGACCGTCGCCCTGATCGCCGGCGGCCACACCTTCGGCAAGACCCACGGCGCGGGTCCGGCGGACCTCGTCGGCTCGTCGCCCGAAGGGGCCGATCTGGAAGAAATGGGCATGGGCTGGAAAAGCACGCATGCTAGCGGCATCGCCGGCGACGCCATCGGCAGCGGCCTGGAAGTCACCTGG
Organism: Variovorax boronicumulans; assembly: GCF_030812215.1. Classification (GTDB taxonomy): domain Bacteria; phylum Pseudomonadota; class Gammaproteobacteria; order Burkholderiales; family Burkholderiaceae_C; genus Variovorax; species Variovorax boronicumulans_C. The sequence continues at coordinate 245,798 of NZ_JAUSSG010000003.1, read as the reverse complement.
ACCCAGGAACCGACGAAGTGGACCAATCTCTTCTTCGAGAACCTGTTCAAGTTCGAATGGGAGCCGGTCAAGAGCCCGGCCGGCGCCGGGCAGTGGCAGGCCAAGGGCGCACCGGCCGACATTCCGGATGCGCACGACAAGTCGAAGAAACGCGTGCCGACCATGCTGACCACCGACCTCTCGCTGCGCCTGGACCCCGCCTACGAAAAGATCTCGCGGCGCTTCCTCGAGCACCCCGAGCAGTTCGCCGACGCCTTCGCGCGCGCCTGGTTCAAGCTGACGCACCGCGACATGGGTCCGCGCTCGCGCTACCTGGGCCCGGAAGTGCCGAAGGAAGAGCTGATCTGGCAGGACCCGATCCCCAAGGTCGATCACCCCCTGGTCGACGACAAGGACGTCGCGGCGCTCAAGGCCAGGATCCTGGGCTCGGGCCTGTCGGTCTCCGACCTCGTGCTGACGGCCTGGGCATCCGGCGCCACCTACCGCGGCTCCGACATGCGCGGCGGCACCGATGGCGGCCGCATCCGCCTGGCGCCGCAGAAGGACTGGGAAGTCAACGAGCCTGCGAAGTTGGCCAAGGTGCTCAAGACGCTGGAAGGCATCCAGGGCGAGTTCAACAAGGCGCAATCGGGCGGCAAGAAGATCTCGATGGCCGACCTGATCGTGCTGGCCGGCTGCGCCGGCGTCGAGCAAGGCGCCAGGAACGCAGGCCATGGCGCGACGGTGCCCTTCACTCCCGGTCGCGCGGACGCGTCGCAGGAACAAACCGACGTGGAGGCCATGAAGGTGCTCGAGCCCGTGGCCGACGGCTTCCGCAACTACCTGAAAAAGGACTATGCGGTTCCCGCCGATGCGCTCCTGGTCGACAAGGCCCAGCTGCTGACGCTGACGGCACCCGAGATGACGGTGCTGGTGGGGGGCATGCGCGCGCTGGGCGCCAACGTCGGTGCCACCAAGCACGGCATCTTCAGCCAGAAGGAGCATGCGCTGACCAACGAGTTCTTCGTTCGCCTGCTCGACCTGAACACGACCTGGAAGGCCGTGCCCGGCGAGAACAACCTGTACGAAGGCGTTGACCGCACGACGAGCGAGCGCAGGGGCAGCGCGACGCGCGTGGACCTGGCCTTCGGCAGCAATTCGGTGCTGCGCGCCCTGGCCGAGGTGTACGGCAGTTCGGACGCGCAAGAGAAGTTCGCGCGGGACTTCATCGCGGCATGGACCAAGGTGATGAACCTGGGTCGGTTCAACCTGGCCTAGACGGTCCTCGCGCTGTCATTGCGATGCAGCGCCACCGAGCGGTCGCCATGGTGCGAGCGCTCGGTGACGCCATTGCATGGCATCCCAAGCGCATCGCTCAACCCTGCCCGAACTCCCGCGCGTGCTCCACCGCGTACTTGATGAGTTCCGCCTGCCCTTCGATGCCCAGCCGCCGCTTGATGCTCTGGCGGTGCGCCTCCACCGTGCGCACGCTCAAGCCCAGGTCGCGCGCAATCTGCTTGCTCGATTCGCCCCTGCCTAGCGCGGTGAGGATCTCGCTCTCGCGCGGCGTGAGCAGCGGGCGCGGCGCCTGGTTGCGAAAGAGCTTCTTCGAAACAGCCGGGCTGAGGAAGGTGCCGCCCGCCGACACCGCCTCGATGGCGGCCACGATTTCAGCCGCGGGCGCGTCCTTGAGCACATAGCCGCGCGCGCCCACCTGCATCGCCTTTTGCACGTACTCGGGGTTGTCGTACATGCTGAGCATCACGATGTGCGGCGCAGGCTGCCGATGCTGCTGGTCATTGCGCTCCAGCACCAGCGCGGCGAGATCGATGCCGTTCATGTCCTTCATGCCGACATCGACCAGCATGAGATCGGGCCGCAGCGTGTCGAGCAGCGCCAGCGCCTCGGCACCGCTGCCGGCCTCGCCGACGATCTCCAGGTTGGGCATGGCGCCAAGGCGCGCACGCAGGCCGTCGCGCACCAGCGGGTGGTCGTCCACGAGGAAAAGGCGGACGGGCCTGGGCGACGGCTGCGCGGTTGTTGTTGTTGTTGTTGCTGCTGTCGTTGTCATTCCGGCCTCGCACTGCGGGCCGGCACTTCGGCCTCGATGGATGTGTAGCCGCGGCCCGAGCGCATCGCCAGGCGCCCGCCGATGGCCTCGATGCGCTCGCGCATGTTGCGAAGGCCGATGCCGTGGCGCGGGTCGAGCTGCATCGCCTCGACGTCGAAGCCCACGCCGTCATCGCTCACCTCCAGCCGCACGGCCTCGTCGTTGAAGCCCAGCGAGATGTGCACGCGATGCGCCTGTGCGTGCTTGCGCACGTTGGTGAGCGCCTCCTGCGTCACGCGGAAGAGCGCGGTCTTGGTTTCCTGCGAAAGCTCGAAGGGCTCGCCCTCGACCATGATGGAGGCGTCGACGCTGCCTTCCTCGCCGAACTCGTGGCCCAGGCGCTCCAGCGCGGCGGGCAGGCCCAGCGTGTCGAGCAGCGCGGGACGCAGGCGGTGCGAGATGCGGCGCACTTCGGTGAGCGAATCGTTCAGCCGCTGCAACGCCTTGCCGAGTGCGGGCGGCGCCGGCTGGTGGTCGCGGCCGAGCGCGTCGACGGCCGATTCGATCAAGAGCTTGGCCGACACCAGCGTCTGGCTCGTGCCATCGTGCAGTTCACGCGCAAGGTGGCCGCGTTCTTCTTCCTGCGACTGCACCACGCGCCGTGCGAGCAGCCGCAGCTTGGCTTCGGCCACGCGGTGTTCGCTGAGGTTGAGGAACACGCCGGCCGCGCTCACCACGCCCAGGCACAACGCCGCGATGCCGGCAATCCACAGTAGCGTGGCGGTGACGTTGGCGTTCATCTGCTTGTCGAGCGCATCCATGGTCGACTCGATGTCGTCCAGGTACAGGCCCGTGCCGACCATCCAGTTCCAGCGCGGCAGCGCCGTCACGTAGCCGAGCTTGGGCGCCATCTGCGCACTCGAGGGCTTGCGCCATTCGTACTCGACGTAGCCGCCGCCGTTTTCCTTTGCGCCCTTGATGAGCTCCTGGATGGTGAAGCGCCCGCGCGAGTCGCGCATGCCCCAGAGGTTCTGGCCGACCAGCTCGGGCTGGCGCGAGTGCATGAGGGAATTACCCTCCAGGTCGTACACGAAGAAATAACCGTCGTCGCCGTAGTCGAGTGCGGCCAGGCGGCGCAGGGCTTCGTTGCGGGTGGCTTCGTCGTCCAGGCCCGAGTCGTACAGCGGGCGCAGGTTGCTCACGGCCAGTTCGACATAGCTGCGCAATTCGCTGCGGCGCTGGGCCATGTAGCTGCGCTCGATGAGCGCGCGCTCGCGCTGCGCGAGGTCGTGCTCCTGGTGGCGCACCGCGAGCGCCACAAGCACCAGTGCGACGAGCAGCGGGGCGACGGCCAGCGCGACGATCTTGGTGCGGAGGTTCATGGGGAAAGAAGCCTACCACCGGGCTCGAAGCGGCAAAAAGCGGCTCGCCGCACAGGGTCGACCCGGGCCTTCCCCTCCCCAAAAACCTGGCCCACGGGCCATTCAGCGCCCGGTGTTCGTTCTTCCACCCATATCCATGCAGCGTTCACGGCGCGCCCGCTGCGGAAGGACAGGCAATGCCGGAGACGACCACCAGCCGGACTTCCGAAAAGGCCGACCCGTTCAATGCAAACTGGTCGGCCGGCCCGAAGCCACCCATGCGTCGAGCCCGCCGGTGAGCGGCAAGGCGCGCCGCGCACCGCGCGCCAGCAGCACCCGCGCAGCCTGTGCGGCCGACACTTCGTTGGGGCAATTGCAGTACAGCACCACGTCGCGGTTCGGGTCGATCGCGAGGTCGAGGTGCCGGTGTTGCAACGCCTTGAGCGTGTACGGCAGTGCGCCCGGAATGCGGCGCGGATCGACCTGCACGCCGGCCTTGCCGCGCACGTCGATGATCAATGGCGGCTCCTCTCCGCTCAAGAGTTCGTGCAGTTCCTCGACCGAGATGCGCGGCATGCCGGTGAGTCGCATGAAGGCGCGGCGGCGCCAGTAGCGCACGGCCAGCGTCACGAGCAGCAGCACGGCCACCGCGGCTGTGGCGATGCCGCCGGCCTGGGCCAGCACGGCGAGCACTTCCTGGATCTGGTCGCGGAAGGTCCAGCCAAGACCGAGGAAGAGGCCCGTCCAGATGAGCGCGGCACCCACGTCGAAACCGACGAAGCGCCGCACCGACATGCCCAGTGCCCCCGCCATCGGCGGCGCGACCACCGACACGCCGGGCACGAACTTGGCGGCCACGAGCGACATGCCGCCCCAGTCGGTGATGAGCGATTCGCCGCGCCGCACGCAGGAGTCGGGCGAAAGCGAGATGCGGCACAGCAGGCGCATGAAGCGGTAGCCGAAGCGGCGGCCCGCATAGAACCAGGCGCCGTCGCCCAGCAGGTTGGCAGCGACCGCGGCGAGCACCACGCCAACGACCGACACATCGCCCGCCGCAAGCAGCGCGCCCGTGACCACCAGCACCGCGGCCGCCGGCACCGGCAACCCGAGGCGCGCGGCGAAACTGGCGACGAACACCACCAGGATCGCGTTCTGCACCAGCAGCGACATCAGCTGTGCCATGCCAGCCTTTCGGTCGATGCGCGAAGCAGTTGCGGGATGGGAGCGGGGTTCATGCGAGCCCCGATTGTCCGGCATGGCCCAAGAACGTACCGGGCGCAGGCCATTCGAGAACGCCGTTTCAGCCGGTCCGCGAGACGCTGAAAGCGAAGGTGTTCACCCCGCCCTCGCTCGACGCACTGACCTGCCCGCCATGCATGCTCGCCACCGCCTTCACGATGGCCAGGCCCAGCCCATGGCCGTGGTGCTCGCCGCCGCCGTCGTTGCGGGCGGCGTCCACGCGGTAGAAGCGGTCGAACAGGTGCTGCAGGTGCGCCTCGTCGATGGCAGCTCCGGGGTTCGACACGGCGATCCATGTCGCGCCCGGTTCTTCGCGCAGCGTGACGGTGATCTGCGCGCCCGGCGGCGAGTGCTCGATGGCGTTCTGCAGCAGGTTCGACATCGCCCGGCGAAACAGCGCGCTCTCCAGCCGCGCCTCGGCCCGCACGTCGCCCGAGATGCCGACCTGTGCGCGGCTCTCGTCGAGCACGAATTCGAAGAAGTCGATGGTCTTCCTCACCTCCTGCGCCACGGGCGTGAGCACCAGCCCGGTGGCCACCTCGCCGCGGTCGGCGCGCGCGAGAAAGAGCATGTCGTTGACGATGGAGCGCAGCCGCTCCAGGTCTTCCAGGTTGGCCTGCAGCACCTCCTCGAAGTCGCCCGCGCTGCGCTGGCGCGAGAGCGCGACCTGCGTGCTGCCGATGAGGTTGGCCAGCGGCGTGCGCAGCTCGTGCGCCACGTCGGCGTTGAAGGATTCGAGCTGCCGGTAGGCCTCTTCGAGCCGGCTGAGCGCGCCGTTGAAGGCCTCGGCGAGCGCGGAAAGTTCGACCGGCAGCGCCGTCGTCTGCAGGCGCTGCGACAGCGTCTTGGGCCGCAGCGCCTGCGCCTCGCCCGACAGGCGCTCCAGCGGCCGCAGGCCGACCCGCGCGATCCAGTAGCCCGCCAGCACCACCACCAGCACGCCGCCGAGCCCGAGCACCAGCAGCGCGCTCAGAAAAGTCTTTCGGGTGCGCTCGTAGGGTTCCGAGTTGCGCCCCACGATGAGCCGCACCGCCGGGCGGTCCTCGAAGGGCGGGATGTGGACCGAGAGCGTGCGGAACGGCCGCTCCTGCCCCGGCAGCAGGATGTTGCTGCTGCGGCCGTTGGCCTCGCGGGTGAGGCCATCGAGCTCGGCCAGGCCCTTGCCGTACTGGAAGCGCGGATCGTCGCTCAGCACCCAGAAGCGCACGCTGCCGTCTTCGGGTGTGAGCGCGTCCATGCGGGCCTGCACGCGCGACCAGCGGTCGGCGGTGCCGATGGCGCCGATCCAGTACTGCAGGCTCTTCAGCGTGGTGTCGAGCTCCTCGTACTGGTGGCGTTCGAGCTCCCGCACCAGCACGCCGTGCAGCGCGGCGCCGATGAGGGCGAAGGTGGCGAGCGCCGCCGCCGCGAACATCGCCACCAGCCGCACGGTGATGGAGCCCCTCACGAGTTTCACAGGGCGCCGCCCTCCCCTTGCGCTTCGCTCTCGCCGCCCGCATCGGCATCGCGCAGTTCCATCACGTAGCCCATGCCGCGGATGGTGTGCAGCACCTTGGGGCTGAAGGGCGCATCGATCTTGTCGCGCAGCCGCTTGATCGCCACCTCGACCACGTTGGTGTTGCTGTCGAAGTTCATGTCCCACACCAGCTCGGCGATGGCGGTCTTCGAAAGGATTTCGCCCTGCCGGCGCGCGAGCACCGCGAGCAGCGCGAATTCCTTGGCCGTAAGGTCGATGCGCGTCGTGCCTCGGAAGGCCTTGCGCGCGAGCAGGTCGATCTGCAGGTTGGCGATGCGCAGCTGCACCGGCTCCTGCTTCCTGCCGCGCCGGTTGAGTGCCTGCAGCCGCGCCAGCAGTTCGAGAAACGAGAAGGGCTTGACGAGGTAGTCGTCCGCGCCTTCGTGCAGGCCCTTGATGCGGTCTTCGACACGGTCGCGCGCGGTGAGCATGATGACCGGCGTCTGCTTCACGGCGCGCAGTGCGCGCAGCACCGCGAAGCCGTCCTGTCCCGGCAGCATGACGTCCAGCACGATCACGTCGTACTCGTGGGTGAGCGCCAGGTGCTGGCCGTCGATGCCGTTGTGCGCCATGTCGACCGTGCAGCCCTGCTCGGTCAGCCCCTTGGAGAGGTAGTCCGCGGTTCTCAGCTCGTCTTCGACAATCAGGATCTTCATGCTTTTGTCTCGCTCCATTCGGCGGGCACTCAACCGTGCGCTTCGGCCACCGGCGGTGGGGCCTCCTCACCGCGCCTTGCCGCCTTGCGGGCCTTGCGCGCTTCCTTGCGGCTCAGGTACCAGTAGTGGGCGCGATCCAGGTACAGGTAGACCACCGGCGTGGTGAACAGGGTGAGCGCCTGCGAGAGTATCAGCCCGCCGACCATCGCGTAGCCCAGCGGGCGGCGCAGCTCGGAGCCCGAACCGTGGCCCAGCATCAGCGGCAGGCCCGAGAGCAGTGCGCACATGGTGGTCATCATGATCGGGCGGAAGCGCAGGAGGCACGCCTGGTAGATCGCCTCCTTCGGCTCCATGCCCTGTTCGCGTTCGGCCTTGAGCGCGAAGTCGATCATCATGATCCCGTTCTTCTTCACGATGCCGATGAGCAGGATGATGCCGATCAGCGCGATCACGCTGAGGTCGTAGCCCCCCGCCATGAGGATCAGCAACGCACCCACGCCAGCCGAGGGCAGCGTCGAGAGGATCGTGAGCGGATGGATGTAGCTCTCGTACAGGAGGCCCAGCACGATGTACACCGCCACCAGCGCCGCGGCGATCAGGTAGGGCTGCGACGACAGCGAATCCTGGAAGGCCTGCGCCGTGCCCTGGAACGCACCGCTGAGCGACTGCGGAATGCCCATCTCGGCCTGCGCCTTGTTGATGGCGTTGACCGCATCGCCCAGCGCATGGCCCGGCGCGAGGTTGAACGAGATCGTGACCGCCGGGAACTGGCCCTGGTGGCTGATCGAAAGGTACGCGGTCTTGCTCGTGTCGACCTTCACGAAGGTGGAGAGCGGCACCTGCTGGCCGGTGAGCGGCGAGGTGAGGTACAGCTTGCTGAAGAGCGCCGGGTCTTTCTGCAGTTCGGGCGTTACCTCCAGCACCACGTGGTAGCTGTTGAGCTGCGTGAAGTACTGCGCCACCTGGCGCTGGCCGATCGCGTCGTACAGCGTCGCGTCGATGGTCGCGGGCGAAATGCCGAAACTCGATGCGCGGTCGCGGTCGATGGTCAGCACCGCGGATGCGGCGGCGTTCTGCTGGTCGGACGCGAGGTCGGTGATCTCCGGAATCTGGCGGAATCGCGCGAGCAGCTTGGGCGCCCAGGTGTTGAGTTCGTCCAGGTTCGAGTCGGTCACCGTGTACTGGTATTGCGTGCGCGACGCGCGGCCGCCCACGCGGATGTCCTGCCCCGCCTGCAGGAACAGGTTCACGCCCTGCACCTTGGCCAGCTGCGGACGCAGCCGCGTGATGATCTCGTCGGCGCTCGCGGTGCGGCCTTCATCCTTGGGCTTCAGGTTGATATAGAAGTTGCCCGTGTTGAAGGTGGACGAACTGCCGTTCATGCCGAAGGCCGAGACATCCGGGTCCTTGCGCACCACGTCGGCCAGCTCCAGCATGCGCGCGTTCATCGACGCGAACGAAGCGTCCTGCGCCGACTCGGCAAAGCCCGAGATGAAGCCCGTGTCCTGCTGCGGAAAGAAGCCCTTGGGAATGATCGCGAACAGCACGCCCGTGGCGGCCACGGTCGCGACGAACACGCACAGCGTGATGAACTGGTGATCGAGCACCACATGCAGGCCGCGCTTGTAGCCGTTGAGCATTGCGTCGAAACCGCGCTCGAACAGAAGGTAGAGCCGGCCGTGCTTGCGCGCATGCTCGTTCTTCAGGAAGCGCGAGCACAGCATCGGCGTGAGCGTGAGCGAGATGACGACCGACACCACGATGGTCAGCGTGACCGTCACCGCGAACTCGCGGAACAGCCGCCCCACGATGCCGCCCATGAGCAGCAGCGGAATGAACACCGCGATGAGCGACACCGAGATCGAGATGATGGTGAAGCCGATCTCGCCCGCGCCCTTGTACGCGGCTTCGAGCGGCGACATGCCCTCTTCGACGTAGCGGTAGATGTTCTCCAGCATCACGATCGCATCGTCCACCACGAAGCCCACCGCGATGGTGAGCGCCATGAGCGAGAGGTTGTCGAGGCTGTAGCCCAGCAGGTACATCACCGCCACCGTGCCCAGCAGCGCGAGCGGCACCGTCACGCTCGGAATCAGCGTGGCTGGCACGTTGCGCAGGAACACGAAGATCACCGCCACCACCAGCGCGATGGTCAGCAGCAGCGTGAACTCCACGTCGAGCACCGAGGCGCGAATGGTCTGCGTGCGGTCGACCAGCGCGTTGACTTCGACCGTGGGCGGAATCGACGCCTTCAGGCGCGGCATCGCGGCGTTGATGCGGTCCACCGTCTCGATCACGTTCGCGCCCGGTTGCTTGGTGATGGCCAGCACGATGGAGCGGCCGTTCTGGATGGTGTTGCCTTCCGGTGCGGCGGCGCCCGCGTAGGCCCAGCCGGCGATCTTCGCGTTCTCGGGACCGTCGATGGCCACGCCCAGGTCGCGCACGCGGATCGGCGCGCCGTTGCGGTAGGCCAGGATCACGTCGTTCCACGGCTGCGCCTTGAGCAACTGGTCGTTGGTGTAGACGGTAAAGCTCTGGTTCGGCCCGTCGATGGTGCCCTTGGGCGCGTTCACCGTGGCCGACGAGAGGACCGTGCGCACGTCTTCCAGGCTCAGGCCGAGCGCGGCGAGCTTGGCCGGGTCGAGCTGCACGCGCACCGCGGGCTTCTGCGCTCCGCCGATGTTGACGAGCCCCACGCCTGCGATCTGCGAGATCTGCTGCGCGAGGATGTTGTCGGCGTAGTCGTTCACCTCGGTGAGCGGCAGCGTCTTCGACTGCACCGAGAGAATCAGGATCGGCGAATCGGCTGGGTTCACCTTGCGAAAGCTCGGCGGACTCGGCAGGTTGGCGGGCAGTTGCCCGGTGGAAGCGGTGATGGCCGCCTGCACGTCGAGCGCGGCGGCGTCGATGTTGCGGTCCAGGTCGAACTGCAGCGTGATCTGCGTGGAGCCGAGGCCGCTGGTCGAGGTCATCTGCGACAAGCCGGCGATGAGCGAGAACTGCCGCTCCAGCGGCTGCGCCACGTTGGAAGCCATCGTCTCCGGGCTTGCGCCCGGCAGGTTGGCCGACACCTGGATGGTCGGAAAGTCGACCTGCGGCAGCGGCGCGACCGGCAGTAGCGGGAACACCGCCGCGCCGACCAGGAGAATGGCCAGCGCGAGCAGCGTGGTGCCGATGGGGCGCTTGATGAATCCGGCGGAAATGCTCAATTGCCGCTCCCGGTGCTGGTCGCGACTTGCGCCGCGTTGCCCGTCTTCGTGGCCTTCGCGACCGCCGGCGGCTCGACGATGGTGGCGCCCGCGCGCAGCTTGTACTGCCCATCGACCACCACGCGCTGGTCGGCCGAGAGGCCCTTGTCGATCACGGCCACGCCATCGGCGATCTGCAGCACGTGCACGGGCACGTTGCTGACCTTGTTCTCGGCATCGACCACCCAGATGTAGGTGCTGTCCTGGCCGCGCTGCACGGCGGCGGCGGGCACGGTCAGCGAATCGGGCCGGCGGTCGAGGTCGAGCCGCACGTTGACGTACTGGCCGGGCCACAGCGTGTGCTGCGGGTTGGCGAAGCTGCCCTTGAGCTGCACCGTGCCATTGGTGGTGTCGATCTGGTTGTTCAGCAGGATGAGCTTGCCGGTGCCCAGCATCTGGTTGCCGGCGCGGTCGTAGGCCACCACCGCGAGCGGCTGGTTGCTTTGCTGCTGCACGCGGTTGATGTCCTGGACCGCTTCTTCGGGCAGCGTGAACTGCACCGCGATGGGGTCGATCTGGTTGATGACGACGAGCCCGTTGGTATCGGCCGCATGCACGATGTTGCCCGGGTCGACCAGCCGCGCACCGACGCGGCCGTTCATCGGCGAGACGATGCGGGTGAAGCTCAGCTGCACCTCGGCGTACTGCACCTGCGCGGCGTCGGTCTGCACGGTGGCGGCGAGCTGGTTGACCAGCGCCTTCTGCGTGTCGACCTGCTGCTGCGTGGCGGCGTCCTGCGCGATGAGCGTGGTGTAGCGCTTGAGGTCGGCGCGGGCGTTGGAGAGCTGGGCTTCGTCCTTGGCCTTGGTGGCCTGCGCCTGTGCGAGCTGGGCCTGCAGCGTGCGCGGGTCGAGCTGCGCGAGCAGCTGCCCGGCCTTCACGTCCTGCCCTTCGGTGAAGCCGACCTTGTCGAGCTGCCCGTCGATGCGCGCCTTGACGGTGACCGTGGCCATCGAGGCGACGGTGCCGATGCCCGAGCGGTAGACCTGCACGTTCTGCGGCGTGACGCGCGCGGTCGTCACCTGCACGGGCGGTGTCTTCGGTGCTTCGGGCTTGGCGCCGAAAGCCTTGTTGTGGTTGAGCGCCCAGGCGCCGCCGCCCAAAACGATCACGAGTGTGGCGGCCGCGACCCAGGTCGAGCGGCGCTGAAGAGGAGCTTGGGTTGTCGTCGTCATGGCATCAATTTCCGGAAGTCGTTGCAGCGGCAGCGGAGGCGTTCCAGCCGCCGCCCGTGGCCGCGATCAGCGAGACGCTGGCCGCGAGCTGGCGACCGAGCACCTGTGCGGCCGTGCGCTGGTTGGTGAGGGAGAGCTGCTGCGCCGTCACCACGCTCAGGTACGTGGCGGTGCCGGCGCGGTATTGGCTCAGGGCCAGGCGTTCTGCGAGCTGCGAGGCCTGCACGGCCTGCGCCTGCAGGGCGGATTCGCGGTCGAGCACGCGCAGGGTCGCGAGGTTGTCCTCCACCTGCTGGAAGCCGCCGAGCACCGTCTGCTTGTATTGCGCGACCGAGGCGTCGTAAGTGGCCACGGCCTGGTCGGTGTGGGCCTTGCGCAGGCCCCCGTCGAACACCGTCTGCGCCAGCGCGGCGCCAAGCGACCACACGCGGCTGGGCGTATTGAAGAGCGATGCGAGGTTGCCGGCGCTGAAGCCGCCGCTCGCGCTGAGCACGATCTGCGGGTAGTACGCGGCCTTGGCGACGCCGATGTTGGCGTTGGCGGCCTGCACGCGGCGCTCGGCGGCGGCGATGTCGGGACGGCGTTCGAGCAGTTCGGAAGGCAGGCCCGCGGGCGTGACCGGAAGCTGCACGCGCAGCGCGTCGGTGGACGAAAGCGATGCGGCCGTCGTCTGTGCGGATGCAGCGAGCGGCGCCAGCGAGAAGGATGCGGGCGCCTGCCCCGTCAGCACGGCGACGGCGTGTTCGAGCTGGCTGCGCTGGGCTTCCAGGTCGACGGCTTGCGCTTCGGCGGTCTTGAGCTGGCTTTCGGCAAGCGCCACGTCGGACCGCAGCACGGTGCCCGCGGCGTACTGGTGCTGCGTGAGTTCGAGCGCCTTGGCGTAGGCCGCGGTGGTGCTGGCGTACAGGTCGCGCTGCAGGTCGATGACGCGGATCTGCAGGTAGTCCTGCGCGAGCGTGGTCTGGATGCTGAGGCGGGCGCCGGCCAGGTCATCGGCGCTGGCCTCTGCATCGGAATTGCCGGCCTCGACGGAGCGGCGCACGGCACCCCACAGGTCGGGCTCCCAGCTCGCGGCGAGCCCGAAGGTGTCGGTGGTGGCGCGTTTGATGGCGCCGGTGCTGTGGGTCTGGGCGCGGTTGGCGCCCGCATCGAGGCCAACGGTCGGGAAGAAGCCTGCGTGCGCGGCGGCGGCAATGGCCTGTGCTTCGCGGTACTGGGCTTCGGCGACGCGGATGTTCTGGTTCGCGGCGTTGGCCTGCACGACCAGCGCGCTCAGCGTGCCGTCGCCGTAGGCCTCCCACCAGGGGTGGCTGGCGTCGATGACCTGCGGGGTGGCGGTCTTCCAGGGGCCGGCTTCCCTATAGGCAACCGGGACGTCCATTTGCGGACGAACATAGTCGGGACCGACGGCGCAGCCTGCCAGGAGCAGTGCGGCGAGCGCGATGGCTGTCGCTTTGGGTGATGGGGAGGTGGCGAAGAGAACCATGGTGGGTTCACTCTAAGAACCCGGTTCCCTCCCCTCGCTGTCGACTAACTGACAGTTCTGACAGTTTTGCCAGAACCGGGACGGTCAACGCGGCGCGTCGCCCTTGCGGTACTCGGCAGTCAACTCGTCCAGCTTCTGCTTGAGCGCCGGGTCGAGCTTGTACTCGGCCGCAGCAATCGTCGCGTCCAACTGCTCCGGCCGGCTTGCGCCGAGCAGCGGCGCGGTGATCAACGGATTCGCCATCACCCACGCCACCGCCAGCGTCGCGAGCGGCACACCTGCTTCGTCGGCCAGCTTGTGCAGTTGCGTCACGGTGTTGAAGCTGCGCTCGTTCCAGTAGCGGTCCTGGTACATGCCGCCGGCCGTGCCGAGCGTGAAGCGGGTGTTCTCCTCGGGCTTGGCGCCGGGCTTGTACTTGCCGGTGAGCAGGCCGCCGGCCAGCGGGTTGTAGGGAATCACGCCCAGCCCCTCTTCGCTCGCGAGCGGCAGCAGCTCGCGCTCGATCTCGCGAAACAGAAGGCTGTAGCGCGGCTGCACCGACACGAAGCGCGTGAACCGGTGCAGGTCGGACTTGCCAAGAGCGCGCGCGAGGCGATAGGCCAGGAAATTCGACACGCCGATGTAGCGCGCGCGGCCCGACTTCACGATGACGTCGAGCGCCTCCAGCGTCTCTTCGAGCGGCGTCTCGCGGTCGTCCATGTGCAGCTGGTACAGGTCGACGTGGTCGGTCTTCAGCCGCTTGAGCGAGAGGTCGATGGCGTCCAGCAGGTGCTTGCGCGATGCGCCCTGGTCCCAGGGATTCGGGCCGACCTTGTTGACCGCCTTGGTCGCAACCACGAAGCGGCGACGGCCCGCTGCGCCCTGCTTCTCGAGCCAGTTGCCGATGATCTCCTCGGTGCGGCCGGTGGTCTCGACGGTGCCGCCGAGCGGATACACGTCGGCGGTGTCGAGGAAGTTGATGCCGCCTTCGGCCGCCTTGTCCAGGATCTGGTGCGACACCGCCTCGTCGGTCTGCAGGCCGAAGGTCATGGTGCCGAGGGCGAGGCGGGACACGGTGAGGCCCGTGCGGCCGAGGCGGGTGGTGGGAATGCTCATTGGGGCGCGCTCCGAGGGAGATGAGGGGGAGGTGGGGAGGGATGGAAGGGCGGCGGCCATCATAGGCACGGCCGCGCAACCCTGCAGGCGCCGGAGATTTCAGGTGGTTTCCAGATGCACGCCGGGCGCGCCGCAGGCCACCGAGAAGCGGGCCATGGGCGACACGGCCGAGTCGGCATTCTTCTCGTCGTCCACCGCGCGGAACTCGACCGCGCAGCCGCGTGCATCGAGCGTCATGAGCGCGTAGCCGCGCTTGTCGGCGCGGCCGTAGCGCAGGTGCTCGTTCTTCGCGAGCATGTGGGCCACGCTCGCGGCACTCGGACCTTCGGAGGTGATGGCGCCGCCGACGAACTCGGTCGCGATGGCCGGGCCCTGCGGCTCGCGGCGCAGGTCGGCGGCCCAGAAGGCGTGCACGTCGCCGCTGACGACGAGCGCATCGCCGCCGCGCGCCTTGTTCTCGGCCAGCGCGTCGAAGAGGCGCGTGCGCGAGGCGGCGTAGCCGTCCCAGCCGTCCATCCAGTAGCCGTGCTCGGGGCCGCGCTTGCGATCGGCCTCGGCGAGCAATGTGGGCTGGGCGATGACGGTCCACCGCGCGGGCGGCGCGGCGAGTTCGTTGGCGAGCCACGCTTCCTGCTTCGCGCCGAGAAAGCTGCGTCCTGGTGCGGACCGGTCGGCGCAGTCGGCCAGCGGCGAGGCGCTGCGGCCCACAAGGCAGGCATGGTGCGAGCGGTACTGGCGCCCATCGAGCAGCAGCACGTCGAGCATGCGGCCGAAGCGGTGCCGGCCGTAGATGGTGGCGTCGGCGCCGCGCGGGCGCATGCGCGCCGGTACGGGCATGTGTTCGTACCAGGCTTGATACGCGGCGGCGCGGATCGCGAGGAACTGTGCGGGGTCGACGGTGCGCGGCGACACGTCGTCGGTGTAGTCGTTGGCCACCTCGTGGTCGTCCCAGGTCACGAGCCAGGGAAAGGCGGCGTGCGCGGCCTGCAGGTGCGCATCGGTCTTGTAGAGCGCATAGCGGTCACGGAACTCGGCCAGCTGCGTCGGGATGCCGCCTTCGTGATGGCGCACATGGCGCGAACCCCAGGAGCTTTCGTAGATGTAGTCGCCCAGGTGCACGACGAAGTCGAGCGGCTGCGCGGCCATGTCGCGGTAAGCCGCGTAGTAGCCCTGCTCGTACTGCTGGCACGAGGCGAAGGCGAAGCGGAGCGACTGCGCGGCCTCGTCGCCTTCGGTCGGCGCGGTGCGCGTGCGGCCCACGGGGCTGCGTGCGCCGCCTGCAGCGAAGCGGTACCAGTACGGGCGGCCCGGCTGCAGCCGTTGCACTTCGACATGCACCGAATGCGCGAGATCAGCCGTGGCCGTCGCCGTGCCTTTGGCCACGACGCGCCGGAAGCGCTCGTCCTCCGCGACCTCCCAGCGCACATCGACCGGCGCATCGCCCATGCCGCCGCCCTGCAGCGGCTCGGGCGCAAGCCGCGTCCACAGCACCATGCCGTCGGGCCGGGGCGTGCCCGAAGCCACGCCCAGCGTGAAGAGGTCGCGCGATGCCTGCTGTGCGTGCAGCTGAAGAAAGGGATGGCCCAGCGACGCGGCGGCAAGCCCGCTGCACAGCAGGCGCCGTCGCGAAATCGGCCGTGCACTCATCGGCGCGCGGCCAGCGCGAGGTCGGGCCGGTCGGTGGTGATCTGGCGGATCGGCATCGCGAGCCAGTGCGCGATCTCGTCGGGCTCGTTGATGACCCACGCGCCCAGCCGCTCGGTGCCGAGCGCAGCCAGGCACTGCGACCACGTCGCCGCAAGCAGCTTCTTCTCGACCGCGACCACGCACCCCGGCATCGCCGCATAGCGCGCAAGCGCGCGGCCGATGCCGCCGAGCATCTCGGCCGAGCGGTGGTCCAGCGACGCGAGCACGCGGCCGCCCGGCCAGCAGGCGAGCACCTGCTCCAGCACGTCGGGCACGAAGCAGGTCAGGTAGCTGCGCTGGGCCACGCCCGCGTCGTGCAGCGCCTGCACCATGCGCGCCACCGCGCCGGCGGGCAGTTCGCCGGCGGCGTCGGTCTTGATCTCCACATGCAGCTCCATGCGCGTGGGCGCGAAGAGGCGCAGCACCTCGGTGAGCGACGGCACGCATTCGCCTCGCTCACCACCCCGCTCTCCTTGCCCTTCGCGCAGCCGCGTCGCCAATACCTCGGCGCCCGTGCGGTCGCGCACGGGCCCGGTGCCTTCGGTGGTGCGGTCGAGCAGCGGATCGTGGATGACCACGGCCGTTCCGTCGCGCGTTTCCTGCACATCGAATTCGACCGCATCGGCGCCCGATGCGATGAGCTTGCGAAATCCGCCCAGGCTGTTCTCGGGCCAGAGGTTGCGTGCGCCGCGGTGCCCCACGATGATCATTTTCTGCAGTGTCCTTGTTGGTTGCGTACGCTTCACTTGCTGCTGTCCACCAGCCCTTTGACGAACGATCGCTGCAACGCTACCACCACGAGGATGGGCGGCAGCATGGTGAGCAGCGCGGCGCTCATCGCCACGTTCCAGGCCGGTTGCGAATCGGCGCGCGGGATCAGGTGCTTGAGGCCGATCACCGCCGTGGCCATGTCCTTGTCGGTGGTGAAGAGCAACGGCCAGAGGTACTGGTTCCAGCCGTAGAGAAACAGAATGATCGCGAGCGCCGCGATGTTCGAGCGCGACAGCGGCAGCAGGATGGTCCAGAAGAAATGCATCGGCGAGGCGCCGTCGATGCGCGCCGCTTCGCACAGTTCGTCGGGCACGGTGAGGAAGAACTGGCGGAACAAAAAGGTGGCCGAGGCCGAGGCGATCAGCGGAAGGATCAGGCCCGGATACGTATCGACCATGTTCCACGACAGCTGGATGTCGATGCTGTGCCCGGTGACCGCGTTCCACGCCGCCGACAGGTGCAGCTTCTCCACCAGCCACTGCACCGGCAGCGCCGCATTGGCCACCGACTCGTAGGTCGGCGAAATGCGCACCTCGATCGGCAGCATCAGCGACACGAAGATGAGCCAGAACGCCGTCATGCGGAAACGGAAGCGGAAGTACGTGATCGCGAAGGCGGACAGCAGCGACACCGCGATCTTTCCCACCGTGATGCCGAGCGCCACGATGAACGAATTGAGGAACAGCCGGCCGAAGTTGGCCTGCGTCCACGCGGTGCGCAGGTTCTGCACGAACTGGTCGCCGGGGAGCCACGGCAGCGGCACCTGCTGCACCTCGCCGATGGTGAGCGAGCCCGCGACGAACGCGAGGTACAGCGGCACGCAGACGCACGCCACGCCCACGAGCAGGATCGCGTGGCAAACGGCGTCAAGCACGGGGGCGCGTTCAACCATGAGCGTGTTCCTTGGGCATGAAACTCATACGTCGTAGCTCACGCGCCGCTCCACGTAGCGGAACTGCAGCAGCGTCATGAAGAGCGCGAAGATCATCAGGATGACCGACTGGGCGGCCGAGGAGCCGAGGTCCAGGTTCACGAAGCCGTCGATGTACACCTTGAACACCAGCACATTGGTCGCACCTGCCGGCCCGCCCTGCGTGACCGCATCGACGATGGCGAAGATCTCGAAGAAGCCGTAGACGAAGTTCATCACCGCCAGGAAGAACATCGTGGGCATGAGCAGCGGCAGTCCGATGCTGAAGAAGCGCTTGAGCGGCCCCGCGCCATCCACGGCCGCCGCCTCTAGCAGCGACGACGGCACCGCCAACAGGCCCGCAAGCAGGAAGATGTAGTCGTAGCAGACGTGCTTCCACGAGGCCGCGAGGATCACCAGGATCATCGCGTCGGAGCCCACGCGGTTCGGGTCCCATGCAAAGCCGATCGCATGCAGCACGTGCGCGAGCGGCCCCACTGCGGGGTTGAAGAGAAAAGCCCAGAGGATGCCCGCGATGACCGGCGCAATGGCGTAGGGCAGCAGGATGATCGCCTTGTAGAGGCCGCGCCCGCGGATCACGCGGTCGCTCGCGAAGGCCAGCACCAGCGCGACCGCGATGGTCAGCAGGTTCTGCAGCACGGTGAACACCACCGTGACCTTCACCGACTCGTGGTAGGTCTCGCTTTGCAGCAGCTGCGCGAAGTTGTCGAAGCCGACGAAGTGCACCGTGTTGCCGAACGGGTCGGACAGGAAGAAGGCCTGCCCGAGCGCGCGGAACGACGGAATGAAAAAGAAGAACAGCAGGATCGCCAGCTGAGGCAGGAGCAGCAGCACGGGCAGGCGCACGTCCTTGAAGTGCGCGCGCTTGAGTCCCGCTTCGGGCTTGGCCATGCGTGTTCTTCCGCAAGCGGTGCCGCTTCAGTAGCGGCCCTTGTTGAGCTTCTCGTACTGGCGCAGGATTTCATTGCCGCGCTTGACGGCATCGTCCATTGCCACCTGCGGCGTCTTCTTGCCCGCGACCACGTTCTCGAACTCGTCGCGCTGCGCCATCATGGTCTGGGTGAAGTTGCCGAAGTGAAAGCCCGTGGAATTGGCCGTGGGCGTGCCGCGCGTGAGCTGCAGGATCGCGATCTCGCGCGTCGGGTGGTCCTTGTAGTAGCCCTCGGACTTGGCCATCTGGTAGGCCTTGTTGGTCAGCGGCACGTAGCCCGTCGCCTTGAGCCACCAGACCTGCGTCTCGGGCTTGGCCAGGTAGTCGAGGAAGGCCGCGGCGGCCTCGTACTCGGCCGGCTTCTGGCCCTTCATGACCCACAGCGATGCACCGCCGATGGTGCTGTTCTTGGGTTGCTTTCCCTCTTCCCATGGGAGGTACGTGGCGCTCCAGTCGATCTTGGCCTCGCGCTCGATGCCGCTGTGCGCGGCGGTCGATGCGAAGAAGGTGGAGCACTTGCCCGAGGTGAAGAGCTGCTCGGGGCTCAGGCCCTGGCCGGCGATCTGCATCACGCCGTCGTCGATCCACTTCTTGATGCGCCCGATCTGCGAGACCACCGAGGTCTTGTTGTAGGTGAACTCGGTGTCCAGGCCCTGGTAGCCGTTGGCCTTGGTGGCATAGGGCAGGTCGTTGATGGCACTGTAGTTCTCCAGCAGGCTCCAGTGGTAGTCGCCCGCGAGCACCGAGCCGCAGGCCGAGATGCCCTTCTGCTTGATGGCGTAGAGCTGTTTCTCCAGTTCTTGCCACGTCTCGGCAGGCTTGGCGAAACCCGCCTTCTCGAAGTGCGCCTTGTTGTACCAGAGGATGGGCGACGAGGAGTTGAAGGGCATGGTCATGAGCTTGCCCTTGTAGCTGTAGAAGCCCGCCACGGGCTTGACGAAATCGGCCCAATCGACCTTGTAGCCGCGCTGGTCGAGCAGGTCCTGCACGGGCATCGTCGCGTCGGACAGCAGCATGGTCATGAAGCCGCGCTCGTAGATCTGTACGAGCGCGGGTGCGCGCTTGGCGCGGTAGGCGGCAATGGTGCCGTTGATGACCTCGTCGTAGTTGCCTTTGTTGACCGCGACGACCACGTACTTCTGCTGCGAGGCGTTGAATTTCTTCACCAGTTCGTCGACACGCTCGCCGAGTGCGCCGCCCATGGCGTGCCACCACTGGACCTGCACGGGCTGGGCGGCCGCGGGCATGGCGCTCGCGAGCCATAGCGCGGATGAGATGGCCAGCGTGGCCAGGGTGCTGCGTCGGTCGAGATTCATCGCTGTCTCCTGTGGATCGTGGGGTGCAGGTTCAGGCGGACCAGAAGCCGCCGGGACTGAAGAGATCGGTGATCGCGGCATCGAGCCAGCCGAGTTCGTCGAGCAGGTCGAGCACGGTGTAGCGGCGCCGGATGAGGCGGGCGCGGCGGTAGTCGGCCGCAAGGCGTGCAGCGGCGATGCCGAGGTCGTCCGGGTGCGCGGCACCGCCGAGGGTGCGCAGGCGCTGCTGCATGTCGGCCGCGCCGATGAGCTGGTGCGCGAGCTGGGCGCGCAGGTCGGGCCAGATTGCAGCGAGGGCTTCGATGCGCGCGCGCCGGCCGCCAGTGGCGCGTTTGGCTTGCATCTCCTCGCGCGCGGCGGTGCGGAATTCGTCGCGATCGAAAGCTGCGTCGATCTCACGCAAGAGCGCGGCGTCATCGAAGCCGTCTTGCGCCTGTGCGACGGCCGATGCAAAGGCGTTGTCTGGCCGCGCCAACAGCCATTCGTACATCGCGAGCATCGCGACGCAGCCCACGCCCACGCAGGCGCCATGCGCGGCAGGCTCGCCGTCGATCTGCAGGTTCTCCATTTCCCACAAGTGGGAGAACTGGTGGTCGCTGCCGCTGGCCGGGCGCGAGTTGCCGTGGGCCTGCATCGCGAAGCCGCTGACCAAGAGGCCCGCCATGAGGTCGCCCGTGGCCTCGGGGTCGCGTGCGGCGATGCGGCCGGGCGCGTCGAGCCAATCGCGCAGGTGCGCCTGCACCATGTCGTAGGGGCGGCGGCTCAGGGCTTCGACGCCCAGCGCATCGGCCAGCAGCCAGTCGGCGCCGGCCACGGTCTTGCCCGCGAGATCGCCGTAGCCCCACGCCGTCATGCGCGCGGGCGCGGCGCCGAGCACGCCGAGGTCGGCCAGCACCGCAAAGGGCGGCGGACAGGCGAACGTGCGCTTGAAGCCGTCTTCGTCGAGCAGCGCCGCGCCGGAAGCCGCGTAGCCGTCCATCGAGGCCGCGGTCGCGAGGCAGACATAAGGTTTGCCCGCGATCGACGCCGCGTGCTTGACCAGGTCGCTGATGACGCCCGAGCCCACCGCCACCGGCGTGAGGTCATGCGCGGCGAGCTTGCGCGCGATGGTGGCCGAGGCCGAGACGCGGGGCTTGAGACGCGGGCGCGCGGGCAGCATGAGCGGCGGCGCGAGTGCGATGCCGCGCGCTTCGAGCAAGGCTTGTGCAGCCTCGCCCGCGACGTCCCAGGTGGTCTCGTCGGTCACGAGCATCCAGCGGGCGCCGGGGGCGGCGCGCTGCAGCACGTCGGGCATCGCGCGCACCGCGGCGCGCTCGACGACGACTTCTTTCGTGACCGCGGCATCGCGCAATGCGGCCCGCAGCGGGGATGTCTTTTCGCTCATGTCTCCAGGGATTTCTGCGCCGGGTTGGCCGACGATGAACAAGTGTATATTCTGAAATGCATTTGTTTCAAGCAGGTGACTACCCGGTGTTTTCACCGGCCGCGCGGCAGAATCGGCACACAACAACGGAGCATTCGGATGGCAGAGGAAGATCAGGTGGCCGTGCGCGTGGCCTGGCTCTACTACATGGAGGGCCTCACGCAGGACGGCATCGCCACGAAGCTCGGGCTCACGCGGCTGCGCGTGAACCGGCTGCTCGGCGAGGCGCGCGAGAGCGGGCTCGTGAGCATCAAGATCAACTCGCGCCACGAGAGCTGCCTGCGCCTCGAAGAAGAACTGCGCACGGTGTGCGGACTGCGCGAGGCGGTGATCATTCCGACGCCCGAGAGCCCCGACCTCATTCCGGTGCTGCTGGGCCGCACGGCCGGTGAATACCTGTCGCGGCTGCTGGAAACGCAGCGCGTGCGGGGCCTGGGCGTAGGCTGGGGCGCGACGCTGCGCGAGGCGATCCGGCACGTTGCGCCGGGGCAGTGGCCGAACCTGAACGTCAACTCGATCATGGGCGGGCTCACGCGCGGACTGGAGATCAACACCTTCGAGACCGCCAGCGCCTTCGCGGCCCGGCTCGGCGCGCAGTGCAGCTACCTGGCCGCGCCGCTGTATGCGGGCAGCGCGAAGTCGCGCGACACCATCGTCTCGCAGGACGTGTTCAAGGAAGCGTTCGGGCAGATCGCCGCCAACGACGTCGCGCTGCTGAGCGTGGGCGACCTGAGCACGCGGTCATTGCTGGTGCGCTACGGACTGCCCAAGGACGTACCGGTGGCGGGGCTCAGGCAGGCCAAGGCGGTGGGCGACATCATCGGCCAGTTCCTCGACCGCCACGGCAAGCCCGTGAAGCACGCGCTGAACCAGCGCGTGGTGGCGCCCTCGCTCGAGGAGCTCGCGCGCATCCCGACGGTGATCGTCGCCTCGGGCGGCGAGAACAAGGCGCCGATCATCGCGGCCGTGCTGTGGGCGAAGTTGCTGTCGGTGCTGATCTGCGACGAGCAGACCGCGCGTGCGGCGCTGAAGCTCTACGAGGCGCTGGCCGCGCGCTGAACGGCGCCCAGGCGCACATCGGCCCGCGCGCTCATCACGCCCCAGCCGAAGATGCCGATGCCCGCGAGCGCGAGCAAGGCGCCGACCCAGCCGGTGGAAGTCCAGCCCAGTCCCGCCGAGATGGCCACGCCGCCCAGCCACGCGCCGAGCGCATTGGCCATGTTGAAGGCCGAATGATTGAGTGCGGCGGCGAGCGTCTGCGCATCGCCGGCCACGTCCATCAGGCGGATCTGCAGCGCCGGGCCGATGGCGACGGTGGTGCCGATCAGGAACACGCCGATGGCGGCCGTGACCACATGCTGCGCCGCGAAGGTGAAGAGCGCGAGCACCAGCACCGCGTAGACGAGCACACCGGCGATGGTGCGCATGAGCGACTTGTCGGCCAGCCGCGAGCCCACGATGTTGCCGGTGACCATGCCCAGGCCGAACAGCGCGAGCACGAAGGGCACGTTGTGCACCGACAGGTGCGCCACCTCGGTGAGCGTGGGCTTGATGTAGCTGAACACCGCGAACATGCCGCCGAAGCCGATGGCGCTGATGCCCAGCGTGAACCACACCTGCTTGCGCTTGAGCGCGCCGAGCTCGCGCCACGGGCTGGCGCCGGCGGCCGCTGCGATGTCTGGCACGTCGCGCCGCACGAGCACGATGGCCACGAGCGCGATCGCCCCGACAAACACGAAGGCCGCGCGCCAGCCGAAGAGCTGGCCGAGCCATGCGGCGATGGGCACGCCGACCAGCGTGGCGCCGGTGAGCCCGAGCATCACGAGGCCGACGGCGCGGGCGCGGCGCCCGGGCGGTGCGAGCGTGGCGGCCACGAGCGCGGCCACGCCGAAGTAGGTGCCGTGCGGCAGGCCCGTGGCAAAGCGCAGCAGATTGAGCGAGAGGTATCCGGGTGCCATCGCGCTGGCGAAGTTGCCGGCGGCGAACACGGCCATCAGCGCGATCAGCAAGGCGCGCCGGCCCCAACCTGCCGCGAGCACGGCCAGCACCGGGGCGCCGACGACCACGCCGAGCGCATAGGCGCTGATGACGTGGCCGGCCTGCGGGATGCTGACATCGATGTCGCGCGCGACCTCGGGCAAGAGGCCCATGATCACGAATTCGCCGGTGCCGATGGCGAAACCGCCAACGCCCAGCGCGAGCACCGCCCGCAGGAAATTGACGGGCGCAGGCGAAGGGGAAGAAACGGGAATGGCGGTGTCCGCGCTGTCCAGCGCGGGTGGGGAGGCGTTCAAGGCCAGGCTCCTGGGAGGGGTGCCCGGCGGCGACGGGCAGCCTCGAATTTTAGGGTAAACCCTGAATCGAGGCCGATACGCAAATTCCAAGACCCTGCATCGGCGAGGCCTCGCAGGCCCTGCCGAGAATCGATCAGATCGCCACGAGCTGGCGCACGCCCTGCGCTTCCATGTCCTTGCCCAGGCCGCGCGCGATGACTTCGCCGCGCTCCATCACGAGGTAGTCGTCGGCCAGCTCCTGCGCGAAGTCGTAGTACTGCTCGCACAGCACGATGGCCATGTCGCCGCGGTCGGCCAGCATGCGGATGACGCGGCCGATGTCCTTGATGATGCTCGGCTGGATGCCTTCGGTGGGCTCGTCGAGAATCAAGAGCTTGGGCTTGGGCGCAAGGGCCCGCGCAATGGCCAATTGCTGCTGCTGCCCGCCCGAAAGATCGCCGCCGCGCCGGTTGATCATCTGCTTGAGCACCGGGAACAGCTCGAACAGCTCCGATGGAATGGGCGTGCTGCCGCTCTTGTAGGCCAGGCCCATGCGCAGGTTCTCTTCGACCGTGAGCCTCGCGAAGATCTCGCGCCCCTGCGGCACGAAGCCGATGCCCGCCCTCGCCCGGTCGTAAGGCGTGGCCTTCTGGATCGGCTTGCCTTCGAGTTCGATGCTGCCGCTCTTGATGGGCACGAGGCCCATCAGCGACTTGAGCAGCGTCGTCTTGCCCACGCCGTTGCGGCCGAGCAGCACGGTGACCTTGCCGAGCGTGGCTTGGAAGCTCACGTCCCTGAGGATGTGCGAGCCGCCGTAGTACTGGTGGATGTTCTTGACTGTCAGCATGGCTTCGATTCCTCCGTCAGCGGCCCAGATAGACCTCGATCACGCGCTCGTCGGCCTGCACTTCATCGAGCGTGCCCTGCGCGAGCACGGAGCCGTCGCACAGCACGGTGACGATCTCGGAGATCGTGCGGATGAAGCTCATGTCGTGCTCCACCACCATCAGCGAATGCTTGCCCTTGAGCGTGAGGAACAGCTCTGCCGTGCGCGCGGTTTCCTCGTCGGTCATGCCGGCCACCGGCTCGTCGAGCAAGAGCAGCTTCGGGTCCTGCATCAGCAACATGCCGATCTCGAGCCACTGCTTCTGGCCGTGGCTCAGGTTGCCGGCCAGGCGCGACACGCTGTCGGCCAGGTGAATCGTCTCCAGCACTTCGGCCAGCCGGTCGCTCTGCGCGGAGTCGAGCCTGAACAGCATCGATGCGCGCACGCCCTTGTTGGTCTTGAGCGCGAGTTCGAGGTTCTCGAACACGGTGAGGTGCTCGAACACCGTCGGCTTCTGGAACTTGCGGCCGATGCCCAGCTGGGCGATCTCGGCCTCGCGGTGGCGCAGGAGGTCGATGGTGCTGCCGAAGAACACGGTGCCCGAGTCGGGCCGGGTCTTGCCGGTGATGATGTCCATCATCGTGGTCTTGCCCGCACCATTGGGGCCGATGATGCAGCGCAGCTCGCCCGGCGCGATGTCCAGCGAGAGCTTGTTGATCGCCTTGAAGCCGTCGAAGCTCACGCTCACGTCTTCCAGGTACAGGATGCGGCCGTGCGTGATATCGACTTCGCCCGGCGTGGCGATGCGGCCGAACCCGGCCTCGCGGCCACCCGATTCGGTGCTGCCGCTCACATAGTGGATGCCGCTCGCGCGAGCCGCGCGCTCGGCGCCGGCTTCCATCAGGTCGGGGGTCATGCGCGGGCTCCCTTCGCATCCACGGGCAGCGACTTCAGCGCGTCGGGTTCGACGCCCTGCTCTACCGCCACGGCGCGCCTTGCTTCCTGCACAGGCTCGGCCGCTGGCGTCTTCTCCCTTGACAGCCACTTCTTCACCAGCCCCACGATGCCGTTCGGCAGGAACAGCGTGACAGCAATGAACAAGGCGCCCAGGAAGTACAGCCAGTACTCCGGGTAGGCCACGGTGAGCCAGCTCTTCGCGCCGTTGACGATGAACGCGCCGATGATCGGCCCGATCAGCGTGGCGCGTCCACCCACCGCAGCCCAGATCGCGATCTCGATGGAGTTGGCCGCACTCATCTCGCCCGGGTTGATGATGCCGACCTGCGGCACGTACAACGCACCGGCCACGCCGCACATCACGGCGGAGATGACCCAGATCGTGAGCTTGTACGGCAGCGGGTTGTAGCCCGAGAACATCACGCGCGTTTCGGCATCGCGAATGGCCTGCAGCACGCGGCCGAACTTGCTGCCGATGAGCCACTTGGCGAACAGGAAGAAGCCCAGCAGCGTGAGGCCGGTGAGCGCGAACAGCGTCATGCGCATCTCTTGCGTGGCAATCGGGATGTTCAGGATGCGCTTGAAGTCGGTGAAGCCGTTGTTGCCGCCGAAGCCCGTCTCGTTGCGGAAGAACAGCAGCATCGCCGCGAAGGTCATGGCCTGCGTGATGATCGAGAAGTACACGCCCTTGATGCGCGAGCGGAAGGCGAAGAAGCCGAACACGAAGGCGATGAGGCCCGGCACCGCGACGATGAGGATCAGCGTGGCGATGAAGCTGTCGCTGAAGGTCCAGTGCCAGGGCAGCGTCTTCCAGTCGAGGAACACCATGAAGTCGGGCAGGTCGCTCTTGTAGTTGCCGTCGCGGCCGATCTGGCGCATCAAGTACATGCCCATCATGTAGCCGCCGAGCGCGAAGAAGAGGCCGTGGCCCAGCGAGAGGATGCCGGTGTAGCCCCAGATCAGGTCCATGGCCAGCGCGCAGATGGCGTAGCACATGATCTTGCCGACCAGTGCCACCGCGTAGTCGCTCATGTGCAGCGGGCTGTCCGCCGGCACCCACATGTTGAGCACCGGCGCCACCGCGCACACCACGATGAGTGCGACGAAGAAGGCCGTCCAGCCCTTGCCGCTCAACAGCGGCCCTTTGGTTGGCAACGTGACCTTGCTCATGCTTCCGCGCTCCGACCCTTCATCGCGAAGATCCCTTGCGGACGCTTCTGGATGAAGATGATGATGAAAACGAGCACCGCGATCTTTGCGAGCACCGCGCCCGCCCAGCCTTCGATGAACTTGTTGAGAATGCCCAGCCCCAGCGCCGCATACACGGTGCCCGCGAGCTGGCCGACGCCGCCCATCACGACCACCATGAAGCTGTCGACGATGTAGCTCTGGCCGAGGTCGGGGCCGACGTTGCCGATCTGGCTCAGCGCGCAGCCCGCGAGGCCCGCGATGCCCGAGCCGAGCGCGAAGGCGTAGGTGTCGATGCGCGCGGTGTTCACGCCCATGCACGAGGCGATCGGGCGGTTCTGCGTCACGCCGCGCACAAAGAGACCCAGGCGCGTCTTGCCGATGAGCCAGCCCATTGCCAGCAACACGAGCACCGCAAAAATGATGATGCAGATGCGGTTCCACGGCAGCGTGACGTTGCTGAGCATCGTGAAGCCGCCGCTCATCCAGCCGGGGTTTTCAACACCCACGTTCTGCGCGCCGAAGAGCGTGCGCACGAGCTGCTGCAGCATCAGGCTGATGCCCCAGGTGGCCAGCAGCGTCTCGAGCGGACGGCCGTAGAGGAAGCGGATCACGCCGCGCTCCAGCACCGCACCCACGAGCGCCGATGCGAGGAACGACACGGGAATCGCGGCGACCAGGTACCAGCCAAATGCCGCCTCGGGCATGTACTTCTGGAAGATGCCCTGCATCACGTAGGTGGCGTAGGCGCCGATCATCATCAGCTCGCCGTGCGCCATGTTGATGACGCCCATGAGGCCGTAGGTGATGGCCAGGCCCAGCGCGGCGAGCAGCAGCACCGAGCCCAGGCTGATGCCGCTGAACACGGCGTTGATGCGGTCGCCCCAGACCAGCGCGCCGTCGATGTTGGCGATGGAGGCGGAGATGGCCGTCTTCACGTCGGCCTCGGTCTCGTCGGCCAGGCGCTGGTTCAGCAGCAGCTTGGTGTCGGGGTTGCGGTTGTTGCCCAGTTCCTTGGCCGCGGCGAGGCGCTTGGCCTTGTCGGCGCTGGTGAGCATGCTGGCGGCACGCACGAGCTCGAGCTGCGCCTTGATCTTGGGGTTGGTCTCGGCGGCCAGTGCCTTCTCGACCATCGGGAGGCGCGATTCGTCGGGCTCCTTGAAGAGCGCCTGCGCGGCTTCGGCGCGCACCGCGTCGTCGGTGCTCGTGAGCTTGAGCGCAGCCTGCGCGGCATCGAGCGCGCCGCGCATGAGGTTGTTGTTGACGACGTCCTCGGCGGTGTCGGGCACCTTCAGCTCGGCACCGGTGACCGGATCGAACCCCTTGTCGTCCTTCATCACGAAGACCCTGTCTTCGGTGTACTTCACGGCGTCGTCGGACATCGCCTGGATGAACGCGGCGGTCTTGTCGTCGGCGGTGAGGACGGCCCTGTTGAGCGCGGCGATGCGGGCTTCGGATTCACCGGAGGCGATGGCCTTGGCCTCGTCGGCGGTCAGCGCGTGGGCGGCCGTTGCCATGAGCAGCATGGCGGCGAATGCGCAGTGAAGGGTTCGTCGAAGCATCTTGAATTCGTGTTGCCCGCTCTCCCCATGGGGAGAGGGTTGGGGTGAAGGCCAGGGGCCATTCAAACGAGCGCGGCGGCCCCATCGACCGCCGTTGCCCTCACCCCGCCCTCTCCCCAGAGGGAGAGGGAGCAAGGCAAGGGACTTGTCGAAGATTTACATCGACTTGCCGGCCGGGTAGTCGGGCTTCTTGTCGTTGCCTTCGATGTACGGGCTCCACGGCTTGGCCTTGACAGGACCCGGCGTCTTCCACACCACGCTGAACTGCCCATCGGCCTTGATCTCGCCGATGAACACGCTCTTGTGCAGGTGATGGTTCTTCTCGTCCATCTTGGAGACGATGCCCGACGGCGCCGTGAAGGTCTGGCCGGCCATCGCGGCGATCACCTTGTCGGTGTCGGTCGACTTGGCCTTCTCGACCGCCTGCTTCCACATGTGGATGCCGATCCAGGTGGCTTCCATCGGGTCGTTGGTGAGCGGCTTGTCCTTGTGGCCGGCGATGTTCTTGGCCTTGGCGTAGTCGCTCCACTGCTTGATGAAGGCGGTGTTGGTCGGGTTCTTGATCGACATGAAGTAGTTCCATGCCGCCAGGTGGCCCACGAGCGGCTTGGTGTCCACGCCGCGCAGTTCTTCCTCGCCCACCGAGAAGGCGACGACCGGCACGTCCTTTGCCTTCAGGCCCGCATTGCCCAGTTCCTTGTAGAAGGGCACGTTGGAGTCGCCGTTGATGGTCGAGACCACCGCCGTCTTGCCGCCGGCCGAGAACTTCTTGATGTCGGCAACGATGGTCTGGTAGTCGCTGTGGCCGAAGGGGGTGTACTTCTCGTCGATGTCGGTGTCCTTCACGCCCTTGCTCTTGAGGTAGGCGCGCAGGATCTTGTTGGTCGTGCGGGGGTAGACGTAGTCGGTGCCCAGCAGCACCCAGCGCTTGGCGCCGCCGCCTTCCTTGCTCATGAGGTAGTCGACCGCCGGAATGGCTTGCTGGTTGGGTGCGGCGCCCGTGTAGAACACATTCTTGGAGAGCTCTTCGCCCTCGTACTGCACGGGGTAGAACAAGAGGCCGTTCATTTCCTCGACCACCGGCAGCACCGACTTGCGCGACACCGAGGTCCAGCAGCCGAAGATCACCGAGACCTTGTCCTGGCCGAGCAGCTGCTTGGTCTTTTCAGCGAACAGGGGCCAGTTGGAGGCCGGGTCGACCACCACGGGCTCGAGCTGCTTGCCCAGCACGCCGCCCTTCTTGTTGATGTCGTCGATCGCCATCAGCACCGTGTCTTTCAACACGGTTTCCGAGATGGCCATCGTGCCCGACAGCGAGTGCAGCACGCCGACCTTGATGGTGTCGGCAGCGAATGCGGGCGCAGCAGAAATGCTGGCCAGCGCGACGGCGGCGGTGAGCGCCTTGAGTGTGAAACGACGTTGCATGTGGACTCCTGCTCCGGTTGGGTTGAACCTTGTCGCCGACGCTTGTCTGGCGATGGAGAGGAGTCTGCGGAATGCACCAACAAGGGGAAATACGCCGGGTGGCGTACACGGAGGTACTCAGGCGGGTGGATCGACGGGAACCGGGTACTTCTGCGCGTTGACGACCATCTTCTGCCGCGCCGCATCGATCAGGTCGATGCCGAGCTTGTCGGCGAGCTGCAGCAGATAGAGGAACACATCCGCCATCTCGGCACCGACCTCGTCGCGCTTCGCGGAGTCGAGCGACCGGCTCTGCGCTTCGGTGAGCCACTGGAAATGTTCGAGCAGTTCGGCGGCTTCGACCGACAGCGCCGAGGCGAGGTTCTTGGGGGAGTGATAAGGCTCCCAGGCCCGGGCCTGCGCAAAGTCGCGCAGGGCCTGGACCAGCGATTTCAGTTCGGATTCCATGGCGCACCTGGTGTTCAGCGAACCGCTCGCGCAGCGGTCGCCCTGGGGAAAGCCATCCTAGCGTGCCGGAGGCGATGGCGACTGCGTGAGCTTCGCCGCCGGGATGGCGGTGCGGGCGGGATTGCTTGCTCTGGCCGCTACGCTCCCCGCACCGCCGTCGCGATCGCCTTGTCGAGCAGTTCCAGGCCAAGGTCGATCTCGCTGTCGCTGATCGTCAGCGGCGGCGCGATCCGGAAGACGCCGCCCATCGATGGCAGCTTCACGATGTTCATGCTCAGCCCGAGCTTCATGCACTCGCGCGTGACGGCCTCGCCGAGCTCGAAGGCGGGCTCTCGGGTCTCGCGGCTGGCGACGACTTCCAGCCCGAGCAGCAGGCCGCGGCCGCGCACGTCGCCGATGCATTCGTGGCGCGACTGCAGCGTTCGCAACCCCTTTTGCAGGCGCTCGCCGGCGATGCGTGCGCGTTCGACGAGCCCGTCGCGCTCCACGACCTCCAGCACCTTGAGCCCGACTGCCGCCGGCAGCGGGTCGGAGACGTGCGTCGTATAGAACAGGAAACCGCGCGCATGGGCTTCTTCCTCGATCGCGGCGGTCGTCACCATTGCCGCCAGCGGCAGGCCCGCGCCCAGCGTCTTGGAGAGCGTCAGGATGTCGGGGGCGACGCCGTCGCGCTCGCACGCGAACATCAGCCCGGTGCGGCCGACGCCGGTCTGCGCCTCGTCGAGGATCAGCAGCATGCCGCGCTCCTCGCACTTCTTCTTGAGCGCCGCCATGTAGCCCGGCGGCAACTCCAGGATGCCGCCGCTGCTGAGGATGGGCTCGGCAATGAAGGCGGCGAGCGCGCCGGTGGACTGCCGGTCGACCTGCTCGAAGCCATCGTCGAGTTCTCGGCGCCAGTCGAGCGCACCCTCCGCCGTCGTGAAGCGCGGGCGGTAGGCGTTCGGTGCCGGAATGGCGAACGAGCCGGCTGCCGCCGGCCCGTAGCCCTTGCGGCCGGCGCTGTAGGTGGCCGCGGCCGCGCTGCCGGTCATGCCATGCCACGACTGCGTGAAGGCCACCACCTCGTGCCGGCCTGTGACCAGCTTGGCCATGCGAAGCGCCGCTTCGTTCGACTCCGCGCCGGTGCTCAGGAGCAGGCAGCGCTCCAGTCCGGGCGGCGCGTGCCGCGCGATTTCCGCGGCGAGCGCCACCACCGGCCGCGACAGCATGCCGCTGAAGAGGTGGTCCAGCGAGCGGATCTGCTCCGTGACCACCGCGACGATGTCGGGATGCGAGTGGCCCAGCAAGGCACTCATCTGGCCCGAGGTGAAATCGAGGATGCCGCGGCCATCGGCGTCATAAACGAAGCAGCCCTGTGCGCGCTCGATGATCAAGGGCTCGAAGCTGCCGCCGTAGCGCACCAGATGCTGCCGGGCCTGCTGCCAGAACTTGGGGTCGTCATTTCTGCTCATTGAAGTACCTTCGTGTTTCGCACTGCGGCGCGAGCTTGCCGGGGGCGGCCCGGCGCGGCGCTCATGTCGATGCGTGGCGATCAAAATGACGCACATTACGCAGCGGCACACCTGCCGGGAAGCGAATTGTTTTGACATCAGCTATCAGGAGAATTCATGCCGTGAGCCAGTCGCTGGACATCGACCTCCTGCGCAGCTTCGTCGCCATCGCCGAGACGGGCGTGCTGGGCCAGGCGGCGCTGCGCGTGGGGCGTACGCAGTCGGCGCTCAGCATGCAGATGCAGCGGCTCGAAGGCATCGTCGAGCAGCCGCTGCTGCATCGGACCGGCCGCGGCGTCACGCTCACCGCGACCGGCGAGCGGCTCCTCGTGCGCGCGGGCGAACTGCTGCGCAAGCACGACGAGGCGCTGGCCGAACTGCGCGGCGAGCAACTCTCCGGCGTGCTGCGCTTCAGTTGCCCCGACGACTATGCCGTCGTGTTCCTGCCGTACCTGCTGCAGAGCTTCGCGAGCCTGCATCCGCGGGTTCAACTGGAAGTGATGTGCGCGCCGACGCCTCGGCTGCACGAACTGCTGGCGCGGCACACGGTCGACCTGGCGCTGGTGTCGGTGGCGGGCGATGCGGCCGGCGCCGACGTGATCCGCCGCGAGCCGCTGGTGTGGGTGGCGCACCGCGACGGCATCGCCGCGTCGCTGGACCCACTGCCGTTGGCGCTGGGCGCGCCGGACGCGCTGGACCACAAGCTGCCGAGGCAGGCGCTGGAAGCCGCGGGCCGCGCCTACCGGCTCGCTTATGCCAGCAGCAGCCTCTCGGGCCTGGTCGGCATGGCGCGCTCGGGGCAGGCCGTCATCGTGCTGACGCGCACGGCGGTGCCCGACGACCTGCAGATCCTCACGCCGGAACAGGGGTTCCCCGATCTGCCGAGCGTGGGAGTCACGCTGGCGTTCGACCGCGACGCGCCCACGGCATTGACGGCGGCATTCGCTGCGCATGTCAGGAAGTTTCTTCCGGCGGCCTGAAGGTTTTCGGGTGACGGGTTGGCCGTGCTCGGCCGCTGTCGAATCGTTCCTCGCGATGGACGCCTGCCTCACGGGCCTGGCGGCGTCGACTGCGCGCGGTCAGTGCTGCTGCATTGCGCTGCGATGCAACACCGCCACCACCAGCGCCGACACCGTCAGGTATACCAGCGCGACGCCGAATGCGGCGTCATAGCCGGCCGCGTCCGGTGCGCTGCCCAGCCGTCCATAGAACAGGATGCCGATCAGCGCCACCCCCAGCGCGTTGCTCGCCTGCTGCACCATCGACAGCACACCCGACGCCACGCCCGCATGCTGCGGCGGCAACCCAGCGAGCACGGTGGACACCAGCGGCGCCATCACCATGCCGAGCCCCGCGCCCTGTACCAGGAGCAACGGCACCATCCAGGCGACCACATACGCATGGCCGGCCCATCCCGCAACGTTGACGAACTGCAGCGCATGCCCCGCTGCGAGCACGAGCGCGCCGAGGGCAATGGGCGGCTGGCCGCCGAAGCGGCGTGCGAGGCGCACACCTGCCATCGAGGTCGCGAAGAAACCGATCGCCAATGACGTGAAGACGATGCCCGAGTTCAGCGGGTCCAATGCCAGGCCCTGCTGCAGGTACAGCGCCAGCACGAAATACAGCGACGCATTGCCCACGTAGAAGGCCAGCGTGGTGATGAGCCCCATGACGAAGCGACGGTTCCCGAGCAGCGCGGGTGCCACCAGCGGAGCGC
Source organism: Variovorax boronicumulans (assembly GCF_030812215.1). GTDB lineage: Bacteria > Pseudomonadota > Gammaproteobacteria > Burkholderiales > Burkholderiaceae_C > Variovorax > Variovorax boronicumulans_C. Next base: position 213,050 of record NZ_JAUSSG010000003.1, on the reverse strand, counting down.
CGCCCGCTGCGGCAAGGCGGCGCTGCTGGAATCCGAATGCGGCAAGCAGCGGCAATGCGGCGGCGAGGCACAGCCAGCTCCACAGCGGCCAGCCCTGCTCGCGCCCTTCCACCAGCGGCAGCACCACCGCGACGGAGCCCGCCGCCACGAGCAGCATGCCGACCAGATCGAGCCTGCTCGCGCTGCCGTTCCTGAGCGGCGGAATGACGCGCGGTGCGAGCGCAAGGGCCAGGAGGCCGATGGGCACGTTGATGAGAAAGCAACTGCGCCAGCCGAGCCCGGCCAGGTCCGCATGCATCAGCAGCCCACCCACCAGTTGCCCCAGCGTGGCGCCGAGCCCCAGCGTGAGCCCGTAGGCCGCGAAAGCGCGCGCACGGTCTTCGCCGGTGTAGGCCAGGCCGATCATCGCCAGCACCTGCGGCTGCAGCAGCGCACCGGCCAGGCCCTGCAGCACGCGGGCAGCCACCAGCAACTCGGCATTCGGCGCAAAGCCGCAGGCCGCCGAGGCCAGCGTGAACAGCAACAGGCCGAGCATGAACATGCGGCGGCGCCCGAAGAGGTCGCCGAGCCGGCCGCCGGTGATCAGGCCCGCGGCGGTGGCCAGGCCGTAGCCGGCCACCACCAGCTGCAAGGTCGCGGTGCTCGCGAGCAACTCCCGCTGCATCGAGGGCAACGCGACGTTGACGATGAAGAAGTCCAGCACCACCAGGAAGGTGCCGCTGAGCATGACCCACAGGGCCAGCGAGCCGGGCTTGGCCGCGCTGGCGTTCTCGCCAGCCGTGGATGAAGGCGATGCCGCCGGAACGGCGATGTTTGACTGCGTCATGATGGACTCGAGTGTTGGTGTGAGGGCGCGCTGCGGCAATGACCTCGAAGGTCATGGTCTGGCTTCTTCTTCAGGCGATCAGACGGCGGGGGTCGGCAGGATGAACTGGTAGTCGATGGCGATGCGGCCGTCTTCGGCCAGCAGCAGGAACTCGAGCCCGAGCGCAGCCACGGGGCCGCCCGCGGCGGGGACCATCTGCCAATGGAACATCACGGTGTCGCGCAGCAGTTGCGCATCGCCGGTGGCGATGAAGCGGAAGCCGCCGTCGCGCACGTTCTTTTCATGCGAACCGGTGACGCGCTGCGCCAGCGCCTCGTAGCCCTTGGCCTGCAGCGTGCGCACGTAGTGCTCGCCCTGGGGCACCCACAGCGCGGCGATGGCGTCGCGGCGGGCGCCGGCGTCCGTCAGGTTCCAGAGGGCGACGTAGCGGTCGGCGAGTTCGGCGAAGTCGGTCTTGGCATTCATGGTGTCTGCTCCTGTGCGGTGAGAGTGAAGCTGCAGTTTCTGCCTCGCTTGATGGACAGTGAATGCCTGCAAAGCCGACAATCTTGTCCATTCGTCCACCGCCATCGGAGCCCTCATGGACCCACTCGACGACGTTTTCGCTGCCATGCGCGTGCGCAGCGCCCTGTATGCCCGGCTCGAGGCCGGTGCGCCCTGGGGCGTGAGCCTGGCCGGCGGCGAAAGCGCGCGTTTCGGCCTCGTGGTGCGCGGCGGTTGCCTGCTGGAGGTCGAGGGTGTGGACCACCCCGTCGCGCTCGCCGCGGGCGACTGCTACGTGCTCGCCCACGGCACGCCCTATGTGCTGCGCGACCATCCGAACACGCCCACGGTGAGCTGTGCCTCGGTCGTGCGCGACCGCATCGGCGGCGTCGTCGAACTGGGCGGCGCGGGCACCGCGGCCTCGGTGATCTGCGGCTGGTTCCACTTCGACCAGCGCGCTGCGCGCCCGCTGCTCGACCTGCTGCCAGTGCTGCTGCACGTGAAGATGGAACAGGCCCGCGCCCTCGCGCTGCAGGGCACGCTGCAACTGCTCGCCATGGAGACCGGCGAGCCCGGCCTTGGCTCCAGCCTGCTCGTGAGCCGGCTGGCCGACATCGTGTTCGTGCAGGCGGTGCGCGCGCACGTCGCGGCCACGAGCGATTCGCAGACCGGATGGCTGGCTGCGCTGGCCGATGCACGCATCGGCCCCGCATTGCGTGCCATGCACAAGGACATGGCACGCGACTGGACGGTGGAATCGCTGGCCTCGGCAGCGAGCCTCTCGCGCTCGGCCTTCGCGCAGCGCTTTCGCGAGCGCGTGGGCCAGGCGCCGCTGGAATACCTCACGCAGTGGCGCATGTTCAAGGCCGGCAACATGCTGGGCCAGGGCAACGCCGCGCTGGGCGTCATCGCCGGCGCAGTGGGCTATGAATCGGAAGCCGCGTTCAGCAAGGCCTTCAAGCGTGAGAAGGGCATGGCGCCCGGTGCATGGCGTGCCGCGGCGCGTGAAAGCGCCACGGTGTGAAAGGGCTCGTCAGGCCTCCCTGGCCGCGCGCTTGAACTGCGCCATCGCAAACGCCCACGCCATCCGCGTGGCATCGGGCCCGGCTGCATCGCTGAACAGCAGCTTCGACGCCCCGCCGCTCCACGCATGCCCCAGCCCCGCGATCTCGCATAGCGAGACCACCGTGCGGCCCTTGCGCTTGAAGTCCGTCACGCGCATCGGGCGGCGCTTGCCGCGCTGCACGTCGCGCGGCAAGCCGGGCCGCGCCCCCATCGCCGTGGCCCACACGGCCGCGCTGTTGACGGCATTGCTGGGCGCGACCACCGCATCGGCATCGCCGTGCAGCACAAGCATCGGCGGCAGGGTCGCGAAGACAGCCGCGGCGCCCATCGCCTTGCCGACCGCGGTGACGGGCATCGGCGGCACGTTCTGGCCGCGCATCGCGCCGAGCGCGGTGGCCGACGACTTCGCGGCACCGGGCGCCACGCCCGAATGCATGACGACGGCGCGAAAACGCTGCGGGTAGCGCGTGGCCAGCAGCGCCGCCATGCTGGCACCGGCCGAGAGGCCGGCCAACGCGACGCGCTCGCGGTCCACCGGGTAGAGCATGCAGGCCTGGTCGATCGCGGCCATCAGCGTCGCGGCCTCGGCATCGGCCTTGCCGGAGCGGCGCTCGTACCAGTTCCAGCAGCCTTGGGGATGCGCGAGCCGGTCTTGTTCGGGGTAGAGCACCAGGAAGCGCTGGCGTACGGCCAGCGCGTTCATGCGCGTGCTGGCCGCGAAGTCGCGGCCGGTCTGCCCGCAGCCGTGCAGCATGACCATGAGCGGCAGCTTCTCGCCGGGCTCGAGTTGCAGGTCGGTTGGGCGGAACAGGTGATAGCCCCGCGCGCCACCGGCTCCGATCGCCATGCCGCTGAGCCAGTCGCCCTTGCCTGGCGGGGGCTTGAGCCGCTTGGCGGTCGCGCGCTGCACCTGGCCCGCCACGCGCTTGCTGTTGCTCAGCGTGAGCTTGGTGAGCGCCTTCAGGTTGCGCTCGTAGGCGCGGGCGAAGACGGAAGCGGTGGAACGACGGGCCATGGCGCAGTGTGCAGGCAAAGCGCCGGTCGGCCAAACGGCCGCGAAGCCCCTCAATAGATCTCGGGGACGATCATGTTGGCCGGCACGGGCTGGCGCAGGTAGTCGTCGTGACGCACACGCTCGGGCAGCGCGATCGGCGGATGCGCCACCTCCTGGTAGGGCAGTTGGCCGAGCAGGTGGCTGATGCAATTCAGGCGCGCCTTCTTCTTGTCGACCGCCTGCACCACCCACCACGGCGCCTCGGGGATGTGGGTGCGCTCCAGCATGATTTCCTTCGCCTTGGTGTACTCCTCCCAGCGGCGGCGGCTTTCCAGGTCCATGGGGCTCAGCTTCCATTGCTTGAGCGGATCGTGGATGCGGCCGAGGAAGCGCATGTGCTGCTCGTCGTCGGTGATGGAGAACCAGTACTTGATGAGCTTGATGCCCGAGCGCACGAGCATCTTCTCGAACTCGGGCACGGTGCGGAAGAACTCCTCGTACTCGTCGTCGGAGCAGAAGCCCATCACGCGCTCGACGCCAGCGCGGTTGTACCAGCTGCGGTCGAAGAGAACCATCTCGCCGGCCGCCGGCAGGTGCGCCGCATAGCGCTGGAAGTACCACTGGGTGCGTTCGCGGTCGTTGGGCGCCGGCAGCGCCGCCACGCGGGCCACGCGCGGGTTCAGCCGCTGGGTGATGCGCTTGATGACGCCGCCCTTGCCCGCCGCATCGCGGCCTTCGAACAGGATGACGACCTTCTGCTTGCTGTGCTGCACCCAGTCCTGCAGCTTGACCAGTTCGCCCTGGAGGCGGAACAGTTCCTTGAAGTAGGCCTGCCGAGCCGCCTTGTCAGCGGAAGCCGAAGTGGCCGAGGCCGGGTCGAGGCCGTCGATGTTGCGGTCCTCGATCTCCAGCTCGAGCTCTTCGTCGTAGCTGTCGATCAGGTCGCGGGCGATGCGTTGCATCAGGTCTTCGTGGTCTGGAAGTGCGCTCGTCAGCATGATGAAAGAGGAAGAAGGAAGGAAGAGGTGGGGAAGAAAAAAGCATGCTGCACGCCCCGTATGACTGCCGCGTGACGGTTTGGCGGCGGCTTTCCGTAGGCCGACACGCCGTTGTCACATGCCGCGAACACCATGTGCAGCCACTCCAACACCTCAAAAAACGCCCATGAACACGCTCGCCGCCCCGAACACGGAGATGCCGGCCGCGCCCGCCGTGGCACACCGGCCCAAGCTCGACGCCAAGCCCGGTCCGCTCACGCTGATCACTTTCGTGGGCCTCCTGGCCGCGGGCCTGCTCTTCACGGCGTGGAGCCTGGTGGGCGACGTCACCGCCTCGGGCGCGCCCATGACGACCTGGGTGCCCTATATCTTGCTGGGCGTGGCGCTGCTGATCGCGCTGGGCTTCGAGTTCGTCAACGGCTTCCACGACACGGCCAATGCGGTGGCCACGGTGATCTATACGCACTCGCTGCCGCCCAACTTCGCGGTGGTGTGGTCGGGCTTCTTCAATTTCCTGGGCGTGCTGGTGTCCAGCGGCGCGGTGGCCTTCGGCATCATCGCGCTGCTGCCGGTGGAGCTGATCCTGCAGGTGGGTTCGGGCGCGGGCTTCGCGATGGTGTTCGCGCTCCTGATCGCCGCGATCATCTGGAACCTGGGCACCTGGTGGCTCGGGCTGCCGGCGTCTTCGTCGCACACGCTGATCGGATCGATCATCGGCGTGGGCATTGCCAACGCGCTCATGCATGGTCGCGACGGCACCAGTGGCGTCGACTGGGGCCAGGCCACCAAGGTGGGCTATTCGCTGCTGCTCTCGCCGATGGTGGGCTTCGGCTGCGCGGCGCTGCTGCTGCTCGCCCTGCGCGCCTTCGTGAAGAACCGCGCCCTCTATGAAGAGCCCAAGGGCAGCACGCCGCCGCCGTGGTGGATCCGCGGCCTCCTGATCCTCACCTGCACCGGCGTGTCGTTCGCGCACGGTTCCAACGACGGACAGAAGGGCATGGGCCTGATCATGCTGATCCTGGTCGGCACGGTGCCGATGGCCTACGCGCTGAATCGCGCGATGCCCGCCAACGAGACGGTGAAGTTCGTCGCCGTGGCCGAGATGACGCAGAACGCGCTCAACCGCAGCGTGCCGACCTCGCTGCCCGCCCTGGCACCGGCTGCGGCGCGCGACACGCTCTCCACCTATGTGCGCACCCGCGAGTTCAACGACCAGGTCGTGCCCGCGCTGGCCGCCACCGCCGGCAGCATCGGCGAACAGGTGCGCCAGCACGGCTCGCTCGCTGCAGTGCCGGCCGAAGCCGTCGCCAACGTGCGCAACGACATGTACCTGGCCTCCGAAGCCATTCGCCATCTCGACAAGAGCGGCGCCGCGAAGTTCGACGACGAGACCAGGCTGCGCGTCGGCACGTTCCGCCAGGAGCTGGACGACGCGACGCGCTTCATTCCGCTGTGGGTCAAGATCGCCGTGGCCATCGCGCTCGGCCTGGGCACGATGATCGGCTGGAAGCGCATCGTCGTCACCGTGGGCGAGAAGATCGGCAAGACGCACCTGAGCTACGCGCAAGGCGCATCGGCCGAAGTGGTGGCGATGCTCACCATCGGTGCGGCCGACATGTACGGCCTGCCGGTCTCGACCACGCACGTGCTCTCCTCCGGCGTGGCCGGCACCATGACGGCCAGCGGCTCGGGCCTGCAGATGTCCACGCTGCGCAACCTCGCGCTCGCCTGGGTGCTGACGCTGCCGGTGGCCATGCTGCTGTCGGGCTCGCTCTACTGGCTCTTCACCCGTCTTTTCTGACCACGCACCTTGTCGTCGGCATTTCATGATCTCGCCGCCCAGTCCTACGGCGGCGACGAAGCCGGGCTGATCTGCGGCTACCTGTTCGATGCCGCGGCGCCCGAGCATGCGCGGGCCATCGATTCGGCGCAGGCTGCGGCGTGGCTGGGCGCGCAACCCGAAGACGCCGTTGTCGATGACGGCAGCCGCGCGTACGTATGGCTGCACTTCAACCTGAGCCACGCCCAGGCCGAACGCTGGCTGCTGCGGCACGCGAATCTCTCCGACACGTTCTACGAAACGCTGCACGAGGGCCTGCCCTCCACGCGCATCGAGCGTGCGGACGATTCGCTGATCGCGGTCATCAACGACGTGCACTTCGAGTTCAGCTTCGAGCCCTCGGACATCTCCACGCTGTGGATCAGCGTGGGCCCGCATCTCGTGGTCACGGCGCGCACGAAGCCCTTGCGCTCGGTCGATGCGCTGCGCACGGCGGTGAAGGCCGGCGAAGCGCCGCGCTCCAGCACCGAACTGCTCGAACACCTGCTGCGCGCGCAGGCCGACGTGCTGGTGAAGATCGTGCGCGGCGTCACTTCGCGCATCGACCGCATCGAGGACGAACTGCTGGCTGGGCGTCTGGACCACAAGCGCGCGCGGCTCGGCGTGCTGCGCCGGTTGCTGGTGCGGCTGCAGCGCCTGCTGGCGCCGGAGCCGGCCGCTCTTTTCCGTCTGCTGCAGGGCCCGCCCGCCTGGATGGCCGAGCCCGATGCGCAGGAGCTGCGCGGCTCGACCGAGGAGTTCTCTGTGGTGCTGCGCGACATGCAGGCGCTGCAGGAGCGCATCAAGCTGCTGCAGGAAGAAATTGCCGCCAACGTCAACGAGGACAACAACCGCAGCCTTTTCGTGCTGACGGTGGTGACGGTGCTGGCGCTGCCGATCAACATCCTCGCGGGCCTCTTCGGCATGAACGTGGGCGGCATTCCGCTCGCGGAGCACAAGCACGGGTTCTGGATCGTGGTGGCGATCGTGGCAAGCTTCACCGCCGTCGCGGCATGGGCGGCATTTCGCAAGAAGCGCTGAGCCGCGCGCAGCGGCGCGTTAATGCTATTTATTTAGTAGCGTCTTACGCAGCATCCATGCGCCCGCATCGGCGATCCAGACCCCCTAGAATGGCGGGGTGTCCTCCATTCTCAATGCCGATCTTCACTGCCATTCCGTGGTCTCCGACGGCACATTGACGCCCGAAGAATTGGCCGCACGCGCAGCCGCCAATGGGGTCGAGCTCTGGGCCCTCACCGACCACGACGAGGTCGGCGGCCAGCACCGCGCAGCCGCTGCAGCGCGCGAGAACGGCATGCGCTACCTCACCGGCACCGAGATCTCGGTGACCTTCGCGAACGAAACCGTGCACATCGTCGGCCTGGGCTTCGACCCCGACGACGCCGCGATGACGCAAGGCCTCTACGACACGCGCGGCGGCCGCGGCAAGCGCGCGCAGGAAATGTCGGAAGGGCTGGCCAAGGTGGGCATCCACGGTGCTTATGAAGGCGCGCTCAGGTTCGTCGGCAATCCCGAATTGATCTCGCGCACGCACTTCGCGCGCTTCCTCGTTGAACAAGGCCACTGCCGCGACACGCCCGAGGTGTTCCGCAAGTTCCTCACCGAAGGCAAGCCCGGCTACGTGCCGCACCGCTGGGCTTCGCTCAAGGACGCGGTGCACTGGATCACGGCCGCCAAGGGCATGGCCGTGATCGCGCATCCGGGCCGCTACAAGTTCACGGCCAACGAGGAATACGCGCTGTTCCTCGAATTCAAGGCGCACGGCGGCCAGGCGATCGAGGTCGTCACCGGCAGCCACACCACGGCCGAATATGTCGAGTACGCCGACAAGGCGCTCGAGTTCGATTTCGCCGCATCCCGCGGCAGCGATTTCCACAGCCCCGACGAGAGCCACTGCGATCTCGGCAAGCTGCCACCGTTGCCTGGCGCCCTCACGCCGGTGTGGGAACTGCTCGGCCACCGCATCCAGCAGTGAGCCAGAGCCCAGGGCCCGGCATCGACAGCGCGGCCGGCGCTGCACTTGCGAATGCACGCGCCGCGCAGCAAGCGAGCCGCAGCAAGGAGTCCGAACGCATCCTCGCGGGCATCGGCATGGTGATCGTGGCCGTGGCCTGCTTCGCCACGCTCGACACGGCCACCAAGGCGTCGACCGCGGGCGTCCCGATCCTCATGGGCGTGTGGTTCCGCTATGCCTTCCAGGCCGTCGCGACCACGGCGGTGCTGCTGCCGCTGCATGGCACGGCGCTGCTGCGCACCCGGCATCCGCGCTACCAGTTGCTGCGCGGCGCGCTGCTGCTGGTGTCGAGCACGCTGGCCTTCTTGAGCCTGCGCTACATGCCGCTGGCCGAGTTCACCTCGATCGTGCTGATCGCACCGCTGGTCATCACGCTGCTCGCGGCGACCACGCTCAAGGAATACGTTTCGCCGCTGCGCTGGGCGCTGGTGGCGGGCGGCTTCATCGGCACGCTGGTGATCCTGCGGCCCGGCGGCGAAGCCTTCAGCTGGGCGATCCTGCTGCCGATCGGGCTGGTGCTGACCAACGCCTGGTTCCAGGTGCTCACCAGCAAGCTCGCGCAAACCGAAAATCCGCTCACGATGCATTTCTATACCGGCTGGGTCGGCGCGCTGATCGCCTCGCTGGCGCTGCCCTTCGTGTGGACCGCCCTGCCCTCGTGGGAATGGTGGGCGCTGCTGTGCCTCATGGGGTTCATGGGCACGGTGGGGCACTTCATCTTGATCCTCGCCTACCAGCGCGCGCCGGCCTCCACGCTGACGCCGTACCTCTATGCGCAGATCGCCTTTGCCATGCTGGGCGGCTGGCTCGTTTTTTCCCAAGTGCCCGACCGGTATTCGCTCATCGGCATCTCGATGATCGCGGTCTGCGGCGCCGCCGGTGCGTGGCTCACGGTGCGGGAGCGCCGCGTGCCCATCGAACCGGCGGAATCCTGATCAGGAGATAGTTTCTTATGGCCCAGTACTTCGAAGTCCACCCCGAGAACCCGCAGCAGCGGCTGCTCAAGCAGGCCGTCACGCTGCTCGAGCGCGGCGAGATCGTGGCCGTGCCCACCGACTCCAGCTACGCGCTGGCCTGCCACCTGGACGACAAGGACGCGGTCGACCAGTTGCGCCGCATCCGCCAGGTCGACGAGAAGCACCACCTGACGCTCCTGTGCCGCGACCTGAGCGAACTGGCCAACTACGCGCGCGTCGACAACAAGCAATACCGCTTGCTGAAGGCCGCCACGCCGGGCCCCTACACCTTCCTGCTCGAAGCGACCAAGGAAGTGCCGCGCCGCGTGAGCCATCCGCAGCGCAAGACCATCGGCCTGCGCGTGCCCGACCACAAGGTGCTGCTGGAACTGCTCGCGTTGCACGGCGCGCCGCTGCTGGCCACCACGCTGATCGCGCCCGGCGAGACCGAAGCGCTCAACGACGCGCAGACCATTCGCGAGCGCTTCGAAAAGCAGATCGGCGCGGTCATCGATGCCGGCGCCTGCCCTTCGCAACCGACCACCGTGGTCGACCTCACGCCCATGGGCACGGGCGACGATCCGGTCGTGGTGCGGCAGGGACGCGGAGCACTCGCCGTGCTCGGTCTGTAGAAAGAAGTTGGAACCGATAACTAATGCACGTCTGACACAATCGCCCAGTGGATATTTCCAATCTCATACAGACCGTACTCATCTACGCACTGCCCGTGATCTTCGCGATTACCGTGCACGAAGCGGCCCATGGCTATGTGGCCCGCCACTTCGGCGACAACACAGCTGCGGTGATGGGCCGGGTCACACTCAATCCGATGAAGCACATCGACCCCATCGGGACCATCCTGATGCCGTTGATGCTGTACTTCGCGACTTCAGGCGCCTTCCTGTTCGGCTATGCGAAGCCAGTGCCTGTGAACTTCGGGCGGCTGCGTCATCCGAAGCGCGACATGATCTGGGTGGCGCTCGCAGGGCCGGTCTCGAACTTCATCCAGGCCATCCTCTGGGCATTGATGTTCGTGGTGCTGGTTGCGGCCGGCTTCGACAATGAAAACTTTTTCATCCAGATGGCGCGTGGCGGCATCCTGGTCAACCTCGTGATGTGGGCCTTCAACCTGTTCCCGTTGCCACCGCTCGACGGCGGCCGCGTGCTGGCGGGGCTCTTGCCCAGCGGACCCGCACAGAATTTCCTCGCGCGCATCGAGCCCTACGGCTTCTTCATCGTGATGGGCCTCGTCATCGCGGGCGTCGTCAGCACTTACTGGCTGCGCCCCCTGATGGACGTCGGCTACTTCGTCATCAACCTCATCATCACGCCGCTCAAGGCATTGCTGCTCTAAGTCTGTCGCTCCATGGCCTCGTCTTCTTCCGCTCCCCTGCGCGTCCTGACCGGGATCACCCCGTCGGGCACGCCCCACCTCGGCAACTACGTCGGCTCGATCCGCCACTCGGTGCGGCAGAGCGTCGCGCCCGGTGTCGAGAGCTTCTTTTTCCTGGCCGACTACCACGCGCTCATCAAGGTGCAGGACCCGGCTGTGATCCAGCGCTCCACGCTCGAGATCGCCGCCAGCTGGCTCGCCTGCGGGCTCGACCCCGAACGCGTGACCTTCTACCGCCAGTCGGACATCGCCGCGATTCCCGAGCTCACCTGGTTCCTCACCTGCGTCACCGGCAAGGGCGTGCTCAACCGCGCCCATGCCTACAAGGCCCAGCTCGACAAGAACATCGCCAAGGGCGAGGACCCGGACGCCGACGTGACCGCCGGCCTCTTCATGTACCCGGTGCTGATGGGCGCGGACATCCTGATGTTCAACGCCCACAAGGTGCCCGTGGGCCGCGACCAGGTGCAGCACATCGAGATGGCGCGCGACATGGCGCAGCGCTTCAACCACCAGTACGGTGAGCACTTCACGCTGCCTGAGGCCGAGATCGACGACGCCGTCGCCACCCTGCCCGGCCTCGACGGCCGCAAGATGAGCAAGAGCTACGGCAACACGATCCCGCTGTTCGCATCGCGCGCGTACCTGCAAAAGCAGATCGCCAGCATCGTGACCGACTCGCGCCCCCCCGGCGAGCCCAAGGAAACCGAAGGCTCCGCGCTCTTCCAGATCTACCAGGCCTTTGCCGATGCCGACGAGACCGAGATGCTGCGCAAGGCCTACGCCGACGGCATCGGCTGGGGCGACGCCAAGCAACTGCTGTTCGAGCGGATCGAAGTCGAAGTGGCACCGCTGCGAAAGCGCTACGAGGCGCTGATGAGCGACCCGGCGGAGATCGAGCGCATCTTGCTCATCGGCGCCGAGAAGGCCAGCGCGCTGTCGCAGCCCTTCATGGCGCGCCTGCGCCATGCGGTGGGCCTGCGCAACCTCGCGGCGGGCCGCGACAAGGGCAGCGCCAAGGCGGCCAAGGTCGCCAAGCCCAGCTTCAAGCAGTACCGCGAACGCGGCGACGGGCTTTTCTATTTCAAGCTGCTCGATGCGCGCGGCGAAACCCTGCTGCAGAGCCGTGGATTTGCATCGCCGCAGGAAGCGGGCCGTACCATCGCGGTCTTGCAGGCCGAGCGCGGTGCGGCGCTGGCCGCGGTGGCTGCGCAGATCGAGCCCATCGACACAGAACAAACACGCGCCGTGACAGAGGCGCTGGAGGCATTGGCGGAAGCAACGACCACCACAGATGGAAGTTGAACCGGCAAGGGCCCATCGGCTTATCCGCCGGTGAGCGAGACGAGAGAAGACGGTGCGATCACAAAGGAAGAAAACATGAGCATTTATGTCATCGACGACCACCCCCTGATGCGCGACGCGATCGTGATGGTGTTGCGACGCCTGCGACCCGCCGAGAACATCGTCGAGCTCGAGCGGCTCGACAAGCTCGCGAGCTCGGTGCAGCAGCGTGGCGCGCCCACCCTCTTTTGCCTGGACCTGAAGCTTCCGGACACGAATGGCGTCTCGGGCGTGATCGCGGTCAAGCAGGTCTACCCCAACGTGCCGATCGCCGTGTATTCGGCGGCACCGGCCGCGGACATGGAAGACGCCTGCATCGAAGCGGGTGCCGACACCTACATCGAGAAGTCGGCCAGTTCCAATGAATTGGCAGCCGCCTTGCGCGGCCTGCTGATGGCGGGCTCCGAAGAGGCCGACGAGCCGCCGCTCGCGAGCAGCAAGCTCTCCAAGCGCCAGACGCAGCTGATCGCCATGCTCGACAAGGGCATGAGCAATCGCGACATTGCGACCGACCTGGAGATCAGCGAGCACACGGTGAAGGTTCACCTGTGGCGCCTGTTCCGCCGGCTTGGTGTGAAGAGCCGCACACAGGCGCTTCATTACGCCCGCACCAACGGCCTCCTGTCGGGATAACTGGGCTCGCCCCCAGGCTTCGCGCACTTCGTGTCGCTACTCCAACCCCCTACCGGGGGCAACACCTGCGGCCCGGCAAAGCCGGTTCCGCGGTGTTCCTGAAATGAAACCGCGCCTTGTGCGCGGTTTTTTCTCGGGACTTCTCAGCCCCCGGAGGCGCTCACGCGCGCCTGTGCCACCGCCTCGTCGGCGTCGTGCAGCGCCACGCGGAACACGCTGCCGCTGCCCAGCCGCGAGCGCACGCTGATCGGGTGCCCCAACACGTGCGAAAGCCGCGCGACGATGGCCAGGCCGAGGCCGAAGCCGTCGGACGTACCGGCATGGTCGGCCACCTTGTAGAACTCCAGGAAGACATCGCGCAGGTGCTCGGGCGCGATGCCGATGCCGGTGTCCCACACCTCCACGCGCATGCCGTCGCGCGTCTGCCGCGCAGCCAGCAGCACGCCGCCTTCGGTCGTGTATTTGATGGCGTTGGCCAGCAGGTTGCCGATCATGCGGCGCACGCGGATCGGGTCGGTGAGAAAGGAGCCCTCGGTCACGTGCACGCGGAAGTCGAGGCCGCGGCTCTCGGCCACCGGGCGGTATTGCAGCTCCAGGTCGTGCAGCAACTCGGGCACGTCGACACGCTCGATGTGCAGCCGCACCTGCCCCGAGTCGATACGCGCCAAGTCGAACATCGAGTCGAACAACGCATTCACCGCATGCGTGGCGCGCACGATCTTCGGCGCGAGCTCCAGCACCAGCTCGGGCTCGTTGCGCAGCCAGTCGGCGTACAGCGAAAGTGCCAGCACCGGTTGGCGCATGTCGTGCGCGGCGCTGGCCAGGAAGCGGTTCTTCATCGCTACCGCCGACACCGCCGCCTGCCGCTGCTGGGTGAGCGACTTGATCAGGATGTGGTTGTGGAACAGGAGCTCCAGGCTGTTGCGCGCCGTCTCATGGATGTGGCGTCCCGCGCGCAGCAGCAGGAACCAGTGCAGCATCGGCAGGATCGGCATCAGGTAGCCGTAGTGGAACTGCGGCTGGTGCAGATTGATGCTCACAAGCCGGATCACCACCGCCCCCAGCATCGTGATGAAGAGCGTGTTGACGTAGCGCTTGAGCAGCGGCGGATGCAGCGCGAGCCCGTTGAGCGGAAACGTAGCCACCCCGGCCACGATCAGCCAGCTCATGAACTGGTTCACCTGCGGCGTGCGCTCGAAGAACAGCAGGATCGACGATCCCCACACCACCGCGGTGGTGCTCCAGATGAAGCCGTAGCGCTCGGTGAACTGCTGCTGCGCCGCGGAGCTCCGGCCGGCATAGCGCACCGTATAGACGTGCGAGCCCCAGGCCCGGCAGATCGTGGCGATGACGCCGGCCATGAGCCACGTGAGCAACTCCCAGCGCGGCACTTCGGCCCAGCTCAGCCCGACCATGGCCGGTATGAGCGCAACAGAAACGATGTAAGAGCTGCGCGAAGAGCGCATCAAGCTGCGGATCAGCTCACCACGCACCCACGATTCGGCCTCATCGGCCGAAGCCGGTGCAGGTGTCAAGCTCGCGATCGACGGATTGGCCATATGGCACAGGCCCCTTGTTCTTATCCGGCAATTGAAGATGGACCCCATGCAGGGGCTCCGAGAGATGGCGATATTAACGGGCTGCCATCCAATGTTTCCCAAGGTAACCGCAGAAGACCGGTCGCCATAATCCGCAGAGATCCGTGGATTCACCGAACAAGAAGGAACCCACCCGCATGCTCTCCCATGTTTTCGTCGGCGTGACCGACTTCGCGCGCGCCTTCGGCTTCTACACAGCGCTTATGGGCGAGCTGCGCCTGAAGCTGCGCTTTCGCGACGACACGAAACCATGGGCCGGCTGGCAAAGCCCCGATGCACCGCGTCCCCTGTTCCTGGTCGGCGCGCCCTTCGACGGCCGGGAGGCCACGAACGGCAACGGCCAGATGGTGGCGCTGCTGGCGGCCGACCGCGCCACCGTGGACCGCGCGCACGCCGCTGCGCTGGCCAACGGCGGCAGTTGTGAAGGCCCGCCCGGAATCCGGCCGCACTACCACCCGGACTACTATGGCGCGTATTTGCGCGATCCGGACGGAAACAAACTCTGCGTCTGCTGCCACACACCACCGATCACATGCTGAACAACATCACCCCCTTCCTCGTCCACTGGGCCATCACCGCCGTCTCGCTCTGGGTCGCCAGCCTTCTCTTTCGCGGGCTCAAGTTCGATGGCACCGGGGCGCTGGTGATCTCGGCCTTGCTGCTCGGGCTGGCCAACGCGGTCGTGAAGCCGCTGCTGATCGTGCTCACGCTGCCGCTGACGCTGGTGACCTTCGGCCTCTTCCTGCTGGTCATCAATGCGCTGATGATCCTGCTGGTGGCCGCACTGGTGAAGGGCTTCAAGGTCTCGGGTTTCTGGACCGCGCTCTTCGCAAGCATCTTCATCTCGCTCTTGAGCATCGTCATCGGCTCGTTCGTTACCAGCGACGATCCGGCCGAGAAGGTACAGATGCCGCAGAGCGGCAACTGGCTCTGAGTTCCGCAAGGTCTTTTCCGCGATTTCAATGGAACTGTGTTCCATACAGTCGCCAACATCGACCAAATCGCGGCTATAGGGCGCTATTCCCTCGCTTTCAAGCTTGCAGGCATTGCCGTCGGCGGCCGCTTCGTCCAAGATGAGGCACGCCTTCGCAAGAAGCGCGTAAAGCAAAGGGACGGAATGCGCATCGCAATACTCGACAACGAGCGGGATCAGCTGCGACTGGTTACCCGCACCGCCACGAACCTCGGCCATGAATGCCACGAATACACGGATGGGGCCTTGCTGCTGCAGGCCGTGCAGGCGCAGCGGTTCGATCTGCTGATCTTTCACTGGCGCCTGTCCGGCCTCGACAGTCCAGCGCTGGTGAAAGCGCTGCGCCGGGAGGCTGGCAACCGCCTCCCGATTCTCTTCACGACGCACAGCGCCGACGCCGCGGACATGGCGATGAGCCTGCATGCCGGTGCCGACGATTTCCTGATCTCGCCCATCTCCGAAGCGGAGCTCGAAGCGCGCATCGGCGGGCTGCTGCGCCGGTCGTATCCCGCGCTGCACGAGCCCCAGCTGGTGTTTGGGCCCTACCAGTTCCTTCCGGCGTGGCGCACCGTCAAGCTCAACGGGGTGCGGGTCGAACTGAGAAACCGCGAGTACGACCTGGCGCTCTTTCTCTTTCAGAACACCGGGCGCCTGCTGTCGCGCGAGCACTTGTACCAAGCGATCTGGGGCGCCGATTTCGAGGCGCTCTCACGATCGCTGGACACACATCTGTCGCGCGTGAGGGCCAAGCTCGATCTGCGCCCGGCGAACGGCTTTCTGCTGGCTGCTCTGCGCGGACTCGGCTATCGGCTCGAGGCGGTCTCGGCACAAGAGGAAATCCAGGCGCCCCCCGTGCCGCAGGAAAAGCCAATGAATGAGAGTTCAACAACCTCGAAAAGCTACACATTCGCACACGTCTACGAGAGAGAAATGGGTTGCGGCGCACTTGTGCGGCGTGCTACCCTCGGTCACAAAGAAATTTGAGAGGACTTCCATGAAGATGATCAAGCTCGCCGCCGCCCTTGCTTCGCTGGCAATTTCGTCGGCATTTGCACAGGCTCCGGCACCCGCTCCTACCAGCAACACCACGCCCGCACCCGCTGGCGCAGCTGGCGCAACCGCCGCAACGACCGGCGGTCTGACCCCCGGCCAATGGGGTGCTGTTGCAGGTAGCACCGCCTTGCTGGTGGCAGTCGCCAGCAGCAACGGTGGCAACGGCGGTGGTGGCTTCGTCATCATCCCCGGTACGGGCACAGGCACCACCGGCACGCGTTAAATGCTGCGTGCCCTCCCAATGGGAGGGCATTCGCTGAGAGCTCCGCGCGTTGGTTTCGCCACGCGACTTTTAAAACGTTGCCTTTGGGCAACGTTTTATTTGGGCGTTGGCGGTTGTTCCTCCGGGTCTTCAGCCATGCTGGATGCCGCTCGGCTTTTGTACAAAGGCGAGTCCTCATCAGCACAACCGGACTTCAATCCCGCGTACCGCTATCTGCGGACACAAGTGGGCGAACGCACCATTTTCATGGTGCTTGGCTACATCGATCAGCGCGCCGAAGGTCCTGTCGAAGTCTGGTACAGCGGTAGCGGTGAAGTTGTCAGGCTTCTGAACGGTCAACTCGTGGGCACCACCGGGCTCAGCACCGACTGGCGAAACGTTCGATTCACTGGCATGCCTGTGTGGCCAGCTCCCGATACAACCAGCGCCTCAAGCGGTTCGGGTCAAAGCTACACGCGCCTGCGTGATCTCATGCCAGGCTATCGCTTCGGCATTCGCGACGAAATCGTTCGAACCCCCATCTCACCACCGCAAAACACCGCCCTCGCGGGCGTGAACCCCACCTCCTTGCGTTGGTACGAAGAGCGCAGCGTGTCGCGCCCATCCGCAGCCTCGCTGCCCGCGGCTCGCTTCGGCATATCGACCGCCTCCGGAACACCGCAGGTCGTGTATTCAGAGCAGTGCCTCACCAGCGACTTCTGCATGAGCTTCGAACAATGGACGCCCCTCGCACCGGCAGCCGGTAGATCGGCAAGTTCCGGCACATGAATCCCTGGATTCGCGGTATTGGCAAACGGCATTGGCCTCGTCGAGCGGCCATCGCGTGCGCGCTGGCGGCAAGTTTCAGCGTCTGGGCACAACCACTCGACACGGCCACGAAGATCGAGGCGACGAATGATGTCGATGTGCGCCCAGGCGAGCGCCTGAGCACCTGGCTGTTGCGCCAGCCCGCCGATGCCGCCTCTCCCGGCCTCGCATGGCGCGTGCCCCAGGAACGACTGGCGCAGCAGTTTCTCAAGAACACCTTGCTGGTTCGCATCGAGTCGATCAACCGGCGCACACCACGCTCGGAACAAGCCGATCGCCTGAGCCTGATTTCCTGGCTCCAGGCCTTGCCCGTCACAGGCAGGGTGGCGCTGGGCATCGTGGACCCTCGCTGGCTGCAGGCGCATCCCGAAGAAGACCCGGTGCTGGCGGCTGGCCAGCAGCTGGTTGCCGCGCCGCCGAACCTGAAGACCATCGCGGTGGTCCGCCCGAGCGGAGAGCTTTGCCATGTGGCGCATGAAGCCGGCCGAACCGCTTGGGACTACGTCGCAGCCTGCGAGCCTCGAGGCGCCCACGACTGGGCCTGGGTCGCACAGCCGGATGGCCGGACCGCTCGTGTGGGCGTGGCCCCCTGGAACAGCGAGCCTTCGGACGAACCGGCACCCGGCGCGTGGATCTGGGCGGCTCCCCGCGAGATGACCGACCTGGTCGCCGCTTCCGAGGGGATCATCAAGTTTCTTGCCACGCAAGGCCCCTCTCCTCAAGGCGACGTTGCAGCGGGCATTTCCGCGCAATCGGGAGCGCAGCAACCCTCCGCTCCCCCGCCAACGATCACGCCGTCGACCACCGTCTCCGTGCGCCCCGAAGTGGCGCCGCAGTACAACGCCATTCGCACCAGCAGCAACGACTGGGGTGAAACCGGCCTGCTCCAGACGCCCACCGCACGCATGGGCCAGGCCGGCGACTTTCGAACATCGATGACCCATGTTTCGCCGTACACCCGGCTGAACGTGATGTTCCAGCCGCTGGACTGGATGGAAGGCGGCTTTCGATACACATCGATCAGCAATGTGCCCTACGCCGCGAGCACCACCGGCCAGAGCACCAAGGACAAGAGCATCGACCTCAAGTTGAGGCTCATGCGCGAATCCGCCTATGTGCCCGAACTCGCGCTTGGTTTTCGAGACATCGGCGGCACCGGGTTGTTTTCCGCCGAATACCTGGTCGCGAACAAGCGATACGGCAATTTCGACTTCAGTCTCGGCATCGGCTGGGGATATCTCGGCAACAGCGGCAACATCCGCAATCCGCTGACGCTCCTGAGCAGCCGCTTCGACAGACGCAGGGTGAGTTCGGCGCAAGGGGGCGAAACCAATTTCGGCGCCTTCTTCCGCGGCCCCGCGGCCCTGTTCGGCGGCGTGGAATGGCGCACGCCGTGGGAGCCACTGACAGTCAAGCTCGAATACGAAGGCAACAACTACAAGAACGAACCGTTCGCCAATAACCAGAAGCAGCGCACACCCTTCAATGTCGGCTTCGAGTATCGCTACTCCCCCGGCGTTGCTTTCTCCGCCGGCGTGGAGCGCGGCAACAAGCTGATGGTCGGCCTGACGCTGTCCACCAACGTCGCGTCGCTGCGAGCCTCCAAGCCGGTCGATCCGCCCCAACCCCGCTTCACGCCCCAGGCGCCGCAGAACCCGCCGGGCTGGGCATCGACAGCGGCCGAAATCGAAGCCCGCACCGAATGGACAGTCCAGCGCATCGCGCCGCAAGGCAGCGGCGTGCATGTGTGGATCACCGAGAGCAACACCGTCTACCGCCAGGCGCGGGTGGAGCAGATCATTGCGGTGCTGCATCGCGATTCGCCCGCGTCGATCAAGAGCTTCATCCTGCACTACAACGAACGCGGCCTCGCGATGCATGCGCAGGTCGTCGACCGGGGTGAATGGGTCGCCGAGCACTACCAGGCGCAGTCGCCCGCCGAGGCGCGCGCGGCCAGCCAGCGCGACTACGCGCCACATCAGGACGCCAGCGAAGACCGGTTGTTCCTGCCACCGGAAAAGACCGCCAGCGACAACGCGGCCACCGCTTCTGCCCAGCAGTACACGGCGGCATTGGCGCCATGGGAGCGCCGTACCGAGAAGTTCACCTATGGCATAACGCCCTACTTCTCGCAGATTCTTGGCGGCCCCGATGCCTTCATGCTCTACCAGATCGGCATTCAGGCCACAGCGGAATACCGCTTTACCCCGAGCACATGGGTGAACGCCGCGTTGAACTGGCGCTTGCTGGACAACTTCGACAAGTTCACCTACACCGCGCCCAGCAATCTTCCGCGCGTGCGCACCTTCCAGCGCGAATACGTCACTTCCACGCGAGTGACGATGCCGGTGTTCCAGCTGACCCACGTGGGCCGGCTGAGCGAAGACCAGTACTACAGCGTTTACGGCGGTGCCCTTGAATCGATGTTCGCCGGCGTGGGTGCCGAATGGCTGTACCGCCCATGGCGCAGCAAGTTCGCCCTGGGCATCGACATCAACCACGTGCGCCAACGCGACTTCAAGCAAGACTTCGGTCTGCGCGACTACAAGGTCAACACCGGGCACGCCACGCTGTACTGGGACACGGGCTGGAACGGCGTGATGACAAGAATCAGCGTCGGCCAATACCTGGCCGGCGATCGCGGGGTCACGCTCGACATCAGCCGTCGTTTCGACAATGGCGTGATGGTTGGCGTGTACGCGACCAAGACCAATGTGTCGGCGGCGCAATTCGGCGAAGGCAGTTTCGACAAGGGGATCTACATCTCCGTGCCGTTCGATGCGTTCCTGCCGAAGTCCAGCAAGTACTCTGCGGGCTTTGCATGGTCGCCGCTGACGCGCGACGGCGGTGCGAAGCTGGGGCGGATCAACCCGCTCTACGAAATGACGTCGGTACGGGACCCGAAGGCTTTCAGCTTCGCGGCGCCGGAGAACAAACAGCCGAAGGCTGGGGACAACATTCTCAATTTCGAGAACGCGCGTTAGATAGCAGCGAGCCCATGCGCCTGAGCTGGCCTGGTGGATTAGGCCGCGCTATTCTCCCCACGCATCGCCGCTTCGGACATAGACATGGAAGCGTTAGATGGCATCCGCATGCTCTGAACGATCGCCTATCTAATGATCATTGGGCCCGCCGTATAGTCACATGGCGAAGCATTGACCATGGTGGCACCTGGCATTACCCCATTGGGTTCTTAACCGTTATGCCGAAGGAGAAAGTCGCGGACCGCTCAAAATATCCATGTGCCCACCATAAGGCTAACAGCTCCGAAGAGCAGCAACCATCTAGCAAGGAAGTCTTTGATGCCTCCGAAAACATACTTTGCCAATTCCACTAGGAGGACAGTGATCTCCGCTGCTGCACTGCCCCTCTTCGGCAAAGCTCTCTGCGCTTCCGCATCTCCATCGACGTTCGATGGGCTTCGCGAGCTCGCCACAATCACCCCTTCGTACCCGATCGGGCAAATCGCGACAGATTGTGAGCACATCGAGATCTACAACAACACGCTGTACCTGCTCTTCAAGGGTTCATACAGCCTCACCGATAGTTCCTTCATCACAGTGCTGCGGTTGGGACGTGATGGAAGCCTCCGCGAGGCAGCGCGGCTCGACATCGGCATAGGCGCAGACGCGAGGGCCATGACCGCTCACGACGGCCACCTTCATGTTTTTTGCACCCAGAGCGGACGCCCGTCACTCCTGACCTATCGCCTTACTGCCGGACGCCCTGAGCTAAAGCAAGTTCACAGGCGAAACTCCAAAGGCTTTGTACAAAGTTGCCAAGTCATCAACGACCGCCTCTACGCATGCAACTGGGGTGACGGGACTGTCGAGTGCTACGAGCTTATGAACGGCGTCCCATCCGGTCCGCGAAGATTCAAAGCCGGATCGACCGGCAATTCATCCATCATCTCTTGGGAAGATACTTACTATCTTCTGGTCCACGCTAACACAAGCAATCTCGTTCGACTCGAAATACTCGCCGACGGCTCTGTATTGGATAGAGAAAAACTTACATTTGGTGGCCTCGTACTGCCCCGGTACGGCGCCGTCAACAACGGCATACTGATCGCGGGCGGGTACTCAACAATGCGCTCGAAAACGGTGGCGATTGATATATCACGCGACTCGCCTGTTAAGGTAGCGGAGTACCCCAACATGACCACTCATGTCCGTGTTGGCAAACACCTAATAGGTGCCTGCGCAGACCAGTCCACGCCTGAGAACGCCGCCATGTACGGAAAGAGCATTCGCGTTGATACAGAAACAGGCCACGTGGCTGTCATTGATGATCGAGCCCTCTTGTATCCAGTGCTTTTTCAGGACAAAGTTTATGCCTTCAGATCCGGCACCAGCACTAATCCTCGAGGCGCCCATGCCGGCGATAGCAAACTAGGTGAAAGTTTCACTGTGTTTTCCACACGGTGACTGAAGAGCTTCTGCTCCATTGCACTTTTAGGACACCTCCAGCACTTTCGCAGGCTGGGCGCGCTACTAGACTGGGCCGCACCAGCCTCAAAGGCCTCAAGCGTCACGCTGATCGATAACGGGCACAAACCGGAAGTGCGCCTGCGCTCATTGGGACGAGCACGAGCGTCTTCAAGAATTCACACCATTGCATCGCCCGATTCTGCTTAAAACTCAGAGCGCGATAGCCACTGGCTGTGTCAAATCGGAGTTGGCGCTTTCATCGTCGCGATCCACCACGGTCATTGCTACGCGATGCCGCTCCATGTGCACCCAGTCGACCACTTCCGCATGAGCGCGGTAGCCGGGCAGCATCTGCTGCAGCGTGCGCTTTAGTGCCGGGACATCACTGTTACGAAGCGCTGCGTTCAACACCTCAAGTTGACGCCAAAGCTCTTCCTGAGGCAGGCAGGCCTCATGCGCCTTCATCACACGCGGATGCGCGGTCGGCAAGGCGTTGTCACCGATCAGCAGTTCCTCGTACAGCTTTTCGCCCGGCCGCAGGCCAGTGACGTGAAGCTCGATATCGCCGTCGGGCGAAGCGTCGTCCCGCACCGTTCGCCCCGACAGTTCCACCAGCCGGCGCGCCAGATCGATGATGCGCACGGGTTCTCCCATGTCGAGCACGAACACGTCGCCGCCTTCGGCCATCGCGCTCGCCTGGATCACCAGTTGCGCGGCCTCGGGGATGGTCATGAAGTAACGGGTGATATCCGCGTGCGTGAGCGTGATGGGCCCGCCCGCTTCGATCTGCCGGCGGAACAGCGGAACCACCGAGCCACTGGAGCCCAGCACGTTACCGAAACGAACCATCGAGAAGCAGGTGCTGGATTTTTGTTGCGCGAGTCCCTGCAACGTCATTTCGGCCAATCGCTTGCTGGCACCCATGATGTTGGTCGGCCGCACTGCCTTGTCGGTGCTGATCAGCACGAAACGTCGAACCTTGCACTCCATGGCGACCTGAGCAGCCGTGAGCGTGCCCATTGCGTTGTTGCGCACGCCTTCAACGGGGTTGTGCTCGACCAACGGCACATGCTTGTAGGCCGCCGCGTGATAGACCGTATCGGGGTGCCACGCGCGCATCACCTCGCGCAAGCGCGCCGCGTCGCACACCGAAGCCAGCAGCGGAACCACGTGAATGTGAGGCGCCAACGCTTCGAGCTCCTGATGGATCCCGTAGAGCGCGTATTCATTCATGTCCACCAGCAGCAGCGTCTTCGGCGAAAGCTGCACGATCTGCCGGCACAACTCACTGCCAATGGACCCACCAGCCCCGGTGACCAGCACGACTTGATGACGGATGTTCCTGTGCAGCAAATCGCCCATTGGCGCGACAGGATCGCGTCCCAAAAGGTCCTCGATGTCGACCTCGAGCAGATCGTGAATCTGCACTCTTCCGTTGGCCAAATCGGCCAAAGCCGGCAGCGTCCGCACGTGCAAATACAAGGGCAACAACTGGTTCAGGATCTCGGCTCGGCGCGCACGGCTTGCTGAAGGCATTGCCAACAAGACATCGGTAATACCCAATCTTGCGGCGTTGTCCTTGAGCCAATCCGGCGATTCGATGCGCAGGCCATGGAGCGTGTTGCCCTGGAGGCGCTCGTCGTCGTCGACGAAGCATCGAACCATCATCTCGCGGCTTTGGGTCAATGCGGCTGCCAATTGAAGCCCTGCACCGCCAGCGCCATAGATCACAACTTGCGGCAGCGCCTTGCGATCGATCGCGCTCATGTACATGCCACCCAGCCAGTAGCGCGCGAACATGCGGGAACAGGCAACCGCCAGAAACAGCAGCAAGGGCATCAGGAAGCCCACAGTGCGCGGCACACCACTCACACCGATCACAGAAAACAGGAGCCCGTAGCCAACGCCAAACAAGGCGCAGGCTCGCACGACAGCCATGAATGCGGCAGGCCCTGCGTATCTGAAGATGGCGCGGTATAGCCCGGAAGCGACGAAGAGCGGAAGCGCACCCGCGATCGCCACGACGACGGCCACCCATTGGATTCCGCGCAAGGTTATCCACTGCTCGTAACGAAGACTGAACGCCACCCAGACGCACAGCACGCATAGCGTGGCATCGACAGCCAAGGCCAGCAGGCGTTTGGCAGGCCGAGGCATCGCAAGCAAGGGTGCCGCAAGACGGTTGAGCAGAGTTCTCACCTGAGTGAATAATTGTTTTTGGCGGATAACAATTTTCCACGACGACCGTCTGATTGCCTCCCTCATTCAGGGTATCAAGTTACCCTGAAATGTGTTTTTGTGTTTCTTTCGTCAGACTATTCCTACGCTACTGCCCGTATCGGTTACAGGCCAAGCCCGATGCCTCACGCAGCGTCCTTGTATTTGTATTCGGTATAGCGGTAGCCACCGTACTTGTAGCCATAACTGCCGTAGTGCCGACGCGAAAGATCCATGCCGTTGAAGACCACGCCGCTGACCCGCTGGCCTGCATGGGCCAGGCGCTTCACGCTTTCGTTGAGTTCGCCAATCTGCGTGAGGTTGTCGCGTGCCACCAACAGGATCGCGCCCGCGTGTGCAGCAACTGCCGCCGCATCGGCCGCCACCAGCACGGGTGGACTGTCGATCACCACGAGGTCGTAGCGGGCCGACATGGCTTCCAGAAACTCCCTCAACGTCGACGACAGCATCATGCTTGCCGGATTGAACGGGTAGTTGCCCGTAGTAAGAACGTCGAGGTTGGGAGTGACCTGGCTGTGAATTGCCTGCTCGCTCGTCATGTCACCTGAGAGGATGTCGGCCAACCCGCCCTTGCGCGGCAAGCCGAATGCGGTGTGGAGATGGCCCTTGCGCAAGTCGGCGTCGATCAGCAACACGCGCCGGCCGGCCTCGGCCATGATGGCTGCGAAGTTGCCTGAGACGAAGCTCTTGCCCACACCTGGCGTGGCACCAGTGATGAGCACGCGGTTGTTGCCGGTCTCCATCAAGGTCAGTTGCAGAGAGATGCGTAGATTGCGCAAGCTTTCTACGGCAAGACTTTCTGGCTCGTTGACGGCCAGCACCTGGACGCCGCCTACGCCGCCTGCAATGCGCTGCCCGATTCGCTCCTGCTCAAGGGCGAGGGGCACGACGGAGTAAACGTTCAGGCCAAGGCGGTCCTCGATTTCCTGCGGGTTGTTGATGCCGCTGGCCATCTTGCTGCGCACGATGGCGAGGGCGATGCCAGCGAGCAGGCCCAGCACCAGCGACAACGCGACGATCAACGGCTTCTGTGGCTTCACGGGCCTTTTTGGCTCGGTCGCTTTATCGAGCAAGCGCACGTTGCCGACCTTGCCCTCCTTAACCAAACGCAGCTGCAATGAGCTATTGAGTAGCGACTTGTAGAGCTCGCCATTCACACGGACGTCGCGCTCCAATCGCAATGCGTCGCGCTGAACGACCGGCATCGCACTCACACGGCTGTCAATTTGATCAAGTTGCCGGCGGATCGCAGATATCTGGCCATCGATCACGCCCACCTTCGGATTTGTCGCGGTAAAGCGCGAACGCAGATCGCGCCGCAACTGATCCGCCTCGAGCAGTTGCTTTTGCAACTCCACGGTTTGGTTGAGCATCGCTTTGGCCTCCTCGTCGAAGGCAATCGTGCCGTTCTTGTTGCGGAAGCTCGCATAGGCATCTTCGGAAGCTTCGAGTTGCTTCTTGAACTCGGGAAGTTGGTCGTCCAGAAACTCCAGGGTCTTCTCAGCTTCGGCCGCCTTCCGTTCGATGTTTTGGTGCACATACTGCGCACCGATTTCGTTGAGGATTCGCCGCAAACGGTCTCGGTTGCTGTCTTCGAGCGTCACGCTGATCACGTTCGATTGCTTGCCTTGCTCGCTGAGTTGTGCCCGCTTCTGCAAGTCCTCGGTGGTCGCCAGCAGGGAGGCGCGGGAAACGATGAATTCGGCCCCCGGCTTTCCATCGAGCTTCGACACCATCAGCGTGATGGTGCCGTCGGGCGTCCCCTGGCTCAGCAGCGTGCCAACGGTTCCCGTCAGCGGAGCTGACAGATCAGGATGCGTGAGCGTGTACTGGCCCTCGGCCCCCGCGGTGATCGTGAAGGGCTGTTGGTCCTCGAGGGCAGGCGGCACGTCGAATTTGTCGATGCCGATTGCCTCAGTACCTGACACGTAGCCATCCATGCCGAAAAATCCGGGTTCCGACAGAGTCTTGGCACGTCGTGAGAGCCACTCGCCAATCAGAGGAATGCGGCGCGGTTGCGCGTTGATGTACAGGCGTGTTGCCTCCACCGCCCCCCCCATGACCATGCGCGATCGAATGATCTGAATTTCACCGGTTGCTGGTGTCTTCACGTCGAACAGGTTGGCGGTGTCCCCGAGGAAGTTCTTCGCATCCGGCGCGGAGTCTTCGACCTGGACCAGCAGATTGGATTGATAGATCGGCGTGGACAGCAGCGCGTAGGCAACGCCCAACACAACAGCAACAAGAGTAATGCCGGCCACCAGCCATTTGCGATCAATCAGGATGTCGAGGTATTCGGACAGGTGAATGACATCGTCATCATCGCGCGGCGACGTAACAACCGGAGCCGGAGACACCGGAGAAGAAGCAAGAGCAGTCATGAAAGTTTCTTGATGCGTTCGACCCACGCACTCGCGCCGTCGTCGATGAGTTTCAGGGCTCGCTCGAAGGCCGGGCGGCCCAGGCGATAGGGATCGGGGATGTCCACGCGCGCGACTTCACCGAGACGAAACAACTTGCCGCGTGTGAGCGGGTGGTTCTTGTTGACATGCAAGCGCTGCTCTTCGTCCATGACCAGGATCAAGTCGGCCTGCTGGCACATCTGGTTGGTGAGCTGACGCGCGCGGTGGTGTTCGATATCGATCCCGCGCTCGGCCATGAGCTCACGCGCCAACGGATCGGCGGAGTGGCCCACCAATGCCCCGATGCCCGCCGACTTGACGTCTACGTGCGGCAGCGCAGCGGCGATCAGCGCCTGCCCCATCGGACTGCGGCAGATGTTGCCGATGCAAATGACCAGGACCGACTTCATCGCACGTGGCCGAGCATCAGACCGGCGGCATCCGAGAGCGGCGATAGCGCAAAACGGTTCATCACAATAAGAACTCCCTTCCAAATTTCATTTTAGTTGCCAACAGTAACTACCCCTTTGGCGCGCATACAGGCTCGTTCACGAGCGTTGGGGCAGCCAATGCCGAATCCCTCGCGCCAGCACCTCGCCGATCAGCAACCCGACCCCGCTCGCCCCGATGTCGCCCCATTCGGCAAACCGGTCGGGCGTGAAGGATTGCAAGATCTCGATGAGCCCCGCGTAAGCCAGCAGCCCTGGCAATGTAATGAGCGCGCGCTCCGGCCAAGCCCGGTGCGACAGAACCGCCAGCACCACGAAGCCCAATGCATGGTTGCCCTTGTCCCATCCCGTGCTCGGCAATGCGGGCGACGCGGGCGCCAGGCAGAGCACCAACATCGCCAGCATGGCGGCCAGCAGCAGACCGCGCCACAGCGCGGTACCCGCCATCAGCCGCCCGAGCGCGGTCACGCTGATGCCTCGGCCAGCACCTGTGCAATGACCGTGCAGCTTTTGTCGATTTCAGTCGGCGTGAGCGTCGGGTGCACGAGGAACATCAGGCTTGTTTCGCCGAGCGCGCGCGCAACGGGCAAGGGTTCATTGGGGCGCCAGCCCGTGCCGTCGAAAGCCCGCTCCAGATACACCTCGGAACAGGAGCCTTGATAGCAGGGTACCCCGTGGGCCTGCACGGCATCGGCGATGCGGTCGCGGCTCCAACCGGGCGCGAGCCGCTCGGGCTGCACATACACATAGCATTTGTAGTTGGCATGCACGCTGCCAGCCGCCGTGTGAGCCGCGAAGGACGGCACCCGCACCGCAGCATGCGGACGCGCCGCATCGCAGAGCGCCTGCGCATGGCGGTTGCGCGCGGCGGTCCATTCGGCCATGCGCTGCAGCTGGATGCGGCCGATGACGGCCTGCATCTCCAGCATGCGCCAGTTGGTGCCAAAGCTTTCGTGCAGCCAGCGAAAGCCCGGCGCGTGCTTGCGCTCGTACACGGCTTCATAGCTCTTGCCGTGGTCCTTGTATTCCCACATGGCGCGCCACAGCGCTTCGTCGTCGGTGGTGACCATGCCGCCCTCGCCACCCGTGGTCATGATCTTGTCCTGGCAGAAAGACCAGGCACTCGCATGGCCGATGGCGCCGACCGAGCGGCCCTTGTAGCGCGCGCCATGCGCCTGTGCGCAGTCTTCGATGACCTTGAAGCCGTGCGTGGCGGCGAGCGCCATGATCGGGTCCATGTCGCACGGCCAGCCTGCCAGATGCACGCAGATGACGGCCTTGGTGCGCGGGGTGACGACCTTGGCAATGGTCTCGGCCGAGAGGTTGCCGCTTTCCGTATCGACATCCGCAAACACCGGCGTCGCCCCGGCATTCGCGACGCAAGACACGCTGGCGATGAAGGTGCGCGGCGTGACGATGACTTCGTCACCCGGCCCGATGCCCATGCCCTTGAGGATCACGTCCAAAGCAAGTGTGCCGTTGGCCAGCGCGAGCGCATGCGCGGTGCCCGCCCATGCGGCGAATTCCTTTTCGAACTCGCGGCATTCCTGGCCTGTCCAGTAGTTGACCTTGTTGGACAGGAGCACGCGTTGCACGGCATCGGCTTCTTCGGTGGTGAAGCTCGGCCACGGGGAGAAGGGGGTGTTCAACACAACAGTTCAGCCTTTTTTGATGAATGGTCTGGCGGGGTTGCCAACCACGGTAATGCCAGGCGGCACGTCTCGCGTGACCACCGCGCCCATGCCGACCAAGGCACCACGGCCGATCACCAGAGGCTTGCCCGGCTTGCCTTGCTTGATGACAGCACCAGCGCCGATATAAGCGTGGTCTTCGATATGCACATTGCCATTGCACTTGGCGCCCGGCGCGAAGGTGACGAAGTCGCCGATCACGGAATCGTGCTCGACATAGCTATACAGGTTGGCGTGAAAGTGCCTGCCGATGCGGATGTTGGAGGTGAGCGTGACGAACGGACTGAGCGCAGCGCCCTCGCCTAGCGAGACATCGTCCATGACCACTGCATTGGCAGCCTGAACCGTCCAGGCCCGCACACCATCGGCCGCGCAGCGATCGGCCAGCACCTGGCGCACTGCGCTGTTCGAAATGGCAATCACGATGTGTCTTGTGCTCGCATCGGCCCGCATGAACTCCGCATAGCGCAGCACGCGATGCCCATTGACCTCAGCGGCTTCGGGCTGATCGTCCACAAACACCAATTGGGCTGCGGGAATTCCCTCGCGTGCGAGCTGAGCACGAGCCAACGGCATCACGCCGCGGCCGCAGCCACTGGCACCGTACACGGCATAAAGCGGCAGCGTCATTGCTCGTGCTCCATTCGCGATCCGGTAAAGCGCGGCATCGTGGCCTCGCCCGCCGCACTGATGCCATCACGCACCAGCACCTTGCGCACCGTCAGCCACAGGATCTTGATGTCGAGCCAGAGCGATCGGTTGTCCACGTACCAGACGTCGAGCTTGAACTTCTCGTCCCAGCTCAATGCGTTGCGACCGTTGATCTGCGCCCATCCGGTGATGCCCGGGCGCACCTCATGGCGACGGGATTGCTCGGCGGAGTACAGCGGCAGGTAGTCCATCAGCAAAGGACGCGGGCCGACAAGGCTCATGTCGCCCTTGAGCACGTTCCAGAGTTCGGGCAACTCGTCGAGACTGCTGGCGCGCAAGAAGCGGCCGAATGCCGTCAGCCGCTCGGCGTCAGGAAGCAGCTGACCATCTGATGCACGCGCAGCTGTCATGGTGCGGAACTTGACCATCTGGAACGGACGACCATGCAAGCCCGGGCGGGCTTGACGGAAGAACACTGGGCTTCCGAGCTTGCGCCGAATCTGCCACGCGAGAAGCAGCAGCGGAAGCCCAAAAAAGACGAAGGCCACCAGAGACAGAGAGACGTCAATCAGTCGTTTCATGAAATTCCCATCTCACGCAGCATCACAGCGTTAACCTTGTGAACGTCATATTTTTCTTCTGCAATCTCGCGTGCGCGCTGCCCCATCCGTAGAACCAACTTGGGGTTCTCAATAAACTTGAGCATGGCCCGCTCCAAGGCATCCACCGATTTGATTGGTACCAAGAAACCGCTCTCCCCATCGGTCACTGTCTCGCGACAACCTGGTGCGTCGGTGGTGATGACCGGCCGCCCCATTGCCATAGCCTCCAAGACTGTGCGGGGTGTACCTTCTCGATAAGAAGGCAGCACATAGACGCTGCAGTCCGCGATGGCTGGACGCACGTCGGACAAACGGCCCAGATAATTCAGTGTGCCCTCAGCGATCCAGGCATCCAACTCCTCCTTCGCAATGGCATCGGGATTGGAGTCGATCCAGCCCACCACGGCGAACTCCACCTCTGGATGGCGATCGCGAATACGGCGTGCAGCCTGAGCATATTCCCGCACACCTTTGTCACCGAGCAAACGAGCAATCAACAAGAAGCGGACAGGTCCAGTTGGCAGCGGAGCTACCGTGAAACAGGCCACATCGACACCTGAGCCGTTCACTACGCATGATGGCGTGTCGGCGACCAAGATGCCTCGCTCACGGAACAACGCTTCGTCATCCGGGTTCTGGAAAAAAACCTTGTGCACCCTTCCAAGCGCCAGCCGATAGAGGCGTTGCACGAGTTGCTGCAAGCGTCCGCGCTGCTCGCCGCCTTGAAACGCATACCCGAGTCCCGTGATCAGCGCAAACCGCCTCGGCACACCTACCAACCAAGCAGAAAGCGAGCCGTAGATAACCGGCTTGATCGTGTAACCCATAACAACCTGCGGTCGAATGCGACGAATCAAGCCGATCAACGCCCAGAATGTCTGCAAGTCCTTTGTCGGGCTCGTGCCGGTGCGCATCAATGGGATGCTGTGCACATTTAATCCCCGAGTTTCCAATTGGAGACGAATCGTGCTGCCCATTGGTATATCCGGCGCCGCCACATGAACGGAAAAGCCACGCGCCTGCAAGGCCGCAATCAACGGGCCGCGAAAATTAAGCAACGAATCCGCTAAGCTGGCGATTAAAAGGAATTTCACGATTTGACAGTCATCTCTATTGATGAATGGTCATGCGACACAAGACAGCCCCGCGATACCGTGGCCCTTGCGCGCAGTGACAACTGAAGACGATGAGGAGCGAAGTACCAGTCTTCCAAAACAACGAACATCAATCGCTTCATGGTGTCACCGGCAGTTGCTCTGCCAACCACGCCTGGAACATCAGCACGCACCAAAGTTGATGCTGCCAGTTGCGCTGCCCGCTGACATGTTCAGCCCATTTCTTGCGTATGGGTCCCGGATTGAAAAAGCCCTCTCGCTTCAAGCGAGCCTCGCTGAGCAAATCCTCCGCCCAAGGCCGCAGCGGGCCGCGCAGCCAACTGTCGATGGGCACACCGAATCCCATCTTGGGACGCTCGATCAGGGCCTTGGGCACATGCCTAAACAGGACCTGTCGTAAAGCCCATTTGCTTGTGTTCGCACCGTTTTCATTGCGCCGCTTGTATTCGAATGGAAGTTGCCACACGAACTCCACGACACGATGATCCAGGAAAGGCACGCGCGTCTCCAAGCTCACACCCATGGCTGCACGATCGACCTTGGTCAGGATGTCATCTGGAAGATAGGTCTGAAGGTCGAGCGCCATCATGCGCTCGACATCGCTCAGCCCCGACAGCGCGGGGATCGGCGTATTGAGCGCAGTGGACGGCTCGGTGCCTCCAAGCACCAAACCCTCGGGATGAGGCCAATGAGAAACCATGCCTCGGTACAACTCGGCGGCCGAGCCGGCGGTCATCACGCCAGCTCCTTTGTGCAACTTGTCGCCCACGTTGGCCCACCGGCGTGCGAGCGGCGTGTAGGCGGCAATGCGATTCAAGCGCTCCGGTGAAAGGCTCGTCAATCCTCGGGCCACCGTGCGCCGCAGCGGCATGGGCACCGCAGAGAGTCGCCTCCACAAACTCGCAGTAAGCACATAACGGTTGTAACCACAAAACAGTTCATCTCCGGCATCGCCCGAAAGCGAGACCGTGACGTGCCGGCGCGCGAGTTGGCTCACAAGGAACGTGGGAATCTGCGATGAATCGGCAAACGGCTCACAATAAAGCCCGGGCAGCTTCGGAATGACGGACAACGCCTGTTCTGGCGTGACATACAGTTCGGTGTGCTCGGTGCCCAAGTGTTGAGCCACCGCTTTGGCATGGTCGGCTTCGTTATAGGCAGCCTCGTGAAAACCGATCGAGAAGGTCTTGACCGGACGACTCGACTGCGACTGCATCAGCGCAACCACAGTAGAAGAATCAACTCCGCCTGAAAGGAACGCGCCGAGCGGCACGTCGGCCATCATTTGTCCATGCACAGCTTTTTTGAGCAGGATCTCCAATGCATCGACAGCCTCTGTCGCGCTCCCTTCGAATCGCTGGGCTACACCGCGCTGCGCCGCCTCGGCACTCGACCAGTAAGTCTGGAAAACCGGCTCGGTCGCCGCTTGCGACACAGTCAACAGGCTGCCTGGCAGCAGCTTGTGAACACCCTCGTAAATGGAATGGTGGCCGCCCACGCTGTTGTGCCGCATGAAAAGGCACAACGCGTCGCGATTGATTTGCGCACCGAACGCCGGGTGAGCCCGCAATGCCTTTAATTCGGAACCGAACAGGAACACCGCAGCGCGACCGCTGCCCTGCCAGCCGTAATACATCGGCTTTTCACCCAAGCGGTCACGCGCAAGCGTGAGCGTGCGTGTTTTCCTGTCCCAAACGGAAAAGGCGAACATACCAACCGACCGCTCCACCGTGGCACGAATCCCCCAGGCGTCGAAGCCGGCCAGCAAGGTTTCGGTGTCCGAATGCCCGCGCCAATCAGCAGGCCGCCTGTGTCGGCCCAACCCTTCGCGCAAATCCATGTGGTTGTAGATCTCACCATTGAAGGCAAGTACATACCGCCCTGTGGTGGAAATCATGGGCTGCGCACCGGCGCCGGACAACTCGACGATGGCAAGGCGACGGTGCCCCAAGCCAATTGCGGCGTCCGCGTCGAGCCATTGCCCATCCGAATCAGGACCTCGGTTCGCAATCGCATCCGTCATGGCTCTAAGCTGCTGAGGAGCTGAATCACCTTGCCACTGGCCGCCCAAAAAACCTGCAAGTCCGCACATTTCCAACGTCTCCCATCTGCTCTAGGTGGCGACGCCACACCAAGATTTTTAATTAGTGAACATGCGAGTGACTGAACCCATACGCCGCAAAGTAAAACGATGCAGTTCAACATCGCTTACCTGGTCAAGAGTGTCGTTCTACGCGTCGATGCAAGCCTGCCATGCCTGTCGATATCTTTCGCACATCTGCTCCAACTCGAAGTTGCTCAAGATGTGCAAGCGACATGCGGCTTGAAGATCCTTCCATTTCGCCTCATCGCTCACGAATCTGCCATAGGCCTGCATCAGCCCGTCAGCCAATGCTCCAGCATCTTTAGGCGCCACGACCCACCCATGTTCGGCCACGATCACTGCGGCGTCCCCGACATCGGTCGTCACGCATGGCGTACCACAGGCCATGGCCTCTGCCAGCACATTGGGAAACGCCTCTCCGAGACTCGAGAGCACATGCACATCCAGCGCGTTCATGACTGCCGGGATATCGTCACGCGGCCCTAGCAGTTTGACGTCTTCTGCAATGCCAGCTTCTTCGACCCACCCGCGCAGCACGCCATTTGCTTCGTCCATATCTACGCCGACAAGCAGACAAGTGAATTGCACGCCGCGGCGTTTGAGCTGACCTAGCGCGCTCACCAGATTCCGATGGTTCTTCTGGGCATCGAAGCGCGCGACCATACCCAGCACAAATGCATCACCAGCGACGCCCAGTTGAGCGCGCACAACGGTGCCGCTACAAGGATCGGGCCTGAAGCGCTCCATGTTGTAGCCATTGGGTATTTGCACGAACTTGTCCACCCGATAGCCTGCTGCTTGATGCAAACGCGTGGCCTCCGCAGAGCAACTGACGATCTTGCGTGGGACCCACCCAGACAAACGCGCGCACAAGCGGACGACTCGCAACGTGGCGCTGCTGTTATGTGCCGCATCGAGATTGGCATGTCGAATGCCCCAAACGATCGCTCGGACACCTGCCAACCAAGCAATAACGCCGCCAATCAAATCGGCGTGATACATCCACGTCTGCACGACATCAGGTTTTATTTTTCTAACCAAATTAAACAACTGCATCAAACCGGCCGCGGTCACGACACCACTACGAAAATACAAAGCGGAAACGGTGACACCGGCCTGCTCAAGCCGGTCGCCATAAATCCCACGATTCATCAATGAAATTACGTGGTGCTGACCACCTTTTTCTTGTTCAGCCATAGCAAGCCGAGCCAATACAGCCTCCGCACCGCCATTATTTAAACCGGTGATGATGTGAAGCACTTTCATCGCGAATAATTAAATAAATTCAAATCAAGAGACACTTAGCCAAATAAATAAATTTGCAATTTCAGCTTTTTAATTTTTCTATGACAAAATTTACTATCAGAAAAATAATAGCCGCATGAAGAAAAGCGACGAATTGGTTCATCCACCCCGGAATTAGAAGGGTGAGCCACATAAACCAAAGAAGGTGACGAAGCCTCACCCATTCCGGAGTTCCACGCCGGCATAGAAGCTGAATAAGAAAAAAGCCAGCGCCAAGTAAAAATGTTAAATAAAAAAACAGCCCCAGCACCGAAGATCCTACGGCCCCCACCCACCCGATCAGACCCGGGCTAATATTAAATGATCCAACCACCACTTCAAAATCATACGGCATATATTGCGCCGCATATATACCAAGATTTTGGGGTACCCCAATCCCCAAAATTTTCAAAAAGAAGTTGCCATAGAGATTCTCGGCCCAAAAAGGAGAGATATATCCATCAGCGTACGCCGAAGATAGCGGGCCGGAAGCCCCCCAAACAAACCATGTCAAGGAAAACTGCTGAATTCTATTGACAGAATACTCAATTGAATATTTGAAAAAATCCCAATAATTGTCAAACCCAAAGGCGACGCTTATAAACTCATCGAAGCCGAAGTCAGCCTGCCGATTTCTTATATAGAATTTTACATACAATATCAAGGGAAGAAGTATCAACCCCAATACCGAGTAAAGCAAAATGGCTCGCAATCTTATTGAAAACGATACATCTCGCCTAACAAGATAAACAAACCCCAAGATTAGTATAAATCCGGTCCACCCCCGAACCAAGTTAGACAAGGCGAATAGCAGGAAATTAAATTTCCACAAATTGCTTTTTCGCACCAGCATCAAATAGTAAAGAGTCAAAAAATCTATTTGGACGATCGCCCAGAATCCAGAAAACGGAACCACCGCTTCCTCGACCCCCACCTTGCCCGCGTCGAATAAAAGGACAAACGCAAAGTACGCGCCCTGAAGCAAGAGTATTAAAATATCCAATGATCGATATTTTCGATCCGTCTTTTTTCCAAGCAAATATGGCGCACCAAAATCTATGCGGCCGAACCAAGAAAAAACGGGAAACAACAAAAAATAGTAAGAAGAAATAAAAATAGCGGCGAAGACTATGAACTCAAAATTCACACTCGCTATGCCCGCCGAATCAAAACCCAAAAACTTTCCGGTGATCGCGACGTAGATCACCGAATAAATGTTGGCCAAGAGAAACAGAAGAAATAGCTCTCGCCTTGGGTTTATGGCTATCTTCATACCGATCTACTCTTTATAACCGCGGGTACGCCGACGGCAAGAGAATTATCAGGAACGCTTTTCAAGACGACGCTATTTGCACCCACAATCACACCCGACCCCACAAACAAGTCGCCGAGCACCTTGGCGCCAGTGGATAAAACAACATCATTTCCAATTTTTGGCTGCAAGTTAAAACCAATTTCGGTATTCTTGTTTCCCAAAGTTACGCCATTGAAAATTTTGCAGCGTTCACCGATAACAACGTTGGCACCAATAACGATATCGTGACCATGCATGATTACCAAACCCGGCCCAATTTTTGACTTCAGCGAAATGTCGCTTGCAAAAAAAACTCTAATAAAATATTCAATCAAAGGCCTACAAACTCGACCAACAACTGGGACTTCGGCCAAGCCACTTCCGAGGCGATACCAACACACCATATGAAATGAATGACTGAGCAAAAAGCATTTCAGTCTTATCAGCAAAGAGCCACCCGCCAACGCCTTTAAATCGGCATTTAGAATCCGCAGAACGTTCAAAATCACTCCTCGCTTATTTGGCGGGCAAACCTAAGATGTGACGCCAGACGAAGTACGGAGAAAAGGCTAAATGTTTTTAGCCACACCACTAGGAAGATGCGCCATGTTTTTCTTCCATTTTTCAAATCAGCCAAGAAATAAATCAAGGCAGCAGAATTCACCCGCGATGAATATTGCGGGTACTTCCTTGCAAAAAAATAAAAACAATCCCTTAGAATTAATCTCGTTTTATTTCCCGAAGAAGAAATCCCAATGCCTGCGCGATAAACTCCGTAAGACCGGTCATCTATGAGTCGAGCATATCCCTCTCCTACTTGCTCAACATTTACAAAGTAATCAACGACATCGAAATCTGGATCTTCAAATTCTCGAATCGACTTTCTATACATCTTCGAACTATTTGCGCCGATAGATATATATTGAAGAATGTCTCCTCTATAAAACTTCATTTCCCCTGCAAACGTGCGAGGACTTTCCCTCCGCGCGCCGGATGGACTTTCGATGGTCATCTTATGCCAAACAATATTACATTCGTGCTCTCGATCCAGCAGATCCGACTGCATTTGTAACTTCCCAGGCAAGCAGTAATCATCTCCATCAATATGCGCAATATATTCGCCTATCGCTTGACGATGCACAAAAACAAAATTCTTGTAGGGGCCAATATTTGCCGTATGCAAATGCAATTTTATTATCTCTGGATATCGAAGCAAATACTCCATCAAGATGTCGCGTGTCCCATCCGACGAGCAATCATCGGCCACAATAATCTCCAAATCAAAGGAGATTTCTTGATCCAAGATACTTTGAAGACATTGGCGAATGTATTTCTCTTGGTTGTATGTGACTATGCATACAGAAACTTTAGGAACAGCTTTTTCCATTTTCAGCTCAAGGCCTTAGACCAAATTTTTTCGAACTCAAAACAAAGCGAGAGCCGACTACACAGCTGCCCAGTAAAATCAACCCGCCTGCGAGCAACAGCAGGGCGACCTCAGAACGATTGGCAGGCCAATTTGAAAACTTCCCCAATAGAGCCGCGGCGGCACATCCGAATACGAGTGTTCCGCCCAAATCAAAAATCAACCACCTATGGTGAAGCCCTTTAACAAATCTCCTATGCACGAAGGGGACCCAGATAAAAAAGTACGCGACATTCGCCGCCACCCAAGCATAACCAGCGCCTGTTGCACCAAACTCCCAAGTGGCCCAAAGCAATGAAGGAATCAACAGCAATATGAACAACAGGTTTCCTATTAAATGCAACTTCAAATCGCCTTTCGCAAATTGCAAGTAATACGGAAAGGCAGATATTGCCAAAAACCCATTGCCAAGAGCATACAAAGACAATATTGGTGCGGCATGTGTGGCGGCACGCGCATCGCCAGTCCATACCCATAGCACTTGTTCAGCAAAAAGCGCAAGCGTGAGGCTAGCAGGGATCGCGATAGCAGCAACCATTTGAGTCGCCTTTCGATATAAGGCAATCAGTCCTTCCTCATCATTTTCCGCTTGTAGCCGAGCCATACGAGGCATAAGCGCGCCGCTAACAGGCCCACTGATCATCAGCACTCCACTCGCCGCTAGCACGGCCAATGTGAAATAGCCATAGTCAGCCAATGGAAGTAATTTAGACAATGCAAGCTTGTCGGTCTGAGTCACCAGCACCCACACCGATGACGTAAATGCAATGGTGAGAGAGAATTTCAGGATTGGTTTGACTGGCGCAAAGAGCAAGGCCAATGACCAGCCTAGAGATGTACCCCGCGGCAAGGTCGGAAATACACTATAGGCTTTACTCGCCAGCCCCACCAACTCGATCAATGCGACCAACAGCTGATAGGAAAAGAATACTGCAGGTGAATGCCCCACCCAGATCAATACGGGCAAGACCCCAACAAAACGCAATGTTGCCACGAAAGCATTGAACCCCCCCAGCCAGACTAAGCGCTCCGAGCCAGAAATACAGCCGCGGTACAGGCCTGACATCCAGCGTAGTGCGACGCCGGGAGCCATGAGCTCTAAAGCAACTTGCACTTGCGCTAGCGGCAGATTTTTAACTTGGAGCCATTGGTTGGAAATTAAGCCTGCGCCCAAAAACATGGCTCCGCCACCGGCTATCGCAGTTGCGAAAAAAATTAACTGCAACGCACGCAAAAGACGACGGTAGCTATACGCGTCAGTGGCCCCTCCCCGAAAACGAGCAGTTTCACGTGCAACGGTCGGCGTAAGCCCCAAGTCAAGCAAATTGAACCACGCCTGAAGCATCGTAAAAAACCCGACCAACCCATAGGCCTCCGCCCCCATATATCGCAGATATAGGGGGAGAATCAAAATTCCGACCAGCGTAACGTAAATCTGAGATACGTAGCTAGCGAGTATGTTTTTCTTTAAAGACAAAACCTATACCGCTTTCATGGCTTTTAATTGCTCTTCAAGCCTTAATAAATCCCGTTTTCGCTCTTTAATACGCTTAGCCGGGTTTCCAGCATAAACACCAAAGGCTTCGCATATTTTGTTTATGAGACTTAACGCGCCTACTGCAACGCCTTCTTCTAAGGTGACACCAGGTAAAATTACACTGCCGCTGCCAACAATGACGTGTTTTTCAAGGAATACGTCCGCATGCGTCACGCGGGTATACTCCCTCGGAACGGTGGGATTGGTCATTGCCTCACCCGAATAATCATCATTGCTCGAGTAAATTGCGACCCGAGACGATATATTGCAAAAATCAGAGAGAACGATTCGCCCGGCCCCAATCAATGATGAGTAAACCGCAATATGAACGTAATCTCCAATTTGGATTCCACCTACACCAGCTGACAATACGCAAAAATCATCTATGCGAATGTTGCTGCCAAGTTTTATGCGCTCAGCGCCGTAGAAAGACGCACGATCGGAAATTTGAAGATTTTCACCTATAGATGAAAATCCCAACGCTTCAATCGCACCCCGGCTCAACATTGCCATAATTAGACTGCAAGAAGAATATCTATGACGCGCTGCTGACTCTCAGAACTCAGCGCTGGATAAATCGGCAAACAAAGCACCTTTTGCGCCGCCGTCGTGGCCGCGGGTAAGTTTTCACGATGCGCCGAAGCCATTCCCCGATACATCGGAAACTCCGAAATCAACGGATAGAAATACCTACGGGCGTAGATATTGTTTTCTTTAAGCTTTTGATAAAGAGCATCGCGACTCAGCGGGTAATTCGATTCCACCAAAATTGGAAAATATGCGTGATTCGCTACTTGCTCCCCGGCGTCTTGCAAGCAACGAATTCCCGGCACGTTGAACAGTGCTTCGCGATACGTCGCGTCGATACTTTTGCGCCTGGCCAATGCGGCGTCCACATGCTGCAGTTGCAACATGCCGAAAGCCGCATTGATTTCACTCATCTTCCCGTTGATGCCCGGCGCGACCACCGTGGTTTCATCCACAAAACCGAAATTCTTCAGGTGATCAATGCGTTGCTTCGTCTTTGCGTCGGGACAAATAATGGCGCCACCTTCAAACGTATTGAAGACTTTGGTAGCGTGAAAGCTCAGAACAGACAGGTCGCCATGACGAAGCACACTGCCACCTTGGTCCTGAACGCCGAACGCGTGGGCGGCGTCATAAATCACCCTGAGGTTGTAGTTGTCGGCAATCTTCTGGATTGCGTCTACGTCGCATGGATGACCATAGCAGTGCACCGGCATGATGGCGGTCGTATGCGGGGTGATGGCCGCTTCGATCTTTGCCGGGTCGAGGTTCAGTGTGTCTGGATGGACGTCGGCGAACACAGGCTTGATGCCGTTCCACAACAGCGAATGCGCGGTTGCTACGAACGAATACGGCGTCGTGATGACTTCACCAGTCACTCGCAACGCTTGCAGCGCGGTCACCAAACCCAACGTGCCGTTCGAGAAGAGTGCCAGGTGCTTGACGCCCAGGTAATCGCATAGCGCCTGTTCAAGCTGCTGATGAAACGGGCCGCCGTTGGTGAGGATTTTGTTGTCCCATATTTCCTGCAGATAGGGGATGAACTCTTCCAGCGGGGGCAACGCGGGCTGAGTAACGTAAATGGGTGGCGCCTTGTCTGCGCCGCCTGTGTCAATTGCTGCTTGCGTGGGCGAGACAAGCGCCAGGGGTGTCTTTGGCATGTGCGTTTCCTTCGATTCGAGGTATTGCGACTAAAGGCGCGGTGTGACTCAGAGCAAGTTGGTTTTCACCGCTGCGGATGCGCGTCGCGACCTGTTTTCAACTTGCGCAAGCGCCGTGTAGTGCTTCGATCATTTTTCTTGAGCCATGTACCACGGCATGGCCAGTGCCAGCCCATCGCCAATGCGTTGGGTGGGCACATAACCCAGCAATTGTTGAGCCTTGCCGATATCGGCCAAGCTGTGCCGGACGTCTCCAGCGCGAAAGTCCCGATGCACGGGCTGCGCGTCTTGAAGGTGAGGGTAATGCGGGAGCAGCTTGCTGTGCAGTTGGGCGTACAACTCATTGAGACTGGTACGGTCCCCCACGGCCACGTTGTACACCTGGTTGACGGCCTCGGGCTCTTGCGCAACAGCAGCCAGCAGGTTCGCCTGGACGACGTTTACGATAAAGCAGAAGTCCCGGCTGGTTTCACCGTCGCCGTTGATGTAGACCGGCTTGCCCTGCATCAGGCTGGCAATCCATTTCGGGATCACGGCGGCATAAGCACCATTGGGATCTTGCCGGGGGCCGAATACGTTGAAATAGCGCAGGCCGACGGTGTTGAAACCGTAGCAGCGGGCAAACACGTCGGCATAGAGCTCATTGACGTACTTGGTGACGGCATATGGGCTGAGAGGCTTGCCAATGGTGTGCTCGACTTTCGGCAGTCCTGGATGGTCGCCGTAGGTGCTGCTGCTGGCAGCGTACGTGAAACTCTTGACCTCGGCATCCCGCGAAGCCACCAGCATGTTCAGGAAGCCGCTGATATTGACGTCGTTGGTCGTGATAGGGTCGGCCAAGCTTCGGGGAACGCTGCCAAGGGCGGCTTCATGAAGCACATATTCCACCGGTGCGCAGCCTCCACCCGACGAGATGCCTGCCGCAGGAAAGGCCATGGCACGTCGGCAATCGTCGAGGTTACGAATATCGCCCTCGATGAAATGGAAGTTGGCCCACTGCTCGGGCCTCACCAAGGTTTGAACCTCGGTCAGGTTGCGCCGGTGACCAGTGGCGAAATTGTCGAGCCCCACCACGCGCTGGTTCAGCTTGAGCAGGTGCTCAAGCAGATTGCTGCCGATGAAGCCGGCCACGCCAGTGACGAGCCATGTGTGAGTCTCCATGACCAAGCGAGCGCGAAGCTTGTCGTAGGCCGCTGGGCTTGAATTGGGTTCGCTCATGCTTGCAATGCCCCTGTTACAGCCGACCGTCTGCAGCGCCTAAAGGCAGCAGACTTTTCACATCGAACAGCACGGCATCGGGTTGACCCAGCGCCTTGATGCCGGCTTCGCCCAACGTAACGAACTGGTGGTGGCCCACGGCCAGCACGATGGCGGCGTATTGACCAGCGGCAGGCATCTCGGTCAGGCACTGCAGACCGTATTCATGCTCGGCCTCAGCCACGTCGATCCATGGATCGAAGACGTCGACCTGCGTGTTGTAGCCCTTCAAGGTGCGCACAATGTCCACCACCTTGGTGTTACGCACATCGGGGCAGTTTTCCTTAAAGGTCAAACCCAGCACTAGGACCTTGCTGCCGAGCACTGGCACGTTCTTGCGCAGCATCAGCTTGATGACTTCGTCCGCGACGTGGCTGGCCATGTTGTCGTTGATGCGCCGGCCAGCAAGGATGACCTCGGGGTGGTAGCCGACTTCCACCGCCTTGTGGGTGAGGTAGTACGGGTCCACGCCGATGCAGTGCCCCCCCACCAGTCCAGGACGAAAAGGCAAGAAATTCCATTTGGTTCCAGCCGCTTGCAGCACTTCGAGTGTGTCGATGCCGAGTCGGTGGAAGATGAGGCTGAGTTCGTTCATCAACGCGATATTCACGTCGCGCTGCGTGTTCTCGATCACCTTGGCGGCCTCAGCCACCTTGATGCTGCTGGCCTTGTGGGTTCCAGCTGTGATGAT
Source organism: Variovorax boronicumulans (assembly GCF_030812215.1). Taxonomy (GTDB): domain Bacteria; phylum Pseudomonadota; class Gammaproteobacteria; order Burkholderiales; family Burkholderiaceae_C; genus Variovorax; species Variovorax boronicumulans_C. The sequence continues at coordinate 170,991 of NZ_JAUSSG010000003.1, read as the reverse complement.
CTGGCGGTACATCTGGTCCACGGCCTCAGCGACCTCCGGCGTGCTGCCGCTGGTCACTTTCTTGATGCTGGGCAGGCGATGCTCTTTGTCACCAGGGTTGATGCGCTCAGGGCTATAGCCGCAGAAAAAGTCGACGTTGAATTTCTTGCCGCTGAATTTTTCAAGCACGGGCACGCACACTTCCTCGGTGGCGCCCGGGTACACCGTGGATTCGAACACCACGATGGCACCTTGCGGCATGACCTTGCCGACGGTTTCGCTGGCCTTGACGAGCGGCGTCAGATCGGGACGATTGGCCGCATCGACTGGCGTTGGCACGGTGACGACAAAAACGCTGCATTCGCGCAGGTCTTCGATGTGCGCGGTGAAGCGCAGTTGTTCGGCCGCCCGCAACTCCTCCGAGGTGGTCTCGAGCGTGCGGTCATGTCCGGCTTGTAGCTCGGCAATGCGCGCAGAGTTGATGTCGAACCCGACGACTTGGCGCTTCTTGCCGAACTCCACGGCAAGAGGAAGGCCTACGTAGCCCAGGCCAATGATCGCGATCGGTTGATTTGAGTGAATGGCTGCTGCTTGCATGATGGATGGCTGGAACAAAAAAATTGACGGCCTGGGTTCAAGAGAAGCCCTGCCGTCACGCCGGGCGCGCTCATTCGACCGCCCGCAATTGCTGTCTTTCGATTCAGGTGAGTCCATCCCCACCGTCGCGGCGGTGGTGGTGAACTCTCTCCTCTCCCCTCCCCTGGCTAACTAGCGATGCCTGACGTATATCTCGCTGGCGTTGTTGACCACCGTGGCCGAAGGCAGGATCAGGCTGACGACGCGGTTCCACTTGACCAGCGGCACGGGGTCGATATAGACCACGTCCTGCGGCTGCAGCCGGAACTGGCTCGCGATCGCCATGGCGGCCGGATTCTTGGCATCGAGATTGAAAACGGCCGGCGCGCCCGTGGCGCCCTGGCGAATGACGTAGATCTGCCCCGCGTTGGCGGTTGCATTCTGGGGACCACCTGCCTCGCCGAGCGCTTCGCTCAGGCTCAGGCGGCCGTTGCTGCGCATGTTCAAAGCCAGCGGCGCCACGACCTCGCCCATGAGGAAGATCTTGGAGTCTTCGCGGTGCGCCACGCGAACGGTGTCGCCGCTCTTCAATGGAATGCTGTTGCCGTCGTAGCCGGCCTCGCGCAGCCGGGTCATGTCGATCGGGATCGACTTTCCGTTGCGGATGAGCGTCAAGGCAGACAGGTTGCCGTTGGTCGTGATGCCGCCGGCCCGGTTGATGGCCTCGTTCAGCGTCATCGGCACGTCGGTAAATATTTGGGACCCGGGGACGCGCACTTCGCCCTCTACATAAGCACGGCGGCTTCTGAAGGACTGGATGCGCACCGTCACCTGCGGGTTCTCGACATGCGGCTTCAGCAAATCGCGGATGAGGTCAGAAGCACCAGCCTCGCTCAAACCGGCAACACGCACACGACTGATGTATGGGAAAGAAATTTCCCCGTCGGGGTCGACGATGAAACCCGGGGCTACCTGCACGCCAGTAGGGTCCACGGATTGCGAGATGACGGCGCCCGCGTTGGGCAGCAGCTCGGGGTGGTCGTAAACGATCACGCCCACCACGTCACCGGGACCGATGGTGTAGCGCTCGCTCTTGCCGAACAGCGCCTGCACTTCCGGCGGCACGCCCTTGGGCGCGGTTTCGGCCAGCGTGCGCACGAGCGCGAGGGAAATGGGGGTGATCGCGCCTTCGGGGGCCGCATCGGGCAGGTAGCGGAACTGCGATGGCAACTCTTCCCGACCGTCGTAGGGCTCCACGGTTCCCATGCCCGGCACGATTGCGCAACCTTGAAGCACCATCGCACCTGCCAGTGCCGACGCCCATGCCAAGACGTTCGTATTTCTTCTCAATCTGTTCCCCCAGAAGTCAATATTTACCAGCAGCGCACGCGAAAGGTCGTGCGCAGTTTCCTCACACAATTTTCAGGCGCAGCGGCTATTGACGAATTTTTTGTAAAAAATCGTTTACCCTTCACACTGAAAACTCACAAACAGATACGTGAGTTGGTGAAAAGGTAAGTGACGGCGCCAAAGTCGCCATCAGAGTCCCTTGGTTCTCTCCGGAAGAGATGTCGCTAACCAAGTTCATCGTTGCAAACTTTCTCCCTTATCGTACCAGCGCAACCCGCTGGTGATCGTTTTCGCCATGCCCGTACCGAGTAAAGGTACGTGTGGATACGCCTCTATGTCCTGACAACTTCGGGCTTGATGCGAACCGATTGGCCGGGGGGAGAAACGCAACAATGACTTTGAATAGTTGACTTCCGCTCAAGACCGCGCATCTCCGCGCACGGCGCGCTCTTGAAGCTGCAACACGCCTTCAGGCCTCGACGGCCAACGGGTAGTCTGCATGTAGCAGCAAAGTTTACAAATACCGCGAACATGGTAGTGGCGTGGTCATGGATCACTGCAAGAATGCTGCGCTGCAGTACACATCTGCCGACAAGCCGTAGAGCTTGGCAAGGGGGGCCCCATGACATCCGGATCGCCCTCTATGCACAACCTGTTTTCTGCCTGCCCATGCGGCATCGACCATCTCAAGCGCAAGCGCCGCAGCACATGGATGCGAATGCTGCCGTGGCTGCGCCTGTATCGCTGCGATAACTGCGGCAAGCACCAGCTCCATTCCGAACGCGAGATCGATGCAGCCAAGGCCAAGAGAGATGCGCAGGCACGTGTCGCGACGAAGCCCCGCACGGGAGCGACGGGTTCGGTCGGACGGTAGCTTTTGCATGACGCTCGAGGCGCCGCCGCTATTTGCTTTGCCGCCTCGACAAGCAGCCATCTGACAGGATGGCGTGACAGCCAAAAAGCAAAAAGCCGCAGTGAGAAATCACTGCGGCTTTTGATAGTGGCTTTGCCAGCGAAGGAATGACAAGCTGAGAAGCTTCGATCAATCCATGGCTTGCAAGCATGTTTGGAGGAGAGGGAGGGATTCGAACCCTCGGTACTATTGCTAGTACGCCTGATTTCGAGTCAGGTACATTCGACCACTCTGCCACCTCTCCGGTGCTGTCGAGCCTGCGATTATAGCGGGGAAAAACAGGACTTTTGAAGCCACACCCTCAACCGCGCAACAAATCCAGGCCGCCGAGGTAGGGCCGTAGCGCGGCCGGCACGTTGATCGAACCGTCTTCGTTCTGGTGGTTCTCGAGCACTGCCACCAGCGCGCGTCCCACCGCCAGCCCCGAGCCGTTGAGCGTGTGCACGAGTTCGTTCTTGCCCTGCGCGTTCTTGAAGCGAGCCTGCAGCCGGCGCGCCTGAAAAGCCTCGCAGTTCGAGACCGAGCTGATCTCGCGATAGGTGTCCTGCGCCGGCAGCCAGACCTCCAGGTCGTAGGTCTTGGTAGCGCCGAAGCCCATGTCGCCGGTGCACAGCAGCACCACGCGATAGGGCAGCTCCAGCGCCTGCAGCACGGCTTCGGCATGACCGGTCATCTGCTCCAACGCGTCGTAGCTCGTCTCGGGATGCACGATCTGCACCATCTCGACCTTGTCGAACTGATGCTGGCGGATCATGCCGCGCGTGTCGCGTCCCGCACTGCCGGCTTCGGAGCGGAAGCATGGCGTGTGCGCCGTGAGCTTGATGGGCAATTGAGCCTCGGCCACCACTTCGTCGCGCACGAAGTTGGTCAGCGGCACTTCGCTGGTCGGGATCAGGTAAAGCGCCGAGTGGTCGGGCGCGGGCTCGCCGTCCTGGCCGCCCTTCTTCGCGGCGAAGAGGTCGCCTTCGAACTTGGGCAATTGGCCGGTGCCGCTCAACGTGGCGGCGTTGACGATGTAGGGCACGTAGCACTCGGCATAGCCGTGCTTCTCGGTCTGGATGTCGAGCATGAACTGCGCAAGCGCGCGGTGCAGACGGGCGATGGGGCCCTTCATCACGGTGAAGCGCGAGCCGGCGAGCTTGGCGCCCATTTCGAAGTCGAGGCCCAACGGCGCGCCGAGGTCCACGTGATCCTTTGCGGCGAAGCCCAGCGGCGTGGCGCTGGCGCCGGCACCGCCTTGCGGGCTCCAGCGGCGCACCTCGACGTTGCCGGTCTCGTCCTCGCCCTCCGGCACGCTGGCGTGCGGCAGGTTGGGCACGGCGAGCAGCAGGGCCTGCAGTTCGGGCTGGATCTCGTCGAGGCGCCTGGACTGCGATTCCTGCTCGGCCTTGAGCGCATTGACCTCGGCCATCAGCGCATCGGTCGATTCGCCCTTGGCCTTGAGCGGGCCGATCTGCTTGTTCAGTGCGTTGCGGCGCGCCTGGATTTCCTCGCTGCGGGTCTGGACGGTCTTGCGCTCGGCTTCGAGCGCGGTAAACGCCGACACATCGAGGTAAGGCTGGTTCTTTTTGCGTTTTTCGAGGCCGGCCACCGCGGAGGCCAGGTCTTTTCGGAGCAGGGTGATGTCGAGCATCCGCCGATTTTAGGTGGGCGCGGTGTCGCACCGCCCCACCCTGCGCGCAGCCGTCAGGCGACGGTGGCCGGATCCACGTTCGCCCCGCAGACGATCAGGCACACCTTCTCGCCCTCGCGCGGCACGTAGGCGCCGGTCTGCAGCGCAGCCAGTGGCAGCGCGGCGGCCGGCTCCACGGCGAACTTCATTTCCTTCCACAGCCACTGCTGCGCGGCGCGGATGGATTCGTCGGACAGCAGCAGCGCATGCTGCACCTGCTGCTGCGTGATCTCCCAAGAGATCGCACCGATGCGACGCGCGCCGAGCGAATCGGCCGCGATGCCGCCGACCTCGACATCGACCGGCTCGCCGGCTTCGCGGGCACGAAAGAGCGTCGGCGCTTTCTCGGGCTCGAGCGCCACGACACGGGCGCGCTTCTCGAACCAGCCGGCCAGGCCGCCGATGAGGCCGCCACCGCCCACGCTCACGAGCACTGAATCGGGCAGGCCGCCCTGCGCTTCGATTTCGTGGCCCAGCGTGCCCGCGCCGGCCACGACTTCGGGCTGGTCATAGGCATGGGTCAGCAAGGCGCCGGTTTCCCTCTGCCGCGTGAGGCAGGCGGCCAGCGCGTCGGGGTAGAGCTCGCCGACGACGACCACTTCGGCGCCCAATGCACGCAAACGCGCGCGCTTGGCTTCGGGCGACACGCCGGGCAGGAACACCTGGCAGCGCACGCCCAGCGCCTTGGCAGCAGCCGCAGTGGCAATGCCCGCATTGCCGCCGGACGCCACGACCACGCCGCTCTCGGGAATGTCGTTGGCGAGCAGCCGATTCATCATGCCGCGCGCCTTGAAGCTGCCGCTCACCTGCAGGTGCTCGAGCTTGAGCCACACCTCCACGCCGGGCACGGCCAGGCCGAAAGCGGATGCGGGCAGCTTCCAGAGCGGCGTCTCGCGCAGGAAGCCGGCGGCGCGTTCGCGCAGCCTGCGGGCGGCGCTCTCGATGTCGGGGCGCCAGTTGGTTGAAGTTTGGTTGGTCAAGAGATGTGTCCCGGAGGCGGAATGTCGTCGAGCTTGAGGCCCTTGGGAAGCGGAAACTTGATGGTCTCCTCGATGCCGTCCATCTTGCGGACGGACACCGCGCCGAAGGCCCGCACGCGATCGATCACTTCGCGCACCAGCACCTCGGGCGCCGAGGCACCGGCCGTGATGCCGATACGGCCCTTGCCCTCGAACCACTCGGGCTTGAGCTCGTCGGCCGAATCGACCATGTAGCTCTCGGTGCCCAGCCGCTGCGCGAGCTCGCGCAGCCGGTTGCTGTTGGAGCTGGTGGGGCTGCCGACCACGATCACGAGGTCGACCTGCGGGCTCATGATCTTCACCGCGTCCTGGCGGTTCTGCGTGGCGTAGCAGATGTCCTGCTGCTTGGGCTCGCGCACGCTCGGAAAGCGCGCGCGCACCGCTGCGGCGATCTCGGCCGCGTCGTCCACGCTGAGCGTGGTCTGGGTGACGACCGCGAGCTTGTCGGTCTGCGCGGGCGAGACCTTCGCGACATCGGCGACGTCTTCCACGAGATGGATGCCGCTGGAGAGCTGGCCCATCGTGCCCTCGACCTCGGGGTGCCCCTTGTGGCCGATCATGATGAACTCGTAGCCTTCCTTGGCGAGCTTGGCCACCTCGACGTGCACCTTGGTCACCAGCGGGCAGGTGGCATCGAAGATCTCGAAGCCGCGGTCGCGCGCCTCCTGCTCCACCGCCTTGCTCACGCCGTGCGCGCTGAACACCAGCGTGGCGCCGGGCGGCACGTCGGAGAGCTCCTCGATGAAGATCGCGCCCTTGGCCTTGAGCTCGTTCACCACATAGGTGTTGTGCACGATCTCGTGGCGCACATAGATCGGCGCACCGAACTTGGCGATGGCGCGTTCGACGATCTCGATGGCGCGGTCCACGCCGGCGCAAAAGCCGCGCGGCTCGGCGAGGAGGACTTCCTCGATGCCCCGGTTCATTCGGAGACCTCCGCGCTTCGCGCTGCGGTATTCGCCTTGGGAGCGGCCCGGCGGCTCATAGCACCCCGATCAACCGGACCTCGAAGGTCACAGGCTGGCCGGCCAGGGGATGGTTGAAGTCGAAGCGCACCGCGGTCTCGCTCGATTCGATCACCGCGCCGGCATAGCTGCCGGTGCCATCGGGCGTGGGGAACTGCACCACGTCGCCCACGGCGTACTTCTCGTCGGGGTCGCCCATCTGCGCGAGCAGCTTCTTGGCGACCCATTGCTGCATTTCGGGATTGCGATCGCCGAAAGCCTCGCCGGCAGGCAGCTCGAAGGTGGCATGCGTGCCCTCTTCGAGGCCCATCAGGCGCTGCTCCATGGCAGGCGAAAGTTCGCCGGTGCCGAGCGACAGGGTCGCGGGCTTGTCGGCGAAGGTGTTGATGATGTCGCCCGCCGGTCCGGCCAGCCGGTAATGCAGGGTCAGGAAGGAGCCGGAAGTCACGACGTGGGACATGGAGGAAGCGGAGGTGGGCAAAGACAAGGGGGGTGTCCCGATAAACTGGACTGCATTTTAAGGACGGGGACCTTCCACCCGCTCCATTCAAGGTTTCCCAAGGTTTCGATGGCTTTCAAGGATCTCCCCGCAGACGCCCGCCCGCGCGAAAAGCTCATCGCACGAGGCGTTGCCGCGCTGGCCGACGCCGAACTGCTGGCGCTGCTGCTGCGCACCGGCGTGCCGGGCAAGAACGTGCTGCAGATGGCGCAGGAACTGCTCGAGCGTTTCGGCGGCCTCTCGGGCCTGCTGAACACCGGCCCCGAGGACCTGAAGGTCGTCAAGGGCATGGGCGGCGATGCCAAGCGCGCCGAACTCATCGCGGTGCTCGAACTGGCGCGCCGCGCCATGGCCGAGCAGCTCAAGGAGCGCACGGTGTTCGACTCGCCCGAGGCGGTCAAGCAGTATGTGCAGCTGCACATCGGCTCGCGGCCGCACGAGGTGTTCGCGGTGCTGTTCCTCGATGTGCAGCACCGGCTGATCGTGCTGGAGGAGCTGTTTCGCGGAACGCTCACGCAGGCCAGCGTCTATCCGCGCGAAATCGTCATGCGCGCCCTGCACCACCAGGCCGCGGCCGCGGTGCTGGCGCACAACCACCCGAGCGGCAGCATCGAGCCCTCGCGCGCCGACGAATCGCTCACGCAAACGCTCAGGGCCGCGCTCTCGCTGGTGGATGTGCGCGTGATCGACCACGTCATCGTGAGCCCGGGCCAGAGCTTCTCGATGGCCGAAAAAGGATTGCTCTGATGGCCTCGCGTCCCCCGCCGCTGAAAACACCCAAGACGCTGAAGAACCTTGCCGACCTCAAGCAGGTGCAGCGGGCGCTGGCCGAAACGCGCGAGCGCGAAGCGGCCGAGGCTGCGGCCAAGGCCGCTGCGGAGCGCAAGCGCGCGGCCGAGAAAGACCTGTTCGCCCGCGCCATCGGTGCCACCGAACCGCTGCGCCGCAAGGCCGCCGTGCCGCTCGCGCCCGAGCCGCCCGCGCCGATTCCGGTGCAGCACCAGCTCGACGAGCAGCGCGTGCTGCGCGAATCGCTCTCCGACGAGTTCGACGTGACCACGCTGCTGGACGTCGACGACGCCATGAGCTTTCGCCGCCCCGGCATCGGCACCGACGTGACGGCGCGGCTGCGCAAGGGCGACTGGTCGATCCAGGCGCAGGTCGACCTGCACGGCCTGCGCAGCGACGAGGCGCGCGAAGCACTCGGCGGCTTCATCCGCAATGCGTACAAGCAGGGACTGCGCTGCGTGCGCGTGGTGCACGGCAAGGGCCTCGGCTCGCCCGGCAAGCAGCCGGTGCTCAAGACCAAGACGCAGCGCTGGCTGATCCAGAAGAACGAGGTGATCGCGTTCGTGCAGGCGAAGCCGGCCGAAGGCGGCGCGGGCGCGCTGGTGGTGCTGCTGGCGCCGGCGCGGCGCTGAAGCCGCCCGGCGTGCGCGTCACTGCGATCACGGCGCGGCGCGGTTACGCCAGGTGGTTCTTGAGCGGAATCGCCGCATCCGCAATCGCTGCGGGATCGGGGTTGCGCCCCGCTTCGAGCAGCTTGCGGCTCATCATGTGATCGACCGGTGCGTTGACCGACTCGACGCACACCAGCTGCCCATCGACATAGTGGAACAGCGAGAACGCCTCCGGCTTCGGGCCGGGGCGGCGCACGCTCGTCAGACCCGGCGTGCCTTCGGCGGGCATCAGGCCCACCATCTGCAGGCGCATGCTGCCCTGGTCGGACCAGAACCATGCGACGACATCGTGCGGACGCGCGGCGCCGGTGAGCGTGGCGACCGCGGTACGTGCCTGGTCGTTGGCGTTCTGCACCGATTCGAGCCGCATCGTGCGGCCCGCGCGGCGGTCGGGGAAGCGCGTGCAGTCGCCCACGGCGAGCACGTCGGCGGCGCTGGTCTGCATGTGGCCATCGACCACGATGCCGTCGGCGCACTCGATACCCGCGGCCTGCGCCAGTGCGGTCTCGGGCACGGCGCCGATGCCCAGCAGCAGCAGGTCCACCGGCTGCTTCACGCCGTTGACCAGGATCGACACGAGCCGATCACCCTCGACCTCGAACGCGCCGGTCTGCGCGCCGAGCACGATGTCGATGCCCGCCGCGCGATGCGTCGCGAGCACGTGCGCCGACAGCTCGGGCGACACGGCGCGGCCCAGCAGGCGCGGCGCACTCTCGATCACCTGCACGCTCTTGCCGAGCGCCTTGACGGTGGCCGCCACTTCGAGGCCGATGAAGCCACCGCCGAGCACGGTGACATGCTGCGCCCCGGCAAGCCGTTCGCGCAGGCGATGCGCCTCGTCGGCGGCGCGCAGGCTCGCGACGTTTTCGAGCCCTGGCTTCAGGTCGGGCATCTGGCGTGCGCGCGTGCCGGTGGCGAGCACCAGGCGCTCCCACGGCAGCACCGCGCCCGAGCGCAGCGTGACGGTGTGCGCCTCGCGGTCGATGGCCACGGCCGCATCGCCCAGGTGCAGCGTGATGCCCGCTTCGCGGTACCAGTCGGCGGCCTTGTGCGGCTGCGTGGTTTCTTCGGCGCTCTTGAGGAAGGCTTTCGACAGCGGCGGCCGGTGGTACGGCTCGCAGGCCTCCTCGCAGACCAGGTGCACGCGTGCGCCCTGCCCGGCTTCGGCAAGGCCGGCGCAAAGCTGGGCCGCGGCGTGGCCGCCGCCGATGATGACGATGGAATTCATGAGGGAGAGTCTTTCGGAATCGGTGTCTGTTCTTATTCGCCGCGGTTGCGCATCCAGTCGGCGGTCTGGAAGAACGAGGTGCGCAAACGCGCGCGCAAGTCGTCCGGCACGCCGGTCTCGCCCATCGCCTGGTCCATGCAGGCGAGCCACTGGTCGCGCTCCTTGATGCCGATGGTGTGGCCGCCGATGCTCTGCGGCAGATGACGCGCGCGCAGCATCGGATGGCCGAAGCGGTCGGTGTAGTGCTGCGGGCCGCCGAGCCAGCCGCACAGGAACCAGAAGAGGCGCTGGCGCGCGTTGTCCAGGCTGGTGCCGTGCACGGCACGCAGTTGCGCGTAGGCGGGCTCGAGGTCCATCAGGTCGTAGAAGCGCTCGACCAGCGCCTCTACCTTCGGCTCGCCGCCGATCCACTCGAAGGGCGTGCCGGCAGGCGGTTTTTCTTGAATCTGCATGGGCGGGAGTATCCCTCTGTGCTTCTACTGGACCTGCACGAGGTTCGGAATGCCCACATCGGGGTTCACGTCGGCCTCGTAGTCCACGCCTTCGACCGCGAAGCCGAAGAGGCGCAGGAACTCGGCCTTGTAGCCCGCAAAGTCGGTGAGCTCGTGGATGTTCTCGCTGGTGACCTGGGGCCAGAGCTCGACCACGCGCGCCTGCACATCGGGAGCCAGCTCCTTGTAGTCCGCACGCAGGCGCCCTTCACTGTCCAGATGCGGCGTGGGGCCGTAGAGGCTCTCGGCAAAGAGGCCGTGCACCTGCTCGATGCAGCCCTCGTGCGTGCCCTTCTCCTTCATCACCTTGAACAGCAGCGACAGGTACAGCGGCATCATCGGAATGGCCGAGCTCGCCTGTGTCACGACCGCCTTCAGCACCGACACGCGCGCATCGCCGCCCTTCGCGGCCAAGCCGGCGCGAATGCCGAGCACCTTCTGGTCGAGGTCTTTCTTGGCGGCGCCGATGGAGCCGTTCCAGTAGATGTCGTGCGTGATCTGCTCGCCCAGATATGTGAAGGCGGTCGTCTTCGCGCCCTCGGCCAGCACGCCGGCGTCTTGCAGCGCATCGATCCACATCTGCCAGTCCTCGCCGCCCATCACGGCGACGGTGTTGTCGATTTCTTCCTGCGTGGCGGGCTCCAGCACGGTGTCCTTGACGACCTCGTTGTCGGTGTCCAGGCCGCGCAGGGTCACGGCCTTGCCGATGGGCTTGAGCGTCGAGTTGAAGACCTGGCCGGTCTTCGGATGCATGCGCCGCGGCGCGGCCAGGCTGTAGACGACGAGGTCGACCTGGCCGAGGTCCGCGCGGATCGCATCGATGGTCTTCTGCTTCACGTCGTCGGAGAAGCCGTCGCCGTTGATGCTCTTCGCGTAGAGGCCTTCTTCGGCCGCCGCACGGTGGAAAGCCGCGGTGTTGTACCAGCCGGGCGAGCCGGGCTTGGTCTCGCTGCCGGGCCGCTCGAAGAACACACCCAGCGTGTCGGCGCCGCTGCCGAAGGCCGCGGTGATGCGCGCGGCCAGGCCGTAGCCGGTCGATGCGCCGATGACGAGCACCTTCTTCGGTCCCCCGGCAATCCGGCCCTGGGCCAGCACGTAGTCGATCTGCTGCCTGACGTTGGCTTCGCAGCCCGTGGGGTGGGTCGTGACGCAGATGAAGCCGCGCACGCGCGGTTTGATGATCATGAAGACCTCGCTGGATGTGATGCCGGGGAAGCCCGCGAATTTAACCCAGCCGGTTGCGAAGGCATCCCATACACGCCATATGCATATGTCGATTGACGATTTAATAATCTGCGGTTTTATTGATATGGTTCGGCCCTGAATTTCCAACCGGAGAGAGAACAACCATGCGCCACACTTTGCTCGCCGCGGCCCTCGCCGCCTCCACCTTCCTGCTGGGCACCGTCGCCCATGCAGACCAGCTCGCCGACATCAAGAAAAAAGGCGAACTCGTGGTCGGCGTGCTCGGCACCGACGAGCCCGCAACCTTCGTCGATCCCAAGACGCGCCAGATCGTCGGCTACGAAGTCGACCTGGTGAACGCCATCGCCAAGAAGATCGGCGTGAAGCCGGTGCTCAAGCAAATCGCCGTGGCCGCGCGCATTCCCGAGCTGCAGCAGGGCCACGTGGACCTGGTGGCCGCGGGCCTCACGCACAACAAGGAGCGCGAAGCGCAGATCGACTTCTCGCTCACCACTTTCGTGACCGGCCAGAAGGCCATCGTCAAGAAGGACAGCGGCATCACCGACGTGCCCCAGCTGGGCGGCAAGAAGGTGCTGACCATTCGCGGCGGCACGCAGGAGCCCAACATCCGCAAGGCCGTGCCCACCGCCGAGGTCGTGACCTTCGACACGAGCCAGCAAGCCTTCCAGGCGCTGCAGCAAGGCAAGGGCGTGGGCTACGTGGACGACGAGGCCGCGCTGCTGCGCAGCTACGCCAAGCTCGGTCCGGCCAAGGCGCAGTACGTCGTGCTCAAGCAGAACCTGAGCACCGAGGCGCTGGCCATCGGCATCAAGAAGGGCGAGAGCGGACTGAAGGCCGTGGTGGACGACACGCTGCGCGAGCTGGAAAAGTCGGGCGAAGCGCAGAAGATCTTCGTGAAGTGGTACGGCCCGGACACCGCATCGGGCTTCCAGACGCGCGACTTCAAGCTCGAGTCGGACAAGATCGACTGAGCCTCGTCGCCAGTCGCACGAAGGGCGGGCCGCCGAGCGACCCGCCCTTCGTTTTTTGAGCGGCACGGCGCGCATGCGTACCATGTGCGCCCCGGCGCCTTCCAGCGTCTTTCGCCGCGCTCCCTGATTTCCCATGCCCCTGTTCGACTACTCGTTGCTGCTGACCGGCAAGTACCACGACATGCTGGTCGCGGGCCTCCTGCTCTCGCTGCAGCTGCTGGCGGCCTCGCTCGTGCTCGCACTGCCCATCGCGCTGGTGGTGGCGCTGCTGCGCCTCTCGCCGGTCGCGCCGCTGCGTTGGCTGGGCTTCGCGTACGTGGAGTCGATCCGCAACATCCCGCTGCTCGCGCACATGCTCTTCTGGTATTTCGGTGCCCCCGAACTGCTGCCCGACGGCATCAAGCAATGGCTCTACGCGGGGCACATCGAGGCCTACAGCGCCATCGTCGCGCTCGCGCTGTACACGGCCGCCTTCATGGCGGAGGACATCCGCAGCGGCATCCGCGCGATCCCGGCCGTGCAGTTCGAAGCCGGGCGCGCGCTGGGCTTCAGCTTTCTCGACACCATGCGCCGCGTCGTGCTGCCGCAGGCGCTGCGGGTCACGGTGCCGCCGCTCATCTCGCAGACGCTGAGCCTCTGGAAGAACACCTCGATCGCCACCGTGATCGGCGTGGCCGAGCTCATGTACCAGGCCGGCCAGGTCGAGAGCGCGACCTTCCGCAGCTTCGAGTCGTTCGCGTTCGCGAGCGCGGCGTATCTCACGGTGTCGCTGGCCATCACCGGCCTGGCGACCTGGTATCACCACCGCTTCCCGGTGCGGACCATATGAACGCGTTCGAGCGGCGCCGGGCCGCCCCAAGGCGCGAGCGGCCCCCTCGGGGGGCAGCGAGGACACGAAGTGCCGAGCGTGGGGGCCATTGCTGATGCTGCAGATCATCAACGACTACTGGGTCTACTTCCTCATCGGGCAGTACCCCAACGGCCCGCTCGGCGGGCTGGTGCTCACGCTGCTGCTGGCCTCGTGCGGGCTGGTGCTCGCGCTGCCTCTGGGCATCGTGCTCGGCCTCGCGCGCGTGAGCCCCTGGCGGTGGCTGCGCTGGCCGGTGACGGGCTTCGTGTTCGTGGTGCGCGGCCTGCCTTTGCTGATGGTGATTTTCTGGGCCTACTTCTTCCTGCCCAGCGTGACGGGCGTGAAGACCGACCAGTTCACCACCATGCTGATCGCGCTGGTGATCTTCGATGCCGCCTACCTCGCCGAGATCGTGCGCGCCGGCATCCAGGGCTTGCCGCGCGGGCAGATGGAAACGGCGCGTGCGCTCGGCCTGAGCTACTTCCGCGCGATGCGCCTCGTGGTGCTGCCGCAGGCACTGCGCAGCATGCTGCCCTCGCTGGTGAACCAGTTCGTCTCGACCATCAAGGAGACCTCGCTCGGCTACATCATCGGCCTGGCGGAGGTGTCGTTCATCGCGACGCAGATCAACACGCAGGTGTTCACCAAGCCGGCGCAGATCTACCTGATCCTGGGCGGCACGTACTTCATTCTTTGCTTCGGCCTCTCGCGCTTCGCCTACTGGCTGGAGCGGCGGCTTGCGCGCCGCGGCATGAGCGCCGCGCCGGGCCGCCCCAAGCAAGCTCGCACCGCAGCGCGAAGCGCGGAGGTTACTTAATGCTCACAACGGCCCCCAAGGTGTCCGCATGATCGAACTGCAGAACGTCAACAAGTGGTACGGCAGCTACCAGGCCCTGGTCGACATCAACGAGACCATCCACAAGGGCGAGGTCGTCGTGGTGTGCGGACCTTCGGGCTCGGGCAAGTCGACGCTGATCCGCACATTCAACCGGCTGGAGCCGATCCAGTCGGGGCGCATTCTGTTCGAGGGCCAGGACATCCACGCGCCCGGCACCGACGTGAACGCGTTCCGCTCGCGCATCGGCTTCGTGTTCCAGCAGTTCAACCTGTTCCCGCACCTGACGGTGCTGCAGAACTGCACGATGGCGCCGATGCAGTTGCGCGGCCTCTCGCGCAAGGAAGCCGACGAGCGCGCGTTGGCGCTGTTGCACCGCGTGGGCCTTGCGAACAAGGCCAATGCATGGCCGAGCGAGTTGTCGGGAGGCCAGCAGCAGCGCGTGGCGATTGCGCGTGCGCTCGCGATGCAGCCGCCGCTGATGCTGTTCGACGAGCCCACCAGCGCGCTCGACCCCGAGATGGTCGGCGAGGTGCTGCTGGTGATGCGAGACCTCACGCGCGACGGCATGACCATGGTCTGCGTGACGCACGAGATGGGCTTCGCGCGCGAGGTGGCCGACCGCGTGATCTTCATGGACGAGGGCAAGGTGCTGGAGCGCGCCACGCCCGACGACTTCTTCAACCGGCCGCAGCATCCGCGCGCGCAGCAGTTTCTTTCGGACATCCGCTCGCCGTTCGCGCGCGACGCGTGACATGCTCTCTTCGACCATGACCACTATCGACCCACTTCTTTCGCTGCCCGTGATCGACGTCGCGCCGCTCGTGGCCGGCGCGCCCGAACGCAGCGACGTGGCCGCGCAGATCGGCGCCGCCTGTCGCGCGCACGGCTTCTTCTACGTCACAGGCCACGGCGTCGATGCGGCGCTGGTGCAGCGCCTCGAAGACCTGAGCCACCAGTTCTTCGAGTTGCCCGAAGAAACCAAGATGCAGTGGCGCATGGCCCTCGGCGGGCGCGCGTGGCGCGGCTTCTTCCCGCTCGGCGGCGAGCTGACCTCGGGCCGGCCCGACTGGAAGGAAGGCCTCTACCTCGGCACCGAACTGCCCGCGACGCATCCGCGGGTGCTGGCGAAGACGCCGGTGCACGGGCCGAACCTCTTTCCCGACGTGCCGGGCTTTCGCGAAACCATCCTCGACTACATGGCCGCGGTGACGCAGCTCGGTCATCGGCTGATGGAAGGCATTGCGCTGAGTCTCGGCCTGCCCGCCGCGTACTTCGCCGAGCGCTACACGGCCGATCCGCTGATCCTGTTCCGCCTCTTCAACTACCCCTCGCAGCCCGTGCCCGAAGGGCTCGATGTGCAATGGGGCGTCGGCGAACACACCGACTATGGCCTTCTCACCATCCTTCACCAGGACACCGTGGGCGGCCTCGCGGTACACACGCCGGGCGGCTGGATCGATGCGCCGCCGATTGCCGGCTCTTTCGTCTGCAACATCGGCGACATGCTCGACCGCATGACCGGCGGGCTCTACAAGTCGACGCCGCACCGCGTGAAGCGCAACACCTCGGGGCGCGACCGGCTGTCGTTTCCGTTGTTCTTCGATCCGAATTTCGAGGCGCGCGTGCAGCGCATCGAAGGGCTTGCGGGTGCGGAAGCCCTCGACGACAGCGCAGAGCGCTGGGACCGCGCCAACGTGCACGCCTTCAGCGGCCGCTATGGCGACTACCTGCTCGCGAAGGTGTCGAAGGTGTTCCCGCAGCTGCGCGACGAAGTGCTCTGAGGCGAGCCGGCGGGGAGGTCGATGAATTCGTCTTCCCAGCTGCCGACGTCCGCACCGGGATCGGAGATGGGCACGAGCTTGTCGCTGCGGCAATAGAAGGTCCAGCCCTCGAACAGCACGTCGTAGTAGGTGCCGGGCAGGTAGCGCTCGCTGGGCGCTTCATAGGGCGCGGAGACCACCTCCACGATGCGACCGACCGCGCGCTCGGTCATCGGCGAGGCGAGGCAGCTGTCGACGACGTGGCACAGAGTGCCGATCTTGAGGGTCATGGCCGCACCATCTCGCCGGGAAACCAGCGCGGCAAATGCGCCGTCGCATCGTGCAGCGAATCGAGCACATGGAACGCCCGCTCGACGATCGATGCAGGCGGGTGCTTGAGGTCCGGAACGATCACGACGCGCAAGCCCGCCGCCAGCGCGGCCTTGGCGCCGTTCTCGCTGTCCTCGAAGGCGATGCACTCGGCAGGGTCCACACCCAGGCGCGAGGCCGCGAGCAGGTAGAGCGCCGGATCGGGCTTGGCGCGCGCGACCTCGTCGCCGCCCGCGAAGGCATCGAAGTGATGGAGCACATCGAGACTGCCGAGGCAGGCCTGGATCTGTCCGCTGGTGGACGACGAAGCCACCGCGCAACGCGTGCCGCGCTGGCGCAATGCGGCGAGGAACTCGGCCGCTCCGGGCTTGATGGGAAAGAGCGGCGTGCCGTCGGAGCGCTCCAGCTGCAGGCGCTTGCGCACATGCGCGATCGCGTGGCGGTAGGCATCGGGCCCGCCGAGCAGCGTGCCCAGGATCACCTCGGACTCCGAGGTGGCAAGGCCCACGACCTGCAGGTACTGCGTGTGCGAAAGCTCGATGTCGAGCGTGCGGGCCGCTTCGATCCAGGCGGCCATGATGGGCCGCTCCGAGTCGATGAGGAGCCCGTCCATGTCGAAGATGGCGGCGGAGAACATGGGTGAATCCTAAGTCAGTGCGCCGCGGCATCGGAAAAGAAAAAGGGGCCCGGAGGCCCCTTGTCGAGAACGTCGGCAGTGCGCCGTTCGTTCAGTCGCGCACCAGCGCCCGGTTCAACCCCAGCGCCGCCAGCGTGCCGGCCGCACCCGAGAGCAGGTAGACGCTCACGTAGGCCAACCCGAAGTTCGCCGACAGCCCCAGCGCGACCAGCGGTGCGAACGCGGCGCCGATCAGCCAGGCCAGGTCGGCCGTGAGCGCCGCGCCGGTGTAGCGGTACTTGGGTTCGAAGTTCGAGGTCACGGCACCTGCAGCCTGGCCGTACGAGAGGCCCAGCAGCACGAAGCCCAGCAGGATGAAGACGTCCTGCCCGATGCGGCCGCCGTCCAGCAGCGTGGGCGCAAAACCGCTGAACACAGCGATCATCGCGGCGAGGCCACCCAAAGTGAAACGGCGTCCCACGCGGTCAGCGATCAGGCCCGAGGCCACGATGCCACCGGCGCAGAACACCGCGCCGATCATCTGAACGATCAGGAATTCGGTGATCGACTGGTCGGAGTACAGCGTGATCCACGAGAGCGGGAACACGGTGATCAGGTGGAACAGCGCATAGCTGGCCAGTGCGGCGAACGCGCCGATCAAGAGGTTGGCGCCCTGCGAGCGGGTCAGCTCGACCACGCTGGTCGGCTGCAGTTCGCGCTCTTCGAGCAGGCGCGAATACTCTTCGGTGGCCACCAGGCGCAGGCGCGCGAAGAGCGCCACCACGTTGATCGCGAAGGCCACGTAGAAGGTGTAGCGCCAGCCCCAGTCGAGGAATTCCTTGATCGAGAGGCTTGCGTAGAGGTACGCGAACAGCGCGCTGGCAATGAAGAAGCCGATGGGCGCGCCCAGCTGGCCCAGCATGGCGTACCAGCCGCGGCGGTTCGGCGGGGCATTGAGGGCGAGCAGCGAGGGCAGGCCGTCCCACGAACCGCCGAGCGCCAGGCCCTGGCAGAAACGGAACACCGACAGCAGAACGATCGCGGTGAAGCCGATGCTCTCGTAGCCCGGCAGGAAAGCGATGCCGGCCGTGGACGTGCCCAAAAGGAACAGCGCGATCGTCAGCTTGGTTTCGCGCCCGAATCGTCGCTGGATCGCCATCGAGATGACAGTTCCGAACGGCCGGGCAATGAACGCGAACGAGAAGACCACGAACGCGTAAAGGACTCCCTCCAGGCGCTGCTCGAACGGAAAGAAGATGTACGGGAACACCAGCACCGAGGCGATGCCGTAGACGAAGAAGTCGAAATACTCGGAAGCGCGGCCGATGATCACGCCCACCGCGATCTCGCCCGGGGCGATGTGCGAGTGATCGGCGTCGCCGCTCTGGCTCAGGCTGGCGCCGTTTCCGGACGTGTTCGGCACAGGCTGTGCGCCTTGCGGACTGATGCTGGACGTCGTCGTCATTGCGTTTTGTAATTCGGGTGTCACCGGCAGTGACAAAGGTAGACCATTGAACAGAGGCTCCAAGCGTCTCACCGAACGGGGATTCCCGCCATAGGACAAAACGTCCAA
The DNA here is from genome assembly GCF_030812215.1 of Variovorax boronicumulans. Classification (GTDB taxonomy): domain Bacteria; phylum Pseudomonadota; class Gammaproteobacteria; order Burkholderiales; family Burkholderiaceae_C; genus Variovorax; species Variovorax boronicumulans_C. The sequence continues at coordinate 152,695 of NZ_JAUSSG010000003.1, read as the reverse complement.
TAGGCGGCGGGAACCTTTGGTCGTAGATTGTGGAGTCTTTGCGCAGCCCACGCACCTCTTTCTTTCTCTTCGGCATGCCCACCCTCCACTCCCTTCGCCGATGGCTCGTCTTGCTTCCCCTCGCCTTGCTGGCGGGCTGCAACACGGTGCTCATGAACCCCTCCGGCGACATCGCCAACCAGCAGGGCCGACTCATCGTCGTGTCCACGGTGCTGATGCTGATCATCATCATCCCGGTGATCGCGCTGACCATCTTCTTCGCCTGGCGTTACCGCCAGTCGAACAAGGAGGCCACCTACAGCCCCGACTGGGACCACTCCACCCAGCTCGAACTCGCGATCTGGGCGGCGCCGCTGCTGATCATCATCGCGCTCGGCGCGATCACCTGGATCAGCACCCACACGCTCGACCCCTACCGGCCCCTGAGCCGCCTCGATGCCAAGCGCCAGATCTCGCCCGAGACCAAGCCGCTGGTGGTCGAAGTGGTCGCGCTCGACTGGAAGTGGCTCTTCATCTACCCCGAACAGGGCATCGCCACGGTGAACGAACTTGCCGCGCCGGTGGATGTGCCGATCAGCTTCAAGATCACCGCCTCCTCGGTGATGAACTCTTTCTTCATCCCCGCGCTGGCCGGCCAGATCTACGCCATGCCGGGCATGCAGACCAAGCTGCACGCCGTGATCAACAAGCCAGGCGAATTCGAAGGCTTCTCGGCCAACTACAGCGGCGCGGGCTTCTCGGGCATGCGCTTCAAGTTCCATGGCCTGAGCAACGGCGACTTCGACCAGTGGGTTGCCAAGGTCAAGGCCGGCAAGGAAGGCGAGCTGACCCGCGAGAAGTACCTGAAGCTCGAAGTGCCGAGCGAGCGCGAACCCGTGCGCCACTACGCCTCCGTCGACGCCACCCTGTACGACGCCATCCTGAATCTCTGCGTCGACCGCAACAAGATGTGCATGAAGGAAATGATGGCCATCGATGCCAACGGTGGACTGGGCAAGCCCGGCGCCTTCAATGTCGCCACCAAGCAAGCCTGGCAGACCGACTCCCTCGTCGATTCGCCCACGCGCAAGTACGTCACCGCGATGTGCACTACCGAAGAATAAGATGTTGCAGAACCTTGACCTGACGAAGCTCGTCTTCGGCCGCCTCACATGGGAGGCGATTCCCTATCACGAGCCCATCCTGCTCGCGACCTTCGCGGCCGTGGTGCTGGGCGGCATTGCCCTCCTGGGCGCCATCACCTACTTCAAGGTGTGGGGCGTGCTGTGGCGAGACTGGATCACCAGCATCGACCACAAGAAGATCGGCATCATGTACATCATCCTCGGGCTGGTGATGCTGCTGCGCGGCTTTGCCGACGCGATCATGATGCGGGCCCAGCAGGCCTTCGCCTTCGGCGACAACGCGGGCTTCCTGCCGCCCCACCACTACGACCAGATCTTCACCGCCCACGGCGTGATCATGATCTTCTTCGTGGCGATGCCGCTGGTCACGGGCCTCATGAACTTCGTGGTGCCGCTGCAGATCGGCGCACGCGACGTGGCCTTCCCGTTCCTGAACAACTTCAGCTTCTGGATGACCACCTTCGGCGCCGGCCTCGTGATGGCGTCGCTGTTCGTCGGCGAGTTCGCCAAGACCGGCTGGCTCGCGTATCCGCCGCTGTCGGGCATTCTCTTCAGTCCCGACGTGGGGGTCGACTACTACATATGGTCGTTGCAGATAGCGGGGGTAGGTACCTTGCTCTCCGGCGTCAACCTGCTGGCCACCATCGTGAAGATGCGCGCGCCCGGCATGACGATGATGAAGATGCCCGTCTTCACCTGGACCGCCCTCTGCACCAACGTGCTGATCGTCGCCGCCTTCCCGGTGCTGACCGCCGTGCTGGCCCTGCTGTCGCTCGACCGCTACGTCGGCACCAACTTCTTCACGAACGACCTGGGCGGCAACGCCATGATGTACGTGAACCTGATCTGGATCTGGGGCCACCCCGAGGTGTACATCCTGATCCTGCCGGCCTTCGGCATCTTCTCGGAAGTGGTCTCCACCTTCTCGGGCAAGCGCCTCTTCGGCTACGCCTCGATGGTGTACGCCACGGTCGTGATCACGATCCTGTCGTACCTCGTGTGGCTGCACCACTTCTTCACCATGGGCTCGGGCGCCAGCGTGAATTCGTTCTTCGGCATCACGACGATGATCATCTCGATCCCGACGGGCGCGAAGATCTTCAACTGGCTCTTCACCATGTACCGCGGCCGCATCCGCTACGAGCTGCCCATGATGTGGACCATCGGCTTCATGATCACCTTCGTGATCGGCGGCATGACCGGCGTGCTGCTGGCCGTTCCCCCGGCCGACTTCGTGCTGCACAACAGCCTGTTCCTGATCGCCCACTTCCACAACGTGATCATCGGCGGCGTGCTGTTCGGCATGCTGGCGGGCATCACCTACTGGTTCCCCAAGGCCTTCGGCTACAAGCTCGATCCGTTCTGGGGCAAGTGCTCGTTCTGGTTCTGGATCGTGGGCTTCTGGTTCGCGTTCATGCCGCTGTACATCCTGGGCCTGATGGGCGTCACCCGCCGCATGAGCCACTTCCAGGACATGTCGCTGCAGATCTGGTTCCAGATCGCCGCCTTCGGCGCCGTGCTGATCGCGCTGGGCATCGCCTCGTTCATCATCCAGCTGGTGGTGAGCTACATCCGCCGCGAGTCGCTGCGCGACACCACCGGCGACCCGTGGAACGGCCGCACGCTCGAGTGGTCGACCTCCTCGCCGCCGCCGGCCTACAACTTCGCGTTCACGCCGCGCATCCATGACAACGATGCCTGGACCGACATGAAGCGCCGCGGCTACGCGCGTCCGCTGGAAGGCTTCACGCCGATCCACATGCCCAAGAACACCAGCGCCGGCTTCATCATCGCGGCCCTGGCAGCGGCGTGCGGCTTCGCGCTGATCTGGCAGATGTGGCTCGTGGCGGGCATCGGCTTCGTCGTCATGCTGGCCGCCGTGATCATCCATACCTTCAACTACAAGCGCGACTACTACATCCCCGCGGAAGACGTCGTTCGCACCGAAGGCGAACGCACGCGCCTCCTGGGAGCCGCCCATGTCTGATACCACTGCTCTCCAAACGCCCGCGGGCGTGCATGCCCATAGCGACCACACCGGCAAGCCGCCCGTGTTCGAGCTGTTCCACGTCGGCAACGACCACCACCCCGAGAACGGCACGCTGCTGGGCTTCTGGCTCTACCTGATGAGCGACTGCCTCATCTTCGCGTGCCTGTTCGCGGTGTACGGCGTGCTGGGTCGCAACTACGCGGCCGGCCCTTCGGGCGCCGACCTGTTCGACCTGCCGCTGGTGGCGATCAACACCTCGCTGCTGCTGCTGTCGTCGATCACCTACGGCTTCGCGATGCTCGAGATGCAGAAGAAGCGCATGGGCGGCGTGCTCGTGTGGCTGGCCATCACGGGCCTGCTGGGTGCGGGCTTCATCGGCCTCGAACTCTACGAATTCGCGCACCTCCTGCACGAAGGCGCGGGCCCGCAGCGCAGCGCGTTCCTGTCGTCGTTCTTCGCACTGGTGGGCACCCACGGCCTGCACGTGAGCTTCGGCATCATCTGGCTCATCGTGCTGATGATCCAGCTGCCCAAGCACGGCTTTACCGCCGCGAACCGCCGCCGCCTGATGTGCCTGTCGATGTTCTGGCACTTCCTGGACGTCGTGTGGATCGGCGTCTTCACCTTTGTCTACCTGATGGGATCGATGGCATGAGCGCGGCAATAAGGCTCGCCCCCAGGCTCCGCGCACTTCGTGTCGCTTCTCCTTCCCCCTACCGGGGGCAACACCAGTGGCCCGGCAAAGCCGGTTCCACGGTGTTCCTCGACAAGAGCATTGCCGACGTATCACACAGCAAGGTTGTTCAATGAGCGCCCACATCGACACCGCCGCGCACGGTCATGACGCGCACGACGACCATCACGACGATGGCCCCGTGAGCCACAGCACCTTCAAGGGCTACATGACCGGCTTCGTGCTGGCCGTGATCCTGACGGCGATTCCGTTCTGGCTCGTCATGGGCAAGGTGATTCCTAACGCGAACACCACCTCGCTCATCATCCTGGGCTTCGCCGCGGTGCAGATCGTGGTGCACATGATCTATTTCCTGCACATGGACGCCAAGTCCGAGAGCGGCTGGAACATGCTGGCGCTGATCTTCACGATCGTGCTGGTCGTCATCACGCTGGCCGGTTCGCTCTGGGTCATGTACCACATGAACACCAACATGATGCCGATGTCGGTCCACGACATGAAGAACATGCCTTGACGACACCGCCGCCAGACCTCCTCTCCAGCCACGACAAACCGGCAGGCCGCCCGCGCTCCGCGGCCGCCCGGGTGGCACTGGCGGTCTGTGCGGTGCTGGCCTTTGCCGGCTTCTTCGCGCTCGGCACCTGGCAGGTCGAGCGCAGGGCCTGGAAGCTCGATCTCATCGCCCGCGTCGACCAGCGCGTGCATGCCCCGGCCGCCGAGCCCCCGGCGCGCGCCGACTGGCCGCAAGTGAGCGCGGCCAACGACGAATACCGCCATGTGCGCCTCACCGGCACCTTCCTGCACGACAAGGAAACGCTGACCCAGGCCAGCACCCGGCTCGGCGCCGGCTTCTGGGTGCTGACGCCGCTGCGTGCGGCCGACGGGACCGTGGTGCTGGTCAATCGCGGCTTCGTGCCGCCCGAAGCACGCGACCGCGCGAGCCGCGCAGCCACCGAGGTGAAGGGCGAAGTCACCGTCGCCGGCCTCTTGCGCATCACCGAACCCCAGGGCGGTTTCCTCCGCAAGAACGACCCCGCCGCCGACCGCTGGTTCTCGCGCGACGTGCAGGCCATCGGCGCGGCACGCGGGCTGAATGACGTGGCGCCCTACTTCGTCGATGCCGAGGCCGATCCGTCGATCTCGCCCCAAGCGGCCGACATGGCCGACTACCCCGTGCGCGGCCTCACGGTCATCACCTTTCCCAACAGCCACCTCGTCTACGCCCTCACCTGGTATGGCCTCGCGCTGATGGTGCTGGGCGCCGCCTGGTTCGTCTGGCGCGACGGGCGCAGGCGCGCCGGGCGGGCTCCCGGCGGCAGCAGCGAAAATGCGGCCCATGCCGACCCCAGCCCTCGCTCCGATGCGCGCCGCGACTGAAGCGGTCGCGGGCGAACTGCCCGCCCCCCGCGCCGGCGTGGCGAGCCTGGACAACGCCACCGGCCACAAGAACATGCAGCAGCTGATCCAGCTGCGCTGGTTCGCGGTGGTCGGGCAGGTGGCCACCATCCTGGTGGTGCACTACGGCTTCGGCATCCGGCTGCCGCTGGACAACATGCTGCAGGTGCTCACCTGCCTCGCCCTCTTCAACATGGTGAGCCTGCTGCGCTCGCGGACCCACCGCCGCGTGACCAACGGCGAGCTGTTCCTCGCGCTGCTGGTCGACGTGGCCACGCTCACGGCCCAGCTCTACCTGAGCGGCGGCGCGACCAACCCGTTCGTCTTTCTCTACCTGCTGCAGGTAATTTTGGGTGCGGTGCTGCTGAAGGCCTGGTCGACCTGGACCATCGTGGTCATCACCAGCCTGTGCTTCGCAGGCCTTGCGCTGTTCTCGCGCCCGCTCGCGCTGCCGCTGGACCACAACCGGGGCCTCTGGAGCCCGTACATCCAGGGCATGCTGGTGTGCTTTGCGCTCAACGCGGCGCTGCTGGTGATCTTCATCACCCGCATCAGCGGCAACCTGCGCGCACGCGATGCGCGGCTGGCCGACCTGCGCCAGCGCGCCTCGGAAGAAGAACACATCGTGCGCATGGGCCTGCTCGCCTCGGGCGCCGCGCACGAACTGGGCACGCCCCTCGCCACGCTGGCGGTGATCCTCGGAGACTGGCGGCGGCTGCCGCACTTCAGCTCCGATCCCGAGCTTTTGACCGAGGTGGCCGAGATGGAACTGCAGATACAGCGCTGCAAGAGCATCGTGAGCGGCATCCTCCTGTCGGCTGGGGAGGCGCGCGGCGAGTCGTCCGAAGAAACCACGGTGAGCACCTTCCTCGATGACCTCGTGGAAGAGTGGCGCACCACCCGCCCGGTCGAGGAATTCGACTACGACAACCGCTTCGGCCAGGACCTGCCCATGGTCTCCGACTCGGCCCTCAAGCAGATGATCTGCAACGTGCTGGACAACGCCCTGGAGGCCTCGCCGCACTGGTTGCGCCTCGAGGCGGCGCACGATGCCGACGACCTCACGATCACCGTCACCGACGCGGGTCCGGGGTTCCTGCCGGCGATCCTCAAGGAATTCGGCAAGCCCTACCAGTCGAGCAAGGGCCGCCCGGGCGGCGGGCTCGGGCTGTTCCTCGTCGCCAATGTGGCGCGCACCTTGGGCGGCCGCGTCGCGGCGCGCAATCGACCCGAGGGCGGAGCCATCGTGACCGTCACGCTGCCGCTCGCGGCCATCGTGCTGGAAGAAGAGGAAGCCGACGACGAGGCGGCCTCGCCGGCAGAGCCCATCGCCAACGCCAAGCCATGACGGAAGAAACCGCCCAAGCCCCACGCCAGCTGCTGATCGTCGAGGACGACGAGGCCTTCGCGCGCACGCTCAGCCGCTCCTTCGAGCGCCGCGGCTACACGGTGATGCATGCGAGCAATGCGGAGGACGTCGAGGCGTTGCTGGAGACCCGGTCGCCGGAGCAATCGCCGGGCTATGCGGTGGTCGACCTGAAACTCAACGGCGAGGCCTCGGGCCTGGCTTGCGTGCAGATGCTGCACCGGCACAACCCGAAGGCGCTGATCGTGGTGCTCACGGGCTTCGCCAGCATCGCCACCGCGGTGGAGGCCATCAAGCTGGGCGCCTGCCACTATCTCGCCAAGCCCTCGAACACCGACGACATCGAGGCCGCCTTCGGCCGCGCGACCGGCACCACCGAGGTGGAGCTGACCAACCGCTCGACCTCGATCAAGACGCTCGAATGGGAGCGCATCCACGAGATGCTGGCAGAGACCGGCTTCAACATCTCCGAGACCGCGCGGCGCCTCGGCATGCATCGGCGCACATTGGCACGCAAACTCGGCAAACAGCAGGTCAAGTAACATGATCTGCCGGTTTTGCGAATCCATGCGAAACCAAACCCGATTCCTGAGGTTCTGTTCATGATGACGAATAGCCCACCCATGCAGCTGCAGCCCCTTCCCGTCGATCCGAAGAAAAAGCCGGCCTCTGCGGCGCGCGACCAGACCGGGATGGAAGAACTCTTCAACGCCCTGAGCCACGGCCTCGGCCTGCTGCTGGCGATCGCCTCGCTGCCGATCCTGGTCTACAGCGCCGCCCAGAAGGGCCAGGCCGCCAGCGTGGTCGGCGTTTCGCTCTTCGCGGGCACGGCCATCGTGCTGTACCTCATCTCCACGCTGTACCACGCGCTGCCCATCGGCCGGGCCAAGGCCTGGTTCAACCGGCTGGACCACGCGGCGATCTATCTCTTCATCGCGGGCAGCTACATGCCCTTCTTGTTCGGCGTGCTGCGCGGGCCGTGGGGCTGGACGCTGTTCGGCGCGATCTGCGCGGCGGCCGCGCTGGGCGTGGGTGCCAAGCTGTTCAACCGGCTGCAGCATCCGCTGTGGTCGACCGGGCTCTATGTGGCGATGGGCTGGATGGCGCTGATGGCGGCGGTGCCGCTGTACGAGCGCATGTCACCGGCGGGGCTGGGCTGGCTCGTGGCCGGCGGACTCTTCTATACCGCGGGTGCCGTCGTCTTCCTGTTCGACAACAAGATCCGCTTCGCCCATTCGGTGTGGCACCTCTTCGTGCTGGCCGGCAGCACCTGCCATTTCTTCGCGGTGCTCTGGCATTCGCACGGCTGAGCTTTCCCGTTCAGTAATGCGGCGGTAGCTCGTCGCGAAGATTGCGCGTCGCCCCGTCCTGCCCCGCGTTCTGGCTCAGTTGCCGCAGGTGCGCCACCTGCTGGATCAGGCTGTCGATCTGCTGCTGTTGCCGGTAGATCGTCATGTTCAGCTGTTCCAGCAGATCGTCGGCGTAGCTCGACTTGATCTCGAGTTCGGTGAGGCGCTCGGCCACGTCGTTCGGTAGGTGTTCCATGCCGCTATTGGACAGGAAGACCTGCAGGTTCTTTGTGACGCCTTGCCTTCAACAGGCCGACGACTCCAATGCGACCGCGCCCGCTTCGGCGTGGGTCTCGCCACGCAGGAACACGAACACCACCAGCGCCGTCAACACAGTCACGCCGGCCAGCACGCAGAGCAGCGTGCCGAACGCCGCGCCATACGCATGCAGCAGCGCCGCGCGGTCCACGCCCGGCAGCAGCGCGAGCGCCTGCGACAGGTCGCCCGTCGTCACCCGCTGCGCCGCCTGCGATGCCGCCGCGCCGGGATGCGCGGGCAAGCGCCCCAGTTGCAGCGCCACCAGCGCCGTCAACCCCGCCCCGACCAGCGCAAGTGCGATGCCCTCCCCCGCCACCCGCACCGTGTTGAAGATGCCCGACGCCATGCCCGCGCGCTCGCGCGGCACCACGCTCACCGCGAGCCCGTCCATCAGGCCCCACGGCAGGCCGATGCCCGCGCCGATCAGGAGCAGCGGCCACACGATCGCGTGCAGCGGCGTGCCCGGCGCGCAGTAACTGAGCCAGAGCAACCCCGCCGCGCACACCAGCAAGCCCACTGCAGAGATCACGCCGGCGGAAAACCGGTGCGCAAGCGACGCCGCGAGCGTCGGCACCACGAGGATCGGCCCCGAGAGCGCGAACATGAACACGCCCGCCTCCATCGCGCTGCGCCCTTCCAGCCCGATGAAGCGGATCGGCAGCAGCACCAGCAGCACGACGAAACCATAGGCCGGCGCCGCAGCCAGCAGCTGCACGCCGACAAAACGCGGAAAGCGGAACAGCGACAGGTCGAGCATCGGATGCGCCACGCGCCGCTCGATGGCGATGAAGGCCGCGCCCATCAGCGCCGCGCCCGCCAGCGCGCCGATCACCCACGGGCTGCCCCAGCCGCTGTCGGGCGCCTGCAGCACGCCGAGCGTGAGCAGCGTCAGCGCGGCGGTGAAGGTGAGCGTGCCCGGCATGTCGAGCCCCATCGCATGCGGATTGCTCGACTCGCGCATGCTCAGCGAGGCGATGCAAAGCGCAAGAAGGCTGATCGCTCCCGGGCTCAGCATCACCGACTGCCAGCCGAAGCTCTCGGCGAGCCAGCCCGAGAGGATCGAGCCGCACGACAGCCCCACGCCGAACGACGTGCCGATGAAGCTGAACGCCCGCGTGCGCGCCGCGCCGTCGAACACCTGCGCCAGCGCCGCCGTGCCCGCCGCGAACGCAGCCGCCGAGCCCAGCCCCTGCAAGGCACGCGCGAGATCGAAGGCGACGATGCCCGGCGCGAGCGTCAGCAGCGAACTGCTCAGCGCGACCACCGCGAGCCCCATCAGGAAGACGCGCTTGCGGCCGTAGGCATCGGCGAGCGCGCCGGCCGCCATCAGCGTCGCGCCGAAGCTCAGCATGAAGGCGTTGGTCACCCAGTTCAGCTGCACCGGGGTGCCACCCAATGCGTCGCGGATCGCGGGCAGCACCACCGCCGGGCCGGTGAAGCTCAGCGGCATGCCCAGCGCCGCGAGGCAGACGGCGGCCAGCAGCCAGTTCTTTGAAGGAGAAGGCGAAGACATCGGTGGCTTTCACGCGAAGTGGAAAAGGAGCCACCGAAGATAGAAAGGAATCAATGGAATGAAAATGGCGCCATTGATCCTCACACTCCCAACCCAAGGTTGTTAATCCATGGACAGCTTCAGCGGACTCGAATCCTTCGTGCGGGCGGCCGACCTGTTGAGCTTTGCCAAGGCCGGGCGGCTGCTGGGCATCTCGGCCTCGGCCGTGGGCAAGAACGTCGCGCGGCTCGAACAGCAGCTGGGCCTGCGGCTCTTCAACCGCACCACACGGCATGTGCGGCTGACCGAGGAAGGCGCCATGTTCCACGAGCGCTGCCGCCGCATCCTCGATGAGCTCGACGATGCGCGGGCCATGATGCAGGACGCGGTCGCAGCGCCCAGGGGTCGCCTTCGCGTGAGCCTGCCGACCATCGGCTATCGCTTCCTGCTGCCGATCCTGCCGGCCTTCAAGGCGCGCTACCCCGAGATCGAACTCGACCTCGACTTCAACGACCGGCTGGTCGACGTGATCGCCGAGGGCGTGGACGTGGCGATCCGCAGCGGCGAGCTCGGCGACTCGCAGCTCGTGGCGCGCCGGCTCGGCCCGTTCAACTTCGTGCTGGTCGCCTCGCCCGCCTACCTGGCCGAACACGGCGTGCCGCAAGTGCCGGCCGACCTGGCCCGGCACAGTTGCCTGCGCTACAAGTTCGTGACCGGCGGAAAGATCGAGGACTGGGACCTGCCCGGCCTGCCCACCCAACTGCCGCCCGGCCTGCTGTGCAACAACATGGAAGCCATGCTCGGCGCGGCCGTGGCCGGCCTCGGCGTGGCCTACATGCCCGACTTCCTCGCGCGCGACTCGCTCTGCCGCGGCGAACTGCAACGCGTGCTCGAGACGCACCTCGTGCGCCAGGGGCAGTTCTCGGCGCTGTGGTCATCGAGCCGGCAGCTGTCGCCGAAGGTGCGGGCGTTCGTGGACTTTGCGGGGGAGCACATGTTCAAGGACGACGACGCAATCGCACAAGCAAGCAAGACCTAACTCAGACCACAATCCGTCCGATCCACGGCAACAGCGGGGCGAGACCAATGAATTCTTCGACGCGGGTCCAACCCATCAACGATCCCAAGAGTCACGCCACAGAGACAGTGGAGACCCCTTCGGTCCGCTCCAACGAAGAACGCGAAGCGATTCCCGAACTGCTGAAAGTCCTGATGCTCGGCCATCACGAAATCGAACGGGGCGAATTCAGGTCTGCGGACGAGGTGTTCACCGAACTGGATCAAGAGGGCGCGCAATGAAGGTCGTGTTCCTGCAGTCCGCCGAAGCCCACCAAAAATGCCCGCGCATCCGACACATGGTTGGTGCGGTTTGAGACCGAACTCAAGGAGTGCGCCATCGCCCGCACGAGGAACGGCAAAAACAGATGGAGGGAAACATCCATGACAGCTTCCAGAGCCCTTGCGATCCTGCTCCTGAGTGGCGCCCTGAGCGGCTGCGGCACTATCGCCACGGCCTTCTGCGACTCGTGCGGCAAGCTGGCGCCGTATTCCGGCACTCGCATGATGGCGACCGGCCACTCAACGCAGATCGACGTACCTTTCTCGCTGGTGCTCGACACGGTGCTGTTACCGCTGACCATTCCGAAAACTATCGTTGAAAACATCGCGGGTCTCGACAAAGAATCCGAGGTCCAGGCGGTGACGACACCCACTGAACCGACCCCACCCACGACGCAATCCGTTGCCATCACGCGCCTGGCACCACCGCCCGGTGCATACGTGATGGCGCCCTTGGCTCCCGCCGCGCGGGCCACCACGGACGGTCGCGTGGTGGTCTACCTGATGCCACTGGACGATTTCCCTCTCGAGGACGCCCAACGCATGGCGCGCGTGCTCGCCGACGAACTGCACCTGAACGTGAAGGCCTCGCCGCCCATGGCGCCGATCGCCACAACGGCGTTGCGCGGCCGGGCACAGTACTCGGCCGACGAGGTGCTGGCCGAGACGCGCAGGGCCGGCCAGCGTCTGCCCGACGCGAGTGACAACGTCGTGCTCATCGCGCTGACGCAGCGCGACATCAACGACAGCGTGCCCGGGCTGAACTTCGTGTTCTCGAAGCACGACCTGCGCCACCACGCTTCGGCAATTTCGATGTCGCGCCTGGGGCAGGGCACCGAAGAAGGCCAGGATCGCCTCTACAAGATGACGAAGCGAACCATCGGCGAGCAGTACTTCGGCATGAAGCGCTCGACGGACCGGCGCGACGTCATGTTCGCGCCGATCCTCTCGTTGCGCGACCTGGACTCGATGGGCCGGGACTTCCTGCAAGACACCGCGCGCTGAGGCAGGCGGCGAGCCGTATATCAGAGGACCGTTTCTGCGATGCGTGCTTCCGCGGGCGGGGCCTCGACGCGCGGCACGCTCTCCTTCGGCTGCGCCTTCACCGGCTCACTCCCCATCCGGCTCAGCGCAATCGCCGCCTGCAACGGATAAAGCGTCCGCGCATCCCCTTCGGCCTTGTTGCTCACCGTCGTCCCCGCCGCCTCGCTCATGCTGGCCGTGCGCACCGCATCCAGCCGGTGCACGGGCACCATGAACGGCGAGTGCGTCGTATAGACGATCTGGTTGCCGAAGTCGCGTTCGAAGTGCGCGAGCAGGTCGGCCTGCGAATTCGCGTGCAGGTGCAGGCCCGGCTCGTCCAGCAGCAAGATGGCATCACCCGCGCCCCGCGTGTCGGCAAAGAAGGTGATGTAGAACGAGAAGAACCACTGGAAGCCGCGGCTGCGCTCGTCGAGATTCACTTCGACCTCGTAGGCGCCGTTCGGGTCGGACACCAGCGTGTCCATGTACGGCCCGTCGAGGTTGAAGCGGACCTTGAGTTCGCGGTCCTTCCACACCCGGCGGATTTCCGAGGTGACGACCGAGCCCGCGCGGTTCACGAGTTGGTTGCGCGTGGCCTGGTCGTTCTTCTCGAGCAGGTCCTGCAGCAGCTGCGGATCGAGCCCCGCGACCTTGCAGAGCTTCTCGAAGCTGCGCTGCTCGGGCATGGCCTGGCCCCAGCCCTTGCGCACGAGGTAGTCGGCGATGTTCTGGCGGCCGGGCAGTGCGGGGTATTCGTCCACGTAGACGAAGCGCGGCAGCTTTTCGAGCACCCATTGCTTCGCCTTCGCAAGCGCGGGCGTGTCGTTGGCAATGGCATGGGCCATCTCCTCCAGCTCGACCAGCATCTGCTCCTGCTTGTCGCTGAGTTCGGCATCCGCCGCGGCCATCGCCCGGCGCAGGGCCTGCAGCGCCTTCACCGCGCCTTCGGACCACCGGATGTAGTCGGGGCTCGGGATCATCGCGGCGTCGAAGGCATCGGCCTCCTGCTCCAGCGTGGCGCGGGCGGCTTCGGCGACCTTCTCGGCCGCGGCCTTGACGGCGGGCACGATCTTGCGGACCTTGCCCTTGATGTCCGACACGTCGAGCGAGAGTTCGCCGAGGCCTTCGAGGCCGGTCCAGCGCGCCGCGGCATAGCCCCGGCCCGCGGTGACATGGCGCACGTCCGATGCGCGCGGAAGAATCGCCTTCAGTTCGGCGCGTTCGCTGTCGTCGAGCGCCCAGCGCGTCGCGACGACGGGCGTGTCGCCCCGGCATTCCTCGAGGCGGCGGTGCCGCGGAAAGTCCTTGATCGGACTGAGTTCTGCGAGGCCTTCGGCCGGGTTCAGGCTGTGGAGCGCGCGCAGCAGGTTCGATTTGCCGCTGTCATTTCGACCGAGGATCGCCGTGATCTGTGTGGAGTCGATGGAGCCGCTGTCGTTGATCGAGCGAAAGTTGGTGATCTGGAATGACGCCAAGCGCATGCAGGAATTTCTCTTCTTGAAATGAATACGGGGCCGGGGAATGTATTGCATCCCCGGCCCCGTCTTGCCGATCGCGAAAGAAAAAAACTGTACGGTGCCGCCGGTCCCTATTCGGCCGCGCGGCGCAGCGTGTCGACCACCGGGCGGCGCAGCACGTCGCGCAGGCCCCACCACCCCGCAGCCAGCGCGAGCGCCGCGCCGGCCAGCGCGCCCGCGACAGGCACGATCGGCGATGCGGTCCAGGTGAACTCGAACACATAGCGCGCGAGCCCCCAGCCGATCACCGAGGCCACGATGCTCGCGAGAAAGCCCGCGAGCAGGCCCACGCCGATCAGCTCGGCGCGCTGCACCTGCCGCAAGAGGCTCGCGCGTGCGCCGACCGCACGCATCACCGCGAACTCGCGTGCCCGCTCCTCGCGCGTGGCCGTTACCGCGGCGAACAGCACCACCAGCCCCGCCGCGAGCGTGAAGCCGAACAGGAACTCGACCGCGCGGATCACCTGGTCGAGCACGCGCTGCACCTGGTTGATGGTCGCGCTCATGTCCACGTTGGTCACGTTCGGGTAGCTGCGCACCAGCGCGTTGTCGAAACCGCGCGTCTCGGGCGCGCGGAAGGCGCCCATGTAGGTGACCGGCACGTCGGGCAGCGAGGCCACCGTGTACATCACGAAGAAGTTGGCGTGCATCGAGCCCCAGTCGACCTTGCGCAGCGAGGTGATGCGCGCGTCGTTCTGCATGCCGCCGATGTCGAAGCGCAGTGTGTCGCCGAGCTTCAGGCCCAGCGTGTCGGCCAGGCCTTCTTCCACGCTCACCTCGCCCGCCGCGCCGGGCTTCCATGCGCCCGCGGTGATGCTGTTGTGCGCGGGCGCCTCCATGGCGTTGCTCAAGTTGAACTCGCGGTCCACCAGGCGCTTGGCGCGGTCCTCGACGTAGTCGTCGGGGGTCACCGGCTTGTCGTTGATCGCAACCAGGCGCCCACGGATCATCGGGTACCAGTCGAACTTGCCCACGCCCGCATCGCGCAGCGACTTCTGGAACGCATCGCTCTGGTCTGGCATCACGTTGATGACGAAACGGTTCGGCGCGTCGGGCGGCGTGGCCTTGCGCCAGCTGGCGACGAGGTCGGTACGGAGCAGCACGAGCAGCACCAGCGCCAGCAGGCCCACTGCGAGCGCGCTGACCTGCACCACGGCATAGGCGGGCCGCGCCGAAATCTGCCGAGTGGCCAGCACCAGCCAGCGCGGCGCGGTGGTCTCGTTGACGCTGCGGCGCAGCACCTTTACCGCGAGCCAGCTGAGCAATGCGAACACGGCCACGGCACCCGCAAAGCCGCCGACCGCGATCAGGCCGAGCTTGATGTCGCTGCTCGCCGCCATCAGCAGCGCCGCAAAACCCGCCACGCCGATGCCGAGCACCGCGAGCGATGCGGGCTTGAGCCCGCCCACGTCGCGCCGGATCACGCGCAGCGGCGGCACGCGCGCCAATTGCAGCACCGGCGGCAGGCCGAAGGCGAACAGCAGCGTGAGCCCCATGCCGAGGCCGAAGGCCACCGGCCACAGCGTGGCGGCGGGCAGCGCCGTCTCGACCAACCCGGCCAGCAGCAGCACGAACACGTAGTGCACCGCAAAGCCGATGGCCACGCCGATGCCGCTCGCCACGAGGCCGATCACCGCGAACTCGAAGGCATAGGCCATCGCGATGGTGCGCTGGCTCTGGCCGAGCACGCGCAGCATCGCGCAGTCGTCCAGGTGGCTGGCCGCGAATCCGCGCGCGGCGAGCGCCACGGCCACGGCCGACAGCAGCGCCGCGAGCAGCGCGACGAGGCTCAGGAATTTCT
Source organism: Variovorax boronicumulans (assembly GCF_030812215.1). Taxonomy (GTDB): domain Bacteria; phylum Pseudomonadota; class Gammaproteobacteria; order Burkholderiales; family Burkholderiaceae_C; genus Variovorax; species Variovorax boronicumulans_C. Next base: position 137,348 of record NZ_JAUSSG010000003.1, on the reverse strand, counting down.
CGGCGCGTTCGAGCGTCTGGCGCATTTCGGGCCGGCCGCCTTCGAAGGAATCGAGCCGCACGCCGCGCAACTCGCCCTTCTTGATGGTGGCCTCGGCCCAGTCGGTGAAACGCTTGACCGCCGCATCGCTGCCCGCCACGGCGTAGCGATAGCCCACGCGGCTGGCCGGCTGCACGAGCCCGGTGCGCGCCACGTCGGCCTGGTTGAGCATCACGCGCGGCGAAAAGCTCATGAAGCCGGCGCCCCGGTCGGGCTCCAGCGTGATGATGCGGCCCACGCGCAGGCTCGTGTCACCCAGGAGCAGCGGGTCGCCGATCTTCAGGCCGAGCGAATCGAGCAACGAGGCATCGACCCACACCTCGCCGGCCGGCGGGATGTCGCGGGTGATCTCGCCCGGGCCCGCGAAGGTGGTCGAGGTCTGCAGGTTGCCGCGCAGCGGATACCCCGTCGTCACCGCCTTCAGCGCCACGAGCTTGCTCGCGCCGCCCTGCACGTCGTCGGCCCGCGCCATGGTGGGAAAGCCGTAGGTGGCCGTGCCTTCCAGGCCCAGCGATTTCGCCTGCGCCACGAAGGCATCGGGCGTCGGGTTGTCGCTCACGATCACCGCATCGCCGCCCAGCAGTTGCCGCGCATCGCGCTTCAACCCGCCCTGCAGCCGGTCGGCGAAGAAGCCGACCGCCGTGAGTGCGGCCACGGCCAGCAGCACGGCAACGATCAAGAGGCGCAGCTCACCGGCGCGCAGGTCGCGCCAGAGCGTGCGCCAGCCAAGGCGGAGGGAGTCGGTCATGGCGCGAACGATAGCCGACGGCTACTGCCGCGGGCGGGTTCAAGGGTTATTTCCCCCTTGGGGCAGGCCGGGCGCGAAAAGCAGGGGGTCAGGGCAGGACGCGCAAGGCGGGCTCTCCCGCCTCGACGCGGCCGATGACGGCCGCCGCTGCAAAGCCTTCCTTGCGGAAGATCTCCAGCACCGCATCGACCGCTTCAGGCGCGCAGCTCACGAGCAGGCCCCCGGAAGTCTGCGGATCGCTCAGCAGGTTCTGCGCGGTGGACGGCAGACCTGCGGCCAGTTCCACGTCGGCACCGTAGCCCGCCCAGTTGCGGCCCGATGCGCCGGTGACGAAGCCCTCGGCAGCCATCGCGGCCACGTTGTCGAGCAGCGGCACCTTCGACCATTCGAGCACCGCGGCCAGCTTCGCGCCGCGCGCCAACTCGAGCGCGTGGCCGGCGAGGCCGAAGCCCGTCACGTCGGTCAGTGCGTGCACGCCGTCGAGCGCAGCCAGTGCGATGCCGGGCGTGTTGAGCCTGGTGGTGTTCTCGATCAGCTGCCGGTAGCCCGCCTCCGACAGCTGCTCCTTCTTGAGCGCCGCCGACAGCACGCCCACGCCGAGTGGCTTGCCCAGCACCAGCACGTCGCCGGCCTTCGCATCGGCATTGCGGCGCACGCGGTCCGGATGCACCAGCCCCATCGCGACGAGGCCGTAGATGGGTTCGACCGAGTCGATGGTGTGGCCGCCCGCGATCGGAATGCCGGCCGCGCGGCACACGTCCTGCCCGCCGCGCACGATCTCGGCGATCACTTCCACAGGCAGCTGGTTGATCGGCATCGCCACGAGCGCCAGCGCCATGATCGGCCGGCCACCCATGGCGTACACGTCGCTGATCGCATTGGTGGCCGCGATGCGCCCGAACTCGTAGGGGTCGTCCACGATGGGCATGAAGAAGTCGGTGGTCGCGATCAGCGCCTGCTGGTCGTTGAGCCTGTAGACTGCCGCGTCGTCGGCGGTCTCGATGCCCACCATGAGCTCGGGCGGGATCATTCCCCCCGCGTGGTTCTTCAGGATCTGCGACAGCACCCCGGGCGCGATCTTGCAGCCGCAGCCGCCACCGTGCGAGAAGCTGGTGAGTCGCAGCGGCGCCAGCGGATTCAGAAGCTTGGAGGATGCGGCATCGGTCATGGAAGCGGTTCGGTCGGATGAGACAAGCCGCGATTATCGAAGCCCCACCCGCGTTGCGCCCATCGCTGCCGATACACCCTTTTTATCGTTCTCACCACAGGCCATCCTCATGAACAAGCTCTCCCGCATCGCGCTCGCGCTCACCGTCTCGGTCGCCAGCTTCGGCGCCCTCGCGCAGGGCGTGCTGCGCGTCTCGGCCATTCCCGACGAGGCGCCCACCGAACTGCAGCGCAAGTTCACCCCGCTGGGCGACTACCTGAAGAAGGAAACCGGCATGGACGTGCAGTTCACGCCCGTGACCGACTACGCCGCCGTGGTCGAGGGCCTGGCGACGAACAAGATCGACATGGCCTGGCTCGGCGGCTTCACCTTCGTGCAGGCGCGCATCCGCACCAACGGCGGCGCGGTGCCGATCGTGCAGCGCGCGGAAGACGAGGTGTTCACCAGCAAGTTCATCGTGCCGGTGGCCAGCACCGCCAAGACGCTGGCCGACCTGAAGGGCAAGACCTTCGCATTCGGCGCGCCCTCCTCCACCTCCGGCAGCCTGATGCCGCGCTACTTCCTGCTGCAGGCTGGCATCAACCCCGAGAAGGACTTCAAGACCGTCGCGTTCTCGGGCGCGCACGACGCGACCGTGGCCTTCGTTGCCGCATCGCGCGCCGAAGCCGGTGTGCTCAACGCCTCGGTGTGGGACAAGCTGGTCGAGTCGAAGAACCCCAACGCCGCCAAGGTGCGCGTGCTCGCGACCACGCCGACCTACTACGACTACAACTGGACGGTGCGCCCGGGCATGGACGCGGCGCTGCAGAAGAAGCTGACGGACGCGTTCCTGAAGCTCGACCCCGCGAACCCGGCGCACAAGGAAATCATGGCGCTGCAGCGCGCCAGCAAGTTCATTCCGACGAAGTCGTCGAACTACGACGGCATCGAGACGGCGGGCAAGTCGGCCGGCCTCATCAAGTAAGAAGAGAGAACGCGCGGATGGGTTTCTCGCTCGACGGTGTCGGCATGGTGCATCCCAACGGCCAGCGCGCGCTGGCCGGGGTGACGCTGGCCGCGCGCGATGGCGAGCGCATCGCCGTCATCGGGCCTTCGGGCGCGGGCAAGACGACGCTGCTGCGCGTGCTCGGCGCGGCATTGCGGCCCGGTGAAGGAGATGTGCAGGCGCTGGGTGCCAGGCCCTGGCGGCTGCCGGCCGGCGCACTGAAGAAGCTGCGCGCGCGCATCGGCACCGTGCACCAGGCGCCGCCGATCGCGCCGCGCCTGCGCGTGGTCACCGCGGTGCTGGCGGGCCGGCTCGGCGAGTGGTCGGTGCTGCGCGCGCTGGGTTCGCTTTTTCATCCCTCGGACATCGCCGGCGCCTACGAGGTGCTGTCGCGCCTCTCGCTCGAAGACCGCCTGTTCGACCGCTGCGACCGCCTCTCGGGTGGCCAGTTGCAGCGCGTGGGCATCGCGCGCGTGCTGTACCAGCGGCCCGCCCTGCTGCTGGCCGACGAGCCCGTCTCCGCGCTCGACCCGACGCTGGCCGATGCCGCCATCGGCGAGCTCGTTGCGCAGAGCGAATCCACGGGCGCCACGCTGGTCGCCTCGCTGCATGCGGTGGACCTTGCACTGCGCTGGTTTCCCCGCGTCGTCGGCATGCGCAGCGGACAGGTGGTGTTCGACCTGCCGACCGCCGAGGTCACGCCCGCGATGCTCGATGCGCTCTATGCGAGCGAAGGCGGCGTGGCCGTGCAGCACGCGCCGCAGCCCGTCGCCGCCGAGATGGCCTTCCAGCGTCCGGACTGCCCGTGACCACCACCACCGTCGTCCATCGCGATCCGCAGGCGATGCGGCGGCTGGCCGGCTGGCTCGCCGCGCTCGTCATCGCCTGGCCGATGCTGGCGCTCTCGGAGTTCAAGCCATGGGCGCTGCTCGGCAGCGGCAACCTTGCGGTCATCGGCGGCTTTCTCGCGGGCTTCTTTCCGCCCGATGGCTCGCCCGCCTTCCTCGCATTGCTCGCCAAGGCCACGCTGGAGACGCTGGCCATGGCCACGGCCGGCACCGCGCTCGCGTTGCTCATCGGCGCACCGCTCGCGTTCGTGACGACGCGCGCCCTTTCCATCTCGCGCATCGGCCCGGGGCCGGGCCGCGTGCAGGCCGGCATCGTGCGGCAGGCCGCGCGCTGGCTGCTGATGGTGCTGCGCGCCATTCCCGAAATCGTCTGGGCACTGCTCTTCGTGCGCGCGCTCGGCCTCGGCCCCGCGGCCGGTGTACTGGCGCTGGCCATCACCTACGGCGGCATGCTGGGCAAGGTCTACGCCGAAATCCTCGAATCGACCGACACGCGCCCCGCACGCGCGCTGCTCGAAAGCGGCAGCGGCCGGCTCGCGGCGCTCTGCTATGGCCTCTTGCCCCATACCGCGCAGGAGCTGGCCTCCTACACCGTCTACCGCTGGGAATGCGCGGTGCGCGCCTCGGTGGTGATGGGCTTCGTCGGCGCAGGCGGCCTCGGCCAGCTGATGGACCAGTCGATGAAGATGCTCAATGGCGGCGAGGCGAGCAGCATCCTTCTCGTGTTTCTCGTGCTCGTGCTGCTGGCCGACATGCTGAGCAATGCGCTGCGGAGGCTGCTCGCATGAGCAAGCTCCCGCCGCGCCCACCTCCTTGCCTTCGCTGCTGGTTCGCGGTGGGACTGATCGCGGCGGCGACGGTCGCCAGCTTCGTCTACCTCGGCATCGACTACCGCGCGCTGGGCTCGGCCGAATCGCTGCGGCTCATGGGCAAGTTCATCGCCGAATTCTTCCCGCCCGATGTGTCGCCCGACTTTCTCGCGAAGGTCGGCAACGGCGCGTTGCAGACGCTGGCCGTGTCGGCGCTCGGCACGGTGCTGGCGGCCATCGCGGGCGCCGTGCTCGCGCTGCCAGCCTCGGGCCGCGCCGGCTGGCTGCCGCGGCATGTCGCGCGCTTCGTCCTCAACTTCTTGCGCAGCGTGCCCGAGCTGGTCTGGGCTGCGCTGATGGTGCTGGCGGCCGGCATCGGCCCTTTTGCAGGCGCCTTGGCGCTCTCGCTGCACACCACCGGCGTGCTGGGCCGTCTCTTCGCCGAGGCGCTGGAAAACGCCCCGCGCGAGCCCGAGCACGCGCTCACGCTCTCGGGCGCCGGCCCGGTCAGCGCCTTCAGCTACGCGAGCCTGCCGATCGTGCTGCCGCAGTGGGTCGCCTACACGCTCTACCGCTGGGAGATGAACATCCGCATGGCCGCGGTGCTCGGCTTCGTGGGCGGCGGCGGGCTGGGACAGCTGCTGTACTTCCACCTGTCGATCTTCCAGCAGCAGCAGGCGATGACGGTGCTGATCGCGATGTTCGTGCTGGTCACCCTCGTGGACTTTGCGAGCGCTCGCTTGCGCCGAGGCTTAGGTCCCGCGTACGCCTGAGGCCTCCGGCGACAATCGGGCGCATGAGGTTCCTGCCATGAGTCATCGCCAGCCCGTGCGGGTCGGCGACCGCCACGCCTTCGACACGATCATCGACGCCCGCTCGCCGGCCGAGTTCGCGCTCGACCACATTCCCGGCGCCATCAACTGCCCGGTGCTCGACGACGAGGAGCGCCGCATCGTGGGCACCGTCTACGTGCAGACCGGCGCCTTCGAGGCCCGGCGCATCGGCGGTGCGATGGTCGCGGCCAACATCGCGAAGCATCTGCGCGACACGCTGGCCGACCGGCCCGAGAAGTGGAAGCCGCTGGTCTATTGCTGGCGCGGCGGCATGCGCAGCGGCTCGATGGTGACGTGGCTGCGGCTCGTCGGCTGGGACGCGCAGCAGCTCGCCGGCGGCTACAAGAGCTTTCGCCGCCACGTCATCACGCAGATCGATTCGCTGGCCCCGCAGCTCGACCTGCGTGTGATCTGCGGTGCCACCGGCAGCGCCAAGACGCGCGTGCTGCATGCGCTGGCCGAGCGCGGCGAACAGGTGCTCGACCTGGAAGATTTCGCGAGCCACAAGGGTTCGCTGCTCGGTTCGCTGCCCGGCGTGCCGCAGCCGTCGCAAAAGCATTTCGAGACGCGCATCGCCACGGTGCTCGAAGCCATCGACCTGAAGCGCCCGCTGTACGTCGAGGGCGAGAGCATCCGCATCGGCCGGCTCTCGCTGCCGCTGTCGCTGGTGGCGCAGATGCGGGCCGCGCCCTGCATCGAAGTGGCGGCCACGCCCGAGGCGCGCCTGGCCTACCTACTGCGCGACTACGCCTACCTCGGCGACGACCGCGATGCGCTGGCCGACAAGCTGGGTGTGCTCAAGGAACTGCAGGGCAAGGAAACGGTGGCGCGCTGGCAGCAATGGGCGCACGAGGCGAACCTGCCGAAGCTCTTCGCCGAGCTGATGGCGCTGCACTACGACCCGCACTACCAGAAGTCCCAGGAGCTCCACTTCAAGGCCTGGGAGCGCCGCCGCAGCGTGGCGGCCAACGACCTGAGCGATCAGGGCATCGAGGCGGTCGCCGAGGCGGTTCGAAGGCTGGGCGACGCTCACTGACAAGCCATGCGGCGCTGCATGCGCACGACAGGCTTTCTTGTCCCAGATCAAAAGAGCCGGCCATGAGTCCATCGAAACTGCTGCCGCGCGGCCCACACGCGCAGGGAAGAAGCAAATGAACTGGAAAAACACCCCGCAGCGCTACAGCGCGGTGCTGGTCGCGCTGCACTGGCTGATGCTGCTCCTGCTGGTCGCCGTCTACGCCTTGATGGAACTGCGCGACCTGACGCCCCGCGGCAGTGCGCTGCGCGCGGGCATGAAGTCGCTGCACTTCTCGCTCGGGCTGTGCGTGCTGGCGCTGGTGACGGCAAGGCTCGCGGCACGCTGGACCTCCGGCGCGACACCGCCCATCGCCCCGCCGATGCCGCCCTGGCAGGCCCGGCTGGCGCGGTTCATGAGCGTGGCGCTGTACGTCTTCATGATCGCCATGCCGTTGCTGGGCTGGCTGGCACTGAGCGCGGACGACAAGCCCGTTGCGCTCTTCGGCCTCGCGCTGCCGTCGCTGCTCGCGCCGGACACCGGGCTGGCGCACCGGCTGGAGGATGCCCACGAGGCGCTGGGCACGATCGGCTACTTTCTTATCGGGCTGCATGCGGCCGCGGGGCTGTTTCATCACTACGTGGTCAAGGACAACACCTTGCGGCGCATCGGGCTTCGTGCGGAGCGAAGCGTGCCCCACCCGGCGAGAAGCCGTCGATGACATCGGTGCGGGCCCACCGCGAGGGACACCGCACCGACCGCATCGGCTGGCTGCGTGCCGCCGTGCTCGGTGCCAACGACGGCATCGTCTCCACCGCCAGCCTGCTGCTCGGCGTGGCCGCCGCAGGGTCGAGCCACAGCGCCGTGCTCGTGAGCGGCATCGCGGGGCTGGTGGCCGGCGCCATGTCCATGGCGGCAGGCGAATACGTGTCGGTGCACTCGCAGGCCGACACGGAAAATGCCGACCTCGCCCGCGAGCGCCGGGAGCTCGAAGAACAACCCGCCAGCGAGTTGAGCGAGCTCGCGGGCATCTATGCATCGCGCGGCGTGGCGCCCGAGTTGGCACGAGAGGTCGCCGCGCAGTTGATGAAGCACGACGCGCTCGGTGCGCACTCGCGCGACGAACTCGGCCTGTCCGGCGCCGCCAGCGCGCGGCCCGTGCAGGCGGCCATGGCCTCGGCGGCCAGCTTTTCGGTCGGCGCCGGGTTGCCGCTGGCGATCGCGGCGCTGGTTCCGGGGCCCGGCCTGGGCTATGTGGTGGGGGGCGCGTCGCTCGCGTGCCTGGCGCTACTCGGTGCCGTTTCCGCCCGGGCCGGCGGCGCGTCCGTGCCGTTGGCAGCGTGGCGCGTGACTTTCTGGGGCGCACTGGCCATGGGGGTCACCGCGGCTATCGGCGCGCTTTTCGGCACCGTGGTGTGACGGCGCCTCAGCGGCCGGACAGGCCGCTCGCATAGAGCACGCCGCGCGGCGCGCGGCACAGCCCCCAGAAGCGCAGGCCGCTCAGTTCGGCCATGCGCACGCCCATGGCGGTGGGCGCCGAGATGGTCGCCATCGCCGCGATGCCGAGACGCCCGCACTTGCGCACGAGTTCGTGGCTGCCGCGGCTGGACATCAACACGAAGCCCGGCTCTTCGAGCCGCCCTGCGCGCGCGAGCCGGCCGAGCAGCTTGTCGAGCGCGTTGTGCCGGCCCACGTCTTCCATCACGTCGGTGAGTTCGCCCTCCACCGTGGCCCAGCCCGCGGCATGGATGGCGCCCGCCTCGGCGTTCAGGACCTGGCGCGCGGGCAGCGCGGCGAAGGCGTGCAGCACGGTTTCGAGGTCGATGCGCTCGATCCAGTCGCGCGGCGGCACCGGCTGCGGTGTGATGTCGAGCCCCGCGAAACTTTCGACGCCGCACACGCCGCAGCCCGTGCGGCCCGCGAGGCTGCGGCGGCGCCCCTTCAGGCGCTCGAAGCTGCGGGTGGAGATGTCGAGCTGCACTTCGATGCCGGGCATGCCTTCAGGGAGGCCGGCCGAGATGGCATCGATGGTCTGCACCTCGATGCCGCGGCAGTCGGCGGCGCTGTCGAGAATGCCTTCGCTCAGCGCGAAGCCGAGCGCGAAATCTTCCAGGTCGAGCGGCGTGGCCATCATCACCGCGTGCGAGACGCCGTTGAAGACCAGCGCGACCGGCACCTCGGCCGCCAGCGTGTCGTCGCGCAACGCGCCTTCGGGGCCCATGCCCCGTTCGCCGAACACATGCACGGCGTGTCGTGAAAGCGATGGCAGGGTGTCTTCGGAATCGGCGAGGTCGGGCTGGGACATGGTGGCTCCGGATAGGCCGGCCATTGTCCGCTCAGAAGGTGTGAATAAACCTACTGCGCGGTCCGATCTCGCACCTGCGGTCCTCACCGTACAGAGTACGGCTCCGGTCCTCGGTGCAAGCTCGAACCGCTCGCTACGGTTTCTTCACACCTTCTCAATCGCCGTTCTCGTCAGCCGGGGGCAGTGTTTGAACCTGCGCGCGGCCAGGGGCTTCGAGGTGCGCGACCCAGCGGTCGTCATGCTGGACCACGCGCACCCAGCCGGGCCCGCGCACGCCGCCGATGGCCGCATCGCCCATCAGCGTGAGACGGCGCATCAGGACGCTCGCGCCTTGGCCCAGGCGCTTGCCAAGCCGCGGCAGCGAGACGCCGGTGCCCGCCGGTTCCTGCGCGAGCATGCGCAGGATGGCGACCGAGAGGCTGTCTTCGAGCAGTGCGCTCATGCCGTTGCAACCATGCCGTCCGCCGCGTCCTCCGAGAGCTTCTGGATCGGCAGCTCGTGCGGCACCAGCACCACGGGAATGGACTTGGATGTCGGCGTGCCCGCGTTCTCCGCCACCGCCGACAGCGGCACCAGTGGATTGGTCTCGGGGTAATAGGCCGCGATGTTGCCGCGCGGAATGTCGTAGGCCACCAGCTTGAAGCGGTCGGCGCGGCGTTCCTGGCCGTCGTTCCATACCGTCTGCAGGTCGACCCAGTCGCCGTCCTTCATGCCCAGCGCGCGGATGTCCTCGGCGTGGATGAAGACCACGCGGCGCTGGCCGAACACGCCGCGGTAGCGGTCGTCCATGCCGTAGATGGTGGTGTTGTACTGATCGTGCGAGCGCGTGGTGAAGAGCGTGAACACCTGTGTGTCGCGGATGCGCGCGCGTGCCCGGTGCGAGGGCGTGTCGCGCGGCACGGCATGGGTGAAAAACACGGCCTTTTCCGAGGCGGTCGCCCACACGCGTTCGCTCGCGGTGTTGCGAAGGCGAAAGCCGCCGGGCTTGGCGACACGGGCGTTGAAGTCCTTGAAGTCGTCGAACACCGCTTCGATCTTGTCGCGGATGCGTGCGTAGTCCTCGATGAGCCAGAGCCACGGCGTCTTGCTGCGCGCGCCGATGGTGGCCGCCGCGAGCCGCGCCACGATGGCCGGCTCCGACAGCAGCAGGTCGGACGCGGGCGGGTTGATGCCCATCGAGATGTGCACCATGCTCATCGAGTCTTCCACCGTCACGCCTTGCGGGCCGTTGGCCTGCATGTCGATCTCGGTGCGGCCCAGGCACGGCAGGATCAGCGCCTCGCGCCCGTGCACGATGTGGCTGCGGTTGAGCTTGGTGGTCACGTGCACCGTGAGGTCGCACTGCTTGAGGCCCTTCCAGGTCTGGTCGGTGTCGGGCGTGGCGGCGGCGAAGTTGCCGCCGAGCGCGAAGAACACGCGGCCCTTGCCGTCGAGCATCGCCTGGATCGCCTCGACCGTGTCCAGGCCGTTCTGGCGCGGCGGCTCGAAGCCGAACACCTGCTGCAGCCGGTCGAGCAGCGCTGCCGGCGGCTTTTCCCAGATGCCCATGGTGCGGTCGCCCTGCACGTTGCTGTGCCCGCGCACCGGGCAGGCGCCCGCGCCTTCGCGGCCCATGTGGCCGCACAGCATGAGCCAGTTGACGATCATCTGGATCGTCGCCACCGAGTGCTGGTGCTGCGTGATGCCCATGCCCCAGCAGGCGATGACCTTCTTCGCGCCGAGGTACACCTCGGCCGCGGCCCGCAGCTGCTCCTGCGTGAGGCCCGACTCCTGCACCAGCACGTCCCACGACTCGGCGCGCAAGTCGTCGGCGAGCGACTCGAAACCGGTGGTGTGCGTGGCGATGAAGGCGTGATCGAGCACCGAGGCTTCGCCGCGCGCGACAAGCGCGTCTTCGCGCTCGATGACGTGCTTCATCATTCCCTTCACGGCCGCAAAGTCGCCGCCCACGCGCAGCTGGAAGTAGTGCGTGCTGATGGGCGTGGAGCCCAGGGTCGCCATCTCCAGCTTGTCCTGCGGATCGGCAAAGCGCTCCAGCCCGCGCTCGCGCAGCGGGTTGAAGCTCACGATGCGCGCGCCGCGCCTGGATGCCGCGCGCAGCTCGCCGAGCATGCGCGGATGGTTGGTGCCGGGGTTCTGGCCGAAGATGAAGATGGCGTCGGCCTTCTCGAAATCCTCGAGCGTGACCGTGCCCTTGCCCACGCCGATCTGCGGGCGCATGCCGCTGCCGCTCGGCTCATGGCACATGTTCGAGCAGTCGGGGAAATTGTTGGTGCCGTACTCGCGCACGAAGAGCTGGTACAGGAACGCCGCCTCGTTGCTCGCGCGGCCCGAGGTGTAGAAGATGGCCTGGTTCGGATCCGGCAGCGCGTTCAGGTGGCGCGCGATCAATGCGAAAGCGTCGTCCCAGCCGATGGGCACGTACTTGTCGCTCGCTGCGTCATAGGCCATCGGGTGCGTGAGGCGGCCCTGGTCTTCGAGCCAGAAATCGCTTTGCTCGGCCAGCTGCGCCACGGTGTGCTTGGCGAACAACTCGGGGCCGGCGCGGCGCGCGGTCGCTTCGGCCGCCACGGCCTTCACGCCGTTCTCGCAGAACTCGAAGGTCGAGGCGTGGTTGCGGTCGGGCCAGGCGCAGCCGGGGCAGTCGAAACCGTCGGGCTGGTTGGCCGAGAGCAGCGTCTTCGCGCCCTTGAGGGGAATGTCCTGCCGCAGCAGCGCATTCGTCACGCTGCGAAGTGCGCCCCAACCGCCCGCGGGGCCCTTGTAAAACTCGATCTTCTGCTCACTGCTCATGCGGGCGAGTGTTCGCCGTGGGCACAGGGAGCGTCAAATTGAATCGGGACATGCGCCGATTCAAAAAGGAAATGAAGAGGCGGCGCCAAGCTGGGCAGCGCACGCCGCTGCGCGGGAGCGCACCGGATTCAGTGGTAGTCGTCTTCCCGCTGATGCCTGACAGCAGCCACGACGATCAAGTCGCTCGCCTCTATCTCGAACAGGGCGACATAGCCACTGGCGCCAAACGGAATCACGAGTTCGCGAATGAAAGGGCTGCCGCTCGCCTTGCGGCAAGTAAAGGGTGAGAAAGCGAGGGTGGCAATGCCGTGCTCTATCGCTTCGAGAGCCCGCGAGGCCAACTCCAAGTCTCCGCCTCTTTCGAGTTCCCGGTCGACCACGAAGTCATACAACCGCTGCAGGTCTTCAGCCGCCTGGCGCGTGAATCGGACCGTGTAACTCACCTGCGCGCAGTGCTCTGTCGCTTCGCCGTGGCCAGTCTTGTCTTAAGGCGCTGCATCACTTCACTCGCATCGACGTAATCGCCACTGCGACGCGCGCTGGTCAGGGATTTCATACCGCGAGCAACAAACTCTGCCTGGCTCTTCCGCTGCGAAACGCATGCACGAACGGCTGCTTCGACGAATTGGGACATGGACTCGCCCTCACCGAGAACCTGCTCGACTTCAGCCCGGAACTCGGGCTCGACACGCACGGAAGGGATGGTGGCGGATTTCATCGAAAAAGTGTATCGCATATGCAATACACAAACATCAACCCCGCACATCCTGGGTCAGCAGACCACGCAACTTGCTGCGCAGCGGCGTCTCCTCGACCAACGGCGCGCCCGCCACTTCGCGCAGTGCGATGTCGCGGCTCTCGGCGGTGTGCAGGTCGATCTCGCGCACCACCTGGCCGTCCTTGTAGACAAACGCCACGTCGGCAAGCGCGAGCACGTCCTCGATGTCGTGCGTGATCATCAGCACCGGAATGCCCCACTGGCGGCGCACCTGTGCAAGCTCGTTGCGCAGTTCGCTGCGCAGCATCGGGTTGAGGGCAGCGAAGGGTTCGTCGAGCAGCAGCACCTGCGGCTGGCAGGCCAGCGCACGCGCGAGCGCCACGCGCTGCTGCTGGCCGCCCGAGAGTTTTTGCGGCCGGCTGTCGGCGAGCGCGGCGAGGCCGAAACCTTCGAGCAGGGCCTGCACCGTCTCCGCCTCTTTCGGCGGCAACCGGCGACGGCGCCACGAGGTGAGGCCGAAGGACACGTTCTCGCGCACCGTGAGGTGCGGGAACAGCGCGTAGTTCTGGAACAGGTAGCCGATGCGCCGCTCGGGCGCCGGCACGTCGATGCGCTGCGCCGCGTCGTAGAGCGTGCGGCCATCCAGGCGCACATGCCCCGACGACGGATGCAGCAACCCCGCGATGGCTTGCAGCGTGAGCGACTTGCCCGCGCCCGACGGGCCGTAGAGCGCGGCGAAGGGAACATCGGTCTGAAAGCGCGCGGCCAGGTCGAAGCGGCGCGCCCCGTCCCGGACCGTGAGCTTCAGATCGACGTCGATCATGGCTTGCCGAATCCGTAGCGGGCGAGCACTTCCTGCGCGGCGTCGGTCGAGAGGAAGTTGAGGAAGTCGCCGGCCAGCGACTTCTGCCTGCTCTCGGCCACCACCGCGATCGGGTACGTCACGGGGCTGCTGCTCGAAGGCGAGAGGGCGATCCTGACCTTGTCGCCAGCCACCGCTGCGTCGGTGCGGTAGACGAAGCCGGCCTCGACCTCGCCGCGGCTCACGTAGTCGAGCACCTGGCGCACGCTGTCGGCCTGCACGAACTTGGGTTCGAGCACGGTCCAGAGATTGGCGTTGTCGAGCACCTGCTTGGTGTAGCGGCCGACCGGCACGGTGGCGGTCTTGCCGACGGCGATTTTCTTGACACTGGCACCGGTGAGGTCCTGCAGCGACTTGACGCCGACGCCGTCTTTCGCGGGCTCGACCAGCACGAGGCTGTTGCTCACGAAGTTCTTGCGGGTGGCAACGTCGATGAGCTTCTGCTCGGCGCCGCGGTTCATGGTTTCCTGGTCGGCGCTCGCGAACACGTCGACCGGGGCGCCCTGCCCGATCTGCTGCAGCAGCACGCCCGAGGCGGCGAAGTTGAAGCGCACCGTGGCGCCGGGCCTGGCGGCCTCGAACTTGGGGCCGATTTCCTTGAACGCGTCGGTCAGGCTGGCGGCCGCGGACATGGTGATCTGCTGCGCGGCGGCGGCCAGCGGCAGGGCCAGTGCAACAACAAGGGACAAGAGGCGGAACGGGCGCATGGAAATCTCCTGGGGATTATTGAAGGACTGATAACCCAAAGCGGCGGCGATCCCTTCGGGGAACACCGCGGAACCGGCTTTGCCGGGCCGCTGGTGTTGCCCCCTGAAAGGGGGTTGGCGAAGCGACACGAAGTGCGCGAAGACTGGGGGTGAGCGTCATCTCAGCGAGAAGAAGCGGTTGGACAGCACGAGCACGACGATCGACAGCACCGAAGTCACGATCACCAACAGCAGCGCGAGGTCGTCGTGCCCGGCCTGCACCGCGTCGTAGATGGCCATCGAGAGCGTCTGGGTCTGCTTGGGGATCGAGCCCGCCACCATCAGCGAAGCACCGAACTCGCCCATGGCCCGCGCGAACGCCAGCAGCGTGCCGGCCAGGATGCCGGGCCAGGCGAGCGGCAGCGTCACGCGCAGGAACACCGAGAACGGCGACTGGCGCAGCGTGCTGGCCGCGGCTTCGAGCGAGCGGTCGACGTTCTCGAAGGCGGCGCTCGCCGACTTGAGCACCAGCGGCAACGCCACCACGGCCGAGGCCACCACGGCGCCGTGCCAGCTGAAGATGATGGTGTAGTCCAGGTGCTCGCGCAGCCACGCGCCCAACGGGCTGCGGCGGCCGGCCGCCACCAGGATCGCGTAGCCGATCACCGTGGGCGGCAGCACCAGCGGCAGCATGAACACGGCCTCCAGCACGGTGCGACCGAAAAATCGCTTGCGCGCGAACACCCAGCCCAACGCCACGCCCACGATCAGCGCCAGCACGGTCGCGACCGCCGCGACCTTGAGCGACAGGACCAGGGGCGACCAGTCGGTCGAGGCGATGAGTGCGCGCGTCGTGTTCATTTGAATACGGCGAGATTGTTGCACGACAGGCGGATTCCTCCTTTCGGGAGGTGCGCAAGGCGCCCAGTCTCCATATACTGGCCAACATAGCGTTGTCCCGACCGCAAAGTCCCATGCGTCCACCCGCCCACGACACCGTCGTCCGATCGACCTCCGGCAGGCCGGAGCTTCGCCATGTGACACAGGTGCACGAGTGGCGCATCGAGCGGACCATCGATTCCGACGGCGTCGTGATTTCCATCGTCGCCCCCGACGGCGAGAGCCAGTCTTTCCTGGTGGCGCAGGCCGATGCGCATGACATCGGCGAAGTCCTGCGCCGCAGGGCGGTGTGGACGGAACCCGGCGAGCGTTAGCGCCTGTGCCTGGCTACGGTGCCAGCAGCCGCGTGAGGGCGCGAATGTCGGCGGACGTGGCCAGCTTGGCGGCGTTCTCGATGGCCCGGTAGTGCTTGACGATTTCCTCGCCCACCGGCGTGAGCGCCGTGCCGCCGCCGCGCGAGCCGCCGGCGGCGGTGTTCACCGCGGGCGATATCAGGGCCTTGTTCATCTCGTCGACCAGCATCCAGGCCCTGCGGTACGACATGCCCAGCAGGCGGGCGGCCGCGGAAATCGAACCCGTCTCGGCCACCGCTTCGAGCACGGCGATCTTGCCGGGGCCGATGGCGATGGTGTCGTCCCGATAGACGCGAAGGCGGAACTGGACTTTGGATTTCATCTTGGCGCGAAGGGTAAACCATCCGCGGCCACCAGCGCTATGTCGGGCCGGAAACGGCGATGCGGCCGGCGGGTGTGAACCCGGCCGGCCGCATCGTCATCGAAAACGCCGTGCGCCGGCGATTCAGTGGAAGAAGTTGGCCGCGCTGACCAGCGTCTTGTAGACACCCCAGCCCAACGGAATGCCCACGGCGATCCAGGCCAGGGCCACCACCACGGGGCTCACGTTATCGGCCACGCCCGACCCCGTGCCCACTTCGGCGGCCACGGCCTTTTCGTGCGCGAGCTTCTTCTCGACCGCCAGCTCCTCATCGCTCATGAAATGATGGCTCGCCACGGGCCGCACCAGCAGGTTGGCAATGAAGCCGATCACCAGCATGCCCACGAGGATGTACATGGTCTGGTTGTAGACCTGCGCGGCCGGTATCTTCAGGCCCAGCTGGTACTCGCGCATGTAGTTCACGACGATCGGCCCAAGGATCCCGGCCGTGGCCCAGGCCGTCAGCAGGCGGCCATGGATGGCGCCCACGAACTGCGTGCCGAACAGGTCGGCCAGGTAGGCCGGCACCGTGGCGAAGCCGCCGCCGTACATCGAGATGATGATGCACGCCGCGCCCACGAACAGCAGCTTGCTGCCAGCGCCGGCCGACGAGGGAATGCTCGCGTAGAGGATGCCGCCGAGCACGAAGAACACGGTGTAGGTGAGCTTGCGACCCAGCTTGTCCGACAGGCTCGCCCAGATGAAGCGCCCGCCGATGTTGAACAGCGACAGCAACGCCGTGAAACCGGCCGCCACCACCGCGATGGAAGCGAGCTGCACCTTGTCGAGCTGGGCCATCTTGGCCGGCACGCCGATCAGCGCGCCGCCGAACACCTCTTGCAGCATCAGCGCGGAAATGCCGAGCACGCCGATACCGGCGCTCACATTCATGCACAGCACGAGCCACACCAGCCAGAACTGCGGAATTCCCCAGATCTTCTTCACGTGCACGTGGCGCTGCGTGATCATGGCGTTGCTGGTCTGGACCGGCGGCGGCGTCCAGCCTGCGGGCTTCCAGCCCGAAGCCGGCACGCGGTAGCCGAGCGCGCCGGCCAGCATGAAGACGAAGTAGCCGAGCGCCATCACCACGAAGGTCTGCGCCACGCCCACGTCAGTGGCAGTGGAGAAGTGCTTCATCAGCTCGGCCGCGAGCGGCGAACCGATCAGCGCGCCACCGCCGAAGCCCATGATGGCCATGCCTGTGGCCATGCCACGGCGGTCGGGGAACCACTTGATCAGCGTACTCACGGGCGAGATGTAGCCCAGGCCGAGGCCGATGCCGCCGATCACGCCCGAGCCGAGGATCATCAGCCAGAACTGGTGCAGATGAATGCCCAGCGCCGAGAGCAGCATGCCGCCGCACCAGCAGATCGCCGAGACCACGCCGGCCTTGCGTGGGCCGACCCGTTCGAGCCAGCCGCCCCACAGCGCCGCGGAGCAGCCGAGGAAGACGAAGAACAGGGTGTACATCCAGCCCAGCGTGGCCACGCGCCAGTCGCAGGTGGTGGTGAAGAGTTCGGTGAAGAAGCTCACGTCCTTGCCACAGGCCTGGATGCCGGTGCCCGCGGTGCCCAGCGCCTTCGACAGCGGCAGCCAGAACACCGAGAAGCCATAGGCCATGCCGATGCACAGGTGGATGGCCAATGCGGCCGGGGGGACCAGCCAACGGTTGAAACCGGGGCCCGCGATGATGCGTTCTTTATCGAGGAAGCCGGGCTGCGCTTGCACCCCGTCTCCAGCCAGGCGTTCTCCATCGAGAACGCCCGCAGTTGAGCCTGCCATATTTCTCCTAGTTCGCCGGACGAGTAACTTTTGTGTTGTATCCGGGCCGCGGAGTGTGTCTGAACGTTTTACACGCCGTCAAATTCGATCGGCGCATGGGCCGATTCAATAATTAAATGCCCCCTGCCCGGGCTGGGCTCACTCAGTCGCTGCCGAGCGTTCCGCTGTGCAGGCGCACCTGCTCGGCCCATTCGGGCGTCTGCAGGAAGGCCAGTGCCGCATCGAGCGCGCGCGAAGAGCGCACGCCGTCCTGCGTCATGAAGCCGATGGGCGTGCGCACCTCGGGCGCCACCAGCGGCAGCGCCTCCAGCTCGCGGTGGCTGCGCACGGCCGCGACCATCGCCCCCGGCAGCACGCTGCTGACGGTGCCGGCGCTCACCGCGAGCGTGAGCGTGAGCACCGAGTTGGTCTCGATGGCCGGCGACACGGGCACGCCGGCCTCGCGCAGGGACTGGTCCATGATGGACCGGTTGTGCATGTCGGTGGTGAGCAGGCACAGTGGCAGCTTGCCGGCCTCGGCCCAGGTGATGGGCTGGCCGATGCGCAATTCGTCTTCGGAAGGCGTCTGGGCGCGCCGCAGCAGGAAGTAGTGCTCGATGCTTTGCGGCCAGGCCTTGAGCTTGATACCGGGCATGTGCATGCGCTCGGTGTAGCCGAGGGCCAGGTCGATCGAGAGGCTCTCGAGTCCGGTCTCCAGGTCCTGCGAACTCATGGAAAGCACGGCCGGCAGGATGCCCGGGTGGCGCTGGTGCAGCATGGCCGCGAAGCGCGAAAGTATCGGGATGGCGGTGGGCACCGCGGCCATCCGCAGTCGGCCGTGGGGATTGTCCACGTCGCTGCGCAGTTCCTGGAGCAGCACCTCGTTGTCGCGCAGCATGCGCTGCGCCGTGGCCAGCACGCGCTCGCCCTCGTGCGTGAGCCCGACGTAGACGCGGGCGCGCTTGACGATGACGACGCCGAACTCGGTCTCCAGCGCCCGAAGGGCGTTCGACAACGCGGGCTGGGTGATGTGGCAGGCCTGCGCGGCGCGCCCGAAATGCTTGTGTTCGTTGAGCGCCACCAGGTAGCGCATCGAGGCGAGCAGGTTCATGCCTGGCGCTCCGGACGGCGAACGTCAGGCACGGCAACGCGACGAATCAAACGCGAGCTCCCACGCCTAGGTGTTCTTGCTGATCGAGATGGTTGGGAATTTCGACGAAAAGTCCTTCGCCTTCTCCGAGATGCCCACGGCCACCTGGCGCGCCACCGCCTTGTAGATGCCGGCCACCTCGCCGTCGGGGTCGGCCACCACGGTGGGCGAACCGCTGTCGGCCTGCAGGCGGATCTTGATGTCCAGCGGCAGCGCGCCGAGGTATTCCATCTGGTACTCGGCCGCCATCTTCTTGCCGCCGTCGGTGCCGAAGATGTGCTCGGCATGGCCGCAGTTCGAGCAGATGTGCACCGCCATGTTCTCCACGATGCCCAGGATCGGCACGCCGACCTTCTCGAACATCTTGATGCCCTTCTTGGCGTCGAGCAGCGCGATGTCCTGCGGCGTGGTGACGATCACCGCGCCTGTCATCGGCACGCGCTGGCTCAGCGTGAGCTGGATGTCGCCGGTGCCGGGGGGCATGTCGACGATCAGGTAGTCGAGGTCCTTCCAGTTGGTCTGGCGCAGCAGCTGCTCCAGCGCCTGCGTGGCCATCGGGCCGCGCCAGATCATGGCCTGGTCGGCATCGACCAGGAAGCCGATGGACATCACCTGCACGCCGTGGCGCTCCAGGGGTTCCATGGTCTTGCCGTCGTCGCTCTCGGGCCGGCCCTCGATGCCCATCATCATGGGCTGGCTCGGGCCGTAGATGTCGGCGTCGAGCAGGCCCACCGTGGCGCCTTCGGCCGCCAGCGCGAGCGCGAGGTTGGCCGCCGTGGTGCTCTTGCCCACGCCGCCCTTGCCGGAGGCCACCGCGATGATGTTCTTGACGTTGGGCATCAGCTGCACGCCGCGCTGCACCGCATGGCTGATGACCTTGGTGACGATGTTGACCGACACGTTCTCCACGCCCGGCACGGTCTTGGCCGCCGCCACCAGCGCCTTGCGGATCGCCGCGTGCTGGCTCTTCGCGGGATAGCCGAGTTCGAGGTCGAACGACACGTCGCCATCGGCAACCTGGAGGTTCTTGAGCGAACGGGTCGCCGCGAATTCTTTGTGGGTGTTGGGGTCCGTGACGCTCTTGAGCGCGTCCATGAGACCTTCGGGGGTGAGTGCCATTGATCAAACTCCTGAATGGCGGGTAGTCTAAGGCGCTCCCCAAGCCCTCACCGACCAGCCTGCCAATAACCAAGATGACAGAGACAAGCCCCGCCACCGGCCTTCTGCTCACCGGAGGCGGCGCACGGGCGGCCTACCAGGTCGGCGTACTCGAAGCCATTGCCGAAATGCGCCGCGCCGCCGGGCCGGCCGCCGGCACCGGCAACCCCTTTCCCGTCATCACCGGCACCTCGGCCGGTGCCATCAATGCCGCGGCGCTGGCCTGCGGCGCGGACGACTTCGACCATGTGGTGGCGCACATCGCCGAGGTGTGGCGCAGCTTTCGCGCCGAACAGGTGTACCGCGCCGATTCGCTCTCTGTCATCGGCAGCGGCGCGCGCTGGCGCATGCTGCTGGGCTTCGGGCGCTTTGCGGCCAACTGGATGCGGGTCAAGCCCAAGTCGCTGCTCGACAACGCGCCGCTGGCCGACCTGCTGCAGCGCATGGTGCCGCTCGATCGCCTGCCGCAGCTCATGCAAGAGGGCCACGTGCAGGCGCTGGCAGTGACCGCATCGAGCTACAGCTCGGGCGAGCACGTCACCTTCTTCGAGGCCGCGGTGCCGATGGAGCCGTGGGTGCGCTCGCAACGCCTGTCGGTGCGCGACCGCATCACGCACCACCACCTGCTCGCATCGTCGGCGATTCCGTTCGTGTTTCCGGCGACCGCGCTGCCGATGCAGGGGCACACCGAGTACTTCGGCGACGGCTCGATGCGCCAGTCGGCGCCCATCGCGGCGGCCATCCACCTCGGTGCGCAGCGCATCCTGGTGATCGGCGCGGGCCGCATGCACGAGCCGCGCGAGACCACCGCGCCCAACACGCACAGCGGCTATCCGACGATGGCGCAGATCGCGGGCCACGCGCTCTCGAGCATCTTTCTCGATGCGCTGGCGGTGGACATCGAACGGCTGCGCCGCATCAACCACACGCTGGGGCTGATTCCCGAGGAGGCGCGCGCGTCGAGCTCGCTGCGCCCGCTCGACCTGCTGGTGATCTCGCCTTCGGAGCGCCTGGACGTGATCGCTGCGCGCCATGTCGATTCGCTGCCCGGCGCGGTGCGGCACCTCTTGGGCGGCTCGAAGGCCGCGGCCGACGTGAAGGGCGGCGCGCTCGCGAGCTACCTGCTGTTCGAGTCGGGCTACACGCGCGAGCTGATGGCGCTCGGTCGGGCCGATGCGATGAAGCAGCGCGACGAGGTGCTGCGTTTCTTCGGGTGGGACGCGGCCTGAACTAGAGCCGCGCCGTCGCGCCCTGCCTGCGCAGGACTTCGTCCGCGTCCATTCCGACGAGATCGCGGTACACCGAGGGTGCGGTCGCACCTTCGGTGCTGATCAGCAGCACCTTCGAGCGCACGTCGAGGCGCACCTTTCGCCAGAGGTCGTCCGACAGCGTAAGCACACGCAGCGCCGCGATACCCGCCGCGCCCGATTCGCCGCTCACGATGGGGCTGTCGTGCGCCGAGCCTCGCGCCAGCAGGCGCATCGCCTCGACCGCATCGCCGTCCTCGATGGTGAGGAAGGCATCGACCGATGGCGCGAGGAAACGCCAGGCCAGCGGCGATGTTTCCCCGCAAGCGAGGCCGGCCATCACCGAATCGACACTGCCGGTGGCATTCGATGCATGGCCGTTGATCGCGCTCTGCAGCAGGCAATCGGCCTGGCGCGGCTCGACGACGATGAGGGTCGGCCGCTGCTCGCCGTACTGCTCCCACAGGTAGCTCGCGACGCCTGCAGCCAGCCCGCCGACGCCGCCCTGCAGGATCACGTGCGAGAACATCGCCGTGCCCTCCTGCTGCGCCATCACCTCGTCGGCCAGGATGGCGTAGCCCTGCATCACATCGCGCGGAATGTCTTCGTAGCCGGCATAGGAGGTGTCCGAAACCACCTGCCAGCCGTTCTCCTGCGCCAGCGCGGCCGCGTGCGCGACCGAGGCGTCGTAGTTGCCCTCGATGCGCACGATCTCCGCGCCCAAAGCCGCGATGGCGGCTTCGCGCTCCACGCTCACATGCCTGTGCAACACGATCACGCAGCGCACGCCGATGCTTTGCGCCGCGGCCGCAAGCGCGCGCCCGTGGTTGCCGTCGGTGGCGCTGATGACGACCAGCGACTGCAGTTCCGCCGCATGCGCGCCGCGCAGCACCGCCACCGGGTCCCATGCGGCGTGGGCCCGCAGGACGAGCCGCACCAGCGCAGCCGGCGCGCCGAGTGCCTTGAAGCTGCCGAGCGACGAGCGCTTCGATTCGTCCTTCACGAAGATGCCGGCCACGCCCAGTTCTTCCGCCAAATCGGGCAGGTGCCAGAGCGGCGTGGGTTCGGGCGCGAGCTGCGACCAGCGCGAGAGCCAGGCGCGCGTGCGCCTCGCCTCGGCAATGCTGAGGATGTCGCGAAGCTCGCCGGGGTAGGCGCCGCGGGTGGCGTTCTTGTTGATGACCAGCATGGGGCAGAAAGAAAAAAGTGGGTTGTCTTGTCGGTCAGCGCGGAAGGCGCAGGCGGACGATTTCCGCGAAATAGCGGGCGCCCGTCGCGAGCACCTCGTCGTTGAAGTCGTAGCTGCCGTTGTGCAGCGGCGTGCTGCCGGGTGCGCCCTCGGCGCCGTTGCCCAGGAACACGAAGGCGCCCGGCACCACCTTGAGGAACGCGCCGAAGTCCTCCGAAATCATCATCGGCGCCACGTTGGCATCGACGTTCTCCGCCCCCACCACGGCCGTGGCCGCCGCCACCGCGACAGGCATGCATTCGGCCCAGTTCACCGTGGGCGCGAACTCGTGCGTGTAGCTGAAGTCGCATCCGGCGCCGTGCATGCGGCAGATGCCCTCGCTGATCTCGCGCATGCGCGCCGCCAGCATCTTCTGCACCTCGGGGTCGTAGCTGCGCGTGTCGCCTTTGATGACCACGTTCGAGGGAATCGCGTTGCGGATGCCGTCGGTGATGAACTCGGTGCACGAGACCACCGCCTGCGCACCCGGGTCCAGCGTGCGCGAGACGATGGTCTGCAGCGCGAGCACGATCTGCGCGCCGATGACGATCGGATCGACGCCCATGTGCGGCCGCGCGGCGTGCGTGCCACGGCCCTTCACGTGGATGACGAAGTTGTCCTCGCTCGCCATGAGGCCGCCCGTGCGCGTCGAAATCGTGCCCGCTCGCATGCCGGGCATGTTGTGCAGGCCGTAGATCTCATCGACCGGAAAGCGCGCGAAGAGGCCGTCGTCCATCATGGCTTTCGCACCCCGGCCGTGTTCTTCGGCCGGCTGGAAGATGAAGCGCACGGTGCCGTCGAAATCCTGCCTTTCCCGCAGCAGGCGCGCCGCACCCAGCACGATCGACATGTGGCCGTCATGGCCGCAGGCGTGCATCTTTCCGGGCGTGGCCGAGGCGTAGGCGCGGTCGGCCGGCACCTCGGCGATGTTCAGCGCGTCCATCTCGGCGCGCAGGCCGATCACGCCCTTGCCATTGCCCACCTTCAGGTTCGCGACGAGCCCGGTGCCGCCGATGCCCTCATGCACCTCCAGGCCCAGCGCCTTCAGCACGCTGGCGACGAAGGCCGAGGTCTTCGCCTCCTCGAAGCCGGTCTCGGGCATCGCATGCAACTGGCGGCGCCAGCCCGAGAGCTGGTCGCGCAAGGGTTCGTCGGGGAATTTCATGGCGAGATGCTATTGACAATGCCGCGATACAGGCACGCAAAATCGGGCCCTTCGACGCAACGTTTTTGCGTACACGGCCTGCATGACCTCCTCCCCTCTCGATGCCATCGACCTTCGCCTGCTGGAGCTGATCCAGGTCGACAGCCGCATGTCGCAAAGCGAGCTGGGCGAACGCATCCACCTGTCGACGGCCGCCGTGAACCGGCGGCTCAAGCGCATGCGCGACGACGGCGTGATCCGACGCTACGGCGCGGTGCTGGCTCCCGCCGCGCTGGGCCACCCGCTGTCCATCGTGGCCGAGGTGGAAGTCGAGAGCGAGCGCATCGACCTGCTCGATGCGATGAAACAAAGCTTCAGGGCCTGCCCGCAGGTGCAGCAGTGCTACTACGTGACAGGCGAGTGGGACTTCATCCTCATCCTCGTGGTGCAGGACATGGCCCAGTACACCGCGCTGAGCCGGCAGCTTTTCTTCCAGAGCAACAACGTGAAGCGCTTTCGCACGCTGGTGACGATGGACCCGGTGAAGGTCAGCCTGGATGTGCCGGTGCGGTCGGAACCGATGGGATAGGCAGCGCGCAGACGCGCGCGTCAGGAAAGCCCGAGAAGCACCGCGATGCCCGTGACGAACCAGTTCGCGGTCGTTGCATGGGCCGCGCTCTCCTTGGAAATCGGCCACAGCCTCGCGCGCTTCCATGCGCGCAGGTTGCAGGCGATGGCAAGCACCAGCCCGCTCGAGAAGAGCCAGGCCGAATGCAGGCCGATGGCGGCGATCAGCGCTACCAGGACGATCAGGACGCCTGCCGCCCAGATGCCGCTGGACGTGCTTGCCAGCACATGGCAAAGACCACCGCAGGCTTCGCACGTCGCGGGCGCGGCGCGGTTGGACCAGCGCTTGGCGAAACCGGTGATACCGGGCTTCTTGCAATGCGGGCAGTCGGACTTCACAGGAAGATCCAAGCCACGATCACGGTCAGGATGATGGCCAGCGGAATGAGGCCACTCAGCCGCGAGAAGCCGCCGAGCATGAACAGCGGCACTCGTCCCGCAAATTCGCGCAGGTGGTCGCCCATTCGGTGACCGCGGGGCAGCACGGCCGCAATGGCCAGTGAGATCACGATGAGCCCGACGCCCATGGCAAGGAAAACCGCCAGGCAGGTGAGGATGAGAGAAACCGGAGGCTTCATGTGCGAGGCAAGATAACGCAGGTCAGACGCAAACGCAAAACCGTCACAGTCAACCCGCGTCGGAAATCCCAAGCTCCGAACACACCCGCCCCACCAGCGCCTTCAGCGACGCCAGCTCGGCTTCGAGCCGCGCCACGTTGGCCTTCAGCGCCGCGACTTCGCCGAGCGATGCGTCGTGCGAGGCATACGCCCCGTCGCCCGATGCACCGGCCGGGCCCGCTGCCTCTTCCGCCGGCTGGCCGCTCAATAGATGCGCCCAACGGCTTTCGCGCGCGCCGGGCAGCCGCGCCAGCTTCACCACCAGCGCACCAGCCGGCCGTTCGGCGAGCTCCTCGAGAAAGCCTTCCACCGAGGAGATGTCCGCGAAGTTGTGCATGCGGTCGCAGGCAATGCGCAGTTCGCCGGCCGTTTGCGGGCCGCGCAGCATCAGCACGGTGAGCAGGATCACCGACTGCGAGGGAATGCGCAGCACGCGGTCGATGTTGTGCTCGTAGCGGAACGCGCGTCCACCGCTGCTTTCCGCGACGAGGCTGTAGCCCTTCAGGCTGTCGATGGCCGACTGGATCTGCGACTCGGTGAGTTCGAGCACCGGGTTGCGGCTGGTCTTCTGGTTGCAGCCCGAGACCAGCGAATTGAGCGTGAGCGGATAGCTGTCGGGCACGGTGCGCTGCTTTTCGGCGAGCACGCCGAGCACGCGGGTTTCAAGAAGGGACAGGATGGGCAGCGGTGTGGACATGGCTCAGAGGCAGGATTCGAAAGTGAAAACACAAGGGGCCGCCGACGGGTTCATGGCGACACCACGCCGAGTATCGGCCCCAACTCGCGCACGAAATCGCTGCGCCCCAATGCCTTCGAATACAGCGCAGAGACGGTGCCGTCCAGGTAGAGGGCATCCCGACAGTGCAGCACGTCGCGGAAGTAGAGCGCGAAATCGTGGAAGTTCACAGGCGTCTCGCTCATCACGAAGATCGCCGTGTGGCCCGACGCGCAGACGCCGTTGCGGATCTTGCGCGAGTCCGAATTCGGGATGAGCGCCGGGTGCAGCGCGCCATGGCGCAGCAGCAGCGGGCCGGATTGCGTGGCAAGGCGCACGCCGCTGCGCCTGGCGAATGCCGGGTACTCCGAAGACTCGATCACGCGGGGCCCGTCGTCGGTGACGAGGAACACGCCATTCGGCTTCAGGAAGAAGTTGCCGGTGCCGCTCGCGAGGTTGAGCGGCGCCTCTTCGCGGCCATCGCGCACGAAGAGCCCGACTGGAGAGAAATCCGCGTGGTACATGCCGGCGTTGACCGCGAAGAGAAGCTGCCTGCCGTGCGCCTTCAGCCAGGCATCCAGCCGGTCGAAACGCTTGAACGCGACGCCGGTTTCGTCATTCAGGAACAGCGCGAGCTTCTCGGCGCGAAGGTCGACCTTCACGACCGTATAGCGCGGGTCCGCCGCCACGGACGCGCAGCTCGCAAGGACGACGGCCAACAGAAGCAGAAGCTTTCTCACGGCCACGCCTTGCGCCTGCGGTCGGATCAACCGCCGTTGATGCGGCTGACCAGCGCCTTCGTGAACGCAGCGGTGTTCGCCGTGCCACCCAGGTCCCCGGTGCGCACGTTGTCGATGTTCAACGTCTGGTCGATGGCCGTGCGCAGGCGCGTGGCCAGCTCGGGCATCTTCGTGTGGTCGAGCATCATGGCGGCGGCCAACAACAGCGCGGTGGGGTTGGCGATGCCCTTGCCGGCGATGTCGGGCGCCGAGCCGTGCACCGCTTCGAAGATCGCCGCGTCGGTGCCGATGTTGGCGCCCGGCGCCATGCCCAGGCCGCCGACGAGGCCGGCCACGAGGTCCGAGAGGATGTCGCCGAACAGGTTGGTCGTCACCAGCATGTCGAACTGCCAGGGGTTGAGCACCAGCTTCATCGCGCAGGCGTCCACGATGATCGAGTCGAGCTCGAACTTGCCCTTGTACTTTTCCGCGTAGAGCTGCTCGCCGGTCTCCAGGAACAGGCCGGTCAGCACCTTCATGATGTTCGCCTTGTGCACCAGCGTGACCTTCTTGCGGCCGGTGGCGATGGCGGTCTCGAACGCGTACTCGAGCACCCGGCGGCAGCCCTGCCGCGTGTTGATGCCGGTGGCCATGCCCACGGCATGCGGGTCGCCGTCGATGCGCACGTAGTGCTCGTGGCCGATGTACAGGCCCTCGAGGTTCTCGCGCACGATCATCAGGTCGATCTTCTCGAAGCGGCCGCCCGGAATGATGGTGCGCGCGGGGCGCAGGTTGGCGTAGAGCTGGAATTCTTCCCGCAGCCGCACGTTCGACGAGCGGTAGCCGCCGCCCGAAGGTGTTTCAAGCGGGCCCTTGAGCGCGAGACGGGTGGTGCGGATGCTGTCCAGCGTGGCCTTGGGCAGCGGATCGCCCGAGGCCTTGACGCCGCCGAGGCCTGCGATCTGCGTGTCCCAGGTGAAGGGCGCCTTCAGCGCATCGAGCGCGGCGAGGGTGGCGTCGACGATTTCGGGGCCGATGCCATCGCCGGGGATGAGGGTTGCGGGAATGGGGGTGGTCATGGGCAGTTCTCTCTCACGTCAAATCGGGGGCACCGCGGGCACGGCATGGGCTTGAAGCATAGCGGCGCGGATCAGGCGGCGCCGGCCCGGCGACGGCGCCAGCGAAACAGCCCCAGCGTTGCCAGAGCAAAGGCACACCAGATCAGTGGTTCGAGCCAGAAGCGGGCCCAGAATTTTTGCCACGCCGGCAGGCCGGTCGATTCCGGCGTGAAGAAGTCGAACAGACCGTCGCGCAAAGTCCAGGCGATCCAGCCCCGGAACAGCAGCGTGCCCAGCGACAGCAGCAGCGTGACGCCCAGCGCGAACCGCGAGCCGCCGAAGGCCAGCCAGACCAACGCCACCACCGCAGCCGCGACGGGCCCGAACATCATGAGGAAGAAGGTGTCCACGGTTTTCGAGAGTGATTGCTACAGATGGGGATGGCAGCGCTACGGCCTCGAAGGGTTGGATGCCATGGTGGGCCCGACCGAGTATTACAGCGCCTTCGTGTGATTTCATGGATCACCCGTGACTCCAAACACCGGGCCGGGCGCGGGACGGACGCGGCCACCTAAAATGCCCGGTTCCCCCGCCCGTCACTCCCGAAAGCGCCCTCCCCGATGTCCGCCCCGCGCAAGCTCTTCGTCACCACCGCCCTGCCGTATGCCAACGGCAAGTTCCACATCGGCCACATGATGGAGTACATCCAGGCCGACATCTGGGTGCGGAACCAGCGAATGAACGGCGCCGAGGTCAACTTCGTCTGCGCCGACGACGCGCACGGCGCGGCCATCACCATCGCGGCCGACAAGGCCGGCGTGACACCGCAGGCCTTCGTGGCCGAGATCGCCGCGGGCCGCAAGCCCTACCTGGACGGCTACTACATCTCGTTCGACAACTGGCACTCGACCGACGCGCCCGAGAACCACCAGCTCGCACAAGACATCTACCGCGACCTGCGCGCCAACGGCCTCATCGAGACCAAGAGCGTCGAGCAGTTCTACGACCCCGAAAAGGGCATGTTCCTGGCCGACCGCTTCATCAAGGGCGAGTGCCCGAACTGCCACTCGAAGGACCAGTACGGCGACAACTGCGAGGTGTGCGGCGCCGTGTACGCCCCCACCGAGCTGATCAACCCCTACTCGGCCCTCTCGGGCGCCAAGCCCGAGCTGCGCAGCTCGGACCACTTTTTCTTCAAGCTCTCGGACCCGCGCTGCGAGGCCTACCTGAAGGAATGGACCGCGGCCCCGGGCCATGTGCAGTCCGAAGTGCAGAACAAGATTCGCGAGTGGCTCTACAAGGACGACGAAGGCAAGGGGGGCCTGGGCGACTGGGACATCAGCCGCGACGCGCCCTACTTCGGCATCGAGATCCCCGATGCGCCCGGCAAGTACTTCTACGTGTGGCTCGACGCGCCCGTGGGCTACTTGGCCTCGCTCAAGAACCTGCTCGATAAACGCTGCATCGAGCTGGGCGGCGACGGCATCTCGTACACCGAGTACATGGCCGACCCGGACCTGGAGCAGGTGCACTTCATCGGCAAGGACATCATCACCTTCCACACGCTCTTCTGGCCCGCGATGCTGCACTTTAGCGGCCGCAAGGCGCCCGATGCGGTGTACGTGCACGGCCACCTCACGGTGAGCGGCGAGAAGATGAGCAAGAGCCGCGGCACCGGCATCGACCCGCTCAAGTACCTGTCGATCGGGCTCGATCCCGAATGGCTGCGCTACTACATCGCCGCCAAGCTCAATGGCCGCAACGAAGACATCGACTTCAACCCCGAGGACTTCGTCGCCCGCGTCAACAGCGACCTCGTGGGCAAGTACATCAACATCGCGAGCCGTGCGGCGGGCTTCATCGGCAAGCGCTTCGGCGGCAAGCTGGGCGAGGTGTCGGCCGATGGCGATGCGCTGTTGTTCGCGCTGCGCGACGCGGCCGGCCAGATCCATTCGCTCTACGACGGACGCGACTACGCCCGTGCGCTGCGCGAAGTGATGGCGCTGGCCGACAAGGTGAACGAATACGTCGACCAGAACAAGCCCTGGGAGCTGGCCAAGAAGGAAGGCGCCGAGGCCCGCCTGCACGACGTGTGCACGGTGTGCATCGAGGCCTTCCGCCTGCTCACGCTGTACCTGAAGCCGGTGCTGCCGGCGCTGGCCGTGAACGTCGAGGCCTTCCTCAAGATTTCGCCGCTGGCCTGGCCGGACGCCGCGCAGCCGCTGCCCGCGGGCCACGCCATCGGCGAATACAAGCACCTGATGCAGCGTGCCGATGCGAAGGTGGTCGACAAGCTGTTCGATGCGCCCGAGCCCGTGGCTGCCGCAGCCGTGGAAGCGGCGGCGGATGCGCTGCCCGGCGGCGAAGCCATCGCGCCCACGATCACCATCGACGACTTCGTGAAGATCGACCTGCGCATCGCCAAGATCGTGGCGTGCGAGAAGGTCGAAGGCTCGACCAAGCTGCTGCGCCTGACGCTCGACGCCGGTGAGGGAAAGACCCGCAACGTCTTCAGCGGCATCGCCTCGGCCTACCAGCCCGAGCAGCTCGTGGGCAAGCTCACGGTGCTGGTCGCGAACCTCGCGCCGCGCAAGATGAAGTTCGGCATCAGCGAAGGCATGGTGCTGGCCGCGAGCCACGGCGACGAGAAAGCCAACCCGGGCATCCATGTGCTCGAACCCTGGCCGGGCGCAACGCCGGGCATGCGGGTCCGTTGATCGAGGAGATCACACCATGTTGCTGCGCGCCTTCCTGCTTCTTTCGCTCGTCGCCGCGCTGAGCGGCTGCGCGGTGGTCACCGTCGCAGGCACCGCCGTGAGCGTGGGGGCCGGCGCAGTCGGCCTGGCCGCCGACGCGGCCATCGGCACCGCGCGCATCACCGGCAAGGCCGTGGGCGCGGCAGCCGACGCGGTCATTCCGGACAGTAAGTAAGCCACTGGAATTCAGCGCGGCAGGCCCAGCTGCGCGACGTGCGCGGGCGTGTGCTGCGCTTTTTCCTTGCGCACGAAGGCCGAGCGCAAGGCCGCATGCGGCTCGCTGCGGTCGAAGAAATTGCGGCGCATGTGCGTCAGTTCTTCATCGCGGTACTGCTGCAGCGGTTTCACCGATTCGTCTTCCGCGCGTTTCGCCTGCTTTTTCGCGATGCGGGCGGCCAGGTCGGGCGAGGCCGCAAGTTGCGTGGCCAGCCGCATCACTTCATCGCCCAGTTCTTCCGGCGCGGCCTGCAGCACGCGCTCGGCCATGCCGAGCTCGACCGCGCGCTTCGCGCTCACCGGCAGCGCCGATTGCGTGAGCCGCTGGGCCTCGGCTTCGCCCACGCGGCGCGGCAGCGTGTAGGTCCAGTATTCGGAGCCGTAGAGGCCCATGAGCTTGTAGTGCGGATTGAGGATGGCGCCGTCCCTGCACCACACCTCATCCGCCGCGAGCGCGAGCATCACGCCGCCGGCCGCGGCGTTGCCGCCCAGCGCCGCGACGGTGAGCCGGTCGGTGGTGGTGATCACCGCCTCGACCAGGTCGTTCATCGCATGGATGTTGGCCCAGGATTCCTCGGCCGGATCGGGCGCGGCCTCGATCACGTTGAGGTGGATGCCGTTCGAGAAAAAGTCGCGCAGGCCGCCGAGCACGAGCACCGAGGTCGGCCGGGTGCGGGCGAAGCGGTAGGCCTCCAGCAGGCGGCGGCATTGCACGCGGCTCATCGCGCCGCCGGGGAACGAGAAGTTCAGCACGCCGACCCCGCCATGCTCGCTGTAGCGCATGTCGGTCCAGGTGCGGCGGCCGGCCGGCAGTTGCAGCGGCGCGGGCACTTCGGGCAGGCCGGCGGGAAGCAGATCGCCGAGCGCGTCGGCGGCCGGCAGCTTGAAGCTGGCAAGCCCCGAGCCCGGCGCGCGCCAGGGGCGCATTTGCACGATCCAGACCGCGCCGTCGATCGTGGCGCGGCAGACGGCACCGGCGCGCGTGGCGATCAGCTCGCCGGGCGTGCCGCGCAGCTCGTCTTCGGGGTACGCGCCGTGCAGGTACCACTGCGCGCCGAGCAGTTCGTCGAGCACGCCGGGCTGCGAATCGGCGGCGCGCAGCTGGCGCAGCACCGATTCGGTCGATTCGCGGGTCCAGTCGATGCGGCGCTCCGCCTGCTTCAGGAACGGACGCCAGCCCGCCGCGAGATCGGCCGCCTTCTGCCGCTTCGGCTTGTACTTGCCCGAGGCGAAGCGCTCGACCGCCAGCAGCACCGCGTCGATGGCCGCGTCGGCCACCTCGCCGCGGTAGAGATCGCTCTTGCCGGCCAGCGGCGGCACCTTCAGCGGCGACCATGCCCAGACATCGCCCGCGTCCATCTCCGCCACGGCCGCGAGCACGGTGACACCCCAGCTTTGCGCGCCTTCCCGCAGCGTCCAATCGAGGGAGGACGGGCCGCGGTCGCCCGGCGGACCGGGGTGGACGATCAGGCAGGTGTGGGCGCTCCAGATGTCCTCGGGGATCGCGGTGGTGAGCATCGGCGCCACGATGAGCGCCGGCGCATGCGTTCGCACCGCTTCGCGCAAGGCGTCGTCGTTGCCGAGGGCCAGCGCGACGCCGACGGTGTGGCCATGGTCCTGGAGTTCGGCGAGAACCCTCTGCGTCAGGCTGTTGAACGCGCTTGCGACAAGCAGGATGTGCATGGACCCGGCTCCCTCTGTAATGTCAGTTTCAAATTGTCAATTAATGTGAAAACTGTATCTGCATCCTCCGTTTTGGATAAGTTGATCGAAAGTACGCATCGAGGCGGATGGCCCCCTCGATGGCGCTGCTCGCAGGGCCTGCAGGCCACAATCGGCCATCCATGCAATCGCCGCTGAACCTCACCCGCTTTCGCCCCCGCCTGCTGGACGCGTTGGCGGACTACGACCGGGAGCGTTTCTTCAGGGACCTGGGCGCGGGCGCGACGGTCGGCATCGTGGCGCTGCCGCTGGCCATGGCCTTCGCCATTGCCTCGGGGCTCAAGCCCGAGGCCGGCATCTGGACGGCGATCATCGCGGGCTTTCTGATCTCGCTGCTGGGCGGCTCGGCGGTGCAGATCGGCGGGCCGGCTGGCGCGTTCATCGTGATCGTCTACGGCATCGTCGAGCGCTACGGCGTAGCGAACCTGCTGATCGCCACCGCCTGCGCCGGCGTGCTGCTGTTCGCGGCGGGGCTCTTCGGCCTCGGGCGGCTGGTGCGCTTCGTGCCGCTGTCGATCGTGGTGGGCTTCACCAACGGCATCGCGGTGCTGATCCTGCTGTCGCAGTTGAAGGACCTGCTCGGGCTCTCGGTCGGGAAGATGCCCGCCGACGCGTTCTCGCAGCTGCATGCGATGGCGCTGCAGATCGGGACCTTCAACCCCTATGCCTTCGCGCTCGGCGTGGCCTGCCTGGCCGGGCTGGTGCTGTGGCGGCGGCTGCCTCGCATGGATATCCCGCTTTTGCAGACACGTGCGGCGCAGATGGGCATGCGCGTGCCAGGGCCGATCGTTGCGCTCGTCACGCTCACGCTGCTGTCGTGGGGCTTTGCGCTGCCGGTGGAAACCATCGGCACGCGCTTCGGCGGCATTCCCGAGGGCGTGCCCGATTTCGCGCTGCCCGACTTCTCGTGGGAGACGGTCAAGCAACTGGTGACGCCGACGCTCACCATCGCCCTGCTGGGCGCCATCGAATCGCTGCTGTGCGCGCGCGTGGCCGACCAGCTGAGCGGTCAGCCCCGCCACGACCCGAACCAGGAACTGATGGCGCAGGGCATCGCGAACATCGTCACGCCCTTCTTCGGCGGCATGCCGGCCACCGGCACCATCGCACGCACGGTGACGAACATCCGCTCGGGCGGCAGTTCGCCCATTGCGGGCATCGTGCATGCGGTAACGCTGATGGTCGTGGTGCTGCTGGCCGCGCCGCTCGCGCGCCATGTGCCGCTTGCGGTGCTGGCGGGCATCCTGGTGTTCGTGGGCCTGAACATGGGCGAGTGGCGCGAATTCACGCCGGGCCAGTTGCGGCACTTCAGCCGGCATTACCGGCTGTTGATGCTCGGCACGTTCTTTCTCACCGTCGTGTTCGACCTGACGGTGGCGGTGCAGGTGGGCATCGTGCTCGCGTGCGCGCTTTTCATCCGGCGCATGAGCGGGCTCTTCAGCGTCGAACTCGAGACACTGCAGCCGCCGGTGCTCACTTACCGCATCTACGGCGCGCTGTTCTTCGGTGCCGCGGCCAAGCTCGACGAGGCGGTGAATGCGGCCGAGCGCTCGCCGCGCGGCATGACGGTGGTGCTCGACGCCACGCACCTGATCTACCTCGACGCCACCGGCATCGATGCGCTGCGGCAGTTGCACCGCGCGGTGCTGGCGCGCGATGGGGTGCTGCGGATCGAATCGCTGCAGCCGCAGCCGCGCGAGGTGATCGAGCGCTCGGGCTTTGCGGAAGAGCTGGCGGCCGGAAGGCCGCACACGGCTGAAGGCTAGTTGGCTTCGGTCGCGCGGTCGGGCGACGAGCCGCTGCGCACCACGCGCTGGTCGTCGTTGAGCGTCGCGGTGAACACCATCGGCGAGTTCGGCGGCTGCACCCAGCGCCACTCCCATTCGGTCTCGCGCTTGAGCGCATAGGGCGTGACCTTGGCGGGCTTGCCGAGCAGCTTGCGCAGGTCTTCCATCATCATCCCGGGCTGCACCTTGGCGAAGTTCTCGGGCGTGAGCACTTGGCGCAGCGCGCTCATCTTGCCGTCACGGCCGATGGTGATCATGTAGTTCTTCTGGCCCTGGGGCTGGCGGTTGTATTCGAAGACGCGGCCGCCATCGGGGGCGTCCCAGATGTTCTCGGGCTGGCCGAATTTGGTGCGGACGTCGGCCTCGGTGGCGACGCCTTCTTCGAGTTCGGCGATGCGCTGGTTGTCGCAGCCCGCCAGGCCAATCACCACCGCCAGCAACGCCGTTGCCATGCCGATCTGCCACTGTTGCCGATGTTCCATGCCGTCCCCGGTAAAATTCAGGCTACAAAGGTCCAGTCTATGTCCATCTTCCGCCGCCCCCACTACTCTTCCGAGATCACCAATTTCATCGAGGAGATGAAAGAAAAGAAGCCGACGCTGGAAGCCGAACAGCGCGCCGGCCGCGCCCTCCTCTGGGACAAGCACCTCGACCGCAGCCTGCTCGAGGAGTACAGCGAAGCCCGCGTGCCGATGCAGCCGTACGTCTACCAGACCCAATCCAAGTAAATGGTGCCAGTTTGGCATCCAGCCCTCGTCTGCATTGCGCCGACAGCTATTGAATTGATAGCGCTCGCCCAATGAGCAGAGACGAGGACAACGACACGCCGGTGATGGCGATGCCCGAGGTGGTCGACCAGGTCGCGCTCGCCAGGCTCTATGGCGAGCCGTTGTTCGCGATGCCCAAGGACCTGTACATCCCGCCCGAGGCGCTGCAGGTCTTTCTCGAAGCCTTCGAAGGTCCGCTGGACCTGCTGCTCTACCTCATCAGGAAGCAGAACTTCAACATCCTCGACATCCCGATGGCGGGCCTCACGCGGCAGTACCTCAGCTACGTCGACGAGATTCGCCAGACGAACCTCGAACTCGCGGCCGAGTACCTGCTGATGGCCGCGATGCTGATCGAGATCAAGTCGCGCATGCTGCTGCCGCCCAAGAAGGTGGCCGACGGCGAAGAGGCCGAAGACCCGCGCGCCGAGCTCGTTCGCCGCCTGCTCGAATACGAGCAGACCAAGCTGCAGGCCGCCGCCATCAGCGCCATGCCGACCTACGGGCGCGACTTCTGGAAGGGGCAGGTCTACATCGAGCAGTCGCTCAAGCCCCGTTTCCCCGACGTGAACGTGATCGACCTGCGCGATGCGTGGGCCGACATCATGAAGCGCGCCAAGCTCGTGCAGCACCACAAGATCTCGCGCGAGGAGCTCAACGTGCGCGAGCACATGAGCATCGTGCTGCGCCACCTGCAGGGCCAGCGCTTCGTGGAGTTCGAGAAACTCTTCGACGTGTCGCGCGGCGCGCCCGTGCTGATCGTCACCTTCATCGCGATGCTCGAGCTCGCGAAGGAAACGCTGATCG
This sequence comes from Variovorax boronicumulans, assembly GCF_030812215.1. Lineage (GTDB taxonomy): Bacteria > Pseudomonadota > Gammaproteobacteria > Burkholderiales > Burkholderiaceae_C > Variovorax > Variovorax boronicumulans_C. Next base: position 102,446 of record NZ_JAUSSG010000003.1, on the reverse strand, counting down.
ACATCACGCAGGCCGAAGCCTTCGCGCCGATCTACGTGCGCCTGGCCTATTCGCCAGCCTGACCCCACCACCGAAGATTTCGCCGTGCTCGATTTCGACGTCCTCATCGTCGGCAGCGGCCTCGCCGGCCTCTCCGCCGCGCTGCACCTGGCGCCCACGCACCGCGTGGCCGTGCTCACCAAGCGCGCGCTGAACGACGGCTCCAGCGCCTGGGCGCAGGGCGGCATCGCGGCGGTGCTGGCCGCGGGCGACAGCTTCGATGCGCACGTGGAAGACACGCTCGTTGCCGGCGCGGGCCTGTGCGACCCCGAGGCGACGCGCTTCGTCGTCGAGCACGCGCCCGAGGCCATCGGCTGGCTGCGCGAGCTGGGCGTGCCGTTCTCGGAAGAAGGCGGCGACTTGCACCTGACGCGCGAAGGCGGTCACAGCCAGCGCCGCATCGTCCACGTGACCGACGCCACCGGCGCGGCCGTGCAGCAGGTGCTGATCGAGCGGGTGCGCCGCACGCCGAACATCACGCTCTTCGAGCACCACACGCTGGTCGACCTGGTCACCGGCACCAAGCTCGGGCTGAAAGACCCGTCCTGCGTGGGCCTCTACGCGCTGGACGACGCCACCGACGAGGTGCTCGCCTTCCGCGCGCCGCACACCATCCTGGCGACAGGTGGCGCGGGCAAGGTCTACCTGTACACGACGAATCCCGACACGGCCACGGGCGACGGCATTGCCGCCGCGTGGCGCGCGGGCTGCCGGGTGTCGAACATGGAGTTCATCCAGTTTCACCCGACCTGCCTGTACCACCCGCATGCCAAGTCGTTCCTGATCAGCGAGGCGGTGCGCGGCGAAGGCGGCCTGCTGAAGTTGCCCGACGGCACGCGCTTCATGCCCAGGCACGACGAGCGCGCCGAACTCGCGCCGCGCGACGTGGTGGCCCGCGCCATCGACTTCGAGATGAAGAAGCACGGCCTCGACTGCGTGTACCTGGACATCTCGCACCAGCCCGCCGCCTTCCTGAAAGAGCATTTCCCCAACATCCTCGCGCGCTGCGCCGAGCTGGGCATCGATATCACGCGCGAGCCGATTCCCGTGGTGCCGGCCGCGCACTACACCTGCGGCGGCGTGCTCAGCGACCTTGCCGGCCGCACCGACGTGCCGGGCCTCTACGCCATCGGAGAGACCGCCTGCACGGGCCTGCACGGCGCCAACCGGCTCGCCAGCAATTCGCTGGTCGAGTGCATGGTGTTCGCGCGCGCCGCAGCGGGCGCCATTGCCGGCGCGCCGGTGCATGACGGCATCGCCCTCCCCGCGTGGGACGAAAGCCGCGTCACCGATGCCGACGAGGCCGTCGTCATCTCGCACAACTGGGACGAGCTGCGCCGCTTCATGTGGGACTACGTGGGCATCGTGCGCACCAACAAGCGCCTGGAGCGCGCGAGCCACCGCATCGCGCTGCTGCAGGCCGAGATCCAGGAGTTCTATGCGAACTTCCACGTCTCGCGCGACCTGCTGGAGTTGCGCAACCTGGTCCAGGTGGCCGAGCTGATCGTGCGATCGGCCCAGGCCCGCCACGAAAGCCGCGGGCTGCATTTCAGCCGCGACTATCCTTCGCTTGCCGAACCGACTGGCCCCACCGTACTGGTGCCGCGGGCGGACTGACGACCCACCCGTTTCGCGTTTTTCTTCACTCAAGGATGCCCGGCCACCGACGCCCGCAGGGAGAAACCCAACCATGTCGAACACCACCCACACCCCATCGCAAGAAACCACGCCGGCGTCCCCCTACGGGACGCTGCCTCCGGCCTCGACGCCGGCTTCCCGCAAGCCCGTGAGCCTGCCGCGCCTGGCCGACATGCACGCGCGCGGCGAGAAGATCTCGATGCTCACCGCCTACGACGCCACCTTCGCGGCCATGGCCGATGCGGCGGGCGTCGATTGCCTCCTGGTCGGTGATTCGCTCGGCATGGTCTGCCAGGGTCTGAACAGCACCGTGGGCGTGAGCCTGGAGACCATGCGCTATCACACCGACAGCGTCTCGCGGGGCCTGCGCCGCGTGCAGGGCACGGCCTGGCTGATCGCCGACCTGCCCTTCGGCAGCTACCAGGAATCGCGGGAGCAGGCCCTGCGCAGCGCCACCGTGCTGATGCAGGCCGGCGCGCACATGGTCAAGCTCGAAGGCGGCGGCTGGACGACCGAGACGGTGCGCTTCCTGGTCGAGCGCGGCATTCCGGTGTGCGCGCACCTGGGCCTCACGCCGCAGACCGTGCACGCGCTCGGCGGCTACCGCCTGCAGGGCAAGGGCGACGCGGGCGCGCTCCTCAAGCAGCACGCGCATGCGCTGCAGGATGCGGGCGCCACGATGCTGGTGCTCGAAATGGTGCCGGCCGCGCTCGCCGCCGATCTCACCGCCGAACTGAAGCACTGCGCCACCATCGGCATCGGCGCGGGCAAGGCCACCGCCGGCCAGGTGCTGGTGTTGCACGACATGCTGGGCATCAACCTCGGGAAGATGCCGAAGTTCGTGCGCAACTTCATGGCCGACGCGCCGGGCGTGCTGCCCGCGCTCAAGGCCTACGTTCAGGCCGTCAAGGACGGCAGCTTTCCCGACGATCAACTCCACGCCTGGTAAGGGACCGAACCCATGTACATCGCACACACCATCGCCGAGCTGCGCGACCACCTCTCGGCCTTCAAGCGCCCCGCGTTCGTCCCGACGATGGGCAACCTGCACGACGGCCACATCGCGCTCATCACGCAGGCCAAGCCGCTCGGTGACGTGACGGTGGCGAGCATCTTCGTCAACCGCCTGCAGTTCCTGCCGCACGAGGACTTCGACACCTATCCGCGCACCTGGGAGAACGATTGCGCGAGGCTGCGCGACGCCGGCTGCGACGTGCTGTTCGCGCCCGACGAAAAAGCGCTCTACCCCGAGCCACAGACCTGCAAGGTGCATCCCGACCCGGCGCTGGCCGACATCCTCGAAGGGCACTTTCGCCCCGGCTTTTTCGTCGGCGTGTGCACGGTGGTGATGAAGCTCTTCACCTGCGTGCAGCCGCGCGTGGCGGTGTTCGGCAAGAAGGACTACCAGCAGCTGATGATGATCCGCCACATGGTGCGGCAGTTCGCGCTGCCGATCGAGATCGTGGGCAGCGAGACCTTCCGCGCCGACGACGGGCTCGCGCTCTCGTCGCGCAACGGCTACCTGAGCGAGACCGAGCGCGCGGAGGCGGTGCAGCTGTCGAAGGCGCTGAAGGCGATGGCCGTCGCGGTGCAGTCGGGCGAGCGCGATTTGGCCGCGATCGAAGCGCGGGCAATGCAGACGCTGACGGAACGCGGCTGGCAACCGGACTATCTTGTGCTGCGACGCCGCGCCGACCTGCAGGCCCCGTCGGCTGGCGAGCCGCTGGTGGCGCTCGCTGCCGCACGGCTGGGCAGTACGCGCCTGATCGACAACCTGGAAATCGACGCCCTCACCCCATGACTTACAGCGTCAAGGAAATCTTCTACACACTGCAAGGCGAAGGCGGCCAGGCCGGCATGCCGGCCGTGTTCTGCCGCTTCGCAGGCTGCAATCTCTGGACGGGCCGCGAGGAAGATCGCGACACGGCCGTCTGCCGTTTCTGCGACACCGATTTCGTCGGCACCGATGGCACGCTCGGCGGCAAGTTCAAGAGCGCCGACCAGCTCGCCGACACCATCGCCACGCAGTGGCCGGCCAACGACGCCGAGCACCGTTTGGTGGTGCTGACCGGCGGCGAGCCGCTGCTGCAGGTGGATGCGGCGCTGGTCGATGCGCTGCATGCGCGGCGCTTTCGCATTGCGGTCGAAAGCAACGGCACCGTCGCGGCGCCCGAAGGCATCGACTGGCTCTGCATCAGCCCGAAGGCCGGTGCGCCGTGGGTGCAGCAGCGCGGTCAGGAACTGAAGCTGGTGTGGCCGCAGACCGCGTTCGACCTCGACACGATGGCGCGCACCGGCGAATTCACGCACCGTTTCCTGCAACCCATGGACGGCCCCGACCGCGTGGCCAACACCGAACTCTGCATCGCCGAATGCATGCGCCAGCCGGCCTGGCGCCTGAGCGTGCAGACCCACAAGATCACCGGTATCAGATAGCTCGCCCCCAGGGCTTCGCGCACTTCGTGTCGCTCCTCCCACCCCCTACCGGGGGCAACACCGGTGGCCCGGCAAAGCCGGTTCCACGGTGTTTCCCTAAAAGTCACGTCAATTCGACCCGTCATGCGCTTCACCATCAGCCAACGCTTTTTCTTCGACGCCGCCCACACGCTCAAGCGCGAGATCGAAGTGGAAGGCAGCCGCCGTATCCACGGCCACACGTACCACGCCGAAGTCTGGCTCGAAGGCCAGCGCGATCCCGTCACGGGCATGGTCATCGACCTGGGACTGCTGCGCCGGCGGCTGGAAGACGTGCGCGAACTGCTGGACCATCACCTGCTGGACGACGTGGCGGGGCTGCATCCGCCGACGCTCGAAAACCTCTGCCTCTTCATTGCGGACGCGCTGCCGGAGTTCCGCTCTTCTTCGCTCGCACGGGTGCGTGTGTGGCGCGAAGCGTTGGGCGACAGCTGCACCCTGGAGTTCTAGTCAGGCCGCGCCGATGCCGGCAACGAGGCTGCCGGGCGCCTGACCGTTCTTGAGGCCGGCGGTGAACGCCAGCATCCGGTCGATCGGCAGGCGGGCGCGCAGGCCCAGCGTGGGATCGACGTGGATTTCTCCCGCGCCCGTTTCGAGCGCGTTCGCCAGCTCCGCCAGCCCGTTCATCGCCATCCACGGGCAGTGCGCGCAGCTCTTGCAGGTGCCGCCGTTGCCGGCCGTGGGCGCCTCGATGAAGGTCTTGCCGGGGTTCAGCGTGCGCAGCTTGTGCAGCATGCCGGTGTCGGTGGCGACGATGAATTCCTTGGCGTCCATGCGCTGCGCGGCATTCAGGATCGCCGAGGTCGAGCCGACCGCATGGGCCAGCGCGATCACGTCGGCCGGCGACTCCGGATGCACCAGCACCTTCGCCGACGGGTGTTCCTTGATGAGCAGTTCGAGCTCCAGTGCCTTGAACTCGTCGTGCACGATGCAGGCACCGTTCCAGCTCACCATGTCCGCGCCGGTCTGGCGCTGGATGTAGTCGCCCAGGTGGCGGTCGGGGCCCCAGAGGATCTTGCGGCCCTGCGCGTGCAGCGCGCTCACCACGTCCAGCGCGCAGCTCGAGGTGACGAGCCAGTCGGCGCGCGCCTTCACGGCCGCGCTGGTGTTGGCGTAGACGACCACGGTGCGGTCGGGATGCTCGTCGCAGAACGCGCTGAATTCATCGACCGGGCAGCCCAGGTCGAGCGAGCAGTTCGCGTCGAGGTCGGGCATCAGCACGCGCTTCTCGGGCGAGAGGATCTTGGAGGTCTCGCCCATGAAGCGCACGCCCGACACCACCAGCGTGGTGGCGGCGTGGTCGCGGCCGAAGCGCGCCATCTCGAGCGAATCGCTCACGATACCGCCGGTTTCTTCGGCCAGGTCCTGCAGGTCGGGATGCACGTAGAAGTGCGACACCATCACCGCGTTGCGCTCGCGCAGCAGGCGGCGGATGCGTTCCTTCAGCGCGACGCGCTGGTCCGGCGAGGGCTCGGCGGGCACGCGCGCCCAGGCGTGGCGCGTGTCGCAGACGGCGCCTGCCTTTGCCGTGGGTTGCTCGTAGTCGACATCGATGACCGGGGACGACATGGGCGGATCAGCTTTCCTGGAAACGCATCGAGTAGTCGATGGCTTTGACATCTTTGGTCAACGCGCCAACCGAGATGCGGTCGACACCGGTCTCGGCCAGGGCGCGGAGGCCCTCGAGCGTGACGCCACCCGAAATCTCCAGCACGGCCTTGCGGTCTTCGCCGGCCTCGTCGTTGATGCGGACCGCCTCGCGCAGCGTGGGCAGGTCCATGTTGTCGAGCAGCACCATGCGCGCGCCGGCGCCGAGCGCCTCGCGCAACTGGGCCAGCGTTTCGACCTCGACTTCGACGAAGGCAGCCTGCGAAGCCACCGGTGCTACCGCGCGCAGAGCGGCGGCGACACCGCCGGCTGCGGCGATGTGGTTTTCCTTGATGAGCACCGCGTCGTAGAGGCCGATGCGGTGGTTCAGCCCGCCACCGGTGCGCACCGCGTACTTCTGCGCGAGGCGCAGGCCCGGCAGCGTCTTGCGGGTGTCGACGATGCGGGCGCGCGTGCCCTTGACGGCATCGGCGTACAGGGCGGTCTTGGTGGCGACCGCGCTCAGCAATTGCAGGAAATTGAGCGACGTACGCTCGGCCGTCAGCAGCGCGCGGGCGGCGCCTTCGATCTCCAGCACGGTCTGGTCGGCCGCACAGCGCTCGCCTTCGGCGCAGAGCCAGGTGATGCGCACCTCGGGGTCGAGTTGCCGCAGCGTGGCTTCAACCCACGGCGCGCCGCAGACCACGGCGGATTCGCGTGCCAGCACGCGGGCGCGGGCCTTGCGGGCTGGATCGACCAGCGAGGCGGTCAGGTCGCCATCGGCGACGTCTTCCTGCAGCGCCCGGGTGGCGTCGGCGAGGGCCAGCGCGGCCACGGCCGACGCTGAAAAATCAAAGCGAAGGCTCATGGCTCTTTGTCTCTGCGTTTTTTAAGAGGATTGGCGAGAGGAGGCCGCGGCGCCGGACGGAAGCGATTCCGGCACCGGGTCGCGGCCGGTCAGGGCGGCGACGGCATCCTTGGGGCTCACACGGCCGTCGAGCAACGCGACCACGCCCTCGGCGATCGGCATTTCGAGCCCCAGGCCGCGGGCGCGCTGCACCACGGTACGCGCGCAGTACACGCCTTCGGCGACGTGGCCGAGCGAATCGACGGCCTGCGCCAGCGTGCGGCCCTGGGCCAGCAGCAAACCGACCTTGCGGTTGCGCGACAGATCGCCGGTGGAGGTCAGCACGAGATCGCCCAAGCCCGAGAGGCCCATGAAGGTTTCGGCGCGGGCGCCGAGCGCGAGGCCGAAGCGCGTCATTTCGGCCAGGCCCCGGGTGATGAGCGCCGCGCGGGCGTTGAGCCCGAGCGCGAGGCCATCGCACAGGCCCGTGGCGATGGCGAGCACGTTCTTGACCGCGCCGCCGACCTCGACGCCGACGATGTCCTCGTTGGCGTAGACGCGCAGGGCCGGTCCGTGGAAAGCATCGACCAGCGTGTCGCGCACCACCGCATGCGGGCTCGCGGCGACCAGCGCGGTCGGGCGGCCTTCGGCGACTTCCTGCGCGAAGCTCGGGCCGCTGAGCACACCAGCTATCAAATCGGGAGCAACCTGCGCCCATATTTCGTGGGCGAGCAGGCCAAAGGATGTGGGGGATGCATCGCGCGCAGGCTCGACGCCCTTGCACAGCCATGCGACCGGCGCGGTGCAGCCGCGCAGCGCGATGAGCTGTTCGCGCAGGGCGGCCATCGGGGTGGCGACGATGACGAGATCGGCGCCGGCGTGCGCCTGGCCGATATCGCCCGCCCGCACGGCCAGCGAGGCCGGCAGCGCCAGCCCCGGCAGGTAGCGGGTGTTTTCGCGGGCCTTGGAGATGGCATCGGCCTGGGCGGCATCGCGCGCCCAGAGCGTGACCTCATGGCGGGCAGCGGCATTGACGGCCACTGCCGTGCCCCAGGCACCGGCGCCATGAACGCAGATCTTCATCGGCGTTGGCGGCAGTTGTGCAGGCTTACTGCGCGAGGGTCGGCGCGGGCTGGCCGGCGGCCTGTGCCTGCTGCTGCTCGTACATCGCCTGGAAGTTGATTTCGGCCAGGTGCACGGGCGGGAAGCCGCCGCGCTGGATCACGTCGGCCACGTTGCCGCGCAGGTACGGGTAGACGATCTGCGGGCAGGCGATGCCCAGGATGGCGCCCATCTGGTCTTCGGGCAGGTTGCGGATCTCGAAGATGCCGGCTTGCTTGGCTTCGACCAGGAACACGGTCTTGTCCTGGATCTTGGTCTGCACGGTGGCCGAGACGGTGATCTCGAAGATGCCTTCGGCCACGGGCTGGGCGTCCACGCCGAGCTGGATGTCGACGGTGGGCTGCTCCTGCTCCAGCAGGATCGCGGGCGAATTGGGTTGTTCGAGCGACAGGTCCTTGAGGTAGACGCGCTGGATCTGGAAGATGGGATCTTGGGCTTGCTGGTCGGCCATGGCTGAACTTTCGAGGATCAAAACAATGCCCGCCGGGGAGAGGTTCCCGCAGCGGGCTGCAGATGGATGAGCAGGCGATTATCGCCCGCCCACAAGACGGTTCCGGCTAAGCCCTGTTTCAGGCTGCCTGGAGCAGCGGAACCAGGCCGCCGCGGCTGTCCAGGGCCATCAGGTCGTCGCAGCCGCCCACGTGGGTGTCGCCAATGAAGATCTGCGGCACCGTGCGGCGCTGGGTGATCTCCATCATGGTGTTGCGGGCCTGTGGGTCGGTGTCGATGCGGATCTCTTCGATCTGCTCGACGCCCTTGGACTTGAGGATCTGCTTGGCGCGTATGCAGTAGGGGCAAACGGCGGTGGTGTACATCTTGACGGCTTGCATACGCTGTATCTCGGGGAAGTTTCAGGCCTTTTCAACAGGCAGATTAGCTTCTTTCCACGCCTTGAGCCCGCCGGCGACCGCTTGGGCCTGCTCGTAGCCGAGTTTCTTGGCCATGGCCACGGCGCGCTGAGCGCGGGCGCCGGTGGCGCACACCAGCAAAAGCGGCACGTTCTTGTTCTTGACCGTGCTGGCCAGCTTTTCGTCGAGCTGGTTCAGGGGCACGTTCTTGGCGCCGATCATGTGGCCGGTGGCGAATTCTTCGGGCTCGCGCACGTCGACCAGCACGGCGCGCTCGCGGTTGATGAGCTGCACGGCGCCCTGGGCCGTGAGCGTCCCGCCGCCAGAACCCCGGATCAGCGGCCAGGCCAGCATGCCGCCCGAGCTGAGTGCGATCAGGATCAGCATCCAGTTCGCGGTGACGAATTCGATCAATTTCACGGGGGTTCCTTGGATGGCAAACCCGGGATTTTAGAATGCTGGTTTTCCCAAGCGCATCCAAAGGCCTCCGACATGCACAAACTGGTACTGATCCGCCACGGCGAATCGACCTGGAATCTCGAAAACCGCTTCACCGGTTGGACCGACGTCGATCTGACCGAAACCGGCGTGGAGCAGGCCAAGCAGGCCGGCCGGCTGCTCAAGGCCGAGGGCTACGACTTCGACGTGGCCTACACCAGCGTGCTCAAGCGCGCCACCCGCACCCTCTGGCACACGCTGGACGAACTCGACCGCACCTGGCTGCCCGTGGTGCATTCCTGGCGCCTGAACGAGCGCCACTACGGCGGCCTGCAGGGTCTGAACAAGGCCGAAACCGCCAAGAAGTACGGCGACGAGCAGGTGCTGGTCTGGCGCCGCAGCTACAGCACCCCGCCGCCGCCGCTGGAAGCGGACGACCCGCGCAGCGAACGCAGCGACGTGCGCTACGCCAAGCTTTCGCCCGAGCAGATCCCGCCGACCGAGTGCCTCAAGGACACGGTGGCGCGCGTGCTGCCGTTCTGGAACGAATCGATGGCGCCGGCCATCCGCACCGGGCGCCGCCTGGTCGTGGCGGCCCACGGCAACTCGATCCGGGCGCTGGTGAAGTACCTGGACGGCATCTCGGACGACGCCATCGTCGGACTGAACATCCCGAACGGCATTCCGCTGGTCTACGAGCTCGACGACGATCTGAAGCCCCTGCGCCACTACTACCTCGGCGATGCCGCCGCTGCCGAGAAGGCCGCCGCCGCGGTGGCTTCGCAAGGCAAGGGCTGAAAAAAGAAAACCCCGCGTGCCGGTCCCCCGTGGAACCCCGGCAAACAAATTGCTTCCAAGCTGTGTATATTGGTTCGACAGCCGCCGACAAGGACAACCACTCATGATGGGCCAGAAACTGAAGATCACCGGCTGGGTCGCCGCCGGCGCCGTAGCTGGCGTCCTGACCACCGTCTCCCTGCAGACGGTCGCACGCGGATCGCTTGCGCCGCTCCCGCTCGAGGAATTGCAGCAGCTCGCTGCCGTGTTCGGCATGGTCAAGAGTGACTATGTCGAGCCGGTCGACGAAAAGAAGCTCATCTCCGACGCCATTTCCGGCATGGTCGCCGGGCTGGACCCGCACTCCCAGTACTTCGACAAGAAGTCCTTCAAGGAATTCAGGGAAGGCACGACCGGCCGCTTCGTCGGTGTCGGCATCGAGATTTCCCAGGAAGACGGGCTCATCAAGGTGGTGTCGCCCATCGAAGGCTCGCCAGCCTTCCGTGCGGGCCTCAAGCCCAATGACCTCATCACCAAGATCGACGACACCGCCGTGCGCGGCCTCTCTCTCAACGAAGCCGTCAAGCGCATGCGCGGCGAGGCCAACACCAAGGTGCTGCTGACCATCTTCCGCAAGGACGAGAGCCGCACCTTCCCGGTCACGATCACGCGCGAGGAAATCCGTACCCAGTCGGTGCGCGGCAAGATCATGGAGCCGGGCTACGGCTGGATCCGCTTGTCCCAGTTCCAGGAACGCACGGTCGACGACTTCGTGAAGAAGGTCGAAGACCTCTACAAGGAAGACCCGAACCTCAAGGGCCTGGTGCTCGACCTTCGCAACGACCCGGGCGGCCTGCTCGACGCGGCGGTGGCGGTGTCGTCGGCCTTCCTGCCCGAGAACGTGACGGTAGTGACCACCGACGGCCAGCTGGCCGAAAGCAAGTCGGTCTACAAGGCGGCGCCCGAGTTCTACCAGCGCCGCTCCGGCAGCGACCCGCTGCGCAACCTGCCGGCCGCGCTCAAAAGCGTGCCACTGGTGGTGCTGGTCAACGAAGGCTCGGCCTCCGCCAGCGAAATCGTGGCCGGCGCGCTGCAGGACCACAAGCGCGCGATCGTCATGGGCAGCCAGACCTTCGGCAAGGGCTCGGTGCAGACCGTGCGCCCGCTCGGCCCGGACACCGGCCTCAAGATCACCACGGCGCGCTACTACACGCCGAGCGGCACCTCGATCCAGGCCAAGGGCATCGTGCCCAATGTGCTGGTCGATGAAAGCGCCGAGGGCAGCCCGTTCGCCGCCCTGCGCATGCGCGAGGCCGACCTCGAGAAGCATCTGGCCAGCGGCCAAGGTCCGGAAACCAAGGACCCGGAACGCGAGAAGGCCCGCGACGAAGCCCGCAAGCGCCTCGAGGAAGAAGCCAAGAAGCCGCCGCAGGATCGCAAGGCGCCCGAGTTCGGCACCGACAAGGACTTCCCGCTCGTGCAGGCGCTCAACCGCCTCAAGGGCCAGCCTGTGCTCGTGAGCAAGACGCAGGTCATTGTCGAGAACAAGGACGAGAAGAAGGAAAACTGAAGCCGGTGACCGGGCCGCACGCAACGTGCGGCTCGCGCCGGTAGCGGCTTCTTCATTCGCGAAGGAACGGGGCGCGCATGGACGATCACGACCTGCTGCGCTACTCGCGGCACATCCTGCTTGAAGAGTTCGGCATCGACGGCCAGGCGCGCGTCAGTGCCGGCCGCGCCTTGGTCATCGGCGCGGGCGGATTGGGTTCTCCCGTCGCCCTTTACCTGGCAGCCGCCGGCGTCGGCCACATCGCGCTGGTGGACGACGACGAAGTCGACCTCACCAACCTCCAGCGCCAGGTCGCCCATACCAACGCCCGCGTGGGCCACCCCAAGGTCGAATCCGCCGCGCAGGCGATGCGCGACATCAACCCCGACATCGCCATCGAGACGCATGCCCTGCGCGCCGACGAGGCCCTGCTTTCGCGCCTCGTCGCGGCTGCGGACGTGGTGGTCGACTGCTGCGACAACTTCGCGACCCGCCAGGCCGTGAACCGCGCCTGCGTGGCGCACTGCAAGCCATTGGTGGCAGGCGCTGCCATCCGCTTCGACGGCCAGCTGAGCGTGTACGACACCCGCGACGCGGCCTCCCCTTGCTACGCCTGCCTGTTCCCGCCCGATGCGGCCTTCGAGGAAACGCGCTGTGCGGTGCTGGGTGTGTTCGGCCCCGTGGTCGGCACCATCGGCACGCTGCAGGCCAGCGAGGCGCTGAAACTGCTCGCCGGCATCGGCCCTTCGCTCGCGGGCAAGCTCTTGATGTTCGACGGGCGTAGCACGAGCTTCGACACCCTGCGCGTGGCGCGCGATCCGCACTGCAGCGTCTGCGGGCAGCGACCTTCTTCCAACCCTTAGAGTTGCTCAGGGCTGCTTCGCGCCCTTGGCCCTGGCCGCGCCATTGGCCGCGGCGCCAGCGGTGGGCTTGTTGGCCTCCGCCACCACGTCCTTGCAATTGGCATCCTCTCCCGGCCCGGTCTCGATGGTCGCGGCCAGCGCCAGCAGCGGATTAACGGCGCCCAGCGCAAGCGCCGCCAGACCGCGTCCGGCCAGCGGCCCGATTTCGACCCCACCCGAGGGCGCGCCGAAAGTGCCGCCCACCACCAGCGGCGTGCGCAGCGACAGGATGTTCTTCGACTTGGGCTCCGGCCGCACGACGAAGTCCAGCGTTTCATTGGCCAGGCTGGCCTGACCGGTGGCGGTGAAGAGCGCATTGGTCGTGTCCACCACGAGCGTGCGCCCGGTCATCAGGCCCTTGTTGACGTCGAACGCCACGGCCGCGCAGCGCAGTTCGACATTGCGGTCGCCGCGCAGCAGGAACTTGATGATGTCCCCACCCACCAGCGTCGCGAACACGGGCAGCAGGTTGCCGAACTGACCCCGACCCGCCAACACCGCCACGTCGCCTGACGACCCGCCCAGCCAAGAGGCCACCGAGTTGCCCGAGCCAGAGAGGTTGAGTCGTCCGTCGAGCCGGCCGACGCTGTTGCCCGTGGTTTCCAGCTTGGGGAACAGGCGCGCGAGCTGCATGCCGCGCAGCTCGAGCGAGGCGCGGATGTCCGCCGGATTCTTCGCCGCATCGATGCGGATCGCGCCGGCCAGCTTGCCGCCGCCCACGCCCAGGTCGAGCGGATCGAGCGTCAGCACACCGTCTTTCAGCTTTACCTGCACGCTGCCGCGGTCGAGGGGAATCTCGCGCACGTTCTTGATGCGGTCAGCCGTGTACTTGACGTCGGCGTTCATGGCGCGCAGACGCTCGAAGTCCAGTGGCGCCGTCGGCAGCACCTTGGCGCCGGCCGGGCGTTTGACCTGGGTGATGCTCGGTGGCGGCGCCACGCCTTCGACCGCGCTGGCCGATCGCGCCGTGGGCGGCAAGCCGATGAGCGGGCCGAGGTCGTCCATGTCCATCACCTTGGAGCGCAGGTCGCCGGCCAGGTACGGCACCTGGGTGGCCTGGTCGAAGCGCATGTCGCCGGCGATGTCGGACAGGCCCAGCCTGCCCTTGAGCCCGGCTACCTGCCAGAGGGTGCCGCGCTTGGTCAGGTCACCGCTCAGGGCATAGGGCGAGGTCTGCGGCAGCGCGATGCCCAGCAGGGGGAACAGTGCGCCCAGCGTCTGGCCCTTGAGCTGGAACTTGGCGTCGATGCCGTCGAGCCCCGCCAGTTCTGCCACGGTGCCGGAGGCCTTGAGCTTGGTCTGGCCGGCCGCCGCGTTGATCTCCAGCGGGAATGGCGGCGCGCCGGCCGCATTGATCTGCAGCACGTTGCCCGTGCGCCCGTCGGCCGTCAGCGGCTGTCCCTTGTAGCGGCCCTTGATGCGGTAGCTGAGAGGCATCGCTCCCAGGCTCGTGTCGTATTTCACGTCGGCGTGCAGGTCGACGCCCAGGTGCTTGGCGAGGAAATCGATGGCCCCGCTGTCGATCTGCATGAGGCCGATGCTCGGCACCGTGCCGCCGTCGGAGGTGTCCTTGCCGAACGCCCAGGTGCGGCGCCCGTCCTGCTCCATCTGCAGCCCGAGCGTGGGCGAGAAAAGCGCGAGGCGCGGAATGACGATCTTGCTGGTGACCAGCGGCCAGATGCGAATGTCGAACTCGGCGCGGTCCGCCTTCACGAGATAGGGGTCGCGCGCCCACGAGGGATTGGCGAATTCGATGCCGTCGAATTTCACCGTCGCCGCGCGCCAACCCAGATCGACGTCCAGCCGCCGCGTGATCTCGAACTTGCGCCCGGTCTTCTCGCTCACGTAGCGATTGACCGGTTCTCGCAGCACGTCCCACGGAAAGAACATGAGGACAACCAGCAGGGCGACGAACAGCAGCACGATCGAAGCCAGCAGTTTTTGCCACAGCGGGCGAGTGCGAAGGATGTTCGTAGCCATATCGTCTGAATAACCTTCTTGTGTCTGCCGCCGGGTCGGCAACCAACCGCAACAACCGTGCGGTATTGCCTACGAGCAGCCCACGGCGAACTGCCTCGTCGGAACACGCCTACAGCGCCCGGTCCATGAACCCTGCATGATGCGCTTCGGCGAAGCCTCAAGCTCCGTGCAGAGGCATTCCCGTCAGCGGGACGCTAGGGATGCACCCGCCAACGTGAGAGGAAGCGCGGTTCGGCATGGACTCCAGATTGCAGACATACGTCGTCGAAGACAACCTCACGATCCGTGAAAACCTCATTGGCACTCTGGAAGAACTCACTTGCACCACGGTCGTCGGATTCGCCGAGACCGAAGACCATGCACGCGCATGGCTGCTGCACGCCGACAACGAGTGGGACCTTGCCATCGTCGATCTCTTTCTCAAGCAGGGAAGCGGGCTGGGCGTCCTTCAGGCCTGCCAGTCACGCAAGCCGACCCAGAGGGTGGTCGTGCTCAGCAACTATGCGACACCCGACATCCGGCGGCGCTGCGCCGAATTCGGTGTGGACGCGGTGTTCGACAAATCGAACGAGATCGACGCACTGGTCGATTTCTGCATCGAACAGGCGAAGGCATTGCGCGCTTCGCCCGGAACCTAGCCCGGGGGCTCGCAGTTCAATCGATGAGCTTGTTCTTCAGCGCGTAATACGTGAGGTCGCTGTTGGAGGAGAGGTTCATCTTCTCCATCAGGCGCGTGCGGTAGGTGCTCACCGTCTTCACCGACAGCGACAGTGTCTTGGCGATGTCGCCAGCGGTCTCGCCCTTGGCCAGCTTCAGGAACACCTGGAACTCGCGCTCCGAGAGCTGTTCGTGCGGCGCGGCGTCGTCCTTGCGGTCGAGCTGGCGTGCGAGCAGTTCGGCCACGGCGGGCGTGATGTAGCGCCGGCCCAGCGAGATGGTGCGAATGGCGTTCACGATCTCGATCGGATCGCATTCCTTGTTCAGGTAGCCGCTCGCGCCTTGGCGGATCAGGTTCATCGCGTAGTGCTCTTCGGGGTAGCCGCTCAGGATCAGGATGCCGACATCCGGCGCCTTGGCGCGGATCATGGCGAGCGCGTCGATGCCGCTCTGCCCGGGCATGGAAAGGTCCATTACCAGCACGTCGAGCTCGGTGGTGCGTACGAGCTCGATGGCTTCGCGCCCGCTGGCTGCCTCGCCCGCCACGCGCAGGTCCACGTGCTCGGAGAAGAACTGCCGGAGCCCAGATCGCACGATGGCGTGGTCGTCCACAATTCCAATTTTGATCATCTGTTACTTTCGTCGTTGTGTTGCGCGCATCTCGGCCGCAACATGCCGGTCCCTGAATGTTGTCAATTATTGACGAACTTGCGTTGAACGCAGCTTTGAAAGTTTCATGCACTGGCTAGCCCCTCCAAGAATGGCCTTGAGCCTGCTGCTCGCGGCACTGGCCGCGCTGGCCCTCGTCGGCATCAACGAGGCCGGGTTTCGCCAGTCCACCCGCGCCCTGGCGGACATCGACGAGGCGCAGAGGGGCCGCGGCGTGGTCAACCAGATCCTGCAGAACATGCTGGACGCCGAAACCGGCCAGCGGGGCTATCTGCTGACGGGCGAGGCCAGCTACCGGCAGCCCTACGACACGGCGATCAAGGAGGTCGACGGCAACCTCGCGACCCTGCGGCAGCTGTACGCCGGGCGGCCGGCCGAGATGGCCCAGATCGCCGAGCTCTCGAAGCACGTCCTGCGCAAGATCGCAGAGATGGACATGAGCGTGCGGCTGCGCCAGGACGGCAAGGAAGACGCCTGGAAATTCGTCATCACGACCGACGTGGGACGGGAGGAGATGGACGCCATCCGCGCCACCGCCCTCCAGCTGGTCAATGTGAGCAACAAGACCCTGCACGATGGTCAGGTGCAGGTGCTGCGGTCGCTGCAGCTCGCGCGCATCGGCACGGCCGTGGTGGCGCTCGCGGCGCTGATCGCCTTCTTTCTCTACCTTCGGCAGACGCACGCCCTGCGCTCCATCGGCGAGCGCCAGCAGGAAGCGCTGCAGCGCGAGCGCAACGCGCTCGAGGACGAGGTGCGCGAGCGCACCGCCTCGCTGGCCGAGCTGGCCACCCACCTGCAGGACGTCCGGGAAACCGAGCGCGGCTACCTCGCACGCGAACTGCACGACGAGCTCGGCTCGCTGCTCACCGCCGCCAAGCTGGACGTCGCGCGGCTCAAGTCGCGCCTGGCGGAGTCGCCCGATGCCACCACGCGCCTGCAGCATCTGACCGAGCTGCTCAACAGCGGCATCGCGCTCAAGCGCCGGATCATCGAAGACCTGCGGCCCTCGTCGCTGTCGAACCTCGGGCTGGTTGCGTCGCTGGAGATCCTGGGGCGCGAGTTTGCCGAGCGCTCGGGGCTCCAGGTCGAGATGGCGCTGGAGCCGGTGACGCTGGACGAATCGCGTCAGCTCACGATCTACCGCATGGTGCAGGAGAGCCTGACCAACATCGGCAAGTACGCCGAGGCCGGCGAAGCGACGATCGTGATGAAGAACTACGAGAACCATGTGATCGTGGAGGTCTCGGACAACGGCAAGGGCTTCGACACGCAGCGCATGCGCCCGTCCACGCACGGCCTGGCGGGCATGCGCCACCGGGTGGAAGCGGCGCGCGGCAAGCTCACGATTTCATCGACGCCCGGCCGGGGCACGCGCCTGAGCGCGATGCTGCCCGTGGTCAAGCCGGCATGACGGGACTCGCCCCCAGGCTGCGCGCACTTCGTGTCGCTTCGCCAACCCCTTACCGGGGGCAACACCGGTGGCCCGGCGAAGCCGGTTCCACGGTGTTCACCAACCAAAGCGGCACTCCTTCACGCCTCGGCGCGGGCTGACTCGGTCGTCTCCTACGCTCCCCGCCCCCGGTCGCTGACAGGGTGCAAAGGGGGCCCCGCTTAAGGTTGCTCCTGTGCCATCCGATTCCTCTCACGAAGACCGGATGCGCCGTTCTCAAAAACAACGAGGGAAGCCTCGAAGGAGTTCCACATGTTGCATTACGCCGTGGTGTTTCTGGTCATCGCACTCATTGCCGCCCTGTTCGGCTTCGGTGGGATTGCAGCCAGCGCAGTCGGGATCGCCAAGATTCTTTTCGTGATCTTCGCTGTGCTCGCCATCGCGAGCTTCCTGGCCGGCTTGCTACGACGCAAGTAGCGTAGTTACGATCAACAGGCTCCCGCATTTCATCTTCCCGGAAAGGACTCTCACATGAACACGACGACCAAGACCCCTTCGCAACTTGCCGACGAGGCGCGCCAGACCGCCAACGACGCGGTCGAGACGACCCGCGCCTACGCGCAGAACGCGGTGAATGCGGCGGGCGAAAAGGTCCGCGAATTGCGCCGCGATACCGAGCCTGCCGTCGAGCAACTCGCAGCCCGCGTGCAGCAAGCCGTTCAGCGCGGCCTGGACGCCGCATCGACCACCAGCGCACGTGCGCAGCGCCGCCTGGAGCAGGCTGCCGACGTCACCGGCCGCTACATTTCCGACCAGCCCGTTCGCTCGGTGCTGCTCGCCGCCGCTGCCGGTGCCGCCATCACGGCCCTCATCGTTCTGGCCAGCCGCCGCAGCCGGGACGACTACTGATCGCTTGAGCTTTTTTCTTCGTTCCCTCGCTCCCCGGCACCATGCTTCATCCGATTTTCTCCACGGTGCTCGGGCATCCGGAACTCGTTGCTGAACACCTCGCCAACTACGCCGCCCTCGTCCGCCAGGAATCTGCTGAAGCAGGGCGTGGCCTCGTCGCCCGCATCGTCGCGGGCGTGCTGGCAGCAGCCAGCGTCATGCTGGCCCTCGGGCTGATCGGTGTGGCCGTGCTGCTCGGCGTGCTCCACGGCAGCTTTCACTGGGTACTGGTGGCCGTGCCGGCCGTCGCCGTGGTGATCGCGGCCGTCTGCGGCTGGTATGCGACGCGCCCCAGCCCGAGCTACGGTTTCGACGACCTTCGCTCGCAACTGGATGCCGACCTGCAGGCCTTGCGCGCAGCCGGAGCCGACCATGACCAGTGATACCGAACGTCCCTCGTTGACCCCGCAGCAGCGCCTGGCCATTTCGCGCCGCGCGCTGGTGCGGCAACTCCATGGCGGCGAGGCTCGCGGCCACGATCGTCCGGCGCTCGATGGCGATGGCGATGCCGACGACGAACTCGAATACGCGCACCACGACACCTCGGGCGAGCCGGCGCATGAACGGCGCGCCTCCCGCAACGGCAACAACATCTGGGGCGGCGTGGCCCGCAGCGTCGTGCAGCGCTGGTGGCGCCGCCACCCGGCCCATGCGGTGGGCCAACTCGCTCGCCCGGTGCTGGAGCACTACGCGCGCAAGGAGCCGGCCAAGCTCATGGCCGCCGCCGCGGCCACCGGTGCATTGCTTGTGCTCGTGAAGCCGTGGCGACTGCTGTCGGTCACTGCCGTGCTGGCAGCGGTCCTGAAGACATCCGACGTGGCTGACGTCGTCAACACGTTGATGCAGAAGACCCCAAGCCCCCCACGAAAGGACTCTCCATGAATGCAGATGCTTCCTCCTCTGGCAAAGCTGCGCAGCCCTACAAGCACCTGGTGCTCGACCAGAACGCCATCGACGCTGCCGGCAAGAGCCTCGACGAAGGTGCCGTGACGCCCAGCTACGGGCCATGGCGCGATGACGTCGTCAAGCTCCTGAACGACGCGCTCGCCACCGAACTCGTGTGCGTGCTGCGCTACAAGCGGCACTACTTCACCGCCAACGGTGTCGAGTCGCCCAAGATCGCCGAAGAATTCCTGGTGCACGCCAACGAAGAATCGGCCCACGCCGATCGCATTGCCGAGCGCATCGTGCAACTGGGCGGCGAACCCGATTTCGCCCCGACGCACCTGCTGGAGCGCAGCCATGCCGGCTATGACGAATCGACCGACCTCCAAGCCATGGTGCGCGCCAACCTCGTGGCCGAACGCATCGCGGTGGAGTCGTACCGGCAGATGATCGTGCTGATCGGCGACAAGGACCCGACCACCCGCCGCATGCTCGAAGACATTCTTTCCGACGAGGAAGAGCACGCCGACGAGCTCAAGGATTGGCTCGGCCACTGACCTACCGCCCGATCGACTCGACCGGGCCCGAGCGGCCCGCCCATGAAAAAAGCCCGGTCGAACCGGGCTTTTTCATTGGGAGCGGAGAAGCGCGATCAGCTCTTCACTTCCAGCTCGTTGCTCACCGAAGTCACGCCCTGCACGCCCTTGGCGATTTCCTCGGCACGCGCCTTCGCGGCTGCCGTCGGTGCCGGGCCCTTCAAGCTCACCGCGCCACCCTTGGTGTCGACGTTGATCTTGATCGCGCTCAGGTCCGGGTCCTTCGCAAGGCCCGCGGACACCGACGCTGTGATGGCGGCATCGTCCACCGTCGCGCTCACGGCGGCGCCGGCGTGCTTGGCGGCCTCCTTCACGTTGGCCATGCCTTCCCTGACCTCGGAAGTGGTGCCGGAGGCATCGACCTTCGCCTTGGCGTCCTTCACGGCTTCTCCGGTCTTGGCGGCGGCAGTTTCAGCCGCCTGCTCGGTCTTGGCCACCGCGCTGTCGAGCTTTTCGCCAGCGGTGCGGTTGTCGGACTTGTCGCAAGCCGCCAGCGTCAGCGCGGCGCCGGCCAGGAGCACGGCGAGCCACGCGCGCGAAGACGTCACGGCGATGGGTTGTTGGGGTTTGTTCATGGGAATCCTCCAGAAATGAGTCGCGCCCCGATGGCGCAACCCTGGCCGGTCAAAGCTTGTCGGCACCCGACTTGATGGCGTCCTTGGCCTTTTCCTTCACATCGCCGTAGGTCTTCTGAACCTTGCCGGCGGCCTGGTCGGCGATGCCTTCGCCTTCGAGCTTCTCGTTGCCGACAACCTTGCCGGCCACTTCCTTGAGCTTGCCCTTGGCTTCTTCGACGCGGCCTGCCACTTGATCCTTGTTCATGTCGCTTCCTTCCTGAGTAGATGAGATGGGTGGAACCGAGATGGCCCACTCATTTCAATCTAGTCGCCACCCGCCGTCCCGGGGTATCGCCGGCACCCCGAAGCGGTGTAGGACAACAAGGCTCAAGCCGTGACGATCCATCCTTCAAGCGGATCGAACTGCACGGGCAATCCGTAGCCCGGTCCGGGGCTCGCGGCGCGCTGCAGGCCCCATGCGGCCTGCAGGAGGCACAGCACCGCGTCGATGTGGTCGCCGCGCGCGTCGGCCAGCAGTTCGGCGCGCTGATCGGCATTGAGCTGAAGGCGCAGGCCGAGCCGCGTCGTGCCCGCCTCGAGCCCGGCGAGCAGATCGGTGCGGGCCGCGAGGCGTTCGGGCGTCTGCTTCGCGAGGTCGTCGCTCTTGTAGCTGCGGCGGCCGATCAGTTCGCGCGCGAGCAGGCCCGGGTAGGCCTCCAGCGCGATGCGGTCCTCGTGAATGCCTGCGTGCAGGCCCGGCAGGCTGGCACCGGCCGCCAGCAACAGAGGCACGCCGGCGTGCAGCATGAAGGCGACCGGCGGATTGACCCACTTCATAGACGGGCTCGACCCCGCGGGTGCATCGGCGGCCCGGTGCGCGAACTTGCCACCGGCAGGGCGCGCGGCGCAGAAGGCGGCGAAGGTGTCGCGGATCTCCGCGCGGCCGAGGCTCGCATAGTGCGCCATCAGCGGTGCCCATTCGAGCGGCCATTTCAGGTGCTCGACCAGTTCGCGCGGCAGGCTGAATGGAAAGTCGAAACCGCCGACCCACGCGGGCGTCTCGCGCAGCCCTCGGCCCCAGGCCTCGAGCGTTGCGAAGCGTTGAAGGCTGGCCAGCCTGACGCCGTCCGTGCCGGCCATCTCGCCGACGGCCACCACGATCGGCTTGCGGGTTGTCGGTGCGCTCGAGAAATCGCAACCGAACAGCATGGCCCGCCTTCGTTCAGCCCAGCGCGAGCGCCACGACGCCCGCGGCGATGAAGAGCGCGCCCAGCAGCCGCAACAGCCGATCGCCTTCGCGCAGCAGATGCCCGCCGATCAGCGCAGCGAACAGCATCGACACCTCGCGTGCCGGCGCGACGTGCGAGATCGGCGCCTGCTGCACCGCATAGAGCACGAGCACATACGAAACCGGGCTGATCGCCGCCACCAGCAGCGCGTACTTCCACTGCTCGCGCCACATGCGCGCGGTCGTCGCGCGGTCCTGCAGCGCGGCGGGGAGCAGCAGCGCGAGGCGCACGAAGTTGCTCATGTAGTCGAGCAGGATCGGCGACATCGCGAGGAACTTGACCGCATAGCTGTCGGCCACCGTGTAGGCCGCGATGAACGCGCCCGTCAGCACGCCGTAGCGGATGCCCTTCTGCACGCGCTCGCGCTGGACCGGGTCATGCTTCCTGTGAAAGAGGCGCGGGCCGCCGGCCACGAGGAACACGCCGAGCACCACGCCGAAGATGCCGGCCACGCCAACCAGGCTGATCTTCTCGCCAAGGAACAGGATCGCCACCAGCGACGACAGCAGCGGCCCCGAGCCGCGTGCGAGCGGATAGACCACGGTGAGGTCCGACTTGCGGTAGCCGCGCAGAAGAATGACGTAATAGAAGACATGCAGCACGCCGCTCAGCACGATGAAGCCCCACTCCTTCGTGCCCCAGGTCGGCACGACGCTCCAACCCAGCACGATGCCCACGGGCGCCCACACCACGGCCATGAAGACGCCGCTCTGGAACGCGAAGCGCGCGTCGCCGTTCGCCTTCTTGGCGGCGATGTTCCAGCTGGCGTGAATGACCCCGGCCAGCAGGATCAGCGCAAAGGCGGAAAGCGGCACCCCGGCGGAACCGGGATCAGTGGCGGCCGACGATGGCGGCGGTGGCCATCAGCTCTTCGAGCAGCGCCAGCGAGACCTTGCCCGAGACCTTGTACGGGTCGAGCTCGGGCTTCTCGGAATACTTGAGCAGCGTCGAGGCATTGAGCTTCGAGAGGTTGACCTGCCCCATCGTCCAGCCGCCGAAACGGCGCTCGGAGATTTCTTCGTAGTGCAGCAGCACCACGTCCTTGTGGCGCGCATCGCGCTGGATGTGGCCGTACAGATCGCTGATGGCGTCACGCCCACCCTCGATGGCTTGCAGGAAGGTACCGGCACCGTAGCAAAGGATGCCGGTGATGCCGCACGCCGGGTTGTGCGTGCGCGACTTCGCAAGGATCGCCTCGATGGCCGCGGGGCTGGTGTCGACGGCGCGGCTCGCGTAGAGAAGACGGACCAGCATGTTCAGCTCTTTCTCGGCAGGAGGGAAAGGAATTCGCGGCGCAGGCTCGGGTCTTTCAGGAATACGCCGCGCATGACGGAATTGATCATCTTGCTGTCCATTTCCTTCACGCCGCGCCAGGCCATGCAGAAGTGCTCGGCTTCCATGACGAGCGCAAGGCCGTCGGGCTGCGTCTTTTCCTGGATCAGGTCGGCCAGCTGCACCACGGCCTCTTCCTGGATCTGCGGACGGCCCATGACCCATTCGGCCAGGCGCGCGTATTTCGACAGGCCGATCACGTTGGTGTGCTCGTTGGGCATCACGCCGATCCAGAGCTTGCCGATGATCGGGCAGAAATGGTGCGAGCAGGCGCTGCGCACGGTGATCGGGCCGACGATCATCAGCTCGTTCAGGTGCTCGGCATTGGGGAATTCGGTGAGCGCGGGTGGCGGTACGTAGCGGCCGCGGAACACCTCGTTCAGGTACATCTTGGCCACGCGGCGCGCGGTGTTGTCGGTGTTGTGGTCGTTCTCCACGTCGATGACGAGGCTCTCGAGCACGGCCTTCATCTTGACCTCGACCTCGTCGAGCAGCGACTCCAGTTCGCCGGGCTCGATGAACTCGGCGATGTTGTCGTTGGCATTGAAGCGCTTGCGCGCTGCATTCAGGCGCTCGCGGATCTTGACGGAGACGGGCGTGCCCTCGTCATCGTCTTTTCGATCGGGGAGCGGTTCGACGTCGGTTTTCCTCAGCATGGCGGGGATCGTACCAGTGAATGGCTCCAAGACATTCGGGCTGCAACGCCCGTCCCTTCTCGGAACAATGCTATCAATTAGGTAGCGTGAAGTCAGCTACCAGCGGGAGGTGATCGGACATCCGCGCCCAGATCGGGCCGCGCGGGACGGTGCAGGACAGCGGCTCGAGCTTGCGGCCGTAGACGAAATCGAGCTGCGCCACTGGCAGCCGCGAGGGGTAGGTGAGCGTGCGTGGGCCGCGCAGGTCGCTGGCGTCGCGCAGGCCCATCGCGTTCATGGCATAGCGCATGCGCGCGCCCCAATCGTTGAAATCGCCGGCCACGACCACGGCCTCGTCGGCCGGCACTTCGCGGTCGATGAATTCCCGCAGGCGCGCGATCTGCCGCACACGGCTGCCCTTGATGAGGCCCAGGTGCACCACGATGGCATGCACCGGTTGCCCTTCGACTTCCATCACGACGTGCAGCAACCCGCGTTGTTCGAAGCGGTGGTCGGAGATGTCCTGGTGGCCGGTACGGATCACGGGCCAGCGCGTGAGCAGCGCATTGCCATGCTCGCCATGGCGCGTGACGGCGTTGGTCTCATAGACGGCGGTGTAGCCCTCGGGGGCGAGGAAGTCGGCCTGCGGCAGCTCGGGCCAGCGCGCGAATCGGGCGGCGGCCTGCCGGTTCATCTTGCGCACCTCTTGCAGGCAAATGATGTCGGCGTCGAGTTGCTCGATCGCGTGGCCGAGGTTGTGGATCTCGAGTCGCCGGGCGGGCCCGATGCCCTGCACACCCTTGTGGATGTTGTAGGTCGCGACCCGGAGGTTGTTGGCTGCTGTTGCGGCTACCGGCTGGTTCATCGCGCAAATTCTGGCAGCAACAGAATGGCTTCGGCGTTCGACGGGGAAAAGCACAGGTCGGCGGCCTCGTGGTACGGCAGCCATTTCCAATCGGTGTGTTCGCGCGGATCGAGCCGGGGCGCCAGGCGATCGGGCACGCAGAGGCTGAACAGGTGCTCGGTGTTGTGCGTGACACCGGGCTCGTAGCGGGCACGCCAGCGCGGGTAGATCTCGTAGACGTTGCGCAGTTGCCAGTCGACCAGTTGCGAGGCGAGCGGCGTGCCCTCGCTGCAATCGATGCCGGTTTCCTCGGCCACCTCGCGTGCGGCGGTGAGCGCGAGCGGCTCGTCGACCGCGTCCTTGCTGCCGGTGACCGACTGCCAGAAGTCGGTCTCGGCATCCGCACGCCGGATCAGCAGCACATCGAGTGCCGGCGTGTGGATCACGACCAGCACCGACTCCGGGATTTTCCAGGGCCGGGTGCTGGTCGTCATGGCTGCATCAGGCCGCTTGGGGCGTGTTGCGCAGCTTGATGTGCAGTTCGCGCAGCTGCTTCTCGTCGACCGGGCTCGGCGCCTGCGTCAGCAGGTCTTGCGCGCGCTGGGTCTTGGGGAAGGCGATCACGTCGCGGATCGACTCGGCGCCGGTCATCAGCATGACCAGGCGGTCCAGGCCGATGGCGATGCCGCCGTGCGGCGGGGCGCCGTACTGCAGCGCGTCCAGCAGGAAGCCGAACTTGAGCTGCGCGTCCTCGGCACTGATCTTCAGCGCGCGGAACACCTTGCTCTGCACTTCCTCGCGGTGGATACGCACCGAGCCGCCGCCCATCTCGATGCCGTTGAGCACCATGTCGTAGGCCTTGGCGATGCACTTCTCGGGGGCGGTGTCCATGAGGTCTTCGTGGCCGTCCTTCGGTGCGGTGAACGGGTGGTGCACGGCGCTCCAGCGCTGGCCTTCCTCGTCGAACTCGAACATCGGGAAGTCGACCACCCAGAGCGGCGCCCAGCGGTCGTCGAACAGGCCGCTCTTCTTGCCGAAGGCGCTGTGGCCGATCTTCACGCGCAGCGCGCCGATGGCGTCATTGACGATCTTTTCCTTGTCGGCGCCGAAGAACAGGATGTCGCCGTTGCGCGCGCCCGTGCGGGCGATGATCTCGGCCAGCGTGTTGTCGTCCAGGTTCTTCACGATCGGGCTCTGCAGGCCTTCGCGGCCGGCTTGCGCGTCGTTCACCTTGATGTAGGCCAGGCCCTTGGCGCCGTAGATCTTGACGAACTCTTGATACGCGTCGATCTCGCCGCGCGACAAGCCGCCCTCGGCACCGCCGCCCGGCACGCGCAGCGCCACGACACGGCCGCCGGCCATGGTGGCGGCGTTCGAGAACACCTTGAATTCCACGCGCTTCATGAGCTCGGTGAGTTCGGTGAATTCAAGCTTCACGCGCAGGTCAGGCTTGTCCGAGCCGTACTTGAACATCGCGTCGCCGTACGTCATGGTCGGGAACACCGGCAGGTCGATGCCCGCGGCGTTGCGGAACACGTTGCGGATCATCCCTTCGAACATCTCGCGGATTTCTTCTTCGGCGAGGAACGAGGTCTCGATGTCGATCTGCGTGAATTCGGGCTGGCGGTCGGCACGCAGGTCTTCGTCGCGGAAGCACTTCACGATCTGGTAGTAGCGGTCGTAGCCGGCCACCATCAGCAGCTGCTTGAAGAGCTGGGGCGACTGCGGCAGCGCGAAGAAGCTGCCGTCGTGCACGCGGCTGGGCACCAAGTAGTCGCGCGCGCCTTCGGGCGTGGACTTGCCCAGCATCGGCGTCTCGATGTCGATGAAGCCGTTGGCATCGAGGAACTTGCGCGTCTCCATCGTCACCTTGTAGCGAAGCATCATGTTGCGCTGCATGGCCGGGCGGCGCAGGTCGAGCACGCGGTGCGTGAGGCGGGTGGTTTCCGAGAGGTTGTCGTCGTCCAGCAGGAACGGCGGCGTGACCGACGGGTTGAGCACCTTGAGCTCGTGGCACAGCACTTCGATCTTGCCGCTCTTGAGCTGGTCGTTCACGGTGCCTTCGGGACGGGCGCGCACGAGGCCGGTGATCTGCACGCAGAACTCGTTGCGCAGGCCCTCGGCCACGGCGAAGGTGGAGGCGCGATCGGGGTCGCACACCACCTGCACGTAGCCTTCGCGGTCGCGCACGTCGATGAAGATCACGCCGCCGTGGTCGCGGCGACGGTTGACCCACCCGCACAGGGTGACGGTCTGGCCCAACAGGGCTTCGGTCACAAGACCGCAATAGTGAGTACGCATGGCCATAGGGATGACTTCCGGCGCCGTCGTGGCGCGTTCGTTTTTATGAGTTGGATGGCTTGATCGCCACCGTGGAGGGGCCGCCTGGAACGACCACCCCCATCGAGACGATGTACTTGAGCGCTTCGTCCACGCTCATCTTCAGTTCGACGCAGTCGCTGCGGCGGAGCATGACGAAGTAGCCGCCCGTGGGATTGGGCGTGGTCGGCACGTAGACGCTGAGGAATTCCTCGGTGCCCAGGTGCTCGGCCACCTCGTTGCCGGGCGCGCCGGTCACGAAGGCGATGGTCCACACGTTCTCGCGCGGCCACTGGATCAGCACCGCGGTGCGGAAGGCGTTGCCGTTCTCGGAGAACAGCGTATCCGAGACCTGCTTGACGCTCGAATAGATCGAGCGCACGACCGGAATGCGCCGCACCACCGCATCGCCCCAGCCCAGCAGGCGCTTGCCGACGAAGTTGCTCGCAATGGCGCCGACCACCAGCAGGATCGCCAGCGTGAGCAGCACGCCCAGGCCGCGGATGTTGTTCTCGAACAGCCATTTCTGCCAGACGGCCGGGAGCACCCACAGCGTCTGGTCCAGCGTGTCGATGATCCACTTCAGCACCGCCAGGGTGATGAACAGCGGAACGATCACCAGCAAGCCGGAGAACAACCATTTGCGCAGGGCGAGCATGGGCGGAGTCTCAGTCGGCGCTCTTGGCGGCGGGGGCCGGGGCGGGAGCAGGCGCCGGGGCGGGCGCGGAGCTCGGCGCGGCGGCGCTGGAGGAGGAAGACTCGGCGGGCTTGGCGCCTTCGCTCGCCACGGGGGCGGTGGCCGGCTCGGCCTTCTTGCCGCCGCCTTCGCGGAAATCGGTCACGTACCAGCCCGATCCCTTGAGCTGGAAACCGGCGGCCGTGACCTGCTTTTCGAAGGCGCTGGCGCCGCACGCCGGGCACACCGTGAGGGGCGCGTCGGACATCTTCTGCAAAGCGTCCTTGGCAAAGCCGCAGGCGCTGCACTTGTAGGCGTAGATGGGCATGGGGAAATAGGGTCCAAAAGCGGCGCAGCTGCCGCTCGCAAAGCCCTCGATTATAAGGGCCCACCCTGCTGCCGGGGGCGCTCTCAGGCCGCTTCGGTGGCCAGCGGCCGGTGTGGCGTGTGAGTGTTCGCTACCCACTGCGGCAGCAGCGAGCCGGCCACCATGCCGGTGAACGAAGCCAGAACACCCGCCAGTTGGGCCGGAAAAACGGCGCCCCAGGGCATTGCCAGGAACAGCAGCCAGGTGCCGATGCCCAGCAGGATCGACGCAACCGCCCCCTGCGTGGTGGCGCGGCGCCAGTACAGGCCGCACACCAGCGGCACGAAGGCGCCCACCAGCGGCACCTGGTAGGCGCCCGAAACCAGTTCGTAGATCG
The DNA here is from genome assembly GCF_030812215.1 of Variovorax boronicumulans. GTDB lineage: Bacteria > Pseudomonadota > Gammaproteobacteria > Burkholderiales > Burkholderiaceae_C > Variovorax > Variovorax boronicumulans_C. The sequence continues at coordinate 74,743 of NZ_JAUSSG010000003.1, read as the reverse complement.
GCGTGCCCTGCATGCGGATGGCGTAGGCCAGCACGGCAACGCTGAACAGCAGCACCGTGATGCGCATGGTCATCAGATTCTGGCGGTCGGTGCCCGCGGGGCGGAACTGGCGCCAGATGTTCTCGGTGAAGGTGACGCTGGGCGCCAAGAGCGTGGCCGAGGCGGTCGACTTGATGGCCGACAGCAGCGCGCCGAAGAACAGCACCTGCATCACGAATGGCATCTTCTGCAGCACCAGCGTGGGCAGCACCTTCTGCGGATCTTCCTTCAGCAGCACGGCCACCTCGTCCGGCATGATCAGGAGCGCGCTGGCCACCAGGAACATCGGCACGAAGGCGAACAGGATGTAGGCCACTCCGCCGATCACCGGGCCGCGCTGGGCGGCCTTGACGCTGTTGGCCGACATCACGCGCTGGAACACGTCCTGCTGCGGAATGGAGCCCAGCATCATCGTGATGGCGGCCGCGAAGAAGAACACCATGTCGTGCCAGTTGGGCTCGGGCCAGAACTTGAAGAGGTCCTTGCTGACCGCGAAAGCCACCACCTTGTCGGCGCCGCCGGCCATGTTGCCGGCGAACATGGCGATGATCGCCAGGCCCGCAACCAGGATGATCATCTGGATGAAGTCGGTCACAGCCACCGACCACATGCCGCCAAAGAGCGTGTAGGCCAGGATCGAGACCACCCCGATCACCATGCCCAGCGGAATGCTGATGGCATTGCCCGAGAGCACGTTGAACACCAGCCCGAGCGCCGTGACCTGCGCCGAGACCCAGCCCAGGTAGCTCAGCATGATGATGAGCGTGCAGGCCACCTCGACACTGCGGCCGTAGCGCTCGCGGTAGTAGTCGCTGATGGTCAGCAGCGTCATGCGGTACAGCTTGCCCGCGAAGAACAGGCCCACCAGGATCAGGCAGGTGCCCGCGCCGAACGGGTCTTCGACCACGCCGTTCAGCCCGCCCTCGATGAACTTGGCCGGGATGCCGAGCACCGTTTCGGACCCGAACCAGGTCGCGAAGGTGGTCGTCACGATCATGAAGAGCGGCAGGTGCCGCCCCGCGATGGCGAAGTCGGTGGTGTTCTTCACCCGCTTGGCGGCGTAGAGCCCGATGGCGATGGTGACCAGCAGATAGACGACAACCAACGTCAGCAGCACGGGAATCTCCTCTAGAACAACTTCACACGCACCAGCAACTGCATGGCGAGCAACCCCAATACAAAACCTATGCCACCGTAGATGATGGTCTGGAGCAGCTTGTTGGTGCGCTTTTGCGCGGCCAGCAGCTCCAACAGCTCGCGGCGGTGATCGGGCGGCCGATTTTCCAGGAAATCGTGCAGCAATCGAGGCAATTGCGGCAGCAATTTTGCGTAGCGCGGCGCTTCGGCCTTCAGCTGCTGCAGCAGCTTCTTCGGCCCGATCTGGTCAACCATCCACTTTTCGAGGAAGGGCTTGGCCGTGTGCCAGAGGTCGAGTTCGGGGTCGAGCTGGCGGCCGAGACCCTCGATGTTGAGCAGCGTCTTCTGCAGCAGCACCAGCTGCGGCTGGATTTCCACATGGAAGCGCCGCGAGGTCTGGAACAGGCGCATCAGCACCATGCCCAACGAGATTTCCTTCAGCGGCCGGTCGAAGTACGGCTCGCAGACGGTGCGGATCGCCGCTTCCAGCTCGTCGATGCGCGTGCCCTCGGGCACCCAGCCGCTTTCCAGGTGCAGCTCGGCCACGCGCTTGTAGTCGCGCCGGAAGAAGGCCACGAAGTTCTGCGCGAGGTATTCCTTGTCCGACTCGGTGAGCGTGCCGATGATCCCGAAATCGAGTGAGATGTAGCGCCCGAAGGTCTCGGGCGCCAGGCTCACCTGGATGTTGCCCGGGTGCATGTCGGCGTGGAAGAAACCGTCGCGGAACACCTGGGTGAAGAAGATCGTGACGCCGTCGCGCGCAAGCTTGGGAATGTCGACGCCGGCGGCACGCAGACGGTCGAGCTGGGCAATGGGCACGCCATTCATGCGCTCCATCACGATCACCTCGGGGTGGCAGAAGTCCCAGAACATCTCCGGGATCAGCACCAGGTCGAGCTCGGTCATGTTGCGGCGCAGCTGGGCCGCGTTGGCAGCCTCGCGCACCAGGTCGAGCTCGTCGTGCAGGTACTTGTCGAACTCGCCGACCACCTCGCGCGGCTTCAGGCGCTTGCCGTCGGGCGAAAGTTTCTCGACCCAGCCGGCCATCATGGCCATGAGCGCCAGGTCCTTCTCGATCACGCCGCGCATGCTCGGGCGCAGCACCTTCACCGCCACGTCGCGGATCTCGCCCTGGTTGGTGCGGATGGTCGCGAAGTGCACCTGCGCGATCGAGGCGCTGGCGATCGGCGTCTCGTCGAACTGCACGAACACATCGCCGACCGGCCGGCGGAACGCGCGCTCGATGGTGGCAATGGCCACTGCCGAGGGGAACGGCGGCACGCGGTCCTGCAAGAAGGCGAGTTCGTCGGCGATGTCGGGCGGCAGCAGGTCTCGCCGTGTCGACAGCACCTGGCCGAACTTCACGAAGATGGGCCCCAGGCGCTCGAGCGCCTCGCGAAGCCGCTGGCCGCGCGGCGCGTCGAGGTTGCGTCCGATGGAAACCACGCGTGCCACCACGCGCAGCCAGGGCTTCTGAAAGCTCGTGAGCACGAGCTCGTCCAGGCCGTAGCGCAGCGCGACCCAGACGATGAACAGGCCGCGATAGAAGCGCCTCATTCGGCGTTGCCCGCCGAACCGCCAGCCTTGGCCGTGCGGTCGCCGACGAACTGGCGCAGCGCCGTCACCACGCGCCGCACGCCATTGCCCAGGGTGTGTGCGGGCACATCGCCGATCACGCGCGCGAGGTCGTCCTCGACGTCCCAGCGCACGTGGTCGACCAGCCAGTTGACCTCGGCGGCCAGTTGCACGTCGCCGACGATCTGCACCGAGGGCTTGTCGCCGCGCAGCGTGGCGCGGGCGATCTCGAAGGGGGAATCGTCGGTGACGGTCAGCGTGAGTTCAGGCGTGGAGCCTGCGGGCGCCAGGTCGAGCAGGCCGGCCGGTGTAGCGACCAGTTCCATCGTCACGAAGCGCCATTGGAAGCGCACCACCCTGCCCTGTTGGCGCAGCAACCGCTGCTGAGCCTCGGGCTCCTGCTGGAGCACATGGTTGAGGAACAGGACCGCGCGGTGCTGGATCTCGTGGACCGCCCAGTCCGGCGGCTGAAGACGCTCGCCGATGCGGTTGAAGAGGTCGCCGAGAAAAGAAAAAGGGGACGATGGTGTGGCCATGTCCCCATTATCGTTTCTGTACGCGGCGCGGCGGCCGCGAACATCTCTGACCGTTTACTGCAGCGCTTGCACGCCGGCAACCAGCCAGCCGCCGGCACCACTGGTCGGCTTGGTCATGTTCCACACTTCGCGGAACGGACCCGGGCCCGCCGAGGCGTCCTCGCGGATCATGCCGGAGAACTCCACGCTCGCCATGTAGGCGTCGGGCAGTTCTTCGATGCCGAGCAGCTTGGCGTCGAGCATCACCACTTCGGTCTTGTTCGACGCGCCACCGGTGTGGCTTGCGCGGTCGGCCAACTGCGTACGGATTTCCTCGACCATCTCGTCGGTCATCATCGAGCGCAGCATCGACACGTCGGCGCGGTCCCATGCGTCCTGCAGCGTCACGAAGTTGCGCTTGGCGGCGCCGAGGAAACCGTCGACATCGAAGCCCGCGGGAATGCCCCAGGACTGCGAGCCGCCCAGCGCGGAGCCGATCATGCTGCCGCCAGCTGCGGCGCCTGCCGCAGAGAGGCTGCTGCCATGGCGATCACCGTCGGCCGGCGTGGCGTCGAAGGCCGTGGCCGAACGCTCCCATGGCCGTGCCGAGGCATCGTTGCCCACGTTGTTCGGGCTGTACTGCGCCGGCGCGCTGGCGTTGGAGGGACTGGCGCCCGCGCCCTGGAACGCGAATCCGCCCTGGCGATTGGCACCACCCGAAGCGGCCGAGCGCGCCTTGAAGATGCGCCACACGGCCAGCGCCGCGAAGATCAGCAGGCCGATCAGCAGGATGTTGGCGAAGCCGGCGCCCAGGCCGAGCGAGCTCGCGAGCCATGCGAGGCCGAGGCCCGCGGCGAGACCGCCGAGCATTGCGCCCCAGGGACGCTTCGGTGCAGCGGCTGCCGGCGCAGGCGTTGCGGGCTTGGCAGCCGAGTTGGTCGCGTTCTGCTGCGCAGGTGCAGCGGGCGGCGTGGACTGGCGCTGCGTCACGTTGGACGATTGGCGGCCGATGGACTTGCCACCACCCACACGGGCGGCGTCGGCCTGCACGCTCACGAGCACCAGCGCAGCTGCCAGAAACAAAGAACCCAAACTTTTCATGTCGTCTCCTCTAGAGCGAAAAATTTCGCTTCATCAACACTTGATTCCAACATGCAGGGCAGCGATGCCACCCGTCATGTTGTGATAGTCCACATGTCCGAAACCGCCCTCTTTCATGAGGGTCTTGAGCTCCTCTTGCGAGGGATGCATGCGGATGGATTCGGCCAGGTAGCGATAGCTCGCGTCGTCGCCGGCCACGAGCTTGCCAAGGCGCGGCAGCACGTTGAAGGAGTACCAGTCGTAGGCCTTGGTGAGCGGCTTGGCGATCTTGGAGAACTCGAGCACCAGGAGCTTGCCGCGCGGCTTGAGCACGCGGTTCATTTCCTTGAGCGCGATGTCCTTGTGTGTCATGTTGCGCAGGCCGAAAGCCACGGTCACGACGTCGAAATGGTCATCGGGAAACGGCAGCTTCTCGGCATCGCAAACCAGCGTGGGCAGTGCAACGCCGGCATCGAGCAGGCGATCCCGGCCGGTGCTCAGCATGGCTTCGTTGATGTCGGTGTGAACCACCTGGCCGGTGGCACCGACCTTCTTCGAGAACGCGAGCGCGAGGTCGCCGGTGCCACCTGCGATGTCGAGCACGCGCGAGCCTTCGCCCACGTTCGCCACCATCACGGTGTAGGCCTTCCACGCGCGATGCAAGCCCACCGACATCAGGTCGTTCATGACGTCGTAGCGCGAGGCCACCGAATCGAAGACGCCGCGGACACGTTGCGCCTTCTCGCTTTCGTCGACTTTCTCGAAGCCGAAGTGGGTTGTACTCATGCAACCGATGTTAGGCCGGAAGCCTACACATCAAGCCGACGACCCCGCACCCACGGCGGGCATTTGTTGCTTTTTCTTCAAACGAAGAGGCGCCGCAACGCGCGTCCTTGCTACCTGCAGAGCTATCGTTTCAGTAGCACCGCAAGATTTGAAAGCATCAGTGGCTGCTGCACGAAGACCCGCCCTTGTCGATCATCGGTGCATCGCGATCGACGCCCGCCTCGGCGAGCCGGCGCTCGTACTGCGCCCACAGGTCGGCCTGGTTCGCGCCGAGTTCGTAGAGCAGGTCCCACGAGTAGATGCCGGTGTCGTGGCCATCGCTGAAGGTCGGCTGCACGGCGTAGTTGCCGACGGGCGCGAGGCCGGCGAGCTCGACATCGCGCTTGCCCGTCTGCAGCACTTCCTGGCCCGGGCCGTGGCCCTGCACTTCGGCCGACGGCGAGTAGATGCGCATCAGCTCGAACGGAATGCGAAAGGTCGCGCCGTCCGAGAAGCCCACTTCGAGCACGCGCGACTGGCCGTGCACGGTGATCGATTGCGGCGTCGGTGCGCCCGGTTTCAAGCCTGCCATAGCGGTATTGGGTGTTCCGTTCGGAAAAATTCTCGGAGGCGCGCAGTATGCCGCGCGGTTGCGCCTGCATGCGACCCGGCGCGCAAAGACCAGCGCTTAGCATCGCGGCATGCAGACACCTCAACGCCATCGATCGTCGCGCCCGGGCTGGGCAGCACTTGTCCTCTGCGCCGCGCTGACGGCCGGCGCCGCCGTGCCGGCGCATGCCTTCCTGGGCCTGCTCGGCAAGGCAGCTGGCAAGGCTGCGACCGCAGGCAAGGCGGCCGGTACGGCCGGCAAGGGCGCGGCGGTCGGCGCGGGCGCCGTCGCGGCGGAGAGCGCGACCGGCGTGGCGGGAGTTGCGGGCAAAGGTGCGGCGGCGCTGGGCGACGACGCGGCGCATGCCGCGCAGTTCGGGACGCGGACCGCAGGGCCCGAATTCAGCGCAGTGAACGCCGCGCTGCCGCCCGAAGTCGCCGCCTACCTCGCAAAGCCCGCCAAAGACCTGACGCCCAAGGACACTTCGCGAATGATGGACAGCTATCGCCAGATGGTCGAACGCGCAGGCAAGAGCGGCGACTTCACCGCGGTCGAGCGACTGCCCACATCGGCGGGCACAGGCCGCACGCTGCCGGTGAACGAGCCAAGCAAGCCGGCCACATCCGCACCCAAGACCGAAGCAGCGACCTCGTCGACGAGCATGCCGGCCGCATTGCCCATCCACGCACTGCGCGTGCTGGCCCACGCATCGCACGCAGGCAACCGTGACGCGCAGGCCGAACTGGACCGTGTGTGCCGCGATGGCAGCGTCGCATCGAAGCGCTTCTCGAAGGAAATGCGTGCCACGCCGGAATTCAAGGAGACCTGCGCGAACCGCAAGCTCGCGACGACGCGCACGGCCGCCGCGCGCTGAGGCGCCATCGCCCTCCCGCTCAGCCCTGCAGCAGCACCAGCCGGCGGACCATCTCGGCCTCAAGCTCCGGCAGCAGTGCCTGCAGTTCCGCCACGCGATCGACCGGCGCCGCGCGCTGCGCGGCCGCCCAGAACGGCGAAGGAAAGTGGCTGTCCCAGTCGAAGCGCGCGATCACATGCCAATGCAGGTGCGGCACCATGTTGCCGAGTGCGGCGAGGTTGATCTTTGTGGGCTTCAGTTGCTCGCGCAGGCATTGCTCGACAACCGTCACCGCCTCCATGCACAGCACGCGGTCCGCGGCGTCGAGGTCCGAAAACTCCGGCGCATGCTCGCGCCAGATCACGCGGTAGAAGGCCGGAAAGCCCACCTCCTCCGCATGAATCACGCGCAGCTTCGCGCCCTCGAACACGACGCGCCCGCCCGGGCCTTCGCAGAACGGGCAGCCCTGTTGCGCCGAGCCGCCGCCGGGCCGCCCCGAGGCGGCGAGCGCCCCCTCGGGGGCCAGCGAGGACACGCCAGTGCCGAGCGTGGGGGCCATGCTCATACCAGCACTCGCTCGATGCCGCCCTGGTTGGCCGCGGCCACGTACTCGGGCATCCAGTCGGCGCCCAGGATCTTGTTGGCCATCTCGACCACGATGTAGTCGGCTTCGAGCAGGCCGTTGTTCAGGTCGTTGCCGTAGCGCGAGAGGCCCTGCAGGCAGCTCGGGCAGCTGGTGAGGATCTTCACGTTGTCCTTCGCGCCGACCTGGCCGGCGTCGCGCAACGCGGCTTCGCCCTTCTTCAGTTCCTCTTCCTTGCGGAAGCGGATCTGCGTGGAGATGTCCGGCCGCGACACGCCCAGGGTGCCCGATTCGCCGCAGCAGCGGTCGTTCTTGAGCACGTTGTCGCCCACCAGCGCCTTCACCGTCTTCATCGGGTCCTGCAGCTTCATCGGCGAATGGCAGGGGTCGTGGTACAGGTAGCCGCCACCGCCGGCATCGGCGAGCGTGATGCCCTTCTCGAGCAGGTACTCGTGGATGTCGATGATCCGGCAGCCCGGGAAGATCTTGTCGAATTGGTAGCCCTGCAGCTGGTCGTAGCAGGTGCCGCAGCTCACCACCACCGTCTTGATGTCCAGGTAGTTGAGCGTGTTGGCCACGCGGTGGAACAGCACGCGGTTGTCCGTGATCATCTTCTCGGCCTTGTCGAACTGGCCGCTGCCGCGCTGCGGATAGCCGCAGCACAGATACCCGGGCGGCAGCACCGTCTGCACGCCCGCATGCCAGAGCATGGCCTGCGTGGCCAGGCCCACCTGCGAGAACAGGCGCTCGGAACCGCACCCAGGGAAGTAGAAGACCGCCTCGGTTTCCGACGTGGTCGCCTTCGGGTTGCGGATGATCGGCACGTAGTCCGCATCCTCGATGTCGAGCAGCGCGCGCGCCGTCTTCTTCGGCAGGTTGCCCGGCATCTTCTTGTTGATGAAGTGGATCACCTGCTCCTTGACCGGCGCCGGCCCCAGCGTGGCTGGCGGCGCCGCGGTCTGCTTCTTCGCGAGGCCGCGCAGCAGGTCGTTGGCCAGTCGCTGCGCCTTGAAGCCGATGCCCACCATGCCCGCGCGCACCGCCTTGATGGTCTGCGGGTTGGTCGCGTTCAGGAAGAACATCGCGGCCGCGTTGCCGGGACGGAAGCTCTTCTGGCCCATCTTGCGCAGCAGGTTGCGCATGTTCATCGACACGTCGCCGAAGTCGATCTTCACCGGGCACGGCGTCAGGCACTTGTGGCAAACGGTGCAGTGGTCGGCCACGTCCTCGAACTCTTCCCAGTGCTTGATGCTGATGCCGCGCCGGGTCTGCTCCTCGTAGAGGAAGGCTTCGACCAGCAGCGAGGTCGCGAGGATCTTGTTGCGCGGGCTGTAGAGCAGGTTGGCGCGCGGCACGTGCGTGGCGCACACCGGCTTGCACTTGCCGCAGCGCAGGCAGTCCTTCACGCTGTCGGCAATGGCGCCGATATCGCTCTGCTGCATGATCAGCGATTCGTGCCCCATGAGGCCGAAGCTCGGCGTGTAGGCGTTGGTCAGGTCGGCGTGCAGCGTGACCGCCTCGCCCGCCGGGGCGCGCAACAGCTTGCCCTTGTTGAAGCGGCCCTCGGGATCGACGCGGGCCTTGTATTCGGTGAAGGGGCGCAGCTCTTCATCGCTCAGGAACTCGAGCTTCGTGATGCCGATGCCATGCTCGCCCGAGATCACCCCGTCGAGGCTGCGCGCCAGCGCCATGATGCGCACCACCGCGGCATGCGCGGTCTGCAGCATGTCGTAGTTGTCGCTGTTCACGGGGATGTTGGTGTGCACGTTGCCGTCGCCCGCATGCATGTGCAGCGCAACCCACACGCGGCCCTTGAGCACGCGCTTGTGGATGGCCGTGCATTCGGCCAGGATCGGCGCGAACTCGGCACCCGAGAAAATCTCCTGCAGCGGCTGGCGCAGCTGCGTCTTCCAGCTCGCGCGCAGGCTGTGGTCCTGCAGTTGCGGGAACAGCGAATCGACGTTCTCCAGCCAGCTGGCCCACAGCGCACGCACCTCGTGCACCAGCGCCACGGCCTGCGCCACGCGGTCTTCGAGCAGCTCGGCGGTCGGAATCTCGTGCGCGTCGTCGGTCTTGCCCAGCGGCAGGTTGCCGCGCGCGAGGAAGGCCTCGAGCTCGTCGGTGAGCGCGAGCTTGTTCTGCAGCGACAGCTCGATGTTGATGCGCTCGATGCCATCGCTGTACTCGGCCATGCGCGGCAGCGGGATCACCACGTCTTCGTTGATCTTGAAGGCGTTGGTGTGCTTGCTGATGGCGGCCGTGCGCTTGCGGTCGAGCCAGAATTTCTTGCGCGCCTCGGGGCTGATGGCAATGAAGCCTTCGCCGCTGCGCGAGTTGGCGATGCGCACCACTTCCGAGGTGACGCGCGCCACCGCATCGGCGTCGTCGCCCGCGATGTCGCCGAACAGCACCATCTTCGGCAGGCCGCCGTGCTTCTTCGACTTGGTGGCGTAACCCACGGCCTTCAGGTATCGGTCGTCCAGGTGCTCCAGGCCGGCCAGCAGCACGCCCGAGCGCTTCTGCTCGGCGAACATGAAGTCCTTGATCTCGACGATGCTGGGCACCGCGTCCTTCGCGTTGCCGAAGAATTCGAGGCACACGGTGCGCGTGTGCGATGGCATCTTGTGCACCACCCAGCGGCAGCTCGTGATGAGGCCGTCGCAGCCCTCTTTCTGGATGCCCGGCAGGCCCGAGAGGAACTTGTCGGTCACGTCCTTGCCGAGGCCTTCCTTGCGGAAGGTGCGGCCGGGGATGTCCAGGCGCTCGGTGCGCAGCTTGGTCTTGCCGTCGGCCGCGTAGTACTGCAGCTCGAACAGGGCGCTCTCGGCGTCGTGGATCTTGCCCAGGTTGTGGCCGATGCGCGTGACCTCGAGCCATTCGGCCTGCGGCGTGACCATGCGCCACGAAGCGAGGTTGTCGAGCGCCGTGCCCCAGAGCACGGCCTTCTTGCCGCCGGCGTTCATCGCGACGTTGCCGCCGACGCACGACGCTTCGGCGGAAGTCGGGTCGACCGCGAACACGAAGCCCGCGCGCTCGGCCGCATCGGCCACGCGCTGCGTGACGACGCCCGCTTCGGTCCAGATGGTGGGCACGGGCTGGTCGAGACCGGGTAGCGGCATGTGCTCGACCTCGGTCATCGCCTCGAGCTTCTCGGTGTTGATGACGACGCTGTTCCAGGTCAGCGGAATCGCGCCGCCGGTGTAACCGGTGCCGCCCCCGCGCGGAATGATGGTCAGGCCCAGCTCGATGCAGCCCTTCACCAGCAGCGCCATCTCGGCCTCGGTGTCGGGGCACAACACGACGAAGGGGTACTCCACGCGCCAGTCGGTCGCGTCGGTCACGTGCGATACGCGGGAGAGCCCGTCGAACTTGATGTTGTCCTTGGCGGTGAGCCGGCCCAGCACGCGCGTGGCCTTGCGGCGCAGCGCCGCGACGTCGCGGAACTTGGTGTCGAAGGCTGCCACCGCATCGCCGACCAGCGCGGTGAGCTCGCCGACCAGCTGGTCGCGCGGCATGTCGCTGTCGGGAGTGCGGCGCTTCTGGACTTCGGCCAGCCGGTGCCGCAGTGCCTCGACCAGTTGGCCGCGGCGGCGCGGGTTGTCCAGCAGGTCGTCGACGAGGTAGGGGTTGCGCTGCACCACCCAGATGTCGCCGAGCACTTCGTAGAGCATCCGCGCCGATCGGCCGGTGCGGCGCTCGGCGCGCAAGGTCTGCAGCAGTTCCCAGCCGCGTTCGCCCAGCAGGCGAATCACGATCTCGCGATCGGAGAAGCTGGTGTAGTTGTACGGGATCTCGCGCAGTCGGACAGGCTCTGCGGCCTGTGCCAACAGCGTGTTCAACGCGGTCGGAGCATTCATCGGGTGGGGCGCCTCGGCCGGGCGCTGCGCGCCCATAGCCGGGCTGGGGATTTTAGGACAGGGCCTGGGGTCTTGCCGCGTGGTGCGCCCGTTGCCCTTGTGCTAGGCGTCGGCCCGACGGCCGCGGGCCCTGCAAGCCACTCCGCTCGGCCCCTTCAGTTCAGAACAGCACGCGGCTGCGGATCGTCCCGGCGACCTTCGCCAGCTTCTCCAGCGCGAGGTCGGAGGAAGCCGCATCGATGTCCATCACCACGTAGCCGATCTTCTCGTTCGTCTGCAGGAACTGCGAGGAGATGTTGATGTGGTTGTCCGAAAAGATCTTGTTGATCTCCGACAGTACGCCCGGCACGTTCTGGTGCACGTGCAGCAGCCGGTGCTTGCCCGGGTGCGCGGGCAGCGCGACCTCGGGGAAATTGACCGAGGAGGTCGACGTGCCGTTGTCGCTGTACTTCACCAGCTTCTCGGCCACTTCGAGCCCGATGTTGGCCTGCGCCTCCATCGTCGAGCCGCCGATGTGCGGGGTCAGGATCACGTTGTCCAGGCCGCGCAGGGGCGACTGGAACTCGTCCTTGTTGCTGCGCGGCTCCACCGGAAACACGTCGATCGCAGCGCCCAGCAGCTTCTTTTCCTTCAGCGCGCCGGCGAGCGCGTCGATCTCGACCACGGTGCCGCGCGAGGCGTTGATGAGGATCGAACCCGGCTTCATGGCCGCGATCTCGGCGGCGCCGATCATCCATTGCGTGGCCTGCGTCTCGGGCACGTGCAGCGTGACGATGTCGCTCTGCCCCAGCAACTGGTGCAGGTCGCGCACCTGGCGCGCATTGCCCAGCGGCAGCTTGGTGACCACGTCGAAGAATGCCACCTGCATGCCCAGCGCCTCGGCCAGCACCGACAGCTGCGCGCCGATCGAGCCGTAGCCCACGATGCCCAGCGTCTTGCCGCGGATTTCGAATGCGTTGTCGGCCGACTTGAGCCAGCCGCCGCGGTGCGCCACCGCGCTTTTCTCGGGTACGCCGCGCAGCAACAGGATCGCTTCGGCCAGCACCAGCTCGGCCACCGAGCGCGTATTCGAATAGGGGGCGTTGAACACGGCCACGCCATGTTCGCGGGCGGCTTCCAGGTCGACCTGGTTGGTGCCGATGCAGAAGCACCCGGCGGCCACCAGCTTGTGGGCCGCGGCGAACACCTCGGCCGTCAGTTGCGTGCGCGAGCGGATGCCCAGGAAGTGAACGTCGGCGATCTTCGCCTTGAGTTCGGCGTCGGGCAGCGCACCCGGCAGCGACTCGATGTTGGTGTAGCCGGCGGCGCGCAGCACCTCCACGGCCGAAGGGTGGATGCCCTCGAGCAAGAGGAACTTGATCCTGCTTTTGTCGAGGGAGGTTTTGCTGCTCATGACGGTCTCGCAAAGGGCCCCGGCCGTGGCGACAAGCTGGGCCAAAAAAGGGAGGGCGATGCTAGCATGGTGCGGCGCAGCATGCAGGCCCGCAACCCGCGCCGAGCTTGATGCCAAAGGGGTTTCCCCGATTGGAAGATGACAGCGGTCCGTGCGCCAATGTGACGCGGCTGTGTCATTCACATGCCCTAGCATCCGCGCTTTCATTTTCCCTTCAGGAGTCTTCATGCGATTCAAGACGCTCGCGCTGGCATCGGCGTTGGCCGCGACCACGCTGTTCAACGTGGCCCAGGCCCAGACCGAGATCCAGTGGTGGCATTCCATGACCGCCGTCAACAACGAGTGGGTCAACGACCTGGCCAAGCAGTTCAACGAGAGCCAGAAGGAATACAAGATCGTGCCGACCTTCAAGGGCACGTACGACGAATCGATGACGGCTTCCATCGCGGCCTTCCGCGCCGGCAACGCACCGCACATCCTGCAGGTGTTCGAAGTGGGCACCGCCACCATGATGGCCAGCAAGGGCGCGATCGTGCCGGTCGGCCAGGTCATGAAGGACGCGGGCGAGAAGTTCGATCCGGCCGCCTACATCCCCGCCGTGGCCGGCTACTACACGGCCCCCAACGGCCAGATGCTGAGCTTCCCGTTCAACAGCTCCACCACCATCTTCTATTTCAACAAGGACGCCTTCAAGGCGGCGGGCCTGCCCACCGACAAGGCACCGTCGACCTGGCCTGAAGTGGTCGCGGCAGCGGCCAAGCTCAAGGCGAGCGGCCACAAGTGCCCGTTCACCACCGCCTGGCAGAACTGGACGCAGGTCGAGAGCTTCTCGGCCTGGCACAACGTGGAGTTCGCGAGCAAGGCCAACGGCCTGCAGGGCCTGGACGCCCGCCTGAAGGTGAACTCGCCGCTGCACCAGCGCCACATCGAGAACCTCGCCAGCATGGCCAAGCAGGGTCTCTTCATCTACAAGGGCCGCGGCAACGTGCCCGAGGCTTCGTTCGTCTCGGGCGAGTGCGCCATGATCAACACGTCGTCGGGCTTCTACGGCAACGTGGCCAAGAACGCCAAGTTCGCTTACGGCCTCGCACCCCTGCCCTACTACCCGGACGTGCCGGGCGCACCGCAGAACACGGTGATCGGCGGCGCGAGCCTGTGGGTCATGTCGGGCAAGAAGCCGGCCGAGTACAAGGGCGTGGCCAAGTTCTTCAGCTTCATCTCGACGCCTGAAGTGCAGTCCGCCAGCCACAAGCGCACCGGCTACCTGCCGGTGACCACCGCCTCGTACAAGCTCACCGAGGAATCGGGCTTCTACAAGCAGAACCCCGGCACCGACGTGGCCGTGACGCAGATGATCCGCAAGGTCACCGACAAGAGCCGCGGCATCCGCCTGGGCAACTACGTGCAGATCCGCGCCATCGAGGACGAAGAGCTCGAACAGGTCTGGAACGGCAAGAAGACCGCCAAGGAAGCCCTGGACGCCATCGTCACGCGCGGTAACGAGCAGCTGGAGCGCTTCCAGAAGGCGAACAAAAGCTAACGATCGTTAACCGGGCCTCTGTGTCCGGCTAATATCGCCCGCCCCGTTCGCTCTTGCACAAGGGCGGGCCGGGCGGGATTTTTTATTCAGAGGGATCATGGAAAAACGCGTTTTCTTTCGCTCGGGCTGGCTGCCCTGGCTGTTGCTGACGCCGCAGATGGCGGTGATCCTCGTGTTTTTCTTCTGGCCGGCGGGGCAGGCCATCCTGCAATCGCTGCAGCAGCAGGACGCGTTCGGCACCTCGATCGAGTTCGTCGGGCTGCAGAACTTCAGGGAACTGTTCCACGACCCGGCCTATGCCGAGTCGTTCAAGACGACCGCCGTCTTCTCGCTGCTGGTGGCCAGCATCGGCATCAGCCTGTCGCTGATGCTCGCGGTGTTTGCCGACCGCATCGTGCGCGGCGGCGTGTTCTACAAGACCATGCTGATCCTGCCCTACGCCGTGGCGCCCGCCGTGGCAGCGGTGCTGTGGGTCTTCATGTTCTCGCCCTCGCTGGGCGTGGTGGCCTATGCCCTGGGCAAGATCGGCATCAACTGGAACCACCTGCTCGACTCCGGCCACGCCATGACGCTGATCGTGATGGCCTCGGTGTGGAAGCAGATCTCCTACAACTTCCTGTTCTTCCTGGCGGGCCTGCAATCCATTCCGAAGTCGCTGATCGAGGCCGCGGCCATCGACGGCGCGCGCCCGTGGCGCCGGTTCTGGACCGTGCAGTTCCCGCTGCTGTCGCCCACCACCTTCTTCCTTCTGGTGATCAACGTGGTCTACGCCTTCTTCGACACCTTCGCGATCGTCGATGCGGCCACGCAGGGTGGCCCCGGCAAGGACACGACCATCCTGGTCTACAAGGTCTACCACGACGGTTTCAAGGGGCTGGACCTCGGCGGCTCGGCCGCGCAATCGGTGGTGCTGATGGTGATCGTGGTGGCGCTGACCGTCATCCAGTTCCGCTACGTCGAGAAGAAGGTGCAGTACTGATGAAGCAACAAGAAAAAACCAAATTCGGCGGAGCGCAGCATGGTTGAAAAGCGCGGCACCCACGGCATCCTGGCCCACGTCATCATGATCCTGGGCGTCTTCATCGTCGCCTTCCCGCTCTACCTGGCGTTCGTGGCTTCCACCCACACCGCGCAGGAGATCGTGCAGGCGCCGATGCCGCTCCTGCCCGGCTCGAACATCGTGGACAGCTACAAGGGCGCGCTCTTCGGGCGCGAGAACAGCGCGGGCTCCAACGCCCCGGTGGCGCACATGATGTGGGTGAGCTTTGTCACGGCGATGGTCATCGCCATCGGCAAGATCTCCATCTCGCTGCTGTCGGCCTTCGCCATCGTCTACTTCCGCTTCCCGTTCAAAAAAATCTGCTTCTGGGCGATCTTCGTGACGCTGATGCTGCCGGTGGAGGTGCGCATCCTGCCCACCTACAAGGTGCTGTCGGACCTGAACATGCTGAACACGTACGCGGGCCTCACGGTGCCGCTGATCGCGTCGGCCACGGCGACGTTCCTGTTCCGCCAGTTCTTCCTCACGGTGCCGGACGAGCTCACCGAGGCCTCGCGCATGGATGGTGCGAGCCCCATGCGCTTTTTCTTCGACGTGCTGCTGCCGCTGTCGAAAACCTCGATCGCAGCGCTCTTCGTGATCCAGTTCATCTACGGCTGGAACCAGTACCTCTGGCCGCTGCTGGCGACCACGAGCGAAGACATGTACCCGGTGGTGGTCGGCATCAAGCGAATGATTGCCGGCGGCGACGGGCAGAACGAATGGAATGTCGTGATGGCCACCGCCATCCTCGCGATGCTGCCGCCCGCGCTGGTGGTGGTCTTGATGCAAAAGTGGTTCGTCAAGGGCCTTGTGGATACCGAGAAATAGGCTCGCCCCCAGGCTGCGCGCACTTCGTGTCGCGCGCGCCTTCCCCCTACCGGGGGCACCACCAGCGGCCCGGCAAAGCCGGTTCCGCGGTGGTTCTGGAAATAACAGTGCCTCGTGATAGAGGTCGAAATCGAGAAGAACATGGCTGCTCTTTCTTTACGCAACGTCATCAAGCGCTACGGCCACGGGCCGAAAGCCAACCAGGTCATCCACGGCGTGAGCGCCGAGATCGCCGACCATGAGTTCATCGTGATCGTGGGCCCCTCGGGCTGCGGCAAGTCGACGCTGCTGCGCATGGTCGCGGGCCTGGAGGAAATCTCGGCCGGCGAGATCGCCATCGGCGGCAAGGTCGTGAACCAGCTCGAGCCCTCCGAGCGCGACATCGCGATGGTGTTCCAGAACTACGCGCTCTACCCGCACATGAGCGTGTTCGCGAACATGGCCTACGGCCTGAAGATCGCCAAGGTGCCCACGCCCGAGATCAAGGTGCGCGTGGACAAGGCCGCCAAGATCCTGGAGCTCGGCCACCTGCTCGAGCGCAAGCCCCGCGAGCTCTCGGGCGGCCAGCGCCAGCGCGTGGCCATGGGCCGGGCGATCGTGCGCCAGCCGCAGGTGTTCCTGTTCGACGAACCGCTGTCGAACCTGGACGCCAAGCTGCGCGCGCAGACCCGCCTCGAAATCCAGAAGCTGCATCGCGAGCTGGGCATCACCTCGCTCTTCGTCACGCACGACCAGGTCGAGGCGATGACGCTCGCGCAGCGCATCATCGTGATGAACGGCGGCGTGATGGACCAGTTCGCGACACCCGAAGAGGTGTACTCGCGCCCGGCCACCACCTTCGTGGCGAGCTTCATCGGCTCGCCGCCGATGAACCTGCTCAAGCACGCACCGGGCGTGCGTCCGGGCCAGATCCTGGGCATCCGCCCCGAGCACATGAAGCTCGACGAAAGTGGCTGGACGGTACAGGTCGAACAGGTCGAACTGCTGGGCGCCGAGCGCCTGGTGTACGGCCGCATCGGCGACGAACAGATCATCATGCGCACCGATGAAGGCGATCACCCGCCGGTCGCGGGCGACACGGTGAAGATCGCCGCGCGCGAAGACAAGCTGCACTGGTTCGACGCCGGATCGGGCAAGCGGGCGGACTAATGCTCGCCCCCAGGCTGCGCGCACTTCGTGTCGCTTCGCCAACCCCCTGCCGGGGACGACACCAGCGGCCCGGCAAAGTCGGTTCCGCGGTGTCTCGCGAAGGAGTCAGGGGCCCACTCGAAAAATGACAATGAACTCCTGGCCCTACCCTCGCTGGGTCGCGCACCGCGGCGCCGGCAAGCTCGCTCCTGAAAACACGCTCGCGGCCTTCCGCTTCGGCGCGGCGCATGGCTACCGCATGTTCGAGTGCGATGCCAAGCTCAGCGCCGACGGCGTGCCGTTCCTCATGCACGACGCCACGCTGGAGCGAACCACCAACGGCCGCGGCATCGGCGGCGCGCAGACATGGAGCGCGCTGTCGCAGCTCGACGCGGGCGGCTGGCATTCGCGCGCCTTCGTCGGCGAGCCGCTGCCCACGCTGGAGAACCTGGCGCGCTTCTGCCTGGCCAACGATTACCTGCTCAACATCGAGATCAAGCCGACGCCCGGTACCGAGCGCGAGACCGGCGAGGTCGTGGCGCGCGAAGCGGCGCGCCTTTGGCAAGGCGCCGCGATTCCCCCGCTGCTCACCTCGTTCCAGGTCGAATCGCTCAAGGGTGCCGCCGCGGTGCAGCCCGAGCTGCCGCGCGGCCTGCTGCTCGATTCGCTCCGCGAAGGCTGGCTCGACGCCGCGCTCGACCTCGGCTGCCAGGCCATCGTCTGCAACCATGCGCTGTGGGACGCCGCCACCGTCGCAAAGGTGCACGGTGCGGGCCTGCGCTCGTTGAGCTACACCGTGAACGACGACTGGGCCGCGCAACGGCTCATCGCGCTGGGCACCGACGGCATCATCACCGACCGGGTGGACCTGTTCAGCCCCGCAGGTTGAGGCTGCCGCCGGCCGAAGCTGCACTTCTTACCGGTTCTTACGAGATGGCGGCTTCTATGATGCGGCCATGAAACGGACCTCTCGCCTGGCGGGCTTCTGCCTTCCCGCCATCCTGGCCCTGCTGGCCCTCTCGATATGCGGTGGCGCCTTCGCGCAGCCGGACGCCGGCAACGGCAACCCCAACAACAACGCCAACACCGCCGCCGCGGCGCCGGTGCCCACCGTCGCCGAATTGCGTGCGCAGTTCGCCAGGATCGCACCCGCGGGCAAGGCCAATGCCAACGCCATTCCGGGCGTCGAGGAAGATGTGCGCAAGCAGCTCGCGCAGATCAATGACATCGGCGCCCAGGCCGACAAGTTCGTCGCCTCCCGCACCGGCGACCTGGCCGACCTGAACGCGCGGCTCGGAGAATTGGGCAACCCGCCCGCCGCCGGCGCCACCGAAGACCCCAACATCACGCGCCAGCGCGCGCAGCTCACCAAGGAGCGCAATGCGCTCGATGCGGACATCCGCCTGGCCAAGCTGCTGTCGATCGACGTGCGCCAGCGCGGCACCGACCTCGTGTCGCAGCGACGCCAGCAGTTCGAGGCGGAGCTCACCAGCCGCGCCGCCTCGCCGCTCAACGGCACGTTCTGGAACGACCTGCGCGAAGCCTGGCCCGACGACCTCGCCCGGCTGCAGGCGATCGGGCTGGCGCTCGACGACGGTTTCACGCAGGCGCTGGAACCCGAGAGCCGCACGCCGGTGCTCGCCGCGCTCGTCGGTGCGCTGCTGCTCGCATGGCTGGGCGTGTGGGCCGCCGAGCACGGGCTGGCGCGCCTGGCGATGCGTGTGCTGCCGGCCGGGAGGCTGCGCCGCTCGCTGCTGGTGATCGCCATCGTCGCGACCCACGTGCTGCTGGTCGCGGTGGCCGCGCACGGCTTCGTGGAGGTGCTCAAGGCCTATGCCACCTGGGACGCGCAGGCCCGCAAGGCGCTGCAGTCGGCGGCGCAGGCGCTGACCTTCATGGCGTTCGTCATCGGCCTGGGGCGCGCGCTGCTGGCCACCGCCCGGCCGTCGTGGCGCCTGCCGCCCATTCCCGACGCCACGGCCAAGCGGCTGTCGGCGCTGCCGTGGCTTGTGGCGCTGGTGGCCGCACTCGCATGGACACCCGCGGAGATCAACGCGCTCATCGACGCCAGCTTCGCCGCCGTGGTGGGCACGCATGTGCTGACGGCGCTGCTGCTCACCGCGCTGGTGGGCACGGTCGTCTATCGCCTGAAGGCCCTGCGCGCCGACGCACCCGAGGCCGGCCTGCCCGAACGGCCGATGTGGGTCGGCCTGCTGGTCGCGCTCATCGGCGTGCTGATGATCGTGACCTGGGTCCTGGTGGCCGTGGGCTACGTCGCGCTCGCAAGCTTCCTGGCCACGCAGCTCACCTGGAGCGGCATCGTGGCCGCGGCGTTCTACGTGCTGTTCAAGTTCGCCGACGACGTGTTCATGGCACTGGTGTCGTCGCGCAGCACCTTCGGCCAGAAGCTGCAGAAGAGCTTCAACCTCGCGCCGCAGACGCTCGACCAGACGGCCACGGTGCTCTCGGGGCTGAGCCGCGTGGCGCTCTTCTTCTACATGCTGATCGCGCTGGCCGCGCCGCTGGGCACGGGGCCGGGCGAGGTGTTCCAGCGCAGCGGCAAGTTCGGCACCGGCGTGAAGGTGGGCGAATTCCAGCTGGTGCCGGGCGCCATCTTCAGCGCCATTGCAGTGGCGGTGGTCGGCTTCATCGTGCTGCGGGTGTTCAAGCGCTGGCTCACGCGCAGCTACCTGCCCAACACGAAGCTGGAGCCGGGCATGCAGAGCTCGCTCACCACGCTGCTGGGCTACGTGGGCGGCATCCTGGTGGTGGCGTTCGCGCTTTCGGCGATGGGCATCGGCATCGAGCGCATCGCGTGGGTGGCGAGCGCGCTGTCGGTGGGTATCGGCTTCGGGCTGCAGGCGATCGTGCAGAACTTCATCTCGGGGCTGATCCTCCTGGCGGAGCAGCCGGTGAAGGTGGGCGACTGGGTGGTGCTGGGCACGGCCGAGGGCGACGTGCGGCGCATCAACGTGCGCGCCACCGAGATCGTGCTGGGCGACCGCTCCACGCTGATCGTGCCGAACTCGGAGTTCATCACCAAGACGGTCCGCAACATGACGCTGTCCAATGCCGAGGGCCGCGTGCTCATCCGCCTGCCGATGCCGCTGACCACCGACGCGCAGCGGGTGCGCGAGCTGATCCTGGAAGCCTGCCGGGCGCACGAAGGCGTGCTGGAAACGCCGGCGCCTTCGCTCACGCTCGAGGGCATCGAGAACGGGCTCCTGATCTTCCAGGCCATCGCCTATGTGGCGAGCCCGCGACTGGCGGGCGGCGTGCGCAGCGACCTGCTGTTCGTGATCCTGGACGAGCTGAAGAAAGCCGGCCTGCCGATGGCGACGCCGACCACGTTCATGATGGCGCCCGCCGAGCCTGCCGCCGCTGCGCCGGCACCCGCGACGCAGAACTCGCCGATTCCCGGCATGCCGACCTGAGGCTCACTCCAGCGGCAGGGCCGTGGTGCACTTGATCTCGTTGAGACACACGCTCGAGCGCACCGCCGACACGCCCGGCATGTGCATCAGCGTGTGCATCAGGAACTGCGACAGCGACTCCAGATCGCGCGCGACCACCTTCAGCACATAGTCGAAGTCGCCGGTCACCGAGTAGCACTCCAGGATCTGCTTCAGGTCGGCGATCAGGTCCTGGAACTTGGGCAGCTCGTCGACATGGCCGCGCGCCATGGTCACGTGGATGAAGGCGATCACGCCGAGGCCGACGTGGCGCGCATTCAGCCGCGCCGCATAGCCGCTGATGAGCCCCAGCTCTTCGAGCCGCCGGTGCCGCCGCAGGCACTGGGCGGGCGAGAGATTCGCGATTTCGGAGAGCTCCAGGTTCGATGCGCGGCCATTCGCCTGCAAATGCTCAAGAATCCGCCGGTCGATGCGGTCTAGTTCAATCTCGTGCAATTTCATCTCTTACATCCTCGTTTGGATGCAATTATGTTTCTTAAAGCGGGGTAAGCACTAGCCGTCCATGCACCTTAATTGTGCAAAGTACGGTCTAGACTTCGAGGCTGCCGGGATTGCACGCGCAATTCCCGACGCCGCTGAATTCCCCGCCCCGGCGCACGCCGACGGCCCACTCAGACGCCCTCATCCCCATCCGGAGATCCTCACGTGAAAAACGCCCTGCTTCGCACCCCTTTCAGCGCCGTCGCCCTGGCCCTCGGCATGCTGGCCGCCGCGCCCTCGTTCGCAGCCGACACCAAGTCGGTGGCCGTGACCGCCATCGTCGAACATCCCGCGCTCGATGCGGTGCGCGACGGCGTGAAGGCCGAACTCAAGGCGGCGGGCTACGAAGAAGGCAAGAACCTCAAGTTCACCTACCAGAGCGCGCAGGGCAACGTGGGCACCGCCGCCCAGATCGCCCGCAAATACGTGGGCGATGCGCCCGATGTGATCGTCGCCATCGCCACGCCGTCGGCCCAAGCCGTGGTGGCCTCCACCAAGACCATTCCGGTCGTGTACTCGGCCATCACCGACCCGGTGGCCGCCAAGCTGGTGAAGAACTGGGACGCCACCGGCACCAACGTGACCGGCGTGTCGGACCTCTCGCCGCTGGAAAAGCACATCGGCCTCATCAAGCAGGTGGTGCCGAACGCCAAGCGCATCGGCGTGATCTACAGCCCCGGCGAAGCGAACTCGGTGGCCATCGTCGCCTCGCTCAAGAAGGCCGCGGCCGACGCCGGCATGACCGTGGTGGAAGCCGCCGCCGCCCGCACCGTCGACGTGCCGACCGCCGCGCAGAGCCTCGTGGGCAAGGCGGACGTGATCTACACGCCGACCGACAACAACGTGGTCTCGGCCTTCGAAGGCATCGTGAAAGTCGCCCAGCAAGCCAAGCTGCCGGTGGTGGCGGCCGACACGGCCACCGTCGAGCGCGGCGCCGTGGCGGCGCTGGGCCTGAACTACAGCGACATCGGCCGCCAGACCGGCAAGATCGTCGTTCGCATCCTCAAGGGCGAGAAGCCCGGCACCATCGCCTCGCAGACCAGCACGAACTTCGAGCTGGTGGTGAACCCCACCGCCGCCAAGGCGCAGGGCGTGACGCTGTCCGAATCGCTGCTCAAGACCGCCAAGGTCGTCGCCACGAAGTAAGAAGCCCGCTTCTTTTTCCTTATGTCGCTCATCGCTTCGCTGGGCGCCATCGAGATCGGTCTGATATTCGGACTGGTCGCGTTGGGCGTCTTCATGTCGTTCCGCATCATCAATTTTCCCGACCTCACGGTGGACGGCAGCTTTCCGCTGGGCGCCGCCGTGGCCGCGACGCTGATCGTTCTGGGCTGGAACCCGGCCGCCGCCACCGCGGTCGCCTGTGTCGCCGGCGCCGCGTCCGGTTGGGTCACGGCCTGGCTCAACGTCAAGCTCAAGATCATGCAGTTGCTCGCGAGCATCCTGGTGATGATCGCGCTGTACTCCATCAACCTGCGCGTGATGGGCAAGCCCAACGTGGCACTCATCACCGAGCCCACCGTGTTCACCATGGTCGACTTCGGCGGCATGCCGGAGCAATGGGCCAAGCCGCTGTTGCTGCTGTTGATCGTGATCGTCGCGAAGATCCTGGTCGACATGTTCTTCGCCTCTGAATCGGGTCTCGCAATGCGCGCCACCGGCGGCAATGCGCGCATGGCGCGGGCCCAGGGCATTTCGACCGACTTCCACACGATGGCGGGGCTGGCCCTCTCCAACGCGCTGGTGGCGCTGGCCGGCGCGCTCTTCGCGCAGAGCCAGGGCACGGCGGACATCTCGATGGGCGTGGGCACGATCGTCATCGGCCTGGCGGCGGTGATCATCGGAGAGACACTGCTGCCCGCGCGCAGCATGGTGATCACCACGCTGGCCTGCGTGCTGGGTGCGCTGCTCTACCGCTTCTTCATCGCGATGGCGCTCAACACCGATTTCATGGGCCTGCAGGCGCAGGACCTGAACCTGGTGACCGCCGTGCTGGTCGCGTTCGCGCTGCTGGTGCCCGCCTACAAGCGCAAGCTGGGCGGCCTCTTCAAGGGGAAAAACTGATGCTGCGCGCTCAAAACCTGGAGATGACCTTCAACCCGGGCACGCCGATCGAGAACCGCGTACTGCGCGGGCTCAGCCTGGAAATCCCGACGGGCCAGTTCGTCACCGTGATTGGCTCGAACGGCGCGGGCAAATCGACCTTTCTCAATGCGGTGAGCGGCGACCTGATCGTCGACAAGGGCAGCATCGAGATCGACGGCAAGGACGTGACGCGCCTGAACGCCTGGCAGCGCTCGGGCATGGTGGCCCGTGTGTTCCAGGACCCGATGGCCGGCACCTGCGAGGCGCTGACCATCGAGGAGAACATGGCGCTCGCGTGGAAGCGCGGCGAGCGGCGGGGTTTCGGCTTCTCGCTCAACCGGAGCCTGCGCGAGTTGTTCCGCGAAAAGCTGTCGATCCTGAAGCTGGGGCTGGAAAACCGGCTGGCCGACCGCATCGGCCTGCTCTCGGGCGGGCAGCGGCAGGCGGTGAGCCTGTTGATGGCGTCGCTCAAGCCTTCGCGCATCCTGCTGCTGGACGAGCACACCGCCGCGCTCGACCCGAAGACCGCCGCCTTCGTGCTGGAGCTGACCGCGAAGATCGTCGAAGGCAGCCAGCTCACCGCGATGATGGTGACGCACAGCATGCGACAGGCGCTGGACTACGGTTCGCGCACCGTCATGCTGCACGAGGGGCAGGTGATCCTCGACGTGGCCGGGCCGGAACGCTCGGGCCTCGATGTGCCCGATCTGCTGCGGATGTTCGAGCAGACGCGCGGCGAAAAGCTCGACGACGACAAGCTGCTGCTGGCCTGATGGTGGCAAGTGCCGTCTTCGTGCGTGCGATGCATGCGGACGACCTGGACGCGGTGCTCGCGATCCAGCTCGCCTGCTACGGCGCGGGCTTCGTGGAAGACGGTGCGCTGATCGCGCGGCGGCTGGCCGCGGCGCCGGAGACGGGGTGGGTGGCCGGACAGGACGGGGAAGTCAGGGCCTATCTGGCGGCCTATCCCTCGATCGCCGGCAAGCTCACGGCGTTGCATGGCGAGTTCGAGGTCGCATCGAAAGCCGACGCGCTGTACCTGCATGACCTGGCGGTGCACCCGGCCGCTTCAGGCCTGGGCCTCGGGCCGCGGCTCGTGCGGCATGCGTGGGAGCACGCGGCAGAGGCCGGCTGGCGGCAATCGACGCTGGTGTCGGTGCAGGCGTCGATGGGTTTCTGGGAGCGGCAGGGCTATGTGGCGACGCAGCCGGACGGCCCAGCGCAGCAGGGGCGGCTCGCGACTTACCCCGGCGATGCGGTCTACATGGTTCGCCGCATCGGCTGAACCTGTTATTTTTACCTGTTGTTTTTCAGCGGCGCCAACCGCGCATGGCGAGCCACTGCATGGTGCCGCAGACCGCCACCAGCGCGGCATAGGTCGTCATCACGCCATCGCGGCCGAACACCACCAGGCCCGCGACGAGGACCAGCACGCCGGCGCCAAAGGTGATTGCCCACTGCACCCACCAGCGCGGCGCGCCGGTGCTGCGCCCACCGAGAAAACGTGCCACGGCGGCCAGCACCAGGGCGACGAAGGCCGCGGGTGCGACGAAATTGAGCAAGTGGTTCAGGAGGGCCGAAAGGTCCATCGGGCGGGCCGCGAACATGCGGCGAGGGTTATGGCTGTCATAGGGAAAGCCATTTGTCCCTCGTCAAGCCTGGTGCGGTTGCTGATTTTATAATCACGCCCATGTCTGTCTGGGCTCTTGGCTTGAACCACACGACCGCGCCGCTCGATCTGCGCGGTCGTTTTGCGTTTGCGCTCGACCAGATCGCCCCGACGCTGCAGAGCCTGCGCAGCTCCTTCCCCAGCAGCCGCCACCCCCAGGTGGAGGCCGCGATCATCTCGACCTGCAACCGCACCGAGATCTACTGCGCCTCCGAACACATCGCGCTCGACCACACGTTCGGCTGGCTGGCCGAGAGCGGCGGCGTCGCCCCCACCCTGCTGCGCTCCCACGCCTACACCCTGCACGACGACGAGGCTGCGCGCCACGTCTTTCGCGTGGCCAGCGGGCTCGATTCGATGGTGCTCGGCGAGGCCCAGATCCTCGGCCAGATGAAAGATGCGGTGCGCGCGGCCGAGAACGTCGGCGCCCTGGGCACCACGCTCAACCAGCTGTTCCAGCGCTCGTTCGCCGTCGCGAAGGAAGTGCGTACCGCCACCGAGATCGGCGCGCACTCGATCAGCATGGCCGCCGCGGCCGTGCGGCTGGCCGGACAACTCTTCGAAGACCTGCGCAAGACGCGCGTGCTGTTCGTCGGCGCGGGCGAAATGATCGATCTCGCGGCCACGCACTTCGCGGCCAAGGAGCCGAAGTCCATTGCCATTGCCAACCGCACGCTGGAGCGCGGCGAAAAGCTCGCCACGCGCTTCGGCGGCGAGGCAATGCGGCTGGCCGACCTGCCGGCGCGGCTGGCCGAATTCGACATCGTGGTGAGCTGCACCGCGAGCACGCTGCCGATCATCGGCCTGGGCGCCGTCGAGCGCGCGCTCAAGGCGCGCAAGCACCGCCCGATCTTCATGGTCGATCTGGCTGTGCCGCGGGACATCGAGCCCGAGGTGAAGGCGCTGGAAGACGTCTACCTCTACACCGTGGACGATCTCGCGCACGTGGTGCAGCAGGGCCAGGCCAACCGCCAGGCCGCGGTGGCGCAGGCCGAAGTCATCATCGATGCGGGCGTGCAGAGCTTCATGCACTGGCTGGGCCAGCGCAGCACGGTGCCGTTGATCCAGCAGCTCAATGCGCAGGCCGACGAATGGCGCGCCGCCGAGATGGCGCGCGCCCGCAAGCTCCTGGCCAAGGGCGAATCGGTCGATGCGGTGCTCGAGGCGATGTCGCGCGGGCTCACGCAGAAAATGATGCACGGCGCCATGGCCGAGCTGCATTCGGGCGATGCCGCATCGCGGGAGCAGACGGCACAGACCATCTCGCGCCTGTTCCTGCGCAAAGAGCGTTAGCGACGCTCGTCAGCGGCCCGGCCCTGCGTGCCGCGGTCTTCCTGCGCCCTGCCGCTGCATGCGGCATTCATCCCCCATTTTTCGAGCTCCTTCTTCCGTGAAATCCTTTCTGCGTCATCAACTCGAACGCTACGTCCAGCGCCTTGGCGAGCTCGACTTCCTGCTCTCGCGCGAAGACATCATGAGCGACATGGCGCAGTACCGCACCATCTCGCGCGAGCACGCCGAGGTCACGCAGATCGCTGGCCGCTACGAGCGCTACAAGCAGCGCGAGGCCGACATCGCCGGCGCGAAGGAAATGCTCGACGACCCCGACATGGCCGAAATGGCGCGTGAGGAAATCGCGGGTGCCGAAGCCGAGCTGGTGCAGCTCGAAGAGGAACTGCAACGCCTCTTGCTGCCCAAAGACCCCGACGACGCGCGCAACGCCTTCATGGAAATCCGCGCCGGCACAGGCGGCGACGAATCGGCCCTGTTCGCGGGCGACCTGCTGCGCATGTACACGCGCTACTGCGAGCGCGCCGGCTGGCGCTGCGAAGTCGTGAGCGAGAGCGAGAGCGAACTCGGCGGCTACAAGGAAGTGGTGATCCGCATCGTGGGCGACGACGTCTTCGGCCACCTGCGCTTCGAGTCGGGCGGCCACCGCGTGCAGCGCGTGCCGGCCACCGAGACCCAGGGCCGCATCCACACCAGCGCCTGCACGGTGGCCGTGCTGGCCGAGCCCGACGAGGCCGTGGCGGTGCAGATCAACCCCGCCGACCTGCGCATCGACACCTACCGCGCGAGCGGTGCGGGCGGCCAGCACATCAACAAGACCGACTCGGCGGTGCGCATCACGCACATCCCGACCGGCATCGTGGCCGAGTGCCAGGACGACCGCAGCCAGCACCGCAACAAGGCCAAGGCGCTGCAGGTGCTGTCGGCGCGCATCCAGGAAAAAGACCGCAGCGAGCGCGCCGCCAAGGACGCGGCGATGCGCAAGGGCCTGATCGGCAGCGGCGACCGCTCGGACCGCATCCGCACCTACAACTTTCCGCAGGGGCGGCTCACCGACCACCGGATCAACCTCACGCTCTACAAGCTGCTGGCGATCATGGAAGGCGACCTGGGCGACGTGCTGGACGCCCTGCGCGCCGCCCGCGAGGCCGAGCAGCTGGCCGAGCTGGAATCGAGCCTGCCGGCGTGATGACCGACGCCACTGCACCGTCCACCGTGGCACAGGCGCTGTCTGCGGCTGTCGCCCTGGGGGTCGATCGCCTCGATGCCCAGTTGCTGCTGCTGCACGCGCTGGGCCGTGCACCGCACGACCGCGCCTGGCTGCTCGCGCACGACACCGATGCCATGTCCCATGCCGCATGGGCGGCGCTCGCGGCGCAACTGTCGCGCCGCCTGGCGGGCGAGCCGGTGGCCTATCTGCTCGGCACGAAGGAATTCCACGGCCTCGACCTGCAGGTGGATGCGCGGGTGCTGGTGCCGCGCCCGGACACCGAAACGCTGGTCGATTGGGCCCTGCAATGTCTCGAAGGCCGCGCCGCACTGCGCGTGCTCGACCTCGGCACGGGCAGCGGCGCGATCGCGCTGGCGCTGCAGCATGCGCGCCCGGATGCGCAGGTCGATGCGGTCGATGCCAGCGCCGACGCGCTCGCGGTCGCCGAAGCCAACGCCCGGCGCCTCGGACTGCCTGTGCGTTTCGCCCAGGCCCACTGGCTTGACGGTGCCGCCGGCGGCTACACGGTCATCGCCAGCAATCCGCCGTACATCGCCGCCGACGACCCGCATCTGCCGGCGCTGAAGCACGAGCCGTCCTCCGCGCTGATCGCGGGCGCGGACGGCCTCGACGACATTCGCCAGATCGTCCAGAACGCCCCCGACCACCTCGCCGACAGCGGCTGGCTGCTGCTCGAGCACGGCCACGACCAGGCCGCCGCCGTGCGCCAACTGCTCGAAACCCGCGGCTTTGCCGAAGTCCAAAGCCGGGACGACCTGGCAGGCATCCAGCGCTGCTCGGGCGGAATCTGGCGCACGGTGAAATAATCCCCTCAGCCCCCACTTTTCAGGAGTCCCCATGTCCGACGCCCAGCAACGCATCGACGACCTCGTCAAAACCAACGACCTCGTGCTCTTCATGAAGGGCAATGCCAGCTTCCCGATGTGCGGTTTCTCGGGCCGCGCGATCCAGATCCTCAAGGCCGTGGGCGTCGACACCAAGACACTCAAGACCGTCAACGTGCTCGAGGACGACGGCATCCGCCAGGGCATCAAGGAATACAGCAACTGGCCCACCATTCCCCAGCTCTACGTCAAGGGCGAATTCGTCGGCGGCTCGGACATCATGATGGAGATGTACGAGTCGGGCGAGCTGCAACAGGTGCTGAACGGCAACCCCGCCTGATTCTTCTCGGGGCCCGCCATGAGCCACGATCACGCGGACCACGGCCACTCGCATGACCATCCAGGCGATGGCGATGGCGATGACGCCGCCCCGGCCTGGAAGCACGACGGCGTGCGCGTGATCGGCGCCAACCAGCTCGACGTCAACACGGCGCAGACGCCCGGCATGAACCGGGCCGCCGCCATCAACTTCGCCCGCGTGGGCGCGCAGAAACTCTGGGCCGGCACGGTCACCATCCATGCCGATGCCAAGACCGGCGCCCATCACCACGGGCACCTCGAATCGGTGATCTACGTCGTGCGCGGCCGGGCCCGCATGCGGTGGGGCGAGAAACTCGAATTCACCGCCGAGGCCGGCCCGGGCGACTTCATCTACGTGCCGCCCTATGTGCCGCACCAGGAAATCAACGCCAGCGCGACCGAGACGCTCGAATGCGTGCTGTGCCGCAGCGACGGCGAGGCGGTGGCGGTGAATCTCGACATCGAGCCTGTAGAGAAACCCGAATCGGTCCTGTGGGTCGACCCGACCCATCCGCACGGCGGCGTCTGAGGGTTTTTCGCGGGCCGAGTCATGGCACCATGGCACTCTTCGACGTGCCACCATGACTCTCACCCAAAGCCTGCTCATCATCGTCCTGCTGATCGCGATGAGCGCGTTCTTCTCTCTTGCCGAAATCACCCTGGCCGCCTCGCGGCGCCTTCGCCTGCGCCAGATGGCCGACGAAGGCGATGCGCGCGCCGAGCGCGTGCTGCGCGTGCAGGAGCAGCCCGGCCACTACTTCACCGTGGTGCAGATCGGCCTCAACGCGGTGGCGATCCTCGGCGGCGTCGTGGGTGAGGGCTCGCTCAGCCCCTATTTCGCGCGTTTCTTCGAGAGCTGGCTGAGCGTGGAGGCGTCTGCCAATGTGGCCTTCCTTTGCTCCTTCGTGATCGTGATCGCGGTGTTCCTGGTGTTCGCCGACCTGTTCCCCAAGCGCCTGGGCATGAGCGACCCGGAGCGCATCGCGGTGCGCATGGTCGGGCCGATGCTGGTGCTGATCACCACCTTCAAGCCGCTGGTGTGGTTCTTCACCCGCTGCACCGACCTGCTGTTCAAGCTGCTGGGCATGCCGATGGCGCGGGACGACAAGATCACCTCGGCCGACATCCTCGCGATGACCGAGGCCGGTGCGCGGGCCGGGGTTCTGGCGGTGCGGGAGCAGCAGGTGATCGCCAACGTGTTCGAGCTCGACACGCGGCTCGTGAGCAGCGTGATGACGGCGCGCGACAGCATCGCCTGGTTCCTGCACGACGACCCCGAATCGGTGCTGCGCGCGCGCATCGTGGCCGAACCGTTCTCCGCCTACCCGGTGTGCGACGGGGACATCGACCACGTGCTCGGTTATGTCGATGCCAAGGACATGTTCCAGCGCGTGCTCAGCGGCCAGCCGCTCGCCTTCGACCAGGGCCTCACGCTGCACAAGGCGCTGGTGATTCCCGACCGCCTCTCGTTGACCGAGGTGCTGGAGCAGTTCCAGCAGGCGCACGAGGACTTCGCGATCATCGTCAACGAGTACAGCCTCGTGGTGGGCGTGATCACGCTCAACGACGTGATGAGCACGGTGATGGGCGACCTCGTCTCCATGCCCGACGAGGAGCAGATCGTGAAGCGCGACGAGAACTCGTGGCTGATCGACGGCATCACGCCGATCCAGGATGTGCAGCGCGCATTGCACATCGACGAGCTGCCGCATGCGGACGAATACGAGACGCTTGCGGGCTTTTTGATGGTGATGCTGCGCCGCGTGCCCAAGCGGACGGACAGCGTCGCCTGGGGCGGCTACACCTTCGAGGTGATGGACGTCGACAGTTATCGCATCGACCAGGTCATGGTCACAAAAACCTAGCCTGTCGCTTCGGCCGTTTCCGGCCAGGCGAAGCCGGTTCCGCGGTATTCCTGAAACAGAGATTCAAGCTGCCGAACGGTCGCGTTCGCGATCCCGCTCGCGTTCCCGCGCCTTGTCGTCGTAGGCCCAGAGCCGCTGGTTCGCAAACACGGCGTTCGGGTACGGCGACTTGCCGCGGCTGCCGTTGTAGCGGCCGAGGGTCATGTACAGGTCACCGTTCTCGCGGTCGAGGTAGTGGCGCAGGATCACGCAGCCAAAGCGCAGGTTGGTCTGCATGTGGAAGAGCTTGGCCGGGTCGCTGTCGCCGATCACGCGGGTCCAGAACGGCATGACCTGCATGTAGCCCCGCGCACCGGCGCTCGACACGGCGAACTTGCGGAAGTTGCTCTCGACCTGAACCAGCCCGAGCACCAGGCTCACATCGAGCCCCGAGCGCTTGGCTTCGTACCAGATGGTCTGCAGGAATTCCTTGCGCGAAGGCCAGTCTGCGATCTTCTTCTTGAGCCGCTCGCTCATTTCGCCAAGCCAGCGCAGGTAGGCCAGGCGCGCCTCGGTGGTCGTGAATTCGGGTACCGGCGGCGCCTTGTTGTGGATGGCCGAACTCAGCGCGGTGCGCACCGAGTCGATCAGGGGCTCTTCGATCTGGGCACCGGCGAAGGCGACCTGCGGCAACGCCGTCAGCGACAGGACGCCCGAAGCCGCGGCAACGCCAAGGCACTTGCGCCGCGAGATGGCCATGCCATCCGCCGCGGCGGCGGCCCCTGGGTCGTCGTTGCAACGGCCGGGGAAGCTCATGCGGCGAGCTTGCCGGCGATGAAGTCGGCGATGCCGGCCGACGGCACCTTCGTCGCCGCCGTATCGCGGCGGTGCTGGTATTCGAGCTGGCCTTCCTTCAGGCCCCGATCGGAGATGACCACGCGGTGCGGCACGCCGATCAGTTCCCAGTCGGCGAACATCGCGCCGGGGCGTTCGCCGCGGTCGTCCAGCAGCACGTCGACGCCCTTGGCGAGCAACTCTTCGTAGAGCGCCTCGGCCGCGACCTTGACCTCGGGGCTGCGGTCCATGCCGATCGGGCAGACCACCACGGTGAACGGCGCCAGCGCGTCGGGCCAGATGATCCCGCGCTCGTCGTGGTTCTGCTCGATGGCGGCGGCCGGCAGGCGGGTGATGCCGATGCCGTAGCAGCCCATCTCGAGGAACTGGGGCTTGCCGCCTTCGTCGAGGTAGGTGGCGTTCATGTCCTTGCTGTACTTGGTGCCGAGCACGAAGACGTGGCCGACCTCGATGCCGCGCTCGATGGCCAGCACGCCCTTGCCGTCGGGCGAGGCGTCGCCCGCCACCACATTGCGGAGGTCCGCCACGATTTCCGGCTCGGGCAGGTCGCGCCCCCAGTTGACGCCAGTCATGTGGAAGTCGACTTCGTTGGCGCCGGTGATCCAGTCGGCCAGCACGGCGGCCTCGCGGTCGGCGACGAGCTTGACGGGCTTCTTCAGGTTCAGCGGGCCGAGGTAGCCGGGCTTGCAGCCGAAGTGCTCGTCGATCTCGGCAAGCGTGGCGAAGCGGAAGCCCTGGTCCAGGCCCGGCACCTTGCTGACCTTGATCTCATTCATGTCGTGGTCGCCGCGCAGGAGCAGCAGCCAGACCTGCGAGCCCTTCGGGTTGCCGGCCTCATCGAGGATATCGGTGGCCAGCACCAGCGACTTGATGGTGGTCGAAAGCGGCACGCCAAGCAGTTCGGCCACGTCTGCGCAGGTGCTCTTGCCCGGCGTCGGCGTCTTCTCGAGTGCCTTGGCGGCCGCAGGACGCGGACCGGCCGGGGCGAGCGCCTCGGCCTTTTCCATGTTGGCGGCGTAATTGCTGTCGGGGCAGTAGACGATGGCGTCTTCGCCGGTGGCGGCGATCACCTGGAATTCTTCGCTCAGGTCGCCGCCGATGGCGCCGCTGTCGGCCGCGACAGCGCGGTAGCGCAGGCCGAAGCGGTCGAAGATGTTGCGGTACGCCTGTGCCATGACCTGGTAGCTGGCCTTGGCCGCGTCGAGGTCGCGGTCGAAGCTGTAGGCGTCCTTCATGATGAATTCGCGCCCGCGCATCAGGCCGAAGCGCGGACGGCGTTCATCACGGAACTTGGTCTGGATCTGGTAGAAATTCTTCGGCAGCTGCTTGTAGCTGCGGATTTCCTGGCGCGCGATGTCGGTCACCACCTCTTCGCTGGTCGGCTGGATGACGAAGTCGCGATCATGCCGGTCCTTGATGCGCAAGAGCTCGGGGCCCATCTTCTCGAAGCGGCCGGTCTCCTGCCAGAACTCGGCCGGCTGGACCACCGGCATCGTGAGCTCGACGGCGCCGGCGCGGTTCATTTCTTCCCGCACGATGGCCTCGACCTTGCGGATCACGCGCAGTCCCATGGGCATGTAGGTGTAGATGCCCGTGCCGAGCTTCTTGATCATGCCGGCCCGCATCATCAGCCGGTGGCTCGCCACCTCGGCATCGGCGGGCGCTTCCTTGAGGGTGGAGACAAAAAATCGGGAAGCTTTCATCGGGATCGGTGGGTGATGGATTCGCTGGATTCGAGGTTCGGAAGTGGGGAACTGCTCCCCCGGAGAGACCCTGAGAGCCTGCATCGCAGCTTGCCGAGGACAACCCGGCATGCATAATCGACTCAGTTCAAAAATTGGGGTTTGATTATGCTCGACCGGGACGGCTTCAGGCCCAACGTCGGCATCATCCTGCTCAACCAGAGAAACCAGGTTTTCTGGGGCAAACGCATACGCACGCATTCCTGGCAGTTTCCGCAAGGCGGCATAGACCGCGGCGAAAGTCCCGAGCAGGCCATGTTCCGGGAACTGCACGAGGAAGTGGGGCTCCACCCGGAGCATGTGCGCATCGTGGCCCGTACCCGCGACTGGTTGCGCTACGAGGTGCCGGATCGGTTCATCCGCCGTGACGCACGGGGCCACTACAAGGGCCAGAAACAAATCTGGTATTTGCTGCAACTCGTCGGACACGACTGGGATCTCAACCTGCGTGCAACCGACCATCCTGAATTCGACGCATGGCGCTGGCATGACTACTGGGTGCCGCTCGACGTTGTCGTCGAGTTCAAGCGCGGCGTCTACGAGATGGCGCTCACCGAGCTTGCTCGCTACCTGCCACGGCAGGATTTCCGCAACCGCTTCCTGCGCAGCAACGTGCGCGCCCGAGAATTCGAGCGCCATTCGCTGGACTCCGGAGCGCCCGCGGGTCTCGACTTGCCGCCCGGCGGCAGTTTCGATCCGCATCCCGACATTCCTTCTGCGAGCGATGAACCTCCTCTTCCCAACGACACGCACGGCAAAGCGCCCTTCTTTCCGACGCAACGCTGAGCGCATCCTGCTGCTTGCGTGCTTCGGCATCCTTGCTGGCTGTGCCTCTGGCAAGTACGACACCGACAACCCCGACTGGGCGCAAGCGGGTTCAGCGCCTCCGCCAAAGCGGTCCGAAACGGACAAGGAATGGGAAGAGTCCGCGGCCCCACCGCCGCCGGCCTTCAGCGAAAGCCGTCTGCTGCCGATCGAGATGCCCCCCTACATGAGCTTGAAGTTCGCCATCGACCCGGGAACCATCACGATCACGCCTGACGGCATCGTGCGCTACGTGGTGGTGGCCAGCAACCGCAGCGGTGGTGCCGTCAACGCTTTCTACGAAGGCGTGCGTTGCTCGACCGCCGAGATGAAAAGCTACGCGCGCTACAACAGCGGCGCATGGCAGGAAGTGACGAAGCAGGAATGGAAGCGCATCAAGGACCTGAATTCGCGCTATACGATGGCGTTGTCCAGCCAAGGCATCTGCCGCGGCAACGCACCGCGCAGCTCGGTCGGTGAGATGGTGCAGAACATTCGCAATCCGGTTCGCGAAGTGCAGTAAGAGCAAAGCAACGCCGAGATGAACGAACGGGGCCTTGGGCCCCGTTTTTCTTTTGGCGATCAGCTGGGCATCAGCACCATGTTGTCGCGGTGAACCATCTCGGGCTCCGCGACGTAGCCCAGCAGGCGCTCGAATTCGGCAGACGGCTTGCGGCACAGGAGCCGCGCCTCGACGCTCGAATAGTTGGCCAGGCCTCGGGCCAGCTCGACGCCCTCTGCATCGCGCACTGCGATCACGTCGCCGCGCGAGAACTCGCCCGACACGCCCGTCATGCCGATCGGTAGCAGGCTCTTGCCCTCGCCGCGCACCTTGGCCGCAGCTCCTGCGTCGACGACGACGGCGCCGCGCAGTTGCAGGTGGTCCGCCATCCAGCGCTTGCGCGCCTGGTGCTTGGCCGTCTGCGCCACCAGGAGCGTGCCGATGGCCTCGCCGCGCGTCAGGCGCAACAGGGCATCGGCCTCGCGACCCCAGGCGATCACGGTCGACGCACCCGAGCCGGCGGCTCGCTTGGCGGCCAGAATCTTGGTGATCATTCCGCCGCGGCCGATGCTGGAGCCCGCACCGCCGGCCATGGCCTCGAGCGCCGGGTCGCCGGCTGCCGCTTCGTGCACGAACTTCGCGTCCGGATCCTTGCGCGGATCGGCCGTGTAGAGGCCCTTCTGGTCCGTCAGGATGATCAGTGCATCGGCCTCGACCAAGTTGGCCACGAGCGCACCGAGCGTGTCGTTGTCGCCGAACTTGATCTCGTCGTTGACGACGGTGTCGTTCTCGTTGATGACCGGCACCACCCCCAGGCGCAGCAGCGTGACGAGCGTCGAGCGCGCATTGAGGTAGCGCTCGCGGTCGGCCAGGTCGGCGTGGGTCAGCAGGACCTGGGCGCTGCCGATCTCGTTCTCGCGCAGCTTGGTCTCGTACATCTGGGCCAAGCCCATCTGGCCGACTGCCGCAGCGGCCTGGAGCTCGTGGATTTCGTGCGGACGGGTGCGCCAGCCGAGCCGCTTCATGCCTTCGGCAATGGCACCACTGGACACCATCACGACCTCGCGCCCGTCGCGCACCAGCTGCGCGAGCTGCCGGCACCACTCGCCGATGGCCGCCTCGTCAAGACCGCGCCCCTCGTTGGTCACGAGGCTGGAGCCCACCTTGACGACGATACGGCGGGCATCCCGCAAGGCAGTGGATCCGGAATTCGAGGTCATTGAGGCGTGTCGCGGTCGTGAATGCTGCTGATTTTGCTATCTATGGAAGGGCATCGATTTTCGATGCCAGATGCCATACCGCACTCAGGCCGGATCGGGCGGCAGCGGAACAAAGCGGGGATCGACCTCGACCGGCACCTGCTCGGCCACCTGCTGGGCCTTGACCTGCTGGTAGACGGCCTGCACCAGATGCTCGCAGCCCTCGCGCGTGAGCGCCGATATTTCAAACACAGGGCCCTTGAAGCGCAGGCGCTTGACGAAGTCCTTGACCAGTGCTGCGCGCTCGTCGCCGGGCACCATGTCGAGCTTGTTCAGCACCAGCCAGCGCGGCTTGTCATACAGCGCAGCATCGTATTTCTTCAGCTCGCCCACGATGGCCTTGGCCTGGGCGACCGGGTCGACGGCATCGTCGAACGGTGCCATGTCGACCACGTGCAGCAGCAGCCGCGTGCGTTGGAGATGGCGCAGAAAGAGATGACCGAGGCCAGCGCCTTCGGACGCGCCTTCGATCAGGCCGGGCAGGTCGGCCACCACGAAGCTTTGTTCCGGGCCGACGCGCACGACGCCGAGGTTCGGATGCAGGGTGGTGAAGGGATAGTCCGCGATGCGGGGGCGCGCGTTCGAGATGGCACTGATCAGCGTCGACTTGCCCGCGTTCGGCATGCCGAGGAGGCCGACGTCGGCAAGCACCTTCAGCTCGAGCTTCAGGCTTTTCTTTTCACCGGGCCAACCGGGCGTCTTCTGGCGCGGGGCGCGGTTGATCGCGCTCTTGAAGCGCATGTTGCCGAAGCCGCCGTCGCCGCCCTTGGCGATGGTGATGACCTCGCCTTCGGTCAGGAGCTCGTACAGCACTTCGCCCGTCTCGGCGTCGCTGATGATCGTGCCGACCGGCACCTTGAGCGTGATGTCGTCGCCGGCCGCGCCGAACATGTCGGACCCCATGCCGTGCTCGCCGCGCTTGGCTTCGTGCCGTCGCGAATAGCGGAAATCGACCAGGGTGTTGAGGTTCGAGTCGGCCACTGCGAACACGTGGCCGCCGCGGCCGCCGTCGCCGCCGTTGGGGCCGCCGAATTCCTTGTACTTCTCATGACGGAACGACACGCAGCCGTTGCCGCCATCGCCGGCGGCGATGTCGATGAAGGCTTCGTCGACGAACTTCATGGGATGTCCAGTTTACAAATGAAGAAGCCCCGGCAATGCGGGGCCTCGGGTGATCAAAGTGACTGCGAGGCTTACGCCGCGGGGGTCACGTTGACCGTGTGCTTGTTCAGAGCACCCTTCTGACCGAACGACACATGGCCGTCGACCAGGGCAAACAGCGTGTGGTCCTTGCCCACGCCGACGTTCACGCCGGGGTGGAACTGGGTGCCGCGCTGGCGCACGATGATCGAGCCTGCGCTGATCAATTCGCCACCAAAAGCCTTCACGCCGAGCATCTTGGGCTTGGAATCGCGCCCGTTTCGCGTTGAGCCGCCGCCTTTTTTCTGTGCCATGGAATGTGCTCCTTAGCCGGCGATCGCGCCGATTTGCAGTTCGGTGAACTGCTGGCGATGGCCTTGACGTTTCTGATAGTGCTTGCGACGGCGCATCTTGAAGATGCCGACCTTGTCGTGCTTGCCGTGCGACAGTACCGTGACTGTCACCGTTGCGCCGGACACCAGGGGCGTACCAACCTTGATTTCAGCGCCGTTTCCGACGGCCAGAACCTGGTCGATCACGATTTCCTGGCCTACGTCCGCAGCAATCTGTTCTACTTTAATTTTTTCGCCGGAAGCAACGCGATACTGCTTGCCACCGGTTTTTATGACCGCGTACATGTATAACCTCTTAGAAATGAGTCCCCACGGCGAATTCCGCAGAGCCCAAGATTATAGCGCGGTTTGCGCCCGCTAACACCCATCGCCTCCGCGGAACCCAAGCAACCAGACGACCCTCCCTATAATTTGCGCCTTCCGGCCCCTGGGCCGCCCTCATCTTCAGCAGCGCCCCCGCGCCTCCGCTTTGCCAGTCCCCGCCGCCGACACCTCCCCCACCGCCACCGTGCTGGACCTGATTGCCGGCGACATGGTCGAAGTCGACCGCGTGATAGCGCGCCGCCTAAACACGGGCGTGCCTCTTGTCAGCCAAGTCTCTCAATACATCATCTCCGCCGGCGGCAAGCGCCTGCGGCCAGCGCTGCTGCTGCTGATGTCGGGCGCGCTGGGCTATACGGGTGAGCAGCGCTTCAATCTTGCCGCCGTGGTGGAGTTCATTCACACCGCCACTTTGCTGCACGACGATGTGGTCGATGAATCGACGCTGCGACGTGGTCGCGCAACCGCCAACGAATCGTTCGGCAATCCGGCCAGTGTCCTAGTCGGCGACTTTCTGTACTCGCGCGCATTTCAGATGATGTTGGATGCAAACAACATCCGTGTGATGGAAATCCTGGCCGAAGCAACCAACGTGATTGCCGAGGGCGAAGTGCTTCAGTTGATGAACATGCACGACGCATCACTGGACGAAACGGCGTACCTGCGCGTGATCCGCTCGAAGACAGCCAAGCTTTTCGAAGCCAGCACTCGGCTTGCCGCCGTGCTGGCCGGCGTCACGCCGGAAGTCGAGGAAGCCTGCGCCACTTACGGACAGGCACTGGGCACCGCCTTCCAGGTGATCGACGATGTTCTTGATTACGCAGGCGACGCCCAGGAAACCGGAAAGAACGTCGGCGACGACCTCCGCGAAGGCAAGACCACGTTGCCTCTTATCTTTGCCATGCAGCGCGGCACTTCGGCGCAAAGCGGGTTGGTTCGCGCCGCCATCGAGGCTGGCGATACAGCTCAGCTGGGCAAGGTGGTGGAGATTGTTCGCGAAACCGGTGCGCTGGATGCGTCCCGTGCGGCTGCGGCAGCCGAGGCAAAACGCGCAATCGATGCTTTGCGCGACCTCCCCTCCAATTCGCATGCCTCTGGTTTGCTACAATTGGCGGCTCAGTTGCTTGAGCGACGTGCCTGAAACACCTCACAAGAGTTGGCATCTAGGACGACTTCTTTTTCTTGCAACCAATCGGGGTGTAGCTTAGCCTGGTAGAGCGCTACGTTCGGGACGTAGAGGCCGGAGGTTCGAATCCTCTCACCCCGACCAGCCTTTGGCTGGCATAAATAATGGCCATGCCTGTTGCTGTGTAGCGATTTACAGCACAGGAGCGATGAGCGATGATCGTGAAGCACTTTCTCACATCTTTTGCATTCGCTGAATGGCCGCTGCCGAACTTCCAGTTAAAGAACTCTCGCAAATTGCCCTCCCGGGCTTGGCGCGTGCTCTCGTTTCGGCCGGCAAACTGCCCGCGAAGATCGCCGAGGACATTTATCAAAAGTCATTGAGCGGCCGCACGAGCTTCATCGCCGAACTGACCGGCACCGGCGCCGTCTCGGCAGCGGACCTCGCCCACACGCTTTCCACCGCCTTCGGCGCCCCGCTGCTCGATCTCGATGCGATCGATCACCAGCGCCTGCCCAAGGATCTGCTCGACCCGAAGCTGTGCCTCGCATACCGCATCGTCGTCCTCAGCAAGCGCAATAACCGCCTCATTGTTGCAACGGCCGATCCGTCGGACCAGCAGGCGGCCGAGAAGATCAAGTTCGCCTCCCAGATGGGGGTCGACTGGGTCATCGCGGAGTACGACAAGCTCTCGAGAATGATCGAAGCCGCCGCAGCAAGTGCGGCGGAGACCATCAACAGCATCGTCGGCAGCGAATTTGAGTTCGACGACGTCAGTGCGGATACATCAGGCGATGTCAGCGAGCAGGCCGTCGCCGAGGTCGAAGATGCGCCGGTGGTGCGCTTTCTGCATAAAATGCTGCTCGACGCCGTCAGCATGCGGGCCTCGGACATTCACTTCGAGCCCTACGAGCATCACTACCGAGTGCGCTTCCGGGTCGACGGCGAGTTGCGAGAAATCGCGAGTCCGCCCACGGTCATCAAGGACAAGCTGGCATCCCGCATCAAGGTCATCTCCCGGCTCGACATCTCCGAGAAACGCGTGCCGCAGGACGGCCGCATGAAGCTCAAGATCGGGCCGGACCGCGTGATCGACTTTCGTGTGAGCACGCTGCCCACGCTGTTCGGCGAGAAGATCGTGGTTCGTATTCTTGACCCGAGCAGTGCGCGCATGGGCATCGACGCGCTGGGCTACGACGCCATCGAAAAGGAACGCCTCCTTCATGCGATCGGCCGCCCCTACGGCATGGTGCTTGTGACCGGACCCACGGGCTCCGGCAAGACGGTGTCTCTCTACACCTGCCTGAACCTGCTGAATCAGCCGGGCGTCAACATCGCGACAGCGGAAGACCCATCCGAAATCAACCTGCCGGGCGTCAACCAAGTCAACGTCAATGAACGGGCCGGGCTGACCTTCGCCACGGCACTGCGAGCCTTTCTGCGCCAGGATCCCGACATCATCATGGTCGGCGAAATCCGCGACCTGGAAACCGCTGACATCTCGATCAAGGCTGCACAAACCGGGCACTTGGTGCTCTCGACGCTGCACACCAATGACGCGCCGACCACGCTCACACGCATGCGCAACATGGGCATCGCGCCGTTCAACATCGCATCGAGCGTGATTCTCATCACTGCACAGCGACTGGCACGGCGGCTGTGCACCGTGTGCCGTGTGCCGATCGACATTCCGCGTGAAGCGCTGCTTGAGGCTGGCTTCAAGGAATCGGATCTGGACGGCACCTGGAAACCCTATCGCCCGGTCGGCTGCTCTGCGTGCAGCAGCGGCTACAAGGGCCGGGTAGGCATCTATCAGGTGATGCCGATCACCGAGGCCATTCAGGAAATCATCCTGCGCGATGGCAGTGCGCTCGACATCGCGCAGCAATCCGAAGCCGAGGGCGTACGTTCGCTGCGCCAGTCGGGCCTCGAAAAAGTCAGGCAGGGCCTCACCTCACTCGAAGAAGTGGTGGCCTGCACCAATGAATAACAAACACTGAATACCGGAGATCGAATGGCAACAGTGGCATCCCCCCGCTCCTCCCAGGTCACGCACAAGGAATTTGTGTACGAGTGGGAAGGCAAGGACCGCAACGGCAAGCTGGTGCGCGGTGAACTTCGGGCCGCGGGCGAAAATCAGGTGCAGGCTGCGCTGCGACGCCAGGGTGTACTTGCCTCCAAGATCAAAAAGCGCCGCATGCGTTCGGGCAAGGCCATCAAACCAAAGGACATCGCGATCTTCACGCGCCAATTGGCGACGATGATGAAGGCTGGCGTTCCATTGCTTCAATCCTTCGACATCGTTGGACGCGGCAATGCGAATGCCAGCGTTGCGAAGTTGCTCAACGATATCCGCAGCGATGTGGAGACAGGTACATCCCTCTCGGCTGCCTTCCGCAAGTTCCCCAAGTACTTCGACAACCTGTACTGCAATCTGGTGGAAGCAGGCGAGGCGGCCGGCATCCTGGAGGATCTGCTGGATCGTCTTGCCACTTACATGGAGAAGACCGAGGCGATCAAGTCCAAGATCAAGTCGGCATTGATGTATCCGACCTCGGTGGTGGTCGTCGCATTCATCGTGGTCGCGATCATCATGATCTTCGTGATTCCCGCTTTCAAGCAGGTCTTCACGTCGTTCGGCGCTGACCTGCCCGCCCCGACACTGTTCGTGATGGCCATGAGCGAGTTCTTTGTGTCTTACTGGTGGCTGATCTTCGGAGGCATCGGTGGTGGGCTCTACTTTTTCATGCAGGCGTGGAAACGCAACGAGCGCATGCAAAAGTTCATGGACCGTCTGGTTCTGCGCATTCCGATTTTTGGCACGCTGATTGAAAAATCCTGTATCGCACGTTGGACGCGAACGCTTGCCACGATGTTTGCTGCCGGCGTGCCCCTGGTCGAGGCCCTGGATTCGGTGGGAGGCGCTTCGGGCAACTCCGTCTACGGCGATGCCACGGCCAAGATCCAGCAGGAGGTCTCGACCGGCACCAGCCTCACTGCGGCCATGACCAACGTCAATCTTTTCCCCTCGATGGTGATCCAGATGACCGCCATCGGCGAAGAATCCGGCTCCATCGACCACATGTTGGGCAAGGCGGCGGACTTCTACGAATCCGAAGTGGACGACATGGTGGCCGGTCTCTCCAGCCTGATGGAACCCATCATCATCGTGTTCCTCGGCACCATCATCGGCGGCATCGTGGTATCCATGTACCTGCCCATCTTCAAGCTCGGCCAAGTCGTCTGATGCCGGTTTCGCAAGGGTTCGACGCCGTCCTCGCCGGCGTGCTGGGGCTATTGATCGGCAGCTTCCTGAATGTCGTGATCTATCGCACACCGGTCATGATGTACCGCGAGTGGCTGTCCGATGCCGTCGCCAACCTGATGACGTCGAAGGATGTGCCCTCGCTTTGGTCGCTGGTCTTCGGTCCGAAGGCCACACCGCCCGAGGGACTCGAGGCGGCAGCAGACAAGGCCGCCGTTGCCATCGAGAAGCTTCCGCCGTTCGACCTCACCCGCCCCGCCTCGCGCTGCGGCGCCTGCGGCCACAAGATCCGCTGGTACCAGAACATCCCTGTCCTGAGCTACCTGTTCCTGCGCGGCCGCTGCGCGTCGTGCAAGACTTCGATCAGCCCGCGCTATCCGTTGGTCGAACTGGTCACCGGCGCTCTTTTCGCCCTGTGCGGCTGGCGTTTCGGCCTTACGCCGACCGGCGCGCTGTGGGCAGCGTTCGCCGCACTGCTGATCTGCCAGTTCCTGATCGACTTCGACACCCAGTTCCTGCCTGATTCGTTGAACTACACCCTGCTCTGGCTCGGCCTCGTCGGCGCAGCCATGGGCTGGACCGGCGTGGCCTTGAGTTCGGCCGTGTGGGGCGCCGTGTTCGGCTACCTCAGCCTCTGGCTTGTGTACCATGCCTACCGCCTCGTCACGGGCAAGGAGGGCATGGGTTATGGGGACTTCAAACTGCTCGCAGCATTGGGCGTCTGGCTCGGGGCCGACTACCTCATCGCCATCATCCTCGTGTCTTCGCTGGTGGGCGCCGTGATCGGCCTCACCCTGCGTTTCGTCGGCAAGCTGGCGCAC
Organism: Variovorax boronicumulans; assembly: GCF_030812215.1. GTDB lineage: Bacteria > Pseudomonadota > Gammaproteobacteria > Burkholderiales > Burkholderiaceae_C > Variovorax > Variovorax boronicumulans_C. The sequence goes on along the minus strand of NZ_JAUSSG010000003.1, from coordinate 32,354 downwards.
AAGGACATCCCGATCGCCTTCGGCCCCTTCCTGGCCGGAGCAGGCCTCGTGTGCCTGGTGATCGGTCCAGAACTCGTGAGGCAATGGGTCCCCTTCGCGTTCCCTCTCGGCGCGCTGATCCATTGACGCCACGCATGGTGCGGCGCATCGGCCTGACGGGCGGCATCGGCAGCGGCAAGAGCACCGTGGCCGGGCTGCTGGTTGCCCAGGGCGCCGTGCTGGTCGACACCGACGCGATCGCTCGCAGCATCGCGCAAGCCGGCGGTATTGCGATGCCGGCGCTCGAGGCCGCATTCGGCCGCAGCGTCATCGCGCCGGACGGCGGCCTCGACCGGGCCGCCATGCGCCAGATCGCGTTCGCCGATGCGGGCGCCAAGCGCCGGCTCGAATCCATCCTGCATCCACTGATCGGCACGGAAACCCAGCGCCAGGCCGCGGCCGCAGGCGAAAACGCCGTGGTGGTGTTCGATGTGCCGCTGCTCGTCGAATCCGGGCGCTGGCGCGCGATCGTGGACCGGGTGCTGGTCGTCGACGCCACCGAAGCCACCCAGCGCAAGCGCGTCGTCGCGCGCTCGGGCTGGACGCCCGACGCGGTCGATGCGGTGATCGCCCAGCAGGCACCGCGCCGGCTGCGCCGGGCTGCCGCGGACGCGGTCGTTTTCAACGAGTCATTGACGCTCGCGGAACTCGAAACAGAAGTGCAGGGTCTCTGGAAGCAGTGGGCTGCGGCCACCACGCGATAATCCGAGACCTGCCGCCGCCGCGGCCGCATAACGATTACGACAAAAAGGCGCTCGCCGCAGTGCCCTCCCCGAGATGCTTTTCAACTCGTATCCCTTCATTTTTGTCTTTTTCCCGCTGGTCCTGATCGGGTTCTTTCTGATCGGCAAGCGCAACGCCCGCGCCGCCGCCGGCTTCCTCGCACTGGCCTCGCTGTTCTTCTACGGCTGGTGGAGCGTGCAGGCCCTGCCGCTGCTGCTGGGCTCGATCTGCGTCAACTACTGGTTCGGCCTGCAGTTGACGCCCGCACCGGGCCGCGACGACCGCAAGCGCAAGACGCTGCTGATCGCGGCACTGGTGGTCAACCTGGGCGTGCTGGCCGTCTTCAAGTACGCCAACTTCTTCCTTGAAAACGTCGACGCCGGACTGGTCGCGGCAGGCCTCACGCCCATCGAACTCGTGCACATCGTGCTGCCGATCGGCATCTCGTTCTACACCTTCACGCAGATCGCCTTCCTGGTCGACTGCTGGCAAGGCAAGGTGCACGAGCGCAGCTTCATCCACTACGTGCTGTTCGTGACCTACTTCCCGCACCTGATCGCGGGCCCCGTGCTGCATCACGCGCAGATGATGCCGCAGTTCGCGAACAGCGCCACCTACCGCGTCGACCCGAACAAGGTGGCCATCGGCATTGCGATCTTCGTCTTCGGCCTTGCCAAGAAACTGCTGATTGCCGACCCGCTGGGCCAGTACGCCGACATGATGTTCAACGGCGTGCACAAGGGCATCGAGCCCACGCTCTACACCGCCTGGTTCGGTGCGCTGGCCTACACGCTGCAGATCTATTTCGATTTCTCGGGCTACTCGGACATGGCGGTGGGCCTCTCGCTGTGCCTGGGCGTTCAGTTGCCGCTCAACTTCCGCTCACCCTACAAGTCGACCAACATCATCGAGTTCTGGCGCCGCTGGCACATCTCGCTGTCGACGTTCCTGCGCGACTACCTCTACGTGCCGCTGGGCGGCAACCGCAAGGGCCCGGCCCGGCGCTACCTGAACCTGTTCCTCACGATGCTGCTGGGCGGCCTCTGGCACGGCGCCGCCTGGACCTTCGTGATCTGGGGCGCCCTGCACGGCATCTTCCTGATGATCAACCACCTCTGGAACGCCAAGGTGCGACGCAATGCGACGCCCGGCCGCATCGCCCGGGTGCTCGGCTGGTTCCTGACCTTCCTGTGCGTGGTGGTCGCCTGGATCGTCTTCCGCGCCGATGGCATGCACACGGCCATGGCCATCTACAAGGGCATGCTCGGCCTGCACGGCGCGCCGCCGTCGGCGTTCAGCGAGCTGGGCCCGGTTCCGTTCCGCAAGCCCGAGTTCTTCCAGACCCTGCTGGTGGGCATCATCATCTGCCTGGCGCTGCCGCCAACGATCACGCTGGAGCGCTGGATTCCGCATCCGAAGGCCGTGGCAGGCCGACCGGTCATGGCGTGGCTCTCCACCGCGGTGCTGGCCATCGGCACCTTCGCGCTCTTCGCGTGGTGCGTCTCGAAGCTGGGCAACTACAGCCCGTTCCTCTACTTCCAATTCTGATTCGACATGACGATGCCCGCGAAAGTCTGGCTGCGGTTCTTCTTCATCGGCTACATCGTGCTGATGGGGCTGTGGATCGTTTCGCTGACCAGCCCCATTCCCTACGGCGACCTCACGCGGATCGGGCGCCTGTCCGAGCGCGAGTTCGGCTGGACCGCGCCCCCGCCGAAGGTCGACCCGGCGCTGCTCAAGGGGACGCCGGTCGATCAAGCCGACATCATGGTGATCGGCGACAGCTTCTCCATGACCTTCCGCTGGCAGTCCAAGCTCGTTGCGGCGGGCTACCGCGTCTCGACCAGTTACTGGGGTCAGTACGAGAACGCGCTGTGCGGCGACTTCGACCAGTGGGTCCAGCGCTCGGGCTTCAAGGGCAAGCTGATCATCATCGAGAGCGTCGAGCGCCTTTTGGGCGACCGCACCAAGGACAGTGCGAAGTGCCAGAAGATGCGCATGCCCTACGACGCCATGCTGCATCCCCTCGTCAAGCCGGACGAGACCGTGCCCGACCCCGCGCCCAACTGGAACGTCCAGTTCATGACCGGCATCACCACGTACTACAACACGTGGAAAGCGAAAAAGTCTGCAACCGACACCTACTTCGACTGGAACACCTGGGTGCGCCCGGTGCCGAATGGCTGCAAGTACTTCTCGCATCACGCGTGCGACAAGATGCCCTTCTTCGCCGAGGATGAGGACAACGGTCCGCTGACCCTCGCGCACCTCGAGTGGATGAAGAACTTCACAGCGGCGCACACAGCCATCCCGATCATGTGGATGGTGATTCCCAACAAGACCACGGTGTACCTGAAGCCCGACTATTCGAAGGATTTCGAAACGGGCTTCCGTGAATCGAAGTTGACGGGACCTGACCTCTTCGCTTTTACACGTGAGAAACACTCTCAGGTTCGCGATTTCTATTTCTCGAACGACACTCACATGTCGATGCACGGACAGCTCCTGCTCGGCGACCGCATGCTGGCCGCCGTGCGCGAGGTGCTTCCGACGCCCCCTTCCAAATCACCCTGAAGTTATGATCCCGCGACAGGAAACCGATAAACACGCGTGATCCTTTACGAGTACCCCTTCAACGAGCGCATCCGCACCTACCTGAGGCTGGAACACCTGTTCCGTCGCCTCGGAGAGTTGGTGCCCTCGGATTCGCCGCTGTCCCATCACTACGCCCTGGTCACGATCTTCGAGATCATGGACGTGGCCGCGCGCGCCGATCTCAAGGCCGATGTGCTTCGGGATCTCGACAAGCACAAGAACGTCTTCAACAGCTACCGGGGCAATCCGGCCATCGCTGAAGCCGTGCTCGACCAGGTCGTCGGCCAGCTCGAAGGCAACTTCGCGGCGCTCAACGGCGTCGCCGGCAAGGCCGGCCAGTCGCTGACCGACAACGAGTGGCTCATGAGCATCCGCAGCCGTGCCGGTATTCCGGGTGGCACCTGCGAATTCGACCTGCCCGCCTACTACGCCTGGCAGCACCGCACGCCGGCCAGCCGCCGCGCGGATCTGGAGCGCTGGTCGAACACGCTCTCGCCGCTGGCCTCCTCCATTTACCTCCTGCTCAAGCTGCTGCGTGACGCCGATGTGCCCTACAAGGTCATCGCCACGAACGGGCAGTTCCAGCAGAACCTGCCGCAGGGCCGCAGCTTCCAGCTGCTGCGCCTGCGCATCGATCCCCGGCTGGGGCTGGTCCCCGAAATCAGCGGCAACCGCCTGATGGTTTCGGTCCGGCTCATGCGGCACGAGGCCGACGACCGCCTGCACCAGAGCACGGAAGACGCGCCTTTTGAACTGACGCTCTGCGCATGAGCCGCCGGGCCGCTCCCAAGGCGAATGCCGCAGCGCGCAGCACAGAGGCCATCGAATGACGGGCAAGGTAAACGACAAAGGCGAGCGGATCGTCCGTTGCCCCAGTTGCGGCGGCGACAGCATCTACGCGCCTTCCAACCCCTATCGGCCCTTCTGCAGCGCGCGCTGCAAGGGCGTCGATCTCGGTGCCTGGGCCAGCGAGGAATTCCGGATGCCGGCCGAGGCGCCGCCCGACGACGATCCATTCGGCGACCCCAAGCTCCAGTAAGTAGAGCGTCGCCGCTCTAGCGGCCGCCGTCCCCGAGAAACACCTTGTCCAAATAACCCGCGTGCTCCCGCACGTAGAAGGGCCGCAGGTGCTCGCGGTCCTTGTAGACCGGCGTGCCGTCCGGCATGGACCGCACGCACTCGCCCGACTTGCAAAGCTGCGCGAGCACGTCGATGGCCTCCGCGCCGCTCGATGCAGCAATGCGCTTCAACCGTTCGTTGAGCTGCGCCTGCTCGGGCGGCAGCGGGCCGGTGGTGGTGCTGGTCAGCGCCGTCATCTGCCCCATGCGGCTGCCCTCGATCAGGCGGCGCGGTTCGAACTCCACGCTGCGCGCGTTGTCCAGCAGCAGATACACCTTCTTCTTGCTCTGGACCAGGGTGGTCAACAACTTCTCGAGCGCATCGAGCGAGCGTCCGAGCCCCGGGCCGCCGTTGTTGATCGGGTAGGCCGCGGTGCCGTCCTGGAAGTAGAAGGCCAACGGGAAATTCCCGGTGAAATAGCAGTTCCAGCAGGCGCCGACGACGACCGTGTCGATCCGCGAGTCGAGTGCCAGTTCGAGCATGCCGGTGCGCGCCTTGTCGCAACCTTCGTTGCCGTCGGACAGCACGCCCGGCACGGGCGGGCAGGCGCCGTAGGTCGCGAAATACGCCGTGGCCATCTGCCCAGGTGCGCTGCGTGCGAGCTCCAGCGCCCGGGGCGCGTACTGCTGCACATGGCTGTCGCCGATCAGCAGCACCTTGCGCGCGCCGTTGCCGGTGCGCTCGACCTTGTGCACTCCCAGCTTCTCCTGCTTGAAGCCGTCGTAGTAGTTGTCGTCCACCGTGGCGTCGGTCACCTTGCGCAGCAGGTCGCTGCCGTTGCGCGGCGGCATGCCGCCCAGCGCCAGCACACCGACCAGTGCGACCGCCACGCCGGAACCAGCCAGCGCGCGCAGCATGCCGACGCCCGTCCGCGCCCGGGTGAAACGCTCGAGAAAACGGTAGGTGGCCCACGCCAGCACGACGCTCGCGACCACCGCGCCCGCGCGCACCCACGCCGAAGGGTGGCCTTCTTCCACGATCCGCGCGTACACCAGCAGCGGCCAGTGCCACAGGTAGAGCGGATAGCTGATGAGGCCGATCCACACCATCACCCGGTTCGAAAGCAGGTACTTGTTGAGCAGCCCGGTCGGACCTGCCGCGATGCAGCTCACAGCCCCCAGCGTCGGCAACAGCGCCCACCAGCCCGGGAAGGCCTTGTCGCTGCGCGTCATCACGAGCCCCAGCACGATCAAGCCTGCGCCGAGCACCGATTGAAAATGGCTGCGCCACGCGCTCGGCGCGACGGGTTTGAGCCGCATGCACGCCAGGATGCCGCCGACCATCAGCTCCCAGAAACGCGAGGCCGGCGAATAGAACGCCGCCTCGCGGAATGGATGCACCGTCGTCACGTTGACCAGGAACGACGCCACCGCGATCACCCACAGCAGCCGCACGATCGGCCAGCGCCGACGCCACGCCACGCCCAGCAGCAGTGGCCAGAAAATGTAGAACTGCTCCTCGATGCCCAGCGACCACAGGTGCAGCAGCGGCTTGGTCTCGGCCGCGGTGTCGAAGTACCCCGACTCACCCCAGAAGATGAAGTTGGCCACGAAAGCCGCGCCGCCCGCGGCCTGCTTGCCGAGTTCGGCAAACTCCCTCGGCAGCAGCGCATACCAGCCGAAGGCCAGCGTGGCGGCGAGCACCAGCATCAGGGCCGGAAAGATGCGCCGGATGCGCCGCGCATAGAAGTCGCGGTAGCTGAAGTCGCTCGCCGCGTGGCTCTGCATGATGATCGTCGTGATCAGGAAGCCCGAGATCACGAAGAAGATGTCGACCCCGATGAAGCCGCCCGGCAGCGCATCGGGAAACGCATGGAATGCCAGCACCGACGCGACGGCGACGGCGCGCAGGCCGTCGATGTCGGGGCGGTACTTGGGATGCATCTTCGGAGTCAGGCCTCAGGCGACTTGCGGCCGATGTGCCGGCCGGTGCCGCGCATCAGGCCAGCGTCGAGACGGCCAGCGCCGCCGAAGCGGGCAGGCCGCGCTCCTGCACCAGCCATTCGAGCACCGGCAATGCGCCCGGCAGCACAGGTGCCACGTCCAGCGGCAGTTGCTGCCACGCCATGGCCTGGCCTTCGCGCATCTCGAACTCGCCGGTCCAGGCCGTCACCTTGCACCAATGCAGGCGCACCAGCGCATGCGGATAGTCGTGCTCCGTGACCTTCCACACCGAGGCACCTTCGATGGTGATGCCGAGCTCTTCCTGCAGTTCGCGCCGCAGGGCCTCTTCGACGGTTTCGCCGGCTTCGATCTTGCCGCCCGGAAACTCCCAGTAGCCCGCGTAGGCCTTGCCTTCGGGCCGGGTCGAGAGCAGCAAGGCGTCATCGGCCAGGCGGATCAGCACGCCGACCGCGACCTCGGTGTGCTTGCGCGCGCCGTTCTTCTCTTCTGCGCTCACGCGGTGCCCCGGCCTGCGTAGTCGCGGGCGAACTGGTAGGCCACGCGGCCACTGCGCGAGCCGCGTTCCAGCGCCCAGACCAGCGCTTCGGGCCGCGCCGCCGCGATGGCGGCCGCATCGACGCCGAACGACGAGAGCCACTGCCCCACGATCGTCAGGTACTCGTTCTGGCTGAAGGGATAGAAGCTCACCCAGAGGCCGAAGCGCTCGGACAGCGAAATCTTTTCCTCGATCACCTCGCCCGGATGCACTTCGCCATCGTCGGTGTGGGTGTACGTGAGGTTTTCCTTCATGTACTCGGGCAAGAGGTGGCGCCGGTTGCTGGTCGCGTAGATCAGCACGTTGGGCGTCGATGCCGCAATCGACCCGTCCAGGATCGACTTGAGCGCCTTGTAGCCCGGCTCGCCCTCGTCGAAGCTCAGGTCGTCGCTGAAGACAATGAACTTCTCGGGACGCTGCGAGACCACCTCGACGATGTCGGGCAGGTCGACCAACTCGGCCTTGTCCACCTCGATCAGGCGCAGCCCCTGGGGCGCATAGGCCTGCAGGCAGGCGCGAATGAGTGACGACTTGCCCGTGCCCCGCGCGCCCGTCAGGAGCACGTTGTTGGCCGGCTTGCCTTCGACGAACTGGCGCGTGTTGCGCTCGATCTTTTCCTTCTGGACGTCGATTTCCTTGAGCGAATCGAGCGCCATCGTGGCCACGTGCTTCACCGGTTCCAGCACGCCATGGCCGGAATTGCGGCGGCGGTAGCGCCAGGCGATGGAGGCATTCCAGTCGGCCGGCGCCGACAGCGGCTGCGGCAGGATCGATTCGATGCGGGTAATGAGCTGCTCGGCGCGCTCGATCAGCTTCTGGAACTGCTCGTTCATCGACGCCCGCCCGGCCGCCCCAAGAGCGTTGAGCGCCCCCTCGGGGGGCAGCGACGACACGAAGTGCGGAGCGTGGGGGACATCATGATCTGTAGTCGGCGTTGATGGTCACGTATTCGTGGCTGAAGTCGCAGGTCCACACTGTTTCGCTGGCGTTGCCGCGGCCGAGGCCGACGCGCACCGTGATCTCGCTCTGCTTCATCACGCGCTGGCCGTCTTCCTCACGGTACGACGGGTTGCGCCCGCCCTTGACGGCCACGTGCACGTCGTCCAGGAACAGATCGATGCCGGTCTGGTCGAGGTCGGCAATGCCTGCATAGCCGACCGCCGCCAGGATGCGGCCCAGGTTCGGGTCGCTGGCGTAGAACGCGGTCTTGACCAACGGCGAATGCGCGATCGCGTACGCGACCTGCTTGCACTCGGCTGCATCGCGCCCGCCTTCGACCTGGATGGTGATGAACTTGGTCGCGCCTTCGCCGTCGCGCACGATGGCTTGCGCCAGGAGGCGCGCCACATCCTGCATGGCCGCCACGAGGGCCTGGCCGTCGGCAGATTCGAGCGAGGTGATGGTTGCGTGCGCCGCCTTCTGCGTGGCGATGACAACGAACGAATCGTTGGTCGATGTGTCGCCGTCGATGGTCACGCGATTGAACGAGCCATCGGCCAGGCGCTTGGCCAGCGGTTGGATCAGCGACGGATCGATCTTCGCGTCGGTCGCCATGAAGCCGAGCATGGTCGCCATGTTCGGACGGATCATGCCGGCGCCCTTGCTGATGCCGGTGATGGTGACGGTGGCGCCGCCGATCTGCACCTTCTGGCTGAACGCCTTGGGGATCGTGTCGGTGGTCATGATGCCTTCGGCGGCACGTGCCCAATGGTTTTCCGAGGCGTCGGCCAGCGCGGCGGGCAGGCCGGCTTCGATGCGGTCCACGGGCAGCGGCTCCATGATCACGCCGGTGGAGAACGGCAGGATCTGCTCGGGCGCGATCTCCAGCTTGCGCGCGAGTGCGATGCAGGTGGAGCGCGTGCGCATCAGACCGTCTTCGCCCGTGCCGGCATTGGCGTTGCCGGTGTTGATCACCATCGCGCGGATGCCGTAGTTGGCGGCCAGGTGGTCGCGGCAGACCTGCACCGGCGCCGCGCAGAAGCGGTTCTGGGTGAACACGCCGCCGACCGCCGAGCCTTCGTCGATCAGCACGACGGTCAGGTCCTTGCGGTTGGCCTTTCGCACGCCCGCTTCGGCCACGCCGATGCGGACGCCGGGCACCGCGAACAAGGCGGCAGGATCAGGGGCGGACAGGTTCACGGGCATGGCGATTTCTCTAGGGGAGTTGCTGGGTCAGCTGAGTTTGCCGTGGCAATGCTTATATTTTTTGCCACTGCCGCACGGACACGGGTCGTTGCGGCCGACGCGGGCAAAGGCGGCGGCTTCGGCGCTCAGGGCGCCGGTGCCGACGGCCGCGAGGCGGCGCTGGCTTTCCTCGTCCACACGCACCTCGACTTCGCCGGTTTCGGTCGGCGCGGAATAGGTGATGTTGGCCACGTTCTCGCCGCGGCTTTCCATGGCTTCCGCGGCTTCCTCGAGTTGCTCGCCCGACTGCACGCGCACCGTCATGAGCTGGCGCGTGACTTCGTTCTTCACCGAGTCGAGCAGTTGGCCGAAGAGCTCGAAGGCCTCGCGCTTGTATTCCTGCTTGGGTTGCTTTTGGGCATAGCCGCGCAGGTGGATGCCCTGGCGCAGGTAGTCGAGCGATGCCAGATGCTCTCGCCAGTGGGTGTCGATGCTCTGCAGCAGCACCATGCGCTCGAACTGGGTGAAGTTTTCCTGGCCGATCAGTGCCACCTTGGCGTCGAAGGCCTCGTTGGCGGCCTTGACCACCTTCTCGAGCACGTCTTCGTCGGAGATCGCGTCGGAGGCCTCGACCTCCTTCTTGATCGGCATGTCCAGGCCCCATTCGGTGAAGAGGCTCTTTTCGAGGCCGTCCAGGTCCCACTGCTCCTCGACCGATTCGGCGGGCACGTACTGGCGCACCACGTCCATGAAGCAGCCTTCGCGCAGCGCGGCGATCTGCGCCGTGAGGTCGGCCGCGTCCAGGATGTCGTTGCGCTGCTGGTAGATCACCTTGCGCTGGTCGTTCGAGACGTCGTCGTACTCGAGCAACTGCTTGCGGATATCGAAGTTGCGCGCCTCGACCTTGCGCTGCGCGCTCTCGATGCTGCGCGTGACGATGCCGGCTTCGATGGCCTCTCCATCGGGCATCTTCAGGCGGTCCATGATCGCCTTCACGCGGTCGCCCGCGAAGATGCGCATCAGCGGATCGTCCAGGCTCAGGTAGAAGCGCGAGGAGCCCGGGTCGCCCTGGCGGCCCGAACGACCGCGCAGCTGGTTGTCGATACGGCGCGATTCGTGGCGTTCGGTCGCGATGATGCGCAGGCCGCCGAGCGACTTCACGAATTCATGGTCCTTGGTCCACTCGGCACGCACGTGCGCGATGTCGGCCTGCTTCGTCGCTTCGTCACGGCCTTCGTCGTTCTCGATGGCCTCGATCATCTTCTCGATGTTGCCGCCCAGCACGATGTCGGTGCCGCGGCCGGCCATGTTGGTCGCGATGGTGATCATCTTCGTGCGGCCGGCCTGCGCCACGATATCGGCTTCGCGCGCATGCTGCTTGGCGTTCAGCACCTGGTGCGGCAGGCCCGCCTGCGTGAGCAGGCCGTCGATGATTTCGGAGTTCTCGATGGACGAGGTGCCCACCAGCACCGGCTGGCCGCGTTCGTAGCACTCGCGGATGTCCTGGATCGCCGCCTCGTACTTCTCGCGCGTCGTCTTGTAGACGCGGTCGAGCTGGTCTTCGCGCTTGCTGATGCGATTGGGCGGAATGATGACCGTCTCGAGGCCGTAGATTTCCTGGAACTCGTAGGCCTCGGTGTCGGCCGTGCCGGTCATGCCGGCCAGCTTGCCGTACAGGCGGAAGTAGTTCTGGAAGGTGATCGAGGCCATCGTCTGGTTCTCGGCCTGGATCTCGACGCCTTCCTTGGCTTCCACGGCCTGGTGCAGGCCATCGCTCCAGCGACGGCCCGTCATGAGGCGGCCGGTGAATTCGTCGACGATGGTCACTTCGCCCTGCTGCACCACGTAGTGCTGGTCGCGGTGGTAGAGGTGACGCGCACGCAGCGCCGCATTCAGGTGATGCATCAGCGTGATGTTGGCCGGGTCGTAGAGCGACGCGCCCTCGGGAATCAGCTTGAGCTCGCCCAGGATGCGCTCGGCGTTCTCATGGCCGTCTTCGGTCAGGAACACCTGGTGCGTCTTCTCGTCGACCGTGAAGTCACCCGGCACCGTGACGCCCTCGCCCGTGCGCGGGTCGGCTTCGCCTTCCTGCTTCTTGAGCAGCGGCACCACTTTGTTGATGGCCAGGTAAAGGTCGGTGTGGTCTTCGGCCTGTCCGCTGATGATCAGCGGGGTGCGGGCCTCGTCGATCAGGATCGAGTCCACCTCGTCGACGATCGCGTAGTTCAGCTCGCGCTGGACCCGGTCGCCCGGCTCGTACACCATGTTGTCGCGCAGGTAGTCGAAGCCGTATTCGTTGTTGGTGCCATACGTGATGTCGCTGCCGTAGGCTTCCTGCTTTTCTTCCCGCGGCATCTGCGGCAGGTTGATGCCCACCGTGAGGCCCAGGAAGTTGTAGAGCCGGCCCATCCACTTGGCGTCGCGGCTGGCGAGGTAGTCGTTCACCGTGACCACATGCACGCCCTTGCCCGACAGCGCATTCAGGTACACCGGCAGCGTGGCGGTCAGCGTCTTGCCCTCGCCGGTGCGCATTTCGGAGATCTTGCCGTTGTGCAGCGCCATGCCGCCGAGCAGCTGGACGTCGAAGTGGCGCATCTTCATGACGCGCTTGGAGCCTTCGCGCACCGTGGCGAAGGCCTCCGGCAGCAGGGCGTCGAGGCTTTCGCCCTTGGCCACGCGGTCCTTGAACTCCTGCGTCTTCGCGCGCAGCGCGTCGTCACTGAGCTTCTCGAACTCGGGTTCGAGCGCATTGATGCGTTCCACCGTCTTGCGATACTGCTTGAGGAGCCGGTCGTTGCGGCTGCCGAAGATCTGGGTCAGGAAGTTGGTTGCCATTGGGTGGAGATGGGCGGGCACCTGACACGACAGGCACTGCGACCGGATTCCCTAAGATATGGTGAAAGCAGTTGGGCGCGCTCGTTTCGAAATCAAGTTCGGCCCCGAGCAGCCTTTTTCCCGGCGCGAACGCCGGCAAACCGGGCATTTTAGCTGTCTTGTTTCTGTCCTCAGGATTACTCATGTATCGCCGCCTCGCCCCCGCCATCAGCCTGCACCAGGCTGCGGAAGGCTCGCCCACGCTGGGCAGCCTGATGGCGCGCGCCCGCGACAGCGCCGAGCGCCTGAAAGCCGTGGAAGGACTGATTCCGCCCGCCATGCGCGGCGCCGTGCAGGCCGGGCCCGCCGAGGGCGACGTGTGGTGCCTGCTGGTCAAAGGCAGCGCGGCGGCCGCCAAGCTGCGCCAGCTCGCGCCGATGCTTGTCACGCGGCTCAAGAACAGGGGCTGGGACGTGGCGACGATCCGCATCAAGGTGCACACGGGCCGCTGATCGGCCGGCTGGCGTCTTGAATTGATTTTTTGTCTGGAAGTAGATAATATTTCCAGATGAAACCATCGACGTCGCCCGCCGACGCACGCCTCCTGCTGCTCGACAAGCACCAGGTCAACGCCCTTCTCTCTCCCGACGACGTGCTTCATGCCGTGCGCGAGGCCTTCGTGCTCCACAGCGACCGCGAAGGCCGCGTCTTTCCCGTCGTGCGCGAGCCGCTCGCCACCGGCGGCGTGTTCGGCATCAAGTCGGGCGACGTGCAGACGCAGGGACTGCTCGGCTTCAAGGCTGCCGGGTTCTGGCCCGCCAACCGGCAGCGCGGCGGCGAGCCGCACCAGGCGACGATCCTCCTGATCGACCCCGCCACGGGCCGGCCGCTGTGCATGATCGACGGCAATGCGATCACGACCGTGCGTACCGGCGCGGCCGGCGGCCTCGGCTTGCAGCAACTCGCGCGGCCCGGCAGCACGCGGCTTTGCATCTTCGGCACCGGCGTGCAGGCGCGCATCCAGCTCGACTTCGCATTGCGCCTGATGCCCTCGCTCCAGGAGGTACGCTACGTGAGCGCCACTGGCCACCGCAACACCGCCTTCGAAGAAAACTTTGCGGCCCGCTGCCGCGTCGCACCTGCCACCGACCGGAATGCCGCGGTCGCGCAGAGCGACATCGTCATCACCGCGACACCGGGCGGCGGCGCACTGTTCGACCTGGAGGCTGTGCAACCTGGCACGCACCTGAACTGCGTCGGCGCCGACACGCGAGGCAAGCGCGAACTCCCTGAGGGTTTGCTGCCGCGCGCGCGCCTTTTCGTCGACGACCGAACGCAGGCACAGCAAATCGGCGAAACCCAATGGGCGCCCGATGCGCCGAGCACCGAACTGGGCGACCTGCTGAGCGGCAAGACCCCGTTCGAGCGTGCTCCGGACGACATCACCGTGTTCGACATGACCGGCCTCGCGCTGCAAGACCTGACCGTCGCGCGCCTGCTTCACGAACGCGCGATCGGGACGGGCACAGGCACGCGCCTGGCCTGGCCCTGGTAGATCGAGGGATCAGGCGGCAGCGCCGCCGAACAACTCGGTCATGAACTGCGTCGATTTCAGACCCGTGCCCGTCAGCAGCACGACCGTGGTTTCGCCGGCCCGGATGTCGCCCCGCTGCGCCAGCACATCGATGGCCGCAGCCGCCGTCGCGGAAGTCGGTTCGGCATAAAGACCCGTCGAAGCCAACCGGCGCACCGCCGCAGCGATCTGCTCTTCGGTCAGCGCCACTGTCTTGCCATTCGTCTCGCGCAGCGCCTGGAGAATCTCCTGCAGTCGCACGGGCCGCTTGATGGCCGTGCCTTCGGCGATGGTGGGCTTCACGATGCGATCCACCAGCGTGTCCACACCCGCGACAAAGCTCGCATCCACCGGCGAGCAGTTCAGTGGCTGCGCCACGAAGATCCGCGGCAGCTTCGCGATCTGCCCCGCCGCCAGCAGTTCCTTGAAGCCAATCCAGCACCCGAGCACATTGCTGCCCGCGCCGGCGGGAATCACCACGTTGTCGGGCGCGACGAAGCCCAGGTCTTCCCAGAGTTCATAGGCCAGCGTCTTCGTACCCTGCAGGAAGAACGGATGCCAGTTGTGGCTCGCGTAGAAGATCGATTCGGACTGGCGCACCGCTTCGTATTCGGACTCTTCGCGCGGGCCCGGCACGAGTTGCACCTCGGCGCCGAAAGCGCGAATTTGCGCCACCTTCGGCGCTGGCGTGTAGCTGGGCGCGAGCACCTTCACCTGGATGCCCGCCGCCGCGCCCGCGGCCGCGATGGCCGCGCCGCCGTTGCCCGAGCTGTCTTCCAGCACCGCGTCGATGCCCAGTTGGCGCAGGAATGAAATCATCACGGACGCGCCGCGGTCCTTGAAGCTGCAGGTCGGGTTGAACCATTCGAGCTTGAAGTACGGATCGAGTCCGCCCCAGCGCTTCTGAACCAGCGGCGTACAGCCCTCGCCCATGCTCGCAGGCTTGTCGATCACGACCGGCAGCGCCGCGCGATAGCGCCACACCGAGCGCTCGCGCGCATCGATGTCGTCCCGCGTGATGCCCGCAAGCGGCGTCACCATCATCGGATTGCCGTCGTCGGAACGCCAGCGGCGCTCCGACAACTCGTGCGTACGGCCGGTGCGGGGATCGATATAGCGGGCGGGTTCCTGGCGTGTCATGCGCGGTTCTCCTGGAGGATCTTTCTAGATTTGGATAATATATCCAGATATGGACTTTCCGTACAGTTTGGATTCTTCGTCCAGAACTGGATACATTCCCGCCATGAAGAAGAAGTCCAACAAGCAGCTCCTGGAGATGCTGCGCAACATGGCCGAAGGCCTCGGCGAAACCTTCGCGCCCTTCTGCGAAGTCGTGGTGCACGACCTGAGCAATCCGAAGAACGCGATCTACGCGATCGAGAACAACCTGAGCGGCCGGCAGGTGGGGCAATCGGTCACCGAGCTAGGCCTCGCCCGCATCCGCGACCCCGAGTACCCCGCGGTGATCGCGAACTACGCCAACACCTTTTCCGACGGCCGCAAGGTCAAGAGCACCTCCATCGGCGTGAAGGACGAGAGCGGAGAGTACGTGGCCGCGCTGTGCCTCAACGTCGACCTGACGCTGTTCCAGAGCTTCCAGGGCGCGATCTCGCAGTTCACGCGCATCGACGACAGGGAGGTGCACGAGAGCCTGGACACCGGCGCGGGCCATTCGGAGCGCATCCACGCGCGCATCGATGAATTCGCAGCATCGCGCGCCACCAGTTCGCGGTCGCTCAAGCCCGCGGACCGCAAGCAGCTCGTGCAGGAACTGAAGAAAGCCGGCTTCCTGGAGATTCGCCGCGGCGCCGAGATCGCAGCGGCGCACATGGGCGTCTCGCGCGCCACCGTGTACAGCGACGCGAAGTAGCGGCGATTCGGGGTCTATTGCGGCTGCAAGCCGACCTCGTGCGCCACCTTCTGCCAGCGCTCGGCCTCGGAGCGCAGGAAGGCGCGCAGCTCGCCCGGCGTCGAGCCCTTCATCTGCACGCCCAGCACCGACATCCGCTCCTTCACCGAGGGATGCTCGAGCGCCGTGATGGCTTCGCGGCGCAGCTTCTCGATCACCTCGAGCGGCGTGGTGGCCGGCGCGACCATGGCCCACCACTGGTCGATCTCCATGCCCTTCAAGTTGCTCTCCGCGAGCGCCGGCACGTTCTGCAGGCCGGTGATGTTCACGCGCTGCGTGCTCGTGACGAGCAGCGGCCGGATCCTGTTGCCGCCCGCGAGGCTGGAGCCGCTGGCCAGCGTCGCGAAGTGGCCGGCCACCGTGCCGGCGGCCACGTCGGTCAGCGCCGGCGCCGACCCCTTGTACGGGACCATGTTGAAACGGATCTTCGTGCGGCTCGCGAGCATCTCGGCCGCGAGATGGCTCACGGTGCCTGCGCCGCTGTGCGCAATGGCCGGTGGCGACGACCTCGCGGCGGCCGACTTGATGAAGGTCCTGAAGTCCTTGCTGTCCTCGTCCATGCCCGCGAAGAACACCAGCGGCGAGGTGCCGATCATGGTCACTGGCGTGAAGTCGCGCAGCAGGTCGTAGGGCAGCCTGGCCGTCACCGCCGGCGCGATCGCATGCGGCAATTCGACGATGGCGATCGTGTAGCCATCGGGCGCCGCCTTGGCCGCCGCATCGGTGCCGATCATCCCGGCCGCACCGGGCCGGTTGTCGACGATCACCGGGCTGCCGATGGTCTGGCTCATGCGCTGCGCCATGGCGCGTGCGATGGCATCGGTGCTGCCGCCCGCGGCCCAGGGCACGACGAGCTTGATGGGCCGTTCGGGATAGGCCGCCCACGCGGGTTGCACAGCGGCGAGCAGGGTTGTACAGCCGGCGGCCAGAAAGGCCCGGCGATGAATCGTCGGCATGAAGGTTCCTTCGAAGGTCAAACGGCCGGATCGGGCCAGCTCGGATCGCTCGACGCATTGGCCGTGAGCATCACCACCACATGCGCGTCGGCGGCGATGGCACCGCTCTCGCGCAGTTGCCGCAGCGCGGCCAGGCCGCCGGCCGCGCACAGTTCGGCGCTCACGCCGGCGGCGGTGAGCAGCCGCCGCGCCGCGCGCGCTTCGTCGTCGCTCACCACCACCGCACCGCCGCCCGTGGCCGTGGCGGCCTGCCACTGCAGGTAGGTCACGGTGGCGCCCGCCGTCGAGAACTGCGCGGTGTGGCCGGGGTAGCTGCCGTTGATCGCTCCTCCCGCGAACACGCGCGCGAGACGCGGGAACGGCTCCACCAGCCAGAGCCGCGGCAGGCGCGGAATACGCCCGGCGGCCAGCAGGTCGCGAAAGCCCGCATAAATGCCCCAGGCAAGGTCACCGCGCGCGGTGGGAATCACGATGTGGTCCGGCAGGCCGGCGTCGGCCACGCATTCGGGGGCGATGGTCTTGTAGCCCTCGATGGCCAGCGGCGCGCTGCCGAGCGCGGGCAGGCGGTAGTTGGTCAGCGCGAAGTAGCCGGGGTACTGCGAGCGCTCGCGCACGAAGGCCCAGCGGCCGGCGTTGTCGGCGAACACATAGCGCCGCGCGCCCAGCGCATCGAGCTGGCGCGTGTAGGTGGCCGGCATGCCTTCGTAGGTGGCGACCTCGCAGCGCAGCCCTGCCGCCCACGCGTAGTGCGCCGCCGACACCGCCGCATTGCCCGACGACGCGAGCACCAGCGTGTGGGCGCCGAAGTCCAGCGCCTGCGCCACGCCGACCGCCGTCATCCGGTCCTTGTGGGAGCCGGTGGGATTGCTCGATTCGTCCTTGAGGCCGAGCCGCGCGACGCCGAAATGCCGCGCCAGCTCCATCATCTCCAGCATCGGCGTCCGGCCCTCGCCGAGGGTGAAGCCGGGCGCATAGGGCATGGGGATCGCGTCGTGGCCTTCCGCCATGTCCGCCGCGTCTGCCTCGTCCGCCAGGTCGGGCAGGTAGCTCGCACGCAAAGCGACATGAAACCCCGCACGCTTGCACGCGGGGCAGCCGTCGTGCGTCAGCGTGACCGGGTAGAGCGCATCGCAGCGCAGGCACTGCAGGCCCCGCAAGCGCGGATTGCGCACCGGCTTGAGCGTGCGGGCCAGCGCGGAGGGCGTGGGGCTCCCCGTGGGATGAGCCGAGGGGTCCGCTGGCAAGGCGGCGAACTTGAAGTCCAGAACTGGCGAGGGCGTCACGGGGAGGGCAGGTTGGAAGTTGTGCCTAAATCTTATGCATTCGGAAATAAAATTACGCACCTCCAGATACTCAATCGATAAATAAACTTATCGGTGGCCATCGATGCGATTTGCCGAAATCGAGACGTTCCGGGCCCTGATGCGCGGCAGCTCCACCCGCAAGGCCGCGGCCTTGCTGCATGTGACGCAGCCCGCCATCAGCCAGTCGCTCAAGCGGCTCGAAGCACAGGCGGGCATGCTGCTGTTCCAGCGCACGGGCGGGCGGCTGGTCCCCACGCCCGAGGCGCGCGCGCTGTGGATCGAGGTGGAGCGCGTGTTCATCGGCATGGACGCCATCGAGCACCGCGTGCGGAGCCTGCGCGACTTCGGACTCACCCAGCTGGAGCTCAGTTGCTTTCCCGCCTACGGCCTGGGCTTCATGCCGCGCGCCCTCGCCCGCCTGAAGGCGCACCGCGGCGCGAGCCCCTGGCCGCAGGTGTCGCTGCAGGTGCTCAGTTCCAAGGACGTGCGCGACCGGGTGGCGATGGGCATCTCCGATTTCGGGCTCATGGCCGACGAGCTCTCGCTCGAGGGCATCGACCATTCGACGTTCTCGCGCTTTCCCGGTGTGGTGGTGATGCCCGAGGGCCATGCGCTCGCGCGCTTCAAGACCATCAAGCCCGAGCAGCTGGCGGAAGCGCCCTTTCTCGCGCTCAACCCCGAGGACCCCTCGCACCAACGGCTCGAGGCGGCGCTTGCGCCCTACGGCGTGGCGCTGCGCGTGCTGGTGCAGACCCCGTACGCGGCCAGCGTGTGCGAGATGGCGCTGCGCGGCCTGGGCGTGGGGCTGGTCAATCCGATCACCGCGCTCGACTACGCGGAGCGCGGGCTGGTGGTGCGCCGGCTGTCGATCGACGTGCACTTCACCTGCATCCTTGCCCTGCCGGCGGGCAAGGTGCTCTCGGCAACGGCGCGCGACTTTCTCTCGCTCATGCGCCTGCAACTGGCCGAGGACGAGAAGCGCATGCAGCGCTATCTGCGCTGAATACCTCGATTCACTTCCAGCTGAACTCGTGGTTCAGGCCGACCACGAAGCCCGTTACGCCCCGCCCGCCCACCGGCCGGGTGCGCGAGGCGCTGATGTCCACGCTGATGAGCGGCGTGAGGCTGAAGCGGCCGCCCACGCGCGAAGTCCAGGCACCCGAGGCGCGATTGCGTTCGGCGATCAGCGACACGACATCGGTCAAGGCCCACTCTGCGGCCAGGCCAACGCGCGGCGTGCGCACGCCGGTGCCGAGCGCCCAGTCGGCGCCGAGGTTCGCGTGGATCTGCAGGCTGCTGCTCGGGCGCCAGGTCACCGGCACCACGAACTGCCCGCCCATGCGGCC
This sequence comes from Variovorax boronicumulans, assembly GCF_030812215.1. Lineage (GTDB taxonomy): Bacteria > Pseudomonadota > Gammaproteobacteria > Burkholderiales > Burkholderiaceae_C > Variovorax > Variovorax boronicumulans_C. The sequence continues at coordinate 13,413 of NZ_JAUSSG010000003.1, read as the reverse complement.
GCCGCGCCGGAGATCGGACACGGTGCCCATCGACACGGCCGCGCTGAGCGGCGCGTCGCCGGCCTGGCCCAGGAAGGTCCACTTGAGCTGCGGCCCGGCGGTGATCGAGTGAACGTGCTGCACCGAGAGCCGATCGACGTTCAGCCCCAGCTCGACAGGCCCGATGCGGCACGACGGCCCGATGTGAAAACCCGTGACCGGCTCGACGCCGGTACGGCCCCACCAGGTCTCGTACTGGCATTGACCGGGATCGAGCATGCCCGCGTCGTCGACGTCGAAGTGGCCTGCGGCCTCAGCGCCCATGCTCATCAGCGCGCAGGACACCATCCACAGCCAGCCGGGATGCCAGCCGCGGCTCGATCGTCGGATTGTTGTTCTCTGCCTGTTGTTCTTCATCGCGCATCCCAGGGCACTCGGACCATTCTAGGGAGGCGGAAAGTCGGCGCGGTGACGCAGCTCAGCGGACTCAGATCTCGAACTGTGGCTGCAGCTCGCGGATGCGCTTGATGGCCACGCCGGCCGCTGCGGTGCGCGTCTCCACGCCCAGCTTCACGTACACCCGCTCCAGGTGCTTCTTGGCCGTGGCCGGGCTGCTGCCCAGGATCTCGCCGATGTCCTTGTTGGTCTTGCCCTTGACCACCCAGTACAGCACCTCGGCCTCGCGCGCGGTGAGCTTCAGGCTCAGGCTCATCGCCTCGATCACGCCGGTGTCGGACACCTCTCGCATGATGATCATCCACTCGTCGCCGTCCTCGTCCTGCCCGGTTTGCTGGTGCAGCCGCAGCGTGAGGCTGCTCGCGCCCTGCGCGATCGAGAGCGCCGGCGGCTCGATGCCGCGCTGGCGCGCATCGGGTGTGTGGCGCAGCAGCCATTCGAGCACCGCGGGCGGCGTCTCGGGCGCGCGGGTTTCGCAGTAGCGGTGCAGCAGGTCGCGCGCAAGGGCCGTCTGCCAGATCAGGCGCCCCTCGGGCAGCCGCACGGTGATGCTCGCGTAGCCGAAGGCATCGAGCGCATTGCGCGCCTGGCCGGCCTGCCGTGCGTCCTGCCGCGCGCGGCGCGCGCCCTGAAGGTGCACGTTCATGCGTGCCAGCACTTCCTTGGGCTTGATGGGCTTGGTGACGTAGTCGACGCCGCCCGCTTCGAGCGCGGCCACGAGGTGCTCGGTTTCGGTGAGGCCCGTCATGAACACGATGGGAATGTGCGCCGTCGCGGCGTCGGCCTTGAGCCGGCGCGCCACCTCGAAGCCGTCGATGCCCGGCATCATCGCGTCGAGCAGCACGATGTCGGGCCGCGCCTGCGCAACCCGTTGCAGCGCCTGCTCGCCGCTGGTGGCAATGAGCACCGTGTAGCCCGATTCGTCGAGCGCGTCGTGCAGCACCGCGAGGTTGTCGGGCACGTCGTCCACGATGAGCACGAGGTCGGCGTTGACGCCCTCGTCGCGCAGGGTTCGCGCGAGGGGCGACGTTTCGGGAGGCGGGGTGGTTGTCATGGCGCACTCACTGCTTCGGCCAGCGCCCGGCTCATGGCCTCGAACTGGAACTGGCGCGCCAGCACGCGCTGCGCCTCGGTCCATGCCATGCACTCGGGCTGTTCGGTGTCGATGTCGTCGAGCTGGTTCATGATGCCGCGAAAGTAGCCGAGGCTCACCGCTTCGTCGAGTGCGCGCAGGCGCTCGCGCGAGGGCGGCTGCATCGTCTTCGGTGCGGCCGGCGCAGGCAATGCGGCTGCGGTGTCGGTCCACTTGAGGCCGAGCCGGCGTTCGAGCCAGTCGAGCAGTTCGGTGTGGCGCACGGGCTTCACGAAGAAGTCCTCGGGCACGATGCCCACGTCGTTGTCGAGTCCCTTGTCGAAGGCGTTGGCCGAAACGATGGCGACGGAGGCATCGGTCAGCCCGAGCTTGCGTGCGCGGCGAATCGTTTCCCAGCCGTCGATGCCGGGCATCGCGAGGTCCACGAACATCGCATCGGGCCGGTAGCCCGCGGCGATGAGGTCGAGCGCATCGTGGCCGCTGGCGGCCGTGCGCAGTTCGAAGCCCAGCGGCGCAAGCACATGGTCGAGCAGGTCGCGGTCGGCCTCTTCGTTGTCGACCACGAGCAGCTGGCGGCGCGCACCTTCGTAGCCGCGGCGCGCGCGCGCCACCGGCACCGGCCGGCTCGCGCCTGCCGCCGTGTCGTGCACGCGCGGCAGGAAGAGCCGCACGCAGAACAGCGACCCCACGCCCGGCGTGCTCTGCACCTTCATCTCGCCGCCCATCAGGTCGGTCAGCATCTTGGCGATGGTGAGGCCCAGGCCCGCGCCCGGCGCCGACGCGGCGGCCGCATTGCCACGCGCGAAAGGCTCGAAGATGCGGTCGATGTCTTCGGTCGTCATGCCCGGGCCCGTGTCCTCGATCTCGATGGCCGCGAACTCGCGCGCATACGCCAGCCGCAACGTGACCTGCCCCGCCGCCGTGAACTTGATCGCGTTGCCCAGCAGGTTGATGAGGATCTGGCCCACCCGTTTTTCGTCGGCGCGCACCACCTCGGGCAAGGCGCCTGCCGCCTCGAAGCGGAACTGGAGCCCCTTCTCGGCCGCCTGCAGCTCGAACATGTCGGCCAGCTCCCGCATGGTGTCGGCAAAGCGCATCGGCCGCGCATGCAGCGTGAGCTTGCCGGCCTCGATATGCGCGATGGCCAGCGTGCCTTCGATGAGCGACAGCAGATGCTCGCCGCCGCGCTTGATGACCGCCACCGCCTGCTGGCGATGCGGCGGCACCGAGTGGTCTTCGCCCATCAGTTGCGCGTAGCCCAGGATGCTGTTGAGCGGTGTGCGCAGCTCGTGGCTGATGGCGCTGATGTAGCGGCTCTTGGCCTGGTTGGCCTGGTCGGCGGCGCGCTGGGCCTGCTCGGCGACGGCGCGCGCTTCTTCCGCGGTTTGCTTGGCGGCCTGCAGGGCGCGGTCGGTTTCGCGGTGCAGCTCGATCTCGCGCACCAGCAGATGGGTCTGGCGGTTCGACTCTTCCTGCGCGACCTTGCGGCTCTGGTGCGCGAGCACCAGCCACCACGCCACGATGCCCGCGATGACCAGCAGCGCCATGTAGGCCTTGAGAAACCCCGAGCGCAGCGCCGACTGCTGCACGCCCGCCCATGCCTCGGACACGCTGGTCTGCGACGCGAGCTCGACCGCGCTTTCGGCCAGCGCCCGCAGTTCCTGTTTGTAGAGCACGCCGAACACCACGGCCAGCAGCGGCACGATGATCAGCATGAGCAGCAGGAAATGCCCGAGCCCCGTGTCCAGGTAGCGCCAGCTGCGCCGCGGCAGCAGCCAGCGCAATGCGGCCGACCACTGCGACGACAGGCTCGCATGCGGCTTGCACAGGTCGCCGCAGCGCGCATCGAGCGTGCAGCACAGCGAGCAGATCGCACCCTGGTACGCGGGGCAATGCGCCATGTCCGGCCCTTCGTACTCGCGCTCGCAGATCACGCAGTGCTGCACCTTCAGGCGCTGGTAGCTGCCGTTCTCGTCCGATTCGACCTTCGCCCAGCGCACCGTGCGCCCGCCCGCCGCCGGAGCGAAGTGCACGGCGCCGGTCGCATCCGACGCCCGCGCCAGGTAGTACTTGCCGCCGGTTGCCCACGCCAGCACCGGCGAGGCGACGAGCGCGGTGCCCAACGCGATCAGCGCCGAGAAGGCCTGCGCCAGCGGCCCGAACAGGCCCAGGTGCGCGGTGATCGACAGCACCGAGGCCAGCGCCATCGCGCCCACGCCCACCGGGTTGATGTCCCACAGGTGCGCGCGCTTGAACTCGATGCCCGGCGGCGAGAGACCAAGCGGCTTGTTGATGACCAGGTCGGCCACCACCGACATCATCCAGGCGATGGCGATGTTGGCGAAGAGCCCGAGCACGTCGCCCAGCGCCTCGAACACGTTCATCTCCATCAGCATGAAGGCGATGAGCGCGTTGAACACCACCCACACCACCCGCCCCGGATGGCTGTGCGCCACGCGCGAGAAGAAATTGCTCCAGGCGAGCGAGCCTGCGTAGGCGTTGGTCACGTTGATCTTGAGCTGCGAGATCACCACGAACAGCGCCGTCGCGGCCACCGCCCAGCCGTAGTTCGGGAACACGTACTCGTAGGCCGCCAGGTACATCTGGTTCGGATCGACCGCGCGCTCCACCGGCACCATGTGCGTGATGGCAAGGTACGCCAGCAGCGCCCCGCCCAGCATTTTGAAGACGCCCAGCACCACCCAGCCCGGACCGCCGGCCAGCACGCCCGCCCACCAGCGCCGCCCCGTGGTGGCGGTGCGCGCGGGCATGAAGCGCAGGTAGTCGGCCTGCTCCCCCATCTGGGTGATGAGTGCGATGCCGACTGTCAGGGCGGCGCCAAACAGGTGCAGATCGAAGCCCTTGGTGCTGGCCTTGACCCCGTTGTAGTGCACGATGCCCGCGAATGCACCAGGATCGCGCACAAGCACGAACACAAAAGGCACCACCAGCATCAGCAGCCAGAGCGGCTGCGTCCAAAGCTGCAGCCGGCTGATCGCCGACACCCCGTGCGTAACCAATGGAATGACCACCAGCGCGCACACCAGATAGCCCCAGACCGGCGGGATGCCCAGCGCCAGCTCCAGCGCATAGGCCATCACGGCTGCTTCGAGCGCGAAGAAGATGAAGGTGAACGAGGCGTAGATCAGCGAGGTGAGCGTCGAGCCGATGTAGCCGAAGCCCGCACCGCGGGTGAGCAGGTCCATGTCGACGCCGTAGCGCGCCGCGTACACGCTGATCGGCAACCCTGCCAGGAAGATGATGAGCCCGGTGACCAGGATCGCCCAGAAGGCGTTGGCAAAACCGTACTGCACCAGCAGCGTGGCGCCCACCGCCTCGAGGATCAGGAACGACGCCGCCCCGAAGGCCGTGTTGGCCACCCGCCATTCGGACCACTTGCGAAAGCGCTGCGGCGTGTAGCGCAACGCATAGTCTTCGAGCGTTTCGCTCGCGACCCAGCTGTTGTAGTCGCGCCGGACCTTGACGATGCGCTGAGGCGCGTCGTCGGAGGGGATGGGCGGGACGTCGGAATTCACACCGTTTCGGTGCATCTTTCGTGCCATCCGTACGACTTTTGGCGAACAGGGCACGACTGTTGCAAAGAAGAAGGCTTGCCCATAATGGCCGACTCTTCTCCCAGCCACCCGATGCCGCTCCCATGGAACTGACCCCGCGCGAAAAAGACAAGCTGCTGATCTTCACCGCGGCGCTGCTGGCCGAACGCCGCAAGGCCCGCGGCCTGAAGCTCAACTACCCCGAAGCCGTCGCGCTGATCTCCGCCGCCGTGATGGAAGGCGCCCGCGACGGCAAGAGCGTCGCCGAACTCATGAGCGACGGGCGCTCGGTGCTGACCCGCGCCGACGTGATGGACGGCATCGCCGAGATGATCCCGGACATCCAGGTCGAAGCCACCTTTCCCGACGGGACCAAGCTGGTCACCGTCCATCAACCCATCGTTTGACCCCATTCAAAAAAAGAACTGTCATGCGCCACAGCACTTCCAAGACCCTCGCCCTGCTCGCCCTCCTGCTGCCCCTGGCAGCCAGCGCCCACACCGGCGTCGACGGCGGCCTGCACCACGGTTTCACCACCGGTTTCCTGCACCCGCTGACCGGCGCGGACCACCTCGCGGCCATGGTCGCGGTCGGCCTCTGGAGTGCGCTGGCCGCACGCCGTGCCTGGCCCGACTTGCTGTGGGCGCCGCTGGCCTTCGCCGGCATGCTGCTCGTGGGCGCGCTGATGGGCCTGGCCGGCGTGCAGTTGCCGGCCGTCGAACCGATGATCGCGGCCTCGCTGCTGGTGCTGGGCCTGCTGGTGGTCACGCGCATTCACCTGCCGGCCGTCGTCGCCATGGCGGTGGTCGGCGTGTTCGCGGTCTTCCACGGCGTGGCCCACGGCCACGAACTCGCGAGCGAAGAAGGCGCGGCGCTCACGCTGGCCGGCATGGTCAGCGCGACCGTGCTGCTGCACCTCGCAGGCATCGCGCTCGGCTGGGCACTGCGCCACGCCAACGCGTGGCTCCCGCGCGTGGCCGGTGCCGCCGTGGTGGTGCTGGGCGCAACGCTGCTGGCACAAGCCGTCTGATCGCGATGATCCCCGGCGAACTCCTCACCGACGACGGCGACCACACGCTCAACCCCGGCCGCCGCACCCTCACGCTGGTGGTGCAGAACACCGCCGACCGGCCGATCCAGGTCGGCTCGCACTATCACTTCGCCGAGACCAACGGCGCCCTCGGCTTCGACCGCGAAGCCGCGCGCGGCATGCGGCTGAACATCGCCTCGGGCGCCGCGGTGCGCTTCGAGCCGGGGCAGCAGCGCACGGTCGAACTGGTCGACTACTCGGGCGATCGCATCGTCTACGGCTTTCGCGGCCTGGTTCAAGGAAAGCTCTAAACATGGCCACCATCGGGCGACGCGCCTATGCAGAAATCTTCGGCCCCACCGTGGGCGACCGGGTTCGCCTGGCAGACACCGAACTGCTGATCGAAGTCGAGGCCGACTACACGCTGCGCGCCGGCGGCTACGGCGAAGAGGTGAAGTTCGGCGGCGGCAAGACGATTCGCGACGGCATGGCGCAATCGCAGCGCACTCGCGCCGAGGGCGCGGTCGATACGGTGCTCACCAACGCGCTCATCCTCGACCACTGGGGCATCGTGAAAGCCGACATCGGCCTGAAGGACGGTCGCATCGCCGCCATCGGCAAGGCCGGCAATCCCGACGTGCAGCCGGGCGTGGACATCGTCATCGGCCCGGGCACCGAAATCATCAGCTGCGAGGGCAACATCGTCACCGCGGGCGGCATCGACAGCCACATCCACTTCATCTGCCCGCAGCAGATCGAAGAGGCGCTGTCTTCCGGCGTGACGACGATGCTCGGCGGCGGCACCGGCCCCGCCACCGGCACTTTCGCCACCACCGCCACGCCCGGCCCCTGGCACATCGAGCGCATGCTGCAGGCGGCCGATGCGTTCCCGATGAACCTGGGCTTCCTCGGCAAGGGCAACGCGAGCCTGCCGCATGCGCTGCACGAGCAGATCGAGGCCGGCGTCATCGGCCTGAAGCTGCACGAAGACTGGGGCACCACGCCCGCAGCAATCAGCAATTGCCTCGATGTGGCCGACGCCACCGACACGCAGGTGGCGATCCACAGCGACACGCTGAACGAATCGGGCTTCGTCGAGAACACCATCGCGGCCGTCGGCGGCCGCGCGATCTGCGCCTTCCACACCGAGGGCGCGGGCGGCGGCCATGCCCCGGACATCCTGCGCGTGGTGGGCGAGGCGAACTTCCTGCCCTCTTCCACCAACCCCACGATGCCCTACACCGTGAACACGCTCGACGAGCACGTCGACATGCTCATGGTGTGCCACCACCTGGACGCCGGCATCGCCGAGGACCTGGCGTTTGCCGAGTCGCGCATCCGCAAGGAAACCATCGCCGCCGAGGACGTGCTGCACGACCTGGGCGCGATCAGCATGTTCAGCTCCGACAGCCAGGCCATGGGCCGCGTCGGCGAGGTGATCATCCGCACCTGGCAGACCGCGCACAAGATGAAGGTGCAGCGCGGCACGCTGCCCGAAGACAGCGAGCGCAACGACAACTTCCGCGCGAAGCGCTACGTCGCCAAGTACACGATCAACCCGGCCATTGCGCACGGCATCGCGCATGAGGTGGGCTCGCTCGAGATCGGCAAGTGGGCCGACATCGTGATCTGGAAGCCGGCGTTCTTCGGCGTGAAGCCTTTCACCATCCTGAAGGGCGGGACCATCGCGATGGCGGCGATGGGCGACCCGAGCGCGTCGATCCCGACGCCGCAGCCGGTGCACTTTCGCCCGATGTTCGGCGCGTATGGCGGCTCGCTCGCGAAGAGTTCGCTCACCTTCGTGTCGCAAGCCGGGCTCGCTTCGGGCATCAAGGAGCGCTACGGCCTCAGCAAGAACCTCAGTGCGGTGAAGAACATCCGCAATGTGCGCAAGAAGGACCTGATCCACAACGGCTACGCGCCGAAGATGGAGATCGACGCGCAGACCTACGCGGTGCGCGCCGACGGCCACCTGCTGACCTGCGAGCCGGCGAAGCTGCTGCCGATGGCGCAGCGGTATTTCCTCTTTTGAAACGGGGTCGGGCGCGCGCTTGACAGGCTGCGTATCCTCGAAGGTATCCGCCTCGTCATCCGGCGCCCCAGGCGCCCCTTCGCCCTTCGCAACACCCGCACCATGCTCACCGCCAACAAACTCATGCCCCAGGGCCGCGGCCTCGCGCCCGTGCTCCTCAAGCGCGCCGCCACCATCGAACTCGACTGGGACGTCCGCCAGAAAAGCCGCTTCGATGCCACCGATTCGCAAGGCCGGCAGATCGGCATCTTCCTCGCGCGCGGCACCGCGGTGCGCGGCGGCGACGTGCTGGTGGCCGAAGACGGCTCGCTGATCCGCGTCATCGCAGCGCCCCAGCCAGTGCTGCGCATCACGCATTGCACCGCCCACGGCACGCCTTTCGACCTGACGCGCGCGGCCTATCACCTGGGCAACCGGCATGTGCCGATCGAGCTCAAGCCCGATCACCTGAAGATCGAACCCGACCACGTGCTGGCCGACATGCTGCGCTCGATGCACCTGATCGTGGTTGCGGTGGAAGAAGCCTTCGAGCCCGAGGGTGGCGCCTATGGCTCGCACGAGCATGGCCACGGCAGTCACGACCATCATGGCCACGACCACAGCCACGATCACGGCCATTCGCACGCCAAGGGCCCGAAGCCGCTCGTGCTTGCTCCGGAGCTGCTTGACGACCATGACCACGCCTGAGCCAGGGCAGTCGTTGATCGGCCTCACACCGGCAGCGCCCCAAGATGCACAGGGCATCGGGTGCTTCCCGCAGCGAAATCAAGGAGGAGGCGAAGCCGGGGGACATTTGCGGAGGGAAGTACCCGGTGGCCTGTGCATTCGCCCTGAACAACAGCGGCCGGGGACCTGAAGTGGCCGAAGATAAAGCCGCCGCCCAAAGCCTCCTGCAGCTCATCTGGCTCGCCTCCCCCGCCCTGCCCGTGGGCGGCTTCTCGTATTCAGAAGGCGTAGAGGCCGCCGTGGAATGGGCCGGCATCGATTCCGAAGCCAAGGCCACTGAATGGCTTGCCGACCAGTTGCACCTGAGCTTCGCCCGCGGCGACCTCGCACTGGTCGCACAAGCCATCCCCGCCTGGCGCGCGAGCGACGCAGCGCGTATCCGCAAGCTCAACGAGTGGGTGATGACCACCCGCGAATCGGCCGAATTCTTCCTGCAGACCGAGCAGATGGGCCGCTCCTTCGTCGAGTGGCTCAAGCTGCACCACGCGGACACGGCCGAGGTTTTCGCGGACCTGCCCGCGAGCTACCCCGTGGCCTTCGCCTTCGCGCTCAGCCGCACGGGCGCCACGGTGCACGACGGCTGCCTGGCCTTCGCCTTCGGCTGGGCCGAGAACATGGTGGCAGCGGCCGTCAAGGCCGTGCCGCTCGGCCAGAGCGCGGGCCAGCGCATCCTCGCGCGGCTGGCGAACGAAATCCCCGCGGCCGTCGACCGCGCGATGCAACTGGGCGATGGCGAACGCCAAGCCTTCGCGCCCCTCCTGGCCGTGCTGTCGGCCCGCCATGAAACACAATATTCCCGCCTCTTTCGAAGCTGACCGAACCGGACAACGCCCATGACCTCCGCCCTGCACCACATCCCCCACCGCACCAAGAGACTGCCCCCCCTGCGCGTGGGCATCGGCGGCCCCGTCGGCTCGGGCAAGACCACGTTACTCGAAATGCTCTGCAAGGCGATGCGCGACAAGTACGACCTCGTCGCGATCACCAACGACATCTACACCAAGGAAGACCAGCGCCTGCTCACCGTGGCCGGTGCGCTGCCCGCCGAACGCATCATGGGCGTGGAAACGGGCGGCTGCCCGCACACCGCGATCCGCGAGGACGCATCGATCAATCTCGAAGCCATCGACCGCATGCTCGAGGACTTTCCGGATGCCGACGTGGTGTTCGTCGAGTCGGGCGGCGACAACCTCGCGGCCACCTTCAGCCCTGAGCTGTCGGACCTCACGATCTACGTGATCGACGTGGCGGCCGGCGAAAAAATCCCGCGCAAGGGCGGCCCCGGCATCACGAAAAGCGACCTCTTCGTCATCAACAAGACCGACCTCGCACCCTACGTGGGCGCCAACCTCGACGTGATGGAGCAGGACACGCAGCGCATGCGCCGCCAGCGGCCCTACGTGATGACGAACCTCAAGACCCACACGGGCGTGGCCGAGGTGGTGGCCTTCATCGAGCAGCGCGGCATGCTCACCGCCGCCTGAACAGGTTCTCGCTCAGAGTTCGCTGCCGTCCCGCAGCTGCCGCGCCTTGTAGACGAGCCGCACGCTCGCGCGGCGCGGGTCGCTGATCTGCTGCACGTAGACGTCGGTGTCGCCGCTCGTCCACGCGGCATAGGCACTGCCCGGATCGCGCGACGCGAGTTCGTTGCCGAACACGCCGCGGCCCCATTGCACGAGCTGGCCGAATGCGGAGGCGCCGCTGTCGGGCGCGGACTGCGCAGTGGCCACATATTCGACGCGCCGCAACTCCGAAGCTGCGAAGAAGAAGGTCGGCTCGAACACCAGTCCCGCCATTTCGACTGGGGCCGCGCGCCAGCTTCCGAGCAGGCCGCCGGTCAGGCGTTGCGGGCGGTGCACGCGCTCGGCGGCAGGCAGTGCCGCCTGCAACTCATCGGCCGTCATGCCGAGCCGCACGCCCGGGGGCAAGGCTTGCGCATGCAGCGCACCGGTCGCTAGAAAAATCGCGCTCGCGGCGAGCACGCGAAGAAGGGACGACAGGGTTGGAATTCGCACGTTCGGCATCGGGAGGAAAGGCGGCGGCACCGTGGGACCGCGAGTATGACGCGGAGTTCCACGGTGCCGCCGCCCACCCCCTTCAAGCCCCCGCGGTGGACCCGTGCAGCGGCAGCCGGAGCGTCAGGCCCAGCGCGCCATCGGCATGCGGCGCCGAATAGATGCGCCCGCCATGGTGGCTCGCAATGCGCTCGCAGACGCGCGCACTGGCCTGCGAAGCGGCGTCGAGCGCATCCAAGAACCGCGCGAGCGGCGGTCGCACATCTTCTGCATCGAGATCGCGCCAGTGAACGACGGCGTGCCCTCGCTCCACGCGCGCAGAAACCTGCAGCGTCGCACCGGCGGACATCACGCTCGCCGCATGCGCTGCGATCTTGGCCAGCAGTTCGCACAACTCGGCCTTGACGGCGAAGACATGCACGGCTTCGGACGGAAGCTGGATATCGAAGCGGACCGCCGCATCCGGTATTGCCCCGATCAGCGGTCGCAGGTCCTGCACGCTGCTGGCCAGCATCTTCTGCCGCGTGTCGTGGCGCGCCTGCAGCGCCACCTTGCGGGCCGATGCGCCCGCCCGCATGTTCACGACGACGAGAGAGCCCATCATCGCGAGCACGCCGGCAAGGCCAAGCGCGATGGCCACCGCAATGAAGAAGCCCAGACTGCCGGAGTACATGTGTGTACAGCCTTTCCTCAGCGCGGTCCGGGCGCGCGGTATTCCAGCGCCCCCGAGGCACCGCGCTCGCAGCTTCCAGACAGTGCATCCGCGCGCGGCCCCGGCAACGCGGGCCGCGCACCTTCAGGCTGGCCTTCGCACAGATCCCACGGCGCCATCGGCGGCCCGCGATGCTCGAAGGCCATCGGAAAGGGCGGTGGCCCACCGCGAAGCATCGGTGGCGGCCGGGGTGGCATGGGCGGCGGCAGCATGATGCAACCCGACAGGCCGGCCGCTGCCAGCATGCCCGCGAGGTGATGGATTCGTCGCGTCATTTTTTTCAATCAACTCATGGCGTTGACCAGCTGTCCGGATGCGACAGGACGAACGCCCCGCCGCACCGGCCGGCTCGTCGTCAGAACGCGTGGCGGATGCCGAAGTCGTAGCCCGTCGACGAGCGCGGCAGGTCCGTGTAGCCCACGCCCGTGCTGCCGTAGCCCGTGGTGGCCGCGGCCGCCAGGCTGCCGGTGTAGGCCGCATCGTTGCGGTTGTTCACACGCGCGACGGTGGCGTACAGCGCGGTGCGCTTGGACAGGTTGTGCACATAGCCGATGGCGAACTTGTTCACTCGCGGGTCTTCACCGGTGATGCCGACCGCGCCTTCGTTGTAGCGCACCGTGGAGTACGAAGCGCGGATCAGGCCCGCGCCCACCGGCATGCTCGCGCCGATCAGGTAGCCGTTGTAGCTGTCGTGGCTGTTGCCGACGGCCAGGTCGAACTTGTTCTTCACGTTCGAGAGCTCGCCGAACAGCTTGACCGGCCCGAAGTCGTACGACGCGCCAAGGTTGATGGTCTGCACCTTGCGCGTGAGCGAGGTGGTGTCGACCGCGACGTTCTGGCCCACCGCCAATGCGATGTCGAGCGGCCCGTTCGCGTAGCCGAAACGGCCGCCGACATAGCGGCCCGCGCTGCTGCTGGTGGCGGCGGTGGTGTCGGTGGCGCTGGTCTTGGTGTTCTCGTTCAGGCCGTACTGCACCTGGCCATAGAAGCCACCGAGGTTCGGCGGCAGGAAGTAGCCGACCATGTTGCTCGCACGCACGTAGTTCGAGTTGCCGAGGCCCGCGCTGCTGCTCACCGAATAGATCGCGCTGGTGCCCGAGCCATTGGTGCCGAACGGATCGAACACCGTGTCGTTCCAGAAGGTGGCCGTGTAGTCGCGGCCCAGCCGCAGTTCACCGAAGCCGCCGGAGAGGCTGACGGTGGAGCGGCGGTTGAAGCTGGCGATGCCGGTGGCGCCGTCGTCGTTGCTGATCGGCGATTCGAGCCAGAAGCTCGCAGCCAGGCCGCCGCCCAGGTCTTCGGTGCCGCGAAAGCCGATGCGGCTGGAGTTGTAGCCGGAGTTGGCAAGACTCCATTGGCTCTGCTTGCTGCTCGCACCCGTGACCGGGTCGCGCGACGTGGCGCTCTGGTAACTCACGCCGGCATCGATGACACCGAACAAGGTAACGGACGATTGGGCAGAGGCCAGGCCGGTGACGGCCAGCGCGGCGAGTGCCGTGAGGGATTTCTTCATTCAGGTTTCTCCGGGTTTTCAGCTGCTCTACATCGAGCGGCTGAACGGATGGTCTCGTTCAAATTTGGAGGAATCTGGTGGACGCCGCGTGCTTTGCATGCGGTGTTGTTTTGAGCGCACTCGCCGCGACACGAACGACCGACGGCATCAAGGCCACGACAGGCGCGGGGGGGGGGGGGGGGGGCCGCGCCCCCCCCCCCGCCCCCCCCCCCCCCCCCCCCCCCCCCCCCCCCGGGGGGGGCCCCGGGGCCCGCCGCCGCGGGGGGGCCGGCCCCCCCCCCCGCGGCCGCGGGGCGCCCCGCC
>NZ_JAUSSG010000002.1 GCF_030812215.1 Variovorax boronicumulans | reverse complement strand
TGCGCCGAGGAGCGCAGCGTTTCGCGGATCAGGGCTCGCCCTTGTTTGAGCGAAGCGAGTTTGGGCGAGACCCCGCGAAACGCGAGCACCGCAGGTTGCCCCGTAGCGAAGCGCAGGGGTCGCAGACAGTGGGGTCGCCTTTTCTTTGCTTACGTTCTTTTGGCGAAGCAAAAGAAAGTAAGTCGCCCGCCGGGGCGAGACCCGGCCTCCGCCCCTCGCAGGGGAACAAGCGATGAACCTGTCGCTCCCCTTCGTCAGAAGACCCATCGGCACAGTCCTGCTGACGATCGGCATCGCCCTGGCCGGCATAGCAGCCTTCTTCGTCCTCCCAGTCTCGCCACTGCCGCAGGTCGACTACCCAGTCATCTCGGTACGAGCCTCGATCCCAGGCGCAAGCCCCGAAACGATGGCAACCAGCGTGGCAACCCCTCTAGAGCGCCACCTGGGAACAATCGCAGGCGTCAACGAAATGACGTCCACAAGCTCGGTGGGTTCCTCCCGAGTAACCCTGCAATTCGACCTGAGCCGCAACATCGACGGCGCGGCAAGAGAAGTGCAGGCCGCCATCAACGCGAGCCGCGTCGATCTGCCAGCGACCCTCAGAAGCAACCCGACCTACCGCAAGGCAAACCCGGCCGCCTCGCCCGTCATCATCCTGGCTCTCACGTCGAAGACGAAGACTCCGGGCCAGATCTACGACGCGGTATCGAACATCGTCAGCCAGCGCCTCTCGCAGGTCGACGGCGTAGGCGACGTCGAAATCGGCGGCGGCTCGCTCCCCGCGGTGCGCATCGAACTGCTCCCGTTCGCGCTCAACCGCTACGGCATCAGCACCGAAGACGTGCGCGCCGCCATCCAGGCCTCCAACGCCAACCGTCCCAAGGGCATGGTGCAGGGCGATGGCCGGAAGCTGCAGATCTACACGCAGACGCCGGCCCTGCGCGCCGCCGACTACGCCTCGATGGTCGTGGCCTGGCGCAACGGCGCGGCGGTGCGGCTGCAGGACGTGGCCGAGGTCATCGACGGCGTGGAGGACACCCGCACGCTCGGCCTCTTCAACGGCGAGCCGGCGATCATCATCCTCATCACGCGGCAGCCCTCGGCCAACATCATCGAGACCGTGGACAGCGTGCGCGCCCTGCTGCCCGAGTTGCAGGCCCAACTGCCGCCCGACGTGACGCTGCAGGTCGCCTCGGACAGCACCAACTCCATCCGCAGTTCGCTGCACGAGGTCGAGGCGACGCTGGTCATCTCGGTGCTGCTCGTGGTGCTGGTGGTCAGCCTGTTCCTTCGCAGCGTGCGCGCGACCATCGTGCCGGCCGTGGCCACGATCGCGGCGCTCTTGGGCACCTTCGGGGTGATGTACCTGCTGGGTTTCAGCCTCAACAACCTGAGCCTCATGGCGCTCACGGTGGCGACCGGCTTCGTGGTGGACGACGCGATCGTGGTGCTGGAGAACACCAGCCGGCACATCGAGTCGGGCATGTCGCGCATGAAGGCGACGCTGCTCGGGGCCAAGGAAGTGGGCTTCACCGTGCTGTCGATCAGCGTGTCGCTGGTGGCGGTGTTCATTCCGCTGCTCTTCATGGGCGGGCAGGTGGGGCGGCTGTTCCGCGAGTTCGCGATCACGCTGTCGGCGGCGGTGATGATCTCGCTGGTCATCTCGCTCACCACCACGCCGATGATGTGCGCGTGGCTGCTCAAGCCCGGCGGCGAACACGACAAGAACAAGCCGCAAGGGCGCCTGGGGCGCATGGCCGCGCGCAGCTACGACTGGGTGCTCAAGCGCTACGAGCACAGCCTCGATTGGGCGCTGGACAGCAAGGCGCTTGTCATGCTGATCCTGGTGGCGGTGGTGGGGCTGAACGTCTATCTCTTCAGCGCCGCGCCCAAGGGCTTCTTCCCGCAGCAGGACAGCGGCCAGCTCAACGGGGGGCTGCGCGCCGACCAGAGCATCTCGTCGCAGGCACTGGCGGCCAAGATGCGGCAGGTGGTCGACATCATCCGCAAGGACCCGGCGGTCGACACGGTGATCGGCTTCACCGGCGGCTCGCGCGCGGGCGGCGGCTTCATGTTCGTCAACCTGAAGCCGGCCAACCAGCGCACCGAGAGCGGCCTGGCCGTGATCGCGCGGCTTCGGCCCCAGCTCAACGAGGTGACGGGGCTGCGCGTGTTCCTTGGCACGGTGCAGGACGTGCGCTCGGGCGGGCGCTCGAGCAATTCCACCTACCAGTACACGCTCAAGAGCGACAACCTGGCGGACCTGCGCAGCTGGGCCACCAAGCTGTCCGACGAGCTGAAGCTGCAGACGGTGCTCACTGACGTGGACACCGACCAGGACCAGAACGGCGTGGAGACGGTGGCCAAGGTCGATCCCGACAGCGCGCGGCGGCTGGGCCTCACGTCCACCGCCATCGACAACGCGCTCTACAACGCCTTCGGGCAGCGGCAGGTGGCGACCATCTACACCGAGCTCAACCAGTACCACGTGGTGATGGAGTGGGCGCCGCGCTACACGCGCAGCCCCAATTCGCTGAGCGACGTGTACGTGCCGGCCACCCGGACGTCGGTGATCGGCGGGCAGACGGTGACCACGCAGGTGGCGGCGACGGCCACCACCACATCGACCACCGGCGGGGCCGCTTCGACGGCCACGGCCGCGAGCACCACGGTGCCGGTCTCGGCCAACGCGGGCCTGCGCGGCGCATCGACCGGCAACGTGCTGAGCAACACGCCCACCACGCTGGTACCGCTGTCGGCGGTGGCCAAGTTCGAGGAACAATCGGTCGCCACATCGGTGAGCCACGATGACGGCGAACTCGCGACCACGATCTCGTTCAACCTCGCCGAGGGCGCGAACCTCGGCGATGCGCGCGAGGCCATCGCCAAGGCCGAAGCCAACATCGCGATGCCCACCAACGTGCGCGGCGCGTTCGCCGGTACGGCCGCCAGCGCGCAGCAGTCGCAGAGCCAGCAGCTCATGCTGATCCTGGCCGCGCTGGTCGTGATCTACATCGTGCTGGGCATCCTGTACGAAAGCCTGGTGCACCCGATCACCGTGCTGTCGACGCTGCCCTCGGCCGGCGTGGGCGCGGTGCTGGCGCTCCTGATGTTCCGCATGGAGTTCTCGATCATTGCGCTGATCGGCGTGTTCCTTTTGATCGGCATCGTGAAGAAGAACGCCATCCTGATCATCGACTTCGCGCTGGAGGCCGAGCGCTCGCGCGGGCTCACGCCGCTGGAGGCGGTGCGCGAGGCCTGCCTGCTGCGCTTCCGGCCCATCCTGATGACGACGATGGCGGCTGCGCTCGGTGCGCTGCCGCTGGCCATCGGTTTCGGCGAGGGCGCGGAGCTGCGCCGGCCGCTGGGCGTGGCCATCATCGGCGGGCTGATCGCGAGCCAGCTGCTCACCTTGCTGACAACGCCGGTCGTCTATCTCCTGCTCGACAAGCTGCGCCGCCGTGGCAAGAACGAACACGAATTGAGCCGCGTCACGCCCGCTTGAGAACAACACCATGAACGCACTGCTTACTTCACCTCCTGTGACGCTCGAAAAGAACCAACCGTTCACGCTGAGCTTGTCCAAGCGCTGCGCAGGGCTTCGACAGGCTCGGCCCGAACGGCTCGTGCTCAGGCTCGGCGTGCTGGCCCTTGCCGCCGCGCTCGCGGGTTGCGCCGTCGGCCCGGCCTACCAGGTGCCGACCTCCGTGGCCTCCGCCGCATGGAAAGAGCAGCAGACCGCCGAAGGCTGGCTGCCCGCCGCGCCGGCCGATGCGCTGGACCGCGGCGAATGGTGGAAGCTCTTCGCCGACCCCACGCTCGACGAACTGGCCGGCCGCGTGCAGGTGTCGAACCAGAACATCGCCGCCGCCGTGGCCAACTACACGCAGGCCCAGGCGCTGGTGCGCGGCGAGCGCGCGGCGCTGTTCCCCTCGGTGTCGTTCAGCGGCAGCGGGCGGCGCAGCGGCAACGTGAACAGCAGCAGCGATACCGCGAGCCCGTCGAACAGTTTCTCCGCCTCGCTGAATGCCAGCTGGACGCCCGACGTCTGGGGCCGCCTGCGTGAAGCGGTGAGCAGCGCGCAAGCCAATGCACAGGCAAGCGAGGCCGACCTTGCCGCGGCACGGCTCTCGGCCATCGGCGACCTCGCGACCAACTACTTCTCGCTGCGCGAGGCCGATGCCGAGATCGTGCTGCTCGACGAAACCATCGCGGGTTACCAGCGCGCCTTCGAGATCACGAGCAACCGCTATGCGGCAGGCATTGCCGCGCAGACCGATGTGCTGCAGGCGCAGACGCAGCTCGTCAACGCCAAGGCCGACCGCGTGGGCCTCACGCGCACGCGCGCCACCCTGGAGCACGCCATCGCGATGCTGGTGGGCGTGGCGCCTGCCGACTTCACGCTGCCAGCCGCGACCTGGACACCCACGGTGCCGGGCGTGCCGACCGGTGTGCCCTCGACGCTGCTGCAGCGCCGCCCCGACATCGCGGCGGCCGAGCGCTCGGTGGCCGCCGCCAATGCGCAGATCGGCATCGCACGCGCCGCGTACTTCCCGAACATCCCGCTCACGGCATCGGTGGGCAGCACCAATGCGAGCCGCGTGAAAGACCTGTTCAGCTCGGCCAACACGCTGTGGTCGCTCGGTTTCTCGGTGGCGCAGGTGGTGTTCGATGCGGGGGCGATCGGTGCCAGCGTCGATGCCGCGAAGGCCGGCCACGAAGCGGCCGTGGCGCGCTACCGCCAGACGGTGCTCGCCGCATTCCAGGCGGTGGAAGACCAGTTGACGACGGGCGCCACGCTCGCGCAACAGGAGGGCCTGCGCCGCGAAGCCACGCTCGCGGCCGACAAGACGGAGCAGCAGTTGCTCAACCGCTATCGCGCGGCGCAGGTGAGCTACACCGAGGTGGTGACGGCGCAGGCGGCCGCACTGAGCGCGCGGCGCGCGCTGGTGCAGTTGCAGGTCAACCGCCAGGCCTCGGCCATTGCGCTCATCCAGGCGATGGGCGGTGGCTGGCAGGCCGGCTGGATGAGCAATCCGGACGGCGCAGCGGCCACGGTGCAACAACAGCCCACCGTCCCTCGCGCGCAATAAGAAGAAAGAAGGCGAGAGGGCGGTTTCGCGGATGGGCATCGTGCCCACCCAGTCGGCCTCACCGCCGGGGCGGCGGGCCTCGTTTCACGGCGCGCTGTTCAGTGCGCCGGACGGTCCATCATCCCGCCAAGGTAGTCCTTGTCGGTCACCAGCACCCAGAGGGCGAGCACCAGGATCAGCGCGGCCACGAGCACCGCGTTGACCATCGCCGTTTCCATCGCGGCGAAACCGACCAGCCACGGCGAAATGGCAAGCCACACCGCCAGGGCGACCTCGGTCCACTCTTCCCACTGCTTGGGCACGAAGGTCGCGCCCAGTGCCACGGCGCCCAGCACGATGCCGGTTGCCACCATGGTCCACATGGCGGGCGAGGTGCCCTGAAAGCCCAGGACCCAGGGCGAGACGATCAGCCAGGCGCTGGCGACGGCGTTGACGGGGTCTTGCCAATGCTTCACTTGCTTCATGGTCATTACCTCCTGTCGCGACAAGACGCCGCGACCCGGGTTGGACACCCGCGTTCGGGCAGGGTTCCGTCCCGGACAGCCACCTACCCGCGACCTACCCGCGTGCGACAGGAGGCAAAAGGTACGCACCCGATTCGAACAACTGCGCTTCCGCCTGGTCGATGCGCTTGATGCCCGGCTTGCCCGCACGGCTCGCGAGCAGTTCGACCAGCGCCTCGGTCACCGCCACGCCGGCCGCGACCGACGGAAAGAACGACGGGCTGTTGATCGTGAAGAGCAGCGTCTCGTCGGCCAGCAGCGAGAGCGGCGAGGTCACGCTGTCGGTGATCGCGACGATGCGGCAACCGGCTGCTTTGGCCGCTTCGGCCACCTGCAGCGCCTCGCGCGAATAGGGCGCGAAGCTCGCGACCACCAGCGCATCGCCCTTGGAAAAAGCGCGCTGCTGCATCTCCAGCGAGCCGCCCTGGCCGTCGACCAGGTGCACGCTCGCGCGGAAGAGCCGGTACACATAGACGAACGAGAACGCGATCGGAAAGCATGCGCGAAAGCCCGCGGCATGCACGGCCGGCGCCTTCTCGATCAGCGTGCAGGCCTTCTGCAGCGCCTGTTCGCTCTGCTGGTGCGTGGCCTCGAGGTTGCGGCGCTGCACCTCGAACATCTCGCCGGTGAGGCCGCGGTCTTGTGAGCGCCCGACGAGCTGCTTGGCGCGTCCGCCATAGGTCTCGGAGCCCAGGCCCATGTCGCCCGCGAAGGCCTCCTTGAGCTGCGGCCAGCCCGCGTAGCCGAGGTGCTGCGCGAAACGCACCAGCGTGGCCGGCGTGCTCTGCGCGCGCGTGCCGACGTTGCGCATCGAGGCGGTGACCACTTCGTTGGGGTGGTCGAGCACGTAGCGCGCCACCTGCTGCAGGGCGGGGCTCAGCTCGTTGAAACGCTGGCGGATCTGGTCTCTGGCGCCCATGGCGGTGTCTCTCTTCTGGCTGCTGTTGGAACGAATGTACCGGAGGTGGAACATCGAAACAGTTGACGGAACAAATGTTCCAAACAATAATCCGACCGAAACGTTAGTTCCAGGAACTGTTCCAAGATTCACCGCCATGACGCACGTCTTCCACCGCCACCTTCGCCAGACCCCGCCCGTTGCCGCGAGCTCGCAGGGCATGTTCATCCGCGACGCCGAAGGGCGCGAATACCTCGACGCCTCGGGCGGTGCCGCTGTTTCGTCGCTCGGCCATGCGCACCCCGAGGTCCTGGCCGCCATGCACGCGCAGCTCGACACGCTGGCCTATGCGCACACCAGCTTCTTCACGAGCGAAGTGGCCGAGCGGCTGGCCGACGAGCTGATCGCCTCCGCACCCGAAGGCATGAGCCATGCGTACCTGGTGAGCGGCGGTTCGGAGGCGGTGGAGTCGGCGCTCAAGATGGCGCGGCAGTACTTCGTCGAGATCGGCCAACCACAGCGCACACACTTCATCGCGCGCCGCCAGAGCTACCACGGCAACACGCTGGGCGCGCTCGCGGTGGGCGGCAACGCATGGCGCCGCGAGCCGTTCGCGCCGATCCTCGTGCCGGCCACGCATGTGTCGCCGTGCTATCCGTACCGCGAGCAGCGCGAGGGCGAAAGCGCCGAGCAGTACGGCCTGCGCCTCGCGGCCGAGCTCGAAGCGGCCATCGTGGCGCAGGGCGCCGATCGCGTGATCGCCTTCGTCGCCGAGACGGTGGGCGGCGCCACGGCCGGTGTGCTCACGCCGGTGCCGGGCTACTTCAAGGCAGTGCGCGCGGTCTGCGACAAATACGGCGTGCTGCTGATCCTCGACGAGGTGATGTGCGGCATGGGCCGCACCGGCTCGCTGCATGCGTGCGAGCAGGAGGGCGTGGTGCCCGACCTGATCACCATCGCCAAGGGCCTGGGCGGCGGTTACCAGCCCATCGGCGCGGTGCTGGCACAGCACAAGGTCGTCGAAGCCATGTCCAAGGGCAGCGGCTTCTTCCAGCATGGCCATACCTACCTCGGCCATCCGATGGCCTGCGCGGCGGCGCTCGCGGTTCAGCAGGTGATCCGCCGCGACGGCCTCGTCGCCAAGGTGCGCGAAGACGGCGTGGCCTTCGGCGCGATGCTGGCCGAGGCGCTGGGCAGCCACGCGCACGTGGGCGACATCCGCGGCCGAGGTTTCTTCTGGGGCGTCGAGCTGGTCGCCGACCGCGCGAGCAAGGCGCCGTTCGATCCGGCGCTGAAGGTCAATGCGCTCATCAAGAAGGACGCGATGGCGCGCGGCCTGCTGTGCTACCCCTTCGGCGGCACGGTCGATGGCCGCCAGGGTGACCACGTGCTGCTCGCGCCGCCCTTCATCGCGACGCGGCGAGACCTGCAGGAAATCGCCGCGCGGCTCGCGGCCTCCATCGATGCGGTCACCCGCGCCGCCGTGCGCTGACAACCGCCGCTTTTTTTCTTCACCGTTTTCTTCAACCCGCCGTTCCGAGGAGCGCCTCCATGCCCAAGCTTCGTCTGCCGATTTCCTTCGGCGCTGCCGCTCTCGCGGCGGCCTGCACCCTGTTGCCGTTCGCCGCCGCGCAGGCGCAGGAGAACGACACGCTCGCCAAGATCAAGGCGAGCGGCGCCATCACCTTCGGCTACCGCGAGTCGTCGTTCGGCTTCTCGTACCTGGACGGCAACCTGAAGCCGGTGGGCTACAGCATCGAGATCTGCAACCGCATCGTCGATGCCGTGAAGACCGAACTCAAGCTGCCCGCCATCGAGATCAAGTACCAGGCCGTGACCTCGGCCAACCGCATTCCGCTGGTGCAGAACGGCACGGTGGACATCGAGTGCGGCTCCACCACCAACCTGGTTGAGCGCCAGAAGCAGGTGGCGTTTTCGCCCGATATCTTTCGCTACAACGTGCGCATGCTGGTGAAGGCCGATTCGGGCATCAGGAGCATCGCCGACCTGCAGGGCAAGACGGTGGCGACCACCAGCGGCACCACCTCGTTCCGCCTCTTGCGCGAGGCCGACCGCGGCCGCAACCTCGAAGTGACCAACCTCGCGGGCAAGGACCACAGCGATTCGTTCCTGCTGGTGGAAAGCGGCAGGGCGCAGGCCTTCGTGCTCGACGACATTCTCCTGGCCGGGCAGCTCGCGAATGCGCGCAACCCGAAGGACTTCGTCATCACCGGCGAGAGCCTGCGCACCGAGAACCAGTCGCTCATGTTCCGCAAGGACGACGCGGCCTTCAAGGCGCTGGTGGACCGCGTGGTGTCGGGCATGATGAAGTCGGGCGAGATGGAAAAGCTCTATGCCAAGTGGTTCATGTCGCCGATTCCGCCGAAGGGCATCAACATCAACTACCCGCTCAATGCCGAGACGAAGGAGGCCTTCGCCAATCCGTCTTCCAAGGGCATCTGAGCCGATCGCCTGATTTCATGACACGCATCGCCCTCATCCACGCACTCTCGCATTCGGTCGCGCCCATCAACGAAGCCTTCGCGCGCGACTGGCCCGAGGCGGTGCGCATGAACCTGCTCGACGACAGCCTCTCGGCCGACCTCGCACGCAGCAATGGGCGCGGCCTGGATGCGGCGATGCACGAGCGGTTTCAGCGCCTCGCGCAGTACGCGGTCGATACCGGTGCCGAAGGCATCCTCTTCACCTGCTCGGCTTTCGGGCCGTGCATCGAGGCGGTGGCGCGGCGGCATGCGGGCATGCCGGTGCTCAAGCCCAACGAGGCCATGATTGCCGAGGCGATGCAGGTGGAAGGGCGGCTGGGGTTGATCGCAACGTTCTCGCCCACGCTGGCTTCGATGCCGCCCGAGTTTCCCGTCGGTGCCGCACTGGAGTTGGCGTTGGCCAGCGGTGCGCTCGAGGCACTGAACGCCGGCGACACGCAGCGGCACGACACCTTGATCGCCGCACAGGCCGCGGTGCTGCGCGATCGCGGCTGCACCCGCATCGCGCTCGCGCAGTTCAGCATGGCGCGCGCCCGCGCCGTGTGCGAGGAGGCCAGCGGCCTTCCGGTGCTCACGACGGTCGACAGCGCCGTGCGCGCCCTTCGCCAGCGAACCGGGCAGCCGCGCTCAGTGTGAGCCGCCGTGGCCGATGGCGGTGACCAGCGTGGTCATCGCGATCTGCGCCGCATCGCTGCGGCCCAGCATGCGGTGCACGCCGGTCTCGCGGTCGGTCGCTTCCAGGCCTTCGGCCAGGCGCCGGTAGATGTCCGACGAAGGCATCGTGGCTGCGGTGCCGAGTGCATCGCAATAGGTGTCGGTGAGAAGGCCGGCGAGTGCTTCGCTCTGTTCGTTCGAGAGCTTCATCGTGTCGCCGCTGAACACCGCGGCGATGCAGTGCATGAGGTAGGCCTGCGTTTCGAGCGAGAAGGCCTGTTGCCGCACGTAGTCTTCGACGGCCGACCAGAAGAGCGGGTCGGAGGTGCGGCGCCAGCTCTCCAGCACCTTGCGTGCCTTGGCCACGAGGTCTGCGTGCGCGTCTTCGGGCTCGCTCGGGCGCAGGGCCAGGCCCTGCAGCGTGAGCGAGGCCACCGGCCCGGCCGCGCCGAGGATGAAGCTCCAGAACTTCCAGCGCGCGTACCACTTCTTGTCGTGCGCGGGGTTCAGCGGCTCGAGCAGGCCGAAGTCGATGCGCTGGCAGGCCTCGGCCTGCTGCCCCGCGATGCAGCCGTCGCCCAGGTCGAGCAGCTGGACCTCGGCTTCCATCCGGTCGGCGGCGATGTTGCCCTGCGCGACGATGCCCGCGCTCTTGCCCGAGCGGTCGATGTCGACCAGCCGCTGCATCAGCAGCTTCAGCTCGTGGGCCGAGGCGCCGGTCGCACCGGCCACGCGGCGCATCGATTCGCACTGCTCCCGCTCGATCGCAAGAGGGTTCTTCAGCCGGTCCCGGCCGTGGTCTTCGACAGTTGATTCGCGCTCGTCCGCGGCGGTCGACGTTCGCATGGCAAGACTCCTTGGGGGCACTTGGGTGTTCAGGTTGCAATATGTATCGATGCCGGCAGGGTGAACATCCCCGGAATTAGGTATTCGGTACTCCTGTTCGCCTCTCACCTGAACCAGAGCTGACCGATGCCCTCGCCATAATTGGCGCTCTTTGTTGAAGGAGTACGCGTGGATATTGTTTTGCTGGTCAAGGCCGCCATCATGGGCATCGTCGAAGGGCTGACCGAGTTCCTGCCGATCTCGTCGACGGGCCATCTGATTCTTGCGGGCTCGCTGCTCGGCGGCTTCGGCGACAACCGGGGCAAGGTGTTCGAGATCGCCATCCAGACCGGCGCGATCTTCGCGGTGATCCTGGTCTACTGGCAGAAGATCAAGTCGACCGTCGTGGCGCTGCCGCGGCAGCCCAAGGCGCGGCGCCTCGCACTCAACATCCTGATCGGCTTCCTGCCCGCGGTGGTGCTGGGCCTCTTGTTCGGCAAGGTGATCAAGGCGCACCTCTTCATCCCGACCGTGGTGGCCAGCACCTTCATCATCGGCGGCTTCATCATCCTGTGGGCCGAGAAACGGCCGCCGGGTTCGGTGCGCGTCGAACATGTCGACGACCTCACGCCATGGGACGCGCTCAAGGTCGGCCTCGTGCAGTGCTTTGCGATGATCCCCGGCACGAGCCGCAGCGGCTCGACCATCATCGGCGGCATGCTGCTGGGCCTCTCGCGGCAGGCGGCGACCGATTTCTCTTTCTTCCTCGCGATCCCGACGCTGATCGGCGCCGGCGCATACAGCGTCT
Organism: Variovorax boronicumulans; assembly: GCF_030812215.1. Taxonomy (GTDB): domain Bacteria; phylum Pseudomonadota; class Gammaproteobacteria; order Burkholderiales; family Burkholderiaceae_C; genus Variovorax; species Variovorax boronicumulans_C. Next base: position 629,221 of record NZ_JAUSSG010000002.1, on the reverse strand, counting down.
ACAAGGAGCGCGCGCTGCTGTCGATGGCCGACGTTCCGCTGTTCGCGGTGGGCCTCGTGTTCTCGTTCATCAGCGCGTGGCTGTGCGTGCGCTGGCTGCTGAAGTTCATCAGCACCCACAACTTCATTCCGTTCGCCTGGTATCGCATCGCCTTCGGCATCGTGGTGCTGGTGACGGCGTGGACCGGCACGGTGGTCTGGGCAGACTGATTCTGCAGGGCGCTCATGCGGGTGCCAGCGGCATCCGCAGCGCCAGTTGCGTCTCGCCAGGCTGCGACTGCAACTGAAGCTCGGCGCCGAGGCGGCGCGCCCGGGCGCGGAGGCTGCGCAGGCCGGAACCGGCGGCCTTGTCGGCTCCATCGACCACGAAGCCGCGGCCGTCGTCGCGCACGCTGAGCTTCAGTTCGGCGCCATCGCGCATCACCGCCACATCCACGCGCCGGCTCGCGCTGTGCTTGAGCACGTTGGTCAGCGCCTCCTGCAGGAAGCGCAGCAGGTCCAGGCTTTGCGAGGGCGGCAACTCGAGCGTTTCGAGGTTCGACACCTGCCAGCGGCAGTCGATGCCGTTCGCGTCGAGCAGCTGCGAGGTGCGGTGCCGCAGCGGCGCGAGCAGTTCGCCGAACGCGCGTGCGCCATCGTGGCGGCCGGTGGCTTCGATGATCAGCCGCAGGTCGTCGCGCAGGCTCTTGAGCATCGCGAGCAGTTCGGGCGCCGACAGGTTCTCGGGCGTGCGCTCCAGCGTCGCGATGCTGCCGACCAGCATGCCGCCGAGCCCGTCGTGCAGGTCGCTCGCGAGGTTGACGCGCTCGCCGATGCGCGCATGCGCGAGCTCCAGCGCGTGCTGCTGCGCGAGCGTGGCGGCGAGTTCGGCCTTGGCGGCGTTCACTTCCTCGATCAGCTCGGTGTTGAAGTTCTCGATGCGCTTGAGGCTCTTCACGAAGCGGCCGGCCTGGATCAGCGCCATGCCCAGCAGCAGCGCATAGGACGACATCGTCGTGTAGTAGATGTTGCTGTCGATCACCTGGGTGAACACCAGCAGGTCGTGCGTGCCGGTCACGGCGGACATCGCCATGAACGGTGCGAGCGCGAGCACCGGGCCCTCTCGCATGCGCAGGGCGTGGAGCAGTGCCGCGCAGCACACGGCAATCGTCATCAGCCCGCCCACCAGCCCCCACACCGCCCGATGCAGGGGCAGCGACGGCATGCCCGCGGTCCAGAGATCGACCCAGCCCACGCTCACGAGCAGCAGCGCCGCGATTTCCAGGCGCGGCATGCGCTGCTCGCAAAAGCGCAGCGTGAAGACGAGAAAGGCCACGCTGAACGCAAGGAACGCCGAGGTGTTGAAGGCCTGCCAGCTGTGGTTGTCCGTGAAGGGCCAGGGACTCGTGGCCACGTGGTTGTAGCCGTAGATCAGCCACAGCACCGACATCAGCGCGAACCAGCCGTAGGCCGTCTCGCTGCGGCGCAACACCCACAGGGCCGCGAAGAAGGCCGAGACCACCGCGCTCAGCGCGAGACCGAGCATCGGCAGGTCGTGGCGAAAAAGGCGCTCGCGCTCGTACAGCGCCTGCATCGCGGCCGGCGTGCCCAGGCGCACCGGCCCCAGCCCCGGCTGGTAGGGCGAGAGCCCCGAGACGCGCACCAGCAGCGTGTTGGTGGCGCCGGGCCGCAGCAGCGGCGACGCCAGCAGCCAGTAGCGCGGCGTGTTCCATGAGCGTGTGAGCGGCTCGGTGAGGTTCGGGTCGCGAAGGATCGGCGTGCCGTTGAGGAACACCGCGCCGGCCATGTTGAAGTAGTTCAGCAGCAGCCCGGCTTCGGGCACCTGCGCGGGCTGCGTCCAGGTGAGCCGGTACCACACCACGCCATCGAAACCGGGCCAGCGGTCGGGCCAGCTGTCGGGCAGCGCAACGGGCGTCCAGCCATCGGCGGGGGGCGTGGTGTCGTCCCAGCCGGTGCCGCGCACGGCTTCGACGTGGAGTTCGGGGGAGGGCGGCTGCTGCGCCAGCGCGGTCGACGGGGTCGCCACGAAGAGCAGGACGAGAAGCACGCCCAGCGAGGCGGCGAGCCATGCCCGTGCTTGGGCCAACAGGCTTCGGTTCGCGGGGCGGCCGTCAGCCAGCGGTCGATGTTCGGGGGAGGGCATTCCGTTGACCAGTTCTCGGGGATGGCCCCGTTGATAACAGAAAGACATGCCTCCTCGCGTTCAGGCCCTCGTCGAGCCGAAGCGGGCCGCTCAGCGCAGCAAGCCGTGCCTGCGCCCCTGGAAGACCGCCTCGGTGCGCGAGGTGACGGCCAGCTTGCGGTAGATGTTCTTGGTGTGGCATTCCACCGTGAGGCGCGAGATCGACAGCGACTCGGCCATGTCGCGGTTGCTCAGCCCCTGCGCCACCAGTTCGAGGATTTTTCGCTCACGCGGCGTCAGCGCCACCGGCAGCGGGGACGGCGCATCGGAGGCCAGCACCGCGGACAGCGACAGCTGCTGCGCCGCGAGCCAGCCGAGGATGCGGCGTGCAATGGCCGGATCGATGGGCGCGCCGCCTTGCTCGATGCTGCGCAGCGCGATGCTCAATTCCAGGTCGTCGCGTTCCTTCAGCAGGTAGCCGATGGCGCCGGCCCGCAGCGCCGCGAAGATGACTTCCTCGGTCCGCCAGGCCGAGACCACCACCGCGGGCACCCTGGGGCGATGCGCCTGCATCCAGCCGATCAGCTCGACGCCGCTGCCGTCCGGCAGGCCGATGTCGACCAGCGCAACCCCGAAATCCCGCTCGTCGAGCAGTTCTTTGGCCGCCGTCACGCTGTCGGCCCAGGCGATCTGCGGCTCGTCGCAGCCCAGGGTCGACAGCACGTAGGCGAGCCGCTCGCGCATGGCCGGATCGTCCTCGACCACCAGAGCGGGACTCAGCGAAACGACTTCGACGTCTTCCAGTTGCGAATTGGACATGTGGGCGGGATTCTGAACGGTGCCTGACTTTGGTAGGACGTTTTTACTTATATATGGGATTGTTGCAGAGCATTGCCATATGTATCCTAGAAGTCACCCAACTGAAAACAGGGGGAACCTGCGGATCGGCAGGAACTATCGCTCTGTTTGGAATATTTCGCTCGGAAGACGTGCGTCAGGGCCGTCGGCGGGGTGGTCATGGGCCACCGCGCGGCCAGAAGGTCAGTCCGGCGCGACGCCGCCGCGCGGGGTACCTACCGCCCCGTCATGGCGCCCGTGTGGCCGGGCGTCACGAATACCGCCGTATTCGCCGGCAGCCCGGCCGGTTTGACCGTGTGCGCGGTCCGGCCATAGGCGAAAGACCTCATGGCTGCGTTGCCCCGCGGCAACGGCAGGCGCAAGAAAGTCCCGTGGACAATGCCGCGCATGCCCGATCTCCACGAACTGACCCGGCAATTCGCACGGCCCGGCCGCCTCGACGCCATCCTGCTGCGCCCGGCGCGCCGGGCTCCTGTGCGGTCGGTGAACGAGGCCGCCGCGGTGGAAGGGCGCGGGCTGGAGGGCGACCGCATCGACGCCGCGCGCCCCGGCGGCAAGCGGCAGGTCTCGCTGATCCAGCAGGAGCACCTGCCGGTGATCGCCGCGCTCACCGGCCATGCGCGCGTCGACCCCGAAGGGCTGCGGCGCAACCTCGTCGTCTCGGGCCTGAACCTGCTGGCGGCGCGCTCGCTGTTTCGCAACCAGCCGCTGGTGCTGGCCATCGGCGCGGAGGTGCTGCTCGAAATCAGCGGCCCTTGCGAGCCCTGTTCACGGATGGAAGAACTGCTCGGCCCCGGCGGCTACAACGCCATGCGCGGCCACGGCGGCGTGACGGCGCGGGTCCTGCGCGGCGGCCTGCTGCGCGTCGGCGACGGCATCGAGTGCCGCCCCGCTTCCGCCTGACCCCTGACCCCTGACGCCCTACAGCAGGTTGCGCAGCGCCGCCTCGATGGCGGCCGCGGTGGCCAGCGGCTTTTCCATCGGGAAAAGATGAGTGCCGTCGAGCATCGTGATGCGACCCTTGGTCACCTGCTCGGTCATCGCCATGCCCACGCGCTTCATCTCGGCCGACTGCCGCCCGCCGATGAACGCCGCCTTGCACTTGAGCGGGTGCTTGCGCAGCAGCGCGCCCAGGTTGTGGGGCAGGGTGTTGTAGATCGCGGTTTCCACGTCCCGGTCGAAGCTGAGTTCGCGGCTGTCTTCGCCTGCAGCGATGCCGTCGAAGGTGCCGTGGTCGATGTAGTCGTGCAGCATCTGCTCGTCCCACTTCGCAAACGCCTTCTTGCTGCGGAAATGCTCGAACACGGCTTCCCGGTGCGCCCAGCTGTTCTTGCGCTTCCGGCTGATGGCGCCGGGCGAAATGCTCTTCATGAGCGGCGTGCGCTTGACCACGTTGAGCGTGTTCGCGCGCCAGCCGCCGAGGATCGGCGAATCGATCAGCACCACGCCGCGCGCGAGCGCCGGATGCAGCGCCGCGCACATCAGGCTCAGGAACCCGCCGAGCGAATGGCCGATGAGAAACACCGGCCCGCCCGCGCGGTCGGCGCGCACCGCTGCGAAATCGGCCAGCTGCTGCACCAGGTGCGGCCAGTTGTCGGTGACGGGGTACTTCGGGTCGTGCCCGAATTTCTCGATGGCATCGACTTCGAAGCCGCGGTTGCGCAGGCTGTCGAGAACGACGCGGTAAGTGCTCGCCGGAAAGCTGTTGCCGTGCGAGAAGACGACCGGAGGCACGGCTTTCTTCAGATCAGCTTTTCGTCGGGCGTGGAGATCTTGCGCAGCGGGCTGTGCCGCGTGGCCGGCATCTTCAGCGGATGTTCGGTGGCGGAGTCGTCCCACACCGGGTCCTCGATGCTGTCGAACACCTCGCGCAGCTTCTGGCCCCAGCTGTTGTGCATCATGCGGTAGTAGGGGTTGTCCGCGTCGATGCAGATCACCCGGTCGGTCTCGAACTTGTTGGCTTCGTACACCACCAGGTCGAGCGGCAGGCCCACCGAGAGGTTCGACTTCATGGTCGAGTCCATCGACACCAGCGCGCACTTGGCGGCTTCGTCCAGCGGCGTCTCGGGCGTGAGCACCCGGTCGAGCACCGGCTTGCCGTACTTCGATTCGCCCACCTGGAAGTAAGGCGTCTCGGTCGTCGCCTCGATGAAGTTGCCCGCGGCGTAGACCAGGAAGAGCCGCATGCCTTCGCCCTTGACCTGCCCGCCGAAGATGAAGGACACGTTGAAGTCGAGCCCCGCGTGCTTCAGCGCCTCGGCGTCGCGGTCGTACACATGGCGCACCGCCGAGCCCAGCACGCGAGCGGCGTCGAACATGCTCTTGGCGTTCCAGATGGTGATCGGGTCGCCCTGCGTGCCGTCTTCGCGGGTTTCGCGCAGTTCCTCGATCTGCAGGATTTCGCGCACCGACTGCGAGATGCTCAGGTTGCCCGAGGACAGCAGCACCATCACCCGGTCGCCCGGCTGCTCGTAGACGATCATCTTGCGGAAGGTGCTGATGTGGTCCACGCCCGCGTTCGTGCGCGAGTCGGAGAGAAACACCAGGCCGGCGTTGAGTTTGATGCCTACGCAATAAGTCATGAGTTCGTCTCGCATGAATCAGGCCCGCTCAGGCGGCACTGCGTTCACGCGTGTTCAGTTTCTGGAGGGCATAGAGCGCGTCGAGGGCCTCGCGCGGGCTCATGGTGTCGGGGTCTAGCGCGGCCAGCGCGGATTCTACGGCGCTGGCCAGCGGCGTTTCGGCCACCGGAGGGGGCGCAAACAGGTCGACCTGTGCACGAGTTTGCGCATGCTGCGATTCAAGTGCTTCCAGGGCCTGCCGCGCATGGTTGACCACGGCAGCAGGCATGCCCGCGAGCCGTGCGACTTGAATACCGTAGCTCTTGCTCGCCGGCCCCGGCTGCATTTCGTGCAGGAACACGATGTCGCGGCCCGCCTCGGTTGCGCTCACGTGCATGTTCACCGCACCGTGGTGCGTGGCCGGGAACTCGGTCAGCTCGAAATAGTGGGTCGCGAAGAGCGTGAAGGCCTTGCTGCGGTCGTGCAGCTGCGCCGCGATGCCCGCGGCCAGCGCCAGTCCGTCGAAGGTGCTCGTGCCGCGGCCGATCTCGTCCATCAGCACCAGCGATTGCGCCGTGGCACTGTGCAGGATCTGCGCAGCCTCGGTCATCTCCAGCATGAAGGTCGATTGCGCATTGGCCAGGTCGTCCGCCGCGCCAATACGCGTGTGAATCGCATCGATCGGCCCGAGCCGGCAGGCGGCGGCCGGCACGTGCGAGCCGATGGAGGCGAGCAGCACGATGATCGCCACCTGCCGCATGTACGTCGATTTACCGCCCATGTTCGGGCCGGTGATGACCTGCATGCGCTGCTGCGGTCCGAGCTGCGTGTCGTTGGCGATGAAGCCGCCGGACGACTTCTCGGCCAGACGCGCTTCCACCACCGGATGGCGCCCCTGCTGGATCTCGATGCACGGGTGCGCCACGAAAGTCGGTGCCCGCCAGTGCAGCGTGTGCGAGCGCTCGGCCAGCGCACACAGCGCATCGAGCGTCGCGATGCCGCCGGCCAGTTGCGTGAGCGCATGCACCGAGGGCTGCAGCGCATCGAGCAGCTGTTCGTAGAGCCACTTCTCGCGCGCCAGCGCGCGGTCTTGCGCGCTGAGCGCCTTGTCCTCGAAAGCCTTCAGCTCGGGCGTGATGAAGCGCTCGGCGTTCTTCAGTGTCTGGCGGCGGCGGTAGTTGTCGGGCACCTTCGAGAGCGCGCTCTGCGTCACCTCGATGTAGAAGCCGTGCACCCGGTTGAACTGCACCCTGAGGTTGCTGATGCCGGTGCGCTCGCGCTCGCTGATCTCCAGCTTGAGCAGGAAGTCGTCGCAGTTCTCGCTGATGGCGCGCAGCTCGTCGAGCTCGGCGTCGTGGCCGGTGGCGATCACGCCGCCGTCGCGCACCAGCGCCGACGGGTCGGGCTTGATCGCGCTCGTCAGCAGGTCGGCGCAGCCCGGCGGCGGCGCGAGCCGCTCGGCGATGCGCGCCAGCAGCGTGGCGGAGGCCGGCAGCAGCGGCGCCAGTTGCTCTGCCTTCGCAAGCGCGAGGCGCAAGGCCAGCAGTTCGCGCGGGCGCACCTGGCGCAGCGCGATGCGCGCCGCGATGCGTTCGACGTCGCTCGTGTTCTTCAGTTGTTCCCGCAGCGTGCGCCAGGGCGCGGCCGTGCCGCCGAGCACCGTGGACTGCAGCGCGGCGATCGCCTCGAGCCGCGCCTGCGCCTCGGTGCGGTCGCGGCGCGGCGAGAGCAGCCAGCGCTTGACGAGCCGGCTGCCCATGCCCGTCATGCAGGTGTCGAGCAGCGAGAACATCGTGGGCGAGTCTTCGCCGCGCAGCGTCTGCACCAGTTCGAGGTTGCGGCGCGTGGTGGGCGGCAGTTCGATCAGGTCGCCATCGCGTTCGACCGAGAGGCGCTGCACATGCGAGAGCGCACGGCCCTGCGTGTGCTCGGCGTAACCCAGCAGCGCGGCAGCCGCGGCATGCGCGTTGGTGAGCGATTCGGCGTTCCACGCGGCGAGGCTGTTGCTGCCCATCTGCTCGCTGAGCTTGCGCTCGCCAAGCCCGCCGTCGAATTGCCACGCCGGGCGGATCGAGAGGGTGAACGGCGTTGCCGCGCGAGCGGCCTTGAGGCGCTGCTCGAAAGCCGGCGTCACCTCGGCGCTGTAGAGCAACTCGCTCGGCGCGATGCGCGCGATCCACGCTTCGAGCGCATCGGCCGGGCACTCGGCCAGCCGCAGCTCGGCACCCGTCACGCTCAGCCACGCGAGCCCGCAGAAATTGCGCGTGCCCGCGTGCACCGCCAGCAGCAGCGATTCGCTCTTGTCGTTGAGCAGTTCCGAATCGGTCAGCGTGCCGGGCGTGACCACCCGCACCACCTTGCGCTCCACCGGCCCCTTGCTCGCGCCGACCTCGCCCACCTGCTCGCAGATGGCGACCGACTCGCCCAGCTTGATGAGCCGCGCGAGGTAGGTATCGACCGCATGGAAGGGCACGCCGCACATCACCACGGGCTGGCCGGCCGACTGGCCGCGCTGGGTGAGCGTGATGTCGAGCAGCCGCGCGGCCTTTTCGGCATCGGCCCAGAACAGTTCGTAGAAATCGCCCATCCGGTAGAACAACAGCGTGTCCGGATGGTTCGCCTTGAGGCCCAGGTACTGCGCCATCATCGGCGTGTGCCCGGAGAAGTCGCTGGTCGGGGGAGTGGGTTGGGCAGTCGTCGTTTTCACTCGGAGGATTATCGGGGACGGGATGGAGGCTCAGCCGACGACCGGGCTGGCGGCCGGGCCTCGTCGATCTGCTTTTTCGATGCCGCGTTCAGGCGCTTGGCCTCTGCGGCTGGAAAGCCCAATTCGAGGAAGACATTGGCGCCGGGCTTGGTGACGTGGCGGATGAGCGTGTCTGTCAGCATGATCAATTCTTCCATGCCGACCCAGCAGATTCCGATCTCATCCGTCGTCGCACCCGGCGATATGGGTTTTTATCCGCGGAAACCGGATGCAGCTGCGTTGACATGCCGACTCATCCGCTCGCATCCCCCGCCCTAAAATCCCCCCGCGCAAACCCCGCGTGAAGAACAAGGCGCCCATGGCCCCCCTGGATGAACTCAAAGGCCCTGAAGCGGACGCGCTGCCAGACACCGCCACCTTGCCCGCCGAACTCGCGGCGCTGTATCTCTGCATGTCGCCGGCCCAGCTGGCGGACCTGCGCAAGTCGAAGCGGCCCGAGAAGGGCGCGAGCAACGGCCCTTCCATCATCCGGCCCGTGGAAGGCGGCCCGGCGGGCCCCAAGGACCCGGTGCTCTACAAGCTCGGCACCTTGCGCGACTACGCAAAGGCGCACACCGCGCCCTCCGACTTCGATACCGCGTTGAACAGCGGCATGCTCGGCTGGGTGTCCGCCAAGCTGCCCTTCTTCGCCGAGCGCGAACCCCGCATCAAGCGCGGCAAGCGCGTGCTCATCGGCGGTGCCTGGGACCGTGCGGACCCGCTGCGCGAGAAGCGCTTCATCGATCTCGCCAAGGGCCGCATCCGCTTCACATCGCTCACCTGCGCCGAAGCCGCCGTGAGCCTGTGGGCCGACGTGGCGAGCCACAGCGCGTTCGCCGAGAAAGGCCTCGCCCTGCTCAGGAGCGAGACACAGGCCATCGAGGCATCGCTCGCGGAAACCGCCCAACTCGCCGCGACCGCCAACCCCGACGCGGCGACCTGACAGAAAACCTCAAGACCGAACCTGGACGAGCACCGATGCTGATCAACTGCGTGGCCTACGAAAACGGCGCCAAGCTTGCCGACATTCCCGTCGAGGACATCAGCGACTACATCACCCGCCCCGGCTGCTTCGTGTGGGTCGCGCTGAGCGATCCCTCGCCCGAGGAGCTCGCCGAGATGCAGGCGGAATTCAACCTGCACCCGCTCGCCGTCGAAGATGCCCACCACGGCCACCAGCGCCCCAAGGTCGAGGAGTACGGCGACTCGCTCTTCGTCGTCATGCACCTCGTGGAGCCCTCCGCCGAAGGCGAGCACTGCGTCAACGTGGGCGAGGTCGACGTGTTCGTGGGCCGCAACTACGTGCTCTCGGTGCGCAACCGCAGCCAGCAGGGCTTTCTGGGCGTGCGCGAGCGTTGCGAGCGCGAGCCCGACCTGTTGCGCAACGGCGCGGGCTTCGTGCTCTATGCGCTGATGGACGCGGTGGTCGATCGCTACTTTCCCGTCATCGATGCGCTCGAAGTGGAGCTCGAATCCATCGAGCAGCAGATCTTCGGCCACAGCGGTGCGGCGCGCGACAAGATCAAGCAGCTCTACGACCTGAAGCGCCGCAGCATGATCTTGAAGCGCGCCGTGGCGCCGCTCGTCGAGGCAGCGGGCAAGTTGTACGGCGGGCGCGTGCCGCAAATCTGCATGGGCACGCAGGAGTACTTTCGCGACGTGGGCGACCACCTGGGCCGCATCAACGGCTCGATCGACGCGATGCGCGACACCATCGGCACCGCCATTGCGGTGAACCTGTCGATGGTGACCATCGAAGACAGCGAGGTGACCAAGCGGCTGGCCGCCTGGGCCAGCATCTTCGCGGTGTGTACCGCGTTCGCCGGCATCTGGGGCATGAACTTCGAGCACATGCCCGAGCTGAAATTCAAGTACGGCTACGCGGTGGCGCTGGGGCTCATCGTCAGCACCTGCGGCTATCTCTACTACCGCTTCAGGCGCGCCGGCTGGCTCTGAGTTTTTCTTGCTCCCTCCCACGGAAGGGGAAGGAGCAAGACGGGATCACTCGTCGTGCGAATCGTGCGTGGCCGCGGCGCCGCGCCGCCAGTAGCCCGACGCCCGGGTCCACTTCGGGTTCGCGCCGCGCTCGCTCACGAGGTGCGCGCGCAGTGCCTTCGCAATGCCCGACTCGCACCCGACCCACGCATGAAAGTCGCCGGCCGGCAGCTTCGCGGCCTTCAGCGCATCGACCAGCACCGTGCTCACGCCCGCCTCGGCGCCTCGGCGATGCACCCACTGCAGCGTGAGCTCGGCCTCGGTCTCGAGGGGAATCTCGTCGGCTTCGCTGTCGACTTCCGCCAGCACCACCACCCGCGCACCGGCCGGCAGCTCGGCCAGGCGGCGCGAGATGGCGGGCAGGGCGGTGTCGTCGCCGATGAGCAGGTGCCAATCGAACTCGGTCGGCACGATGAACGAGCCGCGCGGGCCGCCCACGCCCAGCGTGTCGCCGGGCTTGGCCTTCTCGGCCCATTGCGTGGCCGGGCCGGCATCGTGCAGCGCGAAGTCGATCTCCAGCGTGCGGGCCTTCGCGTCGAAGCGGCGCGGCGTGTAGTCGCGCATCGTCGGGCGGCCGCTCGCGGGCCAGATCGGACCCTCGGGCCCGGCCGTCGGCAGCGTGAGCTTGCCCGTGGCCGCGTCGGGAAAAAAGATCTTCGCGTGGTCGTCGAACCCCAGGCTCGTGAAGCCCGCGAGGTCGTCGCCGGTCAGCACGATGCGGATGAGGTGCGGCGTCACGCGCTGCACCGTCTTCACCGTGAGCTGGCGAAAGCGAAGGTCGTGGCGCACGCGGCGCGGCGTGCGGTCGGGTGCGTTGGAAGAAGAAGGAGTGGTTGTGAAGTCGGTCATTTCAAGAATGGAAGTTCATCAGATGCGCTCTAACTGTTGAGCGGCGCTGTCGAGCACCGCGGCGAAATCGTGGGCTTGTTGTTCGGTGAGGGGTGTGCCCGACAGGCGCATGCGCATGGCGAGCTTCAGGTTCTCGATGGCGCGCGTGACCTGCGGCGGCCTTCCGCCGCGCGGGCCCGCGCCGTCCACGCCGCCCGTCATGCGGGCCATCATGGCGTCGGCCGTCTCGCGGTTGGCGGCCAGGAACTCCTGGCCGCTCGGGGTGATGCTGTAGCGCTTGCGGCCGCCGGTATCGGCCGTTTCCACGCTCAGGTGGCCCATTTCCTCGAGCAGCGTGAGGGTCGGGTAGACCACGCCGGGGCTCGGCGCGTAGCTGCCGCCCAGGCGGTCTTCGATGGCCTTGATGAGCTCGTAGCCGTGCGAGGGCTTGTCGGCGATGAGCTGCAACAGCACGAAGCGCAGCCCGCCGTGGCCGAAGACGCGCCCGCCGCCGCGACCGCCGCGGCCTCCGGGCATGCGCTCGTCGCCGAGCTCGCCCTCGCCATGACCGTGCCGGCCACGGCCGCCGGAGAAGCCGTCTCCATGCTCGCCGCGGGGGGCGTGGCAGTGGTGGTTGTGGTGGTGATGGCCGAAGTGGGGGTGTCTCATGTCGAACTCCTTGGTGGATGTATCGAATCGATTTTAGATATATGTCTAAATTGAAGTCAAGCCGCGATTCTCCACGAGGAGAGTGAGGATTTCCCCACGACTTCAGATGTATCTAATGTTCGGTGAGATACGCACGAAGCATGCGATGGGCAACCTGCTGCTCATCGCGTGCTTCGCGCCCATCGACGAAGCGGCGCACGTCGCGGGCTCTGTCCGGGCTCGACGTTCAACGGTTCCCGGAGATGCGCGGGCCGGCCCGTTCGGCAGCGGCCGAATTTGCGCCGCGCCGGCGCGCGACACGCCCGCGACTGTCAGTGCTTTGTGTCCCCGTCCGTCTTTCGGTCATCGCCCGACAGATGCCTCGCGAATTCGAGAATTCCTCGACGAATTCTTTTCTCCCGCGCGGCTTTGCTTCTCTACAGTGAATGCCCCAGCAACCAGACGCTGCACTGAGTGACCCACGAACAGCGCAGCGTGAAAGCAAGCAAGACAGAAAGGAGCGACGAACAACCCGGAAGAGAAATGAACGGATGAGTGAATGAATCAACCGCCTTGCCTCACGGCGGGTGTCGACGGCCTGCCAAGTGCCATCGATGCGAATGTGAGGCGCAAAAGGCGACGGCCAGGTTGCGCGAACACCCTGACCGTCTGACCACATGACGTGCAACCACTTTCGAAAGCGCACACCAAATGGCTAAGCAAATTATCGCCGGGCGTTCTACGCCCAAATCTCCCTCCCGCCGCAGCGGTGCTCGCAGCAGCAGCGGCACCAACACCCCCAGCGGCGCGCCGCCCTCAACCCCGACGGGCAACGAAGCAAGAGACCTCCTCGAAGAAAAACTCACGCAGCTGCACTCGCTGCTGTGGTGCGCCTATGGGGACGGCAACGGCTGGTTCGAAGAAGCAGGAGAGACGCACCGCGCAAACATGATGTGGATCGCTGCGGATCTGGCGCGGGCTGCGGATGAGTTGTTGCAGGCGAGTGTGAGGGGGTAGGGGGGAACTGACAATCTCTCGACGCTTGTTGCAGCTGACCACAGGTTAGGCGTGCCGGTTTGCGTCGAGAGTTTTCGTTGGGCAAGGAATCGTATTGACCTTGAACGAATCAGCACTAGTCAATGATTAGTTTGAAATCTGGTCGTCTGAATTTTATAGAGGGTGGCGTGGCAATCGTAGTCGATTTGAAAGGATGAGCTATTGCAGCACGTCCTTAAGGGATTGAAACATACCTGTTTGCCAATGATTAATGAAAGGAGCTTTTTCTATTCCAGGCTGAATTAGTACGGCACTGATTGTTTCATTACCCATGCCAGAGTTCTGCAGCCGAGAAATTTGCTGAAGAATTGTGCCTAATAATTCCGCAGCTTTGATGGAGTAGCGTTTCCCCAAATCAAAATCTAAAAAATGCTTCTTCACTCGTCTCTTGTCAATTTCATTCCATCCGCCAGGCGGTAGGACGGCATATTCAAAATGCCCGGGTACGTCGTGTGCTTGCACATGGTATTTCGCGAAAATCCACTGTTCTTGGAAAAAAATGGAGCTGTCAGAATATGGGTGAATAAATTGCGCTTCAGGCGTCGTGGCATACGCCTCCATTTTCCCATCCATATTGCAATCGCGGCATGCTGGGACCAAATTTTGAGGCGCAAATGAGAATTGAGGGAAATGAGCTTTGGGAAGAAAATGGTCTAAATTTCGAGGTGTTCCTATGCCCCCGCAGAATGGACACTTCTCTTTTGCCGAATTAAGCAATTCGTTGTAAATTTTTCGCGCCGGCTTCTCTGGCGGCACGAAATACTGATCGTAGATTTTAATTAACTCCGATTTTGTCAAATCGTTGACTACACGCGGGTCTTGACCTTGAGCGGCGTTGATCGGAGCTATTGCATATAACTTGCCCGCGGCGGCGGCAGCCAGATAATGCGCTGCTCCCTCAATTAGGTTGGGCCTGCTGATGGTAACCTTTTCTCGAAGCGCAGCATTTCCCGTAATGCCTGCTATGCATTCAATCAATGATTGTTCAAAACTATACTGAGGCTCAGTTAGCCGCATCATGATTGATGTTCCTATCCCGATTGGCGAGAAGCGCTTTCAAGATGGCGCGAGCTTCAAAGCCGAGTTGCTGGTTATAGTCGGCCACAATTTCTTCATATGTCCGTCCGCTCGCCACCGATTTTGAAAGTAGCTCATGAAAACCCGAGCGCTCAACTTCAAGGCTGAAGACTTCGCTAGTTAATGAGCCAACATTCTCTCCAAAGGTCTCAATGGCTGGACGATCGAAAGTAATGCTTTTTCCGACACGATGAATTTTCCAAACGCAAGATTTGGGTATTTCTTGAAGCACTACGGGTGAGTGCGTGGCAATGATTGCCACTCCATTTTTATCGTGGAGTAAATCAGCGAGCGCGCGAACAAATGCAGATAAAAGAGGTGGGTGTAAATGACTTTCTGGCTCGTCAAGCAGCACCAGAGTTTTTTCCTCCACCGTCGCAACTAATCTAGTTATGGTCAGAAGAACAATTGCATGCCCAGAACTCATTCGGGATAAATAGGGGTCAATTCTTTCGCTGTAAACTTCCTTGAACTCATCGGAGTCAGACTGAATGTCATTGCTTATTCCGTCGCGAATATCGTTGTAGCTTTCCTCTAATTGATTCAATTTCATAGAGGAAAAATTCTCATCAGATCCCAGCTTTTCTATGGCATTTATCCAGCGCGTGGTCTTTTCTGGATTTTGAAAGCAAGTGCTTAAAGCGTGGATGCAGTCAGTCCGAAGTTCTGAAATGTTGCGGTGACGCTCTGCGTTCAATGCGTCTTTCAATCCAATATAAAAATAGCAAGTCCCTTTAGCCGGATCAGATTGCTCTTGAGGGGGCGTGAATGGATCGAATGCGCTGAATGAAACAGAAACAAGACTGCTGAAGTAATCATCCGAAATTTTTGTCTCTTTCCATCCTGAGAGATCAAAGAGTTGGCCGGAGCCATTTTTCCCTGCGATGAGGTCAATCAGTCCATTTAGTAGCGTTGTTTTTCCTACTCCGTTTCGGCCAATAATTGCATGAATGTTTGTGCTTGGCGTTGAATTCGCAGTTACCTTAAACCCAAGGTCAATTCCACCAAGCTTTTCCGATTCAGGGCGTGTAAATTTGAACTTGAAATCTGTAAGCTCGGATTTCCGCTCTAGTACCCTTGCATATTGTCCTTTGATGACAGACAGACTTGTGTCCCGTAATAGAGATGTCCCGAAAACCTTTTCTTCTTTTATTTCTTCAATTATTTCTGGTTGAGCAACAATGTCTCTGAGTGAAATTAAGATGTTTTGCCGAATATCTTTGGGTAGTAAGGCCAAGTTTTTATAAAATTCAACACCTTGCCCCAGTGAAAAGAATTCCTCGTCTAAATTCTCAAAGGATTGAGGAATTTTGTTTTGAGTAAAAACTTCCGTTGTTTGCCCTTTAAATCCTATTTTCGTTGCGCCAATATCGTGGGCTTGGCCGTCTTTGTCATGTAAGGACATTTTGAACAACGTAACGAATGAAAAGTCGTTCCAATTGTCCGCGCGCAGATATACCGTGTTTTTTCCGGAGCTTGGGGTCCAAGTGTTTCTGGATAAAATTTTAAATTGCATTGCGCTCCAATTTTTTCAAGATGTCATGGTAGCTACGCGGCCCATACCGAGTTTGATGTTGACTCCGCTGCGAGTATCGAATTTTTACGAGGTGTTTCTGCTAATGGATTTTGATCCGGCGCTGAATTGAAAGTCAACGATTCCGGTGCGAAAGTCACATCCAGCCTTCACGTCAGTTGCGTTGGGCCGCGACAGATCAGTCTGTCGTCATACGCAGCTGCCAACTCATACGGTCATCAAGACTCAAAATGCCGACCCCCGCAGAACACCCGCCACCTGTTGACCCCAGCCGCCAGCGTAGACGGCCTCGGTGCTGCCTCGGCTCCTCTCAACTCGCCAACAACCGCCCATTTAAAAAGAACCCGCGCCGTCCGAACCGCCAACACAAACAGCACCGCGGTAAAAAGCACCAGCAACGCTCCGGCCAATAGCTTCAACGCCCAAACCCCCCTCACCCCCGCATACACGACCCCCGCATTCACCATCGCAGCCAGCGGAAAACTAATCGCCCACCACCCCGCCCCAAACGGCACGCTCCGCTTGAACACCTTCGGCGCCAGCACCACAAACAAAAACACCCCGAAGTAAAACAACAGCCCCGCGAACAGATCCACCCGCCCCGTGAGGTTCACATACGCCGTGAACCCCACCTCGAACGGCGCGACAAGAATCAGCAGCGAGGGCGTCATCGCCGGGGCGAGCGGTTCGTGCTGGATCAACCGCGTGACGATCATCGTGAACAGCACGACCGCCAGCACCGAGCCCACGGCGGCCGACAGCAGCAGCACTTCGCCGGCCCAGGCCATGGGCATGTGGCTGCCGGTGACGGGAATGTCCAGCGCGGCGACGCCGGGAATGATCCACGCGGGCACCGCATGCGCAGGGTGGCCGTTGCCGCCCAGCAAGCGCGAGACCACATGGGCGGCCAGCAGCAGGGTGGCGACGGTGCCGGCGATCCACATCACCCGGCCCAGCGTGTCGTTGTAGTGGCCGAGCACGGCCGATTGCAGCAGCAACGCAATCGCGATGGTGCCGAAGAAGTTGCCGGCAATCGGGTGATGGAATTCGGCCTTCACCGCCGCCGGGTGCCGCAGCAGCTTGGCGCCGTAGCCGATGGCGAGCACGACAAAGACGAAGGTGGCAAAGAGGCCGATCACGTCCGACACCACGCGGGGCACGACGGCGCCGAACTCGGTGTGCGCAAGGCGCCAGCCCATGGCGAGGCCCGAGAGGCCCATCACCGCGGCGAAGAGGTTGACGGGGAGGTTCTTGATGGACGCCCCGGCAGCATCAGCATTTGTTGTTGTTGCTGCTGCGGCTGCTGCGGGGCGGGCGTCCATCTCGGCGATGGCAGAGGTAGCGGCATTTGTCATGCGCGTCAGTCTCGGGCGCATCGGATGGGGCTGTGACCGCGGCGGGGCGGCGTTTTCTGCCAAATCCTTGCGTTGTCTGACGTGCGTGCCTGCCTGCGTGCGTGCGGCCGACCGCCGCCTTTGTCGTACCGGGGCTCAGCCCGCTGCAAGCCTCCAACGCTGCGTCGCCACCGCATCCGCGATGTCGTCGTCGTGGGTCACCAGCATCAGCGCCGCGCCGCGTTCGTCGAGCGCATCGAGCAGGACGGCCATGGCTTCCTGCTGGGAGACCGGGTCGAGCCGCGAGGTCGGCTCGTCGGCGAACACGAGCGCGGGCTGCACCGTGAGCACGCGCGCGAGCGCGACGCGCTGCAGTTCGCCGCCGGACACCTGCGAGGGGCGGCGCGCCAGCAGGTCGTGCGGCACACCCATGCGCGCGAGGTGCTGCAGCACGGCGGGCCATGCGCAGCGATGCCTGGACGCCACGTCGCGCAGCGACTGCCCCAGGGTGATCTGCGGCGCGAAAGAAGCGACGGGGTCCTGGTAGAGCTTCTGGAAGGCGGTGGCATGCAGGCCCTGTGCGCGCCGCACCACGCCGCGGTCGGCGGGCATGAGCCCGAGCAGCACATTGCCCAGCGTGCTCTTGCCGGTGCCGCTGGGGCCCTGCACCACGAAGCGGTCGCCGGCGCGAATCTGCAGATCGACCCCGTCGAACAGCGGCCTGCCGCCGAAGGCCTTGGACAGGCCCTGTGCGCTGAGCACTGTCTCGCCTGCGGGCGCCGAAACTGCGCGTCGGGGCCAGCGCGCCGGGTCGGCCGCAACGAGCCTTCGGGTGAACGCATGCTGCGGGTTGGCGAGCACGGTGCGGGCGTCGCCGCGCTCCACGACCTGGCCGGCGCACAGCACGATGAGTTGTCCGCCGAGCGCCTGTGCCACGCGCAGGTCGTGCGTGATGACAACGACGCATCCACCGCCGCGCTGCACGCCCTGCAGCATGGCCACGGTGTGGTCGCGCCAGTGCGCGTCCAGGCCCTTGGTGGGTTCGTCGGCCAGCAGGATGCGGGCACCGCCCGCGCAGGCCACGGCGGCGGCGGCGCGCTGCGCCATGCCGCCGGAAAGCTGCCATGGGTAGTGCCGCGCGGAGGCCGCGAGCCCTGCGGCTTCGAGGTCGCGCAGGGCCGCGGCTTCCGCGTCGCCGAATGCGGCGCCGCGCACCAGTTCGTGCGTTTCCGAGAGCTGGGGCGCGATGCGCATCAGCGGGTCGAGGGCGAGGCTCGGCTCCTGGGGCAGCAGCGCGAGCGTGCGGCCCCAGCGCGGGCGCCGCGCGCGGGCGTCGTCGGCGCGGCTCGTCGCGCCGTCGAGGGTGACGCTGCCGCTGGCGCGCAGCGCGGCGGGCAGGTTGCCCATCACGGCTTGGGCGAGCAGCGATTTGCCGGCGCCGCTTTCGCCGAGCAGGGTCAGCACGTCGCCGGGGCGCAGGCTGAAGGACACGTCGCGCAGCAGGGCGCGGGTGCCGACGTGAACGCCGAGGTTGTCGGCTGCGAGGAGAACGGAAGCGGTCATGCGGTCTCTCCGTCGCCGGCCACGAGCATCATGCCGAGCACGACCGCCATGAGCAGCGCCACGGGCGCGGCAATGAGCCACGGCGCCTCTTCGTAGTGGGGAAGGAACTCGGTCATCATCAATCCCAGTTCGGGCGTGGGCGGCTGCAGGCCCACGCCGATGAAGCCGAGCGCGGCGAGCGCCAGCACGGCCTGCGCGGCACTGAAGGCGAGCAAGGTTCCCAGCACGGGCGCGAGGGCGGGCAGCAAGTGCCTGCGCAGCACGTAGCCCGTACCGAAGCCGAGCAGGCGCGAGGCCTGCACCGCATCGCCCGCGAGCACCTGCCGGCTGGCTGCGCGGCACACGCGGAAGTACTCGACCCACAGCGACAGCGACAGGCCGATGTACAGCGCCCAGTGCCGCCCCGGCGCCAGCGCGGCGAACAGCAGCACCAGCAGCAGGCCCGGCACCGAGAGCACGGCATCGGCCAGCATGACCAGCGCGCGTTCGGTGCGCCCGCCGCGCCAGCTCGCGGCCACGCCCAGCAGCACGCCGGGGATGGCCGCGGTCAATGCCGCGAGCAAGGCCAGGCCCAGCGAGAGCCGGGCCGCATGCGCGAGCCGCGCGAGCACGCTGCGGCCGAGCACGTCGGTGCCGAGCCAGTGGGCGGCGCCGGGCGGCATGAGCGTGTCGGCGAGGGTCTGGCGGGCGGGGTCGATGCCGATCAGCGCCGGTCCGAACAGGGAGAACGCGGCGACCAGCGCGAGGATGCCGAGGCCCGCGCGGCGGCGGGCTGCCGTACGCGGCGCACCGCGGCCTGTGAGCGGCGCCATGTCGATCAGGCTGCCGCTCATGCCACCGCTCCCATGCGCCGGCGCGGATCGAGCGCGAGGCAGGCCGCATCCACCAGCAGGTTGAACCCCACGAACAGGAGGCCCATGCACAGGGCCGCGCCCTGGATCATCGGCACGTCGCGCCCGAACACCGCATGCACCAGCGCATGGCCGATGCCGGGCCAGGCGAACAGGGTTTCGACGACGACCGCGCCTTCGACCAGGAACACCGCATGCACGCCAAGGTAGGCCACCACCGGCGTGGCCGCCTGGCGCAGGCCGTGGCGAATCAGCGCCTGCCGGTCGCTCAGGCCCTTGTTGCGGGCGAACTCGAAAGACGCGGAGGCGGCGGCCTCGCGCATGGCGGAGCGGGCCACGCGCGCCAGCCCGGCGGCCAGCCCGAGGCCGAGCGTCAACGCAGGCAGCAGCAGGCTGCCGCCGTGGTCGTCGCCCGCAACCGGCACGGCATCGAGCTGCACCGCGACCACCACCATCAGCAGCACGGCGAGCAGAAAGGGCGGCAGCGCGCGCAGCACCACGGCCAGCGCCAGCGTGAGGCGGTCGACCCATCCGCCCGCATGCAGGCCCGACCAGATGCCCAGCGGCAAGCCGACGACGGCCGCGACGAACACCGAGGCGACCGCCAGTTCGATGGTCGCGGCGAGTTGATGCGCCACTTCGCGCCACACGGCATGGCCGGTGACCAGCGAGGTGCCGAGATCGAGCCGCACGATGTCTCCCCACCAGTGCAGCAGCGCGAGCCACAGGGGCCGATCGAGCCCGAGTTCGAGGCGCACGGCATCGGCCGCCGCGTTGCTCACGAGGTCGTAGCCGTAGCGACCCGCGGCGATGCGGGTGGCCATGTCGCCCGGGAGCGAGCGGGCCATGAAGAAGCACACGGTGCCCACCAGGAGGCCGAGCGCGAGGATCTGGATGGCGCGGCGCAGCAGCATCGCGGTCCAGGCGGTGCGGCTGCGGGTGATGTCAGGAGTCATGGTCTTGAGGGTCTTGTTCACGCGGCCCACCTCATGGCGGTGAGCCGGTAGGAGCGTTCCAGCGGATCGAGGCTCACGCCCTCCAGGCGCCGGCCCACGGCGACTTGCTGGCGATACCAGGTGATGGGGATCACCGGCAGCTCGGCCTGGAGCACCGCCGTGACCTGCGTTCGCAGCACGGCCGCGCGTTCTGCCGATGACGTGCCGCGCGACAGCTCGGCCAGCGCGCGAGCGACCGCATCGCTGCGCCAGCCCATGGCGCCCCAGTCGCCGCCCGAGGTGCCGAAGTCCTGCATCAGCGTGCCCGTGGGGTCGGGCACGGTGGCGTAGTTGCGCGCGGCCAGGCCCAGTTGCAGGCTGCCGTCGCGGTGGCCGAGGGGAATGTCGCCCGAGTTGCCGATGCCGACCTGCACCGCGATGCCCGCCTGCCGCCATTGCTCCTGCAGCGCCGAGGCGATGAGCGGCAGCTCGGGCCGGTCGGGAAAGGTGCGCAACGACAGGCGAAGCGGCTGGCCCGAGGCGTCGCGCAGGCCCTCGGGCGAACGTTGCCAGCCGGCTTCGGCCAGCAGCCTTGCGGCGGCCTCGGGGTCTTGCTTCAACGGCGGCAGCGCGCTGTGGTGCCAGGCCTTCATCGTGGGCGGAAAGAGCTGCGTGGCCGCCAGTTCGGGGTCGCGCAACAGCGCCTTGGCAATGCCGGGCCGGTCGATCGCGAGGCTCAGCGCCTGCCGCACGCGAACATCGTTCAGTGCGGGCAGTCCGGCGTTGACCTTGAGGATCACGGTGCGCGGCAGCGTGACGGTGTCCACGTGCACGCGGCCGCGCTTGCGCAGCCGCACCAGGCTCGCCGGATCGAGGCCGTAGGCGAGGTCGGCTTGTCCGCCTTCGGCCATGAGCGCGCGGGTTTCGGAGCGGCCGGCCGCCAGATACCGCACGCGCTCGATGGCGGGCCGGGGGCCGTCGTAGCCTTCGAAGACGGCCGCCTCCACATGCTGCGGCGGTGCCATCGACACCACGCGGTAGGGGCCGCTGCCGACGATGCTTCGCACGCCCCCGTCGGCCGCGTAGCTGGCGGGCGCGAGCACCATCGTGCTGCTGTGCGCGAGCAGTGCGGGCAGCGCGCCGTAGGGCTGCGTCAGCCGGACCGCGACGACACCCGCGCCCTCGGCCTCCACCGCGCGGATCGGCGCCTGGCTCAGCAGGGCCGGCGCCACGCGCGCGGCCTGCAGGCAGCGCACGACGGCCGCGGCTGTGACCGCGGTGCCATCATGAAAACGCGCGGCCGCGCGCAGCGTGAAGTGCCACGCGAGGCCGTCGTCCGACACGCGCCAGCGCTCGGCCAGGCCCGGCAGCGGCATGCCGTCGTCGCTCGCATTCATCAGCGTTTCGGTGACCTGCATGCGCGTGAACACGTGGCCGCTGCTGGCGGGGGACAAGCCCGGAATCTCCCAGGGGCCTACGATTTGCAGCGGCGCACGCGCTGCGGCCGGCTGCGCCAGCAAGGTCGTCGATGCGGCTGCAGTGACCGGGCCGGCCGCAAGGAGTTGGAGCGCGCGGCGGCGCGTGAAGTCGGGCGGCAATGTCATTTCAGAACTTGGCCTGCAGGCCGAGGGTGATGCTGCGCGGTGTGCCGGGCGTAACCCAGAGGCGGCTGTACGAGCTCGCGTAGTAGGTCTTGTCGAACAGGTTGTCGACGTCCAGCGTCAGGCGCAGCATGGGGTTGATTCGCCAGTACGCGACCAGCTTGGCGGTGGTGTAGGCCGGCAGGTCGAACGCGGGCTTGCCGCCCTTGGCCTCGGCCTGCGTGCGGGCTTCGCCCAGGCGCTTGCCCATGTGCGTGATCCCGCCGCCGATGCCGTAGCGCTGTCCGTTGGCCAGGCCGTCTTCGTACACCGCGAGCACGCTGCCGTTGACGCGCGGCACGTTGAGGAGGCGGCCGCCGACTTCGAGCGTGTTGTCCTTTGCGATCTCCACGTCGTTGAACACCAGGCTGGCGGTAAGGCGCCAGTGCTTCGAGAGTTGGCCCGAGAAGTCGAACTCCAGGCCGCGGCTGCGTATTTCTCCCGCGGCCACCGAGTAGCCCGTGTTGACGGGGTCGGCGGTGAGCACGTTGCGCTTGCGGATGTCGAACAGCGCGGCGGTGGCGCCCATGCGCTGGTCGGCGCTCTCCCACTTGGTGCCCAGTTCCAGCGAGCGGCCGGTCTCGGGCGCGAAGCCGTTGGAGGCGACGTCCGAGCCGGTGTTCGGCCGGAACGAGCGGCCCGCGTTGGCGTACACGGTCCATTGCGGTGTCGGCAGCCAGCTCAGGCCGATGCGCGGCGAGGTGGACGATGGCTCCTGGCGGGCCGTGGTGCCGTTTCTGCGGTTCAGGAGCGACTGGCTGTAGTTGTCCGCGCGCACGCCCGCCACCAGCCGCCATTCGGGCGAGAGCCTGATCGCGTCCTGCACATAGAACGCGGTGTTCTTCTGGTGCTCCAGCGTGTCGGTGTTGGCGGTGGGCACCGGTTGGCGCTGGCCGTAGACCGGGTGGTGGATGTTGATCGCGTAGGGCCGCGCCGTGGTCGGGTTCGCGCGCAGCATCAGGGAGTCCATGTCGAAGCGGAAGCTCTCCACGCCGAACAGCAGCTCGTGTTCGATGTCGCCGGTCTTCAGGTTGCCCTGCAATTCGGCTTGCAGTGCGATGTCGCTGGAGTTGAAGTCGCGAAAGCGCCGCTGCCGCGTGAGGCTGCCGTCGGCCCGCAAGGCGGCGGGCTCGGTGGAGAAGCCGTTCACCGAGGTCTCGCGGTACGACACGCCCAAGCGGCTGCGCCACGTGGCGTTCCATTCGTGCGAGAGGATGAACTGGTGCGTCTGGTTCTTCACCGTCACGTTGCCGTCGGCCGGCTCGCCGAAGAAGCGGCTGCGCGGGACGGCGCCCAGCCGGTTGCCCACGGCCACCACGCCCCGGTCCAGCGGCGTGGCGTGGCGCAGGTACTCGCCCGAATATTCCAGCACGGTGTCGCGGCCCAGCTTCCAGGTGAAGGCGGGCGCGACCACTTCGCGCCGGGCGCCGACGTGGTCGCGAAAGCTGTCGCGGTCTTCGGCCGCCACGTTGAGGCGATAGGCGAAGTTCTCGCCGACCGGTCCGGTCAGGTCGAGCGCGCCGCGCTTGAGGCCCTGGCTGCCGGCATACACCTCGACGGCGTTGGCCGGTTTCCACAAGGGTCGCTTGGACACGATGTTGAGTGTGCCGCCGGGTTCGCTGCTGCCGTAGAGCGCGGCGGCCGTGCCCTTGAGGAATTCGATGCGCTCCACGCCGGCCAGGTCGCGCGGGGCGTTGAATCCGCGGTTCGAGGAGAAGCCGTTGAACAGCGTCGCCATGCCGGTGTTCTCGTTGCCCGGAAGCCCGCGGATGGCGATGTTGTCCCAGAGCCCGCCGAAGTTGTTCTGGCGCGAGACGCCGCCCACGTAGTCGAGCACATCGTCCAGCTTGGCGGCGCCCAGGTCGTCGATGGCCTGCCGCGTGACGATGCGCACGGACTGCGGCAGCTCGCGCAATGGCAGGTCGCTCTTGGCGCCGGCCGCTTCGTCCGCGTGGTAGGCGCCGGACTCGGTGCGGCCGACGACTTCGATGGGGGTGAGCTGCCCTTGTGCGGCTGCAGCCGGAGCAGGCGGTGCAGAGGGGGCATCCGCGGACTGGGCGATGGCCTGTCCGGAAAAAAGCGCCGAGGCCGCCAGCGCGAGCGGGAGACGGCGGAACAGGGAGGCGCGGCTGTGCGCGCGTGCGAGATCAATGGAGGTCATGAATGGCAATCGACTGCACGCCGCCGCCGTGCATTTCGAAGAGCCGGGCGCCGTGCAAAAACAAACGAGCCGCTGCCCTTCGAATCAAGGGCGGCGGAATGTCAGGTCGATGCGTTCGGAGGATCGCGCGAAGCGAAGGGCCAGCGGCCCGCAAAGGGCACGAAGGCCGGGCCGGGCGGGGCGCGCGGCAGTGCGGTGGTCTGCACCACCTCGAGTGCGGCCGGCAAACGTGAAGGCGCCTCGGCAAAGTGCACGTGGGCCAGGCAGCATTCGCAGGTCCCGTGAACTTCCTGGTCGCCATGTGCCGGGGAGGCCGCTTCCGAGCCCGCGTCCGCGATGGCGTCGAGGGCGGCCGCCTGCGCCGCGCCCTCGACCGCTTCCCGCATGTGCCCGGCCTCGTGCAAAGGCATGCCGATGGCCGCGTTGAAGAACACGGCCAGCAGCAGGAGACGGAGGAGGCGTTGGAGCCGAAGGGGGCGAAGCGGCATGGCGGGAGGCGCTGAATCATACCGGCGCAAAAAACCGCTGACGCCCGCTGCAAGGCAAGGCGCGCGAATGGCTGCACGGCTGCCCCGAACGCGGTCGTCGCTGCGTTTCTCGTGTTCGTCGGCTTGGCGATTTGGTTTTGTCTGCGTTGTCGTAGCTCAACTACGACAACGCGAACCAATCGAAATCGGCCGGGAGAACTGCAGGCTTCAACGCTGCGGCATGTCCTTCACCGAATACCCGAGGCTCACCGTCGCATCCTCCGGAATCGCCGGCATCGTCGCGTTCCACGCGAGCCAGTCTTCACGCATCGCGGCCAGCCGCTCGGGCTCTTTCTTGCCGAGGTTCGCGCGCTCGCGCTCGTCCGCCGGGATGTTGAACAGGTACTCGTTGCCGTCGACCTTCAGGTACTTCCAGTCGCCGTCGCGCATCGCCTGCTGGCCGCGGTGGTTCATGCGCCAGTGCAGCGGGCGGCGGAAGCTCTGCTTTGCATCCTTCAGCACGGGCATGAGCGACACGCCATCGAGCGGGTAGTTCGCATCGGCCTTCACGCCCGCCGCGTCGAGCATGGTGGCCGACCAGTCCATCGTCATGCACAGCTGCGTGCTCTCGCCGCCCTTGGCGATCACCGCGGGCCAGTGCGCGATCCATGGCACGCGGATGCCGCCTTCGGTCAAATCCATCTTGCCGCCGACCAGCGGCCAGTTGTCCGAGAAGCGCTCGCCGCCGTTGTCGCTGGTGAACACCACGAGCGTGTTGTCGGCCATGCCGTGTTTCTCGAGCGCGGCCATGATCCAGCCGATGCCCTCGTCCATGTGATGGATCATGCGGCGGTACACATGGATGTTGCCGCCGGCCAGGTCGAAGAGGTTGTCCTTCACGGCGGGCGCCTTCTCGGCGTCGTCGCGGGTTTCCCAGGGCCAGTGCGGGGCGGTGTAGTGCAGGCTGAGGAAGAAGGGCGATTCCTGCTTGGCCATGCGCTCCACGTAGTCCACGGCGCGCTTCGAAAGGATGTCGGTGAGGTAGCCGTCTTCCTTCTTGTCTTCTTCGCCGAACCACAGGTCGTGCTGGCCGGTGGAGTCGCAGTGGGTGAAGTAGTCGACGCCGCCCGACATCGGCCCGAAGAATTCGTCATACCCCGAGCGCAGCGGACCGAAGTGCGGCGGGTAGCCCAGGTGCCACTTGCCGATGAGCGCGGTCTGGTAGCCGCCGGCCTTGAGCAGCGAGGGCAGCGTGGGGTGGTCGGTCGGCAGGCCCAGCGTGGTGCTGCCTCGGCTGCTGCTGCGGATGGGCTCTTCGGCCGCGCCGCGCAGGCGGTACTGATACCGCGCGGTGATCATCGCGAAGCGCGTGGGCGAGCACACGGGCGAGTTCGAGTAGCCCTGCGTGAGCTTCAGCCCGTTCGCGGCCAGGCCGTCGAGCACGGGCGAGACGGGGCCGAACGCGGCATCGCGGCCGCCGTAGCAGCCGAGGTCCGCATAGCCGAGGTCGTCGGCGACGATGAAGATGATGTTGGGTCTGCGGGTCATGGATAACGGATGAGGTTCAGGGCTGGTAGCCGGACTTTTGAACGACAGGGGCCCACTGCGTCTTGTAGGCCTTGAGCATCGCGGCGGTCTGCGCCTGCGTGCTCACCACCGGCGTCATGCCCGAGTCCTTGAACTTGCGCTGCGTGTCCGGGTCCTGCATCACGTCGCGGATGGTCGCGGCCAGGCGCTCGACCTTGTCCTTGGGCATGGTGGCGGGCGCGAAGAAGGTGTTCCAGCCGGTGGCGGCGAGGTCCAGGCCGGCTTCCTTGAAGGTCGGGATGTTCGGCGCGAACGGCGAGCGCTTTTCGCCCGACAGCGCCAGGATGCGCAGCTTGCCCGCGTTGTGCTGGGGGATCACCACGTCTTCGGTGTCGACGGCGATGGGCACCTGGCCGCCGATGAGGTCGTTCAGGAGCGGTGCGGAGCCGCGATAGCCGATCACCTGCGTCTGCACCCTGGCCTTCTCGCCGACCATCAGGCCGAAGAAGTGCGGCAGGCTGCCGGTGGCGGGCACGCCCACGTTGGCCTGTTGCGGGTTGGCGCGCATCCACGCGAGCAGGTGCGGCAGTTCGCGCACGGGCAGGGTGGGCGAGACGGCCAGCGCGAAGTCGTAGGCGTTGACGTGCGACACGGGCACGAAGTCGCGCTCGGCGTCGTAGTTGTTGTCCTTGAAGACGAGGGGCGCGACCACCATCACGGCCGGGTTGGCGAGCATCAGCACGTTCTGGTTGGCGGGCGTGAGCTTGACCTGCTGCGCCGCGAGGCGCCCGCCCGCGCCGGGCTTGTTGTCCACGATGACGGGCACGCCGAGCTTGGTGCCGAGCTTCTCGCCGACGATGCGCGCTACGCGGTCGGTGGCGCCGCCGGGGGCGTAGCCGACGACGATGTGCAGGGGGCTGTCGAGCGTCTGCGCGCCCACGCCGGTGGCAATGGACGCCATGAGGCCGGCTGCGGCCAGCAGGCCGGCAACGCGGCGGGTGATGGAATGGGTGGGATGGTTGGGGTTCAGCATGGTCTAGGTTCCTCCTCGATCGGTTGTTCGGTTGTGTTCAATCATTGGCCTGGAAATTCACGGCCTTCATGATGCCGGCCCAGCGTGTCGTGTCTTCCCGCATGGTCTTCAGGAGCGCTTCGCTGCCGTCGGCAACGGGGTACATGCCGTTCTGCAGCAACTGCTGGCGCACCTCGCGCGAATTGACGGCGCGGGTGAGTTCGGTGCGCAGCTTGTCGACGGTGGCCTGCGGCGTCTTGAGCGGTGCGTAGTACGCGAACCACGCGGTCGCGACCACATCCTTGTAGCCGGCCTCGACGAAGCACGGCAGGTTGGGCATGAGCGGCGAGCGCTTCTCGCCGCTGGTGGCCAGCACCTTCACGCGGCCCGAGGGCAGCATCTGCTGCGCGCCGCCGACGGTGTCGAAGTACACGGGCACGGTGCCGCCCATGAGGTCCTGCCGCGCGGGCGTGGAGCCGCGATAGGGCACGTGCACCATCTTCAGGCCGGCCGCGCGGTTGAGCATTTCGCCGAGAAAGTGCGAGGGCGTGCCCGCGCCATAGGAGCCGAAGCTCAGCTTGTCGCCCTGCGCCTTGGCCCAGGTGATGAATTCGGGCAACGTGTTGGCGGGCACGTCCTTGTGCACGGTGAGCGCGAGTTCGAAGCGGGCCGCGTTCAGGAGCGGAACGAAGTCCTTCACCGGGTCGTAGGAGAGGTTGCGGTACGCGCTCGGGAACATGGTCATCATGCTGGCCGTGCCCAGGAGCAGCGTGTGGCCATCGGGCGGTGCGGTCTTCACCGCCTCGACCGCGATGCGGCCCGCGGCGCCCGAGCGGTTGTCGATGATGAGCGGCCCGAGCGAATCGCGCACCTGCTGCGCGATGGCGCGGGTCAGCACGTCCTGCGTGCCGCCGGCGGGCACGCCGATCAGCACCTTGATGGGCTGGCCGGGCACGAACCCCTGCTGGGCATGCGCAAGCTTGGCCAGCGGCGCAAGGGCCAGGCCGCCCAGCGCGGCGAGGGCATGGCGACGATCAAGGGCGAGGCGGCTGGACATGGGCGGTTCTCCGGGTTCTCGGTCGGTGGCGAACGACTTTAGAGACGCTACAGTCGATTGATCTAATCAACCATCACCCGGACTAACCCCCAGATGCCCGCCGTTGCTGCCGCGCCCCGCCGCCCGCTGGACGACCTGCCGCTGTACCGGCTGTCGCGGCTGCTGTCCGTGGCGGGGAGCATGGTGATCCGCCTCTGCGAGGGGCGCTTCGGCATCACGCGGCGCGAGTGGCGGCTGATCGCGGTGCTGGCGAGCAAGGGCGAGCTGGGGTCGTCGCAACTGGCCGAGCATGCGCAACTCGACCGGGCGCGCACCTCGAAGGCCGTGGGTTCGCTGGTCGCAAAGCAACTGATCTCGCGGGTGGCCAAGGCGGGAGACCGGCGGCAGGTGCAGCTGGGCCTTACCCAAGCGGGGCAGGCGCTTTACGACGAGCTCTTTCCGCTGGTGACGAAGATCAACGGCGAT
Organism: Variovorax boronicumulans; assembly: GCF_030812215.1. Classification (GTDB taxonomy): domain Bacteria; phylum Pseudomonadota; class Gammaproteobacteria; order Burkholderiales; family Burkholderiaceae_C; genus Variovorax; species Variovorax boronicumulans_C. The sequence goes on along the minus strand of NZ_JAUSSG010000002.1, from coordinate 600,785 downwards.
CTGATGAAGGCGCTGGATGCGGACGACGCGGCGCGCTTCGATGTTTCGTTGAACCTGTTGCAGGCCAAGGCGGAGCGCATGGTGGAAGAGGCGGTGCTGCCGAAGGCGGACCGGGGGCGGCGCGGGGCCAAGGCGTAAGTCCGGCCGGGGGCAAGCGCCCCGCACCGCGCGAACACTGCCGTCTGGCCTACGCGGAGGCCAATTGACGGGTGCTAGAAGTTGTTGATCGATTCAACCAACTCAGGAGCATCCGCAATGGCAGCCTCGAAGAAAACCAAACCCACAGCGAGCGCCTCGGCCGCCCGCTCGAAGCAGGAAGTCAAACCCGATCTCGACCAGAAGAGCCACGAGACGCAGCGCTACGGCGAAATCGTCAAACTGCCCAATGGCCTCTCCGAAAAGGTCTGCAAGGAAAGCGTGGCGCTGCTCAACCAGTGCCTGGCCGACACGATCACCCTGCGCGACATGTACAAGAAGCACCACTGGCAGGTGGTCGGCCCGACCTTCAACCAGCTGCACCTGATGTACGACCAGCACTACGAAGGGCAGGTGCTGCTGGTGGACATCGTGGCCGAGCGCATCCAGCTCCTGGGCGGTATCGCGCTTGCGATGGCGGCCGACATCGCCGAGACCACGAAGATCGCCCGTCCGCCGCGCGGCCGCGAGCCGGCAGCGGTGCAGTTGCGCCGTCTTGCGGAGGCGCATGAACACATCATCGTGAACGCGCGCGAGGCGGCCGAGAAGGTCGACAAATCAGGCGATCCAGGGAGCAACGACGTGTTCGTGAGCAACGTGCTGCGCACCAACGAACTGCAGGTGTGGTTCCTCACCGAGCATCTGGTCGCCGCGTCGCCCGTGACGGCCTGAGTGCGTTCATTACCGGGGGCGCGGTCAGTCAGCCGCGCTGCCTGGCTGTGTTCAGCCCCTTGGCGGTGACGCGCATGACCGTCGCCTGCCCTGCGTAGACGCTGCGTCCGTGTTCGTGAAGAACGGGTGGCAGGTCCGCCTCGATCAACGCCACCGCGCGAAGCACGTCGCACTTCTGGATGTCGAACTGGTCGTGCAACTGCATGGGCAGCCGCGCGCAGCACAGCTGGCGAAGCAGTTTCATCGGCATCTACATCCCCTCGGCCGAGCGCGGCTCGTGCCCGGCATCGCGGGGCGCGGGCGGGCCGGGCAGTGGGGCCGGCTGCACGGCCATGAGCAGCCGCGCCCGCGTGACGACGGCGTGGTTGTCGATGTCGGTCGTCAGCGTCTCGTCGAGCAGCGGCCGCTTGCCCGCTGAAATCCGTATTTCCACCGCCCACACGATGGCGTCGTACAGGACGGGGGGCATCGTTCGCCCGCGCAGATAGGCGCGCACGGCGTCGTCGGCTGCAAGCTCGGAAGGGGTCTTGAGGGGAGGCATGGTGTTCTCCAGTCGATGGAGGCTCTGAAAAACCACGCTACCCAGAAAAAGCCCGGCGCACCGTTCGCCAGCGCACGCAGCCATCGACAAATCAAATAGCCCGCATCTATGTGCGGCATCGCACAGACGCCAGGGTATCGGTCGCAGAATGATCCGAACTTTGGAATCCCCTTCCGCCATGGCATCGTCCCCGCATCCGACTTTCCCGCGCGCAGCCGTGGCGCGCAACAGTCTCCTGGAGGTCATGCCGCCGGAGGTGCTGGCCGGCCTCATGCCGCTCCTGGAGCTGGTGCCGCTCAAGCTTGGCGAGGTGCTCTACGAATCGGGCGTGGTACAGCAGTACGTCTACTTTCCGACCGACTGCATCGTCTCGCTGCTCTATGTGCTGGAGAACGGGCAATCGGCCGAGATCGCCGTCGTCGGGTTCGAGGGGATGGTGGGGGTATCGCTGCTGATGGGCGGGGGCAGCACGCCCAACCGCGCCGTGGTGCAGAGCGCGGGCAATGCGTTCCGGCTGAGCGCGAGCCACATCAAGCAGCTCACGGACAACGGCGGGCCGCTCCTGCACCTGCTGCTGCGCTATACGCAGTCGCTCATCACGCAGATGTCGCAGACGGCGGTGTGCAACCGGCACCATTCGCTGGAGCAGCAACTGTGCCGCTGGCTGCTGTTGAGCCTGGACCGGCTTCCAGGCAACGAACTGGTGATGACCCAGGAGCTGATCGCCAACATGCTCGGCGTGCGCCGCGAAGGTGTGACCGAGGCGGCCGGCAAGCTGCAGCGCCTGAACCTCATCAAGTATTCGCGCGGCCACATCACGGTGCTGGACCGCCCGGGCCTGGAGACGCAGGTGTGCGAGTGCTATGAGGTGGTCAAGCGCGAAACGGACCGCCTGCTGCCCCGCCAGCCCGCGACCTGAAGCGGCGGCCGCGCCGCGCTCGGTGCGCCTGCGCACAGACGCAGGAGGGCGGGTCGGCAACAATGCGCCCGGTTGCGCATTCCGCGCTCGTTCTTCCCAACAGGCGGTTCCGTGACACCAGATCCGCTTCGCCCCGTTCTCAACCGCCTGCTCGAGGCGCTGCCGCTCGCTGACAAGGCCCACCTGCTCGAACGCTGCGACAGCGTGGAGCTGGCCACGGCGCAGATCCTGTACGAGCCGGGCGACGTCATTCACCACATCCACTTTCCAACCAGCGCCTTCGTCTCGCTGGTGTCCACCGTCGACGGGCACGACGGCCTGCAGACGGGCATGGTGGGCAACGAGGGCGCGCTGGGCTACGAGCTCTCGCTGGACGTGCAGAGTGCGCCGCTGCGGGCACTGGTACAGGGCCCGGGCATGGCCTGGCGGCTGACGGCGCAGTCGTTCGCGCAGGAGCTTGCGCAGAACACGATGCTCAAGCGCATCCTCAACCGCTACGTGTGCGTGCTCCTGATGGAGTTCGGCCGCTCGGGCCTGTGCAACCGCTTCCACCAGATCGAGGAGCGCCTGGCGCGCTGGCTGCTCACCACGCAGGACTGCGCGCACTCGGCGCACCTGGCGCTCACCCATGAAGTGCTGGGGCGCATGCTGGGCGTGCGGCGGGTCGGCATCACCAACGCCGCGACGGCGCTGCACACGCGCAAGCTCATCGATTACCGGCGGGGCGTCATCACCATCACGGACCGCGAGGGGCTGGAGAACGCGGCGTGCGATTGCTACCGCGCCAACCGGCGCAGCTATGCGCATCTGATCGCATAGTTGGCGATTTGGCGATTTGGCGGTTGGCGGCCGCTGTTCTACGCAGGGGCGCGCAGGTCGTTCTCGCGCAGCATGATGGGCGCGGTGGAGCCCGCCGCCAGACGGCGCCGCACGGCCGCATCGAACTCCTCGATGTACAGGCGGTAGGTCTCGAGCGGGTCGGCGTTTTCAGTGGTGCGGTAGTGGTAGCGCAAGACTTCCTTCCCGATGCTCGCATTCACGTCCTGGCCCTCCACCGTCACCGAAAACCTGACCGTGCCCGAAGCGTCGTGAAAGAAGGGGGCGTCAGCCATGGCGTGGCTTCGTGTGTGTCAAGGAGATTCCTTTGGACGGATGCGCAGGAGGAGTCCCGCGTCGGACCACTCTAGTCCTTTCGTCGGGTGGCGTCTGTCGGGTGTCACGCCTATGCTCTGGCCGGCGCAGAAAAAGGGCACCGACGCGCAAGAAGGAGAAGCCGATGAGTTCCATGGAAGAAGTCTGGGCGTACCGCGAGGGGACGCTTTACCCGCAACTGTTCGGTGAAAAGCACAGCGGCATCTACGTGCTGGACTTCGACGTCTTCTCGTCGCTCGGCGCCGAGGACATCGACCCGGCCTGGCTGCACCTGGGCGTGTTCGAGTTCGAGCCGACGCCCGCGCGCAACTCGTGGCTCTATGTCACCTCGGGGGGATCGACCCCCTGGGAGACGGAGCCCGACGAATACGACCCCGAAGAGTATTCATGGCTCGGCTCCGAGCTGGTCATCGAGGTGCATTCGCAGCCCAAGGACCAGTGGGCCATCAAGCTCCTGCGCCGGGTGCTGGCCTTCAATGTGCTGCTCGCACACGGGCGTTTCGGCGAGGACAAGCCGCTGCTCGACTACGGCGACCGGATCCCGATGGGCGATGTGATCCGCGAGAAGGGCGCAGTGGGCCTGCGCAACATCGTGCTGGCCGAGCCGAAGCACTACCCCGCCACGGCGCAACTGGCCTCGGGCAAGTTCGACTTCCTGCATGTGGTCGGCATCACCGATTCCGAAAAGGACTGGGCCAAGGCGCACAGCTCCGAGGCGCTGGTGCGCCTGCTCGAAGTGCACGGCGGCTTTCCCGTGACGGACCCGGGGCGCAAGGCCGTCGTGTAAACCGGTTCGCTTCAGCCGCCGACGTACGCCGCGAGGTGCTTGCCGGTCAGTGTCGAGCGCGTCTTCACCAGCTCGGCCGGCGTGCCTTCGAACACGATCTTCCCGCCGTCATGCCCCGCACCGGGGCCGAGGTCGATGATCCAGTCCGCATGCGCCATCACCGCCTGGTGGTGCTCCACCACGATGACCGACTTGCCCGCATCGACCAACCGGTCGAGCAGGCCGAGCAGCTGCTCGACGTCGGCCAGGTGCAGGCCGGCGGTCGGCTCGTCGAGCACGTAGATGCCGCCTTTCTCGGCCATGTGCGTGGCCAGCTTGAGCCGCTGGCGCTCGCCGCCCGAGAGCGTGGTGAGCGGCTGGCCGAGGCTGAGGTAGCCGAGGCCGACGTCTGCGAGCCGTTCGAGGATGGCGTGTGCGGCCGGTGTGCGCGCATCGCCCGCGCCGAAGAACTCGGTGGCCTCGGTGACGGACATGGCGAGCACCTCGCTGATGTCGCGTTTGCCGAGCTTGTGTTCCAGCACGGAGGCGTGGAAACGCTTCCCCTCGCACTCCTCGCAGACGGTGGCGACGCCGGCCATCATCGCGAGGTCGGTGTAGATGACGCCCGCGCCATTGCAGGCCGGACACGCGCCTTCGGAGTTGGCGCTGAAGAGCGCGGGCTTCACGCCGTTGGCCTTGGCGAACGCGTTGCGTATCGGGTCCAGCAGCCCGGTGTAGGTCGCGGGGTTGCTGCGCCGCGAGCCGCGGATGGAACCCTGGTCGACCGACACCACGCCCGCGTCTGCGGGAATCGACCCATGCACGAGCGAGCTCTTGCCCGAACCCGCCACGCCGGTCACGACGACGAGGACGCCGAGCGGCACATCGACGCTGACATTGCGCAGGTTGTGCGCCTTCGCGCCACGGATCGGCAGCTTGCCGGTGGGCGTGCGCACCTTCTTCTTGAGCGCGGCGCGGTCGTCCAGGTGCCGGCCGGTGAGGGTGGTGCTCGCACGCAGTTCATCGACCGTGCCCTCGAAGCAGATCGTGCCGCCCGCCGACCCCGCGCCGGGGCCGAGGTCCACCACATGGTCCGCGATGGCGATGGCCTCGGGCTTGTGCTCCACCACGAGCACGGTGTTGCCCTTGTCGCGCAGCCGCAGCAAGAGGCCGTTCATGCGCTGGATGTCGTGCGGGTGCAGGCCGATGGTGGGTTCGTCGAAGACGTAGGTCACGTCGGTGAGCGAGGAGCCGAGGTGCCGGATCATCTTCGTGCGCTGCGCCTCGCCGCCCGAGAGCGTGCCCGAGGGGCGGTCCAGGCTCAGGTAGCCGAGTCCGATTTCCACGAACGAGTCGAGCGTGTGCGCGAGCTTTTCGAGCAGCGGCGCGACCGAGGGTTCGTCGAGGCCGCGCACCCATTCGGCCAGGTCGCTGATCTGCATTGCGCAGGCATCGGCGATGTTGATCTTCTTGATCTTCGAGGAGCGGGCGCCTTCGTTCAGCCGCGTGCCGTTGCACTCGGGGCAGGTGCTGAAGGTGACCGCACGTTCCACGAAGGCGCGGATGTGCGGCTGCATCGCATCGACGTCTTTCGCGAGAAAGGACTTCTGCACCTGCGGAATCAGGCCCTGGTAGGTGAGGTTGATGCCATCGACCTTGATCTTGGTCGGCTCCATGTGGAGCAACGCGTCGAGCTCTTTCTTTGTGAATTTGCGGATCGGCTTGTCGGGGTCGAAGAAGCCGCAGCCGTTGAAGATGCGGCCGTACCAGCCCTCCATGCTGAAGCCCGGAATGGTGAGCGCGCCTTCGTTGAGCGACTTGCTGTCGTCGTAGAACGCGGTGAGGTCGAAGTCCGTCACGGCGCCCCGGCCCTCGCAGCGCGGGCACATGCCGCCGGTGCGGTTGAAGGTCTGCTTGACGGTCTTGCTCGCGCCGCGCTCCACCGTGATGGCGCCGGTCGCCTTCACCGAGGGCACGTTGAACGCGAAGGCGCCCGGCGAGCCGATGTGCGGCTTGCCCAGGCGGCTGAAGAGAATGCGCAGCATCGCGTTGGCATCGGTCGCGGTGCCGACGGTGGAGCGCGGGTCGCCGCCCATGCGTTCCTGGTCCACGATGATCGCGGTCGTGAGGCCGTCGAGCACATCGACCTCGGGCCGCGCAAGCGTGGGCATGAAGCCCTGCACGAAGGCGCTGTAGGTCTCGTTGATGAGCCGCTGCGACTCCGCGGCGATGGTGCCGAAGACCAGCGAACTCTTGCCCGAGCCGGAGACGCCGGTGAACACCGTGAGCCGGCGCTTGGGCAGCTCGACGCTGATGTCCTTCAGGTTGTTCACGCGCGCGCCCTGCACGCGGATCATGTCGTGGTGGTCGGCGGCGTGGGGCGTGGTCTTCGAGGCGTCCTTCTTCGGGGCTTTGCTGCTCATCAGGTCTCCATCGTTTTCTTGTCGGGCGTGCGCTTCGTTCAGCGCAGTTGCTGGATGCGGATCATGTTGCCCGCCGGGTCGCGCACCGCGCAGTCGCGCACGCCGTAGGGCTGGTCGGTCGGCTCCTCGACGATCTCGGCGTCGGCGGCCTGCAGTTTCGCGAAGGCGGCGTCCAGGTCCCGGGTGGCCAGCAGCATCGTGGCGTAGGTGCCCTTGGCCATCATCTGGGCGATGGTTCGGCGCTCTTCGTCGGTGATGCCGGGCGTGGCGGCCGGCGGGTACAGCACGATGGAAACGCCGGGCTGGCCCGCGGGGCCGACGGTGATCCAGCGCATGCCGCCGTAGCCGACGTCCTTGCGGATCTCGAAGCCGAGGGTGTCTCGGTAGAAGGCCAGCGAGGTCTCCGCGTCGGCGTGGGGAAGAAAGGTCGAGTGGATGGTGATGTCCATGGCAATGGTGCTAGTTGGGTTCGGGCCGCGATGCTAGTTCGGGCTGGGGCATCGGCGCTTCTCGATTCCTGATCGGTCGCGTCACCTGCCTTGCCACGCACGAGGGCATGCCCTCGGTGGCGTTCGCGTCCTGCCGGCGGTAGATGCCGGGCGGCACCCCGACCAGTTCGGTGAAGCGGGTGGTGAAGGTGCCCAGCGACCCGCAGCCGACCGCGAAGCACACGTCGGTCACGCTCATGTCGCCGCGGCGCAGCAGCGCCATCGCGCGCTCGATGCGCCGGGTCATGAGGTAGGCGTAGGGCGGCTCGCCGTAGGCGATGCGGAACTGGCGGCTCAGGTGGCCGGCCGACATGCCCGCGTCGCGCGCGAGCGTCTCGACATCGAGCGGTTGCGTGTACTCGCGGTCGATGCGGTCGCGCACGCGGCGCAGCGTGGCGAGGTCGCGCAGCTGCTGCGCTTCGGTGGGTCTGCCGGTCATCCGCGGGATCGTGCCACGTCGCACCGACGGGCTCAAGGCGCCTGCGGCGCGCCTACGAACCTTCGGAGTCGGCCGGTCAGGCGCCGGCCGGGGCCGCAGAGGCCGCAGCCACGGCCGGATCGGCCTCGATGCGCATCTTCGGCAGGAACTGCGGGAACTCGCGCTGCATGAATTCGATGAGCCCTTCGCGCACGCTGCAGCGCAGGTCGAAGGCCAGGCCCGAGGTGGCGGCGGTGCACAGCACGCGGACCTGCATCGTGCGCTCGGTGGCGTCGGTCACGCGCAGGTTGAAGAAGCGGCCGTCCCATTCGGGCGCGGCCTTCACGATGCGCTCGGCCTCCGCGCGCAGCGGCGCGAGCGGCATGCCGTAGTCCACGTAAATGAAGACCGAACCGAGCAGCTGCGCCGAGTGGCGCGTCCAGTTCTGGAACGGTTTCTCGATGAAATAGGTGAGCGGCAAGATGAGGCGCCGGTCGTCCCAGATGCGCACCACGACAAAGGTGCCGGTGATCTCTTCGACGCGGCCCCATTCGCCCTCGACCACCAGCACGTCGTCGATGCGGATCGGCTGCGCCAGCGCGATCTGCAGGCCGGCGATGAGGTTGCTGAAGACCGGCTTGGCCGCAAGGCCGGCCACGATGCCGATCACGCCGGCCGAGGCCAGGAGGCTGGCGCCGACCTGGCGCGCGCCCGGAAAGGTCATGAGCATCATCGCGCCGCCGGCCACGATGACCACCGACATGGCGGTGCGCGCGAGCACGCGGGTCTGCGTGAGCACGCGGCGCGCCTGCAGGTTGTCGGCGACGTCGGACGGGTGCTGCGCCAGCACGCCGTCGGCAAAACCGCTGATGGCGCGCACGATGAGCCAGGTGGCCGCGGCGATGAGCAAGAGGCCGTTCAGATGCCGCACGCCGGCGATGAAGCGCAGGTCGTCGGGTGCGGCCTGGAAGATCAGCAGCAGCGCCACCAGCGGCAGCACCAGCCTGGCGGGCGACTGGCAGTTGACGACCATCGCATGCACCGCGGGCGCGGGTCGCGTGATGCGTTTGAGCACGAGGCCGCCGATGCGGTGGACCAGAAGAGCGAGCGGGACGGCGACGATCACGGCAAGCCAGGTGCCGAACCAGGGGTGGGCAAGAATCTCTTGGGTCATCAGGCAGTGGTGGTCGTTGGGGCTTCTGTCGTCTCGTTCAGAGGTTGAAGAATGCGCGCCGCGTCGTCGCGCAGCTGCGTGGCAAGGGCCGTCGCCAGGTCGAGCCGGCGCAGCAGCCAGGGGCTGATGTCGTTGTCGAACGGGTCGGGCAGGGGAATCGGGCCGCCCACCGTGGTGGAGCCCGGGCTCTCGGGTTGAGAGGGGCCGGTGGTCGGGGTAGTTCCGATGGCGGCCTCGATGCGTTGCGCGGTGCGCGCGAGCGGGCCCTCGACCTCGCCCGGCGTGAGGCGGTCGCGCCGCAGCACGAGCATCGATTTCACGGCGCTCAGCTGCGCGAGCATCTGGTAGCTGTGGGCCTGCAGGTGTTCCAGCGGCTCCAGCGGCGGCTGCACTGCGCGCGGCTCGGAGAGGGCGCGCTGCGTGGCCTGCACCAGCGCAGAGAGGCTGTCGAAGGCCTCGCGGCGCGCGAGCCGCCATTCGAGCTCGGGGCTGCTGTCGATGGTCTGCAGTTGCCCGAGGCCGAGCGCAAGACGCGCATGGCGGGCCTGCGCGGTGAGCACGCGCGCCACCAGCGCCGGGATCTGCGTGCGCTCCCACGAGGGCAGCACGTAGCAGAAGCCCCAGGCGAGCGCGGCGCCGATGAGCGTGTCGGCGATGCGCTCGAAGAGCGCGAAGATCGGCGCGGTGCCGGTGTTCAGCATGTGCGCCTGCACGAGGCCGAGCACCGTGGCCGCGACCGCGGTGATGAGGTAGCGCCGCACCGCGAAGCTGTGCGCGATGGCCTGGGCCACGGTCACGATGACCAGCAGCCACAGCGCCGAAGGGTGCGCCGAGAGCAGCCCCACCGCGAGCACGCAGCCCAGCAGCGTGCCGGCCACGCGGGCGTTGCGCCGCTCCAGCGTCTGCGAGAGGCTGCCGCGCAGCACCACCACGATGGTCAGGAGGATCCAGTAGTCGTGCGAGCCCCAGGGCATCGACACCGCGATGGCGTAGCCGGCCGCGATGGCCAGCGCCGCGCGGATGGCGTGGCGCAGCGGCGGCTGGTCCCAGCGCCACAGTGTGAAGAAGGGGCGCCACGTCCAGTCGGTCGGGCTCACGAAAAGCTGCCAGTTGGCGCGCACCACGGCCAGGTTGGGCTCGGCATCGCCGCGCGCCATGGCCGACAGGCGCAGCACCTCGTCGTTGATGTGGCCGATGCGGCTGGCGAGGCCGCGCGCGAGCATCGCGGCGGTCGGGCCGGGGCGGCCATGGTGGTGTTCATCGTCCGCCGAGACGTGAATGGCCGCAAGGCGCGGGCGGCGGTCGGTCACGGGGTCGGGGTGGCGGCCCAGCATGAGCGCGTCCGCGAGGGCGATGGTTTCGTCGGAGAGTTCTTCGAGCACCCGGCGCATTTCGATCAGCGCGTCGGCGTGGGCCGGGTGAGCCAGGAGCGCGTCGAGGTCGAGTTCGCTCGCGAGCAGCTGGTCGCGCATCTCCAGAACGATCACCAGCATGGCCGCGAGGCGCTGGCGGCGCGGCGTGCGGGGCGATTCGAGCACGATGTCGCGCGTGGCCTGCAGTTGGTCGGCCAAGGCGGCTTGTTCGCGCAGCAACTGGCCCAGCACGGGGGCGGGCGTGTCGCGGATGTCGCGGGTTTCGTCCTGCGGGGTGAACTGGCCGGCTTCGGTGCGCATGAGCGCGGCCAGCGAATACAGCACGTCGGCCACCGACTGGGTGCGAAAGCGCCCGTTGAGCGCGAGGTTGGCGAGCGTCGCCCAGATCACATAGAGGCCCGCGCCCAGCCCGAAATGCCAGGTGCGCTGGATGGCCTCGGCCATGTCGACCGGCGCGGGCGTGGCCATCGAGAAGACCATCGAGAACATCACCGCGATGGCGATGGGAATGCCGCGCTTGCCCCAGGCCATGGCGAGGAAGGCCATGAAGGTGGCCGGCACCAGCACCAGCCCTAGGCGGATCGGCGCGCTGTGCAGCATCTGCACCGCGAAGAACAGCGGCAGGCCGATGAGCGGCGCCGGCAGCATCTGGAAGAACTTGCCGCGGCGCGGGCCGGGCAGGTCGGGCGGCGCGGTGACGATCACGCCGGTGGCCGCGGCCGACGCGGCGATGGTGCCGAGCCAGAGGTGCACGCCGCCCGAGATGAACAAGAGGCCGAGCGCGACGGTGAGCCCGCTCGCCACGTAGTGGCTGAGCGCAATGCGCAACGCGGCTCGGACCCGGACGGCTGCGCTGGGCCCCGTCATCACTTGGCGGGAGCGTCGCCCTCGGCGGGGCTGGAAGGGGCCTCGCGGCGGATGCGCGTGAGCTTGCGCTGCGCGGGCTTGGCGGCGACGGCGGGCGCCTCACCCTCGGCCGTTTCGTCCGCGAAATCGACCACCGTGCTGCGGGCGTAGAGGTCGACCGAGGCGTCATCGGTATTCGCCTTGGTCGAGGCCGACACGGCGCGCACGCGGTCGCTGGCGCGCAGCTTGTCGTCCACGTTGGCGAACTTCGAGTACTTGGCGAGCAGCGGCACGATCTGGCCGTAGATGCGCGGCGCACCGGCCAGGCACTCGCGCTGCTCGAGGAACTCGGGCTCGCCGGTGAAGTTGCCGATCAGGCCGCCGGCCTCGGTGACCAGGAGCGATCCCGCGGCCACGTCCCAGGGGTTGAGGCCGGTTTCGAAGAAGGCGTCGGTGAAGCCGGCGGCCACGTAGGCGAGGTCGAGTGCGGCGGCGCCGGGGCGGCGCAGGCCCGCCATGCGGGGCATCATGTCCGCCATGATGGCCAGGTACTGCTTGAAGTTGTCGCCGGTGCGGAACGGGAAACCGGTGGACACCAGGCACTCGGAGAGGCGGGTGCGCTTGGAGACGCGGATGCGCCGGTCGTTCATGTAGGCGCCGCGGCCCTTGGTGGCGGTGAAGAGGTCGTTGCGGCTCGGGTCGTAGATGACCGCCTGCTCGATCTTGCCGCGCACCGACAGCGCGATCGACACGCAGTAGACCGGGAAGCCGTGGATGAAATTGGTGGTGCCGTCGAGCGGATCGATGATCCAGACGTAATCGGAGTCTTTGGCGCCATATTCGGTGCCCGATTCTTCGGCCAGGATGCCGTGCCCCGGGTATGCGCCAAGCAGCGTTTCGATGATGGCTTTTTCGCTGGCGTGATCGACTTCGGTGACGAAGTCATTGACCTGCTTTTGCGAGATGCGGACCGACTCGACGTCGAGGGCGGCGCGATTGATGATGGCGCCGGCGGCGCGTGCGGCCTTGACGGCCACATTGAGCATGGGATGCAGGTTGGGGGACGACATTCTGGATTGTGAGAAGAACGGTGGGATTGGTCTCCAAAATGCGATCTCTTGGCGACCCTGCGGCCCGGCGATGCGGGCGGCGAGAATCGGGCATTTTACCGGCTCCGCCCCGTTAGTGTCTCCAAACCCCCCATGCGCACCCGTTTCATCCTGATCCAGACCAGCCACGCAGGCAATGTGGGCGCCGCCGCCCGCGCCATGAAAACCATGGGTTTCGACGACCTCGTGCTGGTGGCGCCGCGCTGGGCCAACGTGCTCCGGCGGGAAGAAACCATCCAGCGCGCGAGTGGCGCCCTGGACGTGCTGACCAACGCCCGCATCGTCGAGACGCTGGACGAAGCGCTGGACGGGGTGACCCACTTGTGCGCCACGGCCATGATTCCGCGCGACTTCGGCCCGCCCACCCGCACGCCGCGTGAGCACCTGGAGCCGTTGGCGAAAGCGGGCGATGCGCAGCACGTCGCCTTCCTGTTCGGCTCCGAGCGTTTCGGCATGCGCAATGAAGACGTCTATCGCTGCAACGTCGCCCTGAGCATTCCCACCGACCCCAAATTCGGCTCGCTCAACCTCGGTGCGGCCATCCAGGTGGTGGCCTACGAATGGCGGCTGGCGCTCGGCGGGTACGAGGTGCGCGACGCCACGGCCCCCGTGCAGGCGGCCGATGCGCAGTCGGTGGCGGGCATGCTCGACCATTGGGAGCGCTCGCTGGTGGACATTGGTTTTCTCGACCCGGCCGCGCCGAAGAAGCTGATGCCGCGGCTGCAGCAGCTGTTCAACCGGGCCCAGCCGACACCCGAGGAAATCCACATCCTGCGCGGCATCGCCAAGGCCATGACGGACGCGGCCAAGGGCCCCAGGGGCGGCTCCGGGGGGTAAAACCCCATCGAAAGTACGCGAAGACACCGGGCTTTAGACTGCCCGCCCACTATCGATATAACGACAACAAGGGCAGCGATGTTTTCTCGACTGCGCGCCGACATCCGGTGCATCCTCGAACGCGACCCGGCCGCTCGCAGCGCCTGGGAAGTGATGACGGTCTACCCGGGCTTTCACGCCGTGGTGCTGCATCGCTGGGCGCATGCCTGTTGGACGCATGGATTCAAGTGGCCCGCCCGCTTCATCGCGCACTGGGCGCGCTGGATGACCGGCATCGAGATCCATCCCGCGGCCAAGATCGGCGAGCGCGTGTTCTTCGACCACGCCATGGGCGTGGTGGTCGGCGAGACGGCCGAGATCGGCGACGGCTGCACCATCTACCAGGGGGTGACGCTGGGCGGCACCTCGCTCTACAAGGGCACCAAGCGGCATCCGACGCTGGGAAAGAACGTGGTGGTGAGCGCGGGCGCCAAGGTGCTGGGCGGCTTCGTCGTCGGCGATGGCGCCAAGATCGGCAGCAACGCGGTGGTCATCAAGCCGGTGCCGGCCGGGGCGACCGCGGTGGGCATTCCCGCGCGCATCATCCCGTCGAAGACCGGCGAGAGCGCCGACGTGTCCGAGTCGCAGAAGTTTTCCGCCTACGGCATCACGCAGGAAGACGATCCGCTGAGCCAGGCCATGCGCGGGCTGATCGACAACGCGTCGGGCCAGGAACACCAGATCGCGCTGCTGTGGCAGGCGATTGAGAAGCTGTCGGCCCATCCGGGCACCAAGGACTGCGTGCCCGGGGATGCGGCGCGCGACGAGAGCTTCGAGGCAGAGAAGCTGACGCAGCTGGTGGGGAAGTGAAGTAGCCGGCCGCACGGTCGGTTGGCCAGTTCCCGAGTACAGGCAGAGGTCAGGTATCGGCGAGACAATCGCGGCGCCTTGGCCCACCCGGCGCGCGGTGGCAAGAACCCGGCCTCTCTCTCATGTCATCCCCGCCCGCCGCTTCGACTTCGTCCCCCACGTCCTCGTTCTCCCTGTGGCGCATCGCCATACCGGCCTTTGCCCCCTCGCTGTTGTTCGGATTGGGCGAGGGCGCCATCCTGCCGATCGTGCCGCTGACCGCGCGCGACCTGGGCGCTTCCGTGCCCATGGCCGCGCTGGTCATCGCGATGATCGGCATCGGCTCGCTGTTCAACAACATCCCGGCCTCGATGATCACCATGCGCTGGGGCGAGCGCTGGGCCATCGTCGCGGCGGGTGTGTGGAGCGGCCTCGGCATGCTCCTTTGCGTGTTGACTTCGCATCTGGGCCTGTTCGCCACGGGCTGCTTCATGGTGGGCATGTCGCAGGCGGTCTACAACCTGGCGCGCCAGAGCTACATGACCGAGGCGGTGCCCATCGAATACCGTGCGCGTGCGCTGTCGACGCTGGGCGGCGTCATGCGCATCGGCATGTTCGCGGGACCTTTCCTCGCGGCTGCGGCCGTGCATGCGTTCGGCCTGTGGGCGGCCTATGTCGTCGGCACCGTGGCGGTGATGGCGGCGGCTGCCATCGGCGCGCGCATCCCCGACCTGGAGGCGCCGCCGATCCCGGCCGGGCAGGCCGCGCCCGCCTCGACCTCCATCGTCTCGACGCTGCGGGATCACCGCCACGTGTTCCTCACGCTCGGTGTCGGCGTGGTGCTGGTCAGCGCGGTGCGCGCTTCGCGCCAGGCCGTGATCCCGCTGTGGGCCGACCACCTGATGCTGGCGCCCTCGGTGGCGTCGCTGATCTATGGCCTGGCGGGGGGCATCGACATGCTGGTGTTCTATCCGGCCGGCAAGGTGATGGACAGGAAAGGCAGGCGCTGGGTCGCGGTGCCGTCGATGCTGATCATGGGGCTGGCCATGCTGCTGATGCCTCTCACGTCCGGCGTCGTGACGCTGCTGATCGCTTCCCTCGCGATCGGGTTCGGCAACGGCATCGGCTCGGGGATGATCATGACCCTCGGCGCCGACCACTCGCCGCGCCACGGACGCGCGCACTTTCTTGGCATATGGCGCTTGATGTCCGACATCGGCTCCTCGTGCGGGCCGGCATTGCTGTCTCTGTTGGCCGGAGGGCTGTCGCTTGCTGCGGGGATCGCGGTGACCGGCTTGATTGCCTTTGCCGCGGCGGGGATGCTGGGGTATTGGATTCCGCGGCGTGGGAGTGCGGGTGGCAAGGGAACAGGTGTGACGGGGTAGCTTGCAAGCTGGCTGGCGCGAGACGGTTGAGACGTTGCTGTTTCGATTCGGTCTTGCACGGATGGGTACGATCGGCCAGGAGCAGGCATCAACAGCAATGACCTCATCAGTAATTGTTTCGCTCGACTTCGATTCCGCATCCGACGCGATGGCACTGGTCGCGCTGCTTGGCGCCGAAGCAGACCACTACAAGGCCGGTCTTCAGACGCTGACAGCGGCTGGCCCGGATTTGCCGCGCCACCTTGTCAGCCTGGGCAAGAGCGTGTTCCTCGACCTCAAGCTTCACGAGATTCCCAATTCGGTCGCGGGCGCCGTCAGGGAGGCGGGAAAGCTGGGGGTCACATGGGTAACGGTCCACGCTTCGGCTGGCTCGGCGGTCCTGCGGGCTGCGGTTGATGCGGCAGCGTCCTTCCCTCATCTCAAGGTACTGGCGCTGACGGTCATCACCAGCTTGAGCGATGAAGACTTGCCCGAAATTGGCCTGGCGCCCTCGGTCGATGCACAGGTCCAGAGGCTGGCCCTGTTGGCGAGCAAGGCAGGGTGCCAAGGCGTCGTCGCGTCGGCCCGGGAGGCAAGACTATTGCGTCGGATTCTTCCCGAAGGTGCCCTCATCGTCTGTCCAGGCATCCAGTTACTCGGTAGTGGAGGCGGCGATCAAATGCGGGTTGCCGACCCTGCGGCCGCAGCGGAAGCGGGCGCCTCACATGTGGTGATCGGGCGAGCGATTACAGCGGCTGGCGATCCGGTGATGGCATTCCGAACGGCAACGAATGCATTTCGTGATGGCGCGCGAAGGGCGGCTTGACTGCTGGCGGAGCGCCTTGGGGCCGGCCGCTTTTGAGCACGGGGCAATGTCCGAAGCGCCGCCCTGGATTCACCCCCTCAACCCGACCGCTTCCCCGCCGCGCCGTGCAACGACCCATGCACATGCCCCGCGTGCTGCCCGAAGCTCTCCGGCGCGAGCGCGGCGGTGTCCAGTTCCTGCAGGATGCCGCAGGCACTCGCCGACTCCGGTCCGCAGCACTGCAGGCGCAGTGCCTTCAACTGCTTCTCGAGGGTCTTCAGTTCGGAGATGCGCGCGGCCACGTGGCCGATGTGGTCGTCCAGCAACTGGTTGACCTGGCCGCAGTCGTCCTGCGGTGCGTCGCGGAATTTCAGCAGGCTGCGGATCTCGTCGAGCGTCATGTCCAGCGAGCGGCAGCGCCGGATGAAGCCCAGGCGCTGGGCGTGCTCGTCGTCGTAGATGCGGTAGTTGCCGTCGGTGCGCGCGGGCTCGGGCAGCAACTGCTCGCGCTCGTAGTACCGGATGGTTTCGACCGGCGTGTTCGCGACCTTGGCCAGTTCACCGATTTTCATGATGCGGCAGATCCAGAAGTGGGAATTCAGCGTTTGACTCTACACCTGCTTCAGGGTTTCCAATTGCCTTCATGACGAACCAGAACGCCCTGAAGCCCGTGACGCCGGCCCTTCATCACGACCACGACCATGGTCACGATCACTCCCATGGACCCGCGCACGCCCACGCCCATGCCCACGCCGAAACGTCTTGCTGCGGCAACCCGGTCTGCGGTTCGTCACCACCTGCCGTGGACACCGCCGACATTCCCAAGGGCGCCTTGCTTTTTCGCATTCCCACGATGGACTGCGCGGTCGAGGAGTCCGAGATCCGCCGCGCGCTCGAGCCGGTGGCCGGCATCCAGGGGCTGCGCTTTCGCCTCGGCGAGCGCACCATGGCCATCACGGCCGACGATGGCGCGCTGCCCCGAGCGCTCGATGCGATCCGCAAGGCCGGCTTCAAGCCCGAGCCGGTCGGCGGCACGGCTGCCCCGGCCGCTCCCGCGCGCATTGCGGGAATGAGCACCGGTCTCGCGCGCCTTGTCGCCGCGCTGGTGCTGGCCATCGCGGCCGAATCGATCTCCTTCCTGGCCCTCGACGGCGTGGGCTTCATGGCCGCCGAGATGGTGCTCGCGCTCGCAGCCATCGGCCTGGCCGGCCTCGACACCTACAAGAAGGGCTTCGGCGCACTGGTGCGCGGGCGCCTCAACATCAACGCGCTGATGGCCGTTGCCGTGACCGGTGCCTTCGTCATCGGCCAGTGGCCCGAGGCCGCGATGGTGATGGCGCTC
Source organism: Variovorax boronicumulans (assembly GCF_030812215.1). Taxonomy (GTDB): domain Bacteria; phylum Pseudomonadota; class Gammaproteobacteria; order Burkholderiales; family Burkholderiaceae_C; genus Variovorax; species Variovorax boronicumulans_C. The sequence continues at coordinate 583,533 of NZ_JAUSSG010000002.1, read as the reverse complement.
TATGCGATTGCCGAGCTGATCGAAGCCCGCGCCGTCGACCGCGCCCGCAACGCGATCCAGAGCCTGCTCGCGCTCGCACCCGAACAGGCTGAAGTCAAGCAACCCGACGGCAGCTGGCAGACCATGAGGGCGGACGCCGTGGCGCTCGACGCCATCGCGCGCATCCGTCCCGGCGAGCGCGTGCCGCTCGACGGCGTGGTCACCGCGGGCCTGAGCGCCATCGACCAGGCACCGGTCACGGGCGAGAGCATTCCGGTCGACAAGACCGTGGGCGACCCGGTCTTCGCGGGCACCATCAACCAGACCGCCGCGCTGGAATTCCGCGTCACGGCGGTGGCGGCCAACACCACGCTCGCGCGCATCATCCACGCGGTCGAAGAGGCGCAGGGCACGCGGGCGCCCACGCAGCGTTTCGTCGACCGGTTCGCCGCGATCTACACGCCCGCGGTCTTCGTGCTGGCGCTGGCCATTGCGCTGTTCACGCCGCTCTTCATGGACTGGACCTGGCTGCAGGCCATCTACAAGGCGCTGGTGCTGCTGGTCATCGCATGCCCATGCGCGCTGGTGATCTCGACGCCCGTCACCGTCGTGAGCGCGCTCGCATCGGCTGCGCGGCGCGGCATCCTGATCAAGGGCGGCACTTACCTCGAAGAGGCACGCAAGCTCAAGGCGGTGGCGCTCGACAAGACGGGCACCATCACCGAAGGCAAGCCGAAGCTGGTCGAATCGACGGTGCTCGATGCCTCGGGCAGCAACGAAGCGGTGGTGTTCGCGATCGCCGCGAGCATCGCGGGCCGCTCGGACCATCCCGTGTCGAAGGCCATCGCCGAGGGCCTGAAGGGCGAGCGCGAAGAGGTCGGCGACTTCACCGCGCTGCCGGGGCGCGGCGTGCAGGCCGTGCTTTCGGGGCAGGGCTACATGCTCGGCAATCACCGTTTGATCGAGGAGAAGGGCCTGTGCACCCCGGCGCTCGAAGCCGAGCTCAAGCGCCATGAAGAGGCGGGCCGCACCGTGACCTTGCTCGCATCGAGCCAGGCGGTGCTCGCGCTGTTCGCCGTCGCCGACACGATCAAGGAATCGTCGCAAGCCGCCGTGGCTGAATTGCGCGCCCTCGGCGTCGTGCCCGTGATGCTCACCGGCGACAACGCCGCAACCGCCAGGACCATCGGCGGCCACGCCGGCATCGAGGACGTGCGCGGCAACCTGCTGCCCGAAGAGAAGCTCGGCGCCATCAAGGCCATGCAGGCGCGCTACGGCGCGGTCGCGATGACCGGCGACGGCATCAACGACGCACCGGCGCTCGCGCAGGCCGACATCGGCTTCGCCATGGGCGGCGCGGGCACCGACACCGCGATGGAAGCGGCCGACGTGGTCATCATGAACGACGACCTGCGCCGCATTCCCGAGACGATCCGCCTCTCGCGCCGCGCGCACGCGGTGCTGTGGCAGAACATCACGCTGGCGCTCGGCATCAAGGGCGTGTTCTTCGTGCTCGCGGTGTTCGGCAGCGCGACGATGTGGATGGCGGTGTTCGCCGACATGGGGGCGAGCCTGCTGGTGGTGGCGAACGGGCTGCGGTTGATGCGGGCCCCCAAGTAGGCTGCACGGCTTTTACTTCTCGTCCGGGCTCAACCGCTGCCCGCTCGCGCTGTCCTCGACCCGCCAGCCCAGGGCCCGCAATGCATCGCGCAAGCGATCGGCCTCTGCCCAATTCTTGCCGGCGCGTGCTTCCTCGCGGACCGTGAGCAGGGCTGCAACGTTCGCGGGAATGTCCGGAGCGAGCACCTGCCACTCGGCCAGCCGAAGTCCCAGCACGGTGTCGAAATGGTCGACCGTGGCGCGCCGGGTTGCCGCCGGCAGTTCGCTTCTGACCAGCTCCCAGAGAACCGCCAGCGCGCGCGGCAGGTTGAGGTCCTGACCGACCTCGGCGTCGAAGCGACGCACGAACCCTTCGTCGGCCGTGCCACCGCCAGGCCAATCCAGGTACGCCTTGCGCAAGCGGTCCAGCGCGGATTGCGCTGCGGTGATTGCTTCCTCGGTGAAGCGCAAGGTGCTTCGGTAGTGCGCCGTGAGGCAGAGATAACGGTAGGCCAGGGGATCGATGCCTTGATCGACCAGTGTCTGCAGGCGCACGAAATCGCCGTCCGTCTTGGCCATCTTCCTGTCGTCGAGCATGAGGAAGTGGCCATGCATCCAGAAGTTAGCGAGCCGGGTGCCGTGGCATGCCTGCGTCTGCGCGATTTCATTGCTGTGATGCACGCCGATGTGGTCCTCTCCACCGCAGTGGATATCGAACCACGGCCCCAGGTGCTTGGCGGACATGGCTGAGCATTCGATGTGCCAGCCGGGAAAGCCACGGCCCCAGGGGCTGTCCCATTCCATCTGCCGCTTCGAGTTCATCGGACTGAACTTCCAGAGGGCGAAATCGGAAACATCGCGCTTCTCGCCCATTGCGACACGCGTGCCGGCGCGAAGTCCTGCGCGGTCGAGGCGGGCCAGATGGCCGTAGTCGTCCTGCCTGGTTGTGTCGAAGTACAGGCCGTCGGCTGTCTGGTAAGTGTAGCCCTTGCGCTGCAAGGCCGCGATGAATTCCAGTTGCTCGGGGATATGGTCGGTCGCACGCGGCCACGCGGTGGGCTCCAGCAGGTTCAACGCCCGCCAGTCGGACAGGAAGGCTTCGGTGTAGTGCTCCGCGATCTCCCAGGCGGACTTGCCGGTTCGACGGCTTCCTTTCTCCATCTTGTCCTCGCCCTCGTCGGCATCCGAGACCAGGTGCCCGACGTCGGTGATGTTGACGATGTGCCGGACCTCGTACCCGTTCAGCATCAGCACGCGACGCAGCACATCCTCGAACACATAGGTTCGAAGGTTGCCGATGTGCGCGTAGTCGTACACCGTCGGCCCGCAGCAGTACAGGCCCACGTGGTCGGTCTGCAAGGGAGCGAAGGGGCGCACGGTGCGCGACCAGGTGTCGTACAAGGCAAGGGACATTCGGGCCTTTCGTGGAGAGAGTTGCCGGTTGCGCAAAACAAAAAGGCCACCGGTCTTTCAACGGGTGGCCTCAGGGATGCGGACGAAGATCAGGTGCTAGCCGCAAGTGCCCCTTGGCAGGCCGAGACAGCATGCGCGGACAAGTCGGGAGGGCAAAGAAGCATGAGCAACCATGCCAAAGATCCTAGCGGTCGCCTTGGGATCGGTCAATTGCAGGGGAGCGTTCCACGCCCCCGGGCCTACCAGCGCGCGCTCCATTTCTCCAGCGGCACGCGCGCCGCGTTGCACACATAGCTCACCGCGTGATACCAGCCTGCGAGCATCATCAGCTCGATCAGTTGCGCGTGGCTCCAGTGTTCGCCGAGCGATTGCCAGAGCGCCTCGTCGATGTCGCTGTGGTCGTGCAACTGATCGACCAGCCGCACCAGCAGCCGGTCGCGCGGCGCGAGTTGCGCCACGTCTTCGGCCACGGACGCCATCACGCGCCGGTTGACCTCGTTGAATCCGGCCGCATCGGCGAAGGCCGCCACATGCACGCCCCATTCGTACTCGGCGCCGCAGCGGGCGCAGGCGCGGGTGATCACCACCTCGCGGTCGCGCAGGCTGACGGCCGCCTTGCGACCCAGGAGATAGCGGCCCAGCCCCAGTGTTCGCTCTGCGAGTTCCGGGTTGATGGCCAGCACGCGGAAGAGCGCGAGGATCTCGGGTCTTCCGGGCGGGTTCATTCGCGCCAGCAGGTCGGCAATCGGTTCGGGAAAGGGGGCTTCGAGCGGTGGAATGCGAGGCGTGCGAGCGCTTGGCATGGCGGCAGTCGTCATGGTCGGAATCCTTCGTAGAATGCGTTGAAATCGCTACGAAAAGCGTAGCGATTCGGCGCAGTCTATCGCTACGTAATCCGTAGCGCAATGGCGGCCGTTCGATCACCGAAAGCACGACATGGAAAACGAAGAGGAAGCATCGGCGCCGCAGCCCGCGCCAGCAGCGCGGCGGCCCATCATGCGGCTGCTGGAGCAACTGGGCCGCAAGGGCACGCTGCGCATCCTTTGGGAACTGCGCGACGGCGCGCCGCAGAGCTTCAGGGCGCTGCGGGTGAGCACGGACGACATGTCGCCCTCGGTGCTGAACGACCGGCTCAAGGAGTTGCGCACAGCCGGCATCGTCGAGCTCTCGGGCACGGGCTATGTGCTCACCGAGGCGGGCGGTGAACTCGTCAAACGGCTGACACCACTCAACCAGTGGGCCAACCGCTGGATCGAATAGCCCGAAAGGCCAAAGGAAAACGGCCGCGTATTTCATCTGCAATCGTTCCCGCTTCATCTGAATCGGCCGCGCCGCGCGCGCAATCCGTGCGCAACGCGCGCTTCGCAAAGTAGAGCCCGAGACAAGCACCGCCCCCGGTGCCTGGATCACCCCGTGTTGGCTTGGGGCTTGCCGGACGCGTGTCTGCCGGCGCACCCCTTCTACTTTTTCAGATGCGCATCTAGAAGGAAACGATCATGAAGAAACTCAATGCCGCCATGGCTGCACTTGCCGCCACCGTGATGCTCACCGCGGCCGGTGCCGCCTCGGCCCAGAGCCTGACCCGCGCCGAGGTCGTCGCGCAATTGAAGGCGGCCCAGGCCAGCGGCCAACTGGCTGCGCTGACGGGCGAAGACAGCGGCTCGGCCTACCTGTCGCGCCATTTCCAGTCGAGCGAACCGCGCGCCGAAGTGAAGGCCGAACTGGCACAGGCCAAGGCCGACGGCACGCTCGGCGTGCTGGTCGCCACCGACAGCGGTTCGGCTTACCTCTCGCGCAACTTCAAGTCGACCGAGCCGCGCGCCGAGGTCAAGGCCGAGCTGGCCGCGGCCGAGAAGGGCGGTCACTTCGATGCGCTCTACGGCGAAGACAGCGGCTCGTTCTTCCTTGCGCACGGCGGTAATGCAGCGGCGACGAACAGCGCAGTCGCAATGGCCGCGCCGCAGAGCGCAGGCCAGTGAGCGCCGCGTCCCCGCGCCGCCAGCGCGGCATCGCGCTGGCGGCTGGGGCGGTTGCGGCGCTGGTCGCTGCCGTGGGCGTGTTGCCCGCGGCGGCCGACTCGCTCGCCGCCGCCTTCGCCGCCGAGAACGACGCCGCCATGAGCCGGATGATGGCCGCGATGGAGATCAAGCCCTCCGGCGACGTCGATCGCGATTTCGCCGCGATGATGATTCCGCACCACCAGGGCGCGATCGAAATGGCGCAGGCCGAGTTGCGCTACGGCCGCAACGAGCAACTGCGCCGCATCGCGCAGGAAATCATCGTCGAGCAGCAGCAGGAGATCGCGGCGATGCGCCTCGCGCTCGGCCAGCCGCTGCCGCCCTCGGCACCTGCACCGACGCAGGGCCTTGCCGCCACCGACACGACAAATTCCTTGCCGCATCCACCACACACGATGCCCGGCATGCACATGGAGCACCGAGACAACCCATGACCCCCATTCGTCACGCCGCCGCGCTGCTGTGCGCATCGCTTTTTCTCGCCTCGTCATTCGCGGAAGCGGGCCAGGTCCCCGGCGCCGCCGCGTCAGCCGACATTCCGGTGAGCCACCGCGACCGCGTCTACGCCGCCGAGCAGTTCTCCAACACCGTCTCCGTGACCGATCCGGTCGACAACAAGCTCTTGGGCGTGATCCGCCTGGGCGATCCGTCGCCTGGCAATTTCAGCCCGCTCTACAAGGGCCAGGTGCTGGTGCACGGCATGGGCTTCTCGCCCGACCACCGCACGCTCGCCATCGTGTCGATCGGCTCGAACTCGGTGACCTTCATCGACACCGCGACCAACGCCGTCAAGCACACCACCTACGTCGGCCGCTCGCCGCACGAGGCCTTCTTCACGCCCAACGGCAAGGAGGTGTGGGTCACGGTGCGCGGCGAGAACTACGTGTCGGTGATCGATGCGGCCACCTTCGAGGAGAAGACCCGCATCGTCACGCCCGCCGGGCCCGGCATGCAGATCTTCTCGCCGGACGGCAAGTACGGCTACGTGTGCTCCTCATTCAACCCAGAGACGGTGGTGATCGACACCGCCACGAAACAGATCGTCGGCCGCGTGGAGCAGGACAGCCCGTTCTGCCCCAACATCGCGGCCACGCCCGATGGCAGGCAGGTGTGGCTCACCCTCAAGGACGTAGGCCGCACGATGGTGTTCGATGCGAAGCCGCCGTTCGCGGTCATCAAGTCGTTCGACACCGGGCCGATCACCAACCACGTCAACTTCGCCGCCACGAAGAAGGGCACCTTCGCCTACGTGACCATCGGCGGGCTCAACCAGGTGAAGGTGTTCCGCACCGACGATTTCTCGCAGGTCGCAACCATTCCGGTCGGCAAGCTGCCGCACGGCATCTGGCCTTCGGGCGACGGCTCGCGCATCTACGTGGGGCTGGAGAACGCCGACGCGCTCGCCGCCATCGACACGGCGACGAACAAGGTCGTGGGCGAAGTGCCCATCGGCCAGGCGCCGCAGGCGATTGCCTATGTGCCGAATGCGGTGCCGGAGGGCGACGGCCTGCAGGGGCTGCAGCCGCTCGGCGTGGCGGGGCAGGCCGCGCACCTGACGCTCGTGGCCGTGCAGGGCGACAAGGCGGGTACGCCCACCAGCGTGACGCTGTTCGACCAGGGGCTCACGCAGGTGCTGCAAGCGTCCGCGACGGGGCTCGAGCCGAAGGCGCCCTATGTGCTGGCACTCGCCGAGCAGCCCGATGGCGGCGGCGCGCTGCAGCCGCTGGCCAACTTCATGACCAACCCCGCGGGCTCGGCCATCGTGAACGCCATCGGGCCGATCCGGCAGATCGTGCAGTCGAATGCGCAAGCTTCGCGGCGCTATCTGGTGATCGCGCCGCAGGTGGCGGGCCAGCCCGGCAAGCCGGTGCAGGTGCAGGGCCTTTGAGGCCCTAGTTCAGCGCGTCGACCGGCGTATCGAACACGTAACCCGCACCGCGCTCGGTGCGGATGAACTGCGGCGACGAGGCATCGACCTCGATCTTTCGCCGCAGGCGCAGGATCTGCACGTCGATCGACCGGTCGTACACCTCCGCGCCGTGCAGGCGCGAGAGTTCGAGCAGCTGGTCGCGCGAGAGCACGCGCTGGGGCGCCTCGCACAGCGCCAGCAGCAGGTTGAATTCGCCGTTGCTCAGTTCCACCCGCCGGCCGTCCGGACCGGTGAGGCGGCGCACCAGCACGTTGAGTTCCCAGCCCGCGAAGCGATAGGCCCGGCGTTCGGTGCCGCCCTTGGCCGGCGCGGCCGCGGTGGCGTCGCGCTGCACCTGGTAGCGCCGCAGCACCGCGCGGATGCGCGCGAGCAGTTCGCGGTTGCTGAAGGGCTTGGTGATGTAGTCGTCGGCCGCGATCTCCAGGCCCATGACGCGGTCGGCCTCGTCGCGCTTGCCGGTCACGATGATGACGGGAATGGCGCTGGTCTCGCGCAGGTGGCGTGCCAGGTGCATGCCGTCTTCGCCGCCCAGGCGCAGGTCGAGCACCACCAGGTCGATGACCGATTCCGCGAGCGCCTTCTTCATCTCGGCGCCCGAGACGGCGGTGGTCACGCGCAGCTCGTTCTCGGTGAGGTACTCGGCCATCAGTTCCCGGATGGCCGGATCGTCGTCGACGACAAGGATGTGGTGGCTGGCGCTCATGGAACCGAAGGGTAATGCAACTTCGCTGCGCGCGGCCTGCGAGCGGATTACAGATGAAATGTCCGCGCCACGGCCGACATGAGGGCGGCATGTGCGGGAGCGCCAATGGAGCCTGGGCGGCAACCCGCGCCGCCTGCACCGAACAGAGACACCATGCCGACCGTCGTAGTGATCGAGGAAGATAGCGCCATGCGAACACTGATTTGCGAATGGCTGCTGGGCGAGGGCTACGCCGTGCGGGCGCTGCCCGCGCAGGGCGCCTCCAGTGGTGCCGATGCAGACCTGGTGATCGTCGATGTGCCCGACCTGCGGGGCGGCGGCGCCGACACGGTGCGCGCCGTGCGGGCCGGCTATCCGCGGGCGGCGCTCATCGGCCTCTCGACCCGCCTCGGCCGCAGCCTGCACAGCGATTCGAACCCGGCCCTGGCCCTTGGCCTGCGCCGCCTCGTCGCCAAGCCCTGCGCGCGCGGCGAACTGCTGCAGGCCGTGGCCGACACCCTCGGCGCGGCTCACTGATTCCCTCCATGAAATCCGCCGACCGCCTGCGCCGCCGCATCGTTGCCGCCGGCGTGTTGCTGATCGCCGCGTGCATCGGCTCGGCGGGCTACGACGGCTGGCGGCTGCACCAGCAGATCATGCTGGCCAACGAGCGCGAGCTCGGCAACCTTGCCAAGGCGCTGGCCGAGCAGTCGCTGCGCAGCATGCAGGCGGTCGACGTGGTGCTGCGCGACACCGCGAACTGGTACGGGGCTGCCAGCGGCGGCTTCGGGCCCGGCGAGGTGTCGCCCGGCCTGGCCTCCCGCACGGTCGGCGTGCCGCAGGTGAGCGTGCTGACCGTCGTCGATGCCCACGGCATGCAGCGCCACCGCTCGCGCGACACCGGCGGGCCGCTGTCCGACGTGTCCGACCGGCCGTACTTCACCGCGCAGCGCGATTCGCGCGACACGGGCCTTTTCATCAGCGAGCCGATGACCACGCGCACGGAAGGCATGCCGGGGCTGGTGGTGTCGCGCCGCATCGACGGGCCGAACGGCGCGTTCGGCGGCGTGGTCACCGCCATCGTCACGCTGCAGCACCTGGAAGGCATGTACTCGGCCATCCAGCTGGGCAAGGGCAGCTCGCTGCTTCTCACGCTGAGCGACGGCACGCTGGTGGTGCGCCAGCCGGGGCCCAACGATCCGGCCAAGAAGCTGAGCTTTCCCGAACTCGCGGCACTGAAGGAAGGCGGCAAGGTCGCGCGCGCCATCAACCCGATGGACGGCCGGCCCAAGCTGATCGCCGCGGTGGGCGTGGGCAAGCGGCCGCTCATCCTGGCCGTCATGCGCGACGAGGAAGAGGCGCTGCGGCCCTGGTACGACGAGATGTGGAGCTCGGGCATCCGCACGGTGCTCCTGATCTTGCTGGTGGTGCTCACCATCGTCGGCCTCCTGCGCCAGTTGCGCCGGCAGGAGCGCGGCGAGCTGGCGCTGCGCCAGAGCGAGGAGCGCTACGCCATGGCCATGGAGGCCGCGAACGAAGGCCATGCCGAATGGAACGTCGCAGAGGACACGGTGTTCGTCTCCGACAAGTGGCGCGCGCTGCACGGCGTCGATGCGTCGGCGCCGCTCGCCACCTCGGCCGACGTGCTGCGCCATGTGCACCTGCACCCCGACGACGCGCCGCACGCCAAGGCCGCCCTCGACGACCACCTGGCCGGCCGCACGCACGCGGTCGAGCTCGAATACCGCGTGCGCCACGCCGGCGGAGAGTGGCGCTGGATCCACGCGCGCGGCCGCTGCGTGCGCGACGAGGCCGGCGCGGCGCTGCGCCTCTTCGGCGCCGCCACCGACGTGAGCGACCGCAAGCTCGCCGAGGCCGACAAGGCCCGGCTCGAGGCGCGCCTGCAGCAGACGCAGCGGCTCGAGGCGCTGGGCACCCTGTCGGGCGGCATCGCGCACGACTTCAACAACATCCTGGGCGCCATCCTCGGCTTCGGCGAAATGGCGCAGCAGCAGGCCGAGACCGGCAGCGCGATGCGCCGCCACATCGATCGCGTGATGCAGGCCGGCGCCCGCGCGCGCCTGCTGGTGCGGCGCATTCTCGATTTCAGCCGCAGCGGCATCGCCGAGCGCGTGCCGGTCAACATGCAGGCGCTGGTCGAAGAAGTGATCGCCATGCTCGTGCCCACGCTGCCGCCGGGCCTGCGCGTGGACGCGCGGCTGCAGTCCGGCGGCGCGGCCGTGGTGGGCGATGGCACGCAGCTCTACCAGGTGGTGATGAACCTTTGCACGAACGCCGTGCAGGCGATGGGCGAGGAGGGCGTGGTGAGCCTCCGGCTCGACCGCGTGGACATCGCCGGGAAGCGCGCGCTGCTGCACGGCGACATCGCGGCCGGTTCGTACGTGCGCCTGGATGTGGGCGACACCGGCCCGGGCATTTCGCCCGAGGTGCTGCAGCGCATGTTCGATCCGTTCTTCACCACCAAGAAGGTGGGCGAGGGCACGGGCCTCGGTCTTTCGGTGGTGCACGGTATCGTGGCCGATATCGGCGGTGCCATCGACGTGGCGACCGGCAACGGCCGGCCGACCGTGGTCTCGGTGTGGCTGCCGCTGTTGCAGGGACAGGTGGCGGACGGCGGGCCGGCGCAGGCACCGCTGGACACCGTGCCCGGCTGCCCGCGCGGCAACGGCGAGGTCGTGATGATCGTGGACGACGAGCAGCCCTTGCTCGAACTGGCCGAGGAACTGCTCGCGAGCCTGGGCTACGAGCCGGTGGGCTTCGGCACCAGCGAGCGCGCGCTGGCCGCGTTCGAGGCCGACCCGCGGCGCTTCGACGCGGTGCTCACCGACGAGATGCTGCCCGGCATGCCCGGCAGCGAGCTGGCCCGGCTGCTGCGCTCGAAGCGCCCGGAGTTGCCCGTCGCACTGGTGAGTGGCAACGTCAACGTGGCGCTCGAACAGCGGGCGCGCGATGCGGGCGTGGCCGCCGTGCTGCACAAGCCGCTGGGGTTGCAGGAGCTGGCCGAGTGCCTCGCGCGCATCCTAGCGGCCCGGCGGCCGGATTGAACCGGGTCCCCTGCGGCACTAACATCGGCGGCTACGCCCCCTGGCCCTCGCGCCCCCGATCTCCCATGTCCGTCACCACCCTCCTGCTGCAACTCGTCGTCATCCTCACCACCGCGCGCATCTGCGGCTGGGTGCTGCGCTACCTGGGGCAGCCCAGCGTGGTGGGCGAAATGGCCGCGGGCCTGATGCTCGGGCCGGCCGTGATGGGCGCGCTCTTTCCTGCGCTGCATGCGCAACTCTTCGCCAAGGACCTGCTGCAGGGCCTGTCGTCGCTGTCGACGGTGGGGCTGGTGCTGTTCATGTTCGTCGTGGGGCTGGAGCTGCGGTCCTCGCAGAACATGCGCTCGCAGATCAAGGCGGCGGGGGCGGTGGGCGTGCTCAGCGTGATCGTGCCGCTGGCGCTGGGCCTGGCGATCTCGCCGGCGCTGTACCCCACGCTCGCACCGGCCGGCGTTGCGTTCTGGCCCTTTGCGCTCTTCATGGCGGCCGCGCTCTCCATCACGGCCTTCCCCGTCATGGCGCGCATCCTGAAGGACCGCGGCATGACGCGCACGTCCTTCGGCCAGCTGTCGCTCAGCGCCGCCGCGGTGGTCGATGTGTTCGCCTGGGTCCTGCTGGCCTTCGTGGTGGCGCTGGTGGGCGCGGGCGAGGGCTATGCGGGGCTCATCAAGATCACCGTCGGCGTGGTGGTGATGCTGGCCTTTCTGTTCTTCGGGCTGAAGCCCGCCTTTGCCTGGCTGCTGCGCGTGAAGGCGCCCGACGGCGAGCCTTCGACCACGGTGATGGCCTCGCTGATGATCGGCCTCCTGGTCACCGCGCTGCTCACCGAATGGCTGCACCTGCACGCGGTGTTCGGCGCTTTCCTGTTCGGCGCCTGCCTGCCGCGCGACGACCGTCTCCTGCGTTCACTGAGCGAGCGCATCGAGCCCATTTCCATCGTCGTGCTGATGCCGCTCTTTTTCGCGCTCGCCGGGCTGGGCACCACCGCCAGCGCCTTCACCGGCACGAGCCTCGGCGCGATGCTGCTGATCATCGGCGTCGCCACCGTCGGCAAGATCGCCGGCGGCGCGGCCGGCGCACGCATGGCGGGCTACAGCTGGCGCGACAGTATGGCCACCGGCTCGTTGATGAATGCGCGCGGGTTGATGGAACTGATCGTGATCAAGATCGGTTTCGACGTGGGCCTGATCGGCCCCGAGCTCTTCACGATGCTGCTGGTGATGGCGCTCGCCACCACCGCGATGACCGGGCCGCTCATGACGCTGTGCCTCGGCCGCAAGCCGAAGCCCGCGGCCGACGCGGCGGCCCCGGCCGAAGCCGAGGCGCACGCCAAGCCCTGAGCGCGCCCGGCTTGCGCCGGCCTCAGCCGTTGCGGCGCACCGTGAAGCCGATGCGCGTTTCCCCGCCCTCGCTCGACGCGAACACGCGCCCGCCGTGCATGCGCGCGATGGCCTCGACGATGGAAAGGCCCAGCCCGTGGTGCCGCGTCGATTCGTCGCGTGCCTGCGCGGCGCGATAGAAACGTTCGAACAGGCGGGGAAGGGCGGTCGGATCGATCGGCTCCCCGCGGTTCACGACCGAGAGCACGAATTCGTCGCGATCCTCTTTCAGTTCGATGCGGATGGCCGACGCAGGTGCGGCGAAGCGGATCGCGTTGCCCAGGAGGTTCGAGAGCGCGCGCCGAACGAGCGAGGCGTCTACATCGGCCATCGCATCGCCGGCCACTTCGGCCTTCAGGCCGGCCTCCTCGAGCATCGCGTCGTAGAAGTCGATCACGTCGCGCGCCTGCGCCGCGAGGCTCACCACGGTGCGCGAGCGCGTCGAGGTGCCGCGGTCGGCTTTGGAGAGAAACAGCATGTCGGTGACGATGCCCGAGAGCCGGCCGATCTCCTCGAGGTTGGAGGTCAGCACGCCCTGCAGCTCTTCGTTGGAGCGTTGCCGCGTGAGCGCGAGTTCGGTGGATCCGATCAGGTTGGCGAGCGGCGTGCGCAGCTCGTGCGCCACGTCGGCGTTGAAGGATTCGAGCTGCACGTAGGCGCGCTGCACCCGCAGCAGCAGCGCATTGAACTGCGTGATCCACGGCCGCAGTTCTTCGGCGAAAGCCAGCGCATCGATCGGCTGGTTGGCCTTGTCGGGCGCCATGGCCGCGGTGCGGTCGGCCAGCGCTTTCAGTGGACGCAGGCCGCGCCTCACCAGCCACATGCCCGTGAGCGACACCAGCGCGGTGCCCAGCACCACGGCGCCCAGCAGCGTCCACGCGAGCCGCTCAAGCAAGCGCGCTTCTTGTGCGACGTTCACGCCGAGCTGCACCTGCAGGTTGGTTGTCAGGTCACCTTGCTGCCAGGGCACCGTCAGGTCGCGGCGCAGCCAGCGGCCACCGGCGGTCGGCCGCGACTCGAAGAGCTGCTTGCCCGCATGCGAGATCGACAGGCTCACGTCGTCCTGCATCGAGAAGAAATCGTCGAGCTTGTGCCTGAGGAAGACGAGGTCGCCGCCTTTCTCGGCCTCCTTCAGCAGGTGCTCTACCAGCACCGCCTTCTGGTCGAGTTCTTCCTCCTGCTTCTCGCCGAAGTTCCAGGCCGTCACGAGGTAGATGGCCAGGCAGATCACGCTGAGCCCGAAGAGCGTCTGCGCGGCGATCCAGAGCGAGAGGCGGCGCTGGATCGATTGCGGGCGATTCATCGCGAAAATGCCGCGGAACCGGCTTTGCCGGGCCGCAGGCATTGCCCCCTGCAAAGGGGTGGGCGGCCACACGAAGTGGGCAAGCCTGGGGGTCGGGTCATGCCCAGGAGCGGTCTTCCAGCACGTAGCCCATGCCACGCACCGTGTGCAGCAGCTTCACTTCGAACGGATCGTCGATCTTGCTGCGCAGGCGCCGGATGGCCACCTCCACCACGTTGGTGTCGCTGTCGAAGTTCATGTCCCACACCTGCTCGGCGAGCGTGGTGCGCGAGAGGATCTGGCCGCGCCGGCGCAGCAGCACCACCAGCAACGTGAACTCCTTGGCCGTGAGGTCGAGCCGCACGCGGTTGCGAAACACCTTGCGGCTCGCCATGTCGAGCTCGAGGTCGGCCAGGCGCAGCACGGTCGAATCTTGCGCCTTGCCGCGCCGAAGCAGCGCCTGCACGCGCGCCAGCAGTTCAGAGAAGGAGAAGGGCTTGACGAGGTAGTCGTCGGCGCCTTGTTGCAGGCCCTGCACCCGGTCTTCGACCTTGTCGCGTGCGGTGAGCACCAGCACGGGCACGTTCTTCGTGCGGCGTATCGCCTGGAGCACCGCGAAGCCGTCGATGCCGGGCAGCATCACGTCGAGCAGGACCAGGGCGTACTCTCCCTCGGTGGCGAGGTATCGGCCCTCGATGCCGTCGCGGGCGATGTCGACGACGTATCCGTTTTCCTCCAGCCCTTTTTTAAGGTAATCGCCCAGTTTGGGTTCGTCTTCGATGACAAGGATTCTCATCGTCAGATCGTACCCAATGGCTCTCAAAACACTGGTTACGATTTAGTAATCCTATTGACAGACAAAGCCTCGCCCTCAAGTCGTACATTGCGCCGGGCCCTCGATCCGGAGGGCTTTTTGCGGACGGGGCCTTGCACCCCGCCGATATACTTTTTGGCTCATGCGTCGCTGGCTCTTGATCTTTCTGCTGCTCCTGCTTCCTTTCCAGCTCAGCTGGGCGGCGTCGGCGGCGTATTGCCAACACGAGCGCGACACGCAGCCCGAGCATTGGGGCCACCACCAGGACGACCCCAACAGCACCGACCGCACGCACAACACCAACGGCGCGAAGCAGGACACCAGCACGCAGCCGAACGGCGCGGTCGGGCACTGCATCGTCAGCCACTTCGGCGCCGCGCAGCATGTGGGCATGGCGACCGGCGATGCCGCCGGCGCAGCGCAGCTGCCCCAGGTGCTGCACGCCAGAACGGAAGATCGTTTCGTTTCCCATGTCTCCGAAGTCCCCGTGCGCCCCGCGCGGACTCTCGCCCTTTGATTCGGCGAGAGAACACCACCCACCACTGATTCCTTTCATCAGCTGAGCTCTCGCCGAATTCGTCCGTCCGTTGTTTCGCAACCCAGGAGAATTCGATGCGCACGCTCTTCGTGCCGCTGGCCGTGTTGGCCTTGGCGGTGCCCCCGGCCCATTCACAGCAATCACAGCAGCTACAGCAATCACAGCAGCCCTCGCAACCAGAGGCTGCTGCCGGCTCCCAGTCTTCCTCATCCCGCCCGGCCGCCCGAACGCTGGAGCCCGCGGGTCCGCTGACCCTTCGCAGCGCCGTCGCGATGGTGCTGCAGTCCAACCCCAGCCTGTCCGCAGCCTCGCGGGAGCAGGAGGCCACCGAGGGCGCCATCGTCCAGGCCGGTGCCTGGCCCAACCCCGTGCTCGGCGCGCAGCTGGAAGACCTGCGGCGCGACAACCGCACCACCACGCTGCAGCTGAGCCAGCCCATCGAGCTGGGCGGCAAGCGTGCGGCCCGCGTGACGGCCGCGGAGCGCGCGCGCGACCAGGCCGCCTCGGCGCTGGTTGCACGCCGTTCGGAACTGCGGGCTTCGACGGTCACGCTGTTCTTCGAGGTGCTGACCGCGCAGGAGCGCCTGCGGCTCGCGCAGGACTCGGTCGGCCTCGCGCAGATCGCGACGAAGGCTGCCGCCAACCGCGTCACCGCCGGCAAGGTCTCGCCGCTGGAGGAAACCCGCGCGCGCGTGGCCGAGGCGGGTGTGCGCGTCGAGCTGCTGCAGGCCGAGGGCACGCTGCGCTCCGCGCGCCAGCAGTTGGCCGCGCTGTGGGGCAATCCGGCGCCGCGCTTCACGCAGGTGGATGGCGCGGTCGACCAGTTGCCGGCGCTTGTCTCGTCTCCAGACGTTGAGGGCCGGCTCTTCGCTGCGCCCGTGCTGCGGCAGGCGCGGCTCGAAATCGAACGGCGCGAGGCGCTCTCCAGCCTGGAGCGGGCCAAGCGCATCCCCGACATCACGGTGTCGCTGGGCGCCAAGCGCGTGCCGGCGTCCACCGACACCGAAGGCGCGAGCAGCCGCCGCAACCAGGTCGTCGTCGTCCTCTCGGTGCCACTGCCGATCTTCGACACCAACCGCGGCAACCTCGCCGAGGCATTGAGCCGCGAGGAGAAAGCGCGCGACGACCTCGCCGCCGCCGAGCTGCAACTGGGTGCCGACGTGGCGCAGGCCACCGAGCGCCTGCGCTCGGCGCGCGCCACGGCCGAGACGCTGCAGCGCGATGCGCTCCCCGGCGCCGAGACCGCCTACAGGGCCGCGACCAAGGGCTTCGAGCTGGGCAAGTTCAGCTTTCTCGAAGCGCTCGATGCGCAGCGCACGCTGTTCCAGGTGCGCAACCAGTACCTCGTCGCATTGGCCGAGGCGCACCGCGCGGCCGGCGAACTCGACCGCCTGCTCGGCACCGACGGCGAAGAAACCCTGCATGCGACGCCCGTCGCACGCTGACAAGGACACCCAAGATCATGAACACCCAAGAAGAACGCAAGACTTTCACCGAGCGCACCAGCAAGAAGCAATGGATGGCGGTCGTGGCCATCCTGGTCCTGGGCTTCGCGGCAGGGGCGCTGATCCTGCGCACCGAGCCATCCAAGCCCCAGGCGGCCGGCCATTCGGAGGCCGGCGGGCATTCCGATGGCGAGCACCACGAGGAAGGAAAGGCCGAGGGCAAGGACGACCATGACCACGGCCATGAAGAGGCCAAGGGCCATGGCGACAAGGAGCACCACGGCGAGGAGGCCAAGGCGCAGGGCGAAAAGAGCGAAAAGAGCGAAAAGGGCGCTCCCGCCGAAGCAAAGGCCGAGGCCAAGGGCGAGTCGGCAGCGCACAAGGAGGACGAGGAAAAGATCCCCTTCACCGACGAGCAGGTCAAGGCGGCCGGCATGGCCATCGAAAGCGCCGGCCCCGCGCGCATCAAGACCTCGCTGCAGTTGCCCGGCGAGATCAAGTTCAACGAAGACCGCACGGCCCACGTGGTGCCGCGCGTGGCGGGCGTGGTCGACAGCGTGTCGGCCAACCTCGGGCAGGAAGTCAAGCGCGGGCAGGTGCTCGCGGTGCTCTCGAGCCCGGGGCTCTCGGAGCAGCGCAGCGCGCTGCAATCGGCGCAGCGCCGCCTGGACCTGGCCCGCACCACCTACGAGCGCGAGAAGAAACTCTGGGAAGAAAAGATCTCGCCGCAGCAAGACTACCTGCAGGCCCAGCAGGCCATGCAGGAAGCGCAGATCGCCGTGGCCAATGCCAACCAGAAGCTGCTGGCGCTCGGCGCCACGCCGGGTTCGGCCGCGCTCGGCCGCTACGAGCTGCGCGCGCCTTTCGACGGCATGGTGGTCGAGAAGCACATCTCGCTCGGCGAATCGGTGGGCGAGGCCGTCAACGTGTTCACCATTTCCGACCTCTCGACCGTGTGGGCCGAGATCAGCGTGGCGGCCAACAACCTGAACCTGGTGCGCATCGGCGAGCCGGTGACCATCCGCTCCAGCGCCTTCGACCAGACGGCGAGCGGCACCGTGTCGTACGTGGGATCGCTCATCGGCGCGCAGACGCGCACGGCCACGGCGCGCGTCACGCTGACCAACCCGCAGCGCGTGTGGCGCCCGGGCCTGTTCGTGAACGTGGAGTTGGTGTCGTCCGAGGCGGATGCGCCCGTCACCGTCTCGGCCGATGCGGTGCAGACGGTGGAAGAAAAACCCACCGTCTTTCTCAAGGTGCCTGGCGGCTTTTTGCCGCAGCACGTGCAGACCGGTCGCAGCGACGGCAAGCGCATCGAAATCGTGGGCGGCCTGAAGCCCGGTGCGGCCTATGCCGCGAGCGGCAGCTTCGTCATCAAGTCGCAGCAGGGCAAGAGCTCTGCCACGCACACCCACTGAGGACGTCCGCATGTTCGAACGCATCATCGGGTTCTCCATTGCGCAGCGCTGGCTGGTGCTGCTCGCCGTGCTCGGCATGGCCGCGCTCGGCGTCTTCAGCTACCAGAAGCTGCCCATCGACGCGGTGCCCGACATCACCAACGTGCAGGTGCAGATCAACACCTCCGCGCCCGGCTACTCGCCGCTGGAGGCCGAGCAGCGCGTGACCTACCCCATCGAGACGGTGATGGCGGGCCTGCCGGGCCTGCAGCAGACCCGCTCGCTCTCGCGCTACGGCCTCTCGCAGGTGACGGTGATCTTCCAGGACGGCACCGACATCTACTTCGCGCGGCAACTCGTGAACGAGCGCATCCAGTCGGCGCGCGAGAGCATGCCGAGCGGCATCTCGCCGGTGATCGGGCCGATCTCCACGGGCCTCGGCGAGATCTACCTCTGGACCGTGGAAGCGGAAGAGGGCGCGAAGAAGCCCGACGGCAAGCCCTACACGCCCACGGACCTGCGCGAGATCCAGGACTGGATCATCAAGCCGCAGCTTCGCAACGTGAAGGGCGTGACCGAGATCAACTCCATCGGCGGCTACGACAAGGAATACCAGATCGCCCCCGACCCCGCGAAGCTCCTGGCGCACGGCCTCACGATGACCGACCTGGTCACCGCGCTGGAGCGCAACAACGCCAACGTGGGCGCGGGCTACATCGAGAAGCGCGGCGAGCAGTACCTCATCCGCGCGCCGGGGCAGGTGAAGTCGGTGGAGGACATCGGCAACGTGATCCTGGGCAACGCGGGCGGCATTCCGCTGCGGGTGCAGGACGTGGCCGAGGTCGGCATCGGCCAGGAGCTGCGCACGGGCGCGGCCACCGACAACGGCCGCGAGGTGGTGCTGGGCACCGTCTTCATGCTGATCGGCGAGAACAGCCGCACCGTGTCGCAGGCTGTCGACAAGAAGATGCAGGAGGTCAACCGCACGCTGCCCGCGGGCGTGAAGGCGGTGACGGTGTACGACCGCACGGTGCTGGTGGACAAGGCCATCGCCACGGTGAAGAAGAACCTCTTCGAGGGCGCGGTGCTGGTGATCGCGATCCTCTTTCTCTTTCTCGGCAACATCCGCGCGGCGCTGATCACCGCGCTGGTGATTCCGCTGTCGATGCTCTTCACTTTCACCGGCATGGTGAACCAGAAGATCAGCGCCAACCTCATGAGCCTGGGGGCGCTGGACTTCGGGATCATCATCGACGGCGCGGTGGTGATCGTGGAGAACTGCGTGCGGCGCCTCGCGCATGCGCAGGCCAAGCACGGCCGGCCGCTCACGCGCAGCGAGCGTTTCCATGAAGTGTTCGCCGCCTCGCAGGAGGCGCGGCGTCCGCTGCTGTTCGGGCAGCTGATCATCATGATCGTGTACCTGCCGATCTTTGCGCTCACGGGCGTGGAGGGAAAGCTCTTCCACCCGATGGCCTTCACCGTGGTGATTGCGCTGGTGGGCGCGATGATCCTGTCGATCACCTTCATTCCCGCGGCCGTGGCGCTGTTCATCGGCAACAAGGTCAGCGAGAAGGAAAACCGCCTGATGACGTGGGCCAAGCGCGGCTACGAGCCACTGCTCGCGCGCGTGATGACGGCCAAGCCTCTGGTGATCACGCTGGCTGCCGTGGCGGTGGTGCTCTCGGGCCTCCTGGCCACGCGGCTGGGCACGGAGTTCGTGCCGAGCCTGAGCGAAGGCGACTTCGCGATCCAGGCGCTGCGCATCCCGGGCACCAGCCTCACGCAATCGGTCGAGATGCAGAAGCAGCTCGAACGCACGCTGAAGGCGAAGTTTCCGGAGATCGAGCGCGTGTTTGCGCGCACCGGCACGGCCGAGATCGCATCGGACCCGATGCCGCCGAACATCTCCGACGGCTACATCATGTTGAAGCCCGAGAGCGAGTGGCCTGCGCCGAAACGCACGCGCGCGGAACTGCTCGCGGCGGTGCAGGAAGAGGTCGAGAAGCTGCCGGGCAACAACTACGAGTTCTCCCAGCCGATCCAGTTGCGCTTCAACGAGCTGATCTCCGGCGTGCGCAGCGACGTGGCCGTGAAGATCTTCGGCGACGACATGGCGGTGCTCGACAAGACAGCGGCCGAGGTGTCGAAGGTGCTTGCGGGCATCTCGGGCGCCGCCGAGGTGAAGGTGGAGCAGACCACGGGCCTGCCGATGCTCACGGTGAACATTGACCGCCAGAAGACCGCGCGCTACGGCCTGAACGTGGGCGACGTGCAGGACGCGATCTCCATCGCCGTCGGCGGCCGCGAGGCGGGCACGCTGTTCGATGGCGACCGGCGCTTCGACATCCTTGTGCGCCTGCCCGAGAACCTGCGCACCGACCTGGAGGCGATCAAGCGGCTGCCCGTGGCATTGCCCAAGGGCGCGGGTGCCGAGGGGCTGCGCACCAGCTTCATTCCGCTCGGAGAAGTCGCCACGCTGGAACTCGCGCCCGGCCCCAACCAGGTGAGCCGCGAGAACGGCAAGCGCCGCATCGTGGTGAGCGCCAATGTGCGCGGCCGCGACCTCGGCTCCTTCGTGGCCGAGGCCGAGGAAGCGATGCGCAAGGTGACCATTCCCACCGGCTACTGGACCGTGTGGGGCGGCCAGTACGAGAACCTCGCTTCGGCCACGCAGCGGCTGCAGGTGGTGGTGCCGGTGTCGCTGCTCCTGGTGTTCACGCTGCTGTTCGCGATGTTCGGCAACCTCAAGGACGGCCTGCTGGTGTTCACCGGCATCCCGTTCGCGCTCACCGGCGGCATCGTGGCGCTGTGGCTGCGCGGCATTCCGCTGTCGATCTCGGCGGCGGTGGGCTTCATCGCGCTCTCGGGCGTGGCGGTGCTCAACGGGCTGGTGATGATCTCGTTCATCCGCAACCTGCGGGAGGGCGGGCTGCCGCTGGACGCGGCGATCCGCGAAGGCGCGCTCACCCGGCTGCGGCCGGTGCTGATGACGGCGCTGGTGGCCTCGCTGGGCTTCGTGCCGATGGCGATCGCCACCGGCACCGGCGCCGAGGTGCAGCGGCCGCTGGCGACGGTGGTGATCGGCGGTATCCTGTCCTCGACCGCCTTGACGCTGCTGGTGCTGCCGCTCCTCTACCGCATCGCCCACCGGTGCGACGAAGACGAAGAACTGGAAGACGCCCGCGAACGGCGCCATGGCGCGCCGCTCGATCCTTCGCCAGGTTCCCAAGGAGTGACGATCCATGGCACATGAACATGCCCACGCGGTGGGCGGCAACGAGAAGGCGCTGCGCTGGGCCTTGCTGCTGACCTCGCTCTACCTCGTGGCGGAGGTGGTGGGCGGGTTGGTGTCGGGGAGCCTCGCGCTGTTGTCCGATGCGGCCCACATGTTCACCGACACGGTGGCGCTCGCAATCTCGCTGGCCGCCATCTGGATCGGCAAGCGGCCGGCGGACAAGCGGCGCACCTTCGGCTACTACCGCTTCGAGATCCTTGCGGCCGTGCTCAACGCGGTGCTGCTTTTCTTCGTGGCGATCTACGTGCTGTACGAGGCGTACCGGCGCATCTCGGCGCCGGCCGAGATCCAGTCGACCATGATGCTGCTGGTGGCCGTGGGCGGGTTGGTCGTCAACCTCGTCGGCATGCGCTTGCTGGCGAGCGGCAAGGACGAGAGCCTGAACGTGAAGGGCGCTTACCTGGAGGTGTGGGCCGACATGCTGGGCTCGGTCGGCGTGATCGTCGGTGCGCTGGTGATTCGCTACACCGGGTGGGCGTGGGTGGATTCGGTGATTGCGGTGGCCATCGGGCTGTGGGTCTTGCCGCGCACCTGGCGCTTGTTGCGCGAGAGCCTGAATGTGCTGCTCGAAGGCGTGCCCGATGACGTGGACCTGCCTGCCGTTGAAAGTGCGCTGCTTGGCAGTGAGGGTGTCGCGAGCCTGCACGACCTGCATGTGTGGGCGCTCTCCAGCGGCAAGGTCAGCCTGAGCGTGCATGTGGTGTGCACGCCCGAGGTGGGCGACATGGCGCCGCTGATGCTGCAGTTGCGTGCGCTGCTGGCCGAGAAGTTCGACATCCACCATTCGACGGTGCAGGTCGAGCGCGTGCCTTGCGAGCAGGCGGTGGAGAGCCATGGGTTCGGGCCTGCGGTGGCGGCCACCTAGCGCTGCCGATCGGCCGATTCCGGGATTTTTCGATCCCGCTGTCACAAACGCCCCCCAACGGACGTCTTGCTTGTATGGACGCCCATGGGGGGCGTACCTTTTTGACCCCGCTTCCACCCCTTTACCCAGGAATCGACCATGAAGATCGTCATCATCGGAGGCTCCGGCCTCATCGGCTCCAAGCTCGCTGCGCTGTTGCGCAATGCCGGCCACGAGGTCAACGCCGCCTCGCCCTCCACGGGCGTCAACACCCTCACCGGGGAGGGCCTGAAAGAGGCGCTGGCGGACGCCCAGGTCGTCGTCGACGTGGCGAATTCGCCCTCGTTCGCCGACGAGCCGGCGTTGCATTTCTTCGACACCGCGGGCCGCAACCTGCTCGCCGCCGAGGCGGAGGCGGGCGTCGCGCACCACATCGCGCTGTCGGTGGTCGGCACCGATCGCCTGCTGGCCAGCGGCTATTTCCGCGCCAAGCAGCGCCAGGAAGAGCTGATCGAGGCCTCGCCCGTGCCCTGGACCATCGTGCAGGCGACGCAGTTCTTCGAGTTCGTGGCCGGCATCGCCGACGGAAGCGTGCGGGACGGCGAAGTGCGGCTGTCGAACGCGCTGATCCAGCCGATGGCGGCGGACGACGTTGCTGCCGCGCTCGCCGTGGTGGTGGGCGAGCCGCCCGCGCGGCGTCGGATCGAGATCGCGGGGCCCGAGACCACACCGCTCGATGCGCTCGTGCGCCGCCTGTTCGCGGCGACCGGCGACAAGCGCCCGGTCGTCACCGACGCGGAAGCCAGCTACTTCGGCGTGCAGCTCGACGACCGCTCGCTGACGCCGGGCACCGCCCCGCGCCTCGGGGCGACCCGTTTCGCGGATTGGCTGGCGCAGCGTGCGCGCGCCTGAGCCGCCGGCGACCTGCTTGCGCTTGCTGATCCATTCATTGATTCAAGGCTCGCGACGCGGGCCGGAAAGACAACCCATGACCCGCTTCCAGAAGACCTGCATCTGCCTCGGCCTCGCGCTGGGCATGTTCGCCGCGGTGCCCGCCGTGGCCGCACCCGAGGCCGCCGCGACCATCCTCATGACGAAGGACCTGGCGGACATGCCCGGCAAGGAGGCGATCTCGTTCATCGTCGACTTTCCGCCGGGCTCGGTCGACCCGGTCCATCGCCATGACGCTCACGCCTTCATCTACGTGCTCGAGGGATCGATCGTGATGGGCGTGAAGGGCGGCAAGGAGGTCACGCTGACCCCGGGCCAGACCTTCTACGAAGGCCCGGCCGACATCCACACCGTCGGCCGCAACGCCAGCAAGACCAAGCCCGCGAAGTTCCTCGTGACGATGGTCAAGGACAAGGGCGCGCCGTTGCTGACGCTGGTCAAGTAAGCGGCGGCAAAGCGCTCAGCGCGCCGGGCGGATCGCCGACTTGGGCCGGAAAGCCTTGCAGACCGCGTCGTCGGTCTCCAGGTACGGCCCGCCGATCAGGTCGATGCAATAGGGCACCGCCGCGAAGATGCCGGGCACGACCTGCGTGCCGTCGGCATCCTTGAGCCCTTCGAGCGTTTCCGCAATCGACTTGGGCTGCCCAGGCAGGTTGATGACGAGGCTCTTGTCGCGGATCACCGCCACCTGGCGCGAGAGGATCGCGGTCGGCACGAAGCGCAGGCTGATCTGGCGCATCTGCTCGCCGAAGCCGGGCATTTCCTTGTGGGCGACGGCCAGCGTGGCTTCGGGCGTCACGTCGCGCAGGGCCGGGCCGGTGCCGCCGGTGGTCAGCACCAGCGAGCAGCCGGCATCGACCAGTTCGATCAGCGTGGCGCTGATCACGGCCGCTTCGTCGGGAATCAGCCGGGGCTCGAATTCGATGGGGTTCTTCAGCGCCCGGCCGAGCCATTCCTTCAGCGCGGGCAGGCCCTTGTCTTCGTAGGTGCCGCTGGAGGCGCGGTCGCTGACGGAGACGATGCCGATGCGCACCGGGTCGAACGATGGCGACGAACTCATGCGTCTTCTTCCCGGTCCTGTGCGGCGGCCGCGGCAGCGTGGTCGTCGCCGCCATGCACGGCCAGTTGCTCCCGCACCAGCTGGAAGATCTCGCGGTAGGCCTTGCCCTGGCGGGGCGCCTCGCCGGCCGGGCCGGTCTTCATGTCCTTGCGGGCCTGGCGCACCAGGGCGCGCAGTTGCTGAGAATCGGTGGCGGGGTGGGTCTCGATCCATCCGCCGAGGGCGTCGTCGTCGGCAATCAGCCGGTCGCGCCAGCGTTCGGCCTCGTGCAGGGCGGCGGTTTCGGCGGCCGGCACGCTGTTCTGCTCGGTCAGGGCGAGCTTGACGGCCTCCAGCACTTCGGGTTCGAGCTTGCGCATCAGCTTGCCAATGAATTGCATCTGGCGGCGCTTGCCCTCGAAGTTGGTGATGCGCTTGGCCTCGGCGACGGCGTCGACCAGTTTCTCGTCGAGCGGGAGGGCGTCGAACAGGCCGGCACGCAGGCCGAGCAGCTCGGTGCCGAGTTTTTGAAGTTCGTCGCTTTCGCGCTTGAGATCGGTGCGGCTGGCTTCGTCGGTGCCCTTGAGCTCACGCTTGAGCTCCAGGTCGAGTTCGCTGCCTTCGGCAACGAACTGGCCACGGACGAAATAGCCTTTTTTGGGTTTGCGGGACATGTGGGTGGATTCTGGGCCGCACCGTGCGGCGTTGCAATGTGTGCAACAGAGACAGTGGGGAAACGGGAAAGAGGGGCGCAAGTATCATAGCCACCACATGACGACATCCTCCTCGCGCGCCGATTCCGGCTTCGCCTACAGCCGCTCCTTCTTCGAAAACCTGGTCGACACGGCCTTGGCCCACGCCAAAAAGCTCGGGGCCACCGATGCCGGCGCCGAGGCCTCCGAGGGCTGCGGCCTCAGCGTCTCGGTCCGCAAGGGCGAGCTCGAGAATGTGGAGCGCAACCGGGACAAGTCCCTCGGCATCACCGTCTACGTGGGCCACCGCCGCGGCAACGCCAGCACCTCCGACTTCTCCGAGGCCGCCATCGCCCAGACCGTGCAGGCCGCCTACGACATCGCCCGCTTCACCGCCGAAGACCCGGTCAGCGGCCTTCCCGACGAGGAAGACATTGCCAAGGAACACCCCGAACTCGACCTGTTCCACCCCTGGGACGTGACCAGCGAGCAAGCCGCCAGGCTGGCGCTGGAGTGCGAAGAGGCCGCCCTTTCCACCGACAAGCGCATCACCAACAGCGAAGGCGCGGGCGTCTCGGCCCAGCAGAGCCACTTCTTCAGCGCCCACACGCACGGTTTCCGCGGCGGCTACGCCAGTTCGCGGCACTCGATTTCGGTGGCGCCCATCGCCGGCAAGGGCGACAACATGCAGCGCGACGCCTGGTACAGCTCCATGCGTTCGGCCGACGAGCTCGCCAGTCCGCAGGCCGTGGGCCGATATGCCGCCGAACGGGCCCTGAGCCGCCTGAAGTCGCGCAAGATCAAGACCACCGAATGCCCGGTGCTGTTCGAGTCGCCGCTGGCCGTGGGCCTCCTGGGCGGGCTGGTGCAGGCGGTGAGCGGCGGGGCGCTGTACCGCAAGAGCACCTTCTTGCTCGATTCGCTCGGCAAGCCGGTGCTGCCCAAGCACGTCGACGTGGCCGAAGACCCGCACCTGATGCGCGGCAAGGGCAGCTCGCCCTTCGACGACGAAGGCGTGACCACGCGGGCCCGCAAGGTGGTCGATGCCGGCCGGCTCGAGGGTTACTTCCTCTCCACCTATTCGGCCCGCAAGCTGGGCATGAAGACCACCGGCAACGCCGGCGGCTCGCACAACCTGACGCTGAGCTCGCGCCTGACCAAGCACGGCGACGACCTCGATGCCATGCTCGCCAAGCTGGGCACGGGCTTGTTCGTGATCGAGCTGATGGGGCAGGGCGTGAACTACGTGACCGGCGACTACTCGCGCGGCGCCAGCGGCTTTTGGGTCGAGAAGGGCCGCATCGCTTTCCCGGTGCAGGAGATCACCATCGCCGGCAACCTCAAGGACATGCTGATGGGCATTGAAGCCATCGGCGCGGATGCCTACACTTTCGGCGCCAAGACCACGGGGTCGATTCTGGTCAACCGCATGAAGGTGGCTGGCGCCTGACAGGCGCCTTTTGCCCGCACCGGCAACGTCGCATGCTCGAAAGCAACCCGTGGTCATATCCAGGGAGACGCCATGAGCAAATACAACAATGCACGCAAGCCGGAACTCGAACATGAGCTGATGCGCGACCCCCGGCTCGGGTTCGAGCCGGCGGGCGGCAGCTCGGTACGCTGCCTGCAGCACGGCGTGCCCTGGCCGTTCGACTGCTGGCACTACCACGACGAGTACGAGCTGCAGATCATCAACCGCAGCAGCGGCGATGCCTATGTCGGCAACCACATCGGCCGTTTCGAGCCGGGGTACGTCGCCCTTGTCGGCGGACGGTTGCCGCACACCTGGATCTCCCACGATGTGCCGCCCGAAGGCATCGCCGACCGCAGCATGGTCATTCATTTTCACGACGAGCCGCTGCGCAAGGCCTCGGGCCTGTTCCCCGAGCTGGAGGCGGTGCTGCCGATGCTCGACCGGGCACGGCTCGGCATCGAGTTCTTCGGCATCAGCGGGCGGATGCGGGAGCGCTTCGTGCGGGTGCAGGGCCGGGAGGGCATGGCCCGGCTCTCGGAATTCATCGGGTTGCTGCACGAGTTGGCGAACTGGGAAGACTGGCGCCAGATCTCCAGCACGGCTGGCTCGCTGGACGACGACCCGAGCGCCAACACCCGCATGCGCCGCGTGCTCGACTACCTCGATGCGCACCTGACCGAAGAGCTCTCGCTGCCGGCCGTGTGCGCGGTGGCCAACATGGCCGAGAGCAGCTTCTCGCGCTACTTCCACAAGCACATGGGCAGCACCTTCACCGATTTCGTGACGCGGCTGCGCATCACGAAGGCCTGCGAGATGCTGCAGACCTCCGACCGGCTGGTGAGCGACATCTGCTACGAGGTGGGTTTCGCGAACCTTGCGAATTTCAACCGGCGCTTCCTTCAACTCAAGGGCATGACGCCCTCGGCCTACCGCCAGCAGGCGCAGGACCGTTTCGGCCTGCGCACCGCGCAGAACACGCCGCTCGCCACCACGGCCTGAGCTTTCTTCAGCGGGGTGAATCCTGCGGCGTCAGGTGCCGGGTTGCGGCCCAGAACGCCAGCGCGACGCCACTGGTGATGGCACCCGCCACGCAGACACTGTTCCAGCCGCCGTGCGCGTACAGCATCGTCGAGGCGATCGATCCCGTCGCTGAGCCGATCGAATAGAAGATCATGTAGCCGGCGGTCAGCCGGCTCTGCGCTTCCGGGCGCACGCGGTAGATGAGGCTCTGGTTCGAGACGTGCACCGACTGCAGGCCGAAGTCGATCGTGACCACGCCGATCACCATCGCCCAGATGGACCATGGCAGCAGCGCGATGAGCGCCCACGACAGCAGCATGACCACGAGCCCGATGCCGGTGGTGCGCTGCGCCCGGCCCAGGTCCGCCATACGGCCCGCGCGCGAAGCGCCCAGTGCGCCCGCCGCGCCCGCCAAACCGAACAGCCCCACCTGCGTGTGCGAGAGCGAAAAGGGCGGCGCCGCGAGCGGCAGCACCATTGGCGTCAGCAGCATCGTGATGGCCATGAAGATCAGCATCGCGAGCACCGCGCGGATGCGCAGCACGGGCTCTTCGACGAAGAGCGTGAACACCGAGCGGATCAGCTGAAGGTACGGAATGCGCACGGCAGGCCGCACGTTTCGCGGGAGCGCCCTCCACAGCAGGCCAGCGACGACCAGCGTGGCCGCGGCCGACACCAGGTACACCGAGCGCCAGCCGAAGAGATCCGACAGCGTGCCCGACACGGCCCGCGCCAGCAGGATGCCGACGATGATCCCGCTGGTGACGATGCCCACCACGCGGCCGCGCTCGCCCGGCGGCGCCATGATCGCGGCGTAGGCGACCAGCACCTGCGTCACGACGGCCAGCACGCCGACCGCCGCCATCGCCGGCAGCAGCATCGTCGCACTGGGCGCTATCGCCACGCAGAGCAGCGCGATCACCGACAGCAGCGATTGCCCCACGATCAGCCGCCGGCGGTCGATCAGGTCGCCCAGTGGCACGACCAGCAGCAGCCCGAGGCCGTAGCCGACCTGGGTGATGGTGATGACGATGCCCACCGCCGCGGGGCGGATGCCGAAGGTGGCCGCGAGCGTGTCCAGCAGCGGCTGGGCGTAGTAGACATTGGCAACCGCAAGCCCGCATGCGATCGCGAACAGCAGTGCCATCGCGCCGGATATCGGCGGCGCAGCGGGACGTGTTTCCGCCTGCCGCGCTGCGGCGGCATCGATGTTCAATTCCATGGCGGACCTGCTCAGACCTTCAGGGCGTCGTGGAAGCGCTCGATGTGGGTGGCGATCGTCTCTCCCAGTTCCTCGAGTGCGAAGTGGCCGGTGTCGAGCAGCTTGAAGTCGATCTGCCGCAGGTCTCGCTGGTAGGGGTACGCGCCCGACGGCGGAAAGATCACGTCGTTGGCGCCCCAGACCACCAGCGTCGGCGGCTGGTGCTGGCGGAAATAGGCCTGCCAGGCCGGGTAACGCGAGAGGTTGCTGCCGTAGTCGTGCAGCAGGGCGGCCATCGCGTCCTTGTTGCCGGGCCGGGCGAGCAGGGCGCGTTGCAGCAGCCAGTTGTCCGGGTCGATGCGCGACGGGTCCTTCACGCCGTGGGTGTAGTTCCACTCCAGCGCCGCATCGGACATCGCGGCTTCGCGGATCTTTGCGTAGTTGGCGGGCGACGGGTCTTTCCACAGCGCACGCGCGAGGCTCCAGAAATCGTCGGGCAAGCCTTCTTCGTAGGCATTGGCGTTCTGCACCACGAGGAAGCTCACCTTCTCCGGATGGCGCGTGGCGAGGCGAAACCCGACCGGGCCGCCGAAGTCCTGCATGTAGAGGCCGTAGCGCGCGAGGCCGAGTTGCTCGGTGAACTTCTCCACGATGTCGGCGAGGCCGTCGAAGGTATAGCTGAACTCGACCACCGAAGGCGCGTCGCTGTGCCCGAAGCCCGGGTAGTCCGGTGCAATGACGTGGAAGCGATGGGCCAGCCGCTCGATCAGCTCTCGATACATGAAGGACGACGCCGGAAAACCGTGCAGCAGGAGCAGGGCCGGCAACGCGGGGTCGCCTGCCTCGCGGTAGAAGATCTTCAGGCCGTCGACGGTGGTGGTGCGGTAGTGGGTCATGGCGAATCCGGGAAGAGGTTGGCAGGGCAGGTGGCGGCTTCTGGTTTCAAAAGAAGACCGGGCAAATTCTATCTTTCCGGTTTTATGTTGCAACCAGTGAGGCCGCACCAAGACCAGGGCGATGGCTTTTCCACAACCCGGTTTCAGTCGGAATCGGCTATTTGCGCCTGCGTTGCGGCGCGCTCGGAATCACCCGGTCACTTGCAGAAGGACTTGATGTCGTTCTGCGCCACGTCGCGGTCGTATTGGTCGATGGGCTTGCCGTTGCTGTGCTGCAGCAAGCCGGCGAGAACATCCCGTGCGAGCGCGCAGCGCGATGCATCGGTGCCGTTCTCCCTTCCACCCGAGACCGACCTGGGCCTTGCCACGGGCGGCCCGTAGGGTGGCACTCCCGTCGCCGTCTGCGTCGGTGACGTGGCTCTGCTCCAGGCACGCCAGTCTTCCTTCGGTGCGGCGCTTTGCGGCGGCGCCGGTGCAGGCTTCACTTCCACCGTCCTGGCATCGCCTGCATCGGCCTTGCGCTCCGAGTAATGCGTCTGCCCCTTGGCATCGACCCACTTGTAGATTTCCGCATGGCTGGCGGATGGAAGAAGCAGCGCCGCGAGAGCGGCGCTGAGCACATGCCAGGCGGGATTCGGACTTTGCATCTTCGGGCGCAGAGAGATGAATCGGTGGGCACCGATCCTGGCCCGGATGATGCCCGACCGGCGGCCATCTGAGCCTGCCGGCAGGGGCCTTTCACCGCCGACTGGTCATTCGACCAGGACCGCGCTCCACGCGCGCGCCACGGCAGCCTTCTCGACCGAGCTGGCGCCATAGAGATCCGACGCCGCGCGGATCGATGCGGAGCGGGCGTTCGGGTAGGTCGAGTTGCCGTTCAGGTACAGCGTGAGGGTGCGGTACCAGATCTTGCCGGCCTTCTCGCGCCCGATGCCCGCCACGCCGGTGTCGCCGTTGCACACCAGGTCGTTCTTTGTCAGCCGGGTGTCGGTCGACGGCACCACGGCGCCTTCGGCCAGCAGATAGAAGAAGCGATTGCCGACCCCCGAGGTGAGGTGGGGGTCGTGCCTGGGATTCACGAGCACGCTCTTGAAGCCGCCCTGCGGATAGCAGACGTACGAACGCCCGTCGATGTCCTGCTTGTACATCTTGCGCAGGCCCGAGGCCAGGATGCGCGCGCCGATGACGTAGTTGCCCGGATCGTTCGCGTTGTTCGCGTGGTACTTGACCAGCGTGCCGAAGATGTCGGAGTTCGCCTCGTTCAGCCCGCCCGCGTCGCGCGAATACGCAAGGTTCGCGGTGGCCTGGTTCACGCCGTGGCTCATCTCGTGCCCGGCGACGTCGATGGACACCACCGGCCTGGGCAGCGAGGTGCCTGCCTGCCCGTCGCCGTAGACCATCATCCGGTACTCGCCGATCCATGCGGCATTGGCGCCCGTGATGCTGCCGTCCTGGTTGGTGAACAGCACGTGCGCATAGCTCTGGACGCCCTGGCCGTCGTTGAAGATGCCGTTGCGGCCGTGCACGGTCTTGTAGTAGTCCCAGGTCTTGGCCAGGCCGTAGTTGATGTCGACCGCGACGGTCTTGCGGTCCGTGACGGCACCGTTGCCCCACTTGTTGTCGGGGCTGGTGAACGGGACCAGGTCCGGTGCATCGAACAGGTCCGTGTACACCGAGTCGCGGCCATCGATCACCTCGCCGCCGCCGCGCGTCGGGTCGACCATGCGATAGGCGTTGTTGCCGGTCTGGTCGGTGGTGATCTGAAGGTCGCCGTAGTACAGCGACTTCCCCGTGCCCGTGGCGGCCGCGGTGTGCACCAGGTCTTCCGCGTCCAGCAGCTTGCCATCCGCCGCGTTGACGTAGTACGCAACGGCGCTCCCGTGCGACGCGGTGGCCCTGCCGTAGACGCGGACCTCGTAGGCCAGCACCGGCTTCTCGTCACGCGCGAAAACCACCAGCTCGGGCGTGCCGTAGCGCATCACCGCGCTGGCGAAGCGCTCGCCCGCAATCTGCTTGGCGCGCTCGGCGCCGATGTCGGGGGCGTTCTGGATCACGGTGCGCCCATCGACCTTGGCCAGCGTTTCCGGCAGGCGTATCGGGCTGCCTTGCGTGAGGCTGGACTGGGTGAGCTGCCCCCGCACCGAATGCACGACCACGTCGCCGCCGATCACGCGCAGCCCGTTGTGAAAGCGGTCGAAGCGCACATGCTCGGTGCCGTCCTTGTCCACGGTCACGTCGCGCGGCTTGAACTGGTCGCCCTCGGCGGGCGCCGCCGCGCTGCCTGCCGCGCCCTGGACGTCCAGCGAGCGGCGTGTGCGGCTGGGAGCAGGCGTCGCGACGCTGAAGCTCGACGGGTTGCTCTGGATCAACGCCAGTGCGCGGTCGATCGCCGCCTGCTTGCCCGGGTCCGCATCCGCGGCAAAGGCGCCATGCCCCGCCAATGCCA
This sequence comes from Variovorax boronicumulans, assembly GCF_030812215.1. Classification (GTDB taxonomy): domain Bacteria; phylum Pseudomonadota; class Gammaproteobacteria; order Burkholderiales; family Burkholderiaceae_C; genus Variovorax; species Variovorax boronicumulans_C. The sequence continues at coordinate 552,134 of NZ_JAUSSG010000002.1, read as the reverse complement.
ATACGGCGACAACGACAACTTTGAGTCTGGTTTTCATAGGCATTCCACAAAAGGTGATGTAAGGGATAGACACATACCGGCCGGCCGGCGCTTGTGACGCCGGTGAATGGCCGCGTGGATTACAGCGGGGATCGCATGCAGCGTCGATACGGGGGAAGTAGTCGATTCCGCGCTATTTCGTCGCACGCGTTTTCGGCCTGCAAACCTTCGGATTGCAATGAAAGAAAAGTAATTAGCACCCCGCACCCCCGGCAAAACCCCAAGTCCGCTGGTCATCGAAATACCAGTCCCCCGGCGCGCGTGTACGCGGGGCCGGGCCTTCGCTGCATACGCTTCGTCACCCTCACAAGGAACTCAAGGAGACGAGCAAATGACCCACCGAAACACCCGCCGGATCACTGCTGGCGCACTGCTGCTGGCGGCATTGGCCGCAGCCGGCCACGTTCAGGCCCAGCAGGCCTGCAAGGCCGACGTGCGCGTGCTCTCCCAGCCACGCGACGGTCTGACCCTGCTCGAAAAGTACAAGGACGAATTCAAGGCGCTGAGCGGCGCCTCGTTCACCATCGACAACCTCAACGAGAACGATCGCCGCACCAAGACGCGCGCCGATGCATCGACGGTCGGCAAGTACAACGTGTATTACGTCGACGAGGCCAACGTGCCCTTGTTCGCGCAGTCCAAGTGGATCGTGCCGCTGGCCAAGTACTACCCCGCCGACTACGACTACGCCGATTTCGACCCCGGCCGCCAGAAGGTCGCGACCTTCGCGGGCGAGGCATGGTTCGCGCCGCTCACCGGCGGCGGCGACCTGCTGGTGTACCGCAAGGACTTGCTCGAGAAAGCCGGCGTCAAGCCGCCCACCACGCTCGACGAGTTCGTCGCCGCCGCCAAGAAGCTCAACGACCCGGCCAACGGCATCTACGGCGTGGCCTTGCGCGGCCAGCGCGGCTCGGGCGCCAACGTGTGGCGCTGGATGCCGTTCTTCCGCGGCTATGGGGGCCAATGGTTCGACGGCGACAAGCCGGTCTTCAACTCGCCCGCCGCGCTGAAGGCCACGCAGACCTACCTGGAGCTCTTCAAGTATTCGGCGCCCGGCACCAAGACTGGCAGCTGGGACGAATCCACCGGCGCCTTCCTCGCGGGCAAGGTCGCGCTGCTGGTCGAGTCGACGCCGCTCGCGGGCAATGCGCTCGACCCCAAGACCTCGACCGTGATCGGCAAGGTCGCCTACCTGCCGCCGCCCACGCCGCTGACCGGCGGCGGCTACGGCCATGGCCTCGCGATCGGTGCCAAGGCCAACAAGACCGAAGAGGCGAAGAAGTGCGCGGGACTCTTCGTCGCGTGGGCCACCTCCAAGAAGCAGGAGCAGCGCCGCCTTGCCGAAGGCCAGTTCAGCGAACTCAACCGCACCAGCGTGCTGGGCAGCCCCGAGTTCGCCAAGCGATACGGCGCCGATCTCGGCAAGGCCCTGGCCGACACCGGCAAGGTGACCGCGGTGAACTTCTGGCAGGACCCGGCATGGCCCGACCTCGGCGACCGCTGGGGGATCATTCTCGAAGAGCTGGTCACCGGTTCTCGCACCGACATCCAGGGCGGGCTCGATGAACTCGACGCCTACGCGAAGCAGTTGATCGCACGGCGCAAGAAGTGAAGCCGACGCGAAGCAACAACAAGACCCGGCTGCCGGTCGTCTTCATCGGACCGGGCCTCCTGGTGCTGGCGGTCCTCGCGCTGGTGCCCACGATCTTCGCGATCGTCATCTCGCTGCAGGACCGGGAACTCGGCCACACCGATGCCGGCTGGGTCTGGTTCTCGAACTACGTGCAGCTGTTCTCCGACCGGCGCTTTCTCAACTCGGTGAGCGTCTCGCTCATCTGGGAGGTGCTGACCGTCACCTCGACGATGGCTGTCGCGGTGCTGCTGGGCGTGCTGCTGTTCCAGAACACCACGCCGCGCTGGCGCAATGCGTTGTGCATGCTGTTCATCGTGCCGGTGCTGCTGCCCCGCGTGTCGGCGGCCTTCGTCTGGAAGTTCGCGTTCCATCCGCTGTTCGGCTTGCTGACCTACCCGTACAAGGTGATCACCGGCGAGCCGCTGGACCTGCTGGCCAATCCGCTCACCGCGCTGCTCACGGTGGCTTTCGTCGATGTGTGGCAGTGGGGGCTGTTCTTCGCCGTCATCGTGCTCAAGCTGCTCGAGACCCTGCCGTCCCAGCCCTTCGAGGCCGCGCGCATGGACCACGCAAAGACCTGGGAGGTCTACGCCTACGTCGCGCTGCCGATGCTCAAGGCGCCGCTCATCAGCCTCACCTTCGTGAAGATGGTCGAGTCGCTGCGGGCCTTCGACCTCATCTACGTGATGACGCGCGGCGGCCCCGGCATCTCGACCGAGACGCTGGACATGTACGCGTTCTCGCAGGGTTTCATCGAGTCGGGCCGCATCTCGTACGCGTCGAGCATGGCCGTGCTGATGATGGTCGCGTCGACCGTGGCCTTCACCTACATCTGGAAATGGACGAGGCCCTCGTCATGAAAAAGCAATCGTCTCTTTCGGCCGGCACGCTGCTCGCGCGGCTGGTGCTCATCGTCGCGGGGCTCTCCGCGCTGGTGCCGGTGCTCTGGACCTTCATCAACTCGTTCAAGAACCGGGTGGACATCGTCTCGGCCGTGCCGAAGTTCATCTTCACGCCCACGCTGGAGAACTACGCCTACGTGCTGGGACGCGAGGCCGTGGCGCAGGGGCTCGTCAACTCGATCCTGGTGGTCGGCGCGGCCGTCCTCATCGGCGCGGTGCTCGGCTTGCCGGCCGCGTATGCGCTCGCACGCTATCCGCTGCGCTGGGCCGACGACATCCAGTTCTTCGTGCTGTCGATGCGCTTCCTGCCGCCTGTGGCGGTGGCCATTCCCTTGATGGTCATCTGGCTGCAGCTGGAGCTCTACGACACGCGCTTCGCACTCATCGTCACCTACACGCTCCTCACGCTCTCCACCGTGATCTGGCTTGCGATTCCGGCTTTCAAGGCGGTGCCCAAGGAAGTGGAGGAGGCCGGCAGGGTCGACGGCTACGGGCCCTACGCGATCTTCTTTCGCGTGTCGCTGCCGATTGCCGCGCGCTCGCTCATCGGTGCCATCGCCTTCGGCTTCGTGCTGGTGTGGAACGAGTTCCTCATCGCGCTGATGCTCACCACCTCCGATGCCAAGACGCTGCCCATCGTCGCCTCCGAACTCAGCCAGTTGGGGCGCGACGTGCCCTGGGGCATCTTGAATGCCTCGGTCATCCTGCTGTCGGTTCCGCCGCTCCTGATGGTCGGCGTGCTCAGCGGTTTTCTCAATGCTGCGTTCAAGCGCAAGCGGGAGGTCGCATGAGCCTTGTCATTTCCTCTTCTCCAGAACAAAAAATGTCTGCAATCAGCTGTCACAACATCATCAAGCGCTACGGGGAAACGCAGGTCGTCCACGAGTTCGACCTCGACGTGGCCGACAACGAGTTCGTCGTGTTCCTCGGCCCCTCGGGCTGCGGCAAGTCGACCATCCTGCGCATGCTCGCGGGCCTGGAGGACATCAGCGGCGGCGACCTGCACATCGGCGGCCGGCGCGTCAACGACCTGCCGCCGCAGGAGCGCGGCATCGCCATGGTTTTCCAGAACTACGCGCTCTACCCGCACATGACCGTGCGCGACAACATCGCCTTCGGTCTCAAGCGGCTGAGGGTGCCCAAGGCCGAGATCGACAGCCGCATCAAGGAGGTGTCGGACACGCTGGGCCTGGAGCGCTACCTGCAGCGCAAGCCCACGGAGCTCTCGGGCGGCCAGCAGCAGCGCGTGGCGATTGCGCGCGCGATGATCAAGACGCCCAAGGTGTTCCTGTTCGACGAGCCGCTGTCCAACCTGGACGCCAAGCTGCGCAACCACATGCGCATCGAGATCGCGAAGCTGCACCAGACGCTCAAGACCACCACGGTCTACGTCACGCACGACCAGCACGAGGCGATGACGCTGGCCGACCGCATCGTGCTGCTGCGCGACGGGCGCATCGAGCAGGTCGGCTCGCCCAAGGAAATCTTCGAGCGCCCGCGCTCGGCCTTCGTGGCCGGCTTCATCGGCACGCCGCCGATGAACCTGGTGGAGATGTCGGTGAAGGACCAAGGCAGCCATTTCGAGTTGAGCTGCAGGGCAGGTGTCGTGCATGTGAATGCGCGCCAGTTCGCGCTCGAAGGCCGCGAGCGCGCGACGCTGGGCATACGTCCCGCGCACCTGCAGGTGGACACCAGCGGCGGGCGCGACGGCGGCTTTTTCGGCGAAGTGCAGCTCATCGAATACCTCGGCAATGAAGTGCTGGTGAGCTTCAGCCAGAACGGCGGGGAGAGCAGCAACGAAATCTCCGCGCTCATGCCGTCGGCACAGGCGCCCCGCTTGCACGAACGCGTGAGCTTTGTGGCCGACCCGCAGCAGGTGCACCTGTTCGATATCGACACCGGCGCATCGCTGCGCATCGACAAGGCCTCCTTGCACTGAACCCCGAAACACACCTTGAGCGAAAGAAAAAGCAAATGAAAGCACTGGTCCTGGAAAAGGCGCACGAACTCACGCTGCGCGACGTCGACGTCCCCCTGCAGGTAGGACCGCGCGACGTCAAGATCCGCATGCACACCGTGGGCGTCTGCGGCAGCGACGTCCACTACTACCAGCACGGCGGCATCGGCCCCTTCGTGGTGAACGAGCCGATGATCCTCGGCCACGAAGCCTCCGGCGTGGTTGCCGAGGTGGGCGCCGAAGTCAAGCACCTGAAGCCCGGCGATCGCGTCTGCATGGAGCCCGGCATTCCCGAGATGGATTCGCGCGCCACCCGCGAAGGCATCTACAACCTCGATCCCGCCGTGCGCTTCTGGGCCACGCCGCCGATCCATGGCTGCCTCACGCCCTTCGTGGTGCACCCGGCCGCTTTCACCTTCCGCATGCCCGACAACGTGAGCTTCGGCGAAGGCGCCATCGTCGAGCCGCTGGCCATCGGACTGCAAGCCGCGAAGAAGGCCGCGCTGAAGCCGGGCGACGTGGCGGTGGTGGTGGGCGCCGGCACCATCGGCGCGATGACCGCGCTGGCGGCGCTGGCCGGCGGCGCGGCCCGCGTGATCCTGGCGGACCTCGTGCCCGAGAAGCTGGCCCTGTTCGCCGACAACCCGGCCGTGACGACAGTGAACGTGCGCGACACCGACCTCGCCGAAACCGTGAAGACCCTGACCGACGGCTGGGGCGCGAACGTCGTCTTCGAAGCCAGCGGCAGCACGCGCGCTTTCGACGGCATCTTCGATCTGCTCTGCCCCGGCGGCTGCCTGGTGCTGGTGGGGATTCCACCCGCCAAGGTCGCGTTCGACATCGTCGCCATCCAGGCGAAGGAAGTGCGCATCGAGTCGGTGTTCCGCTACGCCAACATCTTTCCGCGCGCGCTCGCGCTGATCGCTTCGGGGCAGGTGGACGTGAAGCCCTTCATCTCGCGCACCTTCGCGTTCGAGGACGGCATCCAGGCCTTCGAGGAAGCGGCCGCGGGCCGGGCGAGCGACGTGAAGATCCAGATCGAGTTTCCGACGACCTTGCCGGCCTGATTTCGACGGGCGGCGTACCGGCTGGCCGAGCGCTTTTCGCAAGGGAAAACGCCGGGGAGCGCGATGGCGATGCGCGGCTAAAGTGGCTGCGCCTTGCCACTCGCCCATCCGTCGCCCATGCCGCTGGTCTTTCGCAACGTCGTCCTCACCGGAGCCTGTGGTGGTCTCGGCCAGGCACTGGCGCGCGAACTGATCGGTGGCGGTGCGCAGGTGGCGCTGGTCGGGCTCGATAAGGCGAAGCTCGAGGCGCTTGCTGCGCTGGCACCGGGGCGATGCGCGGTCTACACGCCCGATGTGTCCAACAGCCCTGCGGTGCAGTCCATGGCCGTCGACTGGATGGCCAAGGCCGGCGTGCCCGACCTCGTGATTGCCAATGCAGGCGTGGCGGGTGGCTTCGACACCGCCGAGGCCGACGACCTCGAGGTGCTGCGCCGCATGCTGGAGATCAACCTCCTCGGCGCGGCGACCACCTTCCAGCCTTTCTTGAAGCCGATGCGCGCGCAGCAACGCGGTGCATTGGTCGGCGTGGCCAGCATCGCGGGCTGGCGCGGCATGCCGGGCAATGGCGCCTACTGCGCGAGCAAGGCGGGGTTGATCCGCTATCTCGAAAGCCTGCGCGCCGAGCTGCGCGAGACGGGTGTCACCGTGCACACGATCAGCCCGGGCTACATCCGCACCGCTCTGACTGCGGGCAACCGCTTCGCGATGCCGGGGCTGCTCGAAGCCGACGAGGCCGCGCACCAACTGCTCGCCGGTGTGCAGGCCGGACGCGAGCAGATCGTGCTGCCGCGCCGCATCGGCTGGCTCTCGAAGTTGCTGAACCTGCTGCCCGAGAAACTGCACGACCGCGTGCTGCGCGGACAGCCGCGCAAGCCGCGCGTGGGCGAGGCGGGCGCCACGGCCATTCCGGGCCTCTCTGAAAAACATCCACCCACCTGATGGCAGACAACGCACCCACCCACGAGAAGATCGCCCTCATCGGCGCCGGCCCTTCCGGCCTCGCCGGGGCGCGCAACCTGCAGAAGCACGGCGTTCCGTTCCAAGGCTTCGAGGCGCACAGCGATGTGGGCGGGCTGTGGGACATCGACAATCCGCGCTCCACGGTCTACCACTCGGCGCACCTGATCTCCAGCAAGCGCACCACCGAGTTCGCGGAGTTCCCGATGGCCGACACGGTGGCCGACTATCCGAGCCACCGCGAGCTGCGCCGCTACTTCAGCGATTTCGCCGACCGCTTCGGGCTGCGGGAGCACTTCCGGTTCAACACGCGCGTGCTGCGCGTGGAGCCTGTGAGCGATGCGCCGGACACGCGCTGGCGCGTGACCATCGACACGGGAAGTGGGGAGCCCGAAACCGCCGAGTACAAGGGCGTGGTCATCGCCAACGGCACGCTCGCCGAACCCAAGCGCCCGCAGTTCGAGGGCCGCTTCGACGGCGAGTTGCTGCACACCAGCGACTACAAGCACCCCGAGCTCTTCAAGGACAAGCGCGTGCTGATCGTCGGCGCGGGCAACTCGGGCTGCGACATCGCGGTCGATGCGGTGCACTACGCGAAGAGCGTCGACATCTCGGTGCGGCGCGGCTACTACTTCGTGCCGAAGTACGTGTTCGGCAAGCCGGCCGACACGCTGGGCGGCAAGCGGCCGCTGCCGCCGTGGCTCAAGCAGCGGGTCGATGCGACGGTGCTCAAGTGGTTCACCGGCGACCCGGTGCGCTTCGGGTTTCCGAAGCCCGACTACCGGATGTACGAGTCGCACCCCATCGTGAATTCGCTGGTGCTGCACCACGTGGGCCACGGCGACATCGGCGTGCGCGGCGACATCGCGCGGCTCGACGGGCACACGGTGCATTTCAAGGACGGCAGCGCGCGCGACTATGACCTGATCCTGGCTGCGACCGGCTACGCGCTGCACTACCCGTTCATCGACCGCGAGCTGCTCAACTGGCAGGGCATGGCGCCACGCCTGTACCTCAACATCTTCTCGCCGCGCTTCGAAAACATTGCCGTGCTCGGGATGATCGAGGCGAGCGGCATCGGCTGGCAGGGGCGCTACGAGCAGGCCGAATTGCTGGCGCGCTACTTCCGCGCGAAGGCGGCCGGATCGCCCAAGGCCGCGGCGTTGCGCGCGGCGGTGCAGGGGCCGCCGCCCGATCTTTCGGGCGGCTACAGGTACCTGCAGCTCGAACGCATGGCGTACTACGTGCACAAGGACACCTACCGCGCGGCGGTGCGCAGCGCCTCGGCGGCGCTGGCCGATCCACTCTGAGCGAGGCTTTCACACCCATGCTGCCCGTCGACGAAATCCGCCTGCACTTCAACCCGGCCTCGCTGGTGCTGCTCAACGTGGTGCTGGGTTTCCTGATGTTCGGCATTGCGCTGGACACGCGCATCGACGACTTCAAGCGCGTGGCGCGCATGCCCGGCGCGATGGCGGTGGGCATCGGTGCGCAGTTCATCGTGCTGCCGGCCGTGACCTTCGTGCTCACGCTCATCCTGAAGCCGGGGCCGAGCATCGCGCTCGGCATGATCCTGGTGGCGTGCTGCCCGCCGGGGAACATCTCGCAGATCCTCACGCACCGGGCGGGCGGCAACGTAGCGCTGTCGGTGTCGATGACGGCGATCTCGAACGCGCTCTCCATTGTGGTCATGCCGCTGAACTTCGCGTTCTGGGGCGGGTTGCATCCGACGGCCTCGGCACTGCTCAAGACGATCGCGCTGGACCCGCTCGACATGCTGGGCCACATCGTGATGATCATCGGCATTCCGTTCGTGCTGGGCGTGGCCTGCGCGCACAAGCTGCCGGGGCTCACGGCGCGCATCAAGAAGCCGGCGCGCATCCTGAGCTTTCTCGCGCTGATCGCATTCATCGTCGGCGCGATCGCGGGCAACTGGCGCTACTTTCTCGACTACGTGGGGTTGGTGCTGATGGCGGTGGTGATCCACGACGCGCTGGCCTTCGGCACGGGCTACCTGTGCGCGCGGCTCTCGGGGCTGGGCGACTACGACAGGCGCGCGGTGTCGATCGAGGTGGGCATCCGCAACGCGGGGCTCGGGCTGGTGCTGATCTTCAGCTTCTTCGGCGGGCTCGGCGGCATGGCGGTGGTGGCTGGCGTGTGGGGCTTCTGGGACATCATCGCGGGTCTCGCGCTCGCAAGCTGGTGGGGGCGCAAGCCCGCGACGCCATGAGCGCGCGCCGCGTGCTCGTGACGGGCGGCGATGGGTTTCTGGGGCGCGGCGTGCTGGCCGCGCTCGCGGGGAAATCGCTGGAAGTTCTCGTGGCCCTCGACGTGCGCGAGGTGCCGGCGGAGCGGCAATTGCCGGGCGTGGTCTATCGCCAGCAGGATGTGCGCGATGCGGGCATAGGCGACACGCTGGCTGAATACGCCATCGACACGGTCGTGCACCTGGCCTCCATCGTCACGCCGGGCAAGGACTCGAATCGCGCCTTCGAGCATTCGGTCGATGTGGGCGGCACGCGCAACGTGCTCGAAGCCTGCGTGGCGCGGGGCGTGCGGCACATCGTGGTGTCGTCCAGCGGCGCGGCCTATGGCTATCACGCGGACAACCCGGCGTGGATCACCGAGTCGCAGCCGCTGCGCGGCAACCCGGTGTTCGCGTATGCCGACCACAAGCGGCAGGCGGAAGAGATGCTCGCGGAGTACCGCACGGCGCACCCTGCGCTCGCGCAGACGGTGCTGCGCATCGGCACCATCCTCGGCGAGCGGGTCGACAACCAGATCACCGCGCTGTTCGAGAAGAAGCGGCTCATCGCGATCCGTGGCAGCGCGAGTCCGTTCGTGTTCGTGTGGGACGAGGATGTGACGGGCGCCATCGCACATGCGCTCGGCGGCGCGCCAGCCGGTTGCTACAACCTCGCGGGCGATGGCGCGCTCACCATCCACGAGATCGCATCGCGCCTGGGCAAGCAGGCGACCGACTGGCCGGCTGGCGTGCTCAAGACGGCGCTCGCGGTGGGTTCGGCATTGGGTGTCAGCCGCTATGGCCCGGAGCAGCTCGACTTTCTGCGCTATCGGCCGGTGCTGCTCAACACGGCGCTGAAGGAGCGCTTCGGCTATGTGCCGCGCAAGACCAGCAGCGAGGCTTTCGATGCCTTCGTCGCGGCGCGGGCGCGGCAGGGGCGGCCGGTCACTTCTTCCTGATTTCTTCCACGGGCGCGATCAGGTGCTCGAGCATGCGCCGGGCATTGATCGGCAGGTCTTCCGACGAGCGCACGCAGGCCATCAGCGTGCGCTCGGCCCAGGTGTCCGCGAGCGAGGCGCGTGCGATCTTCATCGAACGGGCGCAGCGCTCGGCCGCGGTCTGCGGCACGATGCCCACGCCGATGCCGTACTCGACCATGCGGCACACGGCCTCGAAGTTGCGCACGCGCACGCGGTAGGCCAGGTGCTTGCCGAGGGCGCGGACGTGGCCGGTCAGCAGTTGCTGCAGCGCGGTGTCCGCGGGCAGGCCCACGAACTCGTTGTCGACCACCTCGGCCAGGTGCACACGCCGGCGCGTGGCCAGCGCATGGCTGCGCGGCATCACGAGCACGAGGTCGTCGCGGCGGAAGGGGTGGCATTCGAGGCCCTCGCTGTCGATGGCGTCCGAGACGATGCCGATGTCGCACAGGCCCGCGCGCAACGCATCGACGGTGTCGGGACTCGGGCGCTCCTCGAGGTCGACCGAGATGCGCGGATGCTCCGCGAGAAAGCGGCTCAGCACTTCGGGCAGGTGTTCGGTCAGCGCCGAGGTGCCGCACATGAAGCGCACGTGGCCCTTCAGGCCCTGGCCGTATTCGCCGAGCTCACCGCGCAGCCGCTCCATCTGTTGCAGCACGACGCGTGCGTGGTGCAGCAGCGTGCGGCCGGCCTCGGTGGGACGCACGCCCTGCGCGTGGCGGGTGAGCAGCGGGCTGCCGAGCGCGTCTTCCATGCCGCGCACGCGCTGGCTGGCCGAGGCGAGCGTCATGTGCGAGCGCTCCGCGCCGGCCGTGAGGCTGCCGGCCTCGACGACGTGGATGAAGAGCTTGAGGTCGGTGAGATCGAATCGCATGGTGGGCCGCAAGGTAGCACGCCAGCCTCAGTCTGTGCCTGAGGCTGGGTGCGCGAATGCCGCATTTCCAGTTGCGCGCCGGGTCTGCAGACTCGGCGGCAATGACGATTTTTTCCAACGAACTGACGGCGGGCCACTGGGCCGCGGCGGCCGCCGTATTTCTTCTGGCCGGTGTGATCAAGGGCGTGATCGGGCTCGGTCTGCCGACCGTGTCGATGGCGCTGCTCGCGCTGTGGATGCCGCCGGTGCGGGCGGCCGCGCTGCTGATCGTGCCGTCGCTCGTCACCAACATCTGGCAGACCGGGCCGCGTGCGAGCTTCGGGGCTGTGCTGCGGCGCATCGGCGGCATGCAGGCGGGGGTCGTGGTGGGGACGCTGGGCGGGGCGTTGTGGTTCGGCGCGCCGGGCGGTGCCTGGGCGTCGGTGGCGCTCGGCATGGCGCTGGTGGCCTATGCGCTCTGGGGGCTCACGGGGCGACAGCTGCATGCACCCGAGGCGCACGAGTGGTGGCTCGGGCCGCTGGTGGGTGTTGCGACGGGGTTGGTGACGGCGGTGACCGGCGTGTTCGCGGTGCCGGCCGTGCCCTATCTGCAGGCGCTGGGTTTCCAGCGCGATTCGCTGATCCAGGCGATGGGGATTTCGTTCACCACCTCGACCGTGGTGCTGGGCATTGGGCTCGCGGGCAACGGGGGTTATCCGATGGCGGCGGTGGGCAGTTCGGTCGCGATGCTGGTGCCGGCGATCGGCGGCATGGTGATCGGGACGTGGCTGCGGCAGAAGCTGCCGGTGGCGATGTTCAAGCGCTGCTTCCTGGCCGGGCTGGCGCTGCTGGGGGCTTACATGGCGCTGCGCGCCATCGCCTGACCGTCAGGCGTCGGTCGAGGCGGGCAGCAGCAGGGCGGCGCGCACGCGCTCGATGGTCTGGCGATAGGGCAGCGCGAAATCGTCGAGGGCGTCGTCGGCGTCGAGCCAGCGGAAGGAAAACACCAGGCCTTCTTCTTCGGGGCTGCCGGTGGCCATGTGTTCGAAGGTCTCGGGCAGCGGCCCGTCGGCGCGCATCAGGAACAGGTGCCACAGCTGCGGATGGCGGTGCGTGTTGCCCTCGACGCCGGCCTCGCATTCGCGGTCCAGCGTGCCGAGCGGCTGCAGCGCGCCCGTGAAGTCGATGCCCGACTCCTCGAGCAGTTCGCGCCGCACCGCCAACTCGGGCGATTCACCGGGCTCGATGGTGCCCTTGGGCAGTTGCGTGTTGCCGTCCCCGGGGTGGCGGAACACCAGCAGCCGGCCCCGTGCGTCGACCAGGCAGGCGCAGGCCTTGAGGATCGGGTCGGAGGGGCTGGCGCTGCTGTCGCTCATCAGGCGCCCGTCAGTGCGGCCTTGACCGCTGCGCTGACCTGGCCCATGTCGGCCTTGCCGGCCAGGCGGGTCTTGACCACGCCCATCACCTTGCCCATGTCGCCGGGGCCGCTGGCGCCCAGTTCGGCCACGATGGCTTTCACGGCGGCGGTGGTTTCCTCGGCGCTCATGCGCTGGGGCAGGTAGACCTCGAGCACCTTGATCTCGGCGGCTTCCTTGTCGGCGAGGTCGGCGCGGCCGCCGGTGGTGAACGCGGCGATGGAGTCCTTGCGCTGCTTGACCATTTTGTCGACGATGGACACGACCATGGCGTCGTCCAGCTCCACGCGCTCGTCGACTTCCTTCTGCTTCAATGCAGCGAGCAAGAGGCGGATGGTGCCCAGGCGCTCGGAGTCCTTGGCGCGCATCGCCGTCTTCATGTCTTCGGTGATTTGTTCTTTGAGTGTCATGTCAGCCTTTCGGAAAAAACAAAAGCCGCGGCAGGTTTCCCTGGCGCGGCTGGTGCAACGGGGCGCTGGCGAGACTTTCGTCGAGGGCCGGCTGCCCGCAGGTGTTGCTTAGTACAGCTTCTTGGGGAGCTGCATGCTGCGCACGCGCTTGTAGTGGCGCTTGACGGCGGCTGCCTTCTTGCGCTTGCGCTCGGCGGTCGGCTTTTCGTAGAACTCGCGGGCGCGCAGGTCGGTCAGCAGGCCGAGCTTTTCGATGGTGCGCTTGAAGCGACGCAGAGCGACGTCGAAGGGCTCGTTTTCTTTAACGCGGATGGTGGTCATTGATGAATCGTTGAATTGAATTTGGCCTGGGGAGATCGAGGCCCCAAGCCGGGGTTCCTCAACTGAAATCTTTTTGCGGCCGTTGAGGGAAGGCCAAAAGTTAGCCCGCGATTATAGCGCGGTTGCGCAGGCATGGGCACTCGCCCAGGCCCATTGGAAGTTGTATCCGCCCAACCAACCCGTCACATCGACCACTTCGCCGATGAAATAAAGCCCCGGCTGCTTCGATTCCATGGTCTGGGAGGACAGATCGCGGGTGTCGACGCCTCCCGCGGTGACCTCGGCCTTCTTGTAGCCCTCGGTGCCGCTCGGGGTGATCTGCCAGCGGGCGATGCGCTCGGACAGCGCCGCCAGCGCCTTGTCGGCCGCTTCGTTGACGGGCCGCTGCAGCGCCGGATCCTGCCCGACCCAGGCGTCCGCCAGCCGGGAGGGCACCAGCGTGGCCAGTTCGTTGGCGATGCGCTTCTTCGAGCGCAGCTTGGCTTCGCCCAGCGCCTCGGCCACGTCCGTGCCGGGCGCGAAATCGATGGTGAGCGGGGCGCCGGGCTTCCAGTAGCTCGAAATCTGCAGCACCGCCGGACCGGAAAGCCCCCGGTGGGTGAACAGCAGATCTTCGAGAAAAGCCATCTTTTCCTTCTTGGCCCCGGTTTCGATCCGCACCGGCAGCGCGAGCCCGGCCAGTTCGGCATATGGCGCCCAGGCTTCACCGCCGAAAGTCAGCGGCACGAGGGCCGGGCGGGGCGTGACCACGCGCAGGCCGAACTGCTCGGCGATGCGATAGCCGAAGTCGCTGGCGCCAATCTGGGGGATCGACAGGCCGCCGGTCGCAATCACCAGCTTCGGTGTCTCGATGACGCCGCGATCGCTATCAATTCGATAGCTTCCAACGCCCGCTGCATCAGCGGTTGCTGGAGAAAAAGCAATGTCCCCCAGTTTGCACGGCTGCCACCGCGTCACCCCGCCGGCCGCGCATTCCGCCAGCAGCATGTCCACGATCTGCTGCGAGGAACCGTCGCAAAAGAGCTGCCCCTTGTGCTTCTCGTGAAAGGCGATGCCGTGTTTCTGCACCAGGTCGATGAATTGCTGCGGCGCATAGCGCGACAAGGCCGAGCGGCAGAAATTCGGGTTGTCTCCGATGAAGTGGCGCTGCGGCGCGCGCACGTCGAGGTCGCGGTTGGTGAAGTTGGCCCGCCCGCCGCCCGAGATGCGGATCTTCTCGCCGACCTTTTCGCTGTGGTCGACCAAGAGCACCTTGAGCCCGCGCTGGCCCGCCACCCCGGCACAGAACAGCCCGGCCGCACCGGCGCCGACCACGACGACATCGAACTGGAAAGGCGTGCTCAAGACGGTCAAGGCCCATCGGCCGCCAGGATCGGCGGCGCGTTGTACTTCAGGTGCCCGATGTAGCGCAGCGGCTGCGTCGCGGCAATGGAGGGCACGTCGCCCTCGCGCATGTGCAGGAGGTCGGCAGGGCTCACCCAGCGCGGATCGGCCACGGTGATCGGCAGGCCCGCCTGGCGGTAGGCCTCCAGCACGAACTGCGAGCAGAAGAACTGGTCGTCGCGGCTTGCGCCCAACTGCACCATGGCCATGCCGCTGATGCAGAAGTTGCTCACCGACGAAGGAATCAGCGGCAGCTCGCAGAGGCGCCGGTTCAGCACGAAGGGCGCGTTCAGCAACACGCCGGTGGTGTTGTAGCGCGTGCCGACCTGCGAATTGGCCCAGGTGCGCAGCTTCGCGACCCCCGCGTCGTCCAGGCCCGGCACGCGAAAGGCGACCACCATCTGTTCCTCGGCCACCACGTCGGCCAGCGGCCGCGCGCGCACGCCGGTGCCCACGGCTTCGGCGATCAGCCCGTCGCCCAGGTACAGCAGTGCATGGCTCACCGGCGAGAAAGTGCCCAGCCGGATGCCGAAGGAATTGACCGTGGCGATCGAGCTCAGCAGGATGTCGCCGGGCTCCAGCGCGCTGGCCGTGATGAGTTCGCCGCCGTTGCCCGGCGCGATGACCGAGCTCTGTACCCGAAGGCGCAGGCCCGAATCCTTGGAGGGCAGGTCGACCCGGGTGGCGCAGGCCGAGAGCAGCAGCGCGGCACCCGCCGCGGCCACGAGCGCGGCGGCGCGAAGAGCGGCGCGCATCATCCTTTCCAGACGAACGGGAACTTCAACTGCTTGAAGAAGCCGTTGGGCACGTAGTCGCCCAGCACGCCGTATTTTTCGGGCCAGAGCTTGGTGCTCTTCACCGCGGTGCCGAAGATGTAGTCGAGAAAGGCATAGTGCGCCGCGTAGTTCTTGTCGAGCGCCTCGATGTCCTGGCTGTGGTGCCAGTGGTGGAAGTTGGGCGTGACGATGAGGTAGCGCAGCGGCCCGAGCCGCACGCTCACGTTGCAGTGGTTGAACACCGCCTGGAAGCCCACCACCACGATGTAGGCGTCGATCACTTCCTTGCTGAAGCCCAGCACGTAGATCGGCGCGAGCACCAGCGTGCGCGTGATCAAGAGCTCCAGGATGTGCTGGCGCGAGCCGGCCATCCAGTCCATGCTTTTGACGCTGTGGTGCACCGCGTGCAGGCGCCAGAGCACCGGCACCTCGTGGTAGGCGCGGTGCGTCCAGTACTGCACGAGGTCCGCCACAAGAATGATGAGCAGAATGCCGGCCCAGAACGGCAGGTTGCCCACCCAGCCGCGGATGCCGTCGTTGGCAGCCCAGCCGAAGAGCTTGTGCACCATCAGGTTGGTGGCCAGCAGCACGAAGCCCACGATCATGTGGTTCACCACGAAGTGGTGGAAGTCGGTCTGCCACTCTTCGCGGAACACCGGCTGGTCTTTGCGCAGCGCGAACAGCTTCTCGATGAAGATGAAGATCAGCGACGAGCCCAAGAGGTCGAGGATGAACCAGTCCAGGCCGATGTACGGCGTGTTGTCCGCGAAGTCATGCACCGGCACCTTGTGCCCGCCGAGCAGCGCCGAGGCCGCCACCAGAAGAAACGCGGCCGACGAGAGCCAGCGCGAGCGGTTGAAGATGATGTTGACCAGCGAGAGCCCGCCCGAGATGACCAGCGCCGCGAGCAGGATGTAGCGCATCAGGTCGACGTTGTAGCTCTTGCGCAGCTCGGGCGTGGTGAGGTACTGCGGAAAATGGAAGGCCAGCACGCCGAGGAAGCACAGGATGGCCAGGCTGAGGGCAATGGTTCCCGTGACGAGGCCGCGGCCACGCTGCAGTTCGCCGTGGCTCGCCGTGAAGTCGTTCAGTTTGTCGAGCATGTCCGCCTCTCTCTCGCTTGCGTTTTTGTTGGAGCGCGATTTTAGGCGGCTGTAAGAAAACGCTCACATAGGCCGAACGGCACGTCGGCGCAGCAGCGAGGCCGCACCGAGCGCCACCGCCATGACCAGCAGCGAGACGACGGTGGTCACCGTCCCCAGGGCATAGATCGAGGGCGTGGTGACCGTCGAGGTCAGCCCCTGCAGCTCGAGCGGCAGCGTGTTGACGTCGCCGATGGCCTGCGAGGTGCGGGCGATCTCGTCCCACGAGAGCGTGAAGCCGAACATGCCGATGCCCACGACCGAGGGGCCGATCAGCGGCAGCACCACGAAGCGGAAGGTCTGCCAGGGCGTGGCGCCGAGGTCGCGCGCCGCTTCTTCGTACGCCGGGTTGAAGCGGTTGAACACCGCGAACATGATGAGCAGGCCGAAGGGCAGGGTCCACGTCAGGTGGGCGCCGAGGGCGGAGCTGAAGAGGCCGAGCGCGGTGCCGTAGCCTTCGAGCAGCGTGGTCGCGTCCATTGCTGTGAGCATGCTCTTGATCCCGGTATCGAGCAGCCGGAACTGCAGGCCGATGCCCAGCGAAATGATGATCGACGGCATGATCAGGCTCGCCACCGTCACGAAGAAGAGCGCGTTGCCGCCCTTGAGCTTCTTGCGGAACGCGAGCCCGGCCAGCACCGACAGCGCCACGGTGAAGGCCATCACCACCGCGCCCAACGCCAGCGAGCGCCTGAAGGCCGCGCCGATGTCGACCGTGCCGAGGCCCTCGGCCAGCTTGTAGAACCAGTGCAGCGAGACGCCGCGCAGCGGAAAGGTCAGGCCGCCCTCGGGGCCCTGGAAGCTCAGCACGAAGATCGTGATCATCGGGCCGTAGAGGAACAGCACGAACAAGGCGAACACGATGGCCAGGGGCCAGAAGCCGGGGGCGCGCTGCGCGCTGATGGGCGTCTGCATGTCAGTGCCGCCCGGCCGCCCGAAGGCACTGACGCACCCCCTTGGGGGGCAGCGATACGCGAAGCGATGAGCGTGGGGGCGTCATTTCTAGAGTTCCTTGCGAATGTCGACCAGCCGGGTCAATCCCCAGATGATCATCAGCACCACCGCCAGCAGGATCATCGCGTTGGCCGCAGCCAGCGGAAACTGCAGGTACGAGGTCTGCACCTGGATGATCTTGCCGATCGAGGCGATCTGCTGCCCGCCCATCACGCCGATGGTCACGAAGTCGCCCATCACGATGGTGATGACGAAGATCGAGCCGATCAGGATGCCGGTGCGCGACAGCGGCACCACCACGTTCCAGAGCGTCTGCCAACCCGAGGCGCCCGCGTCGTTCGCCGCTTCGAGCAGCGAACGGTCGATGCGCATCATGCTGTTGAAGATCGGCACGATCATGAACATCGTGTAGAGGTGCACGAAGGCCAGCACCACCGAGAAATCGGAGAACAGCAGCCACTCGACCGGCTGGTTCACGAGGCCTGCACCCATCAGCGCCTGGTTGACCAGGCCGTTGCGCCCCAGGAGCGGCACCCACGAGATCATGCGGATCACGTTCGATGTCCAGAAGGGCACGGTGCACAGCACGAACAGCACCGTCTGCATGGTCGAGGAGCGCACATGGAACGCGAGGAAGTACGCGACCGAGAAGCCGACCAGCAGCGTGATGCCCCACACCAGCACGCAGAACTTGAAGGTGCTCAGGTACGTGTTGAGCGTGACGCACAGGTCGCCGTTGTCGGTGAGGTGCGAGCAGCCCTCGAACAGGCTCAGGTAGTTGCGCAGCGTGATCGCGGGGATCAGCTCGTACTCGTTGAAATTCCACAGGCTGACCATCGCGACCAGCGCCAGCGGAATCAAAAAGAACAACAAGAACACCAGCGCGAACGGCGCCGCCTGCCACCACGCCTTCACGGTGTGGAGCGGGTCGGCGGCGGCGGAGGCGCGGGTGGCGGGAGCGCTCACAGGATCGGCGAGGCGGTCAGGCGGCGACGAACTCGTTCCACTTGCGGACCATGTATTCGTTCTCGTCCATCACCGCGTTCCAGCACGCGATGCCGCCCATGCGCTGCTCGTAGCTGCCGCCGTCGCGCACCGCGCCGGCCTTGGCGATCACGTCGCCCTGGGGACTCTTGATGTCCTGCGCGGCGGGCTTGCCTTCCATCCAGTAGGCCCACTCGTAGGCTTCCATCTTGGTCTTGGCGGTGTCCAGCACGGCGCTGTAGTAGCCCTGGCGGTTGAGGTACGCGCCGGCCCAGCCGTCGAGGAACCAGTTGATGAACTCGTAGGCGCCGTCGAGCTTCTTGCCCGAGAGCGTGGCCGGCAGGCCGAAGCCCGAGGCCCAGGCGCGATAGCCTTCCTTGAGCGGCTGGAAGGTGCAGTCGATGCCCTTGCCGCGCACGGCCGTGACGGCAGGCGACCACATCGACTGGATCACCACCTCGCCCGACGCCATGAGGTTGACCGACTCGTTGAAGTCCTTCCACAGCGCGCGGAACTGGCCGGCCTTCTTGGCTTCGATCAGCGTTTTGATCGTGAGGTCGATCTCCGCCTTGGTCATGTTGCCCTTGTCGGCGTACTTGTGGATGCCCTTGGCTTCAACCACCATCGCGGCGTCCATGATGCCGATCGAGGGAATGTTCAAGATGGCGGCCTTGCCCTTGAACTCGGGGTTCAGCAACTCGGCCCACGAGCCGATCGGGCGCTTGATGAGGTCGGGGCGAATGCCCAGCGTGTCGGCGTTGTAGGTGGTCGGAATCAGCGACATGAACTGCGTGGCCGACTTGGCGAAGGCCTTGCTCTTCTCGCCCTCGAGATAGATCACCTTCACGGGCGCCGTGCCCTGGTCGCCGACCTTCTTGCCGGCCACTTCGCCCTTGGTGAAGAGCGAGGTGATCTTGCCGGCGTTCTTCACGCGCTTGGTGTCGATGCCTTTCAGGTTGCCGGTCGGCACGATCTTCTTGAGCGAGAAGAACTCGGTGTCGATCAGGTCGAAGCTGTTGGGTGCGGTCACGGCGCGCTTGGTCACGTCGTCGGTGGTCACGGCCACGTACTGGATCTCGATGCCGGTGTCGGCCTTGAACTTCTCGGCGATGGCCTTGTCCTGGTTCACCGCGGTGCCCAGGTAGCGCAGCACGACCTTTTCCTGTGCATGCACGAAGGGCGCGATGCCCGTGGCCAGGATGCCGGCGGTGCCCTGCAGCAGGGTGCGGCGCTTGACGCCGGTGGACGAGTCGATGGGTTCGGTCATGGCAAGGGTCTCCGTAGAAAGAAGAAGTGGCGAACGAAAGGAAAAAGAAAGGAAGGGGTCACGGGGCCACGGCGAGCGCGCGCGCATCGGCCTCGGCCCACGACAGGCGAACCGCCTCGCCCTGCGCATAGGGGCTCGCAAGAAAGGCGGCTTCGCCCAGCAGCACCGACACGTTCCGGCGCTCCGGCGCGGCGGCTTCCAGCGCCAGGCCGAGCAGCACGTAGGTGCCCTGGTACTCGACGTCGGTGACCGCGGCGGCAAGGCCGTTGGCGTCGGGGCCCGGCGCGATCCGCATGTGGTCGTTGCGCACCGCGATCGGTCCGGCGGGCGTGTCGATCACGTTGTGGCCGCCCATGAAGCGCGCCACGAATTCGTTGACGGGGTGGTTGTAGATCTCGTGCGGCGAGCCGACCTGCTCGATCACGCCGTGGTTCATGACGACCATCGTGTCGGCCAGCGCCATGGCTTCTTCCTGCGAGTGCGTCACGTGCACGAAGGTCAGGCCCAGTTCCTTCTGCCAGCGCCGCAGCTCGGCGCGCATCTGGATGCGCAGGAACGGATCGAGCGCCGACAGCGGTTCGTCCAGCAGCAGCACCCGCGGCTCGGTGATGAGCGCGCGCGCCAGCGCCACGCGCTGCTGCTGCCCGCCGGAGAGTTCGCCGGGCTTGCGCTCGGCCAGGTGGCCCATGGCGACGCGCGCCAGCAGGTCGCGCGCACGCTTCTGGCGCTCGGCCTTGCCGACGCCTTTCATCTTGAGGCTGAAGGCCACGTTGTCGGTGGCCGAGAGGTGCGGGAACAGCGCGAAGCTCTGGAACATCATCGCCGTGCCGCGCGCGGCCGCGGGCAGGTTGGTGATGTTGCGGTTGTCCAGGAGGATGTCGCCGCTGGTGACCGATTCGTGCCCCGCAATCATGCGCAGCGTGGTGCTCTTGCCGCAGCCCGAGGGGCCCAGCAGGCAGCAGTAGCTGCCGCTGGCGATGCGCAGGTCGATGGCATCGACGGCGGCCGGCGTACCGGGGGCGTAGCGCTTGCTGAGCGCGACGATCTCGACCGCGGCGGGCGGAAGCGGGGCGGTGGCGTTCATTGCCGGGCGGAAAACGTGCGGGAGACGGGCATGCACGGTCTAAGCACGCTCCATGCCACATGGGCCCCGGAACGGGGCGGCTGTCAGGGCGCCGCGTTGGTGCGCCCGATCATCTTCGGCGTGATGAACACCAGCATTTCGGTCTTGTTGAGCGCTCGCTCGCGTTTGCGAAACAACGCACCCAGGTAGGGCACTTCGCCCAGCACCGGCACGCGCGATTCGTCGTTGGTCTCGGTCAGTTCGAAGATGCCACCGATCACCACGGTGCCGCCGTTGTCGATCAGCACCTCGGTCTGCACATGCTTGGTGTTGATGGCCGGGCCGGCCGAGGTGTTGACGCCGCGCGCGTCCTTGCTCACGTCGAGCGTGAGGATGATGTTGCCCTCGGGCGTGATCTGCGGCGTCACTTCGAGCTTGAGCACCGCCTTGCGGAACGAGATGGAGGTCGCGCCGCTCGATGTGGCCTGCTGGTACGGAATCTCTTCGCCCTGTTCGATCAGCGCCTTGGTCTGGTCCGCCGTCACCACCCGCGGGCTCGACACCAGCCGGCCCTTGCCCTCGGCCTCCAGCGCCGAGATTTCCAGGTTCAGCATGCGCGTGAAGCTCGAGTTGAAGAGCGACAGCGAGAAGGCCCCCGCGCTGTTGCCGGTGCCGCCCGCGTCGCCGGCCGGCAGGTTCACGAAGTTGCTGTTGGTGAACGAGGTGAAGGCGTTGTCGGTGCCCGTCGGGCTGCTGCCGAAGGAGGCGTTCTTGCCCGTGGCCCCGCCGCCCAGCTTCACGCCGAGCGACTTGCCGAAGGTGTCCGAGGCCTCCACGATGCGCGCCTCGATCAGCACCTGCCGCACCGGCACGTCCAGCTTGCGGATGAGCTCCGTCACCTCGGCCAGGCGGGCGGGCGTGTCGGTGACGAAGAGCTGGTTCGTGCGCACCTCCGCGATCGCGCTGCCGCGCGTGCTCAAGAGGCGCGTGGCCGTGGCGCCGCCGCTGCCGCCACCGCCCGAGTTGGCGCCCGTGCCCGTCAGGCTCTGCACCACCGTCGCCGCCTTGGCATAGTTGAGCTGGAACGACTGCGTGCGCAGCGCCACCAGGTTCTCTACCGTGGCCTGCGCCTCCAGCTCGACCTTTTCCTTGGCGTTGATCTCGTCCTTCGGCGCAATCCAGAGGACGCTGCCGTTCTTTCGCAGCCCCAGGTTCTTCGCCTGCAGGATGACTTCGAGCGCCTGGTCCCACGGCACCTCCTTGAGCCGCAGCGTGAGGGCGCCGGAGACCGAGTCGGAGGTCACCACGTTGAAGCCGGTGAAGTCCGCGATCACCTGCAGCAGCGCGCGCACGTCGACGTTCTGGAAATTGAGCGTGAGCTTCTCTCCGGTGTAGCCGGTGCCCTGCGTGAGCCTGGCCGGATCGGTCTTGCGCGCGCGCACCTCGATGACGAACTGGTCGTCGGTCTGGTAGGCGCTCTGCTCCCAGTCGCCGTGCGCGGTGATCGACAGGCGCACCCGGTCCCCGAGCTGCTGCGCGCTCACCGTGTCGACCGCCGTGCCGAAGTCGGTCACGTCCAGGCGCCGCCGCAGCCCCTCGGGAAGCGACGCCCGCATGAACTCGGCCACCAGCGTCGCGCCCTGGCGCCGCACGTCCACGCCGAGCTGGCTGTTGCCCATGGAAATGAGCACGCGGCCGGCGCCATCGCCGCCGCGGCGGAAATCGATGTCCTGCAGCGGCGTCACCTGGCGCTCCCTGCCTTCGGCGAACGCCGCGTTGGCCGGTGTCTTCGGCTGCTGGCCCGTGCCGGACTGCAGCGAGACCAGCAGCGACCGCCCCTGGATCTCCGCCTGGTAGGTCGCCGCGCGCTGCAGGTTCAGCACCACGCGCGAGCGCTCGCCGGCCTGCACGACGTTGGCGGTGCGCAGGTTGCCGATGTTGAATTCGATGGCCGAGCGCCCGACGGCGTTGGTCACGCCCGGAAAGTCCAGCGCGATGCGTGCCGGCTCCTGCACGACGAAGCCGGTGGGCAGCGCGGCGAGCGGCTCCTTGAAGTCGATGCGCACCAGCTCCGTGTCGCCCCTCGCGGTGCTCGTGACGGCTTCGACGGCGTTCTGCGCATGCGCGGCCATCGCGGCGAGCGAAAGAAGAACCGCAGCGCCGATCCATCGTTTCGGTCGCAGTCGCGTTCGCAGGACGCTCGGCGAGCGCGGGCAAGTCTTCATGGGTTCTCTCCGTGTGGGGCGAGGCGCGAACGACACGCGCGCCCTGCCTGTGACGGATGGATGGTTTCGCCCAATGTGGGAGGAATCTTGCCGAAGCGCGACGGATCGCAACTTGTGTTGCACGGATGCAATGGCGCGCAACGGCGGCTTGTTGCGGCCTCTCCGATTTCTCCGAATTTGCAGGGAACCATCGCGGCTTTCGGATTCCCGTGGAGCGAGCGAATGATGGTGAGTCGATCGATGGTGGCGATGCTTGTCGGTGCGCTGGGCATCGCCTGCGCCGGCTCGGGCGTGAGCGCGAGCCACGCGATGGCGCGGCACGAGGCGATGCCCGAGGCGGCACCTGCATTGCGCAGCGGCGCGCGCCCGTGGTGGTCGGCCTTCGGCAGCGAGACGCTGAACGCGTTGATCGTCGACGCGGGCCGCGGCGCGACTGCCAGCAGCGATCTCGATGCGCCTGCTGCAGAGATCGGCATCTCGGCCGCCTACGTCGCGCTGGTCGTGCAGACGCTGCAGCTGACCTACATCGAGAGCGCGCTCACCGCGGTGCGCCGGCAGTCGCAACTCGTCGCGGCCAGCCCGGCGCTGCACGACGACTTCGCCAGGGAGCTGAAGCGCCGCGAAGCCGGCGCGGCGGCAGCGGTGAAGAAGGTCGAGGCGCAGCGCCAAACGAACTTGGCGTTTCTCGTGGCGCGCTGCGGCCTGTCGGAAGAAGCGTTGAACCAGGCGATCGCCGACGAGGTCGCGCAGCGCAGGCTGCCCCGCTTCGCGGCCTCGCTGCCGCAAGCCGTGCCCACGGCGCTGCTCGCGAACCGCGACGACATCCAGCTGGCGGCGTCGCTCTACGGCATCGAGCCGCGTGCCTTGCTCGCCGGCACCATCGATGCCACCGAAGATGCCGGCGAGAACGATCCGCCTGCCGATGCGGACTTGCCCGGCGCGCCGCTCTTTCCGCAGGTCGTCGCGCAAGGCCGCGCGGAGGTCGCCGAGGCCTTGCGCAGGCTGCAGGCTTCGAACCACATGGCGGCCGACGCGACCCGGCGGACGCACGAGGCGAAAGACGAATTCGAGCGCTCGAAGGCGCAGATGAGCCGCGGGGAAATGTCGGAAGTCCGGATGCTGGAAGACTTCCAGGGCCTGATGCTCGACCAGCAGCGCATGGCCGCGGCCAACGGCGAACTGGCCATCGCCTGGATCGCGCTCGTTGCGAGCCTCGGAAGCCGGACGCCGGTGCTGCTGCGTGGGAGTCCTGTGCCGGAGGCCACCGCTTTCCGCGCGCGGCCCGGGCTCGTCGGGAGTTTCTGAGGGTTAGGTGCCGAAGCGGTCTGCGTCCACCGGCAGCGCAGCCGCGGCCAACCCGCGCAGCACATCGCCCACCACGATCACCGCGGGGCTCGCGAGCCCGGCTTCGGCGATGCGGGCCTGCAGTCCGTCGAGCGTGGTCGCGATGTGGCGCTGGTGCGGCAGGCTCGCGTGCTGCACCACGGCGACCGGCGTGTCGCCGGGCAGGCCTTGCAGCAGCTCGCGCTCGATGCGCGCTGCACCCGACACGCCCATGTAGATCACCAGCGTGAGGCGCGCGTTGTGCGCCATCGCGGCGAGCGCGCGCCAGTCGGTCGGGTCTTCCTGCGCGCCCGCGCCGGTCTTCGCGTGGCCGGTGACGAACACCACGCCTTGCGCATGGTCGCGGTGGGTGAGCGGCACGCCCAACGAGGTCACCGCCGCGAGGCCCGCGGTGATGCCGTTGACCACCGCGCATTCGATGCCGGCTTCGCGCAGGTGCTCCACCTCTTCGCCGCCGCGGCCGAAGATGAACGGATCGCCGCCTTTCAGGCGCACCACGGTGTCGCCTTCGCGCACCGCGGTGATCATCAGCCGCTCGATGAAGGCCTGCGGCGTGCTCTTGCAGCCGCCGCGCTTGCCCACGTGCACGATGCGTGCGCCGGGGCGGGCATAGGCCAGGACTTCGTCGCTCACGAGGTCGTCGACCAGCAGCACCGTGGCGGCCTGGATCGCCTTGACGGCCTTGATGGTCAGCAGTTCCGGGTCGCCGGGGCCGGCGCCCACCAGCGTGCAGCGGCCGGTGATGAGGGTGGATGGGTTGTTCATGCGTGGGATGCCAGTTGCTTGATGTGCCCGACCTGTGCGGCGATGGCTTCGGGCACGGGAAGCTCGCCGTTCAATACGCGTCGCGTGTAGTCGGCCGTGGTGGCGACGTCGATTTCCTTGGGCAGACCGGGCACTTCGGCCGCGGTGCCGCTGGCCTGCGCCTGCAGTTCAGTGCGCACGCCGCGCACGAAGCCGTCGATCTGCGCGGTGCGGCGCGGGTCGGAGACCACTTCGCCTTCGAGGCCGCGCGAGAGCAGGGCGGTGGTGCCCATCAGCTCGAAGGTCTCGGCCATGACGCGGGCGTATTCGGGGTGCGTGTAGCTGGCGACCACCACGGCCGGGCCGGCGGTTGGCTGCATCAGCTTGACCACGCTGTGGCCGGGGTTGCGAAGGCCGACGACGCGGCGCACGTCGAGCAGGCGCTTGAGCGCGGGGTTCAGCAGCTCGGTCGCGGCGAAGCCCACGGTGCCGCTGGCGACGGGACCGATGGCGGCCATGGGCGGCACGTCGAGTGCGGCGAGCACGTTCGAGGCGAGCACGCGTGCCGTCTCGGTGGCGCTGCCGTGCACCAGCACCGGCAGGCCTTCGCGGGCCAGCAGCAACGCCAGCAGCGGGGTGAGCACCGGGAGCTTGCGTGCGCCGTTGTAGCTGGGCAGCACGATGAGCGGGTGGTCGCCGGTGGGAATGTGCTGCAGCCGCGCATGCGTGGCGTCGAGAAAACCGGCCATCTCTTCGGGCGTCTCGCCCTTGATGCGCATCGCGAGGCAGAAGCCGCCGATCTCCAGGTCGGTGACGGTGCCGTCCAGCACCTGGCTGAACAGGTCGGTGGCCTGTTCGCGCGTGAGCGGCTTGGCGCCTCGCGCGCCGCGGCCGATTTCCTTGATGTATTGGCTGATTCCCATGGGTAGGCGGATTGTCCTGCAACGCTTATGCCGGAATGTGAGTCGGCTTATGCCCCCTCGGGGACGGCCTCGGCGGGCGTCATGCGGATCATGCGTTTGAGCTCCGGGATGCACGAGCCGCAGTTCGTGCCGCATTTCAGCGTTCCTTGCAGTGCGGCCAGCCGCTCGTCGGCCGATCCGCCGCAACGGCCCAGCTCGGACTGGATCGCCAGATCGGTCACGTTGAAGCAGGTGCAGACCGGTTTTCCGCGCGACTGCACTGCCAGCGGCGCACGGGCGCCGGGCGAGAGCAGCAGGCGACCGTAGCTCTGCGCCGGCAGTTCTTCCCGCAGCAGCGTGGCGATCCAGGCTTCGGCGCTGGTGTCGCCCGCGAGCAAAAAGGCTTCCAGGCCCGCACTCTGGTCGGCGCGGCGCACCAGCCGCACCGAACGGCGCTGGCCGCGCCGGCGGTCGGCGTAGCGCAGGGTGTCGGGGCTTTGCAGGCCGAGCAGGGTTTCGATCTGTTCGAGCAGCGCATCGGCTGGCGCATCGTGAGCCGCCGCGCGGAACAGGAGGCCGCTGCGCTCGGCGCCCGCCGCGTCCTTGGTGCTGCCCGAGAACGGCACGCAGGTCGCGAACGGAAACATCGCCATCAGCGGCTGCAGCGCGCGGTGCACCGCCAGCACCTCGTCGGTCGGGAGCCAGGCCATCGTGAGCAGCGACCACGGCAGCTCGGCCTTGAGGATCTTCACCGCCGTGTGCTTGAGCTCGGGCTGCTTCGAGGTGGGGCAGTAGGCGGGCGTGGTGAGCGCGTTGATGCCGGCCAGCCGCGTGCCGGTCGACGAGCATCCGCTCAGGTACTCCTCGCCCCAGTGCATCGCGACGAAGGCCTGGCTGAGGCCGATCTCGGTGCTCGCGCGCGCGGGCAACATGATCGAGCCGCGCTTCGAGGTCAGGTGCACCAGGTCGCCTTCGTTGATCTGGCGCCGCGCCATGTCCTGCGGGTTCATCTGCACCACGGGCTCGGCCACATGGCCGAACAGGCGACCCACGGTGCCGGTGCGGCTCATGCCGTGCCACTGGTCGCGCAGGCGCCCGGTGTTGAGCGAGAAGGGGTAGCGCGCCTCGCGGGCCTCGGCCACCGGCGCATAGGGCGTGTCGACGAAGCGGGCGCGGCCGTCGGCCGTGGGGAACACCCCGTCTTCATACAGGCGTGCCCGGCCGCTGCTTTCGCCTTCCTTCAGCGGCCATTGCTGCGGGCCGAGGTCGTCGAGCATCGCGTAGCTCAGGCCCGTGATGTCCAGGTCGCGCCCGCGCGTGGTCTCGCGGTGCTCGTTCCAGACCGATTCGGCGGTGTCGTAGGGAAAGAGCGTGCCCGCACGGCCCAGGCGCTGTTCGAGCCGACGCGCGAAGTCGGTGGCAATCGACCAGTCGTGCCGCGTTTCGCCCGGCGCGGCGATGGCCGGGCGCACGCGCGAGATGCGGCGCTCGCTGTTGGTCACGCTGCCTTCCTTTTCGCCCCAGGTGGTGGCGGGCAGCAGCAGGTCGGCGAAAGCACAGGTGGCGGTGGTGGAGAAGGCCTCCTGCACCACCACGAACTCGGCACGCTCCAGCGCGCGGCGCACCGTGGCCTGGTCGGGCATCGACTGGGCGGGGTTGGTGCAGGCGATCCACAGCGCGCGGATCTCGCCGTCGGCGGCGGCCTGGAACATCTCGACCGCGGTCTTGCCCGGCTTCTCCGGCACCGACGGCACGCCCCAGAGCGCAGCCACCTCGGCGCGGTGCGCGGGATTGGCCAGGTCGCGGTGCGCGCTCAGCAGGTTGGCCAGGCCGCCCACTTCGCGTCCGCCCATCGCATTGGGCTGGCCGGTGAGCGAGAACGGGCCGGCGCCCGGCTTGCCGATCTGGCCGGTGGCCAGGTGCAGGTTGATGAGCGCCGCGTTCTTCGCCGTGCCGCTCGAAGACTGGTTCAGGCCCTGGCAATAGAGGCTCAGCGTGGCGGGCGAGGTGGCGAACAGCCGCGCGGCCGCGAGCAGGTCGTCCTTCGAGATGCCGCAGACCTGCGCCACCTTGTCGGGCGTGCATTCGCGCACCGTGGCCTTCAGCGCGTCGAAGCCGTTGGTGTGCTCGGCGATGTACTTCGCGTCGGTCCAGCCTTCCCACAGCATCAGGTGCAGCATGCCGTGGAACAGCATCACGTCGGTGCCGGGCTGGATCGGCAGGAACAGGTCGGCGATCTCGACCGTGTCGGTGCGGCGCGGATCGGCCACCACGATCTTCATCGCGGGGTTGGCCGCCTTTGCATCCTCGATGCGGCGAAAAAGAATCGGGTGCGCCCACGCCGTGTTGCTGCCCACGATGAACAGGCAGTCGGCGTGCTTCAGGTCGTCGTAGCAGGCCGGCGGCGCATCGGCGCCCAGCGTCTGCTTGTACCCGGCGACCGCGCTGCTCATGCACAGGCGCGAGTTGGTGTCGACGTTGTTGGTGCCGATGAGGCCCTTGGCGAGCTTGTTGAAAACGTAGTAGTCCTCGGTCAGCAGCTGGCCCGAGATGTAGAAGCCAATGGCATCGGGGCCGTGGTCCTGGATGACCTGTGCGAACTTGCCCGCGGCGTTGCCGAGCGCCGCATCCCACGACACGGCCGTGGGCGCCTCGCCCCGCACCAGGCGCTGCAGCGGCTGCAGGAGCCGCGCCTGCCGCGTGACCGGCGCCGTGGCCGTCAGGTGCAGCGTAGAGCCCTTGGTGCAGAGACGCCCGAAGTTGGCCGGGTGGTCGGGGTCGCCGCGCACGCCGGTGATCTGCGCGCCGTCGGATTCGATGATCACGCCGCACCCGACGCCGCAGTACGGACAGGTGGACCGGGTCTCTTGCACCATGAAGGGCTCAGCTTTCTTCCGTGGACAGGATCGCCATCGTGGCGAAGGGCTTCGGCCCGGCGACCGGACGCTCCAGGTCGATGGCGTGCGCCGCAAGTTCGCCCGCGTCGAGGTGCACGACCCCGCCTTCCACCTTCACCGCGAACTTCGGCGTGCAGCCTTCGTCGGGCGACTTGGCGCAGCCGTCGTCCAGCCCGAGGGTCCAGTTGTGCAGCGGGCAGGCCACGCTGGTGCCGAACACGATGCCCTGGCTCAACGGGCCGCCCTTGTGCGGGCAGCGGTCGAGCAGCGCGAAGACCTGGTCCTCGGCATTGCGGAACACGGCGACGTCCACGCCCGCGGGCCGTGCCACGCGGCGCGCGCCGAGCACGGGGATGTCGTCGATGCGGCAGATGGCTTTCCATTCGCTCATGGCGCGTTTCCTTTCAGGCGGATTGGATGGAATGGGCCGGCACCGACAGCGGCGCGAATTGCCGCACGTCCACGTTGGCCTCGACCGACTCGAACCACGGATCGGGCTCGCCGTCGAGCGCGAACTGCAGCCGCTCCCAGAGCGCCTTGCGGCCGTCCGTGTCGTCGAGGATCTTCTTCTTCACGTAGTCCAGGCCCACGCGGCCGATGTAGTGCACCGTGCGCTCCAGGTACCAGCCCTCCTCGCGGTAGAGCTGCAGGAAGGCGCCCGAATACTCCATCACCTCGGCGGCCGTCTTCACCTTCACGAGGAACTGCGCCACCTCGGTCTTGATGCCGCCGTTGCCGCCCACGTAGAGCTCCCAGCCCGAGTCGACGCCGATCACGCCCACGTCCTTGATGCCGGCCTCGGCGCAGTTGCGGGGGCACCCCGACACCGCGAGCTTGACCTTGTGCGGCGAATACATGGCCCAGAGCGCGCGCTCCAGGTCCTTGCCCATCTGCGTGGAATCCTGCGTGCCGAAGCGGCACCACTCGCTGCCCACGCAGGTCTTCACCGTGCGCAGCGATTTGGCATAGGCAAAGCCCGAAGGCATGCCGATGTCCTTCCACACGCCTTCGAGGTCTTCCTTCTTCACGCCCAGGAGGTCGATGCGCTGGCCGCCGGTGACCTTGACGGTCGGGATCTTGTACTTGTCCGCCGCATCGGCGATGCGCCGCAGCTCGTCGGGCGTGGTGTGGCCGCCCCACATGCGCGGAATGACCGAGTAGGTGCCGTCCTTCTGGATGTTCGCGTGGCTGCGCTCGTTGATGAAGCGGCTCTGCGGATCGTCCTTCGCCTCTTTCGGCCAGGTGCTGATCAGGTAGTAGTTGATGGCCGGGCGGCAGGTGGCGCAGCCGTTGGGCGTGCGCCAGCCGAGGTTGCGATACACCTCGTCGTGCGTGAGGTAGTGTTCCTTCCGGATCGCGTCGCGCGCGTCCTGGTGGCTCACGTCGGTGCAGCCGCAGATCGCTTTTTTCTTCGGCGTGGCCGAGTAGTCGCCGCCGGCGGTGAACATCAGAATCTGCTCGACCAAACCGGTGCACGAGCCGCAACTGGCACTTGCCTTCGTGTGCTTCTTCACCTCGTCGAGCGTGAAGAGGCCCTTGTCCTTGATGGCCTTGCAGATGGTGCCCTTGCTCACGCCGTTGCAGCCGCACACCTCTGCATCGTCGGGCATGCTCGCGGCCTTGCTGTGGCCTTCGTGGCCGGTGTCGCCGATGTTCGACTCGCCGAACATCAGCTTGTCGCGGATGTCGTGCACGCTGCGGCCATCGCGCAGGAGCTTGAAGTACCAGCTGCCATCGACCGTGTCGCCGTAGAGGCAGGCGCCCACCAGCTTGTCGTCCTTGAGCACCAGTTTCTTGTAGACGCCGCCGAAGGGGTCGCTCATCACGATTTCCTCGGTGCCTTCGCCGCCCATGAATTCGCCGGCGCTGAAGAGGTCGATGCCCGTCACCTTGAGCTTGGTGGAAGTGAGCGAACCCAGGTAGCGGCCGATGCCGAACTGGGCCAGATGGTTGGCCGCGACCTTGGCCTGCTCGAACAGCGGCGCCACGAGGCCATACGCGATGCCACGGTGCGCCGCGCATTCGCCCACGGAGTAGATGCGCGCATCGGTCACGGTCTGCATGGTGTCGGTGACCACGATGCCGCGGTTGCAGTGCAGGCGCATCTTCTCGGCCAGCTCGACGTTGGGGCGAATGCCCACGGCCATGACGACGAGGTCGGCCGCGACCTCGGTGCCGTCCTTGAAGCGGATGGCCTTCACGCGGCCGTCTTCGCCACCGACCATGTCCTGCGTCTGCGCGCCCATCAGGAACTTGAGGCCCCGGTCTTCGAGCGACTTCTGCAGCAGCTTGCCCGCCACGTCGTCGAGCTGGCGCTCCATGAGCCAGGGCATGACGTGCACCACGGTCACGTTCATGCCGCGCAGCATCAGGCCGTTGGCTGCTTCCAGGCCCAGCAGCCCGCCGCCGATGACCACCGCGTTCTTGTGCGTGCGCGCGGTCTCGATCATGTAGTCGGTGTCGGCGATGTCGCGGTAGGCGATCACGCCCTTCAGGTCCTTGCCCGGCACGGGCAGCATGAAGGGGTTGGAGCCGGTGCACATCAGCAGGCGGTCGTAGGCGGCCTCGGTACCGTCTTCGGCACGCACGATGCGCTTGACGCGGTCGACTTCGACCACCTTCTTGCCCGCGTGCAGCGTGATGTGGTTGTCGCTGTACCACTCCCAGCTGTTGAGCACGATCTCGTCCACCGTCTGCTCGCCCGCGAGCACCGGCGACAGCAGGATGCGGTTGTAGTTCGGATGCGGCTCGGCGCCGAAGACGGTGATGTCGTAGAGGTCGGGCGCGATCTTCAGGAGCTCTTCGAGCGTGCGCACGCCGGCCATGCCGTTGCCGACCATCACGAGTTTCATTTTTTTCTTCATGGGGCTGGACCTTTCCTCGAAATCAAGCGGACAACAAAGAAGCGCAGTGCCCATGGAGAATCGACCCATGAGCTTTGAAGTGGACATCGGCTACAGCAGCCTTCGCGGACCCCGCGAGGTGAACGAGGATTTCGCCGGTGCCGTGCATGCGCCGCGGGGCGACGAGGCGCGCGGGCTCATCGCGGCGATTGCCGATGGCGTGTCCACCGGCGGGCGCGGCCTGGAGGCGGCGCAGACCACGGTGATGGGCCTCCTGGCCGACTACTTCGCCACGCCCGACACCTGGGAGCCGACCGCCGCGCTCGACCGCCTGATCGGCGCACAGAACGCCTGGCTCGCCGATCACAACCGGCGCCGCGCGGGCGGCGCGACCGCACTCACCACGCTCACCGCCCTGGTGCTGCACGGCCAGAGCTACACGCTGGCCCACGTGGGCGACACGCGCGCCTGGCGCGTGCGCGCCGATGGCGATGCGGCCGTGCCGCTCACGCTCGACCACGCCTTCGAACATCCCGACATGCGCAGCCGCCTCACACGCGCCATCGGCCTGGACGACCAGGTGCGCGTCGATTACGCGCAGGGCGACGTTCGCGTGGGCGACTGCTTCGTGCTGACCTCCGACGGCGTGCACGGCGTGCTCAAGCCGCAGCAGGTGGCCGCGATCGCGCTGAAGGGCGATGCCGAAGCCGCGAGCGAGGCGCTGGTGCATGCGGCGCTCGACGCCGGCACGCGCGACAACGCGACCGCGCTGGTGATCCGCGTGGTCGGCCTCGATGCGCGGCAGCTCGACGACGAACTCGGCGACGGACGCCGGCTCGCACCGCCGCCCTTGCTGAAAGTGGGCGACGTGCTCGACGGCTACGTCGTCACCGGCCTGGTGGCCGACACCGGCGTGCACCTGCTGTACCAGGCGCGCCATCCGGTCACGCGCGAGCTGGTGGCGCTCAAGACCTTGCACCCCTCGCGCGCCAGCGATCCGCAGGAACGCGCGATGTTGGCGCACGAAGCCTGGCTGGGCCAGCGTGTCGGCGAGGGCGGCGGCTTCGTTCGCGTCCACGAACGCGCGGAGAACGCGAGCGCGCTCTACATCGTGTTCGACTGGCACGGCGGCCGCACGCTGGAGCAGATGCGCAAGTCCGGGGCGCGCGGCACGGTGGCCGAGGTGGTCGCCGCGGCCATCGAGGTGAGCAAGGCGCTCGGCCGGCTGCACCGCCACGGCGTGGTGCACCGGGACATCAAGCCCGGCAACCTGCACCTGGGCGACGACGGGCGCTGGCGCATCCTCGACCTGGGCGTGGCCTTGTCTGGCCGCGAAGGGGCGGCTCAGCGCGAACTGCATGCGGGTACGCCCAGCTACATCAATCCCGAGCAGTGGGAAGAGGGCGGTGTCGCGGACGCGGGCAGCGACCTGTTCGCGCTCGGCGCCACGCTGTACCAGTGGCTCGGCGGCCACCTGCCCTACGGCGAGATCGAGCCCTACCAGGTGGCGCGCTACCGGCGCGACCCGGTCGCGCTCTCGCGGCTGCGGCCCGATGTGCCGGTGTGGCTCGACCACCTTGTGCGCAAGGCCGTCGCCCGCGATCCGCGCGAGCGCTTCGAAACCGCCGAGGAGATGCTGCTCGCGCTGGAGCGCGGTGCTTCGCGCCCCGTCGGTGCGCCCATGGCCACGCCGCTCGTGCGCCGAGACCCGGTGATGCTCTACAAGATCGCCCTCGGCGTGTCGTTGCTGTTCAACGCACTGCTGGTGGTGTGGCTGCTGTTCCTGCCGCGCTGAAAACGAGAGCGACCCCCATCCCCGTTCGGGCTGGGCTTGTCGAAGCCCTGCTCGCGATGGAGACAGCCCTTCGACAGGCTCAGGGCGAGCGGGGGGGAAGGTCATGCGGCTCTCCGCGCGGGGGACGGGGTGGCAGCAGGTGAAGTGCGCGCCCGGCCACCCTTCTCGGCCCAGGTGCGCGTCCAGCGGATCTGCATGACGCGCATCACGCCCAGCATCGCCAGCGAGAGCGCACCGAAGAAGACGAAGCCCCAGGTGTAGCTGCCCAGGTACTGCTTCGACAGGCCCATGGCGTTGGGCACCAGGCCGCCGCCGAGCGCGCCGATCTCGCCGATCATCGAGCCGGCCACCGCGGTGCTCAGCGGCCAGCGCAGCGGCACCAGTTGAAAGAGCGCACCGTTGCCCGCGCCCAGCGCGGCGAAGCACACGATCAGGAGCAGCGTGGTGAGCGCCAGCGAGCCCGATGAAAAACCGATGAGCACGAGGCCCACCGCCACCACCAGCAGCACCACCGTGAGGGTGTTCACGCCGCCCCAGCGGTCGGAAAGCCAGCCGCCCACGATGCGCACCGCCGCGCCCATGAAGGCCGCGAGCATCGTGAGCTGGCCCGCCTGCACCTTGCTCACGCCGAACTGGTCGTAGTAGTACGAGGGCAGGAAGGTGGTGAGGCCGATGAAGCCGCCGAAGGTCACGCCGTAGATCAGGCTGAAAACCCAGCCGTCCTTCTCGAACAGGCAGGCGATGTGCTCGCGAAAGCTCGCGTGGCTGTCGACGTCAGGCGGCTCCTTGGCGAAGATCACCATCACGACCATCGGGATCAGGATCGCAACCGCGGCCACGCCGTACACCGCCTGCCAGCCCAGCCACTGCGCAAGCGGCGGCGCCACCAGCACCGACACCGCCGTGCCCACGTTGCCCGCGCCCACGAGGCCCATCGCCAGGCCCTTGTGCTGCGGCGGGAACCAGCCTGAGCCCAGCGACAGCGCCACGCCGAAGCTTGCGCCGGCAATGCCCAGCAAGACGCCCATGGCGAGCAGGTCGTTGAAGCTCTTGACGAAGAAAAAGCCGAACAGCATCGCCACGGCGATGAGGCCCATCTCCACCAGCGTGGCCTTCTTGCGGCCGATGTACTGCGAGAGGATGCCCAGCGGAAAGCGCATGAGCGCGCCCGCGATGATCGGCACCGACAGCATCAGGCCCTTCTGCGCGGGCGAGAGGTCGAAGGTCTCGCCGATGAAGGGTGCCATGGCGCCGTTGAGCACCCAGATGCAGCAGGAGAACGAGAAGTACAGGAACGCCGCGAACAGCGTGGGACTGTGGCCTGACTGCAAGAAATTCCTGAAACCGGACATGGTGTTCAAAGGTGCAAAAAGCCGCGGCGCGACCTGGGAGAGGTCGTGTCGACGGACGGGGTTGGGGTCGGAGTGCCGGCAGCGGACGCTGTCGGCGTGGGGGTGCGTGCGGCCTGTGCATGGCCGAACCGGTTGCAGGAGCCTGCAGCCTCACCAAAGCGGTGCTTCGTTACACCGCGCCCCATTCGATGCAAGAGGCGTGCCCGCGAAATTGCGCCGGTGCGCGCGCACGCCTGGCCTATGCTTGCCGTGCCTTTCGACACCCCGCCATGACTTCCCTTCTTCTCGTCCTGCCCAATGAATTCGATGCCTCCGGGCCCTTGCCGGAGCCGCTGCGGCAGGGCCTCGCGGGTGCCGGCGCCACGGTGCTCGGGCGCGCCACCTGCCGCACGCTGGTGCAGCAGGCGGATGCGCTTGCACCGCAACAGGTGCTGGCCTGCCTGCCCGACGCGGCGCAACTGCTGGCGTTGCGCGATGCGCTGGAGAACTGGAACGGCGTGCCGCCCTGCGCGGTGAGCGTGGCCGGTGCGCCGCTGGAGGGTGTGCAGCACGAGGCGCTGGTTGCGCTCGGCGTGCATGCATGGGCGCCGCTCGATGCGCTGTCGATTCCTGCGTTGCTGGCCCGCGCGCAGGCCCGATGGATGCGTGAAACCGCGTTGCGCACCGAACTCGACAACCTGCGCACCCGCATGGACGAGCGCAAATGGATCGATCGCGCCAAGGGCCTCCTGATGTCCGCGCGCGGCATCGGCGAGGACGAGGCCTTTGGCCTGCTGCGCGGCGCCGCGATGCATGCCAATCTGCGGCTCGGCGAAGTGTCGCGCTCGGTCATCGAGGCCGCGCAGTGGGCCGAGGCGATCAACCGCGCCGGGCAACTGCGCATGCTGTCGCAGCGCCTGGTGCGGGTGGCGGCGCAACTGCTCGCGGGCATCGACGTGCAGCGCGCGCGGGTCCTGCGCACGCAGTCGACCGAGCGGGTGCAGCAGAACCTGGATCACCTGTCGGCCCTCGACTTGGGCGCTGCCGGCGTGCGTGCGCTTGGCGAGGTGCAGGCGGCATGGCACGGGTTGAGTGCGGCACTGCCCGTGAAACCCACACCGCAGGGGCTTGCGGAGATCGATGCGCGCGGCGAGGCCTTGCTGCTCGCGGCCGAAGCGATGACGGAGGCGCTGCAAGCTTCGGGCGCACGGCGCGCGCTGCGCATCGTCAACATCTGCGGGCGGCAGCGCATGCGGGCGCAGCGCTTGGCCAAGGATGCGCTGCTGGCTTCGACGCTCGCCGCCAGCGCCTCGCGCGACCGGTTGCTGCCGACCATGAACGAGTTCGAAGCCGCGCTCGTGGAACTGGAGCGCGCGCCGCTCAGCTCACCCGAGATTCGCGCCGGCTTGATGACGGCGCGAGACGAATGGCTGCGCCTCGTAGGCGGCGTGCAAGCGCTCGACAGCCCCGAAGGCCGCGCCACGCTGGTGCGTTCCAGCGAAGCGCTCGTCGACACCTTCGAGCGCCTCACCGGGTGGTACGAGCACAGCCTGCAGGTCATCATGTCCTGAGCCGGTTGTGCCGGGCCTGCTGCGTCAGGCCGCGACCTTCTCCACATGCGCCTGGCGCGTGTAGAGGAAATCGATCACCGCCTTGCGCGCATGCACGTACGCCGGGTCTTCCGCCAGTTCGACGCGGTTGCGCGGGCTGGCGATGTCCACCGCCAGCACGTCGCCGATGGTGGCGGCGGGGCCGTTGGTGAGCATCACGATGCGGTCGCTCAGCAGCACGGCTTCGTCCACGTCGTGCGTGACCATGACGACGGTGCTGTGTGTCTTCTGCACGATGGCGAGCAGCTCGTCCTGCAGCTTGGCGCGGGTCAGGGCGTCGAGCGCGCCGAAGGGCTCGTCCATCAGCAGCACCTTGGGTTCCATCGACAGCGCACGGGCGATGCCCACGCGCTGCTTCATGCCGCCGGAGATTTCGCCGGGGCGCTTCTGCGCGGCGGGCGTGAGGCCGACGAGGGCCAGTGCCGCATCGGTGCGCTGGCGCAGTTGCGCCTTGCTCTCGGTGGCGGAGAACACGCGTTCGACGGCGAGGTACACGTTCTCGAAGCAGGTGAGCCAGGGCAGCAGCGAGTGGTTCTGGAATACGACGGCGCGCTCGGGGCCCGGGCCCTTGATCTCGCGGTTCGCGCACAGCAGCACGCCCTGCGTCGGCGTGGTCAGCCCGGCGATCAGGTTCAGCAGCGTCGACTTGCCGCAGCCCGAGTGCCCGATGAGCGTGATGAACTCGCCCTTGGCGACGTTCAGGTTGATGTCGCGCAATGCCAGGAAGCTGCCCTTGGCGGTTTTGAAGCGCTGTTCGACGTCGCGGATCTCGATGTACTTCGAATCGTCGTTCATGACTTCACCTCTTCGAACGTGAATGCAGTAGCCAGCTTGATGAGCGCGAACTCCAGCACCAGCCCCACGATGCCGATCACGAAGATCGCGATGATGATGTTGGCGACGTTGAGGTTGTTCCACTCGTCCCATACCCAGAAGCCGATGCCCACGCCGCCGGTCAGCATCTCGGCCGCGACGATCACGAGCCACGCGGTGCCCACGGCCAGGCGCACGCCGGTGAGCATGTAGGGCAGCACGGCGGGAAAGAGGATCTTGGTGAGGATCTTCCATTCGGAAAGATTGAGCACCTTCGCCACGTTCATGTAGTCGCTCGGCACGCGCTGCACGCCCACGGCGGTGTTGATGACCATCGGCCAGATCGAGCAGATGAAGATGGTCCAGATGGCCGCCGGGTTCGCGCCCTTGAACACCAGCAGGCCGATGGGCAGCCACGCGAGCGGCGACACCGGGCGCAGGAGGCTGATGAGCGGATTGAACATGCGCGCAAGGAATTCGAAGCGTCCGATCGCGAAGCCCGCCGGAATGCCCACCAGCGCCGCGAGGCCGAAGCCCAGTGCCACGCGCTGCAGCGACGAGAGCACGTTCCAGCCCACGCCCTGGTCGTTTGGCCCCTTGCTGTAGAACGGATCGCTGAACACGGTGACCGCCTGCTGCCAGGTGGCGAGCGGCGTGGGAAAGCCGGTGGTGCTCTTCATGGCCACCAGCTCCCAGACCAGCAGCAGCAGGCCGAAGCCCGCGAGCGGCGGCAGCACGCGCATCCAGAAGGCGCGCAGGTCGATGGGCGTGCGGCTGCGGGGCTCGGGCGCCGGGGCCGCGGAAGCCACCACGGCGGCAGGCGCAGCGGCTGCGGGCTTGGGCACAACAGGCGCGGTGGCCTGCGAGGCGACCGCTTCGAGCGGGGAGTGAAAAACAGCGCTGACCATGGTGCGTTTCTCCTCAGACATGGAGCTTGAAGGACTCGGCGTACTTCTTCGGGTCCTTGCCGTCCCACACGGAGCCGTCGAAGAGCTTGCTGGTGCGCAGCACGTCCTTGGGCACGGGCGTCTGCGTGGCGGCGGCGGCCTGCTTGTAGATGTCGATGCGGTTGATCTCGGTGGCCACCTTCAGGTAGTCCGGATGCTCTTTCAGCAGGCCCCAGCGCTTGTGCTGCGTAAGGAACCACATGCCGTCCGAGAGGTACGGGAAGTTCACCGCGCCGCCGTTGTAGAACTTCATGTGGTTCGGGTCGTCCCAGCTCTTGCCCAGGCCGTTGACATAGCGGCCCAGGATGCGCTGGTTGATCGCGTCCACGCTGGTGTTGACGTAGCTCTTGTCGGCAATGGTTTCGGCCATCTTGTTCTTGTTCTGCAGGCCGGTGTCGATCCACTTGCTCGCCTCGAGGATCGCGGCGGTCACGGCGCGTGCCGTGTTGGGGTACTTCTTGGTGAACTCGGCGGTGCAGCCGAGCACCTTCTCGGGGTGGTCCTTCCAGATGTCCTGCGTGGTGATGGCGGTGATGCCGATGCCGTCCATGATCGCGCGCTGCCCCCAGGGCTCGCCTACGCAGTAGCCGTCCATGTTGCCCACGCGCATGTTGGCCACCATCTGCGGGGGCGGCACGGTGATGTTCTTCACGTCCTTGAACGGATCGATGCCGGCCGAGGCGAGCCAGTAGTAGAGCCACATGGCATGCGTGCCGGTGGGGAAGGTCTGGGCGAAGGTGTATTCGCGCTTCTCGGTGGCGATGAGCTTTGCGAGCGAGGCGGCATCGACCGCGCCCTTGTCGGAGAGCTTCTTCGAGAGCGTGATCGCCTGGCCGTTGTTGTTGAGGGTCATGAGCACGGCCATGTCCTTCTTCGGGCCGCTCAGGCCCAGGTGCATGCCGTAGACGAGGCCATAGAGCACGTGCGCCATGTCCAGGTCGCCGTTGGAGAGCTTGTCGCGCACGCCGGCCCAGCTGGCTTCCTTGCTGGGAACGATCTTCACGCCGTATTTCTTGTCGATGCCCAGCACCGAGGCCATCACCACGCTCGCGCAGTCGGTCAGCGGGATGAAGCCGATCTTGACTTCTTCTTTTTCGGGCTTGTCGGAGCCCTGGGCCCAGACGGCGGCGCGCAGCGCGGGGTCGATGCCCACGGCGCCGATGGCGGCGGCTTGCAGTACGCGGCGGCGGCTGAGGCGGGTTTTCAGCAGGTCGGTCATGGGGCGGGCTCCGGTTGAAGAACGAACAAACAAAAAAGCAAAGTCGAAAACAAAAAAAGGCGTCCCGACCACGCAAGGGCTGCTCGCGAACGAGCCCTTGCGGGATGGGGACGCCTTTGTCCGGTTCGGTGGGAGACACCCGCCGTTGGGTGCCGCCTGCCTGAAGACCACGAAGGTCTTATGTACTCACTTATGCAAACTGCGTGCCAGTGCTTTCGGGGTGTGCGGTGCTATCGAAAAAGTAGCTCGAACGCAGGGCGCGCGCTGGGGGAAGTGCCCCCCGGGTCTCGCCGCCCATCGAAAGCACGTTTTTGTGCGTTGCACCAAGTTGAAACGCTTTCAGCGCGGCCCACGGGCATCGGGCATCGGCAGGTAATCGGCCATGGCGAGCATCGACTCGGCCACGTCGACCAGCCGGCGCTTCTGGTTCATGGCGGTCTGGCGCAGCATCTTGTGGGCCTCGTCCTCGCTCAGACGCCGGTGCGCCATGAGGAGCCCCTTGGCACGCTCGACCACCTTGCGCTCGTTGAGCGACGCGCGCACGGTCTGGAGCTCGTCGCTCATGGCCTGCAGGCGCTGCGACTGCTCCTGCACCATGTCCAGCACCGAGCGCTCCAGCACACGGCCGTACGAGGCGGGGGCCACGGCCTGCGTGCCGGCATCGTCGAAGAACAGGGCCTCGCCGGACTGTTGCGGCGCCAGCGTGCCGAGCAGTTGCTGGTAGGCCGCGAGGTCGGTGCGCGCTTGCGCGGTCTTGCGGTTGCAGAGAGCGCGCAGGTCGGCGGCCAGGCGGTCTTCGACCATGCGCATGGCGTCGATGCGGCGGGTGCAGCAGTCGAACCAGTCCTGGCTCAACTGGCTGTACTGCGCGTCCGGCGCCGCGGCCGGCGTGGTGCCGATGCGGCGCAGGCGTTCGAGCTCGGCCATGGTGGCATCGGCCTCGCTCTCGCGCCAGAGCGCCAGCACCTCGTCGCTCGAGAAATCGGTGAAGACGTGAAAGCAGCGCTCCTGCGATTCGATGAGGTGCAGCCATTGAACCCGCTGCGCTTCGTTGCTGCGGCCCAGCGCCAGCGTGGCGGCGCCGAAGGCGCGCTCCTGGCCCGCGAACTCCTTGCCCTGCATGAAGTTGAACATCGCGACCAGCAGGCGCGAAATCTCGGGATCGGTGGCGCCATCGGC
Organism: Variovorax boronicumulans; assembly: GCF_030812215.1. Classification (GTDB taxonomy): domain Bacteria; phylum Pseudomonadota; class Gammaproteobacteria; order Burkholderiales; family Burkholderiaceae_C; genus Variovorax; species Variovorax boronicumulans_C. The sequence goes on along the minus strand of NZ_JAUSSG010000002.1, from coordinate 511,940 downwards.
CGCCTCGAACACCACGGCCAGCAGGCCGGCGACGAGCTTGGCGAAGGCCGCGGTCGATTGCGCCGGGGAAAGTTCGAGCGCGCCGACGCGGCCGCGCAGTGCGGGCAGGGCGTCCAGCCCCGGCAGCACCCAGGCGATGCGGCTGAACAGGCGTGCGCTGTTGCCGGCGCTGGCGCGCTGGCGGGCTTCGGTTTCCAACTGGTCGAATCCGTTGCGCACCGCCTGCTCCAGCGCCCGGCATTCGGCGATCTGCGGATCGCGCTGGTCGGCGAAGCGCCGGCCGCGCGAGGCGAGGAACACGTTCGACATGCCGCGCTCGCGCTGCAGCGCATGCACCAGCCGGCCGATCAGGCCGACCAGCTCGCTGGTGCGCGCGAGCTGGTCGAGCTCGTCGATTTCGCACTGGCGGGCGGCGATGAGGAAGTGCAGGCCGGATTTCATGGTGGGTGGGGAAGGGGACGCACACCGTTGCTGCAACATCCGTGCCTTGCCCCGCGGCTTGTCCCTTGGCGGGCACCCCGCGCAGGCGCCACCTACACTCGCGGGATGCTCTTGTTGGGAATCGAATCATCCTGCGACGAGACCGGCGTGGCGCTGGTCGAATCGCACGGCGACGCGCTGCCGGTGCTGCTTTCGCACGCGCTGCACAGCCAGATCGCCATGCACCAGGCCTACGGCGGCGTGGTGCCCGAACTGGCCAGCCGCGACCACATCCGCCGCGTGTTGCCGCTCACCGAAACCGTGATGGCCGAGGCCGGGCGCTCGCTGGGCGAGATCGACGTGGTGGCCTACACGCGCGGGCCGGGGCTCGCGGGCGCGCTGCTGGTGGGCGCCGGTGTGGCTTGCGCACTGGGCGTGGCGCTCGGCAAGCCGGTGCTGGGGGTGCATCACCTCGAAGGGCATCTGCTGTCGCCGTTCCTCAGTGCCGATCCGCCGGAATTTCCGTTCGTCGCGCTGCTGGTGTCGGGTGGCCATACGCAGCTAATGCGGGTCGACGGCGTGGGCCGCTACGAGCTGCTCGGCGAAACCATCGACGATGCAGCCGGCGAAGCCTTCGACAAGAGCGCCAAGCTCATGGGCCTGCCGTATCCCGGCGGCCCGTGGCTCGCCAAGCTGGCCGAAGGCGGCAGTGCGACGGCGTTCAAGCTGCCGCGCCCGCTCTTGCATAGCGGCGATCTCGATTTTTCATTTGCCGGCTTGAAGACGGCCGTGCTCACGCAGGCCAAGAAGCTTGGCGACCAGCTCGAGGCGAACAAGGCCGATCTGGCGGCATCCACGCAGGCAGCGATCGTCGAAGTGCTGCTGAAGAAGTCGCTCAGCGCACTCGACCAGACCGGGCTCAAGCGCCTGGTGGTGGCTGGCGGGGTGGGCGCGAACAAGAATTTGCGTGAGCAGTTGAATGCGGCGTGCGCCAGGCGCAAGGTGCGGGTGCATTACCCCGAACTGCATCTGTGCACCGACAACGGCGCCATGATCGCCATGGCCGCCGCGATGCGCCTGCAGTCGGGCCTGTCGCAGGCCAGCGAGCGCTATGCCTTCGACGTCAGGCCGCGATGGCCCATGGCTTCGCTGGCGGCCGAGGCGCAGCCTCTGCCTGAGGCGATGTAAAGCGGCGCGTGCCGCCCCGCAAAGGCGGGGCAGCACGTCGCATCAAGGCCTGGCCATCTTGGCCAGTCGGGGCCGCCTTAGTTGATCTGCAGTTGCGAGGCTTGGCTCACGGGCGTGAGCTTTCCGAGCTTCAGCGTGAGCACGCCGTTCTCCAGCTTGGCTTCGCTCGCTGCCACGTCGATGTCCTGCGGCAGCTCGTAGGCAGCCTTGAACTGGCGCTTGGCTTCGGCCTTGCTGTCGATGCGAACCACGGCGCCTTCGAGGCTGATCGCGAGGTCTTCGCGCGAGAGGCCCGGCACGTCGAGCGAGAGGGTCCAGCTCTTGTCGTCCTGCTCCACCAGCGGCGAGCGGCGGGGGGCCGCGAAGGCGTCGTTCACGAAGCGCTCGAAGGCGCGGTCGTACGAGCGGGGAACGAAGCGGGTGGTGCGGACGGTGGGTGCGAAAAACATGATGAAAAGCTCCTGAATGAACACAATGGGGACAAGGAATGTGTGTCCCTTACACTGCGCGGCCATTCAATCCTGAGTGCCGCTTGACACCTCATCTAGGCGCAGCCGCACGCGTTTCAAGACGATGACTCCCCCCTTTATTTGGCGCCGCCAGGCCTTGAAATTCGCGGCGCTGGCGCTATGCGCGAGCCCCTTCGCCGCGCTCGCGCAAACCGCATCCGTGCCGCCCGCGCCCATCCGTCTTGCGTTGATCGAAAGCATGAGCGGGCCCTTCGCGAACACGGGCGAAGCGGTGTTCCGCAACCTGCTGTGGGCGGTGGAGCGCGTCAATGCGCGCGGCGGCGTGAAGCTGCCCGGCGGTGCGCGTCCGCTGCAGTTGGACCGCTACGACAGCAAGGGCCAGAACGAAGAAGCGCTCTCCGCATTGCGCGCTGCCATGGACGACGGCGCGCGCATCGTGCTGCAGGGCAACTCGTCGGCCACCGCGGCGGCGCTGGTCGATGCCATCGACAAGAACAACGAGCGCGATCCCGCGCGGCGCGTGATCTTCCTGAACTACGCGGCGGTCGATCCGGCGCTGACCAACGAGCGCTGCAGCTTCTGGCACTTCCGCTTCGATGCCCACGCCGACATGCGCGTGGCCGCACTGATGGACGTGGTGAAGGACGACGCCGCGCTCAGGCGCGCCTACCTGATCGGGCAGGACTACAGCTTCGGCCAGGCGGTGCTGCGCGAGGTGCGGCGGCAACTCGGCGTGCAGCGGCCCGACGTGGAGATCGTCGGCGACGAACTGCACCCGATGGGCAAGGTGAAGGACTTCGCGCCCTATGCCACCAAGATCCTCGCGAGCGGCGCGCAGGCGGTGTTCACCGGCAACTGGGGAAACGACCTCACGCTGCTCGTGAAGGCGGCGCGCGAGGCGGGCTTCAACGGCAGCTTCTATACCTTCTATGGCAACGCGCTCGGCGCGCCCGCGGCCATCGGCGATGCGGGCATCGGCCGCGTGGTGGCGGTGGCCGACTGGCTGCCCAACGTGCAGACGGTGCAGTCGGAGGCCTTCTATCGCGCGTTTCGCGCACGCTTTCCGAAACCCGCGGACGACTACGTGCACATGCGGATGCAGTTGCTCGTCGAGTCGCTCGCGCAGGCCGTCGAGCGCGCGGGCAGCGTCGATGCCGTGCCGTTGGCACGCGCGCTGGAGCAGGCCGACGTGAGTCTGTACGGCCAGCGCGGCCGCATGCGCGCGGCGGACCATCAGTTCCAGCAGCAGCTCGTGGTCGGCGTGATGGACAGGCAGGGCAAGCCCGGCGTGCAGTTCGATGTCGAGGGCTCGGGCTACGGCTTCCGTGTGATCAAGACGATTGCCCCGGAGCGCGCAGAACTGCCGACTTCGTGCAAGATGAAGCGCCCCCAATGACGACCCACAGGACGACAGCCGATGCGTGAAGCCATCCACAACCTCGAAGCCTCCAAGATCCGCGAAGTCGCCAATGCAGGCCTCGGCCGCGACGACGTGCTGGCCTTCTGGTTCGGCGAAAGCGACGAAGTCACGCCCGAGGTGATTCGCCAGGCGGCCATCGAGTCGCTGCAGCGCGGCGAGACCTTCTATGCCCACAACCTCGGCCTGCCCGAGCTGCGCGAGGCGATCGCGCGCTACACCAGCGCGTTGCATCCCAAGGTAGACGCCTCGCGCATCGCGGTCACTTCGGGCGGCGTCAGCGCACTGATGCTGGCGGTGCAGGCGCTGGTCGAGGCGGGCGACGACGTGGTCGCGGTGACGCCGGTGTGGCCGAACCTCACGGCGCAGCCGGCGATCATGGGCGCGCATGTGCGCTCTGTGCCGCTGGTGCCGGTCGAAGGGCTGTGGACACTCGACCTGCCCGCGCTGCGCGCGGCGGTCACGCCGAAGACGAAGTTGCTGATCGTCAACGCCCCCAACAATCCCACCGGATGGACGATGACGCGCGACGAGCAGCAGGCCGTGCTCGACCACTGCCGCCAGACCGGCACCTGGATCCTGGCCGACGAGGTGTACGAGCGGCTCTACTTCGAGCCCACGCCGAACGGCTGCGCCCCGAGCTTTCTCGACATCTCGAAGCCCGATGACCGGCTTGTCGTGACGCACAGTTTCTCGAAGAGCTTTCTCATGACCGGATGGCGTCTCGGCTGGCTGGTGCTGCCGCCCGCGATGGTCGAGGGCATCGGCAAGCTGATCGAGTTCAACACCTCCTGCGCGAGCGTGTTCACACAGCGCGCGGCCATCGCCGCGATCGAGCACACGGCACAGATCACGCCGCGCGTGGTGGCGCACCTGAAGCTGTGTCGCGACACGCTGGTGCCGCTCTTGGCCGGGGTGCCCGGCGTGCAGGTGGCGCCGGCCAAGGGCGGCATGTACGCCTTCTTCCGGCTCGCGGGTTTCGGCGATTCGCTCGACGTGGCCAAGCGGCTGGTGGTCGAGGCGGGCCTGGGGCTCGCGCCGGGCAACGCCTTCGCGCCCGAGGCGCAGGGCTGGCTGCGCTGGTGCTTTGCTTCGAAAGACCCGCAGCGGCTGGTGCAGGGCGTGGAGCGCCTGCGCCACTGGCTGGCGAAGCAGCCGCAGCGCAAGGGCTGAGCCGCCGCCTGCAATTTCGTTCAATACGCGGCGCGTGCGGCCCGCGAAGCTCGGCCTTTCTTCGAAAGCGAAAGGTCATGCATGTCGGAACGAATCAAGGGAATGGTGCTGTGTGCACTGGCGATGGTCACGGTGGGCAGCACGGTGGTCGCCAGCAAGGTGATCGCGGGCGGGTTGCCGCCGTTCACCGCGACGGCGCTGCGGTTTGCGATGGCTCCGCCGGTGTTTCTCCTGCTGCTGCGGGTGACGCGGACGCCCTGGCCTCGTCCCGACCGGCGCGATCTGGCGCTGCTCTTGTTGCAGGCCGGGCTGGGCAGCGTCGGCTACACGGTGCTGTTGATCCTGGGCGTGCGGTGGGCGCCGGCGGCCAGCGCGGGCGTGGTGGCTGGAACACTGCCGGCCGTCGCGGCGCTGGTGGCGGTGCTGGCGCTGCGCGAGCGGCCGGGGCGCTATCTCATCGGCAGCATCGCGCTGGCGACGGCGGGGGTGCTGGCGATCAGCTGGCCGGGGGAGGGCGCTGTGGGGGATGCCAGATCCGCGGCGGCGATGGTCGGCAACCTGCTGGTGCTGGGGGCGGTCGTCTGCGAAGCGATGTTCATCCTGCTCAACAAGCGCCTGCGGGTGCCGGTTCGGCCGCTGGCGCTGTCTACGCTGATGACGGTCTTCGGGCTTCTGTTGTCGCTGGTGCCTGCGCTGCTCGAAAAAGCCTGGGAACGCCCGTTGCCGACCGCGGCCCTGGCCGGCGTTGCCTACTACGCGCTGGTGCCGACGGTGCTGGGTTTCGTCCTCTGGTTTGCCGGATCGGCGCGGCTGAAGGGGGCGGAAGCCGCGCTGTTCACGGCGCTTTTGCCGGTCTCGGCACTGATACTGGCGGCCGTTTGGCTGGGTGAAAGTATCAGCCTTGCACAAGTCGGCGGAGCGGCCTGTGTCCTGGGCGCCGTGGGGTTGGCGTCGCTCGATGGAAGAGGCGGAAAGCGGCCCGAAAGCCCCCTTGAGCCCGCCGAGCTATAATCCCGAGGCTTTGCATGCCGCAAGGCGCACGGTGAGGGCAGTTCCAGTGCTCACCGCAAGTCAAACATCCCGGAACAAGGAAATTCAACATGATCGCAGCCTCCATCAAGGCCGAAGTTGTCAAGGACAACGCCCGCGCCGCCAACGACACCGGCAGCCCTGAAGTGCAAGTCGCACTGCTGACCGCCCGTATCAACGAGCTCACCCCCCACTTCAAGACCCACGCCAAGGACCACCACGGCCGTCGCGGTCTGCTGCGCATGGTGAGCCGCCGCCGCAAGCTCCTGGACTACCTCAAGTCCAAGGACGCCGACCGTTACACCGCGCTGATCGCCAAGCTGGGTCTGCGCAAGTAAACCGAATCGCATGAAAAAACGCCTGGGTTAGTCCGCTAGCTCAGGCGTTTTTTACTTCGCGATCCACTTTCGGAGTGCCAAAACAGAGCGAAGCTGTGTCATTCCAATGAAGTTCGCCCCGAGCTTCGCTGGAATGGCATCGTGTTCTGAGAAGCCTCCGCCCCTTGCGAACCCTGAGCGGTTCGCTACTAAAACAGGAGCAAACATGAGCCTCTTCAACAAAGTCACCAAGTCCTTCCAATGGGGCGACAAGACCGTTGTCATGGAAACGGGCGAAATCGCCCGCCAGGCCAGCGGCGCAGTGCTCGTCGACATCGACGGCACCGTGATCCTGGCGACCGTGGTCGCCTCCAAGACCGCCAAGCCGGGCCAGGACTTCTTCCCGCTGACCGTCGACTACATCGAGAAGACCTACGCCGCGGGCAAGATCCCCGGCAGCTTCTTCAAGCGCGAAGCCAAGCCCAGCGAACACGAAACGCTGACCAGCCGCCTGATCGACCGTCCGATCCGCCCGCTGTTCCCCGAAGGCTTCCTGAACGAAGTGCACGTGGTCATCCACACCGTGTCGCTCAACCCTGAAGTCGATGCCGACATCGCCGCCATGATCGGCGTGAGCGCCGCCCTGTCGATCTCCGGCATCCCGTTCAGCGGCCCGATCGGCGCCGCCCGCGTGGGCTACATCAACGGCCAGTACGTGCTGAATCCGGGCCAGACCGCCCGCAAGGATTCGCAGATGGACCTCGTGGTCGCCGGCACGCAAGCCGCCGTGCTGATGGTCGAATCCGAAGCCCTGCAACTCAGCGAAGAAATCATGTTGGGCGGCGTGGTGTTCGGCCACGAACAAGCCAACATCGCGATCAACGCGATCCATGACCTCGTGCGCGACGCCGGCAAGCCGGTGTGGGACTGGCAAGCGCCGGCCGAGGACGAAGCCTTCGTCGCCAAGGTCAAGGGCCTGGCCGAAGAAAAGCTGCGCGCCGTCTATCAAATTCGCAGCAAGCAAGCCCGCACGCAGGCCCTGCGCGAAGCCAATGCCAGCGTGATGAGCGCGCTGAAGGAAAGCGGCGAGCCCTTCGATGCCGGCAAGGTCAACGACCTGCTGTTCGCCATCGAATCGAAGATCGTGCGCAGCCAGATCCTGTCGGGCGAGCCCCGCATCGACGGCCGCGACACGCGCACCGTGCGCCCCATCGAGATCCGCAACTCCGTGCTGCCCCGCACCCACGGCTCGGCGCTGTTCACGCGCGGCGAGACGCAGGGCCTGGTCATCACCACGCTGGGCACCGAGCGCGACGCACAGCGCATCGATGCACTGGCCGGCGAGTACGAAGACCGCTTCCTGTTCCACTACAACATGCCTCCCTTCGCCACCGGTGAAGTGGGCCGCATGGGTTCGACCAAGCGCCGCGAAATCGGCCACGGCCGCCTGGCCAAGCGCGCGCTCGTCGCCGTGCTGCCGACCAAGGAAGAATTCCCCTACACCATCCGCGTGGTGTCGGAAATCACCGAGTCGAACGGCTCCTCGTCGATGGCTTCGGTCTGCGGCGGCTGCCTCTCGATGATGGACGCCGGCGTGCCCATGAAGGCGCACGTGGCCGGCATCGCCATGGGCCTCATCAAGGAAGACAACCGCTTCGCGGTGCTGACCGACATCCTGGGCGACGAAGATCACCTGGGCGACATGGACTTCAAGGTGGCCGGCACGACCAACGGCATCACCGCGCTGCAGATGGACATCAAGATCCAGGGCATCACCAAGGAAATCATGCAGGTCGCACTGGCACAGGCCAAGGAAGCGCGCATGCACATCCTGGGCAAGATGCAGGAAGCCATGGGCGAGGCCAAGGCCGAAGTCTCCAGCTTCGCACCGCGCCTGACCACGCTGAAGATCAACCCCGAGAAGATCCGCGACGTGATCGGCAAGGGCGGCTCGGTCATCCGCGGCCTGCAGGAAGAAACCGGCACGACGATCAACATCGACGAAGACGGCACCATCACCATCGCCTCGACCGATCCGGAAAAGGCGGAGCTCGCCAAGAAGCGCATCGAGCAGATCACGGCCGAAGTCGAAATCGGCAAGGTCTACGAAGGCCCGGTCACCAAGATCCTGGACTTCGGCGCGCTCATCAACCTCTTGCCCGGCAAGGACGGCCTGCTGCACATCAGCCAGATCGCGCACGAACGCGTCGAGAAGGTGACCGACTATCTGAGCGAAGGCCAGATCGTGAAGGTCAAGGTTCTGGAAACCGACGAAAAGGGCCGCGTCAAGCTGTCCATGAAGGCCTTGACCGAGCGTCCGGCCGGCATGGAATACAGCGAGCGTCCGCCGCGTGAAGACCGTGGCGATCGCGGCGACCGTGGCGGCGACCGCCGCGAGCGTTCGGACCGTGGTGACCGCGGCGGCGATCGTGGCGAGCGCGCGCCGCGCTTCAACGACCAGCAGCCGCGCAACGACCAGCAGCAGGCTCCGGCCGGCGAGCAACAGTCGCAAGCACCGCGCGAGCCTCAGGAGTAAGAAGGGCGCAATGGCAGGTTTTCCTGCCGTTGCTATCTTTTGAACAACTAGCTGCGCCCCAGCTGCGGGCGTTGGAGGCCGAAAGACCATGAAAGCCATTGAAATCACTTCGTACGGCGCCCCTGAGGTGCTGCGCGTGGCCGATCGCCCCGATCCGGTGGCGGGTGCGGGCGAACTGCTGATTCGTGTCGCGGCCAGCGGGGTCAACCGCCCCGACGTGCTGCAGCGCATGGGCCACTACCCGGTGCCTCCGGGTGCATCCGACCTGCCGGGCCTCGAAGTGGCCGGCGAGATCGTTTCGGGTGATGCTGCGGCGCTGGCCGAGGCAGGCTTCAAGGTCGGCGACCGCGTCTGCGCGCTGATTGCTGGTGGCGGCTACGCCGAGCTGTGTGTGGCGCCGGTGGCGCAATGCCTGCCGGTACCCAAAGGCTGGAGCGATGTCGATGCGGCCTCTCTGCCTGAAACCTTCTTTACCGTCTGGAGCAACGTCTTCGAGCGCGGCCGCCTGCAGAAGGGCGAGACGCTTCTGATCCAAGGTGGCTCGAGCGGCATCGGCGTCACGGCGATCCAGATTGCCAAGGCACTGGGCGCGACGGTGATCGTCACGGCCGGCAGCGACGACAAGTGCGAAGCCTGCAAGAAGCTGGGCGCCGACCATGCCATCAACTACCGCACGAGCGACTTCGTCGAAAAGGCGAAGGAACTCACGGGTGGCAAGGGCGTGGACGTGATCCTCGACATGGTGGCTGGCGACTACGTGGCGCGCGAAATCGAGTGCCTGGCCGAAGACGGCCGGCTCGTGATCATCGCGGTGCAGGGCGGCGTGAAGGCGCAGATCAATGCGGGCCTCGTGTTGCGCAGGCGGCTCACGGTCACCGGCTCGACGCTGCGGCCACGGCCGGTGGCGTTCAAGGGTGCCATTGCCAAGGCGCTGCGGGATAAGGTCTGGCCACTGCTGGAAAGCGGCGCGATCAAGCCCGTGATCCACAGCACTTTTGCGGCAGCAGGTGAACCCAGCGGCGCAGCCCAGGCTCACACGCTGATGGAATCGAACCAGCACATCGGCAAGATCGTGCTGACATGGTGACAACGAACAACGCGATGACAACCAAGAAGAAACTGATCGCCGGCAACTGGAAGATGAATGGCGGCCTGGCCGCCAACGAGGCGCTGGTGAAGGCTCTGCAGCAAGGACTGGCCGCAAGTCCGGCTGCTTGCGATGTCGTGCTGTGCGCGCCGGCACCGTATTTCGCCCAGCTGCAATCGTTGCTGGCGGGTACGCCGTCGCTGACGCTGGGCGCGCAAGACGTTTCGGCGCATCCGCAAGGTGCGTTCACCGGCGAGCAATCGGCGGCGATGTTGAAGGATTTCGGCGTGCGCTATGCCATCGTCGGGCACTCCGAGCGTCGGCAGTACCACGGCGAGACCGATGAGACGGTGGCTGCGAAGGCGGCTGCTGCATTGGCGAACGGCATCACGCCGATCGTCTGCGTTGGCGAGACCCTGGCTGAGCGCGAAGCAGGGCAGACCGAGGAGGTCGTCAAGCGCCAGTTGGCCGCGGTGATTCATGTGAACGGCCATTGCATCAGCGAAATCGTCGTTGCCTACGAGCCGGTCTGGGCTATCGGTACAGGCAAGACGGCGTCGCCGGAGCAGGCGCAAGCGGTGCATGCCGTGCTGCGTGCGCAGTTGCATCACGCCGCGAGCGAGCACGCTGCTGGGATCAGCATTCTTTACGGCGGCAGCATGAACGCGGCCAATGCCGCCGAACTGCTGGCGCAGGCCGATATCGACGGCGGCCTCATCGGCGGCGCGTCGCTCAAGGCCCCCGACTTTTTGCAGATCATCTCTGCCGCTGCGCGCTGAACGCGCAACGGCTGTTATCAATTAGGAGTAAGAACGAATGAACGTGGTCCTCAACCTTCTGGTCGGCGTGCAAATGCTGGCGGCCCTGGCGATGATCGGCCTGATCCTGGTCCAGCACGGCAAGGGTGCCGATATGGGCGCCGCCTTCGGCAGCGGCAGTGCCGGCAGCCTGTTCGGTGCCAGTGGCAGCGCGAACTTCCTCTCGCGCACCACGGCCGTGCTGGCTGCGGTGTTCTTCGCATGCACGTTGCTGCTTGCGTACTTCAGCCATGCGCGTCCTGCGGGCGGCGGCAGCCTCCTTGAGCGCGCAGCCGTGGGCACGCCCGCTGCACCGGCCAAGCCGGCATCTGGCGCAGCAGGCGAGATCCCTGGTGCAGGCGCTCCGAGCGCACCCGCATCGGCACCTGCCGCACCCGTTTCGGGCGCCGGTCAGATTCCGAACAAGTAATCCAGTCGTTTTCATGCAGTCGTCAGCGAGAAACGGCTGTATTTCAGGGTAAACTCTAAAGCTGTTCAGAAAGCCAAATGCCTTAACCGGTACCTCATGCCATCTGAACAGCAAAAACCGCGGTCGTGGTGAAATTGGTAGACACGCTATCTTGAGGGGGTAGTGGCGAAAGCTGTGCGAGTTCGAGTCTCGCCGACCGCACCAAATCTCATCGGCAGAAAACCTCATCCAGAGGTTCTTCTTGCCGGTGGCAAGCGGTGAAAAATTCTCGATGAACCTCGATTCCTACCTTCCCGTCCTTTTGTTCATTTTGGTCGGAGTCGGCGTAGGCGTCGCCCCCCAAGTCATCGGATACATCCTCGGCCCCAATCGGCCTGACGCTGCGAAGAACGCTCCCTACGAGTGCGGCTTCGAAGCCTTCGAGGATGCGCGCATGAAGTTCGATGTGCGCTATTACCTCGTTGCCATTCTCTTCATCCTGTTCGATCTCGAAATTGCCTTTCTTTTCCCGTGGGCCATTGCGCTCAAGGAGATCGGTGCTGTCGGCTTCTGGGCCATGATGATCTTTCTCGCCATCCTCGTCGTGGGTTTCATCTACGAGTGGAAAAAAGGCGCGCTCGACTGGGAATGACAAGGAAAGCACACGATGGCCATTGAAGGCGTTCTCAAAGAAGGTTTCGTCACCACCACCTATGACTCGGTGGTGAATTGGGCGAAGACCGGATCTCTCTGGCCGATGACGTTCGGCCTCGCATGCTGTGCGGTCGAAATGATGCATGCGGGCGCCGCCCGCTACGACATCGACCGTTTTGGCATGCTGTTCCGTCCCAGCCCGCGCCAGTCCGATCTGATGATCGTGGCCGGCACGCTGTGCAACAAGATGGCGCCGGCGCTGCGCAAGGTCTACGACCAGATGCCCGAGCCGCGCTGGGTGCTCTCCATGGGCTCGTGCGCCAATGGCGGTGGCTACTACCACTACAGCTATTCGGTCGTGCGTGGCTGCGATCGCATCGTGCCGGTCGATGTCTACGTTCCGGGTTGCCCGCCCACCGCCGAAGCGCTGCTCTACGGCGTGATCCAGTTGCAGCAGAAGATTCGCCGCACCAACACCATTGCCCGCGCCTGAGGGATTGCCGACGATGACTGACTTTGCAATTTCGCCGGAGGTGCTGCGCGCCACCATCGCCGAGACGCTCGGCGCCAAGGCCAAGAGCGTCACGCTCGCACTGGGCGAGGTGACTGTCGTGGTGGGTGCAGCCGACTACATCGAGGCTGCCACGCTGTTGCGCGATGCGCCCGGCTGCCGCTTCGAGCAGCTGATCGACCTCTGCGGCATGGACTATTCCGACTATCGCGAAGGCGAGTGGCAAGGCGAGCGCTACGGCGTCGTCTCGCACCTGCTGTCTGTGAGTCTCAACCAGCGCGTGCGCCTGAAGGTGTTTGCGCCGAACGAAGACCTGCCCGTGGTCGATTCGCTGCAGCCCGTCTGGAATGCCGCGACCTGGTTCGAGCGCGAAGCGTTCGACCTCTACGGCATCGTGTTCGATGGCCACGACGACCTGCGTCGTATTCTGACCGACTACGGCTTCATCGGCCACCCGTTTCGCAAGGACTTCCCGGTGTCGGGTCACGTCGAGATGCGTTACGACGAAGAACAGAAGCGCGTCGTGTACCAGCCGGTCTCGATCGAGCCGCGGGAAATCACGCCACGCGTGATCCGCGAAGACAACTACGGCGGCGGTTTGCACTGATATGGCCGAAATCAAGAACTACACCCTCAACTTCGGCCCGCAGCATCCGGCCGCCCACGGCGTGTTGCGCCTGGTGCTCGAGCTGGACGGCGAAGTGATCCAGCGTGCCGACCCGCACATCGGCCTGCTGCACCGCGCGACCGAAAAGCTCGCCGAATCGCGCACCTTCATCCAGTCGCTGCCGTACATGGACCGCCTCGACTACGTGTCGATGATGTCCAATGAGCACGCTTATTGCCTCGCCATCGAGCGGATGATGGGCCTCGATGTGCCGATCCGCGCGCAGTACATCCGCGTGATGTTCGCCGAGATCACGCGTCTGCTGAACCACCTGTTGTGGCTCGGTGCGCACGGTCTCGACTGCGGCGCGATGAACATGCTCATCTACTGTTTCCGCGAGCGTGAAGACCTGTTCGACATGTACGAGGCCGTCTCCGGCGCGCGCATGCACGCGGCGTACTTCCGTCCGGGTGGCGTCTACCGCGACCTGCCGGACGCGATGCCGCAGTACAAGGTCAGCAAGATCAAGAACGCGAAGGCCATCGAGCGCCTGAACGAAAACCGCCAGGGTTCGCTGCTCGACTTCGTCGATGACTTCTGCAAGCGCTTCCCGAAGATGGTCGACGAGTACGAGACGCTGCTCACCGACAATCGCATCTGGAAGCAGCGCACCGTGGGCATCGGCGTCGTGACGCCGGAGCGCGCGCTGAACCTGGGCTTTACCGGCCCTATGCTGCGCGGCTCGGGCATCGAATGGGACCTGCGCAAGAAGCAGCCCTACGACGTCTACGACCGGATGCAGTTCGACGTGCCCGTGGGCAAGACCGGCGACTGCTACGACCGTTACCTCGTGCGTGTCGAAGAAATGCGCCAGGCCAACAAGATCATCCAGCAGTGCTCGGCATGGCTGCGCGCCAACCCCGGCCCGGTGATCACCGACAACCACAAGGTCGCTGCGCCCGCGCGCGAATCGATGAAGGCGAACATGGAGGAGTTGATCCACCATTTCAAGCTCTTCACCGAAGGCTTCCACGTGCCCGAAGGCGAGGCCTATGCCGCTGTCGAGCATCCGAAGGGCGAGTTCGGCATCTATCTCGTGAGCGACGGCGCCAACAAGCCCTACCGCCTGAAGATCCGCGCCCCTGGCTTCCCGCACCTCGCCGCCCTCGACGAAATGTCGCGCGGTCACATGATCGCCGACGCTGTCGCGGTGATCGGCACGATGGACATCGTGTTCGGCGAAATCGACAGGTGAGAAAGAGCGAATGACGACTTCCTCGACCCATCACCACGACACGGCGCCCTCGGCGCCGTTGAAGGCTGAAATCCTCGAGCGTTTCGCGCGCGAGGTCGCCAAATACCCCGAAGCCGGCAAGCAATCCGCCGTGATGGCGTGCCTGGCCATCGTCCAGCAGGACGAAGGCTACGTCAGCATGCAGCGCGAGCGCGAGATTGCCGACTACCTCGGCATGGCGCCCATTGCCGTGCACGAAGTGACGACCTTCTACAACATGTACAACCAGCATCCGGTGGGCAAGTTCAAGCTCAACGTGTGCACCAACCTGCCGTGCCAGCTGCGCGACGGCGTCACCGCGCTCGTCCACCTCGAGAAGAAGCTCGGCATCAAGATGGGCGAGACGACCGGCGACGGCCTGTTCACGTTGCAGCAAAGCGAGTGCCTGGGCGCCTGTGCCGACTCACCCGTGATGCTGGTCAACGACCGCACCATGTGCAGCTTCATGAGCAACGAGAAGCTCGACCAGCTCATCGAAGGCCTGCGTGCTTCGACCAAAGGGGAGGCTGCCTGATGTCGCCCGAACAAGTACTCCAGCAGTTCCAGGCCACAGGCGTCCAGACCTGTTTCCATGACCGCCACATCGAACCGCAGATCTACGCGGGCCTGAACGGCACCAACTGGCGCCTGGCCGACTACGAAGCGCGTGGCGGCTACAAGGCGCTGCGCAAGATCCTCACCGAGGGCCTCACGCCCGACCAGGTGATCGCCGAAGTCAAGGCCTCGGGCCTGCGCGGCCGTGGCGGTGCCGGTTTTCCGACGGGCCTGAAGTGGAGCTTCATGCCCCGCCAGTTTCCGGGCCAGAAGTACCTCGTCTGCAACTCCGACGAAGGCGAGCCGGGCACGTGCAAGGACCGCGACATCCTGCAGTTCAACCCGCACATCGTGATCGAAGGCATGGCCATCGCCGCGTATGCGATGGGCATCAGCGTGGGCTACAACTACATCCACGGCGAGATCTTCCAGAGCTACGATCGCTTCGAGGAAGCCCTCGAAGAAGCGCGCGCCGCCGGCTACCTCGGCGACAAGATCATGGGCAGCACGTACAACTTCCAGTTGCACGCCGCCCACGGCTTCGGCGCCTACATCTGCGGCGAAGAAACCGCGTTGCTCGAATCGCTCGAGGGCAAGAAGGGCCAGCCGCGCTTCAAGCCACCGTTCCCGGCGAGCTTCGGCCTGTACGGCAAGCCGACCACGATCAACAACACCGAGACCTTCGCGGCGGTGCCCTGGATCATCAACAACGGTGGTCCGGCGTATCTCGAATGTGGCAAGCCGAACAACGGCGGCACCAAGATCTATTCGGTGAGCGGCGACGTCGAGCTGCCGGGCAACTACGAAGTGCCGATGGGTACGCCGTTCTCCAAGCTGCTCGAACTGTGCGGCGGTGTCCGCAAGGGCCGCACGCTCAAGGCCGTGATCCCCGGTGGATCGTCGTCGCCGGTGCTGCCGGCCGACATCATGATGGCTTGCACCATGGACTACGACTCCATCGCCAAGGCCGGCTCCATGCTGGGCTCGGGCGCGGTGATCGTCATGGACGACAGCCGCTCGATGGTCGAGTCGCTCAAGCGCCTGTCGTACTTCTACATGCACGAGTCCTGCGGCCAGTGCACACCGTGCCGCGAAGGCACGGGCTGGCTCTACCGCGTGGTGGACCGCATCCACAACGGGCAGGGCAAGGCGACCGACATGGACCTGCTCAACTCCGTGGCAGACAACATCCAGGGCCGCACCATCTGCGCCCTCGGCGATGCAGCGGCAATGCCGGTGCGCGCCATGATCAAGCACTTCCGTCACGAGTTCGAGGCCTTGATTCCGGGCTACGTCCCGAAAGCGCCCGTTCAGGCCTGAGCCCGAGAAATACATATATGGTTGAAATCGAACTCGACGGCAAGAAGGTCGACGTGACCGAAGGCAGCATGATCATGCATGCGGCCGACAAGGCAGGCACGTACATCCCGCACTTCTGCTATCACAAGAAACTCAGCATCGCGGCCAACTGCCGCATGTGCCTGGTCGACGTGGAAAAGGCGCCCAAGCCGATGCCGGCCTGCGCCACACCCGTCACGCAGGGCATGATCGTTCGCACCAAGAGCGAGAAGGCCATCAAGGCGCAGCAGTCGGTCATGGAGTTCCTCCTGATCAACCACCCGCTGGATTGCCCGATCTGCGACCAGGGCGGCGAATGCCAGCTGCAGGATCTGGCCGTCGGCTACGGCGGTTCTTCTTCGCGCTACGAAGAAGAAAAGCGCGTCGTCTTCCATAAGGACGTCGGCCCGCTGATCAGCATGGAAGAGATGAGCCGCTGCATCCACTGCACGCGCTGCGTCCGCTTCGGCCAGGAAGTGGCCGGCGTGATGGAGCTGGGCATGACGCAACGCGGCGAACACTCCGAAATCGAGACTTTCCTCGGCGACTCGGTCGACTCGGAACTCTCGGGCAACATGATCGACATCTGCCCGGTCGGCGCGCTCACGAGCAAGCCTTTCCGTTACAGCGCCCGCACCTGGGAACTGTCGCGCCGCAAGTCGGTGAGCCCGCACGATTCCACCGGCTCGAACCTGATCGTCCAGGTCAAGAACCACCGCGTGATGCGCGTGGTGCCGCTGGAGAACGAAGACGTCAACGAATGCTGGATCGCCGACCGCGACCGCTTCTCGTATGAAGCGCTCAACGGCCCGGAACGCCTGACGCAGCCCATGCTCAAGCAAGGCGGCCAATGGCAGCAGGTCGACTGGCAGACCGCGCTCGAATACGTGGCCAATGGCCTGAAGCAGATCAAGACCGACCATGGTGCGCAAAGCATCGGCACGCTGGTCAGCCCGCACAGCACGCTCGAAGAGCTGCAGCTCGCCGCCATGCTCACGCGTGAACTGGGCAGCGACAACATCGACTATCGCCTGCGCAACGCCGAATTCACGGCGTTCGAAGGCGTGCGCTGGCTCGGCACCTCGATCGCCTCGCTCACGCAAGTGCAACGCGCGCTGGTTGTCGGCTCGAACCTGCGGAAGGACCACCCGCTGTTCGCGCAGCGCATCCGCCAGGCCGTGCGCAAGGGCGCCGCGCTGTCGGTGATCACCTCGGCCGGCTTGATGGCCGACCGCGAAGCCTGGGCCATCAGCGTGGCGCAGTCGACCATCGTCGACGCAGACCAATGGGTCGAAGCGCTGGCCGCGGTTGCCGCCGCCATCGGCAAGACCAACGGTGTTGCTGCACCGCTGGCGCCGAAGAACGAACCCGATGCCGCCGCGCAAGCCATCGCAGCATCGCTGCTGGGCGGCGAACGCAAGGTCATCCTGCTCGGCAATGCCGCCGCCCACCACGCACAAGCCAGCAGCCTGCTGGCCCTCGCGAACTGGATCGGCGCACAGACCGGCGCGACCGTCGGCTACCTGACCGAAGCTGCCAACACCGTGGGCGCGCAGCTCGTCGGCGCCTTCCCGAAGAACGGCGGCCTCGATGCCGGCCGCATGCTCGCCGCGGGCTCCGGCCTGAAGGCCGTGCTGCTGCTGAACACCGAACCGGTGTTCGACTCGGCCGCCGGTGCTGCCGCCGCCGATGTCATCGGCAATGCGCAGATGGTCGTCACGCTGAGCCCGTTCAAGGCCAACCTCGAATTCAGCGACGTGCTGCTGCCCATCGCCCCGTTTACCGAAACCCCCGGCACGTTCGTCAATGCCGAAGGTCGCTTGCAGGGTTTCCATGCCGTCGTGAAGCCGCAAGGCGAAGCGCGTCCGGCGTGGAAGGTGCTGCGTGTGCTGGCCAACCTGCTCGGCCTGCCCGGCTTCGCGTTCGAATCGACCGCTGAAGTGCTCAAGACGGTAGGCGAGGGCGGCACCGTGCCGGCCAATGCGCTGAACAACGCAACGGCCGCAACGGCCATCAACGCTGTCGCATCCAGCGGCACCGCACAGGCACCTGTGGTCGCGAGCATCTACCAGCTCGATTCCATCGTGCGCCGCGCCCCGTCGTTGCAATTGACCGCCGATGCGCGCAACGCTTCGACCGCGCCGGTCGCATCGGGTCAGGCCGAGGAGGCATTGGCATGATCGACGCGATTCATGGCTTCGGCCAGGGACTGGTTGCCGCAGGCTGGTGGACGGCCGTGGCATGGCCCGTGATCTGGACGCTGATCAAGATCATCGTGGTCGTGATCCCGCTGATGGGCGCCGTGGCGTACCTCACGCTGTGGGAACGCAAGGCCATCGGCTTCACGCAGATCCGCATCGGCCCCAACCGCATCGGACCGCTGGGCCTGCTCCAGCCGATCGCCGACGCGCTCAAGCTGATGACCAAGGAAATCATTCTTCCGACGGTTGCCAACAAGGGGCTGTTCCTGCTCGGCCCGATCATGACCATCATGCCGGCGCTCGCCGCATGGGCCGTGATTCCCTTCGGCCCCGATGTGGCGCTCGCCAACATCAACGCCGGCCTGCTGTTCGTGATGGCCATCACCTCGCTCGAGGTGTACGGCGTGATCATTGCCGGCTGGGCGTCGAACTCGAAGTACGCGTTCCTCGGCGCGCTGCGCGCTTCGGCGCAGATGGTGAGCTACGAAATTGCGATGGGCTTCTGCTTCGTCGTGGTGCTGATGGTCACCGGCAGCCTGAACATGAGCGACATCGTCACGGTGCAGGGCAAGGGCATGTTCCATGACTTGGGGCTTGGCTTCCTGTCCTGGAACTGGCTGCCGCTGCTGCCGATCTTCGTCGTCTACTTCATCTCGGGCCTGGCCGAGACCAACCGCCATCCGTTCGACGTGGTGGAAGGCGAATCGGAAATTGTTGCGGGCCACATGATCGAGTACTCGGGCATGAGCTTCGCGATGTTCTTCCTGGCCGAGTACGCCAACATGTGGCTGGTCTCGATCCTGACCGTCATCCTGTTCCTTGGTGGCTGGCTGCCTCCGTTCGAGTTCCTCGCCTTCATTCCGGGCTGGATCTGGCTGGGCCTCAAGACCTTCTGCGTGGTCACCATGTTCCTGTGGGTTCGCTCGACGTTCCCGCGCTTCCGTTATGACCAGATCATGCGTCTGGGCTGGAAGATCTTCATTCCGGTCACCCTGGTGTGGCTGGTCGTGGTCGGTGGCTGGATGCAGACGCCGTTCAACATCTGGAAATAACTGGAAGCGCCAACATCATGTCTGCTGCGCACACCGCAACACCGTCCGCGCCGTTCTCGCTGAAGGACTTCCTCGGCAGCTTCATGCTGTTCGAATTGTTCAAGGGCCTGGCGATCACGGGCAAGTACGCCTTCGCCCGCAAGATCACGGTGCAGTTCCCCGAAGAGAAGACGCCGCTGTCGCCGCGTTTCCGCGGCCTGCACGCACTGCGCCGCTATGACAACGGCGAAGAGCGCTGCATTGCCTGCAAGCTTTGCGAAGCCGTCTGCCCGGCGCTGGCGATCACCATCGAATCCGATGTGCGTGACGACGGCTCGCGCCGCACCACGCGCTACGACATCGACCTGACCAAGTGCATCTTCTGCGGCTTCTGCGAAGAGAGCTGCCCGGTCGACTCGATCGTGGAGACCCACATCTTCGAATACCACGGCGAAAAGCGCGGCGACCTGTACTTCACCAAGGACATGCTGCTGGCCGTGGGCGACCGCTACGAAAAAGAAATTGCAGCGAACAAGGCGGCCGACGCCAAGTACCGCTGATCCGTCCAGCCCGAAACCCGTACCCACTCGAATTCCAATGGACGTCAAGACCGGTCTGTTCTATCTGTTTGCCGCGGTGCTGCTCTTTGCGGCTTTCCGCGTCATCACCGCCCGCAATCCCGTGTACGCCGCGCTGTACCTGGTGCTGGCTTTCTTCCAGGCTTCGGCCATCTGGCTGCTGCTGCGCGCCGAGTTCCTCGCGATCTCGCTCGTGCTGGTGTATGTCGGTGCCGTGATGGTGCTGTTCCTCTTCGTCGTGATGATGCTGGACATCAACGTCGACAGCTTGCGGCAGGGCTTCTGGAAGCACTTCCCGCTCGCGGCCGGCGTGGGCGCGCTGATCGCGCTCGAAATGGCGGCCGTGCTGATGGGGGGCTTTCGCCTCGGCGAAGCACCGCGCGCCATGGCGGTCACCTCGCCCAACACCTCGAACACGATGGAACTGGGCAAGCTGCTCTATTCCGAGTACCTCTATCCGCTGGAAATCGCCGCGGTCATCCTGCTCGTGGCCATCGTGGCCGCCATTGCACTGACGCTGCGCACCCGCAAGGACAGCAAGTACACCAACCCGTCGGACCAGGTGCGTGTGAAGGCGCGCGACCGCGTGCGCATCGTGCAGATGCCTGTGACGCGTGCGGCCGAACCCGTGGCGGAAGCGGCACCGGCTGACGCGGCAAAGGAAAACAAGGCATGACGATCACGCTCGGACACTTCCTCTCGCTCGGCGCGATGCTCTTTGCGCTGTCGGTGATCGGCATCTTCCTGAACCGCAAGAACCTGATCGTGCTGCTGATGGCCATCGAGCTGATGCTCCTGGCGGTCAACATGAACTTCGTGGCTTTCTCGCACTACCTGGGCGACATGCACGGACAGATCTTCGTGTTCTTCATCCTGACGGTGGCGGCGGCCGAGTCGGCCATCGGCCTGGCCCTGCTGGTCTTGCTGTTCCGCAACAAGTCGAACATCAACGTCGACGAGCTCAACTCGCTCAAGGGTTGAAATCAACATGAGCGCAACCCTTTCCGCATCCACATTGCTGGCCGTGCCTCTGGCACCCCTGGCCGGCGCCGCCCTCGCGGGTCTCTTCGGCACCAAGTTCGGCGGCAATCACATCGGCCGCAAGGTCACGCATTCGCTGACCATCCTCGGCGTGCTCGTCGCCTTCATCATCTCGGCCATGACGCTCAAGAGCGTGGTGGTCGACGGCGCCCGCTTCAACGCCACGCTCTACGAATGGATGATCGTCGGCGGCCTGAAGATGGAAGTGGGCTTCCTGGTCGACGGCCTCACGGCCATGATGATGTGCGTGGTGACCTTCGTGTCGTTGATGGTGCACATCTACACCATCGGCTACATGGAAGAAGACGACGGCTACAACCGCTTCTTCTCATACATCTCGCTGTTCACCTTCTCGATGCTGATGCTCGTCATGAGCAACAACATGCTCCAGCTGTTCTTCGGCTGGGAAGCGGTGGGCCTGGTGTCATACCTGCTGATCGGCTTCTGGTTCAACAAGCCGACGGCCATCTTCGCGAACATGAAGGCCTTCCTGGTCAATCGCGTGGGCGACTTTGGTTTCATCCTCGGCATCGGCCTCATCGCGGCCTACGCCGGCACGCTGAACTACGGCGAAGCCTTCGCCAAGGCCAACACGCTGGCCGGCATCACCTTCCCCGGCACCGAGTGGATGCTGATCACCGTGATCTGCATCTGCCTGTTCATTGGCGCGATGGGCAAGAGCGCGCAGTTCCCGCTGCACGTGTGGCTGCCCGACTCGATGGAAGGCCCGACGCCCATCTCCGCGCTGATCCACGCGGCAACGATGGTGACGGCCGGCATCTTCATGGTGGCGCGCATGTCGCCGCTGTTCGAGCTGAGCGACACGGCCCTGAGCTTCATCCTCGTGATCGGCGCCATCACAGCGCTCTTCATGGGTTTCCTCGGCATCATCCAGAACGACATCAAGCGCGTGGTCGCGTACTCGACGCTCTCGCAGCTGGGTTACATGACCGTGGCGCTCGGTGCCTCGGCCTACTCGGTCGCGGTGTTCCACCTGATGACGCACGCGTTCTTCAAGGCGCTGCTGTTCCTCGGCGCGGGCTCGGTGATCATCGGCATGCACCACAACCAGGACATCCGCTGGATGGGCGGCGTGCGCAAGTACATGCCGATCACCTGGATCACGTCGCTCCTGGGTTCGCTCGCGCTGATCGGCACGCCGTTCTTCGCCGGCTTCTACTCGAAGGACAGCATCATCGAGGCGGTGCACGAGAGCCACCTGTGGGGCGCGAACTTCGCGTACTACGCGGTGCTGGCCGGCGTGTTCGTCACGGCGTTCTATTCGTTCCGCATGTACTTCCTGGTCTTCCACGGCAAGGAACGCTACGACCAGAATCCCGATGCGCACCACGACGACCATGCGCACGATGCCCATGGCCACGACGATCACGGCCACGGCCATGACGCTCACAAGCCGCACGAGTCGCCCTGGGTGGTCTGGCTGCCGCTGGTGCTGCTGGCGATTCCCTCGGTGGTGATCGGTTTCATGACCATCGATCCGATGCTGTTCGGCAGCTTCTTCAAGGACGCGATCTTCGTGGACGGTGCCAAGCACCACGCGATGGGCGAACTGAAGGAAGCCTTCCACGGCCCGGTCGCCATGGCGATCCACGGCCTGCAGACCGCGCCGTTCTGGCTGGCGCTGGCCGGCGTGGTGCTGTCGTTCTACATGTACATGATCAACCCGGCGCTGCCGGCCGCGATCAAACGCGCGTGCAGCCCGATCTACAACCTGCTCGAGAACAAGTACTACCTCGACTGGATCAACGAGAACATCATCGCCCGCGGTGCGCGCCTGCTCGGCACGGGCCTGTGGAAGGGCGGCGACCAGGCCCTGATCGACGGTGCCGTGGTCAATGGTTCGTGGAAAGTGATCGGCCGTGTCTCCAGCGTGGTGCGCTGGGTGCAGTCGGGCTACATCTATCACTATGCCTTCGCGATGCTGCTCGGCATCTTCATCCTGATGACGTACTTCGTCTGGTTCAAACGCTGAGCCCGAACGCTGGAGAAAAAGAAAAATGGGTTTGTTGAGCCTTGCCATCTGGGTGCCGATCGCATTCGGCGCCGTGCTGCTGGCGTTTGGCCGCGAAGAGCATGCCAAGGGCGTGCGCTGGGTCGCGCTCGTCGGTGCCATCGTGAGCTTCCTGGTCACGGTGCCGCTGTTCACGCGCTTCCAGAACGGAACCGCCGCCATGCAGTTCGTCGAGAAGACGAGCTGGATCTCCCGCTTCAACGTCAACTACCACATCGGTCTTGACGGCCTGTCGCTGTGGATGGTGCTGCTGACCTCGTTCATCACGGTCGTGGTCGTCATCTCGGCCTGGGAAGTGATCACCGAGCGCGTGAACCAGTACATGGGCGCCTTCCTGATCCTGTCGGGCTTCATGATCGGCGTGTTCTCCGCGCTCGACGGCATCCTGTTCTACGTGTTCTTCGAAGCCACGCTGATCCCGATGTACCTGATCATCGGCATCTGGGGCGGCCCGAACAAGATCTACGCGGCGTTCAAGTTCTTCCTCTACACCTTGCTCGGCTCGCTGCTGATGCTGGTGGCGCTGATCTTCCTGTACAACAAGTCGGGCGGCAGCTTCGACATCCTGGCCTGGCACAAGCTGCCGCTGGGTTCGACCGCGCAGACCTTCCTGTTCTTTGCCTTCTTCGCGGCCTTCGCCGTCAAGGTACCGATGTGGCCAGTCCACACGTGGCTGCCCGACGTGCACGTCGAGGCACCCACCGGTGGCTCCGCCGTGCTGGCCGCGATCATGCTGAAGCTCGGTGCCTACGGCTTCCTGCGCTTCTCGATGCCCATCGCTCCCGACGCGTCGCACGAATGGGCCTGGCTCATGATCGCGCTGTCGCTGATTGCGGTGATCTACGTGGGTCTGGTTGCCCTGGTGCAGCAGGACATGAAGAAGCTGGTGGCTTACTCGTCGGTCGCCCACATGGGCTTCGTGACGCTGGGCTTCTTCATCTTCAACGAGCTCGGCGTGTCCGGCGGCATCGTGCAGATGATTGCCCACGGCTTCGTCTCGGGCGCCATGTTCCTGGGCATCGGCGTGCTGTACGACCGCGTGCACTCGCGCCAGATCGCCGACTACGGCGGCGTGGTCAACACCATGCCCAAGTTCGCCGCGTTCGCGTTGCTGTTCGCCATGGCCAACTGCGGCCTGCCGGGCACCGCCGGTTTCGTGGGCGAGTGGATGGTGATCCTGGGCGCCGTGAAGGCCAACTTCTGGATCGGCCTGGGGGCAGCCACCGCGCTGATCTTCGGCGCCGCATACACCCTCTGGATGTACAAGCGCGTGTACCTCGGCCCGGTCGGCAACGACCACGTCAAGGAACTCACCGACATCAACGCCCGCGAGTTCCTGATGCTGTCGCTGCTGGCGATCGCCGTGTTGTGGATGGGCCTGTATCCGAAGCCCTTCACCGATGCGATGGACGCCTCGGTGACCGAGCTCCTGCGCCACGTGGCAGTTTCGAAACTGCCCTCCTGATGCCACGCTGAAGACAAGAGAACGAGATGATTGACAAACTCAGCTGGGTCACGATCTACCCCGAAATCGTGTTGCTGGTCATGGCCTGCATCATTGCGCTGGTCGACCTGTCGGACACGAGCCCGCGCCGCACCCGCACCTATGTGCTGACGCTGCTCACGCTGCTGGTCGTGGCCGTGCTCACAGGCATGGCCGCCCTCGACGGCAAGACCTCGTACGGCTTCGGCGGCATGGTCGTGAGCGACTCGATGGGCAACTGGCTCAAGTGCTTCTCCACCATCGCCTTGATGGTCACGCTGATCTACGGCCGTCCGTATGCGGCCGACCGCGAGATGCTGCGTGGCGGCGAACTGTTCACCATCAGCATGTTTGCGCTGCTGGGCATGTTCGTGATGATCTCGGGCAGCAACTTCCTGTTGATCTACCTGGGCCTGGAACTGCTCACGCTCTCGAGCTACGCGCTCGTGGCGCTGCGCCGCGACAACGCGGTGGCCAGCGAAGCGGCGATGAAGTACTTCGTGCTCGGCGCGATGGCCAGCGGTTTCCTGCTGTATGGCCTCTCGATGATGTACGGCGCGACCGGCTCGCTCGACCTGAATGAAGTGTTCAAGGCCATCTCGACCGGCAAGGTCAACCATCAGGTGCTGGTGTTCGGTCTCGTGTTCATCGTGGCCGGCCTGGCGTTCAAGGTGGGGGCAGCGCCTTTCCACATGTGGGTGCCTGACGTCTACCAGGGCGCGCCCACGGCTGTCACGCTGCTGATTGGTGCCGCGCCCGAGCTGGCTGCCTTCGGCATCATCATCCGCCTGCTGGTGGACGGCCTGCAACCGCTCGCGATCGACTGGCAGCAGATGCTCGCCGTGCTGGCCATCGCCTCGCTGCTGATCGGTAACCTAGCCGCCATCGCGCAGAGCAACCTCAAGCGGATGCTGGCCTACTCGACCATCTCGCAGATGGGCTTCATGCTGCTGGGCCTGGTCGCCGGTTCGGACCTGTCGGGCACGCAGAACGCACAGGCGGCCTACAGCGCCTCGATGTTCTACATCGTGACCTACGTGCTGACCACGCTCGCGAGCTTCGGCATCATCCTGCTGTTGGCGCGTGAAGGCTTCGAGAGCGAAGAGATCACCGATCTCGCAGGCCTCAACCAGCGCAGCCCGCTGTACGCCGGCGTGATGGCCATCGCGATGTTCTCGCTGGCAGGCTTGCCGCCGCTGGTCGGCTTCTACGCGAAGCTGGCCGTGCTGCAGGCGCTGATCGCCTCGGGCCAGGCCATCTACATCGGCCTCGCGGTGTTCGCCGTGATGATGTCGCTGGTCGGCGCCTTCTACTACCTGCGCGTGGTCAAGGTCATGTACTTCGACGCACCGGTCACGGCCACCACGGTGTCGGCATCGTTCGACGTGCGCACCGTGCTCACGATCAATGGCGCGCTGATCCTGATTCTCGGCGTCGTGCCCGGGGGCCTGATGACGTTGTGCTACGAGGCCATCGCGGCCACGCTGGCCCACTGACGCGGCCGGCCCACGGTGTCGCAAACCGCGTCGGTCTGGGTCGTCCTGCTGGTGGCACTTGTGGCCGCCAACCTGCCGTTCTTCAACGAGCGCCTGTTCGGCGCCGTGCCGCTGCCTGCGGGACGCAAGTCGCTCGCGATCCGCGTTGCCGAACTCGTGGTGCTGTACTTCATTGCCGGCGGCATCGGCCTCTTGTTCGAACGCAGGGCGGGGCAGATCTCGCCGCAGGGTTGGGAGTTCTATGCGGTGACCGGCGCGCTCTTCATCGTGCTGGCCTTTCCAGGGTTCACCTGGCGCTACCTGATGAAACACAGGCACTGACCACATGACGTCTCCCATCGCCGATTCGCACCTGAAGGAAGAGCTCGTCAGCAGCGAAGAGCTCTTCAAGGGCAAGTTCCTGCAGGCCAAGCGCGACACCATCCGCCTGCCCGACGGCCACAACGCCACGCGCGAGTACGTGGTGCATCCCGGCGCGGTGGTGGTGATTCCGCTGCTTGACGATGGCCGCGTGGTGCTGGAGCGGCAGTTCCGTTATCCGGTGGGCCATGTGATGGTCGAGTTTCCGGCTGGCAAGCTCGATCCGGGCGAAGACCCGCTGGTCTGCGGACAGCGCGAGCTGCTCGAGGAAACCGGCTACACCGCGCGCGAATGGGCGCATGCGGGTGCGATGCACCTGGCGGTGGCGTACTCGACCGAGATCATCCATATCTACTTTGCGCGTGGCCTTTCGCTTGGCGAGCGGCAGCTCGACCATGGTGAATTCCTCGATGTGTTCACCGCCACGCCGCAGGAGTTGGCCGGCTGGTGCGGCGACGGCACGGTGACCGACGCCAAGACGCTGACCTGCACCCTCTGGTTGCAGAACGTCCTTTCCGGCGCATGGGCACTCGACTGGAAAGCGGCGGCGTCGCAAGGCGGCGCGGGATAATCCGCGCATGAAGGTCCTCGATCTCCGCTGCGCGCATGGCCACGGCTTCGAAGGCTGGTTCGCGTCCAATGAGGCCTTCGAGACGCAACTTGCCGGGGGGCTGGTCGAATGCCCGGTTTGCGGCGACACCGCCATCGTCAAGTTGCTGAGCGCGCCGCGCCTCAATCTCGGCAATGCCAAGGCGCCGGCGGCAGAAGCGGCGCCTGCCGCACCTTCGCAGGTGCCGGCTCAACTCTCTCCCGAAGCCCGCTGGATGCGCGCCGTGCGCGAGGTCATCGCCAAGACCGAAGACGTCGGCGACCGCTTTGCCGAGGAAGCCCGCAAGATGCACTACGGCGAAACGGAGGAGCGCGGCATCCGTGGACAGGCGACGCCCGAGCAGACCGAAGCGCTGCTCGACGAGGGCATCGCGGTGATGCCGCTGCCGATGCCCGCAGCGCTCAAAGAGACGCTGCAGTAACCAACCGCCCCGCGGCTCAGGCCGTGAACTGAAGCGCGGCGAGGCGGGCGTAGACCCCGCCTTGCGCCACGAGCGCCGCGTGCGTCCCCTGTTCGACGATGCCGCCGTGGTCCAGCACGATGATGCGGTCGGCCTTCTGCACGGTCGCCAGGCGGTGGGCGATGACCAGCGTCGTGCGGCCTTCCATCGCCGATTCGAGCGCAGCCTGCACCATGCGCTCGCTCTCCGCATCGAGCGCACTGGTGGCCTCATCCAGCAGCAGCAAGGGCGGGTTCTTGAGGATCGCGCGTGCAATGGCGATGCGCTGGCGCTGGCCGCCGGAGAGGCGCACGCCGCGTTCGCCGAGGAAGGTGTCGTAGCCCTCGGGCAACGTTGTCAGGAAGTCGTGCGCGAACGCGGCGCGGGCGGCTGCATGCACCTCGTCGGCCGTGGCATCGGGCCGGCCATAGCGGATGTTCTCGAACGCGCTGGCCGAGAAGATCACCGCGTCCTGCGGCACAAGACCGATGCGGGTGCGCAGGTCGGGCAGCGCGAGCGATGCGAGCGGTGCGCCGTCGAGCAGCAGCTGCCCCGACTGCGGGTCGTAGTAGCGCAGCAGCAACTGGAACACCGTGCTCTTGCCCGCGCCGCTGGAGCCGACCAGCGCCACCGTTTCGCCAGGAGCGATGTCGAGGCTGAAGTCGCGCAGTGCCGGCGTGCCGGGCCGTGAGGGGTAGTGGAAGGTCACCGCATCGAGCTTGATCGCACTGCCCGCGGCTGGAACTGGTGTGACCGTCGGATTGGGCGGCGAAGTGATCACGGCTGGCGCATGCAACAGTTCCATCAGGCGCTCGGTGGCGCCGGCTGCGCGCAGCAGGTCGCCGTACACCTCGCCGAGCACGGCCGTCGCGCTCGCGAGGATGGCCACGTAGACCACGGTCTGTCCGAGATGGCCCGCCGTGATGTCGCCGCGCAGCACGGCTTGCGTGCCTTGGTAGAGGCCCCAGAGCAGCGCCGCCGAGGTCGCGATGATGATGAAGGCCACCAGCACCGAACGCGCCTTGGTGCGGCGCACGGCGGTGCGGAAGGCGTTTTCGGTCGAGGCGTCGAAGCGGGCCGCCTCGCGCGACTCGGCCGTGTAGCTCTGCACCACCGGAATCGCATTCAACACTTCGGCGGCGATGGCGCTCGAATCGGCCACGCGGTCCTGGCTGGCGCGCGAGAGCTTGCGCACCCGCCGGCCGAACCACATGCTCGGCAGCACCACCAGCACGAGGATCCCCAGCACCTGCACCATCACATAGGGGTTGGTCCAGACCAGCACGGCCAGCGCGCCCACGCCCATCACCGCATTGCGCAGGCCCATGCTGAGGGACGAGCCGACGACCGTTTGCACCAGCGTCGTATCGGCCGTCAGGCGCGAGAGCACTTCGCCTGTCTGCGTGGTCTCGAAGAAGGCTGGGCTCTGGTGCAGCACGTGGCCGTAGACCGCATTGCGAAGGTCCGCGGTGACGCGCTCGCCGAGCCAGCTCACCGTATAGAAGCGTGCAGCTGAAAACAGGCCCAGTGCCACGGCCACGGCGAAGAGGGCGCCGAAGTGCTCGCGCAGCGCCATGGTCTGGGCGCCTTTGTCGGGGTTGATCAGCCCGCCGTCGATGAGGCTGCGCAGCGCCAGCGGAAAAGCCAGCGTCGTGATGGCCGCCATCACCAGGAAAACGCCCGCCAGCACGATCTGCACGCGGTAGGGGCGAAGAAAGGGGCTCAGGCCCGACAGCGACCGGGGCGAGCCCTTGGCCATGGAAGACGGTGGGGAGGAAGCCATGGGCGCGGATTCTACCGACCGCTGCCGCTACAAAGGCAGCCTTGACAATAATTGCCTCGGCAGCTAATATTTCGGCCCATGAGCGATGCAAACATTCCCAAGGCCTCGTCGGTCTCCGATGACGCTGTGCGTCGGCCCCCTGTCTTCTATCGGGCGGAGGACTATCGCGCCGAGGAAAGCATCGGCTACCTGATGCGCCGCATCGTCTCGGCGGTGGGTCAGTCGGTGGAAACCCGCATGTGCGAGCCGGGCAGCCCGACCTATCCGCAATGGGTGCCGCTGTACAAGCTGCACATCGGCGCGGCCACCACAGTGGCCGAATTGGCCCGGGCCTGCGAGCTCGACACCGGCGCGATGACGCGGCTGCTCGACCGCCTCGAAGCCAAGGGCCTGTGCCGCCGCGTGCGTTCGCTGGAAGACCGCCGCGTGGTCAACATCGAGCTCACCGACGAAGGCCGTGCCGCCGCAAAGGAAGTGCCTTACGTGCTCAGCCGCGTGCAGAACGAGCACCTGGCAGGTTTCACCACCGAGGAATGGGAGCAGCTCAAGGGCTACCTGCGCCGCATCCTCGACAACGCGCAGGCCCTCGCGGCCCGTGGAGATAAAAATGAATGATTCCTTCGCCGTGCGCGCTGTGCGTCGCACTCCTGTCGTGGCAGCCGCGTTGCTGCTGGTGGCGCTGGCCGGCTGTGCCGACATGGCCGGCATCGGCTCGCAGGCCAAACTGCGCGATGCGTCGTCGCTGGGCATCGCGCCCGACAGCGCCGCTGCACCGGCTTCCAAGCTCGACGCCCAGTGGTGGCTCGCCTTCGGCGACACGCAGCTCAACACGCTCATCGACCAGGCCGTGGCCGGCAACCCGAACCTGCAGGTCGCGCAGGCCCGCCTCGCGCGTGCGCAGGCCTCGGCGGACATCGCGGGTGCGGCGCTCAAGCCCAAGGTCAACGGCGAGCTCGACCTGAACCGCCAGAAGTTCAACAGCAACTACATCTACCCGGCACCGCTCGGCGGCTCGACGCAGAACATCGGCCTGCTGCAGCTCGGCGCGAGCTGGGAGCTCGACTTCTTCGGCAAGAACCGCACCGCGCTGGACACCGCCATCGGCGCCGCCAATGCAGCAGCGGCCGATGCCGATGCCGCCCGCGTGCTGCTCGCCAGCAACGTCGCACGCAGCTACTTCCAGTGGGCGCGCCTGAACGACCAGCTCACCGTGGCGCAACGCACGCTGGCCCAGCGCGACGAAACCCTGAAGCTCGTGCGCGACCGCGTTTCCGCCGGCCTCGACACCCGTCTCGAACTGCGCCAGAGCGAAGGCGGCCTGCCCGAAGCGCGCCAGCAGATCGAAGCGCTCAACGAGCAGATCGCACTGCAGCAGCACGCGCTCGACGCGCTCGTCGGCCAGCCCAACGCGTCGGCCTCGCTCAAGCCGCCGGTGCTCGCCGGCGTCAAGCCGATGGCGCTGCAGGCCAACATCCCTGCCGACCTGCTGGGTCGCCGCGCCGACATCGCCGCCGCTCGCTGGCGCGTCGAGGCGGCCACCAGCGACGTGGCCAATGCCAAGACCCAGTTCTATCCCAACGTGAACCTCACGGCCTTCGCCGGCTTCCAGAGCCTGGGCTTCGGCAAGCTGCTCAAGTCGGGCAGCGAGCAGTGGGGCGTGGGCCCGGCCATCAGCCTGCCGATCTTCGAAGGCGGGCGGCTGCGCGCCAACCTGCGCGGCAAGTCGGCCGACCTGGACGTGGCGGTCGAAAGCTACAACGCGACGGTCATCGACGCGGTGCGCGATGCGGCCGACCAGGTGTCGAGTGCGCAGTCGATCACCCGCCAGCAGACCGAGCAGCGCGCCGCGCAAACGGCCGCCGAAGGTGCCTACGACATCGCCGTGCAGCGCTACCGCGCGGGGCTGGGCAACTACCTCAACGTGCTGACGGCGGAAACCTCCGTGCTGGCGCAGCGCCGGCTGGCGGTCGATCTCGCCGCGCGTGCGCTCGACACCCAGGTGGGCCTCGCGCGGGCCCTCGGCGGCGGCTGGCAGCCCCCGGCGACTTCGACTGCCACGGCATCGGCCCCGACGGCCGCAGTGAACTGAACGGAACCGCGCCGACACGGCTCCCGACTCCCTCGTTTTCGGAAAGAAATTCATCATGAGCGACAACAACACTCCGACGTCCGCTGCTTCCGCAGCCCCTGTTGCACCCGAAGCGCCCGCCGGCAACGGCAAGCGCCGCCGCGCGCTGACCGCACTGGCAGCCGTGGTCATCGTCGCCGGCGGCGGCTGGGGCCTCTACGAATGGCTGGTCGCCAGCCACTACGAGGACACCGACAACGCCTACGTGCAGGGCAATGTCATCCAGATCACGCCGCAGATCGGCGGCACCGTCATGGCCATCAACGCCGACGACACCGACTTCGTGAAGGCCGGCCAGCCGCTGGTGCAGCTCGACCCGGCCGATGCCAAGGTCTCTCTCGAACAGGCCGAGGCCGCGCTGGCCCAGACCGTGCGCCAGACGCGCACGCTCTACGCCAACAACGGGTCGCTGGCCGCGCAGATCACGCTGCGCCAGGCCGACATCGTCAAGGCCCAGAGCGACATCGCCAAGGCACAGGACGACCTGCAACGCCGCCGCGCGCTGTCGGGCAACGGCGCGGTGTCGAAGGAAGAACTCAACCACGCCGAAACGCAGCTCGACACGGCCAAGAGCCAGCTCGCCGCCGCGCAGGCCGGAGTGGTCGCCGCGAAGGAAGCGCTGGTCAGCAACCAGTCGCTGACCGAAGGCACCAGCGTCGCCCAGCACCCCAGCGTGCTGGCCGCCGCCGCCAAGGTGCGCGAGGCCTACCTCGCCACGCAGCGCGTCGCGATGCCCGCGCCGGTCGACGGTTACGTCGCCAAGCGCACCGTGCAGCTCGGCCAGCGCGTGGCCGCCGGCACGCCGATGATGTCGATCGTGCCGCTCAACCAGCTGTGGGTCGATGCCAACTTCAAGGAAGTGCAGCTGCGCAACATCCGTATCGGCCAGCCCGTGAAGCTCACGGCCGACGTCTACGGCAAGAAGGTCGAGTACGACGGCAAGGTCGCCGGCCTGGGCGTGGGCACCGGCAGCGCGTTCGCACTGCTGCCTGCGCAGAACGCCACCGGCAACTGGATCAAGGTGGTGCAGCGCGTGCCCGTGCGCATCGCGCTCGACCCCGAGCAGCTCAAGGCCAACCCGCTGCGCATCGGCCTGTCGATGGACGCCGAGATCGACATCTCCTCCAAGAGCGGCAAGATGCTCGCCGACGCACCGCGCGGCAGCGCGCTCACGCAGACGCAGGTCTACAGCCAGCTCGATCGCGGCGCCGATGCCGAAGTGGACCGCATCGTCGCGGCCAACCTCGGCCGCAGCGCTTCGGCGAATGCCGCGAGCACCACGAGCGTGCCCGCGAAGCATCCGGCTGCGACGCCGGCCACCGGCGCTCAGGTGGCGGTGCAGGGCCAGCCCGGTTGATCGTTGCCCGCTTCGCTTGACATAAAGAAGCACGCGCAATGGCCACCGCCGCTCCCGCTTACATAGCGCACGCACCGCTCGAGGGCTCCGCCCGCGTGTGGGGCACGATCGCGCTGTCCGCGGCAACCTTCATGAACGTGCTCGATTCCTCGATCGCGAACGTGTCGTTGCCAGCCATCTCGGGCGACCTGGGCGTGAGCACCACGCAGGGCACCTGGGTCATCACCAGCTTCGCGGTGGCCAACGCCATCGCGGTGCCGCTCACGGGTTTCATGACCCAGCGCTTCGGCCAGGTGCGCCTGTTCATGGCGAGCGTGATCCTGTTCATGATCAGTTCGCTCCTGTGCGGCCTCGCGCCGAACATGACCACGCTCATCCTGTTCCGCGCGCTGCAGGGCTTTGTCGCGGGCCCGATGATTCCGCTGTCGCAGACGCTGCTCCTGTCCAGCTATCCGAAGGCCAAGGCGGGGCTCGCGATGGCGATGTGGTCGATGACCACGCTGGTCGCGCCGGTGATGGGACCGCTGCTGGGCGGCTGGATCACCGACAACATCTCGTGGCCGTGGATCTTCTACATCAACATTCCGGTGGGCATCGTCGCGGCTTCCATCACCTGGGCGCTCTATCGCAAGCGCGAGAGCAACACGCACAAGGTGCCCATCGATGCCATCGGCCTCGCGCTGCTGGTGCTGTGGGTCGGCTCGCTGCAACTCATGCTCGACAAGGGCAAGGAGCTCGACTGGTTCCACTCGGCGCAGATCGTCACGCTGGCGGTGGTCGCCGTGGTTGGCTTCGCGTTCTTCCTGATCTGGGAGCTGACCGACAAGCACCCCGTGGTCGACCTGTCGCTCTTCAAGCGCCGCAATTTCTGGTCGGGCGCGGTGGCAACGGCGGTGGCCTACGGCCTGTTCTTCGGCAACGTGGTGTTGCTGCCGCTGTGGCTGCAGCAATGGATGGGCTACACCGCCACGCAGGCGGGGATGATCATGGCGCCGGTGGGGCTGCTGGCGATCTTCTTCTCGCCGATCGTCGGGCTCACGGTGGCCAAGATCGACCCGCGCCGCTATGCAACGTTCTCGTTCCTGGTGTTCGCGCTGATCCTGTGGATGCGGTCGAACTTCAACACGCAGGCCGACTTCGTGACGATCATCATCCCGACGATCATCCAGGGCATCGCGATGGCGTTCTTCTTCATTCCGCTGGTGACGATCACGCTCTCGGGCCTCACGCCCGACCGCATTCCCGCCGCCTCGGGGTTGTCGAATTTCCTGCGGATCACCGCCGGCGCCATGGGCACCTCGCTCACCACCACGCTGTGGGACAACCGTGCGACGCTGCACCACGCGCAGCTTGCGGAATCCATCAACCAGGGCAACAGCGCGGCCACCAGTGCGATGTCGGGGCTCTCCAGCAGCGGCTTCAGCGCAGACCAGGTGATGGGGCAGATCAACCGCCTCGTTGACCAGCAGGCCTACATGCTGGCGACGAACGACATCTTCTATGCGTCGGCGATTCTGTTCCTGTTGCTGATTCCGCTGGTGTGGCTGGCCAAGCCGCAGAAGGGCGGCGCCGGCGGCGACGCCGCAGCCGGCGCGCACTGACCTCGCGGTTTCCATCACCCCGTCACCGTCACCCCCAGGCTTCGCAAGAGCCCTGGGGGTTTCTTTCGAAAGGCAGCTTCCCGCATGGACCAGTTCACCGCCATGAAGGCTTTTCGTGCGGTCGTCGAGGCCGGCGGCTTCACCGCCGCCGCCGAGGCGATGGATGTTTCGCACACCGTCGTCTCGCGCCACGTGAAGCAACTGGAAACCGCCCTGGGCGTGCAGTTGCTCAACCGCACGACACGGCGTTTCGCCCTCACGCAAGCCGGCCAGACCTACTACGAACACAGCCGCCAGATCCTCGACCAGGTCGAGGCCGCGGCGCTCCTCGTGGCGCAGCACCAGGTCGAGCCGACGGGCCTGCTGCGCATCAACGCGCCGATGTCCTTCGGCCTGGAAGCGCTGGCGCAATGGCTGCCCGCCTTTCTCGACGCGCATCCTCGGGTCAGGGTCGATCTCGTCTGCAACGACCGCTTCGTCGACCTGATCGAGGAGGGCTTCGACGTGGGCCTGCGCCTTGCCTACTCGCTCTCGGATTCGACGCTGATCGTCAAGCGCCTCGCCGGCTTCGAGGAGTGGTGGGTGGCATCGCCCGCCTATCTCCGGCAACACGGCACGCCTGCCGTTCCCGCCGACCTGCGCGCGCACCAATGCCTCAACTATTCGCTCGCGGGGAAGGCCGGCCAGCCCAGCTTCACCGCGCAAGACGGCAGCGTCCACACGGTCGACGTGGGCGGCAGGTTGCAGGCCAACAGCGGCATCGTGCTGCGCGCGGCCGCGCTGGCCGGCACGGGGCTCGCGGCGTCTCCGGAATTCCTCGTGCGCGAGCAGGTCGCGCGAGGTGAGCTGGTGCGCGTGCTGGCTGGGTTCAGCCAGCAGCGGCTGAACCTCTACGCGCTCTATCCACAGAACCGGCACCTGTCGCCGAAGGTGCGCGCGTTCGTGGATTTCGCCGCTGCGCGCTGCTTGCAGCCAGCCGCTCAGGCAGGCTGCAGCGACTGATCGAGCAAGCGCAGCACGTCGTCGGTCGTGCGCACTTCGGCCACCACGTCCGACACGCCGCGCAAGGCGGCGCGATGCAGCTCGCGATGGCCCAGCACGCCGCCGCCGTCTTCCTGATCCAGGTCCAGGTCGCGCGTCGCGCAGGCGTCGCTCACGATCAGGCTCTGGTAGCCGCGCGGCGCGGCGTCGAAGGCCGTGGCCGAGACGCACATGTGCGTCATGAGTCCGGTGAGGAGCAGCGTCTTGATGCCGCGCGCCTGCAGTTCCGCTTCCAGCGAAGTGCCCGCGAAGGCGCTCGGCGTCGCCTTGGTCAGCACGGTGTGATGCGCGGCCGGACGCAGTTCGGCGTGGATGCCGAAGGCCTTGCTGCCCTCCGCGAAGATCGGGCTGTCCGCGGGCGCGAGGTGCTGCGCATGGAACACCGGCATCGCATGCCGGTCCGCCCAGTCGATCAGGCGCCTCGCCTGGCGCAGCGCCGCCGGGCCATCGGGAATGGGCATGCGGCCGTCGAAATATTCGTTCTGGAAATCGATCGCGAGCAATGCCGTCGTGGATGGGTCGAGATGGGTCGTCGGCTGGGCGCCGGTGAGGGTGCGGATGCTGGGGTGCTTCATGCGGCTTCTCTGGGTGAAAAAAAGAAGCCTGAAGCGTACGAAGCGGCAGCGCTGCCGTGTAGATGCGAAACCGCACAAGACTTGTGCGGATCGCGACCGTCGACCGGTTACTTCACGGCGCTGTCCAGCGCCTTCAGCACGTCGTAGCACGCGCCCATCGTGTGATAGTCGGTCTTGCCGGCCGGGCTCTTTTCATCGCTGATCTTCTGGTTCTGCGGCGTGAGGATGCGATACCACGCGCCGTGCCTGTGGTCCACGAAGTGTTTCCACGAATACGCCCAGATGCTGTCGTACCAGTTCCAGTAGCTCGCATCGCCGGTGCGCAGCGCGAGCAGGGCGGCGGCGGCGAAGCTCTCGGCCTGCACCCAGAAATACTTGTCGCCGTCGTACACCGAGCCGTCGGGCGCAAAGCCGTAGACCAGCCCGCCGTTGTCCGCATCCCAGCCGCGGAACATCGCGGTGTCGAAGAAGTGCCGGGCGCGCGGCACGATCCAGTCGGCTTCGGTGCCTTGCGCATTCAGCAGGCGTTCCAGCTGCAGCAGCAGCTTGGCCCACTCGGTCAGGTGGCCGGTCTGGAAACCCCAGGGCCTGAAGATGTCGCTGCGGTCGCCGCGGTTGAAGTCCCAGTCGACCGACCAGTCGGCGCGGTAGTGCTCCCACACGAGGCCATTGGCCAGCGCGGCCTGCTGCCCCGTCACGGCTTCGGCGAGTGCGAGCGCGCGGTCGAGGTAGCGCGCCTCTTGCGTTGCCTCGAAGGCGGCCATCATCGCTTCGCAGGCGTGCATGTTGGCGTTCTGGCCGCGGTAGGGCGACACGCGCCAGTCGGCCGTGGCCTCGTCGGCATACAGGTGGTGGCGCGGTTCCCAGAAATGCTGCTCCATCAGGTCCCACGCATGTTCAAGTCCTGCACGTGCCTCGCTCACGCCGGCCATCAGCGCGTGCGCGTGCGCGAGCAGCACGAAGGCCAGGCCGTAGCAGTGCTGGGTGCCGTCCAGCACCGTGGCGCGGCCTTCGTGCCAGTCGATCTGCCATGCGTAGCCGCCGCCGGGCAGCGCATGCGCGCGCCGCAGGAAGGCCAGGCCGCGCCGCACGGCGTCCAGGTCCGCCGCGTTGCCGAAGCCGCGGTAGGCGTTCGCGTGGTTGAACACGAAGCGCGTGCTGCTCACCAGGTGGCGCGTGCGGCGGTCGTAGACCGTGCCGTCGTCCTTGAAGAAATGAAAGAAGCCGCCTGAAGGATCGGTGTCGCGCGGTTCGTAGAAGGCCAGCGTGTGCCGGATGTGGTCGATCAGGAAATCGGGTGAGCGGAAGTCGGGCATGAAAAAAAGAAATGGGGTTCGTCAATCCCAGGCGTGCAGGCCCATCTGGCGCAACCCGAGGGGCGTCAGGTCATCGGGCGTGGCACGGCCTTTGAAATCGACTTCGTAGTCTTCGGGTGCGAAATCGGGGCTGCTGCGCCCGGCCAGGAAGGCAGGCGCCTGCCGCGCCATGAAAGCGCGGTTCTTCTCGCACCAGGGTGCGGCGGCGATGTAGATCACGCTGCTGTGCTGGCTGCCGCGGTGTTCGTCCTCCACGGCGTGGATCACGTCGGAGTGCCACCACACGGTGTCGCCGGGCTCGACCAGCGGAATCGGGATCAGCCCGTCGCGCAACTCGGCATGCCACTCGGCCGTGGCGCCGAGCGCGCGGCCGGGCTGCGCGCCGCAGAGGTCGCCTTCGGGCACGTCGGGCTGCAGCGCGCGCAGCAGCATCCAGGGCGCGGTGCGCGCGATCGGCACCAGCCGCAGCGTGCCGTCGCCCGGGCCCTGCCGCGACAGCGCGGTCCAGCCCTGGAAGGTGCGAAAGGCCGAGCACACGGCGGGGGAGGGGATCTCGCGCGTCTCGATGCGGCCTTCGGCATCGAAGGGGTCGAAGCGCGAGAGGTCGCCTTCGAACACCTCGCGGTACACGTGCCGGAAGGTCGGCTCGCACCAGCGCTCGACCGAGCCGCCATCGGAATGCGGCGACAGCCCCAGCGTCGAATCGCCGGGCTCGCGGCGGCGGATGCGGTCGGCGTAGTTGGCCTGCCGGTCGGGGTCGAAGAAGCGGGTGCCGTTCTTCTCGAAGGTCCAGAGGCGGTTGAGGAAAGCGCGCGTCGCGTGCATGCGCTCGTCCTGCCGGGCCTGCATCTGCGGGCGCGACCAGTAGAGGCCGAAGATCTGAGGCCGGCCCGAGGCCAGCGCGCTGAAGTACTTGTCCAGGCCCGCCTTGGCGCGTGCGTGCGCGTAGTAGTCGTTGCCGTCGATGTAGCGGTGGATCTCCTCGTTCCACGCCTGCACCTGCGCCGCGTCGAACACGCCGCGCACCACCACGCAGCCGCGCCGGTGGATGCGAGCGATCTGTTCCGGCGACACGCGCCCGTGCGCGATGTCGGCATAGGCCAGCTCGGGCACCGCGCCGCCGCTGGCCTGCTCGGCACGCACCGTCGCCACCTCGTCCTCGAGGAACTCGGTTTCGAGCGCGAAGCGCCGGGCGAGGTCGGGCACGCTCGCGCGCAAGGCCCGTTGGGCCTGCACCACCGCACGGGGAATGTCGTTCATCCAGTCGGCCATGGGCGTCATCTCGTTGTCCTCCGTGCCAGAGGTCAGCCGATCAGCGTTTCCGCCTCGGCGTCGAAGAAGACGATCTTCGACAGGTCGATCGAGAAATGCGCCGTGGCCCCGGGCTGCAGCGTCACGTCAGGTGGCAGGCGCGCGGTGAAATCATGCCCGCCAAGATCGAGCAGCACCAGCGTATCGGCCCCAGTCGGCTCCACCACCTGAACGCGCGCATTCACCCGTTGCTGCGTACCGCGCCCTTCGGCGCCGTAGTCTGCCAGCCCGACCGCCTCGGCCCGCAGTCCCACGATCACTTCCTGGCCCGCATACGCATGCAGCTGCGCGGGCGTCAACGACAGCGGCAGGTCGATGCGCACCGCGCCGCCGCCGCCGGCCGTCAGCAGTTCCAGCCCGCCGGCGGGCGTCATCGCCACCCGCATGCGCAGCAGGTTCATGCGCGGCGAGCCCATGAAGCTCGCGACGAAGGTGTTGGCCGGCCGGTTGTAGACCTCGTGCGGCGTGCCCAGTTGCTGCAGCACGCC
Organism: Variovorax boronicumulans; assembly: GCF_030812215.1. Lineage (GTDB taxonomy): Bacteria > Pseudomonadota > Gammaproteobacteria > Burkholderiales > Burkholderiaceae_C > Variovorax > Variovorax boronicumulans_C. The sequence continues at coordinate 473,288 of NZ_JAUSSG010000002.1, read as the reverse complement.
GCCCTTCATCACCGCAATGCGCGTGGCCAGCGTCATCGCCTCGATCTGGTCGTGCGTGACGTAGACGATGGTGGCGTTGAGCCGCTGGTGCAGCTTCTTGATCTCGGTGCGCATGTCCAGCCGCAGTTGCGCATCGAGGTTGGAGAGCGGCTCGTCGAACAGGTAGAGCTGCGGCTCGCGCGCCAGCGCCCGTCCGATGGCCACGCGCTGCCGCTGTCCGCCCGAGAGCTGGCGGGGCTTGCGGTCCATCAGGTGGCCGATCTGCAGCAGCTCGCCGACCTTCTTCACGCGTTCGGCGCGCGCGGCCTTGTCGACCTTGCGCATCTCCAGCGGGAACTCGATGTTCTTGGCCACCGTCATGTTGGGGTAGAGCGCGTACGACTGGAACACCATCGAGATGTTGCGCTCCGCAGGGGCGGTCTTCGTGATGTCCGCGCCGTTGAGGCGCAGCTCGCCCTCGGTGGGTTCTTCCAGCCCCGCGATGATGTTCATCAGCGTGCTCTTGCCGCAGCCCGAGGGCCCCACCAGCACCAGGAACTCGCCGTCCTTCAGCGCGATGGAGATGTCATGAAGTATCTGGACGGGGCCGAAGCTCTTGCGAATACCAATCAGGTCCAACGAAGCCATTCACTAACCTTTGACCGAGCCGGCCATGAGGCCGCGCACGAAATATTTTCCAGACACCAAATACACCACCAGCGTGGGAAGCGCCGCGATGAACGCTCCCGCGAAATGCACGTTGTATTCCTTGACCCCGGTGGAGCTGTTCACCAGGTTGTTGAGCGCCACCGTGATCGGGAACGAGCTGTAGTCGCTGAACGAAGCGCCGAACAGGAATTCGTTCCAGATGTTGGTGAACTGCCAGATCACCGTCACCACGATGATCGGCGTGCTGTTGGGCAAGAGGATGCGCAGCAGCACCCCGAAGAAGCCCGCGCCGTCCATGCGCGCCGAGCGCACCAGCTCCTGCGGAAAGGCCGCGTAGTAGTTGCGAAAGAAGAGGGTGGTGAAACCGATGCCGTACACCACGTTCACGAAGATCAACCCCGTCACCGTGCCCGCGATGCCGAGGAACCCGAGCGTGCGCGCCATCGGGATCAGCACGATCTGGAACGGGATGAACACCGAGAACAGCATCGCCGCGAACAGGAGATGCGCGCCGCGAATGCGGTACTGCGTGAGGATGTAGCCGTTCAGCGCGCCGATGAGCGTGGAGATTGCCACGGCAGGAACCACCAGCAGGAACGAGTTGATGAAGTAGGGCTTCAGGCCCGTGGGCTGCACGCCGATCTGCGCCGTGCTCCAGGCCGCGCGCCAGGGGTCGAGGGTCCAGTCGATGGGCAGCGTCATCAGGTTGCCGCTGCGGATTTCTTCCAGCGGCTTGAGCGAGTTGATGACCATCACATAGACCGGCATCAGGAACACGAAGGCCAGCACCAGCAGCACGGCATACAGAACGAAGCGCATCGTGCGTTCAGCCATGCTTTGCTCCTCGCATCTCGCGCAGCAGATAGGGCACCACCACGACGCCGATGGCAGCGAGCATCAGCACCGAGCTCGCCGCACCCACTGCCATCTCGTTGCGGGTGAAGGTGTACTGGTACATGAAGACCGAGGGCAGCCAGGTCGAGCGCCCCGGCCCACCGTTGGTGAGGGCGATCACCAGGTCGTACGACTTGATCGCCATGTGCGCGAGGATCACGAAGGCCGAAACGAAGACCGGCCCGAGTTGCGGAATCACGATGCGCGTGTAGATCTGCCAGGGGCGCGCGCCATCGACCCGTGCCGCGCTGATCTGCTCGCCGTCGACGCCGCGCAGCCCCGCGAGGAACATCGCCATCACGAAGCCGGTGGTCTGCCAGACGGCGGCGATGACGACGCAGTAGATCGCCATCTCGCCGTCCTTGATCCAGCCGAACGAGAAGCCGCTCCAGCCCAGGCTCTGCAGCGTGTGCTCGATGCCCACGCCGGGGTCGAGCAGCCACTTCCACGCCGTGCCCGTGACGATGAGCGAGAGGGCCATCGGGTACAGGTAGATCGAGCGCAGCACGCCCTCGGCGCGCACCTTCTGGTCGATGAGGATCGCCAGCACGAGGCCCAGCACCATCGCCACCGCGATGTAGAGGCTCGCGAAGACCGCGAGATTGCGCAGCGACACCTCCCAGTTCTCCAGCCCCGTCAACCGGTCGTAGGCGGCCGTGCCGGCCCACTCGGTGGTGGGCAGCATGGTCGACGTCGTGAACGACAGGTAGACCGTGAACATGATGTAGCCGTACACGCACACCAGCACGAGCAGGGCGCTCGGCGTCAGCAGCAGCTTGGGCAGCAGTCCGGCTTTCATGATCGTGCGGGTGCCTCGAACACCCTCGACACCCAGGAACAGCGGCGCATCAGTTCTTCGCGGCAGAGACCATCGCTGCCACGGCCTTCTTGTCGTCGAGCTGGCCGTTGAAGTGGCGCGTGATCACGTCGTAGAACGCGTTCTTGATCGAAGCCGGCTCCGCATGGCCGTGGCCGATGGAACCCACCAGCGTGTTGGCCTTGCTGGCTTCGGCCAGGTCCTTGATGGCCTTCTTGCCGCAGGCGTCGAAGGCGGTGTCGGGCACGTCGGTGCGCGCGGGCGCGGAGCCCTTGGCCACGTTGAAGGTCGACTGGAAGCCCGGGTCCATGATCGCGGCGGCCAGCTTCTGCTGCGCGGCGGTCTTGCCCGCGTCCTTGAGCGTGAACATCACGAACTGGTCGGCGTTGAAGGTGACCGTGCCCTGCGTGCCCGGGAAGCGGAAGCAGGCGAAGTCCTTGCCCGGCACGAGTTTCGCGTTGACGAACTCGCCCTTGGCCCAGTCGCCCATGATCTGGAAGCCGGCCTTGCCGCCGATCACCATGCCCGAGGCCACGTTCCAGTCGCGGCCCGAGAAGTCCTTGTCCACCAGCTTGCGCAGTTGCGCCATGCGCTGGAACACTTTTTCGGTGGTCGGCGAAGCGATGGTCTTCGTGTCGAAGTCGATGAAGGCCTTGCGGTAGTAGTCGACGCCGCCGGTGGCCATGGCCACGCTGTCGAAGAGCGTCGCGTCCTGCCACGGCTGGCCGCCGTGGGCGAGGGCGATGAAGCCGGCCTTCTGCACCTTCTCGGCGGCGGCGATGAACTCGTCCCAGTTCTTCGGCTCGGCGGTGACGCCCGCCTTCACGAGCACGGCCTGGTTGGCCCAGACCCAGTTGGTCGAGTGCACGTTCACCGGCGCGGCGATCCACTTGCCGTTGTACTTCGAGAACTTCTGCAGGGCGGGGGGCACCACCTTGTCCCAGCCGTCCTTCTGCGCGAGCGCGTTGAGGTCGGCCACCACGCCCTGCTTGCCCCAGTCGAGGATGTCGAAGCCCAGCATCTGCGAGGCGGTGGGCGGGTTGCCCGAGGTCACGCGGGCGCGCAGCGCGGTCATCGCGGCCTCGCCGCCGCCGCCGGCCACGGGCATGTCGTTCCATTTCACGCCCTGCTTCTCGAGGTTGGCCTTGAGCACGTTGAGCGCGCCGGCCTCGCTGCCCGAGGTCCACCAGTGCAGGACCTCCACGCTCTGTTGCTGGGCTGTGGCGACGTTGCCGGCAAGGCCGATGGCAAGACCGATCGAGAGTGCGATGGCGTTCTTCTTCATGTGTTTCTCCGGTTGCAGGGTGCGCGGCAGTTTAGGCAGCGCACCGTGGCTTCACGCCTTGTGCTTTCCCGGACGAAACACGGCGTTGGCAGCGCAACAAAGGCCGCCCCCACCGGAGAGAAAAGAGGGTCCTAGCCCACCGTGCTTTGCCGAACGATGAGTTCGACCGGCAGCGTGTTCAGCCGCGGCAGTGAGCCGCCCTGCATTGCCAGTTCGACGCCCATGCGACCCAGCGCCTGGCGGTCCACGCGCACCGTGGTGAGCGGCGGCTTGGCCGATGCGGCGGTCTGCACGTCGTCGAAGCCCACGATCGCGACGTCCTCGGGCACGCGCAGGCCCGCCGCGAGGCAGGTGTCGAGCGCTGCGAGCGCGGCCATGTCGTTGCAGGCGAACACGGCGTCGGGTGGTTTGCGCAGGCGCAGCAGCTGCTGCATCGCAGCGGAGGCGCCGCGGTCGTGCGGCAGGCCCAATGGCGCGACCACTTCCAGCTCCGGGTCGGCGAGGATGCCGGCCTCGAACAGCGCGCGGCGGTAGCCGTGGGCCCGCTCGAGGATGCTCACATGCGCGAGCGACCCCGCGATGTAGGCGATGCGCTGTCTGCCGATGTCCAGCAGGTGGCGCGTGGCCAGGAAGCCGCCGGTCGTGTTGTCCGGGTTCACCGCGAGCATGTCGCGCAGCGAGAAGTCGATCAGCGCGAAGGGCAGGTCGAGCCCGGCCACCATGTCGAGCACCTCGGTCTCGAAGAAGCCGGCCGCCAGGATCATGTCGGGCTCGTGCAGCCGCAGCTGCTCGCGGATCGGGTCGGTCGGGCCGCAGGTGAGCAGCGTGGGCACGATGCCCGATTCGCGGCAGGCTTCCTCCACCCCATGCAGCACGTCCGAGAAGAAGGGGTTGACCGAGAAGTGGCTGTGCTGGCGATGCACCATGAAGACCAGCCGCTTGGCCTTGGCGCTGCGCAGGCGCCCGGCGTTGTAGCCGACTTCGCTGGCGATCTTGCGGATCATGCGGCGGGTCTCGTCCGAGAGGCCGCGCTGGTTCTTCAGGGCACGCGACACGGTGCTGATCGACACACCGGCGGCCTCGGCCACATCGCGGATCGTTACGGGCATGGATGGCATGAAGAGTTGTCGGGAGAGGGCGGAGGGGGCGTCATTGTCAACGCGACGACAGTTGGTGATCGTGCATAACTTGTCCGTCTTGTGCAGGTTGCACTGCAGCATAGGCATTTGCCCCAGTATGCAAGCGCGGGTCGCCCACCAACAATCGGTCCGCGCTCCATGGTGGCGCGCCAAGATGGACCGCATGACCGACTTCTTTTTTCCGAACCCGGGCGACCTCGCGAGATGAGCGACGTCATCCTCGAAACACGCCAGCTCACCAAGGAATTCAAGGGGTTCACCGCGGTCAGCAAGGTCAACCTCTCGGTGGTGCGCGGCTCGATCCACGCCCTCATCGGCCCCAACGGCGCCGGCAAGACCACCTGCTTCAACCTGCTCACGAAGTTCCTGGAGCCGACCACGGGCACGATCCTGTTCAACGGCGAGGACATCACCGGGGAGCGCCCCGCGCAGATCGCACGGCGCGGCATCATCCGCTCGTTCCAGATCTCGGCCGTGTTCCCGCACCTCACGCTGCTGGAGAACGTGCGGCTGGGCCTGCAGCGCCGCCTGGGCACGTCGTACCACTTCTGGAAGAGCGAGAAGTCGCTCAAACCCCTGGATGCCAGAGCACGCGAGCTGCTGGCTGAAGTCGGCCTGGAAGAACTCGCCGATGAACAGACCGTGAACCTGCCCTACGGCCGCAAGCGCGCGCTGGAGATCGCCACCACGCTGGCGATGGAGCCCGAATTGATGCTGCTGGACGAACCCACGCAGGGCATGGGCCACGAAGACGTGCATCGCGTGGCCGAGCTCATCAAGCGGGTGTCGGCCGGGCGCACCATCCTCATGGTCGAACACAACATGAGCGTGGTCTCGACGATTGCCGACACCATCACCGTGCTGCAACGCGGCGCCGTGCTGGCCGAAGGCCCCTACGCCGAAGTCTCGAAGAACCCGCAGGTCATGGAGGCCTACATGGGCACGACGGACGGCGAAATGCAGGGCGCGCATTGACATGAACCCCCACGCTCATCACTTCGTGTATTCGCTGCCCCCCGAGGGGGCGCGGGCCTCCCTTGGGGCGGCCCGGCGGGAGGCCCAATGACCGCCGCACTCGAAATCAAGGGCCTGCAGGCCTGGTACGGCGAATCGCACGTACTGCATGGCGTCGATATGGTCGTGCAGCCCGGCGAAGTCGTCACGCTGCTGGGCCGCAACGGCGCGGGCCGCACCACCACGCTGCGCGCCATCATGGGCCTGACCGGCGCACGCAAGGGCAGCATCGAGGTCAACGGCAAGGAAACGATCGCGATGCCCACGCACCGCATCGCCCACCTCGGCATCGGCTACTGCCCCGAGGAACGCGGCATCTTCGCCAGCCTCTCGTGCGAAGAAAACCTGATGCTGCCGCCCGAACTCAAGGGTGCGGGACAGGGCATGTCGGTCGAAGAAATCTACGCCATGTTCCCCAACCTGGCCGAGCGCCGCCACAGCCAGGGCACGCGCCTGTCGGGCGGCGAGCAGCAGATGCTGGCCGTCGCGCGCATCCTGCGCACGGGCGCCAAGCTGCTCTTGCTCGACGAGATTTCCGAAGGCCTCGCGCCGGTCATCGTGCAGGCGCTGGCCCGCATGATCACCACGCTGCGCGCCAAGGGCTACACCATCGTGATGGTGGAGCAGAACTTCCGCTTCGCCGCACCGCTGGCCGACCGCTTCTACGTGATGGAGCACGGCCGCATCGTGGAGAAGTTCGGCGCCGCCGAGCTCGAAGCCAAGATGCCGGTGCTCACCGAGCTGCTCGGCGTCTGAACAAGAAAAGTCCACAAGACTCCCCTTTCCCCATCCCACAAAGATTCTTTCAGGAGACACAACACCATGAACAAGAAACTCGGCCTCATCGCCACCGCCGTCGCTGTCCTCGCCATGGGCGCAGGCGCCGCGCAGGCACAAGAGAAAGTGAAGATCGGCTTCGTCACCGACCTGTCGAGCCTCTACGCCGACCTCGAAGGCAAGGGCGGCGCCACCGCCATCCAGATGGCCATCGACGACTTCGGCGGCAAGGTGCTGGGTCAGCCCATCGAGCTCTTGGTCGCAGACCACCAGAACAAGGCCGACATCGCCGCCTCGAAGGCCCGCGAGTGGGTCGACACGGCCGGCGTGACCATGATCTTCGGCGGCACCAATTCGGGCACCGCGCTCGCGACTGCCAAGGTGGCGGAAGAGAAGAAGCGCGTGTACTTCAACAACGGCGCCGGCAGCTCGGTGCTCACCAACGAGCAGTGCTCGCCCTACACCGTGCACTATGCCTACGACACCGTGGCGCTGGCCAAGGGCACGGGCGCCGCGGTGGTGGACCGTGGCGGCAAGAGCTGGTTCTTCCTGACGGCCGACTACGCCTTCGGCCATGCGCTCGAAGCCGACACCACCAAGGTGGTGAAGGAAAAGGGCGGCACGGTGGTGGGCGCGGTGCGGCATCCGCTGAACGCATCGGACTTCTCCTCGTTCCTGCTGCAGGCGCAGAACTCCAAGGCGCAGATCCTCGGCCTGGCGAACGCGGGCGGCGACACCATCAACGCCATCAAGGCGTCGAAGGAATTCGGCATCAACAAGACCATGAAGACCGCGGGTCTCCTGGTCTTCCTGAGCGACGTGCACAGCCTCGGCCTTAAGAACACCGAGGGCCTCTTGCACACCACCAGCTGGTACTGGGACCTGAACGACGACACGCGCAAGTTCGCCAACCGCTTCTTCGAGAAGACCAAGCGCATGCCCACCGACGTGCAGGCCGCCGACTACTCGGCCACCACCACGTACCTGAAGGCCGTGGCTGCTGCCAAGACGACCGATTCCGACAAGGTGATGGCGCAGCTCAAGAGCATGAAGATCGACGACTTCTACGCCAAGGGCCAGATCCGCGCCGACGGCAGCTTCATCCACGACATGTACCTGGTCGAGGTGAAGTCGCCGGCCGAGTCGAAGAAGCCCTGGGACTACCTGAAGGTGCTCAAGACGCTGCCGGGCGACCAGGTCTTCACCACGAAGGCCGAGAGCAAGTGCGCCGCCTGGAAGTGATTCGCGCCTCCGTGATTTTTCGTTCCTTCACTAGGAGTTCTTGACCATGAAAAAGACGTTCGTGCTTTCCGGCCTCTCTCTTGCCATTGCGCTGGCCGCCGGCGCCGCGCAGGCGCAGGACAAGGTCAAGATCGGTTTCATCACCGACATGTCCAGCCTCTATGCGGACGTGGAGGGCAAGAACGGCGCCCTCGCGATCCAGATGGCCATCGACGATTTCGGCGGCAAGGTCAACGGCATGCCCATCGAGCTCCTGTCGGCCGACCACCAGAACAAGGCCGACATCGCCGCCTCGAAGGCGCGCGAGTGGATCGATACGCAGGGCCTGACGATGCTGTTCGGCGGCACCAGCTCGGGCACCGGCCTCGCGATGGCGAAGGTGGCGCAGGAGAAGAAGCGCGTCTTCATCGTGAACGGCGCGGGCAGTTCGGCGCTCACCAACGAGCAGTGCTCGCCCTACACCGTGCACTACGCCTACGACACCGTGGCGCTCGCCAAGGGCACCGGCAGCGCGGTGATCGCGCGCGGCGACAAGAGCTGGTATTTCCTCACCGCCGACTACGCCTTCGGCCAGGCCCTGGAAGCCGACGCCACCAAGGTGGTGAAGGAGAAGGGCGGCACCGTGCTCGGGAGCGTGAAGCACCCGCTCAACACCTCGGACTTCTCTTCGTTCCTGCTGCAGGCGCAGAACTCCAAGGCGCAGGTGCTCGCGCTCGCCAATGCCGGCGGCGACACCATCAATTCGATCAAGGCGGCCAAGGAATTCGGCATCACCAAGTCGATGAAGATGGTGGGCCTGCTGGTGTTCGTGACCGACGTGCACAGCCTGGGCCTGAAGAACACCGAGGGCCTGCTGCTCACCACCAGCTGGGACTGGAACCTGGACGACAAGACGCGCGCCTTCGGCAAGCGCTTCTTCGAGAAGACCAAGCGCATGCCCACCGACATCCAGGCGGCCGACTACTCGGCCACCATGACCTATCTGAAGGCCGTGCAGGCCGCCAAGACGGTCGATGCCGACAAGGTGATGGAGACGCTCAAGTCCACGCCCATCGACGATTTCTATGCCAAGGGCAACATCCGCGCCGATGGCCGCTTCGTGCACGACATGTACCTGGTGCAGGTGAAGTCGCCGGCCGAATCCAAGCAGCCCTGGGATTACTACAAGGTGATCCAGAAGCTCAAGGGCGAGGACGTCTTCACGACCAAGGCCGAGAGCAAGTGCGCCCTCTGGAAGTGATCTCCCGCGGGCGCCTTTCTTGCGGCGCCCGGGTTCGTTGAAACGCTTATGAACATTTCCCTCCCCGCCTTGTTGAGCCAGCTCCTCCTGGGGCTGGTCAACGGCTCGTTCTACGCCATCCTGAGCCTCGGGCTGGCGGTGATCTTCGGTTTGCTCAACGTCATCAACTTCGCGCACGGCGCGCTGTTCATGCTGGGGGCCGTCCTGACCTGGATGGCCATGGAGTATTTCGGCATCAACTACTGGGTGATGCTGATCGCGGCGCCCATCCTCATCGGCCTCTTCGGCGTACTGATCGAGCGGTTGCTGCTGCGCTGGATCTACAAGCTCGACCACCTCTACGGTCTCTTGCTCACGCTCGGTCTCACGCTGCTGATCGAAGGCGTGTTCCGCTCGGTCTACGGCGTCTCGGGCCTGCCCTACGACGCACCCGATGCGCTCTCGAGCGCCACCGACCTCGGCTTCATGGTGCTGCCCAACTACCGCGCCTGGGTGGTCGTCGCCTCGCTGGTGATCTGCTTTGCGACCTGGTACGTGATCGAGAAGACGCGCCTGGGTGCGTACCTGCGCGCCGGCACCGAGAACCCGCGCCTGGTGGAAGCCTTCGGCGTCAACGTGCCGCTGATGATCACGCTGACCTACGCCTTCGGCTGCGCGCTCGCCGCCTTTGCGGGCGTGCTGGCCGCACCGGTGATGCAGGTCTCGCCGCTGATGGGGCAGAACCTCATCATCGTGGTGTTCGCGGTGGTCGTGATCGGCGGCATGGGCTCCATCATGGGCGCCATCCTCACCGGCTTGGGCCTCGGCGTGATCGAGGGGCTCACCAAGGTTTTCTATCCCGAGGCATCGTCAACGGTTGTGTTCGTGATCATGGTCATCGTGCTGCTCATCCGCCCCGCCGGCCTGTTCGGCAAAGAAAAATAAGGCGGACGGCATGAACATGAAAAAGATCTCCACCGTCGTCTACGCGCTGCTGCTGGTTGCGCTGGTGCTCGCACCGTTCTTCGGCGCCTACCCGGTGTTCGTGATGAAGCTCATGTGCTTCGCGCTGTTCGCCGCGGCCTTCAACCTGCTGCTGGGCTTCACGGGCCTGCTGTCCTTCGGGCACGCGGCCTTCCTGGGCGGCTCGGCGTACGTGGCGGGCCATGCGATCAAGGTCTGGGGCCTCACCCCCGAACTCGGCCTCATCGCCGGCACCTTGAGCGGGGCCTTTCTCGGCTGGATCTTCGGCATCCTTGCCATCCGCCGCCAGGGCATCTACTTCGCGATGATCACGCTGGCGCTCGCGCAGATGATGTTCTTCGTCGCATTGCAGGCCAAGTTCACCGGCGGGGAAGACGGCCTTCAGGGTGTGCCGCGCGGCAAGCTCTTCGGCGTCATCGACCTCGCCAACGACCTCACGATGTACTACGTCGCGCTGGTGATCGTGGTGGCCGCGTTCTTGCTGATCGTGCGCACCATCCACTCGCCGTTCGGGCAGGTGCTCAAGGGCATCAAGGAGAACGAGCCGCGCGCGCTCTCGCTGGGCTACGACGTGAGCCGTTTCAAGCTGCTGGCCTTCGTGATCTCGGCCGCGCTTTCGGGCCTCGCGGGTTCGCTCAAGACGCTGGTGCTGGGCTTCGCCACCCTGTCGGACGTGCACTGGACCGCTTCGGGCCAGGTCATCCTGATGACGCTGGTGGGCGGTCTCGGCACGCTCTCGGGTCCCATCGTGGGCTCGGCGGTGGTGGTGCTGCTGGAGAACAAGATCGGCGAACTCGGCAACTTCCTCGCGCGCATCACGACGGTGGACTGGTTCAACACGCTGGGCGAGTCGGTGACCATGGTCACGGGCCTGATCTTCGTGATTTGCGTGCTGGCTTTCCGCAAGGGGATCATGGGCGAGATCATCGCGTTCATCGACCGGCGGCGCGCCAAGCAGGCCAAGGACTGACGATCAACACCAAAAAAAAGGGAGCGCAGGCTCCCTTTTTCATTGGCGTCAGCAGTTGCCTTTTTTCGCCTGGCCGGGCGGGCAGAAATCGCCCCGGTCGTGCCCGTGCCGTTTGCCATGACGGTGGTCGTCGCGGTCGTGCCGCCGGTGGCCGTCGTCCCATTCGCGGTCGCGGCGGGCCTCACGGCGGCGCCAGTCGCCTTCGGTCCAGCGCCAGCCGCCACGGTCTTCGACCCAGCGGCCCGGGGCATAGGCATAGCCTGCCCGCGCGGGCCGCCAGCTGCCGCGTCGCCACTCATACGCGCGCCCATCCCAGGCCCAGCGGCCCGGCACCCAGACATAGCCGCCGCGCGGTGGCGGTGGTGCCTCGTAGCGTGGTGGCGGCGGCGCCACCATGACCAGTCCGGGCACGTTGATGTTGACCGAGACTTGCGCGCTGGCGCCGATCGGTGCTGCAAGCAGAGACAGGGCACCGGCCAGGGCCAGCGCGGAGATTCGTATCGTCATGGGGTCCTCTTTTCTTGATGTGCGATGTGCATGTGCTGTTCCCAACGCCCAACGCAACCGGAGGCCGGTCGGTTGTCAGGCTTTGCGCTGCCATGCCGCGCCATCGGCACTCTACAGCCTCAGCGGGGCGGCATAGCCGGTCATTTCCAGGTAGCCGCGGCCGATGCGGCGCCCCTGGGCGTCGATCAGGTCGCTGAGCCCTTCCCAGTACACCCCGCCGGTCGAACCCCGGCTGTCCAGTTCCTGGTCGTCGAGCAGGGCGCGCACTTCGAAAGTTCCAGAGGGCGTCTGCACACGCCACCGCGTCGGGTACTGCGCCTGCGTGCGCGGACTGCGCCACGCGTCGAGGCTCTCGAAACGCACGTCGTCGTTCCTGAAGACGCGCAGCGCCCCGTCGCGCGTGCGGAACGAACCGCCGCCCCACAGCGCGCTGCCGTCCTTGCGGCGCAGGTGAAAGGCGGTGAGCGCGCTTCCGTCGTCCAGGTTCATGCCGATCCAGTCCCAGCCCACGGCGTCGGGGTGCATCAGCGCCTCGCTCCACTCGTGGTCCAGCCATGCGGTGCCGGCGACGTCGAAGGCCTGGCCCTTGAGCGTGAGCTTGCCCTGCGTCCCGAGCTGGGGCTCGCTGTAGTAATAGCTCGCCTGGGCTTCGTCGGGCCCCTTGCGCGAGAGGCCGGCGTTGCCTTGCAGCAGCACCGGCTGCGTCGGCGTGAAGCGCAGGTCGAGTGCGAACTCGCCGGCAGGGATGCGCGCCGAGTAGCTGCCTTCCTTGCGCACCAGTGACCAGTCGCGCAGTCGCACCTCGGTGTCGGCTTCGCTGGCCGATGCGACGCCGAAGCCCGCGCGCGCGATGCGCTGGTCGTGCAGCAGCACGCGGCCTTCGAGGTCGGTGACGGCCGCGTGCGCGAACACGAGGTTCTTCGCGGCGAAGGCCGAGCGCATGTTCTGGGTCGCGTCGATGCGCGAGCGAAAAAAGGTCACCTGGAAGCCGAACTCGCGCCCCGCCGCGTTCCTGGCGTGGCCGGTGATGTACCACCACTCGGTATGAAGGTCGGGGTGGCTGCCGAAGTCGCGCGGGAATTCCAGCGTCCGTGGAGGCAATGCCCAGCTTGCGGGCGCCGCGGCCAGCGCGGCGAGCAGCAGGCTGCGCCGCGACAGGCCGAAAGCACTGGGAGGCATCATCACCTCGCCACCAGCGCATCGATGCGCTGCTGCGCCGGCCCGATGTCGCCGAACGCGTTCTTCACCCACGCGGCATCGTGGTAGCTCGGCAGGTAGCGTTCACCCGAATCGCACAGCAGCGAAAGAATCGAGCCCTGCCGTCCGGCCGCGCGCATCTCGTTGGCCACGGCCAGCATGCCGATGAAGTTGGTGCCCGTCGACGGCCCGACCTTGCGCCCGAGCAGTGCCGAGAGCGCATGCATCGCCGCCACCGATTCCAGGTTCGGCACTTCGATCATGCGATCGACCAGCGTGCGGATGAAGCTCGGCTCCACGCGCGGCCGCCCAATGCCTTCGATGCGCGAGCCGACCGCCGTCAGCGTGGCGTCGCCCGTGCGGTGATATGCCGAGAACACCGAGCCCTCGGGATCGGGCACGCACACCTGCGTGTCGTGGCAGCGGTAGCGCAGGTACCGGCCGATGGTCGCGCTGGTGCCGCCCGTGCCCGCGCCCACCACGATCCACGCCGGTATCGGGTGCCGCTCGCGCGCCATCTGTTGGAACATGCTCTCGGCGATGTTGTTGTTGCCGCGCCAGTCGGTCGCGCGCTCGGCGTAGGTGAACTGGTCCATGTAGTGGCCGCCGGTGCGCTCGGCCAACGCGCGGGCCTCTTCGTACACCTCTGCCGCGTGGTCCACGAAGTGGCAGCTCGCGCCGTAGAAGGCGATTTGCGCGACCTTCTCGGGCGAGGTGCTGCGCGGCATCACCGCGATGAAGGGCAGGCCCAGCAGGCGCGCGAAATAGGCCTCGCTCACCGCCGTCGATCCGCTCGAGGCCTCGACGATGGTCGTGCCCTCGCGCACCCAGCCGTTGCACAGCGCATAGAGAAAGAGCGAACGCGCGAGCCGGTGCTTGAGGCTGCCGGTCGGGTGGGTGGATTCGTCCTTCAGGTACAGGTCGATGCCCGCTGCCGCGAGCGCGGGCAGGGGGAGCGGGATGAGGTGCGTGTCGGCGCTGCGTTGGTAGTCGGCTTCGATGCGGCGGATGGCGCTGTCGAGCCAGGCGCTGCAGGACGGGGATGTGGGGGCGGGCTGCATAGCGCGCCAGTCTACAAGTCATGCCTTGTAACCCCGCAGCCGGTGGAAATCGGGATACTGTGCGCTGCCATCAACAAGGCAGGAGACGAGACACATGAAAAGAACGAGCCCGCGCCTCGCCGCGCGACGCATGCCGAGCCATCGGCTTTCCCTCATCGGCGCACTTGCCGCCATCGCACTCGCAGGTTGTGCGTCCGGTCCTTTGGGCAGCGCCACACCCACCCGCCCCTCCTCATCCTTCACCGTCCCCGGCCTCGAGAAGCCCGCCGAGGTGCTGGTCGATCGCTGGGGCGTGCCCCACCTCTATGCCGGAACCCTGTACGACGCCTTCGTGGCGCAGGGCTTCATCGCCGCGCGCGACCGGCTCTGGCAGATGGACCTGTGGCGCAAGCGCGGCCTCGGCGAAATGGCCAAGGACTTCGGCCCCGCCTGGGTCGAGAGCGACCGTGCCGCGCGCGCCGTGCTCTATCGCGGCGACATGTACCGCGAGTGGCTCGCCTACGGCTCCGATGCGAAGCGCGTGGCCGAGGCTTTCACCGCCGGCGTCAATGCCTACGTCGCGCAGGTGCGGGCGCAGCCCGCGCTGCTGCCGACCGAGTTCGCATTGCTGGGCTATCAACCGGCGACGTGGTCGCCTGAGGACGTGGTGCGCATCCGGCACCACGGGCTCACGCTCAATTTCACTTCCGAGGTCGACCGTGCACGCGCCTTCTGCGCGGGCGGCCCGGGCATCAAGGCCGACTGGCTGCGCCGCGAGCTCGATCCGCCGGTCACGCCCAAGGTGCCGGTGGGCTTCGACCCCTGCACCATCCCCGCGGCGGAACTGCGCGCAGCCTACCTGCGGGCGACCGATTCGCCGCGCTTCACCAAGGAGAACACGCGGGTGGGCATGAATGCGGGCGCGCCCTCCGCGCCGGTGGCCTTGCTGCCCGGCAGTGCCGAGTCGATCGCAGCGAAGGCCGAGCAGGACGAGGCGCAGCAACAGGCGCTGCAAGGCGACCCCACGGGCGCCTACGGCAGCAACAACTGGGTCATCTCGCCGAAGCTCACATCCACGGGCCGGCCCATCCTGGCCAACGATCCACACCGCTCGCACGGCGCGCCGAGTCTGCGCTACATGACGCACCTGAGCGCGCCCGGCATGGACGCCATCGGCGCGGGCGAGCCCTTCCTGCCGGGCCTGTCGATCGGCCACAACGGCACCATCGCCTTCGGCCTCACGCGCTTCTACATGGACCAGGAAGATCTGTACGTGTACCAGCTCAACCCGCGCAATCCCAACGAGTACCGCTACCAGGGCCGCTGGGAACCGATGACGCGCGTCACCGAGCGCATCGCGGTCAAGGGCGAGAGCGCGCCGCGCGAGGTGGTCAACACCTTCACGCGCCACGGTCCCGTGCTGCTCGCCGAGCCCGGCAAGCGCCGTGCATTCGCGTTGCGTGCCGCATGGCTGGAGCCCGGCATGGCGCCGTACTTCGGTTCGATGGACTACATGCGCGCGCGCAACTGGGACCAGTTCCGCGCCGCGATGAACCGCTGGGGCGCGCCGGGCGAGAACCAGGTGTATGCCGACAGCAGCGGCAACGTCGGCTGGATTCCGGGCGGCCTTACGCCGATCCGGCCCAACTGGGACGGCCTCATGCCGGTGCCGGGCGACGGCCGCTACGAGTGGTCGGGCTTTCGCAATGGCGACGAACTGCCTTCGGAGTTCAACCCCCCGCGCGGCTACGTGGTGACCGCGAACGAAAACAACATTCCGCCGGATCACCCGGCCGCGAAAAAAGGCGTCGGCTACGAATGGAGCGATGCGGCCCGCGCGCGCCGCCTGAAGGAGCTGTTCGCCGCGAAGGTGGCGGCGGGTTCGCGCTTCACCATCGAGGACTCCGAGCGCATGCAGAACGACATCGTCGCGACGCCCGCGCAGCGGCTCCTGAAACTGCTGGCGGGCTTGCGCAGCGACGACGCGCAAACCGCCGCCGGCCTGCGCCTGCTGCAGAGCTGGGACGGCACGATGGACCGCGACAGCGCCGCGGCCGCGCTCTACGAGGTGTGGAGCAGCAAGACCCTGCGCGCGGCCGTGCTCAAGGCCGGCGCGGGCGAGGTGGGCGCGCCGTTGGCGGCGCCGGGCGACAACACCCGCATGGTGCTGCTGCTGGAGAACCCGTTCGGCTGGGTCTCCGATGCGCAACGCGATGCCTTGCTGCTGCAGACACTGCCGCCCGCAATGCAGGAGCTCACCGCCAAGCTCGGGCCCGACATGACGGCCTGGAAGTGGGGCACCCTGCACCGCGCGGAGTTCCGCCATCCGCTGGCCGGCGTGGTCGACGCGGCCACGCGCAAGAAGCTCGACGTGGGCGACTGGCCGATGTCGGGTTCCAGCTTCACGCCGATGGCCGCGACCTACCGGGCCAGCGACTACAAGCTGACCTCGGGCGCGTCGTTCCGCATGGTGCTCGACGTGGGCAACTGGGACGCCTCGCGCGTCATCAACACGCCGGGCCAGTCGGGCAACCCGGACAGCCCGAACTACCGCGACCTTGCGCCGCTGTGGCTCGAAGGCAAGTACGTGCCGCTGGTCTACAGCCGCGGGGCGGTGGAGAAGGAAACGGTGGAGCGGATCCAGTTGACGCCCGCAAAATAGGCTGCATGACCCTCGACGAACTCAACCGGAAATTTGCCGAAGTCCCCGCGCGCCACAAGGAGGTCTCGATCATCGCGAGCATGGATGACGAGCCCGCCCGGCCCAGCCGGCGCCTGATGGACATCGCCCTCAAGGCGTGTTCGGCGGCGATGGATGTCGCGTTGCCCATCTACGAAGGTCGTGCCTCGAAGGAGCCGCACTGGTTCGACACCTGGCCCGGCGAGCACTACCGGTTGCTGGCCGCGCTGGTACGTACCTTGAACCCGAAGACGGTGATCGAGATCGGCACCTTCACCGACATGGGCACGCTGGCACTTGCGCAGGACCTGCAGCCATCGGGCACCCTGACCACCTTCGACCTGCTGGCATGGAACAGCTTTCCCGACACCTGGCTCGCGGCTTCCGACTTCGAAGGAGGCCGCGTGCGGCAGGTGCTGCACGACATCTCCGCGCCGGGTGGCATCGAGCCGCATCGCGCGCTGTTCGAGTCGGCCGACCTGATCTTTGTCGATGGGCCCAAGGACGGGCGGACTGAAGCGGACATCCTCGTCAACCTGAGCACGCTGAAGCTCTCGCGCGATGTCGTGATCGTGTTCGACGACATCCGCGTCATCAACATGATCGATATCTGGCGCCGCATCGGGCTGCCCAAGATGGACCTCACTTCCTTCGGCCACTGGAGCGGCACCGGCCTGATCGACTGGAACGGAACGGCCGATCTCTGAGCGTTGAAGCAAGAGGAGGGCTACCAGTCCTCTTTCACCGCCAGCACCACATCCTTGCCCGCGGCAGCCCGTCCCGCCAGCCACGCGGTGACGGTGCCAGCCACGACCACCGCGCCGCACAGCGCGACGAGCCGCGCCCAGGGCACCAGCAGGTCCATCGTCCAGTGAAAGCTCTGCGGGTTCACCACCTTCACGAGCACCACCGACACCGCCAGTCCGAGCACCAGCCCGGCCACGGCGCCGATGGCCGTCCATGCGGCGCCTTCGCCCGCGACCACCGCCAGCACCTGCCGCCGCGTGAAGCCCAGGTGGGCGAGCAAGCCGAATTCCTTCCGCCGCGCGAGCACCTGCGCGCTGAAGCTCGCGGCAATGCCGAACAGGCCGATGGCGATGGCCACGGCCTGCAGCCAGTAGGTCACCGCGAAGCTGCGGTCGAAGATGCGCAACGAGGTCGCGCGGATCTGCCCGACCGAGGCGATCTCCACCGAGTCGGGCGACCCGTCTGCTTGGCGCGCCGCGAGCGCGCGCACGGCGGCCTGCACCGCCCCTTCGGATGCGTCCGGTGCGAGCCACAGCGCGATGTCGCTCACGTCGCGCTGGCCGGTGATCTGTTCGTGGTCGCGCGCATCCATCGTGATGGCGCCGAACTGCCGCGCGTAGTCGCGCCACACGCCGGCCACGAAGTAGGTGCGCGCGACTTTCGTCGGGAGCGCGGTGGCCGACAGCGCGGCGGCCAGCGGTGCGAAGGCCGTGCCCGGCTTCGCACCGTAGAGCTCCACCATCGGCTCGCTCACGTAGATGCCGATCTGCCCCGCGGGCACGGGCAATGCCGAGCCCACCAGCGGAAGCGACTGCGATGCATTGCCTTCCAGGCTGCGCGCGATCAGCGTCACGGCCGGCTGCGAAGCGTCGAGCTGCAGCGACTGCGTGCGCAGCGTGCCTGTGCGCGCCACGCCGGGCAGTTGCGCCAGCGCCTGCACGAAGGCGGGCGGGAAGGTCGCGGTGTCGGTGCTGCTCGCTCCGCCGCTGTTGCCGCCTCTGCCGCCCGAGGTGGCGCGCACGTACAGGTCGGCGGGCAGCACCACGTCGAGCCAGTGCGTCACCGAATCCCGAAAGCTCGCGACCATGACCGTGAGCGCCACCGCAAGGCTCAGGCTCGCGACCACGCCGCTCACCGCCACGGCCGCCGTGCCGCGCATGCGCCGCGCGCGTTCGATGGCCAGCATCGGCAGCACGCGCTGCGCGAACACCGGTGCGATGCGGTCGTACAGCAACGCGATCAGCCAGGGCAGGGCGGTGATGCCGCCCACCAGCAGGCACGCCACCGAGAGGTACGCCGCCACCGGAATGCCGCCGATGGCGGGAATGTTTGCCAGGGCCGCGCTCGCCGCGATCAGCCCGAGTGCCAGCCAGTGGCTGCGGCTCTGCGTGGGCGCGGCGCCGAGCCCCTTGAGCGTTTGCGCCTCGGGCAGCGCCTGTGCCGCGCGTGCGGGCCACCAGCCGCCCACCAGCGCGGCCGCCACGCCGAGCCCGCCGTACAACAGCGCTGCGCCGCCGCTCCAGTGCAGCTTGGGCGCGACGCCTTCGAAGTACCCGCCGCCCAGGTCGCCGCCCAGCACCCGCAGCGCAAAGGCCGCGAGCGCGGTGCCGAGCGCAAGGCCTGCGGCGCTGCCGATCACGCCCAGCACCAAGGATTCCGCCAGCACCAGCCGCAGCCGTTCGCGCGGTGTGAGGCCGAGCACGCCGAGCAGTGCGAACTGCTGCGCGCGCCTGGCGACGCTCAAGGCCAGCACCGAGAACACGAGGAACGCACCAGTGAACAGCGCCACCAGCGCCAGCACCGTGAGGTTGACGCGGTAGGCGCGCGAAAGATTGCTCACGCGCTCGGCCGCATCGCCGGGTTCCGCGAACTGCACGCTCGCGGGCCAGCCGGGCGACTTCCGAAGCGCATCGATGAAGGCGGCGCGGTCGGTGCCGGGCGCGAGCCGCAGGTCGATGCGGCTGAGGCGGCCGACCTGGTCGAACAGGTCTTGCGCGGCTGCGATGTCCATCACCGCGAGCGCGGTGCCGCTGGCGGCGACGTGGCCTGCCACGTCGAGCCGGTGCCACGTGGCGCCGCCGCGCAATTGCACCGTCTCGACGGTGTCGCCGCTGGCTTGCGCAGGCAGGCCGAGCACGCTGCGGGCGGCGGCGTTGAGGAATACATGCCCCGGCGCGAACAGCGCGAAGCGGTCGGCGCCCGCTGCGGGTTGCGGCATCAGCGCGGGCGCGATGGTCGGGAGCACCAATGCATCGACGCCGATCACGCGCATCGGCACCTGCCGTTCGCCGCCGGCCAGGGCCAGGCCCTGGAATTCGAGCACCGGACTTGCGAGCGTCACCTGCGGATGCCGGGCCAGTTGCGCGAACACGGCTTCGTCGAAGCCGCCCTGCACGGCGCGCACTTCGAGATCCGGTTGACCGTTGACAGAGCGCACCGCGCTGGAGAATTCGTCGAGCGCCGAGGCATTGATGAGCTGCACCGAGAACGCGAGCGCCACGCCCAGCATCACGGCCAGCACGGCCGCCGCGTTGCGCCAGGGGTGGTGGCGCAGTTCCTGCCAGGAGAAGGTGGTGAGCAATGCACGCATTCAGCGATTGTGGCCGCGGGGCGCCTTTGTTACATCGGCGTGGCACGATGGCGCCTCTTTCGATGACGCCCCGAGGAATTCGACGATGCGGCTCCTGCCCCCAGCCTTGTCCACAGCCATGTTCCCGGTGATGCGCCGTCGTTGGTTCGCGGCCTGGCTTCTCGCCCCGCTGCTGGCCGGCAGCGCCGCTGCGCAACTCCAGCCGCCGCAGCAACAACAACAGCAGCAACAGCTTTCTCTGGCGAGCGACCCGGCCGTGCTGGCCAAGACGGCGCTCGGGACCGAGCGCGGAACGCTGGTCATCGGTCTCCTGCGCAACGGCAAGGCCTCGTACGGCGCGGCCTACAACCCCGAGCCGCTTTCACCTCCGCGCCCCATCGAGCCCAACAGCGCCGAGCAGCCGATGTTCGAGATCGGCTCCGTCACCAAGGTCTTTACCGGCCTCCTGCTCGCGCAGGCGGTGGAGCGTGGCGACCTGAAGCTGGACGACACCGTGGGCAAGGTGCTCGCGGGCAAGGTCCAGGGCGTGCCGCCGGCGGCGGCCGCGGTCACGCTGAAGCAACTCGTCACGCACACGGGCTGCATGCCGGTGATGGCCGACGGCGTGACGGGCGGTGCGCCGCTGGCCGAGCAGCTGCGCAGCTTCGACAAGCCGATGTTCTGGGCCGCGCTCTCGCGCATCAAGCTCACCGCGCCGGCGGCGCCGTGCGAAGCTGCGTACAGCAACTTCGGCATGGCGCTGCTCGGTCAGTTGCTGGCCGAGCGCTACAACACCTCGTGGGGCGAGCTGGTGCGTGCGCGCATCACCGAGCCGCTGGGCATGAACGACACCGTGATCCCGCTCGGCGACAAGGCCTCGCGCATGGCCCCGGCCTTCGCCGGCGACCGCCGCCAGCCGCTGCTGGACATGGTGGCCTACGCACCGGCCAGCGCGCTGCGTTCGACGGCTGCGGACATGATGACCTTCAGCCGCGCGATCCTCGCAGGCGCGAGCGGCCCGCTGGGCCCTGCCGCCGTGCGCATGCTCACGCCGCTCGCGCACTACGAGGGCGCCGAGATCGGCTATGCGGTGATGGTGCGCGGCCCCGAGGGCGGGCGCCGCACCTACTGGCACGCGGGCCTCACCGAGGGCTACCGCACGCTGTGGCTGCTCGCGCCCGACACCGGCGAAGCGCTGATCGTGCTCAGCAGCAACGCGCGCGCGCCGCTGCAGCCGGTGATGCTGGCGATCGGCAAGAGCCGCTATCCGGTGTCGACGACCGAAGTGCCGGTCGATCCGAAGCGGCTGGAAGACTACAAGGGCGAGTACCGCATCAGCAAGACCAAGGCCCTGGGCTTCACGGTGCGCAACGGGCGCCTGCTGGTGCGCGAGACGGGGCGCGGCTACAACGCGCTCACACCGACGGGGGCCGACCGCTTCGCGGTGGCCGCCATCGGTGCGCAGATCGTGTTCCAGCGCGGCGCAGGCAATGCGGTGGTGGGGGTGACGCTGGCGCAGGGTGGGAGCCAACTTGAAGGGCGGCGTGTGGGGGAGGCGGTCGCCCTACCTCAGGAGTGATGCGCGGGCGCTTCAGCGTCGCGCCAGCGCAAGCAGATCGTCGGCCATCAGCGTGATGTCTTTGCGCATCACGAGCTGGTGCAGCCAGCCGGTCGGAATGCCGTCCACACCGTAGAAGGCACCTGCGATCTGCCCGCAGATCGCGGCGGTGGTGTCTGCGTCGTCGCCAAGGTTGGCTGCTGCGAGCACCGCGTGCTCGAAGGACTCGGTGTGCGCAAAGCACCAGAGTGCTGCCTCGAGCGATTCGACGCAGTAGCCCGAGCCCTTGATCTTCTCGATCGGTTTCGACGCGTAGTCACCCCGCGCCAGCGCCGCGACCTTTTCGCTCAAGGGGGCCAATGGCGCAGTGGCCAGGATCGCCGCCTTGTCTTCGCCCTGCAGCGCTGCGCGCAGCTGCAACGCGAAGAGTTGCGAGCATTCGATGGCCTCCTGTGCGCCATGGGTGGTGCGGGTGCTTTCGCCGGCTTGCTGCCAAGTGGCTCGGGCGCTCGCGGCGAAAAACATCGGCACAGGTGCGAGCCGCATGAGCGCGCCGTTGCCAGCAGTGCGCGGGCTGGGGTTGCCTGCGAACGGATCGCCCGAAACTAGGTAGCGGGTCAGGGCTGCCGACACCGTGCCGCCGATGTCGAAGCAGCGCCCGTTGCTGCTCATGTAGCCCACGTTGCGCCAGTTGCAGTAGCGGTTCATCTGGTCGACTGCATCGAACCCCTGGCAATGAATCAGGCTTGCCGCGAGGCACAGCCCCATCGAGGTGTCGTCGGTCCATTCGCCCGGCTCAAGACCGAACGGACCGCCGCCGTGCATGCCGGTCACCGGTAAGAAGCTGCCACGCGGGCTGAATTCGACGGTCGTGCCGACGGCATCGCCGCAGGCAAGCCCGAGCAGGCAGCCCTGATAGCGTTCTGTGTTCATGCGGCCAGCCTCATTGCATCGCGTGCGGCCATCAGCGCATAGCCCAGCAGGTTCAGACCATTCCAACTGCGCGGGTCTTGTGCTGCCGCGTCTGTCGCAGCCAGCCCGATGCCCCAGATGGCATCGACGGGGCTCGCTTCGACCAGCACCTGCTGCCTGGTGCCGAGCAGGAACGCGCCGAGCGCCGCGTTCTGCGAGAACTTCGCGATGTTGCCGCGCGTCACCAGGTCGAAGCGGGCTTCGAGCCACTTTGCTTCGTCGAAGTCGCGAATCTGCCGGCCCAGCTTCTTGGCCTCACCGGGCGTGTGTGCGGCCAGAATCTTCTCGCAGGTGGTCGTGTCGCCGAAGAGGCGCGCCTTGCCGGCCATCATGAAGTGCTCGGCGGTGCGGTACGTGACGCCTTCGACAGTGAAGGGCGCTTCGTACCATTGGCTGAAGCAGCTCTTGCCGACGCTGCCGTCCTTCGGGACCTGATGGCCCCAGAAGAACAGGTAGTCGACCTTGTGCCCTTGGGCGATGCACGTCAGCAGGTCTTCGTTGCTGCGCAGCGCATTGGATGTGTTCGTCGTCATTCCTTGTTGTCCTCAGGTTTCAAGATCGAGCGGATGCTCGACCGGCAGCATCAGTTCGGGGTTGTCGTTCTGGGCCATTGGGCGCTGTGCTTCCACGAAGGCGCGCATGTCGATCACTTCGAGCAGTTCTTCGCCTGCAAATGCGGCCAACGTGCGTCCGCGCAGGCCCAGCTGGATCGCACGGCGCTCCAGCTTGTTGCCTGCCGGCGCGTGGTCCGGGTCCCATTGCAGACGTACCTCGGAGGGACCGACGGCTGCCTGCCACGCTTCGCGGCTCGGATAGCGCCTGTCGTCGAAGGTCGAGGGCACGGCCTCGCGGACCACCCGCTCGAAGAAAGCGCGGCGCAGCCGCAGGCCGAGAACGACCTCCTGGCCTTCCTTGGTACCCCACCCCGAGCGATACATCATCCATAGGAAGTTGGGCTTGATCCAACTCATGCGCGAAAGGCTGAAGTCGGGGCTGTCCAGTCGCCCGTGCCGGATTGCGTACTCGCCAATGGCGGGACGGTAGGCCTGGTAGACGACGACGGACTGCGCATCGTGATGCGCCAGGATGTGCCTTCCGCTTTGTGGCCAGCGTTCGCGCTGGGCGAGGTGTGGTTCGGTGGGAAGGGGTGTAGTCAGGTCTTTCATTGTTTTGAGTTCCTCTCTTTGTTTTTCTTGTTGCTTGCTTCATTGGTTGCTCTGTACAACTAATGAAGAGTTGTATAGTACAACTAATAAACTAGGAGTCAAGCCATCGTTGTGAGCACACCCAAGCCGAACTTCCCATCTCTGACCTTCCCGCGTCCGCTGGTCACGGTCGACGTGGTGATGTTCACCGTGCTCGACGATGCCCTTCAGGTCTTGCTGGTGCGTCGGCCTTCCGATACGGCCGAGCCATTTCCGGGAAAGTGGGCGCTGCCCGGCGGTTTCGTGAACGTCGACGAAGATGCCACGCTGCTCGATTGCGCTTTGCGCAAGCTGCGTGAGAAGACCGGTGTGGTGACGCCGTACCTGGAACAGTTGGGAAGCTGGGGAGGTGCGAAGCGCGATCCGCGCGGCTGGTCGGCCACGCACTGCTTCTATTCACTGATCCCGGTGCAGGCGATGCAACTGCGCAGTGGTGCCAATGCCGCAGAGGTCGCATGGTTCGAAGTCGATGCCGCGTCGCGCAAGCGGCTGGCTTTCGACCATGGCGAATTGCTCGACGCGGCCGTCGCCCGGTTGCGCAGCAAGGTCGAATACACCTCGCTGCCAGCCTTCCTGTTGGAGGAGCCTTTCACCCTGCCGGCGTTGCAGCACACCTACGAGGTCGTGCTGGGCCGGGCCATGGACAAGAGTGCTTTCCGCAAGCGCATGCTCGACGGTGAATTCATGGAAGAGGCGGGGATGGTCACCGGCAGCCTCGGTCGTCCGGCCATGAGCTACCGGCTGCGCGACCGTTCGCAGGCGGCGTTGTTCCCACGCACTTTCAACGCCCGGTAGTTATTTCGGTGATCGAAGGTTTCGGATCGCCTGAAACCAATACCGAACCCACCCGGAAGCCGCTGGAAACCGCTGCTCCCAAGTCACCCCCAAAGCATCGGACGATTCTTTCTGCTTAGGCACTAACCCTAGACGGTCCCGGCCTCGCGCTGCCTACACTGCGCGGGCGTCTCGGGAAGGCGTGCGGCCAGCACATGGCAGAGACCAAGGCAGAAACAACAAGAGACAGGCCTACCCATGGAATGCAATTGCACGGAATCTTCCGGTCTTCGGATTCGCGCGAGCCGTGCAAGGCGTTCGTGCAATGAGTGAGCAGAGCCTGCTGCACCTGTGGGATGACGGCTTCATCTACATCACGCCGGGTATCCAGTCGGGGTTGACCGCCCGTCCGGCGCTGACGTTGCTGGCCTCGATCAGCGGACATCCATTCACCCTGGAGGCGCGCGACGGCACGCGCGCGCACTGCACAGCCGCGGTGGTGGCGCCGGATGTTCCGCGCCGGCTCGAGGCCGAAGGCTGCGGACTCATCTCGATCAATCTCGATCCGGTGTCGAGCACCTACCGCATCGTCTCGGCGTGGATGGGCGGGCGCAGCATCGTGCCGCTCGACGCGCATGTCTTCGGTGGCTTGCGCGAGGGCTTCGAGCCGGCACTGCACGGCGTGCTCTGCGATGCACAGCTCCGGTCGCTCACCCACCGCATGGTGGACGCGGTCACCGAGTCGGCCGCATTCTCGAAGTTGATGGATCCGCGCATCGAGCGCCTGTTGCTGCTGATCCGCACGCACCCGAGCCTGCTGCAGCGCGAAGACCTGTCCGCGATGGCCTGCCTGTCGGGCGGCCGCCTGAGTCATTTGTTCCGCGAGCAGGTGGGGTTGTCGGTCAAGCGCTACCTGCTGTGGAGCAAGGTGCGGCGCTCCAGCGTGCAACTGGCCGACGGCCAGCCGCTGACGCACATTGCGCTGGCCAGCGGCTTCTCGGATGCGGCGCACATGAGCCGCACCTTCCGCGATTCGTTCGGCCTGCAGCCTTCGTTCGTGGCGCGACAAGTGAAGCTGGTCATGGACGGGCACACGCCGGACGCCTGGCGATCCCTGGTCGGCACGGTCTAGCGGACAGAGGCCGCCCCGGGGGGTGGCTGGATCGGCCGGGCCTCAATTCAGCACCTTCGTACAAGTCAGCGCATGTCTTGCTGACTAGTCTCCACGCGTGCCCCGAGAGGCACCCAAGCGCAACTGGAGACAAGTGAGACATCGCATGAAATTTCGTTTTCCGACTGGCGGCAAGCTGATCGCGGGTGTTGGCATCGTGACCGTCGTTGCAGTGCTCTGGCTGCTGTTTGCCGACCAGGGCAATGCGCAGGCAACCTCGGCAGCGCAGAGCAATGGCGCCGCATCGGCGGGTGCGCAAGCAACAGCGCAGGGCGGCGTCGTGTTGGCACCGCGGGCGGCCGCGTACAAGCCGTTCGCTCCGGGCGCATCGCCCTATCTCATGTCAGCTGGCCCCATGGAGCGCGGCCTCGACATCGACCAGCTGAGGAGCGACCTGGCCACCAGCGGCAAGAGCGTTGAAGACGAGGTCGATCGCCTCGTCAAGCTGGCGCGCTTTCGCGACCGGATGAACGTTCTCGCCGAAGTGCTCCCGACCCTGAGCGACGATGAGCGGCGGCAGGAGTCGTACGAGGTCCTGCACCAGTTGCCCGAGCATGTGGCCAAGGGCGAGATTCTTCCGCGCGAGGCGCTGGCGACCACCCGTGCACTGCTTGAGATCGGCGAGGCGGACCCGGTGGTCCGCGACGAACTCACGAAGCGGATGACGGCTTCGCTGCAGGCCTATGTCAAGCAGGTCGTGGGGCCCGAGCCCATCACCGAATCGCGCTTCCAGAGCTATGCGCAAGAACGCGACCGGATGGTCAGCGAGGTGCAGTCCTCCGTGCAGGACCCCGAGGCGCGGCAAGCGGCCATGGCGCAGCGCGATCTCGAGATACGTCAGCGCCACTACTGATTTCGATCCATCCGACCGATTCGACCCCTATCCACAACGCAGGAGACACACAGCCATGCATCGAACACAAACACTCTGGAGGCTCGCGGCGGCGCTGGCCTTCATGCTCTCGATGGCCGCGGCGGGCGCGGCACCGGCCGCAACCCCGCCGGCCCAGAACAGCAGGGCCGATGCGCAGGCATTCATCGACGAGTCGACAGCCAAGTACAACGCAGGGCTCCAGTCCAGCTCCAAGAGGGGGCAGACCATCGTGCCCGCGGCCGGCCCGGTATGGACCGCCGATCTGGACACCTGGGTGGAGTACACCTTCCCGGCCAGCTCGGGCGCCTCCTGCATGAACGGAACGCCCTATCGCATGTACTACAGGATCGCGTCCGAGGCCAGCATGCGCGACAAGGTGCTGATCGACTTCGAAGGCGGCGGTGCATGCTGGGACTTCGATTCGTGCAAGCCGGACGCCAAGCTCGGGGCATCCAATCCCGACGGGCTGCCTTCTGGCTACCTCCAGGGCAACGGCATCGCGACCACGACCACGCTCAACCTCACGTCTCCGGTGCTGGATGGCAACACCCCGCTGGTGAATGCGGCCGCGGCCTTTTTCTTCAAGCGAGGCACGGGCACGCTGGAAGACCGAAGCTGGTGGAATTTTCTGAAGCTCACTTCGCGGCCGGAAACGCAGCGATGGACCCAGCTGGTGTTTCCATACTGCACCGGTGACGTCAACTCGGGCGCGAGCTTCAGGGTTTTCGAGGACCCGAGCAATTCGCAGAACAGCAAGAAGGTCAACTTCAACGGCCTGAACAACGTGCGCGCCGCGATGGAGTTCCTGCGCAAGAACAAATTTGCCGAGAGTCTGTCGAGCAGGAAGTCGATCCAGCAGTTGTTGGTCTACGGTGCCAGCGCCGGTGGCTACTCGACGCTGGCCAACTACCCGATGATTCGGGAGGCCCTGGCAGGCGGCAAGACGCGGGTTGCGATGTTCAGCGACTCCGGCACGCTCCTTCCGGCGCCGGTCTACAAGGCTGGTGAAGAAATCCTGGCGAGCGACCTCGACAAGACGCCTGCGGTGAAGTTCTGGCAGAAGGTCACCCATGCGTGGGGATGGTTCCAGCAGCCCACCGTTGCCGATGCGCAGACGCCGGGACATCCGGAATACGCGGAGCAGGCCAAGGGGCTGGTCGCCCGCTGGGAGAAGGCCACCGGCGAGAAGCTCGAACTTCTCAAGAGCCGTGGCGGCGACACGGGCAACCTCAACAGGCTGCTTTCCAAGCGGTATGCCGAAGACCGTTTCGGCCTGAGTACCTTCCAGCAGGACCAGATCATCTCCAGCTTCGCCTTCGCCGGAGGGCAGAACGCCGAAGTCGTTGGCCTGACAGGCAGCGCTTTCCGCGAGGCGAAGATGAAGCTCTTCACCAAGGAATTGGACCTCGTGCGCGCCGAACTCGGCCCGCTTCCCAACTACGGGTACTACATGCCCTGGTCGCGCTATGTGATCGTGGGCAGCCATGTGACAACGGCGCTCACGTTCGCCGGCACCGACATCTGGCGTCCGGCGAACCTGCGCGACGACGGTGGGCGGGTCGCTCCCGAGTTCTACGGCGACGTGGGTTTCTTCCTGAACAACCTTATAAGTACCCAGAGCCTGGCGAGCCTCCCGGTGCTCAAGGAGGTTGGAGCACCCGGGGAGGCGTTCAACCCTGCCAACATTGTTGGCACGATCCTCAGCTGGTTCAAATTCTGGGATGCACCCGCCGCTTGAGCTCGCGTGCGGTGCGATGCGCCGGATAAGACTCTGCTGAGTCTTCTTCAAAGCCGGTCGGCCATCGCACCCAGATAGCTGCGCACCGCGGCGTTCGCACTCAACCCGATCGCGCGGTCATAGGCCTGCCGCGCGGCGGCACGCGCACCGCCGGCCGCGAGCAGGTGCGCGCGGGCTGCCCAGTACGGCTGGTAGCTCGCCACTTCGTCCGAAGGAATGGCTTCGAGCGCGCGCAACCCGATCTCGGGCCCGCGCGCATTCGCAAGCGCGCAGGCGCGGCTCACTTGCGCACCGATGCTGGGCCGCAGGGCCAGCAGGCCTTCATACAACGACACCAGCACCTCTGGCGCCACCGGCGCGCCCACGCGGCGCTCGCAATGGGCCGACTGGATGGCCGCCTCCAACTGATAGGCGCCGAGGGACTTCATCTCCGACGCCAGCCGCAGGCACCGCTCGGCCTCCGCGAGCAGGTCGGGGTCCCAGCGCAGGGTGTCCTGCTGGTCGAGCGGCACGTAGGCGCCGGTCTCGCTGCGCCGGGCCGCGGCGCGGCTTTCGCAGAAGAGCATCAGCGCGAGCAGGCCCAGCGGCTCGGCCTCGTTGGGCATCAGGCGGCAGAGGATGCGGCCGAGGTCGATGGCTTCGGACGTGAGGCCGCGCGGCAGCGCATCGGCGCCGTCGACGTCGTCCCAGCCGGTGCCGTAGGCGGCATAGATGCCGTCGAGCACGTCCTGCAGCCGCTGCGGCAGGTCGCGCGCTTGCGGGTATTCGAAGGGAATGCCCGCTGCCCGGATGCGCGCCTTGGCCCGCACCAGCCGCTGGCCGAGCGTGGAGGGCGCGGTGAGAAAGGCGCCGGCCATGCGCGCCGCGTCCAGGCCGAGCACGGTCTGCAGCATCAGCGGCGCGCGGGCCGCCGCGTCGATGGCGGGGTGCGCGCAGACGAAGAGCAGGCGCAGCCGCTCGTCGGGCACGGCGGTGCCTTCGGCGCTGGCCTCGTCCATTTCGCCGGCCAGCAGCAGCAGGGTCTGGGTGGCCTGGTCCTGCACGCGGCTGTGGCGCCAGGCGTCCAGCTTGCGGTGCCGTGCCACGCTCAGGAGCCAGGCATCGGGCTGCGCCGGAACGCCGTCGGACGGCCAGCGTTCGAGCGCGCGCGCGAAGGCGTCGGCGAGCGCGTCTTCGGAGGCGGCGATGTCGTGCGTGCGCGCCGACAGGATCGCCAGCAGCCGGCCGTACGACTCGCGCGCCGCCTTTTCGGCGGCCTGAGGAGCCGCCGGGTCGTTCACGATGTGGCTGCCGTGGCCGTGAAGACGGGCCGCACCTCCACGCCCCCGCTGGAAGCGCAGGGCGCGCGTGCGGCCCATTCCAGCGCGGCGTCGAGGTCGGGCACGTCGACCACGAAGTAGCCGCCGAGCTGTTCCTTGGTGTCGGCGAAGGGACCGTCCTGCACCTGGCGCTTGTCGCCGCGCACGCGCAGCGTAGTGCCGGTCATGGGCGGAAAGAGGCCGTGGCCGCCGAGGGCAACGCCCGACTGGCGCACCGCGTCGGCGTACGCGACCCAGCTGGACCGATAGGCCTCTGAGGACGCGCCTTCGCGCTGTTCGAATTCGGCCGCGGGCTGATAGAACATCAACATGTACTGCATGGTGTCTCTCCGTGAAGGAAAAGCTTGCTGAGCAAGATCGCTCACCACAATGACGGCCCGCAGCCGGTCATTTCGACACGAAAGGTCCGTGTCGCGCAGATTATTTTTTACGTGATTGCCGTTTGGCGCAACGGTTGCGCTACCTACGTCTTTTGGCTGGTACGCCTTTAGGCTGCCTTCGTTCGGACGGACGCCGAGAACATGTTTTCCATCTCGCTGCGCAGCTTGTAGGCCGCGGTCGAGGTGTCGATCGCCACGTCGGCCCAGCTCAGGCTCTGGCCCTTCTTCACGGGGCGCACGAGCTTGACGTTGTGCGCCAACCCGAGGGGCAGGCCGCCCAGTCGCAGCGACCGCTCGGCCGGCAAGAGCTTGCCCCACACGGTGTAGCCGCCTTCGCCATCGAGCATCTCGCCCGCGGCGAGGTCGCGCTTGGCGGTGGCGACGACATCGGCGTTCCAGCAGGTGGCCACGCCGGTGGCTTCGCCCCGCAGCGCGACGCTGGCGACCGACATGCCGACCTCCAGGCCGATGAGATGCCAGCGCTTGTAGAGCGTGAAGTAGCGCCCGCTCGGGTCGGTGTGGGCGTTGTATTCCTCGAAGCAGTTCTTGATGTAGTCGGTCTCGGCCTCGACGGTGACCCACACGCCCATGCGGATGTCGTAGGGGATTTTTCGGCCGTCGGCTTCGAGCGAGGAGATCACCTCGACCATGCCCTTGCGTTCCAGCACGCCGCCTTCGCTCTTGGGGCGGGTGACGAAGGGAATGTCTTCCACGCTCGCGGGCGGGTAGAGGAGGCCGTCCGACGGCACGGTGAGCCCGGTGGCGTTGGCCACCGCCGAGCTTTCTATCGACGGCTTGGAGCCGTCGAGAAAACTGTTGAACATCTTCGGGTTGAGCCCGCCGCGCAGCGCCTGCTCGGGCGTGAGGCCGTAGTTGCCCCACACGGTCTCGGGCGTCGATTCGGTGAAGTGCGGCAGCCACTTGTGGCCGCGCCCGGCCGCCACCACCGGAAAACCGCAGGTGCGCGCCCAGTCGACCAGGTCGCAGATGAGCGCGGGCTGGTCGCCGAAAGCCAGCGAATAGATCACGCCCGCCTGCTGCGCCTTGTGCGCCAGCAGCGGGCCGCAGAAGGCGTCGGCCTCGACCGTCACGTTGACCACGTGCTTGCCGTGCGCGAAGGCATCGAGGCAGTGATCGACGGCGGCGACCGGGTGGCCGGTGCACTCGACCACGATGTCGATGGCGGGCTCGCGCGTCACGGCCTGCCAATCGTCGGTGATCCAGGTGTTGCCGGTCTTCAGGGCCTCCTGCACCGAGCCCGCGGCGGTGCGCTCGGGCTTCCAGCCGACGCGCCCGAGGTTGACGCGCGCCGCATCGGGCGAGAGGTCGGCAATCGCCACCAATTGCACGCCGGGCGTGCGCGGAATCTGCGCGAGGTACATCGAGCCGAACTTGCCGGCGCCGATCAGGCCGATGCGGATGGGGCGGCCTTCGGCGGCGCGCTGCTGCAGGCGGGTGTGAAGGCTCATGGGGTCAGGCCTCCGCGGTGTCCAGCACTTCGAGCGAGGTCTTCAGCGCGCTTTCGGGCAGGCCGTTCTTCCATGGCAGGTCCACGGGGTAGGGCTTCCGCAGACAGTCGTCGGGCAGCATTTCGATGGGCGTGAAGTCGCGATGCGCGATGTACTCGGGCCGCTTGTGGCGGCGGATGTGGTTGCTGACGGCGCACAGGCTCAGGTACACCGCCACGCGGTTGAAGGGCGAGAGGTTGCTGCCCGAGGCATGCACAAGGCAGCTGTGGAAGAGGATCATCGAACCGGCCGGCCCCTTGGGAGAGACGATGCCGCCATCCTTGCCGCCGGCGCGCTCGACCAGTTGCGCGATCAGGTCGTTGTCCACGGTCCAGAGCGGGTAGCTGGTGGTCGTGAGGTCGTGCTTGGCATCGACCACGCCCTTGCGGTGGCTGCCCGGAATGAACATCAGCGGGCCGTTGTGCTCGTTCACGTCATCCAGAAAGATCGCGACGTTCATCGCGCGCTCGGTCGGCATCAGGTCGTCGTTGAGCCAGGTGCCATAGTCCTGGTGCCACTGCCACACCTGGCCTTCGAAGGCCATCTTTCCGTTGATCTTGAACTGGTGCATGTAGACCTCTTCCTCGAAGAGGTCCATCACCGGGCCGACCATGCGCGGGTGGCGCGCGAGCTTGGCGAAGGGCTCGCTGATGAGATGCGCGGCGAAGTTCGTGCGCACGGCGTCCGAGCCTTTCTCGCGCACGTTGAAGGCTTCGCGCTTGCTGTAGAGATCGGGCACGGCATCGGTCAGTGCCTTCGTTTCTTCGGGCGAGAAATGGCCGGGGAAGAACAGGTAGCCGTCGCGCTCGAATTGCGCGCGTTGCTCGGGGGGCAGCTTCATGCCTTGTCTCCTTTGTGGATGCGGGTGGGTGCGTTGCGGGCCTGCTGTTCGGTGAGGCGCCGGGCCAGTGCTTCGCTGGCCTGTGCGACATGCTCTTCGCTCAAACGCGCGGCGCGGTCGGCATTGCCTGCGGCAATTGCGTTGGCGATGGCTTCGTGCTCGTCCCACAGCGACTCGCGCTGGGGCTCGGCCTGGAGCACCGCACCCATCGCGCGGCGCAGGTGGCGCCAGTGCGGGTCGGCGCTCTGGCCGATCAGCGGATTGCCCGAGGCGTCGTAGATGGCGCGGTGAAAGGCCACGTCGGCATCGATCATGGCTTCGACATTGCGCCCGCGCGCCGCACGCCGGCCGCGTTCGATGAGCTTGGGGTCGATGCGAAAACGCTGCTGCGCGGCGAGCCGCGCGGCCAGCACGTCGAGCACGCCGCGCACCTGGTAAATCTGGCGCATGCCCTCGGCATCGAGCGGCGCCACCAGCACGCCGCGGCCGGGCGCGTCGTGCACGAAGCCGTCTTTCTTCAAAAGGCGAAGCGCCTGCAGCACCGGCTGGCGCGACACCGAGAGGCGCTGCGCGATGTCTTCCTGCGTGATGCGTTCGCCCGGTGCGAGCGAGCCGCTGCTGATGGCGCCGAGCAGGGCGCGGTAGACCTGGTCGACGAGGTCCGGGGCGACTTCGATGCTGACGAGCTGGGCGGGCATGGGCGGCTTTCTTTGAACTCTGTATACAGAGTACGAATTTCCGGGCCGACGTACATACCGGGTTTTTACCGACGAGGGCTGCAAAAGAACGTAAGCCTTCGCTAAGCTCGACCCATGCAACTCCCTACCTACGACGACGTCACCGCCGCGGCCGCGCGGCTCGAAGGCCATGCCCACCGCACGCCGGTGCTGCAATCGACCACCGCCAACGCGCGCTGGGGCGCGCAGTTCTTCTTCAAGTGCGAGAACTTCCAGCGCATGGGCGCGTTCAAGTTCCGCGGTGCGTTCAACGCGCTCTCCAGGTTCGATGCGGCGCAGCGCAAGGGCGGCGTGATCGCCTTTTCGTCGGGCAACCATGCGCAGGCCATCGCGTTGTCGGCGCGGCTCCTGTCGATGCCTGCCGTGATCGTCATGCCCAAGGACGCGCCCGCCGCCAAGGTCGCGGCCACGAAGGGCTACGGCGCCGAAGTGGTGATGTACGACCGCTTCACCGAAGACCGCGAGGCGGTGACGAAGCAGCTCGCGCAGGAGCGCGGCATGACGATGATTCCGCCGTACGACCACTCGGACGTGCTCTCGGGGCAGGGCACGGCGGTGAAGGAACTGATCGAGGAGACCGGGCCGCTCGATCACCTGTTCGTGTGTCTTGGCGGCGGCGGGCTGCTGTCGGGTTCGGCGCTGTCGGCGCGTGCGCTGTCGCCCGATTGCAGGATCTACGGCGTGGAGCCCGAGGCGGGCAACGACGGGCAGCAGTCGTTCCGCAGCGGGAAGATCGTGCACATCGAAACGCCCAAGACCATCGCCGATGGCGCGCAGACGCAGCACCTGGGCCAGTACACGTTCGGGATCATCCAGCGCGATGTGAACGACATCTTCACCGTGACCGACGATCAGCTCGTCGAGGCGATGCGCTTCTTCGCCGAGCGCATGAAGATGGTGGTGGAGCCGACGGGTTGCCTCGCGTTCGCGGGCGCCATTGCGGCGGGCAAGGCTATCGCGGGCCAGCGCGTGGGCATCGTGATCAGCGGCGGCAACGTCGATCTGTCGCGCTACGCAGCGCTGCTCGCGTAGGCCGCTTTCAGGCGCGGATGCCTGCTGCCGTCAGATGCAGCAGGCGATCCGCACGGGCGGCCGCGCTTTCAGAATGCGTCACCAGCACCAGCGAGGCGCCGTGCTCGCGTGTCTGGCCGACCAGCAGTTCCATCACCTTCGCCGCCGTGGTCGGGTCGAGGTTGCCGGTGGGCTCGTCGGCGAGCAGCAGGGCGGGCCGGTGCACCAGCGCGCGTGCAATCGCCACGCGCTGCAACTGGCCGCCCGAGAGCGTCTGCGGCAGCCGCGCACCCATGCCGGGCAGTCCGACCGCATCGAGCATGTGCGCGACGCGGCCGTCGTCTTTTTTCTTCTCGCCCAGCAGCATCAGCGGCAGCGACACGTTCTGCGCCACGTCCAGGTGCGGCAGAACGTGGAAGGCCTGGAACACGAAGCCGACGTGCTTGCGACGCCAGAGCGCGCAGGCTTCGCCGTCGAGCGCGCCGATGTCGGTGCCGTCGTGCGTCACCGTGCCCTGGTCCCAGCTGTCGAGCCCGGCCATGCAGTTGAGCAGCGTCGACTTGCCGACGCCCGATTCGCCCACGATGGCGACGAACTCGCCGGGCTGGACTTCCAGCGTCACGTGCTCGAAGACCGGCGCTTCACCGTAATGCTTGCCGAGGTTGGAAATGCGCAGCGTCATCCGGCTTGGGTGGTCTTTGAAATCAGTTGGACAGCGGTCTGCACCGCGTCGGGCGCGTCGCAGGCGATCACGGTGCGCTGCGGCATGCTGCGCAGCCAGGTGATCTGCCGCTTGGCGAGTTGGCGCGTGGCGGCGATGCCGCGCTCGCGCAGGTCTTGCATGGCCCTGGCGTCGGGTGCGGCGGTGCCGCAGGCGTCGAGCATTTCCCACGCCTGCCGGTAGCCGACGCAGCGCATCGAAGGCAGTTCGGTCGAGAGATCGCCGCGCGCGCGCAGCGCCTTCACCTCATCGAGAAAGCCCGCGGCGAGCATCGCGTCGAAGCGATCGGCGATGCGCGCATGCAGCCAGGCGCGGTCATTGGGTTCGAGCGAGAAGAGCACACCGCCGTCCACGGCCTTCGCGGTCTTGTTGTCGCTGGCGTGAAAGCTGGAGAGCGGCTGGCCGCTGCTCTCCCACACTTCGAGCGCGCGCTGGATGCGCTGGCTGTCTTGCGGGGCGAGGCGCGCGGCTGTCACGGGGTCGACCTCGGCGAGCCGTGCATGCATCGCGGGCCAGCCCAACGCGGCGGCTTGCGCGTCGATGCGCGCGCGCACCGTGGCGTCGGCTGCGGGCATGGCGTCGATGCCATCGAACAGCGCCTTGAAATACAACATCGTGCCGCCCACCAGCAGCGGCAATGCGCCGCGCGCGCGAATCTCGTCGATGAGCCGCGTCGCATCGGCCACGAAGGCGGCGGCGCTGTAGCTTTCGCGCGCATCGAGGATGTCGATCAGGTGGTGCGGCACGGCGGCCTGCTCGGCCGCGGTGGGCTTGGCCGTGCCGATGTCCATGCCGCGGTAGACCAGCGCGGAATCGACCGAGATGATTTCCACCGGCTGCACCCGCGCGAGCGCCAGCGCGGCGGCCGTCTTGCCCGATGCGGTGGGGCCTGCGAGCGCCACGTAGCGGGGCGAATCGGGAAGCGCAGCGGCAGGCGATGCCGAAGGAGCCGGAGTTGGGGCCTCGGCGGCCGGTGCGGAACGGGGAAACATGGTGCGCCGAGGGTAGCAAATGGCGCGTGCCGGCCTGGCGTACGGGGCGAATCGGCCCCGGCGGCTCAAGTCGTTTCGCGCATCCGCCGGATGTCGCGCAGCGGCGGCGCCCCGAACAGCCGCGCGTATTCGCGGCTGAACTGCGAGGCGCTCTCGTAGCCCACGCGTACGCCCGCGGTGCCGGCGTCGATGCCCTGGTTCAGCATCAGCTGCCGCGCCTCCTGCAGGCGCAACTGCTTCAGGTACTGCATCGGGCTCATGCCCGCCACGGCACGAAAGTGCTGCCTGAAGGTCGAGGGGCTCATGTGCACGGAGGCGGCCAGGTCGTCCGCCAGCACGGGCTGCGTGAAATTCATCTTGAGCCAGGCCATGCTCTGCACCACCTGCTGGCTCGGCGAGCCGACCGCCACGAGGCGCTGCAACTGCGGGCCATGGCGTCCGGCCAGCAGCCGCACGAGGATTTCGCGCTGCAAGAGCGGCGCGAGTTGCGGCAGCAGCAGGGGCTCCTCGAGCAGTTCGACGAGCCGCGTCACCGCGCCCAGCAGCGTCGTATCGAGGGCGCCGAGCGACATGGCGCGGTAGCTGGAGTCCTTGCCCGGCGGCGGCAAGGCCATTTCGGTGGCCACCTGCACCACGGTGCGCGGGTCGAGCCGGAGCATGAGGCCCATGAAAGGCTGCGCGGGGCTCGCGTGGGTGATATGCGTCACCACGGGCAGGTCGGCGGTCGTCAGCAGCGATTGGCCCGCCGAAAAATCGAACACCTCCTCGCCGAGCGCCACGCGCTTCTGTCCGCTCACGGTGATGCCCACGCCGAAGCCGTAGAGGCAATGCATCGGATCGGTCGTGGCGCTGCGGCGGTGCAGCGAGAGCTCGGGAATGGCCGTGAGGCAGTCGCCGTCGCTTTGCGCAATTCGTGCGACCGCCCGGGTCAGGTCGCCAAGGACGCCCGATCCTTCCGTTTGCCTCGCCGGCTGTGCCGCTTCCATCTGAATCCTTTCGAATGACTCCAGCGAAAAAGTCTAGCTGGCGCATCTCGTGCGCCACGCGTTTTCGGTGCAGTTTCGTTGTTTCAGGCAAGAACACGCGCGGATTGGGCAAACGGCGGACGGGTCTTCCCCCGACACTGGCCCGCGATGTGCCTGCGTGCGTGCGGTGTCATGCGCCGAGAGCCATCCGTTGATTCAGACAACTCTCTTTCTCACGAAGCCACGATGAAAACAGAAACGAACCACTCCCCGCGAAACCAGCCGCGCTCTCTCGTCGCCTCCCTGGCCATGGTCCTGGGGCTTGGCGCGAGCGCCATGTGGCCCCTGCACGCCGGCGCGAGCCTGGCGCTGGCACAGAAGTATTCATGCGTCGCCTGCCACCAGCCCGCCACCAAGGTGGTGGGCCCGTCGTGGAAGGACATCGGCGCGAAGTACGGCGACGGCAAGGGCACGGCCGCGCAGCTCGCCGCCAGCATCAAGGCCGGCAGCTCGGGCAAATGGGGCGCGATGCCGATGCCCCCGCAGGCCCAGGTCCCCGATGCCGACCTGCAGGCGCTCGCGCAGTGGCTGCTCGACGGCGCCAAGTAAACAGAGAGACAGAGATAGATCCCATCCAACTCACCCACCCACGGAGAAAAAGAAGATGACTGCGCTCCACGTCAATGGCCGTGACCACACGGTCGATGCCGATCCCGGCACCCCCATCCTCTGGGCCCTGCGCGACACGCTGGGCATGACCGGCACCAAGTTCGGCTGCGGCGCCGCGCTGTGCGGCGCCTGCACCGTGCACCTGGACGGCCAGGCGATCCGCTCGTGCATCACGCCGATTTCCGCCGCAGAGGGCAAGAAGATCACCACCATCGAAGCCGCCACCGATGGCAGCGACCCCGTCGGCGCATCCGTGCACGCCGCGTGGGTCAAGCATGACGTCGCGCAGTGCGGCTATTGCCAGAGCGGCCAGATCATGAGCGCGACCGCGTTCCTGAAGTCGCTGCCCAAGGGCAAGCAGCCGAGCGTGGACGAGATCGATTCGGCCATGGCCGGCAACATCTGCCGCTGCGGCACCTACGTGCGCATCCGCGCCGCCGTGGCCGATGCGGCCCGGAACCTCGCTTAAGGAGCCGCCACCATGTTGCCCAACATCGACTACAACGACCTGCCGCGTGCGCTGCAGCGCCTGATGGTCCAGCCTTCGACCGACGAGGCGAACGAAGCCGCCACGCTGCCCCGCCGCAGCTTCCTGAAGATGGCCGGCGCCGGGGGCCTCGTGCTCGGCGCCTTTCCCCATCTGGCCATGGCACAGGCCGATGGCGCGAAGCCGGCGGCCGGCGGCCTGAAGCCGACGCAGCAGCCCTCGGCCTTCGTGCAGATCGC
The DNA here is from genome assembly GCF_030812215.1 of Variovorax boronicumulans. Classification (GTDB taxonomy): domain Bacteria; phylum Pseudomonadota; class Gammaproteobacteria; order Burkholderiales; family Burkholderiaceae_C; genus Variovorax; species Variovorax boronicumulans_C. Next base: position 435,398 of record NZ_JAUSSG010000002.1, on the reverse strand, counting down.
GCCCAATGGCGAGGTCACGGTGACCATCAACCGCCTGGAGTTCGGCCAGGGCGTGCAGACCGGCCTGCCGATGATCCTGGCCGAGGAACTGGACGCCGACTGGGCGCTGGTGCGCAGCCGCAGCGGCACCAACGATGCCGCGTATGCCGACCCGCTCTTCGGCATTCACCTGACCGGCGGCTCCAACACGATCAAGAACAGCTTCACGCAGTACCGCGAGCTGGGCGCGCGCGCCCGGGCCATGCTGATGTCGGCCGCGGCGGCGCGTTGGAAGGTCGACGTGGCCACGCTGCGCACGCAGGCAGGCACGGTGATCGGCCCTGGTGGCCGCAAGCTGGGCTACGGCGAGCTGGCCGAGGCGGCCATGGCCCTGCCGGTGCCCGAGAAGGTCGTGCTGAAAGACCCGAAGAACTTCCGGATCATCGGCCGCGCAACCACGCGCCTGGACGCGCGCGCCAAGAGCAGCGGGCGGCAGGACTTCGGCATCGACGTGAAGCATCCCGGCCAGTTGACGGCGGTGGTCGCGCACCCACCGGTGTTCGGCGCGCGCCTGTCCTCGGTGGACGACAGCGCCGCGCGCGCCGTCAAGGGCGTGAAGGCCGTGGTACGCATCCCGCTGGACCGCGGCGCCGAAGGCGTGGCGGTGGTGGCCGATGGCTACTGGCCGGCCAAGCTGGGCCGCGATGCGCTGAAGCTGCAATGGAACACGGCCGCGGTGGAAAAGGTGGACAGCGACAAGCAGCTGGTCCAGTACCGCGAGCTGGCCGGCCGCCCCGGCAACCGCAAGTTCGACGCCGACATGGCACCGCTGGCCAATGCGCCGCGCAAGCTCGAGGCCGAGTTCGTGTTTCCGTACCTGGCGCATGCGCCGATGGAGCCGATGAACTGCACAGTGAAGCTGTCGGACGGCCGCGCCGAGCTGTGGATCGGCACCCAGTCCGCCGACTCCGACGGGCAGGCTGCGGCGCGCACGCTGAAGCTCGATCCCGCCCAGGTGAAGGTGAACGTGCAGATGGCGGGTGGCGGCTTCGGCCGGCGCTTCGCACCCAGCAGCGACTTCGTGGTCGAGGCCTGCGAGATCGCCAAGGCCACGCGCGCCGCCGGCCTCGATGCACCCGTGCGCCTGCTGTGGAGCCGCGAGGACGACATGAAGGGCGGCTACTACCGTCCGATGCACCTGCACCGCGCAAGCATCGGCTTCGACGAGCGCGGCAAGATCCTCGCGTGGGACCACGTCATCGTCGGCCAGTCGATCACCGCGGGCACGGTGTTCGCCGGCATGATGGTGAAGGACGGCATCGACGCCACGGCGGTGGAGGGCATGCGCGACCCGTACCCGGTGCCGATGCGCCTGACGGTGCATCACCCGCAGGTCAACGTGCCGGTGTTGTGGTGGCGCAGCGTGGGCTCGACCCACACCGCCTTCGTGATGGAGACGCTGATCGACGAGATCGCCCGCAGCACGAAGCAGGACCCGGTGGCCTACCGCATGCAGCTCTTCGGCGACAAGCACCCGCGCCATCGCGCCGCGCTGCAACTGGCCGTGGACAAGAGCGGCTACGGCAAGAAGAAGCTGGCGGACGGCCGCGCCTGGGGCGTGGCGGTGCACGAGTCCTTCGAGTCGGTGGTGGCCTATGTGGTGGAAGCCTCGGTCAAGGACGGCCAGCCGGTGCTGCACCGCGTGACCAGCGGCGTGCACTGCAACCTGGCCGTCAATCCGCGCAGCGTGGAAGCGCAGGTGCAGGGCGCGGCGGTGATGGGGCTGTCGACCTGCCTTTCCGGCAGTGCGATCACGCTGAAGGACGGCGTTGTGCAGCAGGGCAACTTCGGCGATTTCACGGTCGCCCGCATCACGCAGGTGCCGGAGTTCGACATCCACATCGTGCCCAGCGCCGATGCGCCCAAGGGGATGGGGGAGCCGGGGCTGCCGCCGCTGGCGCCCGCGTTCGCCAATGCGGTGGCGCAGATCACCGGCAAGCCTTTGCGGCAGTTGCCTTTCAACCTCGCTTGAACAACCGTTCGGGCCGAGCTCGTCGAAGCCTCGCGCAGCGCTTCGACAGGCTCAGCCCGAACGGATCGGGTTTCAGATCGCCGCGGGCACGCTGTTCGCGCGCGCCTCGTCGCGCACGTCCTGCGGTGCCATCGCAGGCGGCAGCGGCAGGGCCAGCGTGGGCGGCGACAGCTTCGGCTGGTTGCGCGCCACCATGTTGTCGGGCTTCATGCGGAACAGCTGCGTCAGCGCCGCGCGGTACTGCGCCTCGCCCACCGAGTTGGTGTTGTGGTGCGAGCCGCCCTCGACCAGCACGAACAGCTTGGGCACCGTGGCCGCGTCATAGAGCTTGCGGCCCAGCGTCGGATTGATCAGGCTGTCGGCCGTGCCATGCACCACCAGCAGCGGTGCGCCGATGTCCTTGACGGTGTTGATGGCCTCGAAGCGCTGTGTGATGAAGGGGCCCAGCGGCAGCCAGCCCCACTTGAAGCTGCTGACCACGTCGGCGATGGAGCTGAAGGTGCTCTCCACGATGGTGCCGCTCTCGTCGTTCACATGCGCCGCCAGGTCGATGCCGATGGCGCCGCCCAGCGAGTGGCCGAAGATGTAACGGTGTTGCCTGGGGTGGCGCGCGGCCAGCCAGGTCCAGGCGGCGCGGGCGTCTTCACGGGCCGATTCTTCCGAGGGCAGGCCCTTGGAGCTCTTGCCGAAGCCGCGGTAGTCGATGGCCAGCACCGAGAAGCCCAACTCGTGCATGCGCTGGATGCGCGGCGCCGAGCCGGCCACGTTGTAGCGCGCGCCGTGCAGGTACAGCAGCACGGGGGTTTCGGTGGTCTCGGGGGCACCGCCCAGCCACAGGCCGTGCAGTCGCGCGGGTTCGCCGGTGATGGAGGATTGGAAATCGATCCAGACGTCCTCCATGCCCTGCGTCATGGTGGCGGTGTTGCCCCAGCTGCGGTCGCTGGGCTGAAAGATCCATTCGCGCTGTTGTTCGTCGAACGTGGAGCAACCGGCGGCGAGCAGAGCGCAAAGCGAGAGGACAGACGCGAGGAGGGTCCAGCGTTTCATCATGGGGTTGAGGGACAGCGATACCGGCCGAAAGTTTCATCCGCTTTCACCACGGCGCGCCGGCGTTGCGCCCTGGTAACCCCCTGAAACAGCGCTCGACGGCGCTTTGGCTAGACCATGCAACGTGCGTGCCCGGTCCCCGGATGACCCCCGGAAACCCTCGAAAACCCTGAAAAAAGTGCCGATTCGGCTATCGGCCGCGCATGAACAGCGTGTCGAGCTCGCGGATCGACAGCTGCCGCCAGGTCGGCCGGCCGTGGTTGCACTGGTCCGAACGCTCGGTGGCTTCCATCTGGCGTAACAGTGCGTTCATCTCGTCGATGGTGAGCTTGCGGTTCGCCCGCACGGCGCCGTGGCAGGCCATGGTGGACAGCAATTCGTTCTGTGCGCGCTGCACCACGGTGCTGGCGTCGTGCTGGCCCAGTTCGGCCAGCACGCTGCGCGCCAGCTCGACCGGATCGCCATCGGCCAGCGTTCCGGGCACGGCGCGCACCGCGAGCGTGCGTGCCGAGAACGCGGTGATTTCCAGCCCCAGCGTGGGCAGCACCTCGGCGCAGGCCTCGGCCGTGGCCACTTCCTGCGGCGTGGCCGCGAAGGTCGCGGGAATCAAGAGCGGTTGGCTGGTGATGGCGGCGCCGTCGAGCTGCGTCTTGAGCCGTTCGTAGACGATGCGCTCGTGGGCCGCATGCATGTCGACCACCACCAGGCCCTGGGTGTTCTCGGCCAGGATGTAGATGCCTTGCAGCTGAGCCAGCGCGCGGCCGAGGGGCCAGGCTTGCTCGTTGGTGGCGGCGGAGGAAGCGGGATCTTCTTCGGGGCTCGAGGGCAGCCCCACGGGTGCCCTGAAGGTCATCGGCGCCGCGTCGGTCAGGGGCCAGTGCGAGGGCGTGGAATCGGGTGCATGCCCGAGTTCGTCGGTGCGGCGCGGCCACATCGCCTCGAAATCGCCGGCACCGCGCTCCCGTGCCACGAAGTTCATGGCCGGCTGCGACCAGCTCGCGCTCTCAGGCAGCGGGGTCTCCTTGAAGAAGGGCTGCGGCGCACCGCTGGGGGCCACTGCATCGCCAGCGCGCGGCGCGGCCAGTGCGTCCTCGATGGCGTGGCGCACCGCCTGGTGCACCTCGCGGCCATCGCGAAAGCGCACCTCGATCTTGGTCGGGTGCACGTTCACGTCGACGCGCGACGGATCGATCTCCAGGTACAGCGCATAGATCGGCTGGCGCTGGCCGTGCAGCACGTCTTCATAGGCGCTGCGCACCGCGTGCGAGAGCACCTTGTCGCGCACGAAGCGGCCGTTGACATAGAAGAACTGCTGGTCGCCGCGCGAGCGCGCCGCATCGGGAATGCCGGCGCGGCCGACCACGCGCACCACGCCGCCCACGTGCTCGACGGCCACGCTCTTGGCCACGAAGTCGTCGCTGAGCGCATCGGCCAGCCGCTGCTCGCGTGCGTCGGCCGCGCGCCATTGCTCGACCAGCTTGCCGTCGTGCCAGACCGAGAAGCCGACCTCGGGCCGGGCCAGCGCGTGGCGGCGCACCGCCTCGATGCAATGGGCCAGCTCGGTGGCATCGGTCTTGAGGAACTTGCGGCGCGCGGGCGTCGCAAAAAAGAGTTCGCGCACTTCGACCGTGGTGCCGACCGAACGCGCCACCGGGCGCAGTTCGCCGGTGCGGCCGTCGAGCGCGAAGGCGCTGTCGGCACCGGTGAAGCGCGAGAGGATGCTGAGCTCGGCAATCGCATTGATCGCCGCGAGCGCCTCGCCGCGAAAGCCCATGGTGCCGACCGTCTCCAGGTCGTCCAGGCTCGCGATCTTGCTGGTGGCATGGCGGCGCAGGGCCACCGTGAGTTCTTCGCGCGGAATGCCCAGGCCGTCGTCTTCCACAGAGATCAACCGCACGCCGCCCGAGGCAAGCCGCACCGTGATCTGGCTCGCGCCCGCATCGAGGGCGTTGTCGAGCAGTTCGCGCACCACCGAGGCCGGCCGCTCGACCACTTCGCCGGCGGCGATCTGGCTGATCAGCTCATCGGGAAGCTCGCGGATCGGGCGGCGGGGGGAGGGGGGAATGGAGGAGGGTAGTGCGCTCACCGGAAACATTCTAAAAGCGGGCCCAAAACCCGGTCTTGCATGGGTACGCCGGTGTGCCGGTGTATTTGCCGCGCTTATACAGCCCCTCAACCGATCTCATTGGCGCCCGCGAAGGCCTTTGCCTAAGCTTGCGCCGCACCACAAGAACGCACCGGAGACACCCGAACGAATCGCGATGGCGAAGCCATCTCGCGAGGGGTCGTCTCGCGCGCTCTTTCCGCTCACCCCACTGAACAGAGACGCCATGACAACAACCCGCCCCCTCCGCTCCGCCGCGTGGTTCAACAACCCCGAGCACAGCGAACTCTCGGTCCTGCACCTGGCCTGGTACCTGAACTACGGCCTCACGCGCGAAGAACTGCAATCCGGCAAGCCCATCATCGGCATCGCGCAGAGCGGCTCCGACCTCACGCCCTGCAACCGCCACCACCGCGAGCTGGCGCAGCGCGTGCGCGACGGCATCCGCGAGATGGGCGGCATCGCGATGGAGTTCCCGATGCACCCGATCCAGGAGAACGGCCGCCGCCCCACCGCCGCGCTGGACCGCAACCTCGCATACCTGGGGCTTGTGGAAATCCTCACGGGCTATCCGATCGACGGCGTCGTGCTCACCACCGGCTGCGACAAGACCACGCCCGCCGCGCTCATGGCCGCGGCCACCGCCAACATTCCCGCGATCATCCTGTCGGGCGGGCCGATGCTCAACGGCTGGCACGACGGGCAGCGCACGGGCACCGGCACCACGCTGTTCAAGGCGCGCGAACTGTTCGCCAAGGGCAGCATCGACTTTCCCGGCTACATCGACCTGGTCGCCTCCACGGTGCCCTCTGCCGGCCATTGCAACGTGATGGGCACGGCCTCGACGATGAATGCGCTGGCCGAAGCCCTCGGCATGAGCCTGCCCGGCTGCGCGGCCATTCCGGCGCCTTACCGCGAGCGTGGGCAGATGGCCTACGAAACGGGGCGCCGCATCGTCGAGATGGTGCGCGAGGACCTGAAGCCCTCGGACATCCTCACGCGCTCTGCCTTCGAGAACGCGATCGTCGTCAACTCGGCCATCGGCGGCTCGACCAACGCGCCGATCCACCTGGTGGCCGTTGCCAAGCACGCGGGTGTCGACCTGACTGTGCAGGACTGGGAGACGGTCGGGCTCGAGGTGCCGCTCATCCTCGATATGCAACCGGCCGGCAAATACCTCGGCGAGGAGTTCTACCGCGCGGGCGGCGTGCCCGCTGTGGTCGCGGAGCTGCATCGCCACGGCCTCATCCGCGAAGACGCGCTCACCGTCAACGGCAAGACCCTGGCCGTCAACTGCGTCGATGCGCCGGTGAAGGACGCCGATGTGATCCGCTCCTTCGGCAATGCGCTGAAGGAGAACGCGGGCTTCCTCGTCATGTCGGGCAACCTGTTCGACAGCGCGATCATGAAGACCAGCGTGATCTCCGACGAGTTCAGGGCGCGCTACCTCAGCACGCCGGGCGATACCGACGCCTTCGTCGGGCGCGCCATCGTGTTTGACGGGCCGGAGGATTTCGAGCGCCGCATCGAAGACCCGACGCTCGACATCGACGCGCGCTGCATCCTGTTCATGCGCGGCGTCGGGCCCATCGGGCATCCGGGCTCGTCCGAGGTGGTCAACATGCGGGCGCCCGCGCACCTGCTCAAGAGCGGCGTGTCGGCACTGCCGTGCATCGGCGACGGGCGGCAGTCGGGCACCTCGGGGTCGCCCTCGATCCTGAATGCCTCGCCGGAGGCGGCCGCGGGCGCGGGTCTCGCGCTGCTGCAGACCGGCGATGCGGTGCGCGTCGATCTCAAGCACCGCACGGTGAACATGCTCGTGAGCGACGAGGTGCTGCAGGCGCGTGCGCGCGCGCTCGAGGCGAGCGGCGGCTACCCGATTCCCGCGAGCCAGACGCCCTGGCAGGAAATCCAGCGCGCCATGGTGGACACCCTCTCCGAAGGGATGGTGCTCAAGCCCGCCACCAAGTACCAGCGCGTGGCGCAGACCGCGGGCATTCCCCGCCGCAACCACTGACGCAATCACCGGCACGAACAAGCCAGATTTTTTCAACCATCGGAGTCGAGCAATGAAGTGGATGACGGTTCGAGCGCAGGACGGCCTGCGCGTGGGGTATGTGAAGGAGGGCGCGCTGCAACTCGTGGATGCGCGCGACATGCAGGCCATCGTGGAGGGCGCGGCCTGGCGCGATGACGGCGAGCCCGTGCCGCTCGCGAGCCTGGAGCCCGCGGCCCCGCTGGTGCCGCGCAACATCGTCTGCGTGGGCGCGAACTACCGCGACCACTGCATCGAGACCGGCCTCGCCATCCCCGAGAAGCCGGTCATCTTCGCCAAGTTCGGCAACACGCTGGCCGCGCATGGCGACCCGATCGCGTGGCCCGAAGGCTTCACCGAGAAGGTCGACTGGGAGGCCGAGCTGGGCGTGGTCATCGGCCGCCGTGCGCGCGGCGTGCGCGAGGCCGATGCGCTCTCGCACGTTTTCGGCTACGTGGCGACCAACGACGTGAGCGCGCGCGACGTGCAGCTGGGCGAGGCGCAATGGGTGCGCGGCAAGTCGCTCGACGGCTTCTGCCCGCTGGCGCCCACGATGGTCACGCGCGACGAGATTGCCGATGTGCAGTCGCTGGGCATCTATTGCCGCGTCAATGGCGAGGCGGTGCAGTCGTCGAACACGCGCGAGATGATTTTTTCGGTCGCCTACCTCATCGCCTACCTCTCGCGCGCAATGACGCTGGAGCCCGGCGACCTGATCCTCACCGGCACGCCCGCGGGCGTGGGCCTCGGGCTCAAGCCGCCGCGCTTCTTGAAGCGCGGCGATGTGGTGACGGTCGAGATCGACGGCCTGGGTGCGGTCACGAACCCGGTGGCGGGTGCCGTCGCGCGCGGCTGACGCACCGGCGCATCCCCACAGACACAACAACCATCCGGAGACAACAACAATGACAACGAGTCCCTACAGCGACCTGGTGAGCGGCGCGATCCGCAAGGCCCGCTGGCGCCTTCTTCCGATGCTGATCGTCATGTACATCATGTCGATTCTCGACCGGGTGAACGTCGGCTTCGCCAAGAGCGCGCTGCAGATCGACACCGGCATCAGCGACAGCGCCTTCGCGCTGGGCGCGGGAATCTTCTTCGTGAGCTACGCGATCTTCGAGGTACCGAGCAACGTGATCCTCTCGCGCGTCGGCCCGCGCATCTGGCTGTGCCGGATCATGGTGACCTGGGGGCTCGTGGCGTCGGCCATGATGTTCGCCACCAGCGAGATGTCGTTCTACGTGCTGCGCTTCTTGCTGGGCATCGCGGAGGCGGGCTTCTATCCCGGCGTGCTGCTGACGCTGACCTACTGGTTCCCCGCGAAGGTCAGGGCGCAGGCCAACGGCATCCTCCTGTTCGGCTTTGCGGGTGCGCTGGTCATCGGCGGACCGGTTTCCGGCGCGCTGCTCGACATGCACGGCATCGGCGGCCTGAAGGGATGGGAATGGATGTTCCTGATCGAGGGCGCGATGGCGGTGGTGGTGGGCATCGTCGCGTTCTTCGTGATCGTCGACCGGCCGCATGCCGCCCCGTGGCTCACGCGGCCCCAGCAGGACGCCCTGCAGGCGGTGCTCGACCAGGAGGCGGCCGAGAAATCCGTCGACAGTCCGCACACGGTGATGCAGACGCTGCGCAATCCGAAGGTGATGTTCTTCGCGGTGAACTTCTTCATCGTGCAGATCGCCGCCTACGGCTTGATCTTCTACCTGCCGAGCCAGGTGGCGCAGATCCTCGGCCAGAAGATCGGGTTGATGGTGGGCTTCGTCACCAGCATTCCGTGGGTGCTGGCGCTGTTCGTCGTGTACTTCGTCACGCGCTGGTCGGACCGCCACCATGACCGGCGGCGCATCACCGTGGCCACGCTGTACACGATCTTCGGCGTGTGCGTGTGCCTGTCGGCGCATGGTTCTCCGATCTTCGCGATCGCGGCGCTGTCGATCGGTGCATCGACGTACCTCTCGGGCACGCCCATCTTCTATGCCTTCCTGTCGGAGCGGCTCTCGGGGCTGGGCATCGCCACGGGCATTGCGCTGGTGAACTCCATCGGCAACCTCGGCGGCTTCGTGGCGCCGAGCTTGAGGACCTATGTGGAGCAGCACCACGGCGGCTCGGCGGCCGGGCTGTACGCGCTCGGAAGCGCGGCACTGCTCGCGGCGCTGATGCTGGCCTGCATGCCAAAGGGCTGGCGCAAGGTTGCGGCCACACCGGTGCGCGGTGCGATGCGGCCCGACGCCGCGCTCAGCGCGATGGCGCAGCGCCGGGTCTGAAGCCGGCGCAGTTCAGAACGCGCGCCGCCATGCGCGCGACAGGGCCTGCCACGCGCAGGCCACTTCCGGGCGCTTGAGCGATCCGGCCAGGCAGACGAAGCGCAGGTCGCAGCCGATGCTCACCCGGTCGGCGATCACCAGTCCGTCACGCTGGCTGGCGCGCAACGCCACCGCATCGCGCGCCAGCGAAATGCCCACGCCCGCACGCACCAGCGCGAGCATCGAGGTTTCCTGGTCGGCTTGCGCCGCCTTCTTCAACACCAGCCGGTGTTGTTGCAGCACGGGGGCCAAGAGGCGCGAATGCGAGGAGGTCGGTGGCGCGAGCACCCACGGCAGGCAGGCCAGGTCCGGCCATTCGCGTCCCAGCACCTGCGGCGCCCAGCCGCTCGGGCCGATCACCTGGTAGTCGAAGCGGGTCAGCACCTCCGAATGGAAGGTCTTGCCGTCGCCGCGCCGCGCGGCCGAGCTGGCCTGCGGCAGATCGCTTGCATCGGGGTCGCCCAGGTAGAAGCCGATGTCCAGTTCCTTGTTGAGGAGTCGGGCCAGCACTTCGCCGCTCGTGCCGTGGTGCAGTTCGGTCTCCAGTTCGGGCGCGAGCGTGACCAACTCTTTCAGGAGCGGGCTGAGCCGCGTGAACTCCGGGTCGAGGATGGTGCCGATGCGCAGCGATCCGCGCACGCCGCCCTTGAGCCGGTCCGCGGCCACCGCGAAATCGTTCAGCCCTTCGAGCGCGTGCTCGGCATGGTTCAGCAGCGCCGCACCGTCGCGCGTCAGCAGGAGACCGGTGGGGGTGCGCTGGAACAACTCCAGCTCGACCAGCGCGCCGAGTTCCTTGAGTTGCAGGCTCACCGCCGGTTGCGTGAGGAAGAGGCGCTGCGCACCGCGCGAGACCGAGCCCTCGCGCGCGACGGCCACGAAAGCCTGCAGGAGCCGCGGATCGATCTTCTTCATGCCGAGCCGCGGGTCGCGAAATTTTGCAACTGCTTGTACATGACGAAGGCATCCACGAAGCCGTGCTGCGGATGCCTGAACGCACCGGGCAGCGTGCCGACGATGGCGAAGCCCATCCGTTGCCAGAGCCGCACCGCGCGCGCGTTGGTGGACACGACGAAGTTGAACTGCATCGCCAGAAAGCCCATGCGCAGGGCCTGCTGCTGCGAGTGTTCGCACAGCGCCGAGGCCACGCCCAGGCCGCGCGCGGCCTCGGACACCACGTAGCCGCAGTTGCTCACGTGCGCGCCCTGGCCGGGCTGATTGGGGCGTATGACGTAGGTACCGAGCACCGTGCCCTCTTCGTTGCAGGCCACGAACGTATGGGTGGGTACTTTCGTCCACGAATGGCGGGCCGTTTCCTCGCTCACGTCGGGCGGATAGGTGTAGGTGTCGCCGCGGCGGAACGTCGGTTCGAGCACGGACCAGATGGCGGGCCAGTCCGCATCGAGGGCTTCGCGTATGTGAATCATGGGGGAATTCGAAAGAGGCGCAGAACGTCAACAAGGATAATCCGCGGCCATGGAAATCATCAGCTTTCTCGTCGACTTCATCCTTCACGTCGACAAACACCTCGAAGCATTCGTCATTGCCTACGGGCCCTGGGTGTATGCGCTGCTCTTCCTGATCGTCTTCGTGGAGACCGGCGCGGTGGTGATGCCGTTCCTGCCGGGCGACTCGCTGCTCTTCATCGTCGGCGCGCTGTGCGGCGCGGGGCTCATGAACTTCCCGCTGGCCTGCGGCATCCTGATCGCCGCGGCCATCCTCGGCGACCAGACCAACTATTCCATCGGCCGCTACTTCGGACCGAAGGTCTTCCAGTGGGAGAACTCGCGCTTCTTCAACCGCAAGGCCTTCGACCAGGCCCACAGCTTCTACGAGCGCTACGGCGGCATCACCATCATCCTTGCGCGCTTCATGCCGTTCATTCGCACCTTCGCGCCGTTCGTGGCGGGCGTGGCGGAGATGAGTCGCGCGAAGTTCACCATGTACAACGTGGTGGGCGCGCTGATCTGGGTGCTGGGCATCGCGACCGCCGGCTACTTCTTCGGCAACCTGCCGTTCGTGAAGCAGCACCTGGACAAGATCATCTGGGCACTGATCTTCGTGCCGGGGCTGCTGGCCATCTTCGGTGCGTGGCGCGCGTCGAAGGCCGAAAAGGCGCGGGCCGCTGCCCAGGCCTGAGGCGTTTCAGCGGACGTGAAAAAGCGCGCCGAGGCGCGCTTTTTCATTCAGCCAACGGCTTGGGTCCGCTCAATAGCGCGGACCGTTGCTCGGGTAGTAGTTGCTGCCCTGCGGATAGCGCTGCTGGTTGTAGTAGTTGCGCTCGTCGGCATTGCGGCCGACCTGGTTCCCGATGAGGCCGCCGATGGCGGCACCACCCACCGTGCTGGCGGTGTTGCCGCCGATGGCATTGCCCACCAGCGCACCGCCGACCGCGCCCACACCGGTACCCAGGTTCTGGTTGGGACCGCTTGCGCAGCCCGCGATTGCCATGACCGAAGTGGCTGCAGCTGCAGCGATCCAGAGACGTGTCTTCATGATGTCCACCTTTCGAGGAGTGATGGATTCATCATCTGCAAAAGTGCCGCCCGCCACGTGTAGGAGCCTGCCGCGCCTGCCTGTGCGGTGTGATGGGCCGGCCTGCGTGGGACAGAAGGCGTGCTTTGGCTTTACAAAGGGGCCGTGCATGCGCCTTTTCGCGGGACACCGCGGAACCGGCTTTGCCGGGCCGCTGGTGTCGTCCCCGGTAGGGAAAGGAGAAGCGATACGAAGTGCGCGAAGCCGGGGGCGAGCCTAAGGTCTAGAGCTGCCGGCTGCGCGCGAGCGGCGGATTCTGCGCAAAGTAACGCTGGATGCCGCGCATCAGCGCATCGGCCAGGTTCTCCTGGTAGTCGACGCGGCGCAGGTTGGCTTCTTCCTCGGGGTTGCTGATGAAGGCCGTCTCCACCAGCACGCTTGGAATGTCCGGCGCCTTCAGCACCGCGAAGCCGGCCTGCTCGACCTGGCCCTTGTGCAGCCGCGCACCGATGCCCTTGATCTCGCCGAGCATCGCGCCGCCGAGCTTCAGGCTGTCGTTGATCTGCGCCGTCGTGCTCATGTCGAGCAGTGCGCGCTGCACCTGCGCCTCGTGATTGCCGACGTTCACGCCGCCGACCTTGTCGGCATCGTTTTCCTTGTTGGCCAACCAGCGCGCCGCGCTGCTCGATGCGCCGCTCTGGCTCAGTGCGAAGACGCTGGCGCCGCGCGCGGCGGGCGTGGTGAAGGCATCGGCATGGATGCTCACGAACAGGTCGGCCTGCACGCGCCGCGCCTTCTGCACGCGCACGCCCAGTGGCACGAAGAAGTCGGCATCGCGGGTGAGAAAGGCGCGCATCGGGTTGCCGTTGACGCTGCCCGCGTTGATGCGGTCGCGCAGGCGAAAGGCGATCTGCAGCACGATGTCTTTCTCGCGCGTGCCGCTGGGGCCGGTGGCGCCGGGGTCTTCGCCGCCGTGGCCGGGGTCGAGCGCCACGATGATGATGCGGTCGGTGCGGCTCGCGGTGGCGCCGCCGCGTGCGACCGCGACGGGCGGCGGCACGGGCTTTACCGGCGCGGTGCCCACCACGGGCGGCAGCGGTGCCGGCGCCACGAGCACGGGCGGAGCGGAAGGCCGGTCGGCGCCCGCCACGACCGGCGGCGCGGGCGCTGCGGGGCCGGGGCGCATCGATTGCTGCGCCATGAGATCGCCCAGCGGATCGCCCGCGGGCATTGCGGGACGCACCGGCGCTGCGGGCGCGGAGGGCGCAATGCCGGCCACCGACGAGCCATTGTTGGTGCCGCTGCCTGGCTTGGGCGCATCGCGCAGCCGCTCGGCAATCAGCGCCTCCATCGGATCGATGGCCTGCTCGGGATACAGGTCGAGCACCAGCCGGTGCTTGTACGCCGCCACCGGCGCGAGGGAGAACACCTGCGGCCGCACCGTCTGCTTCAGGTCGAACACGATGCGCACGACCGTCGGCGCGTTCTGCCCGACGCGCAGGCCGTTGATGTACGGATCGCCCGGCTTGATCTTGCCGACCAGTTCGCGCAGTTCGCTGTTGAGCTCGATGCCTTCGATGTCCACGGCCAGCCGCGGCGGGCTGCCCACCACCAGTTGCTGCGAGGTGAGCCGCGCATCGGACTCGATGGTCACGCGGGTGTAGTCGGCTGCGGGCCAGACGCGAACCGCAAGGATGGTGGCGCCGCGTGCGATCTGGTGCACGCCGAGCATCAGCGCGATGCTGCCGCCCTGCAGCAGCACGCGCCGTTTCAGTCCACCCGCCTTCATGCGGCGATGCGCGCCAGCAGATCGCTGCCGCGAGGGGTGTTCGCGAGGAGGGTCACGCTGCGTGTGTCGTCGGTCATTGCTTCTATTTTAATAGCGAGGTCGGCAATCGGTGTGCGGCCCGCGGCGTTTTCTGGCCATTCGGCCAGCTTGAGGCCCGGGCCCGCGAAGATGTCGCGGAAACCGGCGTCGTCCCATTCGCGCGGGTCGGCGAAGCGATAGAAGTCGAAATGGAAGATCTGCAGGCCGTCGGGCGCCTCGTGGGGCTCGACCACCGCATAGGTGGGGCTCTTGATGCGCCCCGTGATGCCGAGTGCGCGCAGCAGGTGGCGAACGAAGGTGGTCTTGCCGGCGCCCAGGTCGCCTTCGAGGGCGATGAAGGCATCGCGCAAGGCGGGCGAGGCGGCGAGCGATTGCGCGAAGGCGTCGGTGTCGGCTTCGCTGCCCCAGCGCAGGACGCGGGTGCGTGGGGTGCCCTTGGGCGTTTCTACAATCGGCAAGTGATCGTCAGCCATCCACTCGTTGTTCGTATTCAGGCTTTGGCCCGGGAACTCGGATTCTCCCAAATCGGAATCGCGGGCGTCGATTTATCGAGCGCCGAGGACGGTCTGATGCAGTGGCTGGCCCATGGGTTCCATGGCGAAATGCAATACATGGAAACGCACGGCACACGCCGAGCGCGCCCCGCCGAGCTGGTGCCGGGCACCGTGAGCGTGATCACCGCGCGCATGGACTACCTGCCGCGCGATACGCCCCCCGACTGGCAGGCCATCGAGTTCGATCGCCTCGCGCGGCCCGGCGAGGCCATCGTGTCCGTCTATGCGCGGGGGCGCGACTATCACAAGGTGCTGCGCAATCGCCTCGCGAAACTGGCCGAGAAGATCGCCGAAGAGGTCGGTCCGTTCGGCCACCGTGCATTCACCGATTCGGCGCCCGTGCTCGAAGCCGAGCTTGCTTCGCGCAGCGGCCAGGGCTGGCGCGGCAAGCACACGCTGGTGCTGGACCGCGACGCGGGCTCGATGTTCTTTCTCGGCGAGATCTATGTGGACATGGCGCTGCCCGAGAGCGAGCCCGTTACCGCGCACTGCGGCAGCTGCAGCGCCTGCATCGACGTGTGCCCGACGCAGGCGATCGTCGCGCCGCGGCGGCTCGACGCGCGGCGCTGCATCTCGTACCTCACCATCGAGCATGGCGGGCCGATCCCGGAGGAACTGCGGCCGCTGATGGCCAACCGCATCTACGGCTGCGACGACTGCCAGCTGATCTGCCCCTGGAACAAGTTCGCGAAGAAAAGCGCATTGCCCGATTTCGACGCGCGCGAAGGCCTCACGGGGCGCACGCTGGCCGAGCTCTTCGCATGGACCGAAGACGACTTCCTTCGCCGTACCGAGGGCAGCCCGATACGCCGCATCGGGCACGAGCGGTGGTTGCGCAACATCGCGGTGGCGCTGGGCAACGCGGCGAGGACGGGCGAGGACGGCGCGAAGGAAGCGCTGGCAACGCGCGCCGCGCATTCGAGCGAACTCGTGCGCGAGCATGTCGCGTGGGGCCTGGCGCAGCAGGCCGCGGATCAACAACGGCTTTAAGCGGGGAGTATTTCCCGCACGCGCTCCCACGGCCGGCACATCAACGTGCCGCGGGGTGAGACGACGATCGGACGCTGCAGGAGGATCGGGTTCTCCACGATCGCATCGAACAACTGGTCGTCGCTCCACTTCGAGTCGGCGAGCTTCAGTTCTTCGTACGGCGCTTCCTTCGTGCGCAGCAGGTCGCGCGCGGTCATGCCCATGGCCTTGGCGAGTTCGCGCAGCTTCTTCTTCGAAGGCGGCGTTTCCAGGTACAGGACGATCGTCGGTTCGACGCCGCTTTCGCGGATCAAGCCCAGCACGTTGCGCGACGTGCTGCAGTTGGGCTTGTGATAGATCGTCATCGGGTAATCGGTGGTGGGGGTGCGTGCGGTCATGGCGTCGATTATCGGAAGCGCGGGTGTCAGTCAGTTCTTCTTGGCTTCCTCGTCCATCGAGAACGGAAAGCGCGCGGCCCAGAATTCGGCCAGCCTCGGATCGGCATCCACGAGCCGCACCACGCGTGCCATGCGGGGGGCCACGCGGTAGAAGCGCCGGCGCTGCGGCGTCCAGCGCGACAGCACCGTCACGTACAGGTCGAGCATGCTGATCTTCTCGCCGAGCAGGTAGGGCGCGGGCTCGTCGATCTGCGTGTCCATCAGGTGCCAGCATTGCGCAATGCGCTCTGCGCTGCGCTCGAGCATCACGGCCTGCGCCGCGGGATCGGGTGTGAGGCGCGTGGGCTCGTCGCGCACCCAGAAGAGCGAGTAGATGGCCGCCGGCAGGTAGACCATCCAGCGCAGGTAGCGCGCACGCAGCGGGTCGCCGGGCGCGGGGCAGAGCCCGGCTTCGGGGTAGCGGTCGCCGAGCCAGATGAGGATGGCTGCGCTCTCGGTCATTACCTCGCCCGAGGGCAGCACCAGCGCGGGCACTTGCCGCATCGGGTTGACCTTGGACATGCGCTCGCGCTCGGCGTCGCTCTCCCAGGTGGCGACGTCGACGGTCTCGACCTGCGCGCCGATCAGCGTCAGCGCCGCATGGACCGGCGTGGCACCCGAGCCGGGCGCGCCGTAGAGGATGTAGCGGTCTTCGGAAGCGGGTGAAGAAGCCATCCGCGCAGATTACTGCGGACGCCCCTCCGTTGTCACGCAGCCAGTGCCGCGTCCACCTTCTTCAGCGCTTCGAGCGTCTTGAAGCAGGCCTCGGCCACTTCAGTGCCCTTGATCGCGAAATGGCGATGGAAGTACTTGCGGTGCTCCACATGCTCGTGGAAGTGGTGCGGCGTGAGCACGGCCGAGAAGATCGGCACGTCGGTCTCCAGCTGCAGCGACATCAGCGTGCTGACCACCGTGTTCGCGACGAACTCATGGCGGTAGATGCCGCCGTCGACCACCAGCGCGCAGCCGATGATGGCCGCGTACTTGCCCGAGTTGGCCAGGCGCTTGGCGTGCAGCGGAATCTCGAAGGCGCCCGGCACGTCGAAGATGTCGATGAGCTCGCGCGCCACGCCCAGGCGCGCCATCTCTTCGAGAAAGGCGTCGCGTGCCTGGTGGACGATGTCGGAATGCCACTGCGCCTCGACGAAAGCGATGCGCTCGCCGCGTGACGAATTCGACGCGGTGATGGCGGAGAGGGGAAGGTCGTTGATCTGACTCATGGTGTGCCTCTGAAAAGCAGGTTTCCTGAATCAGGGCGCACGAAACCGCAAAGCTCGCCGCGCGCTCATGCATGGCAGAACGCGCGGGCGTGCCCGCATTTCGCGCTCTCTTTCATCCGGACTGTGACCGTCGGCTTCGGAATCGCACCGAAATCTGCTGACCCCGCCGCCTGCTTGCGCAGGCCTTGGGCGCTCGCGGGCTTGTGCAACCTTTCGGTCGCCATCACCGCCGGTGGGGAATTGCACCCCGCCCTGAGAACGCTTGCCGCCCGGCGAACCGGACAACGGCGCGATTCTAGAAGCCCCCTTTGGCATGGGGTTGTCGCCCGCGCGCCAGACCTTCCGGCGCGCGGGGATTTTCTTCAGAAGCGATACGTCGCGTTCGCAGTCACGGTACGGCGCTGGCCGTAGAAGCAGTCGCCGCGCGCGAGGCAGGTGGTGATCTGCACCTTGTCCGCGAGGTTGGCCACGTTGAGCGACAGGCGCAGCGGGCCGTTGTCCCACGCGAACATCGCATCGAGCAAGGTGGCTGAAGGCGTGCGGATGCCGTCCATGCCATCCCACGATTCGCCCAGGTAGCGGATGCCGCCGCCGACAGTGAAGCCCGGCACGCCGCCGATGGAGAAGCGCCGCGTCACCCAGGCCGAGGCCGTGTGCTTGGGCACGCCCGAGATGCGCTTGCCTAGGTCCGAGCCGTTGCTGCGCGAGACGCGCGCGTCGGTGTAGGCGTAGGAGGCGATCCAGTCCCAGTCGCGCGCGATGCTGCCCTTGTATTCGAGCTCCAGTCCCTTCACGTGCACCTCGCCCATCTGCACGCTGTTGCGCGGATTGGCCGGGTCGGTGGTCTTGCGGTTGGTGTCGCGCAGGTCATACACCGCAGCCATGAACGAGGTGCGTTGGCCCACGGGTTCCCACTTCACGCCCGCTTCCCATTGCTTGCCGCGCTGCGGCTTGAAGGGCGTGTTGTTCAGGTCGACGCCGCCCAGCGGCAGGAACGATTCGGCATAGCTCAGGTACGGTGCCCAGCCGCCGTCGGCCAGGTACACGAGGCCCGCGCGCTTGGTGGTCGCCCTGTCGTCGACGGTGGGGGTGGGGCTGCCTTCGGTGCTGGTGGTGGCCTTGTCGTGACGCAGGCCCAGGAGGCCGATCCAGCGGCCGTACTTCACCTGGTCCTGCAGGTAGAGGCCGGCCTGTTTTTGCACCACCTCGGGCGCACGCGTGAGGCTGGTCGGAGGTGTGTAGTTGCCGTAGACAGGTGCATAGATATCGATTGCGCCGGCGCGCCCGCGCCCCGAGAGCTTGGAGGTCGTGTTGCGCTGGAAGTCGGCGCCGACCAGCAGCGTATGCTCGACCGCGCCTGTCTTGAAATGCGCCTCGGCCTGGTTGTCTATGAGCAGCATCTTGCCGCCGTTGATGTCGATGCTCAGGTCGCGCTCGATGGTGCGCGCATCGGCATTGAAGACGGGGCGCGCGGGCCGGCCGGTCGCGCGGTTGGCCGCGAAGCTGGTGTACGAGGTGTAGTAGTCGACCTTGGTCTCGGTCGAGCGCAGGTTCTGGCGGAAAGTCCAGGTGTCGTTCAGGCGGTGGCTGAAGAGATAGCCCAGCGAGGTGTTGCGCGAATTGAAGCGATCGAACCCCGGCTCGCCGGCGAAGGCCGAGGTCGGGATCTGTCCGTAGAGCGAAGGCAGCAGCGTGCCCTGCCACGGGAAAAAGCCGATCAGCGAGCCGCTCTTGTCCTTCTGGTAGAGCGCCTGCAGCGTGAGCGAGGTGTCGGCGCTCGGGCGCCAGGTGAGCGAGGGTGCGATGACGATGCGGTCGTCGGGAACGTGGTCGACCTGCGTGGCGCTGTCGCGGTTGACGGTCACGAGGCGATACATCCACTTGCTCTCGGGGTCGAGCGAACCGGTGAAATCGGCCGCGATCTGCTTTCGGTTGAAGCTGCCGTACTGCAGTTGCACCTCGCGTTGCGTCTCGGCCTGCGGCCGCTTCGACACGAGGTTCAGCACGCCGCCGACACCTCCCTGGCCGTACAGCACCGACGACGGGCCGCGCAGCAGCTCGACGCGTTCGAGCGTGTAGGGGTCGGGTTTGGTGCTGTTGTAGGTGCCATACGTGCGTTGCAGGCCGTCGAGGTACTGGATCGCGTCGCCGCCGCGCACCTTGAACGAGTCACCACGGCTGTCGAAGTAGCTCGACACCACGCCGGCCGTGTAGTTGGTGACTTCGCGCAGCGTGAGCGCGCCCTGGGCCTCGATCTGGTCGCGCGTGATGACAGAGATGGCCTGCGGCGTCTCGATCAACGGGGTGTCGGTCTTGGTGGCGGTGGCGCCGCGCTTGGCGACGAAGCCACTCACCGGGCCGGTCGCGCTTTCCTCGGCGTCGCTCGTGACGGTCACGGTGGGCAGGGCCTTGCCGCGCTCCGCGGCTTCGTCCCTTTCCTCTGCATAGGCGGGGGCTGTCGCACCCAATGCCACGGCAGCAGCGGCGATGGCGATGCGGCGGTGGCGATGTGCATGGCGCGGTTTCTGGCGGTTCTTCGAATGGGTCATGTGCAGCTTCTCCGGTGTCTTGCTGTCAAGCGATGGGGAGTGGCTGCGGCACGCGGCGGGGCGTGCCATGGCTTCTCGGGTCAGTGTGTGGAAATACGAGCGCAGCCGGCCGCGCGCCCATGGCAGGCGACCGGCTGGTGTTGTCTGTGTGTTCTGGCGTCGCAGGGGTGGCAACCGACGGTTTCGACAGCGACATGGCGTCGGTCCGGGGCGGTTGCCGTCTCCGTTCCTTCGGAGACAGCTGGCAGGCCCTTGTCGGGCGGCTGGCTGAGGAGCGAAATTATAGAAGCGGCTTTTGGGGGAAACCCAAGCGGATCAACGGCCCGAGAGGAAGAGCGTCATGCGATGCAGCTCTTCGTCGAGGCCCGTGCGAAACGCCGCATCGCGCGGCTTCTTTCCGGCGTAGCCGAAGGCGGGTTGCAGCCGGCCTGCGGGGGCGCTCACGTTGGCCCAGCCGATCACGCGGTCATGCCACAGCAGCGGCAGCGCGTAGTAGCCGAACTGGCGCTTGGGCGCGGGCGTGTAGGCCTCGAACTTGTACGTCCAGCCCCACAGCAGCTCGAAGCGGCGGCGGTCCCACACGACTGGATCGAAGGGCGCGAGCAGGCGCACCGCATCGTCGGGCACATGGCGCTTCGAGGCCGGGGTCTCGTCGGCGGGCCAGTACCAGGTCGTGCCGTCGATGCGGCAGCTCGCGAGTTCTTCGCGCGCGAGAAGCAGCGCCGCCCGCGTCTGCGCCGCGAGATGCGGTGCGCCGTAGCCGAGGAGGCGCACGAGATAGGTGAGGCTCGCTGCGGGCAGCGGCGCGTACTTGCGCACGATCAACTCGATGAGCGCAGCGGCGCGTTGCGCGCGGCCGGCGGGACTGTCGTCGGCGGGCATGTGCGTCACGGCTTCATAGACGCGCGTGCCGCTGTCGCGCCGCACCACGCGCAGCATGCCGCGGTAGTGCATGCCGTCGAGCAGGTGCGTGGTCGCGTTGCTCGAACCGCCCCAGTAGTTCTGGATGCGGCCGTGCGCGAAGTGCTGCTCGACCTGGCGCGGATGCACCGGGCCGTGCTCGCGCACATAGGCCAGCACGTCGGCCGCCTTGCGTCGCGTGTCGGCGTTCCAGGCTTGCTTGGCTTCGCGCGGATGCATGAGCGCCAGGTGCTCGCGCGGAAGGAACCCGTAGTTGACGAGACAGTCTTCCTCGATGGCAAGGCGCGCGTAGCGGCTTTCGAGATCGCCCGCGCGGTAGTCCTTCACGCGGTGGCGGAGCGTCAGGTCTTGCGCGCGCGCCGGTGCGCGGATCGGGTCGGCCTGCACGAAGCCGAGCTGGCGGATCGCGCCGGGCAACGTCGTCGGCCTGAAGAGGGTGCGCGCCACCGCGTAGCGGCGCAGGTCGTCGAGGGTCGGGTCAGCCATGGGGCGAATTGCAGCACAAGCGGCTGCAGTTCGCCCAAGCCCAAGCGCACGCCCAAGCCTGTCTGCCGTGCGGTGCCAATCTCGGCGAGGTGGTGCTGGAGGTGCGAGCGAACGCCAGCCGCTACGCCCGATTAGCCTTGAACGCACCCAGCCGCGCTTGTCGCTCGGCATCGAACGACCCACTCAGCTTCGCGGAAAGCTCCTCCCTGCGCATTTCCTTTCCACACGACTGGCAGGTGGGGCCCAATCCAGGGTCCTGCCCGCATGGGATGTGGATGTACTGAATGGCGACTTCCTCGTGCTCGGACTTGCACCATCTTTCGCCCCAGGCGCGCAGCGCGAGGAACACCGGATGGAAGGAGATCCCCATCTCTGTGAGGTGGTACTCATGCCGTGGGGGTCTCTCGCTGTAGAGCCGGCGCTCGATCAGCCCTTCCGATTCGAGCTTCTTGAGGCGGCTCGCCACCATCTGCGGCGTGGCTTGCGTCTGCACCTGGATCTCCTCGAAGCGACGATTTCCAAGGAACAGCTCCCGAAGCACCAGCACGGTCCAACGGTCGCCAACAATGTCTTGCGCGCGCGCAATCGGACAAAGGGTCGCGCTGGAATGTGCGTCCGTCGACGCGTGCGCCGTGGATGAATACTTGGGCATCTTGGTCATTCCGGGCATCATACCGCTTGTCACTATGAAAATCATAGGTATAGTCGGCAGCGTTCGCGAGGCGGCTTGCAACCCTCCTCGCGCACCGCGGAATCGATAGGACTTCCGCGAATGCAATCGCACCACATCGAAAGGCTTCTCATGTCTGAACCTGTCAATCTGGATCTCGCCGCCATCGCCGATCGCTATGCCGCGGCATGGCTTTCCCACGATCCCCAAGCCATCGTCGCGCTGCACGCCCCGGACTCGACCTTCCAGGCGCACGGCCGTGGCACTGAGGCGCGGGGCCATGCCGCGTTGCTGCAGGAGTTCGCGGGCGTCTTCGAGCGCTATCCCGACTTCGGCGTGGAGACCCGGCGCCTGCTGCTGGGCGACCGGCACTGGACGCTCGACTGGACCTTGACCTTTCAGCCTCCAGGCAAGGAGCGCCGCGGGTTCCATGCACTCGACGTGGTCGAGGTGGATGGCGCCGGACTTGTCACGCGGAAGGACACGTTCTTCGACTACGCGGAAGTCAAGGCTGCCTTGAGCTGACCCCATGAGCGCAATCCTCGACAAGCAAGCACTCTTCGAGCAGCCGCTGCTCGAAGCCATGCCGGTCCGGCATCTTTGCGATCTGCGGGTCGATCTCGAGACGCCGATCGTCGTCCCCACGCCGCGAGGCACGCTGGTGCCCTACATCGGAAAAGGCGGCCGGCTCGATGGCCCGAAGCTGCGCGGCGAGTTCCTGCCGGGCAGCGTCGACTGGGTCGCGATCGGTGCAGACGGCATCAGCCGGCTCGATATCCGCGGAGCGATGCGCACCCATGACGGCGCGCTCGTTTACTTCGAAAGCAAAGGCGTTGCGAAACTTCCGGCGGACGGCAGAGCGCGTTTGGCCAAGGGAGAGCGCCTTGCGTTCAGCGAGACCTACTTGAGAACCACACCCAAGCTCGAGACGTCGGACGAGCGCTACGCGTGGTTGAACGGCCTCGTGCTCATCGGCTACAACGAACTGTCGGCAGGGCGGATCGACTTCCGCATCTATCAGGTTCTTTGAAGCCGATGGGCCAGGCGTCTACACCGCGTTGCGATGCCGCTCGATGCAGACATCGAGCGTCTCGGCCCCGGGCCGCCGCCACCAATCGAGGTTCGAGAAGATCTCGACCTCGCTGAAACCCGCGAAGCCCGCGTCTTCGACCCAACCGCGGATCTTCTTCAACTCGACCACGCCGTCGCCCATCATCCCGCGGTCGCTCAGCAGGTCGCGCGTGGGCGTGAGCCAGTCGCAGACGTGGTATGCCAGCACGCGCTCGCGGCCGGCGCGGGCGATCTGCTGCTGCAGCTTCGGGTCCCACCAGACGTGATAGATGTCCAGCGCCACGCCGAGCATGCCGCTCTTGCCTGCGTCGAGTTCGTCGCAGAGATCGAGTGCGTGTTCCAGCGTGTTGATGCAGGCGCGGTCGGCGGCCTGCATCGGGTGCAGCGGTTCGATGGCGAGCGGCATGCCGACCTTGCGGGCGTATTCGAGCGACGCGGCGATGCCGTCGCGCACTTCGCTGCGCGCGCGGGCGATGTCCTTGTACGCAGGCTTGCCTTCGAGCGCACCGGGGAGGGCGCCGACCACCAGCACGAGGCAGGGTGCGTCGAGCGTCTTCGCCTCGTCGATGGCGCGGCGGTTGTCGTCGAGCGCAGCCTTCAGGCCTGCCGCATCGGGCGCGGGGAAGAACCCGCCGCGGCAGTAGCCCGACAGGCCGACGCCGTGCGCCTTCAGCTGCCGGGCCACCTTGTCGAGACCGACGGCAGCGACCTGGTCGCGCCAGGGGCTGATCGCGCGGATACCGCGCTCGGCGCACTGGTCGATGATGCGGTCCAGCGGCACCTCGGCGCCCGACTGCTTGCGCACCGTCGCGGTGTTGATCGAGAGCCAGTCGTGGTTCTGCGAGAAATCGCGCATGGGTTCGCTCAACCTTCCACGCCGTGCAGGGCCAGCAGCGTCTTCATGCGTCGAACTGCCAGCTCCGGTTGCTCCAGCAGGTTCGCCGCATCGGCCAGGCGGAACAGCTCCGCGAAGTGCGGCAGCGAGCGCGTGCTCTGCTGGCCACCGACCATCGTGAAGTGCTTCTGGTGACCGTTGAGCCAGGCCATGAACACCACGCCGGTCTTGTAGAAGCGCGTGGGCGCCGCGAAGATGTGGCGCGACAGCGGCACCGTAGGGCCGAGGATGGCGTGGAACTTCTCGGTGTTGCCTTGCGCCAGTGCGCCCAGTGCGGCACTCGCCGCGGGCGCAATCGCGTCGAAGATGCCGAGCAGCGCATCGCTCTTGCCGTGCGTCGGTTCATCCCCGAAGCCGTCGCCGGCGATAAGCTCGGCGTAGTTGAAGTCGTCCCCCGTGTACATGCGAACGCCCTTGGGCAGGCGGCGCCGCATCGCGATTTCCTTGTCCTTGTCAAGCAGGGAAATCTTGATGCCATCGACCTTGTCCGGGTGCGCCGCGATGATGCCCACGGCGGTGTCCATCGCCGCATCGACGTCCTTCGTGCCCCAGTAGCCCACGAGCGCCGGGTCGAACATGTCGCCCAGCCAGTGCAGCACCACGGGTTGTTTGGCCTGGCTCAGGATGCGGTCGTACACGCGCTCGTAGTCGGCGGGGCTCTTCGCCACGCGGGCGAGTGCGCGGCTCGCCATCACGATCAGCTTGCCGCCGAGCGCTTCGATGGCGGCCATCTGCTCTTCGTAGCCGCGGATCACATCGTCGACGCTCTTCACGTCGTCGATGTTCAGGTGGTCGGTGCCGCAGCCCGAGGCGACCAGCGCGCCCGGCACGTCCTTGGCGGCATCGAGCGAGCGGCGGATCAGTTCGAGCGAAGTGGGCCAATCGAGGCCCATGCCGCGCTGTGCGGTGTCCATGGCCTCGGCCACGCCCAGGCCCAGCGAGAACAGGTGGCGGCGGTAGGCGATGGTGGTGTCCCAGTCGACGGCTGCTTGCAGCCACGGGTCGACAGCCGCGAGCGGGTCGGCCACGACGTGTGCGGCCGAGTAGGCGATGCGGTTGAACTTCACGCCCGCATCGGGCTTGACGGGCGTGGTGCCGCGCAGGGCGTAAGGCGCGAGCGCGCCGTTCGCGGTGGGGAGAGTCAGCGAGAGGGTCATGGCTTCAGACTTTCAGCGCGGGCACGTCGACCCAGCGGCGGTCCTTCCACGATTCGAGCGCGGCCTCGACCAGCTGCACGCCCTTGGCGCCTTCGGGCAGCGTCCACTTGTAGGGCTCGTTCTCCACCACATGGCGAATGAAGTGCTCCCACTGGATCTTGAAGCCGTTGTCGTAGACCTGCGAATCAGGAATCTCCTGCCACTGGTCGAAGAAATTCATCATCTGCTTCTCGTCCGGGTTCCACACCGGACGAGGCGTGGCCACGCGCGACTGGGCGCGGCAACTCGACAGGCCCGCGACGGCCGAGCCGTCGGTGCCGTCCACGTGGAAGGTCACGAGGTCGTCGCGGCGCACGCGCGTGACCCAGCTCATGTTGATCTGCGCGATCACCGGCTCGCCGTTGTGGCCCGTGAGTTCGCAGGTGGCGTAGGCCGCGTCGTCGGCTGTGGCTTCGTACGGCTTGCCGGCTTCGTCCCAGCGCTTGGGGATGTGCGTCGCGCCGATGCACGAGACCGACTTCACTTCGCCGAACAGGTTGTCCAGCACATAGCGCCAGTGGCACATCATGTCCAGGATCATGCCGCCGCCGTCTTCCTTGCGGTAGTTCCAGCTCGGGCGCTGGATGGGCTGCAGGTCGCCCTCGAACACCCAGTAGCCGAACTCCAGGCGCACGCTGAGCATGCGGCCGAAGAAGCCGGCGCGGCGCAGCATGTCGAGCTTGCGCAGGCCCGGGAGAAAGAGCTTGTCCTGCACAGCGCCGTGCTTCAGGCCCGAGCCTTCGGCCAGGCGAGCGATTTCGACGGCTTCGTTCAGGTTGGTCGCAATCGGCTTCTCGCAATACACATGCTTGCCGGCGCGGATGGCCTTGGCCAGCAGCGTGGGGCGCATCTGCGTGGTGCCGGCGTCGAAGAAGATGGTGTCGTCCTTGTTCTCCAGCGCCTTGTCGAGGTCGGTGCCCCAGCGCGCGATGTTGTGGGCCTTGGCGAGCGCTTCCATCTTCTCGGCATTGCGGCCGATGAGGATCGGGTCGGGCATCACCTTGTCGCCGTTCGACAGCGTGACGCCGCCTTGCGCGCGGATCGCGCAGATCGAGCGGATCAGGTGCTGGTTCATGCCCATGCGGCCGGTGACGCCGTGCATGATGATTCCGAGACGTTGGGTTGCCATCGTTTTCTTCCTTGGGATGCGAGAGGGGGGCTTCAGTAGACGGAACGCATGGCGTCCCACGAGATGCCGGCGCCGGGCTTGCCTGTGGCGAAGCCGGGCGCGGCGGCGAGCGACGACAGGTCGAGCTGTCCGCCGCGGATCGCGAGGCGCGTGGCGCCGTCGCTGGTTTCGTAGAGGCCGGGGTGCAGCTTCAACAGGGCTTGCTGTTCGGCCTCGGGCACGGCCGCGAGGCCGTTGACGTAGTGGTGGCCGTTGCGCTCGACGTGCGAGAGCCCGAGCCAGCCGACGAGCGCGAGGTCTTGTTGCACGCCGATGCCGGCCTGCATGGTGAGGTCTTCGCCGGAGAGGAAATAGCGTCCGCCGCCATCGATCGCGTTCCAGTGCGCGCAGCGTGCCGCGTTGACGACCGACTTGTAGAAGCCCTTGCAGCTCTTGCTCGAGACGCCCGTGTAGCCGAGTGCGCGGGCCTGCACGAAGGCATCGAGCGTGGCGTCGGATTCGTCGATCAGCAGCGGGATGCGTTTGCCGAGCGCGGATACATCGCGCTGCAGGGCGGCGTCGCGGCGGATCGGCTGTTCGACGAAGACGGTCTTCTGCGCGAGCTTCCACAGCACGGGCGTCGAGAGCATGCGGTCGAGGAAGACCGCGAAGTCGTCCGCATCGGCGTACTGTTCGTTCCCGTCGAGCGTCACGAGCTGCGCGTGGCCATCGATCACGCGGGCGATGCGCTGGAGCCGGTCGATGTCCTGCGCGGTGTTGCCGCAGAGCTTGAGCTTGAAGTGGGTGAGGCCGTAGCGTGTCACCGCTGCGGCAAGCGTGGTGGGCAGGCCGTCGGCCGGCGCATCCGGCAGCGCGTCGCTGTCGTCGATGGCATCGGCCAGGCCGACCGTGTGGCGCGCCGCGATGCTCGCGCGCGGCGATTGGCTGGCCAGGAAGGCAGGCATGTCGAAGCCCGCGAGATCGTCGGCGAGGCCGCTGCCTGCGATGTCGATGCCGCAGAGGTTGGCACTCATCGCCGTCGCGAAGCTCGTGCCGGTGTGCAGGCACAGCGCGTCCATCACGGCACGGTCGATCAGCGCGGGGCCGTAGCTTGCCACCAGCGCCTGCAGGCCCTTTGCTTTCGCGCGGGCCTGCAGTCCGGCGTAGTTCGAGGCGAAGTGTGTCCACGCGGTGTGCGCATCGTCTTCCGCGACATACGCGTCACGCGCATCGCGCAGCGCGAAGCGCAGCTGCTCGAAGTTCTGCTCGTTGTTGAGAGCCGGGTTCTTGTCGAACCACTTGGGCACCATCATCTCGGCCGCGCAGCCTTCGGCGGTGCCACCGTTCTCGAAGCGGATACGGGCTCGCACGTACACCTGCGGGCATGCGGTGACGGTGGCGGCGCCGAAGCGGAACGGCAGCCTGAGCGCCACGTCGCGCTCGGCGAAGCGGATCTCTTCGATGTGAAAGCGGGGCGCGTCCATGGCAGGCGTTCAGTGGTCCAGGATGCCCTGCGAGAAGAAATGCGCGCGCACCAGCTTCGTGTACTGGCCGAACTCGGGCGAGGCCATCATGTCGAGCGTGCGGGGGCGCGGCAGGTCGATGTCGTACACGGCGGCGATCGAGCCGGGGCGTTCGCTCATCACGATCACGCGGTCCGACAGGAAGATCGCTTCGGGGATGCTGTGGGTGATGAGCATCACGGTCTTCTTCGAGGCCATCCAGATGCGCTGCAGTTCCAGGTTCATCTTCTCGCGCGTCATCGCGTCGAGCGCGCCGAAGGGCTCGTCCATGAGCAGCACCGAGGGGTCGTGCAGCAGCGCGCGGCAGATCGAGGCGCGTTGCTGCATGCCCCCGGAAAGCTGCCACGGGTACTTGCCTTCGAAGCCCTTGAGGCCGGCCATCTCCATGAGCTCGCGCGCCCGCGCTTGCGAAGCGGCCTTGGGCAGGTGGCGCATTTCGGCCTGCAGCAGGATGTTGTCTTCCACGCTGCGCCAGGGCAGCAGCACCGCGCTTTGGAACACGATGCCCACGTCCTTCTGCGGCCCTTTGATGGGCTTGCCGGCCAGCGTGAGTTCGCCGCCGCTGATGGGCAGCAGGCCCGCGACCATCTTGAGCAGCGTGCTCTTGCCGCAGCCCGAGGGGCCGACGACGGAGACGAATTCGCCTTCCTGGATGGCGAAGTCCAGCGGCTTGAGCGATTCGACCGGGCCGTCCTTGCTTTGGTACGTTTTCGAGACGCCGCGCGCTTCGATCAGGTTGACTTGGGACATGGAGTGCGTGAGAGGTGGCAAACAGCGAGCGCGCAGAAGGGGATCAGTTCGGCAGGAAATCGAGCGTCACGTAGTCTTCAGGCTTGCCGCGCGTTGACGGGTCCATGCCGCCGTACTGCACCAGCAGGTCGAGCGAGTCGTTCACGTTCTTCATCGCCACGCGGAACGGGCGCTGGTTCGCCGTTTCCTTCGTGTGATAGAGCGCCACGCTCTGCTTCATGCCCACGATCAGCGTGTCGCGCACGCCGGCCTTCGGGTTGGCCTTGAGCATGGCGTCGACCGCGGCCTCGGGGCTCTTTTCGGCGGCTTCGGCGGCCTTGGTGGAGGCGCGCATGAAACGCTTCACCAGGTCGGGGTTCTCGGTCAGCAGGTTCTTGTTGGTGATGATCCCGGAGCTGATCTGGTTCACGCCCGAGTCGGCAAAGCGGATCGGCGTCACGGGCTTGCCGGTGGCGTCCTGCAGCTTGATGGCCTGGTCCATCACGTAGCCCAGGAGCAGGTCGGCCTGGCCGTTGGTCACCGCATTGAGCTTGGTCTGGCCGTCGCCCGAGACGATCTTCACCTGGTCGGGCTTGATGTCGTTCACCTTGAGGAAGAGCGGCCACATCTGCGACATCGAGTCACCGGGCGTCACCGCCACGGTCTTGCCGATGATGTCCTTGGGCGTCTTGATGTTCTTCTCGCTGAAGCCCATGACCGACATCGGGCTCACCTGGAACAGCACGCCGGTCGACTTGAGCGGTGCGCCCTTGGCGGCTGCCTTGATCATCGTGGTGACGTCGATGTAGCCGAAGGTCGCCGACTTGGCGGCCACCGCCTGGGCGGTGACGGCGGAGCCGCGGCCTTCCTGGATGTCGAGGTCGATGCCTTCCTCGGCATAGAAGCCTTTCTCCTTGCCGAGGAAGAAGGGCGCGTGCTCGCTGTAGAGGTACCAGTTGAGCATCAGCGTGACCTTGTCCTTGGGCTTGTCCGCCTGGGCATGGGCGGGTGCGATGGCAAAGGTTGCGAGGGCCGTGACGGCGACGGCAAGCATCGAGGGAAGCAGTTTCTTCATGGCGTTGTCTCCGGGAGTTTTATGGATATGACGAAGGAACTCAGTGCGCGTGGCGCTGCGATGCGTGCCACGGAATCATCACGCGCTCGACCAGGTCGACGGCGACGAAAAGGATCACGCCGATGCTCGACAGCACGACGAGCGCGGCGAACATCAGGGGCAGATCGAAGTTGCCGTTGGCCACCTGCAGCACATAGCCGATGCCCGAGTTGGAGCCGACGAACTCGCCGACCACCGCGCCGACGACGGCCAGGGTGACCGAGACCTTCAGGCCGCTGAAGATCGCGGGCAGCGCCTGCGGAAGGCTGATCTTGAAGAAGGTCTGCAGGCGGCTCGCGCCCATCGAACGGGCAAGGTCCAGCATGTCGGGCTCCACCGACTTGAAGCCCATCACCGTGGACACCACCACCGGGAAGAAACCCAGCAGGAAGGCGCTGATCACCTTGGGCAGGATGCCGAAGCCGAACCACACCACGAACAGCGGCGCGATCGCCACCTTCGGGATGCTCTGCGAGAACACCAGCAGCGGGTACACATAAGACTCGACCAGCCGCGAGTAGGCGATGACCATCGCGATCGGAATGCCGATGACGATCGTGAGGCCGAAGCCGCCGAGCGTGGCGAGCGTGGTCTTCCAGCTTTCGCTGAGCAGGCGCGGCCACTCGGCCACGAGCTGCTTGACCACCTCCCACGGCGGCGGGATCAGGTACGCCGGAATCTTGAAGAGCCGGATCACGAGGTCCCACAGCACCAGCAGCAACAGGATCAGGAGGAACGGGCGCAGGGCCGGGGAGAGCAGGAGCTTGCGGAGCATGGAGGCGACTCGGATCTTTCTCGGCGCAGGCGTGCGTTTACTGCTGGACCTGCAGGCCCGCGGCCTTCACGAGTTGCGCGTTGCTCGCGATCTCTTCCTTGATGTAGGCGTCGAACTGCTCGGGCTTGAGCGTCCACGCGTCGGCGCCCAGCTTGAGGAAGCGCTCCTTCACCTCGGGCGTGGCCAGCGCCTTCGCCACCTCGTCGTGCAGGCGGTTGACGATGTCGCGCGGCGTCTTGGCGGGCGCCATCATCCCGATCCAGAAGTTGAATTCGGAGCCGGGCACGCCGGCCTCGGTGGTGGTGGGCACATCGGGCAGGGCGGCCGCGCGCTTGGGCGAACCGACGGCGAGTGCGAGCAGCTGGCCTTCCTTGATCTGGCCGATCACCGGGGCGATGGGCGAGAAGTAATAGTCGACGCGGCCCGAGAGCACTTCGGTGACCGCTTCGCCCGATCCCTTGAACGGGATGTTGGTGGCATCGATCTTCGCGGCCATCTTGAATTTCTCGGCGTTCAGGTGTGTGGCGCTTCCTTGGCCGGCCGAAGCGAAGTTCATGCTGCCGGGCTTGGCGCGCGCGGCGGCCAGGAGCTGCGGCAGCGTCTTGATGTTCTTCGCGGGCGAAATGACCAGCGCATTGGGCAGCGACGAGATCGGCGTGACGCCGGCGAAGTCGCCCACCGTGTCGAACGGCAGCTTGGCGAAGGTCGAGGGGCTCACCGTGTGCGACGACGAATGGATCATGACCGTGTAGCCGTCCGGCGCGGCCGTGGCCACGGCCTGCTGGCCGATGGTGCCGCTCGCGCCGCCGCGGTTGTCGATGACCAGCGTCTGGCCCATGCTCTGGCTCATCTTGTCGGCGATGGCGCGGGCAATGATGTCGGTGGTGCTGCCGGCCGCGAAGGGAACGATCACGCGGATCGGCTTGGTCGGGTAGCCGTTCTGCGCTGCCGCCAGGCCCGGCATCAGCGCGGCAAGGCCGGTGAGCGCAGCGAATGCGGTGGTGGCGGTGGTGCGTGCGAGTCGCTTCATGGTTGTCTGTCTCCGCGCGGTCGTGCCGCTGTCTTGAATCGGTTCAATTCACCAATAAGTGAATTAACGATTGTAGAAACGGCTGCGCCGCAGCGTCAACCGACGCTGCCTAGTGAATACCCGCAGGAGTTCTGTAAACGCCCGCGCTCAGCGCAGGACGTAGCCCAGGACCAGGTCGGTCATGTGCGAGAGGCGTTGCGCCATCGCCTTGGGCGCACGCAGGTCACGGCCGAAGATGGCCGAGAGCGTGTGGTTGTTCGAGAGGTAGAAGTAGCAGAGAGACGCGATCGAGATATACAGCTGCACTGGGTCCACGCCCGCATGGAACAGGTTCTCGCGGCGGCCGCGCTCGAGCACGGTGTCGAGCAACTGCACCAGTGGCGAATTCATTTCCTGGATGCGCTCGGAGCGCTTCAGGTGCGCCGCGCGGTGCAGGTTCTCGCTGTTGAGCAGCGTGATGAACTCGGGGTGCTCCAGGTAGTAGTGCCAGGTGAACGACACGAGCTGGCGGATCGCCTCGACCGGCTCGATTTCGTCCAGATGCAGTCGCTGCTCGGCTTCGCGGATGTCGGCGTAGGTGCGCTCGAGCACCGCGAGGAAGAGGTCGTCCTTGCTGCCGAAGTAGTAGTAGATGAGGCGTTTATTGAGGCCCGCGCGCGTCGCGATGCTGTCCATGCGCGCGCCGGCCAGGCCCAGCTGCGAGAACTCCTCGCGCGCCGCGGCGAGGATGGCGAGCTGCGAGCGGTCGGCATCGCGCGAGCGCGGTTCGAGCGTCTCGGTCGGGGAATCCTTCGGTGCCTTCATGGCGCGAATTTAACCATTTGGGGAATTAACGCAAGGCATGAGGAGCAGACGCACATAATTGCCGGAGACATTGCAGCTGAGGTTCGACTTCTCATGAGTACATCACAACCCGCAGGCCACCTGATCGTCGAGTGCCTGATTGCGCAGGGCATGGAGATCGCATTCGGCGTGCCGGGGGAAAGCTTTCTCGCGGTGCTCGACGGCTTTCATGCGTATGGCGACCGCGCACGTTTCATCGTGAACCGGCAGGAGGGCGGCGCAGCCTTCATGGCCGAGGCCCACGGCAAGCTGACAGGACGGCCAGGTGTGTGCTTCGTCACCCGCGGGCCGGGTGCCACCAACGCATCGATCGGCGTGCACAACGCCTTCCAGGATTCGACGCCGATGGTGCTGTTCGTGGGTGACGTCGGCAGCGACTTCCGCGACCGCGAGGCCTTCCAGGAGGTGGACTACGGCAGCTTCTTCGGGCCGAGCACGAAGGGGTTCGCCAAGCGCGTGGAGCGTATCGACGATGCGAACCGCATTCCGGAATATGTGGCGCGCGCCTTCGCCACGGCGATGAATGGGCGGCCGGGGCCGGTGGTGCTGGTGCTGCCAGAGGACATGCTGCGTACCGAAACCGCGTCAAGGCCTTTGCCACGCGTGGAGGCGGTGCAGCCTTGGAGCGACCCGGGTGCGCTGCGGACCTTGCGCCAACTGCTGCTGAAGTCCGAGCGGCCGCTGGTGATCGCTGGCGGCGGCGGCTGGACGACGCAGGCCGCGCAGGCGCTGCAGCGCTTTGCCGAGAACTGGCGCTTGCCGGTGGCCAACGCCTTCCGCTATCAGGACACTTTTGACAATCACCATCCGCTGTATGCGGGCGATGTCGGCATCGCCATCAACCCCAAGCTCGCGCAGCGCGTGAAGGATGCGGACCTGATCCTCGCGATCGGTCCGCGGCTGGGGGAGATGACGACCGGCGGCTATACGCTGCTCGAAGCGCCGAAGGCACAGCAGACGCTGGTGCATATCCATGCGAGCGCGGAAGAGCTCAACCGCGTCTACCAGGCGGACCTGGCGATCAACGCCGGCATGAACGCCGCGGCGCGCAGCCTCGAGGTGCTGAGCGCCCCACCGACCTTGCCGTGGGAAGAATGGACCGAACAGGCGCATGCGGATTACGAAGCCAACCTCGTGCCGCAGGCCCTGGCCGGCATGCCGGCCGAAACGCCGCGCGGCCCGGTCGACATGGCCGCGGTCGTCGCGCTGCTGCAGAAGCACCTGCCGCCGGATGCGGCCATCACCAATGGCGCTGGCAACTTCGCGAGCTGGGTGCATCGCTACTTCCGCTATCACGGGCTCGCCAAGGGCCACAAGACGCAGCTGGCACCGACCAGCGGGGCGATGGGCTACGGCGTGCCGGCCGGCATTGCCGCGAACCTGGCGACGGGGCGCGTGGCCTTCACGATCGCGGGCGACGGCGATTTCCTGATGACGGGGCAGGAGCTGGCGACGGCCGCGCAGCATGGCGGCAAGAGCATCGTCGTGCTGCTCAACAACGGGATGTTCGGCACGATCCGCATGCACCAGGAGCGCGAGTATCCCGAGCGCACCAGCGGGACCGCGCTGCGCAACCCCGATTTCTGCGGTCTTGCCCGCGCCTATGGCTATGCAGCCGAGCGGGTGACCGAAACCGGGCAGTTCGAAGCCGCGTTGCTGCGCGCGCTGGCGGCCGAGACCGGCACGCTGATCGAAATCCCGCTGGACCCCGAGGTGATCACCACGCGCGGGACGCTGGCGTCGATCAGGCGTGCGGCGCAGCAGCCGGCGCGGAGCTGATGAGCGCCGCGCGATGACGGGCCACCTCGTCGCGCAGCGCGGGCGAGCGCAACTCGAACACGTCGAAGAGGCCCAGTGCCTCGAGGGCAGGGAGCAGCGCGATCAGGTCGCGTTCGGCGGCCTGCTTCGCGTCCGCGCTGGCGTTCGGGTCCTGCAGCAACTGGGCGTTGACGAGGAAGGCGCCGACCGATCCCTTGCGCAGTTGAAGTCCGTTTCTGATGACGAAATCCTGGCCGTCGGGCAATACATCCTGGGCTTGCATGAGCGTTCCTTTGAAGGCGTTGTGAAGATGGACTCGATGCTAGGCAGCAGGGCGCTTCGCGGCTTGCGGCGCGGGGCCAATCGATACCTCCGGCGGGCCAGGCATGGCGGCTGAGGCGCCGGTCAGGCTCTGGATCAACGCCTACGAGGCGCCGCGCGTCACGGGCTATC
Organism: Variovorax boronicumulans; assembly: GCF_030812215.1. GTDB lineage: Bacteria > Pseudomonadota > Gammaproteobacteria > Burkholderiales > Burkholderiaceae_C > Variovorax > Variovorax boronicumulans_C. Next base: position 401,294 of record NZ_JAUSSG010000002.1, on the reverse strand, counting down.
ACGCGCACGAGACGGGGCAGTTGTTCGCTTTGCGCGAGGGACTGCAAGTCATCGAGACACCTTCAGGGCGCTGGGTGCAGCCGCCGGGTTGGATCGGTTGGATCGCGCCGCGCTGCGCGCATGCGGCGCAGAGCTTCGGCGCCACCGCTGGCTGGCATCTACACATTGACCCGTCGATGTCGGCCGGCTTGCCCGACGGCCCGCATGTGTTCGCGGCGACGCCGCTGATGCAGTTGCTGGTCGACCGGCTGACGTCGCTCGGTGCATCGTCGACGGTCTTCGAGGAACGTCGTGTGCGGCTTGTCGCTGTGCTGCTCGACGAGCTTGTCGCGAGCGCGAGACCATCGCTCCATCTGCCGATGCCGCAGGACAAGCGCCTCGCGGTGATGGCCACCGCGTTGGCGAACGATCCCGCGATGCCCGACACCATCGACCAGTGGGCCGATCGCATCGGCATGGCGCGCAGGACGCTCACGCGCCGCTTTATTGTCGAGACCGGATTGAGCTTCGCACAGTGGCGGCAGCAGTCGCGCTTGCTGAAGGCCATCGAATTGCTGAGCCTTGGCGAGTCCGTCACGGCTGTGGCGTTGACGGTGGGCTACAGCTCGGTGAGTGCGTTCATCGAAACCTTTCGCAGGAACTTCGGCTGCACGCCGGCGCGTTTCTTCGAGGAGGGAATGGCCTTGCCGCAGGCGAAAAAAAAGCCGGCGTGAGCCGGCTTTTTGATTCAGGAGCGCGAGGCCCCCGAGCGCTTACTTGACGTGCTTGCCAATCAGCGCGGCCAGTTCGAACATCGACACTTGGGCCTTGCCGAAGATTTCCTTCAGCTTGGCGTCGGCGTTGATGTTGCGCTTGTTGGCCTTGTCTTGAAGGTTGTTCTTCTTGATGTAGTCCCACAGCTTGCTCACGACAGCGGTGCGCGGCAGAGGCGTCGAACCGACCACAGCGGCGAGTGCCGGGCTGGGGGTCAGGGCCTTCATGAACGCAGCGTTGGGGGTGCGCTTCTTGGCGGGAGCGGCCTTCTTTGCAGGAGCCTTCTTCGCCGGTGCAGCCTTCTTCGCAGGAGCAGCCTTCTTTGCGGGAGCGGCCTTCTTCGCCGGTGCAGCCTTCTTTGCAGGAGCCGCAGCCTTCTTTGCGGGAGCGGCCTTCTTTGCCGGAGCTTTCTTGGCCGGAGCCTTCTTTGCAGTTGCCATGGTTGATTTCCTTTTTTGGTTGAACATTCACCAATGAAAAACTTGCGTCTCCAGTGGCAATGCGGATGCTAAAGGAGAAAAAACGCGTTTCCAAGGGAAAAAACGGTTTTTTCATTGGGAGTTGTTGTTTTTTCAGAGGAGAGAAGCCTCGTTTTTCACGTTCGGCGCCCAGGCCAGGTCGCGAGCACCACGCCTGCGAGTGCAAGCGCGAATGCAATCAGCTGCGGCCCGGAGAGGTTTTCGCCGAGCACGAGGACGCCCACGAGGGCTGCGCTGACGGGCAGCAGCACCGCAAAAACACCGGCCTGCGCAGCGGGAACATGGCGCAGGCCCGTCATCCAGAGCCACACCGTCCAGATACTCGCGGCGAGCGCGTAGGCCACGAGCAAGACCCAGATGCCGCCACGCACTGCGCCAAAATCGAACGACAGCGCGAACCAGATGCCCAGGGGCGTCGAGAGCACGAAGCCCCAGAGGTTGATGAGCGACGCGATGCGCTTGGGTCCGACCCGCCCGGTGAGCGACTTGCCGATCACCACATACGCGGCCTCGCAGAGCACCGCGCAGAACACCAGCAGGTTGCCGAGCCACGGCATCGATGAATTGGCAGGGTCGGGCGAAGCCGAAGCATGCGCAGGGCTGAGCGCCAGCAGGCCGATGCCGAATGCAGCGCACGCGATGGCCAGGCCGATGCGCACCGTGATGCGCTCGCGCAGAAAGAGCCAGCTCGCCAAGGCAACGATCGCGGGGATCGACGCCATGATCACGCCCGCCGACACCGCGCTCGTCATGCTCACGCCGAAGAGCATGCAGATCGAGAACAGGAAGTTGCCGAGAAATGATTCGAGGAAAACGAGCCCACGGGTGCGCGCTGTCATCGGCGGTTCGTCCGCACCACGCTTGAGCCAGTGGGGCATCGCCAGCGCGGCGATGCCGAAACGCAGCCATGCAAGGAGCAACACCGGGAAGGCAGCAACGAGGGGTTTGGAGAGGGCGACGTAGGCGCCAACGAGCGACATGCTCAGGGCGAGGCAGCCGTAGGCCACGAGACGGCCGGATGCGGGGACAGCGGAGTTCAATAGACTGAAGCTTTGTTGTTGCGGAGAGCGGATCGATGATGCCCCACGTTTTTGTCTACGGCACGTTGCGCCGGGATGGACGCAACGACATCGCGCGCTATCGGCCTTCGCCCGTGTTCGTCGGCGAGGCTCGCATTGCCGGGACGCTGTACGACCTCGGCGCTTATCCGGGCATCGTTCTCGGCGGCGCCGGGCGGGTAAAGGGAGAGATCTATCGCGTGGACCCCGCAGTCGAGGCGGCGCTCGATTTGCTGGAAGAAGTGGCCGAGGACGATTCAGGCGAATACATCAAGCGCAGGGTGCGCGTGGCGGTTGGCGCGCAGTGGCTCGATTGCTTGGTTTATGAGATCCAGCCTTCGCGGATCGAGGGGCGTGCGGTGATCGGCGGCGGCGATTGGATTGCACATGCAGCGCAGAAATCGCGGGCGTTTTCACCACCGAAAGATTGATTTCGTATTGCGGAAGACAAGACTGCTGCGGCGCAATATTTTTTCTCGATATGAGAAAAATAATTTCGTATTGAGGGATATCTCTGTAAGTCGTTGATTTTGTTGATCGAAAAATATGTCTTCTATAAGACATAAGAGTCCGTGATCCGATTACAGTTGATCCCAAGGCCAAGCGCCCAACCCTCAATCAACCTCACGGAGTGACCATGCCCCAGACCCTCACCGAACAACTGAGCCGCGAACAACAGATTGCCGCCCTCGAAAAAGACTGGGCCACCAATCCGCGTTGGAAGGGCATCAAGCGCGGCTACAGTGCCGCCGACGTCGTGCGCCTTCGTGGCTCCTTCCCCATCGAGCACACGCTGGCTCGCCGTGGTGCGGAGAAGCTTTGGGACCTGGTGAACAACGAGCCCTACGTCAACTGCCTCGGCGCGCTCACCGGCGGCCAGGCGATGCAGCAGGTCAAGGCCGGCGTGAAGGCTATCTACCTGTCGGGCTGGCAAGTCGCCGCCGACAACAACAGCTACGCCTCGATGTACCCAGACCAGTCGCTGTACCCGGTGGACTCGGTGCCGACGGTGGTCGAGCGCATCAACAACACTTTCCGCCGCGCCGACGAGATTCAGTGGTCGAAGAACGTGAACCCTGGCGACAAGGGCTATGTCGACTACTTCGCACCCATCGTGGCCGATGCCGAAGCCGGTTTCGGCGGCGTGCTGAACGGTTTCGAACTGATGAAGGCCATGATCAAGGCCGGCGCTGGCGGCGTGCATTTCGAAGACCAGCTCGCCTCGGTCAAGAAGTGCGGCCACATGGGCGGCAAGGTGCTCGTGCCCACCACCGAGGCGGTGCAAAAGCTCATCGCGGCCCGCATGGCTGCCGACGTCTGCGGCACCCCGACGCTCGTGATTGCTCGCACCGATGCGGAAGCCGCTGACCTCATCACCAGCGACTACGATGAGAACGACAAGCCCTTCCTGACCGGCGAGCGTACCGCCGAAGGCTTCTACAAGACCAAGAAGGGCATGGACCAGGCCATCAGCCGTGCCGTCGCCTACGCCTACTACGCCGACCTGGTGTGGTGCGAAACCGGCACGCCCGATCTCGAGTTCGCCCGCAAGTTCGCCGAAGCCGTGCACAAGGTGCACCCGGGCAAGATGCTGGCCTACAACTGCTCGCCATCGTTCAACTGGAAAAAGAATCTCGACGACGCCACCATTGCCAAGTTTCAGAAGGAACTGGGCGCCATGGGCTACAAGTACCAGTTCATCACGCTGGCCGGCATCCATTCCATGTGGTTCAACATGTTCGACTTGGCGCAAGACTACGTGGCGCGCGGCATGTCGGCCTATGTCGAAAAGGTGCAGGAGCCCGAATTCGCGGCGCGCGACCGTGGCTACACCTTCGTGTCGCACCAGCAGGAAGTGGGCACGGGTTACTTCGACGAAGTGACCACCGTGATCCAGGGCGGCAAGTCCAGCGTCACCGCGCTGACCGGCTCGACCGAGGAAGAGCAGTTCCACTGATCTGCCGACACAGATCTTTCGCTGTCACTTTCAAGCCCGGCCATGTGCCGGGCTTTTTTGCGGGCGGCCCGGTGAGGCGCAGGGGCGAAAGAACGCGGGCTCACGGGTCGAGCGGGCAGAAGTTAGAATCGCCGCCTCTGCACTCAACAAGAGCGAGAAAGGCACCTTGGTTATGACACCGCGAACTACTCCGCAAGGATCGAGCGGCTTTTTCTTCTTCGACGCGGTCGAAGGAAAGAGCCGGTAGCCCGCGCTCGCTGGTTTCTTCCAGCTTCCAACCAAGCAAAGCGCGGCATCCACCGCGCTTTTTTTGTTTTTCTCCCGAGGTTTCACATGATCCAGATCACGCTCCCCGACAACTCGCGCCGCGAGTTCCCAGGCCCGGTTTCGGTGGCCGAAGTCGCTCAATCCATCGGCCCCGGCCTGGCCAAGATGACGGTGGCCGGCAAGGTCGACGGCCGGCTCGTCGATGCCAGTGACGTCATCGACCACGACGCCAAGCTCCAGATCATCACGCCCAGGGACGACGAGGGCCTGGAGATCATTCGTCACTCGACGGCCCACCTGGTCGGCCATGCGGTCAAGCAGCTCTACCCGACGGCCAAGATGGTGATCGGCCCGGTGATTGAGGAAGGCTTCTATTACGACATTTCCTACGAGCGCCCCTTCACGCCCGAGGACATGGCCGCGATCGAGGCGCGCATGCGCGAGCTGATCGCGCAGGACTACGACGTCGTCAAGAAGATGACGCCGCGCGCCGAGGTGATCGAGGTCTTCAAGTCGCGTGGTGAAGACTACAAGCTGCGCCTCGTCGAGGACATGCCCGACGAGCAAGCCATGGGCCTCTACTACCACCAGGAATACGTCGATATGTGCCGTGGCCCGCACGTGCCGAACACGCGTTTCCTGAAGGTCTTCAAGCTCACGAAGCTGGCCGGCGCCTACTGGCGCGGCGATGCCAAGAACGAGCAACTGCAACGCATCTACGGCACGGCCTGGGCCGACAAGAAGCAGCTCGACCAGTACATCCAGCGCATCGAGGAAGCCGAAAAGCGCGATCACCGCAGGCTCGGCAAGGAGCTCGACCTGTTCCACATCGACGAAGTGGCGCCGGGCGTGGTGTTCTGGCATCCCAAAGGGTGGGCGGTCTGGCAGGCAGTCGAGCAATACATGCGCGGCATCTACCGCGACACGGGCTACTGGGAGGTGAAGGGCCCGCAAATCCTCGACAAGAGCCTATGGGAGAAAACGGGCCACTGGCAGAACTACCGCGACAACATGTTCACGACGGAGTCGGAAAAGCGCGAGTACGCGCTGAAGCCGATGAACTGCCCGGGCCACGTGCTGATCTTCAAGTCGGACCTGCGCAGCTATCGCGACCTGCCGCTGCGCTACGGCGAGTTCGGTCAGTGCCACCGAAATGAACCCAGTGGCGCGCTGCACGGCATCATGCGCGTGCGCGGCTTCACGCAGGACGACGGGCACATTTTCTGTACAGAAGACCAAATCCTCGATGAGTGCATCGCCTACACGGAGCAATTGCAGAAGGTCTATGCCGACTTCGGCTTCACGGACATCCTCTACAAGGTTGCGACGCGACCGGAGAACCGTGTCGGTTCCGACGAGCTGTGGGACAAGGCGGAGCATGCGGTGATGGAATCGCTGCGGCGCTCGGGCGTCGACTTCATCATTTCGCCGGGCGATGGCGCCTTCTACGGTCCGAAGATCGAATACACGCTGCGCGATGCCATCGGCCGCCAGTGGCAATGCGGCACGATGCAGGTCGACTTCAACACGGCCGAGCGCCTGGGCGGCGAATACGTGACGGAATCGAGCGGCCGTGCGCACCCGGTGATGCTGCACCGTGCCATCGTGGGCAGCCTGGAGCGCTTCATCGGCATGCTGATCGAACACCATGCCGGAGCATTGCCCGCGTGGCTTGCTCCGGTGCAGGTCGCGGTGCTCAATATCAGCGAAGGACAAGCCGATTACGCTGCGCAAGTTGCGAAAACGCTGCAAAATCAAGGGCTTAGGGTCCAGCTGGATCTGCACAACGAGAAGATTACGTATAAAATACGGAAGCATTCGTTGCAAAAGCTCCCTTACATCCTCGTCGTGGGCGACAAGGAAAAGGAAGCAGGTGCCGTCGCAGTGCGCGCCCGGGGCAATCAAGACCTCGGAGCAATGTCCCTCGAATCGTTCGTGCAACGGCTCGTCCAGGATGTTGCCGACAAGCGTTGATTTGTCTCTGAAACACCCCATATGTTTCCCAGCCAAATCGTGCCGCTTGTCCGCGAGGACTGACCGGCGTTCGCTACAGATTTTGTAGCAAATTTTGAAGGATTCTGACCATCGCTACTGCATTTCGCGACCGCCGCCACCGCGAGGAACGCCAACACCGCCTGAACCGGGAAATCATGGCCCCGGAAGTCCGCCTTGTAGGCCCGGAAAACGAGCCATTGGGTGTTATGAGCCTCTCGGAGGCGTTGCGCCTCGCTGGCGAGGCCGATGTGGATCTGGTGGAGGTCGTCGCGGCGGCCAATCCGCCGGTTTGTCGCCTGATCGAGTACGGCAAGTTCAAGTACCACGAGCAGAAGAAGGCGGCCGAGGCGAAGTCAAAGCAGAAGGTCATCGAGGTCAAGGAAATCAAGTTCCGGCCCGGTACCGACGATGGTGACTACAACATCAAGATGCGCAACATCAAGCGCTTTCTTGATGAGGGCGACAAATGCAAGATCACGCTGCGCTTTCGCGGCCGCGAGATTACGCACCAGGAACTCGGCCTGGCGCTCTTGCAGCGTATTCGCGATGAGCTGGGCGACCTGATCATCGTCGAGCAATTCCCGAAGCTCGAGGGCCGGCAGATGATCATGATGATCGCGCCGGGCCGCAAGAAGCCGGGTGGCGGGGCGCCGAAGCCGGCGGCAGAAGCCGCACCGGCAGCGTCGCCCGCAACGGCCTGAGGCGCAAGCCGAGGGTTTCAGTCGCTAGGGGTTTGAAGAGATTTCGCCTTTGCCGGCGCTTCGCAAGAAGGGCGGCAGGGGCGAGATAAAGAAGTGTCTCGGGGCCAACAAGTTCATGGAGCATCCATGGCGCCTCACGAGCACAAACTAAAGGAGCATTCACATGCCCAAAATGAAGACCAAGAGCAGCGCGAAAAAACGTTTCCGCGTTCGTCCCGGTGGCACCGTCAAGCGCGGTCAAGCCTTCAAGCGTCACATCTTGACGAAGAAGACCACCAAGAACAAGCGTCACCTCCGTGGTGCAGTCGCAGTGCATGAGACCAACATGGTTTCTGTCGCCGCCATGCTGCCCGGCCGTGGCATTTAACTCAGACGAACAAGGAGTACACACATGCCTCGCGTCAAACGTGGTGTAACGGCTCGCGCCCGCCACAAGAAAGTTCTCGCACTCGCCAAGGGTTTCCGCGGTCGCCGCGGCAATGTCTTCCGCGTCGCCAAACAGGCGGTGATGAAGGCAGGCCAATACGCCTACCGTGACCGCCGTACCAAGAAGCGCGTGTTCCGTCAGCTGTGGATCGCGCGTATCAACGCCGCCTCGCGTGAACTGGGCCTGACCTACAGCCAGTTCGCCAATGGCATCCGCAAGGCCGGTATCGAGATCGACCGCAAGATGCTTGCGGACATCGCCGTGCACGACAAGGCCGCATTTGCCGGCATCGTGGAGCAGGTCAAGGCCAAGCTGGCTGCTTGATTCTGCACAGCAGGTGTGCTGCCCCCGGGCAGCCTCCTGCGCCCACGGCTCAAGGGCTGGCGCTTGAAAAGGCTCCAGCTCTTTTTTATTTCCCCCGAAGATTTTTGTTGCTATGAACGAGTTGGACTCCCTGGTCGACACCGCACGCGCCGCCTTCGCCCAAGCGAAGACGCCCGCCGAGCTCGAAAACGCCAAGGCCCTGTTTCTCGGCAAGTCGGGCCGCGTCACCGAGCTGATGAAGGGCATGGCCGCGCTGAGTGTCGAAGAGAAGAAGTCCCGCGGCGCCGCGATCAACGTGGGCAAGCAGGCCATCGAGGCCGCGCTGACCGATCGGCGCCAGCAATTGGCCGACGAAGAACTCTCCCAGCAGCTGCGCGCTGAAGCGCTCGACGTGAGCCTGCCCGGCCGCCGCCGCATCCCCGGCGGATTGCACCCCGTGAGCCGTACCCTCGAGCGCATCGAGGAGATCTTCTCGAGCATGGGTTTCGACGTGGCCGACGGCCCCGAGATCGAGAGCGACTGGCACAGCTTCACCTCGCTCAACAATCCGCCGAACCATCCTGCGCGCTCGATGCAGGACACCTTCTATGTCGACCTGAACGGCGACGACGGCATCCCCTACAACCTGCGTCCGCACACCAGCCCGATGCAGGTGCGCTACGCACACCAGCACATCAAGAAGTACGCGGCCGAATTCGCCGCTGCTGCAGCTGACACCACCGGCACCGTGAAGGCGCCCGAGATCCGCGTGATCGCCCCCGGCCGAACCTACCGCGTCGACAGCGACGCCACCCACTCGCCGATGTTCCATCAGTGCGAAGGCCTGTGGCTCGGCGAGAACGTGAGCTTCAAGGACCTGAAGGTCGTCTTCACCGACTTCTGCCGCACCTTCTTCGAACGCGACGACCTCGTGCTGCGTTTCCGCCCGAGCTTCTTTCCGTTCACCGAGCCGAGCGCCGAGATCGACATCCAGTTCGCGAGCGGCCCGCTGGCCGGCCGCTGGCTCGAGGTGTCGGGCTCGGGCCAGGTGCATCCGAATGTCGTGCGCAACATGGGGCTCGATCCCGAGCGCTACATCGGCTTCGCCTTCGGCATGGGCCCTGATCGGCTCACGATGCTGCGCTACGGCGTGAACGACCTGCGCCTCTTCTTCGACGGCGACCTGCGTTTTCTCTCGCAGTTCCAATAAGCCCTTATCCCCAGAAAAACCAGATCGAGATCGAAGAGATGCAATTCCCGGAATCCTGGCTGCGCGAGTTCTGCAACCCGCCCCTCGACAGCGCCACATTGGCCGAAACGCTCACCATGGGCGGTTTCGAGGTCGAAGAGCGCCGACCGGTGGCGCCGCCTTTCACGCGCATCGTCGTCGGCGAAATCAAGGAAGCGGTTCAACACCCGAATGCGGATCGCCTTCGCGTGTGCCAGGTCGATGCGGGGCAGGGCGAGTTGCTCAACATCGTGTGCGGCGCGCCCAATGCGCGTGTTGGCATCAAGGTGCCTTGCGCGCTCGTGGGCGCAGAGCTGCCGCCCGGTGAAGACGGCAAGCCGTTTCTCATCAAGCTGGGCAAGCTCCGCGGCGTCGAGAGCCAGGGCATGCTGTGCTCGGCACGCGAACTGAAGCTGAGCGAAGACCACGGCGGCCTCCTCGAGCTCGACGCCGATGCGCCCATCGGTGCCGACGTGCGCGACGTGCTCAAGCTCGACGACGCGCTGCTGACCCTTAAGCTCACGCCCAACCTTGCGCACGGCCTCAGCGTTTACGGTGTCGCGCGCGAACTCGCGGCGCTCACCGGTACGCCGCTCAAGACGCCGACGATCACGCCCGTGGGCACCTCGTTCAACGACGTGCTGCCCGTCAAGGTCGAAGCGCCCGAACTCTGCGGCCGCTTCTCCGGACGCATCGTGCGTGGCGTGAACACCAAGGTCGCCACGCCCGCCTGGATGGTCGAGCGCCTCGCGCGCTGCGGCCAACGCAGCGTGACGCCGTTGGTCGACATCTCGAACTACGTGATGTTCGAGTACGGTCAACCCAGCCACATCTTCGACCTCGACAAGATCCACGGCGGCCTCACGGTGCGCTGGGGCAAGGCGGGCGAACAGCTCAAGCTGCTGAACGGCACCACGATCACCGTAGACGACAAGGTCGGCGTGATCGCCGACGACCGCGAGGTCGAATCGCTGGCCGGCATCATGGGCGGCGACGCGACCTCGGTCTCGGACGACACCCGCAATATCTATGTCGAGGCCGCGTTCTGGTGGCCCGAAGCCGTGCAGGGGCGTTCGCGCCGCTTCAACTTCTCCACCGATGCGGGTCACCGCTACGAGCGCGGCGTGGATCCGAGCCGCAGCGTCGAGATCATCGAGCGCATCACGCAATTGATCATCGATATCTGCGGCGGCGAAGCCGGCAAGATGGACGACCAGACGCTGCACGTGCCTGCGGCCGTGCCCGTCACGCTGCGTGTGGCGCGCGCCGCGCGCGTGATCGGCATGCCGCTCACGCAGGCGCAATGTGCTGATGCGCTGAATCGCCTCGGTTTCGCAATCACCGAAGGCGAGGGCACGTTGACCGTGACCCCGCCGCCGCATCGCTTCGACCTGCTGATCGAAGAAGACCTGATCGAAGAAGTCGCGCGCTTGATCGGCTTCAACAACCTGCCGACCATCGCACCGCTTGCACCGATCACCGCCCGTGTGCGGCCTGAAGCGCAGCGCAGCCGCTTCGCCGTGCGTCGCAGCATCGCCGCGCTCGGTTACCAGGAAACCATCAACTTCAGCTTTGTCGAAGCGCATTGGGAGCAAGACCTTGCCGGCAACGCCAACCCCGTCAAGCTGCTGAACCCCATTGCCAGCCAGATGAGTGTGATGCGCTCGTCGCTGATGGGCTCGCTGCTGCAGGTGCTGAAGTTCAACCTTGATCGCAAGGCACCGCGCGTGCGCGTTTTTGAACTGGGCCGCGTGTTCATGCGCGACGACAGCGTCGTCACCACCGACAGCACCGTGCGCGGTGTGAACCAGCCGATGCGCGTGGCGGGTCTCGCCTGGGGCGATGCCGATGAAGCGCGCTGGGACGGCAAGCCGCAGCGCATCGATTTCTACGACGTCAAGGGCGATGTCGAGGCGCTGCTCGCGCCGCTGGTGCCGAGCTTCGAGCCGGCCGAGCATCCCGCGCTGCACCCCGGCCGTTCGGCCCGCGTTTCGGTTGACGGCAAGGCCATCGGTTTCGTCGGAGAGCTGCATCCGCGCTGGCGCCAGAAGTGGGACTTCGCACAGGCACCCGTGCTGTTCGAACTCGACCTCGATGCCGTCACCGCGCGCCCCGTGCCGGTGGCGCAGCCGGTGCCCAAGCACCAGGCTGTCGAGCGCGACATCGCGGTCGTGGTCGCCGAGGCCGTTACGCACGACGCCCTGATGCAAGCGATCCGCGCCACCACGGCTGCGCAGGGGCTGCTGCGCGATGCGACGCTGTTCGACATCTACCGTCCGCAGCCGCTGCGGGACGGAGCGGTCGCAGCACCCGGCGCTCTGGCACAAGGGGAGAAGAGCATGGCGGTGCGCCTGAGTTTCCAGAGCGACAGCGCCACCCTCACGGACGAGCAGGTCGAGCCCGCGGTCCGTGCCATCGTCGAACAACTGGGCGCCAAGGTCGGCGGCCGCTTGAGAGGATGAAGATGAACGCTGCCGAATTCACGCTCGAGGCCCTCGAAACGCCGGCGCTCACCAAGGCGCACCTGGCCGACCTGCTGTTCGAGCAGATCGGCCTCAACAAGCGCGAGTCCAAAGACATGGTCGAGGCGTTCTTCGAGCTCGTGGCCAACAGCCTGATCGAAGGCACGGACGTGAAGATCTCCGGCTTCGGCAACTTCCAGATCCGCGTGAAGGCGCCGCGGCCCGGCCGCAATCCGCGCACCGGCGAGGCCATTCCGATCGGCGAACGCCGCGTTGCCACGTTCCATGCGAGCGCCAAGCTGAAGGAGCAGATCCACGGAAGTATCGAGCAGGGCGGTGCATCCGAAGTCGAGTGGAGCCTGGGCTCCGAATAGTGCTTGGTGCTCGGCGGTTGCGTAGAGTAATCTCTCAGGTTTCCCGCGCACCGTCTTGATTTCAATGGAAATAATGGAGAAAGCGCTCCCGCCGATTCCTGTCAAACGCTACTTCACCATCGGTGAAGTCGGTGAACTCTGCGGCGTCAAGCCGCATGTGCTGCGCTACTGGGAACAAGAGTTCACGCAGCTGCGGCCCATGAAGCGCCGCGGCAACCGCCGCTACTACCAGCACCACGAGGTGCTCATGATTCGCCGCATCCGCGACCTGCTCTATGACCAGGGCTTCACGATCAGCGGTGCACGCAACAAGCTGCAAGAACTCGTGCAAGGCGAGCGCGATCGCCGCAAGGCCGGGGAAGTGCCGCTCGAAGGCATGGAAGCGATTGAGATCGACCAAGAAGAATTCGACGCTGCCGTGGTGCAGGACAGCCCCGACCAGACCGCGCCGCGCACCGTTGATCTGTCGCAGTTGTTGCACCTTCGCCGTGAGCTTTTTGAAATTCGTGAGCTTCTGACCGTCGGACGCTGATTTCAGCCGGCTATAATCGCAGGCTTCGGTGTGTGGCGCAGCCTGGTAGCGCACTTGCATGGGGTGCAAGGGGTCGAAGGTTCGAATCCTTTCACACCGACCAAAAACGTTAGTCAGATCAACGGGTTAGAGCCACAAGCTCTGACCCGTTTTTCTTTGGTTTTGACAAACCCGTGGATTCCTGACAAACGCGACTGGTTCAGCTGTTTCCGCGACCCCGATTGCCGTTGGCAAGGGGCCGGTGGGCGACCGAGCGATACAAGATTCGGCTGAACATCCCAGTCAGCGTCTGGAAGCCGATGGGCTCTTGGCCTTTCGCCCAAGTGGCTGGGCTGACGCCATCGCAATTGAACCGGAATGAGATCTCGGACCTCGACAGATGAGGTGTACAACGATCAAGGCCCGCCGGTGTGCCACCGCCATCGAGAGTGCCTTTGGCAATACTGCTGCGAGCCAGGTCTTCAGCGCATTGGAAATGCGTCGCGACCTTTTGGCTCAGACCTGGGCCGGAGTCGATGCCTCAGGGTGCCAACACCAGCACCTTGAACTGACTCGGCACCATTCGCATACCGACGATGTTGCAGCGGTTTTGCACGGCAAGGCTGGTCATGCGGGTGCAGGGCGTGCCCTTCAGCAGCACGGTGAAGGCGCCGGTGATATGGCGAGGGGCCCATCACCGTTTGCAACACCACTCCCATCAGCACGCCCGCGTTGTCGCCGTTGGTAATTGGCGTGGTGGTGGCCATGTTGTGGACCGGCGTGCCGCTGTAGAGGATGTTCCAGGCGTTGGGAAGCGCCGTCGGCCCGAGCGCGAAGTTGGGGTAGGGGATGGGAAGTGCGGGCGGCGTCTTGCAGACGTCGGGAAAGGCGAGGCCCACGCCCATCGTCTGTGCATTGGCAAACATGGCAAAGCTCCTGTTCTCGATCAACCCATGTGAATCTGTTCGGCGTCCACCTTCACCAGCACCTTGCTGGTGACGAAGGTGTTCTTCGCATGCAAGCGCATGCTCTCGGAGGCCTGCATATCGATCTGGCCCGCCCGCACCTGCTCGACCTCCTCGGTGAGGCGAAAGCTCGAGCGGGTGAGCACGCTCAGTCGATCGAGCACGGTCTCCAGTGTCCGGCCCACGAAGCGCGCGACCAGCGTGGTCATGCGCACTTCGGCGCCCCGGTAGTCCATCTGTGCGATGTCGACTTGCGCCTTTTCGGCCTGGAGTGCCAGGGCGGGCGCTTCCAGCGCGAGGGTGCCGCGTCGCGAGCGAATGTGTGGGTCCGGAAGCGATCGCCCGGTGGCGATGTCATGTGCAGCAACTGCAGGAATCTCGGCACCAGCATAGGCAGCGCGAGGTGGCGCGGCTTGATTTCTCGCAAGCAAGGGGGCGATGTCCCTTTCAGGCGTGCAAGGCCTGCGAGAGCCGCTCGGCGCAGCGCCTTTCGGGATCCGGTGTGCCCTGCCAGCGCAGGCATGAGGCAGCGAGGCTGCCTCCGATCAACCGTGTTGCTGGCTCTTCGTGAACCGCGGCGGCAGCAGACCAGAACGCCGAAGATCGCGGAGCAATGGGGGGACCGACAGCGCCAGCAGCAGCGCTGCAAGCGGCACAACGCACACGAACCCTGCGTACTTGAACCCGAGCGCGCCCATGACGCCACCAAGCACGAACATGCCGATCAATCCGGCGGCCCTTCGCATGCGCGTGTGGTCATGGCGGACCGCAGAGCCTGGCGCCCGCTTCCGGTTCCAGTAGAGCAGCTTGCCGATCTCCATTCCCAGGTCCGTGATGTTCCCCGTCATGTGCGTGGTCCGTATGCTGCCCCCGGAAGTCTTGGAGGCGACCGCGTTCTGCAAACCCATGATGAAGGACAGCAGTAGCACTGTGAGCGGCACGGCGAAGGGTGTGGCCCAAGTGAGCGTCACGGCCCCCATCAGGCCAAAGGGAAACATGAGCGCGGCTTCGAGCAGCAACGGCAGCGCAAAGACGCTGTGCAGGTGATGCTGGCGAGCCCAGTTCACCAGCACAGCGCACACGGATGCACCAGAGAGAAATGCCAGCACGGCGCCGAGCGCGTTGAGCAGCAGCTTCGAGTTGCCCAGCACCAGCCCGTCCGCCAACTGAGATGCGAAGCCCGTCATGTGCGAGGTGTACATATGGAGCAGCAGGAAGCCGCCCGCATTCACCGCGCCGGCATTGAAGGCCAAGAGCAGGCCGAGCACCATGTTCGTCGAGGCCGCCCGGTGTCGGCTGGTCAGGAAGCGCAGTCTTCGCATGGGGGCTGTTCCTTGAGAGGCGGGCCCATTTTCGCCGCGCGAGCGACAGCTCGATCCGCGGCAGATCCGCCGTCGAAGCGCGCAGCGTTGCTGCAAGGGCAATGCTCCGGCGGGGCCGGAGCGTGCGGCCGTTTTTACCGCAGAACCAGCACCGGCAGGGCCGAATGCGTCAGAACATGCTGGGTCTCGCTCCCCAGCAGCAGCCGCTTGATGCCCTTGCGGCCATGCGAGGCCATCACGATCAGGTCGCTCTTGTGTTTCTTGGCTGCCGAGATGATCGACTCCGCCACAAGGTCCGAATTGGCCGTTGCCGTCTTGATCCGCACGCCGTTCTCCTTGGCGCATGAGACGGTCAGTTCCAGATTCGAGGGCAGGGGAGGCCGCAGGCCGCTGCCATTATGCGGACGGCGCGCATCAGGCGGCTGCGCCGGACCGTGCCCCCACCGTGGCCGTGCGATGGCGTTCGATGTGGTGTCGCCAGGGGCCCTTCATCGGGCATCTTTCAGGCCAAGCAGCGCCAGCACCGATGGCAAGGCCGATCGGTCGAGGGCGAGCAGGTTGTCGTCGAAGGCTTTGTAGAAACCGCATTCGATCGCCGTGGCCCCCAGCGCAACGGCCAACATGACGGCAACGATGCAGACATTGACGACGTCGAACGAGCGCTCGCCCGGCGGCTTGCCGGAGGACGGTGGCTGCGCGGCAGGGATGCTCCCCGGATCGTCGTCGGAACTTGGCATGGGCTATCTCCGTGATGAATCTGCAAGGCGGCGGCCGACCGCTGCACGGATTTGCATGATCCCCATGGCAGATTTGTTTTTGCTTAAGAGCGATCTTTTTTCATTGGCAATGTCGGAGGGCCTGGCTCTTGCAATCCGCATCCTCTGCACTGCAAGGGTTGCAAGCAATACCAGCGGCACAAAGGAAGTCGTGCGCAGACTCGCAACCTTCAATGCGGCCCAAGCCTCGCGAGTGAAATGAAAAATCGTCTTGGTTGCGGGCGCAAGTTGCTTCGTATCCAGGTCGTTCATAAAGCGTTCAGGTAGGCCATGCACATTGGGCCGGACATGACTATCTTGAACAATCGGACGGGCGCCCGTGCGGAGGGCCCCGTCCTCTCTCGCAGAGGCCCAGGGCCGGAGAATCAGTTTGTTCATCTGCGACCCACGCTGCGCAAACGTGAGTTGACGGTCCTGAGTGCTGTTTCCGCACTGCCTCAGGAAATTCGCAGTCCCACGGCCGTGGCGACCGCGCTCGTGCGCCAGGGAATAGACATTCCATATTCATCGCTTGTCGCGATCATGCGGCGTCTGGAGCGCAAGGGTGCCATCCGTCTGGAGCGGAAAAGATCCTGAGCAGCGCACGGGCGTGAGCAAGCCGGGCATCGTCGGTGCGCAGCTGTTCGTCCCATGAAGCGCTCCCGTCAGGACTTCAACCCCAAACCGCGCTTAGAGCTCGTGGGCATCGCCGCGGAAAAGTTAAACCTTTCGTACGGCGTCCATTTTTTACTCTCAGAATGAGACACCTACAGCTGCGCCGAGCGTCTTGAAACGCGCATTGCGCTGCTATGGTGCGCGGGGCAGTTTTTTCCATTGCTCGCACTGCCCGTCGTCCTTGCGCCGGGTGCGACATCCCTATGAGCCACGCCAAAGTCTTTCCCCGCCATTCCTTCTATTGCGTGCTCGCCGGCATTGCGGCCCTCTATGTCTTCTGCGCCATGATGCTGGTGCCGGCCAAGGTCTACATCCTTCCGTACCTCATCACGCCGGACTTCATTCACCACAGGGGCGCGATCGTCGTGCTCTTCCTGGCCGTTCCCGCCGCGATCTATCTGATCTGCTGGCAGGGCAGCGACTTCTTCGCATGGCTGCGCATGCCGGCGCAGTTGTCCGTGGGCGGGCATGGCCTTCGGCTTGGCGACCGCACACTCGCCTTCGCGGACGTCACGCGCTTTCGCCATCGCCATAACCGCAACCATGTGCTGCTCGACACCCGCGACGGAAGGTCGCTGCGCCTGCGCCTGAACCTGTGGGACGCACCGGACGCCTTGCTCGCCGAAGTGGAAGAGGCCGTCGGCGCCACGTTGGCGCACGATGTCGAGCGCCGCCTGCATGCCGGCGAGACGGTGAAGTTCGGCGCGCTCGGCCTGCAGGCTGAAGGCCTGGTGCACAAGGGCCAGCTGATTGCGTGGTCGAGCATCGACACCATCCGCACGCAGTCCGACGAAGAGGACATGGAGGTGGACGAACACCTGGTCATCGTCGCGCACGGCAAGTCCCGAAAGATCGACCGTTCGAAGATCGACAACGAGCCCGTGCTGATGGCCTGCCTGATGCAGCGGCTGCCGGCGCACTGAGTTTTTTCTTTCCCTCCCTCCTCTTTTCTTTCACTCCAATACGCGCACAGCGCACCAGACCCATGGAAATCTACAGCTCCGCCGCCCAGCAAGAAAAGACCCGCCAGGACCGCCCCGTGTTCTATTCCCGCACGCGCCTGATCGCCGGCACCGCGCTCTGGGCCGTGGTGACGGTGGTGCTGGCGGTGCTGTGCATCCGCGCGCAGGACAAGAACATCGGCATCCTCATCGCTGCCTGCTTCGGGTTGCTCACGGCATGGCTCACGTTCAAGTGCCTCAACACGCTGCGCAACATCGACCAGCCCGCGTTCATCGTCGGCCACCAGGGCCTGACCTTCGAGAAAGGCATGCTGCTGCCGTGGGACAACATCGTCGAGAACACCTGGGTCAACCAGAACTACATGGGCATCCCCATCGGCAGGCAGATCCAGATCAAGACCGACCTGCCCAAGCCGCGGGCGCGGGTGCTGCGCCGTGCCACAGGTCTGGAGATTTCGGGGGACGAGTACCTGGCCCTGTGCGACGCCTATCGTTGAGGCGGCACGCAGAACGATGAATCCCATGTCTCGCCACGCATGGATGCCGAGCGAACAATTCAAGCTTCACGATGATGATTGAGTCAACCGAATCGTCCGCTCCGTGGCCGCCCGACGGCTGTCCGCCGCTGATGTGGCCGGAACTGTCCAATCCGACGGCGCGCGGCCGCTGGTACGCCGACGTGATCGGTGCATACGCCGCCCTGTGGCAAGGCCATGTGAGCCAGGCATCGATCGCGCCCTCGAGCGACGCCGATCTGGATGCGCTGGAAGCACGTCTGGGCTGCCGCTTGCCCGCACCGCTGGGCGAATACCACCGCCAGTTCGGCGCACTGTCTCTGGCAGAGACCCTGTGCAGCGTCGAGATCGGCGACACGCCGATTCAGGCATTGCGCAAGGCCTACCCCGGCATCGTCGACATTGCCGAAGATCTGCCCGACGGCGATGTCCTTCTCGCGCTGGCCGACGAGATGGTTGCCTTCGGCGACTACCTCGGCAACGGCAACATGTTCTGCTTTCACCGGCAGAGTGGCGAGGTCTACTACTTCGACCACGACGATGGCGAGCCGTTGACGCGGTTCTTCGCTTCCGTCTCCGACTATCTCGACGCGCTGATGATTCGCTGCCTTGCGGAAATTCACGATGACGATGCGAGCGGGGAAGCGCTGCTGACGCACCGTTTCGGCGAGTCTCTTGTGCGGAAGTGGCTGTATTGAGTCGGAGCGCCCAACCGGGCTACGTCTTTGACGGAAGCTTTCGGTTGTGAGTTCACGCAAGCGACCAGAGCAGTGAGGCCTGAGGCCGGCTACTTGCGCCGATTCAGCCAATAGCGGATCAGCCCAAGCACGCACAAGCCAACAAGCCAGCCCAGAACGGTCGGATTGATGAAATCGAGGTTCAAGTGGATTCCTTACTCCGCATGGATGCGTTTGAAATTCATGTGAGGTAGCTAGGCATTCGGATTGCCTGGTGCGGCGGCGCCAGAAGAGCAGCCGCGATGGAAGAATCGAGCTTGACACAAGGCAAGGAGAGATGAATCCAATGACCTACGGCACGCAAGCTCACCCTGGATCTCAAGCTCGGATCCGCTCCGTGTCGCAGTGGTGTTCGGCGTTGACGAGTTCTCTCTCGGTGGCAGAGTTCGTCCCTCGATGACACGCTCGGCCTGCGCATGTAAAACATCACTCCGCCGGCGACGAGGCTCTGGCGAAAGCCGGTGGAAGAAATTACCCGTTGCTTTCCGATCTATTGAGAAATAAATGCATTCTCTTGCGCCGAAAACTGCGGCGCAGGCGATCGGGTTGAACTCGCGGAGCCCACAAGCTGCAAATCCCGCGGGTCGCAGGGCGCCGAAATCGACCTGCCATCGAACCGCACCCGGATGTGCGAATAGTTTGCGCTGGCCACGGTGCCGAACCGGCCCTCGCAAATGACGCGATCACCCCGCTGGAACGATGCGCCGAACCGATCCCTGATGTCTTTGAAGCTCATACCTGGCCTGTGGAAATGGAATCGCCATGGTCGGGGCGACCAGCGAATTTTTCTGTCGGGTGCCTGATGTCGCGAACTGTAGGACAGGTCAGTCGCCACGCGAGAGACAGCACCGACCGGGCAAGAAAAAGCCCGCACGAGGCGGGCAAGGGTAGCCCTGAGAAGGGGAGGAGGGAGAAAACAAGGGGCTACCGAAGTGAAGTCTAACGTACTAATTGACGTTGTGGTGCATCGCGCTCGAACCGGATTGAAAGCAGGTCTTTCAATTCCAAGGAGTGGAATCAACGGGATGCGGCCGGGTCGCCTCCGGCCTAAGCTGGTGCATTGAAAAGCCAAAGATGCTCATCGCATGCAGCGATGCATCCACAAGCCAAGGAGACCCGCGTGCCCCCAACCTTCGCCCCTTCCCGGCGCCACTTCAACGCCATGGGAGGCGCGCTCGCGCTCACGGCGTTGGCCCCGCGCGCCTGGGCCGACAACAACACCTTTCCTTCGAAGCAGATCCGCATCGTCGTGCCGTTCTCGCCCGGCGGCCCCACCGACCTCATGGCGCGCGCGATCGGCAAGATCATGTCGACCCACCTGGGCCAGCCCGTGATCATCGACAACAAGCCCGGTGGTGGCGGCGTCATCGGCATGAGCGAGGTGAAGCACCAGCCGGCCGATGGCTACACGCTGGTCTTTCCGTCGATCCTGGCGGTGACCAATCCGGCGCTGATGCCCGGCTATCCCTTCGACACCCTGCGCGATTTCTCGCCGTTGACCGTGGTGGGTTTCGTGCCCCATGCCGTGGTGGTGCGAACCGATTTCCCCGCGCCTGATCTGCAGGCACTGGTGGCGAGTGCGAAAGCCAGGCCGGAGGGCCTGTCGTACGGCTCGTCCGGCAACGGCACCTCGGCGCACCTGGGCGCGGCGCTGTTCGCACGGCGTGCCGGGATGCGCGCGACGCACGTGCCCTATCGCGGCGCCGGCCCCGCGGTGCAGGACCTCCTGGGCGGGCAGATCCAGTTCATGTTTCTCGACATGAGCAGCGCCTTGCCGTTCATCCAGGCCGGCAAGCTGCGTGCGCTCGCGGTCGCGACGGCCACGCGCTTCGAGGGGCTGCCTGCCGTGCGAACCGTGGCCGAGCAGGGCTATCCGGGCTTCGAGGTGCACGGCTGGTACGGCCTGTTGCTCAAGGCCGGCACGCCGGCGGCCGTGACGCAGCGCCTCTACACCGAGGTCAAGCGCGCCCTCGACACCAAGGAAGTGCGCGATCTCTTCAAGGCCCAGGGCATCGCCCCCGGCGGCATGCCGCCCGAGCAGTTCACGACGCTCGTGCGCAACGACCTGGCGATGTGGAAGCGCACGGTCGAAGAACTTCACATCACGCTGCAATGAGAGAAAAGGAACACCTGCGCATGCGCATCGCCATCCCCGACGACTACCAGGACTGCGTTCGCGGCCTCGACTGCTTCGCGAAGCTCGATGCCCACGAGACGCGCATCTTCAACGACACGGTCAAGGGCATCGGCGCGCTGGCCGAGCGCTTCGCCGATGCCGAGGCCATCGTGCTGACGCGCGAGCGCACGCGCATCGACGCGGCGCTGCTCGACCGCCTGCCCAGGCTCCGGCTGATCAGCCAGACCGGCAAGCTGGCAGGTCACGTCGACCTGGCGGCGTGCACCGCGCGCGGCGTGCTCGTGGCCGAGGGCAGCGGGGCGGGGTCCGCCACCGCGGAGCTGAGCTGGGCGCTCGCGCTCGCAAGCCGCCGGCACCTGGTCGACGAAGCCAACCGCATGCGCCAGGGGCTCTGGCAGGGACACCTCGGCCAGCAACTGGGCGGACAGCGCCTCGGTGTCTGGAGCTACGGCCGCATCGGCCGGCAGGTGGCCGCCTACGGCCGCGTGTTCGGCATGAAGGTCTGGGTCTGGGGACGCGAGGCATCGACCGCCGCGGCACGTGCCGAGGGGTTCGAGGTGGCGCCGTCGCGCCAAGCCTTCTTTGCCGAGAGCGACGTGATCAGCCTGCATGTGCGGCTCACGGCGGACACGCACGGACTGGTCACGGCCGACGACCTGGCCCGCATGAAGCGCTCGGCGCTGCTGGTCAACACCAGCCGCGCCGAGCTGGTGGCCGAGGGCGCGCTCGAGCAGGCGCTGCGCGCGGGCCATCCGGGGTTCGCCGCGGTCGACGTGTACGAGCAGGAGCCGGTCATGGCCCAGGACCATCCGCTCCTCGCATTGCCCAACGTGCTGTGCACGCCGCACATCGGCTATGTCGAGAAGGACAACTACGAGCGCTATTTCGGCATCGCCTTCGACAACATCAACGCGTTCGCCGAAGGGCGGCTCACCGAGGTCGTGAACCCCGAAGCGCTGGAGGCTGCGCGCCGCAGGGCCTGATCCGGCGGGCGGCGCGCCCGGGTCACCCGCGTGCGAGCACCGCCACCCCGTCCGCCGCACGCACGCCTTCTCCCTTCGGCAGCACGAACACCGGATTGATCTCCGCCTCGACGAGCCGCTCGCCGAGCGCGTCGATCATTCGCGAAAACGCGACGATCGCCGACACCAGCGCATCGACATCGGCCAGCTTGCGCCCCCGGAACCCGTCGAGCAGCGGCCAGGTGCGCAGCGCGTGCACGAGCGACAGCGCTTCGTCGCGGCTCAATCCACCGGGCGGCACCATGCGCAGCGCCGTGTCCTTGAGCAGTTCGGCCGTGACGCCGCCCATGCCCAGCAGCACGGCCGAGCCCAGCGGGTCGCGATGGCAGCCGAGGATCAGTTCCACGCCGCCTTCGACCATCTCCTGCACCAGGAACTGCTCGGGCCGCACGCCGGCCCGTTCGCTCACCTCGGCGGCCATGCGCTCGAGCCGTTCGCCGACGCGGTCGGGCGCGACGCCGACGGCCACGCCGCCGACATCGCTCTTGTGCGTGATCTCGGACGACAGGATCTTGAGCACGACCTTGCCTGCGCCCAGTTCACGCGCCGCCGCGACCGCCTCCTCGGCATTGCCGACGATGCGCTCGCGCACACACGGCACGCCGAAGCGCGTGAAGAGATTCTTCGCCTCGGCTTCGTTCAACGGTCCATCGGGCAGGTCGTCGATGCGGGCGGTAACGGCCGTATCGGCGCCTCGCGCCACGGGCTCTTTCCACCGCGTTGTTTCCAGCATCGCCGCGAGCGCGCTCGTGCAGCTTTCGGGCGCCATGAAGGCGGGCACACCGCGCCGGTTCAGCAAGCTCGCGATGCCGGGCGCATGCGGGCTCACGAACACGACCAGCGGCTTGTCGCTGCCCGGCAGGCTGTCGTGGATGGCGCTGGCCATCAGGTCGGGCATCGCAAGGCCCGAGGAACCGACGATCACCGCCACCGCGTCGTAGCTCGGGCTCGCCAGCAGCGAGGTGATCGCGCCGCGCAGCAGCGCCGGCTGCAGGCCGGCCAGCGTGACGTCGATCGGGTTGCGGTCCAGCACCCCGTGGTCGCCGGACTGCAGTGCCCGCAGCGCAGCGGCCGTCGCTTCGTCGGGCGCCGGCGTCTCGAAGCCCGCGGTGCCGAGGCTGTCGGCCACCAGCGTTCCCGCACCGCCGGTCGATGTGAGCACCGCGACGCGGCGGCCCGCAAGGCGCCGGCCGGTGACCAGCGCGGCGGGCAGGTCGAGCAGGTCGGAAAACGTCTGCGCGCGGACGACGCCGACTTCGCGGAACAGCGCGTCGTACATGCGGTCTGCGCCTGCGAGCGCGCCGGTGTGCGAGACGGCCGCGGCCGCGCCCGATTCGGAACGCCCGACCTTGAACACGACGACCGGCTTGCCCTTGCGCGCGGCCTTGAGCGCCGCGGCCTTGAATTTCGCGGGGTTGCGCACGCCTTCCATGTAGAGCGCGATCACCGAGGTCGCCTCGTCGTCCGCCAGGTGGTCGATGAAGTCGGCCATGTCCAGGTCGGCTTCGTTGCTCGTGGAGATCAGCTTCGACAGCCCGATGCCCCGCGCCGCCGCGCGCGAGAGCAGCGCGCCCAGGATGCCGCCGCTCTGCGACACGACGCCGATGCTGCCGGCCTCGAAGTCCTGCATCTCCAGCGCGCCCGTGGCCGAGAGCGTGATGCGGTCCGTGAGGTTGACCAGCCCGATGGTGTTGGGACCCAGGATGCGCATGCCGCCCGCGGCCTCCAGCAACTGCTGCTGGCGGCGCGCGCCTTCCGCGCCGACCTCGGTGTAGCCGCTGGCCAGCACGATGGCTGCCGCCGTGCCGCGCGCGGCCAGTTCGCGCACCGCCTCGTGCGCGCGCTCGGCGCCCAGCAGCACGATGCCGACATCGGGCGCCTCGGGCAGCGATTGCACGTCGGGGTAGCTCCTGAGTCCGCCGATGACGTCAGCGCGCGGATTCACCGGATAGATCGCGCCGCCGAAGCCGTGCTTCGTCAGGTAGGCGACGGGGCGGCCCGCGGTCTTCGTCGGATCGGCCGAGGCGCCGATCACGGCCACGCTGCGTGGCTTCATCAACCGTGCGATCGCGTTGTCGGGCAGGAGGGCGCTCATGCCGCCTTCTCCTTGCCCGCATTCAGGAACGCCAGCACCGCATCGCGATGCTGCTGCGTGGTGTAGCAGATGCCCTGCGCCTGGCTGCCCTTGGCGAACACCTGTTCGGCCGGCGATTCGAAGCTCTGGTTGAGGATCGACTTGCCCAGCGCGATCGCCGCCGCCGAGCCTTGCGACAGTTCGGTCGCCCATGCATGCGCGTCGGCGAGCAGGTTCTGCGCACTGGTCACGCGGTCGGCAATGCCGAGCCGCAGCGCTTCATCGGGCTCGACCTTGCGGCCGGTGAAGATCAGTTCCTTGGCGCGCGAGAGCCCCACGCGCCGCGGCAGGAAGTACATGCCGCCGCCATCCGGAATCAGGCCGCGCTTGATGTAGCTCCACGCGAAGCTGGCGGCATCGGAGGCCAGCACGAAATCGCAGGCCATCGCCATGTCCGCGCCCAGCCCGTTGGCGCCGCCGTTCACGGCCGCGATGACCGGCTTGGGCATCGTGTGCAGCAGCGACACCGAGTGGTGCACGCGCTGCTGCCGGCTCCAGCCGTTGAAGCCGACCTCGCCCGCGGGCGCGTCCATGCGCCGCTGCATGCCGGCCACGTCGCCGCCGGCGCAGAAGCCTTTGCCGGCGCCGGTCAGCACCAGCGCGCGCACCGTGTTGTCGGCGCCGATCTTCTCGAGCGCGGCGATGAAGTCGCTGCGCATGCCGTCGGTGATGGCGTTGCGTTTCTCGGGGCGGTTCAGCGTCAGGGTCGCGATGCCGGCGTTGATCTCCAGTTCGATCAGCGACGGTGCCGTGTCGGGTGTGGTGCTCATGTAAATGTTCCTCAGTCTGTGGTGATGTGGTTGTCCTTGACGACCTTGCGCCAGCGCACTTCCTCGGCGCGCACGTAGGTGTCGAGTTGGGCGGGCGCGCCGACGTCGACGGCGAGGCCCTCCGATTCGGTCTGCTTCGCGAAGGCCGGCGTCTTGACGGCCTTCTTGACCGCGGCGTTGAGCTGGTCGATCACTTCTTTCGGCGTCTTTGCCGCGACGTAGAGGCCGTACCAGCTCTCGGCCGCATAGCCGGGCACGCCGGCTTCCGCGAGCGTCGGCACGCTGGCGTAGGCAGGGGAGCGGCGCGCGGTGGTCACGCCGAGCGCGCGCATCTTGCCGCTGTCGACGAAGGGGCGCACTGCCGACGCGGTGGCGAACATCATGTCGACCTGGCCGCCCAGGAGGTCGGTCATGGCGGGGCCCGCGCCGCGGTAGGGAATGTGGGTGAGATCGACCTTGGCGAGGTTCTTGAAGAGCTCGCCCGCCAGGTGCGCCGAGGTGCCGTTGCCCTGCGACGCGAAGGTCAGCTTGCCAGGCTTCGCCTTGGCTGCGGCGATGAGGTCCGCGACGGTCTTGTAGGGGCTGTCGGTGCGCACCACCAGCACGTTGGGCGAGACGCCGATCAGCGCCACGGGTGCGAAGGCCTTGTCGGTGTCGTAGGGCATCTTCGGCTGCAGCCCGGGGTTCACCGCATGCGCGAACGTTGCCATGACCAGCGTGTAGCCGTCGGGCGCGCTCTTGGCGACGAAGTCGCTGCCGATGATCGTGCCGGCGCCCGGCTTGTTGTCGACGATGACGGGCTGGCCCAGCGCCTCGGACATGCCGACGCCGAGCGTGCGCGTGATCGCGTCGGTGCCGCCGCCGGGCGCGAAAGGCACCACGATGCGCAGCGGCTTGTCGGGAAAGGCGGCCCACGTCGCGAGCGGCGCGAGCACGGTCAGCGACAACGCGAGCGTGCCTGCCAGCGTGCGGATGGATGTGAATGTCGGCATGTCTGTCTCTCTCTTTGTAGGGGTTTGAAGCGAGCCTTCAGCTTAGGTCGCATACTCCCGCGGCGCACCGGCTCAATTCCACTCAGTGGAAATGAACGGCAGTCCGCGCCAATGAGAAATCAAGGAGACGACACCATGGCAAGCACGCTCAATCGTTCGCTCGAACGGGGCATGGAAATCCTTCGCGCCTTCCGGCCCGGCTCCGCCTTGCTGGGCAACAGCGAGATCGCCGAGCGCACCGGTCTTTCGCCTGCAACCGTGAGCCGCCTCACGCAGACGCTGGTGGTGGCGGGCATGCTGGCGCACGACCGCAGCGCGCGTGCCTACCGGTTGGCTGCGCCGGTGCTGAGCCTGGCGCACGCCATGCGCACCGGTTCGGTCGTGCTGCAGGCCGCCGCGCCGCTGATGCGCACGGTGGCCGAAAAGCTGCGCATCAATGTCGGCCTGGCGGTGGCCGACCGGTCGGAGATGGTCTACCTGGAATCGATCCGCTACAACCGCCGCGCGTCGCTGCGCAACGTGGTGAGCGGGCAGCGCGTGCCGATCGAGTTGACCTCGTTGGGACGCGCCTGGCTGGCCGTGGCGCCGGCCGACGCGCGCGAGGCGCTGTTCGCGGACTTCGCCGCGCGAAGACCCGACTGGCCCCGGCTGCGCAAGGACATCGACAAGGCCATCGAGAGCGTCGCACAACGGGGCTGGTGCGCCGCCTCATGGCAGCCCGAGGTGGTGGCGCTGGCCGCGCCGCTGAAGCTGGAGTCCGCGTGGGGCTACGTGCTGAACGTGAGCGTGTCGTCCACGGAATCATCGAGCGACGTGGCAGCGGAACTGAGCGCGCCGCTGCTGGCGCTGGGCCAGAAGATCACTCGCGCGGTGGACACGCGGGAGCCCGCTGGCGCGACGCGCTAGCAGGCGTTGGTCAAGGTCAGCGGCGGACCTTGCCGTCTTCGGTGAGCATCGACAGCTCGACGTAGTTCGACGCCTTGTGGTCGCGCGCGCTGAAGTCGACGTGGAAGCCGCCGAAGTCGGTGTTCTGCATCGATTCGAGCCCGGCGATGAGCGAGTCGCGCGTGGCCGGCTTGCCGGCGCGCTTAAGGCCTTCGGCGAACACCTTGGCCGCCACGTAGCCTTCCATGCTCGAGTAGTTCGGCTTGGCGTCGCCGCCGGCCTTGCGCACGGCCTCCACGTACTCGCGCGAGATCGCGGTGCTCGTGGAGAACGGGGAGGGCATGACCTGGCTGATCACCACGCCGCGGGCTTCCTTGCCGAGCTCGTCGGCCAGCGCCTGCGTGCCGACGAACGACACGTTGAAGAAGGTGCCGCCGTAGCCGGCCTTGCGCGCTTCGCGGATGAACGCCGCGCACGCCTTGTAGGCGCCCACCTGGATCACGGCGGCGGGCTGGGCGGCCATGATGTCCTTCACCGCCTTGCTCACGTTGACCGAGTTGCGCTCGACGGTGCCGATGGCAACCGGCGCCAGGCCGATGGGCTTGAGCGCGCTGAGGACGCCCGAGAGTCCGGCCTGTCCGTAGGCGTCGTTCTGGTGGAACACCGCGATCTTCCGGATGCCGAGCGAGGTGAGCTGCTTGACGATCAGCGCGGTCTCGTCGTCGTACGAGGCGCGCACATGGAACACGGTCTTGCGGAACGGATCGCGCAATGCTTCCGCGCCGGTGAAGGGGCCGAAGAACGGGATCTTTGCCGCATCGACCAGCGGCATCGCAGCCATGCAGGTGGGCGTGCCGACGTAGCCGAAGAGGGCGAAGACATCGTCCTTGATGAGCTTGTCGGTGTTGGCCTTGCAGCGCTCGGGCTCATAGCCGTCGTCCAGCGTGCGCAGTTCGATGGTGCGGCCGTTGACGCCGCCGGTGGCGTTGAGCGCGTCGAAGTAGATGCGCGCGCCCTGGTTCATCTGCAGGCCCAGTTGCTCTGCGGGGCCGCTGAACGCGGCGGATTGGCCGAGCACGATGCGTGCGGGCTGGGCGAAGGCGGGGAGTGCGAGCGCGGCGCCCGCGGCGGCAAAGCGCTTGATCGCGTCTCTGCGGTGAAGGGAGGTTTTCAGGGAGGACATTGGACAGGTGTCGAGCAGTTGAAGCCTCTGCAGAACCTGACAGGACCCACTGCTCATGTAAGAAGGTGATGCGCAGTGTAACCGTGAGTTCGGGTAAACCCTTGGTTTCGTCGGACTATCGCACCCCGAACAGCCCGGCCGCATTCCCCCACGCCACACGCTGCGCCACGGCCGGAGGCAGGTCGCCGAGCCAGTTGCGGTAGCCCTGCATGGTCTCGTCGTAGGAACTCCAGCGCTGGTTGACCCAGGTGTCGGAGCCGACCAGGAAACGGTCGGGAAACGCCAGGATCAGCTCGCGCCACGGCGCGCACAGCTTGCCGCCCTCGCAGGTGAGCCCCGGGCGGTACGACAGCTCGCCCATCAGCTTCGGATAGCGCTCCAGCAGCTGCCGCACCCGCGCGACGGGCGCGCCGCCGATGCCCGTGTGCGCCCAGATCAGCCGCAGCTCGCGGCCTTGCGTGGGCGAGTGCGCCATCAGCAGGTCGACCGCCTCGTCGTCCACGTGGGCGAGCACGGCGAGTTGGCGTTGTTCGGCCAGGACCATCAACTTCCTGGCGACCGGGCCGTTGGCATTGGCGCTCTCGTAGAGGTGGAACTCGCCGATGCCGCGGTAGGGGCCGCTGGCGGTGCCGCGCGCGAGCTCGGTCTGCACCATTTCGTAGATGGTCTCGTCGCGGAACCAGTTGGTGTAGTCGGCGCGGTTGCGATAAAGGCGCACGAAGGGCACGACCGTGACGCCGGCTTCGCGCGTCTCCCGCAGCGCCGCGAGCGTGCGCGTGCCTTCGTTGGGCCGCGAGTTGCCGACGATGGCGCGCACGCCGTTGCGCTGCATGCGCGCGAGCGCGTCGGGCGGCGGAAACGGACCGCTGCTGCCGTTCCATGCCTCCTCGTTGTAGTGGAGGTGGGCGTCGAAGATCGGGCCGGTGTAGTCGGCTGCGTGCGCGGCGACGGCGAGGATCGAGCCGCAGGCCAGGAGCGCGGCGCGAACGAGGGAAGAGGAGGGAGCCATGGATGTTCCTTGCGAGATGCCCGTGGAAGACACGCGATCGTCGATGCAGAATCGGTTTCGATCAACGGAGCCTTCCCCGATGCCTGTCGAGCAACACCCCCAGTACCGCACACCCTACGAAACCGGCAACCACAACCAGACCACCACCTGGGCCGAATGCGTCGCCTTCTACGAACGGCTCGCGAAGGACTTTCCCTCGGTGCTGCGGTGGACGCAGATCGGCACCTCGGACAACGGCATTCCGATGCACGCGGGCATCGTCACCGCCGATGCGCAGTTCGACCGCGAGACCTTGCAGCGGCAAGGCCGGCCGGTCTTCTTCAACGACAACGGCATCCACCCGGGCGAGCCCGAGGGCATCGACGTCTGCATGGCGCTGGTGCGCGATTTCTGCACCGAGCCCGCGCGGCTCGCTGCGCTGGGCAATACGGTCTTCCTGTTCATTCCGGTCTACAACGTGGACGGCTGCCTCGACCGGCAAAGCACATCCCGCGTCAACCAGCTGGGCCCGGAGTCGTTCGGCTTTCGCGGCAACGCGCGGCACCTGGACCTGAACCGCGACTTCATCAAGTGCGACAGCCTCGCCGCGCAGGTGTTCAACCGCTTCTTCACCGCGTGGGACCCGGACGTGATGGTCGACACCCACACCTCCAACGGTGCCGACTACGCCTACACGATGACGCTGATCCCGACCCAGCCCGACAAGCTCGGCGGCGGCCTCGGCCAGTTCCTGCGCGGCCGCATGCTGCCGGCGATCTACGGCGGCATGGGCGAGCGCGGATGGCCCACCTGCCCGTACGTGAACTGCGTGGCCGAGACACCCGACGACGGCATTGCCGACTTCCTCGATACGCCACGCTTTTCCACCGGCTACGCGGCGCTGCATCACACCATCGGCTTCATGCCCGAGACGCACATGCTCAAGCCCTACGCCGACCGGGTCGCGGCGATGCGGACGCTGGTCGAGGTGGTGCTGGATTTCACTGTGGCGCACGCGGCGGAGATCCAGGCGCTTCGCAACGAGGCCAAGGCGGGTGCCGCACAGCAGGCGCAGTGGCCGCTGTCCTGGCGCTCCGACCAGAGCCGGCCGAACAGCTTTCGCTTCAAGGGGTACGAGGCGGTCTACTCGCCGAGCAGCCTGGGCAACTACCAGCGCCTTGCCTACGACCGCAACCAGCCTTGGGAAAAAGACATCCCGTACTTCGACCGCTTCGTGGAAGACGCCGTGGCCAGCGCGCCCAAGGCCTATCTGGTTCCGCAGGCCTGGCGCGAAGTGATCGAACGGCTGGAATGGAACGGCGTGCTGTTTCGACGGTTGGCACAGGACGAGGTCTTCGAGAGCGCCCGCGTCTATCGCATCCAGCGCGCGGCCCCACGCCCCGGCCCATACGAAGGGCACATGTTCCATGACGAAGTGCAGCTCGTTCCGCACACCGAAACCATTCACGCACGCGCCGGCGACGTGTGGATTTCGCTCGACCAGCCCAAGGCCCGCTACATCGTCGAGACGCTCGAACCCGAAGCCCACGACAGCTTCTTCCGCTGGGGCTTCTTCAACAGCGTGCTCGAAAAGAAAGAGAACTTCTCGGCCTACGTGTTCGAAGACACGGCGCACCGGATGCTGGAAGAAGAGCCGGCGCTGAAAGCCGGCTTCGAGGCATGGAAGAAGAACAACCCCGACAAGCTCTCCGACCCGCGCGAAGTGCTCGGCTACATCTTTGGGCACGGCCAGCGCCATGCGGAGCCCGGGTGGCGGCGCTACCCGGTGGCGGGGTTGAACTGACGAAGCGCCGTTCTACTTCGCGGGGTGATCCCGCCGATACAGCGCCCACTCTTCGATCTGCGTGCCATCGGGCAACTGGCAGATGCCGTACTGCCCCTTGTCGTTCGATTTCATGAGGGTCTTGCCGCCGAGCTTCTGGCAGTAGACCGACGCCGGGTTCGCCATGCCGACCCGGGGCGGCTCGGGCTGTGGCTGGGGTTGCGCGCAGGCCGTGAGAACGAGTGCGCAGAAGGGGAGCAGCAGGTACTTGGTGGTCATCGGGCCAGTGTAGGTGGCGTGGTCGTCTTCGGCTTCGACGACGGCTCCCACGAATCCGGCGTGGTCGCCACCAGCCCCTTGAAGTCTTTCCACGGCCGCGCACCCGGCACCGTGCGCCCGCCGATCACCGCCACCTTCGCATACGCCACCATGCGCTCGCGCAGGTAGCGGCGGTCGGACTCGGGCCAGGTCTCGATCGAATGCGGCCCGCGCGCCAGCACGATTTCCTTCACGCCGCGGATGCGGTTGTAGGCCGCGACGGTGCCCTCCAGCGTTTCCGCGCGGTCCCACAGGCCCTTGCCGAAGAAGGCGGAGGGCCAGCGGTCCATGCCCGCGAGCGGGGCCGAGTTCGGATAGAAAAGGATGTGGTGGTCCGCCGCCATGCCGCCCAGGAACAGGTTGCGGTCCGCGAGATCGGGCGCATCGCCCACATAGCCTGCGCCGCTCGCGAACGACGACAGCAGGATCGCGCCGCGGATGTTCCGGAGACCGCGGGGCTTGGCGCAGTTCACTTCCGGCAGGTCGAAGCTGCAGGAGGCGACGTAGTTGGTGGTCATCGCCCAGGCGGTGGACATCGAGCCGCGCGAGTAGCCGCCCAGCAGGAGCGGAATCTCGTTGGCCTTCATGCCGGCCAGCAGCCGGCCGCGCGCGGCGGTGCCTTCGAGCACTTCGCCCGAGGGCGTGAGCATGCGCAGGCCCCGGCCGTCTTCCAGCTGGCCGAGCGTGCGGAACACGTCTTCGCCTTGCTCCAGCGTGTTGGTGTCGCTGAACCCGCCCGAGATCCCTTCGCCACGCCGGTCGTAGGCCAGCACATCGAAACCCGCCTGGTTCAGCGCATGAAGGTTCTCGCGCCACCAGCGCTGGCCCATGGTCTCGGTGGTGGCGTTGGGGAACTGCACCGGCGTCGTCTTGCCCGTTTTGTCGTCGATGCGGTAGGAGACTTCGTCCGGATGCTGGATCGCCGTGAGCTGCCCGCCGCCGCCCGGCGCCATGATCGCCAACGCACGCACCTTGTGGCCCTTGCCGTCGTCCACGCCGGCGCCTTCGATGTACCAGCCGCGCAGCTTGATGTCGCCGGTCTTCTTGAGGTCGATGCGTTCGAAGGCATCGGGCGGCACGGTGAACTCCACCGTGTAGGTGCGGCCTTCCGCTTCGGCAATGCCTTCGCGGTAGGGCGCCTTCGCGAAGAAGGCGGGCCGGCGGATCTGCTTCAGGTCGACCTGCCCGTCGGGATTGATCTTCCCCGACGGATCGACCACGCCGGTGGAGCGCGTGGCGCGCTCCTTGTTCGGCGGCAGCCAGCGCTGCATCTGCGCGTTGATGCGCTTGAAGCAGGCCGCATCTTCCTTGCAGGCGCGCCAGCGGGCCTTGAGCTTGTCGTCGGTGAATTCGCTGATGTGATAGTCGCCGCCCGCGTAGCTCTTCGGCGTGGGGTTGGCCGTGAGCAGCAGCGGCACGCAGACGGTGCTGCCCGTGCCCTTGGGGCCTTGGTGCAGCAGGTAGCCGGGCAGCATCGCGTTGCGGTCGGCGCCGACCCAGGCGGTGCAGTCGGTGGGCGGCGGCGTGCTGTTGTCGGCCTGGCGCTTGGCTTCGGTGGTGCCCGTGCAGGCCGACAGCGCGAGCAGTGCACTGAGGCCCAGTGCGCTGAGGCCCAGCGTGCAGAGATTTCGTTCGAGACGGGGCGACAGGTCGTTGAGGGTCATGCGGGCGAGGGCTCGTGCAGTGAGGCGTGCCATTGTGTGCGCCGTCCGTGACGGATGCGGGGGGCCAATGGCGCTTTGTGATGCGGGAGGGCTCCTACCGCGGGCAGTGTCCGCGTGCGATGTCGAACAGCGCATGGAATGCGATTTCAGTCCGGCCGCAATCAAGCAGGTCTGCTGAATTTATTGCCGCTCTGGTAATAGTTCCTTGGGGGCGCGGGGGCATGCCACTACCCTCGACCCCCTCATATGAAAGCAACCCCCTTTGCCATCGACCTGCCGGAGCACTGGACCGGCTCCTTCAAGCTCACGCAGACACCCGCCGGGAGCTATGTCGGCATGGCAAGCCTGAGCTTCGGCGGCGATCCCCGATGGGTGCTCGTGATCACCCCGCAAAGCAGCCTGGACGCTGCCATGGAGCGCGTCAGGCTCCGGGTCGGCCACTTCATCCGCGAGCGGAACTCGAAGCCCGGCACCTGACGCCTGACGCCGAATCCCCCGGGCCTGTGCAACGCGGCCCGCAAGTTTTGTAGCCCACTGTATCTACCCGCCCGCTGCGTACACGGGCATTCAAATCCCCCGGTTCGAGGACACATCGCAGATACACCGCGCGGTTCCACTGACTCCATCGCAAACGCAATGGAGAAACCGATGTCCGAAGAAATCAACCGCCACCGCCGCATCTTTTTCGGTGCGGCAGCCGCAACGATCACCGCCGCGCAGTTCGGCGTCATGGGGAGCGCCGGCGCGCAGACCGTCGCCTCGAAGCCGGCACCGTCGCCGGGCAGGACCGGAGGCAACACCTCGTTCGCGGCCATCAAGCAGATCGATGCGGGGCTCCTGAACATCGGCTATGCCGAAGCCGGCCCGGCCGACGGCCCGGTCGCCATTCTTCTGCACGGCTGGCCCTACGACATCCACAGCTTCGTCGACGTCGCGCCCATCCTGGCTGCGGCGGGGTACCGGGTGATCGTTCCGCACCTGCGCGGCCACGGCTCCACGCGCTTTCTCTCGGACAGCACCGTGCGCAATGCCCAGCAGTCGGCGGTGGCGCTCGACATCATTGCCCTCATGGACGCGCTCAAGATCCAGAAGGCCAGCATCGCCGGCTTCGACTGGGGCGCGCGCACCGCCTGCATCCTGGCGGTGCTGTGGCCGGAGCGCTGCAAGTCGCTGGTTTCCGTAAGCGGCTACCTCATGACCAACCTGGAAGCCGGCAAGAAGCCGCTGCCGCCCAAGGCCGAGTTCGACTGGTGGTACCAGTACTACTTCACGACCGAGCGCGGCCAGGCGGGCTATGCCCAGTACCGGCGCGAGTTCGCCAAGCTCATCTGGGAGACGGCATCGCCGAAGTGGAAGTTCGATACCACCACCTTCGAGCGCAGCGCCGCGTCGTTCGACAACCCCGACCACGTCGCCATCGTGATGCACAACTACCGCTGGCGCCTGAGCCTCGCTCCGGGCGAGGCGCGGTACGACGAACTGGAGAAGCGGCTCGCCACGGCCCCGGCCATCGGCGTGCCCACGATCACGCTCGAAGGCGATGCCAATGGCGCGCCCTTCCTCGATCCGTCGAAGTACCGCAACAAGTTCACCGGCAAGTACGCGCACCGCACGCTGCAGGGCGGCATCGGCCACAACCTGCCGCAGGAGGCGCCCGAGGCCTTCGCGCAGGCGGTGATCGACGTGGACCGGTTCTGAGCGGCAGCGCTAACCGCCGGGAGACACCGTCAGATAGAACGGTGTCAGCGTTCCCGCCACCGGCCGCAAGAGCTTGAGCAGCAGCGGGCGTCCGTAGCCTTCGCCCGCCAGCCGCTTGAGCAGGTCCGACAACTGCGCGAGCGGCGTGCCGTCGCAGCCGACCAGGATGTCGCCGCTGCGCAGGCCGTCCCGCGCCGCGGCCGAGCCGGCCACCACGTCGACGACCCGCACGCCGGTCGCGACCGGCCAGTCGTTCTCGCGCACCCAGCGCCGCGGCAGCGCGACGGCCGCGCACTGCACGCCCAGCTTGCCGCGCCGCACCGCGCCATGGCGCATCAGCTCGCCGGCCACCCAGCGCGCCGTGTCGATCGCCACCGCGAAGCTCAGGCCCTGCGCCGACGGAATCACCGCCGTGTTCACGCCGATGACCTGCGAGCTGCTGTCCAGCAGCGGGCCGCCCGAGTTGCCGGGGTTCAGCGCCACGTCGGTCTGGATCACGTCCTCGATCATCCGGCCGCCGCGCGAGGGGAGGCTGCGGCCCAGCGCGCTCACGATGCCGGCGGTCACGGTGAAATCGAAGCCCAGCGGGTTGCCCACCGCCACGGCCAGCTGGCCCGGCTGCAGGCCCGCCGAACTCCCGAGCGGCAGGAACGCGCTCGGGTGCGACTCGAAGCGCAGCACCGCGATGTCGGTCGATGCGTCGATGCCGACGAGCCGGGCGGTGCTCTCGGTGCCGTCGACGAAGGCCGCGCGCAGCTCGCTCGCGCCCTCGACCACGTGTGCGTTCGTGAGCGCAAAGCCATCGGGCGTGAAGAGAAAGCCGGAGCCGCTGCCCTGGCCGCCGGCATTGCCGCGCTGCGGCTGCTTTCGGACCTTGATGTGCGCGACGGCCGCGCTGGCGGTGTGGGCCACCTGGGTGACGGTGGCGGAGTAGGAGTCGAGAAGGAATTCGTCGCGTGAGCCCATGGGAGCGCCTCTTTCGGTCGGCAAGTCCGAAAGAAATGGCGGCGCTCCCGCGCGTTTTCAACCCGCCGGGCGCTAGGACGACGGCGTCGACGGCACCGCCGCTGCTGCGGTCGGCGAGTGCTGCAGCGCGGCGGGCAGCCGGTGGTCCAGCCAGTCCA
This sequence comes from Variovorax boronicumulans, assembly GCF_030812215.1. Classification (GTDB taxonomy): domain Bacteria; phylum Pseudomonadota; class Gammaproteobacteria; order Burkholderiales; family Burkholderiaceae_C; genus Variovorax; species Variovorax boronicumulans_C. Next base: position 366,150 of record NZ_JAUSSG010000002.1, on the reverse strand, counting down.
TGCGCCAGGCCAGCACGACGAACGCCAGTGCCAGCACCACCGCCGCGGCGACGCCGGTGGTGCCGTGCCGTTCGCGGTACGGATCGCGCGCCACCCGCCGCGCGCCCGGCGGCACACGAGCGGTCTGAGACAGCATGCCGCCCAGCCGCACGTTGACCTTCATGCGCCCGTTGATGGCCCAGCCGCTCGCATCCAGGATGGGCCCGAGGCTGCGCTGGCGCAGCTTGAGCCAGGCGATCAGCATGCTCGGCCCGGAGATCGCCGCGACAATGCCGATGAGCGCCACCGGTATCCACTGCCCCAGGTCGACGAACTTGCCGAAGATGGCGACCAGCACCGCGCTGATGCTCCCGAGCGCGACGCCGATGGCGGCCACGGTGCCGACGTCCACGCGGCCGGCGGTGCGAGGCACTGCAGCGGGCGTCTTGGCCGCGCCCGCTGCGGCCTGGTCGGCAGTCGTGAGCCTGGACGCAAAGCTCGTCAGCGTGCCCTGGCCGGCGGCGTCGCTGGCGGCCGCGCGCTTGGCGACCTGCTCCTCGATCACCCGCACGAACTTCTTGTAGGGCGCGAAGAAGGCCTGCGCCACGCTGGTCGGGTTCTCGATCAGCTTGGTGATGGTGGCGTCCCAGTCGCGACCCTGGCGGTCGTAGAAGACGCCGTTGCGGCCCACGAACAGGAAGTCGATGTCGCCCGCGGTGAAGGCCGCGACGATGCTCATCTTCTGTCCCTGCCGCGTGCAGTCGCAGTACGCGAGGCAGGTCTTCGCCAGACCCGCCAGCACGGCGTGCCTGGCCGTGTCCTGCACCTGCACCGTGAGCTCGCAGCTGCGGCCGTCCAGGTAGAGCGTGCCGGCCTGGAAGATCGCGCCCTCGCGCCGGTAGAAGGCCTTGAACGACACGAAGTTGTTGAGCAGCACCACCAGGTCGCGCTGCAGCCGGATCAGCTTCTCCAGGTCGACGAGCAGGTTGTTGTGCGTCTCGGCGGCTTCGTCGTCATGAAGAAGCGCGAGCAGGGGCTCGCGCGTCTGCAGGAAAGCGTCGAGTTGCGTGAGCGACAGCGCGGCGGCGGCGTTGTCGGGCCGCTCGGCCATCAGCGCCTGCAGCGGTGCGAGCTGCTGCTTGACGGCCTGCCATTCCGTCTCCGAGAGTTCGTCGCGCGCGCCCAGCAGCGGCGCGACGGCACGCTCGGCGAACGCGGCGATGTCTCCGGCCCACGCGGGGTTGATGCGGTTGCCGTGCAGCGGCAGCACGCAGCGCGGCGTGACGGGTGCGAGCGGCAGGTCGGCAATCGGGTCGGCGCTCAGGTCGAGCCTGTTCGCGCCCAGCGCGTCATAGGCTTCGGGCGAGGGGTTCAGCGCCGTCATGGCCTGCGCGTCGAAGGCGGCGACGCGGCAGCGCGCGAAGTAGTCGTCGAGCTTGGCCTGCACCTTGCGCGTGGTGTCGGCGGCGGCCAGCGTGGGCTCGCCGAGCGGCATCAGCGTCTTGTCGTTCGCGTCGGCCTTGGCGTGCCAGTCGCGCGCAGCCTGCACTTCGGCAAAGAAGGCTTCAATGCGCGCGCGATCGACGCCCGGTGTTTCCTTGTGCCGGTCGGGCACGCTGCCGTGGGTGCGCATGATCTCTGCAACCGTTGCACCCAAGGCGTCGCTCTGCGCCGTCTCGGATGTGATCACGCCGTCGCCGTTGAAGCGCATCGCGGACAGCAGCTCGCCGCGGTCGGCGATGTCGGCCAGCGTGAGCGTGGCCGAATCAGGCTTGCCCTGGATCTGCAGCAGGCGGCGCGCCTCTTCGATCAGCCGCGCGCCATCGGCGTTGTCCGCGTCCAGATCGTCCAGCGTCAGCACATCGCTGCCCTCGAGCAGCACGTCCGGGTTGCGCAGCCGCGCGCACACCCATTCGCAGGCCGCGACCACTTCGGGCGGCCGCACGCGCCCGTCGCCATCGGCATCGATGAGGTCCAGCGTGCGCGCATCGAAGTCGATGCCGCGCGTCGGGCAGGCGAGGGCGACCCACAGCTTCTGGTCCAACTCGCCGAGGCGGGCGATGTCTTCGCCTGTGCGAAAGATGACCTGGTCGGCGCCCCCGACCCGGATGAATTGCCAGCGGTGCGGTGCCGGCGTCGTCGTCAGCACTGCACGCATCAGGAAACGGCGACCTTCTTGTGCTCGCCCAGGTCGGGCGTCTTGCCGGTGACGGCCGCCTTGGCCATCTTGAACAGCTGGACCATCTTGCTGTCGCCCACGTCCCAGTATTCGGCGCGCAGCACGCTCACTGCGAGGAGGCCCAGGTTGGGGTCGGTCGGACCGTCAGGGAACCAGGCCTTGGCCATCTTGGTGAAGAGCGCTTGCTTCTTCGCGGGGTCTTCCAGCAGCGCCGCATGGCCCGAGACGGAGACGTAGCTGTCATCGTCGGTGTTGGCGTAGGAGACGTTCACGGTCGGGTCGGTCACGACGTGCCGCGCGATCTCTCCATCCTTCGGGACGAAGAAATAGAGCGTCGCGTTTTCATCGACATCCTTGTTCTGCGTGGTCAGCGGGTGGCTGTGCAACTGGCCGTCGGCGTGGCGGTGCGTGAGCATGCCGAAGCGGGTGTCCTTGATCAGCTCCCAGAGCTTGCTGGTGTTTCCGGTGGTGGCGGTCATGGTGGTTCTCCTTGGTTCCTTGGTTGGGTGACGTCTGGAACCACCGTAGAGCGTCGCGCGGCGCCTGCGTGAGGACACACGGCGCGCGCCCGTGTCGTCCGGCGCCGACATCCGGGCGCCGGACGACGCCGTGGCTCAGGCTGGCTCGCCCATCAGTTCGCCCATCAGCTCTTCCTTGCGCGCCGCGAGCTGCTCGCGCATGGCCACGAGGTCCAGCCCCTTGGCGGCACGGGCCTTGGGGAACATCTCGTTGCGCTCTTCCTTCACGTGGTGGTCGATGTATTCGCCCAGCACCTTGACCTTGGCGTCGAACATGTCGTCGACGTCGGTCGCGTCCTGGATCTGCGCGATGAGATCCTTGGCCGTGGCGTGCTCGACTTCGGCTTCGTCGAGCAGGTCGGTTTCCTTGATCGCCTCGCGCACGGCGGGGTAGAAGATTTCTTCCTCGATCTGCGCATGCACGGTCAGCTCCATGCAGATCTGGTTGGCCAACTCGCGCTTCTTGTCCGTGGCGCTGGCGGCCTTGGACTCCATGAGTTCTTCGTAGGCGGTGAACATCTTCTTGACGTTCTTGTGGTCGGTGTCGAGCAGGCTGCAGGCATCGGGTTGTGCGCGCTTGGTGGTGGGCATCGTGGGCTCCTGGTGGGGTGGTGGGGAAGCCAACGATGCGCAGCGCTGCCCGGTGGCTGCGTAGGAAAAATTCGCATGCGCATGCAGGGGGCGCAGCGGCCCGGTTCACCCCTCTTCGGTCTTGAAGAGGCCCCGCACGTTCAGCGCAGCCAGGCACACCTGCAGCGCGATCAGCGCCCACGCCTGCGTGTGCACGCCCCACACCACCCACAGCACATTGCTCGCGAGGAACACCCAGAAGCCGACATTGCGGCGCCCCTTCGCGTTCGACCCCACCAGCCACGCGGCGGCGACGGAAGCGGCGAAGGCCGGCCATTGGACGAGCGAGAGGATTTCCATGATGAGCGTGCTTGTATGTGGATGTTCGCGGACCGTAGCGCAGCCCGCCACCGCCGATCCGGTGCTTCTGCCGACGCGCGACGTGGGCCGGTTCTCACACGCACCATCGCCATGGCGTCGCAGATTGAGGGCCATCACAAGGAAAGACAGGCCACCCATGGACACCACATCACCGCCGCTCGACGAGCGTCTCGTCACCTTCACCTACCGGGGCTGGATGTTCCTGTGCCGCGCGGAACGGATCGACGACCTGACCTACCACCCCGTCGTGCGCTGCCAGGGCCGATCGGACAAGCCGGAAGACATCGAGTTGCCCGACGACACGGACAACGCCTCCTACGGCACGGAAGCGGAGGCGCTGCGCCATGCCGAGCAGCAGGCGGTGCGCTGGGTGCACGACCGCACCAGCGATGGACAGGGGCAGATGTAGACGTAGCTCGAAGGCCAAGGCAAGAACTACCGCCAGATCCGCGCGCCGCCGATCGACGGCCGGTTTCCTCACACCTTCCGAGCCTTCAGGTGGGCGCCGTCATCCGCTGCAGCAGCGGCTGACGCGCCAGTACTTCGTCGCGCGGGCCGTGGTCGAGCACATGGCCGGCCTCCATCAGGAGCACCGTGTCGAAGCGGTCGAGCAGGCTCAGCCGGTGGATCGACGCGATCACGCAGGCGTTGGGGAATGCAGCGGCAATGCGTTCGAGCACGCGCGCTTCGGTGTTGGCATCGAGCGCGCTGGTCGGCTCGTCGAGCAGCAGCAGCGAACTGCCCTCGGCCGCAAGCACGCCGCGCGCGAGGCACAGGCGCTGGCGCTGTCCACCCGAGAGGTTGAAGCCGCGCTCCGACACGGCCGTGTCGAGGTCGCCGTGGTTGGCCTTCAGCACTTCGTCGAAGGTGCTGGTGTGCAGCGCGGCGAGCAGGCGCGCATCGTCCGCGGGTTGGCCGAAGGCGAGGTTCTCGCGCACGCTGGCCTCGAAGAGTTCGGTTTCCTGCGGGATCAGCGTGGCGAGGCGGCGCAGCTGTGGCCAGTCGACCGGCTGGCCGTCGAGCGTGAGCGTGCCGGCATTCGGTGCATAGAGCCCGGCCAGCACGCGCAGCAGCGTGCTCTTGCCGCCGCCGCTCGGGCCGACAAGGGCTACGCGCTGGCCGCGGCACAGGCTCAGCGCCACGTTGTGCAGGCCGCTGCGCGGCGGCTCCGTCGCGTCGGCGATGGGTTCACCGCGCGGCGCGTACTTCCACTGCAGCGCATCGACGCCCAGCTGCGCCCACGTCGCACCGGCATCGATGCGCTCGCGCTCGGGCACTTGCTCCGGCGCAGTGGAAAGCACGTCGCCCGAGGGGGCCTGCCAGATCGGCTCGGCGCTCGAATAGTCGGTGTGCATGCGCGCGAAGAAACTGAAGTTGGCCGCCACCGAAGTCACCACGCCGGCCGCCTGCTGCGCGTACTGGTAGATCATGAACACCGCGCCCAGCATCACCGCCTGCCCCGGCGTGCGCGCCTGCCAGACGTAGATGACGACGAGGCCCCAGGTGAGCGCCAGGCCCATCAGGTCGACCGCGAACCACTTGCCCTCGTTGAGTACCACGGTGCGCTTGAGCGGCAATGAGATCGCCGCCATGCGACGGCGCAGCAACAGCCGCGAGGCGCCCTGCAGCCGCAGGCCGATCACCGTCGATGCGTTGCCCAGGAAGTCGAGCAGCGCGGACACATAGCGCCGGTCGGCATCGTTCTCGGCGCGCGCGAGCTTCATCAGCGCGCGGTCGATGCGCACGATCACGAGGCCGATCAGCACATAGCCCGCGAGCGCCGTCACGCCGCTGGTGCGCGACAGCAGCGCCAGCGCCACCAGCGGCCCGACGAAGTTGACCGCATTGGTGAGCCAGATGAACTGGTTCTGCGCGAAGTCCGCGAGCGCGCGGCTGGCCTGGTGCACGCGGTGCTGCAGCTCGCCCGAATGGTGGCCGTCGTGCCAGGCCAGCGGCGCGGCGGCGATGCGCGCATAGAGCTCGTCGGCCAGCCGCTCCCGCACCTTCAGCCCGACGTTGCGCTCCAGGATGCGGCCCGGCCCGTGCAGCGCCCACGCGCCGACATACACCGCGGCCAGCGTGCCGATCCAGCGGCCGGCGCCGGTGAACTCGCTGCGCTGCAGCGCGTTGATGGCCTGCCCGGCAAGGTAGGGGAGCGTGAGGCGGATCAGTTGCGAGGAAGCCAGCAGGGCCGTGGCGCCGAGCAGTTGCCCGCGTGCACCGGCCGCGAAGTGCCAGAGTGCGGCATAGAGCGCGCGGATCGCGTTGCCGGGGTCGTTCGTCTCGGTCGTCTTCTGCATGCGTGGTCAGCCGGCCTTGCGGAATGTGAGGTTGATGCGAAGGCTGCCCAGCGCCGGGTGCGGCTGGTCCTTCAGCGGCAGCACGCCGTGGTAGCGCAGCCGGTCTTCACCACCCCAGACCACGACGTCGCCATGCTTGAGCGGGATGCGCACGGCCTTGCCGGCGCACTCGTGCCCGCCGAACAGGAACACGGCGGGCATGCCGAGCGAGACCGAGACGATGGGCGCGCCGTAGTCGTGCTCGTCCTTGTCCTGGTGCAGCGAGAGCCGCGCGCCGGGTTCGTAGCGGTTGACCAGGCAGGCATCGGGCGCGAAGCCGTCGAAACCGGCGGCCGATGCGGCCTCGCGCGCGAGGCTCGCGAACACGTCGGGCATGGCGGGCCACGGCTTGCCGGTGTCGGGGTCGGTGGGGCTGTAGCGATAGCCGCGGCGGTCGCTGGTCCAGCCCAGCGCGCCGCAGTTGGTGAGCGCGACCGACATGGTGAAGCCGCCGGGGGTGACGAGGTGGCGGAAGGGCGCGTCTTGCGCGACTGCCTTGACCGCCGAGAGCAATTCGTCGGCAAAGGGCAGGGCGAAACCGGGGAGGACGAAGGCGCCGGGTCCGAGGGGCTCGCGCGCTTCGCGGGGTGGATCGTCGAACAGGTCGAGCGTCATGTGGCCAGCCGGCCCGCTCGGGGCCGGCGCGAAAACGCTCAGCGAACCGTCGACATCACCGTCGCACGGCAGCGCGGCTGGTCGCGCGGGGCGAGCAGGTTGCAGTTGTCCAGCGCGCGCTGCTGCATGTCGCTGAGCTTCGGGCGTTCCTGCTGGTATTGGTACTGGGGCTGGCGCTGGTACTCGGGCACGTAGACCGGTGCGGGTTCCTGCCAGCGCTGGCGGCGCTCGTACTCGCGGCGCTGCTCGTATTCACGCCGCTCGTACTCGCGGCGGTCTTCGCGTTCGCGGTCGTTCCGCAGGCGCCACATGCAGGAGTTGAAGTCCATGCCCGAACGGCCACTGGCGCAGTAGCGGCGGTCGTTTTCATAAACGTAGTCGCCCTGCGCCATGGCGGGGATGGAGGTCATGAGGCCGAGGAAGGCCATGAGCGCGAGTTTTTTCATGATGATGAGTGGCCTGTTCTGTGATTGCCGTATGTCCATGCAGTGTGGGAGGTCTGCCGTGAACTGAATGTAGCCGGTCGTCCTGCATGCGCGTCAGGTCGAAGCTGCCGGCGTCTGCGCGAATGCTTCCTCAACGCCCGGGCATCGCAATCAGTCGACGCGGCCGCGCACTGGCATGAGTCTTTACCTGGCGACATCCCATGAAGAGGTGAATGAATACCAAGGGTTTCACTTATTGAAACCATCGGGCAAACGCCTAAGGTCTAACCCCAACAATGGACACCGTACGCTTCGACATTCACGTGCCTGAAGGATGGGCGTGCTGGATGGATCTCGCCCGCACGCCGCACGGCACCTATGCCGGACTCGCGGAACTGCGCCACCAGGGCATTGCGCGCTGCGCACTCGTGATCACCCGGCAGCTGTCGCGGGAGGCCGCCTTGCAGCGCGCGACGGTGCGGGCGGACCACTTCGTGCGGCAATGGGTGCCACAGCGCAGCCAGGGGGTCGACGGCTCCGGCCCCACTGTTCCCGGCGGCGCCTGAGCAACGAACGCGAAGGGCGCGATGCCCGCGCGACGGTCCCGCGCTCATGGTAGAAACCGCGAGCCGCGGATGTCCTGCATTCCGCTTCGTGCGTCTGCCACCTCTCTCTCGCTCCCATGTCCCACAACCCACCACGGGCTGAAGAAAAACCGCGCGCCCGGTGGCTGGCCTGGTTGCTTGCCGGCTTCGCCGCGCTCTGCATGGCCGGTTGCGCGGGCTTGCCCACCGACGTGCAGCGCAAGCCCTCGTCGGCCATCGCCGACGGCGCGGAGACCCTGCTCGGCCGCCTCGTGAAAGCGGCTGCGCCGCCCGGCGAGCCGCTGAGCGGATTCCGCCTGCTGCCGATGCCGCAGTTCTCGCTGCATGCGCGCATCGAACTGGCGCGCCGCGCGCAGCGCTCCATCGACGTGCAGTACTACCTCGTGCAGAACGACGAGACCGGCCGCTACCTGCTGCGCGCCCTGCGCGATGCGGCGGACCGCGGCGTGCGCGTGCGCCTCCTGGTGGACGATCTCTACACCGCGGGCGCCGACCCGCTCTTCACCAGCTTCGCCTCGCATCCGAACGTCGAGGTGCGCCTCTTCAATCCGTTCCCGGCCGGGCGCGACCGCCTCGGCACGCGCTGGGCCGCATCGCTGTTCGATTTCGACCGGGTGCACCGCCGCATGCACAACAAGCTGTACGTGGTGGACGACACCATGGCGGTCATGGGCGGACGCAACATCGCCAACGAGTATTTCCTGCGCGACGGGGGGTCGAACTTCATCGACATCGACACGCTGGTCGCCGGCGCGGTCGTGCCCCGGCTGTCGTCGCTGTTCGACATGTACTGGAACAGCCCGTACGTGTATCCGATCGAATCGCTGGTGGCCAAGGGAAGCGAATCGCCGAAGGAACTGCGTGCGCTTTTCGACCGACTCACCAGCGGGCCCGAGACGCTGCATCCCGAAGAGCCCGGCTCCACCGACCTGCTGGGCAACAACCCGCTGGCCAAGGACCTCGACGCGGGCACGCTGAAGCTCGTGTGGGCGCGTGCCGAGGCGTATGCCGACCCGCCGGCCAAGGCGCTCGCGCCGACACCGGAAGGCCGCGGCCTGCCGGCCGACGAAGCGAGCGACAGCGTGCTCTACAACGTGCGGCGGTATCTGCGCGGCGCGCAGAGCGAGATCATGCAGACCACGCCCTACCTGATTCCCGGGCGCGGCGGCATGGAGTCGATCCGCATCATCCGCGGCAACGGCGTGAGCTACAGCATCGTGACCAACTCGCTGGCCGCCACCGACGAATCGCTGGTGCACATCGGCTACCGGCGCTACCGCGCCCAGATGCTGCGGCTGGGCGTGGAGCTCTACGAGCTGAGCCCCAAGCGGGTGGAGGAGACCAGGCGCTTCGGCATGTACGGCTCGGCGAGCGGGCGGCTGCACGGCAAGTCGGCGGTGATCGATCGCAAGACGGTGTTCATCGGCTCGATGAATTTCGATCCGCGCTCGGAGCTGCACAACACCGAGATCGGCATCTTCATCTTCAGCCCGCAGATCGCGCAGCAACTCACCAGCTTGATCGGCTTCATCCGCCTGGACGGCGCCTACCAGTTGCAGCTCGGGCCCAAGGGCGGCATCGAATGGGTGAGCCCGGCGTCGGGCGACGCGGCGGACACCATCCTTCACACCGAGCCCGAAACGCATTTCTGGGCGCGCTGGAAGCTGGAACTGCTGGCGCCGCTGGTGCCCGAGAGCCTGCTTTAGCGGACCGTGGACATGACCGTCGCGCGGCAGCGGGCGCGGTCGTGACGGGTGGGAAGAATGATGCAGTTGTCGAGCGCGCGCTTTTGCATGTCGCTCAGCCTCGGAGCCTCGCGCGGCGCTTCGGGCTCGTAGTAATAGTAGGGCTGCGGCGGCGGACGGCCGTAGTAGTCGTAGTCGCGATCTCGGCTGTGGCGGGTCGTTTCACAGCCCGCGAGGCTCGTCAACGCCAGAAGACCACCACAGAAAAGAATCAGGTTCAGGCGCAAGTTCGTTCTCCATGTCGGGGGGACGGACGGCAAGACGCGCCCTGTCCCGATGGCGAGGAGCTTAGTCCCGTAGCGGACGGGCAACCTGAAGAAATGATGAATGAACGCCGGGGGCGTTACTGCTGCAGCCGCCCGTTGAGGTACGGCTCGGGGTCGACGGCGGTGCCGTTCTTGCGGATCTCGAAGTGCAGCTTCACGCGATCGGCGTCGCTGCGGCCCATCTCGGCGATCTTCTCGCCCTGGCGCACGACCGCGTTTTCCTTCACGAGGATGGTCTGCGCATGCGCGTAGGCGGTGAGGAAGGTCTCGTTGTGCTTGACGATGACCATGTTGCCGTAGGAACGCAGTTCGCTGCCCACGTACACCACGCGGCCATCGGCCGACGCGACGATCGGATCGCCGAGGTTGCCCGCGATGTCCAGCCCCTTGTTGCGCACGCCGTCGAAGCGGGCGATGGTGGTGCCGCTCGCGGGACGGATGAAGAGCGCCTGTTTCGCCGGGGGCGGCGTGACGGTCTGTCCGGGCCGTGCCGGCGGCAGGGGCGTGGTGGTGCAGGCGGCGAGGGCGGCGGCAATCACTGCTGCGGCACCCGTGCGGAAAAGAAGAGTCTGGATTTGCATGGCGCTGTTGGAACGGGTTCGTTGCGGAGGGTTCCTGCGGTCTGGCACGCCGGGCGCGCCACGCGGGCGATGCTAGCAAACTCGTACGTACCCTCCGGAAGGGCGGAACGCGCGAAGGGCTATCGCTACTTCAGCGGGATCGGCGTGCCGCGATCGATGGGCACCGCGGTCACGCTGTTCTTGGGGGAGCCGTCGATCAGCAGGTCGGAGTAGGTGAGATAGACCAGCGTGTTGCGCTTGGCATCGACCATGCGCACCACGCGCAGGCGCTTGAAGAGCACCGAGAGCCGCTCGCTGTACACCTCCTCGCGCTTGGGCAGCGGCTGCGTGACGTTCACCGGTCCGACCTGGCGGCAGGCGATGGAGGCCTCGGCCTTGTCCTCGGCCACGCCGAACGCGCCGGCGATGCCGCCGGTCTTGGCGCGCGAGACATAGCAGGTCACGCCGTTGACCTTGGGGTCGTCGTAGGCCTCTATCACGATCTTGTGGTCGGGGCCGATGAGCTTGAAGGCGGTGTCGACTTCGCCCACCGTTTCAGCCTTGGCCGCCGAGGCCGCCAGCGCAAGGCCGAGGCTGGCGCCGCAGAAGAGGATGGCGCGAAGTTGCTTGTTCATGAGGTTCGGTGGTGTCAAACGATGCTGAGTTCGTGCACGCGGTCGAAGCTGCCGCGGCGGCGGTCTGCGAAGAAGTGCTCCAGGGTTTCGCGCACGGTGCGAAAGGCGATCTCGTCCCAGGGAATTTCTTCCTCGGTGAAGAGCCTGGCCTCGATGGTCTCGTGGCCGGGATCGAACTTGTCGTCGAGCAGCCGGGCACGGTAGAACAGGTGCACCTGCCCCACGCGCACCACGCTGATCACCGAGAACAGGCCTTCGAGCTCGAAGTTCGCACCGGCCTCTTCGTCCGTTTCGCGGGCAGCGCCCTGGGCGGTGGTTTCCTCGAGTTCCATGAAGCCCGCGGGGAGCGTCCACTTGCCCCAGCGCGGTTCGATGTTGCGCTTGCACAGCAGCACCTTGTCGCCAAGGACCGGGATGGTGCCCACCACGTTCAGCGGGTTCTCGTAGTGGATCGTGTGGCAGGCCGGGCAGACGGCGCGCGGCTTGGTGTCGCCGTCGTCCGGAATGCGGTAGACCACCGCGGTGCCGCAGTTCTTGCAGTGCTTGATGGGGACGCGCAGGAGCATGGGCGGTGCTGCCGTCTTCAGGCGATCTTGACGGTGAGGGTCGGCAGGCCCGCGACCTTGCCGACCAGCGTGTCGCCCGAGACCACGGCCGCGACGCCTTCGGGCGTGCCGCTGTAGATCAGGTCGCCGGGCTGCAGCTCCCAGGCAGCCGACAGGTGCTCGATGGTTTCGGCCACGTTCCAGATCAGCTTGCTCACGGTGCTGCGCTGGCGGTCGGTGCCGTTCACCTGCAGCGAGATCTCGGCGTTCTCGGCATCGCCGGCCGCGGCCACCGGCACGATCGGGCCGATGGGCGCGCTCTGCTCGAAGCCCTTGCCGATGTCCCAGGGGCGGCCCTGTTTCTTCATTTCGCCCTGCAGGTCGCGGCGCGTCATGTCCAGGCCGACGGCGTAGCCGTAGATGTGCTTGTGCGCATCGGCGGCCAAGATGTTCTTTCCGCCGGTGCCTATGGCGACCACGAGTTCGATCTCGTGGTGCAGGTTCTTGGTGAGCGAGGGATAGGCCATGGTGCCGGTCTGGCCTTCGTCGACCACCACCAGCGCGTCGGTGGGCTTCATGAAGAAGAAGGGCGGTTCGCGGCCGGTGAAACCCATTTCCTTGGCGTGATCTTCGTAGTTGCGGCCCACGCAGTAGATGCGATGCACCGGGAAGCGGGCGGGCTGTCCGGCCACCGGAACCGAAACGGTGGCGGGCGGGGCGAAAACAAACTCGGAGGCCATTGCGACGTGTCCTTTTTCAGCGAAACGGGAGGGGAGACCGGCAGTGTGCCAGAGGCGGCACGGGGTTGCCGGAGCGCCGGACCCGGGATTTTCGGGCGGCTCACAATAGGCGCCTCGCGTTTTTCCGGATATTCCCGCCACACCATGCCCATCCGACTTGGCAAAGCCGGCAAAGCCACGGCCCTCAACGAACTCGGCCGCAGGCGCGACGACGAGGGCGACCAGGACGGCGCCCTCGAGGCGTATGCCCAGGCGAGCGCGATCCATCCCGGATGGGCGGTCCCTTGGTACAACACCGGCCTCATCCACAAGTACCGCGGCGAATGGGCCGCGTCGCTCGAGGCCAACGCGCGGGCCGTGCAATGCGATTCGGGCAACCAGGGCGCACTGTGGAACCTGGGCATCGCGGCCACCGCGCTCGGCGATTGGGCCACGGCGCGCCGGGCATGGCGCCAGTACGGCATCGGCATTCCGGACGGCGAAGGGCCGGTCGACTATTTCGTCGGGCTCACGCCGATCCGTGTGCACGGCGACGAGGGCACCGAGGTGGTGTGGGCCGACCGCATCGACCCGGCGCGCGCCATCCTGCGCAACGTGCCCACGCCCGCCTGCGGCCACCGCTATGGCGACCTGGTCCTGCACGACGGCGCGCCCAACGGCTACCGGTTGCGCGGCCAGCGCGAGATGGCGGTGTTCGACGCGCTGGAGCTGATCGCACCGTCGGAGCATTCGACCTACGAGGTCTCGGTGGAAGGCGTGACTGCGGAGGACATCGAGGCGCTCGTGCAGCGCTTCAAGGCCGCGGACGGCTTTGCGGAGAACTGGACCGACAGCATGGAGATGCTCTGCCGGGCCTGCTCCGAAGGCCGCCCCTTCGGCGAGGGCCGCCACAACCACGGTGCCGACGAGGCACCCGGCACGCTCGGGCCGTGGCGCCTTGGCATCGCCTCGCGCGAGGAGGCCGGCGCCCGCCGCATCCTCGACGAATGGAAGGCCGCGGCATCGCCGGGCGTCGTGCTGCAGGATTTCCGCTGTGTGCTGCCGGCCACCCCGCGGTCCTGAACGAATCCCCTCGCCGGCAACGGCGGCACATGGCGGCGCTATCCTTGGAAAATCATGAAGCTGCATAACTATTTCCGCTCCTCCTCCTCGTTCCGCGTGCGCATCGCCCTCAACCTGAAGGGCCTCGACTACGAGTACGTTCCCGTGCACATCGCGCGCGGCGACCATCGCACCGGCCCGTACGCCACCCTCTCGGCCGATAAGCTCGTGCCGCTGCTAGAAGACGAAGGCGAGCGCTTCTCGCAGTCGATGGCCATCATCGAATACCTGGACGAAACGCACCCCGAGCCGCCGCTGCTGCCGAGCGATCCGGTGGGTCGCGCCCATGTGCGCGCACTGGCGCAGTCCATCGCCTGCGAGATCCATCCGCTCAACAACCTGCGCGTGCTCAAGTACCTCGTGAAAGACCTGAAGCTCGACGACGCGGCCAAGAACGCCTGGTACCGCCACTGGGTGCGCGACGGCATGGAAGCCTTCGAGCGCCAGCTCGCGCTCTATCCCGGCAGCACCTTCTGCTATGGCAACACGCCGACGCTGGCCGATTGCTGCCTCGTGCCGCAGGTCTTCAACGGCCGCCGCTTCGATTGCGACTTCAGCGGCCTGCCGCGCAGCATGGCCGCCTTCGACGCCTGCATGCAGCTGGAAGCCTTCCAGCGCGCGCAGCCTTCGCAAGCCCCCGACGCGGAAGCCTGATTGAACGCCGCCGTCATCGATCCACGCTGGCTGGTGCCGGACTGGCCCGCGCCGTCGAACGTGCGGGCCGTGTGCACCACGCGCGAGGGCGGTGTTTCGCAAGGCCGCTACGAGAGCCTGAACCTCGGCGATCACGTGGGCGACCTGATCGCCGACGTGGCCGAGAACCGCCACCGGCTCGGACAGGCCATCGCCGCCCGGCCCGTTTTCCTGCAGCAGGTGCACGGCACCGGCGTCGTGACGCTCGACGCCGAACCGGAACCCGTGCGCAACGGCACGGTGGGCGATGCCTGCACGGCCACGGCGATCGGGCTGGGCTGCACCATCATGGTGGCCGACTGCTTGCCCGTGCTCTTCACCGATGAGTCGGGCCAGCGGGTGGCGGCCGCGCATGCGGGCTGGCGCGGACTTGCCGGCGGCGTGCTCGAAGAAACGGCCCGTTGCTTCGCGTCCGAGCCGCAGGCGGGACCGCCGCGCGGCGACAGCAGGGTCATTGCATGGCTCGGCCCGTGCATCGGCCCGAAGGCCTTCGAAGTCGGTGCGGAAGTCAAGGCGGCCTTCGAGGCACACGCGCCGGAAGCTGCAAACTGTTTCAAGCCTGCGGGCGCGCCCGGCAAATGGCTGGCGGACCTGCCCGCGCTCGCGCGTCAGCGGCTGCGTGCAGCCGGTGTCGATGCTGTGTATGGCAACGACGGCGGCGATGCGTGGTGCACCGTCAGCAATCCGTCATTGTTCTTTTCGCACCGGCGGGACGGCGTCAGCGGGCGCTTCGCCGCGCTGGTCTGGAAGGCCTGAGTCTTCCTTCGTTGCTGTCGCGGCCTCCGCGGCGGCGCGGCATGCCGCTTCCTGCGCATCGGCCTCGCGCTGCTTGATCGCGCGGCGCCGCCCCGGCGTCCCCATCAGGTAAACCACCAGTGCCACCGGCGCCAATCCGTACAAAAGAAATGTGAAGATGGCACCCAGCACGGTACCCGTGGTGTTGGTGGCTTCGGCCACCGCCATCATCACGGTGACGTAGAGCCAGCCGATCACGATCAGATGAATGAACACGGGAAGTTTCAGTCGGTAAGAGGAAAGAGCGGCGTTGTCGGTGCCGTGCGAATGCAGGATACTCAAAACACGCACCCATCCGGATTCGATTCAGGCGAGGACCAGGAGACATGATGAAGCAACAAGCGACGGGGGCGGATGCATTCGCGCCCTTCCAGAAGGCACTTTCCGAGGGCTGGACCCAGGCACTGGCATCGTTCCAGCAGTCCGCCGCGAAGGGGGCCTCGGCCTTCGATGTCGGCGGCAGTCCTCTGTGGCAGATACCGCAGATGCCCCAGATGCCATCAGGCGCAAAGATGCCCGATCTGCCCAAGATCGCCATCGACCCCCAGAAGCTCCAGTCCATCCAGCAGCAGTACGTCGCGGAAGCCACGGCGCTCTGGAGCCAGGGCTTCCAAGCGAAGCCCGAAGGCGACAAGCGTTTCGCCTCCGATGCATGGGGCAGCAACCCGCTCGCAGCCTTCTCGGCGGCCGTCTACCTGCTCAATGGCCGCACCATGCTGAACATGGCCGAGGCCATCGACGCCGACGAAAAGACCAAGGCGCGCCTGCGCTTCGCGGTCGAGCAATGGATGGCTGCCTCGTCGCCCAGCAACTCGCTCGCCTTCAACGCCGAGGCGCAGAAGAAGGCCATCGACACGCAGGGCGAGAGCATCGCCAAGGGCATCCAGAACCTGCTCAACGATGTGAAGCAGGGGCACCTGAGCATGACCGACGAGAGCGCCTTCGAAGTGGGGCGCAACGTGGCGACCACCGAGGGCGCGGTGGTCTTCGAGAACGAGTTCTTCCAGCTCCTCGAATACAAGCCGCTCACCGCCAAGGTGTACGAGCGGCCCTTCCTGCTGGTGCCGCCTTGCATCAACAAGTTCTACATCCTCGACCTGCAGCCCGAGAACTCGCTGATCCGCTATGCGAACGAGCAGGGCCATCGCGTGTTCGTGGTGAGCTGGCGCAACCCCGACGAGTCGCTCGCCAAGGCCACCTGGGACGACTACATCGAGAACGCCGCGATCCAGGCGATCCACACGGTGCAGGACATCAGCGGGAGCAGGCAGATCAATGTGCTGGGCTTCTGCGTGGGCGGCACCATCCTGAGCACCGCGCTGGCCGTGCTCGCGGGGCGTGGCGAGAAGCCCGCCGCGTCGGTCACGCTGCTCACTACATTCCTCGACTTCAGCGACACCGGCATCCTCGACATCTTTGTCGACGAGCCGATGGTTGCGTACCGCGAAATGCAGCTCGGCAAGGGCGGCCTGCTGCCCGGCGGCGACCTGGCTTCCACCTTCAGCTTCCTGCGCCCGAACGACCTCGTGTGGAACTACGTGGTCGGCAACTACCTGAAGGGCGAGACACCGCCGCCCTTCGACCTGCTCTACTGGAACAGCGACGCCACCAACCTGCCGGGTCCGTTCTACGCCTGGTACCTGCGCAACACGTACCACGAGAACAAGCTCGCCAAGCCCAATGCGCTCACGGTGTGCGGCCAGAAGATCGATCTCGGCAAGATCGACATTCCGGCCTACATCTACGGTTCGCGCGAAGACCACATCGTGCCGATCGGCGGCGCGTATGCCTCCACGCAGCTGCTGCCGGGCAAGAAGCGCTTCGTCATGGGGGCTTCGGGACATATCGCCGGCGTGATCAACCCGCCCGCCAAGAAAAAGCGCAGCCACTGGATTCGCGACGACGGCAAGTTCCCCAAGACCCAGGCCGAATGGCTGACCGGTGCCACCGAGCGTCCCGGCAGCTGGTGGACCGACTGGGCACAATGGCTCAAGGGCCACGCGGGCAAGCAAATCGCCGCACCCAGGACCTACGGCAACGGCAAGGCCTACAAGGCCATCGAGCCGGCACCCGGGCGCTACGTCAAGGCCAGGGCCTGACCCAAGACCTCACAACCACGACCTCGATCAACATCACTTCAACGGAGAACCTCATGGAAGACATCGTCATCGTTTCGGCCGCACGCACGCCGGTCGGCAAGTTCGGCGGCTCGCTCGCCGGCATCGCAGCCACCGAACTGGGGGCACTGGTCATCAAGGAAGTGATTGCGCGCGCCAACCTCACGGCCGAGCAGGTCGGCGAGGCCATCATGGGCCAGGTGCTGGCGGCCGGTGCGGGCCAGAACCCCGCGCGCCAGGCGTGGCTCAAGAGCGGCGGCGCCAAGGAAACCCCGGCGCTCACCATCAACGCCGTCTGCGGCTCGGGCCTGAAGGCCGTGATGCTCGCGGCGCAGGCCGTGGCCACGGGCGACAGCGAAATCGTGATCGCCGGCGGCCAGGAGAACATGAGCGCCGCGCCTCACGTGCTGCCCAACTCGCGCAACGGCCAGCGCATGGGCGACTGGAAACTGGTCGACACCATGATCGTGGACGGCCTGTGGGACGTCTACAACCAGTACCACATGGGCATCACCGCCGAGAACGTGGCCAAGAAGTACGGCATCGACCGCGCCGCGCAGGATGAACTGGCGCTCGCCAGCCAGACCAAGGCCGCCGCCGCGCAGGACGCGGGCAAGTTCAAGGACGAGATCGTCGGTGTGAGCATCCCGCAGAAGAAGGGCGACCCGATCGTCTTCAGCCAGGACGAGTTCATCAACCGCAAGACCAGCGCCGAAGGCCTGGCGGGCCTGCGCCCCGCCTTCGACAAGGCCGGCGGCGTGACCGCGGGCAATGCCTCGGGCCTGAACGACGGCGCTGCCGCCGTGATGGTGATGACGGCCAAGAAGGCCGCCGCGCTCGGCCTGAAGCCGCTCGGCCGCATCGCGAGCTACGCCACCGCCGGACTCGATCCGGCCATCATGGGCATGGGCCCGGTGCCCGCATCGACCAAGGCGCTGCAGCGCGCCGGCTGGAAGGCCGCCGATCTCGACCTGCTCGAGATCAACGAAGCCTTCGCTGCCCAGGCCTGCGCGGTGAACAAGGAAATGGGCTGGGACGTGAACAAGGTCAACGTGAACGGCGGCGCGATTGCCATCGGCCACCCCATTGGCGCGTCGGGCTGCCGCATCCTGGTGACGCTGCTGCACGAAATGCAACGCCAGAACGCCAAGAAGGGCATTGCCTCGCTGTGCATCGGCGGCGGCATGGGCGTCGCGCTGACGATCGAACGCTGAGAAGGCGCGAATAAACCTGCTGCGCACCCCGATCTCGCATCTGCGGTCCTCACCGGACCTGGGTACGGTTCCGGTCCTCGACGCGACCTTGGGGCGCTCGCAACGGTTTCTTCGCACCTTCTCCAGATCGCTCAGCGCGACATCGACGGCCGCTCGGCCATCGCCGCGCGCCAGCGCACGAGCTCGGGGTGCTGCTCCCCGGGCTTGACCCGCACGATGCGCGCGAAATCCACCGCCGCCACGGCGGTGATGTCGGCCAGGCTGAAGCGGTCGGTGGCGACGAATTCGCGGCCGGCCAGCCGGTCGTTCAACGTCTGGAAGAAATGCTGCACGCGCGCCAGCCCGCGCTGTGCCAGTTCCGGAATCTGCGCATAGTTCACCGGCCCCGGCAGCGCCCGGTCGGCCAGCGCCGGCGAGCCGTTGCGCATCGTCTCCGCGATGGCGAGCAAACCCTCGAACTCGATGCGCCAGTTCCAGCTGGCGATCTCCGCTTTTTCGGCGGGCGTGCGGCCCATCAGCGGCGGTTCGGGGTAGCGCGCTTCCAGCCAGGCCGCGATCGCGGCGTTGTCGGTCAGCAGGCCGTCTTCCTCGGTGCGCAGCGCCGGCACCGTGCATTGCGGATTGATCGCGCGGTAGGCCTCGCCCAATTGCTCACCACGAACCAGGTCGACCTGCACCGTCTCGTGGGCAATGCCCTTCTCGGCCAGCAGGATGCGCGCACGGCGCGGGCTCGGCGCCGTGGCGCAGTCATAGAGAATGATCATCGTCTGTCCAACTTTCGGAATTCATCGCATGAATGGCACGACCGCCTACACGCCGCCCACCGTCTGGTCCTGGAACAAGGAAAGCGGCGGCCGCTTCGCGAACATCAACCGTCCCATCGCAGGCGCCACTCATGAGAAAGACCTGCCGGTGGGCAAGCACCCGCTGCAACTCTATTCGCTGGCGACGCCCAACGGCGTGAAAGTGACGGTGATGCTCGAAGAGCTGCTGGCGCTGGGCCACACGGGCGCCGAGTACGACGCCTGGCTGATCCGCATCAGCGAAGGCGACCAGTTCGGCAGCGGCTTCGTGGCGGTGAACCCGAACTCCAAGATCCCCGCGCTCATGGACCGCAGCGGCACCACGCCGATCCGGGTGTTCGAGTCGGGCGCGATCCTGCAGTACCTCGCCGAGAAGTTCGGCAACGCGTTCTTTCCGACCGGGCGTGCGGCGCGCGCCGAATGCCTGTCGTGGCTGTTCTGGCAGATGGGCAGTGCGCCGTACCTGGGTGGTGGGTTCGGGCACTTCTATGCCTACGCGCCGACGAAGATCGAATACGCCATCGACCGCTTCGCGATGGAGGTGAAGCGCCAGCTCGACGTGCTCGATCGCCGTCTGGCCGAAAGCCGCTACCTGGCCGGCGACGACTACACGATTGCCGACATCGCCGTCTGGCCCTGGTACGGCGCGCTCGCCAAGGGGCAGCTCTACGAATCGGGCGAGTTCCTGCAGGTGAGCGAATACAGGAACGTGCGGCGCTGGAGCGACGAGATCGCGCAGCGCCCCGCCGCACAGCGCGGGCGCATGGTCAATCGCGCCTGGGGCCAGCCCGAGAGCCAGCTGCACGAGCGCCACGATGCCGCCGATTTCGACACCCGCACCCAGGACAAGCTCGAGACCCCGAAGTGAGCGCCGCACAGCGCTGAACGGGACGAAGGCGGCCGATCTTGTTCACCGCCTGATTTTTGAGCAAAGTGTGGAATCCCTTTATAAAACAACGAGTTAAATTCGTTTTACAAGGCTCCACATGAGTTGTCCCCAAAGTTGTGCACAGAAAATGGGGATGAGATCGCGGGCCTGAGATGCCGCCTGCAAGTTGGCGCAATACCACAGGAAAAGGCCTCAGGCGCTCGCCGAAACCGACTCTCCGGCCGCCGCGTAGTGCCGGCATAGCGTGTCCACCAGCGCCTGCGCATACACCGGCAGTGCCGCCCGGCTGCGCACCAGCAGATAGCGCTCGCGCACGCACCACGCATCGCTGAGATCGATCAGCGCGAGCTGCATGCTTTCCTGGTTGCGCCGCGCCGCCGACTCGGGCACGACGCCGATACCCACGCCGCTGCCGATCATCCGGCACATCGCGTCGAAGCTGCCCAGCTGGATGCGCAGCTTCTGGCGCTTGCCGAGGTTGTCCGTGATCTGCGCGAGAAAGGTCTGCAGCGTGCTGCCTTGCTGCATGCCGATGGCGTCTTCGTCGAGCGTCTCCGCGAATGAAATCTTCCGGCGCTTCGCGAAGCGGTGCTTGCGCGAGGTGACGAGCACCAGCCGGTCGGTGCTGAAGTGGATCGCCTCCAAACCCAGCGTGTCGACCCGGCCCGCGACGATCCCGATGTCGGCGCGGCCGTCGAGCACGCCGCGCGGGATCTGAGCATTCGGTTTTTCCTGAAGGTCGACGTTGATGCGCGGGTTGCTTGCGAGGAAACCGGGCAGGATTTCGGGCAGGAAGTCGGTCACCGCGGTGGTGTTGGCGAACACACGCAGATGGCCGCGCAGGCCGCCACCGTATTCGAGCAGGTCGTCGCGCAGCTGCTCGGTCTGGTGCAGCACCAGACGTGCATGGTGAAGAAAGGCTTCTCCCGGAGGAAGAAGACGCACGCCGCGGGCCTCGCGCTGCAGCAGTTGCAGCCCCGCCTGCGTTTCCAGCGCCTTGATGCGCGCGCTGGCCGCGGCCAGCGAAAGGTGCTGCCGCTCGGCCGCCCGCGTGAGGTTGCCGAGCTCGGCGGTGGCGACGAAAAGGCGCAGGTCGGTGAGGTCGAAAAGCATGGCGCATCGTAGCCAGGCCTTCGGAAATTCAGAAGCCTGGGTTCCGAAATCGCAGATTGCGCGCGGTGCCACGGCAAACGACCATGCGGCCATGGAGACAAAGACAATGACATTCCGCGCCCTCGCGCTTCTTTCGCTCGCGGCAGCCACGCTGATCGCCGCGGCCCCCGCAACCGCCCAGCCCTATCCCACGCGCCCCATCACGCTCGTCGTGCCGCAGGCCGCGGGCGGCACCAACGACATCGTCGGCCGCCTCGTCGGCCAGAAGCTCGGCGAGGTGATGAACAACGCCAGCGTGGTCGTCGACAACCGGCCCGGCGCGGGCGGCAACATCGGCACGCAGCTGGTCGCCAAGGGCCCGAAGGACGGCTACACGCTGCTCATGACGATCAGCAGCAGCCAGGCGATCAACCCGGCGCTCTACAAGAACCCGGGCTTCGATCCGGTGAAGGACTTCAAGCCCGTTGGCCTCATCGGCGCGGTGCCCAACGTGCTGCTGGTCAACCCTTCGTTTCCTGCCAAGGACTTCAACGAGTTCCTGAAGCTCGCACGGGCCAAGGGCGCGAACTACCAGTACGCCTCGGCCGGCAACGGCACGCTCAACCACCTGCTCGGCGAAATGCTCAACAGCATGGCGGGCATCTCGTTGCAGCACGTGCCCTACAAAGGCGTGGCGCCTGCGCTCAACGACGTGCTGGGCGGGCAACTGCCGATCGTGTTCGCGAGCCTGCCCTCGGCGCTCTCGCACATCAAGGCCGGCAAGCTGCGCGCGCTGGCCGTGAGCGGCGACAAGCGCTCGCCGGTGCTGCCCGACGTGCCCACCATCGCCGAGGCGGTGCCGGGCTACAACGGCACGCTGTGGATCGGCCTCTTCGCACCCGCGGGTGTGCCGGCCGACGTGCTCGCCACCCTGCAGGACGCCACGCGCAAGGCGCTGGCCGCGAAGGACCTGCGCGACAAGCTCGACCAGCAAGGCGTCGAGATCGCAGCGCCCACCACGCCCGACCAGTTTTCGAAACTGCTGCAGGACGATCTCGCCAAGTGGGCGCGGATCGTCAAAGCATCCGGCGCTGCGGTCGATTGATTGATTGAAGAACCCATGAATCCTGAGAATCCCACCCCTCTGATCGACGCCGACGCGCTCGCCAAGCTCCAGGCCTGGCAAGGCCGCAGCGAAACGTTGGCCGACGACATCACGGCCGCGCCGGTCCGCGCGCTCTCCGCCACGCTCGACCGCGACGATGCGCTGCCCGCATTCGGCACGCGCCTGCCCGAGCTGTGGCACTGGCTCTACTTTCTTCCGCATCACCGCCAATCGGAGATCGGCGAAGACGGCCATGCGAAACGCGGTGGGTTCCTCCCGCCCGTGCCGCTGCCTCGCCGCATGTGGGCGGGCGGGCGCTTGAATTGGGAAGCGGGCAACCCGCTGCAAGTGGGCGACAAGGTCGAGCGCACCTCGACCATCGCCTCGGTCACCCACAAGGCCGGCCGTACCGGCGAGCTGGTTTTCGTGCTGGTGCGCCACGAGGTGCGCAACGAACGCGGCCTTGCGCTGACCGAGGAGCACGACATCGTCTACCGCGCCGCCGCCGCACCCGGCGAGAAGGCGCCGCCGCCCACGCCCGCCCCGAAGGATGCCGCCTTCAGCCGCGAGATCGTGCCCGACGACGTGCTGCTGTTCCGCTACTCGGCGCTGACCTTCAACGGCCACCGCATCCACTACGACCGTCGCTACGTGACGGAAGTCGAGGGCTATCCGGGCCTGATCGTGCACGGCCCGCTGATCGCGACGCTGCTGGTCGACCTGTTGCGACGCAACGTGCCGGGCGCGCAGCTCGCGCGCTTCGAATTCCGCGCGGTGCGGCCGACCTTCGACATCGCCCCGTTCCGCGTGCACGGCAAGCCAGGCGCCGACAACAAGACCTTCAGCCTCTGGGGCGAAGACGCCGACGGCTGGCTCACGATGCAGGCCACGGCCGTGCTCGCCTGAGGAAAGACACACAGACATGACAAGACCCCTGGACGGCATCACCGTCATCTCGCTAGAACACGCCATCGCCGCGCCGTTCTGTACTCGCCAACTGGCCGACCTCGGTGCCCGCGTCATCAAGGTGGAGCGCCCCGAAGTGGGCGACTTCGCGCGCGCCTACGACGGGCGCGTGGGCGGGGAGGCCTCGCACTTCGTGTGGGTGAACCGCTCGAAGGAAAGCCTCACGCTCGACCTGAAGCAGCCCGCCGCGCTCGCGGTGCTGCAGGAACTCGTGGCCGATGCCGACGTGCTGGTGCAGAACCTCGCGCCCGGCGCGGCGGCGCGCATGGGCCTGGGCGCCGAGGTGCTGCAGGCGAAGCACCCGCGTCTCATCGTCTGCGACATCTCGGGTTATGGCGAAGACGGACCGTACCGCGACAAGAAGGCCTACGACCTGCTGATCCAGAGCGAGGCGGGTTTTCTTTCGGTCACCGGCACGCCCGAAGACCCGTGCAAGTCGGGCAACTCCATCGCCGACATCGCGGCGGGCATGTATGCCTACACCGGCATCCTCGCGGCGCTGCTCCAGCGCGGCAAGACCGGCAAGGGCTCGCACATCGACGTGTCGATGCTCGAATCGCTCGCCGAGTGGATGGGCTACCCCATGTACTACGCCTACGAGGGCGCGCCGCCGCCGCCGCGCAGCGCCGCATCGCACGCGACCATCTACCCCTACGGCCCGTTCCCCGCGGGAGACGGCGGCACGGTGATGCTGGGCCTGCAGAACGAGCGCGAGTGGCGCACCTTCTGCGAGAAGGTGCTGCTGCAGGCGGGGCTCGCGACCGATGCGCGCTTCGACAGCAACGCGCGCCGCAACGAACACCGCGAGGCGCTGCGCGCGATCATCGTGGAGACCTTCGGCGCGCTGAGCACGGCGCAGGTGCTCGAGCGGCTCGATGCCGCGCAGATCGCCAACGCACGCATGAACGACATGGCCGGGCTCTGGGCGCATCCGCAATTGCAGGCGCGCGATCGGTGGCGGCAGGTGGGCTCGCCGGCCGGTGACATTCCGGCGCTGCTGCCGGCCGGGCGGCAGAGCGCGTTCGACTACCGCATGGATGCCATTCCCGCTGTCGGCGAGCACACCGAGGCGATCCTGCGCGGGCTCGGGCGGAGCGATGTGGACATCGCGGCGCTGCGCGAGGCGAGGGCGGTTTGAACAACCCGCCGCTCGCGCTGGCGCGCACCTTTCTCTTCGTGCCCGCCGACCGGCCGGAGCGTCATGCGCGGGCGCTGGCTGCCGGTACGGGCGGTGTGATCGTCGATCTCGAAGACGCGGTGGCGCCCGAGCGCAAGGCGTCGGCGCGCGAAGGGCTCGCCGCCTCGTTCGCCGCATTGCCCGACGCCGACCGGCAACGCCTGCTGGTACGCATCAATGCCGGTGGTACGCCGTGGCACGACGACGACTGCAAGGCCGTGGCCGCGCTGGTCGCGCAAGGCCTGATTGCGGGCGTGGTGCTGCCCAAGGCCGAGCGCGCGGACGATCTGCGTCGGTTGGCCGAAGCCGTCGGCCCGAAAGGCCTGCTTGTTCCCCTGATCGAATCGGCAGCCGGTCTCGCGGCGGTCGACGAACTCGCCGCGGCCGCGCAGGTGCTTCGGCTCGCTTTCGGCAATCTCGATTTCCAGGCCGATGTCGGCCTCGCCTGCGATGCGGACGAAGCCGAGCTGGTGCCCGTGCGCCTCGCATTGCTGCTGGCCACGCGCCGCGCCGGGCTGCCCGCACCCATCGATGGCGTGACGCCCGACTGGCGCGACACCCAACGTCTCGCCGCCGATACGGCGCGCGCGCGCCGCTGCGGCTTCGGCGCGAAGCTTTGCATCCACCCCGATCAGGTCGCTCCGGTGCACGCCGTACTCGGCCCGAGCGCCGACGAACTGGCATGGGCGCGCCGCGTGATCGACGAAGTCCGGTCCGCAGGCGGCGGCGTCGTCAGCCTCGATGGCCGCATGGTCGATGCGCCGGTGGTGCGCCTCGCCGAACGCCTGCTCGCGCTCGATGCGCAGTCGCCGCCCTGATTTCCGAACAAAGAAGACAGATCCAACAACCTAGGAGACAAGAAGTGAACCTGAAGAAGAACTGGAAAACACGAACCCTGCTGGCCGCATCGCTGGGCGCCTGCCTCATGGCAGCGCAATCGCCGGCCACCGCGCAGGCCCCCTGGCCCGACAAGCCCGTCACCATGGTCGTGCCCTATTCGGCCGGCGGCCCCACCGACGTGGTGGCGCGGATGCTGGCCATTCCCATGGGCAAGTCACTGGGCCAGACGGTGATCGTCGAGAACACCGTGGGCGCGGGCGGCACCATCGCGCCGACGCGCGTGGCCAAGGCGGCGCCCAACGGCTACACCATCCTCATCCACCACATGGGCATGGCCACGGCGCCCGCGCTCTACAAGAAGCTCAACTACGACCCGCTGAAGGACTTCGAGTACATCGGCCAGGTGCTCGACGTGCCGATGACGCTGCTCTCGCGCAAGGACTTTCCCGCCAGCACCTACCCCGAGCTGCTGGCCTACGTGAAGGCCAACAAGGACAAGGTCACGCTGGCCAATGCGGGCGTGGGCGCGGTGTCGCAACTGTGCGGGCTGCTGTTCATGAACCAGATCGGCGTGCAGCTGACGACCGTGCCGTACAAGGGCGCGGGCCCGGCGCTCAACGACCTCATGGGCGGGCAGGTCGACCTCTTGTGCGACCAGACCACGCAGACCGCGCCGGTCATCAAGGACGGCAACCGCGTGAAGGTGTTCGGCGTGACCACGCCCAAGCGGCTGTCGAGCATGCCCAACATTCCGACGCTCGACGAGCAGGGCTTGAAGGGCTTCGACGTGCGCGTGTGGCACGGCGTGTACGCGCCCAAGGGCACGCCGCCAGCCGTGGTCGAGAAGCTGAACGTGGCCTTGCGCGCCGCGCTGCAGGACGACATGGTCAAGCATCGCCTGGCGGAACTCAGCTCGGAGATCGTGCCCTTGGACAAGCAGACCCCCGAGAGCCTGCGTACGCACCTGGCGGCGGAGGTGGAGAAGTGGGGGAAGGTGATCCGCGCTGCGGGGGTGCAGGCGGACTGAAGACGGATTGAAGGCCTGCTCTTCAGCGCATGTTCGGTGAGCCGGCGTCGCGGCGGATCGCCGCGACCAGGTGCGCCGCGAGCAGGGCACCTGCTTCGGTGAGTGCCGGGGCGCGGTGCAGGCGGATGTCCGCCTTGGGGAGCCGGGGCATGCCGTCTTCCTTCGACAGCGCGCGAAGTCCCTTCGGAAAGGTCCCTGCCTTGAACACGCTCACGGCCAGCCCCTGCGCCACCACGGCCTCGACGGCCGCGCTGCTGTGACTGACGAACGCGAGCCGCCAGGGCCGGTGCGCCTTGTCCAGCGCCGCCATCGCCCATTCGCGGAAGAGGCACCCCGAGGGATAGAGGGCAACGGGCAGCGGGCCCGGCCCGTCGACGACACGGTCGGGGGCGGCAGCCCATACCGCCTGCTCGTGCCGGAGGAACTCGCCATCGCCCTGGTTCTTGGGATGCATGGCGATCACGAGATCGAAATCTTCACCGAGGCGTTCGGTCATCTTCGCGGTGAGTCCGGTCTCCATGCTCACGTGGATGCGCGGATAGCGCTGGCCGAAGCTCGCGAGCAGCGCGGGCACGACACTGGTGCCGTAGTCGTCCATGATCCCGAGCCGCACCTGGCCTTCGTTCTGGTGCTGGCGGATGCGGCCGAGCGCTTCGTCGTTCAGGGCCAGGATGCGGTGCGCGTAGCCCAGCAGGGCTTCGCCACTGGGCGTCAGGGCCACCTGCGAGGTGGTTCGTGCGAACAGCGTGGTGCCGAGCAACTCCTCGAGCCGCTTGACCTGCATGCTCACGGCCGACTGCGTGCGGTTCAGTTGCGCGGCTGTCCGGGTGAACGAACGCTGCCCGGCAACGGTGACGAAGGTCTTCAGCAGTTCGGGATCAAGCATGAGGGTACTCATCGAAAAAGGTGATAAATCTCATCAGCTTTATTCGATTGTTTTATCAGTTCCCGCTATTTAGCATCGTCCTTCAACGAGATACAAGGACGCCGGTGAGTGCACTTCTTTCGGGCTTGCTGGCTGCCGTCCTGTCGAGCGCCATGGGTGGCGCGGCTGTCGGTGCGACGCGTTTCGTCGCAGGCGCGATCGATCCGCTGGCGCTGGGGTCGCTGCGTTTCGGCATCGGTTTCGCGCTGCTGTTGCCCCTTGCGATGTTCCGGCGGCAGAACTGGCCGCGGCGGCAAGCAGTGCCGAAGGTCATCGCGCTCGGGTTGCTGTTCTTCGGCGCGTTTCCGGCGTTGTTCAACCTGTCGCTTCATTTCACGACCGCCGCGCGCGGCGCGCTCGCGCTGTCGACCTTGCCGCTGCTCACCATGGCCATCGCGGCGCTGCTCGGTGTTGAGCGACTCACGGCGCGCAAGTCGGTGGGCGTCATCACGGCGATGGGCGGCGTGGGCATGGCGTTGATCACGGGCCTTTCGGCAGCGCCGCCCGGTGCATGGCGCGGCGACCTCATGATGCTGGGCGCCGCACTGTGCATGGCGTTCTACAGCGTGTGGTCGCGACCCGTGATCCGGGAGACCGGGCCCGTGCCGTTCACGCTGGTGACCATGGGCAGCGGCGCCCTGTGCCTGATCGCGATCAGCGCATGGCGCGGCGGCTACGCGCCGATGGCGCAATTCGGCAATGTCCAGTGGATGTCCATCGCCTACCTGGGCGTGTTCGGCGGCGCGGTCGGCTTCTTCCTGTGGTCGTACGCGCTCGCGAGGACCACCCCGACGCTCGTGGCCCTGTCAGTCACCGTCAACCCGATCGCCGCAGCCTTCACCGGATGGGCGCTGATGGGCGAGCCGGTGCGGTGGAGTCTCGCTGCCGGGCTGTTGATGGTGTTTGCCGGCATCGCGATTTCGAGCACGTCGCGACGTGCGTCATAGATCCTGGATGCGGTTGGCCGACTGGGTCAGGAAAGAGCGTTTTGCGCCCGCAGGGTTTCATCGAAAAGCTGGAGCAATTGCCGCGCGAACACTTCCATGTTCGCGGGGCGGTCGGTGGTCCCGTTCTCGATGGTCCGGCTCACGGTGACTGCGCCCGCGATCGCCAAGCACACGTGCCCCGGCGCATCGCCATACGGACTCCCCGACGGCCCGGCCGCACCGCTTTCGCAGATGCCCCATGTTGCGCGGTGGCTCTCGCGGATGCGGGCGGCGATGAACCGGGCGTAGGGCTCGGTCTCTCCGCGCATGTCGCCGATGTCTTCGCGCGTCAGCCCGAGCAGCGCCTTGCCGGCGCGGCGCGAATAGACGACCGCGCCGCCGAGGAAGAACGCCGACGCGCCCGGAATGGCGAGCAGGGCGGCCGAGACGAGGCCGCCCGCCGACGACTCGGCGACCGCCACCGTCTGCCGCCGTTCGCGCAGCGCCGCACCGATGCGGGCGGCGAGCACGGGCAACGGCTCCAGGTCGAGCGAAGGCGCAGCGCTCACGGCGTCTTCCGAAGCTTGCCGCCCGGCTGCCGCACATAGGCCGGCGCGCGCTCGTGGCTCGCCGTGTTGCCGTAGACCGTGTCTGCCGGGTAGTACTCGGCCTGCAGTTGCACCTTGGCGGCAGCTTCCTCGCCGGCGGTGTGCGCGATGAAGGCGAGCATCAAGTCGGTGCCGGCCGAGACGCCGGCCGAAGTCCAGGTGTCGCCGTCCTGCACGAAGCGCTGCTCGACCACCTTCACATCACCGAGTGCGCGCAGCCGATCGAGCGAACCCCAGTGCGTGGTGGCTGTCTTGCCGGAAAGGAGGCCCGCCGCATGCAGCACGAAGGCGCCGGTGCACACCGACAGCAGCGCGTTGCACCCCGGCGCCTGCCGGGCCAGGAACTGCGTCATCGCAGGGTTGTCGACCTCGCGCCGCGTGCCCATGCCGCCGGGCACGAGCAGGTAGTCGAGCTTCGGGCAGTCTGCGAACGACACATGCGGGTTGATGGAAAGCCCCTTGGCGCAGACCACCGGCCCGGTTTTCTCTGCGACGATCAGGCAGTTTTCCGGTCCTGCGGCGAGCTTGCTCCACATGGTGAGCATTTCCCAGGGGCCGACGAAATCGAGTTCCTCGACGTCGGGGAATACGATGATCCCGAAATTCATACTTTCGAACTCCTTGAGGGCAACGCGTGGGCAAGAGCGTACAGGGCGCAGCATATAGGTTGCATGTGCGCGCGGCTCCGTGACAGCTGGTTGCAAGCTTGGCTCAGTGTTTTCCTCAGAGGTCGGTGGCGTGAAAATCGCTAGAGTGAAGGCGGCCGTTCAGGCTTTTGCCAAGCAAACATCAAGGAAATTTCATGAGCAAGAAAGTTGCATATGTCACCGGGGGCATGGGTGGCATCGGAACAGCCATCTGCCAACGTCTGTACAAGGACGGGTTCACCGTGGTCGCCGGATGCGGCCCTACACGCGACCATGCCAAGTGGCTCGCCGAACAGAAAGCCGAAGGCTTCGAGTTCCACGCCTCGGTCGGCAATGTCGGCGACTGGCAATCCACCGTCGAGGCGTTCTCCGCCGCCAAGGCAGCGCATGGCCCCATCGACGTGCTGGTCAACAACGCCGGCATCACGCGCGACCGCATGTTCCTCAAGATGACCCCTGAGGACTGGAGCGCGGTGATCGAGACCAACCTCAACAGCATGTTCAACGTCACCAAGCAGGTGGTGGGCGACATGGTCGAAAAGGGCTGGGGCCGCATCATCAACATCAGTTCGGTCAATGGCGCCAAGGGCCAGGCGGGCCAGACCAACTATTCGGCGGCCAAGGCCGGCATGCACGGTTTCACGATGGCGCTGGCGCAGGAGCTGGCGAACAAGGGCGTGACGGTCAACACCGTGAGCCCGGGCTACATCGGCACCGACATGGTCAAGGCCATCCGCCAGGAAGTGCTCGACAAGATCGTGGCCACCATCCCGGTCAAGCGCCTGGGCGAGCCGAGCGAGATCGCCTCGATCATCTCGTGGCTGGCCACCGACGAAGGCGGTTACTCGACGGGGGCCGACTTCTCGGTCAACGGCGGCCTTCACATGCATTGAGCATGCTGACTGCGACCTGATCGAAAAACCCGCTTCGGCGGGTTTTTTCATTTGAAGAATGTGGCTTTTACGAATGGAAAAGACCTGATACGGACCTAAAGTTTTCAACCCTTCCGGAGGCAAGTCATGGAACACACAACAAACACATCCGCCAAGAAGCTCCCGCTCTACCGCTCCCTCTATGTGCAGGTGATCACCGCGGTGATCATCGGCGTGCTGCTGGGCTATTTCTACCCCTCGGTCGGGGAGAGCATGAAGCCGCTGGGCGACGGCTTCATCAAGCTCATCAAGATGATCATTGCGCCGATCATCTTCTGCACGGTGGTGGTGGGCATCGCCGGCATGGAAGACATGAAGAAGGTCGGCAAGACCGGCGGCCTCGCGCTCCTGTACTTCGAGATCGTGAGCTCCATCGCGCTGGTGGTCGGCCTGGTGCTGGTCAACGTGCTCAAGCCCGGCGCCGGCATGAACATCGATCCGGCCACGCTGGACACCAAGTCCATCGCCGCCTACACCGGCCCGGGCAAGATGACCGGTACGGTCGACTTCCTGCTCAACATCATTCCCAGCACCATCGTCGATGCCTTCGCCAAGGGCGAGATCCTGCAGGTGCTGCTGATCGCGGTGCTGTTCGGCTTTGCCCTGCACCGCTTCGGCGGCCGCGGCACGCTGGTGTTCGATGTGATCGAGAAGGGCTCGCACGTGCTCTTCGTGATCGTGGGCTACATCATGAAGCTCGCGCCCATCGGCGCCTTCGGCGCCATGGCCTTCACCATCGGCAAGTACGGCGTGGGCAGCCTCTTCTCGCTCGGCAAGCTGATGGGCACGTTCTATCTCACGTGCCTCCTGTTCATCTTCGTGGTGCTCGGGCTCATTGCGCGCTTCCACGGATTCAGCATCTGGAAGTTCATCAAGTACATCAAGGAAGAACTGCTGATCGTGCTGGGCACGTCCTCCAGCGAATCGGTGCTGCCGCGCATGATGGAGAAGATGGAGAACCTGGGCGCCAACAAGACCTGCGTGGGCCTGGTGATCCCGACCGGCTACTCGTTCAACCTGGACGGCACCTCGATCTATCTCACGATGGCGGCGGTGTTCATCGCGCAGGCGACCAACACGCCGATGACGCTGGTGCAGGAGATCACCTTGCTCGCGGTGCTGCTGCTCACCTCCAAGGGCGCGGCAGGCGTCACGGGCAGCGGCTTCATCGTGCTGGCGGCCACGCTCTCGGCCGTGGGCCATGTGCCGGTGGCCGGCCTTGCGCTCATCCTGGGCATCGACCGCTTCATGTCCGAGGCGCGCGCGCTGACCAACCTGATCGGCAACGGCGTGGCCACCATCGTGGTCGCCAAGTGGACCAACGAGCTCGACACCGAGCGGCTGCAGGCGGGCCTGAACAACGAGAGCTGGGTCGAATCGCAAGAGCCCGAAGTGCTGGAAAGCGCCCGCGACAGCAAGATGGCGGGTTGATCCCTCCAGAAGGCCGTGTGAAATAAAAGGACAGGCATCGTTCCTGCAAAATGCAACGATGCCGCACAGCGTTTCCCTCATCAACACCATTGCCGCCGGCCTCGGCCTGGCGCTGGTGTTCGGTTTCCTGGCTGCCAAGCTGCGGTTGCCGGCGCTCGTGGGCTACCTCCTGGCGGGCGTGATCATCGGCCCGTTCACTCCCGGCTTCGTGGCCGATGCGGGCATCGCCGCGCAGCTCGCCGAAATCGGCGTCATGTTGCTGATGTTCGGCGTCGGCCTTCACTTTTCCCTCGACGACCTCCTGGCCGTGCGCAAGATCGCGCTGCCCGGCGCACTGGCGCAGATCGCCGTCGCCACGCTCCTCGGCGGCGGCCTTGCGATGTGGTGGGGCTGGAGCCCCGGCGCCGCGCTCGTGTTCGGCCTTGCGCTCTCGGTGGCCAGCACGGTCGTGCTGCTGCGTGCGCTCGAGAGCCTGGGCATCCTCGATTCGTTCACCGGCCGCATCGCCATCGGCTGGCTCGTCGTCGAAGACCTCGCCATGGTGCTCGTGCTGGTGCTCATGCCCCCGCTGGCCGGCGCGCTCGGCGGCACCCCCGACAACGGCGGCGGCCCCGCGGACCCGCTCTGGCAAACCCTCGGCCTCACGCTGCTGCAGGTCGGCGGCTTCGTCGCGCTGATGCTGGTGGTGGGGCGGCGCGTGTTCCCGTGGATCCTCTGGCAGGTCACGCGCACCGGCTCGCGCGAGCTCTTCACGCTGTGCGTGGTGGCCGCGGCCGTGAGCATCGCCTTTGCCTCGGCGGCGCTCTTCGGCGTGTCGTTCGCGCTCGGTGCCTTCTTTGCCGGCATGGTCATGCGCGAATCGCAGTTCAGCCACCGGGCGGCGCAGGAGTCCCTGCCGCTGCGCGATGCCTTCGCCGTGCTGTTCTTCGTGTCGGTGGGCATGCTGTTCGACCCCTCGGTGCTCATCGACCGCCCCCTGCAGGTGCTCGCGGTGGTGGGGGTGATCGTGCTGGGCAAGTCGCTCGCGGCCTGCGCGCTGGTGCTGGTGTTCCGCTACCCGCTGGCCACGGCGCTCACGGTGAGCGCGAGCCTGGCGCAGATCGGCGAGTTCTCTTTCATCCTGGCGGGGCTGGGCGTGTCGCTCGGCCTCTTGCCGGTCGAGGGGCAGAGCCTGGTGCTCGCGGGCGCGCTCATCTCCATTGCGACCAATCCGCTGTGGTTCAGCCTCATCGCACCGATGCAGAAGTGGCTCCACGCCCATTCCTCGTTCGCCCGCAAGCTCGAATCGCGCAGCGACCCGCTGGCCGAACTGCCGATGACCACCGAGGCGAAGTACCTCTCCAAGCAGGTGGTGCTGGTCGGCTATGGCCGCGTCGGGCGCCGCATCGCGGCCGAGCTGGATGCGAACGACATTCCTTATGTGGTGGCCGAGCAGAACCGCGAGCTGGTCGAGAAGCTGCGCGAGGCCGGCATCGCTGCCGTGTGGGGCGATGCGGCGGACCCGGCGGTGCTGATCCAGGCGCACATCGCGCGCGCCCGCGTGCTGGTGGTGGCCACGCCCGACACCCTGAACGTGCGCCAGATGATCGAGACCGCGCGCACGCTCAACCCGGCGATCCAGACCGTGATCCGCAGCCACAACGAGCAGGAAGCCAAGCTGCTCACGCAGGAAACGGCCGTGACGGTGTTTCTCGGCGAGCACGAACTCGCCCAGGCCATGGCGCGCGACGTGGTGCAGCGCGCGGTATCGATGGCCGTGCCGGCTTGAGCGCCGGCAGCGTCGTTTCAGAGATCTTCGATGACCAGCGTGCGGTAGCGCTGCGCGATGGAGTAGGGCACGGTACGCACCAGTTCCATCATCTGGTTCGCGGCCGCTTCGTCCTTCGTCCTGACCAGAAGGCCCGTGTGGCCGTCGCGCGCCAGCTTGGTGTAGGCGCGCACCGTGGCGGCATCGGTCCCGGCGGAGGGCAGGGGGTTGTCCGAGTCCTTGGCGGTAGGGCTGATTTCCTCCAGCACCGTCTCGGCGGAGATCAGGTAGACCTCGTCGCCGCTCACGCCTTTCTCGATCAGCCGGTGGCCGATGCGGTCGGCGTCCTCGGCGCTCGGGAACATCACCATCGAATAGCCGGTCGGATAGAACGCGCCGCCGATGCTGGCGCGCATGCGGGGCTCCAGAGTGAAGTGCTTCATGTTGCCTCCTGGTTCTTTCTTGAGGAAGGTCCCTGCAGTCAACATTAGTTCGCGCCACCGGCAAGCTCTGTAGGAGAAGCCCGGAAGGTGTCAACCGCGCTCTTCGTCCATTCATTGACACAGACACGCCGAATGAACCGTCTTTCCATGTCCCCGTCCCGAAACATCGCGCTCACCGTCCACGAACTGGAAGCGGGCGAGTTCTATTGGGTGCTCATGGAGGAAACGCAAGAAGAGGCGGCCCATGACGGCGATGCGGAGGGCCGCCAGCGCCATGTCTACGTGCCGCTGGAGGCGGCGCACGACCCCTACGCCAGCTATTCGAACGCGCTGGTGGCCGGTGTCGCCGTGATGCGGCGACTCTTCGGTTCGGAAGGGAAAATCGCCTGAGATCCCGGGGATGCCGGGGGGCCGGCCTCGCCAGAGGCGCTCCCTATAATTCCGGCCGTCGAGTTTTGTAATCTTTTATTAGCAGACTCGCACGGTTCGAAGGTGCCCCGCATGCCATTCCATGGCCTGGGGGTTAAACGGGAAGCAGGTGCGCTGCGTCTTCACGGACGCATCCATTCCTGCGCTGCCCCCGCAACGGTCAGCGGATCTGGAAAACCTCGCGTCGATCTCTTCTCGAGCATCGGCAGCCACTGCGCTTCGGCGTGGGAAGGCGAGGGTTTCGGCTCCGATGCGCACGCACAGTGCCATCGGAGCGCTCCGCAAGCCCGGATACCGGCCTTCGCAACCGCCGTCGGACGCCGCGGGAGTGCGGGTCCGGGCATGCCGCCTCGCCCCCTGCGAACCGGCCTGCCCTCAGCCGCCTCCCTCGACGTCCTCATTCGGTCAGGAGCCTGCGGGGACGCAGGTCGGAGGAGAAGTCACATGGGTCAAGCATCGCCGGGGCGCGATCGCACGGGTGCGCCTTTGCCGCATTTGCTGCAACTGGATCGGGCACGTCTTTCGCGTCTTTCCCTGGGCTTGGGACTGGCTTTCGGCGCAGGCGGCGCGCTGGCCCAGCCGGCCGGCGCGGCAAATGGCGGCAGCAACAGCCTCGCACCCGTGCAGGTCGAGGCCAGCCGCCACACGCCGCTCGCGATGGACGAGCCGACCCAGACCGGCAGCCGCCTGGGCCTCACGCCGCTGGAGACGCCCGCGAGCATCGAGGTGCTGACCGGCGACGCGATCCGCGCACGCGGCGATGCCTCCGTGATCGACGCCGTGACCCGCGCCACCGGCATCACGGCCGATTCCAGCCCCGGCAATGGCGGCACTTCGATGGCGGCACGCGGCTTCTCGGGCCACAGCTCGGTGATGCAGCTCTTCGACGGCACGCGCCTCTACGTGGGCGCCGGCACCGTCACCTTCCCGTTCGACACCTGGTCCATCGATCGCATCGAAGTGCTGCGCGGCGCGGCCTCGGTGATGTACGGCGACGGTGCGATCGGCGGCGCGATCAACACCGTGCCCAAGAAGCCCACGCGCGGCTCGATCGAGAACGAGGCGCTGGTCTCCTTCGGCTCGGACGCCACGCGCCAGATCGCCTTTGGCAGCGGCGGCGCCATCAACGACCGCCTCTCCTACCGGCTCGACGTGAGCCACCGGCATTCCAACGGCTTCATGGCGCGCGGCGAATCCGAGAGCCTTGCGATCGGCGCGGCGGTGCGGCTCGATGTTTCGCCCGAGCTGAACATCACGCTCTCGCACGACGAGGGCCGCCAGTCGCCCGAGCGCTACTTCGGCGTGCCGCTGATCAACGGCCGGCTCGACCGCCGCAGCCTCGGCCTGAACTACAACCTCGACGACGCCCGGCTCAAGTACCGCGACAGCTGGACCCGCCTCGATGCGGTCTGGACGCCCAGCAGCGCCGTTACCGTGCGCAACCAGCTCTATCGCCTCGAGACGAAGCGCCACTGGCGCGACAGCGAGACCTACGCCTACATGCCCGACAGCGGCCTTGTCGGCCGCGACGACTACATCGAGATCGGCCACCACCAGGAGCAGGTCGGCAACCGCAGCGACATCGCCTGGCGCCACGACCTGTTCGGCATGGCCAACCAGGTGCTCGCGGGTTTCGACGTCAACCGCATCGACTTCCTGGGTTCGAGCGACACGCCCTACGGCGGTTACTCCGAGGTGGACCCGTTCTTCTTCGCGCCGGGCCGCTACACGTCGCCGCAGCCTTTCCTTCCGCGCTACCGTGCGCAGGCCCGCACCTACGCCTTCTTCGCCGAAGACCGGCTCGCGATCAACGAGCGCTGGTCGGTGGTGGCGGGCCTGCGCTGGGACCATGCGCGGGTCAGCCGCGTCGACCTGACCCGGCCGGCCAACAACTTCGAACGCACCTTCGTCTACGGCACCGGCCGGGTGGGGGTGGTGTATGCGCCCGATGCGATGCAGTCGTTCTACGGGCAGATCGCGCGCGCCGCCGATCCGCTGGGTTCGCTGCTCACCACCTCGACCTCGCAGTCGCAGTTCGATCTGGCCACTGGCCGCCAGGTCGAGGTGGGCTACAAGCGCCAGCTCGCCGACAACCGCGGGGCCTGGTCGATCGCGGCCTACAAGATCCAGAAGCGCAAGCTGCTGTCGCGCGATGCGAGCGACCCGACGGTCTCGCAGCAGATCGGCCAGCAGTCGTCGCAGGGCATCGAGGCGACGTTGGACCTCGCGCTGACGCGCACGCTGCGGCTGGAAGCCAACGCCGCCCGGCTGCGCGCGCGGTATGACGACTTCAACGAGCGTGTCGGCAACAGGCTGATTTCGCGCGCGGGCAACACGCCCAAAGAGGTGCCCGAGGCCTCGGCCAATGTCTGGCTCCACTGGCGCTTTCTGCCGCAGTGGGAGGCCGGGCTGGGCCTGCGCCATGTCGGTTCGCGCCAGGTCGACGATGCCAACACGCGCAAGATCGGTTCCTACACCGTGGCCGACGCTTCGGTCAGCTGGCAGGCCAACCCGTCGCTGAAGCTCGCGCTGCGCGCCTTCAACCTCGGCGACCGCAAATACCCGGTCTCGTTCTCGAACGGCGGCAACCAGTGGCTGCTGGGCCGGCCGCGCTCGTTCGAAGTCTCGGCGCTGGTGAAGTTCTGAGTACCCAGGCGCCCATGTCCCCCACGAAACCGCACCACCAAGGCGTCTGGCGCCGCGCCTGGCCGCGGATTCGCCACGGGCTCTACTGGACGCACCGGTGGCTGGGCATCGGCGGCTGCCTGCTGTTCGTGATGTGGTTCGTCACCGGTGTGGTGATGATGTACGTGGGCTATCCCTCGCTCACCGAGCAGGAACGGCTCGCGGGCCTGGCGCCGCTGAAGTTCGAGCAGGCGGTCGTCGGGCCGTCGGCGGCGCTCGATGCCTTGCCGGCTGCCGTGCGTGCGCAGCCGCCACGGCGCATCGCGCTGGAGATGCAGCAGGGCACGCCCGACGCCGGTCCCGTCTGGCGGATCGTCGATGCGCGCGGGGAGCGCTTCGCGGTGTCGGCGCAAGACGGCCAGCTGATGGGGCCGATCGACGCCGCGCGCGCCGAAGCCATCGCCCGTGCTTTCTCGGGCCAGAACGGCGCGCATTGGGCCGAAACGCTCGAGCGCGACCAGTGGACGGTGCCGCAGGGCCTGAACCCGTTGCGCCCGCTGCACCGCATCGAAGTGGGCGACGCGGACGGCACCGAGCTCTACATCTCCTCGCGCACCGGCGAGGTGGTGCGCGACACCACGCGCTCCGAGCGCTTCTGGAATTGGCTCGGCTCGGTGCCGCACTGGATCTACTTCACGCCGATTCGCGCCGATCCGCCGCTGTGGCACGACGTGGTGGTGTGGCTGTCGGCCGCCTGCATCGTCTCGGCGGTGACGGGCATCGTGATCGGCATCCTGCGCATCCGCCTGCGCCGGCGTTTTCGCAACGGCGCGGTCACGCCCTACACCGGTTGGATGGCCTGGCACCACATCGCCGGGTTGATCGGCGGCTTCTTCGTGCTGACCTGGATCGTGAGCGGCTGGCTGTCGATGAACCCGAACGGCTGGTTCCAGCGCAGTCCGGTCGATGCGGCGGCGATGGCACGCTACACCGGCGCGGGCGCGTCGCCGGTTTCGTGGCCGCTGGCGGTGCGGCCCGTGGCGGAGAACGCAGACGCACCGCGCGAGGCGCTTCTGCTGTGGTTCGACGGCAAGCCGTTCTGGCAATTGCGCGATGCACGGGCGCGCACGCGCGTGGTCGATGCCGCCACCGGCGTGCCCGCCGGCATTGGCCGCGACGACATCGTGCGTGCCGCCGCGCGCCTGCGCCCCGGTGCTCCCATTGCAGAGGCAACGCTGCAGACGCGCGAGGATTTCCACTGGTACGGGCATCACCGCGACCGCATCGTGCCCGTGTGGCGCATCGCGTTCGGTGATGCCGCGCACAGCTGGGTCTACATCGATCCCGCGAGCGGACAGGTCGCGGGCAGCAGCAACCGCAACACCCGGCTCAACCGCTGGCTCTTCAATGCGGCCCACAGCCTCGACTTCCCGTGGCTCATCCAGCACCGCCCCGCCTGGGACATCGTCGTCTGGCTGCTGTCGATCATCGGCACCGTCGCCTCGGCGAGCGGGGTGGTGATCGGCTGGCGGCGGCTGCGGCCCAAGCCCAAGGCGTCGCCCGTGCCGGCAGCGCAACGCGCGCTCCAGCGGCCGTGACGGCGCTTGCGTGATCCACCCCATCCACCAACAATCAACTTTCGCACTGCGGTGCACAACAGGAGGTGCTCGATGCACATCGAACCAGGTCTAGTCGACGGATCCAAGATTTTCCTCAGCTATGCGACGGCCGCCGCCGCGCTGGCCTACACGGGCAAGGTCGCCTTCGACACCGTCGTGAAAGACGGCATCGTCGCCCTGGCACTGCGCTCGGCCATTGCCGTGGCGCTGGTGTTCTGCTTCTTCGAAGTGCTGCCGCACCATCCCGTGGGCGTCTCCGAGGTGCACCTGATCCTCGGCACGACGCTGCTGCTGGTGTTCGGGTTGGCGCCCGCGGCGCTGGGCCTTGCGGGCGGACTGCTGATCCAGAGCCTGTTCTTCGAGCCGCAGGACCTGCCGCAGTTCGGCATGAACGTCACCACCTTGCTGGTGCCCCTGTTCGCGACGGCCGCATTGGCACGGCGGATCATTCCCGAGAACGTGGCCTATGTGGACCTGAGCTACCAGCAGGCCTTCAAGCTGTCGGTGGCCTACCAGGGCGGCATCGTGGTCTGGGTCGGCTTCTGGGCGCTGTACGGGCGCGGCACGGGCCTCGAGAACCTGAGCCAGATCGCCAGCTTCGGCGCCGCCTACATGACCGTGGTGCTGGTCGAGCCGCTGGTCGACCTGGGCGTGCTGGCCGCTGCCAAGGGCTGGCGTCGTCTGCAGGGCACGGTCTTCGTCGAGCGCCGCCTGTACGGCGGCGTTTGAGCCGAATCCCTCCATCGTCCCGCGCCCGCGCCGGCCGCGCCCCGCGGCGCGCTGCGGCGTGCCGTCATCCATCTCAGCGCCCAGGCGCCTGAAAGCACCCATTCATGACACAGAGCAACGCCAAGATCCCCGTCACCATCGTCACGGGCTTCCTCGGCAGCGGCAAGACCACGCTGCTGCGCCACATCCTCGGCAACGCCGAAGGCCGCCGCATTGCGGTGATCGTCAACGAGTTCGGCGAGCTCGGCATCGACGGCGAGATCCTCCGCGGCTGCGGCATCGGCTGCGACGACGAGGGCAACGAGCGCGAAGGCGCGCTCTACGAGCTGGCCAACGGCTGCGTCTGCTGCACCGTGCAGGAAGAGTTCCTGCCCGTGATGCTGCAGCTGGCCGAGCGTCGCGGCGACATCGACGCGGTGATCATCGAGACCTCGGGCCTGGCGCTCCCCAAGCCGCTGGTGCAGGCCTTCCAGTGGCCGGACATCGCGAACATCTTCACCGTCGATTCGGTGGTCACCGTGGTCGACGGCCCGGCCGCCGCCTCGGGCCAGTTCGCCGAGAACCCCGAAGCCGTCGACGCCGCCCGCCGCGCCGACCCCAACCTCGACCACGAATCGCCGCTGCACGAACTGTTCGAAGACCAGCTCTCGGCCGCCGACCTCGTGGTGCTCAACAAGACCGATCTGATGAACGACGCCGCGCGCGCCCAGGTCGAGGCACTGGTGCGCGAAGAGCTGCCGCCCGAGGTGAAGATCGTCGCCGCCACCGAAGGCAAGCTGCCGCTCGCGCTGCTGCTGGGCCAGGGCCGGGCGGCCGAAACCACGATCCACCTGCGCGAAAGCCACCACGACCACGAGGAAGACCACGACCACGACGAGTTCGACTCGCTCGTGATCGACCTGCCGCCCGTGGACCGCGAGGGCCTCCTGGCCGCGCTCGCCGCGCTGGTCGAGCAGCACACCATCTACCGCGTGAAGGGCTTCGTCGCGATTCCGGGCAAGCCGATGCGCCTGCTGGTGCAGGGCGTGGGCCGCCGCTTCGACCACCACTTCGACCGCCGCTGGCGCGACGGCGAAGCGCAGCGCACGCGCCTCGTGTTCATCGGCGAAGACCTCGACGAAGGCGCGCTGCGCAAGGCGATCGAAGGCCTGGCCGCTGTTCCTGCCTGACAGCCTGACCGCATGCACCTGCTGAGCACCCAGCCCGGTCGCTTCGTCGAAGACGACAGCGTCGTCACCCGGCTCGACCAGACGCCGGGCGACATCGTGGTGCTCAGTTCGGCCGACACCACGCTCGCGCTGCTCGCCGCTGCGCGCACCGCGCTGGCGGCCACCGACCCCGGCTACCCGTCGCTGCGGCTGGCCAACCTCATGTACCTGCGCCAGCCGGCCTCGCTCGACCTGTATGTGGACGAGGTGCTGCAGCATGCGCGCGTGGTGGTGGTCGATCACCTCGGGGCCGAATCGGCCTGGGCCTACGGGTTGCAGCAACTGGAGAAGCTGGCCAGGCGCAAGGACCAGCAGCTCGCGATGTTCTCGGGCGACCTGCAGGAAGACGAAGACCTGCTCGCACGCAGCACGGTGCCGCGTGCGGTCAGCCGCCGACTCTGGCAGTACATGCGATCCGGTGGCGCGGGCAATGCGATGCAGTTCCTGCGCGCGGTGGCCTTTCATGGCCTCGGGCACGGCGAGGCGCCGCTGCCGCCGCGCAGCCTGCCGCAGGTGGCGCTGCATGTGCCGCGCGGCATGGACGCGGCGCACACGGTCGCCGGCATCGATGACCTGCGCGCCGGCTGGCATGCGGATGCGCCGGTGGTGGCGCTGGTGTTCTACCGGTCGCACCTGCTGTCGGGCAACACCGCGGCCTTCGACGCGCTCGCGGCCGCGCTGCATGCCGAAGGACTGAACCCGTTGCCGGTCGCGCTCGATTCGCTGAAGGATCCGCTGTGCCTCTCCGCATTTCGCGGCCTCTGCAGCGAACACGACGTGCAGCTCGTGCTCAACACCACCGCCTTCGCGGCACTCGGGCAGGGCGCGCAGGACGACGCAGGCGAAGCCGTCGCGCTGGCCGGCGATGCGCCGGTGCTGCAGGTGATCGTGAGCGGCGGCAACCGCGAAGACTGGCTGGCCGACAGCCAGGGCCTGCGCCCGCGCGACATCGCGATGCAGATTGCCTTGCCCGAGATGGACGGCCGCATCATCACGCGCGCCGTGAGCTTCAAGGGGCTGTCGCACCGCTGCGAGCTCACGCAGACGGAGGTGGTGAACTACCAGCCCGAGCCGGATCGCATCGCTTTCGTGGCCGAACTGGCGCGGCGCTGGTGCCGCCTCCGCAGCCTGCCGGCGGCGGACAAGCGCATCGCGCTGATCCTTGCGAACTACCCCGGCAGCGAAGGCCGCATCGGCAGCGGCGTGGGGCTCGACACACCGGCATCGGTGATCGCCATCCTGCGTTCGATGCAGGCCGAGGGCTACGCGCTCGGCGATGCGATCCCGGCCGACGGCGATGCGCTGATGCAAACGCTGCAGGAAGGCATCGCGAACGATCCCGCCCTGTGGTCCGCACGTCCCGCCTGGCAGAGCTACGCGCTTGTCGACTACCGCGCGCGGCTCGCGGCCCTGCCCGAGGGCATGGCCGAAGCCATCGATGCGCGCTGGGGCACGCCCGAGCAGGATCCGATGCTGCGCCAGGGCCGATTCATGATCGCCGGCCTCCGGCTGGGCCGCGTGTTCGTCGGCATCCAGCCCGCACGCGCACTCGGCACGCTGGGCGCTGCGGACTACGCGAGCTACCACGACGCCGAACTCGTGCCGCCGCACAGCTACCTCGCCTTCTATTTCTGGCTGCGCGATGCCTTTGCCATCGACGCGGTCGTGCATGTGGGCAAGCACGGCAACCTCGAATGGCTGCCGGGCAAGAGCATCGCGCTCGCGCAGACCTGCTGGCCCGATGCGATCCTCGGGCCGCTGCCCAACGTCTATCCCTTCATCGTCAACGACCCGGGCGAGGGCGCGCAGGCCAAGCGCCGCACGCAGGCGGTGATCGTCGACCACCTGATGCCGCCGCTCACGCGCGCCGAGAACCACGGGCCGCTGCAGGACCTGGAGCGGCAGGTGGACGAGTACTACGACGCGCTGCTGGTCGATGCGCGGCGCGCGAAGGTGCTGCGCGCGCAGATCCTCACGGCCGTGCGTGCGCAGCATCTGGTCGAGGAACTGGGCATGCCGGGCGCGGAAGACGATGCGGTGCTCGCGCGCGTCGATGCGTACCTGTGCGAGCTGAAGGAGACGCAGATTCGCGACGGACTGCATGTGTTCGGCGCTTCGCCCGAGGCGCGGTTGCGGCGCGACACGCTGCTCGCGCTCGCGCGCTATCCGTCCGCGGACGGCATGGGCGCGAATGCCGGGCTGCTGGGCGCGCTGGCGCAGGACCTGTTGCCGGGCGATGCCTTCGACCCGCTCGATATCGACGCGGCCAAGCCGTGGCAAGGCGCACGTCCGGCGCTGCTGCAATCGGTGAGCGCCGATGCGTGGCGGCATCACGGCGACACGCGCGAGCGGCTGGAGCTTC
Organism: Variovorax boronicumulans; assembly: GCF_030812215.1. Lineage (GTDB taxonomy): Bacteria > Pseudomonadota > Gammaproteobacteria > Burkholderiales > Burkholderiaceae_C > Variovorax > Variovorax boronicumulans_C. The sequence continues at coordinate 323,598 of NZ_JAUSSG010000002.1, read as the reverse complement.
TTGCACAGCGCTTGCTGGAAGAGGACGCTTGCCCGCCCGACCTGCCACATGCGGCAGCCGTGATGGGCCGCATCGAGCGAAGCCTCGCGCCTGCACTCGATGCCTGCGGCGCGCAGGAACTGCATCAGCTTTCACGCGCACTGCAAGGCCGTTTCGTGCCACCCGGCCCGAGCGGTTCGCCCTCGCGCGGTCGGCCCGATGTGCTGCCGACCGGTCGCAACTTCTATGCGGTCGATACCCGCGCCATCCCCACGCCCACGGCTTGGATGCTCGGCCTCAAGTCCGCCGCGCAGTTGGTCGAGCGCCATCTGCAGGAGCACGGCGACTATCCGGTGGCGCTGGGCCTGTCGGTCTGGGGCACGGCCACGATGCGCACCGGCGGCGACGACCTCGCGCAGGCCTTCGCGCTGATCGGCGTGCGGCCCAAGTGGGCGCCGGGCAGCCAGCGCGTGGTCGATTTCGAGGTGCTGCCGACGGTGGGCCTCGGGCGTCCGCGCATCGACGTGACGCTGCGCATCTCGGGGTTCTTTCGCGATGCCTTTCCCAATGCCGTGCAGATGTTCGACGCCGCTGTGCAGGCCGTCGCGGCGCAGGAAGACGAAGACGCCGAGCGCAACCCGATCCGCGCGCGCATCCTTCGCGAGGCCGCCGCGCTCGAAGCGGAAGGCGTGACCGCCGAAGAAGCGCGCACCCAGGCCGGCTGGCGCGTGTTCGGCTCGGCGCCCGGCAGCTACGGCTCGGGCCTGCAGCCGCTCTTCGACCATGGCGACTGGCAGACCGACAACGACCTCTCCAACGCCTACGTCGGTGGCAGCGCGCACGCCTACGGCCAGGGCAGCGACGGCGTGCCCGCGGCCGATGCGCTGGTGCGGCGCCTGCGCACGATGAATGTCGTCATGCAGAACCAGGACAGCCGCGAGCACGACCTGCTCGACTCCAACGACTACTACCAGTTCCAGGGCGGCATGGCCGCCGCCGTGCGCCACCTGAGCGGCCAGCAGCCCGCGATGTACCACGGCGACCACGGCAACCCGCAGGCGCCGCGCGTGCGCACGCTGAAGGAAGAAATCAGCCGCGTGATCCGCGCGCGCGTGGTCAACCCCAAGTGGATCGATGGCGTCAAGCGCCACGGCTACAAGGGCGCCTTCGAGATGGCCGCGACGGTGGACTACCTCTTCGGCTTCGACGCCACCGCGCGCGTGGTCGGCGACCACCAGTACGCGATGGTGGCCGATGCCTACGTGCTCGATGTCGACACCCGTGATTTCGTGAACCAACACAATCCGCGTGCGCTGCACGACATGCTGAGCCGCTTGCTCGAAGCCATGCAGCGCGGCCTCTGGCAGTCGCCCGGCGACTACCAGGTCCAGTTAGAAAACCTGCTGCTCGACCACGAGCAGCAGATGGAAGGAACCCTCCGATGACCACTGCCGCCCCGATGCCGGTGCCTTTTCCCTTCGCCGCGATCACGGGCCAGCCGCAACTGCGCCAGGCGTTGCTGCTGGCCGCGGTCGATCCCGGCCTCGGCGGCGTGCTGATCGAAGGTCCGCGCGGCACGGCCAAGACCACGGCGGCGCGCGCGCTGGCCGAGTTGCTGCCCGGCGCGCCCTTCGTCACGCTGCCGCTGGGCGCGAGCCTCGAGAGCCTGGTGGGCACGCTGGACCTCGGGCAGGCGCTGGCGGGCCATGAGATCAAGTTCGCGCCCGGCCTGCTGGCGCGCGCGAACGGTGGCGTGCTGTATGTGGACGAAATCAACCTGCTGCCCGATGCGCTGATCGATTCGCTGCTCGATGCGGCGGCGAGCGGCGTCAACGTGGTCGAGCGCGATGGCATCTCGCACCGCCATGCCGCGCGCTTCGTGCTCGTGGGCACCATGAACCCGGAGGAGGGCACGCTGCGCCCGCAACTGCTCGACCGCTTCGGCCTCTGCGTGCAGCTGCACAACATCGAGGATGCCGCCCAACGGCAGGCCATCGTGCGCGCGCGGCTCGCGTTCGACACCGATCCGCAGGGCTTTCGCGCGAAGCATGCAGGGGCCGAGGCTGCGCTTGCGGCCGCGCTCATCAAGGCGCGTGCCATCGTCGCGGATGCATCCGCGCTGCCCTACGGCGATGACGTGCACGAAGCCGTCGGCGCGCTGTGCATCGCGTCGCAGGTCGACGGGCTGCGCGCCGATCTCGTGATGCTGCGCTCGGCGCGCGCGCTTGCTGCCTGGGAGGGCGCGGCGGATATCACGCCCGACCATGTGCAGCGCGTGGCCGAAGCCGTGCTGCTGCATCGCCGCAAGCCGCAAGCGGAAGGCGCTGCGTCGGCGCCTGCAACCCCCAACGCCCAGCGCGCGCCGGACACAAGCGGCACCGGCCATCACAACGCAGGCGACCAGGATTGGGGCGCCATGCCTCCCGAGCCCGTGGGCATCGAACGCGTCAAGCCGCTGCGCCCGCTGATCCCTTCGCACACCGCCCAGCAGGCCACCCCAAAAAAAGCCTGAGCCTCCGGAACGCCGCACCCGCTGGCGCACGCCAGGGCGACTGGAGGCAGGGCAGGCAAAGGGACGCGTGGCACGGTGCCGCATCGCAGGGTGCCGCACTCGACTGGCCGCGCACGCTCGCGAATCGCGGCGCCGATACGCTGCGCGCGGAGCACCTGCGCCGCCGCCCGCTGCAGGCCCGCAGCGGCGCGCTGCATTGCTTCTTGCTCGACTGTTCCGCCTCGATGCGCAACGACGGCAACCTCGCGCGCGCCAAGGGCCTGCTGCTGTCGTTGATGGAAGAGGCCTACCAGCGGCGCGACCATGTGGCGCTGCTGTGCTTTGCCGGCGAGGTGGTCGAGCTGCGCCTGCCGCCGCGCCGCGCCAGCGCCTGGAACGACGACTGGATCGCGCCCATCGCCGCCGGTGGCGGCACGCCGCTCGCGCTCGGCGTGCAGCGCGCCGAGCAGTTGCTGGCGCACAGCGCGGCACGCCAGCGCTGGCTGTGGCTCCTCACCGATGGCCGCAGCAGCGAGCGCCCCGCGCGGCCCGAAGCGGCCGACTTTGCCTGCGTGGTCGATTTCGAAGCGGCGCGCGTGCCGCTGCACCGTGCGCAGCAACTCGCAGCGCATTGGCAGGCGCGCTACCTTTTTGCCCCAGGGCGTTCCGAGTGAACCGCGGGTGTTCGCGGCGCCTTTCAGCCCGCGCGGCATAGGGCCGGGCACCCCCGACACGAGGCGTTTCGGGTACCTTCGCGGCATGCGCATCAAACCCTGCTTCCTCGCCCTTGCATGGGCCCTGGCCATGCCCGCCTTCGCACAGACGACGCCGCCCGAACCGCTGGACGCGGCCGATTGCAAGGCGCAGGAAGCGGTGCTCGAGCGCGACATGGCGCTCGCCCGCTCCCGCGGCCAGATGCTGCGCCGGCGCGAACTCGGCGAGGAACTGGCCGCGCTCCAGATGCGCTGCGTGGCGCTGCCGCCCGCGCAGGGCCGCGCGGCGCGCATCGAGAAACTGGAGCAGGAAATCCGCACGCTGCGCGCGGAACTCGAGCGGGCCGAGGAGCAATTGCGCAGCCTGAAGGCCGAGGCACCCTGAGAGGCTGAGCGGTCACGCCGAATTGCCTCTCTGCCTCTCTGCCCTTTCAGCTCACCACGGCAGGTCGCTGAACGGTGATGGCCGGGTGGGCGCGGCGTCTGGCGCGGCGTCTTTTTCCCCTGTGTTGTCCACGGGGGCCAGCATCGTCCCGCGGCAACTCGGCGAGCCGCAATGGCAGGGGTACTTCGAGGGCGGCGAGCCGTCATCCGCCGTCAGCGAATAGTCGATGAACAACTCGTCGCCCGCATTCACGGGCACGAGCGTCTGGAACTTCAGCACCAGCTCTCCGGCTTCGTCGTATTCCTCGACGGCCTCGCAGTTCGGCTCGCAGGCGTGGTTCAGGTGCCGGGTGCCGTTGCCGCCCTTGGCGCCGTCGATGGTCTCGTGGTTCGACAGCGTGAACAGGTAGGTGAGCTGGTCGTCCCAGGCCTTGGCGGCAATTTCCTGCTTCGTGTAGCGCCGGCCCTCGTAGAGGCCGAGAAACGCCTCCGCGGGCAGGTCGCGGGTGGCGAAGGCGCCCAGGCCGTGCACGCCGCTGGGGCCGACGCGGATGAACGGAGTGGAGGAGGTGGTGGATTGCTTGTGACGGGATTTCATGGGCGCAATGGGGTGGGGCGGGCGCTCAACGCGGCGGATTGCCGAGCGAGGCGAGGCAGTTCACGATGGCGTCGGCCGCTTCGTCCAGCCGCGGGCCGGGCCGCATCATCAGATCGAAGCGCGCCGAGGCGAAGCTGCAGACGCGCCCGCGCTGGATGGCGCTCATGGCCGACCAGCCGGGCCGCGAAGCCATCGCGGAAATCTCGCCGAGTGCCGAGACCATCAGCACATCCGGATCGGCGCGGACCACGAATTCGGGGCTCATCTTGGGAAACGGCCCGAGCGTGCCCGGCACCGCGTTGGCGAGGCCCAGGCGCGCGAGGGTCTCGCCGATGAAGGAGCTTTCGCTCGCCGCCGCCATGCCGCCGTGTACCTCGAAATAGACGCGCCGCCCCTGCCAGCCCAGCGGCACGCGGGCCCGCGCGGCGTTGAGCCGCGCATCGAGCGTGCGCCAGACCGCCTCGCCCGCGCCGGGCTTGCCGGTGGCGCGCGCCACGGTTTCCATCACCCGCCGCATGTCTGCATGCGTCTTGGCATCGAGCGCCAGAACCTTGATGCCCAGCCGTTCCAGCGGCTCGGCGACGCGGCTGCGCGGGCGCACCAGTACCAGGTCGGGCTTGAGCGCAACGATGCGCTCGATGTTCGCGTCGTCCATGCCGCCGACCTGCGGCAGGCGCTTGACCGACGCGGGCCAGTTGGCGTGGCGGTCGACACCGACCAGCCGGTCGCAGGCATCGAGCGCGCAGACCGTCTCGGTGAGCGAGGGCATCAGCGAGACGATGCGCTTTGCCGGCGCCTGCAGTTCGAGCGTGCTGCCGCGGTCGTCTTCGAGGCGGATGCCGGCGGCGTGGGCGGCCGAGCCGACGCCCAGCGCCACGAAGGCCGCGGCCCTGGCGATGTGGCGAACGGTGGTGGCGGCGTTGAAAAGCGGCTGGCGCCGGGGCAGAGCGTTGGAAGTCATCGAAGCGGGCGTGGTCGGCCCGCTATTGTCGCGGCGTCTGCATGCGCAGGAGCCGCGCCGCTTCTTCCGCGCGCGCATCGTCCACCTCGCGCAGCACATTGCTCAGGTCGACCGGGCCGCTCTCGCGCACGAAGGTGCCGGCGAGTTCCGTTTCGGGCCGCAGCAGGCCGCGCTCGTAGAGCTGCCAGATCTCGTCGCCGTAGTGCGTCTTCAGCAGTGCGGGCTCGTACTGGCCGAAGAAGTTGCGCAGGTTCTCCACGTCGCGCAGCAGCATGCGCTTGGCGTGGTTGTTGCCGGCCGCGTCCACCGCCTGCGGCAGATCGATGATCACCGGGCCGTCTTCGGCCAGCAGCACGTTGAACTCCGAGAGGTCGCCATGCACCACGCCCGCGCACAGCATGCGCATCACTTCGCGCAGCAGGCTCGCATGGTGGCGCCGCGCATCTTCGGGCGAGAAGGCGACGTCGTTCAGGCGCGGGGCGGCGTCGCCGTTGGCATCGGTCACCAGGTCCATGAGCAGCACGCCTTCCAGGAAGTTGTGCGGCGTCGGCACGCGCACGCCGGCCGCAGCCAGGCGATAGAGCGCATCGACCTCGGCGCTCTGCCAGATGGCCTCGGTCACCTTGCGGCCGAACTTGGTGCCCTTGGCCATGGCACGGGCCTCGCGCGTGTTCTTGACGCGGCGGTTCTCGGTGTAGTCGACGGCCTGGCGGAAGCTGCGCTTGTCGGCCTCCTTGTAGACCTTGGCGCAGCGCGTTTCCTCGCCGCAGCGCACGACATACACCATGGCTTCCTTGCCGCTCATGAGCTGGCGTACGACGGTGTCGATCAGGCCTTCGTCCACGAGGGTCTGCAGTCTCTGGGGTGTCTTCATGCGCGCGCCTCCCGCGAAGCCGGCGAACGGGTCGAGAGGAAGGTCCTCAGGCTTTCCGTGCCGATCTGGTAGGCCGCATCATGCCTGTGCGGGGCAAAGCCGAGCTGGCGGTTGATGGCCAGCATGGGCGCGTTGACCTCCGCGTTCTGCGTGACGGCCATCACCACCCCGAGGTGGCGCTCGCGCACCAGCTGCAGCATCACCGCCTTCACGCCCTTGGCCAGGCCCTTGCCGCGCCAATGGCGGGCCACGGCGGTGAGCCGCTGGAACATGCGGTCGGGGTAGAGCTGGTTCCAGCTCGCATCGCACACCGCGGCCACCCCGTCGCCATCGAGCAGCAGCACCAGGAAGTGCTCGCCGCCGCGGCGATCGATCTCGGCATACCAGGCGCGAAAGTCTTCGAGCTCGAAGCGCATGGGCGGGCGCGCGAGGCCGGTGGTGGGCGCGTCTTCGAGCAGTGCAGAGAGCGGCGCCATCAGCGTGGCAAGGCGCTCGAAGGGCACGCGGCCTGCGTGGATTTCCAGGCGCAGTCCGTGCGAAGGCGCGAGCGCTTCGGCGCGCCAGCGGGCGAGCGCATCGTCGTCGAGGTCGGCGAAGGCCATGCGGTTCTCCATGCTGCGGTGCTTTTCGGCTGCACCGGTGGCAGCAAGGAAGGCGTGGCCTTCGGGCAGGTGGACGTTGAAGGTCGCCGTGGTCTTGCCCTCTGCGTCCATCAACGCCAGCAACTCGCACAGCAAGAGGCTGGCGATACCTTGGCGTCTGCTGGACTGCCGCACACCACCCGAGACGTTGACGAAGGGCGCATGGGCCTCGTAGTCGGGGGTGCCTTCGCGGCGCACGCCCATGTAAAGGCCGCCGACGAGGTTGCCGTGCGCATCCCGCGCAAGGATGTGATGCACCACATGCAGCGGCGTGTATTGGCGCATGTTCTGCGCGGTGTGGGCGTCGTCGGGCCGCGGTTCGCCCGGATGGTCTTCTGTGTGGCGCAGGCGCCAGTAGGCGAGGGCCTGCGCCCATTCTTCGGCGGTTGCCCGCTGCGGATCGAAAACGGAAATCGAAAGCGGCCGCGCATCGGCGGCACGGGATTCAAGCATGGTTGGCCTTGATTCGAAAAAGGAACGGATCGCGCGCGGCACGTACAGGCGTGCCAGCGGCGGCGTTTGAATCGGGCGGTTTGTCGCGGCAGAACGCCGCGAGGATCGAACCGGCTTTTATGCCTTCAGGGGCATGTGCTGCGCGAGGGGCGCGTCAGCAGCAGTTCTGGAACGACCCGACCACAAACCGTACGGGGGAGGGGGCATGAATAGCAGTGTCTTCCATCGCGCACCTCCGGTCTGTGTTGTGGATCGAGGCGTCGAATGTACCGATGTTCGCGCGGGCTGTGAAGTGCAATGCGTGGCCATGCGCCTGCGGCAGAATCCAAAAACCAACACACAGGGAGTGCCATGAACCCGAAGAAGATTTTCGACGCTGCGCGCGAGGCCGATGTGAAGACCGTGCGCGCATGCATCGAGGCCGGGGCCGACATGAACGCGGTGAACAAACAGGGCTTCACCGCACTGCAGTGCGCGGCGATGGGCTCCAACGAGACCGAAACCGAACCGAATCTCGCGGTGCTCCGGCTGTTGCTCGAAGCCGGTAGCCCGCTCGAATACACCGGCACCGACGGCCGCACCGCGCTGTACCTGGCGGCCGAGTTCGCGCCAACGGTGGATGCGGTCCAGCTGTTGCTCGATGCGGGCGCCAAGGCCGACATCAGCGACAGCCACGGCAACCACATCACCGAGAACGCGATGATGGAAGAGGTGGTCGAGCTGCTCGCCGGCGTCACCGGCAAGCCGATTCCAGAGCCGCCCCCGCCCGAACCCGATCCCGTGAAGATGACGACCGCGCAATGGCGTGCCGCCAAGGCGAGGATCGACGAGGTTTTCGACGCGTTGACGAAGGCGGGGCTCGTCGCGCTGCAGGACGCGGGGCAGACGCAGTCCGACGGTTTTTCCGATTGCTCCCAGGCTTTCCGCGAGCGCGGCGGCAAGAAAGCTGGCCTGCATGGCTTCTGCTTCTACACGCGGCAGGACCTGAACCGCGCGAAAAGCAGCAGCCAGTTGTCGCTCGCGTTCTGGGGCGCGCCGAAGGGCGCCGATGCCGACATGCAGCGCGTCGGTGAACTCGTCGTCGATCACTTTCGCAAGGCGGGCTTCGAGGTTCGGTGGAGCGGGGCAGCGTCGATGCGGCCGGAGGTCGATCTGCGGCATGTGAGTTCGCAGGCCGAGTCGGTTGCCAAGGCGACGTCTTCAACTGTCCCGGTCGAACATGCTGCCGGCGGACAAGCATCGCAATCGAGCTTTCTCTATTTCACGGGCCAGGGGTCCGACAAGGTTTACCAGGTCCACCTGCGCCCGAAGGACGACGGCTGGGTGGTCGACTACGGCAACGGACGCCGCGGCGGAACGCTCGCCACCGGCACCAAGACCAGCAGCCCGGTCGCCTTCGAAGCCGCGCTGAAGATCTACGAGAAGGTCGTGAAGGAAAAAACCTCCAAGGGCTATACGCCGGACCAGTCGGGCGCGCTCTACACCTCGAGCGACCTCGCCGGCCGCGTCAGCGGCGAGTTGCCGCAACTGCCCACGCTGATCCTCGAAGAGCAGGTGGTGCGCTACCTCGACGACGCGAGTTGGGGCCTGCAGGAAAAAGCCGATGGCGAGAACCGCATCCTGCTGATCGAGGGCGAGACGGTGCGCGGCACCAATCGCCGTGGGCTCTTCGTCGACATTCCACAGGCGTGGACCGGTGCGGCCGGTGCCGCATCGGCGGGCCGCACCGTCATCGCGGGCGAGCATGTGGGCGATGTCTTCAAGGCTTTCGACCTGCTGGAGCTCGATGGCCAGGACCTGCGCAGCGCACCTTTCATCGAACGCTTCGGCCATCTGCAGAAGGCCGCCGCGCGCCTGCCGTGGATGGTGGTGCTCGATCTCGAAACCACCGCCGAAGGCAAGCGCAGCCGCGCCGCGCAGTTGCTGGCGGCGCACGGCGAAGGCTATGTGCTCAAGGCGCTCGCCGCGCCATTCGCGGCGGGCCGCAGCACCACCAGCCTGAAGTTCAAGTTCAACCAGAGCGCGACCTGCCAGGTGATTCGCGTCAACGCGCAGCGCTCGGTGGCCGTGGGGCTGCGCGACGAAGCGGGCGCGATGGTCGACATGGGCAACGTGACCGTGCCGCCCAACGAAGCGCTGCCGGCTGCGGGCACGCTGGTCGAGGTGCGCTATCTGTACCGCTATGCGGGTGGCAAGTTCGAGCAGCCGGTCTACAAGGGGCAGCGGCCGGACATGACCGCTGACGAAGCCGTGCTCTCGCAGGTCACGCGGATCAAGGACCGCAGCGCGGCGATGGATGACGAGGTGGCCTGAACCGTGAACGTTCTGGCGATCGGCCCCTTGCGTGGTCGGCGGCTTTTCGCCTTCATTTTTTGCTCAAGCGCTCAGTAACCGACGCCACGCACGCCGCCAGCCGCGCGGATGGACTCACCCGTCACCCAGTGGGAATCCTGGGAGGCCAGGAACACCGCGACCGGTGCGATGTCTTCCGGCTCGCCGAAGCGGCCGAGCGGCGTGCCCGCTACAAGCTTCGCGCCGAAGTCGCCGGCGAAATTGCCGTCCGTGGCGGGCGTGTTCGTGTGGCCGGGCAAGATCGAATTGACGCGGATGCGCCGCGGGCCCAACTCGCGAGCGAGCGCGAACGTCATCGTGTCGACGGCACCCTTGGTTGCCGCATACACGCTGGAAGCCAGGTAGGGGTCGGTGCTCAGGATCGAGCTGATGTTGATGATGCTGCCGCCGTCCTTGCCGAAATGCTTCACCGCTTCGCGGGTTGCCAGCAGATACCCCAGGACGTTCACGTTGAAATGCTTGTGGAACGCCTCCTCGGTCAGGTCGACCACCATCTGGAACACCGCCACGCCTGCGTTGTTCACCAGCACGTCCAGCCGCCCGTGGTCGGCCATGAGCCTGTCGAACAGGCGGACCACGTCTGCCGAATTGCTCATGTCCGCCTGGACGGCCACAGCCTTGCCGCCAGCGCCCTCGATCGACGCGACGATGGCATCGGCGCCGCTCTTGCTGGTCGCGTAGTTCACGACCACGGTCGCACCTTCGGCGGCCAGCGCCTTGGCAATGCCTGCTCCGATGCCGCTCGATGCGCCGGTGACAAGGGCGACTTTCTGCTTGAGTTTCATGATCTTGCTTCTTTCAGGTTGAGAGTTTTGCGACGGCAGGCCGTGAGCCCTGGATCGTTGGGCACCAGGCCCGCCGCTGCGTTCGAGTATTCGGTTGCCCCGACCTTCGCGGTCGCCGGTTCTTCTCTCATCCTTGCCTATTCTTCTCACGATGCTTGTGCCGCGCGCGGCGTTCACCCATGATGCGAAGGATGGACAACGCAATGGCCGAGCTGCGCAGGTTTGTGATGCGCGCGGAAAACAAATGGACCGACATCGGCTTGCCGCGGGTGGCCATCGTTCGCGCCGAGGCGTGTGCCGACCAGGTGTATCAGCCCATGCTGCATATGGTGCTGCAGGGCTCCAAGACACTGTCGATCGGCGATCGCATGCTGAGTTTCGAGGCGGGCTCGTACTTCGTCGTGCCCGTGGACGTTCCCGCCACCGGCCAGATCCGGCCCGGCGGACCCGGCTTGCCTTATCTCGCCATCAGCCTGACGCTGGACCCTGCGGTCATCGCCAGCCTGACCGTCGGCGACAACACACGGAACGAGCAGGCAAGCGCGGTCTGCTTCTCGGCTGTGCAAGCCCCCCTGGAGATGATCGACGCATGGCTGCGCATGTTGCGGCTCAGCGATCGCCCGCATGAAATCGCGACCCTCGCGCCGATGATCGAACGCGAGATTCTCTTTCGTGCACTGCAGGGGCCACTGGGCGACCAACTGCGTGAGATCGCGCGTCCCGATGGACGGCTTGCCCAGATCCGGCGCGCCATCCAGTGGATACGGGACCACTACGCCGAACCATTCCTCGTGGAGAGTCTGGCGGCGATGGCCGACATGAGCGTCCCGTCTTTCTATCGTCACTTCCGTGCGGTGACATCCATGACGCCGATCCAATACCAGAAGCGCCTACGCCTGCTCAGGGCACGATGGTTGCTGCTGTTCGAGCCGCGGGATGCCGCTTCGGTCGCCTTCACCGTGGGGTACGAAAGCCCTTCGCAGTTCACCCGCGAGTACGCGCGCATGTTCGGCCTGCCGCCCGTTCGCGATATCGCCAGGTTCAAGGCGCCGGCGATGCCGAACGGCGCGGGTCCTGCAGAGCCTTTTCTTCAAGCGGCCTGAGCCGCCGACGCCGCCGCGCGAGGCGCATACGTGGAGAGCAGCCGCTCCGAGTCGCGCGCCGGGGGCAACCCGAAGGCGCGGGCGTACTCGCGGCTGAACTGGGTCGCGCTCTCGTAGCCGACCTCCAGAGCGGCCGAGGTCACGCTCTTGCCGCCAACCACCAGCAGTGTGCGGGCTTGCAGCAGGCGGATCCGCTTCTGGTACTGCAGCGGGCTGAGCGAGGTGACTGCCTTGAAATGCCGATGAAACGCCGACTCGCTCATCGCGGCCCTTTCAGCGAGGGCTTCGATCCGCAAGGGTTCCGCGAAATCGCGGCGGATCCACTGGATCGCCAGGCTGACTCGCGCCATGGCACTGTCGGGTCGTGCGATCTCGCGCAGCATCCTGCCCTGTGAACCTCGCAGCACCCGGTAAAGAATCTCCCGTTCATAGGCCGGTGCCAACGCGGGGATGTCGTCGGGGTGGTTCATCAGTCGCAGCATGCGGACCCATGCATCCATCAGCGGTGGCGTCACTGCCGCAACCGAGAAGCCGCTCCCGGCCTTCTCGGGCTCGGCAAGTTTGGGCAGGTCCGCGAGCAACGCCGCGATCACCGCAGGCTGCAGCGTCAGGGCCACGGCCAGGTATGGCTCGCCGGATGCGGCCGGCCACACCGTGCCGACGGCGGGCAGGTCGACCGACATGACGAAGTAGTTGGCCGGACAGTAGTGCAAGGTCTGGTCGCCCACGGTCATCGACTTGCTCCCTCTCAGGATCAAGTTGACCATCGGGTCGTAGACCGCCGCCAGTTCGTGCTCGGGGATCTTGCCCTGCACCATCGCGACTCGAGGAATGCCGGTCTCCGTCATGCGGTTCTGTGCCTTGGCAGCAAGGGCCCTGAGCTCGGCGAGTTGTTCTTCCATGCGATGCATCAGACCGCATCGCACGCGGTCGCGCAAGCGCAAAAGCAGTTTTAGGCAGGCTTGAGCCAGAAACGGGCAGGCGCGGAAGCGGTGTGCGACCTATCGTTCGGTCACTGTCAACCAACCTGAGAAACACATGAGCAAGCACACCGACATCGTCGTCATCACCGGCGCAAGCCGCGGCCTCGGCGCCAGCACCGCCATTCAGGCTGCCAAACGTGGCATGGGCGTCATCGTCACCTACAACAGCCACTCCGCCGGTGCCGACGCCGTGGTGCAGCAGATCGAGGCCGGCGGCGGCAAGGCCGTGGCGCTGGAACTGGATGTCGCCAAGGTCGCGTCGTTCGCGGGCTTTCGCGACAAGGTCGCAACCGCGCTCGCAACGACCTGGGACCGCGACCGCTTCGATGCATTGGTCAACAACGCAGGCTATGGCCAGTTCAACGCGATCGAGGCCGTCACCGAAGCCGAGTTCGATGGCCTGCTGGGCGTGCACCTCAAGGGCCCGTTCTTCCTGACGCAGGCGCTTTTGCCACTGATGGCCGATGGGGGCCAGATCGTCAACATGACCAGCGCGACCACCCGCGTGGCGACGCCGGGGGCAGCGCCATATGCGGCCTTCAAGGGCGGCCTCGAAGTGCTGACGCGCTACATGGCCAAGGAGTTCGGCCCGCGCGGCATCCGTGCGAACTCGGTCTCTCCGGGCGCGATTCGCACCGACATGACCAGCGGCGCCTTCGACCAGATGCCCGAGTTCGAGACGACGCTCGCCGGGCAGACCGCCCTCGGCCGGATCGGTGCACCGGACGACGTCGGCCGCGTGATCGCCGGCCTCCTGTCCGCGGACAATGGCTGGATCAACGCGCAGAACATCGAAGTCGCTGGCGGCTACAACATCTGATCGGATACCCCATGCTCGACCATGTCTTCGTTTCAGTGAGCGACGTGCAGCGCTCGATCGACTTCTACACGGCCGCCCTGGCGCCGCTCGGCATCACGCGCCAGCATGACTACGACGGCAAGGATGGGCCCCCGGGCCACCCTGACCTCAAGGGCTTCGGAGCGAAGGGGCGGGTGTTCTTCTGGCTGCGCGAGGGCGTCGTCGACGGACGAGCCGTTCACATCGGCTTCATCGCATCGAGCAAGCTCGAAGTCGAAGCGGCCCATGCCGCAGCCATGGCGGCGGGCGCTTCCGACAACGGCCCACCGAGCGCACGGCTCTACTACGACCCGCGCTACTACGCCGCCAATGTGTTCGACCCGGACGGCTACAGCCTCGAGTTCGTCTACAAGAGCTGGCAGCACGCGTGAGCCGTCTCCTCATCTATGGCGCTGCCGGCTACACGGGCAGCATGGTGGCCAGGCAGGCGAGGGCTGCGGGGCTGGACTTCGTCATCGCCGGCCGCGACGGAGCAAAACTGGCAGGGCTCGCGCTGGAACTGGGCGTGCCGTACAGCACCTTCCAGGTCGATGCCGACGATGTCGGCGACGCACTGCGCGGCGTCTGCGTTCTGCTCAATTGCGCCGGGCCCTTCGCTCGCACCGCAGAGCCTCTGATGCGCGCCTGCATCCGGGCGGGCATCCACTACCTCGACATCACCGCCGAGATCAATGTCTACCGGTTGGCAGAACGCCTCGGCGCCGAGGCTGCGAAGGCTGGAACGATGCTGATGCCGGGCGTCGGGTGGGATGTGGTCCCGACCGACTGTCTCGCGATGCATCTCGGCCGGCGTGTCGCGGAGCCGCAATCCCTGCGTATCGCATTGCAGGTCGCCGGATCGATGTCCCGCGGCTCGGCTGTGAGTGCAGGCGAGATCGTTGGCGCCGGTCTCATGACGCGGGTGGCCGGTGCACTGGTGCCAAGCCCGGATGCACAGCCCGAGCTGTTCGACTTCGGCCGAGGGCCTGTCGTCTGTGCGCCGCTTTCCTTCGGCGACCTGGTCACCGCGTGGCATTCGACCCGCATTCCCAACATCGCGATGTTCGTGAACGTGACAGGTGGCGCTTTCCCTGAAGGCGATCTGTCGTTGCTTCCGGATGGTCCAAGTGCCGCGGATCGCGAGGCCGAACCTGCCCGTGCGGTCGCAGAGGTCACGGGTGCTGATGGCGCAACGGTGCGAGCGGTGATCGAGACGGTCAACGGCTATTCGTACACGCCGATGATCGCCGTCGAGGCGGCCCGTCGCGTCCTGGGCGGCGAACATTCGCCTGGATTCGAGACGCCTGCCCGGTTGTTTGGCGCGGGATTCGCCGAGACCGTCGAGGGCACGAGGCTCATCGATCTTGGTGAGCTGCCGCGATAGACACGTCTTCAGCCATGGCATCGGGAGCAAGTGCCCGAGGCCGAGTCGATATCGAAGCGCTCAAACGGAAGTATCTCCAGTCGCTTCAGCGCGTGCCGAGCGCCGCGCGCAGCTTCGTCGCAAGCTGCTGCGCCTGCGCAGCAGAGCCTATGTTGGTGAACCCCATCAGCAGCCCTTCATCGCGAAAGCTCGCCGTGCCACGCGCCGAAAGCGGCTGGCAATTCAAACCCGCGCGTTGCGCGCGGCGGGCGAGTTCGGTATCGCGCTCGCGGTGTTTGTCGAAGCGCGCGATGAGATGCATGCCGCCGCTCTTCAAGTCGATGCGCACGTCGTCGCCAAAGGCCTTCAGCAGCGCGGCCGCGAGCATGCCGCGGCGCCGTGCATAGAGGAGCCGCATCTTCTTCAGGTGGCGCGGGAAATAGCCGCCGCGCATGAAGTCCGCGACGACGGCCTGCGTGATCTGCGGGCTGCCGTTGGAGCCGGTCTTCGCGGCTTCGGCGAAGGCGGCGCAGAGCGATTCGGGCGCTACCAGGTAGCCCAGCGCCAGGCCCGGATACAGCACCTTCGAGAAGCTGCCCGCATACAGCACACGATCGTGACCATCGAGGCTCTTGAGCGCGGGCAGCGGCGGGCCGGCGTAGCGGTACTCGCCGTCGTAGTCGTCCTCGACGATCCAGGCCTTGTTCCGCGAGGCCCATTCGAGCAGCTGCAGCCGCCGCGCGAGCGACATTGAAACGCCGAGCGGCGCCTGGTGCGACGGCGTGACGATGGCCATGCGCGCGGCGGCCGCCTTGCGCATGCCGCGTGCCACGACCATGCCTTCGTCGTCCACCGGAACGGGCACTGCGCGCAGGCCCTTGCTGCGCAGCACTTCCTGCGTGGGCGGATAGCCCGGGTCTTCGACCCACACCGCATCGCCCTTGTCGAGCAGCGTGCGCGCGATGAGCGAGAGCGAGGCGCGATACCCCCCGGTCACGAAGACCTGCGAAGGCTTGCACGACACACCACGCGACACCAGCAGATAGGCCGCGATGGCCGCGCGCAGCGGCGCATGGCCCGAGGGGTTGCCGTAGAACATGTCGGCCGCGGTCGCTGCCCTCGCGCGGCGGGCGGTCAGGCGTGCCCAGAGCTTGCGCGGGAACGCGTCGAGCGCCGGAATGCCCAGTTGCAGCGGCGGCGGGGGCGCGGCATCGGCGAGCACTTCGCCATTGGAGGGGGCTTCGCTCCGCCGGCGTTCGCGCCGCGCCGGCCGCTGCGCAGGCAGCGAGGGAGAGACCACCGTGCCCGCCTGTCCCTGCGACGAGAAATAGCCTTCGCCCATGAGCAGGTTGTAGGCCGTCTCGATGGTGCCGCGCGACACGCCCAGCTCGCTTGCCAGGTCGCGCGCCGATGCCACGCGGTCGCCCGGGTGGAGCACGCCCTGCTCGATGGCGGTTCTGAAGCGCGCGTAGATCTGCCGGTACAGCGGCGTCGGCGT
Organism: Variovorax boronicumulans; assembly: GCF_030812215.1. Classification (GTDB taxonomy): domain Bacteria; phylum Pseudomonadota; class Gammaproteobacteria; order Burkholderiales; family Burkholderiaceae_C; genus Variovorax; species Variovorax boronicumulans_C. Next base: position 307,582 of record NZ_JAUSSG010000002.1, on the reverse strand, counting down.
GCTGCGGTCGATCTCCAGGAGGGCGGCGGAGGAAGAGGTTTTTTCTTGAATCATGGCCTTGTCATTTCGACGAATCTTGCCTCTTTTTGATGGGACATCAAAAACCTAGGATTGACCCATCGACCAGAACATTCAGCAAGAAAAGGACATGCGATGCGCGAGAAGATATTCGTGGCGGGTGCGGCCGGTGCCATTGGCTCCGCGCTGGTTCCTCTGTTGACCGAAGCCGGCTACGACGTGTACGGCAGCACCCGCCACGCCAACCGCGCGGAGGCGCTCGAAGCCCGGGGCGTGACGCCGATCGTCGTCGATGTGTTCGACGCCGAGGCGCTTCGCGCGGCGCTGGTTCGCGTGAGGCCCGAAATCGTGGTTCACCAGCTCACCGATCTGCCGCCCGATCTCGATCCGGCGAAGATGGCCGAGGCGGCGCATCGCAACGCCCGTGTGCGTACCGAAGGCACGCGCAACCTCGTGACCGCGGCAATGGCGGCAGGCAGCCGCCGGCTGGTCGCGCAGAGCATCGCCTGGGCTTACGCGCCGGGACACAGGCCGCACGTCGAAGACGATCCGCTCGACCTTGAAGCCGACGGCATCCGCCGCGTGAGCGTGGGCGGCGTGGTGGCACTGGAGCGCGGCGTGCTGGGGGCTGTCGGCATCAAGGCCACGGTGCTGCGCTACGGGCAGATCTACGGGCCGGGTACGTCGACGGCCGTTCCCAAGGGCGCGAGCCCGGTCCACGTGGAAGCCGCGGCCTGGGCAGCTGTGATGGCGCTACGGCATGCGCAGGGCGGCGTCTTCAACATCGCCGAGGACAACGCCGAAGTCAGCAGCGAGAAGGCCAAGCGCGAGCTGGGCTGGTATGCATCGCTGCGGCTGCCCAAGGGGCTGGCGGCATGAAGACGGCGCGGCTTCTCCATCGCAGCCAGATCGGGGCCGGCATCGCCGCGCTGTCCGTGGTGTTGGCGACGGGCTGGGCATTGATGCCGCACGGCAGCAAGCAGGACGCCGTGCAATGGCTCGACGATGTGTGCAGCGCGGTGAGCCGGCCGATGTTCTCGTCCGCGCCGGCGCCCGCGGGTTCGGGCGAAGCGGCACGGCCCGCGACCTCGACGAAGGTGATCTCGTGCGAAGCGCTGCCGCATGTGCCGGGCAAGTCGGTGACCACGGTCATCGTCGACTTTCCGCCGCTCGCCTATTCGCCGGCGCACCGGCATCCGGGCTCGGTGACGGCGATCATCCTCGACGGCACGATCCGCTCGCAACTGGGCGGCGGGCCGGTCGGCACGTACAAGACCGGCGAGACCTTCTTCGAACCGCCGGGCACGCTGCATGTCTTCGCGGAGAACCCCGATCCGGTGAAGCCCGCGAAGCTGGTGGCGGTGTTCGTGACCGACGAGAACTGCGGGCCGCTGCTGCTGCCGCCTTGAGCGTGCTCATGTTCCGAGCCGGCCATTGCCGGTTGACGCCTGAAGGGCGATTCGAGGGGCGGGGGGCGCGCCGGCACGGCAGATGTTTTCGTCGCGTGCGCACAGCTTCGAACCGTCGTCAAACGTCCCGCGCATTCGCCCTCGGCAAAGGGATGGAACCTGTTTGCATCGAGCCTGCGGCGACTAGAGTTCGTCGATGGCTCTTACCTACATCTATCTCGCGGTCGCCATCGTCGTCGAAGTGCTGGCGACCAGCTTCCTCAAAGCCTCCGAGAGTTTCACCCGGTTGTGGCCCAGCGTGGCCACGGTGGTGGGCTATGCGGTGTCGTTCTACTTCCTGTCGCTCGCATTGCGCGTGCTGCCGACGGGCATTGCGTATGCGATCTGGTCGGGCGTGGGCATCGTGCTCATTTCGGTGGTGAGCTGGCTGTGGTTCGGCCAGTCGCTGGACGGGCCCGCGATTGCGGGGCTGGGGCTGATCATCGCGGGCGTCGTGGTGGTCAATGTGTTCTCGAAATCGGTGGGGCACTGAATGGACACGGCGAACCTTTTGCCCCCGATCCCGCTTGGCAAGACCTGGATTCGCGCGAGCGAAGGCGAGTCCGGCGATGCCGTGTACCGGCGCAGCGATGGCGCTGCGTTCGCGAAGGTTTCACTCGGCGAGGGCGCGGCGCAACTCGATGAAGAACGCCGTCGCACCGAGTGGCTCGCACCGTTCGATCTCGGGTCGCCGGCGGTGCTGGACTGGCATGCGTCGAGCGATGGCGCATGCCTCGTCACGCGTGCCGTGGCGGGTGTGCCGGCCAGCGATCTTTCCGCGTCCGATTTGCTGAAGGCGTGGCCGTCCATCGCCGGGCGGGTGAAGGCGCTGCACGAAATTCCGGTCGCCGGTTGCCCGTTCGTGCGCAGCCTTTCGGTGATGTTCGACCGCGCCGCCGATGTCGTCGCGCGGAATGCGGTGAACCCGGATTTCCTCGACCCCGAGCACCAGGCCATTCCGCCGCCGGTGCTGCTGGATCGCTTGCGCGCGCAACTGCCCACGCGGCTCGCGCAGGAGGCGCGCGACCTGGTGGTCTGCCATGGCGATGCGTGCATGCCGAACTTCATGGTCGATCCCGAGACGCTGCGCTGCACCGGCCTTGTCGACCTTGGACGGCTCGGAAGGGCGGACCGGTATGTCGACTTTTCGCTGCTGCTCGCCAACGCGCGCGAGACCTGGGCGAATGCCGACCAACCGCTCGCGGCGCGCAAGTCGCTCTTCGAAGCTCATCGCATTGCCACCCCCGACGACGAGCGCCTCGCCTTCTATCTGCACCTGGACCCGCTGACCTGGGGATGAGCGGGGTGGTGGCCGCGCAAGCCACGATTGTTTCCCAGCTGTGAACACCGCGGTTCTTTTTGTCGAGGGTTTTTACTTAGATGGCGGCGCACAATTCATCTCACGGACCAGCCACACAGTTGATTGATCCGAGTGAACAGGGCCCCGAGCGAGGTGGCCGCCCCCGGAGGGACGGTGACCCACCCAAGACCGGTTCGAAATCAACCAAGCAAGAACTTGAACTTGAACTGAACTGAAGGAAATCGAAATGAATGCCTCCAAGCTCCTCTCCGCCGTTGCTGTTGCCCTGATGGCCGTTGCCGGCGCCGCCCACGCTGAAACCTACGAAGGTGTGCAGCAAGTGAACTCCACCGTCAGCCGCGCCGATGTCGCCGGCCAGGCCGTGGTTGCCGCACGCAGCGCAAACCCGTACGCCACCGGCGCCAATGCGGGCCCTGCACAAGTGTTCGTCTCTTCGACCAGCCGCGCCGCCGTCCGTGCCGAAGCCGCTGTCGCCGCACGCAGCGAGAACCCGTATGCCGAAGGCGCCTCGTCGCGTGTTGCTCCGGTGCTGGCCAGCGGTGTAGACCGTGCCACGGTGCGTGCCGCAGCCCGCGCTGCCGCTCGTGGCGACGCACTGCCGCTGTAACTCACAGCGCCTCGCCTTCGATGGCGAGCGAACGTGCAAAAGCCGGGCCCTGCGAAAGCGGGGTCCGGCTTTTTTGTTTGTTGACCCAGGGGACGAAACCTAGGCGATGCGCTCTTCGATCGGCCCCACGCGGTCCGGATAAAAGGCCAGGTGGTCCTTGATCTGCGAGACCGAGTCGTACGGCGCTTCATAAGTCCACACCGCATTCACCGAGCGCTCGCCGCCTGCGGGAATGCTGTAGTAGTTGGCCTCGCCCTTGTAGGGGCAGTAGGTCGCGTGCTGCGTGCGCTCCAGCAGCGACATCTTCACGTCCTTGCGCGGGATGTAGTGCACCGTTCCGAAGTGCGACTCGCGCAGTGTCAGTGCCTCGCGCGTATCGGCGACGACACAACCGTCGACCGACACCACCACGCGGTGCGGATTGCGCGCGATGGTGATGGCATGGTCGGGGCCGGGGATCTTGATGGTTCGTTCTGGCGTGGCGAACATGAGGCAGGCTCCTTCGGTCAGATCGGGATGACGGCAAGAAATCGGCGGACCGGCATCTTGCTCCCATGTCGTGACGGTTTGAAGCCCCCTGAGAATCGGCCCAGTCCCGGAATGGTTAAAGGCCCGCCGCTCCCGTTGGTAACGAATGCCAAAGTTCCAAAATTTCGGCCTCGGCGGGTCTTTCCGCGTCAGGCTTCGGTGAGCCGGAGGCCCACCGAGCCCGCGATCACCAGGGCGATGCGGCCCTGGCTCACTCAGAACGGCGAATCGGGGAAGTAGTACTTCGCCGCGTTCTCCTTGGTCACCAGCACCGACGGAATGATCGTCGTCGCCGGCATCGTGCCGCCTTCCACGCGCGCCTTCGCCGTGAGGTTCATCGCGTCGGCGATCATGCTCGGCGCGTAGGTCACGTCGGCCGAGACGATCTTGTCGCCGTCCATCACCTTCTTGATGTAGCCCTTGGCGCCGGCGCCGCCCACCACCAGCTTCACGTCATCGCGCTTGGCCTGCTCGATGGCCTTCTGCACGCCCACGGCCATGTCGTCGTCGGAGGCCCACACCGCATCGATCTGCTTGAAGCGGGTGAGGTAGTCCTGCATGACCTTGAACGCATCGTCGCGGTTCCAGTTGCCGTGCTTGGCATCGAGCACCTTGATGCCGGGGTTGGCCTTCATCACTTCGTTGAAGGCATCGACGCGCTGGTTGTCGATCACCGTGGGAATGCCGCGCAGGATGACCACGTTGCCCTTGCCGCCCATCGTCTTGGCCATGTACTCGCCCGCCACCTTGCCGAAGCCCGGGTTGTCGCCGGCCACGTAGGCGCTCTGTGCGTTCGGGTCGGTCAGGCCCCGGTCGACCACGGTCACGAACACGCCCTTGGCCTTGACCTGCGCCACCGGCTTGGTGAGCGGCGCCGATTCGAAGGGCAGGATGACCAGCGTGTCGATCTTGTTGACCGTCTGCAGGTCCTGCACCTGGTTGGCCTGCTCGGTGGCCGAGCCCGCGGTCTTCACGAAGACCTTCATGCCGGGGTACTGCTTCTCCAGCTCGGCCTTGGTGCGATTGGCCCAGTACACGACGCCGCCGGTCCAGCCGTGCGTGGCGGCGGGCACCGAGACGCCCATCACCGTGGCCTTGTTCTGGGCCAGTGCGGGCATGCTGGCGAGGGCGCATACGGCCAGTGCGATGCCCGAAAAAAATCTTCTGTTCGTCATGGTCTCTTGTCTCCTTCGTTGTAGATAAAGCTAGCTCATGGGTTGCTGACTACTTCTTCGCCGTTGTCGTCGTCTCCAGGCCCAGCATCCGGCGAAGCTGCTGGGTATCGGTCTCGGCGCCCGCGAAGTCATCGAAGGCTTTCTCGGTCGTGCGGATGATGTGGCGGCGAATGAATTCCGCGCCCTCGGCCGCGCCGTCCTCGGGGTGCTTCAGGCAGCACTCCCACTCGAGCACGGCCCAGCTGTCGTAGTTGTATTGCGCCATCTTGGAGAAGATGGCGCCGAAGTCGATCTGCCCATCGCCCAGCGACCGGAAACGCCCCGCGCGGTTCACCCACGGCTGGAAGCCCGAGTACACGCCCTGTCGGCCCGTGGGGCGGAACTCCGCATCCTTGATGTGCAGCGCCTTGATGCGCGAGTGGTAGATGTCGATGAACTCGAGGTAGTCCAGCTGTTGCAGCAGGAAGTGCGACGGGTCGTAGTTGATGCAGCAGCGCGGATGGTTGTTCACGCGCTCCAGAAACATCTCGAAGGTCACGCCATCGAACAGGTCTTCGCCCGGATGCAGCTCGAAGCAGACGTTGCAGTCGGCGTCTTCGAACGCATCGAAGATCGGATGCCAGCGCTTGGCGAGTTCGTCGAACGCGGCCTCGATCAGTCCAGCCGGCCGCGGCGGCCACGGATAGAGGTACGGCCACGCCAGCGCCCCCGGAAAACTCACATTGCTCTTGAGCCCCAGGTTGCGCGAGGCCTTCGCGGCGAACAGCATCTGCTCCACCGCCCACGCCTGTCGCGCCACCGGGTTGCGCCGATAGGCTTCAGGCGCGAAGCCGTCGAAGGCTTCGTCGTACGCCGGATGCACCGCCACGAGCTGGCCCTGCAGGTGCGTGCCGAGTTCGGTGATCTCCACGCCGTTCTCGCGCGCCACGCCGGCCACTTCGTCGCAGTAGGTCTTCGATTCGGCGGCTTTCTTCAGGTCGAAGATGCGCGCATCCCACGAGGGAATCTGCACGCCCTTGAAGCCGAGGCTGCCGGCCCAGCGCGTGATCGAGTCCCACGAATCGAACGGTGCCGCGTCGCTCGCGAACTGCGCGAGATAGATGCCTGGGCCCTTGATGTTGGTTGCCATGTGCCGACGCTCCTGCAAAAAAAGTTCAGTGAAAGAAGGGCCGCACTGCCGCATTCACGGCAGGTTGTCCTTCAGGTAGATATCGATGCGGATGCGCTCCTGGTCCGCATGCACCGGCTCGCGCGTGAGGCGTGCAATGGCCAGCCGCAGGGCAGAGCGGATCTCGTGTCCCGCGTCCTGGTTGATGACCGCGGCCATCGTGCCGTCGAGCAGGTCGGCGCGCGCGGCCGGCGTGAGTTCATGGCCGACGAAGACGATCTTTCCCGCGCGCCCGCTCGCCTTGAGCGTGGCGGAGATGCCCGGGTTGCCCGCGCCCACGCTGTAGATCGCGACCAGCTTCGGGTGCGCGGCCAGCAGGCGCGCCGAGAGCTGCCGCGCGAGCTTGGGGTCGTCCTTGCCCTCCAGCGGTGGCAGCACGCGAAGGCCGGGATATTCGGCCGACATCACCTGGCTGAAGCCCAGGCTGCGCTCCGCATGGTCGCGCAGCGACAGGCTGCCGACGATCACGCCGACCTCGCCTTTCGTGCCGCCCGAGAACCGGCCGACCAGCGTGCCCGCGGTACGGCCGGCGGCCACGTTGTCGATGCCCACGAAGTGCTGGCGCTGTGACTTCGGCACGTCCGACACCAGCGTGATCACGCCCACGCCGTGGCCGACCAGCTTGTCGATGGCCGACTGCACCAGCGGGTGGTCGAGCGCCATCACCACGGCCGTGTCGCACTGGCCGCGCAGCGCAAGGATCCGGCGCGCGAGGCGCTGCGGCTCGAAGACGTCGACCTGGTGTGTCTGCGCGCTCACGCGGTGGTCTTCCATCCAGCCGCTGCTGCCCGCGATCTGCTCGCGCAGCATCTCGATGAAGGTGTTGTTGCCCGAAGGCAGAAGGAAGCTCACCCGGTGCGGGTGCGGCCGTGCGAGGCGGGCGGCCGCCGGGTCGGGGCGGTAGTTCAGCCGCTCGACGGCCTGGTGCACCTGGGCGATCGAGCGTGCATGCACGCCGGTACGCTTGTTGAGCACGCGGTCCACAGTGGCCAGGCTCACGTCGGCTTCGCGTGCCACGTCGCTGAGCGTGGCGCGGCTGGTCTGTGCGGCTTGTCGCTGCGGGGAGGATGGCATGGGCGGAGTTTGAGGTGCGTACCTCATTTTGATGTGGGGGGAAACCCGGGAAGGGGTTTGGGGCGGGGGTGTCGTGCTTCCTGGAGGGGGAGCGCTGGAAAGTCCGGCCGCCGGATGCCCACTTTTGGCGATACTTCGGCCCGTCACACCCAGATCCAGGAAAAAACATGGCCGATTATCCCCAGGACATCTACACAGAACCCGAACCCGATCCGCACACGCTCTCCAACCTCGGTCCGCTCACCGGCCTCGCCGGCATCTGGACCAGCGCCGGGGGCCACGACGTGGCGCCAGGAGAAGACGGCCCCGAAGCGGAGGCCTATGTCGAGCACGCCGAGTTCCAGCCCATCGATGCGCAGACCAACGGGCCGCAGATCTTCTACGGGCTGCGCTACCACGTGCGCATCGTCAAGCCCGATGAGGTCGAGAGCTTTCACGACCAGGTCGGCTACTGGCTCTGGGAGGCCGCCACCGGCACGGTGATCCAGACGCTGACGATTCCCCGCGGGCAGGCCGTGATGGCCATGGGGCACGCGGCGCCCGATGCGAAGTCGTTCAAGCTCGAGGCAGTGCGCGGCGCGGCGACCAACGGCATCCTCTCGAACCCGTTTCTGGAGCATGCGTTCAAGACGCTGCGCTACGACATCACCGTCACCATCCACGACAACGCGAGCTGGTCGTATGAGCAGGTCACGCTGCTCGATGTGCTCGGCAAGCCCGAACCCTTTCGGCATACCGACCGCAACACGCTGCACAAGATCGCGGAGCCCACGCCCAACCCGACCGCGCGCGCCGCATTGGCTCAGTTGGTCGCCGCTTCCACATCCGCGTGAAACTTCGCCGGGCACCACGCGGCGGCGCCGAAGCAGAGCAAGGCCTGCGCGTCGCTCGCCAGCGGTGACTGCGCCGACACGCCGAGGGCGAGGGCGAGGGCGAGGGCGAGGGCTGGTCGTGCAGCCCTTCTCGAACGGACTGCGTGGCTGCTTGCATCAAGTGGTCGTGTGGCCGTCCGCCGGATAGAACAAACACGCATACCTGCGAGGCCTTCATGCCGATACCCTTTGGGCATGGACCTGAAGCAACTGGAGTACTTCATCCGCGTGGCCGAGCTCGGCAGTTTCACCCGTGCGTCGATCGTGATCGACATCGCGCAGCCCGCATTGAGCCGCCAGGTGCGCAACCTGGAGGTCGAGCTGCGGCAGAACCTGCTGGTGCGCAACGGCCGCGGCGTGGTGGTCACCGATGCGGGCAAGCGCCTGCTGGAGCATGGCCGCGGCATCCTGCACCAGGTGGCGCGGGCGCACGAAGACATGAACCGCTCGCGCGAAGCGCTGGCCGGCCGCGTCGCCGTCGGGCTGCCGCCCAGCGTGGCCGGCGTGCTGACGGTGCCGCTGGTGCGCGCCGCGCGTGAGCGATTGCCCGAGGCGGCGCTCTCCATCACCGAGAACCTTTCAACGGCGATGCAGGAGTCGCTGGTCACCGGCCGGCTCGATATCGCGCTGCTCTACAACCCGCAGCCGTCGCCCGACGTGGACAGCGAGACGGTGCTGGAGGAAGACCTGTTCCTGGTCAGCGCCACCAAAGGCACCGGCCCCACGCGGCGCGGCGCCCCCATGCCGCTGCGCCAGCTGGCGGGCCAGCCGCTGGTGATTCCGACCCGGCCCAACGCCATCCGCATGCGGGTCGAGGCGGAGCTGGCGGCCATCGGATTGCGACCGCAGATCGCGCTGGAGATCGACGGCGTGCCCGCTATCCTCGCGCTCGTGGCCGATGGCGCAGGCCATGCGGTGCTGTCGCGCAATGCGGTCGCCAATGCGGGGCGGCCGCAGCGCTATGCCATCCGTCCCATCGTCGAGCCGAGCCTGCGAACGCGGCTCGCACTGGCCGCGAGTTCGCAGCGGCCGGTCACGCGCACGCAGCGCGCCATGGGCGAACTGCTGCGCGAGCTCGTGCAGCAGCACCTGGGCGGGCACGCGAAGGCTCAGAAGCGGTGACGCATGCCGACGCCGATGCTGCCCCGGCCGTCGAAGCCCGTGAGCCGGTCGCGCATGTAGACGGCGTAGAGGTCGGTGCGCTTCGACAGGAAATGGTCGTAGCCGATGGCCCAGGTCGTGCGATGCGTTTCGGTGGCCGGCTGCACCTTGCGCTGCGTGCGCGCAACCGATGCCAGGAAGCGGCCTGCGCCCACCGGAACCGCTGCGCCCAGTTGCGCGGTGGTGGCCGTGGTGCGGATGTCGGGCGTGCGGGTGCGCTGGAATTGGCCGTAGAGCTGCACCGCCTTCAAATCGTAGGAGGCGCCGACGAGCGCCGCGTCCTGCCGCAGGATGGCCGTGGTGAAGCCCGGGCCCACCTGCGCCTGCTGCGCCGACACCACGGCGGCGAAGGGGCCGGCCGCATAGTTGAGCGTGAGGTTCAGGTTGTGCACGCCGCTGCGGTTCGTCACTTCGCCCAGGCTGTAGAGCACGCTGGCGCGCAGGCCGGCGAGGGTGGGTGAGGTGTACTGCAGCGCGTTGCTCCACACGCTGTCGCCGATCACCGCACGGTTGTACGTCGGCTGCCAGGTGTGCAGCATGACAGGTGAGAACTGCAGCGAGGTGCCGAACGGATTGAACGCGCCGCTCGCCACGAACATCGGGTTGGTCTGCCGGCCCAGCGCCACCTGGCCGAAGCCGCCCGCGAGGCCGACCCAGGCATTGCGCGAGAAATAAGGGTCGGTGCTGTTGCGCCCCATGGTGCCGCTGTCGACCTGGAAGAAGCTCTCCAGCGCGAACTGCGCCTGGAGCCCGCCGCCCAGGCTCTCTGCACCGCGAATGCCCCAGAACGACGTGGTCATGCCGCCGCTGTTGAGCACCTTGGTTCGGCCGGGCTCGTCGCTGCGCCGCATCGAGCCGGCAAAGGCGTCGAGCAGGCCGTAGATCTGCGCGCTGGCCGCGGGCGCATCGGCCTGCGCCCATGCGGCCTGCGCCACGCTGCACAGCGCGAGGGCGGGTAGTAGTCGTCTCATGGCTTGTCTCCTCGTTGGTTGTTCTTGGAAGCAAAGGCGCGCACGGCTCCGCACGCCATGGCTGCGCCACTGCGTGAGGTTGGTGTCGGTTTGCGTGCGCGCCGCGGTGCGGGGCGCTCAGTCGTACCAGTAGAGGCGCGTCGGGTTGTCGACCAGCAGCTTCTTCAGCTGCACTGCGTCGTCGCAGAAAAGAGGCAGCAGGTCCACCAGCTTGCCGTCGTCTGGCATCTCGCGCACGTTGGGGTGCGGCCAGTCGGTGCCCCAGAGCACGCGGTCGGGAGCGGCGGCGATCAGCTGGCGCGCGAAGGGCACGGCATCCGCATACGGCTGCCCTTGCGCGGAGAGCGTTTGCGAAATGCGCTCCGCGCCGCTCACCTTGACCCACGCGCGCTCGTCGCGCATCAGGTCGAGCATCATCGCGCAGGCCTGCTGCCCGAGGCCGTGCGCGACCATCGTGCGGCCCATGTGGTCGATCACGAAGGGCACGGGCAGCGTGTCGAGAAACGCGCGGTAGGTGACGAGGTCTTCCGCATCAAGATGCAGCACCAGGTGCCAGCCCAGCGGCTTGATGCGCTCGGCCATGCGCAGCACGGTGGGCAGGTCGGGCGCGCCGCCCAGGTGCTGCACGAAGTTGAAGCGAACCGAGCGCACGCCGGCCTTGTGCAGTGCGGCGATTTCGGCATCGCTCACGCCCGCGCCCACCATCGCGACGCCGCGGTAGCTGTCGGGCGACTGCGCAATGGCGTCGAGCATCGCGCGGTTGTCGTGGCCGTGCACGCTGGCCTGCACCAGCACGACGCGCTCGATGCCCAGCAGTTCATGCAGCGCGCGCAGCTTGGCCGCAGGCGCATCGGGCGGCGTATAGCGGCGGTTGTCCGAATACGGAAACACGTCGCCGGGGCCGAACACGTGGCAATGCGCGTCGCAGGCGTCCGCCGGCAGGTGGAACGCGGGCGCGCTCGGATGGGGGTGAGGTGGGGCGATGGTTTTCATGGGGAGGTTCATTGCCTGGGAATGCCGGCGCGCTGGATCACGCCCGACCAGCGCCTGATTTCGCTCTCCAGCAGCCGGGCTTGTTCCTGTGGTGTGCTGCCGCGCGGCTCCACGCCCAGGTTCTGCAGCCGCTTCTTCACTTCGGGCGAAGCCAGTGCGGCGAGCGCTTCGGTGTTCAATCGCGCGATCACCTCGGGTGGCGTCGCGGCGGGCGCGGCCAGCGCGTTCCACGAGGCGACCTGGACGCCTGGCGTGCCGCTCTCCGCGACGGTCGGCACATCGGGCAGGCCGCTCGCGCGCTTCTCGCCCATCACCGCCAGCGCACGCAGCGCCTTGCCTTCGATCTGCGAGAGCACCGGCGGAAGAATCTCCACCGCCACGTCGACCTGGTTGCCGCGCAGTGCGGTCACCACCGCCGGCGTGCCGTTGAAGGGCACGACCTGCGCATCGATGCCGAGCGAGGTCTTGAGCAACTCGCCCGCCAGGTGCTGCGTGCTGCCGACGTTGATGGTGCCGATGTTGAGCTTGCCGGGGTTCGCCTTGGCGTAGGCCACCAGCTCGGCCAGGCTCTTGAACTTGCCATTTCCCGGCGCGAGGATCGCCATGTCGAAGTAGCCGAGCATCGAGACCGGTGCGAAGTCTTTCACCGTGTCGTAGGGCAGCGACTTGAAGAGGCCCACACTCACTGCGTTGGCGTTGGACATCAGGAGCAGCGTGTGGCCATCGGCCGGCGCCTTGGCGACGGTGTCCGATGCCACCACGCCGCCGGCACCGGGCTTGTTGTCGACGACGATGCTCTGGCCCATCGATTCGGACATCTTCTGTGCCACGCTGCGCGCGACCAGGTCGGCCACGCCGCCTGCGCCGAAGGGCACCACCAGGCGGATGGGGCGGGAGGAAAGCGGCCGGGGCGCTGCGAAGGCAGCGGGGCTGGCAGCCAAGGTCAGCATCAGGCCGACGAAGCTGCGGCGGGAATGTCTCATGGGTCTCCTGGGAAGGTCTGTAGGGCAATCCGTGCGGTCTTGCGCCGCGATGCCGAACTATTCCCGCTGGCCCGCCCTGGGGCAATAGCGTGTGCGCACTGGGAGATATAGCGTTCCGGCATGGCGCCGGACCGTGCCCGTGCCCGCAGGTTCAGTCCAATCGCAGGGACCCGAGCCGCGCGACCACGAGGTCATGCAGCGTCTGCGCCGCCACCGACAGGCTGCCCTCTCGCCGCTGCACCAGGTACAGCGTGCGCGTGAGCGCAGGCAGCGGCAGCGGCCGGGTCACCAGCGTCTCGCGCCGGAAGTGAAAGAGCGTGAGCGCAGGCACCACGCTGATGCCGAGCCCGGCTTCCACCAACCCCATCACCGTGGCCAGGTGCTCCACCTCGAACACCGCGTTCAGCCGCAGCGGGTGCAGCGCCGCGTCGAGCGCCTGCCGCACGCTGCTGTTGCGGGCCATCTGGATGAAGGGCCACGGCGCGATCTTCTTGACCGAGAGGCGCGGCTCGTGCGCGAGCGGATGGTCGGCGCGGCACACGAGGTGAAAGCGGTCGGTGCAGAGCTTGCGCGCACGCAGGTCGCTGTCTGCCGCGGCGCCCGAGGCCGCGAGCGCGAAGTCGGCCTGGCCGCTGCGCACCAGCGCGACGCAGGCGTCGGACAGCGCATCGTCCAGGTCGATGCGGATGCCGGGCCAGGCCTGCATGAACTCCGCGAACACCGTGGGCAGCCAGCCTGCCGCGAGCGAGGGCAAGGCCGCGATGCGCACGCGGCCCTTGCGGCGCTCCACGTGATCGGCCAGGTCGTCCATGGCACTGCCCATGTCGTCGAGCAGGCGGCGCGCTGAGCTCTCGAAGAGCCGGCCTTCGGGCGTGAGCTGCACGCTGCGCGTGTCGCGGTCGAAGAGGCGCGTGCCGATGGCGTCTTCGAGCGTGCGGATCAGCGCGCTGAACGCGGGCTGCGACAAGTGGCTGGTCTGCGCCGCGCGCGTGAAGTTGCGGTGCTCGGCCAGCGCGAGAAAGGCACGCAGTTGCCGCGTGGAGAGATCGGGCGTCTTTCTCATGTCTCTGGCCTTCTTATTTGAAATGCAGATCAATTGATCCGGATTTTCGATTTTACGGATCACAACCCTTTGCCTACATTGCACCTCGATGAATGCCCAATCACTGCCTCCTTTGCTGATCGGCTGCGCGGCTGGTTTCTCCGGCGACCGTACCGATGCGGCCGGGCCGGTGGTCGATACGTTGATCGCGCGGCTCGCCGGTGGGCCGTCCGGGCAGCGCGCCTTCCTGATCTTCGAGACGCTGGCCGAGCGCACGCTGGCACTTGCGCAACTGCGCCGACGCGACAACCCCGAGGCCGGTTATGAGCCGCTGCTCGATGCGATGCTGCGGCCCGTGCTGGCGCGCTGCCTCGCGCTCGGCATCCGCATCGTGAGCAACTTCGGCGCGGCCAATCCGCGTGCCGCGGCGCGGCACATCGCCCGCATGGCACGCGAGCTCGGAGCAGAGGCGCCGCGCATCGCCGTGGTGGAGGGCGACGATCTCTCGGGCCTCGAACACCGGGCGCTCCTGAAAGACGCGCTCGGCCCGCAGATCGAGGGCTTGCGCGTCGTCAGCGCCAACGCATACATCGGCGCCGAGCCCATCGCCGCCGCGCTCGATGCGGGCGCACAGATCGTCGTGTGCGGCCGCGTGGCGGACCCGTCGCTCACCGTGGGCCCGGCCATGTCGCACTTCGGCTGGCGCGCCGACGACTGGCACCGCCTCGGCCGCGCGACCATGGCGGGCCATCTGCTCGAATGCGGCGCGCAGGTCTGCGGCGGCTATTTCGCGGACCCCGGTTACAAGGACGTTCCCGGGCTCGAAGCGGTTGGCTTCCCGATTGCCGAGATCGACGCTGACGGCCACTGCATCATCGGCAAGGCCGACGCCACCGGCGGCCTCGTGAGCGACGCCACGGTGAAGGAGCAATTGCTCTACGAGGTACACGACCCGGCCGCCTACCTGACGCCCGACGTGATCGCCGACATCGCCGAAGCCGAGGTGCGCGCGCTGCCCGGGAAAGACCGCGTCGAACTCTCCGGCGTGCGCGGCCATGCGCGGCCGAGCCACTACAAGGTCAACGTCTGCCACGAAGGCGGCTGGCTGGCGGAGGGCGAAATCTCCTACGCAGGCCCACGCGCCGAAGCCCGTGCCCGGCTCGCGGCGGACGTGCTGCGCAAGCGGCTCGACGGCCTCGCGCTGCGCGTCGACCTGATCGGCGCGCTGAGCATCCTCGGCGACGACGCCGGCCGCGCGCTCGCCGACACGCCCGACGCCGGTTTGCGCGACGTGCGCCTGCGCGTCGCCGCCACGCACACCGACCGCGCACAGGCCGAGCGCCTGGCGCGCGAAGTGATGGCGCTCTACACCTGTGGCCCTGCCGGTGGCGGCGGCGTTCGGACCGCGCTCACGCCGCGTCTCAACACGCTCTCATGCCTGCTGCCGCGCGATGCGGTGCCGGTTCGGTTCGAACTGCTCGATGCAAAGGCGCTCGCATGAACACGGCCGACATGATCGAAGTCCCTCTCTACCGCGCCGCCCACGGCCGCACCGGCGACAAGGGCGACCGCTCCAACATCAGCGTGATCGCCTGGCGCGCCGAGTTCTATCCGCTGCTGCTCGAACAGCTCACGCCAGAGCGCGTGGCCGCGCAATTCCGCCATCGCACGCCATCGCAGGTGCAGCGTTTCGTGTTGCCCAGGCTGCACGCGATGAATTTCGTGCTCGATGCGGTGCTCGACGGCGGCGTGAACGATGCGCTGAACCTCGATGCGCACGGCAAGGCGCTCTCGTTCCTGCTGCTCGACATGCCGATCCAGATCCCTCGCGCGCTCGAACCCTTGCTTGCAGGGCCGTAGCGGTGCCGCCCATTTTTTTCCTACTCATCCATCCGGAGACAAAACAATGAAACGATTTCCCCTCGCCGTACTGACAACGGCACTCGCGCTGGCCCCGTTGCTGGGCCAAGCACAGGCCTTCCCCGAAAAATCCATCACCTTCGTCGTGCCGTTCGCGGCCGGCACCGCCACCGACCAGATCGCTCGCGCGCTCGGCAACAGCATCACGGCCGAGACCAAGCAGCCCGTCATCATCGACAACAAGGCGGGCGCGAGTGGCTTCATCGCCTCGCAGAACGTGGCCAAGGCGCCGGCCGATGGCTACACGGTGCTCATCACCACCAACACCACACACGCCGCCAACGAACACCTGTTCAAGAAGCTGCCCTATGACCCGGTGAAAGACTTCGCGCCCATCGCCGCGCTCGGCAAGGGCGGGCAGATCATGGTGGTGAACCCCTCGTTTCCCGCGAAGACCGTGGCCGAGTTCGTTGCGCTCGCGAAGAAGGAGCCGGGCAAGTACAGCTTCGGCAGCGGCAGTTCGTCCAGTCGCATGGCGGGCGAGTTGCTGCAGCAGATGGCCGACATCAAGCTCCTGCATGTGCCCTACAAGAGCAACACGCTGGCCGTGACCGATCTGCTCGGCGGGCAGATCCACATGATGATCACCGACACCGCCACGGGCCTGCCGCAGGTCAAGGGTGGCAAGCTGCGCGCGCTGGGCATGTCGAGCGCCAGCCGCTCGCCGCTCGCGCCCGACGTGCCCACCATCGCCGAGGCCGGCGTGAAGGGCTACGAGATGGGCTACTGGTTCGCGGCCTACGCGCCCGCGAAGACGCCGCCCGCCGTCGTCAAGCGTTTGAACGAACTGCTCGTGAAGGCCGCGAAGAGCGAGTCGGCGAAGACCGCCTTCTACGAACCGACCGGCACCGAGGTGTTCACCACCTCGCCCGAGGAACTGGCGAAGTTCCAGGCCGGCGAATCGCAGAAGTGGGGCCGCATCGTGAAGGCCGCCGGCATCGAAGCCGAGTGATGCGCACGCCGTAGCGGAGAACGGCGCCGCAGAAGACAGAACACCACAACAGGAGACAAACCATGAAACGCTGGAGCCTTGCGGCTGCCACGGTGGCTTCGGCCGCCCTTTTTCTGAGTGCCTGCGGCGGGAGCGGCGGTGGAGGCGGGGGCTTCGTGCTGCCGCCCGCCACCGGCACGCCGCCGCCCGCTGCGCAACCCCCGGCCGCCACCGCGCCGAAATTCAAGCTCGCCATCAGCAAGACCGAAGACGTGCCCGGCACCTTCGGCGCAGCGGGAACCTACGAGAAGATCAGCGGCACCTTCACCGGCGAGGTCGATCCGAAGGACGCGCGCAACGCGATCATTCAGGACCTGCAGCTCGCACCGCTCAACGCCAACGGCAAGGTCGAGTACACGTCGGACTTCGTGCTCTTCAAGCCCAAGGACATGAGCAAGGCCAGCGGCGTGCTGCGTTATGACGCGCCGAACCGCGGGAACATCGTGAACCTCGACCCGTACTTCGCCTCGCGCGGCTACGTGTTCCTCACGGCGGCCTGGCAAGGCGATGTGCCCGCAGCCGCCGGCAAGCTCACGCTCAACGTGCCGGTCGCGAAGAGTCCAGATGGCAGCACCATCACCGGCACCTACCGCGCCGAGCTGCTGCCTACCGTGGCGACGAACGACTCGCTGCCGCTGCCCGGCGGCCCCTTCAACGCAGCGATGCAGGCCTACGCCACCGCGAGCCTGGACAACACCAAGCCTGGCTACGTGCTCACGCGCCGCATCAACGAGGGCGACGCGCGCCAGCTCATTCCCGCAAGCGACTGGAAGTTCGCGAAGTGCGGTGCCGGTACGCCGTTCCCAGGCACGCCCGACGAGACCAACGTGTGCCTCAAGGACAAATGGGACCCGGCCTACATGTATGAGCTGGTCTACATCGCGAAAGACCCCAAGGTCATGGGCCTCGGCCTTGCCGCGCTGCGCGACATGATCACCTTCTTCCATCGCGACGCGAGCGATGCGGCAGGCACGCCCAACCCGGTGGCCACGGCCATCAAGAACACCATCGCCTCCGGTGTCTCGCAATGCGGCAACTTCATGAAGACCTTCGTGCACCTGGGCTTCAACGAAGACCGCGCGGGGCAGAAGGTGTTCGACGGCGTGTTCGCGCAGATCGCTGCGCGGCAGACCAACATCAACATGCGCTTTTCCATTCCCGGTGGCGGCGGCGGTGTGCGCACCGATCACACGGCCTTCGGCCAGGCCGGCACGCGCGGCCTCTCGAAGGACTACGTGGACGACGTGGCCCAGCGCCGCGGCGGCATCCTCTCGCGCTGCGAGGCGAGCGGCACCTGCCCCAAGCTCTTCATTGGCTTCAGCGGCACGGAGTTCTACGTGCTGCAGGGTTCGCCGCTGCTGACCGACGCGTGGGGCACCACCGACCTCGTGCAGCCGGCCAACGCGCGCGTCTACTACTACGCGAGCACGCACCATCTGCTGGGCCTTGCATCGCTGCCGGGTGCGAACGCCGGCGCGCTCTACGCGACCAATGCGAACGCGAGCGTGATACCCGTTGTGCGCGCGCTGTACCAGAACCTGGAGGAGTGGGTCGTGAACGGCACCACGCCGCCCGACAGCCAGGTGCCCAAGCTGGCGGACGCCACGCTGGTGCGCCCGGCGCAGGTGAAGTTCCCGGCCATTCCGGGCGCGAACTACACGGGCTTGGTCAACACCTATTCGCTGCTCGACTGGGGGCCGAACTATCGACCGCAGGACGAGACCGGCATTGCCACCCAGGTGCCGCCCGCGTACCTCGGCCGTGACTACGCGATCCTCGTGCCGCAGGTCGATGCGGACGGCAACGACATCGCCGGCATCCGCAGCCTCGACGTGGCCGTGCCCATCGGCACCAACACCGGCTGGAACTACACGAACAAGCCCGGCACCATCGACCAGGCAGGGCTCTTCGGTGCGTACTTTCCGTTCGTGAAGACGGCCGCGCAGCGCGCCGGCACCACCGACCCGCGGCTCTCGCTGCAGGAGCGCTACACCGATCAGGCGGGCTACGTCGCGGCCGTGACGAACGCAGCCAACGACCTGGTGGCCAGGCGCTTCATGCTGCGCGTCGATGCCGACGCGGCGATTGCGAATGCCAACGCCAACCCCGTGCTGCCCTAGGGCCTGTTCACACCAATTCTCATCGCTGATGGCTTGCGGCTGTGCCAACAGGCCAGGCCCTCGCTAGAGCCGATCGAACGGTTTTCGATCCAGCAGACAGTCGATGAACGCACCGAGGAGGGCTGGTCGATGCTGCCTGTTCGGATAGTAGAGAAACAGCCCCGGGCGCGAAATCGACCAGTCCGCGAGGACCTGGACCAGCCGCCCCTGGGCCAGAAGCTCACCCACGCCATCTCGCTCAAAGTGATAGGCAATGCCCAGGCCGTTCAGCGCAGCAGCGACGCCGATGTCGGCATGATTGGTGACGACGGGACCTTCTACCGCCACTTCGAGTCGCTGCCCTCGTTTCTTGAACTCCCAGCGATAGTGCCTGCCGTCCATCTGGAGCCGCCAGTTGATGCATGCGTGGTTATGCAAATCGGCGGGTGACTTGGGCGTTCCTCGACGCGCGAGGTAGTTCGGGGACGCCACCGCAATCATGTCCAGGTCTGGCGTGAGGCGGACGGCAACCATGTCTTTTTCAAGCCGGTTCCCCACGCGGATGCCCGCGTCGAAGCGGCCAACGACGATATCGGCCAGCGCGTCGTCGACCACGATGTCGAGAACCACGTCGGGGTGTGCTTGATGGAAGCGCGAGAGCCGGGGCGCGATGATGGTTCTCGCTGCGATCCCCAGCGTGTTGATACGCAGCGTGCCGCTCATCTGTCCTGTCGCCTCGCTGGCTTCAGCGACTGCGGCAGCCATCTCCCGGAACAGCGGAGCTATGCGCGCGTACAGGAGCTGGCCACTTGCCGACGGCGCGACGCTTCGAGTCGTGCGATTCAGAAGACGTGCGCCGATGCGGCCTTCGAGCTGACGGATGGTCTGGCTGAGTGCCGAAGGCGACAGGCCCAGATGCTCTGCGGCCCGCGCGAAGCTTTGACGCTCAACGACGGCCACGAAGGCTTTCAGCTCGGCAAATTCGGATCCACGCATTATGTATTCGTTGCTACACAGCCAATCCAGATTCTAGGATATTCACTAAATTCACTCCGGCGCGCATCCTGAGGACTTCATTGATCCCATGGAGCCGACAACGTGAACACCTTGACCCTTCCCGAGCCAATTGCCGCGTACTTCGCGGCGGAACACAACCCTGAAGCCTTGGCACATTGCTTCACCGCGCAAGCCGTCATGAAGGACGACGGTCACACCTATACAGGCGTCAACGCCATCAAGGCCTTCATGGCCGAGGCTTCGGCCAAGTACAGCGCGACGAGCGTGCCGTTCGCCATCGAGCGGGAGGACGGCTTCCAACTCGTCCGCGCCAACGTCACCGGCAACTTCCCAGGCAGCCCGATCGTCCTGTCCTACCGCTTTCGCCTTGAACGCGGGCTGATCGCATCGCTGGAGGTCACGGCATGAGCTTCGACCTGCACCTGAATGGCCTGCGGGCAGTGGTCACCGGCGGCACGCTGGGCCTTGGCGCTGCAGTCGTGAAAACCCTCGCAGAGGCCGGCGCTCGGGTGGCGACATCCGCGCGCACTGTGCCAGCGCAGCCTTTGGAGGGGATCACCTACGTGGCTGCCGACCTGTCGACGGCGGAGGGCACGAGTCACTTTGCTCAGGCCATCCTGCAGGATTGGGGCGGCGCCGACATCTTGATCAACGTGCTCGGCGGCTCAAGAACTCCCGGTGGCGGCTTTGCTGCGATCAGTGATGAGCACTGGTTCGCCGAGCTGAACCTGAACCTGATGCCTGCCGTACGTCTGGACCGTGCGCTGCTTCCAGCGATGCTGGCTCAAGGCTCGGGTGTCATCATCCACGTCAGCTCCATCCAGCGCGTGCTGCCGCTGCCCGAGTCCACCACAGCCTATGCCGCGGCCAAGGGGGCCCTCACGACCTACAGCAAGTCTCTGGCAAGAGAGGTGACGCCAAAGGGAGTTCGCGTGCTGAGCGTTGCGCCGGGCTGGATCGAGACCGAGGCTTCGGTAGCGTTTGCGCAGCGGATGGCTGCAGATGCCGGAACAGATTACGAGGGCGGCAAGAAAATCGTCATGGATTGGCTGGGAGGAATTCCAGTGGGCCGCCCCGCCAAACCAGAGGAGGTTGCCGATTTGATTGCTTTCCTGGCGTCGCCGCGATCCGCTTCGATCGCAGGGGCCGAGTATCGGATCGACGGCGGCACGGTTCCTACCCTGTAGCCTGCAGCCGCGCTCCAGGCTTGTAGGGTCCGGTAGTGTTGGCAGGCCTCAATCAATCCGCGATGTGCGCCGCGAACCCGGTGCGACCCGGCGCGATGTCGGGCCGCAAGGTGAGGGCGGGGATTTCGTAGTCGCCCGCGTTCTGCGGGCGGAACGCGATGGGCGCCGTCGTCCACAGCGCATCCAGACGATCACCGAGCTCCTCGGTGATCCGCGCATAGCCCGCATCGTCGACCTTGCCCGTGCGGTGCACCACGAACGGCGGCAGCACCTCGAAGCCCGGGTAGTAGAGGATGCCGTGGTGAATGGGAAACAGCAGGTCGTCCATCGGCCCGTTGATCCCGCGCGCGCTGTAGTGCGGCGCCCAGCCGCCGGTGGTGACCACGAGCATCGCGCGCTTGCCCGCCAGCGTGCCTTCGCCGAAGCGATCGCCCCAGTGCGTGTCGGAATGCTCGCCGATGCCGTAGGCAAAGCCATAGGCATACACCCGCTCTACCCACCCCTTGAGGATGGCGGGCATCGAGTACCACCAGAGCGGAAACTGGAAGATCACCGCATCGGCCCACAGCAGCTTGGCCTGCTCGGTGGCAATGTCGTCGGGCTGCGTGCCGTCCTGGAAGGCGCGCAGCGAATCGAGCACCGGATCGAAATGCGCGCCGGGCTCGACATGCGAAAAGTCGGCCGCATCGAGCGGCGCCTTCCATTGCATCGCGTAGAGATCGGACACGCGCACGTCGTGCCCGGCGTGCGTGAGGTGCTCCACCATGAAATCTTTCAGCGAGCCGTTCAGCGAACGGGCTTCGGGGTGGGCGTGGACGAGGAGGACTTTCACGGTTGGATTGCCTGTGGAATGAAGAACATGCCCGCAGGTTAGGAGCGGTGGCGATATATTGGAAATGAATAGTTCGAATTCCAGCCATTGCCATGAACAATTTCAACCGTCTCGACCTCAACCTGCTGATCACGCTCGATGTGCTGCTCGCAGAGCGCAACGTCACCCGCGCCGCCGAGCGCCTGAACCTCTCGCAGCCCTCGGTGAGTGTGCAGCTCGCCAAACTGCGCGAGGCGTTCAATGACCCGCTGTTGGTGCCGGCGCAACGCGGCATGCGGCCCACGGCGCGTGCCGACGAACTGCGCGAGCCGCTGCGCGAAGCACTGGAGTCACTGGGCCGCGCGGTAGCGCCGACCAAGCCCTTCGACCCCGCCGAGGCGACCACCACCTGGCGCGTGGCTGCGGCCGACTATGCCGAGTCGGCGATCCTGCTGCCGGCGCTGGCCGGGCTGCGCAAGGCGGCGCCGAACACCCGGCTGGCCGTGGTGGAGGCGGTGCCGTCGCGCATGGCACGACAGCTGGAGCATGGGGAGATCGATCTGTTCTTTCACACCAGCGTGGGCGCGCCGGCTGGGCTGCATCGGCGGGTGCTGTTCAACGAGCGCTACGTGCTGGCGGGGAGGGCGGGGCATCCGCGGCTGAAGCGAAAGCCGACGCTCGCGCAGTTCTGTGCGATGGAGCATGTGGTGGTGTCGATGAGCGGCGGCGGCTTCGTCGGGCCGACCGACGATGCGCTGGCGCAGATGGGAATGGCGCGTCGCGTGGCGCTGTCGGTGCCGCACTTTCTTTTCATGATGTCGGTGCTGGCCGAGACCGACATGGTGGCGATGCTGCCCGAGCGATTGGCGCGCCGCGCGCCAGGGCTGCGGGTGGTGGAGGCACCGCTGGAGGTGCCGGGGTATGAGATGGCGATGCTGTGGCATGAAAGGCGGCATCGGGATGCGGGGCATCGGTGGGTGAGGGAGTGGATTGCGGCACGATGTGGAAGACCTCTACGGTCGCGGCACAATTCGTCTCCCACTTTTTCATCCAGCAATGAACCTGCCGACTTTTGACCGCGATGCCGCACGGGCATTGATCAAAGAGAAAGCCGACGCACCTTTCTCGGCATTCGATATTGGCGACCGCGCGCATCGCCGGCAGGACCGACAGCTCCACGCCGAGGCCGCCTTGCTTTTCTGCCTTGCGGCCGAACGAGCGGATGCCGAGCATCGTGCGAATCAGTCCAAACCGAATCAGGCGATGAACCACCTCGTGCGCGCGGGCATCGCATTCAATCGTGCGGCCGAGATCGAGACCGCAGAGCCGCTGCTGCGCCAGGCCATTGCCTTCGATTGGGCCGGGCAAGGGCTTCTGAATGACAAGCACATGGTGGAGTGGGCCTTCTTCCAGCTGCTGCTGAACGCCCGGCACGAGGCCGACCGCTTTGCGCATCTGTTCGACGAAGCCGTATCGCGGTGCGACGAAGTCGGCAGGGACTACACAGTGATCCATCCGCACCAGGAAGAACTGCTGGAGATCGCCATTGGCATGGGGCATCGGTCTATCGTCGAGCGACTTGCCGGGAAGATCGCCGATCGACGCCCGGGCAAAAAGGCGACCAAGGAATTGTTGGCGCGGGCCAAGGCATTCCTCGCCGGCGCCACTTGATTGCTGCGCGAGCGAATCGATGAACGATCGCCTCTTGCCTTTTCCTCCCATAAGTGACCTGGATTCATCCTCTTCGGCGTCGAGGCCATCTTTCCGTTCCCGGCTCCTGGCAAGCCTGTGCGCGTTGTTCATGCTGTCGGGGTGCGGGGACGAAGCCGATCCAAGTCCGAAGGTTGAGGGCACGAAGACCACGATCCAACTGCGCGATCGGCACTCAGCCTATGCGGGAAATTCCAGGGACTGGAGCGTCTTCATGGACTGCTGGCGCAAGTCTTCGTTTGAGTTGTATTCGACGAAGCCAGAGGCCGCGAGAGGTCTGCGTCATCTGATGGTCCTCGGGCAGCAAACACCTGGCGGCCCACCGGGCCCAACCGAGACCGAACTGAAGACGGGTCTCGCTCAGCTTGAAGCTCGACTGAAGATGGAGCTCCCGAAGTCGTACAAGGATTTCTGGATCGCATACAAGTCACAGGCGCTCGCACCGTCAGGATTCGATCCGCACAACCGCTCTCGATTCGTGGGAATGCTGGAACTGGACGATGTAGGTTTGTTCAAGGACCTGGAGCCCGATTACTGGGCGCTCATGCAGACCGTGCCAATTCACTCCGGCGACCATGAGTACTTCTCTTATGGCGTCGCTCAGGACTCGATATCCGGGCGCACGAGCGACTATGGTCGTGCGATCCTCATCGGAAAGTATGCGGATGACAGCACTGCGTTGATCTTGCTTCATCCGCACGTCAGAACGAGCGACGGAGAAATGCAGGCATCCTTGAACGAACATGCGGGCGAGTTTCGTGCCCCGTCGTTTGCCGAGCTGATGCGTCAGTTGAGCATCTTGGAAACTGTTGATGTGAAACACGTGCCGCCCTATTCGCAGAAGATGCTGGCAGATCGCTGCGCCGCAAGGCTACCCATGAAGAATGTCTGGTGGGACTGACCACAAGACAGGGGACGCGCCGCTCAGCCCGCTACCGTGACCCCGTGGCGTTCAAGAACGGCCAGCAGCGCCGGAACATCGGGCGGTCCCGCTGGAACCTCGTGGTCGACGGCGGTGAACATCTGGGCGGCCAACGCGCCTTGTCCGGTGATCTCCAGCATCCTGCCGCCACCTTTGCCGTACTGAAAGCCGTGCACCGTTCCGCGCGGCACGTGCACGAGTGTTCCGGGATGGCACGCGTGGACGCGCCCGTCGCAGTGAAAGTCGATCTCGCCGTCGAGGACGTAGAAGGATTCGTCCCAATCGTGGCTGTGCGGCGGCGGGCCGGTTCCCTCGCTGCCCTGTTGAAAGGTGATCCCATAGCTCTGGGTTGCCGCATTCGACGCCAGAACGGTGACTTGCGTGCCAAGCACATTCAGAGGAACTTCGCGCTGATCGCGCGTCAGGACAAAGTACGGAATCGTCATGTTCCATCCTCCAGGTCGGGAGTGCGATTTTGCGCGCCGCACGGAAGGGGCACAAGCCGCCATTGCCCGAAGCGCATTCACAAGAAGATTCCGCGCTTCTCGCCTGTCTGCCCCGGAGCATGACGCCGCAGATATCGATGGCTCGTCGTTCGACGACGGCATTCGCTTCGCAGCAGTTCGCGGCGTTCACCGAAAGTGACTGCCTTAACAACCGGTCATCTTCTGCCTGGCGCAAGCGATCGATAGGATTTTCGGCTTCCTATCCCTCGAGACAACAATCAATGAAGAAGCGCCTCCTTGCGATCGCGATCTCGGCCATCGCCGCACTCCCAGCCTTCGCCGAGTATCCCGACAAGCCGATCACGCTCGTGGTGCCGTTCGCCGCCGGCGGGCCGACCGACAAGGTGGCGCGCGACTTCGCGGAGGCGCTGCGCAAGCAATTGGGCAATGTCGCCATCGCCGTGGACAACAGCGGTGGCGCCGGCGGCACGCTCGGTGCGGCCAAGGCGGCACGCGCACCCAACGACGGCTACACGCTGCTGCTGCACCACGTGAGCATGGCGACCTCGCCCGCGCTGTACCGCAAGCTCCCCTACGACACACTGAACGGCTTCGAGTACCTGGGCCTCATCAACGAGGTGCCGATGACCGTCATCAGCAAGAAGACGCTGCCCGCCACCAACTTCGCCGAGCTGCGCAAATGGCTCGAAACCAACGCGAGCAAGACCAACCTGGCCAACGCCGGCATCGGCTCGGCCTCGCACCTGTGCGGGCTGATGCTGCAGAACGCGCTGAAGATCGAGGTGCAGACCATCCCCTACAAGGGCACCGCGCCGGCGATGACCGACCTCATCGGCGGCCAGGTCGACGTCATGTGCGACCAGACCACCAACACCACCGCGCAGATCGAAGGCAACATGGTGAAGGCCTATGCGGTGACGACGCAGAAGCGCCTGACCACGCCCGCGCTGGCCGCGCTGCCAACGCTCGACGAGAGCGGCCTGAAGGGCTTCAACGTCAGCATCTGGCATGGCCTCTTCGCGCCCAAGGGAACGCCCAAGGCGGTCACCGACAAGCTCAACGCGGCACTGAAGGTGGCGCTGAAGGATCCCGCCTTCGTCAAAAGCCAGGAAGGGCTCGGCGCGGTGATCATCAGCGACGCACGGGTCAACGGGCCGGAGCACAAGAAGTTCGTCGCCGCCGAAATCGAGAAGTGGGGATCTGTCATCAAGGCGGCAGGGCAGTACGCGGAGTGAGCATGACCACTGCCACGACAAACCCAAACCCGTACCGCTGGCGCCTGCGGCTGATCGCGCTGGCGGCACTGGCGCCGATCGCAGGCGTCGCCGCGGCCGCCTCGCCGAAGTTCTCGGTCGAGCTCGTGGGCGGCCGCATCAAGGGCGACGACACGCTGAAGGTGCGCCAGGGCGACCAGGTGCAGGTGAGCGTGGTGAGCGACCAGCCCCTGGTGCTGCATCTGCACGGCTACGACATCGAGACGAAGGTCGCGCCGCCCGCGCCCGCGCTGCTGGCCTTCAAGGCCGACCTGGCGGGCCGTTTCCCTGTGCACGAGCATCGCCACGGGCCGGGCAATCACCGCGCGGTGATGTTCATCGAAGTTCATCCGTAGGCACGCTCTGAACTCCTTTCGATCCGGGTTCGGTTTCGCCGTCGCGTGCGTGACCGGCCGCGCAAACGCGCATGGCTTCGGCCAGCGCTTCGACCTGCCGCTGCCGCTGTGGCTCTGGCTCACGGGGGCCGGCGCGACCCTCGTGCTGACCTTTGCGGCGCTGGCGTTGTTCGCGCGGCGGCGCGGCTTGGGTGCGGCGTTCCTTCGCAGCATCGACCTGCTGCGGTTCGCGCCGTTGCTCCGCATCGCGCATCCGCTCGCGGTCGTGCTGCGCATCTTCAGCTGCGCGGTATTCGTGCTGACGCTGGCGACCGGTTTCTTCGGCAACGAAGACGCGTATGCGAACCTGATCGTCACGATGGTCTGGGTGCTGTGGTGGGTGGGCATGGCTTTCTTCTGCGCGCTCATCGGCGACCTGTGGGAAGTCGTCAACCCCTTGCCCACGCTGTATCGCGCGGTCGCCCGCCTGACCGGCAGGCGCGAATCGCTGGCGCTGCCGTGGCCCGCGTGGTTGGGCGCGTGGCCGTCGGTCGTTCTGTTCTTCGCCTTCGCGTGGGCCGAACTGGTCTGGCAGGACAAGGACGTTCCCCGCGCGCTCGCCTCCGGTCTGCTGGCCTATGCGGCTTTGAGCTGGTGCGGCATGCTGCTGTTCGGTGTGGAGGCATGGTGCAGCAAGGGCGACGCTTTCGCGATGGCGTTCCGCGTGCTGAGCCGCTTCGCACCGCTCGAGATGCGCAGCTCGACGCCGACCGAGCCCGCGCGCCTGCGCCTGCGGCCCTACGGCGCAGGCTTGCTGACGGAGGGGGCGGTGCCCAATTCGGTCGCCGTGTTCGTGCTCTTGATGCTCGCCACGGTCACCTTCGACGGCTTCCACGAGACGCCGCTGATGGACAGCCTCGGCACCGCCGCGCAGACTGCGCGCCCGGTGGCCGAGGCGCTGTTCATGCTCTCCTCCGCAACGGGCATGGACGAGACGCAGTGGCTGAACACCGTGGTGCTGCTGCTGTTCCCGTTGGCCTTCGTGCTGATCTTTCGCGGCGTGAGCGCGTGGATGCTGCGCCTGGCCGGCAGCTCGACGCACGCGGACCTGAACGCGATGGTCTGGAGCCTGGTGCCGATCGCCGTGGCCTACCACCTCGCGCACTATGCATCGCTGCTGCTGACGACGGGGCAGTTCATCGTCCCGCTCGCGTCGGACCCGTTCGGCTGGGGCTGGAACCTGTTCGGCACGCGCGGGCAGGCCGTCAACCTGGGCATCGTCAGCCCGGCCGTCTATTGGTACACAGCCGTCACGCTGATCGTCGTCGGCCATGTGCTGGCGGTCATCGTCGCGCATGTCGAGGCGACGCGTCGCTTCGCGAGCCACCGCGCGGCACTGCTGAGCCAGTTGCCGATGCTCGTGCTCATGGTGGCCTATACGAGCCTGAGCCTCTGGATCATGGCGCAGCCCATCGTGGGCTGATCGCCGTCTCCGACATCACCTGATCTATCGCGGCGCTGACGCGGCTGCTGCTCGGCATCCGGCGCGCGCTGCCGAAGTCGAACTCCACAGGCACATCGACCATGTCCTTGCACTTGAGTGTCGGATGCGAGCCATCGACTGCACGAGCGGTCGTGATTGTTGAGCCGCATGCCGTTGATCGGGGGAAGGGGCATCCGCGGCACTGAGCGTTCGCAGCGAGTTCCCGGTCATCGACAAAGCCCGCGGACTGAACTGGCCGAGGCCAAAAGAAAAGCCCCCGGCTCGCCGCGAGCCGGGGGCTGGGGTCGGGTCGCTCGTGCGACCCCGGGGCGTGGATCAACTCTTCAGATTCGCCACCGCCAGCTTCCCGCCGCCCTGCAGGTAGCCATTGGTCGTGAACGAGCAGCCTTCGGTGCAGGTCAGCGAGAAGAAACCCTTGTTCTCGCCGTTGTCGGTCACCTGGATGCGGAACTTCGCCGGCTGGTCGTTGAAGGTGCCGACGCCATCGATCTGCACCGAGTTCCTGGTCGCCGTGACCTGCGCGCCATCCGCGTCGATCGCCGAGCCGAGGCGTGTGACCGAAGTCAGCTGCACCTTGTTGCCCAGTCCGTCGATGCTCAGGCTGGCGGTCGGCCCGTCGGTGGTGCGGCCGGCCTTCAGGGCGACGGTGATGTCGCCTTGCGCCGTGGCCACCTTGCCGTTGACGTTCGCGGTGCGGCTCATGCAGGCGTTGTACTGCGGGTTGGTCAGCTCGATCGAGACCAGTCCGCCCTGGTTCCAGCCCGTGTAGTACAGGCAGTTCTCGGCGTCGTAGCGCGGATCGGGCCGCGAGAAGTCCATCTTGCTCGGCGTGTTGCGCCGGGCGATGTAGTAGGCGATTTCCTTGGGGCTCGTCGGATCGGTCCAGTCGGCAAAACGGATGCCGCCCGAGGCCGCCGCGTACACCGCCACGCGCATGTTGTTGCGGTCGTCGAAGTTCAGGTAGTGAACCATCGGGACATTGCCGCCTTCCGCCACCAGCGTCGGGCACACGCTGGCCTTGTTGGCGTCCTGCTCGAAGGTACCGACGATCTTGGGGTGCTTCTCGTCCGAGATGTCGATCATGCGGCCGAAGCTCTGCTGCTTGCACTGGTTCGGCAGGCCGTTGGTGTCGCTCGTGGTCAGGGCGTACGACTCGTCGGTCGAGACGATGTACTCCTTGCCGTTGACGTGACGCACCCATTCGGTCGCGTGGGTCGCGGCGGTAGAGGTCATCCGGGTGTAGCCACCCTGCTCGAACTCGGGGTTGGGCTGCTGGTCGCACCACGAGAGGAAGCTCACGTACTTCAGCTTCGGATCGGCCACCCGCTTGACGATGTCGCTCGAGTCCATGACCAGGAGGCCGTTGGCGCAGGTCTGGTCCCTCCAGAACGTCGTGGTGGGGGTCGGCAGGTTGCCGGCCACCTGGCCGCCGCCGCCGTACACCGCGAGATAGATGCGCGTGCCGTCCGGGTTGGTGCTGACGTCGTGCACGTTGGTCGCCGCCATGATCCGCCAGTTCTTGTTGCTCTTCACCTCGTCGGGCAGCATCGACCGGTTCCAGCTCAGGAGCAGCTTCGGGTTCTTCGGATCGTCCAGGCTGGTGATGTGCAGGTCGACGCGCTTCGTGTCGATGGTGTAGTTGGCGAAGTTCTCGTCCGTGGGGGAGGTGCCGCCCGTGATGAGCGTCGTACCACCGTCCTTGGCGGTGGTGCCGAACGGCACGCCATACCAGGTCTTGCCGTCCGGTGAGAGCCAGCCGTCGTGGTGGCCGCCGGAAGACTGGTAGCTCGCGTTCAGCGGAACGGGGTGCAGGCAATCGCTGACGTCATAGACGTCCACCATCTTGTTGTCCTTGTAGCCGGCCACCAGCAGGTCGCCGGAGAGCTCCAGACCCGAATAGGCTTCGAGCGCCGCCGGCGTGCGCAGGATCTTCCCGTTCGGGTTGACGGGCGTGGTGGCGGTGGTTTCCTCGCCCCATTTGTTGGTGCTCGTCACCTTGACGCTGGCCGAGGGCGCAGTGCCGACGACCGTGGTGTCGCCGCTCGCGGGCGCAACCTGCATCTTCGACGGCGTCTTCATGTCGAACACGATGATGCCGGTGGTGAGCGCCGCATCGCCGCCGGCCGCGCCATCGCGATTGGAGGCATAGGCGCAGCGCGTCGACCCCTTGGCCTTGATCTGCAGGTCGCCGAAGGCGCCGCGGCCGAACAGCGTGTGCTGCGCGACCTTTCTCGCGCCGCACCAGTAGCCCTGGAAGCCATCGGGGTTGGTGGTGGCGTCGTACATCGCCGATTTGGGGATGTGGCCATTGACCCCCGGTTCCCCCTGGTCGCCGGGGCCGGGCTCGCAGATGCGAGGTGGTGTCACGTAGTCCTGCGCCACCGGCCCGGTGTCGGCGGGTGGTTGCTCTGTGCCTGCGGGTGGCTGGCCAGGCGGAATGATGAGGGGCGGCGCGCCGCTGTCGTTGCTGCCGCCGCACGCGGCGAGCAGCAACGCGCTGGTCAGCGAAGCAATCAACAACAGGTTGGCTTTTGGGGGTTGTCTTCTTTTCATGGTTCTTCTTTCTTTCTCTGTCAAAAAAACACGGGACCTGGGGAGAGCGGGGGAGGGTGTTCGCGTCAATGCCCGAAGGGGGCGGGGTCCCCCGCCCAGGCCGGCTCCACGTCCGGGGCACGAGGGGGATTGACTGCGGGAGCGGGCGCGGGCGACACGGTGGTTCTGTCGGCTTCGATCACGAGGGCCTGTCCTGCGCCGGCCAGCACGACGCTGTCGGACTGGATCGCGCTGACGGTCAGGCCTTCGACGTGGGCGCCGACGCGCAACTGCATGAGCTGCGAGTCCGCCGTGCGACGCATCAACGCGAAGCTGTCGTTGCCGTCGGCCGCCACGACCGTGCCGACGAGCTTGAACGCCGAGGCGGACCGTGCGGCATCGACCGGCTTTGGGGAGGCCGGTGGCATCGGTGCCGGGGCGGCTGGCGCAGACGTGACGGGTGCAGCCGACCCGACTGACGCAATCGGCGCCGGCACTACCGCGTCATCGGACGAGGGCCACCACCACCGTGCTGCCAGGCCCACAACGAGCACCGTTGCGAGCCACAGGAGCCAGCGGGTGCGAGTCGTCACGGAAGCCGGCATGTCGGGTGAATGTGGTGTGAAGTGGCCGGAGAGATTAGTTGTGAATCCGATGCGCCAGAAGATGACCAACGGTTGACTCGTTCATCGCAGGTGAGCACGTGGATCGACGCATCGCGCCCGTCACAAGGCCCCGCGGACACTCGCGTTGCGGCACGAAAGTCGCGCGCTTTCTTCGCGCGCGAACGCTGATTGCAATGCGTTGCCGTCCCTTGCACGCGAGCGCCGCGTCGATAACATCGCCGACTTTCAATTCAGGCAAGGGACAGTGATGTTGCTCACGACATGGGTGCTGGCCGGCGCGCGCGCTTCGCTGCTGGCCGCGGTCTTGCTGACCACGCTTCACGCCGCGGCCGAGCCGATGCGGTTCGACGGGATGCAGGTCGCCGGCCACGATGCGGTCGACCCCGCGGTGCGGCGTTTCACCGCGAAGGTGACCCGCGTGGGCCAGGCCGGCAAGGCGGGCCGCATCTCCACGCTGCGCTTCGAGCCGATTGGCCCGGGCATGGTGGCGCCCAAGCGCAACGAGATGCGCGGCTGGCGGCTGACCTTCATCCGAGGAAAGATGTTCGGCAGGACCTTGTGGCTCAAGAGCAATACGCCCGACGAACTCACGGTGCGCAGCACAGATCCTTCGATGGAAGGCGTGGCCGAGGGGGACATCGTCGTCATCGAATTGATCGACCCCAAGCTGGTCGACGCCAATGCGTAACGCACCGCGCGCAGAGACGGCGATGTGCCACGGTGCGTGGGTGAAAAGGGCGCACGCGTTGCTCGCCGCCGCGAGCCTGGCCCTGGCCGGCGCGGCAGGGGCGCAGACCGTGAAGCTGCCGGCCGATGCGGTCGATGGCTTCCACGCGGCGCTCAAGCGCAAGGACACGGGCGGTGCACTGTCTTACCTGGACCGTTCGCTGGTGGTGTTCGAGTTCGGCGTGACCGACCCGACGGTCGAGGCCTATGCGTTGAGCCATCTGCCGGGCGACATCGACATGGCCGCCGTCTCCGACTGGACCTTGCAGGCACGTCGTGTCGGCGGCAGCGGCAACGAGCGCTGGGTGCTCAGCACCTACCACGTCACCGGCAAGCTGCCCGATGGCAAGCCGATCGATCAGGTGATGCAGGAGACGGCGATCGTGCGCCGCGCCGGCGACAGCTTTCGCATCGTCCACTTCCACTGGTCGAGCGACAAGGCCTGGGCCCAACCGCCGCGGGCCGCTGCGCCCTGATGCCTCTCATTCGCCGAAGGGTGGGCCGCGGCTTGCGCGCCCCGCATGCACACCGGCGGTTAACTCGTTCACCGCAGGTGGACACCCCATGGTCGCAGTGCCGCACCTCCAGCATTCGCGCGGCGTGGCAGCGTTGCGCTGCGCCCTGAGAGCGCCTGCGATTGCGCTGCGCCGAATGGGTCCTTGCCGGATAATCGTTTAGTTCAAAACGAAAATTACATACGAGACATTGTGCGAGAGGCCCATCTAAGAGATTTGATAGCAGTCATCGAAACTGGCAGTGTTCGATCCGCCGCGCGCAAGCTTGGCCTCGCGCAGGCCGCCGTCAGCAAGAACCTCACTGCGCTCGAAAAGTCGTTGGGCGTGCCACTCCTGGTGCGTTCCGCGCGCGGTGTCGAACCCACCGAGTTCGGTCGCATCGTGCTGCGCCGCGCACGCATCGTCGATGCGGAGCTGCGGCACATGCAGGAGGAAATCGAGAGCCTCAACGGCGACGCCCACAAGCTCATTACCGTGGGCCTGTCGGCCACGGCCGAAGCCATGCTGCTGCCGGTGGCCGTAGCGCGGTTTCGGGAGCACACGCCCAACGCGCTGGTCAGCGTGCTCGGCGGTCGTTCGTCGTCGACCATCGCGGCGCTGCGCGAAGCCAGGATCGATTTCGCGGTCGGCCCGCTGCCGACCGACCAGAGCGTCTCCGACCTGCACACCGAGCAGTTGTGCAGTTCCGACCTGGGCATCGTCGTGCGTGCGGACCACCCGGCCGCCGATGCACGCGACCTTGCGAGCCTGGCGCCCTATGGCTGGCTCTACAGCGTGCAGCAGACCGGCGGGCCGGCCATCGTTTCGTTGATGCGCAAGCACGGCCTGCCCGATCCGACGCTGGTGGCGCATTGCGATTCGTCGAGCGCGCTGATTTCCATGCTGCTGCAGAGCGACTACGTCACGCTGAACAGCCTGGCCGCGCTGGAGCCGCTGCGGGCGAAGGGGCTGCTGAAGGTGCTGCCCATCGAAGTCGATCTGCCGCCGGCCGTGCAGTACCTCATGACCCCGACGATGCGGCCGCTGACCGCATCGGCCGCGGCGCTCGCGGCCGAGTTCCGGCGCGCGTCGCGCAGGCTGCGGCGGTGAGCGGCGCCACGTCAGCCACGCGGCGCGCAATGCTCGCCGCCATGGCGAGCGCCGCCCTGTGCGGCCGCGATGCGCTGGCCGCCAACGGCACGACACGGGCGCTGCGCATGATCGTGCCGCAGGCGCCCGGCGGTGCGGCCGACTTCATGGCGCGCCTGCTCGCCAAGGACCTTGCGGGGGCGCTCGAGCGGCCGGTGGTGGTCGACAACCGGCCGGGCGGCGGCATGATCATCGGCACGCAGGCGGTGGCCATGGCCGCGCCCGATGGCAACACCTTCGGCATCGTGTTCTCGCCGCACGCCGTCAACCAGGCGATGCGCCAGCACATGCCGTACAACGCGCTCACCGACTTCAAGCCCGTCTGCCTGGGCGGTCATTCGATCGTCGTGCTGGTCGCGCAGGCCGGCTTCGCTGCCCACAGCGTGGCCGAGGTGATCGAGCTGGCGCGGCGCACCGATCCGCCGCTGCAGTACGCGTCGCTGGGCATCGGCTCGGTGTCGCACCTGGCGGGCGAGCTGCTTGCCATCGAAGCCGATGTCCCGCTCGCGCATGTGCCCTACAACGGCAGCTCGCAGGTCTACCGCGCGCTCATCGGCGGCGACCTGCCGCTGGCGTTCGTGACGCTGGAGTCCGCACTGCCGCACCTGCGCGCACGGCGCATCCGGGCGCTGGGCATCACGAGTGGGCGGCGGGCCACGGCGTATCCGCAGTTGCCCGCCATTGCGGAGTCGCTGCCCGGCTTCGAGCTGGTCGGCTTCTACGGCTTCGTTGCACCCGCTCGCACGCCGGACCGGTTCGTCGACACGCTGAGCACCCAGATCGCGCGCACCTTGCAGACCCCGCGCATCCGCGACCGGCTGGCCAGCGATGGGGTCGTCGTCTCGGTCGAGCCGCCCGAGGTCTTCGCCGAGTTCCTGCGCCAGCAGATCGACAAGTACGCGGCGCTGGCCAAGCGCACCGGGATCCGGCTGGACTGAGAAAGGCTTCTACTTCCTCGCGAATTTCAGATGCACCACATCCGGTGCCGCGACCGTCTTCACCATGGCCAGGCCCCGCAGGGCATCGGCGTCCTCGAACAAGCGTTCACCGCTGCCGAGCAGCGTGGGGGCCAGATGAAGCTGCACTTCATCGACCAGGCCCGCCTTCAAATACTGCCGCGCAACATGGGCACCGCCCGCGAGCGCCACGTCATTTCCACCCGCAGCACGCCGGGCCTGCTCCAGCGCACTTTCGATCCCGTCGGTGACGAACGTGAAGGTCGTGCCGCCTTCCATCACGAGCGGTTCGCGCGCGTGATGCGTCAGCACGAACACCGGATGGCGAAACGGTGGATTGCTGCCCCACCATCCGTTCCACGGATCTGCCGTGTTCCACGGACCCGGCCCGCCGCCGAACATGTTGCGGCCCATGAGGGTCGCGCCGATGTTGGCGAGTTCTTCCTCCATCACCGGCGTGCTCTCGTTCACCACGCCGCCCTCCAGGCCATGCGGGCGCCGCCAGGCCTCCAGATTGAACACCCACTCGTGCAATTGCTCGCCGCCAGTGCCCAGCGGTTCTTTCAAGCTCTGGTTCGGACCGGCGACGAAACCGTCCAGCGACATCGAGATCCTCAATCGAAGCTTTGACATGCTGCTCACTCCTTACGGGGGGGCGTTGCCGAAAAAAATGGGGAGGCCTCCTGACATGCTCAGGGCGCGCATCGAGCGGCGAGTCTAGGAGTTGCGGATGGCTGCGGCAATGACAAAGAAGCTTCGGTTTCTGCCAGCCAGCATCAGCCCATGAAACCGATGTTCAAGGCCGAACTTCGAGGGCAGGATCACGGCGCTTTCGTCTGCTCGTTCAATGGCCGGCAAACCTCGAGCACCACGCCGCGCAGCCACCGGTGCGCAGGGTCGCGGTCCAGGCGCGGATGCCACATCTGCGAGACGGTGATCTGCGCCGTCGGCATCGGCAGTGGAAACGCGCGCAGCGTGCCACGCACCCTCAGGTGTTCGAAGTACGAGGACGGGATCAGTGCCACCAGATCGGTCGCGGCCGCGATCGCCAGGGCGGTGCCGAAGCTGGGCACGACGACCGCCGCATTGCGCACCAGGCCCATCGCCGCGAGCGCAACGTCCACCGGCCCCTCGGTCCGGCCGTGGCGCGACGTGACCACGTGGTCGCAGGCTGCATAGCGCTCTGCAGTGATCGCGGGTGCGGCGAGCAGGGGATGGCCCTCGTGCACCACGGCGACGAAGTGGTCGCGAAACAGCGCCTGCACCCGCACCTCCGGGCCCGACTCGCCGAGCACGCCGATGTCCAGGTCGATCAATCCCTCGCGCAGGGGGCGAACGTCCTTGTCGGGCTTGGGTGCGAAGCGCAGGCGAACGCCGGGCGCCTCGTGCGCGGCGCGCGCCACCAGCTGGTGCGCGAAACCCTCGATGAAGCCGTCGTTGGCCCGAATGGTGAAGAGCTGCTGGAGCGCGCTAGGGTCCATGTCGGCGCCGGCGGGGTGAAGCACCGCGCGTGATTCCTGCACCAGCTCCCTCACGCGATCGCGCAGTGCCAGCGCGTGCGGCGTGAGCACCATCGCGCGGCCCGCGCGCACCAGGAGCTCGTCTCCTGTGGATTCCCGCAATCGCGCGAGCGCGCGGCTCATGGCCGACTCGCTCAGGCCCAGGCGCTCGGCGGCTTTCGCGACGCTGCCCTCGGAAAGAAGCGCGTTCAACGCAAACAGCAGATTCAGGTCGGTGTCTGTTGGCATGGCCCGCAACCTATCACGGCTGCGGCGGTTTCGACAGGCGTCGCATGCAGGAACAAGCTGCGCACCACGCGCTGGGCAAGCCGGGTGCGCGGTCCTAAGCTGACTTGACGCAATAGAGCGTGCCTTTTCCAGTTGCCCATCATGTTGTCATCTACGCTCAGACCGAACGCTTCTTCCAACCCGGCCCGCGCCGTCCAGACCCCAGAGGCGAACGCGGTGCAAGACGCCGATGGCCTGCCGCTGCCGCGACGCTTCGCAGCCGTCGCCGCGATTCTGGGCGCGGGTGTGCTGGTGGTGCTCGACGGCGCCATCGCCAACATCGCGCTGCCGAGCATCGCGCAGCAATTGCAGGCGACGCCCGCCGATGCCGTCTGGATCGTCACCGCCTACCAGCTGGCCGTGGTGATGTTTCTGTTGCCCGCTTCTGCCATCGGGGAGCGGTTCGGGTATCGGCGCGTGTTCGCCGGTGGCGTGGCGCTCTTCACCGTGGCGTCGGTGTTGTGCGCGTTGGCTCCTTCGCTGCCGTGGCTCGTGGCCGCGCGGTGCCTCCAGGGCCTGGGCAGCGCGGCCGTGATGCCGCTTGGGCTGGCGTTGCTGCGTTTCACCTATCCGCGTCGATTGCTGGCGCGCTCCATCGCCTGGAACGCGCTCGCCGTCGCGGCCGCTTCGGCGGCGGGGCCTGCCCTTGGCGCTTTCATGCTTTCGGTGGCAGGCTGGCCGTGGCTCTTTGCGGTGAACCTGCCGATCGGCCTCGTCGTGCTGGTCGCCTGCGCGGGGTTGCCGAGCCCGCCGCGCTCGGCGCGCCAGATCGACGTGTGGAGCATCGCGCTCAACGCGGTCATGTTTGCCGCCTTCGTCATGGGATGCGACCGGCTCGTGGCGCATCCGCTGCAAGGCGGCGCGTTGCTCGCGCTGTCGGCCATCTGCATGGTCTTGCTGGTGCGGCGCGAAATGCCCAAGGCGGCGCCGCTGATTCCGCTCGACCTGCTGCGCGTGCATTCCTTTCGGGTCTCGGTGATTGCCTCCGTGTGCTGCTTCACCGGCCAGATGGCGGCCCTTGTGGCTCTGCCGTTCTACATCCAGCACGAACTCGGCCAGAGCGCGGTGACCGCCGGCCTCCTGATGACCCCCTGGCCCTTGGCGGTGATGCTGGCCGCGCCGCTGTCGGCACGCCTGGCCCAGCGTGTGCCGACCGCATGGCTGTGCGCCGCGGGGAGTGCGTGTTTCGCGCTGGGCCTCGCCCTGTGCGCGCTGTGGCCGCTGCACGGCAGCTCGATGTTGCCGATCGCGGTGTTCACGAGCCTCGCCGGCCTGGGCTTCGGCTTCTTCCAGACGCCCAACAACCAGAACATGCTGCTCTCGGCACCCAAGGCGCGCAGCGGGGCCGCCGGTGGCGCCCAAGGCACGGCGCGGCTCACGGGGCTGACGCTCGGCAGCCTGTGGATGAGCCTGGCGTTTGCGCTGCTATCGGCGCACAGCGCGGTGCATTGGGGGTTGGGCATGGCGGCCCTGGCCGCGTTGGCCGGGAGCGTGGTGAGCTTGCTGCGGAGCCCCGTGCGAGCCGTGGCCGCCTGAGCGATGCAGGCAGGCGAGGTGCCGTCGCGCATGGCGTGGCGGGGTGATGCGCACGCGTTGGTCGGATAGCATTCCGTCGACTCACCTGCCACCACCTCACACCTCACAACTCAACGACTCGATGGACATGCGTACTGTCATTTACTACTCGCTGATGCTTTTGCTCGGATTTGCCTGGTACAAGTTCGGGCAAAACCTGCTTCGGAAGGGGCGGTGGAGCGAGAGCGGCGAACGCACCGAGGGAATCCTGGGGCCAGTGGGATTCCTGGTGACCGCTGGCTTGGGGTGCTACCTCTTGTTCGCCTTGTTGCGCGCACTGGTTCGAGCTGAGGTGCCATGCATCGGCAAGGCCTGCAAGATGCAGGTCTACACCCTTGCGACGCAAGCCGGGGAGTACTGGGCCAACGTGTTCTTCCTGACGTGGATCGTGCTTGCCCTTGGCTATGCGATGTATGTGACGCTCAGGATCTGGTTTCGGGCGTAGCGGCTTGCCGGACACCGAGAGAGCAATCAAGAGGCGATTCAACGCAACCGATCGACGGATGGAAATACCGATTTCTGCACGAAGACTCCGCGCTGCCGAGTCGCTCAATGCGGCGCTGCTCCAATCCTCGATGAGAAAGATCTTCCCGAAGAAGAACGACTATGGCGAGGCTTCGTTCGAAGAGCTCTTGCCTGAGCTCGCGAGATTCGGCATCAAGACCCGAGGTCGGTTTGCGGCACTCATGACTCATTATCGAAAGCGACTCATGCGAATCGACAGTGAGCCGCTTGATGCATGGCATGAACGCTACTACCGCGCAGAACTGGGTGACCAGTTTGTGAGTGATGCCCTTCGTCGGCAGTATTGGTTTGCCTATCCTGCGCTTGTTCGCATCGCGCTTGAGTTGGAGTTTGGTGACGAGGCTGTCACGTGCGACCGCTTCGAGCTATTGCTGAAGGGGACTTAGGGCCCTTCGCGGCGGAAGCCCGACCGGCTACATTCGGCTATAACCGGCCGTTGACCACAGCTGCTCGGTGGTGAGCATGCTTAACGTGGGCGAAGGAGAATAAGAGTGAATGAATACATGCTACTCATGCATGAGGACGCCCCCAATGCGGAAGCCGCCAATGATGCGAAACGCTGGGAGCAATACCTCGCTCAGCTTCGAAGCACCGGGCAATTTGATGGCGGGAGCTCGATGGGGCGTGGGGAGCGCCACTGTAAGAATCACACGAGCCAACCGACGGGCAAAGACCTCGGTGGCTTCATTCGAGTGCGCGCAGTCAGCCTCGAAAGCGCGAAGCAATTTCTTGCAGATAATCCAGTTTACGAGGCCGGCGGCACGGTGGAGATTCGGGAGTTGCCTCGAACCTAGCTGTCCGGGCAAACATTCATCAGGGACTGCTTTAGGTGCAAGGGTCTCCGAGGACGCGACCGGCTACAGTCGGCCAGAAGCTGTCAGTCGACGCCGAGGCCCAATTCGCCTTACTTAGAGCGGACGTTCAAGCAGCACCACAAGCCATTCCACCCATATGACCGAACGACTTCCTTGCAAGACCTGCGGCGAGTCCATTCACCCAGATACAGCTGAGTTAAATGGCGGTCTGTGCATGCCATGCAAGCGTGGGTACAGGCAGCAGGTTGATGACGGAAAGAGACGGCGCGAGCTTGAGCGTGAAGGTCGCTTGGAGGAAAAGCCGTTCAGTTGTCCCGAATGTGGGGGACATCGAGTCGCAGGTGACATCATGGTCGGGGTCAAATACTCGGGCGAAAATCCATGGAGCTATGTGGCCGCTCGCGAGACCTGCGGTGACTGCGGAACTGAGATTCCGCGTAGCTTGTCGCGCCGATGGAATTTGGAGACAGCAGAGGAAGCTCGCGCAATATGGATCGACAAGTTTCGGGGCGTCCTGGGTACGACCGGTTCGGCTTGAATCGGCCATTCATCATGTCCGTCCAATTCCGAATCAGTGCGTCCGAAGTCATGCCGCTGCGCGGAGGCCGTTCCTCTTTGTCGGCGATGTTGGACTCGCCGTACTTCGTCTTGGCAAACGCGGTCTCATCGTTGCCAATGCCTAGGCTGAAACCCCATTTTGAGGTGGCTCGCTTGCGCGTCGAACTGACGTTGCCGGACGGCTCAATTACCCCGCACTTCGCGTCCGTGGCCCTTGTCAGCCCAATACACGCGCCGGGCGTGATTGCATTTGCCGGACTGTCAGACACCGACGTGCCGGTGGGTACAAGGATCAAACTGTTGCGTTTCGAGGCCCAACCTCGATAGCGGCAGATTGACAGATTTCGGCCAGAACCGGCCGTTCGCCAACTCCGGGCGATTTGCTCTCAAGCGGACATTCGCAATCGGTAGCCGCCTTGAATATGAAGATGAACAGCTCTTTGTCACTGCCACGCACCTTACTGGAACGAATTCTTCCCGGTGCAACCCTTCAGCCCGAATCGATTCTTGAAGCCGCGGAGCGCAAAGGCCTTACATGCAAGTTCCTCACCATCGCAGATTGGGAGGAGACAGGAGCGCAGTATGGAAAAACCGACTTGTTCGATTTGATATTCGCCGGAAAGCCTCTCCCGCCGGGTGAGGTCATCGTGATCACCGATGAGAGTTTCATCAGCGGCGAACTGCTTTGCTGCCCGGCTCAAGAACTACGTCAAAGGGTGGACCTTTCGTCTCAGTTCATGTTCGATGGAGACGTGGTATTTATGTGGCCTCAGATTTCCGGCCTCACCGTCTTTCATCATGAGGGTGGCTTCGCCCACATTGGTTGGTGACCCCGAACCGGACGGGACCACTGGGAGGCAGAATGCGGCCAAGACCTGCCGTTCGGGGCCGACGCAGAATTCGCCCGCAACCGGACGCTCAATAGACGAGGATGTTGATGGAGACCAGGAAATCGGTGCTTGACGTGAGCGGCGCCACATCACCGCTATACGTGCGACAGGCCGTGGCGCGCTTTCTCGGCCTGTCGCTTGACCGCGAGCTCACGTGGGAATTCCTGCGTGAGAGCTTGGTGGCTGGTTCAGAACCTTCGCTTCCGGCCAAGTTCACGGTCATTGGTCTTCCTCGTTTGGCCACGCTCTATCGCGATGAGAGCTCCGAGCTGTCTGCGTGGTTACGTGGACTCGAAAAGCGGCATCCCGGCATCAGCATCCAGGTCAGCCTTCACGACTGAAGGCGCGGCCGGCAGAATCCGGCCAGGATCGGACATTCGTCACGGCCTCCCAGTTTTGTCCCTTGTAGGAAGCCCTTTTGGCTGGCTGCAATCTGGCAGCGTCCCATGCCCACCGACAGTTCCAGAATTCTCATGACCATGCGCCCCCTTCGCTTCTTGAGTCCCGTCACCGCTGAAGGCTGCTTCATCCGACAAGCAGGTGGCATGCACCGGTTTGGCCGTGTAGTTTTGAGGATAGAGCCGTCTGAGGAGCCGGGCATGGCTTACGCCTGGGAGGTCTCTGAAGCGCAGATTCCATCCATGTACCGCCAGGCCACTCTGGAAGGCATCGAGCGATGGTTCAGCCACGGCAGCGCGCTTGATGGGTATGAGCTTCAGCAGACGATGGTCCGGGTGGTCGATGGCGCACACCATGAGACAGATTCCAACGACCTCAGCTACACCTTTGCCGCCGCAGAAGCGTTCGCCCTGGCGGTGAACGCCGCTGAGCTGATCGACCGACCACTTGCCTTCAACAAAGCAGAATTGAGGTCGCATAGCGGCCAGAAGCGGACCTTCAACTCGACCTCCCAATCATGAAATTTGAGGGCCAGAACTTTGCTGCGGCGAGTGCGCCATCCGACCACGTCCTCGAAAGCAGACTTCTTGCGCTCAAGAGTTATGGTCGGCATTCGTACGCATCGCTGACCGACGCTCAAGGAAACTATCTTCAGGTGGCCGGCGGCGGCGTCACCTGCATGGTTGAAAGCTTCAACGTCTCTACCTCAAAGAGATTGCGAGCTTTTCACGACAAGCCGAGCCCAGTGTTCCCTGACGGCACCGTCCTTGCCTTCGGAGCCGGCGAACTGCGCCTCAAATCGGACGAATGGTTTCACGCGAGCGCCGTCGTGGAAATCTTCCTGTGCTTCAGGCATGGACGCGCCTATCCAGACACCGTGCATTGGCGCCCCGCGCCCAAGATTTGATGCCGTGCCGTCGCTACGGTTGCGACAGGCAGAATGCGGCCAACAGCGGACGTTTTGCTGTCCTGCCAACTGCAGTCAATTAGCTCCGTAGGGAACGATATCGTCCAGCTTGGCACCGGATGGTACATAGCCCGGATTCACGTTGCGATAAGTAAGCTTGCTGCCCGGCGCCATCGGCATGGTCTGAGCCATTCCCGTCAGCTTCCCATTCACTTCTCCAAGCGGCGATGCATTGAGCTGATAGATGCGTCCCGCTTCGGCCCTGAGTAAGAGCTTCCCATTGCCCGCCGTTCCGTATGAATCGTAACGCCATCCAAGAACATGGGAACCAGGCAAAACGTAGATCACATTCGCGCAACCACCCATCGGTCTCACTGGCTGTTCATCTACTGAACAGATCACAGTATTCCCATAGCGTCCACCCATCGTTGAAAACACAGTAGCCACTTCCTCGGGGGGCAACTGCTTGCCGGCATAACTTTGAACTCGCGACCCCGGCGAAGTGCATCCGG
Organism: Variovorax boronicumulans; assembly: GCF_030812215.1. Taxonomy (GTDB): domain Bacteria; phylum Pseudomonadota; class Gammaproteobacteria; order Burkholderiales; family Burkholderiaceae_C; genus Variovorax; species Variovorax boronicumulans_C. Next base: position 265,554 of record NZ_JAUSSG010000002.1, on the reverse strand, counting down.
CCAAAGCAAGAGTGGCAATCAAGAAAGCAAGACGTCCATCCATGAAAATTTCCTTACTTAGATTTTCCATTTCACCGCCAGGATAAGCGTAGAAGACTGACCTACTTCATCGCGCATCGCCCCAGGACTTGATAGGCCCTGTAGTGCACGCTAAGGCTAAGTGTTGGACCAGCGCGCATCTTGTTCAAAGTCTGCTTTGGGTTTCAGCGAATGTCGCAAAAGGGCCAAAGCGGAAGTCGGGCTTGCTCCAGAGCAGCCAGTCGTCCCGGTCGTTTGAGTAGCCCAACCTGCTGAAGTGAGTTAGCTCTCGACCTGTCGAACCGGGATTCCTTGCCTCAACGCTTCGGCTGCCACTGCTCTACCTTCAACCTCATCTTCAATGAGCAGTGCCAACTTCGAAACTTCGTTGAACGGCAGGTAACCACTGCGGTCCAGCGCCTGCTCTTCCACACGTAGGCCGCAGTCCCAAAGCGTCTCAATCAGCCTTCGGGCTTCCCGGGACTCCATTTCGCCGAGGTCGATGCGCCGACGTCCGCGAAGCTGCAGGACAGCTTGCTGTGCAGGCAGTGCAGTGAATTCGGGCACCACACGGCGTAGTGCCTGGATTTCTAGAGGAGTCGCTCCGGGCTCATCAAACAGCACCGCGATCGTCGATGTCTGGCGATGGACCTGCAAAAGTACCCAGCCTGGCTCGGTGCCGTCCCATAAGTGACTGTAGTTCGACATCATGCAGGGCTCGAAGGACTGGTTCTGGCCGACAGTCGCCTCTACTTCGGATTGACCGACGTCGACTTTATTGAGCCGTCAGCGCCGACGACGATAGAGATCTGGCCTCCCAATTGGGACTGCCTATCACCAACATACCATTCACCAGATTTGCGGCCGATAGAAAAAGCCGGGCCCCATCGGAGGCCCTCGCGCAGGGCGTGGCTTCTTGCCGCGCGAAAGGCTGCCACTGCATCCAAACCATCGGTATCGTCAATCAGCTGGCCATCGCTCTGACGAAATCGGAACGTCACTTCAGAATCAAATGTCACATTCCATTCCCCGCCTTCAAGATTCCACCAAAGGGTCGGTAGTGTGTCGCCCCAACGGGAACGGCCTATCTCGATGGCTTTTAATAGTGCATCTACCTCATCCATTGTGACTGTCCGCTCCTTGTCCACATTGTGCCGTCGCAAATGACCGGTGTTGGCCGACAACCGTCTGTCACGCAGCTTGCGCCGCGAGCATGACAGCAGTGGTTTTGGCCAAAAACGTTGGGCTTCGTTCGTTGATGCGCTCGCACAACCACAACGAAGCTTGCTTCGTCGGCGAATCGGTCTCGCGAAGCTTTCGAACAAGCGCAGCTCGGGCAGACGCACTGTTCAGAACACGCATCAGCACTATCGAAGCCCACTTGGGAGCTCTCGCTCTCATGTCAGACAGGACCTGAAGAAGCCCTGCGACGTATTCATCGTCGGTGAACGCCTCTGCCACATGGATGAGCGAGAACATGGCTTCGTCATAGTCGGCCTCGTCATCCAGTAATAGAAGAAGCGGCCCAATATAGGCAGCAGTGGGACGGGCAACGAGGTCTGCCAGCGCTCGGTCAAGCGCTTGAACCGCGCTGGCACCGCGCATTGCAGCAGCACACCGAACCTCGCGAATCGTGGCGTCAACTTCAGCAGCGCCAGTCATTTTCATTGCGCTCGATCATGGATATGAGCCCTCGATTTTGGATGGATCCGCTGAAACCAAATGGTCGCGGTGGGGCGAATTCTGCCTCGCCGTCGACTGGCCGGTCTCGGCCGACTGTAGTCAAGGCGGAAGCGCAAGCGAGGTGCCGCTGGAGGACAACTGGAGAGGTGTGACGAACTTCCGGTATTGGCCGACTGTAGCCGGTCGCGGCGCCGTCGCGAAAGTGCCAACACCCGTCATCGTCGAGAGCGTACAGCGTTCACTCGAATCCTTGGATGACGGTCTGACCTTAGGATAGTTATCCGACTAGCGCAGCCGGAATTCGTATGCATCAGCCATTGCGTATGCGAAGCTAGATGCGTTCATCCCTTTGAGTGCGTAATGGTCAAAAAAACAACCGAACAGAAAAATGCAGAGGAGCGTCGCTACATTGCTGCCAGTGCTGCAGCTAATGCAGTTGAGCTCGAGCCTTTTTTGGCTGACCCCAATCAAGCTATACGCGCCACGGCGGCAATGAACCCGGATGCAGACGCAGAGATCTTGGATCGTTTCGCGAATGACAAATTCTGGGGCGTACGAATGGAAGTGGTGCGCAATGCCAACGTCAGCCAAGCCACCCTACGCAGGCTGCTGGAGTCTGACACGCGCAAACGCGGAGTGGTGCACCACGCAGCGCGCGCGAAGTTGGAAGAGCGCGGTGTGGAATTTGGTGTTGATGGCATGCCGGAAGATGCGGCGTAGAAAATAACGCCCCGTTTCCCGCGCTCTCTTGGTGTGAATGCGCCGCGAACGTCGGCTTCACGAATTTGGCCACCTCGGCGAATGTCTGGTTGCGCCGATAGTACCCATTCGCGCGAAGCCGAGGGATGTCAGCAATCGCTGCACAGCAGACCTAGGAGTCGGCGCGTCGTCTCAAGAAGTCGAACACCGTCTGGTTGAACTCCAGCGGCTTCTCGAAGTACGCAGAATGCGCGGCCTCCTCGACGACGACGACCTCGCTCCCTGGCAGGCGCTGGCCGAGTTCGCGCATGACCGCCGGCGGAACAATGGGGTCTTCGGCGCCAACGAGAAACATCGTCGGGCAAGCCAGCTGGTCGATCTCTGCGACGGCGAGCAGGTTCTCGGGCTGGTTCAGGCGCAGTACGGCCTCGCGCCAGGCTTCGGGCGCAATACTGTGAGCGCTCGGGTTGAAGTGGTTGATCTGCGCGTAAAGCGCTGCAAGCGCGGGCTGCGCCTTCAAGAACCAGGCGCCCAGCGAGCGCTGCTCGATGCTTACCGCGGAAACTGTCTTGAAGCGCCGCTCGATGCTGTCGACCAGCGTCGGGTGATCGATGGCCAGCGACGTGTCGCACGCGACGAACGCGGCGACGCGCTCGGGATGGCGCAGCGCGAGCCGCAACCCGATCATCCCGCCGAGCGATTGGCCGACGACCGTCGCGCGCTCGATGCCTTCGCGCGCCAGTACCGCCAAGGCATCGCCGACGAAGAGCTCCAGCGAGAACTCCTCCGGCGGCGCCACCGAACGACCGAAGCAGCGGATGTCCATCGTGAGACAGGTGTACTGCGGCGTGAAGGCCGGCAATTGCTGCCACCAGGTGGCGGCGTTCGAGCCGGCACCGTGCAGGAACAGGATCGCCGGGCCGGCGCCGTGGCGCTCGTAGTAGATGTCGCGTTTGTTCGATGTGACAAAAGGCATGAGGGATGGGCTCGGGTTTCAGTTGGCCTTGAGTTGCAGGCTGCGTGTCAGTGCACCCCAGCGCTCGGTGTCGCTCTTGACGACGCGCGTGAACTCGTCGGGCGTCATCGTCATCGGCGTGATGCCTTCGGCGTCGAGCTTCTTTTGCAGCTCCGGCCTCATCATCGCTTCGCGCACTGCTTCGTTGACCTTGCGCACGACTTCGGGCCGCGTCTTCTTCGGTGCCGACAGGCCCACCCAGGAGATCACCGTCAGCTGCTTGTAGCCCAGCTCCTCGAAGGTCGGAACCTGAGGGAGCTCGGGGGTGCGCTTCGGGCTGGACACGGCCAGCACCCTGAGCTTGCCGCTCTGGATGTACTGCATCGACCCGCTCGGCGGAATCACGGTGACAGCGACCTGGCCTCCCAGCACATCCATCAGCGCCGGCGCGCCGCCCTTGTAGGGGATGTGCACGAACGAGGTTTGTGTCGCCTTCTGCAGCAGTTCCATCAACAGATGGCCGGTGCTGCCGGCGCCCGAGCTCGCGTAGTTGATCGCGCCTGGCTCGCGTCTGGCGCGGGCGATCAGATCGGCGAAAGACTCGATGCCGGACTGGCTGTTGACCACCAGCCATTGCGCGCCGCCGCCGATCATGGCGACGTGGGTGAAGTCATTGACGATGTTGAAGGGCACGTTGTCGTACATGCCTTGGGCGATCGTGTTCACCATGCCCGTCATCGTGAGCGTGTAGCCGTCGGGTGGGGCCGCGGCGCCCGCCTGGGCGCCGATGATGTTGCCAGCACCAGGCTTGTTGTCGATCACCACCGGTTGTTTGAGCAACGACGCCAACTCCTGCGCAAGCGGTCGCATGGTGCGGTCGTAGGCGCCGCCGGGCGGGGTCGGCACGATCACCCGGATCGGCTTGGATGGCCAGACCTCGTCCTGCGCATGGGCCGGAAAGGCGCCGAGCAGGCAACAGACAACCGCGAGCAGCGGCCATGGTTTTTTCACGTTTTGTCTCCTGTGCGTGGCTTGCTGCCCGCTGTTTGTGGAGTTGCCATCATCCCTAAGCAAGCTATCGGCGACAAATTAAAAACAGCGATCTCCCATTAGACTTGCCGATACCTTGAGCCATGACGCATCCGTCCTCTTCAACCGCCTGCTCGCGCGCGGCAAGTTTCGGCATGTGCAGATCCTCTTGAAAGTGGCAGAACTGGGCAGCCTCCAGCGGGCGGCGGACTCGATCGGCATGACGCAGTCGTCGGTGACCCAGGGCCTCGCGTACCTGGAACGGCTGCTGGAGGTTCAGCTCTTCGAGCGGCATGCGCGCGGCGTGCGGCCCACGCAGGCGTGCGAAGACCTCTTGCCCGTTGCGCGTCGCATGCTGATCGGCGTCGCCGACGGCGCCGAGGTCGTCGCCGCGCGACGGCAACGCATCGGCGGCGCCATCCGCCTCGTCGCCTCGGTCGGCGCGATGAACGGGCTCCTGCTCGACGTGCTGCCTCGCTTCGCGCAACGGCATCCGGATATCACCGTTCACCTCTCGGAAGCCGAAGGGGACGATCAGCTGCTGGCCATCGCACGTGGCGAGGCAGATCTCGTGGCATGCCGACGGCCTCCCGTGATCCCGGAAGGCTGGCACTTCATGCCGGTGCGCGAAGATCGTTTCGCCGTCTTGGCGCGCGCAGACCATCCGCTGGCGCGCAAGCGTTCCCTGGGCTGGCCGCAACTCGTCGACGAGACCTGGCTACTCGCCCCCGCGGGTTCGGCCGCCCGTGAGCGATTCGACGAATTGACCGCGAACCTGCCTCACCCGATCCGCACCTATCCGGTCGTCACTCGCTCAACGGCCATGTTGTGGTGGCTCTCGCAGCAAGAAAACCTGCTGTCGTTCCTGCCGCTCAACTTCGTGCGGCCCCTCCTCGATGCCGGTTTGCTGCGCGAGTTGAAGCTACGGCCGCTTTACATGCTCGAGCCACTCGGCTTGATGTGCCCGATCGCAGGACCGTTCGGGGCGTGGCGGCAACTGGTCGACTTTATGAACCCTGAAGTACCGCATTGACAGAGTTTGCGCTGGGCTCGCGGCGCTGCTGTCGATCTGCACCATGGCGCGTGGGGCCGGCCTCGGGCGGTTCGACCTGATCCTTTCGAGCGGTCACCAGGACCGATGTCCGCTCATGGCCGACCGTAGCCTCTCACCGCGTCCAGAGCTTCCACCCCAACCCGTCATCCAGCCATTCAAGATCCTCGCTTGAACCCGCCACAACAACATGTGGCTTCACATACGCGCTTCGCCACAATTCAAACCGCCTGCCGCTTCTTCTCCGCAGACCTCGGCGCCTCGCTTCGCGCCAACCACAGCCCGCTCGCAATGATCAGCGCGCCGCCGCCCAGCGTCCATGCATCGGGCGTGGCTTGCCAGAACAACCAGTCCAGCACGAGCGCCCAGGCGAGGGCGCTGTATTCGAAAGGGGCGATGGCAGCGGCCTGTCCGTGCCGGAAGGCCTCGGCGATGGCCAGCTGGCCCAGAAATCCGCTGATGGCCAGGCCTGCAAGCACCCACGTGTGCCCGGCCTGGATCGGCACCCATTGCGGTGCCGACAGCAGACCGCCGCCGACAGCCATGCCGGCCGTGGCCCAGAAGACCAGCGCGGCGCTCGGTTCGGTGCGGCTGATGAGCCGGCCCAGCACGTTCGACAGCGCATAGCAGACGGCGGCCACCAGGATCGCCACGGCACCCGCCGAGAGAAAAGCTCCCTGCTCGGGCCGCAGTGCGATGACGACGCCGATGAAGCCCAGCCCGATGGCGATCCAGTGCCGCGGCTGGACCGACTCGCCCAGCATCGGCACCGCGATGAGCACCATCAGCAGCGGAGCGATGAAAGTGAGGGTGTAGGCCTCGGCAAGGCCCAGGGTCTTCAGGCCGTGGACGAAGAGCACGAGCATCGTCATGTTGAGCACGGTGCGCAGCAGGTGCAGGCGCCAGCGCGTTCGGCGGTTGAAAACGCCGGCTGCCTCGCGCCGCCAGGCGATGTACAGGCACACCAGGGGCAGGGCCGTGAGACCGCGCAGCGCCATCACCTGCACCGGCGGATAGTGCCCGGCCAGGTTCTTGAGCAGTGCGTCCATGCAGGCGAAGAAGGCGCAGGCCAACAGCATCGCGGCGATGCCGCGCAGGGTTCCGGTCGAGTGCATGGGCGGGGTGGTGGCCAGGGGAAGGGACCTGTTCTTGACCGCCTGGCAGAGGCGCCGCGGATGTCTGGTCCTGGCCGACGGCGCAAGTCTAGCCTCGGCCATGATCCGGCATTCACCCTCGTGGCACGATCCGGCCCTGAAGCAATCGCGGCGCGGGCCATGAAACGAATCGAGGCCAGCCACGCACATGCAGGTTGCACCCCACACAAACGAGTAATCAGTCATGCATGAAATCATCTGCCCGCACTGCGGGAAAGCATTCAAGATCGACGAGGCCGGCTACGCCGACATCCTGAAGCAGGTTCGCGACAGCGAGTTCGACAAGCAACTGCACGAGCGCCTCGAACTGGCCGCGCAGGACAAGCGCAATGCCGTCGAGCTCGCCCAGGCCAAGGCCGCCAGCGAGTTGCAGGCCGCGGCTGCAGCCAAGGACGCCGAGATCCAGCAGTTGAAGGCCAGCCTCGATGCCGGCGAGGTCGCGCGAAAGCTCGCCGTGAGCGAGGCCCTGGGCGCCATCGAAAAAGAACGCGACGCGCTCGCCAGCGAACTCGAGCAGGCCAGGCAAGACAAGCGCGCCGCCGCCGAGCTGGCCCAGGCGAAGCACGCGAGCGAGCTGGAGCGGGGCGCCGCCGCCAAGGATGCGGAGATCCAGGCCCTGAAGGCCAAGCTCGAAGCCATCGAGGTGGCGCAGCGCCTTGCGGTCACCGAGGCCGTGAGCGCGGTCGAGAAGGAGCGCGACGAACTCAGGAGCGGCCTCGGGCGGGCCGAGCTCGAGAAGCAACTCGCCGAGAAGTCGCTCAAGGACAAGTACGAGACGCAGATCAAGGACCGCGACGACGCCATCGAGCGCCTGCGCGACATGAAGGCGCGCCTGTCCACCAAGATGGTCGGCGAAACCCTCGAGCAGCACTGCGAGACCGAGTTCAACCGCATCCGGGCGATGGCGTTTCCGAGGGCGTACTTCGAGAAGGACAACGACGCGCGCTCCGGCAGCAAGGGCGACTACGTCTTTCGCGACGCGGACGAGGCGGGCACCGAGATCGTCTCGATCATGTTCGAGATGAAGAACGAGAGCGACCGCACCGCCACGAAAAACAGGAACGAGGATTTCCTGAAAGAGCTCGACAAGGACCGCACCGAAAAAGGCTGCGAATACGCGGTGCTGGTCTCCCTGCTGGAGCCCGACAGCGAGCTCTACAACACCGGCATCGTCGACGTGTTTCACCGCTACCCGAAGATGTATGTCGTGCGGCCGCAGTTCTTTCTTCCGATCATCACGCTGCTGCGCAATGCGGCGATGAACTCGCTCAAGTACAAGTCGGAGCTCGCGCTCTTCAAGGCGCAGAACATCGACGTCACGAACTTCGAGAACGAGCTGGAGACGTTCAAGAACGCCTTCGCGAAGAACTACGACCTGGCCTCCAGGCGCTTCCAGACCGCCATCGACGAGATCGACAAGTCGATCGACCACCTGCAAAAGACGAAGGAGGCGCTGCTCGGCACCGACCGCAACCTTCGCCTGGCGAACGACAAGGCGCAGGACGTCACGATCAAGAAGCTGACGCGGGGCAACCCGACGATGGCGGCCAAGTTCGCCGATCTGAAGAAGGATGCGCCGCCCGACGCCGGGTGAGCCGCGCCATCCGCGCACGGGGCGAGCGCTTGCCTGCTGCTGCTTCTGCTTTTTCTTCTACTTCTTGCGCCCCTGCTTGCTGAACCCTTCGTGGTCGGTGTGCGAGACCTTTTCGCCGGCCGAGCACTCGCTGCTGAACGTGACCTTCTGCGAGTCGCCGTAGTAGGTGGCGTACAGGTGCCACAGCTGGCCGTCCAGGCCGAAGGTGATGTGCAGCTGGAAGTTGGAGCCCCAGCGCGCGCTGCCCGTGCCGACTTTCTCGACCCACTGGTGCAGGCCCTTGATCACGATCACGTTGCGCACATCCGAATTCACATAGTCGCCCAGCCTGCTGGCGCCGACGCCGCCCGGGCAGCAGTTCTGCGCGCCGGGACGCGCGAACAGCTCCTTCATCTTGGCTTCGTTGTTGTAGTCGTCGATCAGCATCTTGTCGTAGCTGCGGCCCGGGTTCAGTCCCAGCAGGGCCGTGTTGTTCCATGCCCTGTGATTCGTGTAGTTCCGATAGAGCAAGCTCGTTCCATCGTGGAAAGTCAGGGACATCGCGACACTCCAGTGAAGCCGAAAGTACGAATTCTTATCGGGTTCTTTTTGCGGATGAAGTCGTCCAAACGGCCTATGTCCAACCGCTCGCGGGCCCGCCTTGCCGGTCGTGCGCCGACAGTGATTTCAGGTGTTCCTGGAGAAAAAGCAGCGGGCCGTTGCCATCATCCGCACGTTCTTCGTCGAATTGACCGACGGCGTGTGCAAGAGGCGCAGGTCCATCAGGAACACGTCGCCCGCGCGGCCCGACATCTCGACGATGCCGATGCCCAGTTGCTCGAGATTGCGCGCCAGGTCCCCAGGCGTCTTCAACGCCTCCCGCAGCCGCGCGGCCGAAGGCTGCCCCGGCGCGCCGGCGCGATGCGATCCGGCCAACGCCAGGGTTGCGCCGCCGCCGGGCGCCACGTCGTCGATCAGGAAGAAGGCCTGCACGCCCGGCAGCGGGTCTTGCGGCCTGGCCGCGATGTCGACATGCCAGTTCAATCCCTCGAGCGTCGAAGCGCCCTGGCTCGGCGGCGACAGCAGCAGTTGCGTGTCCTGAATCGCAGAGGGCGCGCGCCCGCCAAGTCGCGTGACGCAGTCGATGAGGCCAGGCGTTACCAGCGCCTCGTGCAGGCCCGGAGCCTTCACCAGCGCCGACAGCTTTCCGATCTGCTGGAAGAGGGGGAGCCGTTGCAGCGAACCCGGCAGGCCCTTGCCTCCGGGCACCGCCTTCAGCCGCTTGAGCTCGTCGAGCAGCTTCTGCCTGACGCCCGCCACCTGCTTCTGCGGATGGAAGCCTTCCAGCCGTAGATAACCTTTGTCGACGAACAAGGCGCCTTGGAATGATTTCATCGCTCGGACTGCAATGCATCCTGCTTGGCGGGCCAACAACGCTGCCTGCGCGCCCGCCGCTCTGTTTTTGAAGATGCCGATTCAAAGATGACCGCGTTGTGCCGCAAGATTTTGCGGCTTTCGCAAATTTAGTCACGCCTGCAAGGGAGACGGACTCACGCAAAGAGACGTTGTTCTATTTCGACCTCTTGTTCGTGACCATGAATCTACAACTTCCGTTTCTCGCGTCTGTCGATTTCACGCCGCATTCACCGCGTCGTCAGCGATTTCCAACCGAGGCCGTTGGACTTCATTGAGCGACTGGTGCAACATTTGTTGACTGGTCATTTAACTAGTGAACAACAAAAGAAGACAAATCGATGGGCAGTATTACTTTCCGCTTCGGTTTTCGGCCTGAACGCCGAGGCGCAGCGGCGCGGCGCTCTATCGAAACCGCGGAAAAAGGGCCTGACCGCGACGAAGGCGCACGGGGCGTTCCGGTAGCGGGAGGCCCTGCCGGCAACGACCGCCGAGAGGACACACGGCCCGAGGCCCGCAAAGTGCGTGCGCTGTGGCTGTTGCTGCATGCCCTGGGCCAGATCGAGAATCCGTCCGAGGCCGACCTGGCAGCCTATGTGAAGCGCATCGCATGCACCGATGACATGACCTGGGCCCGCAGCATCGCCATGCGTCGCCTCATCGAGATCATGAAGAAGCGGGCGATGCGCGCCTTGCCGGGCGTCGTCGACGGCTTGCGCTGCACGATCGACAAGGCGGCCGACAAGGGCCATCTGAACGAGTGGCAGCTGCAGCTGCGCCGAGAGGCCGACAAGGCGCTGCGCGCCAGCGATGGATTTCCAGGCTATTGGGCCGCGTGGATGGCCCTCACTGAGGCGCTGGGCATCCCGGTCGCCGCCGAGATCGCCGAATTGGGCGTCAGGAAATAAGCAGAGCAGAAGCGCGGCACCCCGTGAGGCGCCGCGCAGCGATCAATACCTGATCCGCACCGAAGCCGCACTCCGCTCGGCTTCGCCATGAAACACCGCTTCGATGTTGTTGCCGTCCGGGTCCAGCGCAAACGCCGCGTAGTAGCCGGGGTGGTAGGGGCGCTCGCCCGGCGCGCCGTTGTCCGTTCCGCCATGCGCCAATGCGGCCTTGTGGAAGGCATCCACCATCGCCCGGTCCTGCGCCTGGAAGGCGATGTGATGGCGCCCGGTCAGTTGGCCCTGCACCTCCTGGCTGCCCGGCGCCGACACGAACAGTTCATCGGCCCAGAAGTTGTGCGCGTCGGAGCCGCCCATGGGGATCTTCAGCACGTCGAACACGGCCGCGTAGAAGGCCTTGCTGGCAGCCAGATCGCGAACCACCAGCCCGATGTGATCGATCAGGCGGCCGCGGTGCAGTTCTTGTTTCGTCATGAGGGGGCTCCTGGCGGTTGAGGTCGGAGCGACGAAATTTACCAGCGCCCCACGCGCCCGGTCGGCATGAACCCGCAGTGACGACGAACGCCGGTCGAGCGGCGTCGGGCCGGCGTCCGGCGCGTTGCCGCTACCCCTCTGCGATGTCTTCGTGAATGCAGAGGAAGTTTCCCTCGGTGTCCTTGAACCACGCCGCCTTCTCCGAGCCGAGCACGCAGACGTGGTCGACGGTTTTCAGATCGGGGTAGTCGTAGTCCTCGAACACCACGCCGGCGCGCTTCAGGGCCGCGATGCTGGCGGCGATGTCCTCGACCTGGAAGCTGATCGCCGTGTGGTCGGCCTTGGTTCCCTCCGGCTTGGGGAACAGCGACAGCGTGCTGCCGCCCACCGTGTAGACGAACTTGCCGTCGGGCCGCAGGCCTCCGGGCTTCAGGCCCAGGCACCCCTCGTAGAAGGCGCGGGCGCGGTCCATGTCCTTGACGGGGAGCATGGTCGTGACAGACGAGTCGGACAACATGGGAGGTCCTTTCGTACAAGTCGGCACAGCGGTGGTTGCTCGGGCCATCACCTTGGCTGGTCGGCCGGAATTCAGCTTACGCCGACAACCGCGGCTACGCCATATGGCGAACCGCATCGGCCGCAGGATCGACCGTCGCCGATCGGTCTTCCTGCGCCGGGCCGAACCAACGAGAGAGCGAACGAGCGAGCAAACGCCTCGCCTCGCGTCGCCCCGCCTCGCCTTACTTCGCCGCGGAGGGCAGCGTGATCTCGAAGGTGATGCCGCCTTTTCCGGTGCCGCGCTGCGAGCTGAAGTACAGCCGCTTGCCGTCGGGCGACAGGGCGGGGCCGACCACCTCGCTGTCGTCGTGGCCGACCAGGCGCACGAGCGGTTGCGAGGTGCCCGATTCCATCCGCAGCACGCCGATTTCCAGGTTGCCCGCGTCTTCCGCCACCAGGATGTCGCCGAGCGCCGAGATCGTCAGGTTGTCCGGCTCGTCGATCGAATGCGTGGCGGGGTCCTTGTTCATGCCGTCGTAGATCGCCTCGAGCGTCTGGTTCTGCGTGTCGTAGGCCCAGATGTGCGAGTTGTAGGAGGTCACGAAGTACACGATGCCGTTGAAGAACCAGATGCCTTCGGCCTTCCGGAACCCGGCGCCCGGCGGCGTGAGGCCCGCGGTGCGCATGCTCGCGCGCACGCCGGCCTGCGGCTTCTCGGGGTTGACGACGTCGAGCCATTCCACCGGCAGGGGTTGGCTGAAGTCCTTCGCGTACGGCTTGGCCGGATCGGCCAGGTCGATGTCGCTCGCGATGTCCTTGATCTTGAGCACCTCCAGCCGGCCCGTCTTCATCGCCGCGCGCGGGGCGCCTTCGGGCCAGTCGCTCGCATCGCAGACGAAGCGGTAGATGCGGCCAAGGGATGCGTCTTCGGTGAGGTAGAGCGTCTTGTGAACAGGGTCCACGCACACGGCCTCGTGCGCGTAGAGGCCCAGCGCCGGCAGGCTCGGGGCGCTGCTTGCGTCCACCCAGGGCTTGGCCGGGTCGCACTCCCACACCATGCCGCTGGAATGCTCCTCGCACGACAGCCAGGTGTTCCAAGGCGTGGGGCCGCCTGCGCAATTCGACGACGTGCTCTTCAGGATCGCATACGAATCGACCACCGTGCCGTTGGCGTCGAAGCGCAACGCGCCCACGCCGCCGCCCTTGCTGCCGATTTCGGAATTGCTCACGTAGATCCAGCCGCCGTTGTCGGTCGGATAGCAGGCTCCGCCATCCGGCGAGCCATGCCATGCATAGCTGCCTGCCGCGACGGTGCCCGACTGCGCGACGATGCGCGAGGTGAAGCCCTTGGGCAGCATCACGCCATTGGCATCGGCGGGCTGCAGTTCCGAGAACTCCGCGAACGGGCTCTTCTTCACGACGGGCGGCTCGACCGGGGGCTGTGCGGCGGGCGGTGCCGGAGCGGGCGAAGGTGCGGGCGGCGCACCGGCAATCGGCGGGAAGGCAACGCCGTTGCTGCCGCCACCGCCGCAGGCAGCGAGAAAGGCCGGGAGCGTGACCACGCCCGCTGTCGCGAAGCTCTGCCGCAGGAAGGCGCGGCGTTGGGGAAGATCGAGGGGAACCGTGGGGAAGGGCGCGCTCTTTTCGTTTTTCATCGTTGGGTCAGGTTGTACTCAGGTCGTTTGAAGGCGCGATTCTTCAGTGCCGACATGAAGGGTTCGTGACGATGAAAGCTTGCGCGCGCGGCCGGGCGGCAGCGATTCCGCTTGCGAAGTCTTTCGACTCCGGCGCGAATCGCATCCTGGTTGCACTGGCTGCAGAAAGAAAAAAACAGAGGCGCCACGGCGCGCACTGGCTGCTTGCTCCGCTATCGACCGGAGCCCGCGCTCAACTCAGATCAGCCCGCGGGTCGCCGCCTTCAACGTCGCGGCCGCGCGCGTCGAACATTCGAGCTTGAGGAACACCCGCTCGACATGCGTTCGCACCGTGCGCGGGCTGATGCCCAGCGCGCGGGCGACTTCCTTGGTGTTCTCGCCCTTGCTGATGCAGCGCAGCACCTCCAGCTCGCGCTCCGACAGCGACTGCTCGCCGCGCTGCTGTTGCTGCTGCAGCTGCTGCAGCTGCTGAGCCACTGCGGATTTCGAAGGCGCACGCGACATCGCGCAGGCGAGCAGCGCATCGACAACGTTCTGATCGAAGCGGCCCGCCTCGACGTCTTCCTTCATGCAGCCCAGCGCTTGGGCTTCGGTGAACTCCGCCCGCCACGGACGCCGCGTGCGAAGAGAAACCCACCGCTCGGCCGCGGCGACGAACTGCGCCTCCGGCGGCATCGCCGTGCCCGACCGGCCGCGGAAGTAACCCGAGCCATCGCGCCGCTCGAAAGCGAAGGAGGCGATTTCCGCTTCGGCCGCGAGCCCGTCGATTTGCCCGGCCGCACGCGAGGTCCAGTACGGCACGAGCCGCAGCCGCTCCAGCGAAGAGGCCGGCAGCGGCTCCGGCGCGTTCCAGATCGCGTTGGGCACCGACGCCCGCCCGATGCCGTGGATCAGCCCGGCCTTGTACGTGCGGTGGCACTGGGCCTCGTCCAGGCCCGCGCGCGCGCTGCCGTCGCGCGCCAGCTGGGCCACGCGGCGGGAGTAACCCGTCATCCACGGCAGCTTGAGATCGATCACGTCGCCCACCAGCTCCAGCCCGACGCGCTGAAGCATCGACGCCGGCTGCTCGGCCGCGTCGGTCCACGGCGGGGTGGGCGCATCGAGCGCTTTCATCCACGTCGCGACGTGGGGCGTGCTGGCATCGACCAGCGCGCCCGGGTACACGCTGTTCGCGCGCCCGCGGGCCAGCGTGAGCGCTTCATCGAGCCCGTAGAGGCGGCTGAAGATTTCGAGATCGCTCGCCAGCGCCACCACGTACGTGGCGAGCGGCACGTCGTCGCCTTGCAGCAGCCCCGGCACGCCGCCGCCGTCGTAGGTCTCGAAGATCGCACGCAGCGCCGCTTCGGTGTCGGGGAGCAGGCCCAGCGTGTTCGCGATGTCGCCGGCGATCTCGCAATGGATGCTGGCCATGTTGAGCATCGCGCCCGGTATCGCCGCGCTGCGCGGCTGCTGATGTGGTTGTTGCTGCTGTTGCGGTGCGCGCGGCTTCTGCGAGGCAAGCATGGCTTGCCGGCCCTGCACGTCGTCGTCCAGGAAGTCCGCGAACTCCTGCGCATTGGCCGTGCAGCCCGACCAGCGCAGCAGCGCGACATGCCGGGCGGCCTCGACCTGCGAAGGGGCGCAGCGGGCCTCTGTCGCGATCATTCCCGCGAGCCACGCGGTGCGCAGCGAATGGTCGGTCGGCTGGCCCATGCTCAGGTCGCCGATGAAAGCGAGCGCGCGGATGGCGTCGAAAACGGCGATGGTGGTGGTGTTGTCTGGCATCACGGAGGGCGGGGCGGGGCGGAGGGGGGCAAAAGCACAGCATCGCACAGCCCGTTTTTTCGGGCCCCTGTCGGTCATTCGACCGATACCGCGCCGGGGGCAGCGTCAACAGAATTGGCTGCAGCCGCTCCGCTCCAGGGGCGACGAGTTTTTCTTCCTCTTTTTCTTTTTCTTCTTCTCTTTTCCCAATCTCGCGGCCTTGACCGCCATTGCCATGCCAGACACCAACCAGCCCCAACTTCAACCGCTTCAACAACGAGCCGCGTGGCTGCGCAAGCTCTACTTCACTCGCGCGGCTTTTTCCTTTGTGTGGGTCGCGCTCGCCTTCACCGTCGCCAAGGGCTCGCCCGTCGTGGCGAGCGTGCTGCTCGTCGTCTATCCCGCATGGGACGCGCTGGCCAACCTGTGGGACGCCCGGATGACCGGCGGCGCCAAGGCCAACCCCACGCAGATGCTGAACGTCTGGATGAGCGCGCTGGTCACCGTGGCCGTGGCGGTTTCGCTGGGGCTCAAGCTGCAGCTCATTCTGGCGATCTTCGGGGCGTGGGCGATCGTTGCGGGGCTGCTTCAGCTGGCGACGGCGATTCGTCGGCGCAAGAGCGAGAAAGGGCAGTGGGTGATGATGCTCAGCGGGGCGCAGTCGGCGCTGGCTGGCGGGTTTTTTGTGGCGCAACAGGGGAGTGCGGCGCCTGTGGTGCAGACGTTTGCGGGGTATGCGGCGGTGGGGGCTGTGTACTTTTTGATTTCGGGGCTTGTGATCCTGTTTCGAAGTGCCAAGGACGGGGCTGGTGGTTTCGCTTCCGAGCGGGGCTGATGTGGATATCGGCCTCAGGCAAAGCGTCGGCCCCATTCGAGAAACCGATCTCGAAATGTTGCAGCATCAAAGCCGCCAAGCTTTTCATTGTCGACAAGCACTACCGTCGACACGTAAAGCAGTGAGAAGACGTACAGCAAGATTTCATCTTTCGGAAGCCGAGCAATGAGTCGAAAGTTAGGCCTGACGCTGTAGTGGCCCACGTTGAATTTGTCAGGCAGCGACGGTAGTCCAAAACGGGAGCGGCCAGATACTCGTTTTTGCATCCGCAAGGGGTACCGGTCCGCGCCATCAGCTCGGGCGCCGTGCTTGTAAAGCTCCAAGTCAATCCAAAGGTGCTCCATTACCCCTCCATATTCGCCTTCGAGCCATTTACTGAGCTCTGCGAAGGGAGAGCTCAGGGCGATGGCTATACGAGACATATCTGGGCTACAGAGACTGGCGTGAATGCCGACTTTCATATTTGGCTTCCGGCTGACTGAAAAAATCATCACGGGTTGTCGATCTATCCAGGCGTCTCAATATTTCCTCGGCATTCAATTCTTCGGCCCGCCCATGCGGCGACGTTTCCATATAAAGCCGTCCGCCAAATAATGATGAAAATTCAAAATAAGGTGTGCAATAAGAACGGTTGGAAATCCCAGCCAAAGCAGGCTTTCACCAATTCTGTCGGCAATGACATAAAAAATAGCTCCTAAAGCCAAGCATCCCAGAAAAAATGCTGCAGGGCGCTTCAAGGTCTCGGTCAATGGCCTCGGGAATGCTAGAGCGCTCTCCAGTTCGCCGCCATTGTCAATCGTGTTGGTATTGCCGCGTTGTTGGCGGTAGACGAATATCAGATACTGAATATTGTGCCAAACATTGACTATCAGCCAGCCCAGGGTAATGTCGTTGATCAAGATGTAGCTGACCAAGGAAATTAACAAATGGGAAAATACAAAACTATTGAAGGTATTGTTCTTCTGATCTGTATTTTTGTAGCGCCATAGGCGAGCAAGCCAAAATAACGCGCTGGTAACAGCCACACCTCCTATCGCAAAGGCCAGCTCTTGCGGAACGGGAGGCAGCCAAATCGGATATCCCAGGAAGCTTTCTGGCGCCTGTGCACTGCGATGCAAGTATCCCCACAGGGGGAAAATATAAATCAAAAAATAAGGCAGCCTTTGATTGGGCGCCTGCAGTCGGCGGTCGTGGCGCCTTGCTATTCCATAACTCTGGCGAGTCACATGAAACGCCTGAAGCACAAAATAGAGAGCCAGCAGCCCGGCTGCTTCATAGGCAAGTGCGATGATTGTCAAGCCTGCCGCTATTAAAAGCGGAGCGGCAAAAATCAACACCCAATGAGTTTTGATACTCGACGAAATCTGGCGAATGCGCGTGTAGGTTGCAATAAGGTGAGGATTGGCAAACAGCCATATATCAATATAAAGAACGGCCAGCATCATGGGTGCAGACAACGATGCCAGCACTCCGGCTGATAAAGCCGTAAACATATTGATATAGACAAGCCAATGCTCTAGCCGCGGCATTGCAATGCCGGTATTGCCAAAGACGGGCTGCGCCTGAGTCGTCATGTCACGACGATCGGAGTGGGCGGAGGGGGAGGCGAGCCAAGGGGTGCCGGTTTGACTGGGACTGAAAATACGGAGCGAGGTCGCAAATAGCGCGCGAGATCAGTTCGCATATTTTCGAATGCCGTACTCCTGGCAGCTGAAAATCTGGACTCGAGGGTTGCGCGGTTTAAAATCCCGGACAAACCCGCCGGAGGAAGTCGCTGGTATGGGTTGTATTGTTCGTCAACCTCGCAGGGATAACAGTGGCCGTTTGCATCGTACTGGCTGCGGATGCTCAATTTGTAAACGGCGCCGCCGTCTTTGGCTGGATCTATGGGAAAGCTGAAAGTCAAACCGAGTTCGGGAGCCTTTGAGTCGATATCGCCGTCAATCGGAATGAAGCCGGCATTCCTGTATGCACTGAAAATGAGTTCTTTGAGATCAGGCAAACTAATTCCGGTGTACGAATTGCCAAAACGATTTAGCTCGCCTTTCCATTGAGGCTTGTAGCCGAAGCCAAACGAAGGATCCAGGTGCTCGCGCCCGCTGGATTCGAGATTTGAATACGCCTTGTCGATTGCCGGAACGAGAAGTGCGCTTAGATCGTATTGCGCCATCCACGGGAGTGCTCCGATTTCTGCAGCATTGCTGACTTGGGCAAATCTTAAAAAGCACGGGTTGCACTTTTTTCTGCCGTCAAGTAACTCATCGGTGGATACAAGGATTTTTGGCTTTGATCCTATTTTTGGATCAAGAGCAAATTCGAATTGAATAATCGTGGATTTGTTTTTTTGTTCGTCTACAGCAATGAAAGTGAAGCCCGAGGCTTGAAAAGCCTTGCGGACCATTGATCTGAATTCGGCGGCGCTGATATTTCGATAGGCGGCAGCGGGGAAAGCAGGTTGCCCGAATCTGTAATTCAAGGATAAAACGCTATCCAATGAAAAAGATTGGGCGGAGGCGGCCAATCCACCCAGCAGAAAAAATCCGCCAGTCAAAGCCTTGCCAACACCGGAAGTAATTGCCATGTGCGCTCCCTCTTGAAAAATGGACCGTCTGCGCTTGTTCTTGCCGCTTTTTTCTTTTTTGCAGCGGGCTGGCGGGTTGAGTCCGCCGCCGCATGCTGCCACAGGCGACCGTCTGTCGGAAGCGGTGCCTGCGCATGCGCCGTCAGCCGGCGCATGCGCTTATCAATCAGGCCGGCCCAGCCCGCTCGCTCAAGCACCGCTGATGCAACTCCGCCGCCTGATCCACCATATCCGCCGCGAGCCACATCACGTTCCCCAGATGCTTGGGGCCGTCGCCGCCGGACCAGTCGATGCCTTCGCCGTAGCAGCACCACAGCAGCGACTTCAATTGCTCCAGCCTGTTCTCCAGAAGGTCTGCCGCGCTGGGTCCGTCCGTGATGGTGGGGGCGGTGCCGCTGGGCGACTTGCTGCGGGGTGCCGGTGCAGGGGGGCCGGCCATAATTCGTTTAGCCATTTGTTGTGCTCGCTTTCTGAGTAGTTGCACGTCATGTGGTTAGACGGCTGGGGTGCTGACACACCTCGGCCGTCGCCTTTTGTGCCTCGCGTTTCCCACCGAGTGCGCATCGCACCGATGGCCCGCCGCGAGGCGAAGCGGTCATTCTTCAAAGCGTGTCGTGAGCGGCGCCTTCTTGCTCCCTACAGTGGGTCGCCGAACGACAGGGGCGTCCACTTTAGAGAGAGTCCGCGCGGGCGGGGAAACTGAATGCGCTAGTAAGTCGCGGATCGCGCGGGTTTCGCTTCGTCGCTGCGCGCCGTGCCGACAGGCGGTGCGATATCGCGCACCAACGGCGGTGGGCGCATGCCGGTCGACTGCCAGTCCGCCTTCTCCAAGCCGGCGCGCGGCACTGCCAAAGTACGCATGACTTTGTGCACTTGCCAGGCGAGAAGACGCCCCGACAATCCATCGCCATGTCTGCCACGCCACCTTCACCGTCCTCCATCTACCCGCGCATCAAGACGGCGGATTTCCTCCAGTGGGTCCAGCCGATGCTCGACGAGATCGAGGCGCGGGGCGGCGATCGCGAGGCGCAGACGCCCGTGGCCTATCCCTTTGCGGGCGACAGCGGCCTCTTTGTGACCTACGCGATCGACACGCCGACCCAGTTCGTCACGCTGACGCAGGAGGGCATGGATCAGCTGGGCCTCGACCCCGCGGAGATGCATCGCCAGGCCGTGAGCAACATGTTCGAGAAAGTGGCGCCGCAACTCGGCATGCAGGACCTGGTGCTCTACAAGGCGTTGGTGACCGGCAGCGACTTCGAAGCCTGCATGCTCCTGCTGCCGGAACTCTGGCACCAGTTCGCCCAGGACTTCCAGGGCGAACTGCTGGCGGTGGTTCCGAGCCGCAACGTCGTCTATTTCATGGACAGCAAGGCCAGCTTCAGCGCCTCGGGCGAAACGATCGGCGCCGAGAAAATCCTCGATCTCATGTGCGCCGCCGCCGCAGACGTCAAGGCGGAGGCGGGCGCGCACGGCCTGTCGGACAAGGTGTTGGCGCTGGGCCCGCAAGGCTGGCAGGTGCGCGGCAGCTTCGAGGATCACGCGTCGTCGTTGCAGCACGGCGGCACGCCCGGCTGACAGGGCGCGCAGGCGGCATAGGCCGTCCGTCGAATGCACAGCGGCGTGTGCTCTCTCTAGCATTCGCAGCGTTGCCGCTCTTCCCGACGCTTCAATGAAAAAGCTCGCTTTCGTCGCCGCCGCGGCCCTGCTCGGCCTGGCCGCCTCCACCGCCTCCACGGCTTTTGCCGCCGCGCCGCCCGAGAAAGACCACCCGCTCGTCGGCCGCTACGAAGGCGCGGTGCTCGACGGCACCAAGGTCACGGCCTACGACGAAGTGGGCCTCATCAAGGAGCCGTTCCAGAACTGGGGCGGGGGCAAGCCCGATCTGCTGAAGCTCGAAGGCAAGGTCTCGCTCTATCACTACAAGCTGCCGGCCGGGCGGTCGCTCCTCGAAGTGCAGCGCAACTACGAGGCGAGCCTGAAGGCCAAGGGCTTCGATGTGCTCTTCACCTGCGGCACCGCCAACGCCACCTGCTACCAGAAGCGCCCCAACAGCGTGGACACGACCACGCCCTACGACTTTGCGCTGGCCTTCGACGACCCGGAGTGGCCGCGCCTGGGCAAGAGCGGCGACTACGTGCGCAACTATTTTTCGGTGAGCGGGCGTTATCTGCTCGCGAAGAAGACCGGCCCCACCGGCACCGTGTACGCCAGCATCGCGCTCGCCGAGCACAACGCCGATGTCGGCAGCCACGCCTTCGTGCGGGTGGTGGAAGCCAAGGCGATGGAGGGCGACAAGATCGTGTTCGTCGACGCATCGGCCATGCAGAAAAGCCTGGCCGAGACGGGGCGCATCAACCTCTACGGCATCCTGTTCGACCTGGACAAGGACGTGATCCGCCCCGAGTCGCAGCCCACGCTGGACGAGATGACCAAGCTCATGCGCAACAACCCGCCGCTCAAGCTCTCGGTGGTGGGGCACACCGATGCGCAGGGCGAGGCGAAGCACAACGACGACTTGTCCAAGCGGCGCGCGCTCGCGGTGATCGGCGTGCTGGTGAAGGCGGGCGTGGACCCGCGGCGCTTCACCACGCGCGGCGCGGGCGCGGCCGAGCCGGTGGCGCCGAACGACAACGAGGCGGGGCGCGCGAAGAACCGGCGGGTGGAGCTGATCCGGCTCTAAGGCCGTCAGCCCTTCAGTACGGTGAACTTCGAGGACCAGTTGCCCGGTGCTGCATCGACCAGTGCGTTCAGGTGCGCCTGCAGGCGGCCGGCGATGTCGGGCAGCGTCGTGCCTTCGGCCAGCGGCTCGTTGCCGCTGATGACGTCGATCCATTCGTCGGCATCTTCGTCGCCGGCTTCTTCCGGCACTTCCCATCCGCCCGCGGCGCCGAGCAGATAGCGCAGGTGGTATTCGATGGCGAAGCCGGGCTCGACCGTGCCTTCGCGGCGCACGCGCGCCAGGCTGGCGATGGAAGCGGCCAGCGACGCGGTGCTGAAGGTGCGGCTTTCTTCTTCGGTCGCCAGCTCGGAGCCTTCGACGGCATAGCCCGCGAGCTCGCGCCAGTAGGCCTCGTCGTGCGCGCCGTCGCGCTGCGTCATGTGCTGGCTCGCGAAGCGCGCGGCGAGGTCGATGTCATCGATGAGGGGCGAGAGCACGAGGTCGCTGCTGAAGTCGAAGCCGAAGAAGTACATGGTGCCGTCGAGCGTGACGGCCTCGATGGCGCCGACGTGCCCCTTGCGTCCGGCAAGGGGCAGAGGAACGGCGGGGCCGGTCTCGCTGGGGGCGGCGGCCGGGGCCGGCGGCTTTTTCTTCTTGAAGAAATCGAACATCCGAAGATCCTGTGGGGGAGTTCAGGTCAACGCGATGCCCGCACCGTCAGATGACGGGCACGCTGGTTTCCTTCAGCACCCGCAGCACGAAGTGCGATTTGCTGTGGCGGATGCCGGGGATCTTGTAGAGCTTTTCGCGCAGCAGTCGCTCGTAGTCGCGCGTGTCGCGCACGGCGATGCGGATGTAGTAGTCGTAGTCGCCGGAGACGAGGTAGGCCTCCTGGATCTCGGGAATGGTCGCGAGCACGCGGCCGAAGTCGTAGAGGGTTTCGTCGGTGTGGCTCTCCAGCGTGACCTGCACGATCACCGAATCGTGATAGCCGAGCTTGGCCGGATCGACGTCGACGGTGTAGCGCTTGATGACGCCCTGCGCCTCTAGCTTCTTGATGCGCGTCCAGCAACTGGTGGGCGAGAGGCCGACCTCGTTGCCGATTTCCTGCAGGGTCTTGCGGGAGTCGAGCAGCAGCACGCGGAGGATGGCCATGTCGATCTTGTCGAAAGATCCTTCTTCAGATGGTGCTGTTTTCCGATTGGTTTTCATAAATGGGGCCAAAAGAGCCAAAAGAATGAAGCAAATTCTGCATCAATAACGGAAGAATTGACGGCATGAGATTGCTCGACCTACCCCTCACGTCTTCCCTGTCCCTTCACCCTGAAGCGCCGCCCCGCGTGCGCAACGGCGCGGAGGCCCTGCTCGATACGCTGGTGGAGTGCGGCGTCGACACCATCTTCGGCTACCCCGGCGGCGCGGCGCTGCCGCTGTACGACGCGCTGCACGGCGAGCCGCGCCTTCGCCATGTGCTGGTGCGCCACGAGCAGGCCGCGGTGCATGCGGCCGAGGGCTATGCGCGCAGCACGGGGCGGGTGGGCGTGGTGCTGGTCACCTCGGGGCCGGGCGTGGGCAACACCATCACGGGGCTGCTCGATGCGATGAGCGATTCGGTGCCGGTGCTGTGCATCAGCGGGCAGGTGGCCACGGCGGTGATCGGCACGCAGGCCTTTCAGGAGAGCGATGCGCTGGGCATGTCGCGCTCGGTGACCAAGTGGAACCAGCAGGTGCGCGCGGCCGACGACGTGCCGGCGCTGGTGCGTCGCGCGCTAGACATCGCATCGACGGGCCGGCCGGGGCCGGTGCTGCTCGATGTGCCGAAGGACATCCAGTTGATGCGCCTGGGGCAGGGTGGCACCTCGACGCCATTGCGCCCGCTGCGCACGAGCCGGGCGGCGTTGCCGCCCAAGGCGATGCTGCAGCGCGCGGCCGATTTGCTTTCGACGGCGCGGCGCCCGGTGCTCTATGGCGGCGGCGGGCTCATCAACTCGGGGCCTGCAGCCTGCGAGGCCTTCACGCAACTGGTGAACCGCCTGCACGCGCCCTGCACGCTGACGCTGATGGGGCTGGGTGCCTTCCCGGCATCGGATGCAAAGTTCATCGGCATGCTCGGCATGCACGGCAACCTGGAAGCGAACCTCGCGATGCACGAGGCCGACCTGGTGGTGTGCGTCGGCGCGCGCTTCGACGACCGCGTGACCGGCAAGCTCGACGAGTTCTGCCCGCATGCGCGAAAGATCCACATCGACATCGACCCGGCGAGCATCAACAAGATCGTGCAGGTCGATGTGCCGATGGTGGGCGACTGCGCGACGATCCTCGATGCGGTGCTGGCGTTGCTGCCCGAAGAGGGCTTCGCGCCCGAGCGCCTCGCGCCGTGGTGGGAGCGCATCGAGCGCTGGCGCGCGGAAGAGTGCCTGAAGTTCGAGCCGCGCGCGGATGCAATTCTGCCGCAGCAGCTGGTGTCGTCGCTGCAGCAGGCCATCGGCCGCAGCGGGCGCGATGCGATCGTCTCGACCGACGTGGGCCAGCACCAGATGTGGGCCGCGCAGTACCTGCGCTTCGACAGCCCGCGCCACTGGCTCACCTCGGGCGGCGCGGGGACGATGGGCTATGGGTTGCCAGCAGCCATCGGCGCGCAGATCGGCCACCCCGACGCGCTGTGCGTGTGCGTGAGCGGCGATGCGTCGGTGCTCATGAACATCCAGGAGTTGTCGACGGCGGTGCAGCACCGCACGCCGGTGAAGCTGGTGCTGTGCAACAACGGCTACATGGGCATGGTGCGGCAGTGGCAGGAGCTGAACCACGGCAACCGCCTGAGCCACAGCTGGAACGAGGCGCTGCCGGATTTCGTGGCGCTGGCGAAGGCCTTCGGATGGGGGGCGCGGCGGGTGACGGAGCCGGCCGAGCTTGAAGATGCGCTGGCCGAGTGCCTGGCGAGCGAGGGGCCGTTCTTTCTCGACGTGCAGGTCGCGGCGCAGGAGAACTGCTTTCCGATGATGCCGTCGGGGCACGGGCACCACCGGGTGATGCTGGCGAAGGACCGGTGGTACGAGGAGGGCTGAAGTGTTGTTCCCTCTCCCCAAGGGGATAGGGAGCAAGAGGGCACTACACGCTCTGTAGCCGCACGTCGTTTGCAGGAATGGCATTGAGCTCAGCCCAATCCATCTCCTCTTCGAGCCGGTGGTAGGTGTCGTCCTCGATCTGCCCGCTCTCGCGCAGCGCCTCCAACGCCTGCCGCTGCGCACGAATGGCCGTGGCGCGCAGGCGGTCGTGTGCTGTCCTGGCCTGCGGCTGGCTCTCATCGGCGGCGATGGTCCGCGCGGCACGGTATTCGTCGCGCACCGCATTGGCTTCGTCGCCGCGCTCTGATTCCAATGCAGAGAGCGCCGCATCCATCATCGCGATGCGCGCGAGCGAGACTTCCTGATCCTGTGAGGCGTCCGGCTCGATCTTCAGCGCCTTGATCAGCGGACCGATGGTGAAGCCCTGGATCACCAGCGTGCCGAGCACCACCGCGAACGCGCTCAGCACGATGAGGTCGCGCCCCGGAAAATCCGCTGGCAGCGCAAAGGCCGTGGCCATGGTGACCAGCCCGCGCATGCCCGACCAGCCGACCAGGAAGCCGATGCGCTTCGAAGGGATCGAGATGCCCTTGGGTTTGAGGCCCAGCCGGTGCTTCACCGTGCGCATCACCGCCCCGTAGAACAGCACCCACACGACCCGCACCGCAATGACCAGCGCGAGCACGAGGCCCGCGAACTGCAGCGCGTGCGTGAGCGCGGGGCCGGAGAGCCGGTCGAGAATGCCGCGCGCCTGCAGTCCCATCAAAAAGAATGCGAGCACGTTGAGCGTGAACACCACCGCGCCCCACACCGCATACGACTGCACGCGGTCCCGCGGTGCGCTGCGGCTCGGTGCGTACTGGCCCAGCTTCATGCCGAACGCGACCACCGAGATGATCGGCGACAGGTGCAGCCGCTCGGCCACGATCCACGCGGCAAAGGTCATCACGAACTGGAAGATGATGGCCGAGCGCGTGCCCGCGAAGAGCGGGCTCACGAAGTGCAGGTAGATCTTGCCGAGCAGGATGCCGACCACGGCGCCGCCCGGCACCGCCACCAGCAGCATCGGCAGCGAGCTTGCAATGGGCTGGTGCGCAGCGCCCGCGGCCGACACCGCCACGCCGAACACCAGCAGCGCGACGGCATCGTTGAGCAGGCTCTCGCCGTTGATGAGCGACAGCGTGCGCCGCGGAATGCGGAACTGCTGCATCACCGCCGCTGCGGCCACCGCATCGGGCGGCGCGACGATGGCGCCGAGGGTGATGGCGGCGGCAATCGGCAGCCCCGCGAAGGCCCAGCCGGCCCATGCCACCACGGCGGTGGTCAGCAGCACGGCCACCAGCACCAGCGAGACCAGCGGCATCCAGTTGCGTCGCAGTTCGCGCGGCGAGGTGTCGAAAGCCGAGTCGAGGAGGGCTGGTGCGATGAAGAGGGCGAGCGCCAGGTGCGGGTCGAAGTGGATGTGCGGCACCCACGGCATCGCGCCGAGCCCGACGCCGGCCAGCGCCAGCAGCGATGGGTAGGGCAGCGCGAGGCGGCGCGAGAGCTGCAAGAGCAGGCACGCCGCGACCAGCATGAGAAGGACGTTTTCGAAGATGTCCACCGGGGCCTCTCAGTTCTTCATGTTGTGCACGGAATACTAAAAGAGGCCCGGCCGATCGCCGAGCGCGCGCCGAGTCGGCGATCAGGACTTGATGAACGCCAGCAGGTCGGCGTTGAACTTGTCCTTGTGGGTGTCGGTCAGGCCGTGCGGCGCGCCGGGGTAGACGATGAGCTTGTTGTTCTTCACCAGCTTGGCCGAGGCCAGACCCGCGGCGCCGATGGGCACGATCTGGTCGTCGTCGCCGTGGATGATGAGCGTGGGTACGTCGAACTTCTTCAGGTCTTCGGTGAAGTCGGTTTCCGAGAACGCCTTGATCGAGTCGTAGGTGTTCTTGTGGCCGCCGAGCATGCCCTGTGCCCACCATGCATCGATGAGGCCCTGTGAGGACTTCGCGCCCGGACGGTTGAAGCCGTAGAAGGGGCCCGAGGGCACGTCCTTGTAGAACTGCGAGCGGTTGGCCAGTTGCGCGGCGCGCAGGCCGTCGAACACTTCGATGGGCAGGCCGCCGGGGTTGGCCGCGGTCTTGAGCATGAGCGGCGGCACGGCCGAGATGAGCGCCGCCTTGGCGACGCGCTTGGTGCCGTGGCGGCCGATGTAGCGCGCCACTTCGCCGCCGCCGGTCGAGAAGCCGACGAGCACGGCGTTCTTCAGGTCCAGCGTGTCGATGACGGTGGCGAGGTCGTCGGCGTAGGTGTCCATGTCGTTGCCGTTCCAGGGCTGGCTCGAGCGGCCGTGGCCGCGGCGGTCGTGCGCAACGGTGCGGTAGCCCTGCGAGGCGAGGAAGAGCATCTGCGATTCCCAGCTGTCCGAGTCGAGCGGCCAGCCGTGGCTGAACACGATGGGCTGGCCGGAGGCGGGGCCCCAGTCCTTGAAGTACAGCTGGGTGCCGTCTTTGGTCGTGATGATGTTGCTCATGGTCTGCTTTCCTTTGAGTGGAGAGGTGGTAACCGCGCCGGGCTTCGGCGCGGCGGTGGACGCGGCGGATGCCGCGGAGGAGAAGCCGGTGCCAACGAGGGCGCCGGCTGCGACGGAGGCGCCGCCGAGCAGCAGGCTGCGACGGGTGGCGGTGGAGTTCAGGCTGTTGGCGGACATGGTGCGTTCTTTCGATGACGTGGTGGGTATGGAGGGCAAATTTCTGATCGCATGTATTAATATCGCATGCGATATAAATGGCATGAAAAAACAGGAAGGCGGATGCGGCGAGCCATCACGCGTTCCTGTCGAGGTTCGAGCGCAGTGCGAGCAACTGGTCGCGCAGGTTGCCGATGTCCTGGGGCTCCAGCGCCATTGCTTCCGCCACGCAGGCCGGCAACGCGCGGGCCTTCTTGTGCATGGCGCGGCCTTCGGTGGTGAGCGACACGATGACCTGGCGCTCGTCCGATGCCGAGCGCACGCGCTGGATGAGCCCGCGCGCCTCGAGGCGCTTGAGCAGCGGTGTGAGGGTGGTGGTTTCGAGCGCGAGGCGCTTGCAGATCTCGGAGACGTTGACCGAGTCTTTCTCCCACAGCACGAGCATGACGAGGTACTGCAGGTAGGTCAGGTCCAGGTCGCGCAGCAGGCCGCGGTACACCTTGTTGAGGCTCAACATCGTGGAATACACGGCGAAGCAGAGCTGCTCGTCGAGCGCCAGCGGATTGGTCGCGGGGGCTTCGACAGGTGGGGCGGCAGGGCGCTTGGAAGGCATGGGGGCGGATATTAGATCGCATGCGATCTAATGGCAAGCGATGTTTCATGCCCACCTGAGCCTCGCGGTTTTCAGGAGTGGCCGTCGACCCGCATCTGGAAGAGAAAGTAAGGCGGAATGCAGGCGCCGCGCCCTTCGGGCTGGCCCTCGGCCTGCGCGCAGATGTAGTCGTCACGGCAGGGCTGCTGCGCCGAGCAGCTGCGCAGGTTGCCGGGGCGCGTGTGTTTGGCGAGGCATTCGCCGAAGGGCTTGTTCGCGGCCAGGCACTGGTTGAAGTCGCTGAGGATGGCGATGCCGCCGCAGGTGCCGTTCTTGTCGAGCGGATCGCACGGCCCCGAGCACATGCCGCCGGGGAAGCCGACCGAGGTTTTCTCGCACACGGAAAGCATGCCTTCGCAGGCGACGCGCGGCTGCTTTTCGGCGCGGTCGAGCCACGGGTTGGCAGACTGCGTGATGCGCGTGGGTTCGCAGCTTGCGCCGACCGTGGCTCTTTCGGGCGCGGCGCTCGTGCTGTCAGGTTCGGCGAGCGGGCGGAACGGGTCGGGCTTCGGTGTCGATAACGAGGCGTTCACGTAGGTGCCGCGCCGCGTCAGTTCGTCCTGCAGGTGTGGCGAGTGCGGCAGGGCGAGCGCGTTGCCCGTCGTGAAGGTGCGCGATGCGCCGCGCCGGTCGATGCCCAGCAGATGAAAGCCCGCGACCGCGCGGCTCTGGTGGCAACCCGCGCAGCTGAGATCGTCGAGCCGGCGCAGCATGGCCTGCGGCGATTGCAGCGTGCGGCTGCCGGGAACAGCCTGCCACTCGCCGGGTGGGAAGACCTGCGCGAACGGCCGGTTCGCCAGACGCGCGAGGCCGCGCGGTGCGACCGAGATCGACTCGGTCGCGAGAAACTTCTCCGGAATCTGTACGGTCGCTTCGTCCAGCGCGCGCAGGTTGGCGGGCTGCTGCAGCCATTGCTGAAGTTCCTTGCGCAGCGGCGCGTTGGCCTTGAGCCGCGCGACGTCGGGCGTGTTCTCGAGCGGCGCCACGTCGAAGCGCTTCGCACCGGCATTCCATCGGAAGGCGCGCAGCATGTACTCGGCATGACCGCCCAGATCGGGCCGCACCGCGGAGGGCCAGCGCACGCTCTGCAGGTTGGTGGTGACCTGCGCGATGCGCGCGGGTGCGAGGCGCTCTGGCGCGAGCGGACCACCGGGCGACACCAGCCAGCGGCCGAGCGCCTCGTCCTTCATCGAAGCCTGCGGCGGCTGCCAGAGTCGCGCGGCGCTGGCGCAGCTGCCGTTCGCATCAGGTGCATCGCCGCGCAGTTCCACATTGATGGTCATCGGCAGGCGCGACTGCATCGCAGCGGTGCGATACGCGAGCCGGTACACGAGCCGCGTCTCGCCGCATGCGCCACTCTGGAAAGGCCGGCGGTCCATGCGGTTGGCCACGCCGACCAGTTCGAAGAAAGCATCGGGGCTCGCGAGCCAGCGTGCATCGAACAGCCGGTGCGGATAGCGCGAGATGCCGACGCCGGCCTGCTTGTCCGTGCGCTGGATGCGCGCGAGGCTTTCGCCGAGCGGCGTGGCGATGGATTGCCAGGCCGCAGAGCGCATCAAGGACTGGTTGGTGGCGATGCCGTCGGGCAATGCGGGCGCATCGCCGATCCAGTGGGCGAAGCCGGCGCCCGATTTTTCGGCGGCTTGCAGGGCGGCGGGCGAAGTGACGAGGAGCACAGGGTCTGCCGCCCGCACAAGCGGAGCCGCAAGGATCAGTGCGAGCGCAAGGCCAAGAGGCAGGCAGTATTTTTGGAAGAACGGCACGCGGCCGATTGTGTCAGCGCCGGGGCGTGATGTTCAGTGCTGCGCAGAAGGTGTAGAACGCCTCGAGCTGCAGCGACTTGTCGAACACCGCGTCGACGCCCGCCGACAGCGCGCCTTCGCGCACTTCCGAGGTCGCGTAGTTCATGAGCACCACGGTGCGCTGCTCGGGCAGCTTGTTGTCCTTCAGGTACTGCGCCACGGTGAGCCCGTTGCCCTTGGCGAGAAACACATCGATCACCGCCGCATCCCATTCGCCGGGGTTGGCCTTGAGCCAGTCGATCGCTTCATCGGAGGTGGTTGCGGTGCCGATGACATCGCATTCGGAAAATTCTTGCAGCCCGTCGGTCAGCGTCGTCGCGATCAGAGGGTTGTCTTCTATGAGGTAGATACGGGTCATTGTTGTTGCGAAAGCGAGGTGCGGTCCATCGGCTTGTCTCGGCCGAGGAGGTCATTGTCGGGACGGACGCCCGGCGCCGAGTAAGACAACGCCGCCATCTGTCGTACATCCCTGTAGGGTGGTGGGCCGCGGTGGCTGCAGCCCCCCGTGTTGTCTGGAAAAATGTCACGCAATGACCAATGCCCCGCAACCCAAGCTTCGCGTACTGCTCGTGGAGGACGATGCCGACACGCTCGCCACCACCCTGAAACTGCTCGAGGCCCTGGGGCACTGGGCCACGGGCGTCAAGAGCGCCGAGGCCGCGATCTCTCGCTTCTTCGAGGGCGCCTTCGATGTGGTGATGGTGGACATCGGCCTGCCCGCGCTGTCGGGGTACGACCTGGCCGAGCGGCTGCTGCGCGACTACCGCGTTCCTGTGATCTTCGTGACCGGCCAGGCGCAACCCGCGAAGACGCTGGCGGGGACCACCTGGCTGCGCAAGCCCTACACGGTCGAGCAGCTGACCGAGGCGCTCGCGCTGGCCGCGTGAGAAAATCGCCGCCTTCTCTGCCCGATGTCCGGGCCGATGTCGACACCACAGGATCACGCGTTTTGGAAGAGAAGGTCATCTCCGTTGCACCCATGATGGATTGGACGGACCGTCATTGCAGGTACTTCCACCGCCTGATGTCGCGCCACGCGCTGCTCTACACAGAGATGGTGACGACCGGTGCCTTGGTGCATGGCGACGTGCCGCGGCACCTTCGCTTCAACGCCGAAGAACATCCCGTGGCGCTGCAGCTCGGTGGCAGCGAGCCTGCCGACCTCGCGCATTGCGCGAAGCTCGGCGAGGAATGGGGCTACGACGAGATCAACCTCAACTGCGGCTGCCCGAGCGAGCGCGTGCAGCGCGGCGCGTTCGGCGCCTGCCTCATGAACGAGCCGCAGCTGGTGGCCGATTGCGTGAAGGCAATGGTCGATGTGGTGCGCGTGCCCGTCACGGTCAAGCATCGCATCGGCATCGACAAGATCGAGAGCTACGAGTTCGTGCGCGACTTCGTCGGCAAGGTGAGCGAAGCGGGGTGCGAGACCTTCATCGTTCATGCGCGCAATGCGTGGCTGCAGGGCCTCAGCCCCAAGCAGAACCGCGAGATCCCGCCGCTGCGCTACGCGCTGGTCCATCGGCTGAAGCACGACTTTCCAGGTCTGAAGTTCTCCATCAACGGCGGCATTTCCGTCAACGAACAAGTGCATGAACACCTGCGCCTGCTCGATGGCGTGATGGTCGGGCGCGAGGCGTATCACAACCCCTGGTGGCTCGCCGAGTGGGATGCCGAGTTCTTCGGTGCCGCGCCGCAGCCGCTCACGCGCGAAGAGGTGGAGTCGCTGATGTGCGACTACATGGTTCGCGAGGCGGCCGAGCATGGCACGCAGTGGTCGTCGATCGCGCGCCACATGCTGGGTCTGCGCAATGGCCTGCCCGGCGCGCGCCGCTGGCGGCAGGTCTGGAGCGACCATCGCCTGAAGACGCGCCCGCCGCACGAGGTGATGGCGCTGGCGCACGAACCGGTCGCGCAGGCCGCCTGAACGGGTGACCGGGCCCCGGCCGCCGAGGCCGGTTTTCTGCTTCTGCAGTTCACTCAGGCCAATTCCAAAACTCGGAGATTCCGTGTTTTTGTTTGCTCGAAAACGCCCTTTTTAGCTCCTGAATCGGGGCATTTCACCGCTTTTTAACGGAACATGGTTCCGAAACAATGCAACAACAAGTGTGGCCTGTGCACCTGTTTTTGCTCAAGAATAAAGAGGTCAGGGAAACAAAAAAGGTTCTTCATGAGTGAAGCTGTTGGCAGCAAAGAGGAAGTGAGCGCGCTCGCACGCGGCTTGTCACTGCTCAAGACCATCGGTATGGCTGCCGCACCGATGGGCAACCGGGATCTGGCCGACACGACGGGCATTCCCAAGGCCACTGTCTCGCGGCTGACCGCGACGCTGGTAGGCGCCGGCTACCTGCGCCAGTCGCGCGACAGCGAGCGCTTCAGCCTGGGGCCGGCGCTGCTCGACATGAGCAGCCGGTACCTGCGGCATTTCGACCTGCGAACGGTGGCGCGGCCGCATCTGACGGAGCTGTCCGAATTCGCGGGCGCCAGCATCCACATGGGGGTGCGCGACGATCTCGATCTGCTCGTCATCGATTCGCTGCGACCGCGTTCTGCGTTGATCAGTTCGCGCATCGAGGTCGGCTCGCGCCTGTCGATCACCACCTCGGCCGCCGGCCGGGCTTACCTGGCGGCACTGCCGCAGCCCGAACGGGACGCGCTGCTGGAGCAGATCCGCATCGAGACGGGCGAGAACTGGTTCACCTTGGCGCCTCGGCTCATGGCGGGCATCGAGGAATACGACCGGCTGGGCTATTGCAGTTCCTTCGGCGAGTGGCATCCCCACATCCACGCCCTCGGCTTTGCGCTGCAGGGGCCGCGCGGCGAACGCTACGGCGTGAGCTGCGGCGGTCCGGCCTACCTGCTGCCCAAGGATGTCATGCTGGAGCGGGTGGCGCCCCGGCTGCTGGAAGTGGCGCGGCGGATCGCGGCCGAAGCCGGTACAACCATCCGCGACTGATCCCAAACAAGGCGTGCCTTTTCGCGGGATGCCGCGGAACCGGTTCTGCCGGGCCGCAGGTATCGCCCCTGGAAGGGGGGAGGCGAAGCGACACGAAGTGCGCGAAGCCTGGGGTGAGCCTAGGTGGCCGCTTCGAGGCCGCTCTTGAAGTGCTCACGCATGCGGGCCATGGCGGCCGTGGCGTCGCGCGCCTCGATGGCGGCCATCACCGACCGGTGCTCCGCCAGCGATTCGGCGATGCGCCCGGCCTTCAGCAGCGAGTTGTGCCGGTTGAGCTTCATCACCTTGCGCAGGTCGGCCACCATCTGGTCGCGCCACTTGTTGTTGGCGATGGCCAGCAGCCGCATGTGAAAGCGCTCGTTGAGCGCGAAGAAGTGCTCGCGGTCTTCCTTGCCCGGCGCGGCGGCGGCTTCGAGTTCGGTGTGCAGCTTCTTGAGCTCGGCGCGCTCGGCATCGGTGGCACGTTCGGCGACCACCCCGGCCGCATCGCTCTCCAGCAGGGAGAGCAGGTGATAGACATCCGCCAGGTCCTGCTCGGACACCTCGGTGACGTAGGCGCCGCGGCGCACCTTCATCGTCACCAGCCCTTCGGCGGCCAGCACCTTCAGCGCCTCGCGCAGCGGGGTGCGGCTGATGCCGTATTCCTCGGCGAGCTTGAGTTCGTCGATCCAGCTGCCGGGTTCCAGTTCGCGGCGGAAGATCCGCTGGCGCAGCAGCTCGGCCACCTCTTCATAGAGGGCGCGCGGGGTAAGGGTGACGGCGGACATGGGCAGGAATGTACTGCAAAAAATGGGTTTGAATTAATAATTATGGATCGGTTAGACTCGCTGCCGGCCTGCAAATCCCTGCGGGCGAATCGCGAATTCCTGCAAGACAACTGCAAAGCGGCGCCTTCCATGAGCAGCAAACCCGAACCCACTTTCAAGCCCGCCGACCTCGATGCCTGGGCGAAGTCCGCCGCGAAGTCCGCGCCCGGTGGCGACCTGAAAGCGCTGAACTGGATCACGCCCGACGGCATCACCGTCAAGCCGCTCTACACCGCGGCCGACCTGCAGGGCCTGAAGTACACCGACACGCTGCCCGGCTTCGAGCCGTACCTGCGCGGCCCGCAGGCCACCATGTACGCGGTGCGCCCCTGGACCATCCGCCAATACGCCGGCTTCTCGACCGCCGAAGAGTCGAACGCCTTCTATCGCAAGGCACTCGCCGCGGGCGGCCAGGGCGTGAGCGTGGCCTTCGACCTCGCCACCCACCGCGGCTACGACAGCGACCACCCGCGCGTGACCGGCGACGTCGGCAAGGCTGGCGTGGCGATCGATTCGGTGGAGGACATGAAGATCCTGTTCGACCAGATCCCGCTGGACAAGGTCTCCGTGTCGATGACGATGAACGGCGCGGTGCTGCCGGTGCTCGCGGGCTACGTGGTCGCGGCCGAAGAGCAGGGCGTGGCGCAGGACCAGCTGAGCGGAACCATCCAGAACGACATCCTCAAGGAGTTCATGGTCCGCAACACCTACATCTTTCCGCCCGCGCCGAGCATGCGGATCATCGGCGACATCATCGAGTACACGGCAGAGAACATGCCCAAGTTCAACTCGATTTCGATCAGCGGCTATCACATGCAGGAGGCCGGCGCGAACCAGGCGCTGGAGCTCGCGTTCACGCTGGCCGACGGCAAGGAATACGTGAAGACCGCGCTGGCCAAGGGCCTCGATGTCGACGGCTTCGCCGGGCGCCTGAGCTTCTTCTGGGCGATCGGCATGAACTTCTATCTGGAAGTGGCCAAGATGCGCGCGGCGCGCCTCCTGTGGTGCCGCATCATGAAGGAGTTCGAACCCAAGAACCCCAAGAGCCTGATGCTGCGCACGCACTGCCAGACCTCGGGTTGGAGCCTCACCGAGCAGGACCCCTACAACAACATCGTGCGCACCACCATCGAGGCGATGGCCGCGGTGTTCGGCGGCACGCAGTCGCTGCACACCAACGCGCTGGACGAAGCGATTGCGCTGCCCACCGAGTTCAGTTCGCGCATCGCGCGCAACACGCAGCTCATCATCCAGGAAGAGACGCACATCACCAACGTGGTCGACCCCTGGGCCGGCAGCTACATGATGGAGAAGCTCACGCAGGACATGGCCGATGCGGCCTGGGCCATCATCGAAGAGGTCGAGGCCATGGGCGGCATGACCAAGGCGGTCGACAGCGGCTGGGCCAAGCTCAAGATCGAAGCGGCCGCCGCCGAGAAGCAGGCGCGCATCGACTCGGGCAAGGACGTGATCGTGGGCGTCAACAAGTACAAGTTGAAGAACGAGGACGCGATCGACAGCCTCTCCATCGACAACGTGATGGTGCGCGACCAGCAGGTGGCGCGGCTGCAGAAGATCCGCGCCTCGCGCGACACCGCCAAGGTGCAGGCCGCGCTCGACGCGCTCACCGAAGCGGCCGAGAACGGCACGGGCAACCTGCTCGCGTTGAGCATCGATGCGGTGCGCCTGCGCGCCACGGTGGGCGAGATTTCGGACGCGCTCGAAAAATCATTCGGCCGCCATCGGGCCGACACGCAAAAGGTGACCGGTGTGTACGCAGCTGCCTATGACTCGGCCGAAGGCTGGGAAACCCTCAAGACCGAAATCAACGCCTTCGCCGAAGCGCAGGGGCGCCGTCCGCGCGTGATGATCTCCAAGCTCGGGCAAGACGGGCACGACCGCGGTGCCAAGGTGGTGGCCACGGCCTTTGCCGACCTGGGCTTCGACGTGGACATGGGACCGCTCTTCCAGACGCCCGAAGAATGCGCGCGGCAAGCCATCGAGAACGACGTGCATGCCGTCGGCGTGAGCACCCTCGCAGCCGGCCACAAGACGCTCGTGCCGGCCATCATCAACGAGCTCAAGAAGCAGGGCGCGGACGACATCATCGTGTTCGTCGGCGGCGTGATTCCGCGGCAGGACTACGACTTTCTCTACGAGGCCGGCGTCAAGGGCATCTATGGACCGGGCACCCCGATCCCTGCCAGCGCCAAGGACGTGCTGGAGCAGATCCGCGCGGCGGTCGCGGCCTGAGCGGAAAGCCATACGTGGGCGATCTCCTGTCGCGGCTGTCGCTGCAGCCCGTGGATTCCAGCGATTTCGAGGACATGCTGGCCGTGCGCATCGATGCGATGCGCCCGAGCCTGGAGCGCGTCGGGCGCTTCGACCTCACGCGTTCGCGCGAACGGCTGAGTGCCGGTTTTGCCGTGCCGTACATGCATCACATCGTGCTCGACGGCGACCAGCGCGTGGGCTTCGTCACGCTCAAGCCCGAGGGCGCGGATGCGCTGCGGCTCGACCACCTGTACCTGCGCACCGGCTTCCAGGGCCGGGGCATCGGCGAATGGGTGATGCGCTGGGCCAAGGCCCAGGCGCGCGAGAAGAACCTCGACATCAAGCTCACCGCCCTCGTGCAGAGCGATGCCAACCGCTTCTACCTGCGGCACGGCTTCGTGCTCGAAGGCGAGGAGGGCGTCGACCTGCACTACCGCTGGCGCGTGGCGGCCGCGGAGGCCGCGTGCTGAACACGGTGCAGGCGCTGCAAAGCGCTGTAACCGATTCGCCGGGCATGGCGCAGCGCCGCGCGATCGCCAAGGCGATCACGCTGCTCGAATCGACCCGGGCCGACCACCGCGCGCAAGCCGACGAGTTGCTCACCGCGCTCCTGCCGCGCACGGGCAATTCGTTTCGCCTCGGTATCTCGGGCGTGCCCGGCGTCGGCAAGTCGACCTTCATCGAAACGCTCGGCCTGCTGCTGATCGACAAGGGCCATCGCGTCGCGGTGCTCACCATCGACCCGTCGTCCACCGTTTCGGGCGGCTCCATCCTCGGCGACAAGACGCGCATGGAGCGACTGTCGGTGCACGAGCGCGCCTACATCCGCCCGAGCCCGTCGAGCGGCACGCTCGGCGGCGTCGCCGAAAAAACGCGCGAGGCAATGCTGGTGTGCGAGGCCGCCGGCTACGACATCGTGATCGTCGAGACCGTGGGCGTGGGCCAGTCTGAGACGGCGGTGTCCGGCATGACCGACATGTTCGTGCTGATGCAGCTGCCCAACGCCGGCGATGACCTGCAGGCGATCAAGAAGGGCGTGATGGAGCTCGCGGACCTTGTCGTCATCAACAAGGCCGACATCGACAAGGATGCCGCCACGCGCGCGCAGGCGCAGATCACCTCCGCGCTGCGCCTTTTTGGCCACCAGGGCAACCCTGACCATGCGCACGCGGTGCACGACGCGCACAGCGGCGCCGAGGTGCGCTTCTGGCTGCCCAGGGTGCTGCAGCTGAGCGCGCTGGCGGGCACGGGCGTCGATGCGTTCTGGGATGCCGTCACTGAATTCAGGCAACTGCAGACCGCCAACGGCAAGCTCGCCAAGCGCCGCGAAAAGCAGGCCACCGCATGGATGTGGGAGCGCATCGACGCGGGGCTGAAGCAAGCCTTCAGGCAGCACCCGCAGGTGCGCGAACTGCTGCCGCAACTCACCCAGCAGGTGGCGCAGGGCGCGCTGCCCGCATCGACCGCGGCGCGCAGCCTGCTCGCCGCAGCAGCCATCACGGCCAGGCCCTGAGCCATCTCATTCAAGACCACAGCTTCGGAAGCACACCATGCAAGAACTGATCGAACAACTCGAAAAGCGCCGCGCCCAGGCGCGTCTGGGCGGCGGGCAAAAGCGCATCGATGCGCAGCACGCCAAGGGCAAGCTCACGGCGCGCGAGCGCATCGAACTCCTGCTCGACGACAACACCTTCGAAGAGTGGGACATGTTCGTCGAGCACCGCTCGGTCGACTTCGGCATGGCCGAGCAGAAGATCCCCGGCGACGGCGTGGTCACCGGCTACGGAATGATCAACGGGCGCCTGGTCTTCGTGTACAGCCAGGACTTCACCGTCTTCGGCGGCGCGCTCAGCGAAGCGCATGCCGAAAAAATCTGCAAGGTGATGGACCAGGCGATGAAGGTCGGCGCACCGGTCATCGGCCTGAACGATTCGGGCGGCGCGCGCATCCAGGAAGGCGTGGCCTCGCTCGGCGGCTATGCCGACGTGTTCCAGCGCAACGTGATGGCCTCGGGCGTGGTGCCGCAGATCAGCATGATCATGGGGCCGTGCGCCGGCGGCGCGGTGTATTCGCCGGCCATGACCGACTTCATCTTCATGGTGAAGGACTCCAGCTACATGTTCGTCACCGGCCCCGAGGTGGTGAAGACCGTGACGCACGAAACCGTGACGGCCGAGGAGCTGGGCGGCGCCGTCACCCACACCACCCGCAGCGGCGTGGCCGACATGGCGTTCGAGAACGACGTCGAGGCGCTGATGATGCTGCGGCGCCTCTACAACTACCTGCCGCTCAACAACCGCGAGAAGCCGCCGGTGCGCATGGGCAACAACGGCCAGGGCGATCCGGCCGACCGTCCCGACTACTCGCTGGACACGCTGGTGCCCGACAACCCGAACAAGCCCTATGACATCAAGGAGCTGATCCTCAAGGTGGTGGACGACGGCGACTTCTTCGAGCTGCAGCCCGACTACGCGAAGAACATCGTGATCGGCTTCGCGCGCATGGAAGGCCAGACGGTCGGTATCGTGGCGAACCAGCCGCTGGTGCTGGCGGGGTGCCTGGACATCAAGAGCAGCATCAAGGCGGCGCGCTTCGTGCGCTTTTGCGATGCGTTCAACATTCCGGTCGTCACCTTCGTCGACGTGCCCGGCTTCATGCCCGGCACCGGGCAGGAGTACGGCGGCATCATCAAGCACGGCGCCAAGCTGCTCTACGCGTATGCGGAATGCACGGTGCCGAAGATCACCGTCATCACGCGCAAGGCCTACGGCGGTGCGTACGACGTGATGGCGTCCAAGCACCTGCGCGGCGACGTGAACCTTGCGTGGCCACGCGCCGAGATCGCGGTGATGGGCGCCAAGGGCGCGGTGGAAATCATCTTCCGCGAAGACAAGAACGACCCCGAGAAACTCGCCGCCCGCGAAGCCGAGTACAAGGCCCGCTTTGCCAACCCCTACGTGGCCGGCGCACGCGGCTACATCGACGACGTGATCCTGCCGCACGAGACGCGCAAGCGCATCTGCCGTTCGCTGGTGATGCTGCGCGAGAAGAAGCTCGAGAACCCGTGGCGCAAGCACGGGAACATTCCGCTCTGAGCCAGTTTTTATGCGTAGCTACTACCCTCAGTTCCGCGAGGGCGCGGAGCCCGGACTGGTGCCCAAGCTCGGTGGTCTTCCCTGGGGACTGCCCGCGCGTCTATGGCCTGTTTGCAGCGAGTGCAACCGCGCCATGAGCCACCTCGCACAGTTGCCGGCCGATGGCGACGCGCTGCCGCTCGCAAGCGGCGAGGTGCTGTTCCTGTTCAAGTGCGAGTGGGACAGCATTTGCAGCTTCTGGGAACACGATGCGGGTGCGAATGCCGCATTCGTCGTGCAACGCACCGCGCTGGCCGATAGCCCGGCTTCGCCGCCTTCCGACGCCGCCGATGGACCGCCCGAATTGCTGCGCGAGATCGCGATCACGGGATGGCGTGCCGATGACGATGGCGCGCCTGCGGAATTGGAAGAGGCCTTCTACGACTATCAGGCCCATTCCGAGTTGCCCGAAGAGGTGGCCTATCCCCACGACTGGGCGAGCGCGTGGCGCACGAAGAGTGGCGGCGTGCCGTACTGGACGGCCAATGGCGCGCAGCAGATGCCAGCGGGTCGCCTGTTCCTGCAGATCGACAACTGGGTCGACCTGGCCGATGGCGGCACTGCCGAAGTGGCGAACTTCTGCTCCGACGGCACGGCGTACGTGTTCGTCGATCGCTCGCAACCGCAGCCGGTGTACTCGATGTTCATCAACCGCTAGGGCGGCTAACAAGAAAACGGATTCAGCATGTTCAAGAAAATCCTGATCGCCAACCGCGGCGAAATCGCCTGCCGCGTGATCCAGACCGCGAAAAAAATGGGCATCCTCACCGTCGCCGTCTATTCCGACGCCGACAAGGAGGCCCGCCACGTCGAGCTGGCCGACGAGGCCGTGCACATCGGCGCCGCGCCCAGCCGCGAGAGCTACCTGCAGGCCGACCGCATCATCGCGGCCTGCAAGCAGACCGGTGCCGAGGCGGTGCACCCGGGTTACGGCTTCCTCTCGGAGAACGAAGCCTTTGCGCGCAAGGTCGAGGAAGAGGGCATCGCCTTTATCGGCCCGAAACACTATTCGATCGCGGCGATGGGCGACAAGATCGCCTCGAAGAAGCTCGCGAACGAAGCCAAGGTCAACACCATTCCGGGCTGGAACGACGCCATCGAGACGGCAGAGCGTGCGGTAGAGATCGCCAAGGACATTGGCTACCCCGTGATGATCAAGGCCTCGGCCGGCGGCGGCGGCAAGGGCCTGCGCGTGGCCTTCAACGACAAGGAAGCCTTCGAGGGCTTCACTTCGTGCCGCAACGAGGCGCGCAACAGCTTCGGTGACGACCGCGTGTTCATCGAGAAGTTCGTCGAGGAGCCGCGCCACATCGAGATCCAGGTGCTGGGCGATTCGCACGGCAACGTGATCTACCTGAACGAGCGCGAATGCTCGATCCAGCGGCGGCACCAGAAGGTGATCGAAGAGGCGCCTTCCCCATTCATCAGCGACGAGACGCGCAAGGCCATGGGCGCGCAGGCGGTGCAACTGGCCAAGGCCGTGAACTAC
This sequence comes from Variovorax boronicumulans, assembly GCF_030812215.1. Classification (GTDB taxonomy): domain Bacteria; phylum Pseudomonadota; class Gammaproteobacteria; order Burkholderiales; family Burkholderiaceae_C; genus Variovorax; species Variovorax boronicumulans_C. The sequence goes on along the minus strand of NZ_JAUSSG010000002.1, from coordinate 225,777 downwards.
CAGAGTGCGGGCACGGTGGAGTTCGTGGTCGGCAAGGACCAGAGCTTCTATTTCCTGGAGATGAACACGCGGCTGCAGGTGGAGCACCCGGTGACGGAGTGCATCACGGGGCTGGACCTCGTCGAGCTGATGATTCGCGTTGCGGCCGGCGAGAAGCTGCCGCTTACGCAAGAAGAGGTCAAGCGCGACGGTTGGGCCATCGAGTGCCGCATCAACGCCGAAGACCCGTTCCGCAACTTCCTGCCCTCGACCGGCCGCCTCGTGAAGTTCCAGCCGCCCGCCGAGACCATGTTCGCGAGCGACACCGGGCACCTGCAAGGCGTGCGCGTGGACACCGGCGTGTACGACGGCGGAGAGATCCCGATGTACTACGACTCGATGATCGCCAAGCTCATCGTGCACGGCAAGGACCGCCAGCATGCGATCGCCCGCATGCGCGAGGCGCTCAACGGCTTCGTGATCCGAGGCATCAGCAGCAACATCCCGTTCCAGGCGGCGCTGCTCGCGCATCCCAAGTTCGTGGCGGGCGATTTCAATACCGGCTTCATCGCCGAGCACTACGGCAAGGGCTTCCATGCGGAAGACGTGCCGCACACCGATCCGTCGTTCCTCGTCGCGCTCGCGGCCTATGTGCACCGCCGCTATCGCGCGCGTGCCTCGGGCATCAGCGGCCAACTCGAAGGCCACGGCGTGAAGGTGGGCGAGCAGTTCGTGGTGGTGGAGCTGGGTCCGGAGGGCAAGCATGTGCAGCACCCGGTGTCGGTGACCGACTTCCACGGCAAGACCGGTGCGAGCGCAGTTGCGGTGGGCGGCAAGACCTACAAGATCGACAGCAGCTTCGCGCTCGGCGCGATCCGCGTGCAGGGCATGGTCAACGACAAGCCCTTCACCGCGCAGGTCGAGCGCGGCGCGGGCAAGAACCCGCTGGCGCTGCGCGTGTCGCACGACGGCACGCAGATCGAGGCGATGGTGCTGTCGCCGCTGGGTGCGCGCCTGCTCGAACTGATGCCCTACAAGGCCCCGCCGGACCTGAGCAAGTTCCTGATGTCGCCGATGCCGGGCCTGCTGGTCGAGGTGTCGGTGCAGCCGGGGCAGCAGGTGCGTGCGGGCGAGAAGCTGGCCGTCATCGAGGCGATGAAGATGGAAAACGTGCTGTTCGCCGCGCAAGACGGCGTGGTGGGCAAGATTTCGGCCGGCAAGGGCGAATCGCTCGCGGTCGATCAAATCATTCTGGAGTTCAATTGATGGGTGCCAATGACCTGCAACAGACGATCACGCTGCACCGGCCCGCGAAGCCGGTGACGCCCCAAGGCCCGTGGTCGGTCGAGGCGATCCAGGCGCTGCTCGACAAGCCGCTGATGGACCTGCTGTTCGAGGCGCAGACGGTGCACCGCCAGCACTTCCCCGAAGGCGACATCGAATTGGCAACGCTGCTGTCGGTCAAGACCGGTGGCTGTCCTGAGAACTGCGGCTACTGCCCGCAGTCGGCCGAGTTCGACACCGGCGTGAAGGCGCAGAAGCTCATGGAGGTCGACGAGGTGGTGCGCGCCGCGCAGGCCGCCAAGGACGCGGGCGCCACGCGCTTCTGCATGGGCGCCGCATGGCGCGCGCCGAAGGACCGCGACGTCGAGAAGGTCGCCGTGCTGGTCGAGGCGGTGAAGGGTCTGGGCATGCAGACCTGCGCCACGCTCGGCATGCTGGAGCCGCACCATGCGCACCAGCTCAAGGCCGCCGGCCTCGACTACTACAACCACAACCTGGACACCGCGCCCGAGTACTACACCGACATCGTCGACACGCGCACCTACCAGGACCGGCTCGACACGCTGGCCAACGTGCGCAGCGCCGGCATCAGCGTGTGCTGCGGCGGCATCGTCGGCATGGGCGAGCAGCCGGTGCACCGCGCCGGGCTGATCGCGCAGCTGGCCAACCTGAACCCGTACCCGGAGTCGGTGCCGATCAACAGCCTCGTGCGCGTGCCGGGCACGCCGCTGGCGGATTCGGAACCGGTCGATCCCTTCGACTTCGTGCGCATGATCGCGGTCGCACGCATCACGATGCCGACCGCACGCGTGCGGCTGTCGGCCGGTCGCCAGCAGATGGGCGATGCGGTGCAGGCGCTGTGCTTCATGGCGGGTGCCAATTCGATCTTCTACGGTGACAAGCTGCTGGTCACCGGCAATCCCGACGTGGACGCGGACGTGCAGCTGCTGCGCAAGCTGGGGCTGCAGTCGCGCCGTACGACGACCACTGAACCCGTGGAGGTCTGCGCATGACGACCACGGCGCGTCCCTTCAAGGTGCTGGGCATCCAGCAGATCGCCATCGGCGGCCCGGACAAGCTGCGCCTGCAGAAGCTGTGGGTCGACATGCTGGGGCTTGAAGTCACCGGCACCTTCAAGAGCGAGCGCGAGAACGTCGACGAGGACATCTGCGCGATGGGCAGCGGGCCGTTCAAGGTCGAGGTCGACCTGATGCAGCCGCTGGACCCCGAGAAGAAACCCGCGGTGCACGCGACGCCGCTCAACCACGTGGGGCTGTGGATCGACGACCTGCCCAAGGCCGTCGAATGGCTTACCGCGCAGGGCGTGCGCTTTGCGCCTGGCGGCATCCGCAAGGGCGCGGCGGGGTTCGACATCTGCTTCCTGCACCCGAAGGCGAACGAGGAATTTCCGATCGCGGGCGAGGGCGTGCTGATCGAGATGGTGCAGGCGCCACCCGAGGTCGTGACCGCCTTCAACGCACTCGCGAATCGCTGATCCTGGTTCTCCACTGACCGTTCGGGCTATCAGGCGTTCAGCACCTTCTTGATGGGCGGCCTCACGTCCGAGCGAAGTGGCGGCAGCATCGGCTGGTGCTCGCGTGCCGGGTTCAGGATGATCGATGTCGCCGTCTCGGTAAGGATGCAGAACTTGGTGACCACCGCGTCGAGGTGGCTCACGTCGATCACCGCGATCTCGAGGATCCAGCTGTCCTCGCCGGTCACGTTGTAGGCGTTCACGCACTCGGGCGTGTCCTGCACCAGCTTCACGACGAGGTCGTAGTCGGCGCGGCCGACGCGGATGATGGCGCGGATGCCGTAGCCCAGCTTGCCGAGGTTGACGGTGGCGCGGTAGCCGCTGATGACGCCCGCGGCCTCCAGCTTCTTCACGCGCTCGGTCACGGCCGGCTGGCTCAGGTGCACGCGGCGGCCGAGTTCGGCCATGGTGAGGCGCGCATCGCCCTGCAATTCGGCGAGGATGCGGGTGTCGTGGGCGTCCAGCGCGGGGTTCAAGGTGAAGTCCATGGAACTCCTTTAAATCGACGGTGATGGGGCGGCAGAACCGTGAAATATCCATGGTTCCCGGAAGGCGGCTTTCATACCATGGGCGGCGCTTCGATACCAATAAAACAATCACCTCGATATGCCGACACTCGTTTCTCCCGCCCAAGCCGCGACCGGTCCCGTACGGCCCGCGCTGCCGCCTTTGCTGTGGCTTTGCCTTGCCGCCACCTGGGTGGTCTGGGGCTCGACCTACCTGGCGATCAAGTACGCGCTGATCAGCTTTCCACCGTTCCTGCAGATGGGGTCGCGTTTTCTGTTCGCGGGGCTGGTGCTCGCGGCCTGGATGCGCTGGCGTGGCGCTGCATGGCCTTCGATGGTGCAGTGGCGCAATGCGCTGGTCGTGGGTGCATTGATGCTCGGGGGCGGCATGGGCGGCACGGCGCATGCGGAGGTGACCATCGGCTCGGGGCTCGTGGTGGCCTTCATCGCGGTGGTGCCGCTGCTGATCGCGTTGCTCAACTTGATCTGGGGCATCAAGCCGACGCGCATGGAGGCGGCGGGCATCGCGCTTGGCCTCATCGGCGTGCTGATGCTCACGCAAGGCAGCGGCTTCCAGTCGTCGCCTGCGGGGCTGGCGGCGATTTCGATTGCCTGCATCTGCTGGTCGATGGGCAGCGTGTTGAGCCAGCGCAGCCTGCCGCTCGCGCCCGGTGCGATGGGTTTTGCCAGCGAAATGATCTGCGGCGGTGTGGTGCTGCTGGTGCTCGCGGCCGTCTCGCGCGAAAGCCTGGTGTGGCCGCCGGCGCCCGAAGCCGTCTGGGCCTGGCTGTACCTGGTGGTGTTCGGCTCGCTGATCGCGTTCAACGCCTACATGGTGCTGCTCGCGAAGGCGCCGGCCGCACTGGCCGCGAGCTACACCTTCGTGAACCCCGTGATCGCAATGCTGTTGGGCGTGTGGATCGCCAACGAGACGGTCACGCGCTTCGAGTGGTACGCGGTGGTGGTCGTGCTGGCGGGGGTGCTGTTGTTGCTCTTCAAACGGCCGAAGAAGAGCTGAACGTCTTTCAGGTGCCCGGACGGCGCCAGAAGGCCAGCGTGGCCGCCAGCAGCCACATGCCGGCCGCGCAACTGCGGTTCAGCACCTTGAGGCCGCGACGCGAGAGCCAGCGCACGGCCTGCGTACCGGCTGCTGCATAGGCCAGCATCACGCAGGTGTCGAGCACCACGAAGATCGCGCCGAGCACAAGATATTGCACGCCCTGCGGTTGGGTGATGTCGATGAACTGCGGCAGGAAAGCCGCGAAGAACAACACCGTCTTCGGGTTCGACAACGCCACGAGCAGGCTGCGCATCAGCGCGACGCGGCCATGCGGACGAACCTCGACAGCAGACTTGGCCAGCGCCGTGCCGAGGTCGGTCGCCTCGCTGCGCCAGAGCTTGATGCCGAGCCAGACGAGGTAGGCGACGCCCGCCACGCGGATCGCGTTGAAGAGCACTTCGGATGCCGCGAGCAGGGAACCCAGCCCGAGCGCGACGACCGTGATCAGCGCGATGCTGCCGAGCGACGCACCCGCGATGCCCCAGCTCGCGCGCCGCATGCCGCCATCGATGCCGTTGGACAGCGCCAGCAGCATCGTGGGGCCGGGAATCACGGCGAGGGCGAGCGAGGCGACGACGTAGATCAGCAGGGTGTCGAGTGTCATGGCTTTGGGATGGTTTTTGCGCGTTGTTCGGCGGCGGCGCGGGCGCGCGCCAGGGCGGCTTCGACGATGGAGCGTTTGCGCGTGTCGGCGGCTTGCGGCTCGGCGATGGCAGGGGGTGGCTCAGTCTCGCGCTTCGCAGCGGCGCGGTGCTGACCATGGAGCTTGTAGCGCTGCAGTGCGGCTTCGGCCTGTGCCTGCGACCAGGCCTGCCAGCCGCTGCGGCCCGGCGTCTCGACCTCGAGCGAAATGCAATCGACGGGGCAGACCGGAATGCAGAGTTCGCAGCCTGTGCAGTGCGCCTCGACGACCGTGTGCATGCGTTTGTTGATCCCGACGATGGCATCGGTCGGGCAGGCATCGAGGCAGAGCGTGCAGCCGATGCACCAGGCCTCATCGATGACGGCCATGGCGCGCGGGCCTTCGGTGCCGAACTGCGGATCGAGCGGCAGCGCGGGGCGGCCGGTGAGCCGCGAGAGGCGGTCGATGCCCTCTGCGCCACCGGGCGGGCATTGATTGATGTCCGCTTCGCCATCGGCCACGGCTTGCGCATAGCCAGCGCAATCGGGGTAGCCGCACCGTGTGCACTGCGTTTGCGGCAGTGCGTCGTGGATGCGTGCGGCCAGTCCGTTCACTTCAGGTTGCGCGCGCCTCAGCGTGCGGTGCTGGCGCGGGGCTTCTTGGCAGCGGCCACGGGCTTCTTGGCGGGGGCGGCCACGACGGCCTTGGCCTTCTTCGCGGCCGGGGACTTCTTGGCCGCTGCGGTCGCGACCTTCTGGCCCGGCTTGATGCGATCTTCGGCGGCCAGGCTTTCGCGCGCGCCGGCACGGCTCTGCGGCTGGTCGTTCGCGGCGATGAACTTCAACAGCTTCGGGTAGACCAGTTCGCGCCAGCGGCGGCCGCTGAAGATGCCGTAGTGGCCCGCACCCTTGACTTCGTAGTGTTCGCGCTTCGAATCGGCGACGCCGGTGCACAGGCTGTGCGCGGCTTCGGTCTGGCCGGAGCCGGAGATGTCGTCGAGCTCACCCTCGACCGTCAGCAGCGCGGCCGTGCGGATGTCCTGCGGACGCACCCGCTCGATCAGGCCTTCGGGGTTCTTCACGTCCCAGGTGCCGTTCACAAGTTCGAACTGCTGGAACACGGTGCGGATGGTGTCGAGGTAGTAATCGGCGTCCATGTCGAGCACGGCGTTGTACTCGTCGTAGAACTTGCGGTGCGCCTCGGCGCTGGCGTCGTCGCCCTTGATCAGGTCCTTGAAATAGTCGTAGTGACTCGAGGCGTGGCGGTCGGGGTTCATCGCCACGAAGCCGGTGTGCTGCAGGAAGCCCGGGTACACGCGGCGGCCTTCACCCGGAAAGCCCTGCGGCACGCGGTAGATCACGTTGTTCTCGAACCATTCGTAGCTCTTGTTCATCGCGAGGTTGTTGACCGCGGTGGGCGACTTGCGGGCGTCGATCGGGCCGCCCATCATCGTCAGCGTGAGCGGCAGCGGCTCCTTGCGGCTCGCCATGAGCGACACGGCCGCCAGCACCGGCACGGTGGGCTGGCACACGCTCACCACGTGGCAGTTGCCGTACTCGGCCTGCAGGCGGCGGATGAACTCCTGCACGTAGTTGATGTAGTCGTCCAGGTGGAATTCGCCTTCCGACATCGGCACGAGGCGCGCGTTCTTCCAGTCGGTGATGTAGACCTTGTGGTCCTGCAGCATGGTGCGCACGGTGTCGCGCAGGAGCGTGGCGTAGTGGCCCGACAGCGGCGCCACGATCAGCACCACGGGCTGGCTCTTGAGCGTCTTGAGGATGTGCGGCTCGTCGGTGAAGCGCTTGAAGCGGCGCAGCTCGCAGAAGGGCTTGTCGAGCTCGACGGCCTCCTGGATGACGACCTCTTCGCCATCGACCTTCACCGACTTGATGTTGAACTCGGGCTTCTCGTAGTCCTTGCCGAGGCGATAGAGCAGGTCGTATCCCGCGGCCATGCGCTGGGCCATGGGCAACTGACCCCACACGGCGCCTTGGCCGTACAGCTTGGAGGCCGCTTGCGCGAAGTCCGAGAACGGCTCCATCAGGGAACGCTGGGCTTCGTAGAGTTGATAGAGCATCGCTGGTCTTGGAGTGGAATGTTGCGGTGCAATATATCAGTGCATCTGTGGGCACGCAGGGGGCCTAACCCCTAGTCCGGCCCTGTCGCAGGGGCCCTTCTAGCGAAAGGTGTGAAGGAATCGTCGGAACACGGATTCCTCCACACTTTGCTGTCACCTAGATGACTTTGGCGATCGACGCGCAGACGTAGTCGATGTTCTTGCTGTTGAGCGCGGCCACGCACATGCGGCCGGTGTCGGTGCCGTACACGCCGAACTCATTGCGCAGGCGCACCATCTGGTCCTTGGTGAGGCCCGAGTAGCTGAACATGCCGATCTGCGTGGTGATGAAGCTCATGTCTTCCTTCACGCCCGCGGCCTTCAGGCCGTCGACCAGCTTCTGGCGCATGGCCTTGATGCGCACGCGCATCTCGCCGAGTTCCTTTTCCCACAGGGCGCGCAGTTCGGCGTTGCCGAGCACCGCGGCCACCACGGCGCCGCCGTGAATGGGCGGGTTGCTGTAGTTGGTGCGGATGGCGATCTTCAGTTGCGACAGCACGCGGCCGGCTTCTTCCTTGTTCTCGCACAGCACCGAGAGGGCGCCCACGCGTTCGCCGTACAGGCTGAAGCTCTTGGAGAACGAGGTCGAGACGAAGAAGGTGAGGCCGGCAGCGACGAACTTGGCGACGGCCGCGCCATCTTCCTTCAGGCCGTAGCCGAAGCCCTGGTAGGCCATGTCGAGGAACGGCACGAGGCCCTTGGCCTTGACTGCTGCGACGACCTGGTCCCACTGCTCGGACGTGATGTCGTAGCCGGTCGGGTTGTGGCAGCAGGCGTGCAGCACGACGACGGTGCCCGCGGGCGCCGCGTTGAGCGCAGCCAGCATGCCGTCGAAGTTGATGCCGCGCTTGGCGGCGTCGTAGTAGGGGTAGCTTTCGACCTCGAAGCCCGCGTTGGTGAACAGGGCGCGATGGTTTTCCCAGCTCGGGTCGCTGATCAGCACCTTGGCCTTGGGGTTGAGCTTCTTCAGGAAGTCGGCGCCGACCTTCAGGCCGCCCGTACCGCCGATGGCCTGGATGGTGGCCACGCGGCCCGAGGTGACCGGTTCGCTGTCGGCGCCGAAAACCAGCGTCTTCACGGCGTTGTCGTACGCCACGATGCCGTCGATGGGGAGATAACCGCGCGCCGTGGGCGCTTTCATCATGTTCTGCTCGGCTGCCTGCACGCACTGGAGCAGGGGCAGCTTGCCGTTGTCGTCGTAATAGACGCCGACGCCGAGATTGACCTTGTTGGGGTTGGTATCGGCTGCAAATTGCTCGTTGAGGCCGAGGATCGGGTCGCGCGGTGCCATTTCGACCGCGGTGAACATAGACATGGAAAGGTCCTTTGGGATGAAAGCTTCGCTGGCAACCGGACTTGCGCTACGCTTTCCGGTTGCCTTGAATTTTACCGGCGCCATCGCCACCTGTCGGGAACAGCCATGCCAGAGAACACCGAAGCCATAGCAGACCTGAAGAAACTGGACCCGATCGGTCCGGCCAAGCAGGGCGAATTCATCAAGTACCCCGACTCCCCGTTCGAGCTTTTCCAGCCGTATCCGCCGGCCGGCGACCAGCCCAAGGCAATCCAGGGGCTGGTCGATGGCGTGATCGACGGCGAGGTGTTCCAGACGCTGCTGGGCGTCACGGGCTCGGGCAAGACCTTCACCATGGCCAACGTGATCGCCCGATTGGGCCGGCCGGCCATCGTGTTTGCGCCCAACAAGACGCTGGCGGCGCAGCTCTACAGCGAGTTTCGCGAGTTCTTTCCGAAGAACGCGGTCGAGTACTTCGTGAGCTACTACGACTACTACCAGCCCGAGGCCTATGTGCCGCAACGTGACCTTTTCATCGAGAAGGACTCCTCGATCAACGAGCACATCGAGCAGATGCGCCTGTCGGCCACCAAGAGCGTGCTGGAGCGGCGCGATACGGTCATCGTGGCCACGGTGAGTGCGATCTACGGCATCGGCACGCCCGAGGACTACACGCAGATGCGTTTCATCATGCGGGTGGGCGACAAGATCGGGCAGCGCGACGTGATCAGCCGGCTGATTCGCATGCAGTACACGCGCAACGAGCAGGATTTTGCGCGCGGTACGTTCCGTGTGCGTGGAGACACCATCGACGTGTTTCCGGCAGAGCACAGCGAGTTGGCGATCCGCATCGAGCTGTTCGACGACGAGATCGAATCGCTGCAGCTCTTCGATCCGCTCACGGGGCGCATCCGCCAGAAGATTCCTCGCTTTACGGTGTACCCGTCGAGCCATTACGTGACACCGCGCGACAAGGTGCTGGGTGCGGTCGAGACCATCAAGATCGAGCTGGCCGAGCGGCTCAAGGACTTTGTGTCGCAAGGCAAGCTCGTGGAGGCGCAGCGCCTGGAGCAGCGCACCCGCTTCGACCTGGAGATGCTGGCCGAGATCGGCCACTGCAAGGGCATCGAGAACTACTCGCGCCACCTTTCCGGCGCGGCGCCCGGCGACCCGCCGGCCACGCTGACGGATTACCTGCCGAAGGACGCGCTGATGTTCCTCGACGAGAGCCACCAGATGATCGGCCAGCTCAACGCCATGTACAGCGGCGACCGGGCGCGCAAGACCACGCTGGTCGAGTACGGCTTCCGGCTGCCTTCGGCGATGGACAACCGGCCGCTCAAGTTCGAGGAGTTCGAAACGCGGGTGCGACAGGCGATCTTCGTCTCGGCCACGCCGGCACAGTACGAAAAAGACCATTCGGGCAATGTCGTCGAGCAGCTGGTGCGGCCTACGGGCCTGATCGATCCCGAAGTCGAGGTGCGCCCTGCAACGCATCAGGTGGACGATGTCCTGGGCGAGATCCGCATCCGTGTCGAGAAGAACGAACGCGTGCTGATCACCACGCTGACCAAGCGCATGGCCGAGCAACTGACCGACTACCTGGGCGACAACGGCGTCAAGGTGCGCTACCTGCACAGCGATGTGGACACGGTCGAGCGAGTGGAGATCCTGCGCGATCTGCGGCTGGGTACCTTCGATGTGCTGGTGGGCATCAACCTGCTGCGCGAGGGACTGGACATTCCCGAGGTGTCGCTTGTGGCGATCCTCGATGCGGACAAGGAAGGCTTTTTGCGCGCCGAGCGCTCGTTGATCCAAACCATCGGGCGTGCGGCGCGGAACCTCAATGGCAAGGCGATTCTGTACGCGGACCGGATGACCGACTCGATGAAGAAGGCGATCGATGAAACCGAACGCCGCCGCGCCCGGCAGATCGCCCACAACGAGGCGAACGGCATCACACCGCGCAGCATCGTCAAGCAGGTGCGCGATCTGATCGACGGCGTCTACAGCGAGAAGACAGGCAAGGAAATGGCCAAGCTCGATCTGGAGCGTGCCAAGGTCGAGGACATGAGCGAGAAGGACATCGCGCGGGAAATCAAGCGGCTGGAGAAGCTCATGCTGGAGCACGCCCGCAACCTCGAATTCGAGAAGGCGGCGCGGGTGCGGGACCAGTTGGCGCTGCTGCGCGAGCAGGCGTTCGGGGCGTCGGGCGGCGACAACATCGTGATCTTGCCGTCATAGGTCGGAAGTCCGCGTTCTTCAAGTGGTTGGCGCTGGGGTTTACCCCAGCAGAGTTGAGGGCCTTCTGCTATACTTGACCGAAACACTCAACAACAAAAACTAGAACTTCGCGATGAAGGACCGACTCCTACCGACTGGTTCACCAGCATCAAGGGTCGGGCAGGGCGGAGACGAAGTCACCGCGGTCCAGAACCACGGTGTCATTTCAACGGTAAGCACTTGAAGGAGCTTGCGATGCGTCTCACTACCAAAGGCCGTTTTGCGGTCACCGCCATGATCGATCTGGCCCTGCGCCAGAACACCGGTCCGGTCACCTTGGCTGCAATCAGCCAGCGGCAGCAGATTTCGTTGTCGTATCTCGAGCAGTTGTTCGGCAAGCTGCGCCGTCACGAATTGGTCGAGTCGACCCGTGGCCCCGGCGGCGGTTACAGCCTTGGCCGTAAGGCTGCGGATATCACTGTGGCCGACATCATTGTTTCCGTCGATGAGCCCATCGATGCCACACAGTGCGGCGGCAAGGAAAACTGCCTTGGCGAAGCCGGCCGTTGCATGACGCACGAGCTCTGGGCCTCGCTGAACCAGCGTATGGTCGAGTTTCTCGATTCCGTCACCCTGCAGAAGCTGGTCGACGACCAGATCGCCAAGGGCGTGCAGATCGAGAACAAGCCTGTCGTCAAGCGCGCAATCTCGGCCCAGCCGGTGGTCAAGCCGATTCGCGTCAATGCGCCGAATTCGGTGTTCGCCCTCGGCAACGCCTTCGCCAAGTCCTGATGCCCTGAGTCGCGGCAAGCGCCTTCGGGCACTGCCGCGAGAGAAGAAGCCCAGATCCAAGAACAACCCCACGCCAGCCCGAGCCAGCCATGGACGTCACTCCTCATTTCCCGATCTATCTCGATTACGGCGCGACCACGCCGGTCGACCCGCGTGTGGTCGACGCCATGATTCCCTGGTTGCGCGAGCACTTCGGCAACCCGGCGTCGCGCAGTCACGCATGGGGTTGGGAGGCTGAAGAGGCTGTCGAGAAGGCGCGCGGCCAAGTGGCGGACCTGATCAATGCGGACCCCCGCGAGATCGTCTGGACGTCGGGCGCCACCGAGTCGATCAATCTCGCGCTCAAGGGCGCGGCCCAGTTCTACAAGGGCAAGGGCAAGCACCTGATCACGCTGAAGACCGAGCACAAGGCTGTGCTCGACACCATGCGCGAGCTCGAGCGCCAGGGCTTCGAAGTCACTTACCTCGACGTCGAGGAAAACGGCCTGGTCGACCTCGACAAGTTCAAGGCGGCGATCCGTCCCGACACCATCCTGGCCAGCGTGCTCTTCGTGAACAACGAAATCGGCGTGATCCAGGACGTGGTCGCGCTGGGTAATGTCTGCCGCGAAAAAGGCGTGATCTTCCATGTCGATTCGGCCCAAGCCACCGGCAAGGTCGAGATCGATATCACGAAGTTGCCTATCGATCTGATGAGTCTCGCCTCGCACAAGACCTATGGTCCCAAGGGCATCGGCGCCCTGTACGTGCGTCGCAAGCCGCGCATTCGCCTCGAAGCGCAGATGCACGGTGGTGGCCATGAGCGCGGCATGCGCTCGGGCACGTTGCCCACGCACCAGATCGTCGGCATGGGCGAGGCCTATCGCATCGCCAAGCTCGAGATGAAGGACGACATCGCACATGCGACCCGCCTTCAGAAGCGCCTGCTAGATGGCCTGAAGGATGTCGAACAGGTCTTCATCAACGGCGACCTCGAACGTCGCGTGCCGCACAACCTGAACATGAGCTTCAACTACGTCGAAGGCGAGTCGTTGATCATGGGCATCAAGGGCTTGGCGGTGTCTTCGGGTTCGGCCTGCACCTCGGCCAGTCTGGAGCCCAGCTATGTGCTGCGCGCCCTGGGCCGCAGCGACGAGTTGGCCCACAGCAGCCTTCGCATGACCATCGGCCGTTTCACGACCGAAGAAGAGATCGACTACGCCATCTCGACCATCAAGCACAACGTCGCGAAGCTGCGCGAGTTGAGCCCCCTTTGGGAGATGTTCCAGGACGGCGTCGACATCAGCACGATCCAGTGGTCGGCCCACTGACAACGGCCCGCCCCGAGGCTCCACGATTGAACAAAGTTTGAGAGGTACACCATGGCATATTCTTCCAAGGTCATCGACCACTACGAAAACCCCCGCAACGTCGGCTCCTTCGAAAAGGGCGACGATTCGGTAGGCACCGGCATGGTCGGCGCGCCGGCCTGCGGCGACGTGATGAAGTTGCAGATCAAGGTCAACCCCGAAACCGGCGTGATCGAAGACGCACGCTTCAAGACCTACGGCTGCGGCTCGGCCATTGCCTCGTCGTCGCTCGTGACCGAATGGGTCAAGGGCAAGACGCTCGATGAAGCGGCTGCACTCAAGAACGCGCAGATTGCCGAAGAACTGGCGTTGCCGCCGGTCAAGATCCACTGCTCCATCCTCGCGGAAGACGCCATCAAGGCAGCCGTGAGCGACTACAAGGCCAAGCACGGCGCCAAGACCACCGAGTCTGCCGCCGAAGCTGTTCACTGAAATGGCCGTCACGCTGACCGAAGCCGCTGCGCGCCACGTCACCCGCTACCTCGGCAAACGGGGGAAGGGCGTGGGCGTGCGGCTGGGCGTGAAGACCACTGGCTGCTCGGGTCTTGCCTACAAGCTCGAGTACGTGGACGAACTGGCGCCTGAGGACCTGGTGTTCGAAGACCGTGGCGTGAAGGTGCTGGTCGACCCCAAGAGCCTGGCCTACATCGATGGCACGCAGCTCGACTTCGTGCGCGAAGGCCTGAACGAAGGCTTCAAGTTCATCAACCCCAACGAGCGCGATCGCTGCGGTTGCGGAGAGAGCTTCCGCATCTGATGCGTCGTCGCTGACCGCGACCACAGCCGCCACCATGTCATGTGCTGGCGGTTTTTTCTTGCCATGAACCTGAACGACACCGACTTTGAACTGTTCGCCGTCCCGGCGACTTTCGCGCAGGACCGCGCCGCACTCGACGCGCGCTGGAAGGAACTGCAGCGCGAGGCGCACCCGGACCGCTTTGCCGCGCAGGGCGCCGCGGCGCAGCGCGTGGCCATGCAGTGGTCGGTGCGCATCAACGAGGCCTACCAACGGCTGAAGGACCCGATCCGCCGCGCCAGCTACATCTGCGAGTTGCACGACGCGCCTCTGAACGCTGAGAACAACACGGCAATGCCGCCCGAGTTCCTGATGCAGCAGATGGAGTGGCGCGAGGCGCTCGACGACGCCCGCGACATCGCGGCGGTCGAGAAGCTGCAGGCCGAGGTCGAGGTTGCGCGCACCCGTGCGCTTTCGTCCCTGGACTGGCTGATCGACGAGAAGGGCGACTACCCCGCCGCAGCGCAGCAGGTGAGAGCCCTCATGTTCATTGAGCGCTTCGGCGAGGACGTCGAAGCCAAATTCGATCAGTTGGGACAATAACGAAATGCACCCCCACGCTCCTCACTTCGTGTATTCGCTGCCCCCCGAGGGGGCGCAGGCCTCCCTTGGGGCGGCCCGGCGGGAGGCCTGATGGCTCTTCTTCAAATTTCCGAACCCGGCCAGGCGCCCGATCCGCATCAGCGCCGCATCGCCGTGGGCATTGACCTCGGCACCACGCATTCGCTGGTGGCCGCGGTGCGCAATGGCGTGGCCGAGTGCCTGCCTGACGACCAGGGCCGCGTGCTGTTGCCTTCGGCCGTGCGTTACCTCGAAGGCGACCGCCGCCAGATCGGTTTCGATGCGCTCGCCGCACGCGCAGAGGACCCCGCCAACACCATCACCTCGGTCAAGCGCCTCATGGGCCGTGGCCTTGCCGACATCGCGAACCGCGAATCCATGTCGTACCGCATTGGCGGCGACGAGGGCGGCATGGTGAAGGTGCAGACCTCGGTGGGCGAAAAGTCGCCGGTCGAGATCAGCGCGGAGATTTTGGCCACGCTGCGTTTCCGCGCCGAAGACACCTTCGATGATGAGCTCTACGGCGCCGTCATCACCGTGCCGGCCTACTTCGACGAAGGCCAGCGCCAGGCCACCAAGGACGCCGCGCAGCTTGCCGGCATCAACGTGCTGCGCCTGATCAGCGAGCCCACGGCCGCTGCGATCGCCTATGGACTCGACAACGCGAGCGAAGGCGTCTACGCGGTCTACGACCTCGGCGGTGGCACCTTCGACATCTCGATCCTGCGATTGACCCAAGGCGTGTTCGAGGTCATCGCGACCGGCGGCGATTCGGCGCTCGGTGGCGACGACTACGACCACGCGCTTGCCGATTTCGTGCTCGAGCAAACCGGCTTGAAAGTCGGCAACGACGCCGACAAGGCCGCGGTGCTCATGGCCGCACGCGCTGCGAAAGAGGCGCTGACCGATGCGGACGCGGTGGCGTTCCACGCCGATGTGGCAGGCGCCACCGCGCGATTCGACCTGACGCGCGCGCATTTCGACGCAGCAACCAAACCGCTTACGGACAAGACCATTGCCGCCGTCCGCAAGGCGCTGCGCGATGCCAGGCTCAAGGCGGATGACCTGCAGGGCATCGTGCTGGTTGGCGGCTCCACCCGCATGCCGCAGATCCGCGAGGCCGTGGCCGCGTTCTTCGGCCGCGAGCCGCTGGTCAACCTGAATCCGGACGAAGTCGTCGCGCTCGGCGCGGCGATCCAGGCCAACCAGCTGGCCGGCAACAACGGCGCAGGCGAGTTGCTGCTGCTCGATGTGATCCCTCTCTCGCTCGGCATCGAGACGATGGGTGGGCTGGTCGAGCGCATCGTGCCGCGCAACCAGACCATCCCGACCGCGATGGCCCAGGACTTCACGACCTACCAGGATGGCCAGACGGCCCTTGCGCTGCACGTTGTGCAGGGCGAGCGCGACCTGGTGTCCGACTGCCGCAGCCTCGCACGCTTCACGCTGCGCGGCATCCCCCCGATGGCGGCCGGCGCGGCGCGCATCCGCGTGACTTTCACTGTCGATGCCGATGGCCTGCTGAGCGTCAGTGCCAAGGAGCAGGGCAGCGGTGTCGAAGCCAGCGTGGCAGTCAAGCCGTCGTACGGTCTTTCGGACGACCAGATCGCGACCATGCTGCAGGAGAGCTTCTCCACTGCGCAGCAGGACATGCAGGCTCGCGCACTTGTCGAGGCGCGCGTCGACGCCGACCGCATGCTGCTCGCCACGCAGAGCGCGCTGGATGCCGACGGCGACCTGCTGAACGAAGACGAGCGCGCCGTCATCGACGCGGCGATGTCGGCGCTGCGCGAAGCCGCCAAGGGCAGCACCGACGCTGCCGCCATTGAGGCCGCCACCAAGAAGCTGGCCGACGATACCGAAGCCTTCGCTGCCCAACGAATGAACGCGGGCATTGCGCGCGCACTCGCCGGCCGCAAGGTCGAATCCCTCTAGAACAACAACATGCCCACGATCAAGATCTACCCGCATCCCGAGTACTGCCCGCAAGGCGCCGAGATCACCGCGCCCGCCGGCACCTCGATCTGCGAGGCGCTGCTGGACAACCACATCAACATCGAGCACGCCTGCGAGATGAGCTGCGCCTGCACCACTTGCCACGTGATCGTGCGCGAGGGCTTCAACTCGCTCAACGAAGCGGAAGAGGGCGAAGAAGACTTGCTCGACCGCGCCTGGGGCCTGGAGCCGCAATCGCGCCTGAGTTGCCAGTCGATCCTGGCGCAGGAGAATGTGACGATCGAGATTCCGAAGTACTCGATCAACCACGCCAAGGAAAATCACTGATGAGCGCAGCGCCGGGCCGCCCCAAGCAAGCTCGCACCCCCCTGGGGGGCGGCGAGGACACGAAGTGCCGGGACTGGGGGCACGCATGAGTCGCCAGATCGTCCTCGATACCGAAACCACCGGGCTTTCCGCCGAGAACGGCGATCGCATCATCGAGCTCGGCTGCGTGGAGCTGTTCGCCCGCAAGCTCACTGGCAACGACCTGCACATCTACTTCAACCCCGAGCGCGAGAGCCACGAAGACGCACTCAAGGTGCATGGCCTCACGACCGATTTCCTGCGGGACAAGCCGAAGTTCGCCACGCTCGCGAACGACATCGTCGAGTACCTGCGCGGCGCCGAGATCATCATCCATAACGCGGCTTTCGACGTCGGGTTCCTCAACAAGGAATTCGAGCGCGCGGGGCTGCCGCCGCTGCGAACCTTCGTCGGCGAAGTGACCGACACGCTGGCCATGGCGAAGCTGGTGTACCCCGGCAAGCGCAACTCGCTTGATGCGCTGTGCGACCGCTTCGGCGTCGATCGCTCGAACCGTACCTTTCACGGCGCCAAGCTCGACGCGCAGCTGCTGGCCGATGTCTACATCAACCTCACGCGCGGACAAGATGCACTGCTGATCGACGTGGCATCGAACGAGCCGGCGCAGGGCACTGCGGTGGTGGCGGTCGACCTGAGCCAGTTCGAGCTGCCAGTGATCGCGGCAGGCGAGCAGGAACTGGCCGCGCACGAGGCGGTGTTGTCGCAGCTCGACAAATCCAGCGGCGGTCGCACCCTGTTTCGCCAAAACAGCGGAAATGCTGTGGCATAATCGAAGGCTTCGCAGACAACGCGATTGATTCCACGGCACAGCAACTCGCTGTGTCACGGGCGGTTAGCTCAGGGGTAGAGCACAGCATTCACACTGCTGGGGTCGGAGGTTCGAAGCCTCCACCGCCCACCAAAATTTCACGACACGGCACCTTCGGGTGCCGTTTTCGTTGGTGCCGCCGTTTCAGCGAAAGGGCACGCTGCGATAGGGGCTGCGGGCGTCGCTCAGCAGCATGCGGTTCGTGCGCAGCAGGTGTTCCTCGCGCGCGTCGGAATAGCGCCAGATCAGGCCGGCGGCAATGTACGCGGCACTCACCTGAGACCAGTCGGCATACGCCTCGCGCACCTGCGCGTTCAGCGCGCCTGCGAAGCCGGCGAATTCCTCGCGCCCGATGAAGCCGAGCTGCACCGCCCAGCGCGAAAGGCTCGCCAACCGCACGGCATCCCAGGCCACCAGATTGGATATCTGGGGCGGCGAAACCTTGAAGTGCTTGCGCAAGGCATTGACCCAGCTTGGGCTGCCCGACACCAGCTGGCTCAGGTCCGTCACCGACCGCCCGCTCTCCGCCGCCAACGCGCGGTAGTCCAGGCTCTTGCGCGCCTTGATCTGGAAGAACGCGGGAAACCATGCATCCATGACCAGCCGTAGCACCGCCGGCGTGCTCTGGGTCGCCGCATCGACCGCGGCAACGGCCTGCCAAGTGGTCAGATAGGTCGAGCGCTGGCCTTCCTCCTTGAGCCAACGGGCCGTTTCCTCGAAGCTCGCCCGGTCGTGAACGTTCCAGACTTCCGAAATGCCCTCGCGCAAGGCGTCGTCGTCTTTTCCGGTGGTCACGGCATTTACGAAATCGCCATTGAATGCAGACAATGGCGCACTCAGCGTGACCAGCCATTGCTCTTCTGCGGTGAGTGTCTCCGTGCTGCTGAAATGAAGCTTCTCGTTGTCGAGCAGCGCATGCCCAAGCGTGTCCTTGATGCCCATTGATTTCCCTCCAGTTTTTGAAGCGTGAGTGCATCCAAATTGAATGCACGCCGAATCGGTATCGGAGGCGGATCTTAAACAGTAGCGTTTGCCTGGCGGTATGGCGTGCCGCGCAGGGAAATCGCATGCGATATTTGCTGCGTTCCTTCACCCTGAAAAAAGCGAAATGCCCGAATTCCTGAATGGCGTTCTCATCCGAACCCTGGCGATCTGGACCGCTGCACTCATGCTGGGTCCGTTGGCATTCGCGGCAGACGGCCTTCCTCCTTTGAAGGAGGGGGAAGACTACGGAGCGGTGCGGACAAAAATGATCAAGGCCGGGTGGAAACCGTTCCACGCACCCGATGCCGACGAGTGCGGCTCGCGCGACGCGAGGTGCGCCAACAGGCCCGAGATGCTTGCGTGTGCCGGCACCGGGTTGGCCAACTGCAAGTTCCTCTGGAAGAAGAATTCCCGCACGGTCGCCTTGTGCACGGCTGGGGAGACGAGGGCTGTGTTTACCGTCGTTTGCCGGCCTTAGGTTGTTCCGGACCGGCGGGCCACAATCGGCGAAGTCGGGAGCGGCCCTCGATCGAACTGTCGGCCCGCGCTGACGCCAGGTGCCGCTGCGTGCTGGCTGGCCATTCGCGGCAACGGCGTAAAAAGAGGGAAAAGGAGGTGACCATGGCCACTCATCCCGATCTTCCGACTCCCGTCACACCCAATTTGCCCGTAGAGCCAGATGAAGGGCCGAGCACGCCGCCCGACGAGCCCACGGACCCCGAGCCGCCGCCCTCCGTGTCGTGAGTTCGGCAGGTTGCGAGCCGCGATAAGCTCGTGCCATGGACGAACTCGATTGCGCCGTCATCGGCGGTGGTGTGGTGGGGCTGGCAGTGGCGCGCGCATTGGCGCTCGCGGGCCGGGAGGTGCTGGTACTCGAAGCCGAAGGCGCCATCGGCACGGGGACCAGTTCGCGCAACAGCGAAGTCATTCATGCCGGTATCTATTACCCCGAAGGCTCGCTCAAGGCGAGGCTGTGTGTGGAAGGGCGGAATGCGCTCTACGCATATGCAGCGGAGCGCGGTGTGCCGCATCGGCGTTGCGGCAAGCTCATCGTGGCGACCTCTGCCGAGCAGGTGGGCCAACTCGAATCGATCCGCGCGAAAGCCGAGGCCAACGGTGTCGACGACCTCGTGCAGCTCACCGCGCAGCAGGCGCAAGAGATGGAGCCGCAACTGCGTTGCACGGCGGCGTTGCATTCGCCCAGCACCGGCATCGTCGACAGCCACGCGCTCATGCTGAGTTTGCTTGGCGACCTGGAGAACGCGGGCGGCATGCTGGCACTGAAGTCGCCCGTCACGCGCGCCGAATGCGGTGACCGCGGCATCGTTCTGATCGCCAAGGACGGAACGACGCTGCGCTGCCGCAGCGTCGTCAATGCGGCGGGGCTCCGTGCACCGGCGCTGGCCAGGCGCTTCGAAGGGCTGCCTTCGTCGGCAATCCCGACCGAGTATTTCGCCAAGGGAAACTACTTCACCCTGTCGGGCCGCGCACCCTTCAGCCGTCTCATCTACCCGGTGCCCGAGCCCGGTGGACTGGGCGTTCACCTGACGCTCGACCTCGGCGGCCAAGCTAAGTTCGGCCCCGATGTGCAGTGGGTCGAGTCGGCCGACGACCTCGTGGTGAACCCCGCCCGCGGCGACGGTTTCTATGCCGAGGTCCGCAAGTACTGGCCTGCGTTGCCCGACGGCGGATTGATCCCGGGCTACGCCGGCATGCGGCCCAAGATCTCGGGCCCGGGCGAGCCGGCGGCCGACTTCATGATCGACGGCCCCGCGTCGCATGGCGTGCCGGGGCTGGTCAACCTGTTCGGCATCGAATCACCGGGGCTCACCAGCAGCCTCGCGATCGGTGCGCATGTTGCCCGGCTGCTGGCCGACGCCTTCTGAGCCATCGCACGCACAAGTCTGCACACCTGCCGCGCATGAGGGGCTTTCGAGCCTGTAACATGACACCACGCCATATGCTGGCGTGAAGCCGCCGGCGCGGTGCCGGTGTCATCACGGAGGAAAGATTCCAATGAGTGCATCCAACAATCTTGAAGCAGCAGCCGCAGACATCGCGAGCGACGTGCGTGGCGTGCTGGCCAGCAAGGATCTGGATTCGGTTCCCCACATCAAGGCGCTGCGCCAACGCATCGACACCAAGCTCGCCATCGCGCGCGAACTCGCCGCCGAGAAGAGCAAGCTCGCCGCCAAGAAGGCGCGCGAGGCGGCCTCCGCCACCAACGCCTACGCCCACGACGAACCTTGGCAGATCGCAGGCGCCGCACTGGCCGTCGGCGTGCTGGTGGGTCTGTTGCTTGGCCGCCGCTGATCGCGCTGATCCAAGCGCGCACTGCCGGAGCCTTCGTCGCCGCTCGCTGAGCGGGGCTGGAGCACGCCGATGAGGCTGCTTTCCCTGTTTGGGCTGAGTGGTCGCATCCGCCAGTTGCGCATTGCTGCTGCCGAAGGCGCACTGGCGGCCGAAGACCGGGTGCAGCTGCTGCGCATGGCCTGGGAGGACGAGAAACAGCGCCTGAAGCTGATGCTCATCCTCGTGGTGGCCGTGCTGGGGCTGACCACCGTCACGGTGGCCTTGCTGTCGATGGCGGTGGTGGTGCATTTCTGGGAAACACCGTACCGCATCACGGCTGCATGGTCGGTGGCCGGCGTGTGGATCGTTCTCTGGTTGGGTGCTGCCGCCGGTCTGCTGTTGACCCTGCGCAATGCCTCCAACAGCTTCATTCCGGCACGCCAGGAGTTCGAACGCGACTGGGCCTGGGTGCAGGACAGCTTCGGCCTCGGCAAGGACCCGGAAGACGAGGAAGCCCCGCGTCCCCCGCGGCCGGCCACGCGCGAGGAATTGCTGGCGCGAATGGCGCTTCAGCGCGAACGCATCGCGACCCTGCAGGGCGGCCGCGAGACGCAACCGGCGAGCACTGGGCGCGAAGCACCTCCGCCGAACGAAACGGCCACAGCCGCCGCACTGCGGATTGCCCGGGCGCATCCTGTGGCGACCGGCGTCGCCGCCGCAGCTGCCGTGGTGGTGATCCGCCCGAAGCGCCTGCTGCGCTGGGCAGCAGTCATCGCGCCGATCCTCTGGCGCATGCGCTGAAGGAAGAGAGAAAAAGGCTCAGGCCTTGCTGCGATCGCGCAGCAGCGCCTGGGCCGTCTCGCGAACCAGCGCCGGGCCGCGGTAGATAAGGCCGGTGTAGATCTGCACCACGTCTGCACCCGCGGCGATCTTGGTCTTGGCATCGGCCGCACTCAGGATGCCGCCCACGCCGATGATCGGGAAGTCCTTCCCCAGCGCCGCGCGCAGTTGGGCAATCACTCGGTTGCTCGCCTCGCGCACGGGCGCGCCTGACAGTCCTCCGGCCTCTTCCGCATGTGGAAGACCAGCTACTGCATCACGCGCCAGCGTGGTGTTGGTGGCGATCACGCCGTCCATGCGGTGGCGCTGCAGCGTCGCGGCAATGACAGCAACCTGTGCTTCATCAAGATCGGGTGCGATCTTCACGAACAGCGGCGACCGCTTGCCATGGCGCGTGGCCAGCGCCTCGCGCCGCTCGGCCACCGCGCCGAGCAGTGCATCGAGCGCCTCGTCGCTCTGCAGCGTTCGCAGGTTGGCGGTATTCGGGCTGGAGATGTTGATCGTCACGTAGTCGGCATGCGGGTACACGCCATCCAGGCAGGTGAGGTAATCGTCCACCGCGCGCTCGATCGGTGTGGCGGCGTTCTTCCCGATGTTCAGCCCGAGCAGCATCGGCGTCTTGCTGCCAGCGCTCTTGCGAAAGCGCGCCTTCTGCACGTTGGCGAGGAAAGCGTCGAGTCCTTCGTTGTTGAAGCCGAGGCGGTTGATCAGCGCGTCGCGCTGCGGCAGGCGGAACATGCGGGGCTTGGGGTTGCCCGGCTGCGCTTTCGGCGTCACGGTGCCAACCTCGACGAAGCCGAAACCCATCGCTGCAAAGGCGTCGATGCAGCGGGCATTCTTGTCGAGCCCTGCGGCCAGGCCCACGCGGTTCGGAAAGGTCAGCCCGGCCAGCGTGACAGGATCGTCCACGCGCGGGGCGGAGTACGCGCAGGCCAGTGGCGTGTTCTGCGTGCGGGCCAGGCCGTCGAGGGTGATTTCATGGGCGTGCTCGGGATCGAAACCGAACAGGAAAGGGCGGGCCAGGCCATAGAGCGAAGAGGGCATCAGCAGGGGCATCGGATAATTCTCGTCTCGACTTCAATGAGCCAAGGATTCTCCGCGATGACCGCACCTGCCTCCCCATCCCCCGTGACCCCTGTCCTGTCCCAGGACGAACTCAAGACCCAGGTCGGCCTTGCCGCGCTGGCCTATGTGGTCAAGGGCGAGATCGTCGGCGTGGGCACCGGCTCCACGGTCAACAAGTTCATCGACGCACTGGCAACGATCAAGGACGAGATCAAGGGTGCCGTCTCCAGCTCGGTGGCCTCGACCGACCGCCTGCGCGCGCTGGGCATCCCGGTGTTCGACAGCAACGAGGTGGAAGAGCTGGCCGTCTACATCGACGGTGCCGACGAAATCGATCACCGGGGATTCATGGTGAAGGGCGGCGGCGCGGCGCTCACGCGCGAGAAGATCGTCGCGGCGCAGTCCAAGCGCTTCATCTGCATCGCCGACGCTTCCAAGCTGGTCGAGACGCTGGGCGCCTTTCCGCTGCCAGTGGAAGTGATCCCGATGGCGGTGCGCCGCGTCATGCGCCAGTTCGCGGCCATGGGTGGCATCGCCCAGGTGCGCGAGAAGGACGGCCTGCCGCTGGTCACCGACAACGGTCAGCACATCGTCGACGTGACGGGCCTGCAGATTGCCGATCCGCTGGCCTTCGAGTCCGAGGTGAGCCAGTGGCCCGGCGTGGTGACGGTCGGCGTCTTCGCTCACCAGAAGGCCGATGTGTGCCTGCTGGGCACCGCGACAGGCGTGAAGACGATGCAGTTCGCCTGAGGAGGCGAACTGCCCCGCATCAGAATTTGATGCCGGCCGGGTTGCCTGCACCCGGATCGCTCGGTGCAGCGGGCGGTGGCGCTGGCTGCGCGGCGGGCGCTGTTGCGGCGCGGGACGCTGGCGCCGCCTGCTGCGCGGCGATCAAGGGGCGGGCCGGCGCATTGCGATAGCCCGCCGGCAGGCTGTTGCTCTTGGGGTAGCCCGCCGCATCGAGGTACTGCGACCATTCGGCATCACCGTAGCCCTTGAGCTGCTGAGAGCCAATGGTGAGCAGCGGCAGCGAACTCTGGCTGCTCAGCCGCTGCAGCGCCTCGATTTCTTCATTGCTCTTGACCGTGCGTTCCTCGAACGGAATGCCGCGCGTGGTGAGCAGCGTGCGGGCCTGGCTGCAGGGCGCGCAGTCTTCGCTGGTGTACAGCGTGACGGGATAGCGCTGGGCCACCTGTCGCAACTCGTACGGAAGCCCTGCGGTGTTGGCCGGGGTGGCGGCGCCTTGCGGACCCGCGGCAGGCTCGGTGCTGGCGGCGGGCGCACGATCCGAGAAAGTGACCTTGCCGTTCTTGTCGACGTTGCGATAGATCGGCTGGGCCATCGCGCCTGCGGCGACGAGCAGCAGGGCGAGGCCGGTCAGGCGATGCGACGGGAATTTGTAAGAGGTCAGATACATGTCCCGAGTATCGCAAGCTTCAGCGCCGCATCAAGCAGGCTGGGCCTCGGCCATGCCCTGATGTCGCAGCAATGCATCAAGCTGGGGCTCGCGGCCGCGGAAAGCCTTGAACGAATCCATGGCGCTGCGGCTGCCACCGGCCTCCAGGATCGCCTGGCGGTACTTGCGGCCGGTCTCGATGTTCGGCTCGCCATCGGCGCCCACGGTTTCCTCGAAGGCCGCATAGGCGTCGGCGCTGAGCACCTCGGCCCACTTGTAGCTGTAGTAGCCGGCTGCATAGCCGCCCGAGAAGATGTGGCTGAAAGTATTCGGTGTGCGGCTGAATGGCGGCGAAGGCATCACCGCCACTTCGCTGCGCACCTTGCCGAGCAGCGCCATCACATCACCTGGCTTGGCGGCGGCGGCGTGGTATTCGGTATGCAGCAGCATGTCGAACAGCGAGAACTCGATCTGGCGCAGCGTCTGCAGCCCGCTCTGGAAGTTCTTGGCGGCGGTCATCTTGTCGAAGAGGGCGCGCGGCAACGGCTCGCCGGTGTCCACGTGGGCCGTCATGTGGCTGAGCACGTCCCACTCCCAGCAGAAGTTCTCCATGAACTGGCTGGGCAGCTCGACCGCGTCCCACTCCACGCCGCTGATCCCCGAGACATCGCGCTCATTCACCTGCGTGAGCATGTGGTGCAGGCCGTGGCCGAATTCATGGAAGAGCGTGGTCACGTCGTCGTGCGTGAGCAGCGGCGGCTTGCCGTCGACGCCGCTCGCGAAGTTGCAGACCAGCTGTGCGACCGGCGTCTGCAGCACGCCGTTGTCGGGGCGCAGCCAGCGGGCGCGCACGTCGTCCATCCAGGCGCCGCCGCGCTTGGCGGCGCGGGCGGAGGGGTCGAGGTAGAACTGGCCGACCTTCTGGCCGGCACGTTCGATGCGGTAGAACTCGACGCTCGGATGCCACGTCGGCGCGCTGTCGCGGCGGATCGACACCTCGAACAGCGTCTCCACGATCTTGAACAGCCCGGCCATCACCTTCGGTGCCGGGAAATACTGCTTCACCTCCTGCTCGCTGAAGGCATAGCGCGCTTCCTTCAGCTTCTCGCCGATGTAGCTCCAGTCCCAGGGTTGCGGGTCGGTGATGCCCAGTTGCTCGGAGGCAAAGGCGCGCAGGTCGGCGAGGTCGCGTTCGCCGTACGGCCTGGCCTTGGTGGCCAGATCGCGCAGGAATTTGACGACCTGCTCGGGCGATTCGGCCATCTTCGGCACGACCGAGAGCTCGCCGAAATTCTTGTAGCCCAGGAGCTTTGCCTCTTCTTCGCGCAGCGCGAGGATCTCGGTGATCAGCGCCGTGTTGTCGAAAGCTGGATCGCCAAATTCGCTGGCGCGGGTGACGTACGCGCGATAGAGCGTTTCGCGCAGCGCGCTGCTCTTGGCGAACTGCATCACCGGCAGGTAGCACGGCATCTTGAGCGTGAGCTTGTAGCCATCCTTGCCGTCCGCTTCGGCGGCGGCGCGTGCGGCGCTCACCACGTCTTCGGGCACGCCTTCGAGTTCGCCGAGCTTGGCGTAGTAGGCGAAGGCGTCGGTGGCGTCGAGTGCGTTCTCGCTGAACTTCTGGCTCAGCTCGGCCTGGCGTTCCTGGATGTCGGCGAAGCGCTTCTTGGCGTCGCCCTGCAACTCGGCGCCGCCCAGCACGAAATTGCGCACGGCATTGCGGTGGGCCTGGCGCTGCTCGCTGTTGAGCGTGGCGACGTCGATGGCCTTGTACTTCGCATAGAGCCGTTCGTCGGAGCCCACGCGGGTCCAGAACGCGGTGACGCGGGGCATGGCTTCGTTGTAGGCAGCGCGCAGTTCGGGCGTGTCGGCCACGGCGTTGAGGTGGCCGACCGCGTTCCATGCGCGGGTGAACCGCTCTCCACCCACATCGAGCACGCGCGAAATCTTGAGCCAGTCGGCGGGAAACTCCGGCGCGACCACGGTCTCCAGATTGGCCTCGCCTTCTGCCAGCAGAACGTCCACGGCAGGAGCCACGTGCTCGGGCCGGATGCGGTCGAACAACGGGAGATCGGTGAAGTCGAGAAGGGGGTTGTTAGTCATGGCCATGAAAGTTACTTGGCGGCGCGTTCGGCCGCTTCAAGGGTGTTGACGAGCAGCATGGCGCGGGTCATCGGGCCGACGCCGCCGGGCACGGGGGTGATCCAGCCGGCCAC
The DNA here is from genome assembly GCF_030812215.1 of Variovorax boronicumulans. Lineage (GTDB taxonomy): Bacteria > Pseudomonadota > Gammaproteobacteria > Burkholderiales > Burkholderiaceae_C > Variovorax > Variovorax boronicumulans_C. The sequence continues at coordinate 199,738 of NZ_JAUSSG010000002.1, read as the reverse complement.
TTCTTTCACGCCGTCGAAATCGACGTCGCCGGCGAGCTTGCCGTCCGCCTTGCGGTTCATGCCGACGTCGATGACGACCGCGCCGGGCTTCACCATGTCGGCGGTCAGCAGGTTCAGCTTGCCGACCGCCGCAACGACCACGTCGGCCTGCCGCGTGATGGCGCCCAGGTCTTGCGTGGCGCTGTGGCAGATGGTCACGGTGGCGCTCTTGGCCAGCAGCATCATGGCCATCGGCTTTCCGACGATGTTGCTGCGGCCGATGACCACCGCGTGCTTGCCGCGCAGGTCATAGCCGATGGCCTCGAGCATCTTCATGCAGCCGTGCGGCGTGCAGGGCCAGAAGCCGGGGGCGCCGGTCATCAGCGCGCCGGCGCTGGCGACGTGGAAGCCGTCCACGTCCTTGGTGGGCGAGATCGTCTCGATGACCTTCTGGCTGTCCATGTGCTTGGGCAATGGCAGCTGGACCAGGATGCCGTGCACCTTGGGGTCGTCGTTGAGCGCGCGGATACGGGCCAGCAGGTCGGCCTCGGTCATGTCGGCGGGGTAGGTCTCCAGCGTGGCTTCGAGGCCGGTCTGCGTGCTGTCGTTGACCTTGTGCTTCGTGTAGACCTGGCTGGCCGGGTCTTCGCCTACGAGGATGATGGAAAGAGCCGGGTTCACGCCACGTGCCTTGAGTGCGGCGGTGCGGCCTGCGACTTCGGTGCGGATGGTTTTGGCGAGGGCGTTTCCGTCGATCAGTTGGGCGGTCATCGGTTTCGATTTTCCAAGTAAAAACGCCCGCTTGCGCAGGCGTGAGGGCTATGCGTTGCTATCGCGGGGATAGCGGTCTAGGCCTTGGCCGCGGGGGCCGCCTGTCCGAGCGCGATCTTCAGCAGATCGGCCACGGTGTTGGCGTTGAGCTTTTCCATGATGTTGGCGCGGTGCGCCTCCACCGTCTTGATGCTGATGCCCAGGTCGTCGGCGATCTGCTTGTTCAGGCGGCCGGCGACGATGCGCTCTAGCACCTGTGCCTCGCGGCCGGTGAGCTTGGACAGCAGCGCGTCGCGACTGGCCGATTGCTGGTGCTGGGTGAACGCGCCGCGCGCATGTTCGAGCATGCGCTCGACCAGCGTGACGAGTTCTTCGTCGTTGAAAGGCTTCTGGATGAAATCCATTGCGCCCTTCTTCATGCTGTCGACCGCCATGGGCACGTCGCCGTGGCCGGTAATGACCACGATCGGCAGCGGGGAGCGCCGCTCGATCAGCCGATCCTGCAATTCGAGGCCGGTCATGCCGGCCATGCGGATGTCGACGATCAAACAGGCGACTTCGCGCGGGTCGTATCGGGAGAGAAAGGATTCGGCGGAATCGAAACAGCGGACTCTGTAGTCCTTGCCTTCGAGCAGCCATTGCAGCGAATCGCGTACGGCTTCGTCGTCGTCGACGACATAGACCGTGCCCTTCTTCGGAATCAAACTCATGCAGGTACCTTTGCCTCGTCGCTAGCTACGGAACTGATAGCGTCCAACACCGGAATCCAGAAGGAAAAACGGCATCCGATCACATCCGGGCCATTGTAGATGTTCTCCGCCTGCATCCGGCCGCGGTGCGACTCGACGATGGTGCGGCACAAATTCAGCCCGATGCCCATGCCTTCGGGCTTGGTGGAGAAGAAGGCTTCATACAGCCGGTCCATCACCTCGGGCGACAGGCCCTTGCCCGTGTCCTGCACCGAGAACTCGATGGCGTTCTGCCCCTCGATGGTCTTGGGCAGAACGCGCAGTTCGACGCTGCGGCGCGCGAGCGGCCGGTCGGCGAGGTCGATGGACTCGGCGGCGTTCTTCAACAGGTTGACCATCACCTGCTCGATCAGGATCGGATCGACCCGCACCACTGGCAGCCGCGCGGCCACGTAGTGGTTCAGGCGCACGTTGCGCCGGCGCAGCTCGATGCCCGCGAGCTCGACCGCTTCGCTCACCATGGTGGCGACGTCGGCGGGCGTGCGGTTTGGTTCGCTGCGCTTCACGAAGGAGCGGATGCGCTGGATGATCTGGCCCGCGCGCTGCGCCTGCTTGGAGGTCTTCTCCAGCGCCGCGAGCAGCGCCTCGGTGTCGATCGTCTGCCCCTTGATGCGCGACATCATCCCGTTGCAGTAGTTGGTGATGGCCGTGAGCGGCTGATTGAGTTCGTGCGCCACGCTGGAAGCCATCTCGCCCATCGTGATGAGACGGCTCGCGGCCTGGGCCTTGTCGGCCTGCGCGGCGGCTTGCTCCTCGGCATCGCGGCGTGGCGTGATATCGGTGGCGATCACGAGCTGCGCGAGGCGGCCGTCCACCCAGGTCAGATAGCGCGAGCGCACTTCGAGCCATTTGCCGAGATGCGGCACGAAGATTTCGTTGTTGGCGGCCTGCGCTGCAGTGAGCGTGTCGATGGGAAGACCGGCGTACGGGTCCACATCGTCGAGACCTTCGTCGTGCGCATTCGACGCCGGCACGCCGGCCTGCGCGACCATGCCCAGGTGGCCTACGGTGTCGGAGCCGAACCACAGGCGGTAAAGCTTGTTCGCGAACAGCAGCTCTTCACTCCCGATGGGCGCGACCGACACCGCCGCGTCGAGTGCTTCGAGCACCGTGGTGAACCGCTCGTAAGACGCCGACAGCTGCTCGCGGATGCGCGTGGGCTCGGTGATGTCGGTCATCGACGTCATCCATCCGGTCTGATGGCCGCGCGCGTCGATCAGCGGAGAGACGTAGAGCCGCGCGTTGAACACGCTGCCGTTCTTGCGCTTCACCCGCACCTGGAAGCCGCCGGGGAGGGCGCGGCCATGCAACTCTTCTTCGAGCCGCTCGTTCATCACTTCGCGGTCGGATTCCAGCCAGTAGGGGAAGGGCGGCGATTGGCCGACGAGTTCGGCTTCGCTCCAGCCCGTCATCGCACAGAACGCGGCGTTCACATAAGTGATGCGGCCCTGCAGGTCGAGCACGCGCATGCCGGTCAGCATGGAGTTTTCCATCGCGCGCCGGAAGTTGGTCTCGGCGACCAGCCGTTGCTGCGCCTGCAGGCGACGGCGCGTGTGGCGCCAGGTGCCGATCAGCATCCAGCTGGTGAGCACGCTGAGCGCGCAGACCAGCCAGAAGAGGCCGTTGCCCACCACGCCTTGCGAGGTGCGGTAGGCCTGCGCGCGCAGGATCAGCGCATTGCCGACGGGCGATACCGGCACTTCGTATTCGTTGGTCCGCTCCGACCAAGGCAGCAGCCGCGTGCCGCTGTCCTTCAAGTTGGTCGTGTTGCCGGCGATGACGTTGCCCTTGGCGTCGAGCAGCGAGACCGCATAGCGCGCCTGCACCTCGGAGGGCATGCCGTAACGCAAGAGGCCATCGACCGAGAACTCGCCGAGCACGACGCCTGCAAACAGGCCCTGGTCGAAAAGAGGGATGTGCAACTGCAGCATTGCCGCCGGGTCGCCGCCCGCCACCGGCTGCGAATACACCGGCTGCCGCAACTCGCGCGCCAGGGCGTAGTTGCTTTCGATGTCGCCCGGACGCAGCACATCGCCGATCAGGTGCTGCTGCGCGGGGTGCACGCTGGGCGCCGCATAGCCGGCCTTGAAGCGGCGGCGGTCGTCGATCCAGGTGATGGTCTGCAGCTCGGGGAACTGGCTCACGAGCGATTCGGCACGGCTCGTGAACTCGGTGGGGTCGATCTCGCGGTTGGAAGCGTCGCGTGCGATGCGCATCAGCTGCTCCTGGCGCTCCAGCAACCGAAGGCGCATGCGCTGCTGGGCATATTCGACATCGCGGCGCACCGACTCCTGCTCGCGCTCGACCTCCTCCGTGCGCAGATACCAGAAGGCGGAAACGATGGCAGCAAGAAAGAGCAGCACGGCTGCCATCGGCGCCAGCATGGCGACGGCGTCCTGCAGCACCGGCGTTTGCCGACGCCACCAGCGGCGCCACCAGGAGAGCGGCGAGGCGTTCACGGCACTGCGGGCAACCGCCAGCGGGGAGGAGAGGGGCATCCGGCGAGTTTAGGGGATGCCCCTTGAGAAACGACGGAAAAGCGCCAGTGGCATTGATCCCGTCGCGGTCGGGCTCTGTCGGTGAAAGTCACAAAAATATCACATTAAGAAATCATCACGCGCCATTTGAAATTGCCAAGTTTCTATGCGAAACTCGCCGCGTTTATTGCAGAGCGCACTAAATTACAGCCACAGCCCTAAAAGGAGAGACAAGCATGTCGGCAAATCCCGAGAACCTGTTCGGCTCGGCCGCAAACGATGCGGACGCCCAGGAGACCCGTGAATGGATGGATGCACTGTCTTCCGTCATCCAGAGCGAGGGTCCCGAGCGGGCCCACTTCCTTCTCGAGCAGTTGCTCGAACATGCCCGGCAGCACAGCATCGACAAGCCGTTCTCTGCCAACACCGCCTACGTCAACACCATCGAGCCCGATCAGGAAGAGCGTTGCCCCGGCAACCTCGAGATCGAAGAGCGCCTGCGTGCCTACATGCGCTGGAACGCGATGGCGATGGTGGTCAAGGCCAACCGCCACCATCCCCCTGAAGGCGGCGACCTCGGCGGCCACATCGGCTCCTTCGCCTCGCTGGCGAACATGTTCGGCGCCGGTTTCAACCACTTCTGGCACGCGGAGAGCGAAAACCACGGCGGCGACTGCCTCTACATCCAGGGCCACGTCTCTCCCGGCATCTATGCCCGCGCCTACCTCGAAGGCCGCCTGACCGAAGAGCAATTGCTCAACTTCCGCCAGGAAGTCGATGGCAAGGGCCTCTCCAGCTACCCGCATCCGAAGCTGATGCCCGAGTTCTGGCAGTTCCCCACGGTGTCGATGGGCCTCGGCCCGCTGATGGCCATCTACCAGGCCCGCTTTCTCAAATACCTGCATGCCCGCGGCATTGCCAACACCGAGAACCGCAAGGTCTGGGTGTTCTGCGGCGACGGTGAAATGGACGAAGTCGAATCGATGGGCGCCATCGGCCTCGCAGCGCGTGAAGGCCTCGACAACCTCGTCTTCGTCATCAACTGCAACCTGCAGCGCCTGGACGGCCCGGTGCGCGGCAACGGCAAGATCATCCAGGAGCTCGAAGGCGAATTCCGCGGTTCGGGCTGGAATGTCATCAAGCTGATCTGGGGCAGCGGCTGGGACCAGCTGATCGCCCGCGACAAGGAAGGGGCCCTGCGCAAGATCATGATGGAAACGAACGACGGCGATTACCAGTCGTTCAAGGCCAACGACGGCGCCTACGTCCGCAAGCACTTCTTCGGCCGCGATCCGCGCACGCTGGAGATGGTCGCCAAGATGAGCGACGACGACATCTGGCAACTGCGCCGCGGCGGCCACGATTCGCAGAAGGTCTATGCGGCCTTCGATGCGGCCGTCAAGCACAAGGGCCAGCCGACGGTGCTCCTGATCAAGACGGTCAAGGGCTTCGGCATGGGCAAGATCGGCGAGGGCAAGAACAACGTCCACCAGACCAAGAAGCTCAGCGACGAGGACATCATGGCCTTCCGCGACCGCTTCAACATCCCGATCCCGGACAGCCAGATCGCCGACCTGCCGTTCTACAAGCCGGCCGACGACACCCCGGAAATGAAGTACCTGCACGAGCGCCGCAAGGCCCTGGGCGGCTACCTGCCGCACCGTCGCACCAAGGCCGACGAGAGCTTCACGGTGCCGTCGCTGGACACCTTCAAGTCGGTGATGGAGCCCACGGCCGAAGGCCGCGAAATCTCGACGACACAGGCCTACGTGCGTTTCCTCACGCAGCTCCTGCGCGACAAGGCGCTCGGCCCCCGCGTGGTGCCCATCCTGGTGGACGAGGCCCGCACTTTTGGCATGGAAGGGTTGTTCCGCCAGATCGGCATCTACAACCCCGCAGGCCAGCAGTACACCCCGGTCGATAAAGATCAGGTCATGTACTACAAGGAAGACAAGGCCGGCCAGATCCTGCAGGAAGGCATCAACGAGGCCGGTGGCATGTCCAGCTGGATCGCTGCGGCCACCTCGTACAGCACGAACAACCGCATCATGGTGCCGTTCTACGTGTACTACTCGATGTTCGGCTTCCAGCGCATCGGCGACCTGGCCTGGGCGGCCGGCGACATGCAGGCCCGCGGCTTCCTGCTGGGCGGCACCTCGGGACGCACCACGCTGAACGGCGAAGGCCTGCAGCACGAAGACGGTCACAGCCACATCCTGGCCAACACCATCCCGAACTGCGTGAGCTACGACCCGACCTTCGCGCACGAAGTGGGCGTGATCCTGCACCATGGCTTGAAGCGCATGGTCGAGAAGCAGGACAACGTCTACTACTACCTGACGCTGCTGAACGAGAACTACGCGATGCCCGGCCTGCAGCCCGGCACCGAAGAGCAGATCATCAAGGGCATGTACCTGTCCAAGCAGGGCCCGGTGGTCAAGGCCGCCAAGGGCAAGGAAGCACCGACTGTGCAACTGCTGGGCAGCGGCACCATCCTGCGCGAGAGCTTCGCGGCGCAAGAGCTGCTCGAGAAGGACTGGGGCGTGTCGGCTTCCGTGTGGAGCTGCCCGAGCTTCAACGAGCTCACCCGCGACGGCCAGGACGCCGACCGCTGGAACCTGCTGCACCCCGACCAGACCCCGCGCGTGCCTTTCGTGGCCGAGCAACTGGCGCCCACGACCGGCCCGGTGGTGGCATCGACCGACTACATGAAGGCCTATGCGGAGCAGATCCGCCCCTTCATCCCGAAGGGCCGCACCTACAAGGTGCTGGGCACCGACGGCTTCGGCCGCAGCGACTTCCGCAACAAGCTGCGCGAGCATTTCGAAATCAACCGTCACTACATCGTGGTGGCCGCGCTCAAGGCGCTGAGCGAAGATGGCACCGTGCCAGTGGCCAAGGTGGTGGAAGCGATCAAGAAGTACGGCATCAATGTCGACAAGGTCAACCCGCTCTACGCTTGAACATCAACAACCAACGAACGAACGGCGCCTCGCGGCGGGAGACAACGATATGGCAGCAGTGGAAGTGAAGGTGCCGGACATCGGCGATTTCGATGAAGTCGCGGTGATCGAGGTGCTGGTGAAAGTGGGCGACACGGTCAAGGCCGAGCAGTCGCTCATCACGGTCGAATCGGACAAGGCGTCGATGGAGATTCCGTCGTCGACCGCCGGTGTCGTCAAGGAAATCAAGGTCGAGGTCGGCGGCAAGGTGAAGGAGGGCTCGGTGGTGCTCGTGCTCGAGGCCGAAGGTGCAGCTGCCGCAGCACCTGCGCCTGCGCCAGCAGCGGCCCCGGCTCCTGCGACCGCCGCGCCGGCACCCGCCGCAGCGGCGCCTGCGCCTGCTGCCGCACCCGCGGCATCGGGTCCCGTCGAGATCAAGGTGCCGGACATCGGCGACTTCAAGGACGTCGCGGTCATCGAGCTGCTGGTGAAGCCCGGCGACACGATCGCGGCCGACCAGTCGCTGATCACGGTCGAATCGGACAAGGCCTCGATGGAGATCCCGTCGTCGGCTGCCGGCGTGCTGAAGGAGCTCAAGGTCAAGGTCGGCGACACGGTCAACATTGGTGACCTGATCGCGATCCTGGAAGGTTCGGCAGGTGCCGCGGCGCCCGCGCCGGCACAAGCTGCTGCAGCCGCCCCGGCCGCGGCAACCGCCAGCGCCCCCGCGCCAGCTGCGGCTTCGCCGGCCCCGGCCGCAAGCCCTGCAGCCGCTGCCGCGCCGCACAACCCCACCACGGCGCCCAGCGCCAGCCTGCCGCACGCCTCGCCGTCGGTGCGCAAGTTTGCCCGAGAACTCGGCGTGCCGCTCGAAGAGGTCAAGGGCTCCGGTCCCAAGGGCCGCATCACGCAGGAAGACATCCAGAGCTTCACCAAGGCCGTGATGAGCGGCCAGGCCAGCACCAAGGCCTCGGCGGCCAAGGCACCGGCCGGCGGCGGCAGCGCGGACGGCGCGGCGCTCGGCCTCATTCCGTGGCCGAAGGTCGACTTCACCAAGTTCGGTGCGGTCGAGCGCAAGGACCTCTCGCGCATCAAGAAGCTCAGCGGTGCGAACCTGCACCGCAACTGGGTGATGATTCCGCACGTCACCAACAACGACGAAGCCGACATCACCGAGCTCGAGGCCTTCCGCGTCTCCACCAACAAGGAGAACGAGAAGTCGGGCATCAAGGTCACGATGCTGGCCTTCGTGATCAAGGCGGTGGTGGCTGCGCTGAAGAAATTCCCCGACTTCAACGCCAGCCTCGACGGCGACCAGCTCGTCTACAAGCAGTACTTCAACATCGGCTTCGCGGCGGACACGCCCAACGGGCTCGTGGTGCCGGTGCTGAAGGATGCCGACAAGAAGGGCATCCTGCAGATCAGCGCCGAGATGGGCGAGCTCGCCAAGAAGGCGCGCGACGGCAAGCTCGGCTCGGCCGACATGCAGGGCGGCTGCTTCTCGATCAGCTCGCTCGGCGGCATCGGCGGCACGCACTTCACGCCCATCATCAACGCACCCGAAGTGGCCATCCTCGGCCTCTCCAAGGGCCAGATGAAGCCGGTGTGGGACGGCAAGCAGTTCGTGCCGCGCCTGACGCTGCCGCTGTCGCTGTCGTACGACCACCGCGTGATCGATGGTGCCCTGGCTGCGCGCTTCAACGCCTACCTGGGCCAGGTGCTCGCGGACTACCGTCGAATTCTGCTATGACCACCGTAGTGGCCGTCCGCAAAGGCGGCCAGGTCACGATGGCAGCCGATTCTCTGGTGACTTTCGGCGACACGCGCCTGTCGCACAAGGCCGAAGCGAACCAGAAGATCTTCACCGTCGAGGACGCGGCGGGCACCAGCCTGTTCGCCATGGCCGGTGCTGCGGCGCACTTCCTGGTGCTCCAGCACGCGCTGGCCGCGCAGGAGCGCGAGAAGCTCCTGTTCGGCAGCAAGCACGAGATCTTCCGCACCTTCACGATGCTGCATCCGGTGCTCAAGGACTCGTTCTTCATGCAGACCAAGGAAGACGACCACGAGCCCTACGAGTCGAGCCAGTTCACGATGCTGATGGCCAACCAGAGCGGCATCTACGGCATCTACAGCTACCGCGAGGTGTTCGAGTTCAAGCAGTTCTGGGCCATCGGCTCGGGACGCAGCTTTGCGCTCGGCGCCATGCATGCGGCCTATGACATCAAGGCGCGCAACTCGCGCGACGTGGCGGAGGCGGGGATCGCCGCCGCCTGCGAATTCGATCGCAATTCGGCCCCACCGGTCGACGTTCTCACACTCAAACTGAAAGTGTCCAAATGAGCGAACAACAAATCAAGGTGCCCGATATCGGCGACTTCGACGAAGTCGCGGTGATCGAGGTGCTGGTCAATGTCGGAGACACGGTCAAGGCCGAGCAGTCGCTGATCACGGTCGAATCGGACAAGGCATCGATGGAGATCCCGTCGTCGGCGGCCGGCGTGGTGAAGGCCGTTGCCGTGAAGGTGGGCGACAAGGTCAAGGAAGGCTCGGTCGTGCTGACGCTCGAGGTGGACGGTGCCGCGGCGCCCGCACCGGCTGCCGCCGCGCCTGCGCCTGCCGCTGCAGCGGCTCCTGCGCCCAAGGCTGCCGCTCCGGCACCGGCTCCTGCCGCCGCGCCCGTCGCTTCCAGCTACGGAGGCAAGGTCGGTGTCGAGTGCGACGTGATCGTGCTCGGCGCCGGCCCTGGCGGCTATTCCGCCGCCTTCCGCGCGGCCGACCTGGGCCTGAAGGTCGTGCTGATCGAGCGTTACGCCACGCTCGGCGGCGTGTGCCTGAACGTGGGTTGCATCCCCTCGAAGGCGCTGCTGCACGTGGCTTCGGTCATGGACGAGGTCAAGCACTTCGCCGACCTGGGCGTGAGCTTCGCCGCGCCCACGGTCGATCGCGCCAAGCTGCTCGGCCACAAGAACAAGGTGGTGGGCAAGCTCACCGGCGGCCTCACGGCGATGGCCAAGATGCGCAAGGTGACGGTGCTGCGCGGCGTGGGCAACTTCATCGACCCGTATCACCTGGAGGTCGAAGAGACATCCGGTACCAGCTGGGACACGACCGGCAAGAAGCAGACCGTCAAGTTCCGCAACGCGATCATCGCGGCCGGTTCGCAGTCGGTCAGCCTGCCGTTCATGCCGAAGGACCCGCGCATCGTGGATTCCACCGGTGCACTCGAGATGGGCACCGATCCCAAGCGCATGCTGATCCTGGGCGGCGGCATCATCGGCCTCGAGATGGGCACGGTGTATTCCACCCTCGGCGCGCGCCTGGATGTGGTCGAAATGCTCGACGGCCTGATGCAGGGCGCGGACCGCGACCTGGTGAAGGTCTGGCAGAAGATGAACGCGCCGCGCTTCGACAACATCATGTTGAAGACCAAGACGGTCGGCGCCGAAGCCACGAAGGAGGGCATCAAGGTCACCTTCGAGGGCGAGAACGCGCCGAAGGAACCGCAGGTGTACGACCTCGTGCTGCAGGCCGTGGGCCGCAGCCCCAACGGCAAGAAGATCGGTGCCGAGAAGGCCGGCGTCACGGTGAGCGACCGCGGCTTCATTCCGGTCGACATCCAGATGCGCACCAACGTGCCCCACATCTTCGCCATCGGCGACATCGTGGGTCAGCCCATGCTGGCGCACAAGGCGGTGCACGAGGCGCACGTGGCGGCTGAAGTCATTGCCGGCGAGCAGAAGGGCGACAAGGAGCTCTCCAGCGCCGCTTTCAACGCCCGCGTGATCCCCAGCGTGGCCTACACCGACCCCGAAGTGGCGTGGGTGGGCCTTACCGAAGACCAGGCCAAGGCCGAAGGCATCAAGGTCAAGAAAGGCCACTTCCCGTGGACCGCTTCGGGCCGCGCCATCGCCAATGGCCGGGACGAAGGCTTCACCAAGCTGCTGTTCGACGCCGAGACGCACCGCATCCTGGGCGGCGGCATCGTCGGCACGCATGCGGGCGACATGATCGGCGAGATCGCGCTGGCCATCGAGATGGGCGCGGACGAGATCGACATCGGCAAGACCATCCATCCGCACCCGACGCTGGGCGAAAGCATCGGCATGGCGGCGGAAGTGGCGCACGGTACGTGTACCGACCTGCCGCCGGCGAAGAAGGCGGCCTGATGGAGAGAGGCGCCACCGAGCGCCCACAAAAAATCCCGCCGCGGCGGGATTTTTTTCGTCCTGATCCTCAAGGAATCGGAAGGGGGGGGAGATCAGTCGCCGGTGCGGGCGCTGGCTGCTGCGGCCTTGATCTCTTCGGTCGGTGCGCCGCCGAGCACGCGGCGAGCGCCGTCGAAACGGCGTTGCCAGTAGCTGCCGTTCATGTCTTCGACACGAACCTGGGCGCCCGAGCGGGGGGAGTGGATGAACTTGCCTTCGCCGACGTAGATGCCGACATGGCTGAATGCGCGGCGCATGGTGTTGAAGAACACGAGGTCGCCGGGCTTGAGCTGGCTGCGGTCGATTTTTTCGGTGGCGGCGGCTTGCTCTTCGGCGCGGCGGGGGAGCATGTGGCCAACGGTCTGGTTGTACATCGCGCGGACGAATCCGCTGCAATCAAAACCGGATTCCGCCGTGTTGCCGCCGCGGCGGTATGGAACGCCCAGGAAACCGATGGCGGTCACCACCAGGTCGGACGTTCGCTCTGTGACTGTTTGACGGACCTGCTGCAACTGCCCGATCAGACCTTTGTCTACGAGCAAGCGGGCCATCTCGTCATCGGTACGGTCCTGTTGGGGGGCTGCGTGGGCAGCGAGGGCAAACAGGAGGGACGCGGGTAGGACGAAAAAACGCATGGCGCGTAGGATATTGATGACGCGCGGTTATGTCAATTTAATCTGAATTAGCGAATATGTCTGCAAATCGTTGATTCGCTTGATGTTTTTCGATCCGGCCGAAGAAAAAATGTAACGGTCGACCTTTATGGTCCATAAGTGATTCGCTTCGAATGGGCCTTCATCGTCGGGGTGAACTGTCGGAAGGGCTGGGCGTTGGCGCTATTTCCCGCCAAGATGGTCTCAACTACCCGGAAAAGACATGAACTTTCGATCTAAGGTCGTTATTCGCCTCGTGCACCGCACTGCCGTGGTCGCTGGCTTGGGTTTTTGCGGCTTCGCCTTGGCGCAGGCGCGGCCTGAAACGGTGGCATCCGGCCTCGAGAACCCTTGGGGTGTGAGCTTTCTGCCCGGCGGCCGCTACCTCGTGACCGAGCGCCCCGGGCGACTGAGGTTGATCGGCGCGGACGGCAAGATCGGCGCGCCCATCGCAGGCTTGCCCGCCATCGCGGCGGGTGGCCAGGGCGGTTTGCTCGACGTGCTGGCCGACTCGGGCTTCGAGAAGAACCGCACGCTGTACTTCTGCTTTTCCGAGCCTGAGGCCAGCGGGTCGGGCAACGGCACCGCGCTGGCGAGCACGCAGTTGTCTGCCGACGGCGCCCGGCTCGAGAACCTGAAGATCATCTTCAGCCAGAAACCCAAGGTGGCGAGCCGCTCGCATTTCGGCTGCCGCATTGTCGAGGCGCGCGACGGCACGCTGTTTCTCACGCTGGGCGACCGCTTCAGCCGCAAGGACGATGCGCAGAAGCTCGACAACCACCTCGGCAAAGTGGTGCGCGTCAACAAGGATGGCTCGGTGCCGAAGGACAACCCCTTCGTCGGCAATGCGGGCGCGCTGCCCGAGATCTGGAGCTACGGCCACCGCAATGGGCAGGGCGCGGCGCTCGCGCCCGATGGCCGCTTCTGGATGACCGAGCACGGCCCGCAGGGCGGCGACGAAATCAACATTCCGCAGGCCGGCCGCAACTACGGCTGGCCGGTGATCACCTACGGCGAGAACTACGGCGGCGGGAAGATCGGCGACGGCATCACCGCCAGGGACGGCATGGAGCAGCCGCTGCACTACTGGGTGCCGTCGATCGCGGCATCGGGCATGGCATTTCTGACGAGCGATCGCTACGGTGGCGGCTGGAAGGGCAACCTCTTCGTGGGCTCGCTGAAGTTCGGCTACCTCGACCGCATCGAGCTGAAGGACGGCAAGGTGGTCGCCGAGCACAAGCTGCTGGCCGACGGCCGGGCACGCATCCGCGATGTGAAGCAGGGGCCGGATGGTCTGCTCTACGTGCTGACGGATGAGTCCGACGGCAAGTTGCTGCGCCTGCGTCCGAACTGAAGCTGCGCTTCAGCCGGGGCAGCCCGGCAAGGGCAGGGTCGGCAGCATGCGGCGCCAGAGCCGCGTCCACTCGGGCCAGTCGTGGCCGCCTTCCGTCGTGAAGACGCGATCCGCAGGCAGTGCGGCCGCCAGCAGCCGATGGCTGAAGGCGAAGCGGTCATCGACCGCGTACCCGAGATAGAGCGGCGGCCGCGCGCCGAAGGTGGCGGTAGTGCCGACATAGCCTCGCAGCCATTGCCAGAGCTGTGTTTCGTTCGGCGTGCGCGGGTCGCTGCCAGGCGGGGCGCCCAGCGGCCCGGTCCAGCGGGCGATGCCACCGGCATTCGAGATGTCGGTGCTGAGGCCGCGTTCACCGAGGTAGGGCGCAAGCGTGATGAGGCCCGCGAGTTCGCCGGGGTGCGTCTGCGCATAGAGCAATCCGCCGAAGCCACCGACCGAGATGCCGACGACCCAGATCGACTTGTAGCCCTGGCCGCGCGCCGGTGCCATCACGTCCTGGCTCAGGCGGTCGAGGATGGTTTTGTTGTTGTAGTAGCCCAGGTGGGCGTCGACCCGCATCACGTCCACCGCGAGCCGGTTGTCGTTCAGCGCCGCGATGAAGCCTTCGCGCACGAACTCGTCGGGGTGCGAGTACGCGCCGGGCAGCATTACCACGAGCGTGTCGGCGTTTGCCGTGCAGGTGCTTTTTTCGAGCGTGGTGTCCAGCGGCACCTTGGCCGTGCGCAGGCCGCCGCAGCCGGTGGCCAGCAGCGCCGCACAAAGAGCCGTCGAAAGAATCCGCATCCGCCGGAGTCTAGGCGCGCAGCGAGGTTGGCAGGTCGACCATCACCGGCTGGCCGGGTGTGGTGCAACCGGTGTCGCAGCATTTGCCGGGCTGGCGGTTCTTCGTGATGGCGCGTGCCGGATCGTGCGGCGCTGCGGCGGGCGAGCCATCGGCCGCAATGCCGCGTTCCAGGATGCGCTCGACCAGCTCGACCTTGGAGCCGACCGGGTAGTTGCGCCAGATCTCCTGCTTCATTGCCGCGGGCGAGCCGCCGCCGTGCAGGCTGATCACGCTGTACCAGCCGCCCTGGTAGCCGGCCGTGAGGTCTTCGATGAAGCGGGCGGTCTCGATGCGCTGTTCGTAGGGAATCGCCGGGTTGGCGCGCAGCACGTCCGAGAGGCGGGCGGCGGTCTCGGGGTTGTGGTCTTCGTCGGGGCCGGGCAGGGTGACGAGCAAGCCGCCGCTCACGTAGTGCGCGATGCGGTGCATGTCGTAGATCTTCGTGGCGAGCAGCAGCTTGCCGATGTTGCTGAACACCGGGTCGGGCATGAAGACCTCGCAGTGCGCGTCGGCCTTGCCGTAGACGCTGGCGGCCACGCCGCAGGCGAAGAAGCTCTCGGTGATGGTGATCAGTTCGACCATCTGCTCGCGCAGATGGCTTTCCTTGCCGGGGTCGAAGCCATTGGCCTCGCACATCAACGCGCCGGCCCCGATGAGCAGGTCGCCGAAACCCGCGCGGGCGCCGATGCAGCTGTGGCGATGGTGGGTGGCGTAGCTGTAGGTCAGGTGGCCGGAGTGCTCCCATTCGCCAGCGTAGAACACGCGCTCCCACGGTACGAACACCTTGTCGAACATGCACACGCCGGTGCTCTGGCCGTACTTGCGGCTGAAGAGGGCGTCGCCGTGTTCGAGCTTCTCGCCGGGGCGGCCGGCCGGTCGCGCGACGATGGTGAGGCCGGGTGCGTCCAGCGGCACGGCGCAGCACACGGCGAAGTCGGCGTCTTCGCGGCCCATGTTGCGGCAGGGCATGACCAGCAGCTCGTGCACATAGGGCGCGCCGGTCACGATGGCCTTGGTGCCCGAGATGACGATGCCGCGCGCATTGCGCTCGACCACGTGCAGGTAGCTGTCGACGTTCGCCTGCTCGTGCGGCCGGCGACTGCGGTCGCCCTTGGCGTCGGTCATGGCGACGCCGAGGGTCAGGTCCTGGTCTTGCACGCGGTGCAGGTAGTCGCGAAAGCGCGCGGTGTGCTCGGTGCTGCCGCGGGCGTCGTCGATGCGGGCCGACACCTGGGCAATGGCGTTGAGCGCATCGTGCGTCAGGTAGCGCTGGGCGCAGCCGGTTTCCTGGCAGACCAGCCGCACGGCCTCCAGCTTGTTGAGCAGGTCGCCCGAGCTGGTGTTGATGTGCGAGAGCCGGTTCACCCGCTTGCCGCTGGTGTGCTGCACGGCGGTCATCAGGGGCTCGTACCCGGACTTCAGCGCGTAGTCGTAGGTGAGGGCGATGGCATTGATGCCGGGCTGGAAGGCGGCTTCATCGGCCACGCTGTCGACACGGCGGCCGTCGACGAACACATGGGGGCTGTAGCGGCGCAGCGATTCGCGGTAGTCGGCGCCGGACATGAGGGTGGCGGGGAGTGGGGCGTTCATCGTTTGTCTCCGTGATTCTTGATCGTCGGCACAAATATTTAAACACTGTTCATTTTTTATATCAATGTTAAAAAATATGAACGAAAACGTAATCCGAGGCATATAGTGCCGCCCATGCACGCCAAGCTCCAACGCCGCCAGACCCTCACCGACGCCCGCCGTGCCCTGGTGCTCGACGCTGCCCGCGCGGTGTTTTCGGAAGCGGGAATCGAGGGCGCGAGCATCCGGGAGATCGCGAAGAAGGCCGGCTACACGCCGGGGGCCATCTATTCGTACTTCGAGAGCAAGGAGGCGATCTACGCCGCCTTGCTCGATGAATCGCTGCTGCGCCTGCAGGCGGCCGTGGCCGAGGCGAAGGTGTCCAAGTCCAGGCCGGACAAGACCCTGGCCGCCAAGGCCCAAGCCTGGTTCGACTTCTACGCGGCGAACCCGCGCGACCTCGACCTCGGCTTCTATCTGGTCCACGGCATGCGTCCCCGCGGGCTGACCAGCGAGCTGGACCACGAACTGAACGATCGCCTCTACGACGCGCTGCGCCCCTGCGAAGACGCGTTGCTCGCCATGGGCCTCGATGCGGCCCTCGCGCTGCAGGAGAACACGGCCCTCTTTGCGCACGGCGTCGGCCTGCTGCTGATGCAGCACACCGGCCGCATCCGCATGTTCCGGCAGTCGGCCGATGCCCTGTTCAAGACCTATCTGGCGCAACTGACGCAGCGATCCGCCGCCACGGCGATGAATGAAGATGCCGGCGAGGCCGTGGAGGTGGGCCAACCCGATCTTTTCGGTGGTACGGTTCAGCCCAATTCAACCGATACCTGAAAGACCCCGTTCATGCTGCTCGACGCCTCGCTCTCCCAACTCGTTCTGGTCGACTACCAGGCGCGGCTGATGCCGGCGATCTTCGAGGGCGAATCGGTCGTGCAGAACGCGGTGCGCCTGGGCAAGCTGGCGCGGCTGTTCGAGGTGCCGGTGTTCGGCACCGAGCACAACCCCTCCAAGCTGGGCGAGAACGTGCCCGACATCCGCGCGCTGTGCCAGCGCACCCTGCCGAAGATGCATTTCAGCGGGGTGGAAGAGGGCCTGGGCGAATGGCTGCGCGTGCCGGCCAAGGCGCCGCAGGGCAATGCCCGCAGCCTGCCCAAGCATCTGCAGAAGCCCGCGGCCGCGGCCGAAGAGCGCAACACCATCGTGATCGCCGGCTGCGAAGCCCATGTCTGCCTGCTGCAGACCGCACTGGACCTGCTGGAAGACGAGTTCGAGGTCTGGGTCGTCACCGACGCATGCGGCTCGCGCACCGAGCGCAACCGCGACGCCGCCTTCGACCGGCTGGCCGGCGCTGGTGCCGAGCTCGTGACGACCGAGATGGTTGCCTTCGAGTGGCTGCGCACCGCGGAACACCCCGCATTTCCTGAAGTGCTCGCGCTGGTCCGATAGCCGAATCGCGGCTTGCCGGGCAGGGCTCGGCCGGATTGTTCCGGCCGTCAGCTTGCTGCAAGATCGGTCTCCATAATTATGAATTCAGTTTTGGCGAGGCTGCCGGAACAGGACGAATAACAGGAGACAAGCCGAGATGAGCCGCTACGAAGAGTTCTACCGCCAGTCCATCGACGCGCCCGAGGCCTTCTGGGCCGAGCAGGCGAAGCTGATCGACTGGCAGGCCCCCGCAGAGCAGATCCTCGACGCCAGCCAGCCGCCATTTGCGCGCTGGTTCGTGGGCGGCACGACCAACCTGTGTCACAACGCGGTCGACCGGCATCTGGCCGCGCGAAGCGAGCAGCCGGCGCTGATCTTCGTTTCCACCGAGACCGGCGTCGAGAAGAGCTACAGCTTCAGCGAACTGCACGCCGAGGTGCAGCGCACCGCCGCCAGCCTCGTCGAGCTGGGCGTGGAGAAGGGCGATCGCGTGCTCATCTACATGCCGATGATTCCCGAGGCCGCCTTCGCCATGCTGGCCTGCGCGCGGATCGGCGCGATCCATTGCGTGGTGTTCGGCGGCTTCGCGAGCGGTTCGCTCGCCACGCGCATCGAGGACGCCGAGCCCAAGGTCGTCGTGAGCGCCGATGCTGGCTCGCGCGGCGGCAAGGTCATCGCATACAAGCCGCTGCTCGACGAGGCGATCCGCCTGTCGAAGTACAAGCCGGCCGCCGTGCTGCTCACCGACCGCGGCCTCGCGCCCATGGACCTGACCGCCGGCCGCGACCACCTGGCCGGCGAACTCCGCCAGAAACACATCGATGCGCAAGTGCCCTGCACCTGGCTTGCCTCGACCGACATCAGCTACACCATCTACACGAGCGGCACCACCGGCAAGCCCAAGGGCGTGCAGCGCGACGTGGGCGGCTATGCGGTGGCGCTGGCCGCGAGCATGAAGCACATCTTCGACGGCCGGCCCGGTGAAACGTATTTCTCCACCAGCGACATCGGCTGGGTCGTGGGGCACAGCTACATCGTCTATGGCCCGCTGATCGCCGGCATGGCGACGATCATGTACGAGGGCCTCCCCACCCAAGGCATCGACCGGCAGCCCGACGGCGGTATCTGGTGGCGCCTGGTCGAGAAGTACAAGGTGACGGTGATGTTCAGCGCGCCCACCGCGGTGCGGGTGCTCAAGAAGCAGGACCCGGCGCTGCTCAAGAAATACGACCTCTCGACCCTGCGCGCGCTGTTCCTCGCGGGCGAGCCGCTCGACGAACCGACCGCGCGCTGGATCAGCGAAGGCCTGGGTGTGCCGATCATCGACAACTACTGGCAGACCGAATCGGGCTGGCCGATGATCACCATCGCCAATGGCGTCGAGGCCAAACCGAGCAAGTTCGGCAGCCCGGGCATCCCGATGTATGGCTACCGGATCAAGATCCTTCACGAATCGACAGGTGAGGAACTGACCGCGCCGAACGAGAAGGGCGTGGTCGTGGTCGAGGGGCCGACGCCGCCGGGCTTCATGCAGACCGTGTGGAAGGACGACAAGCGCTTCGTCGACACGTATTGGAAGAGCGTGCCCGGCAAGATGGTCTATTCGACCTTCGACTGGGGCATCCGCGATGCGGACGGCTACTTCTACATCCTGGGCCGCACCGACGACGTGATCAACGTCGCGGGCCACCGGCTCGGCACGCGCGAGATCGAGGAGAGCATCTCGGGCCACGCCAACGTGGCCGAGGTCGCGGTGGTCGGCGTGGCCGACGCGCTCAAGGGGCAGGTGGCGATGGCCTTTGTCGTGCCGAAGGACGGCCGCGCGGTGACCGATGCCGATGCGGCGTTGAGGCTCGAGGGCGAGATCATGAAAGTGGTGGCCGATCAACTCGGCGCGCTGGCCCGGCCTGCCCGCGTGCGCTTCGTCTCCGGCCTGCCCAAGACCCGCAGCGGTAAATTGTTGCGCCGCGCCATCCAGGCCGTGTGCGAAGAGCGCGACCCGGGCGACCTGACCACCATCGACGACCCCGCCACGCTGCAGCAGATCAAACAGTTACTTTCTTCGCCCTGAATGAGGCCGCGCGGGCCTTGCGAAGCCGCGTCGAACCGTCATATGGTTGACGTGGCACAATGCCAAGGTACTCAGGCCCTTCCCCAGCCACAGTCGCATCCGCCAATCGGTTCAGCCGTGTCGCGGAAGGTTTCTTAACCAGCTAGTGCTTCCTTCAGGGAAGCGAAGGTCAGCGGATCATGAGCGATTCCTCTACGCCCACGGCGTACACCGCCTATCAAGGCAACACCTACCTCTTCGGCGGCAACGCGCCCTATGTCGAGGAGATGTACGAAAACTACCTCTCCAACCCCGGCAGCGTTCCCGACAACTGGCGTTCGTACTTCGACGCCCTGCAGAACGTTCCCGCCGCCGACGGCAGCAACACCCGCGACGTCCCGCACCTGCCGGTCATCAACGCTTTCGCCGAACGCGCCAAGCAGGGCACGACCAAGGTCGTGCAGGCCAGCGGTGCCGACTCCGAACTCGGCCGCAAGCGCACCGCCGTCCAGCAGCTGATCGCTGCCTACCGCAACGTCGGCGCACGCTGGGCCGACCTCGATCCCCTCAAGCGCGCCGAGCGCCCGGCCATTCCGGAACTCGAGCCCTCGTTCTACGGCTTCGCCGATGCCGACCTCGAGACGGTGTTCAACACCAGCAACACCTTCTTCGGCAAGGAGACCATGTCGCTGCGCGACCTGCTCAACGCCTTGCGCGAAACGTACTGCGGCACGATGGGTGCCGAGTACATGTACACCACCGACCAGAACCACAAGCGCTGGTGGCAGCAGAAGCTCGAAAGCGCACGCACCAACCCGAAGCTGAGCGCCGAGCAGAAGAAGCACGTGCTCAACCGCCTGACCGCGGCCGAGGGCCTCGAGCGCTTCCTGCACACCAAGTACGTCGGCCAGAAGCGTTTCTCGCTCGAAGGCGGCGAGAGCTTCATCGTCTCGATGGACGAGCTCATCAACCAGGCCGGCGCCAAGGGCGTGCAGGAAATCGTGATCGGCATGGCCCACCGCGGCCGCCTGAACGTGCTGGTCAACTCGCTCGGCAAGATGCCGGCCGACCTGTTCGCCGAGTTCGACCACACCGCCCCTGAAGACCTGCCCAGCGGCGACGTGAAGTACCACCAGGGCTTCAGCTCGGACGTGACCACCCCCGGCGGCCCGGTGCACCTGAGCCTCGCGTTCAACCCCTCGCACCTTGAAATCGTGAACCCCGTGGTCGAAGGCTCGGTGCGTGCTCGCATGGACCGCCGCGCCGACCCGCAAGGCAAGCAGGTGCTGCCCGTGCTGGTGCACGGCGACGCGGCCTTCGCCGGCCAGGGCGTCGTGATGGAAACGCTGGCGCTCGCCGAAACCCGTGGCTATTTCACGGGCGGCACGGTGCACATCGTCATCAACAACCAGATCGGCTTCACCACCAGCGACCCGCGCGACAGCCGCTCGACGCTGTACTGCTCGGACATCGTCAAGATGATCGAGGCGCCGGTGCTGCACGTGAACGGCGACGATCCCGAAGCCGTGGTGCTCGCCACCCAGCTCGCGCTGGAATTCCGCATGGAATTCCAGAAGGACGTGGTCGTGGACATCATCTGCTTCCGCAAGCTCGGCCACAACGAGCAGGACACGCCCTCGCTCACCCAGCCGCTCATGTACAAGAAGATCGCCCAGCACCCCGGCACGCGCAAGCTGTACGCCGACAAGCTGGCCGCGCAGGGCCTGGGCGACACGCTCGGCGACGACATGGTCAAGGCGCAGCGCGCCGCGTTCGACGAAGGCAAGAACACCGTCGATCCGGTGCTCACCAACTTCAAGAGCAAGTACGCCGTCGACTGGAGCCCGTACCTCAACAAGAAGTGGACCGACGCCGGCGACACCGCCATTCCCTCGAGCGAGTGGAAGCGCCTGGCCGAGAAGATCACCACGGTGCCGGCCGGCTTCACGGTGCACCCGCTCGTGAAGAAGGTGCTGGACGACCGCGCCGCCATGGGTCGCGGCGACGTGAACATCGACTGGGGCATGGGCGAGCACATGGCCTTCGCCTCGCTGGTGGCCAGCGGCTACCCGGTGCGCCTGTCGGGCGAAGACTCGGGCCGCGGCACGTTCACGCACCGCCATGCCGTGCTGCACGACCAGAACCGCGAGAAGTTCGACGAAGGCACCTACACGCCGCTGCAGAACGTGGCTGAAAACCAGGCGCCGTTCGTCGTCATCGACTCGATCCTGTCGGAAGAAGCCGTGCTCGCGTTCGAATACGGCTACGCCTCGAACGATCCGAACACGCTGGTCATCTGGGAAGCCCAGTTCGGCGACTTCGTGAACGGCGCGCAAGTGGTGATCGACCAGTTCATCGCCTCGGGCGAAGTGAAGTGGGGCCGCGTCAATGGCCTCACGATGATGCTGCCGCACGGCTACGAAGGCCAGGGCCCCGAGCACAGCTCGGCGCGTCTGGAGCGCTTCATGCAGCTGAGCGCCGACACCAACATGCAGGTGGTGCAGCCCACCACGGCCAGCCAGATCTTCCACGTGCTGCGCCGCCAGATGGTGCGCAACCTGCGCAAGCCGCTGATCATCATGACGCCCAAGTCGCTGCTGCGGAACAAGGACGCGACCTCGCCGCTGTCCGAGTTCACCAAGGGCAGCTTCCAGACCGTCATTCCCGACAGCAAGGGCCTGAAGGCCGAGAAGGTCAAGCGCCTGATCGCCTGCTCGGGCAAGGTCTACTACGACCTGGCCAAGAAGCGCGAAGAGCAGGGCAACGACGACGTGGCGATCATCCGCGTCGAGCAGCTCTACCCGTTCCCGCACAAGGCTTTCGCTGCCGAGATCAAGAAGTACCCGAACCTCGCCGACGTGGTGTGGTGCCAGGACGAGCCGCAGAACCAGGGTGCCTGGTTCTTCGTGCAGCACTACATCCACGAAAACATGCAGGAAGGCCAGAAGCTCGGCTACTCCGGCCGTGCCGCTTCGGCATCGCCGGCGGTGGGGTACTCGCACCTGCACCAGGAACAGCAGAAGGCGCTCGTCGATGGCGCATTTGGCAAGCTCAAGGGCTTCGTGCTGACCAAGTAAAACAAGCCTCTTTTCACACGAACACCCTCAAGAAAAACACGGAGCAATCTCCAAATGTCTATCGTAGAAGTCAAAGTCCCCCAGCTTTCCGAATCCGTGGCCGAAGCCACCATGCTCACCTGGAAGAAGAAGGCCGGCGAAGCCGTCGCCGTCGATGAAATCCTGATCGAGATCGAAACCGACAAGGTCGTGCTGGAAGTGCCCGCGCCTTCGGCCGGCGTGCTGGCCGAAATCGTGCAACCCGATGGCGCCACCGTGGTGGCCGACCAGCTGATCGCCAAGATCGACACCGAAGGCAAGGCTGGCGCCGCTGCTCCAGCCGCAGCACCCGCCGCCGCCGCCCCGGCACCGGCCGCTGCTGCTCCGGCAGCCGCTGCAGCCGCCGCCACCGGCGGTTCGAAGTCGGACGTTGCCATGCCTGCCGCTGCCAAGCTGCTGGCTGACAACAACCTCAAGACCGGCGACGTGGCCGGCACCGGCAAAGACGGCCGCGTGACCAAGGGCGACGTGCTCGGCGCCGTGGCTTCGGGCGCCAAGCCTGCCGCCGCTGCTATCCCCGCACCGGCCGCCAAGCCCGCGCTGCCGCAGGTCGCCGCACCGGTCGGTTCGTCCGATCTGGGCGAGCGCCCTGAGCAGCGCGTGCCGATGAGCCGCCTGCGCGCCCGCATCGCCGAGCGCCTGATCCAGTCGCAGTCGACCAACGCGATCCTGACGACCTTCAACGAAGTGAACATGGCGCCCGTCATGGAACTGCGCAAGCGCTTCCAGGACAGCTTCACCAAGGAACACGGCGTGAAGCTCGGCTTCATGTCCTTCTTCGTGAAGGCGGCGGTGCATGCGCTCAAGAAGTACCCGGTGATCAACGCCTCGGTCGACGGCAACGACATCCTGTACCACGGCTACTTCGACATCGGCATTGCCGTCGGTTCGCCGCGTGGCCTGGTGGTGCCGATCCTGCGCAACGCCGACCAGATGAGCTTTGCCGACATCGAGAAGAAGATCGCCGAGTACGGCAAGAAGGCGCAAGACGGCAAGCTGGGCATCGAAGAGATGACCGGTGGCACCTTCTCCATCTCCAATGGCGGCACCTTCGGCTCGATGCTCTCGACGCCGATCATCAACCCGCCCCAGTCGGCCATCCTCGGCGTGCACGCCACCAAGGACCGTGCTGTCGTGGAAAACGGCCAGATCGTCATCCGTCCGATGAACTACCTGGCCATGAGCTACGACCACCGCATCATCGACGGCCGCGAAGCCGTGCTGGGCCTGGTTGCGATGAAGGAAGCGCTGGAAGATCCGTCGCGCCTGCTGTTCGACATCTGATCCACCCCAGTCTTCGCGCATTTCGTGTCGCTTCGCCAGCCCCCTCGCCCGGGGGCAACACCTGCGGCCCGGCAAAGCCGGTTCCGCGGTGTTCGCGAAGGAAGCCTGATTCAGGCTGCGCGATGGACAACTGAAACGGAAACCCTATGAGCAAACAATTCGACGTCATCGTCATCGGCGGCGGCCCCGGCGGCTACATCGCCGCGATCCGCGCGGCGCAACTCGGCTTCAACGTGGCCTGCATCGACGAGTGGAAGAACGCCAAGGGCGGTCCCGCACTCGGCGGCACCTGCACCAACGTCGGCTGCATTCCTTCGAAGGCGCTGCTGCAATCGTCGGAGCACTTCGAGCACGCCGGCCACGGCTTTGCGGACCACGGCATCAAGGTGTCGGGCCTCGAACTCGACATCGGCAAGATGCTGGCCCGCAAGGACCAGGTCGTGAAGCAGAACAACGACGGCATCACCTACCTGTTCAAGAAAAACAAGATCACGTCGTTCCACGGCCGTGGTTCGTTCGTGAAGGCCGCCGAAGGCGGCTACGAGATCAAGGTGGCGGGCGCCGCCGAGGAAACCATCGTCGGCAAGCACATCATCGTGGCCACGGGCTCCAATGCTCGCGCGCTGCCGGGTGCGGCCTTCGACGAAGAAAACATCCTCTCGAACGACGGCGCGCTGCGCATCGGCGCCGTGCCGAAGAAGCTCGCGCTGATCGGCTCGGGCGTGATCGGCCTCGAAATGGGCTCGGTGTGGCGCCGCCTCGGCTCGGAAGTGACGGTGCTCGAAGCACTGCCCACGTTCCTGGGCGCGGTGGACGAGCAGATCGCCAAGGAAGCCAAGAAGGCCTTCGACAAGCAGGGCCTGAAGATCGAACTGGGCGTGAAGGTCGGCGAGATCAAGTCGGGCAAGAAGGGCGTCTCCATCGCCTGGACCAACGCCAAGGGCGAAGCGCAGACGCTGGACGTCGACAAACTGATCGTGTCGATCGGCCGCGTGCCCAACACCATCGGCCTGAACCCCGAAGCCGTGGGCCTGGCGCTCGACGAGCGCGGTGCCATCACCGTGGACGGCGACTGCAAGACGAACCTGCCCAACGTGTGGGCCATCGGCGACGTGGTGCGCGGCCCGATGCTCGCGCACAAGGCCGAGGAAGAGGGCGTTGCCGTGGCCGAGCGCATTGCCGGCCAGCATGGGCACGTCAACTTCAACACGATTCCGTGGGTGATCTACACGCACCCCGAGATCGCGTGGGTCGGCCAGACCGAGCAGCAGCTCAAGGCCGAAGGCCGCGCCTACAAGGCGGGCACCTTCCCGTTCCTGGCGAACGGCCGCGCACGTGCGCTGGGCGACACGACCGGCATGGTCAAGTTCCTGGCCGATGCAACGACCGACGAGATTCTGGGCGTGCACATGGTGGGCCCGCAGGTGAGCGAACTGATCTCCGAAGCCGTGGTGGCGATGGAGTTCAAGGCGAGCGCCGAGGACATCGCGCGCATCTGCCACGCGCATCCGTCGCTGTCGGAAGCCACGAAGGAAGCCGCGCTCGCCGTGGACAAGCGCACGCTCAACTTCTGATGCGCTGATCCATTGACCAGCGTCAAAGAGGCTTACGAAAAGGAACTCGCCGTGCGCGGGTTCCACAGCGATCCCGCGCAACTGCGAGCCGTGGAGGCGCTGGATCGCTGTGCGAACGAATGGGCCGAGTACAAGGCCCAGCGTTCGAATGCACTGAAGAAGTTCATCAACCGGCCCGAGCTGCCGCGCGGCGTCTACATGTACGGTGGCGTCGGGCGGGGCAAGAGCTTCCTGATGGACCTGTTCTTCAACGCGGTGCCGCTGCGCCGCAAGACGCGCCTGCACTTCCATGAGTTCATGCGCGAGGTGCACCGCGAACTGCGCGAACTGCAGGGCACGGTCAACCCGCTCGACGAGCTGGGGCTGCGCATTTCCAAGCGCTACAAGCTGATCTGCTTCGACGAGTTCCACGTGGCGGACATCACCGACGCGATGATTCTTCATCGACTGCTGGTGTCGCTGTTCGAGAACGGCGTGGGCTTCGTCACCACCTCCAATTTCAAGCCCGACGACCTGTACCCCGGTGGGCTGCATCGCGAACGCATCCTGCCCGCGATCGCGCTGCTCAACGAGAAGCTCGAAGTGCTGAGCGTGGACAACGGCACCGACTACCGGCGCCGCACGCTCGAGCAACTGCGCATGTACCTCACGCCGAACGACGCGTCGGCCGAGAAAGAAATGCGCAAGGCCTTCGACAAGCTGGCCGAGACGGCCGACGAAAACCCGGTGCTGCACATCGAGGCGCGCGAGATCCGCGCACGGCGCAAGGCCGGCGGCGTGGTCTGGTTCGACTTCAAGACGCTGTGCGGCGGGCCGCGTTCGCAGAACGACTACCTCGAAATCGCCAGCCAGTTCCACACGGTGCTCCTGTCCGACGTGCCGCACATGCCGGTGCGCATGGCCTCGGAAGCACGCCGTTTCACCTGGCTGGTCGACGTCTTGTACGACCGGCGCGTGAAGCTCATCATGTCGGCCGAGGTTCCGCCCGAGGCGTTGTACACCGAGGGTCCGCTGGCGCACGAGTTTCCGCGCACGGTTTCCCGGCTCACCGAAATGCAGTCGAGCGAGTTCCTCTCCCTGGAACGCCGCGTCGTCGATACCCGACTCACATGAAAAAAACTGCCCTTGCCTTGCTGATGACCCTGGCCAGCCTTCCGCTCTGGGCGCAGTCGAACGCTGCGGCGGGCAACGCCAATCTCGAGGCAGAGCGCAGCCGCCTCTCTGCCGAGCGCGAAGCGATCGAGGCGCGCTTCGTGCAGGAGCGAACGGCTTGCTACAAGAAATTCGCGGTTGAAGATTGCCTGCGCGAAAGCCGCGGCCGCCGGCGCACGGAGCTCGACAGCATCAAGCGCCAGGAAACCGCGATCAACGACATCCAGCGCCAGCGCGCCGGCGCGGCGGAACAACAGAAGCTCGACCAGAAGGCCGCCACGCAACGCCCGGCGGACACCCAGGAAAAGCGCGACCAGTCGGCCAAGGACCAGAAGGACCGCGAACAGCGCGCTGCCGACCATGCCGCCAGTCGGGCCGCCACCGCAGCCGAAGCCGCCGAGCGCCAGAAGCAGTTCGACGACAAGCAAAAGGCGCATGCCGACGCACAGGCCAAGGCTGCACAGCGCCGCGCCGAAGCGCCCGCCGAGGCCGAGCGCTTTGCAGAGAAACAGAGGAAGGCGGAAGAGCACAGGGCGAGCCGCGAGCGCCAGAACGCCAATCGCACGAAGCCGCGCGGTGCACCGCTGCCGCCAGCAGCGCCCGCGTCATCGCCGGCGCGCTGAGGGCGCCGCTGCTGCGATCAGGCCGTTGTTGCGGTGGTGGCCGTTGCCGTCGTCGGCAGCGGATCGAGCTTCAGCACGGCGATCGAGATGTTGTCGCCCGTGCCGCGGGCCCGGCGACGCGCTTCTCCCACCAGGATCTCGACCGCGTCGCGCGGCGACTGTGCGTACAGCACGCTCGCCAGTTCCGCGGGGCTGAAGTAATGCCAGAGCCCGTCGCTGCACGCCATCAGCAGGTCGCCCGGCTGCATCTTGGGGATGTAGTGGGGGTCGATGGGCGGCGGCGTCGTCGCCATGCCCAGGCACCCGAGCAGGATGTTGCCCTGCGGATGCACGTTGGCCTCGGCCTCGCTGATCTGGCCGCGATCGACCAGCGCCTGCACGTACGAATGGTCGCGCGTGCGCTTGACCAGTTGCCCGTCGCGGAAGTGATAGATGCGCGAGTCGCCCGCATGGATCCAGGCGCAGTCGCCCTTGGGGTTCATGAGGAAAGCCGCGAGCGTGCTGTGCGGCTCCTGCTCGCTGGAGATCGCGGTGAGCTTGATGACCGTGTGCGCGTCGTCGAGCAACTGGCGCAGCACGGCTTCGGGGTCGTCGCGGTCGGGGTGGTAGCGGGTGAAGAGCTGGCGCGCGGTCATCAGCACCTGGTCGGAGGCCTTGCGGCCCCCGCTGCGGCCACCCATGCCGTCGGCGATGACGCCAAGGACACAGCCCGGCGTGCGCGGATGGCTCATCATCAACACCTGGTCCTGTTGATAGGGGCGGTCTCCCTTGTGGAGTCCGGTGGCGGCGGCAAGTCGAAAGCCTTGGGTCATGAGCACATGTGCGCCAAAGGCGCGCTTCCTGTCTTCTCGTAAATTCGTATCAGGACGTATTATCGAATGAACATGCGTCGCGCAAACCCTGCGTTCGCACACCCACCGTTGGACTCCAATCTCCACTCCCTTTCCCGCCAGCTGATCGAACTGCGCATCGAGCACGCCGATCTCGACGCCACCATCGACCGACTGGCCGAAGCCTCGCCGCAAGACGAGCTTTTGCTGCGGCGCCTGAAGAAGCGCCGTCTCGCGCTGCGCGACCAGATCACGCGCGTGGAGAACATGCTCGATCCGAGAGAGCCCGCGTGACCGAGTCGCTCGAGGACAAGGTGCGCGACGCGTTCGCGCAGGGCGGGGTGCTCTCGCATGCCGCCGATCAGTTCCGCGAACGCTCGGGCCAGACCGACATGGCGATGGCCGTGGCTCGCACCATCGACCAGGGCGGCGTGCTGGTGGTCGAGGCCGGCACCGGCGTCGGCAAGACTTTTTCGTACCTCGTGCCCGCGCTGCTGAGCGGCGAGCGCGTGCTGCTGTCGACGGCCACCAAGACCCTGCAGGACCAGCTCTTCGGCCGCGACCTGCCGCGGCTGGTCGAGGCCTTCGGACTGCCGGTGCGCACGGCGCTCCTGAAGGGTCGAGGCAGCTACCTGTGCCTGCACCGGCTCGACACGGCGCGTCACGATGCCTCCTTGCCCGAGCGCGGCAGCCTGCGAACGCTCGCCAAGATCGAGCAATGGTCCAAGGCCACGCGCACCGGTGACCTGGCCGAGCTGCCGGGGCTCGACGAGCGCTCGCCGCTGATTCCGCTGATCACTTCCACGCGCGAGAACTGCCTGGGCGCGCAGTGCCCGCAGTTCAAGCCCTGCCACGTGAACCTGGCGCGGCGCGAGGCGTTGGCGGCCGACATCGTGGTCATCAACCATCACCTGTTCTTTGCCGATCTCGCGGTGCGCGAGACCGGCATGGCCGAACTGCTGCCGACGGTGAGCGTGGTGGTGTTCGACGAAGCGCACCAGCTCAACGAGACCGGTGTGCAGTTTCTCGGTGCGCAACTCGGCAGCGGCCAGGCGCTCGACTTCGCGCGCGACATGTTGGGCGCCGGCTTGCAGCACGCGCGCGGGCTGGTCGATTGGCAGCAACTGGTGGCGGGGGTCGAGCGGGCCGCGCGCGAGCTGCGGCTCGTGGTCGGCAAGCAATGGCCCGGCGCCAAGCTGCGCTGGTTGGGCGAGTCCCCGGAGGGCGTCGATCCCGGCGCTTGGCAACGGTCGCTAGAGGATCTGCAGCATTCGTTCGAGCTCGCGGCCGAAGGCCTCGATACGGTCAGCGAAATTTCTCCCGACTTCGTGCGCCTGCACGAGCGGGCGCAGCAGCTCGCCAAGCGGGCGGCGCGCTTCGCACTGCCGTGTGCAGTCGATTCGGTGCGCTGGGTGGACGTGGGCTCGCAGCTGCGGCTGATCGAATCACCACTCGACATTGCCGAGGCGATGCGCAAGCGCGTGCTCAAGATCAGCGAGCCGGACGACGAAGACGACAGCAACACCGATGCGTACGGAGAGCGCCCCGCGGCAGAGGAGCGGGAGCACGATCGCCGCGCCTGGGTCTTCACCTCCGCCACATTGGGCGACGAGCCGACGCTGCGCTGGTTCACCGAGCCCTGCGGCCTGGGCGATGCCGAGGTGCTGCGGGTGCAGAGCCCGTTCGACTACGCATCGCAAGCGGCGCTCTATGTGCCGCGTGTCTTTCCGAAACCCAACGATGCCTCGCACAGTGCGAAGGTTGCGCAACTGGCCGCACGCGGCGCTGCGGAGCTGGGTGGACGCACGCTGGTGCTGACGACCACGCTGCGCGCATTGCGCACCATCGGCGATGCGATGAAGCAGCATTTCGAGCTGCTCGATGCGGCGCTCCGTCCCGAGGTATTGGTCCAGGGCGAACTGCCCAAGCGAGTGCTCATGGAGCGATTCCGCGAAGGCGCGAACGAGGGGCGCGCCGGCTGCGTGCTGGTGGCATCGGCGTCGTTCTGGGAGGGTTTCGATGCCCCCGGCGATGCGCTGCAGCTGGTGGTGATCGACAAGCTGCCGTTTCCGCCGCCCAACGACCCGCTGGTCGAGGCGCGTTCGCAGCGCCTGGAAGCGCAAGGGCGCAGTTCGTTCAGCGACTATTCGTTGCCCGAGGCTGCCGTGGCGCTCAAGCAGGGGGCGGGGCGGTTGATTCGCCGCGAGACCGACAGCGGCGTGCTGGCGATCTGCGACACCCGTCTGGTGGCCATGGGCTACGGGCGCCGCTTGCTGGCGGCACTGCCGCCGATGCGGCGGCTGGAAACCGAGGCGGACTTCGAGAGCGCCATCGGCGCCCTCAAGAATCCGTACTGAGGGGCTTCCCCTTGGTTGGGTGGATTACATGAAGCGAAGCGAAGAGCCGGAGGCTCTGTTACTTCACCAGACCTTCCACCAAGGGTCGTTGTTGCCCTTGAAGCCGTTCGCCAGATAAGTGCTCTGCGGATAGTTGGTGGTCAGCACGCGCTGGGCGTCGTCGCGCAGGTCCTTCATGCCGAGGGCATCGTACGACTTCACCATGATGTAGAGGGCTTCTTCGAGCGCCGGCACTTCCCGGTAGTCGGACAGTGCGATCTGTGCCCGGTTGATGGCCGCGAGGTAGGCGCCGCGCGTGTAGTAGTAGCGAGCCACGTGAACCTCGTACTGCGCGAGCGAATTCACGATGTAGTTCATGCGCTGGCGCGCATCGGGCGCGTAGCGTGAATCGGGGAAGCGCGTCACGAGGTCGCGGAACGACTCGAACGATTCCTTTGCGGCCTTCTGGTCGCGCTCGGAGAGGTCCTGGCGCGTGAGGAACGCGAACATGCCCAGATCGTCATTGAAGTTGATCACGCCCTTGAGGTAGAGCGCGTAATCGAGCGCCGGGCTGGCCGGGTGCAGCTTCATGAAGCGGTCGATGGTGGCGATGGCACTGGCCTTTTCGCCACCCTTGTACTGGGCGTAGGCCTTTTCCAGCTGGGCCTGCTGCGCGAGTGGCGTGCCGGCGGCACGGCCTTCGAGCTTCTCGTACAGGGGGACCGCCTTGTCGTAGGCGCCGGAACTGGATTCTTCCTTGGCTTCCGAATAGATGCGGTTGGGACTCCAGGAAGCGGTCTTGTCTTCCTTGGTGGTGGAGCAGCCGGTAGCTAGCAGGGCCGCTGCGCTGAGCGCGATCCAGGCAGGGACCGATAATTTGGCGCGAAACATCACATACGGCTTTCGTGAAACAGTTGCCTTCAATTATATCGACCGACCCTTTGGCCGATCCCCCGGAAACCATGGAGCTCGAAGAGGGCGCCGATCCGGTCGAATCGAGCGAACTGCGCCCCTTTGCGATCGGTCAGGCAGAGCACGGCCAGCGGCTCGACCGGGCGCTGGCGGCTCTGGTGCCCGAATTTTCCAGAAGTTACCTGCAGCAGTTGATCGAGGCCGGAGCGGTCGAGTTCCAGGGCCGCACGCTCACCAAGGCCTCGGCCACGGTGCGCGCGGGGCAGGCGGGGCACATCGAATTGCGCCCAACGCCCCAGAGCCAGGCCTTCCGGCCCGAGTCCATGGACCTCGTCACCGTGTTCGAAGACGAGCACCTGCGCATCGTCGACAAGCCCGCCGGCCTGGTCGTGCATCCGGCCCCGGGGCACTGGAGCGGCACGCTGCTGAACGGGCTGCTCGCGCTGGACCCGAAAGCCGTGCTGCTGCCCCGCGCGGGCATCGTGCACCGGCTCGACCGCGACACCAGCGGGCTGATGGTCGTCGCGCGCACCCGTGCCGCGATGGATGCGCTGGTGGCGCTGATCGCCGCGCGCGAGGTCAAGCGGCAATACCTGGCCATCGGACACAAGCCATGGGTCGGCGCCGCGGCCCGCCAGGTCGATGCGCCGATCGGGCGCGATCCGCGTAATCGGCTTCGCATGGCCGTGGTCGACCTGGAGCGCCATTCGGGCAAGACGGCCCGCACACTGATCGAGCGGCTCGACAGCCATTCGGAAGGCTGCGTGGTGCGCTGCACGCTCGAAACCGGCCGCACTCACCAGATCCGCGTGCACATGGCGTCGATCGGCCATCCGTTGGTCGGCGATGCGCTTTACGGTGGCGCTCCGGCCGTGGGGCTGGCGCGTCAGGCGCTGCATGCATTCCGGCTGGCCTTCGTGCATCCCGTCACGCAGGCGCCGCTCGAGTTCCGCTCGCCGCCGCCGCCCGACCTCGTCCAGGCTTTGCAGTCCTGGGGGCTGGACTACAATCGCGCCTGACGGCCCAAGGGCCGCGCCGGCCCCCCGAAGCCGGCCCTGCGTTGCACTCGCCGCGTGCCGGCAACGCCTCCTTCTTTCATCCTTCTGAACAAGCGCCCCCGAGGCGCCTTTTCCCGGATAACGCGAACCATGAATACGGCGGATGCCAAGCGCATTCTCGAAACCGCCTTGATCTGTTCGAGCCAGCCGTTGCCGGTGCGCGATCTGCGCGTGCTGTTCGACGACGAGCTGGGTGTGGACACCATCAAGGTGCTGTTGCTTGAACTGCAGGAAGACTGGGCGCAACGCGGCCTGGAGCTGGTGAGCGTCGGCAGCGGCTGGCGCTTCCAGAGTCGGCCCGAGATGCGCGACCACCTCGATCGCCTGCACCCCGAAAAGCCGCCGCGCTATACGCGCGCCGCGCTCGAAACGCTGGCCATCATTGCCTATCGCCAGCCGGCGACGCGCGGCGATATGGAGGACATCCGGGGCGTCACGATCAACTCGCTGATCCTGAAGCAGCTCGAGGATCGTGGCTGGGTCGAGGTGATCGGCCACCGCGAAACCGTCGGCCGCCCCGCGCTGTATGCAACCACGCGCCAGTTTCTCGACGACCTCGGCCTGGCCTCGCTCGACCAACTGCCGCTGATCGAGACCCCCGCGCAGCAGGCCGCATTGGTCGATGCGCTCGAGCAGGCGTCCGGCAGCCAGCAGGGCCTGCCCATGGATGCCGTCGCCGAATCGGATGCCGATGCGTCCGTCGATGGCGATGTGGATGTGATGCCGCAAGAGGCGCAAGAGATGCCGCTGTTGGCCGGCGACTCCGTCGAAGCCGCACCTGAAGTGCTGGAAGCCGCCGCTGGGCAAGTGGCCGAAGACGTTGCGTCCGCCGACATTGCCGAAGCGGACGAAGCCCCGCTTCCCGCGGGCGAAGAGGCCGAATCTCCTGCTGAAGCCGAGCCCACCCCCGTTACCACCGATTCCGACCCCGATGCCGCGTCCCAGGACGAGGTCGATCCCCACGCAGTTCCTCCGGAAAAACCCCATGAGCCCATCTGACATCGACGACGCGGGAATCCTGCCGATCGCGCCTGAATCCGAGAAGAAAGAGGCGCCGGCGCCTGAGCAAGCTGCGGATGCTGGCATCGATTCCGCGGTACCTGCCGACGGCGAGGCTCCCAAGAAGCGGCGTCCGCGCAAGAAGAAGGTCGTCGAGGTTGTGGCCGACGAGGCCGGAGCGTTACCGGCAGTCGAGCAGGCCGAGCCTGCGGAGCCGGTGGTCGAGTCGTCGGCGGCTGCATCCGAAGAGGCCGCTCCGGTATCCGTCACTCGCCAGGAGCGTCCGGCAGAGGAGCCACCCCGTGGTGACCAGGGCGACGATGAGGACGAAGACGAAGAGCCCGACGAGGAAGAAGACGACCTCGACCGTGCCCGCCGCGCTGCCGAGCGCGAGCAGCGCAACGCGCTGCCGCCTGAGCCGATCCGCTTTGCGGACGTCATCTCGGGCCAGTTCGACGCCGACGAGGAAAGCCCCGAGGTGCCGCCGCTCAAGCGGGTGTTGCTGCCCGAGGCCGATTCGCCCAAGCTGCACAAGGTGCTCGCACAAGCCGGCCTGGGTTCGCGGCTCGAGATGGAAGCGCTGATCCTGCAAGGGCGCATTTCCGTCAACAACGAACCCGCCCACATCGGCCAGCGCATCCAGTACGGCGACCAGGTCAAGATCAATGGCAAGCCGATCCGCTACCGCATCGCACCGCCGCCGCCGCGCGTGATCGCGTACCACAAGCCAGTCGGTGAAGTGGTCACGCATGACGACCCGCAGAACCGGCCCACCGTGTTCCGCAAGCTCCCGCGCCTGCAGCAGGGCAAGTGGCAGTCGGTCGGCCGGCTCGACCTGAACACCGAAGGCTTGCTGCTGTTCAGCAGCTCTGGCGACCTGGCCAACCAATTGATGCATCCGCGCTTCGGCCTGGAGCGCGAATATGCGGTGCGTGTGCTGGGGGCCCTCAGCAGCGAAGAGAAGCAGAAGCTGCTCGACGGCGTGCGCCTCGAAGACGGGATGGCCCAGTTCGGCACCATCGAAGAGGGCGGCGGCGAAGGTTCCAACTGCTGGTATCGCGTCACCATTTCCGAGGGGCGCAACCGCGAAGTGCGCCGGCTGTTCGAGTCGGTGGGCCACGCGGTCAGCCGCCTGATCCGCATCCGCTATGGCGCGATGGTTCTGCCGCGGGGCCTGAAGCGCGGCGCCTGGATGGAGTTGGACGAGCGCGATATCCGCGCGCTGTTCCAGGCGTCGGGCGGCGCGGCTGCGCGCCCTGCGGCGCCTCAGCAACGCGGCCCTGGTGGTCCCGATGGCGGTGGCCGCAACGGGCGCAACAAGAAGCGCCGTGGCAACCGCAACGGCGGCGGTCAAGGGCAAGGACAACAACCGCGCGAAATGCGCGACGACGGGCGCGAGGCGCCCATCCCGAATCCGCTGGGCGATGGTCGTCCGCCGCGCGGCGATCGCGGTGGTCGTGCCAACCGCGGTGGCGGCAACGGCGGCCCGCCCCAGCAGCGCCGTGGCAACGCCGGTGGCAACAACCGCCAAGGGCAGGGCGGCGGCAACCGGCAAGGCGACGATCGCCAGCCGAGCGGCGCCAACCAGCCCGATCCGATGAAGACTTCGCTGGGCTACATCGGTGCCGACAGCTTCTCGCGCCAGCGCAAGGAGCAGCGCGGAGGGCAGGGGCGCCGCGGCGGTGGCGGTGGTGCCCCGGGCGGTGGTGGTTACGGCGGCCCGGCCGGCTCGCGCCGCCGCGGACGCTGAAAGCCAGCCGTCACGGCGCGGCTTTCGCGGGGTTTTCACCAATCCCGAAGGCCGCGCCGGTTAAAATCAGAGGCTTTGTCGACTCGTGACGAAACAAATTCGTTGCAGTTGTGACAAAACACTTCAAAATCAAAGCTGCAGGAAGCATTTCAATGGCTATCGAACGTACCCTTTCCATCATCAAGCCCGACGCCGTCGCCAAGAACGTCATCGGCAAGATCGTTTCCCGCTTCGAAGCTGCCGGCCTCAAGATCGTCGCCGCCAAGCTGGTGCATCTGTCGCGCAACGAAGCCGAACAGTTCTACTCGGTCCACAAGGAGCGTCCCTTCTTCAAGGACCTGGTCGAGTTCATGATCTCGGGCCCCGTGTTCGTGCAAGTGCTCGAAGGCGAAAACGCCATCGCCAAGAACCGTGACCTGATGGGCGCCACCGACCCCAAGAAGGCAGCCGCCGGCACCATCCGCGCCGACTTCGCCGACAGCATCGACGCCAACGCCGTGCACGGTTCGGACGCCCCTGAAACCGCCGCGAACGAAGTCTCGTTCTTCTTCGCCGGCCTCAACGTCTACGCACGCTGAGGCTGTCTGCCGATCGATTCCATGACCACGGCCAACCTGCTCGACTTCGATCTCGAGGGGCTGGCCGCGTTCTGCGAAAAACTCGGCGAGAAGCGTTTCCGCGCCACGCAGCTGTTCCGCTGGATCCACCAGCGTGGCGCCAGCGACTTCACCCAGATGACCGATCTGGCCAAGTCGCTGCGCGAGAAACTCGCGACCACCGCGCGCGTGGAGGCCTTGCCGGTCCTCACGCAGCACGAATCCAAGGACGGCACGATCAAGTGGCTGTTCGACGTCGGCGACGGCAATGCCGTCGAAGCCGTATTCATTCCCGAGGACGACCGCGGCACGCTGTGCGTGTCGTCCCAGGCCGGCTGCGCCGTCGGTTGCCGCTTTTGCTCGACCGGGCATCAGGGCTTCAGCCGCAACCTCAGCACGGGCGAAATCGTTGCCCAGCTCTGGTTTGCCGAACACTTTCTGCGCAAGCATCTGAAACGCGATGATCGCGTCATCTCCAACGTGGTGATGATGGGCATGGGCGAGCCGCTGCAGAACTACACCGCGCTGGTGCCTGCCTTGCGCACCATGCTCGACGACAACGCCTACGGCCTGTCGCGCCGGCGCGTCACGGTGTCGACCTCCGGCGTCGTGCCGATGATCGATCGCCTGGGCACCGATTGCGCCGTGGCCATGGCCGTTTCGCTGCACGCTCCCAACGATGCACTGCGCGACGACCTCGTGCCGCTCAACCGCAAGTACCCGATTGCCGAATTGCTCGAGGCCTGCAAGCGCTACCTCGAACATGCGCCGCGCGACTTCATCACCTTCGAGTACTGCATGCTCGACGGCGTGAACGACCAGCCCGAGCATGCGCGCCAGCTGGTCGAGCTCGTGCGCAAGCACGACGTTTCGTGCAAGTTCAACCTGATTCCGTTCAATCCGTTTCCCGCCTCGGGTCTCTTGCGTTCGCCGCAGCCGCGCGTGCTGGCATTCGCCCGGACTCTGAGCGAGGCGGGCCTCGTGACCACCGTGCGCAAGACGCGCGGCGACGACATCGAT
Source organism: Variovorax boronicumulans (assembly GCF_030812215.1). Classification (GTDB taxonomy): domain Bacteria; phylum Pseudomonadota; class Gammaproteobacteria; order Burkholderiales; family Burkholderiaceae_C; genus Variovorax; species Variovorax boronicumulans_C. The sequence goes on along the minus strand of NZ_JAUSSG010000002.1, from coordinate 163,482 downwards.
GCCGCCTGCGGGCAACTCGCCGGCGACGTCAAGGACCGCACCCGCGCCGCCGAGCGCATGGCCCAACGCCGTGCAACCGAACGTCCCGTTGTCTTGCACCCGAAGCGCAAGGCACCCACCGTCTCCCAGGAGCATTGAACCGATGAGCAAGGCCTTTCCGATGATCACCGCGAGCACGCAGCGCATGCTGGCTGCAAGCCTTGCCGGTGTCGCCGTGGCGTTTCTGCTCGCGGGCTGCGTCAACACGCGGACCACAACCACCAGCTTGGCCGACACCAGCTCGGGCAAGGGCACCGAGATCGTCACCGAGTCCGACGAGACCAACCGCCAGCGCCGCGCGCGCCTGCGCATGGAACTGGCGGCTGGCTACTTCGAGCACGGCCAGACCACCGTGGCGCTCGACGAGATCAAGCAGGCGCTCGTGGCCGACCCCAACTACGCAGACGCCTACAACCTGCGCGGCCTCGTCTACATGCGCCTGGAGGATGCCGGTCTTGCCGAAGACAGCTTCCGCCGCGCGATCGCCATCAACCCGCGCGATCCCAACACCCGCCACAACTATGGCTGGCTCCTGTGCCAGCAGAACCGCTTTGGCGACGCGGCGCAGCAGTTCACTGAAGCGCTCGCCGTGCCCAGCTACGCCGACCGTGCCAAGACGCTCATGACGCAGGGCGTCTGCGAGCTCAAGGCCGGGCTGCGTCCGCAGGCGGAGCGCAGCCTGATGCAGGCCTACGAGATCGACGCCGGCAATCCGGTGGTCGGCTTCAACCTGGCGTCGGTGCTGGCGCAGCGCGAGGAGTGGCAGCGCGCGCAGTTCTACATTCGCCGCGTCAACAACAGTCCCTCGGCCAGTGCCGAGACGCTGTGGCTTGGCATCAAGATCGAACGGAAGCTCAACAACCGCGAGGCCATCGCGCAGTTGGGAGGCCAACTGCAACGCCGCTTCCCTCAATCGCGGGAGGCATCAGCGTACGAGCGCGGGAATTTCAATGACTGAACGGGTTTCGGAGTTCGGCACTTCCGCGGCACTGCCGCTCGAGGAAGGCGACATCACGCAAAAGACGGCCGGCGACCTGCTGCGCGAAGCGCGCGAGGCGCACGGACTGCACATCGAAATGGTCGCGGCCGCACTCAAGGTGCCGCCGCAGAAGCTCGCGGCGCTCGAGGCGGACGACATCGATTCGCTGCCCGACCCGGTCTTCGCACGCGCCCTGGCCAGCAGCGTTTGCCGGGCCCTGCGCATCGACCCGGCGCCCGTGCTCGCCAAGCTGCCGAGCACCCAGCACAGGGCGCTGGCCGTGGCCGACCGCACCCTGAAGACCAATATCGTCTCCGGCACGCCGCGCTGGAACGGCGGACGCTCCAGTGTGCTGCCGTCGCGGCCTCTGCTGATGGTGGTCGTGCTGCTGCTGATCGGCGCAGGCGCGCTGTTCTGGCTGCCGCAGTCGGTCTTTGACCAGATCGACGCCTCGGTGTCGCGTCTCACGTCGCGCAGCGCGCCTGATGCGGCTTCGATGGGGGAGGCGCCTGCAGCCGGATCGAACCTGGGCACGCCGGGTGTTGTGGCTGAAAACGTTCCCGTGCAAGCGGTTGCGCCCACAGGGCCGGCAGGCGACGCGCCCGCCGCGGCTGCCAATGCGAATCCCGCCGCCCCTGCAGCCGTCGCGCCTGCCGCAGCGGCATCTCCTGTCAGCAGCAGCCAGCAACTGGTTTTCGTGGCACGCGAAGAGTGCTGGATCACCGTGACCGAAGCGGGCGGCAAGCAGTTGCTGCGTCGCAGTCTCCAGGCCGGCGAGACCGTCGGCCTGTCCGGCACGTTGCCGCTCTCGGTGGTGGTGGGGCGTGCCTCGGCCGTGGATGTGCAGGTCAGCGGCAAGCCCTACGATCTGAAGCCCGTTACCCGCGGTGGCGGCGTAGCGCGCTTCGAGGTGAAATCGTGACCGATTGCACACCCCAACCCATTGAATCGGCGGCGCCCAAGGCCCGCCGCTCCCGTCAGGCCAGCGTGGTCTGGGGCCCGCGTGTCGTCACGGTGGGCGGCGATGCGCCGGTGCGCGTGCAGTCGATGACCAACACCGACACGGTCGATGCCATCGGCACCGCGATCCAGGTCAAGGAACTCGCCATTGCGGGCTCCGAGATGGTCCGCATCACGGTCAACACGCCCGAGGCCGCGGCCCAGGTGCCATACATCCGCGAGCAGCTCGACCGCATGGGCATCGACGTGCCGCTGATCGGCGACTTCCACTACAACGGCCACCGCCTGCTCACCGACTATCCGGCCTGCGCCGAGGCGCTGAGCAAGTACCGCATCAACCCCGGCAACGTGGGCAAGGGCGACAAGAAGGACAAGCAGTTCGGCCAGATGATCGACGCCGCGATGCGCTGGAACAAGCCGGTGCGCATCGGCGTGAACTGGGGCAGTCTCGACCAGGAACTGCTCGCCAGCTTGATGGACACGAACAGCCAGCGCGCCGAGCCCTGGGATGCCAAGCAGGTGATGTACGAGGCGCTGATCACCTCGGCCATCGAATCCGCCAAGCTCGCCGAATCGATGGGCATGGCCGGCAACCAGGTCATCCTGTCGTGCAAGGTGAGCGGCGTGCAGGACCTGATCTCGGTCTACCGCGAACTTGCGAAGCGCTGCGACAACCCGCTGCACCTGGGCTTGACCGAAGCCGGCATGGGCACCAAGGGCACGGTGGCGTCGGCCACGGCGCTGTCGATCCTGCTGCAGGAGGGCATCGGCGACACGATTCGTGTGTCGCTCACGCCGCAACCGGGCGAGTCGCGCACGCAGGAAGTGCTGATCGCCAACGAAATCCTCCAGGCCCTGGGCCTGCGCGTGTTCGTGCCCAGCGTCACGGCCTGTCCCGGCTGCGGCCGCACCACGAGCACCACCTTCCAGGAACTGGCCAAGCAGATCGACGATTACCTGCGCTTGCAGATGCCGGTCTGGCGCAAGAAATATCCGGGTGTCGAGACGATGAAGGTGGCCGTCATGGGCTGTATCGTCAACGGCCCCGGCGAGAGCAAGCACGCCGACATCGGCATCAGCCTGCCCGGCACCGGCGAGGCGCCTGCCGCGCCGGTCTTCATCGACGGCGAAAAGGCCCTCACGCTGCGCGGCGACAATATCGCCAACGAGTTCCACCAGCTCGTCGAAACCTACATCGAAAAGCGCTTCGGCCAGCCCCAGGCTGCCGACGTCGCCTGACCACTTTCTCCCATGGCTGACAAGATCAATGCCGTCAAAGGCATGAACGACATATTGCCGGCGAGCGTGCCGCGCACCGACCGCTTGCCCGATTCGGCCTTGTGGTCGTGGTTCGAGCAAACGGTGCGCAGGCTGCTGGCCCGTTATGGCTACCAGTACATGCTGACCCCGGTGGTCGAGCCGACTGCGCTCTTCGTACGCGGGCTGGGCGAGGTGACCGACATCGTCGAGAAGGAGATGTACTCCTTCACCGACTCGATGAACGGTGACAAGTTGACGCTGCGCCCCGAGGCCACCGCCGGCATCGTGCGGGCCATGGTCGAGCACAACGCGCTCTACAACGGCCCGCTGCGCCTATGGACGATGGGCCCGATGTTCCGGCACGAGCGCCCGCAGAAGGGCCGCTACCGCCAGTTCCACCAACTCGACGTCGAGGCGCTGGGCTTTGCCGGGCCCGATGTGGACGCCGAACTGATCCTCATGGTGCGCGCGCTGTGGCGCGAACTCGGCCTCCTCGAGGGCCAGCACGTGCGGCTCGAGATCAACAGTCTCGGCCAGCCGGCTGAGCGCCAGGCCCACCGCGAGGCGCTGATCCGCCACTTCGAGGCGCATGCCGGGCTGCTCGATGCCGATGCACAGCGCCGTCTGCACAGCAATCCGCTGCGCATCCTCGACACGAAGAACCCCGCCATGCAGGCGATGGTCGAGGCTGCGCCCCAGCTGATGGATTTTCTTGGCGAGGAATCGCGTGCTCACTTCGATGCGGTGCGCGCGGTTCTCGATGCAGCCGGCCTTGCCTACCGCGTCAACCCTCGCTTGGTGCGTGGCATGGACTACTACAACCTGACCGTATTCGAATGGGTCACCGACCAGCTCGGATCGCAAGGTACGGTCTGCGGAGGAGGGCGCTATGACGGCCTGATCGGCCAGATGGGCGGCAAGCCCGCGCCGGCGGTGGGCTTCGGCCTCGGCATCGAGCGTCTGCTGCTCTTGATCCAGGAACTCGGCCTGCCGGTGCCAGGCACGGCGCCCGCTGCGTACGCCATCGTGCCTTCGGCTGCGGTGCTGCCGCAGGCGATGGTGGTGCTGGAGAAATTGCGCGCGGCCGGCGTCGCCGTGGTGCAGCACGCGGGCGGGGGCAACATGAAGGCCCAGTTCAAAAAAGCCGATGCGAGCGGAGCACGCTTTGCGCTGGTCTTCGGCGAGGATGAGCTTGCCCGCGGCGAAGTCACGGTGAAATCCCTGCGCGACGGCAGCGGCTCTCAAGTGGCCCGTTCGCTTGCGGATGTGGCCGCTTGGGCGGCCACCCTACAATTGCCGGCTCCCGGGGAATCATCGGACCGTTCCTGAATCCTTAAGCCTCATGGAGGCACAGGGCGCGCAACCCGGCGCACTACGGCTTTCGAGTCCTTCCAACCACTGACAGCGCATGGCAACCCATCTCGACCTTGAAGAACAGGAACAGCTCGACCAGCTCAAGCATTTCTGGAATACCTACGGCACCCTGATCACCTGGGTCGTGCTGCTTGTCGCCGGCGCCTTCGTGGCCTGGAACGGCTGGCAGTACTTCCAGCGCAACAAGGCAGCCCAGGCCGCGGCCCTTTACGACGAGGTCGAGCGCAGCACGCAGTCCGGCGACGTCGAGCGCATCCAGCGTGTGCTGGGCGACATGAAGGAACGCTTCGCCGGCACCGCTTATGCGCAGCAGGCAGGCCTCCTGGCCGCCAAGACGCTGTACGAAAAGGGCAAGGTCGAGGAATCGCGTGCCGCGCTGGGCTGGGTGGCGCAGAGCGCCGTCGATCCGGGCTACCAGGCCATTGCGAAGCTGCGGCTCGCGGCCGAGCTGCTCGACGGCAAGTCGTACGACGAAGCCTTGAAGCAACTCGACGGCAACGTGCCCAAGGAGTTCGAACCACTGGTGGCCGACCGCAAGGGCGACATCTACATGGCACAGGGCAAGCGCGACCTGGCGCAGGCCGAGTACCGCAAGGCCTGGACAGGCCTTGGCGCAACCTCCGATTACCGCCGCCTGGTGGAGATCAAGCTGAACGCGGTCGGTGTCGACCCGAAGAGCCTGGCGCCAACCATCACTGTCACACCTGCAGCCCCCAAAACTCCCTGATCGCATCATGAATTTCAAGCGTCTCATGTCTGAATCGGGCGCCCTGCGCGCAGGTTCCGCTCTTGTTCTGGTAGCGCTGCTGGCCGCCTGTTCCGGCACCAGCAAGCCGAAGCCGGCCGAGCTGCCTGCCAACCCCGCCTTGCTCGGCGTGCGCCAGGCCTGGAGCGTGAAGATTCCGGAAGTGAGCTTCCCGCTCACCGCCGACGTCAGCGGCGACATCGTGACCGTGGCCGGCAACGACGGCACCGTGGTGGCCATCGATGCCCGTGCCGGCCGTGAAACCTGGCGTGCAAGCGCTGGCGCGACGCTGGCGGCAGGCGTCGGCAGCGACGGCTCGATGGCTGCGGTCGTCACCACCAACAACGAGCTCGTCGCCATCGAAGGCGGCAAGGTCCTGTGGAAGCAGAAGCTGGCGGCGCAGGCCTTCACCGCACCGTTGGTCGCAGGCCGCCGCGTGTTCGTGCAGACCGCCGACCGCAGCATCAGCGCCTGGGATGGCCAGAGCGGCCGCCGCCTCTGGCTGCAGCAGCGCCCCGGTGAAAACCTCGTGCTGCGCAAGTCGGGCGTGCTGATCGCCGTGGGCGACACCTTGGTCGCGGGCATCGGCGGCCGGCTGGTCGGCATCAACCCGGCCAATGGCACCTCGCGCTGGGAGTCGCCCATCGCGGCGCCGCGCGGCACCAACGACGTGGAGCGCCTGGTCGACCTGACCGGCAGCGTGAGCCGCTTCGGGGACAGCGTTTGCGCGCGGGCCTACTACGCCAGCGTCGGTTGCGTCGAGACGCAGCGCGGTGCGCTGGTCTGGAGCAAGCCCGCCTCGGGTGCGGATGGCGTCACCGGTGACGAAGGCTTTGTCTACGGCACCGAATCCGATGGCAGCGTCACGGCCTGGCGCCGCGGCGACGGCGAGCGCGCCTGGCAAATGACCCGCTTCAAGAACCGTGTACTGACCTCGCCGCTCGCGGTGGGTCGCTCGCTGATCATCGGCGAGGACACCGGCTCGCTGCATTTCGTTTCGCGCGAAGACGGCGCGCTGCTCAATCGTGTCACGCCCGATGGCTCCGCCATCACCGTTGCGCCGGTCCTGGCCGGCAACACGGTCGTGGTCGTGACTGCCAAGGGCGGCGTGTTTGGCTATCGCCCTGACTAATTTCTTCTTTTCCAACTCTCAAGGCCCGACCATGAAAACCGCGCCATCGAAAGGCCGGCCATGAAGCCGGTCGTGGCCCTGGTCGGCCGTCCCAACGTCGGCAAGTCGACGCTCTTCAACCGCCTGACCCAGACGCGCGACGCCATCGTCGCCGACTACGCTGGCCTCACGCGCGACCGCCACTACGGCAATGGCCGCCTGGGCAAGCACGAGTTCATCGTGATCGACACCGGCGGCTTCGAGCCTGATGCCGGCAGCGGCATCTACAAGGAAATGGCCAAGCAGACGCGACAGGCCGTGGCCGAGGCCGATGTGGTGATCTTCGTGGTCGATGCCCGCGAAGGCCTCTCGGCACAAGACCACGACATCGCCAACGAACTGCGCCGGTTGGGCAAGCCCTGCGTGCTGGCGGCCAACAAGGCCGAAGGCATGCACGACGGCACCAAGCTTGTCGACTTCTACGAACTGGGCTTTGGCGACGTGCACGGTGTGTCCGCTGCGCACGGGCAGGGCATGCGCGACCTGGTCGAACTGGCCCTTGAGCCGCTGAACCTGCCGGACCCGGACGACGAGACCGACGAAGACGACGTCAACAAGCCCATCAAGCTGGCGGTGGCTGGACGGCCCAACGTCGGCAAGTCCACGCTCATCAACACCTGGCTCGGCGAAGAGCGCCTGGTGGCCTTCGACATGCCGGGCACCACGCGCGACGCCATCTCGGTGCCGTTCGAGCGCAACGGCCAGCGTTTCGAGTTGATCGACACCGCAGGCCTGCGCCGCAAGGGCAAGGTGTTCGAGGCGATCGAGAAGTTCTCGGTGGTCAAGACGCTGCAGGCCATCGAGTCCGCCAACGTCGTGCTGCTGCTGCTCGATGCCACGCAGGGCGTGACCGATCAGGACGCGCACATTGCGGGCTACATCCTCGAAAGCGGCCGCGCGGTGGTGATCGCCATCAACAAGTGGGACGCGGTCGACAGCTACCAGCGCGAGCAGATCCAACGGCAGATCGAGACCCGGCTGCCGTTCCTGAAATTCGCGTCATTGCATTTCATCTCGGCCATCAAGCGCCAGGGGCTGGGTCCGGTGTGGCAAGCCATTGCGCAGGCCCACAAGTCGGCGACGCGAAAAATGTCGACGCCGGTATTGACCCGGCTCTTGCTGGAAGCGGTGCAATTCCAGGCGCCCCAGCGCGGCGGCATGTTCCGGCCCAAGCTTCGGTATGCGCACCAGGGCGGCATGAATCCGCCGGTGATCATCATTCACGGCAATTCCCTGGAGCACGTGACCGACGCGTACAAGCGATTCCTGGAAGGGCGCTTCCGCAAGGAATTCGACTTGGTGGGCACACCCTTGCGGATCCAGTTCAAAAGCTCGCAAAATCCCTTTGCGGACAAGGACAGCTGAATTGCGTTCGGGATGCTTGGCCGCCGATGGCAGCCGATGAGTTGCAGCTGGAACGGAAGTTCCGTCTTTTGAGAACCGTTATTTTCTCAAGGCTTTTGACTCCGATTGCTGCAGCGCAGAAACCCTGTGTTAAGGTCATCTCTCCAACAACTACTCTTGAACACGGAGAATATCGTGAGCAATAAAGGGCAACTTCTGCAAGACCCGTTTCTGAACACCCTGCGTCGCGAGCATGTGCCGGTCTCCATTTATTTGGTGAACGGTATCAAGCTGCAGGGCCAGATCGAGTCTTTTGACCAATACGTCGTGCTGCTCCGCAACACAGTGACGCAAATGGTCTACAAGCACGCCATTTCCACCATCGTGCCGGGTCGTGCCGTCAACTTCTCGGCTGCCGAGAACGACGACGCCGCAGCCTGATCGCGCGGAGCGCGGCGGAGCCCCCTCCGTCGCGCTTTTTCCATTTTCTGATTCCGCTTGTCTGAACTGATCCACCGCCAGGAAGGCGCCGCCGTTCTCGTCGGCGTCGACTTTGGGCTGCCCCATTTCGACAGCGAACTCGAGGAACTCGGCCTGCTCGCGCAGACCGCGGGCCTCACGCCTGTCGCCCGACTCACCTGTAAACGCAAGGCGCCCGATGCGGCGTTGTTCGTGGGCAGTGGCAAGGCCGACGAGATCAAGGAACTCGCCGCCATGCACCAGGCGAGCGAAGTCATCTTCGACCAGTCCTTGAGCCCGGCACAGCAGCGCAATCTCGAGCGCCAGCTCGACGTCGCTGTCTACGACCGCACTTTCCTCATTCTCGAAATCTTCGCCCAGCGCGCGCGTTCGCATGAAGGCAAGCTGCAGGTGGAGCTCGCTCGCCTGCAGTACCTCAGCACGCGGCTGGTTCGCCGCTGGTCCCACCTGGAGCGCCAGACCGGCGGTGCAGGCGTGCGCGGCGGCCCCGGTGAGAAGCAGATCGAGCTCGACCGCCGGATGATCAGCGAGTCAATCAAGCGCACGCGTGAGCGTCTGGCCAAGGTGCAGAAGCAGCGCGGCACGCAACGCAGGCAGCGGGAGCGCCGCGAGACCTTCAACATCTCGCTCGTGGGCTACACCAACGCGGGCAAGTCGTCGCTCTTCAATGCGCTCGTGAAGGCACGCGCCTACGCGGCCGACCAGCTCTTCGCGACGCTCGACACGACCACCCGCAACCTCTACCTCGGCGATGCGAAGCGCCAGGTGTCGATCTCCGACACCGTCGGATTCATCCGCGACCTGCCGCACGGTCTTGTCGATGCGTTCAAGGCCACCTTGCAGGAGGCGGTCGATGCCGATCTGCTGCTGCATGTGATCGATGCCTCCAACCCCCATTACCCCGAGCAGATGGCCGAGGTGCAGAGCGTCCTGCGCGAGATCGGCGCGGACGCCGTTCCGCAACTGTTGGTGTTCAACAAGCTCGATGCTCTTGAAAGCACGCAACGTCCGCTGCATCTGCATGACGAGATGGAAATCGACGGCGTTCAGGTTCCCCGCATCTTTCTCAGTGCCAGAAGCGGCGAGGGCGTGCCGTTGCTGCGTGCCGAACTGGCGCGGCAATCGGGCTCCGCAGCCGATACGATGACCCCTGCGGACGACACTGAATTGCACGATGCCGCCCTTTGATTGGGCACAATCCCGCCACTGACAAGAGAACGAAGCGAATGAATGCAAAGCCAGCGCGGAGAGGGTTTTTGGGCATGTTCAACCTGAACGATGGCCGATGGGGTCGCGGCGACGAGCCGTCGTCCTCCAACGGCGATCGCCCAGCCGGCAACCGCCCGCCCGATGCCGATCCACCGGGCGCACCGACGCCCCCGCCTTCGGGCAACAACAACGGCAATCGTCCCCGCGGCCAGGGTCCCAACCAGGGCCCACCCGACCTCGATGAACTCTGGCGCGACCTCAATCGCAAGCTTGGAGGTTTCTTCGGCGGTGGCAAGGGTGGCGGCAACCGTCCCAGCGGCAACAACGGCGGCGGTGGCGGCAACGGCTACAGGCCCGATATGAAAAACGCAGGATTCGGCCTCGGCCTGGTGGCTGCCGTGGCGATCCTGATCTGGCTCGGCACCGGCTTCTTCATCGTGAACGAAGGCCAGCAGGCGGTGGTCACGCAGTTCGGCCGCTACAAGTCGACCGTGAACGCCGGCTTCAACTGGCGTCTGCCGTACCCGATCCAGCGCCACGAAGTGGTGGTGACCACGCAGATCCGTTCCACCGACGTGGGCCGCGACGCCATCGTGCGTTCCACGGGCCTGCGCGAATCGGCGATGCTGACCGAAGACGAGAACATCGTCGAAATCAAGTTCGCCGTGCAATACCGCCTGAGCGATGCGCGTGCCTGGCTCTACGAGAGCAAGTCGCCGTCCGAAACCATCGTGCAGGTGGCCGAGAGCTCGGTGCGCGAGGTCGTCGGCAAGATGAAGATGGACGCCGCGCTCGCCGAAGAGCGCGACCAGATCGCCCCGCGCGTTCGCGCGCTGATGCAGACCATCCTCGACCGCTACAAGATCGGTGTCGAAGTCGTCGGCATCAATCTGCAGCAGGGCGGCGTTCGTCCCCCCGAACAGGTGCAGGCTGCGTTCGACGACGTGCTCAAGGCCGGCCAGGAACGCGAGCGCACCAAGAACGATGCGCAGGCCTACGCCAACAACGTGGTGCCGCTCGCCACCGGTACGGCGTCGCGCCTGAAGGAAGAATCCGAGGCCTACAAGGCGCGCATCGTCGCGCAGGCCCAGGGTGACGCCGGCCGCTTCAGCGCGGTGCTGGCCGAGTACCAGAAGGCGCCGCAGGTCACCCGCGACCGCATGTACACCGACGCCATGCAGCAGATCTACGCCAGCACGACCAAGGTGCTCGTCGATACCAAGCAAGGCTCCAACCTGCTGTACCTGCCTCTCGACAAGCTCATGCAGATGAGCGGCAACAGTGCCGCGGCAACACCCGTCGATGCCGCCAGCCCGAGCGTCGCCGGCACCGCGCCAGCCCAGTCATCGGTGATTCCGGTGGCACCGCCCACGGGCGAGAGCCGTGGACGCGATGGCCGTTCGCGTGACCGTGACGTGCGTTGATAAAGGCCAAGAAGAACATGAACAGAATCGGATTCATCGCCTCGTCGATCCTCGTCTTGCTCGTGCTGCTGAGCTCGACCCTTTTCGTGGTCGACCAGCGCCAGTTCGGCGTGGTCTACGCCCTCGGCCAGATCAAGAGCGTCATCACCGAGCCCGGCCTCAACTTCAAGTTGCCGCCGCCGTTCCAGAACGTGTCGTACATCGACAAGCGCCTCCTGACGCTGTCGAGCATCGACACCGAGCCCATGCTCACGGCTGAAAAGCAGCGCGTGGTGATCGATTGGTACGTGCGCTGGCGCATCAGCGATCCGCAGGCCTACATCCGCAACGTCGGTCTCGACGAGAACGCGGGTGCCATGCAGCTGAACCGCGTGGTGCGCAATGCGTTCCAGGAAAACATCAACAAGCGCACCGTGCGCGACCTGATCTCGGTGCGTCGCGAAGCCTTGATGGCCGATGTGCAGCGCGAAGTGCTGGCCGTGGTGAAGGGCAGCAAGCCCTGGGGCGTCGATGTGGTCGACGTGCGCATCACACGCGTGGACTACGTGGAAGCGATCACCGAATCGGTCTACCGCCGCATGGAAGCCGAGCGCAAGCGCGTGGCCAACGAACTGCGTTCGACCGGTACGGCCGAAGGCGAAAAGATCCGCGCCGACGCCGACCGCCAGCGCGAAGTGATCGTGGCGAACGCCTACCGCGATGCCCAGAAGATCAAGGGCGAGGGCGACGCACAAGCCGCCTCCGCATACAGTGAGGCCTTCGGCCGCGATCCGCAGTTCGCGCAGTTCTATCGCAGCCTCGAGGCCTACAAGCAGAGCTTCAACAAGAAGAGCGACGTGCTGGTGGTCGACCCGTCGTCCGACTTCTTCCGTGCCATGCAGGGCTCCGGCTCCGCGGGCAACGCACCCCGCCGCTGATCCGTTTCAGGTTCAGTGAGCGCCGAGACCTTCTGGAGCGCGCTGGCGCTCGTCCTGGTGATCGAAGGCATCCTGCCCTTCGTGTCACCGGGAGGTTGGCGGCGCGGCTTCGGGCAGCTGATGCAGCTGCGCGACGGTCAGCTCCGTTTCTTCGGTCTTTGCAGCATCTTGCTGGGCTTGGTACTACTTTGGGTTTTGGCTTAGGGTCTGGCGCCAATTGAACGCCTGCGCGATACCCTGCTGCGCGGTGCAGTGCAAGGTGCCCTGAGTGCCGCATAGCACAGCTACGCAAGCGAAGGGCAACGCCGCAATGCGTCGCGCAGCAGGGTCTCCCTCCGGGCTGGCCCCGCCATACGGCGTGTGCTTTGGCGGCTGGCTTGCCCATGGGTGGCCATGGGCAAGCCACCCTTCGCACCCCCACCGCATGGCGGGACCAGCGCGCAGGCGTTCAATTGGCGCCAGACCCTGGGCGCGGTCCCGGTAGAATCCCGGTTTAACCACGCCCCCGATCCCCATGTCCGCCTGGGTCCTCCCGGATCACATTGCCGATGTGCTGCCTTCCGAGGCGCGCCACATCGAAGAACTTCGACGCCAGCTGCTCGATACCGCCCGTGGCTATGGCTACGAGTTGGTGATGCCGCCGCTGCTCGAGCACCTCGAGTCGCTGCTTTCGGGCACCGGCGAGGCGCTCGACCTCCAAACCTTCAAGCTCGTCGACCAGCTCTCCGGCCGCAGCATGGGCCTTCGCGCCGACACCACCCCCCAGGTGGCGCGCATCGATGCCCACCTGCTGAACCGCGACGGTGTGGCGCGGCTTTGCTATTGCGGCCCGGTGCTCCACACCCGGCCCGACCGCCCGCATGCCACCCGCGAGCCGCTGCAGTTCGGCGCCGAGATCTACGGCCACGCCGGTCTCGAAGCCGACACTGAAACGCTGCTGCTGGCACTCGACTGCCTCGACGCCGCCGGCCTGCGCGACGGTGTGATCGTCGACCTGGCCGATGCCCGTATCGTTCGCGCGCTGTTCGCCGGCGTGCCGGTCGATGCCGCCGCACTCGCCCGCGTGCATGCCGCGCTGGCCGCCAAGGATGCGAGCGAGCTGCATTTGCTCACCAAGGATTTCCCGGCCGCTTCACGCGACGGGCTGCGCGCGCTGGTTCAGTTGTACGGCGACGCGTCGGTGCTCGATGAGGCGGCCCAAGCCCTGAAGGGAACGCCGGCCGTGGCCGCCGCCCTGGCCGACCTGAAGCAACTCGCCGCCGGCCTGAACGGCTCGGCCGGGCGCCAGATCAGCTTCGACCTGGCCGACCTGCGCGGCTATGCCTACTACAGCGGCATGCGCTTCGGCATCTACGTGCCGGGGGCCGCAGATTCGCTGGTGCGTGGCGGCCGCTACGACGAGGTGGGCGCCGTGTTCGGCCGCAACCGTCCGGCCGTCGGCTTCAGCCTCGACGTGCGCGAACTGGTCGGCGTGCTGCCGGCACGCCCGCTGCGCGCTGCCATCCGCGCGCCCTGGAGCGATGCGGCTGGGCTGCGCCAGGCCATCGCCCAACTGCGCAAGGCCGGTGAAACGGTTGTCTGTGTGCTGCCGGGACACGGCAGCGAAATCGATGAATTCCATTGCGACCGCGAGCTCGTCGAGCAAGCTGGCCAATGGAATGTCCGAGCGATCTGAATTTTTAAGCAATGGAACGAGCATGAGCGTAACCACCGGAAGAAACGTGGTCGTCGTCGGCACCCAGTGGGGCGATGAGGGCAAAGGCAAGCTGGTCGACTGGCTGACCGAAAGCGCCCAGGGCGTGGTCCGCTTCCAGGGCGGCCACAACGCGGGCCACACGCTGGTCATCAACGGCGTGAAGACCGCCTTGCATCTGATCCCGAGCGGCATCATGCGGCCCGGCGTCAAGTGCTACATCGGCAACGGCGTGGTTCTGTCGGCCGCCAAGCTCTTCGAGGAAATCGAAGGCCTGGAGAAGGCCGGCGTCGAAGTGCGCTCGCGCCTGCGCATCAGCGAGGCATGCCCGCTGATCCTGCCGTTCCACGCCGCGCTGGACATCGCGCGCGAGGCCTACCGCGAGAAGGGCGGCGTCGAGAAGATCGGCACCACCGGCCGCGGCATCGGCCCGGCGTACGAAGACAAGATCGCCCGCCGCGCGCTGCGCGTGCAGGACCTCAAGCACCCCGATCGCTTCGCCACCAAGCTGCGCGTGCTGCTCGACCTGCACAACCATGTGCTGACGCAGGTGCTGGGCGCGCCGGCCGTCGATTTCGATGCCGTGTTCGACGAAGCCATGCGCCACGCCGTGCTGCTCAAGCCGATGATGGCCGATGTGTCGCGCGAGCTGAACGACGCCAACAAGGCCGGCGCCAACCTGTTGTTCGAAGGCGCGCAGGGCACCCTGCTCGACGTGGACCACGGCACCTACCCGTACGTCACCTCCAGCAACTGCGTGGCCGGCAATGCCGCCGCGGGTTCGGGCGTCGGCCCGGGCATGCTGCACTACATCCTGGGTATCACGAAGGCCTACTGCACGCGCGTTGGCGGCGGTCCGTTCCCCACCGAACTCGACTGGGCCACGCCCGGCACCCCCGGCTATCACATGAGCACCGTGGGTGCCGAAAAAGGCGTGACCACCGGCCGCAGCCGCCGTTGCGGCTGGTTCGACGCCGCGCTGCTCAAGCGCTCGGCGCAGGTCAATGGTCTGTCGGGCCTGTGCATCACCAAGCTCGACGTGCTGGACGGTCTCGAAAAGCTCGAGCTGTGCACCGGCTACGAACTCGACGGCGAAACCACCGACATCCTGCCGATGGGCGCGGATGAAATCGAGCGCTGCACCCCGATCTACGAAACCCTCGAAGGCTGGACCGAAAGTACGGTCGGCGTCACGCAGTACGACAAGCTGCCGGTCAATGCGCGCCTCTACCTGCAGCGCATCGAGCAGATCACCGGCGTGCCGATCCACATGGTTTCCACGAGCCCGGATCGCGACCACACGATCATGATGCGTCACCCCTACCTGGCCGATTGAAGAGGAACCCGAACCCATGTTGACCGAAGACGGCAAACATCTCTACGTCAGCTACGACGAGTACCACAACCTGATCGAGAAGCTCGCGATCAAGGTGCACCAGTCGGGCTGGGAGTTCGACACCATCCTGTGCCTCGCGCGCGGCGGCATGCGGCCGGGCGACGTGCTCTCGCGCATCTTCGACAAGCCGTTGGCGATCATGTCGACCAGCTCTTACCGCGCCGATGCCGGCACGGTGCAGGGCCACCTGGACATCGCCCGCTTCATCACCACGCCCAAGGGCGAGATCGCCGGCAAGGTGCTGCTGGTGGACGACCTGGCCGACTCTGGCCACACGCTGCATGCCGTGATGGACATGCTGCGCAACAACTACAAGCCGATCACCGAGCTGCGCAGCGCGGTGATCTGGACCAAGGCGCTGTCGACCTTCACGCCCGATTACTCGGTCGAGTACCTGGCGACCAACCCCTGGATCCACCAGCCCTTCGAGGGCTACGACTCGCTCGGCGCCGAGAAGCTGCTGGAGAAGTGGTCGGTCTGATCAGGTCTTGCACGACCCGTCGCCGGAAGTGAGCATCGCGGTGTAGCGCCGCTGCATTTCTTCCGGCGTCAGTTTTTCGATGCTGTGGCCCACGTTCCAGCGGTGGCCGAAGGGGTCGCGAAACACCCCAGAGCGCTCACCGTAGAACTGGTCCTGCGGCGCCATGTCCAGCGTTGCGCCGGCCGCCACGGCCCGCGCGACCACCGCATCCGCATCGTCCACGTGCAGGTGCAGCGTCACCGCGCTGCCGCCCAGCGTCTTGGCGCTGCGGATGTTGTACTCGGCGAACTCGTCCGAAATCATCAGGATCGCGCCGTTGTGGAAGTCCAGTTCCGCGTGGCCGATGCGCCCGCTGGGCTCGGTGAGGCGAAAAATTTCCTTCACTTCGAACACCTCGCAATAGAAGTCGATGGCCGCGCCGGCATCGTCGACACAGAGGTACGGAAACAGTTCGTGGATCGCCATGATGGTTGCCTTTCGAGAAGAGGAAAGCCGTTGTCGTGGCGCCGATTCTGGGCCGCCACGCCGCTAGCGTCTTGAACGAATTTGACCTGTGACCGTGCCCGCGGGCACATGCCGCGGCGACGTGGCCCCGGTCCGACGCCAGGCCTGCGGCGACATGCCTGCCAGCGCGGAGAACTCGCGGCTCAGGTGCGCCTGGTCGCTGTAGCCGGCAGTCAGCGCAATCTCGGCCCAGCTTTGCGTGGGGTCGCCTGCCAGCGCCAGCGCGCGGTCGAAGCGCATCACGCGTGCGTACTCCTTGGGGCTGAGGCCGATCGCGCCGCGAAAGAGCGCGATGAAGCGGCGGTGGCTGTAGCCGCTGCGCGTCACCAGCCCGGTGATCGAAGGGTTCTCGTGGGCCAGCGGTCCGAGTGTTGCGGCGATGGCCGGATGCAGCCCATGCAGGCCGGCGCCGAGCGAGTCGATGACACGCTGGGCGAGCAGGGCTTCGAAGACGTTCAGCTGTCTTTCGAGGTCGCCCGCAGCGTGAACCTGTTCGAGCGCGGCCTCGGTCTGCCGCGCGCCCCAGAGCGCGTCGAGCGGCGTGTGCTGGCCGGCCAATGCGTCCTCGGGCGCGCCGAGCAGGGCGCGGGCGGCGCCGGGCTGAAGCTGTGCGCCGACGGAGCGTGCGGCCACCGAGACGTCGCGCATGTAGGAGGCGGCGCGCGCGCCGCCGACGATCGCGTAGCCGCAGGTCTGGCCGCGTGCATCACCGGGACCGCCGAATAGTTTCAGCGGAGGGCCCGACAGGCGGAACACCAGATGCATCCCGCCGGTGGGCAGCACATGCTCGCGCGCGCCCGGCCGTTCGGTCGGCGTGCCTTCGGGTGCCGAGGCCCACAGCAGCTTGATGAATGGCTGCAGATGGGGAGGAGGGCAGCGCGTCAGTTGCATGCCGCGAACCCCGGTTGGAACAGGCTGTGGCCCATTGGGCGATTGTGCGATGGCCCCGCCGGGCTTACCAGTCACGCGTGGCGATCACGTCCTCGATGTCCACATCGACGAACCCATAGGTCCTGACGATGGTATCGAAGTCCGCGCCAATGGCTTCGCGCGCATGTGACGGGCGCGCTAGCATCGGCACATGAGCAAGCCTTCGACGACCCTGATCCACCATCCCTATACCCCGCCGGCCACCTTCGCCGCGCCGCAGCCCGGCGTGTTCAAGGCATCGACCGTCTTTTTTGCCGACGTGGCCGCCATGCGGGCGCGCGACTGGAAGACCAAGGCCGGCTACACCTACGGCCTGCACGGCACGCCGACCACGTTCACGCTCGAGGAGCGCCTGGCCACGCTCGAAGGCGGCACCGAATGCCTGCTGGTGCCTAGCGGCCTGGCGGCCATCTCGCTGGTCTCGTTCGCGTTCCTCAAGACCGGCGACGAGGTGCTGATCCCCGACAACGCCTACGGCCCCAACAAGGCGCTGGCCACGGGCGAGCTCGCCAACTTCGGCATCACCCACCGCCTGTACGACGCGATGAACCCTGCCGACCTGGAGGCCAAGATCTCGCACCGCACGCGGCTGGTGTGGGTCGAGGCGGCGGGCTCGGTCACGATGGAGTTTCCGAACCTGCCCGCGCTCGTGGACGTCTGCCGCGCGCGCGGCGTGGTGACGGCGTTGGACAACACCTGGGGCGCGGGCCTTGCCTTCGCACCCTTCGACTTCAACGGCACGGGGCAGGGCGTGGACATCTCGGTGCATGCGCTCACCAAGTACCCCAGCGGCGGCGGCGACGTGCTGATGGGCAGCGTGGTCACCAACGACGAGCGGCTGCACCGCGCGCTCAAGCTCGCGCACATGCGCATCGGCTTCGGCGCCGGCGTGGGCGACGTGGAGACCCTGCTGCGCTCGCTGCCGAGCATCGGCCTGCGCTATGCGGCGCACGACCGCGCGGCGCGTGAACTGGCCGGTTGGCTCAACGGCTGCGAGGAGATCGTGCAGGTGCTGCACCCCGCGCTCGAAGATTCGCCCGGCCACGCCAACTGGCGCGCGCTCTGCGGGGCCACCGACCTGGCCGCGGGCCTGTTCTCGGTGGTGTTCGACGAGCGCTACAGCACCGAGCAGGTCGACCGTTTCTGCGACAGCCTGAAGCTCTTCCGCCTCGGCTATTCGTGGGGCGGGCCGATCAGCCTGGTGGTGCCCTACGACATCGGCCTGATGCGCGACGCGAGCGTGGCGCGCTGGCCCTACAAGGGCACGCTGGTGCGCTTCTCGATCGGGCTGGAAGACGTCGACGACCTGCGCGCCGACTTGCAGCAGGCACTGGTGCAGATGTAGGACCCGCTGCGCGCACTTGGCGACCTGGTTCATGCCCCAGCGCTACCTCGGTTTGCAAGGTGTGTTCGAGTTCGAAACCGCACCCGGCGCCACGCCTTGAGACTGCACCGTTATCGCTTACAGTAGGCGACGCACAGTCACCGTGACTGTCTCGCCTCAAGGAGAAGCAGTGGCAACACCAAATTACGGCTACGAGAAGCGCCAGAAAGAGCTGGCCAAGAAGAAGAAAAAGGAAGAAAAGCTTCGGGAAAAGGCGAATCGCAAACTCAGCCCGAGCAGCGACGGACTGGCTCCCGGAGACCCGGAAACCGACGTGGCATCGCTCGAACGCGATCCCCCCACGGTGCCCGAGTTGCCCACCAAGAACGGTTGATCCGCTCCTGGCGTTCCCATCGAAAAAGCCGCCGCAGGCCTCTGCCTGCGGCGGCTTTTTTTCGGCCGCACCGCGGGTTACTTCGGCAGCAGCTTGCGCAGTTCGGGCCAGACGTTGTCGAGCAACTGCGGTTGCGCCACGGCCGTCGGATGGATGCGGTCGGCCTGGAACAGCGACATCGCGTTCGGCGCATCGGCCACGCCCTTGAGCAGGAAAGGCACGAGCGCCGACTTGGTCGCGCTGGCCACCTTGGAGAACACCGCCTCGAAGCGCCGCGTGTAGTCGCCGCCGTAGTTCGGCGGCACCTGGATGCCGACGATCAGCACCTTCGCGCCGGCGGCCTGCGCGGCCTTGGTGATCTGCAGCAGGTTGCTCTCGGTGTCCGAGAGCGGGAGGCCGCGCAGCGCGTCGTTGGCACCGAGTTCCAGCACCACGTGGCTGGGCTTGTGCTGCGCGAGCAGGGCCGGGAAGCGGGCGCGTCCGCCGGAGCTGGTGTCGCCGCTGATGCTGGCATTGACCACGGTGGCCGCGATCTTCTGCTGGGCAAGCCTTTTTTCCAGCAAGGGTACCCAGCCTTCGCCGCGCTTCAAGCCGTACTCTGCGCTCAGCGAATCGCCCAGCACCAGGATGACCGGCTTGCCGGTCGTGGACGTCTGGGCCTGCGCTGCGGCCGTCCATGCCCCCGCGCTGCCTAGCGCGGCGGTGGTCAAGATAAAGTCACGTCGATTCAAAACCAAAGCCTTTCCATGTCCCAACCCCCGTCTGATGCCATTGTCGCCGTCGAGCATGTCTTCAAGTCCGTCACCGATTCGACCGGCACGCTGGACATTCTGCAGGACATCCATTTCACCCTCGGCGCGCGGGAAACCGCCGCCATCGTCGGCGCCTCGGGCTCCGGCAAGAGCACCTTGCTGTCGATCATCGCGGGGCTCGATACGCCCACGCGCGGCACGGTCAAGCTTGCGGGCGACGACATCTTCGCCATCGACGAGGACGAACGTGCCGCCCTGCGCGCCCAGCGCGTGGGCTTCGTGTTCCAGAGCTTCCAGCTGCTGGGCAACCTGAGCGCACTCGAAAACGTGATGCTGCCGCTGGAGCTGGCCAACCGCAAGGACGCGCGCAAGGCGGCCACCGAGATGCTCGGCCGCGTCGGCCTCGGCCAGCGCCTGGGCCACTACCCCAAGGTGCTCTCGGGCGGCGAGCAGCAGCGCGTGGCGCTGGCGCGGGCCTTCGTGGTCCAGCCGGCCCTGCTCCTGGCCGACGAACCCACCGGCAGCCTCGACTTCGCGACCGGCGAGCAGGTGATGAAGCTGATGTTCGACCTCAACCGCGAACTCGGCACGACGCTGGTGCTGGTCACCCACGACCGCGGCATTGCATCGCGTTGCGAGCGCCGCATCACCATCGAGGCCGGGCGCGTGTCGCTCAACGAGAAAACGCCCGTCTCGACGGTCGAGCAGGCGGCCTGAACGTCGAAGAAGGCACGGCGAAGAACCCGCGACCACAACAAACCGAGGAGAGGTCCATGGACAAGCAGCTTCCACCCGAAGCCGTTGCCGCACTGCAGCGCGGCAGCCTGATCGAGGCGATCAAGATCGTGCGCGACAAGACCGGCCTGGACCTCAAGTCGGCCAAGGAAGCCGTCGAGCGCTACGCCAACGGCGAAGGCGCGCCGGCCGACTGGCAGGAGGGCGACTGGGGCCGCGGCGAACCCGAGGGCGCGGGCATGCAGGGCAACGGGCCTGCGGCGGTGCCGTCGGCCGCTCTCACGGCCCTGGCGAAGGGCAACAAGATCGAGGCCATCCGCCTCACGCGCGAAGCCACGGGCCTCGGGCTGGCCGAGGCCAAGCAGCTGGTCGAGAACCACCAGAACCCGGCTGCCGGCGATTTCGGGCATTTGCCGTCGGGCATTCCGACGAACCCGATGGCCGAGCCGGGGCGGGTGTCGCAAGGGGGCTCGAAGTTGCTGCCCATCGTCATCGTCGTCTTGGTCGTGGTGCTGGCCTGGCTGTATTTCGCGAAGGGCGCCTGAAGCGATGATCGTTCCCCAGTTCTGGGCCGAAGGCCGCATCCAGGAGCGCGTAGACGGCAAGCAGATCACCGTGCGGCGCTACGGCTGGTCAGACGACAGCCCGCTGGCCGCGCAGGCGCATGCCGACCAGCGCACCCGCGAGGCCTTCGACCGCATCGTGAGCGGCGAAAAACTCGAGCGCCGCGAGCGCAAGCTGGCCTACAACGGCGCCGACGGCGTGCCGATCCGCGAGGAAATCGTCGAGCGGCAGGGCGAGAGCGTCGTCACCCGCAACGGCTACGGCGCGCGCTGCCTCAACACGCCCGACGTGATGTTCGTCGACATCGATTTCGACGAGCCCCTGCGCACCAGCGTGTTCGGCTTTGCCTTGGTGCCGGCACTCATCGCGGGAATCGTTGGCGGATGGACGGCCAAGACCTGGGTGGGCGGGTTGATCGCCGCCATCGTGGTCTTCATCGTTGCCTATCGCATCGGGCTGGCCAAGAAGCGCGGGGAGGCCAGCACGAACCCCGCGCCCGAGAAGCGCGCGGCCGAGCGCATCGGGCGCTTCATGCACCAGCATCCTGACTGGCACCTGCGGGTGTACCGCACGCCCGCGGGCTTCCGCCTGCTGGCGATGCACGATGTCTTCAGCCCCGCCGACATGACGGTGGCCGACTGCTTCCAGGCGCTGGGCGTGGACAAGGTCTACGCGCGCATGTGCCGCAACCAGAACTGCTTTCGCGCCCGCCTGAGCGCCAAGCCCTGGCGCATCGGCATCGCCGAGCACATACGGCCGCAGCCGGGCGTCTGGCCGGTGTCGCCCGACAAGCTGCCGGTGCGCGAGGCCTGGATCGCGCAGTACGAAAAGGCCGCCGAAGGCCATGCCGCCTGCCAGTACCTGGAGAGCGTGGGCAACACCGGGCGGGTGCATCCGAACGCGCAGGTGGTGCAGGAACTGCACGATGAGCGCACCCGGGCGCTCAGCGGCCTGCCGATCGCCTGAGGGGGCGATCCCTGGGGGTAGGGATAATCGAGGGATGTCTTCCCCCAAAGTGATCTTCGGCTTCCATGCCGTGGGCGTGCGAATCAAGACCGCGCCGAAATCGGTGCTCGAGGTTCTGTTCGACGCCAGCCGGCGCGATGCGCGCATGAAACAGTTCATCGCGCGCGCGCAAGAAGCCGGTGTGCGGCTGGTCGAGGCCGACAGCCTGCGCATCGCCAAGCTTGCCGGCAGCCACGGCCACCAGGGCGTGGCGGCGCGGGTCGAACCCACGGCGCAAATCCATTCGCTCGACGAACTGCTCGAAGGTCTCGAAGAGGCCGGCACCGTGCCCCTCTTGCTGGTGCTCGACGGCGTGACCGATCCGCACAACCTGGGCGCGTGCCTTCGCGTGGCAGACGGCGCCGGCGCCCATGCGGTGATCGCACCCAAGGATCACGCGGCCGGCATCAACGCCACCGTGGCCAAGGTGGCGAGCGGCGCGGCCGAGACGGTGCCTTATTTCATGGTGACCAACCTCGCGCGCACGCTCAACGAACTCAAGGAACGCAACATCTGGTGCGTGGGCACCAGTGACGACGCACCGGGCACGATCTACCAGAGCGACCTGAAGCGTCCCCTGGCGCTGGTGCTGGGCGCCGAAGGCGAGGGCATGCGCCAACTGACCCGCAAGACCTGCGACGAGCTCGTGAGCATCCCGATGGCCGGCGCGGTCGAGAGCCTGAACGTCTCGGTGGCCAGCGGTGTGTGCCTCTACGAGGCGATGCGCCAGCGCAGCGCCTGATCTCCCGCTAGCGCGTCCTCGGCAGCGGCCCGCCCTTGCGGTGGAAATAGACGAGCTCCGCCATGCGCCGCATCTGCGGCGTGCCCAGCAGGTGGTTGAACATCCAGTCGCTCTGGAAGTGGTCGAAGGCCCAGCGCAGCGAACGCTTGAGAAGGAAACGCGGGTAGCTGCGCACGAACCACGTCGCCGGGTCGCCCATCTCGCCGCGCACGAAGCGCGCCACCGCCTCGCCCGCGCGTTCGCCGTGCTGCAGCGCGGTGTGGATGCCGCCGGCCGTGACCGGCGACACCATGCCGGCCGCGTCGCCCACCAGCAGTGCCCGTTCGCGCGCCACGACCGGGAGCACGCCGCCGCAGGGAATCATTCCGGCGCGCACGGCCACGGGGGGCGCATCGCCCGGCGACACCACCGATTCGATCTTCTTGAGCAGCGGGGCGAGCCGCAGCGCGTTCGCATCGTGGCGGCCCAGGCGGCGGGCCAGGCCGATCTGGCTCACGCCCACGCCGTCGAGTGCCCAGCCGATGTAGCCAGGGGCGAGTTGACGGTCGATGAAGCAGTGAAGGAGGTCGGGCGCCATGCGGGCGCCCTGGTATTCATGCTCGACGCCATAGAGAAAGCGCGTGTTGCGCGAGAGGCCCAGCGCCTTGGCGACGCGCGAATGCGGGCCGTCGGCGCCCACGAGGTAGGTGGCGGTGATGCAGGGGCCGTGCGTTACGGGGACTTCCCAGCGGTCGTTCATCCACAGCGCCTGCTCGAAGAGCGTGCCGAGCCGCACATCGACGCCGCAGGCCCGGGCGGAGCCGACCATCCAATCGAGCAGCGCGGGCGCATCGGTGGCCCAGAACCAGTAGCCGGGCGCGTGCAGGTCGACGTGCCGCATGTTCGGCGCATAAAGCCGCACGCCTTCGATGCGCCGGACCAGCGTGGGTGGCACTTCGGCCAGCCAGGGGACGCTGTCGACTGCGTCCTTCACGATGATCCCGGTGGTGTGGAGCTTGGCGCCGGCACTGGTCTTCTTCTCCAGCACCATCACGCTGAGCCCGGCGAGCGCCGCGGCGCGGGCACAGGCGAGGCCCGCGAAGCTCGCCCCGACGACGAGCAGGTCCACCTTGACGTTGGCGGGGCCGCCGCTCGTGGCGGCCGGCACCGGGCAGGGCGCCGTGGATGAAGTGGAGAGCGGGGAGAAGAAGCAGGAAGAGGAGTGCATGGGCAGCTGACTTGGCAATGCGCACCACGGTTTGTGGTGCGTGTGCGAAGTTAGCTACGCCATGTGCGGGGGGTGTGCAGGCGGTGTGCGTGCGGCGTGAAGGCTGTGTGAACCCCGCAGCCGCAGCGCGTCAGGATGGATCCTTGCTGCGCGTGCGGCCCACCGCACTGAAGATGCCGATGCCCAGCAGGATCAGCGCACCGATGCCGATATAGAGGGTGGGAACGCCTGCCACCGACGCACCCCAGGCGATACCGCCCAGGAAGATCAGGAACCCGATCATGTAAAGCGCAAAAGACATCATGGTCCTCCGAAACTGAGATGCCTCGGTGTATCCGGCCAGGCTCCCGGTCCGCACCGGCCTGCGCCGCCTCTGCGTGTGGGAGCCTGCCTACCGATTGCCTAGGCCGCGCAGGCCACCAGCAGGTAGCGGCAGGCCGTTCGTCCCAGTGCCTTGAAGACCAGCGGGCGGTCCACGCCGAAATCGAGGCAATCGCCGGGTGCCAGCTCGAAGCGCTCATCGCCGTAGTCCACCCGCAGCGCGCCTTCGAGCATCCACAGGCATTGGCGGTAAGGCTTGCCGCTCCACCGTGGATAGCCGACCTGCGCCGAACGCGGCAGCTCGACCTCGACCAGTTCCACCCCGCTGCCTGTCGTGCCGCGCTCGGCGACCTGGCGGCGCAGATAACCCGCCTCGGGGTCGCGCCAGACTTCCTGCATGGCCTTCGTGCGAAGCCGCTGCGGGCCTTCTTTTTCCTTTTCCTCGGTAAGCAGTTGCGCCAGCGACACACCAAGGCCCGCCGCCAGCCGGCCCAGCAGCACGGCGGTCGGGCTGCTCTGTGCCCGCTCCACCTTCGAGATCATGGCCTTGCTGACACCCGACAGCTCGGCCAGCTCGGCTAGGCTGAGCCCCTTGGCCTGGCGCAACGCCAGCAGCCGCGTTGCGATGAGGGCGTCGATGTGGCCGGGGGATTCGCCTGGAGGAGGTGATTCGTTTCTCATATGAGATTATTATTCTCCTATATTGAACGACAGAGAAGCACCATGCGCCTCATTCCCTGCACCGAGGAAGCCCACGCCGCCGCCATCCTGGCGATCCTCAACGACGCCATCGTCACCTCCACCGCGCTGTACGACTACAAGCCGCGAACGCCCGAGAACATGGTCGCGTGGTTCGCCACCAAGCGGGCCAACGGCTTTCCGGTGATCGGTGCGGAGGACGAGAACGGCAAGCTGCTGGGCTTCGCGAGCTACGGCACCTTCCGCGCCTTTCCGGCCTACAAGTACACGGTCGAGCACTCGGTGTACGTCGAAGCCGGGCATCGCGGCGCGGGGCTTGGACGCACGCTCATGGAGGCGATCATTGCGGAGGCGATCGCGCGGGACGTGCACGTGATGGTCGGCGCCATCGACGCCGCGAATGCGGGCAGCATCGGCCTGCACGAGCGGCTGGGGTTCGAGCACTCGGGCACGGTGCGGCAGGCGGGTTTCAAGTTCGGCCGCTGGCTCGACGTGGCGTTCTACCAGCGGATTCTTGCGACGCCGCTGAATCCGGTCGATGGCTAGTCGAGCGCAAAAAAGCGCATCACCACTTCGGCCGGGTGCCTGACCCCGGCGCCGACGAACATGCGTTCGTTGATCCAGCGCAGCGCGGGCGAGGCCGTCTCGAAGCGTGGGTTGCAGCGGAAGTAGACCTCTGCCGGATCGACCGGCTCGCCACGCAGCAGCTTGGCCATCACCTCCGGCGCGGCCGAGCGCACCGCGTGGTTCTGCACATAGATCAGGTCGCCCGCGTCGGTCTCCAGGCCATAGCGCGCATCGAGTTCGGAGAGCGTATCGTTCACGATCAGCTGGAAGTCGCTGCCACCGGGCAGCACGCGTGCGCGCCAGCCGTGGCCCGACGCCTCGCCGCCCGTGATGGGCACGACGCGCCGCAGCCCGCGCGCGCTCTGTCCCAGCACCTGTGGCACGCCGACCTGCACCCGCAGGTCGGCGAAGTGGTCGAGCGTCGGCGCGGCGATCGAATCGAAGACGTTGCTGCTCATCGTTGACAGCGGGTCAGGCGGCTGCCGTCTCTGCGCTCGCGCGGTCGAGCATCTCGATGGTGCCCGCGTCGAGCTTCAACTGCGTGGCGACCACCAGCTCTTCGAGCTGGGCGATCGAGGTGGCGCTGGCGATGGGCGCCGTCACGCCCGGCCGCGCGATCTGCCATGCGATGGCGACCTGGCCCGGCTTGGCGTTGTACTGCTGCGCCACCTTGTCGAGCGCATCGAGGATGCGCAGGCCCCGCGCGTTGAGGTACTTCTTCGTGGTGTTGGCGCCGCGCGCGCTCTTGGTGGCATCGGCTTCGGTGCGGTACTTGCCGGTCAGGAAGCCGGCCGCGAGCGCGTAGAAGTTGATCACGCCCACTTCGCGCTTGATGCACAGCGGCTCCAGTTCGTCTTCGAACACCGCGCGGTCGTACAGGTTGTAGAGCGGCTGCAGGCTCTCGTAGCGCGCGATGCCCAGGCGCTCCGACACGTCCAGCGCCTCGGCCAGCCGCGGCGCGGTGTAGTTGGACGCACCGATGGCGCGCACCTTGCCTTCCTTGATGAGCGCATCGAAGGCGCCGAGCGATTCTTCGAGCGGCGTGCCGGCGTCGTCGTCGTGCGACTGGTAGAGGTCGATGTAGTCCGTCTGCAGGCGCTTGAGCGAAGCTTCCACCGCCTCGCGGATGTACTTGGGCGCGAGGCCCACCTTGCCTTCGCCCATCGGCTTGCCGACCTTGGTGGCCAGCACCACGCGGTTGCGCTTGCCGCTTTGCTTGAGCCACTTGCCGATGATGGCTTCCGACTCGCCGCCCGTGTGGCCCGGCACCCAGGCGGAGTAGACGTCGGCGGTGTCCACGAAGTTGAAGCCCGCATCCAGCCAGGCATCGAGCAGCTTGAACGAGGCGGCCTCGTCGACTGTCCAGCCGAACACGTTGCCACCGAAGGCGAGCGGTGAAACCAGGAGGCCGGAGCGGCCGAGCGGGCGAAGTTGCGACATGACGAAGTTTCCTGAGGAAGAAAAACGAAAGGGAAGGATCAGACGAAGCCCACGGCGCCGAGCAATGCGCCCGCGCCGAGCAGCCAGAGAAGGTGGACGCGCGTGCGCCAGACGATAAGCGCGGCCACGCCGGTCAAGAGCCACAGGTGCCAGGCAGGCGCGTTGCCGGCATGGTTACCCGCGGCCAGCACCCAGCCGGTGGCGATCAGCAGGCCCACCACCACCGGCGCCATGCCCTGCTTGAAGGCGCGCACTTCGCGGCGGGTGCGGTTGCGATGGCCCCAGCGGGTGGCGAAGTAGGTGAGGGTGGTGCTCGGCACCATGATGCCGACCATGGTCACCATCAGGCCGAAGAGACCGAGGAGCCACGCCGTCGGCCCCGCGCCGATGCCGCCGCCCGCATTGAGCCCGACGTTCCAGCCCATCAGCGCGACGAACAGCACGTTGGGCCCGGGCGCCGCCTGTGCGATGGCGACCGACGAGCTGAACTGCGCATCAGTGAGCCAGCCGTGCTGTGCGACGAGGTAGCGGTGCATGTCGGGCACCGTGGTGATGGCGCCGCTGATCGACAGCAGCGAGAGCAGCAGGTACTGGCCGAAGAGGGCGAGCCAGTCGTGCCATTGCATGACGATGGTCATTCGAAAACCTCCGCCTTCGGCTGCGGTGCGAGCTTGCCTGGGGCGGTCCGGCTCACGCTCATGGGGCGATCCTTTTCCAGGTCCAGACGCACGCCACGCCGCCGACCACCAGCAGCACCCAGCCGAGCGGCACCTTGAACACCGCGATCGCCGCGAACACCAGCGCCGTGAACGCGAGACAAACCGGAAAGCCCAGCGGGTGCTTGCGCAGTTGCGGAAGCAGCTTGATGCCCGTGGCGGCGATCAGCCCGCCCGACACCGCCCCCATGCCCCGCAGCGCCGCCGCCACCTGCGGATTGCCGGCGTAGTGCGCATAGAGCACGGCCAGCGCGAGGATCACGACGAGCGGAATGGTCAGCATGCCGGCCACCGCCGCCATGGCGCCGCGCAGGCCGAAGTAGCGGTCGCCGATCATCAGGGCGAGGTTGATCACGTTGGGACCGGGCATCACCTGGGCCACGGCCCAGTCTTCGAGAAACTGCTCGGGGGTGAGCCACTTCTTCTTCTCGACCATCTCGCGCTGGACGATGGCGAGGACGCCGCCGAAGCCCTGCAGCGCGAGCCAGGTGAATGAAACGAAAAGGTCGCGCGGCGACCGCGGCTGTGGCGTGTCTTGCGGCGTTGCCGCATCGGAGAGGGGCGGTTGCATGTGGATGCGATTATCGTAGGCAGGCCTGCAAACTGCCGGGCATCGCGCCGACATGACCCCGGCCGATTCAACAGGGACACTCCATGCTCATGCAAATCCGCGCGCTCCTCGATCTCTGCAAACGGGCCTTCGCATCGTGGTCGAACGACTACGCCCCCAGCATGGGCGCGGCGCTCGCGTACTACACGGTGTTTTCCATCGCGCCGCTGCTCCTGATCGTGATCGCGGTGGCGGGCCTGGTCTTCGGCCAGGAGGCCGCGCGCGGCGAGATCTTCGCGCAGCTCTCGGGCCTCATGGGCACGCAGGGCGCGGCGGCGGTGCAGGGCATGCTGCAGGCGGTCAACAAGCCGACCGAGGGCATCGTGGCCACTGTGATCGGCATCGGCCTGCTGGTGGTCGGCGCGACCACCGTGTTCGGCGAGTTGCAGGACGCGCTCGACCGCATCTGGCGCGCGCCGGCCCGCACCAAGAGCTCGGGCATCTTCAACCTGCTGCGGGTGCGGCTCCTGTCGTTCAGCATGATCATGGGCATCGGCTTCCTGCTCATGGTGTCGCTGGTGGCCAGCGCGGCGCTGGCGGCGCTGGGCAAGTGGTGGTCGCCGGTGTTCGGCGCGTGGGAGAGCCTGGCGCAGGTGGTGAACTTCGTCTTCAGCTTCGCGATGGTGACGGTGATCTTCGCGATGATCTACAAGATCATGCCGCGCGCGAAGGTGCAGTGGCGCGACGTATGGGTGGGTGCGGCGGTCACCGCGCTGCTCTTCACGGTGGGCAAGCACCTGATTGGCCTCTACATCGGCAAGAGCAGCGTGGCCTCGGGCTACGGCGCCGCGGGCTCGCTGGTGGTGGTGCTGGTGTGGGTGTACTACTCGGCGCAGATCTTCCTTCTGGGCGCCGAGTTCACCTGGGTCTATGCGCGCACCTACGGCTCGATGAAGGACAAGGCGGGCCTGCCCGATGCGAACCCGTCGCCGACGCGCGATGTGCCGCTGGCGCACAACGACACCTGAATCGACACCTGCGGCGAACGTCAGCCGGCGAAGCCGCCTTCGTCGAGAAACTTCTGCTCTTCCGCGGTGCTGCTGCGCCCCAGCATCCGGTTGCGGTGCGGAAAGCGGCCGAAGCGCGCCACGATGTCCCGGTGCAGCACGGCGTAGCGCTGCGTGTTGGCATCGAGCGCCGCGTTGAGTTCGACCGAGCGCTCCTGCTCGGCCAGCACCTCGGAGTGCATGAAGGGCAGGTAGAAGAACGCGCGCAGCGCGGTTTCGAACTGCAGGTCGAAGCCCGCGTCGATCGCCTTCTTCGCCACGGCCAGCGCGAGGCCGTCGGTGGCGAGCATGTGAGGGTTGTTGCGCCAGGCGTTGCGTGGCAGCTGGTCGAGCAACACCAGAAGGGCCAGCGAGCCCTCGGCCTCGTCGGCCCAGTGAGCAAGTTCGCCGCGGGCGGCGGCCTGGTGCGCATCCGAGAAGCGGGAGAGGAATTCGGCGTCGAATGCATCGCTCTTGGCGAACCAGCGCGATGGACCGGCTTCGCGCCAGAAATCGACCACTTCACGGGCGGCAGGGAGTGTTTGCGAGGTCATCGTTGCATTCTCTTTCACTCTGTGGCGGACCTGCAAAGACGGGGCGGTGGCCGACATGACGGGGCGCGGACGCTGCCTATGCTGGGGAGGCTTTCACAACCAGGAGATAAAGCTCATGACCAAATACGGCACCCTTTTGCGCGCAGCCCTCATCACCGGCGTGGCCAGTGCTGCCCTGGCCGGCTGCGGGATGATGTCCAAGTCGAATACCGCCAGCTTCAGCGGCGCCATGAACGCGGCCAGCGAAGTGCCGCCCAACATGACGCGCGGCAGCGGCCTGGCCGAAGCCTGGCTCAACCGGGACACCAACGTCCTCAAGTACAAGATCACCTACACCGGCCTGAGCGGCCCGGCCACCGCGGCGCACTTCCACGGCCCTGCCGCCGCGGGCGCGAATGCCGGCGTGGTGCTGCCGTTCGCCAATGCGGCGAGCCCGATCGAAGGCCAGGCCACGCTGACCCCCGCACAGGCGGCTGATCTCGTCGCGGGCAAGTGGTACGCGAACATCCACACCGCGGCCAACCCGGGCGGCGAGATCCGCGGCCAGATGCTGCCGAAGATGTGATCTTCTTCCGGTGAGGCCTTGGGGGCTTGGGTTTCGCGTCAGGTTACTGTCGCGGGGCTGGTGTCAAATGAACGCATGACGACGACCCCCAAGAAGAAACCCCGTGCGGCATCCTCCCAACCCCTCAATCCTTTCGCGTCACGCCGCGAAGACATGCGCCAGGCCCGCAAGGCCCTGGTGCTTCAGGGGGGCGGCGCACTCGGCGCCTACCAGGCGGGCGTGTATGCCGCGCTCAGCGAGACCGAGCTGCAGCCGCACTGGATCGCCGGCGTATCGATCGGCGCCATCAATGCGGCGCTGATCGCGGGCAATGCGCCCGAGCACCGGGTCGACAGGCTGCGCGAGTTCTGGCACCTCGTGTCGTCGGGTCCCTCGCAGCGCCTGCCGTCGTGGCTCGGCGACCGGGCCACGCAGAACCAGTACAGCGCGGTGATGGCTTCGCTGGTCGGCATTCCCGGATTCTTCGAGCCACGCTACTCGCCGGCCCTTTTGATGGGTGGCGCCGCGCCGCTCCTGAGCTACTACGACACCTCGCCGCTCAAGGCCACGCTCGAGCGCCTCATCGACTTCGACCGCATCAACGCCTGCGAGGCCCGCTTCAGCGTGGGCGCGGTCAATGTGCGCACCGGCAACTCGGTGTACTTCGACAACACGCGCCAGCGCATCGGCCCCGAGCACATCATGGCCAGCGGCGCGTTGCCGCCGGGCTTTGCGCCAGTGCACATCGATGGCGACGACTACTGGGACGGCGGCATCGTCTCGAACACGCCGCTGCAGTACGTGCTGGACATCCATCCGCGCAACGAACCCCTGGTGGTGCTGCAGGTCGACCTGTTCAATGCGCGCGGCGAGATGCCGCGCAACATGGCGGGTGTGATGGAGCGGCAGAAGGACATCACCTATTCGAGCCGCACCCGCATGAACACCGATGCGATGGCCGCGAACATGAACCTGCAGCAGGCCATTGCCGACCTGATCACCAAGCTGCCGGCGAACCTGCGCAAGGACCCGAGCGTGCTCGCGGTGCAGTCGCAGCTCACGCACGAGCCCATCGACATCTTTCATTTGATCTACCGCGACAAGCCCTACGAACTCGAGTCGAAAGACTACGAGTTCTCGCGCGCCGCGGTCGAGGAGCACTGGGAGTCGGGCGCGCGCGACATGCGCACGACGCTGGCCCATCCCGAGACCCTGCGTGCCGATGCCACCGTGAATGGCGTGACGACCTTCGACCTCGGCGAACACGGCTCGGGCCGGGTGAAACGGCCAGGCCTGTCGCGCTGAACGCTGAAGGAGCGATCAGGTTCGACTAAGAAACCAGCGCCAGACTGAGAGCCTGAGAGCCAGCCACTTCACCAGGAGGAAATGTTCGTGAACATTGAAGATGTACGGCGACAGGCATTCGCCATGCCGCTCACCAGCCCCGCCTTTCCGCCCGGACCGTACCGGTTCGTGCGCCGCGAATTTCTCATCGTCACTTATCGCACCGACATGGACGCATTGCGCGCCGTGGTGCCCGAGCCGCTCGAAGTGGTCGAGCCGCTGGTGAAGTACGAATTCATCCGCATGCCCGACTCCACCGGCTTCGGCGACTACACCGAGTCGGGCCAGGTGATTCCGGTGCAACTGCGCACCGCAAAGGGCCTGGAGCAGGGCGCGTACGTGCACGCGATGTACCTGAACGACCATCCGCCGATTGCCGGCGGCCGCGAGCTCTGGGGCTTTCCGAAGAAGCTTGCCTCGCCGGTGCTCGACTACGAGACCGATGTGATCGTTGGCACGCTCGACTACGGCAAGGTGCGCGTGGCCAAGGCCACGATGGGTTTCAAGCACCGCGCGCTCGACCCCGCGCCCATTCTTGCGGGCATCGCGCAGCCGAACTTCCTGCTCAAGATCATTCCGCATGTCGACGGCACGGCGCGCATCTGCGAGCTGGTGCGCTACCACATGGTCGACGTCACGCTGCACGGTGCGTGGACCGCGCCGGCTTCGCTCGAGCTGCACCCGCATGCGCTCGCGCCGGTGGCCGATCTGCCGGTGCTGAAGGTCGAATCGGCGGTGCACTACATCGCGGACATGACGCTCGCGCTGGGCACCGTCGAACACGACTATCTCGCCTGACGACCGCGCCCGTTTTTTGCTGTCTTCTTTCATCCTCAACCCTCAAGGAATATCCACCATGCAACTCAAGGACAAGGTCGCCTACATCACCGGCTCGGCCAGCGGCATCGGCAAGGAAATCGCCATCCTCTTCGCACAAGAGGGCGCCAAGATCATCATTGCCGACCTCAACAAGGAAGCGGCGGACGCCACTGCCGCGGAACTCAGGGCCACGGGCGCACAGGCCGTCGGCGTGGCGGTCGACGTGACCAACGAAGACCAGGTCAACGCCTCGGTCGAAGAGGGCGCGAAGGCCTTCGGCGGCATCGACATCCTCATCAGCAACGCCGGCATCCAGATCGTGCATCCGGTCGAGGAATTCAGCTTCGCCGACTGGAAGAAGATGCTCGCCATCCACCTGGACGGCGCATTCCTCACCACCAAGGCGTGCCTCAAGCACATGTACGCCCAGGGCCGCGGCGGCAGCGTGATCTACATGGGCTCGGTGCACTCCAAGGAAGCGTCGCTGCTGAAGGCGCCGTATGTCACGGCCAAGCACGGGCTCATCGGCCTGGCCAAGACAGTCGCCAAGGAAGGCGCCAAGCACGGCGTGCGCGCCAACGTGATCTGCCCGGGGTTCGTGCGCACGCCGCTCGTGGAAAAGCAGATTCCCGAGCAGGCCAAGACGCTGGGCATCAGCGAAGAGGAAGTCATCAAGAACGTGATGCTGAAGGAAACGGTCGATGGCGAATTCACCACCACCGAGGACGTGGCGCGCGTCGCGCTGCTGTTCGCGGGCTTTCCGACCAATGCGCTCACCGGCCAGTCGCTGGTGGTGAGCCACGGCTGGTTCATGCAGTAGGCGCTACAGCTTCATTTCCCACGTCTCGCCCACGAGCTGCTTCCCATAGCTCTCGTGTGGCTCCGATTTGGTGAGCTGGAAGCCTCGCTTGGCATAAATCGCGCGCGCGGCCACGAGGTCGCTGTTGGTCCACAGGACCATCTTCTTGTAGCCCTTGCGGCGCGCGAAGGCGATGCATTCGTCGACCAGCTTGCCGCCCAGGCCCAATCCGCGCGCGGCCGGCGACAGGATCAACAGGCGCAGTTGCGCCACGCTGGCCGACTTGCGCACCACGAAGATCGAACCCATGCGCTCGCCGTTGAGTTCGGCGATCCAGCAGCGCTCCCACTCGGGCTGGAACTTGAGCAGGAATTCCCCCGCGATCTGCGCCACCAGCGCTTCGAAGCTGCTGTCCCAGCCGTACTCGCGCGCGTAGATCTCGCCGTGCTGCTGCACAACCCAGCCGATGTCGCCGGGGGCCGGGTCGCGCAGGATCGCGGCCTGGGGTTTGGCGGGCGCGGCTGCGGGGTCGAGCAGCGACTGCATCGTGCCCATGGCCTGCACCAGCTGGTTTCGCTGGGCCGGGGCAAGCGGGGCGAGCAACGCCGCGGCTTCGTCGCGCGATTTCTGTTGCAGCGGCGCGAATGCGGCGTGGCCGGCCTCGGTCAGGTGCAGCACGCTCTGGCGGGCATCGCGGGTGTGGGGCTCGCGCGTGAGCCAGCCTTCGGATTCGAAGCGGCGCAGGATGCGGCTCATGTAGCCGGCATCGAGCCCGAGGTCGCGGCCGATCTCGCTGGCGACCGCCGTTTCGCGGTGCGCCAGCTCGTACAGAACGCGCACATCGGTCAGCGACATCTCGCTGCCGAGGTACGGATCGAGCGCGCCGATCTGGCGTGTGTAGAAGCGGTTGAACTGCCGGATGGCCTTGATGGCAGCGACGTCGGCGGTAGGTGAGGGCGAGGACATGGTTGCCATTGTCATTTAATTGATTGACTTTGGCAATCAATTAAGGACTCGCCGAGCCCTGGTCACTGGATGTTTGTCGCGACAGGCATGCTCGAAAACCCTAAAATCGCGGGTTGCCCACGACAGCACCGCAGCATCGCCACACTCAGGCTGTCCCTAACTTCCCACTGATGAACGCCCCCGTCGACGTCTCCTTTTTTGCGCGTGCCGCCAAGCCGCTGACCAGCTACCGCAAGTACTGGGCGGCCCGTTTCGGCACGGCCAAGTTCCTGCCGACTTCGCGCAAGGAGATGGAGGCGCTCGGCTGGGACAGCTGCGACATCATCGTGGTCACGGGCGATGCCTACGTCGACCACCCCAGCTTCGGCATGTCGGTGATCGGCCGCATGCTCGAGGGTCAGGGCTTCCGCGTGGGCATCATTGCCCAGCCCGACTGGCAGAGCGCCGAGCCCTTCAAGGTGCTGGGCAAACCGAACCTGTTCTTCGGCGTGACCGCCGGCAACATGGATTCGATGATCAACCGCTACACCGCGGACCGGAAGATCCGCAGCGACGACGCCTACACCCCCGGCGACATCGGCGGCTCGCGCCCCGACCGCGCGGCCATCGTGTATTCGCAGCGCTGCAAGGAAGCCTGGAACGACGTGCCGATCATCCTGGGCGGCATCGAAGGGTCGCTGCGCCGCATTGCGCACTACGACTACTGGTCGGACAAGGTGCGCCGCTCCATCGTCGTCGACGCCAAGTGCGACCTGCTGCTGTACGGCAACGCCGAGCGCGCCATCGTCGAGATCGCGCATCGCCTGGCGGCCAAGGAGCCGGTGCAGCAGATCACCGATGTGCGCGGCACCGCCTATGTGCGGCGCGAAACGCCCGAGGGCTGGTTCGAGATCAATTCCACCAGCGTCGACGAGCCAGGTCGCGTCGAGGCGCACGTCAACCCGTACCTCATGGTGTCGGACCAGGCCAAGGCGAATGGCGCCACCTGCGCGAAGGAAGACGAGGCGAAGGACGTGGCCAAGGCCGCGGAAGCCGCTGGTTCACCGGCGCTCCAATCGGTGGTGAACCCGGCCATCAAGCCGCTCAACTTCGTTCCCAATCCCGCACTGCAAAGCCGCGGCAAGATCAGCGTTCCGCCGCGTGACCGCTCGGTGATCCGCCTGCCTTCGTACGAGCAGGTGCGCAGCGATCCGGTGCTCTACGCCCACGCCAACCGCGTGCTGCACCTGGAAACCAACCCCGGCAACGCCCGCGCGCTCGTGCAGGCGCATGGCGAGGGCACCACGGCGCGCGATGTGTGGATCAACCCGCCGCCCATTCCGCTCACCACGGCGGAAATGGACTACGTGTTCGACCTGCCGTATGCGCGCAGCCCGCATCCGCGCTACGCCGACGAGAACGGCAGCCACGACGGCGCGACCAAGATCCCCGCGTGGGAAATGATCCGCTTCAGCGTGAACATCATGCGCGGCTGCTTCGGCGGCTGCACCTTCTGCTCGATCACCGAGCACGAGGGCCGCATCATCCAGAGCCGCTCCGAGGAATCGATCATCAAGGAGGTCGAGGCCATCCGCGATTCGGTCAGCGGCTTCACCGGCACCATCTCCGACCTGGGCGGCCCCACGGCCAACATGTATCGCCTGGGCTGCAAGAGCCCCGAGATCGAATCGGCGTGCCGCAAGCCCAGCTGCGTGTACCCCGGCATCTGCCCGAACCTGGGCACGAACCACGATCCGCTCATCAAGATCTACCGCCGCGCGCGTGCGCTGCGCGGCATCAAGAAGATCCTGATCGGCTCCGGCCTGCGCTACGACCTGGCCGTGCAGTCGCCCGAGTACGTGAAGGAGCTGGTGCAGCACCATGTCGGCGGTTATCTCAAGATCGCGCCCGAGCACACCGAGCAGGGCCCGCTCACCAAGATGATGAAGCCCGGCATCGGCAGCTACGACAAGTTCAAGCAGATGTTCGAGAAGTTCTCGGCCGAGGCGGGCAAGAAGCAGTACCTCATTCCGTACTTCATCGCCGCGCATCCGGGCACCAGCGACGAGGACATGATGAACCTCGCGATCTGGCTCAAGAAGAACGGTTTCCGCGCCGACCAGGTGCAGACCTTCTATCCGTCGCCCATGGCCACCGCGACGACGATGTACCACACCAACAAGAACCCGCTGCGCAAGATCACGCGCGAGAGCGAGACGGTGGACATCGTGCGCGGCGACAAGCGCCGCCGCCTGCACAAGGCGTTCCTGCGG
The DNA here is from genome assembly GCF_030812215.1 of Variovorax boronicumulans. Taxonomy (GTDB): domain Bacteria; phylum Pseudomonadota; class Gammaproteobacteria; order Burkholderiales; family Burkholderiaceae_C; genus Variovorax; species Variovorax boronicumulans_C. The sequence goes on along the minus strand of NZ_JAUSSG010000002.1, from coordinate 127,236 downwards.
TATCACGACGCCAACAACTGGCCGCTGCTGCGCGAAGCCTTGAAGAGCATGGGCCGGGCCGACCTGATCGGCAACGGCAAGCACCACCTCATCCCGACGTGGCAGCCGCTGACCGATGGCGGCTACACGAGCGCGCGCCGCAAGAACTCGACCTCCGCGCCCGTCGCCGCGAAGGCCTCGGCGCCGGTCAGGCTGGCACCGGTGAAGCCCTCCAAGGGCCGGATCCTCACGCAGCACACGGGCCTCCCGCCGCGGGACACCGGCAGCGGCAAGCCAGTCAGCAAGCCTTCGCGCAAGGTGCGCTGATCAAGGCGGGCGCGCGGCGGGCGACCGCTACGCGTACTGCATCTCGCCGTTCCCGAACGACCAGTTCTCCTTCATCACCTCGACGAGGTTGATGAACACGTCCTCGCGCCGGATGCCCAGCTTCTCGTGCAGGTCGTCGGCCACGCGCTTGTAGAAGGCCTTCTTCATCTCGATCGTGCGTCCCTGGTTCAGCGTGATCTGGATCAAGACGAAGCCCGCCGAATACGCGACGCCCAGGTAGCTCTGCGGATGCACCAGGTCCTCTGCGGCATGCCGCGTGATGACCTGGAACTTGTCGTCCTTCGGCACGTTGATGGTTTCGGTCATGGCCTGGTAGATCAGGTCGCCGATGGCGGGGCCGAGCGTTTCGGGCGAGGCATCGGACAGTTCGATTCGAACGAGTGGCATGGGCGCTTTCTCCTGGATTGGACCGTTTCAGTCTAGGACCGCACGCGACGGACGTCAGGCCGCGCCGTAAATATCCCGCAGCCAGAAAACCCAGCCCAGCAACGCCGCGCAGTGGAGGACGACGGTGGCGCGGTACACGAGCAGGAAGCTCTGCTTGCTCGACTTGTGGCGCAGCAGCCTTTGCGCGGCCCAGGCGCCCGGCCAGCCGCCCGCCAGCGCGAGCAGATGCAGGGTGCTTTCCTTCGTGCGCCAGCGGCCGGTCTGTGCGGCGTTCTTGTCGAAGGCGTAGGCGAAGAAGGCCAGCAGGCTGAGCCCCGGCACCACGCCAAGCACGAGCAATGGCAGGCGGCCGGACCAGACGGCTGTACCGAGGAGCACCCCGTACGCCAGAAGGAAAAGCAGACCCCATGAAGTCGAGGGTTCGGAAGTACTCGCGTGGCGCGGATTCACCCGCCTCGAGGCGGGGCGGCGATGGCTGTTGATGGGCGTGTGCTTCGGCGCGGACCGCGATGCACCGGCCGATGCCGCCTGCACCGCCACCGCGCGCGGCCCTTTGCCGCCGACATGGATTTCTTCGAAGCTCAGTTCCATGCCCACCTGCGGCTTCACTTGCCGGTCGCTGAAGTCGCGCAGGTGGACAAACACATCGGCCGATACCTCGGGGCTGCGGATGAAACCGAAGCCGCGGTCGGCCTCCCAACGGACGAGTCGGCCTTGGCGTTTCATGCGGCGTGACGAGCGGGAAGAGGGCACATGGCCGCGATTCTCTCTTGCCCTCGCCGGACCCGGCTTCTATCATCGCCCGCTCATGCACCTGCACCACTCTCCCCCCGCCATCGCCTGCATCTGACGCGCGCCTCGCGCCGCGCTCAGACCCGCAAGTGGTCGCCGTCGTCCGCCTCCTCTGAGGTCGGGTGACGGCCGGATGGTCATGCCCGCCCTCTACAGAAGCCGAGCGGCGGGCGTCATGGAGAGATTTCAACAATGAACAGAAGAATGTCTGCCGCCCTGGCCTGGGGCGGCGTGTTGCTGGCCGGCGCGTTGTGGGGCGGCGGCGCGCTGGTGGCGCAATTCCTCATCGATGGCGGCATCGCGCCGCAGAGCTTGTCTTTGGCGCGCTTCGCGCTCGGGGTGCCGCTGTTGTGGTGGCTGCATCGGAGGACGCAGCGCAGGGCGCAGTCCGCCAACGCACGCTGGCGCGACCTGACCCGGCGCGAGCAGTTCCAGGTCGTCGGCACCGGCGCCGCGATGGCGCTCAACGTGAGCTGCTGGTTCGCGGGCATCGCGCACCTGGGCGTCGCATTGCCGACGGTGATCTCGATCTGCTGCGCGCCGGTGATCGTCGCCTTGGTGTCGGTCGCCCGCGGCTACGAGCGCTTCGGCCTGCGCCTGTTCGGCGGTCTCGTGCTGGCGCTTGCGGGCGTCGCGCTGCTGGTGGTGCCGGTCCAGGGCTGGGGTCCGCTGCCAGCCGGACATGCCGCCGGTCTGGCCTGGTCGTTCGGCTCGGCCATCTGCTACGCGCTGGTGGTGCTCGGCAACGCGCGCATGCCGGTGCGCGTGCCGGCCGTCACCGCATCGGCCTGGGGCATGAGCGTGGCGGCGCTGTGCATGCTCGCGGTCGCATGGCCGAGCGGCATCACCTGGCCCGGCGGCACGGCCCAGTGGCTGGGCGCGAGCTACACCGGCGTGGTCACGACCTCAGTGGCCTACCTGGCCTTTGCGTGGGGCGCGCGGCGCCTGTCGCCGACGGCGGCGGTGGTTGGCACGCTGATCGAGCCGCTCGTGGCTGCGTTGCTGGCGGCGCTGCTGTTCGCCCAGCCGATGGCGCCCCGGCAGTGGCTGGGCGCCGTGCTGCTCGCGGTGGCCATGCTGCTGCTCATGCGGCGCGGTGCGAAGGCGGCACCCGAAACTGACACCGACTGAAACCAATAGTGGTCACTCCGTTGTATGGTGTGGCCCCATGAGCAGTTCGCCCCATCTGCCGGCATCGTGGACACGCACCCTGTGCGGCGCCGTCCTGTTCGCGGCTTCGTTGCAGCCCTGTGTCGCAGCGCCCGCCGAGTCCGCCGCGCCGGTCCAGGCGCTGCGCGACACCCACCAGCGCCTGAGCGACAAGCTCGGCCACAGCAGCTTCGGCCGCCCGGTGCAGCTGGATTCGAGCGAAACGCCCGGCGGGCTCGAGGGCGACGTCTACGCGGTGATCGACCATCCGCTGTCGGAGGTCACGGCCGCGTTCAAGGGGTCGGCGCACTGGTGCGAGTTGCTCACGCTGCACATCAACAACCGGCGCTGCAAGACCGGCACGGCGCAGGGGCGCGAAACGCTCACGCTCTACGTCGTGCGGCGATACGACAAGCCGATCGACCAGGCTTTCGAGCTGCCCTTCGTCTATCGCGTGGCCAACGCGACGCCCGAGCACCTGTCGGTCGAGCTCTCGGCCGCGAGCGGACCGTTCGGCACGAGCAACTACCGCGTCACGCTCGAGGCGATTGCGCTCGACGCACAGAAGAGCTTCGTGCATTTCAGCTACGGCTACGACCACAACCTGATGGTGCGCCTCGCCACCCAGGCCTATCTCGCCACCTTCGGCCGCGACAAGGTCGGCTTCACGGTGATGGGCAAGGCGCCCGACGGCAAGCCCGAATACATCCGGGGCCTGCGGGGGCTGGTGGAGCGCAATGCGATGCGCTACTTCCTCACGCTCGATGCGTATCTCTCGACCGATGCCAAGGATGCCGACGAGCGCCGTCAGCGCCACTGGTTCATGGCGGCCGAGCAGTACCCGCGGCAGCTGCATGAGGTGGACCTGGACACCTACCTCGCCCTCAAGCGCGAAGACCGGCAGCGCGACGCCGGGCGCTGAAAACCCAAGCCTTCAATCGGCCAGCGTGAGCAGCGGCACGTCGCGCTCCCGGCTCATCGCATCGAGCTCGGCGCGCGTGCGGGTCGCGAGCCAGGCCGCCAGCGCCTCGTGCGTGGCCGTGGCCATCATGTCGGGCGGCCTCACGCCGGCCGCTTCGCACAAGCGGTTCGCGAAATGCGGCTCCAGCGCCGCCACCGCCACGCGGCCATCGGCACACGGGTAGACGCGGTAGCCCGCATGCGCGCCGCCGACCGCGCCCGTGGGCTGCGTCAGCCCCCAGGTGCGCGGCAGGGCCAGCCAGTCGGCCGAGGCGTTCAGGGCGACTTCCAGATAGATGCCGCTTGCCTTGTCGCCGCTGCGGGCGCGATGCAGCATGGCCGCAAGCACAGCCTCGCTGGCGAGAAGGGCGCCGCCCATGTCGGCGTAGAGCGTGGGCGGCAGCTCGGTGCCGGTGACGAGGCCGCTTTCGGCGACGTAGGTGAGGTCGTGGCCCGGCTCCTCGGCCCGCTCGCCCGGCGCGCCGACGATGGCCACCTGCGACAGCGACGGATGGCGCGCCTGCAGCGCGGGCCAGTCGAGGCCGAGCTTGCGCAGCGCGGAAGGGCGGAACGAGGTGAGCAGCACGTCGGTCTTCGCGAGCGCGGCGTGCAACTGCTGCTGTCCCGCCTCCGTCTTCAGGTCCGCGGTTTCGATGCCGATGCCTTCGTGCAGCGCGGCATACGCCGGTTGGTTGTAGAGCGCCATCGGGTCGCCGGCCGGTGGCTCCAGCTTCAGGCAGCTGGCGCCCATCTGGCGGCAGCGCAGCAGCGCGGCGGGACCGGGCAGGTTGAGCGCAAGGCTCAGGACGCGCACGCCGTCTAGCGGCAGGAAGGAGGTGAGGCTGGACATGGGTGTCGATCCGGAGAACAGGTCAAAAGACATTCTCACCCGGCCCGCGCCGAAGCCAGATTCCGCAAGCCGCCGCGCCGGCGCCGCGCGTAGCATGCGCCATGGCAGCGCTCGTCCTTGCCGCTGCCGCAACGCCAAGGAGACCCCCATGTTCCAACCTTCCCTGATGAGCGGCCAGCGCATCCTCGTGACCGGCGGCGGCACCGGCCTCGGCCGCGCGATGGCCGAGCGCTTTCTCGGCCTGGGCGCCGACATTGCCATCTGCGGCCGGCGCCAGTCGGTCTGCGAAGAAACGGCGGCCGAATGGCGCCAGCAGTTCCCCGGCCGGCGCATCGACACCTTCGGCGTCGACATCCGCATCGCGCAGAGCGTGGACGAGATGGTCGAGAGCCTTTTTCAGAGCGGTGGCCTCACCGGCCTCATCAACAACGCGGCGGGCAACTTCGTCGCGCCGACCGAGAGCCTCTCGCCGCGCGCCTTCGACGCGATCGCGAACATCGTCTTCCACGGCAGCTTCTACGTGACGCAGGCGGTGGGCAAGCGCTGGGTGGCCGAGGCCAAGTCGGGCAAGTGGAAGCAGGGCGACCCCTTCCGCAGCGTGATGAGCATCATCGTCACCTGGGTCGACAACGGCAGCCCCTACGTCGTGCCCTCGGCGATGAGCAAGGCCGGCATCGAGGTGATGACCAAGTCGCTCGCGGTGGAATGGGCGCGGCACGGCATCCGCCTGAACGCCGTGGGGCCCGGCGAGATCCCCACCGAAGGCATGAGCAAGCGCCTCAACCCCGGTGAGGAGCCGGGCGCACGCACCAGGGAGATGAGCCCGATGGGCCGCACTGGCCGGATGAGTGAGCTGCAGAACATCGCGGCCTTCCTGATGGCGCCGGGCCAGTGCGACTGGCTCACGGGCCAGAGCATCATGATGGACGGCGGCAACGCGCTGGCCAATGGCGGCAACTTCTACGAGCTACGCCAGTGGAGCGACACCGACTGGAAGGACGCGCGCGAACGCATCGAGGCGCAGAACCAGAAGGACAAGGCGCAGCGCTGACGGCTACTTGCGCGGCGCCTTCGCCGCGTGCACGGTGACGTGCTTCTGCACGGGGCTCGACAGCACCAGCGAGGTGGTCACCGCGCCGTCCACCGCCAGCGCATCGACCACGCGCTGCAGGTCGGCCGGCTCGGCGATGGCGCAGCGCACGAAGAAGCAGTCCTCGCCGGTCACGCGGTCGGCGCTCAGCACCTCGGGCATGTCGTCGAAGAGCTTCAGGTACTTGGCGATGCCTGCATGCGTGGTGTCGATGCGGATGATGGCCTGCAACCCCACGCCCAGTGCCCGCAGGTTGACGCGGGCGCCGTAGCCCTCGATCACGCCCGCATCTTCCAGCTTGCGCACGCGCTCGCTCATCGCGGGCTGCGAGAGACCGATGCGCTTGCCCAGCGCGGCCAGGCTCTGGCGCGCATCGGTCTGCAGGGCTTCGAGGATCAGGCGGTCCTTCTTGTCGATGTTCATGGTGTGTTTCATGACCGATGGGTGATCGGTTTACGGCCCCGATTTTCGATGGGTTGCCATTCGGCGCAGGCGCGACGGCCGATATCGTGGCGCACACCTTCAGGAGAAACAAACAATGCAACTCGTCGGCATGCTCGATTCACCCTATGTGCGCCGCGCCGCCATCTCGCTGCGGCTTCTCGGCCTTGCGTTCGAGCACCGCCCGGTCTCGGTCTTCAGCACCTTCGATCAGTTCCGCGCGATCAACCCGGTGGTCAAGGCGCCCACGCTGGTGTGCGAGGACGGCACGGTGCTGATGGATTCGACGCTGATCATCGATTACGCGGAAGTGCTGGCCGGGCGCAGCCTGATGCCCGCCGACCTGATGCAGCGGCAGCGCGCGCTGCGCATCACCGGGCTCGCGCTGGCCGCTTGCGAGAAGACGGTGCAGATCGTCTACGAGCACAACCTGCGTCCCGCCGAGAAGCTGCACCAGCCGTGGCTCGACCGGGTGCAGGGGCAGCTCGTTGCGGCGTACGCGGCCCTCGAGCAGGAGGCGGCCGAGATGCCGCCGCCTGCCGACGAGAAGACGATGACGCAGGCCGGCGTGTCAGCGGCCGTGGCCTGGTCTTTCACGCAGCTGATGGCGCCTGAGTCGATCGCGCCGGCCGGTTTCCCGATGTTGGCGGCATATGCCGCACGCGCGGAAAACCTGCCGGCGTTCCTGGCCTTGCCCCAGGTGTGACTCAGTCCGCGATGTCCGCGCCGCGCTCGGCCAGCAGGCCGCGCAGCAGCGAGCGGTGGCAGCGCGACTCGTCCTCGCAATAACAGCCGACCGCAAGCGCAGCGCTGTGCGAAAGCGCTGCGAGCAGGTCGAGGCTGCGGCTCGCGTCGGCCTCGGCCATTTCGGACTTGTACTTTCGCGCGAAGGCGTTCCATTGCGCGGGCTCCTGCGTTGCCTGCGCCTCCTGGCCCAGCTTCATCGTGTCGGCGGACGGCGCGAGGTTGGGGTACCACACGTCGTACCAGTCCTGCGCGGCGAATTCGGTCTTCGGAACGCCGCGCGGCGGACGGCGCACGGTGCCGATGCGCAGGCCCTCGCCGGGTGCGCGCGGCGTGCCCAGGCGAACGATGCGGATGCTCATGGAGGGTCTCCTTCTTCTCGTCAGGTGCCGACGATACCGCCGTCGCGGCGACGGATCGCAAGGGTCGCCGAACGCGGCCGCGCGGAGCCCGGCGCGGTGCCGTCGGGCCAGGCGCTGTTGTGCGTCGCGCTGCCGTCGTCGCGTGCCTCGCCCGGATGCTGGATGTTCACGAACAGCGTGCGGCGGTCCGGCGTGACCACGCAGCCGGTGATCTCGCTGCCGTTCGGTCCGGTCAGGAAGCGCTTGATCCGGCCGGTGGCAGGGTCGGCGCACAGCATCTGGTTGTTGCCGAGCGACGCGTAGGCGGGCTTGCCGATCACCTGGCCGCTCATGTCGGTCTGGATCCAGAGCAGGCCGCCGCTGTCGAAATGCAGACCGTCGGGGCTGCCGAACATGTCGGCGTCGGCCGAGGGATAGCGTGCGCCGCTCCCCGGCTGCGCGGGGTCGCCGGCGAGCGTGAAGTGGTCCCAGGCAAAGCCGGTGCTCGCCGCGTCGCCGCCGTCCTCCCTCCAGCGCAGGATGCCGCCGAAGAGGTTGTCGGCGCGCGGGTTGGCGGCATCGGGCGCGGGCTTGCCGGGGTCGCCGCGCTGGCTGTTGTTGGTGAGGGTGACGTACACCTCGCCGCTCGTGGGATGCACGGCGATCCACTCGGGGCGGTCCATCTTCGTGCCGCCGACGATGTCGCCCGCGAGGCGGGCGTGGATCAGCACCTCGGCCGCGTCGGCGAAGCCGTTGGCGGCATCCAGGCCGTTGCGGCCGTGCGTGAGTTCGAGCCACCGGCCGCGTCCGCCTGCGTCGTAGCGCGCGACGTAGAGCGTGCCGTCGTCGAGCAGGTGGCGGTTGGCGGCGCGCGCTCCAGCGTCGGTGCCGGGGCGCACCTTCTCGCGGCTCACGAACTTGTAGATGTATTCGAAGCGCGCGTCGTCGCCCATGTAGACCACCACGCGGCCGTCCTTCGATGTCGTGCAGGTGGCGCTCTCCTGGCGCTTGCGGCCGAGCGCGGTGCGCTTGACGGGCGTGGATGCTGGATCGAACGGATCGATCTCCACCACCCAGCCGAAGCGATGCGGCTCGTTCGGGTGGCGGCCAAGGTCGAAGCGTTCGTCGAAGCGCCAGTACTCGACCCACTGCGTGCCCGGGACCGTGCCGTAGCGGCGCTGTGCATCCGTCAGGTCCTTTGCCGCTTCCTTCGGTCCGCCGAAGTAGCCGTGGAAGTTCTCCTCGCAGGTGAGATACGTGCCCCAGGGCGTGACCCCCATCGCGCAGTTGGCGAAGGTGCCGAAGACCTGGTCGCCGGCCGGGTTGGCGGCGGTGCGCATCAAGGCCGTGCCTGCCGCCGGGCCGGCGATGCGCATCGGCGTGTTGCCATGGATGCGGCGCGCGAAGGGCGAGGGCTGCACCTGCTGCCAGCCGGTGGGCGTGCGGCGAATCTCGATCACCGAGACGCCCATCGCGTGGAGCGACTTGCGCACCTTGTCCGCGGTCCATGCCTTGACGCCGTCGGTGTGCAGCAGTTGCTCGTCGGTGTACTCGTGGTTCATCACGAGCAGGCCACGCTCGCCGCGCGAATCGAGTGCGAAGAAGTGCATGCCGTCGTGGTGCATGCCGGCCTGCACGGCCTGATCGGCGGCGCTGTTGGAGCCGTCCGGTGCGAAGGCCGGCATCTGGCCCGCGATGCCGGTGGGCGTACCCCAGGGGTAGAGCAGCTGCCATTCGTATTCGGGCGGCACGACGACGGCATCGCGCAGGGACACGGGCACGCCGGTGAACCCGAGCGTATTGCCGCTGCGGGCCGCAGAAGGCAATGCACAACCCTGGCCGAACAGCGCCACCACGGCGGCGGCCGAGCCCGATTGAAGAAGGAAGTGGCGACGGTCCAGCGGCATGGCAGAGGTGTTGGGTAGGCGACAGCCGCCATCATCGCCCAGCCGCCATGCCGGGCGATACTGGCCAAAACCCACAACGAACCCCACAAGGAGACACGCATGAGCGATCGCATCGAATGGACCCGCCACCCCGACGGCGTGGTGGAACTGCAGCTGGCCCGCGCCGACAAGATGAACGCACTCGATCCCGCGATGTTCGACGCGCTGATCGAAGCCGGCGAAGCCCTGCGCGGCGACACGGCGGTGCGCGCCGTGGTGATTTCCGGCCGCGGCAAGGCGTTCTGCGCAGGGCTCGACATGGCTTCGTTCGAGCGCATGCAGCAGGGCGCGGGCGAGGGCGTGCTGGGGGAGGGCGCGGCGGCTGCCGATCTGGTGAAGCGCACCCACGGCATTTCCAACGCCGCGCAGCACGTCGCCATGGTCTGGCGCGAGGTGCCGGTGCCGGTCATCGCCGCGGTGCACGGCGTGGCCTTCGGCGGCGGCCTTCAGGTGGCGCTGGGAGCGGACATCCGCATCGTCGCGCCCGACACGAAGCTGTCGGTGATGGAAATCAAATGGGGCCTCGTGCCCGACATGGCCGGCATGGTGTTGATGCGGGAACTGGCGCGCAGTGACGTGGTGCGCGAGCTCACCTTCACCGGGCGCATCTTCTCGGGCGAAGAGGCGCTGCAGATCGGCTTCGCCACGCGCCTGTCGGCCGATCCGCTGGCCGATGCGCTGCAGATGGCGCACGAGGTCGCGGGCAAGAGTCCCGATGCGATTCGTGCGGGCAAGCGCCTGCTCAATGCGGCCATGTCGCAGAGCGCCGCGGAGCTGCTGATGGCCGAATCGGTCGAGCAGAAGGCGCTGATCGGCAGCGCGAACCAGGCCGAAGCCGTGAAGGCCAACATCGAGCGCCGCGCCCCGCGTTTCGATCCACCCGCCTGACCGGCAAGCCACCGCTGCGTTGCACCGTCCGCGCTCCGAAAAGGAAGCGTGGCGCCCCCTTTTCCGAACGATTTACGCATTCTGGGTGCCGAATAAGTCGGCATTTAACACACATCGGGTATCTGTGTGTAAGAATTAAGTAGTTGTTTTATGGGGGAGGTGGAAGGAAATGGAATCACTTTGTGTGCAGAAGATCACGTCTTGTCAGGGAGTAGTCCCTTGGAAGGATGGCTCCTGAACGCGCACTCCTTAACAATCGACAGCTTTGCCTAGCGACGGCGGCCCCGCATGTCGACGACCACGTTTTTTTGTAACCTCAGCGTGCCCATCCTGGTGGGCGAGGATCGCTACAAGTACATCCCCATCGTCGGGGTTTTCCGCAGCATTCCGTTCGATCAAGTCGATGAGTGGGTGATGCATCCCGACGGCGGACCGCGCAGCGATCGCGAACTCGCGGCCGAAGTGCTTGTCGAGATCCGCAAGCCGCTCGGCGCGAGCGGACGCACCGCGCCGCATGCCTTCGATGTGGCCGACATCCTGCAACTGGATCGCGCTGCCGCGATCGTTGTCTCCACTTTCCTTGCCGCGCTGCCTCGCGTCTGAGGCTTTCGTTCCTGTCTCTTTCTTGCGCCGTCAGGCCGCAATCGCTCCCACCGCCCAGTAGAACGTCGGCCTTGCTCCGTTGAGCAGGTGATCGCCGACCACGCGCCCCTTGTAGATCGTCGGGTTGTGCGATGCCAGCGTGCGCGCGTTGCGCCAGTGGCGGTCGAGCCGGCGGTCTTCCTGCAGCGCAGAGGCGCCGCCGATGTCGAAGAGCCGTGTGCCCGCCTGCAGCACCGCGTCGACGATGCCGGCCTGCGCCTTCGCGGTGTCGAGTTCCACCTCGAAGGGCAGGCTCTCGGGAACGGGCTCGCCGCGCTGGCGGAAGCGGTCGACTTCGCCGAGCCCGCGCGCCACGGCCTGGACGGTGGAGGCCGCGATGAACGCGGTGCTCGCCAACTGGCCGATGACCTGCTGCACCAGCGGATCTTCGCGCGGCGTGTCGCCGCTGCCGTGGCTGTAGACGCGCTTGCGCGGCTGCACGAAGGCGACCGCGTCGCGCACGATGGCGCGTGCGATGCCCGCCAGCGTGGCGAGATGCGTGAGCTGGAAATGTGCCGTGAGCGGCGTCGGCTGGTCGCGCACGTAGAGCAGCACGTTCTCGGGCTTCACCCGTACGTTGCGAAAGCGCGTGGTGCCCGATGCGCTCAGCCGCTGGCCGAAGCCGCGCCAGTCGTCCACGCGCTCCACGCCTTCGGCCTCCGAGGGCACGAGCGCGATCACGCGGTCGCTGCTGCCGTCGGCGTTCAGGCGCTGGGCCGAGACCGAGATCCAGTCGGCGTAGAGCGTGCCGGTGCTGTAGTACTTGTCGCCGTCCAGACGCCACGCATCGCCGTCGCGCGACAGCGTGGTCTGCAGCACGCCGAGTGCGCCTTCGCCGAGTTCAGTGGTGGCATTGCCGAAGATCACGCCTTCGGCCGCCAGCCGCATCCACGGGCCGTGGAGCGACGGATCGATCTCCGCGAACAGCCGTTCGATGAAGCCGAAGTGCGCGCGCAGGATCTGCGGCAGGTTGGAGTCGGCTTCGCCGAGTTCGATGAGCAGGTCGTACAGCTGCTCGACCGACGCCCCGATGCCGCCGTATTCGGCGGGCACGCGCAGGGCGCCGAAGCGCTCGGCGTTTAGCCAGGCGACCGGCTCATGGGCCAGTTCGCGATCGTTTTCGCGCTGAGCCGCATGCACGGCGATGCGGTTGAAGATGGGGCGAAAGCGCGCGAGGAGTTGTCGGGAAGAGGGCGCGGCCGGCGCCGCATTGGCGCGCGCCGTGCGCGGTGTGTCTTGAGTGATGGCCATTGGGGCAGGACTGTGCCCCGGCACCGCTCGCCTTGGAAATACGCTTTCCGAGTTTCCTTATGCCGTGCGCGCGGCTGTACGTGGCTATCGCTTCCCGCGCGCGTCCACCGGCCAGATCGCCACCAGCGCCCCGCCTTCGACCACGTGATAGACGTCGTGCAGGTTCACCGTCGGATCGCAGTGCGGCGTCACGAATTCGATGCGCGTGCCGAGTGCAGGGCGCGGCCCCGCGGGCATCAGCTTGCCGTGCTCGTCGCCGAAGAAGGCGTAGCGGCTCGCGGCATCGGTGCCGCGCGCGACCAGCGGCACGCCGCCGTCGGTGGCGAAGCACTTGGTGCCTCCGTCCACCGTGACCCAGTCCGCCGCATTGGTGCTGACCACGGCCGTCTGCACGAAGAGGGCCACCTCGAACGGCGAGGGCTCGGTGCCGGCGGCCAGCACCTGCGTGTATTCCGCGTCCATGAAGACATAGGAGCCGGCCTGCAGTTCGGTGAAGGCGTTCTGTTCCGAATCGAGGTCGTGGGTGCCGGTGCCGGCACCGGTGACGATCTCGAAGTTGAACCCCTTGCGCCGCGCCGCCGCGACGATGCCCGCCACGGTTTCGCGCAGCGCTGCGGCCGCCGCGCTGCGCTCTTCGCGCGCCACGATGTGCTGCAGGTTGCCCGCATAGGCCTGAAGGCCGCGCAGCCGCAGGCTCGGCTCGGCGGCGATGGCGGCCGCCAGGGCGAGCACCTGCGCCTCGTTCGCGGCGCCGGTGCGGTTGTAGCCTGCGCCATAGTCGACCAGCACCGGGAGCGGATGCAGCAGCCCGCTCGCGGCCCGGGCCAGGTCGGCCACATTGGCCAGGTTGTCGGCCACCACCATCACGCCGCCGGGCGCCGCGCGCTCCGCCAGCTTGACGAGGCGCGCGATCTTGCTCGGCGTGACGGCGGGCGAGGTGATCAGCACGCTGCGGATGCCGCCGTCGACCATGATTTCCGCCTCGCCCATGGTGACGCAGCTCACGCCGATGGCACCGGCGGCCACCTGGCGCCGCGCGATCTCGATCGACTTGTGGGTCTTCACGTGGGGCCTGAGGCCAATGCCGCGTGCCTTGGCAAAGGCGGCCATGCGTTCGATGTTGCGGGTCATCGCGGGCAAATCGATCAGCAGGGCGGGGGTGTCGAGCAGGTGGCGGCCGCCGGGAACGCCGATCAGCGGCGAATTGGCGTGCAGGGGTCTGGGCATCGTTTTGTCTTCCTTTGTTCTCGGATTCGGGCAATCGGGGTCTCGTGACGCAGGGATGCATGCGCCGCGAAATGATCGCATCGAAACATCCGGAATGCGCAGTCGGCGGGGCAGCTTCTTTCGCTGCACGCGGGCGCAGGTGCTACCTGGGCCGCTTTGCCGCGTGGCTCGACAGGCTCGCGTCGTGTCGGGGCGACCCGGTGCGACGCAGCGCCAGCCACCACAGCAGGCCCGCATTGACCGCCCAGCTGCCCGCGAGCAGCAGCAGCGCGGTGTTCGCCACGCCGGGCGAGAGGTCGAGCGTGAGCAGGCCCAACGACCATGGCAGGCCGCCCGCGATGGCGACCAGCATGCCCGCGTCGCTTTCCGGCACGGCCGCTGTCCCCAGCACGCACACCACGCCGGCGACCGTGTAGATCGACGCCGCGATGCGCCAGGCGGGGCGAAAAGTCGGTTGCGAGCGTGCCGTGGACATGACCCGAGCATCGCCGATTGCAGTGACGGTCGTGAAGGCTGGATACGCGCAGGAACGTAGTGTTTTGGCGACGGTTCGCGGGCGGGCCTGCCAACCAAATCACGATCGCGGGGCCGCGCTGCGCGCAGCAGAACCTTCACAGCCGTTTCGCGCGACTGTCACCTGACCGCGCCACCATGCGCCCATGGCTGGCCAACTCATCTCCATCGCCCTGACCGTCGACCAACACGACGCCGGGGATTATTTCTGGGTGCTCCTCGAATCCTTCGACAACTCGATGGAGTTCGAACCGCTGATGGAGGCCGCCACGGGCTTTGCCACCTACGGCGATGCGCTGCAGGCGGGCTACGTCGTGCTCAAGGGGCTGTCGGAAGACCTGGGCGTAGGGCCTCGGGAAGAGGGCGACGATGCGAGCCTGATGGCAATGGACGACGTGGGAGACACCGACTGACGCGTCGCGTCTCGGCGAAGACCCGGCCCGGCGCGCCGGTCGAACCTAGGTAGCCCGGCGGCGCCCGGGGTGGGTCGCCCCAGGAATTCGCAGGATTCGCAGGATTCGCAATAGCTTGCGATCGCCTTCGCAAGACTTCGCCCTTTCAGTCCTTATGCGAAGGGCGCAATCTGCGTAGATTGCGAACCATGACGACACCCGTTGGAACAACCGAACTCCGCGAGCTGGTGCTGCCGGCGCATGCCAATCACCGCGGCACGCTCTTCGCCGGCCAGGGCCTGCAATTGATGAGCAAGGCTGCCTTCCTGGCCGCACGCGGCCTGGCGCAGCGCGAGGTGGTGATGGCCGGCGTGACCAGCGTCGCCTTTCTCGCTCCCGTGCCGGCGGGCTACCAGCTCATCCTGCGCGGCTGGGTGAGCCGCATCGGCCGCTGCTCGATGACCGTGTGCGTGACCGGCATCGCCGACCTGCCGGGCGTTCCCGCCGAAGAAGTCCTCAAGGGTGTGTTCGAGATGGTGGCGGTCGACGCCGCCGGCCGTCCCACCGGCCTCGATCGCTCCTATCTGAACAAGGAAACCGCATGACCACCACTACGACCCAAATCGCGGCACCCGCCGCAGCCGCCGCAGCCGCAGGTTTCAAGCCCAAGAAATCCGTTGCCCTCTCGGGCGTGACCGCGGGCAACACCGCGCTGTGCACCGTGGGCCGAACCGGCAACGACCTGCACTACCGCGGCTACGACATCCTGGACATCGCCGAGGTCTGCGAGTTCGAGGAAATCGCCCACCTGCTGGTGCATGGCAAGCTGCCCACGCGCGCCGAACTCAGGGCCTACAAGACGCGGCTCAAGGCGATGCGCGGCCTGCCGGCCAACGTGAAGGCCGCGCTGGAGAGCCTGCCCGCCGGTGCGCATCCGATGGATGTGATGCGCACCGGCGTCTCGGCGCTGGGCTGCGTGCTGCCCGAGAAGGACGACCACAACCTGCCTGGCGCACGCGACATCGCCGACCGCCTGATGGCCTCGCTCGGCTCGATGCTGCTGTACTGGTACCACTGGAGCAGCCAGGGCAAGCGCATCGAGGTGGAGACCGACGACGATTCGATCGGCGGCCACTTCCTGCACCTGCTGCACGGCCAGAAGCCCACCGAGGCCTGGGTGCGCGCGATGCACACCTCGCTGAACCTGTACGCCGAGCACGAATTCAACGCCAGCACTTTCACCGCGCGCGTGATCGCCGGCACCGGCAGCGACATGCACTCGGCCATCGCCGGCGCCATTGGCGCGCTGCGCGGCCCCAAGCACGGCGGCGCCAACGAGGTCGCCTTCGAGATCCAGAAGCGCTACGACGCGCCCGACGAAGCCGAGGCCGACATCCGCCGCCGCGTGGAGGCCAGGGAGGTCGTCATCGGCTTCGGGCACCCGGTGTACACGGTGAGCGATCCGCGCAACGTGGTGATCAAGGGCGTGGCGAAATCGCTGTCCGAAGAGGCCGGCTCCACCAAGATGTTCGACATCGCGGAGCGCCTGGAGACCGTGATGTGGGAGGTCAAGAAGATGTTCCCCAACCTGGACTGGTTCAGCGCGGTGAGTTACCACATGATGGGCGTGCCCACGGCGATGTTCACGCCGCTCTTCGTCATCGCGCGCACCAGCGGCTGGGCCGCGCATGTGATCGAGCAGCGCGTGGACAACAAGATCATTAGGCCGAGCGCGAACTACACCGGACCGGAGGATCTCCGGTTCGTGCCGATCGAAGCCCGCGTCTGAACTGCTGTTGCTGCACGGGATTTCGCATGTCCAATGACTGGGGCCTCGGGAAGCCAGCGGCGCGAGCCGTGGCGCCACCGTCCCCGACCGATTCGCCACGATGAACGAACGACACAGAAAACAACTCCCCGGCACCACGCTGGATTACATCGACGCCCGCGCCGCGGTCGATGCGTTGCGTCCCGGCGCCTGGGACACGCTGCCCTACACCGCGCGCGTGCACGCCGAGAACCTGGTGCGGCGCTGCGACCTCACGATCCTCGACGAATGCCTGCTGCAGCTCATCGAGCGGCGGCGCGATCGCGACTTTCCGTGGTTTCCGGTGCGCGTGGTGTGCCACGACATCCTGGGCCAGACCGCGCTGGTGGACCTGGCCGGCTTGCGCGATGCCATCGCGGCCGAGGGCGGCGACCCGTCGCAGGTGAACCCGGTGGTGCCGGTGCAGCTGATCGTGGACCATTCGCTGGCCGTGGAGTGCGGCGGGTTCGATCCGCAAGCTTTCGAGAAGAACCGGCAGATCGAAGACCGCCGCAACGAAGACCGCTTCCATTTCATCGACTGGACGAAGCGCGCCTTCGCCAACATGGAGGTGATCCCGGCGGGGAACGGGATCATGCATCAGATCAACCTGGAGAAGATGTCTCCGGTGGTCTACGTGCAGGACGGCCTGGCCTTCCCCGACACCTGCGTGGGCACCGACAGCCACACGCCGCACGTCGATGCGCTGGGCGTGATCGCGGTGGGCGTCGGCGGCCTGGAGGCCGAGAACGTGATGCTGGGCCGCGCCTCGTGGATGCGGCTGCCCGACATCGTCGGCGTGGAGTTGAGCGGACGGCGACAGCCCGGCATCACCGCCACCGACATCGTGCTGGCGCTGACCGAATTCCTGCGCAAGGAGAAGGTGGTCGGTGCGTACCTGGAGTTCTTCGGCGAGGGCACGCGGGGCCTCACGATCGGCGACCGCGCCACCATCTCCAACATGTGCCCCGAGTACGGCGCCACCGCTGCGCTGTTCTACATCGACGACCAGACGCTCAATTACCTCCGGCTCACGGGCCGCGAAGACGCGCAGGTCGCGCTGGTCGAGACCTATGCGAAGACCGCTGGCTTCTGGGGCGATGCGCTCGCGACCGCCAGCTACGAGCGCGTGCTGAAGTTCGACCTCTCGAGCGTCGTGCGCAACATGGCCGGCCCCTCCAATCCGCACCGCCGCCTGCCGACTTCGCAATTGGCCGAGCGCGAGATCGCTGTCGGCCTGGCCGAGGCCCGGCAGCAGGAGGCGGCGGGGTTGATGCCCGACGGTGCCGTCGTCATCGCGGCCATCACCTCGTGCACCAACACCTCGAACCCGCGCAACGTGATTGCCGCGGGCCTGCTCGCGCGCAACGCCAACCGGCTGGGCCTGAAGCGCAAGCCGTGGGTCAAGTCGTCGCTGGCACCGGGCTCGAAAACGGTGGAGCTGTACCTGCGCGATGCCGGCCTGCTGCACGACTTGGAGCAGCTGGGTTTCGGCATCGTCGCCTTCGCGTGCACCACCTGCAACGGCATGTCGGGCGCGCTGGAGCCGAAGATCCAGCAGGAGATCATCGAGCGGGACCTGTACGCCACCGCGGTGCTCTCGGGCAACCGTAACTTCGACGGGCGTATCCACCCGTATGCCAAGCAGGCCTTTCTCGCTTCGCCGCCGCTGGTGGTGGCTTATGCGATCGCGGGCACGATGCGCTTCGACATCGAACGCGATGTGCTGGATGTGGTCGACGGCAAGGAAATTCGCCTGGCCGACCTGTGGCCGAGCGATGAAGAAATCGACGCGATCGTCGCAGCTTCGGTCAGGCCCGAGATGTTCCGCAAGGTGTACGAGCCGATGTTCGCGATCCACCCGGACAGCGGCGAGAAGGTGAGTCCGCAGTACGACTGGCGCCCGCGGTCCACCTACATCCGCCGCCCGCCGTACTGGGACAGCGAAGGCGTGGGCGCGCTCGCTGCTGTGCCGCGCACGTTGCGCGGCATGCGGCCGTTGGCCCTCTTGCCGGACAACATCACCACCGATCACCTGTCGCCCTCCAACGCGATCCTGCTGGACAGCGCCGCTGGCGAGTACCTGGCGAAGATGGGCCTGCCGGAAGAAGACTTCAACTCCTACGCTACGCACCGGGGCGATCACCTCACGGCGATGCGCGCCACCTTCGCCAACCCGCAGCTCGTCAACGAGATGGCGGTGGTCGACGGCGTGCAGAAGAAGGGATCGCTCGCGCGCATCGAGCCCGAAGGCAAGGTCGTTCGCATGTGGGAAGCCATCGAGACCTACCTGAACCGCCGGCAGCCGCTGATCATCGTGGCCGGCGCCGACTACGGCCAGGGGTCGTCCCGCGACTGGGCCGCCAAGGGCGTGCGGCTGGCGGGTGTGGAAACCGTCGTGGCCGAGGGCTTCGAGCGCATCCACCGCACCAACCTGCTCGGCATGGGCGTGATGCCGCTGGAGTTCAAGCCCGGCACCACGCGGCTCACGCTGGGCCTGGACGGCACCGAAACCTACGACGTGGCCGGCGAGCCCAGGCCGCGCGCCGATCTCACGTTGGTCGTGCACCGCAAGAGCGGCGAGGTGCTGCAGGTGCCGGTCACATGCCGGCTCGACACCGCCGAGGAAGTGTCTATCTACGAGGCGGGCGGCGTGCTGCAGCGTTTTGCGCAAGACTTCCTGGCCGAGAGCCGCCTCGCCGCCTGAGACAACCACCGTTACCGTCACCATCCCCAACGCCATGGCATCCGCTCCCCAGATCAAGATTCCTGCCGTCTACATGCGCGGCGGCACCAGCAAGGGCGTGTTTTTTCGCCTGCAGGACCTGCCCGAGCCGGCACAGCAACCGGGCCCGGCGCGCGATGCGCTCCTCTTGCGCGTGATCGGCAGCCCCGACCCCTACGCCAAGCAGATCGACGGAATGGGCGCGGCGACCTCGTCCACCTCCAAGACCGTGATCCTGTCGCGCTCGGCGCGGCCGGACCACGACGTCGACTACCTCTTCGGCCAGGTCTCCATCGACAGCGCCTTTGTCGACTGGTCGGGCAACTGCGGCAACCTGTCGGCAGCGGTCGGGCCGTTCGCGATTGCGCAGGGGCTGATCGACCGGGCGCGCGTGCCGCAGAACGGCACCTGCACCGTGCGCATCTGGCAAGCCAACATCGGCAAGACCATCGTCGCCCACGTACCGATCGTGGAGGGCGAGGTGCAGGAGACGGGCGACTTCGAACTCGATGGTGTGACGTTTCCGGCGGCCGAAGTGCCGTTGGAATTCATCGATCCGGCCGACGAGGGCGACGGCGAAGGCGGCGGCGCGATGTTCCCGACCGGCAAGGTCGTCGAAGACCTCGAGGTGCCCGGCGTCGGCACGCTTAAGGCCACGCTGATCAATGCGGGCATTCCCACCATCTTCGTCAACGCCGCCGAGATCGGCTACACCGGCACCGAGTTGCAGGACGCGATCAACGGCGATGCGAAGGCGCTGGCGATGTTCGAGACCATCCGCGCGCATGGCGCCGTGAAGATGGGCTTGATCAAGGACATCGCCGAAGCCGCCAAGCGCCAGCACACGCCCAAGGTCGCGTTCGTCGCGCCGCCGAAGGACTACACCGCCTCCAGCGGCAAAGCAGTGCAGGCGGCGGATGTCGACCTGCTGGTGCGTGCGTTGTCGATGGGCAAGCTGCACCACGCCATGATGGGCACGGCCGCCGTCGCCATCGGTACTGCCGCGGCGATTCCCGGCACGCTGGTGAACCTGGCGACCGGTGGGGGCGAACGCGAGGCGGTGCGCTTCGGCCATCCGTCGGGCACGCTGCGCGTTGGTGCCGAGGCCCGCAAAGGCGACGATGGCGAATGGGTGGTGACCAAGGCCCTGATGAGCCGAAGTGCCCGCGTATTGATGGAAGGCTGGGTCCGCGTTCCCGGCGACAGTTTCTGATTGATTGATTGGAATTTTTCGAATGTCCACCCGCAAGCAACTCAAATCCCTCGCCGAAGCCCGCCGCGGCCTGATCGTTCCGGGCGCGTTCAATGCGCTGTCGGCGAAGGTCGTCGAAGACCTGGGCTTCAAGGCGATCTACATCACTGGCGCCGGCGTTACCAACATGTGGTTCGGCATGCCCGACCAGGGCTTCATGGGCCTCGCCGAAATTGCCGACCACACGGCGCGCATTCGCGACGCGGTGTCGGTGCCGCTGATCGTCGATGCCGACACGGGTTTCGGCAATGCGTTGAACGTGCGCCATACGGTGCGCACGCTCGAGCGCGCGGGTGCCGACTGCATCCAGTTCGAGGACCAGGTGGCGCCCAAGCGCTGCGGGCATTTCTCGGGCAAGGAAGTGATCTCGACGGAGGAAGCGGTGAACAAGATCAAGGCAGCCGTCGATGCGCGGCAGGACCAGGATCTTTTGATCATGGCCCGCACTGATGCGGCTGCCGTGCACGGCTTCGAGGCTGCGGTCGAGCGCGCGCAGAAGTTCGCCGAGGCGGGCGCGGACATCCTGTTTGTCGAAGCGGTCACCACTGCGGAAGAAATTCGCGCGCTGCCTCAGCGTCTTGCCAAGCCGCAACTGATGAACATGGTGATCGGCGGGAAGACGCCGATCTTCAATGCGACGGATCTGGGGGAGCTGGGGTATGGGATCGTGCTTTATGCGAATGCGGCGCTGCAAGGGGCAGTTGCCGGCATGCAGAAGGCTTTGACCGTGCTGCGCGATGAGAAGCAGGTGCTGGAATCGAGCGGGCTGGTCACGACCTTTGCGGAACGCCAGCGGCTGGTTGGCAAGCCGGAGTGGGATGCGCTGGAGAAGCGCTATACGTGATGAGGTGCTGGCCCGGGATCCGGGCTTCCCATGACGGCTCGTGGAGCGTCATGGTTTCTTGAGATGGCCGGAGGAGGGGCGGTGAAGGTCGAGTTGCAGGCCGCGGCAGCACTCGGTTCCCTTCGTTGGCGTTCGAAATGTTCCCTCGTCCGTTCCCCCGCATTGGATGCTCTTGCCGTCGAAGTGGCGCGCGGACATGCGGGCGCGCTACGAAGGGCGGCGAAGCCGAATGTGATCTGCCCCGAGGGAAGCAAATTGCCCGTGCCGGCCCCGCTGCGGATAAGGGATTTTCTTGGCGCGCTCAAGGTCAGGAGAGGTGTCGAGGAGATTCAAAATGCCTCTCCTAACTATTTTGGGGGAAGCGAGATGGAGAAGTCCGAGCCGAACGTGGTCCGACTTGAAATGCAGTGGGACGGGCATCGCGCCTGTGTGGTGATGCATCAGGACGGAGAGGCGGTCACGATTCACTCGATCGAACGTCCCAGTCTCGAATCCCTTCCGGGTGACGGTGAGACGTATCGCAGCATCACAGAGGCGCACAACCAAGCCTGGTGGCAGTGGAAAGACTCGCTGAAGAAGTAGGTCAAACAAATGCCCAAGCCCACCCGCACCGCCAAGCAGCTGCAGCAGATGCTGATCCAGCGCATTGAAGCCCTGCCCGGCCTTCGAGGCCAGCAAACGGATGTGCACCGCGGAGGTGTGGTCGGCATGCCGTCTGAAGATGACGGCCCCAACTGGACCGTG
Organism: Variovorax boronicumulans; assembly: GCF_030812215.1. Taxonomy (GTDB): domain Bacteria; phylum Pseudomonadota; class Gammaproteobacteria; order Burkholderiales; family Burkholderiaceae_C; genus Variovorax; species Variovorax boronicumulans_C. The sequence continues at coordinate 105,924 of NZ_JAUSSG010000002.1, read as the reverse complement.
CGCGTCGTGAGCGACCGCGGCACGCACCGCGCCGACATCGCGCAGATCATTCGGACGCTGCAGATGCAGTTCGACCTAGAGGACTGAACTGGCATCAGGCTCGCCGCGCGCTACGATGCGCGCCCAACGAGGAGAACCTGAATGCCAACACCCGAGTACTGCCTGCTCGCTATCGACTGGTGGCCCCTGTGCATGACGAAGGCCGAGTGGTCGGGTTGGATTCAGGCTTTCGGATCAGTCCTCGCGATTGCCGGTGCGTATTGGGTTGGGGAGCGCCAATCAGGAGCTGCCCTCAGGCAGCAACACCTTCTCGCTGAACGGACCGAGAGTGAGCGTCGGAAGGCTATCGTTGCCATTGCTGCAGCGGCTCAATCGAGAGCCTCGGAAATCGGCGCGATCTTTGATGAGCAGAAAATCGATCTCGCCCGATTCTTCAGGGAGTACGACAAATCGATTGTCCGCAGCCTCGCTACGGCCTTGAGTGGAATTCCCGTCCATGAGCTGGGTTCCGCCGCGGGAGTCGCGGCGTTGCTCAACCTCCGCGATCAGCTTTCTTTTCTCGAGGGCTCGATCGAACGATGGGAGACCCATCGTCACGACTCTAGCGTCGTCGAGCCAGGCACTCGCGACCAGTACGATGAAGTTGCAGCTGAAAACGTTCGAAAGCATGTGCTCGCGATTCAGCGGCAGTTCAACATACTCAAAACTTCTTTAGGTAGCTCAGGAGGCGTGTGAGCTTCGCAGTGCGCGGATCTTCAAGAGAAGCGGCCAAGTGCTCGTTGTGAAGGTCTTGTGCACTCTTGGATGTTCTGTGCCATGGCTCAGAAGAATAGGAGAAACCCGGGTAGCACCGCTACCTTTTGGGATGGCGAGAGGCCGCTTTGTGCCGCTGTAAGGGGCTTGGAATTTCGAGGGATTTGGGAAAAATCCAACTAAATCAAAAACTTAGTTGGCCCCCGGAGGGGATCGAATCTTCTGTCGGAAGGCGCATGAAAACTTGGTTTTTCGCGCTCGGTCCTCGGAAATACCGACAGAAATACCGGCAAACTCATCTGCCTTGACGATGTGGCTGATTTTCCACAAACGAGGTTCTGGGAATGTTGATTGGAGGACTTCTTGAGGCCGGCGGTTGTGGGCTGGCGTGGAAAAGGGCGGCTACGCACTGGCCTCGGTCTGTTATGGCGGGTCTTGCAGATTGGAAAAGGATGGGGCGGGCTCAGGCGCCCACATCGTTCTCGCGCAGCGCTGCGCTCCAATCGTTCTTGGCAGTCGGCATCGGGCGCGGCGGTGTTGCGGCCGGCGGCTTTCTTCATACGGCTCTTCAGACGCTGCATGTCGGCGCTGCCGGTGGCGGGCTCTTCGACGTTGACCGCATCGGGCGCCCTTGCGCGCTGGCCGCCCGCGACGGCGAGCGCTTCGAAGCCACCATGATGGCTGGCACGTTCCACGAAATGATCTGGCCGCATAAGTCCGCGCCTCCCGCTTTGCGTGCATGTAGTCATCGGGAATGGGCCGCGCAAGGCCTTTTTTGCTTGAGCACGGCGCCTGCAAAGTAGCGGTACTGCGCATCGGCGATCATGTGGTCGATGGTGGTCTCCGAGCAGCGTCGACCAATGTCCATCGCGTCGCATTGATTGCCGTGGATCACCCCCTCTACCCATGCGGGCGGAACACGTGCACACAAACGATCTCGATGAAGCCATCGAGACAGCCGCCCGCGAAGTTCATCGAGATGATGGGCTCGATCCGGATTTCCTCGCAAGTCACGCACACGTCCACCTGAGCACGGGCATTCGCGCGCCTGCAGCGGAGAGTATTCAGTCGCATATCCGCACGAGTCCGCGAGTACTGGCTGCCGCAGCAGCAGCCTCGGGAGGTGGTGCAGGTGCACATCCAGCGCGCGGTGCTCAGCGGATCCTCACGGTACCGGTGGTCGAACTGCACATGTCCAACATCCATGCGCGTGAGGAATTCCGGCATCACTCGGTGTTCGCGGACATCGTGAAGGGCCAGATCTGCGGCTTCGGCCTGGACAGCTATCTGCCCGGCTTGCGTGCCGCCGTGTCGACAGTGGGAGGTGCCGTCTAGCGAGATATCCGTGCCGCTTGCGAAGCTCGGCATCACTGCGCCGTCGAGATGGAATGCACCACAGGCACAGATCCCCGCACGTGGCGTCCGCGGTAACGCTGTGCATATCGGCGATGCTGGTTCTGCTGTGTGCGGTGGCGGGTCTGGATCCGATGCTCCAGGTTCTGCCCTGGGCGAGCGTTCCTTCCGCGGTCGGTGTGTTGACCTGCCAGGTTCTTGCTGCGATGGCCGTCATTGTGTTTTTCCGGAAGCATCCAATGAAGGTTTCGCGATGGCGATCGCTGTTTGCACCGGTGATCAGCGCGGCCGTGCTGACATTCTTCCTGTGGCAGATGATCACCCATGTCCAGCTCTTGTCCGGGCTACCCGCCGGACCGAGCTACGCGCTGGCCTTCAGTGTGTTGGCAGCCGGATTCCTGGCATCGATCTATGCGTTCCATCTGCGTTTCCGATCCCCGCAACGGTTCGCGCAGCTGTCGTCGCTGGTCCGGCTGCAGTAATGCAGCCGCGATCAGGCTTGTCTGAAATCTGCCTCGCATGACCTGGATGACTTCGGCTTTCCAGGTGGAATGAACTCCTCGACGATCCGACCCGCGCTCATTCGAATCACGCGGTCCGCGACGTCGAAGTAGCGGTCGTCATGCGAGACCACGATCAGGGTCTTGCCCTCGCGCTTGAGTTCCGGCAACAGCTCACGATAGAAGACGCTGCGGAACTCGGGGTCCTGGTCCGCGGCCCATTCGTCGAACATGACCACCGGGCGGTCTTCCAGCCAGGCGTGGACGAGCGCGAGGCGCTTGCGCTGGCCCGTCGAAACGTCCGTCGTGGAAAACATGCCGTCGACAAGCTGGACCTTGTCCGCGACACCCAGCCGGTCCATCAGTTCTTTGGCGGCCCGAGTGTGCCCGGCATCCTGCGCGACCAGCTCATCGAACAGATGGTAGTCAGAGAAGATGGCGGAGAAGAGCCCGCGGTAGGCTTCGTGGCCGCGGTCGTCCACGGGCGCGCCGTCGAGCAGAAGCTGCCCTTCGCTGGGTTGATAAAGGCCAAGGAGCAGCTTGATGAGCGTCGTCTTCCCGCTCCCGTTGCCGCCGACGATGAACAGCGTCTCGCCGCGTCGCAGCCTGAGGTCGATCGGACCCACTTCGAAGGGCTGCGTGCCCTCCTGCGCAGCGTCGAAACGGTAGCGAGCCTGCCGCAACTCGATGCGGCTCGCGAGAAATGCAGGCTGGGCGGAGCCAACGGCGTGCGGCTCCTTCCTGAATTCCGCCGACAGGTGCGCGATCCGGCGGAGGGCCACCTGGGCCTGGCTCAAGAAAGGCAGCAGCGCGGCCAGCTCCTCGATGGGGCCCTTGATGAAGAGCAGCACGATGATGAAGCCGCTGACGACCTGGGCGTCGATTCCCAACGACGGACGCGCCACCAGGATCCACACGACGACCAGGAAGAAGAGCGCCGAATTCGTACCTTCGGCGATCCAGAACAAGCCGAGCGCCCGAGCCTTGAGCCGCGCGACGAGATCGGCGGCAGCCGACAGGCGGACGCCGTGCACCTGGGCACGGCGCTTCCGGTTGAGCCGGAGTTCCTTGGCACCTTCCACGACGCTGCGGTAGTGCTTCTGCAATTCGTCCTCGCCAGTTCGGGCCTTCTCGAAGTCACGACTCCAGGCCGTTGCCGCGGCGAAATTGATCCCGATACCGACAACCAGCGCGAGCGCGCTGACGAGGAAAAGAACGGGCGAGAGTCTGAACAGGTAGATCGCGCAGCCCGCGGTGACCGCGAAGGCCGAGGCGTGGCCGGCGAACTCCGCCGTGAAATCGCTGATGGTGTCGATATCCTCGTTGAGGATCGCCTGCAGCCGATAGCTCTTCATGCGCTCGACGGCGGCGATTGGTGCGCCTAGGATCCGCAGGGAGACGTCCTTGCGAAGGGCGGCGACCACACGCTGGCCGGTGACGCTGTTGAGGATGCCTGCCACCGTGTGTCCCCCGACGGCGAACACGGCCAGGACGGCGAGCCCGGCTATCGCGGAAGTGGACAGGACCGCTGTACCGTGCAAGGCCGAATTGATCTGCTCCAGCAGCGCGGCCGTGGCCAAGCCGCCCACGCTGCCGATGAGCGTCGCGATCGCAACGACACCGGCGAAGGGTTTCAAGAGACGCCACATGTCGGTGGCAAAAGGGGAAAGGCCCGGAGACAAAGCGTTCATCGGAGCAATGGAGTTGTGCTGCCGCGGATGCAACAGACGTGAGGGGCAGCGGCAGGCGAGCGACGCCCCTGTCTCTGGACAGGGACTTGCGGGCAGGTCAGTTCTGGGGCGGCATCCCGCTCCGTGCGGCACATTGGCGAGCTTCAGTCGTCATCGCAGTCGTCGTCGTGTCTGTGGTGGTAGTACGGGTAAGGGTCGTGCTCATGATCGATTCGCAGGGCAACAGACGGCGGTTGGTAGACCACCGGCGGTGCGACGACGACTCGTGGCGCGACCGGATAAACCGGTGCCGGGATCACGTAGGCCGGCGCGGCCTCGTAGACCACAGCCGGCGGTCGAGGCGCCACGACCACATTCGGGGAACTGATGCCGATGGACCAACTCACGCCGGCGGTCGCGGACCCCGCAGCCAGCAGCATGAGTACAGTCATTGCGGATAAACATAGTCTTTTGCGTTGCGGGTTCTTCATGAAAGATCCTTGCATTGAAGTCTTTGAGGTGTTGCAGGAGAGTTCGGCCTTCGCTTCCGGGAGCGGCAGCGGCGTGCGGTTCCCCAGGCCCTGGAAATGATTCATGCCGTCATGTTGCCGATGCTTCATTGAAGATCGGTGGGTACAGCATCAAGGATCGGTCAAGCGGCGCCCTTTTCGAAAGCCATGCAGTGCGTTGTGGCTCACCGAGCAAGCGAACCAGACCTTCCTTCCTCCCCGGAAAGAGCGCTTACTCGTCGATCGATCTACGCAAGCCTGGATTGCGGGGCAGACAGATCCGAATCTCCAGCCCGCCTCCAGTGCGCGCAGCGGCTTTTGCCTCGCCGCCATGTGCCTGGCAGATTGCCTGCACGACGGACAGGCCCAGGCCGGTCCCCCCCGCGTACCGGGAGCGCGACTGTTCGCTGCGCCAGAAGCGCTCGAAGAAGCGCGACACGTCTTCCACCGAAGCGCTCTTGCCTCGATCGCGCACGATCAGTTCGAGGGTGGATGCATCTGCGCAGCAGTCGATCTCCACCAAGCCACCGTCACTCGCATAGCGCACTGCGTTGTCGATCAACGCCGAAAGAACTTGGCCCAGTCTGCCCCTGTCGGCGCGCACTGTCTCTTTTGCGCTCACATGGTTGATCGCCGTCATGCCTCGTTCCTGCAGGGAAGGAAGAGCCCATGAGACGCGCTCATCGACGAAGCCGTGCAGGTCGAACGTCGTCGTTTCCAGCTGCAAGCGGCCACCTTGAGCCAACGACAGAACCTGCAAGTCGCCAATGATGCGGTGTATCTGTCCCAGTTGATCCAGCACGGTCCGGATCTGTTTTTCATCGAGCGGGAAAACCTCGTCGACGATGCCCTGCAATCGCCCCATTGCGGCAGTGAGCGGGGTTCGAAGCTCGTGGGCGATCGCGGCGCTGGAGTCCTGCAATTCGCGATCGTAGGCCTCCAGGCGCTCGGCCATTGCGTTGAAGTGGTTGGCCAGGCGCTGAAGTTCGGCCGGAGCCGAATCGAGCACCGGCGCGCGGGCGGAAAAGCGCCCCATGGACACCGATTCCGCCGCGGTCGCGACATCCGAGACGGGCTCGACGATGCGGCGCGCCATGAGCAGTCCGAACACCGCCACGAAGGGAATGATGGAAAGGCTCAGCAGCGTCTGGATAAGCAGGTCATCCGAATCCGACGGGAACACGAAGCGGTCCCCGTATTGGGTGTAGATCTCGCTCAAGCGCTTCGAGGTTTCCTCGCTCTTGGGAGCGCTCTCGAGCCGCCTGAGTTCTTCGACGATGCCGGCCGGCAGTTGGGCATCGATTTTCGATTCCCAGTAGCTGTAGCGGACCCACATGCCCGCCTGCACGCCCGCCGTGGCGGCAATCGCCAGCGCGATCATCCGCCACGTGAGCCACGCCCACAGCGACCGGCGCGATGGCTTCATCTGGAATCGCCGAGACGATAGCCAACGCCCCGCACGGCCGTTGGAATTCCGTTGACGCCTTGCTCTTCCAGCTTCCGTCGCAGGTTGTGGACATGCGTGTCGACCACCCGCTCGAGCGCATCGCTCTCGGGCAGGCACGCCTCCAGCAATTCAAGGCGGCTGAAGGCCTTGCGCGGACTGCGCATCAAGGTCGCCAGAAGCTTGAACTCGGTGATGGTCAGGTCGAGAGGCTCGGACTTGTCCGCGGTGCGTGCCATTACGGCGTCGAGATCAAGCTCCAGCGGCCCCCACGCGAGGTGAGACTGGTTGCTCTGTTGAGGGGCGTTGCGGACGCGCTTGAGGATGACCTGCACGCGCGCGACCACCTCCTTGGGGTTGAAGGGCTTCACGACATAGTCGTCCGCGCCGTAGCGAAGCGCGCCCAGTTTCTCCACTTCGCCGTCGACAGCCGTGACCATGATGACGGGGACATCGCCGGCCCTGCGAATGGCTCCCAGAATCTCGTTCCCATTGACCTGCGGCAGCATGTAGTCGAGGAGCACCAGGTCCGGCTGCCATTGCCGGAACATCTGCATGGCCTCGCCGCCATCACGGCAGATCGATGTGAGATAGCCATCGCGCTGCAGATAGGCAGACAGCACCTCGGCGATCTGGGAATCGTCTTCGACAATGAGGATGCGTTCGTTAGCCATGAGGATCGTGTTTTTTTTTTGAAGCGGGCATGAGATTGTTTTTGCGATGGCGTTGCACATGCGCAATGGCAAAACCTTTCGCTGGGAGCACGCGCGGCATCACGCTTTCGCGAACAAGTTCGGCATTATCTGATGCACTCTTGAAAGTGTGGAGCGGCGCATTTGGCGGGCTCCTGGGTCCGAAATGCGCGTGTGTGCGACGGCAACACGGGCACCGCGCGGGACGAACAGGGTCTCGCGCAATTGTCAGACCCCTCTGTCAACCGTCGAACCACCATTTATCAAGATCTGATCAAGGCCCGCAATCGGCGGGTCGCCCGCGGTGCAGAGGCTGGGCCGAAGCGAGTCACATCCGAAATCACGGAGGGAAAAGCTTCTTGAGCGAAACCCCATGAGCACTCAATCGCAACTTCATCCGCTTACGAGAGCATCGGCTTGCATCGTCATCAAGAGCAAGCCATGGAATTTCAGTTCGAGCAAGTATCTTCTGGCGCCGTGCACCGGCAACTGCCCGTCGAGCCAGGAGATCTGGTCAGGCTCACAACAAGGTCGACGCGCGGCTCAACCCTCGTAGCATGGGTCTGTGCGAGGGCCGACAAGTTGCTCCTGGTGGCCGCGCTCGGCGCCGTGGCATCGTGGTTGTTCTATTGGTTCGGCCCGTGAGCCGCTGCGCACTTCGTGCAGGGGCCGCCGGCAGTACACCAAGCTCGAAGCCGCCGGGCTCTGCATCCAGCGAGCAGATGAAGCTCGCCCCGAAGGCTGGGCCTGGGTCTGCAACATTCACGCCGTCGCCGCCCGCAGAGTCGACATAGGTGCGATGCGAACCCCCAGCTCTCGCAGAAGGTGGGGGAGGTGAGGGTCGGACCATACCGCGAACTCGACACGGCGTCCGCGGCTGATGACGTCGCCCACCGCTGAACTTGCTGGGTGGCACATCAGCAGATCTCCGCTGCGAGCCTGCCTCAGCCATTTCCGCAAAAGGAAGCCGTACCCGCTTTCGGTGGCATCGAAACCGTAGACGCCCAGGAGGCGGCGATTGGCAACGAAGCCCAGCGAGCGAGCGCGACGGCGGAAAGGCTCGGCCCCTACCAGATGATCGATGAGCCATGCCTTGCGTTCATCGGCACTTCGAAAAGACCCCGCCAGCGAGGACGCCGGCGCGGCGCTCACGCGCACCCACGGCAGCGCGCTGCCATATCGCCTGAGCAGCACGTCCAGCACGACGTCCCGTATCACGGGCAGGTGATGCACATGTTCGTGGCTGTCCACATGGGCAGGGACACTGAACATCTGTTCCTCGAACGCGTCGAGTTGGCGCAGCAGGGCTTCACGCACCAGGCGCTTTGGCAGCAGGCGAAGATGCGTCGCCGCGACCAAGGTCTGCACAGAGCCCAAAGCAGGGGCTCCGCCGAATGACTGCGTGAGGTTGAAGTGGAGCCCGACATCGATCCGCCGACTGTCCATGCATCGCGCACGCGCTGCGCCGTCTTCCCACTCCGGTGCCTGGGTCATTGCGCTCAACGCACTCACGCGCCGCATCTCCGCCAAATGCAGCGCGGCCGCATTGATGCTGGTATTCAGGCCGAAATCGTCTACGCACACAGCGATGGCGCGCGCTGAGCGCGCGGACAGGCCATCGTCCGGCGAGGCGCGGCAAGCCTCCAGGTCGAAGCACGCGGGTTGCTTATTTTTCATCGGCTTCCCGCGGGTCAGCACCGCCTTCGGGACCGCGGCCCTTCAGACCGGCTCCCAGGGATCTACGAACCAGATACAGCGGGCGTCCCTTCACTTCATCGAAGACCCGCGCCAGATACTCTCCGATCACGCCGAGCGACATCAGCTGTACCCCCGCCAGCAGGAACGTGGCGACGACGATCGTGGTCCAGCCCGACACCTCATTGCCCCAGAGCATGTACGACAGGACCCGTGTGCCGCCGTAGCCGAACGCGGCAATGGCGAGCAGTCCTCCAAGCACGCTGGCCGCGCGCAGAGGCCAACTGGTGAACATGGTGATCCCGGTCAGCGACAAGTTGCACAGCGCCTGCAAGCTGTAGTGGCTCCTGCCGTGAGGTCGCGCAGGAGGCACGTAGGCGATCTGCTCCACGCGGAAACCGACCCACGCGAACAAGCCCTTCATGAAGCGGCTGCGCTCGGGAAGGGCACGCAGCGCTTCGACCACCGTGCGATCGAGCAACCGGAAGTCGCCCGCATCGGCGGGGACCCGATAGCGTCGGTCGCAGTCGAGAAGCCGGTAGAAGATCCGCGTCCCGATGCGCTTGACCCAGCCCTCGGCGTCGCGATTCGAGCGCCTCGCGCAGATCATGTCCGCACCCCGGGTCCAGCGGACGATCATCTCGGGAATCAGTTCAGGCGGATGCTGGCCGTCTCCGTCCATCAACAACACGAGGCCGCCGCGCGCCGCATCCAGGCCCGCACTCAGCGCGGCTTCCTTGCCGAAGTTGCGCGAAAGCTCCAGTAGCCGCACGCCCTTGTCTTGCCAGCGCAGCGCCGACTCGCAGGTGGTGTCGGTACTGCCGTCGTCGACGACGATGACTTCCCAATCCCGCGACAGCGTGCCCAGCACAGCGATCAGCCGCGGCAGCAGCAACTCGAGGTTCCTGGCCTCGTTTCGACAGGGAATGACGCAACTGATGGAGCCGTCGTGGCCTCGTTGCGCGGGTTGTCTCATTTGCGCGGACGCCAAAGGTGCATCGTTCAACAGTCGCTCGGTCGACGCGAAGTCATCGAGGTGCAAGCGCATGTGGGCGTCGAGCAGGGCCTTGCGGGTCTGCGAGTCAATTTGCTGCATGCGCCCTCCAGGTGCAGTAGATGGACGGCGAGCGAGGGACGACCGTTCGCCAATGCAAGCCGGGGAATTTGTCGCCTACCGGCCGATAGCCCGGAGGCGATGCGTCTCTGCTCAGTTCCAGCACGCCGCATTCATCGACCAACTCCTTGTTCACCCAAGGACTGATGTCGAAGCGGCCATCGATCAGGACAAGAGGGCGCTCACCGAGCTGCAACGCCAGTGCGCCTGCCTCGGCGGGAGGCCCTGCAATCACGCGGACCGGTCCTCCCAGTTGAGCGCGCGCCGCCGGCGCCACTGAATCGGCCAGGGCTTTCGCATCGAAATTGCGCCAGTGATGACGCTGCAGCCGAAACTCTCCGGTGGCAGAAATCATCTGGCCCCAGGCAAGCAACAGCAGTTGAATGAGACAGAAGCTCTTGAGTGCCGATTTCAACGAGATCCGGTGCCAGGCTTCCTTCCACGGCCCCAGTTCCATGAAGGCCGGCACGGCAAGCAGGAGGAACGGAGCCCCCCAATGCAACTGCAGGTCCGCGCCGGCTGCCAGGCCCAGTGCAAAAGTGAAGACCAGCGGCGTGAGGCCGAAGCACAACAGGAGCCTTCGACTCGTTGCTGCGTCGTCGGGTAGCGGCGCACGCGACGGCACGGGGCCGTCCGCACGTCCGCGGCCCGCAAGCCAAAGCACCGACAGAAGCAGGATCCACGCGGGCAGTGCCCGGTTCAGGAGCTGATCGAACAACCAGCGCAGGCAGACGCCCAGCCGCCGCATCCCATGGTGATCAATGCCGAGTGACGACTCCATCGCATAGCGGATCGGTCCGAGGTCGTGCGTCCAGAGCCAGTGCAGATGCGGCGCCATGACAGCCAGGGAAACGGCCGCGGCCAGCACAAGGCCTCGTCGATGGCCCGCATCCCGCCAGCCTCTTTGCCACGTCCAGAACACCGCCACGGCCAGGGCCATCACGACGATGTGATATTTGGCGAGCCCTCCGACGCCGAGGCAGACTCCGAGCCCCAGCCACCAGCGGCGCTGTCTCGAGACAAATGCCTTCCAGGTGAAAACAGCGCTTGCCACTGCGAACGGGACCAGCACCATTTCGTGGTTGTAGTAGTAGAGACGTCCGTTGTAGTAGGTGATGCACAGGGCCGCGAGAAGCGCCACCGTTGCGTACACGGAACCGCGAAGGGCTGCGAGAAATCGCCAGAGCAGCCCCATCGCCGCCAGCACGAAGGTTGCGCCCAGCACATAGGTGACGGGCCCCGACAAACCCATCAACTGCACTGGAAGCCAAAGTACCCACGTGGGCAGCGGAGGATGCTTGTAGTAGCCCAATTCAAGGCTGCGCACCCAGGTGAGCTGCTCGATGTTGTCCGTGGGCGGCACGAGGCTCGATTGCGCGAGTTGCGGCAACCAGATGGCGGCAAAGACGGCGAGCAGCGCGACGACCCAGGCTCCGCTGGGCCGGGGCGGCGAGGCACCGCCCAGCCCTGCGGACCGCGATGCCGCCCTGGCGCGATCGGGCCGCGGTACGGGGCCGCTGAGCACGACCTTGGCGGAGTCGACCACTGCCGACAAAGACGGACCGGGATTGGAATCTGCAAGCGGAGAGTGCATTCGAAGGCGTGCGAGCCCGGGCGGGCTTCAGGATTGGCTGTGACGAAATGTTCTCTTCGCTCGATGCAGAAGCACTGGGGGTTTCATCAACGTTCGGTCAATTCGCACATGGAGCGGCCTTGAACGCGCGCCCGGGCGCTGCATCTCTCGATCAGATCTGGATCGTGCGCCGTTTCTTTCTCGACGCGCGTTCACAACAATTCCTCCCAGTCCCTTCGATGGGACGGATCCCTCGTCGCCGCACAGATGGCCGCCCCTGGCTGCCCGGCGCAGGGCCATGAACCCCAACCTTGAAAGCGATGCATTGAAGACAGCTCGGAAATGGGCGCTCGCGGCCGGCACTGTCGCCCTTGCCACTGCCGGCACGTTCGCGCTCGTGGAAATGAATGCAGGTCCGCCATCCGATCTGGCCACCGCGGTGGTCGAGCGCGGCACACTGGCCCAGGAAGTACAGGCGGTGGGCCGAGTTCGTCCCAAGGAGCTGGTCGCCGTCGGCGCACAGGTGTCGGGTCGGGTGGAGCGCCTGCACGTGAGCCTGGGACAGCGTGTAGGCAAGGGACAGCTGATCGCCGAGGTGGATGCGCAGCCGCAGCAGATCGCGCTGCGCAGTGCCGAGGCGGCGGTCGACGCGCTGCGCGCGCAGTTGAACGCGCGGCGCGTTGCAATGGCCCAGGCCCGAGTGCTGCTGCGCCGGCAGCAGACGCTGGTCGTGGCCGAGGCGACCGCGCAGGCCGACTTGGAAGCGGCCCAGGCGGCGGTGGATACGCTGCGAGCCGAGATCGACTCGTTGCAGGCCCAGGTCGCGCAGGCGCGCACGCAGGTCGATACGGCGCGCACGCAACTCGACTACACCCGCATCGTGGCGCCGATGGACGGCGTCGTGGTGGCGGTGGTCACGAGGCAGGGTCAGACGCTCAACGCCTTTCAGAGCACCCCCACCATCGTCATGCTGGCCAAGCTGGACGTGATGACCGTGCGTGCCGAGATCTCCGAGGCCGACGTGAACCTGGTGGCGCCGGGCATGGCGGCGAGCTTCGTCGTGCCGGGCAGCCGCACCGAACGCTATCAGGCGCCATCGCCCTGATCGAGCCGGCTCCCGATTCCATCACCAACGAGGCGGTGACGGCCGGAAGCGCCTCGGCTGCAGCCTCTGCGACCAAGGCTGTCTACTACAACGCCCTGTTCGATGTGCCCAACGACCACGGCATGCTGCGGCCCTCCATGACGGTCCAGGTCTCTGTGCATGTGAAGAAGGTCGAGGACACCTTGCTCGTTCCCGCCGTGGCGCTGCGGCCAGGTGCGAAGGCCGGGCACGGGACGGTGCGCGTGCTGCAACCGGATGGGGACGTGGTCGAGCGCCAGGTGCTGACCGGTCTGCGCACACCCCTGCAGGTGCAGGTACTCGGCGGTCTGACCGTCGGGGAGCGCGTAGTGGTCGGTGAACCGGTCGCGGCCGATGCCGTAGTACCTCAAGGGCCGGCGCTATGGTAGGCCCGTCCCGGGCATTGCTGGAGACGCGCGGCCTGCGCCGTGAGTTCGTGGCAGGGGAGGGCACCCTCACGGTGCTGGACGGCATCGATCTGCGGATCGACGCGGGCGAGATGGTGGCCATCGTGGGTGCTTCGGGCTCCGGCAAATCGACGCTCATGAACATCCTCGGCGCGCTGGATCGTCCGACCGCGGGCAGCTACCGCGTGGCCGGCCAGGAGGTTGCGGATCTGGACGCGGATGGCCTGGCCAGGTTGCGACGCGAGCACTTCGGCTTCGTCTTCCAGCGCTATCAGCTGCTCGGTGAATTGACCGCGCTGGACAACGTGGCACTGCCCGCCATCTACGCCGGTTGCGGCGCGCCGCAACGCCAGGCTCGTGCGCGGTTGCTGCTGGAGCGTCTGGGATTGGGAGCGCGCGCGGACCATCGGCCCAATCAGCTCTCGGGCGGACAGCAGCAGCGCGTCTCGATCGCGCGTGCGCTGATGAACGGCGGCAGCGTGATATTGGCCGACGAGCCGACGGGTGCCCTGGACACATCCAGCGGCGAGGAAGTGCTTCGTCTGCTCGCCGAACTGAATGCGCAGGGGCACACGGTGATCATCGTCACGCACGATGCCCAGGTGGCCCGCCGTGCGTCGCGCGTGATCGAAATCAGCGACGGCCGCATCGTTTCCGATCGACGCAGCGAAGCCGCGACGGTGCCGGGCGCGACTGCGTTGCCAGCGCCGCCGGAAGGCGAGAGCGGGCGCGAAGGTACAGCCATGTCTGCTCGCCTGGCGCAGACGCTGCGCATGGCGCTTTTCGCCCTGCATGCCCACCGGCTGCGCGCGCTGCTGACGATGCTGGGCATCGTCATCGGTATTGCAGCCCTGGTGTGCGTGGTCGCGCTGGGGCGCGGTGCGCAGGATCAGGTCATGGCCCAGATCCGAGAGCTGGGCACCAACACGCTGGAGATATTTCCCGGCCGGGACTTCGGCGACCTGAGAGCGAGCGCGATAGAGAACCTGTCGGTGGCCGACGCCGAGGCGCTGGCGCAGCAGTTCTACGTGGACAGTGCCTCGCCCAACATATCGGTGTCGGTGGCGGCACTGCGCGACTCCGCGGCGGCATCGGCCCAGGTCAATGGCGTGGGGGCGGGGCTGTTTCGCGTGCGCGGCCTTTCATTGGCCTCGGGCCGATTCTTCGACGCCCTCGAGCAGGAAGCGCGCGCACAGGTGGCCGTGATCGATCAACGCGCAGCCACGGCGCTCTTCGGCAGCGCATCGCCGCTGGGGCAGACCGTGCTTCTCGGCGAGATGCCGGTACAGGTCGTTGGTGTGCTGCGCCCGATGCAGAGCAGTTTCGCGTCGAGCACGCCGGGCTTCTTCGTTCCCTACACGACGGTGGCGACACGCCTCGCGGGAAGGCAATACCTGGAAAGCATCACATTGCGCATCAAGGACGAAATCTCCAGCCGTGCGGCGCAAGGCGCCGTCACTTCGGTGCTGCGCGACCGTCACGGCAGCCAGGACTTCTTCATCATGAATTCAGACCAGGTTCGGCAGGCCGCCACGCGCACCAGTCGCACCCTGGCACTGCTGATCTCCGGCGTGGCGACCCTGTCGCTGATGGTGGGGGGAATCGGCGTGATGAACATCATGCTGGTGTCGGTGACCGAGCGCACGCGAGAAATCGGCGTGCGAATGGCCGTGGGCGCGCGGCGCACCGACATCGTTGCGCAGTTCCTCATGGAGGCCGTGCTGATCTGCCTGATCGGCGGCGCGGCCGGCGTGTTGCTGGCCTTCGGCCTGGGTGCGCTCATCGCCTTGCTGATGCCGCAACTGCCGATGTCTTTTTCTGCGCTCTCGGTGGTGCTGGCTGTGGTCAGCTCCTGCCTGGTCGGCGTGGCTTTCGGTTACCTGCCTGCCAGGAACGCCGCACGGCTCGAGCCGGTGCAGGCCCTCGCGCGAGATTGACATGACGCGATCCATACCTTTCTCTCTTCTTCGCCTGCGAGCGTCCTTGCCCCGAGCCATGTTCGCCACTCTGCTGGCCTGTGCAGGGGTGGGATGCACCACGCCCGAGCCCCCCAAGCCGATGCCGGTGCTGCCACCTGCGTATACCCATGCCGAGGCTGCACCGGCAGCTCGAGCTGGCAACAGGAGGTTGACCTGGTGGCGCGCGGGCGAGCTGCCAGTGCTGGACGCCTGGGTGAAAACCGCCCTCGCACGCAACGCAGACCTTGCCGTGGCGGGCATCCGGCTGCGCCGCGCGATGCTGGAGGCCCGGCTCGCAGGCGCCCAGTTGACACCCACGGTGTCCGGCGCATGGAACACCCGCAGCGCGCGAGGGCTGGGCAGTGGACAACCGGACACGAGCTCAGGCAGCAACGGGCAGATCGCAGTGAGCTGGGAACTCGACCTCTTCGGGCGTCTCGACGCGCTGCAGGCTGCCGCCAGCTCCGAGGCGCAGGCGAGCAAGCGGGACAGGCAGGCCGTGCGGCTGGTGCTGGTCGCCAGCGTCATCGACCTGTACTTCCAGCTCGCCTACGCCAACGATCGCGTGGCGATGGCCGAAGCCAGCGAAAGCGATGCCCGGCGCATCGTGGCCTTGGTTCAGGCCCGCTTCGAGGCGGGAGCGGAAGGTCGGCTGGCGCTGCACGAGGCGCTGCAAGTGCGCGAGGAGCGTGCCGCCGATCTGGCGGCCCAGCGTCAGGCAGCCACGGTACTGCGCGAGCGCGCGCGCGTGCTGCTGGATGGCGCTTCCGTACCGGAGCCCGAGCCCCGGACGCTGCCCGAGATCGCCTTGCCGCCGGTACATCCAGGCCTTCCGGCCGATCTGCTCGGGCGCAGGCCTGACCTGCGCGCTGCCCAGTGGCGGCTTCAGGCCGCGGGTGCGCGCACCGACGCAGCGGTGGCCAGCTACTACCCTGGTATCTCACTCACCGGTGCGCTGGGCAGTTCCAGCAGAGCCCTCCTCGACGTACTTGCCAATCCGGTCGCGACATTGGGTGTCGGCATGACGCTGCCCTTTCTGCAGGCGCGCACGTTGGGAATCGAGACCGACATCGCCCGCACCAGATACGAAGAAGCCGCAATGGGGTTTCGCAAAGCGCTGTACACCGCGCTCGGCGAAGTGGACCAAGCTCTCTCCGCCCGCATCCGACTCGCCGAGCAGGAAGGCGCGTTGCGCCAGGCGCAACGCCAGGCGGAGGAAGTGGCACGGGTCTACGAGGCCCGCTTCCGGGTCGGGTTGCTGCCTCTGAGAAGCTGGCTCGATGCGCAGGAACGCCTGCGCACGGCAGAGGTCGCCCATGCTTCGATACGACTGGCCCAACTGCAGAACCATGTGCAGCTCCGTCAGGTATTGGGTGGTGGCTGGGTCGAGAACGATCCCGGGATGACGCCTTGATCAGCGACTGAACGCTTCGACGTTCGGTGGCCTGTGCAGATGAAGAGAAAAAAGCCTGGGCGTCGCGCTGTCTCGTTGAAGGCCGGCCGGAAAGTCTGGGGGGGCGCCATCTTGCCGATGGTTGCAGGTGCCTCAATGGAATCTGGACTGCTTGCCACCAGATTTCCCACATTCTCCGGAAAGAATCTCTGCCGAGCGAATGCACATCGCTGTTGCCCAAACCACATCGGCGCGTCCTTGCGCCGGGTGCCCTAGCCATTTGTTGAAACGATGAAAAAGATAGGAACGTCGCCGAGCAGCATGAAGACGGCAGACAGCGCTACGCACTTCGAGCGTGCGGCCCGCGCGCTGGTTGCGGCGGAGGCGCGAGCGATCCGTCTGCGTGGCGCGGCGATTGCTTTTAGAACGGCACTGATGTGGCGACGAGAGGGCCTGACGTTGAGGGAGCAGTCCCACTGATTGCCAAGGTCCGAGGGCCCCGTCCGTCGAGATGCGCAAGCGCTTCGAACTCCTTCAGAAAGGGCGAGCTCGAATGGTGCTTCAGCGATTTTTCAGGGGGGAGGCCTGATACCCGCCATATCGGATCCTGGTCTTCAATACGGCCAGTGAAGTAACCAGGGAATTCGCATTCCAGTGTCTGGGCGGCCACGCGGCGACACCCATCGTTCCTGCAACCGCAAAGACCTGCGTCGAAATCATCAAGGCCAAGGCTGCAATAGCCACAATGATCCCAGCGTAGTGTTTCGAGCTGGACGGGAGCCTCCAACGGGGGCGAGGTGAAATCATCTGGCGCGCACTTCGTCAAAGTCTCCAATGCTGCGATGCGTCGAGCCACATTGCGCGCAGGGATTGTCAAGATTCGTTGAATCTCGCGCATTCGCTGCTTTTGGCCTCGTGAATTGCCAGAGACCTCTGGAAGGCTGCGGGCCATACAGCGCTGCGGACGAAGCGAACAAGCAAGTTCGCGGGTAGTCACGTCAGGAGATGGCGCCCGCACTGCCTGATCCACAGGGTGCAGTCGGAGCCGACGTCCGAGAAGGACTTCATCCAATCTCCACCGAATGCGCAATGTTCGTCAATGCTGAAGCAATCCAATGATGGGCTTACTCCTCTTGCAGGCTGCTCATCCTTGTTTCGCGCACGACTCCCCGCTTCGCACCTTGCCTCGCTGTGCGCTCTGCTTCTCGCATGCGCCCTGTCGGCATGCACCACAGTAGACCTTCCGACACTGCCGAACGAACTTCCGGCGCATTGGCGCAAGGCTGGCTCCCCTCCCTCCGATGCGATCCAGCCCGATCTGCAGGCATGGTGGAAGGTATTGAGCGACACACGACTCGATGCCCTGGTGGATCGGGCCATGGCCCAGAACCTGACAATGGCACAGGCGCGCAGCCGCCTGCGCCAGGCGAGATTGCTCGCCCGACGCGACCACGCCCAGCATCTGCCGGTGGTTTCCGGGAGCGCCCGCACCTTGCAGGACATCTCGGCCACGGACAACTACTTCCAGGCCAGTCTCGATGCCATATGGGAGCTGGGCCTCTTCGGTGCGCGCGAATCGGCGCAGCGCCATGGCAATGCGCGCGTGGACGCGGCGATCGCGGTCGCTCATGGCGCGCGCGTGTCTGGCATCGCCGAAGTGGTGCGCACGTATGCAGAGCTGCGCGGCGCGTTGTATCGCGAGTCACTGCTGCGACGCCAGGCAGCGCTGGACAATCATGCGCTGGCGCTGCTTGACTTGCGAAATCGCCTGCAGCTGGGACCGCCCGATGAGCGTCTGCAAATTGTCGAACGTCTGGCGCAGACGCGCGCCCAATCGAGCGAAGCGCGCGAGACGGCCGAGCGGGCCTCGCAAGCACTCGCCGTACTCCTGGGGCAGACCGCTCCGGATGAGGCCTGGACCCCCGCTGCAACTTGGCCGCCGGCGCCATTGCCGGGCACGAAGAATTTCGCTTTGCAGCAGGTGCCGGCCGACATGCTGCGATACCGCCCTGAAATTCGCAGCGCCGAGGCCGAGGTTCTGAAGGCCGCCGCTGAACTGGGCATCGCCCGCTCGGAGCTCTATCCCCGAATCACGCTCGGGGTATCGATGCTGTACGCACACAACCTGACAAGGCACAGTCGTCGCACCTCGGACAACATTCCGGCAATCGGCCCGGCGATCGACATCCCCCTGTTCGACTGGGCCCGCAGGCGGAACTTCGCGGAGGCGCAGAAGGAAGCCCTCGAGGCTTCGCTGATGGCATACCGACAGACGGTCGTGGAGGGCGTCGCGGAAACCGAGTCGGCGCTGAGCCGATTGCGGGAAGCGCAGGAACGTTGCCAGCAGTTGCAGACCGCCCTCGACGCCAGTAAGCGCCGCACGCAAGACCAGACCCTTCTGGCAAATCTGGGCCTGGCGAGCGGACTCGATCTCCTGGCAGCACAGCGCGAGGAACTGCAACAGTCCATCGCCCTTGCCGCAGCCCGCACCAGCCACACGCTTGCGTTCGTGGCGCTGTACAAGTCGCTGGGCGGCGCGCCGTGGCCCGCTGGCGAGGCCGCGCGGGACTGGCCAGCCCCATCCGGCATCGGTGGGGCATCCTCATGATCGCGTTGGCGCGCAAGACCATCGTCCATGAATGGCGCCGCTTTGTGCCGGCTGTTCTGGCCGTGGGGTTCGCAGGACTCCTGCTGACCGTGCAAGCGGCACTCATGCTGGGCATCTTCGGCAGCGCGGCCGTCTACGTGACGGCTTCCTCGGGCGATCTGTGGGCAGGCTACCCGGGTACGCAAAGCGTCAATTTCGGCCGCGATATCGATCCCGCCGTGGAGATGCGACTTCGCATGGATCCTGGCGTCGCCGATGTCGAGCCCTACCTGTGGGTGGAAGGCGACTGGCGCAACGACGCGCGATCCGGCGGTGGGGTTTCGGTCTATGTCTCGGGCATCGGCACGGACGCGGATGCCTTGATGTTCTCTCGCATACTGCCGCCGGCGGTGCGTCGACTGATGCGTCAACCTGGCGCAGTGATCGTTGACCGGTCGGATCTGGATCAGCTCAGCACGCCGGTGGGCGGCCAGGCCTGGGTGAACGGCCATCGTGTGCAGATCGTGGCCGCGCTGGACGGCCTGCGCGCCCTGGGCGGCGTCAATGTACTGGCGTCGATGGCGACGGCGCGGGAGTTGCGAGCCGGCGAGTCCTCCGCAGGAGTGACGTACTTCGTAGCGCGGATTTCGCGCGCCGATCAGGCCGACCTCATCAAGTCCAGACTGGCCGGCAGCACGACTTTCGGCGCCTTCGAGGTCTGGACGGCGGCGGAATTCGCGCGCCGATCGCAGTTGTACTGGATGTTCGACACCGGTGCGGGCATTGCTGTGCTGTTCATGGCCGGCATCGTTTGCCTGGTCGGTGCGGTGGTGACCAGCCAGTCGTTGATGGCGGTCGTGGCGGCATCCGCGCGTGAGTACGCCATGCTCAACGCCTTGGGAGCCAGCGTGGGAGCTCTGCGCCGCATCGTGGTCGAGCAGGCCTGCTGGGTGGGCTGCATCGGCCTGGCGGTCAGTGGCTTGTTCTGCAGTCTTCTTCTCTGGCTGGCGGCTCGCTACGGCGTGCCGGTGGGCATGGATGCAGCGATGGCACTGGCCTGCGCGGCGCTGGTTCTCGGCCTCGCGTTGATATCCGGCTTGATCGCCGTGCGCGGCTTGGTGCGCGCCGATCCCGCGATGTTGCTGAGATGAGCATGGCAGTGTCTCCCATCCGGGCGTCCTCGCCCGCGAGTCTGCAGGGCCACCAGCTCAGCAAGTCCTTTCTGTCGGGGAAGGTGCGCGTCGACGTATTGCGCGACCTGTCCATTCAGGTCCGGCAAGGCGAACTCACACTGATCTCCGGTCCGTCGGGCTGCGGCAAGAGCACGCTGCTGTCGCTGTTGAGCGGACTGCAAGCGCCCGACTCGGGACGCGTTCTGGCCCTTGGCGATGATTTGAGCCAGATGGACAAGCGCGCGCTCGAGCGCTTCCGTCTTCGACACACCGGCTTCGTGTTCCAGGGATTCAATCTCTTCGCGGCACTCACTGCGCGCGAGCAGGTGCAACTGCCCCTTGGCTATCTGGGCCTCAGCGACCGGCAATCAGCCGAACGTGCGATGCGGGCACTGTCGGAGGTGGGCATGGCACACCGCGCCGACGCCTTTCCGGTGCAGCTTTCGGGCGGGGAAAAGCAGCGCGTCGCGATTGCTCGTGCATTGGCCAAGGAGCCCAAGCTGCTGTTCGCCGATGAGCCGACCAGCGCGCTGGATGCGAACAACGGTCAGAAGGTCATCGACCTTTTGCACGAAATCTCCCATGTCCACGGCACCACGGTCCTGTGTGTCAGTCACGACCCGCGCCTCGTGCATCACGCCGATCGCGTGTTGACGATGGAGGACGGGAAGATCCGCGGCGACGCGAGGCCCGAGGCCGCGGTGCGTCGGCCCATCACCAAGAAAGTTCAATGATGAATCTCGTCCGTTGCGAGCGGCCGCACAGGCGCTTGTCGTGCGTCTTGCTGCTGGCCATCGCCATGAGCGGCTGCTCCAGGCCTGCTCCCAAGTCGCTCCCTGTTGTGGCCCCAAGCGCGCAGGCCGATTCGCCCCGACTGCTGGCGATGGCGCGTGGCAAGGTTGAGGTACGTGGTGGCTTGCTCGACATCGTGTCACCTTTGAACGGAGAGATCGAAACCTTGAACGTGGGCGAGGGCGATCTGGTGCAACGCGGCCAGGTGCTGCTGAAGCTTGGCTCCGAACAAGCGCGCATGGAAGCCGGCCTCGCTCAAGCCGAATTGAAACTGGTGCAGGCGCGCCTGCATGGCCAGGCCGAGCGCCTGCCCGCCGCGCGCCAGTTGGTTCGCCGCACGCAAGAGGCAGCCCGTGCGCAAGCACTCGATCCGCGGCGTGCCGAGGAAGCGCTCCAGGCCCAGCGGGACATCGAGGTCGCAATGCGAGTGCTGGAGGCGGAAAGCGCCATCGCGCGCCAGAAGATCGACCTCGCGCGCCTGGCCGTTCAACGCCACACGGTGACGGCACCTGACGACGCCATCGTGCTCAAGCTCAATGTCCAGATCGGCGCCCGTGTCGCTGCACAGGGCGCTCCCCCTCTGATGGTGCTCCTGCCGCAGCGCGCGTTGATCGTGCGCGCGGAGCTCAACGAGAGCTACGTCGCGAGCGTCAAACCCGGCATGCGCGCCACCGTCCAGCTCGAGCGGGATGCCAATGGCAGTTCCGAGCCAACACAGCTCGCCGCGCACGTGCTGCGCCTGAGTGCCGCCTACGGGCCGAGTCGCCTCGACGACGAGACGCCCCAGCGCACGGGCCTGCGCGTGGTGGATTGCATTCTTGAACTTGATCAGGAGGCCGCCTCGAGGCTGCGCCCCGGTCGCAACGTGAGGGTCAGCTTTTATGAGTGAGTCTTTTTTTTCGATCGCGGCGCCCGCAGCGACGACCCATGCCCCGACGCCAAGCGGGTGGACCATCCAATGCGATTTCGATGGCACGATCAGCGTCGAGGATGTCACGGACAGCCTGCTGCAGCGCTTTGGCGGTCGTGGCTGGCACGCGCTCGAAAAAGCATGGGAGAGCGGCCAGATCGGCTCGCGCGAATGCATGAGCGGGCAAGTGTCGCTACTGGACATGAGTGCGCACGAATTCGACTCCCACCTCGATCGGATGCCCATCGACCGTCATTTCAGGGCCTTTGTCGCCGCAGCTCGACTGAGAGGCATCACCGTGCAAGTGGTCAGCGACGGCCTGGATCTCGCCATCAAGCGAATTCTCCAGGCACACGATCTGGGCGATCTGCCGGTCGTCGCGAATCAGTTGATCCAAATCACCGAACGCGGCTGGCGGCTGTACACACCGCACGCGAGAGCCAACTGCGAGCGCGCCAGCGGCAATTGCAAATGCGCCAACCTGGCCACGCAGCGCAAAGTGCATGGCAAGGTCCTTTTCGTCGGCGATGGCAGCTCCGATTTTTGTGTCTCGGGCAAGGCCGACTTCGTGCTGGCGAAGGACCGGCTGATCGGGCACTGCCGAAGCCGGCGCATCGCGCACGCGGCCTTTGACAACTTTCGCGACGCACTGGATCTGATGCTGGAAATCACGGCACGCAAGGATTGCCTCGCATGAACGACGAAATGGAAGTTCCGGAAGGTCATTGGAGTTCCTCGCCAGTGTGTGTGACCCGGCATGAATTCCTGCACGAAGGCCACGGCGAGCATGCCCGCACCGGCATCCTGCTGGTGCACGGTCTCACAGGAACCCCCAACGAGATGCGCTTGCTCGGCAAAGGCCTGCACCGCGCGGGCTTCACCGTCTACGGCGTTCAGTTGGCAGGTCATTGCGGCACGCAGGAAGACCTGGTGCGCACGCGCTGGCAGGATTGGGCTGCGAGCGTGCACGCCGGTGCGGAGCGGCTGCGCTGTCGAACGGATCGGGTGGTGGTGGTCGGACTGTCGATGGGTGCAGTGCTTGCGCTGGAACTGGCCATCACGCGACCGGAGCTGATCGATGGAATCGGGGCCTTGTCCACCATGTTCTGGCACGACGGCTGGAGCATTCCGCGCTACACACGGCTTTCGTTCCTGTTGCCGGCGTTCCGGGCGCTCGGCATCGGACGCAGCCAGGTGTTCATGGAACAACCACCCTACGGTATCAAGGATGAAGCGGTGCGCAGGCGCATCGTCGAACAGATGCAGCAGGGCGACAGCGCCGCTGCCGGCCTGCCGGGGAATCCCTGGTACGCCATCATCGAGATGAAGGCGCTGTCGGTACACGTGCGGCGACGGTTGGGACGCGTGCGCGCGCCCTGCCTGCTGATGCATTCCAGCCAGGACGATGTCTCCAGCGTGGCGAATGCCAGGCTGATCTTGCGCAAGGTCCGCGCTCCCGTCGAACTGGTGTTGCTGCACGACTGCTATCACATGATCACCGTCGATCGCGAACGCCGGACAGTCACGGCACACGCGGTGGATTTCGCCAGGCGCATCGCGGCCAATGCGCATCGCGTGAATTCTTGCTCGGCACGGCCGAGCGATGCGACCAACCGCGCCGGTGCCGGCTCGCTCGCGGCATGAACGCGGCCGTCACGCCGCTGGTCCTCTCGCTATGGACAATGAACGTGCTCGTGGACAGCGGCGGCCAACTGGCCTTCAAGGCCGCCGCACGATGCCCGGATGACTGCGATGGCCTGGCGCGCTGGATCTGGATGGCGCGCCGTCCTTGGCTCTGGATCGGATTGGGCTGCTACGTGGCCGAGTTCGTGCTGTGGCTGGCATTCATCTCCCTGGTGCCCTTGTCGCAAGGCGTGCTGCTGGGGTCGATCAACATCGTCGCGGTCATGCTTGCCGGGCGGTATTTCTTCGCAGAGAAGCTCTCGCCCCTGCGCGTTGCCGGCATGCTCCTGATTTCCATCGGTGTGGCCGTGGTGGGTTTGCAAGGATGACCGGGACCCGCCGTTTCTATGCCGGGGGCTTCCTGATGCTCGTGGCCTTCGATACGCTGGCGCAGCTGAGCTTCAAGATGGCCGGCGAGCAGGCGTTGCCGCTTGAGTTCGATTCGGCATGGCTGACAAGGGTGTTCGGCCAACCGTGGATTTACGGCGCTTTTGCAGGTTATGTCGGTGCCTTCTTCACGTGGATGCGTTTGCTTCGGCACGCACCGATCGGGCCGGCATTCGCCGCCTCGCACCTGGAAGTGATCTCCGTACTGATCCTGTCACACGCGCTGTTGGGCGAGCGCATCGGCTGGCCGCAGATCGTGGGCGCCCTCATCATCCTTGCGGGGATCATTTGCCTGGCGTTTGGTGAGAAAGGGGATGGCGCGCCGGTAGCGGCTGATGCGCGCCGGCGCTGCGATGCCCAGATACCTTGAGCGCTTCGGGGAGGTCCCGCCCACCGCCGGACTTCCGCTGCACCGCGCGGACCTGGGCTGGCCAGTCGGGGACGCCGACGCGGATCTCGGTGCAGCGCTCGCGCGCTTCCTGGATGTGGAAGCCGTGCAGATCGAATGCTCGGGTACCGCCGCGCTGGTGGTAGCGCTGACAGCGCTGCAACGTCTTGCGCCCGAACGCGACGAGGTGGTGGTGCCGGGCTACACCTGCCCGCTGGTCGCGCTCGCGGTCATGCACTGCGGTCTCAAGCTGCGTGTCTGCGACGTGAGGGCGGGCACGCTTGACCTGGATCCGGCAGCGCTGCAGCGCCTGTGCAATGCACAGACTCTCGCCGTGCTGCCGACCCACCTTGGCGGCCGGGTCGCGGACGTGGCGACCGCACTGCACTGCGCCCGCCGCGTCGGTGCGTGGACCATCGAGGACGCTGCCCAGGCACTCGGTGCGCGGGCAGGAGGTCGCAGCGTCGGCACCCGGGGCGATATCGGTTTTTTCAGCCTGGCCGTCGGCAAGGGGCTGAGCATGTTCGAAGGCGGTGCCCTGGTGGTGCGGGACCCTGCGCTGCGACGCGCTTGCGCACAGGCGAGCGCAGACAGGGTGCCGCGTCGCGCTGGCTGGGAATTTCGGCGGTCGCTGGAACTGCTTGGCTATGCGTTGTGCTACAGGCCGGTGGCTCTGCGCTGGGTCTATGGACTACCGCTTCGACGGGCTTTGCGTCGTGTCGACTGGCTCGGCGCAGCAGGCGACATTCATGGCCCCACCATCCCCTTGCATCGAGTGGGGCGCTGGCGTCAGGCGGTGGCTGTTCGAGCACTGGCACGACTACCCGAGTTCCTGGCGCAATGCACGGAGCAAGCGCGTTGGCGCTGCGACCGACTCTCTCGAATTCCGGGCGTACAAGTGCTTGGGGACAGCGATGCAGTCCCGGGTGCGGAAGGTGTGTGGCCGATCTTGCTGGTTCGGTTGCCTGCGCAAGTGCACCGCGACGGCGTGCTGCGCGCGGCCTGGGGGAACGGTTGCGGCCTGAGCCTGCCGTTTGCGCGCGCGCTGCCTGACTATCCGGGCCTTGCAAGCGCGTTGCCGCCTCTCGCCTTGCCTCACGCGCGCGACCTGGCCGCTCGTCTGCTGTCCATCAGCAACAGTCCATGGCTTGACGATAGACGGTTCGCAATGCTGTGCGACACGCTGACCGAGTACTGCGCATCGGCCGCCTAGGCCGCCGATGCGGCGGCCAGGTCGCCATAGTCGAGCGACTGGGTCTCGTGCGCCCAGAGCAGGTCCTTGCGCGCATCGATGTAGTCGCGCGTCAGCGGCACCGCGTCTTGACGGCGCGCAAGCTGGATCTGGAAGACAGCGATCTGTTGATGATGGAATGCCGCCTCCGACATCGAGAGGTAGAACTCCCAGATTCTGCAAAAACGCTCGTCATACAGTTCGCGCGCCTCGTCACGCCGAGCCAGGAAGCGTTCGCGCCAGAACCGAAGCGTCTGGGCATAGTGCAGCCGCAGGACCTCGATATCGGTCACCACCAGACCGGCGCGTTCGATGGCCGGCATGCATTCCGAAAGCGAAGGCAGACTGCCGCCCGGGAAGATGTATTTCTCGATCCACGGATTGTTGAAGTCCGGTACATCCGAGTTGCCGATGAAATGCAGGAGCATGACGCCGTCCTCCGCCAGCAACTCGTGGCACTTGCGAAAGAATGTGTGATGGTTGCTTCGACCCACGTGTTCGAACATGCCCACGGAGACGATCCGATCAAAGGTGCCGACCGTGTCGCGATAGTCCTCGAGCCGGTAGGCCAGTGCGCCTGCCCGGCGTGACTTGGCGGCCAGGCGCTTGGCTCCGGCCAACTGCTCGCACGACAGCGTGGTGCCAGTCACGTGCAGGGCGCCACCGACCTCGACCAGGTAGCGCGTCAGGCCGCCCCAACCGCATCCAATATCGAGGACCCGGTGTTGCGGACCCACCAGCAGCTTGGCGGCGATATGTCGCATCTTGGCGAGTTGCGCGACTTCCAGACTTTCCCCGCCGGTCTGAAAGTAAGCGCACGAGTACTGCCGATCCGCGCCCAGGAACAGGCTGTAGAGCCGGTCGTCCAAGTCGTAGTGATGCGCCACGTTGGCGCGCGCCCGGCGGTGCCGGTTGCGCTCCAGCAGGGGACGCAAGCACATGCGCCATTGATCGAGCACGCGGATGAACCAGCGCGGTTTCAGGTCGTGTGCGTCCCGCAACAGCAACTCCAGCACATCGTAGATCGTGCCCCGTTCGACCTGCAGCCGTCCTTGCACGAACAACTCGCCAAGCTGCAGATCGGGGTCTAGCAGAAGCGACAGCGGTGCTCGACGATCTGTAAAGCGGATCTGTGCGCGCGGCAGGCCGTCATCGCCGAATGTCAGCTTCTTTTCATCCGGCAGGACCACCGTCAAGGTGCCGCGCCAGACCAGTGGCTCGAGGGCTCGGTGCAACAGCTTTTCGACGAGTGTGTCGAGCAGGTTGCGGCGGGAATTGGATTCAACGTTCATCAATGGGTAAGGTCGTGATTCGAGCGCGCCCGCCCCAGGCGGGCCAGCAAGCGCAGGTTGAGAAGGTGCTGCTTGGTCTGCCAGCGTGTCAGTTGTTCGCGTGCGATGTCCATGTCCTGCCCGTCACCTGCGCTGAGCCATCGCTTCCAGGCGCTCCGGTACCGATAAGCGGAGACCTCGCCGGTGACGTCGCTGCCGACGAGCTGTCCTTGCAGGGCATCGATGACCTGCGTCGACTGCGTCTCCAGCAGGAGACCCTGGTCCCAATTGGTGCGCACTACGCTGGGCGCGAACACGTCTTTGTCGATCGACAAGTAGGTGGGTCTGCGTTGCCGATGCAGGTGCTCGGACAGCGCGTCCGCGAGCGCCTGCGCGCTCGGGAAATTTCGGAATGCCGACGCCACGCCAAGCCAACGGGCCCAGCCGGTTTCCACACCGAAGCTCCAGTAGCTCAACTTGCCTGCGCGCAGGGGCGAAAGTTGGTTCTCCCAGCTGTGGCGCCAGCCAATGTCGCCGGAGGTGATGCCTGCCACGAGCACATGCTCGACCTCCGGCAGCTGTGCGACACGGCGTACCCACGAGCCGCAATGCACGCCGAAAGGAAAGCGCATGTTGTCGGGATGGTTGTCCAGCACGACCACGCGCAGCCGGCCTCGGGTCGATCCTTGCGCGCGGATGCAGCGCGCCACCAGCAGCCAACTCAGGTGATGGAAGTCTCCGCTGCCCATGAACACCGGTCCATGTAGCGCGGGAGGCGGCAACCAGGTATTGAGCTGTCGTTCCAGCGCGCGCATGCGCCCGAGGCTGCAGCCGAAGCGCAGCGCTTCCTGCTGGTCTCTCATCGCGAAGCGGTACTCGCTCGCCAACGAGCCAACCGATCCGTCCAGGTCCAGGACGACGGGGAGAGCGCTCATGCAGCAGACTCCGATCGGCGCCAGGCGCGGTCGCGCTCGAAGCGGCGAGCGAAGCGCCGCGCCAGCAGGCGCAGCAGTGGATTGCGCACGTAAACAGCGTGCCGGGTGAAGGTAAAGCTCGCGCCCAGGTCTGCCTTGACTTCGGGATCCGTCCAACCCGCGACGTAGTGCGTGAGACCCCGCTCAATCGCGTATTCCAGATTCAGCACCCAGCTCACGAAATACAGGTTGCATTCACGCGCTTGCGGATAGCTCAGCCCGATGTACTTGTCCACCAGCTTGTTGCCGGCTTCGAAGCACAGGTTCCAGCCGATCAACTGTCCCGCGCGGCGGTACTCGAACACCACGCCGCCGGCCGATGCATCGCGCAGGAGATGCGAGAGAAAGGAGGGTGTGAGGCGATCGAAATGCAGTTCGCTCTGCGCATAGACGGCTTCGTACAACGCATAGTAGGCGTCCGCGGTCGCTGGCGCCTCGAAGTGCTCGCTGCCCGTCGCAATCCGCCGAACCTCGAGTTGGGCAAGGCTGCGCAGCTTTCGCCGCAGGTTCTTCCTTCGACTCGTCGAAAGACGCTTCATGTAGCTAGCGATATCGGGGAAATCGATGGGCACGTAGGCCAGGGCCTGACCTTCGACCAGCACGCAATCGGCCTCCAGGCAGGCATGCATCAGAGCCGCGGCCCTGGCGTTGCCCGCAGCATCGAGCAACGGCGATTCGGAAGGAAGGTCTTTGAAGACCATCAGTCGGAACCGCCGGCCCCAGCGCTGCAGCAACGCTGCGACCCACTCCGCGGGAAGCCTGTCGCGTGGCGCGAGCAGATATTCCGACGCAGTGCTGCCGACAAATGCTGTACGTACGCGCAGATGGGGCAACCAGTAACGAGAAAGCGGCAGCGATTCTGTGCGCCGCCTCAGCGCGGCGTCGGCCGTGGTCAGAAGGTCGAACGGCGCCGCGAACACAGGCGCGGCGCGCCTTGCTTCGGCGGTCGGTCGCGGTCCGCCCTCGAGCAACGCGAATCCCTCGGGCGGATGGGCGACGAAGGCGTCGACCAGCGCATCCGGCTCAAGCTGGTGAAAAAAGTACACCGCCAGATGTCAGCTGCGCTTGGCCCGGGCGATCAGTTGATCGAGCAGCACCATGGCCTGATCGATCTCGGCGCGCGAGATCTCGAGCGAGGGCGCGAAGGTGATCACATTCTTGTAGTAGCCGCCCACATCGAGCACCAGGCCCATCTTGCGGCCGTTGTATTCAAGGTCTCCCGCCAAGCCGATGTCGACCATCCTGTCGAGCAGCGCTCGGTTGGGCGTGAAGCCGTCTTCGGTGCATATCTCGGCGCGCAGCGCCAGGCCCATGCCGTCCACGTCGCCAATCTCCTTGTGTCGCTTCTGCAGTTCCTTCAGGCCCTCAAGGAAGTAGGCGCCGCTGTCGCAGACCTGCTTGCCATAGTCGATCTCCGCCGTCATGCGCAGCACCTCGAGGCCGAGTGCCGTGCCCAGCGGGTTGGCGGCGAAAGTCGAGTGCGTCGAACCCGGTGGAAACACCTGCGGGTTGATCAGTTCCTCACGGGCCCACAGGCCACTGAGGGCATTCAGGCCATTGGTCAGCGCCTTGGCGAACACCAGCACGTCGGGCTGCACGCCGAAGTTCTCGATGGCCCATAGCTTGCCGGTGCGCCAGAAACCCATCTGGATTTCGTCGACCACCATCAAGATGCCGTGCTCATCGAGCACCTTCTTGAGGCCTTTGTAGAAGTTCGGTGGCGGCACGACATAGCCGCCTGTGCCCTGGATGGGTTCGACGTAGAAGGCTGCATATTCGCATTGGCCGGTTTTCGGATCCCACACCGCGTGATATTCGTTCTCGAACTTGCGTGCGAACTCGCGCACGATGGAATCCGAGTACTCCTCGGCCGTCATGCCCTTGGGGCGGCGAAACGGATATGGAAAGGGGATGAACTGCGCGCGGTCGCCGAAGTGGCCGAACCGGCGGCGATAACGGTAGCTCGAAGTGATGCTCGAGGCACCCAGCGTGCGACCGTGATAGCCGCCTTCGAAGGCGAACATCAGGCTCTTGCCGCCGCTGGCGTTGCGCACCACCTTGAGCGAGTCCTCGATGGCCTGCGCGCCGCCTACATTGAAGTGCACACGGCCAGCGCGGCCCCACTTCTTCTCGGCGTCCTGTGCGATCCACTTGGCCAGTTCGATCTTGGTGGGATGAAGGTACTGGCTGGCCACCTGCGGCAGCGTCTCGAGCTGGCGCTTCATGACCTCTTCGAGGCGCTTGTTCTTGTAGCCGAAGTTCACGGCCGAATACCACATCTGCAGATCGAGGTAGGGCGTGCCCTCGGCGTCGTACATGTAGCTGCCATCGCAGCCGGAGAAGATCTTGGGCGGGTTCACGTAGTGAACCGTGTCGCCGAAGGAACAGTATTTCGCCTCGTCGGCGAGAAGCTGTGAATTCATTGGAAGAGACTCCATCAATCTTGAAAAGGCGTCGCGGTCGGGCCGTCAGGGCCGTCGTCGCGCCGCGAAGGCGGTCACCGTCTCGACTGCCCTGGAAGGAGTCGGCATCCCGGTAGGACGCATCGAAACGGATTGCAGGCAGTCTGCGCGTCGAACGTCAACTGGCCATCAAGCGTCTGTGTGGAATCGATGGAGACGCGGCATGTCGCACCACGCCGATGGTCCGAGCACGGATGGTTTCCCGATAAATGGGTGCGCAATGAACTGCACCGCCGCCCGCGAGATACCAATGCTCGTCACGGTGTCTGGCGGTGCGGCACTGTATCGCCGACGTCGCCGTCGACCTTCGCGGCGCTCCCACGCACCGCGGCAGGAAGACTGTGCCGACACATGGAAGGGAAGGGGCCCTCGGGAACCGTCCGCTTATCTTGATCGAAACTTGATAACTCGGCGACTGAATGTGGATGCTCTTTGCCGACACTGCGCTCCTTGACGATGGGCGCGTTGCCCGTTGAGAACACTCGAGGGTTTGCCGGTATGAATTCGAAGAAGTTGTGGTGCATCTGCGGTATCACCGGGATGGTCACCGCGACCGTGCTGCTCGCGGCGTGCAGCAAGCAGGTGCCGTTGACGGCGGCCCCGCCTGCCCAGGCCTCGGTGCTAACCCTGCGGCCCGCTGCTGTGATGATTGCCGACGATCTGCCAGGACGGGTCGCGGCCGTTCGCACGGCGGAGATCCGGCCACAGGTCGGAGGCATCATCCAAAGACGGCTTTTCGAACAAGGCGCGGAAATTCGCGCGGGGCAGGCGCTCTTCCAGATCAACACGGCACCGCTCCAAGCGGACGTCGACTTGGCAGCAGCGGCTTTGCAGCGCGCCGAAGCGGCCCACGCGCGAGCTCGGGTGCATGCGTCGCGGCTGGCACCTCTACTGGAAACAGAAGCGATCAGCCGCCAGGTCTTCGACGATGCCGCGTCACAGCGCGACCAGGCGGCTGCCGAGGTGGCACAGGCTCGCGCAACGCTTTCTCGTCGTCGGCTCGAGCTGAAGTTCGCCACCGTGGACGCACCCATCGCCGGCAGGATCGATCAGGCGCAAGTCACCGAGGGGGCGCTGGTGACGCCGAACGACAGCAGTCCCATGGCCCGGATCCAGCAGATCGACCGGGTCTACATCGATGTACGCCAATCGGCTTCGGCGCTCGATGGCCTGCGCGATGAGCTGTCGTCCAAGAAGAGCGGCGCGAGCGGCGTGGAGGGTCTGCCCGCGACTCTGCTGCGCACCAGCGGCGAGCCCTACGCGATGACCGGGCGCATCCTATTTTCCGGGATCAATGTGGATGCCGGCACCGGCGAGGTGCTGGTGCGCATCCTGGCGGACAACCCGCAGCGGCAGTTGCTTCCTGGCATGTTCGTTCGCGCGAGAGTTCCGCGTGTCACCTACTCCGACGCGCTTTTGGTACCGCAGCAGGCCGTGGCGCGTGCGGACGGGAAGGCGCAGGTCTGGGTCGTCGACGGGCACAACAAAGCCCGATCGGTCCACATCGAGCTCGGCGAACTGTTCCAGGGCCAGTACATCATCCGCCGCGGCCTGGCTGCGGGCCAAAGGGTGGTTGTTGAAGGCCGCGAGCGCCTGGCCGAAGGCGCGGACGTTGCCATCCGCGCGTGGTCGCCCCCTGCATCGGCCAACCTGGCCGTGCGCTGACTCAACAAAAGAATTCCGTTGTGCCACAATTTTTCATCAAGCGCCCCGTGCTCGCGTGGGTGGTCGCCATATTTATCGTGCTTCTGGGCCTGATCGCCATCCCACAACTGCCGATCGCCCGTTACCCGTCGGTTGCACCGCCGACCGTCAGCATCTCTGCCAGCTATCCAGGTGCTACGCCCCAAACGATGAACGACTCGGTGATCAGTCTCATCGAGCGCGAGCTTTCCAGCGTCAAGAGCTTGCTGTACTTCGAATCGACCGTGGACGCCACTGGCTCGGCTGCCATCACTGCCACTTTCAAACCGGGCACGAACCCGGAACTGGCGCAAGTCGATGTCCAGAATCGGATCAAGGCGGTAGAGCCACGACTGCCCCAGACAGTGCGTCAGAACGGCCTGACGGTCGAGTCGGCTTCCTCAAGTTTCCTGCTGATTGCGAGCCTGAACTCCACCGACGGACGCCACGATGGACTCTCGTTGAGCGACTACATGGCGCGCCACGTGGTCGAGGAATTGCGCCGGATCGAAGGGGTTGGGCGCGTGCAGCTCTTCGGCGCTGAACAGGCGATGCGCCTGTGGGTCGACCCCGCAAAGCTGGTCTCATACGGCCTCTCGATGAATGACCTGTCTGCCGCAGTCGCACAGCAGAATGCCCAGATTGCGCCTGGCCGGGTCGGCGATTCGCCGACGGTCCCGGGCCAACGGGTGACCGTTCCGCTGACGGTGCAAGGACAACTGGAGACACCCGAGCAATTCGCCGCGATCGTGCTGCGCGCTAATCCGGATGGCTCCAAGGTAGTCATCGGGGATGTGGCGCGCGTGGAACTGGGCGCCCAGTCGTATGGCTTCGCCGTCCGCCAGGACGGCCACGTCTCCGCCGGCGCAGCGGTGCAACTGTCCCCGGGCGCGAACGCGGTCAAGACGGCCGAGGCCGTGCAGGCCCGATTGTCCCAACTGAGCGACTCGCTGCCGGTCGGCATGCAGTACTCGGTGCCGTTCAACAATGCGCCCTTCGTCAAGATCTCCATCGAAAAGGTCATCCACACCTTGATCGAGGCCATGGTGCTGGTGTTCCTGGTGATGTACCTGTTCCTGCAGAACATCCGCTACACGCTGATTCCGGCAATCGTTGCGCCGATTGCGCTGCTGGGAACTTTCGCCGTGATGGCAGTCGCCGGCTTCTCGGTCAACGTGCTGACCATGTTCGGCATGGTCCTGGCCATCGGCATCATCGTCGATGATGCCATCGTCGTTGTGGAGAACGTCGAGCGCCTCATGGCCAGCGAAGGCCTCTCCCCCAAAGAGGCCACATCCAAGGCGATGAAGGAGATCACCGGTGCTGTGATCGGCGTCACGCTTGTGCTGACGGCCGTGTTCATTCCGATGGCGTTCACCAGCGGCTCCGTGGGGGTGATCTACCAGCAGTTCGCCCTGTCGATGGCAGTGTCCATCCTGTTCTCCGCCTTTCTCGCGTTGAGCCTGACGCCGGCCCTGTGCGCCACGCTGCTCAAGCCTATTGATCCTGGACATCACGACAAGCGTGGGTTCTTTGGCTGGTTCAACCGTCGCTTTGAAAAGATGACGCAAGGCTACGAGCGAAGGGTCGCGAAGCTGGTCCGGTCCGCGGGTGCGGTGATGCTGGTTTTTCTGGCGCTGCTTGCGGTGCTGGGGCTGTCGTTCAAACAGTTGCCCTCTTCGTTCCTGCCGGACGAGGACCAAGGCTATTTCATCACCTCCTTCCAACTGCCGTCCGAGGCGACCGCAGAACGGACGCTGGACGTGCTCAAGGATTATGAAAAGTATCTGCTGACCAGGACGGCCATCGTTGGCAACACCTTGCTCCTGGGCTTCGGCTTCTCGGGCTCCGGACCGAACGCAGCAATGGCCTTTACCAACCTCAAGGATTGGGGCAAGCGTGGCGACGCAACGGTGCAAGACGAGATGCAGCGGGCTCAGCACGCCATGTCAGGGGCGCGGGAAGGTACCGTCATGAGCATGCTTCCACCCGCCATCGAAGAATTGGGCACCTCCTCTGGCTTCAGCCTTCGCCTCCAGGACCGTGCAGGCCTTGGCGAAGCTGCGCTCCAGGCCGCCGAAACCCAGCTTCTGGACCTCGCATCGCAAAGCAAACGGGTCAAGGACGTCTACCGGGACGGTCTTCCATCGGGCAGCAGCATCCGCTTGGACATCGATCGCCAGAAGGCGCAGGCAATGGGGGTTTCGTTCGGCGACATCAGCGGCACGCTGACGGCCGCCCTGGGCTCGCTCTATGTGAACGACTTTCCCAATAAGGGGCGCATGCAACAGGTCATCATCCAGGCCGATGCGGCGTCGCGCATGCAGATCAACGATGTGCTCAAGCTCTCCGTGCGCAATTCTTCGGGGAGCATGGTGCCGCTGCATGAGGTGATCGTGCCGGCATGGAAAGAAATGCCGCTCCAGATGGTGCGCTACTCGGGCTATCCCGCGGCACGCATTTCGGGCAGCGCCGCAGCAGGGGTCTCCAGCGGGGAGGCCATGAATGAGATGGAGCGCCTGGCCGCTCAACTGCCCAAGGGCTTTGCCGTGGAATGGTCGGGCCAGTCGCTGCAGGAGCGTCATTCGGCGGCGCAGGCGCCTATGCTGATGGCCCTGTCGATGCTCGTAATCTTTCTGGTGCTGTGCGCACTTTACGAAAGCTGGTCGATCCCGCTGTCGGTGATGCTGGTGGTCCCGCTCGGCCTGATCGGTGCGGTCGCTGCAGTGCTGCTGCGCGGTCTGCCCAACGACGTCTTCTTCAAGGTCGGCCTGATCACCGTCATCGGGCTGTCGGCAAAGAACGCGATCCTGATCGTGGAGTTCGCCAAACAGTTGCGAGAACAAGGCAAGGGATTGATCGAGTCTGCAGTGCTCGCAGCACGCTTGCGCTTGCGCCCGATCTTGATGACTTCGTTGGCCTTCGCGCTGGGCGTGGTGCCCTTGATGATCGCTACGGGGGCAAGCGCCGAGACCCAGCACGCCATCGGCACGGGCGTCTTCGGCGGAATGGTCAGCGCGACCTTGCTGGCCGTGTTCTTCGTGCCCGCCTTTTTCGTCTTCGTGATGGGGCTGCAGGAACGCATCGGGCAATGGCGCCAGGCCCATCGGCCCAGCGCGACCAGACAAGCCCCTTCGAAAGAATGAAGATGCGATTGCTGATGTTTCCCTTGGCACTGGCCGCAGCCCTGTCGGCATGCTCGTTGACTCCGCCCCTGGTCAAACCGCCCCTGCCGGTGGCATCGAAGTTTCCGAACGAACTGCCTGGCTTGGCTGCACCTGGAATCGGGAGGACCGCTGCCGACCTTGGGTGGCGCGCCATGTACGGCGATGCGCGGCTGCGGCAATTGATCGAGCTGGCACTTCGCAACAATCGCGATCTGCGCGTGGCAACGCTCAACGTCGACGCGGTTCAAGCTCAATTCAATATCCAACGCGCCACACGCTTTCCCAGCGCTGATCTGAGCGGCAGTGCGAGTCGTGAACGCACATCCGTCGCCACGAACGGTGCAGGGACCATGCCGTCCATTGTGCAAGATCAATACAGCATAGGGCTTGGGATGACCGCTTTCGAGATCGACCTTTTTGGGCGAGCGCGGGCGCAATCGGATGCAGCATTTGCCCGGTATCTGGCAAGCGAGCAAGGGCGGCTCGCTGCCCACATCTCGCTGATCGGAGCCGTGGCCGACGCCTACTGTGCCGAGTTGCTGGCGAACGCCCAGTTGGAGTTGGCCAAGTACACGCTGACTGATTGGCGGCAATCACTGGAATTGACTTATCGCCTCAAGCAGGCTGAACAGACCAGCGGCCTGGAAGTAGCGCAGGCCGAGGGGCAGGTCGCCACGGCCGAAGCCGATCTGGAAGCGCGCCATCGCGCAGTGGCACACGCGCGCAACGCCTTGATCTTGTTGATCGGCACCGAGCTTCCTGCTGATCTGCCGCCGCCCTCGGCGCTCGACGATCAAACCGTACTCATGCAACTGCCCGCCGGGTTGCCTTCGGACCTCCTGCTGCGCCGTCCCGACATCCTTCAGGCCGAACAGGCGCTGGTGTCCGCCAACGCCGACATCGGCGCTGCGCGCGCGGCCTTCTTCCCGCGGCTTTCCCTGACGGCGTCGTTGGGCTACGCAAGCTCTTCCTTGAGCGGCCTGTTCGATGCCGGTCAGCGGACATGGCGCTTCGCTCCACAGGTCGTCCAGCCGCTGTTCCAAGGAGGACGTCTGAAAGCTGAGCTTCGCCTGGCGGAAGTGCGCAAGTCCATGGCGGTGGCAGAGTACGAGCGGACGATCCAAACGGCCTTTCGAGAAGTCGCGGACGGACTGACTGGAAGCGCAACCTTTGGCCGGCAAATCAATGCACAGCAACGCGTCGTTGCCAGCGCCGAGTCTCGTTTGGCGCACTCTGGCGAACGCTATCGCGCCGGCGTGGAGGGGCGGCTTGAACTGCTCGATTCGCAACGGCAACTCTATGCTGCGCGTCAACTTCTCCTCAACCTTCGGCGAGAAGCGATCGGCAACGCGGTTGCGCTTTTCAAGGCGCTCGGTGGTGGCTTGCTGGAGGACT
The DNA here is from genome assembly GCF_030812215.1 of Variovorax boronicumulans. Classification (GTDB taxonomy): domain Bacteria; phylum Pseudomonadota; class Gammaproteobacteria; order Burkholderiales; family Burkholderiaceae_C; genus Variovorax; species Variovorax boronicumulans_C. The sequence goes on along the minus strand of NZ_JAUSSG010000002.1, from coordinate 69,638 downwards.
CTGATGCCTTTGCCCATCTTCCGAGCAGGACCGAGGTGCGGTGAAGAGTGTTGGGCTCCGCCAATCTCCGACCCTAGGGGATGCGGATCCCGGTCTGCCGCGGCTCCCTCGACAACGTGATCGGTGTTGCACGCGCAAAAGATCTGCTTGGCAATCTGATGCACTGCGGGTCGATCGACGACACGCGGGATCTGCGGTCGCCCATCTACGTGCCGGCGTCCACGAGCGCTATCAATCTGATCGATACCCTGAGACATGCACGCGGTCAACTCGCGCTGGTCAACGATGAATACGGGGTGCTGCAGGGTGTGGTGACGCCGATCGACGTGTTGGAGGCCATCGCTGGGGAATTTCCAGACGAAGACGAAACACTGGAGATCCAGAGTTCAGGCGAGGGCCGTTGGACGGTTGCCGGCACCGCTGACCTACACCAGTTGGAGCAGACCCTTGAGACGGATGGCCTTCTGAGCGATGACGGCAGCTACACATCCCTGGCAGGTCTGCTGCTCAGCAGGCTCGGACACATGCCGCGCACGGGTGAAGCGCTTTGCACAGGGATTTCGAGTTTCGAGTACTCGATGTCGATGGCCAGCGCGTCAAGACCATCGCTGTCGCCAGGGTGGAGCAGTCCGATTCGGGCATCGAGAATTCTCGCGATTCATGAACTGCGCCTAGGCGCGCGACACCCACTCGCATCATGGAACTCCCTCACGGCAGTCAATCTGCCGTGACAGCTTTGACGTAGTCGCACTTGGTCTGCTGGGGCTCGCGATGAAGCGTATGAGCACCTTGCGCGGCCAATTCCATCGCGTCTCGGTGCTTCCGGCGGAGGACTTGGCACTGCGTGTGCTGCAGCAACTGACGCGGCTCGCACCTGCAGGCCAAGGAGGCTATGACAAGCGAATCACGCAGTCGGTGATTGCCTCGTACTCGGGGTTGTCGCGCGAGGTGGTCAACAAGACCATGCGCGACTTCGAACTGCGTGGGCTGGTGTGCCGCGAGGATGACGGTGTCCATGTCGCCAACGATTTCGCGACAACTGATTTCGTATAGATTCCATGGCCCTGGCCGAGGAGCCGCGACAAGGGACGAGCGAGGCGAGGAGGGCGCATCGCCAACGTCATTCGCTGCAGCCGTCATTGCGAAGGTCGAGTGCTGTGCGTCTTGCCCACCTGAGGCCTGGTGCGTGTTCCCGGTGCGCATGATCCGCGAGCGCCTCCGAGCTGCTGCCCACTGGCTCGGCGCCTGGCTTGTCTAAGCGGGTGGCGACCTCGGTTCATCGACCGCGTCGTGCAGAAGATCCTGTCCATCGACGACGAACCGGATCCAAAGATCCGGCAGCGGATCAATCAACTGTTTGCGGAGCATCTCGTCAGCAGATGCCCAAGCATCTGAACAGTCGCGTCGACGAACTGCTCCGTACAACTGGCAAGCCAAGTCAGCGGCAGCATAAGGCCTCGAAGCGGACGATGAGCCAGTTCAGAAGTAGACGCTCTACATTGAACTCAGCGGCCGCCGAAGGCCCACGAGCCCTGTGGCACCTTTTGAGATTTGAGTGGTCCTATTCAGGCAATGCAAGGATAGCCAGCGCTTCCCGCGAGACCTCAAGCCAAAGCTCCTCGTGCAGAATCCCTGCCCTGAGCACCAGGTGCTGCAAGCGCCGCTCCCGGCTAGGAGGCTTGCCGAGAAAGTCCTTCTGTTCCAGGCGCTTGTAGAGGTCGAGCTTTTCCTGGTGCATTGCCTGACGTCTCTCCATCTCTTTTTGCAGCCCACAGGGACCTATAGCGGCCTCCGCGCGCAGGCGGACCATCATCTCGTCGCGCAGCGGCCGGGGATCTTCCTGCTGGGCGACCCATCGCCGCAATTCCTTGCGGCCGGCCGAAAGGAGTCGGTACTGCCGCTTTCGTCCTCTTCCGGTTTCTGGCTCAAGCGCTTCGACCCAGCCAGCCTCTTCCAGGCGAGCGAGTTCGCGATAAATCTGTTGATGGGTGGCATGCCAGAAATACCCGATCGACCGGCCGAAACGTTCGGCAAGTTCGGAGCCTGAGCACGGGTGTTCGGCCAGCGTAGTGAGCAAGGCATGAGGCAAGGACATCGGGCGTAAAGATCAGGAGCGGTCAGCGTCGAGCGCTGCATCTTGCCCCAATTGCTTCAGCAACGGCCAGCGCCTTCTATGCAACCAGTTGCATAAACATGGAAGTGCGATTACATTCATGCAACCAGTTGCATAAAGAGGCGCCCGTGAATCACTTCCCCCACTTGTCCGCGCCGCTCGACCTGGGCTTCACCACGTTGCGTAACCGTGTACTCATGGGATCCATGCACGTCGGGCTGGAGGAGGCCGCCAACGGATTCGAGCGCATGGCAGCCTTCTATGCCGAGCGCGCGCGCGGCGAGGTGGGGCTGATCGTGACCGGAGGCATCGCTCCGAACGAGCGTGGACGGCCCATGAAAGGCGGGGCCATGCTCGTGAACGAAGAAGAAGCCGAACATCACCGCACAGTCACGCGGGCGGTACATGAAGAGGGCGGCAAGATCGCGATGCAGATCCTGCATTTCGGGCGATACGCCTACCACCCCGACCTGGTTGCCCCCAGCGCACTGCGGGCGCCCATCAACTCATTTACGCCTCATGCCCTGACCTCGGAAGAGGTCGAGCAAACCATCGGCGATTTCGTGCGCTGTGCCGCCCTTGCCCAACATGCAGGCTATGACGGCGTGGAAATCATGGGGTCCGAGGGCTACCTCATCAACGAGTTCATCGCTGCACGCACCAACCATCGCGATGATGAATGGGGCGGCGACTACACCAACCGCATGCGCTTCGCCGTCGAGATCGTGCGCCGGACGCGCGAACGCGTGGGGCAGAACTTCATCATCATCTACAGGCTGTCGATGCTGGACCTGGTGGAAGACGGTTCCACGCTGGAAGAAGTCATCCTGCTGGCGCAGGCCGTCGAGGCGGCAGGCGCGACGATCCTCAACAGCGGCATCGGCTGGCATGAAGCGCGCATTCCCACGATTGCAACCAAGGTTCCGCGCGCGGCCTATGCCTGGGTGACGAAGCGGGTCATGGGGAAAGTGGGAATCCCTCTGGTCACATCCAACCGCATCAACACGCCCGAAGTGGCCGAACGACTGCTTGCGCAAGGCTATTGCGACATGGTGTCCATGGCGCGCCCATTGCTCGCCGACGCCGATTTCGTACGGAAGGCACGGCAAGGGCGCGCCGACGAGATCAACACCTGCATCGGCTGCAACCAGGCCTGCCTGGACCATACATTCGGCGGGAAGATCACCTCCTGCCTGGTCAATCCGCGTGCTTGCCACGAGACGGAGCTTGTCATCGAGCCGGCTCCAACGCGCAAGCGTGTCGCTGTTGTGGGCGCTGGTCCGGCAGGACTGAGTTTCTCCGTGACGGCGGCTCAACGCGGCCACGAAGTGACGCTCTTCGATGCGGCCAGCGAGATCGGCGGCCAACTCAACATTGCGAAGAAGGTGCCAGGCAAGGAGGAGTTCCACGAAACGCTGCGCTATTTCCGGCGCCAACTCGAACTGCAACAGGTGACGTTGAAGCTCGGTACGCGGGTCGGCGCAAGCGAGCTTGCCGGCGCGGGCTTCGACGAGGTCGTGCTCGCCACGGGCGTTCGCCCGCGTGCGCCGCAAATCAGCGGCATCGATCACCCGATGGTCCTGAGCTACCTGGATGTCCTGCGCGACGAAAAGCCGGTGGGAGAGTCGGTCGCCGTGATCGGTGCCGGGGGCATCGGCTTCGATGTCTGCGAGTACCTCACGCACGCCGGTGACAGCGGTGCCGTCGCCCCGACCAAGTTCTTCGAGGAATGGGGCGTCGACACGGCCTACACGCAGGCGGGCGGACTGCGCCGGCCGCAGGTCGAATCTCCTGCACGCCGCATGCACCTGCTGCAGCGAAAGCCCACCAAGGTAGGAGAGCAGCTGGGAAAGACCACAGGCTGGATTCATCGGACTTCACTGAAGGTACGCCAAGTCGCAATGAGTTCCGGCGTGTCCTACGACCGCATCGATGACGAGGGACTGCACGTGAGCGTGAACGGCGAGGCCCAGGTGCTGAAGGTTGACAACGTGGTGGTCTGCGCAGGCCAGGAGCCCTTGCGAGACTTGCATGACGCCCTCACGGCGAAGGGGCTCATCGTCCATCTCATCGGAGGGGCCGATGTGGCTCTCGAATTGGACGCGAAGCAGGCCATTCTCCAGGGAGCCCGATTGGGCATCCGCATCTGACGAGCGCCGCTCTCGACGGCTCGTTTTTGTTTCACTATCAGCAAGGAGCATCACATGTCACAGCCCCCGAAAAACGTCCACCCTGCAGTCGCTCGATCTCTGGATCTCTGGCATCGCATGATTGCCCACAACGACCTTGGTGAACTCCACACCATCGTCCACCCGGACGCGGTGTTCCGTTCGCCCATGGCCATCTCGGCGTACACCTCGGCGCCCGCGCTGATCCTGGCGCTGTCCACAGTCATCCAGGTGTTCGAAGATTTCGAATATCACCGGCAATTGGCAAGCGACGACGGGCTGGACGTCGTACTGGAATTCAGCGCTCGCATTGGAGACAAGAAACTGAAAGGCATCGACCTCATCCGCTTTGACGACCAGGGCCAGATCGTGGAGTTCGAGGTGATGGTTCGCCCGATGAGCGGCCTGCAGGCCCTGGGCGGCGAAATGGGCAAGCGCCTCGCCGACAAGTTGCCGGCTTTCAAGGAAAAAGCCTGAGAGGAAGACTTCGGACGCTTTGCAGCGTATCGCTGGCTCTTTGCGTGCGCGTCCGAGTCATCAAACCCTGTCGGCGGTGGCGGCCGATCGATTCGATCGCGTGACGACGTCAGCCTCACGCCTTCGCAAGGCTCTTGCGCACAAGCTTTGCGAAAACCGCAAAGCCCAAAACACAAAAGTGGAGACGACAAATGAACAACGCCCCGTCCGTTGCCTGGGACAAGGCCTACCCACCGGTTCTGCGCAACTATCGCGTCGACCTTTCGAGCCTGCCGACCAACGCGGCGGCGCTCAGCTCACAAGCGGCCAGCCAACACCAGGATCGTGCGGCGTTCTGCTTCGTCCTCCCCGGCGAGATCAGCGTGGCACGCAGCTTCAAGGAAGTCGATGCGCTGTCGGACGCCTTCGCCGCATATCTGGTTCATGAGGCCGGCCTCGCACCAGGGCAGGTTGTTGCCATCCAGTTGCCGACCAGCCTGCACTACCCCATCGCCGTGTTCGGTGCCTGGAAGGCCGGACTGATCGTGACGAACGTCAATCCGATGTACACCGAGCGAGAACTGCATCTGCAACTGAAGGACTCTGGTGCGCAGATGCTTCTGGCGTCAGATCTGTTCCTGCAAGCGGCGGGGCCCGTGGCAGCGACACTGGGCATCAATTTGCTGACCGCAAGCATGTGGGATTTCTTTGACGAGCCCGTCGCCACGATGGTGCGCGAAAAGCTCGCCGCCGCAGCCCCGGCCGGCTCGACACCCGCCATGCCTTCCACGCGCATGTCCGAGGCGCTTTCCAGAGGACTGGCACTCGGCAAGGTCTCGAGGCGAGATCATCCGATTGCCCTGTATCAGTACACAGGTGGAACGACAGGCCGCAGCAAAGGGGCCGTCATCACGCATCAGAACATTCTTGCGACGCTGCGAATGACAGGAGACTTTCTCAATGCCTACGATGGGCCTCGCTCCGGCGAGACCATATTGACGGTCTTGCCGCTCTATCACATCTTCGCCTTCATGGTGAACTTCCTGGTGTTCTACGTTGCGGGCGCCAGGAATCTGCTGGTGCCCAATCCCCGCCCGGTCTCTTGCCTTCAGAGCACGTTCGAGAACTTCCAGATCGAATGGATGTCGGGCGTCGACACGCTCTACGCCGGGCTCCTTGCCGAACCGTGGTTCAAGGCAAAGCCCCCAAAGCTTCGTTTTGCATTTTCCGGAGGAACGGCCTTGCGCCCGTCTACGGCACAAGCCTGGCAAGCATCTGTCTGCCCCATTCTGGAGGGCTACGGCATGACGGAGACGACCTGCATCGTGTCTTGCAATCCCCCGACGCAAGCACCGCACATCGGGACTGTCGGACTGCCCGTGCCAGGTTGCGAGGTGCGCATCGTCGACGCAGACGGGAAGATCCTTGGCCCCGGGATGCGCGGAGAGTTGCTGGTCAGAGGACCGCAAGTCTGTGCAGGCTATCTTCGCGCCGACGGCGAGACTGCCAACGCTTTCGTCGATGGTTGGCTCCATACAGGCGATATCGCCCTGGTCGGGTCCGATGGCTACGTTCGCATCGTGGATCGCAAGAAGGACATGATCTTGGTCTCCGGGTTCAATGTTTATCCGAATGAGATCGAAGACGTACTTGCAGGCCATCCAGGCATTGTGGAAGCCGCTGTGGTTGGAGTGCCGGATTCTGCGACAGGGGAGGCTGTCCGCGCCTTCGTTGTCGTCAGGAATACGGATCTGAACACTGCGGATATCGAAAACTATTGCCGCACCCAATTGGCGGCCTACAAGGTGCCGAGGCAGATTCTCTTTCGCGACCAATTGCCGAAGTCGCCCGTTGGAAAGATCCTGCGAAGCTCATTGCGAGAGTTGACCTGATTAAGGTCCGATCAGGTCGTAGCTGGCTCGCCACGCGACGTCCACCACGGCATGCGGCGACGCAGAAAGCTCACCAGGCAGCCCTTGCAAACTGGAAATGGCTTGCCGTCGAAGGGGCTTCCGATGGCGAACTGCGGCCATCGCTCGTGGGGGCTGCCAGTGGACATCCGCGGGGCCGCCTGTGCGGGATCGACCGCGGGCTGGAGCCCGAAATGCACGAGGACCGGATCGTAGAAAACGATCCTTACTTGCTTCTCCGGCTGCGGGAGAAAGTTCGGTTCGGTTCATGATTTTTCATCGCTTGCTGCAGCAGTTCCAGAAGCAACGAAGGTGCGGGGTGCTGGTTTCGCAGTACCAGACCAGATAGAACCATCGAGCGCTGCCAAGTCGGTGCCTGCAAAGCTGGTGGTGCCGAATGCCGACCGGCTGCCCAGCGATGCGGGCTTCGCGCAGCCGCCCCGCTTCATCGGTTTTGCCGAGGACGCTCCCGGGTTTGGTGGTCAATGTCGGCGCGCGCTCGGGGCGATTGGGGGGCGTGGCTTGCGGATATGGAGGCAACTACGCTGAGTCGGTGCGTCGAGGCTGCCGTCCGAGGGGGTTCTGATCGACTGAATCCACAGCACGACACCTCCAGTCGCCGCGAAGACGCGGCAGCGCACCGCTGATGCGCGACAACGATCTTGCATGACAAGCAAGCGCGACGAGCTGTGGCTTCGCCCCGCTCGTGGGCAAGGCGGGTCTTAGCAGCCACGATGCCCTGCGGACCTTTTTGCGCACCAGGCAGGAGTTGATTCGGCGCGTTGTGGAAGCAAGACTTGCCTTTCAATTCTCATCAGGTCTTGCCATGTCCTTCTTGGTTTTTCGAACACATGCCGCTCGTCTGCTATGTCTTTTCGGGGCATTCGCCTGTATCGGTATCGCCTGCGCGCAGTCGCCAGGCACGAATCGCTCCGGTCCCGGCCCGGCGGGTGCCCCGAGCGCCCAGCCAGCGGATCTGAACTGGCCGACGCGACCGTTGCGGCTGGTCGTCGGCTTCGGCGGCGGCTCGTCGCCGGATTTCGTGGCGCGCGTCCTGGCCGCTCCGATGGCGAAGGCGCTGGGCCAGCCTGTGATCGTCGAGAACCATCCAGGCGCCAGCGGCAACATCGCGGCGGACATCGTCGCGAAGTCCACCGACAGACACACGGTCGGCATTCTGATCAACGGCAATATGACGATCGCCAAGATCCTCAATCCGGCAACCTCCTACGATCCGCAGAAGGACCTGGTGCCGCTGAGCATCATCTGCACAGCGCCACTGGTGCTCGCTACGACGTCGGAGGTCTCGAAGGCCGATCCCCGCAGCTTCCTCGAGGCGGCGCGCATCGCGGGGGGCAAGTGGAGCTATGGCACTCCTGGCATCGGCACGATCGGCCACCTCGGCATGGAGCTTCTGAAGGCCCGTACAGGCATCGGCGCCGTGCATGTACCCTACCAGGGCAATCCGCAGGTCATCACGGGTCTGGTCGGAGCGCAGCTGCAACTGGCGCTCCTTCCGCCGGGCCTTGCCCAGGAGCAGGTGAAGGCCGGAAAGCTGCGCGCGATCGGCGTGACCTCGGCGCGTCGCTCCGAACTCGTGCCGGACTACCCGACCTTGCAGGAAGCGGGCCTCAAGGATTTCGAACTCGAGATCTGGACCGCCGCGGCGGCACCCGCCAGCCTGCCTGCTCCCATCGTACAGCGCCTGACCCAGGTTCTCTCGGAGGTCATTCGCCTGCCCGAGGTGCGGCGGAAACTCTTCCAACATGGCTATGAGGCCGCTGGCATTTCGGGCGAGGCGCTGGTGCGCCGGGTGAAGGCCGATACGGCCACGCTCACCGAGATCATCGCGAGCCAAGGCATCAAGCTCGAATAAGGAGATACCCATGAGTTCAGAACAAGGGCGCCCGAGCGGGTACCAGGAAACCGCGGCTGCAGTCCATGACACAACCCCAGCCGATGCCGGCAGCGGCGGGGACGCCCAACGAACCCTGCAGTTGCTGCGCGAAGAACTCGACGGCTTGGACAGAATGCTGCTCGAGACCGTGAGGCGCAGGCTCGATTGCTGTTGCCGGATCGGACTGCACAAGCGCGACCATGCGATTCCGATGATGCAGCCCCATCGCATCGGCGTGGTGCAGGAGCGTGCAGCCGCCTTTGCCGCCGAGCACGGCGTGAGCCCGGCGTTCCTGCGTGCCCTCTACGAACTGATCATCACGGAGACATGTCGGCTTGAGGATGAGATCATCGGTGCGCCCTCGACATCTGCATGAGTCGCTCGTTTTGCGCGCGAGCAAGCGCCAGTTCCGGCTCTGCCGGCGCTCGCGCATGCCGCGAACCCCATCAGATGGCCGTCGAGACCGACCCACTGTCATCGGTCATGGGCCACCGCCAAGGCGAACACATGCTGATCTTTTCAACGTTGGGCCATGAGGGCAGCAACCATCACTTCGTGCTCCAGCAGTACCTGGCCGCGCATGGCATTGCGCAGGCCTGCCGCATCGTATTGTTCGACGACTTCCACAGCGGTGCGCGCGCGCTGATCGCTGGGGAGGCGGACTACCTGCTTCAATGCGCTGTGCATCCGGCTGCAGCCGAGATCACGGGCACCTATCGCACGGCCATGGTGGTGGTCGACGCTTTCATTTCTCCCAGCCAGCCCATGGCGCTGGTGCGGTCCATGGGCAGCGGGGAGGGCGCTGGCAAGGTGGGCGTACAGACTGCCACGCAGAGCTATGCCGACCTTTCCGCTTGGCCGATCATCGTCCACGAGCCGACGGTGCTCGCGGTCCAGTCCGGTCTGACAGAAGGGCGCTACAGCGCGGGTATCGTCTTCACTTCCTTCGCGATGGCGCATGCAGAGCGCTTCGAGGTGGTCGAGCCCATCGGCACCGTCTGCGATGCATGGATCGTCTACGGACGCCAGGCCGTCGACGATGGCAGGGCCGTCGTCTGGGATGACAGTCCGGTCGCAAGGCAGTTCCGGACGCGGATCAAGCGATCGTCGGAGCCAGGCGGCAGTTGAAGCCGTGGCCCACTGTCGCGGCGGGGCGTAGCTCCGGTGCACGTGATGGTTAAGTCGGAAACGCGGACGCCCCGATCATTTCGGCGCCCGGTTCGACCAAGACCGCTGCGGCCAACGGAGGCGGACGTGGAGCAGGTGAGCGATTTGTTGCACGGCAAAGAAAACGCGGTGTGGGCAGACTGGGGCTATCGCGGCGCGCAGCTATGTCGATAGCTAGATCATGGGCTTCCAGCAGATGACGAAATCGCAGGATGCGAAGAGCGGTCACATCCACTCTACGGATCGAGGCCCCTGTCAGAGTTGGCGGAGCCCCGTTATCCGGCAGGCTTGCTGCGCTTGAGAAGTGGCCACATAGGCCAAGTCTCTTTTATCGCGCCCTGAGCAACTTCGGTTGCGGAAGACCGTTTGTATGCACTTCCCCGACAACCACGACCTCGGCGACCACCTGCAGCATGTGCGCGATTTCACGCCGCCCGACCTGCTGGGCAACGCGAGCGATGCCGTCAAGCGCCTGCCGTACTTCTGCGCCGGCTGTCCGCACAACACCAGCACCAAGGTGCCCGAGGGCTCGACCGCGCGCACGGGCATCGGCTGCCATCGTCGCGACCGGCTACGCGTGGCAGCGTGGCCTGGTGCCGCTGAGCCTGGAGGCGCTGATGCACGCGATCGAGCTCAATGGCGTGGCCGTGGCGGCCAACCAGTCGGCGTTTTCGCTGGGCCGGCTCGCGGCGGGGAACCCCACGGCGCTCGATCAGCTGCGCGCCGCGCCGATGGATGCGCAGGCGCAGCAAGCCGACGAGCGCCCGCTGGACGCGCTGCTCGCCGATGCACGCCGCCATCTCACCGGCTACCAGAGCGCCGCGTGGGCCGCGCGCTTCGCTGGTGCCGTCGAGCGTCAACTCTTCGAAGTTGCGACGCGCGTGCGCTGGGCGGGCGGTGCTGAACCGGTTCGCGTATCGGGTACGCGCCTTGGTCAACCGGCACGTCATGCGAAATGTCGAGCCGGCCTTTTGAAGGCTCAGGAAATCACGTACTCGGGGTACTGACGACAAATCTCGTTCACAGCACTGAGCGTTCCCGACAGGTGCTTGCGCAGCGCCGCCTGAGCGGCCGCCGGGTCCTGCGACTCGATGGCGCGAACGATGGCGCGGTGGTCGCGCAGGATCGCCTCGGTCTTGCCGGCGGTGGGCAGGTGCAGGCGGCGCAGCCGGTCGACGTGGCCGGACACCCGGCCCACGAGGTCCCACAGGCCGAGCACGTTGCCGGCCTCGTACATGAGCCGGTGGAATGCACGATCGGCCTCGACGAAGTCGCCGTAGCGCTGTCCCGCCGACAGCGCCGCCTGCTGGGCGATGATGGCTTTCAGCTGCGCGACCAATCCCTGCGACTCCTGCTGCGCCAGTTGGTGGACCAACTCCAGTTCAATGGAGCGGCGCAGGAAGTGCGCCTCGCGCGCCGCGGCGATGTCGATGCGGCTGACCAGCGTCGCATGCTGCGGGTACACGTCCACCAGCCCTTCCTCGCTCAGGCGCAGAAGCGCCTCGCGCACCGGGGTCTGGCTCACCCCGAAACGGTCGGCCAGCTCCTGCCGCGCGAGCACGGTCCCCGGAACGAGTTCGATCGACAGGATGGCCTCGCGCAGCTTCTCCAGCACTTGCGGCGCGGCAAGGCGTGTGCGGTCGATTCGGATCTTTGGCGCGGCGCTCATTGCGGGCGATTGTGTCATTGACGCACTAATATACTAGTGTTTTAATCGTCGGAATTGCCCTCGACAAGGGCGCGCGCACGGTGCGCACCCTAGAGTCACCCCCGATGAAACGCCCCTACGAATCCCTGCGCAGCGCCCGCTGGTTTGCGCCCGACGACTTCCGCTCCTTCGGCCATCGCTCGCGCGTGCTGCAGATGGGCTACAGCCATGCGGACTGGATGGGCAAGCCGGTGATCGCCATCGTCAACACCTGGAGCGATGCCAACCAGTGCCACTCACACTTCAAGCAGAGGGTGGACGACGTCAAGCGCGGCGTCCTGCAGGCGGGCGGCTTTCCGCTCGAGCTGCCGGCGATCTCGCTCTCGGAGAGCATGGTCAAGCCCACCAGCATGCTCTATCGCAACTTCCTCGCCATGGAAACGGAAGAGCTGCTGCGCAGCCACCCCGTGGACGGCGCGGTGCTGATGGGCGGCTGCGACAAGACCACGCCCGGCCTCGTGATGGGTGCGCTCAGCATGGGCGTTCCCTTCATCTACCTGCCCGCCGGCCCCATGCTGCGGGGCAACTGGAAAGGCAAGGTGCTGGGCTCGGGCTCCGATGCCTTCAAGTACTGGGACGAGCGCCGGGCCGGCCGGCTGGGCGAGCAGGCCTGGGCCGAGATGGAAGCCGGCATCGCGCGCAGCCAGGGCACCTGCATGACCATGGGCACGGCGGCCACCATGATGGGCATTGCCGAGGCGGTGGGCCTGACGCTGCCCGGCGCCTCGAGCATTCCCGCGGCGGATGCCAACCACATCCGCATGAGCGCCGACTGCGGTCGCCGCATCGTCGAGATGGTGTGGGAAGACCTCTCACCCGCCAAGCTGCTCACGCGCGCCAACTTCGAGAACGGCATCGCCTGTGCGATGGCCATGGGCTGCAGCACCAATGCGGTCGTGCACCTGATCGCGATGTCGCGCCGCGCCGGCCACGCGGTAAGCCTTGACGACTTCGACGCATTCAGCCGCCGCGTGCCCGTGATCGCCAACATCCGGCCCAGCGGCGACGCCTACCTGATGGAGGACTTCTTCTACGCCGGCGGCCTGCCCGCGATGCTGGAGCGCATCCGCGGCCATCTGCGCACCGATGCACGCACCGTCAACGGTCGCACCCTCGGCGAGAACATCGAAGGCGCCGAGGTCTACAACGACGACGTGATCCGGCCGCTGTCCAACCCCATTTACGCCGAAGGTGCGCTGGCCGTGTTGCGCGGCAACCTGGCGCCCGATGGCGTGGTGATCAAGCCCAGTGCCTGCGCGTTGCACCTGCTGAAGCACAGCGGCCGTGCGCTGGTGTTCGACGACTATCCCGCGCTCAAGAAAGCGGTGGAAGACCCGTCGCTCGACGTGACGGGCGACGACATCCTCGTGCTGCGCAATGCCGGGCCGCGCGGTGCCGGCATGCCGGAGTGGGGCATGCTGCCGATCCCGACCAAGCTGCTCAGGCAGGGCGTGACGGACATGCTGCGCCTGTCCGATGCCCGCATGAGCGGCACGAGCTACGGCGGATGCCTGCTGCACTGTTCGCCCGAGGCCGCCATCGGCGGGCCCCTCGCGCTGGTGAAGACCGGCGACCGCATCACCGTGGACGTGCCCGCGCGGCGCATCCACCTGGAGATCAGCGACGACGAACTCGCGAGCCGCAAGGCGCTGTGGACGCCGCCGCCGCCGCGCTACGAGCGCGGCTACGGATGGATGTTCACCCGCCACATCAAGCAGGCCAACGAAGGCTGCGACTTCGACTTCCTGGAGACCACCTTCGGCAAGCCCGTGCCGGAGCCCGACATCTTCTGATCCGCCAGTCCTTCCCCATCAATTCGACCGAGAACGGAGACCCCACGTGAATCCCGCCACCCGCGAGCAGCTCATGAAGGTGAGCACCGCCACCCTGTGCACCGCCCTGTTCAAGCGCGGCCTGCGCAACCAGTTCATCCAGGACGTGCGGCCGCTTAACCCCGGCCTGCCCAACATGGTGGGCGAGGCCTTCACGCTGCGCTACATGCCGGCACGCGAGGACCTGAACCCGATCGGCGTCTTCCTCGACCGTGACCACCCGCAGCGCCAAGCCGTGGAGCAGTGCCCCGAAGGCGCCGTGCTGGTGATCGACAGCCGCAAGGACGCGCGTGCCGCCTCGGCGGGCGGCATTCTCGTCACGCGCCTCATGAAGCGCGGCGTGGCTGGCGTGGTCACCGACGGCGGTTTCCGCGACAGCCCCGACATCGCGAAGCTCGGCTTTGCGGCCTACCACCACCGCGCGAGCGCACCGACCAATCTCACGCTGCACCAGGCCATCGACATCAACGTGCCGATCGGCTGCGGCGATGCGCCCGTGTTCCCCGGTGACGTGATCGTGGGCGATGCAGAGGGCGTGATCGTGCTGCCCGCCCACCTGGCCGACGAGCTTGCCGCCGAGGCCACCGAGATGACGGTGTTCGAAGACTTCGTGCAGGACATGGTGATGGAGGGGCGCTCCATCCTCGGCCTGTATCCGCCCACGGAAGAACGGAGCCGCACCGACTTCGCGGCGTGGCGCCAAGCCAGGGGCCGTTGAGCACCATTCCCTTTCCACCTCGAGGAGACAACAACATGCGTTTCACCCGCCGCGCCGCCGCGCTGCTTCTGGCCGCGCTCGGCCCCGTGGCTGCCTGGTCTCAGGCCCCGGAATGGCCCGCCGCCAAGCCCATCGTCTACGTCGTGCCCTTCACGCCGGGCGGCTCCACCGACATCGTGGGCCGCACGCTGGCCCAGAAGCTGGGCGAGAGTCTCAAGCAGTCGGTGGTGGTCGACAACAAGCCCGGCCAGGCCGGCGGCATCGGCGCCGCCTACGTGGCCAGGGCCGCGCCCGACGGCTACACGCTCTTCGGCGGGACCATCAGCACGCACGCCATCAACGCCAGCCTCTACAAGAAGCTGCCCTACGACCCGATGAAGGACTTCGAGCCCGTCTCGCTGGTCGCGCGCCTGCCCAATGTGCTCATCGTCAACAGCCAGCTCGGCGTGAACTCGGTGGCCGAATTGGTGGCGCTGCTAAAGAAGGACGAGAGCAAGCGCATCTTTGCCTCCTCCGGCGCCGGCACTTCCACCCACCTGGCCGGCGAGATGTTCGCCGATCTCATCGGCGTGAAGCTCACCCACGTACCGTACAAGGGCACGCCGCCGGCCCTGACCGACGTGGCCGCAGGGCAGGTGCCCTTCATGTTCGACCAGGTGACGGCCGCATTGCCGATGGTCAAGAGCGGCAAGCTCAAGCTGCTCGCCGTGACCACCGGCAAGCGCATCGCGCTGGTGCCCGAGCTGCCGACCATGATCGAGTCCGGCATTCCCGGCTTCGAGATGTCGTCGTGGCAGGCGGTGTATGCGCCCAAGGGCACGCCCGCGCCGATCGTGCAGCGCCTCAATGCCGAGATCGTGAAGGCGCTCAAGCAGCCCGACGTGCGGGCCAGGCTCTCGGATCAGCTGGCGATGGAGATCGTCGGCAGCACACCGGAAGAGCTGCGCGACTTCATGGCCAGGGAAATTCCGCGCTGGGCCGAACTGGTGAAGAAGTCGGGCGCGGTGGCCGATTGATCGAATCTTCGCAACCCCACAAGGAGACCTCCGATGCAGAACGAAATCAACGATCGACGACGCCAGTTTCTGAGAACCGCCGCGGGCGCGGGTGCCGCGGCGCTCAGCGGCCTGGCCGGTGCGCAAGCCTTCGATTTCAAACCCAACCAGCGCTACCCCGATCCGTCCGTGCTGATCCTGGACCCGAGCTTCGCCAAGTACCGGATCTACAGCAGCACGGTGGAGCAGCTCGGCACGGGCATGCGCTGGGCCGAGGGCCCTGTCTACTTTCCCGAGCATGGATACCTGCTCCTGAGCGACATCCCGAACAACCGGTTGATGAAGTACGACGAGAAGACCGGCAAGTTCACCGTGCACAAGACAGGCGTCAACTACGCCAATGGCAACACCCGTGACCGCCAGGGGCGGCTGATCACCTGCGAGCACTCGGTGACGCGGCGCGTGGTTCGCACCGAGAGGGACGGGCGCATGACGGTGCTGGCCGACAACTACGAAGGCAGACGCCTCAATGCGCCGAACGACGTCGTCGTCAAGTCGGACGACACCGTCTGGTTCACCGACCCCACCTTCGGCATCAACGGCGAGTGGGAAGGCTTCAAGGCTGCGCCCGAGCAGGCGACGACCAACGTCTACCGCATCGCGAAGGACGGCAAGCTGACCGCGGTGATCACCGATCTGGTCAATCCGAATGGCCTGGCGTTCTCGCCCGACGAGAAGAAGCTCTACGTCGTCGAGTGGAAGGGCACGCCGAACCGCAGCATCTGGAGCTACGACGTATCGCCGGACGGCACGGGCGTTTCGAACAAGACCAAGCTGATCGATGCCGACGGGCCGGGCGCCTTCGACGGCTTTCGCGTCGACCGTGAAGGCAATCTCTGGTGCGGGTGGGGCTACACGGGTGCGCTGGCGACCGAGCCCAGCGACATCGGTGGTGGGATGAAGGCCTACCTGCCGACCGCCAGGTCGGAGGAGATGGACGGCGTGAAGATCTTCAATTCGCAAGGCAAGCCGATCGGCTTCATCCGCCTGCCCGAGCGCTGCCCGAATCTGGAATTTGGCGGGCCGAAACGCAATCGCCTCTACATGGCGAGCAGCCATTCACTCTATGCGCTCTACGTGGAGGCTCACGGCGCCGTCTGAACGGTGTCGAGTTTCGCGGACGCAAGCGCGAATGAAGGCGGCAGGCGGCGGCCCACACCAAGTCGCTACAAGCGCATCTAGGTCTCCTCCACGAACGCCTCTTCGCGTTTCGACCGGATGGACGGCAGCAGCACGACCAGCAGCAGCAGCACCGCCGCGATCAGCAGTCCCGCGGAGATCGGCCGCGACACGAACACGCTCCAATCGCCGCGCGACAGCAGGAGCGCACGGCGCAGGTTCTCTTCCATCATCGGCCCGAGGATCAGGCCCAGGAGCAGCGGCGCGGGCTCGCAACCGAGCTTGATGAAGGTGTAGCCCACGACACCGAAGATCGCCACCAGCCAGATGTCGAACACGTTGTTGTTGGTCGAGTACACGCCGATGGCGCAGAACAGCACGATGGCCGGAAAGAGCCACTTGTAGGGAATGGTCAGCAGCTTGATCCACAGGCCGATGAGCGGCAGGTTCAGGATCACCAGCATCAGGTTGCCGATCCACATCGAGGCGATCAGGCCCCAGAACAGTTCGGGGTTGCTGGTCATCACCTGCGGGCCGGGCTGGATGTTGTGGATGGTCATGGCGCCGACCATCAGCGCCATCACCGGATTGGGCGGAATGCCCAGCGTGAGCATCGGGATGAAGGAGGTCTGCGCCCCCGCATTGTTGGCCGCCTCGGGGCCGGCCACGCCGCGGATGTTGCCCTTGCCGAAGGGCACCTCGCCCGGCTTGAGCTTGATCTTCTTCTCGAGCGTGTAGGCCGCAAAGGCCGACAGCAGCGCGCCGCCGCCCGGCAGGATGCCCAGCGACGAACCGAGCGCGGTGCCGCGCAGCACCGCCGGGAACATGCGCTTGAAATCTTCCTTGGTGGGCATGAGGCCCGAGACCTTGGCGGTGAACACCTCGCGCTCGTCCTCGGGGCGGGCGAGGTTGGCAATGATCTCGCCGTAGCCGAACACGCCCATGGCGATGGCGATGAAGCCCAGGCCGTCGGTGAGCTCGGGAATGTCGAAGCTGTAGCGCGCCACGCCCGAGTTCACGTCGGTGCCCACCAGGCCCAGCAGCAGCCCGACCATGATCATGCAGATGGCCTTGAGCAGCGAGCCCGACGCCAGCACCACCGCGCCGATGAGGCCGAGGATCATCAGCGAGAAGTATTCGGCCGGGCCGAACTTGAAGGCGATCTCGGTCAGCGGCGGAGCGAACGCCGCCAGGATCAACGTGCCCACGCAACCTGCGAAGAACGAGCCCAGCCCAGCCGCCGCGAGCGCGGGCCCGCCGCGCCCCTGCTTGGCCATCTGGTGCCCGTCGATCACGGTGACCACGGAAGACGACTCGCCCGGCAGGTTGACCAGGATGGCCGTGGTCGAGCCACCGTACTGCGAGCCGTAGTAGATGCCCGCGAGCATGATGAGTGCGGCCACGGGCGGCAGCGCATAGGTTGCCGGCAGCAGCATGGCGATGGTGGCCGTGGGGCCGATGCCCGGCAGCACGCCGATGAGCGTGCCCAGCAGGCAGCCGATGAAGGCATAGATGATGTTCTGCAGCGACACCGCCGTGGCGAAGCCCAATGAGAGGTTGTTGATCAGGTCGGTCATGGTTCCGGCTCCTCGCTCAACCGCTGATGAAGGTCGGCCACACCTGGAACTGAAGCTTCAGTCCCACGATGAAGGTCAGGTAGCTGCCGATGGCGAGCACCGTTGCGAGGATCAACGAGAGCTTCATGGAGAAGTTCGCGCCCGCCATACAGGCGACGACCACAAGCGCATAGATCGCGACGATCAGGCCCATCGCAGGCAGGCCGAAGCTGTGCAGGCCCGCGAGAAGGATGCCGAACAGCAGGTTCGCGCCGATGATGAAGCCCAGCGGCTTCCATGCGATCTTTCCGACTGGCTCGCCGTCGGCGGTCTTGATGGTGAACGCGCTGGAGATCACCACCAGTCCCAGCACCGTGAGCAGCGTGCCGATGATCAGCGGGAAGTAGCCCGGGCCCATGCGCGCCGCGCTGCCCACGTTGTAGTTGGTGGCGCCGAGGGCGAAGGCCGCACCGACGCAGGTGAACATGACGCCCGAGAAGAAGGTCTTCTGGCTCTTGATCTGCATAAGCAATCTCTCTCTCGAATGGGAATGGGATTGGTAAGGAAGGACAGGAACAGCAACATCGCGGCCCGCGCAGTGACTCGAAGAGCGGCACGGACCCAAGGAATGCACATGGCAGGCAAAGGCCGGCGCGGTATCGCCGGTTCGCCGGTCAGGCTGCGGACAGGTATGTCATGTTATGAGGTTTATTACATCACATCGTGAGTAATAACCCTCTGAAGCATGGGCCCGCGCTGCTACATTGCCCTCCGTTCGCACATCACTTGGAAATGCAATGGCCAGCCAACGGGGAAGCATCGAAAAACAGCACCTGGAGGCGCTGTCCGATTTCAGATTCAGGCTTCGCAGCTTTCTTCGCTTCAGCGAAGACGCCGCGAGGGCCGAGGGCATCACGGTGCTCCAGTATCAGTTGATGCTGCACACCCAGGGATTCCCGGGACGGGAATGGGCCACGGTCAGCGAGATCGCCGAGCGGCTGCAGGCCCAGCATCACGGCGTCGTAGCGCTCGTCTCGCGTTGCGAGGAGGCCGGCCTCGTGAAGCGCAGACCCAGCACCACGGACCGACGACAGGTCGAAATCCACCTCTTGGCCGCGGGGCGAAAAAAACTGGAGAGACTCGCTGTCTTGCACAAAGATCAGGTTGCTTACCTGGCCGAGGTTGTCGCACTCGCAAGCAGAGGCGGCGCATAGCAGGGGCAGTGGAGAGTCGATTCCACATCTATCATGACGTGATATATTTGGTTTGCTTCATGTTTGGGTACACCCGTGACCGAAGGCAGAAGCTGCCAGCGTGTAGGCCGGGTCGCACGGCGCGGTCAAAGACGCTGCAGATCGACCCTCTTGAACCGCCATGTCCACACCTTCTCATCCTCCGCGCGGCGACTTCGCCCTCAATGCCCGCCTGCTGCGCATCACCGCCATGGCCATCGTCATCGGCGCCATCAGCACCGTGGCCGCGCGCGTGCTGCTCGACCTGATCCGCTTCTTCACCAACCTCTTTTTCTTCCAGACCTTCTCGCTGGCCGACCGCTCGCCGGCCACGCACACGCTGGGCGCCTGGGTCATCGCGGTGCCGGTGATCGGCGGGCTCATCGTGGGGTTGATCGCGCGTTATGGCTCCGACAAGATCCGCGGCCACGGCATTCCCGAGGCGATCGAGGCGATCCTGTTCGGCAAAAGCAAGATGTCGCCGAAGGTCGCGCTGCTCAAGCCGCTGTCCTCGGGCATCGTGATCGGCAGCGGCGGGCCGTTCGGCGCCGAGGGGCCGATCATCATGACGGGCGGCGCCATCGGCTCGCTGATCGCGCAGTACTTTCACCTCACCGCCGCCGAGCGCAAGGCGCTGCTGGTGGCGGGTGCCACCGCCGGTATGACGGCCGTGTTCGGAACGCCCGTGGCCGCCGTGCTGCTGGCGGTCGAACTGCTGCTGTTCGAGCTGCGCCCGCGCAGCCTCTTGCCGGTGGCCGTGGCCTGCGCGGTCGCGGGCTTCACGCGGCCGCTCTTGATGGATGCGGGTCCGCTGTTCCCGCTGCAGACCGCTGTGCCCGGTCCGCTCGCGATGCTCTCCTGCATCGTTGCCGGCCTCCTGTGCGGGATGCTCTCGGCGTCACTCTCGATCTCGCTCTACAAGGTGGAGGACCTCTTCGGCAAGCTGCCGATCCACTGGATGTGGTGGCCGGCCATCGGTGGCTTGGCGGTCGGCATCGGCGGCTACTTCGAGCCGCGCGCGCTGGGCGTGGGCTACGACGTCATTGGCGACCTGCTGCACAACCACCTCGCGCTCGGCGTGGTGGCCGCGCTGCTCGCGGTGAAGGCGATCATCTGGGTCATCTCGCTGGGCTCGGGCACCTCGGGCGGCGTGCTGGCGCCGCTGTTGATGATGGGCGCGGGCCTCGGCGTGGTGCTCTCGCACGTGCTGCCCGGCAACGACCCGATGCTGTGGCCGCTGGTCTGCATGGCCGCCACGCTCGGCGGCGTGATGCGCGCGCCGCTCACCGCCACCATCTTCGCCTTCGGGCTCACGCACGACAGCAATGCGCTGCTGCCGCTCTTGACCACCTCCGCCGTGGCCTACGGCTTCACCGTGCTCACGATGCGCCGCTCGATCCTCACCGAGAAGATCGCGCGCCGCGGCTATCACATCTACCGCGAGTACGGCATCGATCCGCTGGAGCGCCATTCGGTCGAGGAAGTGATGACGCGCGAGGTGCGCAGCATCGACGCCGCGCTGCCCGTGGGCGAGGCGCTTGCGCAGTATTTCGGCGAAGGTCAGGTGCATCGCGCCTACCCGGTGCTGCGCGGCAGCGCGGTGATCGGCATGGCCGACCGCGCTATGCTCGCGGCGTTCAGCGTGGGCACGGTGGGCGATGCCTGCGAAGGCTCGGCGCCGCTGCCGTTCGCGCTCGCGGGCGAGAACTGCCGCGTGGTGGCGACGCGCCTCGCGCGCCTCCGGTTGGAGCGGCTGCCGGTCGTGAAAGATGCGCAGTCGCTCGCGCTGGTCGGCCTCGTGGCGCGCAGCGACCTCATCAAGCCCTCGCTCGCGCATTTCGACGAAGAAGAAAAGCGCGAGCGCATGCGCGGCCTGCCCTGGCAGGCTACGTGAACCCTCCAACCTCGGGCTCGTCGACATCGGCCGAGATCCGACGGAGCGGGGCGGTCGCGCCTTTGCGCTTCGTACTCATCTTGGCGGCTGGATGTTGAACGTGACCCGCACCTGGTCGAGCCTGGCTTGCGCATTCCAGTAGCAAGCTGCCAACTGCTCCTGCGTCGGCTCAGGGTATCCATCTGGAGGGCGCAAAGCATTGCCTAGCCGCTCGAAGGCGGCTTCCCAGGCGAGCTTCGCGATCGCACGTCCATCCGGCGAAGTGGGCATCTTTTCCTCCGGCCATTTTTTGTGGGCCTGAAATCATAGACCGGGCAAGTCGCTGACCCCGGGTCCGAGGCCGGCGTTCCGCGCTTGCCAGCACTGTGATCAGAGCCAAGATGAGCTTCGCTGAATGCCGCGCCGCGGCGGCAAGTGGTCCAGTTCGGTCAGGACGGCGATGGATGAGCCCGGCGCGCGAACTGCTGATGTGGAGGACGTGCGTCCCTCGCAGGCGTTCCGTTCCGCGCAAGCGCTGTCGGATTCCGTGTCGAGCGCGTCCGCGCACACGTCGTAGACCGGCCGCGCGAGTCGGCGGCCGGACACACGGAAAGTGGGGCCAATTCAGCAAATGAAGACGCTCAAGAACTCTGGCAGCTGTAGCTGTCCGCCGAATTCACGTCGCCGCTGCCCTTGTATTTCGGAAAGGTCGGGTACTTGCACAAGGGGCGCGCAAGTATTGGAGCTTTGGTCGTCGAATCCAGCTTGGTCGCCACGATGTTTTGAGTGGAGGGCTTTGTGCCCCTCTCTCGCCACTTTGCGACTGCGTCCACAAGGTCGACGGTGTCAGGACCGACACCGCCGGCGCAATGCTGAACGCCGGGCTGGAGGAAGAACTCCATCGAGGCATCCCGCGTGGATGCGCCGCCGACCGCGGTCGCTACATCGGTGAAGTACTTGATCGAGCCCTTGTAGCTGATTGCCCAGTCGTTCGTTCCATGGGCAAGGATCATCTTGCCGCCCTGTCCGAAGAAGGAGCGAAGGTCCGGCGTCGCATCGAGCGTGGTGGCCGCGAGCCGCAGTCCCGCGGAGTAGAACTCCGGATCGAAGCCAAGCACATTGAAGGCAGGATCGCCCGTGACCCAGTACTTAACGAGGCCGCTCCCGAACTGGAACTGGAGGCCGGTGCCGCCTATGGCGGAGCCCGTCACCCACAGGGGCCAGCCCTGGTCTTCGCCGCCAGGTCCCCAGCCGGGGTAGACGGTCGTCCCGTCCTTGCGCTTGAGTTCGGAGTAGATTGTGTTGGCAGTCGCGATCTGTGGGTCGCTCAGGCATGTGTCCGCATCGCCTGCCGTGCAGCGCAACACTGCTGGGTTGAACGTGCAGGCTTCCTGGTTGCTCACGATGCCATCGGACACACCATCCAGCGCGTCGCACTGCGCGGTGACGGTCTTGCCGATGAGCGAGACCTTCGCATCGCTCAATTGCCCGCCCGGCGCGGCAAGCGCCTTTCCGTTCGCAACAAAGGCCTGGAACAGTTCGGTGAAAGAGTAGGCCGGCGCACGCACGACGATGCCGTCGAAGTCGTTCGGGAAGCGCGTGGCCTGGATCAATGCCTCCCTGCCGCCGTTAGAGCAGCCCTCGAAATAGCTGAACTCGGCATCCGAGCCATAGCGCTTGCGAACGATCTCCTTGGTGACCTCATTGACCGAATGGATCGAGAGATAGCCGAAGTCCGCCTGAGCCGTGGGATTGTTCAAAAAGACTGAAGCGTCCAAGCCGTCACCCTGGCGCCCGCCATCCGAGGCCACGAGTACGTAGCCGGCAGTTGCCCCACTTGGTGAGACGGGCGTGATGCTGATGCTGCCGTCCCAACCGCCGCCGCCGGCATACAGGAGCTTGTTGTTCCACACAGTGGGCAGATGCACTTCGAAGTTGAGCGTGCCGTGCAGGGTGCCCGTGATCTTGCAGTACTCCGCGGCTCCTGCTGCCGCCGGGACGAGCGTCGCCTCTTTGAGCGCTGCGCCGGCAAGCGAAGCGCCGGCGAAGATCGAGCACTTCTCCTGCGCCGTCGCAACTGGTGTCGGCGGTGGTGTTTGCGTTGGCGCCGGTGTCGGGAACAGCACCGGCCAGTTGCCTGCCCTGTCACTTCCGCCTCCGCAGGCGGTCAGCAGGATGGGAATGCTCAGCAGCGCGTAGCCTGCCATCGATAGAGGGTTTCTCATGATTTGTCTCCTGTTCGTACTGCCACATAAACTCAGACGACTCAGGCCGTCGCCTGCGCAGTGCATGCTAGGCACTAAGGCCGAGGAAGAAAGTCTTTCCGATGACAAATCACGCGCAGACCATCTCGATGTTGCGAGCGGCTGCTTGGGCCGGCGGACTGACGCGCGAGCAACTTCAGCGCGTCGAACTGGAAACGCAGGACCGCTTTTATTCGGCTGGTGAGATCGTCTGCCGCAAATCAAGCGCGGCGACGCACTGGATCGGGATCGTCGAAGGGATGGTCAAAGTGGACGTCCTGTCGGCGGACGGCCGAAGCACCACATTGACCGGGGTCACCAATGGCGGTTGGCTCGGGGAAGGTTCCGTGCTCAAGGGGGAGTTGCGTCCCTACGGCGTTGTCGCGCTGCGTGACACCCGCATTGCGTTGATGCCGAGCCAGACCTTTCACTACTTGGTCGCCAACAGCTTGAGCTTTTGCCATTTCATGATCGATCAGCTCAACGCAAGGCTCGGTCAATTCATTGCGCTGGCCGAGAGCTATCGGATGCACGACATCAGTTCGCGCGTGGCAGGCTGCCTGGCTGAACTCTTTAATCCTCAACTCAACCCCCAGACCCATCCAGTCCTGCATATATCGCAGGAGGAGATTGGCCGGCTGGCCGGAATTTCCCGCCAGGTCGCCCATCGCGCCCTGCACGAGTTGGAGGAGGCGGGCTTGCTTCACATCCGCTACGGAAGCATCGACGTCTTGAACGTCGATGGCCTGCGGGTGTATGCGCGCGAGCACTCGGAGTAAGGACCTCGTGCAATTCGATGTAAGCGCACGGTGAAGTCATCTTGATTGCCTGAGAGTCGGCAGGCATCGTGTCCGCGCTGAATGATGTGGATGCAATAGATGGTGTGGTTAAGCGGGCGACCCGTCGCAAGCACAGCGCGCGGTTCAAGGCTGAGGTCCTTGAGGCTTGCCGGCAGCCGGATGCTTTTGCCGCGGTGATCGCGAGGTTGACAGCGCGCCTGTGGCCTGTGGAGTGGCGGACGGGCCACTCAGCATGTCATCGCTGCGGAGGGGAGGGCGCGTGGGTGCCAACCAGGCATCGTGCTTTTCTCCTTGCTCCGTCCGCCAGCGCCCTTTTCGGGCTGCAGCCAGCCGCGTGATCGGGGCTCCGTGCAAGCGTGGCCTTCGCGAGGTGCTGCTGCCGGCGCTGCCTTCGCATCTGTCTTGCCGCGGTTTTGCGCAGCACGCAACGTGGTAGCCGGCGGCGCTCGCAATCCTGGGCACGGCAGCGTGCGAGAAAGTGCATGCCGCGCACGCGTTGCCGAGCGCGCCCGCCGTCTGGATCATTGCGGCCTCCGTCGTGAAGACGTGCAGGCCTCCAACGCCGCGATCTCGATGCGGCGTGCGCTGGAGACCCGTGCGCTTCTCTCCACCGTTGTTGTTGCCCGTGCCGTTCAAACTCATGAAAACCCTTTCCCTGTGCGCCGTCACGATGGCCACGCTTGCCATGGGCGTCTCTTCGATCACCAGCGCCCAGATCGCTTACCTGGGACCGGCAGGCAGCTGGACCCACCAGGCCTGCATGGACCTGTTCGGCGACGCGAACCTGGTCGCGCTCGACAGGCAGGCGCTCTTCAAGGCCCTGCGCGCGAAAACCGTCGCCAAGGCCTGCGTGCCCGCCACGACGTCGGTGGTCGGGGCCACGCCCTATCTGGACGACGTGCTGGCGCTTGAGACCGTGCATGTGGTGGGCGAGTACCCGAAGGCACTGGGCTACAGCCTGCTGGTCAAGCCCGGCACCCGCAAGGAGGACATCCGCACGGTGCTGGCGCACCCCGTGGCGCTGGAGGAGGTCGAGCCCTGGCTCGATTTGGAGATGCCAGACGTCGAACGCCAGCCGGCGGCCAGCGGAGGCGCTGCGGCGAAGTCGGTGGCGGAAGGGGCAGCGTCGGGCATGGCCGCCATGGGACCGCCCGGCGCGGCCCGACTCTATGGCCTCGTGCCGATCGTCAGCGGCATCGAGGAGGGGCCTCACAACACGACGCGCTGGTGGGTGCTGGGGCATGCGATCCCGGCACCCAGCGGCCATGACAAGACGACGCTGCTGCTGACCGTCGACGAAGAGGGCTTTCAGCGATCGCTGCAGGCGCTCGCTAAATCGGCCCGGGTCCTGGCCGTCTACGAACGCCCGGGCAGGCGATCGCTGGATGGACACCGCTATGTCATCGACGTCGTGGGCCATGCCTCACAGCCGGAGATCGCGAGGTTGCTGGCGGAGCATGCGGAGTTCCGGCTTCTCGGCTCCTACCCTCGAAGATATTGAATATCCCGGGAGGCGCGCGCGCCGTGTGTGGGATCTCGACTCGGTCGTGCGTCGCCTGGGTCGAGGCGAGAGCGGGAGGGGAGGGTGAGCGGCGTTCGAAGCGCGAGGTCGAGGCGCAGGCAGGCCGCCCTTCAGTGCTTGAACCCGGACTCGCGCTGGGCTCGCAGTGCCAGGATGAAGACGGTCTCGATCCCGGCGAGGTAACGGTACAGCGCCACATAGCCGCGGTTGCCCTTGCCGATGATCAGCTCGCGCTTTCCGCCTGCGACGGGGCAGCCGATCAGCGGGCTGCGCGCAAGGATCTGGATGGCCTCGAGAATCTCCGCGACCCGGTTCGCTGCATCGGCGACCTGGTGCTGTTCCAGATGGTCGATGAAGCGGTCGATGTCGTCCAGAACCTCTGGCGCCAGCTCGATGCGGACCATGGGCCGGTCAGATCCCCGGCCTGCGCGCCAGAGGCCGGCGAGGTTTCTGGCCGGCCGCGCGTGCCTTCAGGTAGGCCGCAGCATCCTCCCAGGCGACCGATTCGCCAGTGCGCTGCAACGCAGCCCATCGCTTGTCTGCGATTCGATGCAGTTCCTCGTCCAATTCGCTGCGCTCGACCATGTCGGACAGCGCGTCCAGGATGAACGCATGCGAAGACCTGCCCGACCTCGCAGCCGCAGCCGCGATGCGGGCCTTGAGCTCATCTTCAAGGCGGATGGTCGTTGTCGACATGTTGATGGACCTCATGACATTGGCAGTTGCGCATACTGTAGCACACTTGTAGCACATCGGACCTTCAACTGCTGTGCCGGTCCGGCCGCGACAGGCTGGATCATCTGGGGGGCTGCGATCGCAGCCGGAGTGCTGGAGGAGCATGCGGAGTTCCGGCTTCTCGGCTCCTATCCGAGGCGGTATTGAACGCGCGCACGGCGCCGCAGCGCTTTGCGGGGAGTGTCTGCCCGGCGACGATTGAGTGGAGGCCCGGTCGCCTCGCATCGTTCTTGCGCCCTACGGGCCACTTCTTGGATGGTGATGGGAAGCACTCCAAATCGTCGACGAGCCATGTTGGCGCCGCGAACGAAGCGCAGCGAGCCGCATGCGAAGGCTTGGATCAAGTCGATGACGCTGAGCTGGGTGTCTCGGATGAGTGGCTGGCCAAGGCCTGCGTCATCATGCGGTGCCAGCCTCGCCTCGGGGCTGCGCAGAGGCGCAGGGCGAACATGGTTGACTGTATCTAGCTGTTACGGGAGGTTGTGGCCTGGCCTTATCCCAGTCAACCTACTACGCGACCGTATCGTCCATGGCTGCACTGATCCCTGCGTTGAGCAGCTGCGTCGCGCGGATGACCTCGGGCGAGCGCCGCTTGGCGGAGCGGCTGCAGCAGAAGCTCGACGAAGACTACCTGCTGTGGTTTGACGTTCCGATCAGGCCCAAGCAATGCCATCCCGACTTCGTGGTGCTGCACCCGCGTCGCGGGTTGCTGATCCTCGAAACCAAGGATTGGCGCCTGGAAACCATCCAGAAAGCCAGCCGCGGTGACTGGTTGAACGCACCCGATGGCGTTCCCAAGAGCGTTCCCAATCCGATCGAGCAAGCCCGACATCAATCCCTGCAGGTTGTCGATGCCCTCAAGCGCGATGCGCAGCTGATTCAGCACGAGGGCAAATGGCAGGGCATGCTCACCTTCCCGTGGAGCTACAGCGTCGTTTTCACCCGCATCACGCGCAAGCAGTTCGACGCCGCCGGGCTTGGAAGTGCGATCGAGCCGAACCGGGTTGTCTGCTCCGATGAGATGCTGGAGGACGCCGAGCCCGAGGCCTTCCAGAGCCGGCTCTGGGACATGTTTCCGCAGTTGATGCGCGGCGCCCTGTCGTTACCCCAAATCGACCGGGTGCGTTGGAACCTGTTTCCCGAGGTGCGCGTCCCCGAGCAAGGCGCGCTCTTCGACGATGCGGACGACAAGGCGACGATTCCCGACTTCCTGCGCGTGATGGACCTGCAGCAGGAACAGCTGGCACGCAGCCTGGGCGACGGCCACCGGGTCATCCACGGCGTCGCAGGCTCTGGCAAGACCACGATCCTGGGCTACCGCGCCGAGTACCTGGCCAAGGCCTCGACGGACCTGCACAAGCCCGTGCTCGTCCTTTGCTACAACGAGCCGCTGGCGGTCGAGTTGCACGCCACCATGCAGGCCAAGGCATTGGCAGACCGCGTCCATGTCCGCCACTTTCACAAATGGTGTCGGGACCAACTCGTGGCGTTCGGTCAGCCGTTGCCGCCCAACGGCCTTGCCGTGGGTGCCAAGATGGACGGGGGCTTCCACCCAAGTCGCGGGTCCTTCCTGGGAGTGCGCTGCACGGGTAATTCGAACCGCGAGTGCGGACTGTTCGGCGCGCCTCCCAAGGGGGTTAAGTGAAGATCGGCTAGCGCGGCAGCAAGCCAAGCCCAATCCGCATCAACATCTGCGCGAGATTAAGAACGTTGATGGTAGGGCGCCCTCCTGAATTGTCTTGCGTTGCTGCGCTTCATTGGCCTCTCGCGCATGACGAGCCAAGCAAAGCCGATTTTTTTCGCTTGGCGGCATGGTGGAAATGGCGAGATACAGCGATGGCAGATCGGTGAAGTTCAATACAGAACAACCAGCGTGCGGTTGTTCTCTATGAGCCGTCATGAGGTTGACCCAGGGCGGACTAGAAGCACAGCTATTTCCTTCCACATTGCAACCGGATTGGAGTACATCGGAAAGTGACCACAAGCGCCGATCTCGCTCAGTCGGACGCCATGTCGCTCGATGTGCGACAGGTACGAAAGCGAGGCGTTCTGCTCGCCGTACATGAACATCCTGGGGCAAGGCAACCCAAGAAACTTCTTCATGAGATCCGCGTTGTCCGAAAGCTCAACCATCGAGCGAAAAATCGGGCCGACCGCGCCCGCTCTTACCTTGTGACGCAGGCTAGCTGCGTAGAGGGCGCTCGCATAGGCTGGCGACTGCAGGGTGCGTGCAATGAACTCGTCGAAGAAGTGCTCCGCATCGTCGGCCGGATAGTGGGTGATCTGCCGGCTCAGGAAGCAATCCTCGGGCGCAATGTTGCCTTCGATATCCACGAAGCTGAGCACCCGATCGGGGTGGCGATCCGCCAGCATCAAGGCCGTCAGGCCGCCCATCGAGTGGCCAACGAGGTGAAATCGATCGATGCCCAAGCGATCCAGCATCTGCTCGGCAGTCTTCACCAGGAATGGAATGGAGACTCGCGAAAGATCACTGCATTCGCTTGCTCCGCAACCGGGTGCGTCGTAGGCGAGAAAGGGATGCCCATCGAACGCAGCGTGCCGCACGATGTCGGCGTAGTCTTCCTTGGTCGATCCAAATCCATGCAGGAAGACGATCGGAGAAAGATGCCCCTCGCGATGGATCGCGGCGACACTCAACTCGACGTCATCGACCGGGAAATTGAAGTGGGTATGGATGAATTCCTTGTTCGCGCTCACGGTATGCACTGCTCTGTCGATCAGCAAGATTGCTCGAAGTGCACTCTGAGGCTTCGTTCGCGCTTTGTATATTTCGAACAGGCAAACGAATTCATAGGCCAAACGTATGGCTGCCCGAACTGGAGCGAGCGTTCAATGAACTGCCGGAAGATACGCAATGGCGCGCGGCAGATTCATCGAGACCATCAGGGCAGGCGAGCGGGCATCGACCTCGTGTCGCCGGCGGCAGAGGGCGGGTTGTCGACAAAGAACTGCGCCGACGCAAGGACCGCCTTGACGAGATCGACGACGACCTCGACGCCCGCCGGTTGCTTCTCGACAAGGTAGGAGACGTAGTAAGCAATGGACGGAAGCGGGGGATCCGATTCGATCAGCTTCAGCGTTCCCTGCTTCAGGTTTTCCATGACGACCGGAACCGGCAGCGCAGCGACGGCGTGGCCGTCTCGCAGGATCTTCATGATCATCACGAGCGAGTTGCATGTGTCCAGGCGATGCAGATCCGTACCGGCTGCACTGAGCCAGTTTCTTGCAACCTCGTGCAGGATGGAGGGCTGGGGGTTCGTCACCAGCGGAACGGACGCCGCGTCGGCCGGCGAGAAAGGCAGATGCGCAAGCTCCACGGATGCACTGGCCACCCATGCGACCTGAACCCACCCAAGCAACTCGTCGATCACATGGGGGCGTGCGGAGGGACTGGTCTGCAAGGCGATGTCGAGCTCGCGCCGGTTGAGTTTTTCGTGGAGCACCTGGCTGCGTTCGATGCGCAGCTCGACCCTCAAGGCGGGATAACGAACCTTCAGTTGACGAAGAATCTCCGACACCGCCACGGCCGCCGACGACTCGTCTGCACCCATTCGCAACACACCATCGAGCGGCGGAACGTCGTGCTCGCTGCACTTCTCCAGCTCCGAGCCGGATGTCAGCAAGCGCTTGGCGTGCTCCAGAACTTCGCGCCCGGCTGGCGTCAACTGGACGCCTTGCTGGCTTCGGCTGAGCAGGGCCATGCCCAGCACTTCTTCGAGTTCCTTCATGCGCGCGGTAATGGCGGGCTGACTGACGAACAAATGCTTGGCCGCCGCATTGACCGTGCCCAACGTCGCAGCCCAGTAGAAGGCTTCGAGCTGCCTGAATGTGATGCGCAACATCAATTTAGTTTATAGCCCTGGGTCGAGATTTGTGTCTTTTCGCGCCGGCGGGTGCCTCCTAGAGTTCGCTCCATTGCAACCGACCACTGGGAATCAATGTGTTTGTACTGAATCACCTTCCTCCGCCTGTCGACCCGGCACTCCTCGAACTGCTCGTGCGCGCCGAACCTGCTGTCATCGGCCACTTCCGGCATACGGGTTTCATGGTGCCGGCGATCCGGGCTCATTTCCAGGACCGCCGCGTCGCCGGCACGGCCATCACGGTCCGGGTACCGGGAATGGATGGCGCCATGGTTCACTACGCGATCGGCCAGGCGCGGCCCGGTGACTTCATCGTGATCGATCGTTGTGGCGACGAAACCATCGCGACCCTTGGCGGCGCGGTGGCCTACGCGGCGAAAGTGGCCGGAGTGGCGGGCATCGTTGTCGATGGACTGGTCACCGATCTCGGCGAACTCCGGCAGTACGGCGTCCCGGTCTGGTCCAAGGGCACTTCGGCCGTCACCGTCAAGAGTCTGGGCCTGGGCGGCGAATTCTGTGTGCCGGTGACCTGCGGCTCTGTGGCGGTGACGCCGGGCGACGCCATCCTCGCGGATGAGAACGGCGTCCTCGTCATTCCGGTTGCCGACATAGAGGCCAGCGCACATCGCGCTCTGAAGATGATGAGCGATGAGAAGCTCACGCTGAAGCGGCTGGATGGTGGCGAGAAGTACCCTGACATCATGGGAACCTCGGCGCTGATCGCCAAGGCCATGGGAGCGCAGGCATGACCGTCGCTTCCCAGATCCTTGCCGAAGGCTTTCCGAGCGTGGTCTCCATGGGCGAGATGCTGCGCTCTGGCGCCTGCACATCCCTGGACCTCACCGAGTACGCATTGCGGCGGATCGACGAGCTCGATGGGCGGCTGCACGCCTTTGTAGAGATCTACGCGAAAGAGGCACTGCTTGCCGCCGAGGCGGCGGACCAACTGATCCGAGCCGGCCACTGGCTGGGGCCTCTGCACGGCATACCCGTCGCATTGAAAGACAACATCGACGTCAGGGGGCGCCCAAGCACGGCCGGTTCGACACTGCTCTCGGACAACACGGCCAAGGCCGACGCATGGATCACGCAGCGCTTGCTCGAATGCGGTGCCATCGTGGTCGGAAAGACCCACATGGTGGAGTTTGCGCTCGGCGCATGGGGAGCAAACGAGTTCATGGGCGCACCCCGCAACCCCTGGGGCCGCGGCGCGCATCTTTCGCCGGGAGGCTCCAGCAGCGGCTCCGCGGTGGCGGTAGCGGCCGGCATGGTGCCGCTGAGCGTCGGCACCGACACGGGTGCGTCGGTGCGGGTACCCGCGGCGTTGTGCGGCGTGACGGGCTTCAAGCCCACCATCGGACGTCTGCGAAGCGAGGGTGTGGTGCCGCTGAGCACCACGCTGGACAGCGTGGGCGTTCTCGCGCAGACCGCCGAAGACGCTGCCCTGATGTTCGCCGAGCTGACTGGTGATCGGCATGCGTTTCCGACATCGCAAGTCAACGCTGGCGCTACGCCATCTCTGGAGGGGTTGCGCGTCGGCTTCCTCGATGCAGCCGATCTGGATGGTCTGCAGCCCGAGATCCATGTCGCGTACATGCGCGTGCTGGATACGTTTCGCGCGCAGGGCGCTCATCTGCGCAAGCTGGTGTTGCCGACCAGTTTCGACGACTTCGCCGATGTGGCGAGCACCATCCTGCTGTCCGAAGCGGCCGCGAGCTGGGGGCATCTCGCCGCGAACTCGTCTTTGCAGATGGATGCGTCCGTGCGTCCCAGAATTCTCGCCGGCGCCAGGTTCACCGCGGCGAAGTACGTCTCGGCCTGCAGAAGGCGTGAGGAACTGCAGGCGCAGTTCGCCGATTCGCTCGGCGACCTCGATGTTTTTCTCACGCCGACCTCGCAATGGACGGCCCGCCCTTTGAGCGATGTCGACCATGCGAATCCACCCGTGCGCTATGCACGCATCGGAAATCTCCTGGATCTCTGCGGCATCTCCGTGCAGGCGGGGGAGGACGAGAACGGACTTCCTATCGGTCTGCAGATTGCAGGTCCCACGAACGCCGACGCTCGCGTGCTCGATGCGGCGCGCGGCTACCAGGCATGTACCTCGTGGCACCAGCGACGCTGGAGCCCCGGAAGCGAGCGCTGATCGCCAGCGCCGACGCCGTCTTTTTTTCAACTCACGTCCGCAATCATCATGAAGACCCTCATCCGAACACTCGTCGCAACCTTCGCGGTCGGTGCGACTCTTGGGCAGAGCGCGATCGCAGCCGAGGATTTCCCTTCCAAGCCGATCCGGATGGTGGTGCCATTCCCTCCGGGCGGAAGCATCGACATGGTGGCGCGGTTGATCGGCCAGAAGCTGTCCGATGAGCTCCACCAGCCAGTCATCGTGGACAACCGGCCCGGCGCCAGCGGGAACATCGGCATGGACGCGGTCGCCAAGGCGCCCAAGGATGGCTACACGCTGGTGATGGCGCCGTTCAGTGTGGCTACCAATGCGCACCTGTTCCTGAAACTGCCGTTCGATCCCCTGAAGGACCTCGCGCCCGTCATACGGGTGGCAGACCAGCCCAACGTGCTTGTCGTCAACTCGACGAACGTGCCGGTTCAGAGCGTTGCGGAGCTGGTTGCACAGCTGAAGGCCAAGCCGGGAAAGCTCAGCTTCGGCACATCTGGCATCGGCAACCCGCAGGACCTGTCCGCCCGGATCTTCATGAGTGCCACGGGAACCGACATGGTCAATGTGGCCTACAAGGGCGGGGCGCCCGCGCTGGCCGATTTGCTGGGTGGGCATATCGACCTCATGTTCGAGACGTCGCCCACGGCCGTTCCTTACGTGAAGAGCGGCAAGCTCAAGGCGCTGGCGGTGACCAGCGACAAGCGTCTTCCCTCGCTGCCCGACGTTCCCACGGTCGCCGAGGCGGGTGTCCCGAACTACAAGGCGATCTACTGGATGGGCCTGCTGGCCCCGAGTGGCACGCCCGCACCGATCATCCAGAAGCTCAATGCGGCAACGCAAAAGGTGCTGGCCACACCTGACGTTCAGAAGCAGCTCAGCGACATGAGCTTGTATCCCTCGGGTGGTTCGTCCGCGGAATTCGCGTCATTCATCCAGGCGGAGTCGGCGTTCTACGCGAAGCTGATCAAGGACCTCAACATTCCGCAGCAGTAGCAGCGCTGTCGCGCGCCTTGGGCCGAAGACCGGCCCTTCATGTTTCAGCCCGGCTCTCCTCGAAATGCGACGAGCCGCAGACTCGTCGCGAGCGAGCGGTGTCGACATTCGTCTCCATTTTCTGGATCGCATCATGATTTCCATTGTTCGCCGTGCCATCGCCTCGTTGCTGCTCGTGTGCGTGCCGTTGGCATTTGCCAGCGATTTCCCGAGCAAGCCTCTTCGCATCGTCGTTCCTTACCAGCCGGGCGGCTCGACGGATTCTCTGGCCCGGCTGCTCGGACAGAGGCTCTCCGAAGGTATCGGCCAACCGGTGCTCATTGACAACAAGCCTGGCGCCTCGGAGCAGGTTGCCGCCGCGAGCGTTACCAAGTCACCCGCCGACGGCTACACGCTGATGATGGCCACGACGATCGGGCTGGCCATCAACCCGTCGCTGTTCAGCCGGCTGCAGTACGACCCGGCGAAGGACTTCTCGGCCATCTTGCCGGTGGCCCGGATCGCCAGCGTCGTGGTGGTCAACCCGCGTCTGCCGGTCAAGACCATGGAGGAGCTCACCGCCTACCTGAAGGCCAATCCGGGAAAGATCAGCTACGGATCGGCGGGAAGCGGCGCACCCAGCCACCTCGCCATGGAGCTCTACAAGCGCGCCGCCGGGGTCGAAGCAACCCATGTTCCGTACAAGGGCGGTGCCCCTGCATTGCAAGACCTGATGGCCGGCAACATCGACGTGATGATCGCCCTTGTTTCCGAGGCCATGCCTCTGGTCAAGGCGGGCAAGCTGCGGGCGCTCGCCGTCACTTCGCCGGGACGCAACCAGCGCTATCCCGAACTCACGCCTGTCTCGGACACCCAGGGCATGAAGAACTTCGAGATCTACCTGTGGTACGCCGTGGTGGCACCTGCCGGCACGCCCAAGGAAATCGTCGGCAAATTGAACCAGTCTTTCAATGCAATCCTGAATGACAAGGAAACGAAGGACAGGCTGATCGAGATGGACATCGAGATCGCAGGCGGGGCGTCCTCCGCCGTGAGCGCGATCATGGGAGCGGAAGGCGCCAAGTGGAAGAAGGTCATCGACGATGCGGGGATCAAGGCCGACTGAATGCCTCGCCAACTTCCGATGAAGCCTCGTGTTCAGCCCTGCGGCGCGGGCGGGCTCCTGCTGGATGTTTCCAGCGGACCGTTCAGTCTTCCGGCCCAGAGACGCCTGTGGGCACTGGTCGGAGAGGCTGGGCCACTCTTGCGCTGGGAATGCTTGCGCAGCGTGGTCCTCGGTGTGAACAACCTGCTCGTCATGTTCGATCCGCTGCGCACGCATCCGCAGGCGCTGGCCCTCGAGCTTCTTCAGGCGTGGAA
Organism: Variovorax boronicumulans; assembly: GCF_030812215.1. Classification (GTDB taxonomy): domain Bacteria; phylum Pseudomonadota; class Gammaproteobacteria; order Burkholderiales; family Burkholderiaceae_C; genus Variovorax; species Variovorax boronicumulans_C. The sequence continues at coordinate 35,119 of NZ_JAUSSG010000002.1, read as the reverse complement.
ATCTGCACGTCCGAGCAAGGAAAGCGGACGCATGATCGAAGTGCCGGTGGTGTACGACACCTCGCGAGACTCCGAGCTGGAAGGCGTTGCCAGGCACGCGGGTCTTGGCGTGGATGAAGTGATCCGGCTTCACACGTCGGCGACATATCACGTCGCGTGCATCGGGTCTGTACCGGGGTTCGCATACCTTGTCGGCCTGCCTTCGGGCCTCAGCACGCCGAGGCACACGACGCCGCGCCCCCGGATCGCCAGGGGCACAGTGGCGATCGGCGGGGCGCAGACGGGCGTGATCCCGATGGACATGCCCTCCGGATGGCACGCGCTCGGCGCGACGAAGCTCGACATGTTCGATCCCTCGCGTGCCCGGCCTTGCCTGCTGGCGCCAGGCGACCAGATCCGCTTCATCGCGCGGGACGCGAGGCGATGATCGAGGTCCTCAGCAACGGCGGCTTGAACCTGGTGCAAGACCTGGGGCGACCGGGGCATCTTGCGATCGGCGTTTGCGGCGCCGGTGCGATGGATGCGCCGGCGCTCTCGATGGCGAACTGGATGGTCGGCAATGATGCCGCTGCGGCTGGCATCGAGATCAGCATCTTTCCGTTCAGGATTCGGTTCCACCAGCCCCTGCGTTTTTCATGCACGGGCGCGATCACGACGCTCGAGATGCGGGCGCGAAAGCTGCCGAGCTGGTGGGCGGCCTCGGTCGATGCCGGCGAGGTGCTGACCATCGCCGCCCCGGAGCGAGGCGCCAGGGCTTACCTGGCGATCGCTGGTGGCATCGACGTGCCCCGCGTCCTCGGCTCGTGCTCGACGGACCTGAAGAGTGGTTTCGGTGGGCTGGAAGGTCGCGGGTTGCGCAAGGGGGACCGGTTGGCGCTGGGGGAGGGCGGGCGTTGCGACGCAACCGACGTCACCCCGTTCGGCATCGGGCCGGCATCGCGGTTTGAATTCTTCGGCCAGGTGGCTGCTGGCGCGGCGACGATCCGCGTGCTCGCATCGGCCGAGTACCCGCACTTCACTGCGGATGCGACGCGAACCTTCCAGCAAAGCGAATATCGGCTGACCCCGGATTGCAACCGGCAGGGTTTTCGGCTTGACGGTCATGCCTTGTCGACCCGCAAACCGCTGGAGCTCCTGTCGCACGGCATCGTGCCGGGGACCGTGCAGGTTCCGCCTTCAGGTCAACCGATCGTTCAGATGGCCGAGGCCAACACATGCGGCGGCTACCCAAAGATCGCCAACGTCATCGAGCCGGACCTCTGGCGGCTTGCCCAGCTTCGCCCCGGGCAGCGCATCCGGTTCGAACTGGTCGAGCATGAAGCAGCCGTTGCAGCCATCCGCGACCAGGAGCACGAGCAGGCGCGCATCCGGCATGGGCTGGCGCTCAAGCCGTGTCCTGTGGCGAGAAAACCCGTTCAACCCAACCTCGAAAGGAAGCCCCCATGAATTCGACAAGCGTCCCGCGATCCGTGGATCTGAACTCCGACCTCGGCGAAGGCTTCGGCGCCTGGAAGATGGGGGACGACAACGCGATCCTCGAGATCGTGAGCTCCGCGAATGTCGCTTGCGGAATGCACGCCGGAGACCCGCACATCATGGCGCGGACCTTCGCGCGCGCCAAGGAACTGGGCGTGGCCGTCGGAGCCCACCCGGGTTACCCCGATCTGTGGGGATTCGGCCGCCGGGAGCTGCCATTTTCCCCCGTCGAGATCGAGCAGTTCGTCGCCTACCAGGTCGGGGCCGCAATGGGCGTGGCGGACCTCGTGGGCCATCCGATCACCTACGTTAAGCCGCACGGCGCATTGGGCAACCTGTCGCAGGTCGATGCTGCTGTGGCGGGTGCCATCGTGCGAGCCATCGCCGCGGTGGATCGCAAGCTGGTGTTGCTCACGTATCCCGATGGTCACGCCACACGCATCGCGAAAGAACTCGGCATGCGCACTTGTGCAGAGATCTTCGCCGACAGGGCCTACACCATCGACGGCCGATTGGTCTCTCGCAAGCTGCCCGGTGCGGTCTTGCATGACCCCGAAGAAGTGGCTGCGCGCGTGCTACGGATGGTCGAGGCCGGTGGAGTGGAGACCGTCGAAGGCGCCTTGCTGCGGATGGAGATCGGATCGATCTGCGTGCATGGCGACAGTCCCGGCGCCATTCAGATGGCGAGCACCATTCGCACGCGGCTGAACGATGCGGGAATTGCGGTCAAGGCCTTCACCTGACCGCGGGCCGGTCACACCAGGCCGAAGCGCTTCAACGTGTCGGCCAGGTTGAGCAGATCGATGGTGGAGGTACCTTCCTGGATTGCCTTGCGCTGTTGCACCTCCTTGGCTTCCCGCGCAAGACTCGTGGCGATTGCACTGCCGACTTCGGTTTCCGGAACCACGACGATGCCGTCCCGGTCTCCCACGACGATGTCGCCCGGATTGATCTGCACGTCGCCGATCAGAACAGGCACGCCGACCTTGCCCGGCTGGTTCTTGCCGGTCCCCTTGATCGACAGGCCGCGGCAGAACACGGGGAAGCCCAGCTCGATGATCAGGCTGGCGTCGCGCACGCAGCCATTGATGACGAGGCCGGCGATGCCGACCTTCATGGCCTGGATCGTCAGAACGTCGCCCCAGGGGCCAGCTTCCATGAAAGCCTTTGCATCCACCACGAGCACGTCACCGGGTCTGGCCTTCTGCACGGCATAGTGCAGCATCAGGTTGTCGGCAGGGCGGCAGTCCACCGTGTACGCGGGGCCAGCGAGCTTGACGGATGGGTCGATGGGCTTGACGCCGTGGTCGAGCGCTCCCTTGGCGCCTTGCGCCTCGTACACGGTTGCTGCGCCGAGGTCGCGAAGCTGGTTGATCTGTTCAGAAGTGACCACGAATACTCTCCGGAATTGAAACTGATGGGGTTTGGCGGGCGATGGCTCAGTCGACCTTGGCGCCAGAACGCTTGACGAGCGATTCCCAGTAGGGAAGCTCCTTGTCGATGAACTGGGCGAACTGCTCCGATGTACCGGAGACGTCTCGCGACCCCATGTCCGCCAGGCTTTTGGAGGCCTCGGCGCTCTTCAGGACCTTGCGCAGGTCGCGGTTCAATCGCGCCACGAGCGCAGTCGGTGTCTTGGCGGGAGCGAAGATGCCGTACCAGTTCTCGATGACGAAGTTCGGGTGACCCAACTCCTTCATGGTGGGAACGTCGGGAAGGTTTTTCGAGCGCGCGCTGCCGGTGGTTGCCAGGGCTCGAATGCGTCCTCCCCCCAGCTGTGATGCGATCGCCGTCGTTGTTTCGAAGGCGACGGGCACCTGGCCGGCAATCACGTCGGCCATGGCCGGCGCTTGCCCCCGGTACGGAATGTGGGTCATGTCCAGGTTCATCTCCAGTTTCAACAACTCGCCCATCAGATGCTGCGGACTGCCGCTGCCACCAGATGCGAAGCTGTACTTTCCTGGTTTCGCCTTGACGGCTGCCACGAGCTGATCAAGCGTCTTTGCCGACTCGGTCGCGTTGACGTACAGGACCAGCGGGACGGAGGCGACTTCGACGACTGGCGCGAGCGACTTGATCGGGTCGAGGCGAAGCTTGTACAGGTTGCGGTTGATGACCACGCCCGTGTTGTTGCCCAGGAGCAGCGTGCATCCGTCGGGCGCCGCGGCCGACACGAACTCGGTGCCAATGTTGCTGCTGGCGCCGCCCTTGTTGTCCACGATGACGTTGGTGCCCAGTTCCTTGGCCAGGCCCGGTGCGACCAGGCGCGCGAGGATGTCGGTGGTGCCACCGGGCGGGTAGGGCGACACGAGCTTCACGACCTGGCATGGATACGCCGGCTCCGCGAAGGCGACGCCTGCGAGGGCGTTCAGTGTCAGGCCGACGGCAGCCGCGCCGATCAGGGAAGGGATCGATTTCATATCTTGTCTCCGTTGCTTCTTGATATCTCAGGGGGCTGCAGTCAAGCCTGGCTCGCAAGCGTGGTGGGCGAACGCTGCAGGGTGTGATAGCCGAACTTCTTGCGCGCTTCGGCCAGCGGCATGCCTGCCAGCGCCGCATCGAGAATCTGCACCTCGACGACCCGGGTTTCCAGTGCTTTCGTGAGCACCTCCTGCATGCGCGCGTGAGGCACGACCACCACGCCGTCGTCGTCGCCGATGAGGAGGTCGCCGTTGCAGACGCGCACGTCGCCCAGGCTCACAGGCTGCTCGTAGGCCTCGACCTGGACGCGATCCTTGCCGGTCCGCATGAACTTGCCGGCGGCGTACAGGGGGTAGTCGGCTTCATCGGCTTCCGCTGTGTCGCGGCATACGCCGTTGATCACAGTCCCTCCGATCCGCTTGTGCGCGGCAAGCCGGCTCAGGATGCCGCCCCAGACCGTGCAGTCGAGCCGGCCGGCGTTGTCCAGCACGACCACGCTGCCCGGCCGCAGGCGGTCGATGTAGTCGCCCACGGTGCCCGGCTGGGCGCGATCGATCGGAGCGAAGCGGATCGTGAAGGCCTGACCGAAGAGCTTGGCCGGGCCTGCGATCGGGCGGATGCCCAATGCGCTTCCCGGCAGGTTGAAGAAGTCCAGGGCGTCGGACACTTCGGCCGTGGAGAGCGTGCGGGCCTGCGTGAGCCATTCCGGCTCTTTCACATCGGATGTCAAGGTTGTCTCCAGTAGCGGGTGAAACAAGCCTCAATGCTCAGTTAACGAAAGAGCGAATGCAATCAACGAGTTTTGACTCTAAGATCAAAAAATATGAATCTGAGAGCATTGCGCTACTTTTGCGAGGTCGTGGAAACCGAGAGCGCCAACCTTGCGGCCAGCAGGCTGCACGTCGTTCCTGCCGCAGTCAGCATGCAGATCGCCCAGCTGGAGGAGCAGCTTGGCGGAAAGCTCTTCGACCGCGCCACGCGCCCGATGAAGCTCACGCCGCTCGGGCGGTTTCTCTATCCGAAGGCGAGAGCGCTGCTGTCTGACACGCAGCGCATGCTCGAAGAAGCGAAAGAGCTCTCGCTCGGCCGTTCAGGCTGGCTCAGCATTGGGTTCACGCGCTCGACTATCTTCTCTGTGCTCCCAGATGCCGTGCGCGCGATGAAAGCAAGTGCTCCGAAGGTGCGCATCGATCTGACCGAGATACTCACCGAGCATCAGGGCGAGGCGCTGCGCAACGGCTTGATCCACGTCGGCCTGGCGCGGACCATCGGCCCGTTCGTCTCAGAGGACGATCTGGAGTGCATTCCACTGTTCAGCGAGCCGTTGCTGGCCGCGTTGCCGTCCGTCGATCCTCTGGCCCGCCGCAAGGTACTCAACCCGCGAGATCTGAACGACGCTTCTTTCATCAGCTATCCGAAGGACCCCAACAGCAGCTTCGCGCGGCATACGCTGCAGGCGCTGGAAGCCGCAGGCGTGAGGCCGCGGATTGGCTATGAGGCCAAGGAGATCCATACCGCGCTCGGTCTGGTCGCGGCGGGGCTGGGCTTCACACTGGTCGGCAAGTCGGTCGCGGACAGCAACCGCGGTGATATCCGGTTTCTACCCGTCAGGGGCGTCAAGACCATGGCCAACGTCTTTGCCATTCGTCGCAAGGGCGTTGCGCATCAGTTGGCCGATGTGTTCCTCGACATCGCATCGATGCAGTCGCTGACCCGCTGACGAAGCGGCTCATCCATCCAGCGGCATCAATTGACGATCAGCGACGTCTTCACGCAGCGTGCCCTGTGATCGACGTAATAGCCGCCGTATTCCGTGTAACGAAGGACCACCAGCTTGCAAGCGACACAGCGATAGACATCGCATCGATTGAACGGAAAGAAATCGATCGCGACGGGCGCATCGGACGAGTCATAGCGCGTACCGGCGGGGTGGAACTCTTCGAAAGTCGGCTCATGGAGTTCCGCATCACGCAACGTGCCTTGCAACTCCATGAGGTCGGCAGGCCAGCGTTCGTCGGGGATGCTTTCCCACCCCACGGCGTGGAGTAGCCGACAAGAGCAATTCTTGTCGGCGCCAAAGGCATCCGCCTCCGCCGTCAGTTTTCTGAGGTCGGCAGCCCGTAGCCGAGGGGGCGTTTCATGTGCCATGAGTTCACTCTAGCATCGGCACCCAAGGACTCAGTTGCAGGCCGAGGCGAATCGAGAAATGGCATTGCAAGCTTGCTGCAGAGCGCGGTCGTCCAGTGCATAGGCGATCCGGATGTAAGGTCCCAGGCCAAACGCACTTCCGTGAACAACGGCCACATCCGCCTCATCGAGGAGTGCGAGCGCGACGTCCTCGTCCGTGCGCAGAAGCGCACCGCCTTGCGATCTCTTGCCGATCAGACCCTCACAGGATGCGAACGCGTAGAACGCGCCGGCGGGGGTATCGCAACGAAGCCCGGGCGTGGCGTTCAATGCCTCCACCATCATGTCTCTGCGCGCCTGGAAAACCCGGCGGCTGGACGCGATGAAATCCTGCGGACCGGTGAGCGCGGCGAGGGCGGCGTGCTGCGAAATCGAACAAGAGCCGGACGTCTGCTGGCCTTGCAGCTTCTCCATGGCGTCGAGCAGCCAACGCGGCGCCGTGCAGAAGCCGATCCGCCAGCCCGTCATGGCGTAGGCTTTCGATACGCCATTCATGGTGACCGTGCGTTCCGCCAGGCGCGGCTCGACCTGGGCGATGGTGCAGAACTCGGCGCCGTCAAAGATCAGGTGCTCGTAGATGTCGTCGGAAAGCACCAGGACATGCGGGTGCTTCAACAGCACGTCGGCCAGCGCGCGCAACTCATCGCGCGAGTAGACCGCGCCCGTGGGGTTGGACGGCGAGTTGAGGATCAGCCAGCGCGTCCTGGCGCTGATGGCCTGGGACAGCTTCTCCGGCGTGAGCTTGAACCCCGAGTTGTTGTCGCAGGTCGCGATGACGGCCCGGCCGCCGCAGAGCTGGACCATCTCGGGATAGCTGACCCAATAGGGCGCCGGCACGATCACCTCATCGCCGACGTTCAGCGTCGCGGCCAGTGCGTTGTAGATCACCTGCTTTCCGCCCGAGCACACGATGGTGTCTTGCCAAGTGCAGGCCAGTCCGTTCTCGAGCTGGAACTTGCGTGCGACCGCCTCCCGCAGCGCGCGCATGCCGGCCACCTGGGTGTAGCGCGTATGCCCCGCGCCGATGGCATCGATCGCCGCGGCCCGGATGTGTGCTGGGGTGTCGAAGTCAGGCTCGCCTGCCGACAGGGAAATCACCTTCGCGCCTTCGGCGCGCCGGGCGGCAACGCGGTCCATCATCCGGTAGGTGGCCGAGGGCTGAGCGCTGGCCAGGTGCACGTTCAGCCGCTGAAGGTACGGATCGCTTTTCATCGTCACGCCGCACCTCGTTGCTGAAGGGTGTGATAGCCGAGCGAGGCGCGGGCTTCTCCGAGCGACTTGCCTTGCGCGATTTGGTCGCGAATGCTCGCCTCCACGCCCTCGATGCGGCGCGCCACTTCCGCGACCTCCCTGGCCCGGCTGCGCGGCACGACGACGACACCGTTCGCGTCCGCGACTACGATGTCGCGTGCCACGACGCGCGCCGTTCCGATCGACACGGGAACGTTGACTGCCTCCACCTGGACCCTGTCCTTGCCCGTGCGCATGAACCGACCCTTGGTGAAGAGCGGATAGCCGTCTCCCAATGCCTTGGACACGTCGCGGCAGACCCCGTCGATCACGGTTCCCGCAATCTTTCGGGCGCCGGCGTACTGGGTCATGATGTCGCCCCAGACCGTGCAGTCGGTGCGGCCGTCGTTGTCGATCACCACGACATCGCCCTCGGCGACATCGTCGATGAAGTCGCCCACGGTTCCAGGCGGCGTGCTGGCCGAGGCGTACTTGACGGTGAAAGCCGGACCGACGACGACGCTCCTGTAGTTGTCCAGAGGCATCACGTTCATGCACTGGCCCGGCAGGCCCAGCTTGTCCATGGCGTCGGAGACGCCCGGGGTGTCGAGCCCGTGAAAGAGTGCGACGAGTTCCTTGTCTTCGGCGTTCATTTGGCGGGCCCCTGGTTGATGGCTTCGAATTCCTTGTCGTGCATGACGTCGGCGACGGAGCGGCCGCGGCGCACGGCCTCGACCATGCCGTCCTGGCGGCGGGCGATCTTCTCTGCGAGATCCAGTACTTCGATGATTCGGGCGGCCGGGATGAAGACGGTGCCGCAACGGTCGGCGATCAGGTAGTCGCCTTCGTCGACGTCCACGCCGGCGATCCTGACGCGGTGCCCCGAATCGATCTGGATCACGCGGTTGCGCGCACTGATCATGGTGACGCCGCGCCCGTAGACCGGGTAGCCGATGGACTCGCTGCCGTCGATGTCCCGGCTGAGGCCGTCGATGACGGAGCCGCGGACCTTGCGGACCTGTGCGGCGTTCGCGAGGATGTCGCCCCAGCAGGAGATGCCGTCCTGGCCGCCCGCGATCACGAGGATCCGATCGTCCGTCGTGATCTCGGCGATCACGGGAGAAATCAGGTGAACCGTGGGCTTGGCGTCGGTCTTGGGACCCAGCTGGATGGTGCTGGCGCGGCCAACGATCTTGGGGCAATTCCACAGCGGCCGAAGGCCGAACGTGGCGCCCGGGAGGCCGAGGAAGTCGAGCGCATCGGAGACCGTGTTGGTATCCAGCGCGGCGAGGCGGTCAAGGGTCGATGTGGGCATTGGCTGTTGCGGTCGGGGTGGAAAGATTTGACTTTCCGTGGATGCCATTCATATGTAAATTCCGAAGATTGAATGGTTGTAATACGCCAGGGCTATGGAAAGAACATGATCAACTTCCGTCTCATCCGCCACCTGTGGCTCTTTCTCGCGGTGGCAGAGGAAGAAAACTTCAGCAAGGCGGCGGCACGGCTCGGCATGTCCCAGCCGCCTTTGACCGAGCAGATTCAGGTGCTCGAGCAAGCGCTGAAGCTCAAGCTGTTCGAGCGCTCGCGGCGCGGCGCCAAGCTCACGCCGGCGGGCGCGGCGATCCTTCCGGCGGTGCGCAAGTTCGCGCAACAGCTCGAGCGGCTCGAGCTGGCGGTGCGGGAAGCGGCGGCAGGACAGACGGGCCTGCTGACGATCGGCGCGATCAGCTCGGCGATGCTCGATGTGCTCCCGCCCTTTCTGGCGACGCTCAAGAAGCGCTACCCGGACCTGACCGTGTCCGTCAGGGAGATCGACAGCGCGGAGGCCATTCCTTCTCTCGAATCAGGCGACGTGGATCTCGCGTTCGCAAGGCTGGAAGGCGACCTCGGCGAGTCCATCGACAGCATGCCGCTGAAGCAGGACAAGCTGGCCGTGGCGCTTCCCAAGGGGCATCGCTTTTCCAGAATGGCTCGCATCCGGCTGGCCAGCCTGGCGGACGAGGACTTCGTGATGTTTTCCAGGCGCGTGAGCCCCGTCTATTTCGACGGCCTCACCGCGGCGTGTCTGGCGCACGGCTTTTCGCCGAGGGTGATCCACGAGACCCGCAGCGTCTCGTCGCAGGTGGCATTCGTCGGATGCGGGCAGGGCATCGCGCTCGTGCCCGCATCGATGAAGAAACTCGCGCCGGAGAGCGTCGTGCTTCGTCCGCTGAAGGAGAGCCTGCAAGTCGTCACCACTGCCGTGGCATGGAGCAAGACGAGAAATTCGCCGCTGTTGCAGGAGATCACGGCGCTGTTGGGCGCTGGCGTTCCAGCGCGCCTTGCCTAGAGCGGCACCTTAGTCCGCCAGCCAGCGTCCTTCCGGCCAGGCACCGGACTCGACCGCCGCACGCGCCTGTGCCACCAGGAGGTCGACTGCGCAACGCACATGACGACCCGACGGGCGATTGGCCGGCAGCGCCAGCACGATCGTCCGTGCGACGGGCGGATCTGCCAGCGGAGCGCCGGACAGCTTGCCGCTCTGCAGGTCTTCCGCCACGGCGATGGGCGGCAGGATCGTCAGGCCGTGCCCGCCGAGCACCAGGCTGCGCTGAACGCTCAGCGCATTGGTCTCCGCCGAGATGTCCAGGGTGACGTTGCTCACGGCGCATGCGTGCTCGACCAGCGTACGGATGCCGTGCGGGGCACTTGGCAGCACCAGCTTGCGGCCCACCAGGCTGGCGAGGGATATCGGCTTGTTTCGCCGAAAGCCCTCCTTCCTGGGGCCGACGACCCATAGCGGCTCTTCGATCAAGGGCGTGGCCTGCACTTCGGAAGAACGCTCGGCGCCGTAGAGCAGCGCTGCGTCCACTTCACCGGAAACCAGCCAGCGCATGAGCGTGCCGGCGTAGCCCATGGCGATCTGGATGCGAATGCCTGGGTATTCGTGTGCCAGTGCGGTCACCAACGGCCCAGAAAGCGTGTCGATGGTGCTGGGGAGAAGTCCGAGGGTGACCAACCCCGAAACGCCACCGCCGGTGCCCGCGATTTCCACGCGTGCCCGGTCCAACTCGAGCAGCGCGCGGCGCGCATAGCCGACAAGGACGTGGCCGGCTTCGGTGAGCGCCATGCCGTGGCGTTCTCGGTCGAACAGCGCGGCGCCCACATCCTCTTCCAGCAGCCGCAGCTGGCGTGACACGGCCGGTTGCACCAGGTGCAGGACTTCGGATGCGCGCGTGACGCTACCGGTTTCCGCAACAGTCAGGAATGCGCGAAGGTGCTTGAGGTCCATGGTGCTATAGCGCCCTGTGATGATGGAATGCCAAATCTCTATTTCAGATCTGATTGCATCAAATTTTATGATGCCTCATCGATCCACTCCAGATCCCATCCAGCATGAATCACTCCACCGCCTCGGCGCCTGCATGGCAGGAGGCCGTCTTCAAGGTCCTCAAGGAGGGCGGCGTCGACCAGATCGTCTACGTTCCCGACGCAGGTCATTCGCACGTGATCCGCAGCGCCATTGCAGATCCCGACATCGAGGACGTCGTCCTCACGACCGAGGAGGAGGGCGTTGCCGTGGTCTGCGGCGCGTGGCTCGGCGGCAAGCGCTCGGTGCTGCTGATGCAAAGCAGCGGCGTGGGCAACTGCGTGAACATGTTCTCCCTGCTGCAGGCGGCGGATTTCCCGTTCTTCACGCTCGTGACGATGCGCGGCGAATACGCCGAGTTCAATCCCTGGCAGGGCCCGATGGGCAAGGCAACACAGGCCGCGCTGGAGCTGATGGGCATCCACGTCTTGCGTGCATCCCACCCCGACGAGGTCGAGGAAATCGTGAGTGCGGGCTACGACGCCGCCTTCGAAGCCGGCGAAAAGGTCGCCGTGTTGCTGGGACAGAGCCTGATCGGCCGCAAGAAGTGGGAGCGCAAGTAATGAACCCCATCGCATCGAAGTCGCGTGCCGATCGCCGCGCATTCGTCGCCAAGCTGCTGTCGACCGTGCCCGACGCGCTGGTTGTCACGGGCCTGGGCTCTGCGGCCTACGACGTGTTCGCCGCCGGCGACCGTGACCTGAACTACTACCTCTGGGGCGCCATGGGCGGCGCCGCCGCGCTGGGCCTGGGCCTGGCGCTGGCGCAACCCACGCGCTCGGTCGTCGTCATCACGGGCGATGGCGAGCAGTTGATGGGCATCGGGAGCCTGGCCACCATCGCGGCCAAGCAGCCCAGGAACCTCAGCATCGTCGTTCTCGACAACGGGCATTTCGGCGAAACCGGCATGCAGCGCAGCCACTCCAGCCTGGGGACGAACCTGGTGGCGGTCGCCAAGGGCTTCGGCATTGCGGATGCGTTCGCGGTCGACAGCCTCGAGGGATGCGACGAGGTCTCGCGCCGCGTGCTGTCGCGCGACGGCGTGTCCTTTGCACAAGTCTTCATTGAAGCGAACGAGCCGCCGCGTGCGCTGCCGCCGCGCGACGGTCCGTTCATCAAGAACCGCTTCCGGTCTGCCCTCGGCCTCAAGCCGTTCTGAGACCCCAGTGCGCCCGAGCCGGCAATGAAAGAGAAGGCATGAAACGCTACGCACTGCACATCGACGGCCAGGCACGAGAGCCTCGAGGCGGCCAGTGGTTCGATACACAGAACCCCTTCACTGGCGAGACCTGGGCGCAGATCCCGCGCGGCGACGCTCGCGATGTCGACGACGCCGTGCAGGCTGCACACAAGGCATTGACGCAAGGCCCCTGGGCCGACTGCACGGCAACGCAACGCGGAGCCCTGCTTCGAAAACTTGCGGACCTCATCTCGCGCGATGCCGTCAAGCTCGCGACAACGGAAGTGCGGGACAACGGAAAGCTGCTGGCCGAGATGCAGGGGCAACTGAACTACATCCCGCAGTGGTTCCATTACTACGGCGGCCTGGCCGACAAGGTGCAAGGCAGCACGCTGCCGCTCGACAAGAAGGGGTATTTCGCCTTCACGCGGCACGAGCCGGTCGGCGTGGTGGCAGCCATCACGCCCTGGAACTCCCCGCTGATGCTGTTGAGCTGGAAGATCGCCCCTGCCTTGGCCGCCGGTTGCACGGTGGTGGTCAAACCGTCGGAGTTCACTTCAGCCTCCACGCTGGAGCTGGCGACGTTGTTCGATGAAGCGGGCTTTCCTCCGGGCGTGTTCAACGTGGTCACGGGATTCGGTGCCGAGGTCGGTACGCCGCTGGTCGATCACCCGCTTGTCAGCAAGATCAGCTTCACTGGCTCGGACAGCACGGGCCGGCTGATCAACGAGAGGGCAGGCCGCAACCTCAAGCACACAGCCATGGAGCTGGGCGGTAAATCACCCAACGTGGTGTTCGATGACGCGGACCTGGAGCAAGCCGCCTTCGGCGCCATTTCCGGCATCTTTGCCGCGACGGGGCAAACCTGCATCGCGGGCTCGCGCCTGCTGGTGCAGGACAGCATCCACGACGCCTTCGTGGAGCGGTTGCTTGCGGTGGCGCGCACGGCCCGCATGGGTGACCCGATGGATCCGAACACGCAGGTGGGTCCGGTCACGACGCCGCCTCAGTACAAGAAGGTTCTGGAATACATCGACATCGCACGCAGCGAGGGGGCCACGGCCGTTCTGGGTGGTGCCGCCGGCGACGCGCCCGAGTGCGGCAAAGGCTGGTTCGTGCAGCCGACCATCTTCACCGGCGTTCGCAACGACATGCGAATCGCACAGGAAGAGGTGTTCGGCCCGGTGCTGTCGATCATCCGATTTCGCGACGAGGCCGACGCACTGCGCATTGCCAACGATGTGCGCTTCGGCCTGGCGGCGGCTGTCTGGACGAACGACATCGGGCGAGCGATACGCATGTCCGAGAAGTTGCAGGCGGGAACGGTGTGGGTCAACACGTACCGCGCGGTGAGCTTCATGGCCCCGTTCGGTGGCTACAAGGATTCCGGCCTGGGGCGCGAAAACGGCATCGACGCGATCCGCGAGTACCTGCAGACCAAGTGCGTGTGGATCAACAGCGGCGCCGTCGCGGGAAACCCCTTCGTCATGCGCTGACACGGACGAATCAACAAAGAAGAACGGAGACAAGACGATGAGCAACCCGAAGCTATCTCGACGAGATCTGATCAAGTGGGGCCTGGCTGCTGCGCCCTGCAGCCTGGTGCAGCCCGTGTTCGCGCAGGCGGTACTGCCGAAGGGGCCGATCACGCTGGTGGTTCCCTTCGCGGCGGGCGGGGCAACAGATGTCGTCTCCCGCCTCGTTGCGCAAAAACTGTCGGAGCGCATCGCCCACAGCGTTGTGGTGGAGAACGTCGCCGGCGGTGGAGGGGCCATTGGTGCCGCGAAGGTGGCGAAGGCCGCAGCCGATGGCAGCGTGTTGCTGATGGGCACCGTGGCAACGCACGCCATCAATCCGCTGTCGACTCCGCCTGCGCCCTACGACGCGCAGCGGGACTTCGCCCCCATTTCGCTGGTCGCGACCGTTCCCAACGTCCTGTTGGTCAGCGCATCCGTGAAGGCTCAGAACGTTCGCGAGCTCATCGCCATGCTGAAAGCGGCACCGGGCAAATTCAGCTACGGCTCGTCCGGTGTGGGGACACCCCCGCATCTCTCGGGTGAACTGTTCAAGTCGATGGCGGGCGTGGACATCGGCCACATCCCCTACAAGGGCGGCGGCCCCGCCATGACCGACCTGGTCGGCGGCCACATCCCCATCCTGTTCGACGTGTTGACCGGTGCTGCGTCGCACATTCGGGCCGGCTCCGCGCGCGCGTTGGCCGTGACCACCAGCAAGCGCTCTGCCTCGTTCCCAGACATTCCGACCCTGGCCGAAGCAGGCGTCCCCGGTTTCGAAACCTACACCTGGAATGCCATCTTCGGCCCCTCGAAGCTGCCGCAGCCGTTGGTCGATTTGCTGAGCACCGAGCTGCAAGCGGTGGTCGCGCAGCAGGACGTGCAGGCCAAGCTGAAGGATCTGAGTGCAACGCCGGTGGGATCGACGCCCGAAGCGCTGGCGTCGATGGTCAAGACAGAGCTCGACAAGTGGGGGATGGTCATCAAGTCGATCGGTGGCCTCAAGAGAGATTGAGCTGCACGTACCGTACCGAAAGAGAGCGCATGAATCCGGACATCCCTGTACTGCTGGAGCAAGTCGCCCAGGTCGTTGGGGCGGCGCGCGTCTTGACCGATCCGTCCCAGACAAGCCCGTATCAGGCGGACTGGCGTGGCCGCTACCAAGGTTCTGCCTTGGCAGTCCTGATGCCGGGCAGTACCCAGGAGGTGGTGGAGCTCGTGAAGACTTGCGCCCAGCTGAATGTGTCGATCGTTCCGCAGGGCGGCAACACGGGGCTGGTTGGTGGCGCTGTCGCGGGAGCGGAGCGGCCTTCCGTGATCCTCAATCTTTCGCGCCTCAACCGGATTCGGGAGATCGATGCGCAGAGCAACTCGCTGACAGCCGAGGCCGGCTGCATCCTTGCCAATGTCCGCGAAGCGGCCGAAGAAAACCAGCGGCAGTTTCCGCTGCTGCTGGGAAGCGTCGGGAGTTGCGAGATCGGTGGGCTGGTGTCGACGAATGCCGGCGGCACCGGGGTGCTGCGCTACGGGAACATGCGTGAGCTCGTGCTGGGCCTGGAAGTGGTTCTGCCCGACGGCACGCTCTGGAATGGGCTTCGCGCGCTGCGCAAGGACAACGCCGGCTACGACCTGAAGCAGCTTTTCATCGGCGCCGAGGGGACGCTGGGCGTGGTGACCGCGGCGGTACTGAAGCTCTTTCCCCGTCTCAATGTGTCGGCGACCGCCATGGTCAGCCTGAGCGGCGTGAAGGAAGCTGTCGATCTGCTCCGCTTCATGCAGGAACAGGTGGGCAACCGCATCGAGGCCTTCGAGATCATGTCGCGCCGGCAGATCGAGCTCGTGCTGCAGCACGGTCACGGACTTCAATCGCCGATGGAACTGGACAGCGAGTGGTACGTGCTGATGGAGATCGCGGACAGTTCGCCCCGATGGGACGCAGTCAGCGAGTTGCAGAACACGCTCGAGACCGCTTTCGAGCAGGACCTGGTGACCAACGCGGTTGTCGCCACCGATGTGGCCAAGGCGAATCGCATCTGGGAGCTTCGGCACAACATCTCCGAGGCCAACAAGCGTGCCGGCTTCACCGTCTCGAACGACACATCGGTGCCGATCTCGAAGCTCCCGCTTTTCATCGACCAGGTCACGGAGCGCATCGAGCGGAACGTGGCGGGGGCCGCGGTTTGCCACGCGGGCCACATTGGCGACGGCAACATCCACGTGATTGCGGTGCTGCCGCGCTCGGTCTACGGAACGTCAGTCGAGTGCGAAGCGGCCGCGGCGCGGATCAACCTGATCGTGCATGAGGCCAGCGTCGAGCTCAATGGAAGCATCAGTGCGGAGCACGGCATCGGAAAGATGCATGTGGAGCGCTTGGAGCGGTTCAAGCCGGCTGTCGATCTGCAGATGATGCGCACGATCAAGGCTGCCTTCGATCCGTCGAACCTGATGAATCCCGGAAAGATTCTGCGCGACCGGGCAGAGAAAGAATGAAGCGCGTTGCGGCGTGCAGGGGCCATCTGGCCATGCACGCCGGCGCAATGTTGGCTTAAGACAAGGAAAGCAAGGATGTTCAACGAGACCGACGACCACCAGGAAATCCGCGATGCGGTGCGCGGGCTGTGCAAGCAGTTTCCCGACGAGTATTTCCGCAAGATCGACGAGCAGAAGGCCTATCCCGAGAAGTTCGTCGATGCGCTGATGCAAGCGGGCTGGCTGGCCGCCATGATTCCCGAAGAATATGGCGGCACCGGCCTGGGGCTGACGGCTGCCAGCGTCATCATGGAAGAAATCAACCGCTCGGGCGGCAACGCCGGCGCCGTGCACGGCCAGATGTACAACATGGGCACGTTGCTTCGCAACGGCAGCAAGGCGCAGAAGGACAAGTACCTGCCGGACATCGCCGCCGGCAGGCTGCGTATCCAGTCGATGGCCGTGACCGAGCCCACGACGGGCACGGACACCACCAAGATCAAGACCACCGCCGTCAAGAAGGACGGCCGCTACGTCGTCAACGGCCAGAAGGTCTGGATCTCGCGCGTGCAGCACTCGGACCTGATGATCCTGCTGGCGCGCACCACGCCGCTGGCGGAGGTGAAGAAGAAGTCGGAGGGCATGTCGATCTTCATCGTCGACCTGCATCACGCTGTGGGCAATGGCCTGACCGTGCGGCCCATTCCCAATCTGGTCAACCACGAGACCAACGAGCTGTTCTTCGAGAATCTCGAGATTCCGGAAGAGAACCTCATCGGCGAGGAGGGCAGAGGGTTCAAATACATCCTCGATGGCCTCAACGCGGAGCGCACGCTGATCGCGGCCGAGTGCATCGGCGACGGCTACTGGTTCATCGAGCGAGCACGCAACTATGCCAACGAACGGGTCGTGTTCGACCGCCCGATTGGCAAGAACCAGGGCGTGCAGTTCCCCATTGCCGATGCCTTCATCGAAATCGAAGCAGCCAATCTGATGCGATTCGAGGCAGCCCGCCGGTTCGACGCCCACAAGGACTGTGGTGCCCAGGCCAACATGGCGAAATACCTTGCAGCGAAGGCGAGCTGGGAGGCTGCAAATGTCTGCATGCAGACACACGGTGGCTTCGGTTTTGCCAACGAATACGACATCGAGCGCAAGTTCCGCGAAACGCGGCTCTACCAGGTCGCGCCGATCTCGACCAACCTCATCTATGCCTATGTCGCCGAGCACGTGCTGGGATTGCCACGTTCTTTCTGAGCGGGGGAACTGCCCGACCCCGATGCGTGGGCGCCGTGGCCTTGAGTCATGACGAGCAGGATAGATATGGCGCTCGGAGGTGCCCAGTTGGTGGATGGCCTGGCAGGCGCGATGGAAGTCCTGATCGACCTCCCCAAGGGCAGCGCACCGAGCGGCATCGCTATCGTGTGTCATCCGCAGCCGCTGCTGGGCGGGCATGCGATGCACAAGGTGCCGCATCTGCTGGCGCGCGCGCTGGGCGAGGCCGGCTGGTTCGTGGCAAGGCCCAACTTTCGCGGCGTGGGCCGAAGCGCCGGGACGCACGATGCTGGCGTTGGCGAAACAGAGGATGTACTCGCGCTGCATGCACAACTGTGCGCCGAACGACCCGGCGCACGCGTGGCGCTCGTCGGTTTCTCGTTCGGTGCGTTTGTGCAGGCCAGGGTGGCGCATGCGCTTACCCAGCGCGGCCAACCTGCCTGGCGCACATGCCTGGCCGGCATGCCCTCAGGTGAGGTCGAGGGCCAGCGCCGCTACGAGACGCCGGTGGACCTGCCCGATGCACTCATCGTGCATGGCGAGCTGGACGACCGAGTGCCGCTGGCCGCGGTGCTCGATTGGGCCCGGCCCCAGAGCCAGCCCATCGTCGTGGTGCCGGGGGCCGATCACTTTTTCACAGGCAAGCTGCCCGTGCTGCGCAGATTGGTGCTGGTTCATCTGGCAGGCTGATGCCGCATTCGTTGAAGCGGCTCACATGCCTCGATTGTTCGGGTTGCGGTACGTCTCCCTGATGTCGAGCGTCGATCATTGGCCGCGCCCGTTCTCAGTCGACGTTCGCGCCGGAGAGCGTCACCAGCGCGCCCCATTTGTCGATTTCCCGGGCCAGGATGTCCTTGAAATGTGCCGGTGAGTTCCCTACAGGTGTCGAGCCTTGGTCGGTCAGCGCCTTGCGGACGGCCGGGTCCTGCGCCACCTTCTGGATCGCCGCGGCGAGCTTCTCGATCACGGGCGCAGGCGTGGCCGAAGGCGCGAGAACGCCATTCCACAGCGCAACCTCGAAGCCGGGCAGCACCTCGCCGATTGCGGGCACATTGGGCAGGCGAGTCGATCGACCTTTGGTCGTCACGGCGAGCGCGCGCAATTTGCCGCTGTCGATGAACGGCAGCACTTCCACCATGGGTGAGAAGACCGCCTGAATCTGCCCGCCAATCAGGTCGGTATTGGCGGGGGCACCGCCCTTGTAGGCGACGTGCACCATGTCGCCCTCGGCCATGCTGTTCAACAGCGCCCCCGACAGGTGCGATGCCGATCCGCTGCCCGCGGAGCCGTAGTTGACGGGCCCCTTCTTCTGGCGCACATAGTCGACGAACTCCTGCAGCGACTTGACCGGCAGATCGTTGTTGACCGTCAAGACATTGGGAATGAGGGCGAACTGCGAGACCGGGATCAGGTCCTTGCGCAGGTCGAAGCCCATGTTCTTGTAGAGCGTGACGTTGGTGGTGATCGTGCTTGTCGCAAACAGGATCGTGTATCCGTCTGGCGTGGCCTTGGCTGCAAACGCCGCGCCCAGGTTGCTGCCGGCACCCGCGCGGTTGTCGACGATGACCTGCTGGCCGATCTCCTTGCCCAGCTTGTCCGCCAGGAGGCGCGCTGTCGCATCGGTGCTGCCGCCCGCTGCGAATGGCACCACCAGGCTGATCGGCTTCTTGTTGGGCCAGTCCTGGGCGTGGGCTGCAAGGCCGGCGGCGGCCAGATAGGCTGCGAGCGGGAGGCGAAAGAGATGGCGTCGGATCATGATTGTCTCCATAGGTTGGTTTTTCGAGTTGTTGCTTTGCGCGGCCAGCACCGCGCGCAACACTCTTGCAAGTGCTGGGTTCGAGAAAACGAGGGCGGGGGAGCGCAGCGGAGTCGAGGGCGCATCGATCTCCCGCAGCAGGTTCCAAAGCTGGAACCGGCCGGGCCGGCGGCGCTATTCCTGTCTAGGACAGGTTCGGATCGAACGGCCGTCGAACTTCGTCGGCCGCGGGCCGGTTGATGGCGAGATGTAGATCTCGAGGTGTCACTGACACGATGCCGGCGTCGGCGTCCATGTCGATGAAATCGCCGCTCGCGATGACGACGGTGGGATCCTGGTCCAGGTGTGCCACCACGGGGATGTTTCCGATGATGGCGCCGATCGTGGTCACGCCTTCGGGTTTCACCTGGACGAATGCGACGGGTGCCGTGCCGCGAGAAACCATGTCGTAGATCTTGTAGGACCCACCGGTAGATCCCTTGCCGGTGAGGAACACCAGCACCTTCCCGGCGATGTTGACACCTTCGAGTTCATGGCCGGGCTCCGTGACGATTCCCGTCATGTTGTCGACGCCGCCATTGAAGCTGATGGCCTCCTTCGTGACCACGGCCTCGCCGCCGGCCTTGCCGGTGACAATCTTGCGTCCGTTGAGGATGAGCTTTTCTGCAGTCATGGGGCTTACCTCCAGACGCCGTTGATGGCGGCCTGCATGACGCGATCCAGGTTCCCATAGTGAGTGGGCAGGCCGAACTGGCCGGGCGCGTAGAAAGCCATCTTGGCCGAGTTGGTCGTCAGGGTTTTGTAGCCTTTCTTCGGCGCGATCACGCGGCTGCGTGCCAGGAACGGACAGGTTTCCCGTACAACGACCCCACCTGCTTCCTCGATGGTCCGGATGTAGCCCATGCGCTCGGCCATGGCATACATCGCACCCGCCGTCGTCACCCAGAGCGCGACGTCCTTGTGGACCTTCTTGCCTTGCAGCGCGTCTGCGACTTCGCGAATTTCCTGCACGGAAGCGTTGGGACAACCCACGAGGATCCAGTCCACGTGATCCGATGGTTCCTTGTTGAGCGCGGCTTCGGCCTTTTCCTTTTCGGCCTGGTCGAAGACGAGCACCTTGTCCGGCTCGCCTCCGCCGAAGGCTTCCTCGACTGTGGGTGCTTCCGGGGTCACGCCGACTGCATGGAACATGCTGACGGCGCCGGAAGAGGCGAGGGCGGCACTCAGCGCCTTCAGTTGCTCCAGCGTCGGATCGGTGGGAATGCCCGTGAATACCGGCGTGTCTTGCCCTGCGATCTTTCCCGCAAAGTACCCGAGCGTGCCGTAGTCCGTCATGTCGTTGAGCGGCGTTTCCACCTTGATCAGGAACTTGCCGTAGCGGTTTTCCTTCAAGTGGAACCCGTACTCGGGGGTGCGAGCGGTCAACGCAGAGGCGAGTCCGCTCGGCCCTCCCTCCCGGTTGGTTCTGGCACCGCAGACCGAGTTGGCAAAGACCACCGCCGACGACTCGCCCCAGGCCATGTGCTCGCCGAAGCGAGGGGCATTGCCCACCAGGTAGGGAATACAGGTGTTGCACGTGTTGGCGCCCATTCCCGCGTAGGCATCGGTCAGGCGCGTCTGCAGGATGCTGTCGGACTCGGGGATGCCGATCTCCTCCCACCGCACCGGGTCCACCGCCGTGGGATTCGTGGTGACCCTGGTGATGAAGGTGCCACCCAGTTTCCTGATGTCTTCGACGAACCGGGTCCCGGCCTCCTCGGCGACCAGCACGGACGAACCCGCCATGTGGACGTTGTTGATCGGAACGAGCCTCTCGGCCCCGAAGCTCTCGCCCAGCGCGACGAGGATCTGCATGGCCTTCTGGACAGCGGGACCCTTGTCTCCGTTGAGCATTCCTGTTTCTTCTTCGGTCAGAAGCACTGTTGATTCTCCATCTGGTTGTTGCGCCGACGGTGGGGGCCGGGTGAAGTCGTCATCAAGTCCACGCGTGGATTCGAGTTCGTCGTTCGCCTGTCGGGTTGGAAGAATTCTTGATCTCGCGGTCGATCAAAAAAAGCGATAAATTGGAATAGACATATATTCCTCGCCACGATGTATTGCGAACTGGAGATACGGCTGTGATGACGTTCAAGCAACTCGAAGCGTTCTTCTGGGTGGTGCAGGCGGGTGGGTTCGCGCAAGCGGCGATCCGGCTTCACACCACCCAATCGGCGGTGTCAAAACGCATTCAGGAACTGGAGTCCCTTTTCGATACCGCGCTGTTCGATCGGTCGATGAGGTCCGCACGGCTGACGGAGAAGGGCGAGGAGATGTTCATGCAGGCCAAGCGGCTGCTGGACCAACGGGACGCGACCGTCGAACTGCTGCAGCGGCCGGAGGTCCTGGAGCGGCACGTGCGAATCGGAGTGACCGAGCTGACGGCGATGACCTGGTTGCCTCGCCTTGTCGGCGCCATAGAAGCCAACTTTCCGCGGGTGATCATCGAACCCCGTGTGGATGCGAGCGTCATGCTTCGAGACAAGCTTCTCGACGACGAGGTGGACCTGATGATCGTTCCGGAGATGTTCAACGATCAACGTTTCGTGTCCAAGCGAGTCGGTGTGGTCGAGCACGCGTTGATGTGCAAGCCGGGACTCGTGGGCCGACGCCGGCGACTGCGTACGGACGATCTGACCGCGCATCGCCTGCTGACACAGGACGATCGTTCGGGAACGGGCCAGCTCTATAACCGGTGGCTTCGTTCGATCGGCGTGAAAACAGCAAACACCGTGTTCAGCAACAGTCTCGTCGCACTCATTGGCCTGACGGTTTCCGGGATGGGCATCAGCTACCTTCCCAGGAAGTGCCTTGCTCCTATGGTTGATTCAGGCGCGCTCGAGGTGCTCAATGTCTCGCCGGCTTTGCCATCGGCAGCTTATGCGGCGGTCTGCCGGGGGGATCGCCAGAGCGGGCTGGTGGCTTCCATCGCTCGGTTGGCTCAGGAGCATTGCGACTTCGGACAAATCTTTCAGACTCAGTAAAAGGGAGCTTTCGGGCATGGCCCGAATCGCGCAGTTTGAGTTCGACCTGGCGGCTGCATCCGAGAAGCTCAAAGGGCGCGGCGGCGCGCCGCGTCAATCCAATGATGCGCCAGTGAGTTTCACAAGACCGGCGTAGCGGCTCAGTTCGGATGTCCAGAAGGCCGCAAAGCTGGCCGCGTCGCCGGGGCGCACCTCTGCGCCGATGTCGGCCAGGCGCTTGCCCAAATCTCCGGCCTTGAAGGCTGTCTGAACTGCAGCGTTGAGCCGGTCCACCACCGGCTGCGGCGTGCCGGCCGGCGCGGCGAGGCCATACCAGGCGTTCATGTGCATGCCCTTGATGCCGAGTTCGTCGAAGGTTGGCACGCCGGGCAGCATCGGATGGCGCTTGTCCGACGCCACGGCGATCGCGCGGATCTTCCCGCCCTTGACCTGCCCGTAGGCGCCGGTGTCGAGCATGAAGTCGAGCTGGCCGGCCATTACGTCGGTGAGCGCTGGCGCGCTGCCCTTGTAGGGCACATGGACGGCATCGATGCCCGTCTTCGCCTTGAACAGCTCGCCCGCCAAGTGTGCCGAGTTGCCCACACCACCAGAGCCGTAAGAGAGGGTGCCTGGCTTGGCCTTCGCTGCGGCGACGATGTCGTTCGGCGTCCTGTAGGGCGACGCAGCCGCCACGACCAGCACGCTGGGAATGACCGCCAGCGAGGCAACCGGCGTGAAGTCCTTGATCGGATCGAAACCGGTGCGCTTGTAGAGATAGGGGTTGGCGGCGTTGGTCGAGCTGGTGGCCAGGAGCAAGGTGTAGCCGTCGTGCGGCTGCCGCACGAACTGTTGCGTGCCGATGTTGCCACCCGCGCCGGCGATGTTGTCGACGATGACGCTCTGCCCCAGTTGCACTCGCAGGGCCTCGGCCACCGCGCGACCTACAGAGTCCGTTGCGCCACCCGCTGGCCAGGGCACGATCAGGCGGATCGGCTTCTGCGGGTAGGCCTGTGCGAAAGCAGTGGGCACCGGTGCTGCGATGGCTAGCGCCACAGCCGAAGTGCACAGGGCAAGAAAATTTCTCTTGTTCATGGGTGTTGTCTCCAGTCGATGTTTTTGGGCTGACGTACGCGGGTCAGTGCAGGCCGAGCCGGTGCAGCGTGTCGCCGAGTCCCAGGAGCTCCGCAGTTGAGGCGCCGTTTGCGATGGCACGGCGAAAGCCGGCTTCTTTTTCTTCGCGAGCCTGCGCGCTCGCAAGCACGCGGTCGACATCGTCGCGAGCCACCATCACCAGGCCGTCGCGATCACCGACCACGATATCTCCAGGGTGCACCACCGCATCGCCGATGCACAGCGGCACGTTCAGCCGCCCCGGCTGGTGCTTGCCGGTGCCCTTGATCGACAGTCCCCTGCAGAACACCGGGAAACCCATGCGAACGATCGCGTCTGCGTCGCGCACGGCGCCGTGGATCACGAGGCCTGCCACTCCGCGCGCCATGGCTGCTTCGGTCAGCACATCGCCCCAAGGGCCTGCTTCCAAGAAGCCCTTGGCGTCGACGACCAGCACGTCGCCCGGCTGTGCCTTGAGCAATGCGTAGTGCAGCATGAGGTTGTCCGCGGGGCGCAGGTCCACAGTGAGGGCCGGGCCGACCAGGCGGTTTGCGGGGTCGAGCGGCTTCAGTCCGCTGTCAAACGCGCCGTGCGCGCCCTGGGCTTCGTAGACGGTGGCGGCACCTAGTGCGCGCAGGCTTTCAAGGGCACTGCTGTTTGCTGGTTGTCTCATGGGGCGGATAATCACCCGATGAACAACTGAACAAAAGTTCAGAATTTTGAAAATGTATGCAGATATTCTGAAGTTCTAGCGCGCATACGGAGCTAGCAGCGTCTTCAGCATCGAAGCGACAAGCGGGCCCTCTTCGTCGACACGGGTCACCGCTACCACTGAGGTGCAGGCCTTCAGCGCCGCCAGCCGAACGAACGCTACGTCGCTTTGCGCGCGCTGCGCGACCGATGCGCCAACTACCGCATAGCCGAGCCCGGCCGCCACCAGGCTGAGCGCGGTATGGATCTCGATGGCTTCATGCCCCACGCGCGGCTGCACACCTGCTTCATGCAGCCGTGCAAGCACATGCTGCGCGAACGAGCTCTGCGGGTCCTTGGGGTAGCTGATGAGCGGCAGCTTCGACAGCTCGGCCAACGACACCGAGCCTCGCTTCGCACCACGGTGATCGGTCGGCACCGCCACGACGAAAGGGTCGTCGAAGAGCGGCACGTGCCGCAGGTCCGCGGGTGGTGATATCTGCTGTTCAGCAAATCGCGAGAGACCGATGTGGATGCGGCCGCTGCGCAGGTGCGCCGGCTGATGCTCCGAAAGCAACTCGACAAGGTCGAGTTTCACGTCGGGATGCTTGAGCCTGAAAGCGCGCACGGCTGCCGGCAGGACCGAGTTGAGCAGCGAGCGCACGAAACCGATACCCAGCCAACCGCTCTTGCCGCTCGCCACGTCGCGCGTGTCTTCTTCGAGGCGCTGCCTGTCGGCGAGCAACTCACGTGCCCGGGGGAGGAAGAAGCGTCCCAGCGGAGTCAACGTCATCGGCTTGACCGCGCGGTCGAACAGCGCGCCGCCCAGCCCTTCCTCGAGTTGAGAGATCTGCATGCTGATGGCTGTAGGCGCGACAAAGAGGCGCTGGGCCGCGCGCGCAAGAGTGCCGCTGTCGGCGACTTCGCAGAAATAACGCAGCTGACGGAAATTCATTGGCTGCACATCGTGCCATGATTGCTCTGGTCGTCTATGCCTATGCCTGAACTCAAGCGAGAGCACATGGAGGGAAACTCGCCCGGAAGGATGACCTGCCTATGGAGTCTGGGCCAACAACGATGAGCTTCCGCATGAGCCGACGGACTCAAGGTTCACCTGAGGGCTCTAAGTCTGTGGGTAACAGTTCTGGAGAGATCTTGGATGGTCGAAGTCCAGTAACTTTTACTCACCTAGGGGTGAGGAGGCCCGGTTGCTGACACAGTTACTGCAAAATGCCTCGGAAGCACCCGGACTGATGCGGAAGCTAGTGCAATGAAAAAATCCCTAGGGAGTTGACACCGACGCGTTCGTAGTAGTGCGGGTCGTCGACCAAGGTCTGATGTGCTCTACCGGCAGCCTTGATGTCAACCACGAACACCCGGCCGCCTTCGATGGAGATCTCTTCGATATCGAAGTCATGAAATCTGTGGCTCGCATGATCGTGAATCATTGAGCTGAGCCATTCCCGGGGCCGTGTACCGTCGACCATCGGCGCCAAATCTTCGGCGGCAGCGACGCTGCCGACCGGCCGGCTTTCAGCGATTCCCTAAATGATGCGCACACTATCGGCGTTCGCGAGGTCGGTCTCGTCCTTGACGAGTTCTGCGCGCTGATCTGCCGACCAAGAGCGTCATCCCGTTTGAACTTCAGATAAAGCGACTCCTGCGTGTGCTCGTCGATGAGGCGTCGGACCTCTTCAGCATTCGTGTGAGCATCGAGTTCTTGGAGTTTGTGTCTATGGCGGGTTCAATGGTGGGTAGACGCAAAAACGGGCCACAAAGGCCCGCCGTTGCTGGTGAAATGGTGGAGAGGATGGTGCACAACGTTATCGGCGGGGTGGACCGCCAGATAATTCCGTCGGGCCAGTACCTGGCGGTGCTGGTCGACGAGGGCCACGACTTTGCGCCCGAGTGGCTCAAGCTGGTCACTCAAATGGTCGATCCCACGACCAACAGTTTGCTGCTGCTGTACGACGATGCCCAGAGCATCTACGACAAGCGACGTGGCAAGCCCTTCAGCTTCAAGAGCGTTGGAGTCCCGGCGCAGGGCCGCACGACGATCCTCAAGATCAACTACCGCAACACCCGGCAGATCCTTCAGACGGCGAGTGCGATGCCGGCCAACCACCGCGAGCTCTTCGACCTGGCTGTGTTGCGTTTGCTCGACTACAAGCATCACCTGGAGGACGGCAACGACAGCACTGCCAGCGTGGTGATCAACGCCGAACGAGAGACCGTTCTCCGAAACCTGATCGGCGCTTGGTGCAACGACCGTGCGCGCGGGCGATACGTGATTCCGCAGGAACTGAAGCTGCCCGATGCGAAGAGGCCCGACCTCTGGTGGACCTGTACTGCTTTCAACGGCCCTGTGCCGACAGAGCTGAAGATCGCCGACAACTGGTCAGGCCCCGAGCTCTTCGAGCGACTGGAAAATCAGCTCGCGGACGACTACCTACGTGACGACGCGTCCGTCCGTGGAATCTACCTGTTGGTCTGGCGTGGCATGCAGAAAGGCTGGCAGCTACGGAACAAGAAGTGGGTCAACTTCGCTGGGCTTGTAGAGGCCCTTCACAATCACTGGTCGTCGGTGACCCGTGCGCAACCCCGCGTCGAAGAAATTAAGGTCGTCGGCATTGACTTGACCAAGCGCGCGATCGCCCCGGCTCTTGCCAAGAAGGCTTCGACGAAGAAGGCTCCGGCCAAGTAGCCAGGTAAGCCAATCCACCTCAACGTTGGTGACCGGGGTCGAGCGCATTGACCTACCTTGGAAGATGCGTTACCCATTGGTGACGCGCCGACAAGATTCGGGTAACAGGCCGCCGATGGCCCAAGAACTGTCGTTCTTGCGATGCTCACTGGATGGCAGTAACCGCTGCGCAGCAGCATTCGTAGGCGGGCGCTTTAGACTGATTTGAGTCATTCGAAGGCCAGTGCATGAACGGCCGCAATCACGCGCACCGGCTGTTGAGGGTTGCTGATACAGAGCGACAGAGCGGCAACGTCATCCTTGAAACCGGTGGCACGCCAGCGGGGCGAACTCAAGCGCAAAGGCAAACCTTCTCTTTCGTCAGTAGAACTGAGAATTCGATCCCCAGTGCTACTATGATGTGCAAGGAGTGAGGCCGAATGAACAGCGATAGTCTGGAAGGACAAGTCCTGTGCGGGCGCTATAGGGTCCTGGAGACCCTAAAGCCTGGGGGGATGGCTCGGGTCTACAAGGTTGTCGACAACACGTCCAATCGCACCCTCGCGCTCAAGCTTCCCACCTCATCCTCAAATGAGGCATTAGCGGTCTTGGCCTTCAATAGAGAGCGAGAGGCTCTCGAAAACCTTCAGCATCCGAGCATCGTTGAGCTTGTCGATGCTGGCAGGACTGAGCAGCAAGAGTTCTATCTAGCCCTCGAGTGGCTTCCGGCCTGCTTGAACGAACAGCTGACGGCAGGCAATCGCTGGAACTGGGAGGACTTCTACGCAGACGTCGGAGCGCCTCTCATCTCCGCGCTTGCCGCCGCCCACAGGCGTGACATAGCTCATCGCGACATCAAGCCGGAGAACCTAAGGTTCGACGAGTTCGGCCGCTTGAAGGTGACCGACTTCGGCATCGCGAAAGCGCGGTCGGGCGTTCAAATCGGCGAGACGTTCAAGGCTGCAGGCTCGCCTCCGTATACGCCCCCAGAGGTCGATGACGGCACCAACTCATACGCTCGCGACTCCTTCTCCTGGGCAACCGTGGCTCTTGCATGCCTGTCCGGCAGAACGTTCGCGAATCTTGGCGAGGTTCAGGACAGCCTTGCGGCGCTTGTGAAGGAGGAGGCGCCTATCCCGCTGCTGGAGAGCTGCCTCTCGCTAACTCCAAAAGACAGGCCGGCGAACGGCTCCGACTTGCAGGGCCAGGTAGAAGCGTTCCATCGGAAGTACATAGACCGGAGGCCCTTACAAATCACGGTCCAGCTCAGCCCTCAGGCTCTATCCGAGCTTGCGCAGAAGCTCGGGGATCGCCGCCCTGAGGAATGCGTCAGCTTTCTGCAGGGCGACCTCAGCAGGTCACTTCACGGCTACATCGTCAACGAGCAGGATCGCTCCGTCCGCTTCATCGGCGCGACGTTGGACATCACATGCAAGGCAGTCGACAACAGTGAGCTTTTCCGGGTGATGAGCGCGCGCGTTCTAGAGCTCGACCGTGCGGAGAGCGAACGCCGGCAAGCGTCGGAACTACACGCAATCACGTTGAATGTTCTTGCGCCCTTGGCGCCCGCGCGCGGAGCGGCAAATCAGCGCGCCTTCTGGCTTCGCCTGCAGACTGAAGAGTCGCATCGTCAGCGAGAAATTGATAAGGCTGAACGAGAGATGTGGTTCGACTGCTGGGCCGCAGTGCTGCGCGAGAAAGACCGCATCCAGCGCACGCGAAAACTCAGCATCCCCTTCGTAACCATGCGCACCAAAGGCGAGAAAGCTGTGGCGGTTTGCGAAGGCGAGCTCTCTGAGAGCCGGCTTCCGGATCGCCTGGTGTTTCGGCCGGCGTTCGGCAGACCCTTCCTGTTTGAAGTGCTGGACGTCTTTGGCGACGAGATAACCTTGAAGCCGCTCAACTTGGATGTCGCGGAGCTTCCAAAGGGCTCTGGGGTGCTGGAGTCAAATGAACATAGTCAAAGCCAGCCGGTGGCAAGGCAACGGGTGGCCCTCGAGACAGTACGCCGAGAACGGGCCGCTTCTCCTGCGCTGAAGTCGATAGTTTGTGAGCCTGAAAACGCTCGGCTCCCAGAGCCGGGTGGCATACCGTCCGGCTATGCAAATGGCCTGAATGGAGAGAAGCGAGAACTCATCGAGCGTGCGCTGGGCCTCAATAGCATCCTGATGGTTGAGGGTCCCCCAGGCACTGGCAAAACCACGTTCATTGCGGAGCTCATCGCCTTGTACCTGCATGTGTTTCCTGCAGCCCGGGTACTTCTCTCCTCGCAGACCCACACAGCCCTTGACCACGTGCTTATCAAGCTCATCGAGAAGGACCTCAGCCAGGAGATTGTTCGCATCCATGGAGAGCGAATCGAGAAAATTGACAACCTTGCCCGTCCTCTCATCCTTGACCTGAAGACCAGGTCCTGGATTGAGCGGGTTGAGGAGCGCGCTCGCGCGTACGTCAAGGACAGGGCCGAGCATCTCGGGCTGAACACCACAGAAGTTGAGGTGGTTGTGCTGGGAGAGCAGCGTCACATCCTCCTTGAGGATCTGCGGTCCTATGAAAGAGACTTGGCCGCAGTCCTCAGTGACAGCCCGGCTTCATCTCGCGGTGAAGGTGAGGCTAGCGATGAAGAGACCGTCAACAAGACATCCACGCTGATAGACGAGCGAGAGCACTTAGATGACCAAATCAAGGCCATCAAGCGGCGTTTAGCCAAGGTTGAGGGCAAGCTGAGAGCACTAGGAGAATTTGGCGAAGCGATTGTCTCATCGTCCGACGAGATTAGCCGGGAGTGGATGGATGCCTTGAGCAAATCGCACGTCCACGGGTCACAGTTCTTGAAGAGCCAGGTCGGCCTCCAGCTGGAGTGGTTTGCGCGCTTGGGCGTATCACGCGACTTTCACGGCGCCGTGCTCGGCGAAGCTCGGGTCGTTGCAGGCACCTGCGTTGGTCTAGCGAGTGTCCCAGCCTTCAGTGAGTTGGAGTTCGACCTTTGCATCGTTGATGAGGTCTCAAAGGCAACTCCCACAGAGACGCTCATACCAATGAGCAGAAGCAAGCGCTGGGTGCTCGTGGGCGACCCACAGCAACTTCCACCTTACTCTGAGCTGGACAGGAAGAAGATGCTAGACCAGCGCTATTCAATCGAGCAGGCAGAAGCAACGCTCTTAGATATCCTGACACCGCGGCTACCTGATGCCTGCAAAGCGCAGCTCACAGAGCAACGTCGCATGGTCACCGCCATAGGAAACTTGGTGAGCGACGTTTTCTACGAGGGCAAGCTTGTCACCATCCGAAATGCTGAAGACCGAGACCCGGTCACTGCGAAGCTGCACCCAAGGGCTGTTGAATGGCATACGACCTCCGCCATTGGCAAGCGGCGAGAGCAGGAGATGACTGGCCGAACTTACCGAAACGCATGCGAGGCGGCCATAGTCCATCAGATCCTCGAGCGACTCAATGCGGGAAATCGCGGGCGCCAACCTTTGAATGTCGCGGTGATTGCCGGCTATTCGGCGCAAGTCAACGAACTTGGACAGCGCATTCAAGGTGCTGCCAAGCCTCTGCAGAACTTGAAGATTGTCATCAACACCGTTGACGCATTCCAAGGCAAGGACGCCGACATCTGCATCTACAGCGTCACGAGGTCCAACGGCGAGCACAGGCTCGGGTTCCAGCGAGAAGTCCAGCGTCTAAACGTTGCGCTCTCGCGAGGTCGAGACTCACTGATCATCGTTGGCGACGACATCTTCTGCCGCGGAGTCGCCTCAAAAAACCCTTTTCTCAAGGTGCTCGCGCACATTGACAACCACCCTGACGAATGCGGGTTCGTTCGCTATGACCGAGTTTGATGCAGTTGCAGAGCAGCACCAGGCGATGGATGGGATGCCGTTGGTCGACTACCTTCCTATCGCTCTGCCCATATACCTATTACAGATTGAAGCGCTGATCGCGGAGAAGCGCGAACTTATGCCCGTGGAGGAGTTTGCCCTCAAAGCCGTCAGCATGGGTGTTCGCTCGAGCTCGGATGTGCTTGGAACATTAGGGCTCGGGGCTGGTTACGGAGAGAAGCTTCTTCAATCTCTGGCTGACGATGAGTACATTGCCCAGAGGCCGGAATTGGTGATTCGTCAAAAAGGGGCAAATGCATTGGCAGAGGCCGGCGAGCGCAGGGTTTATGAGAAGGTTTTGACCGTAGCCTGGAATCCGGTGACGCAGCAGGTAATGCGCGACAAGCACGCGCTGAAGAAGTCCGGGGAGATGAAGCTCGGCAGGGTGATACGGGTTGTTCCTCCAAGCACCAAACTGCCTCCCCTCGACGAACTGCCACTGGAGCGCATGCCCGCATGGCAGCTCGACAAAGGGGAGCAAGTCATTCGATTCTTGGAAGTTCAACGTCGGTCGCTTCTCTACGTGCCCGCGGTGCTGCTCATCTACGGCAGAGGTAAAGGTGGCGAACCTCTGGCTCGTGTCGCGATTGACGGAGTCATAGATTCAACAAGCAGCGTGGCCATTGCTCGTCATGAGGTGCTACCGCGCTTGGGCGTCGACGGCCTGTTTGCTCGGCGCATGGGCGCGACCGCCGTCGAACCCCGTGTTAAACCGCTTGGCGTGCTGCCTGGAAACGAATCCCTTGCCGACCTCCTGAAGCTCAAGAGCACGCTGCAGTTGGGTATTGAGGGGCTAGAACGTAAGGCCTCTCCCGAAGCGGCCGCCAAGCTTGATGCAAAGAAGTCCGAGCTAGCTACAGCGCAGCAGAAGCTAGCGCAATTTCCGGTCCGCGCATTGCTGCCCTTTGAGGTTCCCCAACTCGTTGACGTGGCACTTCAGAAGGCCAAGAACGACATCGTCATCACAACTACGCTGCCAATCGGCGAACGGCTCACTTCGCTGAGGCTGCTCCTCCTTGAGCAGGCGCTGAGGAAAGGCGTCAAGGTGCGAATCCTTATCTCAGACCGCCCCACTGAGGACGAGTTCGCTGTGAATGATGGCCCTGGGCCCATCCTTCGAACGCTCAACGACATGATGGCGGTGCACGCCAACTTTGACGTGTCCTTTCTTCGGGACACGGACAGAGTCGTGTTCGAGGTGCGGATGGACGACACGCTTGTCGGCGTGTCGAACGAGCCCCCCCTCGGAGCTCGGTCTCGCGAACCCCTTGCGCGAGTCTTTTCTGGGTATCAGCTGTCCGGCACAAAGCCGGTGCGAGCCTACACGGAAAGCCATATGTCCGCACAGCATCTGGCCGTCGTCGGGAAGATCAAGTTTCCTGCGCCCAATCGCAAGCCACCCGGAAAGACCAAGTAGCCTCTGCGAGTTTGAGCACGAGCTCGCTGCGTAGCAGCCTTTGTGGGTGGCCATTGCAGACTGCAAACGGTAGGTGGCGACCCAGCCATCCGAAGTCCGCCTACAGAGGAACCGGTCATTCAGCTTCTGCGTCGAGGACTGGCCAGCGGTGCGCACTTCAATCCCGTAGCCAGTTTCCACTCACCTACAGACGCAGAGGTTCGTGAGTAGAAACCGTCGGGAACAGGCCCGTACCTACTGTTCTACAAGGACGGCTCCGCACTCAAAGCCGCACCTCGCCGTTTGAATTACATATAGAAGCTATATTTTGGCTGAACAACTCCGTCGGCCGCGACGTATTTGAGGACCTTCCCGACTTGGCGAGCAACTCGCATAGTGATCGGCTCTCCCCCATCGAACTGTGTGTTGTTCCAGTTAAGTTTAGTTAACGCCAAAATCTCCTCGGCAAGTTTGCGAGGGCTTTCGTCGCCTTGAGCAATTTTGAATCGAAGGGTGCGTGGAACATACATGCCCGGGAACGTGGAGTAGTAGGGAATGCTTCCTTTTGTGTACAGGACATGATTGCGGTTATCGAGACTCAGCAGCGTCCCTCGCAATGGCGGATAGCTGCCCTCCCGAAACAATCGCGTGAAACTCTTCTCTACCACTAGGAAGTCAGCAGTATCGAGGCGCTGATCCTCGACTGCTCGATTGAAGCCTGACAACTCTTCCGCGCTAAAGTTCGAGCTCTTGTGCAGCACTAGACGGGCAGGTGAATGCTTATGCTCCCGCCGATACTCGGTGAGGGCATGGACGATCAGCGTAAAAGCATCCTCGCTGGAAAGGTGCGGAATCGGATCGTCCTTTTTCAGGGCTACCGGTTTTCCACGCACGATCACGCCTTCGCCCCGTTCGTCGTAGACCTGGGCCATGCTGGTCACGAGGTTGACCTTGTCCAGGGAGCGATAAAAGTTGATGCCGACAAAGCAAGTCTTTAGATCGTTCGGGTTGCGCACCATCCGCCAGGGCCGATAGTTGGCCT
This sequence comes from Variovorax boronicumulans, assembly GCF_030812215.1. Lineage (GTDB taxonomy): Bacteria > Pseudomonadota > Gammaproteobacteria > Burkholderiales > Burkholderiaceae_C > Variovorax > Variovorax boronicumulans_C. Next base: position 2,458 of record NZ_JAUSSG010000002.1, on the reverse strand, counting down.
TGTAATACAGGGCGATATGCAGATTCCATGCACGGGTGGCTTCATCTTGAAGCTTTCGCTTTCCATCCAGCTTGTCTGCCTTCGCCTTCGCGGTGGGGTCGTAGGTGATCGGCAGAACGATCTGGATTGGCTGGCCGAACTTCATCGCTTCGGCCTTCAACATGTGATGAAGATCCAAGTCGGTTCCGTAAGCCAACTCCTCCTTCTCACCCTGAGGTGCGTCCTTGGTCTTCGCTTCCTCGCGGTCGTCTTCGTCGTCATCCAGTCCTACAAGTTCGGTAGGCAGCGCGACCAGCACGACAGCAGGCCTGATCTCTTCGGACAAGGCTCTTATTTCATTGGCTAGTAGCTCCACGCCACGAATCAGCGCGCCGTAGTGGGCGTGTTCCGACAGTGCCCGGAGTTCTCGTGGCGGAATGATTCGGCACGACGCATCGTCAATCTCAAAGGACGCTCGAAACGGCGAACTATCTCCAAAGCCAGGGAAGTCTGGAAAAAGGTTTGGCTGGCGACTTTTCTTGGCCTCAACTCCAGTTGCACATCGCCCTAGCCAGCGACGCAGCCCGTCAATAGTCTGCTGAGTACCGACGATTCCGATTCGTATGCGCCGCACGTCGTCATCTACGGTATCGAGAGGGCCATACAACTTTAGGCCTTGCCTGATGTCCACGTGGCGGCCGTGCCGACCGAACTCGAGCTCTGGCTCTTCAAGGAAATCTAGCTTCATATCTCTAGAAGAGGCCGAGGGGGAGTTCATTACCGGCAAGTGGAGCTTCTTCGTCCCCTGCAGTCCAAGCGGCGTCGTCTAGGCCGCGCTCCGACTGGAACGTCAGCGGCTCCCCAAAACTGAGGTGAGGATACGGTTCGGCAAAAAGGTCCGTTGGTGGATTCAGGAATTCGGCCCACATTCCCAACTGACCAAGTACTGCGTTGTTGCGTTCGAGGCGCTTTATGCCTGTGGTCCATTCGGCCGCGTACTTACTTGGCTTCATGGCGTCAGGCCCTGTGAAGTAATAGGTGGGACTGACCTCCAGATACCAAGAATCGCCATACCTGACGAATTGGGCATTCATGGCCGAGTGCCTGTGGCCCATGACGTGCCCTTTCTTTTTGTTCACCAATACCTTCACGACCTCTCGTGACGTGAGCTTCTTCTGCGCTTGATAGCTGAGCACTGTCGGGGTGCCAGCCTCTTGCGCAGGGAAGAAATAGACGCCAGAGCTCTTGTCGAACAAAACCCTTCCCGGCGAGGTTCGAAGGAACTGGCGCAAGCAGCTATTCAGCAGCCACACAAATTCGCGCTGAACTACTGGGTCATCCGATGCAGACCACTGCTCGACAGGGAAGTCCTCAACTGTTCCTCGGTCACACAGGAATGAATATTGAGGATCGGTCAGGTCGCGCACCGTCAATACCTGCTTGCTGCGGACCACGTTCTCAAATGTCAGCTCTCGGCCCTTCAGGGCCTGCCCCATCGCTTTGGGTTGATGGTGCGGCGTCTCAGCCAGGAACAGACGGGCCGGCAGAGATCTGACCGCAATCAAGTTGCTGATGAGACGCTCTGGGCGTTGCAGTGCAATCCCTCGGGTGCCTTGAGCCTGTGTCCTGACAAGCTCCGCAAGCCCCACGGCCGCGCTGGCGTCGAGCCGGTTCTGGCTCTTGACGAAGTGGAATTTTCGCTCTCGGACCCGCCCAGAGGGATCGCGAACAGGGAGCCAAAAAACCTCGTCGGTGCGAGGTCTCGACACGACAAGGATTACGGGGACGTTGTGCTGCAGCCAGTAGTCCACGTCTCGCTGCTGCGCCAAGTATTCAAAGCCCTCGTCGGTCTCACGTTCGAAGTTCGAGACGGCCTTACTCTGAACCTTGACCGACAAACCCGAAACCACGCCTGATGCTGCGTCTCTGATCTCAATCTCACCGTCAATGCCTGTGTCGTGCTGAGACGTCGGTCTCCAGACATATCCCATCCTGGAAACGGCGAGGCTGATGAGGGAAGTTCCTTGTTCACCGAGCAGTTGTTGGTCCGTCAGCTTCTTGTCCGACATCCTCTTTCCGTTCCCCTAGCTGGTCGCTGATAGGCAGCTGCTCCCAAGTAGTTAGCGAGGCCAACACACTCCAGAAGCAAGCTATAGGCTCAATCCAATGCATAGACGAGCAGTAGCACCTATGCTGTATTTCCTCAAATTATGCACTGCCATGCACCAACAGTAAGTCCAATGAACCACATACCGTTGGCTAGCGACAAATGACAGCGGTTGGCATCGAGGCGTTCAATCGTGCGAAATGTTGAGCGCGAACTCCCGCATGCCCTTCTTGGAGCCCAGTAGGGCGCCGTATTGATGGTCTTCGAGTCGAAGGGTGTATGCGACCGGCGAAGTCGTCTTGACCAGCCGCTCCGATTGCTATCCTACGTTTCTTGTGGTGCAACAAGGTGTCGAACATGCTTGAAGGTGAA
>NZ_JAUSSG010000001.1 GCF_030812215.1 Variovorax boronicumulans | reverse complement strand
TCGACCTCGAGCGGTTTGAGCACAGCCACGAGCAGCATCGACAGCCTGTCGACCTCGACGTCGTCCGGCCTGAGCACTGCGACGAGCAGCATCAGCAGCCTGTCGACCTCCACGTCGTCCGGTCTGAGCACGGCGACCAGCAGCATCGACAGCCTGTCGACTTCCACTTCGTCCGGCCTGAGCACTGCGACCAGCAGCATCAGCAGCCTGTCGACCTCCACGTCGTCCGGTCTGAGCACGGCGACGAGCAGCATCAGCAGCCTGTCGACCTCCACGTCGTCCGGTCTGAGCACGGCCACGAGCAGCATCGACAGCCTGTCGACTTCCACTTCGTCCGGCCTGAGCACTGCGACCAGCAGCATCAGCAGCCTGTCGACTTCGACGTCGTCGGGTCTGAGCACAGCGACGAGCAGCATCAGCAGCCTGTCGACTTCGACTTCGAGCGGCTTGAGCACGGCCACGAGCAGTATCAGCAGCCTGTCGACTTCGACGTCGTCGGGTCTGAGCACGGCGACCAGCAGCATCGATAGCTTGTCGACTTCCACGTCGTCTGGCCTGAGCACAGCGACGAGCAGCATCAGCAGCCTGTCGACTTCCACGTCGTCCGGTCTGAGCACTGCGACGAGCAGCATTGATAGCCTGTCGACGTCGACCTCTTCAGGCCTGAGCACTGCAACCAGTGGCATCTCCAGCCTGTCGACTGGCCTGAGCACCACGAACAGTACCGTCAGCAGCTTGTCGACTTCGACCTCGAGCGGTTTGAGCACAGCCACGAGCAGCATCGACAGCCTGTCGACCTCGACGTCGTCCGGCCTGAGCACTGCGACGAGCAGCATCAGTAGCCTGTCGACTTCGACATCGTCGGGTCTGAGCACGGCGACCAGCAGCATCAGCAGCTTGTCGACCTCGACCTCGAGCGGTCTGAGCACGGCCACGAGCAGCATCGATAGCCTCTCGACTTCCACGTCGTCCGGCCTGAGCACCGCGACCAGTGGCATCTCCAGCCTGTCTACAGGTCTGAGCACCACGAACAGCACGGTCAGCAGCCTGTCGACCTCGACCTCGAGCGGTCTGAGCACGGCGACGAGCAGCATTGACAGCCTGTCGACCTCCACGTCGTCCGGCCTGAGCACTGCGACCAGCGGTATCTCCAGCCTGTCCACTGGCCTGAGCACGACCAACAGCACCGTGAGCAGTCTGTCGACGTCGACTTCGAGCGGCCTGAGCACCGCGACCAGCAGCATCGGCAGCTTGTCGACTTCGACCTCGAGCGGCTTGAGCACTGCCACGAGCAGCATCGACAGCCTGTCGACCTCCACGTCGTCCGGCCTGAGCACTGCGACCAGTGGCATCTCCAGCCTGTCTACTGGCCTGAGCACGACCAACAGCACCGTGAGCAGCCTGTCGACCTCGACTTCGAGCGGCTTGAGCACGGCCACGAGCAGCATCAGCAGTCTGTCGACGTCTACTTCGACGGGTATCAGCAGCTTGTCGACCTCGACGTCGTCTGGTCTGAGCACAGCGACGAGCAGCATTGGCAGCCTGTCTACCGGCCTGAGCACGGCGACCAGCAGCATCGGCAGTCTGTCGATCGGTCTGAGCACTGCGGTCAGCGGCATCACCAGCCTCTCCACGGGCCTGAGCACCGCCACCAGCGGCATCTCGAGCCTGTCGAGCGGCTTGAGCACGACGAACAGCAGCGTCAACAGTCTGTCGACTTCGACGTCGTCGGGCCTGAGCACTGCCACCAGCAGCATCAACAGCCTCTCGACCTCGACTTCGTCGGGCCTGAGCACTGCCACCAGCAGCATCAACAGCCTCTCGACTTCGACTTCGTCGGGCCTGAGCACTGCTACCAGCAGCATCAACAGCCTGTCGACTTCGACATCGTCTGGCCTGAGCACGGCCACCAGCAGCATCAACAGCCTGTCGACCGGCCTGAGCACCGTGACCAGCAGCGTGAGCAGCCTGTCTACGGGTCTGAGCACGACCAACAGCAACGTGAACAGCCTGTCGACGTCCACGTCGAGCGGCCTGAGCACCGTGACCAGCAGCGTGAGCAGCCTGTCTACGGGCCTGAGCACGACCAACAGCAGCCTCAACAGCCTGTCCACCAGCGTGAGCGGCTCGAACAGCGGTCTTGCCAGCCTGTCGACCTCGACCTCCACGGGCCTGGCCACGGCGAACAGCAGCATCAGCAGCCTGAGCACGTCGGTCAGCAGCATTTACAACGGCGGCACCAAGTACTTCCACGCCAAATCCACCGCCGGAGACTCGGTGGCCTCCGGCCAGGAAGCCGTGGCGATCGGCCCGCAGTCGGTGGCCAGCGGCGCCAATTCCTTTGCCGCAGGCAACGGTGCGAAGGCGACGGCGGACGGCGCAGTGGCCATCGGCTTCGGCGCGCAGGCCACGGGCAGCAATGCCATCGCGATCGGTTCGGGTGCGTTGGCAACGGGTTCGCAGGCGATCGGTGTCGATTCCCGCGCAGGTGGCGGTGGCGTGGCGTTGGGCGACAAGGCAGACGCCGGCGGCACGGTGCTGAGCAAGGCGCAGAACGTTTCCCAGGGTACGGCGATCGGCTTCGGCGCGGTGGTCACGCAAAGCGGTGGCGTGGCGCTGGGTGCGAACTCGGTGGCCTCCAGGGCAGCAGGCGTGGCTGGCTACATCCCGGGCAGTGCGAACGCGGAGCAGGAAGCAGCCATCAAGGCCACGACCAGCACGCAAGCCGCTGTGTCCGTGGGCGACGCGGCCAACGGCCAGTTCCGTCAGATCACCGGCGTGGCGGCAGGCTCGGCCGACAGCGATGCGACCAACGTCGCGCAGCTGAAGGCGGCATCGGCGGCCTCGAAGGCCAGCAGCGTGCAGTACGCGACCAATCCGGATGGATCGGTCAACTACAACCAGATCACGCTGGGTGGCGGCCAGGCGCCGGGCGGTACGCGGATCTCGAACGTGGCGCCAGGCATCCTGCCGGGCGACGCGGTCAACGTCCAGCAGCTGAACCAGGTGCAGGGCCAGGTCGGCGAGGTGGCGCGCATTGCCTACTCGGGCTCGGCGATGGCCTTTGCGATGTCGGGCACCTACCTGCCGACGCTCTACCCGGGTGAGAAGACCGTGGGCGTGGGCTTCGGTAGCTACAAGGGCTACAGCGCCGTGGCGCTGACCTTCAAGGCCCTGTCGGACGACGGCAAGATGTCCTGGGGCGCGGGCCTGTCCACCACCGGCAAGGAGTGGGGCGTGAACGCCGGCATCGGCTGGAAGTGGAAATAAGCCACTGAGCCGCTGATTTAGCGTCGCCGCAGCAACGTGGCTCCCGCGCCGATGGTGCGGGAGCCATTTTTTTTGGTACACACTCACCCCCATGCGCATTGGTATTTCAGTCCTCACCCACGCGGGGCAGAACATCTGGGAAAACGGGATGGGGCAGAACGTCCTGTTTCTCGCCCGGCTGCTGCAACGCATCGACTTCGTCGAGTCCGTCACGCTGGTCGATGCGGGCGACCAGCAGGCCATGCCGCCGCAGGTCGATCTGTCCGCCATGGGTCTTGCCTTCGGCCGCGCCCGCGAGCTGACCGATGCGCTGGACGTGGTCATCGAGATGGCCGGTGCGCTCGACGTGCAATGGCTCTCCTACTTCCGTGCCTGCGGCGGGCGCGCCGTCTTTCATTGCGTGGGGCAACCCTTCGTGGCGCTGGCCGAGCCGATCGTGTTCAGCGACAAAGGCCACTTCAGCAAGCCCGACCGCTGCGACGAGGTCTGGCTGCTGCCCAAGGACGGCGTCTTCGCGCCCATGATGCGAACCCTGCACCGTTGCCCGGTGCATGAGGTCCCGTACCTCTGGTCGCCGCAGTTCCTGGACCAGCGCGTGGCCGAGGTCGAAGCGTCGGGCTATCGCTTCGGCTACACGCCGCGCACTGCCGAACAGCCCGGGTTCCGCGTGGCGATCTTCGAGCCCAACATCTCGGTGGTGAAGTCCTGCAGCGTGCCCATGCTGATCTGCGACGGCGCCTACCGCGTCGACCCGAACGCCGTCACGTCGATGCAGGTGCTCAACACCCTGCACCTGAAGGACCACGCGACGATGCTCTACATGGCGAACTCGCTGGACATCGTGCGCCAGCACAAGGCCATCTTCCACGGGCGGCACGACTTCGCGGGGTTCATGGTGCAGTTTGCCGATGCGGTGGTGTCACACCAGTGGCAGAACGACCAGAACTACAGCTATCTCGATGCGCTGTACGGCAACTACCCGCTGGTGCACAACTCGCCCTGGCTGCGCGATGCCGGTTACTACTACCCCGACTTCGACATCGCCGCCGGCACCGACCAACTGCTGCAGGCCGTGCGCGGGCACGATGCCCAAATGGACGACTACCGCGCGCGCAGCCAGCGCATGTTCGATGCGATCGATCCGCTCCATCAGGCGAACATCGATGGCTATGCGCAGCGCCTGCTCCACCTCGTGGGCGGCGACCCCGCATTCCGTGCCGATGGCGTGAGGAAGGCCGCATGAGCGAAGCGCAGAACACCACTTCATCCAACGCCATGCCTGCGAAGCTCAGGGTCGGCGTTTCCATCTTCATCCGCAAAGGCGAGCAGAGCCTCTGGGAAAACGGCGTCTACCAGAACTGCCTGTTCCTCGTGATGCTTCTGATGCGTTCGCCGCGCGTGGGCAGCACCGTGCTGGTGGCGGGCGGTGGCGACGGCGGTCCGGCGGACGCCACCAACTTCCTGGCCGATTCGCCCGTGCCGATCATCGACATGGCCACCGCCGCGCAGGAGCTCGATCTCATGATCGAGATGAGCGCCCAGCTGGCGCGCGAATGGTCGGTGGCGTTCAAGGAACGCGGCGGCAAGATCGTCTCCATGCGCGTGGGCAACGACTACGTGATCGACATCGAACGCATGATCTTCAACAAGCCGCACGGCATGCTGGTCTCGGGCGCGCCCTACGACGAGGTGTGGACGCTGCCGGAGTACGAGGTGTCTTGCAAGCCGTACTTCGCGAGCACCTTTCGCGCGCCGGTGCGGCTGATGCCGCACCTCTGGAGCCCGATGGTTCTGGAAAAAGCCATGGCGCGTGCCGGCGACGACAAGCGCTTCGACTACGAGCCGGGGCGCAAGCACTGGCGCGTGGCCATCTTCGAGCCCAACATCTGCATGGTAAAGACCAGCTTCATCCCCATGCTCGGCTGCGAGGCGGCGCACCGCGCGCAGCCCCGCCTGCTCGAGCGGGTGTGGGTCTACAACAGCTTCCACCTGAAGGAGAAGCCGCTGTTCGTGGGCTTCGCGCAGAGCCTGAATATCGTGCAGCACGGCCTGGCCACCTTCGAGGGGCGCTTTCCGCTGTACCAGGTGCTGCCCGGCAACGTCGATGCCGTTTTCGCGCATCACTGGGAGAACGCGCAGAACTACCTCTACTACGAAGCGCTCTATGGCGGCTACCCGCTGATCCACAACTCGCACCTCATCGGCGACTGCGGCTACCGCTATCACGACTTCGACTGCGAGGAGGGTGGTCGCGCGCTGCAGGAGGCCTTTGCCACGCACGACGCCAACCTGCCGGCCTATCGCGAGCGCGCACGCCAACTCGTCGCCAAGCTCGACCCCGAAGGCGAGGAGAACGTGCGCATCTACACCGCCGCCATCGAGAGCCTTTACACGTGAGCACGCGTGAGAGGAGAACCCGGATGAAGACTGCAACCCAACGATTCGCGCGGCTGCTGCCCATCGCGGCAACCGTGGCCGCCTGGGCCATGGCCGGCACCGCGCTTGCGCAAGGCGTGCTCGTGCCCCAGGCGCCGGCCGCGCCGCCGCAGGACACGCTCACGCGCGCCGCCACCAGCGTGGGCATCAAGCGCTGCCTGCCCGCCATCACGCGGCTCGCGACGCTCACCGTGCAGGGCAGCCGCGGCCACGACGTGCTGCTCGACTGGGACCGCAAGCGTCCCGACGACGGCCCGATGTTCTCGCTGGTCGGCATCCAGTACCCGAACGCCGGCGTGGCGGCCTCGATCACCGCGATTCCCGGCGACAGCGGCACCTGCACCGTGTCGGCCGAGCGCATCTCGGTCGCGCCTTTCACCTGCCAGAGCGTCGCCGAGCAGGAGCTCAAGGATTACCAGATGACGCGCCTGCTCCCCATCTATGCGGTCTACACCGATCCCAAGGAGCCGACCTCGTCGGTCTCGCTGATCGATTCGCCGCCGGGCTGCCTCGTGATCCGCCGCTATGTCGAATACGGCTGGCGAGATCCGTCGACGCCCGCCGCCGCATCGGCGCCTGCGGCTGCTCCGGCCGGGCAGGCGCCCAAGCGCCGCTAGCGGGAACCCTCGCAGACGGCAGGGGCGCGTCCGCATCCGACACGCAGGATCGCCCTTGACCGGCCCTGCACGGGCGCGGCGAAGTTCAGCATGGAGACCGATCCGCGCATCCGTCGCGGCGAAGGAGACCCCATGCCTCTGGCGTCACTGATCGGCCGATGGGCCATGCAGCCCTTCTCGAAGGCGCTGCCGCCGCTGGGCGACACCGAGCGTGCGGCGCTCGAGGCCGGCACCGTCGGTTTCGAGGGCCAGCTCTTCGCGGGCCGACCGGATTTCGATGCGCTCACCGCCATGGGCCCAAACCGGTTGACGGAGCGCGAGCAGGCCTTCCTGCACAACGAGGTGCGCACGCTCTGCCACATGCTCGACGACCACGCCATCGACCAGGCGCACGACCTGCCGCCCGAGGTGTGGCGGTTCCTGCGCGAGAAACGCTTCTTCGGAATGATCATTCCCGAGGCGTTCGGCGGCCTCGGCTTCGGCCACTACGCGCACGCCACGGTGGTGGCGCGCATCGCCACCGTCAACGTGGCGACAGCCGTCACGGTGATGGTGCCCAACTCGCTCGGCCCGGCCGAACTGCTGCTGCGCTACGGCACCGACATGCAGAAGGAGCACTACCTGCCACGCCTGGCCGATGGCCGCGAGTTGCCGTGCTTCGGTCTGACGTCGCCCTATGCCGGCTCTGATGCCGCATCGATCCCCGACCGCGGCGTGATCGCCCTGCGCGAGTTCAACGGCAAGCCGACGCGCGGCTTCCTGGTCGACTTCGACAAGCGCTACATCACGCTCGCACCCGTCGCCACCGTGGTGGGTCTGGCCTTCCACGCGGTGGACGAGAGCCGGCCCGAAGGCCAGCGCGACCTCGGCATCACCTGCGCGCTGATTCCCGTGCCGCACGAGGGCATGGAGATCGGCCGGCGCCATCGCCCGATGGACAGCGCCTTCATGAACGGCCCGATCCATGGCCGCCAGGTCTTCGTGCCGATGGACTGGATCATCGGCGGAGAAAAGCAGGTCGGCCAGGGCTGGCGCATGCTGATGGAATGCCTGGCCGCGGGGCGCGCGATTTCGCTGCCTGCGCTTGGCTCGTCGATGCAGCAGACCGCGCTGTACGTGAGCAACGGCTACGGGCAGATCCGCGAGCAGTTCGGCCTGCCGGTCGGCAAGTTCCATGCGATCGCCGGGCTGGTCGCGCAGATGTCGGCCGAGCTCTATGCGAGCGATGCGGCGCGGCGCTTCACGGCCGCCGCGCTCGACAAGGGCGAGCGGCCCAGCGTGGCGAGCGCGATCCTCAAGGTGCAGCTCACCGAAGCAGGGCGGCGCGCGGTGAACCATGGCATGGACATCCTCGGCGGCAAGGGCATCATCTCGGGCCCGTCGAACCTGCTCGGCGTGGCCTACCGGCAGGCGCCGATCGCGATCACCGTGGAGGGCGCGAACATCCTCACGCGCGCGCTCATCGTGTTCGGGCAGGGCGCGGTGCGCTGCCATCCGCATGTGCTAGACGAAATGGCGGCCGTGCAGGCGAACGACGACACCGCGCTCGGCAAGGCGCTGATCGCGCACGGCAAGCATGTGGCGGTCAACCTGTGGCACAGCCTCTTCGGCGCGCCGGTGCTCGGCACGCCGCCCGAGGCGTTGGCGCGCGAGGCGCGGCTCATTGCGCGCATGAGCGCCAAGTACGCGCTCACCGCCGACCTCGCGATGGGCATGCTCGGCGGCAAGCTCAAGCGCATGGAGTTGCTGTCGGCTCGCCTGGGCGATGTGCTCGCGCATCTCTATCTGGCGAGCGCGTGCGTCTGGCGCTATCGCGTCGACGCGGCGCCCGAGCTGTTGCCGTTTGCGCAGGCCGCGATCCGGCTGCAGCTCGATGAGGCCGGCAAGATCCTGCGCGATCTTTACGCCAACCTGCCGACGGCCGGCCGGCGCGTGATCGGTGCGCTGGTGCTGCGCCGCACCGCGCACCTGGCGCCGCTGCGCGATGTGCAGCTCATCGAACTCTCGGACCTGCTGCGCACGAACCCGCGCATCGTCGAGCGCCTGGCGCCCGACCTCAGCGAACCTGCGGCCGGAGGCCTGCGCGACCTGATGCATGCGATGGAACTGGGTGCGCAACTCGGCGACACGACGGCCGCGCTCAACAAGGTACTGCGCCGAACGAATTCTCTGGAAGAGGCCGCCCGCTCGGCGCCCGACCCGGACCTGGCGCTGGCCTACCTGCGCGCCGCCGACAAGGTCATCCAGGTGGACGACTTCGAAGGCCCGGCGGCGCAGAAAGCCGAGGACGAGAACCTCACCCCGCCGCCTGCGCCTGCTTCGCCATCTCCGTCAGCGCCGCCGCCGTCTGCGCATCGGCCGGAAAGAACGACTCCACCGCCAGTTCCTGCAACGTGACATCGACCGGCGTGCCGAAGATCGTCGTGGTGCTGATGAAGCTCAGCACCCCGTTCGGCGTGACGAGCTGAAAGGGCACGACCACGCCCGAGAGGTCGGTGTCGGCCTTCGGTGCGTCGTGGCTCACGTTGGGGGGCGGAAAGGCCTCGAGCTCGTCGTGCAGTTCCTGCAGCACCGCATCCCCGGTCGCGGCGATCTGCTGCTGCAGCCGCTCAAGCAGATGGGCGCGCCACTGCGCGAAGTTCGCGATGCGCGAGGCGAGGCCGTCGGGGTGCATGCTCAGGCGCAGCACGTTGACCGGCGGCGCCACCAGCTCGGGCGCGGCGCCGGCCATGAGCATCGGCACCAGCGCGTTGTAGGCCACGAGGTTCCAGTGGCGATCGACGGCGAGCGCGGGAAACGGCTCGTGCCCCTTGAGCACCAGGTCCACCGCACGGCGCGCCGACGCCAGCGCCGGGTCGTCGAGCGAGCGCTGCCGGTACATCGGCGCGAAGCCCGCGGCCACCAGGAGCGCATTGCGTTCGCGCAGCGGCACTTCCAGCCGTTCGGCCAGTCGCAGCACCATCTCTCGGCTGGGCGCGGCGCGGCCGGTTTCCACGTAGCTCAGGTGCCGGGTCGAAACCTCGGCCTCCTGCGCCAGGTCGAGCTGGCTCAGGCGCCGGTGGGTGCGCCAGTGCCGCAGGTGCGCGCCGAACGGATCGCGCGCGCCGGGCTGGCTGGCCTTGGACGAATGGGTGCTGCGGGTGGTGTTCATGGCCCGCATTCTGGCGTGGCGCCGGCGCGGCGCCATGACCTCCCAGGTCATCGACGCGATGCATGCCCGGCGGAATCATTGGTTCCAACGCGGCAGGACTGGCTTGCGGCGTACCACCCCAGTGACCACCAAGGAGATTCACATGTCCGTCTTCGCTTCCCCCCGCTTCCTGCCCAACGTGATGTGGGCCGACGCCGCCTCCTGCGCCGCGACCGGCGCGCTGCAGGTGGCATTCACCGATGCGCTGGCGGCACTCACCGGGCTGCCCGCCACGCTGCTGATGGGCACCGGGGTGTTCCTGCTGGCCTATGCCGCGCTCGCCGCCTTCATGGCCAGCCGCGCCACGCCGCCGCGCACGCTGATCGGTCTCGTGATCTTCGGCAACTTCGGCTGGGCCGTGGCCTGCGCCGCATTGCTGGTGAGCGGCATGTTCGCGGTCACGGCGCTGGGCGTGGCCTGGGTGATTGCCCAGGCCGTGTGCGTGGTCGTTCTGGCCGAGCTGCAATGGACGGGCCTGCGCCGCACCCGCAGCCGCGCCGGCATGGCGCTGGCCTGACGCAGGCGACGCGAGAAGTGCCGGCAACGCCCGTCTACCCGGCATTTCTCGCTATGAGGAACATGGCGCGGAGGGGGCGTGAGAGGGAAGACCGACTACAACAGCTGACATTGAACCCCGCTATCCTTGAGGAGCTTCCACGAAACAACAGGAGTTCCTCTATGGCCAAAGCACCGGCTCACGCCTTTGCGTCCACCCTCAAGACTTTCAAGACCGCATCGGGCAAATCCGGCAAATACTGGTCCCTGAAGGAGCTGGCCAAGCAATACCCCACCATCGGCCGGCTGCCCGTGTCGATCCGCATCGTGCTCGAATCGGTGCTGCGCAATTGCGATGGCCAGAAGGTCTCGCCCAAGCACGTCGAAGAGCTGGCCCACTGGGCGCCCAATGCAGAGCGCACCGACGAGATTCCCTTTGTCGTCACCCGCGTGGTGTTGCAGGACTTCACTGGCGTTCCGCTCTTGGCCGACCTGGCCGCCATGCGCAGCGTGGCCGCCAAGCTGAACAAGTCGCCCAAGACCATCGAGCCGCTGGTGCCCGTCGACCTGGTGGTCGACCACTCGGTGATGGTCGACTACTACGGCACCCCCAAGGCGCTCGACCTCAACATGAAGCTGGAGTTCCAGCGCAACAACGAGCGCTACCAGTTCATGAAGTGGGGCATGCAGGCCTTCGACACCTTCCGTGTCGTGCCGCCGGGCTTCGGCATCGTGCACCAGGTCAACCTCGAATACTTTGCGCGCGGCGTCTACAAGAGCCCGCACGACAAGGCCGACGTGCCCACCTACTACCCCGACTCGCTGGTCGGCACCGACAGCCACACGACCATGATCAACGGCATCGGCGTGGTCGGTTGGGGCGTGGGCGGCATCGAGGCCGAGGCCGCGATGCTGGGCCAGCCGGTCTACATGCTCACGCCCGACGTGGTGGGCTTCGAGCTCACCGGCAAGCTGCGCGAAGGCGTGACCGCCACCGACCTGGTGCTGTACGTCACCGCGATCCTGCGCGCCGAAAAAGTGGTCGGCAAGTTCGTCGAATTCTTCGGCCCCGGTGCCGCATCGATCGCCGTGCCCGACCGCGCAACCATCGGCAACATGGCGCCCGAATACGGCGCGACCATGGGCTTCTTCCCGGTCGACGAAATGACCGTGGCGTACTTCGAAGGCACCGGCCGCACCAAGGAAGAGGTCGAGCGCTTCGAGGCCTACTACAAGGCGCAGGGCCTGTTCGGCATGCCCGCGCCGGGCGACATCGACTACACCAAGATCGTCAAGCTCGACCTGGGCACCGTGTCGCCAAGCCTCGCGGGCCCCAAGCGCCCGCAGGACCGCATCGACCTGGGCCACCTGGCCACCAAGTTCTCCGAGCTCTACAGCAAGCCCAACGACGCCAACGGCTTCAACCAGCCGGCCGAAAAGCTCAAGCAGCGCTACCCGCTGGTCACCGCCGCCCAGGGCAATGACGACGAGGCCGCCGCGCCGCCCGCGGGCTCGCCGCGCGAACTGGTCGAGATGGTCGCCAACCGCTCGACCAAGGCCGCGGCCCACACGAGTGCCACGGCGCCGCCAGCCCCCAAGGGCCAGGTCACCATCGGCAACGGCGACGTGCTGATCGCGGCCATCACCTCGTGCACCAACACCTCCAACCCGAGCGTGATGCTCGCGGCGGGCCTGCTGGCCAAGAAGGCGGTGGAGGCGGGCCTCACGGTCAAGCCGCATGTGAAGACCTCGCTGGCCCCGGGCTCGCGCATCGTCACCGAATACCTGGAGAAGGCGGGCCTCCTGCCGTACCTGGAGAAGCTGGGTTTCTACCTCGCGGGCTACGGCTGCACCACCTGCATCGGCAATGCCGGCGACCTCACGCCCGAGATCAACGAGGCCATCACCAAGAACGACCTCATCGGCGCGGCCGTGCTCTCGGGCAACCGCAATTTCGAGGCGCGCATCCATCCGAACCTGAAGGCCAACTTCCTGGCCTCGCCGCCGCTGGTGGTGGCCTTCGCGATCGCGGGCAACGTGATGACCGATCTCATGACCGAGCCGGTGGGCAAGGGCAAGAACGGCAAGGACGTGTACCTGGGCGACATCTGGCCGACCCCCAAGGAGATCGACGAGAACCTGCGCTTTGCGATGAACGCCAAGTCGTTCCGCGCGAACTACGACAAGGTCAAGACCGATCCGGGCAAGTTCTGGAGCAGCATCAAGGGCACCGACGGCCAGGTGTACGACTGGCCCAAGTCGACCTACATCGCCGAGCCGCCGTTCTTCGAAGGCTTCAAGATGAAGCCGCATGCCGCCGACGCGGGCTTCAAGGGCGCGCGGATCATGGCGCTGTTCGGAGACTCGATCACCACCGACCACATCTCGCCGGCCGGCTCGATCAAGGAAAGCTCGCCCGCGGGCATCTGGCTCAAGGCGCACGGCGTGCCCAAGGCCGACTTCAACAGCTATGGCTCCCGCCGCGGCAACCACGACGTGATGATGCGCGGCACCTTCGCCAACGTGCGCATCAAGAACCTGATGATTCCGCCGGACGCCAACGGCACGCAGGAAGAGGGCGGCGTCACGCTGTTCCAGCCCGGCAACCAGAAGATGTTCATCTACGACGCCGCCATGAAGTACATGGAAGAAGGCACCCCCACGGTGGTCTTCGGCGGCGAGGAATACGGCACCGGCTCCTCGCGCGACTGGGCCGCCAAGGGCACGCAGCTGCTGGGCATCAAGGCCGTGGTGGCGCGCAGCTTCGAGCGCATTCACCGCGCCAACCTGGTCGGCATGGGCGTGTTGCCGCTGCAGTTCCGCGGTGCCGATTCATGGCAGACGCTGGGCCTCACCGGCGACGAGAAGATCGACGTGGTGATCGGCGGCGAACTCAAGCCGCAGATGGATGTGAAGCTGGTCGTGCACCGCCCCGACGGCACGCACCAGGAGGTGACGGTGCGCCTTCGCATCGACACGCCGATCGAGGTCGACTACTACAAGCACGGCGGCATCCTGCCGTTCGTGCTGCGGCAGCTGCTCGCGGCCTGACGCGCGAAAGAA
The DNA here is from genome assembly GCF_030812215.1 of Variovorax boronicumulans. Classification (GTDB taxonomy): domain Bacteria; phylum Pseudomonadota; class Gammaproteobacteria; order Burkholderiales; family Burkholderiaceae_C; genus Variovorax; species Variovorax boronicumulans_C. The sequence goes on along the minus strand of NZ_JAUSSG010000001.1, from coordinate 1,287,787 downwards.
GGCTTGATCCGCGTCGGGCTCATCTCCGACACCCACGGCCTGCTGCGCCCGCAGGCCGTGGCCGCCTTGCAGGGCAGTGACTTCATCGTGCACGGCGGGGACATCGGCGGCGCCGGCATCCTCGAAGCGCTCTCGGCCATCGCGCCGCTGACGGTCGTGCGGGGCAACAACGACCGGGAGCCGTGGGCCGAGGCCATCGCCGAGACCCAATTCCTGAAGGTCGGCGGCGTGCGCGTCTACGCGATCCACGATCTCTCGCAGATCGATATCGATCCCGCCGCAGCCGGTGTGCGCGTCGTGATCTCCGGCCATTCCCACAAGCCGAAGGTCGAAGAGCGGGGCGGGGTGCTTTACATCAACCCAGGCAGCGCCGGTCCGCGCCGATTCAAATTGCCAATCGCCGTCGGCGAGCTGATCGTCAATGGCGATTCGGTCACGGCACGCATCGTCGAGCTGACGAGCTAAGTGCGCGTCTTTAATGCCCTTAGTTGAGAATCGATCTCATCTGATGGGTTATCCTCGGCCGCTCTTTCCTGAGCGCGCACCACAACGGGGCATCGTTTCGGGAGGGATTTTTTGCCCTGACTTCCGAAGCCGATGCTCATTCCCTTTCTCATCATGCTGCGCGAAGGCATCGAAGCCGCGCTGATCGTCGGCATCGTTGCCAGTTACCTGAAACAGAGCGGACGCGGCGCCTTGATGCCTGCGGTGTGGGTCGGCGTGCTGCTGGCCACCGCCCTCTCGCTGTTCACGGGCGCCGGCCTGCAATTGCTGGCGGCGGAGTTTCCGCAGAAGCAGCAGGAGCTGTTCGAGGGCGTCGTCGGGCTGATCGCGGTGGTCATGCTGACCTCGATGGTGTTCTGGATGCGCAAGGCCGCCCGTTCCATCAAGGGCGAGCTGCATGCCTCCATCGACAAGGCGCTCACCCGCGGCGCGGACGGGCAGGGCTGGGCGCTCATCGGCATGGTGTTTCTCGCCGTGGCGCGCGAAGGGCTGGAGTCGGTGTTCTTCCTGCTGGCCGTGTTCCAGCAGAGCAGCGGCTGGGAGGCGCCCGTGGGCGCGCTGGCCGGCATCGCGGTGTCGGTCGTGATCGGCTGGGGCCTTTACTCGGGCGGCGTGCGGCTTGATCTCCGGCGCTTCTTCCGCTTCACGGGCCTGTTCATCCTGCTGGTGGCCGCCGGCCTGCTGGCGAGCGTGCTGCGCAAGCTGCACGAGGCGGGCGTCTGGAACCACCTGCAGGCGGTGGTGTTCGACATGAGCGAGACCCTGCCGATGGACAGCCCCGCCGGCGCCGTGCTTTCGGGCCTCCTGGGCTACCAGGCCGCGCCGGTGACGGGCGAGGTGATCGTCTACCTGGCCTTCCTCGCGGTGGCGCTGTTCTTCTTCCTGCGTTCGGCCGCCGCGCCGGCGCCACGCGCGGCCGCGGCTCGCTGAAATCTTTCCGATGTCTTCCTCTCCTTCTTCTGAACCCAAATCTTCTTCCGGCCACATGCGCATCGCGGTGGCGGCCTCGGCGCTCCTGGTCGTCGCCGGTCTCGCCGCCTTCTGGTACGCCTCGGGCGTTGCGCGCAAGGCGCCGCCCAAGGCGGCCGACAACGCGGTCACCGTCACGATCCAGGGCAACGTGTGCGAGCCCAACGAGATCACCGTGCCGGCGGGGCGCACCACCTTCACCATCGTCAACAAGTCGAACCGCGCGCTCGAGTGGGAAATTCTCGACGGCGTGATGGTGGTGGAGGAGCGCGAGAACATTGCGCCGGGCTTCTCGCAGACGATGACGGTCAAGCTCTCGCCGGGCGATTTCGCCATCACCTGCGGCCTCTTGAGCAATCCGCGCGGCAAGCTGCATGTCACGCCTTCGGCGGCCTCGATGGCCGAGGCGGCGCGGCCGTCGCTGGTCAACTACGTGGGCGCGCTGGCCGAGTACCAGGTGTTCCTGCGCCTCGAAGCCGGCGGGCTCGACGACGCGGCGCGCGCCTTGGCCGATGCCGTCAAGGCGGGCGACCTGCCGCAGGCGAGGGCGCTCTACGCGCCGGCGCACCAGGCCTACAAGCGCATCGAGCCGATGGCCGAGCTCTTCGCCGACCTCGACACGCGCCTGAACGCCCGCGCCGACTACTTCGAGAAGCGCGAGGCCGATGCGGGCTTCACCGGCTTCCACCGCATCGAGTACGCGCTGTACGGCCAGAACGACCTCAAGGGCCTCGCGCCCGTGGCCGACCAACTGGTCGCCGACATCGGCGTGCTCCAGGGCCGGCTGCGCGGGCTCGACATGCCGCCCGAGCGGCTCGCCGGCTCGGCGTCGAAACTGCTGCGCCGCGTGGCCGACAACCTGCCCGCCGGCGGCGAAGACCACTACGGCCATGCCGAGCTCGTGAACCTGCAAGGCACCTACGAGGGCACGAAGAAGATTTCGGAACTGCTGCAGCCGCTGCTCGTGAAGGCCGCGCCCGCGCTGCAAAAGCGCGTGGACGAACGCTTCGCGGCCTTCGATGCCGCGCTGGCGCCGTACCGCGAAGGCGAAGGCTTCAAGCCCGCGCCACTCGACGAGGCACAAAGAAAGAGCCTGGCAGAACCCGTGCGCGCACTGGCCGAGGAACTCGGCAAGGTCAACGCGGCGCTCGGCCTGGAATGAGTTGAGAGAGCACCCCATGGACACGTCGAAGAACGAATCCGCGCCCGCTACCGGGCAACCCGAGTCGCCGCATCGTCGCCGCATGCTCGGCGCCGCCGGCGTCGCCTTTGCCGGCCTTGCCGCCTCGGCCCATGCCAAGGCCGCGCCTTCGGGGCCGCCCAACAGTCCCGATGCCGGCGCACAGGTCACCGACGCGCCGCAGAGCACCCACACGCAGGACCGCGTGCCCTTCCGCGGCAAGCACCAGGCCGGCATCGTCACGCCGCGGCCGACGGCCGGCATGATCGCCTCGTTCTACGTGCTGGCCGAGAACCGCGCCGATCTGGAGCGGCTGTTCCGCACGCTCACCGAGCGCATCGCCTTTCTCACGCAGGGCGGCGCGCAGACCGATCCCGACCCTCGCCTGCCGCCCGCGGGCTCCGGCATCCTCGGGCCGGTGGTGCAGCCCGATGGCCTGACCGTGACGGTGTCGGTCGGCACCTCGCTGTTCGACGAGCGCTTCGGCCTTGCGAAGAAAAAGCCCGTGCGGCTCAACCAGATGCAGCGCCATCCGAACGACGCGCTCGATGCGGCGCTGTGCCACGGCGACCTGTCGATCCAGTTCTGCGCCAACACGCCCGACACCAACATCCACGCGCTGCGCGACATCATCAAGAACACGCCCGACCTGCTGGTGCTGCACTGGAAGCAGGAAGGCTCCGTGCCGCCGATTCCGGCGGTGCCCGGCAAGCCGGCCGAGAGCGCGCGCAACTTCCTCGGTTTTCGCGACGGTTCGGCCAACCCCGACTCGGCCGACGACAAGCTCATGGACGGCATCGTGTGGGTGCAGCCCGGCAGCGACGAGCCGGCCTGGGCCGTGGGCGGCAGCTACCAGGCGGTGCGGATCATCCGCAACTTCGTCGAGCGCTGGGACCGCACGCCGCTGCAGGAGCAGGAGGCCATCATGGGCCGCCTGAAGCCCACCGGCGCGCCGATGGACGGCGGCAAGACCGAGCACGACGTGCCCGACTACACGAAGGACCCCGAGGGCAAGGCCACGCCGATGGACGCGCACATCCGCCTCGCGAACCCGCGCACCCGGGCCTCGGATGCGAACCTGATCCTGCGCCGGCCCTTCAACTATTCGAACGGCGTCACCAAGTCGGGCCAGCTGGAGATGGGCCTCTTGTTCATCTGCTACCAGGCCGACCTCGAAAAAGGCTTCATCGCCGTGCAGACGCGCCTGGATGGCGAGCCGCTCGAGGAATACATCAAGCCCATCGGCGGCGGTTTCTTCTTCACCCTGCCCGGCGTGCAGGACGAGCAGGACTGGCTCGGCCGCACGCTGCTGGCCGCCTGACGGCCCACCCCCAAGTTTTTTCACGACCCCGAGACCCAAGGAGATCCATGACCGCGCAGTTCCGCCGCCACTTCCTCGCCACTTTCATCGCAGGCTTCGCCGGGCTTTATGCCGCCGGCACGCAGGCCGCCGTGTCGCCGCTCGAACTGGTCGGACCGATCTCCGACTACAAGATCTACGTGGCCGAGAACGTGCGCAAGCTGTCCACGGACACGCGCGCCTTCACCGCCGCGGTGAAGGCCGGCGACATCGAGAAGGCGAAGAAGCTGTACGCGCCGACGCGCACGAGCTACGAGCGCATCGAGCCGGTGGCCGAGCTCTTCAACGACCTGGACAAGTCGATCGACTCGCGCGCGGACGACCATGAAAAGGCCGAGAAGGACCCGGCCTTCGGCGGCTTCCACCGCATCGAGTACGGCCTCTGGACGCAGAAGAGCACCAAGGACCTGAACCCCGTGGCCGACAAGCTGCTGGCCGACGTGCTCGACCTGCAGAAGCGCCTGGTCGCGCTGACCTTTCCGCCCGAGAAGGTGGTGGGGGGCGCCGCGGTGCTGATGGAAGAGGTGGCCGCCACCAAGATTTCCGGCGAGGAAAACCGCTACAGCCACACCGACCTGTGGGATTTCCAGTCCAACTTCGAGGGCGCCTACAAGATCGTCGAACTGCTGCGCCCGCTGGTCTTGAAGGAGAACAAGGCGTTCTCGGACAAGGCCGATGCCAATTTCAAGGTGGTGTTCGACACGCTGGCCAAGTACAAGACGGCCGATGGCGGCTTCGAAACGTACTCCAAGCTCACCGAGCGCGACCGCAAGCTGCTGGCCGGGCGGGTCAATACGCTGGCCGAAGACCTGTCGAAACTGCGCGGGATGCTGGGCCTGAACTAGGCGCCATCCCTCGCCGGGGGCAGCACCTGCGGCCCGGCAAAGCCGGTTCCGCGGTGTTTCTGGCCTGGCAGCCCCCAAATTCGAGGGGGTGGTCAGGTTTTCGAGATTGAGAATTGCTAGCATCTAGGTTTTGCTTACAGGTGCGCCCGGTCTCCAGGGCGCCGCCCCATCGTGCGAACCAACGACTTCGGCACCGCGCCGGCCAACACCACGGCCGTCGCCCTGCGCCTCGACCAGCTTCCGAACAACCAGTGGGCCACCGTGCTCGACGTGGCGCGCCCCGAGGGTGCGGATGACCGCGAACTCGTGCTGCGCCTGACCGAAATCGGCTTCGTGCCGGGCGAGGCGGTGCGTATCGTCGCGAGCGGCATCCCGGGCCGGGAGCCGCTGGCGGTTCGCCTGGGCCACACCACCTTCGCGCTGCGCCGCCACGAGGCCGCGCTCATCCACGTCACGCCGGGAGCCGCCAACCATGGCTGAAGCCGTCATCCAGGGACCCGGCGGCTTCGCCCCCACCGCCCAGCCGGGGCGCATCGCGCTGCTCGGCAACCCCAACTGCGGCAAGACCGCGCTCTTCAACCTCCTGACCGGCAGCCGCCAGAAGGTCGCCAACTACGCCGGCGTGACCGTCGAGCGCAAGGAGGGCACGCTGCGCACGCCCTCGGGCCGTCGCGTCTTCGTGCTCGACCTGCCGGGCGCCTACAGCCTGAACGCGCTCAGCGCCGACGAGGCCGTCACGCGCGACATCGTCACCGGCCAGAGCGCCGAGGCGCTGCCCGACCTGCTGGTGTGCGTGACCGATGCCACCAACCTGCGCCTGAACCTGCGCCTCGTGCTCGAGGCCAAGAAGCTCGGCCTGCCGATGGTGGTGGCGCTCAACATGACCGACATGGCCAAGAAGCAGGGCATCGCGGTCGACACCCCGGTGCTCTCGCGCGAACTCGGCGTGCCGGTGATCGAAACTGTCGGCGTCCACACCGGCGGCGCGAAGAACCTGCTCGAAGCGCTCGATGCCCCCGTGGCCGCCGCCACGCCGCAGCCCTGGCAGGCGCCGGGCCTGGACGACGTGCTCGCCACGCAGCGGGAGGTGCGCCGCATCCTCGGCCTCGCGGTGAAAGAGCCGGTCGGCAGCCTCGCCACCAGCGACCGCATCGACCGCGTGGTCATGCATCCGGTGTGGGGAATGCTGGTGCTGGCCGTCACGATGTTCCTGATGTTCCAGGCCGTGTTCAGCTGGGCCAACGTGCCGATGGACGCCATCAAGGCCGGCACCGAGGCGCTCGGCGGCCTGCTCAAGACAGCCATCCCCGAAGGCATGCTGCAGAGCCTGCTGGTCGACGGCGTGATCGCGGGCGTGGGCGGCGTGATCGTGTTCCTGCCGCAGATCCTGATCCTGTTCCTGTTCATCCTCGCGCTCGAAGACTCGGGCTACCTGCCGCGCGCGGCCTTCCTGCTCGACCGCGTGATGGGCACCGTGGGCCTGTCGGGCCGCTCGTTCATTCCGCTGCTCTCCAGCTTCGCCTGCGCCATTCCCGGCGTGATGGCCACGCGCACCATCAGCAACTGGCGCGACCGCATCACGACCATCATGATCGCGCCGCTCATGACCTGTTCGGCGCGGCTGCCGGTGTATGCGCTGCTCATCGCGGCCTTCATTCCGGCGCGCACCGTGGGCGGCATCTTCAATCTGCAGGGCGTGGTGCTCTTTGCGCTGTATGTGTTCGGCATCGTCTCGGCGATGGCCGTGGCCTGGGTGATGAAGCGCTTTCGCGACAACGCGCAGCATTCGCCGCTCCTGATGGAGCTGCCGGCTTACCGCTGGCCGAACCTGCGCAACCTGGCGCTCGGCCTCTACGAACGGGCGTGGATCTTCATCCAGCGCGTGGGCACGATCATCCTCACGCTCACGATCCTGCTGTGGTTCTTGTCGACCTTCCCGTCGCCGCCCGAAGGCGCGACCGGCCCGGCCATCCAGTACAGCCTGGCCGGCATGATCGGCCGCGGGCTCGAATACATCTTCGCGCCCATCGGCTTCAACTGGCAGATCTCGATCGCGCTGGTGCCCGGCATGGCGGCGCGCGAAGTGGCTGTCGGCGCTCTGGGCACGGTGTACGCGCTCTCGGCCACCGGCGACGACGTGGCAGGCGCGCTCGAACCGCTGATTGCGGGCAGCTGGTCGCTGGCGACGGCGCTGTCGCTCCTGGTCTGGTACGTGTTCGCGCCGCAGTGCATCTCGACGCTGGCCGCCGTGAAGCGCGAGACGGCTTCGTGGAAGTACGTGTGGATCATGGCGGGCTACCTGTTCGCGCTCGCATACCTCGCGTGTTTCATCACCTACCACGTTGCAGTGGCGCTGGGCGCGGGGTAAAACCGGTCCTGACGCTGAAAGGTTTGAAGAAGAAATGACGCAACAACTGATCGTCGGATTGATCGTCGCAGCGGCCGCGTTCTACGCGGTCTGGCGCTGGATGCCCGCGGGCTGGCGGCGCAGCGCGGCTCACAAGCTGGCCGCCGGCACGCAGCGCGCCGGCCTGGTCGACCAGGAGCGCGCCAATCAGCTGGCTGCCTCGCTCGCCAAGACCTCGGGCTGCGGCTCCTGCGATAGCTGCGGCAGCTGCGCGCCCAAGAAACCCGGCAACACCAACGCCACCGAAGCCGACAAGGCCGCCCTCTCGAACAGCCACTGAGCCCGATGCCCACGCACATCCTCGTCGCCGGGGGCGGCATCGGGGGGCTGGCCACGGCACTGGCGCTTTCGCGGGGCCGGCATCGCGCCGATGTCTTCGAGCAGGCGGCGGTCTTCGGCGAGATCGGGGCCGGCGTGCAGCTCGGGCCCAACGTCACGCGGCGCCTTCAACAACTGGACCTGGGCACGGGCCTCGCGAAGATCGCGGCACGCCCCGATGCACTGGTGGTACGCAGCGCCGGCAGCGATGCCGTGCTGGCCCGCCTGCCGCTGGGCGATGCCATGCAGCAGCGCTACGGCGCTCCTTATTTCTGCGCACACCGAGCCGACCTGCATGCACTGCTGCTTGAAGCAGTTCGCGCGCGCGGCACCGGCACGCTCGTGACTGCCGCGCAGATCAGGCAGGTCGAGACCAGCGACGACCTGGTGTGCGTATCGAGCGCCGATGCCCGCGCCTGGGAGGGCGAGGCGCTGGTGGGCGCCGATGGGCTCTGGAGCATGGTGCGGCGTCAACTCGATACCGCCTCGGCGGCGGAGCCGCCACGCGTCACCGGCCACACGGCCTGGCGCGCGCTGGCTTTGCAGGCGGACTTGCCCGCGGCGCTGCGGCGCCAGCAGGTCGATGTGTGGCTGGGCCCGCATCTCCACGCCGTGGCGTACCCGGTGCGTGGCGGCGACTGGCTCAACGTGGTGGTGATCGCCGAATCCGCCCCGGCCGGCGATGCGCGCGACTGGGACCAGTCCAGCAGCATCGCGGCCCTGCAACAGGCCACGGGCCGCAGCGGCGGCGGCCTGCAGGCGCTGCTCGAAGCGATGCCCGGCTGGCGCGCCTGGTCGCTCAGCGACCGCGCGCCGTTGACCTCTGCCGCTGACATGGCGCACGAACGTGTCGCGCTGGTGGGCGACGCTGCGCATCCGATGGTGCCGTACCTCGCGCAGGGCGCAGGCATGGCGATCGAGGACGCGGTCGCGCTGGCCGATGCGCTGGCCGACGCCGGCGCAGCCGATGTGCCCGCAGCCTTCGCGCGCTACGCCGAAGCACGCTGGCAGCGCAATGCGCAGGTGCAGGCACGCGCGCGGCGCAACGGCGAGGTCTTTCATGCCACCGGCCCTGTGCGCCTGGGGCGCGACCTCGTGATGCGCGCGCTCGGCGCGCGATTGCTCGATCAGCCCTGGCTGTACGGCGGCTAGCGGCGGCTGGCGGCGGTTGAACGCCCCGGCCTTCAGAGCCTGAAGGTCTGCAGGTGCTCGATGCGTTCCGCCAGGCCTTCCGGCCCGAGGTAGTGGCCGAGCGAGCCATCGCGCACTTTCACCAACGCCGTTTCCAGTTCGGTCAGCATCGCATCGCGATCCGCGACAAAGGCGGGCGGCACGTCGATGCCGGCTTCGGTGCAGGCGTCGGCGATCAGGTGTGCGCTCGCGGGCGCACCGCATGCCACGCACTTGACGATGGCAGCCACGCTCGGCTCGGCGCCATTGGCCAGCAGCGCACTCGTGAGTTCGGGCGCGATCTGGCCATCGATGTTGCGCAAGGCATCGGCTGCCACCGGCGCGCCCGCGCGCACCAGCGCTGCGGCGGCCGCAAAGGCGCTCTGGCTCAGCGCGACGTCGGTCGCCAGTGCGCTGCCCTGCTGCGGCCCGTCGAAGCTCACGCCCGACGCCGCCAGCTCGACCACCAGCGGCGCATCGTCGGTTGCGATCGCGTGATGCAGCGCCGCGCGCGCGAGCGCCGGATGATGGCGCAGCGTGCCATCCGCGAGCGGCGTGCGCCAATCGACCACGGCGCGGCAGTAGAAGGTGACCAGCTTGTCCATCAGGTCGAGGTCCAGCCCGTGGTCCTGGTGGCGGTCGTCCAGGTACTGCAGCAGGGTCTGGCCCGAGAAGTAGTCGCTCGTGGGCGCCAACGGGTCTTCGTCGAGGTGCAATGCGGCAAAGGCGCCTTGCAGGTCCGGCGCGATGGTGCTCAGGGTGTCTTCGTGCAAGGCGTGCGTCCAGGCCGGCGGCAGGCCCTGCTTCCATGCGATGACCCGGCCGTACGCCTCGCCAGGCTCGACCACGGTGTAGATGCGGTCGAGGTACTCGAAGCCGCCGAAGGGCAGGTGGGTGAGCTTGCCGCTCCAGGGTTCGCCGTTCTCGACGGCGGCGTCTTCGGCCAGTTCCTGCTCGTGCTCGATCCAGCCCTGCAGGTCGCGGTAGCCGTCGCTGCCGTCCCAGAAGAGTTCCGACCAACTCACGCTCTCGATGTTGCCGTTCATCGGCAGCGCGAGGTCGTAGTCGAGGCGCCCGCCCGCCGTCTCTTGCCACAGCACGACCAGTGCCTCGGGAATCGGTCCGGCGCACAGGGCCTGCACGGCTGCGATCTGCTGCGCCGGCATCGGCGGCTGCGCATCGAAGATCACGCGGTCCGCAAACAGCACAACGCCGTGTGCCCGCAAGGTGGAGATCTCGTCGGGTGAGAACCGGATGTTGTGCATGGCAGTGGCCTCCGTCGTTGTTGTCAAAAATGTAGCGCTTTGCGCGGGTGTGGCAAGCAGTACATGCGAGCGTTCAGCCCGCTGATTCCGAGACGATGGGCCATTCGATGCGTTCGAAGAGGCGCATCAGCCGCGCTTTGCGCGTCGGATTGAACTGGCCGATCCACGCGATGTGGCCGAGCAGATGGCCGCGGCCCCCCGGCGGAAGTCGTCCAACAATCTGTTGGACTATGGATGGTCTAACAACCAAGCGTCGTTCATAGATCGGTGCGCAGCTTCCAGATCTCGGGAAACAGCACCACGTCGAGCATCTTGCGCAGGTAGCTCACGCCGCCTGTGCCGCCAGTGCCGCGCTTGAAGCCGATCACGCGTTCGACCGTCGTCACATGGCGAAAGCGCCAGAGACGGAAGGCGTCTTCGAGGTCGGTGAGCTTTTCGCCGAGCTGGTAGAGGTCCCAGTGATCGTGCGGATTGCGGTAGACGGTGAGCCACGCCGCTTCGACGCCGTCGCTCGATTCATAAGGCTGCGTCCAGTCGCGCTCCAGCCGGTCGGCAGGCACCGGCAGGCCATGGCGCGCCAGGAGGCGCAGCGACTCGTCGTACAGCGATGGCGAACGGTAGGCCGCCTCGACCTGCGCAAGCAGATCGGCGCGGTGCGCATGCGGCTTGAGCATCGCGGCGTTCTTGTTGCCGAGCGCGAATTCGATGCAGCGGTACTGCGCGCTCTGGAAGCCGCTGGAGTTCGCGAGGTAGGGGCGCATCGCCGTGTATTCGGGCGGCGTCATGGTCGAGAGCACGGTCCATGCGCTCACCAGCTGTTCCATGATGCGGCTGACCCGCGCGAGCATCTTGAAGGCGTCTGCCAGCTTCTCGTCGGCGATGCAGCTGGTGGCGGCGCGCAGCTCGTGCAGCATGAGCTTCATCCAGAGCTCGCTGGTCTGGTGCTGCACGATGAACAGCATTTCGTCGTGCGCAGGCGAGAGCGGATGCTGGGCGTTGAGGATCTCGTCGAGATGCAGGTAGTCGCCGTAGCTCATGGACTTGCTGAAGTCCAGCTGCGCGTTTTCTTCGTGGACGATTTTTTCGGTGCTCATGATGTCTGCAGGCCGGTCATCGCCAGACCACGGCGGTGTAGGAGGACCGGCCCATGCCGGACTCTTTCTTCGGATAGACGAAGCGCACGACCTCGTTCTTGCGCTTGAACTCCTGGTAGGTCTCGCCGCCCGGGATGCGGCCCTTGTCGGCCGGTGTGTAGCCGGTTGCGCGAGCTTCCTTGACGAGCGCATCGAAGACCGCCTTGTCGGTCGTCGAGAACTGGATGCTGTTCTCGCCGGCGCGGCTCTCCACATAGCTGGACTTCATGACATTGGTGGTGTGGTCGCCCGCGAACTTGTCGTACTCGATCATGCTGACCCACTCGGTGGTGGTCTTGTCGCGGTAAGAGAAGCCCTGGCGCTTGATCTCCTGGCGGAAGGCGTCGGGAGACATGTCGACGAAGGCCTTGAGCTGGGGCAGGGTGAAGTTCGGCTGCTGTGCGAAGGCGGGCGAAGCCAGCATCAGGAGCGACGCTATGAATGCGATCAGTGGGTGTTTCATGGGAAGGCCCTGCTCAGGTCACCGCGTTCTTGCGGTTGAATTCTTCGCGCTTCCACTCGCCGGATTCGAGCACCTGCACGAGGTGTTCGACCGAGTTCCACACGTCTTCGAAGCCGATGTACAGCGGTGTGAAGCCGAAGCGCAGGATGTCGGGCATCTGCGAATCGCCGGCGCGGTAGTCGCCGATGACGCCGCGCGCGATCAGCGCCTGCACGATGGCATAGGCGCCTTCTTCACGGCTCAGGCACACCTGCGAGCCGCGATTGGCGTGGTCGCGCGGCGTGACGAGCGAGAGGCCTTGTCCGGCGCAGCGTTCCTCGACCAGCTGGATGAAGAGATCGGTGAGCGCGAGCGACTTGGCGCGCAGCGCGGCCATCGCGCCCCGGTCCTTGTTGAAGGCCTCGGCTGCGAGCACGGTGTCCAGGCCACATTCGAGGCCCGCCAGCGCGATGATCGGTTGCGTGCCGCAGAGATACCGGCCAACGCCCGGCGCGGGCCGGTAGTGCGGCGTGAATTCGAAGGGCGCCGCATGGCCCCACCAGCCCGACAGCGGCTGCTCGAACTGGCCCGCGTGCTTCGTGTGGACCCAGGCGAAGGCCGGCGCGCCGGGGCCGCCGCTCAGGTACTTGTAGCCGCAGCCGATCGCGTAGTCGGCGTTGCTGTCGTTGAGCGCGACCGGCACGGCGCCCGCGCTGTGCGCGAGGTCCCACACCGTGAGCGCACCCGCGGCGTGCGCGGCGGCGGTAATGGCCTTCATGTCGTGCATGGCGCCGGTGCGGTAGTTGACGTGCGTGAGCATCAGCACGGCCACTTCTTCATTCAGCACAGCGGGAAGTTCGCTCGCATCGATCAGCTTGAGCGTGAAGCCGCGTTCGCGGCACAGCGACTCGGCGATGTAGAGGTCGGTCGGGAAGTTGCTGCGTTCGCTGATCACCAGCTTGCGGCCGCTGTCCTTCTGCTGCGAGAGCGCGGCGAACAGCACCTTGTAGAGATTGACCGAGGTGCTGTCGGTGCACACCACTTCGCCGGGCGCCGCGCCGATGAGCCGGGCCACCTTGTCCCCCAGGCGTTGCGGCAGGTCGAACCAGCTCGCGGTGTTCCACGAGCGGATGAGGCCTTCGCCCCATTCCTTGGTCACGACTTCGGCGATGCGCGCGGGCGCCGCCTTGGGGCAAACGCCCAGCGAGTTGCCGTCCAGGTAGAGCACGTCGGCAGGGATGGTGAACTGGTCGCGCAGGGCGCGCAGCGGGTCTTGCGCGTCGAGCGCGCGGCAGTCTGCAAGGGTTGTCATGGGGCAGGTTTCAGCGGGGAAGATCGCGCAGCACGGCGCGAACGGGGGATGCATCGGCGCTGACCAGCTTGAGCGGCAGCGCGATGAGTTCGTAGTCGCCCTCGGGCACGGCGTCGAGCACGAGGTTCTCGAGCACGCGCAGGTCGAGGCGGCGGATGCGTTGGTGGCTCTCCAGCGTCTTGCTGTCGGCCGGATCGATGCTGGCGGTGTCGATGCCGATGAGCTTCACGCCCATGGCCGCGAGGCGCTCGACGGTGGCGGGCGCGTAGGCCGCGAGCTGCGGGTCCCAGTGTCCGACGGGCATGATGGCGTAGGTGCGCACCAGCACGCGGGGCGGCAGGTCGCTCGTGACGGCATGCGCGATGTGCTCCCACTCGATCAGCGGCCCCTTGGCGATGGCGTGGATCACCCGGCAGGGGCCGAGGAAGGGCGTGAGATCGACGTTGCCGATGGTCTGGCCCTCGGGGTCGTAGTGCAGCGGCGCATCGGCGTGTGCGCCGACGTGGGGCGAGAGCTTGATCTCGCTGACGTTGACCGGGCACTCCGGTGAAATGGTCGCGGCCCAGCGCTGCTGGTAGGGCGTGTCGCCGGGAAACACCGGCGCGCCTTCATGCACCGGAGGAGAAATGTCCCAGACGCGGGGTTGGGGTTGCAGAGAACGCATGGCGCGAAGTTAGCGCCGGGCGAGGGGTCGTGGTGTCGGTTATTTCCAACACACGGCGTGACCAGATGCTGTCGCTCAGAAATGTAGAGACGAGAGGGCAGGGAGGCCGTGCCGGGCGCGCGCCCGTTCGCAGGCGTCGCTGCCGGACTGCAGCTCGTGGCAGGGGTTGGGGCGCCATTCGTAGATGCCGCAGGCGACCGCCTGGCCGATCTTGCCGGTGAGCGCCGCGCAGCGCATTGGCGTGTGGTCGGTGCCGCGCATGCGGCAGAGGGTGTCGTTCACCTCGACCGCGAGGCCCGACGGCACGCGGCCGCCGTTGTCGTCGAGTTCATGCACGCTGAAGTCGACGCGGTAGCTGGCGCAGCAGGCGCCGCATTGCTGGCAATGGGACACGCGGCTGCGCCTTCTTCTTCAGATGCTCAGAGCCTGCCGAGCAGCAGGAACTCCATGAGCGCTTTTTGTGCGTGGAGGCGGTTCTCGGCCTCGTCCCACACCACCGACTGCGGCCCGTCGATCACCTCGGCCTGCACTTCCTCGCCGCGATGCGCGGGCAGGCAGTGCATGAAGAGGGCGCCGGGCTGGGCGATGCGCATCATGTCCTCGTCGACGCACCAGTCGGCGAAGGCCTTGCGGCGCGCCTCGTTCTCGGCTTCGTAGCCCATGCTGGTCCACACGTCGGTGGTGACGAGGTCGGCGCCGCGGCAGGCTTCCATCGGGTCCTTGAAGACCTTGTAGCTGTCGCCCGAGCGGATGCCGGCGATCGACTGGTCGACCTCGTAGCCGCTGGGCGTGCTCACGTGCACCGTGAAGCCCAGGATCTCGGCCGCCTGCAACCAGGTGTTGGCCATGTTGTTGCCGTCGCCCACCCAGGCCACGGTCTTGCCCTGGATCGAGCCGCGATGCTCGATGTAGGTGAAGATGTCCGCCAGGATCTGGCAGGGGTGGAACTCGTTCGTGAGGCCGTTGATGACCGGCACGCGCGAATGCGCGGCGAAGGCATCGATCTTCGTTTGCTCGTAGGTGCGGATCATCACCAGGTCGACCATGCGGCTGATGACCTTGGCGCTGTCCTCGATGGGCTCGGCGCGGCCCAGCTGGCTGTCGCCGGTGGTCAGGTGCACCACGCTGCCGCCCAGTTGGTACATGCCGGCCTCGAAGCTCACGCGGGTGCGCGTGCTGGCCTTCTCGAAGATCATGGCCAGCGTGCGGTCGACCAGCGGCTGGTGCTTTTCATACGTCTTGAACTTCTTCTTGATGATCGCCATGCGATCGAAGAGGTAGACGTACTCGTCGGCCGTGAGGTCGGCGAACTGCAGGTAATGGCGGATGGCAGGCTGTGTCGTGGCGGTCGTCATTGCGCGGCAGGCTCCGACAGGAAGTTTTTGACGATCGGCGCGAGGATCGCGACGATCTCGTCGGCCTCGGCAATGCTCAGGATGAGCGGGGGCACCAGGCGGATCACCTTGTCTGCGGTCACGCTCAGCAGCAGGCCGGCGTCGCAGGCACGGTTCAGGATCACGCCGCAGGGGCGGTCGAGCTCGATGCCCAGCATCAGGCCCTGGCCGCGGATTTCCTTCACGCCGGGCAGGCCGCCGATTTCGCGCTCCAGCGCGGCCTTCAGGTGGGCGCCCACGGTGGCGGCGTTCTCGAGCAGCTTGTGCTCTTCCATGATGCGGATGGTTTCGACGCCGGCACGCATCGCGAGCGGGTTGCCGCCGAAGGTGGTGCCATGGTTGCCCGGGCCGAAGATGTTGGCGGCCTTGGGGCCGGCCACGACGGCGCCGATCGGCACGCCCGAGCCCAGGCCCTTGGCCAGCGGCATCACGTCGGGCTTGATGCCCGCCCACTGGTGGGCGAACCACTTGCCGGTGCGGCCCATGCCGCATTGCACTTCGTCGATCATCATGAGCCAGTCGCGTTCGTCGCAGAGGGCGCGCACTTGCTTCAGGTACTCCCAGCGCATCGGGTTGATGCCGCCTTCGCCCTGGATGGTTTCGAAGAACACGGCCACCACGTTGGGGTTGCCTTCGGTGGCCTTCTTCAGGGCCTCGATGTCGTTCAGCGGCACGCGGATGAAGCCCTCGACCAGCGGGCCGAAACCGGCCTGCACCTTGGGGTTGCCGGTGGCCGACAGCGTGGCGATGCTGCGGCCGTGGAAGGCGGCTTCGTAGACGACGATCTCGGGGCGCTCGATGCCCTTGTCATGGCCGTACTTGCGCGCCAGCTTCAGGGCCGCCTCGTTGGCTTCGAGGCCGGTGCAGCAGAAGAAGACGTTGGTCAGGCCCGACAGTTCGGTCAGCTTGGTAGCCAGCTGCTCCTGGCCGGTTACGTGGTAATAGTTGGAGCTGTGGATCAGCTTGGTCAGCTGGTCCTGCAGCGCGGGCACCAGCTCGGGGTGGTTATGGCCCAGCGTGTTGACGGCGATGCCGCCCAGGCCGTCGATGTAGGCCTTGCCCGTGGTGTCCCAGACTCGGCAGCCCTGGCCATGCGACAGTGCGATCGGCAGGCGACCGTAGGTGTTCATGACGTGGGGCGAGGTGGGTTGGGCGGTAGCGCTCATTGGGTTCTCCAGATAGGGAACGCGGATTCTAGGCGTGCGTTTTGACGGCTTCATTGAGGATTCCGCATTACAGCAATGCCCGCTCTTCAGGATGCAAAAAGTGCCCCGGATAGAATCCGTTGCTGCACCGCAGCACCTGTTTCGGTCGCCTCAATCAACGATGATTTCCCCCACCGCCAAAGAAATCTTCATCCAGGGCATCACCCGTGATGGCCGGACCTTCCGTCCCAGCGATTGGGCCGAGCGGCTGGCGGGCGTCATGAGCTCCTTCCGGCCCGGCGGCGCCTTTCCGGGCAGCTACCTGAGCTATTCGCCGTGGTGTGTGCCGACCACCATCAACGGGGTCAAATGCGTGATCGTGAACCGCGACCTGCGTGACGCCGAGCCCATGGCCTGGGACTTCTGCGTGAACTTCGCAAAAGACAACGACCTGCAGGTGTCCGAGGTGTGCCCGGCGGCGCCAACGCCGGCTGTGCCGAAAGCTGCCCAGACGCCCGTGGCGGCCGTGGTGCGGTCGGAGCCCGCCGCGCCGGTGATTCCCGTTGAGCAGCCCAAAGCCGACTGACCGGCACAACCGAAACCGAGCGCCCATGAAAAAACCGCCCGAAGGCGGTTTTTACACTTTGCTGCAGCGCACCCCGATCAAACGGCGGACTGGAGGATTCCGGTCCGGGCTTGCCTGACAGGTGTCAGGCGGCGGCCTTTTCAGGCGCGAGGGCGAGTGCCTTGACCTTGGCCGACAGGCGGCTCTTGTCGCGGGCGGCCTTGTTCTTGTGGAAGATGCCCTTGTCGGCGACGGTGTCGACGATGCTCTGGGCCTTCGCGAACAGTTCGCTTGCCTTGGTCTTGTCGCCAGCCAGAACAGCCTTTTCGACGTTCTTGACAGCGGTACGGTATTTGGAGCGCAGCGAGGTGTTCGCAGCGTTGAGCTTGGTGTCCTGGCGGACGCGCTTACGGCCGGAGGCGAGGCGCGGGTTCTTTTTCTTGGGCTTGGCGGATGCCATGATTTAGTTCCTTAGGTGTCTGAGGATGATGCAGCAAAGCCCTCCATTATAGGCCGGGTCGGCTTTTCCTCCGAATCGGCTCATTTCGGGCGCTTTCGGGGCCCTACACTCGCCTCCGTGTCCCTGCTCAAATCCGCCTCCACCGTCTCCCTCCTGACCCTCGCCTCGCGCATCACGGGCCTCGTGCGCGACGTGCTTTTTGCCTCGGTGTTCGGCGTCAGCGCACTCACCGACGCCTTCAACGTCGCCTTCCGCATCCCCAACCTGTTCCGGCGGGTGTTCGGCGAAGGCGCCTTCAGCCAGGCCTTCGTGCCTGTGCTGGCCGCGCGCAAGACCGAAGGCGGCGAGGAGGGCGCCAAGGAACTGATCGACCACGTCGCCACGCTCCTGACCTGGACCCTCCTGGTGCTGTGCGTGGCCGGCGTGGTCGGCGCGCCGCTGCTGGTCTGGGCCATGGCCAGCGGCTTGAAGGGATTCGACGCAGCCATCGTCATGACGCGCTGGATGTTCCCCTACATCGGCTTCATGTCGCTGGTGGCGCTGGCGGGCGGCATCCTCAATACATGGCGCAAGTTCGCGGTGCCGGCGGCGTCGCCGGTGCTGTTGAACCTGGCATTGATCTTTTCCATCGTGATCGGCGCGCCATTGTTCCGGCGCTATGGCATCGAGCCGATCTATGCGCAGTGCGTGGGCGTGCTGGTCGGCGGCGTGCTGCAACTGGCGCTGCAGATTCCCGCGCTGCGCGCCCTCAACCTGATGCCGCGCGTCGGGGCGAGCTTCAAGGCGCTGCGTGCCGCCTGGACCGACCCGACCACCCGCAAGGTGATGAAGCTGATGCTTCCCGCCCTGCTGGGCGTGAGCGTCGCGCAGATCTCGCTGCTCATCAACACGCAGATCGCCTCGCACCTGGCGACCGGCAGCGTGACCTGGGTGGTCAATGCCGACCGGCTGATGGAATTCCCCACCGCGATGCTCGGCGTGGCGCTCGGCGTGGTGCTGATGCCGCAGCTCTCCAGCGCTCGCGCCGCCAAGGACGACGCCCGCTATTCGGCCCTGCTCGACTGGGGCCTGCGCCTCGTGGTGCTGCTCTCGGCGCCGTGCGCCATCGCGCTGCTGCTCTTCGCGCAGCCGCTGGTCGCCGTGCTCTTCCACAACGGCGCCTTCGGCGACGAGGACGTCAAGCGCACCACCCTGGCCCTGATGGGCTACGGCGTGGGCCTCATCGGCATCGTGGCCATCAAGATCCTCGCGCCCGGCTACTACGCCAAGCAGGACACGCGCACGCCGATGCTGATCGCCGTGGGCGTGCTCGTCTTCACCCAAGTGCTCAATTTCTTCCTGGTGCCGGTGCTGCAGCACGCGGCGCTCACGCTCACCATCGCCATCGGCGCGCTGGTCAATGCAACCTGGCTGCTGGTGGGGCTCGTGCGCCGTGGCAGCTACAAGCCGGAACCCGGCTGGGGCAAGTTCGTGCTGCAGGTGCTGGCCGGCACGCTGGTGCTGGCGGCTTTCCTGGTGTGGGGCGCGCACGGGTTCGACTGGATCGGCCTGCGCGCGCAGCCCCTGCATCGCATCGGCCTGCTGGCCGCGCTCGTCGCGGGCGCCGCGGTGATCTATTTCGCCATCCTGACGGCGGTCGGGGTGCGGCTGCGCAGTTTCATGCGTCGTTGAGCCCTCGCGATACCTTTGCAATACGCGTGTGTCCCGCCTTGACGCTCCCCGGATGCTCCTCTACAAAGACACATGACGTTCACATTTCAGGTCCCAACCGCTCTGGAATATTTCGAATCGCTCGTTGGCAGCGATGACCATTTCCCTCTGCTCGAGGCCGCCGCCAGCCTGGCGCAGGACGAATACCCCGAACTCGACGTCCAGCAGGTCCTCGGCGATGTCGACCAGCTCCTCGCCCGCCTGAAGCGACGCCTGCCGGCCGATGCAGCACCGCTCGCCCGGCTTCGCGCGCTCAACCAGTTCTTCTTCAACGACCTGAACTTCGGCGGCAACGTCAACGACTACTACGACCCCGACAACAGCTACCTGAACGCCGTGCTGCGCACCCGCCGCGGCATTCCGATCTCGCTGGCGGTGCTGTGGATGGAGCTGGCGCAGGGCCTGGGCCTGCAGGCGCGCGGCATCGGTTTTCCGGGCCATTTCATGCTCAAGGTCACGCTCCCCAAGGGGCAGGTGGTGATCGATCCTTTCACCGGCAAGTCGCTCTCGCGCGAGGAACTGGGCGAGCGGCTGGAGCCCTACAAGCGCAGCAACGGTCTGGTCGGCGACTTCGACGTGCCGCTCGGCCTCTACCTGCAGCCGGCCAGTTCGCGCGAGATCATCGGCCGCATGCTGCGCAACCTGAAGGAAGTGCACCGCGCGCAGGAAGACTGGCAACGCGCCATCGCCGTGCAGGATCGCCTCATCGCGCTCCTGCCCAGCGCCTGGGGCGAGTACCGCGACCGGGGCATCGCGCATGCGGAGCAGGGCAACACCGCGCTGGCGGTACGTGACCTCGAGGTCTACCTGACCCATGCCGAGGACGCCCTGGACATCGACGCCATCGCCGAGCGCGTGGCCGCCTTGCGTCGAACGGCCAACGGATGACCGCCAAGGCCGGCCTGAGCGGCGTGGGCGGCGTGGGCGGCGCGGCGCCCGACCTGGGCACCCTGCACGAATTCCATGGCGTGCAGCCGGTCTTGCCCGTATCGGATGTGTCCCGCGCCGCGCGCTGGTTTCGCGACGTGCTGGGCTTCGAGCTCGACTTCGTCGCCGGCGAGCCGCCCAGCTATGCGCGGGTGAAGAAGGGCGATGGCAGCCACGGCGACCCCGTCTACCTGCGCCTTTGGCAATGCAACACCCGGGGCACCCCGCCCTGGCGCGGCGAAATCGTCATCCATGTGGGCAAGGACATCGACGGCCTGCACGACGCCTATGTGAAGCGCGGCGTGACCGTGATCGAGCCGCCCGTCTCCCAGCCCTGGGGCCTGCGCGAATTCGCGATCCGCGAACCCGATGGCCACGTCCTGCGCTTTTGCGGCTATCTGCCCTGATTTTCTGAAACTCAAAATTACAAATGGACCGGCGCCACCGTGTCGATCCGGCTTCCGCTCGTCCGACGTGAGTACAGGAGCACGCAAGTTCAGCGGCTCCCGACTTCATCAACCTTCAGGAGAAACGACATGCGATTCATGATTCTGGTCAAGGCGAACAAGGATTCCGAAGCGGGCGTGATGCCCAGCACCGAAATCCTCACGGAGATGGGCAAGTTCAACGAGGAGCTGGTCAAGGCCGGCGTGCTGCTGGCGGGCGAGGGCCTGCACCCGAGTTCCAAGGGCGCGCGCGTGCGCTGCGAGGGGCTGAAGCGGACCGTCATCGACGGCCCCTTCGCCGAAACCAAGGAACTGCTCGCCGGCTTCTGGCTGCTGCAAGTCAAGTCGAAGGAGGAGGCCATCGAGTGGATCAAGCGCAGCCCCTTCCAGGAAGGCGAGATCGAGATCCGCCAGGTGTTCGAAGCCACCGACTTCGGCGACTCGATGACGCCCGAGCTGCTGGCACAAGAAGACCGCCTGCGGGCGGAATCCGCCAGGCGCACCGGCGCTGCGGGCTGAGCTCATCGAATCCCAAGGAGACACACCATGCGATTCATGATGCTGATGATTCCCCACGGCTACGAGACGGCCGCCCCCGGCACGATGCCCGAGGACCGCGAGGCGATGGCCGCGATGATGGCCTACAACGAATCCCTGCAGAAAGCCGGCGTGCTGATCAGCTGCGACGGCCTGCATCCGCCCTCGATGGGCGCGCGCGTGAGCTTTCCGGGGCGCAAGCCCAAGGTGGTCGACGGCCCCTTCGCCGAGGTCAAGGAAGTGCTCGGCGGCTACTGGATCATCGAGGTCGCCTCGCGCGCCGAGGCCATCGAATGGGCCACGCGCTGCCCGGGCGGCGAGAACGAGGTCATCGAGGTGCGGCAGATCCAGGAACTGGAGGATTTCTCGCCCGACCTGCAGGCCGTGGCCGAGAGCTTCCCGTCGATGCAGACGGTGAAGAAGTAGGGCTTCCCGCCTTCCTGCTCTTGCCTAGTCTTCCCGGACCAGCCGGATGCCCACGAGCGTGTAGCGCGTGTCCGGCGCGTTCCAGTTGCGATAGGAAGACCGGGCGTAGAAAGGCCAGGTATGCCAGGAGCCGCCGCGGCGCACCCGCACCGTGCCCTCGGCCGGGCCCTGCGGGTCGTCGGCCGGGGAGCCCGCGTAGTATTCGTCGCCATGCCAATCGGCCACCCACTCCCAGGCATTGCCGTGCATGTCGTAGAGGCCCCAGGCGTTCGGCGCGAAGCTGCCGACCGGGGCGGTGAATGCGTAGCCGTCGTCGCCCTCGAGCGCCATCGGCGCCCAGCGCGGCCAGTATTGGGCGGTACGCGCATCGAACACATTGGCCGCGCGGCCCAGCGATTGCGGATCGTCGCCCGCGCTGTAGCGGGTGCGGGTGCCTGCGCGGCAGGCGTATTCCCACTCGGCCTCGGTCGGCAGCCGGTAGCGCTTGCCCTCGGACTTGCTCAGCCACGCGGCCAGCGCCTGTGCGTCGTTCCAGGTCACGTTGACGACCGGGTGGTCGTCGCCCTGCGCAAAGCCCGGATTGCGCCAGGAATAGCGCGGGTCGCGTCCCTCGAAGGCGTCGCCGCGCCGGGTCTTGGCCGGGTCGTAGTCGGCGCGCCAGCCGTAGCCGCCGGTGCCATCGGCGATCGACTCCGGCACATAGCCCGAGGCTTCGATGAAGCGGCGGAACTGGCCGACCGTCACCTCGTGCTGGCCCATCCAGAACGACCGCGTGATGCGCACGCGATGCGCGGGACCTTCGTCGCGCAGCTCGGTGAAACGCGCCTTCGGCAGCTCGGGGTAGGCGGCGGCCAGCGCTTCGGGCGCCTCGTCGCTGCCCATCATGAATTCGCCGGCCGGCAATTTGACGAAGGCCATGCCGAGGCTGTTGCGTTCGAGCTCGACCTCGGCGGCGGCCTGGCCGCAGCCCGCGACGAGGCACAGGATCAGGATGCATCGTTTCATGGCCGCATGCTAGCGAGCGCGAAAGGAGCGGTCGAGTGAGCACCGGCGACGAAACCGCCATCCACCGCGCCATCGACGCCGTCTGGCGCATGGAGTCGGCCAAGATCATCGCCACCGTCGCACGCATGGTGCGCGACGTGGGCCTGGCAGAAGAACTGGCGCAGGACGCGCTGGTCGCCGCCCTCGAGCAATGGCCCGACGCCGGCGTGCCCGACAACCCCGCCGCCTGGCTCACGCAGGTGGCCAAGCACCGTGCCCTCGACCGCCTGCGGCACGGCCAGCTGGCCGAGCGCAAGGCGCCCGAGATCGGCCGCGAACTCGATGCGCAGCACGAGATGGCGCAGGCCGATTTCGCCGAGGCGGTCGATGCCGCCATCGACGACGACATCGGCGACGACCTGCTGCGCCTCGTCTTCACCGCCTGCCACCCGGTGCTCTCGACCGAGGCGCGGGTGGCGCTCACGCTGCGCCTGATGGGCGGCCTCACGACCGACGAGATCGCCCGCGCCTTCCTCGTGCCCGAGGCCACGGTGGCGCAGCGCATCGTGCGCGCCAAGCGCACGCTGCTCGAAGCCCACGTGCCTTTCGAAGTGCCGCGCCGGCACGAGCTCGAAGGCCGCCTGGCCTCGGTGCTCGAGGTGCTCTATCTCATCTTCAACGAGGGCTATTCCGCCACCGCCGGCGACGACTGGATGCGCCCTGCGCTCTGCGACGAGGCGATGCGCCTCGGCCGCATCGTGGCCGAACTGGTGCCCGATGCATCGGAGGTGCACGGCCTCGTGGCGCTGATGGAAATCCAGGCCTCCCGCACGGCCGCGCGCGTCGGCGCCTCGGGCGAGCCGGTGCTGCTGCTCGAGCAGAACCGCGCGCGCTGGGACCAGATGCTCATCCGCCGCGGCCTCGCCGGGCTTGCACGCGCCGAGGCGCTCGGTGCGCTCGGCCCCTACGCCTTGCAAGCCGCCATCGCCGCCTGCCACGGCCGCGCGCGCACCGCCGACGAAACCGACTGGCCGCGCATCGCCGCGCTCTACGACGCGCTGGCCGAACTGGCGCCATCGCCCATCGTCGAGCTCAACCGCGCAGTCGCGCTGTCGATGGCCTTCGGGCCGGCGGCGGGGCTCGAGGTGGTCGATGCGCTCATGGACGAGCCGGCGCTCAAGGGCTACCACCTGCTGCCGACGGTGCGCGGCGATCTGCTCTTCAAGCTCGGCCGGCGCGACGAGGCACGCAAGGAGTTCGACCGCGCTGCCTCGCTCACGCGCAACACGCGCGAGCAGGCGTTGCTGCGCGCGCGTGCGCGGGCCTGCACGGGCTGACCGCTAACTTCTCTGTGGGGTGTTCGCTTCCGACGGCGAGCCCGGCAACCCGAACTGATGCCACGCCCGCCGCAGTTGCGTATCGGAGCCGAAACCCGACAGCTCCGCCGCCCGCGTGACGCTCGCGCCCGACGACAGCGCCAGTTGAGCCGCCGCGAGCCGCAGCCGCCGCAGATACGCCAGCGGCGCCACGCCTGCATGCTCCACGAAGAGCCGCGTGAGGTGCCGCGCCGAGGTGTGGGCCACGTCCGCCATGCGCGGCACGCTCCAGTCGGCCTGCGGCTGTTCGCTCACGGCGTCCTGCACGCGGTGCAGCGCGGCGTGCAGGTGATTGCGGTAGGCCAGGAACGGAGAGAGCTCCGGATCGTGCGGGCCGCGCCGCAGCGCCACCACCATCGTCTGCGCCACCTGGGCTGCGAGCGCTTCGCCGCAGGTCTCGGCGATGCGGTGCAGCACGAGGTCGATGCCGGTCGTGACGCCCGCGCTGCTGTAGAGCGGCGGATCGATCACGAACACGCGGTTGCTCACCACGTCGCAGCGCGGCTCCGCCGCGCGCAGTTCGTCCAGGTGATGGTGGTGCGTGGTGGCGCGCCGTCCGGCGAGCGCACCGGCATGCGCCGCCAGCACCGCGCCCGCGCAGACCGTGACCAGTTCGACGCGGCCGCGCTCGAAGCGCTGGCCGCGCAGCCAGTGCAGCAGGTCCTGCGTCTCGGGGGTGTCGATGGCGATGGTGTCGCCCGGCAGGCCGACGAGCACGACCCAGGCGGGGCCATCCCATTGCGTGGGCAGGGGCGAGAGCCCGGCGAGCGCGACGCCGACCGAGGCCATGGACGTCGGCCGCGGGCTCGCGAACTCGATGGCGAAACGCTCGGGCCGGCCCGACGCCAGCAGCCGCTGGTTCGCGATGCGCAGCGCCTCGGCCGGCCCGGCCCAGTCGAGCACGAGGCTGCCCGGGAGCAGCACGAAGACTACGCGGATGGGTGGCTGCTGTTGTGCGTCCATGCGTAGTCCATCTGGCGCGCGGTGCGCTCGGCCAACGCGCGTCCGGCGAGGCGTTCGACCAGATGCAGGCTCATGTCGATGCCCGCGCTGATGCCGGCGGAACTGACGATGCGGCCGGTGTCCACCCAGCGCACGTCGTCTCGCACGTCGAGTTTCGGGAACTGCGCGCGCAGGTCGGCGATGTCCTCCCAGTGCGTGGTGACGGCCTCCTGCGTGACCACACCGCTCTTCGCGAGCAGGAAGACGCCGGTGCAGACCGAGGCGACCACCTGCGCACCGGCCGCGCATGCGGCGATCCACCGCAGCGTTTCGGGGCTCGCCATCGGCGCATCGACCACGCCGCCGGGAACGATCAGCACATCGGTGGCCGGGTTGCTTGCGAGGGTGTGGTCGGCGAGCAGCTGCAGGCCGGCGCGCGCCTGCACGGACTGGCCGGGCGGTGCAAGCGCGACCGAAGCGACGTCGAACGGCGCCGCCGTGCCCGGCTGCATGCGCTGGCTGACCCGGCTCGCGGTGGTGAACACCTCGAAGGGGCCGGCGAAATCCAGCGCCTCGACGCCGTCGTAGGCCAGGATCCGCACGCGCAAGGCGGTCATGCGGACGTGCCCGCGCGTTCCAGCGCCTGGGGCACGCTGCAGATCGTCGCGAAGCGCCCGGCCAGCACGGCGGCCGTGCGCGACTTGATGTCGGCGGCAAGCAGCGGCCGGCCGTCAGGTTGAACCATGTCGAAGGTCAGCGTGGCGTCGGTCACGTAGTCGACTTCCCAGCCCAGGTCCGAGGCGTGGCGGGTGGTGGTTTCGCAGCACTGCTCCGTGCGGATGCCGCTCACGATCAGCCGTCGGATGCCGTTCGCGGTGAGCCAGACATCGAGCCCGCTGTTGACCAGCGCGCTGTGGCGGTGCTTGGTGAAGGTGGCGGCGGCGTCGAACGCCACGACCCCGTCGATGGGGTGGACGTGGCCCGATTCCACGGCGAACGGGTTGCTCGCGTTGCTGGGCTCGTCGACGTGAAAGATGCGAACGATCGGCAGGCCCGCTGCGGCGGCACCTTCGATCAGCGCGTTCTGGGCTGCGAAGTAGGGCGCTGCGACGCCTTCGTTCCAGTACCCGCGATGGCGGAACGATTGCTGGGCGTCGATCACAATCAGACAGGTTTTCATGGCGGTGGCTGGCTCGCAGCGGCGGAGTGGATGATGCCGCGTATTCTTCTGCGTTGCCAGCGCCCGGTCCGCGCCGAAGCGGACCAGAACCGATCAGATCAGGACATCGCAGCTGTCCTGAGGAGCCATCAGACCAGTGATGCGGCCTGCAGCTCTTTCTTCAGGTAGGCGTAGTACAGCGGCGCCGCCACCAGCCCGGCCGGCCCGAACACCGCCTCGGCCACGAACATCACCGCCAGCAGCTCCCACACGCTCATCTGCGTGCGGGCGCCCACCACCTTGGCGTTGATCACGTACTCGGCCTTGTGGATCACGATCAGAAAGATCAGGCAGGCTGCCGCCGTGACCGGCGACACCGACAGGCCCACCAGCGTGATCACCGAATTGCAGACCAGGTTGCCCACGATCGGCACCAGCCCGGCCAGGAAAGTGAGGGTGATGAGCGCCGGCGTGTAGGGCAGGTGCGCGCCCCACAGCGGCATCAGGAACAGTAGGAAGATGGCGGTCAGCAGCGTGTTGAAGGCGGCGATCCAGAACTGGGCCGCGACGATCTGGGCGAAGGCTTCGCCGAAGGTCTCCACGCGCTGGTGCAGCTGTTCGGCCAGGGGCTTGCGCCGCAGCGGCACGGCCGCCACCGCGGCCAGGCTGCCGACGATCAGCCCGACGTAGGAAAAGAGCAGCCCGTGCAGCCATGCACGCCCCGCCATCGCGAGCGAGCCGGCCTGCGCGCGCAGGTAATTGGCGATCACGCGCTGGATCTCGGCCGCGCCTTCGGGCAGGTAGGTCGCGATGTCGGGCGGCAGTTTGGAGCGCAGCTCGAGCACCGTGCGGGCGGTGTAGTCGAGCAGTTCGCGGTACTGGTCGGGCGCATCGACGATGTACTCGCGCGCCTGCGACAGCCCCAGTGTGACCAGCGCAGCCGGCGCCAGCAGCACCACGATCACCGCCAGCACCCCGGCCCAGCCGGCGGCGCTGGAACGCATGGCCGGAATGCGCAGGAAGCCCTTTTCGAGCAGGCGGGCGAACCGGCGCGTGACCAGGAAGCCGATGCACACGCAGATGAGGCCGGGCAGCAGGTGCTCCCACATCACCAGCATCAGCGCGCCCAGCATCAGCAGGTAGCTGGCGAGCATCACGCCGCGCGAGGCCGTGGGCCGGACGATGGGCGCCGTGGGTGCGGCGGCGGTGAGGGTGGGTTGCGGCTTCTTGGCCATCCGGGGTTCGGGTGCGCTGCTCGGTGTGGTTGTGGCAGGAGCCTGGGGCGATCAGCCCACGACCACCGCGGCGCCTTCGCCGCGCTCGGCGATGACGCCGATCTCGTGCACCTTTTCGCCCGAGGCGCGCAGCGTGGCGGCGCAGGCGGCAGCTTCGGCCGCATCGATGACCACAACCATGCCGATGCCGTTGTTGAAGGTGCGGTTCATCTCGATGTCGTCGATGCCGGCAACTTTTTGCAGCCAGGCGAAGAGCTCGGTCTGCGGCCAGCTGCCCTTCTTGAGGTGGGCGGCGGTGCCTTCGGGCAGCACGCGCGGAATGTTCTCGAGCAGGCCGCCGCCGGTGATGTGGGCGAGGGCCTTGATCGGGTGTTTGGCGAGCGCCTCGAGCACCGGCTTCACATAGAGGTGGGTGGGCTCCATCACGGCTTCGCGGAAGGGCTTGCCGTCGAGCGTGGCGGGCAGATCGGCGCCCGCGCGCTCGATCACCTTGCGCACCAGGCTGAACCCGTTGGAATGCACGCCGGCCGAGGCCAGGCCGAGCACCACGTCGCCGGGCTTCACGTTCTGGCCGGTGAGGATTTTCGATTTTTCGACCGCGCCGACCGCGAAGCCCGCCAGGTCGTACTCGCCGGCCGGGTACATGCCGGGCATTTCGGCGGTTTCGCCGCCGATGAGCGCGCAGCCCGAGAGCTCGCAGCCGCGGGCGATGCCGCCGACGACCGCTGCCGCGGTGTCAACGTCCAGCTTGCCGCAGGCGAAGTAGTCCAGGAAGAAGAGCGGCTCGGCACCCTGCACCAGCACGTCGTTGACGCTCATGGCCACCAGGTCGATGCCGACGGTGTCGTGCATGTTCCATTCGAAAGCCAGCTTGAGCTTGGTGCCCACGCCGTCGGTGCCGCTCACCAGAACCGGCTCCTTGTAGCGCTTGGGCACTTCAAACAGGGCGCCGAAGCCGCCGATGCCGGCCAGCACGCCTTCGCGCATGGTCTTCTTGGCCAGGGGCTTGATGCGGTCGACCAGCGCGTCGCCGGCATCGATATCGACACCGGCATCCTTGTAGCTGAGCGGGGTGGGCGTAGGGGAGGTCATGGGTGTGCGAAAGCGAACAAGAGAGCCCACAAGAGGCGGGGTGGTAGAGGCGCCGGCGACCGAAGCGGCCGGGCCGATAGAATTCCTGTTGATTTTAAGGGCCCCAGCGGCCCCCTCCATGAACCTTCCCGGGATGAAACAGCTCGCGCTCGATATCGGCATTGCGACGGGCCCCAGCTTCGACGCCTTTTTCGCCGGCCCCAACGAGGCGGCACTGCGCCACCTGCAAGTGTGGGTGGGCAGCGCCGGCAGCCCCGCGCTGCACTCGCCGGTGCCCACCTATCTGTGGGGCGAAGGCGGCAGTGGCAAGACCCATCTGCTCGAATCGGTGCGTGTCGCACTGCGCGAGCAGGGCGCGAGCGTGGGCTGGCTGCACGCCGGCCTGCTGGAGCCGCCCGAGTTCGACGAGCGCTGGGGCGCCGTGCTGCTCGACGACGTGCACCTCTATACCGCCGTGCAGCAGCACGCGGCCTTCAACTGGTTCGTGAATGCCCAGACGCTGCAGCGCGGCGTGGTCGCCGCCGGCGCCTTGCCGCCGGCCGACCTGCCGCTGCGCGAAGACCTTCGCACGCGCCTGGGTTGGGGCCACGTGTTCCATCTGCAGGTGCTCAGCGAGACCGAGCGCCGCGCGGTGCTGCGCCAGGCGGCCGACGCGCGCGGCGTGATGCTGTCCGACGACGTGCTCGATTTCATGCTGCACCGCTTCAGCCGCGACCTCGGCAGCCTGATGGAACTGCTCACGCAGCTCGACGGCTACGCCCTCCAGACACAACGCGCGATCACCATCCCGTTGATCCGATCCATGCTCGAAAACGAATAAGAAGAGCTTTCACAACCAATGATCAAGACATTCATC
The DNA here is from genome assembly GCF_030812215.1 of Variovorax boronicumulans. GTDB lineage: Bacteria > Pseudomonadota > Gammaproteobacteria > Burkholderiales > Burkholderiaceae_C > Variovorax > Variovorax boronicumulans_C. The sequence goes on along the minus strand of NZ_JAUSSG010000001.1, from coordinate 1,258,964 downwards.
GACAAGCTGCTGGGCAAATCCGCCGGCGGCACGCAGGGCAAGAGCCGCTTCGGCAAGCGCCAGGAGGTGCCGGCAGAGGTTCACAAGATCGATCCGGCCCTGGTCGACGAACGCGCGAAGAACGTGGTCACGACGCTCCAGCAGGCGGGCTACGAGGCGTACGTGGTGGGCGGCGCGGTGCGCGACCTGCTGCTGGGCCTGCGCCCCAAGGACTTCGACGTGGCCACCAACGCCACGCCCGAGCAGGTCAAGTCGCTGTTCCGCCGCGCCTTCATCATCGGGCGGCGATTTCGCATCGTGCACGTGGTGTACGGCCGGGGGCGCGAGCACGAGGTGATCGAGGTCTCTACCTTCCGTGCCTACATGGACAGCGCCGCCGCCGAGCAGGTGGCCGGCAACGAGCGCACCAGCAAGGGCGAGCTCGCAAGCATGAAGCACGCGGTGGACGCCAGCGGCCGGGTGCTGCGCGACAACGTCTGGGGACCGCAGGAAGAAGACGCGGCGCGCCGCGACTTCACGGTCAACGCCATGTACTACGACCCGGCCAACCAGGTGGTGGTCGACTATCACAACGGCATCAAGGACGCCCAGAAGCTCACGCTGCGCATGATCGGCGACCCGGTCACCCGCTACCGCGAGGACCCGGTGCGCATCATTCGCGCGATCCGCTTCTCGGCCAAGCTCGCGGCGCTGGGCTTCAAGATGGAAGCCAAGACCGCCGCGCCGCTGATCGAGTCGAGCAAGCTCCTGGCCGACGTGCCGCAAAGCCGCATGTTCGACGAGATGCTCAAGCTCCTGCAGACCGGCCATGCCATCGCCACGGTCGAGCAGCTGCGAAAGCTGGGGCTCGCCACCGGCATTTATCCGCTGCTGGATGTGGTGGTCGAGCGCGCCGACCAGCCGTTCGTGAAGGCGGCCCTGCAGGACACCGACCGCCGCGTGGGCGAAGGCAAGCCCGTGGCGCCCAGCTTCCTGCTGGCCTGCGTGCTCTGGGCCGACGTGCGCGACGGCTGGGCCCAGCGCCAGGAAGGCCGGCACGGCCAGCGCCCTCAGCCGCCGTTCCCGGCGCTGCAGGACGCGATCGACGACGTGTTCAATTCGCGCATCGGCGACGTCTCGGGCCGCGGCAAGCTGGCGGCGGACATGCGCGAGATCTGGATGATGCAGCCACGCTTCGACAAGCGCACTGGCTCCACGCCCTACAGCCTGGTCGAGCAGGCGCGCTTTCGCGCCGCCTTCGACTTCATGCGGCTGCGCGCCGACGTGGGAGAAGTCGGCGAGGCGATTGCCGAGTGGTGGCAGGAATTCAGCACCGCCGACGACGTACGCCGACAGGACCTGCTGGAGCAGGTGCGCGACGAGCAGAAGACGCGTCAGCGCGTTCGGGTGCGCGAGACGCCGCCGGCGCCGAAGCCTCGTAGCGAGCCGGCCGGCCGGCAGCGCCAGGCCGAGGCACAGGATTCGGCGGAAGACGAAGAGGTCGAAGTCGAATCCGGTGCCGTGCCGCCCGACGGCGAGGCGCCCGTGGCGCGCAAGCGCCGGCGTCGCCGCAAGCCCCGTACAGGAGGTGGCGGTGGCGGTGAGGGCGGCGGGAGCGCCGCAGGCGAATGAGCGCGTCCGACCAGCCGAAGGACGGCAAGAAGAATTCCAAGACCGGTGACAAGGCCAAGGCCGCACCGCTGCGTGCGGGCGGTGCGAGGCCCCCGTCGACCGGCGCCAGGAAGGGGCCGTCTGGCGGCCCTCCGGCGCGCCGTGCTCCCACGAGCCGCCCTCGCGGCCCGCGCGAGGACTACCCGACCGTGCAGGCTTTCGTCGCCATTGGCGCCAACCTGGGCGATGCCGAGGCTTCCGTGAAGGCCGCCATGGCCGCCATCGGTGCGCTGCAGCGCACCACGGTGACCGCTCGTTCGTCGCTCTATCGCAGTGAACCGGTGGATGCGGAGGGCCCCGATTTCGTCAACGCCGTGGTGGCCGTGCGCACCGGCCTGGATGCCGAGCAATTCCTCGTGGCGTTGCAGCGCCTGGAGACGCAGGCCGGTCGCGAAAGGCCGTTCCCCAATGCGCCGCGCACGCTCGATCTCGACCTGCTGATGCACGGAAATTCGGTAATGGATACGCCCACGCTGACCCTGCCGCATCCCCGCATGCGCGAGCGCGCCTTCGTGCTGAAGCCGCTCGCCGAGATCGCCCCCGACAAGGTGCCGCGCGCGGCGCTGGCACGGGTGACGGGTCAGGTGGTCAAGCGCATCGTCTGAAAGCTGCGTCTGTCGGCTTGAATCGAGGCCGCTTCGGCGGCCTTGGAAGCCGGTCCGGCCGGACCGGAACCGCGCGCCCGTTAAACTCCGCGGGTTTTTCATGAAGGTGTCATGAAATTGTGATTGACACACCCCAGGAGTTTCCATGTTCGGCAAGCTGCTGCCCCGCGAGGGCAATTTCTTCGAGATGTTCAACCAGCACGCCGAGCGCATCGTGGAGGCGGCGAGGGCTTTCGAGCAACTCGTTGCCAACTACAGCGACGTGCATCTGCGGGAGCAGTACAACCGCGACGTCGACAACGCCGAGCGCGCCGCCGACCGCGTGACGCACGACGTCAACCGGCTGATCCACAAGACCTTCATCACGCCCATCGACCGCGAGCAGATCCACAAGCTCATCAACACGATGGACGACGTGGCCGACCTGATCCAGGATTCGGCCGAGACCATGGCGCTGTACGACGTGCGCCACATGACCGACGAGATCGTGCGCCTCACCGCCCTGAGCGTGAAGTGCTGCGACCGCCTCAAGGACGCCGTCAAGTTCCTCGGCAAGATCGCCGATCCGGCCGTGGCCGAGGCGACCCTGAAGACGTGCGAGGAAATCGACCGCCTCGAATCGGACGCCGACCGCGTGATGCGCAGCGCCATGAGCAAGCTGTTCCGCGAGGAGCCCGATGTGCGCGAGGTGATCAAGCTGAAGGCGATCTACGAACTGCTCGAGACGATCACCGACAAGTGCGAGGATGTGGCCAACGTGATCGAGGGCATCGTCCTCGAGAATTCCTGAGCGGGTAGCAACCGATGGCAACGGTTCAGGTCGCCCTCTGGGTGGTGATAGTGCTGGTCGCGCTGGCGATCCTGTTCGACTTCATGAACGGGTTTCACGACGCCGCCAATTCGATCGCGACGGTGGTCTCCACCGGTGTGCTCAAGCCCGGACAGGCCGTGGTGTTCGCGGCGTTCTTCAACCTGATCGCGATCTTCATCTTCCATCTGAGCGTGGCGGCCACGGTGGGCAAGGGCATCGCCCAGCCCGGCGTGGTCGATGTGCACGTGGTGTTCGGCGCGCTCATCGGCGCCATCAGCTGGAACCTGGTGACCTGGTACTACGGCATCCCCAGCAGCTCGTCGCATGCGCTGATCGGCGGCATCGTGGGCGCGGTGATCGCCAAGACCGGCACGACGGGCCTCGTGGCCTCGGGCATCTGGAAGACGGTCGCGTTCATCTTCGTGTCGCCGCTGCTGGGCTTCTTGCTGGGCTCGATGATGATGATCGTGGTGGCCTGGGGCTTCCGGCGCGCCACGCCATCGCGGGTGGACCGCTGGTTCCGGCGGCTGCAGCTGGTTTCGGCCGGTGCCTACAGCCTGGGCCACGGCGGCAACGACGCGCAAAAAACCATCGGCATCATCTGGATGCTGCTGATCGCCACTGGCTACGCCTCGGCCGGCGACGCGGCGCCGCCGAACTGGGTCATCATCAGTTGCTATGCCGCGATCGCGCTGGGCACCATGTTCGGCGGCTGGCGCATCGTGAAGACGATGGGCCAGAAGATCACCAAGCTCAAGCCCGTGGGCGGCTTCTGCGCCGAGACCGGCGGCGCGCTGACGCTGTTCCTGGCAACGGCACTGGGCATCCCGGTGTCGACCACCCACACCATCACCGGCGCCATCGTCGGCGTGGGCTCCACGCAGCGCGCAAGCGCGGTGCGCTGGGGCGTGGCGGGGAACATCGTGTGGGCCTGGATCTTCACGATCCCGGCCTCGGCCTTCGTGGCTGCGATTGCCTACTGGCTCAGCATGCAGCTCTTCTGACGGCTACTGGGAGATCTTTCGGCCTTCTTCGATTTGATGCTCGAAGTAGCGCTGGAAGCTGAACACGATGCTGGCCATCAGGATCGTGCTGCCGAAGAAGAGTGACAGCACCACCGCGCCAATGGTGAACCAGTTCGTCTGGCCTGGCGTGGCGTCCGCCGGCGCGCTCGCGTTGAAGCGGGCATTCCATTTCTCTGGCGTCATCAGGCCATAGACGATGGCGGTCAGTGCGCAGCCGGCGATGGTGAAGCCCAGCAGTGGAATCAGCGCCCAGCTCAGGCCGTCGTCCACGCCGTACATGCGCACGCGCTCGATGCCGTAGAGGCCGAGCGCCGTTGGAATCGGCAGCAGCCAGCCCAGCAAATCGCCCATGCCGCGCAGGTAGAAGCGGTGCAGGCCCAGGGGGCCGCCGATGAAGGAGAGCCAGGCTGCGGTAGTTTTGTTTTTCATTCGGGTTTTGTCGTGCTGCCTTCGCCGAGCACCTTTTCCATCAGGACCACGTCGCGCCATTCGCCGAACTTCCAGCCGCAGTCCTTCAGCACGCCCACGTGCGTGAAGCCCTGGCCGCGATGGACGCCGACGGAGCCGGCGTTGGCGGAGTCGCCGATCACAGCGATCAGCTTGCGTACGCCAACGGCTTCCGCGGCGTGCGAGAGCGCCGCCAGCAGCTTGGCACCCAGACCCTTGCCGCGTGCTGACTCGGCCATGTAGATCGAGTCCTCGGCCGAAAAACGGTAGGCCGGGCGCGGCTTGAACCAGTTGCAGTAGGCAAAGCCCAGCACCTCGCCGTCTTCCTCGGCGACCAGGTAGGGCAGGTTCTTGCCGAGCACGTCGGCACGGCGCGCAGCCATGTCGGCGGCGGAGGGCGCCTCTGTCTCGAAGGTGCCCGTGCCGTGCAGCACATGGTGAGCGTAGATGGCCGTGATGGCCGCGACGTCTTCGTCGCGGCTGGGGCGGATGGAGAGGGTCATGGGTGAAAAAGAGACGGCGCGGGGCCGAAAATTCGGAGAAAACGCGTAGCGGGCTATAATCGCAGGCTTTTCAGCGTGTCGCTGGCCGGGTGGCCATGTCGCGTGTCTCGACGCTGGAAGAACATTGTGAGCGGGCCTCTTTCTCATCCAACTGGCTCGTTGACCACCCAAGGATAAATCATGGTCGTCATTCGACTCTCCCGCGGCGGCTCCAAAGGCCGTCCGTTCTTCAACATCGTCGTGTCGGACAAGCGCGTTCGCCGCGATGGCCGTTTCATCGAGCGCCTGGGTTTCTACAACCCGACCGCCAAGGAAAACGAAGAAAGCATCCGCATTGCCCAGGATCGCCTGACCTACTGGAAGAGCGTTGGCGCCCAAGCCTCGCCCACGGTCCTGCGCCTGATCAAGCAAGCTGCAGCCGCAGCCCCCAAGGCGGCAGCCTAAGCCGTCCCGCACGGCGATGTTGCCCGCACTCGAAGCCGCCGAATTGCCGGCGGATGCGATCGAGGTAGGACGCATCGCCGATGCATGGGGCATCAAGGGCTGGTTCAAGGTCCTGCCCCACAGCGCCCAGCCCGAGGCGCTTTTTTCTTCCAAGCGCTGGTTCCTGCAGGCTCCCGGAGCCTCGGCGAACGCTGCTTTCCGGCTCGCGATCCGCGAAGCCAAAGAACATTCCGACTGCATCGTCGCCTCGTCCGAGGATGTGCCCGACCGCAATGCGGCCGAGGCCTTGCGCGGCGCGCGTGTGTTCGTGCCGCGCTCGAGCTTCCCGACGGCCGGCGACGACGAGTACTACTGGGTCGACCTGATCGGCTTGTTGGTCGTCAACCGCGAAGGCGTGACGCTCGGCACCGTGCGCGAACTGCTCGCCACCGGCCCGCAGACCACGCTGGTGCTGGCTGCCGAAGAAGACGGAAAGGCCGTCGAGCGGATGGTGCCTTTCGTCTCGGTCTTCGTCGACAAGGTCGACCTGCCCGCCCGTCTCATCACGGTCGACTGGCAACCTGATTTCTGATCTGGGGCTCGCGCGCATGCGCTTCGACGTCCTCACGCTTTTTCCTGAACTGTTCGCGCCTTTCTTGGCCTGCGGTGTGACGCGTCGCGCCTACGAGTCGAAGCAGGTCGAAGTCGTGCTCTGGAATCCGCGGGATTTTGCCCAGGGCAACTACAAGCGCGTGGACGACCGGCCCTTCGGGGGCGGCCCTGGCATGGTGATGATGGCCGAGCCGCTGGCGGCCTGTCTCGATGCGGCGCTGGCTGCGCGCGGGGCGGATGCGCCGGTCGTGCTGTTTTCGCCCATCGGCGAGGCGCTGCGCCACGAGGCGGTTGAAAAGTGGTCAGCCAGCGAGGGCGCGGTGCTGGTCTGCGGTCGCTACGAAGGCATCGACCAGCGTTTCATTGATGCACGCATCACTCATCAGATCAGCCTTGGTGACTTTGTCCTCTCCGGCGGTGAGATCGCTGCCATGGCGCTGCTCGACGCCGTGGCCCGCCTGCAGCCCGGCGTGCTCGGCGACGAGGCCAGCCATGTGCAGGACAGCTTCAACCCCGCCCTCGACGGCCTGCTCGATTGCCCGCACTACACCCGGCCCGAGCAGTGGAACGGGCAGGGCGTTCCGGCGCCGTTGCTTTCGGGCCACCATGCGCAGATCGAACGCTGGCGGCGCGACCAGCGGCTGGCCATGACGGCCGCCCGGCGCCCCGATCTCATCGACGCCGCCCGTGCCGCCGGCCGCCTGGACAAGACCGACGAGACAGTGCTGAAAAAAAAGCTATAATCTCGGGCTCCCCGATCCTCTGTCCGGCCGCGCCTGGCCTTTTGTCCCCTTGCGGTGGCAGATACCAACGGCGCCTTTTGTGTAGCCCGACACGATCGAATATCAGGAAATCATGAACCTCATCGAAACCCTCGAGCAGGAAGAAATCGCCCGCCTCGGCAAGAAGATCCCCGATTTCATGCCTGGTGACACAGTCATCGTCAGCGTGAGCGTCGTCGAAGGCACCCGCAAGCGCGTGCAGGCCTACGAAGGCGTCGTGATCGCCAAGCGCAATCGCGGCCTCAACAGCGGCTTCACCGTGCGCAAGATTTCCAGCGGCGAAGGCGTGGAACGTACGTTCCAGACCTACAGCCCGCTGATCGCCGGCATCGAAGTCAAGCGTCGTGGCGATGTGCGTCGCGCCAAGCTGTACTACCTGCGCGATCGCAGCGGCCGTTCGGCGCGTATCAAGGAAAAGCTGCCGGGCAAGTCGCAAGCAGCATCGGCCGCGAAGTAAGCCGTTTTCCTGCATTGCAAAAAGCCGCCGTTCTGGCGGCTTTTTGCGTTGTTGCTCCACTCGAAGACAACTTTTCGTTTTTCCGCTCTACTTCTCCTCCCGGCTTCGGTACCTTTCATCTCTTGACCACCTCATCCACATCTCCGCAGGACGCCTCCCTCGAACCCGTCAACGCCGTGGCACCGTCCACGCTGCCGCCGTTCGATCCACGCAAGGCGCCTTTCACGGTGAGGAACGATGGGCTGCCGGCAGTGCCGGTCGCGCAACTGAGGGCGCAGGCCCTGCGCGCGCGTTTCGAAACGCCGCCGGTCTGGACGCCCGAGCTGCGCCGCGAGCCGCGAATGACCGAGCGCGTACCTGCGCAGGCTGCCGTGCTCGTGCCGATCGTGCAGCGCCCGCAAGGGGCGACCGTGCTGCTGACCGAGCGCACCGCGCACCTCTCGACCCATTCGGGTCAGGTCGCTTTCCCTGGCGGCCGCGTTGATCCTGAAGACGCGAACGTCGCAGCCGCCGCGTTGCGCGAGGCCTGGGAAGAGGTCGGCCTCTCGGCGCAATACATCGAGGTGCTGGGCAACCTGCCGACCTACACGACGATTACGTCCTTCATCGTGACGCCGGTGGTTGCGTTGGTGCAGCCCGGCTTCGAACTCGCCATCAACCCCTACGAAGTCGCCGATGCCTTCGAAGTGCCGCTCGCGTGGCTGATGGACCCGGCCAACCACCGCCACCATACCGTGCCGGCACCCGACGGCACGAAACGGCAGTGGTATTCGATGCCCTACCAGGATGGCGCCGACGAACGCTTCGTCTGGGGCGCCACCGCCGGCATGCTGCGCAATCTTTACCGTTTCCTGAGCGCCTGAATCCCGGCTGAATCTGCGGGCTCTCTCGCTATCATCGACGGATGAGCTTCTTTGCCATCCTGTGCGCGTTGCTGATCGAGCAAGTGAGGCCGCTGGGCCCTCACAACCCCGTGTACGGTACCGTTCTCGCGTGGACCCGCTGGACCAGCCGCAACTTCGATGCGGGCAAACCCCATCACGGTTGGATCGCCTGGGGGCTCGCTGTCTTCGTGCCCACGCTCGTGGCCCTCGGCGTGCATTGGCTGCTGGTGCTCACGCTGGGTCTGCCGTTTGCGGTGCTCTGGAGCATCGCGGTGCTCTACGTCACGTTGGGCTTCCGTCAGTTCAGCCATCACTTCACGGACATTCGCGATGCACTCGACGAGGGTGACGAGCCGCTCGCGCGCTCGCTGCTCGCGCATTGGCAGGGCGTCGATGCCGCGGAACTCAAGCGCAGCGAGATCGTGCGCCATGTGATCGAGCATTCGGTGATCGCCGCGCATCGCCATGTGTTCGGCGTGCTGGCGTGGTTCTCGGTGCTCGCCGCGTTTGGTCTCGGACCGGCCGGCGCGGTGTTCTACCGGATGAGCGAATTCGTCGCTCGCTACTGGGCCCACAAGAACGGCGCTGCGGTGCAGCCGTCGAGCGTCTCCGTGCAGCAGGCCGCCGAGAGCGCCTGGCACGGTATCGACTGGCTGCCCGCGCGCATCACGGCGCTGGGCTTCGCGGTGGTCGGCAGTTTCGAGGAAGCCATCGATTGCTGGCGCAACGACGCCCGGCGCTTTCCGAACGAGAACGACGGCGTGATCCTCGCGGCCACCTCCGGCGCGGTCAATGTGCGGTTGGGTGGGGGCTCGCTGAGCCCCATTCCGGTCACCGACCCGCTGCCGCGCGCGCAGGCCGGTGAATCCGTGATCGATGGCCGCAGGCCCGACAGCGGCAGCACGCCGGGGCGCGAGCCGGAGCCCGGGCACCTGCGCAGCGTGGTCGGCCTCGTCTGGCGCTCGGTCGTGATGTGGATGGTGCTGCTGGCGTTGTTGACGCTCGCCCGTCTGCTTGGCTGAGCGGCGCGGCATGACTTCCGCCACGCCGGCGTTCTGGAGCCCGCGCATCGGCGCACTCGAGCCTTATGTGCCGGGCGAGCAGCCGCGCATCGCCAACCTCGTCAAGCTCAACACCAACGAGAACCCGTATCCGCCATCGCCGCTTGCCGTCGATGCAATCCAGCAAGCTGCGGCGAACGGGTTGGAGCGCTACCCCGACCCCACCTCGCTCGCGCTGCGCGAAGCGGTGGCGCGGCGGCACGGCTTGACGGTCGACCAGGTGTTTGCCGGCAACGGCTCGGACGAGGTGCTCGCGCACGCCTTCTTCGCTTTCTTTCAGCAGGCCGAGCCCTTGCTGATGCCCGACGTGAGCTACAGCTTCTACAAGGTCTACGCACAGCTCTACGGGATTGCGTGCGAGCTGCAGCCGGTCGATGAGGGCCTGCGCATCGACATCGAAGCCATTGCGGCCCGTGCACGCAGCGGATGCGCAGGCATCGTGATCGCAAATCCGAACGCGCCCACGGGCATCGGGCTTCCGCTGTCGCAGATCGAACGGCTGCTCGCGGCGTGTCCCGACCGCGTGGTGCTCGTGGACGAAGCGTATGTCGATTTCGGCGGCGAGAGCGCGTTGTCGCTCATCGGCAAATATCCGAACCTGCTCGTGGTGCAGACTCTCTCCAAGTCGCGTTCTCTCGCCGGACTGCGCGTCGGTTTCGCGTGCGGTCAGCCACACCTGATCGACGGCCTGGTGCGTGTGAAGGACAGCTTCAACTCCTACCCGCTCGACCGGCTCGCCACAGCAGGCGCCGTGGCGGCGCTGGAGGACGAGGCGTGGTTCAACACCACGCGCGACAAGATCGTCGACACCCGCGAAGGGCTGCACCTGCAGCTCGAAGACCTGGGTTTCGAGGTGCTGCCTTCACAGACCAACTTCGTGTTCGCGCGCCATCCAGGGCGCGATGCGGCCGAGCTGGCAGCGTTGCTGCGCGAGCGCGCGGTGCTGGTGCGGCATTTCAGGCAGCCGCGCATCGCGCAGTACCTGCGCATCAGCATCGGCACGCGTGAGCAGTGCAGCGCGCTGGTGCAGGCACTGCAAGCCATCCTGGACGCTCAGTAGCGCGTCTGGCTCAACTCGGCGAAGAGCTCGCCGTAAATCCTGTAGCGCGATGCGCTGATCGGGCCCGCGTGCGTTGGGGTCTCGACGTTCGAGATCACACCGCAGCCAGGTTCGTGCAGGTGGGTGCAGTTGTAGAACTTGCAGTCCCCCGTGTGCTCGGCGATGTCGGACATCAACCCGGCGAGCTGCATCGGCTCGATGTGGTTGAGGCCGAATTCCTGGAACCCTGGCGAGTCGATCAGGCCGGTGGTGCGGGCTTCGTCGATCCAGTACCAGGTGGTGCTGGTGGTCGTGTGCTTGCCTGAATTCAGCGCCTGCGAGATCTCTTGAGTCAGCACGGTCGCGCCCGGCACCAGCAGGTTGGTCAGCGTGCTCTTGCCCGAGCCGGAAGGGCCGAGCACGAGGGTGGACTTGCCGGACAGCAGCTTCATCAACGATGCATAGTCCGCCTCGCCCGAGGCCTTGAGCGATAACGGCAGCACGCCGTGGTGCATGCGGCGATAAGGCGCAAGCTTGGCCCAGGCGCGCTCGAAGGGCTCGACCAGGTCGCTTTTGTTGAGCGCGATGATCGGCGTGATGCGCTCGGCCTCCGCTGCGATCAGCGCACGCGCCAGTTGATGCTCGGAAAACTCCGGTTCGGCCGCGATCAGGATCAGCACGTGGTCGAGATTGGCCGCAAACGACTTGGTGCGGATTTCGTCCTGCCGGTAGAAGAGGTTGCGCCGCGGCAGCACCTCTTCGATGGTGCCTTCGTCCTCGGTGGCCTGCCAGCGCACACGGTCGCCGACCACGGCCTGGCTTTTCTTGCCGCGCGGGTGGCAGATCAGCCGCTCGCCTGTGGGCGTTTCGACGAGGCAGTGACGCCCGTGGCTGGCAACGACAAGGCCGTCGTGATGCGCCTTCCCTGAGTTGTGCGCAGCGGGGGTGAAGGCGGCGCGGCCTGGCTTAGCCACAGGCGTGGTTCCTCACGCGGCGGGACTCGCAACCAGCGCGTCGGCCTGCCGCGCGCACTCGAAATCGGTGACCGACAGGCCCTTCACGTCGTGCGTGTTGAAGCGCACCACGCAGCGGTTGTAGTGCACCGACAGGTCGGGATGGTGGTCCTGTGTGTGCGCCACGAGCGCCAGCGCGTTCACGAAGGCGATGGTCTCGAAGTAGTTGGCGAAGGTGAAGGTCTTTTCGATGGCGACATCGGCGCCGTCGCCGGTGAGCTTCCAGCCGTCGAGCTTGGCGAGGCCGGCCACGATCTCGGTGGCGGTCAGTGCCTTGCGGGGAGGAAGGTTCTTCCAGTCCTTGGGTTGGAACATGCTGCTCATGAGGGGCTTCGCAGAAAAAATGGATCGATGGTCACTCAGGCCGCGGTCATGCGCGCAAGGCGTTCGGACGCGGGTGGATGGGAGTAATAGAACTTGACGAACACCGGATCGGGCGTGAGCGTCGATGCATTGTCCTGGTAGAGCTTGAGCAGGGCGGCGGAGAGGTCGGCGCCGCTGGTCTGCGCGACGGCGTAGGCATCGGCCTCGAACTCGTGCTTGCGCGAGAGGCGCGCCGGCAACGGCGCCACGAAGAAGCCGAACACCGGGACCGCGAGCATGAACAGCAGCAGGGCCAGAGCGCTGTTGGGCGCGGTCGGCAACATATTCGGCTGCACGCCCAGCCCGGTATAGAACCAGACCTGGGTCGAGACCCAGCCCAGCAGGGCGAAGCCAGCGAGGCTGAGCGCGAACATCGCGATGAGTCGCTTCACGATGTGACGGTGCTTGAAGTGGCCGAGTTCGTGCGCGAGCACGGCCTCCACTTCGCCGGCATTCAACTGGCGCAGCAGCGTGTCGTAGAACACCACGCGCTTGCTTGCGCCGAAGCCGGTGAAGTACGCATTCGCATGGGCGCTGCGGGTGCTGCCATCCATCACGAACAGGCCCTTGGCTGCGAAGCCGCAGCGCTTCATCAGCGCCGTGACGCGCGCCTTCAGCGTGGGGTCGTCCAGCGGCTTGAACTTGTTGAACAGCGGGGCGATGAAGGTCGGGTAGATCAGCATCAGGAGCAGGTTGAACCCCATCCACGCGGCCCAGGCCCAGAGCCACCAGAGCGTGCCGGCCGCGCCCATGAGCCAGAGGATCAACGCCGCGATCGGCAGGCCGATCAGCGCGCCGAGCAGTGTCGACTTGACGGTGTCAGCCAGCCAGAGCTTGAAGGTCATCTTGTTGAAGCCAAAGCGCTCTTCGAGCCTGAAGGTCTGCCAGAGCGTGAACGGCAATTCGAGCAGGCCGCCGATGGCCGCGAAGGCGGCCAGCAGTATTAATTGCTGCACCATGCCGCCGCCGAGTCCCACCAGCAGCAGCTTGTTCAGCAAGTCGAGCCCGCCGAGCAATGTCCAGCCGAGCAGCAGTGCCGCGCTCCAGGCCATCTCGACCAGGCCGAAGCGAGCCTTGGCGATCGTGTAGTCGGCTGCCTTCTGGTGGGCTGCAAGCGTGATGGTCTGCGCGAAAGCTTCCGGCACGGCGCTGCGGTGCTGTGCGACATGGCGCACTTGCCTGGAAGCGAGCCAGAACTTCACGACGAGGCCTGCAACAAGCGCGGCCGCGAAGGCGATGGTGAAGATGAGCGAATAGGACATGGAGCGGCGAGTTTAGTCCCCGGTAAATCGGGGCGCAGGCCTTGGGCGACAATCCTCCGATGCCCGAATCCCTTGACCAGACGCCCCCCGCAGCCCTGCCCACCCTGAAGAAAAGCGACCAGAACCTGGTCTGGCTGGACTGCGAGATGAGCGGCCTCGACCCAGAGAAAGAGCGTTTGCTCGAGATCGCCGTGGTCGTCACCGGCCCCGACCTCACGCCTCGCATCGACGGCCCCGTGCTCGTCATTCACCAGAGCGACGCCGTGCTCGACGCCATGGACGCCTGGAACAAGGGCACCCACGGTCGCAGCGGCCTGATCGACAAGGTCAAGGCTTCCACGCTGGACGAGGCTGCGGCCGAACAGCAACTGCTGGAATTCATTGCCAAATACATTCCCCGCAGCGGCTCGCCGATGTGCGGCAACACCATTGGGCAAGACCGGCGATTCCTGGTCAAGTTCATGCCCAAGCTGGAGGCGTACTTTCACTATCGCAACCTCGACGTCAGCACCCTCAAGGAACTGGCCAAGCGCTGGAAGCCCTCGGCCTACAGCGCCTTCAAGAAACAGCAGGCCCACACCGCACTGGCCGATGTGCACGAGTCCATCGAGGAGCTCGCCCATTACCGGGAAACCTTCCTTCGCCTGACCGATTGACAGTGGATTAGGTAAAAACCCGAAGCCGTGCCATAATCGCAGGCTTCGCTGATTTGCATTTGTCACAGGACACAGATCAGCGTCTCTTGCATCTCCCTATCTTGCACACCGCGCCCGATCGTATTCGCTGATCAAAAGGGCCGCAGCCTCAGGCGTTAGCCGGAAGCTGAATGTCGTTGGATGGTTGATGTTTTTAACCACCAACGGGGCGCCGCCTACGGCAGCGCTCGCGTTTGAGATTGATATCTACATGACCGACGCTTTTGAAGCGCAGGGCGAGTTCGCGCCTGTGCAATCCGCTACCAACAACGAATTCACCGCCGCTATGGACACCGTGTCCGAAGCGCCGATCCTCGAGGCGCTCGATGCAGCCGCCCCCGAGGCCGCTGCGGTCGAACAGGAACCTAGCCTGCCCAACGGCTTCATCCGCCTGGGCCTCGCCCCCGAGCTGATCGCCGCCGTGGCCGACCTGGGCTTCACCCAGCCGACCACCGTGCAAGACAAGGTGATCCCGCTCGCCATGGGCGGCGAAGCCGGCCAGGACGGCAAGGCCCGTTTTGTCGACCTGATGGTCTCGAGCCAGACCGGTTCGGGCAAGACGGCAGCCTTCCTGCTGCCCGTGCTGCACACCCTCCTGAAGCGTCAGGCCGAAGCCGAGGCGGAAGCCAAGGCTGAATTCCAGCGCCTGGCCGCCGAAGCCGCTGCACGCGGTGAAGCCGCCCCGAAGAAGCCCAAGCGCAAGGACCCGACCAATGCCCGCCATTTCAAGGCCGCCACCCCCGGCGCCCTGATCCTGTGCCCGACGCGTGAACTGGCTCAGCAAGTCGCGCACGACGCCATCGAACTGGTCCGCCATTGCCGCGGCCTTCGCATCGCCAACGTGGTGGGCGGCATGCCTTACCAGCTGCAGATCGCCAAGCTGCAGAACGCCGACCTCGTGGTTGCCACGCCCGGCCGTCTGCTCGACCTGCAGCGCTCGCAGCAACTCAAGCTCGACCAGGTCAAGTTCCTGGTGGTCGACGAAGCCGACCGCATGCTCGACCTCGGGTTCTCCGACGACTTGGCCGAAGTCAACCAGCTCACCATCGAGCGCCAGCAAACGATGATGTTCAGCGCCACCTTCGCGCCGCGCATCCAACAACTGGCCCAGCGCGTGATGCGCGAGCCGCAGCGCGTGACCATCGACAGCCCGCAGGAAAAGCACGCCAACATCAAGCAATCGCTGTACTGGGCCGACAACAGCCAGCACAAGCGCAAGCTGCTGGACCACTGGCTGCGCGACACCAGCATCAACCAGGCAATCGTCTTCGCCAGCACGCAAGTCGAGTGCGACGGCCTTGCCAATGACCTGCAACAAGAAGGCTTCAGCGCCGTAGCGCTGCACGGCGCCCTGAGTCAGGGCCTGCGCAACCGTCGCCTGATGGCGCTGCGCCAGGGCCAGGTGCAGATCCTGGTGGCCACCGACGTTGCCGCCCGCGGCATCGATGTGCCGACCATCACTCACGTCTTCAACTTCGGCCTGCCGATGAAGGCCGAGGACTACACCCACCGCATTGGCCGCACCGGCCGTGCCGGCCGCGATGGCCTCGCCATCACGTTTGCCGAGTTCCGCGATCGCCGCAAGATCATGGACATCGAGCAATACAGCCGCCAGCAGTTCAAGGCTGAAGTGGTTGCCGGCCTCGAGCCGCAGCAGCGCATGCCGCAATCGCGTCCCCCGATGGGCGAGTACCGCGGCGGCCGCGGCGACAACCAGTCGCGCGACCGCAAGTTCGGCAATGGCAATGGCGGTGGCGGCTATCGCGGCAACAACGGTGGCGGCTATGCTGGCGCCAGCGGCTTCAATGACCGCAACGCACGCGGTCCGGCTCCGAGCCAAGGTCACCAAGGCCCGCGCGGTTTTCAGGGCGGTAACAACGCCGGCTTCGGTGGCGGCCGTGATGATGGCGGCAACGCAGGCTACGGCCGCAAGCCGGGTTGGGGCGACAGCGCCCCGCGCGGCGGCCACGGCCAGGGTCACCACGGTGGTGGACGCGGCGACGGCGGCTTCGCGCCCCGTGAAGGCTTTGCACCCCGCGAAGGTTTTGCACCACGCGGCAATGGCGCGGGCCATGGCGGCCCGGGCAAGGTGTTTGTGCCCCGCGACGCCCAAAAGCGTGCGTTCAAGCCCTCACGCTGATCCATTCCAGGGCGGCCCAGCGGCCGTCTCTCCCCAAAAGAAAGCCCGCGCTTCGCAAGAAGCGCGGGCTTTTTCATTGCGGGTTTCCGAGAGGTCTATTGCATCTAAGTTTGATTGACATCTGAATCGATGAAAAGTAATGTAATGACGCATTTCTTCCCGGTCCGCACCGCGGCCGCCGGTTCATCGACATTTGCTTTTCAAATCCCGAACATGAAAATTGCGATTCTTGGCGGTGGTCACGGTGCCTACGCAGCTGCCGCGGACCTGTCTGAGGCCGGTCATGAGGTGCGCCTGTGGCGTCGCGATGCCGCCGCACTCGCGCCGGTTGTGCAAGCCGGTGCGATCACGTTGAAGGATGTCGACGGCGCGCGCGAGGTGCCGCTTGCGCTCGCGACCGCCGACATCGCCGTGGCGCTCAAGGGCGTCGAGTTGATCGTTATTCCCACCCCAGCCATCGCCCAGCACGACATCGCGCTCGCCATGGCCCCGCATCTGGTCGACGGCCAAGTCGTCTTCCTGCCGCCCGGCACTTTCGGCAGCTACGTGATGGCACGGACGGTGCAAGAAGTCGGTAACCGCGCCGACGTGGCCTGGGCCGAGACGGGCACCTTGCCGTACCTCGCACGCAAGCACGGGGAGCGCGAAGTGAACGTCACGATCCGTGCAATTCGCCTGCCGACCGGCGTGTACCCGGCGCGCAACGAGGCCGAGGCGATCACCGTGATCCGCAAGGCCTACCCGGCCGTGCATGGCTGCGGCGATGCGCTCTCGGGTGCGCTCATGAACGCCGGTCCGATCATCCACCCGCCGCTCATGGTGATGAACGCCGCGCCGCTGCAGCACTTCGAGCGCTGGGACATCCACAACGAAGGCACCCAGCACGCGGTGCGCGACGTGACTGACCGGCTCGACCGCGAGCGCATGGCCGTGCGCGAGGCCTTCGGCCAAGGCGCGCCGCACTACCCACTGGCCGACCACTACAACAACGACCAGTGGATGTACGGCGACGCGCACAAGCAGCTCGTCAAGTCTGGCGACTGGCGCGAGAACATCGACCTGCATACGCACCGCTACATCACCGAAGACACCGAACTCGGCCTCGCTTTCCTCGCCTCGGCTGCGCGCCATGCAGGCGTGGATGCGCCCATCGCGCACGGCTTGCTGGCTATCGTTGGCGGCTTTCTCGGCCGCGACCTGCGCCACGGCCCACGCACTTTCGAAAGCCTGGGCCTTGCGGACCTGAGCGCGGCGCAGCTCAAACAGAGGCTGCACGATGGCGAATGAGTCCGCGCGACCCCGCTTCGCAGCCGTGGGCGCCGGTCGCATGGGGCGCGGTATTGCGATCGCGTTCGCGTATGCCGGCCACCGTATCTCGCTGATCGACCTGCGCCCGCGCAGCGACGAGGCTTGGCAGCGCCTCCGCGAAGAAGCGAAGACGGAGATCGAGGCCAGCCTTGCAGGCCTCGCGCAACTCGGCGTGATCGATGTGGCGCAGATCCAGCCCATCGCCGCGCGCGTGGACTTCGTGAGCGCGGCTGGCGCTCCACAGGCATTGGCCGCCGCCGAGCTGGTGTTCGAAGGCGTGCCCGAAACCCTGGAAGCGAAGCGCGAAGCCTTCGAGCACCTCAACCGCCATTGCCGCGACGACGCGATCCTCACCTCGACCACCAGCAGCATCCTCGTGACGCAGCTCGCGGCGTTGGTGCGTTTGCCGGGACGTTTTCTCAACATGCATTGGCTCAACCCGGCCTATGTGATCCCCGTGGTGGAACTGAGCTGCCACCCGGCCACCGACACCGCCGTGCTTGCTCGCACCAAGGCGCTGATGGAAGAGATCGGCAAGCTGCCCGTGGTCTGCGGTGCTTCGCCCGGCTATATCGTGCCGCGCCTGCAGGCGCTGGTGATGAACGAGGCGGCCCGCATGATCGAGGAGGGCGCCGCCACCGCCGAGGAAATCGACAAGGCCACGCGCTACGGCCTCGGCCTGCGCTTCGCCGCGCTCGGCGTGGTCGAGTTCATCGACTTCGGCGGCTGCGACATCCTGTATCACGCAAGCCGCGAGATGTCCTCCTCGATCGACAAGGGCCGCTACACCGCACCGGCCATCGTCGATCGCATGGTTGAGGAAGGGCGGCTTGGACTCAAGAGCGGCAGCGGCTTCTACGACTACGAGGGCCGTGACGTCGCTGCCTATCGGCGCGACGTGCTCTCCCGCACGCTGGGCGAGCTGAAGCACGCGGGCCTCTGGCGCGCACCTGTCGACGGGACGCTCTCATGACGATCCGCCGCGCCTTTGCCGACCTGTCGGTGGGGCAGGTGCACTACGCAGCGTGTGGCGATGCGAATGCGCCTCCCGTGCTGCTGCTGCACCAGTCGCCGCGCAGTTGGGCCGAGTACCGCGAGGTGCTTCCGCTGATCGGTGCGCGGTACCGTGCCATCGCGATGGACACCGCGGGCTTTGGCGATTCCTCGGATGGCGGCGTGCCAGCGAGCATCGAGCAATGGGCGCGCGTGGCGTGCGAGCTGCTCGATGCGCTGGGCATCCGGCAGGCCAATGTCGTGGGGCATCACACGGGCGGTGTGGTCGCAGTCGAACTGGCGGCTGCATTTCCGGATCGAGTGCACGGCCTGGTGCTGTCATCCACGCCATACACCGACGAGTCCTTTCGCATCGCACGGGAGCAGCGACCGCCCATCGACGAGGTTGCGCCGAGCGAAGACGGAAGCCATCTCGCCGCGTTGTGGCAAAAGCGCCAGGGCTTCTATCCGGCGGGGCGCCCCGACTTGCTCGAAGCCCTCGTGCGCGATGCGCTGAAGGTCGGCCATCGCGTGGAAGAGGGCCATCGCGCCGTCGCGTCATATCGCATGGAAGACCGCATCGGCCGCGTGACGCAACCCGTGCTCATCATCCGCGCCACCGACGATCCGTTCGCCGCACCGCATGCCATCGAACTGCAACACCATCTGCCGCAAGCGCGCATCGTTGACATCGAAGGCGGCATGGTGCCCTTGCCAGACCAGATGCCGGAAGCCTTCGCGCAGACCGTACTCGACTTTCTTTCGACGCTGCCATGAAAGCCATCCGCATCCACGGCTTCGATGCAGTGCCCGTATTGGAAGAGGTGGCGGACCCCGTTGCTCGCCCCGGCCGCACCATCGTTCGCATGCAGGCTGCCACGGTCGGCCATATCGATCGCACCGTGTGGCGAGGCAGTTTCCTGCGGCATCTACCGTTGCCCTATACGCCCGGTGTCGAGGCTGCGGGCATCGTCGTCGCAAGCGAACGCTACGAGGTCGGGCAACGCGTGTGGCTGCGCGGCAGCGGCCTGGGCACACTGTTCGACGGCACTTGGTGCGAGCTGATCGATGCGCCTGACGAAGC
The DNA here is from genome assembly GCF_030812215.1 of Variovorax boronicumulans. Lineage (GTDB taxonomy): Bacteria > Pseudomonadota > Gammaproteobacteria > Burkholderiales > Burkholderiaceae_C > Variovorax > Variovorax boronicumulans_C. The sequence goes on along the minus strand of NZ_JAUSSG010000001.1, from coordinate 1,239,807 downwards.
ACTCGGGCTCTTGCCCGACGCGTTGCCGATGACACTCGGCGCCGCGTTCTTCTCGCCCACCACATCGGCATGGGTGGCGCTGCACGAAGTCGCGAAGCTGCAGGCCGGGGAGCAAGTCCTGGTGACGGGTGCGAGCGGTGCGGTGGGCTCTCTTGCAATACAGCTTGCGCGCGATGCAGGGTGCGCGGTGGCGCAGGTCAATCCGAGCATCGCGCCCGCTGTTTCCAGCGCCGACCTGCTCATCGACACGGTTGGCGGCAACGTCCTCGCAGCGTCTCTGCCTGCCGTGCGGCCCGGCGGTCGCGCCGTGCTGATCGGCTATACCGCAGGCTCCACGCTGCAACTGGACATCGCGCACTTCCTGCAGCGTGACGTTGCGCTGTTGCCGCTCAACATGTTCAGGCAGGAGGCCGCTGGCCGTGCCGCCGCGCCTGAACTGCTCGCCCGATTGGCGGATGGCCGATTGCACCTCGAGGTGCAAAGCTTCGCACTGGCCGACGCCGCCATTGCGCTCGATTGGATCTCGCAGCGCGGCCATCGTGGCCGCGCGGTGCTCATACCGTAGTCCGCTTCAGTCTTCTTCCGGCTCCGATTCCTCGAGCGGCACATGCACGTGCAGTTCGATCATCCGCCGCAGTGTCTGCTTGAGCTCCTCGGCCCGCCGGAGGCCGAAGGGTTCGAGCACGCGCCGCTCGTGCTCGCGTGCGAGTTCCATCAGGTGCTCGACGGCCTTCAGCCCCTTGCGCGTGATGCGCACCAGCGTGATGCGGCGATCACTTTCGTGGGGCAGGCGCTCGACCTGTCCGCGCGATTCCATGCGGTCGAGCAGGCGCGTGACCGTCGGCTGCTTGGTCACGGTCACCTGCGCGAGCTGGCCGATGCTGATCGGCTCGCTGCCCGCGAGCGAGGCCATCACACGCCACTCCGATACCGAGAACCCTTGCTGGCGCGCCACCTCGTGGAACTCCGAGGAGATCAGCTGGCTCGCCTGCGCGAGCAGCGCCGGCAGGTAGTCGTCGACGAAGCGATGCGATTCGGTCGGTTGGTCTTGTTCAGCCATGAAGGCACCTCTCAGCCAGGCACGTCAAACCAGCCGTGGGCACGCAGCTTGCATGTCTAGGGTAATTCATGATTGTGGATACATTCATTTGTCAACATTATAGAAAGCGTGATGTGGCACCTGAAGCGCATCCTCCCACGAGAAAGAAGAAGGACCGACATGGCTGAGCGTTCGTTCGTCGAAGAAGTCAAGAAGCTGCGGCTTTCCGGCGGAGATGTATTTCGTGGCGAAGGCATTCTGGCGGTCACCAAGGCCTTGCTCGAATCCGGGGTTTCCTATGTGGCCGGGTACCAGGGGGCCCCCATCTCGCACCTGATGGATGTGCTGGCCGACGCGCAGGACATCCTCGCCGAGCAGGGCATTCGCTTCGAGAACAGCGCGAGCGAAGCCACCGCCGCCGCCACGCTTGCGGCTTCGGTCAACTACCCGCTGCGCGGCGCCGTCACCTTCAAGGCCACCGTGGGCACCAACGTCGCATCGGACGCGCTGGCCAATCTCGCATCGGGCGGCGTGACTGGCGGTGCGCTCATCATCGTGGGCGAGGACTACGGCGAAGGCTCGTCGATCATGCAGGAGCGCAGCCATGCGTTCGCGATGAAGTCGCAGATCTGGCTGCTCGATCCACGCCCCAACCTGCCAAGCATCGTGGATGCGGTGAAGACGGGTTTCGATCTCTCCGAGGCCAGCAATACGCCCGTGATGCTGCAACTGCGCATCCGCGCCTGCCACGTGCACGGCCACTTCATCGCCGGCGACAACAAGCGCGCCAAGTTCACGCTGCAAGAGGCGCTCGAGAACCCGCAGCGCGACGTCAGCCGCATCGTGCTGCCGCCCGCGAGCTTCGTGCACGAACAGGAAAAGGTGAAGGACCGCTGGCCCGCCGCCGTGCGCTTCATCGAAGAGCGCCAGCTCAACGAGTTCTTCTCCGAGGACGCCGACGACATCGGCATCATCGTGCAGGGCGGCAGCTACAACACGCTGCTGCGCGCACTGGAGCGGCTCGATCTCGCCGACGTGTACGGCAACACCAAGGTGCCGCTTTACGTGATGAACGTGGCCTATCCGGTCATCGAGAGCGAAGTCATCCGCTTCTGCGAAGGCAAGCGCGCGGTGCTGATCGTCGAAGAAGGCCAGCCCAACTTCGTCGAGCAGAATCTCGCAACCATCCTGCGCCAGGCGGGCTCCACCACCGCGCTGCACGGCAAGGACATGCTGCCAGTCGCCGGCGAGTACACGTCATCTGAATTGCTGAAGGGCGCGCGCACTTTCTGCGAGCGCTACGAACGCCTCGCGCCGCTGCCGGTGCCCGCGCCGGTGCGCAAGGTGATCCCGCTGAAGGAAGTGGCCGTCATTGGCATCGATGCCGCGCCTGAGCCGGCCATGCCATCCACAGCCCTCGGCGATGTCGTGCACGCCCGCCCGCCGGGCTTCTGCACCGGCTGCCCGGAACGGCCGATCTTCAGCGCGATGAAACTGGTCGAACGAGAACTCGGCGCACACCATGTCAGCGCCGACATCGGCTGCCACCTGTTCTCGATCCTTCCGCCCTTCAACATCGGCAACACCACCATGGGCTACGGCCTCGGTGGCGCGGGCGCCTCGGCGCTCAATGCACCGGCGGGCAAGCGCGCCATCTCGATGATGGGCGACGGCGGCTTCTGGCACAACGGCCTCACCAGCGGCGTGGCGAATTCGGTCTTCAACAAGAGCGACAACCTCACCATCGTCGTCGATAACAACTACACCTCGGCCACCGGCGGGCAGGACATCCTCTCGTCGAACGCCGTCAACAAGACGCGCAGCACCGGCCACGAGATCGAACGCGCCGTGCGCGGCGTGGGCGTCGAGTGGGTGAAGACGCTGCGCCGCACCTACGACGTCGCCGGCATGCGGGATGCGTTGAAAGAGGCGCTCACCACCACGAAGAAGGGCCCCAAGGTCCTGATCGCGCAGTCGGAGTGCATGCTCAACAAGCAGCGCCGCGAGAAGCCGCTGGTGCGCAAGGCCATCGCCGATGGCAAGCGCATGGTGCGCGAGAAGTTCGGCGTCGATTCCGACACCTGCACCGGCGACCACTCGTGCATCCGCCTGTCGGGCTGCCCGTCGCTCTCCATCAAGCCCAACCCCGATCCGCTGCGCACCGACCCGGTCGCAACCGTGCTCGACAGCTGCGTGGGCTGCGGCGTGTGCGGCGAGGTCTCGCACGCCGCGGTGCTGTGCCCCTCGTTCTACAAGGCGCAGATCGTGAGCAACCCGACCGGCTGGGACAAGCTGCGCGAGCGCGTGCGCTCCGCCGTCATTGGCTGGCTGCAGCGCGGCGAAGCACGCCGCCGCGAAGCCTATGCCTTCTGAAGCGATGACGAACACCAGGGCGCAACCCATCAAGATCGCGATCCTCGCCATGGGCGGGGAGGGCGGCGGCGTGCTGGCCGACTGGATCATCGACATGGGCGAGGCGAACGGCTATGTGGCCCAGACTACCTCCGTGCCGGGCGTGGCCCAGCGCACGGGCGCGACCATCTACTACGTCGAGCTCTATCCGATCGCGCGAGCCGAAGCGGACGGCGGCCATCCCGTGCTGGCGTTGATGCCGCTGCCGGGGGACGTGGATGTGGTCCTTGCATCCGAACTCATGGAGGCTGGCCGCGCGGTGCAGCGCGGTCTCGTCACGAACGACCGCACCACGTTGATTGCCTCGACGCACCGCGTGTTCTCCATCGCCGAGAAGAGCGCGCTGGGCGATGGCCGCGTCGACAGTGCTCAACTGCTCGCGCACACGGCCAAGGCCGCCAAGCGCTTCATCCGCTTCGACATGGCACAAGCCGCCGAAGCATCGGGCAGCGTCATCAGTGCGGTGCTCTTCGGTGCGCTGGCGGGCTCGGGTGTGCTGCCGTTCAGCCGTGCGCAATTCGAGGCGACCATCGAGCGCGGCGGCGTGGGCGTGAAGCCCAGCCTGAAGGCCTTCGGCGGTGCGTTCGCCCGCGCGCAGGCCGGCGACGACGGCGAGGCACCGCCGGAACCCGCAGCGGCCGTGCCAACGCCGCAGCCCCGTCACACGGCCGTGCGTGCACTTGTCGAACGTGTGCAGCACGACTTTCCGGTTGCCGCGCACGACTTCCTGCTCGAAGGCGTACGCCGCCTCATCGACTACCAAGACGTGGCCTATGCCGGCCTGTACCTCGACCGCATGGCGGCCGTCGCCACGCTTCCGAGCAATGACGACCACCGCCTCCTGCGCGAAACCGCTCGCCACCTTGCGCTCTGGATGTCCTACGAAGACACCGCCCGCGTCGCCGCGCTCAAGACCCGCGCCACCCGCTTCGAACGCGTACGCGGCGAGGCCCGCGTGCAGCCCGGCCAGGTGCTCGCGATCAACGAATACATGCACCCGCGCCTGCAGGAAATCTGCGAAACGCTGCCGGGCGGCATCGGCCGCTGGCTCATGAATTCCAGGTGGCCCAAGAAGATCGTCGAGCGCTTCACCCAGCACGGCCGCGTGATCCAGACCAGCTCGCTGCGCGGCTACCTGATGCTGCGCACCGTGGCCGCCATGAAGCGCTGGCGCCTCTCCACGATGCGCTATGCCGAAGAAAACCGCCGCATCGAGGAGTGGCTGCAACGCATCGCCGCCACCGCGCAGCGCAATCCCGAGCTGGCCGTCGAACTCGCGCAGTGCCAGCGCCTGGTCAAGGGCTACAGCGACACGCACGAGCGCGGCATCCGCAACTACGACACCGTGATGCGCGCGGTCGAGCGCGCCGGCGCGCAGCTCGCACCCGCCACCTTGCGGGAGCTGCGCGATGCGGCGCTCGCCGACGAACACGGCCACAAGCTGCAAGCCGCGCTGGCGCAGCACGCACTGGCCTGAAGAGACAACGACGGACGCACGATGACCGCTCCCACCGCCACGCTCCAGCTTCGCGTCGCCGAAGCGCGCCAACTCAATCCGCTGATCCGCATGCTGCGCCTCAGCGCGGAAGACGGCCGACCGTTGCCGGGCTTCGCGGCTGGCGCTCACATCCGCGTGCAGGTGTCGCTGCCCGACGGCAAGACCGACTGGCGCCACTACTCGCTGATCAACTTCGCGACCGCGCGCAACGCCACCAATGCGCCGACCGAGTACGTGATCGCCGTGCGCAAGGAGGCCGAAGGCCGCGGCGGCTCTCGCTTCATGCATGAGGGACTGAACGAAGGCGACACGCTCGCCATCGAGGCGCCGAAGAACGACTTCCCCCTGCACACCGGCCCCGGCGGCTCGGTGCTGGTGGCGGGCGGCATCGGCGTCACCCCGCTCGCCACCATGGCTGCGCGCCGCCGCGCCGAGGAGGCGCCGGTGCGCATGCACTACGCCGGCCGCAACCGCGAGCTGATGGCGTTCCTGCCCGAGTTGCAGGCGCTGCTCGGCGACGACCTGCGCGTGCACACCGACGCCGAAGCCGGTGCGCCACTCGACATCGATGCACTGCTGGACGACGTGCCTGCCGGCGACCGCCTCTACGTCTGTGGCCCCAAGGTCATGCTCGACGCCGTGCTCGCCCGTACCCAGGCACGCGGCTGGGAACACGACCGCGTGCACTTCGAACTCTTCACCGAACCGGTTGCGGAAGAAGGCGACCAGCCCTTCGAGGTCGAGCTCGCCCAGTCGGGCCAGCGCTTCACCGTGCCGGCCGACCAGAGCATCCTCGACTGCCTCATCGAGCACGGCTGCGACCCGATGTTCGACTGCAAGCGCGGCGAATGCGGCGTGTGCGCCGTGCCCGTCATCGAGGGCGAGATCGAACACCGCGACTACGTGCTCACCGCCCGCGAGAAGGCGGAGGGCAACGTCATGCAGATCTGCATCTCGCGCGCCAAGGGTGCGCGCCTGGTGCTCGACCTCTGAAGCCAGGAGCCGCCAGACCATGACCTCGTACCGAGACAACCCCGATGCCGTGCGCGCGCTCGTGCAGAACGACCGCGTGCACCGCGACCTGTACACCAGCCAGGAACTCTTCGAGCTGGAGCAGGAGCACTTCTTCGCCAACACCTGGAACTACGTCGGCCACGAAAGCCAGTTGCCCAAGCCCGGCGACTGGATCAGCAACGAGATTGCAGGCCGCCCGCTCGTCGTGGTGCGCCACACCGACGGCAGCGTGCGCGCGATGATGAACCGCTGCGCGCACAAGGGGTCGCGCCTCGTGAGCGCGCCGTGCGGCAACACCGGCAAGTTCTTCCGCTGCCCGTACCACGCCTGGACCTTCAAGACCGACGGCTCGCTGCTGGCGATCCCGCTGAAGACCGGGTACGAAAACACCGCGCTGCACGAGTGCGAATCGGCCAAGGGCCTGACGACGCTCAAGCACGTGCGCAGCCACCGCGGCTTCATCTTCGTGAAGATCAACGACGCGGGCCCCGACTTCGAGGCGTACTTCGGCGACTCGCTGAGCTCCATCGACAACATGGCCGACCGCTCGCCTGAAGGCGAACTCGAAATCGCCGGTGGGTGCCTGCGCTTCATGCACCAGTGCAACTGGAAGATGTTCGTGGAGAACCTCAACGACACCATGCACCCGATGGTGGCGCACGAGTCCTCGGCCGGCACCGCCAAGCGCATGTGGGCCGACAAGCCCGCAGACGAACCCAAGCCGATGGCGGTCGAGCAGTTCGTGCCCTTCATGTCCGACTACAAGTTCTTCGAGGACATGGGCATCCGCACCTACGACCACGGCCACAGCTTCACGGGCGTGCACTTCAGCATCCACAGCAAGTACAAGGCGATCCCCGAGTACGACGACGCCATGAAGGCGCGCTACGGCGAAGAGAAGACCGCGCAGATCCTGGGCATGGCGCGGCACAACACGGTGTACTACCCGAACCTCACGATCAAGGGTGCGATCCAGGCGATTCGCGTGGTGAAGCCGATCTCGGCGGACAAGACGCTGATCGAGAGCTGGACCTTTCGCCTGAAGGGCGCGCCGCCCGAGCTGCTGCAGCGCACCACCATGTACAACCGGCTCATCAATTCGCCGTTCTCGGTGGTGGGGCACGACGACCTGCAGGCGTATCGCGGCATGCAGGCCGGCCTGCACGCGAGCGGCAACGAGTGGGTGAGCCTGCACCGCGACTACGACGCGTCAGAGTTGAAGGGCGGCGAGATCACCACCGGTGGCACCAACGAGCTGCCGATGCGCAACCAGTACCGCAGCTGGGTCGAGCGCATGACGGAGACGATGTGATGACCGGCACCGACACCAACGCCGAAGTCACCCGCCAGGACCTCGTCGACTTCGTCGTGAACGAAGCACACCTGCTCGATACGCGCCGCTACGAGGAGTGGAATGCGCTCTTCACCGACGACGCCTTCTACTGGGTGCCGCTCGTGCCCGACCAGGAAGACGGCCTCAACCACACCTCGCACCTCTACGAAGACAAGCTGCTGCGCGACTTGCGCATCGAGCGCCTGAAGAGCCCGCGCGCGTTTTCGCAGCAGCCGCCGAGCCGCTGCCACCACCTGCTGCAGGTGCCGGTGGTCGAGACCTTCGACGCCGAGGGCAACCGCTTCGTGGTGCGCACCGGATTCCACTACACCGAATCGCAGGGCGACGAGCTGCAGTTCTACGTCGGCACTTTCTTTCATCACCTCACGGTGCAGGACGGTGCGCTGCGCATGACGCTCAAGCGCGTCAACCTGCTCAATTGCGACGCGGCGCTCCCGGCCGTGCAGCTTTTCATCTAGGGACGTGATGCCACACACCACCGTCCATCAGGTCTTCGCGGCGACCGCGCAGCGCACGCCGCAGGCCGAGTTCATGTTCACCGAATCGGTGACTGCGGCCGCCTATGGCGTCGCAGCCGGCGCCATTCACTGGGGCGAAGCTGCTGCCGAGGTAGAGCGGCTACGCGCGGCCTATGCGCACGCCGGCTACGGGCATGGCCACCGCGTCGGCCTGCTGCTGGAGAACCGGCCTGCATTCCTCTTCCACTGGTTCGCGCTCAATGCACTGGGCGTGAGCGTGGTGCCAATCAATGCCGAGATGCGCTCGGCTGAACTGGTCTACCTGATCGGCCACAGCGAAATCGGCCTTGCCGTCACGCTGCCCGAGCGCGCCGCCGACTTGCGTGCAGCCGCGGCACAAGCCGGCGTGGCCTTCGAGACGATGGGCCCCGACGACGCAGTGCCCAGCGCGAAGACCGCTGCGCCGCGTGCGCACGCGCCCATCGGCGTCGACACCGAATGCGGCCTGCTCTACACCTCGGGCACCACCGGACGCCCCAAGGGCTGCATCCTGAGCAATGCCTACTTCCTGCGCGCAGGCGAGTGGTATGCCGCGCTCGATGGCGTCTGCAGCATCCGGCCTGATGCCGAGCGCGTCATCACGCCGCTGCCGCTCAACCACATGAACGCGATGGCGTTCTCCACCATGGTGGTGCTGGTGGCGGGCGGCTGCCTCGTGCAGCTCGACCGCTTCCATCCGAAGACGTGGCTCGCCAGCGCACGCGAAAGCGGTGCGACCATCGTGCACTACCTCGGTGTGATGCCCGCGATGCTGCTGTCCGCACCGCCGTCTGCCGCCGACCGCGACCATGCGATCCGCTGGGGCTTCGGTGCCGGCGTGGACCGCAAGAACCACGCACCCTTCGAGGAGCGCTTCGGCTTTCCGCTGGTCGAGGCCTGGGCCATGACCGAGACCGGCGCGGCCGCCTGCATCATGGCCAACCGCGAACCGCGCCTCGTGGGCACGAGCTGCTTCGGCCGGCAGGAAGATTTCGTCGAACTCCGCCTCGTGGGCGAAGACGGCAACGACGTCGGCACCGATGCACCGGGCGAACTGCTCGTGCGTTCGGCCGGCAGCGACCCGCAGCGCTACTTCTTCTCCGGCTACCTGAAAGACGAAGAGGCCACGCGCGAAGCCTGGGCCGACGGCTGGTTCCACACGGGCGACCTCGTGCGCCGCGATGCCGAGGGCAACTTCTTCTTCGTGGACCGCAAGAAGAACGTGATCCGCCGCAGTGGCGAGAACATCTCGGCCGTCGAGGTCGAGAGCGTGCTCAACCAGCACCCGGCCGTGAAGACCTCGGCCGTGGCCGCGACGCCCGATGCGGTGCGCGGCGACGAAGTGCTGGCCTGCATCGTGGTGCGCGAGGGCGCCGATGCCTCGCAGCGCGCGCAGATCGCCGCGAGCATCGTCCAGCACGCGCTCGACCAGCTCGCCTACTACAAGGCGCCGGGCTACATCGCCTTCGTCGATGCGCTGCCGCTCACGCCTTCGCAAAAGATTCAGCGCGGGCAACTGCGCGAGATGGCGCAGTCGCTGCCGGGGCAGGGGCACTGCATCGACACGCGTGCAATGAAAAAGAGGCAGGCATGATCCGCAACCGACTCTCCTACGAAGGCGTTGCGGTCGCGGTGCCGATCACCGTGCCCTACGTGCGCTACTCCACGCGCACCGCGCACTGGTTCATCGGACAGGCCATCGAGGCGCTGGTCGAAGCCAGCGGCGTCGCCAAGGAGCAGATCGACGGCCTGTGCCTCAGCAGCTTCTCGCTCGCGCCCGACACGGCCGTGGGCGTGACGCAGCACCTGGGGCTCTCGCCGCGCTGGCTCGACCATGTGCCCACGGGTGGCGCATCGGGCGTGATGTGCCTGCGCCGTGCCGCACGTGCCGTGCAGGCGGGCGATGCCGACATCGTGGCTTGCGTGGGCGCCGACACCAACCACGTCGATTCCTTCCGCCAGACGCTCGGCAGCTTCAGCAACTTCGCGCGCGATGCGAGCTATCCCTACGGCTCGGGCGGACCGAACTCGATCTTCGCGTTCATCACCGCCAACTACATGCGCACCTACGGCGCCAAGCGCGAGGACTTCGGCCGCATCTGCGTGGACCAGCGCACCAACGCGCTCGGCAATCCGAACGCGATGTTCAAGAAGGGCCTGACGCTGGACGAGTACATGGCCGCGCGCCCCATCTCCGACCCCATCCACCTCTTCGACTGCGTGATGCCCTGCGCGGGCGCCGACGCCTTCCTCGTGATGAGCGAGGAGCGCGCACGCGACCTGGGCCTGGCCCACGTCGTGATCCGCGGCGCCATCGAGCGTCACAACGCCTACGCAGAAGACCCGGTGATGGTGCAGGGCGGCTGGCGCAAGGACCGCGACGACCTCTACGCGCAGGCCGGCGTCCAGCCCGCCGCGCTCGACTTCGTGCAGACCTACGACGACTACCCCGTCATCGTGATGATGCAGTTCGAGGACCTGGGCTTCTGCGAGAAGGGCGAGGGCCCGGCCTTCGTGCAGTCGCACACCATGACCTTTGATGGCAGCTTTCCGAACAACACCAGCGGCGGCCAGCTCTCGGCCGGGCAGGCGGGTGCGGCGGGCGGCTTCCTCGGCATGGTCGAGGCGATCCGCCAACTGACCGACCAGGCCGGACCGCGCGCAGTGCCCGATGCGCAACTCGGTCTCGTCGCCGGCTTCGGCATGGTGACCTACGACCGCTGCCTGTGCACAGGCGCCGTCATCTTGGGGAGACCCGCATGACCATGCCGATGATGCGCCCCCCGCGCAAGAACCCGGTGCTGCGCACCCGGCAGATGAACCTGCCGCCCGGTGCGCGCGGCCGCGTCGCGCTCGGCCTCACGGCCGCCGCCGCCGAGGGCCGGTTCGAGCTGCAGACCTGCGAGGACTGCGGCACCGTGCAGTACCCGCCGCGCGAGGTCTGCCACAAGTGCCTTTCCGCCGCGCTGCGTTGGCGTGCACAGAGCGGCGAGGGCGAACTGCTCGGCAGCACCACGCTGCATCACAGCAACGACCTGTTCTTCCGCGAGCGGCTGCCCTGGCGGCTGGGCCTCGTACACCTGGATGCAGGGCCGACGCTCATGGTCCACCTGCACGGCGAGGTCGGCGATGCGCCGCAGCGCGTGCGCGTGGGCGCCCGGCTCGACCGCGCCGGCCAGGCCGTTCTCATTGGTTTTCCGAATGAAGGGAGTGCCCACATGGCCGACGACAAGATGCTGCGTGAAATGACCAGCGACCCCAAGTTCCGCAAGGCGCTGGTGACCGACGGCAAGACCGAGACCGGCCAGGCCATCGTGCGCGCGCTGGTGAAGGCCGGCGCCGACATCGTCTGGGTCGGCCATGCCGAGCCCTGGAAGAAGATGGGCGACGGGCTGGACGACATCTCGGCGCTGCCGCAGGTGACGCTGGTGCCGCTGGACCTCACCAACGGTCGCCAGGTGACCGAGCTTGCGGGCTCCATCGGCGGCAAGGTCGACATCGTGATCAACAACGCCGAGGTGCACCGCACCTTCGGCATCGGCGCGCGCCGTGGCACCGACGTGGCCAAGGCCGAGATGGACATCAACTACTTCGGCCTGCTGCGCCTCGCGCAGGAGTTCGGCCCGGCGCTCAAGGGCCGCTCGGCCGATGGCGCGACCGGCGCGACCGCGTGGGTCAATTTGCTGTCGATCTACGCGCTCAGCAACTTTCCGCCGCACGGCACCTTCAGCGCATCGAAGGCGGCGGCGCATTCACTCGCGCAGTGCCTGCGCGCCGAGATGCGGCCCGCGGGCATCCGCGTGATCAACGTGTTCCCCGGCCCCATCGACGACGAATGGAACCAGCACACACCGCCGCCCAAGCTGGCGCCTGCCGCGCTGGCCAACGCCATCGTGAAGGCGCTGCGCGATGGCGTGGAAGACGTCTACCCGGGCGACGTCGCGCAGGAGTGGCTGGAGCGCTGGCGCGACAACCCGAAGGTGCTCGAGCGTGAACTCGCGGCAGGCGGCTGAGAACAGGAGCCACACGAATGACCACGACAACCGAACTGATGTCCGCCGCCGAAATCCTCGGCGGCCTCGTGACCGCGATGGCCAGCGGCCGCATCCGCGTGATCGACCTCACCCAGACGCTCACGCCCGAGTTCCCGCAGATCGCGCTGCCGCCCGAGATGGGCCAGTGCTGGCCTTTCCGCATCGAGGAAGTGTCCAAGTACGACGAGCGCGGCCCGGGCTGGTACTGGAACAACTTCTCCTGCGGCGAGCACACGGGCACGCACTTCGATGCGCCGATCCACTGGATCTCTGGCCGCGACCTGCCGAACAATTCGGTCGACACGATTCCGGTGCAGAACTTCGTGGCCCCTGCCTGTGTGATCGACTGTTCTCCGCAGGTGAAGGACGACCCCGACTACCTGCTGACGCTGGAAGACATCGAGGCCTACGAAGCCGTGCACGGCCGAATCCCGAAGGGTGCGTGGGTGCTGATGCGCACCGACTGGTCCAAGCGCACCGATCCCGAGGCATACCAGAACTTCGACGAGACCGGCCAGCACACGCCCGGCCCGAGCACCGAGGCCGTGCGCTTCCTGGTGGAGCAGCGCGACGTGCTGGGCTTCGGCTCGGAAGCCATCGGCACCGATGCCGGGCAGGGCTATCACCTGCGTCCGCCGTATCCGTGCCACTACTACATGCATGGCGCCGGGCGCTATGGGCTGCAGTGCCTGAGCAACCTCGACCTGCTGCCGCCGTCGGGCGCGGTGCTGATCTGTCCGCCGCTCAAGATCGAGAAGGGCAGCGGCAGCCCGCTGCGCGTGCTGGCGCTGGTGGGAGCTTCGGCATGACCACGGCACCCAAGGTCGCGGCCGTTACCGGTGGCAGCGCCGGCATCGGCAAGGCGATCTGCGAAGACCTGCTCGCGCAAGGCTACGAGGTGGTGTCGCTCGCGCGCCGCAAGGCCGAGATCGATCACCCGAAGCTGCACAGCATCGAGGTCGACCTGAGCGACCGCGCCGCCACGGGCGAGGCGGTGCGCGAGCTGGTCGGGCGCTTTGCGCCGACCACCATCGTCCACAACGCCGGCGTGATTCGTGCCGCGCTGCTGCCCGAAGTGAAGCTCGACGATCTCGACGCACTGGTCGACCTGCACCTGGGCTGCGCGATCCAGCTCGTGCAGGGCGCGTTGCCCGCCATGCGCGCGCAACGCTTCGGCCGCGTGGTGCTGCTGTCGTCGCGCGCGGCGCTGGGTCTTGCGACCCGCACCAGCTATTCCGCGACCAAGGCCGGCATGCTGGGCATGGCCCGCACCTGGGCACTGGAACTCGCGGCGGATGGCATCACGGTGAACGTGGTCGCGCCCGGTCCGATCCGCACCGACATGTTCTACGACGTCGTCGAAGCCGGCAGCGAGAAGGAGAGATCGCTCGCAGCCTCCGTGCCCGTCAAGCGCCTGGGCGAATCGACCGACGTGGCACGCGCCGTGCGGTTCTTCGCCGACGCCGACAACAGCTTCGTCACCGGCCAGGTGCTCTACGTCTGCGGCGGCACCAGCGTCGGCAGTTTGGCCCTCTAGTTTTCAGTCCCGTTCCGTTCCGTTCAAAAAACATCACCTCTGGAGCATCGCCATGAAAGTCCTGAACCGATTCCGTGCCCTCGCGGGCATCGCCGTGGGCCTCGGCGCCCTGAGCGCCGTGGCTGGCGCGTGGGCCGCCGATCTCAAGGTCGGCTTCATCACGTCGCTCTCGGGGCCGGTGTCGTCGCTCGGCATTCCCTATGAGAAGGGCATGAAGGCCGCGCTCGCCTACAAGGCCGACCTCGGCGGTCGCAAGATCCAGCTGGTGCAACTGGACGATGCGTCGGATCCGTCCACGGCCGCCCGCAATGCCCGCAAGATGATCGACGAGGACAAGGTCGACGTCATCATCGGCACCGCGGGCTCGCCCGGTGCGCTGGCCATTGCCGGCGTGGCGCGCGAGACCAAGACGCCGCTCATCTCCATCGCCAACGCCAACCTGCCCGGCGAAGAAGGCTCGTGGATGGTCACGCTGCCTCAGCCCGCACCGCTGATGGTGAGCGCGGTGGTCGAGCGCATGAAGAAGTCGGGCGTGAAGACGGTCGGCTACATCGGCTTTTCTGACGCATGGGGCGACCTGGTGTATGACGCGTTGCAGAAGAGCGCGGAGCCGGCGGGCATCAAGATCGTGTCGAACGAGCGCTATGCGCGCGCCGATTCGTCGGTGACCGGGCAGGTGCTGAAGATCGTGGCGCTGCGCCCCGATGCGGTGATCACCGGCACCTCGGGCACGCCCGGCGCGCTGCCGTATCTCGCGCTGTCGGAGCGCGGCTACAAGGGCCAGATCTACGGCATGCACGCGCTCATCAACCCCGACTTCGTGCGCGTGGGCGGTGCGGCCGTCGAAGGCATGCTCGCACCCACCGGCCCGGTGATCGTGGCGGAGCAATTGCCCAACGACAACCCGATCCGCAAGGTGTCGATGGACTTCCGCGCCGCCTACCAGAAGGCCAACGGCGCCCCGCCGACCGATGCCTTCTCGGCTTACACCTTCGACGCCTGGCTGCTGTACCTCGATGCGGCCCAGCGCGCGCTCGCCACCAAGGCCGAGCCGGGCACGCCGCAGTTTCGGCTTGCACTGCGCGACGCCATCGTCAGCACCAAGGAGCTGGTGGGCACGCACAGCGTCTACAACTTCAAGCCGACCGATCGCTACGGGTCGGACGAGCGCTCGCGTGTGGTCGTGAAGCTGGAAAAGGGCCAGTGGAAGCTGGTTCCCTGAAACAACGCACACAACACACGCTGGAGCAATCTCAATGAAAAAGAACCTGGCCCGAATCCTCGGCCTCACCGCGGTCGCATTGGCCGCCGCACAGGCGATGGCCGCCGATCTCAAGATCGGCTTCATCAGCTCGCTGTCGGGCCCAGTCGCCGCACTCGGCGTGCCTTACGAAAAGGGCATACGCGCCGCCATCGCCGAGCATCCCGAGATCGGCGGCCGCAAGGTCCAGCTGATCGTGCTGGACGACGCCTCCGACCCCACCACCGCCGGCCGCAACGCGCGCAAGCTGGTGACGGAGGACAAGGTCGATGTGCTGATCGGTACCTCGGGCGTGCCGGGCGCGATGGCTATCGCCTCGGTGGCACGCGAACTGAACACGCCGCTGATCTCGCCCACGCCGGTGACCATCGCCGGCCCCGAAGGCGCGTGGACCGTGACGGTGTCGCAGCCGTTCCCGCTCATGGTCGCGGGCGTGGTCGAGCGCATGCAGAAGTCGGGTGTGAAGACGGTGGCCTTCATCGGCTTCTCCGATGCGCTGGGCGACCTGGCCTATGACTCGCTGGTGAAAAGCGCAGCCACGGCCGGCATCAAGGTGGTGGCGAACGAGCGCTATGCGCGCAGCGATTCGTCGGTGGCCGGGCAGATCCTGAAGATCGTCGCGGCACGGCCCGACGCCGTGTTCGCGGGCAACTCCGGCACGCCCGGCGCGCTGCCCTACATCGCGCTCGCCGAGCGCGGCTACAAGGGCAAGATCTACGGCACGCACGGCCTCATCAACGCCGACTTCGTGCGCGTGGGCGGCGCCTCCATCGAAGGCCTGCAGGTGCCCAGCGGCCCGGTGCTGGTGGCGGACCAGTTGCCCGACAGCAACCCCATCAAGAAGGTGTCGATGGGCTTTCGCGCGGCCTACCAGAAGGTGAACGGCGCGGTGCCGACGGACGCGTTCTCCTCGTACACCTACGACGCCTACCTGCTGCTGGCCGACGCCGCCTCGCGCACCAAGGGCGAGCCGGGCACGCCGCAGTACCGCACGGCTCTGCGCGATGCCATCGTGGCTACCCGCGAGCTGGTGGGCACGCACGGCATCTACACCTTCAAGCCCGACGACCGCTACGGCTCCGACCAGCGCGGCGTGGTGATCGTGCAGATGAACAAGGGCCAGTGGAAGCTGGTCCCCTGAAAGAAGCAGCCTGAGCGCCCGCCGATGACCAGCTACCGCCATCATCCCGACCGCATCGCCGCCCTGGTGCAGGACGACCGCGTGCACCGCGACCTGTACCTGAGCGAAGAGATCTTCGCGCTCGAGCAGGAGCGCCTGTTCGCGAACACCTGGGTCTTCCTCGGCCATGCGAGCCAGGTGCCGGAGGCGGGCGACTTCGTGACGCAGGAGGTCGCGGGCCGGCCGCTCCTGATGGTGCGGCAGCCCGATGGCGCGGTGCACGTCATGTACAACCGCTGCGCCCACAAGGGCACGCAGCTGGTGACGGACGAGAGCGGCAACACCGGCCGCTTCTTCCGCTGCCCGTACCACGCGTGGACCTACAAGCTCGACGGCGCGCCGCTCGGCCTGCCGTTGAAGGCGGGCTACGACGGCACGCAGCTCAAGGCCTGCGAATCGGGGCAGGGGCTGTCGGTGGTCAAGCACGTGAAGGTCTACCGCGACTTCGTGTTCGTGCGGCTCTCCGACATCGGCCCCACGTTCGAGGACTACTTCGGCGAAGTGCTCGGCGCCATCGACAACATGGTCGACCGTTCGCCCGAGGGCAAGCTCACCGTGGGCGGTGGCGTGCTGCGCAACATCGTCCATTGCAACTGGAAGATGTACCTGGAGAACATCAACGACACGGTGCATCCGATGTCGACGCACGAGTCGGCCACCAAGGCGGCCGAGGCGCTGTGGGAAGGCCATGGGCCTTCTGATCCCAAGCCGATGGCGATGGAGCAGATCCTGCCCTTCGGCTCCGGCTACGAGTTCTTCGACAGGATGGGCGGGCGCGTGTTCGCCAACGGACACAGCGTGCTGGGCGTGAACTTCAGCATCCACTCCAACTATGCGCAGCTTCCCGAGTACGAGGCCGCAATGCAGGCCGCGCACGGGGTCGAGCGCGCGGCCGACATCCTGCAGCGCTCGCCGCAGAACTCGGTCTTCTATCCGAGCCTGTCGGTGAAGGGCTCGCCGCAGGCGATCCGCGTGATCCGCCCGCTCGCTGCCGACCGCACGCTGATCGAGGCCTGGAGCTTTCGCGCGGCCGGTGCGCCCGCGCTGCTCTTCGAGCGCGCGATGAGTTACAACCGGCTCGTGTTTTCGCCGATGTCGGTGGTCGCGCACGACGACGTGCACCTGTTCGAGAGCATCCAGCAGGGCCTGCGCGCCGGCGGCAACGAATGGGTGAGCCTGCACCGCAACTACGACGCGGCCGAGCTCGCGCAATCGACCGTCACCACCAACGGCACGAACGAGCTGCTCATGCGCAACCAGTTCCGTGCGTGGGCGAAGGCGATGGCCACGGAGGTCGCGGCATGAACGATCCGCGCGATTTCATTGCTCATGAGGCTGCCCTGCTCGACGAGCGGCGCTTCGACGACTGGCTCGCCCTCTTCGCCGAGGACGGCCACTACTGGGTGCCGCTGCTCGGCGCCGCGCAGGCCGATCCGTTCTCGCACAACTCGCTGGCTTTCGAGGACCGCCTGTTGCTGCAGTTGCGCGTCGATCGCCTGAAGAATCCGCGCGCCCATTCGCAGCACCCCGCGAGCCACAGCCAGCATGTGCTGCAGCCCTCGCGCATCGAGAGCGAGACCGGGGACGAGGTGCATCTGCGCACGCCGTTCCTCTACGTCGAGGCGCGCGGCGAGTCCCAGATCCTGCTGAGCGGCACGGCCCGCCACCACCTCGTGCGCACGCCTTCGGGCTGGGCCATCCGCCAGAAGCGCATCGACCTGCTCAACGCCGCACGCGCATTGCCGGCGATCCAGTTGTTCATCTGAGTTACCTGTTCATTCCAACCATCCTCACCGGAGCTACGACATGAAGAGCCTGATGCTGACCCTGACGCGCGGTGCCATCGCCGCGGCGCTGACCGCCTGTGGTGTTGCGAGCGCGCTGGCGGCCGACCTGAAGGTCGGCCTGAGCGTGTCGCTCTCGGGGCCGAACTCTTCGCTGGGCGTGCCCTACGCGAAGGGCATGCAGGCGGCGCTCGCCTACAGGCCCGAGATCAACGGCCGCAAGGTACAGCTCATCGTGCTGGACGACGGCTCCGATCCGACCACGGCCGGGCGCAATGCGCGCAAGCTCGTCGAAGAGGAAAAGGTCGATGTGCTCATGGGCACGTCGGGCGTGCCAGCTGCCATCGCGATGGCGCAGGTCGGCCGCGATGCGAAGACGCCGATGATCGGCCTCACGCC
Source organism: Variovorax boronicumulans (assembly GCF_030812215.1). Taxonomy (GTDB): domain Bacteria; phylum Pseudomonadota; class Gammaproteobacteria; order Burkholderiales; family Burkholderiaceae_C; genus Variovorax; species Variovorax boronicumulans_C. The sequence continues at coordinate 1,221,798 of NZ_JAUSSG010000001.1, read as the reverse complement.
CATCCTGCTCGATCCGAACGAAAACCCGTGGGTCATGACGGTGGCGCAGCCCACCCAGCTGATGATCGATGCGGTGGTCGAGCGCATGAAGCGCAACAACGTCAAGACCGTGGGCTACATCGGCTTCACCGACGCCTGGGGCGACCTGGTGTACGACGCGCTCATGAAGGCCGCGCCCGGCGCCGGCATCAAGGTGGTGAGCAACGAGCGCTATGCGCGCGCCGATGCGTCTGTAACGGGCCAGGTGCTCAAGATCGTGGCGCTGCGCCCAGACGCGGTGATGACCGGCGGCGCCGGCACGCCGGGTGCGCTGCCGTTCCTCGCGCTGCAGGAGCGCGGCTACAAGGGCGGCGTGTACGGGCAGCACGGGCTCATCAACCCCGATTTCGTGCGTGTGGTCGGCGCGGCGGGGCAAAACGCGCTGATGCCCACCGGCCCGGTGATCGTTGCCGAGCAACTGCCCGACAACTACCCGACCAAGAAGATCGCGACCGACTTCCGCGCCGTGTTCCAGAAGGTCAACAACGCGCCGACCAGCGACGCCTTCTCGGCCTATTCCTTCGACGGCTGGCTGGTGTTCGCCGATGCCGCTTCGCGCGCCATGAAGAAAGCCGAGCCGGGAACCGCCGAGTTCCGCCTCGCGCTGCGCGACGCGATCTTCAGCACCAAGGAAGTGGTGGGCACGCACGGTGTCTACAGCTTCAAGCCCGGCAGTCTCTACGGCGTGGACGAGCGCGCCCGCGTGATCGTCAAGCTGGACAACGGCCAATGGAAGCTTGCACCTTGATCGACGCCCCGTTCCCGAAGAAGACAAGAAAAAAGATGAAAGCTACGCCTGAGGTTTTCCTATGACGTGGGACGTCGCGCTGATTCTCATCACCGACGGCCTTGCCAACGGTGCCGTCTATCTGCTGGCCGGGCTCGGGCTGGTATTGATCTTTTCCGTGACGCGGGTGGTGTTCGTACCCTTCGGCGACATCGCGGCCTTCGCGGCGCTGTCGCTCGCGGCCTTCGAGACCGGCCGCGTGCCGGCCACCATAGGCATGGTCGCGGTGCTCGCCGCGCTGGCGTTGGCGACGGAAATCGGCAGCCTGTTGCGGCGCGGCGAGGGCGCGCGCATTCCGAAGGCGGTGCTGATGTGGGGCGTGCTGCCCGCGATTCCGTGCGTGCTCGCATGGCTCGCGGCGCGGCCCGGCGTGCCGGTGGCGGTGCACATCGCCGTCGCGGTGCTGCTGGTGGTGCCCATCGCGCCGCTGCTGGCGCGGGTGGTGTTCCAGCCGATTGCCGATGCCTCGGTGCTGGTGCTGCTCATCGTGTCGCTGGCGCTGCACTTCCTGCTCTCCGGCCTGGGCTTGCTGTTCTTCGGCCCTGAGGGTTCGCGCACCACGCCGCTCACCAGCGCCGTGTTCACGCTCGGCGACGGGTTCACGGTCAGCGGCCAGGTGGTGTTGATGGTGGGCGCGGCCATCGTGCTGAGCGGCCTGTTCTTCCTGGTGTTCGAGCGCACGGTAGCAGGCAAGGCGCTGCGTGCGACCGCGGTGAACCGGGTGGGCGCGCGGCTGGTCGGCATCCGGCCCGTGCGCACCGCGCTGCTGGCCTACGGCTGCGCCTCGCTGCTGGCGGGGCTCATCGGCGTGCTGATCGCACCGGTGACGACCATGTACTACGACTCGGGTTTCATCATCGGCCTGAAGGCCTTCGTGGCCGCGATCATCGGCGGGCTCGTGAGCTACCCGATGACGGCCGTGGGCGCGCTTGCGGTCGGCGTGGTGGAGAGCTTTGCCTCGTTCTGGAGCGGCGCGTTGAAAGACGTGATCGTGTTCAGCCTGCTCATACCGGTGCTCATGCTGCGGTCCTTCATGGCCGCGCATTCCGAAGAGGAAGAAGACGAGGTGGACCAATGAGTGCGAACCGCAAGCGCATGACGTGGATCGCCGCGGTGGTCGTCGTGCTGGCCTTGGTGCCGGCGGTGGCGGGCAGCTTCACGGTTTCGCTGCTGAACGACATCGGCATCGGCGCGCTGGTGGCGCTCGGGCTGGTGCTGCTCACGGGCGTGGGTGGCGCGACTTCGTTCGGGCAAGCGGCCTTCGTGGGCATCGCGGCCTACGCGACCGCGTGGCTCACGACGGCGCAAGGCATGTCGCCCTGGATCGGCCTCTTGTTCGCGCTGCTGCTCACGGGCCTCTCGGCGCTCGCCATCGGCATGCTCACGCTGCGGCTCGGCGGACACTTCCTGCCGCTCAGCACGATCGCGTGGGGGTTGTCGATTGCGATGCTGTTCGGCAACGTCGATGCGCTCGGCCGCCACACGGGGCTGTCGAACATTCCGGCGTTGCAGGTCGCGGGCTGGTCGCTGGCCGATCCGCGCGCGATGTATTACCTGATCTGGGTGGTGGTCGGGCTGGCCTGCCTCTTCAGCCACAACCTGCTGCAGTCGCGGCCGGGCCGCGCGATCCGCGGGCTGCGCGGCGGTGCGACGCTGCTGGCGAGCGTGGGCGCGGATGCGTACCGCGTGCGGCTCACGCTCTTCGTCACGGCGGCGCTCTTCGCGGGGCTGGCGGGTTGGCTCTATGCGCACATGAACCGCTTCGTGAGCCCGTCGCCCTTCGACGTGCGCGCGAGCATCGAGTACCTGCTGATGGCCGTGGCCGGCGGACTCGGGCAACTGGCGGGTGCGCTGGTGGGGGCTGCGCTGGTGCTGGTATTGAAGAACGGCTTGCAGGACGTGCTGCCGATGCTCACGCAGCGCGCAGGGCAACTGGAGGCCGTGGCCTTTGCCGCGCTCTTCATCCTGTTGCTGCACTTTGCGCGCGGCGGGTTGATGGGGTTGCTGCGGCGCTGGACGCGCAGGCGCGGCGCTGCGCAGGGCGCGTCGCGCCACGAGGCGCCTCCGGTCGATCCGCTGCCGCATCGCCAGCTGCCGGCGCGCGGCACGCAGGTGCTGTCGGTGAACGGCGCGGTCAAGCGCTTCGGCGGGCTGGTGGCGGTGAACGACGTGAGCTTCGACGTGAAGGCCGGCGAGATCGTCGGGCTGATCGGGCCGAACGGCGCGGGCAAGTCGACCATGTTCAACCTGCTGACCTGCACGCTGCCGATGACCTCGGGGCAGGTGCGCTTTCTCGACCACGACATCGCCGGCATGCCGCAGCGGCAGGTGGCGCGGCTGGGCCTTGCACGCACCTTCCAGCATGTGAAGCTCAGGCCGCACATGAGCCTGCTCGACAACGTGGCGCTCGGCGCGCATTCGCGCACGCGCTCGGGCATCCTGAAGGCGGGCCTCAGGCTCGATCGCAAAGAGGAGATGCAGATCCTGCAGGAGGCGCAGCGCCAGCTCGACCGCATCGGTCTCGGCGACCGCGCGCATGAGCTCGCGGGCAGCCTGCCGCTGGGCACGCAGCGCATCCTGGAGATCGCGCGCGCGCTGACCGCGGACCCGGTGCTGCTGGTGCTCGACGAGCCCGCGGCCGGTTTGCGCCGCAAGGAAAAGATGGCGCTCGGCGACCTGTTGCGCAAGCTCCGCGAAGAGGGCGTGACCATCCTGATCGTCGAACACGACATGGACTTCGTGATGAAACTGGTGGACCGTCTGGTGGTGATGAATTTCGGCTCCAAGCTGGTGGAGGGCGTGCCGTCGGCGGTGCGCGCCGACGAGCGCGTGCAGGCTGCATACCTGGGGAGCGTTGTATGACCGCGATGCTGGAGATCGGTGACCTGCATGTGTCGTATGGGCAGGTGGAGGCGGTGCGCGGCGTGTCGCTCGACTTGCAACCCGGCCAGATCATCTCGGTAATCGGACCGAACGGCGCAGGCAAGACCACGCTGCTGGCCGCGGCCATGGGCCTCTTGCCGTGCAAGGGCACGCTGCGCTTCGAGGGCGAAGACCTGCAGGGGCTCGACGTGGAAGCGCGCGTGGAGCGCGGCCTGTGCCTCGTGCCCGAGAAGCGCGAGCTGTTCGGCGAACTCACCGTGCTCGACAACCTGCAGCTCGGCGCGTATGCCAAGCGGCTGCGCGGCGATGCGATGAAGAAACGGCTGCAGTCGGTGTACGACCGGTTCCCTCGGCTGGCCGAGCGCCGTTCGCAACGCGCCGACACGCTCTCGGGCGGCGAGCGGCAGATGCTGGCGGTGGGGCGCGCGCTGATGTCGGCGCCGCGCCTGTTGATGCTCGACGAGCCCAGCCTCGGCCTCGCGCCGCTGATCGTGCGGGACATCCTCACTATCGTGCGCAAGCTGCGGGACGACGGCGTCTCGATCCTGCTGGTCGAGCAGAACGCGCGCGCCGCACTCGAAAGCTCGGACGAGGGCTATGTGCTGGAGACCGGAGAGATCGCGCTCTCAGGTGCCTCGGCCGAACTCGCAAGCGACCCGCGCGTGCAGGCGACCTATCTGGGCGGGGGCACGCACGATGACGAGTGAGGTGCGCGCACTGCCGCCGGCGCAGCGCACGCTGCCCGCGATGCTGCAGCGGCAGTCGGCGTTGTTCGCCGGTCGCCCGCTGCTGCGGATTGCGGGGCGGCAGTGGACGCACGGCGATGCGGCCGAGGCTGCCGGGGTGCGTGCCGCGGCGCTCGTGCAAGCCGGCGTGGCGCGCGGCGACCGCATCGCGGTGATGTGCGGCAACCGCATCGAGTTTCTCGAAACCTTTCTTGGCGCGGGATGGATGGGCGCGTCGGTCGTGCCGGTGAACACGGCGTCGATGGGACCGCAGATCGCGTACTTCCTCGAGAACAGCACGGCGAAGTTGCTGGTGATCGAGGCGGGTTTTCTCGAACGTCTGAAGACGGCGGACCTCGCTCGCACGGCCCTGCGAGAAGTATGGGTGGTGGGCGAGGGCGGCGCTGAGTGGGAGCCGCCTGCCGGCGTGCGCGTGTCGGTCTACCCGCAAGGATCGGAGGCCATCGCGCCCGCCGCGGTGCAACCGGGCGACCCGCTCGCCATCCTCTACACCTCGGGTACCACCGGCCCGGCCAAGGGCGTGATTTGCCCGCACGCGCAGTATTTCTGGTGGGGCGTGAACAGCGCCGAGGTGCTCGGCGTGGGGCGAGACGACGTGCTGTGCACCACGCTGCCGCTCTTTCACATCAACGCGCTCAACACCTTCGCGCAGGCTGCGCTGACCGGGGCCGAGGTGGTTTTCGAATCGCGCTTCTCGGCGTCGGGTTTCTGGCCGTCGATGCGCGCGAACGGCGCGACCGTGGTCTACCTGCTGGGGGCGATGGTGCCGATCCTGCTCGCGCAGCCCGAGGGCGAAGGCGAGCGCGATCACCGCGTGCGCATCGGGCTCGGGCCGGGTGTGCCCGCGACGGCGGGGCAGGCGTTCAAGGCGCGCACGGGCGTGTCGTTGCTCGAGGGCTACGGCTCGACGGAAACCAACTTCGCGATCGCCACGTCGCCCGATTCGCCGCGCGGCGGTGTCATGGGCTGGCTGCGGCCGGGCTTCCAGGCCTGCGTGGCTGACGAGGACGACGTGGCATTGCCGCCCGGCGAGGCCGGTGAACTGCTGCTGCGCGCGGACGAGCCCTACGCCTTTGCGAGCGGCTACTTCAACATGCCGGAGAAGACGGTCGAAGCCTGGCGCAACCTGTGGTTTCACACGGGCGATCGCGTGGTGCGGGATGCAGACGGCGCGTTTCGCTTCGTGGACCGCATCAAGGACGCGATCCGCCGGCGCGGGGAAAACATCTCTTCGTTCGAGGTCGAGCAGGTGTTGCTGAGTCACCCCGGCGTGGCTTCGTGCGCGGTGTATCCCGTGCGCTCCGAGCTGGCCGAGGACGAGGTGATGGCCGCGCTGGTGGCTCGCGACGGGGAGCGCATCGATCCCGTGGAACTGTCGCGCTTCTGCGAGAGCCGCCTGCCGTACTTCGCGGTGCCGCGCTACATCGACGTGCTGCCCGACCTGCCGCGCACCGAGAACGGCAAGGTGCAGAAGTTCAAGCTGCGCGAGCGCGGCGTGGGGCCGCAGACCTGGGATGGGCGGCCCGCGAGGCCATAGGCCCGTGCGCACCGCAGCACTGGAACTGAATGGCGGGCGTTTCACGCGGTGACAGCCTCGGTCGTGGAGCGCCGTTAAAATAATTCAGAACTAAACAATTCAGGTATGCAGTCAAATCTACTCATTGGCCGGCACGCGCTTGTGACCGGCGCTGCACGCGGCATCGGTGCGGAGATCGCGCGCACCCTGGCGGCCGAGGGCGCCGTGCTGACCCTGCTCGGGCGCGACCGTGAGGCGCTTCAGCGCGTGGCCGATACGCTCGCTGGCAGCGGGCATGGCGTTGCCGCCGCCGATGTGGCCGATCCGGAAGGCGTGCAAGCCGCCTTCGCGCAGGCTCGCGCAGCGCGAGGGCCGATTGCGATCCTCGTCAACAACGCTGGCGCTGCCGAGAGCGCGCCGTTCCTGAAGACCTCGGTCGCGCTCTGGCAGCGCATGCTGGCGGTGAACCTCACTGGCAGCTTCCTGTGCGCGCAGGCGGCGCTGCCCGACATGCTCGATGCGGGCTGGGGCCGTATCGTCAACATCGCGAGCACGGCGGGCCAGAAGGGCTATGCCTATGTCTCGGCCTACACGGCCGCCAAGCACGGCGTGATCGGCCTCACGCGCTCGCTGGCGCTCGAAGTGGCGCGCAAGGGCATCACGGTGAATGCCGTGTGCCCGGGCTACACCGACACCGACATCCTGCGCAACAGCGTCGCCAACGTGGTCGGCAAGACCGGGCGCAGCGAGGCCGATGCGCTGGCGGAGTTCTCCAGCGTGAACCCGCAGAAGCGCATCGTGCAGCCGTCCGAGGTGGCCGACACGGTGCGCTGGCTGTGCGGCGAAGGTGCAGCGTCGGTCACGGGTCAGTCGATTTCGGTTTCGGGAGGAGAAGTGACATGACACGCAACGACGCCTCGCACGCCGCGCTCAGCGACGCCGAAGAACTCGGTCATGAAGCACGCGCCGGTCACGAAGACCACGCGATGCTCAAGCTGTGGTTGCGCATGCTCGCGAGCACCACGCAGATCGAAGCGGAGATCCGGCGCCGGCTGCGCGAGCGCTTCGGCATCTCGCTCGCGCGCTTCGACTACATGGCGCAGCTTTATCGCTACAAGGACGGGCTCAAGATGCGCGTGCTGTCGCGCTACCTCATGGTGACCGGCGGCAATGTGACGGGCCTGACCGACGAACTCGAGCGCGAAGGCATGGTGGCGCGCGCACCCAGCCCCGACGACCGCCGCGCATGGATCGTGAGCCTCACGCCCGCGGGGCGGCGCACCTTCGAGACGATGGCGAGCGAGCACGAGCAGTGGATCCTCGAAATGTTCTCGGGCCTCGACATGAAGACGGTCAAGCAGATGCACAGCCAGCTCGGACTGCTGCGCGTGCACGTGATGCGCGGTGAGGCGACGGGCGAGGAGGGCTGAGCATGAGCGATGCCACGCATGTCGACCTGGAGGCGCCGAGCGCGGAGTTCCGGCGGCCGCGATTGATCCGGTTTTCGGACTGCGATCCGGCGGGCATCGTGTTCTATCCGCAGTACTTCGTGATGCTCAACGGGCTCGTCGAAGACTGGGTGAACGACGGGCTGGGCCTGAGCTACCACGGGCTCGTGGCGCAGCGCCGCATCGGCCTGCCGACCGTGAAGCTCGATGTGGACTTTCGCGCCGTGAGCCGCATGGGTGATCCGGTGATGCTCGGGCTCGCCGTGGAACGGCTGGGCTCGCGCTCGATGACGCTGGCGGTGCGCTGCTTCGGTGCCGAGTCCGGTGAAGTGCGCATGCAGATGACGCAGGTGATCGTGACGACGTCACTGGAGACCCATCGCGCCGTTGCCATTCCCGACGACATGCGCGCGGCGATCCTGCGCGACGCGCCGGTGTTGGCGGGTTGAACTTCAAGGCGCCGGGTCGGCGTCCTGCGCAGTTTTCTTCAGCCAGCCGCTGAGTTCTCGCTTCCCTTTGGCATTGGCCGAGCGCCACGCCTCGCGTGCGGCCGCAATGAAGCGCTCTTCCGCCGCATCGGGCACCTCGGAGGGCCGGTCTTCCTTGTCGAGCCAACCGGGCTCCACGTCGCAGTGCCTCTCGATCTGCCGCGCGAGGTTGTCGCCGATGGGCCGAGAGCTCTTGATCTGGCTCCACATGCTCGGAGAGATTTCGATCTTCTTCGCAAAGGCCTGGTCCAGCCCCTTGGCTGGCAGGCCCGCAGCAACGGCGCCCTCGAGAAAGCGGCGATGCAGCGCAAGGACATTGCGACGGCGCGCGACGGTGATATTGGGCACTGTTCAAAAACAACAACAAGACAAGAAAAGATTGTCCCGGTTGTTGACGTCGCCGTAAACACTATTTACAGTTGCCCTCATTCGCGGCCTAGGCCGTCCCTTTTTCCAACCCCTCACAGCCGACAGCGGCAATTTTTGACCCAGGAACCATCGTGAACACCGCATTGACCCTCACCAACATTCGACCCGCATCGGGCCGGGCGTTCGTGCGCGTGTGGTCGTGCGGTGGTGGGTTCGGCATGCCGTCGTCGAAATCGAATCTGCGCCAGAACTACGTGCATGCCACGCAAACCGCAGCCCGCCTGCGCGTTGGCAAGTTCGAGGATCAGGTGCTACCGGGTGGAGGTTGCGCATAGGCGCATACCTTCCAAGCTCTCTCCAGCAGAGGCCCGGACACCGAAAGGTTTCCGGGCCTTTTTTTGTTTTGTTTTTTTGTTTGCCGTGCCTTGCCATTTCGGGTGTGCCTTCACCACACCGCCAGGAACCACCGCGTAGACGGTCTGGCGGGATGTGCAGGAACTGATCCCTCCTGTGCAGCGACGTCGTACGGGGCAGCGCCCAGCGCGCTGTCCGTCGCGTGAGGACACAACCGAAATGGAAAAGCGGTCAGTCGTTTTTTCGCACCGAACCCGAGCGGAACCGGGCCATTGCAGATGGTCCTTCCGCGGAAACCGGCCGCAAAGATTGGGCGGCGCCGGAACTCGTAACCGGACACTTTTTGTCTTTGCTTTTCATCCCGCGTTAGCTCAATGGATCAGAGCACTTGCCTACGAAGCAAGGGGTTGCACGTTCGAGTCGTGCACGTGGGGCCATTTTGTTTTCCGTCACAACAACCAAGGAGTCACCATGCGCAAGCGCAACACCCCGATCCGGATGATCACCGTGCGCCCGGCACAGCCGCGCAGGCACATGGTGCTGGCATTGGCGCAACGCTTCGGCATTGGCAGGCGCGCGACTGATGGCCTGTCCGCCTCGACCGGCCGCGAGCGTTTGCTCGAAGTGCTCGACCTCGACCAGCGCGTGCGCGAAGTGGGCGAGTGGTAGCCGGCCGATCGGTTTTCTTTTCACGGTGTGCGTAGCTCAACGGCAGAGCCGCGGGTTGTGGTCCCGCTGACGACGGTTCGATTCCGTTCGTGCACCCCATCGCTTTCTTTTACTTCTTCTTCAACCCATTCACCTATCGCCGCGAAAGGAGGCGAGCCACCATGCACCCTCACGTCCTGCAACTCGATATTCAGGGCACGCCGCAAGCCTGGATTTCTCTGGAGCAGGCGGTGCTGCACTACGCCACCGGCTCGGTCGCGTGGGAAGACGGCGTCCTGCCGCTGGCCACGCTACGCGGCGGCTTCAACGTGGCGCGCGGTGCGCAGTCGCGCATCGACGTGGCGCCCATCATCGCGCTGCGCGGAGCCTCGAAGATCAACCTGTTCGACGTGGTGCCCGGCGTCACCAAGGGCAAGCTGGTGCGTCGCGACCGCTACACCTGCGCGTACTGCGCGGGCGTGTTCCACGAGCGCGACCTGCAATGCGAGCACGTCCTGCCCGAATCGCGCGGCGGTCCGTGGACCTGGACCAACTTGGTGAGTGCGTGCGCCGCCTGCAACAACAGGAAGGCCGCGCGCACGCCGGAGGAAGCCGGCATGCCGCTGGTCTATCTGCCCTACGTGCCGAGCCGCTTCGAGAACTTCCTGCTCGAAGGCCGCAACATCCGCGCAGACGTGCACGAGTGGCTGGCGAGGCGGCTTCCCAAGGGCTCGCGGCTTCAGTGAAAGGGGGCGCTGCTGTGCATTGGCTCGACCCTCAAGAAAAAAGCCCGCTGTCTTCGGACGGCGGGCTTTGTATTGTGCGGATGGGGCGTTCAGCGCCCGACGCCGAAGAAGCGATAGGCAATCACCCCGGCAGCCGCAATGCCACCGACGATGATGCAGAGCACTTTGGTGACCCGACCATTGCCGCGCCTGGAGCGACCCCAGTGTTCCGGCCCGATCAGGTCGATGGGGACGGTGGGTTTGCCTATGTCGGAAGCCTTTTCCATGGGAAGAAATATAGCGCAGGCCGGAAATCACTTTGCCCGGGCGTGGATTGTGTTGTCGTCGGACATCGCCGATCGCGCTGGATGCAGGAGGGCAAAAAATAACCCGCCGAAGCGGGTTCAACGAGCTTTTTTGCTTCGATGTGATGTCCCTGAAATCCTGGTTGTTGTGCTGTGTGACAGCGGGTACAAGATGCCATGTCATGCATCGGACTTTGTGGATACGGGGCATCGTCGACCGAAGTCGTCATCTGTAAATGTGAAATAGTGCATATATGAACCAAGAAATCATCCTTGAGAGCCTGGCCCGCGCGCTCGAAAGCTGGATCCGCCATGCTTCGGCAGACCAGCTCTGGCAGGTGCATCGGGCCGGCGGCCTTGGTGCCTCCATTCATGTGGACGCAGACATCGTCCGGGTGCGCGTCACGCTCGGCGAGCCGCGCAATGTGCTGTCGGACATCGGCAAGACGGATGGGCGATTGCCAGTCACCGAGGCGTTTCTCGGTAAGAGCATCACGGCCTGGGGCGCGCCACCGCCGCAGGGCAGTCCTGAGCGAGAGCAATGGTTCTTGTCGAACGAACTGGCGCAGACGCATGCACGACAGTACCTGATGGCGGAAGTCGCGGAGAAGCGCGACGTGCTCACGCGGTTTGTCGACGACTGGATCGCGCGCAACGGCTGAGCGGGTTCATGTGATGCCGTTGGACAAATAAAAAAGCCTGCTACCGGTGAGGTAGCAGGCTTTTTCAGCGTTTCCGCCATGTTGGTGGTGGGCCCTGAGTGACTCGAACACTCGACCTACGGATTAAGAGTCCGCTGCTCTACCAACTGAGCTAAGAGCCCCTGCGCTGTAAGCGACTAGCGTTTTCAGGCAAGACCACGAGTATATCCCAGAATTTTCGGGTGTCCAAAAAATTTGTGAAATGCGGCGTTAGGATGCGCCACCGACGGGGCCACGCCCCTCCTCAATCAGGAGCATTTTCTTATGAGCGATGCAAACACCACGCCGCACGTCGTGATCACCGGTGCCGCGGGCGCGCTGGGTCGTGCTGTGGCGCAGCAGTTCCTTGACCAGGGTGCGCGCCTTGCACTGGTCGATCACCATGCCGGGCGATTGACCGAGGTTTTTCCGGGGCTCGACAACTCGCAGCACCTGCTGCTCGCAGGCGACGTGACTTCTGCACCCGACATGGCTGAGCTGACCAGCCAGGTGCTCAAGGCTTTTGGCCGGGTCGACGCACTCGTGCACATCGCCGGCGGTTTCGAAATGGGGGAGGCAACGCATGCCCTGTCGCGCGCAAGCTGGGACCGCATGATGAATCTCAACGCATGGTCGTTCGTCGCGGTGACGCAGGCCGTGCTGCCTTCGATGATTGAGCGCAAGGCCGGCCGCATCGTCGCCGTGACGGCGAAGGTCGCGGCACGCGGCGTGCCGGCAATGGCCGCGTACATCGCATCGAAGAGCGCGCTGCAACGCCTGGTGGAAGCGATGGCGGCCGAAGCCGCACCGCACGGCGTCAGCGTGAACAGCGTTGCGCCGAGCGTGCTGGACACGCCGGCGAATCGCCAGGCGATGCCCGATGCCAATCCTGCAGAGTGGGTGTCGACGTCGGTCGCGGCGCAGACCATCGGCTTCCTCGCATCGCCCGCCGCGGCGGCGTTGCATGGCCAGCACTTGACACTCGATACCTGAGCGCCAAAAAGAAAAGGCCCTGGCGGTTGCCAAGGCCTTTCGAATCGGTTGGTGGAGAGGATGAGGATCGAACTCACGACCTCCGCATTGCGAACGCGGCGCTCTCCCAGCTGAGCTACCCCCCCAACACGGGGTAAATTCTAACCAGACTCCCGTGCCGCCGCAGGTTGTGTCGTGCCAAGATTCGCGCCTCGCAAAACCAAGAGCAGCAATCGCATGGCCTCGTACGACCCCGCCTGGCTGGAAGGCATGTACAACAATCTCGCGCGGGTGAAAAACCACCCCGTGTACTTCGAGCGTTGGGCGCGCGAATCGGCGGCGGTGCGCGACGCCTTGCCCGGCCGGATCGACCTTCGCTACGGCAAGGACCCGAGCGAAACGCTCGACATTTTTCCGGCGCCGATCCCCGACGCGCCGGTCCTGGTCTTCATCCACGGCGGCTACTGGCGTGCGATGGACAAGAGTCAGCATTCCTTCATCGCACCGTCGTTCAACGACCGCGGCATCTGCGTCGTCGTGCCCAACTACGCGTTGTGTCCCGGACCGGTCGAGGCGCCCGTCACCGTGCCGGGCATCCTCATGCAGATGGTGCGTGCGCTCGAGTGGACCTGGCGCCACGTCGCGGCCTATGGCGGCGACCCCTCGCGCATCACCGTCGCGGGTCATTCGGCCGGCGGCCACATGGCGGCGGCGCTGTTGGCGTGCGGCTGGAAAGCGGTCTCGCCCGATCTGCCCGCACAGTTGGTGCGCAACGCGCTCTCGATCTCGGGCCTCTACGACCTGCGCCCGCTGCAGCGAACACCGTTCCTGGAAAACACGCTGAAACTGACCGACGCAGACGCTCGCCGCGCGAGCCCTGCGCTCTGGCCCGCACCGCCGCGGGGCCAGCTCTACACCGTCGCCGGCGGCGAGGAGAGCCCCGAATTCCTCCGTCACAACGCGATGATCCGCGACGCCTGGGGGCGCAACACCGTGCCGGTGTGCGAGGTGCTTCCGGGCCTCGACCACTTCGGCGTGGTCGATGCATTCGCCGATCCGGCCCACTCGCTGCACCGCCACGCGGTGCAACTGCTCGAAGCCTGAACGACAGCGCCCGGGGCAGGGCGCTTACATCAGCAGGTGTTCGCCCGCGTTGTCGCCACCCAGCGTGACGTAGTTGACCTTGCGGATGTCCATCAGCGTGCGGCCGCCCGCGTAGCTGATGGAGCTCTGCACATCCTGCTCCATCTCGACCAGCGTGTCGGCCAGCTTGCCCTTGATGGGTTCGAGGATGCGCTTGCCCTCGACGTGCTTGTACTCGCCCTTGTTGAAGTCGCTGGCCGAGCCGTAGTACTCCTTGAAGAGCGCCCCATCGACTTCCACCGTCTTCCCCGGCGACTCTTCGTGACCCGCGAACAGCGAGCCGATCATCACCATCGAGGCGCCAAAACGCACGCTCTTGGCGATGTCGCCGTGGTCGCGGATGCCACCGTCCGCAATGATCGGCTTGGTCGCCACGCGCGCGCACCACTTGAGCGCCGACAGCTGCCAGCCGCCCGTGCCGAAGCCCGTCTTGAGCTTGGTGATGCAGACCTTGCCCGGGCCGATGCCGACCTTGGTTGCGTCCGCGCCCCAGTTCTCCAGGTCGATCACCGCTTCGGGCGTGCCGACGTTGCCGGCGATCACGAAGGTCTTCGGCAGCTTCTCCTTGAGGTAGCCGATCATGTTCTTCACGCTGTCGGCATGGCCGTGCGCGATGTCGATCGTGATGTATTCGGGGGTGAGTCCTTGGGCGACCAACTGGTCGACGGTCTCGTAGTCGGGCTTCTTCACGCCGAGCGAGATGGAGGCGAACACGCCCTTGCCCTGCATGTCCTTGACGAACTTCACGTTGTCCAGGTCGAAGCGGTGCATCACGTAGAAGTAGCCGTTCTGCGCGAGCCACAGGCAGATCGACTCGTCGACCACCGTCTTCATGTTGGCCGGCACCACCGGCAGGCGGAAGGTGCGCTCGCCCAGCGTCACGCTGGCATCGCATTCCGAACGGCTCTCCACGCGGCACTTGCGGGGAAGCAAAAGGATGTTGTCGTAATCGAAGATTTGCATGACCAGGCTCCTGAAAGGAATCGTTGAAAGAAACGAATGAGCGCTTGGTCCGGCCGGCCTTTGCGGTGCTTCTCGAAAAAGAAAACGCCCACAAAAAACCGGGCGCAAGAAACTTGGGCCCGGTGATTGATTTTACGCGGGGTCCCGAAGGCAGGTCTTCCAGTTCTTCATATAACCCGCATACGCGGTGGTTTCTACAATCGGTGGATGTTGTTTAACGATCCTGCGGCTGACGCCCACTCCCCGAATCCTTCGGACCTGCCGCTGCTGCACAACCTGAACGCGGAACAGCTCGCCGCGGTCACCTTGCCCCAGGGCAATGCGCTCATCCTCGCGGGCGCTGGTTCCGGCAAGACGCGGGTGCTCACCACCCGCATCGCCTGGCTGCTCCAGACCGGGCAGGTCTCCGCCGGCGGCATCCTCGCCGTGACCTTCACGAACAAGGCTGCCAAGGAAATGATGACGCGGCTGACGGCGATCCTGCCGGTCAACGTGCGCGGCATGTGGATCGGCACCTTCCACGGCCTGTGCAACCGCCTGCTGCGCGCGCACTGGAAACTCGCGAACCTGCCTTCGACCTTCCAGATCCTCGACACGCAAGACCAGCTCTCTGCCATCAAGCGCCTGATGAAGCAGTTCAATGTCGACGACGAGCGTTTCCCCGCCAAGCAGACCCAGTGGTTCATCGCCGGGGCCAAGGAGGACGGCCTGCGCCCGAAGGACGTGGAAATCCGCAGCGACGACGACCGCAAGAAGGTCGAGCTCTACCAGCTCTACGAGGAGCAGTGCCAACGCGAAGGCGTGGTCGATTTCGGCGAGCTCATGCTGCGCAGCTACGAACTGCTGCGCGACAACGATCCGGTGCGCGAGCACTACCAGCGGCGCTTTCGCCACATCCTGATCGACGAGTTCCAGGACACCAACCGCCTGCAGTACGCGTGGATCAAGATGCTCTCGGGCAACACCGTCGGCGGCCAGTTCACCCCGAACCCGAACAACAGCGTGATCGCCGTGGGCGACGACGACCAGAGCATCTACGCCTTCCGCGGTGCGCGCGTGGGCAACATGGTCGACTTCGTGCGCGAGTTCGACGTGCAGCACCAGATCAAGCTGGAGCAGAACTACCGCAGCTACAGCAACATCCTCGACTCCGCCAACGAGCTCATCAGCCACAACAAGAAGCGCCTGGGCAAGAACCTGCGCACCGACCAGGGCCCCGGCGAACCGGTGCGGGTGTACGAGTCGCCGACCGACCTCGCCGAGGCGCAGTGGATGGTCGAGGAAATGCGCCAGCTCGTGCGCGACGGCTTCGACCGCAAGGAGATGGCCGTGCTCTACCGCAGCAACGCGCAGAGCCGGGTGATCGAAACGGCGCTCTTCAATGCCTCGGTGCCGTACCGCGTGTATGGCGGCCTGCGCTTCTTCGAGCGCGCCGAAATCAAGCACGCGCTGGCCTACCTGCGCTTGCTCGAGAACAAGGACGACGACACGAGCTTCCTGCGCGTCGTCAACTTCCCGCCGCGTGGCATCGGCGCGCGCACGCTCGAAACCCTGCAGGACGCGGCGCGTGCGGCCGGGCGTTCGTTGCACGACGCGGTCAGCGTGGTCGGCGGCAAGGCGGGTGCGAACCTCACGGGCTTCGTCGCCAAGATCGACGTGCTGCGCGAGCAGACCCAGGGCGTGAGCCTGCGCGAGATCATCGAGCTGGTGCTCGACCACAGCGGCCTCGTCGAACACTACAAGGCCGACCGCGAAGGCGCGGACCGCCTGGAGAATCTGGACGAACTGGTGAACGCGGCCGAGAGCTTCGTCACGCAGGAAGGCTTCGGCCGCGATGCCGTGGCGCTGCCGGTTGACGAACTGCGCCAGTCGCCCGCGAGCCAGGGGGTCGATCCGAGCCGCCCGGTGCTCGACGAGCCGCTCGCCCCCGACGCCGAGACCGGCGAAACGCTGAGCCCGCTGGCCGCGTTCCTCACGCACGCCGCGCTCGAATCGGGCGACAACCAGGCGCAGGCCGGCCAGGACGCGGTGCAGCTCATGACCGTGCATGCCGCCAAGGGCCTGGAGTTCGACTGCGTGTTCATCACCGGCATGGAAGAGGGCCTGTTCCCGCACGAGAACTCGATGAGCGATTTCGAGAGCCTGGAGGAAGAGCGCCGCCTGATGTACGTGGCGATCACGCGCGCCCGCAAGCGCCTGTACCTGAGCCATTCGCAGACGCGCATGCTGCACGGGCAGACCCGCTACAACGTCAAGAGCCGCTTCTTCGACGAGCTGCCCGAAGGCGCGCTCAAGTGGCTCACGCCCAAGAACCAGGGCTTCACGCCCTCGGCCTTCGGCTATGGCGGCGGCTACGCGAGCACGCGCGGCGGCAGTGGCAGCTATGGCGGCGGAAGCAGCGGTTATGGCGGCGGAAGTGGTGGCTACGGCGGCAGCAAGGACACCTTCGCGAGTCCGCCGGTGCCGCCGCAGAAGGCCGCGCCCTCGCATGGCCTGCGCTCGGGCATGCAGGTGTTCCACAACAAGTTCGGCGAAGGCACGGTGCTGGCCCTCGAAGGAACGGGCGACGACGCGCGAGCGCAGGTCAAGTTCACCCGCCACGGCGTGAAGTGGCTGGCGCTGTCGGTGGCCAAGCTCACGCCGGTTTGATGCTGCTACTAAACCTATAGCTAACAGCATAGGCCGGGCGGGCGCCACAGCGGTTTCAGCCGGGATCAGCCGTACACTCCGGACTCGCCAAAACACGGGGAGTCAGGGATGTGGTTCATAGGCATGATGGCCGGCCTGTTCATTGGGGCGCTGTTCGAATCGGTGCCGGTGGCGCTGGTTCTCGCACTCGTCGGCGCGTACGCGTTCTCGCAGCTGTTCGGCAAGAAGAAAAAGGACGCGCCGCAGCGCACCGAGGCTGAAGGCGGCCTGGCGGATGGCCGCGCTGTCGGCACGCCGGCCGCGACCGCACCCGCAGGCGGCGTGCTGAAGCTGCAGCAGCGGGTGACCGAACTCGAGGAGCGCGTCAGCCAGCTCGAGCGCCGGCTCGCGCAGGGCGTGGGCGACGCGGCCGCCGCCCCAGCGGCTGCTGCGCCGGTCGCCGATCTCGCCACCTCCATGGCCAGCACGCCGGTTGCGGAGTCGCCTTCATTGCCGCTGGGCCAACCAGCGACCGCACGCGCCAACGAAATGGTGCGGCCCCGCATCTCGACCATGCAGGTTTCGCGGCCCGTCGTCGTTGCCAAGGAGCCCGCTGCGGAAGCACCGGCCGCATCCGCCATTCCCGTTGTCGACAAACCCGCCGCGCCACGTCCGCCGGAAACCGTCACTGCCCCTGCGCCGGTCGCCGTGCCGCCGCTGGTTCGCCGGCCACCCCCTCCGCCGCCGCCGCCACCGGTTCCGTTGCGCGACCACCTGCCCGCACCGATCGCCAATCTGATCTTCGGCGGCAACATGCTGGTCAAGCTCGGCGTGCTGATCCTGTTTCTCGGCCTGGCCTTCCTGCTGCGCTACACGGCCGAACGCGTCACGGTGCCGATCGAACTGCGCTATGCCGCGGTCGCCTTGGTCGGCGCGGGCCTGCTGGTGCTGGGCTGGCTGTTGCGCCACAAGCGCGCGGGCTATGCGCTGATATTGCAGGGCGCGGGCATCGGCGTCTTCTATCTCACGACACTCGCGGCCATGAAGCTGAGCGGACTGCTGCCGGCCAGCGTGGGCTTCGCGTTCCTCTTCGGCGTGGCGGTGCTCAGTGCCGCGCTCGCGGTGCTCCAGAACGCGCCTTTGCTCGCGATCGTCGCGGCGCTCGAAGGCTTCGCGGCACCGGTGCTGGCATCGACCGGCTCCAACCAGCCGGTCGGCCTCTTCACCTACCTCTTGGTGCTCGACGTGGGCATCGTGCTGATCGCCTGGTTCAAGGCCTGGCGCGTGCTCAACCTGATCGGCTTCGTGGGCACCTTCACCCTCGCGGCCGGCTGGGCGCACAAGTACTACAGCGACGACCAGTACGGCATCGTGCAGCCGTTCCTCGTCGTGTTCTTCCTTCTCTTCACAGACATTGGCTTGTTCTTCGCGCGCCGCACGTTGTTCGATGCGCCGGTGCAGCCTGCGCAGCCGCTGGCCACGCGCGCGCTCGACACCTTGCGCCGCGCCGGCCGGGTCGACAGTTCGCTGGTGTTCGGCACGCCGATGGTCGCCTTCGGCATGCAGTACCTGCTGATGCGCCCGTGGGAACACGGCGCCGCCTTCTCGGCGATGGTGCTCGCGGCCTTCTATCTCGTGATGGGCCGGCTGGTGTTCGCCACGCAGCCCAAGGGCCTGGCGCTGCTGGCGGAGGCCTATGCCATCGTCGGTGTGATCTTCGGCACGCTCGCCATTCCGCTCGGCCTCGAGGGGCGGTGGACCGGCGCGGCATGGGCGGTCGAAGCGGCCGGCATGTACTGGCTGGGCGCGCGGCAAGGGCGTGTCTATGCGCGGGCCTTCTCGTTCCTGGTGTTCGCCGGCGCGGTGTGGAAACTGCTCGAAGCCACGCAACTCGACGGGGCGGCGGGGCATCCGCTGCTGCAAGGCTCGGTGATCGGCCCGCTGCTGGTGGCGGCGAGCGCCTTCGCGATGTGGGCCATGCACCGCCGCGCCAAGCTCGATGACGGCAACGGCCTCGAAGCCATCGTCGGCAGCGCCTTGCCGTGGCTCGGCATGGCCGCGCTCACGCTGCTCCCGTGGCAGTGGTTCACGCCGCCCTGGGCCGCGGCGGCGACGGCCGTGCTCGCATCGGTCACCTTCGCGGTCGCCGTGCGCTTCGCGCTGCTGCCACTCACCTACGTGAGCTTCGGCATGCAGGCGCTGGCGGTGGCGGGCTTCATTGCCACGCTGCACCGCACAGGCGATGGCCTCGATGCCGGGCAGGCGCTCGAAAGCGGCTGGCAGGGCGCCGCGGCCGCCTGCCTGATCGCGCTCAGCGTGCTCGGCAGCGCCGCCTGGTCGATGCTGCAGGCGCATCGTGCGGCACTGGCGCGCGGCGTGCAGCCCGAGTGGTCGATCGGCAATGTGGTGGGCGTGATCGCGGGCGTGGGCCTGCTGCATCTCGCGATGCTGTTCCAGATCAGCTTCGGCCAGGCCGCGCTGCTGTGGCCGCTGACCGCCACCGTCGTGCTGTGGGTGGCGCTGCGCATGGCGCACCTGCCGCTCGCGGCGTTCGCGGGCGGGCTGCATGCGGTCTCGGCGATTCTTTTCGTCATGCTGGCGGAAATGGGCGGCGACATGCGCGTGCTGCGTCCCGCTTTCGGACATCTTGGTTTCTGGACGCCGGTGGTGATGGGCCTCACTGCGCTGCTGGCCGGCGACTGGCTGCGCGACGAAGCGCGCCCGCGCGCGGGCGAGCCCGCTGGCGTGGCGCGCAAGCGCTGGGTCAATGCCTGGTGTGCCCTTCCCGCGGTGCTGTGGACGCCGGTGGTCTGGGGCCTGTTCTGGTGGCTGTTCGGCGCGCTGGACGAGAGCGTCCGGGTGCTGAACCTCCATGCGCTGGCGAGCCACGTGCCCGCGGTCGCGATGGCGGTCGTGCTCCTGACGTCCGTGCTGTCGGCGCTCGTGGCGCACCGGCGCGACTGGCCGCAGCTCGGCCGGGCGACCCTGGCCACGCTGCCGGGCTTCGGCTTGATCGCCGCCTATGGCATTGCAGGCGGGCCGACGCTGTTCTACGTGCCGTCGAGCGCGCTCGGCTGGATCGCGTGGCCGCTGGCGCTCGTGTGGCACCTGCGCCTGCTGCGCACGCAAAAACGCTGGGTCGACGTCTCGGCGCTGACGCCATTCCATGTCGCGGGCTTCTGGCTGTTCCTGCTGCTCGCGGCACGCGAATGCCAGTGGCTGTTCGGCCGCATCGCCGCCGAGTGGTCGAGTTGGCAACTGCTGGGCTGGGCCATCGTGCCGGCGCTGGTGCTGTGGGCGCTGCGCTCTCGCGTGCTGCTGCAGCGCTGGCCGCTCGATGAATACCGCAGCGCCTACCTGGAGTTCGCCGCAACGCCGGTGGCGGTGTATCTGTTCGCATGGGTCTGGGTCACCAACGCGGTGAGCCCCGGCGATGCGGCGCCGTTGCCGTATGTGCCGCTGCTCAACCCGCTCGAACTCGCGCAATGGCTCGTGCTGTTCGCGATGGTGCTCTGGTGGCGCGCGCTGCCGCCGGGCTCGTTCGCGCGCGTGCAGCCGATGGTCGCCAAGGGCGCGGCCGGCTTCACCGGCCTCGCGCTGCTGACCGGCATGGTGCTGCGCACCTGCCATCACTACGCGGGCGTGGAATGGCGCTTCGATGCGCTCTACGCCTCGTGGCTCACGCAGGCGGCGCTGTCGATCACCTGGGCGATCTGCGGCGTGGTCGCGATGGTGCTCGGCCACGGACGCCGGGTGCGGACGTTGTGGATCGCGGGTGCCGCGCTGCTCGGCGTGGTGGTGCTGAAGCTGTTCTTCGTCGAACTGGCGGACCGCGGCGGGCTGTTCCGCATCGTGTCGTTCATTGCCGTCGGAGCCTTGCTGTTGCTGGTGGGGTACTTCGCGCCGGTGCCGCCGAAGAAGGAAGTGGCGGAGCCGAAAACGGCGCCGGCCGAAGGAGGTGCGACATGAGCGGTCGTTCGATTCGCGTGGTTCTCGCCGCGCTGACAGCCGCGGCAGGCGTGGCACAGGCGCAGCCGGTCACTTCCGCCCCCATCGCGCTGCAGGGTGCCGGGCCGTACCACCGGCTCACGCTGCCGCTCGCCATCTACGGCCGTGCCGCCTATGGCGATCTCGGCGACCTGCGGGTCCGCAATGCGGCCGGGCACGCGGTGCCCTATGCCTGGCTGCGCAACGAAGCCGCCGCGCCGCGCACGGCTTCGCAGGCGGTGCCGATCTTCGCGCTGCCCGGCAATGCCGCGACAGGCGACACCGCGCTTGCGTTCACCGTGCGACCCGACGGCTCGCTGGCGCTGGACAACAAGGCTACCGCCAAGCCGAACGATGCGACGCAGTGGCTCATCGACGTGAGCCAGGTCAAAGGCAGCCTGTTGCAGGCGCGCTTCGAGGTCGCGCCCGATGCGCGCGGCCTGTTCGCCTTCCGGCTGGAGGCCAGCGACGACCTCCGGCAGTGGCGTCCAGTGGGCGGCGAAGAGCAACTGGTGCGCCTCGCCCACGGCGGCCAGGCCATCGAGCGCATGGCGGTTGAATTGGGCAACCTGCGCACGCGCTTCCTGCGCCTGCGCTGGAGCGATCCGCAACAGGGCGCGCCGCTCGCCAAGGTGGAGATCGACAGCGTGCAGGAGATCGAGCCGGTGGCGCCGATCGAATGGTCCGGCGCGCTGAAGCCGGAGCGTTGCGCCGAGGACTACTGCGACTACGTTCTGCCGCGCGGCTTGCCGGTGCAGAGCTTGCGCATCGACCTGCCCGACATCAACACGCTGGCGCAGGTCGGCGTGTCGGGCCTGCTCGATGCCGCGCCGGCATCGGCGACGCCGCCGCAATTCGTGCCGCGCAACCCGCTCTACGCGTTGCGGCACCCGCAGCGTCGAACGACCCCGTTGCCCACTGGCCCGGGCGAGGCGCCGCTGCTCGACACGGTGGTGTATCGCCTCGCGCAGGCGGGCGGCGAAGCGCGTTCGCCGGTGCTGGCGCTCGACGGCGCTGTGTATTCGCGCCTCAGGCTGCGTACTTCAGGCCCGGTGAGCGTGCTCGGCGCGACGCCGCCGACGATTGCGGTGGGCGCCACGCCGCGCATGCTGGTGTTTCTTGCACAGGGTGGCGCGCCGTTCTCGCTGGCATGGAGCGCGGCACCGGACAAGGGCGCGGTTCAAGGCACGGTGCCGGGCGCGCCGCTCGCGTTGTCGACGCTGATCCCGGGCTACGCCGCGGACAAGCCCGTCGTGGCGGACGACGCTTCTGTCACCCTGCCTGTGGCGGCGGTGGAGGCTGCCGTCGCCGCTGCCGCGCTTGCGCCCGTTCCCGAGGCGGCGCCGAACGATCCGTCGCGCAAATGGTGGCTCTGGGGTGCGCTGGGGGTCGGCCTGCTGTTGCTTGCAGGCATGGCGTGGTCGCTGTTCGCGAGCCTGCGCAAGGACAGGGCTGCGAACGGCTGACCGGGGTCAGTTCGGATCGAAGCTGTCGCGGAAGGTGAACCAGGTCGAGCTCAGCGACATGGCCGCCAGCACCAGCGCCGTGCCGATCATCAGGATGTTTCCGACCGCCACGGCAGCGCCGCCCGCGCCCAGCGCGCCGACGCCCACCAGCACGGTGGCGACCAGGCCCATCGCGATCCCGGCCAGCAGGAACACGCCGAACCACGCGAGCACGAACAACGCGTAGGCGCTGAAGTTGCGGAACAGCGCGACGATGCTGAAGAAGATGCTCTTGACCGGCTCCACGCGGTGCCAGTGCACCAGCGCCGGCGCGTGCCACATGGCCAGCGACAGCGGCAGGTTCAGGCACATCAGGAGCACGCGGGCCAGCTGGAAATCGCTGCTGGCCATCACCTCGGGCGAGATCGCGTCGTCGAGCAGGTAGGCACGCATGAGCTGCCCGCCGTCGACCAGCGCGGTGACCATCACCGCGAACACGAAATACACCGCCGAGATCGCGCCCAGCACCACCAGCGAGCGCCATTCGGCGCGCATGGCACCGAACACCTCGACGAACATCGCGGAGCCCGTGGGCCGCTGCAGATCGCCGGGGCGGGTCGCACGGCTGAGGCCGTCGGGGTTGCCGTCCTCGTGCGCCACCGAGGTCGCCACCATCAGGCCCAGTGTCATGAAGGGCAGCAGCACCGGCGCGATCACGCTGCCGATGAGCGGCAGCACCGACACCATCGAGATCGCCGCCATGAACAGGAAGAACAGCGAGATGAAGGCGAGCGGCTGTCGCCAGAAGGTTTTGAGTCCGGAGCGGACCCAGGCGGCGCCGGTTCGCGCCGGCACGAGGTTGAGTTTCATGGGGTCCGGATCATGCGGCCATGAGCGGCTCGAGAGCCTGCGCCATGGCATGCGGATGGGTGGCGCGCCAGCGCAGCACGCGCTCGAAGTGCGTGGGGTCGTGGGGCTTGAGCATGCTGGCCTCGCGCGGCAGGTGGAAATCCCACAGGCGCGAGATCCAGAAGCGCAGCGCCGCGGCGCGCAGCATCGCAGGCAGCAGGGCGCGTTCGGAGGCGTTCAGCGGGCGCACGGTCTCGTAGGCGGAGAGCAGGGCGTCGGCACGCGCGGCATCGTGCACGCCGGTGGCGAGGTCGATGGCCCAGTCGTTCAGGCACACCGAGAGGTCGAAGAGCCAGGTGTCGGTGCCGGCGAAGTAGAAGTCGAACACGCCGGTCAGGCGAGGTGCCGAGCCGGGCTCGCCGTCGGTCGCGAACATCACGTTGTCGCGGAACATGTCGGCATGCACCGGCCCGCGCGGCAGCGCCGCGTAGGCCGACGATTCGGCGATGTGGTTCTGGTAGGCGAGCTCTGCGCGCAAGAGCGCGGCCTGCGGCTCGTCGATGTAGGGCAGCACCACCGGAACGGTCTCGTTCCACCATGCGAGGCCGCGCAGGTTCGGCTGGATGCGCGGGAAGTCGCGCGCGGCGATGTGCATGCGTGCCAGCATCTCGCCCAGCTCGGCGCAGTGCGCCGCGGTCGGGGCGAGCTCGCTATGGCCCGACAGGCGCTGCACCAGCGCAGCCGGCTTGCCCGCCACGACGTGCAGAAGCTCGCAGGGCGCATTGGCGGGAACCGTCAGTGCGTGGCCCTTGGGGGCTTCCACGGCCGGGTCGGCCACGGGTTCCGGCACCGGGAGGCCGCGGGCCGCCAAGTGCTTCATGAGGCAAAGGTAGTAGGGCAACTGCTCGGCATGGAGGCGCTCGAACAGCGTGAGCACGAACTCGCCGGACTCGGTGGTCGCGAAGTAGTTGGTGTTCTCGATGCCGCCCTCGATGCCGCGCAGGTCGCGCAATGCGCCCATGCCCAGACGCTGGACGAGCGCGTCTGCCTCGCCGAACTCGACTTCGGTAAAAACTGCCATGGGGGTGCTCAGCGACGAGCCGGGAATGCGGGGGACTGGAACGACGGCGGCACGGTCAGAACTTCATCACGTTCCAGACGCGTGCACCGCTGCCACCGGAATTCGCGTCGTTCGAGCCGCGGGCGGTGCCTGCGTCGTTGGGCAGCACCTCGTAGCCCGGCATGTTCGACTTCGGCTTGACGTTGATGCTCTGGGTGCGGCCGCCGTAGCGGACTTCATCGACCGAGGCGCCGCTGTCTTCCGTGTGGATGTGCTCGATCTTCTGGTTGCGGCGGCCGTCGGCCCGCTCCTGATTTTGTAGCGGCTCCGCCGGAGCCGGGGTGGCAGCGGGCGCGGACTGCGCCTGCGCGGCGGCGAAGGGGGCTGCAAAGGCCAGCGCCAGCAGGATGCGGCGGGCAATCAGGAGTGTGGAGCTAGGCATGCCTTCATTGTAGGCGCGCACCCGCTCCAGGGGTGTCGGTGCGCAGCGCATGGCGCCGTGGTTCTGTGCGCCGGTCCGGGCACGGCAAAATGGCCCGATGACCGACAAGAAAACGCTGCTGCTCGTCGATGGCTCGAGCTATCTCTACCGAGCCTTCCACGCCATGCCCGACCTGCGCGCCGTGCCCGGCGACCCGAAGAGTCCGGCCACCGGCGCCATCCGGGGAATGATCAACATGATGACGGCGCTGCGCCGTGAGGTGCGCGCCGATTACGCGGCCTGCATCTTCGATGCGCCTGGCAAGACCTTCCGCGACGACTGGTACCCCGAATACAAGGCCAACCGCTCGCCGATGCCCGACGACCTGCGCAGCCAGATCGACCCCATCCACGAAGTGGTGAAACTGCTGGGCTGGCCGGTGCTCAGCGTGCCCGACGTGGAGGCCGACGACGTGATCGGCACGCTCGCCAAGATTGCCGCCGGGCAGGGCATCGAGGTGATCGTCTCCAGCGGCGACAAGGACCTGAGCCAGCTGGTCGACGAGCACATCACCATCATCGACACGATGAATGGCAAGAAGCGCGACGTCGCCGGCGTGACGGCCGAGTTCGGCGTGCCGCCGAACCTCATGGTCGACTACCAGACGCTGGTGGGGGATTCGGTCGACAACGTGCCCGGCGTACCCAAGGTCGGCCCCAAGACTGCTGCCAAGTGGCTGCTCGAATACGGCTCGCTCGACGCGCTGGTCGAACGCGCTGCGGAAGTGAAGGGCGCCGCCGGCGAAAACCTCCGTGGCGCCATCGACAAGCTGCCGCTGAGCAAGCGTCTGGTGACGATCCGCACCGATTGCGACCTCGACGGCCACGTCACAGGCCTGCCGTCGCTCGAAGGCCTGCCGGTCGGCGCACCGCAGACCGAGGAACTCAAGCCCTTCTACGAGAAGTTCGGCTTCAAGAGCCTCGTCAAGTCGCTCGAAGCGCAGGCAGTTCCGCCCGAGTTGATCGAGGAAAACGCCAAGAAGAAGTCTGCCAAGGCCGCCAACACCGACCAGGGCGGCCTGTTCGACGAGCCTTCGGACCTGAGCGCGCTCGATGCCGCCGCGCCCGCGAGCAACCTCAAGTACGACACCATCACCACCTGGGAGCAGTTCGACAGCTGGCTCGCAAGGCTCGAGGCCGCCGAGCTTGCAGCGATCGACACCGAGACCACCTCGCTGGACGAAATGGTCGCGCAGATCGTCGGCGTGAGCTTCAGCGTCGAGCCCGGCGAGGCGGCCTACATTCCGCTCACGCACAACTACCCCGACGCGCCCGCGCAACTGCCCATCGACGAGGTACTCGCCAAGCTGAAGCCCTGGCTCGAGAACCCCGACAAGAAAAAGCTCGGCCAGCACATCAAGTACGACCGCCATGTGTTCGCCAACCACGGCATCGAGGTGCAGGGCTACGCGCACGACACCATGCTGCAGAGCTATGTGCTCGAAGTGCACAAGCCGCACGGCCTCGCGTCCCTGGCCGAGCGCCACCTGGGCCGCAGCGGCATCTCCTACGAAGACCTGTGCGGCAAGGGCGCGCACCAGATTTCCTTCAGCCAGGTCGACATCGCCAAGGCCGCCGAATATTCGTGCGAGGACAGCGACCAGACCCTGGACGTGCACCGCACGCTGTGGCCCCAGCTCGAAGCCGACGAGAAGCTGCGCTTCGTCTACCAGCTCGAGATGGATTCGAGCGAGGCGCTTTACCGTGTCGAACGCAACGGCGTGATGATCGACAGCGCCACGCTCGCCGCGCAAAGCCACGAACTCGGCACGCGCATCATGGCGCTGGAGCAGGAGGCCTACGAGATCGCGGGCCAGCCCTTCAACCTCGGTTCGCCCAAGCAGATCGGCGAGATCTTCTTCACCAAGCTGGGGCTGCCGGTGGTCAAGAAAACGCCGAGCGGCGCGCCCAGCACCGACGAAGAAGTGCTGGAGAAACTGGCGGAAGACTATCCGCTTCCCGCCAAGATCCTCGAGCACCGCGGCCTGTCGAAACTCAAGGGCACCTACACCGACAAGCTCGGCCAGTTGGCCAACCCGCGCACCGGGCGCGTGCACACGCACTATGCGCAGGCCGTGGCTGTCACGGGGCGCCTCAGCAGCAACGACCCGAACCTGCAGAACATCCCGATCCGCACGCCCGAAGGCCGCCGCGTGCGCGAGGCCTTCGTGGCGCCGGCGGGCAGCGTGATCGCCAGCGCCGACTACTCGCAGATCGAGCTGCGCATCATGGCCCACATCAGCGGCGACGAGTCGCTGCTGCGCGCCTTCACCGAAGGCATCGACGTGCACCGCGCGACCGCCGCCGAAGTGTTCGGCTCCACGCCCGACCAGGTGTCGAGCGAGCAGCGCCGCTATGCGAAGGTCATCAACTTCGGGCTCATCTACGGCATGAGCAGCTTCGGCCTGGCGAAGAACCTGGGCATCGAGACCAAGGCCGCGGCCTCCTACATCGAACGCTACTTCGCGCGCTACCCGGGCGTGAAGGCGTACATGGACGAGACCAAGGCGCTTGCCAAGGAACAAGGCTATGTCGAGACCGTGTTCGGCCGGCGCCTCTACCTGCCCGAGATCAACTCGCCCAACGGCCCGCGCCGCGGCGGCGCCGAGCGCGCGGCCATCAACGCGCCGATGCAGGGCACGGCGGCAGACCTCATCAAGCTGAGCATGGTCAAGGTACAGAACGTGCTTGACGAAGAGAAGCGCGCCACCCGGATGATCATGCAGGTGCACGACGAACTGGTGTTCGAAGTGCCCGAGGCCGAAGTCGAATGGGTGCGCACCGAAATCCCGCGCCTGATGGCCGGCGTGGCGGCGCTCAAGGTGCCGCTGCTCGCCGAGATCGGCATCGGTCCCAACTGGGACAAGGCTCACTGAATAGACAAGACCCAAGAAGAATCGCACCCATGAAAATCCAGCCCCGCAAATTCCTGCTTGCCGCCGTCTGCGCCGCCTTCCTCGGCACCGCCTTCGCAGCGCCCGATGCCCGCATCGCTTCGCTCGCCGCGAAAGAAAAGCCCGCGCTGCTCGACACGCTCAAGGAGCTGGTCTCCATCGAATCGGGCAGCCGCGACCTCGAAGGCCTCGAAAAGATCTCCGACCTCATCGCCGCGAAGTTCAAGGCGCTGGGCGGCGAGGTCGAGCTGATCGATCCGAGCGCCGAGGCCTACCGCATGGACGACACGCCCGAAAAAATCGGTCGCGTCGTGCGCGCCACCTTCAAGGGCATGGGCACGAAGAAGATCATGCTCATTGCGCACATGGATACGGTCTACACCGTGGGCATGCTCAACCGGCAGCCGTTCCGCATCGAGGGCGACAAGGCCTACGGCCTGGGCATCGCCGACGACAAGCAGGGCGTGGCGGTCATCACCCACACGGTGGCGATGCTGCAGGCGCTGAAGTTCAAGGAATACGGCACGCTCACCGTGCTGATCAACGGCGACGAGGAAATCAGCTCGCCGGGCGCGCGCGCGCTCATCACGCGGCTGGGCGGCGAGCACGATGCGGTGATGTCGTTCGAGGGCGCCTCCATCAAGGACGACAAGCTTTCGCTGGCCACCGCGGGCATCGCCTCGGTCACGCTGAACGTCACCGGCAAGGCCTCGCATGCGGGCTCGGCACCCGAGCTGGGTGTGAATGCGCTGTACGAACTCTCGCACCAGATCCTGCAGATGCGAGACCTCTCCGACCCGGCTACGGGCCTGAAGATGAACTGGACCATTTCCAAGTCGGGCACCAACCGCAACGTGATCCCGGCATCGGCCACAGCGAGCGCCGACGTGCGCGTGCTCAAGGTGGCCGACTACGACCGCATCGAGCAGCAGGTCAACGAGCGCGTGAAGAAGCAGCTGATTCCCGAGGCCAAGGTCGAGCTGAAGTTCGAGCGCCGCCGCCCGCCGCTCGAGGCCACCGCCGCCTCGATCGCGTTCGCCAAGCATGCGCAGGCGATCTACAAGGACGAGCTTGGCCGTCCGCTGGGCGCCGACGACAAGGCCGCCGGTGGCGGCACCGATGCCGCCTTCGCCTCGCTCAAGACCAAGGCGCCCGTTGTCGAGCGCTTCGGCCTGCAGGGCTTTGGCGCGCACTCGGCCGATGCCGAATACGTGCTGATCGATTCCATCGAGCCGCGCCTGTATCTCGCCACGCGCATGGTGATGGACATTTCGCGCGGAAAATGAGCTCATCCCCAGGCTTCGCGCACTTCGTGTCGCTTTCGCCAACCCCTTCCGGGGGCAACACCAGTGGCCCGGCAAAGCCGGCTCCACGGTGTTCCCGGAAGGGAGCATGACCCGCTGTCACTGATTGATCGTCATGCGGCTGCGCCACATCGAGGTCTTCAACGCGATCATGCTGACCGGCAGCGTGAGCGCTGCGGCGCGGCTCATCAACATCACGCAGCCGGCGGTGAGCCGCACCTTGCAGCACGCGGAACTGCAGCTGGGCTTTCCGCTGTTCCAGCGCGCGAAGGGGCGGCTCTCGCCGACCACCGAGGCCCTCACGCTGTACCCGCACATCGAACGCCTGTTCGCGCAGCTCGACGAAGTGCAGCGGCTGGCCGCCAACCTCAAGGCCGGCAGCGACACGGGCGAGCTGCGCATCCTGAGCGTGCTCGCGCTGAGCTATGAGATATTGCCGCGCGCGCTCAAGGCCTTCCGCGAAAAGCATCCGGGCTACGCGATCACCGTCGAGTCGCTGCATTCGCCGCAGATCATGTCGGCGCTGCTGCTGCAGGAAGCCGACGTGGGCTTCGCCTTCAGCCCCGTGGTGCATCCCTCGCTCACGCAGGAGACGCTGGCCGACAGCCGCATGGTGTGCATCGCGCCCAAGGGCTTGCTGCCGCGCGCGCTGGTGCGCAACGGTTCGGTGGCGCTGCACGACCTGGTCGATCGCCCGGTGATCGGCCTGGACAGCCGCGACCCGGTCGGCACGAGTCTCAGCCAGGCCTGCCGACAGGCTGGCGTCGGCTTCCAGCAGGCCGTGGTGACGGTGCAGACCTACCACGCGGCGCTGGCCATGGCGCATCACGGCCTCGGCGTGGCGCTGGTCGACGGCTGCACCGCGCGTTCCGCGGATCGCGAAAAGGTCGATGTGCTCACGCTCGAGCCGCACATCCCGGTGCCGGTGCGCGCGCTGCGCTTCACCGGCCGGCCCGATTCGGTGGCGGTGCGCGGCATCACGCGCTGCATGCAGCAGGCGATCCAGGAAGTGCTTTAGATACTTTGGGTCCGCAACGGGAAGTACGCCTGAAGCGCCTCGTCGGCGCGCAGCCTCGATTTCTCCAGGATCTCCGGCCCGAGGCCCGTTCCCTGAACCGAGAAGAAGTGCAGGTCCTTCAAACCGATCTGGGCCAGGATGACCGTCATTGCGACCACTTCCAGATTCTTGTGAAAGCGGAAGTCTAGGAAGCGCATGGCCTATGCCATAGATCCATGAATGAAGATTGGCACTGATCCATAATTTGCCGTCACCACCACGGCGCGTTCATCCCGAGCGGGCCGAGAAAGAAGGCCCTTCATGACCGCCGGGAAGACCAGCAACCTCTCGCCCCTGGACCCCGGCGCGGCCGAGCCTTACTACCGGCAGATCTACGAGCGGTTCCGCAGCGCCATCGCCGGCGGGTTGCTCAAGCCCGGCGACCGGATTCCCTCGGCGCGCGCGCTGACCAAGGAGCTGGGCCTGGCCCGGGGCACCATCGACACCGCGTATTCCCTGCTGGCCGCCGAGGGCTACATCCAGGCTCGCGGCCAGGCCGGCACCATCGTCACGCCGGGCCTCAAGCCGCGCACGCCCGTGGCCATCCCGTCGCCCGTGATCGACAACGGGACTTCCTCGATCGGCTTTCGTCCCTATTCGATCCTTCCGTTCCAGATGGGCTTGCCCGCGCTGGACGAATTTCCCCGAAAGATATGGGCCCGCCTCGGCGCGCGGTGCGCGCGGGCGATGCAGCCGTCGGACATGACGCATCCCTCCGTCTACGGACAGCCCGCATTGCGCGCGGAAATCGCCGCCTACCTGCAGGTCTCGCGCGGGATCCATTGCGCTGCGTCGCAAGTGTTCGTGACCTCGGGATACCGTCACTCCATCGAGCTGATCGGGCTCGCCTTGCTGAAGGCGGGCGACCGCGTCTGGCTCGAAGACCCGGGCTATCCGCCCACGCGCGAATTGCTCGCGCACATGCAGATCGCCTCCGTTCCGGTGCCGGTCGACGCAGACGGCATGGTCGTTGCCGAAGGCGTCCGCTCGGCGCCGCGTGCGCGCATGGCCGTGGTCACGCCGGCGCACCAGAGCCCGCTGGGTGTCTCCCTGTCCTTGCAGCGGCGCCTCGCGCTGCTCGACTGGGCGGGGCGGAACAACGCATGGATCGTGGAGGACGACTATGACGGCGAGTACCGCTATGTGAGCCGCCCCCTGCCTGCGCTCAAGAGCCTGGACCGCGACGGGCGCGTGCTCTATGCGGGCACCTTCAGCAAGGTGCTTTTTCCGAGCCTTCGGCTGGCGTACCTCGTGGTGCCGCAAGCGCAGGTCGAGCGCTTCGAGCAGATCATCCAGACCTTCGCGGGCGGCAGCCCCGAACTCACGCAGTCCATCGTCACGGCCTTCATCAAGGAGGGCCACTTCGCGCGCCACATCCAGCGCATGCGCAAGCTCTACGCCGAACGCCGCGAGGCGACCAGCGCGGGCCTGGCAAACGTGCTGGGCAAGCGCGTGCGCATCGACGCGCTGCCCGGCGGCATGCACCTCATCCTGCGGCTTTCCGGCCGCCAGTCGGACCGCAAGCTCATGCTGCGCATGCGGGAGGAGGGCCTGTTCGCGGAGGCGCTGTCGGAATGGACGCAGCGCGGGAAGGGCGCCTCGGCATTGCTCGTCAACTTCACGAACATCGATTCGCGGGCCACGGCCGAGAAGCTGGGAAAGCGCATCCTGTCCCTGATGTGATCCGAGGAATCATGGTCTAGAACCGAATGCCATTCTTGGCTCTTCTGAACTGGACCAAGATCTCCGACGATGGAGTCCTTCCCAATCAGCAAACATACAAGGATTCCTCATGAGCAATCGCATCGACTACGCCAGGATTTCGCCCGACGTCTACAAGGCCTTCGGCGGGGTGTACGTCACCGTCCAGAAGAGCGGCCTGCCCAAGCAACTGGTCGATCTGGTCTACCTGCGGGTGTCGCAGATCAACGGCTGCGCCTACTGCATCGACATGCATTCGCGCGATCTGCTGAAGTCCGGCCTCGCGGTCGACAAGCTGGTGCTGGTGCCGGTGTGGCACGACGCGGGCGCGGTGTTCAGTGCCCGCGAGCGCGCGGCGCTCGCCTGGGCGGAAACCGTGACGCGCGTCGCCGAGACGGGCGTGCCCGATACCGACTACGAAGCCGCCACCGCCGAATTCGGCGACAAGGAACTGGCGGATCTCACCTATGCGATCAGCCTGATGAACGCCTTCAACCGCTTCGGCGTCACCTTCCGCTCGACGCCTGCAGCCACGGCCGCTGCCGAGGCCTGAGCGCCATGGCATGGACCCTGCTCGGCATCGCCGGGCTTCTCGAGATCGTCTTCGCCTTCGCGATGAAATCGTCCGAAGGCTTCACACGGCTGGTGCCCGCGCTGTTCACGGTCGGTGCCGGCTTGTCGAGCGTGGTGCTTCTGGCCCTGTCGATGCGCACGCTGCCGATGGGCACGGGCTACGCGGTGTGGACCGGCATCGGCGCGGCTGGCAGCGCGATCGTGGGCATGGTGGTGCTGGGCGACTCCGCCGCGCCGATGCGGCTCTTGTGCATCGCGCTCATCCTGGCGGGTGTGATCGGGCTGAAGCTGGTCACGGCCGACTGACGAAGCGAAGGAGCGGGCATCGGCCCGCGCCATAATCCGCCGCCATGCACGTCCTTCGAACCCTCTGCTTCCTGCGCCGCCTGGCGCTGGCATGGTTCATGGCCTCGCTGCTGGTCGCGGGGGCGTCGCCCCTCGTGAACCCGCAGGCGATGGAGCTGGTGTGCTCCGCCACCGGCAGCGTCAAGCTCATCGTGCAGGGTGACGATGGCCCCACCGAGATGGGCATGGCGGCGATGGACTGTCCGCTGTGCATGGTCTCCGCGCCGCCGCCTCCCGCCGCGCAGGTGGCGCTGCCCACGCCGTTGCCTTTGGGCCGCGCGCTGCAATCGATTCCCGCTGCCCGCATCGCGGCAGCCACGGCCTCGCCGCTGCCGGCGCGCGGGCCGCCCGCACTCTCCTGAACTCCCGCACTTCCTCCACCTGACGTGGCCTTCGGGCGCGCGGTGGGCCTTCGGTCGTTCCGCGGCCGGCGCAGCGTTGTCGCCCCTGTCGGGCTTGCGCGCGCCGCCGCCAGAGAGATTCCATGTCCCGTATTCCTTCCGCCCCCACGCTGGGGCTCGCGGCCTTGTTCGGCGCCGCCTGCGCGCCCGGTCTCGCGGTCGCACAAGAAGCCGATGCGGCAGCACGGTCCCTGCCGCAGGTCGAAGTGACCGACGACGCGCCCAGCCCCAACGGCCGGCTCGACCTCGACACCCCCGCCGACACCGCGAGCCGCCTGGGCCTCACGCCGCGCGAGACGCCGGCCTCGGTCACCGTGGTGAACCGCTCGGTCATCGATGCGCGCGGCGCGCAGAACACGCAGGAGATCCTGCGCGCCATTCCCGGCGTGACCGCACACGATGCGCCCGGCAACATCGGCGTGAGCTACCGCGGCTTCGGCGCCAACTCGATCGGCCAGCTTTTCAACGGCATCAACGTGCAGTATTCGATTGCTGCACGGCCGGTGGACAGCTGGATCTACGACCGCGTCGAGGCCATCGGCGGGCCGTCGAGCTTCCTGTTCGGCTCGGGCGCGCTGGGCGGCTCGATCAACTACATCACCAAGACGCCCGAGCGCAGCGACTTCGCCGAGGCGCGGCTGCGCCTGGGCACGCAGCACCTGCAGGAAGCCTCCTTCGGGCTGAACCGCCGCGTGGCCGGCGACGGCGGCGCGGGCAGCCACTACGCGCGCATCGACGTGAACCACCGCGATGCCAACGGCTGGACCGACGGCACCGGCAGCCGGTCGACGCAGCTTGCGGCCTCGCTGCTCTCGGACCTTGGCGGCGGCCTCAGGCACACGCTGGCCTACGAGTTCCAGGACGAGAGCGTCGACCGGCCCTACTGGGGCACACCGGTGCTCAACCCGGTGGCCGGCACGATGCGCATCGACCCCGGCATCCGCTTCAAGAACTTCAACAGCAGCGACGGCCTTTATGCGCAGCGCGTGCAGTGGTTGCGCTCGGTCACCGAATGGCAGGCCACCGATGCGCTGCAGCTGAAGAACACCTTCTATGCCTACGACGCGCTGCGCGACTACCGCAACGTCGAGAGCTACCGCTACAACCCGGGCAACACCGCGGTGATCCGCTCCGGCGCGTTTCTGCAGCGGCACGACCAGGACGTGTGGGGCAACCGCATCGAGGGGCTCTACAAGGGGCGGCTCGGCGAGCTGAAGAGCGACTGGTCCTTCGGGCTGGACTTCAGCGTGAACCGGCAGACGCGCTTTCCCAACAGCCTGACCGGCACGGTGAGCACGGTGAACCCGTATGCCTTCACCGTCGAGCGCTTCTTCGAAGTGAAGGGCATGGTGCCCGGCTTCCGGCCCGACCGCGACAACAAGGTGCGGACCACCGCGCTCTACCTGGAGAACCGCACGGCCCTGATGCCTGCGCTGCACCTGATCACGGCGCTGCGCCACGAGCGCATCGACCTGGACCTGGTGAACCGTCGCACGGTGGATGCGGCCAACCCCACCACCTTCCATCGCGGCTACAAGCCCACGACCGGTCGCATCGGGCTGGTGTGGGATGTGGCGCCGGGCGCGAGCCTGTATGCGCAGTACGCCACGGCGGCCGATCCGCCCTCGGGTGTGCTCTCCACCGCGTCGTTCGCCGACGTGCGCAACAACAGCGAGCTCACCACCGGCCGGCAGGTGGAAATCGGCACCAAGCTCGATTTCTGGCAGGGCAAGGGCACGGCCACGCTCGCGGCCTACGGCATCCGCCGCAAGAACATCGCGTCGCAGGACCCGAACAACAGCACGCTCACCGTGCTCGTCGGCGAGCAGTCGTCCAAGGGCGTGGAGCTGGCGGTGGGCCTGCAGCCGACGCGGCAATGGTCGCTGCAGGGCAACCTCACGTATGTCGATGCGCGCTACGAACGCTTCACGCAGGGCGGCGTGTCGCTCGCGGGCCGCACGCCGACCAACACGCCGGCCGTGGTCGCGAACCTCTGGGTGTCGTACGCGTTCACGCCGCGCCTCACGGCCAGCGCGGGCGTGCGGCACGTGGGCAAGGTGTACGCCGATGCGGCGAACACCGCGAGCTGGCCGGGCTACACGCTGCTCGACCTCGGGCTGAGCTGGAAGGTGAGCAACACCGTCACCGTGGTCGGCCGCATCCGCAACGCGACGGACCGCATCCACGCCGTGAACGTCGGCAGCACCTTCGCCTACCTCGGTGCGCCGCGCACGGCGGACGTCTCGCTGCGCGTGGCGTTCTGATTCGGGGACAGACACCATGCATGCCAAACGCTGGTTGTTCCTGATCCACCGCTGGCTGGGCGTGGTCGTCTGCGCCTTCTTCGCGATGTGGTTCGTCTCGGGCGTGGTGATGATGTACGTGGGCTACCCGAAGCTCACCGAGGCCGAGCGGCTGCAGCATCTGCCGCCGCTCGATGCGGCGGCGCCTTTGCTGGGACCCCGGCAGGCGCTCGATGCCGCCGGTATCGACGGGCCGCTGCGCGAACTGCGGCTGGCGGCGGCCAGCGGCGGGCGCGCGGTGTACCTGGCGGTGCCTGCCCGCGAGGCGGAGGCCGGCCGGCGCCGCGCGCCGCCGGGCAGCGGCACGGTGGTGGTCGATGCCGAAACCGGCGCCGTGCTGCGCGAGGTGGACCGTGCCCGCGTGCTCGCGAGCGCACAGGCGTACGCGGGTGCCGGCGTGCCGCTCGACTACCGCGGCGCCATCGGCGAAGACGCCTTCACCCATTCGCGCGGGCTCGACGCCCATCGCCCGCTGCATGTGGTCGACCTCGGCGATGCGGAGGCCACGCGGCTCTATGTGTCGGGCAAGACCGGCGAGGTGGTGCGCGATGCGCCGCGCGCCGAGCGGCTCTGGAACTATGCGGGCGCGTGGATCCACTGGCTGTATCCGCTGCGCGGCACGGGCCTGGACCGCTACTGGGCGGACATCGTCAACTGGCTCTCCATCGTCGGCATCGCCGTCACGCTCACCGGCACCGTGGTGGGCGTGATGCGCTGGCGCTTCCGGCGCACCTACAAGAGCGGGTCGCACTCGCCGTACCAGGGCTTCATGATGCGGTGGCATCACATCACCGGGTTGCTCGTCGCGCTGGTGACGCTGACGTGGATCTTCAGCGGGCTCATGTCGATGAACCCCTGGCGCGTGTTCGACAGCGGCGCGCCGGCCCTGCGCACCGAAGCGATGAACGGCGGGCCGCTCGTTGTCGCCGCAGGGGGCGCAACGCCCGCCGCGCTGCTGGCCGCCACCGGCGGCGGCGTGCGCGAACTGCGCTGGGTGCGTGTGGCAGGGCAGACCCTGGTGCTCGCGAGCGCGGGCACTGGCCGGCCGACGGTGCGCGACGCGCAAAGCGCCCAGCCGCACACGCCCGACCCCGAGGTGCTGCGCACCGCGGCCGCCCGCCTGCTGCCCGATGCCGTCGAACGCATCGACGTCCTCACCGCCTACGACAGCCACTACTACACGCGCGAGCCGCACACCATGACAGGCGGCACCGACAAGCCCCTGCCGGTCTGGCGCGTGGTGTTCGCCGATGCGCATGCCACCTGGGTGCATGTCGATCCGCACACCGGCGCGGTGATCGGCCGCTCCGACCACCTGCGCCGGCTGAGCCGCTGGCTGTTCGCGATGCTGCACAGCTGGGACTGGCTGCCGCTGCTCGACCACCGCCCCCTGTGGGACGTGCTGCTCGTGGCACTGAGTCTGGGCGGTGCGCTGCTGAGCCTGACCGGCGTGGTGATCGGCTGGCGGCGCCTGGGCCGCAAGCTCAGGGCGTCGGCGCGGAAGGCGCCACCAGCGCCTGTGCGACCCGCAGCGCGGAGCCGAAGGCCAGCGTGAAGCCCAGCGCACCATGGCCGGTGTTGAACAGCATGTTCGACGGTGCGCTGTCCAGCCGGCCGATGATCGGCAACCCCTTCGGCGTGGCGGGCCGCATGCCGGTCCACGGATGCAGCTCTTCGAGCCGGCTCGCATGCGGGAAGAGGGCGCGCGTGGCGGCTGCCAGCGTCTCGATGCGCGTGGCCGGAATGCTCGCGTCGTGCCCCACCAGCTCGGCCATGCCCGCCACGCGCAGGCGCGAGCCGATGCGCGCGAACACCACCTTGCGTGCGCTGTCGGTCACGTTCACGGTCGGCGCGGCGCCCGGCGAAGGATCGACCTCCACCGTGATGCTGTAGCCCTTGAGCGGGTACACCGGCAGGTATGCGCCCAGCGCGCGGCCGAGCTTGTGCGAGGCCGAGCCCAGCGCCATCACGAAGGCATCGGCCTCGATGTCGCCCTGGCTCGTGTTCATCGCCGCGACCTGGTGGCCGTTGCGCGCGAAGCCGTGCACGTCGGTGCCGAGCAGGAAGCGCACGCCGCGTGCCTGCAGCGCGCGCATCAGTTCCGCGCACACCTTGAGGCAATCGGCCGCGCATTCGCTCGGCGTATGGACCGCCCCTGCCATCTGGCCGCGGTAGCCCGCGAGCGCGGGTTCGATGGCGATGCACTCGTCGGGCGAGACGATGCGCTGCTCGCTGCCCATGGTGCGCTGCAGTTCGAGCTGCGCACGCGCTCCCTCGAGCGAGGCGGAGCTGGCGTACAGCACCAGTTTGCCGGTGGCCGAGAAGTCGCAGTCGGGTGCGATGTCGGCCTGCATCGCCTCGAACTCGGTGCGGCTCGATGCGGCCAGTGCCAGGAGCTTGGCCGTGGTGTCGCGCGAAGTCCCCGCATTGCAGGCCGCGAGAAATTCAATGCCCCAGCGCCATTGCAGCGGGTCGAGCTGCGGGCGCAGCTTGAGCGGGGAGGTGGGCGAGAACAGCAGCTTGGGCAACTGCTTCCAGATCGACGGATCGGCCAGCGGCTGCACGTACGAATAGCTCAGTTGCGCGCCGTTGCCGCCGCTCGCGCCGGCACCGGGCGCCGCGCGGTCGATCACAGTGACCTGGTGGCCCCGGCGTTCGAGCTGCCAGGCGGTGGCCAGGCCTACGATGCCGGCACCGAGCACACACACATGCATGAAGGCAACTTTCGGGGAGTGAAGAGAAACTGAAGAGATTGCCTGCGACTGTAGGGGCGCCCCGCGCCGCCCGGAAATGCCAAAAGAACCCCCGCCCATAACCTTTGGGCATGACCCCGGGGTTAATTGGAATTGTCGCGATGTGTCACTCCTTCTTACACTGCGCTTCTGTTCAATCCAACCGAATGAAGGCTCGAATGAAACTCTCCGTCTTGATGGCATCCATGGCTGCCGCGGTGCTCTTCACCGCCACCGGCGCGCAAGCCGCCGACACGCTCGCCAAGATCGCCGAATCCGGCAAGATCACGCTCGCCTACCGCGAGTCGTCGGTGCCCTTCAGCTACCTGGACGGCCCCAACAAGCCGATCGGGTTCTCGGTGGAACTCTCCAACGCCGTGGTCGAAGCGGTGAAGAAGAAGTTGAACAAGCCCAACCTGCAGGTCGCGCTGATGCCGGTCACCTCGCAGAACCGCATTCCGCTCATCACCAACGGCACCGTCGACCTGGAGTGCGGCTCCACCACCAACAACACCGCGCGCGGCAAGGACGTGGCCTTCGCGGTCAATCACTTCTACACGGGCACGCGCCTCCTGACGAAGAAGTCCTCCAAGATCAAGGACTACGCCGACCTCGCCAAGAAGACTGTGGCCAGCACCACCGGCACCACCAACGCGCTGGTCATGCGCAAGTACAACGCCGACAAGAACCTCGGCATGGACATCGTGCTCGGCAAGGACCACGCCGATGCGTTCCTGCTGGTCGAGAGCGACCGCGCCGTCGCCTTCGCCATGGACGACATCCTGCTGTTCGGCCTGATCGCCAACTCCAAGAACCCGGCCGACTACGAAGTGGTGGGCGAATCGCTGCAGGTCGAGCCCTACGCCTGCATGCTGCCCAAGGACGACCCGGCTTTCAAGAAGCTGGTGGACGACACCTTCATCAACATGATGAAGAGCGGCGAGTTCGAGAAGCTCTACACCAAGTGGTTCATGCAGCCGATTCCGCCGAAGAACATGCCGCTGAACCTGCCGATGAGCGATCAGCTGAAGGAAAACCTCAAGGCCTTCAGCGACAAACCCGCCACTTGAGCTCGCCACCAGGCTGCGCGCACTTCGTGTCGCGCGCGCCTTCCCCCTACCGGGGGCAATACCTGCGGCCCGGCAAAGCCGGTTCCGCGGTATTCCTGAAACAGAGAAAGATCATGGTCTCGACGAACGTAGTTGGCATCTTGGGGGGCATGGGCCCCGCGGCGGGCGCCGATTTCGTCCGGCTCTTCGTGCAGGCCTGCGCGCAGCAGATGCGTGCGCGCGGCGAGCCGGTGCGCGACCAGTCGTTTCCCGAACACTGGCTCGCGCAGGTGCCGGTGCCCGACCGCACCGGCGCGCTGGCCTCGGACACGAGCGGCGCGCACCAGCCGCTGGAGCCGATGCTGCAGGCGCTGGGCCGGCTGGCCGCGCTCGGGAGCCGCGCCGTGGCCATCGCCTGCAACACAGCGCATGCCTGGCACGCGAACCTGCAAGAGCGCTTTCCGCAGATCGAGCTGTTGCACATGGCGCGCGAAACCGCGCAGCAGCTGGCCGCAGGGGGCGCGACCGAGGTGGCGCTGATGGCCACCGAAGGCACCTACCGCGTGCGTCTTTACGAACAGGCGCTGGCCGAAGCCGGCCTCGGCTGCCATGTGCCGCTGGCCGACGAGCGCCAGACCATCATGCGCGGCATCTTCGACGGCGTGAAGGCCGGCAACATGCCGCTGGCCGAGCGGTGCTTCTCCGAGGTCGCGCTGCGGCTGGCCGAGCGGCACGGGTCCGTCAGCATCATCATGGGCTGCACCGAGGTGCCGCTCGGGCTTCAGGGCTCGGCCGCGGTGGCCGGGCTGAGCCTGGTCGATCCGGCAGCGGTGCTGGCGGCCGCGTTGGCCCGCCGCGCGTACGGGGGCGGCGCCCCGACCCCACTGAATTCCCGGACATAGAGGCGCCCGGTCGATTTCGCCTACATTGCGGCGTGCGTTTTTTCGCGCAACGCCCCTTGTCCGACGATCAACTGGAGCCCCTCCAATGTCCCAACTCGACGACAGCCGTTCCGACTTCGATTCGCTTCGCCCCGGCGACAGCACCGAGCAGGGCGCCACGCGCCGCACCGCCCTGAAGGCCGCCATCGGCGTCGGCTATGCAGCCGCCGTGATGCCGGTGATGGCGCAGACCGCCATCACCACCTCGGCCGAAGGCCTGAAGGCCGGGCCGATCAAGTACACCGTCAACGGCTTCGAGGTGCCAGCCTATGCCGCTGCCCCGGCCGGCAAGACCGGCCTGCCGGTCGTCCTGGTGATCCAGGAGATCTTCGGCGTGCACGAATACATCGCCGACACCTGCCGCCGCTTCGCCAAGCTGGGCTACCTCGCCATCGCTCCCGAGCTGTATGCGCGCCAGGGCGATCCGCGCGGCTACACCGACATCCCGAAGCTCCAGGCCGACATCGTCAGCAAGGTGCCCGATGCGCAGGTCATCGCCGACCTGGACGGCGCGCTGGCCTATGCCAAGGCCAACGGCGGCGACACCAGCAAGGCCGGCATCACCGGTTTCTGCTGGGGCGGGCGCATCACCTGGCTCTACGCGGCCACCGGCAAGGTCAAGGCCGGCGTGGCCTGGTACGGCCGGCTGGTCGGCCAGGCGAGCGATCTGACCCCCAAGCACCCCGTCGACATCGCCGCCAGCCTGCAGGCGCCGGTGCTCGGCCTCTACGGCGGAAAAGACCAGGGGATCCCCCTTGACACGGTTGATAAGATGAAAGCAGCTCTGGCCAATGGGACTCCGGCGGCCAAGGCATCGAGCTTCGTCGTGTATCC
The DNA here is from genome assembly GCF_030812215.1 of Variovorax boronicumulans. GTDB lineage: Bacteria > Pseudomonadota > Gammaproteobacteria > Burkholderiales > Burkholderiaceae_C > Variovorax > Variovorax boronicumulans_C. The sequence continues at coordinate 1,181,149 of NZ_JAUSSG010000001.1, read as the reverse complement.
CGAAGCAGGCCACGCGTTCCATGCCGACTACCGCCCCAGCTATGTAAAGAGCGCGGCGGACGACGGCTGGCAGCGCGCCACGGCCTGGTTCAAAGCCAATGGCGTCGCCTGACGACGGCGCCTTGTAGCCACTCTCCGCCGAAGGCCGTCCTGTGTGACGGCCTTTCTCTTTTTATGAACGGTACGCGGTCCTGACGACCGCTCCTCTTGCGCAAGCAGCTATGAATTTGATAGTGATCATCGCCGCGACCCTGGTCGCCGGCATCGGAAGTGTCTGGTTGGCGGCATTGCTGCTTCGCGTGGGCGTGCGCAGCGGCTCCGGCGGGGTGAATTCGCAGCACCTGTTGAGCCTGGCGGCCGGCGCGCTGCTCGCCACCGCCTTCATGCACCTCTTGCCCGAGGCCTTCGAAAGCCGCATCGAGCCCGCGCTGCTGTTCGCGGTGCTGCTCTTTGGCCTCGTGTTCTTCTTCCTGCTCGACAAGGCCGAGCTGTGGCACCACGGGCACGAGCACCATCATGGCGACGCGCCCGACAAGCCGGATGCGCACAACGGCCATGACCACGCGCACGACCACCACGGTCATGCACACAACCACGCCCCCAAGGGCGGCGGCAGCTGGGCCGTGCTCACCGGCGACAGCGTGCACTGCTTCGGCGACGGCATCCTGATCGCTTCCGCTTTCATCGCCGACATTCGCCTGGGCCTCGTGGCCGCCCTTGCCGTGCTCGCGCACGAGGTGCCGCACCACATCGGCGACCTCGTCGTGTTGCGCCAGAGTTCGGCCAACCAGCGCGCGGCGCTCATCAAGGTCTCGCTCGCGGGCACCATGACCATGCTCGGCGGCATCGCCGGCTGGTGGCTGGTCGACCAGTTGCACGGCTGGCTGCCGTACTTCCTGGTGCTGGCCGGCAGCAGCTTTGTCTATGTGGCGCTGGCCGACCTGATTCCGCAACTGCAAAAACGCTTGCCTGCTCGCCAGACCGCCGCGCAGATCCTGTGGCTGGTCGCGGGCATCGTGCTGGTCACGCTGGTGAGCCGGCTCGCGCACGGCGAGCATGGCCATGACCACGGCCACGACGATCCCGGACATGGCGAGCACGGGCACGTCCACAAGGACTGACGGCGCGGTTTTTTCGCAGGGTGAGGGCAGGGCGGGAAACTTTCCGACACCGACGCTGCCGATCGGATGAACCGGAACGGCCCAAACAGGCGCACCATAGGGGGCCGTACAGCATTCATCTGCCGAGGAGCCGATCATGAATCACGTCGACGCCACCGCGCGTTCCGCCTCGCCATCCGAAGACGATGACGACAACACGCCAGCCGACGATTTCGAGGAAACCGACAGCGACGTCACGGACGACCTCTCGGAAGAAACCGGCATCGACCTCACCGATGCCAGCGAGCTCGATGCCGACAACGTTCCCGCGGACGAAGAGTTCGACCGGGTGATGAACGCGCCCGACTGATCTTCTTCAGGCCGCTTCGCGCCGCACGATCACCTGCCCGTTGCGCGCACCGCTGTGCACGCCGTGCTGCCAGGTGACGGCGCCATTCACGATCACCGCATCGATGCCTTCGGCCGGCTGCGTCGGCGTTTCGTAGTTCGCGGTGTCGCGCACCGTGGCCGCGTTGAAGATCACCACGTCGGCGTGGTGGCCCGGCTTGAGCGTGCCGCGCTCGTGCAGGCCGAAGTTGCGCGCAGTGAGCCCCGTCATCTTCCACACCGCAGTCTCCAGCGGGAACAGCCCGACATCGCGGCTGTAGTGCCCGAGCACGCGCGGAAAAGTACCCCACAGGCGAGGATGCGGCTTCTCGCCGAGCGGGATGCCGTCCGAGCCGATCATGGTGTCGTCGAAGGCGAGGATGCGCTGCACGTCGTCCTCGTCCATCATGAAATAGATCGCGCTGCCCGGCTGCAGCCGCTGCGCCGCCTCTTCGCCCGACACGCCCCATTCGGCCGCGATGTCCTTCAGGTCGCGGCCCGCGCATTCGGGGTGCGGCACGCTCGAGGCGATGAGCACGCGGCCGTCCATCATTCCGCGGTCGGTGCGGATCATGGTGGAACCCGCGGTGTACGGGTAGCAGTCCAGGCCGATGCACTGGTGCTGCATCGCCTCCTTGATGAAGGGCAGCGTCACCTTCGTCTTGCCGAAGTTCTGCGCGTTCTGCACCTTGTGGTGCGACACCACCACGGGAATGTCGAGCGCGCGGCCGATGTGGAAGGTCTCTTCGAGCGACTCCATCACCCGGTCGCTTTCGTCGCGCATATGGGTCACATAAAGTGCCTTGCGCGAGGTGAGCGGGCGGCCGACCTCGATGATTTCCTCGGTCGTCGCCTTCACTGCCGGCGGGTAGAACGTACCGGTCGAGAGGCCGATCGCGCCAGCCTGCATCGCCTCTTCGACCAGCGCCTGCATCGCGGCGATCTCGGCGTCGTTCGCGGGGCGGTCGAGGTCGGACATCACCACCGCGCGCAATGTCGAGTGACCCACCATCGCGGCCACGTTCACCGAAGACGGCGTGGCGCGCAGCGCATCGAGGTACGCCGCGAAGGTGGTGAAGCGGCCCTCGGCCGGCGTATCGAGCAGGCTCAGCGGCATCGGCAGGTCCATGTCGATGCGCAGCGGTGCGGCACTGATGCCGCAGTTGCCCGCCACCACCGTGGTCACGCCCTGCGACACCTTGAACGGCATCTGCGCCTGCGAGAGCACGGCCTGGTCGTCGTGCGTGTGCGAGTCGATGAAACCCGGCGCGACGATGCGGCCCGTCGCATCGAGCGTCCGGTCGGCGGTGTGGCCCGCGAGCTTGCCGATGGCGGCGATGCGGCCGCCGACGATGCCGACGTCGGCATCGAAACGTGGCGCCTTGGTGCCGTCGATGACGGTGCCGCCGCGGATCAGCAGGTCGTAGTGGGGCGTCTTGTCGGTCATCGGTGAGGTTCTTTCTTCAGCGGAAATTCAGCGGAAATGGCAGGCGACCAGGTGCGTGCTGGTGCCACCGTCGGAAGACGAAGGACGTTCGCTCAGCGCCGGCACCTTCTCCTTGCACACGGCCTGCGCCATCGGGCAGCGCGTGTGAAAGCGGCAGCCCGAGGGCGGGTTCGCGGGGCTCGGCGGATCGCCCTGCAGCAGCATGCGGCGCGCGGGTGTGCGCGGGTTCGGCACGGGCACGGCCGAGAGCAGGATCTCGGTGTACGGATGCAGCGGCGCGGAGAACAACGTGTCGCGGTCCGCGATCTCCACGATGTGCCCGAGGTACATCACCGCCACGCGGTGGCTGATGTGCCGCACGACCGCGAGGTCGTGCGCGACGAAGAGGTACGCAATGCCGAATTCCGCCTGCAGGTCCATCAGCAGGTTGACGACCTGCGCCTGCACCGACACGTCGAGCGCCGACACCGGCTCGTCGCAGACGATGAGCTTCGGGTTCAGTGCCAGGGCGCGCGCGATGCCCAAACGCTGCCGCTGCCCGCCCGAGAACTCGTGCGGAAATTTCTTCGCGGCTTCGGGCCGGAGGCCGACGCGCGAGAACAGCCACTGCACGCGCTCGCGCCGCTCGGCCGCCGCGCCCATGCCGAAGTTGCGCAGCGGCTCGGCCACGATGTCGCCGGCCGTGAGGCGTGGGTTCAGCGAGGCATACGGGTCCTGAAAAATGATCTGCAGTTGCCGGCGGCGCAGCCGCATCTCGTTGGGCGAGAGCGTCAACAGCTCTTCGCCATCGAGCACCACCGAGCCCGAGGTCGGCTCGACCAGCCGCATCACCGATTTCGCGGTCGTCGTCTTGCCGCAGCCCGACTCGCCGACCAGCGACAGCGTTTCGCCGCGCGCGACGGAGAACGAGACGCCATCGACCGCCTGGATGGCCGGCTTCGCGGGCCGGAGCCACCGCTTGGGCGAGATGTAGTGCTTGCGCAGGTTGCGCACCTCGAGCAGCGGGGCTGCGGTCGTCGTCATGCGGTTACCTCGGCGGCATTGGTTGCAGCGGCCCATTGTTCTTCGACGGCGAAACACGCCACCACGTGGTCGCCGCCTTGCTGCACGAGCTGCGGCGTCTCGGTGCGGCAGCGTTCGCGCGCATGGCTGCAGCGCGCGGCAAAGGCGCAGCCGCGCCCCAGTTCGTGCGCGGCCGGCACCAGGCCCGGAATTTCGGTGAGCCGCGCGCTCGCCGTGTTCATCGCGGGCATCGAGGCCATCAGCGCACGCGTGTAGGGATGCAGCGGCTGGTCGAAGAGGTCGGTCACGTCGGCCTCCTCGACCTTCTTGCCGGCATACATCACCACCACGCGGTCGCAGCTCTCGGCCACCACGCCCAGGTCGTGCGTGATCATCACCACGCCCATGCCCAGCTCCTTCTGCAGCCGCTTGATGAGGTCGAGGATCTGCGCCTGGATGGTCACGTCCAGGGCAGTGGTCGGCTCGTCGGCGATCAGCACCTCGGGGTTGCAGGCCAGGGCCAGCGCGATCATCACGCGCTGCCGCATGCCGCCCGAGAGCTGGTGCGGATACTCGTTCACCCGCCGTTCGGGCTCGGGGATCTGCACCACGCGCAGCATCTCCACCGCGCGCTGCAGCGCCTCGGCGCGGCTGGCCTTCTGGTGCAGCTGCACCGTCTCGGCGATCTGCCGGCCGACGGTGAGCACCGGGTTCAGCGAGGTCATCGGCTCCTGGAAGATCATCGAGATGCGATTGCCGCGAATCTGCCGCATCTCGCGCTCGCTCAGTTGCATCAGGTCGGTGCCGCGCAGGCGCACAGAACCCATATGGCGGCCGGGCGGGGTGGGCACGAGCCGCAGGATCGAGAGCGCGGTCACGCTCTTGCCGCAGCCCGATTCGCCGACCACGCCGAGCGTTCGGCCCGCGCGCACCGTGTACGAAACGCCGTCGACCGAACGCACCACGCCATTCAACGTGTGGAAGTGCGTGCGCAGGTTGTCGACTTCGAGCAGGGGCTCGCCGGGCGCGAGGGCCACGTGGGACATGGGTGTCTTCATGGCGCGCTCACAGTTGCCGCGCAAGGCGCGGATCGAGCGCATCGCGCAGGCCGTCGCCCAGCAGGTTGATCGCCAGCACCGTGGCCGCCAGCAACAGCCCCGGGTACAGGATGATGTGGAACGCCACCGCCACGAAGTTGCGGCCCTCGGCCATCATGTTGCCCCAGCTCGGCGTTTGCGCGGGCACGCCCACACCGAGGAAGGAGAGGGCGGCTTCGGTCAGCACCGCGGCGGCCGCGACGAAGGTCGATTGCACGATCAGCGGCGCCACCATGTTGGGCAGTACATGGCGAAACAGGATCACCGGCAGCCGCGTGCCGACCGCATGCGCAGCCTCCACATACAACTGCTCGCGCAAGGTGAGTGCCAGCGAGCGCACCAGCCGCACCACGCGCGGAATCTCGGGCACCGTGATGGCGACGATCACCGTCGTGAGACTTGCGCGCGTCACCGCCATGAGCGCGATGGCGAGCAGGATGCCGGGGATGGCCATGAGCCCGTCCATCACCCGCATCACCGGCCCGTCGGCCCAGCGCACGAAGCCCGCGAACAGGCCGATCAGCACACCGAACACCGTCGCCAGCAAGGCGACCGATGCGCCGACGATCATCGACACCTGCCCGCCCCACACCGCGCGGCTGAACACGTCGCGGCCCAGCGCGTCGGTGCCGAACCAGTGCTCGGCCGAAGGCGGCTGCATGCGCGCGAGCGGGTCGATGTCCTGCGGATCGTGCGTGGCGATCCATGGCGCGGCGATGGAGAGGGCGGCCACTGCGAGGAGCAGCAGCACGCCGATGATCAGCGTCGGGTGCTTGCGCACCCAGCGCCAGCGCGGAGGGACGAAAGGGGCTTCGTCAGCCTGTGTGAGATCCGTTCGGGCTGAGCTTGTCGAAGCCTTGCGCGGCGCTTCAACAGGCTCAGCTTGAACGGGTTCGTGCTTCATCAAAGGGGATGCGATGGACATGGCCGGGATCAGTACTGAATGCGCGGATCGAAGAGCCGATAGCTCAAGTCGATCAGCAGGTTGATCAGCACGTACACACCCGCCGACAGCAGCAGCACGCTCTGGATCACCGGGTAGTCGTGGCGCTGCACCGAATCGATCACGAGGCGCCCCACGCCCGGAATGGCGAACACCGTCTCGGTGACCACCACGCCGCCGATCAGCAGCGCAATGCCCACGCCGATGGTCGTCGCGATCGGAATGGCCGCATTGCGCAGCGCATGCCCCAGCACCGGCAGCACGCCCAGGCCCTTGGCGCGCGCGGTGCGGATGTAGTCCTCATGCAGCACTTCGAGCACTGTGGCGCGCGTCATGCGCGTCACGAGCGCGATGTACACCAGCGCGAGGTTCACGCACGGCAGCACCAGCGACCGCAGCCATTCGCCCGGCCCCTCGGCAAAGCGCACGTAGCCCTGCACCGGAAACCACGGCAGCTGGATCGCGAACGCGTAGATCAGCAGGTAGCCCACGAGAAACACCGGCACCGAGAACGCGAGCACCGCGAACACCATCACCAGCCGGTCGATCCATGTGCCCGCGCGGTAGGCCGCGAGGGTGCCCAGCGGCACCGCCACCACCAGCGTGATGAGCATGGTGAGCGCGGCGATCGACACCGTCGGCTCCAGCCGCTGGCCCAGAAGCTGCGACACGGGCACCTGCGTGAAGATCGAGGTGCCCAGGTCGCCGGTGAAGAGCTTGCCCAGCCACACCGCGAACTGCTGCCACAGCGGCAGGTTCAGCCCGAGCGCGGCGCGCAGCTTCTCGATGTCTTCCACGCTCGCGAGGTCGCCCGCGATGAGCGCGGCCGGGTCGCCCGGCGAGAGGTGGATCAGGAGGAACACCACCACGGCCACCACCGCCATGACGGGAAGCGTCGAGAGAAAGCGTCGAACGATGTAGCCCATGGCCGTGCGTGTCGTGCGGGTCCGTTATTTCAGGCTTCAGCGGTCGAGCGCCCAGAACATCGGCATGCCCGCCCAGAGCTTGTCCAGCCCCTTGAGGTTGGCGCGTGCGGCAAAGGCGGCCGAGTACTGGCCCGCATTGATGTACGGCACAGCCTCGTAGGCGCGGGCCTGGAAGGCGTCGAGCAGTTCGCGGCGCTTGGCGGGCACCGTTTCCTTCAGCCAGGCGGTGCGCAGCTCGTCCAGCTGTTTGTCGCAGGGCCAGCCCGGCAGCGTGTTGCCGCAGGCCGCGCCCAGGTAGGCGTTGCTGATCGGCGAGTTGGCGTCGAACTCGCCGGCCACCGTCACGTACATGTTCCAGCCGCCGGCCTCGGGCGCATCGCGCTTGGCGCGGCGCGCGCCGATGGAGGCCCAGTCCAGGTTCTGGGCATCGACGTTGATGCCGATGCTCTTCATGGTCTGCGCGGCCATCAGCGCCTCGGCGTTGAGGTAGGGCACGTCGCTGGGCACCAGCAGCACGACCTTCTCGCCCTTGTAGCCCGCGTCGGCCAGCATCTTCTTGGCCTTGGCCACGTCGGCCTTGCGATAGGGCTCGGCGCCGGCCGCGGTTTCGTTCGGGCTGCCGCAGATGAAGAAGGTGGGGCAGTAGGCCATGCGCATGTCCAGCGGATAACCCATGGCCGCGACGAAGCGCTCCTGGTTCACCGCCTGCAAGAGGGCCTGGCGCACCTTCGGGTTGTTGAAGGGCGGATGCAGCTGGTTCATGACCAGGAACCCCTGGTAGGCGCCGCCCGAGCCGATCTTCACGCTCGTGTCGGTACGCAGCGGCGCGATGTAATCGGGCTGCAGTTGCTCGACGATGTCGACCTCGCCGCGCTTGAGCGCCGCGATCGCGCTGTTCGAATCAGGCAGGTACAGCCACTCGACACGCTCGAAGTTGCTCTTCTTGCTGCCCGCGAGGCCGTTCGGCGGTTCGCTGCGCGCCACGTAGTTGGGGTTGCGCACGAACACCGCCTTGTTGCCCGGCACCCATTCGTCGCGCTTGAAGATGAAGGGGCCCGAGCCCAGCACCTCGGTGAGCGGCGCGGTGGCCGGCATCTTGGCCAGGCGCTCCGGCAGCACCACCGGCGGAAAGCCCGAGGGCTTGGCCAGCGCATCGAGCACCATGCCGAAGGGCTCGGTGAGGGTGAGCGTGAAGTTGCGCGCATCGACCTGCTTCCACTCCGCGCCGCTCGCGGTCATCGCGCGGCCAAGGCTGTCTCGCGCGGCCCAGCGCTGCAGAGAAGCAACCGCGTCCGCCGAGGTGACGGCGCTGCCGTCGGAGAACTTCAGGCCCGGGCGCAGCGTGAAGCTCCACTGCTTGCCGTCTTTCGAAGCCGTGTACTTCTCGACCATCTGCGGTTGCGGCTTGCCGGTCGAGTCCTGCGCGAACAGGGTGTCGTAGACCATGTAGCCGAAGTTGCGCGAGATATAGGCGGTGGTGAAGGTCGGGTCGAGGATCTTCAAGTCCGCATGCGCCACCACCTTGAGCGTCTTGGGCGCGGGTGCCTGGGCGAGCGCCGGGAGGCACGCGGCGGAAAGCGCCAGGGCGGCAAAGGCTGCAAGCGTTCGTCGTTTCATCGTCGGTACTCCGGTGGGGCGAAAGAGAAAAAGGAAATCAGGCGGCGACGCCGATAGGCCACTTGGGCAGGCGCGCCTTGCGATAGGGGAGGGTGTTGAGATCGAGCGTCACGGCGCCCGGTGCGCCCACGTAGATCACATGCTTGGCCACCTTCGAATACGACGCGTAGAAGTGCTGCGACGACTTCACGACGACGATCTTCTTGGCCGCGAGGTCGCAGCCCAGCTGCGTGAACAGGTCGGTGCCCATCGCCTGGTTGCGCAGCGTGATCAGCACGATCTCGATGCCGTTGGTTTCGATGAGCGCGCTGTCGCCCATCAGCGTGGGCGTGCCGGCAAGACCCGTCATCACCAGCTCGTGCTTGATCGCTTTCACGGTGCATTCGAGATCGAGCGGATCGCCCGAGAGCGGGCTGATCTTGCCGCCGATGCGCATCGCGAGCTTCGCGCCCACGCCCGCATCGAAGGCGATGCGCACGGCAATCGGGTCCCACAGCGGGCCGAGCGCCGCGTTGGTGATGCCGCGCTCGACCATGCGGCGCAGGATGAAGGTGGAATCGCTTGCCGCGCCGCCGCCGGGGTTGTCGGCGCCATCGGACAGCACCACGGGGCCGCCGTCGAAGGCCAGCGCTTCGTCGAGCGAGGCATCGATGCTCGGGTAGTTCACGGTGAGGCCGTCGCGCATCGCGATGACTTCATCCGCAAGCTGGCGCGCGAGCGCGTCGGCCTTGGCCTGGTCGCCGTCGGTGTAGACCAGCACCTTGGTGCCCATCTCGGACACGTCGCCCCACGAGAAGCCATGCGTGAGCGAGACCGAGAGCACGCCGTCCTTGCCTTCGAGCGACTGCATGCGCTTGACGAAGCCCAGTGCCGGCTCGCGCGAAGTGTGGACCGTGACGATCATGTCGCAGTCGACCACCGCGGCGACCGGCTTCACCTTGCCCTCGACCATCGCGGCGCAGATGTCCACCAGTTCGAGTCCGCGCTCCAGCACATCGGTGTGCGGGTACTCCTTGAAGGAAATCATCAAATCGGAGTTGGCGATCATCTCTGGCGTGAGGTGGTTGTGCGGATCGAGCTCGGCGCCGATCACCACCTTGGGCCCGACGATCTGCCGCACGCGCGCCAGCAGGTCGCCTTCGCAGTCGTCGTAGCCGTCGGCCACCATCGCGCCGTGCAGGCCGAGCAGCACCATGTCCACGGGCAACACCGCGCGCAGATCGTCGAGCAGCTCGTCGCGCAGCGTTTCGTAGGCGTGGCGCGTGGTCGTGCCGCTGGGCTGCGCGCCGGCCACCATGCCTTCGAAAAGTTGCCATCCTTTGTCCGCGCCGCGCATGCGTGCGGCCCACAACGGGCCCGAGAACAGCGTCATCGCATCGGGGTGCTTGCCGGCAGGGAAGTGGCCGCGGTCCTTGAACGATGCGAGGCCGGTGGGCATCGGGCCGAAGGTGTTGGTTTCGGTGGCGAGGGAGGCACTGAAGACACGCATGGGATGGTCTCTGTGGTTGTTGTGGGGTGTTCTTTTCAGGCAGTCGCGGTAATGCGCAGGCGCTGCGGCCCGAGCATCTCGGCCGTAAGCCCGAAGCCTGCGATGCGCTCGGGCAACGGCAGCCCGCGGGCCAGCGCGGCGCAGGCTTCGCCCATCGCCGCCGAGGTCTGGATGCCGTAGCCGCCCTGCGCCGCGACCCAGAAGAAGCCGGGCGCATCGGGATCGAAGCCGCCGACCAGGTCGCCATCGGCCACGAAGGAGCGCAGGCCCGCCCAGGTGCGCGTGGGACGGCGGATGGCGAGCGTGGTGGCTTCCTCGATGCGGTGGATGGCGATGGCGATGTCCAGTTCCTCGGGCTGCACGTCCTGCGGGTCGACCGGATCGGCGTTGGCCGGCGAGCCGAGCAGCATGCCGGCGTCGGGCTTGATGTACCAGCCTTCGTCGGCGCCGAAGACCATCGGCCAGTGCGCAACGCTTTCGCCCTCGGGCGGCGCGAAGATGAAGGCCGAGCGGCGGCGCGGCTCGATGCCCAGGGGTCGCACGCCCGCGAGCTTCGCGACGGTGTCGACCCACGCCCCCGCGGCGTTGAGCACCACGGGCGCTTCGTAGACATTGCCGCCGGCCGTCACGCGCCACACGTCGCCAATGCGTTCCATGGCCGTCACGTCCGCGTCGCACACCAGCTTGCCGCCTGCCTTGCGCATGCCGCGGAGGTACCCCTGGTGGATGGCATGGACATCCATGTCGGCCGCGTCGGGTTCGTACACCCCGCCGGCCACCTGCTCGGGTCGCAGCGCGGGCACCATCGCAAGCGCCTCCTGGCTGCTCAAGCGGCTGGCGCCGGTGTCCATGGCACGCAGCACATCCCAGTGGGCGTCGAGTTCCGCGAGCTGTGCCGTGTCGCCGACCATCAGCGCGCCGCGCGGCGTGAGCAGCGGGTGCTCGGAGAAGCCTTCGGGCGGGTGCTGGAGAAACGCGCGGCTCGCCATGGTGAGGGCGCGCACCTGCGGCGTGCCATAGCTTTCCATGAAGAGCGCGGCCGAGCGGCCGGTGGAGTGGTAGCCCGGTTGCGCTTCGCGCTCGAGCAGGATCACGCGGGCATGCGGGGCGAGCCAGTGAGCCACCGAAGCCCCGGCGATGCCGCCGCCGATCACGAGGTAGTCGGCCACCAAGGGCGCTGTTGTCGTTGAGGTCATTGTCGAAAAGTGTAGAAAGGAATTTGCGGATACGCAAATTATTTTCTTCGCACCAAGGGGAAACCATGGTGCACCGCATCGGGGAAATTTGCGCCAATGCAATTTGCGTATACGCAACTTCCGCGCCTGCGTCATCCGGGTTGGCATGGATGGCGTGCGGACCCGCTGGCAGAATCGCCATGCACCACAAAGAGAAAGCCAAGCGTGAATCCACACACAGGGACCAAGCCGGGGACGAAGCCGAAGGACGAAGCGCCCACGCTGGACCGCACCACTTTCGGTCACCGCCTGCGCACCGCGCGCAAGCGTTTCGGCTGGACGCTGGCGCAGCTGGCCGAGCGTTCGGGCGTGTCGATCACCACCATCTCGCGCGCCGAGCGCGGCCAGCTCGCGCTGGGCTACGAGAACTTTGCCGCGCTGGGCCGCGCGCTCGAGATGGACATGAACGCGATGTTCGCAGGCGCCGGCGTCAAGCCCGCGCAGTTCGATGGACCCGTGGTCACGCGCGCGGGCAAGGGCGTGGTCTACCGCGGTCTCTCGTTCGCCTACGAATTCCTCGGCACCACGGCAGCCGGCAAGCAGATGAGCCCGGTCGTCGGCACGGTGCACGCGCGCCGCATCAACGGCCCGGAAGACTTCGCGCGGCATCCGGGCGAAGAGTTCGCCTATGTGCTGTCGGGCGAGATCGAGGTGCACTTCGACACGGGCGAAGTGGTGCACCTGGCACGCGGCGATTCGCTGTACTACGACAGCAGCATCGGCCATGCCTATGTGAGCGTGAGCCGGCAGCTTGCGAAGATCGTCGGCGTGACTACGGGGGAGAGCGGGCACATGAAGTCGGCGCGCGAGGCGCCTGTGCTGAAGCCGACGCGCAAGGTGGCGGCGAGGAAAACGGGACGCAGCAAAAGCTGAAGGCCCGATCTCGGTCAGCGGGAACATGCCGATGCATGACAGGGCGGCGCCGGACGACCGCATCCGGCGATGGGAGTAGGTCTAAATAACTCTTCCTCTGGTCCTTGAGCGCAAAGGTACTGTCGCGGTCTGCGGACGGAAGGAATGTTCCTACATTGCATTGGCGCGAGAGTGGTTAGAAAGGGGGCTGTCTTTCAATGAAAGGTCCAACCCGATGCGCCGCACACTCCGCCCTTTTTTTCACGCAGTCGCCCGCATCGCGTTGCCGGTCGGCGCGTTGCTCGCGGTCATGCCATCGGCGAACGCCGTCACTGCCACCACGACCTTCCAGGTGACGGCCACTGTGCTCAAGGCCTGCCTGATGACGACCCCCGCCACGCTGGCCTTCGGAAACTACGACCCTGCAGCCGCCACGGCGCTGAGCGGTACCACCACCTTCAGCGTCACCTGCACGTTCGGCACGCCCTATTCCCTTGGGCTGAACGCGGGCACCAGCGCGGGCGCGACGATCACCACGCGCGCCATGACCAGCCCCACGGCCGCCGCCGGCAACAACAAGCTGTCGTACGGCCTCTTCAAGGAAAGCACGCACACGACGAACTGGGACAACAGCACCTCGGCCACCGGTTACACCGGCACCGGGCTGCCCCAGACACAGACCGTCTACGGACAGATTCCCACAGCGCAGTACGCCGCCGCGGCGGCGACCGACTACGCCGACACCATCACGCTCACGCTGACCTATTGACCACAGATTGATCGCAGCCACTTGCGGCATGCGCCGCACCTTCCTGCGGTGGTCCGCTCTGCTGCCTTGCGTGCTGATGCCCATCGGCGCGCTGGCTGCAAGCCTGAGCGTGGCCCCGTTGCGCCTCGTGCTGACGCCGGAGAGGCCGGTGGCCTCGCTCACCATGGGCAACAGCGATGAGGCGGAAGAGGTCGCGGTGCAGGCCGAGGTATTGGTCTGGTCGCAAGAGGACGGGCGCGATGTCTATCAACCCACGCGCGAGGTGCTGGTGAACCCCAGCATCTTTCGGCTGCCGCCTGGCGGGCGGCAGATCGTGCGCCTGGGACTGCAGGTGCCGGCCGAGGCCGTGGAGCGCAGCTACCGCGTCTTCCTGCGCCAGTTGCCGCGCGACCAGGCGCTCCCGGCCGACGGTGGCGTGAAGCTGCAGACGCTGCTGCGCATCGGCGTGCCGATCTTCGTGCCGCCGTTGCAATTGCGGCAGGCGCTGCAATGGCGCCTGCAGGCGGGCGGCGCGGGCGGCCGCGGCTACAAGCTCATGCTCGACAACCAGGGCAGCGAGCACATCCAGCTCACGCAACTGGTGGTGCGCCGCGAGGGCGGCGCCGAGCTGCTGCGAAAGAGCCTTTCCCACTACGCGCTGGCCGGGCAGTCGGCCGGCATCGAGCTGGAGCTCCCGGCCCTGCCGCCCGATACCCGCCTGCACATCGAGGCCGCCACCGATGCGCCCGAGGCCTTGTCCACCGTCACCGCCACCGTGCTCGTGCCCCGTGCGCCTGCCATGCCGCGCTAGCGTCTGGGCGTGCTGCGGCTGGCTGGGCCTGCGGGTTGCCTGCGCACAGGCGCTGCCGGCCGAAGGAGCGGCCGAGGTTGTCGACGACGCGCAGCCGGCGATATTGGACGTGCGCATCAACGGAGAGGCGCAGCAGGCGCCACGCCCGCTGCTTCGGCGCGGTGCGCAACTGCTGGCCGCCGAAGCGGACCTCGCCGCCTGGCGCCTGGTGCGGCCTTCCACGCCGGCGCTGCGGCGCGGAGAGACGAACTACTACGACCTGCGCGCGTTGCCGGGCGCGCGGCTGCAGCTGGACGAAAGCGCGCAGAGCGTGGCGCTGACGGTGCCGGCCGATGCATTCACGCCCGGCACCGTGCGCGCACAGCGGCCCGCGAGCGATCGCCCGCCGCTGTCGGCCTCGGCCTTCGGCGCCTTCCTCAACTACGACCTCGTGCTGCAGCATGACCGCGAGGGCACGCGCGCCTCGGGATACTTCGATGCCGCGACGTCGGGCGAGTGGGGGCTTGCGGGCACGGGCTTTGTTGCCGGGCGCTCCGGCTCCGCGTTCGGGGGGCATGGCACGACCCGGCTGGACAGCTATTTCCGCCGCGACGATCCCGATCGCCTGACCCGCCTCACGATCGGCGATGCGATCACGCAGGCATCCGCATGGTCCACGCCCTTTCGCTTCGGCGGGGTGCAGTTCGGCACCCGCTTCGGCCTGCAGCCGGGCTACATCAGCTATCCGATGCCGACGCTCAACGGCGGCGCGGCCGTGCCTTCGGCGGTGGAGGTGTACGTGAACGACACGCTGCGCTACCAGCGCCGCGTCGATGCGGGACCGTTCGCGATCACCGACGTGCCGGTGCTCACCGGCGCGGGCGAGATGCGCTTCGCGGTCACCGATGCGCTGGGCGTACAGCGCACCGTGACCACGCCCTACTACGTGAGCTCGAACCTGCTGCGCGCGGGGCTCTCCGACTACTCGCTGGAAGCCGGCTGGACGCGCCTTCGCTACGGCGAGCGCAGCTTCGACTACGGGCCGCCCTTCGTGGCCGGCAGCTGGCGGCGCGGCCTCAGCGACAGCGCCACCGTCGAGGTGCGCGGCGAAGCCGGTGCGCGCAGCCAGACGGCAGGCGCCGGCCTGACGTGGGTGTGGGGCACGGTGGGCGAGTTCGCATTGCATGGCGCCGTCAGTCGCAGCCGCGACGGCGGGAGCGGACGGCTCTGGCGCGCGGCCTACACGCGCACCAGCGACGAATGGAATTTCTCCGCCAGCCGGCAGGTGGCGAGCCGCGGCTTCACGCAGATCGCCTGGCAGGACAGCCCCGTGCACATCGACGCCCAGAGCCAGCTGTTCGCGGGCCGCTCGCTGGGCCGCTACGGCACGCTGGGCGCCAGCCACACACGGCTGCACTACAACACCGGCGAGCGCGTGGGCGTGACCACGGCGAGCTGGTCGATCGGCGTGGGCGCCGGCGCCTGGCTCGGAACCTACGTGGCCCACACGCGACAGGACGGCAGGCGCCCCACGACATCGGTAGGCGTCAGCCTCAGTTTCGCGCTCGGCGAAGGCCGCAACGCCTCGCTCTCGCTGCAGCAGCAGAACCCCGGAAAACATTCGGCCGTCGCCGAGATGAGCCAGCAGCCGCCCAGCGACACCGGCTGGGGCTGGCGGCTTCGCGCCGCCGATGGCGAGAACGCGCGCACCGAGGCCGGTGTCGACTATCGCGGCCGCTACGGCCTGCTCACCGCAGAGGCGGCGCGCGCACAGGGCCAGAACGCGATGCGCGTGCGTGCGAGCGGCGCCGTGGGCTACGCAGGCGGCATGACCTTCGCCACCCGCCAATCCGACGATGCGTTCGCGCTGGTGACGGTGCCCGGAGCCCCGGGGGTGAAGGTCTACCGCGAGAACCTGCCCTGGACAACCACCGACAGCGAGGGCCGCGCCATCGTCTCCGGGCTGCGCGCCTACGAGCCCAACCACATCAGCATCGACAACGGCGACCTGCCGATCGAGGCGCAGGTGCGCAGCGACGCCATCCGCGTGGTGCCGCGCTACAAGGGCGTGGCCGCGGCCAGCTTCGACATCTCGCGCGGGATGCTGGCGAGCGCGACGGTGCTGCTGCCCGACGGCAGCCCGCTTCCCGCGGGCGTCGACGTGCTGCGGCCGGCACGCGGCACCTCGCTGCTCTCGGGCTTCAACGGCCAGCTTTCGATCGACGATCCGCAGCCCCGCGAAAGCTTCGAGGCCCGGTGGACGAAGGGGCACTGCCGCTTCACGCTCGGCGAGATCGACCGCTCCGGCACATTGCCCTCCCTGGGCACTTACCGATGCCAGCCCGTTCCATCATCGCCGCGGCCATGAAGCGCACCGCATGCGCCGCATCGGTGCTGGCCCTCGGAGTGGCCGGCCTGCTGGGTGCGCAGGATGCGGATGCCGCGTGCACGGGCGTGGGCCTGTTCAGTTGCAGTGCGACGGTCACCGTGCCGTTGCCGCTCGCGTTCGGAAACTACGATCCGTCCAGTCCCACGCCCAAGGACAACACCACGACGATCAACGTCGTCGGCACGGTCACCGGCCTGGGGATCCTGGTGACCCTGTCCTACTCGATCGGTCTCAGCGCGGGGACGGGCGGCAGCATCGCCAACCGGCAACTGACGGGCCCGAGCAGCACGCCGCTGGGCTACAACCTCTACACCACGAATGCGCGCACCACGGTGTGGGGCACCGGCACGGTCACCGACAGCTACAGCGCGCTCGCATCGGCCGGCGGCAATTCGGTGCCGCGCAGCTACACCGTGTATGGGCGCATTCCGATCGGGCAGTACGTTGCGCCGGGCAGCTACAGCAACACCATCACGGTGACGGTGACCTATTGAGGCGGCCTGGGAACGGCAGGCCGCGCCCTCGGCACATTCAATGGCAACATGCCGCAGGCAGCGGAAGCAAGCTGAAGAAATCTTCGAACATCCATGGCACTGACACCCGACAACTGGCCCAGCCCGGCCGACATCCAGGCCTCGTTGGCGGCGCAGTTCGCTCTGCCGCCCTTGCCCCCACCGATGCAGGACTGGTTCGCCTGGTGTCGCAGCATGGGGACCCAACCCCTCGTGCTGGACGAGGCGGATTGGCGCGAGGGTTGGCGTGGCGAACTCACCGGCGCGGGCGCCGTCGATGTGCCTGGCCTCCTGGCGGCCATGGAGGGCTACCGTTTCATCCTGGATCAAGAGGCGAGCACGCCGGAGCATCTGGTGTGGAGCGATGCCGTGGAAACCGGCGAATGGCAGCCGCACTGGGTGGTCCTGCAGAACGCCGATGGCGATCCCTTGATCGGCGACATCAGCCAGCCCGAAGTGCCGGTGCTCTGGGACTGGCACGGAAGCGGCCGCTGGTCGCCGCAGCCGCTGTTTCCGAATCTTCGAATGCTGATGGAGCGCATCGAAATCGATGCGCCGGTTCCGCGGGACGATGTTCCGTCGAAGGTCCTTTTCTACACGGTGCATCTGACGGACCTGGGTGCCCAGCCGCTGCAGGTGCTGACCGCGCTCAAGGCGCATCCGGACTACAGGCATCTGGCCGGCGCAAGCCTGCTCAAGCTCAAGCATCGGCTGCCCTTGCCGCTGTTGGTCGACAACGTCAGCAACGCGGCGAAGGACTACCTGGTCCGTCACTTCGAAGCGCTTGATGCTCGCGTGGCAGTCGTCGAACGGGGGCAGGGAACATCTGCAGAACGCAACCCACCATGAGCACGGAGAGCGACGCGAAATTCTGGGACCGGACTTCAACCAGGTATGCGACGAGCGCGGTCGCAGACCCGGCTGGCTACGAGCGCACGCTGGACCGCACGCGCGCCCTGTTGAACCCGAACACCAAGGTGCTGGAGCTGGGTTGCGGAACGGGAACGACGGCGCTGCGGCTTGCGGGCCATGCCGCTGCTTACCTTGCGACGGATATCTCCGTCGGAATGATCGCGATCGCCAATGACAAGCACGCCGCGAGCCCTGTACCGGCTCTGGCTTTCCGCACCGCGACCGCAGAGGTGCTGGCATCGGAGGTCGCGCGGTTCGACGCCGTCCTGGGATTCAACTACCTGCACCTGGTGCACGACCTGCCCGGCACATTGCACGCCATTCGCACCGTGCTCACGCCAGCCGGTTTGTTCATCTCCAAGACACCCTGCGTCGGCGACATGAACCCGCTCATCCGCCTTGCATTGCCCGTGATGCGAGCGATCGGCAAGGCACCGCATGCCGGCATCTTTCGCGCGAGTGAACTGGGCCGCCACGTCGAAGCGGCGGGCTTCGAAATACTCGCCACCGAGAACCACGCAACGAAGGGCAATGACAACCGCCCCTACATCGTGGCCCGCAAGAAGTGACATCGCGAGAGCGGATGGCTCGCTCCCGTGGTGCTGGCGGTCTTCCTCGGATTCCTTGCAATCAGCATTCCCCTGGCGCCCTCGCCCTCGAGGTGCGCAACCGCCTCGGGTTCGGTGCTGCCGCCGTGGGCTGGGCCACCGGCGTCCAGTCGCTGGCCACGCTGCCGGTCGCCGCCGATCGCGGCCACGTCGATCAGCGCGTTCTCCGCGATCGACTCAAGCCGCCGAAGCGTGCTTCTCAGGCTGCAACGCCTCCAGCACGAAACGCGTCGGCCCGCTCGCGCCTCGGTCGCTCACCGCGAGACCCAGCTGCCGCCACAGCGCCGGACTGAGCGGACGAATGGCGATGCGAGGATCACGCGCAGGCTCGTTGTCGCCGTGCGATTCCTCCGGCAGCAAGGCCGCTCCATAGCCGGCCGCGACCAGTGTCCTGATCGCATCGTTGTAGTTGAGCTCGATGCGCGGCCGGCAATGCACGCCAGCCGCGGAGAACCATTCCGCGGTCAGCCGGTAAAGACGTGTGGAGGCGTCGTTCATGATCAGCGGCCGTTCGGCCAGCCACTGTGGGGTCAGCCGCCGGGGCGCCTTCCAGTCCGCCGGCAGAAAGGCGACGACCGCCTCGCGCCTCAGCGGCGTGACATGAACGCCGCGCACAGGCGCCTGCGGCAGTGCCACGACCGCCAGGTCCAGGCTGCCCGCGGCGAGCCGGGCCATGCTGTCGTTGGAGGTCAGTACCTGCACGTTGACGTCGATGCCGGGATGGTGCCGGGCAAGGCGCTTGAGCGCGGGCGGCAGCAGGTGCGCAATGGTGCCTGTCGAGGCTCCCACCCGCACGCGGCCCGTTTGGCCGGCGAGCTGGCGTCGAACGTCTTCCACGGCGTCGTCCGCGTCCGCGAGCAGCCTGCGGGCACGCGCGATGAATCGCTCGCCCAAGGCGGTCGCTTGCGCGGGCCCTCGCCCGCGAACGAGCAACTGGCCACCCAGGCGCGACTCCAGTTCCGCGATCTGAACGGTGACGGTGGGCGCCGCCAGGTGAAGGGCGCGCGCGGCGTTGGCCAGGGAGCCGAGGTCGGCAATGGCGACGAGGGTGCGCAGATGGTCAAGGCTGAGTTCTCGCATCGCGCTAATTTAACTTTTCTTAATCCTGCATTGCGTATATTTAGCTGGAGCCATCGAGGCTGCGTCCCTACCATCGCGCCCCATGGACCTCAACATCTTCATCGACGGCGACCAGGGCACCACCGGCCTTGACCTGCAGAACCGCCTGCGCGGCGGGGAATTTCGCATTCGCACATTGCCGGCCAACCTGCGCAAGGATGCGGCCGCCCGCCGGGCCGCCCTGAACGAGAGCGACATCGCCATCCTGTGCCTGCCCGATGCCGCTGCGCGCGATGCGGTGGCGATGATCGAGAACCCTTCGGTGCGCGTCATCGACGCCAGCTCGGCGCACCGCACCAGCCCGGGCTGGGTCTATGGCCTGCCGGAACTCGATGCGCAACAGGGCGAGCGCATCGCGTCGGCACTGCGGGTCACGAATCCGGGCTGCTACCCCACGGCCGCGGTTGCCTTGCTGCGACCCCTGACGGATGCGGGGCTGTTGCCTGCCGACTATCCGCTGGTCATTCAGGCCGTCTCGGGCTATTCGGGCCAGGGCAGGGCGGGGGTGGAAGCGTACGAGGCCGGGGTGGGCGCTGGGGCGCATTCACTGAAGGTCTATGGCCTTGCGCTCGAGCACAAGCACGTGCCGGAAATCGAGACGTATGCCGGCTTGACGGAGCGGCCCATCTTCGTGCCGGCCTATGGCAGCTACCGGCAGGGCATCGTGCTCACCATCGGGCTGCACGCGCGGATGCTTCCCGCCGGTGTGTCTGGCGCTCGCATCCATGAGTGCCTCGTGGAACGGTACCGCGATGCAGTGCATGTGCGCGTGATGCCGATGTCTTCTGGCGCACCGATGACGGAGCTCGATCCGCAAGTGCACAACGGCTCGAACGACATGAGCCTTGGTGTCGCGTGGAATGAGCGCACGGGGCAGATCGTCTTGAGCGCCGTCCTGGACAACCTGGGCAAAGGGGCCGCAGGGGCGGCGGTGCAGAACCTGCGGTTGATGACGGGGGCCTTGTTGCCTGTGGTGTGAGTTCGAGGCGCCGTGCCGCTCACCGCAGCTGCACGGCCTCTACCGTCGTGGCCAGATCGAACAGTTGCTGCAGGCAGGCGCCTTCGGGAGAGCCTCTGCTTCCGGCGCTGACCTTCACAACCTACACCCGCAGAATTTTTTCCATCGCCTTCCCTTTGGCAAGCTCGTCGATCAGCTTGTCCAGGTAGCGGATCTTCTGCATGAGCGGATCGTCGATGTCTTCCACGCGAACGCCGCAGACCACGCCCTTGATGAGCGGGCTGTTCGGGTGAAGGGCCGGCGCTTCGGCGAAGAAAGTCTGGAAATCGTTCTGCCGTTCGATCTGCCGACGCAGTCCTGCTTCGTCGTAGCCTGTCAGCCAGCAAATGATCTGGTCGACTTCTTCTTTCGTTCGGCCCTTGCGTTCCGCTTTTTGAACGTACATCGGATAGACCTTCGCGAAGGCCATCGCGAAAATTGAATGCCTGGGCATCGCCAGTCCTCCTTCCTGTGTGTCAGGGTCTCGAACGCATGCTGTCTTGGCGTGAAGAGCGCGCCCGCTTCCGGCCGAATTCTGCCGTACGACATGCGCATGCAGGATGCCGGCGGATGCATGAGGGATCCCCATGGTCATCGGCGTCTTCGCAGCCTTGCCGCTTTACACAGCCATGACTTTCAACACTGTTGCAGCACCAGCTCGCTTTCGACAATGCAACGCCATGGCCTCTTCTTCATCGTCTATTCAGCGCGCTTTCGTCGGCGTCGTCTTGATTCCGCTCCTGTTCGCCGCCGTCACAGGATGCGCATCGGCTCACAGAGTGCCTGCGGAGGTGCCAGGCGATAGCCAGCCCGCGAAGGAACAGGCAAACCCGGTGCGGAGTGGCCTCGCGTTTACGCTGCTGGGAATCCTCAAGGCCTTGGGCCGTCCGCGTGACGGCGCAACCAATGAGCGGGAGGAGCGGGCCAAGGCAGACGCCGACTTGCGCGAGACCCGGGAGCACAGGGAGCGCCAGAGAAGCGAAAGACAGGAAGACCAGAACCGGCTGGTGGAGGCGATGAGGAGGGATGCCGCCGACAAGGAGCGCATGCGGCGCGACATGGCTGATCCGAGAATGCGCGGCGCGATCGAGTTGCAGGAGCGTTTTCGGCAGCAGTACGGCCCGATGCGCTGAGAACTGAGGATCGTGCGCCGGGGGGCCGCATCGCCGCTGGACGTAGCGTCGCGCTGTCGCCGATTTGCGCAGCCTTCTCCCATGCCGCCGCTATGCTGTCGCCCGCCATTCACTTCAGCCAAACGGGAACCCTCATGTCCATGCACTCTTCGTCCTTCTTCGCCCTGCGTTCCATCGCGCTGGCCTCCGGTCTCGCCCTGGCCGCCATCGCCGTGCAGGCCGCGCCCGATGCCAAGCTGCTCGCCGCCGCAGAGAAGGCGCAGCCCGCCGTCATCGACAACCTGAAGGAGATGGTGCAGATCGAATCGGGCAGCCTGAACGTCGAGGGCCTGCTCAAGATGGCCGACGTGATCGAGGGGCGCCTGAAGGCCGCGGGCTTCAAGACCGAGCGCCGCAAGACAGAAGCCGGCGCGGGCGCGGACATCGTCATCGGCACGCGGAAGGGCACGGGCAAGCGCAAGATCATGCTGCAGGGCCACATGGACACGGTGTATGCGGCCGGCATCCTCGGCAGCCAGCCTTACAAGGTGGACGGCAACCGCATCTACGGCCCCGGCATAGCCGACGACAAGGGCGGCATCGCGGTGATGCTGGCCTCGCTGAAGATCCTCGCCGATGCGGGCTGGCGCGACTACGACACGGTCACCGTGCTGGTGAACCCCGACGAAGAAGTGGGCTCGGTGGGCTCGGGCGAACTCATCGCCACCACGGCCGACCTGCACGATACGGTGCTGTCGTTCGAACCGACGGCGGCCAAGTCGGTGGCCAAGGGCGAGTCGCTGCTGCTCGGCGCGGCCGGCATTGCGCAGGCGACGATGGAAGTGAAGGGCCGCGCGGCGCACGCGGGTGCCGCGCCCGAGCTGGGCCGCAACGCGCTGTACGAGCTGTCGTACCAGATGCTGCAGACCAAGGACCTCGCGAAAGACATCCCGGGCGTGACGCTCAACTGGACCGTGGCGCGCGCCACCGGCCCGATCAACCAGATCACCGAGAAGGCGCAGGCACTGGGCGACATCCGCATCACGCAGCCGGGCGCCGAGAAGAAACTCAACGAAGTGCTGCAGGCGAAGATCGCGAGCGGCAAGCTGATTCCCGACACCGAGACGACGGTGAAGGTCGAGGTCGGCCGCCCAGCATTCGTGGCGGGCGCGAAGGGTCGCGCATTGGCAGAGAAGGCGCAGGCGATTTACAAGGAAATCGACCGCGACCTCGCGTTGACGCCGATGACCGGCGGCGGCACCGACGCGGGCTATGCGGGCCGCTCGGGCAAGGCGACGGTGGTCGAGAGCTTCGGCCTCGCGGGCTTCGGCTACCACGCACGCGACGAATACATCGAAGTCGATTCGATCGTGCCGCGCATCTACCTCGTCACGCGCCTGCTGACGGAAATCGGCAAGCAGTAAGAGACGAGAGGAAGGCCGACCCCAGCCTCAGGGCTGCTGCTTCGGCGGCTCGCCGGGGCGATTCGGCGGTCGGCGAGCCGCGGCCGCGGCGGCTGCCGCAGCGGCGTGCTGCTGGGCCTGTTGTTGCTGCTGCTGGCGCATCTGGGCCTGTTGCGCCTGATGGGCTTGTTGCTGCTGTTGCTGCATCTGCTGTTGGCGTTGCTGCATCGCCTGTTGCTGCTGGGCACGAGCGGCCTGGGCCTGCTGTTGTTGTTGCTGTTGTTGCTGTTGTTGCTGGCGGCGCATCTGCTCCTGCTGCTGACGGGCCTCGTTCTGAGCCTGCTGTTGGCGCTGCTGTTGCTGCGCCTGCTGCCGCTGTACTTGCTGTTGTTGAGCTTGTTGTTGCTGGGCCGCGCGGGCTTGGGCCTGGGCTTGTTGTTGTGCCTGCATCTGCTGGCGTCGTGACTGGTCCTGCTGGGCTTGCTGCGCCTGTTGCGATTGCTGCTGCTGGCGCTGCCGGTCCTGCAACGCACGCTGCTGCTGTTGCTGGGCCTGCTGGCCCGCGGCGCGGGCCTGCTGTTGCTGTTCCATCTGCTGGCGCCGCAACTGTTCCTGCTGTTGTTGCTGTTGGAGCCGGGCCTGTTGCTGTTGCTGCTGCGGTTGCTGCTGGTTGGCGGCGCGCGCCTGCTGCTGTGCCTGCTGCGCTTGCTGGCGGCGCGCCTGGTCCTGCTGCTGTCGTTGCTGAAGCTGGGCCTGTTGTGCCTGTCGCGCCTGCTGTTGCTGTTGTGCTTGCTGAGCCTGCAACTGCTGCGCTTGCTGCCGTTGGGCCTGCTGCTGTGCGCGTTGCTGAGCTTGCTGTTGCTGCACCTGCTGTTGCTGTTGCTGTTGCTGTTGCTGTTGCTGTTGCGCCGCAACCTGTTGCTGACGTGACTGTTGTTGCTGCTGTTGCTGCATCTGCGCGAACTGCGCCTGTTGTTGCTGCTGCTGTGCAAAGTTGGGCGGCGGCGCGCCGGGCGGCATGCCGCGTGGTCCGCCGTTGCGGTCGTTGTTGTTGTAGACGTTGCGCACGTTGACGTTGTTGTTGACGACGGTGGTCGAGCGCGAGATGTAGGTGCTGTTGTTGTAGACCACCGCTGGCCGCGCAAAGGCCGGCTGCGCCACGCGGTCGCGGTCACGCCCGTACCCGCGATCGCGCGGTGCGCCCCAGTTCATGTTCCATGAGTTCCATCCCCAGCCGTGGCGCTCCAGCGCGGCGCCCACGATCACGCCCGTGCCGAACGCCAGCGCGCCGGCCGCGGCAACCTGGCCGCGGCTGTAGCCGGGCACGACCTCGACAGGAGGCGGGGGCGCATAGGCATAGCCGGGATAGACGGGCAGCGGCTCACCGTAGATCACTTGCGGGTCGTAGCGCGGCACGTAGACCACGTCGGGCTGCACCGGCTCGATGGTGATGAGCTGCTGCGGTGGCTCGATGATTGCGGGGCCGCCGTAGACAGGCTGCATGTCCGGTGCCGGCACGTAGTCGCGCGGCGTGGCGGCGCTCGCGACGCGCAGCTTGCTGTTGTTCTTCAGCCGGCCCGCGCTCGATGCGCGCTGCCGCATGACCTGGATCGCGTTCATCACGTCGGCCGGGTCGTTGTAGTAGGCCTTGCCGAGCGATTCGGTCCACGCGATGTTGCCGGCGAGCTGGTCGATCACGGGCCGAAAGGCGGTGAGCGATTTCACGCTTGGGTCCCAAGGCTGCTGGTTGGCGGCATCGGCGAGCGGGCCGGCCTTGAGCGACTGGTTCTGCCCGAGCCAGTCGTGCGCGGCGGTGATCTGCTCGGGGTAGGTGGCGCCCGCGAGGATCTGTGCGACGAGCTTGTCGGGGTAGAGCGCGATGGGGGCCACCAACTGGTAGAGCTGCTCGGCCGATGGCGGTGTGTAGGCCGCCGGCACCGGCGCCGCGGGAGCCTGGGGCACCGTGGGCGGCGGCATCGAGATGGGTTGCTGCTCCGCAGCGGGCGCCGCCGCGGGATTCGGCGGCGCAGCCTTGTCGCAGCCTGCGAGAACGAGTGCACCGATGCACAGCGAGATCGCAAGCGCTCGGGGGAGAGACTGGGGGGCGGGACGTTGGATGTTCATCTGGAGTTCCATCAAGGCGCCGACGTCACGCCTGACTCTCTCAACGGTCCCTGACGGTCTGCGATGACCGACTCTGCGCCGGTGATGCAACCGTCTGTGTCGTCCGCGCGCTGCTGCCCATGTGGGGCATCGCCCACATGGGGCGGCCACGGATCGCGCGGGCTTGCCTTACTTGGCGCCGCCCGAATACTTGGTGACGCTGCTGGCGCTCACGTGGTAGCCGCTCACGCCCATCATCGAATCGTTGCGTTGGGTCTGCAGCTTGCCGGTGACCCACACGGTGTCCATGGCGCGGAACTTGGCGCCCTTTTGCGGAACGACGTGCAGGATCTGGTTGGCCGGCGGCGGCGGCGTGTGGATGCAGGCGCCGAAGTAGGGCACGAGCAGGAACTCGGTGACCTCGCCCTTGGCCTCTTCGAGCGGCACGATGAAGCCGGGGATCTTGATCTCGGCGCCGTTCATCGCAGGATTGGTCGGTGCGTTGTTCGACACCTCCTGCATCTTCATGAGCAATTCGTTGGCGCGCGGGTCGCCGTCGTCCAGCGCGCTCAGGTCCATGCCCTTGAACTCCTTGGCCGGGTCCCAGTCCTTGGGCACCAGCTCTTCCCAGGTGATCTGGCGCGGCTGGCCCGGCGTGCCCTTGGCAACGGCGGGTGCAACGGCCTTGCCGCCGAGCGGGTTCGATGCGGTGGTGTCCTTGGGGGCGGGCTCGGCGGCCCATGCCATCGCTGCGAGGCCGGCGCCGGCCAGCAGCATTGAAAGCCGATTGAAAGCCGTGATCGTGGAAGTCTTCTTTGCGATGCGCATGGTTCAAATCCTCGGTGAGAGGCCGTCCGCCAGTGAGAGTCGGTAGGCGCGAATGCCAGGGAGCAAGCTGGCCAGCCAGCCTGCGACCAGCAGGCTCGCCATCAGCAGCCATTCGTTGAGTGTAGGTTCCGAGAGGCTCAATGTCAGCCCGAACTGCGACTGCAGCCACGGCGAGAGCAGGGCGATGCCGAGCACCGCCATCACCACGCCGAAGGCCACGCCCAGCACGGTGACCATCGCACCTTCGAGCGCGAGCAGGGCCAGCACATGGCGAAGGCCCGCGCCCACCGCGCGCAGCACGGCCAGTTCGCGCCGCCGTTCGTTCAGGCCCGCCATCACCACGGACACCAGGCCCGCGAGGCTCACCAGCGCAACCAGCGCCGACATCAGCAAGAGCGCGTTCTCGCCGATGCCGATCACGCTCCACAGCTCGTCGAGCGCCACGCCGGGGAGGATGGCCATGAGCGGCTCGCCGTTGTAGGTGGAAATCCAGCGCTGCACGCCGAACACCGCGGCGCGGTTCTTCAGGCCCACGAGCGCGGCGGTCACGTTCTTGGGCGTGAGGTCGAACTTGCGCACCTGCTCGGCGGGAATCTTCACGCCCGGCATCGGCGCGCCGCCGACCCATTCGAGGTGGATGGCCTCCATCGCTTCGAGGCCGATGTGCACCGTGCGGTCCACCGGCGTGCCGGTGCGCGCGAGCACGCCGACCACGGTGAAGGGCTTGTCGGCATGCTCGGCCACATTGAGCTCGCCGCTGCCGTGCGCGAGCGTGATCTTCTGGCCCACGTGGTAGCCGAGCTTGTCGGCCACTTCGGCGCCCACCACCGCGTCGAAGAGTTCGCTGAAGGGCTTGCCCTCGCGCAACTTCAGGAGTTGCTTGTCTCCGTAGCGAAAGCGGGTGAAGTACTCGGGCGACGTGGCCAGCACCGCGAAGCCGCGGTGCGAATCGCCCAGCGAAAGCGGCACGACCCAGTCGACGCCCTGGTGCGCGGCCAGCGCCTGCACGCTCTTCCACGAAATGTTGTTGGTGGCGGCACCGATGCGGAACACCGAGTAGAGCAAGAGCTGCGTGGACCCGGTGCGCGCGCCGACGATGAGGTCGGTGCCCGAGACGGACGAGGCGAAGTTCTCGCGCAGCTCGGTGCGGATGCGTTCGACGCCGAGCAAAAGGAAGGTCGAGAGCGCGATGGAGAACACGGTGAGCGCGAGCGTGAAGCGCCGGTTCCAGGCGCTGCGCCATGCGATGGAGAAGAGCGCACGCATCAGTAGACCTCCGCGCTACGCGCTGCTGTATTCACCTTGGGAGCGGCCCGGCGGCTCATGCGTCCACCGCCATGGCGCTGGATGCGGCGCGGTTGATCTCGGGCAGCAGCACATGCCGCGCGAAGCGCTGCGCGATGCGCTGGTCGTGGCTCACGAAGACGAGGGCGCTGTGGTTCTCGACGCAGGCTGTCAGCAGCACGTCGAGAAAGGCCTCGCGGCGGTCTTCGTCGAGTGCGGAGGTCGGCTCGTCGGCAATCACCACTTCGGGCTGGCCGATGAGCGCACGCGCCGCGGCCACGCGCTGCTGCTGGCCCACGGAGAGCTGCAGCGCCTGGCGCTTCCAGAGGTTGCGGTCCAGGCCCATCTGGTCGAGCAGATGCTCGGCTTCTTCGCGCGAACTGCCCTTGCGTGCGGCCTGTGCCTCGCGCCGGGCCGAAAAGCGGCAGGGCAGGAGGACGTTGTCGAGCACGCTCAGGTAGGGCAGCAGGTTGAACTGCTGGAAGATGTAGCCGACATGGGCCACGCGGCAGCGGTCGCGCGCGGCGCTGGAGAGCTGGGACCAGTCGTGCCCCAGCAGCGTGACGCGGCCTTCGTCGGCCACCAGCACGCCGGCCAGAAGCGACAGCAGCGTGCTCTTGCCGCAGCCGCTCGGGCCATGCAAAAACACCGATTCGCCGGCGGTGATGCGGAAGGCCTCGATGTCGATGCAGGGCGCCTTCACGCCGGGCCATGCAAAGCGCAGCGATTCGGCCGCGAGCACGACGCGAAGGGGCGTCGAGTCGGCCTGCAAAGCGGTGCTCACAGTGTTACTTGCCCCAGCTCAGACGGGCGGGCTGGGCCGCTTGCGCGCCCGCGGGGCGCTTGATCTGGCGCTTGAACTGGCCCTGCGACGAAGCGATCTGCGAATCGATCTGGCGAAGGCCCTTGAAGGCGCTGAACAGGCTCAGGTCGATGAACTTCGCGGCGGCCGCGTTGGTGCAGTTGAAGGAGAAGGTGGCGTCCAGGTCGGCATGGCCCGGGGGCTCGTTCGGGTCGGGGTTGCCGAGGCCGAGCGCGCCGGAACGCAGGTCGACCGGGCCGAGCTTGCAGTTGGCGGCGGGGTCGATGGCAAAGAGCTTGTCGGCCGCGCGCAGCTGGGCGACGGCGTCGGCCACGGTCTTCTTCTCGGCATCGGTCTTCGGGGCGCGTTCGAAGCCGACGATGTTGTCGAGCGGGGATTCCATGTCGATCACCACCGTGGGGCCGTCGATGGCCACGTCCAGCTTCATCTGGCCGTGCACATGCGCATGCTGCTGCTGGGCCTGCGCGGAGAGGAACGGGGTTGCGGCGAAAAGTGCCGTGGCCAATAAGGAGGGGAGTGCGAGACCGGAGATGCGTCGGAGTCGGATGTGTGTCATGGTTCTGCGCCTTGCCGGGTCGGCAGCCCCGGCGTGTTGCTCCATTCGCTCCAGCTGCCGGCATAGAGCGCGGTCGTCCCGAGCCCGGCGATCTGCATCGCAAGCAGGTTGGGCACGGCGCTCACGCCGCTGCCGCATTGGTGGACAACTGTCGCCGCGTCGCGTCCCGCGAGCAGCGCTTCGAACTCGGCACGCAATTGCGATGCCGGCTTGAACTTGCCGTCGGGACCGAGGTTCTCGGCGAAGGGCCGGTTCAGGGCCCCGGGGATGTGACCGGCAATCGGGTCCAGAGGTTCCACCTCGCCGCGATATCGTGCACCGGCCCGTGCGTCGATCAGCTGCTGGTCAGCTTGGCCGAGCCGACGCAACACAGTGTCGGTAGTCACAAGCTTTGCAATCGGCTCGCCCTGTACGAAATTCGACTGGAAGCGCGTGGGCTCCTCGCGGTCGGTCACCTCGCCGCCCGCGGCCTGCCAGGCCTGCAGGCCGCCGTCGAGTACGGCCACCGCGTCGTGGCCCATCCACTTGAGCATCCACCACAGGCGCCCGCAGTAGTTGACGCCGTTGCGGTCGTACACCACCGCCTGCATGTCGTTGGAAAAGCCGACGCTGGAGAGCCACGCCGCGAACTTCTCGCGGCTGGGCAGCGGATGGCGGCCGCCCGAAGCGGGCACGCCGTCTTCCTGCGCCACCACCACGTCGCCGTGCGCGCCGGGCAGGCCATGCCTGGCGCTCAGGTCGGTGTCCAGGTTGGCGTACTGCGCGCCCGGAATGTGGGCCGCGGCGTAGAGCTGCGGGCCGGCCTCGGGCTTCATGAGGTCGAAGCTGCAGTCGAACACCATGAGCGGCGTGCCGCTGTCTTGCAGTTGGCGGAGTTGTTCGACGCTGACGAGGGTGGTGTACATGGCGTGTTCTCCTTCGGTGAGAGGCTAGTGTTCTTCGGCCGGCGCCTTGGGCACCGCCCGCTGGCGCAGCACGGTGGCCGCGATGCCGCTCACCACGATGAGCGCCATGCCGGCCCATCCGAGGGCATCGATGCGGTCGTCGAACACCACCACGCTGTAAAACGCCGCGAAGATGATGCCCGAGTACTGCAGGTTGGCCACCACGAGGGTGCCGGCTTCCGTCTTGGCCGTGGCGTAGGCGCGCGTCATGCAGAGTTGCCCGAGGGCGGCGAGCAAGCCGATGGGCAGCAGCCACAGCGCATGCTGCCATGTCCACGAACTGCCGCCCGAAAACCCGGTGGCGGCCGTGGCGAATGCACCGGCCACGGCCGAGCCGACCGCGAAATAGAACACCGTGCGCAGCTCGGGCTCGCCGATGCGCGAGAGCGCCACCACCTGCATGTACGCGAAGGCGGCTGTCAGCCCCGACAGCAGCCCCAGCATGCCCGCGAAGCCTTCGTTGCCGCTCACTGTGGGCTTGAGCATCAGCACCACGCCGATGAAGCCCGCCAGCACCGTCATCGCGAGCGCGCCCTGCAGCGGCGGGCGCGCCACGCGGCCGTCGCGGCCGGGCACTGGCACCCATGCGAGCAGCGCCCCGCCGATGAGGAAGGCCGCGACCCACACGCTGCTCATGTAGTTGAGCGTGACGGCGGTGGCCAGCGGCATGTGCGCGATGGCGTAGAACCATGCGCCCAGCGAGATCACGCCGATGGTGCTTCGCCAGGCGTGCATGCCGGGGTATCTGGTGGCGAGCGAGACGCCGCGGTTGCGTGCGAGCAGCCAGAGAAAAACGATGCCGATCAGGCCGCGCCCGAGCACCATCTCTCCGCTGTTGAACCACTGCGAGGCCACCTTCACCACGACGCTCATGGTGGCGAACAAAAAGGCGCCGAGCACCATCCAGAGCGCTTGCATCGTCTCTACTTCGTATGAGGGAAAAGAAGGCCCCGCAGGGCGCGGGGCGAGGCCGATGTCACGCGGGTTGCTGCATCGCGGCCTTGTACCACTCGTGGAACTGCTGCATGCCGTCTTCCATCGGGCTCTGGTAGGGGCCGGTCTCGTTGTCGCCGCGCAGCATCAGCGCGCGGCGGCCGGCGTCCATGCGCTCGGCGATCTCGTCGTCTTCCACGCAGGTTTCCATGTAGGCGGCCTGCTGGGCCTCGACGAACTCGCGCTCGAAGGCGACGATTTCCTCGGGGTAGAAAAATTCGACCATGTTGAGCGTTTTCGTCGGGCTCACCGGATGCAGCGTCGAGACGGTGAGCACGTGCGGATACCACTCCACCATCACGTGCGGGTAGTAGGTGAGCCAGATGGCGCCGTACTTCGGCGGCTTGCCGTCGCGGTACTTGAGCAATTGCTCCTGCCACTTCTGGTAGACCGGGCTGCCCGCGCGGCCGAGGCGATTGGCCACGCCCACGGTCTGCACCGAGTAGTTTTGATTGAACTCCCAGCGCAGGTCGTCGCAGGTGACGAAGCTGCCGAGGCCCGGGTGGAACGGGCCGACGTGGTAGTCCTCCAGGTAGACCTCGATGAAGGTCTTCCAGTTGTAGTTGCACTCGTGCAGTTCGACGCGGTCGAGCGCGTAGCCCGTGAAATCGAGGTCGGCCTGTGGGCCCAGGCCGCGCATGTCGGCCGCTACGTCGCGACCCGTGCCGTCGGGGTTCTTCTCGAACAGAAGGCCGTTCCATTCGGTGAGCGGGTAGTTGTGCAGGTTCAGGCACGGGTCCTGCTCGAAATGCGGGGCGCCGATCAGCGTGCCGGTGGTGCGCGAATCGCTCGCGGCGTAGGTCCAGCGGTGCAGCGGGCAGACGATGTTGCCGCCGGCCTGGTTGTCCAGCTGGCCGCGGCCCTGCAGGATCAGCGCCTGGCGGTGGCGGCACACGTTGGAGATCAGCTCCACGCCCTTGGGCGTGTGGACCAGCGCGCGGCCCTGGTGCTCCTGCGGCAGGGTGTGGAAGTTGCCCATTTCGGGCACGGCGAGGCGATGGCCGACATAGCGGGGCCCTCGCGCAAAAAGGTTTTGCATTTCGCGGGCGTACAGGGCCTCGTCGAAATACGCGGAAACTGGAAGTTGGCTCGCGGCCTGCTGCAGTTGAAGACTTAAATCAGACATGGAGGACCTGACCAAGCTCCCCACAGGGAGAGAAAAGGAAATAACGGGAGGCGCCGTCTGGAAGGTTCAACGGCCCGGAGAGTGTGTTGGTTTGCCAACAAGAAGAGTTCGCATTGTACCCGTGGGGCCCCGTTTGTCCCCCCGTCCTAAAATGCCCCGTTTCACCCACGTTCCGTTGCATGCCCAAGGTGCCTTCCCCTTCCTCTTCCAGCCCGGCGGCCACGCCCGATACGGGGCCGTTGCCCGCCAGTTACGAAGCCGGGCTTCAGGAACTGGAACAACTGGTTGCAGAACTCGAATCGGGCCAGTTGCCGCTCGACCAGCTCCTGGGCAGCTACCAGCGCGGCGCCGCATTGCTCGCCTTCTGCCGCGACAAGCTGCAGGCGGTCGAAGACCAGATCAAGGTGCTCGACGCGGGCAGCCTCAGGGTCTGGACGGCCGAATGAGCGCGGCCACCATGACCGACTGGACCGCCGCCCGGCTCGCCGGCTGGAGCGAACCGCACCTGGCCCGCGTCGAGGCGGCGCTGTCGCGCTGGGTCGGCGTCGATTCGCCGGTGCTGCTGGGCGATGCGATGCGCTATGCCGTGCTCGACGGCGGCAAGCGGCTGCGGCCCTTGCTGGTGCTCGCGGCCAGCGAGGCGGTTGGCGGCAATGAAGCCGCTGCGCTGCGCGCGGCCTGCGCCACCGAACTGATCCACGCCTATTCGCTCGTGCACGACGACCTGCCGTGCATGGACAACGATGTGCTGCGCCGCGGCAAGCCCACGGTGCATGTGAAGTTCGGCGAGGCCGACGCGCTGCTCGCGGGCGATGCGCTGCAGGCGCTGGCCTTCGAGCTGCTCACGCCCGAGGGCGACGAGGTTCCCACGGCCACGCAGGCCACGCTGTGCCGCCTGCTCGCACGCGCTGCCGGCAGCCAGGGCATGGCGGGCGGACAGGCGATCGATCTCGCCAGCGTCGGCGTCGCGCTCAACGAAACCCAATTGCGCGAAATGCACCGCCTGAAGACCGGCGCGCTGCTGCAGGGCAGCGTCGAGATGGGCGCTGCCTGCGGCAACGTGGGCCCGGCCGCGCTCGCGGCGCTGCGCGACTACGGCGCGGCCATCGGCCTCGCATTCCAGGTGGTGGACGACATCCTCGACGTCACCGCCGATTCGCAAACCCTGGGCAAGACCGCCGGCAAGGACGCTGCCGCCGACAAGCCCACCTACGTGTCGCTGCTCGGCCTCGACGGCGCGCGCACGCAGGCCCGCCAACTGCTGGCCGATGCGCTCGCCGCCCTGGCCAAGAGCGGCCTGGCCGACACCGCCGCCCTGCGTGCCCTCGCCCACATGGTGGTCGACCGCGACCGCTGAGAAAAGAACAAACCCCCACATGGCTCCGCTGCTTCCCACTCTCCACGACCCCTCGCCGATCCGCCAGTACGACCGCGCACAGCTGCGGCAGCTGTCCGACGAGGTGCGCGCCTGCGTGCTCGACAACGTCTCGCGCACCGGCGGCCACCTGAGCTCCAACCTCGGCACGGTCGAGCTCACGGTCGCGCTGCACCACGTGTTCAACACGCCGCACGACCGGCTGGTGTGGGACGTGGGCCACCAGACCTATCCGCACAAGATCCTCACCGGCCGGCGCGAACGCATGCCCACGCTCAGGCAGATCGGCGGCATCTCTGGCTTTCCGCAGAGGAGCGAGAGCGAGTACGACACCTTCGGTACCGCGCACTCGTCCACCAGCATCTCGGCCGCGCTCGGCATGGCCATGGCCGCCAAGCAGAAGGGCGAAGACCGCTACACCGTGGCCATCATCGGTGACGGCGCGCTCACGGCCGGCATGGCCTTCGAGGCGCTCAACAACGCGGGCGTGTGCGACTGCAAGTTACTGGTGATCCTGAACGACAACGACATGTCGATCAGCCCGCCGGTGGGCGCGCTCAACCGCTACCTTGCGCAGCTGATGAGCGGCAATTTCTACGCCGCCGCCAAGAACGTCGGCAAGAGCGTGCTGCGCGCCGCGCCGCCGCTCTTCGAACTCGCCAAGCGCTTCGAGCAGCATGCCAAGGGCATGGTGGTGCCAGCCACGCTGTTCGAGCAGTTCGGCTTCAACTACGTCGGCCCGATCGACGGCCACGACCTCGATTCGCTGGTGCCGACGCTCGAGAACCTCAAGCACCTGAGCGGCCCGCAGTTCCTGCACGTGGTCACGAAGAAGGGGCAGGGCTACAAGCTGGCAGAGGCCGATCCGGTGGCCTACCACGGGCCGGGCAAGTTCGATCCGCAGGTGGGCCTCGTCAAGTCCGCCGCGGTGGCCAAGCAGACCTTCACGCAGGTGTTCGGCCAGTGGCTGTGCGACACGGCCGCGCACGACGGCCGGCTCGTGGGCATCACGCCTGCGATGCGCGAAGGCTCGGGGCTCGTGGAGTTCGAGCAGCGTTTCCCCGATCGCTACTACGACGTCGGCATCGCCGAGCAGCACGCGGTGACCTTCGCGGCCGGCCTGGCGTGCGAAGGCCTGAAGCCGGTGGTCGCGATCTATTCGACCTTCCTGCAGCGCGCGTACGACCAGCTCATCCACGACGTTGCGATCCAGAACCTGCCGGTGGTGTTCGCGCTCGACCGCGCGGGCCTTGTCGGCGCCGATGGCGCCACGCATGCGGGTGCCTACGACATCCCGTTCCTGCGCTGCATTCCCAACATGAGCATCGCCTGTCCCGCGGACGAACGCGAGCTGCGCCAGTTGCTCACGAGCGCCTACGAGCAAAATCATCCGGTGGCGGTGCGCTATCCGCGCGGCGCGGGTGCCGGCGTCGCGCCGCATCTCACGCTCGATCCGCTGCCCCTGGGCAAGGGCGAGGTGCGCCGCGAGGGCAAGCGCATCGCGATCCTCGCGTTCGGCTCGCTGCTGTACCCGGCGCTCACCGCGGCCGAATCGCTCGACGCCACGGTGGTCAACATGCGCTGGGCCAAGCCGCTCGATGTCGAGCTGCTGCTGCAGGTGGCGGGCACGCACGATGCCATCGTCACGCTCGAAGAGGGCGCCACCATGGGCGGGGCGGGCAGTGCGGTGCTCGAGGCACTGCAGGCTGCCAACGTGCAGAAGCCGGTGCTGCAACTGGGCCTGCCCGACCGCTTCATCGAACACGGCGATCCGGCCAAGCTGCTCGCATCGATCGGGCTCGATGCGGCGGGCATTGCGGCATCGATCACGCAACGCTTCGGCGCTGTCGCAGGGTAAACCCCCGCCGGACGCCTGTAAGCCGGTTTTTACAATCAAGAAGACTTATACAAAAGTCCCCAACGCGGTCACAAGCCGCGTTTCGTTTTTTTCAAAGAACCCGGAGTGAATCAATGGATCGTCGTTCCCTCATCAAAAACGCTGGCATCGCCGGCGTTCTGGCCGCCGGCATTGCGCCCGCGGTCCACGCGCAGGCCACCGTTCGCTGGCGCCTGGCGTCGAGCTTCCCCAAATCGCTGGACACCATCTTCGGCACCGCCGAGGTGTTCGCCAAGAGCGTCAGCGACATGACTGGCGGCAAGTTCCAGATCTCGGTGCATGCAGGCGGCGAACTGATGCCCGCCTTCGGCGTGGTCGACGGCGTGCAGAACGCATCGGTCGAAATGGCCCACACGGCCCCGTACTACTTCTACGGCAAGGACCCGACCTTCTGCCTCGGCTGCGCAGTGCCCTTCGGCATGAACACCCGCCAGCAGAACGCATGGATGTACGAAGGCAACGGCCTGAAGCTGATGCGCGCGTTCTACGCCAAGTACAACATCATCAACCTGCCGGGCGGCAACACGGGTGCGCAGATGGGCGGCTGGTTCCGCAAGGAAATCAAGTCGGTCGCCGACCTGAAGGGCCTGAAGTTCCGCACCAACCCGTTCGCGGGCAAGGTGCTGGAGCCCTTCGGCGTGATCCCGCAATCGATCCCCGGTGCCGACCTGTACCCTGCGCTCGAAAAGGGCACGCTGGACGGCCTCGAATGGGTCGGCCCGTACGACGACCAGAAGCTGGGCTTCAACAAGATCGCGCCGTTCTACTACTACCCCGGCTGGTGGGAAGGCGGCCCCGAGCTGGACTTCTACATCAACACCAAGGCGTGGGAAGGCCTGTCGGCCGACTACAAGGCCATCGTCGAAGCGGCTGCTGCGCACGCCAACATCACGATGACCGCCAAGTACGACGCCAAGAACCCGATCGCGCTCAAGCAGCTCGTGGGCTCGGGCACCAAGCTGCGTCCGTTCTCGCAGGACGTGATGAACGCCGCGTTCAAGTCGGCCCAGCAGATCTACTCGGACCTGAACAACACCAACCCCGAGTGGAAGAAAATCTACGGCGACTGGTCCAAGTTCCTCGCCGACCAGAACGCCTGGTTCCGCTACACCGAAGGCACGTTCGACCGCTTCATGCAGCAGCAGAAGCTGTAAGCGCTGCGGCGACGAACGCTTCGCCACAGAAAAAAGCCCCGCCGGAAACGGCGGGGCTTTTTTACTTGCGCGGCGCGCCCAGCAAGGCGGCGCGGGCGGCCTCGGAGGGAAACACGCAGGCGACGTCGTGCGCGCAGCCCGGCACCACGGTCACTTCGCGGCGCTTGTCCGGCGCGAGCATCGTGCGGTCGTACTGCGCGTAGGCCAGGCCGCGTTGCAGCCGGTAGGGGCCTTGCGCGGCGGCTGCGCACGACTTGTCGAGCACCCTGTAGGCCGTGCCTTTGCCCTCGCCGGTGTCGAGTTCGCCCTGGAGATAGTGGATGTCGGCGGCGGCGTAGCGCTGGCGGGCTTCCGCGGCGCTGCGGCCCAGGTGCGCGGGCAGGCCCTCGGTGCCGTACTTCCAGCGGTTCACCGTGGGGCACGGGCCGCCATCGATGCTCGACTGCTGCGGACGGAACGCATCGAAGTAGAGCCAGGTGCCCGGGTCCGAGACCACGTAGCGCAGCGCGACCGATGCGGTGGGCGCGTCGGCAGCGAAGCCGATGTAGTGCTGCACCATCTGTGCGCCGGCCGAGAAGCCCGCGATGGTGACCGTGCGAAGGCTCGGCCAGCGCCGCACCAGCTCGGCCACGACCGCATCCATGGCGGCGAACGAAGAGATGCCGCTGCCGTTGGACGCACGACCGCCTTCGAGCCAGGAGCCGCAGGTCCACAGCAGGTCGCCGTCCTGCGGCGCCGGCACGCCGTCGGTGCTGCATTTGCCGGCCTTGTCGGCCGCGACCTGGAACAGCGGCGCGACGACCAGCGTGCGGTCGAGCGCGCCGGCCTTGCGAACGGCGAGCAGCGCCGCATTGAAGCTCTTGTTGGCATCGCGCGGATGGCCGTGCATGGCGATGAGCGCCTGCGTGGGGCCTGCGGCCGACGGCGCGGCGTCGGGGGCGAGCGATGCGTAGTAGTGCAGGGTGCCGCCGGACTGCGGCGGCTCGAAGGCGCGGTAGCAGTCTGGGGCGGCCGACAACGTGCAGTCGGCAGGCGCGGCGACGGCGCTTGTGGCCAACGCTGTGAGGCACAGCGCAGCAGCAATGGCGTGCGTGCGGCTGAAGAAGGAGGCGAAGGAGATGCGGCTCATGCGGCATATCTTCGCCGCACCGAAGGCCGCCAAGCTGACTCAGCGGGCGTTGCCGTTCACTGTGCGCCGGGTTCAGGCGCCGCTGGTGGTGGCGAAGCCGCCGGCACGGCGCGCTGCGCCACTTGCTGGCCGAACGCCACCAGCACCTGCGGGTCGTACGCATGGAACCAGGTGATGCCACCGAAGCGCCGGCGCACCAGGAGCCGTGGCGCGATC
Source organism: Variovorax boronicumulans (assembly GCF_030812215.1). Lineage (GTDB taxonomy): Bacteria > Pseudomonadota > Gammaproteobacteria > Burkholderiales > Burkholderiaceae_C > Variovorax > Variovorax boronicumulans_C. The sequence goes on along the minus strand of NZ_JAUSSG010000001.1, from coordinate 1,144,036 downwards.
ACGCGTTCGAGCATGCGGATGTGCACCAGCTTGAGCTGCGCCACGTCTTCCGCGCGCACGCGCTTGTCCCAGAGCCAGGTCTGCGTGAGCACGTCGCCTTCCAGGCGGGTGCGGCTGTAGACGATCCAGTAGCCGACCCACGTGACGCACAGGCCCGCCACGCCGAACACGAAGAGGCTGGAGGCCGACCAGCTGGTGGTGCGCAGCGACGGCAGGCTCCAGAGCGCGAACGCGAAGAGATCCACCACGAGCACCACCGCCAGCGTGCGCAGCAGCGGCGGGAAGGCGGCGCTTTCGATCGTGGGGCTGGCGTTGCCTTCGCTTTCGCCGCTCACTGCTTGGGGGCTTCGCCGGAGGCCGGCGGCGTTTCCTGCGCCGGTGTTGTGGGCGCAGGCGTTTCTTCAGACTTCTTTTCGTTGCCGAACGGGTCTTCCATGTTCACGCCGTTGCTGTCGGGTTCGGGCGGCGGCATTGCGTCGGCCGGCATGTCGAGGTTGACCTTGTCGATGTCCACGACCTTTTCCTTGTCGAGGAACACGGTGACGGTCTGCGGGAAGAAGATCACGATGGCCACCAGCAGGAGCTGCATCGCCACCCATGGCACGGCGCCCAGGTAGATGTCGCGCGACTCCACCTTTCGGGGTAACGCCCCGTTCTTGAAGAGGGTGTCGGCAATGCCCCGTAAATAGAAGAGTGCGAAGCCGAAAGGCGGATGCATGAACGAGGTCTGCATGTTCACGCACAGGAGCACGCCGAACCACACCATGTCGATGCCGAGCTTGTGCGCCACGGGGCCCAGGAGCGGCAGGATGATGAAGGCGATCTCGAAGAAGTCGAGGAAGAACGCCAGGAAGAACACGAAGATGTTCACCGCGATCAGGAAGCCGACCTGGCCGCCCGGCAGCCCCGAGAGCATGTGCTCGATCCACTTGGCGCCGTCGACGCCCTGGAACACCAGCGAGAACACGCGCGAGCCGATCAGGATGAACACCACCATGGCCGTCAGGCGCATGGTGCCTTCCATGGCGTCCTTCATGAGCTGCCAGTTCAGGCGGCGATGGATGAGCGCGAGGATCAGCGCGCCGACCGCGCCCATGGCACCGGCCTCGGTGGGCGTGGCGATGGCGCGGTCCATGAAGGGCAGGCCGCCCATCGAGCCGAGCACCGCGAAGATCAGGATCGCCGAGGGAATGATGCCGCGCAGGCACTTGCCCCACAGCGCCCAGCCGTTGAGCGTGCGCGCGGTGACGGGCAGGCCCGGTACGTAGTGCGGGCGGATGCGCGAGACCAGGAAGGTGTAGATCGCGAAGATCACCACCTGCAGGATCGACGGGCCCCAGGCGCCCTTGTACATCTGGCCGACGTCGGTGCCGAGCTGGTCGGCCATGACGATGAGCACCAGCGAGGGCGGCACCAGCTGCGTGATGGTTCCCGAGGCGGCGAGCACGCCGGTCGAGTAGCGCATGTTGTAGCCGTAGCGCATCATCACCGGCAGCGAGATCATCGCCATCGCGATCACCTGGCCCGCCACCGTGCCGGTGATGGCGCCGAGGATGAAGCCCACGATGATCACCGAATAGCCCAGGCCGCCGCGGATCGGGCCGAAGAGCTGGCCCATCGAGTCGAGCATGTCCTCGGCGAGCCCGCATTTCTCCAGTACGGCTCCCATCAACGTGAAGAACGGGATCGCCAGGAGCGTCTCGTTCGACAGGATGCCGAACACGTTCAGCGGCAGGTTGGCCATGAAGCCGGCGGGGAACCAGCCCATCTCGATCGCGAAGAAGCCGCAGATCAGGCCGAGGGCGGAGAGCGAGAACGCGACCGGAAAGCCGATCAGCATGATCACCACGAGCCCCGCGAACATGATCGGGGCGAAATTTTCCATGTGCATTGCGACTTACCTGCGGTGCGTGCGGGAGGGGACGGGGCCTGACGAAAAAGTGCGAAGTGCGCCCATCACTGCACCGGCTTCTCGTAGTGCGTGTCCATCTCTATCAGCCCGCGCAGGTAGGCGATGCGCTTGATGATTTCCGAGACGCCCTGCAGGAACATCGCGCCGAAGCCCACGGGCATCAAAAGCGCCGCGGGCCAGCGCACGAGGCCGCCGATGTTGCCGGACATCTCGCCGGTGACCCAGGTGTTCCAGAAATACGGCCAGGTGAGGTAGGTGAAGAGCGCCATCACCGGCAGCAGGAAGAAGATGAGGCCGAACAGGTCGACATACACCGGCCCATAGCCCTTGAGCTTGCCGTAGATGATGTCCACGCGCACATGCTCGTTGAAGCGCAGCACCACCGGGGCACCCAGCATCACCGTGGCGGCGAACAGGTACCACTGGATCTCGAGGAATGCGTTGTTGCTGAAGTCCAGGCCGTATCGGACGATGGCGTTGGCGGCCGAGATGAGCGAGGCGGCCAGCACGGCATAGCCGGCGAACTTGCCGAGTTTTTCGCTGATCCAGTCCATGCCGGTCGCGAATCTGAGGAATGCAGACAAGGGGGTGTCTCCCACGAAGCCCAAGGTGAAACGCCGGCCCCTGGTGGGGGCTGCGCAAAGCCCGCAATGGTATCCCGGCGAACCTTCGTATTGCTTTGCCTTGAACTCGGGTTTACCCCAAAGCCACGCCCCGCGGGTGCGGCGGCCCGTCGCCATAATTGCCCATGTCTTCGAGCCCGTCGCCCTCGGCGCCCTTCGGCGCGGCGAACCTGCCGCATTCCATCGATTCGCCCGACATGTGCCGCGCTGGCCGCGACCTGCTCTCGCTGGCCCTGATCGACGCCCGCAACCACACGCTCCACCTGCTCGGCCTGTACGAAGAGGCGCTGGGCTCGGAAGCCCTTGCCGTGCCGCCCGTGCCCGAGGACGAAGGCGTGGTGCCTCCGGTGTGGCTGGCCGGGCACATCGGCTGGTTTGCCGAGTGGTGGATCGGGCGCAACACGCAGCGTGCCTTCGGCGCCGACTGCCCGGTGCGGCCCACGCGCCTCGCGGCCATCGAACCCAGTGCCGACGACTGGTGGAACCCGGCGCACAGCTCGCCCGGCCGCCGCTGGTCGGCCGACCTGCCTTACCTCGGCCAGACCAAGGCCTACCTGCTCGAAACACTGGAGAGCACGCTCGAACTGCTCGAGCACGCGGCCGAGACCGATGCGGGCCTCTATTTCTACCGCCTCGCGCTGTTCCACGAGGACCTGCGCGGCGAGCAGTTCGTGGTGATGGCACAGACGCTCGGGCTGCCTCTCGGGATCGAGCAGGCGCCCATCGCCGTCACCCGCGAACCGCTGCTGGTGCCCGCCACGCGCTGGGAGCTGGGCCTGCCCGAGAGCGGCTTCGCCTTTGCGCAGGAGCGCGCCGCGTACCGCATCGACGTGCCCGAGTTCGAGATCGATGCGCAGCCCGTCACCTGGAACCAGTACATCGAGTTCGTCGACGACGGCGGCTACGACCGCGAGGAGCTGTGGCACGCCGATGGCTGGCGCTGGCTGGCCGCGCAGGTCGAGGGGCGGCGCGGGCCGCGCCATGTCGAGCAGATCGGCGCGGCGCGCAACGGCACCGGCGGCTCGGTGCTGCAGCACCGCTTCGGCGTCACCGTGCGCGCGGCCGGGCACCACAGTGCCGTGCACTTGAGCTGGTGGGAGGCCGACGCCTGGGCGCGCTGGGCAGGACGCCGCATGGCGACCGAGGTGGAGTGGGAGATCGCGGCGCACACGGCCGCGCGGCGCGGGTTCCGCTGGGCCGATGTGCACGAGTGGACCGCGGGCACGCTGCAGCCGTGGCCCGGGTTCCGGGCCGACCCGTGGAGTGCGGGCGGCGAGTTCGATCCGGTGGCCGCCTTCGGCCGGGCGCGCGTGCTGCGCGGTGCGTCGTTCGCCACGCGTGCGCGGCTTCGCTCGCCGCGCCGCCGGAGCTTTGCGCTGCCGGAGCGCGACGACGGTTTCTTCGGCTTTCGCACCTGCAGCCTTTGATGCCTCGCGCTTCGGGCCCGGCGCCGGTCAACCGAAGACGTTGAACAGCGAGAGCAGCCAGCCCGCCACGCCGGCAAGATTCAGCGGCTCGGCCTTCTCCGGCCCCACTTCCTTCAGCACAGGCTCCGCCTCCAGGGTGTTGGTGCTCAGCAGGTTGTTCAGGAAGTGCCCCACGTCGCCGTCGAAGGCCGGCTGGATGCGGCCGCCGTCGTCGCGCATGTTCGCGGCGCGCGAGGTCTCGGTGCCCGCGAAGGTCAGCGCCGTCGTGACGTGGCTGCCGATCACCAGGTAGCGCGACCACGGCATGTAGTAGCCGAAGTTGGGCAGCGGGCCGAGATTGGCGCGCACCAGGTCCATCTCCTTCTGGAAGAGCTTGAGCTTGGCATCGCGCAGCGCCGAGCCCTCCAGGCCCACGACCTCGGCGTTCTGTGCCCCGATGAAGAAGAAGCGCGAGATGACCTGGTCCTGCTGGAAGCTCGCGAGGCCGAAGCGGTCGTTGGGATAGCGCTTCGACAGCACCGCGCTGAAGCTGCCGGTGTCGCCGCCGCTGGCCTTGGCGATGTTGACCTTCTTGCCCGTGGCTTTTTCCCATCGCGCGATCACGCCGCTGGCCTGCTCGGCGTATTCGGGATGGCCGGGAACGCGGAGGTCGGCGGCCAGCGGCTGCTGGAAGAAGCCCCACGTGTGGGAGGCCAGTTGCCAGAACTTGGCGGCGGGCGTCTTCTCCAGGTCGGCCGGCGAGATGGTTTCACCTGCGCCGTAGACCGGCGCCGTCAGGAGCGGGCCCGAGTCGTTGAGCAGCGCGACGCGCGTCTTCTCGCCCGCGAGCGCCTGCCGGATCATCGGGTAGTTGAACTGCGCCGAGTAGCCGCCCGCGCTGCCGCCGTAGACCAGCAGTTGCTGCAGGTAGCCCTTGTCCGAGAGGCTCTGGGTGAACTTGTTGTCCTGCAGGAACTTCATGGCCGCGCGCACGTTGTTGAGGCCGTTGAAGTTGACGTACCTGGTCTTCGTCGCGTCGTCGGGCGCGGCCGGATCGTTGAACGACCTGAAGCTCGCGCCGGCGGAGACATCGCCCGTGCAATACGGGAAGACCACCTTGGTCCACTTCTGCGTTTCGGGTGCCGTGGTGGTCTGCCAGAGGCGCCCCCACCAGCCGTCGTCCAGCTTGCCCGAGCCTCGCCCGAACAGAAGACGCGCCGCTGCCTCGACGAGGAAGGTGTTGCCTTCCAGCACCGGCGAGGTGAGCAGCAGCGCGGTGTTGGAGACGATGCCGTCGCCCTGGATGTAGCCCGAGGGCAGCCCGTCCGGATTGGCCGCACCCGTTTCGGCATCGGGGCGGCACGACTGGAAGTCCCAGCACGCGCCGCCGCCTTCGAAGTCGACCAGCACCTTGTCGCGCATGCCGGCATCGGAGGAGACCTTGTAGTACATGCGGTAGGGCGTGCCGTTCATGCACGAGGCGCCCGAGCTCGCGGGGAAGGTGTACTCGACCCAGGTGTCCAGGTCGGCCGCCCAGTTGGGTCCCGCGGCGGGAACGATGGTCTGCCCGGGCTTGGAACTGTGGGTGAGGCCCGCGTTGTACTTGCGCGTGGCTTCGTCGATGAAGGCCTGCGCATCGGCGCGGCTTCTTTGCGTGGCGCCTTCCTGCGCGGGCGGCGACGCGCTGTAGGCCGCGCCCATCGAGAGCGTCAAGGCCAGTGCGGCCGCGACTCTCCAGAAAACTCTTGTCGGGTTCATGTGATGTGGCTCCTGATTTTTTTGCAATGAAGGATTTCAGTAGTGGCGGCTTCTGATCTCGAACTCTCTTTGCGCCATCGCGCGCTGCCGCTCTTCGGGGTCTTGCACGGTGGCCTGCACTTCGCTGGCCATCTGGTTCCTGGCCTGCGTGTAGCTCTGGTAGCGGGGCTCGGAGGTGGGCGCCGGCCCCAGCATCTTTCGGGCGTGCGTTTGCAGCGACTCGGTCAGTTGCTTCGTGAGCGCGTCCCGGATCACGGGGTCCGACTCTCCGATCTGGATCAGCGCCCGGGTGGAGGCGATGGCTTCCACGGGCAGGATCTCGCCATTGGCAACGTGTCGGGGCAACTGGTCCAGGATCGCGTAGGACTCATAGCGCCGCTCCTCGTCGCTCAGCGTCGGCAACACCCGGGCGAGGGTGTCCATGCGGTCCCTGAACCGTGCGAGTGCGACGATGCGGTCCACCTCCTGTGCCACGTCCTTGCCGGTGCCGGCGAGGTCGCGCCGAAGCCGCACGACGTCGAGACCGCGCTCCCGCGCGCCGGCCGAGAGGAGGTAGGGCGATGCGCCGGGTGCGAAGGCGGTGTAGCCCGCGGCGCGACGGGCGAGCACGACGCCTTCCCGGGTCGTGGGAGCCTGCGAAGCGGCGGCCGCCGCCGCGTGGGCCGAGGTGCCGGCCGCGGCGGCGTGGCTGTCGGTATCGGCGAGAAAAAGCCAGGCGCCGAGCGCCGTCAGAACGGCCGCGGCGCCGAGGCCGAGCCTGGCGGATGTGGATAGGCGGGAGCGCACGGGGAACCTCTCTTGTCTCTTGTCTTCTTCGTTTCCGTCACCCGGGAAGCGTAGACAGGGACAGCGGCGCCCACTTTCATGCAGCCGCTAAGGTTCTAGGTGAAAACGAGACGGTGCGGGCAGCGGGCCGGCGTGCACCGGCCGCGCCGCGCTCACAGGCCCCAGACGCGCTCGGCCTGGTCGTCCGCCGTCACGCGCACCTGGCGCGAGAGGAACGACGGCGGCAGCCCGAAGGAGCATTGGAAGGTGCGGCTCATGTGGGCCGCACTGGCGAAGCCGCCGTCCAATGCGATGTCGGCCAGCGGACGGCCGCTCGCGAACTGCTGCACGGAGCGGCGCACCTTGGCCCACAGCAGGTAGTTCTTGATCGACACGCCCGCCTGCTCGCGAAACAGGTGGGTCAGCCGGTCGGGCGACAGGCAGGCCACCTCGGACAGTTCCTGCAGCGGCAGCGGGCCCGCATGCGACCGGGCGACGCGCATCACGCTGTCGATGCGCGGATCGAGACCGCCCGCGGACTCGGGGCGTTCGGTAACGGCTTCCACCATCCGCGCGCTGAGCGATTGCAGGTGATGCTCGGCCAGCGCCCCGCACTGCGCCGCCTCGAAGCTGTCACGCAGCCGGCCGAAGCATTGCGCATCGACCGGCACGATGCCCCTCTCGCCCATCCATTGCGACAGCGTGCGGTAGGCGCCGGACCCCGGATCGAGGTTGAGCGAGAGCAGCCCGCAGCCATCCACGTACAGCCGCCGCTGCGCACCAGCCGCGACCACCGCGGCCGTGCAGAGCGCGCGCGTGCCGTCGGCGGCTTCCAGCCGGAACGGATGCCCGCTGACCGAGGCCAGCAGCGTGACCGACGAGCGGGCCGTCAGGTCCGACTCGATGGCCGGCGTCACGTAGAGAAAGCTGCTGTCCCAGAGATGCAGAAAGTTCTGTGCGGCCATGTGTACCCCGAAGAGATACCTCGTCTGTCAGCCGTCCGCGTTCTGGTCCCGTGCTAGCGGCGCTGTTCGAGCGCGGCTTTCACGAGCGACGGGTAAGGCGGCCGCGATTGTGCCGTGGCGGCGAAGCGCTGGCCGGCGATGTCGATTTCGTACGAACCCTTCATCGCCTCGTCCCGCGTCAGCGGCTCGGCGCTGCGTACGTAGCCCATCACCACCATCCGCCCGAGCACCGCGCTCCAGGCGGTGGAGGTCAGTTCGCCCACGGCCTTGCCGTTGCGAAGGATCGGCTCGCCGCCCCAGGCGAAGGCCTGTTCGTCGTCGAGCGTGAACATCAGGAGCCGCTTGGAAAGCCGCTCCGGCGCGAGCTTCGCGAGCGCGGCCTGGCCGATGAACGCGACCGGCTTGTCCAGCTGCACCGCGAATTCGAGGCCCGCCTCGAACGGGGTCTCATCCGGTCCCAGTTCGAGGCCGAAGGCGCGGCGCCCGGCTTCGATGCGCAGGGCGTCGATGGTGTAGTAGCCGCCATCGCGAAGGCCCAGGTCGGCGCCCGCTTCGAACAGCGTGTCGTACACATGCACCGCCATTTCGGTGGGGATGTACAGCTCCCATCCCGGACCGCCGACGTACGAGACCTTGGCCGCGAGCGCACGCGCGTGGCCGACGTCGATCTCGATCACGGCCGATTGCGGAAAAGCCTCCTTGCCGAGATCCTGCGGCGTGACGCGCGACAGCAGCTGCTGCGCTTTCGGGCCGGTCACGGTGAGCGTGCAGTAGCCCGAAGTCACGTCGGTCACCGTCACATGCTCGTCCGGCTGCAGGTGGCGCTTGATGTGGCCGATGTCGCGGTACGGCTGCGCCGAGCCGGTGACGATGAGGAAGCAGTCGGCTGCAAGGCGCATGACGGTGAGATCGCTCTCGAAGCCGCCGCGCTCGTTGAGCAGCGCGGTGTAGGCCATGCTGCCGGGCCGGACCGCCACGTCGTTGGCGCACAGGCGCTGCAACAACTGCTCGGCGTCGCGGCCTTGCACCATCAGCTTGCCGAAGGAGGTCTGGTCGAAGACGACCACATCGCGCCGCACCGCCATCTGCTCTTCGATGCAGGCATCGAGCCAGTCGGGACGGCCGAAGCCGTAGCGCGTTTCCGCCTTCTGGCCCGGCAGCGCGAACCAGCTCGCGCGCTCCCAGCCGAGCTTGCTGCCGAAGGCCGCGCCCTTGGCCTTGAGCTTGTCGTACAGCGGCGAGCGCCGCAGCGGCCGGCCGGACTCCAACTCGTGGCGCGGCCAGCGCATCGCGTAGTGCAGGCCGAGCGCTTCCACCGTGCGGTCCTTCAGCCAGCGCTTGTTGCTGTTGAAGGGCGCAAAGCGGCGAATGTCGACATCGAGCAGATCGGCCGGCGCGGCGCCGCCGACGATCCATTCGGCAATCAGCTTGCCCGCGCCACCGGCGTTCGCGATACCGGCCGAATTGAAGCCGGCGGCCACGAAATAGCCGCGCACCTCGGGCGCTTCGCCGAGGATGAAATTGCCGTCGGGGGTGAAGCTCTCGGGGCCGTTGAGGAAGAGCTTGATCTCGGTAGTCTCCAGCGCCGGCGTGCGGTGCACCGCTTCGTCCAGCAGGATCTGGAACTGGTCCATGTCGTCCGGCAGCAGCTGGAACTCGAACTTCGGCGGAATGCCGTCCATGCCCCAGGGCTTGGCCACCGGCTCGAAGCCGCCCATCACGAGGCCGCCGACTTCTTCCTTGTAGTAGATGTAGCCGTCGGGGTCGCGCAGCACCGGCAGGTCGCGGTGCACGCCTTCGATCTCCTTGGTGACCAGGTAGAAGTGCTCGGCCGAATGCAGCGGAATGTTGACGCCCGACATCTTTCCCAGGTCGCGCGCCCACTGGCCCGCGCAGTTGAGAAAGGTCTCGCAGCGCACCGTGCCCTGGTCGGTCTGCACGCCGACGATGCGGCCGTGCTCGATGATCGTGCCGGTGATCCGCACGCCCTCGAAGACCTTCGCGCCGCGGTTGCGCGCGCCCTTGGCCAGCGACTGCGTGAGGTCGGTCGGGTTGGCCTTGCCGTCGCCGGGCAGCCAGACGGCGCCCACGAGGTCGTCGATGCGCATCAGCGGCCACAGCTCCTTCGCTTCGGCGGGCGTGATGAACTCGGCCTCTATGCCGAAGCTGCGGGCCGTGGCGATGGTCCGCTTGAGCAGCGTCATGCGCTCGGGCGTGCGCGCCACCGTGATGCTGCCGCACTGCTTCCAGCCGGTGGCCAGGCCCGTCTCGGCTTCGAGCGAGGCGTACAGGTCGATGCCGTAGCGGCTCATCTTCGTCATGCTGCGGTTCGCGCGCAGTTGGCCGACCAGCCCGGCGGCGTGCCAGGTCGTGCCGCAGGTGAGCTGGCCCTGCTCGAGCACGATCACGTCGGTGCAGCCGAGCTGGGTGAGGTGGTAGGCCGCGCTGCAGCCGGCGATGCCGCCGCCCGCGATGACGACCTGTGCATGGGAGGGGAGTGGCGTCGCCATGGTGTGTGGGCTTCCTGTCCGGTGGGAGTTGGTTACTTGAAGACCACCGTCTTGTTGCGGTGGACCAGGATCCGGTCTTCCAGGTGATGGCGCACGCTGCGCGACAACACGCTCTTCTCGATGTCCTTGCCCAGGCGCACCATTTCCTCGATCGAGTTGCCGTGGTCGATGTCGATCACGCCCTGCTCGATGATCGGACCGGCGTCGAGCTCGGCGGTCACGTAGTGGCTGGTGGCGCCGGTCATCTTCACTCCGCGCTCGAAGGCCTGGTGGTACGGCTTGCCGCCGACGAAGGCCGGCAGGAAGCTGTGGTGGATGTTGATGATGCGGTTGCGCAGGCGCTCGGTCATCGCGTCCGACAGCACCTGCATGTAGCGCGCGAGCACCATGAAGTCGCCGCTGAATTCGCGGAACAGGCGCTCCACCTCGGCGTAGGCCTGCTCCTTGGTCTCGGGCGTCACGGGCACGTGGAAGTAGGGAATGCCGTGCCACTCGACGAAGGAACGCAGGTCGTTGTGGTTGGAGATCACGCAGGGAATCTCGCAGTGCAGGTCCTTGTTGCGCCAGCGGTGCAGGAGGTCGTTCAGGCAGTGGTCCAGCTTGCTCACCAGCACCACCATGCGCTTCTTCACCGAGCTGTCGGAGATGCCCCATTCCATCTCGAACTGCCTGGCCACGGGTGCGAAGCGCTCCCGGAATTCATCGAGGTAGAAGGGCAGCGTGTCGGCCTGGATCTCCACGCGCATGTAGAAGCGGTTGTGCAGCGCATCGCCGTGCTGGGCCGCCTGCGAGATCAGGCCGCCATGGCTGGCGATGAAACTGCCCACCGCCGCCACGATGCCGGTGCGGTCCGGACAGGTCAGCGTGAGGATGTAGCGGCGAGGCGTCGTTTCGCTCATCGGTACACCTTCGTGCTTCGCACTGCGGAGCGAGCTTGCTTGGGGCGGCCCGGCGCGGCGCTCATGCAGCAACCGGCGCGCTGACCTGCCGGATGTTCATCGCCTTGAGCGTGTCGGCAATCGCCGCCACAGCGCCCGGAATGCCAGCCTCGCCGAAGTGCCCCATGCAGCCGACGCGGAAGGTTTCCACCTGCGTGAGCTTGCCGGGGTAGAGGATGTAGCCGCGCTTCTTGACCTCCTGGTAGAAGGTCTTGAAGTCGTAGTTGGCGTCGTCGGGCGCGTGGAAGGTGATGATGATCGGCGCCTGGATCGCAGGGTCGAGGAAGCTCCTGAAACCCAGCGCGGCCAGCCCATCGATGAGCCCCTTGCAGTTGCGCGCATAGCGCGCGCCGCGCGCGGCGAGGCCGCCTTCCTCGATGTACTGCGCAATGGCGGTGTCCAGCGCGGCCACCACGTGCGTGGGTGGCGTGAAGCGCCATTGCGTGGTCTTCTCCATGTAGACCCACTGGTCGTACAGGTCCATGCTCAGCGAATGGCAGTTGCCTTCGCATTTTTCGAGCGTGCTGCGCTTGATGACGACGAAGCCCATGCCGGGCACGCCTTCGAGGCACTTGCCCGAGGCGGCGACTACCGCGTCGAAGGGCGTCTTGCGTGCGTCGATCTCCAGCGCGCCGAAGGAACTCATTGCATCGATGATCAATCCCCGGCCGTGCTTTGCAGCGACCAATGCGATCTCGTGCAGCGGGTTGAGCACGCCGGCGCCGGTTTCGCAATGCACGACAGCGACGTGGGTGATGCTCGGGTCGGCTGCGAGTGCGCGGTCGACGTCGGCGGGCGAGACCTGCTTTTCCTCGGTGTAGTCGATGGTGGTCAGCTTGCGGCCGAGCACCCTGCAGATTTTTGCGAGGCGCTGGCAGTACGCGCCGTTGCTCGGCACCAGCACATGCCCGTTGCGCGGCACGACGGTGCCGATGGCCGCTTCCACCGAGAAGGTGCCGCTGCCCTGCAGCGGAACGCACTCGTGCGTGCCCGTGCCGTGCACGATGTTCAGCACCTCCTTGCGGATGCGCGCGGTGATCTGGTTGAAGTCGGCGTCCCACGATCCCCAGTCGCGCAGCATCGCTTCGCGTGTGCGGTCCGAGGTGGTCAGGGGGCCGGGCGTGAGCAGGATGGGATAAGCGGGGTGAGGGGCTTGACTCATGGTGTCTCCAGGCGGGGAAGGGGGAATGAGGAAGAAGGTTTGTGTCAGCCGCGGGCCAGGTTGCGCCAGGCTTGCGTGCGCGCGAGCAGCACGCGCGTGAGCAGCGAGTAGGCGATGCACACCAGCGTCGAGGTGACCACGATCAGGCTCGCGAGCGCCGCGGCCGGGCCGATGTCGCCGGCGTCGTCCAGATGCATGATCGCGACCGAGGCGAGGATGGTCTCGGGCGTGTAGAGAAAGATGGCGCACGAGAGGCTGGCCATCGACACCACGAAGAAGTAGCGCCCGATATCGAGGATGGCCGGCAGGCACACCGGCACCGTCACCCGCAGGAAGGTCTTGAAGAACGGCACCTTGAGCGAGGCCGAGACGGCCTCGAACTCGTTGTCGATCTGCTTGAGCGCCGTCACCGCCGTGAGGTGGCTCGAGGTGTAGTAGTGCACCACCATCGAGATGATGAGGATCGCCATCGTCTGGTAGAGAAAATTCAGCGGGTTGGCCGGATGGTTGAAGAACATCACGTAGCCGAGGCCGAGCACCAGGCCCGGCACCGCCATCGACAGCACCGCCATCAGGTGCATGCCCTTGCGCATGAGGCCGAGGTTGCGCGTCTTCTCGATCAGGTAGGCGCCCACGAACACGATGAGCGAGCCGGCCACGGCGGTGACCATCGCCACGATCAGGCTGTTGCCATAGGCCTCGGCCATGTCGCTCTCCACCAGCACGAAGTGGTAGTGCTTGAGCGTGAGCGAGAGGTCGTAGGGCCAGAGCGAAATCACCGAGGTGTAGATCGCCATGCCGATGGTGGCCAGCAGCAGGCCGCACACCACCGTGCAAAAGAGCGTGAGCAGCGCATCGGCCACCTTGCGGCGCTTGGGGCTGTAGGGCACCGAGCGTGCGGTGAGCTGCGCCTTCAGCTTGCGCCGTACCACGTAGTCGATCACGAACGAGACGATCGAAGGCAGCAGCAGCAACATGCCCACCACCGCGCCGATCGAGAAGTTGTGCTGCCCGACCACCTGCTTGAACACGTCGACCGACAGCACATTGAAGTTGCCGCCGATCACCTTGGGCGCGCCGAAGTCGCTCACCACATAGGTGAAGACCACCGTGGCCGCGCTGATCAGGCCGTACTTGCACGAGGGCAGCGTGATCGTCATGAACTGGCGAAACGGCCGGGTGCGCAGCGCGGTGGCCGCTTCGTACAGCCGGCCGTCGGCCAGCGACAGCGCGGTGACCAGGATCATCAGCGCATGCGGAAAGGTGTTGTAGACCTCGGCCAGGATGATCCCCGGCGCGCCGTAGATCGATGCGCCGCCCAGCAGGAACTTGAGCGCCCCCTGGTTGCCGAACCACTGCACGAACGAGATGGCAGACAGCAGCGAGGGCGCGAGCAGCGGAATGAGCGCGATGAGCCGGAACACCGCCTTCAGCGGCGCCGGCATGCGGCTGCGCGTGAGCGCGTAGGCGAAGACGAAGGCGGTGGGCACCGAGATCGCCACCACCGCCGCCGAGACCCACACCGAGTTCCAGGCCGCGCGCAGCAGGCTCGGCGTCTGGAAGTAGGTGATGAAGTGCGCGAGGCCGACGAAGCGGCCGTCCTTGTCCTGCACCGCGTGCGCGAGGATGGTGACCAGCGGCGCGATGAGAAACACGAACAGCATCGCCATCACCACGAACAGGATGGCGCGCGCGATGGTTTCGTCGCGGCTCCAGCGCATCGCGGGCCGTGCGGCGAACGACGCCTTCGCGGCGGAAGGGTGGGCCAGCGTGTTCATGGCTTGGGCGAGCGTGCGGCCGAGAAAGCGCGGATGCGGTTGGCGCGCAGCGCGATGTCGATCGTGTTGCCTTCGCGGATGTCCAGGTCGTGCAGCTGGTTGAGCGAGAAGTGCAGGCCCAGCACCTGCCCGTGCAGCGCATCGGCCGTCACCTCGGCGATGCACAGGCCGCCGAGGAATTCGACCTTGGTCACCTTGGCCTGCAGCCGGTTGGGCGTGTCGTCGCCCAGGTGCTCGACCGCGCGGTCCTCGGGGCGCAGGTAGAGGTTGACGGCCTCTCCGGGCTCGAAGGCACCGTCGCAGGCATCGCACTCGAGCTCCATGTCGCCGACCTGGAAACGGTGGTTGCCCAGCGCCACCGAACGCAGCACGTTGACCTTGCCGACGAAGTCCGCCACGAAGGGCGTGGCCGGCTGTTCGTAGACCTCCATGGGGGTGCCGACCTGCTCGATCACGCCATGGTTCATGACCACGATGCGGTCGGCCATCGAGAGCGCTTCTTCCTGGTCGTGCGTGACCATGATGGTCGTGATGCCCACCTGCTTCTGCAGCCGGCGGATCTCGCCGCGCAGGCGAATGCGCTCCAGCGCGTCGAGCGCCGAGAGCGGTTCGTCGAGCAGCAGGAGGCCGGGGCGCGTGGCGAGCGCGCGGGCGAGGGCCACGCGCTGCTGCTGGCCGCCGGAAAGCTGGCTCGGGTATTTGTTGCCCGAAGTCGGCAGGCCGACGAGCTTCAGGAGTTCTTCGACGCGCGCCTTGATCTCGCCCTTCCGCGCGCGGCTGTTGACCAGCCCGTAGCCGATGTTCTCGGCAATCGAGAGGTTGGGAAAGAGCGCATACGACTGGAACACGATGCCGTAGTCGCGCTTGTCCGGCGAGAGCCACGAGACGTCCCTGCCGTTCTGCAGGATCTGTCCGGACGTTTGGGTCTCCAGCCCCGCGATGATCCGCAGCAGCGTCGTCTTGCCGCAGCCCGAGGGGCCGAGAAAGCACAGCATCTCGCCAGGGTTCACGCGCAGGTGCACATCGCGCAGTGCGCTGAAGGTCTCGAAGTCCTTGCGAACGCCGACGATCTCCAGCGCCGCGGGGGCGGTCGTGGGCACCGGACTGGCAATGAACTTGGTGTCGGTCATATCCATTTTTCGCACTCGTCGTTGGCGGGCGCCGCTGGGCGTGGCGTCGCGGGTGGGGAAAAGGTCGTGGGCGTATCGGGCTTCTTCGCGGGACACCGCGGAACCGGCTTTGCCGGGCCGCTGGTGTCGCCCCCGCTAGGGGGTTGGAGAAGCGACACGAAGTGCGCGCAGCCTGGGGGCAAGCCTTATTTCGGTTCGGCCTTGCCTTCGTAGCGCTTGCTCCACTCGGCCAGGATGCGTTCGCGGTTCTTCGCGGCCCAGTTGATGTCGTTCTTGGCCAGCAGCTTCTCGTAGTTCTCGGGAATGCCTTCGAGCTTCGACACGACACCGGGGTAGGCGACCACGGCCCACCAGCGCGCGCTGATCTGGTTGGCTTCCTTGCTGGCCATCCAGTCGGCGAAGCGCTTGCCTTGCTCCAGCTTCGTGCTGGTCTTCATGAGGCTGGTGGCCTCGATGTCCCAGCCCAGGCCCTCCTTCGGAAAGATCAGGTCGACCGGCGCGCCCGACTTCTTGACCTGGTGCGCGCGGAACTCGAAGGAGATGCCGATCGGGAACTCGCCCGCACCCGCCTGCTTGCAGGGCTTGGAGCCCGAATGCACGTACTGCGCGATGTTCTGGTGCAGCGCGTCCATGTACTTCCAGCCTTCGGCATCGCCCATGTTCTGCAGCCACGAAGACACGTCCAGGTAGCCGGTGCCGCTGGAGGCCGGGTGCGGCATCGAAATCGTGCCCTTGTAGACGGGCTTGGCCAGGTCCTTCCAGCTTTCGGGCTTGGGCAGGCCCAGCTTCTGCGCCTCGACGCGGTTGAAGCAGATGGTCGCGGCCCACACGTCCATGCCGACCCAGGCGGGTGGGCGGGCGCTGTCGGAGTACGCGGGGTTCAGCTCCTTGAAGCCCTTGGGCTCGTACGGCAGGAGCATGCCTTCCTGCTGCAGCAGCGCGAGGCTGCTGGCGGCGAGGCCCGCCACCACGTCGGCCTGCGGGTTGGCTTTTTCGGCGAGCAGCTTGGCGGTGACGATGCCGGTGGAGTCGCGCACCCACTTCACTTCGATGTCGGGATTGGCCTTCTCGAAGGCGTCCTTGTAGAGCTTCATGGCGTCGGTCTCGAGCGCCGTGTAGACCAGGAGCGGGGTCTTCTGCGCCCACGCCGCGCCGGCCATGAGGCCGAGCGCCGCAACACACAGGGCGGCCGTGAGACGGCGCGTGCTTTGTTTCATCGTCATCTGTTTCTCCTGAGAGGGCTTGCTGATCACCGGGGTGAGTGAGTGGCGGGCTCCGGCGCGTGGCGTGCCAAGGTCCGGTGAACGCAATGTAGATTGGCGATTGGCGACTGTCAATAAAAGATTGTTGACAGTTTTCAATTCTTCGGGAAAATACGCCCCATGGTCACCAGCAATCACTCCGCCGCCCTCGCGTTCCTCCAATCCAGCTCGCTGCCGATGCTGATGCAGGAGGAAATCGAGCGTTTGATCATGACCGGCGAGCTCCCCGTGGGCAGCCGCATCAACGAGAGCGAGCTCTCGCAGCGCTTCAACACCAGCCGCGGCCCGATTCGCGAGGCGCTGCGCGCCCTCGAAGAAGCCGGCCTCGTGCGCAATGAAAAGAACCGCGGCGTCTTCGTGCGCGAAATCGCCTTCGAGGAGGCCGACGAAATCTACGAACTGCGCGAGGCGCTGGAAGAAATCATCGGCCGCCGCGTGGCGCTGGCCATCGCGCCCGACGCCATCGAGCGGCTGCGCGCCATGGTCGATGCGATGCGCTCGGCCGCCCAGGCGCAGGACGTGGAGCAATACGCGCAACTCAACCTGCAGTTCCACGAGATCCTGCTCGACACCGCGGGCAGCAAGAAGCTCACCGAGACCTACAAGCGCCTCGTGAAGGAACTGCACCTTTTCAGAATGCGCGCGCTCGACAGCGGCGGGGGCCTCAAGGTCTCGGCCGACGAGCACAGCCACATCGTCGAGGCCATTGCGAGCGGCAACCCCGAGACGGCGGGGCGCGCGCTGCGCGAACACGTCGCGGGCAGCCGCTCGCGCATGCACAAGGCCTTCGGCCGCGCCGATTCCGACGCGGCCGCGGCATCGAACAACCCACCCCAGAAGGAAGTCTGAAATGACACCGGAGACACTCGAAGTCAATGCCCGTAGCTATCGCTGGATGGCGCGCCCTGTCGTGGTCGTGTGCGTGGACGGCAGCGAGCCGGCCTACCTCGATGCGGCCATCGCGGCCGGCGTGGCCCCGTACTTCGATCGCATGATCAAGTCGGGCGCCAACCTGCTGGGCGATTGCGTGGTGCCCTCGTTCACCAACCCGAACAACCTGTCGATCGTGACCGGCGTGCCGCCCGCGGTGCATGGCATCTGCGGCAACTACTTCTTCGACCGCGAGCTGGGCCAGGAAGTGATGATGAACGACCCCAAGTACCTGCGCGCCGGCACCGTGCTGGCCGCCTTCGCCGATGCGGGCGCCAAGGTGGCGGTGGTCACGGCCAAGGACAAGCTGCGCAAGCTCCTGGGCCATCGCATGAAGGGCATCTGCTTCTCGTCGGAGAAGTCGGACCAGGTGACGATGGAGGAAAACGGCATCGACGACGTGCTCGGCATGGTCGGCATGCCGGTGCCCTCGGTCTACAGCGCGGAGCTGTCGGAGTTCGTGTTCGCCTCGGGCGTGAAGCTGATGGAATCGCGCCGCCCTGACCTCATGTATCTCTCGACCACCGACTACGTGCAGCACAAGGCCGCACCGGGCAGCCCGGCCGCCAATGCCTTCTACGCAATGATGGACGGCTACCTCGCGCAGCTCGATGCGCTGGGCGCCACCATCGTGGTCACGGCCGACCACGGCATGAACGACAAGCACGGCGCCGACGGCTCGCCCAACGTCATCTACCTGCAGGACGTGCTGGACGAGTGGTACGGCGCCGGCGTGGCCCGCGTGATCCTGCCGATCACCGACCCGTATGTGGTGCACCACGGCGCCCTCGGTTCGTTCGCGACCGTGTACGCACCCGACGAGGCGCGCGTGCCCGGCTGGATCGATCGCATCCAGCGCGTGCCGGGCATGGAGCTCGTGCTCTCGCGAAAGGACGCCGCGCAGCGTTTCGAGCTGCCGCCCGATCGCATCGGCGACATCGTGGTGGTGAGCGAGCGCAACACCGTCATCGGCACCGCGGCGAGCCGCCACGACCTGTCGGCGCTCGAAGTACCGCTGCGCTCGCACGGCGGCGTATCGGAGCAGCGCGTGCCGCTCATCTGCAACCGTCCGGTGACGGGCATTGCCGCCAACCGGCGGCTGCGCAACTTCGATGCGCTCGACATCGCGCTGAACCACGCCCAGTAACGAACGAAACGCCTTCCGGAGCAAGTACCCATGAGCCAAGTCATCCTGAAGCCAGGCACCATCCACCGCGAGGCCCTGCGTATCGCCGGTGAACGCGTCCACCGCGACCGCACGATCGAGGTCACCTATCCCTACACCGGCGAGGTGATCGCCACCGTGCCCAAGGCCACGCTGGACGACGTGCGCAATGCGCTGCGCATCGCACGCGACTACAAGCCGACGCTCACCCGCTACGAGCGCTACAAGATCCTGATGCGCGCGGGCGAGATCATTGCCTCGCGGCTGGACGAGATGTCGCGCACCATCACGCTCGAATCAGGTCTCTCGCGCAAGGACTCGCTGTACGAAGTGGGCCGCGCGTCCGACGTGTTGCTGTTCGCCGCCAACCAGGCGCTGGTGGACGACGGCCAGGTGTTCTCGTGCGACCTCACGCACCACGGCAAGAGCCGCAAGGTCTACACGATGCGAGAGCCCTTGCTGGGCGCCATCACCGCCATCACGCCGTTCAACCATCCGCTGAACCAGGTGATCCACAAGGTGGCACCGGCCATTGCGACCAACAACCGCATCGTCCTGAAGCCCAGCGAGAAGACACCGCTCACGGCGTTCCTCCTGGCCGACATCCTGTACGAAGCGGGCCTGCCGCCGCAGATGCTGTCGGTGCTCACCGGCGACCCGAAGGAAATCGCCGACGAACTGCTCACCAACGCCGACGTCGACCTCGTCACCTTCACCGGCGGCGTGCCCATCGGCAAGTACATCGCGGGCAAGGCCGTCTACAAGCGCCAGATCCTGGAGCTGGGCGGCAACGACCCGATCATCGTGATGGAAGACGCCGACGTGGAGGAGGCCGCCACGCTCGCCGCCAACGGTTCGTACAAGAATTCGGGCCAGCGCTGCACGGCAGTCAAGCGCATGCTGGTGCACGAGTCGGTGGCCGACCAGTTCGTCGAACTGCTGGTCGCCAAGACCCGCGCCCTGAAGTACGGCGACCCGATGGACCCCGACACCGACATGGGCACCGTCATCGACGAGGCCGCCGCCAAGCAGTTCGAGGCCGTCGTCAACGAAGCCATTGCCGCCGGCGCGAAGCTGCGCTGCGGCAACGAGCGCCGCGGTGCGCTCTATTCGCCGACGGTGCTCGACCACGTCGATCCGGAAATGACGGTGGCCAAGCACGAGACCTTCGGGCCCGTGTCGCCGGTGATCCGCTTCAAGAACATCGACGAGGCGATCCGCATCTCCAACGGCACGGCCTATGGCCTCTCGTCGGCGGTCTGCACCAACCGGCTGGACTACATCACGCGTTTCATCCGCGAGCTGAACGTGGGCAGCGTCAACGTGCGCGAGGTGCCGGGCTACCGGCTGGAGCTCACGCCCTTCGGCGGCATCAAGGACTCGGGCCTGGGCTACAAGGAAGGTGTGCTCGAGGCGATGAAGAGCTTCACCAACACCAAGACCTATTCGCTGCCCTGGTAACCATGAGCCTGAGCATTCCCGATATCGTCGGCCTCTTCGAAACCAAGGGCCATGCGCAGTACGACGGCGAGCCCGTCACGCAGCTGGCGCACGCCCTGCAGTCGGCGCACCTGGCCGAGCGGGAGGGCGCGGACAGCGCGCTGATCGCCGCCTCGCTGCTGCACGACCTGGGCCACCTGCTGCACGACTTCGGCGGCACGCCGACGCAGCAGGGGCTCGACGACCTGCACCAGTACCGCTGCCTGCCGTTTCTTCGTGCGCTGTTCGGTCCGGCCACGCTGGAGCCGATTCGCCTGCATGTGGATGCCAAGCGCTTCCTGTGTGCGCGCGTGCCCGGCTACCTGGAGGCGCTGTCGCCCGATTCGAAGCGCAGCCTGCAATTGCAGGGCGGTGTGTTCGACGAGGCGCAGGCGAAAGCATTCGAGGCCCTGCCTTATGCGATGGATGCAGTCCGCCTGCGGCAGTGGGACGACACGGCCAAGCTGGCCGATGCGGACATGCCCGATCTTGCGCACTTCGTGCGCCACCTCGAAATCAGCGCTGCCGAGCATCGGCAGGCCCTCAGCGTTTAAGGCACACGGATGCGCCCCTTCTGGATCGAACAGGCGCTCTTCAACGACGGCGACCTGGCCCCTGCATTGCAAGGCGAACACAGCGCCGATGTCTGCATCGTCGGCGGAGGCTTCACCGGCTTGTGGACGGCCATTCAGGCCAAGCTGAAGGCGCCTACGCTCGACATCGTCATTCTCGAGAGCGACCTCTGCGGCGCCGGTGCGAGTGGCCGCAACGGCGGCTGCCTGCTGACGTGGTCGGCCAAGTTCCTTACGCTGCGCCGACTGTTCGGAGAGCACGAGGCAGTGCGCCTTGTGAAAGCATCCGAGGCGGCGGTGCAACACATCGCGGACTTCTGCGCTGCGCACGGCATCGACGCCGAACTGCGGCAGGATGGCACGCTCTACACTGCGACCTCGCAGGCGCAGATCGGCACGCTCGATCCGGTGATGCGTGCGCTGGAAGCGCGCGGCATCCATTCCTACCGCACGCTGCCTCCGGAAGAAGTGGCGCGGCGCTCGGGCTCGGCGCGCAACCTGGCGGGCGTGTATTCGCCCATTGCCGCCACCGTGCATCCGGGCAAGCTGGTGCGAGGCCTGCGGCGCGTGGCGATGGCCATGGGCATCCGCATTCATGAGCGCACGCCGATGCTCGACTTCAGCACCGACCATCCGGTGGTCGTGCGCACGCCCGCGGGCAGTGTGCGAGCGAAGAAGCTGGTGCTTGCGATGAACGCATGGATGGCGAGCAGGTTTGCGCAGTTCGAGCGCACCATCGCCATCGTGTCGAGCGACATGATCATCACCGAGCGGTGCCCCGAGCTGCTGCGGCAGATCGGCCTGGCCGATGGCGTGTCGGTGCTCGACTCGCGCACCTTCGTCTACTACTACCGCAGCACGGTCGACGGCCGCATCATGCTGGGCAAGGGCGGCAACACCTTCGCCTGGGGAGGCCGCATGGCCAAGGTGTTCGACGAGCGCTCGCCGTACGAAGCCGAGCTCACGCAGGCCCTGCATTCCTTCTTCCCGGCATTGCGCGAGACGCCGATCACCGCGAGCTGGAATGGCCCGTCGGACCGCTCGGTGACCGGCTTTCCGTTCTTCGGCAAGCTCGATGGCGCGCCGCACATCTGCTACGGCTTCGGCTACTCGGGCAACGGCGTCGGGCCCACCTACATGGGCGGGCAGATTCTCTCGTCGATGGTGCTCGGCGAGGACAACGCGTGGACGCGCAGTCCGCTCACGAACGGCCCGCTCGGCCACTTTCCGCCGGAGCCGATGCGCTATGCGGGCTCGATCGTCGTGCGCAACGCGATCCGCCGGAAGGAACTTGCGGAAGACAGCAACCGCCAGCCGTGGCTGGTGGACCGCATGCTCAGCAAACTGGCCAACGCCGCAGGCAAGGCCGACAAGGCCTGACCGGCGGCTACCGCATCAACGGTTCGACGGAAACGCGAACACCGCGCCTTCGCGCACGCCGGCCGAGGGCCAGCGCTGCGTGATGGTCTTGCGCTTCGTATAGAAGCGCACGGCATCCGGACCGTAGGCGTGCAGGTCGCCGAAGAGCGAGCGCTTCCAGCCGCCGAACGAGTGGTAGGCCACGGGCACCGGCAGCGGCACGTTGATGCCGACCATGCCGACCTGGATGTTGTCGCTGAACCAGCGCGCGGCCTCGCCGTCGCGGGTGAAAAGGCAGGTGCCGTTGCCGTACTCGTGGGCATCGATCATCGCCATGGCTTCGGCGAGCGTCTTCACGCGCACCACGCCCAGCACCGGGCCGAAGATTTCTTCCTGGTAGATGGTCATGCCGGGCTTCACGCCGTCGAAGAGGCACGGGCCGAGGTAGTAGCCGCCGTCGTGGCCTTCGACCTTCACGCCGCGGCCGTCGACCACGAGCCTGGCGCCTGCCGCCACGCCTGCATCGACGAAAGCCTTGACCTTCTCGAAATGCGGCTTGGTGACCAGCGGGCCCATGTCGTTGCCGTTGTCGTTGCCAGGGCCGACCTTCATCTTGGCGATCTCGGCGGCAAGGCCAGCGACCACCGCATCGCCCGTGTCGTCGCCGATGGCCACGACCAGCGGAATCGCCATGCAGCGCTCGCCGCATGAGCCGTAGGCCGCGCCCATCAGCGCGCTCACGGCGTTGCCGATGTCGGCGTCGGGCATGACGACCGCGAAGTTCTTCGCGCCGCCCAGGGCCTGCACGCGCTTGCCGTGCGCGCAGCCGGTGGTGTAGATGTATTCGGCGATGGCGGTGGAGCCGACGAAGCTCACGGCCTTGACGCGTGGATCGGTCAGGAGCGTGTCGACGGCCTCCTTGTCGCCGTTCACCACGTTCAGCACACCCGGCGGCAGGCCCGCTTCGAGCGCGAGTTCGGCCACCAGCAGCGTGGAGGAGGGCGTGCGCTCCGAAGGCTTCAGCACGAAGGTGTTGCCGCAGGCCACGGCCATCGGCCACATCCACAGCGGCACCATCACCGGGAAGTTGAACGGCGTGATGCCGGCGGTGACGCCCATCGCCTGGAACTCGCTCCACGAGTCGATGGCCGGACCGACGTTCTTGCTGTGCTCGCCCTTGAGAAGTTCGGGCGCGTAGCTCGCGTACTCGACGTTCTCGATGCCGCGCTGCAGCTCGCCGTGCGCGTCCGACAGCACCTTGCCGTGCTCGGCGGTGATCAGCGCGGCGATGCGGTCGGCATTGGCTTCGAGCAGCGTCTTGAGCTTGCTCATCACGCGCGCGCGCTTGAGCGGCGGCGTGTTGCGCCAGGCCGGAAAGGCCGCCTGCGCCGAGGCGATGGCCTGCTCGACCGTGAGCTTGTCGGCGAGCGCCACGCTCTTGTCCGAGAAGCCGGTGGCCGGGTCGAACACCGGCTGGACGCGGGTGCCGCCATCGACGCGCTTGCCGTCGATGAAGTGGCCGATGGTGGTAGTGACGTTCTTGTCGTGTTGCATGGTTGGAGTCTCGTAAAGGGTTGCGGGCGCCGCCGGGCCGCTCCCAAGGCGGCCCGCGCCTCCCCCTCGGGGGGGGGCGAATTACACGGAGCGAAGCGAGTGAAAAGCCGGGGGGCTCTGCTTCTTCAGTTGGTTTCTGCGAGGGCGTCGGCCAGGGCGTTGACCATGCGGTCGATCTCGGCCTTTTCGGCGATGAAGGGCGGTGCGAGCTGGATCGTGTCGCCGCCGTAGCGCACGTAGAAGCCCTTCCTCCAGCAGTTCATCGCGATCTCGTAGGGGCGGCGTGCGGGTTCGCCCGGCAGCGCGGCGATGGTCAGGCCCGCGGCGAGGCCGTAGTTGCGGATGTCGGTGACGTGCTTGCTGCCCTTGAGGCTGTGCACCGCGTTCTCGAAGTGCGGGGCCAGCGTCTGTACGCGACCGATCATGTCTTCCTTCTGCAGCACGTCGAGCGCGGCGATGCCCGCGGCGCAGGCCACCGGGTGCGCGCCGTAGGTGTAGCCGTGCGGGAACTCGAGCATGTAGTCCGGGCCGCCGGCCGCCATGAAGGTGTCGTAGATCTCCTTGCTCGCGACCACTGCGCCCATCGGCTGCGCGCCGTTGGTCACCTGCTTGGCGATGTTCATGATGTCGGGCGTCACGCCGAAGGCTTCCGCGCCGGTGAGCGCGCCGCAGCGGCCGAAGCCGGTGATGACCTCGTCGAAGATCAGGAGGATGTTGTTCGCGGTGCAGATGTCGCGCAGGCGCTTGAGGTAGCCCTTGGGCGGGATCACCACGCCGGCCGAGCCCGCGAAGGGCTCGACGATCACGGCCGCGATGTTCGAGGCGTCGTGCAGCGCGATCAGGTCGAGCAGGCGGTCGGCCAGCTCGGCGCCATGCTCGGCCATGCCGCGGGTGAAGGCGTTCGATGCGAGCTGCGTGTGCGGCAGGTGGTCGGCCTCGACGCCCTGGCCGAAGAGCTTGCGGTTGGCCGCGATGCCGCCCACCGAGATGCCGCCGTAGTTGACGCCGTGGTAGCCCTTCTCGCGGCCGATCAGGCGCGTCTTGCTCGCCTGGCCCTTGGTGCGCCAGTAGGCGCGCGCCATCTTGAGCGAGGTGTCGGCCGCCTCGGAGCCCGAGCCGGTGAAGAACACGTAATCGAGGCCCGCGGGCGTCAGTTCCTTGATCTTGTTGGCGAGTTCGAACGAGAGCGGGTGACCGAACTGGAAGGCGGGCGAGTAGTCGAGCTTGGCGATCTGGCGGCTCACCGCCTCGGTGATCTCGGGGCGGCCGTGGCCCAGGCCCGAGCACCAGAGGCCCGAGAGGCCGTCGAAGATCTTGCGGCCGTCGTTGTCCGTGAAGTAGGCGCCCTTGGCCTCCACGATGATCCGCGGATCGGCCTTGAAGTTGCGGTTGCCGGTGTAGGGCATCCAGTGCGCTTCGAGCCAGGCGGCGTCGGTGCGCGCGGTGGGCGTCGGTTCGATGGCGGGCGTTGCGAGGGTCATGGCGCTTCCCGCGCTCAGGCGGGCTCCGGGGGTGATGGGATGTACCCGATTGTTCGCAGAGCCTTCAGTGTGGAGAATGGCGCAATATCAATGTTCACTTGACGATCCATGCAAGTAAAGGCCAAGGTCCAGGAAGCTTCCCAAAACAGTGCCCAAGGCACCCGGAACCGCGCCGTTCTGGGGCAGATCAGCGACATGGACCTGCGCCTGCTCAAGGTGTTCAAGAGCGTGGTCGATTGCGGCGGCATGGCGGCGGCCGAGCTGGAACTGAACATCGGCACGTCGACCGTGAGCCGGCATGTGAAGGACCTGGAGACGCGGCTGGGCCTCGTGCTCTGCCGGCGCGGACGGGCAGGCTTCGCGCTCACGGCCGAGGGGCAGCGCGTGTACGACGAGACCTTGCGGCTGCTGGCCTCGGTCGACGCTTTCCGCGGCAGCATCGACGACATCCACAACCGCATGGGCGGGCAGTTGGAAGTGGCGCTGTTCGACAAGACCGCGACCAACCCGAAGGCGCGCATCGGCGAGGCCATCGCGCGTTTCACCGAAATTGCGCCGGAGGTGAGCCTGGCGGTGCACGTGGGGTCGATCAATGCGATCGAGCAGGGCGTGCTGGAGGGCAACTTCCAGATCGGCATCATCCCGGCGCATCGCAGCTCCAAAAGCCTCGTGTACGCCGACCTGTTCGACGAGACGATGCTGCTGTACTGCGGCAAGGGCCATCCGCTGTTCGACAGCCCGCACGCGAAGCTCACATGGTCGAAGCTGGGCGAGCACCATTTCGCGGGGCTTGGCTATCACTCGCCGAACATGGAGCTGAGCCATCGCGCAAGGCTGTCGCGCAAGGCGACGGGCTTCGACCAGGAGGCAATCGCCACGCTGATCCTCTCGGGGCGCTTCCTGGGTTTTCTGCCCGACCACTACGCGCAGGTGTTCGAGCAGCGCGGGCTCATGAAGGCGGTGCTGCCGGCGCGGTTCAACTATGCGTGCCGGTTCGTGAGCCTGTTGCGGCGGTCGCCGAAGCCGTCACGGGCGGTGCTGGCGTTTCAGGCGTGCCTGGAGAAGGCGCACGCGCGTTAGTCGGCTACCGCTGCCCGCTCGGCAGCAACAGATGCTTGGCGCCGATGTGCGCCTCCATCTCGTGCATGTGCACCTCCGCATCGACCATGTGCTCGGCCATCAGCCGGCGCACTTCCTGCGCATCTTCCTTGCGGTAGGCCGCCAGCAACTGCGTGTGATAGTCGACGTTGGCCTCGCCGAAGTGGTGATGGTCCAGCGCCTTCTTGTAGACCACGAGGTCGCGCAGCAGATCGTTGAGGAAGCGGCACATGAATGAGAGCACCGGATTGGGGCAGCTCTCCGCCAGCATCGTGTGAAACGCCAGCTCGGCCTCGCGCTGTGCGCGAAGCTCGTCTTCATTGGTGGGTTCGATGGTGCAGAGACGCACGTTTTCTTCGAGCCGCTCGAACTGCTGGGGTGTCAGCTTGCCGACCACGCTCACCGCCAGCTCGGGCTCCAGGACCTTGCGCAACTGGTAGATGTGGTGCCCGTCCAGATGGTGGAAGTGCAGGAAGTTGCGCAGCGGCTCCGAGGCATGGTCCACCGACACCTGCTGCAGATACGCGCCGCCGCCGGGGCCGGTGCGGATCGAGATGAGCCCGCGCACCTCCAGCGCCTTCAGCGCCTCGCGCACCGTGCTCTTCGAATAGCCGAAGAGCTCGATCAGCTCTTTCTCGTTCGGCAGGCGGTCGCCGGGCTGCTTTCGCTCGGCCACGATCCATCGCTTGATGTCTTCGACGATGACATCCGAGAGCTTTTGCCGCTTCGGGCGGTTTTCTCCCACTTTCATTGAAACGCTCCATGCGGCAACCACGCCGCCTTGGGGTTCATTTCACGATCAGATGGAGGCGAATTCATGCGTTCGGAGCGATGGAAAAAGTAGATGTCGGCCTGTATGCAGGTATTGGACCTCGGAGCCTGCGCCGGATTTTGGCACGGTGATTGCTAGCGGGTTTTTACCAACATATTAATCCTATTTATCCGCTTAAATTCGCCGGCATTCGCAGGCACCCGTTTCACTTACTTCCACATCACCACGACCGGAGAACTTCCATGCAACGCAGACACCTTCTTCAGCTGGCCGCCCTGTCGGCCGCCCCGGCTTCGCTTCTGGCGAGCCGCTCGGTCTTCGCGCAATCGGCGGACGCCATCCGCTTCGGCTGCCCGGTCCCGATGTCGGGCGCCTTCGCGGCCAACGGCAAGTTCGCCGACCTGGGCATGAAGCTGGCAATCGAGCAGTACGGCAGCGTGCTCAAGCGCCCGCTGGCCTATACGGTGCTCGACACCGAAGGCAAGCCCGCCACCGCCGTGCGCAAGGTGCAGGAAGCCTCGCAGCAGCAGGGCGCCAAGTTCTTCGCGGGCGGCATCCTGTCGTCCGAAGCGCTCGCCATGGGCAAGGAAGCCGAGAAGGCCGGCGGCCTTTTCATCACCACCGCCGGCGCCGACGAGATCACGGGCAAGGACTGCAACCCCGCCACCTTCCGCTGGTCGGTGCCCACCTTCGGCGCCATCGAGCAGACGGTGCGCCCGCTGATCGCCTCGATGCCGAAGGCCAAGCGCTGGTACACCATCACGCCGCAGTACGTGTTCGGCGACGGCCTGTTGAGCGCAGCCAAGAACATCTTCCAGGAGAAGGGCATCGAGCACGTGGGCAACAGCTACCACTCGCTCAACGAGAAGGAGTTCAGCGGCTACCTCACCAACGCCATGGCCGCCAAGCCCGACGTGCTGCTGCTGCTGAACTTCGGCGCGCAGTCGTCCGCCGCGCTGCGCCAGGCGGTGAGCTTCGGCATGCACAAGAACATGACGATCCTCATGGCCTGGGCCTCGGGCTTGGAGCAGTTCGACGAGCTGGGCGCGGACCTGTGCGACGGCGTCTACTTCGGCGCGCAGTACTGGCACACGGCCGACACCACGCTCAACAAGGACCTGGTCAAGCGCACGGCCGACAAGCTCAAGATCGTGCCCAACTACAGCCTCGCGGGCTCGTACATCTGCACCAAGATCCTGATCGACGGCATCGTCAAGGCGGGCTCGGTCGACCAGAAGGCCGTCATCGCCGCGCTCGAGGGCATGAAGTTCGACGGGCTCACGGGCACGGAAGAAATCCGCAAGGCCGACCACCAGGTCATCAAGGACTACTACCTGCTCAAGGGCAAGGCGAAGTCGAAGATGAAGGATGCGGCGGACTACGTCGATGTCGTGAGCTCCGGCAAGTCGTTCCTCCCCATCGACAAGACCGGCTGCAAGCTGGCCTGACGCAACGGACGCCAACGAGCCCATGACCGTCTATCTCCTCCAGACCATCAACGGAATCGGCATCGGCATGCTGTATTTCCTGCTGGCCGTTGGCTTGTCCATCGTGTTCGGCCTGCTGCGATTCGTGAACTTCGCGCACGGCGCCTTCTACCTGCTGGGCGCCTACCTGTGCTTCCAGGCGATGCAGTGGGGCCTCAACTTCTGGGCTGCGCTGGTGCTGGTGCCGCTGTTCGTCGGCGCGCTCGGCTGGCTCGCCGAGAAGCTGCTGCTGCGCCGCGTGTACGCCAAGCCGCACGAGTTCCACATCCTCGTGACCGTGGGCCTCGCGCTTGCGGTGCAGGAGATCGTCATCGTGTTCTGGGGGCCGCTGGGCAACAGCGTGCCCACGCCCGACCTGCTGCAGGGCGTGGTGATGTGGGGCGACTTCGTCTATCCCAAGTACCGGCTCTTCGTGATCGGCTTCACCGCCGTGCTCGCGGTGCTCCTGTGGTGGGTGCTCGAAGGCACGCGCCTGGGCAGCGCGGTGCGTGCGGGGAGCGAATCGACCGAGATGGTGTCGCTGCTCGGCATCAACGTGTTCCGCGTGTTCAGCCTGGTGTTCGCGCTCGGTGCGGCCACCGCGGCGCTGGCCGGCGTGCTGGCCGCGCCGATACGGGGGGCGGAACCTTTCATGGGCGTCGAGGCGCTCGGCGTCGCCTTCGTGGTGGTGGTGATCGGCGGGCTCGGCAGCTTCGGCGGCGCGCTCGTCGGCGGCGTGCTGATCGGCATCGTGCAGAGCCTCATGAGCACCATCTGGCCGCCGGGGGCGAGCCTGATGATCTACATCGCGATGGGTGCAGTGCTGCTGCTGCGCCCGCATGGCCTGCTCGGCCGCAGAGGATGAACCACGCCATGCCAAGAAAAATCACTTTCCTCCTGGCGCTGATCGTCACGCTGGCGCTGCCGCTGTTCATGCGCTCGGGCTCGCTTGCAAGCGAGGTGCTGATCTACGCGCTCGCCGCGCTGGGCTGCAACCTGCTGCTGGGCTACACGGGGCTCTTGTCGTTCGGGCAGGGCATCTTCTTCGGCCTCGGCAGCTACACCATCGCGATCCTGCTCACGCGCCTGCAACTGCCAATGCCGCTCGCGCTGCTGGCCGCCATTGCCATGGGTGCTGTCGGCGCGGCGGTGGTCGGCTGGGTCGCCATCCGCCAACGCGGCACCTACTTCGTGATGCTCACGCTGGCCTTCGCGCAGATGTTCTATTTCGTGGCGTACACCGCGTCGGGCCTCACGGGTGGCGACAACGGCCTGCTCGACGTGCCGCGCCCCGCGTTCATGGACACGCCCTGGAAGTACTACGCCTTCGTCGCCGTGATGTTCCTCATCGCGTTCGGCCTGCTGCTGCGCGTGACCGATTCGATCTTCGGCCGCACGCTGCTCGCGATTCGCGACAACGAGGACCGCGCGGCCGCGGTGGGCTACAACCTCAAGCGCTTCAAGCTGCTGGCCTTCGTGATCTCGGGCGCCGTCACCGGCCTCGCTGGCGGGCTGCACGCCATGATGACCGGCATCGCGCCGCTGTCGAACGCCGAGTACCACACGAGCGAAATGATCCTGGTCATCACCGTGATCGGCGGCACCGGCAATCTCTTTGCCTCGGTGCTGGGCTCGGCTTTCTACGTGCTGTTGGCCGACTGGCTCTCCACGCTGTGGCCGCGATGGCTGCTGTTGCTGGGGCTTCTTCTGATCGGCGTGAGCATCGGCATGCAGCGCGGCCTCTGGGGCCTGGGCGAGGCCGTGTGGCGGCGCGTGTTCCGAAAGACACCTTCCGTCCCCGCCGCCACTGAAGTGCAGGGAGAAAAAGCATGACGCAGCCCGTCCTCATCGAAGCCATCGGCGTCACCAAGCACTACGGCAAGTTCGCCGCGCTCGGCGGCGTGGACCTGAAGATCAAGCCCAACACCGTGCACTCGGTGATCGGCCCGAACGGCGCCGGCAAGACCACGCTGTTCCACATGCTCACGGGCACCGGCACCACCACGGGCGGGCGCATCCTGTTCGATGGCCACGACGTGACGCACGAACCCGACCACAAGCGCGTGCAGCGCGGCATGGCGCGCTCGTTCCAGGTCACCAGCCTGTTCCCCAGCCTCTCAGTGCGCGAGAACCTGCGCGTCGCGGCGCAGGGCGTCGCACCGCGACAGGCCATGAACTGCTGGCGCGCACCGGTCGGCGAACGGGCCTGCGCCGAGACGGTGGCCGAAGTGCTCGCGCGCATCGGCCTCCAACGGCTGGCCGACACGCCCGCCAGCGTGCTCTCGCACGGCCAGCAGCGGCGGCTCGAAGTGGGCATGGCGCTTGCAGCGAAGCCGAAGGCGATCTTTCTCGACGAGCCGACCTCGGGCATGGGCATCGACGACCTGGACGAGATGAAGCACCTCATCCGCAGCCTGCGCGATGCGCACACGGTGGTGCTGATCGAACACAACATGAACATCGTGATGGACATTTCCGACACCGTGACCGTGATGCAGCTGGGCCGCGTGCTGGCCGAAGGGCTGCCGGGCGACATCCGCTCCGACGCGCGCGTGCGCTCGGCCTACCTCGGCAACATGATCACCGGGGGCAAGGCATGAGCAATATCCTCGAGGTCGAAGCGCTGCACGCGCACTACGGCAAGAGCCATGTGCTGCAGGGCGTGTCGATGACCGTGGGCGAAGCCGAGCTCGTCACGCTGCTGGGCCGCAACGGCGCGGGCAAGTCGACCACGCTCAAGAGCATTGCCGGTGCCGTCACGCCGACGAAAGGGCGCGTGCGCTTTCAAGGCGCAGACATCGCTGGTCTGCCGCCGCATCGCATCGCCACGCGCGGTGTGTGCCTCGTGCCCGAGCACCGCGGCATCTTCAAGCTGCTGACGGTCGAAGAAAACCTGCTGCTCGGCCAGCGCCGCGATTCGCCCTGGCAACTGGCCGACATCTACCGCATCTTTCCGCGCCTGAAGGAGCGGCGCCGCAACGGCGGCGGCCAGCTCTCGGGCGGCGAGCAGCAGATGCTGGCCATCGGCCGCGCGCTGATGAACCATCCGCGCCTCTTGATCCTGGACGAGCCCGTCGAAGGCCTTGCGCCGGTGATCGTCGAGGAAATCGTTGCGCAGCTGAAAACCATCAAGGCCGCGGGCGTCGCCATCCTGCTGGTCGAGCAGAACCTCGAAGTGTGCGTGCAGCTTGCAGACCGCCACTACATCGTGGAGCAGGGCGTGATCGTGCACCAGGCCGGCAACGCCGCCTTCATGGCCGACCACGAAGTGAAAGACCGCTACCTCGGCGTCGGTCTCGCCTGAACCCGCCCGTCTTCCAGACCTCATTCGCAGAACCATGACAACAACCAACGAAACTTCTTCCGCACCCGATGTGCGCGCCCTCCGCATCGACGGCCAGCGCCTCTGGGACTCGCTGATGCAGCTGGCCCAGGTCGGCGCCACCGAGAAGGGCGGCGTGTGCCGCCTCGCGCTGACCGACCTCGACCGCCAGGGCCGCGACCTCTTCACGCGCTGGGCGCGCGAAGCGGGCTGCGAAGTGCGCGTGGACGCCATCGGCAACATCTTTGCGCGCCGCGCCGGCCGCAACAACGCGCTGCCGCCCGTCACCACCGGCAGCCACATCGACACGCAGCCCACGGGCGGCAAGTTCGACGGCAACTACGGCGTGCTCGCGGGGCTGGAAGTGATCCGCGCGCTCAACGATGCGAAGGTCGTCACCGAAGCGCCGCTCGAAGTGGCGGTGTGGACCAACGAAGAAGGCTCGCGCTTCGTGCCGGTGATGATGGGCTCGGGCGTGTTCGTCGATGCCTTCACGCTGGAACACGCGCTCGCGCAGCGCGACACCGAGGGTGTGAGCGTGGCGGAGGCGCTCGATGCCATCGGCTACGCGGGCAAGGTACCCGCCTCGGCGGCCGCATCGCCCGTGGGCGCGTACTTCGAGGCGCACATCGAGCAGGGCCCGGTGCTCGAAGCCAACGAGCGCGTGATCGGCGTGGTCGAAGGCGCGCTCGGCCAGCGCTGGTACGACGTGGTGGTGCAGGGCATGGAGGCGCATGCCGGCCCCACGCCGATGGAACTGCGCAAGGACGCGCTGCTCGCCGCCGCCGAGCTCGTGATCGAGGTCAACCGCATCGCGCTCGCGCACGCACCGCATGCGCGCGGCACGGTCGGCTGGATCGACAACTACCCGAATTCGCGCAACGTCATCCCGGGCCGGGTCAAGCTCAGCGTGGACCTGCGCGCGGCGGACGACACGGTGCTGTCGGCCATGGACGCGGCGCTGAAAGAGGCTGTGCAGCGCCTCGCCAGCGCCGGCAAGGTGGAGGCGACGGTGGAGCAGGTCGTGTACTTCCCGCCCCAGCCTTTCACGCCCCAGCTTGTGTCTGCCGTGCGCGACGCGGCAGAGGCGCAGGGCCTGACCTGGATGAACGTGATCAGCGGCGCCGGACACGATGCGGTGTACCTCGCCCGCGTGTGCCCCACGGCGATGATCTTCGTGCCTTGCCTGGACGGCATCAGCCACAACGAGATCGAAGACGCCGAACCTGCCCATCTCGAGGCCGGCTGCAACGTGCTGCTTCAGGCGATGTTGCAGAGCGCGGGCGTGGCGGGAGTGGCCGCATGAAGGCGGCGCTTCGCCGCATCGGCCTTCACTGCTTCCTGGTGATGGGAATGGTCGCGGCATCGACGGCTGCCCTGGCGGCCGGAGAGCCGATCCTGGTCGGCCAGTCTGCGGTGCTCACCGGCCCGTTCACGCCGAACAGCCTTGCGTTCATGGACGGCCAGACGCTGTTCTTCGACCAGTTGAACAAGGCGGGCGGCATCGGCGGGCGGCCCGTCAAGATGATCACCTACGACGACGCCTACCTCCCCGAGAAGGCGGCAGCCAATGCCGAGAAGCTGCTCGCCACCGACCGCGTGGTCTGCCTGTTCGGAACCATGGGCACCGGCATCGGCGCGGCCATGGCGCCGGTGGCGGCGAAGTACGACAGCTTCATCTTCGGCGGGCTGACCGGCGCGGCGGTGCTGCGCGGGCCGAAGGTGCCGATCTACCACGTGCGGGAGTCGTACGCCGACGAAGTCTCGCGTGTGATGAACCACCTGGCGACCATCGGCGTGACGCGCATCGCGATCGTTGCCAGCGACGACGCGTATGGCAAGGGCATCGAGAAGGACGCGGTGGCCGCGCTCGAGAAGAACAAGCAGCCGGCCCTGCTGTCGCTGCGCTTCGACCCGAAGGAAAAAGACCATCCCGCCATCGCGCAGCAGGTCATCGCGAGCGGGGCGCAGGCGGTCTACGTCATCGCGGCGGGTACGCCGGCCATCAACATCATCCGCTCGCTGGTGGCAGCACCCGTTCATCCGCAGATCTACACGAACTCGGTGGTGAGTTCGTTCCTTCTCTACAAGGAACTCGGCGACAAGAGCCGCGGCATCGTGCTGTCGCAGGTGATGCCGCCGTTCTGGAAGACGCGCTTTCCCATCGTGGACGAATACCAGCGCGCGCGAAAGGCCGCGGGCAGCGAAGGCGAAGGCTCCTACCTGGGGCTGGAGGGCTACATCACGGCCAAGGCCTTCGCGGAATCGCTGCAGCGCGTGAAGGGGCCGATCACTACCGAATCGCTGCGACGCAGCATCGAGAACTCGCCGCCCATGAACCTGAACGGCTTCCAGGTCGCGTTCCGCCCCGACAACCGCAACGGCTCCAGCTTCGGCGACATCACGATGCTGGGAAGCGCCGGAAAGTTTGCCCAATGAAAGTACTGATCGCGCGTCTCAACCACGAGACCAACACCTTCTCCCCCGTGCCCACGCCGCTCGCA
Source organism: Variovorax boronicumulans (assembly GCF_030812215.1). Classification (GTDB taxonomy): domain Bacteria; phylum Pseudomonadota; class Gammaproteobacteria; order Burkholderiales; family Burkholderiaceae_C; genus Variovorax; species Variovorax boronicumulans_C. The sequence goes on along the minus strand of NZ_JAUSSG010000001.1, from coordinate 1,110,125 downwards.
GCCTTCGGGCCCGACGGCCCGACCTTCGGCGACGAGGCCTACAGGGACAACAAGGGCATGCGCACCGCGATGTCGGCCTTCATCGAGCTGGCCGAGCGGGCGGGTGCGACGCTGGTCACGCCGGTGTCGGCCTCGGCCAACCCGAGCGGGCCGGTCGATGCCGAGGCCTACACGATGCTCACGCAGTGCATCGTCGATGCGGCGCCGGGCTGCGATGCCATCCTGCTCGACCTGCATGGCGCGATGGTGGCCGAGAACAGCGTCGACGGAGAGGGCGACCTGCTGGTGCGGCTGCGCGCCGCGGCGCCGGGCGTGCCCATCGGCGTGGCGCTCGACCTGCATGCCAACGTGACGCCCGCGATGGTCGGCAATGCGGACGTGATCGTCGGCTTCAAGACCTATCCGCATATCGACATGTACGAGACCGGCGAGCACGCCGGCCGCCTGCTGTTCGACCTGCTCGCGGGACGCAGCAAGCCCGCGCTGCGCTGGCATTCGCTGCCGCTGATGGCGCACACGCTGCGCAGCGCCTCGTTCACCGGTGCGATGCAGCGCGCCATCGACGCGGCGCGCGACGCCGAGAAGTCGGAATCGCTCGCGGTCTCGATCTTCGCGGGCTTCTCGCTGTCGGACATCGAGGCGCCGTGCATGAGCGTGGTGGTGGTCGATGCACAGTCGCCCGAGCGCGCGCAGGCCACGGCCGATCGCATCGCTGCTCAGATGTGGGCGGAGCGCGAAGCCTTCATCTACCGCAGCGAGCCGCTGGCCGAATCGGTCGCGCGCGCCAAGCTCATCGCCGAGGGCGCCACGCGCCCGGTGCTGCTGCTCGACCATGGCGACAACTGCATGTCGGGCGGCAGCTGCGACACGATGGACGTGCTGCAGGAAGCGCTCGCACAGGGCCTGCACGGTATCGGTGTCGGCCCGCTGTGCGACCCCGAGGCGGTGGCCGCGCTGATCGCGGCGGGCGAGGGCGCCGAGGTCACCGTCGCGCTCGGCAACAAAGTGTCGCTCGAAGGCATCGGCCTCCAGAAGACGCCCGTGCGGTTGACCGGCATCGTGCGCAAGATCGGCAACGGCGAGTATGTGATCACCGGCCCCACCTATACCGGCCAGCGCAGCAGCATGGGCCGCACGGTGCTGTTCGACATCGGCGCGGCGCGCATCGTGGTGACCGAGCGCACGCAGGAGCCGTGGGACATCGGCGTTTTCGAATGCGCGGGGCTCGATCCGCGCAATGAACGCTTTCTTCTTCTCAAATCGCGCATGTACTGCCGGCCGGTGTTCGAGCCGCTCTCTGCCGCGCTGGTGGAGTGCGACAGCCCCGGTGTCACCAGTTCGGATTACAGCCTGTTCCCGTTCGGCAAAGTACGCCGTCCAGTCTTTCCGCTCGACGCGATCTGAGAGGGAAATCAGGGGGAAATCTCACTACCATCGCTTCCCTGAAAAAAGGAAATTCACGTGAAGCGATCCCTCCTGATTCCCGCCGCATGGCTGGCCCTTGCGTCCATCGCGCCGGCCGAGGCGCAGACCCTGAACTGCAACCGCGACTTCGCGCAGAGGGGCGACTCCAAGTTCACCATCCTGCAGAAGTGCGGCGAGCCGGTGTTCAAGGACAGCTTCTGCGCCAAGCCCGATGGCAACAAGCCCGAGGTGATCGTGAACCCGCCGTCGTCGGCCACGCCCGGCGGCCAGACCGTGATCGTCAACAACAACCGCTGCGACCAGGCCGAGGAGTGGACCTACCGTCCCGGCTCGGGACAGTTCGAGACGATGCTGCTGTTCCGGGACGGCGCGCTCGCGAGCATCCGCTACGGCAGCCGCATTCCATGACCTCCCACGTCATCGACGCCTGACGGGCGCGGCGCGACCATTCCTTCACCCCGCGATGTTGCGGGTCGAACCCTCGAAAAGGAATGGTCATCATGAACACCGCCGCACACGACGCCGCCACGATCGCCCAACGCTACATCGCCGTCTGGAATGAAACCGACGCCGCGCGCCGCGCCGCGCTGATCGAAGCCGGCTGGACCGCCGATGCGCACTACGTCGACCCGATCGCGCAAGCCAGCGGGCGCGAGCAGATCAGCGCGCTGGTCGGCGCGGTGCATCAGCGCTATCCGGGCTTTCGGTTCAACCTGTTCGGCAAGGCCGAGGCGCATGGCGACAACCTGCGCTTTTCATGGACGCTGGGCCCGAGCGGCGCCGAAGACCTGATCCAGGGCACCGACTTCGCGAAGCTCGACGCTGGCAAGCTGCAGTCGGTGACGGGGTTTCTGGACAAGGTGCCGGTCGGCGCCTGAGAAATGGGCTCTCCCCCAGGCTTCGCGCACTTCGTGTCGCTTCTCCTTCCCCCTCGCCGGGGGCAACACCAACGGCCCGGCAAAGCCGGTTCCGCGGTGTTCCTTGCCTTCAGTCAGGGGCGCCGGCAGGCCGGCCGCGCCAGAGCTTGCGATAGACCGTCGCCCGGCTGATGCCCAACGCGCGCGCGGCCTCCGCCACATTGCCCCGCGCATCGGCCACCGCCTTGCGGATCAGCGCGGTTTCCACATCGCGCAGCCGTGGCCGCGCATCGGGCGCTGCCCCACCCGCACCGCTGCCGCCGCGCTGGGGCCGCACCTGCACCCGCAGGCCCGACCACAGCGGCACCTCGAGCGCCGCGTCGCCGCGACGGGCAGCGTCGAACATCATGTGCAGCGGGAGCGCGAACAGGTCGTTGAAATGCAGGGCGTGCTGGCCGCGCGCCAGGGGCTGGTGCAGCATCTGCCGCGCGGCGGCGTTGGCGCCGGTGACGTTGCCGCTCGCGTCGATGCAGACCAGGCCCTCGGTGGCCTCGTTGCCCGGGTGGCCGGGCCAGGCCAGGTGCAGCAGCAGCTCGCAGGGGTCCTGCATGACCAGCATGTTCTCGATGCTGCGCGCCGAGAGGGTGGCCAGGTGCCGCAGCTCGGGCCGCTCCACCGTCTGCACGCCGCTCAGGTCGAGCATGCCGATGCAGTCGCCCCGGGGGCCGAAGAGCGGCGCGCCGGCGCAGGTGTAGACGCTGGTGTCGTCGAAAAAGTGCTCGCCGCGGTGCAGCCACACAGATTCCTGCTCGGCCAGCGCGGTGCTGATGGCCGAGGTGCCGATCGCGCGTTCGGAAAGATCGACCCCGATCCGGCCGATGTCCCGCGCATAGCGGCTGGCGGTGTCGGTGCCGTCGGGCAGCGCGCCCACGTCGATCACGATGCCCTCGGCGTCGGTCAGGATCGCGAAATAACGGGTGTCGGCAATGGCGCGGGAGAGGCGTTCGATCACCGGCCGGGCGGCCGTGACCAGGGCCCGGTTGCGCTCGGTCGCCTCGCGGCTGGCCGACCGGCTGACCGGATCGAAGCTCACCCGCTGCTGCGGGTGGCGTCCGGCCTCGATGCAGCGCTGCCATGAACGGGTGATCCAGGGATCGATGCGCACGGCGCTTCGGGCGTGCGGCGCATCGCCGTGGAGCAGTTCGCGCCGAGCTTGGGCAATGGCCAGGGAACGCTCGGGAGGAGGCGAAACGATAGAGGCATTCATCGTGTGGGTTCGCGCCGTGGGGGCGGTTTTTCCTGGCTCACCGGGGGGCAAGCTGTTTCATTTTGAGAATTTCGCGGGCACTGCGCAAGTGCCAAGGGTTTTGCCTAGGATAGTGCGAAAGGTGGGCATCCAAGATGCCTTTCGCTGAACCAGCCATCACCTTTCACGGAGACAGCCACATGCAGGTAGCTTTCAAGGTCAACGGCCGAGCAGTCACGGTCGACGCACCGCCAAACACCTTCCTTGTGCACGCGATCCGCGAGCACCTTCACCTCACCGGAACCCACGTCGGCTGCGACACCGCCCAGTGCGGTGCCTGCACCGTCCACGTCAACGGCCGGGCCATCAAGTCGTGCAACGTGCTGGTCGCCCAGGCCGCAGGTGCCGACATCACCACCATCGAGGGCATTGCCGAGGCCGACGGCACCATGCACCCCATGCAGGCGGCCTTCAAGGAGTGCCATGGCCTGCAGTGCGGTTTCTGCACGCCGGGCATGGTCATGAGCGCCATCGACCTGTGCACCCACCACCCCAAGTCGAGCGAATCGGAAATTCGCGAGCTGCTCGACGGCAACCTGTGCCGCTGCACCGGCTACCAGAACATCGTGAAGGCCGTGAAGATGGGCGGCGAGGCGATGGCCTCGGGCACTCCGGTCAAGACCACCGCCACCGCGTGAAGGGAGCAACATCATGGGTGCTTCCGACTTCTCGAACCTGCCCCATATCGGTGAGGCCCTCCGGCGCAAGGAAGACTACCGCTTCCTGACCGGCGCCGGCAACTACACCGACGACATCACGCTGGCCAACCAGAGCCATGCGGTCTTCGTGCGCTCGCCGCACGCCCATGCGCTCATCAAGTCGATCGACATCGCCGAGGCGCTCAAGATGCCCGGCGTGGTCGGCATCTTCAGCGGCAAGGACATCGAGGGAAAGATGGGCGGGCTGCCTTGCGGCTGGCTCATCAACAACCCCGACGGCACCCCGATGAAAGAGCCGATGCACCCGATCCTCGCGATCAAGAAGGTGCGCTACGTGGGCGACCACGTGGCCATGGTGGTGGCCGAGACGGTCGAGCAGGCCAAGAACGCCGCCGAAGCCGTGGTGGTCGACTACGAGGTGCTTCCCGCGCTCGTGAGCGTGGCCGATGCCGCGAAGAAGACCGGCAGCACCACGCTGCACGACGAGGCGCCCGACAACCAGTGCTACAAGTGGGCGCTGGGCGACAAGGCGGCGGTCGATGCGGTGTTCACCACCGCCGCGCACGTCACCAAGCTCGACCTCGTCAACAACCGGCTGATTCCCAATCCGATCGAGCCGCGCGTGGCCATCGGCAGCTACAGCCGCGGCACCGACGACTACACGCTCTACGTGTCGAACCAGAACCCGCACGTCGAGCGCCTCCTCATGACGGCCTTCGTGCTGGGCCTGCCCGAGCACAAGGTGCGCGTGATCGCGCCCGATGTGGGCGGCGGCTTCGGCTCCAAGATCTTCCTGTACGCCGAAGACGTGTGCCTCACCTGGGCCGCCAAGCAGCTCAACCGCAACATCAAGTGGACGGCGGAGCGCTCGGAGTGCTTCCTGTCCGATGCGCATGGCCGCGACCACGTGAGCCACGCCGAAATGGCGATGGACAAGGACGGCAAGTTCCTCGCGATGCGCGTGCACACCGATGCCAACCTCGGCGCGTACCTCTCGACCTTCTCGACCGCGGTGCCGACCATCCTCTACGCCACGCTGCTCGCGGGCCAGTACACGACGCCGCAGATCTACGTGGAGGTCGATGCCTGGTTCACCAACACCTCGCCGGTCGATGCCTACCGCGGCGCGGGGCGGCCCGAGGCCACCTACCTGCTGGAGCGCCTGGTGTCGCGCTGCGCCTGGGAAATGAACCTGGGCCAGGACGAGATCCGCAAGCGCAACTTCATCACCACCTTCCCCTACCAGACGCCCGTGGCGCTGCAGTACGACACCGGCGATTTCCATGCGTGCATGGACAAGGCGCGGGTGCTGGCAGATGTCGAAGGCTATGCGCAGCGCAAGTCGGCGACCGAGGCCAAGGGCAAGCTGCGCGGCATTGGCTACTCCAGCTACATCGAGGCCTGCGGCATCGCGCCATCGAACATCGCGGGTGCGCTCGGCGCACGGGCCGGCTTGTTCGAATGCGGCGAGATCCGCGTGCACCCGACCGGCAGCGTGACGGTGTTCACCGGCTCGCACAGCCATGGCCAGGGGCATGAAACCACCTTCGCGCAGGTCGTCGCGGCGCGGCTGGGTATTCCGGTCGACAACGTCGACGTGGTGCACGGCGACACCGGCCGCGTGCCCTTCGGCATGGGCACCTACGGTTCGCGTTCGATCTCGGTGGGCGGGGCGGCCATCATGAAGGCACTCGACAAGATCGAGACCAAGGCCAAGAAGATCGCGGCGCACCTGATGGAGGCGAGCGATGCCGACATCGAGTTCGCCAACGGCGAGTTCACCGTCAAGGGCACCGACAAGAAGATCCCATTCGGCCAGGTGGCGCTCACGGCCTACGTGCCGCACAACTACCCGCTCGACAAGCTGGAGCCGGGCTTGAACGAAACCGCCTTCTACGATCCGACCAACTTCACCTTCCCGGGCGGCACCTACATCTGCGAGGTCGAGATCGACAGGCAGACCGGCGAAGTCAAGGTCGACCGCTTCACCGCGGTGGACGACTTCGGCACCATCATCAATCCGATGATCGTGGAGGGCCAGGTGCACGGCGGGCTGGTGCAGGGCATCGGCCAGGCGTTGCTGGAGAACTGCGTCTACGACAACGAGACCGGCCAGCTGCTCACCGGCAGCTTCATGGACTACGCCATGCCCCGCGCCGGCGACTTTCCGCAGTTCAAGCTCGACACCGTGTGCACCCCGTGCACGCACAACCCGCTGGGCACCAAGGGCTGCGGCGAGGCGGGGGCCATCGGCTCGCCGCCGGCCGTGATCAACGCCGTGCTCGATGCGCTGGCGCCGCTGGGCGTCAAGGACTTCGACATGCCTGCCTCGCCCAGCCGCGTGTGGGAAGCCATGCAGAAGGGCGGCACGCCGCAGGACGCGCAAGCGCCCTCGCTCGCCGCCAGCACCCAAGGCCGTCCCGCTCCCTGAACAACAACACAGAAGGAATCACACCCCATGTACGCCTTCACACTCGAACGGCCAGCCACCGTGGCCGATGCGGCCAAACTCATTGCCGGAGGCGCCAAGCCGCTCGCCGGCGGCCAGACGCTCCTTGCCTCCATGAAGCTCAGGCTCTCCGCGCCCGAGCAACTGGTGGACCTGGGCGGCATCAAGGAACTCACCGGCATCAAGAAGGACGGCGGCACGATCACCATCGGTGCGATGTCGCGCCACCTCGACGTGGCGAACAACGCCGACGTGAAAGCCGCCTACCCGGCGCTGGCCGACCTGGCCTCGCGCATCGGCGACCGGCAGGTGCGCGCAATGGGCACCATCGGCGGCTCGGTGGCCAACAACGATCCGGCGGCCTGCTATCCGAGCGCCGTGCTGGGCTCCGGCGCCACGGTCATCACCTCGAAGCGCGAGATCGCGGCCGACGATTTTTTCCTCGGCCTCTTCACCACGGCGCTGGAAGAGGACGAGCTGATCACCGCGATCCGCTTTCCGATCCCCAAGCGCGCTGTGTACGAGAAACTGCGCCAGAAGGCCTCCAATTTCCCGCTCGTCGGCATCTTCCTCGCGCAGTACGACAGCGGCGTGCGGGTGGCGGTCACCGGCGCGGGCAACGGCGTGTTCCGCCATGCGGGGCTCGAAGATGCGCTCAACAAGAGCTTCACCGCGGCAGCAGCCGCAGCCGTGAAGATCGATGCGAGCGAGCTGAACAGCGACCTGCATGCGTCGGCCGCCTATCGTGCGAACCTGATCAGCGTGCTCACGCAACGCGCCGTGACCAAGGCACTGGGCTGAAGCAGCAAGCCGCCCACCGGAAGGCGCGGCGTGCCCGCGTCTTCCGCTACCCTTCGCCATGATCTTTCCGACCATCGATTCCCTCTCCGAAGGCTTGATGCAGGCCGGCTATTTCGCCGACCGCCGGCTGGCGACCGCCGTGTTCCTCGCGCTCAAGCTGCAGCGGCCGCTGCTGCTCGAAGGCGAGCCGGGTGTGGGCAAGACCGAGCTGGCCAAGGCGCTGTCGAAGGCGCTCAACCGCGAGCTGCTGCGCCTGCAGTGTTACGACGGGCTGGAGCAGCGCGAGGCGCTCTACGAATGGAACTACGCGGCGCAACTCCTGCACATGCGCGCGGCCGAAGCCACGGGCGCCGCACGCGACGTGGAGGCCGAGGTCTACCAGCCGCACTACCTGATCCGCCGCCCGCTGCTGCAAGCGCTGCAGACGCCGGCGCCTGGTGCCGTGCTGCTGATCGATGAAGTCGATCGCGCCGATGAGCCCTTCGAAGCCTTCCTGCTCGAGTACCTCGGCGAGTACCAGGTGAGCATTCCCGAACTGGGCACGGTGCGCGCGGTTGTACCGCCGGTCACCATTCTCACGAGCAACCGCACGCGCGAGCTCAACGATGCGGTCAAGCGCCGCTGCCTTTATCACTGGCTCGACTACCCCGAGCGCGAGCGCGAGCTGGCGATCGTGCGGGCCCAGGTGCCAGAGGCCGGCGAAAAGCTCTCGGCGCAGGTCGCGGCCTTCGTGGCACGGCTGCGCGATGCGCCATTCGTCAACGCCTTCCAGCGTGCACCCGGCATCGCGGAGAGCGTCGAGTGGGCGAGGGCGCTGATCGCGCTCGATACCGTCGAGCTCGACCCCGAAGTGGTGGTCGACACCGCCGGCATCCTGTTCAAGCAGCGCGACGATGTGGCGGCGCTCACGCGCGAGCTGGCGTCCGATCTGCTCAAACCCGAGGAGTCGGTCGCGCCCTGAGCGCGGTCGCCGCCCGAGGCCGCTCGCATGACCGGCATCCAGCAACTCGGCGACGTCCGCAGCGGCAAGCTCGCCGGCAACATCACCGCCTTCGGCCGCGCGCTGCGCCGTGCCGGCGTGCGCACCGATGCCATGCGCATCGCACTCGCCGCCGAAGCGGTCACCCTGGTCGGCGTGGAAGACAAGCTCGACCTGAGCGCCGCGATGGAAGCCGTGATGGTCAGCCGCGAGCAGGACCGCATGGTGTTCCGCGAACTCTTCGACGCCTGGTTTCGCGACCCCGAGCTGGCCAACAAGCTGCTCGCCCAGATGCTGCCGAGCGCCGAAGGCAAGGCCGAGCCCTCCAGGCGCCGGCCGCGCGTGCGCGAGGCGCTGACCGCGCCGCGTGACCCCGCGAAGCCGGTGGTGGCCGCCAAGCCCGACAAGGAGGTCGAGTTCGATGCCGCCATGACATCGAGCGACCGCCAGCGTCTGCAGCATGCGGACTTCAACGCGCTCGGCGCGTCCGAATACCGTCTGGTCGAACGGCTCGCGCGCGACGTGACGCTGCCGATTCCTTCGCTGCCCTCGCGGCGCCTCCGTGTGGCCGGCGATGCGGGCCAGCAGCATGCGCGCATGCACTGGCCCGGCGTGTTGCACGAGGCGGCGCGCACCGGCGGCGAGATCCTGCGGCTGCCGCGGCTGGCCCGGCGGGAGCAACCGCTGCCGCTCCTGGTGCTGGTCGATGTGTCGGGCTCGATGGAGCGCTATGCGCGCCTGCTGCTCGCGTTCCTGCATGCATCCACCGGGCGGGCCGGCCGGCGCGACGTGTTCGCCTTCGGCACCCGGTTGACCGACCTGACCCCGGCCTTCCGGCTCGCCGATACCGACGCCATGCTCGGTGCGGCCAGCCTCGCCATCGACGATTTCGCGGGCGGTACGCGGCTGGGCAGTTCGCTGGCCGAGCTCCGGCGTTTCCATGCGCGTCGCCTCACGGGCCGCCGCACGCTGGTGCTGGTGATCAGCGACGGCCTGGACACCGGCGAGCCCGCCGTTCTGGAGAACGAGTTGCTGTGGCTCAAGCGCCATTCGCGCCGGCTGCTGTGGCTCAACCCGCTGCTGCGCTTCGAGGGCTACGCCCCTCTGGCGCGTGGGGCCACCGTGTTGCACCGCCATGCCGACGCGATGCTCGCGGTCCACAATCTCAATGCCCTCGAACAATTGGCCGCCAGCCTCGCCGCGCTGATGCGGTCCGGCCGCTAGGGCCAGAAGACAACAAGGAAGAACCACCATGGAAATGCTCGGAAACCGCCGCCTCGGCATCACCCAACAACAGGCCTGGGAAGCGCTCAACGACCCCGAAACGCTCAAGAAGTGCATTCCCGGCTGCGACAAGTTCGAGCTCACCGGCGACAACCAGTACAGCGTGGGACTCGCCCTCAAGATCGGGCCGGTGTCGGCCAAGTTCAGCGGCAAGGTGGTGCTGTCGGACATCGTGGCGCCCGATGGCTACAAGCTCACCTTCGAAGGGCAGGGCGGTGTGGCGGGGTTTGCGAAGGGCTCTTCGAGCGTGACGCTCAAGCCGGTGGCCGGCGCAGACGAAGCGGCTGTTGCGGATGCCGCGCCTGCCGACGGCGCAACCCCCGCGGCGGGCCCGGCTCCGGCCGGCTGCGAACTCGATTACACCGTGCAGGCGCAGGTCGGCGGAAAGATCGCCCAGTTGGGCCAGCGCCTGATCGACGGGGCCGCCAAGTCGACCGCCGACGATTTCTTCAAGCGCTTCGAAGCCGAAATGCAAAGTCGCTACGGCCCGCCGCCCGCCGCCGCCGTGGAAACGTCCGACGCGCCCGCCGAGAAGGCCGGCGTGATGTCCGGCCTCATGAAGAAGATCGGCCTCGGCAAGAAGGACGACAAGGACGCTCCCGCCGCGCCAGGCGATACGACGAACTGAAGACGAACGCGGCCATGGAAAACCTCGACGTCATGGTGCTTCGCACGCTGCGCGACTGGCGGCAGGCGGGCAAGCGCGCGCTCCTGACCACGGTGGTGCGCACCTGGGGCTCGTCGCCCCGGCCGGTCGGCTCGATCATGGCGTTGGCGGACGACGGCGCGGTGGTCGGTTCGGTCTCGGGCGGCTGCATCGAGGACGACCTGATCGCGCGCTACAGCCACGCGCACGGCAACGGCGAAGACGTGCCGCTGGGCACGCCGCCCGCGCTCGTGAAATACGGCATCACCGCCGACGAGGCGCATCGTTTCGGCCTGCCGTGCGGCGGCACGCTCGAACTGCTGCTCGAATACGACCCCGATGCCGCCGCGCTCGACACGCTCGTGGCCGAACTCGAAAAAGGCCGGCTCATGCAGCGCACCGTGACGCTCGCGACCGGCGCGGTGAAGCTCACCGAAGCGACCGCACCGGACGAGCTCAAGGTGGACGACACAGAGCTCACGAATACCTTCGGCCCCGAGTACCGCATGCTGCTCATCGGCGCCGGCCAGCTCGCCGAATACCTCGCGACGATGGCCAAGTTCAGCGGCTTCGCGGTGACGTTGTGCGACCCGCGCGCCGAATACCGCACCGCGTGGTCGCTGCCGGGCGTGACGATCACCACCGAGATGCCCGACGACGCGGTGCTGGCCTTTCGGCCCGACCGCCGCAGCTGCGTGGTCGCGCTCACGCACGATCCGAAGCTCGACGACCTTGCGCTGCTCGAAGCCTTGCAGAGCGAGGCGTTCTACGTGGGCGCCATCGGCTCGCGCCGCAACGCCGAGGCGCGGCGCGACCGCATGATCGAGCACTTCGACCAGACCGACGAATCGCTCGCGCGCCTGCGCGGCCCGATCGGCATCTACATCGGCAGCAAGACGCCGCCGGAGATCGCGGTGAGCGTGATGGCAGAGATCCTTGCGGTGAAGAACACGGTGCCGTTGCCGCGCGAGATGGAAGTGGCGCGCGCCAAGGAACGCCTGGCCGCCTGAGGATGGCGCTGGCCGCGGGCCCGCCGACCCTTGCTTTTTCTACTCTTCCTCGGCCATCCGCTTGGGGATCGGCGCCTGGTCCGACTGCGCCGCAGCGGGCACGTCGCCGCTCCTTTGCCGCTCGCGAAACAGCGCCGCCCGCATCAGGAAGATGGTGGTGACCGGCGTGGTGAGCGCCACGAACAACACGATCAGCGCCGCGTGCAGGAAGATGCCGTGGCTCTGCACCGAGAAGTAGACGATGGTGGCAACCGTCATCGACCACACGCCGCCGGTGGCGCCCAGCGTGGGTGCATGGATGCGGCGAAAGAAGGTCGGCAGCCGCACCAGGCCGAAGGAGCCGATGGCCGCGAAGGCGGCGCCCAACACCACGAACACGGCGGTGACGATTTCGGCCCACAGGGGCAGGGGGCCCAGAACAGAATCGGTCACTGGCGTACCTCCGTGCTTCGCACTGCGGGGCGAGCTTGCTTGGGGCGGCCCGGCGCGGCGCTCATTCGATCACCTCCCCGCGCAGCAGGAACTTGGCCATCACCGTCGAGCTGACGAAGCCAAACAGCGCGATCAGCATGGCGGCGCCGAAGTACACATCGCTCGCGTAGACGATGCCCAGCACCAGCATCATCAGCATGCCGTTGATGTAGAGGCAGTCCAGCGCCATCACGCGGTCTTGCGCGGAGGGGCCGATCAGGAGGCGGGCGACGGCGCAGAGCATCGCCACCGCCAGCAGGAACAGCGCGAACTTGAGCGACCAGAAGAGGATGGGCGTCATGATTCGAAGATCTCCATCAGCGGACGTTCGTAGCGGGTCTTGATCTGCGCGATGAAGGCGGCTTCGTCCTCCAGGTCGAACACATGGATCAGCAGCACGCTGCGGTCGAAAGCGACCTCGCCCCAGGCGGTGCCGGGGGTGAGGCACATGATCATGGCGAGCACCGCGAGGCCGTTGGGGTCGCGCATGTCCAGCGGTACGGAGACGAACTTCGACCGGATGTTCTCGCTGCGCCGGCTGAGCAGCGCCCGCGTCACTGCGAACACTGAATGCGACATGTCGTACAGCACGACCAGCCAGAGCCGCAGCGCCACGCCCGGGCGACGCATGCGCACCGTGGCCGGCCTGAGGCTCTTGGTCAGCAACGGTACGGCGATGGCCAGCAGCACGCCGGACGCCAGCGTGCTGGCTTCGACCGACTGGTTGAGCAGCAGCCAGACGATGAAGAGCGCGAACGACAGCGGCGGCGAAGGAATCAGGCGTTTCATGGCGAGGTGCCTTTCGCATCGGCCTTCGGCGGATTCGGCACCTGCCGCGCGCTCATCACCGCTTCGCGGTAGGCGCCGGCCGTTCGCAAGCCCTCGGCGGTGGCCATCGCATGGCGCATGACCGGCTCCGCCCAGACGGTGAGCGCGATGCACGCGGCGATCAGGGCGGCCACGGGCAGCACCTCGACGGCGGGCAGCGAGGGCAGGTTCCCGTGCGGCTGGGTCCAGAAGTGGCGGATGCCGGTGCGCGTCAGCGCGATCAGCGCGAGGAAGCCCGAGGCGATCAGCAGCACGAGGAAGGTCCAGCCCGCGACGGTGATCGCCGCGCTGCCGCCCATGAGCCCCGAGAGCATCGCGAACTTGCCGACGAAGCCCGACAGCGGCGGCAGCCCGGTGAGCAGCAGCGTGCAGATCATGAAGCTCAGGCCGAGGAAGGCGACGCCGGCCGGAATGGCGCGACCGTAGAGTGCCTGCGCGTTGTCGTCCAGATTCACGTCGTCGAGCGCACGCAGGTCTTCCGCCAGGAAAGGCGCGTTGCCCGCGGCCTCGTGCGGTGCCACGCTCATGCCGGCGTTGCGCCAGCGCTCGATCATGTCGGTGAGGAGGAAGAAGGCGCTTACCGCGAGCGTCGAACTCAAGAGGTAGAACAGCGCGCCGGCCCAGACCGCCGGTTGGCCCAGCCCCACCGCCGCGAGCAGCGTGCCGGCCGAGATCAGCACGCTGAAGCCCGCGAGGTTCGACAGGCGCTGCGTGCCGACGATGCCGATGGCGGCGACGAACAGCGTGGCGATGCCCGCGCCGATCAGCACCACCTGGCCGAACGCCGCGGAGTCGCCGGTGTCGGGCGCGAAGAGCACGGTCCACAGGCGCAGCACGGTGTAGACGCCCAGCTTGGTGAGCAGCGCGAACACAGCCCCCACCGGCGACACCGCCGCGCTGTAGGCCGGCACCAGCCAGAAGTTCAGCGGCCACGCGCCGGCCTTGGCGAAGAAGGCGGTGAAGAGGATGGCGGCGGCCGCATGCACCAGGCCGCGGTCGGCCGGCGCCAGTTGGGCGATGCGCAGCCCCAGGTCGGCCATGTTCAGCGTGCCGGTGGCGCCGTAGAGCATCGACGCGCCGATGAGGAACAGCGACGAGGCCGCCAGGTTGATCGCGATGTAGTGCAGGCCGGCCTGCACCCGCAGCCGCCCCGAGCCGTGCAGCAGCAGTCCGTAGGAGGCGGCCAGCATCACCTCGAAGAACACGAACAGGTTGAACAGGTCACCTGTGAGAAAGGCGCCGTTCAGCCCCATGAGCTGCAGCTGCAGCAGCGGATGGAAGTGCACGCCCGCACGGTCCCAGCGCGAGGTGGAGTAGATGGACGCGGCGAAGGCGACCACGCCGGTGAGCGCCACCATCATGGTGGAGAGCCGGTCGGCCACCAGCACGATGCCGAAGGGCGCGCGCCAGTTGCCGGGCAGGTAGACGCCGATGGAGCCCGGCCCGCCGCCGGTGTCGGCTGCGTTCACCCAGCGCAGCAGCGCGAGCGCGGCCAGAAGGCCCACCAGGCCCGAGACCACGCTCAGGAACGACTTGGCGCGGCGCCGGTTCTCGCCCAGCAGCAGCATCAGCGCGGCGGTGAGCATCGGCACGAGGATCGGCACCGCCACCAGGTGCGGCATGCTGAATTCGAGGAACTGGTCGAGCAGGCGGAAGAGTTCGCTCATTCGCGCGCCTCTTCCTGTTCCTGGCGTTCTTCGCCGTCCACATGGTCGGTGCCCGTCAGCCCGCGGGAGGCCAGCAGCACCACGAGGAACAGGGCGGTCATCGCGAAGCCGATGACGATGGCGGTGAGCACCAGCGCCTGCGGCATCGGGTCGGCGGTGTTGGCGAGCGTGGCCGCGAAGCCGGGGATCAGCACCGGCTCGCTGTCGACCTTGAGCCGGCCCATGCTGAAGATGAAGAGGTTGACCGCGTACGAGATGAGCGTGAGGCCCATGATCACCTGGAAGGTGCGCGGACGCAGCAGCAGGTAGACGCCCGAGCCGGTGAGCACGCCGATGGCGAGGGCAAGCACGATTTCCATCAGTGCGCTCCCTCCACGGCTTCGGATTCGGCCTGCGCTTCTTTCTCGGCCTGTTCGTCGGCCCAGCGGTGGCTGCGGATGGACTGGTGGGCCAGCGCGGTGAGGATCAGCATGGTGGCGCCGAGCACCAGCGCGAACACGCCGATGTCGAAGAAGAGGGCGCTGGGCACGTGGATGTCGCCGAGCACCGGCAGGTGCAGGTGCGCGGTGTGCGTGGTCAGGAAGGGATAGCCGAAGAACACCGCGCCGCTGCCGGTGGCGAGCGCGAACAGGAGGCCGATGGCGATCCAGCGGCGCGGGTAGATGCGCAGGTGCTCCTCGACCCATTCGGTGCCCGAGACGATGAACTGCAGCACCAGCGCCACCGACATCACCAGTCCCGCGACGAAGCCGCCGCCCGGCGCGTTGTGGCCGCGCATGAAGAAGTAGACCGACACCAGCACCGACAGCGGCAGCAGCAAGCGCACCAGCACGGCCGGCACCATGAGGTAACCCACGGCGGTGTCCTTGGCGCGGCGCGGGTTCAGCAAATCGCTGCTGCCGTCGTCGGACTGCGCGCGCTGCTGCGGCGGCAGCGCCATCGACTCGATGGCCGGGCGGAAGCGCCGCAGCAGCGCATACACGGTGAGCGCGACCACGCCCAGCACGGTGATCTCGCCGAAGGTGTCGAAGCCGCGGAAGTCGACCAGCATCACGTTGACCACGTTGGTGCCGCCGCCCTCGGTGAGTGCGCGCTCCAGGAAGAAGGGCGAGATGCTCTCGGGGAAGGTGCGCGTCATCATGGCCCAGGCCAGGGCCGCCATGCCGCCGCCGGCCGCGATGGCCACCAGCAGGTCGCGTCCGCGCCGGCCCCAGGGGCGAAGGCGGGCGCGCGCGGTCTGCACCGCATCCTTGCTGCGCATCGGCAGCCAGCGCAGGCCCAGGAGGATCAGCACCGTGGTCACCGCCTCGACCACCAGTTGCGTGAGCGCGAGGTCAGGTGCCGAGAACCAGATGTAGGTCACGCACGAGACCAGGCCCGCGCCCGCGGCCAGCATCAACGCGGCGAGGCGGTGGAACTTGGCCTGC
The DNA here is from genome assembly GCF_030812215.1 of Variovorax boronicumulans. Classification (GTDB taxonomy): domain Bacteria; phylum Pseudomonadota; class Gammaproteobacteria; order Burkholderiales; family Burkholderiaceae_C; genus Variovorax; species Variovorax boronicumulans_C. The sequence goes on along the minus strand of NZ_JAUSSG010000001.1, from coordinate 1,094,316 downwards.
CACGCCGCGGCGATGGCGCAGACGCCGCCGATCAGCCAGGTCATGGCGAACATCGGCGAGAACGGCAGCAGCTCGCGCGCGCCGGTGCCCGCGGGCGTCTGCATCAGCGCGGCGAAGGCGCCGGCCACCGCCACAACCACCAGCAGCAGGAGCTGGGTCTGCATGCGGCGCGTGCCGAAGAGGCGGCGGCTGCGTCGGCCGGCTTCGCTCAGGAGCGCAAGCAGGTGCTCGAAGATGACCTGGCCGTCGAAGCGGTGCAGGAGCGGCGTGTGCTCCAGGCCGCCACCCGCGCGGCGGCGGCGCTGCAGCAGGTAGAGCGCCGCGCCGCCCGCGAGCGCCACGAAGCTCATCACGAGCGGCAGGTTGAAGCCGTGCCACACGGCCAGGCTGTATTCGGGCAGCGTGCCGCCGACCACCGGCGTGGCGGCCGCGGCGAGCAGCGGACCGACCGACCAGGCCGGCACCACGCCCACCACCAGGCACACCAGCACCAGCAATTCGACCGGCACGCGCATCCAGTGCGGCGGCTCGTGCGGGTGCTTGGGCACCTCGTCGCCACAGGGCGGGCCGAAGAACACGTCGAACACGAAGCGCGCCGAATACGCCACGCTGAAGATGCCCGCGATGGTCGCGATGACCGGCAGGCTGAAATCGACCCAGGGCGTGGACTGGATGAACACCGTCTCGGCGAAGAACATTTCCTTCGAGAGAAAGCCGTTGAGCAGCGGTACGCCGGCCATCGAGGCGCTGGCGATGATGGCCAGCGTGCCGGTGATGGGCATGAGCCGCATCAGGCCGCTCAGCTTGCGGATGTCGCGCGTGCCGGTCTCGTGGTCGATGATGCCGGCCGCCATGAACAGCGAGGCCTTGAAGGTCGCGTGGTTCATGACGTGGAACACCGCCGCCACCGCCGCGAGCGGGCTGTTCAGGCCCAGCAGCAGCGTGATGAGGCCGAGGTGGGAGATGGTCGAGTAGGCCAGGAGCGCCTTCAGGTCGCGCTGGAACATCGCGATGAAGCCGCCGAGCAGCAGCGTGATCGCGCCCGCGCCGCCCACCAGCCAGAACCACTGCTCGGTGCCCGAGAGCACGGGCCACAGCCGCGCCATGAGGAACACGCCCAGCTTCACCATCGTGGCCGAGTGCAGGTAGGCCGAGACGGGCGTGGGCGCGGCCATGGCGCGCGGCAGCCAGAAGTGGAACGGGAACTGCGCGCTCTTGGTGAAGGCGCCGAGCAGCACCAGCACCAGCGCCACCGGGTAGAGCGCGTGCGCGCGGATCAGGTCGCCCGAGGCCAGCACCACGTCGAGCTCGTAGCTGCCGGTGATGCGGCCCAGCACCAGCACGCCGGCCAGCAGGCACAGGCCGCCCGCGCCGGTGACCGTGAGCGCCATGCGCGCGCCGCGCCGCGCATCGCGCCGGTGGTGCCAGTAGCCGATCAGCAGGAAGGAGAACAGGCTGGTGAGCTCCCAGAACAGCACCATCTGGATCAGGTTGCCAGAGAGCACAACGCCCATCATTGCGCCCATGAACGCGAGGAAGAACGAGAAGAAGCGCGGCACCGGGTCGGAGGCCGACATGTAGTAGCGCGCATAGAGCACCACCAGCGCCCCGATTCCCAGCACCAGCATGCAGAAGAGCCACGCGAAGCCGTCCATGCGGAACACGAGGTTCAGGCCGAGTGCGGGGAGCCATTCGATTTCTTGCCGCAGCACATTGCCGTGGGCGATCTGCGGAAAGAACCATGCAACCTGGATGGCGCAGCCCAGTGCGACGAGGCCCGCGAGGGTCGACTCCCTGTTTCGCGCGTTGGACGGCATCAACGCGGCCAGCACGCTGGCGATGAAGGGGAGTGCGACGAGAAAGACCAGGGGCATTGGGGGCGATTCTATCGACCGACCCTTTGGCGACCCCTATCTATAACCGCAGGACATAGGGCGGTTTTTCGCGGTGTTTCAGCCGGAGAACGCCTGCACGGTGCGCAGGCCGAGCCAGGTCATGCAGAGCGACCCGCCCAGGTGCAGCGCGATCGTGCCCAGCGCGAGGCCGAACCGGCCCCCTGTGAGCATGCCGACGACTTCGGCCGAGAAACTGGAGAAGGTGGTGAGCGTGCCAAGGAAGCCGGTGATGACCATGAGCCGCCACGCGGGGTCGATGTCGGGCAGGCCGTTGAAGAAGCCGATGGCCACGCCGATCAGGTAACCGCCGATGAGGTTGACCGCGAGGGTGCCCCAGGGGATCACGCTGCCCGGGTTGAGCCAGAGCGCGAAGCCCCAGCGCAGGAGGGCGCCTATGCAGGCGGCGAGGCAGATGACGAAGGCGTTCAGCAGCATGGCGGCGATTATCCGCAGCAGGCCGGCTATTTCTCCTTGCCCATCACGACATCGGGCAGGATCGTCACGATGCTCGGGAACAGCGTGATCAGCACGATGCACAGCACCAGGCAGAAGAAGAACGGAATCGCCGCCTTGGCGATCACGTTGCTGTCCTTCCCTGTCATGTTCTGCAGCACGAAGAGGTTGAAGCCCACCGGCGGTGTGACCTCGGCGATCTCGACCAGGAGCACGATGAAGATGCCGAACCAGATGAGGTCGAAGCCCGCCTTCTGGATCATCGGCAGCACCACGGCGCTGGTGAGCACGATCATCGAGATGCCGTCCAGTGCCGTGCCCAGCACCAAGTACACCACCACCAGTGCGCCGATCAGCGCATAGGGCGACAGGTGCATGCTGTCGACCCACTCGGCCAGCTCACGCGGGATGCCGGTGAAGGCCATGGTCTTGGTGAGGAAGGCCGCGCCCGCCAGGATGAACATGATCATGCAGCTGGTGCGCGTGGCGCCCATGATGCCGTCCTTGAAGTTCTTCCAGGTCAGGCTGCGCCCGTAGGCGGCGATGGCCAGCGAACCCAGCACGCCGAAGGCTGCGCACTCGGTGGCGGTGGCCCAGCCCGCGACCAGCACCCACACGATGAACACGATCAGCAGCGCGCAGGGAATGAGGTTGCCCGAGAGCCTGATCTTCTGCATGAAGGTGGTCGGCGGATCGGCCGGCGGCACCTGGTCGGGGTTGCGCAGGCTCCACCAGCCGATGTAGCCCGAGAACAGCAGCATCAGCAGGAAGCCCGGCAGGAAGCCGGCCAGGAAGATGCGGATGATCGAGGCGTCGGCCGCCACGGCGTACACCACCATCGTGATCGAGGGTGGAATGAGGATGCCCAGCGTGCCCGCGGTGGCCAACGAGCCGATGGCCAGCTTCTCGTTGTAGCCGCGGCGCTTGAGTTCGGGCAGCGCCACCTTGGCGATGGTCGCGCAGGTGGCCGCCGAAGAGCCCGAGACCGAGCCGAACACGCCGCACCCGAGGATGGTGGTGTGCATCAGCCGGCCGGGCACGCGGTTGAGCCAGGGGCGCAGGCCCTCGAACATCTCTTCGCTGAGCTTGGTTCTAAAAAGGATCTCGCCCATCCAGATGAACAGAGGCAGCGCCGCGAGTTCCCAGCTCGCGTTGCTTTCCCAGAAGGCCGAGAACAGGTTCTTGCCGGGCAGCGTGTTGGTGAAGAAGGCCTGGCCGACCCAGCCGACGATGGCCAGGGTCATCGCGATCCAGACGCCGCCCGCCAGGAGCAGCAGCATGATCCCGAGCAGCAGCGCGCCCATCCAGAGGTTTTCGAACATCGGAGTGTCTTGGTGTTGTTGTGGTCGTCGTTCTGACGTTCAGACGTCCGAGGAGAAGTCGCCCGCGGCGTGGCGCTCTTCGATGGCGCGCTGGTAGCTCGGCTTCTCGCCGCGCACCACGCCCACCAGCTCGTCGAGCATGGCGATCAGAAGGAGCCAGCAACCGATGACGAAGGTCGATTGCGGAATCCAGATCGGAATGACCACCAGGCCCGTCGCCATCTCGGCGAACTCATAGCTCTCGTAGGTGAAGCTGGTGGCCCAGTAGGTCAGGTAGGCCACCGACACTGCCGCGATCAGGAGGCAGGTCACGTCGAGCGCGCGCCGTGCCTTGGGCGACACCGCTTCCAGCAGCAGCGTCACGCGCACGAAGTCACCGTGACGGAAGGCATGCGCCATCGCGAAGAACGCGGCAGCGGCGCAGAGCCAGGAGACGATGTCGTTCAGGCCGCTCACATGCCAGTTCATCTGGCGGCCCACGCCGGCCAGGATCATCAGCACGAAGATGAGGAACACGCAGAACGCGCCCAGCGCGCCTGCACCGTCGTACAGGCGGTCGAGGAAGCGGCGCATGGCTTACTTCTTTTTATAGGCGTCGACGATGGCCGCACCGTCGGCGCCGGCCGCCTTGAGCCAGTCGGCCTGCATGATGCCGCCGACCTGGCGCATGTCGGCATCGAGCTTGGGCGAAGGCTTGTGCACCTTCATGCCGCGCTCGGCCAGGAGGCGCTTGTACTCGTCGTTCTTCTCCTGCGCGATCTTCCAGCCACGGGTTTCGGCATCGGCCGCGGCCTTGGTGACGGCGGCCTTGGTGGTGGCGTCGAGCGCGTCGAAGGCCTTGGCGTTCACTAGGATGGCGTTCTTCGGAATCCAGGCCTGCGTGTCGTAGAAGTTCTTGATGTGCTCGTAGGTCTTGGTGTCGTAGCCGGTGGAGCCCGAGCTCATGTAGCTCTCGATCACGCCGGTGGCCATGGCGGCGCTGAGTTCGGCCTGCTGGATCTGCACCGGCTGCGCGCCGATCAGCTCGGCGATCTTGGCGGTGGCCGGGCTGTAGGCGCGCCACTTGATGCCGCGCAGGTCGGCTACCGAGCTGATTTCCTTCTTGCTGTAGATGCCCTGCGGCGCCCATGGCACCACGAACAGCACCTTGATGCCTTGTGCCGCGAGCAGCTTTTCCATGGCGGGCTTGGAGGCGTCGTACAGCTTCTTCGCTTCGGGATACGTGGTGGCCAGGAAGGGCACGCCATCGAGCGCGTAGATCGGGTTTTCGTTTGCGTAGTTGGCCAGGAGGATTTCACCGGCCTGCGCCTGGCCGCTCTGCACGGCGCGCTTGATTTCGGGCGCCTTGAAGAGCGATGCGTTGGCGTGCACCGTGATCTTCACCTTGCCGCCGGTGGCAGCGTCCACGTCCTTGGCGAATTGCGTGATGTTTTCGGTGTGGTAATTGGTCGCGGGATAGGCGGTAGGCAGATCCCATTTCGTCTGTGCGAAGGCCGCGGCGCCGAGGGTGAGGCCCGCGAGGGTAATGCCGAACTTGTGATTCATGAACGCGCTCCGGAATGTAGTGAAAGCAAAACGAAAGGAAGCATACGTGCAAATTTCGGGCCACTTCCTGAGGCATTTCCCTGCCATGTTGCGCGCGTGCGGCAGACCATGCGCGCATGAAAAAGCCGCCTCGAGGGCGGCTTTGGCTATTGCGGTGTGCGCGGAATCAGGGCTTGGCAGCCTTGGGCGTCTTCGCTTCCTTCGATGCCGCCGGTGCCGCACCGCCGAAGGCCTGGCCGTTCACCGTGAGGCCTTCGGCCGAGAGCTTCTGGGCCTTCTTCTCCTTCACGCCCTTCACACGTTGCATGAGGTCGGCCCAGTCCTTGAATTCGCCTTGCTTGCGCGCTTCGAGGATGCGCTTGGACATGGCGGGCCCGACGCCATTGAGGCCGTCGAGTTCGGCTTCGGTGCCCTTGTTGACGTCGACGGCGGCGAACGAAGCGACTGCAAACAGCATGGCCGAGAGGGCCAGGATTTTCTTGAACATGATTGAAAAACTCCCTGATTTATTGATATGACTGACAGCCGACAAATGCGTCGGCTGGCGTTCAACGAGACCAGGGAAAGGGGCGTTGACGAGGTCTGCGCCCTGGTGACCATTGTTCCGAAACGTGGTCGGAATCTTGCTCAGAGTTCTTCGACGCGGCGCGGCGGATAGCTGTCCCAGGCTTGGCAGCCCGGGCAGTGCCAGAAGTACTGGTGCGCCTCGAAGCCGCAGGCGGCGCAGCGGTAGCGCATCAGCGGGCGGGTGGCCTGGTCGAGCGCGCGTTGCACCTGCGGATGGAACTGCTCGTGCTCGAACTTTTCGCCCGCCAGCCAGCGCGATGCGGCGACCAGCGAGGGCTGGTGCGCGAGGTGGGCGATGTAGCCGTCGCGCGGGGCGGGCGGCTGCTGCTCGTCGTCGGCGGCTGTTGCAGACGGGGTGCCGCCGAGTGCGATCAGCGCCTCGAGCACGTCGATCGACGGCGATTCGGCATAGCGCCGCTGCAGCAGCGCGAGCGCCTCGGCTTCGCGGTGCGCGGCCACGGCCGCCTGCTGGAGTGCGGCGGCATACAGCGGCAGTGCGAGCGGAGCGGTGTCGCTCAGTGCCACGAGCGTGTCGAAGGCTGCGGCCGCATCGCCGTTGCGCAGTTGCAGGTTGGCGGTGTCGATGGCTGGGCGAGGTGCCTGCGGGGCCAGCTCGACGGCCTGCGCGAGCAGCTTGGCTGCTGCGGGCAATTCGCCGGCTGCCACGCGTTCGGTCGCCTGCTCGCAGAGGTGATGCGCGCGGCGCGTGGCATAGCTGGCCTGGTCGGACTCGTCCAACTTCTGCGCCACGTCGGCGGCCTGGGCCCATTCGCGCGAGCGCTCGTAAATGGCGAGCAGCGAGAGGCGCGCCTCGTTCTCGTAGCGGGTGCCTTCGAGCTTCTGCAGTGCGGCTTCGGCGCGGTCGAGCAGGCCGGCGCGCAGGAAGTCTTGTGCGAGTGCGTGCTGTGCGCGCTCGCGGTCGGCGCGGCTCAGGTCACCGCGGCCGAGCAGGTGCTCGTGCACGCGCACGGCGCGCTGGTATTCGCCGCGACGGCGGAACAGGTTGCCGAGCGCGAAGTGCAGCTCCTGCGTGTCGGGGTCGTTCTGCACAGCCTCGATGAAGGCATCGATGGCCTGGTCCTGCTGCTCGTTGAGCAGGAAGTTCAGGCCGCGGAAGTAGGCCTTGGGCGCCTGCCGGTTCTCGAGCTTGAGCTGGCGGATGTCGAAGCGCGATGCGAGCCACCCGAGCACGAAGGCGACGGGCAGGCTGATCAGCAGCCAGCTGGGATCAAAGTCCATGTTGACGTACGGCGGGGAGGTCGGTGGCGGAGATGGACGGTGCCGCTGCCGGAGCAGGCACGGCCGTCGGTGCCGTTGTGGAAGGGGTTTCGGTCGCCGATGGTGCCTGGGCCGCGGCGGCGGCCCGGTGCTTCCACCAGCCCGGCAGCATGCCGAGTGCGCCCACCACGAGCCCGCCCGCAAAGGCCGCGAGCACGACGAGAACCAGTGGTGCGCGCCAGTAGGTGCCGAAGAAAAAATAGACGGTCGCGTCGTGCTGGTTGTTCAGCGCGAAGGCGAAGAGCGTAAAAAAAATGGCTGCCTTGAGCAGCCACAGGAGGTATTTCATAGCCATTCCCGTTGCCGGAGGCATTCTACGTTTGCATCATCCACGCGGATCAGGCCTTGCGGCCCTTGGCTTCCTTGGCGTCGAGCTCGGCGGTCTTTGCATCGACGGCTTCGCGCAAGGCCTTGCCCGGCTTGAAATGCGGCACCCGCTTTTCAGGAATCTGCACGCTCTCGCCCGAACGCGGATTGCGCCCGATGCGCGGCGGACGTCGGTTGACCGAGAAGCTGCCGAACCCGCGGATCTCGATGCGGTGCCCGCGCACCAGCGCGTCGCTCATTGCGTCCAGGATGGTCTTGACGGCGTATTCGGCATCGCGGTGCGTGAGTTGCGCAAAGCGCGCTGCGAGTTCTTCGACGAGGTCAGAGCGGGTCATGAGAGGCCAGTGCAGAAAACGTGGACGAAAAAAAAGACAGAGCGGCCCCAGGGCCAGCTCTGTCTTCGGACTCAGCTTACTTGCTGTCGTTGTTGTCGAGCTTGGCGCGCAGCAGGGCGCCCAGGCTCGTCGTGCCCGCGTTTTCGCGTGCCGACTGCTGGCTCAGATTGGCCATGGCGCCTTGTTCGTCGACCATGTCCTTCTGCTTGATGGACAACTGGATGTTGCGGGTCTTGCGATCCACATTCACGACGATGGCGGTGACTTCGTCGCCTTCCTTGAGCACGTTGCGGGCATCTTCGACGCGGTCGCGCGAGATTTCCGAAGCACGCAGGTAGCCGATGATGTCTTCGCCCAGGTCGATTTCAGCGCCGCGGGCGTCCACGGTCTTGACCTTGCCGGTCACGATCTGGCCCTTGTCGTTCACGGTCGTGAACGTGGTGAACGGATCGCTGTCGAGCTGCTTGATGCCCAGCGAGATGCGCTCGCGGTCGACGTCGACTGCCAGCACGATCGCTTCGACTTCCTGGCCCTTCTTGTAGTTGCGAACGGCGGTTTCGCCGGCTTCGTTCCACGAGAGGTCCGAGAGGTGAACCAGGCCGTCGATGCCGGCAGCCAGACCCACGAACACGCCGAAGTCGGTGATCGACTTGATCGGGCCCTTGACGCGGTCGCCACGCTTCGTGTTTTGAGCGAACTCTTGCCACGGGTTGGCCTTGCACTGCTTCATGCCCAGGCTGATGCGGCGCTTGTCTTCGTCGATTTCCAGGACCATGACTTCGACTTCGTCGCCCAGCGAGACGATCTTGTTCGGAGCGATGTTCTTGTTGGTCCAGTCCATTTCGGAGACGTGCACCAGGCCTTCGATGCCGGGTTCGAGTTCGACGAACGCGCCGTAGTCGGCAATGTTCGTGACCTTGCCGAACAGGCGGGTCGATTGCGGGTAGCGGCGCGAAACGCCCATCCACGGATCGTCGCCCATTTGCTTCAGACCCAGCGAGACACGGTTCTTCTCGGTGTCGAACTTGAGGATCTTGGCGGTGATTTCCTGGCCGGCCTGAACGACTTCGCTCGGGTGGCGGACACGGCGCCATGCCATGTCGGTGATGTGCAGCAGGCCGTCGATGCCGCCGAGGTCCACGAACGCACCGTATTCGGTGATGTTCTTGACCACGCCGCGGACAACAGCGCCTTCCTTCAGGGTTTCCATCAGCTTGGCGCGTTCTTCGCCCATGCTGGCTTCGACCACGGCACGGCGCGACAGCACGACGTTGTTGCGCTTGCGGTCGAGCTTGATGACCTTGAATTCGAGGGTCTTGTTTTCGTACGGGGTCAGGTCCTTGATCGGACGCGTGTCGATCAGCGAGCCCGGCAGGAATGCGCGGATGCCGTTGACCAGGACGGTGAGACCGCCCTTGACCTTGCCGCTGGTGGTGCCGGTGACGAAGTCACCCGATTCCAGGGCCTTCTCGAGGGCGAGCCACGAAGCGAGGCGCTTGGCGGTGTCGCGCGAGAGGATGGTGTCGCCGTAGCCGTTTTCAACGCTGCCGATGGCAACGGAAACGAAATCGCCGGCCTGGACTTCGAGCTCGCCCTTGTCGTTCTTGAACTCCTCGATCGGCACATACGCTTCGGACTTCAGACCGGCGTTGACGACGACGTGGTTGTGTTCGACACGCACGACTTCGGCGGTGATGACCTCGCCGGTGCGCATTTCGGAACGCTTCAGGGACTCTTCGAATAGGTCGGCAAAAGATTCAGACATTTATGGTTCCTTCCGTCAGGCAGGGTTGGCAGGCGCTCTTGCGAAATTGCGTGCGACTGCTGTGGATCTGGAGACGGCGGTTTTGTGGGCGTGAGCCCGGGTTGGTTGAACAACCAGAAGGCCGGTGCGCTGTCGCGCGAAAAGAGCCTGCTGGAGCGGTATGCGCCACCCGGACAACCCGGTTGGCGCGGGCCTTCAAGCGGACTTGAAAGGCTGCACTTGCTGCCACCAGTTCAACACCGTATCGATCGATTGCTCGATGGACAGCTGGGAGTTGTCGAGGTGGCGGGCATCCTGCGCCGGCTTCAGAGGCGCAACGCTGCGGGAGGAGTCCCTGGCGTCACGTGCTTCCAAGTCGGAGCGAAGACTGTCGAGTGTAGTCGAAATACCCTTTGAAATCAACTGCTTATGGCGCCGTTCCGCCCTCTGGGCGGCGCTGGCCGTGAGGAAGACCTTGAGCGTGGCGTCCGGGAAGATCACGGTGCCCATGTCGCGGCCGTCGGCGACCAGGCCCGGAAGCTGGCGAAAGCGCTGCTGCAGCGCCAGAAGGGCTTCACGCACGGCTGGCAGCGTCGAGACGCGGGAGGCGTCCATGCCGGCCGCCTCGGTGCGGATTTCGTCGCTCACGTCTTCGCCGTCCAGGAGCACCTTTCCCTCGGTGAACTGCAGGGGGAGAGCTGCTGCCAGCGCGGCGATCTGTGCCTCATGCTGTGCATCGGCGCCGAGACCGGCGCGGCGCATGGCAAGGCCCGTCACGCGGTAGAGCGAGCCCGAATCCAGGTAGTGGTAGCCCAGCAGGCGCGCCACTTCGGCCGCGAGCGTGCCCTTGCCCGAGGCGGTCGGGCCGTCGATGCAGATCACTGGCACCTCGGCGGCCTCGGCGACCGAGAACAGGGTTTCGAAGTAATCGGGGAAGGTCTTGGCGACGCAGTGCGGCTCAAGGACGCGCACCGGCACGCCCGCCGGGTTGAACGCTGCGAGCGAGAAGCACATCGCCACGCGATGGTCGTCGTACGTGCGAATGCTCGCCGCCTGCCAGCCGTTCGGCGCGAGCGGGTGGACGCGGATGAAATCGGGGCCGGCCTCGACCGTGGCGCCGAGCTTCTTGAGCTCGTTGGCCATGGCGTCGATGCGGTCGGTTTCCTTGACGCGCCAGCTGGCGATGTTGCGCAGCATGCTCGGCCCGTCGGCATAGAGGGCCATGACGGCGAGCGTCATCGCCGCATCGGGGATGTGGTTCGCGTCGAGGTCGATGGCCTTGAGTGGCCAGGCGCCGCGGCGCACTTCGAGCCAGTTCGGGCCGCTGTCGACCTCGGCGCCCATCTGCCGGGCGGCGTCGATGAAGCGGATGTCGCCCTGGATCGACGCGGCGCCCACGCCTTCGATCCGGATGCCGGTCTTGCCCGAAATACCCGTGGCGATGGCGCCCAATGCTATGAAATAGCTAGCAGACGAAGCGTCGGCCTCGACGTGGATGTCGCCCGGCGAGCTGTAGCTGCTGCCGGCGGGAATGATGAATCGCTCCCAGCCGTCGCGCCGCACCGTGATGCCGAAGCGCGCCAGCAGGTTCAGCGTGATCTCGATGTAGGGCTTGGAGATCAGTTCGCCGACCACCTCGATCACGATGTCGTTGCGCGCTGCGAGAGGCAGCGCCAGCAGCAGGGCCGTGAGGAACTGGCTCGAGACGTCGCCGCGCACGCGGATCGGCGCATCAAGTGTCAGCTCGTCGTGGTCGACCGGGCGGATGCGCAGCGGCGGATAGCCGGGGTTGCCGAGGTAGTCGATCTGGCAGCCGAGCTGGGTGAGCGCATCGACCAAGTCGCCGATGGGGCGTTCGTGCATGCGCGGGACACCGCTCAACTCGAACTCGCCGCCGAGCAGCGAGAGCGCGGCCGTCAGCGGACGCATGGCGGTGCCGGCATTGCCGAGGAAGAGAGGCAGCAGCGCCCCGCGGGACTTCAACTGGCCGCCGAGGCCGGTGATCTGCAGCGTGCTCCCTGCGGGCTGAATGGCGCAGCCGAGCGCGCGCAGGGCGTCGAGCATCACGCGCGTGTCGTCGGAGTCGAGCAGGTCGTGGATCGTGGTGGTGCCGCTTGCGAGTGCGGCCAGCAGCAACACGCGGTTCGAGATGCTCTTGGAGCCCGGCAAGCGGACCGTGCCGGCGGCGCCCACGAGGGGCGGAAGGTCGAGGAATGCGGTCGAGAACATGTCTGTCAGCTGTCCTGCTGGGCCGAGGCGTCGGAACTCGAATTCGGCTTCCATCGTGCGCGCGCCTTGCTGGCGGAGGCGATGGATTGCTCCAGACCCTGCAGGTCGCCGGCGGTCATCAGCGTTTCCAGATCATCGAGCGCCTGGCGGACGGCCCGTGACTGTCGAAGCACCTGCTCGCGATTGGCCAGCAGCACATCGCGCCACATGACCGGGTCGCTGGCGGCGATGCGCGAGAAGTCGCGAAAGCCCGGTCCGGCGAGGTCCAGGAAGCGGTCGCCGTCGGGCTGCGCGGTCAGTGCGTTGATGTATGCGAAGGCCAGGAGGTGCGGCAGGTGGCTCACGGCGGCGAAGGCGGCATCGTGCGCTTCATGCGTCATCGTGACGACGTTGGCGCCGATGCCACTCCACACCTGCGAGGCGCGCTGCACGTTCGACCGCAGCGTGGTCTTGACCGGCGTCAGCACGACCTGCCGGCCAGTGAAGAGCGACGCTTCGGCATGTTCGATGCCGGAGACTTCCTTGCCGGCGATCGGATGCGCCGGCACGAAGTTGGCGAACTGCTTTTGCAGGCCGTTGCGGGCGGCTTCGATCACGTCGCCCTTGGTCGAGCCGACGTCCATCACCAGCGTCTCGGTGGAGATGCCGTGGCGGATCGCCTTGAACATGGCTTCCGAGGCGGCCACCGGCACGGCCAGCAGCACGAGGTCGGCGCCCGACACCGCCAGCAGCGCGGAGGGCGCCGCCACATCGATCACGCCAAGCTGTCGTGCCCGTTCGGTGGTGGAGGGCGATTTGCTATAGCCGACCACGCGTTTCACCAGCTTCGCGCGCTTGAGCGCGAGCGCAAAGGAGCCGCCCATGAGGCCGCAGCCGATCAATCCCAGTTGCTCGAACATCGTGTCTGTCCGGCTCAGGCTTTGACGGGGTAGGCGCCAAGCACCTTGTAGAACGCGCAGAGCCCGCGCAGCTCGGCCAGCGCCGCGGCCACGTTGGGCTGCGAGGGATGGCCGTCCAGGTCGATGTAGAAGTAGTACTCCCACTGGCCGGTGCGCGCGGGACGCGACTCGAAGCGGGTCATGGACACGTTGTTGGCCTTCAGCGGCACCAGCAGGTCGTGCACCGCGCCGGGCTGGTTCGGCACCGAGACGATCAGGCTCGTGCAATCCTTGCCCGATGCCGGCGGCATGGCCAGCGTCTGCGGCAGGCAGATCACCGAGAAGCGGGTGCGGTTGTACGAATCGTCCTGGATGGCATGCGCCACGATGTGCAGGCCGAAGCGCGTGGCGGCACGTTCACCGGCGAGTCCGGCCCAGGCCGGATTGGAGGCTGCGAGGCGGGCACCTTCCGCATTGCTCGACACGGCGCGCCGTTCGGCGTTGGGCAGGTGCTTGGAGAGCCAGGTCTGGCATTGCGCGAGCGCCTGGGGATGGGCCAGCACGGCCTCGATGCCTTCGAGCGAGTTCTCGCTGCGTAGCAGGTGGTGGCGTACCAGCAGGCTGACTTCGCCGACCACATGGGTGGGCGAATGCAGGAACAGGTCGAGCGAACGGGTGACCACGCCTTCGGTCGAGTTCTCGACGCCGACCACGCCGTACTGGGCGCTGCCCGCGGCGGTGGCGTGGAACACCTCGTCGAAGCTGGCGCAGTAGATCAGGTCGGCTGCGCCGCCGAAGTACTCGATGGCGGCCTGTTCGCAGAAGGTGCCTTCAGGTCCCAGCACGGCCACGCGCTGCGGCGATTCGAGGGCGAGGCACGCCGACATGATTTCGCGCCAGATGGCGGCCACATGGAGGTCCTTGAGCGGACCGCCATTGCTTTTCTGCATCTTGTCGATGACGGCGGCAACGCGGTCAGGGCGAAAGAACGGCGTGCCTTCGCGCTTCTTGACCTCGCCGACCAGTTCGGCCACATGGGCCCGCTCGTTGAGCAGGCTCAGCAAGCGTTGATCGAGCGAGTCGATCTGCACGCGCAGATCGGCAAGGCTTTCGGAGTTGTAGTTGGAGGAGGGCGGTGTGGGTGCGGAGGCGGTCATCGGTGCGAGCAGCTAGGGCATGCGCCTAGGCATGCGATCGCTCGAATTCTCGCATGTAGCCCACGAGCGCCTGCACCCCTGCCAGCGGCATGGCGTTGTAGATGCTGGCGCGCATGCCGCCGACCGACTTGTGGCCCTTGAGCTGCAGCAGTCCGGCTTCGCGTGCGCCGGCCAGGAAGGCTTCATTCCGGCTTTCGTCGGCCAGGAAGAACGGCACGTTCATGCGCGAGCGGCAACTCGCATCGATGCGGTTGGCGTAGAAGTCGGAACCGTCGATGAAGTCGTACAGCAGCTTGGCCTTCTCGATGTTGCGCTGCTCCATCGCGGCAACGCCGGTGAGAGTGCCCTCGGTCTGCAGCAGCAGCCACTGGAACGTCAGCCCTGCCATGTAGATGCCCCAGGTCGGCGGGGTGTTGTACATGGAGTTGTTGTCGGCAACGATCTTGTAGTTGAACGCGCTTGGGCAGATCTCGAGCGCGTGGCCCAGGAGGTCGTCGCGCACGACGACGATCGTGAGGCCCGCCGGGCCCAGGTTCTTCTGCGCACCGCCGAAGGCGAGGCCCACACGACTCCAATCGACGCTGCGCGAAGCCACGTGCGACGAGAAATCGATGACGAGCGGCGCATCGCTGCCGAGCGCGGCAAGGTCGGGCAACTGCTGGAACTCGATGCCGTTGATCGTCTCGTTGGTGCACAGGTGCACGTAAGAGGCGCCCTTGGTGAGTTGCCAGGTCGAGGGATCGGGCAGCTTCGTGTGCTGGTCGTCGGCATTGCTCGCGGCCACGTGCGCCGTGCAATAGCGCTGCGCTTCCTTGTGCGACTTGATGCTCCAGCTGCCGGTGATGACGAAGTCGGCGGTTTTGCCGCGCGACAGGTTCATTGGCACGATGGCGTTTTCGCCGAGGCCGCCACCCTGCATGAACAGAATGTGGAAGTGGGAAGGAACGGCCAGCAGCGTACGGATGTCGGCTTCGGCCTGTGTGCAGATCGCGCCGAATTCCTTGCCGCGATGGCTCATTTCCATCACGCTCATGCCGCTGCCGTTCCAGTCGAGCATTTCGGCGGCGGCGCGCCGCAGCACCGCCTCCGGCATGGCAGCCGGACCGGCCGAGAAGTTGTAGGGGCGCTTGCCGGCCGGCGTCTGCTGCTGGGTCACGTTGTCTTTACTTCTTGGCGGGTGCCTTGGCTGGGGCCTTGGCGGGTGCGGAACCTTGGGCCGGGGCATCGGTCGGGGCGCCGAGAGCCTTGGCGACGTTGGTGTCGAGCGCGCGCATCTTGGGTTCGATGCTGCCGCGGGTCTCGGCCACCAGCTTTTCCGTCAATGCGGTCTGCATCTTCGGATTCAGTTCCTGGTACTTCTTGCTGAGCGGCGAGTTGATCCAGGCCAACAGTTGCTTGAGCTCGTCTTCGCTGAAGTTCTGCTCGAGCAGCGGGGTCAGGGCGCCCGGTGCCAGTTGCACGGCCTTGTCGCGCACGATGGGATAGGCGTCGTCGAAGTACTTCTTCAGCTCGGCGTCGGCGGCCTTGGCGGCCGATTCGCGCTTGGCTTCGGGCACTTGCGTCTGCAGGTACTGCGAACCGGCTTGCGCGATCGGGGCGCTCGACTGCTCGACCAGGCCGCGCGCCAGCGACTCGATGCCGGGGCGCTGGATGTCGATGAACTGCTTGATCAGCGTGGCCTTGTCCTGGGCCATGGCGGCCATCGAACTGCTGGCCAAAGCTACCGTCAGAAGTGCGAGTTTGATTTTTTTCACTGAGGATTCTCCGTTGAAGATGTGGAAGTATCGTCTGCGTCCGGCTCGCTTTCGCCGTTCGCGTCGTTCTCGACGATACGTTGTAGCCCGCTGAGTTTGGCGCCTTCGTCAAGCCCGATCAGCGTGACGCCTTGCGTCGCGCGACCCAGTTCACGAATTTCGGCAACCCGGGTGCGCACAAGCACGCCCTTGTCGGTGATGAGCATGATCTCATCGTCCGCATGCACGAGGGTGGCGGCAACGACCTTGCCGTTGCGCTCACTCTGTTGAATCGCGATCATGCCTTTGGTTCCGCGGCCATGGCGCGTGTATTCCGTAATGCTTGTTCGCTTTCCGTAACCATTTTCCGTGGCGGTGAGCACGCTCTGCTGCTCATCCTCGGCCACCAGCATGGCGATCACACCCTGGCCAGGGTCGAGCGACATGCCGCGCACACCGCGCGCATTGCGGCCCAGCGGGCGGACGTCTTCCTCGTCGAAGCGTACGGCCTTGCCGCCGTCGCTGAAGAGCATCACGTCGTGCTTGCCGTCGGTGAGCGCGGCGCCGATCAGGTAGTCGCCCTCGTCGAGGTTCACGGCAATGATGCCGCCCTTGCGCGGGTTGTTGAATTCGTCGAGCGCGGTCTTCTTGACGGTGCCCATCGAGGTCGCCATGAACACGTACTGGTCGGCCGGAAAATTGCGCTTCTCGCCTGTCAGGGCAAGTGCGACGTTGATCTTCTCGCCCTCTTGCAGCGGGAACATGTTGACGATCGGCCGGCCACGCGAGCCGCGCGAACCCGCCGGCACTTCCCACACCTTGAGCCAGTAGAGCCGGCCGCGGTTGGAGAAGCACAGGATGTAGTCGTGCGTGTTGGCAATGAAGAGCTGGTCGATCCAGTCGTCTTCCTTCGTGGCGGTGGCCTGCTTGCCGCGGCCGCCGCGCTTCTGCGCGCGGTATTCGCCCAGCGGCTGGCTTTTGATGTAGCCGCTGTGCGAGAGCGTGACCACCATGTCGGTCGGGGTGATCAGGTCTTCGGTCGAGAGGTCGAACGCGCTGTGCTCGACCAGGCTGCGGCGTGCGCCGACCTTGCTCTGGCCGAACTCCTGCTTGATGGTGCCGAGTTCGTCGCCGATGATGACCGACACGCGTTCGGGCTTGGCCAGGATGTCGAGCAGGTCGTCGATCTCTGCCATCACGTCCTTGTACTCGGCAACGATCTTGTCCTGCTCGAGGCCTGTCAGGCGCTGCAGACGCATCTGCAGGATTTCTTGCGCCTGCGTGTCCGACAGGCGATAGAGACCGTCGCCGCCCATGCCGAATTCGCGCTCCAGGCC
This sequence comes from Variovorax boronicumulans, assembly GCF_030812215.1. Classification (GTDB taxonomy): domain Bacteria; phylum Pseudomonadota; class Gammaproteobacteria; order Burkholderiales; family Burkholderiaceae_C; genus Variovorax; species Variovorax boronicumulans_C. The sequence continues at coordinate 1,077,516 of NZ_JAUSSG010000001.1, read as the reverse complement.
TTCGGGGCGGTAGTCGTCGGCGTTGATTACGCCGCCATCGGCGCGCGAACGCGTGAGCATCTCGCGCACCAGCTTGCTGTCCCAGCTGCGGGTCATCAGCTCGGCCTTGGCGACCGGCGGCGTGGGCGATTCGCGGATGATGCGGATGAACTCGTCGATGTTGGCGAGCGCCACCGCCAGGCCTTCGAGCACGTGGCCGCGTTCGCGGGCCTTGCGCAGCGTGAAGACGGTGCGGCGCGTGACGACTTCACGGCGGTGCTGCAGGAAGACCTCGATCAGGTCCTTCAGGTTGCACAGCTTGGGCTGGCCGTCGACCAGCGCCACCATGTTGATGCCGAAGGTGTCCTGCAGCTGCGTCTGCTTGTAGAGGTTGTTGAGCACCACCTCAGGCACTTCGCCGCGCTTGAGCTCGATCACCAGGCGCATGCCCGACTTGTCGGACTCGTCCTGGATGTGGCTGATGCCTTCGATCTTCTTCTCGTGCACCAGTTCGGCCATGCGCTCCTGCAGCGTCTTCTTGTTGACCTGGTAGGGCAGCTCGTCGACGATGATCGCCTGGCGCTGGCCGCGGTCGATGTCCTCGAAGTGGCACTTGGCGCGCATCACGACCTTGCCGCGGCCGGTGCGGTAGCCGTCTTTCACGCCATTGATGCCGTAGATGATGCCGGCGGTGGGGAAGTCGGGCGCTGGCACGATCTCCATCAGCTCGTCGATGGTCGCTTGCGGGTTGCGAAGCAGGTGGAGGCAGGCGTCCACCACTTCATTCAGGTTGTGCGGCGGAATATTGGTGGCCATGCCGACCGCAATACCGCCGGAGCCATTGACCAGCAAATTCGGCAACTGGCTCGGCAAAACTTTCGGTTCTTTTTCGGAGCCGTCGTAATTGTCCTGAAAGTCGACAGTTTCCTTGTCGATATCGGCCAGCATTTCATGCGCAATTTTGGCCAGCCGGATTTCCGTATAACGCATTGCGGCTGCGTTGTCTCCATCGACCGACCCGAAGTTGCCTTGGCCATCGACCAGCATGTGGCGCATGGAGAAGTCCTGCGCCAATCGCACGATGGTGTCGTAGACCGATTGGTCGCCGTGCGGGTGGTATTTACCGATCACGTCACCGACGATACGGGCCGACTTCTTGTACGGCCGGTTCCAGTCGTTGTTGAGCTCGTGCATGGCGTAGAGCACGCGCCGGTGCACGGGCTTGAGGCCGTCGCGTGCATCGGGGAGCGCCCGGCCCACGATCACGCTCATTGCGTAATCGAGATAGCTGCTGCGCATTTCCTCTTCGAGACTGATGGGCAGGGTTTCTTTGGCGAAGGATGTCATTGAGCGAGAGGCTGGCGGCAGGAAGGCGAAATTTTACGCTGTGAGGGGTGTCGCTCCGCCGCAACACAAGCTGGCTATTCCGCCTCCGTCCTACGCTTCGGGGGCGTCCGGCGGCCTGTTTGCCAAAGACCCTATGGCACAATCGTCTCAACGTTTTGGGTGGTGGTCACTTAAAGCGTCCTTGATTCGCAGCGCGGCTGCGGCTTTTTCCCCAAGAGGAGAACCATGAAGAAACTGAATAAAGTGGCGATGATGTTTGCAGTCGCTGCGCTCGCCACTGCCGCCGGCGCGCAGACCCGTGTCACCGCTGCGAACGGCGGTCCTACGATCGACAACTGGCAAAACGGCACCGGCGAACTGGTCTGGAAGAACGGCACGAACGAACTGTGCTGGCGTGATGCCAACTGGACGCCGGCTACCGCCGCCGCCGGTTGCGATGGCGCTCTGGTTCCCGCGGTTGCCGCTCCCACGCCTCCCGGCGTGACGCCTCCGGCTCCTGGCCAGCCGCCGGCTGTCGCCGCTTCGAAGGTGACCTTCGCTGCCGACGCATTCTTCGACTTCGACAAGTCGGTTCTGAAGCCTGAAGGTCGCGCCAAGCTGACCGACCTGGTCGAGAAGATCCGTGGCGTCAACCTCGAAGTGATCATTGCTGTGGGTCACACCGATTCGATCGGTACGGACGCTTACAACCAGCGTCTGTCGGTGCGTCGCGCCGAAGCCGTCAAGGCCTTCCTGGTCTCGAAGGGCATCGAACGCAACCGCGTCTACACCGAAGGCAAGGGCGAGAAGCAGCCAGTGGCTGACAATCGCACCAAGGAAGGCCGCGCCAAGAACCGTCGCGTGGAAATCGAAGTGGTCGGCACCCGCGCCAACTAATCAATCGATTCCATCGATGATGAAAACCCCGCCTCGGCGGGGTTTTTTTATGCCTGTCGAATTCGTTGGCAAACATTCGACAAGATCGCCCGGTGCATGTCGGCCATTGCCCGCTTCATAATTGCCATATGACAGAAAACGTGAATGCCGATCCGGCAGAACTCGCCAAGTTTTCAGAACTTGCGCATCGATGGTGGGATTTGGAGAGCGAATTCCGCCCGCTGCATGAAATCAATCCATTGCGCCTGGAATGGATTGACGGTATTGCACCAATTTCGCAGCGCCGTGTGGTCGATATCGGTTGCGGTGGCGGAATCCTGGCCGATTCGATGGCCCGAAAAGGAGCCGACGTGCTGGGCATCGATCTGGCGGGCAAGGCGCTCAAGGTCGCCCAGCTGCATGCGCTCGAAGCCGGTACGCGCGGCGTCAAGTACCGGGAGGTCAGCGCCGAAGCACTCGCCGCGGAACAGCCTGGCAGCTTCGATGTCGTCACCTGCATGGAAATGCTGGAGCACGTGCCAAAGCCGGCCTCGGTGATTCAGGCCTGTGCCACGCTCGTCAAGCCTGGTGGGTGGGTGTTCTTCTCGACCATCAATCGCAACCTGAAGTCCTTCGCGTTTGCGATCGTGGGCGCTGAATACATCCTTGGCATGCTGCCGCGCGGCACCCACGAATATGCGAAGCTGATTCGCCCCAGCGAGCTTGCGGCCTATTGTCGTGCGGCGGGCCTCGATCTGCGGCACACCCTCGGGATGGAGCACAACCCGCTGACCCGCCGGTACTGGCTCAGCGCTGATACCAGCGTCAACTACATGTTTGCTACGCAGAAGCCTCCGCTGTTGGGTTCGCAGAAATGACAGAGGTGTTCACGCAAGCCGTGCTGTTCGACCTCGACGGCACGTTGATCGATAGCGCGCCTGACCTGGGTGCTGCTGCCGACAAGATGCGAACGGATCGGGGCCTTGAGTCTTATCCTCTCGAACGCTATCGCCCGCATGCGGGTTCGGGTGCACGCGGCATGCTCGGTGTGGCGTTCGGCATCACGCCCGATTCCCCCGAATTCCTCGCGTTGCGAGAAGAATTTTTTGTCGCCTATGAGCGTCGCATGTTGCTCAATACGCGGGTGTTCGAGGGTGTCCAGGTGCTGATCGATGCCATCCAGGCGCGTGGTCTGCTCTGGGGGGTGGTCACCAATAAGTCGATGCGATTCACAGATCCCTTGACTCGTGCAATGCCGCTTTTCGCCAGCGCCGGCGCGATCGTGAGTGGCGACACCACGCCCTATGCCAAGCCGCACCCTGAACCGCTGTATGAAGCGGCGCGTCGATTGGGCGTCCCCTCCGAGGCGTGCATCTACGTGGGCGACGACGAACGCGACATTATTGCGGGCCGTGCGGCCGGCATGCGGACCGTGGCTGCCACCTATGGCTACATGGGTTCGCAGGCCGATGCCACGCTCTGGGAGGCTGATGCCTCAATCTCTTCGCCGATGGAGCTCTTGCATTTGCTCAATAGTGCCTAAAATAGAGCGCTTGGGGCTGCACTGGTTTCGACGTGGGTTCGGAGTCGCAGCGGGGCATGTCGAGCTGAATGCGCTCGTAAAACAGATTCAAACAAACTAACTGCAAACGACGAACGTTTCGCACTCGCTGCTTAATTGCCAGTGAGCTTTGCAACAGCAGGCCGATGGGCTGGGCAAGGGGGTGACAGAGCAATCTGAATCCTCCCGGCTGCAAAGATAATTACATGGGCTGGCTCCGATCCGGGTACCTTGGGTCGGGGCGAGAAAATAGGGTGCTGGCGTCCGGTTTAGCGTGTGACTGCGCGACTCCGGAAGCGAGACTCAAATCAGATCACTAAACATGTAGAACTGCGCGATGAAGGCTTGCGGACGGGGGTTCAAATCCCCCCAGCTCCACCACTCAACAAAACGGCAGTCGTTGTCATCAACGGCTGCCGTTTTTGCTTCAGCCTCTAGTCTCTCAAGTCAATGCGGCTCTGCCACTTGACTCGATCCCCGCGGAGTGCGGACTGGGTGTAGCTTGACCTGGGAGGTCAGTAGCACTGGAACAGCACGCCGGACTCTGCCGGTGCCTTGCCGATCCATTTCGGCGTCAAGCTCTTCGCACTGCAATAGTCCGCGGCCAGCGTGTAGCTCGGCGCACGCAGAACGCCTTCGCGGAACGGCACGATCTCGTTCGGGGCCGTACAGCCGGTGATGACGGTGGTGATCAAGGCAAGCGGAAGCAGGGTGGTGCGCCAATTCATCGGGGCATTCTAAGACGCGAGGTCCGAGCTCGTGCCGGGCTTGAGTCCGGGATAGAGATACCTGAAATACGCACCGGACTTGCCGAACAGTTGCTGCGCGAGCATTACCGGGTCTTCGCCCTTGTGCTTTTCGTAGAGCACCGGTCCCCAGATGATGAAGCCATCGATGCTGAGGGTCCTGGGAGCAGGCTCGATGGCCTTCCAGGCGTGCGCGAACTTCGAGATCCAGGCCAGGGCCTCGGTCAATGCGTGATTGGGGGCGGGAGCCATATCTTCGGTCGTAGACATTGCGACATCCTTGATGATGAAATGACTGTACAAATATACAGTAAAATCCTCTCATGGAAAACATCCCGGCCACCCTTTGGATCGCCGCTTGCGCGCATCGGTTGCGGCAGCGCTGGCACTCGGTCGATGCCTTGGAGCTTGAGGATATCGCGCGCACGCTTCGACGCGATGCGCGGCTGAGGGCCATGCCACCCGACGAGGCCGCCAACGATTGGCTCCGTCCTCTCACGGAAGCCTCGGCGCACGCGCCGGCCGCTTCATCCAGCCGGCTGCCTTCAGGGTGGTTACCGATTTCTCCTTGACGGGTCAGCCGTCCCCCGCCAGCCACCTGTGTGGGGTCCTTGATGCCATGCCAGCAGAAAGGCTTGAGCCCAGCTTCACCGCTGGGTTTTTTTTGCCCGATCGCGAGGCTATAGTCGGCCAGCGCTTTCACAGCGCAACCCCCCAAGAACCTTCGCAGATCCTCAAAGGACGTTCGTGCCGGATTCACTGACTTCCACGCTGACAAGCTACTACGACACGGTGCCCTACGACTCGCACCCGTTCCCACAGTCCGCGATGGAGCACCTGGAGGCGCTGGCCTTCCTGTTCGGCCTCGATGCGCCTGCTCCCGCCACCGCCCGCGTGCTCGAACTGGGTTGTGCGGCCGGCGGCAACCTGATTCCCTTCGCGGCACGCCATCCCGAAGCGCGTGCCCTCGGGGTCGACCTGTCGACCGTGCAGGTGTCGCAAGGCGCTGCGGCCATCGCCCATGCAGGCCTGTCGAATGTGGAGTTGAGGGCATTCAACATCGCCGACATCGACGCCTCGTTCGGCCAGTTCGACTACATCGTCTGTCATGGCGTCTACAGCTGGGTGCCGGGTCCTGTGCAGGACGCGATCATGCGCATCTGCTCGGAGAACCTCGCGCCGAACGGCGTGGCCTACGTGAGCTACAACGTGTACCCGGGCTGGAAGGCGCGCGAGATCGTGCGCGACGCGATGATCCTGCGCGGCGGCCCGCGCGACACGCCCGACGAGAAGCTGGCCTATGCACGCGGGATGCTGGAGTTCCTCGAACAGTCGGCGCGCCCGGACAGCGTGCTCAGGAAGACGCTCGAAGAGACCATGCCGATCGTGCGCAACGCCAACAGCTCGTACCTGCTGCACGAGTTCCTCGAGCCGTGCAACGCGCCGTGCTACTTCAAGGAATTCGCCGCGCGCGCCGATTCCCATGGCCTGGCCTACCTGTGCGATGCCGAGCCTTCGACCATGTTCGTGCAGAACTACGGCGAGAAGGTGCGCGATCCGCTGCTGCGCGAGTGCGGCGGCAGCCAGATCATGATGGAGCAATACCTCGATTTCCTGGTCAACCGCACCTTCCGGCAGACCCTGCTGGTCAAGCAGGAGCGTGCCAGGGACATCCGCTACCGCCTCGATCCGGCACGTATCCGCGTCCTGGAATTCGCCGGCGTGTTCACCACCGAGGACGGTGGCGCATTGACGCTCGATGCGCGCGAGCAGCCCTGCCATGCGATGCGCAACCTCAAGGTCACGCTGCGCCTGCCCGCGCACAAGGCCGTGGCGCAGGTGCTCGAGACGCGCTATCCGGCGTCGGTGTCGGCCGAAGCCCTGATCGATGCCGTGGCAAAGCTCACCGGCGAGCCACGCGATGCGGTCGAACGCGTCGTGCTGGCCATGCTCGAGGAACTGGTGATCCTTGGCGCCCTGCGGTTCCGTCGCACGCCGGTATCTGCGGCGACCGAGGTGTCCAGTCTTCCGCAGGCCCTGGCCACCGTGCGGGGCGCCCCCGGCCTGGCGCTCACGGCCGGTGCCAATGCCCAGGCCTGCAACCAGTGGCACGAGCCGGTGGGTCTCACCCTGCTGGAGCGCAGCCTGCTGCCGCTGCTCGACGGCGCGCATTCGCACGAAGCGCTCGCAGAGCACCTGGCCGGTGAAGTGCGGGCCGATCGCCTGCGCTTCATCAAGGACGAGAAGCCGCTGACCGAGCCCCAGGCGCTGAAGGAATTCGCGCATGAGCAGGTGGCGCTGGCCCTGAAGGACCTGCGGCGCAAGGCACTGCTCACGGCCTGACTGTTCCCCATTCCCTCGTTCTTCATCCAACTCAAAGAGGAGACTTCCCATGCAGCAATCCCAATGGACCCCGACACTGCGTGCCGCCGTCGCAGCCGCGCTCGCGCTTGCAGCAGCGGGCGCATCGCAGGCCGCCTCGCAGGCGCCGGTCGCGGCCGAGCACGGCATGGTCGTGAGCGCGCAGCACCTGGCCACCAAGGTCGGCGTCGATGTGCTCAAGCGCGGCGGCAATGCGGTCGATGCGGCCGTGGCCGTGGGCTATGCGCTGGCGGTGGTGTACCCGGCGGCGGGCAACCTGGGCGGTGGCGGCTTCATGACCGTGCAGTTGGCCGATGGCCGCAAGACTTTCCTCGACTTCCGCGAGAAGGCACCCCTGGCCGCCACGGCCAACATGTACCTGGACAAGGACGGCAACGTCATCAAGGGCCTGAGCACCAACGGCCATCTCGCCGTGGGCGTGCCGGGCTCGGTGTCGGGCATGGAATACGCGCGCGAGAAGTACGGCACGATGAAGCGCGCCGACCTCATCGCTCCCTCGATCCAGCTGGCCGACAAGGGCTTCGCGCTGGAGCAAGGCGACATCGACATGCTGTGGACCTCCACCGCCGATTTCCAGAAGGACCCGGTCTCCGGCGCGATCTTCCTGAACAAGGGCCAGCCCTTCCAGGTCGGCCAGAAGCTGGTGCAGAAAGACCTCGCAAAAACGCTGAAGGAAATCAGCGCCAAGGGCACCGACGGCTTCTACAAGGGCTGGGTCGGCAAGGCCATCGTGGCATCGAGCCAGGCCGGCAAGGGCATCATCACGCAGGCCGACCTCGACCAGTACAAGACGCGCGAACTCGCGCCGGTCGAATGCGACTACCGCGGCTACCGCGTGGTGTCGGCGCCGCCCCCGAGTTCGGGCGGCGTGATCATCTGCGAGATGCTCAACATCCTGGAGGGCTATCCGCTCAAGGACCTGGGCTTCCGCTCGGCGCAGTCGGTGCACTATCAAATCGAAGCCATGCGCCACGCCTACGTGGACCGCAACAGCTACCTGGGCGACCCCGACTTCGTCAAGAACCCGCTCGACCGCCTGCTCGACAAGGGCTACGCCGAGAAGATCCGCGCGGCCATCGACCCGAAGAAGGCCGGTGTCTCCAAGGACATCAAGCCGGGCGTCGCGCCGCACGAGGGCAGCAACACCACCCACTACTCGATCACCGACCAGTGGGGCAATGCGGTCTCGGTCACCTACACGCTGAACGACTGGTTCGGCGCCAAGGTCACGGCCGACAAGACCGGCGTGCTGCTGAACAACGAGATGGACGACTTCACCTCCAAGATCGGCGTGCCCAACATGTACGGCCTGGTGCAGGGCGAGGCCAACGCCATCGCCCCGGGCAAGCGCCCGCTGAGCTCGATGAGCCCGACCATCGTCTCCAAGGACGGCAAGCCGGTGTTCGTGGTCGGCACGCCCGGCGGCAGCCGCATCATCACGGCGGTGCTGCACACGATCCTGAACGTGGTCGACTACGGCATGAACGTGCAGGAAGCCGTCGATGCGCCGCGCTTCCACCAGCAATGGCTGCCTGACGTCACCAACGTCGAGACCTTTGCGCTGAGCCCCGACACCCGCAAGATCCTGACCGACATGGGCCACAACCTCGGGGTGCCGCAGCCTGCCAACCACCTCGCGGCGATCATCGTCGGCGCGCCGTCGCTGGGTGGCAAGCCGGTCGGTGCCAACCGCTTCTACGGCGCGAACGATCCGCGCCGCAACACCGGTTTGGCTGCCGGTTACTGATCCTGCAAACTCAGGGGCGGCCGTGCCACGCTGGCGCGGCCGCCTTTTTCATTTCCCATGCACCTGCAAGACATCCTCTACACCCAGGGCTTCGGCACGCGACGCGTGTGCGCGGGGCTGGTCCAGCAAGGCCACGTGACCATCGGCGGCAAGGCCGAGACGGACCCATTCGCCGACCTCGACCCCGAAGGCCTGCTCTGCACCGTGCAGGGCACGCCATGGGCCTACCACGAGAAGGCCTACCTGATGCTGCACAAGCCGGCCGGCACCGAGTGCTCGCAGAAGCCCTCGACCTACCCGAGCATCTACACGCTGCTGCCGTCGCCGCTGCGGCTTCGGCCCAACAAGGGCGCGGTGCAGGGCGTGCAGGCGATCGGCCGGCTCGACCAGGACACCACCGGCCTCCTGCTGATGACCGACGACGGCCAGTTCATCCACAAGATGGGCTCGCCCAAGCACCATGTGCCCAAGGTCTACGAAGTGACGGCCAAGCATCCGGTGGACGAGGCGCAGATCGCCAAGCTGCTCGCCGGCGTTGTGCTCGACGACGACCCGAAGCCGGTGCGCGCGGCCGCCTGCGAATCCGACAGCCCGCTGCACCTGCGGCTCACCCTCACCGAGGGCAAGTACCACCAGGTCAAGCGCATGCTGGCCGCGGTGGGCAACCGGGTCGAGGGATTGCACCGTTCGCGCATCGGCGACCTTGCGCTGCCCGAGGACCTGGCGCCGGGACAGTGGCGCTGGCTGACGGCCGAAGAGGTCGCTGCGCTGCGTGCGCCGGCCAAGCCCGCCAAACCGCCAAAGTAGAGGCAGAAGGGGGCAGAAAGAGCGCCGGAGCGGTCAGCCAGCCTTCAGGGCCGACCGTTAAGATCCTCAGCTCTTTCCCGGAACCTTCCCCTTGCGACTCCCAGCCCGCCCGAACGGCCGCATCGCGGCCTTCCTGTTTTCTTCCCTGACAGCCCTTTCAGCCCTGCTGGTCCATGCGACCGCCGCCGCTGCGCCGCCGGAGCCTCCGCCGATCTTCGTTCTCAACTCGCTGGACGCCAACGTCAGCGTGATCAATCCGGTCGACTGGACCGAGAAGCTGCGCATTCCCACTGGCAAGGAGCCGCACCACATCTACATGACGCCCGACGAAAAGTCGGTCATCGTGGCCAACTCGGCGGGCGATTCGCTCACCTTCCTCAACCCGAAGACGGCGGAAGTGCAGCGGGTGGTCTACGGCATCATCGATCCGTACCAGCTGCAGTTCTCGCGCGACATGAAGTGGTTCGTCACCGCGGGCAACCGCCTGAACCACGTGGACGTGTACCGCTGGGACGGCAAGGACCTCAAGCTCGCCAAGCGCATCGCCTCGGGCAAGACGCCCAGCCACATCTGGATCGACAACACCAGCACCATCGCCTACGTGACGATGCAGGACAGCGACGAGATGATCGCCGTCGACCTGCCCACGCAGACCATCCGCTGGCGCGTGGCCACTGGCGCCATGCCGGCCGACATCTACGGCATCCATAACGACAAGACCCTGCTCGTGGGCCTGACCGGCAGCGACGGCGTGCAGGTGTTCGACGTGGCCGGCACCGAGCCCAAGCTGGTCGGCAAGATCCCGACCGGAAAGGGCGCACACGCCTTCCGCTCGGCCGGCGACGGCAAGAGCGTGTTCGTGAGCAACCGCGTGGCCAACACCATCAGCCGCATCGACATTGCGACGCTCAAGGTCAGCGCCACCTACGCGGTGCCCGGCGGCCCCGACTGCATGGACGTGTCGGCCGACGGCAAGACGCTGTACGTCACCTCGCGCTGGGCCAAGAAGCTCACCGTGGTCGACCTCGCCACGCAGAAGGTGGTGCGGCAAGTCAATGTCGGCCGCTCGCCCCACGGCGTCTGGACCCTTGACCATGCCAAGCGCATCTAGCCGCGCCCGCCGGGCCGTCGCGCTGGCGATGGCTGTTTCCGTCGTCCCCGCCGCCTGGGCGCAGGGCGGCGCGTGCGAAAAGCCGGTCTACCTGACCTTCGACACCGGCCACATGGGCATCGCCCCGCTGGTGGCCGAGGTGCTCAAGCGCCAGGACGTGCGCGTCACCTTCTTTGCCGCCGCCGAACGCACCGTCACCGACGGCGACAGCCTTGACAACCACTGGGCGCCGTGGTGGAAGGCGAGGGCGGCCGAGGGCAACGAGTTCGCCTCGCACACCTACGACCACACCTACTGGCGCGCCGACCTGAAGGGCACCACGCCGACCTTCCGCGTGAAGCCTTCGGCGGGTGCGTTCGCCGGCCGCGAGTTCACCTGGACCGCCGCCGAGTACTGCGCCAACATCAGCAAGGCCTCCGATCGCCTGGCGCTCATCACCGGCAAGAAGCCGCTGCCGCTGTACCGTGCGCCGGGCGGCAAGACCTCGCCCAAGCTGCTGGCTGCGGCCAAGGCCTGTGGCTACGAGCACGTGGGCTGGGCGCCCGCTGGCTTCCTCGGCGACGAGCTGCCGAGCGAGAAATTCAGCAACGAAAAACTGCTGACGCAGGCGCTGGACACCATCCGCCCTGGCGACATCCTGCTCGCGCACCTGGGCATCTGGTCGCGCAAGGACCCGTGGGCGCCGGCCAATCTCGAGCCGCTGATCGTCGGCCTGAAGGCCAAGGGCTTCTGCTTCCAGACCCTGCGCCAGCACCCGGATTACCGCGCCTGGATCGCATCCCATCCCTGAGGCGGCTCTCGTGATCGACTGGTTGACGGACCTTTTCTCCGCCCTGCAGGGCTGGTTCTTCGAGACGGCGGTGCAGCCGCTGGTGTACGCCGTCGGCCTGGGCGGCTGGACCGAGGACGCCTTCGACGCCACCGGCTGGCTGCTGGTCGGGTTCATCCAGATCGTCGTGCTGCTCGCTGTGATCGGACCGCTGCAGCGCTGGCGCGCGGTGGAGCCGGTGGTCGACCGCCACGCGATCCGCATCGACGTGCTCTACACGTTGATCCACCGGCTTGGGTTGTTCCGCCTGGCTCTGTTTTTCACACTGCAGCCCTTCTTTGACGATGCGCTGGGGAGCCTGCGCACGGCGGGTTGGGGCACCTTTCACCTCGACGAAGTCTGGCCCGGCGTGACCGACGTGCCGGTGGTGGCCTTTGCCATCTACCTCGTGGTGCTCGACTTCGTGGGCTACTGGATCCACCGCGGCCAGCACCAGTTCAACTGGTGGTGGGGCCTGCATTCGCTGCACCACTCGCAGCGCCAGATGACGATGTGGAGCGACGACCGCAACCACCTGCTCGACGACATCGTTCACGACGCGATCATCGTCGTCGTGGCGCAGCTGATCGGCGTGGCGCCGGGGCAGTTCATCGCATTCGTCGCCTTCACGCAGCTCAGCGAAAGCCTGCAGCACGCGAACCTGAAGCTCAGCTTCGGCGCCATCGGCGAGCGGCTCTGGATCAGCCCGCGCTTCCACCGGCTGCACCACAGCATCGGCCTTGGCCATGAGTCGAACGGCAAGAGCACGCTGGGTGGCCACAATTTCGGCGTGCTGCTGCCGTGGTGGGACATGCTGTTCCGCACCGCGAACTTCGAGGACCGCTACGACCCGACCGGTATCCGCGATCAGGTCGAGCCGGACGAAAGCGGCCGCACGCGCGACTACGGCCGTGGCTTCTGGGCGCAGCAGTGGCTGGGCCTCAAACGCATGGTCGGCCGCGGCTGAATCGCTGCCGGAATCGCCCCGGGCCCGATCCCAGGCGTTATCCTCGCTGCCTCATGCGCCTGCTCCTCGACTCCTTCTGGCGCGCGGTCGCCTACTGCATGCTGCCGCGCGTGATCGTGCTGTCGCTGCTGCCACTGGGCCTGATGGTGCTGCTGGCCGCGGGGCTCGGCTATTTCTATTGGGACTCGGCCGTCACCTGGACGCGCAGCGCGCTCGACGCCTGGCCGTTGCTCGCGAGTTTCTGGGCCTGGATCGGGCGGCTTTTTTCGGGCGACGTGACCTTCGTGCTGGCCTCGCTGGTGGTGGTTTTCGCCGCCACGCCGCTGATCGTGGTGGTGTCGCTCCTGATCGTGGCGGGCCTGATGTCCCCGGCGCTCACCAAGCTCGTGGGCGAGCGCCGCTTTCCGTCGCTGGAACAGAAGAAGGGCGCCTCGTTCCTCGGCAGCGTGGCCCGTTCGCTCGGCGTGACCCTCCTCGCGCTGCTGGCACTGGTGGTCTCGATGCCGCTCTGGCTCATTCCGCCGCTGGTGCTGATTCTTCCGCCGCTCATCTGGGGCTGGCTCACCTACCGCGTCATGAGCTTCGATGCGCTCGCCGAGCACGCGAGCCCCGAGGAGCGCGCCACGCTGCTGCGCGCGCATCGGCTGCCACTCCTGTGCATCGGCGTGCTGTGCGGTTACCTCGGTGCCGCACCGAGCATCGTCTGGGCTTCGGGATTGCTGTTCGCCGCCGCCTTCTTCGTGCTGGTGCCGATCGCCATCTGGATCTACACATTGGTCTTCGCCTTCTCGGCACTCTGGTTCGCACACTATTGCCTCGATGCCCTGGCCCAGCTGCGCACGCAGCGCGCCGCGGCGCTGGCCTCAGCCGGAGGCGGCACGCCCGCCCTCGAGGCGGCCGAAGCCAACCAGGCCGCTCTTTCTCAATGGGGTTCACCATGACACGCGCATTCGGTCTCATCGTCGTCGGCGACGAGATCCTCTCCGGCAAGCGCGCCGACAAGCACATGCCCAAGGTCATCGAGCTGCTTGCCGCACGCGGCCTGCAGCTGGGCTGGGCGGAATACGTGGGCGACGAGCCCACGCGCATCACCGCCGCGCTCATGCGCGCATTCGCCTCGGGCGACATCGTGTTCTCGACCGGCGGCATCGGCGCCACGCCCGACGACCACACCCGCCAGTGCGCCGCCAAGGCGCTGCGCGTGCCGCTCGCGCTGCACCCCGAAGCCGAGGTGCTGATCCGCGAACGCATGCAGGACACGGCCAAGGAGCAGGGCGTGCCCTACGAGCCCGACCGGCCCGACAACATCCACCGCCTCAACATGGGCGTATTTCCGCAGGGCGCGACGATCATCCGGAACCCCTACAACAAGATCCCGGGCTTCAGCGTCGACCATGTGCATTTCGTGCCGGGCTTCCCGGTCATGGCCTGGCCGATGATCGAATCGGTGCTCGACAGCCGTTATGCCGAGCTTTTCACCCGCAACGCCATCGCCGAGAAGTCCGTGATCGTTTTCGGTGCGATGGAAGCCACCCTCACGCCCCTGATGCAGGCCATCGAGGAGACCCACGCGGGCATCAAGGTGTTCAGCCTGCCCAGCGTCGATCACCCTCAATACGGCCGTCACATCGAGTTGGGCGTCAAAGGCGACCCCGGCCGGCTCGATGCGGCCTATACCCAGCTGATCGAAGGGTTGCACACTTTCGATGCCAAGCTTGGCCCAGAATTGGTGCGTTAAAAGTCAATGCACCATATTGGTGATTCTTCGCCCGTATTTAAGCGGTGCATCTGTTCATAAAGCCTCATTCCGTGAGGCGACAATGGCACAGAAACTGCATCCTTCGTTCCCGTATTCCTAACCACCATCCAACTCAGGAGAAACTGATGGCAAAGACCGTCGCCGATGTACTCAAGCTCGTCAAGGAAAACGAGGTCAAGTTCATCGACTTCCGCTTCACCGACACCCGTGGCAAAGAGCAGCACGTCACCGTGCCGGTCTCGGCTTTCGATGAAGACAAATTCACCTCGGGCCACGCGTTCGACGGCTCGTCCATCGCTGGTTGGAAGGGGATCGAAGCTTCGGACATGCAGCTCATGCCCGACCCGAACACCGCCAACATCGACCCCTTCTTCGAAGAAACGACGCTGATCCTGACCTGCGACGTGATCGACCCGGCAGACGGCAAGGCCTACGAGCGCGATCCGCGTTCGCTCGCCAAGCGCGCCGAGGCGTACATGAAGGCTTCGGGCCTGGGCGACACCGCCTTCTTCGGTCCGGAACCCGAATTCTTCGTGTTCGACGGCGTTCGCTGGAAGAACGACATGTCGGGCTGCTTCGTGAAGATCGACTCCGAAGAAGCCTCGTGGAACACCGACAAGGAATACGAGCACGGCAACACCGGCCACCGTCCGGCGGTCAAGGGCGGCTACTTCCCGGTTCCCCCGGTCGACAGCTTCCAGGACATGCGCTCGGAAATGTGCCTGGTGCTCGAATCGCTCGGCATCCCGGTCGAAGTGCATCACCATGAAGTGGCCAACGCCGGCCAGATGGAACTGGGTACCAAGTTCAGCACGCTCGTGCAGCGCGCCGACTGGGTCCAGCTGCAGAAGTACGTGATCCACAACGTGGCCCACGCCTACGGCAAGACCGCCACCTTCATGCCCAAGCCCATCGTCGGCGACAACGGCTCGGGCATGCACGTGCACCAGTCGGTCTGGAAGGACGGCAAGAACCTGTTCGCCGGCGACGGCTACGCAGGCCTGTCCGACTTCGCGCTGCACTACATCGGCGGCATCATCAAGCACGCCCGTGCCCTGAACGCCATCACGAACCCCGGCACCAACAGCTACAAGCGCCTGGTGCCCGGCTTCGAAGCCCCGGTGAAGCTGGCCTACTCGGCCAAGAACCGCTCGGCCTCGATCCGCATCCCGTTCGTGGCCAACCCGAAGGGCCGCCGCGTCGAAGCGCGCTTCCCCGATCCGCTGATGAACCCGTACCTGGGCTTCGCGGCGCTGCTGATGGCCGGTCTCGACGGCGTGGAAAACAAGATCCACCCGGGCGAAGCCGCCAGCAAGGACCTGTACCACCTGCCGCCGGAAGAAGACGCGCTGATCCCGACCGTGTGCCACAGCCTCGACCAGGCCCTGGAATACCTGGACAAGGACCGTGCGTTCCTGACCAAGGGCGGCGTGTTCACCGACGCGTACATCGATGCGTACATCGAGCTGAAGATGCAGGAAGTCACCCGCTTCCGCATGGCGACGCACCCGGTCGAATTCGACATGTACTACTCGCTGTAATTGGCTCGCCCCCAGGCTGCGCGCACTTCGTGTCGCTTCGCCAACCCCTACCGGGGGCGACACCGGAGGCCCGGCAAAGCCGGTTCCTCGGTGTCCCGCGAAAGGGACGGTGTAAGCCTGATGGGTTATGAAAGGACGGCCTCGGCCGTCCTTTTTCCTTGGGCCGGAACATCTTGTCACCGGTGGCCTCGAATTGCATGAAAATGCGCCTTTGTCGCGCCACCCACCGATTCACATGAAGACTGCTTCTCTCATTATCCTGGCCGGTTCATTGTTGGCCTTCGCCCTGCCAGCGTCCTCGCAGGAGCGTGTATGGCGCTGCGGCAATGAATACACCAACAACTCCACCATCGCCCAGCAAAAGGGCTGCAAGGTCATGGAGGGCGGCAACGTCACCGTCGTCCAGGGTGGTGGCGGCACGACGAAGTCGTCGGGCGGCTCGGGCAGTTCGGGTTCGTCCGCGGCGCGCGCACCGGCCGGCAGCCCGCGCGTCGAAGGCGTCGACCAGCGCGCCCGGGACGGCGAAGCCCGTTCGGTGCTCGAGTCCGAGCTCAAGAAGGCCGAGGCCCGCCAGGCCGAGCTGCAGAAGGAATACAACAACGGCGAGCCCGAAAAGCAGGGCAGCGAAGGCCGCAACTACCAGAAGTACCTCGACCGCGTGGCCGAAATGAAGGCCGAACTCGCGCGCAACGAGAGCGACATCGCAGGCATCCGCCGGGAAATCGGCCGGCTGCCCGGCAACAAGCCCCAGTAAGCAACGCATGGCATTCGGGAAGAAGGCGGTCGGCGCCAACGTGCGCTTTCAATCCTTCGACCTGCTGTCCACGCTGATCGCCGTGGTCAACAGCGACGGCTCCGTGCTGTTCGCCAATGCGGGCCTCGAAGACGCATTGGGCACCTCGCGGCGGACGCTCGAAGGCTCGCAGTTCGGCGCGTGTTTCCACGAGCCGCAGGTGCTGCGCACCGCCATCGACGGCGCCAGCAGCAACGACTTCGCCACGCTGCGCTACGAAGCGTTCCTGCGCCGCGTCAATCACGAGCTGATGCCGGTGCAGGTCACGCTGGCGCATGGCGACAAGAAGGGCGAACTCATCATCGAGATGTCGCCGCTCGAGCACCAGGTGCGGCAAGACCGAGAAGAGCGTCTCATCGACCAGGCGCAGGCGAACAAGGAGCTCATCCGCAACCTCGCGCACGAGATCAAGAACCCGCTCGGCGGCATCCGCGGCGCGGCGCAACTGCTGCAGATGGAGGTCGAGTCGCGCGACCTCATCGAATACACCCAGGTCATCATCCATGAGGCCGACCGGCTGCAGACGCTGGTCGACAGGCTGTTGGCACCGCATCGCCGTCCGCACGTGGTGGGTGACGTCAACATCCACGAAGTCTGCGAACGCGTGCGCTCGGTGATCCTTGCGGAGTTTCCGCGCGACCTGCACATCGAGCGCGACTTCGACGTGTCGATCCCCGAGTTCCGCGGCGACCGCGAGCAGCTCATCCAGGCCACCCTCAACATCGTGCACAACGCCGCGCAGGCCCTCGCGGAGCGCCGCGCGGCAGGCGATGCGCAGATCACTTTCAAGACCCGCATCGCCCGCCAGGTGATATTCAACAAGCAGTGGTATCGATTGGCATTGGAATTGCATGTCATCGACAATGGACCGGGTGTGCCGGACACGATCAAGGACCGCATCTTCTATCCGCTCGTATCGGGCAGGGAAGGCGGAACAGGGCTGGGGTTGACGCTTGCGCAAACTTTTGTGCAACAGCATCACGGCGTGATCGAGTGCGACAGCGTCCCGGGCCGGACCGATTTCAAGATACTGATACCGCTGCCCTAGCGCAGCACGGCAACAAGGAGATGCATGAAGCCGATCTGGATAGTTGATGACGACCAATCGATCCGCTTCGTGCTCGAGAAGGCCTTGCTGCGCGAAGACTTGCCCACGCGCAGTTTCACGAATACGCGCGAGGTGCTCGCGGCCCTGGAGCAAGCCGACGACGACGAACAGCAGGGCCCCCAGGTCCTGGTGAGCGACATCCGCATGCCCGGCGGCTCCGGACTCGACCTGCTCGACAAGATCAAGGCCAAGCACCCCGGCCTGCCGGTCATCATCATGACGGCGTTCTCCGACCTCGACAGCGCCGTCTCGGCCTTCCAGGGCGGCGCCTTCGAATACCTGCCCAAGCCCTTCGACCTGCCGCGCGCAGTCGAACTCATCCGCCGCGCGGTCGACGAAAGCCAGCGCGAGGAAGTCTCCGAAGAGCGCATGGTCGCCGCGCCCGAAATGCTCGGCCAAGCCCCCGCGATGCAGGACGTGTTCCGCGCCATCGGGCGGCTGTCGCAAAGCAACGTCACGGTGCTCATCACCGGTGAATCGGGTTCGGGCAAGGAATTGGTGGCGCGCGCGCTGCATAAGCACTCGCCGCGCGCCAACGGCCCTTTCGTGGCCATCAACACCGCGGCCATTCCCAAGGACTTGCTGGAGAGCGAACTCTTCGGCCACGAGCGCGGCGCCTTCACCGGTGCGCAGACCATGCGGCGCGGCCGCTTCGAGCAGGCCGAGGGCGGCACGCTCTTCCTCGACGAAATCGGCGACATGCCGTTCGACCTGCAAACGCGTCTTCTGCGCGTGCTGAGCGACGGTCATTTCTACCGCGTGGGCGGCCACAACTCGGTCAAGGCCAACGTGCGCGTGATCGCGGCGACCCACCAGGACCTGGAACAGCGCGTGAAGCTCGGCGGCTTCCGCGAAGACTTGTTCCACCGCCTCAACGTGATCCGCCTGCGCCTGCCGGCACTGCGCGAGCGCGGCGAGGATGTGCCAGCGCTCACGCGCCACTTCCTGCAGGTGAGCGCGCGTCAGCTGGGCGTGGAGCCCAAGCGCATCTCCGATGCGGCGCTGGCGAAGCTCGCGGCCTTCAGCTTCCCGGGCAACGTGCGCCAGCTCGAGAACATCTGCCATTGGCTGACCGTGATGGCGCCCGCGCAGCTGATCGAAGCGAAGGACCTGCCGCCCGAAGTGATGGCGGCTGCCGCCGAAGGGCATGTGACCGAGGCGCTGGTGCCGGCGACGACTACTGCGCATCCCCTGGCCGCGCCCTTGCCGGCCATCACCGAGCGCGAATCCGTATCGGCGACGACTGCATCCGAAGCCACGGAAGCCCCGGCCGGCGTGAGCAGCTGGGAAAGCGGCCTGGAGCTCGAAGCCCAAGCCTTGCTGGCGGCCGGCCGCACGGACGTCTGGGATGTGCTCTCGCGCCGCTTCGAGTCGCGCCTGATCCTCACGGCGCTGGGCAGCACCCGCGGCCGGCGCATCGAAGCCGCCCAGAAGCTGGGCATCGGGCGCAACACCATCACCCGGAAGATCCAGGAACTCGGCATCGAGTGAGCGCGGGCCCGAGGCATCGCGCCTCGGGGACTGCTACCGGCTTCGCTGGCCCAGCGTCAGCGAGTCGAGCTGGAACTTTCCGCTCTTGTCCCAGAGCCAGGTATCGACATAGGTATGCCCGCCCAGCTTGCCCGGCGAAGGCAGCGGGGACGTCGCCTTGATGAGCTCGGCA
Organism: Variovorax boronicumulans; assembly: GCF_030812215.1. Lineage (GTDB taxonomy): Bacteria > Pseudomonadota > Gammaproteobacteria > Burkholderiales > Burkholderiaceae_C > Variovorax > Variovorax boronicumulans_C. The sequence goes on along the minus strand of NZ_JAUSSG010000001.1, from coordinate 1,058,342 downwards.
ATCATCGGCGGCACCTCCGGCGCATGGCTCGGCACGCGGCTGAAGCTCACGTTGGTTACCTTGCCATCCGCATCGATGTCCGTCTCGACCACCACCACGGCGTAGACCAGCGGCGGAATCTTTCCCTTGTAGATCCGGTTGGCGTACGCCTTGTAGATGTGGCGCGCGCCCGTCTTGCGGTAGGTGCGCACGGCGGGTGTCTGTGCTGTGATCAGCCGCACCGTCGGCACGTCGCTCTTGCCCGGCGGCCCCGCTTCGTCTGTCGGCGTCGTGGCGCTCTTGCCGTCTTCCGTCTTCTCGGCGGGCTTGAGGATCGAGCAGGCGCCCAGCGTCAGCGCGATGGCGAAGATTCCAAGGGTGCGGCCGGTCCGCAGAAGCAGGTGCTTGGTCATTGCGGGCTGGGCTCAGGCGTCCGGGGCCAGGTCGAGCACCACGGGCGCGTGATCGCTCGGCTTCTCCCACTTGCGCGGCACGCGATCGATGACGCAGCCCTTCACGCGCGGCACCAGCGGCTCGCTCACGAGCACGTGGTCGATGCGCAGGCCCCGGTTCTTCTGGTAGCCGAGCATGCGGTAGTCCCACCACGAGTAGCTTTTCTCGGGTTGCTCGAACATGCGGAAGCTGTCGGTCAGGCCCAGGCCGAGCAGCGCCTTGAAATGGTTGCGCTCCTCGGTCGTGTGATGGATCGTTTCCTTCAGCCCCACCGGGTCGAAGCTGTCGCGGTCTTCGGGCGTGATGTTGAAGTCGCCCAGCAGCACCAGGTTCGGGTGCGCCACGAGCTCCTGGCGCAGCCATTCGCGCAGCGCGTCCAGCCACTTCAGCTTGTATTCGAACTTGTCGGTGCCCGGCGCCTGGCCGTTCACGAAGTAGCCGTTGACCACGCGCAGCGGTCCCGTCGGCGTCTCGACGGTGGCGGCGATCACGCGCGACTGGTCGTCCGTGAAACCGCCGATGTTCTTCACCACGTCGCGCACCGGCGCGAGGCTCAGGATGGCGACGCCGTTGTAGGTCTTCTGGCCGAACACTGCGGCCTCGTAGCCGGCCGACTTGAGCACCTCGAGCGGGAACTTGTCGTCGGACATCTTGAGCTCCTGCAGGCAGAGCACGTCGACCGGGTTGGCGATCAGCCAGTCGAGCACGTGCTGCAGGCGGGCCGTGAGGGAGTTGACGTTCCAGGTGGCAATTTTCATGACTTTGCTAAGTTGTTGTATTCGAACAGTTTTTTGCCTTTTCATGGCGTAATTTTGGGTCTGTGCCCGCTGGCCTACCCGTTCCATGAATCGCTGCGGCTTGGCCCCTTGGGCACCGATCGGCCAGCTTCACGGCCTTGGTACGCAGGAAGCCACGCTTCGAGCCGGCGACGTTCTCATCCTGCGCGCCACGAACCAGCCTGCGCCAATCGGTCAGACGCGGTCGCGCGCATGGCGTTCATTCTCATCGACGCGGCCTGAGACGTGGACCCGGGGAACCCTGAAGCAGTTCAGGCCGTTGAAATCGCAGCGTTGCAGCGTTGATTCCGAACGGCTGCGTTCGCATGATCGGTGGCTTCATGGGCGGTGGCACGCCACCGCGCCTGGTCGACGAACTGGCGCAGGGCCCTTTGGCACCCTGCTGGCGGGCGGGAACCTCAGCCCTGCTTGCGCATGGCGAAGCAGGCGCCGGCCACCAGGATGAACGCCCCGATGATCACCTTCTGCCAGGTACTCGGCACGCCCGCCAGGATCAGCACGTTGTTGATCAGCGTGACCAGCACCACGCCCAGCAGCGTGCCGCCGACGGTGCCGCTGCCGCCGGTGATGCGCGCGCCGCCCAGGATCACGGCGGCGATCACGTCCAGCTCGTTGCCCACCAGGTCGAAGGGATTCGCCAGGCGCGTGCTCGAGACGTGCACGATGCCCGCCAGCCCCGACAGGAAGCCCGCGTAGGCGAACACGAAGATGTGCACCGTGCGCAGGTTGTAGCCCAGCCGCTCGGCAATCGCGAGGCTGCCGCCGATGGCGTACACCGCGCGGCCGATGAGCGTGCGGTTCAGCAGCCACCACGTCAGCACTGCCGCGCCGGCCAGCACCAGCACCGTGGCGGGCAGCACCACGTGCAGGCCCTGCGCGGTGTCGAAGCGCCAGAGCGCCAGCTTGCCGAACGCGTCCATCGGCGCGGGCACGTTCATGAAGAACACCGTCCCGACGAACGTCAGCAGGATGCCGCGGTACAGGTACTGCGTGCCGATGGTCACGATCAGCGACGGCGCCTTGAGCCAATGCACCAGCAGGCCATTGAACACGCCCAGCACCGCGCCGCTCACCGCGCCTGCCGCCAGCAGCAAGGCGATGGGCGCTTCGGGAAAGTGGTTCAGCACCAGCTTCGTGATGCTGTACATCGTGAGCGCGGCAATGGCGGCGAACGACACATCGATGCCGCCGGCGGCCAGCACGATCAGCACGCCCAGCGCGAACAGCCCGAGCACCGTGCAGGCCCGCACGATGTCGAACAGCACCGGCAGCTGGAAGAAGCCCGGGTTGATGGCGCCGACCGCCAGGCACACCAGCACGATCAGCGCGAGCGTGAAGACCGAGGGGCGCTGCGCGAGCCAGCCGCGCCAGGAGGCCGGTGCCTTGGGGGCCGCTTGCGCAGCCGGGGTCGGCGCGGTCGTGGAATGCGCTTGCATGGTGGAGGCCGTCATGAGAATGCGGGGGAAGCAGAAGTGGGGGAGTCGGAAACCAGTGCGTGGTAGAGCTCGCTCTCGGCCAGGCCCTGTGCGTCGAAGTCGTTGGCGATGCGGCCCTTGCGCATCAGCAGGATGCGGTCGCAGTTCTGCAGCAGCTCCTGCAGGTCGTCGCTGACCAGGATCACGCCCAGGCCCTGCTCGGCCAGCCGCTGCACGATGCGGTAGATGGTGTCCTTGGAGCCCACGTCCACGCCCACGGTGGGGCCGTGCAGTATCAGTACGCGCGGGTCGATGGCGAGCCAGCGGCCGATGAGCACGCGCTGCTGGTTGCCGCCCGAGAGCGATTGCACCGGGCGGTCCACGTCGGGCGTGGCGATCTGCAAATCGCCCACGGTGCGTTCGGCCAGCGCCTGGCATTGCTTCGCATCGAGTGCGCCGAAGCGGCCGCGCAGGCGGCCGAGCACGGCCGTGACGATGTTGTCGCGAATCGGCTTGTCGAGAAACAGCCCCTCGCTCAGCCGGTCTTCCGGCACGTAGCCGATGCCCTGGCGGATGCCGTCGCTCGGCGTCTTCAGCGTGACCTGCCGGCCGTCGAGCGCGATGCGCCCGCGGTCGGCGGCCTGCACGCCGGCCAGGGCCAGCGCCAGCTCGTTGCGGCCCGAGTCGAGCAGCCCGGTGATGCCCAGGATCTCGCCCTTGTGCAGCGTGAAATCCACGTCGCTGAACTGCGCGCCGCGGCCGAGCGCCTCGACCTTCAGCAGCGTGTCGCCGCCGTGCGTCCGGTGGCGGTAGCGCGCGCCGTCGAGCTGCTTGCCCGTCATCCAGTGCGCGAGCTCGGCCTTGGTGAAGTCGCGGATCGGCCCCTGCGCCACCTTCGTGCCGTCGCGGAACACGATGGCCTGGCCGCCCATGGCCATGCACTCGTCCAGCTTGTGGCTCACGAACAGCACGGCCACGCCCTGCGCGCGCAGGTGCTCGACCACATGCACGAGGTTGTCGACTTCCTTCTGCGTGAGCGAGGTGGTGGGCTCGTCCATGATGACCATGCGCGCGCGCGTGGCCACGGCGCGCGCAATCGCCACCAGCTGCCGCGTGGCGATGGGCAGCTCGTCGACGCGGCGCGCAAGAAAGGCCGCGTCGGTCGGCAGCTTCACCGTTTCGAGGGCGCGCACGGCCGTGGCGGCCACCGCCTTGCGGTCGAAGCGCCGCGCGAGCTTGCCGCCGGTGGCGACCAGCTGCTCGCTGAGCGCGACGTTCTCGGCCACGCTCATGTTCGGCAGCAGCGACAGGTCTTGGTAGACCGTCTCGATGCCCAGCGTGAGCGCCTCCAGCGGCGACAGCGATTCGTGTGGATGGCCATCGATCACGATGCGCCCCTGGCTCGGCGGCTGCGCGCCCGAGATGATCTTGATGAGCGTGCTCTTGCCGCAGCCGTTCTCGCCGAGCAGGTGGTAGATCTCGCCGGCTTCGATCGTGAGGTCGATGCCGCGCAGCGCGTGCACGCCCGCGAAGCGCTTGTGCACGTCCTGCACTTCGAGGAAGACACGGCGCCCGGTGCCGGGCACCGGGCTTTGCGTGGAAGGTGCGGAAGGGGTCATGTGCTCAAGGCTTTCGCGACGATCGGAAGGCAAGGATCAGAAGGCGTACTTCTTGTAGTTCTGCTTGTCGACCTCGACCCAGGCCTGCCCCGTGACGATGATGCCCACGCCCGGACCCTTCTTGACCGCGACCTTGTTGTAGCCCTGCACGCCCATGTCGGTGCCGTCGGTGATGGTCTTGCCGTCCAGCAGCATCTTGGCCGCCTTGTTCATGACGATGCCGGCGTCCTTCGGATCCCAGAAGGCGATGCCGCCGACCGCGCCCGACTCGAGGAACTTGGCCGCCTCGCTCGGCAGACCCGTGCCGTACACGCAGACCTTGCCCTGCAGGCCGGCTTCTTCCACCGCGCGGCCGATGCCCAGCACGTCGAGCGACGACGAGCCCTGGAAGCCCTTCAGGTCGGGGTGCTTGCGCAGCATTTCCTTGGCCTTGCCGTAGGCTTTTTCCGCGTCGTTGAGCGACTCGTTCTTGGCATCGACCAGCTGCATCTTGGGGTACTTCTTCGCGTTGTTCGCGCCGCCGTCGGCCCACTGCACCTGCGACTGGCTGCCCAGCGAGCCGACCAGCGAGGTCCACTTGCCCTGCTGGCCCATGCAGGCGGCCAGGCGTTCGTTGATGCGCGCGCCATAGGCCGTGTTGTCGAAAGCCTCGATGTCGACCATGGTGTTCTTCTGGTTGTCGGCCTCGTGCGTCACCACCTTGATGCCGCGCTCCATCGCGCGCTTGAGCACCGGCTCGAGCGTGGGCGGGTCCATCGAGACCACGGCGATCGCATCGACCTTCTTGGCCACCAGGTCTTCGATCAGGCGCTGCTGCTGCGCGGCGTCCGATTGGGCCGGGCCGATCTGGCGGGTGGCGACACCCGGCGTGCTGGCGCCGAATTCCTTCACGCCCACTTCCATGCGGTTGAACCAGCTGATGCCGGTGATCTTCACCACGGTGACGATGTCCTGCGGCTTGCCCTGCGCATGCAGCGCGGAGGCGAAGGCCACGGTGCCCAGTGCCAGCACGGTGCAGGCGATCTTTGTTTTCTTCAGCATGTCTTTTGTCTCCTAGCCCTCGGTGGTTCTTCGCGTCGCGCCAGGAGGGGACTGGTGCGGCGGTGCGCTGGAGCGCGTAATCGAAACGAAGCTGCGCAGGTCGGCAAGGCTCAACCGTGCCGATGCCAGGAAGAACAGCAGCAAGAGGCCCCAGGCGCAATCGCGGAAGAAGTTGGAGATGCCCAGCAGGTTGAAGGTGCTGGACAGGAGCTGCAGCGCCACGGCCGAGAAGAACAGGCACACCATGCGCCCGTAGCCGCCCTGTGGACGCACGCCCGCCATCACCGTGATGAGGATGGCGATGAGCAGGTAGGAGTTGCCGTAGTCCGACTTCACGCTGGCCGTGCGGGCCGCGATGATCACGCCCGCCACCGCCGCGAGCACGCCGCACAGCGCGTAGGTGGCCACCAGCATGCGGTTCTGCGAAATGCCCGCGTAGCGCGCCGCCTTGGCATTGGTGCCCAGGAGGAAGAGACGGATGCCGAAGGGACTCTGCTTGAGCAGCCAGCCCACGCCCAGCAGCATCGCCACGAAGATGACGAACGGAATCGGCACGCCCAGCACCATCTCGTTGCCGATGGCCGAGAGCGGCTCGGCATCGCCCACGCGCAGGCTGGAGCCGCCGGTGAGCACCACGGCGAAGCCGGTGTAGAGCAGCTGCGTGCCCAGCGTGCAGAGAATGGGCGTGAGCCCGGCGCGCGCGATCAGCAGCCCGTTGAGCAGCCCGCCCGCCAGGCCCACCGCCAGCGCGATCACGGCGAACCATGCCGTGTAGATCCAGGGCGAGGCGTCGGGCGCCGCGAGCATCGGCGCCACCGTGGCGGCAACCACGCCGGCCAGGTTGGCCAGCGCAACGCCCGACAGGTCGATGCCGCCGTTGCCCGAGATCATCGACAGCGCCACGCCCATCGCCAGCAGGCCCAGTTCGGGCAACTGGCCGCCCATCGACTGGAAGTTGTAGACGTCGAGGAAGTCGCCCTTGGACAGCACCGTCGCGACCACGAGGATCACGACGTTGATGGCGACCAGGAAGTTGAGTTCGCGGTCTGAAAACCTGGAAGTCATGGCGGGCTCTTTCAGTGGGCGCGGTGCATCAGCGCATCGACTTCGGCGCGCGTGGGCATCGAGGGCGCGGTGCCGGCGCGCGTGACCGAGATGGCGGCCACCGCCGAGCCGAAGCGCGCGGCCTCCAGCGGCGAGGCGCCTTCGGCCAGTGCCGCCGCGAAGCCGCCGTTGAAGGCGTCGCCCGCACCGGTCGTTTCCTTCACCGCACCGGCATTGAACACGGGGATGTGCACCGAGCCGCTCGCGCTGTGCAGCAGCGCACCCTTGTCGCCGAGCGTGATGAGCGCACAGCCCACGCCCTTGGCCAGGAAGAAGTCGCCCGCGCGGCGCGCATCGTCGATGGTTTCCACCGCGATGCCGCTGAGCGCCGCGGCCTCGTGCTCGTTGGGCGTGATGTAGTCGCACAGCGCGTACAGCGCATCGTCGAAGGGCAGGGCGGGCGCGGGGTTGAACACCGTCACCGTGCCGGCGGCGCGCGCCAGTTCCAGGCCGCGCTGCGCGGCGCTGGCGGGCTGTTCGAGCTGCGTGACGAACACGCGCGCACCGCGGATGGCATCGGCCGCCGCGTCTACGTCGGCCGCGTCGATGAGCGCTGCGGCGCCCGGCACAACGATGATCGCGTTGGCGCCCGAGACCTCGTGCACGTAGATGAAGGCCGCACCGGTCGGCTGCCCCGCCACCTGCGGGGTGCGCGGCGTGATGCCTTCCTCTGCCCAGAGCGCGAGCGCGTTCGCGGCGAAGGCGTCCTGCCCGAGCTTGGAGATGAACGTGACCCCCGCGCCCGCGCGCGCTGCCGCCACGGCCTGGTTCGAGCCCTTGCCGCCGGGCCCCATGGCGAAGCCCGAGCCCGCGATGGTTTGGCCGACGCCCGGAAGCTGGGCCGCGCGGAATGCGAGGTCGGCCACGAAGATGCCGAGCACGGCGACGCCGCGCTGCTGCTGTGAAGAGACGGGGATGGCGGTCATTCGATCAGGCCTCGGGCGCGAGCACGCCTTTTTTGAAGATGAAGCAGCCGTAGAAGCGGCGCTCGCCCGTGGCGATCACGCAGTAGGCGCGGCGCGCGGCTTCGTAGAAGGCGAAGCGCTCGATGGAACCCAGCGGGCGGGCGCGTCCCTCGGCCGCATCGATCTCGCGCTGCATTTCCTGCTGCACCGGCGGGATCTCGTTCGGCGCGCCCATGATCTCCATGCGTCGCGCGGGATCGTCCACCGCGTTGTCCAGCGGCAGCACCGAAAGAATGGCGCGCGCCGCCTCGGTGGTGCCCACGCCGTCGATGCGCAGCACCCGGCCCAGGGTGGTCTGGCGTGCGACCGAATCGGCCGGGAAGTTGGCGTCGCACAGCACCAGTTCGTCGCCATGGCCCATGGCGCGCAGGGCGTAAAGCACGTCCGCATTGAGCAGCGGATGGATGGACTTCAGCATGTTTGTCTCCGTGAAGGACTTGTCGTTCTTTCGACGTATCTTAGAGAAAGAAAACGTTTGCGCAAACGTTTGCTATTTGGGGATTTCCCTTGGTTTCCTTGGCTCCGTTGGACGCCGGGCGCTCATTCGCCATAGGGAATCCAGATGTTCTTGACCTGGGTGGCGTGCCGCAGAAACAGCGCGCCCTCGGCCGAGGCGGCGTCGTGCCAGTCGGTGGCCAGGCCGTGGTCGACCAGCGTGCGCTTGAGGTTGCCCACCGACAGCCGCTCGGCGTTGCGCGAGAGCGCCTTCGCGCCGAAAACCCAGAGCGCGTCGACGTCGTCGTGCTCGGCGAGCGTCTGCACGAGGCTGGCCGCGGGGCCGGTCACCAGGTTGATCGTGCCGGCCGGCAGGTCGGAGGTTTCGAGCACCTGGTAGAAGTCGGTGGCCACCAGCGGATGCCTCTCGCTCGGCACGATCACCGTGCGGTTGCCCATGGCCATGAGCGGCGCGAACAGGCTCACGAAGGACAGCAGCGGCGCCTCGTCGGGGCACACCACGCCGACCACGCCGATGGCCTCGACGGTGGCCAGCGCCACGCCGCGCAGCGGCGGCACATGCACCGTGCCTTCGTACTTGTCGGCCCATGCGCCGTAGGCGAACAGGCGGCTCACCGAGGCATCGACCTCGGCCTGCGCCGCAGGCGCGCCCACGCCGGTCAGGCTGGCGATGCGCCCGGCGAATTCGTCGGCGCGGGCCGCGAGGTTTTCCGCGAGGTAGTAGAGCGCCTGTGCACGGCGGTGCGGCGTGGCGCTCGACCAGCTCGCGGCCGAGCGCGCGGCGGCGACGGCGTTGCGGATGTCCTTGCGGTTGCCAGTGCCGACCTCGCCGATGCGTTGCCCGTTCGCCGCGAACACCGGGTGCGAGAGCTCGCCATCCGGGCGCACCTGCTTGCCGCCGACGAACAGCTTGGCCGTGCGGTCGATGGCCGGCAGCGTGATCGAAGACTTGGGCTGCGTCTTGGGCGCCTCGTTCGCGGCTTCCAATGCGACAGCCGCAGTGCGCGGCTTGCGCTCGGCCCAGGCGCGCGGCTTCAGGTATTCGTAGCAGCCCTCGCGCCCACCTTCACGGCCGTATCCCGATTCGCGGTAGCCGCCGAAGCCCACGCCCGCATCGAACAGGTTGGTCGCGTTGACCCACACCACGCCGGCCTGCAGTTGCGGCGCGATGCCCAGTGCCAGCCCGATGGTCTCGCTCCACACGCTCGCGGCCAGGCCGTAGCGCGTGTTGTTGGCCAGCGCGACGGCTTCGTCGGGCGTGCGGAAGGTCATGGTCACCAGCACCGGGCCGAAGATCTCTTCGGTCGCCACGGTCGATGCGGGGTGCACGTTGGTCAGCAGCGTCGGCGGGAAGAAGCTGCCGCCCGGCGGCAGTGAGCCCGGTGCCTGGAAGCAGCTCGCGCCTTCGCGCACGCCGGTGGCCACCAGCGTGCGCACGCGCTCGAGCTGGGTGGGGTCGATCAGGCTGCCCATGTCGATCGTCTTGTCCAGCGGCGAGCCCACGCGCAGGCTCTGCATGCGGCGCTTGAGGCGTTCGATGAAGTCGGCCGCAATGCCTTCCTGCAGCAGCAGCCGCGAACCGGCGCAGCACACCTGGCCCTGGTTGAACCAGATGGCATCGACCACGCCTTCGACGGCCGCGTCGATGTCCGCATCGTCGAACACGATGAAGGGCGACTTGCCGCCCAGCTCCAGCGTGAGCGACTTGCCCGAGCCGGCGGTGGCCTCGCGGATCAGGCGCCCCACGTCGGTCGAGCCGGTGAAGGCGATCTTGTCGACGCCTTCGTGCGCGACCAGCGCCGCACCCGTGGCGCCGTCGCCTGTCACCACGTTCAGCACGCCCGGCGGCAGGCCGGCCTCTGCGGCCAGTTCGGCAAAGAGCAGGGCGCTCAGCGGCGTGAGCTCGGCGGGCTTGAGCACCACAGTGTTGCCCAGGGCGAGCGCAGGCGCGATCTTCCAGGCGAGCATCAGCAGCGGGAAGTTCCACGGAATGATCTGGCCGACGACGCCCAGCGGCACCTGGTCGGCGAACTCGCGCTCTTGCAGCTGCGCCCATCCGGCATGGTGATAGAAGTGGCGCGCCACCAGCGGCACGTCCAGGTCGCGCGTCTCGCGGATGGGCTTGCCGTTGTCCAGCGCCTCGACCACCGCCAAGAGGCGTGCATGGCGCTGCACCATGCGCGCCAGGGCGTAGAGGTGGCGTGCGCGGCCGTGGCCGCCGAGCGCGAGCCAGCCGGGCTGCGCGGCGCGCGCCGCAGCAACGGCCGCATCCACGTCCTGCGCGGAACCCTGCGCGATGCCGGCCAGGCGCTGGCCGGTGGCGGGTTCGGCCGTATCGAACTGCGCGCCGGCCGAGGCCTGGGTGAAGCGCCCGTCGATGAAGTGGCCGAAGCCCTCGGCATGGCGCGCGAGCCATTGGCGCGCATCGGTGTCGCTCTCTGGCGCGGGGCCGTAGTCCATGGTGTCGAAATAGCGTGCGACGCTGATGCTGCTGTTGTTGTTCTGGCTGCTGCTCATCGGGTCATCCGATCGGGTGGCGGTTGAAGGCCGAGTAGCGGCCCGTGACGTGGTGCTCCAGCTGGCGCTCGATGTCGGCCAGCAGCGTGGAGGCGCCGATGCGGAACAGGTCGGGCTCGAGCCAGGCGCGGCCCAGCTCTTCCTTCATGAGCACCTGATAGTCGAGTGCGGTCTTGGCGGTGGAGACGCCGCCGGCGGGCTTGTAGCCCACGCGAAAGCCGGTGCGGGCCTCGTACTGGCGGATCATCCGCAGCATCACCAGCGTGACCAGCGGCGTGGCATTCACGCCTTCCTTGCCGGTGGAGGTCTTGATGAAATCCGCGCCGGCCATCATGCAGACCATCGAGGCCTTGGCCACGTTGCGCAGCGTCTTGAGTTCACCCGTCGCAAGAATCGCCTTGACGTGCGCGTCGCCGGCCGCGCTGCGGAAGTCGCGCATCTCGTCGTAGAGCTTCTGCCACTGCCCGGTGAGCACGTGCTCGCGGGTGATGACGATGTCGATCTCCGAGGCGCCATCGCGCACCGAGGCTTCGATTTCCTTGAGCTTGAGCTCGTGCGGAATGAGCCCCGCCGGAAAGCCCGTAGACACCGCGGCCACCGGGATGCCGGTGCCCGCGAGCGCCTCGACCGCCGTCGACACGAAGCGGTGGTACACGCACACCGCGCCCGTGTGCAGCGTGCGGTCGGCAAAGCCCAGCGCGGCCAGCAGGTCGGGACGCACGGGCGTGACCGCCTTGGCGCAAAGCCGGCGCACGCGCTCGGCCGTGTCGTCGCCGTTGAGCGTGGTCAGGTCGATGCAGGTGATGGCCTTGAGCAGCCAGCCGGCCTGCGCGTCTTTCTTGACGGAGCGGCGTCCCGGCAGCGTGGCCACGCGGCGTTCGGCGGCCGAGAGGTTGATTCGGATGTTGTCGAACCAGCCGGTGTCGAAGGGCTGCGCGGTGTTGCGTGCGGCGGCGTGCGGCGGCGCCAGTGCTTCGGCGGATGCGGCAGGGGCCGCGGGGGCGAGCGCCGCGACGGCGCTGGCGGGCGGCGCCGGCCGCGAGCGCACGGCGCCGCTGCTGCGAACGAGGGAGGTGGATGTCATGACGTGATGGGCGCCGTGGCGCGCAGGGGCCGCAGGTGCGGCGGGCAGGCAAAGGGCATGTCTTGTGTGTCTCCGGTGCTGCGTCGCGCGGCGGCGCAGCGGTGGTGTCGTTCGTCGTGCGTGCCGTCGTGCAGGGCCGGCGGCGTGTTGACGTGAATGTTATGACAACAACATTTAATCAGGCAAGATGTTTTTCAAATAACATTTAAAAACCTGCGATGACCGATACTCCAGGGCTTGGACCAGAGGAACCCGAAGATGCGAAAGACCGCAGGAGCCGAGGCCCGGGCCGTGCGCCTGGCGAAGATGCAGGAACTCGTCGAGGCCGGCGGCCCGCTGCCCATCAAGCAGGCGGCCCAGCGGCTCGACGTGACCGAGATGACCATCCGCCGCGACCTGTCATCGGCCGACTCGCCGCTTTCGGTTCTCGGCGGTTATGTGCTGGCGACCACGCTGCCGGGCGCCGAGCGCTATTCGCTCGACGAGGCCAGCGACCAGCACGCCGCCAACAAGCGCCTGGCCTGCGAGCGCGCGGCCGAGTGGGTGCAGCCGCACGACAGCCTGTTCATCGACTGCGGGACCACGATGGTCCATTTCGCGGAAGCGCTGCCCCCTGGCATGCCGTTGAGCGTGGTGTGTTACTCCTCGAACATTGCGGCAGTGCTGAGCCGGCGGCCGAATACGCAACTGATGCTGATGGGCGGGCTGTACCACCCGTCATCGGCCACTTTCTTTTCCGACGAAGGGCTGCAGTACCTCGACAAGCTGGGCGTGAACAAGGCCTTCATCTCGGCCGGCGGACTCGACGTTGCGCGCGGCGCGAGCTGTTCCAACTTTCATGAGGTGCCGGTGAAGCAGGCGGCCATACGCAGCGCGTCGGAGAGCTTTCTCATCGTCGACGAGAGCAAGCTCGGCACGCTGAGGCCCGCGTTCTTCAGCCCGCTGCGGGCCTTCGCGCGGATCCTGGTGGGCGGCGCGCCCACTGCGGCCGTCAAGAAGCAATTCAAGGAACTGCCGGTGGAATTCGCGCGGGGTGAAGTCGCATGAAGGCGCCTCCGACATCGGCCGCTGCATCAAAAGTGGCAGACGTCGGTGGAGACAACTGGTGCGCTATCCCGCGAGCGTGAAGGTTTCCCTCGAGCGCCGTCCGCCAGCGACGTCAGTTCAATCCGGCGATCGGGATTTTTCTGCTCGCTGTCCCGTCGGCGCCCCGCGATGCAGTGCGACGCCAGGCGTATCCAGCACCAGTTTCAGTACGCTGCCGTGGGTGGAGTCGGTCACGAAGAGCGTGGCCTTGTCGGGGCCGCCGAAAGCGATGTTGGTCGTCGAAGCACCGGCCGGGCCGCGCAGCACCATCACCGGCTCCGCGCGCTGGTTGAGCACCCACACATAGCCGAGGCCGGGGTTGGCGACCAGCAGCCGCCCCAGCGCATCGACCGCGAGCCCGTCGGGACCGCTGGGGCCATACGACGTGAAGAACTGGCTCACCTTCGCCACGCTGCCGTCGGGCAGCAGCGGCACGCGCCAGACGCAGTTGCCGCGCGTCACCGCGAGGTACAGGAGCTTGCCGTCCGGCGAGAGCGCCACGCCGTTCGGGCTCGGCACGTTCGACAGCAGCAGGTCGAGCTGGCCGTTCGGCCGCAGCCGGTACAGGCGGCCCGACGGATCGTGCAGCCCGCTCTGCCCCTGGTCGGTGAAGTAGATGTTGCCCTCTGCATCGAGCACAAGGTCGTTGACGCCCTTGAAGCTCTCGCTGTTGCGCCGCTGCAGGTGCGGCGCGACCTGGCCGGTGCGTACGTCCACGCGCATCAGGCCGTTCTTGTAGTCGGTGACGAGCAGCGTGTGCGCATCGATGAACTTCATGCCGTTCGGCTCGCCGTCGTATGCGGCAACCTGCGTCCAGGTTCCCGCGGCATCGATGCGGAAGATGCGGCCGAAAGGAATGTCCGAGACATAGAGGTTGCCGGCGTCGTCGAACACAGGGCCTTCGAGAAAGGAGTCGGTGGGCTGGCCGCCGCGGTTGGCGTCGGCCCACACGCTCGGCACCCGGCGGCGCAAGGCCTCGGGCATGGTGGTGAAGGTCTCGAGCTCCAGCACCTGGGGCGGCTGCAGTAGGTACAAATCGGTCTCCTTGGGCGCTGTGGCGCGCGATTCTGAAGGGCGCAGCGACTGCGCGAGTCAGCCGGCCGCGAAGCCGTAGAGCTTCGCCGGGTTGTCGACCAGGATGCGATCGCGCACGGCCACGTTCGGGCACCAGCTCATGAGCACATCGGCCAGGTCGGCATCGTTGACGGTACCCGCGACTTCGGTCGTGTGCGGCCAGTCGCTTCCCCACACCAGCCGCTCGGGCGCCGCCTCGACGAGTGCCCGGCCCAGCGGCGCGCAGTCGCCGTAGGCCGGCGCACCGTCGCGCGAGCGCATGTACACGCCCGACAGCTTGACCCACGTGTTGCCCGCATCCAGCAGCCGCCGCATCGCACCATAGGCCTCGCCGTCGACGCCACCGGCGGGGTCGATGCGGCCGATATGGTCGATGACCAGCGGCACCGGCAGCGCCGCGAGCACGGGTTCGAGCTCGACAAGTTGCTCCGGCTGCGCGAAGACCTGGATGTGCCAGCCCAGCCGCGCGGCCTTGCGCGCGAGCGTGACGAGCATCTGCGACGTGGTCGTGCCCCAGGACTGCGGCGTGACGAAGTTGACCCGCAGGCCGCAGACGCGATGCGCGGCGAGCCGGTCGAGCTCGGCATCGGCAACGTCCTGGTCCACCACGGCAACGCCACGCGCGCGCTCGCCCAGTCGGGCCAACGCATCGAGCGTGCAGGCGTTGTCGGTGCCGTAGGTCGAGGGGTTGACGATCACCGTGCGCGCGGTGCCCAGGCGCTGCTGCAGCAGCCGATAGGCGCCCACCTCGGCCCGCGGCGGCTGGCGCTTCCAGTGCGACGATGCAGCGAACCGCGGATCGAAGATGTGCATGTGGCTGTCGCAGGCGTCTTGCGGCAGCGCGAGCGTGGGGCGGTTCAGCCCCACCGAGTGCGGAACCGGTTGCGAGAGCGGCGGGGCGGTCATCGGGGTGTTCGGCATTCAGTCGAGCTTGATATTGCCCTTGCGGATCACGTCGGCCCATTTCGCATCTTCCTTCTTCAGGAACACGGCGAACTCGGCCGGCGTCGAGCCGACCGGCTGCACGCCCACGTCGACGAAGCGCTGCCTGACCTCGTCTTCCTTCAGCACTTCGACCACGGCCTTGTGAAGCTTGTCCGCCACTGCGGCGGGCGTGCCGGCCGGCAGCAGCAGGCCGTTCCATTCGTAGGCCTCGTAGCCGGGTGCGACGGTCTCGGCGATGGTCGGCACATCGGGCAGGCGCGGCGAGCGCTGCGGCGACGACACCGCCAGCGCGCGCAGCTTGCCGCTCGCGACCAGCGGGTACGACGCGGCAATGGTGCTGAACATGAAGTCGACCTGCCCGCCCATCGTGTCGACGATGGCCGGGCCGCCGCTCTTGTAGCCTACGTGCACCATGTCCAGGCCAAGCCGCTGGCGCAGCAGTTCGGCGGCGAGCCGTTGCACGGTGCCGCTGCCGCCCGATGCGAAGTTGATCTTTCCCGGCTCGGCCTTGGCCCGGTCGGCGAGGTCCTTGATGGACTTGACCGGCGACTCCGCCCGCACGATGACGATGTTGGGCGCGAGCGAGACGAGGGCGAGCGGCTGCAGCGCATTGGCCGCAAAAGGCATGCGCGCAAAGAGGTGCGGGTTGATCGAGTACGGCGTGGCGTCGTAGAGCACCGTGTAGCCGTCGGGCGCGGCCTTGGCCGCGAAGCTCGCGCCGATGGTGCCGCTCGCGCCGGGCTTGTTGTCGACGATCACGCTGGTGCCCAGCTTCGCGCCGACGCGCACCGCCAGCACACGCGCGAGCGCATCGGCCGAGCCGCCCGGCGCATAGGGTACCACGAGGGTGATGGGACGTTCCGGAAAAGCCGCCTGTGCCGACGCGGCGACGAAAAGGCTTGCGGCGAGCAAGCGTCGAATGGAATGGATCATGGTTTTTCTGGCGGTGTTCATTCGGTCTTCAGATCGAGCGCGCGCGCGAGCTCTCCGTACAGCTTGACCTCCTGCGCCAACTGGGCGCCGAACGCCTCTGAACACGTGTTCTGCGCTTCCATGCCGAGAGAGCGCAGCTTCTCCCGCGTGGCGGGGGCCTGCGTGAACTCGGTGGCGACGCGGCGCAGCGTGGCCAGCACGGCGGGCGGCGTGCCGGCCGGTGCCAGAAGGCCATACCACGCGTCCGCCGCGTAGCCCTTGACGCCAACCTCCTCGAAGGTGGGCACGTTCGGCAGCAGCGCCGAGCGCTTGGGTGCCGCCACCGCCAGCGCGGTGAGCTTGCCCGACTGCACTTGGGGCAGCACCGAGCCCAGCGTCGCGAACGAGCTGTCGACCTGCCCGCCCATGAGGTCGGTGATCGCCTGCGCCGCGCCTTTGTACGGAATGTGGTTCATCGACGTGCGCGTGAGCTGCGTGAACTGCGCGCTCGCGAAGTGGCCCGAGCTGCCCGAGCCCGGCGTGGCATAGGTGCGCTTGCCCGGCTCGGCCTTCACCGTCTGCAGGAATGCGTCCACCGACTTGACCGGCATCGACGGACCGACGACCAGCACCGTCGGGCTCGCGGCGAGCGAGCACACCGGCGCGAACGAGCGCACCGCATCGAACTTGACCCGCTGGCTGTACAGCGCGGGGATCATCGTGTGGTTGGTCGCCCCGAGCAGCAGCGTGTAGCCGTCGGCCGGCGCGGCGACGGCCGCCTCCGCCGCGAGGATGGTGTTGGCGCCGGGTTTGTTGTCGACGACGAAGGGCTGGCCGAGCGCGCGCGAGGCGTAGTCGGCAAAGGCGCGCGCGACCACGTCCGTGGGACCGCCGGCGGAGAAGCCGACGAGCACGCGAACGGATTTCGCGGGCCACGCTGGCGCCTGCGCATGCGTGGCCAGTGCCGCCGTCAATCCTGCCGCCGCCATGGCCCAGCGAAGGGGTGTAGCGATCTTCATGAATGTCTCCTTGGTCTCTTGTACATGGCGCAAGCCGGCAACTCAGGCGGCCGCGGCCTGGCGGGCCAGCACCTGCAGCAGATTCTTCGCGGCACCGACGCCCATGTTCACATAGGCATCGCCGGTCACGCCGCCGATGTGCGGGCTCAGCACGATGTTCGGCTCGGCCTGGAACGGATGCCCGGGCGCCATCGGCTCGACCGCGAAGCTGTCCAGGCCCGCCATGGCGACCTGGCCCGAGCGCACGGCCGCGAGCAGCGCGACCTCGTCGATCAGCCCGCCGCGCGCGGTGTTGACGACGATCACGCCGCGCTTGCATTGCGCGAGCGTCTGCGCATCGAGCAGGCCGCGGTTGTCCTCCGTCAGCGGGCAGTGCAGCGAGATGGCGTCGGATTCGCGCCAGAGCGTGGCGAGGTCCACCACCTCGACATGCGCCGGCACGTCCTTGGCGAACGGATCGAAACCCAGCACGCGCATGCCCAGCGCATGCGCCATGCGCGCGAAGCGCAGGCCGATCGCGCCCAGCCCGATGAGGCCGATGGTGCGACCGCCGAGCTCCAGGCTCTTGTGCGTGGCCTTGTCCCAGTGGCCGGCGTGCATGCGCCCATCCAGCGCCACCACCGACTTGGCACAAGCGAGCAGCAGGGCGAGCGCCTGCTCGGCGACGGCTGCCGCATTGGCGCCGACGGCCGCGACGACTTCGATGCCGCGCGCGCTCGCCGCCGCCTTGTCGATGGTGTCGGTACCGCTGCCGTGCTTGGAGATCACCTTGAGCGACGGTGCCGCGTCCATCACGGCCGAGCCCACCTTGCCGTAGCGCACGATGATGGCCACCGGGTCGTGCATGCGACACAACGCGACGAGGTCGTCCTCGGTCGGCGTCTTGCCCGCGTAGACGACCTCATGCCCTTCGAGCAGCGCGAGGGCCTGCGGCGCGAGGTCCGCGCCCGTGACGAGGATTGCGCTCACAGCGTTTCTCCTTCCTTGAGAACGCCGGCCGTGCGTAGCGCCGAGACCAGCCACTTGGCTGCCGTGTCGCCCTCGTGGATGGCCGCGATGCGCGCGGCTTCGTCCTTCACCTTCCTGGCGGCCAGCGGCAGCAGCGATTCGATCTTCTCGCGCTCCACCACGACCACGCCGTCGCCGTCGCCGATGACGAAGTCGCCCGGGTTCACCGTCACGCCGCCGATCGACACCGGATGGCCGATGCGCCCGCCGATGTTCTTGGTCGGGCCGTTGGGGTTGGTGCCGACCGAGAAGACCGGGAAGTCCATCTCGTCGATCTCCAGGCTGTCGCGGCATGCGCCGTCCATCACGACGCCGGCGATGCCCAACTTCTTGCAGGCGGTCATCATGATCGCGCCCATGAGCGCTGCGCCCTGGTCGCCCTTGCCGTCGATGACGAGCACGTCGCCCGGCTGGGCCATCGCGATGGCGGCGTGGATCATCAGGTTGTCGCCGGGGCGCACTTCCACCGTGATGGCGTTGCCGGCGAGCTTCATGTGGGGGCGCAATGCCTTGATGCGGCCGTGCAAGGCGCCGCGGCGCCCGGCCACGTCGGCCAGGATCGCGGGCTGGAATTGCGCCGCCTGGGCCACGACGTGCGCGGGCACGCGTTCGAAGTTGCGGACGATGTCGGGAAGGGTCGAGGACATGGATGTGCTTTCAGGAAGTGAGGAATGAATCGGGTGGCGCTCAGTCCGGCTTGATGCCGGCGTCCTTGATGACCTTGGCCCACTTGGCCAGGTCCGCTTTCTGGGTGTCGGCGAGTTGCTGCGGCGTGCTTCCCACGAGGGTGACGCCGAGCTTGTCGGCCATTGCGACGAGCTCGGGTTCCTTCAACTGGCGCACCACTTCGTCGTGCAGGCGCTGCACCACCGGGGCGGGAGTGCCGGCCGGCGCATAGACGGCCTGCCACTGCTCCACCACGAAATCCTTGAAGCCCGCCTGCCCCATGGTCGGAACGTCGGGCAGCGACTTCAGGCGCGCTGCCGAAGTGACGGCCAGCGCCCTGAGATGGCCGCTCTGGATGTGCGGGAGCGCGGCGGCCACGGGGGCGAACATGAAGCTCGCATGACCCGCCAGAACGTCCTGGATGGCCGGCGTGTCGCCCTTGTAGGGAACATGCGTCATCCTGGCCCCGGTCTGCAGCCGCAGGAGTTCGCCCTGCATCTGCAGCACCGTGCCATTGCCACCGGAGGCGAACGACAGCGCGTCGGGCCGCGCCTTCGCCTGCGCGACGAGGTCCGCGACCGTTCGGAAGGGCTGGCCGGCACCCACGATCAGCACGTGCGGAATGGTCCCGATGAGCGACACCGGCGCGAAGGCCTTGACGGGGTCGTACTGCATCTTCGCCAGCAGGTTCGGCACGATCGCCTGCGGGCCGATCGAGGTGCCCAGCAGCGTGTAGCCGTCGGGCGCGGCGCGTGCGACAAACGCCGAGCCGATCGTTCCGGTCGCGCCTGGCTTGTTGTCGACGATCACCGTGGCGCCGAGCGAGGCGCCCAGCCGCAGCGCGATGGCGCGGCCCAGGATGTCGGTCGTGCCGCCCGGCGGATACGGCACCACCCAGGTGATGGGCTTGCCGGCCGGCCACTGGCCTTGCGCGAAAGCGGGGAATGAGGCGGCGGCGAGGGCAGCAGCCAGGCCGAGCGCGCCGAACCGGCGCCGGGGGATGCGGGTCATGGAGTCTCCGGAATCGTTGCGGGGTGTTCGAACCCATAGAGTTCGGCGGGGTTGCGGACCAGCACGCGGTGCAACACACCCGCGCTGCCGGTCCAGTCGGAGAGCAGCGCCATCTGCTGCGCGTCGTCCGGCATCGCCTGGTGGCCGGCGGTGGCTGACGCGTGAGGCCAGTCGCTGCCCCAGAGCACGCGATCCGGCGCGGCTTCCAGGAAGCTGCGTGCCAGCGCAGCCACGTCTTCGTACCGGGGGGCACCCTTTTCGCTGACGATGTAGGCGCCGGACAGCTTGACCCAGGCTCGACGCTCCGAAAGCAAGCGAAGGATCAGCGCGTGCGCCGGATGCCGGCCGGCCATGGAGGGCGCGAGCCGGCCGAAATGATCGAACACGAGCGGCACCTGCAACCTGTCGAGCACGGCGGCCAGGCCGGGCCATGTGTCGACAGGCGCGAGCAACTGCAAATGCCAGCCCAGCGGTGCGATGCGGCGTGCGAGCGGCTCGATCTGCGAGACGGAATTGACGACACCGTGCGACAGGTTCAGGCGGATGCCGCGCACGCCGCAGGCGTGCAATGCCGACAGCTGGGCATCGCTGACCTGCTCCTCGATCACGGCCACGCCGCGCGCCCGGGCGCCAAAGGCCGCAAGCGCGTCGCACAAGGTCCTGTTATCGGTGCCGTAGGTCGATGGCGTCACGAACACGACCCGCTGCGTTCCCGTGCGCCGCTGCAGTTGGCGGTAGTCCGCCGCGCTGGCGTCCGGCGGCCTCAGCGCGGCACCTGGCGCCGCGGGATATCGCGCATCGTAGAGATGCACATGGCAATCGCAGGCATCCGGCGGAACGTCGACTGCGGTGCGGCCGCGCCCAGCCGAGAACGCAGCGACGAGCGTGTCCGCGCACGAAGCGGTGGGCAGAGCCATGCCGGGTCAGTCCATCTTGACGCCGGACGACTTCACGATCGCACCCCAGCGGACGCCATCGGTGCGGATCAGCGATGCGAATTTTTCGGGCGGGCCGGTCATCACTTCCGCGCCTTGCGCGGCAAGCTTCTTTTGCACGTCGGCAGCTGCAAGGGCCTTGTTGAAGGCCGTGTTCAACCTGGCGACGACCTCCTTCGGCATTGCGGCGGGGCCGGCGACGCCGAACCACGTGACCGCCTCGAAATCCTTGTAGCCCGACTCCGCCATGGTGGGCACCTCGGGCAGGTCGCGGTTGCGTTGCAGCGAGGTCACGGCCAGCGCACGCAACTGGCCGCTCTTGATCTGCGCGATCAGCGTCGGCACCGATGAGATGTACATCTGGATCTGCCCCCCGACCAAGTCGGTCAGGCCCTGCGAGGCGCCCTTGTAGGGCACGTGCGTGAACTGCACGCCCGCGGCCTTCTGGAACTGTTCGGTCGCCAGGTGGGCGACCGTGCCGTTGCCCGAACTCGCGTAGTTGAGCGCGGTGGGCTTGGCCTTCGCCGCGGCCACCACGTCGGCGAGCTTCTTGTAGGGCGAGGCGGAGGCCACCACCAGCACCAGCGGTGCACTCGCCACAAGGCCCACCGGTGCCAGGTCCTTCACCGGGTCGTAGGGCAGCTTGGCATAGAGCGACGGGTTGATCGCGAGGTTGCTGGTCTGACCCAGCACCAGCGTGTAGCCGTCGGGATTGGCCTTGGCTGCGGCATCGACACCGATGTTGCCGCCGGAGCCGGGCTTGTTGTCGATGACGATCGACCAGCCTTCGGTGGTCGCGACCTTGTTGGCCACCTCGCGGGCAATGATGTCGGTGCCGCCGCCCGGCGGGAAAGGCACCACGAGGCGGATGGCGCGCGAGGGATAGGCCTGCGCCAGTGCCATGCCGCAGGTGAGCATGAGGACAGCGCCGAGCGCTGCACGACGGGAAAGCGAGCTGTGGCTCGAGGTGCGCATTTGTTTGTCTCCGAATCGTTCGAATGGGTCCCGAAGCGGTGCTCCAGGGCATGCAGCGACTCTAGATTTGCGTTCCACTATCTACAATGGTGGTCCACGGCACGCAACATGGACCATTGAGTGAAACAAGAAGCCAAAAAAATTCCTGCTGAGAAAGGCGCCGTCAAGGCGGTGAAGACCAAGCGATCGGCCCAGGTCGTCGAGGCGCCGCGCGAGGCTGACCTCGAAGCCACCGGAGGCGTGACCGCGGTGACCCGGGCTCTGCATCTCCTTGATGCGTTTGGGATGCAGGACGAGCGGCTTTCGCTCGCCGAATTGACGCGGCGCAGCGGCATGCACAAGACCACGGCGCTGCGGCTGCTTCGCACGCTGGCGCTGGCCGGCTATGTGGTGCAGCGCGACGACGGCGAATGGCGGCTCGGCCCTGCGGCCGGCTGGCTCGGCGCTCGCTATCAGGCCAGCTTCGACGCCAACAACGTGGTGGAGCCGATGCTCCTCGCGCTATCGCACGCCACCGGCGAAAGTGCGGCGTTCTATGTGCGCGAAGGCAATTCGCGCACATGCCTGGCGCGTGTGGAAGGGCCGCAACCCATTCGCCACCATGCGCGCATGGGCGCGATGCTCCCCTTGGAGCTCGGTTCTCCAGGGCGGGTCATTCTTGCGTTCTCGGGCGAACCCGGGAAGCTCTACGAGGACATTCGCAAGAAGGGCTATCACTTCTCCATCGGCGAACGCGAGAAAAACGTGGCGACGGTGTCCGCGCCCGTCTTCGGCCTGCGCTGGGCCCTGCTCGGCTCGGTGTGCATTTCCGGACCCGCCGACCGATTGCCCAAGGCGAAGCTCATCGGCCTGGCAAAGACGATCATGAAAGCCGCAAATGAGCTCTCGTATGCGCTCGCCGGTCGTCCTACTGCGCAAACGCCAACGGTTGTTTCCACATGGCATCCCTGAAGACACCGAACTGCGTCTCGAAGGCAACGAAGCGCGGCGAGGGCTGGCGCAGGCTGCGGGCGCTTCTTGGCGGAACTATGGGGCACTGTCCAGAACCAGAAACGTACGTCGCCACCTGGGTCGGCCCCTGCCGGATCACGGCCTGAGCCTTGCGCAAGCGCTCCCCGTTGGCGGTTATTGCGATACGTAATCCAGCACACGATTCAACGCGATCCCAGCATGCCAAAGGGTGTTCCGAATTCCGCCGACATGTACGGCATCTATAGCCGGCCTTGGGGGTTCGAGGTGTCGATCGTCAGGGCCGGCGTGCGATATCGCGAGGGGTTCGGCCAAGCCAGCTACGGCGGCAGTTCGCACGCGCTCCTGCACGCGCAGCGGTGGCGCGATGCCCTGGTGAAAAGCCTGCCGCCGGTCACGCGCCGCTCGCGGGCCGAGAAGATCCGGCCCAACAACAAGACCGGGGTGCCCGGCGTGTTCCGCCTGCTGTCGGCCCAGGGAAAGATGCTGGGGTGGCTCGCCAAGACCTACATCGCCCACGACCAGATCCTGCGGGCGCTGTTTCTTGTCAGCGACCAGGGCGGTGCCGGACGGTCGATGGCGATCCGGGAGCGCAAGCGCCAGTTGGCGCAGATGTCCGGGCTGGCGAAGGTACATCCGGCCGAAGAGGCGATCCGCAACGCGCCTGCCCACCCGATCGCGGGGCTTTCGCCGAAACGCTCGCCATCCGAGATCGTGCGAAAGAACAACCGCAGCGGCATTTCCGGCGTCACCTTCAAGGCGCCCCGGGCCCGGCATCCGGGCTACTGGATGGCCATCACCTACATCGCGGGAAAGGGCACGGTGAGCAAGGCGTTCTCGGTGGCCGAGCATGGCCACGACAAGGCCAGGACGCTCGCCGCGGAGGAACGCCAGCGCCAGTTGGAACAGAAGCGCCGCGGGAGTCGCGCTGCTTGAATCGAATGCGTCCGTGGCCGAGGATCGGGGCTTTGCCATGAAAACAATGCAGATCGCAATCTCCCTCGCATCCGGTGTCGATGTCTCGGCCCTGGCGGTGGCGTCGGCGGATGCCCAGGCCTGCCTTGTCCTGGCGCACGGTGCGGGCGCGGGGATGACGCATCCGTTCATGAATGCCGTCGCCGAGGGCCTGGCAGAGCGGCGCATCGCGACGCTGCGCTATCAGTTCCCGTACATGGAAAAAGGCCTGAAGCGCGTGGACTCGCCGGCGCTCGCCCACGCCACAGTGCGAGCGGCCGTCCGATGCGCTTCGCAGCATTTCGATGGCGTTCGGCTGTTCGCCGGCGGCAAGTCGTTCGGCGGCCGCATGACCTCGCAGGCCCAGGCGCTCGAACCGATGCCGGGCGTCGCGGGACTGGTCTTTCTCGGCTTTCCGCTCCACCCCTCGGGCGCTCCGTCCGTCGATCGCGCCGCCCATCTGTACGAGGTCGAGGTGCCGATGCTGTTCGTGCACGGCACGCGCGACAAGCTCGCGGAGCCCGCGCAGATGCGGCCCGTGCTTCGCGGCCTGGGATCACTGGCGACATCGATGGAGATCGAGGACGCCGACCACTCGTTCAGCGTGCCCAGGCGCAGTGGGCGCTCGAACCAGGACGCGCTCGACGAAGCGCTCGATGCGCTGGCCATGTGGACACAGGCCTGGCGCATCGGCTGAGCAACTAACTCGCCAGCGCCCGCATCTGGGCGATCAGATCCGCCTTCCCTTCGAAGCCGATGCCCGGCAGCGGCGGCAGCGTGACATAGCCGTCCTGCACCTTCACGCCGTCGGGGAAGCCGCCGTAGGGCTGGAACAGGTCGGGGTAGCTCTCGTTGCCGCCCAGGCCCAGGCCCGCGGCGATGGCCAGCGACATCTGATGGCCGCCGTGCGGAATGCAGCGCGAGGGCGACCAGCCGTGTGCCTTCAGCATGTCGAGCGTGCGCAGGTATTCGACGAGGCCGTAGCTCAGCGCGCAGTCGAACTGCAGCCAGTCGCGGTCGGGCCGCATGCCGCCGTGGCGGATGAGGTTGCGCGCATCCTGCATCGAGAACAGGTTCTCGCCCGTGGCCATCGGGCCGGCGTACACCTCGCCGAGCTTTGCCTGCAGTTCGTAGTCGAGCGGATCGCCGGCTTCCTCGTACCAGAAGAGCGGGTACTGCGAGAGCGCGCGGCCGTAGTCGATGGCGGTGGGCAGGTCGAAGCGGCCGTTGGCGTCCACCGCCAGTTGTTGGCCGGGGCCGAGGATCTTCAGCACCGACTCGATGCGTTCGCAGTCTTCGGCCAGCGTGGCGCCGCCGATCTTCATCTTCACGACCGAGTAGCCGCGCTCGAGGTAGCTGGTCATCTCGCGCTGCAGCCCTTCGACGCCCTTGCCGGGGTAGTAGTAGCCGCCCGCGGCGTACACGAACACGCGCGGATCGGGCGTGCCGCTGCCGTAACGCTCGGCCAGCAGCTGGTAGAGCGGCTTGCCGGCGATCTTGGCGACGGCATCCCACACGGCCATGTCGATCGTGCCCACGGCCACCGAGCGCTCGCCGTGGCCGCCGGGCTTCTCGTTGATCATCATGCGGGCCCAGATCTTGTGGGGGTCGAGGTTCTCGCCGGTCTCGTCGAGGAGCGAGGCCGGCTCGGCCTCCAGCAGCCGCGGCAGGAAGCGCCCGCGGATCAGGCCGCCCTGGCCGTAGCGGCCGTTCGAGTTGAAGCCGTAGCCGATGACCGGCCTGCCGTCGCGGATCACGTCGGTGACCACGGCCACCAGGCTCAGGGTCATCTTCGAGAAGTCGATGTAGGCGTTGCGGATGTCCGACTTGATGGGACGCGTGGACTCGAGGATGTTGACGATTTTCATGCTGAGGGGTGGGGGAGAATCCCACCGTGGTTGAAGGTGCAGTGCAGGAAGAAGGCGTGCATCTTTTTCCGGGCGGGCTTGCACCGTCCAATACTCCAATTGCATACAACTATTCAATCGCGCTGCGCATCTGCACATGGGCCCCGGCAACCGACCCCTCGATCTCGAATGGCTGGAAGATTTCCTGGCCTTGGCCGAGACCGGTAATTTCTCGCGCGCGGCCGAGGCGCGCTCCATCGCGCAACCCGCCTTCAGCCGGCACATTCGCGCGCTGGAGGAGTGGGTGGGCGTCGACCTGTTCGACCGCAGCGCGCATCCGGTCACGCTGACCGCGGCGGGCAAGCGCTTCCGGCCGCTGTTGCAGGAGGTGCTGGCCGGCCTGCAGGCGGCCCGCGTCGAAGCGCGTGACGCGCACGACCTGGACGCGGCCAGCCTGAGCTTCGCCGCCACGCACGTGCTGTCGCTCACCTTCTTCCCGCGTTGGCTGGGCAGTGTGGAGGCCCGGCTGAGCACGGGGCCGATCCAGACCATCTCCGACAGCTCGCAGGCCTGCGAAGACCTGATGCTGCAGCGCCGCGTGCAGTTCGTGCTGTGCCACGGCCATGCCGGCGCGCCCGGCCGGCTCGACGAGGCGCAGTACCCCGTGCAGCGCCTGAGCGGCGACGTGCTGGTGCCGCTCGCGGCGCCCGATGCAAACGGCGCGCCCCGGCATGCGCTCGGCGCGCAACCGCCGCCTTCGGTGCTGGCCTACAGCGAGGCCTCGGGGCTCGGGCGGATCATGCGGTCGATCCAGGACAGCGAGTTCGGCAAGGACTTCGCGCCCTCGCTGTCGGTGGTCTTCACAGCGCACCATGCCGCGCTGCTCAGGACCATGGCGCTCGAAGGCCGCGGCCTCGCGTGGCTGCCGATGAGCCTGGTGGCGGAGGACCTGCGCAGCGGCGCGCTGGTGGACGCCGGCGCGGGCGGCTGGCGCGTGCCGGTGGACATCCGGCTGTACCGTCAACTCGCCGTCATGACGCCGGTGGCCGAGGCGCTGTGGCAACTGGTCGGCGGCGGCGGCGATCCCTAGCGCGTCTTGACGGCCTGCGGCGTGCGCCGCGACACACATCGGGGCGATGTCCTGCATTCCCCGTCGTCGCCGGCTGGCGAGCCGCGCGCTGCGCCTCCGGAAACTCGGGTGTTCCACAGGAGATTTCCCATGAGTTCCAGAACCAAAGCCCCCGCCCACGAGGAGCCGGAGATCACGCAAGAGGAGTCCGTGCCCAGCGACGGACGGGACACCGAAGGCGAGGAGATGATGAAGCAGGTGGTCAACCGCAAGCTCGAGGACCCGGGCCTGGCGGAAGACAAGACGCCGCAAAAAGCGGAGAAGTCGCGAGAGCGCAAGTCCTGACGCCGCGGTCCAGGGTCGCGTCCATGAACGGCAACGCAGCCACCGCCAGCGCAGAAACTTCCCACGCGTCCGCCACATCGGCATCGCTCTGGCAGCGCAGTCGCCGCTGGGTGTTGCCGCTGGTCGGCATCGCGATCCTCGGGCTCTTGCTGTCGCATGCGCACAAGGTCGACTGGGCCGGCGCATGGCATGCATTGCAGCGTTATTCGCCTTGGCTGCTGCTCGGCGTGCTGGGCCTTGCCACCGCGAGCCACGCGCTGTATGGCTGCTTCGACCTGATCGGGCGGCGGCATACGCACCATGTGCTGCCGCGTTGGCGCACCTGGGCGATTGCGGTCACCAGCTATGCCTTCAACCTGAATCTCGGCTCGCTGGTCGGTGGCATTGCGATGCGTGCGCGCTTGTATGCGCGTGCGGGCCTCGACGAAGCGACGGTGGCGCAGATCGTCGGGCTCAGTCTTGTGACCAACTGGCTGGGGTATGGGCTGCTAGCGGGCGGCCTGTTCGCCGCCGGTGCCATCGCGCCGCCGAGCCGGGCGCCGATCGGCGCGGGCGCATTGCGCGCGATCGGCGTCGCGATGATCCTGCTGGCCGTGGCGTACGTCGTGGCCTGCGCACTCTTGCGCGGCCGCGAATGGCGCTGGAGGAAACGGCGGCTGAGGCTGCCGAGCGCGAGGCTCGCGTTGATACAGCTCGCACTGTCGGCGACCAACTGGGCGCTGATGGGCTCCGCGATGTACCTGCTGCTCGGCCAGCAGGTGCCCTACACGACCACATTGGGCGTGCTGCTGGCCGCATCGATCGTGGGGGTGATCACGCCGATTCCCGCGGGGCTCGGGGTGCTGGAAGCCGTCTATCTCGCGCTGTTGTCAGGCAGCGTGAAGCAGGGTGCATTGATGGGCGCGGTGCTCGCGTATCGCGCGCTTTACTACCTGTTGCCGTTGGCCGGCGGGATGGCGCTGTATGTCTTTCTGGAGCGCCATGCGACGAGTCATCCGCCGCAAGGCGAGGTCGTCACAACTCGATGAATGCGGAGGTGGCCTTGTTCAGGACCAGCTTGCCCTTGGCGGTGATCGATTCGACCTGCGCCAGCTGGTGTATCGCGCGCTCGTCCGGCGCGTGCTCGGACGGCGGGATGAAGGCAGTCACCAGGTCGGCCGCACGCAGCACACGCAGCCTGTCGATGTCTGCGGGCGTGTGGACGACATAGGGCAATCTCTGCTCCGAAATCACCCGAAGAAACTCCATGGACATGAGCCGTCTCCTTGTCTTGATGGCGGTCCGGACATTGTGCGCACAAACAATTAGCTGCGGCTAATCCCTGCGGTGGGCATGCCCTTTTGACGCGCGTACGGAAGTTTTCACTTTGCCTGCGCGGTGCGGGCGCAACCGTTTGCCGCTGCACTGCAGCAGGCTATCTGCTGGCTTGAAGCGGCCACGCGGTGGTGTCGGACATCAGGATGTGCCAGAGCACCGGATCGATGCCATCGAAGGTCGCGCGGTAGCGATCGGACAGCCGGCCCTCCTCGGTCACGTCGCGGATCACGATGCCGTCGATGCGCTGCGGATTCGCGCGGTACACCTGCGCGTAGATTTCCGGATCGGCCTCGCCCGAATCGCCCACGAGCAGGAAGCGACGCTGCGGAAATTCGGTGAGCAGCCGGTCGATCACGCCGAGCTTGTGCGCACGCGAATCCTCGGCGCCGGGAATCAGCGTGCGCCACGTGGTGCTCTCGCGCAGGTGCATGCTGCCGGCCGGGAAGTCGTTGTCGCGAACGAAATCCGCGAGCGCGGGATACAGCTGGATCGGGCTCGCCGAGAGGTAGTGAAAGCGCGTGTCCGGCACCTGCGCCAGCGCGCGGTAATACGCGGCCATGCGGGGTGCCGCCTCGAAGCGCCGCGCGAAGGTGTTCAGCAGCATCTCGCGCCGGTCGCGCACCTGGGTGCGCTTGATGGTGTCGTCGATGTCCGAGATGACGGACACGCCCGCCGGCGGCACGACGAGCGCCTGGCCCCTGAAGCGGTGCAGCAGTTCGCCCGGTCCGGTCACGCCGTGGAACTGCAGCCACTGCAGCGGTGCCGCGGTGCGCGGCGCGTCGACCACCACGCGCAGGTTGCTGCGTCCGTCCGCCGTCGAGGGCGGCATCTTCACGCGGACCTGCGTGCCGTCGAAGACGACATCGATCAGCTTGCCTTCTTCCGATTCCGCATGGAACAGCGCGGTGCGCTGGTTGAAGCGCAGCCGTGCCGTGGGCGAGAGTTTCTTGAGGCTCAGCCCGAGGTAGCGCGCCAGCGCGGCGTCCAGGCCCCAGCGCCGTTCGCGCTCGAAGATCCAGGCGTGGATGTCGACCTCGATCCGGCCGTCGGCGGTGGGGCGCGCCGTGCCGGGCAGGAAGAGCGCCTCTTCATCGGGTTCAAGGGGTTCGGCGGCTTGCAGCGCCTGCAGCGGCGCGAGACCCGCGAGCAAGGCCGCACCCATCACCACGGAGCGCCGCTTCAGTTGCGGCGCGGACGGGAGGGCGGGGCGCTCGTCGTTCATGCGTGCGTGGGCGCGATGCGTTCGTAGGTCACGAAGCTGAAGCCCAGGCCGTCCTTGGCCGAGACGTGCGATTCGCGCTGCGTCTCGCGCCATGCCGCGCCGTCGAGTGCGGGCGCATGCGCATCGCCTTCGTAGTCGCGAGCGATTTCGGTCACGACCGCGCGCTGTGCCAGCGGCTCGGCCTCGGCGTAGATCTGCGCGCCGCCGATCACCCACACCTCGGGCGACGCAGCTTCTGCACAAAGCGAGAGCGCGTCGCGCAGGTTGCCCACCGGCACCGCGCCCTCGGCGCGCCAATCGGCCTGCCGCGTGACCACGATGTTCCGTCGGCCCGGCAGCGGGCGAAAGCGCGGCGGCAGCGAGTCCCAGGTCTTGCGGCCCATGATCACCGGCGCGCCGGCGGTCTGCTGCTTGAAGTGCACCATGTCCTCGGGCAGGTGCCAGGGGATCGTGCCGTTGGCGCCGATGACACCGTTGGCGGCGCGGGCGTAGATGAGGTTGATGCGGGGCTCGGTCATGTCGCTCGGTCGCTCAGACTGCCACAGGCGCCTTGATCGGATCGCCGTGCTTGTAGTCGAGCACCTCGAAGTCCTCGTACTGGTAGTCGAAGATCGAGTCGGGCTTGCGCTTGATGTTGAGCGTGGGGTAGGGGTACGGGTCGCGGCTCAGCTGCAGCTTCACCTGTTCGGCGTGGTTGCTGTAGATGTGGCAGTCGCCGCCGGTCCAGATGAAGTCGCCCACGTCCAGGTCGCACTGCTGCGCCACCATGTGCGTGAGCAGCGCGTAGCTTGCGATGTTGAAGGGAACGCCGAGAAAGATGTCGGCGCTGCGCTGGTAGAGCTGGCAGCTCAGCTTGCCGCGTTCGCCCTCGGCCTGCGGCGGCGCCACGTAGAACTGGAAGAACGCATGGCAGGGCATCAGCGCCATCTTCGAGAGTTCTGCCACGTTCCAGGCGCTCACGATGATGCGGCGCGAATCGGGGTTGGTCTTCAGGGTCTTGATGACGTCGGAAATCTGGTCGATGTGCCCGCCATCGGGCGTGGGCCAGCTGCGCCATTGCACGCCGTACACGGGGCCCAGGTCGCCGTCTTCGCGGGCCCATTCGTCCCAGATGGTGACGCCGCGTTCCTTCAGCCAGTTGTTGTTGCTCGACCCGGTCAGGAACCACAGCAGTTCCTGGATGATGGATTTGAGGTGCACCTTCTTCGTGGTCACCAGCGGAAAGCCCTCGTTCAGGTCGAAGCGCATCTGGTGGCCGAACACGCTCTTGGTGCCCGTGCCGGTGCGGTCGCTCTTGAAGACGCCGTGGGTGTCCACGTGGCGCATGAAATCTTCGTACTGGGAGCGGACGGGGCGGGTGGGCGTGGAGGTCATGGCAAGAGGTGCTCTCAGAGGCGGGTTTTCGAATTTTAAGTGCCCGGGCTTAGCATGGCGGGCATGAGCCAAGACCACCCCACGAATGGCCGCGAACATGGCCACCAGCACGGCCACGATCATGCGCACGATCACAGCGAGCTCGGCGAGATGGACCTGCGGGTTCGCGCCCTCGAAAGCGTGCTCACGCAGAAGGGCTACATCGATCCCGCTGCGCTCGACGCGCTGATCGACACCTACCAGACCCGCATCGGCCCGCGCAACGGCGCGCGGGTGGTGGCGCGGGCCTGGGTCGACCAGGCGTTCCACGACTGGCTGATGGCCGATGCCACGGCGGCCATTGCCTCGCTCGGCTACACCGGCCGGCAGGGCGAGCACATGGTGGCGGTGGAGAACACGGGCGATCAGCACCACATGGTCGTCTGCACCCTCTGCAGCTGCTATCCCTGGCCCGTGCTCGGCCTGCCGCCCACCTGGTACAAGAGCGCGCCGTACCGCTCGCGCGCCGTGAAAGACCCGCGCGGCGTGCTGGCCGATTTCGGCACGACGCTGCCCGAGAGCACGCGCATCCGTGTCTGGGATTCGACCGCCGAAGTGCGCTATCTCGTGATCCCGCAGCGACCCGCGGGCACCGAGGGCTGGAGCGAGGAAGCGCTCGCCGAGTTGGTCTCGCGCGATTCGATGATCGGCACGCGGCTGGTGGACGCACTTTCGACGGGGAGCGCCGCATGAGCTACGTCACGCATGCCGACCTCGGCGGCCAGCCCGGCTTCGGGCCG
This sequence comes from Variovorax boronicumulans, assembly GCF_030812215.1. Classification (GTDB taxonomy): domain Bacteria; phylum Pseudomonadota; class Gammaproteobacteria; order Burkholderiales; family Burkholderiaceae_C; genus Variovorax; species Variovorax boronicumulans_C. The sequence goes on along the minus strand of NZ_JAUSSG010000001.1, from coordinate 1,027,405 downwards.
GTCACGCCGGAGCCCGAAGGCGAACTGTTCCACGCCGATTGGGAGCCGCGCGCGCTGGCCCTCACGCTGGCGATGGGCGCGACCGGCTCCTGGAACATCGATGCAAGCCGCGCGGTGCGCGAGACGCTGCCCGACTACCGCGACCTGAGCTACTACCAGATCTGGCTCGGCGCCCTGGAGCAACTGATGCTGCAGCGCGCGCAGGTCTTCCCCGACGAGATCTCCTCCGGGGAGATGAAGCACCCACCTGCGCCGGTCGCCCGCGTGCTGCAGGCCGCGAACGTGCCCGCGGTGCTCGCCAAAGGCTCGCCCACCGAGCGCCCCGAGCCGGGCCCGGCGCGATTTGCCGTCGGGCAGGCCGTGCGCACGCATCGGGGCAAGGTCGACCACCACACGCGGCTGCCGGGCTATGTGCAGGGCAAGCGTGGAACGATCGAGCGCGTCCACGGCGCGCATGTGTTCGCCGATGCGCATGCGCAGGGCCTCGGCGAACAGCCGCAGTGGCTCTACACCGTGGTCTTCGACGAGGCCGAGCTCTGGGGCGCCGGGGCGGCGCGCCAGAACCTTTCGGTGTCGGTCGATGCGTGGGAAAGTTATCTGGAGCCAGCCGCATGAAGAACGACATGCCGCCGCTGGCGCTTGCGCCCGGCATGCCGCGCGATGCCGACGGGCCGGTGTTCAGGGAGCCCTGGGAAGCACAGGCCTTCGCCATGACGCTGGCGCTGCATGAACGCGGCCTGTTCACCTGGGTCGAGTGGGCCGAGGCGCTTGCCGCACAGATCGCCATCGCGCAGGCGGCCGGCGACCCCGACACTGGCGACACCTACTACCGCCACTGGCTCGCCGCACTCGAAGGCCTCGTGGCCCGCAAGGGTGCGAGCTCGGGCGACGAACTCGCGCGCTACCGCCACGCCTGGGACCACGCGGCCGACCGCACGCCGCACGGGCAGCCGATCGAGTTGCGCGGCGAAGACTTTCCCGGCTAGACCCGGATCACGCGGCCGGGGTTGAGCGTGTTCTTCGGGTCGAGCCCGCGCTTGATCGTCCGCATCATCTCCAGCGCCACCGGCGACTTGTGCTTCTCGAGCTTGTCGACCTTGAGCGAGCCCACGCCATGCTCGGCCGAGAACGAGCCACCGAACTTCTCGACCGCGTCGTACACCAGCGTGTTGATGCGGTCTTCCTCGTTCTTCAAGAACGCCTTGGTGTCGATGTTCTCCGGCGCCTGCACGTTGTAGTGCAGGTTGCCGTCGCCCAGGTGGCCGAAGTTCACGAGCCGCACGCCGGCGATCTCGCGCTGCAGCAGCGCATCGGTCTCGGCCACGAAGGCGGGAATGCGCGACACCGGAATCGAGATGTCGTGCTTGATGTTCAAGCCCTCTTCGGCCTGCGCGAGCGGAATGCTTTCGCGGATGTGCCAGAGCTGGTGCGCCTGCGTGAGGTTTTCCGCCACCACCGCGTCGGTCACGCAGCCGTCCTCGAAGGCGGTTTCGAGCAGCGCTTCGAAGCGGGCGCGTGCGTGGTCTTCGGATTCGCTGTCGGAGTTCTCCAGCAGCACGCAGTAGGGCACCGCCGCATCGTCGATGAAGGGCACGCGCAATTGCGGCATGTGCTTGTCGACCAGGCTCAGCGCGAATTTGCCCATGACTTCAAAGCCCGTGAGTCCCGAGCCGAGGTGCTTGTGCGCCAGGCCCAGCAGCGTGACCGCATGGTCGAGCGAGGGCACCGCGGCCCAGGCCGTGAGCTGCGCGGCGGGCAGCGGGTAGAGCTTCATGGTCGCGGCGGTGATGATGCCCAGCGTGCCTTCGCTGCCCACGAAGAGATCGCGAAGGTCGTAGCCGGTGTTGTCCTTGCGCAGGCCGCTCGTGCCTTCCCAGATCTCGCCCTGCGGCGTGACCACTTCCAGGCCCAGGCACAGTTCGCGCGTATTGCCGTAGCGCACGACCTGGGTGCCGCCCGCGTTGGTCGCGAGGTTGCCGCCGATGGTGCAGCTGCCCTCGGCCGCAAGGCTCAGCGGGAAGAGGTAGCCCTCTTTCTCGGCGGCTTCCTGCAGCGTCTGAAGGATGCAGCCGGCCTCGACCGTCATCGTGAGGTTGGCGGCATCGAAGGTGCGAATCGCATTCAGCCGCTGCAGGCTCAACACCACCTGGGTGCCGCTCTCGTCGGGAATCGAGCCGACAGCCAGACCCGTGTTGCCGCCCTGCGGCACGATGGCCGTGCCGGCTGCGGCGCAGGCCTTGACCACATCGGCCACCTGCTGCGCATTGGCCGGTCGCACCACGGCGAGCGACTTGCCACGCGAGCGCTTGCGCCAGTCCTGCTCGTAGGCGGTGAGGTCGCCCTCGTTGAGCACATGCGCGGCGCCGACGATGGCGCGCAGTTGGTCGATCAATGCAGCAGGGGAAGCAGAAGAAGTCATTGGGCGGAAGCCTCCAGTTGACGGGCAGCGGCAGCGGCGGTCTTGGCGTGGCGCAGGCGAAGGCGCACATGCCAGGCGCAGGCCGCGAAGAGCACCAGGCACAGCAGCACCTCGACCAGCGCGAGGATTTGCCCCACGCCGTTGGTGTCGCTCCAGGCGCGCACCACGCCCTCGGTGAAATAGAGCCAGATCATCAGGCTGACCCAGCGGTAGGTGTACATGCGGTTCTTGTAGAGCCCCGCGAGCGGAATCACGAGCGGCAGCACCTTCAGCGCCAGCAGCGAGCCGCCCGGCCGCAGCGGCGCGAGCCACAGCTCCCAGGCCAGGCCCAGCACGATCAGGCCGACGAGGCTGCCCACGGCGGCCCATCGGGTGGCGCGGACGGAAGAGGGCGGAAGCGGCGAGTTGGGTTGCATGGGCGAACACCGCGGAACCGGCTTCGCCGGGCCGCTGGTGTTGCCCCCGGAAGGGGGTTGGCGCAGCGACACGAAGTGCGCGGAGACTGGGGGAGAGTTCAACTCCTATGATACCGGCCATGAATCGCCGGCAACTCTGGAGGGATCTTTCGCGTTTTCCGTGGCGCAACACCGCTGCGGTATTGGGCGAGCGTTTCCGCGAGGATCGCCTGGGCCTCACGGCCAGCAGCCTGACCTTCACGACCACCATCGCGATGGTCCCGTTCTTCACGGTGGCGCTGGCCCTCTTCACCGTGTTCCCCATGTTCGCCAAGATGCAGGGCCGCCTGCAGCGCTGGCTCATCGAGAGCCTGATCCCCGACAACATCGCGCGCCAGGTGCTCGGCTACCTGAACCAGTTCGCCAGCAAGGCGAGCGGCCTCGGTATCGCAGGCCTGATCGTGCTGCTGATCACCGCCATCGCGCTGATTCTCACGATCGACAAGACGCTCAACAACATCTGGCGCGTGCGCACGCCCCGGCCCTTCGCACAGCGGGTGCTGATCTATTGGGCGGCCATCACGCTCGGGCCGGTCATCCTCGCGGTGAGCCTGTCGACCACCTCGTACGTGGTTTCGGCCACGAGCGACGTGGTGGGGCGCGGCATGGTCAAGCTGTTCTTCGACACCTTCGAATTCGTGCTGCTGGCGGTCGGCATGGCCTCGCTCTATCACTACGTGCCCAACACCAACGTGCGCTGGTCGCATGCCTGGGCCGGCGGCATCTTCGTGGCGGCGGCCATCGAGATCGCCAAGCGCGTGCTTGCCTACTACCTGAGCCTCGTGCCGACCTATTCGGTGCTGTACGGCGCCTTTGCCACCTTCCCGATCCTGCTGGTGTGGATCTACGTGGCGTGGGTGATCGTGCTGTTGGGGGCGGTCATCGCAGCCTACCTGCCGAGCCTGCTCACGGGCGTCGCGCGACGCGGCGGCGCGGCCGGCTGGCCGCTGCAACTGGCCATGGAAACGCTGCAGCACCTGGCGCGCGCGCAGGCCACGCCAGCCAAGGGCATGGGAGCGACCGAACTGGTGACACGCATGCGGGTCGACACCCTGCAGCTCCTTCCGGTGCTCGAGACGCTGGTGGCACTCGACTGGATCGCCCCGCTGGCCGAGGAGCCCGCCAACGAGGACCCGCGCTACGTGCTGCTGGCCGATCCATCCACGCCCATCGAGCCGCTGCTCAAGGAACTGCTGATGCCGCAGGCCGAACCGCTCGAAGACCTGTGGCAGAAGGGGCCGCTCAGGTCGCTGCGCCTGGGCGACGTGCTGCTGATCTAGATCTTGACCTTGCCCAGCCAGATGTCTCGGTACATTGCCCAATCGCCCATGAACGAATAGAGCGGGCGCTTGAAGGAGGCGGGCTTGTTCTTCTCGAAGCCGAAGTGTCCGACCCAGGCGAAGCCGTAGCCCGCCACGAGCCCGGCCAGCAGCCACCACGGGTTGAGCGTGACCACCAGCGCCACCAGGCACAGCAGCGAGAGCGTCGAGCCTGCAAAGTGCAGGCGGCGGCACGTTCGGTTGGCGTGCTCGGTCAGGTAGAACGGGTAGAACTGCGCGAAGCTCTTGAAACGGCGCGGATCGACGGCAGATTCGGGGGCAGTCGTGGTGTTCATCGTACGGGTCTCCTGGGCGCTGGTGCGCCTTTTGGATGGGCTTTGTCCATAATAGCCACGACCCCGCGGCCGCACCAGCCCGGTCCTTCTTCACACCACTGACGCATCAGCCTTGAGCGCCTTGCCCGATCCTTCTGCCACCACCGATTCCGTCGATCCGGCCAGCAATGCGCTGTGGGTCGTCTGCCTGTGCGCCGAATGGTGCGGCACCTGCCGCGACTACCGGCCGCTGTTCGAGCAGGTGGCGCGCGCGCATCCGCAGTTGCGCTTCGGCTGGGTCGACATCGAGGACCACGCCGACATCGCCGACGGCTTCGACGTGGAAACCTTCCCCACGCTGCTGGTGGCCGGCGCCGACGGCACGCGCTTCCTGGGCCCGCTGCTGCCGCACGCCGAAACGCTGTCCCGCATGCTCGGCGCGCTGCAATCGCCGCAGCCGTCGAGCCTCGATGTCGATCTGCTCCTCGCCGTGCTGAACAAGAAGCCGGCGACGTTCTCGGTCTAACCGGCCTTTCTCCTCATGAACATCCTGATCTTCGGCGCCACCGGCATGGTGGGGCAGGGCGTGCTGCGCGAGTGCCTTTTGGCTCCCGACGTGGAACGCGTCGTCACGGTCGGGCGCAATGCCACGGGGCAGCAGCATCCCAAGCTGCAGGAGCTGGTCGTGAAGGACATGTACGACTATGCCGCCGTCGAGCCGCAACTGCAGGGCTTCGACGCCTGCTTCTTTTGCCTGGGCGTGTCGTCGGTCGGCATGAAGGAAGACGACTACCGCCGCATCACCTACGACCTCACGCTGGCCGCGGCCACCGTGCTCGCGCGGCTCAACCCGGGCATGACCTTCACCTACGTGACGGGCGCCGGCACCGACAGCAGCGAGCGCGGCAGGAGCATGTGGGCCCGGGTGAAGGGCGCGACCGAAAACGCCTTGCTGCGCCTGCCGTTCAAGGCGGCCTACATGTTCCGACCCGGCGTGATCCAGCCGCTGTACGGCGCGCGCTCCAAGACGCCGCTCTACCACGGCATCTACGTGGTGATCGCGCCTCTGCTGAGCCTCGCCTACCGGCTCTGGCCGGACAAGCTGACGACCACCGAGCAGATCGGCCTGGCCATGCTGGCCGTGGCCCGCAACGGCGCGCCGAAGGTGCTGCTCGACCCGGTGGACATCAACGCCTTGCGTTGACCGGCCCTCGCGACACGCGGCTGCGGCCCTGCGTTTCCCCTTGCCTGCCCGCACGATGAAGCAGACCGCCCCCGGCATCTCGCGCCGCCTGCTTCTTTGCGGCGCCTCGGGCGCGGCGCTGGCGGCGCATCCTGCCGTGAGAGCGCAGGGCAGCGCCTGGCCGCAGAAGCCGATCCGCCTCGTCGTGCCTTTTGCGGCGGGCGGCGGCACCGACATCGTGGCGCGCATGATCGGCCAGGTCCTGTCGCAGCAACTGGGCCAGCCCGTCGTGATCGACAACAGGCCCGGCGCCTCCACGCTCATCGGCACCGAGATTGCGGCCCGCGCGAGGCCCGACGGCTACACGCTGCTGCTCGCGGGCTCCACCAGCTACAGCGTGAATCCGGCATTGCGCGCGGCACGCGCCTACAACCCGTCGCGCGATCTCGCGCCCGTCGCCATCGTCGCGCGGGTGCCGCTGGTGTTGTTCGCGGGCGGCACCACGCCGTGGCACGCGCTTTCGGAACTGGTGGGCGCGGCCAGGGCGCGTCCCGGGCAGATCCGCTACGCCACTTTCGGCAATGCCTCGGGCTCGCACCTCGCCGGAGAACTGTTCGCGCTGGCCGCGGGCATCCGGCTGCAGGACATTCCGTACCGGGGCAGCAGCCAGGCGATGGCGGCGGTGATCGGCGGGGAGATCGACCTGGGCATCGACACCGTGGCCTCGGTCGCGCCGCATGCGCGTTCCGGCAAGGTGCGCGCGCTGGGCATCGTGGGCGCTGCGCGGTCCGGCCTTCTGCCCGGTGTGCGCACGCTGGCGGAGCAGGGCTTGCCCGAGGCCAGCTTCGACGCCTGGTACGGCGTTGCCGCACCCGCTCACACACCGGCGCCCGTGCTCGCGAGGCTCACGCGCGCCATGTCCGAAACGCTGGGCAACCCCGCATTGCAGGCGCAGTTGCGCGCGCAAGGCATCGAACCGACGATGGTCGGCGCGGCCGCCTTCCGGCAGCAGGTCGAAAGAGAAATTCCGCGCTACCGCGCGCTGGCGCACCGCGCGGGCATCGCGATGGACTAGGCCTGTTCGCCCCAGGCGCTCAATCGGCCGCTGCGCTCACGAAATCGCGCAGCGCGAACAGCGTCTCGTCCGGCGCCTCGCTCATCAGCGCGTGGCCGGCACGCACGGTTACCACCTTCGCGTTGCGCGCCTTGCCGACCAGCGCCTTGGTGGCGCGCGCCGGCGTCATCTGGTCGGCATCGCCGAGCAGGAACAGCACCGGGCACTGCACCGCTTCCATCGCGGCTTCGCCGTTCGCGTAGTCGTTGCAGGCCTTGAAGCCGATGTGGAACACGTTGTGCGTGCGGTTGCTCGCCAGCACGCGGCGCATCAGTGCGCGCGAACTGCCGTAGAGCCAGGTGCCGGGGCCCAGTGACGAGGGCGGCGGTGCGAGCAGCGAATGCGAGAAGGTGTTGACCATCGCGATCGCGCGCTGCGGATCGTTCAGCGCACCGTCGAGCAGCGCGGGCGACACCACCATCGGGTAGGCGGTGCCGACCAGCGCCAGGTGCGTCACGCGATCGGGTGCGCGTGATGCCGCTTCGAGCGCGATCAGCGAGCCGAAGCTGTGGCCGACCAGCGCCGCTTTTTGCACACCTGCCGCGTCGAGCAACGCGATCACGAACTGTGCCGCCTCTTCCACGCTCGCCGGTGGCACGCCTTCGCTCTTGCAGTGCCCGGGCAGGTCGACCGCCAGCACGTTCCAGCCATGGTTGGCGAACCAGCGGCTTTGCAGGATCCACACGCTGTGGTCGTTGAGCACGCCGTGGATGAACACGACCGTGGGTTTCGCCGCATCGAAGGGCTTGCCGCCGGTGTAGCAATAGGTGGCGTGGCCGTTGACGGTGTAGTGCATGTCAGGCACCCGCCTTTTCCGCGGCCTTCAGGGCGCGCTTGAGGTCGTCGATCAGGTCGGCCGGGTCCTCCAGGCCGATCGAGAGGCGGATCGTTCCCTGCGAGATGCCCGCACCCGCCAGCGCCTCGTCGGTCATTCGGAAGTGCGTGGTGCTCGCGGGGTGGATCACCAGGCTGCGGCAGTCGCCCACGTTGGCCAGGTGGCTGAAGAGCTTGAGCGCCTCGATGAAGGCCTTGCCCTGCGCGCGGCTGCCCTTGATGTCGAAGCTGAACACCGCGCCCGCACCGCGCGCGCCGTGGCGCAGCAGCTTCTGCGCGAGCGCATGGCTCGGATGCGATTCGATCAGCGGATGACCTACGCGCGAGACGAACGGATGGCTCGCGAGGAACTCGACCACCTTCTGCGTGTTGTCGATGTGCCGTTCCATGCGCAGCGGCAGCGTCTCGATGCCCTGCAGGATCAGCCACGCCGTGTGCGGGCTCATCGACGCGCCAAAGTCGCGCAGACCCTCGCGCCGCGCGCGCAAGAGGAAGGCGCCGACGGTGCTTTCCTCGCTGAAGACCATGTTGTGGAAGCCGTCGTAGGCCTGCGTCAGTTCGGCGAATTTTCCCGACTTTTCCCAGTCGAAGCTGCCGCCGTCGACCACCACGCCGCCGATGACGGTGCCGTGGCCCGAGAGGAACTTGGTGGCCGAGTGATAGACCAGGTCGGCGCCCCAGTCGAAGGGCTTGATGAGGTAGGGCGAGGTGAGGGTGGAGTCGACCAGCAGCGGCACGCCGGCTTCGTGCGCGATGTCGCTCACGGCGGGGATGTCGAGCACGTCCAGGCCCGGATTGCCGACGGTCTCGCCGAAGAAGAGCTTGGTCTCGGGGCGCACCGCCGCGCGCCAGCCGTCCAGGTCGCCGGGTTTCACGAAGGTGGTCTCGATGCCGAAGCGGCGCATCGTGTAGTGCAGCAGGTTCTGCGAGCCGCCGTAGAGGGCGGTGCTCGCCACGATGTGCGAGCCCGCGCCCATCAGCGTGGCAATCGACAGGTGCAGCGCCGCCTGTCCGCTGGCGGTGGCAATGGCGCCGATGCCGCCTTCCAGGGCCGACACCCGCTGCTCCAGCACCGCGTTGGTCGGGTTGCTGATGCGCGAATACACATGGCCCGCGCGCTCCAGGTTGAAGAGCGCGGCCGCGTGGTCGCTGGACTCGAAGACGAAGGAGGTGGTCAGGTGGATCGGCACTGCCCGCGCGCCGGTGGCGGGGTCGGGCGAGGCGCCGGCGTGCAGCGCGAGGGTGTCGAAACCGGGGTCGGAATAACCGGGCATGGGGGCCTTTCTGTTGTCTCTCGCAAAGCCCCGTTACGTCTGCAAAGCATGCGTGGGCGACAGGGGCGTTCAGGTCGGCGTCGATTGTGGGCTATATTCAAATCAGCACACCGCCCAGTACGAGAGTTCGAGAGGAGCACACGATGAAAGTCAGCGACATCCTTCGCGTCAAGGGCAACACGCTCTTCACCATCACGCCAGACGACCTGCTGGCAGAAGCCGCCACCACGATGGCGGAAAAGGACATCGGCTCCCTCGTGGTCATGGAGCACGGCGATCTGGTCGGCATGCTCACCTTCCGCGAGGTGATCGTCGCCATCGTCAACAACGGCGGCCAGGTCGGGACCACGCTGGTGCGCAAGGCCATGGACGACGCCCCCGTCACCTGCACCCTGGAAACCGATCTCGACGAAATCCGCCGCATCATGCTGGAGCGCCATGCGCGCTACATGCCCGTGATGGACAAGCGCATGCTGATGGGCGTGATCAGCTTCTACGACGTGGCCAAGGCCGTGGTGGACAGCCAGAATTTCGAGAACAAGATGCTCAAGGCCTACATCCGCGACTGGCCGGCGGAAGACGAGAGCAAGACCGGCTGATCCGCACGCGCTGGGTGCAACGCCCGGCGCAATGCCAGAACGCCGAGGAGCCGGCTTCGCCGGGCCTCAGGTGTCGCCCCCGGCGGGGGGAAGGCGCACGCGACACGCAGTGCGCGCAGCCTGGGGCGAGCCCAGTTACTCCTTGATGTTCGCGGTCTGCACGATCTTCTGATTGCGGCTGTACTCGGCCTGCACGAACTTCCCGAACGATTCCGGCGTGCCGCTGCCCGGCAGTGCGCCTTGCTCCATCAGCTTGGAGCGCACCCCTTCCTCCTGCAGCACCGCATTGAGTTCCTGGTTGATCTGCGCGACCACGGCCGGCGGCGTTTTTGCGGGCGCGAAGATGCCGGTCCAGCTCACCATGTCGAAGCCTTTGAGGCCCGGCATTTCGTCGAAGGTGGGTACGCCGGGCAGCACCGCGAGGCGCTTGTTGCTGGTGATGCCCAGCGCCTTCAGCCGCTTGCCGTTCACATGCGGAATGGCGCTGGTGCTCACCAGCATCGCGAGGTCGACCTGGTTGCCGATCACGTCGGTGGCGATCTGCGCGCCGCCGCGATAAGGCACGTGCGTGACGAAGATGCCGCTGCGCTCCTTGAGCAATTCCATCGCCAGCTGCAGCACGGTGCCCACGCCCGAGGTCGCGTAGTTGTACTGGCCGGGCCTGGCCTTGGCGAGCTTCACGAAATCGGCGAAGGTCTGCGCCTCGAGGCCGGGCCGCGCGACCAGCACCATCGGCGCCGTGTTGAGCAGGCCGACGGGCGCGAGGTCCTTCAGCGGATCGAAGCGGAAGGCCGTCGGGTTCACCAGCTTGCCGATGGCGATCGCGCTGTCCGGCCCGACCACCAGCGTGTAGCCGTCGGGCGCCGCATTCACCGCCTTGGCCACGCCGATGGCGCCGCCCGCGCCGCTCACGTTGTCGATGACCACCGATTGCTTGAGCCGCTCGCCGAGCCGCTGGGCGACCAGGCGGGCATTGACGTCCACGCTGCCGCCGGCCGTGTACGGAACGATCAGCGTGATGGGCTTGGCGGTCGGCCAGGCCTGCGCGAGCGCGGCGGTGGGCAGGGCGGCGCAGAGCGCGGCGGCAAGGAGAAGGCGGCGGGGCGTGTTCATGGCGTGGTTCATTCGAAGGTGGGGGGCGTGGGTTCGGTGTCGAGGCGGGCGCGCAGCGTGTCGAACGCCTCGCTCCATTGCGTGCGCCATGCACGGCGTTGCGTGTCGTCGATCCAGGCGCCGTCCAGGCCGTTGTGCATGAAGCCGCGCAGGTCGGCAAGGCCGAAGCCGAAGTCGCGCACCATCATCAGCCAGGCGCCGGTGGGCGTGACCTTGTGCAGCGTCGGGTCGTCGGTGTTGGGGTGGATGCGCAGGCCCAGGCCCGGCATGCGGCGGATCGGATGGTCGATGGCCCAGCGCTCGGGCGGCAGCGTGCGCAAGTAATAGGAGTTGGTCGGCACCACGGTGAAGAGCACGCCGCGCTCGGCGCACTCGCGCGCGAAGTCGGGCTGGTCGACCACCGTGTAGCCGTGGTCGATGCGGTCCACCTGCAGCACATCGAGCGCAGTGCGCACGTTGGTCCAGGGCATGCCGAATTCGCCGGCATGCGCGGTGGTCTTGAGGCCCGCCTTCTTCGCCGCGGCATAGGCCTCCGTGAAGAGTTCCGGTGGCCGGTCGACCTCGCGGTAGTCGATGCCGATGCCGATCACTTCCTCGCAGCGGTGCGTCTTGACCCACTCGACCATTTCCACTGCCGCCCCGGGGCTGGCCTCGCGGTCGATGGCGGCGATGAGCCGGCCGGTGATGCCGAACTCCTGCTGCGCATCCTGTATCGCGCGCACGATCGCGGCCTGCGCCATCGCGTACGGAATGCCCGAGCCGTGCACCGTGCCGGTCGGGTTCCAGAAGAACTCGGCGTAACGCACGTTGTGCGAGGCCGCGTCCTGCAGGTATTCGAGCGTGAGCTGGTACAGATCACCCGGGCCGCGCACCAGCTGCGCGTCGAGCGCGCGCAGCACGCGCAGCACGCCGACCGGCTTTTCGCCGCGCGTGTAGAAGCCCTCGATCTCGTCGGCCGCCAGCGGCGCACCGGCGCGCAGGTTCAACTGCTTGAAGGTCTCGTGACGCACCGTGCCGAACAGATGGCAGTGCAGTTCGACCTTGGGGATCGCGCGAAGGAACGACTCCAGCGTGAAGGCGGGCAAATCCGATGGAGAGGGGCTGGTCATGCTGACCAGTCTAGGGAGACGAAGCCCATAAGGAAAATTTTGAATTTCTATAATTTGATTCACCGGATCAATAACCGCCGGTGACTGGAGATGCCATGGCCGCCTTGCCCCTGCGCGCGCTCACGATGCGCCAACTGCAGTTCTTCTCGGTGCTGGTGGAAGAAGGCCAGTTCGGCCGCGCGGCGCGGCGCCTGGCCATCACGCAGCCCGCGCTGAGCAACGCCATCAAGCAGATGGAAAAGCTGCTCGGCGCCGAACTGCTCACCCGCTCCACCCACCGCCTCGAACTCACGCCCGTTGGGGCCGAGGTGCTGGCGCGCACCGACTTCCTCGTCAACACCTTCGAGGTGGCGCTGCGCGACATCGAGAGCACCGTGCAGCGCGGCCGCGCCTTCGTGCGTGTGGGCGTGATCCCTTCGGCCAGCGCGCGCGTTGCGGCGGCGGTCAGCGAATTCCTCCAGCAGAACGGCCAGCGAGAGGTCGAACTGGCCTGGCGCGACGCACCCTCGACCACTTTGCTCGCAGAGCTGCGCAGCGGCCAGCTCGACATGGCGGTGGCCGCCATCACCGAGCCGCCAGGCGGGCTGACCTGCGTCGACCTCTTCCGCGATCCGCTGGTGCTGGTGGTGCGGCGCGACCATCCGCTGGCCGCGGCCGGCGATGCGAACTGGGAGGCCATCGGCAAGGAGCGCCTCGTGATGTTCGAAAGCGGCAGCATGCCGGCGCTCGGCAATCCGGCGCGCGCGCAGTTCGCGCAGGGCGCCGAGCCCTACCGCGTGAGCTATTCCGAAACGCTCTATGCGCTGGTGCGCAGCGGCCAGGCGCTGGGGCTGATGCCGCGGCTGTACACCGCGTCGCTGCGCGACCCCGAACTCGTGGTGGTGCCGCTGCAGAAGCCGCGCATCGAGCGCCGCGTGGTGCTGGCCTATGTGCCGGGACCGATGCGCAACGTGGTGGCGCAGGAACTCATCGCATTACTGCGTAACCGATTGCCCCAGGCAGAGGAGCCCAGGTCGCGTCGCGTGACGCGTGGACACCCGCTCGACGCCATCCGCAGGCGTCGCTAAGATGCGCCAGTCATGCCACGCCCGCTCGTCGCCGCTGTCTTCGCGGTCCTCCTTTGCTGCCACGGCCTCGTCGTGTTCGCGCAGGGCTTGGTCGACGCGGCGAACCAGCGCGACGAGGTGGCGCACGTGCTCTTTGCCGATGCATCCGCCGCGGCCGATTCGGTTGGCGCGGCCGGTGCCGTCCAGCCCGCGGACGATGCGGACCTGGACATTGGCCACAGCATCGAAGCCCCCTTCGTCGAGCACCTGTTCGGCTTCGCGCCGCTGTCGGCATTGCAGCCGGAATTCGCGCCGGCGTTCTTCTCGCTGACCTTCCTCGAGCGGCCCACGCGGCCGCCGCAGTCGCTCGCCTCCTTCGCGTAGGTCCGGGCCTTCGGCCTGCCGACCCCCGCGCTTGTGCGCGCAGCCTTGCCTCATCGACCGTGCAAGCGCCTGCGCGATTCACGCCATCCGTTCGCGATGGCACCCGACAAGAGGAACGAGGAGAAGACATGAAGCACTCACGAGATGTCATGTTCGCGAGGCTGGCCAATTTCCGCATCGATGCCGATGCGCTGCGGCGCCATTTCGTGGACCACGTCTGCACGCTGCCGTCGATGCCGTATCGCGACAACCGCGTCGACTACATCGGCTGGGCCGTGACCAGTCGCGACGGCACGCTGACCGACGGCATCCGCCGCATTCCCAGCAAGCAGCCTTTCGTGCCCGGCACCGCCCCGACCGACGCCTGCTCCGGCTATCTGGCCACGGTGATGGATGCCTTGCACGACGCCGGCCTCAAGCCCTTTCGCGCGCGCATCATGCAGCTGGAAAGCGAAGGCGCGGAGATGCCGCTGCACACCGATGCCCTCAAGGAAACCTGGCGCCTGCACATCCCGATCGTCACCAACCCGAACTGCTTCTTCGAATGGCAGCGCGCGGATGGCAGCATCGAGAGCGTGCACTTGCCGGCCGACGGTTCGGCCTGGCTGGTGCGGGTGGATGTGAACCACCGCGCCGTCAACCGCAGCAACGAGCCTTCCAGTCGCGCGCATTTGCTGATGGGCCTGAACCCGGGGCCCGCATTCCAGATGCTGGCCGAGCCCTGGCTGCCGGTGTTCCGGAGCGAGGGTGCCCTTGCCGTGGCGGACTGACCCGATGCCGAACGGTGAATCGAACGGTTTCGGCGCCTGGACGTCCGCGGCGGACATCGACGCCGAACTGCAGGCCTTCAGCAAATCGGACCAGCTCGAGCTCAGCCTGTACCGCTTGCGCAGCGCATTGAAGCAGGAGCCCGCGTTCAGGAAAGACATTCTTCCGAGATACCAGGACGCGCTGCTTCTGTCCGGCAATGTCAATGCCGCGCTGGAACTGAGGGGCAGCGCCCCCTGGAAGGAAGAATTCCAGAAAGATGCCAAGGGCATGGATGTCGCGTTCACCCAGTTGATCGCGGGGCAGATCGGCCAACTGGCGCGCAGGCTGGAGCAGGTGATCGACGCCTTTCCCTTCGAATTCGCCGCCTATCTGGCCGGTTTGAAAAGGCATCACCTGTCCACCTACAGAAACCTTGCCGGCATCGTCAGGCCGCTGGTCGAGGACAGGTCCTTTCCGAGCCCGCAGGACAAGGTCGCGATGACGCTCGCGATCGAGGGGTTCAGCGGCTATGGCGAGGACATCCACCAGGAAGTCCTGATCGATTTCTTCGAGAAGAACAACCACGAGGTGCTGTGCAAGTTCTTCCAGACGGTGCTTCCCGCCAATGGAAAGATATTCAGGGACTTCGTCGCCGACATCCTGCAGGCCGACAACGGGGTGCGCTGCCTGAACGAGGCCGGTGTCTGCCGCTTGCTGATACTCGGATATGCGTTGCTGGACGATGCCACCCATGACCGCATGGTCCGCCAGGTGCACGATTCCCTTGGTGCCCCGGGCACCGAGGCAAGCAGGCAGGCGCGTTCCAACGCGAGAATTTCCCGGGCCTTCTGCACCGACATCCAGCGGCCCGCGGCCAGCGCGGGGAAGGACCTGAACATCGCCGTGTGCGTCTCGGGGCAGATGCGCGGATACGTCGAGGCGTTCCAGACCTGGAAGCATCTTCACCTCGAGGGGCACCGGGTCAGGTACTTCGTTCACACGTGGGAAGACACGGGCTGGCGGTTTCCCGATCCGATATCGGGCAACGGTGTGGACCGCATCTTCAAGCACGCGCCGTTCGCGCAAGCCTACAGGCAGGCCGGATTTCAATACGGCACCGACGTCCTGAAAAAGGCCTATCCCCATTTCTTTTCGTCGCTGACCGTGTCCTCGACGATCAGCGAGGCAGACATCAAGGCGGTGTACGGCAACGATGCGGCGGTTGTCATCGAAGACCACCGCACGCCGCAGTTCGAGAACGACGCCAACAACCAGCGCAAGATGTTCTACAAGATCCAGGAGGCGCACCGCCTGATGGCAGAGGACGGCGAAGCCTACGACCTCGTGCTGAGAATCAGGCCGGACCGCACCTTCCGTGCCGGCCCCGCGAAGCCCGACTGGGCGCAGATGGCCGAAGAGTGCCGCAGCCAGCGCGTGATCTATTTCAATAACCTCATGCTCACCAAGACGCTCTATGCGGGCGATCAATTCGCCATCGGATCGCCCGAGGCGATCGGCTGCTATGCCAATACGCTGAAGCTGCAGATGCAGGCGATCGAGGAAAAATGGTTCGGCTTCCCCGGGCGGCTGCGTTCCCATTGCTCGCTCGCGCACTCCCTGCTCTTCCAGGGCGTTCGGCGCCGGCCGCTGGAGAACATCCATCCGACCGAAGCCATGCCGGCCGCGTCGTACGGCAAGGACGAGCTGAAGAAATTGCTGTCCGCCGATTTGCCTTCGGGCCCGGTGAGCGAGATCGACAGATTGCTCTGGAACTCCCTCAATTGAAAAGAGCCGCCATTCCTTGAACGCCTGGCTCCGACTCCAAGAAATCGTCATGCGAATGTCTGCAAACGGCGTGGTGGCTCCGGCCATCCAGTTGCCATGGAAGCAGTTCTTCGCGGGGGGCACTATCGCGTGCGCCGCCTGTGTTCCGTCGGTGTCCGCGCAGGAATTGAAGGACTTTCCGGCGTGCAGGACCTCGAAGAATCAGCACCGCCTGGAGCTCGAGCAGAAATATGAGTTCAACGGCATCCGCGTTTTCTATACGCAAACGGGGCCCCATGCGCTGTACACCGTCGCAGATCTCAATCGCAACGGCGTGCCGGACATGGTCGAGGACGCTGCGCTTCACCTGGACACGGTGCGCCAGATCTTCAACCGCAACGGCTTCCGCGATCCGCTCGACAGCCCGAGATTTCGGCATGCCGAATCCATCGACATCGATTTCCTGAACTTCGATGTCTACAGCCCCGAGATCACGGACAAGCGGGGCCTGTCGTTCTCGGGCGTCATCCGCTATCCGGGGAGCCGCATCAGGGCCGACAAGTGCGCGATTTCGATGGCCATCAACTCCTCGCTCAAGGGCAACCACGAGCGGGTGAAGGACTACCTCATTCCGCATGAGCTGTTCCACCTGTACCAGTACGGCTACACCATGTTCCGTGCGAGCTGGTTCCTGGAGGGCATGGCGAAATGGGCGGAATGGGTCACGCTGGCGGAGAACGATCGCAATCCGACGTTGTGGAGCACGCCCCTGCCCGCGTCGGCGCAGGAATTGAACGAGCGAGTGTTCCTCAATCCCAATCCCTACGACGTCAGGCATTTCTGGAACCGGCTGGCGGAGCTCGCGAAGAAGAAGGAATTTCCGATGATCGTGCCGCCGGAGCTGCGAAACCGGAGATTCGCTGATGGAACCCCGGTGATCAGGGACAACATCTGGCGCGGCCGCGCCCTCATGCTGAAGATCCTGGAAGGGCTGGATGCGGAAGACGATGCCGCCGCCCAGGAAAACAAGATCCAGCCCTACGCATGGGCCAATGAAGAGCAAAGAAATACGGCGCACAACCCGCGGCTCATGAAGGTCGTGCAGCGCGCGCTGGCCTCCTATGGAATCGCCGGTGCCGAAGTCAGGCAGTTCCTCGCCATCGATCCGGTGCCGTCGACACCGAGAGAAGGAGAAAACAGGTTGATTCCATCGATTCCCGGCCGGGGACATGAGCGGTGATCATCATCACGTCCGCCGCCTATGTCGATTCCGAATTGCAATCCGAATTCGGCCGATTGCCCCCGGCTTTTCTACCCGTCGGCAACCGCCGCCTGTTCCTGCGGCAGTTCGCGGTCCTGCATGCGTGCTTTCCGGGCGAGAGCATCTACCTGTCGCTGCCCGAAAGCTATGCGATCCCCCACCGGGACGTCCGCGCGCTCGAAGCCGAGGCGGTGCAGGTGCTGCGGGTGCCGGACGGGCTTACGCTGGCCGATTCGGTGCTGTTCTCGATCAACACCATCGGCCGCTATGAGGAGGGGCTGCGCATCCTCCATGGCGACACGCTCATCCTTGACCTCCCGGCCGCCTGGGACTGCCTCTGCGTTGCGGAGTCGGCCGACGACTACAACTGGCATGCCGACCCGAGCCCCGACGCCGCGGCACGCGTGTGGTGCGGCTATTTCGCATTTCAATCGGCGGGCCGGCTCGCCAAGTGCCTGGTCGCCGCGCGCGGGTCGTTCGAAAAAGCCGTGGGTGCCTACGACCAGGCCTGCTATCTGGAGCGCGTCGACACCGAAAACTGGTCGGACTTCGGACACGTCAACACCTTCTATCGGTCGCGCGCCCGCATCACCACGCAGCGTGCGTTCAACGACCTCGCCATCGGCGACCGGCGCGTGCGCAAGACCGGCCGGCCCGCCGAAAAGATCAGGGCCGAAGCCGGGTGGTTCGAGGCGCTGCCTTCGCGGCTGCGCGTGTACGCCCCGCAACTGCTGGCGCAGGGCCCCATCGAGCCGGATGGCTACAGCTACGAGCTGGAATACATGTGCATGGCGCCGCTCAACGAGCTGTATGTGCACGGCCGGAACTCGACGGCGTTCTGGTCCCGCGTCTTCAGGCACCTGGCCGGCTGGTTCGCGGCCTGCCAGTCGGCCGTGCCCATGGGCGAGCGCGAGCGGCAGATGGCCGCCGACGACAGCCGGGGCATGCTGGCTGAAAAAACCCGCATCCGCATGGGTGCCCATGCGTCGGCCAATGGACTGAGCGTGTCGGCGCCGACGCGCCTGAACGGGCGCCCGCTGCCATCGCTTGCCGCCATCCTGGACCGCTGTATCGATGCCGCCGCGCGCGTACCGCTGGCGCCCGGCGTGCTGCACGGCGACCTGTGCTTCAGCAACATCCTGTTCGACACGCGTTCGGACTGCATCAAGGTGATCGACCCGCGCGGCCTCAATTTCGAGGGCGAGCCCCGGTTGCTGGGCGACCTGCGCTACGACCTGGCGAAGGTCTCGCATTCGGTGCTGGGCCTGTACGACTACATCGTGGCCGATGCCTTCGACATCGACGAGGGCACCGGACTGGACTTTCACCTGCGCATTCACGCCGACGAAGACGCGGCCGCCATCCAGAAGCTGTTTGCCGGCCTGCCGCTGCTGAACGGCATGACTGCGCGCCATGTCGCGCCGATCACCGTCATGCTGTTCCTGTCGATGCTGCCGATGCACCAGGACACACCGCGCCGCCAGCGCGCGATGCTCGCCAACGCACTGCGCCTTTTCGAGCAAATGGAGCACTGAAGAAATGTTTGTCATTCCCATGGTCGGCAAGAGCCGCCGTTTCACCGAGGCCGGCTATGCGCTGCCCAAGTACCGCCTGCCGCTGCACGGAGAAACGGTTTTCTTCCATGTCGTGAAGTCGTTCGAGCATTACTTCGAGGACGACCTGTTTCTGTTCGTGGTGCGCCGCGATCACGACGTCGCGGGGTACCTGAAGCAGGAGTTGAAGAACCTGGGCGTCAAGGAGTTCCGTATCGTCGAGCTCGACGGCGACACGCTCGGCCAGGCCGACACCGTCCACCAGGGGCTGCGGCAGGTCGACGCCGGCGATGCGCTCTACATCTTCAATATCGACACCATCCGGCCCGGGTTCAGGAAGTCGCCGCTGGCGGCCGGTGCGCAGGGCTACCTGGAGGTCTTCGAGGGCGAGGGCGAGCATTGGTCCTTTGTCGAGCCCGGTCCCGACCGCACGGTGCGAAGGACCACGGAGAAAGAGCGCATCTCCAACCTGTGCAGCGACGGCCTCTATCACTTTGCCGATGCGCGGGTGTTCGACGAGGCCTTCGAGCACCAGCGGTCGGGCAAGCTGCTGAACCGGGGCGAGTTCTACATCGCGCCTTGCTACAACGCATTGATCGCGAAAGGCGCGCGCGTCGTCTACGAGCTGATCGACCGGAGCGAGGTGGTGTTCTGCGGCAATCCGCAGGAGTACGAAGAGGCAGGGGCAACAAAATGGGCATGAACATCGCCGTCCGAAGCGACCGGGGAATCGCGCAATGAGCCTGGGCGAACTGCTGGCATCGGCCAAGCCGGCCCTTGCGGCGACGTGGGGCGAATGCGTGGCTGCGCCGGCTGCGGGCGTGCTCTTCATGTCGGTGTGCAACGGCAAGGAGCGCGCACACGTGGTGACGGTCCGCAGCAAGAATTTCGAAGAGGCCTGGCGCCGCGGCGCGCAGTTGCTCCAGGCCTGGTTGCGCAAGCAGGGCAGCGCGCCGCTCTGGCTGCGCGTGGACGTGGTGCACACGGTGCATGCCATGACATGGCAGGCGCTCAAGCAGGCGCTCGCGACCACCAAGCGCAATTACTTCCGCCACGGCATCGCCTTCGACGCCGAACTGTCGGTGGCCATGCTCGAGGAGGACATCGGCGCGAACGCCGTGCTGTACGACGGCAAGTTCGAAGAGGCGACGCCCAATGCCGCCAACCTGAAGCTCTTCGGCCAGCACCGCTACGGGCGCGAACTGCAATGGCCCACCGAGGCGCAGCAGCCGGTGTGGGTGTTCGACACGCGGGCGGTGTTCACCGACGGCAGCGAGTGCCATGCCATCGCGCACGAAGGGCGCTACCGCGGCCATCGGCGCCTGGCGACGTGGGACGCGGGCCGTGTCCACGACATCGTCTCCACCGGCGCGGCGTATCTCGCGCGGCAGGTGAGGTCATCGGGGGCCTATCACTACGGCTGGTTTCCATGTTTCGACCGTGCCATCCCTACCTATAACGCACTGCGCCATGCGAGTTCGACCTACGCGCTCATCGAAGGCTGGGAACTCACCCGCCGGCCCGAACACAAGGCGGCCATCGACCTGGCGCTGGGCTACCTGACCGGCACGCTGATCCAGCGTGCGGCGCTGCCCGGCGGCGAGGCCGCCGCCTTCCTCGTCGACACCGGCGGCGAGATCAAGCTGGGGGGCAATGCCGTGTGCCTGCTGGCACTGGTCAAGTACACCGAGCTCACCGGCGACAGGCAATACCTGGCGCTGCTGGAGCAGTTGGCGCTCGGCATTCTCCACATGCAGGATGCCCAGAGCGGGCGTTTCGTCCATGTGCTCAACCATCCCGACCTGAGCGTCAAGGAAGAGAGCCGCATCATCTACTACGACGGCGAAGCCGCCTTCGGCCTCATGCGCCTGTACGGGCTGACGCGGGATGCGCGCTGGCTGCAGGCGGTCGAGAAGGCATTCGAGCACTTCATCGCGGCCCGCCACTGGGAGGCGCACGATCATTGGCTGAGCTACTGCGTCAACGAACTCACGATCTACAAGCCGGACGCGCGCTACCTGCGCTTCGGCCTGGACAACGTGCGCGGCCACCTCGATTTCGTGCTCGACCGCATTACCACCTTTCCGACGCTGCTGGAGCTGATGATGGCGGCGCAGAAGATGATCGTGCGGCTGCAGGCGGAGCCCGAGCACGCGCACCTGCTCGAAGGTTTCGACATCGACAAGTTCTACCGCGCGCTGGAGCAGCGCGCGCGCTACCTGCTGACGGGCCACTTCTGGCCCGAGCTCGCGATGTTCTTCAGGAATCCGGCGCGCATCGTGGGGAGCTTCTTCATCCGGCATCACAGCTTTCGCGTGCGCATCGACGATGTGGAGCACTACCTGTCCGGCTTCGTGGCGTACCGCAAGTACCTGGAGGCCGGGGGGCGGCCCGCAGCGACGCAGGCGCCGGCTCAGTGCAGCTCGGCTGCCGCGTGAATCGTCTCGCGCACCCGCGGATAGATCTGCGCGTTCCACTTGCTGCCGCTGAACACGCCGTAGTGCCCGACGCCCGCCTGCAGGTGATGCGCCTTCAGATAAGGCCGGATGCCGCTGCAGAGGTCTTGCGCGGCCACCGTCTGGCCGACTGAACAGATGTCGTCGCGCTCGCCTTCCACGGTGAGCAGCGCGGTGCGGCGGATGGCGGCCGGGTTCACCGTGCGATCGCCCACGGTGAGCACGCCGCGCGGCAGGTCGTAGGTCTGGAACACGCGCTCCACCGTCTCCAGGTAGAACTCGGCCGGCAGGTCGTTCACCGCAAGGTACTCGTCGTAGAAGGTGCCGATGGTGCGGGCTTTTTCGACGTCGCCTTCCACGAGGTGCTGGAACATGTCCTGGAACTGCTTCTTGTGGCGCTCTGGGTTCATGCTCATGAAGGCCGAGAGCTGCAGGAAGCCGGGGTACACGCACCGCATCACGCCCGCATGTGGCCATGGCACATGGCTGATGAGGTTGCGGCGGAACCACTCGATGGGCTTGCTGGTGGCGAGCAGGTTCACGCCCGTGGGGTTGATGCGGCAATCGACCGGTCCCGCCATCAGCGTGAGGCTGCGCGGCGTGGCGGGGTTGTCGTCCTCGGCCATGAGGGCGGTGGCGGCGAGCGCGGCCACGCAGGGCTGGCAAACCGCGACCATGTGCACGCCCGGGCCGATGGTCTCGAGAAACTTGATGAGCTGCAGCGTGTAGTCGTCCAGGCTGAAGCCGCCATGCCACAGCGGCACGTCGCGTGCGTTGTGCCAGTCGGTCAGGTACACGTCGTGATCGCGCAGCAGGGTGCGCACGGTTTCGCGCAGCAGCGTCGCGAAGTGGCCCGAAAGTGGTGCGACCAGCAGCACGGGTGGATGCACCGCCTGTATGTCCTTGCGGAAGTGCAACAGCGTTCCAAACGGCGAGACCAGCGTTTTCTCTTCGTGGACAACGACTTGCGTGCCGTCGACCGTCACCGAGTCGATGCCGTAGGCGGGCCGGGAATGGGTCAGCCGCATGCGCGAGAACACCTCGAACTGGGCGGCGAGGCGCCGCATCATGGTGCGGTCCGTACCGTCTTTCCAGAGGGCCTTGCCCAGGTACTGCGCCGCGAGCCGCGAGGGCGAAAGGAGGTCGGCTTGGTTCTGATAGGCCCGGTACAGCATGCGGTGGATGCAGGCAAGTTGCGGGCCAGCAAGCGCCTGCTGCGTGGCATGGCGCTTGCACGCAAGCAAGCAACGTCAAGGAGCTTCCCGATGGCCAAACCCGTTCTCACCATCAGCAGCAAGAACTACGGTGCCTGGTCGCTGCGCGGCTGGCTGATGTGCAGGCTGGCGGGGCTCGATTTCAGCGAGAAGATCATTCCGCCCGACGACCCGGCCATGAAGGCCGAGATGCTGCTGCTCTCCTCGTCGATGCTGGTTCCCTCGCTGCAGCACGCTGGCGTGAAGGTGTGGGACACCCTGGCCATCGGCGAATACCTCAACGAGATCAAGCCCAAGGCCGGGCTGCTGCCGGCCGACGTGGCGGCCCGCGCGCACTGCCGCGCAATCTGTGGCGAGATGCATTCGGGCTTCGCGTCGATGCGCGGCGCGCTGCCGATGAACATCAAGGCCCACTTCAAGAACTTCAAGGTGTGGTCGCGCGCGCAGGCGGACATCGACCGCATCGTCGCCATCTGGCGCGAATGCCTGAAGGCCTACGGCGGCCCCTTCTTGTTCGGCAAGCAGCCGGGCATCGCCGATGCGATGTATGCGCCGGTGGTCACGCGCTTCCTGAGCTACGACGTGGCACTCGACAGCGTGTGCGCGGCCTACTGCAAGCGCGTGATGGAGCTGCCGGCAATGAAGGAGTGGGTGGCCGCGGCGAAGCAGGAGCCCGAGGAAATCGACGAACTCGACGCCGAGTTCTGAGCCCACGCTTCTAGCGCCGGAACATCCGCAGATCGAGCGCGCTTTCTTCGCCGAGCCACATCGCATGCGCCGTGTGATCGGCGAGGTCGTCGCCCGTCACGCCGTGCACGAAGACATCGAGGCCGTTGCGGTTGGCATCGAGCCATGCAATGACCTGGTCGAACTCGGCCGCGTCGAAGGCGAGCTGGCAGCTCCAGTGCGGATGGGGGCCCACAAGCCGTTCGTGCACGCGGCCCACGACGACCATCAGCTCGCGGCCCGCGCGTTCGCACAGGTCACGCGCCTGTGCCACCGTGGCGGGGGCGAAGTAGACGTGGGCGTGGTACTGGGGGTAGAGGTTTTCGGGGCGGCGCGGCATGGTGCGCTCATTGTGATCCCGCGCGCGGCATGGGGTGTGGGGGCAGGTGAAAGCGCCCGCTGTAGCGGAACACGTCGCCGAACCAGCGGTGGCGCAGCAGCATCTTCATCGTGAAGTGCTCAGGGCTCGATGGGTCGGGTCGTTCTTCGACATAGGCCGTGCCCATGAAGAGGCCGAGCGGCAGCGGAATGCGCAGGCCCGCGATGCGCCAGATATAGCACTTGTCGCGGAACACCAGCGCGCCGTCTTCGGCGCTCACCGCCAGGCGCATGCCGATGCCGAAGCGCACGTACTCGACCACCTCGGCGCCGTGCGCTGCGGTGTGTTCCATGTGCGAGCGGAAGTGGAAGGGCTTGCGGCCTGCGAAGTGGAAGACGCGGTCCCAGTACAGGTTGGCATCGCCGGGGTTGCAGCGGTAGTGCACTTCGATCGGCACCTCGGTGCCGGTGTAGGGCACGAGTGCGCCGAAGAGGCGGCCGAAGGGCATCAGCAGCGCGGCCCATGGCGCGTGATGCACCTCGTTCATGGTGCCGCGGACGCACACGTAGTCGTCGGAGAAGGGCATCATCGTGTAGTGCCGGCGGATCACGTCGCCCAGGCGTTCCCAGGCCGGGCCGAGCGCCTGCTGGAAGACCGGTGGGCGGGCCGTCATCCCGCCACCGCCACGGCGCCTTCGCTGCGCGCCTTGTAGAAGCGCAGGATGTGCTCGGCGCCATCGCCCAACAGGAACCCCGCGACCCGGTCCGCATACCAGTTGAAGCGCGTGCTCACGCGCCACGCCACATCGACGCGCAGCTCGGTACCGCCCTCGCGCGGCGTCAGCGTGAAGGCCGAGTCGCGCAGGTCGAAGTACTGGCCGCCGATCATCACGTGGTCGTCCAGCGCGCCGGGGGGAAAGGAGTCGGGCGTGAAGCGGTAACGCCACTTCAGCAGGCGGCCGGGTTGCCACTCGGTGATGACCTCCTCGAAGTGCACGTTCTTCTGCCAGAGCACCTTGCGCACGCGGCCTTCGGGCGTCTCCTCGGTCACGCCGGCGAGAGGCAGCGGCACGCCGATGCGGTAGGCCCAGGCGTCGTCGACTTCGGCGGGCTGGATGTCGCGCGCGTTGTTCAGTTCGTGCCAAACGCGCTCGGCTGGCGCGGCGATGAAGAGCGTGCGCGAGGTGGTCGAGAACTGGTCGGGGTTGGCCAGGTACGGCTCGATGGCGCCGAGCGCGAGCGGCAGCATCGCGAAGCTGTAGAGCGCGGGCTTGGGCCAATTGGTGACGCGGCACACCAACCCCATCGCCAGGCCGCCGACGCTGCCCATGACCGCGAAAAGCGGCACGATGACGACGGCGCAGATCATCCCCTCGATGAACACCAGCAGCGTGCCGATGACGAAGAGCGCGGTCGACACCCACGGCGCCCAGATGTAGTAGCCCCAGCTGCGCCGCTCCATGCGCTCGGCCATGTACACCGTGACCGCGCCGCACACCGCGGGCGCAAGATAGATGAAGGCGCCCAGCATCGCCGAGAAGGGGTGGCCCGGCCCGCCGCTGAAGGCGATGCGCAGCACGAGCGCGGCGGCCGCGCCGACCAGCAGCGGCCAGAACCAGGCGAAGGGCATGCGGCGGCGGGGCGTCTCTTCGGCCTCGTTCGAATCGGCGTCGACAGGGGCGAGCTCGGAGAGCCTGCTTTCTTCGGGTTCGGTGCTCATGGAAACGTCTTCTCCTCTTTTGTTTTTATCAGCTGGCGCGCTTGGCGCTCACCATGCAGTAGTCGAAGTCGCGCCAGAACATGCCCAGTGCGAGCGCGCAGTAGCTCGCCACGATGTGCTTGCGGCGCCACGGGCTCAGCCTGCCGCGCGCCTTCCAGAGTTCGGCCAGTGTGAAGCGTGTGGCCAGGACCGGGATGTGCAGCGCGCTGGGCGCGACGCGCCAGCGCAGCGACTTGAATTCGATGTCCTCGAAGCCGTTGTCGCGCAGCGCGTTGATGAAGTCGTCGCGCCTGGCCAGCGTGGGCACGGCCCAGCTGTCGGCCCAGAGGCGGTGCAGCCGGGCGGCGATGCGGCCGGGGTTCTTGCGCAGCAGAAAACCATCGACCACCACCAGCCGCGCACCGGGCTTGAGCAGGCGCGCGGCCTCGCGCACGAAGTCGGTCTTGGCGGTGCCTTCGGCATAGCAGGCGCTTTCCACCGCCCAGGCACCGTCGGCTTGCGCGGCAGGCAGGCCGGTGCGGGTGTAGTCGGCTTCGATGCGGGCCATGCGGTCGGCCACGCCGGCCGCGGCATCGAGCCGCGCGGAAATGCGGTTCTGCACAGGCACGTTGGTGACGGTGACCGCGTAGAGCGATGCGTCGTCGCCGACCAGCGTGCGCGCGGTGGCGCCGGCGCCGCAGCCCATGTCGATCACGCAGCGGCGTTGTCGGCCTGCTGCGGCGGGTTGCGATTCGTCGAGCCGCAGCGCGCGGCCGACGGCGCGGTTCATCTCTACCAGCATGCCTTCGCGACGCAGCGGGTTGAGCCCGGCGCGCCAGAAGCCGAAGTGCATGTTGTAGCTCGGGCTCCAGGCGCTGTAGTCGACCGCGACCTCGGTGAAGTAGTCCTGCGTGTCCTCGGCCGTGACCGGCGCGCTCGTGGCGTGCGCAGGGGCGCGAGTTGCAGTGGGCGGCATGCGGAAGTCGGGCTGGAAGACGTTGGGCATCGAGGCTCCTTCTGGCGTTGGCTCTTGTGATTCCCTGGGGGCGTGACAGCGTGATCGGTTCAGAAGCGGCAGTGGTCTTCGGCACAGGTGGCCGGCGCGATCGCGCCACGGCCCGCGAGGCGTGCGACCAGCCAGCGGGGCAGGCGGTAGCGGTTGCGTGCGAGCACGGCATAGGCGCGGTCGGCCAGCGCGCCGACGATGGGCAGGTCGAGCAGCGCGCCTCCTGCCGGCATGCCCACGGCCGCGCGGCAGGCGCGGATCGCCGCAACGCCGGACAGCACCCTGCCTGACGCGTCGACCGCGTGCATGGCCGTCATCAATGCCTCG
Source organism: Variovorax boronicumulans (assembly GCF_030812215.1). Lineage (GTDB taxonomy): Bacteria > Pseudomonadota > Gammaproteobacteria > Burkholderiales > Burkholderiaceae_C > Variovorax > Variovorax boronicumulans_C. The sequence continues at coordinate 1,001,207 of NZ_JAUSSG010000001.1, read as the reverse complement.
CGCGGGGCCGGACCGGTGCAGAAACCGAGGGGCGAGCAGTCGACGAGATGGAGCCGTCCGGCCGTATCGCGTGCGCGCATCGCGCCCATCTCGGCCACGCAGAGCGGGCAGGTGGCGTCGTAGTAGACGGTCAGCGGGTACGCGGCAACGGCGAGGCGGCTCATGGTGTTTTTAGTTCCCGATATTTCAGTCAAAATAGAAATTGATTGGCAAAAAAAGAGAACTCAGATCATCGGCAGGCTGGCATGGTGCGCATCGGGGTCTTCGCCCTTGCCGGCAGGCGCCGTATCGCCGCGCACGAACTTCTGCACGCTGGCCCCGAGCGTCAGCACCTTGTCGAGCGTGCCGGGCGAGAGCCGCAGCATCTCGTCGGCCCAGGTGGCGAGCTTGTCCATGAGTTCCATCGTGGAGCGGATGCGGTCCTGCGCATCGGCCGGCTCCTTCTGGAAATCGGGGCTGGACACGAGCTCGTGCAGCACGCGGATGGTGGGGTCGAATTCGCGTTCCTTGCGCTCGCGCACCACGGTGCGGAACAGCTCCCACACGTCGACGCTGGTCTCGAAATAGTCTCGCCGGTCGCCCAGGATGTGGGTGATGCGCACGAGGTTCCAGGCCTGCAGTTCCTTCAGGCTGTTGCTGATGTTGGAGCGGGCCACGCCCAGGGTGTCGGAGAGCTCTTCGGCGTGCATCGGCTTGCCGTGGGCAAAGAGCAGCGCATGGATTTGCGAGACGGTGCGGTTGACGCCCCACATGGAGCCCATTTCGCCCCAGTGGACGACGAACTTGCGTTGAATTTCTGTGAGTTCCATGGCGCCGAGTCTAGGATTTCCTGAATTTCTGTCAATAGAGAAATAGAAAAATCACCGCCAGCCAAGGAATGGTGAAATACTGTATGAATACACAGTGAATTCATCGAAAGGATGTGCCATGCCACCCGCATCTCCCGTTCCCATCCACATCATCAAAGGCCGCGGCGCGGCCACCCGGCTGGCGCACCGTTTCTCCAAGGACGAGCGCAATGCCTTCGACGACGGCTGGGGCACGCTCGAAGAGGGCGCGGCCGAGGCCGAGGAGCTCATGCCCCTGGCGACCGAGGTGCGCTTCGAGGACGTGAAGTCGGTGCTCACCGAAAACGACTCGCCCGACATCTACTTCGATCGCGCGCTCAACCCGTACCGCGGCTGCGAGCACGGCTGCATCTATTGCTTCGCGCGGCCCACGCACAGCTACCTGAATCTCTCGCCGGGCCTCGACTTCGAGACCAAGCTCATCGCCAAGCGCAACATCGTCGAGGTGCTGCGCGCCGAACTCGGGCGCAAGAGCTACCGGCCGAGCCAGATCGCCATCGGCACCGCCACCGACTGCTACCAGCCCATCGAGCGCGAACTGCGGCTCACGCGCTCGGTCATCGAGTTGTTGAAAGAAGTGCGGCACCCGTTCGCGCTGGTCACCAAGTCGAGCGCCATCGAGCGCGACCTCGACCTGATCGCGCCGATGGCGGCCGAGCACCTCGCGGCGGTGTACGTGACGGTGACCACGCTCGACGGCGAACTCGCTCGCAAGCTCGAGCCGCGCGCGGCCGCGCCTCATCGGCGGCTGCGCACCATCCGCACCCTGGCCGAGGCGGGGGTGCCGGTGGGCGTGAGCGTGGCGCCGCAGATTCCCTTCGTCACCGAAGACATGGAGCACGTGCTCGAAGCCGCCTGGGAGGCCGGCGCGCGCAGCGCGTTCTACACGGTGGTGCGGCTGCCGTGGGAGGTGGCGCCGCTCTTCAAGGAATGGCTTGCGCTGCACTACCCGCAGCGCGCGGACCGCATCATGGCGCGCATCCACGAAATGCGCGGTGGCAAGGACTACGACGCCGATTTCGCCACGCGCATGAAAGGCTCGGGCCTTTGGGCCGACCTGATCCACCAGCGCTTCCAGAAGGCGACGAATCGCCTGGGCTTCAACCGCGAGCGCATCCCGATGGACCTCACCGCGTTCCGGCCGCCGGGGGCGGCGGGGCAGGGCAACCTGTTCTAGAGAATCCGTGCGCGGTGGCGACCTTCGCTTGGCGCTGCTCGAGCACCCGGCCGTTTCGGTTCCTACTTGTCGTGATGCAGGTAAGTCGCACGGCGCGGCAGCATCAGGCTGACCGCGAACACCACCACCATCATGGCCGTCACGTACCAGTAGAAGTACGACTCGTGGCCGATCGACTTCAGGCCCAGCGCCACGTATTCCGCGCTGCCGCCGAAGATCGCGTTGCCCACGGCGTACGACAGGCCCACGCCCAGCGCGCGCACTTCGGGCGGGAACATCTCGGCCTTCACGATGCCGCTGATCGAGGTGTAGAAGCTCACCACCGCCAGCGCCACGACGATCAGGATGCCGGCCAGCAGCGGGCTGGTCACGTTCTGCAGGCTGGTCAGCACGGGCACCGTGATCAATGCGCCGAGTGCGCCGAACAGCAGCATGTTGCTGCGCCGGCCGATGCGGTCCGACAGCGCGCCGAAGAGCGGCTGCATGCACATGTAGATGAACAGGCACGCCGTCATCACGTTGCTGGCCGTCTTGATCGACATGCCGGCCGAGTTCACCAGGTACTTCTGCATGTAGGTGGTGAAGGTATAGAAGATCAGCGAGCCGCCGGCCGTGTAGCCCAGCACCATGAAGAAGGCGCGCTTGTGGTGCCTGAACAGTTCGCCCATGGTGCCGGCGCCCTTGGCGGCGCGGGTCTGCGTGCTGGCGGTTTCGGTGAGCGAGCGGCGCAGCATGAGCGCCACCACGGCGGCCACCGCGCCCAGCACGAAGGGAATGCGCCAGCCCCAGCTCTTGAGCTCGGCGTCGTCCAGGAACTGCTGCAGCACCACCACGACCACGACCGCCAGCAACTGGCCGCCGATCAGCGTCACGTACTGGAAGGACGAGAAGAAGCCGCGCTGTCCGCGCATCGCCACTTCGCTCATGTAGGTGGCGGTGGTGCCGTACTCGCCGCCGACCGACAGGCCCTGCAGCAGCCGCGCGGCCAGCAGCAGCACCGGTGCCGCCGCGCCGATGCTGGCGTAGGTGGGCAGGCAGGCGATGACCAGCGAGCCCACGCACATCATCGTCACCGAGACCACCATCGAGGTCTTGCGGCCCTTGCGGTCGGCCAGCCGGCCGAAGATCCAGCCGCCGATCGGGCGCATCAGGAAGCCGGCGGCGAACACGCCGGCCGTGTTGAGCAACTGTGCGGTCGGGTCGGACTTGGGAAAGAACGCGGGCGCGAAGTAGATGGCGCAGAACGCGTAGACATAGAAGTCGAACCACTCCACCAGGTTGCCCGACGAGGCGGCGAAGATCGCGAAGATGCGCTTGCGCTTTTCCTCGAAGGTGTAGGGGGTGGAGGAGGCGTCGGTCGCGGGCGCGTCTGGGCTTGCTGTGCCGGTGGTGCTGGCAATGGCGGTCATGGGAGGTCCTTGTCTCTGGGCGCGGCCCGTGGGACCGCCTGAAGCTTGTGCCTGGGAGTCTGTCCCGCCGTCGCCGCGCCGTCGTCCGTAGCCGCCCGCCGCGTCCCTGCGTAGGTGTACGCAAGGGTAAATACCTAGAAAAGCCTACACGGCCTACAGCGCGTGTTCCCGCAGGAAGCGGTCGAGCTCGTGGCTGTTCGACAGGCCCAGCTTGGCGAACACATGGGCGCGGTGCGTCTCCACCGTGCGCAGCTCCAGCGGCGCAAGCTCGAGCGCGATCTTCTTGTTGGGCTTGCCCTCGGCGACCAGCCTGGCCACCTGCATCTCACGCGGCGTGAGCTTGGCCCACAGCAGTTGCGCGGCCTGCCGGGCCTGCCGGCGCACGGCGATGTCTTGCGCCTGGCCGAGGGCTTTGGCGATGCTCTCCAGCAGACGCTCGTCGTTGCAGGGCTTCTCGAGCCAGCCGAACGCGCCGTTCTGCACCGCCTCGACCGCCATCGGAATGTCGCCGTGCCCGGAGAGGAACAGCACCACCAGCGGACTGTCCTGCGCGCGCAGCGCATCGAACACCTGCAGCCCGCTCATGCCTTCCATGCGCAGGTCGAGCACGACGCAGCCCGCGCGCTGGGTGTCCGCGCTCGCCAGGAACGCCTCGCCCGAGGCAAAGGTCTGCACCGCGTAGCCGCGCGACAGCAGCAACAGTCCCAACGACCGGCGCACGGCCTCGTCGTCGTCGACCACGCACAGGTTGTTGGCAAGGGTGGCATTCACGTCGAAACCTCCAGCTCCAGTGTGAAGACCGTGCCGCCGCCGGCCCGGTCCGCGAAAGACAGTCGCCCGCGATGAGCCTCCACGATCGTGCGGCAGATGTTCAGGCCCAGCCCCAGCCCACCCGTCTTGGTGGTGAAGAAGGGCGCGAACACCTGCTCGGCCAGCGCCGCATCGATGCCGGGCCCGCGGTCGGCCACGCGGATATGCACGCGGCCTTCGACCACCTCGGCTTCTACCTCCACGGTCCGCTGTTCGGGCGGCGTGGCCTGCATGGCCTGCAGGCTGTTGGACAGGAGGTTCAGCAGCACCTGCTCCAGCAGCACGCGGTCACCGCGCACGGTGGGCAGCGCGGGCGGGATGCGAACCTCGGCGCGCACCTGCCGCAGCCGCATTTCACCCTGCAGCAGCGCCAGCGCATTCGCCACCAGCGCGCTCACCGCGCAGTCTTCGGCGCCGGCGGTGCGCTGGCGCACGAAGCCGCGGATGCGCCGCACGATCTCGGCGCTGCGCTGGGCCTGCGCCACGGTCTCGTCCAGGCTGTCGGCCAGCAGCGCCTGGTTGCCCTGTTCCGCAAAGGCCTTGGCGGCGCTCGCGAAATTGCTCAGCGCCATCAGCGGCTGGTTCAGTTCGTGGGCGAGGGTGGAGGCCATCTCGCCCAGGCTCGCCAGGCGCTGCGCATGCTGCAACTGCTCGTCGTTCTCGCGCTGGCGCAACTCGGCGCGCTTCTGCGCGGTGATGTCCACCACCGAGCTCATCCAGCCGCTGTGCTGGCCGCCGGCATCGATCAGGCGCGCGGTGTAGACCATGGTGATGACGTCGTGGCCGTCCCGGTGGCGCAGGCGCGATTCGAACCCCGAGAGATCGGCCTGCCCGCTCAGCATGGTGTCGTTGTGTCGCCAGTGCTGCGCCACGTCGTCGGGGTGCCAGTAGGGGTAGGGCGGCAGCCGCCCGAGCAGTTCGTCGGCGCCGTAGCCGACCATCTCGCAGAAGGCCGGGTTGACGTAGATGATCCGGCCCTCCAGGTTGCGCGCGCGCATGCCGACCAGGAGCGAGTCTTCCATTGCCTTGCGGAAGGCGTGCGCTTCGTCCAGCGCCCGGGTGCGCTCGCGCACCCGCTGCTCCAGGTCGCGCCGCGCATCGCGCTGCTCGGCGAAGCGGCGCTCGCGCAGTTGCCAGTACAGCCCGCCCAGCAGCAGCACGCCGGCGCCCAGCAGCCCGAGCATCCAGGTGCGCTCGCGGGCGTTGGTCACCTCCGCGTGGTCGGCCATTACCGTCAGGGTCCAGCCGAGATCGGGCAGCACCTCGTCCACAGCGAGGAAACGGCGCGAGCGGCCGTCGATATCGGTGCGCACGAGGTAGGCGGGCTTCCCGTCGTCGCCGCGTGCCACGGTCCAGGGCACCGCCGGGAAGCGGTTGCGATCGCCGTACTGCTGGTGGCGCTGTACCTCGCCCAGGTCCGCATCGCTCAGCGCCCGCGTGGAGCGGTACATCCACGACGGCACCGAGCTCAGGAACACGATGCCGTGGGCGTCGGTCAAGAGGATCGGGTCGCGCAGGAACGCCCACGCTGCCTGGCGCAGGACGACCTTGACCGCCATCACGCCCAGCACCGCACCGCTGTCCGAACGCACGGGCGCCGACACAAAGAGCCCGGGTTCGCCGGTGGTCTGGCCGACACCATAGAAGAGGCCCAGGCGCCCCGCGAGCGCATCGTTGAAGTAAGGCCGGTTGGCGTAGGACTGGCCGACGAAGCTCTGCGGCGTGGCCCAGTTGCTCGCCGCCAGCGTGAGGCCCTGTGGGTCGATCAGGTAGAGCACATCGGAGCCCGCGTCGCGGTTCACTTCCTCGATGTAGCGGTTCGCGCGCTGGCGCACGGCCGCATCCTGCGGATGCGCGAGCGCGGCGAGCACGTCGGGGTGCATGCCCGCGGTGAGCGGCAGGTAGCCGTATTTGCCGGCGGTGTCGCGCAGGCCCAGCACGTGGACTTCCATCGCGCGGCGGATCGAGTCCGTCTGGAAGGCGGTTTCGCGGTGCGCGGCCCATTGGCCCGCGGCGCCGATCAGCGCCATGGTCACCGCGACGGCGACCACCCAGCCAAACAACGCGCGGCGACCGGAGCGGGCGTGGGGCGTGGTTGATTCAGGCGGTTCTGGCGTGAGAGGCGGCATGGAAAGGCGGGGCCGGCTGACGCGGCGGATGAGATTCTGCACGCGCCGCCCGCTGGCGCCCCGCGCGCCGCGACCGCTCAGGCCGGCGCTTCCCAGTCGCCGCCGAGCGCCTTCACGAGAAACACCGCGGTCAAGAGGCGCTGGCCCTGCAACTGCGCGGCCTGCCGCTCGACCGTCAGCAGCGACTGCTGCGCGGTGATCACATCCAGGTAGGTCGACGCACCGCCTTCGTAGCGGCTGGTCGCCATGTCGAGCACGCGGCGCGCGGCGGCAACGGCCGCCTGCGCCTGCTTGGTGGCGCTGTCGAGCGCGGAGAGGCCGGTGATGCCGTCTTCCACTTCCTGCATTGCGACGAGCACCGTGCGGCGGTAGTTGCCCACGGTCGCGTCGTAGCCGGCCTCGGCGAAGGCTACGTTCGCGCGCACCCGGCCGCCATCGAACAGCACCTGCGTGGCCGACACGCCCACCGACCACAAGAGGCTCGGCCCGTTGAACAGCGACTCGATCAACCGGCTGTCCACGCCCACGGTCGGCGAGATGATGAAGCTCGGATAGAAGGCCGCGGTAGCCACGCCGATCTGCGCGTTCGCCGCTGCCATCGAACGCTCGGCCGAAGCCACGTCGGGCCGGCGCTGGAGGATTTCGGACGGTACGCCGAGCGGCACCGCGGGCGGACGGATCTCGCGCAGGTCCACCGGCAGCGCGAAGCTCGGCGCCGGCGTGCCGGTGAGAGTGGCGAGCGCGTGCTCGTACTGGGCACGCTGCTTCTTCAGCACATCGACCTGCGTCAGCGTGGTCTCGAGCAGCGCCTGCTGCTGCGCCACATCGAGGCCCGACACCGCGCCCAGGTCGTGCCGCGCCGTGACCAGCTCGAGTGCCCGGCGCTGCAGGCCGATGGAGCGCGAGAGCACGTCCAGTTCGATGTCGGTCGAGCGCAGGCTGAAGTAGTTGTTCGCCACGTCGGCGGTGAGCACGAGGCGCGTGTTCGCGAGGTCGGCGGCCGATTGCTCGGCCGAGGCCTTCGCGCCTTCGACGGTGCGCTGCACGCGGCCGGCCAGGTCGAGCTCGTAGCTGGCGTTGAGCGACAGCGCGAAGTCGTTCTGTACCGTCGACGAATTGCTGGTCGCGTAATTCGTGAGCGGCCGGTTGGCGGAAATCTTCAGGCGCGAGGCGCGGGCGCCAAGGCCCAGCTGCGGATACTGGCTCGCCGAATTGGCCGCGAGATTGGCGCGCGCCTGGGCGAGCCGCGCATTGGCGATGACCAGCGTCGGGCTGCCGGCGAGCGCCTTGTCCTGCAGCGCGTCGAGCTGCGCGTCGTTGAAGCGCTTCCACCACGGGCCCTTGTCGGCCACGTCGTTCGGCGTGGCCTGGCGCCAGGGCGCCTCGAGCGTCCAGCTGACGGGCAGCGGCGTTTCCGGTGTCTTGTAGTCGGGCCCGACCGCGCAGCCCGCGGCGAGCAGGGCCGCGGCGGCAATGACCAACAGTCTCACGCCGGTTCCTTCTTCGCGGCCGCCTTCGCCGCGGGCGCGGGTTCCTCTGGCGCCACCGTCACCACGTCGCCTTCGGCCAGCGAGTCGGAAGGGTTGAGCACCATGCGGTCGTTGTTGCCGAGGCCATCGATCACCTCGACGTTCTCGCCGTAGTTGCGGCCCAGCGTCACTGGCCGCAGGCCGATGCGTCCTTGCGCATCGACCACCGCGACGCGCGTGCCTTCGGCGCGGAACAGCAGCGCATTGGCCGGCACCGTGATCGTGCGGGCCGCGGCCAGGGGCAGCGACACCTGCACATAGGCGCCCGGCAGCAGTGCGCCGTCGCGGTTGGGCAGCGACACCTCGACCTGCATCATCCGCGTGGTCGCATCGATGGCGCCCGAGGTGCGGGCCACTTCGCCCTTGAAGGTCTGGCCGCGCAGCTCGGCCTGCGTCACCACCACCGGCTGGCCGGCCTTCACGAGCTGCGCATAGGCCTGCGGCACGTTGATGTACACGCGCAGCGGATCGGTCTGCGCCAGCATGAAGAGCGCGCGCCCGGCGCCGCCGCCCGCACCCGCATCGATCAGGTCGCCCACGTCGACATTGCGGCGCGTGATGACGCCCGCGAACGGCGCAACGACGCGCTTGAAGCCTTCGGTCTGCTTCAGGCGCTGCACGTTGGCATCGGCGGCGGCCACGTTCGAGGTGGCCTGCGCGACGGCGCTGCGGCGCTCGTCCAGGTCCTGCTGCGAGACCACGTCCTTCTTGCGCAGGTTTTCCCAACGCTCGGCCGTGCTTTGCGCGAGCGCGAGGCCCGAAGCGGCCTGCGCGCGCGCGGCAACGGCTTGCGAGAGCTGCTGGTCGATTTCCGGCGTTTCGATTTCCGCGAGCAGCTCGCCCTTTTCGACGCGGCTGCCGATGTCCTTGGTCCAGCGCTTCAGATACCCGCTCGCGCGCGCCGAGATCGGCGACTGCACGAAGCCCTGCAGCGTGCCGGGCAGCGCCAGCGTCTGGCCGGCGGTGGGCGTGCGCGGAAGGGCGGTCTGCACATAGAGCTTGGCGCGCTCCGCGGTGCCCGCCTCGAGCGCACGCGCATTCGCGATGCGCACGACCACTGTGCGCGCCGCACCGAGCGCCAGCAGCACCAGCACGATCACGACGAGCCAGCGCGTGCGCTTCAGGATCTGCCGGCGGCGCAGCAGTTCGCCTTCGCCCTCTTCGACGGCGATGGGGTGGATGGCCAATGCCGAGTGGCGTTGCTCCGTCATGAAATCAGTTCTCCTGGGGCGCTGCGCCCGCTGGCGGTTGCGCCGAATGGGGGGCTTCTTCGCGTACGGCCTTGCGATGCGCAAGCCGACTGTGCACCCCCGCGAACACGGCGGGCACGAAAAACAATGTCGACACCGTGGCAAAAAGCAGGCCACCGATGACCGCGCGGCCCAGCGGCGCGTTCTGCTCGGCGCCTTCGCCCAGGCCGAGCGCCATCGGGATCATGCCGATGATCATGGCCAGCGCCGTCATCAGCACCGGCCGGATGCGGGTGGCGCCGCCTTCGAGCGCCGCCGAGAGCGGCGGAATGCCGGCCTGCAGCCGCTCGCGCGCGAACGACACCAGCAGGATGGAGTTGGCCGTGGCCACCCCCATCGTCATGATCGCGCCCGTGAGCGCGGGCACGCTCAGCGTGGTTCCGGTGATGAAGAGCATCCATGCGATGCCGGCGAGCGCCGCGGGCAGGGCGGTGATGATGATGGCTGCATCGAGCCACGACTGGAAGGTGACCACGATCAGCAGGTACACCAGCACGATCGCCATCACCAGCCCCACGCCCAGGCCGATGAACGACGACTGCATCGTCTGCACCTGGCCGCGGATGGTGACCTGGCTGCCGCGCGAGAGCTTGGGCCGCATCTCGTCGACCAGCACCTGCACCTTGGACGCGACGCTCGCGAGGTCGGTGCCCTGCACGCTCACGTAGACGTCGATCACCGGCGCGATGTTGTAGCGCGACTGGATGGCCGGCTGGCGCGACGCCTGCGCATCGACCAGGTTGCCCAGCAGTTGCTGCGAGGCGCCGCTCGCGGCCGCCGCACCGCCCGTGCCCACCGGGATGTTGAGCAGCGAATCGAGCGAGTCGATGTTGTACTGCGGCGTCTGCACCGCGATGCTGTAGACCACGCCGTTCACGGGGTTGAGCCAGAAGGCCGGCGCCGTCTGCGAACTGCCCGAGAGCGCGATCAGCACGTTCTGCCCGACGTTGGCCGCCGTGAGGCCGTATTGCTGCAGCCGCGTGCGGTCCATCTGCAGGTTGAGGCTGGGGCCGTCCAGGCGCTGGTGCACATGCGCATCGACCGCGCCGGGAATCTGCTTGATCGCCTTCGTGAGCTCGGCCGCGCGGGCCGCGTTGCCCGCCATGTCGGCGCCGCTGAACTGCACGTCGATGGCCGCGGGCAGGCCGAAGTTCAGGATCTGCGTGACGATGTCCGCGGGCTGGAAGAAGAACTCGATGCCCGGAAAGCGCTTGGGGAGTTCCGCGCGCAGCAGCGTGACGAACTCCTCGGTGGGCCGGTGGCCGTCCTTCAGCGAGAGCAGCAGCTCGGCATCGAAGGTGCCGATGGTGCCGGCATTGCTGTACGAGAGGTTGATGCCGCTGTTGGGAATGCCCAGGTTGTCCAGGATCGTTTCGAGCTGGTCGGCCGGCACCAGCTCGCGGATCGCGACCTCGACGCGGTCGGTGAGGCGCGCGGTTTCCTCGATGCGGGTGCCGGTGGGGGCACGCACGTGCAGGCGGATCTGGCCGGCATCCACGGTCGGGAAGAAGTCGCGGCCCAGCACCGGGTAGAGCAGACAGGAAAGAAGACAGAAGCCGAGGAAGAGGCCGATGAAGCCGCCGCGCCTGGACAGCACCACCGACAGCAGCAGCGTGTAGGCGCGGCGCACGCGCTCGAAGCGGCGGTCGAAGCTCTGGTAGACGCGTTGCAGTGCGCTCGGCTTCCGGGGTGCGGCGCCTTCGGCCGGCTGTGCATGCACGCCGCCCATGAGCAGCATCACCAGCGTGGGCACCAGCGTGCGCGAGAGCAGGTAGGAGGCCAGCATCGCGAACACCACCGCCTCGGCCAGCGGCACGAACAGAAAGCGCGCCACGCCCGAGAGAAAGAACATCGGCACGAACACGATGCAGATGCACAGCGTGGAGACGAAGGCGGCGCTGCCGATCTCGCCCGCGCCGACCTCGATGGCCTCCTTCAGCGGCGTGCCCATGTGCAGGTGGCGCTCGATGTTCTCGATGGTCACGATCGCCTGGTCCACCAATATGCCCACCGAGAGCGCGAGCCCGCCCAGCGTCATGAGGTTGAGCGTTTCGCCAAGCGAATACAGCACCAGGATCGAGGCCAGGATCGACAGCGGAATCGTGAGGCCGATGATGAGCGTGCTGCGCCAGTTGCCCAGGAACAGCAGCACCATCGCGGCCGTGAGCGCGGCGGCCAGGATGGCCTCGAACACCACGCCCTTGACGGCCGCCTTCACGAACACCGATTGGTCGAAGAGCGGCGTGACCTTGATGTCCTGCGGCATCGACTGGGTGGCGATGGGAAGCATCGCGCGGATGTTCGCCACGATGTCCAGCGTGGAGGCGCCGCCGTTCTTCAGCACCGACAGCAGCACGCCGCGCACGCCGTCCTGCCGCACGATGTTGGTCTGCGGCGAGAAGCCGTCGCGCACGTAGGCCACGTCGCGCAGATAGGTGGTGGCGCCGTTCACGGTGCGCACCGGCAGGTCGTTCAGGCCCGCGATGGCATCGGGCGAGCCGTTCATGCGCACGCTGTATTCGGTGGCGCCGAACTTGGCGGTGCCCGAAGGAAGGATCAGGTTCTGCGTGTTGACCGCGTTCACCACGTCCGCCGGCGTGAGGCCGCGCGCCTGCATCGCCTGGGTGTCCAGGTCGACCGAGATCAGGCGGTTCTTGCCGCCGTAGGGAAAGGGAATGGCCGCGCCCGGCACGGTGATGAGCTGCGGTCGCAGCTGGTTGACGGTGGCGTCGAAGAGCGAGTTTTCAGAGCGCGTGGGGCTGGAGAGCGCGAGCTGGATCACCGGCACGCTCGAGGCCGAATACTTGATGACCAGCGGCGGCGTGATGCCCGGCGGCAGTTGCCGCACCTGTGCCTGCATCGAGGCCACCACCTGCGAGATCGCCATCTCGATGTTGGCCGTGGGCTGGAAGAACACCTTGATGATCGACACGCCCGCGAGCGACTGCGATTCGATGTGCTCGATGTCGCTCACCGTGGTCGTGAGGCCCCGCTCGACCTGGCCCGAGATGCGCTGGCCCATCTCCTGGGCCGGAAGGCCCGTGTAGTTCCAGATGACGCTGACGACCGGGATGTTGATTTCCGGAAAGATGTCGGTGGCCATGCGCGCCAGGACAAAAGGCGTGGCCAGCACGATCAGCATCGCCATGACGATGAAGGTGTACGGGCGACGCAACGCGAGCTGGACCATGGACAGGGCTCTCTGCTTCCGGCGGAAAAAGGTTTTGCATCATAAGGAAGTAGATTTAAGTTTGCCGAGGGCGCTTCTTTGGGTGTGGTGCTTTACCAAAAGGCTGACGGGGCGACTTCGGGGCGATTGCACGGGCCACCGGGTGCTCCCCTCCGCGAATGTCCTCCGGCCTTCGGCCTCCCCCTTGATTTCGCTGCGGGGAGCACCTGATGCCCCGCGCACTTGGGCACGCCGTGGGTGAACGCTCCTTGGGGAGGTCGTTCAGGGCTCCGAGGCCTTCAGCGCCAGCCGCAGTTGCGTGACGTTCGGGTTGCCCGGGTCGCGCCGCACCTTGAACCCCAGCTTGCGCGCGAGCGCCAGCATGCCGATGTTGTCGTAGAGCGTGATGTCCGCCAGCTGCTTCACGCCGGCCTCGGCCGCCGCGTCGATCAGCTTGCGCATGAGCTTTAGGGCGACGCCGCGGTGCTGCCAGGCATCGCCGATCACGACGGCGAATTCGGCGATGTGCGCCGTCTCGGGCGTGTCGCCGCGCACATAGCGCACCACGCCCATCTGCTGCTCCGCGCCATCGACCACGGTGGTCGCGATGAGCGCGAGCTCGCGCTCGTAGTCGATGTGGGTCATGCGCCAGAGCTCGTCGGGCTGGGGCTTGCGCGGCGAGAGCAGGCGGTGGTAGCCGGTTTCCTTCGAAAGCCCGTCGACGAAGGCGGTGTGCATCGCCAGGTCGTCCGCGTGGATCGGGCGGATGCGCACCGGCGTGCCGTCGGCAAGGTGCCAGTCCTCGATGAGGTGACTGGGGTAGCCGACGGCGGGCATGGCATCAGCCGATGACTTCGGGCCAGTCTGTGTGGAAGAACTGGCCTTCGGGCTTGTCGGTGCGCTCGTAGGTGTGCGCGCCGAAGAAATCGCGTTGCGCTTGCAGCAGGTTCGCCGGCAGGCGCTCCGTGCGATAGCTGTCGTAGTAGGCGAGCGATGCGCTGAACGCCGGCACCGGAATGCCGTTGCTCACCGCCAGCGCCACCACTTCGCGCCAGTTCTGCTGCGTGCGGTTGAGCAAGTCCTTGAAGAACGGATCGAGCATCAGGTTGGCCAGCGCGGGGTCGGTGCGGAAGGCATCGGTGATGCGGTTCAGGAAGCGCGCGCGGATGATGCAGCCGCCGCGCCAGATCGACGCGATGCCGCCCAGGTCGAGCTTCCATTCCTTCTTGTCGCCCATGGTCTTGATGAGGTCGAAGCCCTGGGTGTAGCTGATGACCTTCGATGCGTAGAGCGCGTCGTGCACCTTGGCCACCAGCGCCTTCTTCTCCAGGGAGAGTTCGACCTTCGGGCCTTGAAGCACCTTGCTGGCCACCACGCGCGCCTTCTTCTGCGAGGACAGCACGCGCGCCTCGACGGCGGCGTTGATGGTGCTGATGACCACAGCGTTCTCGGCCGCGTTGATGAGCGTCCACTGGCCCGTGCCCTTCTGGCCGGCCTTGTCCAGGATCAGGTCGACAATCGGCTTGCCCGTTTCCGGGTCCTTCTGCTCGAGCGCCTTGGCGGTGATCTGGATCAGGTAGCTCTGCAGCTCGCCCTCGTTCCACTCGTTGAAGATGGCGGCCATCTCGTCGGTGGTGAAGCCGGCGGCCTTGAACAGGCTGTAGGCCTCGCAGATGAGCTGCATGTCGCCGTACTCGATGCCGTTGTGCACCATCTTCACGTAGTGGCCGGCGCCGCCCGGGCCGATGTGAATGACGCAGGGTTCGCCGTCCACCTTGGCCGCGATGCTCTCGAAGATCGGCTTCATCACCTCCCAGGTGGAGAGCGGACCGCCCGGCATGATCGACGGGCCCTTGCGCGCGCCTTCCTCGCCGCCCGAGACGCCCGCGCCGATGAAGCGCAGGCCCTTGCTCGAGAGGTACGCATCGCGGCGCTCGGTGTCGGTGTAGAGGCTGTTGCCGCCGTCGATGACGATGTCGTCGTTCTCCAGCAGCGGAATGAGTTGCTCGATCACCTGGTCCACCGGCGCACCGGCCTTGACCATGATCTGGATCTTGCGGGGCTTCGCGAGGCTCTGGACGAACTCTTCGAGCGTCTTGGCGCCGACCAGCTTCTTGCCTGGATTCGCGGCGATGAACGCTTCGGTGGTGGCCTCGGTGCGGTTGTAGACGCTGACCTGGAAGCCGCGGCTTTCCACGTTCAGCACCAGGTTCTGGCCCATGACGGCCAGGCCAATCAGTCCGAAATCGCTTTTCTTGCTCATGTTTTCCCGGAGCCCTTCCTTGGTATGCGGTTGATGACGGTTGGATGTGGCGGTCATTGTGCCGGGGCCACCGCGGCCCAGCGTCGGAGGGCGTCTATACCCGCTTGGCAAACGGGCCCGGGCTGGCTATGTTTGGCGGATGACTCCCGCCGCCACCGCCGCTGTTTCCGCGCCCGTCGCCATCCACGCCTGGTCGACCGATGCCGTGCCGCCGCCGCAGCGGCTGGACTACTGGATCGGTGCGATCTGCGAAGGCTTTCTCGAAATGGACGTGACCAGCACCGAGGCTGGCGCGTTCGGCGCCACGCTCGAATCCGCGCCGCTCGGCCCCATCGGCGTGAACCGGGTGCGCGGCACCGCGCAGGACGTCTACCGCACGCGCCGCGCCATCGCCCACAGCCGCAACAACTATTACTACCTGCTCTGCAAGACCGATTCGCCCTGGGTGGCGGTGCAGGAAGAACGCTCCGCGCGCATGCTGCCCGGCGACGTGGTGCTGGTCGATTCGCGGCGCTGCTACGCGTTTCACCTGCAGCAATCGGCCGACACCCTCTCGCTCGAATTGCCGACCGCCTGGGTCGAGTCGTGGCTGCCCGAGGCCGGCGACCTCGTGGCGCGCCGCATCGATGGGCGCAGCGGCTGGGGCGGTGTGCTCAGTGCCTTCGCGCAGCAGCTGACACCCGAGGTGGCCGCGAAGCCACCGCTGACCCCGGCGCTGCTGACCGACCAATTGGGTGGCCTGCTCTCGCTGGCGTTCGGGCAGGAGGCGCTCGCGGCGTCGGTGACGCCCGACCAGGGCGGTCGCGCAGCCCTTCGCCGGCGCGTGCTCGACGCCATCCGCGAGCGCCATGCCGAGCCGGGCCTCACGGCCGCGGGCGTGGCGCGCGAGCTGGGGATTTCGGAGCGCAGCCTGCACCGGTGCCTGGCCGATGGCGCCACAACGTTCGCGACCGCGCTCGCGGGCTTTCGCATGCAGGTGGCGCAGCGCATGCTGGCCGATGCACGCTTCGACCGGTTGAGCGTCGCGGAGATCGGGTGCCGCGTCGGGCTCTGCGATGCCTCGCACTTCGTGCGGCAGTGCCGAAGGCACCTGGGGCGCACGCCGGGGGAGCTACGGCGCCTTCGCCCCTGAGGCCGGGGGCACGGCGGGCTCCTTCTTTCCCATGTCCATCGCCATGATCCACAGCGCCAGGAAGGCCGACAGGCCGAGCAGCGCCGAGAACCACAGGGCCCCGTCGTCCCATCGTTCCACTGCCAGCCCGAACAAGAAGGGTGCACCGGCCTGAACGATGCGCGCCGGCACCATGAGGAACCCCTGTCGCTGCCCGTAGCCCTCGGCACCGAAGATCAACAGCGGAAGCGTCCCGATGGCGATGGTCAGGATGCCGTTTCCCAAGCCGTGCAACACCGCGAAGACAGCAGCGGCCGAAGTACCGGACAAGCCAAGGCAAAGTGCGCCCAGCGGGTGAGCGAGCGTGGCCAATCGGGCCGAGAGCAGCGGGTGCGCGCGCTTTAGAAAAGTGAACTCGATCACCCGCCCCACCACCTGGGCCGGCCCGACCAGGGCGGCGATGCCAACCGCCGCGGCCAGCGTGGCGCCGCTGGCCAACAGCAACTCCGGAAGGTGTGCGGCCATCGCCGTGCTGATGAACCAGGTGACGGCAAAGACGTAGGCCATCAGGAAGGCGGCGCGACGCTGCTGCGCTGGTGCAAGTCCAGCGCCAGTGTCCTTCCGGGCGGCAGTTGCTTCATTCGACGACGCCTGGCCGGGGCGAGAGGCGCGTGGCAGCAGCACATTGAGTGGAAGACCGATCACCAGATGCAACGCCGCCCAGGCAAGGCACGCCCCGCGCCAGCCCACGGTGCTTTCCAGATAGGCCGACAACGGCCAACCCACGGTGCTCGCAAAGCCTGCGAACAGTGTGATGCCGGTGATTGCGCTGCGCGCATCCTGGCCATGCAGGCGCACCACGGTTGCGAACGCTGCTTCATAGAGCCCGCTGCCCATGGCCAGGCCCATCAGCGCCCAGGCGGCGAACACATGGCTGGCATGCGTGGCCTGGCTCAGCGTGGCCAGCCCTGCGGCAAACGCCACGTTGCTGGCGATGAGCACCGGACGCCCGCCGCGGCGGTCGATGAGCCGGCCGGCGTACGGCCCGATGCCGGCGGAAACGAGCAGTGCAACCGAGAAAGCGCCGAAGACCGTGGACGTGGAAATGCCGATGTCCTTGCCGATGGCGCCGGCCAGCACCGCAGGGAGGTAGTAGGACGAGGCCCACGCCAGGGTCTGGGCCACCCCGAGCAGCACGGTCGTCGTGGTCCTGTGTTGCACGCTGCGTTGGCCTTGCTCAGATGCTGCGCAGGTTGACCCGTCTGGACAGCGCCTCCGCGCTCTCGCGCCGCTCGCTGTAGCGGTCGACCAGGTAATCCGCGCAGTCGCGCGTGAGCAGGGTGAACTTCACCAGCTCTTCCATCACGTCGACCACGCGCTCGTAGTAGGGCGAGGGCTTCATGCGGCCGTTCTCCTCGAATTCGAGGAAGGCCTTCGCGACCGACGACTGGTTGGGGATCGTGATCATGCGCATCCAGCGGCCCAGCACGCGCAGTTGATTGACCGCATTGAACGATTGCGAGCCACCCGACACTTCCATCACCGCGAGCGTCTTGCCCTGCGTGGGGCGCACCGAGCCGACGGCCAGCGGGATCCAGTCGATCTGCGCTTTCATGATGCCGGTCATCGCGCCGTGGCGTTCGGGCGATGTCCACACCATGCCTTCGGCCCACTGCGCGAGTTCTCGCAGTTCCTGCACCTTCGGGTGACTGTCGGGTTCGGCGTCCGGGAGCGGGAGCCCGCGCGGATCGAAGACTCGCGTCCCCGCCCCCAGCGCGCGAAGCAGTCGTGCCGCTTCTTCCGTGAGCAACCGGCTGTAGGAGCGTTCGCGAACCGAGCCGTACAGAAGCAGGATGCGCGGCGCATGCGTCGAGCGCTGTGCTGGCGGCGGCAGCAGAAGATTTGGATCGGGTCTTGCGAACAGCGCGAGATCGACGTTGGGAAGCTCAGGATTCATACCAGTCCCGCGAAGAGTTCACGACCTTGACCACGGCCAGCATGATCGGCACTTCGATCAGCACGCCGACTACCGTTGCCAGCGCGGCCCCCGAGTGAAAGCCGAACAGGCTGATGGCTGCGGCCACCGCCAGCTCGAAGAAGTTGGATGCGCCGATCAGCGCTGAAGGACATGCAATGTTGTGCTTCTCGCCGAGCTTTCGGTTGAGCCAGTAGGCCAGGCCGGAGTTCAGCACCACCTGGATCAGGATCGGCACCGCGAGCATCGCGATCACCAGCGGTTGCCGGATGATGGCTTCGCCCTGGAAGGCGAACAGGAGCACGAGCGTCAGCAGCAGGGCTGCGATCGACCACGGTCCGATGCGATGCATGGCGCGCTCGAATGCGGCAGGCCCTGCCTTCAGCAACTGCTTGCGCAGCACCTGCGCGAAGATCACCGGCAAGACGATGTAGAGCGCCACCGAGGTGATGAGCGTGTCCCAGGGCACGGTGATCGCCGACAGGCCCAGCAACAGGCCGACGATGGGCGCGAAGGCGAACACCATGATGGCGTCGTTCAACGCGACCTGCGACAGCGTGAAGACCGGGTCCCCGCCCGTCAACCGGCTCCAGACGAAGACCATCGCTGTGCAGGGCGCTGCGGCCAGCAGGATCAGGCCGGCCACGTAGCTGTCGAGCTGGTCGGCCGGCAGGTGGCCGGCAAAGACCTGTCGCACGAAGAGCCACGCCAGGAAGGCCATGGAGAACGGCTTCACCGCCCAGTTGATGAACAGCGTCACGCCGATGCCGCGCCAATGGTTCTTCACCTGCGCAAGGGCCGCGAAATCGACTCGCAGCAGCATCGGGATGATCATTACCCAGATCAGCACGCCCACGGGGATGTTGACCTTGGCGATCTCGAGGCGACCCACTGCTTGGAATACCGCCGGGAACAGCTGTCCCAACGCGATGCCCACGACGATGCAAAGGAACACCCACACCGTCAGGTAGCGCTCGAACACGCTCATGGGGGCCGCGCTGGCGCGCGGGCTTTCGATGACTGCGCTCATGGTGTCAGTTCGCGGAAATGCGCTTGAGCCGCTCTTGCAACTCGGCGTCGCTCATCGCTTCCGGGTTGTCCAGCGCGAGCAGTTGCAGCATGCGATAGGAGATCGCCTGGCGCGTGAGCTCGAAGGCCTGGCGCTTGGCGTCGTCGCCGCCCTCGGCGTTGGACGGGTCCGGATATCCCCAATGCACCTTGACGCGCGTGCCGGGCCAGTACGGGCAGGCTTCCTGCGCCGCACTGTCGCAGACGGTGATGACCACATGCATGACCGGCGTGGCGAATTCATCCCAGCTCTTGCTGCGAAAGCCTTCGGTGTTCACGCCGGCAGCCTGCAGCACCTCGATGGCGAACGGGTTGATCCTTCCGCTGGGCGCGCTGCCGGCGCTGAACGCCTTCACGTCCTTGCCCAGCTTCCGGGCCCAGTGGTTGAGCATGCCCTCGGCCAGCACGCTGCGGGCCGAATTGTGGGTGCAGAGAATGAGTACGTTGAGCGTCATTGCGCAGCCTTTCGAACCTTGCCGATGTCGCGGATCTCGCGTTGGATGGCCATCGAGTCGAGCCGGGCCAGGGGCAGGGCCAGCATCAGCTCGATCCGGCGCTTCAGCGTGAGGGCCGTGTCCATGAACTGACGCTCGGTGGCCTCCTGCGGTCCCGCGAACGCCGCGGGATCGGCCACGCCCCAGTGCGCGGTCATCGGCTGGCCGGGCCATACCGGGCACACCTCGCCGGCGGCCTTGTCGCAGACGGTGAGAACGAAGTCCATCTCCGGCGCATCGGGCTTTGCGAACTCGTCCCAGTTCTTGCTGCGATAGCCGGTGGTGGCAAGGTGCATCTTGTCCAGCGTGAGCAATGCGTAGGCGTTGACCTTGCCGGCGGGATGACTGCCTGCAGAGTAGGCCTTGAATCGCCCTTTGCCCAGCTCGTTGAGCAGGCCCTCGGCCAGGATGGAGCGCGCGGAGTTGCCCGTGCAGATGAAGAGCACGTTGTAGGTTTTTTCAGCCATGACGATGTTTCTCGTTGGTGGAAGTCGGGTGATCTCTTTGAACATGCGGATGGTCGAGGCCGGGCACACGCGTTGGCGAGGCCAACGATCCATTTCGCATAGTCGGCTTCAACGCGCGTGGGCGCCGCAGCAAACAAGTTGGAGTAGAAGGCGATGCTCCTGGCGAAGTCATCGATGTGCAGGTGAACGTGAAGCGCTTTACAGGTGCTCCCTTTTCTTCAGCAATCGCACGGAGCGGCGCCTTCGACGAGGCACGCTTCTCCCTGGCAGCAGTTCTCGGTGAGGTAGCCGAGCAGGGCGTTCATCCGGTCGAACGACGCGCGATAAATGAGGTTGCGGCCCTGTCGCTCCTGCGAGATCAGGCTCGCATGCACGAGCTCCTTGAGATGGAAGGACAAGCCTGTGGCAGAAACCTCCAGCGCTTCAGTCAGCGCACTGGGTGTCAGGCCCGCCGGGCCGGCCACCACCAGTGCGCGAAACACCCTCAGGCGAATCGGCTGCGCGAGGGCAGCCAGGGATCGGACGACGTCATTTTCTTCCATAATTCAAGTATCTTTGAATTATTGAATAATGGCAACCCCGGCAGATGGCACGAATCGGCCATGGGCCTGGCAGTCCGCGGCCATCCGGAGCGCGCCCCCGTTCCTACAGTCGTTCTCCTTTCCACCGAAGAAGGAGACATCCATGTCCGACACCTACGTTCTCGTCCATGGCGCCTGGCACACCGGCGCCGAAATCGAAGCCGTGGCCGATCACATGCGCAAAGCCGGCCACGCGGTGCATTGCCCGACGCTGGCGGGCAACCGGCCCGGCGACGACCGGGCGGCCACCGGCCTCGACGATGCAATCGCTTCGGCCGTTCGCTACATCGAGGAGAAAGACCTGACCGAAGTGCGCCTCGCGGGCCACAGCTACGGCGGCATGGTGATCTCGGGCGTGGCCGATCGCATCGCGCACCGGTTGAAGCGGCTGGTCTACATCAACGCCTTCGTGCCGCTCGACGGCGAATCGCTCAACGACATGGTGCCGCCGCATTACGTGGCGATGTTCGACGTCATCGCCGGCGCGAACGGCAATGCGGTGACCTTGCCGTTCGAAGTCTGGCGCGATGCGTTCATCAACGATGCCGACCTCGCGCTCGCGCAGGCGGCCTACGACAAGCTGAACCCGCACGCGTACCGCACCTTCACCGACAAGATCCAGCTGAAGCAGCCGCTCGCAGCCCTTGCGCTCGGCAAGTCCTACGTCAACTGCCAGCAGGACATCGCGCTGCCGCACAGCCTGCCGTGGCATCCGCGCCTGTCGGAGCGGCTGGGGCTTTTCAGGCTGGTGGAGTGCCCTGGCAGCCACGAGATGTTCTTCTCCAATCCCGCCCGGCTCGCGCAGGCGATCCTGGAGGCGGGGCGGGACTGAAGGCGCTGCTCGCCAGCAGTTCTCTTGAATATCCAGGCCTGTTGGACGTATCCACAGTGCATCTGCACTGTGGACGATTGATTGAAGATAGTTGCGAACGTCGTGCGCGGTCCAAAATCGTAAAGAGTCGGACCGCGCTCACCTGACTTGCCATGACTTCTTGGTGTACATCGCCATGTCCAGCAGTGTTGGTCAGGGCATCGCCCTCCTTCGGACTGCGCCGTTGGCCAGACCCGGTGCAGCATTTCAAGGCCCGCGCAGTCCTCGTACAGCGTCCAATGTTTTCAAGAAACGGGCTCTTTCCTCAAGTGGAAAGCACTCTGCAACGATCTTCGTTGCTTGCGTGGTCGAGTGAACGGCCGTTGCACATTCCAAGGGGAATCCTTGTGCGGAGCCTTGGGCGCCGTACTCAATTTGTTCATACCCAATCACCCAGCGCTTATATCTGCGCGCCTTCGGAGTCGGGTAGCGCTTGGCTACTTGGTCAACAAGTGGGGGGTACAGCAAGCTGGTTTGAACTTGGACAGCGCGAGGCCCGGCCCTTATCCCAGCCACTGTCGTGACGGATTCGGCTTTCTTTCCGATTGCAATCGCCACCTTGCGCCGGTCGAACTCGCTGGCGTAAGGGTGTGCTGGCTTCGGACCTGAGTAGCGCTCGACCATTACTGACTGGGAAATTTCGCAAGCAGTCCGACTAAGCCCGTCGATCAAAACGGCAGGAGGAGTTGAGCACTCCGGAAGATGCGAATCGGCAATGGTTGCGCGCATCACAAAAACAAGCGAAAGGCAAAGCAATACCTTGTCAAACCGCATCATTCAAATGACTCCAAATGCTGGTGAATGCAGTTTGCCGCTCGTTCCCATGCAAGGGGACTCTGTTCGCACTACCGCGATTGACAATCCCACCTACACGCGTAACGTTTCGCGGTGCGGTGCCAGCATCTGCTTCAGCGTTTGCACGTTCTCTCGCCCAGTAGAAACCAGATGCGTCACAAGCATTCAAATCATCTGAGGCTAGCAATAGAGGGTTCGGGTCAGTAGTGAAATTGCGACCGCGAAAAGTGCTGTAGCTTGTGTAGTTGCGTCGTCCGGTAATCTGCAGAAACCCTCGCCCCCGGAATCTAGGGCCATCTCCTCCCTGCCCACCTGTCGCCGAGCTTGCCAATCCGTTGTCCATGCCCTGGGCCTTGATTACGAGGACACCAGGTCTACGCGCTGCGTATGTTTGCTCACTCTCCCCTCTCTGGACAAGATTGAAGCGTTGGGCGATTCCAGATCGATAGTCCGCCGCCGCTTCCGAGACGGTAATTACCTCGTACATGGTCCGAAAATGCCTCTCATTGCCGAGTTCTTCTCGAAACTGCCACCACCCAGTCTCATGACCTACTTGTGCGAGGAAGTGTGCTGTTCGTTGGCGACTGCTCGCCGCACGGTATTTGCGCAGCATCTCATTCATGGGGACACGTAATGCGTCTGCACGAGTCCTTCCTGCAGGTGGCGCGGTACTTAGCGTTCTTGAAAGCTCCATCTTGCTCAACCACCCA
This sequence comes from Variovorax boronicumulans, assembly GCF_030812215.1. Taxonomy (GTDB): domain Bacteria; phylum Pseudomonadota; class Gammaproteobacteria; order Burkholderiales; family Burkholderiaceae_C; genus Variovorax; species Variovorax boronicumulans_C. The sequence goes on along the minus strand of NZ_JAUSSG010000001.1, from coordinate 978,551 downwards.
CACATCCTGAAATGCTTGATGAATTCCCTTGGGTGGAAATGCCAGTGCTTGATCGTCAGGCGGCTCTTGTCTTCGGCAGGCAGTTCTTCCCAGAAGCAAAGCTTCTGCGCGAAGTCCGTCATTTCCGTGAAGTCGGTTTCGTCTTCCAGCGGATACGGCACAGAAGGATTGCCGGTCTCCCTCGTCCATGCCCAGCGCTTGCGCACCTCGTCCTTTGCCCATTCGGTTGGAAACTTGCAAATGGTCTTGGCCAATTTCTCCTGCACGTCGGGTTTGCACAGGTTTCGCATGCGATCGGCCGCCTTCTGCACTGGTGTAAGGACCGTCGTGGCGCCGGGTTGAGGCGGCGAGGTCAGCATCGCGTTGATCGCGGTTGAGTCACATCGGCTGTTGTCGTCGGTGGCGTCGTCGTCAATCAGCTTCCAGCCTGCCCAATGTGGGAAATCGGCATCGCTGAATTTCCTGGTGTTGGCGGCATTCAGATTGATCCAGACGCCGCCCGGCTGACCCGGCACGACGACCTTGCGCCAATGGGCTGCATTGAAAGGCAAGGGGTCAACGCCCAGATTGCGACCGAAGCGCAGCAACTCGTACCAACCACTGGGGCTGCTGATGAGTTGGTCGGCTGTGCTCAGGTGGCCATGGCGCGCGCTTGCTTCGGTGTAAAGGTTGTATTCGGCGCCGGTTTCTTGGGGTGCCGTACCAACGATGTCGCCGTTGAGTTTGTGGGTGGTGAGCGTCGCGCTCCCCGTTTCATACCGAATGGCAACGATCAAGTCGTCGTTGCCAGTGTCCCCCGTGGCCGCGGGAGCGGTAACGCCGGCCGGCTGAGCACCGTAGCACGGGCTCTTGGCGGGCATCAGCACGTACATCTGGCCGTAGACCGCGTCCGAGCGACCGTTGCCGCCAATTGCCAATTCGCCTGTGCTGCGACCGACGAGTTTGAGGGTGTCGGCGTCGCCCGCGATGATTTCCAGATGGATGCGGTCGCTCTCGCCGTGGATGGTGCCGGCCAGTCCGAGCCTGTCCTTGCGGTAGATGGTCCTGCCGACAGCGGGCAGATCGCGATCCAGTTGCCGTAGATGTTGGGTGATGGAGTAGTAGGTGGCAGTCACGGGCGTGGTGCCCTGCGCGCCGATCTCGGTCACGTGGCGGATCACAACGCAACCGGTCGAGTGGTCCTCGTTGTCGTAGCGCGCGTTGCCCGCGTCGCGCCTGAAAATCACGGTGCCGTCGGCGATGGCGCGCACGGGCTCCATGTTGGTCGGCGCATGGATGTGAAGCCCACCATGCCAGCCCATGGCCTGACTGATCGGGTAGGCGCCGCTGCCAACAATGCCACCTAGCATGACATCCCTGACACACTGCCCGTCATAAACGGGGATGTCGCTCAGCGAGAGAAAAGGAGGGCTGATGATCATGTGCCTCAGGCTTTAGACAGAAAAACGGAACTTGCCGTGCTTCTTCGGCAGCACCTGGGGCGAGTCGAAGGAAGTAATCGGGACTGGCAGACAGTCCGGCCCCACCAAGCTGTGCGTAGCCGCATGCTCGCGCCACACACCATTGGTGCCATGCACGATGCCCGAGGCATCCCATCGGGTGTAGCTACTCCCTCCGTTGATCAGGATCTCTTCTTTTGCGGTGATGCTGATCCTGTTGGCTTCCAGCTTGATGTCTAGCTTGGCCATGAGCTTGATGCTGTCCTGCAGCGCCACGATGTCGATGCCCGCGGTGGCCGCCGTCAGGCGAATGGCCTTGTAGGCGAAGAGGCGCATAGCGTCCTTGACGCTGGCCAACAGGCTCTTGCCTGCGCTGATGCTGGTATGGCCGCCACTGCTCAGTGCGGTGTGCGCGACGCTTGCGATGTGCGTCGCCGTGCCGGCGGTGCTGTGAATGCCTGCCGGGCTGGCAAGCACCAGATGGGCTTCGTTGAGTTCCGGGAAGTGGCCCTGCGCCGTGTTGCCGCTCTTGCCCTTGATCGCGTCGTTGTGTTCTTTCAGGACCTTCGTGACGGCGTCCTGATCGCCCGTCTTGTGTGCCTTGGCCTGCTGCGCCATCTCGCTCAGCCCCTCATGCAGATCGCGCGCCTGCGTGAGCCTGAAGATGGTCTCGCCCATGTCGGTGATGTGCGCCTGCGCATTGGGCCTGGCCTCCGTGGTGAGCAGCAAACCCTTGGCGGCGCGGACGGCGCCATGGCCGTCCGTGCGCAGTTCGACACCCTGGCCCCGGTCATCCTTGCGACCTGCCGTGTCTTCGATGCGCCCGATGTATCCGAGACTCAGGCTGCTGCTCAGGTGATCGCTCTTGAGCTGCGCCTGGATCTTGCCGGGATGGTCGTCGAGTTCCAGGTGGTTGCCTCGCGCACCCAGCCCGCTGCCATCCGGGCTCAGTTCGCGGCTGCGAAAGCCCGAGAGATTCTTCTGTGCGGGCAGTAGCCTGGGCGGCATGTTCAGCCGGTTGTAGACGCGCCCCGTGACGATGGGCCGGTCGGGGTCGCCATTCTCGAAGTCGACGATCACTTCCTGACCAATGCGAGGAACCTGCATGCCGCCAAAGTTGGTGCCAGCCCAAGGGGAGGCCACGCGGATCCAGCAGGAGGAGTTCTCGTCCTTGGTGCAGTAGCGGTTCCAGTGAAAGCTGACCTTGATGCGGCCGTACTCGTCGGTCCAGATTTCCTGCCCATTCGGGCCGGTGACGATGGCCGTTTGCGGGCCCGTGGTGTGGGGCTTGGACTGGGTCTGCGGGGAGCGGAAGATCTTGTTGGCGGGCTGAACCTCGAAGTCTGTATGGCAAACGTAGTCTTCCTGGCCGCTGGCATGCCCGCTTTCGTGCAGGCGCAGAGTGCTGGCGATGACCAGATACTCCCGGTTCGCCGCATCCTGCGGATAGTTGACCAGCGAGAAGGTGCACCCCGTCACCACCGCGCGCAGGTTGCCGCTTCCCCGGCCACGGCTACCGGGTGCGCCCGTCGCTTCCATGCGGGTTCGCGCGAGGTCGTAGCCTTCGCCCGGGTCGCTGTAGTCGCCCGGCCACTTGTAGATCTCCTGCGTGCTGTTGCCCGTGTTGCGCGGCATCCGGGAGGTCTGCTGGAGCCTTGCGCGCGGCTGGGTGAAGTCGAAATCGTCGGTAACCCACTGGCCCGATTCGAGGTTCTCGATGCTGCAGAAGTTGTCGCAGTATTCCTCGTCGATCTTGTAGCCTGGCGGGTGGTAGCTGATGGTTCGGTAGGCCTCGCTCTCGGACTTCTTGTGGGCCCCGAGATCGTCCAGCAGCACCAACCTGTGCGCACCTTCCTTGTGCTCGAAGAAATAGTAGATGCCGAATTCCTGCATCAGCCGGGTGATGAATTCGAAGTCGGTCTCGCCGTACTGGACCTGAAACACGCGCTTTGGATAGCGATGGGTGACGCGCCTTTCAGTGGGGAAGTTGTAGTCCGCGAGGACCTGCTCGATGATCTCCAGCGGCGTCTTGTTCTGGAAGATCCTGTAGTCGCTGGTACGTGTGGCAAGGATCAGCCACGGCCGCAGAGTGATTTCGTAGATGCCTCGGCGGCTCTCGTGCTGCACGAACCGGGCGCTGGTCACCAAGCCGTTGATCTCCCGCGTACCGGCGCCCATACGGACCGCAAAGCCTTTGCCGTCCAGTTCGATGCAGACGCTGAACTCTTTGCCGATCAGTTGCTTGATCGGCACATTGGCGGTTATGTATTCGGTGAGCGCTGGGCTGTCGGGGGTCTGCAGGCGGACGGTGTATTCGAAGAGTTCGCCCAACGCCTCGCGGCCGTCAAGCGACTTGAACTCCAGCGCGGGGTTGCCCAGCAGGCTGGGCATGGCGGCGCTGCCGACGGAAATGGTCCGCGAAACGGCAAAGATGGAAGAGGGCACGCACAGACCTTGACGAGTGATCGTTCAAAAAGTCTGAGGCCTCTATGTCCAGCACCTTTGCAAACAATGGTCGCTCGGCCGCAATCACCGAACAAACCCAAAAGAGTGCGGAGTAGTTGGCAGACTCTGCCGTGCTGCGAGATACAGACAGACACTGCAAAGAGCGGAATAGAGGACGCAGCTCGTGCAGTAAGTTGCACTTGCCCAACAGGCTGCCGTGATAGCGCCAGTTTCCACTCCATCAGCGGAAGGGTTAGGCGCCGGCAAACAGCGCGTCGTACACGCGGATCGACGCATAGGCATCGTTCGCCGCGTAGCGGATCTGCGATTCCGTCAGTTGCCTGTTGGCCCAGTTCGAGGTGGTCGCCTTGCGCGACTTCATGAAGCGCCGGTCGAACACCAGCGCCACCGCCGTCTTCACGCCCACCGACTTGCGGTAGCCGCGGCGGCGGAATTCGTTGTCGATGTCGTACACCGCGCCCGGCTCGATGTTCAGCCGGTTGCGGATCAGCGTGAGGTCGGTCGAGAGGCCGAAGCCCACCTTCTTCAATTCGCTCGAGGCGATCAGCGCGGCGACCACCGGGTTGCATTCGATGCGGTGCAGCTGGAAGAGCCAGGCCCGCTCGCGCGTGGAGAACTGCACCACGTGCGGGCCGCCCGAAACCTCGTTCTTCGCGAATGTGGGCTTGGATTCGGTGTCGAAGCCGGCGACACCCGCGGCCAGCAAGGTCGCGGCTGCGTGCTCGGCCTCCTGCAGCGTGGCGACGACGACGATGTCCTTCAGGTCCAGGCCGTCGAAGGGCTGGAGCAGGGCGATCTGCTCGCGTTCGGGGAGGGGTGGCAACGAAGAGGTGTTGTCGCTCACCGAGGGGCTGCTTTCTTGGTCTTCACTGGGGCTTTCTTTGCGGGTGTCTTTTTCGCTGCGGCTTTCTTCGCTGCTGCGGCTTGGGGGTGGACTTTGGCTTGGGCTGTTTGGGCGGCTGGCCCGAACGCAGGGCGGCTTCGTAGGCGAGGCGGCCCCAGCGCGCGGCTTCTTCGCGGTCCTCGAAGAGATCCGCGGGCGCGAGGCGGTACGACATCGGCATCTCCTTGCCTTGCCGCACATAGGTGAAGGGCGGCAGGTTCAGCCGGTCGAAATGCTCGGCGCTGCCGGCATCGGACTTCAGGTAGAGCGTGTCCTTCGCGACGAGCGCGATCATGCGGCCCTCGTGCCATACGCCGTGTCCGCCGAACATGCGGCGCGTCTGGATGCGGCCCAGGCGCTCGAAGACCTCGTGCAGGCTCTGGACGAAATCGCTCATCGCGGCGCGTTCGGCCTGACCGGCGTCGATGCCTCCGCGCCGACCACCGTGTTCCAGGCCTTCACCCGCCAGCCCGTCACGATGCCGTTGAGCACATACGGATCGGCCTTGGCGAAAGCCGCCGGCACATCGGGCGAGTCGGTTTCGAACAGCAGCACGGCGCCGTCGGGCGGGTTGCCGGTGGCGCCTCCGAGCAGCAGCTCGCCGCGCTCCACTGCCTGCCACGCGAAGGCCAGGTGCACGTCGCGGAATTCGCCGCGGCGTTCCAGGTAGTCGGGGGCGGTGTCGTAGATCAGGAGGTAGTGCACGGGGTGTTCCTTCGCCCTCAGGCCGTGATCTCGATGCGGTTGCCGTCGGGGTCGAGCACCACGCTCTCGTAGTAGCCGTCGCCGGTGCGGCGCGGGCCGTCGAGCAGCGGATAGCCGTCGGCCTTCAGGCGCTGCGTGAGTTCATCGACAGCGGCATCGGAGCCCACGCTGATCGCCAGGTGCGTCCAACCCATGCGCTGCGCACCGGGTTCGGCCGTCACGGGCGCGAGCGTGCTGGTCGTCATCGCCTCGATGCGGGCGCCATCGCCCAGGCTCAGGAAGCACGAGGCGAAACCCTTGGCCGGATTGACATAACCCGCGCCGGCCGTCGCGCCGAAGTAGTCGATATAGAAGCGCTTGCAGCGTTCGAGATCGGTGGTCCAGAGTGCGATGTGATCGATGCGCATGTGGAAGAAGAAATGAAGGGCCGCTCAGCTCACGCGCCATGGCGGGCGGGAGGGCGACCAATGGTAGGCGATGCGTTCGCGACCGCTGGTCGGGTGCCGGTCGACCGTACCGCGCACGAGGCCGTAGCGTTCGTAGAAGCGCTGCGCGGCGGTATTGGTGGTGGCCACGTGCAGGCGCCAGCCGGTCGGTATGCGCACGCATGCCTCGTCGAGCAGCGCCTGCCCGAGGCCCTGGTTGCGCAGGTGCGGCTCGACGAAGAGCTGCGCCACGTACTCGCGCCGCTCCAGCAGCACCATGAACGCGAGCACCTGGCCATCGCGCTCGGCCAGCACCACATCGGCCGGCGGCACGAATTCGGTCTGCACGCGCCGCAGCCAGTGTGAGATCGGTTCGGTGAAGGCGGCGTTGCGGTTGGCCGAGATCCATGCGCGGCGCCAGATGCCGGCCAGCACGATGCTCTCTTCGGCGGTGCCATCGCGCGACCGCAGGTGGAAGGCGGGAATTTGGGCGGCGGACATGCGTTTCATGATACGGCGCGTGCCCGCCGTCGTCGATCAGGGCTGCTGCGCGTGCAGCGATTGCGCGTGGTGCGCGATGTGGTCGGCCATGAAGCTCTGGATGAAGTAGTAGCCATGGTCGTAGCCCGCGTGCCGGCGCAGCGTGAGCGGCTGGCCCGCGGCGAAGCAGGCCCCCTCGAAGGCCTCGGGGTGCAGTTGCTCCGCGAGGAATTTGTCGGCCAGCCCCTGGTCGATGAGGATGCCCTGCGGATACGGCGCGACGGTCTGCGAGCGCATGAGCGCACTGGCGTCGTGCGCGAGCCACTGCGCGCGGTCCACGCCCGGCGCACCGAGGTAGCCGTTGAACGCCTTCTCGCCCCACGGGCACTGCGTGGGCGCGCAGATCGGCGCGAAAGCCGAGAGCGACTTGAAGCGCCCCGGGTGCCGCAGCGCCAGCGTGAGCGCGCCATGGCCGCCCATCGAGTGGCCGAAGATGCCGATACGCTGCCCGTCGATCGCGAAGTGCTGCGCCACCAGCGGCAGCAGCTCGTGGACGATCCAGCTCTCCATGCGCCAGTGCGTGGCCCAGGGCTCGCGCGTGGCGTCGAGGTAGAAGCCTGCGCCGATGCCGAAGTCCCAGTCGTCCTTCGCGCCGGGCACGCACTCGGCGGCGGGGCCGCGCGGGCTGGTGTCGGGCGCGATCAGCGCAAGGCCCAGGCTCGCGGCCATGCGCTGCGCGCCGGCCTTGATGGCGAAGGTCTCCTCGTTGCAGGTGAGGCCCGCGAGGTAGAGGAGCGCCGGCACCGGTCCGTTCGCAGCCTGCGGCGGCAGGTAGACCGAGAAGCGCATCGGAAGCCCGATCTCTTGCGAGGCGTGTTCGTGAAAGCTCTGCACGCCGCCGAAGCAGGGGTGTTCGGACAGGGTCTTGGGTGTGTGGTCGGTCATGGCTTTTCGTTGCGCAGTGCGGGCACCAGTTCGAGCACGGCGTCGGCGAAGGTGCGGGGCGCTTCCTGCGGCAGGTTGTGGCCCGCGCCGGGCACGAGGCGGTGCGAGCGCGGTCCGCTGAAACGGTGCGCGTGGGCCGACGCGTCGGCCGGTGGCCGCACACCGTCGTCGATGCCGTCGAAGGTGATGGCGGGCACGGTGATCATGGGCTGCGCGGCGAGGCGGCGTTCGATGTCCGCATACGCCGGGTCGCCGGGCACGAGGCCAAAGCGGTGGCGGTACGAGTGGATCACCACGTCGACGAAATCCGGATGATCGAACGCGGCGGCGCTGCGCGCGAAGGTGGCGTCGTCGAACTGCCAGGTCGGCGACCACAGTTTCCACAGCAGCTTCGCGATGGCCTTGCGGTCTTTCGCAAGCCCGGCGCGGCCGCGTTCGCTGTGGAAGTAGTACTGGTACCAGAGGCTGTGCTCGTTCTCGGCCGTGTCCGGCTCCATCGCCTTCGCGATGTTCTGGATGTTGTAGCTGTTGAGCGAGACCAGCCCCGCGCAGCGCTCGGGCCACAGCGCCGCGACCACGCAGGCGGCGCGGCCGCCCCAGTCGTAGCCGGCGAGCACCGCGCGGTCGATCTTCAGCGCGTCGAGCAGCGCGAGCAGGTCGGCGCCGAACGCCGCCTGTTCGCCCGAGCGCGGCGTGGCGTCGGCGAGGAAGCGCGTGGCGCCATAGCCGCGCATGTACGGCACGATGACACGGCAGCCTTGGCCTGCGAGCATCGGCGCGACTTCGGCATACGTGTGGATGTCGTACGGAAAGCCGTGCATCAGCAGCACGGGCGGGCCATCTGCGGGGCCGGTGTCGTGGTACGCGACTTCGAGGACGCCCGCTTCGATCTTGCGCAATGGCTCCATGCGGTTCATGGCTGCTGGTGCCTCGCGGTGCTCAGTACAGGACCACGCCGCGAATCGATTCGCCGCGCTTCATCAGATCGAACCCTTTGTTGATGTCTTCCAGCGGCATGGTGTGCGTGATCAGGTCGTCGATGTTGATCTTGCCTTCCATGTACCAGTCCACGATCTTCGGCACGTCGGTGCGGCCGCGCGCGCCGCCGAAGGCCGAGCCTTCCCACTTGCGGCCGGTGACCAACTGGAACGGCCGCGTGCTGATTTCCGCACCCGCCTCGGCCACGCCGATGATGATGCTGCGGCCCCAGCCCTTGTGCGTGCATTCAAGTGCCTGGCGCATCACCTTGGTGTTGCCGATGCACTCGAAGCTGTAGTCCGCGCCGCCGTCGGTCAGCTGCACGATGGCATCGACCACGTTCTCGGTGTTCGTCGGGTTGATGAAGTGCGTCATGCCGAACTTGCGGGCCATGGCTTCGCGCTCGGGGTTGAGGTCCACGCCGATGATCTTGTCGGCGCCCACCATCTTCGCGCCTTGAATGACGTTCAGGCCGATGCCGCCGAGGCCGAACACCACCACGTTGGCGCCGGCTTCGACCTTGGCCGTGAAGATCACCGCGCCGATGCCGGTGGTGACGCCGCAGCCGATGTAGCAGACCTTGTCGAAGGGCGCGTCCTCACGGATCTTGGCGAGCGAGATTTCGGGGGCGACCGTGTAGTTGCTGAAGGTCGAGGTGCCCATGTAGTGCGCGATGGGCTTGCCGTCGAGGCTGAAGCGCGAGGTGCCGTCGGGCATCAGGCCCTTGCCCTGCGTGCCGCGGATCAGCTGGCAGAGGTTGGTCTTGCGCGAGAGGCAGAACTTGCAGTGGCGGCACTCGGGCGTGTAGAGCGGGATGACGTGGTCGCCCTTTTTCAGCGTCGTGACGCCGGGGCCCACATCGACCACGATGCCCGCGCCTTCATGGCCGAGGATCGCGGGAAAGATGCCTTCGGGGTCGGCGCCCGAGAGCGTGTAGTAGTCGGTGTGGCAGATGCCGGTGGCCTTGATCTCGACCAGCACTTCGCCGAACTTCGGTCCTTCGAGGTCCACGGTTTCGATGGTGAGCGGGGCTCCGGATTTCCAGGCGACGGCGGCTTTGGTTTTCATGGCGGGTTCGGGGGGGAAGAGAGGGTGGGGAGGCGAGGCCCCAAGAATACTCAGGCAGGGCCAGCAGGGAAGATACCCGACATCCCGATGAACCCGGGGAGGTGTCGGAAATCCCAGACCCAGTTGCGGAGGGCCGGAAACTCATCCAGCGAGATGCCGCCTTCGCCGGCCAGTGCGACATACGGAAAGCAGGCGAGGTCGGCAATCGTCGGATCGGGTGACGACGCGAGCCAGCGAAGGCCCGCGCTGGCCTGTTCGGCGAGGTGGTCGTCGAGCACGCGAAACACGGCGCGCGCGCCGCTGCGGCAGGCGTCGATGTCCAGGTGGTGGTAGCCAAGTGCGTCGTGCAACCGGGCGGCCGAGGCGGTGCGCGTGATTTCGTCGGCCGTGGCGAGCCACATCGCGACCTGGCCGCGCAGCTTCGCATCGTTCGGATACCAGCGGTGCTGCGCGTCGTGGCGGCTCGCGAGGTAGACCAGGATGGCCTGCGCATCGCGCAGCATGAAGCCGCCGTCGTCGATTACCGGGATCTGCCCGAGCGGATTGACCTTTGCGAGAAATGCGGCCGACTTGTGCGCACGCCCGGGATAAAAATCCACCGGCACGGCTTCGTGTGCAACGCCGAGCCACGCCAACATCTGCCGCACCTTGAAGCAGTTGCCCGAGAGCGGGTGGTCGTAGAGCTTGAGCATCCCGCTCATGCCGCGGCCCTCGTGCCGAAGCGCATGCCACGCTCGCGCAGCCAGCGTCGGTAGGCCACCGAGGACGTGTCCCCGCGCGTCGGCGTCTCGGCGCGGCCTTCGAGCGGCATGCGCTTGAAGGCGTGGTTCTCCAGGATCGGCTTGTCCTGCCCGAAGATCGTCTGCTGGAAGGCGATGAGTTCGGCGTCCGTGGAGACGTCGTCGAAGCAGGCAAGCATTGTGTGGGCGATCACGTGCTCGTCGTCGATCGGCTGCAGGAAGAGGGCGATGGCGTCCTGCGCGTCGGGGCGCATGCTCGACTTGTAGAGCATGGCCGAGAAGGGCTGCATCACGCGGTACTTGTAGAGCACGTTGGCGCCGGTGTCGTGTGCGGCCGAGGCGCGGGGTTGCCAGAAACGGCAGTCGGTGGCCCAGATTTCGCCGGTGGCGGGGTCGATGTTCACCTGGTAGGGCGCGACCTCGGTGTGCGGAACCTGGCCGAGGTAGTTGGCGTGCACGAACGGGAAATGCGCCATGTCGAGGAAGTTCTCGATCACGCGCAGGCCCGACACCGCGACGCCGATGCCGCCGCAATCGACGGTGCGGCGGCCGGCTTCGGTGTACTCCGGGAATGCGAAGAGCGGGCGCGCGGGGCGGCCGCTCGGGCAGACCCAGAGGTAGCCGTAGCGCGATTGCACGGCCAGCGGCTGTGCGGCGAGGCGGCATTGCGGTGCGCCGTCGGCATCGGCCCAGAGCGCCAGCGTTTCACCGAGCAGGCGGGTGGCATGCGGTTGCTGTCCGGAGGCGCCGGCCAGCGCAGTAGCGGGCCCGACGACCAGCCAGTCGTCGAGCATGTTGGCGTCGTCGGTGATGAAGGGCATCGCGGTCGTTCCTTCAGCCTTGTGTTTCGATGGCGCCGCGCAGGTTGCGCGCGGCCGTGTGCAGGGTCTTCATCGCGTCGGAGCCGGGGGATGCCTCGGTCCACAGGTGGACGAAGGTGAGCTGCGGCTGCGCGTCGAGCACCAGTGCAACGGACTGCACCCCTTCGAGCACGCCGCGAAATGCGCCCGCTGCCGTATCGGCCGCCAAGCCGTGCTGTGCAAGCGCATCGCGCACGTCCTTTGCGCCGGCGCGCAGCGTCAGCGTGCGGCAGAAGTGCCAGCCGGCCGGCACGGCATCGGCCAGCGACGGCGGCGCGGCAGACGCGTCTTGCGACAAAAGATTGACCCACAACATGCCGGCCGCATCGACCGCGCCGAACACCTTGGCGCAGACGTTGCGCGGCGCCTGCATCGCCGGGTGGGCCGGAATGCTCACGCACTGCCCGTTGCCCGCGGCGTACTGCCAGCCGTGGTACGCGCAGGAGAGGCGGTCTTCGACCACCCGGCCGAGCGTGAAGCGCACGCTGCGGTGCGGGCACCGGTTGTCCCAGGCCTGCGCCGCGCCGTCGGCCGAACGCCAGAGCGCGAGCTCCTGGCCTTCTGCGAAGCCGGCGACGATGTTGGCGCCGGGGCGCAGGTCGGCCGAGAGGGCCACGGGATACCAGCGAGGCATGTCGTGGGAAGCAGGGGCAGTGTTCATGGGGTGTGTTTCACAGGGCCGTGGGGCGACCATAATTGTCGTCTCTGCCTCGACCAGACCCCGATTCACCATGAAGAAAATCCTCGTCCTCAACGGCCCCAACCTCAACCTGCTCGGCACGCGCGAGCCCGAGCAATACGGACGCGACACGCTGGCCGATGTCGAGCGCCTATGCAAGGAAACCGGCGTGAAGCTCGGCGTCGAGATCGAATGCCGCCAGTCGAACCACGAAGGCGTGCTGGTCGACTGGATCCAGGAAGCGGGCCGCGAAGTGGCCGCGGGCAACATGCTCGGCGTGGTGATGAACCCCGGCGCCTACACCCACACCTCGATCGCGCTGCACGATGCGATCAAGGGCGCGAGCGTGCCGCTGATCGAGCTGCACATCTCGAACGTGCATGCGCGGGAAGAGTTTCGCCACAAGTCGTACATCTCGCCTGCGGCGCGCGGGATCATCGTCGGGCTGGGCGTCAAGGGCTACACGCTGGCGATTGCCGCGCTGGTCCCCTGAACCGCCGGCGAATCAATAAAGCTGCTTGGGCGCCGTGGCCTTCCAGCTGCGGCTGATGCGCCCCGCACTGTCGATGCTTTCGAGGTGCACATCGAAACCCCAGAGCCGCGCAACGTGCTTGAGCACTTCCTCCGCGCCGTCGTGCAGCGGCAGGTTGTTGCGCTGCGTGTGACGCAGGGTGAGCGACCGGTCGCCGCGCGTGGCCACGCTCCACACCTGGATGTCGGGCTCGCGGCTGCTGATGTCGTACTGGCGTGACAGCGATTCGCGCAGCGACTGGTAGCCGCTGTCGTCGTGGATGGCGGACACCTCGAGTTCAGCCTCGCTCTGGTAGTCGCGGATCGCGAACAGCCGGAAGTCGCGCATCGTCTTCGGGCTCAGGAACTGGCCGACGAAGCTCTCGTCCTTGAAGTTGCGCATCGCGTAGTCGAGCGTCTTGACCCAGTCGGTGCCCGCGAAGTCGGGGAACCAGCGGCGGTCTTCCTCGGTGGGCTTCTCGCAGATGCGCCGCAGGTCGGTGAACATCTTGAAGCCCAGCGCATACGGATTGATGCCGCTGTAGGCGCGGTGGCCCACCGGCGGCTGGAAGATCACGCCCGTGTGCGAGCTGAGCCATTCCATCATGAAGCCATCGGCCAGCTGGCCGCGTTCGTACATCGTGTTGAGCAGCGTGTAGTGCCAGAAGGTGGCCCAGCCTTCGTTCATGACCTGCGTCTGGCGCTGCGGATAGAAGTACTGCGCGATCTTGCGCACGATGCGCACCACCTCGCGCTGCCAGGGTTCGAGCAGCGCGGCGTTCTTCTCGATGAAGTACAGCAGGTTCTCTTGCGGCTCCGAGGGGAAACGGCGCGTCGCGTCGGACTCGGCCGCCTGCTCGGCGCGCTTGGGCAGCGTGCGCCAGAGATCGTTCACCTGCTGCTGCATGTGGCGTTCGCGGTCGGCACGCTGCGCGCTCTCTTGTGCCAACGAACGCTTCTGCGGACGGCGATAGCGGTCGACGCCGTAGTTCATCAGCGCATGGCAGGAGTCGAGCAGTTCCTCGACTGCATCGAGGCCGTGCCGCTCCTCGCACTCGGCGATGTAGTGGCGCGCATAGACGAGGTAATCGATGATCGACGACGCATCGGTCCACATCCGGAACAGGTAGTTGCCCTTGAAGAAGCTGTTGTGGCCGTAGGCCGCGTGCGCGATCACCAGGGCCTGCATGGCCATGGTGTTTTCTTCCATCAGGTAGGCGATGCACGGATCGGAGTTGATGACGATCTCGTAGGCCAGGCCCATGTGGCCGCGCTTGTAGTTCTTCTCGGTCGCGATGAACTGTTTGCCGTACGACCAGTGGCGGTAGATCATCGGCATGCCCACGCTGGCATAAGCGTCCATCATCTGCTCGGCGGTGATCACCTCGAGCTGGTTGGGGTAGGTGTCCAGGCCGAAGCCCTTGGCGGTCTTGGCGATCTCGGTGTGGTAGGTCTCGATGAGCTCGAAGGTCCAGTCCGAGGGACTGGGCAGGCGCTCCAGCTTCAGGTCCGAAGGAGGGCGGTCGGTGGCGGCGGTGGTGTTCATGAGGTGACCCCTTCCTTCTTGAACAGGTCGCGGAACACGGGGTAGATGTCCTGTGCGTCGGACACCTTGCGCATGGCGAAGTTGGGCTGCACGCCTTCGAGCTGCGCGTACTCCTGCCACAGGTTCTGTTCGGTCTCGGCCACCTGCACGTAGGCGTAGTAGCGCACCACCGGCAGGATGTCGTTGACCAGCAGTTCGCGGCAGCGGCCGCTGTCCTGGTGCCAGTTGTCGCCGTCGCTGGCCTGCGCGCCGTAGACGTTCCATTCGCCGCTGGGGTAGCGCGCCTTGATGATCTCGTCCATCAGCACCAGCGCGCTCGAGACCACGGTGCCGCCGGTTTCGGTGGCGTGGAAGAACTCTTCCTCGGTCACTTCCTGCGCCTGCGTGTGGTGCCGCAGGAAGACGAGGTCGATCTTCTCGTAGTGCCGCGTGAGGAACATGTACAGCAGCATGAAGAAGCGCTTGGCCATGTCCTTGCGCGCCTCGTCCATCGAACCGGACACGTCCATGAGGCAGAACATCACCGCCTTCGCGCTGGGCACCGGCGTCTTCACCCGGTTGCGGTAGCGCAGGTCGATAGGGTCGATGTAGGGCACGTGCCGCATCGTGCGGCGCAGCTCGGCGATGCGCTCCTCGGTCTCGCGGATTTCCGTCTGGATCAGCGCCGAGGCGGCCTGCGGATGCTGCTTCAAGTGTTCCAGATGCAGCTCCAGCCGCTTGAGTTCCTTGCGGGGTTCGCCGCCGAGCGCGATGCGGCGCGCGAGTGCCCCGCGCATCGAGCGCACCACGTGCAGGTTGTTGGGCGAGCCGTCGCTCGTGAAGCCGGCGCGGTGGCTTTTCCACTCGGGCACGTCGGCGATCTGCGTGCGAATGAGGTGCGGCAGCGCGAGGTCGTCGAAGAAGACGCGCATGAACTCCTCGCGCGTGAGGCGGAAGACGAAGTCGTCCTCGCCCTCGCCGCTGTCGCTCGCCTCGCCGCTCCCGGAGCCGCCGCCACCCTGGCCGTCGGGACGGGCGATGCGGTCGCCCTTGAGGTACTCCTGGTTGCCCGGATGCACGTACTCGCGGTCGCCGCCGCGGGCATGTCCGAACACCGGTTCGGACACATCGTGGCGCGGCAGGGTCACGTCTTCGCCTTGCTCCAGTTCGCGGATGTTGCGGCCGCTGACTGCGCGCCGCACCGCCTCCTGGATCTGCCCCTTGTAGCGCCGGAGAAAGCGCTCGCGGTTGCCAATGGACTTGTTCTTGCCCGATAGCCGGCGGTCGATGATCTGCTGCAGGATGGCCACGATGGTGTCAAAGCTCCTTGCAAAAAGAGGACGAACGAAGGGTCGTCGTTATGAACTCTTGCGAACGCGCAGGTACCACTCGCACAAGAGGCGGACCTGCTTGGCGGTGTAGCCCTTCTCGACCATGCGCGTGACGAAGTCCTCGTGCTTCTTCTGCTCGTCGGCGCTGCTCTTGGTGTTGAAGCTGATCACCGGCAGCAGCTCCTCGGTGTTGGAGAACATCTTCTTCTCGATCACCGCACGCAGCTTTTCGTAGCTGGTCCACGCCGGGTTGCGCCCCGCGTTGCCGGCCCGCGCGCGCAGCACGAAATTGACGATCTCGTTGCGGAAGTCCTTCGGGTTGCCGATGCCGGCGGGCCGCTCGATCTTCTCGAGCTCGGCGTTGAGCGAGGCGCGGTCGAACACCTCGCCGGTGTCCACGTCGCGGAACTCCTGGTCCTGGATCCAGTAGTCGGCGTAGGTCACGTAGCGGTCGAAGATGTTCTGGCCGTACTCGCTGTAGCTCTCGAGGTAGGCGGTCTGGATTTCCTTGCCGATGAATTCGGCATAGCGCGGCGCCAGCAGCTCCTTGATGTAGCTGATGTACTTCTGCTCGACCTCCGGCGGGAACTGCTCGCGCTCGATCTGCTGCTCGAGCACGTACATCAGGTGCACCGGGTTGGCGGCCACCTCGGAGCTGTCGAAGTTGAAGACCTTGGAGATGATCTTGAAGGCGAAGCGCGTGGAGACGCCGCTCATGCCCTCGTCGACGCCCGCGTAGTCGCGGTACTCCTGGATCGACTTGGCCTTGGGGTCGGTGTCCTTCAGGTTCTCGCCGTCGTACACCTGCATCTTGCTGAAGGTGCTGGAGTTCTCGGGCTCCTTCAGGCGCGTGAGCACCGACAGCTGCGCCATCATGCGCAAGGTGCCCGGGGCGCAGGGCGCCTGGGCGAGCGACGAGTTGCGCACCAGCTTCTCGTAGATCTTGATTTCTTCCGAGGCGCGCAGGCAGTAGGGCACCTTGACGATGTAGATCCGGTCGAGGAAAGCCTCGTTGTTCTTGTTGTTGCGGAAGGCCTTCCACTCGCTCTCGTTGCTGTGCGCGAGCACGATGCCGTCGAACGGGATGGCGCCAAAGCCTTCGGTGCCCTTGAAGTTGCTCTCCTGCGTGGCCGTGAGCAGCGGGTGCAGCACCTTGATGGGCGCCTTGAACATTTCCACGAACTCCAGGAGGCCCTGGTTGGCCAGGCACAGGCCCCCCGAGTAGGCGTAGGCGTCCGGGTCGTCCTGGGCGTAGGTCTCCAGCTTGCGGATGTCGACCTTGCCGACCAGCGAGGAGATGTCCTGGTTGTTCTCGTCGCCCGGCTCGGTCTTGGCGACTGCAATCTGCCGGAGCACCGAAGGGAAGCGCTTGACCACCTTGAACTGGCGGATGTCGCCGCCGTATTCCTCCAGGCGCTTGACGGCCCAGGGGGAGAGAATTCGATTCAGGTAACGGCGCGGGATGCCGTATTCCTTTTCAAGGATCTCGCCGTCCTCGATCGCATCGAAGAGCCCGAGCGGCGATTCGTTCACCGGCGAACCATGGATCGCATAGAAGGGCACGTGCTCCATGAGCTGCTTCAGGCGCTCCGCGATCGAACTCTTGCCGCCGCCGACCGGCCCGAGGAGGTAAAGGATTTGCTTCTTTTCCTCCAGCCCCTGCGCGGCGTGGCGGAAATAGGACACCACCTGTTCGATGGCGTCCTCCATGCCATAGAACTCCTTGAACGCCGGATAGATCTTGATGACCTTGTTGGCGAAGATGCGGGAAAGCCGGGGGTCGTTGCGGGTATCGACCAGTTCGGGCTCCCCGATGGCCTTGAGCATGCGCTCGGAGGCGGTGGCGTAGGCAGTGGGATCGCGCTTGCAGATATCGAGGTATTCCTGCAGGGAGATCACCTCCTCGCGGGTGCGCTCGTAGCGGGCGGCAAAGTTGCTGATCACATCCATGGTCACGCCTCCATCAGGTCAGTGGGGCTTTTGGCCCCGAAGCCTGCAGCAAAGGCAATGCGCGCATTTAAAGGTGCCCGCCTCCGCTGCATGCGGTGAAAAACTCCCTACAGCATTCTGCTAACAATCAGGATAAAGCAAACATTCAAAGCGGCAAATGTTTTATTTATTGGGGACCCCACTCCTGAGTAAAGTTCCAAAAAAATCCAAACTAGTTTTCAGAATCTCAGATAAATTAAAAGGCTCGCTTGCGCAATTCTCTCCGGGTGAAATACCTATATCGAACGGCATTGGTGTTTTCCCGGGAGCACAACGCCTATTGAGCGCAGTAGCTCAATAAAACATCTGCCCTGCTGCAATAACGCGCGATCTACCGTTTGGTTTATTGCACATCCGAAAATTATCTAAAAGCAATCCTCGCGCCACATTTACATGAGCGGGTGGCGCATGCCCGCGTGGGAAAGCAGCGCAACGCCCGGTCGGTCCGTACCGTCACGGTGCGGAGGGCACCGGCTCTGTGCTCTACGGCGTTTGCAGGGGCCTGGATGCACCGGCTTGGCGAAGCGGGCCAGGCGGCGCAAGGAAGACGCCACGGCAGCCGCTGCAGACAAAGAAAAGCCCCGAGGCTCTGCAGCAACCGTTGCTCGCAGAGGCTCGGGGCCTGATCGTTCCCGCACGCCCTTGGTGCCGGACGGAGCGGGTTTTTCTCTCTCAGATCAGCTGAAGAATTCCTTGGCCTTGTCGAACCAGCCCTTGTCGGTGGGACTGTGCTTGTCGCCGCCTTTCTTGAGCGACTCGTCCAGTTCCTTCAGCAGCTTGCGCTGGTGCTCGGTGAGCTTCACCGGCGTCTCGACGCGCACGTGGCAGTACAGGTCGCCCGGATAGCTCGACCGCACGCCCTTGATGCCCTTGCCGCGCAAGCGGAACTGCTTGCCGCTCTGCGTGCCGTCGGGAATGTCGATGGCCGCTGCGCCCTTGAGCGTGGGCACGCTGATTTCTCCGCCGAGCGCCGCCGTGGTCACGCTGACCGGCACCACGCAGTGCAGGTCGTCGCCGTCGCGCTCGAAGAGCTCGTGCTTCTTCAGGCGGATCTCGATGTACAGGTCGCCCGGAGGCCCGCCGTTGGTGCCCGGCTCGCCGTTGCCGGTGCTGCGGATGCGCATGCCGTCGTCGATGCCCGCGGGGATCTTCACCTCGAGTGTCTTGTTGTTCTTGATCTTGCCCTGGCCATGGCACACCGTGCAGGGTTCGGGAATGATCTTGCCGCTGCCGTGGCAGGTCGGGCAGGTCTGTTGCACGCTGAAGAAGCCCTGGCGCATCTGCACCGCGCCCGCGCCGTGGCAGGTGGTGCAGGTGATCGGCTTGGTGCCCGGCTTGGCGCCCGAGCCCTTGCAGGTGTCGCAGTTGTCCCAGCTGGGAATGCGGATCTGGGCTTCCTTGCCCTCGGCCGCTTCCTCGAGCGTGACTTCCATCGCATAGCTCAGGTCGCTGCCGCGGAACACCTGGCGCCCGCCGCTCTGGCGGCCGCCGCGCGCGCCGCCGAACACGTCGCCGAAGATGTCGCCGAAGGCTTCCGCGAAGCCGCCGAAGCCCTCCGCGCCCGGGCCGCCGCGCATGTTGGGATCGACGCCGGCGTGGCCGTACTGGTCGTAGGCCGCGCGCTTCTGGCCGTCGGACAGCATTTCGTACGCTTCCTTCACCTCCTTGAACTTGGCCTCGGCGTCCTTGCTGGTGTCGCCGTGGTTGCGGTCGGGGTGGTGCTTCATCGCAAGCTTGCGATAAGCCTTCTTGATTTCTTCCTCGCTGGCGTTCTTGGGGACGCCGAGGGTTTCGTAATAGTCGCGTTTGGTGGCCATGGCAGGTCGATCGGGAGGCTCGTGAGGCAGCGGGAACTCGGGTAACTGGAAGCGAGAAAGGCTGGAGCACCCTTGCAGGTGTTCCAGCCTTGGTCAAGCGGCTGGCGATCAGCCCTTCTTGACTTCCTTGACTTCGGCGTCGACCACGTTGTCGTCGGCCTGCGCGTGCGCAGCAGCTTCCGCGCCAGCCGGGCCGCTCGTTGCCGAGGCGCCTGCCGCGGCTTGCGATTCCGCGTACATCTTCTCGCCCAGCTTCTGGCTTGCGGTCATCAGCGTGTTGGTCTTTTCCTCGATCGCGGTCTTGTCTTCACCCTTGAGGGCTTCTTCCAGGTCCTTGATCGCGGCTTCGATCGCTTCCTTTTCGGCGGCTTCCAGGCTCGCACCATGCTCGCCCAGCGACTTCTTCACGCTGTGCACCATGGCTTCGCCCTGGTTGCGGGCCTGCACGATCTCGAGCTTCTTCTTGTCGTCTTCGGCGTTGAGCTCGGCGTCCTTCACCATCTTCTGGATCTCGTCTTCGCTCAAGCCCGAGTTCGCCTTGATGGTGATCTTGTTTTCCTTGCCCGTGCCCTTGTCCTTCGCGCCGACGTGCAGGATGCCGTTGGCGTCGATGTCGAAGCTCACCTCGATCTGCGGCGTGCCGCGTGCTGCCGGCGGAATGCCTTCCAGGTTGAACTCGCCCAGCGCCTTGTTGCCCGAGGCGATGTCGCGTTCGCCCTGGAACACCTTGATCGTCACGGCCGGCTGGTTGTCCTCGGCGGTCGAGAAGGTCTGCGCGAACTTCGTCGGGATCGTGGTGTTCTTCGTGATCATCTTGGTCATCACGCCGCCCATGGTCTCGATGCCCAGCGACAGCGGGGTCACGTCCAGCAGCAGCACGTCCTTGCGGTCGCCCGAGAGCACCTGGCCCTGGATGGCGGCGCCGACGGCCACGGCTTCGTCGGGGTTCACGTCCTTGCGCGGCTCCTTGCCGAAGAAGGCCTTCACCTTTTCCTGCACCTTGGGCATGCGCGTCATGCCGCCGACCAGGATCACGTCGTTGATGTCGCTCACGCTGATGCCGGCGTCCTTGATGGCCAGGCGGCAGGGCGCGATGGTGCGCTCGACCAGCTCGTCGACCAGGCTTTCCAGCTTGGCGCGGGTGAGCTTGATGTTCAGGTGCTTCGGACCCGAGGCATCGGCCGTGATGTAGGGCAGGTTGATGTCGGTCTGCGCGCTGTTCGACAGTTCGATCTTGGCCTTTTCAGCGGCCTCCTTCAGGCGCTGCAGAGCCAGCACGTCCTTGCTCAGGTCGACGCCCTGTTCCTTTTTGAACTCGGCAATGATGTAGTCGATGATGCGCTGGTCGAAGTCTTCGCCACCCAGGAACGTGTCGCCATTGGTCGACAGCACTTCGAACTGCTTCTCGCCGTCCACGTCCGCGATTTCGATGATCGACACGTCGAAGGTGCCGCCGCCCAGGTCATACACGGCGATCTTGCGGTCGGCCTTGTCCTGCTTGTCGAGGCCGAAGGCCAGCGCCGCAGCGGTGGGCTCGTTGATGATGCGCTTGACGTCCAGGCCCGCGATGCGGCCGGCGTCCTTGGTGGCCTGGCGCTGCGCGTCGTTGAAGTACGCCGGCACCGTGATCACGGCTTCGGTGATGGTTTCGCCGAGATAGTCTTCGGCGGTCTTCTTCATCTTGCGCAGGATGTCGGCGCTGACCTGCTGCGGGGCGATCTTCTTGCCGCGCACTTCCACCCATGCGTCGCCGTTGTCGGCCTTGGCGATGGTGTAGGGCATCAGGTCGATGTCCTTCTGCACTTCCTTTTCCTCGAACTTGCGGCCGATCAAACGCTTGATCGCGTACAGCGTGTTCTTGGGGTTCGTGACGGCCTGGCGCTTGGCCGAGGCACCGACCAGCACTTCACCGTCTTCCTGGTACGCGACGATCGACGGCGTGGTGCGCGCACCTTCCGAGTTCTCGATCACACGCGTGGTGTTGCCTTCCATGATCGACACGCACGAGTTGGTGGTGCCGAGGTCGATGCCGATGATCTTTGCCATGTTCTTTACTCCTGAAAGCCTGAAAAAAATGTTGTTATGAACTTGTGGATAACCCGGCTCGATTCAAGGGGATGAAGCGGGGATTTCCTGTGGGAATCGTGTGTGCTCGGAAGACTTATTTCGGCGCGCTGACCGTGACCAGCGCCGGACGCAGCACGCGATCGTTGATCGTGTAGCCCTTCTGGAGCACGCTCACCACGGTGTTGGGTTCCTGCTCGGGAGCGGGCACCACCGAGATGGCCTGGTGCTGGTGCGGATCGAACTTGGTGCCGGCGGCCGGGGCCACTTCGATGACCTTGTTGCGTTCGAGCGCGCTCTTGAGCTGGCGCAGCGTGGCTTCGGCGCCTTCGCGGATCTGCTCGGGGGTGGCGTCCTTGATGGCGAGACCGGCTTCCAGGCTGTCGGTCACCGGCAGCAGGCTTTCGGCAAAGGCCTCGACCGCGAATTTGCGGGCCTTGGTGATTTCGTCTTCGGCGCGGCGGCGGGCGTTTTGAACGTCGGCCTGGGCGCGCAGGTATTGGTCGGCCAATTCGGCGTTCTTGGCCTGCAGCGTTGCCAGCTCGCCTTGCGCAGCGGCCAATGCGTCGGCTTCGTTGGCGGCCTGCGCGGCCTCCAGTTCTTCGGGACTGGGCTCGCCTTGCAGCATTTGCGAATTCTGTGCGGATTGTTGCGGGTCAGACATTTTTCAAAGAACCGGCGTGCGCCGGGAAAACAAACGATAGCCAGCCACTTGGGGCTGGCCAGAGGCATTTCAAGCGAAAAAATGCGGCCAAATGGGCCGCTGCACGGGGTTTTGAGGCTGTTTTCTCGCGAGACACCGCGGAACCGGCTTTGCCGGGCCGCTGGTGTTGCCCCCGGTAGGGGGGGCGAAGCGACACGAAGTGCGCGCAGCCTGGGGGCGAGCCTGGCTAGATCAGTGCGCGTCGAGCAGTTCGACGTCGAACTTCAAAGTGGCGTTCGGAGGGATCACGCCGCCGGCGCCGCGGGCGCCATAGCCCAGCGATGCGGGAATGATCAGCGTGCGCTTGCCGCCGATCTTCATGCCGGCGACGCCTTCGTCCCAGCCCTTGATGACCTGGCCGGCGCCCAGCGAAAACGCGAAGGGGTCGTTGCGGTCGCGGCTCGAATCGAACTTGGCGCCTTGCACGCCGTCGTTGTAGAGCCAGCCGGTGTAGTGCACATGCACGTGCTGGCCAGCCTTGGCTTCGGCGCCGGTGCCGACTTCTGTGTCTTCGTACTGGAGGCCGGAGGGGGTGGTAGGCATGGGAAAACGCTCCTTGCGTCGATGAATGGTGAATTGGATCGAAGGCGCGGAGTTTACCGATGCCGGCCGGCGGCCTGCTCAGCTCGCCGTGTCGACGGGCGGTGCGGGGGGCGGCGGGGAAGAAGGCGAGGAGGACGAGGAGGGCGAGGAGGGCGCCGGAGGCGTCACGGGCGCCGCCGAGGCAGCAGTGGCCGGGGGAGCGGCCGGTGCCGCCGCTTTCTTGAGCTGACCCAGTTGCCATTTGCCGGCAAAGGCCTGCAGGTCGGACAACCGCTTGAGCAGGTCCTGCCCGCTCAAGGTGAGGCAATAGCCGTCGCTGCCGTGGCTCACGATGCCGGCTTCGCGCAACTCCTTGATGCGGGTGTTCAGGGTGTTGGGAGTGATGCCGCCCACGCTGTCCTGCAGCAGGCGGAAGGTCTGGGCGTGGCCGTCGCGCAGGGCCCAGAGCACACGCAGCGCATAGCGGGCTTCGAGCAGTGCGAGCAACTGGCTGACGGCTGCGTTTTCCTTGGTACTCATCGACATCATCTCCTCGAAGCTGGGCGGGCCGTGGGCCTGGGGCTGGCCGATGCCGCGCGCTCTTGTTTGTGATTGGTTATGGACCGTCCTGCTGGCCGGCGACTATAGCGCAAACGATGTGGATGCTACTAGTTTTATAGCTGTAAGGGCATGCTGCATGCGGGCTGTGAGACAAAGCCTCACAAATTCGTGTAGTTGGCCATGGCTTCGCCCAGACGGATCGCGCGGGCGGGCGACCAGTCGGGGTTGAACGCCAGCGGGGGCGCCGGGAACAGCATGACGACGGTGGAGCCCAGCAAGAAACGGCCCATCTCGTCGCCCTTCTTGATGTCGATCTGCTGGTCGTTGTAGCTCCACTCGCGCAGCTCGCCCACGCGCGGCGGATTGACCACGCCGTGCCACACGGTGGCCATGCTGCCGACGATGGTGGCGCCCACGAGCACCAGCACGAAGGGCCCGCGCGCCGATTCGAAGACGCACACCACGCGCTCGTTGCGCGCAAAGAGGCCCGGCACGCCGCGCGCGGTGGTCGGGTTGACCGAGAACAGGTCGCCGGGCACATGGATCATGCGCACGAGGCGGCCATCGCACGGCATGTGGATGCGGTGGTAGTCCTTGGGGCTCAGGTAGAGCGTGGCGAAGCTGCCATGCGCGAACTTCGCGGCCAGCGTCGCATCGCCGCCGACCAGCGCAGTGGTTGTGTAGTTGTGGCCCTTGGCCTGGAAGATCTGGTCGCCTTCGATCGCGCCGAACTGGCTGATGGCGCCGTCCACGGGGCACACCAGGTCGGCCTGCGCGAGCGGGCGCATGCCGGGCTTGAGTGCGCGCGTGAAGAACTGGTTAAAGCTTTTGTAGTGCTCGATATCGGACTCGAGCGCCTCGCCCATGTCGACGCCGTACTTGGCGACGAAGCGGCGAATGATCCATGTGGTGACGGCACCGCGTTCCTTCCCCGCGACCCAGCCGGCGAAATTGGTCAGGGCCTGCTTGGGAAACAGGTATTGGGGCAGAACTGCGGAGCGGTCGGACACGTTGGGGGAAGCCTCGAATGCGGATCGGAGGGGCATTCTATAAAGCGCCCTCCGCAAGAAGCGTAGGAAGCTTCCCTCGGTTGTGTGTGGGCGCCGGCCGGCGGCGAATTGCTTACTCCGCCTTGATGCCGGCAGCCTTGATCACCCCTGCCCATTTCTCCACCTCGGCCTTCTGGAACGCCGCAATCTGCGCCGTCGACAGATCGGCCGGCTCCATGCCGAAGCCCTTGAGCTTGTCCTGCATCTCGGGTGTCGCGAGGATCTTGCGGATCTCCGTGTGCAGCCGTTCGACGACCGGTGCCGGCGTGCCCGCGGGCACGAAGATCGCCTGCCACGACACGACTTCGAAATCCTTCAGCCCCTGGATGCCCGACTCGGCCACGGTCGGCACGTCGGGCATCGAGGCCAGGCGCTTGGCCGAGGTGACGGCAATGGCGCGCAGCTTGCCGCTCTGGATGTGCGGGCCCGCGACCACCGTGGTGTCGAACATCATGTCGACCTGCCCGCCGATCACGTCCTGGATTGCCGGGCCGCTGCCCTTGTAGGGAATGTGCGTGAACTTCACGCCCGACTTGAAGGCCAGCAACTCCAGCGCCAGGTGCTGCGAGGTGCCCGTGCCCGCCGAAGCCGACGAGAGCCCGCCCTGCTTGGCCTTGCTCGCGTCCAGCACGTCCTTGAGCGTCTTGTAGGGGCTCGCCTGGTTCACCACCAGCACCACCGGGTTGGTGCCGATCAGCGTCACCGGCGCGAACGACTTCTGCGGGTCGTAGCCGATCTTGGGGTACAGGCTCACGTTGATCGCGTGCGAGCTGATCGTGCCGCCCACCAGCGTGAAGCCGTCGGGCGCCGCGCGCGCACCGATCTCCGAGCCCACGCTGCCGCCGGCGCCGCCCTTGTTGTCGATGATCACGCTCGTGCCCAGCACGGTGCCGAGCTTCTGCCCGATCAGCCGGCCCAGCACGTCGGTGGTGCCGCCCGCGGGAAAGGGCACGAGGTAGGTGATGGCCTTGCCCGTGGGCCAGGTGTTGCTGCTCTGCGCGAACGCGGGCAGTGCCGCGGCAAGCGAAGAGGCGAGGGCGGTTTGAATCAGTGTGCGGCGTTGCATGTCGTTGATCTCCGATGGCCGGGTCATGGCTTGATGTTGAGCTTGGTGATCAGCTGCTTGAAATAGACGTTGTCCTTGGCCAGCGTCTCCTTGAACACGGCGCCGTCGGTGTAGACGTAGCCCAGGTTCTGCTTGTCCATCACCTCGTGCATCAGCGGCTCGGCGGCCGTCTTGGCGGTGATCTCGCGCAGCTTGGCCATCACTTCGGGCGGCGTGTTCTTCGGCGCGCCGATGCCGCGCCAGGTGCCGATCGACAGGTCGATGCCGCGCTCCTTGGCGGTCGGCACCTTCTCGAAGCCCTTCACGCGCTTGTCGGCCATCACCATCAGCACCTTGAGCTTGCCGCCCTGCACGTGCGTCGTCACTTCCGCCGGGCTCACGGCGACGGCTTCGATGTGACCGCCCAGCAGCGCCAGCACTGCGGGCGCGGCACCCTGGAACGGGATGTGGCCGAACTTCGTGCCGGTCTTGTCTTCGAGCGCGGCCGCCGCCAGGTGCCAGATCGAGCCGTTGCCCGAGTTGCCCACGCGGATGCTCTCGGGCGACTTCTTCGCGGCGGCGAGGAACTCCTCGATGGTGTTCCACGGCGCATCGGCCTTCACCGTGATCGCGGCCGGGTCGGCGTTGAGCTGCGCGATCGGCTGGAAGTCGTCGTAGTTGAATTTCGCGAGGCCCAGGTGCGGCAGCGTGAGCAGCTCGACCGTGAGCACCGCGAGCTTGTAGCCGTCGGGCTTGGCGTTGATCACCTCGGTCCAGCCGATGGCGCCGCCCGCGCCGGGGCGGTTGACGATCACGATGCTCTGCGAGATGTGCTTGCGGCTCGCTTCCGAGAAAGCGCGCGCGAGGCCATCGGTGCCGCCGCCCGGTTGGTAGGGCACCAGAAGTTCGATGGTGCGGTTCGGGAAGTCGCTGGCGGCCTGCGCGGAGGCCGTCGAGGCCAGTCCGAGCGAGAGCGCGGCGGTGGCCGAGAGGGCGGCGAGGCCGCGAACGAGGGTGCTTCTTTTCATGATGTCTCTTGTCTCCGTTGTTGATCCGATCCACGAACGACCCTGTGGCAAGGGCCGTTCCTCCAAAAGATGTCAGGGCATGTATTGCCCGCCATTCACTTCGATCACCTGGCCCGTCACATAGCCCGAGAGCTGTTCCGAGGCCA
This sequence comes from Variovorax boronicumulans, assembly GCF_030812215.1. Taxonomy (GTDB): domain Bacteria; phylum Pseudomonadota; class Gammaproteobacteria; order Burkholderiales; family Burkholderiaceae_C; genus Variovorax; species Variovorax boronicumulans_C. The sequence goes on along the minus strand of NZ_JAUSSG010000001.1, from coordinate 952,593 downwards.
GGTAGAGAAACGCACCGACGCATTCCTCGGGCTCGCCGATGCGGCCCATCGGAATGCTCGCCCTGAAGTTCTCCAGCATCGCGGGCGTCGAGAAGCGGTCTTGAAACGGCGTCTGGATCACGCCTGGCGCAACCGCGTTCACGCGAATCCTGTCGCCCACCAGTTCCTTCGCGAGCCCGTGCGTCGCGGTGCTCACGAACCCCTTGGAGCCCGCATACAGGTACGCGGCCGGCCCGCCGCCGGTGCGTGCCGCGACCGAGGTCACGTTGATGATGTTGCCGCCGCCCTGCGTGCGCATCAGGGGAACCACCTCGCGGCAGAACGCGAGCACCGAGCGCGCGTTGATGTGCATCACCTCGTCGAACAGCGCATCGTCGAACTCGGCGATGGGCACGCGCTTGACCAGGCTGCCGGCGTTGTTCACCAGCACGTCGATGCGGCCGAGCTGCGCCGAGGTCTCCTTCACGCAGGCGCGGATCGCGGCGGTGTCGCGCACATCGGCCTTCACCGCGAACGCAGTGCCGCCGGCGGCGCGGATGGTTTCCACCACCTGGTTCGCGGCGTCGGCCGAGCTGTTGTAGTGCACGGCCAAGCGCATGCCGCGCGCGGCGAAGGCGATGGCCACCGCCGCGCCGATGCCGGTGCTGGCACCGGTCACGAGCGCGGTCTTGTCCTTGAGGTCTTCCATGAGGGGTTCCGTTGATGAGAGCGAAAGAAGGTCAGCGCGGCGATATGGACGCCACGCTGGGCGAGCGGTACTTCAGCACCCACTTGATCGTGAGCGGCGTGGCGAAACTGAAGGCAGGTGCACTGCAGCGGATGCTGGTCTTGAGCGCGCCGGTGGGCGTGTTGTAGTCCCTGTCGGCACTCACGTCGACCGGTGCGCAGTCCTGCAGGCCTTCGACCTCGAAGCCCTGCACGTCGCCGTTGGCGTAGCTGAACCTGTTGCCGCCGAGTGCCGTCACGCCATCGGAGTAGGAGCCGAATTCCAGCTCGACCTTGCCGATGTCGAGTGCGGCAGCGGGCGTGTAGGTGTCCACGCGGGTGATCTTTCCGGGCTCGAAGGTGTACGCGGTCGAAGAGGCGATGCGCGTGTCCTTGATCGGATCGTTGCCGCTGGTGGCCTTGTCCATCGCATCCTGGTCGTAGGTCACGGTGAGCACCTTGCCGGCTTCGGCGATCTTGAGGTTCTTCTGGTAAGTCGCGGGAATCAGCGGGTCCAGTGAGCCCGCGACCGTGAACCTCGGCTGCAGTTGCGGCCATTGCCTGTCGGCCACGCCGGAGAGCATGTTGTACGAGTGCGGGATGGCGAAGTAGGGGTTGGTGTAGTGATACGTCTTGGCGCCGTTCACCACCGGCAGGCTGACGATGCGCAGGCCGTCGCGGTAGGTGACGAGGCCGCGGTCGTAGGTGGCGGGCTGGCCGTCGAAGCCCGCGAACTTCGTGAGCGTGCTGCGCGGCAGCTTGTCGAGGTAGGCCAGGAAGGTCTGGGTCGAGACCGGCGGCTTTTGCGCGTAGCCAGCGGACTTCCAGAGGTTGTTGGTATAGATCAGCTGATGCGAGAGACTCAGGTTCTCGCCGAGGATGCGCTCCTTGCTGCGATAGTCATCGGTGTTGCGGCCCTTGTCCCACATGTTGAGCGATCCGGCTTCCGCGTCGTACCAGAATTCCACGTACTTGGCCGTGACGCGCGTGGCGAACGCGTAGGCGATGTCTTTCTCCTCGGCCGACAGCACATTCAGATGCTCGGCCGCCGAGAGCACTTCGACGAATGCGGTGTCCGCGTAGGCCGACAGGCTGCGGCCGTAGTCCACGCCGTTGCCCGCCGGATTGAGGCGCACCTTGATGACATCGACCGACTGGCGCAGCCAGCCCTTGAGCGAAGCCTCGTCCTCGGCGGACACCGTCATGCCGGTCTCGATCAGGCGCTGCATGATCTCTCCGATCAGCAGCACGCTGTAGCGGTCGAAGCGACCCCCGCCGTCGGTTTCGTCGGAGAAGCCGAAGGCCGAGAAGGTCTTGTAGTGCGTGATCATCTTCTGCAGCAGCGCCTCGCTGGCCTCGGGGCCTTCCCAGCCCATCAGGTAGCGCAGGCGAGCGATGCTGAAGGCTACGCCGTAGTAATTCGTGGGCAGGTTTTTCAACGAGTAGTCGGGATTGACGAAAGCGGTCCAGTCAAGCTTGGTCTTGAGCTTGACGAGCGTGTCGGCATCGATCGCCGGGCTCGCGCCGTCTAGCAAACCGGCTTTCTTGAGCTTCCACAAGGCCGACATGTAGTAGTAGATGCCCCAGCTGTCGTTGGTCGAGTTGATCGTCTCGACCGCGATCTCGCGGTAGCCGTCGAGGTAGCCCTGGTATTTCGGGTCGGACGGCGGGGTGTTGAGCAGGAGGTACGAAAACCCGATAGCGACCTTGCCCGGCAGGAACTTGTCCTTGCCGCCCTTCTTGAACACCTCCTGGCCCTGGATGATGGTGCCGAGCTTCTGCACGCGCACCTGCTCGAACAGCCGCTCGATCGTCGGCAGCAGGTTCTCCCGCACGATGTCGTCCATCGGCTTGTTCGACAGCTTCGGCTGCGCTGCAAGCACTTCGGGGTCTACCGGCGTCTCCGCTGGCGGCTGCGCCGGAGGGTTCACCGCCACGGGCGGAAAGAACGTGCCACTGCTGTCGCTCCCACCGCCGCACGCGGTGAGCAGGGCGGCGCCCGCGATCAGGCTCAATACCAGCTTGGGTTTCTGCATCCTCTGTCTCCTTCTGTTGTAGAAATAAGCTAGGCCCGGCCCCTCCGCCGTGCCATCCGGATCAGATTGCCGCCGTCACCACCTCCTCAGGTCACGGGCGCGGGGTTGAACAGCACGAGCGCGTTGTGCAGCTTCCAGTGCTCCGCCCAGGTCTTCTTCTTGCCGCTGGCCACATCGAGCATCAACCGGAACAGCTCCCAGCCCACGTCTTCGATGGAGGCGTCGCCGTCGGCGATGCGGCCCGCGTTCACGTCCATCAGGTCGTGCCAGCGGCGTGCGAGGTCGCTGCGCGTGGCGACCTTGATGACCGGCACTTCGGCCAACCCGTAGGGCGTGCCGCGGCCGGTGGTGAAGATGTGCAGGTTGATGCCCGCGGCCAGCTGCAGCGTGCCGCAGATGAAATCGCTGGCCGGCGTGGCGGCATAGATCAGGCCCTTCTGCCTGACTTTCTCGCCGGGCGAGAGCACGCCCGAGATCGGGGCCGAGCCCGACTTCACGATCGAGCCCATCGCCTTCTCGACGATGTTCGACAAGCCGCCCTTCTTGTTGCCCGGCGTGGTGTTGGCGCTGCGGTCGACACGGCCCTTCTGCAGGTAGGCGTCGTACCAGGCCATCTCGCGGATCATGGCCTCGGCCACTTCGGGCGACGACGCACGCGAGGTGAGCTGGTCGATGCCGTCGCGCACCTCGGTGGTCTCCGAGAACATCACGGTGGCGCCAGCGCGCACCAGGAGGTCGGTGGCAAAGCCCACGGCCGGGTTCGCGGTGACGCCCGAGAAAGCATCGCTGCCGCCGCACTGAACGCCCACCACCAGTTCGCTGGCGGGCACGGTCTCGCGCCGGCGCGCATTCAGCCGCGCGAGATGCACCTCGGCCTGGCGCATGACCGAGTCGATCATCGACATGAAGCCGACGTGCGCGTCGTCCTGCAGGCACACCACGTCGAGCGCCGCATCGGCGGCAGTGTTCTCGCCGCGCTGGTCGGCGATGGGAATGGTGCCGGGCGGCAGCAGGCGCTCGGGCTGCAGCTTCTCGCAGCCCAGGCTCACCACCATCACCTCGCCGCCGAAATTCGGATTGAGGCTGATGTTGCGCAGCGTGCGGATCGGCACGATGGCATCGGGCGCGTCGATGGCCACGCCGCAGCCGTAGCTGTGCTCCAGCGCCACCACGTCGTCGACGTTCGGAAATTTCGGCAGCAGTTCGGCCTTGATGCGCTGCACCGCGAACTCGGTGACGCCGGCCACGCACTGCACGGTTTGCGTGATGGCCAGGATGTTGCGGGAGCCCACCGAGCCGTCGGCGTTGCGGTAGCCCTCGAAGGTGTAGCCCTCCAGCGGCGGCAGCGCAGGGGGCTTGACCGTTGCGATGGGCAGGCCGTCGAGCTCGGGCGCCGTGGGCATGCGCATCACGCGTTCGTGCACCCAGCTGCCGCGCGGCAGCGCCTTCTGCGCATAGCCGATCACCACGTTGTAGCGAACGATGGCGTCGCCCTCGGCCAGGTCGGCCAGCGCCACCTTGTGGCCTTGCGGCACGTTGTCCACCAGCACGAGGCCGTCGGCGAACGTCGCACCCGCCTTCAGGCCACCGTCGTTCGCGACGATGGCAACGTTGTCGGCCGCGTGGATGCGGATGTAGAGCGGGGGGCGGGTGTTCGTCTCGGCCATCGCGGGGCCCTTTCTTTTCTTACTTCACCACCATGAAGAGGCCGGGGAGCCAGGTGGAGAACGCGGGGACAAAGGTGACCACGCCGAGGGCGAAGATCAGCGCGCCGTAGAACGGCCAGATGGTCTTCATCACCGTGCCCACCGAGACGCCGCCGATCGCGCAACCGACGAACTGCGTGGTGCCCACCGGCGGGGTGTTCAGGCCGAGCGCGCAATTGATCAGCATCACGACGCCGAACTGCACCGAGGTCATGCCGTAGTGCTGGGCGATCGGCAGGAAGATCGGCGTGCACAACAGGATCGTCGCGGCCATGTCCAGGAAGGTGCCCAGCACGAACAGGATGATGTTGATGAGCAGGAAGATCATCCACGGCGTGGTGGTCACCTGCGACAGCATCTGGCCCGTGAGTTCGGCCACGCCGTACAGGCTGATGAGATAGCCGAAGGTGCTGGAGATGCCGATCAGCAGCAGGATCACGCCGGTGGTCCGCACCGCCTTCGATGCCGCCTTGATGAAGTGCTCCCACTTCAGCGTGCGGTACACGAAGATCGTGAGGCCCAGTGCATAGAGCACCGCCACCGCAGCCGACTCGGTCGCGGTGAAGATGCCCGACAGAATGCCGCCGAGGATCAGCACCACGATGAAGAGGCCCGGCAGCGCGGCTGCGAACGAGCGCGCCACGATGGCCCAGCCCGGGAAGCTGCCGGCCGGGTAGCCGCGCTTCACCGCCACCAGGTAGGCGGCCGCAAGGTTGCTGATGGTGAGCACGGCCGCCGGCAGCAGCGCCGCCAGGATCAGCGCCGCGATCGACACCTTGCCGCCCGCTGCCAGCGAATAGATGATCAGGTTGTGGCTGGTGGGCATCAGTGCGCCGACGAGCGCCGCGTGGGTCGTCACGTTGACCGCGTAGTCGGCGTGATAGCCCTCCTTCTTCATCATCGGGATCATCACGGCGCCCATGGCCGAGACGTCCGCCACGGGCGAGCCCGAGACGCCGCCGAACAGCGTGCAGGCCACCACGTTCGACATGCCCAGGCCGCCGCGCACATGGCCCACGAGGTTGCGTGCGAAGTTGACGATGCGGTCCGCGATGCCGCCGTAGAGCATCAGCTCGCCGGCGAAGATGAAGAACGGAATCGCAAGGAACGAGAAGATGCCCATGCCCGAGGTCATCTGCTGGAAGCCCACCGCGAGCGGCAGGCCTTCATACAGCAGCGTGGCGAGCGCGGAAAGACCGATCGAGAAGGCGACCGGCACGCCCAGCAGCAGAAAGGCCGTGAACGAGAGACAGAGGATCAGAAGAGGTGTTGCCATGATTCGTTCAGCCCCAGGCGGGTTCGACTTCGCGGCCCTGGGCGAGCGCGATGATGTGTTCGATGGAGAACATCACGATGAGCACGCCGGCGATGGACGCGGGCACGTATTTCCAGCCTTCCGAAATCCACAGCGTGGGCAATCTGTAGTCCCACACCGACTCGGCGAGCGAGGCGCAATTCCAGGCCATGGCCAGGCCGAAGACGAGGATCAGCGCGTGAATCAGGTATTCCATCTTCAGGCGCAGCCAGTCGGGCGCGAGCACGAGGAACGACTCCAGGCCGATGTGGCCGGCATCGCGCACGCCCACGGCCACGCCGAACATCGTGACGTAGAGCACCAGCAGCAGGGCCAGGCTCTCGGCCCAGGTCGGGGTGTTGTTGAGCACGTAGCGGCCGAACACCTGCCAGCTCACCGCGCAGATCACCGCGACGAGACCGAGGATGCCCAACCACATGCAGGCACGGGCGAGGGTGCGGCAAAGTTTGGTGTACATGAAGGTTCTTCTTTCTTGTGAAGACAAGCGGCGTATCTGCTCCCGCGCCGCTTGCCCCCATCCCGACCTTCCCCCGGCAGGGAAAGGCGCTAATTCAACGGACTGACTTGCTTACTTCGTGTCCTGCACGCGTTTGACGAGATCTTTCAGCTTCGCGTCGGTGATGAACTTGTCGTACACCGGCTTCATCGCGGCCTGGAAGGGGGCCTTGTCGACTTCGATGATCTCGGCGCCGCCGGCCTTCACCGTGGCGAGCGACTTGATCTCGCGCTCTTCCCATTGCTTGCGCATGTAGGGCACCGACTCCTTGGCCGCCTGGCGGATCCAGCCCTGCTCTTCGGCCGACAGCTTGTCCCACACGCGCTTGGAGAACAGCAGCATCTCGGGCGCCATCGAGTGCTCGGTCTTGCTGTAGTACTTGGCCACTTCGAAGGCGCGGGCGCTTTCATAGGTGGGGTAGTTGTTTTCGGCGGCGTCGATCAGGCCGGTCTTCAGGCCCGTGTACACCTCGCCCATGGGCATCGGCGTGGCGTTGGCGCCCATGGCTTCGAGCATCGACACCCACAGGTCGGATTGCTGCACGCGGACCTTCAGGCCCTTCATGTCGGCGAAGGTGCGCACCGGCTTCTTGGCGGTGAACATCGAGCGCGCGCCGCTGTCGTAGTAGGCCAGGCCGATGAAGCCCTGCTTCTCGCAGGACTTGAGGATTTCCTCGCCGATCGGGCCGTCCAGCACCTTGTGCAGGTGGTCGACCGAGCGGAACAGGAACGGCATGGTCGGCACCTGCGTCTCGGCGCAGATGTTGTTCATCGGGGCGATGTTCACGCGCACCATCTGCAGCGCGCCGATCTTGGTCTGCTCGATGGTGTCCTTCTCGCTGCCCAGCGAGCTGTTGTTGAACACCTTGATGGAGTGCTTGCCACCCGACAACGCCTTCAGGCGTTCGCTCATGAACTTGACCGCGGTCACGGTCGGGTAGTCGTCGGGGTGGATGTCGGCCGAGCGGAACTCGGTGGCGCCGGCAGCCAGGCTGGACAGCGCGGCTGCGGCGCCCACGGCCAGTGCGATCAGGGTCTTGGTGAATTTCATTTGTCTCATCCTCTTGCTTGGTGGTTGTCGAAAAAGGGTCAGGCGCCGAAGGCCGGTTCGGGAACGCCCTGCACGCCGGGCCGCAGCGCGAACACGCCGCCGGCCAGCGGCTGGTCCGCGAGATCGATGCCGCCGGGGCGGATCGAGGTGACGAAGAGCGTGTCGAGCGACGCGCCGCCGAAGGCGCACATCGCGGGCTTCTTCACCGGCACTTCGAGCGAGCGGTCGAGCCGGCCATCGGGCGTGAAGCGGTGCACGAGGCCCGCGTCGTTGCCGCAGATCCAGTAGCAGCCATCGACGTCGATGGCCGCGCCGTCGGGGCGGCCGGGCAGGGGCTTCATGTCGACGAAGAGACGGCGGTTGCTGGGCGTGCCGATCTCGGTGTCGTAGTCGAAGGCCCAGATCGCCTGCACGCTCGGGTGCGAGTCCGAGAGGTACATCGTGCGGCCGTCGGGGCTGAAGGCCAGGCCGTTGGGCACGATGAAATCGTCAAGTTGTTGGGTAGCGCTTTCACTGCCCTTGCCGTAGCTGTAGAGGCGGCCGACGCGTGCGCCCGCGGTCATGTCCAGCAGCATCGTGCCGGCCCAGAAGCGGCCCTGGCGGTCGCAGCGGCCATCGTTGAAGCGCATGGCCGGCGCGGCGTGCACCACGGGTGCGAGCGACGTGGCGCGCAGCGTGCCATCGGCTTGCGGCAGCAGCGAGAAGAGCCCGCTTTCCATGCCGGCGATCCACGCACCGGCGACGTCGGCGCGTGGTGCGATGCAGGCAATCATTTCATCCGCCTGCCAATGCGCGTGGCCTTCGCGCGCATGCCAGCGGTTCAGCGTGCGCGCCGGGATGTCGACCCAGTAGAGCGCCTGCTCCGCGGCATGCCACACCGGGCTTTCGCCGGTGCCGTTGCGCGCATCGAGGACGAGCTCAGCTCGCATCGCCGAAAGGCCCTTGTGCGGTGAACGCGCCGCCCTGGTAGATGGCATTGGGGTCGGTCGGTGCAACGGGCGGCTGCGCCTCGACCTTGTCGCGGAACACCTCGGAGCTGTCCTGCGGCACGAAGCCCAGGTGCGCGGCGGCGCTGTTGTCCCACCACACGTCGCGGTTGGCCGACATGCCGTAGACGACGGTGTGCTTCACATCGGGCGTGAAGAGCGACTTTTCGATGAGCGTCGTCAGGTCGCGGTAGCTGAGCCAGGTGCTCATCATGCGGCGGTTGAGCGGCTCGGGGAACGAGGAGCCGATCCGGATGCTCACCGTCTCGATGCCCCAGCGGTCGAAGTAGAACTGCGCCATGTCCTCGCCGAAGGACTTCGACAGGCCGTAGTAGCCGTCGGGCCGGCGCGCCGCGTGCGCATCGATGTGCTCGGTCTGCTTGTAGAAGCCGATCACATGGTTGGAGCTCGCGAACACCACGCGCCGGATGCCATGGCGGCGCGCGGCTTCGTAGACGTTGAAGATGCCTTTGATGTTGGCTTCGAGAATCTCCTCGAACGGCCGCTCGACCGACACGCCGCCCAGGTGCACGATGGCGTCGCAGCCTTCGAGCAGCGCATGCACCGCGGCCTTGTCCGAGAGGTCGCAGGGCACGACCTCTTCGCTCGCATCGGCGGCCGGGGCCAGCGATGCGATGTCCGAGAGGCGCAGCACGTTCGCATAAGGCTTGAGCCGCTCGCGCAGCACCTTGCCGAGGCCGCCGGCCGCGCCGGTCAGCAGCAGCCGCGCGAGCTTGTGGTTGGAAGCTTGTTGGGACATCGACGTTTTTTCGGGTGTGATGAAGGGGTGAAGCGGTGGGGTGCTTTCGCCGGAGCCGCCGTTACGATGCCGGTGCAGCCAGGTCGGAATACGTCACGAAACGGCCGTCAGAGCAATTCCAGGTGATAAGTTATCTGTTGTCGTACAACTAATTGGAGATTATTATCGTGGCCATGGTCCAGACGACTGCGGGTAATCCCTTGGTAACCGATGCGGCGGCGGAAGTCGCCGGTGGCGCTTCCTTCGTGGGGCGGCCGCGCCAGCGTGCCCGCGGCCTGGCGCACGGGCTGGTGGAAGACCTGGGCGAGAAAATCCGCAGCCAGTCGCTGCGCCCGGGCGACAAGCTCCCGACCGAGTCGGCCATCATGCAGGCCTATGGCGTGAGCCGCACCGTGGTGCGCGAGGCGCTCTCCAAGCTGCAGGCTGGCGGACTGGTCGAAACGCTGCACGGCGTCGGCACTTTCGTTCTGCAGCCGCGGCCGGGTGGGGTGTTTCGTCTCGATCCGGGTGAGATCGCCGCTTCGGTCGACGTGCTGGCCGTGCTCGAGCTGCGCATCAGCCTCGAGACGGAATCCGCCGGGCTCGCCGCGAGCCGGCGTACCGAGGAGCAACTGGTCGCCATGCGCCAGGCGCTCGACGACTTCGAGCACAACGTGACGATCGCCGGCGACACCGTTGCGCCCGATTTCCGCTTTCACCTGCAGATCGCGCAGTCGACCGGCAACCCGTATTTCGCCGACATCATGCGGCACCTGGGCACCACGATCATCCCTCGCACGCGCATCAGCGCCATCCGCATCCAGGACGGCGGTGCGTACCTGAGCCGCGTGAACCGCGAGCACGAAGAGATCTATGCGGCCATCGCACGCCGCGATCCCGAGTCGGCCCGCGCCGCCATGCGCATCCACCTGACCAACAGCCGCGAGCGCCTGCGCATCGCGCAGGAGGCCGCGCAGCAGCAGAAGGCGAAAGCCGAAGGTGCCGGCGTGGCCGGCAAGGGCGGCGGCGCGGACGCCGCTTCGTCCGACAACTAGCTCCTTCGCTGAATTTTTTGGGTCCAAGTCTGGACAAGTTGTTTCTTAAGTTGTACGATGACTGATCTCTCGCTCTGATCACGGGCGAAGCCACGGCACACATCGAACAACTGGAGGCATCAGCATGACCATCAATCGACGCGGCGCACTGGGCGCCGCCCTTGCCACGACCCTGGCCGCCAGCCTGCCGGTGCGCGCCTTTGCGCAGGGCGGCGGCGGCAACTGGCCGTCCAAGCCGATCCGGCTCATCGTTCCGTACCCGCCGGGCGGCTCATCAGACATCATTGCGCGCTCGATCAGCCAGCCGCTGTCGGATGCGCTGGGCCAGCCCGTGGTGATCGAGAACCGCGCGGGCGCCAACGGCAACCTGGGCGCCGACATGCTGGCCAAGGCCCCGGCCGACGGCCATACCCTCATGCTGTGCGACCTCGGCGCGCTGGCCATCAGCCCGTCGCTGTACCCCAAGCTGCCTTTCGACCCGACCAAGGACCTGCGCAGCGTGGCCATGCTGGCTTACTCGCCGCACCTCTTGGTGGTGCATCCCTCGGTGCAGGCCAATACGCTGAAGGAACTGGTCGAACTGTCCAAGAAGAGCGATTTCAACTTCGCCGTTACCGCCAGCGGCAGCACCGCGCACCTGGCAGGCGTCGAGCTGCAGCGCAAGAGCGGCGCCAAGTGGGAATACGTGCCCTACAAGGGCGGCGTGCAGGCCGTGCTCGACACCGTCGCCGGCCAGACGCAGGTGCTGATGAACGGCATGCTCGCCACCTATCCGCATGTGCAGAGCGGCAAGCTCAAGCTGATCGCTGTGTCCAAGCCCACCCGCATGCCGTTGATCGGCAATGTGCCGACCATCTCGGAGCAGGGCGTGCCCGGCTACGAGTCGGGCACCTGGCAGGGCGTGGTCGCCGCGCGCGGCACGCCCGATGCGGTGATCGCCCGGTTCAACAAGGAACTGGTCCGCATCATCCGCACCCCCGACATCCGTGCCCGGCTGGCAGGCCAGGGCGCCGAGGTCGTGACCATGACCGCGCCCGAGCAGGACCAGTTCTTTGCCAAGGAGCGCGCGCGCTGGGCCCAGGTGATCAAGGAAGCCAACGTCAAGCTCGATTGACGACCGGCCATTCAAAACCCTCATTTTTCTTTCTCAAATCTTCACTGGACGTTTCCCGATGAACCCGCAAGAACTCAAGACCATCATGGGCTCCGGCCTGCTCTCGTTCCCGCTGACCGACTTCGACAGCAACGGCGACTTCAACAAGAAGGGCTACGTCGAGCGGCTCGAATGGCTGGCCCCCTACGGCGCGAGCGCGCTGTTCGCCGCAGGCGGCACGGGCGAGTTCTTCTCGCTGACCGGCGACGAGTACCCCGGCATCATCCAGACCGCCGTCGACACCTGCCGCGGCGTGGTGCCGATCATTGCTGGCGCCGGCGGCCCGACGCGCTTCGCCATCCAGTGCGCGCAAGCCGCCGAGAAGGCCGGCGCGCACGGCATCCTGCTGCTGCCGCACTACCTCACCGAAGCCGGCCAGGAAGGCCTGGCCGCGCACGTCGAGGCGGTGTGCAAGAGCGTGAAGTTCGGCGTGATCGTCTACAACCGTGCGTCGAGCCGCCTCAAGCCCGACACGCTGGCAGCGCTCGCCGAACGCAACCCGAACCTCGTCGGCTTCAAGGACGGCGTGGGCGACATCGAGGCGATGGTCGCGATCTACCAGAAGATGGGCGACCGCTTCGCCTATCTCGGCGGCCTGCCGACCGCCGAGGTCTATGCCGCCGCCTACAAGGCCATGGGCACGCCGGTGTACTCGTCGGCTGTCTTCAACTTCATCCCCAAGACGGCGATGGATTTCTATCACGCGGTCGCCAACGACGACTTCGCGACGCAGCACCGCCTGCTGAAGAACTTCTTCATGCCTTACCTCGAGCTGCGCAACCGCACGCCGGGCTACGCCGTGAGCATCGTCAAGGCCGGCGCCAAGATCGTCGGCCACGACGCGGGCCCGGTGCGCGCACCGCTCACGGACCTCAAGCCCGGCGAGATGGAAGAGCTGAAGGCGCTGATCGCCACGCTCGGCCCGCAGTAAGAAGCAAGCCTCTTTTTCGCAGTCGACAAGCATCAACACAACAACGGAGTCAACGACATGCTCATCAAGAAATTCTTTCTCATCGCCGCCTCGGTCGCCGTATTCACGGGCTGTGCGATGGCGCCCGCAGGCGGCGGCGCATCCGACCAGGCTTCGGTGGCCGCGGCCGCCGAGCGCCTGCGCATTGCCATGGTCGACCCGACCGCCGCCGCGCTCGGCGCGCTGGTGGCCGACGACCTGAGCTACGGCCACTCGGGTGGCAAGGTCGACACCAAGGCCAGCTTCATCAGCGACCTGCTCGACGGCAAATCGGACTTCGTGACCATCACGATCACCGAGCAGACCATCAAGGTGGTCGATGCCAACACGGCCATCGTGCGCCACACGCTCGCGGCCGACACCAACGACTCGGGCAAGCCCGGCAAGGTGGCGCTGAAGATCCTCGGTGTCTGGCAGAAGCAGGGCGGCAACTGGAAGCTGCTCGCGCGCCAGGCTGTTCGCGTCAACCCCTGATCGGGAGCACGCATGCAGAGACGAGAGCTTCTTGCAGCGGGCCTCGCGCTCGCCGCCACCGCCATGCTGCCCCTGCATGCCTCGGCCCAGGCCGATGCATGGCCCCAGCAAAAACCGGTGACCATCATCGTGCCGTTCCCCGCCGGCGGCTCCACCGACATGGTGGCGCGTGCGCTGGCGTTGCAACTGCAGACCAAACTCGGCGGCAGCTTCGTCGTCGACAACCGGCCCGGTGCCACGGGCACCATCGGCACCGGCTTCGTCAAGCGCGCACTGCCTGACGGCTACACGCTGCTGGTGTCGTCGCTCGGTGCGTTCGTCGTCACGCCGCACCTGCAGAAGAGCGTGCCCTACGACGCGACGAAAGACTTCGACTACATCAGCGTGCCCGTGCAGGCGCCCAACGTGCTCGTCGCCAACGTCGCGCGGCCCGAGCACACGGTGGCCGACGTGCTCGCGCTGCTGCGCAAGACGCCGGGCAAGGTCTCGTTCGCGAGCTCTGGCAACGGCTCGTCCGATCACCTGTCGGCCGAACTCTTCTGGCAGCAGACCAAGACCGAAGGCGTGCACGTTCCCTACAAGGGCGGCGCGCCCGCGGTGAACGACCTGCTGGGCAACCAGGTCGACTTCTCGTTCCAGAACGTCAATGCCGTGCTGCCGCACATCCGCGCGGGCAAGCTGCGCGCGATTGCCGTCACCGGCGACAAGCGCTCGCCCGTGCTGCCCGACGTGCCCACGCTGGCCGAGGCGGGCGTGAAGGGCGCCGAGGTCTATTCGTGGCAGGGCGTGGCCGCGCCGAAGGGCCTGCCGGCCGCATTGAAGAAGAAGCTGAGCGACGCGGTGATCGCAGCGATGCAGGACCCGGAAACGAAGAAGCGCATGCTCGACCAGGGCCTGGAAATCGTCGCCAGCACCCCCGAGGACTTCACCGCCTTCCAGTTGCGCGAGTGGACGCGATGGAAGACATTGATCGACACCCGCCACATCACCGCAGACTGAGGCACCGAGCCCGAAGATGACAAGTCCTGAATCCGTTTCCAACGTCGTGTCGGGCGCGCCCGTCGTCACCGGCATGCGCGTGGTCCCCGTCGCGGGCCACGACAGCATGCTGATGAACCTCAGCGGCGCCCATGGCCCGTTCTTCACGCGCAACCTCTTGATCCTGACCGACAGCGCCGGCCACACCGGCGTGGGCGAAGTGCCGGGCGGCGAGAAGATCCGCCAGACGCTCGAAGACGCGCGCGACCTGATCGTCGGCCAGCCCATCGGCCGCCACAACGCGGTGCTCAACAGCCTGCGCAGCGCCTTCGCCGGCCGCGACAGCGGCGGCCGCGGCCAGCAGACTTTCGACTTGCGCGTGACCATCCATGCGGTCACGGCCGTCGAGGCCGCGCTGCTCGACCTGCTGGGCCAGTTCCTCGAAGTGCCCGTTGCGGCCCTGCTCGGCGAAGGCCAGCAGCGTGATGCGGTGCAGATGCTCGGCTACCTCTTCTATGTGGGCGACCGCACGAAGACCGACCTGCCGTACGAGACCGACCCCGGTGCGGACAACGACTGGTTCCGCCTTCGCCACGAAGAGGCGATGACACCCGAATCCATCGTGCGCCTGGCCGAAGCCACGCATGCGCGCTACGGCTTCACCGACTTCAAGTTGAAGGGCGGTGTGCTGCGCGGCGAAGAAGAAGTCGAAGCCATTCGCGCGCTGCACGAGCGCTTTCCGAAGGCGCGCGTCACGCTCGATCCCAACGGCGGCTGGCTGCTGGCCGACGCGATCCGCCTGTGCCGCGACCTGCACGGCGTGATGGCCTATGCCGAAGACCCGTGCGGTGCCGAAGGCGTGTTCTCGGGCCGCGAGGTGATGGCCGAGTTCCGCCGCGCCACCGGCTTGCCGACGGCGACCAACATGGTCGCCACCGACTGGCGCGAGATGGTGCACAGCCTCTCGCTGCAGTCGGTCGACATTCCGCTGGCCGATCCGCATTTCTGGACCATGCAAGGCTCGGTGCGCGTGGCGCAGCTGTGCCAGGCCTGGGGCCTCACCTGGGGTTCGCACTCGAACAACCACTTCGACGTGTCGCTCGCGATGTTCACGCACGTGGCTGCTGCCGCACCCGGCAAGGTCACGGCCATCGACACGCACTGGATCTGGCAGGACGGCCAGCGCCTCACGAAGTCGCCGCTGCAGATCGAGGAGGGCTTCGTGAAGGTGCCGACGCGCGGCGGCCTGGGCATCGAGCTCGACATGGACGAAGTCGAGAAGGCGCACCAGCTGTACCTGAAGCACGGCCTGGGCGCGCGCAACGATGCGCAAGCCATGCAATACCTGATTCCCAACTGGACCTTCGACAACAAGCGGCCCTGCATGGTCCGCTGAGTGCCTGGCGCCTTTGCGCACCGGCGGCTTCGACACCCAAGGAGACTGCATGAACAACAACATCGATCGCCGCCGCCTGCTCCAGGCAGCCGCCGGCTCGGCGCTCGGCGCCGTGGCTGCTGCCGCGGGCGCCCAATCCTTCCCCTACAAGCCGCAGCAGCGCTACCCGGACCCGGCGGTGCTGGTCCTCGACCCCAGCTTCGCCAAGTACCGCCTCTACAGCAGCACGCTCGAGCAGGTCGGCACCGGCATGCGCTGGGCCGAAGGCCCGGTGTACCTGCCGCGCGAGGGCTACCTCGTGTGCAGCGACATCCCGAACAACCGGCTGATGCGCTATGAGGAAAAGACCGGCGAGTTCAAGGTCCACAAGTCGAACGTGAACCACTGCAACGGCAACACGCGCGACCGTCAGGGGCGCTTGATCAGTTGCGAGCATTCGGTGACGCGGCGGGTGGTGCGCACCGAGCATGACGGGCGCATGACCGTGCTGGCCGACCGCTTCCAGGGCAAGCGGCTGAATTCACCGAACGACGTGGTCGTGAAGTCGGACGACACCGTCTGGTTCACCGATCCGCTCTTCGGCATTTCGGGCACCTGGGAAGGCGACCGGGCCACGCCCGAGCAGCCCACGACCAACGTGTACCGCGTGACGCCCGATGGCCAGGTCACGGCCGTGATCACCGACCTCGTGAACCCGAACGGCCTGGCCTTCTCGCCGGACGAGAAGAAGCTCTACGTCATCGAGTGGAAGGGAACGCCCAACCGCAGCCTCTGGAGCTACGACGTGGCGGCCGATGGCAGCGTGTCGAACAAGGCCAAGCTGATCGACGGCGTGGGCGCGGCCGCGCTCGACGGCTTTCGCGTCGACCGCGACGGCAACCTCTGGATGGGCTGGGGCTGGAACGGCGCACTGGCCGCCGAGCCCACCGATGCCGGCAACGGCATGAAGGTCTATCAGCCGCTCGCGAAGTCCGAAGACCTCGATGGCGTCAAGATATTCAACTCGCAAGGCAAGCCCATCGGTTTCATCCGTCTGCCCGAACGTTGTGCGAACCTCACGTTCGGCGGCCCGAAGAACAATCGCCTCTACATGGCGGCCAGCCATTCGCTGT
The DNA here is from genome assembly GCF_030812215.1 of Variovorax boronicumulans. Classification (GTDB taxonomy): domain Bacteria; phylum Pseudomonadota; class Gammaproteobacteria; order Burkholderiales; family Burkholderiaceae_C; genus Variovorax; species Variovorax boronicumulans_C. Next base: position 936,422 of record NZ_JAUSSG010000001.1, on the reverse strand, counting down.
ACGCCCTTTACGTGGAGTCCGAAGGCGCCACCTAGCCGCCGGACTCTTCAAACTCCATCACCGCAACAGGCAAACAAGGACATCGACGATGACTGAATTCAACAACCTCATCAATGGCGAATGGCTGGCTGGCAAGAGCTACAGCCCCAACGTCAACCCCAGCAACCTGGCCGATGTGCTGGGCCAGTACACCCAGGGCGACGCGGCGCATGTCGATGCCGCCGTGGCCGCTGCCACCGCCGCTTTCCCCGCTTGGGCCACGGGCAGCATCCAGGCACGCTCGGACGCGCTCGACAAGATCGGCACCGAGATCCTCGCGCGCAAGGAAGAGCTCGGTACGCTGCTCGCACGCGAGGAAGGCAAGACCAAGGCCGAAGGCATCGGCGAGGCCACGCGCGCGGGGCAGATCTTCAAGTTCTTCGCGGGCGAGTGCCTGCGCCTCTCGGGCGAGATCCTGCCTTCGGTGCGTCCGAACATCGGCGTGGAAATCACGCGCGAACCGGTTGGTGTGGTCGGCCTCATCACGCCGTGGAACTTCCCCATCGCCATTCCCGCCTGGAAGATCGCACCCGCGCTCGCCTTCGGCAACTGCGTGGTCCTGAAGCCCGCGGACCTCGTGCCGGGCAGCGCATGGGCGTTGAGTGAAATCATCAGCCGCTCGGGCATTCCGGCGGGTGTGTTCAACCTGGTGATGGGCCGCGGCAGCGTGATCGGCGAGGCGCTGGTCAAGCACCCCGGCATCCATGCGATCAGCTTCACCGGCTCGACGGGCGTGGGCCGCAACATCGCGATCCAGTGCGTGACGAGCAACAAGAAGGTCCAACTCGAAATGGGCGGCAAGAACCCGCAGGTGATCCTCGACGACGCCGACCTTGCGCAGGCCGTGGAGCTCAGCGTGCAGAGCGCGTTCTACTCGACCGGCCAGCGCTGCACCGCATCGAGCCGCCTGATCGTCACCGAAGGCATCTACCCGAAGTTCATCGAGGCGATGAAGACGCGCATGGCCAAGATCAAGGTTGGCGACGCGCTGGCGCAGGGCACCGACATGGGCCCGGTCTCGTCGAAGTCGCAACTGGACCAGGACATGGAGTACATCGCCATCGGCAAGGGCGAAGGCGCCACGCTGGCAGCCGGCGGCGAACTGCTGAAGCTGGAGACCGACGGCTACTACATGTCGCCCGCGCTGTTCAGCGAATCGGCGGCGACGATGCGCATCAACAAGGAAGAAATCTTCGGCCCGGTCGCGAGCGTGATCCGCGTGAAGAACTACGAGGAAGCGCTGGCCACCGCCAATGACACCGAGTTCGGCCTCTCCGCCGGCATTGCGACCACCTCGCTCAAGTACGCGGCGCACTTCAAGCGCCACAGCCAGGCCGGCATGGTGATGGTCAACCTGCCGACGGCGGGCGTCGACTACCACGTGCCCTTCGGCGGCCGCAAGGGTTCGAGCTACGGTCCGCGCGAGCAGGGCAAGTACGCGCAGGAGTTCTTCACCACGGTGAAGACGGCATACACGCTGGCTTGAGCCGCAAAACCGTTCGGGCTGAGCCTGTCGAAGCCTCGCTCGGCGCTTCGACAGGCTTCGCGTGAACGGCTACGGGGCGGCGCAACTGCTTCACGGCGGAAGCGAAGACGGCGGCGCACGGCGGCGGCGCCGCATCGCCCACTCGATCAGCTCGAAGATCCCTTCGCTGATCAGTGCCATCGCCGCGGCCGGCAGCGCGCCGGCCAGCAGCAGTTCGCGGTCGTTCAAAGCCAGGCCCGTCACGATGCGTTCGCCGAAGCCACCTGCGCCGATGAACGCCGCGATGGTCGCCGTGCCGATGGCAATGGCAGTCGCCGTGCGCACGCCCGCAAGCAGCGTGGGCAACGCCAGCGGCAAGAGCACGAGTTGCAGGCTCTGCGGCGGCGTCATGCCGAGCGCGGTGCCCGCGAGCCGCAGACCGTTGGGCACCTCGGCGAGACCCGTCACCGTGTTGCGCATGATCGGCAGCAGCGAGTAGAGCGTGAGCGCGATCAGTGCCGGCAGCGCACCGATCGCCCCCAGCATCGAGATCAGCACCGCCAGCAGCGCGAGCGACGGCACGGTCTGCATCAGGCTCGCGATGCCGAGCACCACGGCGCGCAGCCGCACATGCGAGAACACGAGGATCGCGATGGGCACGCCGATCAGGATCGCGATGCCCACCGACAGCGTCACCAGCAGCAGGTGCTGGCGCGCGAGCTTCCAGAGGTCGGGACCGAAGAGCTTGGCGGTGAAGCCGCGCCGGGTGTCCTGCACCGGCGCAGCCCCTGTCTTGCCGGTGCTGGCGATGAAGTCGCGCGCGATCACGTCGAAGGGCACGCTCTGCAATTCGGCGCGCGCATTCATCGCGATCATCGCGTGCTCGTCGACCTTGCCCTCCAGCGTCTGCAGCGCCGCCCAGGCCTTGGGCAGGCGGGTCGGCAGGTCGAGCTTGTAGAGCACCACCGCGTCGTAGCGCGGGAAGAACTTCCGGTCGTCTTCGAGCACGCGCAGGCCGAGATGGTCGATCTTCGCGTCGGTGGTGTAGATGTCGATCGCATCGATCTGCTTGGCGGCCACCGCTTCATACGCCAGGCCGTGGTCGAGACCGGTCGGCGTCTGCGTGAAGCCGTAGCGCGCGGCCAGACCCTTCCAGCCGTCGGCACGGCCGAGGAATTCGTTCGACAGGCCGAGCTTGAGTTCGGGGTGCTTTGCCAGATCGCTCAACGTGCGAAGCCCGAGCCGGTCCGCATCGGCCGCGCGCACGGCCAGCGCGTAGCCGTCGTTGAAGCCGAGCGGAATCGCCACGCCCAGCCCCATCGGGGCGAGCGCGGCGTTCATCGCCTCGCGTGTCTCCGCGGGCGAGCCCTTGAGGATTTCGAGTGCGATGGTGCCGGTGTACTCGGCATAGAGATCGATGGCGCCCGAGCGCAGCGCCTCGTAGACGATGGCCGTATTGCCCAGGCCTTGCCGCACGATGGGCGGCGACGCGGTGTGCGGCGCGGCCGTCTGCGCGAGCAGCTCGGCGAGGATGTACGACTCGGTGAAGCGCTTGGAGCCGACGCGCAGTGCGTCGTCCGCGGCCTGCGCGGGGGTGGCGGCAAGCCAGGCCATCGAGACCCACAGGAAGGCGCACCAGAGGCTGCGGAGCAAATGCATCCGGGCCAGTGTATAGACAACGCTTCGTTTGGCGCACCCGCCAATCTCCTACACGGCATGGTGCGCGGAGCCGATGCAAGCGGGCGGCGGCGAGGCCCATAGTCGATCGCCATGAAGTCCAAGCCCTCGAAGAAGAAATCCACTCCTTCCCTCAAGAACGGGTTGCCCGGCCCCGGAGTCCACGGCCTGCGCGAACTCCCCGGCCTGCAGGTCGATGGCTACAGCCTGCAGCTGCGCGACAAGGACGGCTTCGTCGGCGACCAGGCCAGCCAGACCGCCTTCAGGGAACTCCTCGAACGCTGGCGCAAGCGCCGCCGCAAGGAAGGCCGCGACCCGCTGGGCCTCTCGCATTCGCGCAACCTCAGCAAGAAGGAACTCGACCATGCGCTGCAGGCGAAGAAGGCGCCCGAAGCCGCCGACGTGATGCATGGCGCCATCGAGGAATTTGCCGAGGAACTGGCCTATGTGATCCAGCGTTTCACCCGCCAGCCCTCTTGGGAGAGGGTGCAGCGCATCGTGGTCGGCGGCGGCTTTCCCGAAAGCGACGTGGGCGAGCGCGCCATCCTGCAGGCGGGCGCCATCCTCGAGGAGATGGGCGTGCACGTGCAGCTGGGCCGCCTCTCGCACAACGTGGACGACGGCGGGCTGATCGGCTGGGTGCACCTCGCGCCGCCGGCCATGCTCAAGGGGCACGACGCCATTCTTGCGGTGGACATCGGCGGCACCAACATCCGCTGCGGCATCGTCAAGACACGCCACCGCAAGGCGCCTGACTTCTCGCTCGCGAAGGTGGTGCGGCGCGTGAAGTGGCGCCATGCCGACGACGGGCCGAACCGCGGCAGCATCGTCGAGCACATCGCGGAGATGCTGGAGGACATGGTGCTCTACAGCGAGCGCAAGAAGATCCGGCTCGCGCCTTTCATCGGCATCGGCTGCCCGGGGCTGATTCGCCAGGACGGTTCCATTTCGCGCGGCGCGCAGAACCTGCCGGGCGACTGGGAGAGCCATGCCTTCCACCTGCCGAGCGAAGTGTGGCGCCGCATGCCGATGATCGGCTCGGGCCCGACGCTGGTGCTGATGCACAACGATGCGGTGGTGCAGGGCCTGAGCGAGCTGCCCTTCATGCGCGAGGTGAAGCACTGGGGCGTGCTGACCATCGGCACCGGGCTCGGCAACGCGAGCTTCACGAACCTGGCCTGAGCCTTGCGCATTCACAGCACTGGTTGATCAGCTGACAAAGCAGCATGCCCAGGTGCATGCGCCACCGAACCATCGCATCACAGGTCTTCCGGCTGCATGCCCTCGATACGCACGTTGACGGAAGCGCTGGTAACGTTGCCCGCCGCATCGGCCGCACGCACTTCGATGTTCGCGGCACCGGCTCTCGCAGGCGTCCACGCGCAAGCGTACGGCGCTGCGCGCAGCGTGCACACTGTCTTGCCCTCGATGATGAACTTCACCTCCGAGACACCGACGTTATCGGATGCCGTAGCCGTGAGTCGCGTCGCGATGCCGGCCGAAGCCGGCGCGGCCAAGGCGACGGTCGGCGCCACGGCGTCCGCCGGCGGATTGACGATCACATTGGCGAAGGCGACGGCGGAGTTGCCGGCCATGTCGAGCGCGATCACTCGGATCGTCTGCGTGCCCGGCGCAGTCGGCGTCCACGTGCAGGTGTACGGCGGCGCCGTGAAGGTGCAGATCGGCAGGCTGTTGGCACCGACCACCTTGACGCCGAAGACGCCCACGTTGTCCACCGCCACCGGTGCGAGGGTCGTCGGCTGGCCCACCGTGGCCATGGCCGGTGCGGCCAGCGAAACGGTCGGCTTGTAGGCATCGGGAATGCCGAGCGGCAGGTCGATGGTGAGGGCCGCCTGGCCCTGCACCGCCTTCTGCTCGAACGCATCGAAGATGGTGAACCACGTCGCGCCCGGCGCACGGCCCGGCGCCTCTGCCTTCACGAGCAGGTTGGTCTTGCCGACCGTGAAACAGCTGAAGCCGCAGCGCCAGTCGAAGGTGAAGCGTCCGTTGGCATCGGCCACGCCTTGCGCGAGGGGCTCCAGCGGCTTCTGCGCACCCGGGTCGCGCCACACCGAAACCTGCGCGCCCGCGAGCGCGGCACCGGTCTCGCGGTCCGTCACGTGCACCTGCGTGGCGGTGGTCGGGGCCATGTACTTCGAGCTGCCGAGCTTGGGCCAGTCGCTCCAGTCGGTGTTGATGTTGGCCTTGGTGCCTTCGGTGAAGCGGATCATCTCCAGCGTGGCCACGCGGTTGGCGGCGGGGTCGAAGCGCTCTTCGAACACGGTCCCGAGCAGCGGGTCGAGGCGCCAGTGCTGGCGCTGCCACCAGTAGCGGTCGGTGAGCTTCGCGAGTTCGAGGTCGGCCTTGGGCGCGACCTCGGTGGTGTCGGTCACGGCGATGGCGTTGTAGTACTCGCCGGAGCCGGCGCCGAATACATGCTCCAGCTCGTGCAGCAGCGTCTTGAGCTGACGGCCGAGATAGTCCTTCTCGGTGGATTCGGGCGTGGCTGGCGTGATCGCGCGCGAGAGGTGCAGCGGGTCGTGGATCGCGGTCCAGTTGAGATTCCAGGTCACGCCCTTGGGCGGGAAGGTGGTGCTCGTGGTCAGGCCGCCGTGGCTGTAGCCGCGCTGCGACTTCGAGATGCACAGCACGACCTCCCGCTCGGCGACGCCGTTGAAGCCGCATTGCGGCGCCGACGTCGGCGAGACGATCTGCAGGTCCTTCGCCGGATCGAACGCGAAGCTGCGCACGGTCTCGCGCATGAACACGGTGTTGATGTCGGCCACGTACTGCGCGAGCCGGCGGCCCGCTTCGGGTGCGCCGATGTCGGCGGCCAGTTGTGGATCGACGAAGAGCTTCAGGCGGTGCACGCTCGGCGTTGCGTGGCCGACCTCGTCCATGGCGGCCCAGGTCCCGGAACTGAAAGAAAGCAGCAGCCATGCAAAAGCAAAAGGCATGGCTGCGCCCAGCCGGCGCGCGAGCGCCTGCGGCGAATAAACGGATCGCATCGATTTTTCCCCTGCAGAGGGGAGCCCAACAGTGATCAAAGGGAAACTGCTTCAGGCGACCCGATGGATCCGAACTGCAAGAAGCACCGTCTCCCCGCCCATGACCACCTTTGCCGGTCACGCTCCTGCATCGCATCGAGTTCGCCGAGGGCGATACGTCCTGAAGGGCGCCGATGCTTCTGAAGTGCGGGGACTGGTTGCGAATTTACGGAGGGAAGAGCAGACCGCTCATTCCCGAACACGAAACTGCGATAACCAGGAAGTGCTCAATTTTAATTTTCAGCCCCGTAGGATTGGGGCTTTCCCGGGTGTCGTCAGTGCCTGTTATTTGGGCACTAAATCACGGGGCGGATGACGGATTGCGCTGGGCTATCCCATCGTTGGGCAGCGTGCCGCCGGCCAGTGCCTTGTAGACCGTGACCAAGTTCACGGACAGGCGGCTCGTGCTCTGTGCGTGGTCGCGACGGGCCTGCAAGAGGGCACGGCGTGCGTCGAGCTCGACGCCGAAATCGGTGAGCCCGTTCGCATAGCGCGCATGCGCGAGCGTGAGCGCATCGCGGCTCTGGCGCTCGCGCTCGATGAGTTCGGCGTGCCGCTGGCGCTCGGCGCTGTAGGCGTTGAGGGCGGCGTCGATCTCATGCCAGGCCTTGAGCACCGTCTGCTGGAAGGCCACGGCCGCCTCCTGCTGCTGCAGCTCGCGCAGATCGACGGTGCTGCGGCGGCGGCCGTTGTCGAAGATCGGCAGGCTCAGGGATGGGCCGACATGCCACTGTCGGCTCCCCCAGTCACCGAAGCGATCGCTTCCGACCGACTCGTAGCCGAAGCCCGCGCCCAGCGTCACGCGCGGATAGAGATCGGCCACGGCCACGCCCACGCGTGCGGTGGCGGCGTGCAGCTGCGCTTCGGCGGCGGCGATGTCGGGGCGGCGCCGTGCGAGGTCTGCGGGGAGGCCGAGCGCGAGGTCGGGCAGCGGTGGCGCATCGCTCGCGCTGTCGGTGGCGGCATCGGCCAGTTCGGTGTTCAGCGCACCGGGCGGGGCGCCGATCAGCAGCGTGATGCGATTCATCGCATCGGCTTCCTGCTGCAGCAGCGAGGGGATGCGCGCGCGCAGTTCGGCCAGCAGGGTTCGCTGGCGCACCGGGTCGAGATCGGTGACGAGTCCGCCATCGGCGCGCGCCTGCACGAGTTCGAGCGATTCGGCGGCGGCGGCGATATCGGCGCGCGCGATGCGCAGCTCACGCTGCGTGCCGCGCAGCTCGAAGTAGTTGCGCGCGAGCTCGGCCTGAACGCTGAGTTCGGCCTGCTGCAGCATCGCGGCCGAGGCCGCCGCGTCGGCATCGGCCGCTTCCACTGCACGCCGCACGCGGCCCCAGAGGTCGATTTCCCACGAGGCATCGAAGCCGGCCTGGTAGAGGTTGTAGGGCTCGCTGAGCGTGCGGATCAGCTGCGCCTTGTTGGCGACGGAGGAGCCGAGCGCATCGATCATCCGCGTGGCCGCGCCGCTCTCGCTTTGGCGTTGCCGCGTGGCGCCCGCGCTGGCGTTGACCTGGGGGCCGCGCTGGGTCGCCGTGGTGGCGCGCTGCACGCGGCTCTGTGCGAAGCGCAGCGCTGCGGTCTGCAGGTCGGGGTTGGCGGCGAGCACCATCGCCTGCAGCCTGTCGAGCACCGGATCGTTGAAGGCCTTCCAGTCGCCGGGCGTGATGGATGCCTCGGGTGCGGCACGGCGTTCCGCGCCCAGCAATGCGGGCGAGCCGCCGTGCCAGGCCGACCAGTCGGCGGGCGCGCGCGGTGCCGAGGGGTTGTGGTCGGGGCCCACGGCGCAACCGCCGACGAAGAGCGCCAGCGCGGCAGCAGCCACTGCGTTGCATGTGAAATGGAGAGTGAGAGGCATGAAGTGCTCCCGTATCAGACAAGACGATTGCGAAAGAGCCACGCCGCCAGCGGCAGCGTGACGACCGCGATGATCGAAAGAGGAATCAGGTTGTGCCAGACCGTGGCGAGCCCCACGCCTTCGAGGTACACGCGCTGCACCAGGTCGATGGCAAAGCGCAGCGGATTGGCCATCGTGATCACCTGCAGCACATGCGGCATGTTGCGCACCGGCGTGGTCAGGCCCGACAGCAGCATCATCGGCATCAGCAGCACGAAGGTGTAGAGCATGGCCTGCTGCATGTTGGCCGACACGGCGGAGATGGAGAGCCCGATGCCCACGCTCGCCACAGTGAAGAAGACGAGACCGGTGTAGAGCGTGACCAGCGAGCCCGCCATCGGAATACCGAACCAGAAGACCGCCACCAGCAGGATCAGCGACGACTGCACAAGCCCGACCAGCACCGGCGGCAGCGCCTTGCCGATCATGATTTCGAGCGGTGACATCGGCGTCACCAGCAGCTGGTCGAAGGTGCCTTGCTCGCGCTCGCGCGCCACCGAGAGCGCGGTGAGCAGCAGCGTCTGCAGCATGCTGAGCGCGGCGATCAGGCCGGGCAGGAGGTTCCAGCGCGTCTCCAGGTTCGGGTTGAACCAGGCGCGCGATTCGATGACCAGCGGCACGGGCGGTGCGCCCGCACGCGTGCGCAGCTCGGCGTTATAGCGCTCGACCACCGCGCTCACATAGCCGGCGGCAGAACCCGCGGTGTTGGAGTTGCGTGCGTCGAGGATCAACTGGATCGCCGCAGGCTGCCCTGCGCTGAGCTGCCGCTCGAAGTCGGGCGCGATCTGGATCACCAGCAGCGCCTGCTCGGTGTCGATCACCTCCCGGATGTCGGCCTGCGTGCGCAGCGTGGCCACGCGGTGGAAGACGCCGGTGCTGTCCAGGTGCGCGATGAGCTCCGTCGCCGCGCCGGTGCGGCTCTGGTCGAGCAGCGCATAGGGCACGTTCGCCAGGTCGTAGGTGGCGCCGTAGCCAAAGATCAGGCTCTGCAGCAGCGCGGGCGCGAAGAGAATGGTGCGTGTGGCCGGGTCCTTCAGGATCGCGAGCAGCTCCTTCTTGCAAAGGTTGGCGATGCGCCGCAGGAAATCGATCATTTTTGTTTTCCTTCGCCGCTTTTCAATCGAGGCTCTTGCGCGTCACCGCGCGGGCCACTATCAGCAGGCCCACTGCGTACGCCAGCAGGATCAGGCAGTTGCGCCAGATGAGCGGCCAGACGTCGCCCGCGAGGAACAGTGTCTTGATCAGGTCCATGAAGTAGGTGGCTGGCAGCGCATGGCCGATGACGCGCACGGCCGTCGGCACGTTGCGCAGGTCGAACAGGAAGCCCGAGAGCATCATCGAAGGCATGAAGGTCGCGATCAGCGCGACCTGGCTCGCAAGGAACTGGTTGCGTGTGACCGACGAAATGACGAGGCCCAGGCTCACAGCCACGATCAGGTAGAGCATCGAGCTGAACACCACCACGAACAGCGAGCCGTACATCGGCACCGCAAACAGGAAGCGCGCGGCCAGCAGGCAGAGCGCGAGGCCCAGCATGCCGACGCCGAAGTACGGAATGATCTTGGCCAGCAGTATCTCGACCGGCCGCACCGGTGTGACGAACAGCGCCTCGAGCGTGCCGCGCTCCCATTCGCGCGCCATCACCAGCGCGGTGAGGAAGGCGCCGACCAGCGTCATGATGAGCACGATCAACCCCGGCACGAGGTACCAGGTGCTGGTGTTCGCGGCGTTGAACCACATGCGCTGCTCGACCGTGACGCTGCCCACGGGCGGTGCGTCCGCGCCCGAGGTGCTGCCCAGGCGATCCGCCTGCCGCACGGCCGCCTGGGCGAGGGCGCCGCTCACGTAGGCCTGGATGATGGTCGCGCGGCCCGCGTCGGCGCCGTGCACGATCAGTTGCACGCGCGCGTTGCCTGCGGCCAGCGCGCGCGAGAAGTCGCTCGGGATGCGCACGATGCCGTCGACCTTGCGCTCGCGCATCAGTTCTTCGGCGTCGTGCATCGAACCCAGCAGCACCGGCGCGATGGCGGGCGAGAGCTGCAGGCCGGCAATGGCTTCGTGCGCGGTCGGCGAGGCGTCTTCCATCACCACCGCCACCGGCGCATTCTTCACGTCCAGCGACATGCCGTAGCCGAAGATCAGGATCAGCACCATCGGCAGCAGGATGCCGATCACGAGGTTGCTGCGGTCGCGTAGCAACTGGCGGAATTCCTTGCGCGTGAGTGAGACGAGGCGTGACCAGAAGCCGTTCATCGGAACCCTCCCGCGCTACGCGCTGCGGTGCGAGCTTGCTTGGGGCGGCCTGGCGCGGCGCTCATGCCGCGGCTCCTTCGGGTTGCTTCGCGGTGGCTTCTTGCCCTTTGCGCCGTGCTTTCTCGACGATGCCGATGAAGGCTTGCTCCATGTCGATGCGCTTGCCGCTGTCTTGGCCGTCCAGCGCCTGCGTGCGCACTTCCTGCGGCGTGCCGATGGCAAGCACCTTTCCCGCGTCCTGGATCACGATGCGGTCGCAGTACTCGGCCTCTTCCATGAAGTGCGTGGTGATGACGATGGTGGTGCCGCCTTCGGCCAGCGCGGTGATGCGGCGCCAGAACTCGCGGCGCGCAAGCGGGTCGGCCCCGCTCGTGGGCTCGTCGAGAAACAGGATCTCGGGTTCGTGCAGCAGGCCGGTGGCCATGGCAAGCCGCTGCCGGTAGCCGCCGGGCAACTGGCCACTGGGTGTGTCGAGCTCGCGCTCGAGGTCGAACTGGCGCAGCACGATCTGCATGCGCGACTGCAACCGCTGCCCGCGCAGGCCGTAGGCGCCGCCGAAGAACGAGAGGTTCTCGCGCACCGTGAGGTTGCCGTAGAGCGCGAATTTCTGCGAAACGTAGCCGATGCGCTGGCGAGCCTGTGCGCGCGCATGGCGCAGGTCCACGCCAGCCACGCGCAGCTGGCCGCCGCTCGCGGGCAGGAGGCCGCAGAGCATGCGGAAGGTGGTGGTCTTGCCCGCACCGTTGGGGCCGAGCAGGCCGAAGATTTCGCCGCGCCGCACCGAGAAGCTGGTGCTCGCGACGGCGACGAAATCGCCGAAGCGGCGCACGAGGTCTTTCACTTCAATGACGACTTCGTCGGGGTCGCCTTTGGCGGAGGCGGGCGTCGCGACGGCGGTGTGGTTCGGTGCCGATGCCTGCTGCGTGCGCAGCAGCGTCATGAAGCCGTCTTCGAGCCGCGGCGGCACCGGCTCTGCGTGCGCACCGGCCAGCAGCGCGGCAAGCGCCGCATCGTCCGTATCCGGACGACGGATGAAGTGCACCTCGCCGCCTTGCGGCACGGCATCGACGATGTTCTGCCGGGCATCGAGCAGGCGAGCCTGCATCAGGCGCGGCGGTTCGCCGTCCGGCGGCGCGGAAACGAAGCACAGGCCCTTTGCGTGGTCGCGAATCTCGGCCGGGGCACCTTCCGCGAGCAGCTTGCCCTCGCGCAGAACGAACACATGGCTGCAGCGCTCGGCCTCGTCGAGGTACGCGGTGCTCACGATCACCGAGAGCTTTTCGTCCTCCACCAACTGCTGCACGATCTGCCAGAGCTCGCGCCGCGAGAGCGGATCGACGCCGACGGTCGGCTCGTCGAGCAGCAGCAGGTCGGGCGAGCGAACCAGCGTGCAGGCCAGACCCAGCTTCTGCTTCATGCCGCCCGAGAGCTTGCCCGCGGGGCGGTCGGTGAAGCGGCCGAGGTCGGTCATCTCCATCAGCCGGGCGTAGCGCTCGCGGCGCTTCTCGTTCGAGACACCATGCAGGTCGGCGTAGAGGTCGAGGTTCTCCTGCACGCTCAGGTCGTCGTAGAGGCCGAAGCGCTGCGGCATGTAGCTGATGCGGTCCTGCACTGCCTGCGGATCGGCCGACACGTCGATGCCGAGCACACGCAGTTCGCCTTCGTCGGCGCGCATCAGGCCCGCCATCAGGCGCAGCAGCGTGGTCTTGCCGGCGCCGTCCGGACCGACGAGTGCGGTGAGCGTCCCCGCGGGGATGTCGAGCGACACGCCATCGAGCGCATGCACCGGCTGCTTCGACGACTTGAGCGTGAAGCGCTTGTGCAGGGAGCGTCCGGCCACGGCCGGCTCGATGCCGGCCATCAGGACTTGCCGTTGGCGTCGGAGCGCTGCAGCCGCACGGTGGCCGGCATGCCCAGGCGCAGGCGGTCCTGCTTGTCGTCGACCATCACGCGGATCTCGTAGACGAGGCTGCTGCGCAGCTCCTCGGTCTGCACGGTCTTGGGCGTGAACTCCGCCACCGACGCGATGTAGCCGACCTTGCCGGCGATGGCTTCGCCGGGCTGGCTGTCGGTGCTCACGCGCGCGGCCTGGCCCGGCTTCACGCGGCCGAGGTCGGCTTCGGCCACATAGGCGCGCACCCACTTGGGATCGGTGATGGCAAGCGTGAAGGCCGGACGCTGCGGCGAGGCCATGTCGCCGGGTTCGAGCAGGCGGGCGCGCACGACGGCATCGATGGGCGCCTTCAGTTCGGCCTCGGTGAGCTGGTGGTTCATGAGCGCGAGGTCGGCACGCGCCGATTCGAGCTGGGCCTGCGCCTGCGCGATGTCTTCCTTGCGCGGACCGGTGACGACGAGTTGCTGCGCCTTGCGCGCGCTGTCGAGCTGCGCGAGCGCGACCTTGCGTTTCGCCTGTGCGCTGTCCAGGTCCTGCTGGCTCACCGCGCGGCCGGCGGTGGTCTGGCTGATGCCTTGAAGGCGCGCGAGCTGCTGCTGCGCAAGATCGGCATCGGCCTGCGCGGCGGCGACCTGCGCGCCGGCCTGCGCCACTTCTTCAGGTCGGCTGCCGGTCTTCAGGCGCAGCAGGGCCTGCTCCTGCACGCCGATGCGCGCCTGCGACTGCGCCACGCGCAACACCAGCGTGCGGGTGTCGAGCTTGCCGAGCAGTTGTCCGGCCCGGACGTGGTCGCCTTCGCGCACCGCGAGCTCGGCCACCCGGTCGTTGGCGTTGAAGGCGAGCGAGACCTGGCGCACATCGACATTGCCGTAGAGCACGAGCTGGTCGGACGGTGCGGCCGATCGGTTGAAGTACCACCAGCCGCCCGCCACGGCGAGCAACGCGACGACGGCAATGGCGATGAGTGGTTTCTTGTTCATGGGCGTGTTTCCTGCCGGTTTGCTGACTCGGATGCGGCCGGATGTTATCAAATTGAAATTTGAATTTGAAGTATTTTTTCAATTCGATTAACCTCGGCACATGGCCACCAGCTCTTCCAGCACTCCTTCGCGCACGCAGCGCACCGACGGCAACACCACGCGCCTGCACATCCTGGAGACGGCGGGCCAGTTGTTCGCCGAGCGCGGTTTCGCCGATGCCACGAGCAAGGAAATCTGCACCCGCGCCGGCACCAACATGGCCGCGATCAACTACCACTTCAACGGTCGCGACGGGCTCTACGAGGCGGTGCTGATCGAGGCGCACCGCCAGGTCGTGAGCATCGACGAATTGGCCAGCCTCGCCAGCGAGTCGAGCGATCCGCGGCTCAAGCTGCGAGCGTTTCTCACGCACCTGATCGAGATGGGCGGCCAGCCCAAGGCGCCCTGGGGTTTCCGCGTGGTGCTGCGCGAGGCGCTGTCTCCGTCACCGGCGCTGCCGATGATGATCAAGCGCGCGGTACTGCCCAAGGCCAAGCTGTTGCGCGGCCTGCTTGGCGCCATCGTGGGATTGCCCGACGACCATCCCGCGGTGCAGCGCGCACTGCTGTTCACCGTGTTGCCGTGCATCGTGATGATGGTTGCGCCCAAGGACCTGGGCAACAAGGTGCTGCCGGCGCTGAAGGACACCCAGGCCCTCGCGGACGACCTGATGCGCTACGTGCTCGCCGGGCTCGATGCCGTGGCGAAGGAAGCCAAGGCCGCCAAGGCCGCGGCGGCGCCGGCTACAGCTGGAAAGCGACGGTAAGCAGCAGTCCCTCGGCCACGTCGCGCACGAGGCCGGGGCGCCGTGCGCGATAAGGCTCGCCGGCCGAAGCGGTGGTGTCTATCCACTCGGCCAGCCAGTCGATCTCGTTCGCTCCGTAGAACACGACCGCGGCCTCGTGGTTCAGCAGCAGGCTGCGCAGGTCGAGGTTGATCGAGCCGCACATCGCCAGCTCGTGGTCGACCACCACCGCCTTGGCATGCGCCATGAAGGGCAGCATGCGAAAGCTCACGCCCGCGCGCGCCAGGTCGCGCATCGCGCGGGCACGCACGAAGTCGGCCAGGCGGTGGTTCGACTGCGCGGGCATTGCGATCGTCACCTGCACGCCGCGCCGGGCCGCCAGCCGCAGCGCATCGCGCAGGCCGTCGCCGGGCACGAAGTAGGGCGTGATCGCGAGGATGCGGTGCTCGGCGCGAAAGCACGCGTCGATCAGCAGCGCGTGCGCGGTGTCCTCGGTCTGGTCGGGGCCGCTCGGCAGGAACTGGGCCATCGCGGTGCCGGGGGCTTCGGGCAGGTTGTCGCAGGTGATGGCACGCGCCTTGCGCACGCGCACCGAGCGCCAGTCGTGATCGAACTGGCGCGCCGCGGCTGCCGCCACGTTGCCACGCAGATCGAAAGAGAGATCGCGCCAGGCCTCGGGGTACCTGTCGTTGCCGGTGAAGTATTCGCCCGCGAGGTTGCGGCCGCCCGACCAGAGCCAGCCGTCGTCGGCGATGGTGAACTTGCGGTGGTTGCGCAGGTTGCGCGGCCCGGTGCGGCGCAGGCTGAAGAAGGGGCGGAACACCGCCACCTCGCCGCCCGCCGCGCGCAGCAGGTCGAAGTGATGGCGCGGCAGCGAGAGCGCGCCGAAGCCATCGAGCAGCACCCGCACCTTGATGCCGTCGCGCGCCCGCTGCGCGAGCCGCGCGAGCACCGCATGGCCCAGCGCGTCGTCGCCGATGATGAAGGTGCACACGTCGATGCGCTCGCGCGCGCCGTCGATCACCTCGAACAGCGCGAGCCGCGCCTGCTCGCCGTCGGCATGCAGGCGCACCGCGCAGCGCCCCGGCGGTGCGAGGCCGAAGCTCTCGATCAGGTCGGCGGCCCAGTGTCCCGGCGGCACCGAGCGCGGTGGCCGCGGCGAGCCGGCCGGGCGCAGCTTGCGCTGGCCGAACAGCAGGTACATCGGCAGGATCAGGTAGGGCATGAGCACCAGTCCCATCACCCACGCAATGGCGGTGGTGGGCGCGCGCTGCTCGCGGCGCGCGCGCGTGGTCAGTACGTAGACGAGCAGCGCAAAAGTGACGACGAGGAAATGCTGCGAGGGAGAAGGCAGCCAGTCGAACCCTGTATTCGGCATGGGGCGATGATGCCCTAGAAGGTGCGAATGAAATCGGGCATGACGGATTCGTTCACACCTTCCAGACGCGCCCGCGCCCGATCAGCGCTGCAGGAAGGCGGGCACGCCGCGGCCCTCGGAGGCGAGGAACTTCATCATCGGATCGACAACCGCATGCACCGCGGGCCGGTCGCGCACCCGGTTGCGCCAGGCGATGAGGCGCGGCGTGGCATCGGTCATGCCGGCGCCCTTGCGGTCGGCAAAGATGCAGGCCATGTAGAAGGCGATGTCCGCGAAGGAGTAAGGGCCCGCGAGGTATTCGCGCCCGGCGAGCAGGCCTTCCATCTCGCCGTAGTAGCGCGCACAGGCGGCGCACGCGGCGACTGCCGGCGCGCTCTGCATGTCGTTCTGCAGGCCGAAGAGCTTGATGACGTTCGGAAAGAACACCTCGTCGGATTTCTGCTCCAGCTGCCTCGCCCGAGCCCGGTCGGCAATGCCTTCGGGCCACAGGGCAAGCGATGCGGGTGGGGGGTAGCGGTCTTCGAGGTATTCGAAGATCTGCGTCGAGTCGAACAGCTCGACCTCGCCATCCATCAGCACCGGCACCTGTTGCTTCACCGGATTGATGCGCAGCACGTCCGGATGCTTGGGTTCGTAGGCGTCGTCCTTGGTGAACGGCACCATCGTCAGTTCGAACGGAATGCCCTTTTCGAGCGCGGCGATCTGCACCTTCGCGCCGAACATGCTGAGGGGGCCTGAGAGGATCTTTGTCGTGGTCGTCGTCATGCTCCCGACTTCACCAGAAACCGGGCTTCAGGTCGAGCCCCAGACCTCTTGCGCCGTTTCGACGACCAGGCGCAGCTTGTTGCGTTGCGCTTCCACCGCGATGTTGTTGCCGTGCACCGTGCTGGAGAAGCCGCACTGCGGCGAGAGCGCAAGTTGCTCGAGCGGCGCGTACTTGGCGGCGTCCTCGATGCGGCGCTTGAGTTCGTCCTTGTCTTCCATCTCGCCGAACTTGGTCGTCACGAGGCCCAGCACCACCGTCTTGCCCTCGGGCAGGTAGCGCAGCGGCTTGAAGTCGCCCGAGCGGGCGTCGTCGTATTCCATGAAGTAGGCGTCCAGGTCCATCTCCTTGAGCAGCGCCTCGGCCACCGGCTCGTAGTTGCCGGCCGCGGCGTGCGTGCTCTTGAAATTGCCGCGGCACAGGTGCATTGCGAGCAGCATGCCCGGCGGCTTCTGCGCGACCACCTTGTTGATGAAGGCCGCATAGCGATGCGGCAGCTCGTTCGGGTCGTCGCCGCGCTTGCGGGCGGCTTCACGCATGTGCTCGTCGCACAGGTAGGCGAGGTTGGTGTCGTCCATCTGCACGTAGGTGCAGCCGGCCGCGGCCAGCGAGCGCAGCTCGTCGCCGTAGGCCTTGGCCACGTCGTCGTAGAACACCGGGTCGAGCTCGGGATACGCGTCCTTGCTGATGCCGGCGCGCCCGCCGCGAAAGTGCAGCATGGTCGGCGAGGGGATCGTCACCTTCGGCGTGCGGCCCGCGGAAACCTGGCTCTTCAGGTACTGAAAATCGGCAAGCTGGATGTCCTTGACGTGGCGCACCTTGTCGATCACGCGCATCGCGGGCGGTGCCAGCTCCTCGGTGCCATCGGGCTTGCGGATGGTGACCGGGATGTCGGTCTTCACGCCGCCGAGCTGGTCGAGAAAGTCGATGTGGAAGTACGTGCGGCGGAACTCGCCGTCGGTGATGCTTTTGAGGCCAATGTCTTCCTGGAAGCGGACGATTTCGGTGATGGCCTTGTCTTCGACCGTGCGCAGTTGCTCGGGCGTGATCTCGCCCTTGGCCTTCTGCTCACGCGCTTCGAGCAGGTACTTGGGGCGCAGGAAACTGCCGACGTGGTCGTAGCGTGCGGGCAGGGCGGCGTGCTGGGACATGGGGTGAACTCCGTCGTGGCTGATAACGAACGGAGCATCCTAGCGCCTTCGAAAGCGGCTTTTTTGTATACGCAGAGATCGGTATTTACCCTCGATTTAGGCATTTCCAGATGGCAATTTCATGATTTCTGTATACATTGAGTATTCATGAAAACGCCCACGACTGCCTTTCCGTTGAATGCCTGGTACGCCGCCGCCTACGACGTCGAAGTGCGCCACGCATTGCTGCCCCGCACGATCTGCAACCAGAAAGTGGTGCTGTTTCGCCGCACCGACGGCCAGGTGGCCGTGCTCGAAGACGCCTGCTGGCACCGCCTGATGCCGCTGTCGCTCGGCCGCCTCGAAGGCGACGAACTGGTCTGCGGCTACCACGGCCTTGTCTACAACAGCCAGGGCCGCTGCACCCACATGCCGAGCCAGGAAACGCTCAATCCCTCGGCGTGCGTGCGCAGCTTTCCGGTGGTCGAGAAGCACCGCTTCGTGTGGATCTGGCCCGGCGATCCGGCCAAGGCCGACCCGGCGCTGGTGCCCGACATGCACTGGAACGACGACCCCGCCTGGGCCGGCGACGGCAAGATGATCCGCGTCAACTGCGACTACCGGCTCGTGGTCGACAACCTCATGGACCTCACGCACGAGACCTTCGTGCACGGCTCGTCGATCGGCAACCGCGAAGTGGCCGAGGCGCCTTTCGTCGCCACGCACGGCGACCGCTCGGCCACCGTCACACGCTGGATGGAAGACATCGTCGCGCCGCCGTTCTGGGGCGGCCAGATCCGCCATGCGCGCGGCTACACGGGCAAGGTCGACCGCTGGCAGATCATCCGTTTCGAAGGCCCGTGCACGGTGAACATCGACGTCGGCGTGGCCGAGGCGGGCAGCGGCGCGGTGCCCAGCAACGGCAACCCCGGCGACCGCAGCAAGGGCGTCAACGGCTACGTGCTCAACACCATCACGCCCGAAACCGACAAGACCTGTCTCTACTTCTGGGCTTTCGCCCGCAACTACTGCATCGGCGAGCAGCGCCTCACGCACGAACTGCGCGAAGGCGTGGCCGGCATCTTCCGCGAGGACGAGCTCGTGCTCGAAGCGCAGCAGAAGGCGATGGACGACCACCCCGACCACCAGTTCTACAACCTCAACATCGACGCCGGCTCGATGTGGGCGCGCCGGCTGATCGATCGCATGATCGAGAAGGAAAAGCCCGCGCGCGCCGCGATCCCGATCCGTCCCGTGGAAGAGAAGCAGGCCGCATGAAGGCCGCAGTGGTTGCCCCCATCGAGCCCGGCGACACCGGCAGCTCGCAGGCCGTGAAGGCACAGTTGCGGCTGCGCGAAATGATCCTCGCGGGCGAACTGCCCGGCGGTGCGCGCATCGCCGAGGTGGCGATCTCCGAACAGCTCGGCGTGTCGCGCACCCCCGTGCGCAGTGCGCTGATGCGCCTCGAACAAGAGGGCCTGCTCGAAGCGCTGCCCAACGGCGGCTACGCGGTGCGCACGTTTTCCGAGCGCGACGTGGCCGATGCCATCGAGCTGCGCGGCACGCTCGAAGGGCTGGTCGCCCGGCTCGCGGCCGAGCGCGGCGCGGCGCCCGTGGTGCTGCGCGAAGCGCGCGCGTGCCTCGCGCGCATCGACGAGTTGCTGCGCGAGCCCGCGCTCGACGATGCGGCGTTCTCCCGCTACGTGACGCACAACGAGAAATTCCATGCACTGCTGTGCGAGATGGCCGGCAGCCCGGTCATCGCGCAGCAGCTCGAGCGCGTGGTCAACCTGCCGTTCGCCTCGCCCTCTGGCTTCGTCATCGTGCAGGCCAACTCGCCGGCCGCACGCGACATGCTCGTGATCGCGCAGGACCAGCACCTGCAGGTGCTCGACGCCATCGAGTCCGGCGAAGGCTCGCGCGCCGAGGCGCTGATGCGCGAGCACAGCCGCATTGCGCGGCGCAACCTGCGCGAGGCGCTGCACGGCACGCCGACCGCCGAGCAGCGCCCGCTGCCCGGCGTGCAGCTGATTCGCCGCCGCGGCTGATCGATTTCTTCTTTTCCCCTGTTGGTGTCCCCCGATGAAAAGCGATCTTCAATGGATGCAGGCGCAGGTCGTTGCGCTGCGCGATGTCACTCCCACGGTGCGCGAGTTCGAGCTGCGGCCCGAGTCGGGCTTTGCC
Organism: Variovorax boronicumulans; assembly: GCF_030812215.1. Lineage (GTDB taxonomy): Bacteria > Pseudomonadota > Gammaproteobacteria > Burkholderiales > Burkholderiaceae_C > Variovorax > Variovorax boronicumulans_C. The sequence continues at coordinate 916,937 of NZ_JAUSSG010000001.1, read as the reverse complement.
GCGTCGTATGAGCCCGGCGCCCACCTGCAGGTGCAGGTGATGACGGCACAAGGCAAGCTGCAGACACGCTCCTACTCGCTGGTCGGCGAGGGCGACGGCCAGTGCTGGCGCATCGCGGTCAAGCGGCTGGACGACGGCCGTGGCGGCTCGCTCGCCATGTGGCAGCTCGCGCCCGGCGACCGCCTGCAGGTGAGCGCGCCCCAGAACCACTTTGCGCTCGACCTCTCCGCGCCCGGCTACTTGCTGGTAGCGGGCGGCATCGGCATCACGCCGCTGGTGCTGATGGCGCAGCGTCTGGGCGCCCATGCGAAGCGCAGCGGTGTGCCGGTGAAGATGCTCTACGGCGCGCGCCATGCCGGCGAGTTCGGCTACCTCTCGCACTTGCAGGAAGCCTTGGGCGACAACGTCGTTGCGCACGAAGGCTCCATGCCCATCGATTTCGAAGCCGCCATCGCCGAGCTGCCGTCCGGCGGCCAGCTCTACACCTGCGGCCCGGTGCCGATGCTCGAAGCCGTCAAGCGCGCCTGGGAGGCGGCCGGCCGCGCCCCGGCCGACCTGCGTTTCGAGACCTTCGGCAGCAGCGGCCGGCTCGCGACACAGGCCTTCACGGTGCGCATTCCCCGGCACGACCTGGCCATCACCGTGCCGGCCGACTGCACGTTGCTCGATGCACTCGACGCCGCCGGCGTGCAGACCCTCTGGGACTGCAAGCGCGGCGAATGCGGCCTCTGCGCCATGGACGTGCTCGCCGTCGAAGGCGAGGTCGACCACCGCGACGTCTTCCTGAGCGCCCATGAGAAAGCGGCCACCACCCGCATCTGCGCCTGCGTGTCACGCGCCGTAGGTACGCTCACGCTCGATTCCGCCTACCGCGCCGACAGTTGATTGACCCCAAGCCGTTCGGGCTCAGCCCGAACGGTGATGGAAAAGAGTGCTGCGCGATCATCGCGCAGTTCATTTGTTGATCGCGCAACAAAGGCCCGCGAGACGGGCCGGCTAGGTGATTGCCTGCTCTGCCGAATGTTGCAAAGTGTTGAAAATAGCCCCGGTTTCGCATTCCGTCCTCCAAGGAAAACCTCATGCAAAGACGCCACCTCATCCAGACCGCGGGCCTCTCGGCGATCGCGCTCTCCGCCGCACTCGCGGCGCCCTTCGCCAGCGCCCAGGACAACAACAAGTTCAAGATCGGCCTGATCCTCCCGATGACCGGCCAGTCGGCCTCCACCGGCCGCCAGATCGAAGCCGCCGCCCGCCTGTACATGGCGCAGAACGGCGACACCGTGGCCGGCAAGAAGATCGAGCTGATCGTCAAGGACGACACCGGCCTGCCCGACGTCACCAAGCGCCTCGCGCAGGAGCTGGTGGTGAACGACAAGGTCAATGTGCTGGCCGGCTTCGGCCTCACGCCGCTGGCGCTGGCCGTGGCGCCCATCGCCACCCAGTCGAAGACGCCTGAAGTGGTGATGGCCGCGGCCACCTCCAGCATCACCGAGGCCTCGCCCTACATCGTGCGGTCGAGCTTCACGCTGCCGCAGGTGTCGGTCGCCATGGGCGACTGGGCGCCCAAGAACGGCGTGAAGACGGTCGTCACGCTGGTGGCCGACTACGGCCCCGGCAACGATGCCGAGAAGTTCTTCAGCGAGCGCTTCCAGCTCAACGGCGGCAAGGTGATCGAAAAACTCCGCGTGCCGCTGCGCAACCCCGACTTCGCGCCGTTCCTGCAGAAGGTGCGCGACGCCAAGCCCGATGCGCTGTTCGTCTTCGTGCCCTCGGGCGCTGGCGCGGCGGTGATGAAGCAGTTTCTCGAACGCGGCATGGACAAGGCCGGCATCCGCATGATCGCCACCGGCGACGTGACCGATGACGACCAACTCAACGACATGGGCGACGGCGCGCTCGGCGTGGTCACCTCGCACCACTACTCGGCCGCGCACCCGTCTGCCGCGAACAAGAAGTTCGTCGAAGCCTTCCAGAAGGCCAACCCGAAGATGCGTCCCAACTTCATGGCCGTCGGCGGCTATGACGGCATGCGGGTGATCTACGAAGCGCTCAAGACCACCAAGGGCCAGGGCGGCGGCGAAGCGCTGCTGGCGGCCATGAAGGGCCAGGTCTTCGAGAGCCCGCGCGGCCAGGTGCTGATCGATGCACAGACGCGAGACATCGTGCAGGACGTGTACCTGCGCAAGGTCGAGAAGAAGGACGGGCAGCTCTACAACGTCGAGTTCGATGTGATCAAGGGTGTGAAGGATCCAGGCAAGGCAAAGTAAGACTTCCCGGGGGCATGAGGTGCGTTGTTGTTCAGGGCGCGATCCCGCCGACGGCGTACCTTGCTCCACGAATGTCCCCCGCCCTTCGGGCTCCTCCTTGATTTCGCTGCGCAAGGCACCCCATCGGCGTGCTCGTTGTTCAGAGCAGTTATTGATCGGCCGTACACCAGCCGCGTGCCCATGTGCGCAGGGCATCGGGTGCTCCCCGCAGCGAAATCAAGGAGGAGGCGAAGCCGGGGGACATTCGCGGAGGGGAGTACCCGGTGGCCTGTGCACTCGCCCTGAACACCAGCACCCCGAAAACAAATATGTTGACCATTCTTTTCGACGGCATCGCCTACGGCATGCTGCTCTTCGTCCTCGCCGTCGGCCTGGCCGTGACGCTCGGGTTGATGAACTTCATCAACCTCGCACACGGCGCCTTCGCCATGGCGGGCGGCTACCTCACCGTGTTCGCGATGCAGAAGCTCGGGCTGCCGTTCCTGGCCTGCCTGCCGCTTGCGTTCATCGTCGTGGCGCTGGCCGGCGCACTGCTGGAGCGCACGCTCTACCGGCCGATGTACGGCAAGCCGCATCTGGACCAGGTGCTTTTTTCCATCGGCCTTGCGTTCATGGCGGTGGCCGCCATCGACTACTTCGTCGGCTCGTCGCAGCAGAACGTGCAACTGCCCGAGTGGCTGCGCGGCCGCACCGAGATCGGTGACGGTGCGTTCCTGCTGGGCATGGGCCACTACCGCATCTTCATCATCGCGGTGTGCGCGGTGCTCACCGTGGTGCTGCAACTGATCCTCTCGAAGACGCGCTTCGGCAGCCGGCTGCGCGCCGCGGTCGATGATCCGCGCGTGGCCGCGGGCCTGGGCATCAACGTGAACGTCGTGTTCCTGCTGACCTTCGCCGTGGGCTCGGGGCTTGCGGGTCTGGGCGGTGCGCTGGGCGCGGAAATCCTCGGGCTCGATCCGACCTTTCCGCTCAAGTACATGATCTATTTCCTGATCGTGGTGTCCGTGGGCGGCACCTCGTCGATCACCGGGCCGCTCGCGGCCGCGCTGCTGCTCGGCATTGCCGACGTGGCGGGCAAGTACTTCATTCCGAAGATGGGCGCGTTCACCGTCTACCTGCTGATGATCATGATCCTGATGTGGCGGCCCCAAGGGCTGTTCACGCGCAAGGGAGGTCGTTGAGATGAGCGCGCCTTCTTCTTCCACCGCGACCTACGAATCGGCCCTGCTGCGCACCGCACGCTGGCGGCCCTGGGAGTTCGTGGTCTGGGCGGTGGCCTTCGCACTGCCGCTGGTGGTGCCCTCGCATTCGCTGCTGGTCAACGAGATCGCCATCGTCGCGCTGTTCGCGATGTCGCTCGACCTGATCCTCGGCTACACCGGCATCGTCTCGCTCGGCCATGCCGCCTTCTTCGGCTTCGGCGCGTACGCGGCGGCACTGTTCGCCAAGCTCGTGATGCCGGACCCGACCGTCGGGCTGGTGTTCGCGACCGTGCTCTCGGCGCTGCTGGGCCTCGTGGCCAGCGTGACGATCCTGCGCGGCAGCGACCTCACGCGGCTGATGGTCACGCTCGGCACCGCGCTGCTGCTGCTCGAACTCGCCAACAAGCTCGACTGGCTCACCGGCGGCGCCGACGGCCTGCAGGGCGTGGTGATGGGGCCGGTGCTCGGCCTCTTCGAATTCGACCTGTACGGCCGCACGGCCGCCTGGTATTCGCTCGCGGTGATGCTGGTGCTGTTCCTCGTGATGCGCCGGCTGGTGCATTCGCCGTTCGGCGCGACGTTGAAGGCGATTCGCGACAACCGGCTGCGCGCCATGGCCATCGGCATTCCGGTGGTGTCGCGGCTCGCGGTCATCTACACCGTGGCGGCCGGCATTGCCGGCGCGGCGGGTGCGCTGCTCGCGCAGACCACCGGCTTCGCGTCGCTCGACGTGCTGGCCTTCGACCGCTCGGCCGACGTGCTGCTGATGCTGGTGATCGGCGGCGTGGGCTGGCTCTATGGCGGCGTGGCGGGCGCCATCGTCTTCAAGCTGCTGCAGAACTGGCTCTCGGCGGTGACGCCGCAGTACTGGATGTTCTGGATCGGCCTCATCCTCGTGCTGCTGGTGCTCGTGGGACGCGACCGTCTGCTCAAGCCGTGGACGTGGTTCGGCATGGGCAAGAAGAAGGGCGGTGCGGCATGACCACCACCACCGAGACCGTGCTTTCGACGCAAGGGCTGGTGATGCGCTTCGGCGGCATCACGGCGACCAACAACGTCACGATGGAATTGAAGCGCGGCGCGCGCCATGCACTGATCGGCCCGAACGGCGCCGGCAAGACCACGCTGATCAACCTGCTGACCGGCGTGCTGACCCCCACCGAGGGCCGCATCACGCTGCTCGGCGAAGACATCACCACGCTCGCGCCGCACAAGCGCGTGGCGCGCGGGCTGGTGCGCACCTTCCAGATCAACCAGCTGTTCGATTCGATGACGCCGCTGGAAACGCTCGCGCTCGTGGTCTCGCAGCAGAAGGGCATCGCCGCGCAATGGTGGCGCCCGCTCGGCGGCACCAAGGGGATCGCGGAGCGGGCCGGGCAACTGCTGGAGCAGTTCCACCTGGCGGACGTCGCGAAGCAGCAGACGAAGTTCATGGCCTACGGCAAGCGCCGCCTGCTGGAGATCGCCATTGCGCTCGCCTGCGAGCCGCGCGTGCTGCTGCTCGATGAACCCGTGGCGGGCGTGCCTGCCGGCGAGCGCGAGGAGCTGCTGCAGACCGTGGCCGCGTTGCCGGCCGATGTGTCGGTGCTGCTGATCGAGCACGACATGGACCTGGTGTTCAGCTTTGCCGACCGCATGACGGTGCTGGTCAACGGCACGCTGCTGACCGAAGGCGACCCCGAGACCATCGCCAACGATCCGAAGGTGAAAGAGGTCTACCTGGGCCATGGAACGGAGAACGCCCATGTCTGAGCTGCTTCGCATCGAGAACCTGAGCGCAGGCTACGGCGAAGCCGTGGTGCTGCACGACGTGGCGTTCGCGCTCGGCGAAGGCCAGACGCTCGCGCTGCTCGGCCGCAACGGCACGGGCAAGACGACGCTGATCAACACGCTGGCCGGTGCCACGCGGCAGCATGGCGGCAGCATCGCGCTCGGTGGGCAGGCGCTGCACAAGCTGGCGCCGCACCAGCGTGCGGCAGCCGGCATCGGCTGGGTACCGCAGGAGCGCAACATCTTCAAGTCGCTCACCGTGCACGAGAACCTCACCGCGGTGGAGCGTCCGGGCAAGTGGAATCCACAGCGCGTGTACGAAATGTTCCCGCGCCTGGCCGAGCGCAAGACGAACCTCGGCACGCAGCTCTCGGGCGGCGAACAGCAGATGCTGGCCGTCGGCCGCGCGCTGGTGCTCAATCCGAAGCTGCTGCTGCTCGACGAGCCGCTCGAAGGCCTCGCGCCGATCATCGTGGAAGAACTGCTGCGCGCCATCCGCCGCATCACGCAGGACGAAGGGCTGGCCGCGATCATCGTGGAGCAGCACCCGCAGGCGATCCTCGCGATTTCCGACCACGCGGTGGTGCTCGACCACGGCACCATCGTGCATACCGACAGCGCGGCGGCATTGCGCAGCCAGCCGCAGGTGCTCGAACGGCTGCTGGGCGTGGCGCGGTAGCGGCCCGGCGAACAACAAAAGGAGACAGACAGATGGCGACCCCGAAGACAGTGTTTTGCGGGGGCGCCATGCTGGCGGTCGCCGCGTTGCTCGCCGCGTGCGGCACCCCCACCGGACCGAGGGCGCTCACGCTCGGCGGCGACCCGGCGACGTCTTGCGCAGCTCTCGCCGCGCCGATCGCGTCTGCTGCGATCGGCCTGCCGAGCGGTGCCGCCACCATCGACGCGGCGACCCTCGTCGCCGCGTCTCCGTTGGCGGTCGCGGAGCGTGGACCCAGTCCCGCGTCGCGCATCACGCCGGTGACGCCCGCGCACTGCAAGGTGCTCGGCCGCATCGCACCGCTCGATGCGAGCGCGCCGCCGATCCTGTTCCAGGTGAACCTGCCGCTCGCATGGAACGGGCGCAGCGTGCAGTACGGCGGCGGTGGCTTCAACGGCACGCTGATCACCGGTCTCGCGCTGGTGCCGGCCGCGCGCTTCGACTTGCCCACGCCGCTCGCGCAGGGTTACGTGACCTACGGCACGGACTCGGGCCACCAGAGCGTGCAGGGCCAGCCGCCGCAAGCTTTTGCGCTCAACGACGAGGCACTCGTGAACTTTGCGCATGCCTCGTACAAGAAGGTACGCGACGTGGCGGTGGCATTGATGCAGCGTGCCTATGGGCAGGGGCCGCAGAAGCTGTACTTCATGGGCAGCTCCGAAGGTGGGCGCGAGGCGCTCACGATGGCGCAGCGCTATCCGCAGGACTTCGACGGCATCTTCAGCCGCGTGCCGGTGATCAACTGGACGGGTCTGCAGCACGCGGGCACGCGCAACGGCATCGCGACTTTCGGCGAGGGGTGGCTGCGGCCCGCGCAGGTGCAACTGGTGCACAACGCGGTGCTCGCAGCGTGCGATGCCGTGGACGGCGTGGGCGACCGCATCGTGTCGAACCCGGTGGCCTGCCTGCAGCGCTTCGATCCGGCCAGCCTGCGCTGCGCGGCCGGCACGAGCGGCGACAGCTGCCTCAACGATGCGCAGGTGCAGGCGGTGCGCACGCTGCGCTCGCCGTGGCGTTCGCCCGTGCCGCTGGCCAACGGTGTCGCCGAATATCCGGGCTGGGGCATTGGCGGTGAAGGCACGCCGGCTTTCGCCTCGATGGGCGGCTGGAACGCGTGGTGGACCGGCACCGCAGCACCGACCGTGCCGCCGCAGCCGAGCAACGGCATCGCGTGGTTCTACGGTAGCGGCGCGCTGCAGTATTTCTATGCGCGCAATCCATCGCTCGACGTGCGCAACTACCGCGCCGAAGACTTCGCCGCCCGCATCGCCACCGTGTCGCAGCTGATGGACTCGACCAACCCGGACCTCGGCGCCTTCAGCGCGCGCGGCGGCAAGCTGCTGATGCTGGAGCACATGGCCGACTATGCGCAGAGCCCGTTCGCCGGCATCCGCTACTACGAGTCGGTGGTGGCGCGCATGGGCCGCGACAACGTGGACCGCTTCATGCGCCTGTACACCGCGCCGGGTGTGGACCACGTGGGCAGCGGCGCACCGGCCAATGTCGATATGCTCGGCGCGCTGGCCGACTGGGTCGAGCGGGGTCGTGCGCCGGTTGGGCTGCAACTCGTCGAGCAGGAAGTGCAACCGCCATTCAAGGTCGTGCGTGCGCGGCCACTGTGCGAGTGGCCGCTGTGGCCGCGCTACGTGAGCGGCGATCCATCGCAGGCGACCAGCTTCCAGTGCAGCAAATAGCGCGAGCCTAGATCGCGCAGCCGTCGGGGCCGCAGGCGGCAGGCGTTGCTGCGGCCGATTGCGGCGGGGCGACGAAGGTGGCGAGCTGTGCTTTCCACTCGTCCGCCCGGCCGAGCCAGGGGCCGATATCGACACGGCTCGCACGGCCGTCGGGCTGCATCAGCACGAAGGTCGGAAAGCCCTGGCCGCCCGTGCGTTGCAGCAACTGGCGGCTCGCGGCGATGTGCTGCGAGGTCGCTTCGCCGGACAGGCGCGCGAAGGTCGATGCGAAAGCCTCCGCATCGAAGCCGAGCTCGACGGCAACGGCACCGAGCACATCCGTATCGGCCACGCGCCGGCCTTCGACGTAGTGCGCACGCTGCAGGCGATGAATCATGTCGAGCCCGCCGCCGGGCCGCAGCGCCTCGGCGGCGAGGATCGCGGTGGTCGGTGGTTCCGAATCCATCACCGCGCCGTTGTCCCGCAGCAGCCCTTCGAAGTAGGCCTCGCCGAACGGCTGGCCCGTGAGTTCGGCGATGCGCCGGTCGTGCGGCATCACGTACTCGCGCCATTGAGGCGAGATCGCGCGGCGGTTCGCGCCGGTCATCATCCCTCCGCCGTGGAACTCGACCTTCAGGCCCGGCACGCTGCGTGCCGCATCGACCAGCGGCGCGGCGGCGTAGCACCAGCCGCACATCGGGTCGAAGATGTAGTGCAGCGTGGCGGTGTCCGGGGCGTCGTTCATTGCGGCCACTTCATCTCTCCCTTGATGACCTTGGCGCTCAGTTCGAGCGACGAGGCGTCTTCCAGCTTCGGGTAGCGCTTCTTCATCGCGGCGATGAGCGCGGCCGAGTCCTTGGCTTTCTTCGCTTCGGTCTCGAAGGCCTGCAGGTAGCCGCGCGTGAACTTCACCGAAGCGAGCGAGTAGGGGGCGCTGCCGTTGGTGTTCGGCAGGTAGTGGCCAGGGACCACGGTCGTGGGGCGCAGGGCTTCGATGCGGTCGAGCGTCTTGAGCCAGTCGCTGCGGGAAGCGGGCGTCTGCGTGTCGGCGATCCACACGTGGATGTTGGCCGACACCGGAATGCCGCCGGCCACCGCCTTGAGCGAAGGAATCCAGGCGAAGGTGCGCGCGGGCGTGGGGCCGTCGAGGCCGACGATCTGGATCTTCCGGCCTTCGAGCTCGAGGCTGTCGCCAACCAGCGGCTGGGGCACGATCACCGCCTTGGGCGCGTTCTCCTTCAGGATCGGGCTCCAGTACGCGAGCTTCCCGTCCTTGGAGGCCTGGATCGCGGCCACGGTCTGCGGCGTGGCGACGATCTTCGCGTCGGGAAACGCGGCCTGGATCACGTCGAGGCCGAAGTAGTAGTCGGGGTCGCTGTGGCTGATGTAGACGGTGGTGAGCTTCTTGCCGCTGGCCTTGATCTTCTGCACTAGCGCCTCGGCGTCGTTGCGCTGGAACTGGGCGTCGATCAGCACCGCGTCGGTCTGGCCGGTGACGAGCTCGGACGAGACCGGGAACATCGACTTGGCGCCCGGGTTGTAGACATCGAGCTTGAGCGGCTCGGCGGCGTTGGCCGCAAGCGGCGCGAGTGCGAGGGTGGCGGAAAGGGCGGCGGCGGAAATCAGGGCTCTGCGGAACATGGCGTCTTTCGGTCGGTTGGATGAGGGTGACAGCGGAACAGCCCGGATGTTAGGTTGCCGAAAACGAAACAAAAACCACCGCCGCAGCAATGGATCGTTTCTGTTATCGGACAGATCAGTCGCCTGCCGTGCGGTCCGCGGCGCACCGTTCGAGGTGCGCGACCAGCAACTGCGCCGAGGGCGACAGCGCCGCCTCGCCCCGGAAGCAGATCGCGAAACGCCGCCGCGCCCAGTCGTCGGTGAGCGGCATCAGGCGCAGGCCGAACGCATCGGCGAACGGCCGCGCGACTTCCGCCGGCACCACGCTGATGGCCAGGCCGGCGCGCACCACGCGCAGCGCCGCATCGAAGTTGGACACCAGCACCCGGTACACCAGCGGCTTGCCGGCCACGGCCGCCTCGCGCGCGAGCATCAGCTGCACGGCGCTCAGCGCGGGCATGCCGACGAATTCATGGTCGAGCACCTGCTCGAAGCGCACCGCGTCGTGGCGGGCCACGGGATGCGATGGGTGCGCGACGATTGCCAGGTGGTCCGAACGGTAGTCGCGCCGCTCCAGCCCGTCGAGGTCGGCCGCGTCCCAGCACAGGCCAATGGATGCGACACCTTCGCGGATGCCGCGCACGATCTCGGGGCTCACGCGCTCTTCCATGTCGACGCGGATGTTCCGGTGCGCGGGGTCCTGCAGGAAGCCGGCCACGTCCTCGGCCAGCGATTCGGCCATGACCGAGGCCGAAGCCAGGATGCGCACATGCCCGCGCGCGCCGCCCGCATACGCGGCCATGTCGCGCTCGATGCGATGGGCGCTGCCGAGCATGGCGCGGGCGTGTTCGAGCAGCGTTTCGCCGGCCGGCGTCGGCACCACGCCGCGGCGCTTGCGCAGCAGCAATGGGGTGCCGACGGTGTCTTCCAGCTGTGCGAGGCGCTTGCTGATCGCCGAGCCGACGATGCTGGCCTGCTCGCCGGCGCGCGCGATGCTGCGGGTCTCGCAGACGGCGACAAACAGGCGCAGGGTGATCAGGTCGAGGTCTCTCATGGTGTTTTCTGATATTCCGATCTGGAAGCAGATGGCTTCCAAAATATACCTTCTGGACTGAATCGGAACTTCTAACATCGACGCCGTACCCCCCACGACGGAGACAAAGACTTGATTCACGCCTTCCTGCCGCCCCGTGCGGTCGTTCGCGAAGTGGGCCTGCGCGACGGGCTCCAGAGCATCGCCCGCGTGCTGCCCACTGCCCGCAAGCTCGAATGGATCCGCGACGCGCACGCGGCCGGCCAGCGCGAGATCGAGGTCGGCTCCTTCGTGCCGGCGCACCTGCTGCCGCAACTGGCGGACACGGCTGAATTGCTGGCTTACGCGAAGACGCTGCCGGGCCTTTTCGCCTCGGTGCTCGTGCCCAACCTCAAGGGCGCGGAGCGTGCCATCGCGGGCGAGGCCGATCTGATGATGGTGCCGCTCTCGGCCAGCCATGCGCACAGCCTCGCCAACCTGCGCAAGACGCCCGATGAGGTGGTGGCCGAGGTCGGCCGCATGCGCGCGGCGCGCGATGCGGCTGGCTCGAAGACGCTGATCGACGGCGGCGTGGGCACCGCGTTCGGCTGCACGATCCAGGGCCATGTCGACCCCGACGAAGTGCTGCGCCTGATGCAGGCGCTGCTCGATGCCGGCGCCGACCGCGTGAGCCTTGCCGACACGGTGGGCTATGCCGATCCCGCGATGGTCCGCAGCCTGTTCGAGCGTGCCTTGCGCATCGCGGGCGACCGCCTCTGGTGCGGTCATTTCCACGACACGCGCGGGCTCGGGCTCGCGAATGCCTACGCGGCGCTGGAGGTCGGCATCACGCGCTTCGACGCGTGCCTCGCCGGCATCGGCGGCTGTCCGCATGCGCCGGGCGCGAGCGGCAACGTCGACACCGAAGATCTTGTCTTCATGCTGGAGAGCATGGGCGTCGCCACCGGCGTCGATTTGCCGAAGCTGCTCGACCTGAGGCAACGCGTGGCCGGCTGGCTCGCCGGCGAGACGCTGCAGGGCACGGTGTGGCGCGCGGGCTTTCCGAAGACTTTTGCGCCGGCGACCGCGGCCGAAGAGGTGGCCGCATGAGCGACGGCACCGTCGAGAAAAAATGCCTGCCGCTCGCTGGCATCCGCGTGGTCGAGTTCACGCACATGGTGATGGGCCCGACCTGCGGCATGGTGTTGGCGGACCTGGGCGCGGAGGTGATCAAGGTCGAGCCGATCGACGGCGACCGCACGCGGCACCTCCTGGGCGCGGGCGCGGGCTTCTTCCCGATGTTCAACCGCAACAAGAAAAGCATCGCGCTCGACCTGCGCAACCCGCAGGGGCTCGAGGCGGCGCTGCGCCTGTGTGCCACGGCCGACGTGGTGGCACAGAACTTCCGCCCCGGCACGATGGACAAGTACGGCCTGGGCTACGCCGCGCTGGGCAAGCTCAATCCGCGGCTGGTGTACGTGAACCACACGGGCTTCCTGCCGGGCCCTTACGAACACCGCACCGCACTCGACGAGGTCGTGCAGATGATGGGCGGGCTCGCCTACATGACAGGGCGCCCCGGCGATCCGCTGCGCGCGGGCACGAGCGTGAACGACATCATGGGCGGCATGTTCGGTGCCATCGGCGCGATCGCCGCGCTGATGCAGCGCGCCGAAACCGGCAAGGGGCAGGAGGTGCAGTCCGCGCTGTTCGAGAACAACGTGTTCCTGGTCGGCCAGCACATGCTGCAGTACGCGATCACGGGGCAAGCTGCAGCGCCGATGCCCGAGCGCATCTCGGCCTGGGCACTGTACGACGTGTTCACCGTGAAGGACGGCGAGCAGATCTTCCTGGCTGCGGTGAGCGATGCGCAGTGGACGGTGTTCTGCGACGCGCTCGGTTTCGACGACCTCAAGGCCGATGCGGCCCTGCGCACGAACAACGACCGCGTGCGCCTGCGGCCTACGCTGCTGGCCGACCTGCGCGTGCGGCTGGCCGACCGCTCGGCGGCCGAACTGTCGGCGATCTTCGAGGCGCGCGGCCTGCCGTTTGCGCCGATCACCCGGCCCGAGGACCTGTATGCCGATCCGCATCTGAAGGCCACTGGAGGTCTTGCGGACATTCGCCTGCCGGACGGCGAGCGCGCAGGGCAGATGGCACAGACCACGCTCTTCCCCATCACGCTCGATGGCGAACGCCTGGGCGTGCGGCTGCATCCGCCGACGCTCGGCGAGCACACGCGCGAGCTGCTGGCCGAGCTGGGCTATGCCGACGCGCAGGTGGATGCGATGCATGCCGACGCGGCCGTGAGCTGAGGCCGGCCGCGATCCTTCAAAACCATAAAGAGAGACAAGACCATGACCACGAATCTTCCCCCGATGAATCGCCGCGCGCTGCTGGGCCTGGGCGCCTCGGCCGCCGCGCTGGCCGCATTCCCGGCGCTCGCGCAGGGATCCGACAAACCGATCCGCTTCATCCTGCCGATCAGCGCCGGCTCGGGCGTGGACAACATCGTGCGCGCCGCCTCGGTGGCGCTCGGCAAGGCCTTCGGCCAGCCGGTGGTGATCGAGAACATGCCGGGCGCGGGCGGCATCACCGGCACCGCGGCCATCGTCAAGGCGGCGCCCGACGGGCTCACGCTGGGCATGGTGTCGAACAACCACGTCATCAACCCGAGCGTGTTCAAGAAGATGCCGTTCGACGCGATCGCCGACATCACGCCGATCAGCGTGGTGGGCGCGACGCCGCTGGTGCTGATGGTGAATCCGAAGCTGCCCGCGAAGAACGTGAAGGAGCTCGTCGCGCTCCTGCGCGCCAGGCCCGAGGGCTACAACTACGCCTCCTCGGGCAACGGCACCATCATTCACCTGGCCGGCGAGATGTTCATGGACGAGGCCGGCGTGAAGGCGCGGCACATTCCCTACAAGGGCACCGGCCCGATGGTGACCGACATGATGGCGGGGCAGGTCGAGATCGGCGTGGTCGCGCTGCCGGCCGTGCAGCAGCACATCAAGAGCGGCGCGCTGCGCGCCATCGGCGTGTGCGGCGCGGCGCGCTCGCCGGCCGCGCCGGACATTCCGACGATTGCGGAGCAGGGCCTGCCGAACTACTCCGTCGAAGGCTGGTTCGCGGTGATCGGCCCGCCGAAGATGCAGGCGGCCGACGTCAAGCGCGTGCACGACGCCGTGGTGGCCGCCTACACCAGCGCCGAGGTGCGCGAGGCGATGGACAAACAGGGCAACATCATCAAGCCCACCTCGTCCGAAGAGGCCGCGAACTACTTCCGCAGCGAGGCCGCGCGCTACGCTGCGCTCGTGAAGAAGGCGAACGTGATGTTGGAGTAGCTGCCCGGCGGATTCACGCCGGGCTCGTGAGCTTGAGCCCGAGGATGCCCGCCACGATGAGCCCCACGCAGACCAGCCGGGCCGCGTTGGCGGGCTCGTGGAACAGCACGATGCCCAGGATCACCGTGCCTACGGCACCGATGCCGGTCCACACCGCGTAGGCCGTGCCCACGGGCAACGAGCGCATCGCCCAACCCAGCAGCACCACGCTGAGCACCATCGAGATGGCGGTGCCGACCGAGGGCCAGAACTTCGAGAATCCTTCGGTGTACTTGAGGCCGATGGCCCATCCCACTTCAAGCAGACCCGCCACCAGCAATACGACCCACGCCATGCACGCTCCTTGGTGAAAACAACAAAAGGGTTTCAGTTCTCCGGCCGCACGGCACGGTAGAGGGCGCGCACGAAGTCGGACTGCGTGATCATGCCGGTGAGACGCTTTTCACCATCGATGATGGGGATATGGTGGTGACCACCTTCGGAGAAGAGCGGCACGAGATCGACCACCGGCCGCTCGGCGCTGGCCACGCGCACCTGGCGCGTCATGATCTGGCCGACCACTTCGGGCTTGTTCGACACCACGGTGCGCGTGGCGCGGATCAGATCGCGCAGCCGGCCCGCGATGCCTTCGTGGTGCTGCAGGTCGAGCTGGCGGAAGAAGTCGGCCTGCGTGACGATGCCCACCACGCGGCGCGTGCGGTCGGTCACCGGCAGCGCCTTGATGCGCTTCTCGTGCATCAGCGCCCAGGCCTCCTGCAGGGGCGTGCCGAACTCCACCGAGATCGGGTTGGGCGACATGATGTCGCCGCAGTCGAGCGTGCCCAGGCGCCGCTTGTACGACTCCAGTTCGGTCTGCTGGATCAGCGATTCGAGGTCGTCGCGGCTGATGTCCAGCACCTGGTTGTAGCGGGCCAGCACCGCGTCGATGTCGGCCTGGCTGAAGCGGGCGTCCGCGCGCGGCGGCTGCGCCACCTGCACATGCGGATAGCGCCGGCCGGTGAGTGAGTTGTAGGCCACGCCGGCCAGCACCAGCAACAGCGAGTTGGTGAAGAACGGAAAGAGCGCCGACGAAAAATGCGTGCTGTGCGTGAGCACCGCGAGCAGCGCCGCCGCACCGCCCGGCGGGTGCAGGCAGCGCGCGAAGAACATCACGCCGATGGCGCCGGCCACCGCGATCGCGGCAGCCAGGGCGGGGTCGGGAATGAAGCTCACGCTCGCGATGCCGACCACCGCAGACAGCGTGTTGCCGCCGATCACCGACCAGGGTTGCGCCAGCGGGCTCGCCGGCACCGCGAACACCAGCACCGCGCTCGCGCCCAGCGGTGCGATCAGCCAGACGTCGCTGGCCAACAGGCCGGCAAGTGGGCCGGCCAGCCAGCGGCACAGCACCGCGGTGACGAAGAGGCCGATGGCCGCGCCGCACACGGCGCGCAGGCGCTCGCGCATGTCGACGGTGGTGCGGCCCGGCAGCCAGGCGCGCGCATAGGTCAGGACTGCGGAGAGCCGCATCGCGCCGTTCCTTTCAGGTTTCGTTGGCGAGGCTGCGCCCGATCTCGGGCCAGCGGCCGTGCAGCCAGACCCAGGCGACCAGGCCGATGCCGAGCATCAGCGTGGAGGTGACCGCGAGCGCCAGCGTGGAGTGCATCACCAGCGGCGCAATGGCGCCGGCCACGACGCCGTTGGCAGTCGAGCCGATCACTGCCTGCAGCGACGAGGCCATGCCGCGGCGCTCGGGGTGCAGGTCGAGCACCAGCAGCGTGACCACCGGCACCATCAGCGCCCAGCCGAACGCGAACACCGCGAGCGGCCACAGCGCCCAGGCCACGTGCGCGTCGAAGAAGAAGTTGGCCGTCACGTTGACCACCGAGGTGACCAGCATGATGAGGAAGCCGTCGCGGATCTGCCGCTTCGGCGTCACCTTGCCGGCCATGCGGCCGCTGGCGCGCGCGCCGAGCATGATGCCGCCGATGGTCAGCAGGAAGAACCAGAAGAACTGCTGCGGCTGCAGCGAGAGGTGGTCGCCCAGGAACGCGGGCGCGGCCAACACATAGAGGAACATGCCGTTGAAGGGCACGCCGCTCGCGAGCGCCAGCAGCAAAAAGCGCGGGTCGGAGCACAGGTCCCAGTAGCCGCGCATCAGGTGCCGCACGTGGAAGGACTGGCGGTGCGAGGCGTGCAGCGTCTCGGGCAGCAGCTTGTAGTTGGCGACGAACAGCACCACGCCCACCGCCACCAGGAACCAGAACACCGCGTGCCAGCCCGCATGCACGAAGAGGAAGCCGCCGATGATCGGCGCGATGGCCGGCGCCACGCCGAAGTAGATCGTCACCTGGCTCATCACACGCTGCGCCTCGGCGGGCGGGAACATGTCGCGGATCACCGCGCGCGAGACCACGATGCCCGCACCGGTCGACAGGCCCTGCAAGCCGCGGAACAGCACGAGCTGCGTGATGGTTTGCGACAGCGCGCAGCCCAGCGACGCAATGGTGAAGACTGCAAGGCCCCACAGCACCACCGGCCGGCGGCCGAAGCTGTCCGACAGCGCGCCGTGGAACAGGTTCATGAACGCGAAGCCGAAGAGGTACGCCGAGAGCGTCTGCTGCATCTCGGCGGGCGTCGCGCCGATGGAGCGCGCGATGCCCGAGAAGGCCGGAATGTAGGTGTCGATGGAGAACGGCCCGAGCATGCCGAGCACCGCGAGCAGGACGGCCAGCGCCCAACGCGGGGCCTGCCAGAGTTTGTCGGCGTCGGGATTCATGTCGTGATGGGAGAAGAAGAATGGCGCGCGAGGTACGCACCGAAAGAGTGCGAGCGTAGCAGACGTGCCGAAGGGCCGCTGGCGCCGGCCGGCCACTAAACTGCGCGCCTGCATGCGTTGAAGAAGAAGGAGGGAAAGAATGATTTCGGAATTCCTGTCGATCACCCGCGGCGAACTCTGGCTGCGCAGCGGCGATGCCCCGCCGGTGCAGATCGAATCGCCGTTTGCGCGCGAACTGCTCCAGCGCGAGGCCGACAGCCGTCGCACCACCTCCTGGAAGCACGCGGAGCGCGAGGAGTCCACCGGCATGCTCTCGGGCGCATCGCTCTGGGGCCGCGGCGGGCCGGGCGGGGCGATGGCGCCGGCGCGCTTTCTGCACGTCTGCCGCGGCGGGCCGCGCACCATCTATTACGTGCTGACCGTGGGACGCAGCATCGGTCTCTTTCGCTATGAGCTCGACGACAAGCGCGAGATCCGGCTCTTCCACCGGCAACAAGCGCCGATTCTCGGCATGACCTGGGTGCCCGAGACCCGCCACCTGGTGCTGGCCGTCGGCTTGCCCGACGGCACCGCGCAGCTGGAGGTGTTCGACGAGGAGGGCAACGCCAAGGGTGCGATCACCGGCGGCGACAGCCTGGACGCGGCACCTGCCGTGATGCCGGGCTCGGCCTCGACGCTGGTCTACCAGTCGTGCGGCGTGGCGCGGCATCCGACCCACGGCGGCGTCGTCGCCATGGCGCATTCGACGGTGAACTGGCTCGACTACAAGAGCGCGCAGATGGACAGCCTGCTGGACGACCCCGAATGGGATTTCATCGCCCCGCGCATCGCGGCCGATGGGACGCTCTACGCCATCCGTCGTCCGGTGGAAAAGCCCGCCCACGAGCGCGCAGGCGGCGCGGTGAAAGACACGCTGATGATGCCGCTGCGCCTGGGCAAGGCGGTCTTCGGGTATCTCAACTTCTTCTCGATGATCTACGGCAAGGAGCCGCTGCGTTCCGCAGGCGGCCCCCGCACGCCCGAGCTCGACCAGGACCTGGGCCAACTGTGGCTGCACGGCCGGATGATCGAGTTGTCGAAGGTGCGCAACGACCCGCAGTACGCGGGCAATCTCGTGCCGGGCTCGTGGCAGTTGATCGCGCAGGAAGGCCGCCGCGCGAGTCCGCGCGTGGTCGCCTCGCACGTGGCGCATTTCGATCTCGCACCGGACGGCACGGTCCTCTACAGCAACGGCTACGACATCTTCTCGTGGTCGCGCGGCGAGCAGCGCAAGCTGAACCGGGAAGCGCTGGTGGAGGGGCTCGCGGCGCTCTGAGAGCGAACGACGCACCGGTCAAAGAAAAAGGCCCGGGACCGCATGTGCGGTTCCGGGCCTTTTTTCGGCGATGCCGGCGCCGTTGCCGGTGCCGGAAAAAGCGCGCGCTTTAGAGCGTATCGATGAAGCTGCGCAGCTTGTCCGAACGCGACGGGTGCTTGAGCTTGCGCAGCGCCTTGGCTTCGATCTGGCGGATGCGCTCACGGGTCACGTCGAACTGCTTGCCGACTTCTTCCAGCGTGTGGTCGGTCGACATCTCGATGCCGAAGCGCATGCGCAGCACCTTGGCTTCGCGTGGCGTGAGCGAGTCGAGGATGTCCTTGACCACGTCGCGAAGACCCGCCTGCATCGCGGCTTCGATAGGCGCCGTGTTGCTGCTGTCTTCGATGAAGTCGCCCAGGTGCGAATCGTCGTCGTCGCCGATGGGGGTTTCCATCGAGATCGGCTCCTTCGCGATCTTCATGATCTTGCGGATCTTGTCTTCCGGGATCTCCATCTTGGCCGCCAGGATGCCGGCGTCGGGCTCGAAGCCGAACTCCTGCAAGTGCTGGCGCGAGATGCGGTTCATCTTGTTGATCGTCTCGATCATGTGCACCGGGATACGGATGGTGCGCGCCTGGTCGGCGATCGAGCGGGTGATGGCCTGGCGGATCCACCACGTCGCGTACGTCGAGAATTTGTAGCCGCGGCGATATTCGAACTTGTCCACCGCCTTCATGAGGCCGATGTTGCCTTCCTGGATCAGGTCCAGGAACTGCAGGCCGCGGTTGGTGTACTTCTTGGCGATGGAGATCACGAGGCGCAGGTTGGCCTCGATCATTTCCTTCTTGGCATCGCGCGAAGACGATTCGCCTTCGTTCATGCGCTTGTTGATGTCCTTCAGCTGCGTGAGCGGCACCACCACGCGCGACTGGATGTCGGCCAGTCGTTGTTGCAGTTCCTGCACCGGCGGAATGTTGCGCGCGAGCACGGCGCTCCAGGGCTTGCCGGCGGCAGCCTGCTTCTCGACCCACTTCAGGTTCAGCAGGTTCGACGCGATGCGGTTGCCGTTCTTGTCGTAGCCGCTGAAGTCGCGGATGAACTCGTCCTGCGGGAAGCCGCACTTGTCCACGATGATGCGGCGCAGCTCGCGCTCTTTCTTGCGCACGTCGTCCACCTGCGTGCGCACCAGGTCGCACAGCTTCTCGATGGTCTTGGCGGTGAAGCGGATGGTCATCAGCTCTTCCGACAGGGCCTGCTGGGCCTTCTCGTACGCGGGCGTGCCGTAGCCTTCCTTGTCGTAGATCTTGTGGACCTTCTCGAACATGCCGGCGATGCGGTCGAAGCGCTCGAGGGCGTCGCGCTTGAGTTCTTCGAGCTTCTTGGTGAGGGCCTTGGAGCCGCCCTTGCCGTCGTCGTCGTCTTCCTCGTCGAATTCGTCGAAGTCTTCTTCAGCCACGTAGTCGTCGGCCTCATTGGGGTTCGAGAAGCCGTCCACGATGGTCGAGATGACGACCTTGCCTTCGCGGATTTCATTGGCCAGCCGCAGGATCTCGGCGATGGTGGCAGGGGAGGCCGAGATGGCTTCCATCATGGCCATCAGGCCGCCTTCGATGCGCTTGGCGATTTCGATTTCGCCTTCGCGGGTCAGCAGCTCGACCGTGCCCATTTCGCGCATGTACATGCGGACCGGGTCGGTGGTGCGGCCGAATTCGCTGTCCACCGTGGACAGAGCCGCTTCGGCTTCTTCCTCGGCTTCCTCCACCGTGGTAGCGGTAGGGGCGGTGTTGTTCAGCAGCAGGGTTTCGGCGTCGGGCGTTTGCTCGTACACCGCCACGCCCATGTCGTTGAGCATGGTGACCACGACTTCCATGGTCTCGGCGTCGACCAGCTTGTCGGGCAGGTGGTCGGAAATTTCGCCGTGCGTGAGGTAGCCGCGGGTCTTGCCCAGCGTGATCAGGGTCTTCAGGCGCGAGCGGCGCTTGGCCAGGTCTTCTTCGGAGAGCACGGTCTCGTCGAGGCCGAACTCCTTCATCAAGGCGCGTTCCTTCGCCTTGCTGATCTTCATGCGCAGCGGCTTGACCTTTTCTTCGGTGGTCGCGGCGACCGCCGGCTCGTCGCCGGCCAGGTCTTCCTCGATGTCCGACAGGTCGACGTCGCTCTCGGGCGCGTCATTGCCGGCCTTGGGCTTGCGGCCGCGCTTGGCGCCGGTGGCAGGTGCGGCGGCACCGGCGGCCTTGGGCGGGCGGCCGACTTTTTTGGCTGCGGGGGCGGCGACTTTCTTGGGATCGTCGAGGGAGGTCGATTTCGTGGGCACGGTTTTCACTTTCGTTGCGGGTGCCGATTTGGACGCGGCGGCACCCGTCTTAGATGCCGGCGTCGTGCCGGCTTTCAACGGTTTCTCTGCTACAGGCTTTTTGGCGACGCTCTTGGCAAGTGAAATAGCAGGCTTCTTTGAACTGGGCATACAACCTCGTTACGACAAGAATGGACAAGCGAAAATCACAGGCGCACTGCCATTCGGGCAGCGCCACCACAGCCCGCGCACAGGCACGGACATAAAACAATTGGGAAAGAGGAAATTAATTCCTCAGCAGACAAGATGTCGGGCGAACATTTGGTGTGCAGTCCTTGCGGTTATTGACCCTTTCCGCCGGAATTTACCGTTGGAGTGCGTTGCGCTAGGGGTCGGCCCGGAGGTGCTGCTGTCGCTCTTGTCTGATTTCGCCAGTTGCGAAGCCCTACATTATAGCGTATTGCACAAATTTCAAGCAGTTTCTGAGCCGCGCGGACTCAGGCGGTTGCGCAATTCCAGCCGCCGCGCCTCGAGCGCCTTGTAGCGCTCCAGCGCCTTCGGATCTTTCCCGACCGCGGCAATGGCCTCGCTCTGCTGTGCCTTCAGGCGATCGTCCAGCATGAAGTCGAGCACGCTGGACAGCTCCTTGGCAGCGTCGGCCAAGTGCTGTTCTTCCTCCCCCTCGGGCACCGGCGCAGCATCGGCGACATTCATGAGCCGCTCGGCCAGCCCCTCGAAATCCAGCCCTCGCATGCCTTCCCGCAGCGCCGCCCATGGCTGCACGCCGTGCTCGTGCAATTGGCTGTCGAGCCACGTGAAGAGCGCCCCGTGAGAGCCGGGCAGATCGCACAGCATGAGGTGCAACTCATGCGAGAGCGCATCCCACTGCGCCATGTTCGACAGCAGCAGCCGCACCGCCACGTCGGGCCGGCTCGGTGGCTTGCCGCGTCCGCGCAACGGCTCGATGGGCTCTTCGAACTTGCCGCCCCAGCGCTTGCCCTTGACGAACTTGCGCGGCTTGCTATCGGTTTCATAGCGTGGCGGCTCGTATTCCATGGGCGGCGGCATGTCCGGGTAGTCCCCGCCGTCGCCGCCGGATTCGCTGTAGCGCGGTGCAGGCGGGGCCGCCGCCTTGCGCGGACCGGGTGTGGAGGCCCACAGGTCCGAAAGCGCTGCTGCATCGAGCTGCACCAACGCGGCGATCTCGCTCAGCAGTTGGCGTTTGAGGGCGCCATCTGGCATGGCGCTCCAGAGCGGGCGCACGTTGCTGGTCATATGGGCGCGGCCTTCGGCGGTGGTCAGGTCGCAGCCTTCGCGGGCGGCTTCGAGCATGAAGCGCGAGAGCGGCGTGGCCTCGTTCACGAAGCGGGCGAAGGCCTCGGCGCCGTGTTCACGGATGAAGCTGTCGGGGTCGTGCTCTGCCGGCAGAAACAAGAACTTGATGCTGCGCACGTCGGTGGCATAGGGCAGGGCGCCGTCAAGCGCCTTGCGCGCCGCGCGGCGGCCGGCGGCGTCGCCGTCGAAGCTGAAGACCACCGATTCGGTGAACCGGAAGAGCTTCTGCACATGCTCGGTCGTACAGGCAGTGCCGAGCGTGGCCACCGCATTCGGAAAGCCCAGTTGCGCGAGGGCGACCACGTCCATGTAGCCCTCTGTGACCAATGCATAGCCGCGGTCGCGGAAGGCGGCGCGTGCCTCGTAGAGGCCGTAGAGCTCGCGGCCCTTGCTGAACACGGGCGTCTCGGGCGAATTCAGGTACTTGGGCTTTTCGTCGCCAAGCACGCGCCCGCCGAAACCGATGCACTCGCCCTTGACGTTGCGGATCGGGAACATCACCCGGTCGCGGAAGCGGTCGTAGCGCTTGGCCTCGCTGGCCTCGAGCTGGCCATCTTCGGTGTTGACGATCACCAGGCCGCTCTCGGCGAGCAGTGGATCGTCGTAATCGGGAAACACGCTGGCCAGCGCCCGCCAGCCCGCGGGCGCATAGCCGATGCCGAACTGCTTGGCCACTTCGCCTGAAACGCCCCGGCCTTTGAGGTATTCGATGGCGCCGGGCGCCTGCCGCAGCGACTTGCGGTACGCGTCGCCGGCTTTTTCGAGCACGTCGGTCAGCGTGGCCTGCTTCTGGCGCTGGCTGGCGGCGCGGGCGCGCTCGGCGGGGGAGGCATCGTCTTCGGGCACCTGCAAGCCGTACTGGCCGGCCAGATCGTGCACCGCCTCGACGAAGCCCATGCCCGCGTGCTCCATGAGAAAGCCGATGGCGTTGCCGTGCACCCCGCAGCCGAAGCAGTGATAGAACTGCTTGGTCGGGCTGACGGAAAAAGAGGGGGATTTCTCGCCGTGGAAGGGGCACAGCCCCATGAAATTGGCGCCAGCCTTCTTGAGCGGCACATAGCGGCCGACGATCTCGACCACATCGGCGCGCGCGATGAGTTCCTGGATGAATGAAGCGGGGATGGTCATGTAGGCGAAGAGCGGCAAATCATACGCAAGCGGCCGGCCTCCTGCGGTGCGGCGGCATACTGAATGCGATCCGGATTCCCCTCAACGCATGACGACGCCCAACCCATTGCAACACGCCGCGCCGCTGCTGCGGCACCCGCTCCGATTCATCTGGGATGCGCTGAAGGCCTTTCGCGCGAACCAGGGGCTGCTGCTCGCGGGGGCGGTGGCGTATTACGCGCTCCTGTCCATCGTGCCGCTCCTGATCGTGAGCGTGATTGCGATGTCGCACATCATCGAACAGGCCGAATTGCTGCGCACCATCGGCCGGTACCTCGAATGGCTGCTGCCGGGGCAATCGAAGGCGATCGTGGCGGAGCTGTCGAGCTTTCTCGACCATCGCGACGTGATGGGCCCGGTGCTGCTGGTGACGATGATCTTCTTCAGCTCGCTCGCCTTCAGCATCCTCGAAAGCGCGATGGCGGTGATCTTTCACCACCGCAAGGCCGACCACAAGCGCCACTTCCTGGTCTCGGTGGCCATGCCATATATCTACATCCTGTGCCTCTGCGTGGGGCTGCTGCTGGTCACGCTGGTATCGGGCGCGCTGCAGCTGGTGGGGCAGGAGAGCGTGGACCTGTTCGGGCGCGAATGGTCGCTCTCGGGCGTGTCGGGGCTGCTGCTGTACCTGCTCGGACTGGGGGGCGAGATCTTCATGCTGACCTCGCTGTATCTCGTGATGCCCGCCGGCCGGATGTCGCTGCGCCACGCGCTGCTGGGCGGCGTGACCGCCGCGCTGCTCTGGGAGGCGACGCGGCGGGTGCTGATCTGGTACTTCTCGACGCTCTCGCAAGTGAACGTGGTCTACGGCTCGCTGACCACCGCGATCGTCGTTCTGCTGAGTCTGGAGATCGCCGCCACGCTGGTGCTGCTGGGCGCCCAGGTGATCGCCCAGTACGAGCGGCTGGACCGCACTGGCAGCACCGCCGTGCCGCCCGCAGTGCCCGGTGTCAGCGTGGAGGGAGTCGAATCGCTCCGTCCAGACGAATCACCTCGCCGTTGAGCATGTCGTTCTCGATGATGTGCTTGGCGAGCTTGGCGTAGTCCTCGGGCGTGCCCAGGCGCGAAGGGAAGGGCACGCTGGCGGCCAGCGCGTCCTGCACTTCCTGCGGCATGCCGAACAGCATGGGCGTGCCGAAGATCCCGGGGGCGATGGTCATGTTGCGGATGCCGTTGCGTGCGAGGTCGCGGGCGATGGGCAGGGTCATGCCGACCACGCCGCCCTTCGAGGCGCTGTAGGCGGCCTGGCCGATCTGGCCGTCGTAGGCCGCGACCGAAGCGGTCGAGATCAGCACGCCGCGTTCGCCGGTGGCTTCGGGCTCGTTCTTGCTCATCGCGTCGGCCGCGAGGCGGATCATGTTGAAGCTGCCGATCAGGTTGACCGTGACGGTCTTGCTGAACACGGCGAGTGCGTGCGGGCCATTCTTGCCCACGGTCTTCTCGGCCGGGGCGATGCCGGCGCAGTTGACGAGGCCGACGAGCTTGCCGAGCTTCGTGGCGGCCGCAACGGCGGCTTGGCCGTCGGCTTCCTGACTCACGTCGCACTTGACGAACACGCCGCCGATGTCCTTGGCGACGGCTTCGCCCTTTTCAGCCTGCATGTCGGCGATCACCACCTTGCCGCCGTTCGCGGCCAGCATGCGCGCTGCGCCTTCGCCGAGGCCCGAAGCGCCTCCGGTCACGATAAAAACCTTGCCGTCGATCTGCATGAAGAGTCTCCTGAAATAAGACCGGCATTATCGAAGAGGCTCGCCGGGCCAAAAAAAAGGCCTCATCCGAAGATGAGGCCCTGAATTGGATCCGTGAGGACCCAAGGAGACAACTGGTGGTGGTCAGTGCTTAACGCTTGCGCGAAGCGGTGGCCGTCTTGGCGGCGGCGACGGCTTGCGTCGACACGGCATTGAAGTTGGCTTCGGCGACGTCGGAGGCTTGCTTGACAGCCTTCTGGACCGATTCGAATGCGTTGTTGGCGGCAGCCACGGCGCTCTTCAGGACGGCAACGGCGGTTTCCGAACCGGCGGGAGCATTCTTGGAAGCGCTGTCGACCAGGCCGACGAAGGCTTGCTGGGCTTCAGTGGCCTTGGCTTCGAAAGCCTTGGAGAACTCTGCGCCGGTGCCTTGGGCGATGTCGTACAGGTGACGGCTGTAGGCGGCGGTCTTTTCGGCCAGGGGTTGGAACAGGCTGGCTTGCAGCGTCAGCAGTTCTTGTGCGTCCTTGACGTTCAGGGCGGCTTGGGCGGTGCCGGCGGCTTCGGCCAGGGCAGCCTTCGACGCGGTCACGTTCAGTTCGACGAGCTTCTCGACGCCTTCGAAAGCCTTGGTGGTCAGGCCGAACAGGGTTTCGAGGTTTGCTTTTTGGGCGGCGAGGATTTGGTCAGCGGTCAGGGCCATTTGAGATCTCCAGAAGGGATGGTGGTCAATTCACGTTGCGCTGCGCCTCGTCGTCTTTGTTGCGGTGCAGCATGGCCTCAAGTATAGGCAGCTGAGTTTTGCGATCAAGGGGTTTTTGCTGCTGTGCAGCAATCTAGAGGTCACTTTCTAAAACGGGTCCGCATCGCAGAATGCCAGGCATGCGCGCCTTCTATTCCGGCCAGTTCGTGTTGCCCTTGCCACCGGGGCATCGCTTTCCCATGTCGCGCTACGCCCTGTTGCGCGACCGCCTCGAGGAGCACCTGCCCGCCATCGAGATGGACCAGGCTCCCCGCGCCAGCGACGGCGAACTGGCGCTGGCCCACACCCCGCAATGGATCGCCGCCATCAGCGACGGCAGCGTGAGCCCGCAGGCCATGCGCGAGATCGGTTTTCCCTGGAGCGAGGCAATGGTCGAGCGCTCGCGCCGCTCCACGGGGGCCACCATCGCCGCCTGCCGCGCCGCATTTGCCGGAGGCATCGCGGCGAACATGGCGGGCGGCACGCACCACGCCTATGCCGACAAGGGCGGCGGCTTCTGTGTCTTCAACGACGCCGCCGTGGCCGCCCGGCTGATGCAGGCGGAGCACGGCCGCAGCGGCCGCCTGCTCAAGGTGGCGGTGATCGATCTCGATGTGCACCAGGGCAACGGCACCGCCAGCATCTTCCGGAACGACCCGAGCGTCTTCACCCTGTCGGTTCACGGCCAGAAAAACTTCCCGTTCCGCAAGGAGGCCAGCGACCTGGACGTCGAACTGCCCGACGGCTGTGGCGACGCCGACTACCTCACCGCCCTGGAACATGCCCTGGACGAGCTCGACCGCCGCTTCTCCCCCGGCCTCGTGATCTATCTGGCAGGCGCCGATCCCTTCGAGCGCGACCGCCTGGGCCGCCTGAAACTCAGCTTCGACGGCCTGGAGGCGCGAGACCGCCGCGTCTTCGACTGGACCTGGCAGCGCCGCATCCCCGTGGCCTTCGCAATGGCCGGTGGCTATGCCAGCGACATCGCCGAGACCGTGCAGGTGCAGCTCGGCACCTTCCGGGTGGCTTTCGACTACTGGCGCCGCTGGCAGAATGCCGCGCGATGAGCTCCTCCGCCGCCAAACCCACGCCGAATTCCCGCAGCAGCTACCGCGCGTTCCGCAGCATCCCGACGCGCTGGGCCGACAACGACATGTACGGCCACGTCAACAACGTCGTCTACTACAGCTGGTTCGACACGGCGGTGAATGCCCTCCTCATTGAACGCGGCGCACTCGACATCCACCACGGCCAGACGATCGGCTTCGTGGTCGAAACGCAGTGCAACTACTTCGCGCCGATCGCGTTCCCGCAGACGGTGGAGGCGGGCATCCGCGTGGCACAGGCCGGGCGTTCGAGCGTGCGCTACGAGATCGCGCTTTTTGCAGAAGGCGCCGACACCGCCGCTGCGCAGGGCCACTTCGTTCATGTGTACGTCGATCGGACCACGCAACGGCCGATGCCGTTGCCCGAGGCCCTGCAACGCGTGGTCGATGCGCTGAAAGCCTGACCGCCGCACCATGAAGAACGGCGCCCGAGGGCGCCGTCGTCTTTTGTCATGCGGCCTTCTGACCGCAAAGGCTTCTTACATCGCCTTCTTCATGGCCTTGATGTCGGCCTTGCCCTTGTCTTCGTCCGCCTTGGCCTGCTTCACGCAAGCCGACTTGGCATCGCCGCTCTGGTCGTCGCACTTTTCCTTCGCGACTTCGTAGGTGGCCTTCACCTTTTCTTCAGCCACCTTGCGCGCATTGCTGTCGCTCGGCTTGTATTGCTGTTCCAGCTCGGCCTTGGCAACGTCTTCCTTGCCCTTGGCTTCCTTCTGGCAGACGTCCTTGGCGTTGTCCTTCAGCGTGTCGCACTGGGCCTTGGCGACCTTGTAGTCGGCCTCGATCTTTTCCTTGGCGACCTTGTGTTCGTCACCGGTCATCGCGCTGGCTTGCGTGGCAACGAAGCAGGTGGAGGCGAGGGCGAGCATGAGCAGATGTTTTTTCATTGGAGTTTTCCTTCGAGGTGATTGAATTCGGTGGTGCCGCGAGACAGTCCCGCGGACTTGCTGCTGATCAGGTCCTTATCAGGACTTTTCGAACCAGAGCGAATCGGCCGTGCGGCCATCGCGCGATTCCCAGTCCTTGACTTGTTTCTCGGCTTCGTCGCGGCTGATGCCGTGGCGTTCCTGGATGCGGCCGAGCAGCTGGTCGCGCTTGCCGGCGATGACGTCGAAGTCGTCGTCGGTCAGCTTGCCCCATTGCTCCTTGACCTTGCCCTTGAGCTGTTTCCAGTTGCCTTCGATGGTGTCCTTGTTCATTGCGAATCTCCTTGAGAGGTTGATTCGGCGGGCCGTGTTGCCGCCGTGAAATCAATGTCCCGTGAGCCATTCACCCTGCCGGTAGGACGTGCTGTGCAGCCCCCGTAGGCAGAGGCCGACGCGCACCGTGATAATCGAACGGACGCCGAAAAGTTTGAGACACCGCGACCGCGCACAGACGACGACCATGATCATCCACAGCCTGCTCGACACCGACCTCTACAAGTTCACGATGATGCAGGTGGTGCTGCACCACTTCCCGGGCGCCCGGGTCGAGTACCGCTTCAAGTGCCGCAACCCCGGGGTCGACCTGGCGCAGTTCGCGGGCCAGATCCGCGACGAGGTACGCAGCCTCTGCTCGCTGCAGTTCCGCGATGCCGAACTGGCCTACCTGCGGTCCATGCGCTTCATCAAGAGCGACTTCGTCGACTTCCTGGGCCTCTTCAGGCTCAACGAGAAGTACATCAACATCATTCCCCAGCCCTCGGGCGAGCTCGAGATCCGCATCCAGGGGCCGTGGCTGCACACCATCCTGTTCGAGATCCCGGTGCTGGCCATCGTCAACGAGGTGTACTTCCGCAACACGCAGAAGAAGCCCGACATCGAGGAAGGCCGCCGCCGCCTCGAGACCAAGATCGCCCAGCTGCAGGACGCGGGCCTCGCCGACCTCAAGATCGCCGACTACGGCACGCGCCGCCGCTTCTCCAAGGACTGGCACGAAGAGGTGCTGCGCACCCTGAACTCGCGCCTTGGTGCCGTCACGCCGCCGTCGATGCAGGCCAAGCCCGGTGTCCGACTGCCGCAGCTCGCCGGCACCAGCAACGTGCTGTACGCCATGAAGCTGGGCCTGATCCCGCTGGGCACCATGGCGCATGAATACCTGCAGGCCTGCCAGGCGCTCGGCCCGCGGCTGCGCGACAGCCAGATCTTCGGCTTCGAGAGCTGGGCGCGCGAATACCGCGGCGACCTGGGCATCGCGCTGTCCGACGTGTACGGCATGAGCGCGTTCCTGCGCGACTTCGACCTGTACTTCTGCAAGCTCTTCGACGGCGCCCGCCACGACAGCGGCGACCCGTTCCAGTGGGGCGAGCGCATGCTGGCGCACTACGTGGCGAACCGGGTCGATCCGCTCACCAAGACGCTGATCTTCAGCGATGGCCTCACGGTGCCGCGCACCATCGAGCTCTACCAGCAGTTCCGCGGCCGCTGCCAGCTGGCCTTCGGCATCGGCACCAACCTCACCAACGACCTGGGCTACGAGCCGCTGCAGATCGTCATCAAGATGATCAACTGCAACGGCCAGCCGGTGGCCAAGCTGTCGGACACGCCGTCCAAGAACATGTGCGAGGACGAAAAATACCTGGCCTACCTGCGCCAGGTGTTCGAGATCGAGCAGCCGGCCGCCTGACCCGGTGTGCTGTCCCGCAAATAGCTGCGCATGAAATCGCGCCGTTCACGCCAGGGCGGTGTTGCAAATCCTCGCGATACCTCCGGGTATCGCTGCGGTTTGCGCCTTGCCCTGGCGCCAACGGCGCAATTTCATTTTGCGCAGCTATTTGCAGGACAGCACACAGCGTCTGGTACGGTACGGCACCCATGAACAGAACCCTTCGCCTCACGGCAGCCGCGGCGCTGCCGATGCTCTTTCCGGCCCTCGCTTTCGCTGCCGATTTCGACGGTGCCTCGCTCTCGCCGCTCTGGGGCGTGCCGTTCGCCGGCATCCTGTTGTCGATCGCGCTGCTGCCGCTGCTGGCTCCGTCCTTCTGGCACCACCACTACGGCAAGATTTCCGCCGCCTGGGCGCTGACCTTCCTGCTGCCTTTTGCCGCCACCTACGGCGCGGGGCTGGCGGGCATGCAGCTGGTGCATGCGCTGGTGGCCGAGTACATCCCGTTCATCATCCTTCTGACGGCGCTCTTCACGGTGGCGGGCGGCATCCACATCCGCGGCAACCTGCGCGGGGCGCCGGGGCTCAACACGGCAATCCTTGCCATCGGCGCCGTGCTCGCGAGCTTCATGGGGACGACAGGCGCCTCGATGCTGCTGATCCGGCCGCTGATCCGCGCGAACGACGACCGCGTGCACAAGGTGCACGTGATCGTGTTCTTCATCTTCATCGTCTCGAACGCAGGCGGCGCGCTCACGCCATTGGGCGACCCGCCGTTGTTCCTTGGCTTTCTCAAGGGCGTGGGCTTCTTCTGGACTGCGCAGAACATCCTCTTCGAAACGCTCTTCATTCTGGGCGTGCTGCTGGCGCTGTTCTATGCCATCGACCGCCACTACTACCGCAAGGAAGGCGTGCTCCCGGTCGACCCGACACCGACGACCCCCGAGACGCAGCGCCTGGGCTTCGACGGCGCCGCCAACTTCTGGCTGCTGGGTGGCGTGGTCGCGCTGGTGCTGCTGAGCGGCTTCTGGAAATCGCCGGTGAGCTTCGATGTGTTCGGCACCGACGTCGGCCTGCCGGGGCTGGTGCGCGACGTGGGGTTGCTGCTGATCGCCATCGTCTCCTACAAGCTCACTGCGCCCAAGGTGCACGCCGACAACCAGTTCGAATGGGAGCCGATGGCCGAGGTGGCCAAGCTCTTCGCAGGCATTTTCCTCACCATCATCCCGGTGATCGCGATGCTCAAGGCCGGCACGCAGGGCCCGTTCGGCGCCATCGTCTCGGCCGTGACGCGTGCCGACGGCCAGCCCGACCCGGCGATGTACTTCTGGGCCACCGGCGTGCTGAGTTCATTCCTGGACAACGCGCCGACGTATCTCGTGTTCTTCAACACTGCGGGCGGTGACCCGGCGGCGCTCATGACCACCTACGCGAGCACCCTGGCGGCCATCTCGGCCGGCGCCGTCTTCATGGGCGCCAACACCTACATCGGCAACGCGCCCAACCTCATGGTCAAGGCCATCGCCGAGAGCCGCGGCGTGCGCATGCCGAGCTTCTTCGGCTACATGGCGTGGTCCGTGGCCATCCTGGTTCCGCTGTTCGTCCTCTCCACCTTCCTCTTCTTCCGTTGAGTGCAAACAACATCATGAGCAAGCCCAAGATCCTGGTCGCGCGCGCGATCTTTCCCGAAACCATCGAACGCCTGTCGCAGCATTTCGAGGTCGAGTCGAACCAGTCCGACGAAACCTGGAGCAAGGAACAACTTATTGCGAAGCTCAAGGGCAAGCAGGGCGCCTTCACCACCGGCAGCGAGCGCATCGACGCGGCCGTGCTCGACGCGAACCCCGATCTGAAGATCTGCGCCAACATGGCCGTGGGCTACAACAACTTCGACGTCGACGCGATGGCCGCGCACGGCGTGCTCGGCACCAACGCGCCCGACGTGCTGACCGAGACCACGGCCGACTTCGGCTTCGCACTGCTCATGGCAACTGCGCGCCGCATCACCGAGAGCGAGCATTTCCTGCGTGCCGGCAAGTGGGAGAAGTGGAGCTACGACATGTTCGCGGGCTCCGACATCCATGGCTCGACGCTCGGCATCATCGGCATGGGCCGCATCGGACAGGGCATTGCCAAGCGCGGTGCGCACGGCTTCGGCATGAAGGTGATCTATCACAACCGCTCGCGTCTCGATGCGGCGCTCGAAGCCGAATGCAAGGCCAGCTACGTCGGCAAGGAAGAGCTGCTGAAGACCGCCGACCACGTCGTGCTGGTCGTGCCTTACTCGCCCGCTTCGCACCACACCATCGGCGCTGCCGAAATCGCGCTGATGAAGCCGACCGCCACGCTGATCAACATCGCGCGCGGCGGCATCGTGGACGACGCGGCGCTGGCCGTGGCGCTGCGCGAGAAGCGCATCGCCGCAGCCGGCCTGGACGTGTTCGAGGGCGAACCCAAGGTCCACCCCGACCTGCTGACCGTGCCCAACGTGGTGCTCACGCCGCACATCGCGAGCGCGACCGTGCCCACGCGCCGCGCCATGGCCGACCTCGCGGCCGACAACCTCATCGCCTACTTCAGCGGCAAGGGGCCGCTCACGCCTGTCACGCCCGTTCCGGCGGCCACGAAGTAAACACGACACCTGCCTCCAATCCAGCGACCCACCTTGGAACTGACTGAGTTGATTCTTCCCGCGCTGGCTGCGCTCGCCGTCGTGCAGCTCGTGCTGGTGATCTGGCTGCTCGCGCGCCGGCAGCCCAAGCCGGACCATGGCGAGATGCTGGGCATGTTGGCCGCATTGGCCGCGGCCAACGAACGCACCGAACGCGAACTGCGCAACGACATCGGCGAAAGCTCGCGCGGCACGAGACAGGAAACCGCGCAGGCCTTCGCCACCTTCCAGCAGTCGCTGGTGCAGCAGGGCGCCGAGGCCACGCGCACGCAGAACGCGCAGCTCGACGCCTTCTCGCTGCAGCTCGCCTCGCTGCAGAAGTCGCTGGCCGATACGCTCAACAACCAGTTGCAGGGCCTGAGCGAATCGAACGCGCGGCGCCTGGCCGAAGTGCGCACGACGATGGAAACGCAGCTCGCGCAGCTGCAGCAGAGCAACACCGCCAAGCTCGACGAGATGCGCAAGACCGTCGACGAGAAGCTTCAGAGCACGCTGGAGGCGCGCCTGGGCGAGAGCTTCAAGCAGGTGGCCGACCGGCTCGAGCAGGTGCACAAGGGCCTGGGCGAAATGCAGACGCTGGCCGTGGGCGTCGGCAGCCTGCAGCGCGTGCTGACCAACGTGAAGACGCGCGGCGTGTTCGGCGAGGTGCAGCTCGAAGCGCTGCTCGAGCAGGTGCTCACCCCCGAGCAGTACGCCAAGCAGATCGAGACCAAGCCGCGCAGCGGTCAGCGGGTCGATTTCGCGATCCGCTTTCCGGGCCGCGGCGACGACGGTGCGCCGGTGTGGCTGCCCATCGACGCGAAGTTTCCGCGCGACGACTACGAGCGCCTGATCGATGCGCACGAGCGTGCCGATGCGCCCGCTGCCGAACTCGCGGCCAAGGCGCTCGAAGCGCGCATCCGCCTGGAGGCCCGCTCGATCGCCGAGAACTACCTCGCCGCGCCGCACACGAC
This sequence comes from Variovorax boronicumulans, assembly GCF_030812215.1. GTDB lineage: Bacteria > Pseudomonadota > Gammaproteobacteria > Burkholderiales > Burkholderiaceae_C > Variovorax > Variovorax boronicumulans_C. Next base: position 884,735 of record NZ_JAUSSG010000001.1, on the reverse strand, counting down.
CGATTTCGCGATTCTTTTCCTGCCGGTCGAGAGCCTTTATGCCGAGGTACTGCGCCGCCCCGGCCTGATGGACGCCATCCAGCGCCAGCACCGCGTGACGCTGGCCGGCCCGACCACCTTGCTTGCGATGCTCAACAGCCTGCACATGGGCTTTCGCACGCTCGCGCTGGAGCAGCAGGCCTCCGAGGTGTGGAAGGTGCTGGGCGCGGTCAAGACCGAGTTCGAGCGCTATGGCGAGTGGGTCGCGCGCATCAAGGAGCAGGTGGCCAAGGCCTCCGACACGCTCGACAAGGCCGACACGCGCGCCAAGCAGATGCGCCTGGCGCTGCGCAAGGTCGAGGCGTTGCCCGAGGCGCAATCGCAGGTGCTGCTGCCCCCGACAGCCGACAGCGAGGGCGAAGACACCCCGTGAAAGGCTCCGAACTGCTGCGAGTCATCGGCGCCCAGGTCTGCCTGCACGCCACGATGGCCGGCATGCGACTGGCAACGCCGCTGCTGGCGCTGCAACAGGGCTACAGCGCGGCGGCGGTCGGCGTGCTGATCGCGCTGTTCGCGTTGACGCAGGTTTTCCTGGCGCTGCCAGCGGGGCGGTTCGCCGACCGGCACGGACTCAAGCGGCCGCTCTGGTGGTCTGTGATCGCGGCTTCGGGCGGCGCGGGGCTGGTGCTGGTGTTTCCGATCTTTCCGGTCATGTGCATCTCGGCGCTGCTGACCGGTGGCGCTACCGGTGCGACCGTCATCGCCTTGCAGCGGCACGTGGGCCGCTCGGCCACCAACGCGACGCAGCTCAAGCGCGTGTTCAGCTGGCTGGCCATCGCACCCGCGGCGGCCAATTTCGTCGGGCCGTTCCTGGCCGGCATGCTGATCGACCACGCCGGCCGTGCGGCGGCCGACATGCTGGCTTTTCGCGTCTGCTTCGCGGTGATGGCTTTTCTGCCGGTCCTTTGCTGGCTTCTTGCGCGCGGTGCGCATGAACCGCCGCGCACAGCGCCCATCGCCGGTGCTGCGCCAACACGGGCCTGGGACCTGTTGCGCGAGCCGATGTTCCGCCGGCTGCTCTTCGTGAATTGGCTGCAATCGTCCAGCTGGGACGTGCATGCCTTCGTGTTGCCCGTGCTCGGGCACGACCGCGGCATCAGCGCCTCGGTGATCGGCTCGATCCTCGGCGCGTTCGCCATCGCGGCGGCGGCGATCCGTGTGGTGCTGCCACTCATCGCCTCGCGCGCCTCGGAGCGCAGCGTGATCCTGAGTTCCACCATCGTCACCGCGGCGATGTTCGCGGTGTATCCGTTGCTCGATTCGGCCTGGAGCATGGGCATCTGCTCGGTGGTGCTCGGCTTTGCGCTCGGTGCAGTGCAGCCGATGGTGATGAGCATGCTGCACCAGATCACTCCGCACGCGCGGCACGGCGAGGCGCTGGGTCTGCGGCTCATGACCATCAACGCGTCGAGCGTGGCGATGCCAATGCTGTTCGGCTCGCTCGGGGCATTGATCGGCATTGCGGGCGTGTTCTGGGTCGTCGGCGGGGTGCTGGCGCTGGGGGCGCGGGCGACCTGGGGGTTGAAGCTTTAGGGGGCGCGAAGTCCACGTCGCAAACAAGATCAATTCTCATCTGAGTTGACTTTTTAATGACTCGAAGTCAGTATCGGCGCCTTCTTCAACGCGCCGAAGGCATCCATGGACTCCGTGAATCCCGCCCAGACCGATCCGCGCCGCCGCATCGCGCTCGTGGCGGCGGTGTATCTCGGTAGCTTCATCGCCACGCTCGACGTGAGCATCGTCAACGTGGCACTGCCCACGTTGCAGCGCGCGCTCGCCACCGATCTGGCCGGGCTGCAGTGGGTGATCGATATCTACGCGCTGTGCCTCTCGGCCTTCATCCTCTCGGCGGGGCCGGTGGGCGACCGCTATGGCCGCAAGCGCGCATGGCTGGCCGGCGTGGTCGTGTTCACGCTGGGTTCGGCGATGTGCGCGATGGCCGGCAGTCTTTCCACCCTGTTGGCAGGGCGGGCGGTGCAGGGCGTGGCCGGTGCGCTGATGATCCCCGGCGCGCTCTCGCTCCTGGCGCATGCTTTTCCCGAACCTGCCAGCCGGGCGCGGGTGATCGGCGGCTGGTCGTCGTTCACGGCGCTGTCGCTGATCCTCGGGCCGATGCTCGGCGGGCTGCTGGTGGACAGCGCGGGCTGGCAAAGCATCTTTCTCATCAACCTGCCCATCGGCGTGTTGACCGTGGGGCTCGGGCTTTGGGGAATTCGGGAGAGTTCGCACCCCGAGCATGCGGCGCTCGATCCGGTCGGGCAGGTGCTCAGCGTGCTGTGGCTCGGTGCGCTGACCTATGGGCTGATCGCGGCCGGCGAGTACGGCTGGGGCTCCGGCCGTGCCGCGACCGCACTTGTGGCGGCAGTCATCGGTCTTGCGCTGTTCCTGATGGTGGAGGCGCGCGTGGCGCGGCCGCTGCTGCCGCTCGCGCTGTTCCGTGATGCGCGCTTCGCGGCCACCAATTTCGCCTCGTTCGTGCTCGGCTTCTCGTCATATGCGAGCCTGTTCTTCTTCTCGCTTTTCTTGCAGCAGGTGCAGGGCTGGTCGCCCAGCGACGCCGGCTGGCGGCTGGTGCCGCAGTTCCTCGCGACCGGCCTCATCGCCTCGCAGTTCGGCCGGCTGGCGCGGCGCTTTGAGGTGCACACGCTGATGGTCGCGGGCTACGCGCTTCTCGGTAGCTCGATGCTGCTGACACTGTTCTCGGCCGATACGCCCTACGTGCTGCTGGCGCTCCTGTTCGTGTTCCTCGGTGCAGGCACTGGCTTGGCGGTGCCGTCCACAAGCATGGCGGTAATGGCATCCGTGCCCGCGCAACGCTCGGGCATGGCGTCGGCCACGATGAATGCGCTGCGCCAGGCCGGCATGCTGATCGGCATTGCGTTGCTCGGCACGCTGATGAGCACACGGGCAACCGCGTTGCTGGCCACTGCGCTCGAGCAGGCCGGGCTGCGCGATGCGCAACACACGGCCGTCGCGGCCGTCTCGCGGCATGACCTGGGCGCACTGGCCTCGCTCGATTCGGGCACGGCGCACACCCTGCTGACCGGCGCGCTCGCCGACGGTTTCCACGCTGCCATGGCCTGTGCGGGCGTGGCGGGCCTGCTCGCGGCGGGGCTGCTCGTGCGCGTCAGGCCGCGCGCTGCCGCATTGCCGGTTCGAGCCTGAGGCCTCGCAACGCCATGCCCGCCGCCCTCGTGCCTGTGCGCTTGAGCACGTGGATTCGATCGACACCCGATCAAGTGCTTCCCGTGGCCACTGCGCACACGATGCCCGCCGAGCAATACGAGAAAATCCCCGAATTGACAATCGAGAAGCACTCCGGTCCGCCGGTCGGCGTCTTCGCCGCCACCGACAGCGTGTTCGCCGGGCTCGGCGGGCAGTCGCCTGTGCGACGCAGCCTGCAACTCGACACCGTCATCGACGCCGCGCCCCCTCCGTTCACCGAGATTTGCCATGACACGAAGTGACCCGATCGCCGATTCCGTCCCTGCAGGCGAGGCCGAAGTCGCGCCGCGACGGCGTACCAAGGCGCCCGAGATCCGCGCCGTCGCGTTGATGGACGCCGCCGAGCGCCTCTTCATCGAGAAAGGTATCGCCGCCACCAGCATCGACGACATCGCGGCCGGCGCGCAGGTGGCCAAGGGCACGTTCTATCTGTACTTTCCGTCGAAGGAAGCCATGCTCGGCGCGCTGCAGCAGCGCTTTGTCGATACCTTCTGCGAACGCCTGCAGAACGCCATGGACCGCCACCGCCCCGGCAACCACCATGCGCGACTGAAGGCCTGGGTGGAGACCGGGCTCGAAACATACCTCGACAACGTCGCGCTGCACGACGTGGTGTTTCACGAATACAGGCCCGAGAACCGACGCATGCGCAATGACAACGCGGTCATCACGCAACTGGTCGGCTTGCTGAAGCAGGGGGATGCCGCGGGAGTGTGGGAGGTCGAGGACGCGACGCTCACCGCCGTGATCCTCTTCAATGCGCTGCACGGCGTGGCCGACGACGCGGTGGCCATGGGCCCGGCCGGCGACCCGTTGGCCGACCGCCGCCGCCGCGCCCGTGCGCTCACGCGGTTCTTCGAGCAGGCGCTGCACCCGGACGTCATCGACGACAGCGACGCCTGAGCGTCCGCGGTGATCAGAGCTTGTAGAAGCGCTTGATGTAATCCCACGCGTCTTCGGGCGCGTCGACGTACTCGAAGAGCTTCACGTCGCCCGGCGAGATCACGCCTTCGTCGACCAGGAAGTCGAAGTCGATCATCCGCTTCCAGTAGTCCGAGCCGAAGAGCACGATCGGCACCGGCTTGGACTTCTTCGTCTGCACCAGCGTGATGACTTCGAACAGCTCGTCCAGCGTGCCAAAGCCGCCCGGGAACGCCACCAGCGCCTTCGCACGCATCATGAAATGCATCTTGCGGATCGCGAAGTAGTGGAACTTGAAGCTCAGCGCCGGCGTGACGTAGGGGTTGGCTTCTTCTTCCATCGGTAGCGCGATCGCCAGGCCGACCGAGATGCCGCCGCCTTCGTGCGCACCGCGGTTGGCCGCCTGCATGATCCCGGGGCCGCCGCCGGTACAGACGAAGAGCTTGTCCTGCGGCTCCTTGCCGTTGCTGTACTGCGCGACCAGCTTGCCGAAGGTGCGCGCCTTCTCGTAATAGTGCGAGTTGCGCGCAAGGCGGCGCCAGCGCTCGGCGGCCACGGCGTCGCCGGCGGCATCGGCTTGGGCGATCAGCGCGGCGGCGTCTTCCTCGCTGCGAAAGCGGGCGCTGCCGAAAACCACCACGGTGTTCTCGATGCCGTGGGCGCGCTGCTCGAGGTCGGGCTTCATCAGCTCCAGCTGCATGCGGATGCCGCGGGTCTCGCGGCGCAGCAGGAACTCCGGGTCGGCGAAGGCGATGCGCGAGGGGTCGGGATCGAGCGGGAGACCTTTTTCGGAATGGGCCTGGAGCGTGGCCCAGGCATCGGCGAGGCGTTTGTCGTGAAGATCGTGCGTGTTGTTCATGAAGGACTCGGACAGAAGGACCTGAGGGATTGTGCAGCGTTGCAACCGCCATGCCCAAGAAACGAAAAAGGCCCCCGAAGGAGCCTTGAACACGGAACGAAAAAGAAGCTTTTTTCGTGAAACACCGCGGAACCGGCTTTGCCGGGCCGCAGGTGTTGCCCCCGGTAGGGGGTTGGCGAAGCGACACGAAGTGCGCGCAGCCTGGGGGCGAGCCTTAGACCCGCTTGCGGTATTCGCCGGTACGGGTGTCGATTTCGATCTTGTCGCCTTGCGACACGAAGAGGGGCACGCCGACTTCGAAGCCGGTGGCGATCTTGGCAGGCTTCATGACCTTGCCCGAGGTGTCGCCCTTGACGGCCGGCTCGGTCCAGGTGATTTCGCGCTCGACGCTGGTCGGCAGTTCGACCGAGATGGCCTTGCCGTCGTAGAACACCACTTCGACGGCCATGCCGTCTTCCAGGTAGTTCAGGGCGTCGCCCATGTTCTCGGCTTCGACTTCGTACTGGTTGTACTCGGCGTCCATGCAGACGTACATCGGGTCGGCGAAGTAGGAGTAGGTGCACTCCTTCTTGTCGAGCACGATCTGGTCGATCTTGTCGTCGGCCTTGAAGACCACTTCGGTGTTGAAGTTGGCGATCAGGCTCTTCATCTTCATGCGCACGGTGGCGGAGTTGCGGCCGCCGCGGCTGTATTCGGTCTTGAGGACGACCATCGGGTCCTTGCCGTGCATGATGACGTTGCCGGCGCGGATTTCTTGAGCGATTTTCATAACAGGTTCTCTGGATGTTGGCCGCTCGGTGCACGGGGCCTTCAGTGACGCTTGGCGACGTTCGAAACGTTAGTGCCGCTGTGTCTGGCCCCGCGGTACAGGTCCCGCGGCAGGTTTGGCGAAGAGCTTCTCGGGTCCTGATGGGCCCGGGCCGAAATCCGCAAAGCCCGCTATTTTAGCTTTTTTGGACGATCAGATGCCGCAGTTGGGTGACCAGATCGTCCTGTGCGTGCAGCCTGTCGCGCGCCGCCCGGGCCGTTTCGCGCCATGGGCCCTGCGTTTCCAGGGGCGGCAGGGGTCCGTCGTCGAAGCCGTTCCAGACGTGGTGAAAACGCCTCAGCGAGGGCGGGGCGCCGAGCCAGTCGAGCCAGGCATTCAGCTTGGCGTGGTGGGCGTCGTCGTCCTGCGGATAGATCTGCCAGACCAGCGGCGCGCCGGCCCAGAGCGCGCGCACGAGCGAATCCTCTCCCCGCACGAAATTCAGGTCGCAGGCCCAGAGCAGGTGGTCGAAATCCGGCTGCGTCAGATAGGGGAGGTATGAAATCGATAGCGCGCCATGCCCATGGAGTGGGGCGTTCTCTGCCGAAGCATTCGAAAAGTGCGCCTTCACGGCGTTGGCGGCGCGGCCCGCCGTCACCAGCAGCCGGGTGGGCTCGGAGCCTTCCGACAACTGGGCGAGCAGCGCCGCCAGCGCAGGCGGCTCGTAGCAGAACAGGGAAACAAGGCGCTCGTTTTCTTTCCAGGGAATCTGCTGCGCCGCCAGCCATGAGTCTCGATCGAAGCCTGCCTGCCGTTCCAGCAGGTCGGGCTCTCGGAGCAGTCCGCCGGTCGCGGACGTGAAGCCCGGATAGAAAAAGCGCTTGGTCAGCCCAGCCCCCGGCCCCTTGAACACGGGCGAGGGCAGGCCGTGCAGGCGTTCGACGTACGGCTCGGCTGACAGATATTCGAGGTTGACCCAGGCCCGGTGCGCGCCTTCAACCGTGGCCGCTGTGGCAAAGCGTGCAATGAGTTCCGGTGCCGGCTCGCAGCCGAAGGCCTCGATGAGCACGTCCGGCGCCGGCTCAGCCACGGCCGCCCCTACCGCAACAGGGTCGCTCCAGTCGATCACCTTCACGCCGTCGTATCCCGCGGGCGCCATCCAGTTCAGCGCCGTCCCATCGTCGATCCAGAGCCGTACCTGCTCGCCCAGCGCAGCCAGTTGCCTGGCCAGCCGCCAACAGACGCCCAGGTCGCCGTGGTTGTCGATGACCTTGCAGAAGATGTCCCATTGCATGTGCGTGCCCATGGTCGGGAGTGTGCCTGTCCCGGGAGGCCATTCGGGGCCTGGCTTGCTATGCTGACCGTCACAACAACCCCGGAGAGAGAAAGACCATGAGGATGCAGACCCGTTCGCAGTTTTCCCTTCGTTCCACCAAGACCGTGCTCGCTCTGTCGCTGGCCCTGTGCGGCATCGCCGGCATGACCGGTGCGTCGGCCCAGACGAGCACGCCGCCGGCCTCGCTCACGCCGCAGCAACAGCGCTTTCACGACATCTACAAAGAGCTGATCGAGATCAACACCACCCACTCGACGGGCGACAACACGCTGGCGGCGCGCGCCATGGAAAAGCGGCTGATCGAATCGGGCTTCGCGCCCGGCGACATCCAGATCTTCGAACCCTTCCCGAAGAAGGGCAACCTGGTGCTGCGTTTCAAGGGCAACGGCAGCAAGAAGCCGCTGCTTCTGCTGGCGCACATCGACGTGGTGGAGGCGCGGCGCGAAGACTGGAAGACTGATCCGTTCAAGCTGCAGGAAACCGGCGGCTACTTCACCGCACGCGGCTCCATCGACGACAAGGCCATGGCCTCTGCGCTGGTGTCGGTGCTGGGGCAGCTCAAGCAGGAGGGCTTCAAGCCCAGCCGCGACATCATCCTGGCGCTCACCGCCGACGAGGAGCGCGGCGATGCGCTGAGCAACGGCGCCTTCTGGCTCATCAGCAACAAGCCCGAGCTGCTGCAGGCCGAGTTCGGCATCAACGAAGGCGGCGGCGGCGAGCTGCGCGGCGGCAAGCCGAACCTGCACCGCATGCAGGTGGCCGAGAAGATGTACACCACCTACATGCTGGAGGCGCGCGACGTGGGCGGCCACAGCTCGGTGCCGACGAAGAACAACCCCATCTATGCGCTCTCCGCGGGGCTGGAGCGGCTGGGCAACTACGCCTTCCCGATCAAGCTCGCGGACGTCACCAAGACCTACTTCGCGCGCAGCGCACCGTTCGCCACCGGCCAGTTGGCCGACGACATGCGTGCCATCGGCACCGGCAACCCCGATGCCGGCGTGCTCGAGCGCATGACGGCCAATCCGGCCTACAACGCGCAGCTGCGCACCACCTGCGTGGCGACGATGGTGCAGGCCGGCCACGCCGAGAATGCGCTGCCGCAATCGGCCAAGGCCACGGTCAACTGCCGGATCCTCCCACACGATGACCCCGACGAGGTCGAACGCCTGCTGACCCAGGCCGTGGGCAACGACAAGATCGTGGTGCGCAACATGGGCAAGCCGCTGCGCAGCCCGGCCTCGCCGCTGAATGGCGACCTCGTGAAGACGGTGGAATCCCTCACGCAGCAGATGTGGCCCGGCGTGCCCGTGGTGCCCGCGATGAGCACCGGCGCCACCGACAGCCGGTTCCTGCGCAACGCCGGCATCCCGATGTACGGCGTGACCGGCATGTTCCTGGAGCCAGCCGATGCGCGCGCGCACGGGCTGGACGAGCGCATCGAGATCCAGCGCCTGTACGACGGGCGCGAGTTCCTGTATCGGCTGGTGTCGGAAGTCGCGAAGTAAGTAATCAGGCAGAGGGCAGGCGCCGCGCCTGCCCTCTGCGCCTTCTTGCCGTCAGGGCGTGAAGGTATCGCCCAGCACGATGCCTTCGCGCCGCGGGTCGGCACCGCCGGTGAGCACCGGCTTGCCGCCGACGGTCGTGCGGATGATGGTGCTGATGCCGCTGGACTGCGGCCCGAAGTTCACCGTATGGCCGAGCGCGCGCAGGCCGGTGATCAGCGGATCGTTGTTGCCCGAGTTCGAGGTGTCGATGGCCGGATGCTCGCCGCCCACGTTGGTGTTCGGGCTGTTGGTCGCGCCGAAGTCCACCAGCGAGGTCGCCTGCTGCGCATCGAGGCCCCAGTCGAGCGCGCCGACCACGGTCTTCACCACGTACTGGATGATGGTGCCGCCGCCCGGCGAGCCGGTGCCCATCACGAATTCGCCCATGGTGCCGTCGCCGTTCTTCCTGAACACCATCGTGGGCGCCATCGTGCTGCGCGGGCGCTTGCCCGGAGCGACGCGGTTGGCGACCTTGATGCTCGGGTCCACGGTGTCGTTCGGGTTGGCCGCGAAGTCGGTCAGCTGGTTGTTCAGCATGAAGCCCTGCGTCATGTGGAACGAGCCGAGCGTGCTCTCGACCGTGGTCGTCATCGTCACGACGTTGCCCTCCTTGTCGACCACCGTGAAGTGGGTGGTGCCGTGCTCCTCGGTCTTGTCGACGCCCAGCGGCACGCTGCCCAGATTGCCCGCCGTTGCCGTGCCCATGCTCTTGGACAGGCTGATCAGGCTGGCGCGCTGCTGCAGGTAGGGCTTGTTGAGCATCGTGTCAGGCGAGCCGCCGGGCAGCGGGATGAAGTCGGTGTCGGCCACGTACTTGTCGCGGTCGGCGTAGGCCAGGCGCTCGGCCTCGCTCACCAGGTGCACCCCCATCACTGTCGGCTTGCCGCCCTCGATGTCGATGGCGGTGGGCTTGTACAGGCCCATGTTGAAGGTCTCCAGGATGCCCAGCGCCTGCACTACCGCGATGCCGCCCGAGGACGGCGGCGACATGCTGCACACGTAGTAGTCGCGGTAAGTGCCGCAGACCGGGTCGCGGCGCTTGGCCACGTAGTTGGCCATGTCGGCCATGGTCGTCACGCCGGGCGTGATGGCCGAGCCGTCGTTGGCCGCGGTCGTGATGCCGACCTTGTCGACGATGGCCTGCGCGATCGGGCCTGTGTAGAAAGCGTTGGCGCCCTCGGTGGCGAGGGTGGTCAGCGTCTTCGCATAGGCCGGGTTCTTGAGCTTCGTGCCCAGCGCCTTGGGCGTGCCGTCGGCGTTGAAGAAGTAGGCCGTCGCCTCCGCGTCGCGCTTCAGGCTGGTTTCCGACGAGGCGATCGCGGCGGCCATGCGACCGCCGATCGAGAAGCCGTCCGACGCCAGCGTGATGCCGTAGCTGAACAGGTCCTTCCAGGGCAGCTTGCCGTGGTCCTTGTAGGCGACGTCGAGCATGCGCACCGCGCCCGGCGTGCCGATAGAGCGGCCGCTGGCGCGGGCGCTGGGCTTGGGCAACCCGCTGGCCGAATCGGTCTGCACGGCGTAGCGCAGGTAGTTCTCCGTGGCCGCGGCGGGTGCCATCTCGCGTCCGTCGTAGGCTTGCACCTTCTTCGTCTTCGCGTCGTAGTGCAGCATGAACGCACCGCCGCCCAAGCCGCTCGATTGCGGCTCGACCAGGCCGAGCACGGCCTGCACCGCCACTGCCGCGTCGACGGCGCTGCCGCCTGCCTTGAGCACGTCGCAGCCTGCGCGCGTGGCCAGCGGATGGTTGGCCACCACCATGTAGTTCTTCGCGTAGACCAGCTTGTGACCGAGCACGTAGCCAGATGCGGGTTCGGGCGCGGCGGGGTCGCCCGGATCGCCGGAACCCACCACGACCGGCGTGCCGCCGTCGCCGATCAGGCAGCCCTTGTCGGCTTCAGGCGGGACGGGCGGGTTGTTGGCCGCGTTGATGGCTGCAATGGCCGCGGCGATCGCCGCGTTGTTGTCCTGTCCGCCACCACCGCCGCCGCCGCAGCCGGCCACGGTCAATGCAAGCGCCAGGGGTGAGAGCACCCGCCAGGCGCGCGCCTGGGTCTTCTTCGTCATGGAGTTCTTCCCGAATGGTTTTGATGGAATGACACGGGCGCTCCTCGCGCCCGTCTTCATCATCAGCACAATTCGTTCCAGCCACCTCGGGGTTTGCGCGCAGGCCTGCGACGCGCGTTCCGCGTGAAGCCACAATAGCCGCCATGTCAGACGTGCATTCCGATCAATTGCTTAGCGAGGTCGCGGCGCTGCCGCAACTTCCGGGCGTGTACCGCTACTTCGACGCAGCCGGCGCGGTGCTCTACGTGGGCAAGGCGCGCAACCTCAAGAAGCGGGTCGCCAACTACTTCCAGAAGAGCCATGGCGGCACCCGCATCGGCCACATGATCTCGAAGATCGTGCGCATGGAGACCACCGTGGTGCGCTCCGAAGCCGAGGCGCTGCTGCTCGAGAACAACCTCATCAAGACGCTCAAGCCGCGCTACAACATCCTGTTTCGCGACGACAAGAGCTACCCCTACCTGAAGATCGCGTCGCACGCATTTCCGAGGCTCGCCTACTACCGCGGGGCGGTCGACAAGAAGCACCGCTACTTCGGTCCGTACCCGAGCGCCTGGGCAGTGAAAGAGTCGATCCAGCTGCTGCAGAAGGTGTTCAAGCTGCGCACCTGCGAGGACACGGTGTACGCCAACCGCACGCGGCCGTGCCTCCTCTACCAGATCAAGCGCTGCACCGGCCCCTGCGTTGGCTACATCACGCCCGAGGCTTATGCGCAGGACGTGGCCAGCGCCGAGGCCTTCCTGATGGGCGACACCCAGCTCGTGCTCTCCAAGCTGGAGCAGCGCATGACCACGCACGCCGAGAAGCTCGAGTTCGAGCAGGCGGCCGAGCTGCGCAACCAGATGTCGGCGATCTCGCGGGTGCTGCATCAGCAATCGATCGAGATCGCGTCGGACAAGGACGTGGACATCCTCGCGGTCAAGGTGCAAGGCGGCAAGGCCTGCGTCAACCTTGCGATGGTGCGCGGCGGACGGCACCTGGGCGACCGGCCCTACTTTCCGGTGCATGTGGAAGACGCCGCGCAGATCCACCACGGCGAGATGGACGATGTGGAAGAGGGCGCGGCGCCCGTGGCCGCCGACCCCATCGAGGTGCAGGTGCTCGAAGCCTTCATCGCCCAGCACTACATCGACGTGCCGGTGCCCGCCACGCTGGTGCTGAGCCATCTTGTGAGCCGCGAGCTGATCGAGGCGATCTCGCAGCAGGCCGGCGGGCGCGTGACGGCGGTGTTTCAGCCGCGCGAGCAGCGCCGCCACTGGCTCGAGATGGCAGAGACGAATGCCGGCCTGCAACTGGCCCGCCTGCTCGCCGAAGAGGGTTCGCAGCAGGCGCGCACCCGCGCGCTGGCCGATGCGCTCGAGCTCGCGCCGGACGACCTGGACAACTTCCGCGTCGAATGCTTCGACATCTCGCACACCGCGGGTGAAGCCACGCAGGCCTCGTGCGTGGTGTTCGAGCACCACACGATGCAGAACAAGGAATACCGCCGCTACAACATCGAAGGCATCACGCCGGGCGACGACTACGCCGCTATGCGCCAGGTGCTGCACCGCCGCTACGGCAAGCTGGCCGAGGCGATGGCGGCCGAGACCGAGGCGCTGCCGCCTGGCGACGCAGAGAGCGAAGGCGTCGAGGGCAGCGAGGCATCGCCCAAGACGCGCACCGCCCGCATGCCCGAGCTGGTGCTGGTCGATGGCGGAAAGGGCCAGGTGTCGATGGCACGCGAGGTGTTCAGCGAGCTGGGCCTGCCGCTGTCGTTGATCGTCGGCGTCGAGAAGGGCGAGGGCCGCAAGGTCGGCCTTGAAGAGCTCGTGTTCGCCGACGGCCGCGAGAAGGTCTATCTGGGCAAGGACTCCGCGGCGCTCATGCTGGTGGCGCAGATTCGCGACGAAGCGCACCGCTTCGCCATCACCGGCATGCGGGCCAAGCGCGCGAAGGTGCGGGTGGGCGGCAGCCAGCTGGAAGACATTCCGGGCATCGGGCCGAAGCGCCGGGCACGCCTGCTGCAGCGCTTCGGCGGCATCCGCGGCGTGGCCGCGGCAAGCGTGGAGGACATCGCCTCGGTGGAGGGCATCGCCACCGACCTTGCAGAGGAAATCTACAGAGCCCTGCACTGAGGCAGGCACGAAGAGACGGGCCAACCGCCAGGGCCACTCCGCCATGACACAATCGCCCGCATGTTCTGGACCCTACCGACCATCATGACCTGGACGCGCATCGTCGCGATCCCTTTGATCGTCGGCGTGTTCTACCTGCCGATGGCCGAGCCGATGCGCAACCTGATCGCCACGGTCATGTTCATCGTCTTCGCGGCCACCGACTGGCTCGACGGCTACCTGGCGCGCAAGCTCAACCAGACCTCTGCCTTCGGCGCCTTCCTCGATCCGGTGGCGGACAAGTTCCTTGTATGCGCCGCGCTGCTGGTGCTGGTGCACCTGCAGCGCGCCGACGTGTTCGTGGCGCTCATCATCATCGGCCGCGAGATCGCCATCTCGGCGCTGCGCGAATGGATGGCGCGCATCGGCGCCGGCAAGAGCGTGGCGGTCCACATGATCGGCAAAGTCAAGACGACCGTGCAGATGGTCGCGATTCCCTTCCTGCTCTATGACGGGCAACTTTTCAAGGTGATCGACACCGGCCTCTGGGGCCAGTGGCTGATCTGGATCTCGGCGGTGCTCACCGTCTGGTCGATGGTCTATTACCTGCAGAAGGCCATTCCGGAGATCCGGGCGCACTCCAAATGACGGCGGCGGCCACCGCACCCGGTCCGGGCGGCTCGGGGTGGCTGCGGGCCATGCCGGCGGTCTTCGTGCTGATCTGGAGCACCGGCTTCATCGTTGCGCGCTATGGCATGCCCTATGCGCCGCCTCTCAAGTTCCTCGCTGTGCGGTACGCGCTGTCGCTCCTGTGCTTCGGCATCTGGGTCGCGCTCGCGAAGGTCGCCTGGCCGAAGGAGCGTGCGCAGTGGGGGCACCTCGCAGTCACGGGCGTGCTGATGCAGGCGGGTTATCTGGGTGGCGTCTGGGCGGCTGTGCATGCGGGCATGGGCGCGGGGCTCGTGGCGCTGCTGGTCGGCATTCAGCCGGTGCTCACCGCCGTCTGGCTTTCGTTCAATGGCGGGCACATCTCGAAGCGGCAGTGGGCTGGCCTCGTTCTGGGCTTCGCGGGCCTTGTGCTCGTGGTCTCACGCAAGTTCGGGCAGGGCGCCGAAGTCAACGCGTTGACGATGGCGCTCGCGGTCTTTGCGCTTCTTTCGATCACGGCCGGCACGCTGTACCAGAAGCGCTTCGTTGCACCGTGCGATGTGCGAAGCGCGAGCGCGGTGCAGATGGCGGCGGCGCTGCTGGTGACTTTGCCCTTCGCCGCGATGGAAACGCAGGGCATCGGATGGAATGCGCACTCGATCGGCGCGATGGCCTGGTCGGTGCTGGCGCTGTCGCTGGGCGGCAGCTCGCTGCTCTACATGCTGATCCAGCGCGGCACGGCCACGGCTGTGACCAGCCTGCTGTACCTGGTGCCGCCATGCACGGCGGTGATGGCGTGGCTGCTGTTCGCGGAGCCGATCACGCTCGTGACGCTGCTGGGCATCGGGCTCACGGCGGTCGGTGTGAGCCTGGTGGTGCGCAGCGAGCGCTGAACCTCAGCGCGCGCCCGTCTTCGCCGGCTTCCACGGCTCCCCGCGGAACTGCTCCGCCAGGTGATCGAGCAGGAGGCGCACGCGGCGCGGCGTCTTCGGCCGCCAGGGCGCTACCCAGTGGATGTCGGCATCGGGCATCGTGTACTGCGGCAGCACCCGCACCAGTTCGCCGCTGGCCAGTTGCGGCGCGATGTCCCAGAGGCTGCGCAGCATGATGCCGTGGCCCGCCATGCACCAGTCGCGCACCATCTCTCCCGAATTGCTCGCGAGCGGCCCTTGCACGCGAACGCGCGCGGTGCTGCCGTCGCGTGCATGGCGCAGCGTCCACAGCGCGAACTGGCGCTGGTTGACCTCGCCGTTCTCGCGCGCGACCAGGCAGGCGTGCGAGGTCAGCGCGTCGACCGTGGCCGGCATGCCGTGCTGCGCGATGTACGAGGGCGCTGCTGCCAGCACGCGCTGGTTGCGCGCGATGCGGCGGGTGACCCAGTCGGCCGCGCGGTGCTGCTGCACGGCCCACAGCCAGAGCGCACCGTCGTAGCCTTCGGCGCCGAGGTTGGGCAGTTGCTCGGTCAGCAGCAATTCGATCTGCAGCGCGGGGTGCCGCGCCTGGAAGGCGGCCAGTGCCGGCCCTAGCCAGCGTCGTCCGAACCCGAAGGTGGCGGCGAGCCGGATCGTGCCGACGAGCTCGTTCTGCCGTTCGCCCAGCTCGCTTTCGAGTGCTGCAAAACCTTCGAGCAGCGCGCGGGCATGCAGGCACACCGCCTCGCCTTCTGCGGTGACGTTGAGCCGGCGCGTGGTGCGATCGAACAGACGTTGACCCAGCCGGCCCTCGAGCGCCCCGAGCCGCTTGGTGATGACAGAGGGCACGACGTCGAGCGTGGCGGCCGCGCCGGCGAGGCTGCCCTGGTCGCGAATGGCCAGCACCAGCTCGAGATCGCCGCGATCCAGCGAGGAAGAATTCATGCCAATCAGGAAAGTATGAATTGGCTGATTGTTGCTTGATGGTCGCTGGGGCGCAACGCACAATCGTTCCCGTGACTGCCTCCTTCCTCACATTCCCCACCTTCGATATCGAGCGCAACGGCGTGCGCATCCATGGCCGCATCGGTGGCAAGGGCGCCCCGCTGCTGTTGCTGCACGGCCATCCGCAAACGCATGCGATATGGCATCGCGTGGCACCGCAGCTGGCCGAGCGGTTCACTGTGATTGCGATGGACCTGCGCGGCTACGGCGATTCGGGCCGGCCGGCGGCCGATGCCGGGCACGCGGCTTACAGCAAGCGCGAGATGGCGCTCGATGCGCTCGCCGCCATGCGGCACCACGGTTTCGAACGCTTCGGCGTGCTGGCGCACGACCGCGGCGCGCGCGTGGCGCACCGGCTGGCGGCGGACCATCCGTCGGCGGTCGAGCGCATGCTGCTGCTCGACATCGCCCCCACGCTTGCGATGTACGAGAACACCTCGGAGGCCTTCGCGAAGGCTTACTGGCACTGGTTCTTCTTGATCCAGCCGCCGCCGTTGCCCGAGGCGCTGATCGCTTCCGACCCCGTGCGCTATGTGCGCAGCGTGATGGGCGGTCGGCACGCAGGCCTTGCGCCTTTCGCGCCCGAGGTGCTGGCCGAGTACGAGCGATGCGCCGGCATCCCCGGCACGGCCGAATCCATCTGCGAGGACTACCGCGCCTCCGCCACCATCGATCTCGTGCACGACCGCGCGGACCTCGCCGCAGGCCGCAAGCTCGCGCAGCCGCTGCGGGTGTTGTGGGGCGAGCATGGCGCGGTGGGCAAGTGCTTCGATGTGCTCGCGCTGTGGCGCGCGTGCGCCAATGACATCTCGGGCCGCGCACTGCCGTGCGGCCACTACGTTCCCGAAGAAGCCCCGGCCGAATTGCTTGCCGAGGCGCTCGCATTCTTTTCACCCATCCAACAAGCAGGAGCCAACCCATGAGCACCCACAGAATCGCAGTCATCGCCGGCGACGGCATCGGCAAGGAGACCATGCCCGAGGGCCTGCGCGTGGTCGATGCGGCGGCGCGCAAGTTCGGCATCGACCTGAAGTTCGACCACTTCGATTTCTCCAGCTGGGACTACTGCGAGAAGCACGGCAAGATGCTGCCCGACAACTGGAAGGACCAGATCGGCGGCCACGATGCGATCTTCTTCGGCGCGGTCGGCTGGCCCGAGAAAATTCCAGACCACGTGTCGCTCTGGGGCTCGCTGCTCCTGTTCCGCCGCGAGTTCGACCAGTACATCAACCTGCGCCCCGCGCGCCTCATGCCCGGCATCATCGCGCCCGTGGTGCGCCGCGACGGCACGCCGCGCCAGCCTGGCGAGATCGATATGTACATCGTGCGGGAGAACACCGAGGGCGAGTACTCCAGCATCGGCGGGCGCATGTACGAAGGCACGCCGCGCGAGATCGTGGTGCAGGAAACCGTGATGTCGCGCGTGGGCGTGGACCGCGTGCTCAAGTTCGCGTTCGAACTCGCGCAGTCGCGGCCGAAGAAGCACCTCACGAGTGCCACCAAGTCGAACGGCATCTCGATCACCATGCCCTACTGGGACGAGCGCGTGGCCGAGATGGCGAAGAACTACGCCGGCGTGAAGCTGGACAAGTTCCACATCGACATCCTCACCGCGCACTTCGTGCAGCGTCCCGACTTCTTCGACGTGGTGGTGGCGAGCAATCTCTTCGGCGACATCCTCTCGGACCTCGGGCCCGCCTGCACGGGCACCATCGGCATCGCGCCGAGCGCCAACCTCAACCCCGAGCGCACCACGCCGTCGCTGTTCGAACCGGTGCACGGTTCGGCGCCCGACATCGCGGGCAAGGGCATTGCGAATCCGATCGGTCAGATCTGGTGCGGCGCGATGATGCTGGAGTTCCTCGGCCACAAGGAAGCGCACGACGCGATCCTGTCGACCATCGAGAGGGTGCTCGCGCCCCAAAGCGGAGCACCGCGTACACCGGATATCGGCGGCACCGCCAGCACCAGCGACCTCGGAAAAGCGATCGCTGAAGCGCTTTGAAAAGTACTTCACGAAACGTGCGGGAAAGTGCGCGACGAAACGCCCCTAAAATCGCGCGCTCCGCTGTTTTGCATGGCCTCGTGTCTTATTGACACCCTGCAGGGCAGTGGTTGTAATCCTCGCTGGCAGTGCGCTGCCGAGGCGTCAGGCCTGCCAAGCTCTTGAGTCGCACCCGTCGCGGCCAGGTCGCAGCTGACGAAAGCCGACCAACTTTTTCTCTACAAGGGGCCCTTGTGAACAAGACCGAACTGATTGAGCACATCGCAAAGAACGCCGATATTTCCAAAGCAGCTGCCACCCGCGCGCTCGAATCCACCATCGGCGCCATTCGTACCACGCTCAAAAAGGGCGGCTCCGTTTCGCTCGTCGGTTTCGGCACTTTCGCAGTAGGCAAACGGGCCGCCCGCACCGGCCGGAATCCCCGCACCGGCGACGCGATTAAAATCAAGGCAGCCAAGATTCCGAAGTTCCGTCCGGGCAAGGCGCTGAAAGACGCGCTGAACTGAGACTAGACTCGGAGAGTATTCCGGTGGGGTGCTTAGCTCAGTTGGTAGAGCGGCGCCCTTACAAGGCGTAGGTCGGGGGTTCGAGCCCCTCAGCACCCACCACCACCCAGATGCAAAGGCGAACACCAGTTCGCCTTTTTTATTGCCGTCCGACATCCGTCGAAAAAGAGTGTTCAAGCATGTTTGATTTCTTCCGCAAGTACAACAAGATCGTCATGATTTTCTTGTTCTTGCTGATCATTCCCTCGTTCGTGCTCTTCGGTGTTGAGCGTTACCAGGGCTTCAGCAGTGACGAGAAGGTGGCCCGCATCGATGGCCACGACATCACGAAGCCCGAGTGGGATGCGCAGCATCGCAACGAGACGGACCGCATCCGACAGCAGTCGCCCAACGTCGATCCGACGGTGCTCGACTCGGACGCCTTGCGCTACGCCACGCTGGAGCGCATGGTGCGCGACCGCGTGCTGGCCGCAGCCGCCGCCAAGGCGAACATGACCGTCTCCGAAGATCGCCTCTCGCGCATCTTCGCGCAGGACCCGGGCCTCGCGTCCTTCCGCACCCCCGACGGCAAGTTCGACCGCGAGACCTTCCTCCGCGTGACCGGTCGCACCCCCGAGCAGTACGAAGCGCAGGTGCGCGCCGACATGTCCACGCAACAGGTGCTGCTCGGCGTGTCGGGCACGGCTCTCACGCCGCCCGCGCTGGTGGCCGCCACGGTCAATGCCTTCTACGACCGCCGCGAGATCCAGGTGGCGCGCTTCGCGCCCGAGAACTTCGCCTCGAAGGTAACCGTGAGCGATGCCGACATCGAGGCCTATTACAAGGACCACGCCTCGCAGTTCCAGGCTCCCGAGCAGGCCAACATCGAATACCTGGTGCTCGACCTCGATGCGGCCAAGAAGAACGTCGTCGTCAGCGAAGCCGATCTCAAGACCTACTACGAACAGAACACCGCGCGCTTCGGCACGAAGGAAGAGCGCCGCGCCAGCCACATCCTGATCACCGCGCCGGCCAGCATGTCCGCCGCCGACCGCGAAAAGGCGAAAGCCAAGGCCGAGCAGCTGCTCGCCGACGTGAAAAAGGCACCGAACACCTTCGCCGACGTGGCACGCAAGAACTCGCAGGACCCGGGCTCGGCCGAGAAGGGCGGCGACCTCGATTTCGTCACCAGGGGCGCGATGGTCAAGCCGTTCGAAGACGCGATGTTCGCGCTGAAGAAGGGCGAGATCAGCGGCATCGTCGAAACCGAGTTCGGCTATCACATCATTCATCTCGTCGACATCAAGCCGGCGGTGGTGCCGCCCTTCGAGCAGGTTCGCGCCACCATCGAAAGCGAAGTCCGCGCCGCACAGGCCGCGCAGGAATTCGCGAAGGCCGCCGAGGTGTTCACCGATGCGGTGTACCAGCAGCCCGACAGCCTCAAGCCCGCAGCGGAAAAGCTCAAGCTCACGATCCAGACCGCGACCAATGTCCCGCGCGTGCCCGCGCCGGACGCCAAGGGTCCGCTGGCCAGCCGCAACTTCCTGAGCGCGCTGTACGCCGGCGACTCGCTCGAGCGCAAGCAGAACACCGAGGCGATCGAAGTCGGCTCGAGCCAACTCGCCTCGGGTCGCGTGACGCAGTACACGCCTGCGCATCCGATCCCGCTGGCCGAGGTCAAGGACAAGATCCGCGCGCAGCTCGTCACCGAGCGTGCGGCCGTGCTGGCCAAGACCGAAGGCGAAGCCAAGCTCGCGGCCTGGACCGCCAAGGCGGACGGAGCGACTTTCGCTGCCCCGGTCACCGTCTCGCGCATCGATGTGCAGTCGCAACCCATGCCCGTGATCGACGCAGCGCTCCGTGCCGATGCAGCCAAGCTGCCTTCGCTGATGGGCGTGGACCTGGGCACGCAAGGCTACGCGGTGGTGCGTGTGACCAAGGTGGTTCCGCGCACGCCGCCGTCGCCCGAGCAGGCGCAGCAAGAGAGCGCGCAGGTCGGCCAGTCGGTGACAGCAGCCGAGGCCGATGCCTACTACAAGTTGTTGAAGGAACGCTTCAAGGCCGAGATCCTCGTGCCGAAGCCGGCGGACACGCTGCCTGTTGCATCCGCGCGCTGAAGCGAGGCTGCTGCGCAAAACGAACGCCCGGGTCGATGACCCGGGCTTTTTTTTGGTCGCACGTGGGACAAGCGCGGCCTGCGCTTCTTGCCAGAATCCGGCGCATGGGAACCCTCTACCTCGTGCGCCATGGGCAAGCCAGTTTCGGCGCTGCCGACTATGACAACCTGAGCGAACTCGGGCATCGGCAGTCCGTGCGCCTGGGGGCGTACTGGCGCGAGCGCG
The DNA here is from genome assembly GCF_030812215.1 of Variovorax boronicumulans. Classification (GTDB taxonomy): domain Bacteria; phylum Pseudomonadota; class Gammaproteobacteria; order Burkholderiales; family Burkholderiaceae_C; genus Variovorax; species Variovorax boronicumulans_C. The sequence goes on along the minus strand of NZ_JAUSSG010000001.1, from coordinate 864,504 downwards.
GCATGACATTCGATGCCGTCATCACCGGCACCTTGAAGCGGCATCGCCAGACATGGGAAGGCATTGCCAAAGGCCTGGGACTGGAACGCGATGACGTGCTGCCGTGGCCCGGTCTCAACGAATACGACAGCGAAGCTGTCATCGCCACGATCCACGAAGGCAAGCTCGAGAAGCCGGATTCGCCCGAGATGTACCGTCATCACTTCCGCCTGTTGCGCCAAGGCCTGGGCGCCTGGATGCAGGGCAAGGCAGCGCCGGTCGGAATGCCGAGCTATGTCGACTTTCTCGCGGGAGTGACAACTGCGCTTGATCATGTGCGCGACCGGCATCACGGCGCGAAGGTGCTGGTGGTGTCGAGCGGAGGGCCGATCAGCACCGCGGTCGGCCACGTGCTGGGCACGAGCGCTGAGACCACCATCGAACTCAACCTGCGCATCCGCAACACCTCGGTGACGGAGTTCGCGTTCACGCCGAAGCGCCACATGCTGGTGACCTACAACACGCTGCCGCATCTGGACGGGCCGACGTACGAGGACTGGATCACCTACTCGTGATCGGCACCGCGCCTCAGGCCTGCCAGACGCCGTAGCCGGCCTTGCGCAAAGCGATGCCGAGGTCGACCTCCATCAGGCGCGCATCGTCGTAGGGCATTGGGTTGTAGCGCTCGTAGAGTGCGGGCAGCAGGCGCACGCCGAACGCCTGCACGAAGCTGTTGGCCTGGATGCCGGCCTTGTGTTTGTCGAAGCGGATGTCGGGGTCCAGGCCAGTCATGCCCACGTAAACGAAGGGCTTGCCGAGCTGGTAGTCGGGGTTGGCGCGCCTGAAGCGGCTGCTGTTCCACACGCGATCGTCGAGTTCGACCACGTAGACGTGGTGCTTGGCGCGTGGCTTGCGGGGCATGAAGTTCGCGGCTTGGCCGCTCGGCGCGGCCTCGGCAGGGCCGCGCGGGGTATCAGCTCTTGCGCTTGATCAGGCCATAAAGGATCAGCAGCACGATCGCGCCCAGCACGGAAGCGATGAAGCCGGCGCCTTGGCCCGCGGTGTACCAGCCCATGGCCTGGCCGACGTAGGTGACGATCAGCGAACCCGCAATGCCGATCAGCGTGGTGACGATGAAGCCTGCGGAATCGTCGCCTGGCTTGACGGCGCGTGCCACCAGACCCACGACGAACCCGATCAGAATAGTCCAGACGATGCTCATGAAGAAATTCCTTTGGTGGTGAAGTGGAAGTGGCGAAAAGCCGCGCCCGTCTGCGCGGGCCGCATCGATGATAGCGGAGCCATGTGAGCGGTCTCACCCGCGATGCGCATCGATGCGCGCGAACGGGAATTTCTGCCGCAAGGTCGCCGGCGAGTGCGCTGCGACGTCCTACAAAGCGCGGGTACATGCCGGGCTATACCCGATGCATGCTTGAAAAATTACCCGAAGCCGTTGGCCGCGCATTACACGGCGTACGCGCCGGCCTAGACAACATCGTTTTCAACACGCTCGGCCTGCGCGAAGGCATGGCGTCGATTGTGGTGACCAGCGTGGCCTTCGCCGACCACGCGCCGATACCTCCGCGCTACACGGCCGATGGAGAAGGCGTCTCGCCGCCTTTGCAATGGACGGGGCTGCCTGCGGGCGTCGCATCGCTGGTGCTGATCGTGGAGGACGCCGACTCGCCCACGCCGAATCCGCTGGTGCATGCCATCGTGGTCGGACTGAGACCGGAAGACGACAGGTTGGTGGAGGCTGCCATTCCAGGTAACGACCAGGAAGGCGTTGGCTTGCACGTCGGGCGCAATTCGAGCCTGCAGGCTGACTGGCTTCCGCCGGACCCGCCGCCCGGCCACGGCGTGCATCGCTACGCTTTCCAGCTGTTCGCGCTCGACAGCGTTCCCGTGTTTTCCGAAGAGCCAGGGCGCGACGAGGTATTGGGCGAATTGCGCGATCACGCGGTTGCCAGCGGCTTGCTGATCGGCACCTGCGAGCGATCCGATGGTTCCATCAAGATAGAGGAAGCTTCCGGCGCCCCGGGCCCTCTGGCAGCGGGCTGAATGTGAATTTCAAACCACGTTGCGACCCTCTGGAGCCGAAACCTCGATTTTTGACGCTACAATTGCGGGCTCTGCGGTGGCTGTAGCTCAGCTGGTAGAGTCCCAGATTGTGATTCTGGTCGTCGTGGGTTCGAGTCCCATCAGCCACCCCAAAAAATATCTCCCTGTCGCTATTTCGCAATAGCATTCAAGGGATTCCAACGCCGGGTTTACCCGGCGTTGTCATTTCCGGCGCCCTGTTCGTTGCAGCAGTTGCCCGTCGACTTCTCTCCCTTGTTCTCCTCGATATACGGAACCAAAGCAGCTCGCTTTACGTTGCGCGCTGTTGCATTAACCTGTTGGACAGGCATTTTTTCTGATGCGGATGGGCTTGTGACAAATGCAAACTGAATTAAAATCCACCCGTTTTCAATTTTCAGGAGTCCAACAATGGCTTCGACACTCGCCGATATCAATTCCCAGATCAAGAAGCACGACGAGCAGATTGCTCAATTGCGGAAGCAGGCTGAAGACCTTCGTAACCAAGAACGTGCGGGCGTGATCGAGGAGTTGCGCAAGAAGATCGCGGAATTCGGTTTGACCGCTTCCGACCTGAAACTCGGCGGCCGCGGTGCAGCCGCCAAGCGCAGTGCAGGTGCCGCAGCGCCCAAGGCAGCCGCCAAATACCGCGGCCCGACCGGCGAAACCTGGTCCGGCGGCCGTGGCCGCAAGCCACGTTGGGTGACTGAAGCATTGGCTGCCGGCAAGTCGCTTTCTGATTACGAGATCAAGTAAGCGCTGCGAATCGCCGAACTTTTATCAATAAAAAAGCCCGCGCAAGCGGGCTTTTTTATTGGGCGACTGAAACGAGGTTTGCTCAGTTCACCATCACCAGTTTTCCTTTGACGCCGCGCGAACCCATGTGCGCGTATGCGGCCTTCAATTCGGCCATCGGCATCGTGCTGTCGATCACTGGCTTGATCTTTCCCTGGCCGTACCACTGCGCCAATTCGGCCATCATCTGTGCATTGGCCTTGGGTTCACGCTTGGCGAAATCGCCCCAGAACACGCCCACGAGCGATGCGCCTTTCAACAGCGTGAGATTCAATGGCAGCGACGGAATGGGACCCGACGCAAAACCCACCACCAAATACCGGCCGCGCCAGCCAATGGAGCGAAAAGCGGGCTCTGCAAAATCGCCGCCCACAGGGTCGTAAATGACATCTGGACCCTTGCCGTCGGTGGCGGCCTTGATGGCATCGCGAAAACCGTTTGGCAATGCGTGCGTCGTGTAGTTGATCGTCGCATCGGCACCAATGGACCGGCAGAGTTCGCATTTCTCGTCGGTGGAGGCGGCTGCAATCACCTTGGCGCCGGCGGCCTTTGCAATCTGGATGGCCGCAGTTCCCACGCCCCCCGCTGCGCCGAGCACCAGCACGGTTTCTCCGGCCTTGAGCTGTGCGCGATCCATGAGCGCGTGCCAGGAGGTGGCGTAGATCATGATGAACGCGGCCGCGTCGACATGGCCGAAGCCCTCGGGCAGCGGCATGCACAGCGCCGCGGGGGCCAGCGTGTGGGTGCCGAAACCACCGGTGCCCGACAGGCAGGCCACGTTCTGGCCCACCTTCAGGTGCGTCACGCCTTCGCCGACCGCCTGGATGACGCCCGCGTATTCCGAACCGGGAACGAAGGGCAGGGGCGGCTTCATCTGGTACTTGTTCTGCACGATCAGCAGGTCTGGGAAATTCAGGCTGGCGGCCTTGATCTCGATCAGCACCTGCCCTGGGCCCGGCGTGGGTGTCGGCAGTTCTTTCCAGGTGAGCGCGTCGACGCCAACGGGGTTTTCGCAAAGCCATGCGTGCATGCTCGGGTCTCCTTCGGATGGGTAATGTTGAGGCAAGGACTGCGGGCATGATAGGTGCCGCGGCAGGGCGTCCTTGTCCCTGCTGCGACGCACCCGACGCCTACAATCCGGTGCATCCAAAAGCACCATGAAGATACTTATTTCCAATGACGATGGCTTCCAGGCGCCTGGCATCGTCGCACTGCACGACGCGCTCAAGGACATCGCCGAAGTCGAGGTGGTCGCACCCGAGCACAACAACAGCGCCAAGTCGAACGCGCTGACGCTGGCTGCACCGCTCTACGTGCACAAGGCGCACAACGGGTTTCGCTATGTCACCGGCACGCCGGCCGACTGCGTGCACATCGCGCTCAAGGGCCTGCTCGACTACCGGCCCGACCTCGTGGTCTCCGGCATCAACAACGGCGCCAACATGGGCGACGACACCATCTATTCAGGCACCGTCGGCGCGGCCATGGAGGCGTACCTCTTCGGCATTCCAGCCATCGCGTTCTCGCAGATCGAAAAGGGCTGGGCGCACGTGGATGCGGCAGCGCAAGTCGCGCGTCGCCTGGTGCAGCAGATCGAGCGCGAAAAGATGATCGGCGGCCCCGCCTTCCTGCTCAATGTGAACGTGCCGAACCGGCCGTTCGACGAGCTGAAACCGGTCAAGGTCTGCCGCCTCGGCCGGCGTCACGCGGCGGAAAAAGTCATCACGCAGGACAGCCCGCGCGGCGAGACGATGTACTGGATCGCCGGCGCGGGCAGCGCCAAGGACAGCGGCGAAGGCACCGATTTCCACGCCACCGCCGCCGGCCACATCGCGCTCACGCCGCTGCAGATCGACCTGACCGACCACGCCAACCTGGGGCAATGGCGCGAGACGGTGGCCCGTCTCGGCAATTGACATGGCCACGCAACGGCCCAGTTTCCCGGTTCGCCTGACACCCACCGCTTCGGCAGCCACGCGTGGGCGCATGCCCGCCGTGCCGGCCAAGCCGATGGTGCCGTCCACGCCTTCGATGGCTTCCGACGCGGTGCGCGCGCGCATGGTGCAGAAGCTCGCGGCGCAGGGCATTTCCGATCCGCGCGTGCTGCGTGCGATGGGGGCTGTCGAGCGGCATCGCTTCGTCGACAGCGCGCTGGTCAACCAGGCGTACGAAGACACCAGCCTGCCGATCGGCCTGGGGCAAACGATCTCCAAGCCGAGCGTGGTGGCCCGAATGATCGAGCTCTTGCTCGCTGCGCCCGCATTGGCCGGCAAGCCCCAGGACCGCCTTGGCCGCGTGCTCGAGATCGGCACCGGCTGCGGCTACCAGGCCGCGGTGCTGAACCATGTGGCAACCGAGGTGTACAGCATCGAGCGCCTGCGCGGCCTCCATGAACGCGCCCGGGCCAATCTGAGGCACTTCCGGTTGGCCACGGTGCACCTGATGCTGGGAGACGGAATGATCGGCTATGCCAAGGGCGCGCCCTATGCCGGCATCATCGCGGCGGCCGGCGGCGAAGCCGTTCCGGAAGCCTGGATTTCACAACTCGCGGTCGGCGGGCGCATCGTCGCGCCGACCCATTCGGACAAGGGCGGACAGGCCCTCGTCGTCATCGACAAAACTGCCCGTGGACTGGAGCGTCTCATTCTTGAGGCGGTTCACTTTGTCCCCCTAAAATCGGGCATCGCTTGAAGGAATAACAAATGCAGGGTTTTGGCAATCGGAGTTTGTTCGCGGGCATCACGTTGGCCGTTGTGCTCGTGATCGCGGGCTGCTCCGCACCGCGCGGGCCGGCGCCCGTCGAGGACCGCGGCACGATGACGCGGGCGCCCGGTGCCACGCCAGGTGGTCCTCCCATCACGGTCGATGCCAACGGCAAGCCGCTCCAGGGCATCGAGAACTACGGCAAGCCGGGCTACTACGCCGTGCGACCCGGCGACACGATCCGCCGCATCGGCAGCGAAACCGGACAACGCTGGCAGGACATCGCCCGCTGGAACAATCTGGACAACCCCGACCTGATCGAAGTGGGCCAGGTGCTGCGCGTGATTCCGCCGTCGGGCACCGCCGTTGCAACCGCTCCTGCAGCCTCGGGTTCGGAAGGCGCCGTCACCAAGCCGGTGACGCCACCCCCAGTGATCGCCGCTGTTCCGGGGAGCAGCGCAAGCACGCCGGTGAAACCGGCGGCGCCTGTCACGGCTTCTCCGGCCAGCCCGGGCAGCGGAAGTTCGGGCGACGAAGACCTCGGCTGGATCTGGCCCGCCAGCGGTTCGCTCATCGCTGGCTTCGATGAAGCCAAGAACAAGGGCTACGACATCAGCGGCAAGGCGGGCGACCCCGTGCTGGCCGCGGCCGACGGTCGTGTGGTGTATGCGGGCGCGGGCCTTCGTGGCTACGGCAACCTGATCATCCTGAAGCACAACAACACCTACCTCACGGCGTACGCGCACAACCAGACGCTGCTCGTGAAGGAAGACCAGTCGGTTCAGAAGGGCCAGAAGATCGCCGAAATGGGCAGCAGCGACGCCGATCGCGTGAAGCTGCATTTCGAGATCCGCCGCCAGGGCAAGCCCGTCGACCCGTCACGCTACCTGCCCGGCCGGTGATGCCATGGCTGCCTCCCGCCCCCGTCGCACGCTGCCCGTGCGCGGGCTGGCGGGCAGAGGTGGCCGCTCCCCTGGCGACAAGGAAATCGCGCCCGACGAGGACCTTCCAGCTGACCCTGTAGCGCTCAACGCAGCGTTGCCCCGGGGCGCCATGACCGAGCTGATCGGCGGCGAAGGCGCAGACGCACTGACCATCTACCTGCGCCAGGTCCGGCGCACCGAGCTGTTTACCCCCGACGAGGAATTCCAGACGGCCTGCGCCGCTCGCTCTGGCGACTTCGCGGCTCGGCAATCGATGATCGAGCACAACCTTCGGCTCGTGGTCAACATTGCCAAGGGCTACCTGGGCCGCGGCGTGCCGCTGTCGGATCTCATCGAAGAGGGCAATCTCGGGTTGATGCATGCCATCACCAAGTTCGAGCCCGAGCGCGGCTTTCGTTTTTCCACGTATGCGACCTGGTGGATTCGCCAGTCGGTCGAGCGTGCCGTCATGACGCAGGCGCGCGCGATTCGCCTGCCGGTGCACGTGGTGCGCGAACTGCAGCAGGTGCTGCGCGCCCGCCGTGCGCTCGAAGGCGATGCGGAGTTTGTCGCTCGCCGCCCCGATGGCGTGCGCGTGGAAGACATCGCGGCGCTGCTCGGCCGCGACGTGCAGGAGGTGGCCGACCTGTTGGCCCTTTCCGAAGCACCGCGCTCGCTCGACGCCGGCGATGCGCGCGGGGAGGAGGGCTTCACGCTCGCCGACACCGTGGCATCCGACGACGAGCAGGGCAATCCGAGCGGCGTGACACAGGCGCACGAGGTGGAGCGCCTGCTCGACCAGTGGGTCCACGCGCTCGATGCACGCGAGCGCGAGGTGCTGGAGGGGCGCTATGGCCTGCATGACCGCGAACCCGAAACGCTCGAGGTGCTGAGCGTGCGCCTGGGCCTCACGCGCGAGCGCGTCAGGCAGATCCAGAACGAGGCGTTGGCCAAGATGCGCCGGCAGCTGGCACGCTCGGGCATCGGGCGGGACGCGCTGTTCTAGCAGGAGAAAAAGCGGAGGCGGCCGCGCTGAGACAATCGGGGGATGACGGAATCCATCGAAGAAAAGAAAGTCCCCACGAATCCCGGCGAAGAATGGCTGAAAGTCGAGTCGCTCGACCTCGACGCACAGGGCGTTTCCCACAAGGCTGACGGCATGGTCGTTTTCATCGAAGGCGCACTGCCTTTCGAGGAAGTTCAGTTCAACGTTCATCGCCGCAAGAACAACTGGGAACAGGGCACGGTCACCCACATCCGGCGCGAGTCGTCGCAGCGGGTGCGCCCGGGCTGCCCGCATTTCGGCCTGCACACCGGCGCCTGCGGCGGTTGCAAGATGCAGCACCTGGACGCCGCCGCGCAGGTGGCCGTGAAGCAGCGCGCGCTGGAAGACAACCTCTGGCACCTGGGCAAGGTGCGCCCCGAAAACGTGTTGCGTCCGCTCGAGGGCCCCGCATGGCACTACCGGTACCGTGCGCGCCTTTCGGTGCGCTATGTGGTCAAGAAGGGCACGGTGCTGATCGGCTTTCACGAGCGCAAGAGCCGCTACCTCGCCGACATGCAGGTGTGTCCGGTGCTGCCCAAGCAGGTCAGCGAGATGCTGATGCCCCTGCGTGCACTGATCGGCTCCATGGACGCGCGGGAGACCTGCCCCCAGATCGAACTGGCTTGCGGCGATGCGCCGGATTCCACCGCGCTGGGCACGATCGCCCTGGTGCTGCGGCACCTGGAGCCCCTGTCGCGCGCCGACATCGACCGGCTGAAGGCGTTTGCCGCCCAGAACGAAGGCGTCCAGTGGTGGTTGCAGGCCAAGGGGCCGGAGACCGTGAAGCTGCTGGAAGAGGGCGGTACGCCGCTGGCTTACCGTTTGCCCGAATTCGGCGTCACGATGCCGTTCAAGCCCACCGATTTCACGCAGGTCAATCCGCACATCAATCGTGCGCTGGTGGGCAAGGCGCTTCGCCTGCTCGATGTGCAGTCCGACGAGCGGGTCATCGACTGGTTCTGCGGCCTCGGCAATTTCACTTTGCCGCTGGCGAGCCGGGCGCGCGAGGTGCTGGGTATCGAGGGTAGCGACACGCTGGTGGCGCGTGCGACCGACAACCTCAGAAAGAACGAGCCTGCAACGAGTGCTCGGCGCGCGCTTTCGCCGACCACGTTCGTCGCGCGCAACCTGTTCGAGATGACGCCGGCCATGCTGGTGGCCGATGGCAGCGCCGACAAGTGGCTGGTCGATCCGCCCCGCGAAGGCGCGTTCGCGCTCGCCAAGGCGATGGCCGATCTGCATCAGCAGCCCGAGCTGCGCACCGATGGCTGGACGCCGCCAAAGCGCATTGTGTACGTGAGCTGCAACCCGTCGACGCTTGCGCGCGATGCCGGTTTGCTGGTGCATCAAGCGGGGTATCGATGCACCTTCGCGGGGGTGGTCAACATGTTTCCCCATACGGCGCACGTCGAGTCGATTGCCGTCTTCGACCTGGAATGAACAAAGGGCCCCTCGGGGCCCTTTGTTCTTGGGTGCGGTTTTCTTAATCGCTCAATCGCGCTCGCCGCCGAAGATGCCCAGCAGCGCCAGCAGGCTCTGGAACACGTTGAACAGGTCCAGGTACAGGGCCAGCGTGGCGGTGATGTAGTTGGTTTCGCCGCCGTCCATGATCTGCTTCAGGTCATAGAGCATGTAGGCCGAGAAGATGCCGATGGCGGCCACCGAGATGACCAGCATGCCCGTGGTCGAGCCGACGAACACGTTGATGATCGCGCCGAACATCAGCACGATCGCGCCGACGAACAGGAACTTGCCCATGCCCGACAGGTCGCGCTTGATGAAGGTGGCCAGCGAGGCCATCACGAAGAAGACGCCTGCCGTGCCGCCGAAAGCCGTCATGACGAGTTCGGAGCCGTTCTTGAAGCCGAGCACCATCGCGATCAGGCGCGAGAGCATCAGCCCCATGAAGAAGGTGAAGGCCAGCAGCACCGGCACGCCGGCGGCCGAGTTCTTGGTCTTCTCGATGGCGAACATGAAGCCGAATGCGCCGCCGAGGAAGACGATCAGGCCGAGCCCGCCGGTGAGCGAGCGCGTGATGCCGGTGCTCACGCCGAGCCAGGCGCCCAGCACTGTGGGCAGCATGCTCAGTGCCAACAGCCAGTAGGTGTTGCGCAGGACGCGTTGGCGCTCCGCCTGCGGCAACGTCTGGCCGTAGCCTGTGGAGGTGTCGAGGGTGGTGACGCGGTCGTTCATGGCCGAAGCTCCTGTGGTTGCTGCTACGCAGTTGGGCGCATTCTAGGTGTCTGCAAGAGGAGGGCGCCTGAAAGACCGTATCCAGGTTGTTCTTAAGCGTCCTGGCAGTTTCGAGGCAGGTGGCCGTTATGCTGTCGGGTTTTTACGCAACCTGAGCTCAACATGAAGACCAAATCATTCCTCGAACTCGCCGACGTCAAGGCCATCGCCGCAGCGGCCGAAGCCGAGGCCCTGAAGAACAACTGGGCCGTGACCATCGCCATCTCGGATGATGCCGGCAACCTGCTCTGGCTGCAGCGCCTGGACGGTGCCGCGGCGCTGTCGTCGCACATCGCACCCGCCAAGGCGCACACGGCTGCCATGGGCCGGCGCGAGAGCAAGGTCTATGAAGACATCATCAACGGCGGCCGTACGGCGTTCCTGACGGCGCCCGCGGTCCAGGGGCTGCTCGAAGGCGGCGTGCCGATCGTGAAGGACGGCCAGGTCATCGGCGCTGTTGGCGTGAGCGGCGTGAAGTCGAACGAAGATGCGCAAATTGCCAAGGCGGGCATTGCCGCGATCGGCCTCTGAGTTTCTCTCTCTCTGCACAAAGCAAAACGCCGACTTCGAGGTCGGCGTTTTCTTTGGAGCGTTCCGCGTGAAAAAAAGCTTGGCTAGTCGGCGAACCGTTGGCTAGCAAAAAACGACCCTTCGGAGATAAATCTCCTTGAGTCGCCCCACGATGAAACTTGCGCGAAGGGCGGGCTGAGCGACTTACTTGGTCAGGATCAGCTTGCCGAGTTTGGTGGCCTGGAGCCTGTAGAGCGAACCGTTGTGCATGATGCCGACGGTCTTGCTTCCCTTGAGAAGCTCTGTGCTTTCGACCATTGGTACCGGACGCGATGCCTGGATCGACGCATGGCCGCCACCCGATTGGTCGAGCGAAGGATGGTTCAGAACAGTGAAGGCGTTCGGTGTGGCTGGCATTTGGAGTTCCCGTATCGAAGCGATGAGTGAATGATAATGATTCTCAACAAGAAGTCAATCGCGAAGATTGATTTTTTTCACACGCTTCGAATTTGCTTCACTTCGCGTCGGGTTCAGTGATGAAGCCGATCTTGCGCACGCCGGCTTCCCGCGCTTCCGACATGGCCTTGGCCACACGTTCGTAGCGCACGGCCTTGTCACCTCGAATGTGCAATTCGGGCTGCGGCTCCTTGGCTGCTTCGGCGGCAAGGCGGTTGGGAAGTTCGCTGTCGTCGATCTTCTGCTCGTTCCAGTAGTAGCTGCCATCGGCCGTGACGCTGAACAAGATGTTCTGCGGCTTGGGCTGCTCGGGCTCGCTGCTGGCGCGAGGCAGGTCGATGTTGACCGCGTGCTTCATCACCGGCACGGTGATGATGAAGATGATCAGGAGCACCAGCATGACGTCGACCAGCGGCGTCATGTTGATCTCGTTCATCACCTCATCGGGTTCGTCTTGTGTTCCGAAAGCCATGGCACTCAGCCTTTCTTGAGCGGAACCACAATCGCGTCGCCGCTGCCGCTTTGCACGCGAGCGCCGGTCACAAAGTAGGCGTGCAGGTCGTGCGCAAAGCTGTTGAGCTTGGTCAGCACGAACTTGTTGCCGCGAACCAGTGCGTTGTAGCCAAGCACCGCGGGAATCGCCACCGCCAGGCCGAGCGCCGTCATGATCAGCGCCTCTCCGATGGGGCCCGCCACCTTGTCGATGGTGGCTTGGCCGGCCGAGCCGATGCTCATCAGTGCGTGATAGATGCCCCAGACCGTGCCGAAGAGGCCGATGAACGGCGCCGTGGAGCCCACCGATGCCAGGATGGCCAGGCCGGTTTGAAGGCGCGCAGTGAATGCATCGATGCCGTTGCGGAGGGCTCGCGTGATCCAGTCGCTCACATCGAGCGCATCGTGCAGATGGGCCTTGGTGTTGCGGTGGTGGGCTGCCGCCTCACGGCCTTCGAGCGCCAGTGCGCGGAAGGGGTTGCTGTCGTCCTTGCCGAGCTTGTTCAGGGCGGTGGCGAAGTCTTCGCTGTGCCAGAAGTCCTGCGAGTTCTTGGCCAGGCGCTTGTATTTGATGACGTCGAGCGCCTTGACGATGATGACGATCCACGACGCAAGCGACATGCCGATCAACAGCACCGCGACGGCCTTGGTGACGAAATCGCCTTGATTCCAGACGTTCATCAAGCCAAATTGGGAATCCATACGAAGTTGCTCCAGAGAAAAATTAGTTCAAGACGTAATTGACGGGGGCGTCATAGGACATGGCCTGAACCACGCCGTTAACCTTGCCGGGCACGAACCGGCATTTCATGATGTATGCGATGGCAGCCTCGTCCAGCCGCTCGAAGCCGCTGGATTTTTTGACCTCGGCGCTCTTGGGCAGCCCGTCGACACCGACAAGTACCTTGACGATCACCTTGCCCTGCTCTCCGAGCCGCTTGCTCATGGCGGGGTAGACGGCCTTGGGGTTCTGCAGGTAGTCGGCGTTGCTTGAGGGCAGTTGCACTGCGGGCGGAGCCGGAGGTGCCGGCGGCAGCGCGGGAGGAGCCGGCGGCGTGGGCGCAGCCGGCGGCGCTGGCGGAGGCGGCGGTTCCGTGGTGCCCACGGGCGCCTGCGGGGCTGGCGTGGGCTTGGATTCACGGATGGCTTGCGGCCGCGGTGGAGGCGGCGCCTTGGCCACCTTTGGTGGGGGCGGAGGAGGAGGGGGGGGATCCACCTTGGGTTTTGGTGGCTCGACGAACTGGCTCATGATTTCGACCGGAATCACCACTTCGGCAGCGCGTCGCAGCAACCCGCTTTGCAGCGCCCAGAGCGCAGCAGCGTGAAACAGGATGACACCGCTCGCAATGACGACATTGCGCGAGAGGCCAAAAACCGAGGGGGGAGGGGCAAAGCGGTCAGACACGATCAACCATTCGAATGCGGGCACGCCAAAACGTGCCCCGATTGCAGCAAAACCGCTACGACGTTACTTGCGAAGAATCCACCAGACCGAGCCTGCGACGAGGATCAGGCTGCCGCCGAGCGCTGAGACGAGTTCCATGCCTTGCTTTCCGTGATGGAGCTGGCAAGCTGGATCGCCCTCGGGCCCGATTCGCGATTCAACGCGGCGACCGGGTGCGAAGCGCTGCATTGCGCGACGATATCGCGCGCACAACCTTCACATTGGCCACATTGTGTGGCCACGCCGAGTTCGAATTGCACTTCGTCAAAAGTCATGCCGGCTCGCACATGGCGTGCGATTTCACGGTCGGAGACTCGGCGGCAGACGCAAACGATCATGGCTGTGAAAGCGGCAGTTGGCTGGCTGTTGGTTGGTCGATTATAAATAAGAATCCATCGCATTTGCAATAACTATGGTGTTACTGCGTTTGTCGATGACTCTTCGCCGGCCCGCTATACCTCCGACCAAAGCCGCAAAAGGTTGTGATAGTGGCCCGTCAGCGCCACCGTTTCCTCGCATTCGCCCAGCCGGGCGCGCAATTTCTGGATGTTCTGGTCGAGCTCGAACAGCATGCTGCGCTGTTGATCGTTGCGCACCATGCTCTGGAGCCAGAAGAACGAGCAAACCCGCGCCCCGTGCGTCACGGGGTGAACGCGATGCAGGCTGCTCGCCGGATAAAGAATGAGGTCGCCGGCCGGCAACTTCACCTCATGCGAGCCATAGGTATCGATCACCTCGAGCTCGCCGCCATCGTAGTCTTCCGGATCGCACAGGAACAGCGTGCAGGACAGGTCGGTGCGCAGCTGCTGGCCACCTCCGGGCAGCGCGCGCACCGCGCCGTCGATGTGAACGCCGTAGTGTTCGCCCCCTTCATAGCGATTGAAGAGCGGCGGAACAAAGCGTGAGGGCAGTGCGGCCGAGAAGAACAGCGAATGACGCGCCAGCGCAGCAAGCACCTTTGCACCGAGCTCGCGCCCGACAGCCGATGACTCCGGCAGTTGCCGGTTGCGCTTGACCTGCGCGCCTTGCGCGCCAACGGTCTCGCGGCCATCGATCCAGTTCGTCGCATCCAGTGCGGCGCGCATGTCGCGCACCTGGGCGGGACTCAAGACGTCGGGCACATGCAGCATCATTTTTCAGGCACTCCGCAAAGAGAAAAGCCCCGGCAGGCCGGGGCTCGAGTTTCGCACCGTGCCGGGGTGGACCCGGCAGGCAACAAGGATCAGAACGCGAAGTTCGCGGTGATCTTTGCCGAACGAGGCGTACCCGGCGTGTAGCGGTAGCCGCTCTTGTTGATGGCTGCCGCGTACTGCTTGTCGAACAAGTTGGAGACGTTCAACTGGATGTCGACGTTCTTGTTGATGCGGTAGGACGCCATGGCGTCGAACACCCAGTAGGCGTCGATATAGGCCGGCGTACCCACCGCGCCGTCGGTGCCGCGATGCAGCTTGCCGTTGTAGCGCGCACCGCCGCCGATGGTCAGGCCGAACGGGAACTGGTAGGTGGTCCAGGCCGTGAAGGCGTTCTTCGGGGTGTAGACCAGCACGTTGGTGCCGTCCGCGGTGACGTTGGGGCCGCTCTGGACCTTTGTGTCCATCGTTGTGAACCCGGCCGTCACGCCCCAGCGTTCGGTGATGCTGCCCGCAAGGCCCAGTTCGATGCCCTGAACGCGCTTCTTGCCGCTTTGGTAGTAGAGCGAGGTGTTGGTCGGGTCCTGCACCACTTCATTGGTCACGTCCGTGCGATAGATCGCGCCCGTCAGCGACAGCTTGTCGTTCATCACGTCCCACTTCGTGCCGATCTCGAAGGTCTTGGCCTTCTGTGGCAGGAAGTCGGTGCGCCCAGCGCTGTTGCCCGAACCGGCGGCCGACAGCGAGAAGTTCGCGCCGCCCGGAGGCTGGGCCGACGTGCCGTAGGCCGCGTAGATGCTGCCGTTCTTCACGGGCTTGTAGACCACGCCGATCTTGCCGGTGAACAGGTTGTCCGAGAGCTTCAGCGACGAGGGCACGAGCGTTCCGACCGGCAGGCCGGGGTTGGTCGTAGCGGTCGACAGCGTCGAGCTCTGGAACGACGTGTTGTAGTGATCGAAGCGCAGGCCGCCCGTGATCTGCCACTGCTCGTTGAGCTTGACGGTGTCGAAGGCATAGAGGCCGACCGTGTTGGTCACGCCCTTGCTGTCGGCGCCACTCTGGATGCGGCTGTAGCCGTTGACGTAGGGGTTCGGCGCGTAGAGGTTCGCGGCCGGCCAGGCGCCGTTCTGCACAGCCTTGCCGTTGAACAACGCACCGGGAGCGAAATAGCCCAGGTTCGACTGTTCTTCGCGGATCAGCTCGACGCCCGCGCTCAGCGAGTGGCTCACGCTGCCGGTGTCGAACTTGGCGGTCACGTTCGTCTGGTTGACGAAGATCGTGTTTTCCTGGTTCTTGTTGGTCGGCGAATTGCGCGTGACTGCCCATGTGGAGGGCAGGCCCGGGATCGGCGTGCTGAGGAACGCCGTGTTGGCAGAGGGCGGCGGGTTGCCGTTGGCTGCCAAGCCGCCGAGCATGAACGACGTGAGCATGTAATCCTGCTTCGTCTTGCCGTAGCGCGTGGTGTTGCGCAGCGTGACGTCGGGCGTGAAGTCGTGCTCGACGCGCGCGGTGAACATGTCGGCCGTCACCTTGTTGAAGTCGTAGGCCGTGCCGTAGAAGTTCTTCGGATCGACCGGTGCAGCGTAATTCAGGAAGCTGCGGCGACGTGCGCCGAGCGCCGTCGGATCGGGGTTCGAATAGCTGGGCAGGCCAATGGTCGGCACGCCGCCGTCGGGGACGTTGTTCTGGTCGACGTGCAGGTAGTCGAAGTAGAAGCGCGTGGGCGAGTTCAGGCCGAGCGCGATCGACGGTGCAATGGCAGTGTGCTTGTTCTTGACGAAGTCGCGGCCGGCAACGCCCGAGTCTTCCACCACCGCGTTCAGGCGGAACGCGGCACCGATGCCGTTGGCGCTGCTGAGCGACTTGTTCCAGTCGATGCTGCCGCGCTTGTAGTCGGCGCTGCCGAAGCCGATCGAGCCCGTGAAGTTGTCTTCGAGCTTCGGCTTCTTGGTCACGAGGTTGATGTAGCCGGTGGGCGAGGTGCGGCCGACGTCGGTACCCGACGGGCCCTTCACGACTTCGACCTGCTCGATGTTGAACACGTCGCGCGAGATCGAGCCGAGGTCGCGGATGCCGTCCACGAAGATGCTGCTGGAGCTGTCGAAGCCGCGCATGAAGACGGCGTCACCGGTGTTCGTGTTGCCGTTCTCCCCGAGGAAGAAGGTGCCCACGCCGGGCGTGTTGCGCAGCGCCTCGGTCAGTGTCGTCGCGCCTTGTTCGCGGATGACCTGTTCCTTGATCACCTGGATGGTTTGCGGCGTGTTCAGCAGCGGTGCCGTGAACTTGGGGTTGGCCGAGGTATCGGTCTTGTAGTCGACTGCGGAGGAGTCCTGCACCCGGACTTCGGGCAATGCACCGCCGGACTGGGCAAAGGCGGCGGGCGCCGCGATGGCCATCAGGGTGGCGGCGGCGGCGCCCGAGAGGTGAGGAACGGCGCGCGCGACGGCGTGTTTGCGGCTCTTGATGTAGGCCATGTAGTTTTCTCCGAAAAGGGCGGCGAGCTGAAGGACTCGACTGGCGATGTCGCACGCGCGCTTTCAGAAAGAGAAAACCGGGGACTGGCTGGGTGAGTCAATTTGCGAGGGAATGCAAACCGACGCGAATAATAGTGGTTCTCATTAACCTATGAGTGGCAAATGAAAAAATAAGCCATAAGTCCTCTTGTTTTGTTGCCAATGAGCAACTGGCAGCTGACAAGTGTCAGCAAGATTTTTTGAAGCTCAGTAGATATCGCGGCGGTATCGCCCGGTTGCCGACAGATCGCGCAAGAGCGTGTCGCCGGCAATCTGCTTCAAGGCCGCATCCACCCCCGATGCCATGCCCTGGAGGCTTCCGCAAACGTAAATGGCCGCGCCTTTTTCCAGCCAAGCGCGAAGCTGGTCGGCCGACTGCAGCAGCCGGTGCTGCACGTAGAGGCGTTCGGGCTGGTCGCGCGAGAACACCATGTCGAGCCGCTGCAGCACGCCCGTGGATTGCCACGCCTCGATTTCCTCGCGGCACAGGAAGTCGTGGGCCGCCTGCCGTTCACCGAACACCAGCCAGTTGTCGTTGCGGCCCGCCGCCGCACGGGCGCGCAGATGAGCGCGAAGGCCGGCCAGTCCGGTGCCGTTGCCGATGAGGATCAGTGGCCGCGTTTCATTGCCCTCGAGGCGGAAAGTGCGATGTGGCCGCAGCCGCAAGGGGACGGTGTCCCCGACAGTAAGCGTGGAGGTGAGCCGCCCGGACGCGGCGCCGAGCGTGCCATCTGGATGCTGCTCCTGGCGCACCAGCAGCTGCAGTTCGCCATCGGCAGGCAGCGACGCGATCGAATAGTCGCGAGGCCGCGCCGGGTCGCTTGCAACGGCGATCTGCGCGAGGTCGCCTGAAGCCCAGCGAGGCATCGCGCTCGACTGCGGCACCAGCCCCAGCTGGAAGACCGGCGCGCCGGCGCTGCCGGCATTGAGCAGTTCACGCGTCGCAATCCGCCATGGCGCGAACGCATCGACCGGATCTTCGTGATCGGGGGCAATGTCGCCCCAACGCGACTGCCAGGCGGCGAGTGCAGCCGGGTCGCTGTTGTCGACTTCGAGGCATTCGAAATCGCGCCTGGCACCGGCCGCGTGCAGCCACGCATCGAGTACGCGACCGAAGCCGCAGAAGTTCTTGTACTGGCGGTCTCCCAGCGCCAGCACGGCATAGCGCAGCGAAGACAAGGCAACAGGTGAATCCATCACCCGCTCCGCGAACACGCTGGCGCCATCGGGCGCATCGCCCTCGCCATACGTGCTGGCGACGAAGAGCGCGCGGTCGGCGGAGCCGAGCGTGGCGGCGTCCACGGCATTGAGTTCCATCACGCGCACCGAGGTCCCCGCCGCACGCAGCTGCCGTGCCGTCTGCCAGGCGATCGTCTCTGCCTGGCCGGTCTGGCTGGCGAACAGCACGAGGGTCGTGGGTGTTGCGCTGTCGGTCGATAGCGCTGCCGCCTCGCGGACTGCCGCGGTGCGTTGTCGTCGCTGCCGCGTGTAAACAGCGAGGCACAGCGCCGCATAGGCCGTCGCCGTAGCGGCCGCGCCCAGCGTGCGCAACATCGCCTCCGTCATGCGCCGTTCTGCGCGATCCAGGCGCGCGTGGATCGTGGGCCCACCTCGTCGTGACCGATGAACAGGGCAGCGATGTCGTTGTGCTCGGCGAAGGCGAGGCCTTCGTCCGGCCCCAGCACAGTCAGCACGGTGGCCAGCGCGTCGGCCTGCATGCATTGCGCGTGCAGCACCGTGACGCTCGCCAGCGGATGCGCGACCGGTTCACCGTTGCGCGGATCGATGGTGTGCGACCAGCGGCGTCCTTCGTGCTCGCGGCGATGCCAGCGGTCGCCCGATGTGGCGATGGCCATGTCGGCCAGCGCAATGCGCTGCGCGGCCGGGGATTCGCCATCGACCCGTACCTGCCACGGTTGCCCATCCGGGCGGCGGCCGATGCCGCGCAGTTCGCCACCGATCTCGAACAGCAGGTCGGTGAGGCCGATTGCACACAACGCCTCGACGCCGTGATCGACCGCGAAACCCTTGGCGATCCCCGAGAGATCGAGATTGACGTTCCCCGGCTGCAGCAGGGTGTCATTTGCTTTGTCGAATTCCAGCTTCCGCCAACCGGTGCGCGCGCGCAGTTCTGCGATGGCTTCGGGCGTGGGCAAGCCGTTCTCTTTCGCGTCGGGGCCGAATCCCCAGCAGGCGACCAGCGGACCGACAGTCGGATCGATCGCACCTTCGCTGACGCGCGCCCAGTGAAGGGCGCAGCGCATCACCTCGGCGAACTCCGCGGGCAGCGCATGCCGAGAGCCCGCAGGCGCCGCGTTGAAGCGACTGATGTCCGATGCCGGCTCCCAGTGGCTCATCTGCTTGATGACCCGCGCAAGCGCTGCATCGACTGTTTCGCGCACCTGTTCCAGCGGGAGCATTCGTGGGTTGTCAAAGCGCAGCGACCAAGTCGTGCCCATCGTCTGTCCGCCCAACTGCTGCAGGGTGGCGGGGTCGGCGCGGCGCGGGACGGCCGCGTTGGCATAGCCGCCTGCGCGCCAGGTGCTGAAGGAAAGTCCCAAGGGAGCGCTGGTATCAGGGATCAGGGCATCACTTCAAGGGTGGCCGCATAGTTCAGGCGGCGTTCCTTGGCTTGCGGCACGGTGGTCTTGTTGTCCTTGGTGCTGGCATCGAGCCAGTACATGCCGGCGGTGGGCCAGGTCACGCTGAACTGGCCCTTGTCGTCGGTCTTGAGCTTGATCTCTTCGAGCTTGTCGCGGTACTGCGTGTTGCCGGCGGTGACCGTCACGTCGAGGTTCTTCGCGGGCTGGCCATCGAGGTTCAGCGTGAAGCTGGCTTTCTCGCCCTTGACCAAATCGGTCGGGCTGCCGGCGACGATCAATTCCAGACCCTGGCCGATCGGCTTGAGCGCCGAGGGCTTGCCGACCGTCACGAAGGTCTCGATGCGGCCCGAGGACTGCGTGATGGCGACGTCCTGCGCGTCGGCCGGAATTTCCTTGCCGATGGTCTCGGCCGTGCCGCGTGCGCGCTTGTTCTGGCCCGTGGCCTTGTCCTTCCAACTCGCGAAGGCGCCCGCGTTGACCACGGCAATGCGGTAGGTGCCAGGCTGCGCCACGCTCACGTCGAACACGTTGCGCAGCTTGAGCTTGGCTTCGCTCTCGGGTTTGACGGTACTGCCATCGGGCGCGGTGATCTGCAGGCCGTCCAGGCGCAGCGGCGCGTGGTTCGCGACGAAGAGGTCGTTGGACACGGCGGCATCGACGGTCACGGTGTCCGCCTTCGAGAACACGGTGGACGAGGGCAGCAGCCAGGCGTTGTGCGCCATGGAGGCGGAAGCGATGGCCGACAGGGCGATGGCGAGGCCGGTGGCGCGCAGGATGGAGCGGGTCATGGGGAAGTCCTTGATGGATGAAGCTGGCAGTGAAGAGGGAGAGGCGCTGGTCAGGGCTTGAGTTCGAGCTTGACCTCGCCGAGCTCTTCCTTGCCCGTTGCGGTCGGCTGTGCCACCGCGGTGGGTGGCCACTGGAACGGAATGCTCACGACCTCGCGCCCACCGACTTCACGCGCCGCTTCGACCACCAGCTTGTAGGCGCCGGGCGCGAGCTTGGGCATCGGCGCCGTGCCTTCGGAGAAGCTCAACTGGTGCTTGCCGGCAGGCTTGGTCGCGCCAGTCACCCCATCGACCGGCACCGCGAGTTCGCGGCCGCCACGGCGCCACCACTGGCGCATGTCCTTGAGCCACTTCGTGCCTTCGCCTTCAGGGTTGTTCGTCTTGGTACGCACGTCGTACCAGACAGCGAGCGTGCCCGCGACCGTGTTGTCCGCGCGCTCGATCCAGGTCGCCACGTAGGGGCGGTGGTACTCGGAAACATTCAGCCTGGGAATCTCGATGTTGACTGCCAGGCTCGCCGCGAAAGCCGGGGTTGCGAGCAGCGCCGACATGGCGATTGGCGCGAGTGAGTAGCGAACGTGCACGTGAGGCCTCTTTTCCCGAATCGAAGATCAATGAATGAACAGCAGCGCGAGCAGCACCGGCACGACCAGACCCATGCCGACCATCGGCCAGGTGAATGGCCGGTTGCCCGCATGCATCTTGAGAATGAACAGCCCGGTGATCGAGAAGACCAGCGCGGCGCCCGCGAAGATGTCGATGAACCAACTCCAGGCCGCGCCGGTGTTGCGGCCCTTGTGCAGGTCGTTCAAGTAGGAGAGCCAGCCGCGGTCGGTGCGCTCGTATTCGATCTCGCCGTCGGCCAGGCTCAGGCGCAGCCAGGCGTCGCCGCCGGGGCGGGGGAGCGAGAGATAGATTTCGTCATCGGACCATTCGGCATCGCGGCCGGCGGTGTCGACATCCCAGTTCTTCTGGATCCAGCTTTGCAATTCTGAGGGCAGGGGTGCCTTGCCTTTTTGCGCCTTGGCGGCTGGAAGCTGTTGTTCGAGCCGGGCGCGCAATGCCTCGTCGACCGAGCCGTTCCGTTTCGTGATCGCCGGCTTGGCCTCGATCTGCCCCGCGTGGTTGAGGGTGAAACCCGTCACGCTGAACAGGATCATGCCGATGAGGCAGATCGCCGAACTCACCCAGTGCCATTCGTGCAGGGTCTTGAGCCAGTAGGCACGGCGGCGGTTGTCGGGGCGGGTTGCGGCAGTCATCGAAGGCGCGGATTCTATCCGTGCAAATGAGAATGACTGCTATTTGGCGAGCGTTAAGTTACGTAAAGCAATAAAAAAAGGGACCGAAGTCCCGTTGCGTGAGGTCGAAAGATTGCTCTTATTCGAGCTCGCCCATTTGCGATTGCAGGTAGTTCTGCAGGCCGACGCGGTCGATCAGGTCGATCTGGGTTTCGAGGAAGTCGATGTGCTCTTCCGTGTCGTCCAGGATCTCTTGCAGCAGATCGCGCGAGACATAGTCACGCACCGATTCGCAATGCTGGATGCCATCCTTGATGGTGGCTTGCGCACCGGTTTCGGCGCCAAGGTCGCAACGCAGAAGTTCGGGCACGTCTTCCCCGATGTTCAGCTTGCCGAGATCCTGCAGGTTGGGCAGGCCGTCGAGCATGAAGATGCGGTCCATCAGCTTGTCGGCGTGCTTCATTTCGCCGATCGATTCCTCGTATTCCTTCTTGGCCAGCTTGTCCAGGCCCCAGTGCTTGAGCATGCGGTAGTGCAGGAAATACTGGTTGATTGCGGTGAGCTCGTTCTTGAGCTGCGCTTGGAGATGTTCGATGACCTTGGGGTCGCCCTTCATGGTTTTTTCCTTGTTCTAAAAGCGCAATTGTCGGAGGGGCGGGTAAGTACTTGCAAGCAATCCCATGCTGCGCCGGTCTGCATGCGTGTGATGGTGATACACGTTCGTATTGAGGCCTGCCGAGATCCGCATCCGACCCCATCGCAAACATAGCAAGCCCCAATACTTTTAATAGTTGATATCTATCAAAAACAATATATTGGTAGTTATACTCATGGCTCGCACTTATTTTTGTCCACCCGCAGCATCCAAGGAATCACATGTCCCTGATCAACACCCAAGTCCTACCCTTCAAGACCCAGGCCTACCTCAACGGCAAGTTCATCGATGTGTCCGACGAGACGCTCAAGGGCAAGTGGTCCGTGCTGATCTTCATGCCGGCGGCCTTCACCTTCAACTGCCCGACCGAAGTCGAAGACGCCGCCGACAACTACCCTGAGTTCCAGAAGCTGGGTGCCGAGGTCTACATCGTGACCACCGACACGCACTTCTCGCACAAGGTCTGGCACGACACGTCGCCGGCCGTCGGCAAGGCCAAGTTCCCTCTGGTGGGCGACCCGACCCACACGCTGACCAACGCGTTCGGCGTGCACATCCCCGAAGAAGGCCTGGCGCTGCGCGGCACCTTCGTGATCAACCCCGAGGGCATCATCAAGACCGCCGAAGTGCACTCCAACGAGATCGCCCGCGACGTGAAGGAAACGCTGCGCAAGCTGAAGGCAGCGGTCTACACCGCCGCCCATCCGAACGAAGTCTGCCCGGCCAAGTGGAATGAAGGCGACAAGACCATCGCACCGTCGTTCGACCTCGTCGGCAAGATCTAAGCGCTCCCGTGCGAAAGCCCGGGCGCTCTCGAAGCCCCGGGCTTTTTTTGTTCCCAGTTGATAGTTTTCAGTTATCGAAAGTGAGTTCGTCATGCTCGACGCCAACACCAAAGCCCAATTGAAGAGTTACCTCGAACGTGCCACGCAGCCGATCGAAATCGTTGCCTCGCTCGACGACAGCAAGGCCTCGGGCGAGATGTTGTCGCTGCTGAAGGACGTCGCGGAGTCCTCGCCGCTGGTCAAGCTGACCGAAAGCCGCGACGACAATCACCGCAAGCCCTCGTTCTCGGTCAACCGCCCGAGCGAAAACCATGGCCCGCGTTTCGCCGGGCTGCCGATGGGCCATGAATTCACGTCGCTGATCCTTGCACTGCTGCAGATCGGCGGCTACCCGCCCAAGGTCGAGCAAGCCGTGCTCGACCAGATCAAGGCGCTCGATGGCGACTTCGAATTCGAGATCTACGTCTCGCTCACCTGCCACAACTGCCCCGATGTCGTGCAGGCGCTGAACCTGATGGCGATCCAGAACCCGCGCATCCGCACCACGATGATCGAGGGCGGCACCTTCCAGGACGAAGTGAAGGAACGCCAGATCATGGCGGTGCCCACGGTTTTCCTGAACGGCACCGAGTTCGGCCAGGGCCGCATGAGCCTGGAGGAAATCCTCGCCAAGATCGACACCAGCGGCGTCGAGCGCGAAGCCAAGAAGATCGCCGCCAAGGACCCGTTCGACGTGCTCATCGTTGGCGGCGGCCCCGCTGGCGCGGCAGCCGCTGTGTATGCGGCACGCAAGGGCATCCGCACCGGTGTGGCATCGGAGCGTTTCGGGGGCCAGGTGCTCGACACGCTGGGCATCGAGAACTTCATCTCGATCAAGGAAACCGAAGGCCCGAAGTTCGCTCATGCGCTCGAAGAGCACGTGCGCGACTACGACGTCGACATCATGAATCTGCAGCGCGCCAAAGCCCTGGTGCCTGGCAATGACCTGATCGAAGTGCAACTGGAAAGCGGCGCTTCGCTCAAGGCAAAGTCGCTCATCATCTCGACCGGTGCGCGCTGGCGCAACATCAACGTGCCCGGCGAGCACGAGTTCAAGAACAAGGGCGTGGCCTACTGCCCGCACTGCGACGGCCCGCTCTTCAAGGGCAAGCGCGTCGCGGTCATCGGCGGTGGCAACTCGGGCGTCGAAGCGGCGATCGACCTGGCCGGTATCGTGGGTCATGTCACGCTGATCGAGTTCGACACGGCCCTTCGCGCCGACGCCGTGCTGCAGCGCAAGCTCAAGAGCCTGAAGAACGTCGACGTGTTCACCAACGCGCAGACCACCGAGATCACCGGCGACCAGAAGGTCAACGGTCTGGTCTACAAGGACCGCGCGACGGGCGAGCTGAAGAAGGTCGAACTCGAAGGCGTGTTCATCCAGATCGGCCTCGTGCCCAACACCGATTGGCTCAAGGGCGTGGTCGAACTCACGAAGCATGGCGAGATCGTCGTCGATGCCCGCGGCCAGACCTCCGTGCCGGGCGTGTTCGCGGCGGGCGATGTGACGACCGTGCCGTTCAAGCAGATCATCATCGCGGCCGGCGACGGCGCGAAGGCGGCGCTTGGTGCGTTCGACCACCTGATTCGCACGTCGGCGCCCGCTGCGGCCTGACCCGTCGGGTCGAGCGGGCTTTTTGACGTCCGCATGCGTCCAAAGAATGGGCTGCCGGATCGGTAGCCCATTTTCTTTGGAAGCTCAGTAGGTCAACCTCAGTAGGTCAACCGCTCCGGCCGCAACTCCTGCAGGATCGTGGTCGCGATTTCTTCGATCGACTTGGTGGTGGTCGAGAGCCAGCGGATGCCGGCGCGCCGCATCATGGCCTCGGCCTCGCTCACCTCGTGACGGCAGTTTTCCAGGCTGGCATAGCGCGAATCGGGCCGGCGCTCGTTGCGGATCTCGCTCAGTCGCTCGGGCTGGATCGTCAGGCCGAATATCTTCTTGCGGTGCGGCATCAGCGCCGGCGGGAGCTGGCGGCGGTCGAAATCCTCGGGAATCAGCGGGTAGTTGGCCGCTTTCAGGCCATGCTGCATCGCCAGGTAGAGCGACGTGGGCGTCTTGCCGCTGCGGCTGACGCCGACCAGGATCACGTCGGCGCCCTGCAGGTCGCGGTTGCTCTGGCCGTCGTCGTGCGCCAGGCTGAAGTCGATGGCGGCGATGCGGGCGTTGTATTCCTTGCTCTTGCTCACGTCGCTGAAGCGGCCGATGCGGTGGTTGGACTTCACCGCCAGCTCGATTTCCAGCGGCCGCACGAAGGTGCCGAACATGTCCAGCAGCATGCCCTTGCAGCCGGTCTCGATCACTTCCAGCACGTCCATGTTGGCCAGCGTGGTGAAGACGATGGGCCGCACGCCCTCGAGTTCGGCCGTGTGGTTGATCTGCCGCACCGCCTGGTGCGCCTTGTCGACCGTGTCGGTGAAAGGCAGCCGCACGTGGCGCGGCTTCATCTCGAATTGGGCCAGCACGGCGTTGCCGAAAGTCTCGGCGGTGATGCCGGTGCCGTCGGAAATGAAGAAAACAGTGCGTGTATGCATGGTGTTGCGCTTGCGGCCTTGTCCTGCGGCGCGGGCGACCTTGCCACGCCTACAATCCGGTCCATTATCGGGAATCCGCTTTCCCAACCCCCATTCTTTCCATGCACGCCGCATCCGCACCCAAAGCAACGACAACGATCGTGCCGTGCCGCCTGCATGCAGCACCGGTTTCAACTTCTGGAGCTTTCCCATGTCTGCACTTTTCGACGCGACCGCCCTGGTCGTACCGTTTGAAAACCTGAGAATGACCGACGTCGAGGCGGTTGGCGGCAAGAACGCCAGCCTCGGCGAAATGATCTCGCAGCTGCCCCAAGGCGTGCGGGTGCCGACCGGTTTCGCGACCACGGCGCACGCTTTTCGCCAGTTCCTGGCCCACGACGGGCTGGCCGACAAGATCAGCAAGCGCCTCGCCGCGCTGGACACCGAGGACGTGCGCGCCCTGGCCGCGGCCGGCGCCGAGATCCGCGCCATGGTCGAGGCCCAGCCCTTTCCGGCCGACCTGCAGAAAGCCATCGGCGAGGCCTTTGCCACGCTGAGCGCCGGCAACCCGTCCGCCTCCTTCGCCGTTCGTTCTTCCGCCACCGCCGAAGACCTGCCCGACGCTTCGTTCGCCGGTCAGCAGGAAACCTTCCTGAACGTGGTCGGCATCGAGGACGTGCTGCACAAGATGAAGGAGGTGTTCGCCTCCCTCTACAACGACCGCGCCATCAGCTACCGCGTGCACAAGGGCTTCGAGCACGACGTGGTCGCGCTCTCGGCCGGCGTGCAGCGCATGGTGCGCTCCGACCTCGGCGCCGCCGGCGTGATGTTCACCATCGACACCGAATCGGGTTTTGAAGACGTGGTGTTCATCACTTCCAGCTACGGCCTCGGCGAAACCGTGGTGCAGGGCGCCGTGAACCCCGACGAGTTCTATGTGCACAAGCCGACACTGCGTGCCGGCAAGAAGGCCGTCATCCGCCGCAACCTCGGCTCCAAGCTGATCCAGATGGAGTTCGCGACGCCCGAAGAGAAAAAGGCGAGCGGCAAGCTGGTGAAGACCACCGACGTGAAAGCGGAGCAGCGCAACCGCTACTCGCTGAGCGATGCCGACGTCGAGCAATTGGCCAAGTACGCGCTGGTCATCGAAGAACACTACGGCCGCCCGATGGACATCGAGTGGGGCAAGGACGGCACCGATGGCCATCTCTACATCCTGCAGGCGCGTCCCGAGACGGTGAAGAGCCAGCAGCAGGGCAAGGCCGAGCAGCGCTACAAGCTGCTGGGCAAGGGCGCCGTGCTCGCCGAAGGCCGTGCCATCGGCCAGAAGATCGGCACCGGCCCTGTGCGCCTGGTGCACAACATCAGCGAAATGGACAAGGTGCAGGCCGGCGACGTGCTCGTCACCGACATGACCGACCCGAACTGGGAGCCGGTGATGAAGCGCGCCGCCGCCATCGTCACCAACCGCGGCGGACGCACCTGCCACGCGGCCATCATTGCGCGCGAACTAGGCATTCCGGCCGTGGTCGGCTGCGGCGACGCGACCGACCTCCTGAAGGACGGCACGCTGGTCACCGTGAGCTGCGCCGAGGGGGACACCGGTTTTATCTACGACGGCCTGCTCGAGACCGAAGTGACTGAAGTGCAGCGTGGCGTGATGCCCGAGATCGACATCCAGCTGATGATGAACGTGGGCAACCCGCAGCTCGCCTTCGACTTCGCGCAATTGCCGAACCACGGCGTGGGCCTCGCTCGCCTCGAGTTCATCATCAACAACAACATCGGCGTGCACCCGAAGGCGATCCTCGACTACCCGAACGTCGACAACGACCTGAAGAAGGCTGTGGAATCGGTGGCCCGGGGCCACGCCTCGCCGCGCGCGTTCTACGTCGACAAGGTGGCTGAAGGCATCGCGACCATCGCGGCGGCCTTCTGGCCCAAGAAGGTCATCGTGCGCCTCTCGGACTTCAAGTCGAACGAGTACCGCAAGCTGATCGGCGGCAGCCGCTACGAACCGGAAGAAGAGAACCCGATGCTGGGCTTCCGCGGTGCGGCGCGCTACCTGAGCGCCGATTTCGGCGAGGCCTTCGCGATGGAGTGCGAAGCGCTCAAGCGCGTGCGCAACGACATGGGCCTGGTCAACGTGCAGATCATGGTGCCTTTCGTGCGCACCCTGGGCCAGGCCGAGCGCGTGACCTCGCTCTTGGCCGAGCACGGCCTGAAGCGCGGCGAGAACGATCTCAAGCTGATCATGATGTGCGAGGTGCCGAGCAACGCGATCCTGCCTGAAGAGTTCCTGAAGTACTTCGACGGCTTCTCGATCGGCTCGAACGACCTGACCCAGCTCACGCTGGGCCTGGACCGCGATTCGGGGCTCGAGCTGCTGGCGGCCGATTTCGACGAGCGCGATCCGGCCATCAAGGCGCTCCTGAGCCGTGTCATCAAGGCCTGCAAGGACCAGGGCAAGTACGTCGGCATCTGCGGCCAGGGGCCCAGCGACCATCCGGACTTCGCGCTCTGGCTGGCGGAAGAGGGAATCGAGTCGATCTCTCTGAACCCTGACAGCGTGATCGACACCTGGCAGCAACTCGCCAAGCGCTGAGCCCCGTCCCTCGTGCCGGATTGCGGAAATCCCCATGGGGGGATTCCCGCGAGGTGTAAGTGTTTTTGAAACAAATTACGTATTTGATGCCAGACTTCTGAGACTCACGGGCGTATCCCGGAAGGGGAAGACCACCATGATTCTTGTGAAGACTCCAGCGGGCCATCAGGCCTTGAAGGACCGCTCGGTTCCCATGACGCCGCGCCAGCGCTCGGCGTTCATTCTTTTCGATGGCAAGCGCGCGGTCGACGAGGTGCTTGCCAACGGCATGGGTATCGTCCTGGAGGACATTGACCACATGGTCGCGCTGGGGCTTCTGGAGCAGGCGGAGGGTGGCGCTCCCGCCGAGGCGGCAAAGCCGGTCACCCCGGCCGCACCCGCGGCGGGCGGTGCCGGGCGCAGCAAGCAGCAGCGCTACAAGGACGCTTACCCCATCGCCATCCAGCTCACCGGCGGCCTGGGCCTGATGGGGTTTCGGCTCAACCTGCAGGTAGAGGGCGCGACGAGCTACGAAGACCTGCTGGCGCTGGCACCCAAGATCCGCGCGGCGGTCGGCCCGGAGAAGTCCGCAGCCTTGGACAAGGCCCTCAACGACTGAGGCACCTTGCCGGGTTGGCAAATACAGGGCTATAATCGCCGGCTTTGCCTTGCCACACTGCGCCCGACGCTGCAGGTGGCTTTTCCTCTTCTTCGGAAGAATCCACAAGGAGTGCCATGCGTCACTACGAAATCATTTTGCTGATCCACCCGGATCAGAGCGAGCAAGTTCCGGCCATGCTGGAGCGCTACAAGGGCCTGATCACGGCCGGCGGTGGCAAGGTCCATCGCGTTGAAGACTGGGGCCGCCGCCAGCTGGCTTACCAGATCAACAAGCTCAACAAGGCGCACTACCTGTGCGTCAACATCGAAGCCGAGCAAACCGTGATGGGCGAACTGGAACACGCGTTCAAGTTCAACGATGCCGTGCTGCGTCACCTCACCGTCCAGAAGAAGAAGGCCGAAACCGGTCCTTCGTCGATGATGAAGACGGTCGAGCGCGAAGAAGCCCGCAAGGCCCAGCAGGCCGAATACGCCGCCAACAACAACTGATGGCGTGACTGCTGCCGCTCTGGCAACCGGTGTCAATCAGCTGTTGCTGACCGCCTCGGTTGCCGAACTCGGAGCCTTGCGATACACGCCCGCCGGCCTGCCCGCCATCGACCTCAGACTCGAACACGAGTCCACGCTCGATGAAGCAGGTAAACCCCGGCAGGTGAAGACGGCCCTCAAGGCCGTTGCCTTCGGCGCCATCGCCGAACGGCTCGCAAGACAGTCGATGGGAAGTCTCTGGCGTTTTCAGGGTTTTCTCGCGACACCGGGCAACGGCAAGCATCCGGTCCTGCACATCCAGGATTTTCAGCAAGATTAATTTTCGACAAGAGGTCCCCAAATGGCCACGTTCAAGAAATTCAACAAAGACAAGCGCCCGAAGCGCAACACCCAGTCGCTGCTGTTCAAGCGCAAGCGCTTCTGCCGTTTCACCGTCGCTGGCGTCGAGGAAATCGACTACAAGGACATCGACACGCTGCGTGACTTCATCAGCGAAAACGGCAAGATCATCCCCGCACGCCTGACCGGCACGCGCGCGATCTACCAGCGCCAGCTCAACACCGCCATCAAGCGCGCCCGCTTCCTGGCCATGGTCCCGTACAGCGACCAACACCGCGTCTAAGGAGCCGACACCATGCAAGTCATTCTTCTGGACAAGGTCGTCAACCTCGGCACCCTCGGCGAAATCGTCAAGGTCAAGGACGGTTACGCACGCAACTTCCTGATCCCGTCGGGCCGCGCTCGCCGCGCCACCGCTGCCAACAAGGCCGAATTCGAAGCCAAGCGCGTCGAACTCGAAAAGGCTGCGGCCGCCAAGCTGGCCGAAATGCAAGCCCAAGGCGAAAAGCTCGGCGGCACGACCGTCAAGCTGACGCAAAAGGCTGGCGTCGACGGCCGTCTGTTCGGCTCGGTCACCAACAGCGACATCGCTGAAGAACTGGGCAAGCAAGGCTACAAGGTTGCCAAGTCGCAAGTGCGCCTGCCCAACGGCCCGATCAAGGTCGTTGGCGACAGCATCGTGAGCGTCGCGCTGCACACCGACGTGGTCGTCGAGATCACCGTCACGGTCTACGGCGAAACCGCCTGATGGTTTGCGGCGCCTCGTGCGCTGCCGCGAAAGCCGCCTTCGGGCGGCTTTTCTTTTTGCGAATGTTGCCCCCGGCTTTTCGCTGCGCGTAACGCCACTCCCCCGAGGGGGCTGCGCGGCTCGCCTTGGGGCGGCCCGGCGGCGCCCGCCTGGGTTTTCCAGCGCACTGCACTGGAAGATCACTGTTTATTCACAACCTTGTCCACAGGCGCAGCGCCGTGCGCGGCTTAGCATGCAGGGTTGCAAGGGAAGTCCATGTCCGCCGTTTTCTCCTATACCGACGGTAATTCGTCGGCCGACCGCCAGATCGCCCAACTGCGCATTCCGCCTCACTCCATCGAGGCCGAATCGAGCGTGCTCGGCGGCCTGCTGCTCGACAACGGCGCCTGGGACCGCATGGGCGACCTGCTGGTCGACGGCGACTTCTATCGCCACGAGCACAAGCTGATCTACGCGGCGATCGGAGGCTTGATCAATGCCAGCAAGCCGGCCGACGTCATCACGGTCTTCGAGCAGTTGCAGAGCCTGGGCAAGGCCGACGAGATCGGCGGGCTGGTCTACCTGAATTCGCTCGCGCAGTACGTGCCGAGCGCGAGCAACATCCGGCGCTATGCGGAGATCGTGCGCGAGCGCTCGATCCTGCGAAAGCTCGTCTCGGCCAGCGACGAGATCGCGACCAACGCCTTCAACCCGCAGGGCAAGCCGGTCGACAAGATCCTGGACGAAGCCGAGCAGAAGATCTTCAACATCGGCGAAGAAGGTTCGCGGATGAAGCAGGGCTTCCAGAGCATGGACGCCCTGGTGGTCGAACTGCTCGATCGCGTGACCGAGATGGCCGAGAACCCGAACGACATCACTGGCGTGCGCACCGGCTTTCACGACTTCGACAAGATGACCTCGGGCCTGCAACCGGGCGACATGATCGTGCTGGCCGCGCGCCCCTCGATGGGCAAGACCTCGCTGGCCATCAACATCGCCGAGCACGTGGCGCTCAACGAAGGCCTGCCGGTTGCCGTGTTCTCGATGGAAATGGGCGCCTCCCAGCTGGCGGTGCGTATCGTGGGCTCGATCGGTCGCATCGACCAGGGGCACCTGCGCACCGGCAAGCTCAGCGACGAGGAGTGGCCGCGCCTGACCGAAGCCATCGAGAAGCTGCGCACCGTGTCGCTGCACATCGACGAGACGCCGGGCCTGTCGACCAGCGAACTGCGCGCGAATGCACGCCGGCTCGCGCGACAGTACGGGCGCCTGGGGCTGATCGTGGTCGACTACCTGCAGCTCATGTCGACCAGTTCGAGCGGCGACGAGAACCGTGCAACCGCCGTGGGTGAAATCTCGCGGGGCCTGAAGATGCTCGCCAAGGAGCTCAAGTGCCCGGTGATCGCGCTCTCGCAGCTCAGCCGCGGCGTGGAAAGCCGGACCGACAAGCGCCCCATGATGAGCGACCTGCGCGAATCCGGTGCCATCGAGCAGGACGCGGACATCATCATGTTCATCTACCGCGACGACTACTACGACAAGAACAGCAAGGAGCCGGGCGTGGCGGAGGTGATCATCAGCAAGCACCGGAACGGGCCCACGGGCACCGTCAAGCTGGCCTTCCTGAAGCCGATCACCAAGTTCGAGAACCTGGAAGGCTACAGCCACAGCGACCAGTACTGACGCAGCGTCAGAGGGGTGGAGGCCCCTGGGCCTTCGATGACCATACCTGAGGTTCCGGCGGTGTCGTCTCCATCTGCCGGGCTTTCACCTGGCGCAGCAAATCGGCCAGCGTCTTGCCCGGCTCGTCGCGGAAACGGTCGGACAGCACCTCGACCGCGTCCATGCGGTCGACGCGAAAACCGCGAAAGTCGTTGCGCAGTTCGCACCAGGTCGAGAGCGTCCAGACCTTCCCCCAGTAGAAGCAGCCGAGCGGCCGCACCGTGCGCTCGCTGGCGTCTCCCGACACGTCGCGGTAGTTCAGGCGCAGCTTCTGGCGCGCCTGCACGGCCTCGCGCAAGGTCTGCAGCCGGGCGCCCATGACGTCGTTCAGGCCCAGCGCAGGCGCATAGAGCGCCAGCGCTTCCGCCGATACGCGTGCGGCCGGCGGCAGCACCGAGAGGATCTTGCCCAGCCCCGATTCGATGTCGCGCGCCAGCGCCGGATCGACCCAGCTCTGCGCGAGCCGCGCCGCGGCCACGAGCGCCGAGGCCTCGTCCTGGGTGAACATGAGCGGCGGCAGCTCGAAGCCCACGCCCAGCCGGTAGCCCACGCCGGCTTCGCCTTCGATCGGCACGCCCTGGTGCTGCAGATCGGCCACGTCGCGGTACACCGTGCGCTCCGACACCTCCAGGCGCTGCGCGAGAAATGCGGCCGTGGTGAGCCGGCGCCCGCGGATGAGCTGCACGAGCTGGAAGAGGCGGTCGGCGCGGCGCATCAGCGCGTTCCTGAGAGCTTCTTGGCGAAGCCTTCGACGAAGTAGCGCTTGCCGCGCTTCACGACCGTATGGCCCTCGGCCTCGAGCCTGGCCATCTGCGCCTCGATGCCCCCGGGGTACTTGGGATTGAGTTCGCCGCCGATCTTGAGTGTGCGCCAATAGGGCGTGCGGTCCTTCCCCTTTACCGACTCTTCGGTGGCGTGCGCGACCATGTGCGCAAAGATCGCCGTGGTCACGGTGCAGCCGATGGTGGCGCAGTGGCGCATCGCGATGTCCTCGCCAATGCCCATCACGGTTGCGAGCCGGCCTTCGGGCACACCGCGCATCGCCTCCTCGACCTCGCGCGGGGAGGGCGTGGCGATGGTGCCCTCGCCGTGGCGCTTTCGCATCGGCGCGGGGATCTCCTTGACGCTTGGCAGGTGAGGGTAGCTGGCGAGCCTGTCGCGCCAGCTCTTCTTCATGCTCATGCAACTCCGATGTGGATCGCCACCTTGTCCGGCCCCTCGTAGGCTTCGAAATCGCTGCGGTAGCGGCGCACGATTTCCGGGTGCGCCTCGAAATACTGCCAGATGCGCTGCCAGGTGGCGATCACCATTTGCGGCATCTCGCCCTGGCCATTGAAGACCATGTAGTCGCCCGCTTCGACGGCCACGCTGTCCGCGCGATTCGAGACGGCCACGCCGACGGTGATGTCGAACGGGCCGTGGGCATCGGATTCGTAGGCGGAGTAGATGCCGAAGATGCGCGTGTCGCTCGTGCGATGGGGCGTCGACTCGTAGGTCTGCTCGCCGAAGAAGCGGCCCCACAGCGCGCCGATGCGGGCGGTGGCGGGATCGTTTTCTTCGCGATTGGTCGTGCGAGCCGTGAGGCCGGCGACACGAAAGGCGTCGTGGTGTTGGCGGGTGGGTTCCATGGATTCTTCTCCTGCGTCTGCGATGTTCTGTTCGGGTGATGCTGCTCAAAGGGCGAGCATTTTCAGGTCGGCTTTCATGGCCTGGGCGATCAGCGCCATGTCGGCGTCGGTCACGTCGAATATGCCGAAGCGGAACTTGTAACCCCACTGCTTGGGCGTTTCGATGAAGGCGAGGCGTTCGATCAGCGGCGCGATGGGGCCTCGTGCGACGCCGCATAGCTCACGTCGCGGCGCCACGGAATGAAGCCGCCGCCCATGTCGAATTCGTACGGTTCGCCGGGCAGCACGATGCCGATCGACACGAAGCTCTGCAGCTTGTCCGTGCCGCCGAACACCGTGGCCGGCGAGTAGTAGGCCACGCGGTCGCCTGCGGCGACCCGCTTGAGCGGGCCCAGCTTGCCGTGGCCGACCTGCATGAAGCCGAGCGGCCTGTGGTCGCGCC
The DNA here is from genome assembly GCF_030812215.1 of Variovorax boronicumulans. Classification (GTDB taxonomy): domain Bacteria; phylum Pseudomonadota; class Gammaproteobacteria; order Burkholderiales; family Burkholderiaceae_C; genus Variovorax; species Variovorax boronicumulans_C. Next base: position 831,029 of record NZ_JAUSSG010000001.1, on the reverse strand, counting down.
CGCGCCGGGCGTGTTCGGCGCTGGCAACGATGATCCAGTTGCGCTGTGCCATGGTGCTTTCAGGCGAGAGCGTGAAGGCCGACTTCGTTGCCTTCGGTGTCGCGCAGATGGGCGATGAAGCCCATGCCCGGCGGCAGTGCCGACTTGGGCGCCACGACCTGTCCTCCAGCGGCCTCGATGCGCGAGAGAACGGCGTCGATGCTGGGCATGCAATCGAGGTAGATGCGGATGCTGTTGCCCACACGGGCGGCGGCGCTGGCCCCGGCCTGCAAGGCGCCGCCGACGCCCGGAGCGTCATACGGAAAAATGGCCAGCGCCTCGCCGCCGAGACTTTCGCGGCGCAGCTTGCGCGCCAGCACGGTTTCGTAGAAGGCCTGGGCGCGGTCCAGGTCGGCGACCGGGATCTCGAACCAGCTGATGGCGTTTGTCATGGAGGGCTCTCTTTCGTTGTGTGGGAAGGAGCCTCGATGGTGCGGACCGCCTCCTGACAACGTCTTGTCAGGAGCCTGTCATCACGCGGCGAAAAAAAGCCCGCGCTGCTCCTGGGAGCATGCGCGGGCTCGATGGCCGCGGGTCGGCTTTTCTTACAGCACGTCGCTCGCGAAGTCAGCCAGGCGCGAGCGCTCGCCGCGCGCCAGCGTGATGTGCCCGCCGTGCGGCCAGCCCTTGAACTTGTCGACCGCGAAGGTGAGGCCCGAGGAGCCTTCCGTGAGGTACGGCGTGTCGATCTGCGCGAGGTTGCCCATGCAGATGATCTTGGTGCCCGGACCCGCGCGCGTGATCAGCGTCTTCATCTGCTTGGGCGTCAAGTTCTGCGCCTCGTCGATGATCACGTACTTGTTCAGGAAGGTGCGCCCGCGCATGAAGTTCATGCTCTTGACCTTGATGCGGCTGCGGATCAACTCGTTGGTGGCTGCGCGGCCCCACTCGCCGGCGCCGCCGCCGTCGCCCTTGGCCAGGAACTCGAGGTTGTCGTCGAGCGCGCCCATCCAGGGGCCCATCTTTTCTTCCTCGGTGCCGGGCAGGAAGCCGATGTCCTCGCCCACGCTCACGGTCGCGCGGGTCATGATGATCTCGGTGTAGCGGCGGTCGTCCAGCACCTGCGTGAGGCCCGAGGCCAGCGCCATCAGGGTCTTGCCGGTGCCCGCGGTGCCGGTCAGCGTGACGAAGTCGATCTCCGGGTCCATCAGCAGGTTCATCGCGAAGTTCTGCTCTCGGTTGCGCGTGTTCACGCCCCACACCGCGTTCTTGCCCGAGCTGTAGTCCTTGAGCGTCTTGAGCACCGCGGTCTTGTCGCGGATTTCGGTGACGCGCGCGTACATGCTCGGCTCGCCGGGGGCCTCGAAGAAGACGAACTGGTTGATGTACAGGTTCGGCACCAGCGGGCCGCTGATCCGGTAGAAGGTGTTGCTGCCGCTCTGCCAGCTCTCGACGGTCTTGCTCTGGCGGGTCCAGAAGTCGGGCGGGAGGGCGAGCGAACCGGCGTAGAGCAGGTCGCCGTCTTCCAGCGTCTTGTCGTTCTGGTAGTCGTCGGCGGCCAGGCCCAGCGCGCGCGCCTTGACGCGCATGTTGATGTCCTTGGACACCAGCACCACCTCTTGCTTCGGCTTGCCGGGGCGGTCCTTGGCGTACTCGTCGCGCAGCGCGTGCACGACGCCCAGGATCTGGTTGTCGGCCTTGCCTTGGGGCAGGCTGATCGGCAGCGAGTAGTCGAGTGGCGCGGTCTGGAAGAACAAACGGCCGCCGGCCTCGCGATGGCCGGTGGTGTCGAGCTTCAGGCCCTTGTCGATGTCGGCGTCCTGCGCACCGGCCAGCGCATCGAGCGTGCGGCTGGTCTGGCGGCCGTTGCGGGCGACTTCGGTGGTACCTTTCTTGTGGCCGTCGAGCTCTTCCAGCACGATCATCGGCAGGAAGATGTCGTGCTCCTCGAAGCGGAACAGGCACATCGGGTCGTGCAGCAGCACATTCGTGTCGAGCACGAACAGCTTGGCCGGACCGGTGGATTTGCTGCGCTTGGGGCGTGCAGGGGCCTGGGGCGCGGCTGCCGTGGGAGCGGGTGCGTAGGTCGGGGCGGGTGCTGTGGGCACCCGGGTCTCGACCTGGATGGCAGCAGGTTGCTGCGGGGTGGGCGCCGGTGCGGGCGCTGTCCGGGATTTGGCTCGGCGCGATGGGCGCGCGGTTTCGCCGCCGCCTGCTGCCTCGGCACCCAGGTTGTCGAACAATTCCAGCGGCTGCGGCCCGTTCGAGGCCGTTTCGTCAGCGCGCTGGTCGCCGGAGCGGCGCGACCCCCTGTGCGAGGACCGGGCGGGCGCGTCGATCGCGTCCGGCGAAAGCAATGCGGCGCGTTTCGTGGGGGCGGGGGGCAATGGCATGTGTGGGGTCGCTCGCAGGAAAGTGGAAACCAAGAAACGAAAAAGCCGCCTGAAGACCAAGGCGGCTTTGTTCGGGGGATGCGGTCGTGGAGCTCAACGGCATGAGGCCATTATGCACACCGCAGATGACGCGCCAGAGGCTCTTTGCGGCTTTTACGTACTGCGTTGGGCATTCCCCACGCAATCCATCAAAGCGTTCTCTGGTCGCGCCTTGCAGCGTCAGGCGGCCTTCTTGAGCGCCTTGACGGCCTTGAGCACGTCGTCGACATGGCCCGGAACCTTGAGCCCGCGCCATTCGGCCTTCAGGATGCCGTCGGCGCCGATCAGGAAGGTGCTGCGTTCGATGCCCTTGACCTTCTTGCCATACATGATCTTGTTCTTGACCACGCCGAACATGTGGCACATTTTTTCTTCGGTGTCGGCAATGAGTTCGAAAGGCAGCTCGAGCTTGGCCTTGAATTCGTCGTGCGACTTCATGTTGTCACGGGAAACGCCGAAAACGGTGGCGCCGGCCTTCTCGAAATCCTTGTAGCGGTCACGGAATTGCATCGCTTCGGTCGTGCAACCCGGGGTGTTATCTTTCGGGTAAAAATACATGACCAGCACGTGGCCGAGATGCGAGGTATTCGAGACCTTGAGGCCGCCCGTGGCGTTGGCGTCGAATTCAGGAATGGGTTTGTTGACAACGATCGCCATGAAACTTGTTTTCTCCGTTAGATTCCATGGATCGAGTTCTTCGGGGCAGACTCGATGCACGGAGGATTGGTCGTTGCTAACTTTGGGGTAGCTGGCCTGTTCGCAACCCGCTATTTTACCCCGAAAATACCCCTCTCAGTCAGACGGCGGGCTCTCGACCAGCAGGGCAGCAATCACATGCCGGCCTTCGCCGGCAAGGATGTTGTAGGTCCGGCAGGCTGCCGGGGTGTCCATGGTCTCGACGCCGGTGCGCCGCGCCATCAGTGGCTGGAGCCAGGCGGGCTGCGGAAAGCGGATGCGGGTTCCGCTGCCGAAAATGATCAATTCGGCCCCCAGTTCGGCAAGCTGCGCGAAATGTTCCGGGCCGAGTTCGTCGAAACGGGTGCAATTCCATTCGAAACGTTCGCCGCGCGAGCCGACCACCACGCTGCCCTCGACCTTTTCGTTGTTGATCGCGACCCAGCCGGGGCCGTGTGCGGTGAGGGACTGGGCGTCGGATTTGTCGGGCTGGAGCTTCATCTGGTCACTGGGAACTGTGGTCAAATTATAGGTTTTCCCCAGTGACACGAGGCCTGCAGGGGCCTTTGATCCTCGAGTAAACCCGCCCGGGAGGGCCCTTTGAAGCAGCTCAAGAAATCGGCCAAGCTGGCCAACGTTCTCTACGACATCCGCGGTCCCATCATGGACGCGGCCAAGCAGATGGAGGACGACGGCCAGAAGATCATCAAGCTCAACATCGGCAATCTCGCCGTGTTCGGCTTCGATGCGCCCGAGGAGATCCAGCAGGACATGATCCGAAACCTGCCGAATTCGGCGGGCTATTCCGACAGCAAGGGCGTCTTCGCCGCGCGCAAGGCGGTGATGCACGAGACGCAGAAGCAGGGCATTGCCGGTGTCACGCTGGACGACATCTACCTGGGCAACGGCGCCAGCGAGCTCATCGCCATGTCCACGAACGCGCTGCTCGACGACGGCGACGAGCTGCTCCTGCCGGCCCCCGACTACCCCCTGTGGACCGCCTCCACCAGCCTCTCGGGCGGCACCCCGGTGCACTACCTCTGCGACGAGGCCAATGGCTGGATGCCCAACCTGGACGACATCCGCGCCAAGATCACGCCCCGCACCAAGGGCATCGTGGTAATCAACCCGAACAACCCGACCGGCGCGCTCTATTCCGACGATCTGCTCAAGAGCATCGTGGCCATCGCTCGCGAACACGGCCTCGTGATCTTTGCCGACGAGGTCTACGACAAGGTGCTGTACGACGGGGTGAAGCACACCGCCATCGCCAGCCTGTCGACCGACGTGCTCACGCTCACCTTCAACTCGCTCTCCAAGAGCTACCGTTCGTGCGGCTACCGTGCCGGCTGGGTCGTGGTCTCGGGCGACAAGCGCGCTGCGCAGGACTACATCGAGGGCCTGAACATGCTCTCGAACATGCGCCTGTGCGCCAACGTGCCGGGCCAATGGGCCATCCAGACGGCCCTGGGCGGCTACCAGAGCATCAATGACCTGGTCTGCGATGGCGGGCGCCTGCGCCGCCAGCGCGACCTGGCCTACGAGCTGATCACCGCCATTCCGGGCGTGACCTGCGTCAAGCCGAGCGCCGCGCTCTACATGTTCCCCAGGCTCGACCCGGAGGTCTATCCGATCGCGGACGACCGCCAGTTCTTCCTTGAGCTGCTGAAGGAGACCCGCGTGATGCTGGTGCAGGGCACCGGCTTCAACTGGGCCACGCCGGACCATTTCCGCATCGTGTTCCTGCCCCACGAAGACGACCTGCGCGAGGCCATCAACCGCATCGCGAAGTTCCTCGAGCAGTACCGCCTGCGCCGCAAGACTGCATCCTGAAATCTGCCGGCCACGGCGTGTGCCGTGGCCTTGCCGGCGACACCTGAAGCCTGCCCCTTCCAAATCATCAACGCCATGAGTGCGACTCTCCCAATGAAATCCATCCAAGTAGGCCTGCTCGGCGCCGGCACGGTCGGCAGCGGCACCTTCAAGGTGCTCCAGCGCAACCAGGAAGAAATCAAGCGCCGCGCCGGCCGCGGCATCGAGATCACCATGGTGGCCGACCTGGACACCGCCCGCGCCCGCGAAGTGGTCGGCGAGGGCGTCAAGGTGGTGGCCGATGCGCGCGAGATCATCGCCAACCCCGACATCGACATCGTCATCGAGCTGATCGGCGGCTACGGCGTCGCGAAACAGCTGGTGCTCGAAGCCATCGCGGCCGGCAAGCACGTGGTCACCGCCAACAAGGCGCTGCTGGCAGTGCACGGCACCGAGATCTTCGCGGCTGCGCATGCCAAGGGCGTGATGGTGGCCTTCGAGGCCGCGGTGGCCGGTGGCATCCCGATCATCAAGGCGCTGCGCGAAGGCCTCACGGCCAACAGCATCCAGTGGCTGGCCGGCATCATCAACGGCACCACGAACTTCATCCTCTCCGAGATGCGCGACAAGGGCCTGGACTTCGCCACCGTGCTGAAGGAAGCCCAGCGCCTCGGCTACGCCGAAGCCGATCCGACCTTCGACATCGAGGGCGTCGACGCCGGCCACAAGGTCACGCTGATGAGCGCCATCGCGTTCGGCATTCCGGTGCAGTTCGACAAGGCGCACATCGAGGGCATCACCAAGCTCGCTGCGCAGGACATCAAGTACGCCGAGCAGCTCGGCTACCGCATCAAGCTCCTGGGCATCACCAAGCGCACGGCCAAGGGCATCGAGCTGCGCGTGCATCCGTCGCTCGTGCCGTCCAAGCGCCTGCTGGCGAACGTCGAAGGCGCGATGAATGCGGTGGTCGTGCATGGCGACGCCGTCGGCACCACGCTCTACTACGGCAAGGGCGCCGGCAGCGAGCCGACCGCGAGCGCCGTGATCGCCGACCTGGTCGACATCACCCGCCTGCACACGGCCGACGCCGCGCACCGCGTACCGCACCTGGCCTTCCACCCCGACGCGATGAGCGACCTCAAGGTGCTGCCGATGGCCGAGGTCGTTACCAGCTACTACCTGCGCCTGCGCGTGGCCGACCAGGCCGGCGTGCTCGCCAAGGTGACCGGCCTCTTGGCCACCGCCGGCATCAGCATCGACGCCGTGCTGCAGCGCGAAGCCGACGAAGTGGGCGGCGAGGGCTCTACGCAAACGGACCTCATCATCCTCACGCACGACGCGCGCGAAGGCGCCGTCGACGATGTGCTGGCCGAGCTGCAGGCGCTGCCCACGGTGCTCGAACCCATCGTGCGCATCCGCAAGGAAGAGTTGAAGTGAACTACCTGAGCACCCGCGGCCACCCCGACCGCAAGCGCTTCTGCGAAATCCTTCTCGAAGGCCTCGCGCCCGATGGCGGCCTGTACCTGCCGGAAACCTACCCGCAGGTCGATGCCGCCACGCTCGCCAAGTGGCGCGAACTGCCGTACGCCGAGCTGGCCTTCGAGATCCTCTCGCTCTACATCGACGACATCCCCGCGGCTGACCTGAAGGCCATCTGCGCCAAGACCTACACCGCCGAGGTGTTCGGCACCGACGAGATCGTGCCGCTGCGCGAACTGGAAGACGGCGTGTACATCGAAGCCCTGTCCAACGGCCCCACGCTGGCCTTCAAGGACATGGCGATGCAGCTGCTGGGCAACCTGTTCGAGTACGAACTGGCCCGCCGCGGCGCCGAGCTCAACATCCTGGGCGCCACCAGCGGCGACACCGGCAGCGCGGCCGAGTACGCCATGCGCGGCAAGAAGGGCGTGCGCGTCTTCATGACCTCGCCGGACGGCCGCATGAGCCCGTTCCAGCAGGCGCAGATGTTCAGCCTGCAGGACGAGAACATCCACAACATCGCCATCACCGGCGTGTTCGACGACTGCCAGGACATCGTGAAGGCCGTGTCCAACGACCTGGGCTTCAAGCGCAAGTACCGCATCGGCACGGTCAATTCGATCAATTGGGCGCGCCTGCTCGCGCAGGTCGTCTACTACTTCGCCGGCTACTTCCAGGCCACGGCCAGCAACGACAAGCCGGTGAGCTTCACCGTGCCCTCGGGCAACTTCGGCAACGTCTGCGCGGGCCACGTGGCGCGCATGATGGGCCTGCCGATCCAGACGCTGGTGGTTGCCACCAACGAGAACGACGTGCTCGACGAGTTCTTCCGCACCGGCATCTACCGCGTGCGCGGCGCGGCCGACACGCACGAGACCTCCAGCCCGTCGATGGACATCAGCAAGGCCAGCAATTTCGAGCGCTTCGTGTTCGACCTGGTGGGCCGTGACGCGGCCAAGCTGCGCAAGCTGTTCGTGGAAGACCTGGGCCTCGAAGGCCGCTTCGACCTGAGCGCCGACCCGGCCTTCAAGCAGGCGGCCGAGCGCTTCGGCTTCAAGAGCAGCCGCAGCACGCATGCCGACCGCCTCGCCACCATCCGCGACACCGAGAAGCGCTTCGCCACGCTGGTCGACCCGCACACGGCCGACGGCCTGAAGGCCGCGCGCGAATTCCTCGCGCCGGGCGTGCCGATGGTGGTGCTCGAAACGGCGTTGCCGATCAAGTTCGCCGCCACGATCGTCGAAGCGCTGGGCCATGAGCCTGACCGCCCCGCCAAGTTCGAAGGCATCGAGGCGCTCCCCAAGCGCGTGGTCAAGCTGCCGGCCGACGCGGAAGCCGTGAAGGCCTACATCGCCCAGAACTGTGACTGACGTCGCGGGCCGTCCGACATGAAGGTCGTCGGATTCGCCGGCTACTCGGGCGCGGGCAAGACCACGCTGGTGGAAAAGCTGATCCCCGTGCTCAAGCGGCTCGGAAAGCGCGTCTCGGTGGTCAAGCATGCCCACCACAAGTTCGACATCGACCATCCGGGCAAGGACACATACCGCCACCGCGAGGCCGGGGCCTTCGAGGTGGTGGTCGCTTCCGACAAGCGACTGGCGGTGATGCGCGAATTCGAAACGCCGGTCGATCTCAGCGTCCACCAGCTGCTGGCCGAGCTCCACCCGGCCGTCGACTGGGTGCTGGTCGAAGGCTTCCGGCACAGCGACGTACTCAAGATCGAGGTCTGGCGCCTGCCTGAAGCAGGCGAGGCGCTGCGGCCCGTGCTCTATACCGACGATCCGTTCGTCACCGCCGTCGCCACCGATGCGCCCGGCAAGCTGCCGTCGCACACCGAGCGGCAGCTGTTCGACCTCAACGACGCCGAGGCCATCGCACAGTGGCTCATCGCCAATGGCGAGCGCTTCGAGTACAACCCGGAACACCATGGCTGACACACCCGTTCCGTTCTCCGCGTCCAACGCGCGGCCCCCGCTGATGCCGCTGGACGAAGCCATCGCGCAGTTGCTGGCCAAGGCCGCGCCGAAGCTCCCCGCCGAGAGCGTCGTCACCTTCGATGCCGATGGCCGCGTGCTCGCGCAGGACCTCGTCTCCGGGCTCACCGTGCCGCCGCGCGACAACAGCGCAATGGACGGCTACGCGGTTCGCGCGGCCGATTGCACCGTGCCGGGCGCCGTGCTCCAGGTAACGCAGCGCATTCCCGCGGGCACCGTCGGCACGCCGCTCGCGGCCGGCACCGCGGCGCGCATCTTCACCGGCGCGCAGATTCCCGAGGGCGCCGACGCCGTCGTGATGCAGGAAGACACGACCGCCGTGCCGGAGGAAGGCGGCCTGGGTTCAGTGCGCATCGCGATCGTTCCGGCAACCGGCCAGTGGGTCCGCCGCGCGGGCGAGGACGTGGCCTCCGGCGACGTCGTGCTGAAGAAGGGCGAACGCCTCACGCCCGCGGCGCTCGGTCTTGCCGCCAGCGTGGGCTTCCACAAAGTGCAGGTGACGCGCAAGCCGCGCGTGGCGATGCTTTCCACCGGCGACGAGCTGGTGATGCCCGGCGAGGTCGCACCCGACGCGATGAAGCCCGGCGCGATCTACAACTCCAACCGCTTCTTCATGCGCGCCTTGCTGCACCGCCTGGGCTGCGAGGTGAACGACCTGGGCATCGTGCCCGACAACCGCGAGACCACCATCGCGGCATTGCGCGATGCGGCCGAGGCGAGCGACCTGATCATCACCACCGGCGGCGTCTCCGTCGGCGAGGAAGACCACATCCGCGCCGCGCTGCAGACACTCGGCGAGCTGCAGCTGTGGTCGCTGTCGATGAAGCCCGGCAAGCCGTTCGCCTATGGCGCGATCCCGCGCAGCAACGGTCAGGGCGCATGCCACGTGACGGGGTTGCCCGGCAATCCGGTGTCGAGCTTCCTGGCCTTCCTGATGCTCGTGCGCCCCTTCCTGCTGACGCTGCAGGGCGCTGATCGCGTGACGCCCGAGGCCGTGCAGATGCGCGCCGATTTCGATTGGCCGCGCGCCGACAAGCGCCGCGAGTTCCTGCGCGCTCGGCGCAACGCCGCGGGCGGGCTCGACCTGTTCGCCAACCAGAGCTCCGGCGTGCTGACCTCGATGGTCTGGGGCGATGGCGTGGTCGACAACCCTTCGGGCCGGACGATCAAGTCGGGCGACACCGTGAACTTCATTCCCTTCGCCTCGCTGCTCGCCTGAGATTCCCATGAAGGTCCAGATCCGTTATTTCGCCTCGGTGCGCGAGGCGCTTTCCAGCAGCAACGAAACCGTCGACACCCGCGCCGAAACGCTCGCCGCACTGCGCGACGAACTCATTGCACGCGGCGGTGCGCACGCCACCGCTCTCGCGCGCGGCAAGGCGGTGCGCATGGCGCTCGACCAGGTCATGAGCGACGAAGCCGCAGCCCTGCACGAAGGCTGCGAGGTCGCGTTCTTCCCGCCGGTTACGGGCGGCTGAGCCGCGCGTCCAGCGCCACCAGGCGTTCGCGCAGGCCCTCGGAGGCGCGCGTCATCGGCGATCGCAACTCGTCGCGCATCGCGCCGCCGTGCGCCAGCAGCGCCTTCAACGGACCGGGGTTCGGTTCGGCGAAGAGCATCTCGATCAGCGGCTGCAGCGGTTGCCACTCGGCGCGCGCCTCGGCGAGGCGGTTGTCGGCCAGGAGGCGCAGCACCTGCACGAAGCGCTTCGTTTGCACATGCCCGCTCGCAGCGATGGCGCCCGCGCCGCCTTCGGCCACCGTCGAGAAGACCTGGTGGTCTTCGCCCGACAGCACCTGCAGCCGACCGTCGGCGATCAGGGCGCGTGTCTTGGCCATGTCGCCGCCGCAGTCCTTGATGCCCCTGATGCGCGGGTGCGCAGCCAGCGCGAGCAGCGTCTCGCGCGAGAGCGTGGCACCGGTGCGATAGGGAATGTCGTAGATCAGCACCGGCACCGCGCTCGCATCGGCAATCGCGCGGAACCATTCGAGGAGGCCTGCCTGCGAAGGGCGGATGTAGTGCGGCGCAGGCACCAGCAGGCCCGCGAGCGGCTGTTCCGAGAGCTTGCGCACCCAGGCCGTTGTCTTGCCCAGGTGGTAGCCCGAGAGCCCCATGACGACCGGCAGGCCACTGGCGGCCGCCAGCACGGTGTCGAGCGACGCCAGTTGCTCCGCCTCGTCGAGTGCGGCGGCTTCGCCGGTCGAGCCGCAGACCACGAAGCCGGCCACGCCGTCGGCGGCGAGGCGCCGGGTCAGCGTGGCGAGTGCCGCATGGTCGACCGCGCCGTCGCGGAACGGCGTGACGAGCGGAATCCAGAGACCCGAAAAATCAGGGGAGGTGGTTTGTTGTTGTGGCACGCAGGCTTCCTTTCAGGAATCAACCGATGGAAAGAACCACCGTCCGATGCGCGCACAACCATGCTGGGGTCAAAGCCTCTTGGCAGGTTCCGTCGCTCATCCGACGACGGAACCGCAGCTCCGGTCAGACGAGCTTTGGTTTTTTGGCTTTGCTGCCCTGGCGCGCGCAACGGCCCTCGGGGTGCGAGGGCACCGTGGAGAGCGTGGCGAGGCAAGGCATGGACGCAGTCTATCTCGATGACACAATCCGGACATGAGCGTTGCGCGTGTTTCGATCCAGACGGGTGATTTCGACTTAAGCCAGGAGCTCGCCGCGTTGCGTGCGGGCGACAAGCGCGTGGGCGCGGTCTGCAGCTTCATAGGCACGGTGAGAGACCGCAATGACGGCAGCACCGTGGCTTCGATGGAGTTGGAGCACTACCCCGGCATGACCGAGAAGGCCATCGAGGCCATGATCGACGAGGCGCACAAGCGCTTCGACATCCTCGGCGCGCGCGTGATCCACCGCGTCGGCCTCTTGCAGCCACTCGACCAGATCATGATGGTGGCCGTGATCTCGGCCCACCGCGGCCAGAGCTTCGAGGCCTGTGAGTTCCTGATGGACTACTTGAAGACCCAAGCGCCGTTCTGGAAAAAAGAACAGACGCCCGAAGGCGCCCGTTGGGTCGATGCGCGCGTCAGCGACGACGCGGCGTTGGCGCGCTGGGGCATCTCTGCCCCGAACGCCTAGGGCAAGCTCAAAGCGGCTTGAACCCGCTGGCCTGGATGATCCGCTCCCAGGTCTGCGTATACGTCCGCACACGGCCCGCGAACTGGCCTTGCGGCTCATAGCCGACCGTGAGGCCCATCGTCGTGAGCTTCTGCTTCACATCGGGCATGGCCAGCACCTTCTGCAGCGCATCGCCGTACTTGTCGATGATCGGCTGCGGCGTGCCCACCGGCGCGAAGATGCCGTAGTAGGGCAGGTCTTCCAGGTTCGAGAAGCCCAGTTCGGTGAAGGTCGGGACGTTCGGAATCACCGCCTGGCGCTTGGCGCCGATGGAGGCCACGATGCGCACCTTGCCTGCCTTGTGGTTTTCGATGAAGTCCGGCACCGAGGCGATGCCCGCGGTGATCTGGTTGCCCAGCATGTCGGCTGTCATCGGCGCGCTGCCGCGGTAGGGCGCGGGCTGCACGTCGATCTTGTACTTGTCCGAGATCATCTTCACGAGGAATTCGGGAATCGACGCGGGCGCGGGGATGCCGATGGTCTCCTTGCCGCCCTTGGCGGTGCGGACCCACTTCACGTACTCGTCGACGCTCTTGGCCGGCGTGCCGCCCGAGACGGCCAGCACGTTGGCGAAGGTGGCGAAGCCGGCCACGGGCACGAAGTCGGTGGCGGGGTTGAAACCCGGGTTCTTCACCACCTGCGGCAGGATCGAGATCGTGTGGTCGTGCGTGAGGAACAACGTGTGGCCGTCGGCGGGCGAGGACTTCAGCACCGTCGCGGCGATCTGGCCGCCCGCGCCGGCGCGGTTCTCGACCACCACCGGCACGCCCAGCACGTCCTTGAGTTTTTCGCCCAGCGTGCGTGCAATGGCGTCGGTGCCTGCACCGGCCGGAAAGCCCACGAGCAGGCGGATGGGCGTGCCGCTTTGCGCCTGCGCAAGGCCCGACAGGCTCACGGCGGCTAGAAAGAGGCCGGCGCTGATCGCCCGGCGGACCGGCTGAACGCGCTGCGTTGAAAAAACCATGATCGACTCCATTCGAGAGAGAGAAATGCCTACGGCAGGAAGGTGCGGGGCACCGTGCAATACCCGTGCCCACGGCACGAGCCCGATTTACAACCTTGAATCGTGCCCGAACGGCCCTATTTTGGATGCAGGAATACCACCATGCGACAAGACAAACTCACCACCAAATTTCAGGAAGCGCTGAGCGATGCCCAGACGCTGGCGCTCGGCAACGACAACGCCTACATCGAACCGGCCCACCTGCTGGTCGCGATGCTGCGCCAGGACGACGGCCCCCGCGCCCTGCTGGAGCGTGCCGGCGTCAACGTCCCGGGTCTCTTGCAGGCGGCCGAAGCCGCCATCAAGAAGCTGCCGCAGGTGCAGGGGCACGACATCGTGCAGGTCGGCCCCGACCTCGGCAAGCTGCTGCAGGCCACCGAGAAGGAAGCCATCAAGCGCAATGATCAGTTCATTGCCGGTGAGCTTTTCCTTTTGGCCGTGGCGGACAGCAAATCCGACATCGGCAAGATCGCGAAAGAAAATGGCTTGAGCCGCAAGTCGCTCGAATCGGCCATCGACGCTGTGCGCGGCGGGCAGGGCGTGAACAGCGCCGATGCCGAAGGCCAGCGCGAAGCCCTCAAGAAATACACCATGGACCTGACCGAGCGCGCGCGTCTCGGCAAGCTCGACCCGGTCATCGGCCGTGACGAGGAGATCCGCCGCGCGATCCAGGTGCTGCAGCGCCGCACCAAGAACAACCCTGTGCTCATCGGTGAACCCGGCGTCGGCAAGACCGCCATCGTCGAAGGCCTTGCGCAGCGCATCGTCGCGGGCGAGGTGCCCGATTCGCTCAAGGGCAAGCGCGTGCTGTCGCTCGACATGGCCTCGCTGCTGGCCGGCGCCAAGTTCCGCGGCGAATTCGAAGAGCGCCTGAAGACCGTGCTCAACGAGCTCGCGAAGGACGAAGGCCAGACCATCGTCTTCATCGACGAGCTGCACACCATGGTCGGCGCCGGCAAGGCCGAGGGCGCGATGGACGCGGGCAACATGCTCAAGCCTGCGCTCGCGCGCGGCGAGCTGCACTGCGTGGGCGCGACCACGCTGGACGAATACCGCAAATACATCGAGAAAGATGCTGCCCTGGAGCGCCGCTTCCAGAAGATCATCGTGGGCGAGCCGAGCGTCGAGGCCACCATCGCGATCCTGCGCGGCCTGCAGGAGAAGTACGAAGTGCACCACGGCGTGCAGATCACCGACCCGGCCATCGTGGCCGCGGCCGAGCTCTCCGACCGCTACATCACCGACCGTTTCCTGCCCGACAAGGCCATCGACCTGATCGACGAGGCCGCGGCCAAGATCAAGATCGAGATGGACTCCAAGCCCGAGGTGATGGACCGCCTCGACCGCCGCCTGATCCAGCTGCAGATCGAGCGCGAAGCCGTGCGCCGCGAGAAGGACGAAGCCTCGCAGAAGCGCTTTGGCCTCATCGAGGACGAGATCGCCAAGCTGCAGAAGGAAATTGCCGACTACGACGAGGTCTGGCAGGCCGAGAAGGCCCAGGCCCAGGGCAGCGCGCATGTGCGCGAGGACATCGACAAGATCAAGTTCCAGATCGAGGAATGGAAGCGCAAGGGCGACTTCAACAAAGTCGCCGAGCTGCAATACGGGCAGCTGCCCGCGCTCGAGAAGCGCCTGAAGGAGGCCGAAGCCAGCGAAGCGAGCAAGGGCAAGTCCAGCGCGCCCACGCTCCTGCGCACGCAAGTCGGCGCTGAAGAAATCGCCGAGGTCGTGGCGCGCGCCACCGGCATCCCGGTCGCCAAGCTGATGCAGGGCGAACGCGACAAGCTGCTCGTGATGGAAGACAAGCTGCATGAGCGTGTGGTCGGCCAGGACGAGGCCATCGGCGCGGTCGCGAACGCGATCCGCCGCTCGCGCTCGGGCTTGTCCGATCCGAACCGCCCCACGGGTTCGTTCCTCTTCCTCGGCCCCACGGGCGTGGGCAAGACCGAGCTGTGCAAGGCGCTCGCTGGCTTCCTGTTCGACAGCGAAGACCACCTGATCCGCATCGACATGAGCGAGTTCATGGAGAAGCATTCGGTCGCCCGCCTCATCGGCGCGCCACCGGGCTACGTGGGCTATGAAGAAGGCGGCTACCTCACCGAAGCCGTGCGCCGCAAGCCCTACAGCGTGGTGCTGCTCGACGAGGTCGAGAAAGCGCACCCCGACGTCTTCAACGTGCTGCTGCAGGTGCTCGACGATGGCCGCCTGACCGACGGCCAGGGCCGCACCGTGGACTTCAAGAACACCGTGATCGTGATGACGAGCAACATCGGCTCGCCGATCATCCAGGCCATGGTGGGCAAGCCTTCGGAAGAGATCAAGGAAGCGGTGTGGGACGAACTGAAGAACTACTTCCGTCCCGAGTTCCTGAATCGCATCGACGAGACGGTCGTGTTCCACGCGCTCGACGCGAAGAACATCGAATCGATCGCCGCGATCCAGTTGAAGGTGCTCAAGGCGCGTCTGGCGAAGATGGACCTGGGCCTGGAGGTGTCGCCCGCGGCGCTGGCCGAGATCGCCAAGGTCGGTTTCGACCCGGTGTTCGGTGCGCGGCCGTTGAAGCGTGCGATCCAGCAGCGCATCGAGAACCCGCTCTCCAAGCTGTTGCTGGACGGCAGCTTCGGGCCGAAGGACACGATCGAGGTCAACACCGACCCGATCCAGTCGCCGGGCCAGTTCTCGTTCAGCAAGGGCGGGGAACCAACGGCGGCGGCCTCGGCCTAAAGTCGGATGATGAACTTCATTCTTCGCGTCATTCTTCTGCTCCTCGGGCTGGTTTTCGCGGCCAGCCTGGCCGTCGCGGTCATGCTGCTGGCGGCCGTGTGGGGCGTGCGCTACGCCTGGGGGCGTCTCACGGGCAAGCCCGTGACGCCCTGGATGGCTTCGATGGGCGGGCGCTTCAACCCACGCTCGGGCTTCGACCGGTTTCGCAATGCGGCAAAGCCGGCCGAACCCACCGCCGCCGACGTGGTCAGCGCCCGTGCGCGCGGCGAGTCGGTGCGCAGCCCCATCACGCTGGGCCGCGCCGACGATGTGACCGACGTGCGGGCCCGCCCCGTTCGCGGCGAATAGGGCACACGTCCGATCAGGCGCTGTACAGCGCCTCGATCTCGCTGGCGTAGGTCTTGTAGATGCTGGAGCGCCGCACCTTCATGGTGGCGGTGACTTCACCGTCGTCATGGTCCAACTCTTTGGTGAGCAGATGAAAACGCCGGATCTGCGACACCTGGGCCAGTTTCTCGTTGCCTCGCGCAATCTCCGTCTCGATCAGGGCCCGCACCCGCGGCTCCTCCACCAGCGAGCGGAAATGGGTGAACGGAATGCGCTCGGCCTCCGCCCACTTGCCCACCGTTTCGTAATCGATCTGCAGCAGCGCACCGACGAACTTGCGGCCGTCCGCCACCACGATGCATTCCTTGATGAAGGGGCTGCCCTTCATGGTGTTCTCGATCTCGGACGGCGTGAGGTTCTTGCCGCCGGCAGTGATCATGATGTCCTTCAGGCGGTCGACGATGCGCAGCTGGCCGTCTTCCTCGCGCACCACATCGCCGGTGTACAGCCACCCCTCGCGGATCGATGAGGCCGTGGCCTCGGGGTTCTTGTAGTAGCCCTCGAACACCATCTCGCCGCGCACCAGCAATTCGCCCGCTTCGCCGACGCGGTGCTCGGTGCCCTGCGTGGGCGGGCCGACGGTGCCGATCTTCACCGCGTCGCTGCGGTGGCCGGCGATCATGCCGGTCGATTCCGTGAGGCCGTACACCTCCACCAGCGGCACGCCCAGCGTGCGAAAGAAACGCACCACGTCCGCCGGAATCGGCGCAGCACCGGTGAGCGCGATGCGCGCGCGGCGCAGGCCGATGAAGTTCTGCAGCGCGCGCAGCACCGTCCAGTAGGCCAGGGCGAAGCGGCCGCGCTCGGCCAGCGTCCAGGTGCTGCGCGGCTTCTCGGCGAGCGGCGCACAGGCCGCGATGGCCCGGTGGAACAGCGCGCGCTGCAGGCGCCCCGTCTCCTGCATCTTGATGCTGATGCCCGCATGCAGCTTCTCCCAGATGCGCGGCACGCCGAGGAACATCGTGGGCGCGACTTCGCGCAGGTCTTCCTGCACGGTGCGGATCGATTCGCCGAAGTTCACCTGCGAGCCCAGGTACACCGGCACGAAGGCCGTGAGCATCTGCTCGGCCACGTGGCACAGCGGCAGGTACGACAGGTGTGTGGTGTCGCCATCGAGCGCCAGACGCTCGACGATGCCGGGCACCACGCCGCGGATGTTGCGGTACGAAATCATCGCGCCCTTGGGCTTGCCGGTGGAGCCCGAGGTGTAGATCATCAAGCCGGTGTCGGCGAGTGTCTGGCGCTGCAGGGCGGCGTCGACCGGCGCGGTGCCCTCGCGCGCCTGCACCCGGGCGCCGGCCTCTTCGACTTCCGCGAACGTCGCGATGCGCTCGCGCACTTCGGGCGGGTAGCTCGCGAGGCCCTTGGTCTCGATCACCACGATCTTGCGCAGGCGCGGCAGCTGCGCAATGGCGTCGAGCACCTTGTCGGTCTGCTCCTGGTCTTCGCAGACGATCACCTCGATGTCCGCATGCCCGACCACATAGGCCACCTCGTTGCTCGGGCTGGTCGGGTAGACGCCTACGGTCACCGCGCCGATCAGCCCCGCGCCCATCTGCGAGAGCAGCCATTCGACGCGGTTCTCCGAAATCACCCCGAGGTGCCCGCCCGATGCCAGGCCCATCGCATGCAGGCCAAGTCCGAAATGCGTGGCGCGCCGCAGGTACCCGGCCCAGTCCAGCGGATGCCAGATGCCGAAGTCCTTCTGCCGGATCGCGATGCGCTGCGGCTGCATGCGCGCCTGCTCGCGCAGCATCTGCGGCAGCGTGAGGGAGGGAAGAGGCGCCTCGGTCATGACAGCCAGCGCTTGCGGCGCTTGTAGTGCTTGAGCGCGCGGAAGCTGCGCGACTCGCCGCTGCCGCCCACGCCCAGGTAGAACTCGCGCACATCGGGGTCGGCGGCCAGGCGCTCGGCGCTGCCGTCGATCACCACCTTGCCGCTTTCCATGATGTAGCCCGTGTGCGCGATGGCCAGCGCCACGCTCGCGTTCTGCTCCACCAGCAGCATCGAGGTGCCGCGCTCGGCGTTGATGCGCGCAATGATCGTGAAGATGTCTTCCACCAGCTTGGGCGAGAGGCCCAGCGAGGGTTCGTCCAGCAGGATCAGCTTGGGCTGCGCGACCAGTGCGCGGCCGATGGCCAGCATCTGCTGCTCGCCGCCCGACAGATAGCCCGCGAGGCCCTTGCGGCGCTCGTGCAGGCGGGGGAAATAGGCGTACACGTCGTCGAAGTTGCGCGGCGCTGCGGCGCCTTCGCGCCCCGTGAGCGCATAGGTCGCGGCCACGAGGTTTTCCTCGACGGTGAGGTCCTCGAAGACGCGGCGGCCTTCCATCACATGGCTGAGTCCGCGCCGCACGAGTTGTTGGGGCGCGAGCTGCGCAGTCGGCGCGCCGTCGAACACGATGCGGCCGGCCTCGACCTCGCCGTCTTCCAATGCCAGCAATCCCGATACCGCCTTCAACGTGGTCGACTTGCCCGCGCCGTTGCTCCCCAGCAGCGCCACGATCTGCCCGCGCGGCACGGCCAGCGACAGGCCGCGCAGCACCTGCACGACCTTGTTGTAGACCACCTCGATGTTGTTGACCTCCAGGACGAGGTCAGCCATCTGCGAAGCGGAAGCAGCCGCGGGCAGGTTCATGGCTCAGTTCAGCGAGATCCAGTCCGAGGCCGGCACCATCTTCTGCGCCTTCATGTCGGCCTTGTAGACGCGCCCGACCGGAATCGAGTTGCCCTTGATGGTGATCGGCGTGCCGATGATCCCGCCCGTGTCGAAGTCCTTGATGGTGTTGAGCGAGGCCTTCAGGTTCTTGCCGTCCAACGGCTTGCCCGCGTCGAGGGTGCGCTTGGCTGCTTCCGTGAACAGCATCGCCGTGAGAAAGCCCTGCGTGTAGGCCGTGCTCTGGTACTCGGGGCGCAGCGCCCGGATCTTGTCGAGCATCGGCGCCTTGGCCGAAGTGTCGTAGTAGTAGCGGTAGGGCATCACGCCCATGAAGCCGTCGGCGCCTTCGCCCATCTTCATGACGGTGGAGCTGTCCATGGTCCAGAAGGTGCCCATCCACTTGCTGGTCATGCCCATCTGCTTGCCCTGCTGCACGAACTCGGGAATGGGCGCGAGGATGTAGCCGTGGAAGATGGTGTAGTCGGGCGCGGCGCGGCGCAGCTTGATGACCTCGGTCGACACGTCCACGCTGCCGGCCGGCGTCATGAGCTTCACCGGCACCGTGAGGCCGAGCTTCTTTGCGGCGGCTTCGCTGGCTTCGATGGGGTCGCGGCCGAATTCGGAATCGGAGTACACGAAGGCCACCTTCGCGCCCGGCTTTTCCTTGGCGATGTGGCGCAGCAGGATGCCGATCTGCTCGGTGTAGTCGGGGCCGACCAGAAACTGGTTCGGGTACTTGGCCGAGTCGTTGAGCTCGGTCGCGAAGGAGGCGCCCGCCATCAGGATCTGGCCGCTGCGGTCCAGCTCGGGGTTGATGGTCTTGGAGAAGCCGGTCGAGTCGCCGTAGTAGAGGTTGACCTTGTTCTGGCTCGTGATCTTCTTAAAGGCCGCGACCGACACGTCGACCTTGTAGCCCGTGTCTTCCGGCACGTAGCGCAGCTTCCGGCCCTTGATGCCGCCCGCGTCGTTGACGATCTTCACGTAGTCGGCAATGCCGGCGTTGATGCCGACGCCCGCGAAGGCGAACACGCCGGTCATCGGTATCGAGCCGCCGATGACGATGTCCTCGGTGCCTTGCGCGTTCGCGAACGGTACGGCGGCGGCGAGACCCGCGGCGATCAGCAGCGCACGGCGGTATTGGGAAAGCTTCGGTGTCTTCTGTGTCTTCGGTGTATTGGGCATGCTTGTCTCCTGATGGAATGGGCTCAGTTGCGGAACGGCCATAGATGGAAAAAGCGGCGTATGCGCCGCCACACTTCTGCGAGCCCGTGCGGCTCGAACACCAGAAATCCGACGATCAGCAGCCCGAACACGACGGTGCGCACGGGCGAGAGGAACACCGTCATCTCGACACCGCCGGGCAGCAGGTCGACGATGAGCTTGAGCAGCTCGGGCACCATCGTCATGAACACCGCGCCGAAGATGCCGCCCAAAATCGTGCCCATGCCGCCGACGATGATGGCCGCGAGGAAGAAGATCGACATCAGCAGCGGAAAGCTCTCGGGCGTGACCACGCGGAAGAAGTAGGCCCACAGCCCGCCCGCCACGCCCGCGTAGAACGACGAGAGCCCGAACGAGAGCAGCTTGTAGCGCAGGAGCGGAATGCCCAGCACCTCGGCCGAGATGTCGCGGTCGCGGATCGCGATGAAGGCCCGACCCACGCGGGTGCGAAAGAGGTTGGCCGCGCCCAGCACCATGAGCAGCATGACCGGCACGATCACCCAGTAGAGGCGGAATGACGTATCGAGCGGCAGGCCGAAGAACTGCGCCGGCGGCAGCGAGATGCCGGTCGTGCCGCCCGTGAGCTTGAGGTTGGCGAACAGGAAGTGCGTGATGAACGAGGCTGCGATGGTCGCGATGGCCAGGTACAGGCCTTTCACGCGCAACGAGGGAATGCCCACGATCAGCCCGCCGAGCATGGCGACCACGCCGCCCGCAAGGATGTTCAGCAGGAAGGGCGTGCCGAGCCGTGTCTGCATGATCGCGACGGTGTAGGCGCCCAGGCCCATGAACGCCGCTTGCCCGAGGCTCACCAGGCCCGTGTAGCCGGTGAGGATGTTCAGGCCGGTGGCGCTCGCCACGTTGATGGCCACGAGGCACGCGAGGTACAGCCAGTAGTCGCTGGCCATGAACGGAAACAGCACCAGCAGCGCCGCGCCGATCGCGAGCCACACCTTCTGGGTGCGCGAATCGAACAGCGCCGCATCCGCGACATAGCTTTGCTTGAGCGTGCCGATGCGCATCAGAGTCTCTCGATCTCGTGCGTGCCGAAGAGCCCGTAGGGCCGCACTATCAGCACGAGCACCAGCACGATGAAGGTGGCGAGCAGCTTGTATTCGCCGCCGAGGTACGAGCCCGCCAGCGCTTCCACCAGCCCGATGAAGACGCCGCCGACCAGCGCGCCCAGCACGCTGTCGAGCCCGCCGACGATCACCACCACCAGCACCGACAGGCCGAACACCCCCATCGACGACGAGATGCCGCCGATGGCGCCGACGATGATGCCGGCCACGGCCGCGATCATGGCCGAGGCCACCCATGCGAGCGAGAACACGCGCGGCACGTTGATGCCCATCGAGTACGCCGCCGCCTGGTCCGAGGCGGTGGCCCGCAATGCCACGCCGCCGCGCCAGAAGCGGAACAGCAGCAGCACCATTCCGATCAGCACCACGGCGATGAGCGCGCCGTAGGCGATCTTGGGCGCGAGGAATGCATCGCCGACCATCACCGGCGCGTTCGGCAGGAACTCGGGCAGGCGGCGCTGGTCGGCGGTCCAGATGATCTCGACCAGCCCCACGAGGATCGATGCGAGCCCGACCGTCACCATGAACACCGAGATCGGCGGCTCGCCGAGCAGCGGGCGGATCATCGTGCGCTCGATCACCGCGCCCAGAAGCCCGGTGCCGATCACCGAGCCCAGCACCGCGAGCCAGATCGGCAGCGAGAAGCTCGCGGCGAACGCGAAGAACAGGTATGCGCCGACCATCAGCATCTCGCCGATGGCGATGTTGACCACGCGCGTGGCCTTGTAGACCAGCACGAAGGCGAGCGCGGCCAGCGCATAGAGCCCGCCGCCCGCGATGCCGGTGAGCGCGATCTCGAAGAGGTAGGCCCAATCCATCAGGCGACTCCTGCCGTGGCTTCGCCGCGCAGCCGCCGCCGCAGTTCGCCGACATCGCCCGCACCGAGGTACGCGCGAATCACCTCGGGGTCGGCCTGCACCTCGGCCGGCGTGCCCTGTGCGATGACCTGGCCGAAGTTGAGCACCACCACGTGGTCGGACAGGTCCATCACCATGCCCATATCGTGCTCCACCATCAGCACCGTGATGCCCCATTCGCGCCGCACGTCGAGGATGAAGCGCGCCATGTCTTCGGTCTCTTCGCGGTTCATGCCGGCCACGGGCTCATCGAGCATCAGCACCTTGGGTTGCATGGCCAGCGCACGGGCCATCTCCACGCGCTTCTGCAGGCCGTAGGGCAGGGCGGCGACCGAGGCGTGGCGGATGTGGTCGATCTCCAGGAAGTCGATGATCCGTTCCTCCACGTCGCGGCGCAGTTCGGCCTCTTCGCGGCGCGCACGGCCCAGGTAGAAGAGCGCGTCGAACACATTGGTCTTCAGGTGCACGTGGCGGCCGAGCTTGATGTTGTCGAGCACCGTCATGCCGCGGAACAGCGCGATGTTCTGGAAGCTGCGTGCGAGGCCGAGCGCCGCGCGCTTCGGCGCCGGGAGGCGGGTGATGTCCTTGCCCTCGAACAGCACGCGGCCCTCGGCCGGCTTGTAGAAGCCCGAGATGGTGTTGAAGAGCGATGTCTTGCCCGCGCCGTTGGGGCCGATCACCGCGGTGATCGAGCCGGGCGCCACGCCGAAGCCCACGTTTGTCAGCGCCTTCACGCCGCCGAATGCGAGCGTCAACGCGTCCACCTGCAGCACGGTGGAGGCAGGGGCGGAGGAGGCGTCCCGTGAAGGCTCGTCAGGCATGGCTAAGAGGAGGGCGCTAGGGTCAGGGTTTGTGTCCAGGGGCAGAAAAGCTACTGGCCCGTAAAATTCCTACTGGCGGGTAATGTCACAGTTCGCCGCATGGCGCGGCATCCGGACTTTCCCCGCCCGCAGAAACCCGATGCCTCCCATGCCTCGCCAAGCCTCCTCCGCACTTCGCCAGACCATCCCTTCCTCACCCTGGGAGCCCGCCGACAAGCGCGCGCAGCAGCGCGAGGTCAAGCGCAATGCCGTGCTGCAGACGGCGGCCCAGCTGTTCAACGAGCGCGGCTTTCACGCGACCTCGCTCGACGACATTGCCGAGCGGCTCAACGTGAGCAAGCCCACGCTCTACTACTACGTGGAGAACAAGGACCAGATCCTGCTGGAGTGCGTGAAGACCGCGCTCGACCTGATGCAGGCCGGCATCGGCGAGGTGCGCGCCGCGGGCGGCAGCGCCATCGACCAGCTCAAGGCCTGCATGCGCATCTATTCGAGCGTGGTGACGCAGGACTTCGGCATGTGCGTGATCCGCATCGGCGAAGACCCGCTGCCCGCGCCGCTCAAGAAGGAACTGCGCCGCCTGAAGGCAGGTATCGACGGGCAGTTCCGCCGGCTCATCGAAGACGGCGTGGCCGAAGGCTCGCTCGCGCCCTGCGACCCGAAGATGGCGGCCTTCATGCTGGCCGGTGCGCTCAGCTGGATCGGCCGCTGGTACCGCCCGGACGGCGACCTCACACCCGACCAGATCGCCGACCAGGGCATCGAGCTGCTGCTCAACGGCGTGCTGCACCGTCCGGCCGCGGTGCGCCGCAAGCCCGCCGCGGTGAAGCCCAAGTGACCGGCCACTGCGCCTGAACCGATTTTTTCAATCCAGGAGATCCACACCATGACCTCACGCGACATCTTCGTGGTCGGCACCGCCCGCACCGCCATCGGCACCTTCGGCGGCGCGCTGAAGGACGTGCCCAACACCCAGCTGGCCACCACCGCCGTCAAGGCCGCCATCGAACGCAGCGGCGTCGCGGCCGACGCCATCGGCCACGTGGTGATGGGCAACGTGATCCCCACCGACGTGAAGGACGCGTACCTGAGCCGCGTGGCCGCCATCGACGCGGGCTGCCCCATCGAGACCCCGGCCTTCAACGTCAACCGTCTCTGCGGCTCGGGCCTGCAGGCCATCGTGTCGGCGGCGCAGGCGATTGCGCTCGGCGACTGCGACATCGCCATCGGCGGCGGCTCCGAATCGATGAGCCGCGGGCCGTATTTCGACACCTCGGCCCGCTACGGCGCGCGCATGGGCGATGCGGTGCTGGTCGACTACATGCTGGGCATCCTGCACGACCCGTGGGAGAAGATCCACATGGGCATCACCGCCGAGAACGTGGCGGCGCGCTACGGCATCACGCGCGAGCAGATGGACGAACTGGCTGTGAGCAGCCAGCAGCGCGCAGCAGCCGCGATTGCGGCGGGGCGCTTCAAGGCGCAGATCGTTCCGGTCGAGGTGAAGACGCGCAAGGGCGTCGTGCTGTTCGACACCGACGAGCACGTGCGCGCCGACACCACGGTCGACACGCTTTCCAAGATGAAGCCTGCGTTCAAGAAGGACGGCCTCGTCACCGCCGGCAATGCCTCGGGCATCAACGACGGCGCCGCTGCCGTGGTGCTGGCCGAGGGCGGTCGCGTGAAGGCGCTGGGCCTGAAGCCGCTGGCGCGCCTCGTCGGCTACGCGCACGCCGGCGTCGAGCCCGCGTACATGGGCATCGGCCCGGTGCCGGCGACCCGCAAGGTGCTGGAGCGCACCGGCCTGAAGGTTGCGGACTTCGACGTGATCGAGTCGAACGAAGCCTTCGCGGCGCAGGCCTGCGCGGTCATCAAGGAGCTGGGTTTCGATCCGGCCAAGGTGAACCCGAACGGCTCGGGCATTTCGCTCGGCCATCCGGTGGGCGCGACCGGCGCGATCATCACCACGAAGGCGATTGCCGAGCTGCACCGCACGGGCGGGCGCTATGCGCTGGTCACGATGTGCATCGGCGGCGGGCAGGGCATTGCCGCCGTCTTCGAGCGCGTCTGAGCGCGTTCAGGGCACACTCGCGGGCATGCTGCGCCCACCCCTCCTGATCGATCCCGACGAAGTCGAGATCAGCGCCATCCGGGCGCAGGGCGCGGGCGGGCAGAACGTCAACAAGGTATCGAGCGCGGTGCACCTGCGCTACGACATCCACGCGAGCTCGCTGCCCGCCGATGTGAAGGAGCGGCTGCTCGCGTTGCGCGACAGCCGCATCACGCAGGAAGGCGTCTTCGTGCTCAAGGCGCAGCAGCACCGCACGCAGGAGATGAACCGCGCCGATGCGCTCGCGCGCCTGCAGGCGGTGATCGACACCGTGGCCACGCCGCCGCGCGTGCGGCGCGCCACCAAGCCCACCTATGGTTCGAAGCAGCGCCGGCTCGAAGGCAAGAGCCAGCGTTCGCAGATCAAGAACTTGCGCGGACCTGTGAGGGACTGACCGGCTTGTCGCCGCGCAGCCGCTTGATCTGCAGCGTCACGCCGACGAGGTACAGCACGCCGAGCACCGCGGTGATTGCCTTCAGCTCGGGGGCTTCGGCGTTGGACAACAACGGCGCGCCGAGCGGGAGCCGCGTCAGCGTTTCGGTGAAGGCCGGGATCCAGTGGAAGAGAAAACTCGCCGAATAGGCGATGGCCTCGATGTAGCGCGAGTTCTTGCCGAGGCTGCCCCGGCCGGCCAGCGCGCCCACCGCGAGCGCGACCAGCGTGATGATGCCCAGCGCATGCGGCTTGCCGAAGCCGCCATGCTGGAAGATGCCAAAGCCGGTCAGGCAGGTGAGCACGGTGGTCCAGACGAAGACCTGGCCCCATCCGGTGCGGAGGGTGATTTCCTTGTGGCGCAGCAGGGCGACGATCCCCGCGAAGACGGCGATCAGGCTGATCGCGGTGTGAACAATGCCGAGGGACGTGAGTCCCAGCCATCCGGTCGGTGCCATGCGGATCTCCTCGATATCGTGGTGCGGCATTCTGGCGCGAGGTCGTCCATTTGTGAAATTTGTCCCGCTTTACGCGTCTGAAACATCTCCCAAGCAAAATCGTGGTCATGAGAAGGTTCTTTTCGCTTGGCCTGCTGTCGGCGTTTCTGTTGATGCCGGCTGCTGCGCTGCTGACCGGATGCGGTCCGGGCTCTGCGGCGCCGGGCGCGAATGCGACCCTGGCCTCGGCCCCGGAGCTCAAGTGGGAGGAACTCATCCCCAAGAGCTGGGACCCGACCAAGCGCTACCGCAACATCAGCCTGGAGGCCCTGCGCGACAACGACCCGCGCGCGATCCAGATGCTGGACGAAATGCGCGCCGTCTGGGACAACGCGCCGGTCAACGTGGCGCTCGACGGCACCGCGGCCAAGCTCGCCGGCTTCGTGGTGCCGCTCGACAGCACCCAGGACGGCATCCGCGAATTCCTGCTGGTGCCGTACTTCGGCGCCTGCATCCACACCCCGCCCCCGCCCGCCAACCAGATCGTGCACGTGATCGCCGACCAGGCCTTCAAGGGCCTGCATGCAATGGACACGGTCAAGGTCAGCGGCATCCTGAAGGCCGCGCGCTACGCCTCGGCGGACATGGGCGTGAGCGGGTACGAGATCAAGTCGGCGGCAGTGGAGCGCTTCGTTCCGGCCCAGCCGAAATAAGCGCCCGCATTCACGTCATTCGCTGCGACAGGAAGTCGAGGAACGAAGTGATCCGCGCCGACAGCTGCGTGTTGCGGTAATACACCGCGTTCACCGGCTGGCGCACATCCACCGTTTCCTTCGCCAACACCTGCACCAGCGTGCCGCTCGCGCGGTCGGCGGCGGTCATGAAATCCGCGAGACACACGATGCCCGCACCGGCGAGTGCGAGCTGGCGCAGCGTTTCGCCGCTCGATGCGGCGAGCGTCGGCACGACGGGCCATTCGTCGCCATGCGCCCCGCGCAGCGGCCAGCGGTTGAGCGACTCGGGTTGCGTGAAACCCAGCAGCGCGTGATCGGCCAGTTCGGCGGCGGTGCGCGGCTTGCCGTGCGCCTCCAGGTACGCCGGGCTCGCCAGCACCCGCAGGCGGTGCGTGCCGAGCGGCCGCGCATGCAGCGTGGAATCGCGCAGCGGCCCGATGCGGATCGCGATGTCGGTGCGGCGCTCCAGCAGGTCGATGGGCAGGTCGTCGGTGTCCAGCTCCAGGCTGATCTGCGGGTAGAGCTTCCGGAATTCAGGCACCAGCGGCACGACGGCGTGCAGCATGAAGGGCGAGGCGGCGTTCACGCGAAGCCGGCCGGCCGGCTGTTCGCGGCGGGCGGCCATCTGTTCTTCGGCGTCGTCGATCGCATCGAGGATCGCGCGGGTGCGCTGCAGGAAGGCGGCGCCTTCCTCGGTGAGTTCGAGGCGCCGGGTGGTGCGGCGCATCAGCGTGGTGTCCAGCTTCTGCTCGAGCCGGCTCAGTGCGCGGCTGATGCCCGAGACCGTGTGGCCGAGCTGCTCGGCCGCGGCGGTGATCGAGCCGGTGTCCACCACCGTGCGAAACGCGACCAGTTCTTCGATGGTGGTTTTCATGGGGACCGTGTTCAGCCTGCGGTCTCGGCCTCTATCGGCACGTCGATGCGCGGCATCAGCGCGGCGAGCGCCTCGCCGTCGGTGCGGTAGCTGAAGAGCATCGGCCCCGGAGCGAGCAGGCCGGCTCGCTCCAGCACCTGCATCGCGGGCAGCTTGAGGCCGCTCAGGTGCAGGCGCACGCCCTTGGATTCCATCATCCGGCGGATCGAGCCGAACACTTCGGCGCCGGTGATGTCGATGCGGTTGATGGGCTGCGCGAAGAGGCACACATCGGTGAGGTCGGGGCGCTCGGCCAGCGCCACGGTGAGCGCGCGTTCGAGCGTGGAGGCCGAGGCGAAGTCGAGCTCCGCGTCCATGCGCAGCGCATAGAGCTGCGGCGCGAGCGGCGGCAGCTTCCAGAGGTTGCGGTCGCGCAGGCTCCCGTCGGGGTGCAGGCCCACTTCGATGATGCGCGGATGCAGGTGCCGGTACATGTAGTGCGCCATGCTCGCGAGCAGGCCGCCGAGCACGCCCCAGTAGATGCTCGGCGCGGTCGCGATGGTCAGCACGAAGGTGCCGAAGGCGATGCCCGCCTCGATGCGCGAGATGCGCCACAGCGCCGTGAAGCTCGCGGGCTTCACCAGCCCGAGGATGGCCGTGACCACCACCGCGGCCAGCACCGCCTGCGGCACGTGGTACAGCAGCGGCATGAGCCACAGCAGCGCACCGGCCACCACGACAACACTGAAGAGCGTCGCCCAGCCGGTCTGCGCACCCGCATAGAGCGTGATGGCCGAGCGCGAGAACGACGAGCTGGTCGGAAATGCGCCCGTGAAGCCCGAGGCCAGCTTGGCCAGGCCCTGGCCGATCAGGTCCTGGTTTTCGTTCCACAGCGTGCCGGCGCGCGCGTTGTCGACCTTGGCGCTGGAGGCGGTCTCCAGGAAGCTCACCAGCGTGATCATCAATGCGGGCAGCACCAGCGCGCTGAAGGTGCTCAATGGCAGCAGGCCGGGCCAGTAGAAAGAGGGCAGGCCCGAAGGCAGGCTGCCGACCACCGCACCGCCGCGCAGCGCGTAGTTGATGCCCCAGCTGATGGCGGCCGCACCGGCCACCAATGCCATCGTGGTCGGAAAACGCGGCAGCAGTCGCTTGCCCAGCCACAGCACCGAGATGCTGCCCAGGCCGAAGGCGATGGCCACGAGGTCGGGCAGTGGCCCGCCCTGCAGCACCTGGGGAATCGTGCGGCCGGTGAAGCCCAGCAGCGACGGCAACTGCGAGATCGCGATCAGTA
Organism: Variovorax boronicumulans; assembly: GCF_030812215.1. Taxonomy (GTDB): domain Bacteria; phylum Pseudomonadota; class Gammaproteobacteria; order Burkholderiales; family Burkholderiaceae_C; genus Variovorax; species Variovorax boronicumulans_C. The sequence continues at coordinate 802,924 of NZ_JAUSSG010000001.1, read as the reverse complement.
CCGCCGCGCCCTGCGTGAAGCCGATCAGCACCGGCGAATTGACCAGCCGCAGCAGCCAGCCGAAGCGCCCCGCACCCAGCACGATCTGGATCGTTCCCGACATCAGCGTGAGCCACACCGCCATCGCCACCCATTCGTCGCTGCCCGCCACCGCAAGCGGCGCGAGTGAGGCGCCGACCAGCAGGCTGGTGAGCGCCGTCGGCCCGACCGACAGCCGCTGCGACGAACTGAACATCACCGCGATCAGCGCGGGGAACAGCGCCGCGTAGACGCCCGTGACCAGCGGCATGCCGGCCAGCGCCGCATACGCCACGCCTTGCGGAATGACCATCAGCGCCACGGTGATGCCGGCCATCGCCTCGCTGCGCAGCAGCCCCGCGGAAGGGCGGGGCCATGCAAGACAGGGAACCCAGCGCGCGAGGCGCTGGCGCAGGGAGGTGGGTGAGGCAGCCGGGGTCATGAAGTCGTTTACGGGCGCACTGGGAGAGACGGCAAGCACATGCGCGGTGCGCCGCGCGGAGGCAATGCGGGGCCGCTGTCAGGTCAGATCAGCGATGTGGCGTTCTTGAGCACGTAGTCGCAGGCCTTTTCCTTCACCTTCGACGACAGGATCTTCATGTTGAGCGTCTTGCCGTCGCCGCCCTTCAACAAACCTTTCGCGCCGCTTTCGAAGTTTTTTTCCTGCTGCTTCTGGCCGGTGATCTTGGCCAGCAGCTTGTCTTTCACCGAGGCCGCATCGCCGCCGAGGTAGTTGTTCTTCACGCAGTACTGCAGCACGCCGGCGGCACTGCCGATGGTGCTGGAGCCGATCGATGGCATCTTGAAGCCGAGGTTGCCGAGCGCGGAGCTGGTGGTGGAGTTGCCGCCTTGCGCGCTGGCCGCCGCGCCGGCTTTTTCCTTCAGTTGGTCGAGCAGGTCGTTGGCCTGCGCCGAGGCGCCTGCGGCAAGCAGGGCCAGGGCAATGAGTCTGGAGCGAGCATGCATGGGGGTCTCCTTGGAAAGCGAAGGGGAGAAGCGCCCACCAGCATACCGGAGAGTCCCGGGTGTTTCCGGGGGCATCGCCCCGGGGCTCGTGCTAGTTCTTGCGGGGCGGGCGCTTCTCCAGCAGCGGTTCGCTGGTGCCCTGAACCCCGACCAGCCCCAGCACCGTCACGAGCGAGTTCTGCGCGCCCTTCCAGCCATCGGTCACGTCGATCCATTCCGACAGCGCGTGGAAGCCGCCCGTCTTGCCGCCGGCGCCGATGATGATGGCCGGGATGCCCAGCGACATCGGCACATTCGCGTCGGTGCTCGCGCCCGTCAGCAGGGTCTTGTGGCCGAAGGCGCTGTTCGCGCGCGTGGCCGCCTCGACGATCACCGTGTCGGACTGCGTGCGGCCGCCCGGCCGGTCGCCGATCAGCTTGCGGCTCGCGCTCAGCGTGGTCACGTTCCAGCGCTTGTTCTCTTCCTCGACCGCTTCGTCGATGGCCGCGAGGATCTTTTTCTCGGTCTCCAGCAGCGGTGCCATTTCGTCCGACCGGATGTCGATGGCCATGCGTGCGTCCGGCGCGATGGTGTTGACCGAGGTGCCGCCACCCACCGTGCCGACGGTGAAGGTGGTCTTGGGGAAGGTCGGCGTGCGGACTTCGGCGATCTTCGCGATCGCGCGGCCCATGCCGTGGATCGCACTGGGCACCTGGCCGAACGCACCGAAACTGTGGCCGCCCGGGCCCTTGAAGGTGACCTCGTAGCGGTGGCTGCCTGTGCCCAGCATCAGCACCGTGCCATCGGGTGCCGGTTCGAGGCCGACCATGCCGTCGATGTCCAGGTGGTCGCGAAAGATCGCCTTGATGCCGCGCAGGTTGCCCAGCTCTTCCTCGCCGACGTTGCCGACGATCAGGAGGTCGCCCACGGTCTGGATCTTGTTGTCGTTGAGTACCTTGAGCCACGACAGCAGGACGGCGAGGCCGCGTGTGTCGTCGGAGATGCCGGGGGCGTAGAGCTTGCCGTCGCGCTCCTTCACTTTCACGTCGGTGCCCGCGGGGAACACGGTGTCCAGGTGCGCGGAGATCAGCAGCTTCGGGCCGTTGCCCGTGCCCTTGCGCAGGCCGACCACGTTGCCTTCGGCGTCGATCTTCGCGTCGGTGAGGCCCAGCGCCTTCATGCGCGCAAGGAAGACTTCGGCACGTTTCTGCTCCTTGAAGGGCGGCGCTTCGATCTCGGTGAGCATCTTCAGGTCTTCGACCGAGCGCTCGTGATCGGCCTTCACCGCATCGAGCAGCTTCTGGATCGCGGGGGCTGCCATCAGCTGCGTGTAAGCCTTGTCGATCTCGGGCCGGACCTGCGTGGGCGTGGCCGCCACGGCGGCGTTCTGGGCCTGGGCGAGCCCGGCGGTGCAGGCGAGGGCGAGGACGATCGGGGCAAGGCGGAATGACGCGGAGCGAGGCATGGCGGTGGGTTGTCCTTGAAGGTGAAGAGGGCGCGGCCGACGCGGCGCCGTCAGCAATTCTTAGGGGCAAGTGAGGCGCTTGCTCTGGTTTAATCTTTGGCCTTGTCAGTTTTTCTTACGAGACCGCCATGCGCCGCCACATTCCGAGCACCCGAGCGCTCTTGATCTTCGATGCGGTGGCCCGCCATCACGGCGTAGGCAAGGCGGCCGAGGAGCTGTGCCTCACGCACAGCGCGGTGAGCCAGCAATTGCGGCTCCTCGAATCGCAAATCGGCGTGCGGCTGGTGCAGCGCACCGCGCGCGGCACCGAGCTCACCGATGCCGGGCGCCGCTACCACGGCCAGATCGCAGGCGACCTGATGCGGTTGCAGAACCACACGCTCGAAGCGATGGCGCAGCGCGTCGACGGCCTGCGCCTGATCGTCGGCGCGGTGCCTGTGCTGGCGGAGGGCTGGCTCACGCCGCTGCTGCCGCAGTTCATCGCACGGAACCCGGGCTGCAGCTTGCATCTGCAGGTGTTTCCGACCGATCTCTACATGGCCGACATGCCGTTCGACGTGGGCGTGCAGTACGACGACGCGGTGTGGCCCGGCGCCGATGCGCGGCCGCTGATGGGCGAGTTCTGTGTGGCCGTGTGCTCTTCGCGCGCGAAGGGCCGGGCCGCGATGGCGCGCGGCGACTTTCGCGCCGCGCCGCTGCTCCAACTGCGCACGCGCATGGGCGCGTGGGAGGAATGGTTCGCGCAGACGCCGCACGCGCAGCCGCCCGAGAACCTGGTGGCGGGGCATCGCTTCGATCTGTTCTCCTCGCTGGTGGCGGCGGTGCGGGCCGATCTCGGCGTGGGGCTGGTGCCGCTGTACTACGTCGAGCGCGAACTGCGTTCGGGCGAGCTGCAGCTCGCATGTGCGCACCGGGCGCCGTCGAGCCGCGGCTACAGCGTGTTCATGGCGCCGAACCGCACGGCCGATCCGCTGGCGGAGGCGTTCGTCGAATGGCTCTGCGAGGCAGGGCGCGCGTCGCAGCCTTGATCAGTCTGCGCGGCGGAAAAGCAGCACCGAGTTCGTGCCGCCGAAGGCGAAGGAATTGCTGATCGCCGCTTCGAGCGCCGGTGCGGCGGTGTCGTCCTGCGTCACCAGGGTCATGCTGCAGGCCGGATCGATCTCGCTGCAATTCGCATTGGGCGGCAGTTGCCGGCGATGCAGCGCGAGCACCGTGATCAGTGCCTCGATGGCGCCCGCCGCGCCGAGCATGTGGCCGTGCAGCGCCTTGGTGGAGCTCACGCGCAGGCTGTCGAAGTCGTCGCCCCATACCTCGGCCAGCGCATTGCGCTCGACCACGTCGCCGATGCGCGTGGCCGTGCCGTGCGCGTTGCAGTAGCCCACGTCGCGCGGTTGCAGGTCGGCCTGTCGCAGTGCCTGGCGCAATGCGCGCGCCTGGCCGGGGGCGTCGGGCTTGGTGAGATGGGTGGCATCGCTGCTCAAGCCCCAGCCGGCCAGCTTGGCGTAGCTGCGGGCGCCGCGGCGGCGTGCGCGCTCGGCGGATTCGAGCACCAGGAAGGCCGCGCCTTCGCCGAGCGCGAAGCCGCTGCGGTCGCTCGCGAACGGCCGCACCGCGCCGGCCGCTGCGCCGGGCTGGAAGGTGGCTAGCGTCTGCATCGCCTGCCAGGCCAGCACCACGCCCGGCACGATCAGCGCTTCGCTGCCGCCGGCAATGGCGATGTCGACCTCGCCGCGTTCGATCGCCTTGGCGGCTTCGGCGATGGCGACGGACGACGACGCGCAGGCGACGGAGTAGGTGAGCACCGGGCCGAGCACGCCGTTGCGCATCGCCACATGGGCCGCGGGCGCGTTGGGCATGAAGGCCGGAATGGTGAGCGGCGACACGCGGCCGTTGCCGCGATAAGCCGCTTCCAGCGCAGCCGCGCCGCCCATGCCGCAGCCGGCGTAGATGCCGACGCGCTCGAGATCGGCATCGGCCAGGGGCTGGTTCGCATCGCGCAGCGCAAGGTCGGCCGCGGCCACCGCGAGCTGGCTCACGCGGTCGACGCCGGCGAGCTGCAGCTTGGTGAACCAGCGCGTCTCGTCGAAGGCCACCGTGGCTGCGGCGGCCGGCTTTGGCAATTCGGGAAAGACGGGCCGGATGGCCGATCGGGCCTGCAGCAGCGCGTCGAACAGCGCGCCGGGCTCGTCGCCATGAGGCGCCATGACGCCCAGCCCGGTGACGGCAACCTCGTGGCGGTTCACGCTGGCTTCGCGGCCCGGACCTTGTCGACCAGCTGCGCGAGCTCGGCCAGCGTGTCGATGCTCGCGTCCTCGTCGGGCATGGTGATGCCGAAATGGTCTTCGATGGCAAAGAGGAATTCGGCCAGCGCCAGCGAATCGAGACCGCCGGTTTCACGCATCGAGGCGTTGGGGTCGAGCTTGGACGGTTCGATGCCGTACTTCTCGTGAATCAGGTCCTGCAATTCCTTCAGCGAACTCATCGTGCGATGCCTGTCGTCTTGTGCCGCCGTTGATCGATGGCAGCCCTTGCGGGGTGTGCCATGGGGTCGATCCCTTCCTCGCTCGGCCTGTGTTGGTCAGTGATGACCAATGATATCCGCTCCGACCGGAGGGGAATCCCCTGGCAAACGCCTGCCCGGCCGCCAGCGCAGCGACGGCAGTGCGAACGCCATGCCGAGCAGCGCGCCCGCCACCACGTCCAGCACCACATGCTGCTTGACCGCCAGCGTCGAATAGGCGATGGCGGCGAACCAGGTCCAGTTGACGATGCGCAGCACCACGGGCGTGCGCGCCTGCCGCAGCAAATGCTCGATCCACAGGGCCGTGAAGATCGCGACCGCCACGTGCATCGACGGGCAGGCATTGCCCGCCGCGTCCACGCCCTGCAGCATCGCGAAGCCGGGATAGCCCGACACATCCATGGCCAAAGGCGGTATCTGGGTCGGCCAGAAATAGAAGATGCCCAGGCCGGTGATGCACAGCCCCCCGATCCACAACCCGTAGACCACCAGTTCGCGAAAAGTCAGCTGCAGCCCGGGCGCAAGGCCCACGTAGACCCAGAGCGAGAGGTATGCGCCCAGCGTGTAGGGCTGGAACGGAATCAGGTGGTCCAGCGCCGTGAGCGGCATCACCGCGACCGGAAAGGACGGGTTGCGCAGCAGGTGGAAGTAGCCGATGAAGAACAGCCAGGTGAAGGCCGTGGTCCCGACCGCCTTCAGGAGGAAGTGGCGGCGAATGCGCAGGCCGATGTCGGCGGTCCAGGTCTGCGGTCGGGGAGGCAATGCCATGGGCGAATCGATGGGAGGTCCGTGGTTCTTCGGGCCCGCCGATCTTGCCAGAGCGTCGTGAAGCCCCAGCGCCCCGAAGGTCCGGGCAGCAAGGTTCAGGCCGCGATGGCCGAGCGCTTCTTGTGCTGGAACGAGGTCGGCGAGCGTCCCGTGGCTGCCTTGAACATCGCGCAGAACGCGCTGTCGGTGGCATAGCCGCTGGCGGCCGCGACCTGGCTCACCGCCATGCCGCGCGCAAGCAACGGCAACGCATGCGCCATCACCGCCTGCTGGCGCCATTGCTGCCAGCTCATGCCCAGCTGGTCCCGGAAAAGCCGCGCCACCGTGCGCTCGCTGGCGCCGATGGTGGCTGCGCGCTCGGCCAGCGTGGCGCGGTCGGCGGGGTTGCGCAGCAGCGCCTCGCACAGCTGGCGCAGGCGCTTGTCGGTGGGCAGCGGCACGTCGATGCGGATCTGCGTGGCGCGTTCGATCTCGTCCACCAGGAGCGGCGCGATCATGCGCTCGCGCTGCGGCGCCTGCGGGTCGGCGGGCGGCATGCCGTCGGGCGTGGTGTCCAGCGCGAGCATCAGGGCGCGCATCAGCGGGCTGATCTCGAGCACCTCGCATTTCTCCCACGAGGGTGCGAGCCACGCGTGCAGGTAGATGGTGCGCAGCTCGGCGTCCTCGATGAGCATGATGCTGTGCGGCATGTTGGCCGGCACCCAGAGCGCGCGCGAGGGCGGCACGATGTAGCTGCCGTCCTCGGTGCTCAGGCGGATCACGCCGCGCGTGGAGAAGGTGAGCTGCGGCCACGGATGCTGGTGCAGCTCGACGAAGGTGTCGGCGCTCAGGAAGTGTTCCTTGGCGCGCAGCGGGCGCACCGCGTCGGGTGCGAAGAGGTGCGGCGTGAGCGAGGCAACGCTGGTGACCGGGGCGGGAAAGGAGGAGGAAGCGGTGCGTGGCATGGTTTCGACAAATGTTGTCGCTGTATCGCCATTCTGCCGCGCCCCGCGCGCATAGCATCGGTGCCTGCCCCGGTTTTTTGTAGCAATCCATGTCTTCCCACGCGACCACCACCTCCCCAGCGAGCTCCCTGCGCTCCGACGCGAAGCTCATCGGCCTCGTCGGCCTGGCCCACGCGATCAGCCACTTCAGCCAGCTCATCCTGGCGCCCCTGTTCCCCTGGCTCAAGGACGCGTTCAACGTGAGCTACACCGAACTGGGCGCGGTGCTCACCGTCTTCTTCGTGGTCTCGTGCATCGTGCAGGCTGCCTCGGGCTTCATCGTCGACAAGCTGGGCCCGCGCCCGGTGCTGTTCGTGGGACTCGGCGCGCTCGGCCTCGCCGCCTTCGGCTATGCGATGGCGCAGAGCTACTGGATGCTGCTGGTGTGCGCCGTGGTCGGCGGCATCGGCAACGGCGTGTTCCACCCGGTCGACTACACGCTGTTCAACCGCAAGGTCGCGCCCACGCGCCTGGGCCATGCCTACAGCGTGCACGGCATCACCGGCAGCCTGGGCTGGGCGCTCGCGCCAGCCTTCGTGGTGCCGATCGCCATTGCGTTCTCGTGGCGCGTGGCGCTGGCCTCGGCGGGTGCGGTCGCGATCGTGGTGCTGCTGGTGCTGTGGGCGTACCGCAGCGTGCTCTCGCTCGACGTCGCGGCCGTGCACAAGGCGACGGGGCAGGGCGAGCCGGCGCCGATCGGTGGCGAGTTCGATTTCCTTCGCATCCCGGCCGTGTGGATGTGCTTCGGTTTCTTCTTCTTCTATGCCGCGGTGATCAGCGTGGTGCAGACCTTCGCGCCGGTGGCCGCGGGCCATCTGCATGCGGTGCCGGTGGCGCTGGTGGCGGTGTGTCTCACGGTCTACATGGTGGCGAGTGCGGCCGGCATGGTGGTGGGCGGCTTCCTTGCCTCCGACCCGTCGCGCTGCGAGCGCATCGTGGGCGCGGGTTTCGGCATCGCGGCGGCGCTTGCGCTGGTGCTGGCCTTTGCCCAGTTCCCGCCGATCCTCGTGCCGGTGCTGTTCGGCGCGATGGGCTTTGTCTCGGGCGTGGCCGGTCCGTCGCGCGACCTGCTGGTCAAGCGCTCGACGCCGCCCAACGCCACGGGCCGCGTCTACGGCGTGGTGTACGCGGGGCTCGACATCGGCCAGGCGCTCGCGCCGCTGGTGTTCGGCCGCCTGATGGACCACGGTCAGTACACGAGCGTGATCGTCGGCCTGGCGCTGGTGCAGGGCGTGCTGATCGCGAGTGCGTTCAACGTCACCCGGGTGCGCCGCACGGCGCTGGTGCCGGCTTCGGCCTGATCCTTTCTCGGCCCGCCCGTCGAGGCGGGCTCGGTGCGTGCGGCTTCTATCATCGGCCGCATGCAAGCCTTGTATGTCTATGTGATCGTCGGCGCCGTGCTGGCGGGGTTCGTGCAGGGCCTGTCGGGCTTTGCATTCGGGCTGGTCGCGATGTCGGTCTGGGCCTGGACGCTGGAGCCGCAACTGGCCGCGGTGCTCGCGCTGTTCGGTGCGCTGACGGGGCAGGTGATCGCTGCCGTCACCGTGCGGCGCGCTTTCGACAAGTCCTTGCTCTGGCCGTTCGTGCTCGGAGGCCTGGTCGGCGTGCCTTTCGGTGTCTGGCTGCTGCCGCATCTGGATCTCGTGGTCTTCAAGGTGTGCCTGGGCACGCTGCTGGTGCTGTGGTGCCCGGCGATGCTGATGTCGCAGCATCTGCCGAAGATCACGTTCGGCGGCCGCGCAGCGGACGGGATTGTTGGCGCCATCGGCGGCGCGATGGCGGGCATCGGGGGCTTCTCCGGCACGATCCCCACGCTCTGGTGCACGTTGCGAGGCTTTCAACGCGATACGCAGCGTGCGGTGATCCAGAACTTCAATCTCTCGATGCTGATGGTGGCGTTCGCGATTCATCTCGCAAGCGGCAGCATCGCGGCGTCGATGGTGCCGCTGCTGGGGCTCGTGGCGCTGGCGGTCGCCGTGCCGGTGCTGCTGGGCGCGCGGCTTTATATCGGCATCAGCGAGACGGCGTTTCGCAAGCTCGTGCTGAGCCTGCTCACCGCATCGGGTGTCGCGATGCTGGCATCGGCGGTGCCGGCGCTGCTGCGGCGCTGAGCTATCGCGGCAACGCCAGCGCGAACGGCAGGCTCGCAACGCCCAGCACCGTCGACAGCGTCACCAGCCCCGCCACATACGGCCCGTTGTAGCCCATGCGCGCCGCGAGCACATAGGCGCTCGACGCCGTCGGCACGGCAGAAAAAGCCATCAGCACCGAGGCCTGTATTCCGTCCAGCCCCAGCGTCCGAGCCAACCCCCACGCCACCAGCGGAAGAATCAGGTGCCGTATCGCCAGCACCGACACCGCCAGCACCTTGCCCCGCCCCAGCGTCGCGAACTGCATTCCCGCACCCGCGGCCAAGAGGCCCAGCGCGAGCGAGGCGGCGCCGATGCGGGTGAGCGTCGGCGTGAGCCAGTTCGGCACCGTGAGGCCCAGCACGTTCGCCAACAGCCCGGCCACCGTCGCCACGATCAGCGGGTTGCGCACCAGTTGCCGCACGAAGCCGGTTTGCGCATGCCGCGTCATCGGCCACACGGCCGCGATGTTGAACATCGGCACGCATACGCCGATCAGCACCGCGATGAGCAAGAGGCCTTCGGGACCGGCGAGCCGGTCGGCCAGTGCGAGGCAGATGAAGGAGTTGAAGCGGAACGCGACCTGCGCGCTCGCAGCGTGGTCGCGGCGGTCGATGTGCGGGCCGATCCCGGGGACGAAGGGCAGCGCATACGCCAGCGCAATGCCGCAGAGGCCGACGCCGACACCGGCGGTCAGCAGGCTCGAGGTGGCGCCGAAGTCGAGCGGGCTGCGCACGATCGAATGGAACAGCAGCACCGGAAAGAGGAAGTAATAAACCAGGCTCTCGACCTGGTCCCACACGCGGCGGTCGAGCGCGGTGTAGCGGCACAGGAGCCAGCCGATGGCGATGAGGGAGAAGTCGGGGAAAAGCAGCTGTGCGTAGTTCACCGTTTCGAGCATAAACCGCACGGACCATGGGTAATCCAGAGCACGAGGGGCCCCCGGTAACCGCTAGCATCCGGGCTTCGCTTTTTTCGACATCCGTCAGTCAAAGCAAGTCAAATCAAGGAGTTATTCGATGCAACGTCGTCAATGGAGCGCCCTGATGGGGGCAGTCGCCCTGGCCGCAGTCGCGGGCCAGAGCTTTGCACAGGGCTATCCCGCCAAGCCGGTCGAACTGAGCGTGCCGTTCGCGCCGGGCGGCACGACGGACATCGTGGCCCGCGTGATCTCCGATCCGCTGGGCAAGATCCTGGGCCAGCCGGTGGTGGTGATCAACCGCGCCGGTGGCGGCGGCATCGTCGGCGCGGCCGAAACCGCACGCGCCACGCCCGATGGCTACAAGCTCGGCGTGGCCACCGTATCGAGCACGGCCGCCAACCCGGCCATCAACCCGAAGACGCCGTACGACCCGATCAACGACTTCACGCCGATCACCAACATCGCGGCCACGCCGAACATCATTGCGGTGAACCCGAGCTTCCCGGCCAAGAACTACGCCGAGTTCGTCGCCGAACTGAAGAAGAACCCCGGCAAGTATTCGTACGCCTCGTCGGGCACGGGCGGCATCGGCCACCTGCTGATGGAGCTCTACAAGAGCCTGACCAACACCTTCGTCACGCACATTCCCTACCGCGGCGCGGGCCCCGCGTTGAACGACGTGGTGGCCGGCCAGGTGCCGATCATGTTCGACAACATCCCCTCGGCCATGCCCTTCATCACCAGCGGCCGGTTGATCCCGATCGTGGTGTCGGCGCCCCAGCGCCTGGCTGCGCTGCCCAACGTGCCGACCTTCAAGGAAGTGGGCCTGGAGCCGGTGAACCGCATGGCCTACTACGGCATCCTCGGCCCGAAGGGCCTGCCGAAGGATGTGGTGGACAAGGTCGCCGCCGGCGTGAAGAAGGCGGTGGAAGATCCGGCCGTGAAGAAGCGCATCGAGGACACCGGCTCGCTGATCGTGGCCAACACGCCCGAGCAGTTCGCAGCGCAGATCAAGGCCGAGTACGAGGTCTACAAGCAGGTCGTGAAGAAGCAGAACCTGAAGCTCGACTGATCCGCCTCTGCCCCACGAAAGCCGCCCGCAGCCCGGGCGGCTTTTTCTTTTTGTTATCTTGCTCCGCATGACCGAGGCCGCTGCCGCACCCACCCCTGAAATCGACGAGTTCATCGACGCCCTCTGGCTCGAGGACGGCCTCTCGAAGAACACGCTGGCCGCGTACCGCCGCGACCTTGCGCTGTTCTCGCAGTGGCTTGCCAAGCAGCGCGGCGGTGTCGCCCTCGACACTGCGGAGGAGTCCGACGTGCAGGCCTACATGGGCGTGCGTCTCTCGAACAAGGGCAAGGCGACCTCTGCCAACCGGCGGCTCACGGTCTTCAAGCGCTATTACCGATGGGCGCTGCGCGAGCGCCGCATCACGGCGGACCCGACGATACGGCTCGCGCCCGCACGTCAGATGCCGCGCGCGATCAAGACCCTGTCGGAAAAGCAGGTCGACGACCTGCTGGCCGCGCCGGATGTCGAGACACCGCTCGGCCTGCGCGATCGCGCGATGCTCGAAGTGATGTATGCCAGCGGCCTGCGCGTGAGCGAGCTGGTGGCGCTCAAGGTCATCGACATGAGCCTCAACGACGGCGTGCTGCGCGTGCTGGGCAAGGGCAGCAAGGAGCGCCTCGTTCCCTTCGGCGGCGAGGCGCGGCGCTGGATCGAGCGCTATCTCGAGGAGTCGCGCCCCGTCATCCTCGATGGCCAGCAGACGCCCGACCTCTTCGTGACCGCGCGGGGTGCGGGCATGACGCGCGTGATGTTCTGGATCATCGTCAAGAAGCAGGCGGCGGCCGCCGGCATCCATGTGCCGCTGTCGCCGCACACGCTGCGGCATGCCTTCGCCACGCACCTCCTGAACCACGGCGTGGACCTGCGCGCGGTGCAACTGCTGCTCGGCCATGCCGACATCTCGACCACCACCATCTACACGCACGTGGCGCGCGAGCGCCTGAAGCAACTGCACGCGGCGCATCATCCGCGCGGTTGAGCCTGCGGCCGTTCAGGCCTTGCGCCTGCGCGCCTCGATGGCCGGCACCAGCGTGTCGAAGAAGGCGCTGACCATGCGCATCTCGCGGCGCTCCGCGAGGCACAGCACATGCGCATACGTGAAGATCTCGGTGTCGCTGAAGCCCACCATGCGCAGGTCCGGGCTCGGCACGAACTCCACGCTCGACACCGCCGCGATGCCCAGGCCCTGCGCCACGGCTTCGCGGATCACCTCGCGGCTGCTGATCTCCATCACCACGTCGACCTCGACCTTCGCCTTGGCGAGCGCGAGTTCGAGCGCCTTGCGCGTGGTCGATCCTTCTTCCCGCATGATGAGCCGTTCGCCCTGCAGCTCCGCGAGCCGGATGTTGCGCCGCCGCGCGAAGCGGTGCGTGGCAGGCACGAACATCACGACCGGGTGCTGGCTGAACGGCACCGACAGGAACCGGTCGTCGCGCACCATCTGCGCGAGCACGCCGACATCGGCGCTGTAGTCGACGAGGCTGTCCAGCACATCCTGCGAATTGCCGGTGCTCACCGTCACCTTCACGCCGGGATAGCGCAGGCTGAAGTCGACCAGCATCTTGGTCACGTGGTACGGCCCCACGGCCGCCACGCGCAGGTGGCCGGTGCGCAGCGTGCCCGCATCGCCGAGCAGTGCGACCGCATCGCCTTCGAGGCTGAAGATCTGCTGCGCGAGCTGCATCAGCTGCTCGCCGATTTCGGTGAGCTGCACGCGCCGGCCGCGCCGGTGAAAGAGCTCGACCTGGTAGGCCTCCTCGAGAAACCGCACCTGCGTGGTGATGGTGGGCTGGCTCACGTGCAGGTGTTCGGCCGCCTTGGTGAAGCTGCCCTCGCGGGCCACGGCATAGAAGGAACGCAGCTGTGTGAGGCGCATGGGGAAGACCCTTTGAATCTATAGATTCAGTATATAGATCATCGAAAAAAATTGAATTTGTTCGATACGAGCCTCGGTGATTTACTCCGCTTCAAGACGGACCAGGCAGCGACAGACATACGCCGGACGTCCCGAAATCCTCTCGATGTCATGACCACGACACGAAGCACTGGAAGACTCGGAACGGGCGCTTTTGCCCTTCGAAACCACCAGGAGGAATTCATGCAACACAGACCACTGGAGACAACCATGATGAAGCGCAGAAAGTTGCTGTTCGGCACTGCCGCCGTCACAGCGTCCGCCTTCGTGCCGATGGCACGGGCACAGCAGGTTCTCACTGTCGGGCTGATTCCTTCCGAGGATTCGCGCGCCATGATCGCCAACAGCCAGGCCATGATGGACATGCTGTCCAAGGCCCTCGGATTCGCGGTCAAGCCCTTCGTGGCGGCCGACTACAACGGCGTGATCGAGGCGCTGCGTTCCAAGCGCCTCGACGTGGCGTACCTCGGCCCGTTCTCATATGTGCTGGGCGCGACCGTCGCCGACATCGAGGCCTTCGCGGTCGCCGAAACCAAGAAGGCCGGACGCACCTTCTATTACAGCCAGATCGTCACGCACAAGGACACCGGCATCAAGACGGTGAACGACCTGAAGGGCAAGACCTTCGCGTTCGTCGACCCGAGCTCGACCTCGGGCCACCTGTTCCCGAAGGCAGGGTTGATGAAGCTGGGCTTCAACACCGACAAGGACTTTGGTCGCGTGATCTTCTCGGGCTCGCACGATTCGAGCGCGATCGCGGTGCAGAACAAGAAAGTGGACGCAGCGGCCATCGCCGATCGCATCCTCGATGCAGCTGTTTCCAAGGGGCTCGTGAAGCGCGAAGACTTGGTCGAGGTCTGGAAGTCGGACCCGATTCCCGAGTCGCCCACCGTCTGGCGAAAGGATCTGCCCGCCGACCTCAAGACGCGTGTGCAGGCCGCTTTCCTGCAGGTGAAGAACATCCCCTGGTCCGACCAGGGCGAGCTCAACGGTTTCCACCCGACCAACGACGCGGCCTACAACATCATCCGCGACACGGCCAAGGTGCTGAACCTCGACCTGAGGAAGATGAAATGATCGAGATCCGCGGCCTGTGCAAGCGCTACGGCGACTTCACCGCGCTCCATCGCGTCGACCTCACGGTGGGCAAGGGCGAGTTCGTCGTTATCCTCGGTGCGTCGGGTGCGGGCAAGTCCACCTTGCTTCGCTGCATCAATCACCTGGCCGAGCCGAGCGAAGGCGAGATCCACGTCGATGGCGAGCGTTCGCGCGGCGACCGCGCCGGCCTTCGCAAGGTGCGCCGCGACGTGGCGATGATCTTCCAGCACTACAACGTGGTGCCGCGCCTGTCGGTGCTGAAGAACGTGTTGACGGGGCGGCTCGGCTCCATGCCTGCCATCGCCTCGTGGTTCCAGATCTTCCCCGCGAAGGACATCGCCATCGCCCGCGAATGCCTGCGCCGCGTGGAGCTCGACCACAAGTCGGATTTGCGCACCGACACGCTCTCGGGGGGCCAGAAGCAGCGCGTGGGCATCGCCCGTGCGCTGGCGCAGCAGCCCAAGGTGATCCTGGCCGACGAGCCCGTTGCGAGCCTCGACCCGAAGACCTCGCGCAAGGTGCTCAACTACCTGAAGCAGGCCAGCAGCGAAGCGGGCATCACCGTCATCTGCAACCTGCACCAGGTGGACTACGCGCGCGAATTCGCGCAGCGCGTGATCGGCGTCGCCGCCGGCCGCGTGGTGTTCGAAGGCCGGCCCGACGAGTTGACCGAGGAGGTGCTGCAGCGCATCTACCCGGGCGGCCTGGAAGACGGCCCGATCGAGCCGACCGCACCCGCCGCATCGCCCGCAGCCGCTCCCGTGGCCGCGGTGCGCCCCGCCCAGCAACTCGCCCTGGAGCAATCATGATCGCTATCGGACGCTACAACCTGCTGGTCGCCAAGAGCGGCGGCAATCCGGGCTGGTGGAAGTACGCCCTCGTCGGGCTGGCTGCGCTGGGCGTGATGTGGTGGGCCGCCATCGGCAGCCAGGTGAGCTTCAGCGAACTGGCGAAGGGCATGCCGTGGATCGCCGACTTCCTCGGCCGCATGCTGCCGCCGAACTGGGAGTTCATGCAGCGGCTGGTGAAGCCGGCCATCGAGACGGTGCAGATCGCGCTGTGGGGCACGCTGCTGTCGGTGATTCTTGCGGTGCCGCTGTGCTTCTTCGCGGCGCGCAACATCTCGCCGAACATTGCGGTGTTCCATGCGATGCGGCAGGTGCTGAACATCACGCGCGGCATCAACGAGATCATCCTCGCGCTGATCTTCGTGGCGGCCGTGGGGCTCGGTCCGTTCCCCGGCGTGCTGGCCCTGGCGCTGCATGGCGCGGGCATGCTCGGCAAGTTCTTCGCGGAGTCGATCGAGGAGATCGACCAAGGTCCGCTCGAGGCACTGCGCGCCACCGGCGCGGGACCCATACAGACCATCATCTTCGGCGTGATCCCGCAGGTCGTGACCGCGTGGATCGGCGTCATCGTCTACCGCTTCGAGACCAACCTGCGCCAGGCCACCGTGCTGGGCATGGTGGGGGCGGGCGGCATCGGCTTCGAGCTGGTGGGAAGCATGAAGCTCTTCCAGTACCAGGACACCGCGACCTGCATCCTGGTGATCGTCGCCATGGTGATGACGGCCGACTACCTCTCGACCAAGTTGCGCGCGTGGATTCAGCAAGGAGCGCATCAATGACGGGCGGCAGGCTGCCGGCCGGCCGCATCGGCGACCTCGCACTGAACCACGCGATCCCTGCGATTCCTGCGATCAACGCGGCACCCGCCGCCACCTGACGAGAAACCCATGAGCGCCAATTACCACAACCCCGTACAGAGCGTGTACGGGGCAGGGGCCCTGTCGTCCCTGCCGAAACTGCTCGACGGCCGCCGCGCCGCACTGGTGACCTTTCCGGAGGCCCGTGCCATCGGCCTGCTGGGCCGGCTGGAGTCGGTGCTGCAGGGCGCACTGGCCTGCACCATCGACCAGACGCGGCCCAACCCCGACGTCGCGGAACTGGCGAGCCTTTACGAGTGGTTCTGGCGCGAGCACGCGGATGTGGAGGTGCTCATCGCGGTCGGCGGCGGCAGCGCCATCGACACTGCGAAGGCGCTCATGGTCGCGAACGATGCGACGAGCTTTTCCGATCTCGTGGCGGGCCTTGCCGGTGAGCGGCCGTTCGTGCCCACGCGCAGCAAGATGCTGATCGCAGTGCCCACCACCGCCGGCACCGGCAGCGAGGTCACACCTTGGGCCACGGTGTGGGACCGCGAGCGGCAGAAGAAGTATTCGCTGCACCTGCCCGAGACCTGGCCGCGCTATGCGGTGGTCGATCCGGAGCTGATGCTGTCGTTGCCCGCGGCCGTCACGCTGCAGAGCGGGCTCGATGCGTTGTCGCATGCGCTCGAAGCCATCTGGAACGTCAATGCGAACCCGCTGTCCGACACCTTCGCGGTCTCGGCGGTGCGCGACACGCTGGAGGTGCTGCCGCAACTGATGGGCCAGCTCGACAACGTCGAACTGCGGGGCCGCATGGCGCTCGCGGCGTTGAAGGCCGGCATGGCGTTCTCCAACACCAAGACGGCGCTTGCGCACTCCATCTCCTACGAGATGACGCTGCGCTACGGCCTGCCGCACGGCATCGCCTGTTCGTTCCTGCTGCCGATGGTGCTGGAGCGCGCCATCGGCCGGCGCGCCGACCGCGATGCGGTGCTGCGCGAAGCCCTCGGCATGCCGCTCGCAGAGGCGCCGCGGCAGCTCGCGGCTTTCATCGAATCGCTGGGCGTGAAGACCCGCTTCGCCGACTACGGTGTGGGCGACGACGAAGCCCGCGAGATGCTGCTGCACGCGCAGGGCGGCGCACGCGGCAAGAACTTCATCGGTAACGATCTCGCGTCGAACCCGACCTGACGATGCTTGCCGGACCTCGTCCATGCCTTGGGGCTGAACGAACCGGCGGATGTTTCAAAATGGGCGCTCGCATTCGCCCAAAGAGAGACATCCATGAACATTCAAAAAATCTGCGCCGGCCTCGCGCTGGCCGCCACCGCGGGACTGGCCGCGGCACAGGGTTTTCCAAGCGCCAAGCCCATCCGCCTGATCGTCGGCTACCCGCCCGGCGGCGGCATCGACTTCGCGGCGCGCACGGTGCAGGTGCCGCTGCAGGAGGCGCTCAAGCAGCAGCTGGTGGTCGACTACAAGCCCGGCGCGAGCGGCATGATCGCGGCCACCGAACTCACGCGCCAACCTGCCGACGGCTACACGCTGCTGCTGGCCAACACCGGCCCGTTCGCGATCGCGCCGTACCTGCAGAGCAAGCCGCCGTACGACCCCATCAAGCAGTTCACCTACATCGGGCAGATCAGCCAGGGCAGCTACATCGCGGTAACGCGGCCCGACCATCCGGCGAAGAACCTCAAGGAGTTCGTCGCGTGGGCCAAGGGGCAGCCGGGCAAGGTCAACTTCGCCTCGGGCGGCAACGGCACCTCGACGCACCTGAACGGCGAGCTGATGAACCAGGTGACGGGGCTGGACATGACCCATGTGCCCTACAAGGGCAGCGCGCCCGCGGTGCAAGACCTGCTGGGCGGGCAGACGCAGATCCTCATCGACGCGGGCAGCGTGCTGCTGCCGCAGGTGAAGGGCGGCAAGCTCAAGGCGTTGGCGGTGACCGGACCGGTGCGCGATCCGCAATTGCCCGACGTGCCGACGGTGAAGGAACTGGGCCTGGCCGGCATGGAGTCGGTGGGCTTCCAGGGGCTGGTGGGGCCGGCCAACATGCCCAAGGACGTGGTCGACCGGCTCTCGAACGAGCTGGCCCGCGCGCTCGCGCAGCCCGGGATCAAGGCCAAGTTCGCGACCGCGGGCGCCGAGGTGCATTCGCTCGGGCCGGCCGAGTTCGCTGCTTTCGTCAAGGCCGACAATGAAAAGTGGTCCAGGCTCATCCGTGAGCGCAAGCTGCAACTCGACTGATTCCTTCCTCATGACAGACATGCATATCAAGTTCAAGCCGTCGCGGCTTCTTCTTCTCGCTGCGGCCGCACTTTGCGCTGCCGGCGTGCAGGCACAGGCGGTTCCCAAGACCGTCCGCCTCATCGTGGCGTACCCCGCCGGCGGCGTGAGCGACGTTGTCGCACGCGCCCTCGGCGACAGGCTGGCCGCGCAACTGGGCACCACGGTGATCGTCGACAACCGCGCCGGCGCGAGCGGCGCCATCGGCATGGACGCGGTGGCCAAGGCCGCACCCGACGGCGCGACGCTGGGCTTCTCGGCCATCAGCCCGCTGGTGCTGAGCCCGCACCTGGGCAAGCTGCCTTTCGATCCGCAGAAGGACATCGCGCCGGTCGCGAGCGTGATGTATTCGCCGGTGCTGCTGATCGCCACGCCGGCCAGCAAGGCGAAGGATTTCCGCGGGCTGATCGCCGACGCCAAGGCGCAGCCCGGGTCGGTGCGCTGGGCCACGTCGGGGCCGGCGTCGCTCGGGCACATCGTGCTGGAGCAGGTGAGGGCGGCAACGGGTGTGGACATCACGCACGTGCCTTACAAGGGCGGCGGCCAGCAGCTCAACGATGCACTGGGTGGGCAGTTCGAAATCCTGTCGACCAACGCGAGCCCGACGCTCACTTCGCACATCCAGTCGGGCAAGCTGCGGCCGCTGGCCGTGGGCGCGCCCGCGCGGCTCGACAGCCTGCCGCAGGTGCCCACGCTGGGCGAACTCGGCTACAGCGCGGCGAACATCAACTCGCTGTTCGGCGTGTTCGCGCCGGCCGCCACGCCGCCCGCGCTGCTTGCGAAATACAACGCCGAGATCAACAAGGCCCTGGCCAGCCCTGAGCTGCGCGCCAAGCTCACGGCCACGGACAACGTGCCGACCGGCGGCACGGCCGCGGCCTTCGCCAAGGAGATCGCTTCGGAGTTCGAGAGCAACGGGCGCATCGTGAAGGCCGCGAACATCAAGGCCGATTGATGATTGACCCTGCGGCTTGTGGTTCGAATTTCCCTACCTTATAGTAGGTAGATGCCCAGCACCATCGCCACACCTGCCGCCCTTGCCACCGGCAGCACCCGGGACCAGATCCTCGGCGTGGCGCGCGGCCTCATCGAGACCCGCTCGTACCTGGGCTTCAGCTTCCAGGACGTGGCCGACGCGGTCGGCATCCGCAAGGCGAGCCTGTATCACCACTTTCCGACCAAGGAAGCGCTGGGCATCGCGGTGATCCGGCAGGCCACGCAGTACTTCAAGGACTGGGATGCGGCCCGGGAGCGGGAGCCCCAGGACGCGCTCGACTCGTACTTCCGCATGTACCGCAACACGCTCAAGGCCGGCTCGGGCATGTGCCCCGCCGGATCGTTGGCGCCGGGGTGGGATTGCATCAACGAAGAGTTACGCCAGGCGGTGCAGGAACTGCGCCAAACGCAGGTGCTGTGGCTCACCGGCGTGCTGGGCGCGCTGGCACCGGCAGGGGCGCGGAAGAAGGGTGCTGCGTCGGTCGCTTCGCAGGCCAGCTATGTGTTCTCGGTGTGCCAGGGCGCGCTGCTCGCATCGCGCATGACGGGACGTGTCGAAGACTTCGATGAAGCCATCGCGCAACTCAGGAGTTCATTGCCCGGCTGATGGTCGGGCGGCATCGCAAGGCACGCATCGACGTGCCTATTTTTTGACCTGTCAGCCTACCGATTGGATGGTAGATTTTTTTCAAGGAGCATCTCATGAAAGCCGTCATTTCCGCCTATGCCCGCTCGCCGTTCCATTTCGCGAAGAAAGGCGCGCTTGCCGAGGTGCGCCCCGACACGCTGGCTGCTGGCGTGGTGAAGGGGCTGCTGCAGCGTACCGATCTCGACCCCGCGCTGCTCGAAGACATCATCCTGGGCTGCGCCTACCCCGAAGCCTCGCAGGGCAACAACGTGGCGCGCATCGTCGGCCTTTTGGCCGGGCTGCCGCACGAGGTGGGTGGCATGACGGTGAATCGCTTCTGCGGCTCGTCGATGCAGGCCGTGCACATCGCCGCGGCGCAGATCGAGGCGGGCATGGGCGAGGCCTTTTTGTGCGTCGGCGTGGAGTCGATGACGATGGTGCCGCAGGGCGGCTTCAACTTCTCGCCCAGCCCCGAGCTGCTGGCCAACACCGACGCCTACATCTCGATGGGCGAGACCGCCGAGAACGTCGCGCAGCGCTGGAACGTGAGCCGCGCCGACCAGGAAGCGTTTGCCGTCGAGTCGCACCGCAAGGCCGCCGCAGCGCGTGCCGACGGTCGGCTCGCAGGCGAAATCGTGCCGGTGCGCCTGGCCTCGGGCGACGTGGTCGATGCCGACGGCTGCATCCGTCCGACGACCTCGGCCGAAGCGCTGGCGAATCTCAAGCCCGCGTTCCGCCCCGATGGCGTGGTGACGGCCGGCACCTCGTCGCCGCTCACCGACGGCGCGGCCGTCGTGCTCGTCACCAGCGATGCCTTCGCCGCGAAGCACGGCCTGCAGATGCTCGCGCGCATCAAGTCGTTCGCGACCGTGGGCGTGGACCCGGCCATCATGGGTATCGGCCCGATTCCCGCGACACGCAAGGCGCTCGCACGCGCGGGGCTGACTGCGGCGGACCTCGACGTGATCGAGATCAACGAGGCCTTCTCGTCGCAGGCGCTCGCGTGCATCCGTGACCTCGGCCTCGATCCGGCAAAGATCAACCTCGACGGCGGCGGTCTTTCCATCGGCCATCCGCTGGGCGCGACCGGCGCGCGCATCACCGGCAAGGCGGCGTCGCTGCTGGTCCGCGAGAAGGGCCGCTATGCGCTGGCCACGCAGTGCATCGGCGGTGGGCAGGGCATCGCGACCATCCTCGAACGCATCTGAATGAAGGAAAGTTCGAGAATGCGCGAAGGCACACCCAGGAGACCTCATGGCCGCACCTGCTGACACCGGCGCCAGGCGCGCGCTCTACCTCGAAGACCTGTCGGTCGGCGACCGTTTCCAGAGCGGCGAGCACACGCTCGACGTGGCGCAGATCAAGGCCTTCGCGCTGCAGTTCGATCCGCAGCCCTTCCACACCGACGAAGAGGCCGCGAAGCGCACCTTCTTCGGCGGTCTCGCGGCGAGCGGCTGGCACACGGCGGCGATCACGATGAAGCTGCTGGTAGAGAGCGGCGTGCCGCTGGCCGACGGCATCATCGGCTCGGGTGGCGAGCTGCAGTGGCCCAAGCCGACGCGGCCCGGTGACGTGCTGCATGTGGTGAGCGAGGTGGTGGACATCACACCCTCGCGCTCCAAGCCCGGCCGCGCGATGGTGACGATGCGCTGCCAGACGCGCAACCAGCGCGGCGAGGTGCTCCAGTACTTCACGCCGAAGCTGGTGGTGCACAGCAGGCCCGCGGCGGCCTGAGGCCGAACTCAGACCACGCGCAGGCCGAGCTCTTCCACCAGCGATGCGGCCTGCCGGTGCGAGATGGTCGCGCCCTTGAACTGCGCGGCGTTGGCAAGGCGCAGGCCGCCCAGGTCGGCGTCGCGCAGGTCCGCGCCTTCGAAGCGCGCAAGCTTCAGGTGCGCATTGCGGAGGCTCCCGCCTTCGAACACGGCCTCGCGGAAATCGCAACCCGACAGGTCGGCTTCGGAGAAGTCCAGTTGCGCGAGCGTTTGCTTGCGGAACGACAGGCCGCGCAGGTGCGCGTCGACCAGCAGCGAGTCCTTGAAGACGATGCCCAGCGCGGAGACTTCGGCGAAGTGCGCGCCCGTGAGCTTCACGCCCGTGAAGAGCGCGGAGGCGAGCTTGGCGCGTGTCCACTGCGTGTTGTTGAGGTCGCAGTCCTGGAAGCGCGCGTTCGTGAGGTCGGCGAGGCCGAAGTCGGTCTGCCGCGCCCTGCATCCCACCCAGCGGGTTTCCGATAGAAGGGCGCGGTCGAACGATGCTTCGGCGAAGTTGCACAGCGTGAACTGCGCACCGCGCAGGTCGAGCCGGGAGAGGTCTGCGCCATCGAAGTCGCAGCGCTCGAAATGCAGGGGCGCGTCGCGGCCTTGCAGGCCGGCGAGCATGTCGGTGCGCGACCAGGTCTGGTCGGAAATCAGGTTGGTGGTGGTGTTCATGTGTCGGAGCCGGCGGCCAGTGCGCGCAGCTCTTCGGCGGTGAAGCCGGCGCGTTCGCGGGCTTCGAGATTGAAGGGAGGCCTGATCCGGGGCGCATCGTAGCGCGCGACGAGCGCCGGGTAGTTCGCTTCGGCATCGAGCCCCGCGCGTTCGCAGAGCCAGCGGTACCAGTGGTTGCCGATGGCGACGTGGCCGACCTCGTCGCGCAGGATGATGTCCAGGATCTCCACCGCGCGCAGCGCATCGGGCGTGTTGACGCGCTTCAACTTCGCCTGGATCAGCGGCGTGGCGTCGAGCCCACGCGCCTCGAGCGTGCGCGGCACCAGCGCCATGCGGGCGAGCACGTCGTCCTTCGTTTTCTCGCACATGTTCCAGAGGCCGTCGTGGCCGGGGAAATCGCCGTAGCTGTAGCCCATGCCCTGCAAATGCGCATGCAGCAGCGTGAAGTGCAGCGCCTCTTCGTCGGCCACGCGCAGCCAGTCGCGGTAGTAGGCCTCGGGCATGCCGTCGTAGCGCCAGACCGCATCGAGCGCGAGGTTGATCGCGTTGAACTCGATGTGGCAGATGGAATGGATCAGCGAGGCACGGCCTTCGGGCGTGAAGGGCGAGCGTTTCTGCACCGCGGTGGCGGACACGCGCTCGGGCCGTTCGGGACGGCCCGGCACCCCGAGGTCGTCGCCTTCGGTGCGGATCGGGTCCGTTGCTATGGAATCGGTAGCGGCCAGCGCCGCGGTGGCGCGTGTTGCAGCCACCTTTTGTTCGGGATCGGAGAGGCGCAGCGCGGCCAGCGCGCTCAATCGGGGGTGCATCCCTACAATTCTAGTTTTGCCCCCGGAGACTCCACGATGGCCCTTTACGAACTCGACGGCGTTGCGCCGCAACTTGGCACAGGCGCCTGGGTCGCCGACAGCGCGGAGGTGATCGGCAATGTGAAGCTGGGCGAGAACGCAAGCATCTGGTTCGGTGCCGTGCTGCGCGGCGACAACGAGACGATGACCATCGGCCGCAACAGCAACGTGCAGGACATGTCGATGCTGCATTCCGACCCCGGCAGCCCGCTCACCGTGGGCGAGAACGTCACCATCGGCCACCAGGTCATGCTGCACGGCTGCACGATCGGCGACAACTCGCTCATCGGCATCCAGGCAGTGGTCTTGAATAACGCGAAGATCGGCCGCAATTCGATCGTTGGCGCCGGCAGCGTGGTCACCGAGGGCAAGGAGTTTCCCGACAACTCCCTCATCTTCGGCTCGCCCGCCAAGGTGATGCGCACGATCAGTGACGAAGACGCTGCCCGCCTGCGCCATGGTTCCGACCACTACGTCGAAAACGCCGTTCGCTATGCGAAGGGCCTCAAGAAAATCGCCTGACCCCGCGCAGGCCCAACAGAAAGAATCCGTTTTGAGCGAGCTGCACAAATTCCTGTTCGATGGCCTGCCGGTGCGCGGCATGATCGTGCGCCTGACAGATGCGTGGCAGGAGATCCTTGCGCGGCGCGCCTCCAACACCGCCACCGGCGCCTATCCGCCGCCCGTGGCCGAGCTGCTCGGCGAGATGACCGCCGCGGCCACGCTGATGCAGGCCAATATCAAGTTCAACGGCGCGCTGATCCTGCAGATCTTCGGCGACGGCCCCGTCAAGGTTGCCGTGGCCGAGGCCAAGCCCGACCTGAGCCTGCGCGCCACCGCCAAGGTGATCGGCGACCTGCCGGCCGATGCGCGCCTGCCGGACATGGTCAACGTGAGCAACAAGGGCCGCTGCGCGATCACCCTCGACCCGAAGGACAAGCTCCCGGGCGCCACCCCCTACCAAGGCGTCGTGCCGCTCTTCGGCGACGATGGCGAAAAGCTCGGCAAGCTCAGCGACGTGCTGCAGCACTACATGCTGCAGAGCGAACAGCTCGACACCACGCTGGTGCTCGCGGCCGACGAGAAGGTGGCCGCGGGTCTTTTGATCCAGCGCCTGCCGGTGAAGGGCGAGGGCAACCTCGAAGGCACGTCGGACAAGGATCGCGATCAGGCCAACGAAGACCAGATCGGCCGCAACGAGGACTACAACCGCATCTCGATCCTCGCCTCGAGCCTGACGCGCGACGAGCTGCTCACGCTCGATGTCGAGACCATTCTTCGGCGCCTCTTCTGGGAAGAAAAGCTGCTGCGCTTCGAGCCGCAGGCCGGCTTGCTTGGCCCGCACTTCGCGTGCACCTGCGGCCGCGAGCGCGTGGCGCAGATGATCCGCGGGCTTGGCGTCGTAGAGGCTGAAGAGATCCTCGCCGAGCGCGGGGACATCGAGGTGGGCTGCGACTTCTGCGGCAAGCAGTACCGCTTCGATGCGATCGATGCGGCGCAGATCTTCAGGCCGCCTACGGACCAGATTCCGGGCAGTCCGATCGTTCAATAAGGCTTGCCGCGTCGGCCCCGCTCAGGCGGGCAGGCGCATCACCTTGACCATCGCAGCCAGCCGTTCATTCGCAAAGCCCGCGCTCAACGACCGCTCGAACAGCCCCATCAGGAAATCCGGAAAGCTCGCATCGAGCCTGGCTTCCCGCGCCTGCTTCACGAAGAGCCGGCCCGAGCCCGCGCAGGTGGCCATCGAGCTCTCGGGTTCGCCGTAGCGGTTGGCGTGGATGGCCTCGCCTTCGGCGCTGATCATTTCGCCGAGCACTGGCGAGATCGCGCCGATCATCTGCGAGAACGCATCCACGCCCAGCCCCTCGGATTCGCAGATGCGCACACCGTGAAAGAACCCGCTCATCGCGCCGAACATGCACGAGAGCGTGGCGAGGTCCCAGGCGGCCGCGTTGCCGATGGGCTCGCCCATGTACTGGATGTTTCCGGCAATGGCTTCGAGCACCGGACGGCACGCGGCGAGGGCGCGCGCTTCGCCGGAGATAAAGAGCGGCGTGTCGGGCCGGCCGATCTGGCCGGGCGTGGCGAGCAGGGCGCCGTCCAGGTAGGCCACGCCGCCGAGGGCCGCCCAATCTTCGCGCGCGTCCTGCGGGGTGCCGGTGCTCAGCTGCACCAGCACCTTGCCGCGCAGCGCGTCGGCCACGCCGGGCGCGGCGAGGATCGTGCGCCACGCCGTGTAGTCAGCCACGCAGACCAGCACCACGGGGCTGGCCTGCACCGCGGCGAGCGCGGTCGGCGCGAGCACCGTGCCCTGGTTCAGCAAAGGTTTTGCGCGCTCGGCAGTGCGGTTCCACACCGTCAGCGTGAACTTCGATTGCAGGGCGCGCGCGAGCGCGATGCCCATGGGGCCGAGGCCGATGAGGGAAACGTCGGTCATGTCGTGTGTTCCTTCGGGTGTGGGTTTCAGGCGGCGGCCGGCGTGAGGTTCTGCCCCAGCCCGCCATCGACGGTGAGTCGCGCGCCGGTCGTGAAGGTGGCCTCGAATGCAAAGAAGAGCACCGCGCGCGCCACTTCGGCGGCGGTGCCGTGCCGGCGCATCGGCGTGATCTGGTCGCCGATGCGGATGAATTCCGCGCGCTCGGCGGCCGTCGCATCGGCGATGCCGAGCGTGGGCGTGTCGATGAAGCCGGGGCTCACCACGTTCACGCGGATGCCGCGCGTCACCAGCTCCGCCGCGAAGCCCGAGGCGAAGGAGCGCAGGGCCGCCTTGGTGGCGCTGTAGACGCTCATGCCGTGCATGCCGCCTTCGTCCGCGATGGACGAGGTGAACACGATCGCGCTGCCCGGCTGCATCAGCGGCGCGAGGCGCTGCACGGTGAAGAACGGGCCCTTGGTGTTGATCGCGAAGGCGCGGTCGTAGCCGGCTTCGGTCACCTGCTCGAAGGGCTCCAGCGTGGCGATGCCCGCGTTGATGTGCAGCAGGTCGATGTGCCCGAAGCGCTCGCGCGCCACGGCGGCAAGGGCGTCGATGTCGGCGAGCGATGCGGTGTCGGACGCCAGCACCTCTGCACCCGGGCCGAGCGTGCGGCGCGCCGCCTCGAGGTTCTCGGGGTTGCGCCCGGTCACCAGCACCTGGGCGCCGCCATCGAGCAGCGCTTGCGCCGTGGCCAGGCCCATGCCGATGGTGCCGCCGGTGATGACAGCCTTCTTGCCCGCGTAGGGTTTGTTCATGATTCGCATGCCTTGAAACGAGTGGAGTTCATGGCTGCGAATGATCGGGATTGCCCTGCGAACGGTCGCGCACGTTCGGCCGTGCTGGAGCACAAACGGACGATGGCATGCGGCCGAGGCGCGGCAGATAATCTTCCGGATGAGCTACACCACCGACCTGGCACTGACGGCCGACAGCTTCGTGATGCCCGCTCCTTCCGGCCTGCGCGTGGACATGCGCCAGACGCCCGGCGGCGTGGTCGGCTACGAGGCCTTGCCCGACCACCGCATCAAGCTGCACGCGGGCGCGCCGGTGCCCGGCGCCTGCCGCCTGCACAAGTTTCTCTACACGCGCGGCGACCTCGACATCGTGCCGGCCGGCTCGACCGACATCTGGCACGAGGAAGCGCCCAGCACTTCGATCGTGGTGCGCATGGCGCCTTCGCTGCTGCACCGCACCGCCGACGAGATGGGCCTGCCGGCCGAACGGGCGCGGCTCGGCGAGCGCCACCAGTTCCGCGATGCGCAGATCGAGCACATCGCCCTCGCGCTGGATGCCGAGCGGCGCGCGGGTTTTCCGAACGGTACGCTGTACACCGACAGCCTGGGCATCGCGCTGGCCGTGCATCTGATCGCGGGGCAGAAGGTCGAGACAAAGCCAGTGCAGGGGCTGACGCGGCCGCAGCTGCGCCGTGTGACGGAATACATCGAGGCGAATCTCGATGGCGACCTGTCGCTTTCGGCGCTCGCCGCCATCGCGGGCCTGAGCGCCTCGCACCTGAAGACGCAGTTCAAGCGCTCCACCGGCCTGCCGGTGCACGAGTACGTAGTGCACCGCCGCGTGGACCGCGCACGCGGGCTGCTGCTGCGCAGTGCGATGCCGGCGAGCCTCGTGGCGCTGGAGAGCGGTTTCTCGCACCAGAGCCACATGGCGCGCTGCATGCGGCGGGTGCTGGGCGTGACGCCAGGCGAGGTGCGGCGCGCGGGCTAGTTCTTCCCCCGTAGCGATCAGCGGGCTTCGTCGTCGAAGCCACTGAACTCGATATCGGGCGCACTCGTGTTGTGCTTCGAAGGCAGGCTGCGACCAAAGCGCACCTGCGTGGCCTGCAAGGACTTCACCTCGGGCAGCGGCTTGGCCTGCGATGCGGCATTGGGCGATTCCTGCCAGCGCACTTCGCTCATGTCGGCGTTGTCGGCTGCAACGTACATCGAGCGCAGCACGGCGAAGGGCTGAGCATTCGCCGTGGGCTTCGACAGCGTCACGTCGAGCGCGGTGCGCTTGCGGCTGATCTCGTCCACACGCGCCACCGCGCTGCCGCCGTTCGAAAAGCGCAGATGGATCGCCAGCGGCTTCGTCGTCACGCGGATCGACGCGATGTTCACCACCGGCCGCCCGGCCTGCTCGACCGGGCCCAGCAGGAACGACGAGCCGTACACACCATCGCCGAAGCGCGCCTCGGGCAGGGGCTTCAGGCGCCAGTAGCCGTCGGAGGGGTACAGCACGATGGCTTCGAGCGCCTTGCCGTTCTCCTTCTTGAACACCTGCAGCAGGTGAAAGCCGCGGTCGCTGCGGTTGCCCACCTGCACCGGCACGCTCTGCGGCCGCCAGAAGGTCGGCAGCGTCATGCCGACGATGCGCCACTCGGCGTTGTCCAGCATCACCACGGTGCGCTTCTTGAAGCGATGCGCGGGGTCGGTGGGGTGCGCGCCGCCGTCGAAGTTGCAGCCCGAGAAGTCGGGTGCGGTGACGTCGTTGCCGATCTTGTCGAGGTAGTCGGGCTGCAGCGCCTCGATGCGCATGCGGCGGATGCCGTCGCCGCGCAGCACCATGGAGACGTTGTCTTCCTCGGCGCAGGCGGTGGGGGTGGTGCCGTTCTCGATGGTGGCGGCAACGGGGGCCGCGAGGGCCGGACCGGCCGAGAGCAGGGCGGCGATGAAGAGAGGCAGGAGGGAGGCGGTGCGCGGGGCGGGGTGCAGGGGCATCAGGTCTCCGTTGAAGAAGAACGGCGGCGTGCTTATTCGCGCCGCCCGATCAGGTCTGTGAAAAGCCGATGTTCGCATTCCGGGTCGGAGCACTTCTCGCAAGGCCATGTCCATGCGGCGGGTTTTGCGTCGGCCTTGCCGCGCGCGCGCGCACGGGTTTCGCGGTCTTCGCCGCTGGCGATCGAGTTGATGGCGTTCCACGCGTTGGCCAGGCGCTCGCCGCCGGTGCCGTGCACGACGGTGAACGAGAGCTTCGCGCCGGTCAGTGCTGCGCGCACGAGCGTGTCGGTCGGCTGGCGGGCATGGGGGCCGTCGCGCAGGTGGTCGCCAACCCAGGGAATGTCGAGCGCGGTGAGCAGCGTGATGGCGCAGCGCCGCTGCGTGGCAAGGGCGTCGGCGTAGAGCGAGCGGTCGTCGAAGAGTTGTTCGCTGTAGACCGCGGTCATGAGCGCGGTGGTGTCGGCGATCACCACGCCGGTTGCGGCGGCAGCGTCGATGCGGCGTGTCTGCTCGTGGGCGATGGCCTGCTGTTCGTCGGGTCGCGGCGTGCGGCCTTCGCGATCGCACCATTCGCGTAGGTACTCGCCCACGAGCGTGGCCGGAATGCCGCGCTCCTGCAGGCGCAGCGCGATGGCGCGCGCGAGTTCGGTCTTGCCGGTGCTCTCGGCACCGAGCACCGCGATGACGCAGCCGGTCGGCAGCATCGGCGTCATGCGCGCTCCATCGCCGGAAGGCGCTGCCGCCATGCCAGGTAGCCGGCCACGCTGAGCACGGCGAACACGGCGTACAGGCCGACGGTGAGCCACAGGCCCTTGTGGATGAACAGGCCCACGCTCACGACGTTCACGGCCAGCCAGACGAGCCAGTTCTCGATGAACTTGCGTCCCAGCAGGAACTGGCCGACGAGGCTCAGGCCCGTGGCGAAACCGTCCCACCAAGGCACGTCGGTGTCGGTGAAACGGCGAAGGAAGAGGGCGACCGCGGGCCATGCGATGGCGCAGGCGGCCAGGGTCAGCGTGATGCCGCGCGACGACAGCCGACTGACGTGCAGCGCACTGCCATCGCTGCGATGGCCGCGCAGCCACTGGAACCAGCCCCACAGCGCGACAAAGGCGAAGAACACCTGCAGCGACGCATCACCGTAGATGCGCGCGTTGGCGAAGACGACGACGTAGAGCAGCGAGCTGACGATGGCCAGCGGCCAGCCCCAGTGGATCTCGCGCATGTTGCAGCCGACCATGGCGAGCGCCAGGACGGAGGCCACGAGTTCGAGCCAGCTGACGGGGGAGCCCCAGAGCGCAAAGGCAGGGGCCGAGAGGAACTCGGGCATCAGCAGGCGAAGTGGTGAAGGGTCAGTGCGCGATTTGCACGAACACTTCGTTCGGCTTGACCATGCCGAGTTCCGCGCGAGCGCGTTCTTCGACCATCTCGAGCCCGTCCTTGAGGTCGTTGACCTCCGAGGAAAGGCGCTCGTTGGTGATGGTCGCCTTGGCGTTGGCTTCCTTCTGGTCGGTCAGCTTGGTCTGCAGTTGCTGCACGTCGCGCACGCTGCCGCGCCCGTTCCACAGCTGCCACTGGAGAACGACCAGCAGCAGCAGCAGGACGATGGGAGGAACGAAGCGCGCGCGCATGAGTGTCTGTCTATGCCACCCGCACACCGGGGCCGCCGCGCCGCCGTTCCGGATGGAGCGGCAAGGTGCGCGGCCTGGCGAGCCGGGTGGCTGGCATCACTTGAGGTTGTAGAACGCGCCGCGGCCGGGGTAGCTGGCGATGTCGCCGAGGTCTTCTTCGATGCGCAGCAGCTGGTTGTACTTGGCGATGCGGTCCGAACGCGAGAGCGAGCCGGTCTTGATCTGGCCGGCGTTGGTGCCCACGGCGATGTCGGCGATGGTGCTGTCCTCGGTTTCGCCCGAACGGTGCGAGATCACGGCCGTGTAGCCCGCGCGCTTGGCCATCTCGATGGCGGCGAAGGTTTCGGTCAGCGTGCCGATCTGGTTGATCTTGATCAGGATCGAGTTGGCGATGCCCTTGTCGATGCCCTCTTGCAGGATCTTGGTGTTGGTGACGAACAGGTCGTCGCCCACCAGCTGCACACGCTTGCCCAGGCGTTCGGTCAGGTGCTTCCAGCCGTCCCAGTCGCCTTCGTGCATGCCGTCTTCGATGCTGATGATCGGGTACTTGTCCACCCAGTTGGCGAGCATGTCGGTCCAGCTCTCGGCCGACAGCGACAGGTTTTCGCCCGACAGCACGTACTTGCCGTCCTTGTAGAACTCGCTCGCGGCGCAATCGAGGCCGAGGGCGATCTGCTCGCCAGCGGTGTAGCCGGCCTTGTCGATGGCTTCCAGGATGAGCTGGATGGCCGCTTCGTGGCTCTCGACGCTGGGGGCGAAGCCGCCTTCGTCGCCCACCGCCGTGCTAATGCCGCGGTCGCCCAGGATCTTCTTGAGCGCATGGAACACTTCGGCGCCGTAGCGCACGGCCTCGCGGAAGCTCTTGGCGCCCACGGGGATGATCATGAACTCCTGCAGGTCGAGGCTGTTGTTGGCGTGCGCGCCGCCGTTGATGACGTTCATCATCGGCACCGGCAGTTGCATGCCGCCCATGCCGCCGAAGTAGCGGTACAGCGGCAGGCCCGATTCTTCGGCCGCGGCGCGGGCCACGGCCATCGAGACAGCGAGGGTGGCGTTGGCGCCCAGGCGGGCCTTGTTGTCGGTGCCGTCCAGGTCGATCATCGTGCGATCGAGGAAGGCTTGTTCGCTGGCATCCAGGCCGAGCACGGCTTCGGAGATTTCGGTGTTGATGTTCTCCACCGCCTTCAGCACGCCCTTGCCGAGGTAGCGACCCTTGTCGCCGTCGCGCAGCTCGATGGCTTCGCGCGAACCGGTCGATGCGCCCGAGGGCACGGCCGCACGGCCCATGGTGCCCGACTCCAGCAGCACGTCGCACTCGACGGTGGGGTTGCCTCGGCTGTCGAGAATTTCGCGGCCGACGATGTCAACGATTGCACTCATCTTTTGTCTTTCTCAAATAAAACGGATCACACACCTTCGACAACGATCATGCGCATGATCGCGGCGCCCTGACGCGCTGTGCGCGCCTTGCCGTATTCGGGCGATTCATTGAATTTCTTGGCGGCTTCGACGCTCGGGAACTTGAGGATCACGATGCGCTGCGGCGCCCAGTCGCCCTCGAGCACCTCGACCTTGCCGCCGCGCACGCACACCTCGGCGCCGTGCGCCTTCATGGCTTCGGTGGACCACTTCTTGTAGTCCTCGTACTGCACCGGGTTGGTGACTTCGACGTTCGCGATGATGTAGGCGCTGGTCATTGCTGAAAGATGTCCTCGAGGAAAGCGTTTTTCTTGGTGACCCGGTCGAGCGCGAGCAGCGTCTCGAGCAGGGCCTTCATGTGCTTGAGCGGCACGGCGTTGGGGCCGTCGCTCAGGGCCTTGGCGGGATCGGGGTGCGTCTCCATGAAGAGGCCGGCCACGCCCACGGCCACGGCCGCACGCGAGAGCACGGGCACCATCTCGCGCTGGCCGCCCGAGGTCGTGCCCTGGCCGCCGGGGAGCTGTACCGAGTGGGTGGCGTCGAACACCACGGGCGCCTTCGTCTCGCGCATGATCGCGAGCGAGCGCATGTCCGAGACGAGGTTGTTGTAGCCGAAGCTCGCACCGCGCTCGCAGGCCATGAAGCTGTCTTCGTCGAGGCCGGCTTCCTTGGCTGCAGCGCGCGCCTTGTCGATCACGTTCTTCATGTCGTGCGGCGCGAGGAACTGGCCCTTCTTGATGTTGACCGGCTTGCCCGACTGTGCCGCCGCATGGATGAAGTCGGTCTGGCGGCACAGGAACGCGGGCGTCTGCAGCACGTCGACCACCTTGGCGGCTTCGGTGATGTCCTCGGTGGTGTGCACGTCGGTCAGCACGGGCAGGCCGAGTTCGCGCTTGACCTTGGCGAGGATTTCAAGGCCCTTGTCGCGGCCCGGGCCGCGAAAGCTGGTGCCCGACGAGCGGTTGGCCTTGTCGAAGCTGCTCTTGAAGATGAACGGGATGCCCAGCGCCGAGGTGATTTCCTTCAGCGTGCCGGCGGTGTCCATCTGCAACTGCTCGGATTCGACCACGCAGGGGCCTGCGATGAGGAAAAAGGGCTGGTTCAGCCCGATGTCGAATCCGCAAAGCTTCACGCCACGGCCTTCAGGTTCTTGGAACCGCCCGCACCCTGGGCCTTGTGGTCGAGCGCCGCCTTGATGAAGGCGTTGAAGAGCGGGTGGCCGCCCCACGGCGTCGACTTGAATTCAGGGTGGAATTGCACGCCCATGAACCAGGGATGCACGTCCTGCGGCAGCTCGACGATTTCGGTCAGGTGCTCGCGCTGCGTGAGCGCGGAGATCACGAGGCCGGCTGCGCGCAGCTCGTCCAGGTAGTTGACGTTGGCTTCGTAGCGGTGGCGATGGCGTTCGGTCACCACGTCGCCGTAGATGCTGTGGGCGAGCGTGCCGGGCGAGACGTCGGAGCTCTGCGCGCCCAGGCGCATGGTGCCGCCGAGGTCGGACTTCGCGTCGCGCGTCTTCACCGTGCCGTCCGCGTCCTTCCACTCGGTGATCAGCGCGATCACGGGGGTGGGCGTCTCGGGGTCGAACTCGGTGCTGTTGGCGTTCTTCAGGCCCGCCACGTGGCGCGCGTATTCGATGGTGGCCACCTGCATGCCCAGGCAGATGCCCAGGTATGGCACCTTGCCTTCGCGGGCGAAACGGGCGGCGGAAATCTTGCCTTCCACGCCGCGCTGGCCGAAGCCGCCGGGCACGAGGATGGCGTCGTACTTCGCGAGGCGCGACACGTCTTGCGCCGAGATGGTTTCGGAGTCGATGTAGTCGATCTTCACGCGCGCATGGTTCTTCATGCCGGCGTGGCGCAGCGCCTCGTTGAGCGACTTGTAGCTGTCCGACAGGTCGACGTACTTGCCGACCATCGCGATCGAGACTTCCTGCTGCGGATGCTCGACCTCGTAGACCAGGTCGTCCCAGCGTTGCAGCTTGGCCGGCGGGGTGTTGATGCGCAGCTTGTCGCAGATGAGGCCATCGAGGCCCTGCTCGTGCAGCATGCGGGGCACCTTGTAGATGGTGTCCACGTCCCACATGGAGATGACGCCCCATTCGGGCACGTTGGAGAACAGCGAGATCTTGGCGCGTTCGTCGTCGGGAATCGGGCGGTCGGCGCGGCAAAGAAGGGCGTCGGCCTGGATGCCGATGGCGCGCAGTTCCTTGGCGGTGTGCTGGGTGGGCTTGGTCTTGAGCTCGCCGGCGGCGGCGATCCAGGGCACGTAGGAGAGGTGCACGAAGGCCGAATTGTTCGGGCCCATGCGCAGGCTCATCTGGCGCACGGCTTCCAGGAAGGGCAGCGATTCGATGTCGCCCACGGTGCCGCCGATTTCGACGATGGCCACGTCCACCTCGTGCGCCGTGCCGATGCCGGCGCCGCGCTTGATGTATTCCTGGATTTCGTTGGTGATGTGCGGGATCACCTGCACCGTCTTGCCGAGGTAGTCGCCGCGGCGTTCCTTCTCGAGCACGGTCTTGTAGATCTGGCCGGTCGTGAAGTTGTTGGCCTTGCGCATTCGCGTGTTGATGAAGCGCTCGTAGTGGCCGAGGTCGAGGTCGGTCTCGGCGCCGTCATCGGTGACGAACACCTCGCCATGCTGGAAGGGCGACATCGTGCCGGGGTCGACATTGATGTACGGATCGAGCTTGATGAGGGTGACTTGGAGGCCGCGCGATTCGAGGATCGCGGCGAGCGAGGCGGAGGCGATTCCCTTGCCAAGGGAAGATACGACACCACCGGTGACGAAGACAAATTTGGTCATGCCAGTTCCGGATGCGTGAATCCGGGCAGTGGGAAATTGCGATTATAGGTGTGCCCTTTGCGACACCTTCCGCCAAAGGCTTGTTGCCATTTGTTCGATGACCTATGAGCAACAATACGGCCCATGCAAGATCTCGTCGGAAAACACATCGTCCTGGGACTCACGGGCGGCATCGCCTGCTACAAGTCGGCCGAGCTTTGCCGGCTGTTCGTGAAGGCCGGCGCCACCGTCCAGGTCGTGATGACCGAGGCGGCCGAGCAGTTCATCACGCCGGTGACGATGCAGGCGCTTTCCGGCCGCACGGTCTACACCTCGCAATGGGACACCCGCGAGCCCAACAACATGCCGCACATCAACCTGAGCCGAGAGGCCGATGCGATCGTGCTGGCGCCCTGCAGTGCCGACTTCATCGCCCGCCTGGTGCAGGGCCGCTCCGACGACCTGCTGAGCCTGATGTGCCTGGCCCGCCCGATGGACCGCATTCCGCTCCTGATCGCCCCGGCCATGAATCGCGAGATGTGGGCGCACCCCGCCACCCAGCGCAACCTGATGCAGGTGTCGGCCGACGGCGCGACCGTGCTGGGCGTGGGCAGCGGCTGGCAGGCCTGCGGCGAAACGGGCGACGGGCGCATGCTCGAACCTGCGCAGCTGCTGGAGGACATCACGGCCTTCTTCCAGCCCAAGTTGCTGGCGGGCCAGAAGGTGCTGGTTACCGCGGGCCCGACCTTCGAGGCGTTGGACCCGATTCGCGGCATCACCAACCACTCGTCGGGGAAGATGGGCTTTGCCATCGCCCGTGCCGCCCGCGAGGCGGGCGCCGAGGTCACGCTGGTGGCCGGCCCGGTGCATCTGCCGACGCCGCGCGGTGTGACCCGTGTCGACGTGCTCTCGGCGCAGGACATGCTGGAAGCCACCACCCGTGCAGCGCAGAGTGCTAGCATTTTTGTAGCTACCGCCGCCGTGGCCGACTGGCGCCCGGCCACGCACAGCGACCAGAAGATCAAGAAGGACGGCAGCGGCAAGACGCCGGTGCTCAATTTCGTCGAGAACGCCGACATCCTGCTCACGGTCGCCAAGAGCGAGCGGGCGCAGGCGAAGAAGCTGTTCTGCGTCGGCTTCGCGGCCGAGAGCGAAAACCTCGCCGAACATGCCAAGGCCAAGCGCGAGCGCAAGGGCATTCCGCTCCTGGTGGGCAACATCGGACCGCTGACCTTCGGCCAGGACGACAACGCACTGCTGCTCGTGGACGCCAAGGGCGTGCGCGAGTTGCCCCGCGCGCCCAAGCTCACGCTGGCACGTGAACTGATGACGGAGATTGCCGCACGACTTCCCGACTGGAGAGCCTGATGAACACCGAATCGAACACGCCGCCCAATGGCGACTTCGCCCGCTACGTCGAGCAGCTTTCGGCGCGGGCGGCACTGCCGAAGCGGCCGGCGCAGCCGGGGGAGCCCGGGCTCGATGTCGGCATGACGCCGTCGCCCGGCCAGCAGGGCCAAGGCCCGGTCTCTGCCGCGATGCAGCGCGCCGACCTTCCGAACGGCGAAGTGCCCAAACGGGAGCCGGGTTCGTTCGAACCGACGCTTCTCAAGGTGCTGGGCGTGGTGGGAGCACTGGTGTTCCTGATGCTGTGGTCCATGGGGGTGCCGTTTTTCGTGCTGGTCGCAGGGTTCGCCGCAGCCGCGTGGTTCGGCAAGAGTTTTTTCAAGGGTTTGAAACTGACGCCGGGCGTGGCGAAGTGGCAGCAGGTGCTCGAAGAGGCCGCCCGCAAGCAAAGAGAACAGCAACACAAGCAAGGCAGCAAGTAAGTGAAAGTCGACGTTCGTATCCTCGATCCACGCATGGTGGATCAATTGCCCGCATATGCCACCCCCGGAAGCGCCGGCCTCGACCTGCGGGCCTGCCTCGATGCCCCGATCACGCTGGAGCCCAACGGCTGGCAGCTGGTGGGCACCGGCATCGCAATCCACCTGGCCGACCCGGCGTTCGCGGCGCTGATCCTGCCGCGCTCGGGGCTGGGCCACAAGCACGGCATCGTGCTGGGCAACCTCGTCGGGTTGATCGACAGCGACTACCAGGGCGAACTCAAGATCAGCGCCTGGAACCGCAGCGACACGCCCTTTGTGCTGCAGCCGATGGAGCGACTCGCGCAGCTGGTGATCGTGCCGGTGGTGCAGGCGCAGTTTCGTGTCGTCACGGAATTTGCAGCTTCGCAAAGAGGCGAGGGCGGCTACGGCTCCACGGGCAAGCATTGAGCCTGCGAGGACGGGCAAAGCTTAAGAAAGCCTGAGTAACCGCCAGGTAAGCGAGGGGTAAAGAGCGGAACCGCGCGGCGGCACCGCGCTCGAAGGTTTCAGCATGTGTCTTGCGTCATCGCAGCGAAAGCTGTGGCGTTAGTCACAGGCAGGCGCACTTTCCACGCGCTGTTCTATTCGAGGAGCCTCTCAACATGAAGATCTCAATGCGCTTCGTATCCGTCACCGCTTCCGTGCTGGCCCTGGCCACGCTCACCGCATGCGTTGCGCCGGCGCCGATTTACCAGACCTCGCGCTACCCGTACCAGGCGCCGCCGCAGGCCATCCAGTACCACGAGGCCGCCTACGTCGAATACGGCCATGTGGCCAACATCGAGGTGCTGCGCAGCGAAACGGCCGGCACCGGCACCTCTGGTGGCGGCGCTGTCGCCGGCGGCGTCATCGGTGGCGTGGTCGGCAACCAGTTCGGGCGCGGAAGCGGCCGTGCTGCGGCCACCGCACTGGGCATCGTGGGCGGCGCGCTCCTGGGCAACACCATCGAGGCCCAGCAGAACGGGCCGCGTGTCTATGAAAGCTATCGCGTGTCGGTGCAGACCGACCGAGGCGGCTATCGGGCCTTCGACGTGCAAAGCCCGGGCGACCTGCGCATCGGCGACCGCGTGCGCATCGACAACGGCCACATCTCGCGCATGTAAGCGCGGCCCCAGCGGGCACAAAAAAACCGGGCACTGCCCGGTTTTTTGACGTCTGCAATCCTCAGAAGGTGTGAATGAATCCGGCGCGCCCGAGCAGCCCGCCCGGGCGCGGCGGGTTCGCTCACACCTTCTCAGTGCAGCATCTGGTTGCCCGGCGCCATCGGCGGCACCTTGAAGAAGGCCGTGCCTGCCGTGCCGCGACCGACTTCTTCTTCCGTGGCTTCGCGCACCGAGCGCACGGTGATATCGAGGCGGATCGCGATGCCGGCCAACGGATGGTTGCCGTCGAGCACGAGGTGATCAGGATAGATTTCGGCAACCGTGTAGAGCGCGTCCCGCGGGATGCCGTCGCTCACGCCCTTGGGCAGGGCGGAGCCGTCGAAGGTCATGCCTTCTTCCGTGCCCTCGGGAAACAACGAGCGCGGCTCGAGAAAGAGCAGCTGGTCGTTGAAGTCGCCGAAGCCCTGCTCGGGCTCGACCTGCAATTGCACACGGGCGCCAGGCTCATGGCCTTGCAGCGCCGCCTCGATGACGTCGAAAAGATCGTCGCCGCCCACCATGAATTCGACCGGCTCGTCGAGCACATCCAGCACGTCGCCGAGCGTGTCTTTCATCGTCCAGGTCAAACCGACCACGCATTGTTCAGAGATTTCCATTGCAGAATTCTCCCATGGAGATTACACAAACGCTGCCGTTGCTCGGCGGCCTGAGCGCCGCGCAGTTCATGCGGCGGTACTGGCAGAAAAAGCCGCTCTTGGTCCGCCAGGCCATTCCCGCCATGGTGCCACCGATCGATCGCAGTGCGCTGTTTGCGCTGGCCGAGCGCGAAGAGGTGGAGTCGCGCCTCATCCGCCACGGCAAGTCCGGCTGGTCGCTCAAGCATGGCCCGCTGCCGCGACGTGCCTTGCCGCCGCTGAAGCAACCCGCCTGGACCCTGCTGGTGCAAGGCGTCGACCTGCACCACGAGGGCGTGCACGAGCTGCTGCGGCGGTTCCGCTTCCTGCCCGATGCGCGGCTGGACGACCTGATGATCAGCTACGCGAGCGACACCGGCGGCGTCGGTGCGCATTTCGACAGCTACGACGTCTTCCTGCTGCAGGCCCAGGGCCGCCGCCGCTGGTCCATCGGCAAGCAGGGGGACCTCAGCCTGCAGCCGGGCGTGCCGCTCAAGATCCTCGAGAACTTCGAGCCGCAAGAGACCTTCGTGCTCGAGCCGGGCGACATGCTCTACCTGCCCCCGAAGTACGCCCATGAAGGCGTGGCGGTCGGCGACGACTGCATGACCTTTTCCATCGGCCTGCGCTCGTCCGCCCTGGGCGAACTCGGCGCGGATTTGTTGGCACGCATGGCACAGGCTTATTCGGAAGACCTCGAGGACGCAGGCCCCGCGGAACTGGCGCGCTACCGCGATCCGACGCAGCCCGCGGTCGATGCGCCGGCCGCGATGCCCGCTGCGCTGCAGGCCTTTGCGCGCAAGGCCGTCGAAGCTGCGCTGCGCGACCCGGACGCCATCGACCGCGCCCTCGGCGAATCGCTGACCGAGCCCAAGGCCAACATCTGGTTCGACGAAGGCGGCGATGTGCCCGACGCGATGCGGCAGCTGGCGCTCGACCGCCGCACGCGCATGCTCTACGACACGCGCCACATCTACATCAACGGCGAAAGCTTTCGTGCAGGCGGCGCCGATGCCGCGCTGATGCGCAAGCTGGCCGACCGGCGCGCGCTCGGCCCGCGCGAACTGGCGCGGGCCAGCGAAGGGGCACTGGCGCTGCTGGCCGAGTGGTGCGAGGCGGGCTGGGTTCATGCCGACTGACGACCCTTCGCCGCTGCTGCTGCCCGAAGGCCGCTTCGACGGCCGCGAGGCTTTCGGCGCGATCGTGCGCCATGCACTGTCGACCGCTGCGCGCGAGGGCTGGAAGGAGATCGTCTTCAGCGACCCCGACTTCGCCGACTGGCCCCTGGGCGAGCGCGCCAGCATCGAGGCGCTGCAGGCCTGGTCGGCCAGCGGCCGGCGTTTCGTGCTGCTGGCACAGCGCTTCGATGTGATCGAGCGCGGCCACGCGCGCTTCGTGCCGTGGCGCCGCATGTGGGACCACATCATCGAATGCCGGGCCACCGGCAAGGCGGCCGGTGCCGAAGTACCGAGCGCGATCTGGACGCCCACCTGGTTCGCGCACCGCATCGACCCCGAGCGCTGCCGCGGCGTCTGCGGCGCCGATCCGCGCGCCCGCCGCGAACTGCGCGAATCCATCGACGAGAGCTGGCGCGTGGGCCGCCCGGCATTTCCGGCGTCGACGCTCGGCTTGTAAGCCAATGCCGCGAATGCGGCCACGAGACACATTCAGGCGGAGATGCGGGTCTAGAATTTTTTCGTTCCAGACATTCTTTGCCAAAGGAGTTCTCATGAAGAAGTCGTCGTCCGTCCTGATTGCCTCGTTGATCGCCGCTGCCGCACTCGTTGCCTGCGGCAAGAAAGAGGACGCCGCCCCTGCGGTCGTGACGCCTCCGCCCGCTCCCGTGACCGAACCCGCAGCCCCGCCTGCTGCCGCACCGGCGCCTTCCGCCGATCCGGCCGCCACCGCGCCTTCGCCCGCCGCTTCGTCGGCACTGGACGCTGCGAATGCCGCGACAGAGGCCGCGAAGAAGAACGAAGCACCCAAGCAATAAGCCGGATCCTTCACACAGCAGAAAGCCGCCCGAGGGCGGCTTTTCTACTGGGGTCGCCGGCAGGTCAGCTGGCGGTCAGACATCGAGCCAGGGCGAGCCCTCGGCCGCGGTGGCGGTAAGCATTTCCGCCTCATGGCCACCCAGCGCCTCGGCCATCAGGCGCCGCACGATGTCGGGCCGGTTGTTCTGCTCGCTCAGATGTGCTGCGACGACATGGCGCAGGCCGTCGTGCCGTACCGTGCGCGCGATCTCCGCTGCCGCTGCATTCGACAGGTGCCCGTAGTTGCCGCCTACGCGCAGCTTGAGGAAAGGCGGGTAGGCCGAGTTGGCCAGGAGGTCGCTGTCGTGATTGAACTCGAGCAGCAGCGCATGCACGCCGGCCAGGCGATTCAGTACGTGGGCCGTGGCGTGCCCCAGGTCGGTCAATACGCCGAGCGTGCGTGCGCCGTCCGTGCAGCGAAGCTGCAATGGCTCACGCGCGTCGTGGGGCACGGTGAAAGGTTGCACGGAGATGTCGCCGACTGCGAACTCCGCGTCGTCGCGCGCCAGGTTCAGCCGGCCCTCGAAGTCGCGGCCGCCCGTGGCGAGCCAGGTGCCTTCGCTCATCCAGACGGGAATGCGGTTGCGCCGCGAGAGCGCGTGGGCGCAGCCGATGTGGTCGCCGTGCTCGTGGGTGATGAAGATGGCGTCGATGTCGCCGGCGGCAAGGCCCGCCTGGGCCAGCCGCTGGTCGAGTTGCCGGATGCCGAAGCCGCAGTCGACGAGGAGCCGGGAGGTGCGGCCGCCGCTGGTCGCCTCGACCAGCGCGGCATTGCCCGTGCTGCCGCTACCGAGGC
The DNA here is from genome assembly GCF_030812215.1 of Variovorax boronicumulans. Classification (GTDB taxonomy): domain Bacteria; phylum Pseudomonadota; class Gammaproteobacteria; order Burkholderiales; family Burkholderiaceae_C; genus Variovorax; species Variovorax boronicumulans_C. The sequence continues at coordinate 762,740 of NZ_JAUSSG010000001.1, read as the reverse complement.
TTCGGAAGCGGAGCATGCGGGTTACTTCAGGTCGTCGGCAATGACCTTGACGATGCGCTGCGCGTTGGCCGAGGTTTCGGGCGCGCCGGCTTCGTTCTGCACCGAGACGGTGGTCGATTCGCCCTGGCTCTTCACGAGAATGCGGAACTTGATCGGCTTTTCATCCTTGGACGAGCTGCTGAACAGCTTGCCGAAGAAGCCTTCTTCCTTCTTGTCGGGGTTCGGTGTCACGTAGCGCACGTAGTAGATGCCGGCGCTGCGGTCGCGGTCTTCCACGGTGAAGCCGGTGCGGTCGAGCGCCAGGCCGACGCGGCGCCATGCGCGGTCGAACCCTTCGCTGATCTGCACCACGGGCTGGTTGCCCACGCTGGCGATGGTCGCGGTCTTTGCCGGTGCCGAGGTGGCGGCCAGGATCTTCGACTGTTCTTGCGAGACGCCCAGCTTGACCATCAGGCGGCGCAGGAATTCGGTTTCGAGTTCAGGGTCGCTCGGACGCGGCTGCCACACGGTCTGGTCCTGGCGCGAGTTGTTGTAGACCTCCTGCATGCCGCGGTGGCTGATGAAGATCTCGGTGCCGTTGGTCGTGCGCTCGATGCGGGTGCGGAAGCGGTCGAGTTCGCCGGTCGAGTAGACCGAGTCGACCAGCTTGCCCAGCGTCCCGCGGATGATGTCCTGCGGCAGCTTGGCGCGGTTCTCGGCCCAGTCGGTTTCCATGATGCCCAGGTTGCGCTGCTCGGTGGTCAGCAGGAAGCCGCTTTCCTGCCAGAAGTCCTTCACCGGTTCCCAGAGCTGGTCGGGCGTGCGGTTGACGACGATCCAGCGCTGCGTGCCCGCGCGCTCCATGCGCACGTCGCCGATGTTGGCGACGGCGGTGGGCACGCCCGGCGCATTGGCGATGCCGGTCTGGTACGAATTGGCGGTGACTGCGCCGCCGGGCACCGCATAGCGGTTGTCGCGCGAGAGCTGCGACAGGTCGGGCGGGACTTCGAGCGTTGGGGCCTTGCCGGCGCTCTTGTAGTCGATCTTGTCGCTCTCGAGCACGGAGCAGGCGGCGAGGCTGGCAACGAGGGTGGCCAGCAGTGCATATCGCGAAAGTTGCGAAAGGTTCTTCAACGTCGTCTTCCTTGTTGGAATGGTTCGGTCAATCTATGGGCCGCAGTGCCCGCCATCTCTGAGCACAGTTCGGGCAAAAGGTTGCTTAACCTTGTTGCGGCCAGGGAAAAAGCGGATCGCAGGCTTGTATCGGGGAGGGGCTCAGTTCTTGAGCAGGCCGGTGGCGCGCAGGGCGCCCTCGACCGCCGGACGGCTGGCTTCGCCGAGTTCGGTGAGCGGCAGCCTGAGGGCGCCTCCGCAGAGACCGAGCCGGGCCATGGCCCACTTGAGCGGAATCGGATTGGGTTCGACGAACAGGTTGCGGTGCAGCGGCATGAGCTCGAACTGGATCTGCATGGCGCGCTTCACGTCGCCGGCGAGGGCCGCCACGCAGAGTTCATGCATCTTGCGCGGCGCGATGTTGGCCGTGACGCTGATGTTGCCCTGGCCGCCGCAGAGCATGAGCGCCACGGCGGTCGGGTCGTCGCCGGAATACACGGCGAAGTTCTTCGGCACATCGCGAATGAGCCACTGGGCGCGTTCGATGTTGCCGGTGGCTTCCTTGATGCCGATGATGCCGGGCACTTGTGCCAGGCGCAGCACGGTGTCGTGCGCCATATCGGCAACAGTGCGGCCGGGCACGTTGTACAGCACGATGGGCAGGTCGCCCACGGCCTCGGCGATGGCCTTGAAGTGCTGGTACTGACCCTCTTGCGTCGGCTTGTTGTAGTAGGGCACGACCTGCAGTTGCGAATCGGCGCCCACGCCCTTGGCGAACTTGGCCAGCTCGATGGCTTCCTTGGTCGAGTTGGCGCCGCAGCCGGCCATCACGGGCACGCGGCCCTTGGCTTGCTCGACCGAGACGCGGATGATTTCGCAGTGCTCTTCCACATCGACCGTCGGCGATTCGCCGGTGGTGCCGACCACGCCAAGGCAGTCGGTGCCTTCGTCGATGTGCCAATCGATGAGTCGCCGCAGGGCGGGGTAGTCGACACTGCCGTCGTCGTGCATCGGCGTGACGAGCGCGACGATGCTGCCTGTCAGTTGCTCCAAGGGGGAATCTCTTTGTCGGTGGACGAAAGCGCCGATTCTACTTACTCCGGGCACCGCCAAGGCAGCGGGCCCGGCCCCCTCAGTTTCCCTCAAGGAGGGCGCGCAGCGGAGGGCCCTCAAGAGGATCGGGGACACGGATGGCGGCAATACGCTGCACGAAGCGCGCCGGTTCGGGGAGAAACCCGTCCTCGTAGGCCACCACGCGCAGATCCGCGCAGGCTGCGAGCAGTTCGCCGGGCTGCAGCAGGAAGTCGGCTCGCGACGGCTTGCCGACCGTTTCGTTGCCGGCGGCGAAGGTCTCGTAGAGCAGCACGCCCCCGGGGGCCACGGCGGCCACGATGTCGGCCATGCGGGCGCGCCACAGGTAATTGGTGACGACCACCGCGCCGAAGGCCTGGCCGGCGAAAGGCCAGGGGCCGGATTCGATATCGGCCGTGATGGCCTGTCCGAAGGCGCCGGCTGCCGCAGTCGCTTCCGGTGATCGGTCGACGCCCGTCACTGCATGTCCACGCCCGGCGAACCACTGCATATGCCGGCCCGCGCCGCAGGCCACATCGAGCACCGTCGCATTGGCGGGCAGCAGGTGCGACCAGCGCACGATCCATCCCGAAGGCGCACCCGTGCCGTGCAACGGCGCTACATCTTTCATAGCAAATCGGCCCGCCTCAGAAGCACGACCACACCTGGTCGACCAGCGTCACGAGAAATTCCGGATGGGTATAGAGCATGAACACGCCCGCCAGCGCCGCCAGCACGGCTGCGAGCCAGCCGGCGTGTGCGAGGTGGTGGCGCATCTGCGGAGTCATGGCTCGATTGTCTGCCTGCAATCAACCCGGCACCGCCGCCGGCCGCACCGCGCGGGCGATGGCGTGCTCCTTTACGGGCAGGTTGATCAGCGCCGCGAACACGCCCAGCGCAATCGCGATGTACCAGACGATGTCGTAACTGCCGGTCGTGTCGTACAGGTAGCCGCCGAGCCACACGCCCAGGAACGAGCCGACCTGGTGGCTCAGGAACACGAAGCCGCTGAGCATCGACAGGTGCGCCACTCCGAAGATGCCCGCCACGATCGCATTCGTCGCGGGCACGGTGGAGAGCCAGAGGAAGCCCATCGCCGCCGAGAACACATACACGCTGACCGGCGAGATCGGCACGATCAGGAACAGCGCGATCGACACCGCCCGCGCGAAGTAGATCGCAGCGAGGATCTTGCGCTTGGCCAGCGTCTGCCCCAGCAGGCCGACCGTGTAAGTGCCGAACACATTGAAGAGCCCGATCAGCGCCAGCGCGTAGCCGGCGACGTCGGCCGACAGGCTCCGGTCGCGCAGGTAGGTCGGCATGTGGATGCCGATGAAGGCCAGCTGGAACCCGCAGACGAAATAGCCTGCCATCAGGAGGCCGAAGCTCGGGTAGCGAAAGGCCTCGCCCACCGCCTGCAGCACCGATTGGTCGCGGTGCCCGGCGAGCGCCGCTGTCTTCGGCTCGCGCAGGCCGAAGGCCAGCGGCACGATCACCAGCACCAGCACGGCGAGCACCGCCAGCGCGGTCTGCCAGCCAAGGCTGCCGATCAGGCGGCCCTCGATGGGCGCCATCAGGAACTGGCCGAACGAGCCGGCCGCCGCCGCAACGCCCATCGCCCAGGAACGCCGCTCGGCCGGAATCTGCCGCCCGATCACGCCGTAGATCACCGCGTAGGTGGTGCCCGCCTGCGCCGCGCCGATCAGCACGCCCGCACTCAAGCTGAACAGCAGCGGCGTCGGCGAATGCGCCATGCCGAACAGCCCCAGCGCATAGAACACCGAGCCGCCGATCAGCACGCGGAAGGCCCCGAAGCGGTCGGCCAGCATGCCCGCGAACACGCCGAAGATGCCCCACGAGAGGTTCTGGATCGCAAGGGCGAAGGAAAAGGTCTGCCGGCTCCAGTCCTGCGCCTGCGTGATCGGCTGCAGCCAGAGGCCGAAGCCGTGGCGGATGCCCATCGAGAGCGTGACGATCATGGCGCCGCAGAACAGCACCTGCTTGATCGAGAGGGTGGGCGTGGAGGCTTGCATGCCGTCGAATGTAGCCATTGCGTGCTGCGGCAGGCGGTCTGGCGGCCAAAGCCATTGATGATTTATCGGCGCCGTTTCAATGCGCATCCGGCATCAAAGCGCCTGCTGTATGGGTATCCAGTTGTTTGGCGGCGACTGACTACAATCCGCCCCCATGGCGACTCCTCCCAAGACAACTTCAGACTCCGCTTCCGGCTACTCGGAAGGCTCCATCCGCGTGCTCAAGGGCCTCGAGCCCGTCAAGCAGCGCCCGGGCATGTACACCCGGACCGACAACCCCCTGCACATCATCCAGGAAGTGCTGGACAACGCCGCCGACGAGGCGCTCGCGGGCTACGGCAAGAAGATCAAGGTCACGCTGCACGCCGACGGCTCGGTGAGCGTCGAGGACGATGGCCGCGGCATCCCGTTCGGCATGCACCCCGAAGAAAAAGCGCCCGTGATCGAACTGGTCTACACCCGGCTGCATGCGGGCGGCAAGTTCGACAAAGGCTCGGGCGGCGCCTACAGCTTCTCGGGCGGCTTGCACGGCGTGGGCGTGTCGGTGACCAATGCGCTGTCCAAGCGGCTCGAAGTCACTTCCCACCGCGAAGGCTCGGCGGCCAAGTTGGCCTTTGGCGCCGGCGACGTGATCGAGGCGCTCGAAATCCGCAAGCTCGAGGCCGGCGAGCGCAAGCAGGGCACCACGGTGCGCGCCTGGCCCGACGCCAAGTACTTCGAAACCGCCGCGCTCCCGATGAACGAGCTCACGCACCTCCTGCGCAGCAAGGCCGTGCTGATGCCCGGCGTGAGCGTCACGCTGACCGTCGAGAAGACCAAGGAAACGCAGCAGTGGCTCTACAAGGGCGGCCTGAGCGACTACCTGATGCAGACGCTCAACGGCGACCCGGTGATCCCGTTGTTCGAAGGCAGCGGCCATGCCGACAAGAACGCCGACAACTTCGCCGAAGGCGAGGGCGCCGACTGGTGCGTGGCCTTCACCGAAGACGGCCAGCCGGTGCGCGAGAGCTACGTCAACCTGATCCCCACCAGCGCCGGCGGCACGCACGAGAGCGGCCTGCGCGACGGCCTCTTCACCGCGGTGAAGGGCTTCATCGAGCTGCATTCGCTGTTGCCCAAGGGCGTGAAGCTCCTGCCTGAAGACGTGTTCGCGCGCGCTTCGTACGTGCTGAGCGCCAAGGTGCTTGATCCGCAGTTCCAGGGCCAGATCAAGGAGCGGCTGAATTCGCGCGACGCGGTGCGGCTGGTGTCCAGCTTCGTGCGTCCCGCGCTCGAACTCTGGCTCAACCAGCACGTCGACTACGGCAAGAAGCTCGCCGAACTCGCCATCAAGGCCGCGCAGACCCGCCAGCGCGCCGGCCAGAAGGTCGAGAAGCGCAAGGGCTCCGGCGTGGCCGTGCTGCCCGGCAAGCTGACCGACTGCGAGAGCAAGGACATCAGCCACAACGAGGTCTTCCTGGTCGAGGGCGACTCCGCCGGCGGCAGCGCCAAGATGGGCCGAGACAAGGAAAGCCAGGCCATCCTGCCGCTGCGCGGCAAGGTGCTCAACACCTGGGAAGTGGAGCGCGACCGGCTCTTCGCCAACACCGAAATCCACGACATCTCGGTGGCCGTGGGCGTCGATCCGCACGGCCCGAACGACTCGCCCGACATGAGCGGCCTGCGCTACGGAAAGATCTGCATCCTCTCCGATGCCGACGTGGACGGCTCGCACATCCAGGTGCTGCTGCTCACGCTGTTCTTCCGTCACTTTCCGAAACTCATCGAAACCGGACATGTGTATGTCGCGAAGCCGCCGCTCTTCCGGGTCGATGCGCCCGCGCGCGGCAAGAAGCCGGCGTCCAAGGTGTATGCGCTCGACGAGGGCGAACTGACCGCCACGCTCGACAAACTGCGCAAGGACGGCGTGCGCGAAGGCGCCTGGAGCATCAGCCGCTTCAAGGGCCTGGGCGAGATGAGCGCGGAACAATTGTGGGAAACCACGCTCAATCCCGATACCCGGCGCCTGATGCAGGTGCAGCTGGGACGCTTCGACTTCACCTCCACCCAGGGCGAGATCACCAAGCTCATGGGCAAGGGCGAAGCGGCCGCCCGGCGCGAACTGATGGAACTGCGCGCCGACGACGTCGATATCGATGTTTGACCCCCGTGACCCTTCCAGACTTCATGCGTGCGTTGCTGTTGGCCTTTTTGTTGTGCGTGCTGTGCTTGCCGCAGGGGCCGGCGCACGCCGCTGACATCTACGGCTACATCGACAGCAAGGGCGTCGCGCACTTCGCCGCCGAGAAGGTCGACGAGCGCTACCAGGTCTTCTTTCGCGGCGGCCAGAGCTTCGACACGGCGCAGGGCATCTCGCCGCTTTCGCGCAGCGCGCGCAAGTTCGACGGCAAGGTGCCGCCGGCGTCGCAGAGCCTGCTGGCGCTCTTCGAGGCCTCGCCCAGCTACAAGACCGCCAAGGCGGCGCTGCGCGATGCGTCGAACAAGCATTCGATCGACTACGAACTGCTGCAGGCGCTGATTGCCACCGAGTCGGGCTTCGACGCGCAGGCCGTTTCGCCCAAGGGCGCGATGGGCCTCATGCAGCTCATGCCCGCGACCGCGCAGCGCTACGGCGTCGCGGCGGACAAGCGCACCAGCATCGAGAAGAAGCTGTTCGACCCACGCATCAACATCGCCGCCGGCTCCCGCTACCTGCGCGACCTGATCGCGATGTTCCCGGGGCAGATCGAGCTGGCGCTCGCCGCCTACAACGCGGGCGAGGGTGCGGTGCAGCGCGCGGGCAACAAGATCCCGAACTACAAGGAAACGCAGAACTACGTGAAGACGGTGCTGCAGCTCTACGCGTACCTGAAGCCCGGCGCGACCGGGGGGCGTATCGGGAGCGGCGGCAAGTCGCCCGGGCGTATCCGCATGGAAATGGGCGGTGCCGCCGGCCGCGGGAACATGCCGCCCGACCGGCCCTGGCTGCCGGCTGCTTCGCCGGCCACCAAGCCTGCCGCGCCCCCGCTGGCGGAGCCGGTCGATGTGCCGACCTCTCCCTACATGCCCGAAGTGCCGGCCGCGTCCACGACCGGCGCATCTTCGGTGGCCATGACCGAATAAACAAACAAGCAACAGCAATCTTCCGGAAACGACAGACGATGGATTCCCAACCTCCGCTCGACCTCGGCGGCCCGACCGACGGCGACACCACCCTCACGCTGGCCGACTACGCACAGACCGCCTACCTCGAATACGCGCTCAGCGTGGTCAAGGGCCGCGCGCTGCCCGACGTGTCCGACGGCCAGAAGCCGGTGCAGCGGCGCATCCTGTATTCGATGTCGCGCATGGGCCTGGGCTTTGGCGGCACCAACGGCACCGTGGGCGCCAAGCCGGTCAAGAGCGCGCGCGTGGTCGGCGACGTGCTCGGCCGCTTCCACCCGCACAGCGACCAGGCCGCCTACGACGCGCTGGTGCGCATGGCGCAAGACTTTTCGCAGCGCTACCCGCTGGTCGACGGCCAGGGCAACTTCGGCAGCCGCGACGGCGACGGCGCCGCGGCCATGCGCTACACCGAGGCGCGCCTCGCGCGCATCACCAGCCTCCTGCTCGACGAGATCGACGAAGGCACGGTCGACTTCATTCCCAACTACGACGGCAGCACCGAGGAGCCGCGCCTCTTGCCCGCGCGGCTGCCCTTCACGCTGCTCAATGGCGCAAGCGGCATCGCGGTCGGCCTGGCCACCGAGATCCCGAGCCACAACCTGCGCGAAATTGCCGACGCCTGCGTCGCGCTGATCAAGTCCAACGGCAAGCTGAGCGAAGAAGAGCTCTTCGCCATCGTGCCGGGTCCCGACTATCCGGGCGGCGCGCAGATCATCAGCAGCGCCAGCGACATCGCCGACGCCTACCGCACCGGCCGCGGCTCGCTCAAGGTGCGCGCACGCTGGAAGATCGAAGACCTCGCACGCGGCCAGTGGCAGCTCGTGGTCAACGAACTGCCGCCCGGCGTGAGCACGCAGAAGGTGCTCGAAGAGATCGAGGAAATCACCAACCCGAAGGTCAAGGCCGGCAAGAAGGCTCTTTCGGCCGACCAGACGCAGCTGAAGGCCGCGATGCTGTCGGTGCTGGACGTGGTGCGCGACGAGTCGAGCAAGGACGCCGCCGTGCGCCTGGTGTTCGAGCCCAAGACCTCGCGCATCAGCCAGGAAGAGTTCATCACCACGCTGCTCGCGCAGACCTCGCTCGAAACCTCCTCGCCGATCAACCTCACGATGGTCGGCATCGATGGCAAGCCCACGCAGAAGTCGCTGCGCCAGATGCTCAACGAGTGGATCGCGTTCCGCGAAGTCACCGTCGAGAAGCGTTCGCGGCACCGGCTCAACAAGGTGCTGGAGCGCATCCACATCCTCGAAGGCCGGCAGCTGGTGCTGCTGAACATCGACGAGGTGATCGCGATCATCCGCGCGGCGGAAGATCCGAAGGCGGCGCTCATCGCCCGCTTCAACCTCTCCGAGGTGCAGGCGGAAGACATCCTCGAAATCCGGCTGCGCCAGCTTGCGCGGCTCGAAGCCATCAAGATCCAGCAACAGCTGGATGAGTTGCGCTCGGAGCAGAAAAAGCTCGAAGACATTCTCGGCAGCCCCGCCACGCTGCGCCGCTTGCTGGTGAAGGAAATCGAAGCCGACGCCAAGACCTTCGAAGACGCGCGCCGCACACTGATCCAGGCCGAAAAGCGCGCCGTGGCCGAAGTGAAGGTGGTGGACGAACCCGTGACCGTGATCGTGTCGCAGAAGGGTTGGGTCCGCGCACAGAAAGGCTGGGCGAGCGAGAAGGCCGCCGGCAACGGAGGCGCTGCGCCCGAGTACAGCTTCAAGTCGGGCGACACGCTCTACGGCGCCTTCGAATGCCGCAGCGTCGACACGCTGCTGGTCTTCGGCAGCGCCAAGGACAAGAGCGTGCGCGTCTACACCGTGCCCGTGGCCTCGCTGCCCGGCGCGCGCGGCGACGGCCAGCCCGTCACCACGCTCATCGAGCTCGATGCCGGCACGCACGTCACGCACTTCTTCGCGGGTCCGGTCGGCGCGAGCGTGCTGCTGGCCAACACCGGCGGCTACGGCTTCATCGCGACGGTCGAGAACATGATGTCGCGCCAGCGCGGCGGCAAGGCCTTCATCGACGTGGGCGAGGGAGAGCAACTCTGCCGCCCCTCTCTGGTGGGCGGCGCGAGCGGCGCCGAGCCGATGCCGGCCGCCACGCATGTGGCCTGCGCCTCGACCGGCGGCCGCATCCTGACCTTCGACATCGCCGAACTCAAGAGCCTGCCCAAGGGCGGCCGCGGCCTCACGCTGATCGACCTGGAACCCAAGGACACCCTCGCGGGTGCCGCGGCCTACACGCGCAGCGTGAAGATCGAGGGCATCGGCCGCGGCGGCAAGGAGCGCGACGAGACGCTGGAGATCCGCACTCTCAACAACGCGCGCGGCACCCGCGCCCGCAAGGGCAAGGCGGCCGACCTGGGCTTCAAGCCGGCCAGCATCGTGCGGGTGTTGTGATGGGCGGCATCGACATCAGCGTCATCGGCCTGTTCATCGCGGTGGTCACCGGCCTCGCCAGCTTCCTGGTGGGCCGGCATTTCCGGATGAAGCGCGCAGCCAGGCGGCGCGAGAAGGACCGGATCGCGGCGCAGGCCATCGAGACGCGGCAGGTGCGCCGGGCGCGCGAGCGGCGCGAAGGCGGCAGGTAGCAGGCTGTCGGCGCAGGCGAGGGGCTAACGCAGCCCCTGCCACCACCGCGTATTGGTCCGCGCCTGCCCCACCGTCACCACTTCGCCGATCACCGGCGTCGCCAGTTCGATCTTCTTGGCTTCCGTGAGGCTCGCGATGCGGTCCAGCGGGTCGTGCCAGGTGTGGAACGAGAGATCGAAGGTGCTGTTGTGCACCGAGAAGAACACCTTGCCGCGCAGGTCCTCGAAGGCTTGCACGCTCTGCTCGGGCGTCATGTGCACGCCGGGCCAGTAGGCGTCGTAGGCGCCGTTTTCCATCAGCGCCAGGTCGAAGCCGCCGAAGCGCTCGCCGATCTGCTTGAAGCCCTGGAAGTAGCCCGAGTCGCCGCTGTAGAAGATGCGCTGCTCGCCGCTCTGCACCACCCATGAAGCCCACAGCGTGCGGCCGCGATCCGAGAGCGTGCGGCCCGAGAAATGCTGGGCAGGCGTGGCGGTGAGCTTCACACCGTCGTGCTCGGCGTCCTGCCACCAGTCGAGTTCGCTCACGCGGTCGGCGGGCACGCCCATCACCACCAGCCGCGAGCGCACGCCCAGCGGCACGAAGTAACGCTTCACGCTCTTGGCGAGGTATTCGATGGTTGCCACGTCCAGGTGGTCGTAGTGGTCGTGCGAAAGGATCACGCCTTCGATGGGCGGCAGTTGCTCCAGCGCGATCGGCGGCTTGTGAAAGCGCTTCGGCCCGGCCCACTGCACGGGCGAGGCACGCTCGCTGAACACCGGGTCGATCAGCCAGTATTTGCCGCGCAGCTTGAGCAGGTGCGACGAGTGACCCAGCCGCACCACGTGATTGCTCTTGGCGTCGAGCGCGTCCAGGTCCTTGGCGTTGATTTCGCGCACGGGGATCGCATCGACCGGCACCGTGTCCACCTTGCTGCCGACGATGAAGCGCGACCAGATGCGCCATGCGCTGGCCGAGGGCTTCTCGTCGGGGTTGGCCATGTTCTGGAACACGCCGTCCCGGAACTGCGGCGAGTTGTCGTAGCGTGTCTCGCCACCGCCTGCGGCACTGCACCCCGCGACGAAGGCGCAGCCGGCCGCGGCGAGCGCCGTGCCCCGGCGCAGGAGTTGGGGCAGGTAGGACCCCTGCGAAGCCGATTCGTCAGCCATGGAAAGAACCTCTGGACGTATGTTTGTGATGAGGCGCGAGACTATCCCGGGCACATGTTTCAATGGTTTCAGCGACAGAAACATTCGGTGGGCAGGGGAATTTTCGAGGCCGGCGCGGCATGCCCGTCCAGGCCCTTCCGTATGCCATGCGCCCTATGGCACGCACCGCTTCGGCGCGGCACACTCGGGGCCTTCATGGGCCAGGAGAAGGTGATACAAAAATGAGCGACAACCGCTATCCCATCATCTATGTGCGTGGCTATGCCATGACCGAATCCGAGCGCGACGAGACCGCGGCCGATCCGTTCTGCGGCTTCAATCTCGGCTCCACGGTCTACCGCGCCACCGTCAAGAAAGACGCGCCCGCGCAGAAGTTCGTCTTCGAGTCGCCCGTGGTGCGCCTCCTGGCCGACTTCCAGTACCAGAGCGTCTACCAGAACGGCCTGGACATCCTGGACGACGACTGGAAGCCCTCGCCCGACGAGACCGGCAAGGACGTGGACGGCATCCCTTCCGCCTCGGTCATCATCTACCGCTACTACGACACGGGCTCCGAACTGCTGGGCGATGGCAAGTCGCGCAACATCAAGTTCTATGCGCAGGGCCTGAGCAAGCTGATCCTGCGGGTGCGCGACCTCGTGGGGCAGCGCGAAGGGGCTGCTGCGACCGCCGACTTCCGCTGCTATTTGGTGGCGCACTCGATGGGCGGGCTGGTGGTGCGCGCCTTCCTGCAGAACCCGGCGCTGGGCGACCCCGCCGCGCGGGCCTGTGTCGACAAGGTGTTCACCTATGCCACGCCGCACAACGGCATCGACATGGGCGGCGTCAACATCCCGGCCTGGCTCACGGCCAACGAGATGAACACCTTCAACCGCGAGAAGATGTCCGAGTTCCTTGCCACGCCGGCCGTCAACGGCCGCATGGACTACCTGCCGGTTTCGGCCTTCCCGGCCGAGCGCTTCTTCTGCATGGTCGGCTCCAACCGCGGCGACTACGAAACCGCCAAGGGGCTCTCGCGCATGTTCGCGGGCCACGGCAGCGACGGTCTGGTGCGCATCGAGAACGCCTCGCTCTGGTCCATCGATGCGAACAAGAAGACGCAGCCCGTGGCCACCGCATATGCCTTTCGTTCGCACTCGGGCTACTTCGGCATCGTCAACTCCGAGGAGGCCTATCAGAACCTCGTGCGCTTTCTCTTCGGCGACGTGCGGGTCGACCTCTGGTTCGACGTCGACGGCGTGACCCTGCCGCCCGACCTGCCCAAGGACGCCGACATCGATGCGCTCTACCAGGTCGAACTGCTGGCCGCGCCTCGCGGCAAGCGCTGGTACCTGAGCCGGCGCGTGGCCGAGGAAGACTCGCCCGCCTGCCGCACGCACAAGGAGCTGACCGATCCGAAGAAGCCCGAGCGCCGCTCGATCTATCTCTCGACCGTGTTCCTGGCCAACAAGGCCCGCGTCAAGCAAGACCGGCCGACGCTCGCCTACGCCATGACGCTGGGTGTGCGCGTGCCCGACTACCAGGTGAACAAGAAGTTCTGGCTCGACGGGCACTACGAGGGAAGTTCGCTCTTCCGCGACACGCTGGTCATCGAGATCGCGCCGCCCCAGGCCGACGACCCAGCGCAGAACTGGAATCTCAAGTACGGCTGGCAGACCGACACGGCGGGGCAGGCATCGCTGCCGATCAGTCCGAAGCAACTGGCTGGCGGCAAGCTCCAGTTCGTCGTGCCGCTCTCCAGCCTCGGTGCCGCAGCGGCGGCGCCCGGCATCAGCGGCAAGGTGCGGCTGGAGGTCAGCGCCTGGAGTTGAGCGGCCGAGAGGCGTGCACCGGCGCCTCAAGCCCCACAATCGCACCTCACATGCATTACCTCCTCTTCATCGGCGCGTTCATCTTCTTCGCCTTCATGGCGCCGCTCAAGCTCACGATCGCGGTCTGTGCGCTGGTGCTGTTCGTGACGGTGGTGGTGAAGATATCGACACAGGTGGTGGCAGGCGTGTCGCCCACGCTGGGCGAGTCGTTCAAGTCGGTGTTCTATGCCTCGCTCTTCGTGGCGCTGGCGCTGCTGGCCTACATGAGCTTCTTCGCCGGAACAGGCATTCACCACGTCGACGGCACGCCCGCGCTGCTGGCGATGGCGGGGCTCTTCGTGGCCTACACGCTGGGTTTCCAGATCGGCATCGGCACCTCGTTCGGTGCCAGCGCGGTGGTCGCGCTTATCTCCACGCTCTTGTCCGGCTCCATCCTGTGGTCGGTCAAGGGCCTTGCCTTCTAGCACCATGAAAACTGCGGTTCTCGTCATCGATGTGCAGCGCGGCCTTTGCGACGATCCGCCGCGCCCGCACGAGGCCCAGGACGTGATCCAGCGCATCAACGCGCTTACTGCGCGCGCCCGCGCAGCCGGCCTGCCGGTGGCCTTTATCCAGCACGAGAACGCGGTTGACCTGGAGTTCGATTCCGAGCGCTGGCAACTCGCCGACGCGCTGCAGATCGATGCCGCCGACACCCGCATCCGCAAGACCACGCCCGACTCCTTTTTGCGCACGCCGCTCGAGGCATGGCTCATGGGGCAGGGCGTGCGGCGCCTGGTGATCTGTGGCTACTCGTCGGAGTTCTGCGTCGACACCACCACCCGCCGGGCCGCCGCGCTGGGCTACGAAGTGGTGCTCGCGGCCGATGCGCACACCTCGCACGACAAGCCGCATGCCACCGGCGCCTTCATTCGCGCGCACCACAACGCGACGCTGTCGAACATCACGAGCTTCGGCGTGCGCATCAGCGCGGTCGCGAGCGCGGAGATCGTGCTCACTGGGGCTTGAAGCCCGTCTCCTTCGCCAGCCGTGCATAGACGGCGCGGCTCGATTCCGTGCGCCTTGCCAGCTCTTCGGGCGTGCTCGATGCCGGCGTCACGCCCAGGCTGCTCGTCCGTTCGGAGAACACGCCGCTCTTCACGACCTTGCCGATCGCGGCGTTGTACTGCCGCACGAACTCGGGCGGCGTGCCGGCCGGTGCGAAGACGGCGGTGAAGATGAGCTCCTCCAGTCCGTCGATGCCCAGTTCCTTGTAGGTCGGCACGTCCGGCAGGCGCGCAAGGCGCGATGGACCGTTGACCGCGACGATGCGGACCTTGCCCGCGTCCGCATACGGCAGCATGGCCCCGACGCCGCCGATGCCGGCGGGCAACTGGCCCGCAACGAGGTCCTGTATCAGCGGTGCATCGCCGCGGTACGGCACGGGCGTCATGCCGGTGTTCAGTGCGCGCGAGATGACGCCGACCGCGAACTCCGGGCCCGAGCCCGGCGCCGGCACCCCGACGCTCGCCTTGCCGGCGTTGGCCTTCGCCCATTCGGTGAAATCCTTCATGGCGGGATGGGCCACGCCGATGACCGACGGATTGAGCCCGAGCACATCGGGGTTCAGCGTCACGAGGCTGACGGGTACGAAGTCGCGCGCCACGTCGAACCCCGGGTTCAGCACCGTCACGGGAATGATCGATACCGTGTGGCTGTTCGAGAAGAAGAGCGTCGTGCCGTCGGGCTTGGCCGCGCGCAGCGCCTGTGCGGCGATCTGCCCGCCTGCGCCACTGCGGTTCTCCACGACCACCGGCCGGCCGAGCTCCTGCTGCATGCCTTGCGCAAGCTGGCGCGCGATGGCATCGCTGCTGCCGCCGGGCGGGAAGCCGACCAGGATGCGGATCGGCGGGCCATCGGCCAGCGAGGCGCACGAGGCGGCCGCGAACACCAGGCCGAAGGCGAGGGCGCGAAGCTTTGAAAACATCATGGCGTTCTTTCAGGCGGGTGAGGAAATCCGGGTGATCTGCTCGCGGGGCTCGGAGGTGCGTCCCATCACATCGACAAGCGCCTCGCAGACCTGCGCGATGTTCGATGCGTTGATGCCCGCGATGCAGACGCGGCCGGACGACACGACATACACCCCATGCCGGCTGCGGAGCTGGTCGATCTGCGCAGTGGACAGCCCGGAGTAGCTGAACATCCCGCGCTGCTGCAAGAGAAACGACAGATCGACGTCCGGCAGTTCTGCTGCAAGCAAGGCATGCAGCGAAGCGCGCACCCCCAGCATCCGTTGGCGCATGCCTTCCAGTTCGGCGCGCCACTGCGCATTCAGCGCATCGTCTTCGAGCACAGCCGCCACGAGCGCCGCACCGTGCGCGGGCGGGCACGAATAGCTGCGGCGAACAACCACCTTGAGCTGCCCCAATACCTTGGCCGTTTCGAGGTCGGATGCATGAATGCTCAACGCGCCCACTCGCTCGCCATACAGCGAGAAGTTCTTCGAATACGAGCTCGCGACAAGGCACGGCATCCCGCGCCGCACGCACTCGCGCACGGCCCACGCATCGTCGTCCGGGCCTTCGGCGAAACCTTGATAGGCCATGTCGAAGAACGGCAGCAACGCGCGCTGTGCTATCGCATCGAGAAGCCGCTCCCACTGTTCGCGCGAGGGATCGATGCCCGTCGGGTTGTGGCAGCAAGGGTGGAGCAGCATGACGGCTCCCGCGGGCAGGTCGCGCATGGCGGCCAGCGCGCCCTCGATGTCGAAGCGCCCGTCCGGCGTGCAGTACGGATAGTGCGAGACCTCGAACCCCGCAGCCTGAAAGATCGCCTGGTGGTTGACCCACGTGGGGGCGGGCATGCTGATTCGGGGCTGGGCATTCGTGCTCGCAAGGAACTCGGCGCCGACCCGCAGCGCCCCCGTTCCGCCCGCCGTTTGAATCGTGACCACGCGCTCCTGTAGGTCCGCCGTCGTATCGCCGAAAACAAGCTCGCGGACCGCATGGCGGTACGCCGGCAAACCTTCGGTGGGCAGGTAGATGCTGGGCACCGCGCCGTCGAGGCGCTCGCGTGCCGCGCGCACCGAGGCCAGCACCGGCACGCGGCCGTCCTCGTCGCAGTAGATGCCGATGCCCAGATTCACCTTGCGGGTGCGTGAGTCCGCGCGGTAGGCATCGAACAGGCCCAGGATCGGGTCTTCGACGTAGTCGGGAAGGTTCTTGAACATTGAAGGGAGCTCCTGTGGTGCGAGCGAGTTTTCCTCGCACCACCCGAACGCTCAACCTCTGTTGCGCCGGAAATTGGGACCGTTCGTCCGGAACGGTCGCGGCAAGCTACGGCATACGCCCGGTGGCGAGTGCATGAGCCCAGTCCGGCCGCCCGTTCTCCAGCGCCAGTGCCGCCATCGCCGTGTGGTCGTACGGAACGGCCACGAGCCTGGCGCTCCAGTCGCCGTCGCGCTGCTCGGCGATGGCGTAGCGCGCATGGGGCGAACCGGTCTCGACGGCGTGCGGATACGGATGGATGTCGTCGTAAGCCGGCAGGCCGACGCTGCCCGGGTTGACGATCAACTGCCCGCTCGACGCATGCACCACGCGTGGCACATGTGTGTGCCCGCAGGCGATGAGCGCTGCATCGACACTGCCGAGCCGCGCATCGATTTCCGCTTGCGTGGCCGCGCGGAAGTCGTTGGGTTCGACCGTTTCCAGAAAGTATTCGAGATCGCTCGCCGGTGTGCCGTGGCACAACATCACGTCCGCGCTGAGGCGGTGCGTGTGCGTCAGCGATGCGATCCACGCGAACTCCTTTGCACCGAGCCGCGCGTGCGCGAACGCATCCGACGCGCCGCGCTTGTCCGCCGGCGCGGTGAGCAGCTGGCGCTCGTGGTTGCCGGCGAGCTGTACCCAGTCCTGCGCCATCAGGAACTGCGCGGTCTCCAGCGGCATCAACGGGCCGGAGAGGCTGTCGCCCAGATTGACGATGGCGTCCACGCCCCGGCGTTCGATGTCCTCGAACACGGCTTCGAGGGCGGGGAGGTTACCGTGGATGTCGGAGACGATGGCGAGGCGCATTCGGAGAGACGTGCGTTGGGGAGAGGGCGATGTTAGTTCGCGCGGCGGAGTTCGGGGCGTGTGCGCAGGCCACCGGGTACTCCCCTCCGCGAATGTCCCCCGCCTTCGGCTCCTCCTTGATTTCGCTGCGGGGAGCACCCGATGCCCTGCGCACCTGGGCACGCTGCTGGTGTGTGGCCGATCAACCAGTGCTCTGAAGACGAGCGCGCCGATGGGGTGCCTTGCGCAGCGAAATCAAGGAGGAGGCCGCAGGCCGGGGGACATTCGCGGAGCAAGGTACCCCGTCGACGCGATCGCCGCCCTGAATAGACGACTCAGTCCGTCCCCGCCCGCCACACCCGAGCCAGCGCGGCCAGCTTCCCGCGAAATCCCAGCCGATCGTTCGACAGCGCATCGATGAAATCCGACAGCCGCTGCGATTTCACCATCGTGTAGATCGTGAGCCAGGTCGTGAAGGCGAACACCACGCCGAACCAGATTGCCTTGCGCCACAGCGGCGCATCGGCCTCGGCCAGCAGGTTCATGCCGAGAAAGCCCGTGGTGACGGTGCCGATCAGCCCGAACAGCGTGACCACCGTGAGCCGCACGACGGTGCTGGCTTGTCGGCGCAGGCTGTCGGCATCGAGGTAGGTGTTCATGTCGGCGATGCGCGACTTGACCTCGTCGTACAGCGGGTCGAGCCCGAGGTGCGTGGCGCACATGTGCGAGAGCGCGCGCACCTGCGCCTGTTCGGAGATTTCGTGGAACCAGTAGCGGTGCGTGAAGCGCAGGAACCGCTCGAAGCTCGCGCGGATCGCGCGCTTGAACTGCTTCACGCTCGGCGTGCTGCGGATGTCGAGCCGCTTGAGCGCCTCGACCAGCTGGTCCGAGAACATCAGGAGCGATGCCTTCTGGAAATGCGCGATGAGGAACAGCAGGAAGTGCTGGTGCCTGAACTGTGCGAGCACGCCGCGGTCGCGACAGCAGAAGAACTCGGAGTTCGCATCGCCCACCACGACGAGCGCGTGGCCGTTGCAGAGGTAGCGCGTGTTGGGTGCTGCTCCCGCGTCGACCCAGAAGCGGTCGTAGCAGTACCTGTGCTCGAAGTCCGCGAGGTGATGGTCGGCGTAGGGCAGGTGGGCATCGGTCGCGCCTGCGCCCGTCACCAGTGCGAGCCGTACGAAGTCGTCGCGCGTGAGGCGGCGTGGATCGTCCATCGACAGGTACGCCATCACCGGCATGCGGTAGTACTCGATCTGCCGATAGCGCAGCGCGCCGGGGTCTTCGGAATGGTCGCTCACCAGCGGCTGCATCAGGTAGGCCCAGTGCGACGAGATGCGTGGCGCGCGGTGCTGTGCCACGTGCGAGAGAAAGCTCTCGCGCTGCTGCGCGTCGGAACTCGCGAGCACACGGCCGTCGGCGCCCAGCCATTCGACGCTCGCCATGCAATGCAGTGCCGAACCATCGGGCTCCCAGCCCGAGGGGTAGGCGCGGCCGAAGCGGTAGAGGATGTCCTGCGCCTGCGCGAGGCTCAGGTGGTTCACTCCGACTTCGAGGTTGAGCAGCACCACGTCGATGTCGAAGAAGAAGTAGAGGTCGCAGTGCACCACGTCCAGCGTGATGGGTGCATCGCCCAGCTGCGACACCACGCGCACCGCTGCGATGTCGTGGCGGCGAAAGATGCGCATCGGCGAATCGCCGTCGCTACCCGAGGCCGAGTCGTCGCCCTTGTTGCGGGAGCGCCCTTCGCCGTAGAGGAAGCGCTGCACATACGGCAGGAAGCTCACGAACTCGTGGTAGTGCCGTTCGTGGAAGCGGCTGCTGTCGCCGGTGTATTCGTCGACCTCTTCGCGCCAGGGAGATGCATCGCCCATGTCGCGCAGCACCTGCCAGGGGCCGTGGTGCGTGTGCCTGGCATCGGGCGAAGGCATCAGTCGAAGGGGCCAGAGCAGTGCCTGCCTGAAATGCTGAACGACGGGAGCGCCCGGGGCTCCGGATGGGAGCGCATTCGCCTCTGTGGGCAAGGTGGCTGCAGGTGGGTTCAGCATCGCGCCAGTGTAGGCAGAAGCCAGTGTGCTGTCCCGCAAATAGCGGCGCATGAAATCGCGCCGTTCACGCCAGGGCGGCGTTGCAAATCCTCGCGATACCTGCGGGTATCGCTGCGGTTTGCGCCTTGCCCTGCCGCGAACGGCGCAATTTCATTTTGCGCCGCTATTTGCGGGACAGCACACCAGGTCAAAACGCCCACTTAGGGGAATCCCTAGGCAGGTCTGAAACCGGTTTCATATAAGCTGCAAGCATTCTTTTGGAGGCCTGCGCACGGCCCTGCCGTGCACGCCGAACCATGAACTACCAGTTTCAATTCGACGCCGTTTTCGCTGCCTGGCCGCTGCTGCTCAAGGGCACGTGGATCACGGTCCAGCTCTCGCTCATCGCCACGGTGCTGGGCCTCGTGGTCGCGATTTTTTGCGCATGGGGCAAGACCTCGGGGCCGGGTTGGCTGCGCTTCATCGTCAATGCCTATATCGAGGTGATCCGCAACACGCCGTTCCTCGTGCAACTGTTCTTTTTCTTCTTCGCGCTGCCGGCCATCGGCCTGCGCTGGTCGCCGCAGACGGCCGCGCTGGTGGCGATGGTGGTGAACCTGGGCGCGTACGCGACCGAGATCATCCGCGCGGGCATCGAGTCGATTCCCAAGGGGCAGATCGAGGCGGGCAGGGCGCTCAACCTCAAGCCGTGGGAAATCTTTCGCTTCGTCATCATCAAGCCCGCGCTGAAGGCCATCTACCCGGCGCTCACGAGCCAGTTCATCCTCTTGATGCTGAGTTCTGCGGTGGTGTCGGTGATCTCGGCGGACGACCTGACCTCGGTGGCTGCCAACCTGCAGTCGCAGACCTTCCGCAGCTTCGAGATCTACATCGTGGTGGCTGCCATCTACCTTGCGCTGGCGTTGGCCTTCTCGGCGATGTTCAAGCTGATCTACAAGCGCACGCTCAGCTATCCGGACCGCCGGTAAGAGTCGACGGACGGAAGAAATCATCATGCGTACCTTCGGCTTTCCCGAATTCCTTTTCATCCTCGAAGCGGCCCAGTGGACGCTGGCGCTGTCGGCCATCGCCTTCGTCGGCGGCGCGATCCTGGGTTTGATCATCGCGCTCATGCGCACCTCCGAGTCGGCGTGGGCGCGCAATGCGTCGATGGTCTTCATCCAGGTGT
Source organism: Variovorax boronicumulans (assembly GCF_030812215.1). Lineage (GTDB taxonomy): Bacteria > Pseudomonadota > Gammaproteobacteria > Burkholderiales > Burkholderiaceae_C > Variovorax > Variovorax boronicumulans_C. Next base: position 742,615 of record NZ_JAUSSG010000001.1, on the reverse strand, counting down.
TCCAGGGCACGCCGCTGCTGCTGCAGCTCTTCCTGATCTTCTTCGGCGCACCGGTGCTGGGGCTGGACATCAATCCGTGGATCGCCGCGGGCGTGGCGCTCATCCTCAACAGCGCGGCCTTCCTCGGGGAGATCTGGCGCGGTTGCATCGAGGCCATTCCGCGCGGCCAGTGGGAAGCGGCCGAGGCGCTGAGCCTCAAGTACGGTGCACGCATGCGCGACGTGGTGCTGCCTCAGGCCTTCAAGATCGCGCTCGCGCCCACGGTGGGCTACCTGGTGCAGATCATCAAGGGCACGTCGCTCGCGGCCATCATCGGCTTCACCGAGATCACCCGCGCGGGGCAGATCATCAACAACGCCACCTTCCAGCCGCTCATCGTGTTCTCGGTGGTGGCGGCCATCTACTTCGTGATCTGCTGGCCGCTGTCCTTGCTCGCGGCACGCATGGAGCGCAAGCGCGCTCGCGCCCTCGCACGCTGATCGTTTTTCGTTTTCTCGTCGCTTCCTTTCTTAATTCAGGAGACACAACCCATGACCCGCACCTCTACCCGCCGCGCCGCACTGGCAGCCCTCGGCCTCGGCGCCGCCCTCACCGTGTTCGCGCCTTTCGCCGCCGCCCAAAGCGTGGCCGACATCAAGAAGAAGGGCGAGATCACCATCGGCATGCTGGTCGACTTTCCGCCCTACGGCACCACCGATGCGAAGAACCAGCCCGACGGCTACGACGCCGACGTGGCCAAGCTGCTGGCCAAGGACTGGGGCGTGAAGGCCAACATCGTGCCGGTGACCGGCCCGAACCGCATTCCGTTCCTCTTGACCAACAAGGTCGACCTGCTGGTCGCCTCGCTGGCCGTGACGCCCGAGCGTGCGAAGCAGGTGCAGTTCTCGCAGCCCTACGCGGCCGCGACCATCGTGCTGTACGGCGCGACCAAGACCCCCATCAAGGCCGCCACCGACCTGAAGGGCTTGCGCGTGGGCGTGGCCCGCGCCTCGACGCAAGACGTGGCCGTGACCAAGGCCGCACCCGAAGGCACCGAAATCCGCCGCTTCGACGACGACGCCTCGGCCATGCAGGCGCTGATCTCGGGCCAGGTCGACGCGATCGGCTGCTCGGTCACCGTCGCGGCGCAGATCGCCAAGCGCGTGCCCGCCGGCACCTACGAAAACAAGTTCACGCTGGTGCAGCAGTCCATGGGCATCGCGATGCGTCCGGGCCAGGAAGAGCTGACCAAGGCGGTGAACGAGTTCGTTGCGAAGAACACCGCCAACGGCGAGCTGAACAAGCTCTATCAAAAGTGGCTGCAGGCCGACCTGCCCAAGATGCAATAAGCCAAAGCGCTTGAAGGAATCCCTGGCATGACGACGGAATCGATCATCCGCATGGAAGCGGTCAACAAGTGGTACGGTGAATTCCAGGTGTTGACCGGCATCGACCTGTCGGTGCGCCAGGGCGAGCGCATCGTGATCTGCGGGCCCTCGGGCTCGGGCAAGTCGACGCTGATCCGCTGCATCAACCGTCTGGAGACGGTGCAGAAGGGCCGCATCGTGGTCGATGGCATCGACCTCACCGCGGGCGGCAAGAACGTGGACGCGGTGCGCGCCGAGGTCGGCATGGTGTTCCAGCAGTTCAACCTGTTCCCGCACCTCACCATCCTTCAGAACTGCACGCTCGCGCCGATGCGCTCGCGCGGCATGACGAAGGCGCAGGCCGAGGAGGTGGCGATGAAGTACCTCACGCGCGTGCGCATTCCCGAGCAGGCCAACAAGTACCCGAGCCAGCTCTCGGGCGGCCAGCAGCAGCGTGTGGCGATTGCGCGTGCGCTGTGCATGGCGCCCAAGATCATGCTGTTCGACGAGCCCACCTCGGCGCTCGACCCAGAGATGGTCAAGGAAGTGCTCGACACCATGATCGGCCTGGCCGAAGACGGCATGACCATGCTGTGCGTGACGCACGAGATGGGCTTTGCCCGCAGCGTGGCCGACCGCGTGATCTTCATGGCCGAAGGAAAGATCGTGGAGCAGGCGCCGCCCGAAGAATTCTTCGGCAACCCGAAGGACGAGCGCACGCGCCAGTTCCTCGGTCAAATTCTCAGTTCTCACCAAGCCCATTGATCGCCCACTGATGTCCTTCGAGGTTTTGATTTCTCTGTCGTCCTTCGGCGCAGCTGAGGTGGGGCGGCATGGGCAGCTCTGGTGCTCGCAGCTTGCGCGGGCGGCGGGTGCCGATTCGGTGGAAGTGCGCGGCGAGATGCTGCGCGATGCAGATGCGGAACTGCCGGCCTTGAACGGCCTCGCCTCTGTCTATTCGAGTCCCGAGGGCCTGTGGGCCGAAGGCGGCTGGCTGGACAGCGCGGCGCTCAAGCGCGGCATTGCCGCCGCCACGCGCGTGGGCGCGAAGCGGCTGAAGATGTCCATCGGCGATTTCCAGGCTTCGTCGCACGGCTCGCTCTGGGGCCTGAAGGTGGAGCTTGCCGAGACGCGCGTCGAACTGCTGATCGAAAACGACCAGACGGTGCGCGCCGGCACGTTGCCCGCACTGCAGGCCTTCTTCGACGCGGCCGACCGCGCAGGCGTCTCGCTCGGTATGACCTTCGACATGGGCAACTGGCACTGGCTGGGCGAATGCCCGCTGCATGCGGCACAGGCGCTCGGCCACCGCGTGCGCTACGTGCATTGCAAGGGCGCGCAGCGCCTGCCGCACAAATGGGTGGCGGTGCCGATGGGCGATTCCGTCGCACCATGGCGTGCGGTGCTGCGCGCCTTGCCGGCCGACGTGCCCCACGCCATCGAATACCCTCTGGTGGGCGACGACCTGCTGGCCGTCACCCGCTCGCAAATCGAATTCATCCGCGCCGCACGGGCGTAGAACCACACACATGACAGAACCGACTGCCTTCGACGTCGCACTCTTCGGCGAAGCGATGCTGCTGCTCGTGGCCGATCGGCCGGGGCCGCTGGAGAACGCACAGGCGTTCCACAAGCGCACCGCGGGCGCCGAGACGAACGTGGCCATCGGCCTTTCGCGCCTGGGCCTCAAGGTGGGCTGGGCGAGCCGCCTGGGCACCGACTCGATGGGGCGCGCGCTGCTCGCGACGATGAAGGGAGAGGGCATCGACTGCTCGCACGTCATCTGCGATCCGACGCAGCGCACCGGCTTCCAGTTCAAGGGCCGCGTCACCGACGGCAGCGATCCGCCGGTCGAATACCACCGCAAGGGCTCGGCCGCGAGCCAGATGGGGCCGGCCGATGTCGACGAAGCCTGGCTGCGCTCGGCGCGCCACCTGCATGCCACGGGCGTGTTCGCCGCGATTTCCGACACCAGCCTGCAGGCTGCGCTCAAGACCATGGACGTGATGCGCGCGGCCGGCCGCACCATCTCGTTCGACACCAACCTGCGCCCGACGCTGTGGTCTTCGACCGAGACGATGCGCCATTGGGTCAACGAACTCGCTTCGCGCGCCGACTGGGTGCTGCCCGGCATCGAAGAAGGGCTGCTGCTTACCGGCCACAGCGAGCCCGAGGCCGTGGCGCGTTTCTACCGCGAGCGCGGTGCGAAGCTGGTGGTCGTCAAGCTCGGCGCCGAGGGCGCCTACTACGACAGCGACGTGGCCGGCACCGGCCGCGTCGATGGCTTCCCGGTGAAGGAAGTGATCGACACTGTGGGCGCGGGCGACGGCTTCGCGGCCGGCGTGGTGAGCGCGCTGCTCGAAGGCAAGAGCGTGCCCGAGGCGGTGCGCCGCGGCGCCTGGATCGGCGCCCGCGCCGTGCAGGTGCTGGGCGACACCGAAGGCCTGCCGACGCGTGCGGAACTCGAAGAAGCGGGGCTCTGAAGATCATGACAAAGAAGAACGTGCTCGTCTTCCGGCCCCTGCCCGAAGACCAGCTCGCGCGCCTGCAGGCCGCGCACCACGTGACCGTTGCCGATCCGCGCAAGGAGCCCGAGGCCTTCGCCGCCGCGCTTGCTTCGGCGAACGGCCTGATCGGATCGAGCCACCCGGTCGATGCCGCGCTGCTCGATGCGGCGCCGAAGCTGGAGGTGATCTCGAGCGTGTCGGTCGGCGTGGACAACTACCCGATCGCCGAACTGCACAAGCGCGGCATCGTGCTGTGCCACACGCCCGACGTGCTCACCGAGACGGTGGCCGACACGGTGTTCGCGATCCTGATGGCCACGCAGCGCCGCGTCGTCGAACTCTCGAACCTCGTGCGCGAAGGCCGATGGACGAAGAACATCGGCGAAGACCTTTTCGGCACTGACGTGCACGGCAAGACACTGGGCATCCTCGGGTTCGGCCGCATAGGCCAGGCCGTGGCGCGGCGCGCGGCGCTGGGCTTTGGCATGCCGGTGCTCTACCACGCACGCCGCCCGGTCGACCTGGCCGCGCAGGCGCCCGAACTGCAAGGCCGCGCCACGCACACGCCGCTCGATGACTTGCTCGCGCGCGCCGACATCGTGCTCGCGATGCTGCCGCTGACCGACGCCACGCGCGGCATGATCGACGCCGCCTTCTTCGCACGCATGAAGCCGGGCGCATCGTTCATCAACGGCGGCCGCGGCGCCACGGTGAACGAAGACGCGCTGCTCCACGCGCTGGACCACGGCACGCTGCGCGCCGCCGGCCTCGATGTGTTCGCGAAAGAGCCGCTGCCGGCCGATTCGCCGCTGCGCACGCATCCGCGCGTGACGCCGCTGCCGCACATCGGCTCGGCCACGCACGAGACGCGCCACGCGATGGCCGAGCTGGCCACGACCAACCTGCTGCAGGTGCTGGCCGGCGAGAAGCCGACCGCGCCCTACGACACCGCCGCCGCGTGACATGAAGCCCACGGGCCGCGCCACCATCGCCGACGTCGCCGAGGCCGCGGGCGTTTCCAAAGCCACGGTCTCGCGCTTCCTCAACCACCGCGAACGGCTGTTGAGCCCCGACATCGCCGCGCGCGTCGAGGTCGCCATCGCCAAGCTGGCCTATTCGCCGAGCCCGATGGCGCAGGCGCTGAGCCACGGCCGCTCGCGGCTCATCGGCCTGATCGTGGCCGACATCACCAACCCGTACTCGGTGGCGGTGCTGCGCGGCGCCGAAAAAGCCTGCCAGGACGCCGGCTACCTCGTGATGCTGTTCAACCTCGGCAACGAGAGCGAACGCGAGCGCGAGGCCATCGATGCGCTCGCGGGCTACCAGGTCGACGGCTTCATCCTCAACACGCTGGGCCGCGGCAGCAACGTGGTCGATGCGGTCACGCTGCACGGCAAGCCCGCGGTGCTGGTCGACCGGCGCCACACGGGCATGCACACCGACTTCGTCTCGCTCGACAACCACGCGGCGATGCAGGCCACCTGCAACCACCTGGTCGAAGGCGGGTATCGCGAGCTGCTCTACGTCACCGAGCCGCAGAAGGGCGTGAGTTCGCGGCGCGAGCGTACGGCGGCTTTCGGTGCCTGCGTGGCCGCGCACGAGCCGCGCGTGGCGGGAGAGGTGTTCGAATCGGTCGAAGGCGAGAGCGATGCACTCGATGCGGCACTCACCGCCTTGCGCAAGCGCGCCAAGCGCGGCCGCCGCGCCGCAGTAGTCGCGGGCAATGCCGTGGTCACGCTGCGCGTGGCGCAGGCGATGGCGCGGCTGGGCCTGCACTTCGGCGACGACCTGGGCTTCGTCGGCTTTGACGATCCCGAATGGGCCTCGCTGATCGGCCCCGGCCTCAGCACCGTGGCGCAGCCCACCGATGCCATCGGCCGCACGGCCGCTACATGCCTGATCGAGCGGCTGCGTGGGCTGGATTCGGCACCGCGCCAGCTTCTTCTTCCGGGTGAGCTGATGGTGCGGGGCTCGTCGAAGGCGTCCTAGCATCCTGCACGGCTCGGTCGAAGGTGATCGGCCCGCGCATCCAGTCGGATGCACGCTCGGCGATCATGATCGTCGGCGCGTTGGTGTTGCCGCCGATCAGCGTCGGCATCACCGAGGCATCGACCACGCGCAGGTTCTCGATGCCGTGCACGCGCAGCCGCGCATCGACCACCGCCATCGCATCCACGCCCATCTTGCAGGTGCCCACCGGGTGGTAGATGGTGTCGGCGCGCGCGCGGATGTGCTGCGTGAGTTCTTCGTCGGTGTGCGCATCGGCCGTGTAGACCTCGCGGTGGCGGTATTTCTCGAGTGCCGGTGCGCGCAGGATCTCGCGCATCTTCTTCACGCCCTGCAGCAGCAGCGCCATATCTTCGGCATCGGAGAGGAATTGCGGGTCGATGCGCGGCGCCGACAGCGGGTTCGCGTCGTTCAGCCGCACGTCGCCGCGGCCCTTGGGGCGCAGCACGCACACATGGCACGAGAAGCCGAAGCCCGCGTGCAGCTTGCGCGCATGGTCGTCGGTGATCGCGATCACGAAGTGCAGTTGCAGGTCGGGCCGGCGCAGCTCGGGCGACGACTTGATGAAGGCGCCGCCTTCGGCAAACGGCGTTGCGATGAGGCCCTTGCCGCTCTTGCGCCATTCGAAGATCGCCTTCGTGAGCTTCAGGCCGGCCGCCACGCCGATGCCGAAGAGATCGGTCTCCTTCGAGGTGTAGGCGAGGATGAAGTCGGTGTGGTCCTGCAGGTTCTTGCCCACGCCCGGCAGCGCGTGCCGCACGGCGATGCCGTGGCGGCCCAGCTCGACGGGGTCGCCGATGCCCGAGAGCATCAGCAGTTGCGGCGAGTTGAAGGCGCCGCCGCACAACGCCACCTCGCGCAGTGCGCGGATCACCTCGGTGTTGCCGCCGCGTCGCACTTCCACGCCGGTGGCGCGTTGGCCGTCGAGCACCACGCGCAGGGCCTGGGTGCCGGTCAGCACCGTGAGGTTGGGGCGCTGCATCACCGGGTGCAGGTACGCCGCGGCGGCCGAGCAGCGCTCGCCGTTCTTCGCGCCGCCGTGGAACTGCGTGACCTGGTAGAGGCCCACGCCTTCCTGCTCGGCGCCGTTGAAATCGTCGTTGCGCGGAATGCCGCAGGCCATGGCCGCGCGCACGAAGTCTTCGGTGATCGGCCGCGGGCTCTGCTGCTCCGACACCTGCAGCGGCCCCGCGCCGCCGTGCAGCGCGCTCTCGCCGCGCTCGTTGCCTTCGGCGCGCTTGAAGTAGGGCAGCACCTCGTCGAACGACCAGCCCGCGCAGCCCGCGCGTTCCCAGTCGTCGTAGTCGTCGCGGTGGCCGCGCACGTAGAGCATGGCGTTGATCGCGCTCGATCCGCCCAGGCAGCGCCCGCGCGGCTGGTAGCCGCGGCGCCCGCCGAGGCCGGGCTGCGGCACCGTCTGGTAGGCGTAGTTGTTGATCTGCGGCCGGCCCGGCAGCATCGCCACCGTGGCCGCGGGCGCCCGCACCAGGATGCCGCGGCCGTCGCCGCCGGCTTCGATCAGGCAGACCGTCACGGCCGGGTCTTCGCTGAGGCGGGAGGCCAGCGTGGCACCGCCGGAGCCGCCGCCCACGATCACGTAGTCGAATTCCATGGCGCCTGTGTTCCTTTTGTTGTTGCGTCCGGTTGCCGGGCGAATCGACTGTAGGAACAACGCGCGGGCGGCCCCTTAGCGTTTTCCCGTTGGTCGAAGGTATGCAGTCGCCGGTGCCTCTGGGGTTTCCCCTCCTGCTTGCGACAGGCGATTGACAGGTCCTTGCACCAAACTGATGCAACCTGTCCACCGACAAGACAAGGAAACCAACAACATGCAAGAGACAACCATCCCCGCCATTTCGCGCCGCGGCCTGCTGCGCCTTTCCATCGGCGGCACCGCCATGGCCTCGCTGCCCGGCATCGGATGGGCCGCGACCGGCGCTGCGGCACCGGTCTTCGCCGACGGCCTGCCGCGCAGCCGGCCCGAGGCGCAGGGCATTTCGCCCGCTGCAATCCTCGCCTTCCTCGACGATGCGGAGCGCGGTGCGTTCGAGCTGCACGGCTTCATGCTGTGGCGCAACGGCCATGTGGTGGCCGAGGGCTGGTGGGACCCCTACAAGCCCGAGCGCCGGCACATGACGCACTCGCTCACCAAGAGCGTGACCGTGTGCGCAGTCGGCATGGCGATTGCCGAGGGCCGGTTCGGCCTGGACGACAAGGTCGTCTCCTTCTTCCCCGAACACCTGCCGCCTACCGTGAGCGCCAACCTCGCGGCGATGACGGTGCGCGACCTGCTGACGATGCGCACCGGCCACGAGTCGATGGTGTCGGGCTCGGTGTGGCGGCCGATCCGCACGAGCTGGATCGCGGAGTTCTTCAAGATCCCGGTGGTCCACACGCCCGGCAGCAAGTTCGTCTACACGAGCGCGGCGACCTACATGCTGTCGGCCATCGTCACCAAGACCACGGGGCAGTCGACGGCCGACTACCTCAAGCCCCGCTTCTTCGATCCGCTGGGCATCACCGGCTACGAATGGGACGTGGGCCCCGAGGGCATCTCGCCCGGTGCCAACGGCCTGAGCTGGAAGACGGTCGATTCGCTCAAGCTGGGCATCCTGCATGCGCAGAACGGGGTGTGGAACGGCAAGCAGATCCTCACGAAGGAATGGGTGGCCTCGGTGCACCAGCCGCACACCAAGGACCGCTACGGCTACCAGTGGTGGCTGGGCCAGCACGGGGCCTACAACGCCGACGGATTGTTCGGCCAGTATTCGGTGGTGTTCCCCGAGCAGAACGCGGTGCTCGCGCTCAACTCGGCGCTGCCGCCGAAGGCGGGCTTCAACGCGGGCATCCTCTACAAGCACTTTCCCGCGGCATTCGGCAGCGCGACGGCGGCCAGCGAGAAAGACCACGCCGTGCTGAAGAACCGCACGCGCACGTTGCAGCTGCTGCCGCCAGTGAAGCCGACGAGTTCACCCGTGGCCGCGAACGTCTCCGGCGTGCGCTTCGACTTTCCCGAGAACGCGGAGAAGGTGAAGTCGATGCGCCTCGACTTCACGGGCGACACCTGCATCTTCACGATGGAAGACGAGCGCGGCACGCACAAGGTGCAGGCCGGTTTGAAGAAGCCTTTCGAGGGCGACACCACCATCACCGGCAACAAGCTGCACCACGAGTACCAGCCCGACGTGATGCGCGTGGTGGCCAGCGGTGAGTGGCGCGACGCGCGCACTTTCGTCATGACCTGGACCTTCGTGGAGTCGGCGTTCCGCGACACGGTGGAGTGCCGTTTCTCGGGCCCCTACATGCGCTTCGATCGCAGCGTGAACGTCAATTCCAGCGCGACCGAACTGCCGACGCTCACGGGGACGCGCGCGAAGGCCTGAACGCCTGAACGCGCGCCCGATCACCAGCCGTGGAAGCGGCCCCAGGGCTGCAGCGCGCCGTCCTCGGCCAGCGCCTGGTACTCGGGAAACTGCGCACCGGTGGCGCATGCGTGGTTGGGCAGGATGCGTAGGCGCGTGCCGATCGGAAAGCGCGTGGCGATGTCCGTGTCCGGTGCGCCCTCGCGCGACAGGATGCCGTGCTCCTGGTTCGCGCCGCTGAGCACGTAGCCGTCGAGCACCGCGCCGTCGAGCCCGCATGCCTGGCCGTAGCCGTAGTCGCGCTTCTGCTTCTGCGTGCCGCGGTCGCGGCTCATGGCCATCCAGCCCGCATCGACGATGGCCCAGCCTTTCTCGACCTGGTGGCCGATGACGGTGGTGAGCACGCTCAGCGCGATCTCGTCCGTGCTGCAGACGCCGACGTTGCGCATCACGAGGTCGAAGAACACGTAGACGCCCGCGCGCACTTCGGTCACGCCGTCGAGGCGCTCGGCCATCAGCGCCGTGGGTGTGGAACCCACGCTGACGACGGCGCAGGGCAGGCCCGCATCGCGAAGCCGCTGTGCGGCGCGCACGCAACCGGCGCGCTCCTGTTCGGCCATGGCCTTGAGCGCTTCGGGCGTGTCCAGGTCGTAGCTGGAGCCGGCGTGCGTCATCACGCCGGCCAGGCGCATGCCGCCGTCGTGCAGCACGCGGGCAACGTCGAGCAGCACCTCGTCGTCCGGACGGATGCCGGAGCGGTGGCCGTCGGTGTCGACTTCGATCAGCACGTCGAAGGCCTCGCCGTTCGCGCGGCCGAACTCCGCAATGGCGCGCGCCGAGGCCACGCCGTCCGTGATGATCGACAGCGCGCAGCCGCGGCGGCGCAACTCGAGCGCATGCGGCAGCCGGTGCGCCGCCATGCCCACGGCGTAGAGGATGTCGGTGAAGCCCGCGGCGAAGAACTGCTCGGCCTCCTTCAATGTGGAAACGGTGATGCCTTGCGCGCCCGCGTCCTGCTGCGCACGCGCCACGTCGATGCACTTGCTGGTCTTCACATGCGGGCGGAAGCGCACGCCGAGCGCGTTCATGCGCGCCTGCATGCGCGCGATGTTGTGTTGCATGCGCGGCTGCTCGACGATGGCGGCGGGCGTGTCGATGGTGGCGAGGGTGAGGGCGTTCATGGGAGTCGTCCGTTCAGGAAATCGAAGCGAAGGATTGGAGCCAGGGCAGCGCGGGCGCAAGCGTCGGGGCCTGCTGCTCGGGCGGCGGCGCGCCGTTCGGCAAGGCGAGCCCCACGCGGTTGTGCCAGAAAGTGCGCAGGCCCACGGCCGAGGTGCCGAACATGTCGTAGCCCGAGCCGGCGACGAAGGCGGCTTCGCTCGCCGGCACGCCCAGGCGGTCGAGCGCCATGCGGTAGGGGCGCGGGTCGGGCTTGTAGAAGCCGGCTTCTTCCGAAGTGACGACCACGTCCCAGTCGATGCCGAGCAGGGCCGCCGCGCGATGGCCGAGCCGCTGCGAGCAGTTGGTGACCACCGCGAGCTTGCAATGCGGCTTGAGTGCCTGCAGCAGCTCGCGTGCGCCGTCCCAGGCGGGCAATTCGTCCCAGTGCGCTTCGAGGGCATCGGGTGCGGTGCCGGCCATGCCGGTGTTGCGGGCGGCGTCTTTCACCAGTTGCTCGTAGGGCACGTAGGCGCCGCAGCCGTAGGTGAGGCGCAGGTATTCGGCGCGCCACGCGCGGCCTTTTTCCTCGGAGCCGGCGGCGGCGTTCCACACGGTCCACGAGTCGAGCAGGGCGGTGAGCAGGTCGAAGAGCACGGCGCGCGGGTAGGCGCTGGCGGGAGCGAGGGTGGCGACGGGGGCTTGTTGCATGACCATGGACTGTACGTTTCCAGACCGTCGTTGTGCTTCAATGCACGGTCATCAATCGTTCAGCACAGCTTAATGATCCAGATCGAAGACATGCAACTCGCGGCCGCCCTGCTGCGCGAGCCTTCCCTGAGCGCGGCGGCGCGCTCACTCGACGTCACGCCGCCCGCGCTGTCGATGCGGCTGCGCAAGCTCGAAGCCACGCTCGGCCTCTCGCTGGCGACCCGTACCGCACGGCGGTTGAGCCTCACGGCCGAGGGCGAGCGCTTCGCGCGCGAGGCCGCGGCGCTGCTCGGGCAGATCGAGGGCCTGCGCGAATCGATGCAGCGCGACGACCGCCGCCTCACAGGCACGCTGCGCGTCGCCGCGCCTTTCGGCTACGGCCGGCAGTACGTGGCGCCGATGCTCGCGCGCTTCGCCCGGCTGCACCCGGGCCTGCGCATCCAGTTCGACCTGCGCGAGACGCCGTGGCCCGACCGGCACGATGCCGACGCGATCATCCACATCGGCACGGTGCGCGATTCGTCGTGGGTCGCGCGAACGCTGAGCGCCAACGAGCGCTGGCTGTGCGCGAGCCCCGAGTACCTGCGCGCGCGCGGCACGCCCCGCGTTCCGCGCGACGTGATGGTGGGGCACGATTGCATCGTCATCCGCGAGAACGACGAAGACGTCACGCTGTGGCATGTGCGCCGAGCCGCGAAGCCGAAGGCACAGCGCCGCGCCGGCGCGCGCGAAACGCTGCGCATCGCACCGGCCTTCGTGACCAACGACGGCAGCGTGGCCCGGCATTGGGCCGAGCAGGGCATGGGGTTGGTGCTGCGCTCCGAATGGGACGCGGCGGACGCGATTGCACGGGGCTCGCTGGTGCGGGTGCTGAAGGACTGGGAGTTCGACAGCGCGCCCGTCGTGTTGCTGGTGCCTACCCGCAAGGGGCGGACGGCGCGGGTGCAAGCGCTGATCGAATTTCTGGAGGCTAGCTTCGGCGGTTCGCCGTAGGTCACGGGACCCGGTCGCCGTCGCGCACCGATTCGACGGCGCCGTTATAGAACCGCACGATCCCGAGGAAGTTGCCCTGGCCGCGGTGGTAGGTCCAGTCTTCCATCGGGACGCACTGCTGGCTGATGATCTGCCGCGTGCCGCCGCCGCGCGCGCCCGGCGCGACGATCACTTCGACCTGGGGCCGGTTGACGCAGACGATGTCCTTCAGGACCGGCTCGCCGCATTTGTTGAGCACGGAGAACTTCGATTCGCCGACACCTGCGAGAAAGCCGCCGCAACTGAGCGATTGCGCGGACGCGCCGCCCGGTTGCAGGGCGGCGAACAGAAGCGCAGTCGAGGCGAGGGTGCGCAGGGCGATGTTCATGGCTTTGAAGGATTGAAAAAGCCCCGACCGGCGGGGCTTTTTCTGGCGGATCAGCCGACTTCGGCGATCAGCTCGATCTCGACGCAGGCGCCCATCGGCACTTGCGCCACGCCGAACGCGCTGCGCGCATGCGCACCCTTTTCGGGGCCGAAGACCTCGGCGAAGAATTCGCTCGCGCCGTTGGTCACGAGATGCTGTTCGGTGAAGGTGCCGACCGAGTTCACGAGGCTCATCACCTTGACGATGCGCTTGACCTTGTTGAGGTCGCCCACGGCCGCGTGCAGCGTGCCCAGCAGGTCGATGGCGATGGCGCGTGCGGCCTGCTTGCCTTCCTCGGTGGTGATGTTCACGCCGAGCTGGCCGGCCCAGACCTTGCCGTCCTTCTTGGCGATGTGGCCCGACAGGAACACGAGGTTGCCGGTCTGCACGAAAGGCACGTAGGCGGCGGCGGGGGCCGAGACCGGGGGCAGGGTGATGCCGAGGCTGGAAAGTTTGTCGTAAACGCTCATGGAGACTCCTTGTCTTGGGATATCGATTGTGTCTGGCTTTGCGGCGCGAGCTGGACCACTTCCCCCACCGGCTGCACGGTCACCCCGACACGCAGCGTGTGCCTTGCGCCGCCATGGAGTACGCCGCGCATCGGCGAGACGTCGGAGTAGTCGCGGCCGATGGCCAGCGTGACGTAGTCCTCGCCCGGCTGGCGGCCGTTGGTGGGATCGAAGTCGGCCCAGCCGCCGGCGCCGTCGCCGTCTTCGTTCTCGCCGGGCAGGTACACCGACACCCACGCGTGCGAGGCGTCGGCGCCGACCAGCCGCGGCTGGCCCGGCGGCGGCTGCGTGAGCAGGTAGCCGCTCACGTAGCGCGCGGGCAGGCCCAGCGTGCGAAAGCACGCGATCATGATGTGCGCGAAGTCCTGGCACACGCCCTTGCGCTGGGCCAGCGCCTCGACGGCGGGGGTGTTGATCTCGGTGCTGTCGGCGTCGTAGTCGAAGTCGCGGTACATGCGCTCGGTGAGGTCCATCGCCGCGTCGAAGGTGGGACGCCCGGGCACGAAGCTCGCGCGCGCATAGGCGGCGAAGTCGTCGTGGCGCGGCACGTAGGGCGAGGGAAAGACGAACTCGGAGGCCGCGTCGAAGGTGGCGTCCTTGCGGAAGCGGAAGCGCTCGCGCACCGCCTCCCAGGGCAGCTCGCGCGCGATGGCGCCCGAGAGCACCGGCACCGAGGTATCGACCACGCTCTCGGCCGTGACCACCAGCCGGTCGTGCGTGGCCTCGAGCGCGAAGAAGGCGCGCGTGTTGCCGTAGACATCGGGCAGCTCGCCGCGCTGCGCCGGCGGCGGATCGATCGTGAGCAGGTGGCTCACGAGCCGCTGCGAACCGGTGGCCAGCGGCTTCAGGTGGGCCAGGTGCTGCGCCGTCTCGACCGGCGGTGCGTACTCGTAGCGGGTTTCGTGGGTGACGTGCAGCAGCATGGTGTTGTCGGCAACCGCTTCTTACTTCGACGCGGCGCCGAAATGCGACGCGTAGATCTTCGCGTAGGTGCCGTCGGCCTTGATGTCCGCGAGGCCCTTGTCGATCTTGGCCAGGAGCTCGGCATTGCCCTTCTTCACCGCGATGCCGTATTGCTCCGACGGAAAGCCCGCATCGCTCACTGTCTTGAAGCCGCCCGCGGCGTTGTTCGCAAGGTAGTGCGCCACCACACCGTTGTCCGCCACCACGGCTTGCACACCGCCGGCTTCGAGTTCCTTCAGCGCGAGCGGGGTCGATTCGAAACGCTTGATGGCGGTGCTCGACTTGCCCAGCAGCTTGCCCACCACCTCGTCGCCGGTGGTGCCGTTCTGCACGCCGACCTTCAGCGTCTTGATGTCGTCGAACTTCGCGACCGGCGAATCGCTCTTCACCGCGATGAGCTGCCTGGCCTCGAAGTAGGGCTGCGAGAAGTCCATGGTCTGGCGGCGCTCGTCGGTGATGGTGATGGACGACACCAGCAGGTCGCGGTCGCCCTGGTCGAGCGAATTGAAGATGCCTTCCCACGGCGTATTGACGAACTTCACCTCGATGCCGGCCTTCTGCGCGACGGCCTTCACCACGTCGATGTCGAAGCCCACGACCTCGCCCTTTTCGTTCTGCGATTCGAAGGGTGCGTAAGCCGCGTCGGTGCCGACGACCAGCACGCGCGCCGCGGCGGGTGGTGGGGGCGCTGAAGCGGTGGCGGGCGCGGCGGCTTCCTGCTTGCCGCAGCCGGCGAGCGCGAGGCCGACGAGCAGTGCGGCGGCGGAGAGTGCGAGACGGCGGTTGATGGCGATGCCTGACATGGAAATGCCTCCTTCGAAATATCGTTGTCGAATCGATCAGGCTCCGACGGAGCGCAGCGATTCGGATGTGAGCGTGAAGTAGCGCGTGCCGATGGCGTCCGACACATGGTAGGCGGCCGTCTCGCAGTTGGCGAGCAACTGGATCAGCGCGGAATAGCTCGCGTCCGGCCCCGCGGCGCACAGGTGCTCGAGTGTCCAGGTGGCCGGATCGGGCAGTTCGTACGACAGCGCGGTGAGCTTGCCGGGCGCGCTGCCCGCGAGCCGGGCAATGCGTCCGCGCAGGGTCTGCGTGACCCAGGCCAGTGAGCGCGGGTTCTCCGCATCGAGCACCAGCAGGTCGACCAGCGTGGCAACGTCGCGCCGCTGCTGGTAGCGCGCGTGGAAGGTGATGGTGCTGTCGAACAGCGCCACCATCGCCTCGAAGCCGCTGACCTCGTGCACCGCGCCGTTGTCGAAGCCGACTTCGAGCGCGTTCGACAGGAAGCCCAGGCGCTCGATGTGGCGGCCGATGGACAGCAGGCGCCAGGCGTCGTCGCGCGTCATGCGGTCGGTCTGCGCGCCGGTCATGGCGGCCAGCGCGGTGCTGGCGGATTCCAGCGCGCGCAGCGCGGCGCTGGCGGCAAAGCTGCCTTCGCCGGCCTGCTCTGCGGCACGGCGGAGGAAGTCGGCCTCGGCGCGCACGATCTGGTTCCAGTTGTCCTGCGAGAGCCGCTCGCGCACCGCCGCCGCGGCCTGCCGGATGCAGCGCAGGCTATAGCCGACGCTGCCGCCGCTGGCGACATCGCCCAGTTCTGCCACCAGGGCACGCTCGAACACCCGGCGCGACTGCGGTGCGCTCGGCGCCTCGGCCGGCACCAGCGCATTGCGCACGGCCATGCGGTGCAGCCATTCGAGCAGCGGGCGCGACGACTGGTCTTCGCCGCCCAGCAGGTTGAGCGTGAGACGCGCGAGGCGCACCGCGTTCTCGGCGCGTTCGGTGTAGCGGCCGAGCCAGAACATGTTTTCCGCCGCACGGCTGGTGACCGGCGCGCGGTGCCGCGCGAGCGAGGCCGGCGTGGCGTGCGGCTGCAGCAGCGTGGTGCGATCGACCTCGCCGTGCGTCTGCACCCACACGTCGGCACTGCTGCCGCCGCGCTGCATCGAGGCGATCTGTGCGTCGGCGCCCGCGAGCCGGGCGAGGCCGCCGGGCAGCACGCGCCACGACCGCGCGCCGTCGCTCACGGCGAACACCCGCAGGAGCACCGCACGCGGTGCGATGTGGCCAGGACCGAGGTCGCTCGCCCAGGTGGGAATCTGCGACAGCGGCAGGTAGCTCTGCACCGTGTGGGCGTCGCCTTCGCGCACGATGCGGCCGGCCCACTCGTCGAGTTCGCGCCGCCCCAATTGGCTGCCAAGCACCGCATCGAAGCTCGTGCGGCCGTCGATGCCGGGGTAGGTGGGCTTGATGAAGCAGTCGCCCAATTGCGGCAGCACCGCCTCGAGCGCGGCGCGTTCGCCGCACCACCAGGTGGGCAATGCCGGCAGCTTGAGCTTCTCGCCGATCAGCCGGCGCGCGAGGCCCGGCAGGAAGCCGAGCAGCGCGGGCGATTCGAGGAACGCCGAGCCGGGCATGTTGGCCACCAGCACATTGCCGGCGCGGATCGCCTGCAGGAGGCCGGGCACGCCGAGCGTGGAATCGGGGCGCAGCTCCAGCGGGTCGAGGAACTGGTCGTCCAGCCGCTTGATGAGGCCGTGCACCGGGCGCAGGCCCTGCAGGGTCTTCAGGTAGAGGCGCTGGTCGCGCACCGTGAGGTCGCTGCCCTCGACCAGCGTCACGCCCAGGTAGCGCGCGAGGTACGCGTGCTCGAAGTAGGTCTCGTTGTACGGGCCGGGCGTGAGGAGGGCGATGTGGGGCGGCACGCCGGCCGGGCACATGCGCTGCAGGCCGTCCATCATGGCGCTGTAGGTGGCGGCCAGGCGCTGCACGTGCAGCGCCTCGAAGGCCTGCGGAAACTGCCGCGTGATGGCCAGCCGGTTCTCCAGCAGGTAGCCCAGGCCCGAGGGCGCCTGGGTGCGCTGCGACACCACCCACCAGTTGCCGTCGGGGCCGCGTGCGAGGTCGAAGGCCGCGATGTGCAGCCAGGTGTCGCCCGGCGGCTTCACGCCGTGCAGTGCGCGCAGGTAGCCCGGATGGCCGCGCACCAGCGCCGGGGGAATGAGCCCTTCGCTCAGCAACTGCTGGGGGCCGTAGACATCGGCCATCACCCGGTCGAGCACGCGCACGCGCTGCAGCACGCCGGCCTCGATCTGGCTCCAGCTCTCGGGCGAGACGATCAGCGGAAACAGGTCGAGCGACCAGGGCCGCTGCGGGCCGTTGGTGGCATCGGCGTAGACGTTGTAGGTGACGCCGTTGTCGCGGATCTGCCGCTCCAGGCTGACCGCGCGGCGTGGCAGGTCGTTGAAGCCGCCCGGGCCGAGTTGGTCGAAGAAGGCGTTCCAGGCGGGTGTGAGCGGTGGGGTTTCGCCGGGCACCGCCGGTTGCTGCGACTGCGATTGGCCCTGGGACTGCGATGCGGAAGACGAGGACTGCGATTGAGATTGCGTGGCCGCCGGGCGCTCCGTCGCCGCGTCGTACAGCAGCGGGGCACTTGCCGCCGGGGCCGTGCCCGGCGATGCGGGTCGCAGAGGCGCCGCCGGCGTGGCTCCGCCACGCAATTCATCGAAGTGGCCGGGCAGGGCGGCCGGCGCGAGCGTCGACGCCAGGGCCGCTGGAAACTCCAGGGCCTGGGCGTCGAACAGGGATTCGTTCAAGGGTTCCACAGGGGAGGATTGTCACACTGCCGTCACGGGGGAGCCGTTCGGGCAGTGTGCTAAATGGCCCCTTATCGCCGCAGATCGAGGGTGAACGGGAATTCGCGGCTGCCCGGCAGCTCGATGGTGGCCGGCGGCGTGCGCATCAGGCCGGGCGTGTGGCCCATGCGCGTGAAGCGCGAATGCCGACGGCTCTCGGCCTCGTAGGCGTTGACCGGGAAGCTGTCGTAGTTGCGTCCGCCCGGGTGGGCCACGAAGTACTGGCAGCCGCCCAGCGAGCGCTTCATCCAGGTGTCGACGAGGTCGAAGGTCAGCGGCGCATGGGCGCCGATGCTCGGGTGCAGGGCCGAAGGCGGATTCCAGGCCTTGTAGCGCACGCCCGCGACGAATTCGCCGGTGACGCCGGTGGGCTGCAGCGGCAGCACCTTGCCATTGACGGTGACGACGTGGCGGCTCTCGTTCAGGCCCGTCACGCGCACCTCGATGCGTTCGAGCGACGAATCGACATAGCGCACCGTGCCGCCCGCCGAGCCTTCCTCGCCCATCACGTGCCACGGTTCGAGCGCGTTGCGCAGCGACAGCTCCACGCCCATCGCCTGCATCTGGCCCACGAGCGGGAAGCGGAACTCGAAGTGCGGCGCGAACCAGTCGGGGTCGAACGCGAAGCCGGCCTGGCGCATCTCGCTGATGACGTCGTCGAAGTCCATCTTCACGAAGGTCGGCAGCAGGAAGCGGTCGTGCAGTTCGGTGCCCCAGCGGGTAACGGGCGCCTTGTAGGGCTCGTCCCAGAAGCGGGCGACCAGCGCGCGGATCAGCAACTGCTGCGCGATGCTCATGCGCGCATGCGGCGGCATCTCGAACGCGCGCAGCTCCAGCAGGCCCAGGCGGCCGGTGCTGGAATCGGGCGAGTAGAGCTTGTCGATGCAGAACTCGCTGCGGTGCGTGTTGCCCGACACGTCGATCAGGATGTTGCGCAGCGTCCGGTCGACCAGCCATGCGGGCATGTTCTGGCCGTAGATCTCGCGGTTCTTCGCGATTTCCTTCAGGGCAATTTCGAGCTCGTAGACCTGGTCGTTGCGTGCCTCGTCCACGCGCGGCGCCTGGCTCGTCGGTCCGATGAACATGCCCGAGAAGAGGTAGCTCAGCGACGGATGGTTGTGCCAGTAGAGCAGGAGGCTCGCGAGCAGCTCGGGCCGGCGCAGGAACGGGCTGTCCGCCGGCGTGGCGCCGCCCATCACGAAGTGGTTGCCGCCGCCGGTGCCGGTGTGGCGGCCGTCGGTCATGAACTTCTCGGCCGACAGGCGCGTCTCGAACGCGGCGTTGTAGAGGAACTCGGTGTGCGCGACCAGTTCCTTCCAGTTGTGGGCCGGATGGATGTTGACCTCGATCACGCCCGGGTCGGGCGTGACGGCCAGCATCTTCAGGCGCGGATCGCGCGGCGGCGGATAGCCTTCCATCACGATGCGCATGCCCAGTTGCTGCGCGGTGGCCTCGACGGCCGCGACGAGGTCCAGGTAATCCTCCAGGCGTGCGAGCGGCGGCATGAAGACGTAGAGCACGCCGGAAGCGCTGCCCTTCTTCTCGGCCGACGGACCGTTGGCGCGGCGTGGGTCGCGCACCTCGACGCACAGCGCGGTGCGCGTGACCCAGTGGGCCGATTCGCCGCGCAGGGGCTGGCGGGTGGCGGGCGTGGCCGTGACATCGTCGGCGGCACGCGCGGCCGCCGCGGCATCGGTGCTCGCTGCGTCGCCGGGGCTCTGCATGCGCAGCGATGCGGGCACCACCGGCGGCGTGCCGAAGGTGTAGGGCACATCGCCGAGGTTCGCACCGGCCCCACCGGCCGCGCCCGTGCTGTAGCGCGCACGGTAGTCGGCCGCGCTCGGCAACGCGCCGCGCGGCGCGGTCGGGTCGCGCTCGATCAGGTAGGGGTAGTCGCCCTTGCTTGCCCACGGCTGCGAGTCGAGCGGCAGGCGGTAGCCCATGGGCGAATCGCCCGGAATGAGATAGAGGCGGTCGTCGCGCAGGAACCAGGGGCCGGTCTTCCAGCCGGGGCCGGCGAGTGCGGGGGCATCGCTGTTCGCGTTGCCGGGCTCGATGGGCAGCATGTAGCCGATCACCGCATCCAGCTTCTGCGTGAACACGCGGCGCAGGCGCACGCGTTCGAGTTCGTCGTCCAGCTTCGATTCGAACGGGTCGACGTTCACCGGCAGGCGGCGTTCGCGCCAGAGGTAGTAGTAGATGTCCTCGTAGCCGGGCTGGATGTAGCGCTCGCTCAGGCCGAGGTTCCGCGCCAGCGTGGTGGTGAAGCGTTGGGCGTCATCGCTCGTGTAGTGCGTGGGGAAGCGCTCGTCGGCGAAGAGCGCCGGGTCGTGCCACAGCGTCTGGCCGTCGGCGCGCCAGAAGATCGACAGCGCCCAGCGCGGCAACTGCTCGCCCGGGTACCACTTGCCCTGGCCGAAATGCAGGAAGCCGCCGTTGCCGTATTCGGCGCGCAGCTTGTGGACGAGTTCGGTCGCGTAGCCGCGCTTCGTGGGACCGAGCGCGTCGGTGTTCCATTCGGGCGCGTCGCGGTCGCTGGTCGCCACGTAGGTGGGCTCGCCGCCCATCGTGAGGCGCACGTCGCCGGCCTTCAGGCGTGCATCGACGGCATCGCCGAGCGAGAGCACCTCTGCCCACTGTTCTTCGGTGTAGGGCTTGGTGACGCGCGGTGATTCGTAGATGCGCGTGACCTTCATCTCGTGGCCGAACTCGACCTCGGATTCGTCCACGCCGCCTTCGATGGGCGCGGCGCTCGACGGCGTCGGCGTGCAGGCGAGCGGGATGTGGCCTTCGCCGGCCATGAGGCCCGAGGTGGCATCGAGGCCGATCCATCCGGCGCCCGGCAGGAACACCTCGCACCACGCATGCAGGTCGGTGAAATCGACCGTGGTGCCGCTCGGGCCGTCGAGCGCCTTCACATCGGGCGTGAGCTGGATCAGGTAGCCCGAGACGAAACGCGCGGCCAAGCCCATGTGGCGCAGCAGTTGCACCAGCAGCCAGCCGGAGTCGCGGCACGAGCCGCTGCCGTTGGTGAGCGTTTCTTCCGGCGTCTGCACGCCGGGCTCCATGCGGATGAGGTAGTTGACGTCCTTCTGCACCTGCTGGTTGAGGCCGACCAGGAAGTCGATGGTGCGCTGTTCCTTCCGGTCGATCTTGTCGAGGTAGGCCTCCACCAGCGGCGTGACCGGATCGGCCACGAGGTAGGGCGCGAGTTCCTCGGCCTGCGAGGCGGTGTACTTGAAAGGAAAGTTCTCGGCCTGCGGCTCGAGGAAGAAGTCGAAGGGGTTGTAGACCGCCATCTCGACCACGAGGTCGACGGTGACCTTGAATTCGCGTGTCTTCTCGGGGAACACCAGCCGCGCCTGGTAGTTGGCGAACGGGTCCTGCATCCAGTTGACGAAGTGCTCGGCGGGCTCGACCGTGAGCGAGTACGAGATCACATTGCTGCGGCAGTGCGGCGCGGGCCGCAAGCGCACGACCTGCGGGCCCAACTGCACCAGGCGGTCGTATTTGTAGTGGGTGACGTGGTGGAGTGCGGCGTGAATGGACATGCGTTTTTGTGTGCAGTACTGCGAGATTGCATCGAAAAGATGTCTCTTGTGAGACGCATACTAGCCGAGATAACAAGCAATTAACGCGCCACCGAGCGCGGGTTCGGGGAGGGTTTGCATCATGTGTCATGAGGTTGTGTGCTGACGCCCGCGCGGGCGTCCGGCAGGGGCGGGTCGTGGGCGTTTGCCACGTTGGGAGGAACGCTGATCGGTGCCGCGTTGCAGTTGCATCAGCCGGCGTTGTGGCCGGCGAGTGTCTACGCGGCCTTGCTGTTGGGAGGCTTGGCGGGACTGTGGTGGCGGCGTGCTTTCGGGCGGCTGTTGCTGGTCGCGGTATTGACGTGCGGCGCAATGGCCGGCGCCGGTCTTGCGGGCTGGCGTGCCGTGGCCTATGCAGACGGCGCGCTCGAGGCAGCGCTCGAAGGGCGAGACCTGCGCGTGACCGGCGTGGTCTCGCAGATGCCGCAGCGCAACGAGACTGGAACGCGGTTTCATCTCGATGTCGAATCCGCCCGATGGGCCGATGCCCGCAACGACGCGCCGCCCACCGTGCCCTCGCGCATCGCGCTGGGCTGGTATGGCGAGAACACCGGGCTCTGGGGGCATGCCGTCGAAGGGCGGGCAACCTCGTCTTCTGTCGTCGGCGAGTTGCACGCCGGCGAGCGATGGCAGCTGACGGTGCGGCTCAGGGCGCCGCACGGCAATCTCAATCCGCACGGCTTCGACAGCGAACTCTGGCTGTGGGAGCAGGGCGTGCATGCCAATGGCTATGTGCGCACCGGCGCGCGCGATGCCGCGCCGGTGCATGTGGCAAACACATGGCGGCACCCTATCGAGCGCGCACGGGAGGCGGTGCGCGACGCCGTGTTCGAACGCGTGGCCGACCGCAGCCGGGCCGGTGTGATCGCCGCGCTGGTCACCGGCGACCAGCGCGCCATCGACCGTGTCGGCTGGGATGTGTTCAGGGCGACAGGCGTGGCGCACCTGATGTCGATCTCGGGCCTGCACATCACGATGTTCGCCTGGCTCGCGGCGCACGTCGTCGGCGCGCTGTGGCGGCGCGGCGGCCGGTTGATGCTGCGGCTTCCCGCGCCGCAGGCGGCACTGATCGGCGGCGTGCTGCTCGCCACGCTCTATGCGCTTTTCAGCGGTTGGGGCGTGCCCGCGCAGCGCACCGTGTGGATGCTTGCCACCGTCGCCTTGCTGCGCCTCACCGGCCGGCGCTGGCCGTGGCCGCATGTCTGGCTGCTGACCGCCGCGGTGGTGGTGGCGCTCGATCCCTGGGCGCTGATGCAGGCGGGCTTCTGGCTCAGCTTCGTCGCGGTGGGCGTGCTCTTCGCCACCGATTCGGCAACGGAAGCGGGCGAGAGAAGAAAACCGGCAACTGCGAACCGGCTGTTCCTGTTCTTTCGCGAGCAATGGGTGATCACGCTCGCGCTCACGCCGCTCGGCCTGCTGCTGTTCCAGCAGGTGTCGCTGGTCGGGCTGCTGGCCAATGCCATCGCAATCCCGTGGGTCACGCTCGTGGTCACGCCGCTGGCCATGGGGGGCGCGGTCGCGGCGCCGCTGTGGGATGTCGCGGCCTGGGCCGTGCAGGCGCTCGCCGTCCTGCTGCAATGGTTGGCGGGGTTGCCTTTCGCGACGCTCTCGATGGCGGCCCCGCCTTGGTGGATGGCCGCCTGCGGCGTGGCGGGCGGCGCGTTGCTCGCGATGCGCCTGCCCTGGTCGATGCGCGTGCTCGGTCTGCCGCTGCTCTTGCCCGTGCTGCTGTGGCAGATGCCGCGGCCCGCCGCCGGCGAATTCGAACTGCTCGCGGCCGATATCGGGCAGGGCAACGCGGTGCTGGTCCGCACCGCCACGCACAGCCTGCTCTACGACTCGGGACCGCGCTACAGCCTCGAGAGCGATGCCGGCCACCGCGTGCTCGTGCCGCTGCTGCGCGCCTTCGACGAACGGCTCGACATGCTGCTGCTGAGCCACCGCGACACCGACCACACCGGCGGCGCGTCCGCGGTGCTCGCGATGCAGCCGCGGGCCGCGTTGCTCAGTTCCATCGAAGCCACCCATCCGCTGCAGGCGCTGCGCCCGACACAGCGCTGCGCAGCAGGCCAGCGCTGGACCTGGGACGGGGTGAGCTTCGAGGTGCTGCATCCCTTCGACACCGACTACCGCAGCTTCACCAGGCCCAATGCCGTCTCGTGCGTGCTGCGCATCGGCAACGGCCGTGCGACGGTGCTGCTGGCCGGCGACATCGAGCGGCTGCAAGAGGCCGCGCTGGTCGCTCGAACGGCCCAGGCGCACCTGCGGGCCGACGTGCTGCTGGTGCCGCACCACGGCAGCAAGACGTCGTCGAGCGAGGCGCTGCTCGATGCGGTGCGCCCGCGCATCGCGCTGGTCCAGGCGGGTTATCGCAACCGCTTCGGACACCCTGCTGGGGAGGTGGTCGCGCGCTACACGGAGCGCGGCGCGCGGTTGGTGGAAAGCGCGCGCTGCGGCGCGGCGCACTGGGCCAGTGAGCGGCCCGCCGAACTGGCCTGCGAGCGCGAGCGCCGTGCCCGCTACTGGCACCACCGCGTGCCCTGAAACATGCCGGCGCGTCGGCCGGGCCGTATCGGAGAACCTTTCAAAACCGTGAATAAATTGTTAAACGAAAGGCCGCCGACTGGTTGCCACATCGCGCTTTGAGGCGTCTGATGCGTTGTATCGTCCTGATGAAACAACGGAGGGGCGTCATGCAAGGCAGAGACAAGCTTCAGCGCAGGTTCCTTGGCAGGCAGGCGTCATGACGTCCGCGGCCGTGCCTGCCATCACCAGTGCCGGAGCGGCTTCTTCCGCCTCCGCCGCCAAACTCCAGATGCACCGCGAGGGGGCCGTGCTGGTGCTGACCATCAGCAATCCCGCGGCGCGCAACACCGTCAATCCATCGATCTACCGCGCCGCCGCCAAGGCGATACGCGCCACTTCAGGCTTTCGCACCGTGCGCGCCATCGTGCTGACCGGGGAGGGCGAGCATTTCTGTGTCGGCGGCGATCTGCGGCGGCTCGTGCGGCAGCGCAAGCTCCCCCAGGCCGAGCAGATGGCGCACTCCGACGCCCTGAACGAATGGGTCATGGCGATGCAGGAAGCGCCCCAGCCGGTGATCGCCGCGGTGGAGGGCACGGCGGCGGGCAGCGGCTTTTCGCTGTGCCTGGCCTGCGACCTGATCGTCGCGGCCGAGGATGCGGAGTTCGTGATGTCGAACGTCAATTTCGGCCTGTCGATCGACGGCGGCGGCACCGATTCGCTGGCGCGCTCGCTGCCACCGCAGGCGGTGATCGAAATCCTGCTGGGCGGCTCGGTCCAGCACGCCCGGCGGCTGCATGACTGGGGCGTGGTGAACCGGGTCGTGCCGCGCGGCACCGCGTACGCCACCGCGCTCGCCTGGGCGCAGAAGCTCGCGCAAGGCCCGTTCGATGTGCAGGCGCGTATCAAGGAGCTGGTCCATTCGGCACGCGGGCGCAGCCGCCGCGAACAGCTCGACGCCGAGCGCGGCGTGCTCGTCGAGAGCCTCTACAGCGACGAAAGCGGCAAGCGGATCAAGGAATTCCTCGCGGCCCGCAAGAAGGGATAGCGCGGGGGCGGCAATTTACAAGCCTTTCGGCGGTGCATAAGGGGTTCTACTGGCCCTGAACTTGCTAAGCTATGGAACAAGGAGATTGGTCGTTCCATGCACAAATTCGATGAGATGTATGAGCAGTTGCCCTATGCGGGGGCTGCGATCCGACAGCACTACAAGCGCTACGACCAATGGCTCGCGAAGCAACCCGGTGAGGTGATGCGATCGCGGCGCGAAGAGGCGGAAATGATTTTCCGCCGGGTCGGCATCACCTTCGCGGTGTATGGCGCCAAGGACGAAGACGGCTCGGGCACCGAGCGGCTCATTCCGTTCGACCTGTTGCCCCGCATCATTCCCGCCCACGAGTGGGACAGCATGGAAAAGGGGCTGGTGCAGCGGGTCACCGCGCTCAACCGCTTCCTGCACGACGTCTATCACGACCAGGAAATCATCAAGGCCGGCATCATCCCGGCCGAGCAGATCCTGAACAACGCGCAGTTCCGCCCCGAGATGATGGGCGTCAACGTGCCGCACAACGTCTACTCGAACATCGCCGGCATCGACATCGTGCGAGCGCCCGATGCGCAGGGCAATGGCGAGTACTACGTGCTCGAAGACAACCTGCGGGTGCCCAGCGGCGTGAGCTACATGCTGGAAAACCGCAAGATGATGATGCGGCTCTTCCCGGAGCTGTTCAACCAGAACCGCATCGCGCCCGTCGCCCACTATCCCGACCTGCTGCTCGAAACCCTGCGTGCCAGCGCGCCGCCCGCCACGGCCGAGCCGACGGTGGTGGTGCTCACGCCCGGCATGTACAACAGCGCCTACTTCGAGCACGCCTTCCTCGCGCAGCAGATGGGCGTGGAGCTGGTCGAAGGGCAGGACCTGTTCGTCAAGGACGACTTCGTCTACATGCGCACCACGCGCGGCCCGAAGCGCGTCGACGTCATCTACCGCCGCGTCGACGACGACTTCCTCGATCCCGAGGTGTTCCGTCCCACGTCCACGCTCGGCACCGCCGGCCTGATGCGCGCCTACCGCGAAGGCAACGTCGTGATCTGCAATGCGGTGGGCACCGGCGTGGCCGACGACAAGTCGATCTACCCCTACGTGCCGAAGATGGTCGAGTTCTACCTCGGCGAAAAGCCGATCCTGAAGAACGTGCCGACCTACATGTGCCGGAACAAGGACGAGCTGCAGTACACGCTCGACAACATGAAGGACCTGGTCGTGAAGGAAGTGCACGGCGCGGGCGGCTACGGCATGCTCATCGGCCCGGCCGCCACGCAGGCCGAGATCGAGGACTTCAAGAAGGCCGTGATCGCCAAGCCCGACGGCTACATCGCCCAGCCCACGCTGAGCCTGTCGACCTCGCCGACCTTCGTCGATGCCGGCATTGCGCCGCGCCACATCGACCTGCGGCCCTTCGTGCTCTCGGGCAAGGAAGTGCAGATGGTGCCCGGCGGTCTCACGCGCGTGGCGCTGAAAGAAGGTTCGCTGGTGGTCAACTCGTCGCAGGGCGGTGGTACCAAGGACACCTGGATTCTCGAAGCCGACCGCGCGCCCAAGCCCAAGGCGCCCGCGCAGTCGCAAAGCCAATCGTCATCGGTCTGAGTGCAGGCACCAAGGAACTAGGAGAACACACGATGCTTTCGCGCACCGCAGACCACCTCTACTGGATGTCCCGCTACACCGAGCGCGCAGAAAACACCGCGCGCATGCTCGACGTCAACTACCAGACCTCGCTCCTGCCGCAGTCGGCCGAAGTGGCCAAGTACGGCTGGCAGGGCGTGCTCTCCATCAGCGAGCTCTTGCCCTGGTACAACCAGAAGTACGAGCAGATCACGCCCAACGAGGTGATGGAGTTCATGGTCAAGGACGAGAGCAATGCCTCGTCGATCGTCTCCTGCCTCAAGGCCGCCCGCGAGAACGCACGCGCCGTGCGCGGCGCGCTCACCACCGAGGCCTGGGAAACGCAGAACACGACCTGGCTCGAAGTGAACCGCATGCTGCGCCAGGGCGACTTCGAGCGCGACCCCGGCCAGTTCTTCGAATGGGTCAAGTTCCGCTCGCACCTCTCGCGCGGCGTGACGCTGGGCACCATGCTGCAGGACGAGGCCTTCTACTTCTCGCGCCTGGGCACCTTCCTCGAGCGCGCCGACAACACCGCGCGGCTGGTCGACGTGAAGTTCCACGCGCTCAACAGCGAATTCTTCGGTGCCGCCACCGAGGAAGACCAGGAGTACGACTTCTATCACTGGAGCGCGATCCTGCGCAGCGTCTCGGCCTTCGAGGTCTACCGCAAGGTGTACCGCGACGTGATCAAGCCCGAGCGCGTGGCCGAACTCCTCATTCTTCGCGCCGACATGCCGCGCTCGCTGCACGCGAGCCTAGTCGAGGTGGTCAACAACCTTGCGAAGGTGCAGAACGAACAGAGCGCCGAAACCCAGCGCCGCGCCGGCAAGCTCCTGGCCGACCTGCAGTACGCGCGGGTCGACGAGATCCTGGCGACCGGGCTGCATGCGTACCTCACGCAGTTCCTGGACCGGGTGAACGAACTCGGTGGGCGCATCAGCCAGGACTTCCTGGTCCCGGCGCACTGAGCGAGCCCCGGTGCCGTCAGCGTGAAAACGACTCGACGGCCACCGGGATCTTCGGCGCCTCCCAGCGGTAGCGATCGCCCAGCACATTGCGCTCGGGCATCTGTCCATTCCACTGGATCTTGAGCAGGTCCATCAGCGCCCACCCCGTCCAGTCCGCGCGAAAGGGCTGCTGCTGCGCGGCGGCGCCCGGCAGGGGCTCCCGGTTGCGCCAGAGGACCGTCGGAATGCGGTAGCCCGAAGCGGTCGAAGGGCTGTGGCCTGCGCGGTCACTGCCGTGGCCGACCTCCTGGCCGTGGTCCGACAGGTACATCCAGGCGCGGTCCTCGCCCGGCTTGCCGGCACTGCGCGTCTGCTGCAACAGCTCCGACACCACGAAGTCGTGATACAGCAGCGCCGCGTCGTACTCCTGGCGAAAGCGGCGCACCCAGGCGGAGCGGCCGTCCTTCACCAAACCGTTCTCGACCGCATCGACGTCGTCGTCGAACGGGTTGGCGTTCTCGGGAAAGCGCAGGCTGTAGTGCGGATGCGCGCCCATCAGGTGGACCACGATGAGCTTGCGGTCGGTGCTGGTGTCCGCAAAGGCTTCCTGCACGCAGTCGAGGATTTCGCCGTCCAGCGAGGCGCTGGCGCGGCCCGGCGTGCGGTTGACCATGTCCACCACATCGGCGAGGCGCGCATGCTGCTGCTCGATGGCGAGGTCGTCGTGGTTGCTGATCCACCAGACCTTGTAGCCGGCGGCGCGCGCCAGCGCCAGGAGGTGCGGCGGGTTCTCGCTCTCGGGCAGGCCGAAATGGAACATGTTGCGCAGCGCGGGCAGGGTGCTCGCGTCCACCGACCATGCGTTCCTGAGCACCGCCATCTGCTCACCGGCCTGCGCCTTGTGCGCCAGGAGGCGCGGCGTGGTCGGGCGGCCATAGCCGTACAGGGCCATGTTGTCGCGGTTGATGCTGTCGGTGATGACCAGCACCACCGTCGACGGGCCAGCCTGCAGTGCGACGGGGGCGATGGCCTTTGCCTGCGCCATCAGGCGGTCGCGCACCTTTTCCTGACCGGCCCAGGCGGCGCGCAGCGTGTGTACCGACTGCGACCAGCCGGCCCAGAAGATCACGGGATGCAGCCGGCGCCACGGCTTGCTCGCATAGGCCAGGCAGGCGATCAGCAAGAGAGCGAGCACCAGCGATCGAAGCCAGAACGGTGACCTGGCGCGCGTCGACGACGCCCCCGCATCGAGGACCGCGCCGCGCCGCGCGAACATGCCCACGAGCACGCCGGCCACCGCGAGCGCACCCGACCAGATGACCGCGGAGCGCCAATGCATCCACAGGTATTCCGTGCTCTCGCGCGCATTGGTGTTGGCTGCGGCGCCGAGCACCATCGCGCCGTCGGGTGCGGCCTGGTAGGTGTCGAGCAGGTAGGCGCGCACCGCGGCATCGAGCGCGAAGCCCATGGCCCAGAGCCAGACGAGCACCGTGCGCAGGTTTTGCATCCGCGCGCTGCGCAGCGGCCATGCGAGCCACAGCACCATCGGCGAGGCGAGCACCGCGAGCTGCGCGATGCGGCGGCCGTCGTGGCCCAGGGCGATGAGTGCGAGCAGCGCGGCGCCGACCCCGCAGCAGGCGAACAGGGCGCTCTTTCGGGAGGCTGCGGTCCGCGCAGCGGGTTCGGCGGAGGGAAGGGAAGTCAACGGGCAACGCGGCGAGTCGGGGGGCGTGCGCATTCTGCGTCGGCGCCGGCGCTGCACGGCCCAGTGTCCCGATGGGCGCGGGGGCTTTGACGGGGGAACGCTTCGCAGCTTCGGGATATCCCCGTGGAACTTATCGCGCCTCGCGGTCCCAGACGGGCTCGACCGGCATCGCCGGACATTTCGAAGACCCGTAGAAAGGAACCTCCCCTCCATGTTCAGATTCATCCGGCTGCCCGCACTCGTGCTCGCCTTCGTCCTCTCGTGGCTGGCCCTGCCTTCCGCGTGGGCCGCGCCCCAGAAACAGATGGTGAGCGCCGCGGTCGGCACCCTGAACATGCGCACCGGCCCCGGCCAGCGCTACGAGACGCACTGGACCGTGAGCAAGGGTTATCCGTTCCGCGTCATCGGCAGGAAAGGCAACTGGCTGCATGTCAGCGATTTCGAGAACGACAAGGCCTGGATCTACCGGCCGATGACCAGCAAGACGCCGCACCACGTGGTGAAGGCGAAGGCGGTCGTGCTGCGCAAGTCGCCGAACGCGCGCAGCCCGGTCGTGAAGCGGGCGGCCTACGGCGACGTGCTGCGAACCCTGGAGCGCCGCGGCGACTGGGTCAAGGTCATGCACGAAGGCGGCGGCACCGGCTGGGTGGCGCGGCGGCTGGTCTGGGGCTGGTAGGCCCCGGCAGCCATCGGATCAGGTCGCCGTGGCCTGGCGGACGGCGCGCTCCCAGCGCGCCATCGATTCCTCGGCCTGTGCGCGTCCCATGGTCGGCAGGAAGCGGCGCTCCACCTTCCACAGTTTCGAGAGCTGGCGCGCATCGGCATAGACGCCCGTCGACAGCCCCGCAAGGTACGCGGCGCCGAGTGCCGTGGTCTCGATGACCTCGGGCCGCACCACCGGAATGCCCAGCAGGTCGGCCTGGAACTGCATCAGCAGGTCGTTGACGCTCGCGCCGCCGTCCACGCGCAACTCGGCCACCGGCTTGCCGCCAGCGGCCACCGCATCGCGGCTCATGGCCTGCAGCAGCGCGGCGCTCTGATAGGCGATGCTCTCCAGCGCAGCGCGGGCGATGTGCGCGACGGTCGTGCCGCGCGTGAGGCCGGTGATCGTGCCGCGCGCATCCGCATCCCAGTAGGGCGCGCCCAAGCCAGTGAAGGCCGGCACCATCATCACGCCGCCCGCATCGGGCACGCTCTCGGCGAGCGACTGCACCTCGGCGCTGCCCTTGATGGCCTTGAGTCCGTCGCGCAGCCATTGCACGACGGCGCCGCCGACGAACACGCTGCCTTCCATCGCGTACTGCGGTGTCGTGTCGGCCTGTGCGGCGCTCGTCACGAGCAGGCCGTTGTGCGAAGGCTGGAACGCGCCGCCCGTGTGCATCAGCAGGAAGCAGCCGGTGCCGTAGGTGTTCTTGGCCATGCCGGCCTCGAAGCAGGCCTGGCCGAAGAGGGCGCTCTGCTGGTCGCCCGCCACGCCGCCGATGGGCAGCGTGTGGCCGAGCAGCGCGGCATCGGTGTCGGCGAAGTGCGAGCTCGACGGCTGCACCTTGGGCAGCAGCGCGGCGGGAATCTTCAGCGCGGCCAGCAGGTCGGCGTCCCATTCGTTCGTGTGCACGTTGAAGAGCATCGTGCGCGAGGCGTTGCTCACATCGGTCACATGCACCTTGCCGCCGGTGAGCTGCCACATGAGCCAGCTGTCGACGGTGCCGAAGGCCAGCTCGCCGCGCTCGGCCTCGGCGCGCGCGCCGGGCACGTTGTCCAGCAGCCAGCGCAGCTTGGTGCCGGAGAAGTACGCATCGATCACCAGGCCCGTCTTCTCGCGAATGGTGTCGGTCATGCCCTCGTCGCGCAGTTGCGCGCACAAGGGCTCGGCGCGGCGGTCCTGCCACACGATGGCGTGGTGCACCGGCTGGCCGGTCTTGCGGTTCCACAGCACGGTGGTCTCGCGCTGGTTGGTGATGCCGATGGCGTGGATGTCGGTGGGCTTCAGCTTCGCCTTCACGAGCACGTCGCGCGCGGTGGCGAGCTGGCTGCGCCAGATTTCCATCGGATCGTGCTCGACCCAGCCGGGCTGCGGGTAGATCTGCGTGAGCTCCTTCTGCGCGATGGCGACGATGTGGCCTTCGCGGTCGAACACGATGCTGCGGGAGCTGGAGGTGCCCTGGTCCAGGGCGAGAAGATAGGTGGTCGTCATTCGGACTTCGTTTCCTGTGGGGTTGCCTACCGCGCGATCTCGAGGCGAACCTGCGCCGCATGCAGCAGGTCGGCGAAGGGTGCGGGCGGCGCGGCATCGGTGAAGAGGCGATCGATCTGCGAGAGCGTGCCCAGCTGGATCATCGCCGGCCGGTTGAACTTGCTCGCATCGGCCGCAAGCCACACCTCGCGCGCCTGCGCAATGATGGTCTGCGCCACCTTCACCTCGCGCAGGTCGAAGTCGCGCAGCGACCCGTCGGCCTCGATGCTCGACACGCCGATGAGCGCGATGTCCACCTTGAACTGGCGGATGAAATCGATGGTCGCCTCGCCCACGATGGCGCGGTCGCGCGCACGCACCGAGCCGCCGGCCACGATCACCTCGCACGAGTTGTTGCCGCTCAGGATGGTCGCCACGTTCAGGTTGTTGGTGATCACGCGCAGGCCCGTGTGGCGCATCAGCGCCTTGGCGATGGCCTCGGTGGTGGTGCCGATGTTCAGGATCAGCGAGCAGTCGTTGGGCACCAGCTCGGCCACGCGTTGCGCGATGCGCGCCTTGCCTTCGGCGTTCAGGGTTTCGCGCTGCTGGTAGCCGATGTTCTCGGTGGTGGAACTGGGCACGCGCACGCCGCCGTGAAAACGCGTGAGCAACCCCTCGTCGGCCAGCCGCTGCACGTCGCGCCGCACGGTCTGCAGGGTCACGCCCAGCATGTCGGCCAGCTGTTCGACGGTGACGGAGCCGCGCGTGCGCACGGTGTCCAGGAGGTTGATCTGGCGCGGGTTGGAGTTCACAGGGGCGTCGTGGAAAGCGTAAAGACTGCGGGCAGCGTACAGGGCGCGTCACTTTAAAGCGAACCAAAACGAACCTGACTAAGGGAAAACTCGGAGGAAAATCGCGCCAAAAGGAATCCAAATGAAAAAACACGAAAATACAATGGCGCCCTCCAGTGACCAAAGTCACGATTCAACGGACCCATTTCCTGTGAGCGATTCCTCCTCCAATCTGCCGCTGCCCACCACCGATTGCGATGTGCTGATCGTCGGCGGCGGCATCAATGGCTGCGGCATCGCGCGCGACCTCGCCGGCCGCGGCTGGCGTGTCGTGCTGTGCGAGAAGGACGACCTCGCCTCGCACACGTCTTCCTCTTCCACCAAGCTGATCCACGGCGGCCTGCGCTACCTGGAGTACTACGAGTTCTCGCTGGTGCGCAAGGCGCTGCAGGAGCGCGAGGTGCTGCTCAAGAGCGCGCCGCACATCATGTGGCCGCTGCGCTTCGTGATGCCGCACGACCCCTCGATGCGGCCGGCCTGGATGATCCGCATCGGCCTGTTCATGTACGACCATCTTGCGAAGCGCGAGGTGCTGCCGGGTTCGCGCAGCGTCGACCTGCGCAGGCACGCGGCCGGCAAGCCGCTGAAGGACCAGTACAAGCGCGGCTTCGTCTATTCGGACGGCTGGGTCGACGACGCGCGCCTCGTGGTGCTGAACGCGCTCGATGCGCAAGCGCGCGGCGCCGAGGTGTTGACGCGCACCCGCTGCACCCATGCGCGGCGCGATGCCGATGGCTGGACCGCCACGCTGGAAGGCCCGCAAGGCACCCGCACCGTGCGGGCCCGCGCCGTCGTGAACGCAGCCGGACCCTGGGCCGAGTCGTTCCTGCGCGGCGTGGCTCAATCGGCCAAGGGCGAATCGCTCGCCACCAAGAGCCTGCGCCTCGTGAAGGGCAGCCACATCATCGTGCCGCGCCTGTTCGAGCACGACCACGCCTACATCTTCCAGAACCCCGACAAGCGGATCATCTTCGCCATTCCCTACCAGGACGAGTTCACGCTGATCGGCACCACCGACATCGAGCTGAACGGCGACGACCCCGGCGCCGCGCGCATCGCACAGGAAGAGATCGACTACCTCTGCACGCAGGCCAGCCGCTATTTCGAGAAGGCCATCGTGCCGGCCGACGTGGTGTGGACCTACTCGGGCGTGCGCCCGCTGCTGGACGACGCCTCGGGCGACCCCTCGGCCGTCACGCGCGACTACATGCTGGAGTCGAACACCACCGCCGCGCCGCTGCTGTCGGTGTGGGGCGGCAAGATCACCACCTTCCGCAAGCTCGCGGAAGACGCGGCCGACGAGGTCGGCAAGATGCTGGGCCAGTCGAGCGCGCAGCGTCCCGCCTGGACCGATGGCGCGTTCCTCGCCGGCGGCGACCTCTCGGCATGGATCGGCGCTGCGAAGCGGCCCGACGACGACTTCGAGCGTTTCGTCTCGGCCGTGCAGGCGAAGTACCCCTGGCTCTACGGCAAGCTCGCGCGCCGCCTCGCGCGCGCCTACGGCGCCCGGGTGTCGGAACTGCTCGGCGATGCGAAGTCGCTCGCCGACCTGGGCCCCGCGGTGGCGCCAGACCTGCACGAGCGCGAACTGCGCTTCCTGCAAACCCATGAGTGGGCCGTGAGCTCGGACGACGTGCTCTGGCGCCGCTCCAAGCTCGGCCTGCACTACACGCCGGCCGAGCGCGAACAGGTCGCGGCCTGGCTCGAGGCCAACGCGAAGAACAACGAAAAAGTGGAAGTGGAGGTGAGCTGATGCAGCTGACTCTGGAGCGCGTCACCAAGAAGGTCGGCGCGCAGACATGGCTCTATGAACAGAGCATCGCGCCCCAAAGCGGCGCGGTGACGGTGCTGCTGGGCGCCACGCAGGCCGGCAAGACCAGCCTGATGCGCCTGATGGCGGGGCTGGACACGCCCACCACGGGCAAGGTGCTGGTCGACGGCAAGGACGTGACCGGCATGCCGGTGCGCGAGCGCAACGTCGCGATGGTCTACCAGCAGTTCATCAACTACCCCTCGCTGAAGGTGCGCGACAACATCGCCTCGCCGCTCAAGCTGCGCGGCGAGAAGAACATCGATGCGCGTGTGAAGGCGCTGGCCGACAAGCTGCACATCGGCATGTTCCTGGACCGCCTGCCGGCCGAGCTTTCGGGCGGGCAGCAGCAGCGCGTGGCGCTGGCGCGCGCGCTCGCCAAGAACGCGCCGCTGATGCTGCTGGACGAGCCGCTGGTGAACCTGGACTACAAGCTGCGGGAGGGCCTGCGCGAAGAACTCACGCAGCTCTTCGCCACCGGTGACTCGACCGTGATCTACGCCACCACCGAACCCGGCGAGGCGCTGCTGCTCGGCGGCTACACCGCGGTGATGGACGCGGGCGAACTGCTGCAATACGGCCCGACCGCCGAGGTGTTCCATGCGCCGCAATCGCTGCGCGTGGCGCGTGCCTTCAGCGATCCGCCGATGAACCTCCTGGCCGGCACCGCAACCGCCGGCCGGGTGCAACTCGCCGGCGGCCCGGCGCTTGCGCTGGCCTTGCCCGAGAGCGTTTCGGGCGCGGTCACCGTCGGCCTGCGCGCGAGTGCGCTGAACGTGAACGCGGGCGAGGGCGACATCGCCTTGCCCGGCAAGGTCGAGCTGGCCGAGATTTCCGGCTCCGACACCTTCGTGCATGTGCACACCGCGGTGGGCGAACTGGTGGCGCAGCTCACCGGCGTGCACCGCTTCGAGCTGGGCGCTTCGATCACGCTGTACTTCAGCGCGTCGCAAGCCTATGTGTTCGATGCCGGCGAAAAGCTGGCGCTGGCGCCCGCATGGCGCAAAGGAAACTGAGATGGCACGCATCGATCTCGACCTGGCCCACGCCTATCGCCCCAACCCCACGCAGGACAGCGACTACGCGCTGCTGCCGTTGAAGATGAGCTTTCGCGACGGCGGTGCCTACGCCTTGCTCGGCCCCTCGGGCTGCGGCAAGACGACCATGCTCAACATCATCTCGGGCCTGCTCGTGCCCTCGCATGGCACGGTGACCTTCGACGGCCGCGACATGACGCGCGCCACGCCGCAGGAGCGCAACATCGCGCAGGTGTTCCAGTTCCCGGTGATCTACGACACCATGACCGTGGCCGAGAACCTCGCGTTTCCGCTGCGCAACCGCAAGGTGCCCGAAGACCAGATCAAGAAGCGCGTCGGCGAGATCGCCGAGATGCTCGACATGAGCGGCCAGCTCAACCAGCGCGCGGCGGGTCTTGCGGCCGACGCCAAGCAGAAGATCTCGCTGGGCCGCGGGCTCGTGCGCAGCGACGTGTCGGCCGTGCTCTTCGACGAGCCGCTCACCGTGATCGATCCGCACCTGAAGTGGCAGCTGCGCCGCAAGTTGAAGCAGATCCATCGCGAGCTCAAGCTCACGCTGATCTACGTGACGCACGACCAGGTCGAGGCGCTCACTTTCGCCGAGGAGGTGGTGGTCATGACGCGCGGCAAGGCCGTTCAGGTGGGCAGCGCCGAGGCGCTGTTCGAGCGGCCGGCCCACACCTTCGTCGGTCACTTCATCGGCTCGCCGGGCATGAACTTCCTTGCCGCCAAGAGCATCAACGGCGCCCTCGAAGTGGCAGGCACGCCGCTCGTGCCCACGCGCGAACTGCCACAAGGGGCGCTCAAGATCGGCATTCGCCCCGAGTACCTGCGTCTGTCGAACGCCGGCGCCGCCGGCGCCGTGCCGGCGGTGGTGAAACAGGTGCAGGACGTCGGCACGCATGTCATGCTGAGCGCCGAAGTCGACGGCATCGTCGTCAAGGTGCGGCTGCACTCCGACGAGCAACCGCCGGCCCCTGGGGACACGGTGTGGCTGCGGGTTCTGGACACGCATACCTGCTATTACAAAGACGAGGAACTGGTCGCATGAACGCAGCGCTGGGCCGCCCCAAGCAAGTTCGTACCGCAGTGCGAAGCACGGAGGTATTGGAATGAACGCAACCAACAAGCCGATCAATCAAAAAGCCTGGTGGCTCGTGCTGCCGGTGCTGATCTGCGTGGCCTTCTCGGCCATCGTGCCGCTGATGACGGTGGTCAACTACTCGGTGCAGGACATCATCTCGCCCGAGCGCCGCGTGTTCGTGGGCACCGAATGGTTCGCCGCGGTGATGCGCGACGACGAGCTGCACCAGGCGCTGTGGCGCCAGCTGGGCTTCTCGCTGTCGGTGCTGCTGGTGGAGATTCCGCTGGGCATCGGCCTCGCGCTCTCGATGCCGGCCAAGGGCTGGAAGTCGTCGGCGGTGCTGGTGGTGGTGGCGCTGTCGCTGCTGATTCCATGGAACGTGGTGGGCACCATCTGGCAGATCTACGGCCGCGCCGACATCGGCCTCCTGGGCCATGCGCTGCAGGTGATGGGTATCGACTACAACTACACGGGCAGCGCGACCGACGCTTGGCTCACCGTGCTGGTGATGGATGTGTGGCACTGGACGCCGCTCGTGGCGCTGCTCTGCTATGCGGGCCTGCGCTCCATTCCCGACGCCTACTACCAAGCCGCGCGCATCGACGGCGCAAGCAAGTTTGCGGTGTTCCGCTACATCCAGCTGCCCAAGATGCGCGGCGTGCTGATGATCGCGGTGCTGCTGCGCTTCATGGACAGCTTCATGATCTACACCGAGCCCTTCGTGCTGACGGGCGGCGGACCGGGCAACGCGACCACGTTCCTCAGCCAATACCTCACGCAGAAGGCGGTGGGGCAGTTCGACCTCGGACCGGCGGCTGCGTTCTCGCTGATCTATTTCCTGATCATTCTCCTGTTCTGCTTTGTGCTCTACAACTGGATGCAGCGGGTCGGTACGCAAGAAGTGGAGAAAGAACAATGAACGAAAAACGCTTCCACAAGCGCAGCATCTTCCTGGTGCTGTACATCCTGTTCGCGCTGTTGCCCATCTACTGGATGATCAACATGAGCTTCAAGACGAACGAGGAGATTCTTTCGAGCTTCTCGTTCTTCCCGCAGCAGCTCACCTGGGCGAACTACGCGCGCATCTTCACCGACGAGTCGTGGTACTCGGGCTACATCAACAGCCTGATCTACGTGGCGATCAACACGGTGATCTCGCTTGCCGTGGCGCTGCCGGCGGCCTATGCGTTCTCGCGCTACTCGTTCCTGGGCGACAAGCACGTGTTCTTCTGGCTGCTGACGAACCGCATGACGCCGCCCGCGGTGTTTTTGCTGCCGTTCTTCCAGCTCTACAGCACGGTCGGCCTGATGGACACGCACCTGGGCGTGGCGCTCGCGCACCTCTTGTTCAACGTGCCGCTGGCGGTGTGGATCCTGGAAGGCTTCATGAGCGGCATTCCGCGCGAGATCGACGAGACGGCGTATATCGACGGCTACTCGTTCCCGCGCTTCTTCGCGACGATCTTCCTGCCGCTCATCAAGGCGGGCGTGGGCGTGGCGGCGTTCTTCTGCTTCATGTTCAGCTGGGTCGAGCTGCTGCTGGCACGCACGCTCACGAGCGTGAATGCGAAGCCCATCGTCGCGACGATGACACGCACGGTGAGCGCCTCGGGCATGGACTGGGCAACGCTGGCAGCAGCGGGTGTCCTGACCATCGTTCCTGGCGCGATCGTGATCTGGTTCGTGCGTCACTACATCGCGAAGGGTTTCGCGATGGGCAGAGTATGACCACCCCCGACTCTCGCCCACTTCGTGTGGCTCGCATCCCCCCTCAAGGGGGCAACACCAGCGGCCCGGCAAAGCCGGTTCCGCGGTGTTTCCCGCCTGGGCTCTGCATGTATCCAGCTCCACTGGCGCAGGAAGCGCCAGCGGGTCTTTGAGAAGGAATCTGTGATGTTCGACTGGATGGTCTGGACCACCCCCGTGGCCGTGTTCTTCACCTGCATCGCGCTCATGCTGGTCGGCATGACGGTGTGGGAATTCAAGTCGCCCACCACGATGCGCCGTGGCTGGCTGCCGATTGCCACCACGCGCGGCGACCGGCTCTTCATCGGCCTGTTGTCGGCGGCCTATGTGAACCTGATCTTCATCGGCCTGGCCGGCAAGTTCCAGGAATGGCTGAGCCTGGAAGCCGAGCCCTCGATCTGGATCAGCTTCGTGCTGTCGATGCTGGTGCTCGCGCTGGTGATGCGCAAAGGCTGAGAGGCTGAGAGGCCCAACGATTTTGCAAACGCGTCCGGCTCTCCGCCTCCCCGGAGCCGCGATGGAAAAAACCGGGGAAGCACAACCGAGGAGACACATTCATGAAGATGCGCTACACGGCATTGGCAATGGCAGCGGCGATGTTCGCCGCGCACGGCGCATGGGCCGCAGAGCCCGAGGCCAAGAAATGGATCGACAGCGAGTTCCAGCCGTCGACCCTGAGCAAGGACCAGCAGGCAGCCGAGATGAAATGGTTCATCGACGCGGCCAAGAAGCTGCAGGCAAAGGGCGTCAAGGAGATCTCGGTGGTGTCGGAGACCATCACCACGCATGAATACGAATCGAAGACGCTCGCCAAGGCTTTCGAGGAAATCACCGGCATCAAGGTCAAGCACGACCTGATTCAGGAAGGCGACGTGGTCGAGAAGCTGCAGACCTCGATGCAGTCGGGCAAGTCGATCTACGACGGCTGGATCTCCGACTCCGACCTGATCGGCACGCACTACCGCTACGGCAAGATGATGAACCTGACCGACTACATGGCCGGCGCGGGCAAGGAGTGGACCAACCCCGGCCTGGACCTGAAGGACTTCATCGGCACCAAGTTCACCACCGCGCCCGACGGCAAGCTCTACCAGTTGCCCGACCAGCAGTTCGCCAACCTCTACTGGTTCCGCGCCGACCTGTTCGCGCGCAAGGACCTGAAGGACAAGTTCAAGGCCAAGTACGGCTACGAGCTGGGCGTGCCGCTCAACTGGAGCGCGTATGAGGACATCGCCGAGTTCTTCAGCGTCGACGTCAAGACCATCGACGGCAAGCCCATCTACGGCCACATGGACTACGGCAAGAAGGACCCGTCGCTCGGCTGGCGCTTCACCGATGCATGGCTCTCGATGGCCGGCACCGCCGACATCGGCAACCCCAACGGCATGCCGATCGACGAATGGGGCATCCGCGTGGCCGACGACAAGTGCACGCCGGTGGGCGCTGCCGTCTCGCGCGGCGGTGCGACCAACTCGCCGGCCGCCGTGTACGCGCTCACCAAGTACATCGACTGGATGAAGAAGTACGCGCCCAAGGAAGCCATGGGCATGACCTTCGGCGAATCCGGTCCGGTGCCGGCGCAGGGCCAGATCGCCCAGCAGATCTTCTGGTACACGGCCTTCACCGCCGACATGACCAAGAAGGGCCTGCCCGTGGTGAACGAGGACGGCACGCCCAAGTGGCGCATGGCGCCCGGCCCGAACGGCCCGTACTGGAAGCAGGGCATGCAGAACGGCTATCAGGACGTGGGTTCGTGGTCGTTCTTCAACGGCCATGACGCCAACAAGACCGCGGCCGCCTGGCTCTACGCCCAGTTCGTGACCTCCAAGAGCGTCTCGCTCAAGAAGACCATCGTGGGCCTGACCCCGATCCGCGAATCGGACATCCAGAGCAAGGCCATGACCGACATGGCGCCCAAGCTCGGCGGCCTGGTCGAGTTCTACCGCAGCCCGGCCCGCGTGGCATGGACGCCCACCGGCACCAACGTGCCCGACTACCCCAAGCTCGCGCAGCTCTGGTGGAAGAACGTGGCCGAGGCGGTGACGGGCGAGAAGACCCCCCAGAAGGCGATGGACAACCTGGCCGACGAGATGGACAACGTGATGGCACGCCTGGAGCGCGCCGGCATGGCCCATTGCGCGCCCAAGCTCAACCCCAAGGGCGACCCGAACAAGTGGCTGAGCGACCAGCATGCACCGTGGAAGAAGCTGGCCAACGAAAAGCCCAAGGGCGAGACCATCGACTACGACAAGCTCTTGACCGCCTGGAAGCAAGGCAAGGTGCGCTGAGCGCGCCTGCCTGGCCCGCCAGACTGCTGGCTTGCACAGTGAAAGGGGCGACACCGAAAGGTGCGCCCCTTTTTTTTGTGTCCAACTGCACCGCCTCTTACTTTTCGTTTGGCACACGGGGGAAACTACGCGCGCTTGTTTCTTTCTGGCTGTGTCACCCACCATGCTGACGCAACGATCAGCAGGCCACCGATCCAGCCCTGCAACGCCATTTTTTCGCCCAACCAGAGGACGGCGATCAGCGCACCCCACATCGGTTCGCTGCCCATGAGCAAAGCCACGCGCGAAGGACTGGTGCGCGATGCCGCGTAGTTCTGCACAAAAAAAGCAAACAACGTGCACAGCAACACCAGGAATGCCATTGCCGACCAGAACGACACGCTGCTCGGCAATGGTGGCCAGGCAGTGCCGTGTACAGCGAGCATCAAGACTGCTGAACCCAGCGTCATCACGCCCATCTGAACTGCCGTCACCGTGAGTGCAGGCAGACCGTGTCTTTGACCATAGAGGCGTGTCAAGCAGACCATGATGCCCCGCAGAAAGGCTGCAAGCACCATCAGGCCGTCACCCCAGGCGAGGCTGGCCGATCCGCCATGTTGAAACGCCAGCAGTCCTGCGCCCAACAACGACAGTCCAGCCGCCGCCAGAACTGCGCCAGAGGGCCTTGCCTTGAGCAGCCACCACTCGCACAACGGTGTAAAGGCCACGCAGAGGCTGATGAGAAATGCTGCGTTGGAGGCAGTGGTCAATGAAACCCCGAAAGTCTCACAGACGAAGATGGCCAAGAGGTTGATGCCCAGCATCGACGCGCCGGTCAGCGCTGCCGGCCACGACGCTACCGCCAGCCCTCGCAGTGCGGGCAGCAGAATCAGGAAAGTCAGGCCGAAGCGCAGCACCAGGAACTGCAATACGGGCACCTGCTCTGTCGCAAACTTGGCGGCGCTATAACTACCTCCCCATATCACGGCCACCAGAAGCAGCAGCCACTCGACTGGACCGAACAACGGCCAGAATCGCGCCCCCGTCTTGACCGATCCCTTCGAGTCCGTGGCGATGGACGAGGTATTCATGCAGCCACCTTGGTGAAAGCGATCACCAGGACGTCCCGATAGGCCTCTTTGCTGGTGTCGATCGGCGACACCGGTGAGACCGCGTGCATCGTGTGTGCGTCCTTGCCGATGACGATGTCCATAGGTTTTTGAAGCGTCCTCTGCCAAAGCACCTGGCTGTCGTTGTCGGTGATGGTCGTCTCGCCCCCTTCTACATTGCGTCGCGACACCATCATGCTCACGATGTAGTCCACACCGTCCCTGTGAAGTCCCTCCGGGGTGGGATTTCCTTTCTCATCCTGTCTGGCCAGGACTCGGTACGGATGCAGGCGGATGTTCCAGCGTTGTTGACCGCCCTCGCACTGGTCGTACAGGGTCGTGAGCCAGTCGAGCAGCCTATTCAACGTCCGATGCGCAACGAACGTAGGCTCCAGAGGATCGAACAGCCGAGCCACGTCGCCGTTGAGGCTGTTGATGTATTTGGGTTGCTGGTATGGGCCATGTGGCAACAGTCGACGGGTCGATCCAGGCTGCGAATCAAATGCTCCATAGCGACGGAACCTGTAGGTTCCTCCGTCGCCCATGTAGCGATCCGATGTCAGTCGAGGCCAATGCGATGCAAAATCTTTGATGTCCTCCTGTGTCAGGCCCAGCAAGTCGCTCAGGGCGTTACCGGGAAAGAACAGGAATCGCAGCTTGTTCAGGTTCCGCCCGAATCCTTCGATCAACGCGCTTTCCATCGTCGAGGCTTCGATGACTTCGCTCGTCATGCTGCCACCTCCTCTTCGCTGGGGGCGCGGGCGTTGCGCGCCGGTGGAGCAAATGCGTCCTGGATCAAGCTCTTCTCCCATGCATCGCGGTCAGTGAGATAGAGGGGCTCAGGCGCCTTGATCGAACACAGATCCATCGCACCTTGACGCAGGCTGTAGACAACGGTGCCCGTCACTTTCTCCGACGACATGCGGATGAATGCGTCGGCGCATTGCCGCAATGGCCCGAACCACCGCCCCTCGACGGCTTCGCGAGTCCACAGAAGCTCGACCGCCACCTTCTCCCGCAGCAGCTCCGCGTCGAGTACCGCGGTTTCAATCTGCCGGTAGGCGTCCATCAGAATGGTTGCCGCAGGCGCTTCGCGTACCTCGAGGACCTTCTGACCTCCTTCGAGGTGCTCCAGCCCGCTGTACCGGCCGATCGAATACGCGCCGACTGTTTTGTTGAGATAGGCGATCAGCGGGACAAGATCAATGGCTTGTTGATCGATGGCTACCGGAATGCCGGCGCGGAAGTCGATCTGGATCTCCCGGGTCTTGGGGGATGTTTCTGGGGCACGGGTCCACTCGAACAGGGATGGCGGCACCCAGAATCCTTCGGGGTTGTCGATCGATCCGGATTCAAATTCGCGGCACCACAGGTTCGCATCGCCACTGATGCCGCGAGCCTGAAATCGCGTGAGTCCCAGCTGCCTGAGGACTTCGATCTTCTCGTCGCGCGTGAGAATTGAGCGCTCGTAGGGTGTTCCATAACAACCTGAGTACCCCAACTGACCGATGGCGCCGTTGAGCCTTCGAAGGCTGTTCTGCGACTGGTTGGCGGTGTGCACGATCGCATCGCAGCCCAGTTCACGAGCAACTTGCACGGCAACCTTGGCCAGGATAGGGCGGGAGAGCGAGGAACTCACGGGGTACATCCCGAGGTACTTTGCTTGAGCACGAATGGCGGGTGCGACGGCTTCATGCGCGAACATTTCACGGGCATCCACGATCGTCAGATCGGCCCCGAAGAAGTCGGCGATTTCTTTGAGGTCCTGGATCTGGCAGCCTTCACCCACATCCACTGAAAGTGCGGTAATGCGTAGCTTGCGCTGCGAGAGCTCCTTGAGCACATAGCTGCTGTCAAGCCCCCCGCTGAAGAGCGTAAGTACGTGATCGACGTTGCCCTTCATGGCATCGAGATCTTCAAAGCTGCGAATCTTGCGTGTCGACATGCCATTCCCCCTTGATGTTGTTGGCGTGCGAATTGTTCGTTTCCCTCCCGGCATTGACTAGACTCGACCTCAGAACAGGAGCTTTGCGCCTTGAGAACAGATGATTTCCTGGAGGTGATGCGCGAGCTGGTCGCGTTCGTCCGCGTAGCGGAGGCGGGCAGTTTTTCCGCCGCGGCGCGGCGGCATGGGCAAACACCGTCGGCAGTCAGCCGGCAAGTCGCGCGCCTGGAAAGTGTCATGGGTGTATCGCTGTTGCAGCGCACGACTCGGCAGTTGCGCCTGACGGATGCGGGTATGGCCGTGCTGGAGCGCGGGCGCGAAATGGTGGCTTCGGCACAGGCCTCCATGAGGGTGGCCGAGGGCCATGTGGGCACACCCAAGGGGTTGATCCGCGTCAGCGCACCCAAGGCGTTTGCCCGCCATGTATTGCAGCAGCCTTTGCTGTCTTTCCTGCAACGCTATCCCGATGTGGATGTGCACCTGCTGGTGGTTGACCGGCCGGTGGACCCTCTGCGTGAAGGCGTCGACCTCGTGATCCGCCTGACTGACGATCCGCCGCAGGGCATGGTGGCGCGCGCCCTGATGCCAGTGCGTCAACTGGTGCTGGCCAGCCCGGCGTACCTCGCTTCGCACGAGGGCATCCAGAGTCCCGAGGACCTCATGACCCACAGTTGCCTGTCAATCGGTGAGCAGGAGCGCGACAGCCGCTGGCGCTTTGTGCGGGGCGACGACGAGGTCGAGCTCGCGGTAGCCGGCCGCTATACCCTGAACCACAGCGAGATGCGCCTGGCGGCGGTCGAGGCTGGCCTGGGCGTGGGCTGCGTGCAGGATTTCGTGGCACGGGATGCCCTGGCGGCCGGACGGGTGGTCCGTTTGCTGCCAGAGTGGGCTTTCGACACCAACTATCAGGGTATGGCGTACCTGTTGTTTTTGGCATCTCGCTATACCACTCCAAAGGTGCGCGCTCTGATCGATCACCTGGTAACTGAGTTGAGGCCGCCGTCAGCGGGCCCACTGTCCCCGCCAATTTGAACGGGCAGCGAGTATCGAAGGTGTCGCCGGGGCTGAGTCCGCTGTTGCGTTCCCTCTGTATACCCGGCGTATCGGCCTTGCGAACTGCCTCAATCGTGGGATCGGCGCGACGGCATGACCAATGGCAGATGCGTTTTGCTAATGCTTGGCTTACATTCGACGGCCCTCGAAACCGCCCACCCAGTGACCTCCAGCTCTGCCAGCTCCGCCAGCCCTGCCGCACGCCCCAAACGCGTCCTGGTGATCCACTACTCCCAATCCGGGCAGCTCGACAGCGTCGCCGAGCAGATCGTCGCGCCGCTGCGGGCCGACCCGGCCATCAAGGTGCACGAGGAAACCCTGCGTCCGCTGGCGCCGTTCCCGTTTCCCTGGCCCTTCATCAGTTTCTTCGACGCTTTTCCGGAATCGGCCCACATGAAGCCGCCGCCGCTGGCGCCGCTCTCGCTCACGGGCGACGAGGATTTCGACCTCGTCATCCTCCCGTACCAGGTGTGGTTCCTCGCGCCCTCGCAGCCGGTCACCGCGTTCCTCAAGCACTCGCTGGCCGCGCGCCTGCTCAAGGGCAAACCCGTGGTCACCGTCATTGCGTGCCGCAACATGTGGCTGCTGGCCCATGAAAAGCTCAAGGGCATGCTCGACGACGTGGGCGCGCGCCTCATCGACAACGTGGTGCTGACCGACCCCGGCCCGACGCTCGCCACCTTCTT
The DNA here is from genome assembly GCF_030812215.1 of Variovorax boronicumulans. Taxonomy (GTDB): domain Bacteria; phylum Pseudomonadota; class Gammaproteobacteria; order Burkholderiales; family Burkholderiaceae_C; genus Variovorax; species Variovorax boronicumulans_C. Next base: position 697,830 of record NZ_JAUSSG010000001.1, on the reverse strand, counting down.
CACCACGCCGGCGTGGCTCATCTGGGGTCGCAAGCGCGGCTTCTGGGGCATGCCCGATGCGGGACTCAGTGCTACGCAGATTCGTAGTACGGGCCGTTTCGGCCGTGCGCTGCGCGATGCGCTGCATGGCGACCTGGAGCGCGGCACTGGGCCGCTGCTGGCCGGGCTGGGCGCGGTCGAGGCCAATGCGCGCCTGCTCATCAGCGAGAAGGCCGGCACCCGCAGCTTCTTCCTCTGGGGCAAGCTCATCATGGCGGCCGGCGGGCCCGGCGCCTGGCCGCGCAAGCCGCTGCTGTTGCTCTATGTGGTGTTCCTGCTTGCGCTCATCGTCACGGTCGTGCCGGTGAGCCTGACACTGCAGGCACTTCTGCGACCTTTGTTCAAGGGGTGGCTGACTAAAATGACAGCCCAATTCGAGTGCCCGTCGGGCTCCGCCACGGACCGCTCCCACCTCTATGACGTCTGATGTCTTCCTGACCCGCACCGCCGCCTTCCTGCCCTTTTCCCCGGTCAGCAATGAAGACATCGAAGAAGTCCTCGGCCGTATCGCCGGCAAGGCGTCGCGCGCGCGGCGGCTGATTCTTCGCAGCAACGGCATCCAGTCGCGCCACTACGCCATCGACCGCGCCACTGGCCAACTGGCCATGACCAACGCGCAACTCACCGCCTCGGCCATCCGCGGACTGGGCGACGACATCGGCCCGGTCGACTGCCTGGCCACCGGCACCTCGCTCCCCGACCAGCTCATGCCCAACCACGCGGTGATGGTGCATGGCGAACTCGGCTGGCCGCGGCTCGAAGTGGTGGCCTGCGCGGGCATTTGCCTCGCGGGCACCGCGGCGCTGAAGCACGCCTGGCTGTCGGTGCGCTCGGGCGATGCGCGGCGCGCGGTGGCCACGGGCTCGGAGCTGGCGTCGGCCGTGATGCGCGGCTCCCGCTTCGAGGCCGAGCTCGAGCACAAGCTCGAAGCGCTCGAAGAAAGGCCCGAGCTGGCCTTCGAAAAAGACTTCCTGCGCTGGATGCTGTCAGACGGCGCCGGCGCGGTGCTGCTGGAGCGCGAGCCGCGCGGGCCGCTGTCGCTGCGCATCGACTGGATCGACCTGTCGTCGGCCGCGCACGAACTCCCGGTGTGCATGTATGCCGGCGCCGACAAGAACGCCGAAGGCGGCCTCGACGGCTGGGCCCGCACAGCGCCCGCCGACTGGCACCGCGACTCGACCTTCGCCGTCAAGCAGGACGTGCGCCTGCTCAACGACAACATCGTGCGCGCCACGCTGGCCGAACCGCTCGCCGCCGTCATCGAGAAGCGCGGGCTCAAGTCGCAGGACATCGACTGGTTCCTGCCGCACCTCTCGTCGAACTACTTCGTCGAGCCCGTGAGCCGCTGCCTCGACGCCATGGGCTTTTCGATTCCGCGCGAGCGCTGGTTCAGCAACCTCTCGCGCAAGGGCAATACCGGCTCGGCATCGCCTTACATCATGCTGGACGAGCTGTTTCGTTCCGGGCGCATCCAGCCCGGCCACAAACTCCTGATGTTCGTTCCGGAAAGCGGCCGCTTCTCCAGCGGCTTCATCCATATGGAGGCCGTATGAAACCCCCACGCTCATCGCTTCGCGTATCGCTGCCCTCCGAGGGGGCGCAGGCCTCCCTTGGGGCGGCCCGGCGGGAGGCCTGACATGGACCTCGACGCAGTTCCGCAGGAGGGCAACGCGACCCTCGACGGCCATTCCAAGCTGATGTACGCGCGCGATGCAGCGGGCCGTGTCGTCACCACCACCTCGCGGGGTTGGGAGGCGGAAGAGATCGTCACCAGCCATGCGGTCGACGTGCTGGTCGAGCAGGCGAAAGAGGCGAAGGAGCGGGCGAAGGCCGGGCTCGCATCGCCGCTCGAATACTGGATGTACGAGCGCCGCATGGACGTGGCGCTGCTCTCGCAGACCAGCGGCTTCTGGCAATGGCGCGTGCGGCGCCACCTGCAGCCCCGGCATTTCTCGGCGCTCTCGCAGGCGCAGCTTGCGCGCTATGCCGAGGCGCTGGGCCTCCCGATTCCCACCTTGCAAAGCCTGCCGTGAACTTTCAACACCAACAGGCGGCGCACTGCGAAAGCGGCGTCATCTCCAGCCTGATGCGCCACCACGGTGCGCCGATGACCGAGAGCATGGCGCTGGGCCTGTCGTCGGCGCTGTCGTTTGCGTACCTGCCGTTCATCAAGCTGTCGGGCCTGCCGCTCATCTCGTACCGCATGCCGCCCAAGGCCATCATCAAGGGCCTGTTGGCACCGATGGCCGCGCGCTTCAGCTTCGAGACCTTCCGCAGCCCCGAGGCCGGGCAGCAGCGGCTCGACGCGCTGCTGGCCGACGGCCGGCTCGTGGGCCTGCAGACCTCGGTCTACTGGCTGCCGTACTTTCCGCCGAACATGCGCTTTCACTTCAACGCGCACAACCTGCTGGTCTACGGCAAGGACGGCGACGACTACCTGATCAGCGACCCGGTGTTCGAGGAACCCGTGCGCTGCGCAAGCGCCGACCTCGCGCGCGCGCGCTTCGCCAAGGGCGTGCTCGCGCCCAAGGGCCTCATGTACTACCCGCAGGCCATCGATCGCAAGGCGGTCGATGCCGCCTCGGTGACCAAGGCCATCCGCAAGACGGTGCGCAACATGCTCGCCCCCATTCCCATCGTCGGCGTGCGCGGCATGCGCACGCTGGCCAACCGGATGCAGCGGCTGTCGGCCACCGATCCGCGCAGCGTGGATTTCATCGGCCACCTCGTGCGCATGCAGGAAGAAATCGGCACGGGCGGGGCGGGCTTCCGCTTCATCTACGCGGGCTTCCTGCAGGAGGCCGCGCAGCTGCTCGGCAAGCCGCAGCTCACGCAGATGTCGGAGCGGCTCATTGCCATCGGCGACGACTGGCGTGCCTTCGCGCTCAAGGCGGCGCGCATGGTGAAGGGGCGCGAGCCGGTCGATCCGGCCGCGCTCGCGGGCAAGCTGCGGGAGCAGGCGCAGCAGGAAGAGACGTTCTTTCGCGACCTCAAGGCCGCCGTCGCCTGACCAATGCTCGCGCTCAAGAATCTCGGACACCGCTACCCGCACGCCACGGCCCCCGCGCTGGCCGACGTCTCGCTCGCCGTGCCGCGGGGCTGCGTGCTGGGGCTGCTCGGGCCGAACGGCGCGGGCAAGACCACGCTGATCTCGCACCTGTCGGGCGCGCTCGCCGTGCAATCGGGGGAGATCCTGATCGATGGCCAGCCGCTGCAGCAGGTGCGCGCGAAAACGCCGACGCGCATCGCGGTCGCGCCGCAGGAGCAGGCGTTCTATTCGATGCTCACGGTGGCCGAGAACCTGGCTTGCTTTGCCGCGGCGAGCCGGCTGTCGGGTGTGCGCAAGCGCGAGCGCATCGACGCCTGCATGCATTTTTCGCAGCTCGAGTCGTTCGCCGGCGTGCGTGCCGATCGGCTGTCGGGTGGCCTCAAGCGCCGGCTGAACCTTGCGATCGCCTTGCTGCCCGAGCCCGAGCTCATGCTGTTCGACGAGCCCACCGTGGGCGTCGATCCGCAGTCGCGCGCGTTCATCCTCGATGCCATCAAGAGCCTTGCGCAGGCGGGTGCGGCGGTGATCTACGCCTCGCACTACATGGAGGAGATCGAGGCCATTGCCGACCGCGTCGCCATCCTGGACCACGGCCGCGTACTGCGTGAAGGGTCTCTCGACGATCTGCTGTCCAGGAGTGCGATGCTTCTCACGCTGGCCGCCGACGGGCTCGACATGGAGATGTTGTCGCGCTTCGGCGCGGTGGAGCAGGGGGCGGCGCAGTGGCGCATCCACCTGAACCCCGGCAGCGGCCCCGGCCCGGTGCTGGCGGCACTCGAAGCCTCGGGCATCGAGGTGCGCCATGCCGAGTTCGGCCGGCATGACCTCGAACAGCTCTTCATGGCATTGACCCATCGCTCACTGCGAGACTGACCGACCGAACCGCATGCTGCCCGCGCTCATCAGGAAGGAACTGCTCGCCCTCGTGCGCGACATGCACGGCCTCGCCGTGCTGTTCCTGATGCCGATGGTCTTCATCGTGCTGATGTCGCTCACGCTCAAGGACATCTACCGCCCGCCGCTCGCCGAGCTCACCTACGCGGTCGATGCGCGCGACACCGCGACGCCCGCCAAATGGCTGCTGCAGATCTGGCAGCGCAGCCACGGCGCGCCGCAGCCGCTTGGCGCGGACTGGCAGGAGCGCCTTCGCAACGGGTCGCTCAAGTACGTGATCGTGCTGGAGCCGGGCCTCTCGGAAGAGCTGGAATCGGCCGCGCTCTCGACCAGGGCGCACATCCGGCTGCTGACCGAGCCCGGCATCGACGCCAATCTCTTCAATGCGCTGCGCGCGGAACTCATCGGCGCATCGGGCGAGCTGAAGGCGCGCCTCGCGCTGGCCGTGCCCGGCACCGCCAGCCCGGCGCCCGATGCCTCCATCCAGGCCATGGTGCAGGCCGAGCGCTTCTCCACCGCCGGCCCGCGGCCCACTTCGGTGCAGCAGAACGTGCCGGCCTGGCTGGTCTTCGGCATGTTTTTCGTGGTGGCCTCGCTCTCCAGCCTGTTCGTGCAGGAGCGGGGCTCTGGCGCGCTCGGGCGGCTGCAGAGCCTGGGCGTGTCGCGCACGATGCTGCTGGCCTCCAAGGCCTTGCCGTACCTCGGTGTGAACGCGTTGCAGGCGCTGCTCATGCTCGCGGCCGGCATCTGGTTCATGCCGCTGATCGGCGGCGATGCGCTCTCGCTCGCGGGCATCCACTGGGGTGCCTTGCTGCTGTCGCTCGCGGCCGTGAGCCTTGCCGCGGTGAGCCTGTCGCTCGCGCTGGCATGCCTTGTGCGAACCCATGCGCAAGCGGCTACGCTCGGACCGATGGTCAATGTGCTGATGGCGGCGGCAGGCGGCATCATGGTGCCCAAGTTCGTCATGCCGGGCTTCATGCAGCGGCTGGTCGAGGTCTCGCCGATGAACTGGGGCCTCGAGGCGCTGCTGACCGTGCTGTTGCGCGGCGGCGGCGTGGCCGATGCATTGCCGCAGGTCGGCCGGCTGGTCGCGTTTGCGGCCGCCATGTTCCTTCTCGCAGTCTTTTTGTTTCGCAGGCGCACATCGTGAGTACCCCGTGAGTAGCGTGACCCCTGAATTCATAGCCAGCCTCAAGGCGATGGTGCTCGAAGCCGTCGAGAGAGACGCGCCCCCCGGCGGCCTCGGCGACGACGAGCCGCTGTTCGGCCCCGAGGCGCGGCTGGACCTCGACTCGCTCGATGCGCTGCAGGTGTCGATGACGATCCAGCAGCAGTTCGGCGTGCGCATGCCCGACAGCAAGGAAACACGCCGCGCGCTGACCTCCATCGCCCATCTGGCGGAACACCTCGCGCAGGCGGGAAAAGCATGAGCGCCGCGCCAAGGGTGCACCCATGAGCGACGGCGTCTACCTGGCCTCCACAGGCCTTGCCTGCGTGCTCGGCAACGACATGCCCGGTGCGCTCGATGCATTGCGGCGCGGCGGCGTGCCGCCGACGCCGGTGACCATCGCCAAGGGGAACGGCTGGCCGGTCTACAAGCTTCCGCCCCAGGAGGGCAACTGGCTCGAGCGCGTGCGGCGCACCATGCGCAACGTGGTCGCGCAGACCGGCGAGTGGGGCGACCGTACCGCGCCGCTCTTCGTCGCATCGTCCTCGCTCGACATCGGCTACATGGAGTACGCGAAGCCCGACCTTCGGCTCGGCGGCGACCTGCAGGACTTCGCCACCATCGTTTGCGAGGCGCTCGATTGGCGTGGCCCGGTCTTCACCATTTCCACGGCCTGCACTTCGGCGCTGAACGCGGTGCTGGCGGCCGCCGACCTGATCCGCAGCGGCGGCACCGACGAGGCGCTGGTGCTCGGTGCCGAGCTGGACAACCGGTTCACCGCGGCCGGCTTTCGCGCGATGCAGTTGCTCGCACCGGGCAACGCCCAGCCCTTCGGCGCGGAGCGAAGGGGTCTGGTGCTGGGCGAAGCCGTGGCGGCGTTGCGTCTGGGCTCGCGGCCGACGCGCTGGCGCATCACGGGCGGCGCGAACGTGGTCGACGGGCGCAACCCGTCGGGCACCGAGGCCAGCGCCGTGCGCGCCATGTGCCAGGCGGCGCTTGTGCAGAGCGGATTGCGTCCCGAGGACATCGACCTCATCAAGGTGCAGGCCGCGGGCAGCCCCGTCAACGACGCCATCGAGGTGGAGGCGCTCAAGCAGGTGTTCGACCGGCTGCCGCCGCTGGTGTCGCTCAAGTCGTCGCTCGGCCACACGCTCGGCGCGGCGGGTGCCGCCGAGCTGGCCCTCCTGGTCGGCTGCATCGAGGGCGGCGCCTGGCCTTCGACCGACTATCCGCTGGACGAAACGCTGGGCATCACGCTGAGCGCCGAGCCGCCCGCGAAGCTGCGCAACATCCTGCTCAACGTGGTCGGCTTCGGCGGCGGGCATGCCTCGCTGCTGCTGAGGGATTGCCACGCATGAGCGCCGCGCCGAGGGTGTACCGATGAATGCCTTGCCCAGGGACATAGCGATGAATGCGGGGATCGACACCGTCTGGCGCACCGTCGCCCATTTCGTTGTTCATCCGCCGCCGGCGGACTGGCGCGACGAACTGGCGCGCCGCCTCGGCCGCCGGCCGCGCCGCGTCGGTCTTTGGACCGAGCTGGCGATGTATGGCGCACGCCGCTGTCTCGACATGGCGGACGAAGCCGCGCTGCCGCAGGGCGCGCGCCTGCGCGTCGCCAGCAAACGCGGCGCCTGGGGCGCCACCTACACGGGGCTGGAGCAACTCGACGCCGGCTTGCCGATGCCATTCACCTTCATGCAGAGCCAGCCCGCGCTGATGCTCGCAGAGGTCGGCCGCTGCCTCGAATGGCAGGGGGACGCGAGCTTCATGCTGTGCCGCGATCCCGAGCGCCTGCTGCAACTGGCAAAGCTCGGCGCTCCCCGCGACGGCCTGCTGTTCGGCATCGTCGAGGAAGAGCGCAACGAGGAATTGCCGCGCACCGAATGGTGGCGGCTGGTGCCGACCTGAGCGCTCGTGCGCAGCAGGTCAGCGGTGGGATGTCACTCCCACCATGCTTCCATCTGTATGCCGAAGGTGGTGGCGTTCCTGCGGCCATTGGCGCCGAAGCTGGTGGCGTTGGCATCGCCTGCGGCCTTGTTCCAGCTCGCGCGCGTGGCGTAGATGCGGAACTCCGGCCGGGTCCAGAAGTCGGTGTTCGGCGAGAACGCCACCGCGATCGTGCCCTTGTTCAGCGTCTGGCGGGGCTGGTCGTCGGTGCTGCGGCGCGTGGTCGAGAGCTCGGCCAGCAGCTTGGTGTACTTGGCGATGCCGTAGGAGACACGCCCGCCCAATGAGAAGTCCTTGGTCTCCGGGCCGTTGTCCGGTCGCGTGGTCTGGTAGCCGATCAGGCCCTGGCCGCCGAAGCGCCCGAACTGGAAGTCCACCGAATCGAGAATGCGCCGCTGCTTGGCGCCCGCCTGCGGCGTGATCACCGTGCGCTCGACCAGCGGCGCGAACAGCAGCGTGTTCTCCAGCCCGAAGCCCGGCGGCAGCAACAGGCCCGTGGTCGTGGTGCTGTTGTCCAGGTTGTAGAACTTGCCGCTGAGCGAGGCGTGGCCGGTCGATGCCTGCACGATGAAGGTGTTGTTCAGGCCCGGCAACAGGTCCTTCTGGATGTGCATGAGCCCCAGCGCGCCGCCGTCGCGGCCCTTTGCGAAGTCGCCCGAGATCAATCCACCCGTCACCGTGAGCTTGCCGCCGGGGTTGGTGGGGATGTCGCGCCACTGCACATTGATGCGCTTGGCGTTGTTGGGGTTGCCGCTCTTGTTGTCCACCGAGTCGGCCGTGTGCAGGGCCACGTTCAGGCGCCCGTAGCCCCAGAGAGGAATGTCGTCGATGCCCGCGCCGTAGTTGTCGCCATCTTCCACCACCCACTTGTCCACGATGTGCACGTCCTGCACGCGGTGGTAGCGCTGGCCGGCCCAGAGGGTGGCGGCGTTGCCGAAGATGCCGGTCAGGGAGAAGTAGGCCTGCGCGGTGCCGCTCTTGCCGTTGTAGATGGTGGGCATGTAGAACACGCCCCACTTGATGCCCTCGCCCATGTCGAAGCGTTTGCCGATGCCGAATTCCAGGTAGTTGTCGCCCTCGTTGCCCAGGCGGTACTTCTGCAGGTCGCCGCCGAGCGAGTAGCCGCCTTTGAGGCGCCCCTTGCCGGCGCTGAAGAAGCCGCCGCGGCCGTAGCCCCAGAACTCCAGGCCGGTGGCGTCGTTGATCTTCTTGACGAACTCCTTGGTGGGGTCCTTGGCTTCGGCCTGCGGGGGCTCGTCGGTTTGCTGGGCCTGGGCGTGGGTATGGGCGCAGAGGCCGGCCAGCAGAAGGACGGCAGTAGCGAGTTGGGTCAATCGGGTGTTCACAGGGGATGTCTCCTTGGTTGGGATTGGTTGTGGGAGGCGGTCGTCGAAGGTGTCGGGCAAAAGCAGGCCCTCACCGGCCGTTGGCGGCAGTGACAGATGCAGGTGAAAAAGGGGAAAGGGGCTACCGCTTCATCGGGCGATGCGATCGGTGTTCGTCAAAGGTCCATGGATCGACTCCTTCTTCTGGCGTGCGGTGAACGGGAGGGGGGCGAAAAAAGGGCGTGCGTGTGCTCCGCGGAAGGCCGGGGCCTTTCGCGTGAATGGTTTCGGTGAGAGCGCGTCTACGCGGCTCGGCGGCGAAGCACGAGAGGCGCTATGAGCGGCGGTGCGCGCGTCGCATCGCGACGGGTGGGCGAACAGGTTGTCGGCATGCTGTATCTCCTCAGTTCTGGCTGCTTCTCATCGGCAGTGTCTTGGGGTATTTGTGTGCGCAGGGGGCGCGTTTCCCGAGGTGGCTTGTGCGTGACGGCCGCAGTGTAGAGGCGTGGTTTCGCGGTGCGGCGTGTGATTTCCCGCACGCAACACAGCGTTCTCAACGCAACAAACCGGCGGCCTGGCCGGCGGTGCGTCGGTGCCCCGTACCGGGGCTCAGCTTGCGGCGATGGAGTGCTGCAGATTGGTGCGCGCGCGGGCTTCGAGCAGCGCGTGCATCCGGGGCGTGGCGTAGATGGCGTCGCGATCCAGGAAGCGCTGCAAGATCGCGCGCCGGCGCGGCAGGCGCACTTCGTCGGGCACGAAGGCGTATTCGGCGTGGACCTGGCGCTCGTACTCGGCAAAGCGCGCCGGCTCGGCACCGAGGATGGAGAGATCGATGTCGATCAGGAGTTCGGCATCGCGGCCCTCGGGCACCGCGTCGTGGCGCGTGGCCATCACGAGCGCATGAATACGTTCGGCTGCTTCTTCGTTCGCACCCGCGGCCCGCAGGGCCTCGCGCGCCCAGTCGGCGCTGCGCGCTTCGTTGTCGTGCGCATGTACGTCGTAGATCGCGTCGTGGAACCAGAGTGCGATCGCCACTTCGCCCGGGTGTTCGGCCAGCGCCTTCTCGCGCTCGAACCAGGCAAGGCATTCGCCCAGGTGCTGCATCGTGTGGTAATGGCGCTGCGGCTCGCCGTAGCGGCGCTGCAGTTCGGCGCACAGGGCGAGGTCGGGTGCTTCGATGCCCAGCGCGCGCCACGCCTCGGTCCAGTTCGCAAGCAGCGCCTCGGGTTTCATCATGGGTGAGGCGCTATTGCTCCATGGCGGCCTTGACCTCCTGGCCGAGGTCGAGCACCGACATCGCGTAGTAGCTGCTCCAGTTGTAGCGCGTGATCACGTAGAAGTTGCGAGTGCCGGCCACGTAGGTCGGTGGTGCGTCGGCGCCGTTCTGCAGCTCGACGAGCGCGAGCAGGCCCTTGTGGCGGATGCCTTCGCCTTCGGGCACCGCACCGGCGGCCACGAAGCTGTCGGCACTGAAGGTGGGGAGGATGTCGGGTGCGAGCAGCAGAGCCTTCTTGAGCCGCGCCTCCTCGAAGTGCACCGGATAGGTGGCGGGCATCCCGGGCGTCCAGCCGAAGCCCTTGAAGTAGCTCGCGACCGAACCGATCACGTCGGCAGGGTTGTTGACCAGGTCGATGCGGCTGTCGCCGTCGAAATCGACCGCGTACTTGGCGATGCTGCTGGGCATGAACTGCGGCATGCCCATGGCACCGGCGTAGCTGCCGAGGGGAACGAGCGGGTCTTCGGCGGTGCGGCTCTCGGTGCTCAGGAAGCTTTCGAGCTCACCGCGGAAGAAGGCTTCGCGCTCGGCCGCGCGCGGATGGCCCTGCGGGAAATCGAAGGACAGCGTGGCCAGCGCATCGATCACCCGGAAGTTGCCCATGTTGCGTCCGTAGATGGTTTCCACGCCGATGATGCCGACGACGATTTCGGGCGGCACGCCGTACACCTGCTCGGCACGCGCCAGCGTGGCCGCGTTGTCGCGCCAGAAGCGCACGCCGGCCGCGATGCGCACCGGGTCGATGAAGCGGCTGCGGTAGGTCTGCCAGTTCTTGACCGTGCCTACCGGGCCCGGCAGCATCAGCCGCGGCACGTTGGGCAGGAAGCGCGCGCTGCCGATGGTGGCGCGCACCCATTCGCGGTCGAGGCCACGGCGTGCCGCCACGTCGTCGGCAAATTGCATTGCGTCGTCGCGCGTTGCGTACGGGGTGCTGCCGCGCACGGGGCTCGTGGCGCCATTGCGGCCGTTGGCGGATTTCTGGGCCGAAGCCCCCGTGGAACCTACGCAGCAAGCGACGAGAAGAACAATGGCGGCGGCGGCGCGAGAGGGCTTGGGGAGAAAAAATCGCATCGGCCGATTGTGCCGCCCGCTTGCGCAGGGCTGCCGGCGGGACACATGTGGTTTCAGCCGCGTGGATTTGCGGCAGGCCAGGCGAGGCGCCGGAACTCCGCGCGCAGGGCCGCGAGCGTTTCGGGCGCAGCCTCTGCATAGCGCTGGGCCTCGAGCTTGAGCAGCCAGTCGCGGACCGGTTGCGCGGCGGCGCCGAAGCGTGCATCGGCCTGGGCGGCCATCTGGCGCGGCGGGGCGGTCTCTGGCACCGTGAGCCCGGCTTTCGCGAGGCGCGCGCGGGCCTGGCCGAGGAGGCGCAGCCACGGGTCGTGCCGGCTGCGCTCCCACAGCGTCCAGCCTGCGCCGGCCAGGCTCGCGGCGATGACCAGGTAGAGCAGCACGTAGGCCAGGTCTTCCAGGCTCGGCGCGTCGAAGCCGAGGTTCTTCAGCAGGTTGAGCTGGCGGCTCTGGGTGTAGTTGAGCACCCACTGGTTCCAGCCGTTGTTCACCGCCTCCCAGGCGGCGCGCAGGTTCTGCACCAGCGTCGGGCTCATCGCGCCGATGGCGCCGGCAAAGAGGCCCGGCTGCGGCGCGAGCCGCTGCAACTGGCCGATGCGGCCAGGAGCGACCGAGGCCGTCGGGTCCACGCGCACCCAGCCCGCATCTTCTTGCCAGACCTCGGTCCAGGCATGCGCGTCGCGCTGGCGCACGATCCAGTAGTTGTCGATGCTGTTGAGCTCGCCACCCTGGTAGCCCGTCACGATGCGCGAGGGAATGCCCAGGTTGCGCATCAGCACCACGAAGGCCGAGGCGATGTGCTCGCAGAAGCCCTCCTTGCGATCAAACCAGAATTCGTCTGCCGTGTCGTTGCCGTAGACGCCGGGCTCCAGCGTGTAGGTGTAGCCGCCGGTGCGAAGCCGCTGCAGCGCGGCCTGGACGAGCGCGGGCGTGGCGGCGCCGGCCAGCGCGGGGTTGTTGCGCATTTCCGCCGCGAGCGCGGCGGTGCGCGGGTTCGTGCCGGGCGGCAGTGCCAGGTAGGCCTGCAACTGCCCGCCGGCGCGGCGCACCGGGCCGCTCTGGAATCGCGGATAGCTCTCGGCGCGATAGCGCAGCAGGTCGGTGACGGGGCGGTTCGAGATCCACTGCAGGTCGGGTGTGCCCACGGCTTCGAGGCCGGGGGCTTCGGGCGCCTTCTGCGCCGCATCGAGCGTCAGCAGCCAGGGGCGGTTGTTGGGCTCGAGCGTGACCTCGTAGCGCACCGGCTCGCCGGTCACGCGCAGGTTGGCGAGCCCTTGTCCGCCGCGCCCCCATGGCGGGAGCGCCGTCCACTCGCGACCGTCGAACTGGCCGAGCACCGGGCCGCGAAAGTAGAGCTGGCTTTGCGGCGGCGTGCGGTTGTCGTCGAACTTGATGCGCGCGGCAATGCTGTCGTCGAGCGCCAGCTCGGCGATGGCGCCGACGCGCATCGTGTTCGAGAGCCCCGAGCGCCCGGCCATCGCATCGCTCGGCGTGCCCCAGAGCGGCGCGAAGCGCGGGAACAAGAGAAACAGCGCAAGCATGATCGGCGCGCCGGCGAGGGCCATCCATCCGGCCGTGCGCGCGGCCTGCAGCAGCGACGGCTTGCCCACGGGCATGTGCGCGTTGACCAGTGCCGTGAGCAGGCCCAGCAGCGCGAGCAGCATCGTGAAAGCTGTCAGCAGCGACTGCGAATAGAAGAAGTTCGTGAGCATCGCGAAGAAGCCCAGGAAGAAGACGACGAAGGCGTCCCGGCGGGCGCGCAGCTCGAGGGTCTTGAGGGCCAGCAGGATCACGATGAGCGTGACGCCCGCGTCGCGGCCGAGAAGGGTGCGATGGGTGGCGTAGGTGCCTGCCAATGCCAGGGCGAGCAGGGCGATGCGCCACCAGCGGCTGGGGAGGGGGCGGGCCTCGATGGCGAGCGAGCCGCGCCAGAGCAGCACCAGCGCCGTGAGTGCGGAGCACCACCAGGGGAGGTTCTCGATCTGCGGGAGAACGATCAGCGCGATGACTGTCAGCAGGAAGAGAGTGTCCCGGGCGTCCCGTGGAAGGGCCGCGAGCTTGAGCATCAGCTTGTTCATGCGGTGCGCTTCAACCAACGACTCAACCGGTCGATCAACATAAGGCCAGTGCCTCCAAGCAGGCCCGCTTGTGCGCCTCTCCCTGCGAAGGCTTCATCACCCGGCCCGCGACACGGACGCCGTAGTCCACGCCGAGCCGATCCGCCATCAGCACCCATGCGCAGAGCCGCGACAGCCGGGCCTCGGTGTCGGCGAGGCCGGTGGCCTGCGCATCGAGCCACAGCTCCTCGCGCTGCGTGTGCTGCGTGTCGCGGCTGACGAGATCTTCCGAGCCCGCCGCCTGCGCACGCGCGGCCTTCTTCCAGACCACCAGCTTGAGCGGATCGCCGCGCCGGTACGCGCGCACGCCGTCGTACTCGCCAGCCCCATGCGCGCGCTGCGCAGCCGAGATGGCCGCCGGACCGGACAAGGGCTCGCCGGGCGGCAGCGGCGGCGGATGCGCCTCGGGCGCCGGATACACCAGCATCTGCGCCGCCGGGCGCCAGACCGTCCACACGCGGAACGTGCCGAGCGGAAAGCGCGTCTCGGCGGTCAGCGGTGGCACCGCATGCAGTCCACGCCGCTCGGGCAGGAAGGCGATCTCGACGGTGGAGGTGCCTTCGGCCGGCACATCGGTCCAGGCCCACTGTCCGCTGCCGCGCACCGCCATCCCGATGCCATAGCGCACGCTGCGCCGCTCGTTGTGCAGTACCACCCGGAAGACGGCGGCCGCTCCGGCGTAGTGCGCCTCGGGCGGCATCATGCGCATCGCGAGGCCGCGCAGCGTGGCATGGCACACATGCATGCCCACCGCGACACTGCCGGCCAGGAGAAAGGTCAGGAGGTAGCCGAGGTTGAGCTGGTAGTTGATCGACGCGACCAGCAGCACCAGCAACGTGGCCGCCAGCGTCCAGCCGGCCCGCGTGGGCACGATGTAGACGTTGCGCTGGGTGAGCTCCAGCGTGTCCGACGGCGGCCGCCGGGACAGGAACCAGCCGTCGATGCGCGAACGCAGGGCGCCGACAGGATTCACGGCAGCGGTACGGCAGCGATCATCGCGCGCACCTGCTCGACGGCGCCCCGGCCCGCATCGCCCACGGGGGTGAGCCGGTGCGCGATGGTCTGCGGCAGCACCGACTGCACGTCGTCCGGCGCGACGTAGCTGCGGTTGGCCAGCAGCGCCTGCGCCTTGGCGGCGCGCAGCACCGCAATGCCGGCACGTGGAGACAGCCCTTGCAGGAACCAGCGGCCCGATCGCGTGGCGGCGATCAGGTCCTGCACATAGTTGAGCAGTGGCTCGGAGGCATGCACCTGCTGCACGCGCTGCTGGATGGCGGTGAGTTCGCCGGCGGTCAGCATCGCGGGCAGGCTCGCGAGCATCTCCCGCCGGTCGGCGCCCGAGAGCAGCAGGCGCTCGGCGGCGCGGTCGGGGTAGCCGAGCGAGATGCGCATCAGGAAGCGGTCGAGCTGCGATTCGGGCAACGCGAAGGTGCCCAGCTGGTCCTGCGGGTTCTGCGTGGCGATCACGAAGAAGGGCGTCGGGAGCGGGCGGGTCTCGCCTTCGATGGTGACCTGTTTTTCTTCCATCGCCTCGAGCAGGGCGCTCTGGGTCTTGGGGCTCGCGCGGTTGATTTCGTCGGCCAGCAGCACCTGCGCAAAGATCGGGCCGGGATGGAACACGAAGGCCTGCTGGCCCCGGTCGTAGATCGCCACCCCCGAAAGATCGCCCGGCATCAGGTCCGCGGTGAACTGGACCCGCGAAAACTGTAAACCGAATGTGTGTGAAAGAGCGTGGGCGAGGGTGGTCTTGCCGACCCCCGGCACATCCTCGATCAAGAGGTGTCCTCCAGCGAGCAGGCAGGCCACGCAGTCACGCACCTGCGCCTCTTTGCCGACGATCACCGTGTTAAGCTGACTCAGCAAAGTGGCAAGCTTCGCAGCAACGTCCATATTTGTATCCATATGCAAACGATACCGTAAGACTTGGCGGCCCCATGCCGCGTGAGGTCTAGACGTGGCGACAGAGACACATGGGCAAGACAGGCTACTTCACACACCGCGACTTCTGGAAGCACGACATGGGTCGGGGTCATCCCGAGTGCCCCGAGCGACTGGATGCCATCGAAGACCGATTGCTTCTCACCGGCGTCGGCGATGCATTGGAGCACTGCGAAGTGCCGCTGGCCACGCTGGAGCAACTCACCCGGGCCCACAGCGTGGCGCACGTCGAACTGCTCGAAGAACTGCACCAGCGCCTGGTGGCCGACGAACCGGCCGGCGGCCCCGACCACGCCCAGCTCGACCCCGATACCTCCCTGAACCGCTTCACCCTGCTGGCCGCTCGCCGCGCCGCGGGCGCCGCCATTGCCGCGACTGACGCGGTGATCTCGGGCGACGTCGAGAACGCGTTCTGCTCGGTGCGCCCACCCGGCCACCACGCTTGCCGCGAACGCGCGATGGGCTTCTGCTTCTTCAACAACATCGCCATCGCGGCGCGGCATGCGCTTGAAGTGCATGGCTACGACCGCGTGGCCATCGTCGACTTCGACGTGCACCACGGCAACGGCACCGAGAACATCCTCTCGAACGATCCGCGCGTGCTGATGGTCGGCTTCTTCCAGCATCCGTTCTATCCGTACAGCGGCACCGAGCATCCGGCGTCGAACATGCTGAACCTGCCGATCCCGGCCTACACCCGCGGCATGGATGTGCGCGAGCTCATCGAAGCCGCCTGGATGCCGCGGCTCGAGGAGTTCCGCCCGCAGATGGTTTTCATCAGCGCGGGCTTCGACGCCCACCGCGAGGACGACCTGGGCCAGCTCGGCCTCACCGAGAACGACTTTGCCTGGATCACCAGCCGCATCCATGACATCGCCAGGCGCCATGCGCGTGGCCGCATCGTCTCGATGCTCGAGGGCGGCTACAACCTCGATGCGTTGGCGCGCAGCGTGGAAGCGCACATCCGCGTTCTCGCGGATCTGTAACGCAATCGGCGCGGACGGCGCCTTGTTCCTTCATCGATGAATTTCAACGACTTCACACAACGCCTGAAACAGGTCGATGCCGCTGGCATCGGCATCGAGTTGAGCGTGCTCATTGCCTGCGTCGCGCTGGCCTGGGCCATCTGCAAATGGTTCGGCCGCGACCAGCCCAAGGACTCCATCTGGTTCGGCGAAAGCACCTTCGACGGGCTCCTGTTCCCGCTGCTGTCTCTGGTGTTCACCGATCTCGCGCGGCGCGTGGTGATCGACTTTCAGCCGGTGCTGGTGTTGCGCATCGCGGTGTCGGTGTTTCTCTCGCTCGCAGTCATCCGGCTCTTCGCTCGGGTGCTCAGGGCGGTGTTTCCCACCTCCAACCTGGTGCGGCTGATCGAGCGCACGATCTCGTGGCTGGCCTGGATCGCGGCCGTGCTCTGGATCGTCGGGCTGCTGCCGCCCGTGCTGGCCGAACTGGACAACATCACGCTGGCCTTCGGCAAGACGCGCGTGAGCGTGCAGACGATCTTCCAGGGCGTGCTGTCGGCCGGGCTGGTGCTGGTGATCGCGCTGTGGATCGCCTCGACCATCGAGAAGCGCATCCTGCGCGAGGCCGTCACCGATCTCTCGATGCGCAAGGTGGCCTCGAATGCGGTGCGTGCCTTCCTGCTTCTGATCGGTTTGTTGTTTGCGCTGTCGGCGGTGGGGGTGGACCTCACGGCGCTGTCGGTGCTGGGTGGTGCGCTCGGCGTGGGTCTTGGCTTCGGGCTGCAGAAGCTGGCGGCCAACTATGTGAGCGGCTTCGTGATCCTGCTGGAGCGCTCGATCCGCATCGGCGACAACGTGAAGGTCGACACTTTCGAAGGCCGCATCACCGACATCAAGACGCGCTACACGCTCATCCGCGCCGGCAACGGACGCGAGGCCATCGTGCCGAACGAATCGTTGATCACCAGCCGGGTGGAAAACCTCTCGCTGGCCGACCGCAAGTTCAACATCACGACCAACATCGTGGTCGGCTATGAGAGCGACGTGGCGCAGGTGCAGACGATCCTGTGTGAAGCCGCCAAGGCGCAATCGCGCGTGATGACCGACCCCGCGCCGGTGGCCTACCTCGTGAACTTCGCGCCCGATGGGCTCGAGTTCAGCCTGCACTTCTGGGTGGCCGATCCGGACAAGGGCAAGGACAACCTGCGCTCGGCCATCAACATTGCGATTCTCGAAGGACTGCGCGGGGCGGGCATCGACATTCCCTATCCGCAGCGTGTGCTGCGCGTGGAATCTTTGCCGCCGGGCATCGCGCCGGCGCCCGGCGCTGTTTTATAATCGCTGAAAAGCACGATCGTTCTTTTTTTCGGATCCGCAGTGCCGACAGGAAGAATGGAGAGGCTGCAAAGGTCGCGTCCTAGAATGACCGGTTGCCCTCGAAGCCCCCTTTTTGCAATCCAATGGAGTCAAGTCAATGAAGGTTCTTGTGCCTGTCAAACGGGTCGTCGATTACAACGTGAAGGTGCGCGTCAAGAGCGACGGCACCGGGGTGGACATTGCCAACGTCAAGATGAGCATGAACCCCTTCGATGAGATCGCTGTCGAAGAAGCTGTGCGTCTGAAAGAGAAGGGCGTGGTCACCGAAGTGATCGCCGTCTCTTGCGGCGATGCGAAGTGCCAAGAAACCCTGCGCACCGCGATGGCCATCGGCGCCGACCGCGGCATCCTCGTTGAGACCACCGAAGAGCTGCAGCCCCTGGCGGTCGCCAAGCTGCTCAAAGCGTTGGTCGAAAAGGAACAGCCCCAGCTCATCATCCTGGGCAAGCAAGCCATCGACGATGACGCCAACCAGACGGGCCAGATGCTCGCCGCCCTGGCCGACCTGCCCCAGGCCACCTTCGCCTCCAAGGTCGACCTGGCCGCCGACAAGGTCACCGTTGCACGCGAAGTCGACGGCGGCATGGAAACGCTGACCCTCACGCTGCCGGCCGTCATCACGACCGACCTGCGCCTGAACGAGCCGCGCTACGTCACCTTGCCCAACATCATGAAGGCCAAGAAGAAGCAGCTCGATGTCTTCAAGCCCGAAGACCTGGGCGTCGATGTGAAGCCCCGCCTGAAGACCCTGAAGGTCAGCGAGCCGCCCAAGCGCGGCGCAGGCATCAAGGTGCCTGACGTGGCGACGCTGGTGGACAAACTGAAGAACGAAGCGAAGGTGATCTGAACATGACCGCACTTGTTATTGCCGAACACGACCACGCCAGCATCAAGCCGGCTACCTTGAACACCGTGACCGCAGCGCTGGCCTGTGGTGGTGACGTCCATGTGCTCGTGGCCGGTGCCAATGCCGCCGAAGCCGGCAAGGCCGCCGCGCAGATCGCCGGCGTGTCGAAGGTCATCGTGGCTGACAGCCCCAGCCTTGCTGAAAACCTGGCGGAGAACGTCGCGGCCCAGGTGCTGGCGATCGCATCCAACTACAGCCACATCCTGTTCCCCTCGACCGCCAACGGCAAGAACGTCGCACCGCGCGTGGCTGCCAAGCTGGACGTGGCCCAGATCAGCGACATCACCAAGGTCGACAGCCCCGACACCTTCGAGCGTCCGATCTACGCCGGCAACGCGATTGCCACCGTGCAGAGCAGCGATGCCACCAAGGTGATCACGGTGCGTACGACCGGCTTCGACGCCGCGGCAGTAACGGGCGGCACCGCCACCGTTGAAACCGCCGAAGGCGTCGCCGACAGCGGCAAGTCGAGCTTCGTCGGCCGTGAAGTCACGAAGAGCGAGCGCCCCGAACTGACGGCCGCCAAGATCATCGTCTCGGGTGGCCGAGCCCTCGGCAGCGCCGAGAAGTTCACTGAAGTGATGGCCCCGCTGGCCGACAAGCTCAACGCGGGCCTGGGCGCCAGCCGCGCAGCCGTCGATGCGGGCTACGCCCCGAACGACTGGCAAGTGGGCCAGACCGGCAAGATCGTCGCGCCGCAGCTGTACATCGCAGCGGGCATCTCGGGTGCGATCCAGCATCTGGCCGGCATGAAGGATTCCAAGGTGATCGTGGCGATCAACAAGGACGAAGAGGCGCCGATCTTCTCGGTGGCCGACTACGGCCTCGTGGCCGACCTGTTCGTGGCCGTGCCCGAACTGGTGAAGGCGCTCTGATCGCACTGCCGCATTGAGCCGAAGGGCATCGTTCGCGATGCCCTTTTCGTATCCGCTGTATCTGGAGACAAGAGACATGAGCTACACCGCCCCCCTCAAGGACATGCTGTTCGACATCGAGCACCTGGCCAACATCGGCGAGATCGCCAAGCTGCCGGGCTTCGAGGACGCAGGCCTCGAGACCGCGCAGGCCGTGCTCGAGGAATGCGCGCGCTTCAACCAGGACGTGGTCGCGCCGCTGAACATCGAAGGCGACCGCAATCCCTCGTCCTTCAGGGGCGGTGAAGTCACCACCACGCCGGGCTTCAAGGATGCCTTCGCGCAGTACGTCTCTGGCGGCTGGCAAGGCCTTCAGCATCCGGCGGACTTCGGCGGCCAGGGCCTCCCGAAGACCATCGGCGCGGCTTGCGGCGAGATGCTCAATTCGGCCAACATGAGCTTCGCGCTGTGCCCGCTCCTGAGCGACGGCGCCATCGAAGCGCTGCTCACCGCCGGCTCCGACGAGCTCAAGGCCGTGTACCTCGAAAAGCTCGTGAGCGGCCAGTGGACCGGCACGATGAACCTCACCGAGCCGCAGGCCGGCAGCGACCTCGCGATGGTGCGCAGCCGCGCCGAGCCGCAGCCCGACGGCACCTACAAGGTGTTCGGCACCAAGATCTTCATCACCTACGGTGAGCACGACATGGCCGAGAACATCGTGCATCTCGTGCTGGCCCGCGTGACCGGCGCGCCCGAAGGCGTGAAGGGCATCAGCCTGTTCGTGGTGCCCAAGTTCATCGTCGGCAAGGACGGCGCACTCGGCGAGCGCAACGACGTGCACTGCGTGAGCATCGAGCACAAGATGGGCATCAAGGCCTCGCCGACCGCCGTGTTGCAGTACGGCGACCACGGCGGCGCTGTGGGCTACCTCGTGGGCCAGGAGAACCGCGGCCTCGAGTACATGTTCATCATGATGAACTCGGCCCGCTATGCCGTCGGTATGCAGGGCATCGCGATCGCCGAACGCGCCTACCAGCACGCCGTGGCCTACGCCAAGGACCGCGTGCAGAGCCGCCCGGTCGACGGCTCCATCAACGCCAGCGCACCCATCATTCATCACCCGGACGTCAAGCGCATGCTGATGACGATGCGTGCCTACACCGAAGGCTGCCGCGCGATGGCTTCGGTGGCCGCCGCCGCCTACGACGCTGCGCACCATCACCCCGATGCGGATGCGCGCAAGCAGAACCAGGCCTTCTACGAATTCATGGTGCCGCTGGTCAAGGGCTACAGCACCGAGATGAGCCTCGAAGTGACCTCGCTCGGCGTGCAGGTGCATGGCGGCATGGGTTTCATCGAGGAGACCGGCGCCGCGCAGTACTACCGCGACGCGAAGATCCTCACGATCTACGAAGGCACCACCGCCATCCAGGCGAACGACCTCGTGGGCCGCAAGACGGCACGCGATGGCGGCCAGACTGCCAAGGCCATCGCCGCACAGATCGAGAAGACCGAGGCCGAGCTCGCCAAGAGCGAGAGCGCCGCCGCAGCCTCCGTGCTCAGGCGCCTGAAGGCCGCGCGCGAAGCCTTCATCGAAGTGGTCGACTTCGTCGCGGGCCAGACCAAGGCATCGCCCAACGCGGTGTTCTCGGGCAGCGTGCCTTACCTGATGCTCGCGGGCAACCTCGTGGCCGGCTGGCAGCTTGCGCGTTCGCTGATCATTGCGGAAGACCTCGCCTCGCGCAGCTTCGACACCGACTTCATGCTCGCCAAGATCGCCACCGCGCGCTTCTACGCCGAGCACATCCTCAACAAGGCGCCCGGCCTGCGCGACAGCATCGTGGACGGGGCCGAGAGTGTCACGGCCCTGGCGCTCGACGCGTTCTGAACCGCGTTCCGTGTCGCCCACCTGACCGGCGGCACGGGCCTTCCTCTCTTATAAAACCGAACCCATTCCCGGAGACAACATGTCCAAGCTGCCCCCCGTCCTCGCGAACCTGCCGCTGCCGATCATCGGCTCGCCGCTGTTCATCATCAGCAACCCCAAGCTCGTGATCGCGCAATGCAAGGCCGGCGTGGTCGGCTCGATGCCCGCGCTCAACGCACGGCCCGCAGCGCAGCTGGAAGAGTGGCTGATCGAGATCACCGAAGAGCTCGCTGCCTACAACAAGGCCAATCCCGACAAGCCCGCAGCACCGTTCGCCATCAACCAGATCGTGCACAAGAGCAACGACCGCCTGGAGCACGACATGGAGATGGTCGTGAAGTACAAGGTGCCGATCGTCATCACCTCGCTGGGCGCGCGCACCGACGTGAACGACGCGGTGCACAGCTACGGCGGCGTGACGCTGCACGACATCATCAACAACAAGTTCGCGCAGAAGGCGATCGAGAAGGGCGCCGACGGCATCATCGCCGTGGCGGCCGGCGCCGGCGGCCACGCGGGCGTGAAGAGCCCGTTCGCGCTGGTGCAGGAAATCCGCCAGTGGTTCGACGGCCCGATCGCGTTGTCGGGCTCCATTGCCACCGGCGGCGCGGTGCTCGCGGCGCAGGCCATGGGCGCCGACTTCGCCTACATCGGCACCGCCTTCATCGCGACCGAGGAAGCACGCGCGAGCGACGACTACAAGCAGGCCATCGTCGACGGCACCTCGGACGACATCGTCTACTCCAGCCTCTTCACCGGCGTGCACGGCAACTACCTCGCGCCCAGCATCGTCAAGGCCGGCATGGACCCGGCCAACCTGCCCGAGGGCGACGTGAAGACCATGAACTTCGGCGGCGGCGACGGCAGCAAGGCCAAGGCCTGGAAAGACATCTGGGGCTCGGGCCAGGGCATCGGCGCCGTGACCGAAGTGGCCAGCGCCGCCGCCTTCATCGAGAAGCTCAAGCGCGAATACCAGGAAGCACGGCAGCGGCTCGCGCTTTGAGCCTCGGCTGACCATGGCTTCCGCCATCGCGCCCCCGTCGCCGGGGCGCATGCCGTTGCTCGACGCTGCGAAGGGCGTCGCCTGCGCGGTGATCGTGGGGCATCACCTCTCGCGCTACGGACCGATGCCGGCGGGCGCCTATGGGCTCGCGCCCGATTTCTTCGGCTGGCTGGCGGACGACGGTCGGCTCGCGGTGCAGGTGTTCCTCGTGATCGCGGGATTCCTCGCGGCCGCGAGCCTTGCGCCGGATGGCCTCTTGCGCGTCGACCGGCCCATCGCACGCATCCTGCAGCGCTATGGACGGCTGGTGATGCCGTACCTGGCCGCGCTCACCGTCTGCGTGCTGGTGGCCGCGCTGGTGCGGCCGTGGCTCGATGAAGACGTGGTGCCGGCATCGCCGAGCATCGGGCAGTTGTTTGCGCATGGCCTGTTGCTGCAGGACCTGCTGGGCTACGAGTCGCTGTCCACCGGTGTCTGGTACGTGGCCATCGACTTCCAGTTGTTCGCGCTCGCATTGATGCTGGTCGGCCTTCCGGCCATGTTGAGCCCACCCGCAACGGGCGTCGTGAATCGATCGTCGCGATGGATGCCCGTGCTGCTCGTGCTCGCGCTGGCCGTGGCCTCGCTGGTGCTCTTCAACCGGAATGCCGACCTGGACGACACCGCGCTGTATTTCTTCGGCGCCTATGGGCTCGGCATGCTGGTGTTCTGGATCGGCCGCGCCACGCGTGCCAGCACCTGGCAGGGCGCCGTGGCGCTGCTGGTGCTGGTCGGCGCCGGGGCGCTCGCCATCGAATGGCGCAGCCGCATCGCGACGGCGCTGCTCACGGCGCTGCTGATCGCACTCGCGCAGCACAGGCATTGGCTGTCGCCCGCCAAGTGGCCGGCGGCAGCGGTGCCGTTGCAGCGCCTGGGGCGCATGTCGTACTCGCTGTTCCTGATTCACTTTCCGGTGCTTCTCGCGATGAATGCCCTCGTCGCCAATCTCGCGCCGCACGGGCCGTGGGTCGACCTGCTGGGCATGGCGGCGACCTTCGGACTTTCCGTGGCGGCGGCGGCATTGCTCTACCGATGGGTCGAGACGCGCCCGGCGTCGTGGCGCGGCGTGTTCGCGCTGTTCGCCGCGTTGCTGGTCAGCGGCGTCGTCGTTTCGTACTAGCGCACTAGGCTGAACCAGCGGGCGGGCCGTTGCCTGCACGAGGCGCCGCGCGCGCCGCCGCCGATCGGTACGACCCCGGCGCACCGCCGGTCCATGTCTTGAAGGCCCGCTGGAAGGCCGCGCTGTCCGCGAACCCCAGTTCCTCGGCCAACGCCGCGAGCGGCACGGTGCTGGTGTTGAGCCGCACGATGGCCACGTCGCGCCGCAGCTGGTCCTTCAGCGACTGGAACGACGTGCCTTCGGTCGCCAGGTGGCGCTGCAAGGTGCTGACCGACATGTGCAGGCTGCCCGCCGTGGTCGCGAGATCGGCCCACGCCGGCCGGTTCTGCTGCAGCACCGCGCGCACCTTCGCGCTCACGGCCTGCTCGGCCAGCCGGGGCAGGATCACGTTGGCCGGCGAGGCCGAGAGAAAGGCCTGCATCGCGTGCGCATCGCGATGCATCGGCGTGGCGAGCGCGCTGGCATCGAACCACACGGCCGATAGCGGCTGGCCGAACTGCAGCGGACCGGGGAATACCTTGGCGTAGCCGTCGGCATAGGGCGGCAGCTCGAAGCCGAAATCGAAACGCCGTGCCACCAGCCGGCCGCCATGCAGCCATGCGAAGAGCCGCCAATACACCCGCAGCATCAGCTCGTGCAGAAAGTTCTGGTGCGGCGCCTGCAGGTTGTTCAGCCGCAGGCCGAAGCCCGCGAGCGGGCCTTCGTGCAGCAGCACCAGCGAGAGGTCGTCCTGCAGCAGGCTGAAGGTGTGGGCCACGCGGCGCAACGCCACCTCGAAGGTGGGCGCGCCCAGCGTGGAGCGCAGCATCAGGGCGAAGCTGCCGCAGCGCAGGCGCCGCGTGAGAAAGCACAGGGCCTCGTCGTCCAGCCGCTTCATCAGCAGGGCGAACAGGGCGACGTACTGCTCGGCGGTCACGCGTGACGCCGTTTCTTCGAGCAGCGACGGCGCGATGCCGGCGTCTTCCAGCGCGATGTCGATGTCCAGAGGCGCATCGGCGCCACGGGCACGGATGCCCGACAGCATGCCGTGGACAAAAGCGATCGGAATGGTGACGGGTGGTTGCAGCATGAGACGCAGCGATCAGACACCAAGCATGCCACCGTGTCGATTGACGTTTTCTGCAATGCGATCGAAGCGAAGCGCAATCGCCGGGCGGGAGCCGGATTTCTACCATCCGAAACACCAAAGAGAGACGGAGACATCGCCATGTACATGACCCAGCCGCTGCACCGCAGCCTGCAACAGCACCCCGACAAACCGGCCGTGCAGTTTGCCGGCCGCACCCTCAGCTTTCGCGAATACGGAGAACGCGTCGCACGCCTGGCGGGCGCGCTGCAGAAGCTGGGCATGCAGACGGGCGACCGCGTGGCGATGCTGTCGCTCAATTCGGCCCGCTACCTCGAATACCAGATGGCCGTGCCCTGGGGCGGCGGGGTGCTCAACCCCTGCAACATCCGCTGGTCGGCCGCGGAAATCCTCTATTCGCTGGAAGACTCGGGCTCGACCATCCTCTTGGTCGACGAGACCTTCCGCCCCATGGTCGAGCAGATGCGGGAGCAGGCCACGAGCCTGCGCGAGGTGATCTACTGCGGCGACGGCGCGTTGCCCACGCGCATGCACGGCTACGAAGCGTTGCTCGATGCGGCCGAGCCCGTGCCCGACGCCGCCCGCCGCGACGAGGACCTGGCCGGCATCTTCTACACCGGCGGCACCACCGGTTTCCCCAAGGGCGTGATGCTCAGCCACACCAACATGGGCAGCTCGGGCCTTGCCCTGCACGCCGAGCACCTGGCGCCGCCCGGCGGCTGCTACCTGCATGCCGCGCCGATGTTCCACCTGGCCGACATGGGCCTGGCCACGCCGCACTGGCTCGAAGGCAACACGCATTCGATCATCCCGATGTTCAGCCCCGAGGGCGTGCTCAACGCCATCGAGAAAGACCGCGTCACCCACATCCTGCTGGTGCCCACCATGATCCAGATGCTGGTCGACCACCCTGCGATGCGGGAGCAGCGCGACCTGACGAGCCTGAAGTGCATCACCTATGGCGCCTCGCCGATCTCCGAGGCGGTGCTCAACCGCGCGATCGATGCTTTCCCGGGCGTGGACTTCGTGCAGGCCTACGGCATGACCGAGCTCTCGCCGCTGGCCACCATCAATCCCGCGCGCAACCACACGGCCGAAGGCCGCAAGCTGGGCAAGCTGCGCGCGGCCGGCCGCGCGAGCTACTGCACCGAGGTGCGCATCGTCGATGCCGACGGCACCGAGGTGCCGCGCGGCACCGTGGGCGAGATCGCGGTGCGCGGCCCCAACGTGATGCAGGGCTACTGGAACAAGCCCGAGCAAACGGCCGCCGCGGTGCGCGACGGCTGGATGCACACCGGCGACGGCGCCTACATGGACAGCGACGGCTACGTCTTCGTGGTCGACCGGCTCAAGGACATGATCATCAGCGGCGGCGAGAACATCTACTCGGCCGAGGTCGAGAACGCCATCACCCAGCATCCCGCGGTGGCCGCCTGCGCGGTCATCGGCATCCCGAGCGAGGAGTGGGGCGAGGCGGTGCACGCGGCACTGGTGCTCAAGCCGGGGCAGGGCATTCGCGACGACGAGCTCATTGCGCACTGCAAGACACTGATCGCGGGCTACAAGTGCCCGCGCAGCGTGGCCATCGTCGATGCGCTGCCGCTTTCGGGGGCGGGCAAGGTGCTCAAGACCAAGCTGCGCGAACCGTTCTGGCAGGGCCGCCAACGCAGCGTGGCCTGACATTCTTCTTCAACGCATTTTTCCAATCCGGACATCAAGGAGACCTTCATGAGTCAAGACGTCTATGTGGTCGGGGTCGGCATGATCCCCTTCACCAAGCCGGGCGCGAACCAGCCCTATCCGCAGATGGCCGCGCATGCCACGAATGCCGCGCTCAAGGATGCGGGCATCGGCTACGAGCTGATCCAGCAGGCCTACGTGGGCTACGTGTACGGCGACTCCACCGCCGGCCAGCGCGCGCTGTACGAGGTGGGCATGACCGGCATTCCGGTCGTCAACGTCAACAACAACTGCTCGACCGGCTCGACCGCGCTCTTCCTCGCGCGCCAGGCCGTCGCCAGCGGCGCTGCCGACTGCGTGCTCGCGCTCGGCTTCGAGCACATGAGCCCCGGCGCGCTGGGTGCGGTGTTCAACGACCGCCCGAGTCCCTTCGACAATTTCGAGACCATCACCGACGAGCTGGTCGGCAACGAGCAGGTGCCGCTCGCGCTGCGCTACTTCGGCGGTGCCGGGCTTGCGCACATGCAGCAATACGGCACGCAGATGTCCACCTTCGCCAAGATCCGCGCGAAGGCCAGCCGCCATGCGTCGAACAACCCGGTGGCGCTGTTCCGCACCGTCGTCACCGAGGACGAGGTGATGGCCGCGCCGGTCATGTGGCCTGGCGTGATGACGCGGCTCATGGCCTGCCCGCCTACCTGCGGCGCGGCCGCGGCCATCGTGTGTTCGCGGCGTTTTGCGGAACGCCACGGCCTGGACCGCAGCGTGCGCATCAAGGCGCAGGCCATGACCACCGACCGACCCGTGACTTTCGAGAGCCGCGACATGCGCGAGGTCGTCGGCTTCAGCATGGCGCAGGAAGCCGCGCAGAAGGTGTACGACGCGGCCGGCGTCGGTCCGCAGGACATCGACGTGGTCGAGTTGCACGACTGCTTTGCGCACAACGAGCTCATCAGCTACGAGGCGCTGGGCCTCTGCCCGGTCGGCGACGCGGAGAAGTTCGTGGTCGATGGCGACAACACCTATGGCGGCAAGGTGGTGACCAACCCTTCGGGCGGGCTGCTGTCCAAGGGGCATCCGCTCGGTGCGACCGGTCTTGCGCAGTGCACGGAGCTGGTCCAGCAGTTGCGCGACACGGCAGACAAACGACAGGTCGAAGGTGCGCGGATGGCGCTGCAGCACAACCTCGGCCTGGGCGGCGCCTGCGTGGTCACGCTGTACGAACGCGTCTGAGGAAAAGAGAAAACATGATCGACAAGAAATGGATCGGCCACGAGCTGCCGGCTTCGGTGCTGCCCATCGAGCGCACGCGGCTGCAGTTCTTCGCCAAGGCCATCGGCGAAACCGATCCGGTCTACACCGATGCCGCCGCCGCACGCGATGCGGGCTACCCAGACCTGCCCGCACCACCCACCTTCCTGTTCGCAGCCGAACTGGATTCGGGCGCTTCGGGCCGGATGCTCGACGACCTGCAGATCCCGCTCTCGAAGCTCCTGCACGGCGAGCAGAGCTTCAGCTACCACAAGGCCGCCTGCGTGGGCGACACGGTGACGGTGCGCTCCACCATCAGCGACATCTACGAAAAGAAGAACGGCGCGCTCGAATTCGTCGTGAAGACCTCGCGCGCCACCAACCAGCGCGACGAGCTCGTGGCCGAGCTGCGCACCGTGATCGTCTGCCGCCACTGAAGAAAGACGCGCGATGACCAATACCACCACCGCCACCTACGACAACATCCAGATCGGCGATGAGCTCCCGGCACTGCAGCTCCCGCCGGTCAACCGCACCACGCTCGCGCTCTTCGCGGGCGCCTCGGGCGACCACAACCCGATCCACATCGACACCGACTTCGCGCGCAAGGCCGGCATGCCGGACGTGTTCGCGCAAGGCATGCTGGGCATGGCCTGGCTCGGCCGGCTGCTCACGCAGTGGGCGCCGCAGTCGCAGCTGCGCCGCTTCGACGTGCGCTTCCAGGGCATCACCCACATCGGCCATGCGGTGCGCTGCACCGGCCGCGTGCTTGAGAAGCTCGAGCACAACGGCGAGCGCTGCGTGCGCGTCGAGGTGCTGAGCGCCAACCAGTACGGCCAGGCCCGCATCGCGGGCGAGGCGCTGGTGGCGCTGCGCTGACCGACGATTCATTCCAACGAAAGAAACAGGAACATGACACTCAAGCTCGAAGGCAAGGTCGCCCTCATCACCGGCTCGGGCCGTGGCATCGGCCGCGCGATCGCACTCAAGCTCGCCTCGGAAGGTGCGCGCATCGTCGTCAACGACCTCGATGCCGAACCCGCCGAAGAAACCGTAGAGGCCATCCGCGCGGCGGGCGGGCAGGCCGTGGCCTGTGTCGGCAGCGTCTCGGCGCCGGACTTTGCCGAGCGTTTCGTCGGCACCGCGGTGAGCGAATACAAGGGCCTCGACATCGTCGTGAACAACGCGGGCTACACCTGGGACAGCGTCCTCCAGAAGATGACCGACGAGCAGTGGTACGCGATGATCGACGTGCACCTCACCGCGCCGTTCCGCATCCTGCGCGCGGCGCAGCCGGTGATCCGCGCGCTCTCCAAGGCCGAGGGCGAAGCCGGCCGGCGCGTGGTGCGCAAGGTGGTCAACATCTCGTCGGTGGCCGGGCTCTTCGGCAACGCGGGGCAGACCAACTATTCGACCGCCAAGGCCGGCATCGTCGGCATGACGCAGACGCTCGCCAAGGAGTGGGGGCGCATGAACGTCACGGTCAACTGCGTGGCCTTCGGTTTCATCCAGACACGGCTCACCGCTAGCACCGCCGACGCGGCCACGGCCAACATCGAGGGCCGCGAGATCAAGGTCGGCGTGAACCCCGGGCTGCTCGCGATGATGGAGCAGTCGATTCCGCTCGGCCGCGGCGGCACGCCCGAGGAAGCGGCCGGCGCGGTGTACCTGCTGTGTGCGCCCGAGTCGGACTACGTGAGTGGCCAGACGCTGATGTGCACCGGCGGCTTGACGGGCATCTGACATGGACACCGTCGAAGGCATCGCCTGGGGCGTACGCGACGGCATCGGCCGCATCGTGCTGAAGCGGCCGGAAAGCGCGAATGCGCTGACATCGCCGAGCGCCCGGGCCCTGGTCCGCGCCATCGACGAGATGCTCGAACAGAAGCCGCGCGCCATCCTGTTGACCGGCGAAGGCAAGGTGTTCTGCGCGGGCGGCGATATCGACGAGTTCGTCGCGGCCGGCGAGCGCTTGCCCGAGCTGGTGAACGAAATCCTCGACGGGCTTCATCCCGCGCTGCTGCGCCTGGTGACAAGCCCGGCGCCGCTGGTCGTTGCCGTGAACGGCCCGGCGGGCGGCGCGGGCGTCGGGCTCGCGCTGTGCGGCGACTTCGTGCTGGCGGCGGAGTCGATGAAGCTGCGCACGGGCTATGCGGCCATCGGCCTTTCGCCGGACGCAGGCGCTTCGTACTTCCTGTCGCGCCGCGTGGGACCTGTGCGGGCGCAGCAATGGCTGATGCTCAGCGAGCCCATCGACAGCCAACGCTGCCTGGCGACGGGCGCCGTCGATGCGGTGTATCCGGATGCGCAACTCGCCGCGGCGGGCGAGGCGCTGGTGACGCGGCTGGCCGCTGGTGCGAGCGCGTCGTTCGCGGGCATCAAGGCCCTGTGCGGCGGCGCGCCGGGCCGGCCGATCGAAGAACACTTTGCGATGGAGCAGACGCTGCTGCACGAGCGCGCGGGCATTGCGGATGCGCGCGAAGGCGTGGCGGCGTTCGTGGCGAAGCGGGCGCCACGCTTCACGGGGCGCTGAGGTTCAACGGCGCCTGACAGGGCGTTTCAGGGCCAGGGCGTGGGCGGCGGAATCTCGCACACCGGCTCGACGTCGATGCTCTTGAAATCCGCCGGCGAGACGATCTCCAGGTACTCCATGTCGGGCGAGTAGTCGAACAGGAAGTGACGGATGCCCGGCCGCTGGTGCACCACGTCGCCGGCCTCGACCAGGGTTTCCTTGTCCTCGTACATGAAGCGGGCCCAGCCCTTGATCATGATGACGATCTGGAAGTCCGCCTCGTGGCGGTGCCAGCCGGTGCCCGTTTCCGGTGCCATGTTGGCCTTGACCAGATGCGCGATCACCTTGCCGTTGGTGGCCTCGGCAATGCCGAGATCGCGGTACAGGAAGAAATCGCGCAAACCGCCCGAGACGAACTCTGTGTCACCGGGCTTGACGTGGGAGAACTGGGTGGCGGTACGGTCCAGCATGGGGCGCTCCTTCGCAGGGTGGTTGTGCTGCGCTGCAGCACGCATAAAGCGTTCCTGAGCTGGGGGCCTTTGGGTTGTGGGCCAAGGCATCCGTGACATTCTTCGCGCTCTCTAACGGCTGGGGGCAATCCTTGACGCCTCCGGGGGCGCTTCCCATACTCAACTGCATGGTTCACCCAGCTGCTTCTTCCGAACCCGCGGCCCTTGGCGCCGCAACCCTCGACGCCGTCTTCGCCGCGCTGTCCGATTCGACGCGCCGCGCCGTGCTCGAAACCCTGGGCGAGCGCAGCCTCAGCGTGACCGAGCTCGCCGAGCCGCATGGCATGTCGTTGACCGGCTTCATGAAGCACCTGCGCGTGCTCGAAAACGCGGGCCTCATCTCGCGCACGAAAGAGGGCCGCATCGTGCGCTGCGAGCTCTCGCCCCGGCCCATGCAGGAGGCTGCCGCGTGGCTGTCGCGCTACGAGAAATTCTGGACCGGGCGCCTCGATGCACTGGCGCGCTTTCTCTATCACCAGGAGCAGACCGAATGGCACCACCTGCCGACCGAGACCCCCCCGACAAGGAGCGCCCCTCGCTCACCCTCCGCCGGCACTACCGCGTCGCGCCCGAAAAAGTCTGGCGCGCCTGGACCGACCCGCAAGCGCTGAAGCTCTGGTTCGGCCCCGGCGAAATCGTCGCGGTGCCGCTGGCCGAGATCGACCTGCGCGTCGGCGGACGCTTTCGCGTGACGATGCTGGCCGACGACGGCGAGACCCACGACGTGAGCGGCACCTACCTGGAGATCGTGCCGAACCGCAAGCTCGTCTTCAGCTGGGCCTGGCGAAGCACGCCAGAGCGTGAATCGCGCGTCACGGTGCAGATCGAGCCCGACGGCGACGGCTGCGAACTCGTGCTCATGCACCAGCAGTTCTTCGATGAAGCGGCGCGCGACGGCCACAGCCACGGCTGGAGCGGCGCCCTCGTCAAGCTCGAACAGTGGCTGGGCAGCGCCACGGCATGACCGCAGCGGTCGCCGACGCCATCGATGCGATCTACCGCACCGAGTCGCGCCGCATCTTCGCCACGCTGGTGCGGCTGCTCGGCGACTTCGACCTGGCCGAAGAGGCGCTGCACGATGCCTTCCGCAGCGCCCTCGAACAATGGCCGCGCGATGGCGTGCCCGCGAACCCGCGTGCCTGGCTGGTGTCGGCGGGGCGCTTCAAGTCCATCGACGGCATCCGCCGGCAGGCGCGCTTCACCGCATGGGACGACGTGGCCGAGCACACGGCAGCCCTTGCGGACCCGGCCCCGGCGTGGGACGACGACGCCGAAGACCTCGAAGACGACCGCCTGCGTCTCGTCTTCACCTGCTGCCACCCGGCGCTCGCGCCCGATGCGCAGGTGGCGCTCACCCTGCGCGAGGTCTGCGGCCTCGCCACCGAGGAAATCGCCCGGGCCTTTCTCGTGCCCGCGCCCACCATCGCCCAGCGCATCGTGCGCGCCAAGGCCCGCATCCGCGATGCGCGCATTCCGTACCAGGTGCCTTCGCTGGCCGAGTTGCCCGAGCGGCTCGATGCGGTGCTGCGCGTGGTGTACCTCGTGTTCAACGAGGGCTATGCGGCCTCGTCGGGCGAAAGCGTCACGCGCGCTGACCTGTCGGCCGAGGCGATCCGGCTGGGCCGGCTGCTCGTCGACCTGCTGCCCGACCCCGAGGCGCTGGGCCTGCTCGCGCTGATGCTGCTGCACGATTCGCGCCGCGCGGCCCGCACTTCGCCGGGCGGCGAGCTCGTGCTGCTCGATGCGCAGGACCGCAGCCTCTGGAACCGGACGCAGATCGGGGAGGGCGCTGCGCTGGTCGAGCGCGCGCTGCTGTCGCGCCGCTTCGGCCCCTACGCGCTGCAGGCCGCCATTGCCGCCGTGCATGCGGAAGCCGGCGAGGCTGCCGCCACGGATTGGCCGCAGATCGTCGGCCTCTACGACGTGCTGCTGCGCCTGGACCCTTCGCCCGTGGCCGAACTCAACCGCGCCGCCGCCATTGCCATGCGCGACGGGCCCGCGGCGGGGTTGGCGCTCATCGATGCGCTGCTCGCGCGCGGCGAGCTGGCCGACTACCACCTGGCCCACGGCGCGCGCGCCGAGCTGTGCCGCCGCCTGGGCCGCATCGACGAAGCGCGCACCGCCTACGAGCGCGCGCTGTCGCTGGCGCACCAGTTGCCCGAGCGGCAGTTCCTGGAGCGGCAACTCACCCTGCTGCTCCTCAAGTAGATTTTTTTGATGCATGCGTGCCGGGCATGTCGATTTCCGTCATCGCCAATCGACCAGTGGTGTCCACATTCCCTCTTCAAGGAGATACCGCCATGAAATACCTCTGCCTCGTTCACTACGACGAAGCGGTGATCGACACGATGCCGCCCGACGAACTCAAGGCGCTGGGCGACGAGTCCCACGCCTACGACCGCGAGCTCGAAAGGGCGGGCCACTACATCGCCTCGAACGCACTCGAATCGGTGAAGACCGCCAAGGTCGTGCAGGTGCGGGGCGGCAAGCGTTCCCACGTCGATGGCCCCTACGCCGAGGCCCGCGAGCAGCTCGGCGGTTTCATCCTCATCGAGGCGCGCGACCTGAATGCCGCGATCCAGCTGGCCGGGCGCATTCCCATGGCGCGCTACGGCGCCATCGAGGTCCGGCCCGTAGAAACCCTTCAAAGGAGAACAGCATGAGATACCTCTGCATCATCTACGGCACCGACGATCACACCGCGCACTTTTCCCCGCGCGAAATGGACATGTACGTGAACGAACACCTCGACTACGACCTGGCCTTGCAGGCCCGCGGCAAGCTTGTCGCCTCCGAGGCGCTGCAGCCCGCCGAGACGGCGACCACGGTGCGCATGCGCCGCAACAAGCTCTCCGTCACCGACGGCCCCTTCGCCGAGACCAGCGAATACCTCGGCGGCTTCTACCTGGTCGAGGCCGGGAGCGACGAAGAAGCGCTCGAGCTCGCTGCCGGCATTCCGTCCGCGCGCTTCAGCAGCGTCGAGGTGCGGCGGGTCAAGGGCGGCGGAGCGCGAACGCCATGAGCGGCGCGCGCCCCGCGTCGCCGCCCGCCCGCGCCACGGTGCGCGAATGGACGGGCCTGGCCGTCATCGCGCTGCCGTGCATGCTCTATTCGATGGACCTCACGGTGCTGAATCTCGCGATCCCGGCGATCAGCGAGGAGCTCAAGCCCACCGCTTCGCAGCTTCTCTGGATCGTCGACATCTACGGCTTCTTCGTGGCGGGTCTCCTGGTCACCATGGGCACGCTGGGCGACCGCATCGGTCGCAGGCGCTTGCTGCTGATCGGCGCTGCCGCGTTCGGCATCGCCTCGGTGCTGGCGGCGTTTTCCACCAGCGCGAACATGCTCATCGCCACGCGCGCGCTGCTCGGCGTGGCGGGCGCGACGCTCGCGCCGTCGACGCTCTCGCTGATCCGCAACATGTTCCTCGACCCGGCGCAGCGCACCGTGGCCATCGGCGTGTGGATCTCGAGCTATTCGGCCGGCGCCGTCATCGGCCCGGTGCTGGGCGGCGTGCTGCTGCAGTTCTTTCCGTGGGGTTCGGTGTTCCTCATCGGCGTGCCGGTGATGGTGCTGCTGCTGGTGCTCGGGCCGATCCTTTTGCCCGAGTACCGCGACCCCGATGCCGGGCGGCTCGACCTGGCCAGCGTGGCGCTGTCGCTCGGTGCGGTGCTGGCGGTCATCTATGGCATCAAGCAGATCGCCGAGCACGGGCCGGACCTCGTGCCGGCGCTCTCGATCGCGGTGGGCGCGGCACTCGGCTGGGTGTTCGCGCGGCGGCAGAAGCGGCTCGCCAATCCGATGATCGACCTGCAGCTCTTTCGCCTGCCGGCCTTCACCGTCTCGCTCGCGGCCTACATGCTGGCGTGCTTCGTGATGTTCGGGCTCTTTCTCTACAACGCCCAGTACCTGCAGCTGGTGCTGGGCCTCTCGCCGCTGCATGCGGGGCTCTGGAGCGTGCCGGGGGCGGGGGCTTTCATCGTGGGGTCGATGGTCGTGTCCGCGCTGGTGCGGCGCATGCGCCCGGCCTACGTGATGGGTGGCGGGCTGGCCGTGGCGGCGCTGGGGTTCGCGATGCTGGTCGTGCTGCCGGCAGAGGGTGGGCTCGCCTGGCTGGTGGCCAGCGCAGTCATCTCCTCGCTCGGCCTCGCACCGGTGTTCACGCTGGCGACCGACGTGGTCGTGGGCAGTGCGCCGCCCGAGCGGGCCGGCGTGGCCTCGGCGATTTCGGAAACCAGTTCCGAATTCGGCGGGGCGCTGGGCATCGCGATCCTCGGCAGCATCGGCGCGGCCATCTACCGCAGCACCATGGCCGACGCGGTGCCCGCGGGGCTGGCGGGCGCGGCCGAGGTCGAAGCGGCGCGCAGCACGCTGGGCGGTGCGGTCGCGCTGGCGGGGCAGCTTGCGGGCAGCGCGGGCGCCGAGCTGCTCGACGCGGGCCGCGCCGCGCTGCTGCACGGCCTGCGCCTGACGGCCGGCATCTGTGCCGCGGTGCTGCTGGTCGTGGCCGGGCTTGTCGCCTTCCGGCTGCGCGGCTCGGGTGAGGCCGGCGAGGGGGCAAAAGCCCCCGAAACACCGGGTGCCGCCGCATTGCCGGAGCGCTGACGAACACCCATACTGGGGTTTCCACGACGAGACCACCGGAGCCTCCCATGAGCAACGAACTGCGCAAGAAGCTGCACGACCTGGCGGAACTGGCCGAGAACACCACCGATCCGCAGACCAAGGCCATCGTCGAGGCCATCCGCCTGCAGACGGCCGTGCTGAACGAGCGGCTCTTCGCCATCGAGCTGCAGGTGGGCGCGCTCACCAAGCGCCTCGAGGGCGCGTCCGAAAGCACGGCCTCCTGAGGGGCCGCCGCTTTGTAGGGATAATCCCGGCCATGAGCGGCAACACTTTCGGAACACTTTTCGCGGTCACCAATTTCGGCGAATCGCACGGCCCGGCCATCGGCTGCGTCATCGACGGCTGCCCCCCGGGCATGGCATTGAGCGAGGCAGACATCCAGGGCGATCTGGACCGCCGCCGCCCCGGCACCAGCCGCCACGTCACCCAGCGCAACGAACCCGACGCGGTGCAGATTCTTTCCGGCGTGTACGAAGGCAAGACCACCGGCACCCCCATCGCCCTCCTGATCCAGAACACCGACCAGCGCAGCAAGGACTACGGGCAGATCGCCCAGCAGTTCCGCCCCGGCCACGCCGACTTTACCTACTGGAAGAAATACGGCATCCGCGATCCGCGCGGCGGCGGGCGCTCCTCGGCACGGCTCACGGCGCCCATGGTCGCGGCCGGTGCGGTCGCCAAGAAATGGCTGGCCGAAAAATACGGCATGGCGTTTCGCGGCTGCATGACGCAGATCGGCGACATCGCGATTCCCTTCGAGAGCTGGGACCATGTGCCCCACAACCCCTTCTTCGCCCCCATTGCCGACGTGAGCGAACTCGAGGCCTACATGGACCGCCTGCGCAAGGCCGGCGATTCGTGCGGCGCGCGCATCCGCGTCACCGCGACGAACGTGCCCATCGGCCTCGGCGAGCCGCTGTTCGACAAGCTCGATGCCGAAATCGCCTACGCGATGATGGGCATCAACGCGGTGAAGGCCGTGGAAATCGGCGCCGGCTGGGACAGCGTCACCCAGCGCGGCACCACGCACGGCGACTCGATCACGCCGACCGGCTTCGTCACCAACAACGCAGGCGGCATCCTGGGCGGCATCAGCTCGGGGCAGGACCTCGAGGTGAGCATCGCGATCAAGCCCACCAGCTCGATCATCAGCCCGCGCCAATCGATCGACATCCACAACAACCCCGTCGAGGTGGTCACCAAGGGCCGCCACGACCCGTGCGTGGGCATCCGCGCGACGCCCATCGCCGAGGCGATGCTCGCGCTGGTGGTGATGGAACATGTGCTGCGCAACCGCGCGCAGTGCGGCGACGTGCAGACCGACGCCCAGAAGACCGAAGCCTCGTCGCCCCAGGCGTCCTTCCTCTAGTGTCCGCCCCGCCACCAGTGGCCGCCCAGCGCGGCCACCTGCTGGCGTTCGCTGGTCTGTCGGCCAGCTATTTCGCGCACATCGGTTTCTTCAACCCCTACCTGCCGCTGTGGCTCAAGGACCTGGGGTTGCCGATCTTCACGATCAGCCTGCTGGCTTCGGTGCAGTCGGTCACACGCGTGTTCGCGCCCTATGCCTGGGGCGCGCTCAGCGACCACACCGGCCACCGCGTGATGCTGCTGCGCTTCAGCGCGGCGGTGGCGCTGGTCAGTTCCTTCGGGCTCTGGTGGCATGGCGGCGCATGGTGGCTCGCGCTGGTGCTGCTCGTGATGTTCACCCACACCAGTTCGATGATGTCGCTCACCGAAGCGGCCATGGCGCAGCTGGTGGCTGGCGACTGG
The DNA here is from genome assembly GCF_030812215.1 of Variovorax boronicumulans. GTDB lineage: Bacteria > Pseudomonadota > Gammaproteobacteria > Burkholderiales > Burkholderiaceae_C > Variovorax > Variovorax boronicumulans_C. The sequence continues at coordinate 661,379 of NZ_JAUSSG010000001.1, read as the reverse complement.
GGTCGCTACGGGCGCATCCGGCTCTGCGGCTCGGCTGGCTTCCTTGTCACGGTGTTCTTCGCGGGCGAGTGGTTCGAGCGCTTCGGCATGAAGCACTTTCCGGCCTGGGCGGCCGGCACGCTGGCCATCGTGCTCGTCGCGACGATGAAGCTGCCCGACGTGCGCGAGCCCGTGGCGGCGCACGACGCCGTCAAGGAGCCCATCGGGCCGGTGCTGCGCAACCCGGTGGTGCGGTGGTTCTTCGCGTCGCTGTTCTTCCAGGTGATGTCGCACTTTTCCGTGTACGCGTTCTTCTCGCTGTATCTCGACTCCATCGGCTACGGCAAGAGCACCATCGGCCTCCTGTGGGCGCTGTCGGTGGTGGCCGAGATCGTCTGGTTCTTCCTGCAGGGCCGCCTCATCGGCCTCCTGCCGATGCCGCGCTGGATGCTGGTGTGCAGCATCGCGGCCGTGGCGCGGCTCGGGCTCACTGCGGGGCTGGGCGGCTTCATCGCCGCACTGGTCGTCGCGCAATGGCTGCATGCGCTGAGCTTCGCGGCGCACCACACCACCTGCATCGCGGTGGTGTCGCGGCGCTTTCCGGGGCGGTTGCGCGGGAGAGGGCAGGCGCTTTTCACGGTGATCGGCTATGGGTTCGGCGGCGTGCTGGGGGTGTTGCTCGGCGGCGCGGTGGCGCAGGAGTTCGGCTACCGCGCGATGTTCACCGCCGCGGCGGTGCTGGCTGTGGTGGGGAGCCTTTGCGCCTGGCGGGTGGTCAGGCTGGAGCAGGCGGAACGCGCGGCCGCAGCCTAGTCCCGCCGGCGCGCCGCTATTTCTACTTCTTGCCGCGCTTCGCCGGCTTCGTCACGATGGTCTTCGCATTGCGGCCTTTGCCCTCCTTGCCACCCCCACTCTCCTTCTCGAACACCGCAAAGTACTCCGAAGCCAGCTTGCGCAGCGACCGCCCGATGTTCGCGTAGTCGTATTCATTGAGGTTCGCCAGCGACACCCGCCCCGACGCATGCTTGCCGCCGAAGCCGCGCCCCGGCAGCAGCACGATGCTGGTTTCCTCGGCGATGCGGAACAGCGCCTCGTTCGGCTGCAGCTTCGTCACGATCCACTTGCCGAAGCGCTCGCCGTGCATCTGCGTGGCGATGTCCTGCAGGTCGAGCAGGTGGTAGTAGTTGACCGAGTTCGGGTCGTCCTGCATCGGCAGGCCCAGCTCGCGGTAGAGCGCTTCCTTCCTGCGCAGCACGATGCGCTTCATCGACTGCTTGTAGGCCTGGGGTTCGTCCATCAGGCAGAAGAGCGAGAACATCACCATCTGCGCCTGCACCGGTGTCGAAAGGCCGGCCGTGTGGTTCAGCGCCACGGTGCGGCTGTCGGCCACCAGGCGGTCGATGAACTTCAGCTTGCGCGGCTCGGTGGTGATGGAGCTGTAGCGCGCGTCGAGCTCCTTCTTCTTCGACTCGGGCAGGGCCGCGATCTTGCGGTCGATGATGTTGTCCTCGTGCGTGGCCACCACGCCCATGCGCCAGCCGGTCACGCCGAAATACTTGGAGAACGAATACACCAGGATGGTGTTCTGCGGGCAGGTCGCGAACAGCGAGAGAAAGTTGTCCGCGAAGGTGCCGTACACGTCGTCGGTGAGGATGATGAGGTCGGGCCGCTGCTTCACGATGTCGGCGATGTAGCCCAGCACCTCGTCGCTCATCTTCACCGACGGCGGGTTGCTCGGGTTGCAGACGAAGAAGGCCTTGACCTTCGGGTCGAGCAGCTTCTGCAGCTCCTTCTTGGTGTACTGCCAGTTGTTCTCCGAGGGCGCCTCGATCAGCGTCTCGATGAGCTGGTAGTCGTTCAGGTGCGGAATCTCGATGTAGGGCGTGAAGATCGGCATGCCCAGCGCGATGGTGTCGCCGGGCGAGAGCACATGGTTCTCGCGCAGGCTGTTGAAGAGGTAGGTCATGGCGGCCGTGCCGCCTTCCACCGCGTACATGTCGAAGGTGCCCACGAAGGGGTGCTTGCCGATCATCTCCTGGTGGATGTACTTGCCCACGATGATTTCGCTCAGGCGCAGCATGCGGTCGGGCACCGGGTAGTTGCAGCCGAGGATGGCCTCGCACATCTCGTAGATGAAGTCGCCCGCCGAGAGACCCAGCTGGTCGCGCACGTACGACACCGCCGCCTCGATGAAGCGCGTGCCCGGCTCGCCCGCGTGGGCTTTTGCAAAGATCTCGAAGCGCGCCTCGATGCCTTCGCGCTGCGGAAAGCCGCCCACGTGCTCCATGTAGATGTAGGAGCGCTCGGCCTCGGTCATCGCGAACTGGCCGAACTGGAAGAAGCCGTGCCGCGGCGTGGTGGCCAGGAAGTTCGGATTGCCGCGCCCCGCGTTGAGCATGAGGCGGTCGCTCTGCTTGGCGACCTGGATCAGTGCGTCCTTCAGTTCGAACGGGCTCAGGCCGGCCAGTTTCTTCACGTCGCTGAAATCCATTGGATGCTCCTTCTGGTTGTGGAAAAGAGAGAAAAGAGGGGCCGCTCAGACGAGCGCGACGATCAGCGGGCCGAGCAGCGTGAGGAACACATTGGCCAGCGCATAGGTGATGGCAAAGGGCACGGTGGGAATCGAGTTCTCCGCCTTGCCCAGCACCTCGCCGAACGCCGGGTTGGCGCTGCGCGAACCGCTCAGCGCGCCCGCGAAGACGGCCGTGTTGTCGTAGCGCAGCACGTACTTGCCGAACAGCATGGTCAAGAGCATCGGCACGATGGTCACGACCACGCCCACGCCGAAGATCGTGAGGCCCAGTTGCTTGATGGTCTCCACTGCCTGCAGACCCGACGACAGGCCCACCACCACCACGAAGCCGGCCAGGCCCAGGTCCTTGAGCAACTGCACCGCGGCGTTCGGCAGGGCGCCGAAGGTCTGGCGCTTCGCGCGATACCAGCCGAAGAGCAGGCCCGCGAGCAGCGCGCCGCCGCCCGCGCCGAGCGTGAGCGGGATGTTGCCGATCTTCACGCTCAGGAGGCCCACCAGGAGGCCGACCACCAGGCCCGCGCCCAGGTACACGAAGTCGGTCTTCGCGCTCGGCACGATCACGTCGCCGACGAGGGCGGCCACGCGCTTCACGTCCTGCTCGGCGCCGAAGATCGACACCAGGTCGCCGGCCTGCACCACGGTGCCGGGCTGCATCGGCAGTGCCTTGCCCATGCGGCTCAAGCCCGTCACGAAGATGCCGTGGCGCACGCCGCCGGCGGTGAGCTGGCGAATCTGGTCCACCGTCTTGCCGCCGAATTCCTTGTTGGTGAGCATGATCTCACGCTTCTCCAGCGTGAGCTCCATGCCGTCGACCGCGAAGACTTCCTTGCCGAGCAGCGGCGCGCTGGCCACCACCGCATCGCGCCGGCCGACCGCGAGCACGGTGTCGCCGCGCCGCAGCGCGAGCGTGGGGCTCACCTCGATGAACTTGCCGTCGCGCTTCACACGCTCGATGGTGATGGTGGTCGCGGGGTTCGCGTTCTCGATGTCGGCCACCGTGCGCTGCGGGTCGGTGGTGAGTTCGTAGATGCGGCCCACCAGCGAAGGCGCTGCTTCTTCCTGGTCGGCGCCGAGCACCTTCACGCCGGCCTGCTGCGCCGTCTCGGCCGCGATGGCGTCGTCGCGGATCGTGCGGCCCATGAATTTCGGCAGGATGTTGACGCAGACAATGATCGCGCCGAAGGAGCCGAACACGTAGGTCACCGCATAGCCGATGGCCACGTTGGCCTGCAGCCGCGCGGTCTCGGCCGCGGCGAGTCCGAGCTTGCCGATGGCATCGCCCGCCGTGCCGATGATGGCCGACTGCGTGAGTCCGCCCGCCGCCACGCCTGCGGCCAGGCCCTTGTCAAGCCCGCACAACTTGGCCATGACCACCACCGTCGCAAGGCCGGTGGCAGCCATCACTGCGGCCAGGATGATTTCTTTCACCGACTGCTTGCCCAGCGAACTGAAGAACTGCGGCCCACTCTCGAAGCCCACCGCGTAGATGAAGAGCGCGAACAGCACCGCCTTCACGCCGCCGTCGATCTGCACGCCCACCTGGCTCACGATCACCGCGACCAGCAGCGAGCCCGCCACGCCGCCGAGCTGGAACTTGCCGAACTTGATCTTGCCGATCCAGTAGCCGACCGCGAGCGACAGGAAGAGCGCCATCTCGGGCGACTTCTTGAAGAGGTCATGGAGCCATTCCATAGGTCAAGGTCCTTTCAGGTCATTTCGCTGCATGCACCAGTCCCGCGAGCGCCACGATCAGCGGACCCATCAGCGGCAGCACCACGTTCGAGATGGCATAGGTGATCGTGTAGCCCAGCAGTGGCGTCGCATTGCCCGCCGCGTTCTGCACCGCGCTGAGCGCCGGCGTGCTGCACTGCTGGCCCGCGATGGCGCCCAGCAGCACCGGCGCCTCGAGCTTGAGCAGGCGACGGCCGACGAAGAGCGAGATCGTGGCCGGCACCACCGCCACGGCCACGCCCACCAGCGGCAGCGCGACACCGAATTTCTTGACGAGCGCGATCGCCTGCGGCCCCGAGGCCAGGCCGACGCAGGCGATGAAGGTCGCGAGGCCCAGGTCTTTCATCAGCGCGAGCGCATCGGGCGGCACGCTCAGGCGGTGCGGGTTCTTCGACTGGTACCAGCCGAAGGCCAGGCCCGTGACCAGCGCGCCGCCGCCGGTGCCGAGCGAGAACGGAATGCCGCCCAGCTTCACGCTGAAGCCGCCAATGAACACGCCCAGCAGGATGCCCATCGCCGCGTAGCTGATGTTGCTGCGGGTCGATGCGACGACGCGGTCGCCGACCAGCGGCAGGGTGCGCGCCACATCGTCGGCCGGTCCGTAGAGCCTGAGCACGTCGCCGCGCTGCAGCTTCACCTCGTGCAGGAGCGGCATGACATGGCCGTCGCGCGAAAGGCCCACGATCTGCACGGCGGGCGGCAGTTGCGCATCGAGCGCGCGCAGGCCTCGGCCGAACCACTCGCGCCGGTTGACCACAACCTCGGTGGTCTCGACGACGGCATCGAAGGCGGTGGTGTCGGCGAACTCCCGGCCCAGCAGCTCGGCCACGTTCACCAGCATGCTGCGCCGCCCGATGGCCAGCACCTGGTCGTAGGCCTGCAGCCGCAGCGCGGGCTCGACGTTGAGCTGTTGCCCGCGTCGCACCACGCGTTCGATGCTGGCGTGGCCGCCGAGGATCGACATCAGCTCGCCCACCGTCCGCCCGCGGCCCACCGTCACGAGGAACACGCGGCCGACCATCTCGGGCGTGGCGCTGGCCGCGGCGGGGTTTTCGTCGCCGCCGCCCATCGTCTTCCAGAGCCTGTCGGCCTCGGCGCGCAGGTCGACGCGCAGCAGCAGCGGAAAAATCTGGCTCGTCGCGACCACGATGGCGATCAGGCCGAACACGTAGGTGATGGAGTAGGCGGTGACCACGTTGGCCTGCAACTGCTGGATGTCGGCAAGCGGCAGCGCGAGCTTGGAGATCGCGTCGGTCGCCGTGCCCACCACGGCCGATTCGGTGGCCGCGCCCGCCATCAGGCCCGCGGCGGTGCCCTGGTCGAGCGAGAGGACCGCGGTGGCGCCGAGCACCAGCGCGAGCACGGTGACCACCTCGACCAGGCACAACAGCCCCAGCCGCAAACCCTTGGCATCGAGGTTGGCAAAGAATTGCGGCCCGCCCGCATAGCCGAGCGCAAAGATGAACAGCATGAAGAACACGTTCTTCACGCTGTCGTCGAGCTTGATGCCCAACTGGCCCACCACGAGCGCGGCAATCAGGGTGCCGCAAATGCCGCCGAGCTGGATCGGGCCGAAACGGATTTGGCCGACCGCATAGCCAATGGCGAGCACGAGGAAAAGTGCGATTTCGGGCTGGCTCCTCAAGATACCGGTCAAGCCATCCATTACGGGTAGTTTCCCTTGGCGGTCAATGCTGGATTCATGAAAGCGAGAGCTTTGTACCTATGGATTTGGAACACCGGATCTCTTGTCGCCGGTCACGATAAATCAACATCGGAAATAATTGTAAAAACATGCGGCAATTACGAAAAACTGCGGCGGCAATTAAAACGATAGGCCTATTGTTTTAATTGCAGATAGCCGGTTCTCGCTATAGCGCGGCAATTCGACGAATTGAATGCTTTCGGGAGTGCGCACGAAACCGCCTCCGGGTTTCCGATAACTACAGGCACTTGATTTAGTCGGCTCGCTGAACCATAGTTGCCCCCGTTCAACAAGACACAGGCACATCGCCTGCCAAGGAGACACACCCATGTTCAGTTCGCGCAGCCGTCGTTCGGCCCTGGCCGTCGCCATCCTCTCCGTCGCCGCATCGTCGGCTTTCGCCGCCGGCGAGCCGGTCATCGGCCTGGTCACCAAGACCGAGACCAACCCCTTCTTCGTGAAGATGAAAGAGGGGGCGCAGGAAGAAGCCAAGAAGCTCGGCGCCAAGCTGCTTTCGGGCGCGGGCAAGGCCGACGGCGACAACGCGGGCCAGATCACCGCAATGGAAAACATGATCGCGGCCGGCGCCAAGACCATCCTCATCACGCCGAGCGACGCCAAGGCCATCGTGCCGGCGATCAAGAAGGCGCGCGACAAGGGGATCATGGTGATCGCGCTCGACAGCCCGGCCGATCCGCCGGATGCGACCGACGCGCTCTTCGCCACCAACAACTACACCGCGGGCGTTCTGATCGGCGAATACGCCAAGGCCGCGATGGCCGGCAAGACGCCCAAGATCGTCGCGCTCGACCTGCTGCCGGGCCACCCGGTCGGTGCGCAACGCCACAACGGCTTCATGAAGGGCTTCGGGCTGGCTGCGAACGATGCCAAGTCGAACGAGCTCTCCAAGGCGCCCGAGATCGTCTGCATGGCCGACAGCTTCGGCGACCAGGCCAAGGCGCAGACCGCGATGGAGAACTGCCTGCAGAAGGCACCCGACGTGAACCTGGTCTACACCATCAACGAGCCCGCCGCGGCCGGTGCCTACAACGCGCTCAAGCGCGCGGGCAAGGAGAAGGGCGTGATGATCGTCTCGGTGGACGGTGGCTGCCAGGGCATCAAGGACACCAACGCCGGCATCATCGCCGCGACCTCGCAGCAGTACCCGCTGAAGATGGCCGCGATGGGCGTGGCGGCGGGCGTCGAGTTCGCCAAGACCGGCAAGAAGGCGTCGGGCTACGTCGATACCGGCGTCACGCTGATCGCCGGCAAGAGCGTAGCGGGCGTCGAGAGCAAGGACACCAAGACCGGCGCCGAGCTGTGCTGGGGCAAGAAGTAAACAGAGGCAGCTCCAGGGAGGCATATCGATGGCGAAATCCGCAACGCACCACATCCCGTGGGGCGCCCTGGGGCCGTGGCTGGCCCTGCTCGGCGCATGCATCTTCTTTGCGACCCAGTCCGACCGGTTCCTGACCGGCGAGAACCTGTCGCTCATCCTGCAGCAGGTGATGGTGGTCGGCGTGATCGCCATCGGCCAGACGCTGATCATCCTCACCGCCGGCATCGACCTGTCGTGCGGCATGGTGATGGCGCTGGGCGGGATCATCATGACCAAGTTCGCCACCGAGCTGGGCATGCCGGTGCCGATCGCCATCCTCTGCGGCATCGGGGTGACGACGCTCTTCGGGCTCATCAACGGCCTCTTGGTCACGCGCATCAAGCTGCCGCCCTTCATCGTGACGCTGGGCACCCTGAACATCGCGTTCGCCATCACGCAGCTCTATTCGTCGTCGCAGACCATCACCGACCTGCCCGCCGGCCTCACCGGTCTGGGCACCACCTTCGCCATCGGCAGCGCCGAAGTGGCGTGGGGCTCGGTGCTGATGGTGGCGCTCTACGGCCTCGCGTGGTTCGTGCTGCGCGAGACCGGCGCGGGCCGCCACATCTATGCGGTCGGCAACAACGCCGAGGCCACGCGGCTGGTCGGCATCCCGACCCAGCGCGTGCTGCTGGGCGTGTACGTGGCGGCGGGCGTGCTCTACGGCATTGCCTCGCTGCTGTCGGTGGCGCGCACCGGCGTGGGCGATCCGAATGCAGGGCAAACCGAGAACCTGGACGCCATCACGGCCGTGGTGCTCGGCGGCACCAGCCTCTTCGGCGGACGCGGCATCGTGCTGGGCTCGCTGATCGGCGTGCTGATCGTGGGCGTGTTCCGCAACGGGCTCACGCTGATGGGCGTGTCGTCGATCTACCAGGTGCTGGTGACGGGCGTGCTCGTGATCCTGGCGGTGGCTGCCGACCAACTCTCGCGCAAGGGGGCACGCTGATGAACGCGGGAACCAACCCAAAGATCGTCATGCAGGCCAAGGGCCTCGTGAAGCGCTACGGCCAGGTCACCGCGCTCGACGGCGTCGATTTCGAACTGCGCGAAGGAGAAATCCTCGCGGTGATCGGCGACAACGGCGCGGGCAAGTCCTCGCTCATCAAGGCGCTCTCGGGCGCGACCATTCCCGACGAGGGCGAGATCCTGCTCGACGGCGCGCCGGTGCACTTTCGCAATCCGCTCGATGCGCGGCGCGCGGGCATCGAGACGGTCTATCAAGACCTGGCCGTGGCACCTGCCATGACCATCTACGAGAACCTGTTCCTCGGCCGCGAACTGCGCCGCCCCGGGTTCCTCGGCAACGTGCTGCGCATGCTCGACAAGAAGAAGATGCTGCAGGAAAGCGCCGCCCGCATGGCGGACCTGAAGGTCGGCATCCAGTCGATGACGCAGGCGGTCGAAACGCTTTCCGGCGGCCAGCGCCAGTGCGTGGCGGTGGCACGCAGCGCCGCCTTCGCGCGGCACGTGGTCATCATGGACGAACCCACCGCGGCACTCGGCGTGAAGGAGGGCAACATGGTGCTCGAACTCATCCGCCGCGTGCGCGACCGGGGCCTGCCGGTGGTGCTCATCAGCCACAACATGCCGCACGTGTTCGAGGTGGCCGACCGCATCCACGTCGCGCGGCTGGGCAAGCGCGCAGCCGTGCTGAACCCCAGGAAGATCAGCATGAGCGACACGGTGGCCGTGATGACCGGCGCCATGACTGCCGACCAGCTGCCCGCGGAGGCGCATGCCTGATGCAGAAGTTTCTGTGCGCTCGCCCGACCTGCTGCGCCCGCGCGGTTCCAATCAGGTCGGCATGCGCCAGTTCAACGAGCGCGTGGTGCTGCAGGCGCTGCGCGTGCACACGAGCCTGCCCAAGGCCGACCTTGCGCGGTTCACGGGACTGAGCGCACAGACCATCGGGCTCATCACCGCGCGGCTCGAGGAAGACCAGCTCATCGTCAAGCAGAGCCGGGTGCGCGGGCGCATCGGGCAGCCCTCGGTGCCGTTGGCGCTGAACCCCGACGGCGCCTTCGCCATCGGCATCAAGGTGGGGCGGCGCGGCGCGGAGTGGCTGTTGATCGACTTCACCGCGCAGGTGCGCGAGCGCCATGCGATGAGCTACGACTTTCCCGATGCGAATGCGCTGCTGCCGGCGATCGCCGAGCACATTCACCGGCTGCGCGACGGGTTGGGGGCGCTGGCCGTGCGCAACGTGGGCGCGGGGCTGGCCGCGCCGTTCCTCCTCGGCGGCTGGCATCGCACGCTGGGTCTTTCGAAAGCGCAGTCGGACGAATGGAACCAGATGGACCTGCTGGCCGAAGTGCGGGCGCGCACCGAGGTGCCGGTGAGCTTTGCGCGCGACACGGTCGCGGCCTGCGCGGCCGAACTGGTCGGCGGGCGCGGGCACGACCTGAAGAGCTTTCTCTACATCTTCGTGGACACCTTCGTGGGCGGCGGGCTGGTCATCAACTCGCATCTGCACACGGGCGCCCACAGCAACGCGGGGGCGCTGGCTTCGTTGCCGATGCAGTCGGTGCGGGCCGATGGCGCGCTGCCGCCGCAGGTGATGGCCGAGGCCTCGCTGTGGGAGCTGGAGCAGCGCCTGCAAGGCGAAGGGCTCGACCCCACGGCCGCCTACGACGACCGCGCATTGCAGCCCCCGTTCGCCGCCGCGACGCAGGCCTGGCTCGGCTCCGCATCGCTGGCGCTGGCGCACGCGATCGTGAGCGGCACCGCGGTGCTCGACCTCGCCGACGTGGTGATGGATGGTTCGATGTCGCGCGCGCTGCTTCAGGCCTTGATCGATCAGACCCGCGCCGCGCTGGCGCAGTGCAACTGGGAGGGCCTGTGGCCGCCGCAGTTGCATGGAGGCAGGGTAGGTGCGCAGGCATGTGCGCTAGGTGGCGCGATGCTGCCGCTGCACGCCAACTTCGCGCCGGACCACGATGTGTTTCTGAAGGCGGCCTGAGCGGGGCTGTCGTCCGGGCGCGCCGACCGGCTTCACTTCATCGGTCGATCACAACCTCGCCGCCGCGTGCAGGTTGCGCGGCAACCTCAGCGTGCTCGCGCTTGCACCCTCGGGGCAGGGGCTGTCGGAATAGACAGCATCGCCCTCGGGCATGACGCATTTCTGCACCTCGACGAAGGCGGGCGCGGCCTTGGCCTGCGGCTCTGCGGGGGCCTCGACGGCCGTGTCTACCCGCGGTGCGCGGTAAGGCGTCAGCGGGGCCTGCGGCGCTTGCTTTTCGGGCGAGCGTGCCGCCGTACCCTTGGCCTCGACATAGGCCTGCATGACCGCCGGCGGCGAGGGGGTCGCACGCGCCGCGTGTTCGCGCACCAGGTCTTTCAACGTCACATAAAAGAGAGACACCGCCACCAGCGCCACGGCCAGGCAGGGTGCCCAGTACCGTTGGGGCCCGAAGAGGGAAGAGCCGGATGGGTGCTCATCGGCTCCCGGGTTCAGCGTCGCGGCCATGCCCAGCCTCCGGATTGCAAGGCGCCCGCCAGCTTCGAGATGCCACCGGTGCCGCTCGCGGCCCGCCCGATCAGCGCGCCGCCGGCTGCGCCAGCGGCGATGCGCAGCAGGAACGAGCGGCTGCGGCCCGCCGCCAGCAACAGCAGCACGCCGGCGCCGAGCACGACCAGATGCTCGCCGGGATAGTCGGCGCGCGCGGCGTCTACTTGCTTGAACTTGTCGACTGTCTCTTCCAGGCTCATGGCTGAAGCTCCGAGTGGGTGTGCGGCCATTCTTGGTGGCATGCGCCGGGCATCGCTGTAGGCCTGCGCCATGTGCCGTGACGGAATCCGGCTCGAAAACGCCGCGGACAAGGCGCATCGGGGCCGCGCACGAGCCTCGGCCTGGGGCTCTTCATTGCGCGCGAGACTGCCTTGTCGCATGGTGGCTCGATCGATGTCTCTTCGACTGAGGCCGAGGGCACGACCTTCACGGTCCGCATCCCCCGCTGAACTTTCTCGCGGCTTTCTCGCCGAGGGATCAGGCAGACCCCGGCGTATCGTTCTTGGGCGTGTCCGGCTCTACATCGTCATGCTTCAGGGCGGGCTTCTGGCCAGGCTGAGGCGCATGGATGGCCCCGGGTGCGATCTCCTCGCCGTTGTGTTTCTTTTCCTGTTGCACTTTTTTGTCGTGCGCGACATTGCGTGGGTCAGTCATGAATGCAGGTTGGACGCCGGCAGCATGCTGAATGTGGGACGAAGCGCCTGTCGAAGGTCGGCGTTGGCGACAGATTATTTGTCCTTGTCACGTGAGGCCAGCAGGCTGCGGGCTTCCACGAGCAACGGCTTCACGGACTCGAAGGTCTTCGCGCCCGGGTTGATCACGCTCACCCAGTGCATCTTTCCGTAGATGGGGTGCGGCATCAGCCGGTCGAGCGCGGTGTAGTCGATGCCCGTCTGCTCCTCTTCGCCGAACAGCGCGCGGAAGGTTTCCTTGCCGACGCCGATGTTGAGGCGGAAGACGCCCGGGCGGTCCAGTTTCGAGGCGTTGTCGAACTCGTTGTCCTTCGTCACGATGGTCGCGAAGGGAAACTTGTTGTCCGCGCCATGAAAGAAGAAGGTGTTGTCGTCGGCCACTTCGAAATGGCCGCCGCCGAGCGAGTCGATGATGTGCTGGGTGATGTCGTCTTCGGTCATGGCAAATGGGTGTGGGTTCAGCGCTTCCAGCGGCGAAGGCCGAGTTCGTCCGCGAGCGCCTGGTAGGTCTTGATGCGGGCCTGCACGTAGTCGTCGAGTGCGGCGCCGGTGAGCGCGAAAGGATAAAGGCTGTGCCGTTCGCGCAGCGCCGCGTAGCCCGGCGCGGCCGTGGCTTCGGCGAATGCGGCGCTCCACGCGCGCGCGGCGGCGTCGGCCACGTTGGCGCTCAGGTACAGGCCGCGCACGGTCGGCCAGACGATGTCCACGCCTTGCTCGCGCGCGGTCGGCACGCCGGTGAGCGCGCCGCCCAGCCGCGTTTCCGACAGCACGGCCAGGAGGCGCACCGCCGCGCCGCCCGCGATGGCCTGCAGCGCCTCGGCCGCATCGCCGGGGAACACGTCGACGTGCTTGCCCTGCAAGGCACCCAGCGCATCGCCACCGCCTTCGAAGGAGACAAAACGCATCGCCTTGTGGTCGCGGCCCGCGGCGCGCACCAGCAGCGCGGCCTTCACCCAGTCCTGGCTGCCGACCGTGCCGCCCGCGCCGAAGGTCATGCGCGACGGGTCTTGCCGCAGGGCCGCGACCAGGTCCTGCAGGCGCCTGTGGGGCGAGTCGCGGTGCACGGCGATCACGCCGTAGTCGGTGCCGAGCGTGGCGATCCAGCGCACGGCCGACGGCGGATGCGGGCCGAAGCGGCCCTGCGCAAGATTGAGCAGCGAGCCGCTGGAAAACGCAACCAGCGTTCCCGCGCCGCCGAGCTGGCCGGTGGCGATGCGGTCGAAGGCGACCGCGCCGATGCCGCCCGGCAGGTAGCGCTGGCCAAGCGGCGGGCGCGAAGGGCGCACCGCCTGCAGCGCATCGCGCGCAAGGGCGCAGGTGAGTTCGAAGCCGCCGCCGGCCTTGGCGGGAATCACGCAATCGGCCGCGGCCAACGACGGGTCGCCGGCCTGCGCCGTGGCGATGCCGGGCAGGAGCAGCGCGGGCAACGCGCGAAGCGCAACGCGTCGGGTGAAGAGGGGAGACTGCATCGGATGTGCGCCGCTAGCTGGCGACCGGCCGGGGCCACCAGATGATCGCATGCAGCCCCGTGCCGACTTCGCGTGCTTCGAGCCGCAATTCGCCCCGGTGCCGCTGCGCGATCGAGCGCGCAATCGCCAGCCCGAGGCCGAAGCCGCCTTTGCCCGCGCGCGCGCCACGGCGAAAGCGCTGGCCCAGCGCGGCACGCTCTTCGTCGCCGAGGCCCGGGCCGTTGTCCTCGACGTTGAGGCTCCAGCCCGCGGCATCGCCGGCCGCGAAGAGGGTGATGGTTCCTTCGGCCGGCGTGTAGGCGATCGCGTTCGCCACGAGGTTGCTCAAGGCCTCGCGCAGCAGCCCCCGGTCCGCGATCGCAAAAAACTCGGGCGCGGGCGCGTGGATGCCCAGGTCGATGCGCTTGGCACGCGCGAGCGGCAGCAGGTCGACCGCCACTTCGCGCAGCAGCGCCGCGAGGTCGAACTCCGCCGGCTCGACCGCCACCGTGTCGCTGCGACCCAGCGCAAGCAGTTGCTGTGCGCTGCGCGTGGCGCGGCCGATCTCGGTGCCGAGCGCATCGAGCGCGGCGCGCACCTGCGCCGGGTCTTCCTCGCGCCGGGCGTAGTCGGCCTGCATCTGCAGCGTGGTGAGGTGCGTGCGCAGCTGGTGCGAGGCATCGTCCAGGAACTGGCGCTGCTGCGTCACGAGGTCCTGCGTGCGCGACATCTGCTGGTTGACCGCATCCACCAGCGGGCGCACCTCGGCGGGCAGGTCGGTCCCGGCAATGCGCGTCAGGTCGTCGGGCGTGCGCGCCTCGACCTCGCGCGCGAGCCGCGACAACGGCCGCAACGCTGCGGCGAGCGCGATGGCGGTGCCGCACAGCAGCAGCGCCAGCACCAGTCCGTCGCGCAATGCGGCGCTGCGCACGAAGCGCGCCGTGAACTCCTGCCGCGATCGCGTGCTCTCGCCGACCTGGATCAGCACGCTGCGCCCGGTGCTGCCCGCCGGCGCGCGGTCGAGGTCGCGCCGGTAGGCCGCGAGCCGCACGGCCTCGCCGAAGTAGGTCGCGTCGTAGAAGGCCGGCACGCCCATCTTCAGTTCGGCGGGCGGCGCGGGCAGGTCGGCGCTGCCGAGCTCGACCAGGCCATCGGAGGTCGCCACCCGAAAGAACACCTGGCCGCTCGCGGTGAGCTCGAAGAACTCGAACATCGTGTACGGCAGCTCGACCGAGAGGCCGCCCGAAGCGGTGGAGATGTTGGCGTCGATGGACTTGAGCGCGCCCAGCAGCGAGCGGTCGTACGCGGCGTTGGCGGCGGCGAGCGCGTCGTGCCGCGTCATCCAGAGTTCGAGGCCGGTCACCACCAGCAGGGCGGGGAACAGCAACAGCGCGAGCCGCTGCCAGAGGCTCGCGCGGCGCAGGAAGCTCGGCATTGCGCGCACCTAATCGGCTTCCAATACGTAGCCGAGACCGCGCAGCGTGACGATGCGCACGCCTGTGCCGTCCAGGCGCTTGCGCAGGCGATAGACGAACACCTCGACCGCTTCGGGGTGCACCTCTTCGTCGTCGGAAAACACCCGCTCCAGGATCTGCTGCTTGGACAACGGCTCGCCGCTGCGCTGCACCAGCACGCGCAGCACCGCGTGTTCGCGCGGCGAAAGCGCGAGCGCCTCGCCGTTCAGCACGAACTGCCGGCGCGCGCCGTCGTACACCAGCGGCCCGCACGCAAGGCGCGGATGTTCCACGCCGCGCGCCCGCCGCACCAGCGCATGCAGCCGTGCTTCCAACTCGGCCAGCGCGAAGGGCTTGGCGAGAAAGTCGTCCGCGCCCGCATTGAGCGAGGCAACGCGCTCGTTCAGCGAATCGCGCGCCGTGAGGATCAGCGCCGGCAGCCGCTGGTCGCGTTCGCGCAACCGCTGCAGCACCGTGTGGCCGTCCATGCCCGGCAGGCCCAGGTCGAGCACCAGCGCGTCGTGGTCGCGCTGCTGCAGCGCACGGTCGGCGAGCCGGCCGTCGTCCACCCATTCGACCTGGATGTCCGCATGCTCCAGCGCCTTGCAGAGCCAGGTGCCCAGGGTGTGTTCGTCTTCGGCCAGCAGGATGCGCATGGCGCGATGCTAGGGCCTTGGAGCCTCAGTCAGGCTTGATGCCTGCGCGCGCGATCACTTTTTGCCAGCGAACCTGTTCCGCCGCAATGAACTGCGCGAACTGCTCGGGCGTACCGCCGACGGCCTCGGCCGCATCGGCGGTGAGCCGCTGCATCGAGTCGGGCGACTTCACCGCCTTCATCGTCTCGGCCGAGAGCTTGGCGAGGTTCGCGGGCTCGATGTTGGCGGGCGCGAGCATGCCGTACCACTGCGTCATCTCGAAGCCCGGGAAGCCTTGCTCGGCAACGGTCGGCACGTCGGGCAGTTGCGCGAGGCGCTTGGCCGAGCCCGTCGCGATGCAGCGCACCTTGCCGGCCTTGATGAAAGGAATGATCGCCGCCGCGCCGATGGCCGAGGCGTCGAGCCGGCCCGAGAGCAGGTCGGTCACCATCGGGCCGGTGCCGCGATAGGGCACGTGCAGCATGAATACGTCGGCGGTCATCTTCAGGTACTCGAAGGCCAGGTGGCCCGCGCTGCCGTTGCCCGCGGAGCCGTAGCTCAGCTTGCCGGGCTTGGACTTGGCATAGGCGATGAACTCCTTCAGGTTCTTCGCCGGCACGTCGGGGTGCACCACGTAGAGGCTGGGCACCTTGGCCAGCAGGCTCACGGGCTTGAAGTCCTTGTTCGGGTCGTAGGGCAGCTTGGCAAAGATGTACGGGTTCACCGCCAGCGTGCCGATGTGGCCGAGGATCAGCGTGTGCTGGTCGGTGCTGCGCGCCACTTCGCTCATCGCGATGTTGCCGGCCGCGCCGGGCTTGTTGTCGACGAAGACGCTCTGGCCGAGCGTGCGTGAGAGCTCGGCGGCGGTGGAGCGCGCAACGATCTCGGAGCTGCCGCCCGGCGCGAAGGGCACGACGAAGCGCACCGACTTGCCGGGCCAGGCGGATTGAGCCCCGGCAAGGCCCGGCAACAGGCCGCCGAGGGCGAGGGCGCCGCCCGATTGCAGCCACTGGCGGCGGCTGGGGGACAGGGGAAAAGGCTTGGCGTGCATGAATGCGTCTCCGTGGTTTTTTCGGGAAGGCCGCATCGTGCCCGGCGGTGGCTGTCGGAATGCTGTCAATGCTGGATGAAAGAAAAAGTAAGGTGCAAACTCCGCGACCGCGCCCCAGAATCCGGTGCGAAACGGCGGCGACGATGTCGCGCAGCGATGGCACTTTCGAGGACTCGGACGGCAACTTTGTTCTTTGCGCCCTGCTTGACGAATTTTCGGTCGAGGCTCGCCGCGACCCGCGCGACGGTGGGGCTCGCCCTGCTTCTGCTGGCGTGCCTGGCCCTGCCGAGCCATGCACAAGTGGAGCCGCTGAAGCTCGATGCGGGACTGGGTTTCCTCGAGCGCAACCTCGAGGGACGCTCGCAGGCCTTCCACGACCCCTCCGGCCTGCTGACGCGCGAGCAGGTCGCATCGCCGCCTTACGACCGGCAATTCCAAACGCTCAAGGGCACCTTCAACGGCGGCTACGACCGCGGCGCCTGGTGGGTGCGCTTCCGTATCGAGGCTTCGCCCGGGCAGGTCGCACATCCGCTCGAGGGTGGCTGGTGGTTGCGGCTGAACGCGCCGTATGTCGACTACCTGGACGTGTGGTGGCCCGATGCCGAAAGCGGCGCGAGCGGTGGGTTCACCCACCGGGCGCTCGGCGGAATGCGGGCCGGTTCGAAACGCGAACTGCCCTGGTCGATTCCGGCGACGCGCCTGCCCGAGCTGCGCGATACCGAGCCGCGCTGGGTCTGGGTGCGCCTGGCGGGCGACCGCACGCTGAGCCTTGCCGGCGGTGTCTCGCCGCTGCGGGAGTTGGCCGAGGTGCAGCAGCGGCTCGACTACGCCGACGCGGCCGTCGTCGGCATGGCCCTGCTGATGGCGGTGGTCAGCCTGATGATGGGCGTTGCGCTGCCCGACCGGCGGTTCATCGCCTATGCCGGCTACCTCCTCACGCTCGCCATGGTGTTCGCGAGCTCGGAGGGCCTGCCGGCGTCGCTGTGGCTGCAGAACCATCCGCTGGCCGCCGTTCGCCTGCACAACTTCTCGGTCTGCCTGCACACGGCCGCCGCATTCGGATTCGCCAGGGTGCTGCTGGACATGGAGCGGCAGTTCCCGCGCATGAACCGCGTGTTCCAGGTGATGACGCTCGTCTGCTTCGCGGCCTGCGCGATCGCCCTGGCTGGCGGGTACCGGCACGTCGCACGGCCGCTGAACCTGCTGTGGCTGCTCTTCGCGGCCAGCATCGTGCCGATGTGCGCCGTTGCGCTGCGCCGGAACATCCATGTCTGGCCGGGGTTGGTCGGCTATGCCGTCTACCTCATGATGGGCGCGGTGCACTTCGCCAAGAACCTGCAGTGGCTGCCCTACACGCAGGCCACCCAGTACAGCTATGCGCTCGGCAGCATCCTCCACATCATGGCTTTCTTCTTTGCGCTGGGCTGGCGCGTGCGCCATCGCGAGCGGCGGGCGCTCGCGCTGTCGCTGAGGCATCGCGCGCGGCTGGCGCAGCGCGTGAACGAGAGCACCCGCGATCTGCGGCAGGAGATCGCGCAGCACCATCGCACCCACGACCAGCTGGCCCTGGCGCTGCGCGAGCAGCGCGGCCTGCTGGCCATGGTGTCGCACGAGTTCCGCACGCCGCTCGGAACGATCGGCGGCGCGGCGCAGATCCTCGCGGACGACCGGCTCGGCCTGGTTCGCGAAGAGGTCAAGAAGGAAGCCGAGAAGATCAGCCGCACCGTCCTTCGCATGCGCGATCTGGTGGACACCCTGCTGGCCGACGAATGGCTCGATGCGTCCAGCGAAAACCTGTGCCTGGTTCCGATCGAGCTCGCGGAGTTCCTGCGCGAGAAGATCGAAGAGCACAACGAAGGCGTTGGTGGCGGGCGCATTTCCTTGCGTCTCGATGCGCGCCAATTGCCGGTGCTGGCGGACGAGACGCTGATGCACATCGCCCTGGACAACCTCCTGACCAACGCCATCAAATATGCGCCGCCCCATTCGCCGGTTGTGGTCCGGGCCGGAATCCAGCGCGGCCGCGACGACGGCCTTGCGGAAGGCGATGGGGTGTCGGACGTGTGCATCCAGGTGTGCGACGACGGCCCGGGCTTCATGCCGCATGACCTGTCGCATGTCTTCGAGCGTTTCTATCGCGCGGCCGGCACCCGGCGCATTCCGGGCATCGGCCTGGGCCTGCACATGGTGCACCGCATCGCCACGGTTCACGGTGGAAGCGTGGCTGCCTCCAACGGGCCGAGGCAGGGCGCCATGCTGACCCTGATCCTGCCTTGTCTTGGAAGTGCCGAGGGGTTGGAAATCCGGGGCCCGAACAATGTGCCGGCGCTTGGCCAGGGAGCCTGCAGATGAACGCCCAGGCTCGTGTGCTGGTCATCGAGGACGACGACGACCTGCGCGACACGCTGCTGCGGTACCTGCGCGGTGTCGGCATGCTGGCCCGCGGACTGGAGAGCGCCGAGGGGCTCGATGCGGAACTGCTGCGACAGGATTTCGATGCCGTGGTGTGCGACGTCAACCTGCCGGGCGAAGACGGATTCAGCGTGCTGGTGCGGCTGCGATCGCGCAGCGCCATGCGCATCGTGATGCTGACCGCGCGCGGCATGGCGAACGATCGCCTGCACGGCCTTGGCCTCGGCGCCGACTATTACCTCGTCAAGCCGGTGAACCTGCGCGAACTCGAGATGGTGCTGCACAACCTGCTGCGGCGCAGCCATGAAACGCACGGGCAAGGGCAGGGCATGCGCGAGCCCGCTGCCCATGCGGCCGACGAACC
Source organism: Variovorax boronicumulans (assembly GCF_030812215.1). Classification (GTDB taxonomy): domain Bacteria; phylum Pseudomonadota; class Gammaproteobacteria; order Burkholderiales; family Burkholderiaceae_C; genus Variovorax; species Variovorax boronicumulans_C. The sequence goes on along the minus strand of NZ_JAUSSG010000001.1, from coordinate 642,486 downwards.
CGCCGCGCAGGTGCCTTGGCGCTATCAAGGCGCCACGTGGTTGCTGCTGTCGCCGGCCGGTCAGCGCGTGCAGTTGTCCAACGCGGAAGCGCGACTGCTCCAGTGCCTGATCGAGCGGCCCCGCGAAGTGGTGGACCGGGCCACGCTGCTTGCGGCAATGGGGCGCCCGGGCCTCGAGGCCTACGAGCGCAACCTCGATGTCACGGTCTCGCGATTGCGTCGCAAGGCGGAGCAGGCCAGCGGCGAGAAGCTGCCGATCGTCGCGGTGCGCGGCGAGGGCTACAGCTTCCAGGGGAGCGTGCGCATCGAGCGTTGAGCGCCGCTGGTTGGATGACCGGCGGGCCTTCGCCCGCGCATCCGGCTCGCATGGCTGCAGCACAACCGCACCACCGGAACGCGTGGCACCACGCGCCTGCCAAGCCGCTTTTCCGTCGGCAAAACCACTGCTTTCCGTAGGTGACGGCGGGCTTCGTTTGCAAGAAAAAGTAAGGTGCAAATCAAAGGGGGGAGCTTGAGAATTTCGCTCGAAGCGGCAACAGAGTGATGCCGCACATGCCGCGCGCCGCGCGATTGCATGGCGGGAGGAGACCCCCATGAACAGCAGTACGACAGCCGTCGACCCATGGTCTTCGGCTGAATTGGCTTTTTGTTGCAGCGCGTTTTGCACGCTGCCTACGGAGGAGGAGAACCGTCCATGAATACCGCCTACAAGACTGTCTGGAACGCCGCGATCGGCGCATGGGTGGCCGTCTCGGAAACGACGCGCGCGCGCGGCAAGCGCAGCACCAGCCGGCGCGCGGGCCGCGCGGCAGGTCTCGTGGGGCTGACGAAGGTCGGCATGCTGGCGGTGCCCGCATTTTTCGCGACCAGCTTCTTGCCGGCGCAGGCCTTCTGCACGACTGCGGGCAGCGACGTGACCTGCAACGGCGCTGCCAACCCGCTGGCGCCGAGCTTTGCGAACGGCGCCAGCAATCTGAACGTGACAGTGAACCCCGGGGCGACCGTCGGCGTGCTGCTGGGTGTAGGCGGCAATGCAATGACGCTGACGGGTTCCGACGTCAAGCTCACGAACGGTGGCCGGATCGATCCGCAACTGCTCGGCACCGGCAACACGAGCCTGTCCTCGGGCGTTGTGATGGGCAACGCCAATTCCAGCACGGCCACCGTCATCAACAACGGGATGATCGGCGGGACCAGGCTCTTCTCCGTCGGTCTGACCGGCCTTGCGCTGGCGGTGCAGAACAGCGTCCTCACGTCGATCACGAACACGGGAACGATGACCACGGGACCCGTCGTCGGCTCGAACATGTCTGCGGCCGACGCGGCCGTGGTCGCCGCTTATGGCGGCGCCCAGGTCAACATGGTGAACACGGCCACCGGCACGATCACCGGCCGCATCGCGTTCGAGAGCGCGACCAGCGGCGGCCACACCTTCACCAATGCGGGCACGATCAACGGCAGCGTTTCGCTCGGCAGCGGCGAGCGCAGCGACACCTTCATTGCGGTTACCGGCTCGAGCATCACCGGCGGATCGGCACCGGCCAGCCTGGTGGCATTGCCGTCGGGCGGCAGCCTGAACTTCGCGGCCGGCGGAACGGTCGATGCGGGCATGGGCGGCACCGACACGCTGGTGCTGCGCAACATCGTCAGCGGTCCCGGTTCGGGCAATGCCGGCACGGGCACGATCAAGGCCGCGCAGTACCTGAACTTCGAGAACCTCCAGGTCGACAGCGGCACCTGGACCCTGAACGGCGCGGTGGTCAGCGGCAGTGCCCTGCTCAACGGCGGCGTCGCGATCTTCGACGACGCGGGCGCCTTCGGCACCGGCACGCTGACGGGCAGCGGCGGCGCGATGCAGGCTGCGGTGAACGGCCTCACGCTGGGCCAGAACGTGAACCTCACCAGTGGCCTGATCGTGCAGGGTGGCAACAGCTTCACGCTGGGCGGCACCGTCAGCGGCGGCGGTGGCCTCATCAAGAACGGCGCCGGCACGCTCACGCTGACCGGCATCAACAACTTCAGCGGCGGTTTCGCGCTCAACGACGGCGGCGTGACGCTGGGCAACGCGAGTGCGCTCGGCTCGGGCCTGTTCCTGGTCAGCGGCAATGTCGATCTCAACACCACCTTCACCGGCACGCTCAACAACTTGGTGCAGCTCAACGGCGCGCTGACGCTCGACGGGACGGGCACGCTGACCTTCGGCGCGCCCATCTCGGGGGGCGGCAGCCTGACGGTGAACGGCAGCAACCTTGCACTGGCCGCCAGCAACACCTACGGCGGCGGCACGACGATGGGCGGCGGCAGGCTGGACGTGGGCAGCAACACGGCGCTCGGTACCGGCGACCTCACCATCAACGGCGCCTCCGTGCTGACCGGCGCGGCCGGCGTGGTGCTCGCCAACAACGTGGTGCTCAACAACACGCTGAACTTCGGCGCGGGCGGCAGCGGCGGCGCGCTCACGCTCAACGGCGCGATCAGCGGCACGGGCGGCATCAGCCTGGCCGGCGCGCCGGGCCTCACGCTCAACGGCGCGAGCACCTTCACCGGTGGCTTCAACCTCGGCGCCGGCGCGCTTACCGTGGGCAACGACAAGGCGATGGGCCAAGCCGGCGTCACGGTCAGCGGCCCGAGCTCGATCGAGTCGAACAAGTCGGTGAGCCTGGCCAACGACTTCCGCCTCAACGCCAGGCTCACCGCCGGCGGCAGCAACGACCTTGCGCTCAACGGCAGCCTCACCGGCCTGGGCCTCCTCAGGAAAACCGGCACGGGCCGCCTCACACTGGGCGGCGCCAGCACCTTCTCGGGCGGCGTGGACCTGCAGGGCGGTGCGCTGCGTGTGGGAACCAACACCTCGCTGGGCCTGGGCGCGTTGACGGTGAACGGCAACGCCGCGCTCGACGCGAGCGCGGACGTGAACCTTGCCAACGAGGTGGTGCTCAACGCGGGCCTGGACATCGGCGGCGCGAACGACATCGCGCTCGGCGGATCGATCTCGGGCACCGGCCCCCTCTCGTACAGCGGCAGCGGCACGCTGACGCTGGCCAACGCCAACTTCTGGACCGGTGGAACCACGCTCAAGAGCGGCACGCTGAACGTCGGCGACAACTTCGCGCTGGGCCAAGGCGCACTCGCAGTGACCGGCAACGCGAACCTGCGCGCCAACGTGCCGGGTACCGTGCTGGGCAACGCCCTGACATTGGGGGCTGGCACGACGCTCAACGTGGACGGCTCGAATCCGCTGGCGCTGATCGGCACGATCGACGGCGGCGGCGCGCTCGCGCTCAGCGGCCCGGGTGCAGTGGTGCTGGCCGGCGCCAACACCTACAGCGGCGGCACGACCGTCTCGGGCACCACGCTCGGGGTCGTCAATCCGACCGGCAGCGCTACCGGCAGTGGTGCCGTGCAGGTGCAGGCGGGCGGCGCGCTCGTCGGCAACGGCAGCATCGCGGGCACGGTGAGCGTGGGCTCGGGCCTGCTGGAGCCGGGCCTCGGCGGCGCGGGCACGCTGACCGTCGGCGGCCTGAACCTCACTGCCGGCTCCGTGCTCGACTACGACCTCGGCCAGGCCGGCACCGCCGGCGGCTTGCTCAACGACCTGGTCAGGGTCAACGGCAACCTGCAGCTCGATGGCACGCTCAACGTGGCGCAGTCCAAGGGCGGGGTGTTCGGCGCGGGCGTCTACCGCCTGATCGACTACACCGGCACGCTCACCGACAACGGCCTGGACATCGGCAGCGCGCCGGTCGCGTCCAAGGACCTTCAGGTCCAGACCTCGGTGGCCCAGCAGGTCAACCTGGTCAATCGCGCGGGCCTCGCGCTGAACTTCTGGGACGGCGGCGACGCCGGCAACTACAACGACGGCAAGATCGCCGGCGGCTCGGGCACCTGGCGCGTGGGCGTGCCCGGCGACGGCTGGACCGGCGCCGACGGCAAGGTCAACGCGGCCTGGGCGCAGGACCAGTTCGCGGTGTTCGGCGGCACGGGCGGCACCGTCAAGGTCAGCAATGCGGGCGGCACGGTGCGTATCACCGGCGCGCAGTTCGCGGCCGATGGCTACGTGGTGCAGGGCGATGCGATCGAACTCGGCGCCTCGGGCACGGTGGTGCGCGTGGGCGATGGCTCGGGCACCGACACCACGCGCAGTGCGACCCTGAATGTCGCGCTCATCGGCACGGGCGGCCTCGTGAAGGACGACGTGGGCACGCTGGTGCTGGGCGGCACCAACACCTACACCGGCGGCACCACCGTGAAGGCCGGCGTGCTGCAGGGGAGCACGGCGAGCCTGCAAGGCAATATCGTCAACAACGCCGAGGTCGTCTTCGACCAGGGGCCACCCATCGTCGGCACCTATGCCGGTGCGATGAGCGGCACCGGCCGGTTGCGCAAGACCGGCGGCGGCATTCTGTTGATGGGCGGCCCGAACAGCTACACGGGCGGCACCTTCGTCGATGCCGGCCTGCTCGCCACCAATTTCACGGGAGCCCTGGGCAGCGGCCCGGTGAGCGTGGCGGCCCCCGGCAGGCTGCTGTTCGGCGTCACCGCCGATGCGGGCAGCGCGGCCATCGACAACCGGGGCAGCGTGACTTTCCAGGAAAAGGCAAGCGCCGGCACCGCGACCATCACCAACGCCGCGGGCGGCGTGCTGGCCTTCTCCGACAACGCCTCGGCCGACAAGGCCACGGTGATCAACCAGGCCGGCGCGCAGGTGCGCATCGACCAGACGGTCACCGGCGCGAGCTTCGGCTCGCTCAACGGTGCGGGCGAGGTGGTGCTCGGTGCCAAGGCACTCACGCTCGGCGGCAGCGGCGGCGACAACACCTTGTCGGGCGCCATCGGCGGCGCTGGCGGCTCGGTCGTCAAGGTGGGCGGCGGCACGCTCACGCTGTCGGGCGCCAGCACCTACACCGGCGGCACCACGGTGGCGGCCGGCACGCTGAGCGTGAACAACAAGAGCGGCAGCGCCACGGGCACCGGCGCCGTGCAGGTGCAGTCGGGCGCCACGCTCGCGGGCAGCGGCAGCATCGCGGGCGCGGTCACCATCGCCAAGGGCGGCATCCTCGCCGCGGGCAACAGCCCCGGCACGCTGACGCTCGGCGCGCTCGCGCTGGCCGGCGGCTCCACGCTGAACTACGAACTCGGCCAGGCCGGCGTGCCCGGCGGCGCGCTCAACGACCTGATCAACGTCACGGGCGACCTGCAGCTCGACGGCACGCTGAACATCGCGCAATCGGCGGGCGGCACCTTCGGGCCGGGGCTGTACCGCCTCATGAGCTATGGCGGCACGCTGACCGACTTCGGCCTGGACATCGGCACCGCCCCTGTAGGCACCAAGCTGGCCGACCTGCAGGTGCAGACCTCGGTGGCCCAGCAAGTCAACCTGGTCAACCGCGCGGGCCTCGCGCTGAACTTCTGGGACGGCGGCGACAGCACGAAATACAACGACGGCCAGGTGGCCGGCGGCAGCGGCACGTGGCGCGTGGGCAGTCCGGGCGATGGCTGGACCGACATGGACGGCAAGCTCAACGCCAACTGGGCGCAGAGCCAGTTCGCCGTTTTCAGCGGCAAGGGCGGCACCGTCACGGTCGATGGCGGCGGCGGTGCGGTGCGCATCGCCGGCGCGCAGTTCGCGGTCGACGGCTACACGGTGCAGGGCGACGGCATCACGCTGGACAACGCCAACTCGGTGGTGCGCGTGGGCGACGGCACGGCCGCGGGCGCGAACATGACCGCGACGATGAACGTCGCGCTCTCGGGCGCGGGCGGCATTTCGAAGGAAGACGCGGGCCGGTTGATCCTCGGCGGTGCCAACACCTACACCGGCGGCACCACCGTCAAGGGCGGCGTGCTGCAGGGCAGTGCCACCAGCCTGCAGGGCAACATCGTCAACAACGCCGAGGTCGCGTTCGATCAGGACAAGACCGCTGGAACCTATGCGGGCGCGATGAGCGGCACCGGCAAGCTGCGCAAGATCGGCGCCGGCACGCTGACGCTGGCCAGCGCCAACAGCTACAGCGGCGGCACGCTGGTCGATGCGGGCACGCTCGCCACCGACACGAGCGGTGCGCTCGGCAGCGGCGCGGTGAGCATCGCGTCTGGCGCGGCGCTGCAGTTCGGCGGCAAGGCCGATGCGGGCAAGCTCGCCATCGCCAACCAGGGCACGCTGCGGCTGCAGGACGGCGCGAATGCCGCCAGCGCCACGGTGACCAACGCGGCCGGCGCGCAGGTTCGCATCGACCTGGCCACCACCGGTGCCAGCATCGGCGCGCTCGGCGGCGCGGGCGACGTGGTGCTCGGTGCGAAGGCGCTCACCACCGGCGCCATCGGCAGCGACAGCACCCTCTCGGGCGCCATCACCGGCGCCGGCGGCTCGCTGGTCAAGGTGGGCGCGGGCACGCTCACGCTCTCGGGCACGGCCAGCTACAGCGGCGAGACGCGCGTGGCCGCGGGCACGCTCAAGGCCGGCGCGGCCAATGCCTTCAGCGCCGCCTCCAGCGCCGTGGTGGCCAGCGGCGCCACGCTCGACCTCGCGGGCTTCAGCCAGACCGTGGCGGGCCTGAGCAACAGCGGCACCGTGGCGTTGGCAGGCGCCGTGCCCGGCACCACGCTGACCGTCCACGGCAACTACGTCGGCAACAACGGTGTGCTGAAGCTGGGCACCGTGCTCAACGGCGGCGCGGGGCCATCGGACCGGCTGGTGATCGACGGCGGCACGGCCAGCGGCAAGACCCGCGTGCAGATCGCCAACCTCGGCGGCCTGGGCGCGCGCACCAGCGGCGCGGGCATCGAGGTGGTGAGCGCGCGCAACGGCGCGACCACCACCGCGCAGACCACCAAGGACGCCTTCGTGCTCGCGGGCGGTCATGTCGATGCCGGCGCCTTCGAGTACCGGCTGCATGCGGGCGACGCCAGCGGCGGCGGCGAGAACTGGTATTTGCGCACCGAGGCCGACCCGGGCACGCCGGGTACACCGGGCGGAGGGCCGGGCCTTCCGGCCTACCGCGCCGAGGCCTCTCTGTTCGCGGCGCTGCCCAACCAGCTGCGCCAGAGCAACCTGGGCATGCTCGCGAGCCGCAGCCAGCGCATCGGCGACGACGACGTGCGCGGCGGCGCGGGCAGCACCTCGGGCACCGACGGCAGCTACCGCCGCGCCTGGGGCCGGCTGATTTCCACCGACATGGACATCCGCCAGGGTGGCACCGTCTCGCCGCACAGCGAGGGCCGCGTGACCGGGCTGCAGGCCGGCACCGACCTGTGGGCCAACCCGGACTGGCGCGCCGGCATCTACGTGGGCCAGCTCGATGGCGACACCCGGGTGAGCGGCTTCGGCAGCGGCCTTCCGAACACCGCCACGGGCCGCAACGATCTGCGCAGCCAGTACCTGGGCCTGTACGGCACCTTCACCACCGAGGATGGCTTCTATGCCGATGCGGTGCTGCAGGCCGGCCGCCATCGCTACACGGTGCAGCCGCTGCTGGGCGGCGGCGTCGAGGGCAAGGGCAACAGCTTCCTGGCCTCGATCGAAGTGGGCAAGGCCTTCGCGATCGGCGCGGGCGGCTGGTCGGTGGAGCCGCAATTGCAGTTGATTCATCAGCGGTTGCGGCTGGACGACGTGTCCATTCCGGGCGCGCTCGTGCAACAGGACGCGGACAGCGGCTGGATCGGCCGTGCGGGCGTGCGCATCAAGGGCAGCTTTGCGACCGGCGCCGGCACGCTGCAGCCCTATGCGCGCCTGAACGTCTACCGCAGCGCCAAGGGGAACGACGTCGCGCGCTTCGTGAACCCGGCGGCGATCACGCCGGTGGGAGCACCGATCGGCGGCACCAGCACCGAGCTGGCTGCGGGCTTCACGCTGGCGGTGAGCCAGCGCACGAGCATCTACGGCGAACTCGGCAAGCAGTGGGCCTCGGGTGGCGATGCACGGGTAGGCAGCTCCATCAATGCGGCGGCGGGTGTGCGGGTGAAGTGGTGATGTGAAGCAAGGCCGCGGCACCACCGGCCGCGGCAGCATCGACGGGGCCGGCGTGCCGAGCCCGGTTCCGCTCAGATCAGATTGCGCATCGCCTGTGCCGTCTCGCGCAGCACCGGCAGCACGCGCGCCACCGCGTCCTCGGAGCTTTCGTGGCCCATCGGCATCGTGATGTTCAGTGCGCCCACCAGCGTGCCGTGCCGGTCGCGCAGCGGCACCGCGATGCCGCGCGAATTGAGGTCGAGCTGCTGCTCCGACAGTGCCCAGCCCTGCGCACGGATGCGCGCCAGCTCGAGCTTCATGCGCTCCATGCTAGCGATGGTGTGCGAGGTGAACACGGTGAGCTGCCGCGTCGCCAGCCACTCGTTCAGCTCGGCATCGCTGCGCAGCGCCAGCATCAGCATGCCCGAGGCCGTGACCTGCGCCGGCACGCGCGCGCCCAGCACGTAGCCGGTGCTCATGCTGCGGTTGGGGCCGTTGCGGGCGATGTAGACGACCTCGTCGCCGTCCATCACGCTGAGGTAGGCGATCTCGTTGGTGCCGGCCGCCACCCGCTGCAAGAAGGGCTGCACCACGCGCGGCAGGCGCGCCGACTCGAGGTACGAGCGGCCCAGGCGCAGCACGCGCGGCGTGAGCCAGAACAGCTTGCCGTCGCTCGCCACGTAGCCCATGTGCTGCAGCGTGAGCAGGTAGCGGCGCGCGGCGGTACGCGTCATGTTCGTGCGCTGGCCGGCCTGGCTGGCGGTGAGGCGGGGGTTGGCATCGTCGAAGGCCTCGATGATGCTCACGCCGCGCTCCAGGCCGGCGATCCAGTCGCGCTTGTCCAGGCCCGCGGGTGCGGGCGAGTCGTCCTTGCTGTCGTTGTTGTCCTTGCGCATGGTCGGGAGTGTGCCGCCGGTCGGTCGCCGGCAAGTTGCATTCGTGTGCGGTGAAAACCCTTGGTTCGAACGATTATCGAATTTCAAAGATCGATGATCGAACGTTTTGGCCTTCCTGGCGCTGTGGAAAAGGGCTGAAGGGACTATAAAGCTCGGCATCCGGCCTCCCAAAGAGCGATTGACGAACGGAAAGCATGCACATGAGCCATTCCATCAGCGGCAGCACCCAGGCTTACCTGATCCCGGGCGATCCGGTGCGCAATGTGCGGCTGCCGCGCATGTTCAACGCCGCCTTCGAGCGCTTCGGCATCGACGCGGTGCTGCTGCCGATGCAGGTGCCGGTGCGCGACTTTGCGGTGTTCTTCAAGTCGGCCTTTCTCGCGCGCAACCTGCGCGGCATGGTGATCGCGCCGCCGCACAAGCCGCTGGTGGTCGATCTGCTCGACGGCTGCGGGCTCTTCGGCCGCGTGGCGGGTTCGGTCAACGTGGTGCGCCGTACCGAAGGCGACCAGCTCGAGGGCGATCTGTTCGACGGCGAAGGCCTCATCGGCGCGCTCGACCACTGCAACATTCCCTTTCGCGGCAAGCGCGTGCTGATCCTCGGCGCGGGCGTGAGCGCCGCGGCCATCGGCGTGGCGCTGGCCGAGGGCGGCACGGTGAACGGCGCCGAGCACATCGCCTTCTTCGACACGGCGGCCGGCAAGGCGGCGGGCGTGGCCGCCAAGCTCGACGCCTTCTTCGATGCGACCGTGGTCGCGGTCGAGAGCAACGCGCCGGAGGGCTACGACCTCGTGATCAACGCGACGCCGCTCGGCCTGGTCGAAGGCGATGCGCTGCCGCTCGATGTGTCGCGCATGGAAAGCCACGCGGCGCTGTTCGACATCCTGCTGCGCAACCAGCCCACGCCGCTGGTGCGCGCGGCGCGTGCGCGCGGGCTCAATGCGCAGGCCGGCTTCGAGATGCTGATCCAGCAGATGCCGCATTACCTGCGCTACTTCGGCCACCTGGACGCGGCCGATGCGCTGCAGGCCGATGCGAACTTCCTGCGCGAAATCATCTATCCGCCGGCGATGCAGGCCGAGATCGCGAGTCCCTTGCGCTACCACTCGCCCAGCGTCGCCTGACCCCTTCACTCTTTTTCTCGACGAAACGGCTTTCATGATTTCCGGCAAGACAACGCTCATCGCCCATCTCGGCTATCCGACCGAGGCCTTCAAGGCGCCGATGATCTACAACCCCTGGTTCGACAAGCAGGGCATCGATGCGGTGGTGGTGCCGATGGGCGTGAAGCCCGAGGACTACGCGGCCACGTTGCCCCAGGTGTTCAGGTTCTCGAACATCCGCGGTGCGCTGGTCACGATGCCGCACAAGGTCACGACGATGGGGCTGGTCGATGAGGTGACGCCGACGGCGCGCGTTGCGGGCGCGTGCAACGCGATCCTCAAGCGCGCCGACGGCACGCTGCTGGGCGACCAGTTCGACGGCGCGGGCTTCGTGCGCGGCGTGGAGCGCAAGGGCAGGCTCTTCAAGGGCACGCGGGTGCTGGTGTCGGGCACGGGTGGCGTGGGTTCGGCCATTGCGGCGTCGATCGCCGCCGCGGGCGCCGCGGAGCTGATGCTGTTCGACATGAGCGATGCCTCCGCAGAGGCGCTGGCAGCGCGGCTGCGCGAGCACTACCCGCAGATGAAGGTCGCGACGGGCTCGAAAGATCCGGCCGGCTACGACGTGGTCGTCAACGCCACGCCGCTCGGCATGAAGGACGGCGACCCGTTGCCCTTCGACGTGGACCGCATCGACCCGACCACCTTCGTCGGCGAGGTCGTCATGAAGACCGAGTACACGCCGCTGTTGCAGGCCGCCAGGGCCAAGGGCTGCGCGGTGCAGGTCGGCACCGACATGCTGTTCGAGATGATCCCGGCGTACCTCGAATTCTTCGGCTTCGGCACCGCGTCTCCCGAGGAACTGCGCGCCGTGGCCCAACTGAAATATTGACGATGAACACCCAGGTCCCCGCATGAGCATTTTCGAAGGCTTTCTTTCCACATCCGAAACGCTGGGCGCCTTCAGCGACCGCGCCTTCGTCGACGCCATGCTGCGCTTCGAGGCCGCGCTCGCACGCGCGCAGGCGGCCGAAGGGCTGATTCCCGAGAGCGCCGCGCACTCCATCGTCGGCAGCTGCAAGGTCGAGCTGTTCGACGTGGCCAAGATCGTGCGCGAGAGCGGCCGCGCGGGCAGCGTGGCGATTCCGCTGGTCAAGGCGCTGCGCGAAGCCGTGGGCCTGTTCAATGCCGAGGCCGCGCCGTTCGTGCACTTCGGCAGCACCAGCCAGGACGTGATCGACAGCGCGATGGCGCTGGTCACGCGCGAGGCGGTGGCGCTCATCGAGACCGACCTTGCCAAGGCCGCCGATGCGTTGCTGCGCCTTGCCACGCAGCACGCCGAAACGCCGATGCTCGCGCGCACGCTGATGCAGCCGGCCTCGGTCACCAGCTTCGGCTTCAAGTGCGCGGGCTGGGCCGCGCCGCTGGTGCGCAGCCGCATGCGCCTGCGCGATGCGGCGAAGCACGCGCTGCAACTGCAACTGGGCGGGGCCGTCGGCACGCTCGCGCAGATGAAGGGGCAGGGCGCCGCGGTGCGCAAGCGCATGGCCAAGGAGCTGGGCCTGGGCGACCCCGGCGCGACCTGGCACACGCAGCGCGACGAATGGGTGGCGCTCGGCTGCGAGCTCGGTCTGATCGCGGGCAGCCTCGGCAAGATCGCCGTCGACATCGCGCTGCTCGGCCAGTACGAAGTCGCCGAAGTCGCCGAACCCAGCGAGCCCGGCCGCGGCGGCTCGTCGGCGATGCCGCACAAGCGCAACCCGGTGGCCTCGATGGTCGCCATCGCCGCCGCGCACCGTGCGCCGCAGCGCGTGGCCGCCTTGCTCGGCGCGATGCCGCAGCAGCACGAACGCGCCCTGGGCGCATGGCAGGCCGAGCTGGCCGAATGGCCGCAGCTCCTGATGTCGGCGCACGGCAGCGTGCGCGCGATGGCCGGCGCGCTGCCCGGCCTGCAGGTGGATGCCGCGCGCATGCGCGCCAACATCGACCGGCTGCGCGCCGAGCTGCCGCGCGATGCGGCCGACGAATGGTTCGACCCTGCGCTCGCCATCGGCGCGGGCCAGACCGCGCTGGCGGAAGTGAAAGCGCTGCAAGCCCAACTCAAAGACAAGGAACTCTCGCCATGACCGCCCCCACGTCCGCCTCCGAAGTCCCGAGCAATCCGTACGAAGACGGCCTCCTGAATCGCCGCCGCGTCCTCGGCGATGCCTGGGTCGACAAGTCGCTGGCCAATCGCAACGGCTTCAACGCCGAGTTCCAGGAACTCATCACGCGCCATGCGTGGAACGACATCTGGGGCCGCCCCGCGCTGGGCGACAAGACCCGCCGCTACATGGTGCTGTCGATGATGCTGGGCATCCATGCCTACGAGGAGTTCGCGATGCATGTGCGCGCCGCGCTCGACGGGCCGCCCGAGTCGCGCCTCACGCCCGACGACATCAAGGAAGTGATCATGATGGCCGCCATTTACTGCGGCGTACCGGTGGCCAACCATGCGTTCGGCATCGCCACGAACATCCTGCGCGAGAAGGGCTTGCTGCCTGCGGCCACGCCGTCGCCCGCGCAGTGAGCGCGCCGGTCGCCCGGAAGGGCCGCCTCGACGTCAGCTTCACCTTGATGCTGCCGCTGCTTCTGGCAGCGCAGCCCGTCGCCACCGACAGCTACCTGCCGGCGCTCCCGGCCATCGCCAGGGAGCTCGGATCGGCCAGCACCAGCCTCACGCTGTTCGTGCTGGCCTTCGGCTTTGCGCAGCTCTTGTGCGGCCCGCTCGCCGACCGTTTCGGCCGCCGGCCGGTGCTGCTCGCGGGGCTCGCGTGCTACGCCATCGCCGCGTTCGGCGGTGCGTTCGCAGGCAGCGTGGCGCTGCTCGCGGGCTGGCGCACGCTGCAGGGCTTTTCGATGGCCGCGATCCTCGTGTGCGCGCGCGCGGCGGTGCGCGATCTCTATCCCGCGCACGAAGGCCCGCATGTGATGGCGCGCGGCCTCACGGGGCTGGGCGTGGTGGGGCTGATCGCGCCGCTGCTCGGCGCCTGGCTCGTGCAGGGCGCGGGCTGGCGCTGGGTGATGGTGGCGATGGCGGTGTATGCCTCGCTGCTGTTTGCGATGTGCTGGCGCTCTTTCGGCGAAACGCGCAAGCCGCTCACCGGCGAATCCTCCGCACCGCGCGGCAGCACGCGCGCGGTGTTCGCAAGCCGCTCGTTCCGCGCCTGGGCCTCGGTGGCAGCCACCACCTACGGCGGGCTCTTCTGCTTCCTGCTGCTGTCGCCGATGGTCTACATCGGCTACCTCGGCTGGTCGCCCGCGTGGTACGGGTGGATCCCGGCCGGCGGCTCGCTGGTCTACATCTTCAGCACCACCATGTGCCGCAGCCTGCTGCGGCGCTACGGGCCGATGCGTACCGTGCGGCTGGGCGCGTCGCTCAGCATGACGGGCGCGGTCATCCAGGCGCTGGGCTGCTGGCTCATGCCGTTCAGTGCCGTGCCGCTGCTCGTGGGCCATGCGGTGTACTGCCTCGGCCACGGCATCCACCAGCCTTGCGGACAAGCGGGTGCGGTGGGCGACCTGCCGCACCTCGCGGGGCGGGCCGTGTCGTGGTCGGGTTTCGGCATGATGATGGTCGCGTTCTGCGTGGGGCAGGTCGCCGCGCTGTTTGTCGATAGCGATTACTCCCATGGCGCATGGCCCATGGTCGTGCCGATGCTGGTGGCCGGTGCCGTGCTGCTGGCCATTGCGTTCCTCTGGCTCCCGCGTCTTCAACCTCCCAAGCATCCGTAAAAAGGAAACCACACCATGACCCCCCGCCTGAATGTCGTTCGCGAAGGCGAAGGCCCCTTCGTCGTGCTCAGCCATGCGCTGGGCTGCAGCCTGCGCATGTGGGACGGCGTGGCCGCGCAGCTCGCGCGCGCCCACACGGTGATCCGCTACGACCATCGCAACCATGGCGGCTCCGAGGTGGTGCCGGGCGCATTGCGCGTCGAGACGCTGGCGCAGGACGTGGCCGAGCTCATCCAGCGCGAGACGGAGGGCGAGCCCGTGCACTTCGTCGGACTCTCGATGGGCGGCATGACCGCGCAGGCGCTCGCAGTACGCCACCCCGAGCTGCTGAAGACAGTGGTGATCGCCAATTCGTCCGCCCACTACCCCGACCAGGCGCCGTGGCGCGCACGGGCCGAGACGGTCGCTGCCAAGGGTGTCGGCGCCATCGCACCGGGTGCCGTCGCACGCTGGCTCACGCCGGCCTACGTGGCGACGCCCGAGGGCGCGGCCGCTGCGAAGGCGCTGCATGACGTGCTGGTCGCCACCGACGCGCAGGGCTACATCGAGAGCTGCAACGCGGTCGCCGCCATCGATTTCCGCGACAGCAACCGCCGCATCGCCGTGCCCACGCTGGTGATCGGCGGGCTGCAGGACGAGGCCACTCCGATGGCGATGTCCGAGGCGATGGCGGCTGCGATTCCGGGCGCGCGATTGGCGACCATCGACGCCGCCCACCTGAGCGCCGTGGAGCGGCCTACGGAATTCACGCAGCTGCTGATCGAATTTTGGCGCAGCCTCTGAGCGCTCGCCAGGGCGCTCCGGACCTAGGTATATCCCGTATTTCGTGCGATTAATGAACGTGTGCGTTCGTTAATCGCTCAACGAAGGTTCGAATTGATTGTGGCGCGGGGCCCGGGTTCCTAAAGTCCACCCCCATGCATCGCTCCATCGCCACGGTCTCGCTCAGCGGCACCCTTCGCCAGAAGCTCGAAGCCGTCGCGGCCGCCGGGTTCGACGGCATCGAGTTGTTCGAGGCCGACTTCATCAACTTCAAGGGCACGGCCAAAGAGCTGCGCGGCATCGTGGCCGACCTGGGCCTGTCGATCGACCTCTACCAGCCGTTCCGCGACTTCGAAGGCATGCCCGAGGCGCAGTTCCGGCGCAGCCTGGAGCGCGCCGAGCGCAAGTTCGACCTGATGGAAGCGATGGGCGCGCCGATGGTGCTGTGCTGCTCGAACACCTCGCCGCTGTGCGTTGACGATCCGGCGCTCGCCGCTGCGCAACTGCACGAACTGGCCGAGCGCGCCGCGCGCCGCAACCTGCGCGTGGGTTTCGAGGCGCTGGCCTGGGGCCGGCACACCTCGCTCTACGGGCAGGCCTGGAACATCGTGAAGCAGGCGGACCACGCGCACCTCGGGCTGATCCTGGACAGCTTCCACACGCTGTCGCTGAAGGACGACCCGGCGGGCATCGCCGACATTCCCGGCGAGAGGATCTTCTTCCTGCAGATGGCCGATGCGCCGCTGCTCGCGATGGATGTGCTGCAGTGGGCGCGGCACCACCGCTCGTTTCCGGGGCAGGGCGATTTCGACGTCGTCGGCTTCTTCACGCAGGTGCTGCGCGCGGGCTACACCGGGCCGCTGTCGCTGGAGATCTTCAACGACATCTTTCGCGAGACGCCGAACCGCCGTACCGCGGTCGATGCGATGCGTTCGCTGCTGTACCTGGAGAGCGAAGCGCGCCAGCGGCTGGCCGCGGTGCAGCCGCAGCAGCGCGTGGAGCTGTTCAATCCGCCGCCCGTGGCTGCACTCTCGGGCCTGTCTTTCATCGAGTTCGCGGCGGACGATGCCTCGGCGATCACGCTCGACACGCTGGTTCGGCAACTGGGCTTTCGCCGCATCGGCAAGCACCGCTCCAAGGCGGTGACGCTGTACCGGCAGGGCGAGATCAATTTCATCGTGAATGCGCAGCCCGACTCCTTTGCGCGCGGCCGCTTCGAGGCGCACGGCACCTCGGTGTGTGCGCTCGGCGTGCGCTGCGCCGATCCGCTCGCGGCGGTGGAGCGCGCGACCGCGATGCGTTCCAAGCGCCACGACAGCCCGGTCGGCCCGAACGAGCTGCGCGTGCCGGCGGTCGTTGCGCCGGGCGGCAACCTCATTCATTTCGTGGCGGAGTCGCTGGGCGCGAACGGCCTGTACGAAGCGGACTTCGTCCTCGAAGACGGCGTGCTCACCGCCGACAACGATGCGGGCCTGCAGCAGATCGACCACGTCGCCCTCGGCCTCGCGCTCGACCAGCTCGACACCTGGGTGCTCTTCACGCGCGCCGTGCTCGGCCTGGAACCGGGCGAGAGCCTGGAACTGGCCGACCCCTTCGGCCTGATCCGCAGCCGCGGCGTCGCCAATGCCGAGCGCAGCGTGCGCCTCGTGCTGAACGTGTCGCTGAGCCAGCGCACCCGCACCGCGCGCACGCTCAGCGTGACCGGCGGCGGAGCGGTGCACCACATCGCGCTGCGCTGCGACGACATCTTCGAGACGGCCGCAAAGCTGCGCGCCAACGGCACGCGCTTCGTGCCGATCTCGAACAACTACTACGACGACCTCGCCACACGCATCGACCTGGCGCCCGAGCTGCTTGAACGCATGCGCGCCGCGGGCGTGCTGTTCGATCGCTCGCCGGCCGGCGACTACCTGCACATCTACACCGAGAGCTTCGAGGGCGGGCTCTTCTTCGAGGTCGCGCAGCGCGTGGGCAGCTACGACGCCTACGGCGCCCTCAACGCCCCTGCGCGCATGGCTTCGCAAGCGCAGGACTGATTTTTTTCTCACGCATCCCCGCATCACACGGCATCACCACTGGAGACAAACCCATGGCCAACAACCCATCAGCCAAAGAGCCGCAAGGCAGGCACCAGTCGAAGAAGGCCGCCGCCAGCGGCTGGATCGGCTCGGCGCTGGAGTACTACGACTTCTTCATCTACGCCACCGCGGCGGCGCTGATCTTTCCGCAGATCTTCTTTCCGAAGGGCGACCCGACGATCGCGATCGTCGCGTCGCTCGCGACCTACGGCGTGGGCTATGTCGCGCGTCCCATCGGCGCCTTCGTACTCGGCCACTGGGGCGACACGCATGGGCGCAAGCAGGTGCTGGTGCTGTGCATGTTCCTCATGGGCTTCTCGACCGTCGCCGTGGGCCTGTTGCCGACCTATGACCAGGTCGGCCTGCTGGCACCGGTGCTGCTCGTGATCCTGCGCCTGGTGCAGGGCTTCGCGGTGGCGGGCGAGATTTCGGGCGCGAGCTCGATGATCCTGGAGCACGCACCCTTCGGGCGCCGCGGCTTCTTCGCGAGCTTCACGCTGCAGGGCGTGCAGGCCGGCCAGATCCTGGCGGCCGCGGTGTTCCTGCCGCTCGCGCACTACATGCCTGAAGAAGCGTTCAACTCGTGGGGCTGGCGCATTCCGTTCCTGCTGAGCTTCCTCGTGATCGTGGCCGGCTACATCATCCGCCGCGAGGTCGACGAGACGCCCGCCTTTGCCGAAGTCGACAAGAGGGGCGAAGTGGCCAAGTCGCCCATCGTGCAGGCCTTTACCGACAGCTGGGCCGACATGCTGCGCGTGGTGTGCATGGCGCTGATGAACGTGATTCCGGTGGTGGCGACTGTGTTCGGCGCGGCGTACGCGGTGCAGGCGGCCTACGGCATCGGCTTCCAGAAAGACGTGTACCTGTGGATTCCGGTGCTGGGCAACATCCTCGCGGTGCTGGTGATTCCGTTCGTGGGCAACCTGTCGGACCGCATCGGCCGCAAGCCCCCGATCATCATCGGCGCGCTGGCCTCGGGGCTGCTGTCGTTCGTGTACCTGTATGCCATCAGCATCAAGAACGTGCCGCTCGCGATCTGCATGTCGCTCTTGATGTGGGGCATCGTGTACCAGGGCTACAACGCGACCTTTCCGAGCTTCTATCCTGAGCTCTTCCGCACCCGCAACCGCGTGTCGGCCATGGCCATCTCGCAGAACATCGGCACCACTTTCACCGCGCTCCTGCCCGCACTGTTCGCCGCCGTGGCGCCTCCGGGCTCGACCAATGTGTGGCTCACCGTGGGCGCGATCACCTTCTCGGTGACCATCCTCGCGGCGCTCGCGGCCATGAGCGCGCGGGAGACCTACCGCATCCACATGCGCGACCTGGGCGACCCCAACGCCGTGCCGGTGGACAAGGCCGAATACGAGCGCCTGCGCGAGCAGACGCTGTCGGACGCGCGCCTGGCCAAGGTCGCGTCGGCCTGAAGACCTTTCCCGCACCAAGGGTTGTGGCGCCATGAAGAATGGCGCCCATGACCACCCCTACATCCCACCTCAAGATCGATTTCGTCTCCGATGTGTCTTGCCCCTGGTGCGCCGTTGGCCTGAGTTCGCTCGAGGCGGCGCTCAAGCGGGTGGCACCGGAGGTCACCGCGGAACTGCACTTCCAGCCCTTCGAGCTGAATCCGCAGATGCCGCCCGAAGGGCAGGACACCTTCGAGCACCTGAACCAGAAGTACGGTTCCTCGCGCGAGCAGCAGGCAGAGGCCCGCGAAATGATCCGCCAGCGCGGCGCGGCCGTGGGCTTCGAGTTCAGCGCCGAGGGCCGGCCCCGGGTCTACAACACCTTCAATGCGCACCGGCTCCTGCACTGGGCCGAACTCGAGAGCCCGGCCAGGCAGGCGGCGCTCAAGAAGCTGCTGCTCAAGGCCTACTTCACCGACAGCCAGAACCCCTCGGACCCCGAGGTGCTGGTGCGCGCGGCGACCGAAGCGGGGCTCGATGCGGCACGGGCCCGCGAGATTCTGGCGAGCGACGAATACGCCGCCGAGACCCGCGAGCGCGAGCGCATGTACACCGATGCCGGCATCCATTCGGTGCCCGCGATCATCATCAACGAGCAGCACCTGATCTCCGGCGGCCAGCCGGTCGAGGTGTTCGAGCGTGCGCTGCGCCAGATCGCGGGCGCTGCGCCACCGACCCTGTCCGTAGCCTGACTCCGGGGCGCACGGGCGCCTTCTTTGCGCGGCGTTACGAAAGTAAAGAGCGTCAACTCGGGACGGGGTGCAGTGGTTGAGAGGAGCATCCTCGTCACTGCCCCAAGGAGTCCCCATGAAGAAGAAAAACCTGTTCGCCGCGCTCGCGCTGATGGCCGCGGTGTCCCTGCCGGCCCTGGCCGACGAATACGGCAAGCACCCGTTCTACCTGCACGCACTGTCCGACCTGCGCACGGCCGCCTGGCAGGTGGACCACCGCCGTCCTGAAGACGGACAGGTCTCGCAGGACGAGCTGGTGGTGCACGACGAAATCCGCGCGGCCATCGGCGACCTGCAACGTGCCGCGTGGCTCGACGGCAAGCCCATCGAGTGGCGCGAGCCGACCGACGTCTGGCTGCCGCGCGAAGGCCGGCTGCATGCGGCCATCGACCTGCTGCGCAAGGTGCGGTCGGACGTGGCGCGCGAAGAAGACGATCCGCGCTCGCGGCCGTTCCAGCAGCGCGGCCTGGCGCACGTCGACGTGGCGCTCGATGCCGCGCAGCACGCCGTTGGCGACGTTCGCCGCCACGACATGCGCCGGGAGTGAGGCCGGTGGCCTTCGCCGACTTGTGGTCGTTCCGCCGGGCGTCGATGGCGCTCGGCGCCTGCGCCCTGGCGCTGCTGGCGGCCTGCGCAACCTCACCGGGCAGCGAGCGAGCGCTCGTCTCGGTCTCGCTGCCGTCCGCACCGGTCAACGAAGCCACGCGCCTGCGCTGGCTGGACCGGGTGAGCTGGGGCGCCAACGCCAGCAGCGATGCGCAGTTGGCCCAACGCGGCCTTGCACTGTGGATGCGCGATCAGCTGAACCCGCGTCCTGCACCGCTGCCGCCCGCCGCACAGGCGCAGATCGACGCGATGACGATCTCGCGCACGCCGCTCGACCAACTCGTCATTGGCCTCGACGCCCAGCGCAAGGCCGCCGATGCCTTGTCCGACGAAGAGCAGAAGAAGGCCGCGCGCCAGGCCTACCAGCAGGAGCTGACGCGCCTGGCTCGCGAGGCGCAGCAACGCTTCGTGCTGCGCGCGCTGTATTCGCCCAACCAGTTGCAGGAGCAGATGACCTGGTTCTGGATGAACCACTTCAACGTGAACCTGCGCAAGGACAACATCCGCGCGCTCGTCGGCGACTACGAAGAGAACGCCATCCGTCCGCACGCCCTCGGCAAGTTCCGCGACCTGCTCGGCGCCACGCTGCACCACCCCGCGATGCTGCGCTACCTGGACAACGCGCAGAACGCCGCCAACCGCATCAACGAGAACTACGCGCGCGAATTGATGGAGCTGCACACGCTGGGCGTGGGCGGCGGTTACTCGCAGGCCGATGTGCAGGAGTTGGCGCGCGTGCTCACCGGCGTGGGCGTGAGCGTGCAGCCTCTGGATGCGGTACCGAATGTGCGGCCCGCGGTGCGCGCGGACTATGTGCGCAAGGGGCTCTTCGAGTTCAACCCGAACCGGCACGACTACGGTGCCAAGACGCTGCTGGGCCAGCCGATACAGGCACGCGGTCTCGCCGAAGCCGACGAGGCACTGGACCGATTGGCACGCGCACCTGCCACCGCGCGCTTCATCTCGCGCAAGCTTGCGGTGTACTTCGTCGCCGACGAGCCGCCGCCTGCGTTGGTCGATCGCATGGCTGCCGCCTTCACGCGCAGCGATGGCGATATCGCCGTCACGCTGAAGGCCATGTTCGAATCGCCCGAATTTGCCGCCTCGCTCGGCCGCAAATTCCGCGACCCGGTGCACTACGTGATGGCCGGCGTGCGGCTGGCGTACGACGACCGCGTGGTGCTCAACGTGAACCCGATGCTCAACTGGATCAACCGCATGGGCGAGCCGCTGTATGGGCATGAGACGCCGGACGGCTATCCGCTCAACGAGGCGGCGTGGGCAAGTGCAGGGCAGATGAACACGCGCTTCGAGATCGCGCGGGCCATCGGTGCGAACGGGGCCGTGCTGTTCCGGGCGCCCGACGACAGGGCGCCGCCGGAGAAGCCCGCATATCCGCAACTGGCCGAATCGAACGTGGTGCGCGCGAAGCAGGGCAGCTTGAGCGAAGACACCCGCGAGGCGCTCGCGCAGGCGAAGAACCCGCAGGAATGGAACACCTTCCTGCTCGCATCGCCCGAGCTGATGCGCCGATGAGCAGATGGGCAGAAGGAAGGACAACACCATGCAACGCAGAGAACTCCTGAAGCTGATCGCCGCCGCACCGCTCGCGGGCGCCGCAGGCCGGTTGATCGCAGCACCCGCCGCCGAGGGCGCCAGGCTGCTCGTCGTGTTCCTGCGCGGCGCCTACGACTGCACCAGCCTGCTGGTGCCGACAGCCAGCGATTTTTATTACGCCTCGCGTCCCAACATCGCCATCGCGCGACCGGGGCAGCCGGGCGGTGCGCTGCCGCTCGATGGGAACTGGGGCCTGCACCCCGCGCTCGCGCAAAGCGTGATGCCGCTCTTCAAGCAGAAGCAGGCGTCGTTCATCGCCTTCGCGGGCACCGACGACCTCACGCGCAGCCATTTCGAAACGCAGGACTCCATCGAGCTCGGCCAGGCGCTCGACAAGCGCCGCGACTATCGCTCGGGCTTTCTCAACCGGCTCGCGGGCGTGCTCGGCGGCGGCCCGGTGACCGACGTATCGCCCATCGCCTTCACCGACCAGTTGCCCATTGCGCTGCGCGGCGATGCCAAGGCCGCGAACATGGAGCTCGCGGGCAATGCGCGTTCGGGCATCGACGCGCGGCAGAGCCAGATCATCGCGTCGATGTATCGCAACACGCCGCTCGCGCAGCGGGTGACCGAAGGCTTCCAGGTGCGCGACGAAGTCATGCGCGCGGTGCAGGCCGAGATGGACGCAGCCAGCCGCAATGCGATGAGCGCCAAGGGCTTCGAGCTTGTCGCGCGTCGTATGGCGGTGCTGATGCGCGACCGCTTCGACCTCGGCTTTGTCGACGTGGGCGGCTGGGACACGCACGTGGGGCAGGGCGCGGGCACCGGCTACCTCGCCAACCGCTTTGAAGAACTGGGCCGGGGCGTTGCCGGCTTCGCGGAGGAGATGGGCGACGACGCCTGGCGCCAGACCGTGGTGGTCGTCATCAGCGAGTTCGGCCGCACCTTTCGCGAGAACGGCAACCGCGGGACGGACCACGGGCATGGAACCGTGTACTGGGTGCTCGGCGGTGGGCTCTCGGCCGAGGCGGGCGGGCGCATCGTCGGCGAGCAGCAGGCGCTGACGCAGGCCACGCTGTTCCAGAACCGTGACTACCCGGTGCTCAATGAATACCGGGCGGTGTTCGGTGGGTTGTTCAAGCGGATGTATGGGCTGTCGCCTGCGCAGCTCGGGCGGGTGTTCGAGGGCGTGGCGCCGCGGGAGCTGCGGCTGGTCTAGCGGGGGAATCGATGTGCCGCTGCCACGAACGGGCAACGGCACCACCACGAGGGTGGGGCGACGGCAACGTCAAGATCACCGGCAACACTGTGAGAGCCGCGACGGCATCGCGATCAGCTCATCGCGCTATCCGGCGCCGCGTTACTTCATTGCTCTTCGGCCACGGCCTGCATGCCCCCGAAACGCGAAGAGGCTTCGCCCGCCTCGCGCGCATCGGCCTGCGACACACGCGACAGCCGATAGCCCCGGCCGTAGATCGCCGTCAGCACGACCCCGTGACAAGGCCGCAGCTCGAGCTTGCGCCTGACATTGGCCACGCAGACGTCGATGGCGCGCGAGCGCGGTGGCGTGGACTTCATGCCCCAGACGGTGCGCCAGAGCCACTCCCTGGACAGCACCTTGCCGATGCTCCGGAACAGCACGTGGGCCAGGTCGAACTCGCGCTGCTTGAGCACGATCTCGCGCTCGTCGAGCAGCACGATCGGTTGCCCCTCGAGAAAGACATAGCGGTCGACACCTCCTTCACCACCCGGCGAGAGACGATCGTGCGCGGCAAACAGCGACGGCACCGAGATGTCGGAGTTCGAATCGCCCAGCAACGCCTGCACGCGGCATTCGAGCTCCCAGTGGCTCGCTTCGCCGACGATGAAGTCGATCTCGCCGCCCTCCTGCATCCAGCGCCTCACATGCCGGCCGGCGTCATGCGCTCCTACACCTGGAATGACCATCACGACCGGAATGCCCGACACCGCGCGTAGCTGCACCAGCTGGCGATCCGCCCCCTCCGCGCTCTTCGAGGCCAGCAGGACCAGGTTCAGGTGCAGGCCCTGGTTGATCGCCTCCAGCAGCGCCGCGCCGCTGGAGAAGGCGACCGATGCATAGCCGAGCAGATCGAGGCCTTGGCGCAGCGTCGAACGCATTGCTTCATCGTCGCTCAGCAAGGCCACCACGGGCTTCAGCATGAGGCTCGCCTCCATGGGCGTGCTCACGCGCGATTCAACTGACGGTTCGGACACGGTCAAAGTGTCGGCTGGAGGAAAGGCATAGGCCATGCTCGTACATCTCTTCAAACAGGGGCTGAGGGAATGCCGCCTGTTGTCAGGCGACGGCAACACTGACCCACTTGGATGGCAAAGGCCCGGAGAACGGCTGCGAGCCAGGAGTGGGTCATCTGCAGAAGTGAATTCAGATCACTGGCGTGGACTTTAGAAGGCATTCGAGCGCAACGGGTTTCCCGAACGCGGTGATCGTATTAACCATTGTTGACATTGACAGCCGCTTGACAGCAAATCCTCAAATGCCACCGCGTTGCGAAAGCCGGGACAGCGGCATCATCGCGACCGCGCCACCTTCAGGAGAGACCCACGGGAATGCCATGGCGGCGAGCACCGCGTATTCGGCGACGCGCGCGGCCTCATGCGGCGTGGCGGGCGCACCGGCGATGGAGGGATGGCACATCAGCACATCGCCCGTGCGCGCCGCGGCCAGCCATGCCAGCAGGCGCCGGCGATAGCCGACATAACCACCCGTGAAGTCATAGACCCCCAGGAGCGCTGCGCTGATCGGGACCGCGCCTCCAGCTGCCTCGCGCGTCAGCCCCCTTCCACCCAGCGCATGGATCAGATGCGCCCTGGCCATGCCGGCGCCCGGCGCCGTGCGCGGCCTGGTGTTGCGCAGCCAGGGCGGCGACGCGGCGTAGCGTCTGGCCAGTTCTTCCATGAGCAGTTGCCGCACCACGGGCAGCTGATGCACATGCCGATGGCCGTCGACGAAGGCAGGCGCCCGGCCCATGTCGTCCTCGAAGCGCGAAAGCTGGCCGGCAATGGCACGCTGCAGGCGGCGCCTGGATGCAGTGCGCGTGAAGGTGCGCCACAGCAGGGGGCCGAGTCCGGGCTCTTCGTCGCCCGTGGCCAACGGTGGGGTCAGGTCGAGGTGCAGGCCCACATCCGCGCGTTCGCGCCCGATGCAACGCAGCGACAGCAGACCCGGTTTCCACGCAGCCCGGTGAACGAGACAACTCACGGCACCGAGGTTTCCGCGTTCGAGCAGATCGAGCACCGCCGCATTGATGCCGCGGCTCATTCCGAAGTCGTCGGCGCAGATGCACAGCTGTTGCGTTTTTTCCGTGCCCCGCGTCATGCCTCGTCTGTCCCGAGGCCGGTGCGCCGCGCCCGGCCCCCATGGACGAGGCAACCCCTGAGGTCTTCATGGATGCGCGCGACGACGATGCCGAAGGAGATCATCTGCACGCCCACGAGGAACATCAGGCTCGCGACGATGGCGGCACCACCGGACACCGCATTTCCCAGCAGCATGCGGTCGATCACCACGTACGAACCGACCTTCCAGCGCAGCTGCGTGCCTTCGAGGATCTCCCCCAACTGGGGCAACAGCTGCCACAGCCTCGAGGCCTCGTTGAAACAAGGCACCACGCAGGAGCTGCGCGCCCCACCCGAATGTCCCGACCTCATGGCTCCACCCTCATGTCCGCGAGGATGCCCAGGAATTCGTCGAGCAGGGGCGGGTTGCAGGCACCGTCGCGCAGCAGGGCCGACAAGGGATGCACCGTGTGCAGTTGCTCCAGCGGCAGGACCCTGACGCATTCTCTGAAGGGCGGCTTGATGATCCCGCGGGGCACGTAGGCGATCAGGTCGGTGTGCAAGACGATCGGCAGCGCCGCGCCGGTGTCTCCGTCCACTTCGACGGCCACGCGCGGAAAAGCCTGGCCCGCCTCGGCAAACACCGAGCGAAGCGGATCCACCACCGTCGCCCGGTCCGCCGGAAGAATCCAGGCGTATCCGGCAAGGTCTGCCATCTGCATCGGGGAGCATTGCGCCAGCGGGTGCCGGTCGCGGACCACGGGGACGAAGAAATCCCGCCCCACGGTCTTCTGCATCAGCCCCGTCGGCGCACCGGCATGGTCCGAGACCAGGGCAACGTCGATCTGCCCTTCGCCGAGGCGCTCGACCAGGGCATCCGCAGGCGCCTGAACGATCCGCGCCTGCATCGTGGGATGCAGCGGCAGCAACCGCGCCAGGACCGGCGCGACCAGCGCATCCAGCGTATCCATCGACGCACCGATGCGCAGCACGCCCGCGGACCCGGCACGCACGTCGTGCGCATGGCGCAGGAGGTCGTCGTGGTCCGCGCGCAGCCGGCGGGCCCGCTCGGCGAAGGCCGCGCCGAACGTGGTCAGCCGCATGCCCTGCGCGGCCCGCTCGAACAGGCGCGACCCCAGTTCGGCCTCCAGCCGCCGGATGGAGTTGGACAGTGCAGAAGAGGTCAATCCCACGTCGCCTGCGGCCTCGGCAATCTGGCCGGATCGGGCGACAGCAAGGAAAAGGACGAGATCGCGAATGGAAAGGGGCATGGTCGGGGCACAGCGCAGACAGACCACGCATGAAGAGCGCCCGGCCGCTTGGGAGTGCGGCGGGCGGAAGCACTTCAATGTAATTTGTCGCGTGCAGCCCGAGGTTGAATGAGCAACCCTGTTGCGTTAACTTTTCAAATCAAGCGATGCCGTCGACGCTGAGGTGCTCGACGAATTCGGTCAGCAGGGGAGAGCGATAGGCGCCTTCGCGCAGGTAGCACGAGGCCACGCTCTGCAGCACCAGCTCGCGGATCGGAAGAACGCACACCTGATATTCCGAGAGCGTGGGAACCATCGAGGTCGGCACGTAGGAGATCAGGTCGGTCTTGCGAATGATCGGCAACGCCCAGCCCATGCCGACCTCGGCCTCGATGGCGGCGGTCGGGAGCTCGATCCCCGCCTCCTTCAGCATCTGCTGGAACCTGAGCCGGATGCCGAAGCCCTGGGGAGGGCCGATCCACAGGCAGTCGTGCAGATCGCCCAGCCCCAGATTCTGCCGCGACAGCAGGGGATGCCCGAGGCGCACGATGGGCGAGTAGGAATGCCGTCCGATGATCACGCGCTCGAGCCCCTCCACGTCCATCTCGTAGCTGCCAACCACGACGACATCGACATGACCCTGAAGCAGCTTGTCCATCAGCATGTCGGGCGACCCGAAGGAAATCTGCACGCGCATGGCGGGCCGCTTGGGCTGCAGTGCTGCCAGGGCCGGCGAGACAATGTCGTCGATGGCACCGATCGTGACGCCGATGCGGAACAGCCCCGAGCGCCCCGTCCGGACATCACCGGCATAGCGCAGCGCATCGTCATGCTGCGTGCAGATGTTGCGTACCCGCTCGACGATCGAGCGGCCCACCGAGGTTAGTTGCATGCCCTGGCCCGAGCGGTCGAAAAGACGAAGATGCAGGTCCGACTCCAGGCGGCGTATCGACTTGGACAGGGCCGCGGGTGTGAGATCGAAGTTGCTCGCCACCTTTCCCAGCTGCCCATGTTCGACAACGGCCAGGAAGTACTCGAGATCACGAACGGAAAGGAACATGCAGAACCCATCAGAAGAAAATGCCCGCGCGGCGTAAAGCCAGGCATTCTCCCGGCGACCTGGCAGGCGTTTCTCCCTGCGCCAAATGTCGCTCCAGGCGAAAAGTCCTGTCAAGCGCGCCGGCTCGCGCGCTTGCCTCGATCGACCCCGACGCGGCCGCCAGGGCCGCTCAGTAGACGAGCCGAATCGTGCCGCCGCCCTGGTAGTCTCCACCAGAGACTTGCGGCCCGCGCGGCTTGACATCGGTGGGCCTCAACTCCATCACCACCTCCTGGGATTGCTCCGCGGCGACAGTGCCTTCATAGATGCCGCCGGGCAGCGCGGCAAGGTCCGCGTTGATTTCGGAGCCGCCCACGCTCTTCAAGCGGGCGCGCATCACGACCTGGTCGCCGCGCGGATTGCTCAGCAGCAGCGTGCCAGGCGGCAGCGCCGGGTCGGTGCCCTGCAGCCCCAGGCGATAGCGCGTGGCACTGCCGCACTTCACCGAGAAGACGTAGCGATACATCCTCACATCCTTGGAAAATCGGATGGTGTTGGAGGACACGATCGCACCGCCCGACGTCATGAGGCTCGGGTTTGCGATGCTGCACTGCGCATGACCAGCCGGCAGGTAGCACAGTGCGAGCAGCGGCCACAGGCGGCGCATCTACTTCGCCTCCGCGGCGTCGATGCGCTGCGTGTCGGTGCCGTTGGTCAGCACCAGCGTCAGCTTGTCGCCCGGCGCGGGTGCCTTGATGCCCGTGTAGGTCTTCTGCCGCTTCGCGAACAACGTGTCGTGCGGCCGGCGCACCTCCTGGTCGCCGATGCGGACCGAATCGACGATGACGTGGCGGCCGCCGCCGTTGTTCACGGTGAGCATGGCCTCCTGGCCGTTGCGGCGGAAGCTGGCCTCCACGTCCTTGAATGCAGGGATCTTCGCGGCGTAATCCGAGACGAAGACCGGGATCGTGACCACGATGCCTGCGAGCACCTGCGCGCCGACGCCTCCGGTGTCACCGCCGCCCTCCAGGCCCGGCATCCGCGTTTCCCGGAAAGCGGCACGGAAAGTCGCCTCGGTCTCTTTCTTCGGGCCGATGTAGCGGATCGAAAAGGTGGCGGATCCCTGCGCCGGGATCCGGGCCATGGCGGGCGAGATCACCAGTTCGGTGGTCGGGCTGGTGGTCAGCGAGCCCGCGTCGTCGCTGCTCCAGGCCAGTGGCCGGCCGGTGACGAAGACGACGTCGTTGGTGTCGTTGAAGAGGACCACCTGGGAAGACGAAGAGAACTTGCCGTTGGCATCGATGTCGAGCGACAGCTTGTCGATGCCCAGCGCGAAGGCCGGTCGAAGCATCGTTGCTGTCAGGAGCAGCCCAGCGAGCTGGAGGATGCGGCGTTTCGGAGATGAAAGAAGGCGATGAAACATGGTCAGTTCCTGGAAGGTTGGTTGCAGACGAATCGGGGCATTGCCAGGTTGCTGCTCTTGAGTTCGAGCGGCGCATCGAACTTCACGCTGCAGCGCGCAGCGTTCCCCGGCAGCAGCACCTGGGCTTGCGATGTGCCGGGTGGGAATTCCTCGATGAAGACCTCGCCGTCGTCCAGCACGATGCTGGGATCGGCGCCCGCGATCTGCACCAGCGAGCCTGCGGGAACGGAGACGCCCGACTCGAGCGCCAGCCGCATCCACCCGCGATTGACCTTGCGCACCTCGGGCTGCCACAGCGTGGCGGCCCAGCGGCGGTCCACCTGGCCGACGATGTCGGTGCCGACCCGGATGTCCTCGCCGAGTTCGCCGGCCGAGAGCTTGAAGTCCTTGTTGTCGCCGCGCGCGGCGAACACGGCGGCATAGCCGTTGCCGTTCATCACGGCCTGCGGTTGTCCTCCTCTTTCAAGCGTGACGCCACGGGCCTGCGGGGCATGGATCACGGCGAGGCTGTCATTGCCTCCCGCCTTGCCGCGCAGCAGCTGGCCTTCGGTCCAGACCAGGGCGCCGCTCTCGGTCAGCCCCAGGAAGCCGCCGTTTTTGTCGAGCTGGAAGTTGGCGCCATAGACGCCATGCCAGGGTGTGTACTGCAGGGTGCCGGAGAGCTGGGTGGTCCGGTCGCCGCCGCCGGCCGGCGCCTGCACCTGGGCGCCGAGCGAGTACGACAGGTCGGGCCCCTGCTGGCCCACGTAGGTCGTGGAGGCCGTCGTGTTTCCCGAACCGTCGTGCCGCAGGGCGCTGCGAATGCTGCCCTGGGTCAGCGGCACTGTCAGGGTCAGGCCCACCGAGTAGTTGTTCTTTCTACCGTACTGCGAAGTGGTGGTCCGGTTGGCGTAGAGCGAAGCCGTGCTCCTGCCGAAGTTCGGCAGGTCCCAGCTGATGCCCTGACTCGCCGAGCGTCCCGACGATTGCTCGGCGAACAAGCCGACCGTACCGAGCGAGTCCAGGCTCATGCGCAGGCGAGCCCAGGCCGACCGGCATGCGTCCGGGCGCCGCGCGAAAAGAAACTCCGATTCGCACGAACGGCTCGAAACCCCGAAGTTCGCCCCCAGGGACTGGCCATGGAAATCGGCTTCCAGATGGAAGGACATGGGCCTGTGGCCGCCGTCCCGCCGCCACACCTTGCCGACAGCGGCCGACACCGACATCCAGCTCGCAGGCACGTGATAAAGCGATACGCCGAGCCTGCCGCCGCCCTGTTCCAGCACGGCCAGTCCTTCCACCGTGGTCTTGGCATTCAGCCCTCGTTGGTAGACGGCGCCGACACCGGGACTCCAACGGTCCGACGAAGCACGCAACGCCCTCTCGCCCGTCCGGTCCAGCTGTCCTGCGAAAGCCTTCCAGGTCGCATCGCCCGCGCGCAGGAGGCTGTTCTGATAGGGCACGAACGCGCTCCACGAGCGCACCACGGCGCCCGAGGCATCCTGCAGCGTCATCGTGTAGTCGCCCGAGTTGTTCCTCGCCGTGCCCAGGCTGGAGACGGGGATCGAGAACCGCCCCGCGGAGACCTGGATCTCGCGCAGCAGCACGCCGCCGGAGCGGATCGACAGCTTTCCGGGCGTGTCCGCGAAACCTTCGAGAACGCGCTCCACGTTCAGAGGCGCCCCAGGCGCCGAATCGTCCGACTCGAGCATTACCCCGCGCAAGGACAGCCCTTGCTGCGCGGCCCGGATGGTGCGCGAGCCGATGGCCAGATCCGCCTGCAGCGCGTCGACGTGACGATGGAAGCTGAGGTCCGCAACGGACCCGCGAAAGCGGCCCGCATCGACCGAAAAACTGCCATTGGCCTCGAAGCGGCCCAGCTCGTTGTAGTGCGAGGCCTGCAGGCTCGCGCTCAGGTTCGCCGAACGACTCGCCGTGGACGCCCACAGCCCCAGACTGTGTTCCAGTACCGATGCCGTCGTACGCTTCGAGGGGACCGGCTTCGAGGGCGGCGGTGGGGCATCGTGCGCGTCGTCGCTTTCGCCCCCCTCTGCATAGTCCTCGGGGGTGGCGGAGGCCGAAAGCAGCAGGCGTCCGTCGTCGCGCTCGAAATCCAGGCGGGGCCGGGTGAAGGCGGTGCCTTCGCAGTCGATGGTTTCGCCGGACCGCTTGAGCATCACCAGGCGGTAGAAGTCCGCGGGGAGATACACCTGCGCCGAGTCAGCCTTCGTGCAGACTGGAAACACGCCGACCGGTCGCCGGTTGATGTAGATCGAGCGCTCCGTCACTGCGCCCCCCTGGAGCGCATCCTTCGAAACCAGTGGGGCCGCCCGGAGCCCTGCGCCCGGCAACCCGGCACATGCCGCGACGACGGCCACCGCCACGCGGTTTCGCACCGTCGGCGGCGAGCGCTTCATGCCCAGGTTTGCGTCGATGCCTCGCGGCACCGTACGCGAGGCCGACGCCCGGAACGAGCGACGGCCGTGACCGGCTGGAGATGAGCTTGTGAAGGCGGTTCTGGACATTTGAATTTCACCGTGCGCGCAGCAAAGCCACTCCCCGAGCTCATCTTTCGACGAACTCGAGGTGCTGCCTCGGTGATCTAGGGGTGAGGGTGGATTCGCGAGGAATCAGGAGGTCAGGCCGGCGGCCCGACTTGTTGCGAGCGATCTGTTCTTGCCAAACGAAAGCCGCCTGATTCGTCGACAGCCGTCATGCAAGGAAGGGATCAGTAGTCGACGACGATCTGCCCGGAGACAGCGTATCGACCGCCTTCCGGTGTACCCAGGGGCTCCTTTTCCTTTTCAAACCACATGACGGGGCGCCAGACCACGGTGGCCACGCCGTCGTTCTTGTTCTCGGTCAGGAAGGATTCGGCTTTGTAGGGAACCTCGCGATTGAAGGAATGAGGCGCATCGACGCCATTGACCTTGAGCTGTTCGAAGGTCATGTACATGGTGCCGTTCGCCGCCTTGTTCCCTTTGGAATCGACGAGAAACACCGCGCCCGGCGTCCGCGTGGCCGAAGGGGCCATGGTCGGATGGACGAGAAAACTGCGGATCGGCGTGGCCGGCGTGGAGCACGTGATCGTGGCGGTCTGGTCGAAATTCTTCGACGCAAAGAAAAGGCTGATCGGGGACTTGTTGACGGTATCGAAACCCGCCGCGAGCAAATAAGCCCCGGCGGTCTGCTCGGGGGACGTGCTGGTTGGCAGCTTGATGTCGGCGCTGCTGGTTTTCACCGTGCATTGCGGCGCATTCACGGACATCTTGACCGCGAAACTGGCATCCGACTGTGCTGCGTGCACGCCAAGCGGACAAAGAGCCATTGAAACGACAGCGCCGATCAAGGCGTGACGACGGACTTTCTGGGGGGAGGACTGCGAAAACATCGGCATCCTGAAAATGTTGTTACTTCGACATGTGAAGGACCGGAGGCGGCCGACTTTCAAGAAAACGATCATTGAAAGGGGCCGCCTCCTGAAAATGGACGATCAGTAATCGACCACGATCTGTCCGGAAACGCTGTATTTGCCGTTTTCCGGGGTTCCCAGGGGTGTGCCGTCGTTGTCCCACCAGATAAGGGGTCTCCAACTCACGGTCGCAACACCGTCAACCTTGTCTTGGGTCAAGAACGCATCGCTAGGCTTGTACGGCTTTTCGTCGATGTACGAATGCAGCGCACCCTTGCCATTGACTTCGAGCTGCTCGAAGACCACCGTCAAATCGCCGTTGGCGGCTTTATTGCCCTTCGAGTCGACGAAATAAGCACGGCCCTTCGACTTGACATCCGTTGCAATAGGCTTGACCAGAATGCTGTTGATGGGCGTAGCGGGGGTTGTGCACGATATGGTGGCGACCTGATCGTATTTTCCCGGCGCCGGAAAGTAGTCACTGGATTTGTTGGCGAGATCGAATCCAGCCGTCAGCAGATAAGCCTTCAGGCCCTGCTTGGGGGATGCTCCCTTTACCAGTTGAATATCTGCGGCACTGGTGGTTACGGTGCACTTTGGCGAACTCACGGAGAGCTTCACGCTGAAATCCGTAGTCGCCTGCGTTGCATGTGCTCTTGCGGAAAGCAACGATACCGCGGCAACGCCGGCGAAGACGGCGCAAAGACGCAATCTCCTTCGAGGCAATTGAAATAACATGAATATCCTGCTGAATTAATTATTCGGACAGATTGAAAGCGCATTCAATTTTCATGAACGACTTTCATGAAACGCGATGCTCAGTAGTTGACGATGATCGTGCCGGTCGCGCTGTACACGCCACCCTCCGGGGCCCGCATGACGGCGTTGTCGTCATCCCTGCGCAGCACCGGCCTCCAGGACACAGTGGCAGTCCCGTTCGCCACGTTCTCCGTCAGGAATGCGTTGTCGGGCTTGTAGGGCTTTTCGTCGTTGTAGAAGAAATATGTGTCCTTATTGTTCACCTGGAGTTGTTCAAAGCCCATGTACAGCTTGCCATCTGCCGCTTTGTTTCCCTTCGCATCGGTCAGATAGGTAAAACCGGTCGATTTGATCGCCGAGCCGGTCGGCTTGATCAGGATGCTGTTGATGGGGGTTGCCGCCGTGTCGCAGGTGATCGTGGCCAATTGCTGAACCTGGCTGGAGCCAAAATAATTGTTATCGGTGGGCGACTTTTCGGTGAATCCGGCGAACGCCATATATCCCTTCGTGGTCTGCACCGCGGACCCTGCCTTCGGCAGTTCGATGGCTGGGGAGCTCGTGCTCACCGTGCATTTGGGCGCATTCACCGGCAGCGTGACCGTGAAATCAGCGGTTGCCTGGGTTGCGTGTGCACCCAAAGGGAAAAGCGATGCAGCGGCAACGCCGCCGAGCACAGCGCGAAGATGGAATTTCTTTCGGAACACCTGAGAAAACATAAAAACCCTCGTCAAACGATTCTTGGATAAATAAAAAAACGTCCGCCAATAAGACGGAACTGCCTGTGCAATGCCTGCAACAAACGGTCTTGTGGAATCCTTGCTGCCATGAGACTGGAACGATGGTTCGAGGCATTGGAGCAATACCGAATGGCTGGCAAGCCCGGAAAATGTAAGATGAATTCATTGATTCGAATGAATTGAAACTCATCAAATCCCGGATGTGTGAAAAAGTTTGCGAATTGCATTGATGCCAATTGAAATTCATTTTATTTTTTG
The DNA here is from genome assembly GCF_030812215.1 of Variovorax boronicumulans. Classification (GTDB taxonomy): domain Bacteria; phylum Pseudomonadota; class Gammaproteobacteria; order Burkholderiales; family Burkholderiaceae_C; genus Variovorax; species Variovorax boronicumulans_C. The sequence goes on along the minus strand of NZ_JAUSSG010000001.1, from coordinate 609,393 downwards.
AATTTTTATTTTCAATTGGGTAAACAAAATGCATTGCGCGAGAATTGGAAAGAAAGTTTCTCGCCCAAAACTCGAGCGGGACGCCCGATAGTCGGCGTATCGCGAAGGCCCAAGAAGGCATGAACCCCCGGACCACATGGAGGCCGGCTTGCGCGGTGCGCAGGGCTCAGGAGTCGCCGGCCCCCACCACCTTCAGCGACTCGACGAACTTCTCGAGCACGGGCGACCAGTAGCCGTTCGTCCGGGACATCGCCGAAGCGCCCAAGGGCTGCCAGAGCTGCTTCAACGGCAATACCGTGACCAAGTCCTGAAACGACTCAGCCACCGGCTCCGCCATGTAGGTGATGAGATCGGTGTGCAGCGTCAATGGCGACGGCTTGTCCGCGATCATTCCCATGGTCGACTCGACGGCGACGCGGGGGAATTTCATGCCGGCCGCGGCAAAGATCGCCCGGAACTGCGCCAACAGCCGGGGGTTGCCCGAAGGGAGGATCCACGAGCAGGCCGACAGGTCCTCGATGCGCAATGCGTCCAGGGCACACAAGGGGTGTTGATTCCGCACCACCGGGACGAGGTGGCCCCGCCATATGCACACCTGCTCCAGTCTCGGCGGCGTCTCTTCGAGAGCGGGAAGGACCGCGACGTCGATCTGGCCCTGATCCAGTTGCTCCAGCAATTCCTCCGTGGAGCCGGTTGCAAGCTCCACCTGCGTCTCGGGCACCTGCGCATGGAGGTGGGCCAGGGCCGGCTCGATGAGCAACCTCAAGGTCGTCAAGGTCCCGCTGACGCGAAACACGCCGGACCGCCCGTGTTCCACGTCGCGGGCGTAACGAACGAGGTCGCGATGACTGGTGCAGATCCGATAGGCCCGCGTCAGGAGTTCCCTGCCGAAGGAGGTCAGTTGCACCCCCTGGCCCACCCGTTCGAAAAGAGGCAGCCCGACTTCAGCCTCGAGTCGCCGGACGGCCTTGGTCACGGCAGCATCGGACTCGCCTTCCGCCGCAGCAGCCTTGGCGAACTGCCCGAGTTCGGCCACGCGCAGGAAAAACTCCAGATCCCGGATGGAAAGAGGCATTGATCTTCGTGTCGAATGCGGAGGGTCGCTTCAGCGCGCGACGCCATCGCCAAGATCGGCATGGCGCATCGGCCCGGCGTCGAAAACGCAAAAGCCTTGCTCGCGTCCGTCGGCTTTCAGTTGCAGGCCAAGGACTTCCTCATAAAAGCGGGAGGCGCCGGCAAGGTCGCGGACAAAGATGCGTGCGGTGTGAAGCTGCATGGTCTTTCCTGGCAAGCGCATGGCGATGGATGGGCTGCATGCTAGGCGCGTACCGCGCCCGCAACAAGGGGAGACGGCACCACGCACGCAACAGCCGGGCCGCCGCTCAATGCGCGTGCGCACTGGGCGTGCCCTGCGCGGGCACGGTCACCGCCAGCGTTTCGCTCGCAAGGATCCTGTGATTCGGATCGGCCAGTTCGATGCGCATCGTGTGCGGGCCGGGCGCAAGGCCCATCACGATGATCGGGTCGCCGCTCGTGTGCGCCCAGGTGCCGGGCCGCTCGTCGACGGTCACATGCAGGTGGCCGACGCGCGGCGAAACCTCGACGGCCGCCTGGCCGAAGACCGGAATGATCCGCGCGTTCTCGGTGCGGTACTGGACGATGACGACGCCGCGCGCCAGGGGCGCAGCCAGCGCCGGATACACGACGAGCCTGGGCGCCGGCTCCTCCGATTGCAGGGGCACGACAGCCGCGGGGCGGCCGATGTCGGTGGCGGCCTGCGCCGAGGCCATGACGCAGAAGACTGCGCCGGCAGCGGAGAGGACAAGGTGTCTGAAAGGGAGTCGCAGCATGGATTGCCTTCATGAGGTTCGGTTTGCACAGGAGCCGGAATCTTCGGCGGTGCGTCGGCCCCCCGGCGCGCGGAACGTATGCCTCTGTGTCGGCGCTGCGAATTCCTACAGTACGTTTCTCATTCGGACAGGCCGTGAAATTTATTGTCGTGAAAGCGCGCCCGGATACACAGGCATACGGTGTGCGCGGCAAGCGGGGTGCATCGCCCCAAGAATCGTCTTCGTCATCCACTCCACATACCGAAAGACCTCCATGACGAAGACGAAGACGATGAAGATTCAGGCGATGGTTGCAATGCTGCTGGTCGCCGGCAGTACCCTGGTTCCGCATTTCGCATTCGCGCAGCAGCCCCCGGGCATCGGCCGCACCCAATCGCTGAAGCACGACCTGGCCGATCCCGGCCGCGAGGTGATCCAGGTGCGCGTCGATTTCGCGCAGGGCGCGGCCTTCGGCTTTCACTCGCACCCGGGCGAAGAGATCGCCTATGTGCTCGAAGGCACGGTGCAATACCAGTTCGAGGGCAAGCCGCCCGTCACGCTGAAGGTCGGCGACTCGCTGTTCATCCCGGCGGGTACGGTCCACTCGGCGAAGAACGTCGGCGGCGGCAATGCGGCGGAGCTCGCGACCTATCTGGTCGAGAAGGGGAAGCCGCTCGTCGTGAGCAAGTGAGCCCCGGCGTCGCCGTCTCCGGTGCAGGCCGGCCCCGGGCGCCGGCCGCCGAGTCGACAATCGCCGCATGCCTCATGCCGTCTCTCTCCTTCGCGCCGCACGCCTTGCGCGAAGCGCCAAGCCCTTCCTGGCGCGCGGCGGCTTCAAGCGCGAGCGCTGCGCCGGCTGCCGGTTGCTGCCCAGCCATTGCATGTGCGCATTGCGCCCGTCGGTGGCCACGCGCGCGGGCGTGTGCCTGCTCATGGCCGACATCGAGCCGCTCAAGCCGAGCAACACGGGTTGGCTGATCGCCGACGTCGTGGCCGACACCTTCGCCTTCGGCTGGGCGCGCACCGAGACCGATCCCGCGTTGCTGGCCTTGCTGGCCGATCCGCAGTGGCAACCCTATGTGGTGTTTCCGGGGCAGTACGCGGCGCCCGAGCGTGTGGTGCATGCCGTTCCGCCGTCGCCCGGGCCATTGCCCGGCGAGACCGCGAAACGCCCGCTCTTCATCCTGCTGGACGGAACCTGGGGCGAAGCGCGCAAGATGTTCGGCAGAAGCCCGTACCTCGACGCGCTGCCGGTGCTGAGCCTGGAGCCCGAGCAGATATCGCAATACAAGCTGCGCCGCTCCGGCCGCGACGACCACTTCTGCACCAGCGAGGTGGCCGCCCTGTGCATGAACCTGGCGGGCGAGCACGTCGCCGAGCAAACGCTGGAGGCCTACCTCGCGGTGTTCACGCACCACTACCTGCGCGCGAAGAACCAGCAACCCATCGCGTGGGATGGCGAGGCGCACCAGCGGCTGCGCGAGGCGATGCGCGAGAGGCCGGCCGGTGCTACGGCTCCTGCCGTCCCATGAAGAACTCCACCGCCCGCCCGACCACCCACGGCACGATGACGTGGTCGCCATCGAAGGGCTGAAGCGTCAGGTCGTGCCCGCTCTCCAGCAGCCGCCGTGCATGCGGATGGGCGCTGGTCTCGATGGGCAACTGGCTGTCGGCGCGGCCATGTGCAAGAAACACCCGCGGCTTTCCCGTCTGCGTGAACGCGTTCATGAAGCCCGCCGACAACCCGATCACATGGCTCGCCACATCGCCATTGGTCACGCCGAGCGAGAGGGCGTAGCTGCCGCCGTCGGAAAAACCGGCGAACGCGAGGCGCGTGGGGTCGATGCGAAAGTGCCCGGCCACCGTCGAGAGCGCGCCGTCTAGCCGCTCCAGATCGGGCCCGTGCCCGCCCACCACGATGTCCCACGTCGGGTACATCGATTGCGGCGCCAGCAGAAGAAACTTGCGCGCCCGCGCGTGCGCCACGAAATGCGGCAGCACCCGGTTGGCCTCGCCGCCCGCGCCGTGGAACATCACCAGCAGCGGCAGCGGCAGCGGTGCATCGATCGGCAATCCTTCGGGCACCACCAGCACGGCCTCGCGTCCTTCGGCGAACGCCAGGCCGTGGCGCCCCGGCGGCAGCGGGTCCGAAGCGGGCAGGGCGCCCGGCCGGAAGGCCAAGCGGCCGGTGAGCGCGCCATCGAGCAGGCTGGCATCGATCATTCGTCGTTCCTCATCCGCGCTCCGGCTTGCGAGGCGCAGGTGATCCCGCGGAACACGGCGCACTGCGCAAACGCCTGCGTGGAGAGCGGCAGCTCCTTGCGGCGGCAGTACTTGCTCGTGAGCTTGAGCAGTTCCTTGATGTCGCGCCCGCTCGCACCGGCGTAGTCCGCCACCAGCCTGTCGATCACCGCGCCCGGCAGCTCCACGCCCAGTTGCGCCGACAGCGTGGACCAGAGGCGCCGCGCATCGTCCGGGCCCGGCGGCTGGTAGTCGATGACCGCGATGCAGCGCGAGAGGATCGCCTCGTCGATATCGCCGTCGCGGTTGGTGGTCATGAAGAGCAGGCCGCTGAAGTACTCCAGCGTGCGCAGGAACTCGGCCACGATGGCGTTGTGCTGCAGGTCGTTGTCGCGCCGGCGGATGTACACGTCGGCCTCGTCGAGCAGCAGCACGCAGTCCCAGCGCGCGGCGCGTTGCAGGATCTTCGTGAGGCTGGCCTCGACCGAGTTGGCCGTGACGCCCAACTGGCCCGAATGCACGCGGTACAGCGGCTTGCCGACCACCTCGGCATAGACCTCGGCGGTGAGCGTCTTGCCCAGGCCCGGCGCGCCCTTGCACAGGATGGTGGTGCCGCCCGACTTGCCGGGCACGACGTCTTCCACGAGGAAGCTGCGGTCGGCCGTGAGGATGTCGATCAGGTCGCGATGCGCCTGCGGCAGCACCAGCCGCTCGCGCAGGTTGGGTTGGTACGTGTGCGCCTGCACATGCTGCGCATGGACCCAGACGTTGCGGTGCCAGTCCAGATGAAACAGGTGCAGATAGCAGTGCTGCGGAATGCGGTCGAACCCGCTGGCGACACCGCTCTCGCGCCAGTAGTGCGGATCGGCGGCAAGGTCGAAGCGGCGGCGCAGAAGTTCTTCGTCGTTCACACAACGCACCGTCGCACCTTCGGGCAGCCGGTGGCACGACATGCCGGCCCGCGGGCCTTCGCCGGCTGTCCACACGCAGCCGTCGACGGTGAACTGGGCGCCGAACTGCGGCTGCAGCCTGGTGAAGCACGCGACCTGCTTGTCGTACTCGCGCTTGAACTCCGCGCACTCCTTGTGAAAGCCATGGTCGGCAAAGAGGCCTGCCAGCGTGCGTCCGGGCAGGTCTTCCGCGTAGAAGCTCAGGCCCCAGGTCATGCCCGAGAAGCGCAACCGCGGCTCGGTGGGCGGCTCGCGGCCGGCCGCCTGCAGCGTGTTGGCCAGGAGGCCGACCAGCACGTAGGCCTCGCCGTCCGTCGGCTTCACGAGGCGCACCGTGTGCACCAGCCAGGGAAGCAGCGCGCCGTCCTTGCCGCGCTGGTAGAGCCAGCCGTCGATGAGGTCGCGGCGCAGCCATTCGATGAGCGCCGGCACCATCAGCTCCAGGCTCGGAATGGGCCGCGCGAGCGGTTCGCCGTTGAGGTTGTCCAGCGCGAGCAGCTGGAACACCAGGTCGCGCGCACCGGCGCCCATGCCCAGCTGGAACAGCAGGTTGAGCGATTCGCCGTCGAAATGCTGGCTGGACACGATGCGCACGCCGCTGCCGGCGCCGTACCCACTCAACTGCTGGCCAAGCGGCGACTGCGCGCCGACCTGACCCTGCAGTACAGCGGCCAGCATTTCCGGTATCTCGAGTTCCACGGTGTCTCCTCGTGTTGTCTTCGATGCTAGCCATGGGGGTGCCGCGAGCGCTTGACCCAGGTCAAGTCGGCGGGTCTTGCGGCTTCGCAGCTGTTGCGAGGTTTTCTCCGCCTTTTTGCCGGAGGCGCTTCGTGGCGGGTGTGCAACAACAACGATCGGGATGGCCCGCGGCACCTGCAAAAGCGTGTGTGCACCGACGCCGTGCGAATCGACAATGCGCCTTCAGGCCATCTCATCCGTCTCGCTCTGCGAAAGCCGCATCCCCATGTTCTTCTCGCGCAAACCGAAGCAGCCTCCTTCAAGGCAGGTGCAGCTCCACGAATACCTCGACCTGCTCGAGGGAGGCACGGAGGATCACGCCGCAAGCGACGCCGTCAAGCGCAATGCCGTGGAACTGGCGGGCAGCCTTCGCGAATCGCTGCGATTGACGGCGTGGACTGCACCCGAGCTCGCGCGGGTTTTCGTGCGTCGCGCCAAGGCGCACGATGCGCTGCTGGTGCATGTGCCGCTGGACCTGCCCGATTGCTTCTTCATCGCCATCGTCAGGCACGGCGCATCGACCGCGCAGGAGCATCTTCTTTTCGATATCGGCGCGGAGTACCAGTTGCCCATGCTGGAAAGCCCCGACTTCGGTGTGTCGGAGCCGGCGAACGAGGCCAACATCCGCCACTGGATTCCGAGGCTGCAAGACAATTCGGCCGCATTCGCGATCATCGAATTGCGCGGCGGAACGTACATGCAGCTGTATGCCGACGCGAAGGGCTTTCACCTGGAGCACCAACTGGTCGCCGCGGGCGCGCACTACCGCAGCGCCGAGCCCGTCGGTGTCGATGAGGCCATCGACACCGTGGTGTCCTATGCATGCGGCAAATACGAGTGGGCCTACAAGCGCTGGGAGCGGCTCGAACTGTAGGCGGAGTGGGCTGCCTCGCTTTCTCGTTCAATCATCGATGGCAGCGGCCCAAAACCATGGCCATTGATAACGAAGTTTCCGAGGTCCCGGTAATCAAGGACGAAGAGGCGCAACGCCAGACCCCACCGCCGCCATCGTCGCCCGCACCCCCGTGGTGATCGAGGTCTGGGGCATCGGCGCAAAGTACGGCGAGTGATTGAACGGCAGCGGCTTGCCTCCCGGCTGCTGCGATTCCGCCAGGTCCCATCACGCCGCTCAGGCTTGCGCCACCCAGCCCCTGAACGCCATGCCGGCGTAGAACAGGCGCACGTTCGAGAAGCCGGCTTCTCGAAGCAACTCCTCCTCTTGTTCCGGGCCGAGCAGCGGCAGGGTCGAGCCGATGGTGGATGCCGCCTTGCGCGCGTTCTCCGGTTCGACGCCCGAAGCGATGGCGAAAGCCGCATACCGCGACAGCCACAGCGCCCGCTCTTCCTCCGCCTGGGGAAAACTGAGATGCGCCGTGACAAAAGGCGCACCGGGTTTCAGGCGGCGATGGATTTCCTTCAGCGTCGATCTTCTCTCTGCGAGGGGCACGAAGTGCATCGTCAGGAGACAGGTCGCGGCATCGAACGGGCCGGTGGGCGCCGTGTCGGTATAGCCCAGATGCAACCGGGCGCGCGCGGCAAGCGGGCCGAGCGCCGCCGCTGCCAGATCGAGCATGGGTTGCGATGGATCGACGCCGACGAATTGCCATTTCGGATGCGCTTCTGCCAGCGCCTTCAATTCCATGCCGCCGCCGGCGCCGATGACCAGCACGTTGGCCGACTCGGGCGCGCGCTCTGCGACGAGCAAGGCAGCCATCGTCTGCAGGTCGTGCAGGCCGGGAACGATGCGAGCGGTCTTTTCGGCGTAGTCGCGGAGGGCGGATGCGTCGCTGAAAGGGGTGTTGGGTTGGGGCATGAGGACAGTCTATGGGGGCGGGCGAGAGGGCGCCTTGTGCACGGGTTGCCGCCGGGGCCGCAGGGGTGGCGTCCATGTGTCCGCATGGAAGCGGGTCAGACAGGAGGCTGCTGTCGCAGCCGCACACAATCAAGATGACTTCGCCGGACAGATGCGGTTCTCGTTCATTTGCTGCACCTGGCTATTTGTTTTTCTTTGTTAGCCATCGGGAACATTGTTTGAAGATGAACGAGTTCAGGCAATCGATCGAATCTTCTTATCAATGTGCAATTCATCACGCCTGAAATTTCCGAGGAAGAAAGCTGCCCTAGACTTTGCAGCCTTGCTCGCCGGGCTCCATGAATCAAAAGATCAAGATCACGCAAGCCGTCGGGCTGGCCCTCACTTTCCTTGGTGCACTCGCCGCTTTTCTTTTTTGGGCCGCCAACGGGCGAGCTCAAGAAAGAGCGCGTCACTCCGGGGCGTTGTGCAGCCTCTGCTGTATCGACAACACAGGGCAAGAAAAAGCCCGCACGGGGCGGGCACAGGTCAATCAGGAGGAAGCGATTCAGGCCAGCTTCACGGCACCGTGATCATCGCAATGATCCCCGTGTGGGTGATGAAGGTGACCGTCAACCAGGTAGTCGATGTGATCGCCATGCGGCACGGCTTCGTGGCCGCAGTCGGGACCATGAACATGTCCTGCCTCATGCCCCTCGCAGCGATGGTTCGGCGTGCATTGATCGGGATTCGCGACCGTTACTTCAAGGGTGTGTTCGTCAACGTGGCCGTTGTGCATGTGGTGCAAATGGCCGTCATGCAGATAGTCGACATGGTCACCATGCGTGATGGCCGTGTGGCCGCATGACGGTCCATGCTGGTGAGCGTGTTCTCCGGGGTGTTGTGAGCAGATGGTCATTTGGTTTTCCCTGTTTGGATTGAGTGCGTTCGCGGAATCGCGCGCAAAGGAATTAAAAACCCTGGAGCCGCTTCAGAGTCAAGCAGCGATTTCTACTATCAACAGGTTTCGCTGTCTGGCCGCCCGGCCAATGCGTGCGATAAGGAATGGAATACAGGGCGGCGGTGATCGCGGGTTTGTGAGTTGCGCACATGATTGTTAACAGTGCCCTTGCCAGCACCAAGGCCGCCACTGAGATCTTGGCCAATCGGCTTGGTTGCACAGCCAGTGAAGTGTTGTCGAGCCAAGGCTTGCAGCACCCGGCAGTTTTTGATGCAAAGGGAGCCGTCGCCGAAAAACTCAAGGCGGCAGGCGCGCGAAGGGCTGCGTCGGGCAAGGCGTTGACGTTTCCCTCCTGGTCGAGGCTTCACGCGGTGCTTGAAGCGATCCTGAAAGAACTTGATGAATTTCCGGACACGCCATCCTCTGATCATCAGCCCACCGCGCCAAGGCAAGCCAATTCATGAGCTCAGCGGTGGTGTACGGATTCCCGAGGTAAGGTCAGGGCGCTGGTTTCAATTGACCGACCGCGCCGACGTCAGCCTCGTCACTCACCTCCATACAGCGATCCCTTCTTCAAGGACAGTACCAATGCGTTTTCACGAATCTATCTTGCGAGCCCTGACAACACGTGCGACAAAGCTTGCCATTTGGGTCATACCTCTCGCGCTGCTGGGCTGTGCGGCGCCGTACCGCGAGCCAGCGACTGGTCCCAAGGCTTCCATCAGGTTTATCAACGACGGGAAGGACAAGATGTCCGCCCACTTTCACGAAGGTGCAGCGGAGTGCACAAACAGAACCAGCACGGGTTTGATTGAACCGAAATCGTCACGCTCGTTCGCAGTGCCGGCAGAAAAGGAAGTTGTGTTGACCACTGGCATGGACCCAGGAGATCGCATGCTCATCTCCATGGCGGTGGGCGGTGCTGTGGGAGCGGCCTTGGCACCCTCATTCAAAGGATGCACCCCGACCATTGAGTTCATCCCTGAAGCGGGAATGTCCTACGTGTTTCGCATGAACTCGGATGGGAATGACTGCACCCACCAGCTCTACGCGGTATCTCCTTCAGCTCAAGGACCCGATGAAGTGCGGCCGGTTCAGTTTGTTCCCCGCGAGTGGATTCGTGCGTTCGGAGAATCGGGACCTTGGTGCAAGAAGAAAAATGGCTAGCCTGTCGATTCACCCATGATCACCCCCGATCTCCTGCGCCGCATGTGCCACGCCCGCAGCCGCCTCCAGTTCGAACTGGAGCCACCGGCCAGCGTGGCGAAGCTGGCGCGCGAGGCGGGCTTGTCGACTTCGCACTTCATCACCCAGTTCAACGCGCTCTTCGGCGAAACGCCTTTGCAGTGCCGCACACGCGCCCGCCTGCAGCGCGCGAGCGAATGGCTGCTGGCCAGCGACGAGCCGGCCACGCAGATCGGCCTCGCACTGGGCTTCGACAACGTGGGGAGTTTTTCGCGCCTCTTCACCCGGCACTTCGGCATGCCGCCGCGCGTGTACCGGCGCACGGCGAAGCGCTTCGTCGCGCCGCTGGGCTGCGTCGCGCTCATGAACGAGGCCCATGCGAGCGACCTCAATTTCAGCGAAGTCGCGCCCGGTCGCGTGGTGCAGGATGGCGGCTCCGCACCTCCTCACCACTGACCCGACCACCATGCGCATCAACCTCACCAGCCTCTTCGTCGACGACCAGGACAAGGCCCTGGCCTTCTACACGCAGGTCCTGGGCTTCGTGAAAAGCCAGGAGATACCGATGGGCCGCTACAAGTGGCTCTCGGTGAAGTCACCCGAAGGCGGCGATACCGAACTCTCGCTCGAACCCAATGCCAACCCCGCGGCGCTCGCGTACCAGCAGGCGCTGATGAGCCAGGGCATCCCCGCGACAGCGTTCGAGTGCGACGACATCGATGCGGAGGCGAAGCGCCTGCGGGAGCAGGGCGTGCGCTTCACGATGGACCCGTCCGACGCGGGCGCGGTCAGGCTGGCGATCTTCGCGGACACCTGCGGCAACCTGATCCAGATCTACCAGCACCGCAAGTAGAGGGGAGTGCAGGCAGCGTCCGCGCCTGCTTACTGCGGCACCAGCCCCGCCGCCTTCACCAGGTCCGCGTGAATCCGTGTTTCCTCCGCGATGACTTGCCCCAGCGGCTTGGCATCGTCGGGCGAGGGCTCCATGCCTACCTCCAGCAACCTCGCTTTTGCATCGCCCCGCAGCAGCGCCTTCACCGACTTGTCGAGCCGCTCCAGGATCGGCCGCGGCGTCTTCGCCGGGGCCAGCAGGCCGATCCACGCCGACAGCACCACGCCGTCGACGCCGCCTTCGCGCAGCGTCGGAATCTCGGGCGCCGACACGGCGCGTTTGTCGCTCAGCACGCCGACCGGATGCAGCTTGCCGCCCCGGATGTGCGGCAGCGCTTCCGGGAGCGGGGCGAACACCATGTCCACGACGCCGCCGATGAGGTCGGTGATTGCCGGCGCGCCGCCCTTGTAGGGAATGTGCAGCAGCCGCGCGCCGGTGCGGCTCTCGAACATGAGGCCCGCCAGGTGCTGCGGGCTGCCGTCGCCCGAGGACGCGTAGGTCAGCTTGCCGGGGTTGGCCTTCGCCGCGGCCAGCACGTCGGCGACGGTGCCAAAGCGCGACTTGTCGCGCACCACCAGCACCATGGCCTGGTTGACCAGCTTGGTGACGGGCGCGAAGTCGGTTTCCGGGTTGTAGGGCAGCGTCTTGAAGATGCTCTTGTTGGTGGTGAGGAACGAGGCGGGCGAGACCATGAGCGTGTAGCCGTCGGGCGCCGCGCGCGAGACCAGCGGCGTGCCGATCTGGCCGGAAGCGCCGGCCTTGTTGTCCACCACGAAGGGCTGGCCGAGGTCGGCCGCGAGTTGCTGGCTCACCAGCCGCGCGACCATGTCCACGCTGCCGCCGGCCGGCAACGCGACGATGACCTTGACGGGGCGGCTGGGGTAGGCGTCCTGCGCCAGGGCGGGCGTGGACACGGAGAGGGTGGCGATGGCGGCAAGCGCTGCGAAAAGGGATCGGGTGATGGGCATGTGGCGGCTCGTTTCGTTGTGCGGGCATCCTGCAGGTTTCGTGCCGAGTCGGCTTCGAGCGCGCTGCGCCGCCGGATTCGGACCCGCCCGCATCCGGGGCGCCCGGCAAGTTCTTACAACTCCCTGGCCGTGGGAGCCATCTGCGGACGGTAAAGTCCCGTCACCCGGTTGCGGACGGTCCGCGACTTCTCCTTCGATCCCCCTCGTTTCCGTTCTCCGCACCTTCATGTCCAACCTCATCGTGCACGGCGGCACGCCGCTTCGCGGCCGCATCACCCCTTCCGCCAACAAGAACGCCGTGCTGCCGGTGCTCTGCGCCACCTTGCTCACCAACGAGCCGCTGCGGCTGCTCGGCGTGCCCGACATCACCGACGTGCGCAAGATCCTGGACATCTTCCGAACCCTCGGCAGCGATGTGCAGATGGACCACGCCACCGGCACGCTCGCGCTGCATCATCGCGAAACCGCGTTCGACGCCGCGCTGCACCGCCTCCCCGAAGAGATGCGCTCGTCGATCATGCTGGTGCCGCCGCTGCTTGCGCGCTTCGGCGTGGCGCGGCTGGAAGACAACGTCAAGGGCTGCACGCTGGGCGTGCGCGAGATCGATCCGCATGTGGAGGTGTTCCAGCGCTTCGGCGGCCAGGTGGAGCGCACCGAAGGCTCGCTGCTCGTGCGCAGCGCCGGGCGCCTCACGCCCACCGACCACTGGCTGGACTACGCCTCGGTCACCACCACCGAGAACTTCGTGCTGTGCGCCGCCGCCGCGGACGGTACCTCCACGCTCACCAACGCCGCCTCGGAGCCGCATGTGCAGGAGTTCTGCCGCTTCATGGCGATGATCGGCGTGCGCATCGAGGGCATCGGCACCTCGCGCGTGACGGTGCACGGTGGCGGCGCGCTCACCGGCGGCGAGTTCCGCTTCGACGAAGACTTCCACGAGATCACGACCTTTCTCGCGCTCGGCGCCATCACCGACGGCGACGTGATCGTGCGCAACAGCGCGCCGGCCAACTTTCCGCTGCTGGACCGCACCTTCGCGAAATTCGGCGTGCGCATCGAGCATGCGGACGGCTGGTCGCGCGCCATCCGCACCGGGCCGCTGAAGGTGCAGACGCCGTTCACGAGCAACGTGCTCACCAAGGTCGAGGCGGCGCCGTGGCCCTACTTCCCGGTGGACCTGCTGCCGATCTTCATTGCGCTGGGCGTGCGCGCACAGGGCAACGCGATGTTCTGGAACAAGGTGTACGACGGCGCGCTGGGCTGGACCGGCGAACTCTCCAAGTTCGGCGCACACGTGTTCTCGTCGGACCCGCACCGGCTCATCACCTTCGGCGGCAATCCGCTGACGCCGGCGGTGGTCGAGAGCCCCTACATCATCCGCGTGGCGATCGCGCTCTTCATGGTGGCGGCGAGCATCGAAGGGCGCTCGGAAATCCGCAACGCGACGCCGATCCGCCGCGCGCATCCGCGCTTCGTGGAGAACCTGCGCAGCCTGGGCGTGCAGGTGGAGTGGACGAGCGAGGAGTAAGGCGCGCGCTGCGCTTCGACAGGCTCTGCGCGAACCACAACCCGGTGCAGGCGCCCCGCGATGACCCTGTCGCCGCACCGCCCTCCGGCTTGCCAGGACAATGGCCGGCATTCGACTTCGAAGGAACCTCCGAATGACCACGCTGCAGCAACTCCTCGGCACCGAACTTCCCCTCATCCAGGCGCCGATGGCCGGCATCCAGGTCAGCGCCATGGCCATCGCGGTGAGCAACGCGGGCGGACTCGGCTCGCTGCCGTGCGCCATGCTGGGCCCCGAGGCCCTGCGCAGCGAGCTCGCCGCCATCCGCGCCGGCACCGACAAGCCCTTCAACGTCAACTTCTTCTGCCACACGCCGCCCGTGCCGAGCCCCGAGCACGAGGCCACGTGGCGCGCCGCGCTCGCGCCGTACTACGCGGAGTACGGCATCGATGCGGCGAGCATCCCGACCGGCCCCGGCCGCAACCCTTTCAGCGCCGAGGTGGCCGACCTGCTGGCCGAGTTCAAGCCGCCGGTGGTGAGCTTTCATTTCGGGTTGCCGTCCGCCGAGCTGCTGGCGCGGGTGCGTGGCTGGGGCGCGAAGGTGCTGGCCTCGGCCACGACAGTCGAGGAGGCGCTGTGGCTCGAAGCGCATGGGGCCGATGCGGTCATCGCGCAGGGGCTCGAGGCGGGCGGGCACCGTGGCCACTTTCTCTCGCATGACCTCACCAGGCAACTGGGCACCTTCGCACTGCTGCCGCAACTGGTGCGCGCGCTGAAGGTGCCGGTGATCGCGGCCGGCGGCATCGCCGATGCGAACGGCGTGGCCGCAGCCATGGCGCTGGGCGCCGCGGGCGTGCAGGTCGGCACCGCCTACATGCTGACGCCCGAGGCCACGACCAGCGCGATCCACCGCGTAGCGCTCAAGAGCGAAGCCGCCCGCCACACCGCGCTCACCAATCTCTTCACCGGCCGGCCGGCACGGGGCATCGTCAACCGCGTGATGCGCGAGCTGGGGCCCATCGGCGCAGCCGCACCCGAGTTTCCGCTCGCCACCTCGGGCATCGCACCGCTGCGCGCCAAGGCCGAGGCGCAGGGCAGCGGCGACTTTTCTCCACTGTGGTCGGGGCAGAACGCCACCGGCTGCCGCGAGGTGCCGGCGGCCGAAGTGACCCGCGCGCTGGCCCGAGGTTTTCAGGCATCCCGCTGATTCACTCCATTCATGACCCAACTTCATCTGCCCCTCAAATTTCTCGAACACAGCGCGGAGGCCAGCGTCCGCGAGCCGTGGCTGCTGGTGCTGATGCACGGCGTCGGCAGCAACGAGCAGGACCTGTTCGGCCTCGCGCGGCTGATGCCGCCGCAGTTCCATGTGCTGAGCCTGCGCGCGCCGTACGTGCTGTCGCCCGATGCCTATGCGTGGTTCGAGTTCGAGGTGCTGCCCGATGGCGGGCGCCGCATCGATGAAGAGCAGGAACGAGAGAGCCGCTTCCTCGTCGGCGAGATGATCGACTCGGCCGCGCAGCAGCTGGGCGTGCCGCCCGAGCGCATCGTGGTGGGCGGCTTCAGCCAGGGCGGGATCATGGCGCTGTCGTTGCTGCTCACGCAGCCCGCGAAGTTGCGCGCCGCGATGGTGTGGCACAGCCGGCTGCTTGCGCAGGTGGTGCCGCACATCGCGCCGCCCGAGGCCTTCGAGGGCAAGGCGCTGTGGGTGAGCCATGGCAGCGCCGACAACGTGATTCCACCGGCCGCCGCGGCGGCCACGCGCGAGCTGGCGCGCACGCTGCCGCTGGCGTTGTCGGGCTCTGACTTTCCGGGCGCGCACGAGATCCGGCCGGCCGAGCTGCAGGGCACGATCGCGTGGCTGCAGTCGCTGAGCGCACCGGCCAGCGCCGCCTGAGTTGTCGCCGCGAAGGCGGTTGCGTCACAAGGCGTTACGAGCTTGTGGCGTGACGCGGTGCCGATTGATGCAACATCGACCGGTCTCCTGCATCACACAGCCTTCAGCAAAAGGAAAGTGCCGCCATGACCGACAACGACTCCCCCGGCTCCAGGGACGACGCCCCCGACTTCAGGCCCCGCCGCGAAACGCCGATCGGCATGATCGTCGTCATCGGCCTCGTGGTGCTGGTGGCCGCATTCTTCGGCTGGCGCTGGTTCCAGCAACAGCAGAAGCCGCCCGAGCCCACGCCGGTGGCCACCGCGCCGAACGACGGACCCACGACGCCGCCCGCCGCCGCCGAACCCACGGGCCCTCAGAACCCCGTCGAAGCGCTCGCGCCGCCCGATGCCGCGTTGCCGGCGCTCGCGGAATCCGATTCGCGCGTGATGAAGGCGCTGGCCGAACTCCTCGGCGGCAAGAACGCTTCCGAATACCTGCGCTCCGACGGCATCGTGCGGCGCTTCGTCGCCACGGTCGACAACCTCGCGCGCGAACAGGCGCCCGCCAGCGCGTGGCCGGTGCAGCCCACGGGGCAGCGCTTCATCACCGACGGGCCGCAGGGCGGCACGCAGACCATCGCGGCGAACAACGCGGCGCGCTACAACGGCATCGTGCTGCTCGCCGAAACGGTCGATCCGGCCAAGGCGGCGACGGTGTACGCCAAGCTCTATCCGCTGTTCCAGAAGGCGTATGAAGAGCTCGGCTTTCCGGGGCGGTATTTCAACGACCGGCTCATCGCGGTGATCGACCACCTCTTGCAAGCGCCCGAGCCCAGCGGCCCGGTGCAGGTGCGGCTGGTCGAGGTGAAGGGCGACGTGCCTTCGACGCGGCCGTGGGTGCGCTACGAATACGTCGATCCGAAGCTGGAGGCGATGTCCTCGGGCCAGAAGATCATGGTGCGCATGGGCCCCGAGAACGAGCGCAAGGTGAAGGCCAGCCTGCGCGGTTTCCGCCAGCAGATCGCCACGGGCGAGCTGGCGAAGAAGAAGCAGCCCTGAACGCCGAGTGATCGATCGGGTTTGATCCGGCGCGCCGCGTAGGCGCGGACCGATTGCGCGGGGCACCGGGGCCGGGGACCATTTGTTCTCAAATTACGAGGACAAGCCTATGAACCCGATGAGCGTCGACCTCTACCAGAGTGCCACCGATCCGGAGAAATTCCTCGCGCTGCCCGCGGGCGTCGATCCCGCGGAGCTGATGGGCCCGATGACCTTCGACCGGGACTTCGCGCGCATCAAGCGATACCAGGAGGGCTTCGAATTCAATCCCACCGAGACCTACGCGGGCGTGAATGCCGCGAAGATCGCGGCGGACATCCTCACCGTGAAGTGGGCGATGTACCGCCGCGAAGGCTGATACGGACAGGGCGCCGCGGCGCCCGCGCGTTCAGGCCCGCGCCGCTTCGGTTTCTTCGTACTCGCCCACCGGCACGCAGCTGCAGAACAGGTTGCGGTCGCCGTACACGTTGTCCACGCGGCCGATCGGCGGCCAGTACTTGGCCAGCTTGAGTTCGGCCAACGGGAACGCGCCGAGTTCGCGCGAGTAGGGGTGCGCCCATTCGGTGCCCAGCAGGCTGGCCGCGGTGTGCGGTGCGTGCTTGAGCGGGTTGTCTTCCCTGGGCCACACGCCTTCTTCGATGCGGCGGATTTCGCCGCGGATCGCGATCATCGCGTCGATGAAGCGGTCGAGCTCGGCCAGCGGCTCGCTCTCGGTGGGCTCCACCATCAGCGTGCCGGGCACGGGGAAGCTCAGCGTGGGGGCGTGGAAGCCGTAGTCGATGAGGCGCTTGGCCACGTCTTCGGCGGTGACGCCGCTGGTGTCTTTCAGCGGGCGCAGGTCCAGGATGCACTCGTGCGCGACGTGGCCATTGGGGCTCGCGTACAGCGTGGGGTAGTGGTCCTTCAGGCGCGCGCTGATGTAGTTGGCGCTCAGGATGGCCGTTTCGGTCGCGGCCTGCAGGCCCTTGGCGCCCATCATGCGGCAGTACATCCAGCTGATCGGCAGCACGGCCGCGTTGCCCAGCGGCGCTGCGGAAACAGCTCCGACGCCGTTCGACGCCACACCGGCCGTCGCATGGCCCGGCAGGTACGGCACGAGGTCTTCGACCACGCACACCGGGCCCACGCCCGGGCCGCCGCCCCCGTGCGGGATACAGAAGGTCTTGTGCAGGTTCAGGTGGCTCACGTCGCCGCCGAACTCGCCGGGCGCGGCCACGCCGACCAGCGCGTTCATGTTGGCGCCGTCCACGTACACGCGGCCGCCGTGTTCGTGCACCAGTTCGCAGAGTTCCTTCACGCGCGTCTCGAACACGCCGTGCGTGCTGGGGTAGGTGATCATCACCGCGGCCAGCTTGTCGCTGTGCTTCTCGCAGGCGCGCTTCAGGTCGTCCATGTCGACGTTGCCTTGCGCATCGCAGGCCGTCACCACCACCTGCAGGCCCACCATCTGCGCGCTCGCGGGGTTGGTGCCGTGGGCCGACGACGGAATCAGGCAGATGTTGCGGTGGCCCTGACCCTTGGCTTCATGGAAGGACTTGATGGCCAGCAGGCCCGCGTACTCGCCCTGCGAGCCCGCGTTGGGCTGCAGGCTGATGCCCGCGTAGCCGGTCGCTTCGCACAGCCACGCGCGCAGTTGCGCGTCGAGCTGCGCATAGCCCAGCTGCTGCTCGGCGGGCGCGAAGGGGTGGATGTTCGCGAACTCGGGCCAGGTGATGGGGATCATCTCGCTGGTCGCGTTGAGCTTCATCGTGCAGCTGCCCAGCGGGATCATGCTGCGGTCGAGTGCGAGATCCTTGTCCGAGAGGCTGCGGATGTAGCGCAGCATCGCGGTCTCGCTCTTGTGCGTGTTGAACACCGGGTGCGTGAGGAAGGCGCTGGTGCGGCGCAGGTCTTCGGGAATCAGCGGCGTGGTGTTGGCGGCCAGGTCGTCGAAGCGCGGCATCGGCGTGCCGGCGGGCACGAACAGGGCCCACAGGGTTTCGATGTCGGCGCGCGTGGTGGTCTCGTCCAGCGAGATGCCCAGGTGCTGTTGCAGCCGCTGGCGCAGATTGACACCGCCAGCCTGCGCGCGCTCGATGATCGCGGCGGTGTCGTCGCCGGTGCGGATCGTGAGCGAGTCGAACGCGGTGGTGTTGACCGGCTCGCGACCCATCTGCGACAGGCCCTTCGAGAGGATGGCGGTGAGCGCCGCCACGCGCTGCGCGATGCGGGTGAGCCCGTCGGGCCCGTGGTACACGGCGTACATGCTGGCCACGACGGCCGGCAGCACCTGCGCGGTACAGATGTTGGAGGTGGCCTTCTCGCGGCGGATGTGCTGCTCGCGCGTCTGCAGCGCGAGGCGATACGCGGGCTGGCCGTGCGAATCGACGCTCACGCCGACCAAGCGGCCCGGCAGCGAGCGCTTGAACGAATCGCGGCAGGCCAGGTACGCGGCGTGCGGGCCGCCGTTGCACAGCGGCATGCCGAAGCGCTGGGTGGTGCCGCAGACGATGTCGGCGTCCCATTCGCCGGGAGGCGCGAGCAGCGTCAACGCGAGCAGGTCGGCCGCCACGCAGAACGCGGCATCGCATTGATGGGCGTGGCCCGCGAGCGGGCGCAGGTCGTGCACGTGGCCGGTGGTGGCGGGGTACTGCGCGAGCACGCCGAAGAATTCGCCGCTCACCATGAGGTGCGGCAGCGTCTCGGAAGCGGTGCTCACCTTGACTTCGATGCCCAGCGGCGCGGCGCGCGTCTTGATGACCTCGATGGTCTGCGGATGGCAGTCGCCGGAGACCAGGAACACGTTGCTCTTGCTCTTGACGCTGCGCTTGGCGAGCGTCATCGCCTCGGCCGCGGCCGTGGCTTCATCGAGCATCGACGCGTTGGCGATGGCCATGCCCGTGAGGTCGCACACCATCGTCTGGAAGTTGAGCAAGGCCTCCATGCGGCCCTGCGAAATCTCGGCCTGGTAGGGCGTGTAGGCGGTGTACCAGGCGGGGTTCTCCAGCACGTTGCGCAAGATGACGCCCGGCGTGTGCGTGCCGTAGTAGCCCTGGCCGATGAAGCTCTTGAACACCTTGTTCTTCGACGCCATCGCCTTCAGCTCGGCCAGCGCCTCGGCCTCGGTCACCGGGGCCGGCAGGCGCATCGGTTTCGCGCGGCGGATGGCCGCGGGCACGATGCCGTCGATGAGCTCCGCCCGCGTTTCCGAGCCGATCACCGGCAGCATGCGCGCCTCGTCCGCCGCATCGATGCCGATGTGGCGGGCGAGGAATTCTTCGGCGTTCTCTAGTTCTTGCAAAGAGGGAAGGGCGGGAATCGGCATGGCGTGATGGATCAGCGTAGAAAAGAAGAAGGACTCAGCGGTCGCCGCCGGGCCGCCCCAAGGCGGGCCGCGCCTTCCCCATGGGGGATGGCGAAGCACACGAAGTGGCAAGCCGAGGGGCAAGCATTTTCAGGATTCGGCGGCGAACTTGTCGTAGCTGGCAGCGTCGAGCAGGGCGTCGAGCTGTGCGGGCTCGCTCAGCTTGACCTTGAAGAACCAGCCCGAGGCCAGCGGATCGCTGTTGGCGAGCGAGGGGTCGGCGCGCAGCGCTTCGTTCACTTCGGTGATCTCGCCCGAGACGGGCATGAACACATCGGCCGCGGCCTTCACCGATTCGACGACACCGGCGACTTCGCCTTGCGCGAAGGTCTTGCCGACCTCGGGCAGGTCGACGAACACGACGTCGCCCAGCGCGTCCTGCGCGTGCACGGTGATGCCGACGGTGGCGGCGTCGCCTTCGGCCGAGACCCACTCGTGGTCCTTGGTGTACTTGATGCTCATGGGAAAACTCCTCGTGGAAAAAACTGAATCAGGGGATGCAGAGCCTGGCCGCGGTCAGCCGCGGTAATAGCGCGTCGGCACGAAAGGCATGGTCGAGACTTCCATCGGCACTGGCTTGCCGCGCACGATGGCCTGCACGCGCGTGCCGGGCTCGGAGAACGCGGTGGCCACGTAGCCCATCGCGACGCAGCGGTCGGCCGTGGGGCCGAGCAGGCCGCTGGTGACGATGCCGATGTCCTGGCCCTCGAAGGACTGCAGCACCGTGCCGTCGCGCACCGGAATGCGCTCCAGCGCGACGAGGCCGACGCGCTTGCGTTTGAGAGTGTCGTGGTCGGTGTGGCCGGCCGCGCCTGCCGTGGAGGCGGCGAGCTGGGCGAGGATCTTGGCCGCGCCTGGGAAGCCGCCTTCGCGCGCACCGCCCGCGCGGCGCACCTTCTGCATCGCCCAGTTGAGCGAAGCCTCGACGGGCGTGGTGGTGGTGTCGATGTCGTTGCCGTAGAGGCACAGGCCCGCTTCGAGCCGCAGCGAGTTGCGGGCTCCGAGGCCGATGGGCTTGACCTCGGGCTGGGCCAGCAGCAGGCGGGCGAGGGCGTCGGCGTCCTTGCCGGCCACGGAGATTTCGAAACCGTCTTCGCCGGTGTAGCCGCTGCGGGTGACGAAGGCGGGAATGCCGCCGATCTGCACCGCGCCGCCCGTCATGAACACGAAGCGCTCGATGCCGGGCGACAGGCGCGCCAGCGTGGCCGCGGCCTGCGGGCCCTGCAGCGCGAGCAGCGCGTGGTCGGGCAGGGGCTGCACCTCGCAGCGCGCGCCGATCTTCTGCTGGATGTGCGCGATGTCCGCCACCTTGCAGGCGCCGTTCACGATCACGAAGATCGAGCCGTGGCCCTCGTTGAAGAACATCAGGTCGTCCAGGATGCCGCCTTCGTCGTTCAGCAGCAGGCCGTAGCGCTGCTTGCCGGCGGGCAGGTCGATCACGTCGACAGGCATCAGGGTTTCGAAGGCGGCGGCTGCGTCGGGGCCGACGAGGCGCAGCTGGCCCATGTGGGAAATGTCGAAGAGGCCGGCCGCATCGCGCGTGTGCTTGTGCTCGGCCATCAAGCCGGAGGGGTACTGCACGGGCATCGAATAGCCGGCGAAGGGCACCATGCGGGCGCCAAGCTCCACGTGGAGGTCGTACAGCGGTGTCTTGAGAAGTTGGGCGTCAGAAGCGGGAGAAGTCACCGGGAGGCACTCCAAAGGGGCAGTCGAAATCCATGGCTGCAACGCCACGGGCCACCCCTGCTGTCCGCTTTACCTGAGAGATTCGCCCCACGATCGGGGTTTGCTCCTTCGGTGGGCCGGTGCGATGCAAGCATGCAACGGCCTCTCTCCAGCAAGGAAACGCCGGTGTGAACCGGCGCCTTGTCAGTCCTTTTGCCTGAGCGTTCGGGAATTCCCTGCGCCTTCGGCGGCCCCGTCGTGCGGGGCTCTCTCCTGACCCCGCCGAGTGTAGTGGATCGGGCCGGCCCGGGGCTCGTGGCCTCAGTGAACGATTTCGGCCGGCGGCAGCAGCCGGTCGATGCGCTCGCGCAGCGACTCGGCCCGCTCCGCACCGGCCGTCTTCTCGATTTCGCTGAGCATCAGCGCGGCGATGGTCAGCATCGCCTCGCGGTCGCGGGCTTCGCGCAGGGCATCGCGCATCTGCAAGGCGAACTTGGGATCGCGCCGTACGAACATGCGCTCGCACATATCGAACAGGAACATCCGCGTGGTGGCCAACGAGCGCTTGCCGTCGAAGTTGTCGGCCGTGGTCGTGAGCTGGATCGGGTTGGCCGTGGGCACCGGTTCGGGCGCGGCGGTCGCAGCAATGGCGGAAGGTTGAGCCGCCTGGGCTGACACAGGCGCTGCGGCCGGCCGCGCATCCTGCAGATATCCCTTGCTCACCAGTGCCTGGATCGCCTGCTCCGCCTCGATGCGGTTGGCGAACAGCGGGCTGAAGTCGGTCAGCGAGCGCCGGCCGTCGGCCATGAGCAGCAGGGCGCGTTCACGCTGGCTCAGCGTGCGCTGCCCTCCCTGGAGTTCGTCGCGTGCCTTGTCGGTCTTGGTGGGAAACATGGCGGCCACAGCTTTCGGAGATCGAAGGCTGCAGCATCGTTGCAAGCGGTGACATCTTCATGAACCTGTTTGCCTTACAGGGGAAATCACCGCCGCCGCCGGGGTGGACGCTCGAATGCTCAGGAGGTGCTTTCCTTGCGGATCAGCCACTTGTCGCCCACGCGCTGCAATTCCAGCGTCTTGCGGTCGGTGTTCTTGAGCTTGTCGGCGCTGTAGACCTGCTTGAAGCGGGCGCTGGCGGTCTGGCCGCTGACGCTGATGACGAGGTCGTCGACCGCCACGCTGATCTTCGACTTGTTCGTGATGCGGGTGCGGCGCTCGGCTTCCCACTGCTTCCTGTCCTGCTTCTTGGCCGGCGTGAAGTCGGGGGCGTAGGCAGCGAGGTAGCGATCCACGTCGCGGGCCGACCAGGCCGCGGCCCAGGCGCGCACGGCGGTTTCGACTTCGGCGATGCCCGCGTTGGGCGCTTGCGCGGGGGCAGCCGCTGGAGCCGCAGGCGCCGCCGCCGGTGCGGCGGGCGCGGGTGGCGTTGCCGCCGGGGTGGCGGGCGTGGCAGCCAGTGCGGCCGTGGACAGCAGCCCTGCGGCGAGCAGGCAGGTGGCGAGTCGGTTCATGGTGCGGTTCCCTCTGTTGTCGGTTGTTGGCGTGGCGCCGATTCTGGCAGCGAACCGTGGCAGAAGCAGCGGCGCCGCTACTTGAACCCCAGTGCTCGCGGCAGCCAGGTGCTCAGCGCCGGCACGAAGGTCAGGATCATCAGCACCGCGCCATGCGCCCACAGGAACGGCACCAGCTCCTTCACCAGCGCCGACATCGGCACCTTCGACACGTTGCAGGTCACGAACAAGAGGCCGCCCACCGGCGGCGTGATCATCCCGAGCGTGAGGTTGAAGATCACGATCATCGCGAAGTGCACCGGGTCCACGCCCAGCTTGATTGCCACCGGTGCGAGGATTGGCGCCAGCACCATCACGCCCGGCAGCGGCTCGATGAAAATGCCGAACAGCAAGAGGAACACGTTGACGATGATGAGGAACATCCATGGCGAGAGGTTCATGCTGATGAGCCATTCGGCCATCTGCTGCGGAATGCCCTCGATGGTCAGCACCCATGCGAACGAGGCCGAGAGGCCGATGATGATGAGCACCGAGGCCGAGAGCAGGGCCGAGCGCGAGAGGATGTCGGGCAGCATCTTCCATTCGAGCGTGCGGTAGATGAACTTGCCGCACACCAGCGCATAGAACACCGCCACCACCGAGGCTTCGGTCGGCGTGAACCAGCCGGCGCGCATGCCGCCGAGGATGACCACCGGCAGGAGGATCGCGGGAATCGCCTTCCAGGTGGTGATGAGGATCTCGCGCAGCGGCGGCGTCTGCCCGTCGCCCTTGTAGTTGCGCTTCTTCGAGACGTAGAAGTTCACGATGCACATCGCCACCGCGATCAGGATGCCCGGCAGGATGCCGGCTGCGAACAGCGTGCCGACGGACACGCTCTCGTCCTGCAGCGCGTAGATGATCATGATGATCGAGGGCGGAATGATCGGCCCCACGATCGCGGTGGAGGCCGTGAGCGCCGCCGCGTAGGAGCGGTCGTAGCCGGCCTTGTCCATCATCTTGATGAGCATCGACCCCGGCCCCGCCGCATCGGCGAGTGCCGAGCCCGAGATGCCCGAGAAGAAGGTGAGCGACACCACGTTGGTGTAGCCGAGACCCCCGCGCCGGTGGCCGACGAACTGGCCCGCGAAGCGCAGCAGCACCTCGGTGAGCGAGCCGCCGCTCATGAGCTCGGCCGCGAGGATGAAGAAGGGCACGGCCATCAGCGGAAAGCTGTCGATGCCGGTGAAGGTTTCCTTCAGCAGCACCATCAGCGGATAGTTCTCCGCAAGGATGAGCGTGGTGACGGTGGAAAGCCCGAGCGCAAAGGCCACGGGCACGCCGATGGCCAGGAAAATGCAGGCCGAGACGATGAGAACGATGCTGGCATCCATGGTCGTTCTCCTTACAGCGACGCCGAGGCGTTGGCGTCGAAGTGGGCGTCGGAGGCGAACTCGCGCCGCAGCACATAGCCCCGCACCACCAGCAGCCAGTGCACGATCAGGAGCACGCCGCCGAACAGCATCGCGCTGTAGATGTAGGCGAACGGGATCTGCGTGACGGCGGTGAGCTGGAACATCGTGCGCTGCATGTAGAGCCACCCGTACCAGACCATGAAGCCGAAGAACGCGAACAGCAGCGCGGCGACGAAGGCACGCACCGCGATGGCGCCCGCGCGCGGCAGCGCATCTTGCAGGTTCTCGACCGCGATGTGGCCGCCGTAGCGCAGCACCGGACCGGCGCCGAGGAAGGTGAGCCAGATCATCATGTGGCGCGACACCTCTTCGGCCCATTCGAGCGAATTGCTCGTGGTGTAGCGCATGACCACATTGGTGAAGATGATGACCGACATGGCGGCCAGCAAAAGAATCAGCGCCCAGCGGTTGGCGGCGAGGAAGTAGCGCTCGAAGACTTGCACGTTGTCGTTCTCTGTTCTTGTCCGGGGAAAAAAGCGAAGCGCCCGGCGCACTGAAGCGGGCCGGGCGCGGTCGTCAAGGGAAGCGGGCGCGCAGGCTTACTGGACGTCCGTGATCTTCTTGATGTTGTCGGCGCCGAACTCCTTGGCGTAGCCCGCATAGGCCGGCTTCAAGGCTTCGCGGAAGGCGGCGCCGTCCACGACCTTGGTGACCTTCATGCCGTCTTTCTCGAGCTGGGCGATGCCGTTGTTCTCGTCGTCGTTGACCTTCTTGCGCTGGGCCACGGCCGCCTTCTTGGCCGCATCGACGAAGACCTTCTTGTCGGCGTCCGACAGCTTGTTCCACACCTTCGGCGAGAGCAGCAGCAAGGCGGGCGAGTACACGTGTCCGGTGAGCGACAGGTGCTTTTGCACCTGCGAGAACTTGGACGCGAGGATCACCGGAATCGGGTTCTCCTGTCCGTCGACCGTGCCTTGCTGCAGCGCGCCGAAGAGCTCGGGGAAAGCCATCGGCGTCGGCAAGATGCCGAAGGTGCGGTAGCCGTCCATGTGCACCTTGTTCTCCATGGTGCGCATCTTCAGGCCGGCCGCGTCGCCGGGCTTGACGATGTCGCGCTTGCTGTTCGTCATGTGGCGAAAGCCGTTCTCCGTCCAGGCCAGCGCGATGATGCCCTTGCTCGGGAACTTGGTGAGGATGTCCTGGCCGATCGGGCCGTCCATCACCTTGCGTGCGTGGTCGTAGTCGCGAAAGAGGAAGGGGATGTCGACGATCTTGACCTCGGGCACGAAGTTGCCCACGGGGCCAGTCGAGGTGTTCACCAGGTCCTGCGTGCCCAGCTGGATCGCCTCGATCTGCTCGCGCTCGCCGCCCAGGGCCGAGTTGGCGAAGTGCTGGCACTTGAAGCGGCCTTGCGTGTTCTTCTCGACCTCGTCGCAGAACACCGTGGACCCCACGCCGTAGTGCGACTCCTTGGAGGTCGCATAGCCGATCTTCAGCACCGTCGGTTGTTGTGCGAGGGCGGACGAGCCCAGGGCGAGCGAAAGGCAGGCGGCGGCGATGTGGCCGAGTTTCATGGTGTCTCCGGGGGGAATGTGGTCAGGGTCAGGAATGCGTCAGGCGCATTCGACTATGCCGCAAGCGAGGGCTTGCGCATGTCGGGAGTTTCACGGACGCACACCCTGCAGGAAACAGAAAAGCCCTCCGAAGAGGGCCCCTGAAAAGCACCAAAGATAGGCGGGATGCCTTACATGCCCACGTAGTTCGGCCCACCGCCGCCTTCGGGCGTGACCCACACGATGTTCTGCGTCGGGTCCTTGATGTCGCAGGTCTTGCAGTGCACGCAGTTCTGCGCGTTGATCTGCAGGCGCTGCTTGCCGTCTTCGGTGCCCACGAACTCGTAGACGCCGGCCGGGCAATAGCGGCTCTCGGGGCCCGCGAACTTGGCCAGGTTGATGTTGACCGGCACCAATGCATCCTTGAGCGTCAGGTGGGCTGGTTGCTGCTCTTCATGGTTCGTGTTGCTGATGAACACGCTGGAGAGCCGGTCGAAGGTGAGCTTGCCGTCCGGCTTCGGATAGACGATGGGCTTGCATTCGGCCGCGGGCTTCAGGTACTGGTGGTCGGGCTTCGTGCGGCGCAGGGTCCAGGGGATGTTGCCCTTGAGCAGCCATTGCTCGATGCCATTCATGAGCGTTGCCACGCCCAGGCCCTTCTTGAACCAGGCCTTGAAGTTGCGCGCCTTCCTCAGCTCCGTGTAGAGCCAGCTCTTCTCGAAGGCGGCCGGGTAGGCGGTGAGTTCGTCGTGCTGGCGGCCGGCCTGCACGGCGTCGAAGGCGGCTTCGGCGCACAGCATGCCGGTCTTGATGGCCGCGTGGCTGCCCTTGATGCGGCTCACGTTCAGGTAGCCGGCCTCGCAGCCGACCAGCGCGCCGCCCGGGAACACGGTCTTGGGCAGCGACTGCAGGCCGCCCGCCGTGATGGCGCGCGCGCCGTAGCCGATGCGCTTGGCCGGCTTGATGCCCTTGGCCTCGTCGCCTTCGAGGTACCAGCGGATGTTGGGGTGCAGCTTCCAGCGCTGCATTTCCTCGAACGGGCTCAGGTACGGGTTGCTGTAGTCCAGGCCGGTGATGAAGCCCATCGTGACCTTGTTGTCCTCCATGTGATAGAGGAAGGCGCCGCCGTAGGTGTCGCTCTTCATCGGCCAGCCGGCCGTGTGCAGCACGAAGCCGGGCTGGTGGCGCTTGGGGTCGATTTCCCACACCTCCTTCACGCCCAGGCCGTAGGTCTGCGGATCGCGGCCTTCGTCGAGCTTGAACTTCGCGATCAGCTGGCGGCCCAGGTGGCCGCGCGCGCCTTCGGCGAACACCGTGTACTTGCCCAGCAGTTCCATGCCGAGCTGGAAGTTCTCGGTCGGCTCGCCGTCCTTGCCGACACCCATGTTGCCGGTGGCCACGCCGCGCACCGAGCCGTTCTCGTTGTAGAGCACCTCGGCGGCCGGGAAGCCGGGGAAGATTTCGACGCCGAGGTTTTCGGCCTGCTGCGCGAGCCATTTGGTGAAGGCGCCCAGGCTGATGATGTAGTTGCCGTGGTTCTGGAAGCACGCCGGCAGGAAGGCGTTGGGGGTGCGCAGGCCCGACTTCTCGCCGAGGAACACCATTGCGTCGTCGGTCACGGGCTGGTTCAGCGGAGCGCCCAGTTCCTTCCAGTCGGGCAGCAGCTCGTTGAGCGCGCGCGGGTCCATGATGGCGCCCGAGAGGATGTGCGCGCCGGGCTCGGAGCCCTTCTCGAGCACCACGACCGAGATTTCCTTTTCGTGCTGGGCGGCCAGCTGCTTCAGGCGGATCGCGGTCGAGAGGCCGGCCGGGCCGCCGCCGACCACGACCACGTCGTATTCCATGGCTTCGCGAGGGCCGAACTGGGCAAGGATTTCGTCGTGGGTCATGTGGGTCTGGTCGATAATGTTTTGAGGCTCGGACGCTACGAGGGCGCGAAACATTTTAGGGGGAGCGCAGCACGTCACCTCCGCGACTCACCAGGACCTGTTTTCCATGGCTTACAGCATCGATCTCTCGGGCCGCGTGGCCTTCGTCACCGGCGCCTCCAGCGGCCTCGGCGCCCAGTTCGCGAAAACGCTGGCGCGCGCCGGCGCCGCGGTGGTCTTGGCGAGCCGCCGCGTCGAACGACTCAAGGAGCTGCGTGCCCGCATCGAAGGCGAGGGCGGCGATGCCCACGTGGTCGAGCTCGACGTGACCGACCACGGCAGCATCAAGGCCGCCGTCGCGCGCGCCGAAACCGAGGTCGGCCCGATCGACATCCTGGTCAACAACTCCGGCGTGAACGTCCGCCAGCGGCTGCAGGACGTAACGCCCGACGACTACGACTTCATCTTCGACACCAACCTCAAGGGCGCCTTCTTCGTCGCGCAGGAAGTCGGCAAGCGCATGCTGGCGCGCGCCGACGGCTCGGCGCCCGGCACCTACATCGGCGGCCGCATCATCAACATCGCCTCGGTGTCCGCGCTCAAGGCGGTGGCGAACATCGGGGCCTACGGCATGAGCAAGGCCGCGCTGGTGCAGATGACCAAGGCCATGGCGCTCGAATGGGGCCGTTTCGGCATCAACGTGAACGCGCTGTGCCCGGGCTACATCGCCACCGAACTCAACGAAGCGCTGTGGGCCACCGAGGCCGGAGCCAAGCTGGTGAGCAGCCTGCCGCGCAAGCGCGTGGGCAAGGCCGAAGACCTCGACGGCCTGATCGTGCTGCTGGCCAGCGGCCAGAGCCATTTCGTGAACGGCGCCGTCATCGCGGCCGACGACGGGTTCGCGCTCTGACTCCGAGAGCGTGGATAGGCATCGCTGCGGGGTTGGCCGCGGGCGCGCTCTGGGGCCTGACCTTCGTGGCGCCACGCATGGTGGGTCACTTCGGCATGGTCGACATCACGGCCGCGCGCTTCGCGGTGTTCGGTGCGATCTCGGGGCTCGCTGTGTTCGCGCGGCCTGCGGCTGTGCGATGGCCGAACGGGCAGCAGGCGCTCGCGGCGCTCGGGCTCAGCGTGCTGGGCTTCAGCGGCTACTACCTGCTGCTGGCCTTCGGCATCGCGGCGGCCGGCACCGAGGTGCCCAGCCTCATCATCGGCACGATTCCCGTCTGGATGATGCTGCTCGGGCGGCCCGCGGGGCTGCGCATGCGCGCGCTGCTGCCGGGCCTCGTGCTCACGGGCGCAGGCATCGCGCTGATGATCTGGGGCGCGTGGTCGGCGCAGCATGGCGCGGGCGGCGACAGTGGCAACGGCGCGCGATTCGGCTGGGGCATCGCGCTCGCGCTGTGTTCCATGGCGAGCTGGACGGTCTACGGCCTCCTCAACGCGAAATGGCTGCAGCGCCACGCTGAACTCAACGCCACCGATTGGGCCAACTGGCTCGGCATCGCGACCGGCCTCGGGGCCTTGCTGCTGTGGCTGGTGGCGGGCAACGACGTGGCCACGCTGCAGTCGCAACCGGACGGCATGCTCTTCATCTGGATCGCGCTGGCGGGCGGCTTCGGTTCGTCGTGGCTCGCGACCATCCTCTGGAACATCGCCAGCCAGCGCCTCTCGGCGAGCCTGTGCGGCCAATTGATCGTGAGCGAGACGCTGTTCGCCTTGCTCTATTCCTTCGTCTGGGACGGCCGCTGGCCGCAGGCCACCGAATGGGTGGCGGCGCTGCTGTTCGTGCTGGGCATCCTCGCATCCATCAAGGCGCACCGATGAGAATCGAAATCCCCGAAAAGAAGAAGCTCGTGTACGAAATGTCGATCCCCATCCGATGGGGCGACATGGACGCCATGGGCCACCTGAACAACGGCACTTATTTCCGTTACCTCGAAACCGCGCGCATCGACTGGATGCGCTCCATCGGCTTCGAGCCCGAGCCCGGCGGCGAGGGGATGGTGATCGTCAACGCCTTCTGCAACTTCTACCGGCAGATCGAATACCCGGGCAACGTGCTGCTGAAGATGTACGTGAGCGACCCGGGCCGCACCACCTTCGAGAGCTGGGGCACGATGGCGCGCGAAGAAGCGCCCGAGGTGATCTGCGCAGCGGGCGGGGCAACGACGATCTGGGTGGATTTTCCGAAGCAGAAGGCGCTGGCGTTGCCGGAGTGGTTGCGCAAGCTGGTGAGCGAATAGAGAGCGTTCGAGCGCACGCTGATTGCGCCGCGCCGCCCACTGACTCCGCGATCTCGCGTCGCAGGACTTACACGTCTTCCCGTCCTAGCCATCGGCCAAGGAAGGCGCAGCCGTTTCAAACCCACTTCATTTGACTGTTGCCGAACGCAATCGGTGCTTCGATATGGCGTTGATCGGGAGGGTCTTCATGAAAGTCAAAAAAATACACAATTGTCTCAATTGATTCCTCGCGTCGAATTCAAGTTGTACGGGTATTTTTTTGATGATCGAATGTGTCACGGCAATTTTGCCGTTTGTGAGGGGGTGTCAAAATGGAAGTGCCAAATTCCAGTTTCAATACGAATTCGCCGTTACGGGAGTCGATTTCTTCGATTGTAATGAAAGGGTATGCGATTCTAAAAATTCCAGTCCATGTGCAAACAGCCATGTGGAAGGTGTTGGACAGCATCGACTCGGTTTCGCCTGATCTTCGGCGAGACTTCAGTTTTCCGGAGGTTACCGATGGATTTTTATCTGTCGGCGGTGAGTACGCCAAGTACACCAGCAGCATCGATTTGTGCGATCGCTTCTGCTTCTGGCATAAGAATCGCGAAATGCATCAAGGGAAAGAATTCGCAAACGACGAAATCTATAGGGCCATAAAGACCTGCGAGATGGAAATGCACGCCATGGCGCAGCAATTGATTTCGGAGTTGTGGGACTTTTTCAATAGCCCCGATCCGGTGAATATTCGAGACAGCTCGTATCTGCAGTTGTGCATGTACGCAAGTCAGTACCACGCGAATGATCGCGGCTATCTGCAGGACCGCCATGAAGATGGGCATTTGATCACGCTGATCAAACCGACGCGCGATGGCCTCGTCATTTTTCCTGGCGGCCCGGAAGACTGCGAAGTTCCAGTATTTCTGCGAGATGATGAATTGCTCGTTATTACAGGGTCGCTGCTGACGGCAATGTCGGATGGAAGAATTCCCCCAATGTATCACGCCGTTAAAAATCCATTTGTGCAGATGGAAAGAAAATCCGTTGTGTATTTTGCCATTCCGGATCTTTCGCAGACCTATACGACATTGCTCGCCAAAAATCCGATCAATGTCGGAGAATTGGCGGATGAAAGTCACCGGGCGTTCGGCAATACGGCCTTGATCTGATCGAGGGGGCGATGCTTTTCATCGCCTTCTCAAAGTAAAAATATTGGAAACAGGCGTGCCGACTATTTCTTTTCTCGAGGGGCTTTTGCTTGGTGCCGGCCTGTTGGTCGCACTGGGGCCCAAGGATACTTTTGTAATTAAAAACAGCCTGCAGGGATATAGCGCAATCACGCTGGTGGCCATCTGCGCACTTTCAGATGTGTTGCTGATTACCCTGGGGGTCGCCGGACTTGGCCTCCTGGTCGCGTCGACCCGATGGGCGATGGTTTCGGCCATGGTGTTCAGCATCGGCTATTTGTTGTATTTCAGCTTTCAGGCCTTGAGGTCCGCCTTTGCATCTTCCGCGAGCTTTGCGGTGGCCGGGACCCTTCCTGAAAAGACGAAGCCAGCGTTCGGGGTGGTCCGGATGGCGCTTTTCCATTCGCTGCTCACACCCTATGCATGGCTCGATACGGTGCTCGTGATCGGGTCCGTCAGTGCAACAAAGGAAGGAGAAGCCAAGATCGCGTTTGCCGCGGGCGCAATGCTTGCATCCTTCATCTGGTTCATTTTCCTGACGGCCGGCGCTCGTCTGGCTGCTCCTCTGTTCCGTGCGCGCCGTGCCTGGCAGGTGCTCGATCTCGTTGTCGCGGTATCGATGATGGCGCTGGCGGCGAAGCTCCTGTCGGACTATCCGTGGCAGATTCCGTAACGCTGCTCTGGCCCCAGCGTCATCGCGGTCGCGCCGGTGCATCGCACGGGCCGCGGCCCGTGCAACACGTGATTACTTCGGCGTGCCTCCAGGTTGGGGCAGCGCGTGCGGCTTTGCTTCCCGCGCGTCGGCCCGGCGCTGTCCTGCGGTTTCCGTCTTGCTGGCCGATGGCACGGCCGAGCCTTCGCCGCGTGCGGTGCTGCCGTCCTTGATGCGCACGGCGCCGGCCTCCTTCTTCTTTTTCTTGGCTTCCGCAGCCGCTTGCGGCTTGCTGTCGAAGTCGGCCTCGGCTTCCGCGCTGTGGTTGTGCGGCTGCGCGAACGCGGTGGAGAAGAAAGCGATGGTGCCCAGGGCGAGCAGGGTTCGTTTCACGAGAAGGTCCTTTCTGTTGTGATGGCAGGTGACGCGGTGGTTCGCTGTCGAGCAACGAACACATCGCGAACCAGACTCTAGAAAGGCCACTTGCCTGCGGGTTAACGCAGCGATTACGGTTGCGTCATGTGCGCGCAGCGGGGAGAGATCGGCGGGGCCGATCGTCTGTTTCAGGCCGGCCGCAGCACGATCCGCGCTTCGAACCCCTGCGCCGCTCCCACCGGCGGCGATGCCAGCTCCAGCTTCGCGTTGTGCTTCTCGACGATCGTGCCCACGATCGACAGCCCCAACCCGTAGCCCGCGCGGTCCGAGCCGTGCCGCACGTGGCGTTGTTGCAGCGTCTTCAACTGCGCCGCATTCACGCCGGGGCCGAAGTCCCTCACCACCAGCGTGCACGGTGCCGCCACTTCGATCACCACGCGCCCATCACCGCCGTAGCGCAATGCGTTCTCGACCAGGTTGCGCAGCGCGATCGCCAGCGCGTCGACATCGCCGAACGCCACCGGGGCCGCGCTGTCGGGCACCTTGAGCTTCAGGCGCTCGTTGTTCAGCGGGTCTTGCCAGAACTCCTGCGCCACCGTGCCCGCGAGCTGGACCAGATCGACCCTCGCACGCGTGAGCGACGCGCCCGATTCCGCGCGCGACAGCTGCAGCAGCTTCTCGGTGCGATGGCTCAGCATCTGCAGCGCCTGGAGCGCGCCCTGCACGTCGTCGCGCTTGAGGTCGTGGTCGAGCGCGGTCTGCAGCCGCAGGCGCGCGGCGGCCAGCGGCGTGCGCAGCTCGTGGGCCGCGTTGGCGGCGAGTGCGCGCTCCACGTCGAGCGACTGCGACAGGCGTTCCAGCAGGCTGTTGACGTGGTCGCCCACCGAGCGCAGCTCCTGCGGCAACCCCGGCAGCGTGATCGGCCGCAGGTCGGTGCCGCTGCGCTTCTCGATCTCGCCCGCGAGCTGCTGCAGCACGCGCAGCTCGGTGCGCGCCACGTTGCGCAGCACCAGCGCGAGCAGCGGCAGCACCGCGCCGAGCGGAATGATCAGGCCGAACAGCGTGCGGTTGAGTGCGCGGCGGCGTTCGTCGAGCGGGTCGGCCACCTGGAAGTAGAGGCCGAGCGTCGGATGCCTCACGGTGTAGATGCGCCAGGTCGGGTTGTTGGCGAAGCCGGGTGCGAGCGGCACATCGAAGGTGTCGGCGGGCGTCTCGGCCGAACGCAGCAGCACATGCTCGTGGATGTCGACCACCTGGTACATCACCGCGTCTTCGGCAAAGAGCTGCTTGGGCGCGACCAGCGGCATGGCGGGCGGTA
Source organism: Variovorax boronicumulans (assembly GCF_030812215.1). Lineage (GTDB taxonomy): Bacteria > Pseudomonadota > Gammaproteobacteria > Burkholderiales > Burkholderiaceae_C > Variovorax > Variovorax boronicumulans_C. Next base: position 576,305 of record NZ_JAUSSG010000001.1, on the reverse strand, counting down.
TCTCGCCCTTGTGCTGCAGCTTGTCGAGCTCCTGCACGGCCATGTCGAACATGCGGTGCGACACCTCGACCAGTTCGTTGTCGAAGTTGTGGTTGATCTCGCGGTCCACATACCAGACCACGGCCAGCACGCACAGCAGCCAGACGCCGCCGACCCACACGATGAGGGTGCGCGTGAGGCGCCCGGCCAGCGAGTCGCGACCGTTCAAGGGCAGGGCGGTGCTCATGGATGCACCCTTGGCGCTTTGCTCATTCCTCGTCGTCCGCCGAGAACGACAGCCGGTAGCCGAGGCCGCGCAGCGTCTGGATGTGGCTCTTGCCGAGCTTGCGGCGCAGGCGGCTGATGAAGACTTCGAGCGTGTTGCTGTCGGCCTCGTCGCCGAAGCCGTAGAGCGCATCGGCGAGGTTCTCGCGCGTGTGGATGCGCTCGGGGCGCGTGGCCATCACGCGCAGCAGGGCCCATTCCTTTTGCGTGAGCACGACGGGGTTGCCGTCCTTGCGCACGCGGTCGTGGGCGAGGTCGATTTCCAGCGTGCCCAGCTGCAGCACCGGCGAGGTGTTGGCACTGCGCCGCCGCTCGACCGCGCGCAGCCGCGCGAGCAGTTCGGCGGGGTCGTACGGCTTGATGAGGTAGTCGTCGGCGCCCGCGTCGAGGCCGCGGATGCGGTCGGTGACCTGGTCGCGGGCCGTGAGCACGATGACGATGGGGGGCTCGCGCAGCGCGCGCACCTGCGGCAGCAGCGAGAGGCCGTCGCCGTCGCCCAGGTGCAGGTCGAGCAGCACCGCCGCGTACTGCACCGAGAGCAGGGCGCCGCGCGCCTCGGCGAGGCTCGACGCCACGTCGACCACGAAAGCCTTGGCCAGCAGATAGCTGCACACGGCATCTGCCAAGGAAGTGTCATCTTCGACAAGCAATATGCGCACGCGGTGTGTCTCAAAAAACATGAAGTCTATCGCCGCAGGGCGGTCGGAGGGCCGCGTCAGGATTCGTTCAGGTCGCTTCAGACTGGGTTCATTTCGCGAACGTAGGCTCGCGCCAGTTTCTGACGAGGCCTGTTTTTTTCAATGACACGTACCGCGAATCTCCGTCTCGGAGCCCTGACCTTGCTTGCACTGGCCTTGTTGATGATCTGGGATGCCTCCCGCGGCGACCTGCTCCTGGCGCGCATGGCCGGCACGCCCATGGGCTTTCCGTGGCGCGAGAACCCCTTTCTGGTCCACGTGATGCACGAAGGCGCCCGAAACCTGAGCTGGCTGTTGGTGATCGGCCTGTTCGTGGCCATCCGCTGGCCGCTGGGCATTCTGCGCAAGCTGCCTACGCGCGACCGGGTGCAGTTGGCGGTGACCGTGCTGGCCTCGGTGCTGGCCGTCAGTGCCATCAAGCATTTCAGCGACACCAGCTGCCCCTGGGACCTGAGCGAGTTCGGCGGTGTCGCGCACTACGTGTCGCACTGGTCGTGGGGTGTCGGCGATGGTGGTCCCGGCGGGTGCTTCCCGGCCGGGCACGCCTCGGCCGCGTTTGCCTACGTCGGCGGTTATTTCGTGCTGCGCCGGGCGTCCGCCCGCGCGGCGTTCATCTGGCTGGGCGTGGCGGTGGTGGCCGGCCTGCTGCTGGGGTTCGCGCAGCAACTGCGCGGTGCCCATTACATGAGCCACACGCTCTGGACCGCCTGGGTTTGCTGGGTGGTCGGATTCGCCATCGACGTGGCGGTGGCGCGCCGGAACCAGCCCCTGCTCGAACCAGCGGCCCCCCTTCATGCAAGCTCTTGATTTCGCCCTGTTCGGCTGGCTCAACGCGGGCGCCTCCGCGCCGCTGTGGCTCATCGAATTCGCCCGCTTCGCCTCCGAGATGCTGCCGGCCCTGCTGGCCGTGTCGATCATCGCGAGCGCGATGTTCGACAAGCGCTGGCGCTATGCGCTTTTCACCGCGCTGGCGAGCGTGCTCGCAACGTGGGTCATCGTGAACGTGTTCCGCTCGGCACTGCCGTTTCCGAGGCCCGCGTTCTATGGCCTGGGTATCCAGTGGGAGCCGCAGGGCATGCGGCCGGGCTTTCCGAGCCTGCATGCGGCCGGCACCTTCGCCGCCGCCTTCTCGCTGTGGTGCCTGCCGCACCGCGCCCCCATGCTGGCGGCGCTCGCGGTGGCGGCGGTGGTGGCCTGGAGCCGCCTCTGCCTGGGGTTGCACTTTCCATCGGACATCGCGGCGGCCGTGCTCCTCGCGGCGCTGGTGTCGATCGTGGTGGAGCGCGGCGTGAGCCGTCCGCTGAGCCTCGCCCTTGCCAGAATGCCGGCCCGCCGCCGGCTTGCGCGCGCACGACGGACGAGTCTGAACGTGGACTGAACATCCAGTTCAGGCTCCTTTCAGGCAGCGTCCCTACAGTCGCTGCATGTCTTTTTCGCGTATCGAGCCTGCACCCGCGCACAGCGCACCTCTTTCCGAGGCTTCCGCGCAACAGCTTCCGTCGCCCGGTGCGCTGTGGCAACGCATCGACCAGTGGCTCGCGCGCCCGCGCTCCGCCGCATTGGCCATGCTCTGGCTCGGCCTGTACCTGGTGCTGACCACCAACTGGCCGCTCTGGAACGAGCTGGCCCGCATCGGCGGGGCGCCGAGCACCTACCTGCCGACGGTCATTGCCATGAGCCTGCTCACGCTGTGCGGCACCGTGGCGATGCTTTCGCTCACCGCCTGGTCGCGCTGGCTGAAGCCGCTGTGGTTCCTGGTGGTCGTGCTGGCCGCGGTGACGCAGCACTACATGCTGGAGTACCGCGTCGTCATGGACCCGACCATGATCGCCAACGCGCTGCAGACCGACCCGAACGAAGCGCGCGACCTGCTGAGCTGGCGCATGGCCTTCAACGTGCTGATCGTCGCCTTGCCCGCGGGGCTGCTGCTCTGGCGCTTGCGCATCGCGCCGATGGGCTTTCTCTCGAAGCTCTGGCGCAACGCGGCCCTGCTGGTGCTGGCCGTGGTGGTGGCGCTCGCTACCGGCGTGGCGATGAACCGGCAGCTCGCGCCGCTGATGCGCAACAACATCCATCTGCGCTACATGATGAACCCGATCGCGAGCCTCTACTCGACGGGCGCGGTGTTCATCAAGCCGCTGTTCAAGCGCAGCGGCAAGCTGATTCCGATCACCGCCGGGACCACGCTCGGCACAAGCTACGCCGCACAGGTGCGCCCGCCGATGTTCGTGGTGGTGGTGGGCGAAACGGCGCGCGCCGACCACTTCGCGCTGAACGGCTACGCACGCGACACCACGCCCGAGCTGGCCAAGCGCGGCGTGCTGAGCTACCGCGAGGTGCATTCGTGCGGCACCAACACGCTGGCCTCGGTGCCGTGCATGTTCTCGCCGCTGGGCAAGCAGGGCTATGAATCGCGCAAGGACGACTACGAGAACCTGGTCGACGTGCTGCAGGCCTCGGGCCTGGCCGTGCTCTGGCTCGACAACCAGGCCGGCTGCAAGGACGTGTGCACGCGGATTCCGAATGCATCGGCCTTCGACGGGCTCGATGCCGCCACGAAGAAGGCCCTGTGCGACGGCGACGAGTGCCTGGACGAGGTGATGCTCAAGAACCTGGATGCGCGCATCGCCGCGCTGCCGGCCGAGCGTCGCGCCAAGGGCGTGGTGCTGGTGATGCACCAGATGGGCAGCCACGGCCCGGCCTACTACAAGCGCTCGGCGCCCGATGTGAAGCGCTTCACGCCGGAGTGCAGGACCAACGCGCTGGCCGAGTGCGGGCACAACGAGCTGATGAACGTCTATGACAACTCCATCGTGCAGACCGACCGCTTTCTCGCCGACACCATCGACTGGCTCAAGGCGCAGTCGAAACAGTACGACCCGGCGATGCTCTACGTGAGCGACCACGGCGAATCGCTGGGCGAGTACGGTCTCTTCCTGCACGGCGTGCCGTACAGCTTTGCGCCCGAGGCGCAGAAGCACGTGCCGATGGTCACCTGGTTCGGCGAAGGCATGAGCGAGCGCCGCAAGCTCTCGCGCTCATGCATGGAGGCGGGGCTCGATGCACCGCTCACGCACGACAACCTCTATCACACGGTGCTGGGCCTGATGGATGTGAACACGCCCACCTACAAGCCCGCGCTGGACGCGCTGGCCTCCTGCCGCGCGAAGGCCTGAAGGCCGAGAGGAGCCTCTACTTCTTCTCGCGCGGCAGCCGCCCCATCAGGAAGAACTCGTTGTTCGGCTGCATGCCGCTGAAGCTCGCGAGCCGGTTGCTCAGGCCGAAGAAGGCGGTGATGGCCGCGATGTCCCAGATGTCTTCGTCGTCGAAGCCGTGGGCGTGCAGCGGCGGGAAGTCGCTGTCGTCGATCTCGTGCGAGCGGTCGCAGACCTTCATCGCAAAGTCGAGCATCGCGCGCTGGCGCGGCGTGATGTCGGCCTTGCGGTAGTTCACCGCCACCTGGTCGGCCACCAGCGGTTTCTTCTCGTAGATGCGCAAAAGTGCGCCGTGCGCCACCACGCAGTAGAGGCACTGGTTGGCCGCGCTGGTGGTGGTGACGATCATCTCGCGGTCGCCCTTGGTGAGCGAGCCTTCCTCTTTCAGCATCAGCGCATCGTGGTACGCGAAGAACGCGCGCCACTCGGCAGGGCGGCGCGCGAGGGCGAGAAACACGTTGGGCACGAAGCCGGCCTTTTCCTGCACGGCGAGGATCGCGGTGCGGATGTCTTCGGGCAGGTCCTTGAGTTCGGCGAGGGGGTAGCGGGCAGCCATCTTTTGTCTCCTGGTGTTCGATGCCAGGATCATAGGCAGGTGCCCGCCGCCTGCTGGTTGGGTTACTTGAGCGCCTTCCCCTGCGTGGCGCCCAGCGGCGTGTGCAACTGCGAGGCCACCCACTGGCCCGTGTTGTCGTCGCGGCCCTGCAGCAGGTAGCGCGTGTCGGGCTTGCCGTAGTTCTGCACCGCCATCGCCGAGAACTTGCCGATGTCGGTCTTGGGGTCGCGCAGCCGGTTCACGATCAGCACTTTCTTCGTGTCGGCGAAGTCGGCCATCATGTTCTGGTCGCCCTCGCTGTCGCCGGCGATGAAGCTCGGGCCGTAGCCGTACTTGCTCACCAGGAAGCGCTGGATGTTTTTCGTCTTGCCCGGGCCCTGCGTCTGGTCGTAGCCGCGGCGGAACTCGGGCTGGATCACGCCGTTGGCGTCGCGCTCCAGCTCCATCGCGAGCACGCGATCAGGCGGGTTGTTGTAGCCGAAGGCGGGGTTCGACGAGATCTCCTTGATCACGTCGACGAACGACGCCGAGCACACCCACACATCGAAGCCCGCGTTGCGGAATGCGGCATACAGCTCCTGCATCTCGGGCTGCAGGCGGAGGCCGTTCTTCCAGCTTACCGAGACCACGCCTGCCTGGCCCGGAAGGGCGGCCGGCGAGGTCCACTTGACCTTGGCGACTGGCTCCTTCAGCTGCCACGCCACCGTGTCGGCCGTGAGCTTGCGCACCTGTGCCTCGGTCATGCCGGCGAAGAGGTAAGTGACCCACGGGTAGGCGGTGTCGTGGTCGAAGGTGTCGCCGATGGCTTCGTAGAGATAGCGCACCTTGGTGGTGAACGCGATGTAGTGCGGGTTCAGCTTCACCGCTGCCAGCGGCTGGCTGCCCTTGAGGGCACTGCAGTTCTGGTAGAGCCAGGTGTAGCTGGCCACGATGTCGGGCACCACGAGGTCGATGTTGACCGGCCTGCCCGCCGCGCTGTTGTATGCGGGCAGGAAGTCTTTCTTCGGAATGTTCTTGCGCAGCGCCACCTCGAGCTGCGCCGGCGTGGCGCCGAAGGCGAGGTTCTCGAGCTGGTAGATGAGCGAGGCTTCCTCGATGTCGAGGAAGACGCTGGTGTTGTCCCAGTCGAAGACCACGTAGGGCGGCCTGGCGGCGTTGTAGCCCGGGCTGCCCTTGCCGAGGCTGGCGATCAGGCCTTCGATCTGCGCGCGGTTGAAGGCGTCCCAGTGGGCGGGGGAGAGCCCCTTGGCGGGCGAGAGGCTGGCGCAACCGGTGGCGACGAGGGCGGTGGCGAGCGGGGTGAGGAGGACGAGGCGGCGTTGCATGCATTCCCTGTGGCTGTGCGTTGTCGGTGGATGCGAAGCACCGGGCGAAGCAACGCCCGTGACGCTTCGGCATTGACCTACGCATCAGCCGTGCCAGCTCATGTGCCTTGCCGGCCGCCTGGCTCCCGACTCGCCGGCAAGGGCGCGGCGTTGATCGCCAGTTGCGCGGCAAACGCCCGCTGGTAGGCCGGCCGTGCCTCGCCGCGAGCGACATAGGCGGCCAGGCTGGGAAACTCATCCAGCAGGCCGGACGGTCTCGTCCGCAGCAACACCGACACCATCAGCAAGTCGCCCGCGCTGAAGTCCCCATCCAGCCAGTCGCTGGCGCCCAGGCGGGCGGCAAGCTGGACCAGCCGGGCGCGCACGCGGTCGTGCACGAGGGGCATGCGCTCGTCTTTCCAGGACTTGTCGCCTTCCACGAACTTGACGGTGACGAGTTCGAGGATGGGAGGCTCGATCGTGTTGAGCGCCGCGAACATCCATGTGATCGCGCGCGCCCTTGCATTGGCATCGGAGGGAAGCAGGCCGGGGCGGCGCCCGGCGATATGCAGCACGATGGCACCGGTCTCGAACAGCACGAGGTCGCCTTCCTCGTAGGTGGGAATCTGGCCGAAGGGATGCAGTGCCAGGTGCGCGGCCTCCTTCATCGCGGGCATGGACACCAGGCGAACCTCGTAGGGCAGGCCGGCTTCCTCCAGCGCCCAGCGCACGCGCGTGTCGCGCGCCAGGCCCTTGCCGCCATCCGGCGACCGCTCGAAGGCGGTGATGGTGATGGTCATCGTGAGTGGTGTCCTGTGGCCTTGCGGGCTGCTCAAACCCCTTCGATGACGCGCAGGTCCCGTTCGGCGCCGTCGCCCAGCGCGGCAAGCGCTGCCTGGTAGTCGGGGCTGTCGTGCACGGCTGTCGCTTGCTCGACGCTGTCGAACTCGATCAGCACGGTGCGTTCGGGCAAGCCGTACTCGTAGACCTTGGCGGGGAGGCCTCGTGCGAGAAAACGCCCGCCGCCGGCCGCGATCGCGGGGCCGGCCAGTTTCGCGTAGGCCGCGAGTTTGTCGGCGTCCTTGACGGCTCGGTATGCGCTGACCCAATAGGCTTTTGCCATGGCGATCTCTTTCTGTCTTGTTGCTGAATGAATGGATGGATGGACGAGTAATGCGCGTCGCTGAAACGATCCGCGGACCGGATCTTCGGCGCCCGCGTCTACCCTGTCCGGGAGAGGGGAAATATGTGGTGCCCTGACGCGGTCGAGCGCAGGCGCCCAGGCGCCCAGGTGCCGATGCGTCCGGCCTGCTGCGCGATGAACGGTGCCTTATCCCGGCAACCCCGGTCTGCGCACATCGTGCTGCTGCAGCACCGCAAGGTCGCTTTCGTCCTTGAGCGCCACGCCAGTCAGCCCCCTTTGCTGCGACTCGCGCATCAGCCACGCCAGCTTGAACGCAGCAGCTTCGTAGGGCAGGCCTTCCGGCCGCACGTTGGAGATGCAGTTGCGCGCCGCATCGTTCAGCCCTCGCTTGGGCGAATGGGTCAGGTAGATGCCCAGGCTGTCCGGCGAGCTCAGCCCCGGCCGCTCGCCGATCAGCATCACCGAGAGCATTGCGCCGAACAGTTCGCCCACCTCATCGGCCAGCGCCACGCGCGCCTGCGTGGCGATGACCACGGGCGAGAAGCGCGTGTCCGCCGGCAACTGCGAGCGCAGTGCGGCGAGCAGCGGTGCGGCATGGCGCGCGACCGCCAGCGACGAAAGCCCGTCGCCGATGACGACGCAGACATCGCAGCCGTAGCGCCCGATGGCGCGGAGGCGCCCGTCGTCTTCGTCGTCGAGCTGGCGGCCGAGATCGGGGCGCCGCAGGTAAGTGGTGCGGTCCGCCGCGCGGCTGCGGGCGCGGGCGACTTCCCAGTGTTGGGCGCTGAGCTTGGCTTCGAGCGCATCGACATCGAGCGCGGCATGGATCGCGTCGCGCGCCATCGCGTGCGCCCAGCCGAAGCGCAGCGTCTCGTCGGTGGGCATGCCGGCGCCGGCGCGGCCGAGTGCGAGACGCGCGGGCGTGGCCGAGCGCCATTGCGCCCAGGGGTTGGGTGTGACAGCGTCGTTCATGGCTTGAGCGCCTTGAGCCCGCTCATGTCGGCCAGCAGGCGGTTGGAAGAGGGCGGCGCGAGTTGCCCCGCCGCGTCGGTGATCTGCATGCGCTGCAGCCACGCCTCGAACTCGGGCGCGCGCTTCAGGCCCAGCGTCTGGCGCAGGAACAGCGCGTCGTGGAACGAGGTGCTCTGGTAGTTGAGCATCACGTCGTCCGCCCCCGGGATGCCCATGATGAAGTTGATGCCCGCGGTGCCCAGCAGCACGAGCAGGGTGTCCATGTCGTCCTGATCGGCCTCGGCATGGTTCGTGTAGCAGATGTCACAGCCGATGGGCAGGCCGAGCAGCTTGCCGCTGAAATGATCTTCCAGGCCCGCGCGGATGATCTGCTTGCCGTCGTACAGGTACTCGGGCCCGATGAAGCCGACCACCGTGTTGATGAGCAGCGGCTTGTAGCGCCGCGCAAGCGCATAGGCGCGCACCTCGCAGGTCTGCTGGTCGACGCCGAAGTTCGCGTTGGCCGAGAGCGCGCTGCCCTGGCCGGTCTCGAAGTACATGACGTTGTCGCCGACGGTGCCGCGCTTCAAGGCCAATGCGGCTGCATACGCCTCGTCGAGCAGTTCGGGCGTCACCCCGAACGACAGGTTTGCCTTCTCGGTGCCCGCGATCGACTGGAACACCAGGTCCACCGGTGCGCCGGCTTCCGCGAGCTTGAGCGTGTTGGTCACGTGCGTGAGCACGCAGCTCTGCGTGGGAATCTCGAAGCGCTGGATCACTTCGTCCAGCATGTGCAGCAGTTGGCCCAGCACCGGCATGCTGTCGGAGGCCGGGTTGAGACCGATCACCGCATCGCCTGCGCCATAGAGGAGGCCATCGAGCGTGGATGCGGCCACGCCGCGCAGGTCGTCGGTCGGGTGGTTGGGCTGCAGCCGCACCGACAGGTGGCCGGGCAGGCCGATGGTGTTGCGAAAGCGCGTGACCACGCTGCACTTCTTGGCGACCGACACCAGGTCCTGGTTGCGCATGAGCTTGGACACGGCCGCGACCATCTCGGGCGTGAGGCCCGGCGCGAGTGCGGTGAGCGTGGCGGTCGTGGCTTCGTCCGACAGCAGCCAGTTGCGGAAGTCGCCGACCGTGAGGTGCGACACCGGCGCGAAAGCCTCTACGTCGTGGCCGTCGATGATGAGCCGCGTGATGTTGTCGCTCTCGTAGGGAATGAGCGCCTCGGTCAGGAACTGCCTGAGCGGCGTCTCGGCCAGCACATGCCGCGCGGCCATGCGCTGCTGCGCCGTGGCGGCGCCGACGCCCGCGAGGTAGTCGCCGGAGCGCGCGGGGCTGGCAAAGGCCATGACCTGCTTCAGGTCGTCGAAGGTGAAGACCTGCTCTGCGATGGTGGTGCGATAGCGCATCGTCTTTCAGGCGTTGGTGGCCGTCGAGGACAGCATCTCGTCGGGCGCCGCCGCCTTGCGTTGCGCGGAGGTCAGGAGGAAGTAGCCGTAGGCCGCCGCCATCAGCACCAGGAACAGCACCGTCAGCATGAAGTTGAACCACACCATCGCACCCAGGCACACCACGCCCAGGCCGAGCGCGATCGCCGGGAACACGGGGTAGAAGGGCGCGCGGTAGGTGCGCAGCAGGTCGGGTTCGCTCTTGCGCAGCTTGAAGAGCGCGGCCATCGAGACGAGGTACATCACGATCGCGCCGAGCACCGCCATGGTCACGATGTTGGCGGTGAGCGTTTGCCCGCCGAACTGCACCCACTCGTCGCTGAAGATCGCGATCACGCCCACGACGCCGCCGGCCAGCAGTGCGCGGTGCGGCGTGTTGAAGCGCGGGCTCAGGCCTGCGAAGTAGGCGGGCAGATAACCGGCGCGCGCCAGCGCGAAGATTTGCCGCGAGTAGCCCATGATGATTCCGTGGAACGAGGCGATCAGTCCGAAGAGCCCGATCCACACCAGCATGTGCAGCCAGCCGCTGTTGTCGCCCACCACCGCCTTCATGGCTTGCGGCAGCGGATCATTGATGTTGGCGAGCTTGCGCCAGTCGCCCACGCCGCCCGCGAAGATCATCACGCCGAAGGCCAGCACCACGAGCGTGACGATGCCCGTGGTGTAGGCGATGGGAATGGTGCGGTGCGGGTCGCGCGCTTCTTCGGCCGCCATGGCCGCACCCTCGATGGCGAGGAAGAACCAGATCGCGAACGGAATCGACGCGAAGATGCCCGAGATCGCCGCGCCGTTGAGCACGCTGCCGCCGGCCCAGCCGTTGGCAACGAAGTTGGCCAGCGTCCAGCCCGGCGTGACCACGCCCATGAACACCAGCAGCTCGAAGATGGCGAGCACGGTCACGAAGAGCTCGAAGGCCGCCGCGATGCCGATGCCGATCCAGTTCAGCCCGATGAAGATCACGTACGCACCGAGCGCGAACCACTTCGGGTTGATGCCCGGGAACTGCACGTTGAGGTACGCGCCGATGGCCAGCGCGATGGCCGGCGGCGCGAAGACGAACTCGATGAGCGTGGCAAAGCCCGCCACGAACCCGCCGTTGGGACCGAACGCGCGCCGCGCATACGCGAAGGGTCCGCCCGCATGCGGAATGGCCGTGGAGAGTTCGGTGAAGCTGAAGATGAAGGTGGTGTACATCGTGGCCACCAGCAGCGTGGCGACCAGGAAGCCGAGCGTGCCGGCAGTGTTCCAGCCGTAGCTCCAACCAAAGTACTCACCGGAGATGACGAGGCCCACTGCGATGCCCCACAGCTGGATGGGCCCCAGGACCTTCTTCAGATGACCCGTGCCCTGGGCAGTCGATGCGGCCGGGGCGGCTTCGGTAGCTTGCATGGAGGCTTCCTCTCTTCGTGAATGTTGACAGTGCGCATTCAGCAAAGCAAGGGTCGTTCCACTACATACATCGCGCTACATCGACGGGAGATAGGCGCTCGCCATAATCGGAGCCTTTCAATCCCCGAGGTGTTTCGTGAAGTCTTATCTCTGTGCCGCGCTCGTGTCCGTCTTCGCCATTCCCGCCGCGTTCGCGCAATCCGCGCCCGTGACCACGCCCAGCGGCCTGGTCTACCAATCGCTCAAGGAAGGCACTGGCGCATCGCCCGCGGCCACCGACGTGGTCAAGGTGCACTACCGCGGCACCTTCCCCGACACCGGCAAGGAGTTCGACAGCTCCTACAAGCGCGGCGAACCGACCGAGTTCCCGCTCAACGGCGTGATTCCTTGCTGGACCGAAGGCGTGCAGAAGATGAAGCCGGGCGGCAAGGCCAAGCTGACCTGCCCGCCGTCGATTGCCTACGGTTCGCGCGGTGCGGGCGGCGTGATTCCGCCGAACGCCACGCTGAATTTCGAAGTCGAGCTGGTGTCGGTCACCAAGCGCTGAGTTCGACAACCCTGTCCTGTTCGTGAGACACCGCGGAACCGGCCTTGCCGGGCCGCTGGTGTCGTCCCCCGGCGAGGGGAAAGGCGAAGCGACACGACGTGCGCGAAGCCTTGGGGGCGCAACTAGATTTGCGCCATGCCGCCGTCGACGAAGAGTTCCGTGCCGTTCACGAAGCTGCTGTCGTCGGAAGCGAGGAACACCACCGCCTTGGCAATTTCGTCGGGCGTGCCGACCCGGCCCAGTGGAATGTTCTGTGCCTGCCCTTCGATGAAGCCCTTCACCTGTTCCGGGGTGAGGCCCAGCAGTTCATAGGCCGGGGTCGGCACCACGCCGGGACTGACCGCGTTGACGCGGATGCCGGCATCCTTCAGATCCACCGCCCAGCCGCGCGCGAAGCTGCGCACCGCCGCCTTGGTTGCGCTGTAGACGCTGAAGGCCGGGTTGCCCTTGATGCTGGTGATCGATGCGTTGAGCACGATCGATGCGCCCTTGGGCATCAGCGGCAGCGCCTTCTGCACGGTGAAGAGCAGGCCGCGCACGTTGGTGCCGAAGGTCTTGTCGAAGTGCTCTTCGGTGATCTGGCCCAGCGGCAGCAGGCTGCCGCCGCCGGCGTTGGCGAACAGCACGTCGAGCCGGCCTTTCTGTTCCTTGATGGTGGCGAAGAGCTTGTCGAGGTCGGCGAGCTTCGAGACATCGCCGAGCACGCCGGTCACGTTGCGACCGATGGTTTTCACGGCCGCGTCGAGTTCCGCTTGACGGCGGCCCGTGATGAACACATGGGCGCCTTCGGCCACGAAGCGTTGTGCGGTGGCCAGGCCGATGCCGCTGGTGCCACCGGTGACGAGGGCGATCTTGTCGTTGAGCTTGAATTGGGACATGGCTTCTTTCTTCCTTGGAAATTGCTGCGAGGCAGCGTTGACGATGGAACGCAGTTTGGGTGATACCCCCTCCCGGACCAAGACGCCATGCGGGACTTGTTTATTTCCGAATCACTAATAATCCGGCGATGGATCAGATCACCGCCATGCGCGTCTTTGCCCGGGTGGTCGAGGCCGGCACCTTCACCCGCGCGGCCTATTCGCTGCAGATGCCCAAGCCGAGCGTGACGAAAATGGTGCAGCAGCTCGAGACGCGCCTGCGCGTGAAGCTGCTGCAGCGCACGACGCGGCGCGTGACCGTCACGCCCGAGGGCGCGGCCTACTACGAGCGCACCGCGCGCGTGCTTGCCGAGCTGGAGGACATCGAATCGGACCTCACCAATGCGCAGGCCGATCCGCGCGGACGGCTGCGGGTGGATGTCGGCTCCTCGCTGGCCAACATGATCCTGATTCCCCAGTTGCCGGCGTTCCATGCGCGCTATCCGGAGATCGAGCTCGAGATCGGCGTGAGCGACCGGCCGGTGAACCTGATCGGCGATGCGGTCGATTGCGTGATCCGTGCCGGGGAGTTGAACGACCAGACGCTCGTGGCGCGCCGCATCGCGACCTTGCCCATCGTGACCTGTGCGACGCCGGGCTATCTGAAGCGCCATGGCGTCCCGAAGACGCCGGCCGATCTCGGAGACGGCACGCATCGCGTGGTCGGCTACTTCTCGTCGCTGAGCAACCGGCCATTTCCGCTGCGCTATGAGCGCGGCGAGGAGCGCATCGAGATCCACGGCCACACCGTGGTCGGTGTGAACGAGAGCACCGCGCACCTGAGCGCAGCGCTCACCGGCCTGGGCGTGGCGCAGACCTTCGGCGTGATGGCCGCGCCGTACCTGGCGAGCGGCGCGCTGGTCGAGATACTGCAGGGCTGGGCCCCCGAGCCGTATCCGCTGCACGTGGTGTACCCGACCAACCGGCACCTGAGCGCCAAGCTGCGCGTGTTCGTCGACTGGGCGGTGGAGCTCTTCGCGCCCCACAACGCGCACCCGGCGCGCTGAAGAAACTCAACCCGGCTGGTACTGGTACAGCCAGGTCTCCGTCAACGTCTGATCGCCGTTCTTCAGGTAGAGCCGCATGTCGATCGGCTCGTTGCCTTCGGGCGTGAAGTCGAACTGCGCGCGCCAATGGCCCGGCACGCCGTTCGGCACGGCCTCGGCAAACACGTACGAGAACTTGCCGCGCGGCGCCGTCAGCACCAGCTCGGGCTTCACGCCGAAGGGCACCGTGGTGAGCGGCTGGCCGATGAACTCGACCATGAACTTGCGCACGCCCTGCGGCCGCGGCTGGCCCGGCTGGCCGCCGCGCCCGATGCGCGTGGCCACGCAGCGCGCGAGCGGCGAGGGAAAGGGCTCCTGGTCGGTCCAGTGCAGCCGGTATTGCAGGCTGTAGCTTGCGCCCGCCTTGGCATCGGCCTTGGGCACCCAGAAGGCGACGATGTTGTCGTGGATCTCGTCGTCGGTCGGAATCTCGATGAGCTGCACCGAGCCTTCGCCCCAGTCGCCCAGCGGTTCGATCCAGAGGCTCGGGCGCTTTTCGTAGTTGACGCCGTCCTGGTAATGGTCGAACGCGCGGTCGCGCTGCAAGAGGCCGAAGCCGCGCGGCTTGGTGTCGGCGAATGCGGAGGCGCGCGTCTGCGTGGGATTGTTGAGCGGGCGCCAGATGCGCTCGCCCGCGCCGTTCCAGATGGCGAGGCCGTCGGAGTCGTGCACCTCGGGGCGCCAGTCGATGGCGGTGGGCTTGATGGTCTCGGAATACCAATACATCGAGGTGAGCGGAACGAGGCCCAGGCGCGCCACGTCGCGGCGCAGGAAGAGGCGCGAGTCGATGTCCATGATCACCGCCTTGCCGCGCTGCATGACGAACTTGAAGACGCCCGTCACGCTCGGCCCTTCGAGGAGGGCGTAGACCGTCATCGAGGTGGTGTTGTTCGCGGCCGGGGTCTCGAAATAGAAGCGGGTGAAGGTGGGGAATTCTTCCGGCTTGCCGGGCACCGCCACGTCGAGCGCGAGGCCGCGGGCCGACAGGCCGTACTGGTACAGCTCGCCGATGGCGCGGAAGTACGAGGCGCCGAGAAAGGCGACCCAGTCGTTCTTCTGCCAGTCGAGCTTGCCCTGGTCGCCCAGGCGGCTTTCCTGCAGGCGAAAGCCCGCGAAGCCCGCGCCGGGCGGCAGCGCGCGCGCGGGGCTGTCGGGCGGCATCGAGAAGTACTCGGGGCTGTAGAGCACCTCGCGTGCGAAGGCGTCGCCGTCGGAGTTCTCCAGCACGTGCATGCGCACCGGCGTCTGGAAGAAGCGGCCGAGGTGAAAGAAGGTGACGGGGAATGCGCCGGGGCCTTCGCGGAAGAGGGCGTTGGCGGGGTCGAACTTGATCTTGCCGTGCGCGTCGTAGTCGATCTTCTCGAGCACGTCGGGGGCGAGCGGCGCGGCGGCGGCGTACGGTTGCGTGGCGAGGCGCTTGGCCTGCGCGACGAGCCGGTCGAACGAGAAGGGCGAAGGCTGGCTCAGTTGCAGGCCGTTGGCGGCCAGCGCCTCTTCGGGCAGTCCAAGGGCGGCGAGTGCGGCGGCGGCACCACCTGCGGCAAGGAAGGATCGGCGATCAAGCATGTGTTTCTTGAGGGTTTCGAATCTTTGGGAGGAAGGGAAAACGAGGCGAAGCGCGGATGATTTTCCGCGATGGGAGCAGCCGACAGCTTGACGCACTGCGCAGGGCACACCGCGTCAGCCATTCCGCGCAATGCAGGCCGGACAAAGCCGTCGATTCGGAAAATTGTGCGTTTATGTATCGGCCGGCGCCAATGCGTCTGCGGCGCTCAGCGCATACACCGCGTAGAGGGGCACGCCGAAGACCATCCTGAACACCGGGCCGAGCACCGTGTAGGCGAGGCCCAGTCCTTCCATCACGCGGTAGGTGCCATCCAGGCGCAGGCGCGGGTGCGGTTCGGTCAGGTCGGCGGGGCGGCGAAGGCCCCAGAGAAATTCGGCGCCCGTCGGCCGCACCGACGGATGGTTGCGCGCGCGGCCGGTGGCGATCCAGCACATGGCATCGAAAGCGAGCACCGAGCCCGCGGGCGCCCGTTCGCCGAAGGCGGCGAGCACGGCCTGCACGGTCTCGGGCTTCAGGTACATGAGCACGCCTTCGGTGAAGAGGAAGACCGGCTGCGCGTTGCGCTTCTTCGGCAGGCCGAGCTGGTCCCACCAGTCGGGCGCGGTGAGGTCGAGTTCGCGCACGTCGTGGCGTGGATGGGTCTCGGGAATGAGCTCCCGGCGCAGCGCGAGCACCTCGGGCAGGTCGGCATCGGTCATGCGCGACTTGTCGTCGTCCAGCCACTGGAAGTAGTGGCTCAGGCCGCAGCCCATGTTCACGACGCGCGCACCGGGATGCTGTTTCAGAAACTCCTGCGCAAGGCTGCGAAAGCGCCGCGTGCGCGCAAGGATGCCGTAGATGGTCGCCCGGTCCTCGGGCAGGGCATGGCCGTCGTCGCGGATCTTCTCGAGGATGGCCGCGGCGTAGGCGTCCCGCACGGCCACCTGCGGAAAGATGGCGTCGCCGGACGCACGCGCGGCCAGGGGAATGCGCAAGGTGGAGGGAACGGCCGACAGGCGCCGCGCGAGCTTGCTGGGCGTCATGGATGCGGGAGCGAGGTCATGCGCAAAGTCTGGCGGCTCCCGCACGCCCGGGCAAGTCAGTCTTTCGTTCAGCCTGCCGGACCGGTATGCGGCCTCACTCCCACCATGCTTCCATCTGTATGCCGAATGTGGTGGCGTTCCTGCGGCCATTGGCGCCGAAGCTGGTGGCGTTGGCATCGCCTGCGGCCTTGTTCCAGCTCGCGCGCGTGGCGTAGATGCGGAACTCCGGCCGGGTCCAGAAGTCGGTGTTCGGCGAGAACGCCACCGCGATCGTGCCCTTGTTCAGCGTCTGGCGGGGCTGGTCGTCGGTGCTGCGGCGCGTGGTCGAGAGCTCGGCCAGCAGCTTGGTGTACTTGGCGATGCCGTAGGAGACACGCCCGCCCAGCGAGAAGTCCTTGGTCTCCGGGCCGTTGTCCGGGCGCGTGGTCTGGTAGCCGATCAGGCCCTGGCCGCCGAAGCGCCCGAACTGGAAGTCCACCGAATCGAGAATGCGCCGCTGCTTGGCGCCCGCCTGCGGCGTGATCACCGTGCGCTCGACCAGCGGCGCGAACAGCAGCGTGTTCTCCAGCCCGAAGCCCGGCGGCAGCAACAGGCCCGTCGTCGTGGTGCTGTTGTCCAGGTTGTAGAACTTGCCGCTGAGCGAGGCGTGGCCGCTCGATGCCTGCACGATGAAGGTGTTGTTCAGGCCCGGCAACAGGTCCTTCTGGATGTGCATGAGCCCCAGCGCGCCGCCGTCGCGGCCCTTGGCGAAGTCGCCCGAGATCAATCCACCCGTCACCGTGAGCTTGCCGCCCGGGTTGGTCGGGATGTCGCGCCACTGCACATTGATGCGCTTGGCGTTGTTCGGGTTGCCGTTCTTGTTGTCCACCGAGTCGGCGGTGTGCAGGGCCACGTTCAGGCGCCCATAGCCCCAGAGAGGAATGTCGTCGATGCCCGCGCCGTAGTTGTCGCCATCTTCCACCACCCACTTGTCCACGATGTGCACGTCCTGCACGCGGTGGTAGCGCTGGCCGGCCCAGAGGGTGGCGGCGTTGCCGAAGATGCCGGTCAGGGAGAAGTAGGCCTGCGCGGTGCCGCTCTTGCCGTTGTAGATGGTGGGCATGTAGAACACGCCCCACTTGATGCCCTCGCCCATGTCGAAGCGCTTGCCGATGCCGAATTCCAGGTAGTTGTCGCCCTCGTTGCCCAGGCGGTACTTCTGCAGGTCGCCGCCGAGTGAGTAGCCGCCTTTGAGGCGCCCCTTGCCGGCGCTGAAGAAGCCGCCGCGGCCGTAGCCCCAGAACTCCAGGCCGGTGGCGTCGTTGATCTTCTTGACGAACTCCTTGGTGGGGTCCTTGGCTTCGGCCTGCGGGGGCTCGTCGGTTTGCTGGGCTTGGGCGTGGAGGCAGAGGCTGGCCGACAGCATCAGGACGGCGGCAGACAGGCGGTTCGGTTTTGTTCTCATGAAAGTCTCCTCGGTTCTTGGTGGGTTGTGGAAGGGGAAGGCACGCTTTTCTTCAGGCAAAGGCATCCCCCCACCGGCCGTTTGGCCGGTGTCGATCGATGCAGATGCAGAAGGGGGAGGGAAGGCCGCTAGCTGCGCTTGGCTGCCAGCCGGTCCTGCATGTCCGGCTGCAGCATCCACTCGTGCGCCGGATCGTTCCTGAACACCCAGTAACGGCCGGGACCGGCCATCACGTTGAGGTAGTAGAGGTCGTAGCCGTGCGGCGCGACCACCGGGTGGTAGCCGCGCGGCACCATCACCGTGTCGTGGTTCTCCACGGCCATGGATTCGTCGAGGCTGCGGTCATCGGTGTAGACGCGCTGGAAGGCAAAGCCCTGCGGCGGGTTCAGCCGGTGGTAGTAGGTTTCCTCGAGCAGCGTTTCCTCGGGCAGCGCATCGCGGTCGTGCTTGTGCGGCGGGTAGCTGGAAGCATTGCCCGCGGGCGTGATCACCTCCACCACCAGCAAGTGCGCGGCGCGCGGATCGTCGTGCGGCAGGATGTCGCAGACATGGCGCGTGTTGCTGCCCTTGCCGCGCACCGAGCGCTTCATCGAAGCCGGGTCGATCACGAACGC
Source organism: Variovorax boronicumulans (assembly GCF_030812215.1). Taxonomy (GTDB): domain Bacteria; phylum Pseudomonadota; class Gammaproteobacteria; order Burkholderiales; family Burkholderiaceae_C; genus Variovorax; species Variovorax boronicumulans_C. The sequence continues at coordinate 558,176 of NZ_JAUSSG010000001.1, read as the reverse complement.
TTCGCGCCTCTGGCTGCCCGCCGGCGCGGTGCACAGCGCCACCTCGGCATCGCGGATCGCATCGATGCCGACAGCGGCTCCGCCCGGCACATAGACCGCGGCGGGAGAGACGGGGTCGAACACGCTGTCGCGCGTGCCGAGTTGCGTGTAGCGCTGGCCGTCCACCTCGATGTCGACCGTGCCGGTCAGCACCACCAGGCAGAGCTCGCGGTCTCCGGTGGCCAGGAATTCGGTCTCGCCCTTTTTCAGGCGCAGCACCTTGAAGCCGACGTGCGTCCAGCCGGCGCGCTCGGGCGTCACGTCGACCACGGTACGACCTTCGGCCGCGGCCTTCACGAGGAGGGGGCTGAGTGCCATGTCAGTGCACCTCCGCCTGCGCGGTGCCGATCCTGTCGACGATGTCGCGCAAGGTTTCGTAGCCCTTCTTCGCGTACGCATAGCTGGGCGCGACGGCCGGGTCCTGCTCGGCCTCGACCACGAGCCAGCCTTCGTAGCCGGCTTCGTGCAGCACCGAGAGCACGGCCTCGAAATCGAGGTCGCCATCGCCCGGCACGGTGAAGGTGCCGTTGAGCACGCCGTCGAGGAACGACAGGCTCTCGTTGCGTGTCTGGCGGATCACGCCGGCGCGCACGTCCTTGCAATGCACATGCGCCACGCGGCCGACGTGCTTGCGCAGCAGCGCCGCCGGATCGCCCGCGCCGCCGTAGTAGGCATGTCCGGTGTCGAACAGCAGCGACACGCAGGCCGGGTCGGTCAGCGCCATCAGCTTGTCGACGTCCTGCGGCGATTCGACGTACGCACCCATGTGGTGGTGATAGGCCAGCGTGATGCCGTACTTCGCTTTCAGGTGCTCGCCGAATGCGTTCAGGCGCGCGGCATAGGCGGCCCATTGCGCCTCGCCCGCAAAGCGCGGGCGCTTGGACAGCGGCGTGTCCATGCGGCCCTGGATGGAGCCGGCGACCTCGCCGTAGACCACGACCTTGCAGCCGTTGAAGCGCAGCTTTTCCATGTGGGCGGTGCAGCGGTCGATTTCCGCATCGACCGTGTCTTCGGCCAGGTGGCCCGAGTACCAGCCCGAGACGCAGGCCAGCCCGTACTCGGCCAGCGTCGCCTTCAGCGCCGCGGGCTCGCTCGGAAACTTGTTGCCCAGCTCGAAGCCGGCGTAGCCGATCTCCGCGCCCTCGCGCAGCGCGGTGGACAGTGGCGTGGCGCCCCCGAGCGCGGGCAGGTCGTCGTTCATCCACGAGAGGGGGTTGATGCCGAGGCGGACGTTCCAGGTGTTCATGGCGTGGTTTTCTCCCGCAGTGGGTTTCACAGTTTCTGATCTCGTTTGGCAGCTTCGTAGCGCGCGCGGGCTTCGTTGACTTCGGCGCGCGCGGAGACTTCGGGAATCGCCACCTCCCACCAGCAGCCGCCATCGGCGGTGGTGCGTTCGGCGGTGGTGTCGATCACGATCACCTGCGTGCCGCTCGCGGCACGGGCCGCGCGAAGGGCATCGCGAAGGCCGGCGATGTTTTCCACATGCACCGCCTCTGCGCCCATGCTGCGGGCGTGCCCGGCGAAGTCGATGGCCGAGGCGTTGCCGCCTTCGGGGATGCAGTCGTCCAGCATGTTGTTGAACCGGGGCGAACCGCTCGCGCGCTGCAGGCGGTGGATGCAGCCGTAGCCCCGGTTGTCGAGCACCACCACGATCAGCTTGCGGCCCAGCAGCACCGAGGTGGCGATCTCCGAATTCATCATCATGTAGGAGCCGTCGCCCACCATGACGATCACTTCCTTCTCGGGCCGCGCGAGCTTCACGCCCAGCCCGCCGGCGATCTCGTAGCCCATGGTGGAGTAGCCATATTCCATGTGATAGCCGCCGGGCGCGCCCGCGCGCCAGAGCTTGTGCAGCTCGGCGGGCAGCGTGCCGGCGGCGCACACGACGATGTCGTTGGCGGGCGAATCGGCGGCCGAGTCGCGCACCGCGCCGATCACTTCGGCGTCGTAGGGCAGCTCGCCGGCCTGCGGCGGTGTCGTGGTCAGCTCGGTCACGCGCGCCACCCAGCCGGCCGCGAGGTCGCGGGCGCGCGCGGTCCATTGCGGCGCGGCCTGCCAGCCGGCCAGAACCTCCTGCAACTGTTCGAGGCCCGCGCGTGCATCGGCCACGAGCGAGGTGCAGCCGCGCTTGGTGGCGTCGAAGGCCTGCACGTTCAGGCTCAGCATCGGCACATGGCCCAGCAGGCTGTTCGAGCCGGTGGTGAAGTCCTGCAGCCGCGTGCCGACGGCGAACACCAGGTCGGCCTCGCGCGCCAGGGCGTTGGCCGCGGGCGAGCCGGTCACGCCGATGGCGCCGAGGTTGAGCGGATGGTCCCAGGGCATGCTGCCCTTGCCGGCCTGGCTCTCGGCCACGGGTATGCCGTGCGTTTCGGCGAAGGCGCGCAGTGCGTCCCAAGCCTGGCTGTAGAGCACGCCGCCTCCGACGACGAGCAGCGGCCGCTGTGCCGCGCGCAGCAGGTGGGTGGCGCGCGCCAGTTCGCCGCGATCGGGCGGCATGCGCCGAAAGCGGAGGGTTTCGGGGTGCAGGAAGTGCTCGGGGCAATCGAAGGCTTCGGTCTGCACGTCCTGCGGCAGCGCCAGGCACACGGGGCCGCAGCTGGCCGGATCGGTCATGGTCTGGATCGCGCGCGGCAGCGCCGAGAGGATCTGCTCCGGCCGCAGGATGCGGTCGAAATGGCGCGTGACCGGACGCAGGCAATCGTTGACGCTCAGGTCGCCGTGCGAAAAGTCTTCGAGCTGCTGCAGCACCGGGTCCGGCGCGCGCGAGGCGAAAACGTCGCCGGGCAGCAGCAGCACGGGCAGGCGATTGACGTGGGCCAGCGCGGCGGCGGTGACCAGGTTGGTCGCACCGGGGCCGATGGAGGTGGTGACCGCCATGATCCGCTGGCGGAACTGCGCCTTGGCATAGGCCACCGCGGCGTTGGCCATGCCCTGCTCGTTGTGCGCGCGCAGGGTCGGCAGCGCATGGCGTTCGGCGGCAAGGGCTTCGCCCAGCCCGGCCACGTTGCCGTGCCCGAAGATCGAGAACACGCCACCGACGTAGGGCGCAAGCGTGCCATCGGCCATCTCGACGCGCAGTGCGGCCAGGTGGCGCACCAGCGCCTGTGCCATCGTGATGCGAAGGGTGGCGTTCGTCATGCGTGTGATCCGTCCCAGGCTTCGACCAGTTCGGCAAAGTTGCCCGCCACTTCCTTCACCAGCGCGTCGTCGTCGATCTCCTGCCGCAGCCAGCGCAGGCCCGATGTGATCCACAGCGTGCGGCCGATCATGAAGCCCTTGACGATCGGATTGGTGGCCTCGGCAAAGCTGCGCGCCAGATGGGCGAGCGGCTGGTTGAGCCCGAGGATCACCACGCCGCGGCACTGCGGATCGCGCTCGGCGACCAGTTGCGCCAGCCGGTCCCAGGCGGCCGGCGCCATCGGCGAGAGCTTCCACCACTCGGGCCGGAAGCCCAGGTTGTAGAGGCGCTCGATGGAGCGCAGCACCACGGCGTCGCGGGCGTTGTCGGTGTCTTCGGCGGGCAGCTTGTCCGCGGGTGGAATCAGTTCGAGCAGCAACTCGTGGCCGCTCGCGCGGGTGGCCTCCCACAGCTCGCCCAGGCGCGACTCCTGCTCCAGGCGCAGGGGGGCCGGATCGTCGGGGTGGTAGTAGACGAGGCACTTCACCGTCTGCTCGATGGGCCACTGCGCCAGTTGCGAGCCGATGGACAGCGTGCCGTCGAAGCGCAGCGGGCGCGACAGCGGCAGTTCCACCGGCCGCCCCACCCACCAGCCGCGTCCCGTGGCGGCGGCGAGCGCATCGCTGCCGTAGCTGCCGTCGATCAGCACGCCGACGCGGCCTTGCAGCGCATGGCTTTGCTCGACGCGGGCCGTGGCGTCGACCAGCAACTGCTTGAGCCGCGGCAGGCGCGATTCGTCGGTGCCGGCTTCGCGCGCCAGCTCGGCAAACTGCGCGCGGTGGTCGAAGGCCAGCACGGCCGGCGAGGGCCACTGCGCGCGCGCGGCGGTGGTGCGGTGCAGGTGGGCGAGCCGCGTGTCGGCATCGACCTTCGGGTTGCGGCTGCCGCCGAACCAGTGGTCGAGCTCGGCCGGCGTCGGCATCGCGGCCGAGCAGGCGTGGCGCGAGACGACGATCGCGCCGCAGGCGTTGGCCAGCCGCGCGGCCTCTTCGAAGCTTTGGCCGCGCAAGAGGCCGGTGAGCAAACCGGCGGCGAATGCATCGCCCGCGCCGAGCACGTTGAGCACCTCGACCCGTTCGCCGCGCACGGTGGGCGCGTCTTCGATGCGCTCGGGCACGGCGCCGGGAATGAAGCAGCAGCCGGCCGCGCCGAGCTTGACCACCATGGCCGCGGCGGTCACGCCGCGCACCGCGCGCAGCGAGGCCATCAGGTCGCCGGGCACGCCGCCGGCGATGAGGAATTCTTCTTCCGTGCCGATCAGCAGGTCGAAGCGCGGCAGCATGGCCTGCAGCCGCTCGGTGACCGCCGCATCGGGCACGAAGCGGTTGGCGCCTTCGCCGCGCTTGGTGAGGCCCCACAGCACGGGGCGGTAGTCGATGTCGAGCACGCGCAGCACGCCATGCCGGGCCGCATGGTCGAGCGCGGCGACGGAGGCGGCCTGCACCGTCGGCGTGCTCAGGTGCGTGCCGGTGATCAGCAACGCGCGGCATTGCGCGATGAAGTCGCCGTCGATCCCTGCGGCGTCCAGCGCCATGTCGGCGCAGTTCTCGCGGTAGAAGAGCAGGGGAAAGGTGTCGCGGTCCTTGATGCCCAGCAGCACCAGCGCGGTGAGGCGCTGCGGATCGACCTGGATCTGCGACACATCGCAGCCCTCGCGCTGCAGTGCTTCGACCAGGAAGCGGCCCATCTGCTCGTCGCCCACGCGCGAGACCATGGCGGCGCGCAGGCCCAGGCGGGCCGCACCGAAGGCGATGTTGGCGGACGAGCCGCCCAGGTAGCGCGAGAAGCTGGTGGCGTCTTCGAGCCGGCTGCCGATCTGCTGTGCGTACAGGTCGACCGCGAGCCGGCCGAGGCACGCCAGGTCGTGGCGGCGTCCTTCGGGAATCTTCAGTGTCTGCATTCTTTTCCTATGAGCTGTTGCTTGTTCTGTCTTGTGCTGTTCAGTGCTTGCCGCTGCGGCGGGACTTGGCATAGGTGTCGAAGGCGACCGCGATGACGATGATCACGCCGATCACCACCTGCTGGTAATAGGCCGACACGTTCAACATCACCAGTCCGTTGAGCAGCACGCCAAGGAGGATCGATCCGATGATCGTGCCCCCCACGCCGCCCAGCCCGCCGAAGAGGCTGGTGCCGCCGATGACCACGGCCGCGATCACCCGCAACTCGTAGGAGATGCCGGCCACCGCCTCGGCGGAGCCCAGCCGTGCCGCCAGGAGGAAGCCGCTGAGGCCGGCCAGAAGGCCCACCACCACGTACACGCTGACCACGATGCGCTTGACGTCCAGGCCCGAGAGCCGGGCGGCTTCCGGGTTGCCGCCCACGGCGTAGATGGCGCGCCCGTAGCGCGAGTAGCGCAGCGTGATGTAGCCGGCCGCGGAGACCAGCGCGAACGCGATCACCGGCACCGGAATGCCCAGCACGTCGCCGCGTCCCCACCAGCGAAAGCCTTCGTCGAAGCCGCTGATGGGGCCGCCGTCGTTCAGGATCAGCGTGGCGCCGCGCCAGATCGTCATGCCGCCCAGCGTGACGATGAAGGGCGGCACGTTGAGCTTGGTGATGGTCTTGCCGTGCAGGTAGCCCGCCGCCGTGCCGACCAGGCAGGCGATGACGAGCGCCGCGAGCCAGCTCAGCGGGAAGGTGTCGCCCAGCATCACCACCACCGAGGCCGCGCACATGGCGGAAAACGCGAGCAGCGAGCCGACGGCCAGGTCGACGCCGCCCGTGAGGATCACGCAGGTCATGCCGACCGCGATGATTCCGTAGATCGACACCTCGGTGAGGATGTTGGAGATGTTGCGCATCGAGATGAAGCGCGGGTTCTGCGATGCGAAGAGCACGATCAGCAGCACGAGGAACAGCAGCACGCCGTACTTCTCGAGGAAGCCGACGAGGTCGTACCTGCGTTCTTTAGGGACGGGCGCCGTGGCGGCGGTGGATGTCATTTTTTCTCTCCTTGATCGGGTTCACTGCGGGGCTAGCTGGGCGCTCAGGCCGCCAGGGCCATTTCGGCCTCGGGCCGCCGGGCGCCCAGGGCCATGAGGTTCATCAGCTGCTCCTCGGTCGCCTCGCTGCCCGGCGTGGAGCCGGTGATGGCGCCGTTCATGAAGGTCACGATGCGGTCGCTGACCGCCATGACTTCGGGAAGCTCGGACGAGATGACGATCACCGCCACGCCTTGCGCGGCCATGTCGAACAGCACCTGGTGCACCTCGGCCTTGGCGCCGACGTCGATGCCGCGCGTGGGCTCGTCCACGATCAGCACCTTGGGGTTCAGCGCCATGCAGCGCGCCAGCAGCACCTTCTGCTGGTTGCCGCCCGACAGGGTGCCGATGGCCACCTTGTCGCTGGACATCTTGATCGAGAGCTTGCGGCGGTATTCCTCGATCATCCGGGTCTCGGCTGCCTCGTCGACGAACCACCGCATCTTGCTCAACCGGCCCAGGCTGGGCAGCGTCATGTTGTGGCGGATCGAGTGCGAGAGAAAGCAGCCCTGCTGCTTGCGGTCTTCGGGCACCAGCACGATGCCGGCGTCGATGCCGTCCCGGGGCGAGCGCAGCACCACCTGCTTGTTGAGCACGCGAACTGTGCCGCTGTCGCAGGGGTCGGCGCCGAAGATGACGCGTGCCATCTCGGTACGGCCCGCGCCGACCAATCCGGCGAAGCCGACGATCTCGCCCGCGTGCACGTGCACCGACATGTCCGACAGCGCCGTTGCGCTGGTGCCCGAGACGGCCTTCAGCCGGCTCACGCCCTCCACCTTGAGCACCACCTCGCCGACGACGCCGGACGGGTGCCGCTTCACGCCCACCACTTCGCGCCCGACCATGTGGCGCACCAGGTCGTTCACGGTGGCATCGGCCACTGCGCCTGTCGTCACGTAGCGGCCGTCGCGAAACACCGTGAAGCGGTCGCAGATGGCCTTGACTTCGTTGAGCTTGTGCGAGACATAGATGATGCCCAGGCCCCGCGATTTCAGGTCGCGGATGATGTCCAGCAACTGGTCGACTTCGCGACCGCTCAGCGCGGCCGTGGGTTCGTCCATGACGATCAGCCGCGCCTTGACGGTCATGGCCTTGGCGATCTCCACCATCTGCTGCTTGGCGACGCTCAAGGAGCGCACCTCGTCGCGCGGATCGAGGTCGATGCCCAGGTCGCGAATGACCTTGCCCGCGTCTTCATACAGCCGCGACCAGTGGATGAGCCCGTTGCGCAGCGGCTCGCGGCCGATGTACATGTTCTCGGCCACCGACAGCGCCGGCAGCAGGTTGAACTCCTGGTAGATCGTGACGATGCCGGTGCGCTGGCGCAGCATCGGCGTGTCGGCGGGCGAGAGCGCGCGGCCCTCGAATTCGATCGTGCCTTCGTCGGCCGGCTGCGCGCCCGCCAGGATCTTCAAAAGGGTCGACTTGCCCGCGCCGTTCTCGCCGAGCAGCGCATGCACTTCGCCCGCGACCACATCGAGCTGCACCCCGTCCAGCGCCTTGACGCCGGGAAAGGATTTGCGGATGCCCCTCGCCCTGAGCAGGTGGTCGGTGGTCACTTGAGCTCGCCGGCCCGCGCGGCGTCGGAGATGTTGCCCTTGGTGATGAGGATCGGCTCGATGCCGACCGACTTGATCTCGGTCTTGTTGCGGATGTTGCCCACCAGGAGCTGCAGGGCGGTGCGGATCTGCCTGCCCGGGCTTTGCTCGACGGTGACCGCCATCTCGCCGTCGCGCACCTTCTTCAGCGCATCGGGCGATGCGTCGTAGCCCAGCACCTTGATGCCTTCCTTGGCGAGGCCGGCCGACTGGATCGCTTCCACGGCGCCGAGCGCCATGTCGTCGTTGGCGGAAAGGATCACCTGCGGCGGCTTGCCGGCGAGCGAGGTGAGGATGTTCTGCGTGACCGTCAGGCCCTGGTCGCGCGCCCAGTTGGCGGTTTGTTCCGCCACGATCTTGTATTTGGGGCCCGCCTTGGTGAAGGCATCGTGCACGCCCTTGGCGCGGTCGATGCCCGAACTGCTGCCGGGCTGGCCGGTGAGAAAGACGATGTTGGCGCCATCGGGAAAGTTCTTCACCACCCACTCGGCCATCATGCGGCCGCCCGCCACGTTGTCGGCACCGACGTGGGGAATGGGGCTCTTCGCGCCGTCGACGCGGCGGTCCACCGTCACGACCGGGATCTTGTCGGCGAGCACTTCGTTGAGTGCCGGCGTCATCGCCCTGGCGTCTGTGGGCGCGATGATGATGCCGTCCACGCCCTGCGTGATGGCCACGGAGACATCGGAGCTCTGCTTGGGCGAACTCGCCTGGCCGTCCACCACGCTGAGCTTGATCTTGAGCTTCCTGGCCTCGTCCTGCAGCTCGCGGTTCATGAACACGAAGAACGGTTCGGCCATGTTGTGAAAGAGCGCGGCGACGCGCTCGTTGTCCGCCAGAGCGGGCGAAGCGTGCAGTGCGAGCGATGCGGTGGCCAGCGTGGCCGCGGCGTAGATGGCCTTGCGCAGATGTGTCCGTGATGTTCGGAATGTGCGGGTCATGCGATGTCTCCTTGTTTGTTGGAGGCGATCTTAGAAAAGCAGAATCCGAATTGCAAATGTTTTTCTATTAATTTTGTGAGTAGAAACCCTGTTCTATTTTGAGTGAGGCTTCCAGACAATGAAGCTCCGCATCACTCGTTCTCTCTACCTCCGTGACCATGAAACAAGTTGCCGTCTTCGGCGCCGGCCGCATCGGCCAGATCCACGCTTCCAACCTTGCCGCGCTGCCGGGCGCGCAACTGCGCTACATCAGCGATCCGGCATCGCAGAGCGCGGCATCTCTTGCGCAGGCGCTGGGTGCACAGGTGGCATCGATCGAGGAGGCGCTGGCCGATCCGGCCGTCGACGCCGTCGTCATCGCCTCGCCGACCACCACGCACAGCGACCTGATCGTTCGCGCGGCGCAGGCCGGCAAGCACATCTTTTGCGAGAAACCGGTGGATCTTTCGGTGGCGCGCGCCGAGGCCTGCGCGGCGGCGGTGCGGCAGGCCGGCGTGGCCTGCATGATCGGGTTCCAGCGCCGTTTCGACCCCACCTTCAATGCGCTCAAGTCGCGCCTGGACGATGGCGAGATCGGCGTGCCCGAGGTGCTGATCGTCACCAGCCGCGACCCCGGCGCCCCGCCTGTCGACTACCTCCGGCAGTCGGGCGGCATCTTTCGCGACATGCTGATCCACGACTTCGATGTGTTCCGCTGGATCCTTGCCGACGGCGGCCGCGACGAAGCCGTGTGGCTGAGCGCCACCGGCGCGTGCCTCACCGATCCGGCCATCGCCGGAGCAGGGGACATCGACACCGCCATCGTGAGCATCCGCACGCGCTCCGGCCGGCTCTGCCAGATCAACACTTCGCGGCGCGCGGCGTACGGCTACGACCAGCGCTTCGAGGTGCTGGGCTCGAAGGGCCTGTTGTCGGCCGGCAACCACCGGCCGACGGAAGTCGTCTGCATGGATGCCGCCGGTGTGAAGACCGACAACCCCGAGGCCTTCTTCCTGGAGCGCTATCGCGCCGCCTACCGGCTCGAACTGGCGCACTTCTTCGAACGGCTGCAAAGCGGCGGCGCGTTCCGCACCTCGGTGCACGACGGCGTGGCCGCGCAGAAGTTGGCCGATGCGGCCGCGCTGTCCTTCGAGCGCGGCGAACCCGTGACCTTCGACGCGTGACCGGGACACCTCGATGAGCAACACCACCTCCCGCACACCCCCGCTTCGCATCGGCATCGCCGGCCTCGGCCGGCTCGGGCGCCGCCACGCCGAGAACCTCGCCTTCCGCATCCGCAACGCGCGGCTGGTCTGGGCCTGCAGCCCCGTTCCTTCGGAGCTCGAAGAAGCCCGCACCGAACTGGGCATCGAGCAGACCACGAGCGACTTCGACCGCATGATCCATGCACCGGATGTCGATGCGATCGTGCTGGTCACACCCACCGCGCTGCATGCCGAGCAGACCATCGCGGCGCTCGAGGCGGGCAAGCACGTCTTTGTCGAGAAGCCGCTGGCGCTCGACGTCGCCGACTGCGAGCGCGTCGAAGCCGTGGCCGCGCGCCATCCGGACCGCGTGGCCATGGTCGGCTTCGTGCGCCGGTTCGATGCCAGCTACCGCCGCGCGCACGACGACATGCGCCAGGGCGCCATCGGCCGGCCCTTTCTCGTGCGCTCGCAGACCTGCGACATGAACGATCCCTCGGGCTTCTTCGTGCGGTACGCGGCGCAGTCCGGCGGCATCTTCATGGACTGCAGCGTGCATGACATCGACCTGGCGCGCTGGATGCTAGGCAACCCGCGCGCGGTGCGCGCCTTCGCCACCGGCACCATCGCCATGCATCCCGGCCTCGCCGAGCATGCGGACGTGGACAACGGCCTGGCCATGGTGGATTTCGAAGGCGGCGGGCGTGCGGTGTTCTACGCCTCGCGCACTTTTGCGCATGGCCATGAAACACAGACCGAGGTGATCGGCACCGGCGGCAAGCTCCTGATCGGCCACGGTGCCGAGCGCGACCGCGTGGTCACCAGCGACAGCCACGGCGTGCGGCACGCCTCGACGGCCGACTTCTTCGAGCGCTTCGGCGATGCCTTCGTGCACGAGATGAACGCCTTCGTCGCCGCCTGCCGCGGCGAAGCGGCGCTGGACCTCACGCTGTCGGATGCCACCGAGGCCACGCGCATCGGCCTGGCCATCACCAAGTCGCTGCGCAGCGGCCAGGTCGAGATGCTTTGAGCGCGGGAGACAGGCGAGCGGTGGATGCACTTGGTATCCTGACCTCATGACCACTGCAGCCCCTTCCGCAACTTCCGTCGAGCAGTTTCTCAAGGCCCTGGAAAGCGAATACAAGGACCTGAGCAAGCAGCTGAAGCTGATCGGAAAGTACATCGAGGCGCACCACGGCCGCCTCGGCCTCGAAGGCATCCAGGACGTGGCGGCCGCCTGCGGCGTGCAGCCTTCGGCCGTCGTGCGCTTTGCCAAGCACTTCGGCTTCTCGGGGTTCACCGAGATGCAGAAGCTGTTTCGCGAAGCCATCGCCCAGCAACTGGCGCCAGACCGCAACTACCAGGCGCGCATCCGTGACGTGATCCAGACGGGTGCACCGCTGATCAGCGTCGACATCGCGCAGGAGTTCCTCAAGGGCAGCATCGGCGGCATCCAAGAGCTCATCGACACCCTCGCGCAAAGCGACCTGGACAAGGCGGTCGAACTGCTGGCCGAGGCGGAATCGATCTGGCTTCTCGGCATGCGCCGTTCGTTCCCGGTTGCGGCCTATTTGGACTACGCGCTGCAGCACACCGACAAGCGCATCCAGCTGGTCGACGGACTGGGCGGCATGCAGGAAGGCCAGCTGCGGTCGCTGCGCCAGGGCGATGTGCTGCTGGCGGTTTCGTTTCCGCCTTATGCGCCGGAGACGCTGGACGTCTTGCGCAGCGCACAGGTGCGCGGGGCTCGCATCATCGCGATCACCGACAGCCGCTTGAGCCCGTTGTCGGAACTTGCCCAGGCTGCACTGTTCGTGCAGGAGAGCACCACCTTCGGGTTTCGCTCGCTCACCAGCACGATCGGCTTGGCGCAGAGCCTCTTCATCGCGCTGGCCTACCGCCTGGAATTGAACCGGGGACCGGATGGGGAGCGTACGGGGGAAGGGCACTGACGCTGGCCCGGTCGAGACGGCGTTGTTTTTACAGACGACGCGAGCTGCTTCAGAGCTTCTTCTTCATCGAGGCGAGATAGAAGCCTTTGACATAGTCGTCGATGCGCCCGTATTCCTCGTAACCCTGCTTGATGTAGAAGCCTCGCGCCTGCCATTCGAAGGTTTCGAGCGCGGCGCTGTGCGCGCCCAGGTTCCTGGCGCGCGCCTCGGCTTCGGCAAGCACGCGCGTGCCCAGTCCTTGTCCACGCGCGGCCTCCGCGATCCAGAGGACATCGATGCGCAGCCAATACAGGAAGACGTAGCCGCGCAATCCTCCGACCAGTTCTCCATTCGCGCCCTTGGCGTTGAGCCATACCGGCTGCGACTCGGGGTACTCGCCGACGAAGCCGTAGTTGAACTGACGCAGGTGCCGGCCGAGCACGCCGCTTCGGACCTCTTCCTGCGTGGCGGTCGTGATGACAGGGGAGGTGGGGCTGCGCATCGGCGGATTCTATGAAGCACGCCAGTGCCGAAAGTCATGGGTCGGCGAAAAGAAAATTTTTGACATGTTATGTCGGCACACCTATAGTGAATCCATCGAAGCACCGCTCGCTTCCAACGGTTTCAACCACAAGGAGAGGTATGCAATCACTGCTCGATCAACTCAGAGGCCTCGATGCGCTGGCCGGCGCCGCAATGGGTGGGCTGCCGGTGCAGCTGCAACCCATTCCGGGCAGCACGCCCGTGGTCCAGGTGAGCATCGAGGGGCGCGACGAGCTGCCTATCTTTATTACCAGTTCCGACATGCAGATCATCTGCATCTGCTATCTCTGGACCGAAGACGAAGTGAAGCCCGAGCGCCGCACCGAGCTGCTCGAATCGCTGCTCGACCTCAACCCGTCCGTGCCCCTGTCGTCTTTCGGCCGCGTCGATGGCCGCTACGTGCTCACCGGTGCACTGGGGCGCAATGCGAGCGTGGAAGACGTCGCACGCGAAGTGGCCGTGCTCAGCGACAACGCACTCGATGCGCTCGACGCCCTGTCCGAATTCCTGAATTAAGCGGAGATCCACATGACCGTCATCAAGAAGCTTGTCACCCTGCTGCGCGGCAGCGCGCGCGAAATCGGCGAGAGCGTGGTCGACAGCAATGCCACGCGCATCTACGAGCAGGAAATCATCGACGCCAAGCACAGCATCGAGAAGGCCAAGGGCGACCTCACCGGCGTGATGGCCAAGGAGATGCAATCGGCCCGCGAGATCGAGCGCCTGAAGAACGAGATCGCGCGCTACGAAGGCCTTGCGGTGGAAGCGCTCAACAAGACGCAGGAAGGCCTCGCGCTCGACGTGGCGGCCAAGGTCGGCACCATCGAGCAGGAGCTCGAAGAGCAGGCCAAGGCCCATGCCTCCTACGCGCTGCAGGTCTCCAAGCTCAAGGAGCTGATCAAGTCGGCCGAGGCGCGCATCCGCGAGCACGAGCGCGAGATCGGCATCGCCAAGACCACCGAGAGCGTCTATCGCGCCACGCAGTCGATCTCCGAGAACATCGGCAGCGGCGGCTCGCGACTGGCCAATGCGCGTGAATCGCTCGAACGCATCCGCGCCCGCCATGAAGACCTGGCCGACCGCATGACCGCCAGCCAGGCGCTCGAGAACGAACTGGGCCACCAGGCGCTCGAGAAGAAGCTGGCCGCCGCGGGCATCGGCAGCGACGCCGACCGCACCGGCAAGGTGATGGAACGCATCCGCGCCCGCCAGGCCAACCCGGGCGGACCGGCTTCCGAATGAACGTGCGGGTCAAGCCGGTTCGCTGGCAAGGCTCGGATGAGGCGATACGCGCCGTCCAGGTGGCGTTCGACGTGGAGGAGGCCGTGCTGGAGGCGGTGCGTACCGCGGCTTTCGAGCAGCATGTGTCCACCTCCGACCAGATTCGCCAGGTGCTGGGGCTGGCGACCACGTCGAAGCCGAAGCGGCCGCGCCTGACGGTCTCGCTCAGTGGGGCGGACTATGAATTCCTGGCAAGGCGCTACGGCCTTGCCGCCGACGACCGCCTGGCCATCAAGGAGAGGGCCACGCGCGACCTGATCGCATTTGCAAGCAGTGGAAAGAAGGGCGCCGGCACAGGGAAGCCGGGCCGCAAGTAGAACAACGAACAACAACCCGCACGCGGGAGGATCAATGGGCAATTTCATGGATGCGGTGGTGGGCTACCCCACCGCGATCTACACGGTGCTGTTGGGCGTCGTGGTGATCTATTGGGTGCTTGCGGTGCTCGGCATGGTCGACATCGAAGGCAGCGGGATCGATGTCGACGTGCAGACCCATGCCGACGGCGACACGAGCGACGTCGGCCAGCTCGCGAGCTATGTCGTGGCCTTCGGCCTCAACGGCGTGCCGTTCTCGGTGGCCGTGAGCCTGCTGGTGCTCGTGGCATGGACCGTCTCCTGCCTGGGCGGCGAGTGGCTGCTGCCGCTGGTGCCGACGATGCTGCTCAAGCTCGTGGCCGGTACGGTGCTGTTCGTTGCCAGCGCGGCCATCGCCATTCCCGTCACCGCGGTCGCGATCCGGCCGCTCCGGGGCCTGTTCGTGAGCCACACGGCCGTGAGCAACGCGGCGCTGGTCGGCCAGGCCTGCCGCGTCGTCACCGGCGTGGTGAACGAGAAGGACGGCCGTGCCGAAATTTCGCGCCGCGGCGCCAGCCTGAACATCCGCGTCTGGGCGCCCACGCCCAACACCCTCAAGCGCGGCTCGCACGCGCTGATCCTCGAATACGACGAGGTGGCAGGCCGCTACCTCATCGCGGCGCACGAAGACATCGTCTGATCACGCGCACCCCTTACTGTTCGTCCGCTCTCAAAGCAATTCTGGAGAAAAAATGGAGCCCATCATCTTTGCCGTGGTCATATTGGCCGTCGTCATCCTCGGCCTGTTCGCGATGTTCGCCAAGTTCTATCGCAAGATCGAACAGGGCCACGCACTCATCGTGAACACGCTGCGCGCCGAGCCCGAGGTGACCTTCACCGGGCGGATGGTCTACCCGATCATCCACAAGGCCGAGCTGATGGACATCTCGGTCAAGACCATCGAGATCGACCGTTCGGGCAACGAAGGCCTCATCTGCCGCGACAACATCCGCGCGGACATCAAGGTGAAGTTCTTTGTGCGCGTCAACAAGACCGCCGACGACGTGCTCAAGGTGGCGCAGGGCATCGGCTGCGCGCGGGCCTCCAACCACGAGACGCTCGAAGAGCTGTTCTCCGCCAAATTCTCCGAGGCGCTCAAGACCGTAGGCAAGTCGATGGACTTCGTCGACCTTTATCAGGCGCGCGACGGCTTCCGCGACCAGATCATCAGCCAGATCGGCAACGATCTCTCGGGCTACGTGCTCGAAGACGCCGCCATCGACTACCTCGAGCAGACGCCGCTGTCGGAGCTGGACGCCAACAACATCCTCGATGCGCAGGGCATCAAGAAGATCACCGAACTCACGGCGGTCGAGCATGTGCGCACCAACGAGCTGCGCCGCAACGAGGAAATGCAGATCAAGAAGAAGAACGTCGAGACGCAGGAAGCGCTGCTCGAACTCGAACGCCAGCAGGCCGACGCCACCGCGCGCCAGCAGCGCGAAATTGCCAGCGTGCGCGCTCGCGAGGAAGCCGAGACCTCCAAGATCCAGTCCGAAGAGCGCACCAAGTCCGAAACCGCGCGCCTGATGGCCGAGCAATCCGTCTCGGTGCAGCAGGAGAACGTGCAGCGCGAAAAGGAAGTGGCCGAGAACAACCGCAAGCGCGCGGTGGCCATCGAGGAAGAAAAGGTCACGCGTGCCCGCGACCTCGAGATCGTCGACCGCGAGAAGGAAGTGACGCTGCAGCGCATCGAGAAGGACAAGGCCGTCGAAGTGCAGAAGAAGGCGATTGCCGACGTGATCCGCGAGCGCATCGTGGTCGAGCGCACCGTCGCCGAGCAGGAAGAAGCGATCAAGGAACTGCGTGTGGTGGCCGAGGCCGAGCGCACCAAGAAGTCGGTCGTGATCATGGCCGAGGGCCAGGCCGACGAGAAGATGGTGATCGACGTGAAGGCCGCCGAAACCCAGGAAAAGCGCGCCCGTCACAAGGCGGCCGAAGAACTGACGCTGGCCGATGCCAAGCTCAAGGTGGCCGAGCGCGACGCCGAATCGAAGAAGCGCGAAGCCGAGGGCATGGAAGCCCTCTCCGCCGCGCCGGGCCTCGCCGCCGCCAAGGTCGAGATCGCCACCGCGCAGGCGCGCCTGGCCACTTTCGAGGCCGAAGCGTCGGGCAAGGAAAAGCTGGGTCTCGCCGACGTGCACGTGCGCCAGGCCGATGCCGATGCGATCCTCAAGGCCGGCCAGGCCGACGCGCAGGTCATCGAAGCCCGCTCGCAGGCCGAAGCCGCGGGCATGCGCGCCAAGTTCGACGCCGAAGCCTCCGGCAAGGAAAAGCTCGGCCTCGCCGACGTGAACGTGCGCACAGCCGATGCCGAGGCCACGCTCAAGTCCGGCCAGGCCGATGCGCAGGTGATCGAAGCCCGCTTCAACGCCGAGGCCAAGGGCCTGCACGAGAAGTTCGAGGCCATGAAGTCGATGAGCCCCGAAACCCGCGACCACGAAGAGTTCCGCATGCGCCTGGAGAAGTCGCACATCGAGACCCTCAAGGGCATCGATGCGCAGACTTCCATCGCCAAGGAACAGGCCGATGTGCTGGGCACCGCGCTCGCCAACGCCAAGATCGACATCGTGGGCGGTTCGGGCGACTACTTCGACAGCTTCGTGCGCTCGCTCTCGGTGGGCAAGGGCATCGACGGCGTCATTTCCAAGAGCCAGGCCGTGCAGGTCGCCTTCAAGGACCAGCTCTCGGGCGAACGTGACGTGGTGAAGGACCTGCGCGACATCGTCGGCGCACTGGGCCATTCCTCGGGCGAGATCCAGAACCTCAGCGTCGCCTCGCTGATGAGCCGCATTGCCACCGACGGCACCGAGACCCAGAAGTCGGCGCTGCAGAACCTGATCTCCACCTTCCGTCCATTGAACGGGAACGCGCAATGAACCCGAACCTGAAGTGCAGCTGCACCGGCCACGCGTCGATGCAGCCCGTGGCCCTGGCCGAAGCGCTGCTGGGCGTGCAATGCGGCGATTGCCAGGGCATGGTGATGGCCATGGACGACTGGCGCGCCTGGAAGGCCGCCGACCCCAAGCGCGTGCCGCATGCGGTCGACGACGAAGTCATCGAGGTGTTCGACATCGCGGCCGTGCGGCACTGCCCCGAGTGCGACCGGCTGATGCAGCGCCTGCGGGTGAGCGCCGGCCCCGATTTCCGCATCGACCGCTGCGTGGCCTGCCAGAACCTGTGGTTCGATGCGGGCGAGTGGCGCGCCATCGTGAGCCGCGGCCTCGCGGGCCGGCTCGACGAACTGCTGTCCGACGGATGGCAGCGGCGCCTGCAGACCGAGGAGGTGCGCGAAGCCCGCCTCGTCGCGCTGCGCCGCCGCTACGGCGACGACTGCATCGACGAGTTGGACCGCATCCGCGCCTGGCTCGACACCCAGCCTCACCGCGACGAACTGCTCGCACTGTTGCGCGCGGACTGACCGCGCCGATCCATGCAATCCACCGAAGAAACGGGGGCGCCGCCCGGCGCCCAGGTCTCGACCGATCAGGTCGACCAGACCGAAGCACTGGTGTCGGGCAGCGGCAGCTACGACCTGCTGAAGAAGCGGCTCGAAACCCAGGGCGAGGGCCTGCTCAGGAAGACGCAGGCGCTCAACGAGCAGCGACTGGCCGAGTTCGGCCGTTCCGACCAGGCCCTGATCCTGCGCACCCGCGCGCGCACCGAGAACAACGCCGTGGCGCGCGACATCGTGCGCATCGGCGACCTGCTCTTGTTCGGCTACAACGTCTTCATCGGTCTTCGCAAAGAGACGGCCGTGGGCGACGTGTTCGGCCTCTACCGGCTCGCGACGCCGGGCGAAGCCGCCACAGAGAACGACGAGCTGCAGCCCGTGCCGCTGGCGGGCACTTTCCTCGAAGACACGCGCTTCGTCTCCGACTTCCGCGAGCTCTACGCCTATTACAAGCAGGCCACGCTGCTGCAGCTGCGCGTGACGCAGGACAAGCTGCTCGCCTCGTTCCAGATCGGCCAGCAGCTGCACGACGTGCGCGTGTTCCGCTGGGCCATCGAGCGCGACGGCGGCATCCACTACATCGACAACCGCGGCGAGCGCGACATTGCCTTGCCTGCGAGCCACGATTTCGAGTGGACTGTTGCCACGCGCGAAGACCACGTGGGCGGCAAGCATCCGCATGTGAACGTGCTGGACACGGTGTTTGTCGAAACGCTGGGCGGCGACCTCACGATCAAGATCGAGAACAACACCGAGACGGGCCTGGGCATCTACAGCGAACCGGTGGAGGACAAGAGCCAGTCGCTCACCGATGCCGAGATCGCCTGGGCCAAGCTGGGCATGCTGATCCTCTTGCGTGTGAAGCCCTACCGCGAGCAGGTCACGCGCTACCTGGTGTTCAACATCCGCACGCAGCAGGTCGAGCGCATCGACGCCATCGGCGGCTCCTGCGTGCAGCTGCCTGAAGACCACGGCATCATTTTTCCGGGCGGCTATTACCTGCAGTCGGGCGAATACAAGCGCTTCGACCTGCCGGCCGAGGTGGTGGAGAACCTGCGCTTCAAGCGCATGCTGCGCTCGCCCAACGGCGAAGACGTGGCCTACGTTTTCTACGATCCGAAGCCGGGGCGTTACGCGCTCTTCAACTACAACCTGATCGACAAGAAGCTCGCCACGCCGATCATCGCCAACGGCTACGCGCGTTTTGCGGACGGCCGCATCCTGGTGTTCCACGACAACGACGGCGAGCCGACGCGCGTGCACCCGATGCAGCTGTGGCAGACGCCGTTCGCCAGCGAAGAGCATGTGAGCGCGCAGCCGCCCGCCACCGGCTTCTTCGGCAAGATCGGCAACGCCGAGCTGGTGCGCGGCGTGAGCGACCTCATGGGCATCGCCCGCGCGGTGCGCGAACAGGCGCCCACGCGCGCTGCCTACGAAGACCTGATCCGCCAATGCACCCGCGTGAGCGACGCCTACTTCTGGCTCGATGCGCCCGAAGCGGCTGGCCTCATGGCCGAGCTGCGCAGCATCGCCGATGTGGCGCGCAGCACGCTCGCCGAATTCGAGAAGGTCGACACCATCCGGCGCGAAACCTCGCGCGCGCTGGCGCGGGCCGAAGACGCGCAGCATGCGCTGCTGGTCGACATCGCCAGCACCATCTGGCGCGCGCCCGACGATTTCGTGAAGGCGCTCGGGCGCCTGCGCGAGCGGCGCGGCGCGCTGCAGATGCTCAAGGAGCTGCGTTATGCCGACCTGCCGCGCATCGCCGCCATGGACGCCGCGCTCGAAGTCGAGCAGCAGCGCATCGGCGAGCGCGCCATGCAGTTCCTGGCGGCCGACACGGCTTTCAACGGCCAGCGCCAGGCGCTCGACAAGCTCGCGCTCGATTTGCCCAACCTGGCTACGTCGCCCGCGCTCGGGCAAATGCTCACGACGCTCGACGAGCAAGCCGCGGGCCTCGATCTGCTGACCGAGCAGCTGGGGAGCCTTCCGGGCGGCGATGCGGTGATCCGCACTTCCATCCTCGACCGCATCTCGCTGATCTACGCCGACATCAACCGCATGCGCGCCGATGCGCGTGCGCGGCGCAAGTCGCTGGGCGCGACCGAGGCGCGCGCGGAGTTCGGTGCGCAGTTCAAGCTCTTCAGCCAGGCGGTGGAAAACGCGCTGGAGTTCGCCGACACGCCCGAGAAATGCGACGACGCGCTCACGCGTCTCCTGGCCCAGCTCGAGGAAATCGAAGGCCGCTTCGCCGAGCAGGAAGACTTTCTCGCCGACATCGCCGAGAAGCGCGAGACCGTGTACGAGGCGCTTTCCGCCCGCCGGCAGAGCCTGGTGGAAGCCCGACAGCGCCGCGCGCAGGGCGTGGTGGACGCGGCTGGCCGCATCCTCGACGGCATTCCGCGTCGCATCGTGCAGTTCGGCGACTTGACGCAGGTGCACAGCTACTTCGCGGCCGACCCGATGATCGGCAAGCTGCACACGCTGATCGCCGAGCTGCGCACGCTGGGCGCCGCGGTGCCGGCCGATGAACTCGACACGCGCCTGAAGACCGCGCGCGACCAGGCCCTGCGCTCCATCCGCGACAAGCGCGAGCTGGTGAGCGAGGGCGGCGATACGCTGCGCCTGGGCCGCCACGCCTTCACCGTGCACCGCCAGCCGGTCGACCTGACGCTGGTGGCCCGTGACGAAGGCATGGCCTACCAAGTGACGGGCACCGACTACCAGAGCCCGGTGGACGAACCCCGGCTGCTGCCGCTGCAACGCTACTGGAACCAGTCGCTGGTGTCGGAGACGCCGGAGCTCTCGCGCGCCGAGTACCTTGCCGGCCGCCTGCTGGAAGCGCTGCTCGACGGCAAGGCCGAGCGCACGTGGGCCGAGGTGCTGACGCTGCTGGCCGAAGACCCGTTGCATCCGCAACTGCTCGACATGGTTCGCCGCTTTGCCGCGGCGCGGTACCAGGAGGGCTACCAGAAGGGCATTCATGACGACGACGCCCTGCGCCTTCTCGGCGCGCTAGTCGCGATGCAGGACCAGGCCGGGCTTCTGGCCTGGGGGCCGACCGAGCGCGCGCTGGCATTGTTGTACTGGCAGCACGGTCACCTGATCGCGCACCGCGAATCGATGCTGCGCCGCGCACGGGCCGCGATGCAGATGCAGACCCTGTTCGGCCGGCGCGATGCGCTGGAACAGCTCGAAGCCGACACCGCCCGTGCCCTGAACCATTTCGCGCACGACGTGGTGCCCGACATGCTGCCGCTCGCGCAGGACGCGAACGAAGAAGAGCGCGAGGCTCACCGAGGCCGCATCTCCACGCTGTGCGACCAGGCCGCCGCGTACCTCGTGCGCGAGCTGGCCGGCGAGCGCGGCGGCGAAACCTGGGCCGTCTCGGGCGCGGGCGAAGACCTGGCGGCCGCGCTGCTGCGCGAACTGGAGCGCGGCGGCCGGCGCGACGCCTGGCAACACGATCTCGATGCCGCACCGCCGGCAGAGCG
The DNA here is from genome assembly GCF_030812215.1 of Variovorax boronicumulans. Classification (GTDB taxonomy): domain Bacteria; phylum Pseudomonadota; class Gammaproteobacteria; order Burkholderiales; family Burkholderiaceae_C; genus Variovorax; species Variovorax boronicumulans_C. The sequence goes on along the minus strand of NZ_JAUSSG010000001.1, from coordinate 537,193 downwards.
CTGGCGCCTCGCGCGCGACTGGGTGCGCGCCTATGCCGTGCACCAGGCGCCGCAATCGGTCGACTGGGTGGACGACGCAGCCAGCGTGCTGGCCATTCCGCTGCAGCGCACGCGGGTCAACGCGGCGCTCGACCGCACGGTGGAGGGTTTGCGCGGCGAGCATCCGCGCGTGGCGGAAGGCCGCATCACGCTGAACCTCAACGACTTCTGGCGTCGCTTCCTGTTCCACACCATGCACGCCGTGCCGGGCTACGAGGCGCTGCACAGCTTGCGCCACGAACTGCTCGAACGCGAGAAGGCGCGACTCAAGCTCGGCCAGTTCCAGGCCAAGCCGCTCTCGACCTTCGTTCGCAACCAGCTGATCGACGAGCTGTACCTGCCCATCATTGGTGACAACCTCGCCAAGCAGATCGGCTCGGCGGGCGAGGGCAGCCGCACCGACCGCATGGGTCTCTTGCTGCTGATCTCGCCGCCCGGCTACGGCAAGACGACGTTGATGGAATACGTGGCCGACCGGCTCGGCCTCATCTTCGTGCGCATCAACTGCCCGGCGCTCGGCCACGGCGTGACCGCCATCGACCCGGCCAACGCGCCCAACAGCGCGGCCCGGCAGGAGCTGGAAAAGCTCAACCTCGGCCTTGCGATGGGCAGCAACGTGATGCTGTACCTGGACGACATCCAGCACACGAGCCCCGAGTTCCTGCAGAAGTTCATCGCACTGGCCGACGGCACGCGCCGCATCGAGGGCGTGTGGAACGGCGAGCCGCGCAGCTACGACATGCGCGGCAAGCGCTTCGCGATCGTGATGGCCGGGAACCCGTACACCGAGTCGGGCGACGTGTTCAAGATTCCGGACATGCTGGCCAACCGCGCCGACATCTACAACCTGGGCGATGTGCTCTCGGGCCGCGAGGCGGCGTTCGCGCTCTCCTACATCGAGAACAGCCTGACCTCCAACCCCACGCTGATGCCGCTCGCCTCGCGCGACCCGAAGGATGTGCAGTTGCTGGTGAAGATGGCGCAGGGCCACGACGTGCCGAGCAGCGCGCTTTCGCACGCGTACAGCGCGGTCGAGCTGGAGGAAATCAAGGCGCTGCTGCAGCGGCTGTTCCGGGCGCGTGACCTGCTGCTGAGGGTGAACCTCGCGTACATCGAATCGGCCGCGCAGCAGGAGAGCTACCGCACCGCGCCGCCCTTCAAGCTGCAGGGCAGCTACCGCAACATGACCAAGCTCGCGGGCAAGATCACGCCGCTGATGCGCGACGACGAGCTCGATGCGCTGCTGCGTGATCACTACCGCGGCGAGGCCCAGACGCTGACCACCGGCGCGGAAGAAAACCTGCTGCGGCTCGCGCAACTGCTGGGCAGCCCGACGCCGGAAGAAAGCGCGCGCTGGACGGCCATCTGCGAGGAGTTCGTGCGGCAGCGCAAGCTCGGCGGCGCCGACGTGGACGGCAGCCAACGCATCGCCAGCAGCATGCTCGACGTGGCGCGTGCGGTCGATGCGCTCAAGCCCGAGCCCAAGCCAATGGCCGAGGGGCCGAGCGAAAGCCAGCGCCTGGCCGACGCGATGCTGCAGATCGCGGTGACCTACCGCGAGCTGATCCTGCCGCTGGTGACCGCCACCGAGCGCCGGCTGGAGCTCGACCGGTCGATCAAGCAGGACATGGAGCGCCTCGCGGCAGAGGTGCACGCGACTCGCGCGGCACCCAGGCGCACGCCTTCGCCCAAACCAGACAAGGATCACTGATGTCCGCACTGCCCGAACTGCTCGCCCAGCTCGATGCCACCATGGCCGACGCGCGCCTGAGCGACGACGAGCGCCGCGTGCTGGTCCACACCCTGCGCGAAGCTTCGCCGCCCGAGGACGGACTGCGCCAGCTGCGCAACCGCGCCTTCGACCTCGTGCGTGCGCGCACCGCCGACCCCGAGCAGCTGTCGCTGCTCAAATGGCTCGAAGGCGTGGTGCGCGCGATCGACACCGGCCGCTCGCCCGATTCCGTCACAGTGAGTTCGCAGGCCTTCTTCAGCCCCGGCACGGCCTGCCTGCAGGCGATCAACCAGCAGCTGAAGGCTGCCAAGCGCTCGATCGACCTGTGCGTCTTCACGCTGTCGGACGACCGCATCACCGCCGAGGTGCTGGCCGCGCAGCGGCGCGGCGTGGCGGTGCGCTTCATTACCGACAACGACAAGGAATTCGACCGCGGCAGCGATGTCGGCCAGCTGCGCGCGGCGGGTATTCCGGTCGCGGTGGACCGCACCGAGGCGCACATGCACCACAAGTTCGCCATCTTCGACGGCGCACGGCTCATCAACGGCAGCTACAACTGGACCCGCAGCGCCTGCGAATACAACGAGGAGAACGTGATCCTCAGCAACGACCCTTCGCTCGTTCGCCGCTTCGCGGACGAATTCGACACCTTGTGGAAAGAACTGCAGGCCGACTGATGGCGAGACGAATCGACTACGACTGGGAGCTGCCTCCCGAGATGCAGCAGCGGCTGGGCGGCACCACCTACGGCGCGCAGCGCATCATCCATGAGCAGGGCCACCTGATGGTGATCCTGCACGAACCACCGGCTGGCAACGGCGCCGAGCGCAAGCCCGCGGTGTTCCTGCGCAAGCCCGACGGGGTGTGGCTGCACAAGGGCAACAATCCCGGCGAACGGGCGCTTGCCAAGCTGCTGGAGAGCTATCGCGCGGCATTCAGCACCTTCGAGATACGGCACCAGTCGGCGGAGACGGCCGAGGAGTTGTTCCAGATCCTCGGTCCGCTGATTCCGCTCACGCGCGCCGCGATGAACATGCAGGCCACGCTGCAGGCGGCCCGCGAAGCCGCCAAGGACGACCTGATGCTCATCGACCTGCGCGACCTGGCGGTCGAGATCACGCGCGGCATGGAACTGCTGCTGGCCGACACCCGCATGTCGCTGGACTACCGCCTCGCGCATGCGGCCGAGGCACAGGCGCGCGCGGGTATCGAGGTGAGCCGCGCGCAGCACAAGCTCAACACCATCGCCGCGCTCACCTTTCCGCTGATGGCCATCGGCGCCGCCTTCGGCATGAACCTGCACAGCGGCGCGGAGAACCTGCCGGCCTGGGTGTACTGGGTGATCTTCGCGGGCGGCATCTGCCTGGGCGTGATGCTGCGCGGCTGGGTCAAGGCGCCCGTTGCGCCGCCGGTCGTTGCAAGGCCCGCGTCCACGTTGAAGAAGAAATAGGGCGAGCAGGGCGGTTCGGCCTTCGTGATTCGCGAGGTCTCGCTGCCGAATGGGCACTTCTCTTCATTGCGATCTGCTTCTAGAGTCGGCTGCGTTCGCACAACGAGAAAGCCCCCCATCCATGATCGACCACCTGGATCACCTGGTGCTCACGACCGCCAACGAAGAGGCCTGCGTGCGCTTCTACGTCGACGCGCTGGGCATGACGCTGGAGACCTTCGGCGCCGGCCGCAAGGCCTTTCGCTTCGGTAATCAGAAAATCAACCTGCATGTCAAAGGGCACGAGTTCGAGCCGAAGGCCGACGTGCCCACGCCCGGTTCGCTCGACCTGTGCTTCATCGCGAGCGTGCCGCTCGAAGCGGTCATCGAGCGCCTGGGCGAGAAGGGCGTGCCGATCATCGAAGGGCCCGTCATGCGTACCGGCGCGACCTCGCGCATCCGCTCGGTCTATGTGCGCGATCCCGACCTGAACCTCATCGAGATTTCGGAACTCGCGCCCTGAAATCCGCACGCGATGAAAGCGCGCCTCGGCTACGCCTTGACGCCGAGCACCGACAGGATGATCGCCGCCAGCGTCAGGGTCACCGGCAGGCGGTGCGTGGCGATGGCGTGGACCTGGGCGACCGACAGCTTGGTTTGCTGAAGGAGGTTCTTTTCGGAATGAAGGGCTGTGGACATATCAACTACTCCTGAGTGGCTGCGAACGGCTTGTTCGCATGGGTTCAAAGATAGACCTCCGAATGGGGGGCGGCGCGGGGCTTTTGTCGACACGGCGTTTCCGTTTTCGCAACGATCCGCGGGTCACGGCCTGGAACTTCCCGCTGCCTCCAGGATCAGGTTGGCGATCCGGTCGGGGTGTGAAATCAGCGAGAGGTGGCTGGATTCGACCTCGATCGTCTTCGCCTTCATCCGCTTGGCGAGAAAGCGCTCCAGCTCGGGCGAAGTCGTGCGGTCCTGGGTCGACACGGCGTACCACGACGGCTTGGTGCGCCATGCGGCCTGCGTGGTGCGTGAGGCGAACAGCGTGTCGGAGATGCGGCCCTGCACCGCGTACAGGACACGCGCCCGGGCCGGGTCGAGATCGCCGGCGAAGTCGCGCAGGAACGCCTCTTCGCCCAACTGCGCAAAGCCATTCGCCTTGACCAGGCCGGCGGTGGCAGGCGGCGTGGGAAATTTCGCGGCGAGCGCGCCGTAGTCCTCGCCGGCATCGGGGGCACGCGCGGCCACGTAGACCAGCGCCGACACCCTGGGGTCGACACCGGCTTCGCTGATCACCGTGCCGGCCCACGAGTGGCCGACCAGCACGGTCGGGCCGTCCTGCAATGCCAGGATGCGCCGGGTGGCCTCCACGTCGTCGGCCAGCGAGGTCAGCGGGTTCTGCACCGCGGTGGCCTTCAGGCCCGCCTGCTGCAGCCGCCCGATCACGTCGGACCAGCACGAGCCATCGGCGTAGGCGCCATGCACCAGCACCACGTTGCGCGCGCCCGGCGCCAGCGTCTGCGCGAGGCCCCGCGTGGAGAGGGTGGATGCGGCAACGCCTGCGACGATGGCGGCGGAGAAAGAGCGGCGGTTCATGGGGCTGGGTCCTTGTGCGGGGCGTGGTGAAGGGGAGTCGATGTCCCGTACTCTCGGCGCCGCGCATTCCGCGCGAATTGCGTCCGGCCGGGCTTCACTGCAGATGAAGCGGGCGCGGATTACAGACGAAACATGAAGGCCGGACCCGTGGGTACGGCTCACGGCCCGGCACCGGACTTAGCCCGCAATGAGCTTCTGAACCAACTCCGCGGTGGTCGCCGCCGCGTACTTGCGCATCAGCCGCGCCCGGTGCAATTCGACCGTGCGGTGGCTGATGCCCAGCGCCTTGCCGATCTCCTTGGAGGTCAGCCCCTGCATCACCTGCGCGGCCACTTCGCGCTCGCGCGGCGTGAGCTCGGCCTTCACGGCGCGGCGCGAGCCCAGGTCCTCGAAGGTCCAGATGCCGGCCTCGTGCGGTGCCGCGCGGTTCATCGCATGGCCGGTGACGTGGCACCAGAAGGTCTCGCCGGCGATGGCGCCATGCAGGCCGCCCAAGCGTTTCATCATGCGGTTGTCGGCGTAGTGGCCGCTGGCGTTCAGAAAGGGTTCCATGCGCTTGCCGATGCGCTCGAACTCGGCCACGCTGGGGTAGAGGATGCTGAACGAATGCCCCACCAGCGCGGAGGGCGTTGCGCCGAAGATCTCGCACACGCGCAGGTTGCACGCCACGATGGTGCGGTTGCTCGAGACCACCATGCCGACGGGTGCATGTTCAAAAGCCAGCCGGTAATCGATCTCGGGCATCGGGGGTCACCATTACGAAATACTACGTATGCGGGTACGTAGTATCGTTGACGGCTTCCCACCCAATCACCCACCCACTCTTCACCATTCCATCAAGGAGCCCGAGTGAACAAGATTTATCCCTCCGCAGACGCGGCACTCAAGGGGGTCGTGGCCGACGGGCAGATGCTCGCGGTCGGCGGCTTCGGCCTGTGCGGCATTCCCGAAGCGCTGATCGAGGCGCTCAAGGACTCCGGCGCGCAGAACCTCACCGTCATCTCGAACAACGCGGGCGTCGACGGCTTCGGCCTCGGCAAGCTGCTCGAGACGCGCCAGATCAAGAAGATGATCGCGTCGTACGTCGGCGAGAACAAGGAGTTCGAGCGCCAGTACCTGGCAGGCGAACTGGCCCTCGAATTCACGCCGCAGGGCACGCTGGCCGAAAAGCTGCGCGCGGGCGGCGCCGGCATTCCGGCCTTCTTCACCAAGACCGGCGTGGGCACGCAAGTGGCCGAAGGCAAGGAACTGCGCGAATTCGACGGCGAGACCTACGTCATGGAACGCTCGCTGGTACCCGACGTGGCCCTGGTCAAGGCCGACGTGGCCGACAAGTCGGGCAACCTGCGCTTTCGCCTGACGGCGCGCAACTTCAACCCCGCGGCCGCGATGGCCGGCAAGATCTGCATCGTCGAGGTCGAAAAGATCGTCGAAGTGGGCGAACTGGCCCCTGACGACATCCACCTGCCGGGCATCTACGTGCACCGGATCGTGCTCAACAGCACCCCCGAGAAGCGCATCGAGAAGCGCACCGTGAGCGCCTCGGCGCCTGTCGATGCGGCCGCCGCCAAGGTCGAGGCCCAGACCGCCATCGCCCAGGCCGCCGCCGGCAGCGAAGTGCCCGCCAAGGTCGTCAACAAGAAAGAAGGAGCCTGAGATGCCCTGGACCCAAGACCAGATGGCGGCCCGTGCCGCCCAAGAACTCGAAGACGGCTTCTACGTCAACCTGGGCATCGGCATCCCGACGCTGGTGGCCAACCACACCGGCACCAAGGAAGTGTGGCTGCAGAGCGAGAACGGCATGCTCGGCATCGGCCCGTTCCCCACCGAGGACAGCGTCGACGCCGACCTTATCAACGCCGGCAAGCAGACCGTGACCACCATTCCCGGCTCGGCCATCTTCGGCAGCCACGACAGCTTCGCGATGATCCGCGGCGGCAAGATCAACCTGTCGATCCTGGGCGCGATGCAGGTGAGCACCCAGGGCGATCTGGCCAACTGGATGATCCCCGGCAAGATGGTCAAGGGCATGGGCGGTGCCATGGACCTCGTGGCGGGCGTCAAGCGCGTGATCGTGCTCATGGAACACGTGGCCAAAAAGAAGGACGGCACCGAGGACTTCAAGATCCTCGAGAAGTGCACGCTGCCGCTGACCGGCGTGGGCGTGGTCGACCGCATCATCACCGACCTCGCGGTGATGGACGTGGTGCCCGAAGGCCTGAAGGTGATCGAGCTCGCGCCCGGCGTGAGCTTCGATGCGCTGCAGGCGAAGACCGGTGCGAAGCTGATCCAGTAAGGTCAGCCGCCGCACGACACGACAAGGGCCGCCATTGCGGCCTTTTGTCATTGAGGGATGAGAAACTGCGTGCATGGCCTACCTCGACATCGACAACCTCCGGACCATCTTCCTCGACGACGAGGCGCTGCGCGTACGGCGCCTGCAGCGCCAGCCGTGCGGGATGCTCCAGATCACGAGCGGCCGCATCGTCGCCTGCGATCCGCTGGTGCAGCCCGAGCGGGAGCCCTTCGTTCGCAGCGTGAGCGGTCGCGGTGCATTCGCTGCCGAAGTGCTGCAGCACGAAGGTCGCCACGCGCTGGCGGTGCTCTGGCTGCGCGAGCGCGGTGGCCTGCAGCCTGCCGATCTGCGCTGGGAACCGGCGCTGCTCGACGGGCAATCGCCGGACGACCTGGGCGACGACGAGTTCTACGGCTACCCCGTCGATGCCGGCGTCGGCTGCTTCATGGACGCCGAGTGCGCAGCGGCGATTGCCGAGCGCGAGGCGCGCGAATCGGTCAACCCCGGCTACGTCAGCTATTACGACGACGTGCTCGACACTGAACTGGGCGTCAAGGACATGGCGGATCACTATCCACTGGGCGAGGGCAGCGCGAACAACGTGCTGATCTTCAGTTCGGGTTGGGGCGACGGGAGCTACCCGAGTTTCTGGGCGCTCGATGCATCCGGCGAACCCGTGGCGCTGGTGACCGACTTCATGATGATGGAGGGCGGCGATGCGCGCAGCGAGGACGAGAAGCGCGACGACGCCTATGCGGCCAGTCTTTCCCCCGAGCGGCTGGCGGCGCTCGAAGCCTTGGGCGCCGCTGCGGTCAACGGCGATGCGGCCGCCATCCAGTCCTTGCTCGACGCCGGGCTTGCAGGTCCCAACGACATCATTCCGTCGCTCGGGGAGACTGCGCTCACGAGCGCGATCCGCATGGACCGGCTCGACGCCCTGCGCGTATTGCTGGGCGCCGCGCCGTGTCCTGCCATGCCCGAGCAACTGCGCATCGAGGGCGAGGCGGAAACCTACCTGGCGTATGCGCAATGGCTCAAGAAACCGCGCGTGCCGGGATTGATCGAGCTGCTTGAAAAGTCCGAGGCCGTCGCCGTCGAGCCCGCTGCCGACAAGAGCTTCTGGAAACGCCTCTTCTCGTGAACCGCTGAAGGCTACCCGCCCAGCGCGGCGCGCACCTTGTCGCCAAGGCCGCGCAGCCGCTCGACGGGTTCGTTCGAGAACACGAAGCGCAGGTACTGCGCACCATGCGTTTCACCCCAACCCTTCATCGCGGTCGCGCAGACGCGTGCCTTCAAGAGGCGCTCGGAGAGCGTCTGCCCATCGATGCCGAAATCGCTCGTGCGCAGGAGCAGCGACCAGCCGCCGGCCGGAATGCCGACGGGCAGGCCCTTGAGTTCATCCAGCACCGTGTCACGCCTGCGCTCGAGCTCCGCCACATAGGGCGCGAGCGTGCGCGCCGACTGTTCCAGCGCCGTCGCCACCGCGTCCTGCGCAATGCCCACCGGCACGACCACGTTGGCGAGCGATACGGCCACGAGGTCGGGCATGTAGCTCTCGGGCGCAACGGTCCAGCCCACGCGCCAGCCGATCATGCGCAGCTCCTTGGCCGACGAACCCACGGTGATGGTGCGTTCGGCCATGCCGGGAAGGCCCGCCGGGTGAATCACTCGGCGACCGTCGTAGAGCAGGCGCTCCATGGCCGTGTCGAGGATCAAGGTCAGGTCGTGCTGCACGCACAGCGCAGCGATGGCGCGCCAGTCGTCGTCATCGAAATAGCCGCCGGTCGGCATCGACGGCGACATCAGCAGCATCACGCGCACACGCGGCCCGATGGCAGCCTGCAGTGCCGCGCGATCGAGCTTCCATTCGCCGCCGGGCGTGAAGACGAAGGGCACGTACTTCGGCGTGCCGCCCGCCAGCCGGATGCGATTGAGCAGGCCCGCATAGGTCGGATCGGTCACCAGCACTTCGTCGCCCACTTCGACCGTCGCGAGCAGCGCGTTGAGGATGCCCGAGAGCCCGCCCGCGGAGACCACGCAGTTGCGCGCGCCGTAGCTCACGCCCGAGAGCGCCGACACATGCCGCGCTGCGACCTCGCGCAACCGCGACTGGCCAACGAAGGGCAAGTAGCTGTTGTCCGAATCTTCCGAAGCCGCACGCACGGTGCGCGCGACCGCTTCGGGGTCCGGCGGGATGTCGACGTCGAGGTTTTCGAGCCGGAGAAAGGGCGGTCCATCCGCATCGTCCGCGATGGCACCCATGCGGTCGACGCCAATGCCTGCGATGTGTTCGAGCCGTGCGGGGCGATGACGTGGCATGCGTGTCTCCTTGGGGGCTACAGGGCCTGTTTGCGCGGACGCGGCGGCCGTTGCGGCGCGCCTGCCGGGTCTTCCGGTTTTTCCGCATTCTGCGGCAGCAACAACGATTGCTGCGCCTCTGCCGCCTCGCGCAGGAAGTTCCATACGGCTTGCATGCGCACGAGGTGCTTGGTCTCCGCCGGCATCGACATCCAGAACGTGCGCGTGAAGTTCGCCTGGCCCCGCAGCACCGGCCTCAGCGCGCTGTCTTTCTCGGCGATGAAGGCCGGCAGCACCGCAATCCCGGCACCCGCCACCACCGCACTGTGCTGCGCCAGCACGCTGGTGCTGCGCAGCGCAAAAGCGTCGGGCCGGTGCAGTTCGTCCAGGTACTGCAGCTCCTTGCTGAACAGCAGATCGTCCACGTAGCTGATGAAGGTGTGTCCGCGCAGGTCCTCGCGCGTCTTGATCGGCTTGTGCGCCGCGAGGTACTGCTTGGAAGCGTAGAGCCGCAGCGTGTAGTCGGTGAGCTTGGTCACCACCACCGGCCCGCGTGCCGGCCGCTCCAGCGAGATCACGATGTCGGCCTCGCGCCGCGACAGGTGCACCAGCCGGGGCATCGCGAGCAAGTCGATGGTGAGCTTGGGGTGCTGTAGCGCGAAGCGTGCGAGCTGCGGCGCCAGCACCACCGTGCCGAAGCCTTCGGTCGCGCCGATGCGCACCAGCCCCGACAGGCCCTCCTGCGAGGCCGGTGCGGTGCTCTCCACGGCCTGGAAGGCGCTCTCCATCGCCTCGACCTGCGGCTGCAGCCGGCGGCCCGCCTCGGTGAGCCGATGGCCACCCGCTTCGCGCGAGAAGAGCGGGGCGCCGACCTCCTTTTCGAGCGACTGGATGCGCCGCGCGACGGTGGTGTGGTCCACCTCGAGCCGGCGCGCCGCGCTCATCAGCGTGCCGGAGCGGGCCAGTTCCAGAAAGTAGCGCAGGTTGTCCCAGTCCATGTGCGTGCCTGTCTCCGTGTGTGTTTCGTCTATTGGCTCTGCATTTTTGCAAAGACGTGGCGCATATTTGTCTATTGTCATGGCAAATCTGCAAAGCTAGGATGCGGGCTGCACCGGCCCTGACCGGCATCGCCTTTCCAGATTTCACAGAGATTCACAGGAGACAAAACCCATGGACGCCACCACCACGCCCTCGACCCAGATCGCCACCGTCAAGCTCTTGATCGGCGGCAAGCTCGTCGAGTCCAAGACCACCGAATGGCGCGACATCGTCAACCCGGCCACCCAGCAGGTGCTGGCCCGCGTGCCGTTCGCGACGCAGGCCGAGCTCGATGCCGCCGTGGCTTCCGCCAAGGAAGCCTTCAAGACCTGGCGCAAGACCCCCATCGGCACGCGTGCACGCATCTTCCTGAAGCTGCAGCAGCTCATCCGCGAGAACATGGGCGAGCTGGCCGCCATCCTCACCGCCGAACAGGGCAAGACGCTGCCGGACGCCGAAGGCGACGTGTTCCGCGGCCTCGAAGTGGTCGAGCACGCATCGAACATCGGCAACCTGCAGCTGGGCGAACTGGCCAACAACGTGGCCAACGGCGTCGACACCTACACGCTGCTGCAGCCGCTGGGCGTGTGCGCCGGCATTACGCCGTTCAACTTCCCCGCGATGATTCCGCTGTGGATGTTCCCGATGGCCATCGTCACCGGCAACACCTTCGTGCTGAAGCCCTCCGAACAAGACCCGATGGTCACCATGCGCCTGTGCGAACTCGCGCTCGAAGCCGGCATTCCGCCCGGCGTGCTGAACGTGATTCATGGCGGTGAGGCCATCGTCAACGGCATCTGCGATCACAAGGACATCAAGGCGATCAGCTTCGTCGGTTCGACCAAGGTCGGCACGCACGTCTACAACCGCGCCACGCTGGCCGGCAAGCGCGTGCAATGCATGATGGGCGCGAAGAACCACGCCATCGTGATGCCCGACGCGAACAAGGAGCAGACGCTCAACGCGCTGGCTGGTGCGAGCTTCGGCGCAGCCGGCCAGCGCTGCATGGCGGTGTCGGTGGCGGTGCTGGTGGGCGAGGCCCGCAACTGGGTGCCCGAGCTGATCGCCAAGGCGAAGACGCTGAAGATCGGCGCCGGCACCGAGAAGGGCGTGGACGTGGGCCCGCTCGTTTCGTGCGCCGCGTACGACCGCGTCAACAACCTCATCGAACGCGGCTTGGCCGACGGCGCCAAGCTCGAACTCGACGGCCGCAAGCCCACTGTGCCCGGCTACGAGAAGGGCAACTTCGTCGGCCCGACGATCTTCACCGGCGTGAAGCCCGGCATGACGATCTATGACCAGGAAATCTTCGGCCCGGTGCTGTGCGTGGCCGATGCCGAGACCATCGACGAAGCCATCGAGCTGATCAACAGCAACCCGAACGGCAACGGCACCGCGATCTTCACGCAGTCGGGCGCTGCGGCGCGCCGCTTCCAGGAAGACATCGACGTGGGTCAAGTCGGCATCAACGTGCCGATTCCTGTGCCGGTCCCGATGTTCTCGTTCACCGGTTCGCGCGCCTCGAAGCTCGGCGACCTGGGCCCGTACGGCAAGCAGGTCATCATGTTCTACACGCAGACCAAGACGGTGACGGCACGCTGGTTCGACGACAGCACCGTCTCGCACGGCGTCAACACGACCATCAGCCTCAAGTAAGAAGTCCGCCGGATGGACTTCGAACTTTCCGAAGAGCAACGGGCCTTTGCGCAGACCGCGCGCGACTTTGCGCAGGCCGAATTCGCGCCCCACGCGGCGCAGTGGGATGCCGAGGCCATCTTCCCGAAGGAGGCCATCGCCAAGGCCGGCGAGCTCGGCTTCTGCGGCCTCTACGCCCCCGAGCGCATCGGCGGCCTCGGGCTGCCGCGGCTCGATGCGGCGCTGGTGTTCGAGGAGATGGCCGCGGTCGATCCGTCGACCACGGCCTTCATCACGATCCACAACATGGCGACGTGGATGCTCGGCACCTGGGCGACCGACGCAGTGGCTGCGCAGTGGGGCGAGGACCTCACGAGCGGGCGCAAGCTGGCTTCGTACTGCCTCACCGAGCCGGGCGCCGGGTCGGATGCGGGCTCGCTGAAGACGCGCGCCGAACTGCAAGGCAACGAGTACGTCATCAACGGCGGCAAGGCCTTCATCTCGGGCGCGGGCGCGACCGACGTGCTGGTGCTGATGGCACGCACGGGCGGCGCGGGCGCGAGCGGCATCTCGGCCTTCGCAGTGCCGGCCGATGCGCCCGGCGTGAGCTACGGCAAGAAGGAACACAAGATGGGCTGGAACAGCCAGCCCACGCGCACCATCAACTTCGACAACGTGCGCATCCCCGCGCAGAACTTGCTGGGCAAGGAAGGCGAGGGCTTTCGCATCGCGATGAAGGGGCTCGATGGCGGGCGCATCAACATCGCGACCTGCTCGGTGGGCGCAGCGCAGGGCGCGCTCGATGCGGCGCGCCGCTACCTGCACGAGCGCCAGCAGTTCGGCAAGCCGATCGCGAGCTTCCAGGCGCTGCAGTTCAAGCTGGCCGACATGGCGACCGAGCTGGTCGCCGCACGGCAGATGGTGCGGCTTGCCGCATCGAAGCTCGACGCGGGCCATGCCGACGCCAGCACCTACTGCGCGATGGCCAAGCGCTTCGCGACCGATGCAGGCTTCAACGTCTGCAACGACGCGCTGCAGCTGCATGGCGGTTACGGCTACCTGAGCGAATTCCCGCTGGAGCGGCTGGTGCGCGACACCCGCGTGCACCAGATCCTGGAAGGCACCAACGAGATCATGCGAGTGATCGTTGCGCGAAAATTGCTGGAAGGGGACAGCGATATCCGCTGACGCCCCGCATCCGGAACCCCTCAAGACAATGACCGACTCCGTAGTTCTCTTCGACGAAATCAAGACCGCCGGCGGCAAGCGCTTCGGCGTTGCCACGCTCAACGCACCGGCCTCGCTCAACGCACTCTCCGTGGACATGGTGCGCCTGCTCACGCCCAAGCTGCGCGAATGGGCGAAAGACGACGGCATCGTCGGCGTGCTGATGCAGGCAGCCGGCGAGAAGGCCTTCTGCGCGGGCGGCGACCTGCGCCAGCTCTACCAGACGCTGCTCGAATGCGGCCCCGCTCGCAACACCTACGCCGAAGACTTCTTCCGCGAAGAGTACGAGCTCGACTACCTGATCCATACCTTTCCGAAGCCCTTCCTGTGCTGGGGCCACGGCATCGTGATGGGCGGCGGCGTGGGCCTCATGTCGGGCTGTTCGCACCGCGTGGTGACGGCGCAGAGCCGCATCGCAATGCCCGAGATCGCCATCGGCCTGTACCCCGACGTGGGCGGCAGCTGGTTCCTGCGCCGCACGCCCGGCCGCACCGGGTTGTTCCTGGCGCTGACGGCTGCGAACCTCAACGCCGCCGATGCCATCTTCTGCGGTCTCGCCGATGTGCTGGTGCCGCAGGAGCGCAAGAGCCAGGTGCTCGACGCCATCGCCTCCGCGGCATGGGCGGGGGAAAGCAAGGCGGACCGCGCCACGCTCTCGCGCATCCTTGCGAAAGCCGGCGAGGGCGCCGAGCTGCCGGCGTCGAAGGTGCGCGAGCACTACGACACCATCAATGCGCTGATGGCCGGCGACGACCTGCTCGACATCGCCAACCGACTGCGCAACCTGCAGAGCGACGATCCCTGGCTGCAATCTGCCTCCAAGACCTTCGTGAAGGGCGCGCCGAGTTCGGCTGCCCTGAGCTTCGAGCTCTGGCAGCGCGTGCACCGCATGTCGCTGGCCGAGGTGTTTCGGCTCGAGTACTGGGCGTCTCTCGGCTTTTGCGCACACAAGGATTTCGCCGAGGGCATCCGCGCAGTGCTGATCGACAAGGACCGCAATCCCCAGTGGTCGCCTGCCACCATCGAAGAGATCACGCCCGCCTTCATCGAAGACCATCTGCGCCCGCGCGGCGAAATGCCTGCCGAGCTCGCCTCGCTGGTCTGACGGCCATTCATAAAAGACAACGGAGACAACACATCATGAAGATCGCATTCATCGGCCTGGGCAACATGGGCGGCCCGATGGCCATGAACCTGCTCAAGGCCGGCCACACGCTCAGCGCCTTCGACCTCTCGGCCGACGCCTGCAAGAAGTTCGGCGCCGAGGGGCTTTCCATCGCCAAGTCGGCGGCGGAAACCGTGGCCGATGCCGAAGTTGTCATCAGCATGCTGCCGGCCAGCGCGCATGTCGAAGGCCTGTTCCTCGGCGGTGCGGGCAAGTCCGGCCTGCTGGAGAGCATCAAGCCCGGCACGTTGGTGATCGACAGCAGCACCATCGCCGCCGCCACCTCGCGCAAGGTGGCCGAGGCGGCGCAGGCCAAGGGCATCGCGATGATCGATGCACCCGTGTCGGGCGGCACCGGTGGCGCGATTGCCGGCACGCTGACCTTCATGGTCGGCGGCGAGACGAAAGACCTGGAGCGCGCGCGCCCGGTGCTCGAGAAGATGGGGGCCAACATCTTCCACGCCGGTGCGGCGGGCGCGGGGCAGACCGCGAAGATCTGCAACAACATGCTGCTCGGCATCCTGATGATCGGCACCTCCGAGGCGTTGGCGCTCGGCGTGGCGAACGGGCTCGATCCGAAGGTGCTCTCCGAAATCATGCGCCGCAGTTCGGGCGGCAACTGGGCGCTGGAGAAGTACAACCCGATGCCCGGCGTGATGGAAACGTCGCCTGCCTCGAAGAACTACGCCGGCGGCTTCGGCACCGACCTGATGCTCAAGGACCTGGGCCTCGCGCAGGAGAATGCGACGGCCGTTCGCGCCGCCACGCCGCTTGGTGGCCTTGCACGCAGCCTGTATGCGGCGCACAGCCTCGCGGGCCATGGCGCGCTGGATTTCTCCAGCGTGCTGAAGCTGGTGCAGAAGGCTTCCTGAAGGCTGCCTGTTTTCCGGCGGTCAGCCGAAATGGGCCTTCACGGCCCACAGCACGCCGAGCACCACTGCAACCAGCACGGCAAAGACCATCCAGGCGCGCATGAACGCCTGGGCTTCGGTCACGACTTCAGGGGCGGCCGCGGGAGCGGGGCCAGGGGCGGCGGGCGGTTGTGGGTTCATTCCCGACTGTACCCCGCGCTGCGCCGGCCGCGGCCGGTTTCACCGAAGCATCGCGCCGGGCCATTGCCAGCAGGATGCCGGCCGCGACGAGGTTCGCGCCGATGCTGGCCATGATCGGCAGCAGGTAGCTGCGGCTGATGTCGAAGGCAAAGCCTGCCGCGCTCGGCCCCACCAGGGTGCCCACGGCCACGCTGGTGTAGAGCACGCCGATGATCGCGCCGATGTTGCGCCCGCCGAAGCAGTCCATCACCAGCGCCGGCAGCAGCGCGACGAAACCGCCGTAGAACACGCCGTAGGCGAACGCGAACACGGCCAGCCCCCAGAACCCGCCGGACACCGCCCACACCACCAGCGAGAGCGCCATGCCCAACGACATCAGCGGCAGTGCGAGCTGGCGGCCGATGCGGTCGGCCAGCCCGCCGAGAAAGAATCGGCCCGCCGTGCTGCCCACGCCGATGGCACCCAGCAGCAGCACCGCGGAGGCCGACGGCACGCCATGGTCGAGTGCGTACGGCACGAGGTGGACGAAGGGCACGAACAGGCCGAACGAGCTGATGAGGCAAGCCGCGAAGAGGCCGGCGAAGCGCCGCGACGTGATGGCCTCCCGCACCGTCGCGCCTGCCGGCTGGGTCGATGGCGCCTGCGGCTGCGGCGAATCGCCGTCGGGCCCGAGTCCGCGGTCGCGCGGGTCGTTCTCGATCAGGAGCGCCATGCCTACGCCCACCACCACGGCGAACGCGCCGAGTGCCAGGTAGGCATGGCGCCATCCGATGCCTTCGATGAGGAACGACGCCAGTGGCGGCATCACCAACGTGCCCACGCCGATACCGCTGACCGCGAGCCCCGAGGCGAACCCGCGCCGCTTGACGAACCAGCGCTGCACCGCGCCGAGCACTGGCACGTACGACGCGCCGACGCCCAGGCCCACGCCGAGCCCGTACGCAAGGTAGATCTGCGTCAGGCTCTGCGCCTGGCCCGCGAGGGCGAGGCCCAGCCCGACCAGCACCATGCCTGCGACCGCGAGCCGCCGCGAACCCCATCGGTCCGCCAGCGGACCGCTGATGACGCCCAGCCCGAAGTAGAGAAAGCCCGCAAGCGAGAACACCAGCGACACCGAGCCGCGCGAGGCGCCGAAGTCGCGCTGCAGCGATTCGAGAAAGGCGCTGAAGGTGTAGGCGCTGCCGAAGCCCACGAGCGTCACGGCGAAGGCGCCTGCAACCACGAGCCAGCCGCGGAAGAGGCGTGTGCGCGGCGATGTGGATGAGGGGGTCAAGGGAGAGATCTCCATGTTTTTTCTTCAGTCCAGCGGATGGCGGTGGTGCCACGTGGTCACGCTCTGGAATGCGGCACCGGCGCTGACCAGCGTGGGCTCGTTCATGTGCGCGGCGACGAGTTGGAATGCGAGCGGCATGCCGGCGTCGGTGAACCCGCCGGGCAGCGTGATCGTGGGGTGGCCGGTCATGTCGAAGGGCGCGGTGTGGCGCAGCAGTGCGGACACCAGTGCCGGCGTTTCGCCCAGGGTTCGCATCGCCGCGACGGTGGGCGATGCGAAGGGGTGAACGGGGATCAGCAACAGGTCGATGCCGGCGAACAAGGCCGAGATGCGGCCGCGCAAGGCCATGCGGCGCAGGCGGATTTTCTGGAGCTCCGTTCCGCTCACCGACAGGCCGGCCTCGATGACCGAGGCGAGCACGGGGCCGTACGCGGTCTTGCGTGATGGGTATGTTGCTTCGTGGGCCACGGCCGCTTCTGCCGCGCAGAGCGGAAACCAGTCCGCCACCGCCTGCGTCACGTCGGGAAAGTGCAGGTCGACGAGGCGGGCGCCGAGTGCGCGCAAGGTCTCGGCGGCGTCTTTCAGCATGGCCTGCGTCGCGGCGTCCACACCGTTGCTGTTCCACGCCGCATCGATGCCGATGCGGAGGCCCCGCACGCCGCGATCCGCCGTCGCGAGGTAGTCGGGCACCGGGTCGAGCGCTGCGGTCGGATCGTTCTCGTCGCTGCCCGCGATCACACCGAGCAGCACACCGGCATCGACCGCGCTGCGCGCCATCGGCCCGATGTGGTCCAGCGAGGCCGCGAGTTCGAACACGCCATGCCGGCTCACACGGCCCCAGCTCGGCTTGATTCCTGTGAGGCCGTTGGCCGCGCAGGGAAAGCGGATCGATCCGCCCGTGTCGGAGCCCAGTGCGCCGTAGCAAAGGCCCGCCGCCGTCGCCACGCCCGAGCCGCTGGACGACATGCCGGGCCAATGGTCCGCATGCCAAGGATTGCACGGCGGCGTGATGGATGGGTGGTGGTCGGAGTACGCGCCCTCGGTGAGTTGCAGCTTGCCGAGCAGCACTGCGCCGGCTTCCTTCAGGCGGCGCACCACGGTCGCATCTTCGGCGGGAATGTGGTGTTTGTGGATCGCCATGCCGCCCGCGGTGGCGAAGCCCGCGGTGAAGCACAGGTCCTTCACTGCGATGGGCACGCCGTGCAGTGGGCCGCGGTACCGGCCCGCGGCGATCTCCGCCTGTGCCGTTTCGGCCTGCGCCATCGCGGCATCGGCCATCACCAGCGCGTAGCTGTGGAGCGTGTGGTCCAGCGTGGCGATGCGGTCGAGCTGGGCGCGGAGCACCTCGACCGGGGAGACCTGGCGCGTGCGGATGCGTGCCGCCAATTCCGTGAGTTCCAGGTAGTGGAGGGCATCGCTCGTGTGATCAGAATATCTAAGGTCAATGGAGTCGATTGGGTACAACAAGGTGGTTTCTCGTTTCAGCTTTGTTGTGCCAATATTCCTCTCTGTTGCGCTACCTCGCAAACCAGATTTTCTGAAGGTTTCAGATCAGATTAACTAAATGACAGAGCACCAACTCCCACCCCTCAACGCGCTGCGTGCCTTCGAGGCCACGGCCCGCCATCTCTCGGTCAAGAACGCGGCGGACGAGCTCTGCGTGACGCCCGGCGCGGTAAGCCAGCTCATCAAGACGCTGGAGGTGCACCTGGGCGTTCCGCTCTTTCGCCGCGTGAACCGCGGCATCTTCCTCACCGACGCCGGCCAGGCCTACCAGCCGCCGGTGCGCAACGCCTTCCGTCAGATCAGCGATGCCACGCGCCGTGTCGCAGTGCCGGAGGACACGGGCATCCTCACCGTCAGCGCCACGCCGTTCTTCGCTTCCGCATGGCTGGTGCCGCGGCTCAAGGGCTTCCAGGATGCGCATCCGGAGATCGACCTGCAGGTGGTGAGCAGCAGCGCGCTGGCCGACTTCTCGCGCGACGGCGTGGATGTCGCGATCCGTCACGGGCTGGGGCGCTACCCGGGCTTGAGCAGCCAGCGCGTGCTGACGGTGGAGATCGTTCCGGTCGCTGCGCCCGCGTTGGTCAAGCGCCTCGGCATGCCGGAAGCGCCGGCCGATCTCGTGCGCTGGCCGCGCCTGAACGATGCCGAGCGCAAGGCATGGGCGCTGTGGTTCGAGGCGCAGGGCATCGGGGGCGCGGGCCCGGCGCGTGGTGCGTCGTTCGACGATTCGGGCTTGCTGCTGAAGGCCGTCTTGACGGGGCAGGGCGCGGCCTTGTTGCCCGCCGCGGTGGTCGCCGACGATCTCGCGCAAGGCCGGCTCGTGCAGCTCTCGGAGGTGAGCTGGCTCGAAGACTTTGCCTACTACCTCGTGTACCCGGAGCACAGCCACGACCGTCCGAAGGTCGCGGCCTTTCGCGAATGGATCTCGGGCGAGGCGAGCAGGAAATCTGCTCGCCCGCGCAAGAAGGCGCCCGCTAGAGCAACTCGATCCCGGGCAGGCTCTTGAAGCAGCTCTCGCGCGTGATGCGCACGAAGTCGGCGAGCCAAGGCTGGTCGGAGGTCGACTGCGTGCACGCCATGTAGAGCCGCCCCGTCAGGCCCTTGCTGCCCACGCGGCGCGCGGTGACGTAGCCGCGGTCCAGGTAGTTCTGCACCGCCCACAACGGCAGGGTCGCCACGCCGCGCCCGCTTGCCACCAACTGCAGCATCGCCACCGTGAGCTCGGTGGTTCGCCGGTGCGCGGGCTCCACGCCGGCGGGTGCGAGCACCTGCCGCACGATGTCGAGCATCTCGTCGGGCACGGGGTAGGTGATGAGCGTCTGGTCGGCGAAGTGCCTGGCCGTGAGATGTGCCTTGGCGGTGAGCGCATGGTCGTTGGCGAGCAGTGCGACGATCTCGAAGCGGAAGAGCGCGTGGTAGTCGACCGTCTCATCGGGATCTTCCTCGGAGACGATGGCCACCTCGGCGCGGTTCTGCATGACCAGCGCAATCGGGTCAGGGTGGAAGCCCGAGACGATGTCCAGCTCGATCTCGGGCCAGCGCTGGCGGAAGGCGTCCATCGCGGGCATCAGCCAGTCGAAACAGGTGTGGCACTCGACCACGATGCGCAACTGCCCGCTGCGCCCGAGCGCGAGCCGCGCCACATCGCGCTCTGCTTCTTCGATCAGGGGCAATGCGGTGTCTGCCAACTGCAGCAGCCGAAGGCCCGTGGTGCTGAACTGCGGTGGCACCGACTTGCGCTCGAAGAGCTGCGCGCCGTAGCGCTCTTCGAGCAGCTTGATCTGGTGCGACAGCGCCGACTGCGTGAGGTTGAGGAGCTGCGCCGCGCGCACCAGGCTGCCGGTGTCGCGCAGCGCGATGAGCGTGCGCAGGTGGCGTATCTCGAGGATCGACTGCAACATGAATGAGATTCAAGTGAATGGGCAAAACGTTTCGTTTGAATCATAGACCCCAAACGCCGACCATTGCGGATTCCCAAGATTCAAGCGACCGAATACCTGCAATGACCACCCGTACCCACACCCTCGGCTTTCCGCGCATGGGCGCCAACCGTGAACTGAAGTTCGCACTCGAAAAGCACTGGCGGGGCGAGATCGACCGCACCGCGCTCGAGGCTGTCGGCGAGGAATTGCGTGGCCGTCACTGGCAGGCGCAGCGCGATGCGGGGCTCGATTTCGTGACCGTGGGCGACTTCGCCTACTACGACCACGTGGCCAACCACATCCAGCTGCTCGGCTGCGAGCCGGCGCGCTTCAACTTCTTCGGCGACGAGCCCGAACTGTCGCGCTACTTCAAGATGGCACGCGGCGTGGAGGATGAGGTGGGGCACGCGCACGACGGGAGCTGCAGCCACGGCAGCGAAGGCACCTTCGCACTGGAGATGACCAAGTGGTTCGACACCAACTACCACTATCTCGTGCCCGAGTTCAATGCGGCCACGCAGTTCAAGCTGGCCTCCACGCGGCTCTTCGACGAGGTGGCACAGGCGCAGCAGGCCGGGCATGCGGTCAAGGCCGTGCTGCTCGGGCCGCTGAGCTTCCTGTACCTGGGCAAGGAGAAAGCAGCGGGCTTCGACCGCTTCTCGCTGCTCGATTCGCTGCTGCCCGTGTACGAGCAGGTGCTCACGCGCCTGAAGCAGCAGGGCGTGGAGTGGGTGCAGGTCGACGAGCCCATCCTCGGCCTGGACCTGCCCGATGCCTGGCGCAATGCGTTCGAGCGCGTCTACTGGCAGCTCGCACGCAGCGCGCCCAAGCTGTTGCTGGCGACGTATTTCTCGCCGCTCTCCGACAACCTGCGCCTGGCCTGCCAGCTTCCGGTTGCCGGCCTGCATGTGGACGCGGTGCGTTCGCCGCAGGAATTGACCGGCGTGGCCGATTGGCTCCCGGCGCACAAGGTGCTGTCGGTGGGCATCGTCGATGGCCGCAACATCTGGCGGACCGACGCCGATGCCGCGCTCGCCACGCTGCGCCCGGTGGTCGACAAGAACCGCGGCGAGCTGTGGATCGCGCCGTCGTGCTCGCTGCTGCATGTGCCGTTCAGCCTCGCGGCCGAGACGAAGCTCGATGCCGAGCTCAAGTCGTGGCTTGCGTTCGCCGTTGAAAAGCTCGATGAGCTGCGCGTGCTGCGTGCAGTGCTCGATGGTGGTGAAGCGTCCGTGGTGAGCGAGCTCGAGACTGCCCGTGCTGCTGTCTCCGCTCGCCGCGCCAGCCCGCGCGTGCACCGTGCCGACGTGGCGCTGCGCCTTGCGCGCAGCGTGGCCGGCGACGACGCCCGCACTTCGGTCTTCCCGCAGCGTCAGTCGGTGCAACGCGCTCGCTTCGCATTGCCCGCGCTGCCGACCACCACCATCGGTTCGTTCCCGCAGACCGCCGACATCCGCGCCGCGCGCGCCGCCTTCAAGCGCGGCGAGCTCGATGCAGCCGGCTACCGCGAGAAGATGCGCGCCGAGATCGCACTGGCCGTGCGCAAGCAAGAAGAGCTGGGTATCGACGTGCTGGTGCACGGCGAGGCCGAGCGCAACGACATGGTCGAGTACTTCGGCGAACAGCTCGACGGCTTCGCCTTCACCGCCAACGGCTGGGTGCAGTCGTATGGCTCGCGCTGCGTGAAGCCGCCGGTGATCTTCGGCGACGTCGCGCGCCCGGCGGCGATGACGGTCGAATGGACCGCCTACGCGCAGAGCCTCACCAAGCTGCCGATGAAGGGCATGCTGACCGGCCCGGTCACGATCCTGCAGTGGTCCTTCGTGCGCGACGACCAGCCGCGCGCCACCACCTGCGAACAGATCGCCTGGGCGATCCGCGACGAGGTGGTGGACCTCGAAGGCGCGGGCATCGGCATCATCCAGATCGACGAACCCGCGATCCGCGAAGGCCTGCCGCTGCGCCGCGCGGGCTGGCCCGCGTACCTGAAGTCGGCCACGCGCGCCTTCCGCATCAGCGCCTCGGGCGTGCGCGACGAGACGCAGATCCACACGCACATGTGCTATTCGGAGTTCAACGACATCCTGCCGGAGATCGCGGCAATGGACGCCGACGTGATCACCATCGAGACCAGCCGCTCGGACATGGAACTGCTGCGCGGTTTCGGTGGCGAGAACAACTCGGGCGGCTTCCGCTATCCGAACGAGATCGGCCCGGGCGTGTACGACATCCACTCGCCGCGCGTGCCCTCGGTGGACGAGATCGTGCGGCTGATGCGCAAGGCCGCGGTCGTGGTGCCGCACGAGAACCTCTGGATCAACCCCGACTGCGGCTTGAAGACCCGTAGCTGGCGGGAAACCGAGGCGGCGCTGTCGAACATGGTCACTGCCGCGAAGCTGCTGCGCAAGGAACTGGCGGCGGCTTGAAGCAGGGCGGTCGTGACGCGCGCCAATAATGGCGCCATGACCGTCTCCTCTCTCGCCGCCAAACGTTTTACCTTCGTCCTTGCGTTGCTGCTCGCGCCAGCCGTGGCCTGGGCGCAGGACCGCGCCCAGGCCCTGATGCAGTTCGAAGGTGTGCAGGCACGCTACCAGGCCGCTTATGCGCCCGGCGCCGTGTCGCGCGATGCGCGGCAACTGCTGGATCCGCCGGACCAGGCCATCGCCGACAAAGCGCTCGCGGCGCTGGATACGGCCGCATCGCGATCATTCGACGTCAAGGCTTCCGTGGCTGCGATCCAGCAGGAGGTGGCCACTGCCGGAAAGGGTGGCGCCGCACCGAGCGCGCAGGTGCTGGAGGCGGTGGCGCGTCTCGCCAAGCTGCGCGCCGACTACGCCGCGATGGACGATGCAGCCAAGGTCGAGTTCTTCAACCGCGAGCGCGCGAAGCCGGCCGATCCGGCGCGAACCGAATTGCTCGAGCGCATGGCGGTGGCCGACACGCGCGAAGTCGATTTCTCCAGCCAGCTCTTGCTGAGTTCCGTCGTCAAGCAGCTGGCCCGCGGCAATGCCGGCCAGTTCACCTCGTTGCCTGATCGCACGCTCGACATGGCGGTCGACACGCTGTGGTCGCGCGGCATCACCTCGCCGCGTCCGCGCAACCTGTTGACGGTGGCTCGGGAGTTCGAGAAGCAGGTCACGCAGGCGCTGCTCGCGGCATTGCCCGATGCGGATGTGGCGGCCTTGCTCGCCTGGCGCAATGACCCGCAGGCGGCGGCCGAGCGAGAGGCGCTGGTGGGCGCCTATCGCGCCGAGGTCAAGGGGAGCGGCGCCGTGGCGATCCGGACGCTGGTGCGCGGCTGGCCCCGCTCTTGAGCACCGCGCGCGCGGCGCCGTATTTGTCGGGCGCCGCGGCGTAGGGCATGAAGCGGCTCTGGTTCTCGTCCACATCGAGCGGCCGGCCGACAAACGGAAAGGCGCGCTGCGGGCAGGCCTCGCGCTCGCACACCTTGCAGCCCGCGCCGATGGGTGTCGGCACCTCGGGGTCGCGCAGGTCCATGCCCTTGGAGTAGACGAGCCGCGTGGCGTGGCTGATGTCGCAGCCCAGGCCGATCGAGAAGGTCTTGTTGGGCGAACCGTAGCCGCGAAAGCCGTGCGACACGGTGCGCGCGATCCAGAGGTAGGCGCGGCCGTCGGGCATGCGCGCGAGTTGCGTCAGCACGCGGCCCGGTTGCGCGAACGCCTCGTACACGTTCCACAGTGGGCAGGTGCCGCCGGTCTTCGAGAAGTGGAAGTGCGTGGCCGACTGGCGCTTGGAGATGTTGCCGGCACGGTCGACGCGGATGAGGAAGAAGGGCACGCCGCGCGCCTCGGGCCGCTGCAGCGAGCTCAAGCGGTGGCAGATCGTCTCGAAGCCGACGCCGAAGCGGCGCGCGAGCTGGTCGATGTCGTAGCGCAGTTGCTCGGCTGCCTCCAGGAACACGCCGTAGGGCAGCAGCAGCGCGGCGGCGAAGTAGTTTGCGAGGCCGATGCGCGCGAGCGAACGCGCGGTGTCGCTCGACAGCGGCGCATCGGTAACCAGCGTGTCGATGACGTCGCCGACCTCGAAAAAGGCGAGTTGTGTCGCGAGCTGAAATGCGTGCTGGCCCGGCTCCAGGTGGCGCGAGAGCCTGAGCACACGCGTGGCCGGATCGAAGCGGCGTTGGGCGCCGCCTTCGTCGTCCTCGGCCGGAATCACCTGCACGCCGTGCGCTTCGAGCAGGCGGTGCGCAAGCCGGTCACCGGGGTTGCCTTCGCGCAGTCGCCACTCGGCGGAGAAAGCCTCGGCGGCGTTGTCGAGCGGGGCGATGTGGTTCTGGTGTGCGAAGAAGAAATCGCGCACCTCCTCGAAAGGCATCGGTCGCGCCTGCGGCATGCGTGCCAGATCGCCGCGGCCGTCGCCGAGTTCGCCGGCCAACGCTTCGAGGCGTTCCATCGCATCGCGGTGCCGCTGGTGCAGAGCGACCAGTGCACGGCCGACCGCAGGCATCTGCGTGGCG
The DNA here is from genome assembly GCF_030812215.1 of Variovorax boronicumulans. GTDB lineage: Bacteria > Pseudomonadota > Gammaproteobacteria > Burkholderiales > Burkholderiaceae_C > Variovorax > Variovorax boronicumulans_C. Next base: position 512,508 of record NZ_JAUSSG010000001.1, on the reverse strand, counting down.
ACCTCGCGCAACTCGGCGAGCGCGACGGCATCGCCGCCCGGGTTGTCGGCCAGCGCTTCGCGCAAGCTCGCCACGAGGCGTGCTTCCTCGTCTTCCGAGAAGGCCTGGATGTCGACGCCCAGCGTGGCGTGCAGGCGCAGCAGCACCGGCACGGTGAGGGGGCGCTGGTTCTGCTCGATCTGGTTGAGGTAGCTGGGCGACAGGCCCAGTTGCTGCGCGAGCGCGAGCTGGCTCAGGCCGCGCTCTTCGCGGAGGCTGCGCAGCCGCACGCCCATGAAGGTCTTCTTCATCGTTCGATCCGTTCTTCGAAGTCGATCTTGATTTGCAAGATTCGCAAATCTGGCGCATCGTTTTCGCAATCATTCGCCAATCAGGGACTTCATTATGGGCACGATATTGCGTAAATTGCGAATTCAGCGTCCCCTGCATGGCTGTGGCAAGTCGGCGTCGTCGATGCGCCTCGAAAGGGGGCGTGGCATCATGAAAAAAGCCCGATCCGCCGGGCTTCTTCTTCACACCGACTACAACATAGGAGACCACATGATTCCGTTCCGCTTTGCCTCTTTGGCCATGGCGCTCGCGGCCTCGCTGCTCGCCCAGGCCGCCGCTGCGCAGGCGTGGCCGACCAAGCCCATCCGCCTCGTCGTTCCGTTCTCGGCCGGCGGTGCCAATGACCTCATGGCGCGCGCCGCAGCCGAAGGGGCATCCAAGCAGCTTGGACAACCCGTCGTTGTCGACAACAAGCCCGGTGCGGGCGCCATCCTCGGTGCCGACGTGGTCGCCAAGAGCGCGCCCGATGGCTACACCTTTCTCGTGAGCGCTGCGGGCGTCGTGTCGAACAGCATGATCAAGAAGAACATGCCGTACAAGGACGACGCGCTGGTGCCGGTGGCCATGATCGCGCTCGCGCCCTCGGTGGTGGTGGTGCCGGCCAATGCACCCTACAAGGACCTGAAGGAGTTCGTGGCGGCATCGAAAAAATCGGCCAATGGCTTCCACTGGGCGACAGCCGGCACCGGCAGCACGCCGCATTTCGTCGAAGGCATCCTGCAGACGAAGTACGGCGGCAAGCTCGATGTGGTGCCCTACAAAAGCGGTTCCGAATCGATCACGGCAGTGCTCGGCAACCAGGTGGAGGCAACGTCGGAGGCCAGCATCGTGGTGCTGCCGTATATCAAGAGCGGCAAGTTGAAGGCGCTTGCGGGCACGTGGACGCAGCGCATCTCGGCGTATCCCGACTTGCCGACCGCGGCCGAGGAGGGCTTCCCCGAGATCCGCATCGCGCATTGGGCCGGCGTGCACGCGCCGCGCGGCACGCCCGATGCCATCCTCGACAAGATGGCCGCGGCCATCGACACCGCAATGAAGACGCCGGCCACGGCCGAACACTTGAAGGGCATGGGCATCGAGCCCATCGGCGGCACGCGCGCCTCGTTCACCAAGTTCGTCGACGAAGAGCGAACGCGTCTCGGCGGCGTGGTGAAGGCAACGGGCATGAAAGAAGACTAGACCGGCTGGGCGGTTGCTGGCACGCAACGTGCAACGACCTTTGCGGCGCGGCGCTTTGTTGGCATGCCATTGCTTGACGAATTAGAGGAAAAGTACGCAGACTAGCCGGGTTTTCAGCGATGGAGCGGGCAGTTGGCTTAGCCTCGTCACAAAGTTCCCGTCCATTGTTTCAGTTTCATGAACACTGCGATTCAATTGAGTAGGGTTTTCCCTCGGAATCGTGGTGCAAACTTCGGGGCACCCAAAGCCCAATCAAGAAGGAAATTGAAATGAAGACCTCGAACATCCTCGCCGCCGCCGCTCTCTCCCTGCTCGCCGCTGCTGGCGCCCATGCAGAAACCTATGAAGGCGTGCAACCCCTGACCTCCGGCTACAGCCGCGCCGACGTGGCGCCCCAGGCTGCCGCCGCCGCCCGCGCCGGCAACGAATACAGCGACGCTGCGTCGTCCACCGTCGCTCCGACGCTGACCGCTTCGACCACCGACCGCGCCACCGTTCGCGCCCAGGCTGTCGCCGCGGCACACGCACCGGGCCAGAACCTGCGCCCCGAAACCTTCGCTGGCAGCGTGATCCCCGCGCAAGCGAAGAGCCTGAGCTTCACGCGTCAAGCCGGCCTGTAATTCGTGGCGGCGCAAGCCGCTTCAGGTCACAAGCCAAAAAGAGAACCGGACCGTGCGAAAGCGCGGTCCGGTTTTTTTTATTGGGCGCTTATTTCTTCTTCGATCCATGCCGGTGGCAATCCGGCGCGTGGTCATCCACGATGCCGGTCGCCTGCATCCACGCGTAGACGATCACCGGCCCGACGAACTTGAAGCCGCGTTTCTTGAGCGCCTTCGAAATCTCTTCTGACAGCGGCGTCTGCGTTGGCACCTTGCCGGTCTTGTTGACGATGGGTTTGCCGCCCGCCATGCCCCAGATGAACTCCGAGAAATCCTCGCCCGCCGCCTGCATCGCGAGGTAAGCGCGCGCGTTGCCGATGGTGGCCTCGATCTTGGCCCGCGCACGCACGATGCCCGCGTCCTGCATCAGCCGCTCGACATCGTCGCCAGTGAATTTGGCTACCTTCTCGGGCACGAAGCCCTTGAAGGCCTTGCGGAACGCATCGCGCTTGCGCAGGATGGTGATCCACGCGAGACCGGCCTGGAAGCCGTCGAGCATCAGCTTTTCCCACAGCGCGCGGCTGTCGTATTCGGGCACGCCCCATTCGGCGTCGTGGTAGTCGGCCAGCAGCGGGTCGGTCTGGGCCCAGGCGCAGCGGGTTTTTGTGGCGGTGGTGCTGTTCATTGTTCGGTGTGTCGCTCGGCTATCGTCGGGAGATGTTTTCAGAATGGGGGAGTCACCCTGATGCAGCAATTTCGATTTTCATTGTCGGCCCTTTCGCTGGGCATGGTGCTCGGTCTCGGTGCACCGGCTTTCGCCGAAACGCTCCAGAAGCCGGCGCTCGACCAGTTGGCCGCAGCATGGAAAAGCAACGGCAAGGCGCCCGCCGATTTCAATGCTTTCATCACTCAGGCCGAGAAGGCCAATCCCGAATTGAAATCTGCCGTAGCCGCCTACCGCAAGAAGGCGACGCTGGCGGGCGACGATCTCACCAACACCGCGCGCCTGCTCGGCCTCTACAACCGCCTGCAGAACCAGGAGGCCGTGATCGCGAGCATCGGCACGATGGTGGCGATTCCCACGGTGCGCAACGTGCAGGTGCCGCCGCACGAGAGCCCGCAGATCATCGAGTTCGGCAAGCTGGTGGAGAAGATGGCGAAGGACTTCGGCCTCGCCTTTCGCAATGTCGACAACCGCATCTTCGAGGTCAGCCTCAAGGGCAGGGGCAGCGAGGAGTTCGGCATCCTCACGCACGCCGACGTGGTGCCCGCGGTGCTCTCCGAATGGGTGCTCGACGACGGCACGAAGCTCGATCCCTTCACGATGACCCGCGTGGGCGACTACCTCTATGGCCGCGGCACCATCGACGACAAGGGCTCCATCGCCGCCGTGCTCTACGCGATGAAGACGGTGAAGGACAGTGGCCTGCCCATGGACCGCAGCATCCGCCTGATGATCGAGACCACCGAGGAAACGGGCGGCGATGCGATGGTGTACTACCGCAGCAAGACGCAGCTGCCGGCCTACAACATCGTGCTCGACAGCAAGTACCCCGCGGTCGTCGCGGAGAAGGGATCGGGGGCGCTCAAGGTGTTCTTCCCCGCGGAGACAACGGACGCCGCATCGACCGCGATCACCGCGATGAGCGGTGCCGCATCGGCGAATGCGATCTCGCAGACCGCGACCGCCACGCTCAAGGGTGGCGACCTCGCCGCAGTGGCCGCGAAGCTCGAAGCGGCCAAGCCTGCTTTCCTGCAGAAATACGAACCGCAAGGCGGCAAGTTCGCGATCGACATCGCACGCGGCGCCGACGGCATCGACATCAAGGTCACCGGCACCTCGGCCCACGGCTCGCGGCCGGAAGAGGGCGTGAACCCGCTGCCGCGCCTTGCGCTCTTCCTGCAGGAATCGGGCGCGCCGCTCGCCGCCAACCACTACCTGAAGGCCGCCAAGTACATCGACGCACTCTACGGCACCGGCTACCTCGGCGAGAAAATGGGCCTGGGCTACAAGGACGATTTCATGGGACCGCTGACCTTCTCGCCCAACCTCATCCGGATGGGCACCGACGGCAGGCTCGAGACGACGACCAACGTGCGCATGCCGCGCGGCCGCACGCCCGACGAGCTGAAGTCGCAGGTGGCGGCCAAGGTCAATGCGTGGGCCGCAGCGAGCCAGGTGAAGCTCGACGTCAACTACGACCAGGGCAACTGGATGGCCCGCGACCCCAAGGGCGCATGGCTCTCGACGCTGCTCGACATCTACGGCAGCACCACCGGCCTCGAAGCCAAGCCCGTGCCCACCGCGGGCAGCACGACGGCCAAGCTCATGCCCAACGCGATCAACTTCGGCCCCGCGATGCCCGGCAAGAAATACACCGCGCACAACGCCAAGGAATACAAGGAAGTGCCAGACCTCGACGCCGACATGCAGATGTTCACCGAGATGCTGGTGCGCATCGGCAACCTGCAGCAGATGCAGTGATGGCGCGCGGTCTGCAAACCTAAAGCCGCACCTTGCGGCTCATTCGCTACGTTTCTTCGTAGCGCGATGCGGCATGCCGAAAGCATGGCTCGGGTTATCGTCGAAGGCTCCATTTTTCGTGAACAGGGAGTCACTTTCATGCAGCAATTTCGCGTCTCGTTGTCGGTCCTTACCATGGGCTTGATGGCAGCAGGCCTCACCGCACCGGCCTTTGCAGAAACGCTCAAGAAACCCGCGCTCGACCAGTTGGCAGCGGCCTGGCAAGGCGGCAAGACCGCCTCCAGTTTCAATGCCTTCCTCACCCAGGCCGAGAAGGCCAACCCCGCGCTGAAGTCCGCTGTGGCGGCCTACCGCAAGAAGGCGACGCTGGCGGGCGACGACCTCACCAACATCGGGCGTTTGCTCGGCCTCTACAACCGCCTGCACAACCAGAAGGCGGTGATCGCGAGCCTCGGTGCCATGGTCGCTCTGCCGACCGCGCGCAATGTGCAGATTCCGCCGCACGAGAACCCGGCGATCATCGATTTCGGCAAGCTGGTCGAGAAGATGTCGAAGAACTTCGGGCTCGCGTACCGCAACGTCGACAACCGCATCTTCGAAGTCAGCCTGAAGGGCAAGGGTACCGAAGAGTTCGGCATCCTCACCCATTCGGACGTGGTGCCCGCGGTGCTCTCCGAGTGGGTGCTCGACGACGGCACGAAGCTCGATCCCTTCACCATGCAGCGCGTGGGCGACCGCCTCTACGGCCGCGGCACCATCGACGACAAGGGCTCCATCGCGGCCGTGCTCTACGCGATGAAGACGGTGAAGGAAAGCGGCATCCCGATCCAGCGCACCATGCGCCTGATGATCGAGACCACCGAGGAAACCGGCGGCGATGCGATGGAGTACTACCGCGGCAAGACGAAGCTGCCCGAATACAACATCGTGCTCGACAGCGGCTACCCGGCCGTCGTGGCCGAGAAGGGCGCGGGCTCGCTGAGCGTGTTCTTCCCCGCCGAAAAAACCGATGGCACGCTCACCGCGATCACCGACATGGGCGCGGCCGCCGCGGTCAACGCGATTTCGCAGACCGCCACCGCCACGCTCAAGGGCGGCGATCTTGCCGCCGCACAGGCCAAGCTCGAAGCAGCGAAGGCCGCCTTCCTGCAGAAATACGAACCGCAGGGCAAGTTCGCGATCGCCGTCACGCGCAAGAGCGACAACGGCGACAGCATCGACATCAAGGTCACCGGCACCTCGGCCCACGGCTCGGAGCCCCAGAACGGGGTGAACCCGCTGCCGCGCCTGGGCCTGTTCCTGCAGGAGTCGGGCATTGCGCTGGCCGACAACCAGTTCCTGAAGGCGATCAAGTACATCGACGCGCTCTACGGCACCGGCTACCTCGGCGAGAAGATGGGCGTGGGCTACAAGGACGACTTCATGGGCCCGCTGACGTTCTCGCCCAACCTGATCCGCACCGGCGCCGACGGCCGGCTGGTCATGGCGGTGAACACGCGCATGCCGCGCGGCCGCACGCCCGAGGAGCTGAAGGCGCAGGTGGAAGCCAAGATCAACGAGTGGGCGGCGGCGAACAAGGCCAAGGTCGAGATCAAGTACGACCAGGGCAACTGGATGGCGCGCGATCCGTCGGGCCGGTGGCTCGCGACGCTGCTCGACATCTACGGCGACACCACCGGCCTCGAGGCCAAGCCCGTCTCCGCGGCCGGTGCCACCACGGCCAAGCAGATGCCCAACGCGATCAGCTTCGGCCCCGGCATGCCCGGCAAGAAGTACACGGGACACAACGCCAAGGAATACAAGGAAGTGCCCGACCTGGACGCCGACCTGCAGATGTTCACCGAGATGCTGGTGCGCATCGGCAACCTGCAGCAGATGCAGTAGCCCGCGGCGGCTTCGCCTCGCCGTGCCACTGCGAGGCGAAGCCCTTGAGTTCCAGCAGCTCGTCGAGGATGGGGCAGGCCGGCTGGTGATCGCCCCGGCACAGGTTCGCGAGGCGTTCGAGCACGCGCTTGGTTGCCTGGAGATCCTCGATGCGCGATGCCAGCGCCTCGGCCTGGCTCAGCGCCACGTGCTTGACCTCGGCACTCGTGCGGTGCTCGTTCCGCCAGAGGGCCAGCAGCGTGGCGATTTCATCCATGCCGAAACCCAATGCCAGCGCCCGGCGTGCGAAGCGCAGCACGCTGATGTGCTCCGACGTGTACCGGCGAGCGCTTGCATCGGCGTGGCCTGCGCCTTCGATCAGGCTGCGCGCCTCGCATTGACGCAGCAGCCGTTCCGAGACGCCGGCATGGGCAAGCGTCGCTTCGATGCCGAAGTGCCGGTCGGCTTCCGGGGTGTTGTCGCAAGGGTTCATGCGGCCTCCTGTTGAAGAGGCCCGAAGTCTTCGGCCTGGCACGGTGTCAAGGTCAAGCCTGCGGGCTCCTTTCCCTTGGGGACGGGAGGGCCATGCGGCCATATGCCGCGCCGGGCCGCCTGCCGGCCTAACGCAGCCCGTGCGCCTGCAGCGCGGCCTTGAGCCGCCGCACCTCGTGCTGCAGATCGAGGATCAGCGCGGCCGCATCGAGGCCCACGCCGAAGTCGCGCTCCAGCCGGCGCGCCTCGAGCGCACATTGCAGGTCGGTGCTGGAGAACTGCCAGCGCTCGGGCGGTGCGTCGGCCGTGGTGATCTGCACGATGCCGACCTCGACCAGTTGCACCACCCAGGCGGCATCGGCGCCGACGGCGTGGGCCAGTTCGTTCAGCGCGAGCGGTTGCGAGGCGCTGATGGCGGTCGCGGTTGTGACGGAAACAGTCGCCATGCTCAGACTCCCAGATGCTGGCGCGGGTTGAACGAAGAGGCCGCCTGCGCGAGTTGTTCGTAGGCCGCGCGCGCGGCGTCGCTGTCGGCGGGCGGCAGTGCGATCTCGATCAGCAGGTACAGGTCGCCGGGCGTCTTGCCCTTGAGGCCGCGGCCCTTCAGGCGCAGCTTCATGCCGCCGCGCGCATTGCGCGGCACCGTGACCTCGACCACGCCGCCGCCCGGCGTCGGCACCTGGACCTGCGCGCCGAGCGCGGCCTCGGTGGGCGTGACTGGCAGCGTCATGTAGATGTCGCGCTCTTCCACGCGGTAGAGCTTGTGCGGCGCGATGCGCACCTCGAGGTACAGGTCGCCGGCCGCTTCGCCGCCATGGCCGGGCATGCCTTGCCCCGCGAGGCGGATGAACTGGCCGGGGTGCACGCCCGACGGGATCTTCACGCTGAGCGTGCGGTTCTTCCACTGCGGGTGGCCTTGCGCATCGATGGTCTGCGCGCGCAGCGTGATCTCGCGCTCGGCGCCGTTGAGCGCGTCTTCCAGTGCGATCTCGATGGCCGCGTGATGGTCTTCGCCGCGTGCGCGGTAGTTCTGCCGCGCGGCACCGCGGCGCTCGGCCTCGCCGAACATCGAGGAGAAGAACTCGCTGAAGTCTGCGTGGTCGGCCGGTCCCTGGCGTGGGCCCCGGTGGAACTCGAAGCCCGAGTCCCAGCCCGGCGGCGGCTGGAAGTCGCCCTCGGGGCTGCCGCCGCGCGCCACGCGATCGGCCAGCGCGTCGTAGGCGGCGCGTTTTTCCTTGTCGCCCAGCACGTCCTTGGCCTCGTTGATCTCGCGCATGCGCTTTTCGGCGTCGGGCTCCTTGCTGACGTCGGGGTGGTACTTGCGGGCGAGCTTGCGGTAGGCCTTGCGCACCTCGTCGTCCGACGCGGTGCGCTCGATGCCCAGTGCGCTGTAGTAGTCCTTGAATTCCATGGTGGTGGTCGTTTCGATGGATGGCGTACCGGGCGGCCTGGCTAGGCCAGCGCTGATGCGCCGTCTACATGCCGCAGCAGCGGCGTTATGGCCCATGTAGGGCCGCTGCATGAAAAACGCAATGGCTGCGCGTTGCCGAGCACGGTGACGTCGATGGGCACGCCCAGCAGCGCGGCCAGCGCGTACAGCGTGCCGCCGTGCGCCACCACGAGCACCGGCGCAGGTTGCTTCAGGGCCGCATCGAGCGCGGCGCGCTTGCGGGCGACGAACTGGGTGAGCGTCTCGCCGCCCTCGGGCTCGCAGGCCCAGTCGATGTTGGCCGACGAGGTGCCGATCAGCGCGCCGAAGTTGCGCTCGCGCAGCTCGGCCTGCGCGGTGGGCGTGAGCCGCAGCGCCGCGCCCACCGTGTGGGCGGTGTCGAAGGCGCGCCGTGCATCGCTGCAGACGATGGTGCGGATCGGTTCGCCCGCCAGCAGCTCGGCCGCATGCGCCGCCTGCTGCAGGCCGAGCTCGCTCAGGGGCTCGTCGACCGCCTGGAAGATGCGCAGCGCATTGCGTCCGGTCTGGCCGTGGCGCAGGAAATAGAAGTGGTCGCAAGCCGGCGAGAGCGGCTGCGCGGCGGCGATGCGGACCAGCTGATCGAGGCCGCCGGCGGGGGTGTGGGTGGGCGTGTTCTGTGACATGGGTTGGGTCGATTGCTCAGTAGGCCAGTCGAAGCGGCTGGCCTTCGCGTTGCGCCTGCACGTCCGCCGGATGGAAGGGCAGCGAGTGCCACTGCTTCGCCGCGAACAGCGGCAACTGGTCGTAAGCGCGCGGCGAGGCGAGGTCGCTGCTCTGCCCGTAGGTGAGCAGGCCCTGCGCGACCGGCCCGCGTTCGTCGAAGGTCACGACCTGCATGTAGCTGCTGCCGTAGTTGACGTTGTAGCCCTTCGGTTCGATGAGCGACTGGCCCTGCGATTCGAGCTTGTTGAGCACACCCTCGAACTCGTCGCCGCCGTGCAGCGGGATCTTCTGGCCGCGCACTTCGCGCGACTGGGGTACACCCAGCGGCACGTCGGCCGCAAAGCCCGCGGTGCGCACGATGCCGACCGCGTCGCCCAGCGCCTTGAACACCGCCTCGCGCGTGGCGGGCGTGGCCATGTCGAGGCCAGCCGGTGTCGCCACCGGTTGCGCGGGATCGAACGGCACGCGCCACACCTTCGGCAGGTCCTTGGCCTTGCGCCAGAACTCGCGGAACAGCGCGGCGCCCTTCGAATCGGCGTTGCTGGTGCGGTCCCAGGCGGAGAGCACGCGGCAGCCGAGCGCCTGGTCGGCATTCAGCGCCGCGCCGCCGGCGGCGCAGGCGGCCTGCAGGTCGTCCATGACGAGCATGCCGGCGAGGTTCTTGTCGCGAAAGATCACGCTGCGCAGCTCGGCCGCGCCCATGCGATTGCCGGGCAGGTCGTCGGTGCCGGCGAGGCGGCCTTCGATCTCCAGGATGCCGCTGCGCGTGCGCAGCCGCTGCGGCACGCCGACGGGGCCGACCAGTGGCGATACACCCGCCATCGGTGCGATGCGCGGGTTACTGAGCCAGAAGCTGTCGTTGCTGTTCTGCACGTAGTCCGGCGTGACGACGACCGGCATGCGCGCCGGCGCGATGACGCCGGGCGCGGCGGCCGTGGTGTCGCGGTTCCAGGCGCAGGCGCTGCGCGAGCCGTCGAGCACCGGCAGGCCCGTCGCGTCGAGGAGCGCCGCGGCGGCGGGCGAGGGCGCGCAGGCCTGGAGCATGTCGGCCGACACGTCGGGCACCACCGAGAGGTCGGCATACATTGCGTTGCCGTCGCGGTCGGCCGCGATGGTGTTGATCCACGGCATGCCCTGGTTGCCCATGGCGGCGCGCAACTCGGCCACATTGCGGGCGCGCGCCATGCGCATCCAGCTCTCGGCCGAGCGCACGTTGAGCGTGTTGGCATCGCGGATCGCATAGGCCTTCTGCGCGGTCCAGCCGAGGCCGGCGCGCGGCAGCGAGATGACGGGGCCCCAGTCGGTCGCATAGAAGGTGTGCTGCACCGGCGCGCCGCCGCCCGTTGCCGCGGCCGGCAGCACGACGGTGCGCGCGACCATCTTCCTGGGCTGGCCGTCGATCAGGTACACGGTCGGGTCGTTGGGGTCGAGCTTCAGTTCATAGAGCGTGAAGCGCTTGCCGGTCGACACCGTGTGGGTCCACGCCACGTCCTTGTTGAAGCCGATCGCCACCACCGGGCTCAGGCCGCCGGTGGCGCCCATCACGTCGAGCTGGCCGGGGATGGTGAGGTGCATCTGCCAGAAGCGGTTGGTGCCGTTCCATGGAAAGTGCGGATTGCCCAGCAGCAGGCCGCGTCCATCGGGCGTGGCGTTGCGGCCGAAGGCCCAGCCGTTGGAGCCGAGCTCGCCGCCTTCGGGGTTCGCGTTGAAGCTGTGGCGGCCGATCTCGGCCACGGCTTCCTTCAGGTCGACGGGCGCCGCGCCGGTCTTCACGCCGGGTGCCGGTGGAACGGCCGCCAGCACTGCACCGGCCAGCGCGCCCAGGCCGCCCTGGATCATCGACATCTCGGTGGCGCGCGACAGGTCGGCCATGGTCATCGGCCGCACCCAGGGCTTGCCGCGGCAGGCGGCGGGCAGGCCGCTGGGGCCAACGTCCTGCAGATAGCGGTTGTAGCCCGCGACGTAACCGCGCAGCGCCGCCTTCACGTCCAGGCTGGTGGCGGCCCCGGCGCGCGCGAGTGCCTCGTCGTCCATGTGATAACGGATGAACAGGTCGATCTGCGCGTTGGGCGCGCGGCCGAGCCCGATCTCCCCGGTGTTCTGCGCGCCGAGGAACTGCGAGCGCTCGCCGCGCAGCGTGAGCAGGTGTTCGGCGGTCTGGCAGACGTTGTCCTGCGCATGCGCGTAGGCGCTGCCGTAGGCCAGGCCCTCGTAGTCGGGCGCCGTGATGTGCGCAATGCCGTAGGTGGTGCGCTCGATGGTCACGCTTCGTCCGCTGGAGGGCTGGGTGCCGGCGCAGGCGCAGAGCAGGGCGACCAGGCCCAGCGAGACAGCCATCAACGGGAACCGGGAGATCGGAGCGTTCGAAGTCATGGTGCGGGCGTGTGGTTCTGAAAAGGCCTGGAAACCGGGACAGATTAGAGAGCGAGCCTCCGCCGCGCGCTGTCACGGGCGCGGCACGCCGCACGTGCCTCAGCCGAACTTCATGCCCTTGGGGCGCGCCTGCAGGCGGTTGATGTAGGCGTCCAGCTTCGGACGGTTCAGCTTGCCGCCGAAGGCGCGGTGCCAGATGAGGCAGGAACCGATCATCACGTCGGCCGCAGTGAACTGCGCGCCGAAGAGGTAGGGGCCCTCGCCGAGTTCGCGCTCGACCGCATCCTTGGCCTCCTCGAAATTCGTCCAGCCGCGCGCGCTGTTGTTGCTGCGGATCTTCATCAGGCTGTCGCCCATGGCGGGTTCGAACTGCGCGGTCGAATAGACCATCAGAGACAGATAGCGGCCGCGCTCGGGCGTGCCGATGGCGGGTGCGAGCCGCTTCCCGGGAAACTTCTCGGCGATGTACATGCAGATGGCCGCGTTCTCGAAGATGCGCGTGGGGCCGTCGACCAGCGCGGGCAGCTTGCCGGCCGGGTTGATCTTCAGGTACTCGGGGCGCTTGTGCGCCTTGTCCTTGATGAGCGTGGTCACGATTTCGTAGTCGACCTCGGCTTCGTCGAGCATCCATTTGGCGACTTGCGAGCGGCTTCGCGGATCGAAATAGAGCTTCATGGTCATGGGCGGTCTCCTTCGGCTTGAGGAAATCAGAACTTGGGAATGCGCAGGGTCTTGCTGATCATCAGCGTGCCCGAGAGCGCGAACAGCAGTGCGAGCGGATGCAGCAGCCAGGGGCCGATGGCCCAGGCCCCGCCCCAGACGGCGCTGCCGATGTGGCCCTGGGAGGCCGCATACGCCAGCACGCCCACCAGCACCACGCTGGTCGGGATCGGTGTGCCCTCGAAGAACTTCACCTTGTCCGCGCCTTCGGACAGCGCCTCGGCCGTGACGTTGTAGCGCGCGAGCCGGCTCACGCCGCAGCAGACGAAATAGATGAGGAGGACGCAGTCCCAGCCGCCGTTCAGGCCTGCCGCGAAACCCAGCGCGGCGGGTGCGACGCCGAACGAGATCACGTCGGCCAGCGAGTCGAGTTCCCGGCCGAGTGCGGAGTGCGTCTGGCGCCAGCGCGCGATGCGGCCGTCGAACACGTCGAAGATGAACGCCGCCGGCGCAAGTGCGGCCGCCCAGTAGAACTGCGCGAGCGACTGGCTTGCCATGTAGGCCATCGCCAGGAACACCGCGCCGACGCCGCAGGCCGCATTGCCGAGCGTGAAAACGTCGGCCAGGTGGAAGCCGCGGATCATCGAGAAATGCTTGCGGGCCGGGGCGGGAGAAGGTGTGGTCATGGAGAGGCTGAAAAGAACGCCGGAGGACGGGTGAGCCGCACCTTAACCGAAGCGCGCGGTGCCTTTTGTAGTCGCGCTCCGACGCCGTGTCCCGGCATGAGGGACTAGGCGCCGGCCCAGCGCGCGAACAGCACCGTTTCGCCGGTGTCGGTCTCGGCCGACGTGTCAGGCATGGCGATGCGCTTGGGCGATGCGCGCGAAGCGTCCGAGCAGCGCCGCCGCAACCGGGGTTTCGGCCACGCCGCTGCGCAGTGCGGCCGGATCGGCACCGCCGGTCTTCAGGTTGTCGGCCAGCATGTCGATGTAGCCGCGCATTGTTTCGGCGTCGAACTCGGGGTGGAACTGCACGCCCCAGGCATTGGCGCCGACGCGGAACGCCTGCACCGGCTCGTGCGCATTGCCGGCCAGCCGCACGGCGCCTTCGGGCAGGCGCAGCGCACTTTGCAGATGCACGACATGGGCCGGAAACTCGGCCGGCAGGCCCTGCAGCAGCGGGTCGATGGCGGCGGCTTCGTCGAGTGTGACGGTCACCGTGCCGATCTCGATGCCTTGCGGATGGTCGCCTGCCTCGCCGCCGAGCGCGTGCGCGAGCAATTGGTGGCCGTAGCAGATACCGAGCACGGGCGTGCCGTGCGCCACGACTTGCGCGAGCCATTCGGCGGTGCGCTCGCTCCAGGGCTCGCGGTGCGACACCATGGCATGCGAGCCGGTGATCACCACGCCCGACATCGTGTCCGGTGCGGGCAGCGTGTCGCCGCGGCGCGGATCGATCACGAGGAGGGGAAGGGCCTGCGAATCGAGGCCATCGGCGATCCAGTGCTCGAAGTCGCCGCGGCGTTCGCGCAGCCTGGCATGGGTGTCACCGAGCTTGACGATGACGAGCGGGTGAGGGCGGTGGTTGTCCATGGCCGGGATGATGCCGCACCCCGGCCCGCGAGCGCTACCGGCGCCCCGAACGCGGACAAGGTCGACGACGCCCGCCGACGCGGTGTGCGGCTTCAGAGCACATGCGCTTCGTAGGCCGCCTCCAGCTCGGAGAGGTTCGTCCAGAACCCCTGCGGCTTGCGCCCGTGCAGCACATCGTCGAGCACGTCCAGGTGCGCGTGCCAGCCGCTCGCAACGCTCACCGTTTCCTTGCGGTCCGGCAGACGGCGGTGCGTGAGCACGAGCTGCGTGCCTTCGCCCTTCGGTGAGAGTTCGAAGGTGACTTCGGAGGCGGTGTCGCTCTCGCTGCCCCAACTGATGGTCAGGAGCTTGGGTGGCTCGATGCGCACCACGCGCGACTTCTGGATGTGCGTCTTGCGATAGGCCGCGTATCGCTCGGGCGCTTCTTCGCCCGAGAGTTCGGTGTGCTGGAAGCGCAGCTCGAAAACACCGCCCGGCTTCTCGGCCATGGAGCCGCCGGCCAGCCAGGTCCTGCGCTTCTCGGGGTCGACGAGGTAGGCCCACACGCGCTCGATGGGCGCGGGCAGGAGGCGCTCCACGCGCAGGGTGGCGGGTTCGGTCTGCGTGCCGAGGCTGTGCTTGAGGGTCATGGGGGTTGTGCTCCTTGAGGGGGCGTTCGCTTACTTGCCGGATGTGTCGCGCCGCAGCTCCTCTGCCAGCGCGTCGAGATGGGTGTTCCAGAAGCCTTCGTAGTGGCGCAGCCATGCGTCGGCCGTGGCCAGCGCCGCCGGTTCGAGCCGGCAGACATGCGCCCGGCCGAGCACGGTGCGCGAGACCAGACCCGCGCGCTCCAGCGTCTTGACGTGCTTGGAGGCGCCCGCGAAGGACATGTGGAACGGCGCGCCGAGTTCGCCCACGCTGCAGTCGCCCAGGGCCAGCAGCTGCAGCATGGTGCGGCGCGTGCCGTCGGCGAGGGCATGGAATACGGCGTCGAGCCGTTCGTCATCTAGTTCAACCATGAAGTTGAATATAGACGGATTTCGGAATTCATTCAACCACTGGGTTGAATGAAAGCGCGAATCCGTTACACCCGATACACGCGAGACGCCAATGAGCCGTGGCGCCCTTGGGTTCGCACGATGGCGCTCCTACGATGAGGGCTCGTTCCAATCACTCGCCACACAACCCATGAATCCTCTCGTACATCGCCGCACCCTCTTGCTCGCTGCTTCCGTCCTCCCGCTGGCGAGCGCCTGCACTGCATGGTCCGCCAAGGGGGCGCAGCAGGATGCGTTCGCGCAACTCGCTGCGCTCGAAAGCGCATCGGGCGGGCGGCTCGGCGTCGTCGGCTTCAACACCGCCACCGGGGCGCGCGTGCAGTACCGCGCCGACGAGCGCTTTCCGTTCTGCAGCACCTTCAAGCTCGTGCTGGCCGCAGCAGTGCTCGAGCGCAGCGCGAAGGAGAGCAGCTTTCTCTCGCGCCGCGTCAACTACAGCAAGGGCGACCTGGTCACCTATTCGCCCATCACCGAGAAGAACGTCGCAACGGGCATGACGGTGGCCGAGCTGTGTGCCGCCACGGTCCAGTACAGCGACAACGGCGCAGCCAACCTGCTGATGAAGATGCTGGGCGGTCCGCCCGCGGTGACGGCCTTCGCGCGTTCGACGGGTGACGATGTCTTCAGGCTCGAGCGCTGGGAGACCGAGCTCAACACCGCCATCCCCGGCGACCTGCGCGACACCACCACGCCCGCGGCCATGGCAGCCAGCGTCGAGCGGCTGGTGCTGGGCAGCGCACTCGGCGCGGCGCAGCGCGAACAACTCAAGACCTGGCTGCTGGGCAACACCACCAGCACCGAGCGCTTCCTGGCCGGCGTGCCTGCGGGCTGGAAGGTGGGCGACAAGACGGGCTCCGGCTCGTACGGCACGACGAACGACGTCGGCGTGCTGTGGCCACCGGCCGGTGCACCGTTGGTGCTGGCGGTGTACCTGACGTTTCCGGAGAAGGATGCGAAGGGGCGCAACGATGTCGTGGCATCGGCGACGCGCATTGCGGTGGGCGCGTTGGCTTGATCCGGACGGCCGCTACAGCACGAACCACCCCACCGCCACATAGTGGCTCGCCGTCCCCGCCAGCACGAACAGGTGCCAGGCGCCGTGCGCATGTCGCAGCCCGAAGCTGTTGCGATAGAACACGGTGCCGGCGGTGTACAGCACGCCGCCGATCAGCAACCACGCGAGCCCGCCGCCTTCGAGCCGCGCCGCCAGCGGCACGGCCGCGAGCACACCGAGCCAGCCCATGCCGATGTACAGCGCGAGCGGCGGTTTCTGCGGCGCATCGGCATCGCTGCGTCTGGGCGGTCGCAGCTCGCGCCAGATGCCGTAGAACGCAGCGCCCCAGATCGTCGCGAGCAGCAGCCAGCCCCAGAACCCCTGCAGCGTCACGAGCGCGAAGGGCGTGTACGTGCCGGCGATCAGCAAATAGATCGCGCAGTGATCGGCCCGCTCCCACACGCGCTTCAGGCGCCCGCGCGTGCTGTGGAAGAGCGTCGAGGCCGCATACAGCGCCACGGCCGAAAGCGAAAAGACCAGCGCCCCCGCGATGCGCGCGGGGTCGCCGCTCGGCACGGTCTTGGCCAGCAGCAGCGCGGCTGCCGGCAACGCGAGCACCAAGCCCAGCAGGTGGCTGTATCCGTTGAATCGTTCGCCCGGATACATGCGTGCCGCCTGCGGTGCCCGGCTTCAGCGGCCGGTTTCCTTCAGGTAGGTCTGGCGTGCCGCGAAGGCCGTGTTCGCGAAGTCCGAGAACACGCCGTCGATGCCCGCGCGGAAGTACGCGAGGTACTCGGCCACCGGGTCGCCTTTGTAGATGCCCGCGAGGTACTTGGCTTCGTTGCGGAAGGTGTAGCTGTGAACGAACAGGCCGGCCTTGTGCGCGTCGGCGATCAGGGCGGTGGGCTTGATGGTGTTCACGTCGGCCAGGGTGCCCTTGTCCTTGTACGGCACGATGGTGTGCGCCATGACCTGCGGCTTCCACGGGCCCACGCCGTCGGCGTAGGTCTTGATCTCGGCCAGGCCCGCGGGCGTGAGCATCTCGCCGAACCACTTCGGGTTGCCGGCCAGCGTCCAGCTGTAGGGGCGGCCGTCCACGAAGGTGTAGACGTCCTTGGTGACGTAGATCATCGCGCCGGTCTTCAGGTCGATGTCGTTGCCGTCCACCAGTTGCACCGCGCGGGCCTTCAGGCCGGCCGAGCGCAGGTACTTCAGGCTCTCGGGCTCGAAGCTCTGCACGAAGATCGGCGCGTCCTTCCGGTTCAGGTCGTTGGCGTTCATGATCTTCAGGAGCGCGTCTTCCAGCGGATGGCTGCCGGCGACGCCGCAGCCGTTGGCGATGGCCTGCGCGTTGTTCCAGATCGGGTTCTTGGTTTCCGGGTACACGGTGAGCGTGCGGCCGGTGGACTTGGACTTCGCCTTGGCGATGTCGATCACTTCCTGGAAGCTCAGGATCGGCAGCTTGCCGTTCAGCTCGGTGGGCCGCTGGTCGGCGGCGTCGTAGGTGGTGCCGCCAAGCCACTGCTTGAGTTCGGCCATCGTGAAGTCGGTGATCGACCAGTCGCCGGTCTTGTCCGGGCCGAAATGCGGTTCGCCGTCGACTACGAGCGACTTGAGCACGGACTTCGGATCGTTGGGGTCGGTCAGGTCACTGAGGTACTGGGCCGGGCCGTTCTCGGGAATGGCCGGGTACTTCACATCGACCAGCACGCCGGGCACGGTGCGCTTGCGGGCGGCCACGGTGGCGTTGGTCTTGGCAACTTCGAAGACATTGGTGTTGTCACTGAGCCAGGGGTTGTGGCGTGCGACGAGCACGCAGTCCTTGGTGAGGTGCAGGTCGGTTTCGAGCGAATCGGCGCCGGCATCGGCCGCTGCTTCGTACGCCTTCTGCGTTTCCTCGGGGAACAGGCCCGGCAGGCCGCGGTGGCCGATGACCAGGGGCGCCGAGCCATCGAGCGTGCCCAGCGGCGAAGGCTGGGGTGCCGGCGCCGGAGCGGGTGCTGGCGGAATGATCGGGAACACCGGGCCGTCGTTGCCACCGCCGCCGCAGGCTGCGATGGCGAGGCTGCCGCCGAGGGCCACGAGGGCCGCGCGCAGCGGACGGGGAGCGGGCGCAGGAACGTTCTTTGTCATGTTGGTTTTCGAGTGTTTTTGAAGGACGAAAGCCGGCGGATGCTAGGTTTGGCCCGTGACGGCACGGTGACCGCCCCACGCGCCCCACGCGCCCCACGCGCCCCACGCGTCCCACGCGCCCCACGCGCCCCACGCCCCGCACTTCAGATGGCGTACGCGTCGATCGTGCGCCTGACCTGCGCCAGCGCGTCGTGCAGCACGTCCAGGCCGACCGATCCCAGCGCGAGGCGGATCGCATGCGGCACCTGCGCGGAGGTCGCGAAAGGCTCGGCCGTCGACACCGATATCCCGTCGCGCATGAGCGCCTGGGCCACCCGGTCGGCGCGTACCTCTTCTCCCAGCGGCAGCCACACGAAGTAGGACGACGGGTGGCGCACGCACCGCATGCCCGCGAAGACATCGGCGGCAATCGCCTGCCGGGCCATCGCATCGCTGCGCTTCTCCGCCTCCAGGCGTGTGACGGTGCCGTCCTCGAGCCAGCCGCAGGCGATGGCCGTCATCACGCTGGGCGTGTTCCAGGTGGTGGCGCGGATCGCGCGCTCGATCGCGGGCACCCATGCGCCGGGCGCGGCGACGAAGCCGACGCGCAGCCCGGTCGCGATGCTCTTGGAAATACCCGAGACATACACCGTCGATTCCGGAGCCAGCGCGGCCAGCGGCGCGGGCGCGTCCTCGGCGAGAAAGGCGTAGGCCGCGTCCTCGATGATGAGCAACCCGTGCCGCCGGGCGATGGCGACCAGTTGCCGCCGCCGGCTCGCGCCCATCACCCAGCCGAGCGGGTTGTGCAGCGTCGGCATCGTGTAGACGGCGCGCACCCGGCGGCTCTTGCACAGCCGCTCCAGCGCGTCGAGGTCGGGGCCATGGCCGGCCGCGGGAATCGGTGCGAGCTCCAGGCGATGCGCCTCGGCCAACACCTTGAAGCCCGGGTAGGTGAGCGCGTCGGCCGCGACCACGTCGCCCGGCTGCAGCAGTGCCATGACGGTGGTTGCGAGACCGTGCTGGGCGCCGCTCACGATCATCACCTGGTCCACGCCCACGGCAAGGCCGCGCGATGCGAGATGCCCGGCGACGATCGCGCGCTCGTGCGGGCGTCCGCCGTGCGGCTGGTAGCGCAAAAGCGCTTCGAGGTCACCCGAGGCGGCGAGCTGGCGCAGCCCCGCGCGCAGCATTTCGGCCTGGCCCGGCAGCGAGGGGTAGTTGAAGTTCAGGTCCACCATGCCCGAGGCCGCGGCGTGCTGGTCGATGCCCAGGCCCCGGGGCAGCAGGCTCTCCCGCACGAAGGTGCCGCGGCCGGTCTCGCCGCTGACCAGGCCCATCGCCTGCAGCTCCGCATAGACGCGGCTTGCGGTGACGAGCGCTAAGCCCTTTTGCGCGGCAAGTTTGCGCAGTGTCGGCAGGCGCGTGCCGGGTGGCAGGCTGCCCTCGCGGATCTGCGCGGCAAGCGCATCGACCAACTGCTTGTAGCGGGCTTGAGGCATGCGGCAATGTATCCATGACAATTTTTTGATTGTATTGATCAACCTGCCTACGATGCGGTGCATGCATATCGCCATCCTCACCTTCGAAGGCTTCAACGAGCTCGACTCGCTCATCGCGCTCGGCATCCTCAATCGCATCAAGACGCCGGGCTGGCGCGTGTCGATCGCGAGCCCGACCGCGCGCGTGCGGTCGATGAACGGCGTGGTGCTCGAAGCCCAGGCCTCGCTGCGCGAAGCCAGCGAGGCCGATGCGGTCATCGTCGGCAGCGGCATGCTGACGCGCGAGGTGGTTGCCGATGCGGCGCTGATGGCGCAGCTGCAGCTCGACCCGTCGCGGCAGCTCCTGGGCGCGCAGTGCTCCGGCGCGCTGGTGCTGGCGAAGCTGGGGCTGCTCGAAGGCGTGCCGGCCTGCACGGACCTGACGACCAAGCCCTGGGTCGAGGCCGCCGGCGTTGCTGTGCTGAATCAGCCTTTCGTTGCGAACGGCAACGTGGCGACCGCGGGCGGTTGCCTGGCGTCGCAGTACCTCGCCGCCTGGGTCATCGCCCGCCTGGTGGGCGTGGAGGAGGCCCGCAGCGCGATGCACTACGTGGCGCCCGTCGGGGAAAAAGAAGACTACGTCGTGCGCGCGATGCGCAACATCACGCCGTTCCTGACGCCGGCGCCCGTCGCCGCCTGAGACCCGGGTCGCCCCGCGCGGCGCGTACATTCGCGCGCATGGATACGCGATACCTGCAGAGCTTCGTCGCCGTGGTCGAACTGGGCTCGATGGCCGAGGCTGCGCGGCGGCTCGACCTGACACCCGCCGCAATCGCCGCGCGCGTCAAGGCGTTGGAAGACGACATCGGCGTGCCGCTGGTGCAGCGCGCCGGCCGCTCGGTGCGCCCCACCGAGGCGGGCCTGAAGATGCTCGACCGCGCGCGCAACGTGCTGCGCGATGTGCGCGACCTACGCGCCGCCACCAGCGGCGGCGTCTCGCTCGGCGAACTGCGGCTGGGCGTGTTCATCTCGGCGCTGACCGGCGTGCTGCCGCCGGTGCTCGAACGCCTCTACGCGCGCTTTCCCGACCTCTCGGTGTTCGTTGCGCCCGGCAGTTCGGTGGAGCTGTGCCGGCAGGTGGCGAGCGGGGCGCTCGATGCGGCCATCGTGGTCGAGCCGCAGTTCGCCGTCGGCAAGGGCTGCAGCTTCGAGACGCTGCTCGAGGAGCCGCTGGTGGTGGTCGCGCCCGAGGCCTTGGCACACCGCGCGGCGCACGAGCTGCTGGCCGCCGAGCCCTTCATCCGCTACGACCGCTCGGTGCTGGGCGGACAGCTTGCCGACCGGTACCTGCGCGACCACGGCATCCGCGTGCGGCAGCGGCTGGAGATCGACAGCCTCATGGCCGTCGCCGCTCTCGTGGGGCGAGGCCTCGGCGTGGCGCTGCTGCCCGACTGGGCGCCGATGTGGCGCGCCGGCATGAACATCGCCCGCGTGCCGTTGCCCGAGCGTGCGCCGGTGCGGCGCGTGGGGCTCATCTGGGCGGCGCAGGGACCGCGTGCAGCGCTCGCGCAGGCGCTGCTCGCCGAGGCGCAGGCCGTCTTCGGTTAGTTAGCGCGGGACCTTGCCGACCGTGTTCGGCGCGCGCAGGAAGTCGAAGTCCACGCCCTTGTCCGCCTGCGTCACCGTCTGCAGGAACAGCTTCTTGTAGCCCCGGTCGGCCGTCGGCTCGACCACCACCGTTTCCTTCGCGCGGCGCGCGAGTTCGTCGTCGGACACCAGCAGCGCGATCTCGCGGTTCGCCACGCTGAGCCGGATGCGGTCGCCGCTCTGCACATAGGCCAGCGGCCCGCCGATGGCCGACTCCGGCGTGACGTGCAGCACGATGGTGCCGAAGGCCGTGCCGCTCATTCGGCCGTCGGAGATGCGCACGATGTCCTTCACGCCCGCGCGAGCTAGCTTGCGCGGAATGGGGATGTAGCCCGCCTCGGGCATGCCCGGCGCACCCTTGGGGCCGATGTTCTTGAGCACCAGGATGTCGTCGGCCGTCACGTCGAGCGCGTCGCTGTCGATGCGCGTCACCAGGTCCTCGGCGTTCTCGAACACCACGGCGCGGCCTTCGTGTTCCATGAGCTTCGCATCGGCAGCCGACTGCTTGATGATCGCGCCGCCCGGTGCCAGATTGCCCCACAGCACCGCGATGCCGCCCTGCGGGTAGATCGGCTGGCTCGCGGGCCGCACCACGTCCTGCCTGAAGCCCGGCCCGGTGCGTTCGATTTCTTCGCCGAGCGTGCGGCCGGTGACCGTGAGCGCGTCCAGGTGCAGCAGGGGCTTGAGCTCGCGCAGCAGCGTCGCCATGCCGCCCGCGGCGTGGAAGTCTTCCATGTAGTGCTGGCCCGAAGGTTTCAGGTCGAGCAGCACCGGCGTCTCGCGGCCCATGCGGTCGAGCGCGTGCAGGTCGATGTCCAGGCCCATGCGCCCGGCAATGGCCGCGAGATGCACGATGCCGTTGGTCGAGCCGCCGATGGCCAGCAGCACGCGCATCGCGTTCTCGAAGGCGGCGGGCGTCAGCACCTTGTCGATGGTGAGCCGGTCGCGCGCGATCTGCACCGCCTGCGCGCCGGTCTGCTCGGCGATGCGGATGCGGTCGGCCGTCACCGCCGGCGGCGAGGCGCCGCCCGGCATCGTCATGCCCAGCGCCTCGGCGATGCAGGCCATGGTGCTGGCCGTGCCCATCACCGAGCAGGTGCCCACGCTGGCCACGAGCTGGTTGTTGACGTCGGCGGTTTCCTCGATGTCGATCTCGCCCGCGCGGTACTTGCCCCAGTAGCGGCGGCAGTCGGTGCAGGCGCCCACGCGTTCGCCGCGGTGGCTGCCGGTGAGCATCGAGCCGGTGATGAGCTGGATCGACGGCAGGCCGGCCGAGGCCGCACCCATCAACTGCGCAGGCACGGTCTTGTCGCAGCCACCGATGAGCACCACCGCATCCATGGGTTGCGCGCGCACCATTTCCTCGGTGTCCATCGACATCAGGTTGCGCAGGTACATGCTGGTCGGCGCGGCGAAGCTCTCGTGCACCGAGATCGTCGGAAAGTCCATCGGCAGGCCGCCCGCGAGCATCACGCCGCGCTTGACCGCCTCGATGAGCTGCGGCGCGTTGCCGTGGCAGGGGTTGTAGGCGCTGCCGGTGTTGGCGATGCCGACCACGGGGCGGTCGAGCGCCGCATCGGTGTAGCCCGCGCCCTTGATGAAGGCCTTGCGCAGGAAGAGCGAGAAGCCGCGGTCGCCGTAGCTGGTCAGGCCCTTGCGCATGCCTGCGTTGCGGTCGGAGGCGTTGTCGTCGGGCTCGAAAGGGGAATCGGACATGGGTTTTGTTCGTGGGTTGCTTGTCTTATTCGTCGGACTTGATATTGGACTCGGCGATCACTTTTTTCCAGCGTGCCACTTCGGCCTGGATCTGCCCGGCCGACTGCGCGGGCGTGGTGGGCGGCGCCGCGTACACGCCCTGCTTGAGCAGCATCTCCTTCGCCTCGGCCGACTGCACGACCTTCGAGAGTGCTTCGTTCAGCCGCGCGACGATGGCTGTGGGCGTGCCTGCCGGCGCCAGCACGCCGAAGGTGGAGCTCACCTCCAGGTTCGGCACGCCGGCCTCGACCGCCGAGGGCACGTCGGGCAGCATCGAGATGCGCTGCGGCGTGGCAACGGCCAGCGCGCGCAGCTTGTTCGCGGTGATGAAGGGGAGGGACGCCGGCGCGGTCTCGACCATGGTGTTGACCTGCCCCGCGACCATGTCGGTCATCGCGGGGCCGCTGCCCTTGTAGGCGATGTGCGTCATGCGGATGCCGGCCTCGCGCTGGAACAGTTCGGCCGCCATGCGTTGCGGCGAGCCCGCGCCCGACGAGGCGTAGTTGAGCTTGTCGGGGTTGGCCTTGGCGTAGGCGATGAATTCCTTGAGCGTCGTCGCCGGCACCTGCGGATTGACCACGACCACCAGCGGCACCGAGCCGACGACCATCACCGGCGCGAAGTCCTTCACAAGGTCGTAGCGCAGGCGCCCTTTCCCCAGCGTCGCCATGGTCGCGTGCGAGGTCAGCGCGCCCATCAGCAGCGTGTAGCCGTCAGCCGGCGCCCGGGCTACCGCCTCGGCGCCGATGTTGCCGCCCGCGCCCCCGCGGTTGTCCACCACCACCTGCTGGCCCAGTTGCTCGCCGAGCTTGAGCGCGACGATGCGCCCGATCACGTCGGTGGCGCCGCCGGGCGGGTAGGGAATGACGAGCTTCACGGGCTTGTCGGGGTAGGCGGCGAGTGCCGCCGGTGCGAAGGCGGCAATGGCAATGCCGAGGCAGGCCTGCAGCGCGGTGCGGCGCAGGAATCGGGGGGCTTTCATCTTGTGTTGTCTCCAGGTCGCTCTCGGTGCGCAGTGTTGCCCGGGGGGCGTGTGCGTTGAAGCGGCCGGGGCAAGGACACACGATAAAGATTCTTGCGTGTGCGGGAGGGGGCATGCCCGCAGTCGGGCAAACCCCGGTTACCACCTTTGTTTCAAAATCTTACGATCGCCACGCCGGAACCGTTCCGGCGGTCCGCCTGGGTTCTGGCGCGCAATTTGCACAGGGTTGGCCTTCTCAACAGAGGGAGAGTTCATGAAGCGTTTCTTGCCGTGGCGCCGGGCGGGCGTCCTGCTGATGGCACTGGGCGGCGTTGTCGCGAGCGCGGCCGCCCAGGCGCAGGTGCTGCAATTGAAATGGGGCCACGTGTTCGAGCCCGGCAGCATCTTTCACCAGCAGGCGGAGCTGGCGGCACGCAAGATCGGCGAGCAGTCCGAGGGCAAGATCAAGATCGAGGTGGTGCCCTCGTCCAAGCTGGGCCAGGAGGGCGACTTCGCGCTGATGCTCGCCAACGATTCCATGCAGATCGCCTACGTCGGGCAGGCCACGCTGGCCGATGTTTATCCGCCGCTGCGCCTCGGGAGCTACCCCTTCGCCTTCAAGGACCTCGCCCACATGCGCAAGTACCTCGCGAGCCCGCTGCTCGCGGAGTTGATGAAGGGCTACGACGAGAAGAGCGGCAACCACATGGTTGCCCCGGTGTACTACGGCGCGCGGCAAGTGACGTCGAGCAAGCCGTTGCAGAAGCCCGAGGACTTTCGCGACCTGCGCCTGTACGTGCCCGATGCTTCGGCCTACCAGCTCTTCGCCACCGCGCTGGACGCCAAGCCCGTCACGCTGCCCTTCATGAGCCTCTACGGCTCGCTCAAGAAGGGCGAGGCGGAGGCGCAGGAAAACCCGCTCGGCACGGTGAAGGACAAGCGCCTCTACGAGGTGCAGAAGTACGTGCAGCTGACCGGGCACATCTACGACACGCTGGGCATCGTCATCGGCAAGGCCGCGTGGGCGAAGCTCACGCCGGCGCAGCAGGCGATGGTCGAGAAGACGCTCGTGGAAACCGCCAAGTGGACCAACGTCGGCGTGATCGCCGGCGAGCTCGAAGACGAGCAGTTCCTGCGCAGCAAGGGCATGACCGTCTCGCCGGTCAACCGGCAGGCGTTCCTGGAGCGCATCGCCAAGCGTTCGACGCCCGAGCAGTTCGGCGCGCGGCCGGGCGACTACGCGAAGCTGCAGGCGCTGGGCAGCGGCGCGAACTGAGCGATCCGCTACCTGAGCGCGCCGAAGCGGTCCACGTACACCTCGGTCACCCAGTCGATGAACACCCGCACCCGCGGCGAGAGCTGCCGGTGGTGCGGGTACAGCACCGAATGCGGCATCGGCGGGCAGGGCGCATGCGCGAGGATCTCCACCAGCGTGCCTTCGCGCAGTTGCCGCTCGATGCCGTAGCGCGGCACCTGGATGATTCCGCAGCCCTGCTCGGCGCAGATCTTGTAGCTGTCGGCGCTGTTGACGCTGATCCAGCCCTTGAGCGTGTGCTCCTCGACCTTGCCCTTCACCTCGAAGCGGTACGGAAACACATCGGGCCGTGAGGCCGAGAAGAAATTGACGCCGATGTGCTGCGCGAGGTCGGCCGGGGCGAGTGGCGTGCCGTGGATCGCGAGATAAGCCGGGCTTGCGCAGGTGACCTGCGGCACCAGCGCGAGCCGCCGCGTGACCAGCGACGAATCGCGCGGCTCGCCGGCGCGCACCACGCAATCCACGCCTTCGCGCACGAGATCGACCAGCCGGTCGCCGCTGCCCATCGCGAGCTCGATGTGCGGATAGCGCGCATGGAACTCGCCGATGCGCGGCAGCAGAAGGTCGTTGGCGGGCGCGCCGTGGATGTCGATGCGCAGCCGCCCGCGCGGGTTCACGGCCAGTTGCGCGAGCGAGCTTTCCGCATCTTCCAGGTCGCGCAGCAGATGGCGGCAGCGCTCGTAGAAAGCCTGGCCGTCGGCCGTGGTGCGCACCTGCCGCGTGGTGCGCTCGAGCAGCCGCACCTGCAGCCGCGCTTCCAGCTCCTTGATGGCGTGGGTGGCGGTGGCGCGCGGAATGTCGAGCGTGGTGGCGGCCTGCGTGAAGCTGCCCAGCTCGACGATGCGGGTGAACAACCGCATGGCATCGAAGCGGTCCATCTGGCGTCCGTCCTCGGTCTTGATTGTTGAGTTCTGTTGGATTGTATTGACAGGATTAGAGGCTTTATTCAGCGTGTAGGAATAGAGAGACTCGCCCCGAACCAACCACGGAGCGACGCATGCCACTGATCTTTTCGCGCCTCAAAGGCCTCTACGACCGGCTCGAGCACCTCGGCTACCTGCTGCTGCGCATCGCCTTCGGCCTGATGCTCATGACGCACGGCGTGCCCAAGCTGCTGGGCCGCAGCCACGGCAGCATGGCCGACCCGATGGCGGGCTCGGTCAACCTGATCGCCGATGTGCTGCACCTGCCGGCCGCGCCGCTCATCGGCTGGTTCATCGCGCTGCTCGAAGGCGTGGGCGGGCTGATGCTGGCGGTGGGCTTTCTCACGCGCCTGGTCGCGCCGATGGTGACGGTGCAGATGCTGGTCATCAGCTGGCTGCTGGCGCCGACCTTCCCCTGGATCGACCGCGGCTTCGAGTACCCGCTGATGCTGGTGTTCGTGGCGCTCTTCATCACCGCGCGCGGCAGCGGGCCCGGCTCGGTCGATGCCTGGCGCGGCCGCGAGCTCTGACGCTCGCTCCCCCGTTTCCCTCCCCAGAAGAAAGCCCACGATGAACGACACCCCGACATTGCGCGCGGCGGACGGCAAGCCCGCCCTCAACCGGCGCACCTTCATGATGACCACGGCCGCCGGCGCCGGCGTGGCCGCCGCCTGCGGCGCCGTTGCCGCGACACCCGAAGCCCCCGCGAATCCGCATGCCGGCTCGCAGGCCACCCGCGTCACCGTCAACGGCAAGCCTTACGAGCTGGCGCTGGAGCCGCGCGCCTCGCTGCTCGACGTGCTGCGGGAGCAACTGGGCCTCACCGGCGCCAAGAAGGGCTGCGACCACGGCCAGTGCGGCGCCTGCACGGTGCACGTGGACGGCCGCCGCGTGGCCTCGTGCCTCACGCTCGCGGTGAAGACCGACGGCTGCGCCGTCACCACCATCGAAGGCATCGAGTCGCCCGACGGCACGCTGCACCCGATGCAGCAGTCCTTCATCGACCACGACGCGCTGCAGTGCGGCTACTGCACGCCGGGCCAGGTGATGGCGGCGATTGCCTGCGTGCGCGAAGGCCATGCCACCAGCGACGCGCAGATCCGCGAATACATGAGCGGCAACATCTGCCGATGCGGCGCCTACGCCGGCATCCTCGAAGCGATCCGCGAAGCCGCGCCGCAAATGCGCCGCAGCGAGGGAGCCCGCCATGCATGACTTCGCCTACCTGCGCCCCCGCAGCACCGGCGAGGCGGTGCAGCTGCTCGTGGAGCACCAGCCCGGCGCACGCTACTTCGCGGGCGGCACCACGCTGTTCGACCTGATGAAGCTCGGTGTGGAAGCGCCGGCCACGGTGATCGACATCACCCGCATCGAGGGGCTCGCCCGCATCGACGCGAGCGAGCGCACCGAGCTGCGCATCGGCGCGCTCGCCGCGATGAGCGATGTGGCCGAGCACGCGGTGGTGCTGCGCGAGTTTCCGGCGCTCTCCGAATCGCTCTGGAAGGCCGCCTCGCAGCAACTGCGCAACATGGCCACCGTGGGCGGCAACCTGCTGCAGCGCACGCGCTGTGCGTACTTTCGCGGCGGCCCCGAGTTCGCCTGCAACAAGCGCGTGCCCGGCAGCGGCTGCGCGGCCATCGGCGGTGCCAACCGCGGGCATGCGGTGCTCGGCGGCAGCGAGGCCTGCGTGGCGATCTACCCCGGCGACATGGCGATCGCACTCGCGGCCTTCGATGCGGTGGTCGACACCGTGAGCCCGCGCGGCGAGCGCACGGTGGCGGTGCGCGAGCTGCACCGCGAACCCGGCGCCACGCCGCACCTGGAGACGGTGCTGGCGGCCGACGAGCTGATCGTGCGCATCCGCATTCCGCGCGGGCCCGTCGGCCGCGCGTCGACCTACCACAAGATCCGCGACCGTGAGTCGTACGCCTTCGCGCTCGCCTCGGCGGCGGTGGCGGTGCACATCCGCGACAACCGCGTGGCCGATGCGCGCATTGCGCTCGGCGGCGTCGCGACCCGGCCGTGGCGAGCGACCGAGGCCGAGCGCAGCCTGGTCGGCATGCCGCTCACCCGGGCCGCCGCACGGCGCGCGGCCGAGCTGGCTTTCGCGGGCGCGAAACCGCTCGAACACAACGCGTTCAAGGTGGCGCTCGGCATCGAGACGGTGACCGACGCGCTCATGCTGGCCAAGGACAGGAGCTGAAATGGCGACCCCCACGATCACGAACAGGAACACGCCCCGTGCCGGCGCCGAACGCGTCGATGCGCACGACAAGGTGCGCGGCGCCACGCGCTATGCGGCCGATGACGCGCGTCCCGGTTTGCTGCATGCCGCGCTGGTGCCTTCGCGCATCGCGCGCGGCAGCATCACGCGCATCGACACCTCGGCGGCGCAGCGCGTGCGCGGCGTGCGCACGGTGCTCACCCACGAGAACGTCGGCGCGTTCGACACCGGCGGCTTCCTGATGGGCGGCGGCTTCGGCTTCCAGAGCTTCTATCCGCTGCGCTCGGCGCAGATCGCCTACCGCGGCCAGAGTGTCGCGATGGTGGTGGCCGACACGCTCGAAGCGGCGCGAGAGGCGGCCGCGTTGGTGGTGGTCACGTACGAGGCGACGCCGTTCGTCGCGACCCTCGACGCGCCCGACGCCGAACCGCTCGCCCAGACCGCGGTGCTGCCGCAGCCCATGTTCGCCGACCGACGCGCGGGCGATCCGGAAGGCGCGCTCGCCAGCGCGCCCGTGACGGTGGACCTGCGCTACACGCTGCCCGCGCAGCACCAGAAC
This sequence comes from Variovorax boronicumulans, assembly GCF_030812215.1. Classification (GTDB taxonomy): domain Bacteria; phylum Pseudomonadota; class Gammaproteobacteria; order Burkholderiales; family Burkholderiaceae_C; genus Variovorax; species Variovorax boronicumulans_C. The sequence goes on along the minus strand of NZ_JAUSSG010000001.1, from coordinate 483,796 downwards.
CCGATGGAGATCATCGCGACCGTGGCCGAGTGGAACGACGGCGTGCTCACCGTCCGCGAGCCGACGCAGAACGCCGAAGGCGTGCGGCACGGCCTGGCCAAGCAGCTGGGCATCGAGCCGGCGAAGGTGCGCGTGCTGTCGCCCACGCTGGGCGGCGGCTTCGGGCAGAAGAACTCGCTGCAGTCGCACACCGCGCTGGTGGCCATCGCCGCGCGCGCGTTGCAGCGGCCGGTGAAGCTGGCGATGACGCGCGCGCAGCTCTTCCACAACGCGAGCTTCCGCCCCGCGAGCCGGCACCATGTGCGGCTCGGCGCGGACCGCGACGGCCGGCTCGTCGCGGCGGTCCACGAGATCGACCAGCAGACCTCGCGGCACGACCTGTTCCCCTCGCTCGGCACCGAGATCACCTCGCGCCTCTACGGCATCGCCAATTACCGGGGGCGCGAGCGGCTGGTGCGCACCGACGTGCAGACGCCCGGCTACATGCGCGCGCCCTTCGAGCACCCGGCCGCCTTTGCCTTCGAGAGCGCCGTCGACGAGATGGCCTATGCGCTCGGCCGCGACCCGGTGGCTTTCCGGCTCGCCAACGACGCCGCGGCCGATCCGCTCACGGGCAAGCCGTTTTCGTCGCGCCATGTGGCCGAGTGCCTGGTCAAGGGCAGCGAGACCTTCGGCTGGGCGCGCCGCACGATGGCGCCGGGCTCGATGCGCGCACCCGACGGCAGCCTCGTCGGCTGGGGCGTGGCGATCGGCACCTACAAGGCGGCCGTCGCGCCGGCCATCGCAACTGTCCGCCTGAACACCGACGGCACGGTGCGCGTGGCGGTCGGCGGGCACGAGATGGGGCAGGGCATGCGCACCGCGATTGCCGTGACGGTGTCGCGCACGCTCGGCGCACCGGTGGCGGCCATAGAGATCGCGCTCGGCGACACGACGGCCGCGCCGCAGCACCTGACCGCGGGCTCGTGGGGCACGGCCACGGCGCTGCCGCCCGTGCTGGAAGCCGCACAGCGGCTGATGGACGACTTGCGCAAGAACGCGGGCGGCACGGCGGGCGAAAGCGGCGTCACCGCGCTTGCGTTGCTGCGTGCCTCGGGCCGGCCGTTTGCCGAAGCCGAAAGCCGGCGCCGCGCGCCCGGCCAGCCCGAGCAGGTGTTCGGCCGCCTGACCGGCGGGCTGCCGGCTGCGGCGGGGCCGGTGTATCCGGACTTCGTCGCCTTCAGCTTCATCGCGCATTTCGTCGAGGTGCGCATCGAGCCGACCACGCGCCGCATCCGCGTGCCGCGCGTGGTGAGCGTGGCGGACTGCGGCGCCGTCGCGAGCCCGCGCACCGCGCGCAGCCAGGTCGAAGGCGGCGTGGTCTGGGGCATCGGCGCGGCGCTGCGCGAGGTGAGCGAGGTCGATCCGCGCTACGGCGGATTTCTCAACGCCGACCTCGCCGAATACGTGATGCCGGTAGCCGCGGACATCGGCCGCATCGAGGTCGATTTCGTCGGCAAGCCCGACACGCGGCTCAACGCGCTGGGCGTGAAGGGCCTGGGCGAAGTCGCGATGGTGGGCGTGGCGCCCGCCATCGTGAACGCGGTGTTCCACGCGACCGGCAAGCGGCTGCGCCGGCTGCCGCTGATGCTCGAAGACCTGCTGGAGGGTTGAGCCTCAGCGGCTGCTGCCGAACGCGTTGACGTGCACCTCGACGAGGTCCACGAACTCGGGCAGCTCCAGCAGGAACTCGGGATCGCGCGCCAACGGCGCCACGCGCAGCGGATCGCCGCGCGTGGCGTGCATCGCCTGCATCTCGTCGATCGAGCGCCAGAACGACACGGTGCGGAATTCCGCCACATTGCCGTTCAGCTTGCGAAAGTACTGCACGCCGAGGCAGCCGGGCTTCTTGGCGATCTCGGCGATGCCGTGCTCGACGCTGTAGTGCAGGTATTCATCCGCCCGCGCGATGGGGGTGCGGCCTTCCCAGATGCGCCCGATCAACGGGGCGGCCAAGAGCTTGCATTCGACGGCCATGGGGTGCTCCTTTCGATGTGCCGGTGAACATCGTTCGAACGCTGGACCGTTCGCGGCGGTCGGCGCGTAGGAGCCGGCCAACGCCGGCTGCAAGCGAAGCCCGGCGTCAGGCTTCGAAGGCGGGCAGCAGGGCGCGCGACAGGTCGGCAACCAGCGCCTCGCGCTGCGGCGAAGGGCGCCAGAAGCTGCGCGTCGCGATGCCGGTCGATTCCCACTCGGGGTGGTTGCGTGCCGGTTGCGCGCCGCGCACCGCGGCGGCTGCGGCGCGCGTGGGCGCATCGCCGTCCTCGGGCGTCTCGGTGTGGATGCGCTGCGTTGCCGCATGGCCGCGCTGCTCCAGTGCCTGCGTGAGCTTGAGCTGCCAGGCGACGAGGGTGAAGAGCACCCCATCTTCCACGGTGACTTCGTGCACGTCGCGCAGCTTGTTGGCGAGCTTGCGGCCGAGCGGCCCCCAGCCTTGCGACACCGCGCCGCCGATGGCGCCGCCCAATGCCGCGCCCGCGCCGAGCGAGAGGCCCGCCACCGCGAGGTCGGCCACCACGCCCACGGCGGCGCCGATGACGGCGCCCTTGCCCAGGCGCAGGCCCGCGTCCTTCATCGCCTCGGGGCTGAAGAAGTCGAGCGTCCAGCGGCCTTCGATCATCGGGAGCGGCGCTTCGTCGGCATCGCCCTGGCGAAAGCCGTAGAGCGCGAGCAGGTCGTCGGTGCAGCGCTGGGCCTTGTCGAACACGGTCTTGCGAAGGGCCGCGACGAGGGCTTCGCGCTGCGCAGCGTCGGCGAATTCGGTGGCCGACACGGTGCGGCGGATCGCGGCCGCATCGACCAGCAATCCAGCGATGCGCGTGCAGGCGGCGTGGCGGCGCTCGGCGGCTTCGGTGTCGAGGAAATCGACGATGCCACGCAGCTGGTCGCGGCGCTCGCGCAGCAGCGTGGCCAAATCGTTGTAGAGGTCGCGCTCGGCGCCGACGAAAGGCGCGGCCGCATCGAAGCGCACCTGCACATGCAGGCCGTAGGCCGAGAGCAGTTCTTTCCACGCCGGCTCGCGGCTGGCGGCATCGCGCACGAAGTTCAGCACCGGCAGCACGGGGCGGGCGCAGGAATTGAGCAGCTCGATCTCGTCGCGGAACTTCGGCAGCACCGGCTCGCGCACGTCGATGACCAGAAAGGCCGCATCGATCTCGAGCATGGTGCGCAGCACCTTGGCCTCCTGCTCGAACACGCCCTGAGCCTCGGGCCCCCGCAGGAACTGGCGGATGCGCTCGGGCGGCGTGGCTCCTGCATCGAAGCCCGCGAGGTGTTCGCGCAGCGCGACCGCGTCTTCGAGGCCGGGCGTGTCGAAGAAGCGCACGGCGGCCGTTCCGTTCACATCGAGATCGACCGATTCGACATGCCGCGTGGTGCCCGGGCGCTGCGACACCTCGCCGAAGTTGATGCGCCGTGTGAGCGTGCGCAGCAGCGAGGTCTTGCCCGCGTTGGTGTGGCCGACGACGGCGATGCGGATGGCGGCGTCCTGGGTCATGGTGTGGGGTTGAAGCCCTGCAAGGCGATGTCGAGCCGGTCGCTCGCCGCGATGCGTTCGAGGCCGGTGTCGCGCAGCCAGTCGATCCAGCGGGCGGTTGCGCCGTCGCCAGGCGCATCGGCCAGCCAGAGGCGGCATTCGCCGCAATGCGCGAGCACTTCGCGCAGGAACCGTTCGGTGCCGCGGTCGGGGCTCGATGCGGCGTGGCACACCAGCAGCACGGCGCGCGGGCGGGCCTGCGCCAATTGGTCGAGCAGCATGCGGCGGGTGGGGGCACTGCCGTCGATGCGCAGCACCTGCGCGGCACGGGCGAGCAGATCTACGGGCAGGCCGGCGGGCGGCCACGGCGTGTCGGGCGGCAGTTCGAAGCCGATGACGAAGAGCGCGTCCTGCAGCTCGGAGGGCGCCAGCCGGGCGGGCGCGGCGCCGCGCATGCGCCCCGGGTCCGCATCGACGATGGCGGCCGGCGCGAGGGCTGTGAAACGAGCGAGCAGCTTGCGGTAGTAGGGCTCGCTCCAGTCGGGCTGCAACGCCTTGCGGCGGCTGCGCCAGACGGCGGCGCTCAACAGCACCAGCGCAAGGCGCGGCAGCAGGCCGTAGACGACGATGCAGCCGGTCAGCCACATCGCCCAGGTGCGCTGGCCCGCGGCGCCCGGCGCGGCCGAGAGAACCGTGGCGGCATCAGGCACCGGAAAACCGAGTTGCGACGGCGCCCACCCCAACAGCTGCACCGCGCGCACGAAGAAGGCCGGATCGAGGATCGTCGTCTCCCAGCTCAGCGTGTAGCTGCGAAAGGCGAGCGCGAAGAGCATCGCGGCCAGCACCACGGCGAAAGACAGTGTCCAGATGCCATGGCTCACGAGCCCGAAGGCCCAGGGCAGCAGCCGGGCGCGGGTCAGCAGCCCGGTGGCTGCGCGCATCAGCAGCGGTGCCTGGCCGCGCTTGCCGCCCGCCACGCGCGCGGTGACCGACAGCCAGATCCAGCCGAGCGACGCGGTGCCGAACGACCCCGCCGGCAGCCACAGGCCGACGAGCCAGAGCAGCAGCGTGAGCGCGTGCAGGCCCAGCAAACTCACGAGCGCGACGATCACGTTGATGTGGCGCTCGCCACCGCCCACCACATTGCCCGCGAGGCCCAGCCCCGCGACGACGACGAGCGCCACCAGCCCGAGCAGCACCCACGGCGCCCATTGGCGGGCGCGTGTCAATTCAGATTGGAGCCCGATGCGTTCGCCCAATTGAAGGGCGCGTTCGGTGATGCGGGCGTGACCGTCGTTCGCACGCGAGGCGGCAATGCGCAGGGCCTGCGCGTCGTCGAGCGGACCGGTCTCTTCGGTCCATCGGATCGCCTCGGTGATCACCGCTTCCGGAAAGGCAGGTTCGCGCAACGCGGTGTCGGTCAACAGGGTCCCTTCGCTGGTCGTGCCCTGCGGAGTGCCGGGGCGCCGGAATTATGCCCGGCGCGTTGCGGGCGCCCATATGAAACGGGGCCGCGTGCGGCCCCGTTTTCGAAGGGATGTCGGATCGAAAAGCGCGGTGCGTTCTCAGCGCAGGCCGAAGAACGACAGCACGGCGACGACGACCACGACCAGACCGACGATGTAGATGATGGAATTCACGCGAGGACTCCTCGTTGATTGGGATGAATCAAGGATGAGACTTCGATGGCGTGGGGGATGTCGGCGAGGGGCGGCCTGTGCTGTAGGACTCTCGAAGCGCCGAGGGAGGCACTCTTGGCGCGGCGCTCATGACAAATCTCCGCTTTGCGCGCCTTTGTCGGCACGCACCGCTGGATGTGACCATTGTTTGCAATGCGCCGTCCGCATCCACGCAAGACTCTGGCCCTTCCAGAAAGGCCCAGCCATGCGACCTGCCGAGCAGTTTCCCTTCACCGGCTCCCACCCCGCACACCCCGGGGCGCGTTCGCTCCGTCCGGCCGATGCCCGGGCGGCGCACCCCAACGCGCAATTGCTCCCCACGCTGTTCGACCGCCTGCGCGACGAGGCCCCGAGCCGCACCAGCGAGCTGCCCTCCGAGTACGCCGTGACGCCCGCGCAGATGCGCGACATCGTGCAGCGCGACCTGGCCTACCTGCTCAACACCACCAACGCCGAAGACCTGATCGACCGCGCGCGCCATGCCGAAGCGGCGTCCTCGACCATCAATTTCGGCGTGCCGCCGCTGGCGGGCAGCTACCTGTCGGAGCGCCGGTGGGCGGACATCGAACGCATCATCCGCCGCGCCATCCAGGACTACGAGCCGCGCCTGATTCCCGAGACGGTGACGGTCGTGCCGCTGATGAAGGAGGGCGGCGCGGCGGGTGAGTACAACGTGCTGCTGTTCGAGATTCGCGCGCTGATTCACCTTCGGCCTTACCCGCTGGCCTTCACCGTGCAGAGCGCCGTCGATCTGGAGACCAACCGCATGCGCGTGATCTCTTCCTCGCGCTGATCCTTCGTCACGACAAACAACACAACCCACTTCATTCAGGGAAATCGCACCACCATGGACCCGCAACTGCTCGACTACTACAACAAGGAACTGGTCTACATGCGCGAGGCCGCGAGCGAGTTCGCTGCCTCGCACCCGAAGATCGCGCGGCGCCTGGGCATGCACGGCATCGAGGTGGCCGACCCGTATGTGGAGCGGCTGATCGAGTCGTTCAGTTTTCTTTCGGCGCGCATGCAGATCAAGCTGGACGCGGAGTTCCCGCGCTTCACGCAGCGGCTGCTCGAAGTGCTGTACCCCAACTACCTGAGCCCCACGCCGTCGATGGCGGTGGCGCAACTGCACCCGAGCGTGAAAGAAGGCGACTTCACGCGCGGCTTCGTGGTGCCGCGCGGCACGGCCTTTCATGCGCGCGTGCCGGCGGGCGAAGAAACGCCGTGCGAGTTCCGCTCCAGCCAGGACGTGACGCTCTGGCCCATCGAGATCGTCGATGCCAAGCTCACCGGCGCGCCGCCCGACATTCCCGCGCTGGAGCGCTACCTGCCGCCGCATGTCCAGGTAACGGGCGCGCTGCGCCTGCGTCTGCGCACCGTGGGCGAAATGGGTTTCGGCGCGCTGGTCGGGCTCGACCGGCTGCCCATCTACCTGCGTGGCAACGAGCATGTGGCCTCGCATCTGTTCGAGCTGCTGCACACCTCGGCGGTGGCAACCTTTGTCGGCGAGCCGGGCAAGCTGATGGAGCGGCCGCACGTGGTAACCGAAGGGGCGCTGGTGCACGAAGGGCTGGCGCCGGGGCAGGGGCTGCTGCCGCTGGCATGGAACACCTTTCATGGCCACAACCTGCTGCACGAATACTTCGCGTGCCCCGAGCGCTTCTACTTCTTCACGCTGACCCAGCTGGCGCCGGGACTTGCGCGGGCGCAGGGCAAGGAGGTCGAGATCGTCGTGCTGTTGAGCAAGCCGCCGGGGCCATTGGGTTCGCTGGTCGATGCGGGGCAGTTCGCGCTGTTCAGCACGCCGGTGATCAACCTCTTCGAGCGGCGCACCGACCGCGTCGAACTCAATGCGGCGCAGCCCGAGTTCCACCTGGTGCCCGACCGCTCGCGGCCGCTCGACTTCGAGGTCTATTCGGTCCAGCGCATCGCGGGCCAGCAGGCGCAAACCACGGCCGAGCTGGAGTTCCGCCCGCTCTACCAGACGCTCAACGAAGACGAAGGCAACCATGGCCGCTACTTCTCGGTGCGCCGCGAGCAGCGGCTCGCCTCCGACACGGCGCGCAAGTACGGCACGCGCACGCCCTACATCGGTACCGAGGTGTTTCTCTCGCTGGTCGACCAGCACGAGGCGCCGTATCCGGAGAGCCTTCGCTATCTGTCGGTGAAGGCGATGCTCACGAACCGCGACCTGCCGTGCCTGGTGCCGCGCAACGGGCATTCCGATCTCGCGGTGTCCGATTCGATCCCGGTCTCGGCTGTGGGCTTGATCCGCCCGCCGAGCACGCCGAAGTCGCCGTTCGCGCAGCGCGAAATCGCATGGCGGCTGATTCGCCAGTTGGGCTTCAACCACCTGCCGCTGGCCGACATGCCGCACCGAGAAGGCGCCCAGGCCTTGCGCGACATGCTGCGGCTGTTCGTGTCGGCCGACAGCGACGTGCTGCGCCGGCAGATCGACAGCCTCGTGGGCTCGCGCATCGAGCCGGTGACGCGGCGCCTGCCGGGCTCGGGGCCGTTGATCTACGGACGCGGCGTGCAGTGCACCCTGAGCGTGGACGAAGAGGGCTTCTCGGGCACCAGCCCGTACCTGCTGGGCCTGGTGCTGGAGCACTACCTCGCGCGGCACGTGAGCATCAACGTGTTCACGCAGACAACGCTCGAATCGATGCAGCGCGGCACGGTGGCGAAGTGGCCCGTGCGCATGGGCGGGCGCGGGATCGTCTGAGGGCCGGTCAACGTTTCTTGACGGACCCCAGCGCCTGCTCGACCAGCCAGCGCATGGCGGCGCGGACCTCCTTGGCGTCCGCGCCCGCGTCGATCTCCAGCGCTGCGCGGTCGAAGGCGGCCGACAGCAACTGCGAGAGCGCATCGACCGAGACCTCGCCGCGCCCCATGCCGACGCGTTTGAGCCCCTCGCGCAGGGACTGCGCGGCGTTGGCATCGTCGATTGCCATGGCCTCGGCCATGCCCAGAACGGCCGGGCCATCGACCAGCAAGAGCCGCGTGCGGCCCGGCACGGTCATGGCGTTCAGGTAAGCCTCGCTGCCCTGGAGCAGCGCTTCGCGTGGGCTCAATTGCTCGGGCGTGGCGGCTTCGATGTCGGCCGCGACCGCCATCGCTTCGCGCGCCAGCACCTGCCGGAACAGGTCGCGCTTGTCCGCGAAGTGGTGGTACAGCGCGCCGCGCGTGATGCCTGCGGCCTGCGCGATTTCAGGGGTGGAGGTGTCGCCGTAGCCCTTGCTGACGAAGAGCGCGCGGGCGGCTTCGATCAGCGCGAGCTGGGTGCTTTCGGTACGTTCGCGGTTGGTGGCCATGGAAGGTAATTTACATGCAGGCTGTCTGTAGGTTAGTATTTAACGTACGTACAGTCTGTATGTTTTATGAAAGGACCTGTCCCATGCTTCCCATGAAAGTCACGAGCTACTACCCGGTCGTCATGACCGGGGACGTGGCCGGCACCGCCGCCTTCTACCAATCGCACTTCGGTTTCGTGCCGCTCTTCACCAGCGACTGGTATGTGCACCTGCAGCTGGAGGGCGAGCCTTCGGTGAACCTGGCCGTGCTCGACGGCCGCCACGAGACCATTCCCGCACCAGCGCGCGGCCAGGTGGTGGGCGGGCTGCTGCTGAACTTCGAGGTGGACGACCCCGATGCGGTTCATGACCGGCTGAAGGCCGCGGGCCTGCCGATCCTTTTGCCGCTGCGCGACGAGGCGTTCGGCCAACGCCACTTCATCACGCGCGACCCGAACGGCGTGCTGATCGACATCATCAAGCCGATCCCGCCGAGCGGGGAGTTCGTGCAGCAGTACGAGGCCGGCGCTTTGCCTGGCTGATCGACCTGGGCGCGATCAGGCCCTGAGCGCTTCGTCCTCGTCCAGGCTGTCGCCCAGGAAGCCGCCGCTCTGGTGCGCCCACAGGCGCGCATACAAACCACCCTGCGCCATCAGCGTGCGGTGGTCGCCTTCTTCCACCACGCGGCCTTCGTCCAGCACGATCAGCCGGTCCATCGCCGCGATGGTCGAGAGCCGGTGCGCGATGGCGATCACGGTCTTGCCCTCCATCAGCGTGTAGAGGCTCTGCTGGATTGCTGCTTCCACTTCGGAGTCGAGCGCGCTGGTCGCCTCGTCGAGCAGAAGGATCGGCGCGTCCTTGAGCATCACCCGCGCAATGGCCACGCGCTGGCGCTGGCCGCCCGAGAGCTTCACGCCGCGTTCGCCCACGTGCGCCTCGTAGCCGCGCCGGCCGCTCGCGTCGCCCAGCGTCTGGATGAAGTCGTGCGCCTCGGCGCGTTTGGCGGCCGCCTCGATCTGCGCATGCGTCGCATCGGGCCGGCCGTAGGCGATGTTGTCGGCCACCGAGCGGTGCATCAGCGAGGTGTCCTGCGTGACCATGCCGATGTGGCTGCGCAGCGAATCCTGCGTGACGTGCGCGATGTCCTGCCCGTCGATGAGGATGCGGCCGCTCTCCAGGTCGTGAAAGCGCAGCAGCAGGTTCACCAGCGTCGACTTGCCCGCGCCCGAACGGCCGACCAGGCCGATCTTCTCGCCAGGCTTCACCGTGAGGTTCAGGCCGTCGATGACGCGGCGGCCCGCATCGGCGTAGCGGAAGCTCGCGTTCTCGAAGCGCACTTCGCCGCGCGGCACCTCGAGCACGCCGGCGTCGGCCGCATCGAGCACGGTGCGCGGGCGCGAGAGCGTCTTCATGCCGTCCTGCACCGTGCCGATGTTCTCGAACAGGCTGGTCATCTCCCACATGATCCAGTGCGACATGCCCTGCAGCCGCAGCGCCATCGCGGTGGCTGCGGCCACGGCGCCCACACCCACCGTGCCGTGCGACCAGAGCCACAGCGCGGTGCCCGCCATGCCGGCCGTGAGGCCCATGCTCAGCGTGTGGTTGACGATTTCGAAGGCGCTCACCAGACGCATCTGGCCGTAGCCGGTCTTCATGAATTCGCGCATCGCGTCGCGCGCGAAGCCCGCCTCGCGCTGCGTGTGCGAGAAGAGCTTGACGGTCGCGATGTTGGTGTAGGCGTCGGTCACGCGGCCGGTCATGAGCGCGCGGGCATCGGCCTGCGCCTTGCCGACCTTGCCCAGGCGCGGCACGAAGTAAGCGAGCGAGCCGACATAGAGCGCGAGCCAGATGACGAAGGGCCACACCAGCTGCGCATCGAGCACGCCCACCAGGATGATCATGGTCGCGACATACACGCCCATCGCCACCAGCACGTCGGCCAGCACGAAGATGGTGTCGCGCACCGCGAGCGCGGTCTGCATCACCTTGGCCGTGATGCGGCCCGCGAACTCGTCCTGGTAGAAGGCCATGCTCTGGCCCAGCATCAGCCGGTGGAAGTTCCAGCGAAGGCGCATCGGCAGGTTCACCGCCAGCGTCTGGTGCTTCACGATGGTCTGCAGCCCCACCACGACGATGCTGATCACCAGCACCGCGGCCAGCCACAGCAGCGTGTCGCCGCGCTCGGCCCACAGCCTGGACGGCACCTGGCCGCCGAGCCAGTCGACCACGCGACCGAGGATGGCGAACAGCGCCGCCTCGAAGATCGACATCGTGGCCGTGAGCACCGCCATGACGGCGATCTTGCCGCGCACGCCGTGCGTGCAGGCCCACAGGAAGGCGAAGAAGCCCTGGGGCGGCAGCGAAGGTTCGGCGACGGGGTAGGGGTGAAGGAGTTTTTCGAAGAAGCGGAACAAGGACACGGTCTCCCAGAGAGCTCAGGACTTTAGCCGTGCTCGCATGACCTTGCCCCTAAAAGGTGCGTTCTTCCCGCTTCTGCGTGGCTTCACGCCGACATGCGCCGCGGCCTTGGGTCCTTTGGTTCCAACGCGCCGAGCCGCTCGCCGAGGAAGTCGATGAAAGTACGCAGCTTGGGCGCCATGTACTGCCGGCTGGTGTACACCGCGAACAGCGTGACGGGCTCGGCCTCGTACTCCGGCAGCAGCCGCACGAGGCGACCCTGTGCGAGGTCGTCGTCGATGAGCCACAGCGGCATGAACGCGATGCCCATGCCCGCATGCACCGCGTGCAGCGTGAGCGTGGTGTCGTCCGAGCGCATGGCGGGTGTGAGGCGCAGCGGCAGCATCCGCCCGCCCGGGCCCTTGAGCGCGAGGTTGTCCAGGTTCACATAGCTCGGCACGATCGCGCCGAGCCGCGACAGGTCGGCCGGCAGCGCGGGGCAGCCGCCCATGCGTTTCAAGTAATCGGGCGTGCCCGCGAGATGAAAGGGCACGCGGCACAGCGGCCGCGCGATCAGCGCGGGCGAGGGCTCCTGCGTGGCGCGCAACGCGAGGTCGTAGCCGTCGGCCGCGAGATCGACCTTGCGGTTCCCCAGGTGCATGTCGACCAGCACCTCCGGAAAGCGCTCGCGGTAATCGGCGAGCACGCGCGCGAAGCGGGGCGTGGCACACCACACCGGCGCGCTCACCTTGAGCTGGCCGCGCGGCGCCTCGCGGGTCTGGCCGATGGCGGCCTCGGCTGCATCGAGCAGGTCGAGCGCGCGGCGGCTCTGCTCGTACCAGGCGGTGCCGGCTTCGGTCAGGCTCAGGTGACGGCTGGAGCGATGCAGGAGGCGCGCGCCGAGCGATTTTTCAAGCTGCGCCACATGCTTGCTCGCCATGGGCGGCGACATCGCGAGCCGTGCGGCCGCGGCCGTGAAACTGCCGGCCTCGACGACCTCGCGGAACACGCGCAGACTGGTCATGCGGTCCATTGATAGTTTCCTGTGGAGAAATGATTCGATGCATCGTAGCCTGTCGATTTCCTTTGAGGAAATGTCTACAGTCGACCCAACGCTTGAAGGAGCATCGACTTGACCCACGACAACACCCCATCGCGCCTCCCCACGTACTTCATCTCCCACGGCGGCGGCCCGTGGCCCTGGATGAAGAAGGAGATGGGCGCCACCTACGACCAGCTGGCCGCCTCGCTCGCGGACATGCCGCGCCAGATCGGCCGCACGCCCAAGGCCATTCTCATGGTGTCGGCGCACTGGGAGGCGCCGGCCTTCACGGTGCAGGGCAACCCGAAGCCGCCCATGATCTACGACTACGGCGGTTTCCCGCCCCATACCTACGAAGTGCACTACGACGCGCCCGGCTCGCCCGAACTCGCGGAGCGGGTGCAGTCGCTCATCGCGGCGGCCGGCCTGCCGGTGCAGATCGATCCCGAGCGCGGCTACGACCACGGCATGTTCTCGCCGATGGCCGCGATCTATCCGAAGGCCGATGTGCCGGTGGTGCAGTTGTCGCTGCGGCGCGGGCTCGATCCGGCAGAGCACCTGGCGCTGGGCCGTGCGCTTGCGCCTTTGCGCGACGAGGACGTGCTGATCGTCGGCAGCGGGTTGAGCTATCACAACCTGCGCAACTTCGGCCCGCAGGCGCATGGCGTGTCGAAGGCCTTCGACGACTGGCTCGACGCGGCGGTGGTGAAGGGCGCGCCGGCCGAGCGCGCCGCGCACCTGCAGAACTGGGAAGCGGCACCTGCCGCGCGCATGGCGCATCCGCGCGAGGAGCACCTGATTCCGCTGATGGTCGCGGTCGGTGCGGCCGAGGCGGATGCCGGTGAGCGCGTGTACCACGAGGATGCCTTCATGGGCGGGCTCGTGGTGTCCAGCTACCGCTTCGGCTGACCCTCGCGCTGCAGCGTGAAAGGGTGCGCGGCAAAATCGAGCGATGCCCCTGACCCCCGACAGCCCCGACGCGCTCGCGGCGCGCAGCGAAATCGCGCGCATCGACGCGCTCTCCACCCATCACGACCCGGCACACGACGGCATTCGCGTGCGCTGGCGCCGCTTCGGCACCGACACCACGCTGCCGCCCATCGTGCTGCTGCACGGCGGCCACGGCAGCTGGATGCACTGGCTGCGCAATGCCGAGGCGCTCTCGGCCCATCGCACGCTGCTCCTGCCCGACATGCCGGGCTTTCACGATTCCGATGCGCTGCCGCGCGTGGCACCCGGCGAAGACTCGCTGCTGCCTTTGCTGAAGGCGCTCGGCGGCACGCTCGATGCGCTCGTCGGCGCGGGCACGCCCATCGACCTGGGCGGCTTCTCGTTCGGTGGCCTCACCGCCGCACGCTTCGCGGTGCAACGCGGCGCGGTGCGCAAGCTGGCGCTCCTGGGCAGCGGCGGCCACGGCACGCTGCGCCGCATGACGGCCCAGATGATCAACTGGCGCGCCGCCCCTGATCGAGAAGCCGAGCGCGCGGCGCTGCTGCACAACCTGGGCGCGCTGATGCTGCACGACACGTCGGCCATCGACGCGCTGGCTTTCGAGATCCACGACATCTCGTGCCACGGCACCCGCTTTCGCAGCAAGGAGGTGTCGCAGGCCGGGGGCCTTCGCAAGGCGATCGACACGCTGGGCGTGCCGACGCTGCTGCTCTGGGGCGAATACGACGTCACGGCCGATCCGCGTCCGCTGGTCGCGCAACTCGCGAGCGAAGGGCCGCACCGCGAAGGCGTGGTGATCGACGGCGCGGGGCACTGGGTGCAATACGAGCGCGCCGCCGAGACCAACGCGCGGCTCGTGAAGTTCTTCGGCTGAACTTCGCCGCCGCCGCTGCTGGCTACTGCTTGGTGAGGCCGAGCTTGCGGATCGTCTCGGCCCACTGGTCGTAGGTCGTGCGCGTCAGGTCGGCCAACTGCTGCGGGGTCGACGATTCGGCTTCGTACGCACCCTGGCGGAAGAAGTCGCGCGTGGCCGGCATCGCCAGCACCTGCGCCAGCGCGGCATTGAGCTTTGCCACCACCGGCGCCGGCATGCGCGCCGGGCCGTAGAAACCGAGCCAGCTCGCCATGTCGACGCCGCTCACGCCTTGCTCCGTCATCGTCGGCACGTCGGGCAGCATCGCGCTGCGCTTGGGCGCCGCCACCGCGAGCATGCGCACCTTGCCGGTGGCCGTGTTCTGGATGGCGTTGGGCGCCGCGTCGAAGTAGTACTGCACGCGGCCCGCGAGAAAGTCCTTCGCCGCATCGGCGCCGCCCTTGTAGGGCACGTGCACGACGTCGAGCCCGGCCTGCCGCGCGAAGGCCTCGCCGTAGATGTGCGACGAGGTGCCGGTGCCGAACGAGGCATAGCTCATCTTCCCCGGGTTGGCCTTGATGTAGGCCACCAGCTCTTGCACGTTGCGCGCCGGCACGCTCGTGTGCACCGTCAGCACCAGCGGGCCGCGCGCGCCGAGCGAGATGGGCGTCAAGTCCTTGAACGGGTCGTAGCGCACCTGGGCCAGCGTCTGCGGGTTCTGCGCGACCACGGAAGAGGGCGCGTACATGAAGGTGTAGCCGTCGGGCGCCGCGCGAATCACTTCCTCGGTCGCGAGGATGAAGCTCGCGCCCGGCCGGTTCTCGACGATGACCGGCGTCTGCAGCACCTCGCCGAGCTTGTTGGCGACGAAGCGCGCCTGCGCGTCGGAGGCGCCGCCGGCCGCCAGGCCGAGCACGATGCGGATGCTGCGGCCCTTTTCCGGAAAGTCCGCCGGCGAGGCCGCGAGCGAGGGCAGCGGCAGGGCGGCGGCACCCAGTGCGAGCCATGCGGTGACGCGGCGCCGAGAGATGGAGAAAGCTGTGGTCATTGCTTGGCCAAGCCTACCTGCTGGACCATCGCGCCCCAGCGCTCGTAGGTCGAGCGCGTGATGCCGGCGAATTCTTCCGGCGTCGTCGCGCCCGCCTCGTAGCCGCCCGTGCGATAGAACTCGCGCACCTGCGGCATCGCCAGCACCTGCGTGAGCGCTGCATTGAGCTTGGCGACCACAGGCGCCGGCATGTGCGCCGGCCCGTAGAAGCCGAGCCAACTCGGCAGGTCCAGACCTGCGATGCCCTGCTCGGCGAAGGTGGGCACGTCGGGCAGCGCGGCGATGCGCGCGTTCGCCGCGATGGCCAGGATCTTCACCTTGCCCGAGGCCGAGGTGATGACCGCCGACGAGGCCGAATCGAACATGTACTGCACACGCCCGCCGATCAAATCCTTCGCCGCGTCCGAGCCACCCTTGTAGGGGATGTGCACCGCATCGACGCCGGTCTTCTTCACGAAGGCCTCGCCGTAGATGTGCGACGAGGTGCCCGCGCCGAACGAGGCGTAGCTCACCTTGCCGGGGTTCGCCTTCACATACGCCACGAGTTCCTTCACGTTGTTGGCGGGCACCGTGGTGCTGACCGACAGCACCAGCGGCCCGCGCCCGCCCATCGAGATGGCGGTGAAGTCCTTGAACGGGTCGTAGGGCACCTGCGCGAAGGTGTGCGGGTTCTGCGCCATCGTGGAAGAGGGCGCGTACAGCAGCGTGTAGCCGTCGGGCAGCGCGCGCGACACCTCGTTGGCGGCAAGCATGGTGCTGGCCCCGGGGCGGTTGTCCACGATCACGCTGGTGCCCAGCACCTCGCCGAGCTTCTGCGCCACGATGCGCGCCTGCGCATCGGTGCCGCCGCCGGCGGTGAAGCCCACGACGATGCGGATCGGCTTGTTGCGCGCCGGAAAGTCCTGCGCGAACGCGAGCGGCGCCAGGCCCAGCAAAGCCGCGGCGCTAAGGGCCGAGCCGAATGCACGGCGGGTGCCGTTGAGTTTCTTCATCGATGTCTCCGTTGGAATGTTCTCCTAATATTGATTTAGAAAATCATAAAAATCCATATTTACTAGGGAATACCCCGAATAAATGCCTTTTTACGGTTTATGTATTTGACAAAATGAACATTGAAATCAAAATACGACGAAACAGCCCATCCAAGACAACCATCCATGAAAACTGTCGTCCGCACCGACGAGCGCATCCTGTCCTCCGACATCTTCGACCGCGACAGCCGCGTCAAGCGCCCTGACCACGGCAGCTGGGCCGAGCCCGGCAAGAACATTCAGGTCTATCACCGCTGCGGCGTGCTGGTGGTCGGCGGCGGGCCTTCGGGTACCGCCGCGGCTGCTGCTGCGGCCCGCGCAGGTGCCGACGTGGCGCTGCTCGAGCGCTACAACCACCTGGGTGGTTTGTCGACCGGCGGCCTCGTGATCTGGATCGACCGCATGACCGACTGGGAAGGCAAGCTGGTGATCCGCGGCTTCGCCGAAGAGCTGTTCGACCGCCTGCCCGCCGACGCCATCGCCGGCCCGCAGCGCGAGGACTGGGGCTCGCAGGACACGGCCAAGGCCGCGCACTGGTCGCAGCGCACGGCCGCCTATCACGGCGTGGTCACCTGGTCGCCCACCATCGACCCCGAGCGCCTGAAGCTCCTCTCGCAAGAGATCGTGCTGGAGCGCAAGGTCAAGCTCATCTATCACTCGTGGGCTGCGATTCCGATCGTGCAGGACGGTGCCGTGAAGGGCGTGGTCTTCGAGAGCAAGGAAGGCCGCATGGCCATCATGGCCGACGTGGTGGTCGACGCCACCGGCGACGGCGATCTGTTCGCTCGCGCCGGCGCCGCCTACGTGAACGACATCGAAGAAGCCGACGTGCACCACTGCATGAACACCTCGTGGCTCTTCGGCGGCGTGGACATGAACCGCTGGATCGACTTCAAGGCCGGTCAGCCCGAGGCCTTCGCCGGTTTCATGGCACGGGGGCGCGAGCAGCTGGGCCTCTTCGAGCGGCCCTTCGTCTCGTGGCGCAACGACGTGGCACTCTTCATGGGGCCGCGCCAGTCGGGCTACTCGGCGCTCGACGTGGACGACCTCACGGCGGTCGAAGTGCGCTCGCACCGCGCCATGGCCGCGCACCTGGATTACTTCAAGGCGCACGCGCCCGGCTTCGAGGACGCCTACCTGATGCTGAGCGCGCCGCAGATCGGCGTGCGCCATGCACGCCGCCTCACCGGCGTGGGCGCGGTGCTGCGCAGCCAGTGGCCCGACGGCGTGGCGCTGGCGGACGAGATCGGCGTGTCGCCCGCGGTGTCGCCGAAATTCCCGAACATCTCCATCCCCTATGGCGCGCTGGTGCCGCAGCAGCTCGACGGCCTCCTGGCCTGCGGGCGCCACATCTCGTGCGACCGCAACTCGCACGGCTTCATGCGCGAGATTCCGCAGTGCTGGATCACGGGCCAAGCCGCGGGCGTGGCGGCGGCGCTGGCGTCGCGCGGCGGCATCGCGCCGCGCTTCATCGATATCGGTGCGCTGCAATCCGAATTGCTGGCGCAGGGCGTGTACCTGCGTGCGGGTGCGGGGCAGGGCGCGGCGCCTGTCGCGGCCGAAGCCAGCGCCTAGGAACCTTCGCATGAACCCGTTCGATCCGCCTTCGCGAGCCTCTACATTGCAGAGTCTTGCAAAGCGTTCAAAGGGTCCCTCCATGTCCAACGACAAAAACGACAGCTCTCTTTCCTCGGCCGACGCGAGCGCAGATGCGCGCGGCGAGCGCTCCGACACCGTGAGCGCGCTGGAGCGCGGCATCTCGGTGCTGCGCTGCTTCAGCGAAGACCGCCCGGTGCTCGGCCATGCCGACGTGGCGCGCATCACCGGCATTCCGCGCCCCACCGTCAACCGGCTGGTCGCCACGCTGCTCTCGCTGGGCATGCTCAAGCCCGCGCAGGCGCCCGACCGCTTCATGCTCGGGCCGGGCGTGGTGTCGCTCTCGCGCGTGTTCCTCGGCAGCCTCGATGTGCGCGCCGCCGCGCGGCCCAGCATGCAGGCGATGGCCGAAGAGGTGGGCGCCTCCGTCTACCTCGCGGTGCGCGATGGCATGGAGATGGTGCTGATCGAGGCCTGCCGCCCGCGTTCGTCGATGCTCTCGGCGCGGCTGGACGTGGGTTCGCGCGCACCGCTGCCGAACTCGGCGCTCGGCCGCGCGTACCTCTCGGCGCTGCCCGATGTGCAGCGCAACCAGCTGGTCGATTCGATGCGCCTCCTGCGCGGCCCCGAATGGGACGGCATCGCCGCGCCCATGACGCGCGCCATCGGCGAAGCCAAGCGGCTGGGCTACTGCCTCTCGCTCGGCGAATTCCACCGCGAGATCAACTCGGTGTCGGTGCCGCTCATCGGCCCCGACGGCGAGGTGATGGCGCTCAACGGCGGCGGTGCCGCCTTCGTGTTCACCGAAGACAGATTGCGCAACGAACTCGCACCGCGCCTGCACGACATCGCGCTCACCATTGCGCGCGACATCGGCGGGCATGTGCCCACGCCCTTGCCGGGTTAGCAACCCGGCCGGGGTTCGATCCCCCACGACATAGAAGAACGGAGACACAGGTCATGCACCTGAGCAACGAAGAAAAAGCCATGTACGACGGCCGCGACGGACCGGCCGTGCAGAAGGCGATGGACCTCTTGATGCGCTACGGCGAAGCCCTCGGCGCCGAACGACTGGTCGAGACGCGCAACGTCTGCGCCACCATCACCTCGACCACGCCCTTCCAGCGCGACTTCGCGCTCGCCAAAGGCGGCGGCATGGACGCGGTGTTCTCCGAATTCAGCCTCGACAGCCAGGAGACGGTCGAGATCCCGAAGTTCAAGGTCTTCACCAGCCACCTGCAGCTGGGCTTCGACCCCGGCCAGCCCGAGCGCATGGGCGTGAGCGAGGAGATCGTCCAGTTCTACAACAAGAGCGAGCGCCATGCGGCCGGCCTCGGCGCGCAGATCATGAACACCTGCACGCCCTACCAGGTGGGAAACATCCCGACGCGCGGCGAGCACTGCGCGTGGATGGAATCGTCGGCGGTGGTGTATTGCAACTCGGTGCTCGGCGCGCGCACCAACACCGAGGGCCGCGAGAGCACGGGCGCGGCGATGCTCACCGGGCGCATTCCGTACTGGGGCTACCACCTCGAAGAGAACCGCCGCGCGACGCATGTGGTCGAGCTCGACATCGAGGTCGAGTCGGTGCAGGACTGGGGCCTGCTCGGCTACTACATCGGCGAGCACGTGCAGGAGCGCGTGCCGGTGGTGTACAGCCAACGCGGCATCGGCCGCGTGCCGAATCTGCCGCGGCTCAAGCACTTTGGCGCAGCCGCCTCGTCCTCGGGCGGCGTGGAGATGTACCACATCGCCGGCGTCACGCCCGAGGCGCTGACGCTGGAACAGGCGCTCGGCGGCAAGGCGCCCATCGAGGTGCTGCGCTACGGCGAAGCCGAGCGCCGCGCCACCTACGAGAAGATCAACGTCACCGGCAAGGACAGCGAAGTTCAGTACGTGATGCTCGGCTGCCCGCACTACACCATCGAGCAGATCTGGGAGGCCGCGCAGCTTATCGAAGGGCGCAAGGTACACCCCGATTGCGAGCTGTGGATCTTCACGCCGCGCGCCATCAAGTCGCTGGCTGACCGCAACGGCTACACCAAGATCATCGAAGACGCGGGCGGCATCCTCATGACCGACAGCTGCTCGGCCATGAGCCGCGCCGTGCCCAAGGGCACGAAGACGGTGGCGCTCGATTCCGCCAAGCAGGCGCACTACCTGCCCGCCATCCTCGGCGTGCAGGCGTGGTTCGGCAGCACGGCCGAATGCGTCGATGCGGCCTGCACCGGTCGCTGGAACGGGGGCTACGCATGAGCGCCGCGCCGGGCCGCCCCAAGCAAGCTCGCACCGCAGTGCGGAGCACGGAGGTATTCCAATGAGCGCCACCGTCATGACCGAAGAGAAGACCATCGTGATCCGCGGCCGCAAGGTGGTCGGCGGCGTGGCCGAAGGCGAGGCGCTGGTCACGCACGACCGCATCTCGGGCTGGGGCGGCATCGACCCGCGCACCGGCACCGTCATCGAGACGCGGCACGAACTGCGCGGCCAGAGCTTCGCGGGCAAGGTGCTGGTGTTTCCGGGCGCCAAGGGCTCGTCGGGCTGGTCCGCGATGTTCCACATGACGCGGCTCATGAACTCCGCGCCCGCGGCGTTCCTGTTCAACGAGATGACGACCAAGATGGCGCTCGGCGCTGTGGTGACCCACTCGCCCTCGATGACCGACTTCGAGCGCGATCCGCTCGCATGCATCGAGACCGGCGACTGGGTGCGGGTGGACGCCGACCGCGGCGTGATCGAGATCACCAAGAAGAACAACCACAAGACCGGAGACCGCCCATGACCCGCCCCCTGCGCAGCAACTTCCCGCGCGGCTCCTACCTCTGGTCGGTGCGCAATGCGCACTGGCGCGCGCTCGGCATTCCCGAAGAGGATTGCGAGAAGCCCAAGATCGCCATCGTCAACAGCTCCTCGGAGCTGGCCGCGTGCTTCAGCCACCTGGACAAGGTGGCAGCGGAAATCAAGACCGCGATCCGCGCGGCGGGCGGCGTTCCGTTCGAGATCCGCACCGCGGCGCCCAGCGACTTCATCACCGGCGCGGGTGCGCGCGGCGCCTACATGCTCGGCGCGCGCGACCTGGTGACCAACGACATCGAAGTCGCGGTCGAAGGCGCGCAGCTCGACGGCATGGTCTGCCTCACCTCGTGCGACAAGACCGTGCCGGGGCAGCTCATGGCGGCCGCGCGGCTCAACATCCCGACATTGCTCGTGCCGTGCGGCTACCAACCCAGCGGCGAGTACCGCGGCAAGCACATGGACATCGAGGAGGTGTTCATCGGCGCGATGCATGCGGTCACCGGCCATCTGCCCGTGGAAGAACTCGTGGGCATGAGCCGCGAGGCGATCCGCGGGCCGGGCGTGTGCTCGGGCCTGGGCACGGCCAACTCGATGCACATCGTGTGCGAGGCGCTCGGCATGGCCTTGCCCGGCAGCGCGCCGGTCGCCGCGCTGAGCCCGAAGATGATGGACGACGTGCGAGCGGCCGGCACGCGCATCGTGCAGATGGTGCTGGACGACCTGAAGCCGCGCGACATCCTCTCGGCCGGCGCCTTCGCCAACGCGGTGCGCGCGGTGCTCTCCGTCGGCGGCTCGCTCAACACGGCCAAGCACCTGCAGGCGATATCGACCGAAGGCGAGTGCGGCGTCGATGTGTACGGCCTCTTCGAAAGCCTGGGCCCGACGACGCCGGTACTGGCCGGCGTGCGGCCCATCGGCGAGCATTCGATCGAGGCCTTCGAGGCGGCGGGCGGTTGCCGTGCGTTGATGAAGCAGCTCGCGCCCTTGCTCGACACGGGCGCGCTCACGGTGACCGGCGGCACGGTCGCCGACAACCTGCGCCACGCCGAAGTGATGGACGCCGAGGTGATCCGCCCCATCGACCGCCCGGTCGCACCGCTGCCGGCCATCGTGCTCCTGCGCGGCAACCTCGCGCCCGAGTCGGGCCTCATCAAGACCGGCATCGCCGAGCGCAAGGTGCGGCGCTTCACCGGGCCGGCCGTGTGCTTCTGGACCTCGGATGCCGCCATCGCCGCGATCAAGAGTAACGAGATCGTTCCCGGCCAGGTGGTCGTGATGCGCGGCGCCGGCGCGTGCGGCGGGCCGGCCATGGGCGGCGGCGCATCGCGCGTGGTCTTCGCGGTCGATGGGGCGGGGCTGGGCGACCAGGTCGCGCTGCTGACCGACGGGCATCTCTCGGGCCTGGTCTGCAAGGGGCTCGTGGTGGCCGAGGTGTCGCCAGAGGCGGCACTGGGCGGTCCGCTCGGTCTGGTGCGCGACGGCGATGTGATCACCATCGACCTGGACGCACGCCGTCTCGACATCGCATTGACCGACGCCGAACTCGCCGCCCGCCGCGCCGACTGGCAGGCGCCGCCGCCGGCCTTCGACACCGGCTGGCTGCAGCAGTACCGGCGCAACGTGAGTCCGCTGTCCAAGGGCGCCGTGCTCGTTCGCACGGAGCGCCCACAGCCCGCCAGCTAGGCCTTTTTCACCCCGGCCTTCGCCAACCGGCGCGCACCCTCGTGCGCACCCGGTGGCGCAGCCCTGCGCGCCATCCCCGAGTGATTCCCGAGTGATTCCAGAGTTTTCAACCAAGAAAAGAGCAGGAGACAAGAAACCATGAAGAGACTTTTGATGTGGTCGGCCATCGGCCTAGCGAGCAGCGGCGCGGCAAATGCGCAATCCAGCGTCACGCTGTTCGGCGTGGTGGACCTGGGCGTCCAGTACACGAAAGGCGAGGGCGGCGGCTCGGTCAAGGCGCTGTCGAACGGCGGGCTCTCGACCAGCCGCATCGGCTTTCGCGGCACCGAAGACCTGGGCGGGGGCCTGCGCGCAGGGTTCTGGCTCGAAGGCAGCCTGAACCCGGACCTCGGCACCGGCCGGCCGAGCAACAGCAACAACCAGACGAGCGGCGCGGGCACGGCGGGGCCGATCAGCTTCGACCGCATGTCCTTCGTGAGCCTTTCGCACGATTCGCTGGGCGAGGTGCGGCTGGGCCACGACTTCATTCCGACGCACTACAACAGCATCTACTTCGACCCCTTCAACGCCAACGGCGTGGCGCGCGCGGGCAACCTCACTTTCGCGGGCGCGGGCACCGGGCCGCTGCCCACCGCCATCACCGGCAGCAACACGGTGAGCTACTGGCTGCCGGCCAAGCTGGGCGGCTTCTACGGCATGGCGATGATCGGCACCGGCGAAAACGACTCCACCGCGCCGAACCGCGACGACGGCAACTTCGGCGGCGCGCGATTCGGCTTCGCCTCGGGTGCGTTCGACATCGCGGCGGCGGTGACGCGCTCGCACTTCAACGCCACCTCCGCCATCGGCAACTACACGCACGCCAACATCGGCGGCACCTGGGACGCGGGCTTCGCGAAGTTCTTCGCGCTCTACAACAAGGTGACGGTGAAGCTCGCGGGCGGCACGGTGCGCAAGAACACCGCCGAGATCGGCGCGCACATCCCGGCCTTCGAGGTCGGGCGCATCCGCGTGAGCTACGCCTACCTGGACGACCGCAGCGACGAAAGCCTGCGCAACGCCAACGGCATGCCGCGCAACCGCGACGACGCGCGCCAGTTCGGCATCGGCTACGTGCACAACCTCTCCAAGCGCACCGCGCTCTACGGCACCTACGCCCGGCTGATGAACAGCGGGCAGGCGCGCTACGTGGTGAGCGGCGGCGTGGCGCCCGCGGGCGGGATGCGCTCGTCGGGGTGGGAGTTCGGCGTGCGGCACCTCTTCTGATCTTCTGAACCAAGGAGGCTTTCATGCGACGCAGAGACCTGGCCCTCGCGGCCCTTGCAACGACGATGCTGCCGGGCACGGCGGCCTGGAGCGCCGACGCTTATCCGAACAAACCCTTGCGGCTGATCGTCGGCTTCGCGCCCGGCGGCGGCGCCGATTCGCTCACACGGATCATCGCGGAGGGCTTGTCGAAACAGCTCGGCCAGCAGGTGATCGTGGAGAACCGCCCGGGCGCCGACGGCGTGCTCGCGGCGCAGGCCACTTCATCTGCCAAGCCCGACGGCTACACGCTGCTGATGGGCACCAACACCGCGATGGTCGCCGCGCCCACGCTGCGGCCGACCTCGCCCTACGACCCGTTCAAGGCCTTCACGCCGATCAGTTCGGCGGGGCAGTTCTCGATGTTCCTCGTGGTGCCATCGAGCTTGCCGGTGAAAAGCGTGAACGAACTGCTGGCGCTCGTGGCGGCCAAGCCCGGGGCGCTCAACTCGGCATCGAGCAACAGCGCCTCGGAGCTCGCGATGCTGCAGTTACTCGGCGACCGCAAGGTGGTCAACGCGCGCTACAAGGGTGACATGCAGGCCATGACCGACCTGCTGGGCGGGCAGATCCACATGATGTTCACCACCGGCACGCTGGCGCCGGGCTTCGTGAAGGAGGGCCGCATCCGCGCGCTGGTCACGCTGCTGCCGCAACGCAGCGGCTTGCTGCCCGATGTGCCCACGGGCGGCGAGCTGGGGCTGGGCAAGCTCACGATCACGCCGTGGGCCGGCTTCTTCGGGCCGCCGGGGCTGCCGAAAGAGATCACCGACAGGCTCTCGCTGGAGCTGCAGAACACGCTCAAGCGGCCCGACGTGCATGCGCAGCTGGTGCAGCAGGGCTTCGAGGGCTACGGCATGAGCCCCGCGAAGTTCGCCGAGTTCTTCCGCACGCAGTACGACGCCTTCGGCGCGACGGTGCGGGAGCACAACGTCAAGTTCGAATAGCGGCGGCTTCGCGGCGCCAGAAGGCGGCATCGGGGAAGGTGCCGGCGCCAGCCGCGGCGTTGTCGGCCATATGCTCCGCGCGGCTCGTGCCGGGGATCGTGCAGGTCACGGCCGGATGGCTCAGCACGAACTTCAGCAGCACCTGCGCCCAGCTCGTGCAGCCGATCTCGCCGGCCCAGGCGGGCAGCGGCTTGTCGCGCAGGCGCCGCAGCAAGCCGCCACCGCCGAAAGGCATGTTGACGATCACCGCCACGCCGCGTTCGGCCGCGAGCGGCAGCAGGCGCTGTTCGGCATCGCGCGCATCGAGCGAGTAATTGATCTGCAGAAAGTCGAGCTTCTCGGCGCGCAGCACGGCCTCGACCTCGTCGTAGGCCGAGGCGGTGTAGTGGGTGATGCCGATGTAGCGCACACGGCCTTTTTCCTTCCAGCCGCGCAGGGTGGCGAGGTGGGTGCGCCAGTCGACGAGGTTGTGCACCTGCATCAGGTCCATCTGTTTGGTGCGCAGCCGCGCGAACGATTGCTCCATCTGCGCAATGCCGGCCTCGCGGCCCGAGGTCCAGACCTTGGTGGCGAGAAAGGGCTTGGTGCGCGGCTTCGCGGCGGCCAGCAGTTCGCCGGTGGTTTCCTCGGAGCGGCCGTACATCGGCGAGCTGTCGATCACCGTGCCACCGGCCGCGAAGAGCGCGTCGAGCACGCCGGGCAGGCGCTGGTATTCCTCGGTGCCGGGGCGCTGGTCGAAGCCGATCCAGGTGCCGCAGCCGACGACCGGCAGGGCTTCCTTCGTGGAGGGAATGGGGCGGGTGGTCATTTGCATCGCGGGCCTGCCTGGTTGCTGCTGGGCGAAGGAGGGGAGCGCGGCGCCCGCGCAGAGTGCCGCGCCCAGCCGGAGGAACCCGGCGCGCGTGAGGGCTGGAAAGATGGGCGCGTTCGTGGTGGGCGTCACGAACGAAATTCTGCGCCCATCGGCAACGGTTTCAGCGGAGGTACCGCCCGTCGGCCTTGAGCATCGAGAGCTCGGAGAAGGTCAGCCCGCGATGCTCGCCGGGCCGGTACGACACGGCAATGCCGCCGATGTCGAGCGTCTTGAACGACTCCAGGCCCTTCTGCAACGACTCGGGCGTCGGGTTCGCGCCCGCGCGCTTGAGGCCTTCGACCATGACCTTGGCCGTGACATAGCCCTCCAGGCTGGCGTAGCTGAAATCGTTCATGCCGATCTTCTTCATCGCCGCCTGGTACTCGGCGATGACGGGCATCGCGCTGTTCCACGGGTAGGGCACGACCTGCGAGATGACCACGCCGGCCGCGTCTTTCTTGATGTCCTGGAAGAGCTTCTGCCCATTGAGGAAAGAGAACGAATAGAAGGCCGTCTCGCCGCCCGCCGCGCGGTAGGCGGTGATGAACTTGGCCGCCACGTCGTTGGTGGCCGACAGCACCACCGCCTTGGGCTTGAGCTTGACCAGCTCGGCCGCGCGCTCGACGGCGTCGGAGCCGTCGTTCTTGATGGCGACGCTGCCCACCATTTTTTCGCCGCGCTCTGCAATGAACTTCTGCGTGCTCTCCATCGCCGAGCGCGCGCCGGGGTTGTCGTTGTGCGCGAAGGCGATGCGCGAGAGGCCGATGGTGAACAGGTGGTTCACGATGCGGCTGTATTCCTCGTCGAAGCTGATGCGCACCGGAAAGCCGTACTCGGTGAACTTCACCACCGGGCCCGCGCCGGTGTACGGGCCGACCACGGGAATCTTCAGTTCGTTGGCCGCCTTGATCGCGCCGACCGACGACGAGGTGCCGATGGGCATCAGCACCCCGATGGCGCCGTCTTTGGCGAAGGTCTTGACGTTCTCGGCGCCCTTGGCGGGGTCGTAGGCATCGTCGAGCTGGCGCAGCTCGACCGGCCGGCCGTTGATGCCGCCGTTCGCGTTCAGCGTGGTGAACATGGCACGGATGCCGACCAGCGGTTCGGTCGACAGCGACGCGAGCGGGCCGGTCTGCACGTAGGTCTGGCCGATCAGCAGGGGTTTGCCGGTCTGCGCATACGCCGAAGCAGACAGTCCGAGAACGAAGGCGGCAAGGGTCGAAGCCAGGAATTGAATCTTTTTGTGTGTCATGGTCACAAACTGTTAACAATTCATCTTAAGGGGCGAGACCTTCCGAGTAAATCGATCTCCGGTTGCGGCTCAGGAAATACTGTATAAAAATACAGTGAAAACTCCGATCATGGGCCTTCCTTTCCTCGACTCCTTTTCCGCCGCCGCGGGCCGTGGCGTCTGGCATGCCGACGAACTCGGCCTGGCCGACGCGCAGGTCGTCGCAACCGGCCACGCCGCGCTCGACGCCGAGTTGCCCGGCGGTGGCTGGCCGGTCGGCGCGATGACCGAGCTGCTGCAAAGCGCGCCCGAAGCGCATGTCTGGCGGCTGCTGCTGCACGCGCTGGCGCAGGCGGTGGAGGCGCGCGGCGGGCCGGTCGTGCTGATCGGCCCGCCTTACGAGCCCTGCGGGTCGTCGCTCGCGGCGCAAGGTCTGCCGGTGGAGGCGCTGATGTGGATCAAGAGCGATGCGCCGGCCGCGCGGCTCTGGGCCTGCGAGCAGGCGCTGCGTTGCGCGGACGTGGCCGCGGTGCTGGCGTGGCTGCCGCAGGCGCGCGTGGGCGAATTGCGGCGGCTGCAGCTGGCAGCCGCGCAGCACGACGTGATGCTCTTCGTGTGCCGGCCCGGGTCGGCTGCGCTGGGGGCTTCGCCGGCGCGGCTTCGTTTGCAGGTGGAGACCTGCGAGACCGATGCGTCGCAGATCGAACTTCGCATCCTCAAGCGCCGCGGCCCGCCGCTGGCTTCGCCGGTGATGCTGCCAGCGCGCAACCAGCGCATGACCGCGCTGCTTGCCGCCGCCCGGCTGCGCCGCAGGCTGCGCCTGCAGCAGCAGGGCATGGTGCCGGTCGGCGACGCGGCAACGTCCGCGACGGTGGTCCGCATCGATGCGTGGAAAGGAGGCCCCAATGCACTGGATCGCATTGCGGTGGTCGCTTGAAACCGACGCGCCCGACGCACCGCAACTGCCCACGCCCGAGGCCCTCGGCTGGTGGGCGCTGGAATACACGCCGCACGTCGCCTGGCAGGACGAGGCGCTGATGCTCGAGGTCTCGGCCTGCGAGCGCCTGTGGGGCGGGCGGCTCCAGTTGATGCGCCAGCTGGTCGCCGCCAATCCCGCACCCGACGTGCGCATGCTCGGCGCGCAGGGTGCCACGAGCCTGATCGCGCTCGCGCGGCTGCGGCTGTTCGAACGGCAGGAAGAGCGCCCGAAGGACATGCCGTCCGGCCTGCCGCTCGACACGCTCACTGCCGCCCGTCCCCACCTCGACCTGCTCGCGCGCCTGGGCTGCCGCACCTGGGGCGAGGTGGCCGCCTTGCCGCGCGGCGGCCTCACGCGGCGCTTCGGCACCGAACTGCGCATGGCGCTCGACACCGCCTGGGGCCTGCGTCCCGAGGGCCACGACTGGCTCACGCTGCCCGACGTGTTCGAGCAGAAGCTGGAGCTGCCCGCGCTCGCCGAGACCGCACCCGAACTCATGTGGTCGGCCAACCGCCTGCTCTCGGCGCTGCAGATCTGGCTGCGCGCCCGCCAGCGCGGCGCCCGCGCGCTCGAACTGCAGTGGACGCTCGACCTCAAGCGCTACAACGGCGTGAACCTGCCGCCGCACCAGCAGGTCACCGTGCGCACGGCCGAGCCCACGCAGGACCTCGCGCACCTGCGCCGCCTGCTGTCGGAAAAGCTCGCTCTCACCACGCTCGCAGCGCCCGCGAGCTGGCTTCGGCTGCGCACGCTCGAAACCGATCCGTGGGCCGGCGCCAGCACGAGTTTTCTGCCCGAGGACAACCGCAAGGGCGACAAGCTGCACGAGATGGTCGAGCGCCTGAGCGTGCGGCTCGGGGCGCACCAGGTCGTGGTGCCCTGTGCGGAGGCCGACCACCGGCCCGAGCGCAAACAGACATGGCGGCCTGCGTTGCAGAAGGAAAAGGACAAGGCCGCGCCCGACAAGGCGCGCAAGCAAGCGAAGGCTGCAGCCTCGCAGCCCGATGCGGTCTATCCGCCGTGGCTGCTGCCCGAACCCCTGTTGCTCGAGATGGACGGCGAGCGCCCGTGCTACCGCGGCCCATTGAGCAAGCTGGTCGGGCCGCAGCGCGTCGAGGCCGGCTGGTGGGGCGGCAAGGAAGACGGCGGCCAGCCGGCGATGCGTGACTACTACGTGGCCGAAAGCCCCGAAGCCGGCCTGGTGTGGATCTTTCGCGAACGGCCCTCGGCGCGGTTTTCTTCGGGCGAGGTGCGCTGGTATCTGCAGGGGTTCTATGCCTGACCTGAGCGACAAGGAAGAGCGCAAGCGCCGGCCTGCCAAGGTGCATGCGCTGCCGGTGCCGTTGCGCAAGAACACCGTGGCGAAGTTGCCGGACTATGCCGAGCTGCACTGCCTCACGAACTTCAGCTTCCAGCGCGGCGCGTCGACGCCCGAGGAAGTGGTCGAGCGCGCCTATCAGCTGGGGTATGCGGCGTTGGCGATCACCGACGAGTGCTCGGTGGCCGGCATCGTGCGGGCGTACGTCTGCCGGCGCGACATGGAGCGCACGCTCGACGACTACGAGCGCGAGCACCCCGACGAGCCGCCGATCCCGCGCAACCTCACGTTTCGCCTGCTGTTCGGCAGCGAGTTCCGCTTCGAGCGCTTCAAGCTCGTGGTGATCGCGAACGACACCGAGGGCTGGGGCAACCTCTGCGAGTTCATCACCGCCGCGCGCAACACCGAATTGCCCAAGGGCGAGTACCGCGTGAGCTGGGAGGGCAGCGACGTGGCTTCGCTGCAGGACTGCCAGGTGCTCTTCGTGCCGCATCGCGAGCCGGGCGGCGCGATGGACGTCGCCACGCTGCACGAAGACCTGCTGGCCGCCAAGGCCCTGTATGGCGGCAACCTCTGGCTGGCGGTGGAAATGCTCAACGAGCTCGACGACGACCTGTGGTTCGTCACGCTGATGCAGGCGGGCGAGCAGGCCGGCGTGCCGTTGGTGGCGGCTGGCGACGTGCACATGCATGCGCGTGCCCGCAAGCCGCTGCACGACGTGTTGACCGCGGTACGCGAAGGCAAGACGGTTGCCGAGTGCGGCTTTGCGCTGCAGTCGAATGCGGAGCGGCATCTGCGGCAAAGGGTTCGGCTGGCGGAGCTTTATCTGCCTGAGATGCTGGCGAACACGCTGGTGGTGGCGGGGCGGTGCAAGTTTGATCCGGCGGTAATTCGGGAGAACTACAAATATCCGCTTGAAACCGTGGGCAGCAGCGAGACGGCCGCACAGACGCTGGTGCGAAAGACGTGGGAGGGGGCACTCAAACAATATCCGCTCGAACGGTATGCCTCGGGCATTCCGGAGGTCGTCTGCCGGCAGGTGCAGAAGGAACTGAACCTCATCCTCGAACTTGAATACGAGATGTTCTTTCTCACGGTGGAAGACATCGTGCGCTTTGCCAAATCGAAAAACATCCTCTGCCAAGGCCGTGGCTCATCGGCCAATTCAGCGGTCTGCTACTGCCTCGGCATCACCGCGATCAATCCAGAGAAAGGTCACCTGCTGTTCGAGCGCTTCCTGAGCCGCCATCGCAAGGAACCGCCCGACATCGACGTCGACTTCGAGCACCAGCGCCGCGAAGAAGTCATCCAGTACATCTACGAGAAATACGGCCGCGAGCGCGCCGCCATCGCCGCTGTCGTCATCTGCTATCGCTCCCGCAGCGCGTTGCGCGACGTGGGCAAGGCCCTCGGCATCGACGAGCGATTGGTCGACGAATTCGCCAAGGACCACTACTGGTTCGACGATGCCGTGCTCGGCGAACAGTTGAATGCCGCATGCGTCCGTGTCGGCGTGAAGGAAGACGAACTCAAGCTCGTCCAGTGGATCGAGATGACGCATCGGCTCAAGGGCTTTCCACGCCACCTGAGCCAGCACGTCGGCGGCTTCGTGCTCACGCACACCAGGCTCACGCGGCTCGTGCCGGTCGAGAAGGCGTCGATGAAAGACCGCTCCGTCATCCAGTGGGAAAAGGACGACCTCGAAGCCATGGGCATGCTCAAGGTCGACGTGCTCGCGCTCGGCATGCTCAGCGCCATTCGCCGCGGGCTCGATCACATGAACCGCTGGCGGGGCTCGATGGTGGAGATGCACCACGTTCCCAACGACGACCAGAAAGTGTTCGACATGATCTGCGACGCCGACACCATCGGCGTGTTCCAGATCGAGAGCCGGGCGCAGATGTCGATGCTGCCGCGCCTGAAGCCGCGCACTTATGAAGACCTGGTGATCGAAGTGGCGATCGTGCGGCCGGGGCCCATTCAGGGCGGCATGGTGCATCCGTATCTCAAGCAGCGCGAGCGGGTGCGCAAGGGCTTGCCGATCCTCTATGAAAAAGACGAACTGAAGCCCGCCTTGGAACGCACGCTGGGCATTCCGATCTTCCAGGAGCAGGTGATGCAGATCGCCATGATCGCGGCCAAGTTCAGCGCCGACGAAGCCGACCAGCTGCGTCGTGCCATGGCGGCGTGGAAGCGCAAGGGCGGCCTCGACAAGTTCCACGCGAAGCTCGTGGATGGGATGGTGGACAACAAGTACCCGAGGGAGTTCGCCGAAGCCATCTTCAAGCAGATCCTCGGCTTCGGCGACTACGGCTTCCCCGAAAGCCATGCCGCGAGCTTCGCGCTGCTGGTCACCATCAGCAGCTGGCTCAAGAACTACGAACCCGCCTGCTTCCTCGCCGCATTGCTCGACTCCCAACCCATGGGCTTCTACAGCCCCTCGCAGCTCGTGCAGGACGCGCGCCGCCACGGCGTCGAAGTTCGTCCGGTCGATGTCACGCACAGCGATTTCGACACCAC
Organism: Variovorax boronicumulans; assembly: GCF_030812215.1. Lineage (GTDB taxonomy): Bacteria > Pseudomonadota > Gammaproteobacteria > Burkholderiales > Burkholderiaceae_C > Variovorax > Variovorax boronicumulans_C. Next base: position 452,757 of record NZ_JAUSSG010000001.1, on the reverse strand, counting down.
GCTCGAACCCCGCGCGCCCGATGCGCCGCGCATGCCGACAGGCACCGACGCGCGCTACGCCGACCGCCTGGGCAACGAGAACCAGCCGGCGGTGCGGCTCGGCCTGAACCGCATTGCCAGCCTCAGCAAGGACGGTGCCGAACGCCTGCTGAAAGCGCGCGAACAGGCCCCGTTCGCCAGCACCGAAGACCTCGCCCTGCGCGCCGAACTGGACGGCAAGGACATGGCTGCGCTCGCCGCGGCCGATGCGCTGATGTCGCTCTCGGGCCATCGCCGTCAGCAGGTGTGGGACGCCACCGCGCAGCGGCGCTCGCCGGCCTTGCTCAAGGGCGTGCCGATCAACGAGCAGGTGCTGCTGCTGCCCGCGGCGCCCGAGGGCGAGGAGATCGTCGGCGATTACGCATCGCTGGGCCTCACGCTGCGCCGCCATCCGCTCGCGCTGCTGCGCTCGCGCCTTTCGCGCATGAAGCTAATGAGTGCGGAGGAACTGCGCGCGCAACCCACCGGCCGCACCGTGCGCGCCTGCGGCATCGTCAAGGGCCGGCAGCGGCCCGGAACGGCCAACGGCACGATCTTCGTCACGCTGGAGGACGAGACCGGCAACGTCAACGTGATCGTCTGGAGCCATGTCATCGACGCGTGGCGCGAGCCCTTGCTGAAGTCGCACCTGCTCGCGGTGCAGGGCACCTGGCAGCGCGACGACGACAGCGGCGGCAAGGTGCAGCACCTGGTCGCCACCGGCTTCAAGGACCTGACGCCGCTCATGGGCCGGCTTGCGCAAAGCAACACCAGCCGCGACTTTCATTGAATTGAATGCGCGATGCCGATGGATGCAACCGATCGTTCCACGCCTCGCGCGCCCCACGACTTTTCGCTAACCTGTTCCTCATGCCCGCACTCGCCATTGACCCCATCGTCGCCACGCCGATCGGCCCGCCGCCACCGGCGCCCGATGTGCCGATTCCCGTGACGCCGCCACCGCCGCCCGCACCGCCTCCCGAGGGCGATCCGCCGCCGTCCGTGCCGCCTGTCACCGACCCCGGATTTCCACCGCCCGTGGTGGAGCCGCCGCCGATGCAGACCGCCATGGTGCCTTTCGGCAAGCTGCACGCGCGGCGCCTGCGCGAGGTCTACCGTTCGGCGGGCTGGCCCTGCTGCGATGGCATCGAGGTCGAGCTGCTGGCCGGCGGATTCCTCGAACGCGTGCGCACCGCGCACGGCCACGAGACCCTGCGCGTGACCGACGCCGGCATCGCCCGCATCGCGACCACGCTCACCATCAACCGCGCGGCACTGACGCCGCACGAGGCTCTGGTCGAACGCGTGGCGCGCGAGATGACGCGCGGCGGCCGCATCGCATGGCGGGGCCTCGGCCTCCGCGCGCGCCTGCCGCCGCTGGAGGAGGGCGGCAAGCCGCGCTGGTGCATGGCGCGGCCCGATGTTTTTTCGATCCGCAACACCAGCGTCGAGGCCTATGCGCATCCCATCGTCCACGAGGTGAAGGTGAGCCGCGCCGACCTGCTGGGCGACCTGCGCAAGCCCGACAAGCGCGCGGCCTACCTCGACCTGGGCGGCGAGTGCTGGTACGTGCTGGGCAACGATGCGCGCGGCCGCTGCATCGCCACGCCCGAGGAGATTCCGGCGGAATGCGGCGTGCTGGTGCTCGAAGGCGAACGCCTCGTGGTGGCGCGCGCTGCGGTGCACCGGCCGATCGAGCGCATGCCGTTCGCGGTCTGGCTGGCGCTGGCCAAGGCGCAGCCGATCGCGGGCTTCGACGAGGATGTGCAGGACATGCTGATCTAGCTGGCGACCTCGCCGCCGCGCAATCAGGTGACCGCTTCGTAGCTCCGGTGCGCAATGGCGACCACGTTGCCGGGCTGGAACTGGCTCGCCATCTGCCGCATGGCCTCTTCGCGGTCCTCGGTGCTTGCGGACGCATCGAAGACCTGGTCGCTGATCTCGAGGATGTCGCGCACGATGCGCTCGTGGCGGTAGTAGGCGAGGGCGACCGCATCGATGTCCGTGGCGCCGTAGCCTTGGTAGAACTGCGCTTCTTCCTCCGGCTGGTTCCAGACGTGGCCGACACCGCCGCCGACGAACATCAGGTCGCGCTCCTTGGGCGCGAGGACGAGCGTGTCCCAGTCGACGATGGCCAGCCGGTCTTCATCGCCCAGGAGCACGTTGCCCGCGTGGATGTCGGCGTGGCACACGACCTGCGGCAATGCCTTCTCCAACAGGATCGACGCAAGCTGCTCACTGCGATAGACAAGCGTGTCGATCTCCTCGTCATGCTGCCCCCAGAAGGCGTGGAACCGCTGGACGATGGCGTCGCCCACGAAGCCGTTGATGAAGCGGCGCTGGTAGCGCCTGACGCCCTCGCGCCAATGGTGTGCGTAGATTTCCTTGGGGATGCCTGCGAGCAGCGCGGGAGGCAATTCGGTGCGGTGAATGCCGCCCAGCGCTGCGCCGAGTGCGGCCCATTGCGCGGCGGTCAAGGCGCGTTCGAATCCGCTCCGGCCTTCGAAGAAGGGATAGAGCATCCAGTTGAAGCCGTGGCGCTGCACGCTGAGTTGATGGTCCGTCGTAGGCAGCGGCGCCATCACCGCGGCAATGCCTTTGTCGTGGTGGAGAAAGGCGGGCACGGCCACGGCCGACTTGTCGAAATCGCCACTGCGCAGCTTCAGGAAGTACCCCGTGCCGTTGTTCGCCTGCACGCGGAAGACCGCGGAGTGGACGTCCGCGCCCAACGGAAGGAATTCAGCGTGTGTCGCCTGGAGGCCGTAGTTTTCGGCAAGGCACTTGTGAATGGCGTCGTGGGCGATATCGGGTGGTGTCAGCATGCAGGGGTGATGGGCGTTCGTTCGATGGGCGCCGAAAATTGTCTCACCCGATAAGGCCACGAAAGCTGACTGACCTGTGTCAGACGTCGTCGTCTTCGTCGGCTTCGTAGGTGGCCAGCACCTGGTGCTCGACCGGATGCGAAGTGAACGAGCGCACGAGCAGGAATTTCCTCACGCGCCAGGGGATCGGCGGCAGGCTCATCGGATAAGCCGCGCCTTCGGTTCGCCGGGCGATGGTGATGTGCGGTGTGAAGGTCGGCGTTTCCGTGGAGATGCCCGCCTTCCGGACAGCACGGCCGATGTCCGCATGCAGGGTGCGCAGGGCGCCATGCTCGGCCGGCTGCAGCACCGCGATGTCGTTGCGCCACGTCCGCGAGCTGTCCAGCACGAGGTCCATGGGCTGCACCCGGACCTGGGCGAGCGCTTCACGCAGGCGCTTTTCGACAGCCGGGGTCTGGTCGCCGAAACAGTGGAGCGTCAGGTGCAGTCGCGGGCTGCGGGGAAAGTAGTGGCCCTTGGGCCAGATCCAGTCCTTGCGGTGGGTTTCGATGGCCGCTTGCACATCGGGCTCGGGAAACAGCGCGATGAGAAGGTGCCGTTGCCTCTCGAAGGCGGGGTAGTCCCAATCGGGTTCGGGGTCGTTCGGAAAAACATCGCCACGGTTGAAATCGTCCATTGCAGTTCTCCTGGAGAAAGAAGGATGAAAAGGCGGGTTCAGGATTCCGACGGCCACCAATGCTCGGCCGTCGTCCGGATGACGCGCGCCGCCTGAACGCGGACGTCATCCATTTCATTGCTGTCGTCGCCGTGGCCGTGTTCCCGGACCACGCGGAAGGGCCAGGTCGAGAGGCGGCCTGCACGTTGGCGCGGCTGCATCGGGTGCCGCCGGGCGGGGGAAGAAGAGGAGAAAAAAAGAACCTGCGCCGAGGGCGCAGGCGGATTGGCGGTGGTCATGGAGTCGCCTCGAATGTTGCTCTTGGAGACGATCTATTCTAGAGAAAACACTGTATCTATGTACAGTATATTTGCAGCCTATCGGGGGTCGTTGCCGAGCAGCGCATCGAGGTCGATGGCTGCCGCCATCGCCTTGTAGCCGGCGTCGCCCGGATGCAAATGGTCGCCCGAATCCATCGCCGCCTTCAGGCGGATCGGCCGCGCCGGATCGCGCAGCAGCGCGTCGAAGTCGACCACCGCGTCGAACGCGCCGCTTTCGCGAATCCAGCGGTTCACGGCCTGGCGCACCTTGTCTTTCTCGGGCGAGTGGTGGCCTTCGAGGCCGGAGCCTTCCAGCGCGCGCTCGTTGGGCGTGATCGTGCCGGCCACGATGCGCACGTTATGGGCGTGGGCCAGCGCGATCAGCTGGCGAAACCCCTGGATCAGTTCTTCCGCCCGCACCGCCGGCTCCTGCGGCGCGAAGGGGCCACCGGGCCAGCCGATGTCGTTGGTACCCAGCAGCACGATCACGGCGCGCACGCCCGGCTGCGCGAACGCGTCGCGCCCGGCGCGTTCGAGGCCGGCGCGGCCCATGCCGTCCTTCATCAGCCGGCCGCCGGAGATGCCGGCGTTCAGCACGCCGACGCCGCGCGGGGCCAGGCGCTCGGCCAGCGCATCGGGCCAGCGCGTGTTGGCGCCGGGCGTGGAGCCGTTGCCGTCGGTGATCGAGTCGCCCAGCGCGACGACGGTGGCCGGCGGCGTGGGTGTTTCGACCACGAGGCCGCTGACGTAGACGCGCGTGCTCCATTGCGATGCCGTGGCGGGTAGCTGCGCGGCGCCGGTCAGGTCGCCGCCGGCGACATACGCCGTCTCGCGCGCATCGAAATGAAAGCCCGCGGGCTGGCTGGGCTTCGGCAGATAGAGCGATACCGCAACCTCGCTGAGCGCGGGCAGCGGCAGGTCGACCGGATCGCTGACCAGCCGCGCGCCCGGCGGCACGGTCACCTCGGCCTGTCCGCCGAAGCGCACTGCGCGGTCGGTGCCTTCGACGATGGCCGAACCTTCGCCATGCCGCGCCACGCGGGCCGCGCCGATGTAGAGCGGCGCCGTGCCGCCTTCGTTGCTGATCACCACGCGCAGCCTCGCGCCGCCGATGCTCAAACGTGCCACCTGGCGAATGGTCTGCCGGTTGAACTGGAAGGGCAGGCCGTTCGGCAGCACGAAGTCGCCGCCCCAGATGGGCTGGGTGCTGGCCATCCAGCTGGGGCTCCAGTAAGTGGGGGCGGGCGGCGTGGTCTGCGCTGCCGATACGGCGGTGATGCCCGCGAGAGCCAGCGCCGCGGCACCGTGCTTGAGGATCGATCCGAAGGTGGATGCATGCATGTTCGTGTCCTTGAAAGTGAAGCGATGGCTCGACTTTCTTCCATGCAGGTTCGGAGGGGTAGATGGCAAAATTGCATCCAACGCATTCCAGAATCGAATACACCATGGACACCCTGCGCGCCCTCTCGGCCTTCGTGCACAGCGTCGAACTCGGCAGCCTCTCGGGCGCGGCCCGCGCGCTCGACACCACGCAGCCCACCGTCAGCAAGCTGGTTGCAAGCCTGGAGCGTTCGCTGGGCGTTCGGCTGTTGCGCCGCGCAGCCACCGGCCTGAGCCTCACGGAAGAAGGGCAACGCTTCCACGAGCGCGCCCGCCGCGTGCTGGAGGACTACGGCGATGCCGTCGCCGATGCGCGCGAGCAGGTGCAGCAGCCGCAGGGCCTGCTGCGTGTGAGCGCGCCGGTCACCATGGGCCAGCGGCACCTCAATGCGATGGCGGTCGAGTTCCTGCGGCTGTACCCCGACATCGAACTCGAGCTGGTGCTCGACGACCGCTTCGTCGATCCGCGCGAGGAGCGCATCGACGTCTCGCTGCGCGTGGGCGGTGCGTTGCCGCCGGATCTCGTCGCGAAGCACCTGGGCGCATGGCCGCGCGTGCTCGTCGCGTCACCCGATTACGTGGCCGCGCGCGGCAAGCCCCGCCATCCGAAGGACCTGCTCTCGCACGACTACATCCGCTACGCCGCAGGCGACGACGGCCTGCTGCTGCAGGGCCCCGAAGGCGCGGTGACCGTGCCGGTGCGCAGCCGCTACCGCGTGAACAACGCGGTGGCCATGCTCGACAGCGTGCTGGGCGGCGCCGGCATTTCTCTGCAACCGACATGGATGGTGGCCGACCACCTGGCCGATGGCAGCCTGGTGCGCGTGCTCGCGCGCCACACGGGACCGGCGCAGGAGGTGCACCTGCTCTATGCCTCGCGCCGCCACCAGCCGCTGCGCGTGCGCGTGCTGGTGGACTTCCTGGCAGAGCGCGTCGCGCAACTGCCAGGGGCAAGCCGTCAGTCGAGCGGCAAGCGCAGGTAGGTGCCGCGCAGCGGCTCCTGGCCCGCGCCGGGCTTGCTCCAGTCGCACACACCGCTCGGGAAGATGGTCTGCAGCCGCGCGAGGTCGGCGCCTGCAATCGTCACCGAATAGTCCGCGGCGTTCACCGGCTTGAGCTGGCACTTGAGCACGTCGTTCACCATGGGCGAGCCGGCCTGGATGCGCGGCGTCGTGAAGCGCGGGTACACCAGGTTGCAGCTGGCGGCCGGGTCCATCGATGCGGCTTCGTCGATGCGCGTGCCGGTCTTGTTCCAGCAGGCATCGTTGGCGCCGGCGGGCTTGTTGCGCACCACCTTGTCGGTCGAGGCGGGCGCCGGGTCGGCCGCCATGTTGTCCAGCCACTTGTTCATCAGGTCGATCGAGCCGCTCATGTAGTCGTAGGCCGAGGTGGAGCCCAGCGTCCAGATGATCTGGTTGTCGCTGCGGCCGTTGGCGCGCTGCAGGCGGGCCCGGATGATCAGGTCCTGCGTCGTGTCGTGGATGTCGCCCACCGCATCGGCGTTGCCGCGCTGCGTGATGATCGGGATGTTCGCAAGGCCCGGTCCCCGGAAGCTGTTCTTGAAGCCGCCGGCGTAGGTGAGCTTGAGCGCGTCGGGGTCGGCTTCGGAGCGCGCAGCCTGCGGATTGCCGTCGCCGTCGTAGCCGCCGACCTTCTCGTTCAGGTCGAGGAATTCCTTCACCGAGATCGCGCCGCTGTTCAGCGCCGCCAGGCCGTACTGCAGGCCGATGTTGTCCAGCGGACGGCGCGCCTCCTGCGTGCCGGGACGCTTGCCCAGCAGGTTCACGTTGGTCTGGAACAGGTCGCAGCGGATGCCGTTGGGATTGGTTGCGCGGTTGAACACGTTCGACACGTTGGCCGGTTCGAGGAAGCCGCAGCCCGTCGCGTTGTCCGACTTGATGATGCTGGCGAAGGAGAAGTCCCAGCTCATGCAGGTGGTGATGCCGGTCTTGGGGTCGGTGTTGAAGCCGTTCACCGCGGTCTGCTTGGCGGTGGTCCAGGTGGCCGCGTCGAGCTTGTAGACGTTGTTCAGGAGGCGGCACTCCATCACCTCGGGCATCAGCGTCTCGGGGAACGACACGATGGGCTGGATGCCGTCGAGCAGGCCCGGGTAGAGCTGCGCGATCAGGTACTGCTGGATCGCACCGCCCGAGCCGCCGAATCCGACGGTCCACTTGGGCACTTCGCCGAATTCCTCGATGACGTGTTCCTTCATCATCATCAGCGTCTCGCCCTGCAGGTGCGGATTGGCGTGCTGGTTGTTCCAGAGCTCGGTGGAGTTCATGAAGGCGAAGCCGCGCGACAGCTGGATGTGGCCCACGTCGCCCAGGATCGTCTCGATGGGATGCACGCCCTGGTTGTATTGCGCAGAGCCGCAGCAGTCGAAGTAGGTGACGAGCTTCTTGTTCCAGCCGGCGCCGGGCTTCCACGTGGCGGGCGAGTCCTTGGCCGGGTTGTCGAGCACCGCGAGCCGGTACACGCCGCGGTTGATGGTGCCCGACTCCACGCGCACGATGTAGGGCACGGTGACGCCGTCGTTGGTGGTGGTCTCGGCGAGGTCGGCCGGGCGCGGGCCGGTGGGGTCGGCCAGCGGCTTGAAGGTGTTGGCCTTGGTGCGGTAGTACCAGACCACCTGCGTGGTGGCCGAGCAGTTGGCGTCCAGCGCCACGCCCAGTCCGTTCTGCACGGTGCGGCATTCGTACGGCGAGATGTGCGGGCCCGAAAGGATCGGCCCGGTGATCGGGTAGTTGACCAGCTTGGCCTCGGTGCGCTGCGCCGCGACGTCGGCATTGCTCACCACCAGCGTGTTCACGCTGCCGGTGGTGCTGGCCGCATCGGTCGTGAGGCCGGTGACGAGGCCGCGCAGCACGCGCGCGGTGCTGTTGAACACCGGCACCTGCGAGGTCACGTCTTTTCCGTTGAGGCTCACGCGCACCTTGTCGAGCGCAACGCCCGCGGGCGCGGTCACCTCGATGAGCGTGTCGCCGCCGCTGATCATGTCGGGTGCAGAAGAGAGCGTCCTGATCTGGAACGAAGCCGGTGTCGGCGTTGGCGTCGTGGGCGGCGGGTTGGCGCCCGGAAAGAACGGAAACACCGGGCCGCCATCGGACCCCCCGCCGCAACCTGCAACGAGCAGCGCGCCGGCCATCGCGATGCCTGCTGCGGCAACCTGGACGCGGGGCCACGGAGAAACCCGCTTGTGCGGGCGGCGAGGTGTAGCGAGCATGGAAGTCTCCTTCTGTTATGTGTTCTGGAAGATTAAGGATGGACGTTCCACGCAGCGGTCGTCGCGACGACACATGAGGCGCCGATCGCTAGAGGTAATCCCTGATTCCGCACCGGCATCCGCGCCGTCGGCGCCCGCCATGGAAGACATGGTGCGGCAGTCGCGATGGGCCGCCGGCCTTGCGCCCGCCGACGTCGAGCACGTGCTGGGCAGCATGCAGGAGCGGCAGTTCGCGCGCGGCGCCTGCATCGCGCGGGCCGGGCAACTCGTCGAGCACTGGATGGGGCTCATCGACGGTTTCGCCAAGATGTCGGTGGCATCCGAAGACGGACGCGTCTCCACCCTCACCGGCGTCTCGGCCGGCGTGTGGTTCGGCGAGGGCTCGCTCTTCAAGCACGAGGCGCGCCGCTACGACGTGTTGGCGCTGCGGCCCACGCGGGTGGCGCTGATGCCGCGCCGCACCTTCGAATGGCTGCGCGGCACCAGCGTGCCGTTCAACCACTACCTGCAGGACCTGCTGAACGCGCGGCTGAGCCTCTTCATCGGCGCGCTGGAACACGAGCGGCTGCTCGACACCGATGCGCGTGTCGCCAATTGCCTGGCGAGTCTTTTCAACCCCGACCTGTATCCCGATGCACCGCGCTTCCTCGAGGTGGGGCAGGTCGAGATCGGGCTGCTGGCGAACGTGTCGCGGCAGCGTGTGAACGTGGCGCTGCAGCGCCTGCAGGCACTGCAGCTCATCCGCCTGGAGAAACGAGGCCTGACCGTGCTCGACCTGGGCGGGCTGGTGAACTACAAGACCATCGACACCGGCGCACCGCCCGTGCGCTGCGCCTGAGGCGGCTTCAGCGCCGCATCACTCCGCGCGGACTTCGAAGTACGCCTCGTCGGCCTCGCCGAGTGCGCGAAAGCCCGCCGTCTTCGCCGCGTCGTAGGCCTTGGCCCAGCGCGCGGCCAGCGCGATCTCGTCCTTGGTGAGTTCGTCGGCGCTGGATTCGCTGGCGTTCTCGAATGCCTTCAACGCCGGCTCGACCTCGTCGCCCAGCAGCTTGTCGAGTTCGCGGCGAAAGCGTGTCTCGGCGGTGGCAATGACGTCGGAGGGGGCGTCGGGAAAGTCGATCAGTTTCACGGTGTAGCTCATGGGCCGCGATGCTACGTGATGACCGTGTCGGCGCGCACAATCGCGGCCATTCCCTTCGACCCAGCCCGCCGCGCCGTGAACCTGCACCGCCTCGACCTCGTCTCGCTCTCGCTCTTCAACCTCGTGGTGCGCACCGGCAGCATCAGCAAGGGCGCCGAACTTGCGCACCTGGCGGTGGGCGCGGCGAGCAAGCGCATTTCCGATCTGGAGGCGGCAGTGGGCACCGAACTCTTCGAGCGGCATTCGCGCGGCGTCACGCTCACCGTGGCGGGCGACGCGCTGCACCGGCATGCGCAGCGCATCCTCAGCGACGTCGACCAGCTCGCGGCCGACCTGTCCGACTACGCCTCCGGCGTGGTGGGCGTGGTGCGCCTGTGGGTCAACACCTCGGCCGTGACGCAGTTCCTGCCGCGCGAGCTCGCGAGCTTCGTGGCGGCCAACCCCGGCATCCGCATCGAGCTCGAAGAACAGAACAGCAGCGAGATCGTGCTGGCCGTGCTCGAAGGCCGCGCCGACGTCGGCATCTTTGCCGACCGCACGCCCACGCTGGGCCTGGACATCGTGAACTATCGCGAAGACCGCCTGGTGCTGGTGGTGCCGCGCGGCCACCCGCTCGCGCGGCGCAAGAGCGTGCGTTTCGAGGAGGCGTGCGACTTCGACTTCGTGACCCTCTCGGGCGCCACCTCGCTCGCGCAGCGCCTGCAGGCGGCCAGCGAAACGCTGGGGCGGCGGCTCAAGCTGCGCATCCAGGTGCGCAGCTTCGATGCGATGTGCCAGATGGTCGCCGCGGGCATGGGCGTGGCGGTGCTGCCGCGCGAGGCGATACAGCCGCACTTGCGCTCGATGAACCTGCGCGAGATCACGCTGGAGGACGACTGGACCCACCGGCACCTGGTGATCGGCCTGCGCGACGCGGGCGCCGTGCCGCGCCACGTGCGAACCCTCATCGACCACCTTTGCGCGGGTTAACCCCTTCCAGCTTTCGCGATCCGCGAAAGCTGGCTGCGCGCCTTTGTCGTTCCCTCCGAAGAGCCGGCTGCCCAGAATCCGGGCATCGGATGCAGCGCACCGTCTGCACGCCACCGGAGACTTCAAACGCATGGCTTCCACGCTACCCACCCCCAGCGCCTTGCAAGGCGTTCGCGTCATCGAGATGGGCCAGCTCATCGCCGGCCCCTTCGCGGGCAAGACGCTCGGCGAATTCGGCGCCGACGTCGTCAAGATCGAGCCGCCCGGCAGCGGCGATCCGCTGCGCAACTGGCGGCTGATCCAGGAGGGCACCTCGGTCTGGTGGCAGGTGCAGTCGCGCAACAAGCGTTCCATCGCGCTCGACCTGCGCAGCACCGAAGGCCAGGACATCGCGCGCAAGCTCATCGCCGAGGCCGATGTGCTGATCGAGAACTTCCGCCCCGGCACGCTGGAAGGCTGGGGCATGGGCTACGACGTGCTCTCGGCACTGAACCCCGGCCTCGTGATGCTGCGCATCTCGGGCTACGGACAGACCGGCCCCTACCGCGACCTGCCGGGCTTCGGCGCCATCGGCGAGGCGATGGGCGGGTTGCGCCATCTCACCGGCGAGCCGGGGAATGTGCCGGTGCGCTGCGGCATCTCCATCGGCGACACGCTGGCCGCGCTACACGGCACCATCGGCGTGCTCACGGCGCTCTATCACCGCAAGGTCAACGGCGGCAAGGGCCAGGTGATCGACGTCGCGCTCAACGAGGCGGTGTTCAACGTCATGGAGAGCCTCGTGCCCGAGTACAGCGCGTTCGGCGCGGTGCGCGAGCCCGCGGGCAGCGCGTTGCCCGGCATCGCGCCGTCGAACGCCTACCGCTGCAGCGACGGCTTCGTGCTGATCGCGGGCAACGGCGACAGCATCTTCAAGCGGCTGATGCAGGCCATCGGGCGCGACGACCTCGGCACCGACGCGGCGCTCGCCGACAACGCGGGCCGCGTGGCGCGCGTGGAAGAGCTCGACCGGGCCATCGAGGCCTGGACGCTCGGGCGTTCGGTGGCCGAGGTGCTCGACGTCCTCGGCGCGGTGCGCGTGCCCGCCGGCAAGGTCTACACCGCCAGGGACATCTGCGAAGACCCGCACTACCGTGCGCGCGACATGCTGCTGCAACAACGCACGCGCGACGGTCACGACATCGAGGTGCCCGGCGTGGTGCCCAAGCTCATGGGCACGCCGGGCACGGTGCGCTCCTCGGCACCGGGCCTGGGCGACGACACGGATTCGGTCTTGGACGAACTCGGCTTCACTGCCGACGACATCGCCGCTTTGCGCGGCAGAAAGGTGGTTGCATGAGCGCCGCGCCGGGCCGCCCCAAGCAAGCTCGCACCGCAGTGCGAAGCACGGAGATATGCCAATGACCGCGGTATGGAACGGCGCCTCGCAGCGCATCAGGATGTTCGAAGTCGGCACGCGCGACGGCCTGCAGGCGGAAGCGGCCTTCGTGCCGACCGAGGACAAGATCGCGCTGGTCAACGCGCTCTCGCGCGCGGGCATGGCGAAGATCGAGGTCACGGCCTTCGTCTCGCCCAAGGCGATACCCGCGCTGTCCGATGCAGAGATCGTGCTGCGCGAGATCGAGCGCGTGCCCGGCGTGGTCTACAGCGCATTGGTGCCCAACGTGCGCGGCGCGGAGCGCGCCATCGATGCGCGCGCCGACGAGATGAACCTCGTGATGTCGGCCAGCGAGAGCCACAACCTCGCCAACCTGCGGATGACGCGCGATCAGTCGCTGCGCGGCCTTGCCGAGGTGGCGGCGCTCGCGCGGCAGGCCGGCGTGGCGGTCAACGTGTCGCTCTCGTGCTGCTTCGGCTGCCCGATCGAAGGCGACCTTGCCGAGAGCGACGTTTTCGCATGGTGCGGTCGCTTCATCGACGAGATCGGCGCGACCGGCGTCACGCTGTGCGACACCACGGGCATGGCCTATCCGGGGCAGGTCGCGCGGATGGTGCGCGAGTTCATTGCGCGCTGGCCCGCCACCGACCTGACCCTGCACTTCCACAACACGCGCGGCATGGGCCTTGCGAACGTGCTGGCATCCATCGATGCGGGCGCGCGCTGCTTCGACGCCTCGATCGGCGGCATCGGCGGCTGCCCCTATGCGCCGGGCGCGTCGGGCAACGTGTGCAGCGAAGACATCGCGCATGCGCTGGGGCTCATGGGCTACGACACCGGCATCGACGTGCAGGCGCTGATGGCGGCCGCGCGGCGCCTGCCGGCGCTCATCGGGCACGACACGCCGAGCCAGATCGCGAAGGCCGGACGCCGGCTCGACCTGCATCCGGCGCCGGCCGATTTCGCGGCCACGCGCGCGCGGGCCCTGGCGCGCGAGCACTGACCACTGATTTCCCATCGACTTTCACTTCAGTAGAAAACCAGGAGACAAAGACATGAAACAAGAGATGAAACGGCATCCGAATCCTTCATCCGTGTCACGCCGCAGCCTCTGCGCGCTGACCGCTTTCGCAGCGCTGATCGGCAGCAGCGCCTTCGCGCAGACCTACCCCACGCGCCCCGTCACGATGGTCGTAGGGGCCGCCGCCGGTGGCACGACCGACATCGCGGGGCGCATGCTGGCCGATCCGCTCGGCAAGGCGCTGGGCCAGTCGGTCATCGTGGACAACAAGTCAGGCGCCAGCGGCGTGATCGCCGCAGTGCAGGTCAAGCGCGCCGAGCCCGATGGCCAGACGCTCCTGATGCAGTACTCGGGCTACCACGTCATCTCCCCGCACGTGGTCAAGCAGAAGCAGTGGGCGCCCGAAGACCTGCGCGCGGTGGCCAATGTGCTGAGCGCGCCGCAGGTGGTGGTGGTGCGCGCGGACGTGCCGGTCAAGAACATGGCCGAGCTGATCGCCTATGCCAAGGCGCACCCGGGCAAGCTCACTTTCGCATCGTCGGGCCCCGGCTCGCTGCAGCACGTGACCGGCGCCATGCTCGAGCAGCAGGCCGGCATCCGCATCACGCACATTCCCTACAAGGGCACGGGGCCGGCGCTGCAGGACCTGCTCGGCGGCCAGGTCGACATGACCTTCGGCACGCCGCCGCCTTTCATGCCGTTCATCCAGTCGGGCAAGCTGCGCGCCATCGCCGTGACCGGCAAGACGCGCGTGGCGTCGCTGCCGGGCGTGCCGACGGCTGCCGAGGTGGGGCTGCCGAACCTCGACGCGACCTCGTGGTTCGCGGTGTTCGCGCCGGCGAAGACGCCGCAGCCCGTCATCGACCGGCTCAACGCCGAGATCTCGAAGATCGTGGCGACGCCGGCTTTCCAGCAGAAGGCGGCGGAGTTGGGCGCGATGGCCGACTACATGAACGCCAAGCAGCTCGACGAGTTCAGCAAGGCCGAGTTCGTGCGCTGGGGCAAGGTGGTGGAGGCCGCGAAGATCGAGGCGGAATGACCGGAGGCCGGCGGCCGCGCATCGCAGCCGCCGTGCGCATCGCGGCTACTGCACCGTGATCGCCTTGGCCGACAGCGAGGCGTCGAAGTTCAGCATCGCCGGGTACTGCGGCCAGTTGACGCCCAGCGCCGCGTTGTTGGGGTCGCCGCTGCGGGCGAACGCCGCGAGGCTCTTCATCATCGCGTCCGACAGCTCCAGCCGGCCCGGCTCGTTCGCCTTCGAATTCGCGAACTTCGAATAGAGCGAAGGGCCGAAGTTGCCGAACACGAACGGCAGGTCGAACGTGTGCGCGGCACCGAAGATGTCGTTGAACGGCGCCGGCGACTTGTCCCAGTTGAACTGGTACCACCACAGCGGCACGTTCTGCGCCTGCAGCACCGGAAAGATCTGCTTGCGCAGCGCGATGAAGAAGTACTGGTTGTACAGGTCGGTCCTCGCGTTGAAGCCGGTCACCGGTGTGGTGACCGGCAGGTACTGGCCGGGGATCCATTGCTCCAGCGACGTGGTTGGCGCCGCGTTCGGGTCGTAGCTGTAGGCCATCGCGAACACCGTGGGGTCGTCCAGGAGCCGGCCGCTGATGCCGCCGAACGCGGGCGAGGTGGCCAGGTTCTGCGGGAAGAGCTTGGTCTCGTCGCGCGTGTAGCCCGCCATCACCGGCACTTTCAGGAACTGCCCCGCGTTGATTGCCGCGATCGGATCGACCGGGACCACCGTGCCGTCGTTCAGCGGGTTGGAGGCCGACAGGCCCAGCGGCGCCAGCTTCTTGAGCACCGTCTGCAGCAAGGTGTCCGCGCTCTTGGACCGGAGGTAGGCGGCCAGGTCCGCGTTGCTCTGCCTGGCGATGTAGGTCGCCGCGGCCGCGTCGTCCGCCACGGTGCCGTCGGCCACGAGCAGGGCGCTCAGCAGCGCATTGACCTGGTTCGGCTTGGTCGTCGCCGTCGCGACGCCGCCGCTCAGCGGAACCAGCCGCTGGAACAGCGCCGGCTTGGCGTTGGCCACCAGCGGCGAGACCATCAGCGCGTAGATGTTGACGGCGCCGGCCGACTGGCCCATCAGCGTGACGTTGGCCGGGTCGCCGCCGAAGGCCGCGATGTTCGCGTTGACGAACTTCATGCCCTTGATGAGGTCCAGGATCGCGTAGTTGCCGGAGTCGTCGTTCGCATCCAGGCCGGCCTTGAGCTGCGGCGAGGCGAGGAAGCCCATGATGCCCAGGCGATAGTTCACCGTGACCACGACCGCGTTGGCCGCCTTCGCGAGCGCGGCGCCGTTGTAGACCGGATCGCCCGTGTAGCCGGTGATGTTGCTGCCGCCGTAGACGAAGACGATGACGGGCAGCTTGTCGGTCGCCTTGGCTGTCGACGGCGCCCAGATGTTGAGGTACAGGCAGTCCTCGGAGCCGGTGGTCTTGCCGATGGACGTGCCGATGGTCGCGTCGTACTGGTTGTTCTGGCCCGGGCCGTAGAGGCGGCCGGTCTGCACGCAGGCGTTGCCGAGCTTCTGCGTTGTCTTGACCGCGGTCCAGGGCGTCGGATCGACCGGTGCCTTCCAGCGCAGCTCGCCGACCGGCGGCTTGGCGAAGGGCACGCCCTTCCAGCTGTAGGTGCCGTTCGTCGCGGCATCGTCGGTGCCCAGGATGCTGCCGTAGACGGTGGCGCGCTGCAGGGGCGAGGTCGCGGCCGGAGGCGGTTCGCTGGGTGGCGGGGAGGTCGTGGCCGGGGGGAGGGGCGTGAACACGGGGTTGTTGCTCCCGCCGCCGCCGCAAGCGGTCAGCTGCAGCAGGGCAAGGACGGCGCAGGCGATGCCGGCGCGCAAGTGGCGAATCATGGTGATGTCTCCGTTTGTCTCTGTTGTCGTGGCCGTCAGCCAGGCTGCAGGCCGTCTCTGGCCCGCCGGCATGCGTGCAAGCAGGCTGGCGGGCGACCACAGTCTGGGCAGGGCGCAGGCCGAATCCAATGTGGCGCGCGCACATCGTTCGGGCGCGTTCTATGTGAGCGCCGCTGCGGGATTTCACCAAGGTGGTGCAACCGCCACTGCGGCGCATACTGCGCCAAACCCCACAAGCCGGCCCCTTCGGGGCCAGGGCGACTGTCAGGAGAAACGCATTGCAGCGAACCGACATTGCCAACCCGGCCTATTTCCACAAGGTCGTCGATTGCCAGTACGCCTGTCCGGCGCACACCCCCGTCCCCGAGTACATCCGCATGATCGCGCAGCGCCGCTACGGCGATGCGTACATGATCAACTGGGCCTCCAACGTCTTCCCGGGCATCCTCGGGCGCACCTGCGACCGGCCCTGCGAGCCGGCCTGCCGGCGCGGGCGCGTGGAGGAAAGCAATGCCCAGGCGCCTGAGCCGGTGGCCATCTGCCGCCTCAAGCGCGTGGCCGCCGACATGAAGGACGACGTGCGCGCGCGCATGCCCAAGCCCGCGGCGAAGAACGGCAAGCGCGTCGCCTGCATCGGCGCGGGGCCGGCCTCGCTCACCGTGGCGCGCGACCTCGCACCGCTTGGCTACGAGGTGACGGTGTTCGACGGCGAGGCCAAGGCGGGCGGCTTCATCCGCACGCAGATCCCGCGCTTTCGCCTGCCCGAATCGGTGATCGACGAGGAAACGGGCTATGTGCTCGACCTGGGCGTCGAGTTCCGCGGCGGTGAGCGCATCGACTCGATGAAGGCGCTGATGGCCGAGGGGTGGGACGCGATCTTCGTCGGCTGCGGCGCGCCGCGCGGGCGCGACCTCGACGTGCCCGGCCGCAAGGAAGCGGCGGCCAGCATTCACATCGGCATCGACTGGCTCAACTCCGTGTCCTTCGGCCACATCACGCGCATCGGCCAGCGCGTGATCGTGCTGGGCGGCGGCAACACGGCCATGGACTGCTGCCGCTCGGCGCGGCGCCTGGGCGGCACCGACGTGAAGGTGATCGTGCGCAGCGGCTTCGACGAGATGAAGGCCTCGCCGTGGGAGAAGGAAGACGCGCAGCACGAGGGCATTCCGATCGTCAACTTCCACGTGCCCAAGGCCTTTGTGCATGACCAGGGTCAGCTCAAGGGCATGACCTTCGAGGTGGTCCGCGCCGAGTACGACGACAAGGGCCGCCGCTCGCTGGTGCCCACCGGCGAGCCCGATGCCTTCTTCGAATGCGACGAGGTGCTGGTCGCGGTGGGACAGGAAAACGCCTTTCCGTGGATCGAGCGCGACAGCGGCATCGCCTTCGACAAGTGGGGCCTGCCCACGCTCGACAAGAACACCTTCCAGTCGACGGTGCCGAACGTGTTCTTCGGCGGCGATGCGGCCTTCGGCCCGAAGAACATCATCACGGCCGTGGCCCACGGCCATGAGGCGGCCGTGTCGATCGACAAGCTGCTGCGCGCCGAGCCGGTGTACGTGCGCCCCGCGCCCATGACCAACCTGGTGTCGCAGAAGATGGGCATCCACGAGTGGAGCTACGACAACGACACCTCCAACGACCTGCGCTACAAGGTGCCGTGGGCCAAGGCCGAGACGGCGCTCGCGAGCATCCGCGTGGAGGTGGAGCTGGGCTTCGACGCCGCCACCGCCTTCAAGGAGGCCGAGCGGTGCCTCAACTGCGACGTGCAGACCGTGTTCACCGAACCCGCCTGCATCGAGTGCGATGCCTGCGTGGACATCTGCCCGATGGACTGCATCAGCTTCACCGAGAACGGCGACGAGGCCGACCTGCGCGGCCGGCTCAAGGCGCCCGCGTTGAATCTTGCGCAGGACCTGTACGTGTCCGGCGGGTTGAAGACCGGACGCGTGATGGTGAAGGACGAGGACGTCTGCCTGCACTGCGGCCTGTGCGCCGAGCGCTGCCCCACGGGGGCCTGGGACATGCAGAAATTCCTGCTGAAGATGACGCCGGCGGGCCAAGCGCATGAGCAGGGGGTGGCGGCATGAGCGCACCTGTTCCGCAGATCGAAGGCATCAACGACTTCGTCATCAAGTTCGCCAACGTCAACGGCTCGGGTTCGGCCTCGGCCAACGAACTGTTTGCCAAGGCCATCTTGCGCATGGGCGTGCCGGTGAGCCCGCGCAACATCTTCCCGAGCAACATCCAGGGCCTGCCGACCTGGTACGAGGTGCGCGTGACCGAAGCGGGCCATCTCGGGCGCCGCGGCGGCACCGACATGATGGTGGCGATGAACCCGCAGACCTGGGACGCCGACCTGGCCGAGCTGGAACCCGGCGGCTATCTCTTCTACGACAGCACGCGGCCGTTGCCGCCCTCGAAGTTCCGCGACGACATCCGCGTGATCGGCATGCCGCTCACCGAGATCTGCAACGCGGTCTATCAGGACCCGCGCCAGCGGCAGCTCTTCAAGAACATCGTCTACGTCGGCGCGCTGGCCATCCTTTTGGGCATCGAGCCCGAGGTGGTCGAGAAGCTCTTCGGCGAGCAGTACAAGGGCAAGGAAAAACTGCTGGCCTCCAACGTGCAGGCGCTGCACCTGGGCTGCGACTTCGCGCGCGAGCACCTGCGCGAACCGCTGGGCATCCAGGTGCGGCGCGCCGACCGCGTGGGCAGCCGCATCTTCGTGGACGGCAACAGCGCGGCGGCGCTGGGCTGCGTGTATGGCGGTGCGACGGTGGCGGCCTGGTACCCGATCACGCCGTCGTCCTCGGTGGCCGAGGCTTTCCAGAAGTACTGCACCAAGTTCCGCGTGGACCCCGCCACCGGCCAGCACCGCTTTGCCATCGTGCAGGCCGAAGACGAGCTCGCCTCCATCGGCATGGTGGTGGGCGCCGGATGGAACGGCGCGCGCGCCTTCACGCCGACCTCGGGGCCGGGCATCTCCCTCATGACCGAGTTCATCGGCCTCGCGTACTTCGCGGAGATTCCGGTCACGCTCATCAACGTGCAGCGCGGCGGGCCTTCCACGGGCATGCCGACGCGCACGCAGCAGGCCGACATCCTCTCGTGCGCCTATGCCTCGCACGGCGACACCAAGCATGTGCTGCTGTTCCCCGAAGACCCGCACGAGTGCTTTGAACATGCGGCGGCCGCGCTGGACCTGGCCGACCGGCTGCAGACGCCGGTGTTCCTCATGACCGACCTGGACATCGGCATGAACCAGCGCCTGTGCGAGCCCTTCGCATGGGACGACGCCAAGGCCTACGACCGCGGCAAGGTGATGACCGCCGAAGAGCTGGAGGCGGGCCGCGATTTCGGCCGCTACAAGGACGTGGACGGCGACGGCATTCCATGGCGCACGCTGCCGGGCACGCACCCGACCAAGGGCAGCTACTTCACGCGAGGCACCACGCGCGATGCGTATGCGCGGTACTCGGAGCGCGGGCCGGACTACATCTACAACGTCGAGCGGCTGCTGAAGAAGTTCGCCACCGCGGCCACGCTGGTGCCTCAGCCGGTGCTGCGGCCCGCGGCAGAGAAGACCGACCTGGGCGTGATCTATTTCGGATCGACCAGCCCGTCGATGCACGAGGCGCTCGAGGCGCTGGAAGAAGAGGGCATCCACCTCGATGCGATGCGGCTGCGCGCGTTTCCGTTCCCCGAGAGCGTGGCGGAGTTCCTCGCCGCGCACCGGCAGGTGTTCGTGGTCGAGCAGAACCGCGATGCGCAGATGCGCAGCCTGCTGGTCAACGAGCTGGAGTTCGATCCGGCCCGGCTGGTGCGCGTGCTGCATTTCGACGGCACGCCGATCACCGCGCGCTTCATCGGCCAGGCCATCGCCGCGCATGTGCGGAAGACGGCCGGCGTCGCCACTGCGAAGGAATCCGCATGACCTATCTCGCCAAGCCACGGCTGCACCATCCGACGCTGGCCACCAACAAGGTCGGCTACAAGCGGCGCGACTACGAGGGCAAGATCTCCACGCTGTGCGCCGGCTGCGGCCACGACTCGATTTCCGCCGCGATCATCGAGGCCTGCTGGGAGCTGGACATCGAGCCGCACCGCGTCGCCAAGCTCTCGGGCATCGGCTGCAGCTCGAAGACGCCGGACTATTTTCTCGGCGCCTCGCACGGCTTCAACACCGTGCACGGCCGCATGCCCAGCGTGCTGACCGGCGCCAACCTGGCCAACCGCGACCTGCTGTACCTGGGCGTCTCGGGCGACGGCGACTCGGCTTCCATCGGCCTCGGCCAGTTCGCGCATGCCATGCGGCGCGGCGTGCGCATGGCCTACATCGTGGAGAACAACGGCGTCTACGGCCTCACCAAGGGCCAGTTCTCGGCCACGGCCGACCAGGGCTCCAAGAGCAAGAAGGGCGTGGTCAACACCGACAGCCCGGTGGACCTGGTGGCGCTGGCGCTGCAACTGGGCGCGAGCTACGTGGGGCGCGGCTTCTCGGGCAACAAGGCGCAGCTGGTGCCGCTCATCAAGGGTGCGATCAGCCACGGCGGCTCGGCCTTCATCGATGTGATCAGCCCGTGCGTCGCCTTCAACAACCACCCCGGCAGCACCAAGAGCTACGACTACGTGCGCGAGCACAACGAGGCGGTGAGCCGCATCGACTTCATCAGCGGGCGCGAGGAAATCACCGCCGACATCGGCCCGGGCGAGGTGATGGATGTGCGCCAGCACGACGGCACGCTGCTGCGGCTGCGCAGCCTCCACCCCGACTACAACCCCGGCGACCGCTACGCCGCGATGGCCTACATGCAGCGCCACCACGAGATGGGCGAGGTGGTGACCGGGCTGCTCTACGTCGACCCGCTGGCCACCGACCTGCACACGGCGCTCAACACCTCCAGCCGGCCGCTCAACACGCTGGACGCCGACGCGCTGTGCCCCGGCGCGACCGCGCTGGAAAAGCTGAACGCCTCCTTGCGCTGAGCCGGCGCCGGCGGCACCATCGACCTTACTTCCGGAGGGCGCACCATGGCCGAGCGCACCGTTTTCCAATCCGTCACGCGCAAGCACGTCGTCAGCCTGGGTCCGCAGGCCAGCGTGCGCGACGCCGCCTGCGTGATGACGCGTGCCAACTGCGGCAGCGTGCTCGTCATGGAGCTGCCCGACACGCTGCTGGGCATCCTCACCGAGCGCGACCTGATGACCCGCGTGCTCGCCAAGGGGCTCGACCCCGACCGCACGCCGGTGCGAGAGGTCATGACGCCCAACCCGATCTGCGTGCCGCCCGAGACGCTGGTGTCCGACGCGGTCGTGCTGATGCTGGAGCGCGGCTTTCGCCACCTGCCGCTGGTGTCGGGGGCGAAGATCCTGGGCGTGTTCTCGGTGCGCGATGCGATGCCGCGGGAAATCGGCGCGGCGCTCAGCCAGACGGAATTCAACGAGCAGGTGAACGACGCACTGGGTTGAGAAGCGGCAGTTGGCAGCCGTCTTGCGCTTGCCCGGTTAATTTGGCATGATGCGCGTAATGCCAAACTCGAAAATCAACGCCAGGAGTGCCGCCAAGGAGGCTTCGCACGAACGCATCGTGGCCGTGGCCGCCAAGGCCATTCGCCGCAGCGGCTACGACGGCACCGGCGTCGCCGACATCATGAAAGAGGCGGGCCTGACGCACGGCGCGTTCTACGCGCATTTCCCGTCGCGCGAAGCCATGCTGGCCGAAGCTGCCGTCCGGGCGTGCGCGGAGTCGGCGGCCGCAGCAACGGACGCCGCGGCCAGTGTCCCCACCGGCAAGGCCCTGGAGCGCATGCTGCGCGCCTACCTCTCGAAAGAGCACCAGGAGCACGCGGACATCGGCTGCCCCTTGGCCGCGCTGGGCTCGGAAACCCCGCGGCAGGCGCCTGAAGTGCGCAGCGCGACGACCCGGCACATCAAGGCGATGGTCGACCTGGTCGCCCGCCAGTTGCCCGATTGGGGGCAGCCCGGCGCCCACGAGCAGGCGCTGGTGACGATTGCCACCATGGTCGGCGCCTTGACGCTGGCCCGCGCGGTCGACGAGCCCGCGCTGTCCGAGCGCCTGCTCGAGACGGCCCTCCAGCGGCTGCTTCCCGCCGGCGCCTGATTTCAACCTGGAGGATGCCGGCCATTTGCTTGCCTTTAAATATGATGAACATCATGCGAAGTTCGATTTTTTCCTCCGCCAATCCCAAGGAAACACCATGAAGGCATTTGTTCTCGATCGGTACGGCAAGAAAGGTGCGTTGCGATCGGCGGACATGCCGATGCCCAGCCTGCGCGACGACGAGGTCCTGGTCGAGGTCCACGCCGCGGGTGTGAACCTGCTGGACGCCAAGATCAGGAACGGCGAGTTCAAGCTCATCCTGCCGTACCGCCTGCCGCTCGTGCTGGGGCACGACGTGGCCGGCGTCGTGGTCAAGACCGGGCCGCAGGTGCGGCAGTTCAAGGTGGGCGACGAGGTCTATGCGCGGACCGACGATTTCCGCATCGGCACCTTCGCGGAGTTCGTACCGGTGAAGGAAGCCTCGCTCGCGCTCAAGCCCGGGAACCTCACGATGGAGGAGGCCGCTTCCATCCCCCTGGTCGGCCTGACCGCATGGCAGGCGCTCGTTGAGAAGGCGGGGCTCGGGAAGGGGCAGCAGGTCTTCATCCAGGCGGGCTCCGGCGGCGTAGGCACCTTTGCCATCCAGCTCGCGAAGCACCTGGGCGCCACCGTCGCCACGACGACGGGCACGTCCAATGTCGAGTTCGTCCGGCGCCTGGGTGCGGACGTCGTCGTCGATTACCGCAAGCAGGATTTCGAAGACATCCTGAGCGGCTGCGACGTCGTGCTGAACAGCCAGGACGGCAAGACGCTCGAGAAGTCCCTGCGCGTGCTCAAGTGCGGCGGAAAGCTCATCTCCATTTCCGGGCCGCCCGATCCAGAATTCGGCGAGGCGATCGCAGCGCCCGGTTTCGTGCGGCTGGTCATCCGGCTGCTGAGCGCCGGCATCCGGCGCCGGGCGCGCGCCCGCGGCGTGGGCTATTCGTTCCTCTTCATGAGGGCGAACGGCGGCCAGTTGCGCGAGATCGCCCGGCTCATCGAGTCCGGCGCCATCCGCCCGGTGATCGATCGCGTCTTTCCCTTCGCTTCGACCAACGAGGCGCTCGCCTATGTCGAAGCCGGCCGTGCCAAGGGCAAGGTCGTCATCAAGCTCAAGTGAACCTGTTTTTCAACCCACAACCCCCTGGAGATATTTCATGAAGATCGAAAATGCAGTCGTCCTCGTCACCGGTGCCAACCGCGGCCTCGGCCTCGCATTCACGCGCGAATTGCTCGCCCGCGGCGCCCGCAAGGTCTACGCCGGTGCACGCGACCCCGCCACCGTCACGCAGGCCGGCGTCGAGCCGCTGCGGCTCGACGTCAACAAGCCCGACGAGGTGGCCGCCGCCGCGGCGCTGGCCTCGGACGTGACGCTGGTCATCAACAACGCCGGCATCGCGCAGGCCGGAGGTTTTCTCGCGCCCGACAGCGAAGAGGTCGCGCGCCGCCTCTTGGAGACCAACTTCTTCGCCGTGCTGCGCATGAGCAAGGCCTTTGCGCCGGTGCTCGCGGCCAACGGCGGCGGCGCGTTGCTCAATGTGCTGTCGGTCGCCTCGTGGGTGAACGGCGGCGAGTTGGCCGCGTATTCGGCGAGCAAGTCCGCGGCCTGGTCGCTCACCAACGCGCTGCGCAGCGAACTCGCGCCGCAGAAGACCCAGGTGCTGGGGCTGCACATGGCCTATGTCGACACCGACATGACCAGCAGCTTCGACGTGCCCAAGTCCAGCCCCGAGGACATCGTCCGGCGTGCGCTCGACGGGCTCGAAGCCGGCCAGGACGAAGTGCTGGCCGACGAAATCACGCAGCAGGTCAGGCGAGGCATGGCGGTGTCTTGAAGCAAGACTCGCCGGTGATCTGAAAGAACGTTCCAACGCGCACGACCACCGCGGGTGGCGTGCAATTGAAAGCCCCAGCGCCTTTTGGGGCAGAAAAAAGCCTGTGGATCTTTTTCGGGATTCACAGCGCTTTCTGGTCGCTCGCCAATGGGGAGCGGCCGCATGCTGCCGAGCAGCAATACGCACGAATTGGCAAGGCGCCTGCCAAATAGCGAACTCGTCATTTCACACCGGCTGCACGCCGGGGTGCCCGCATTTTTTTCCAATTTGATCAATTTGGCGGGAGTATTTATTGATATTCATTTGACGCCGAATAAATACGATTTTCACATCAAATGGAAATTGAATGCCAAGGGAGGCGGGTAAATCTCCTCCGAGAGATCATGATTTCGATATCAATCGATATCCAAATGATGATTAGAAATAATAACTATATTGAACTCCATCGATGGATGTGGTAAGAGTTTTATTCGTTAGTAACTTCATATTACTATTCGTGTTTATGAGTCAATTGAAAATACAAATAGGTTCGACAAAATGACTCCAAAATGCGACATGAGTCATTGCGGCACTCCATTCGTTTATTAAGATTAATTTCAAAACGAAATTTCAAAAAAATGCCCAGGGAGCGGAATGGCGCCTGCCATTCAATGGTTTTTCAACGGATGGATGGATCCCATGAATAGAACTTACCGCTCGCTCTGGAATGAGTCCCTTGGTGCCTGGGTTGCGGCATCGGAGATTTCCCACGCCCGCGGAAAACGCGGCGGCAGTCTCGTGGCGCTGGCCGCGGCAGGAAGCGTGTTTGCGGCGCTTCCGGCGCGGCGGCTGCGAGCGGGACTCGCGACTGCGCTGGTGGCCCTCAGCGCCCTCGGGTGGACTTCTTTCGCCGAGGCGCAGGCGGTGGATTGCAGCGTGGCGCCGTACAACGCGTACAACGGTACCGCCTCGTGCATGGGCCTGAGCTCCAAGGCATCGGGCATCGGCGCCACCGCGCTGGGTTCGCTTGCCGTGAGCGATGTGCTCGGCGGCCTCGCTGTCGGCTATTCCTCCCACAGCGCCGCGCAGAACTCCATCTCGTTGGGTTTCGGAGCTTATTCCGCCGGCATCAACTCCATCTACCTGGGGGCACGCACGGGGCCCACGACCGGCGCATTGGCCGGTGGCGCCATCGCGATCGGCACGGATGTGACCGCGAATGGCGGCAATGCCATTGCCGTTGGCACGATAGCTGTTGCAGGCAGCAACTTCGCCACCGCCGTCGGCTACTCCACAAGAGCGACCGCGCTACGAAGCGTCGCGGTCGGGAACGAGGCAACAGCAACCGACGAGGCTGCCACCGCCGTCGGGAACAGCGCGCGAGCGCAAGGAAACAGCTCGCTTGCGCTTGGAGCGCAAGCGCTGGCGATGGGAGCCAGCACAGTTGCGGTCGGCCAGGGGGCGGGTGCGGGTTCGACGACCGCCAATACGGGGTCGGTCGCAGTCGGCATTGCCGCGGGAACGCTGGTCAGCGGCGCGCAGAACACAGCCATGGGGGGAGGCATTCCTAGCGTGATGCGAGGCGCGGGTTCAGGCGTCACGGGAACGCGCAACGTCGCGTTGGGTACGGGTGACGGCACGGTCGCCTACGACGCCAACCTGGACGCTGCTGCGGGCAGCCTGGTAAGCGGCAACGACAACGTCGCTATCGGCACCAACGCAGGCATTGCCGTTGCTGGAAATGCGACGACATCGATCGGCCTCAACGCCGCGGCCTCGGCCACCTCTGCAGTGGCGGTGGGGACCGGCACGGTCGCAAGCAATATCAATACGGTTGCGCTGGGCGCTTCCGCCACCGCCACAGGAGCCGGGGACAGCGCCTTGGGCACCTTTGCCAACGCGTCGGGAGGGAACTCCACGGCGGTCGGCGTCAGCTCGAGCGCCAGCGGCGGCCGTGCGTTTGCCGGCGGCTGGGGCAGCAGCGCAAGCGGCGTTGATGCCGCAGCCATCGGCACCCGGTCCAACGCTTCAGGAATCAGTTCGGCCGCGCTCGGCAATCTCGCCAACGCGTCGGCGGATTTCTCGCTCGCCATGGGCAACCAGGCGGTGTCGGCCGGCGTCGGTTCGGTCGCGGCGGGGTCGGGCGCCAGCGCCGCGGCCGACGGCGCGGTCGCCGTGGGCAACAACGCCGCGGCGACGCTCTCGCGCTCCACCGCGCTGGGCTTCGGCACGGCGGCGGGCGGCCAGAACGCGACCGCCGTGGGTGCGCTCGCCCTTGCCTCCGCCAACCAGGCGGTCGCGATCGGCAACAGCGCCAAGGCCTCGGCACTCAACGCGATCGCGATGGGCACCAACGCCATCGCCGATGCCGCGGATGCCGTCTCCATCGGCAACGGTTCCACCGCTACCGGGGGCAAGGCGGTGGCCATCGGTGCGGGCAACGTCGCGAGCGGCGACGGCGCCGTGGCCATCGGCGACCCGAACACCGCCACCGGCGACGGCGCGGTGGCCCAGGGCAAGGACAACACGGCCACCGGCAACGGCTCTGTGGCGATGGGCAACACCAACAAGGTCGGCGGCGGCGGACAGGACGTCAGCGTCCCCGGCACGGCGGCGCAGGGCGCTGTGGGCATCGGCTTCCAGAACACGGTGGTGGGCCAGGGCAGTGTGGCGATCGGCAGCACGAGCAAGGCACTGGCCGCGGGCGCGGTGGCGTTCGGCGACACGGCGGTGGCCAACAACGCAGGCGACGTCGCACTGGGTTCGGGCTCCAAGACCGACACGGCGGTCGGCACGCCCAGCACCGTGATCGGCGGCACGACCTATCTCTTCGCCGGCACGACGCCGACCTCGACGGTGAGCGTCGGTGCCCCGGGTGCCGAGCGCACCATCACCAACCTGGCGGCCGGCCGGATCTCCGGCACCTCGACCGACGCCATCAACGGCTCGCAGCTGTACGCCACCAACCAGGCCATCGCGGCCATCGCCGCCAGCACGCCTACGCACTACTACAGCGTGAACGACAGCGGCATACAGCAGGCGAACTACACCAACAATGGCGCGACGGGGGCCAACTCCCTGGCGGCCGGCGTTGCGGCTCGCGCTTCCGGAACGCACTCGACCGCGGCCGGTTTCCAGTCCAACGCGACCGGAAATCAGTCGGTGGCAATCGGCGATGCCGCGGAGGCCTCGGCCAACCAATCCGTCGCGCTGGGCGTCGGGGCGAAAGCCGCTGGCGCCAGCGGTTCGACCGCCATCGGTGCGGGTGCCAACGCCCTTGCAACCAACAGCGTGGCTGTCGGCGTCTTCTCCAGGGCGAGCGGCGTGACCTCCACAGCCATCGGCCCCGGCGCCAATGCCGCGGCGGACAAGGCCGTGGCGGTCGGACAAGGTTCGAAGGCTCTCGCCACTTCGGCTGTGGCCATGGGCACCTCGGCCAACGCGAGTGCTGGCGGCGCCGTTGCAATCGGCGCGTCCACCAGTGCATCGGCAACGAATGCGACGGCGATCGGCAACGGCTCGCAGGCGCTGGCGGCTTCGACCCTGGCGCTGGGCGATAGCAACACGGTCGCTGCGGCAGCGGGCGTGGGCTCGATCGCTGCCGGCAGCAACTCGCGGGTGTTGGGCGGCACCGGCGCGGTGGCGATGGGCGCGGGCAACGTCGCCAACGGCAACGGTGCGGTCGCCATCGGCGACCCGAACACCGCCACCGGCGACGGCGCGGTGGCCCAGGGCAAGGACAACACGGCCACCGGCAACGGCTCTGTGGCGATGGGCAATACCAACAAGGTCGGTGGCGGCGGACAGGACGTCAGCGTCCCCGGCACGGCGGCGCAGGGCGCTGTGGGCATCGGCTTCCAGAACACGGTGGTGGGCCAGGGCAGTGTGGCGATCGGCAGCACGAGCAAGGCATTGGCCGCGGGCGCGGTGGCGTTCGGCGACACGGCGGTGGCCAACAACGCAGGCGACGTCGCACTGGGCTCCGGTTCGGTCACGGCCGCGGCGGTGGGCACGCCGAGCGCAACGATCAACGGCAAGGTCTACAACTTCCAGGGCGTTGCGCCGACGAGCACGGTCAGCGTGGGCGCCGGAGGCGCGGAGCGCACGATCACCAACGTGGCTGCAGGCCGGATCTCCGGCACCTCGACCGATGCGATCAACGGCTCGCAGCTGTTCGCCACCAACTCGGCCATCGCCGATGTGGCAACGACGGCAGGCAAGGGCTGGAACCTGAGCGCCAATGGCGAGGCCACGCCGCAGAACATCGCCCCCGGCGGAACGGCTGACTTCGCCAACGGGAGCAACACGACCGTGACGCGCACGGGCAACCAGATTCGGGTCGATGTGTCTGCCGATCCGATCTTCAACTCGGTGACGACAGGCAACACGAAGATCGACAACGGCGGCTTGACCATCGTAGGTGGACCTAGCGTGACGACCACCGGCATCAACGCCGGCGGCACGCAGATCACCAACGTGGCGCCGGGCGTTGCGGGCACCGACGGCGTGAACGTCGACCAGCTGAACACCACGGTGGCTGGCAGCAAGACCAAGTACTACAGCGTCAACTCGACTGGCGGCGGCAACGAAGCCAACGACGGCGCGACCGGCGCCGATGCCATTGCCTCGGGCAAGAACGCCACGGCTGCTGGTGCTTCCAGTGTTGCCATGGGCTTGGGTGCAACGGCCGGTACAGCCAACAGCGTGGCACTGGGTGCGGGCTCCTCAACGGCTGCTGCGGTGGGAACCGCCAGCACGACGATCAACGGCACAACGTACAACTTCCAGGGCACTACCCCAGTGGGCACGGTCAGCGTGGGCGCCGGAGGTGCGGAGCGCACGATCACCAACGTCGCGGCGGGCCGGATCTCCGGCACCTCGACCGATGCGATCAACGGCTCGCAGTTGTTCGCCACCAACTCGGCCATCGCCGATGTGGCAACGACGGCAGGCAAGGGCTGGAACCTGAGCGCCAATGGCGAGGCCACACCGCAGAACATCGCCCCCGGCGGAACGGCGGACTTCGCCAACGGGAGCAACACGACCGTCACGCGCACGGGCAACCAGATTCGGGTCGATGTGTCTGCAGATCCGATCTTCAACTCGGTGACGACGGGCAACACCAAGATCGACAACGGCGGCTTGACCATCGTGGGCGGACCGAGCGTGACGACCACCGGCATCAATGCCGGCGGCACGCAGATCACCAACGTGGCGCCGGGCGTCGCGGGCACTGACGGCGTGAACGTCGACCAGCTGAACACCACGGTGGCTGGCAGCAAGACCAAGTACTACAGCGTCAACTCGACTGGCGGCGGCAACGAAGCCAACGACGGCGCGACCGGTGCCGATGCCATTGCATCGGGCAAGAACGCCACGGCCGCTGGTGCTTCCAGCGTTGCCATGGGCTTGGGCGCGACGGCTGGTACGGCCAACAGCGTGGCGCTGGGCTCGGGTTCAGTCACGGCCACGCCGGTGGGAACTGCCAGCACGACGATCAACGGCACGGTCTACAACTTCCAGGGCGTCGCGCCGGTGGGTACGGTCAGCGTCGGCACGGTGGGCGGCGAACGCACGATCACCAATGTGGCAGCGGGCCGTATTTCCGGCACCTCGACCGACGCCATCAACGGCTCGCAGCTGTTCGCCACCAACCAGTCGATCGCCGACGTCGCGACGACGGCGGGCAAGGGCTGGAACCTGAGCGCCAATGGCGAAGCGACGCCGCAGAACATCGCCCCCGGCGGAACGGCGGACTTCGCTGACGGCAGCAACACGACCGTCACCCGCACGGGCAACCAGATCAGGGTCGATGTGGTGGCCGATCCGATCTTCAACTCCGTGACGACAGGCAACACGAAGATCGACAACGGCGGCTTGACCATCGTGGGTGGACCTAGCGTGACGACCACCGGCATCAACGCGGGGGGCACGCAGATCACGAATGTGGCACCCGGCGTGGCAGGCACCGACGGCGTGAACGTCGACCAGCTGAACACCACGGTGGCCGGCAGCAAGACCAAGTACTACAGCGTCAACTCGACCGGCGGCGGCAACGAGGCCAACGACGGCGCGACTGGCGCCGATGCCATCGCCTCCGGCAAGAACGCGACCGCGGCCGGTGCTTCGGCAGTGGCCATCGGCCTGGGCGCGACGGCCGGCACGGCCAACAGCGTGGCACTGGGTGCGGGCTCGTCCACAGCCACGCCTGTCGGAACCGCCAGCACGACGATCAACGGCGTGACCTACAACTTCCAGGGCGTCACCCCGGTGGGTACGGTCAGCGTCGGTTCGGGCGGCGCCGAGCGCACGATCACCAACGTCGCGGCCGGCCGGATCTCCGGCACCTCGACCGATGCGATCAATGGCTCGCAGCTGTTCGCCACCAACCAGTCGATCGAAGACCTGAGCACCACGGTCACCGCCAACAAGACGCGCTACTACAGCGTCAACTCCACGGGCGGCACCAACGAGGACAACCTCGGCGCGACCGGCGCCGACGCCATCGCGTCGGGCAAGAACGCGGCGGCGGCCGGTGCTTCGGCGGTGGCCATCGGCCTGGGCGCGACGGCGGGCGACGCCAACAGCGTGGCGCTGGGCGCGGGCTCGGCCACGAGCGCGGCGGTGGGCACGGCCAGCACGACGATCAACGGCACGGTCTACAACTTCCAGGGCGTCTCGCCGATCGGCACGGTCAGCGTCGGCACGGTGGGCGGCGAACGCACGCTCACCAACGTGGCGGCAGGCCGGATCTCCGGCTCCTCGACCGACGCGATCAACGGCTCGCAGCTGTTCGCCACCAACCAGTCGATCGAGAACCTGAGCACCACGATCACGGCCAACAAGATCAAGTACTACAGCGTCAACTCGACGGGGGGCGGCAACGAGGACAACCTCGGTGCCACGGGGGCCGATGCCATTGCGTCGGGCAAGGATGCCAGCGCGACCGTCAACGGCGCCGTGGCCATCGGCTCGGGCGCGGTGTCCGACCGGGCGGTCGCAAGCAGCAGCGGCAACATTCCCGCAGGCAGCGCGCTGATCCCGTTCAACACCGCCGACCGCACCCTGCTGGGCGCGCTGTCGGTGGGCAGCGCCACCACCTACCGCCAGATCACCAACGTGGCGGACGGCACCCAGGCGCAGGACGCGGTCACCGTGCGGCAGCTCAGCGGTGCATTGCAGTCCTTCGCCGTCACGCCGATCAAGTACTTCCATGCCAACTCCACCGCGGCCGATTCGCTCGCGGTCGGCGCGGAGTCGGTGGCGGTCGGGCCGCAGACGGTGGTCAACGGCAACAACGGCGTGGGCATCGGCAACGGCGCCGTGGTGCAGCAGAGCGCACCGGGCGGCATCGCGATCGGGCAGGGCGCAACTTCGCACCTGGCCGATTCGATCGCGATGGGCACCGGGGCATCGGCCGCGGGCGTGCAGGGCGTGGCGATGGGCGCGGGCAGCAGCGTGACGCAGGCAGGCGGCGTGGCACTGGGCGCGGGCTCGGTCGCCTCGACGGCCGCGGGCGTGGCGGGCTACGTGCCGCCCACGGCCACCGACGCGCAGCGCATCGCCATCGGCGCGACCACCAGCACGCTGGCGGCCGTCTCGGTGGGCAATGCGGCGAGCGGCCAGTTCCGCCAGATCACCGGCGTGGCCGCGGGCACGGCCGACAGCGATGCGGTCAACGTCTCGCAACTGCGGGGCGTGCAGGGCACGGTCGCGGCGATCGACCAGTCGACGGTCAAGTACGACAGCAACGCCGACGGCTCGGTCAACTACAACAGCGTGAGCATGGGCGGCAGCAATGCCACCGGCCCGGTCACGGTGCGCAACGTGGCGCCCGGCGTGGCGGGCACCGACGCCGTCAACGTGAACCAGTTGAACGCGCTCGGCAGCGGCCTGAACAACCGCATCAACGCGGTCAACGACCGCATCGACGGCGTCGAGAAGAACGCCTACGCCGGCGTGGCCGCGGCCATGGCGCTGCAGATGCCCGGCAGCTACGTGCCCGGCAAGACGGTGATGCGCATCGGCGCGGGTTCGTTCAAGGGCGAGAGCGCGGTGGGCATCAGCTTCCGGCGCACCGCCGAGAACAACGCCTGGAGCATCACCGGCGGCGTGGCCACCAGCCGTGCCGGGGTGGGCGCGACCGTCGGCGCGGAATGGGTCTTCAACTGATCGCCATCGAGAAGAACTGGACGAACTCACCATGAACAAGCTTTCTCAAGCCAGGACCTCCGTCGCGATTCGCGCCACGCCGCTCGCCGCGCTCTGCCTTGCCGCGCTGTTGGCCGGCGGCTGCGCGACGAGCTACACCATCACGCCCGAGATGCAGGCCCGCGCCGCTTCGGAGAACCCGCCGCCGCCGAAGGACGAGGACTTCCCCGCACTCGATTCGGCCACGTGGCGGCAGGGCGCCTTCCCGAACCTGGAGGCCCTGCGCACCATGCGCACCGGCATGGGCAAGGACCAAGTGCGCGAGCTGCTGGGCTTTCCGCACTTCAGCGAAGGGCTGGCCGGCGTGCGCGAGTGGAACTACATCTTCCATTTCCGCACCGGCGCCGGTCCGGAATACATCACCTGCCAGTACATGGTTCGCTTCAATGCGGATGTGCTGGTCAATGGCTCGTACTGGAAGGGCCCGGGCTGCGCCGACCTGCTCAAGCCGCCGCCCGCAGCGGCGCGGCCGGTTGCGGTCATCCAGCCTGCGCCGGCGCCCGCGAGGACGACGACCCTGGGCGCCGACGGGCTCTTCCGCTTCGATGGCCGTTCGCTGGCCGATCTGTTGCCCGACGGCCGGCGCAAGCTCGATGCGCTGGCGAGCGACATCAAGGCCAGCCCGAGGCCGGTGGATGCGGTCCGGGTGACCGGCCACACCGACCGGCTCGGCAGCGAAAGCTACAACCAGGCGCTCTCGCTGGCGCGCGCGACGACCGTGCGCGACTACCTCGTGCAGGCCGGCGTGCCGGCGCAGAGCGTGCAGGTGCAGGGCAGGGGCGAATCGGAGCCCAAGGTGCAGTGCGCGCAGGCCAGCCGCGCGGCACTGATCGATTGCCTGGCGCCGAACCGGCGCGTCGAAATCGAGGTTTCCACGGGGCGTTGATTGCCTGCGCGACGGGTCGTGTCCTCGAAAAAAGGACCGGCCCGCCGCCTTGCTTTTTCTTGCTAGGCGCCGTCCTTGTTCACGAGCGCCACGACTTCCGCGAGCTTGGCCACCTGGTTCTTGTGCAGGGCGGCCAGCGTCTCCAGCTTCTTGCGCCCCGCGGCCAGCAGGTGCACCTCGACCTGCCGCCGGTCGGTGCTGCTGGGCTTGCGCTTGACCAGACCCGCTTCCTCGCAGCGCGACACGAGCGCGACCACGCCGTGCGGCTGGGCCTGCAACCGCTCGGCGATTTCACTGACCGTGGCCCATTCCCGTCCTGGAAATCCCTGCGTGTGAAGCATCAGCTGGTATTGCAGCACCGTGATGCCTTCGGCCCTGGCCGCGTCCTCGCTGAAACGCAGAAAGCTGCGCAGCCTGAACCTGAAATCGGACAGTGCCTCCAAGTGCTGCTTCCCGACGCTTCCCCGTAGGCTGGCCATTGCGTTTCCAAAGTGAGGTGCGAACGGCAAGCAATGTAGCAGCGCGCGCCGGGGCGCCTCCGGGCCTTTGGGCCGCACCAAACGGGGCGACGCATGCGCCACAACGGCGCATGGCGCAGGGCGATGCGGCCATGGGGCGTCGTATTTGGTGCGGCCGGAGGCCTGGGGACCTGACCGCAGGCTGAATCGCCTGGCACGGATGTTGCGCAGGGTCTTGCACTGTTCCGCGGCAACGCCGCCGCGGCACTCACAGTGCCTCCGCTAACGACGGCGGACCCGAGCGCACTGCAAGCTTTGTTCAACCAAGGCCGGCAGTACGTCCGTTCCAACCCGATTCGCATCCGTCCCTTGCGGGGGCTCGCCCTGACTGTCGTCTTTCCGACGCGGTCTGCGGCGGACTGACGCATGGCCGGCTGCACGCAGGATCCGACATGAAAATCGCAGTCATTGGCCACGGCATGGTGGGCCACAAGTTTCTAGAGCAGCTCCACGAACTCGGCGTTGCCGATGCAGAGGTCACGGTGTTCTGCGAAGAGCCCCGCGCGGCCTACGACCGGGTGCATCTCTCCGAGTTCTTCGCAGGCAAGACCGCCGAAGACCTCTCGCTCGTGGAGCCCGGCTTCTTCGAGCGCAGCGGCTTCACGCTGCGCCTGGCGGCGAAGGCCGTGGCCATCGAGCGCCGCAATAACACGCTCACCACGGCCGATGGCGAAGTGGTGGCCTACGACAAGCTCGTGCTGGCCACCGGCTCCTCGCCGTTCGTGCCGGCCGTGCCCGGGCGCGACCGCGCCAACTGCTTCGTCTACCGCACCATCGAAGACCTGGAAGCGATGAAGGCCTGCGGCGCGCGCTCCAAGAGCGGCGTGGTGGTCGGCGGCGGCCTGCTGGGCCTCGAATGCGCCAAGGCGCTGCGCGACATGGGCCTGGAGACGCACGTGGTCGAGTTCGCCCCGCGTCTCATGGCCGTGCAGGTCGACGAGGGCGGCGGCCGCGCGCTGCGCAGCAGCATCGAGGCGCTGGGCCTGCATGTGCACACGGGCCGCAACACGGTGGAAATCACCGACGGCGCCGCCGCGCGGCACCGCATGGTGTTCGCCGACGGCACGTACCTGGAGACCGACATGATCGTGTTCTCCGCCGGCATCCGTCCGCGTGATGAGCTGGCCCGTCAGTCGGTGCTGGCCATCGGCCCGCGCGGCGGCGTGGCGATCGACAGCCACTGCCGCACCAGCGACCACGACATCTACGCCATCGGCGAGTGCGCGTCGTGGAACGAACAGACCTTCGGCCTCGTGGCGCCTGGCTACGACATGGCCCGCGTTGCCGCCAAGCACATCGCCGGCCAGCAGGAGGCGGCCTTCGTCGGCGCGGACATGAGCACCAAGCTCAAGCTCATGGGCGTGGACGTCGCGAGCATCGGCGACGCGCACGGCAAGACGCCGCATTCGCGCACCTACCAGTACATCAACGAGCACAAGCAGATCTACAAGAAGATCGTGGTGAGCGAAGACGGCAAGCAGCTGCTCGGCGCGGTGCTGGTCGGCGATGCGACCGAATACGGCACGCTGCTGCAGATGGCGCTCAACGGCATCGCGCTGCCGGCGGACCCGGAGTTCTTGATCCTCCCCTCAAGCGACGGCAAGGCGCGCCCCGGCCTCGGGGTGGATGCGCTCCCCGACACCGCCCAGATCTGCTCGTGCAACAACGTGACCAAGGGCCAGATCTGCGCGGCCGTGGGCGAGGGCGCCTGCACCGTCGCCGAGATGAAGGCCTGCACCAAGGCCGGCGCCACCTGCGGTGGCTGCGTGGCGCTGGTGGGGCAGGTGATGAAGGTGGAGATGGCCAAGCGCGGCATGGCCGTGAACAACCACCTGTGCGAGCACTTCGCGTACTCGCGCCAGGAGCTCTATCACCTGATCCGCGTCGGCGAAATCCGCAGCTTCGAAGACCTGCTCGCCAAGCACGGCAAGGGCCTGGGCTGCGACATCTGCAAGCCCACGGCGGCGAGCATCTTCGCCTCGTGCTGGAACGAGTTCGTGCTGAAGAAGAATCTCGCGAGCCTGCAGGACAGCAACGACTACTTCCTCGGCAACATCCAGAAGGACGGCACCTACTCGGTCGTGCCGCGCATGCCGGGCGGCGAAGTCACGCCCGACGGACTCATCGCCGTGGGGCAGGTCGCGAAGAAGTACGGCCTCTACACCAAGGTCACCGGCGGCGCCCGAGTGGACATGTTCGGCGCGCGCGTCGAGCAGTTGCCCTCGATCTGGGAAGAGCTCATCGCCGCGGGCTTCGAGTCGGGCCATGCCTACGGCAAGTCGCTGCGCACCGTGAAGAGCTGCGTGGGCTCGACGTGGTGCCGCTACGGCGTGGACGACAGCGTGGGCCTCGCCGTCGAGCTGGAGAACCGCTACAAGGGCCTGCGCGCGCCGCACAAGATCAAGTTCGGCGTCTCGGGCTGCACCCGCGAATGCGCCGAGGCGCAGGGCAAGGACGTCGGCATCATCGCCACCGAGAAGGGCTGGAACCTCTATGTGTGCGGCAACGGCGGCATGAAGCCGCGCCATGCCGAACTGTTCGCCTCCGACCTCACCAAGGCGCAGCTCATCCAGCTCATCGACCGCTTCCTGATGTTCTACGTGCGCACCGCCGACCGCCTGCAGCGCACCAGCACCTGGCGCGAAAACCTCGAAGGCGGGCTCGACTACCTCAAGGGCGTGCTGCTGCAGGACACCCTGGGCATCGCCGGCGAACTCGAGGCGCAGATGCAGAGCGTGGTCGACACCTACCAGTGCGAGTGGAAGACCGCGGTGAACGACCCCGCAACGCGCCAGCGCTTCCGCTCCTTCGTCAACAGCGAGAAGCCCGACGAGCACATCGTGTTCGTGAAGGAGCGCGGCCAGATCCGCCCGGCCCGCGCCGAAGAGCGCAGCACCGAAGCCGACGCCGAAACCGTCTGACGAAAACCGAGGATCTCCACGATGACCACCGACACCCTCCAATGGACCGCCGTGTGCGCGGCCACCGACATCCTTCCCGACACCGGCGTCTGCGCGCTGGTGGAGGGCGTGCATGTCGCGATCTTCAGCGTGGGCCGGGAGCAGGCCCTGTACGCCATCGACAACGTGGACCCGAAGGCCGGCGCCAGCGTGCTCTCGCGCGGCCTCGTGGGCAGCCTGGGGGACCGCATCGTGGTCGCCTCGCCGCTCTACAAGAACCACTTCGACCTGCGCAGCGGCGAATGCCTGGAGGCGCCCGAGTACTCGGTGCGCGCCCATGCGGTGCGTGTTCATGAGGGCCGCGTGCTCGTAGCGCTGGGTTGAGCCGGCCGTCTTCGTTTTCTTTTCTTCTTCGCTTTTTCGCTTCTCCAAGGAATCCCGATGGCCTACCTAGCCCCCGCCGAGTTCGTGACCAAGATGGTCGATGCCGGCGAATCCAAGCTCTTGATGTCCACCCGCGACACGCTCATCCGCTCCTACATGGCCGGTGCGATCCTGGCACTGGCCGCGGCCTTCGCCGTGACCATCACCGTGAACACCGGCAATGCGCTGGTGGGCGCGATGCTGTTCCCGGTCGGTTTCATCATGCTGTACCTGCTGGGCTTCGACCTGCTGACCGGCGTGTTCACGCTCGCACCGCTCGCCGTGCTCGACAAGCGTCCTGGCGCCACCTGGGGCGGCGTCATGCGCAACTGGAGCCTGGTGTTCGTGGGCAACTTCGCCGGTGCGCTCACCGTGGCGGTGTTCATGGCGATCATCTTCACCTTCGGCTTCAGCGAGGCACCCAACGCCATCGGCGAGAAGCTCGGCCACATCGGCGAAGGCCGCACCGTCGGCTATGCGGCGCATGGCGCCGCCGGCATGCTGACGCTGTTCATCCGCGGCGTGATGTGCAACTGGATGGTCTCCACCGGCGTGGTCGCGGCCATGATGTCCACCACCGTGTCGGGCAAGGCCATCGGCATGTGGATGCCGGTGATGGTGTTCTTCTACATGGGCTTCGAACACTCGATCGTCAACATGTTCCTGTTCCCCACCGGCCTCTTGCTGGGCGGCAAGTTCACGCTGATGGACTACCTGATCTGGAACGAGATTCCCACCGTCATCGGCAACCTCGTCGGCGGCCTGACCTTCGTGGGTCTGACGCTGTATTCGACGCACTACAAGACGGCGCCCAAGCGCAAGGCCAGCTGAGCACCGGTCACTCCTCACTCACGCACCACGCACGCATCGTCCGATGCTGATGCCTGTGCACAAGGCGCTGCGCGTGACGCTCGGCCAGCACTCGCTGGCCAAGCCGGGCGCGGTGAACCAGGACTTCCACGGCGCGATGCTGCCCGAGGGAACGCTGCGCATGTCCAAGGGCATCGCCGTGGCGCTGGCAGATGGCATCGGCTCCAGCCGCGTGAGCCAGGTGGCGAGCGCGGCGGCGGTGCGAGGCTTTCTCGACGACTACTACGCCACCTCCGATGCATGGTCGGTGCGCCGCGCAGCCCAGCGCGTGCTGGGCGCGACCAACTCGTGGCTGCACGCGCAAACGATGCGCAGCGACGCGCGCTTCGACAAGGACAGCGGCTACGTCTGCACCTTCAGCGCGCTCGTCTTCAAGGGCCGCGACGTGCACATGCTGCACGTGGGCGATGCGCGCATCCATCGGCTGCATCCGAACGGGCTGGAACAACTCACCGAAGACCACCGGGTGCATCTGTCGTCGGTCGAGTCGTACCTCGGGCGAGCACTCGGCGCGGGGCCGAACGTGGAGATCGACTACCGCTGCTGGGAGGCGGAGGTGGGCGAGGTCTACCTGCTGGCCACCGATGGCGCCTACACGCACATCGATGCCGCTGCGGTACACGACGCGATGGCGCGCAGCGGCGACGATCTGGACAAAGCCGCACGGCTGCTGGCCGAGGCCGCGCGAACCCGCGGCAGCGACGACGACTGCACAGTGCAGCTCGTGCGCATCGACGAACTGCCGCCGGCCGACGCCGCGCAGCTTCCGCTGCAACGCGAAGGCCTCGCCATCGCACCGCCGCTCGCCCCCCGCACCCGCTTCGAAGGCTTCACCCTCGTGCGCGAACTCCATGTGAGTTCGCGCAGCCACGTGCACCTTGCGGTGGACGACGCGAGCGGGCAGCAGGTCGTGCTGAAGCTGCCCTCGGTCGATCTGCGCGACGACCCGGAGTACCTCGACCGCTTCGTGCTGGAAGAGTGGGTGGCGCGGCGCATCGACAACGTTCATGTGCTGAAGGCAAGCGCGATCGACCGCACGCGCGGCCATCTGTACGTCGCCATGGAATACGTCGACGGCCAGACGCTGGCGCAGTGGATGGTCGACAACCCCAAGCCGTCGCTCGACAGCGTGCGCCGCATCGCCGAGCAACTGGCGAGCGGGCTGCAGGCGCTGCACGGCAAGGAAATGCTGCACCAGGACGTGCGCCCCGAGAACGTGATGATCGACCGCACCGGCACCGTGCGAATCATCGACCTCGCGACGACGCACGTGGCGGGGCTCGCAGACGGGGCGGGCGAGGGCAGGCCGCTCGCGATCACCGGCACGCTGCAGTACACCGCGCCGGAGTACTTCACCGGAAATGGCGGCAGTGCGCGGTCTGACCTGTTCTCGATGGCGGTGATCGTCTACCAGATGCTTGCGGGGCAGTTGCCGTATGGGCTGCAGGTGTCGCGGGTGCGGTCGCCCGCTGATGTGAACCGGCTGCGCTACATGCCCGTTCGCCATCTGCGGCCCGACCTGCCCGAGTGGGTCGATGCGGTGCTGCAGAAGGCGCTGAACCCGAACCCGACGAAACGGCAGGAGGCCGTGTCCGAATTTGTGCATGACCTGCGCGCGCCCGGGCGGGAGTTTCTGCGTGCGCGGATGCCGCCGTTGATCGAGCGGCATCCGGTGCGGTTCTGGCAAGGGGCGACGGCGCTGCTGGCGGTGGTGTCGGTCGCGTTGGTGGGGGTGTTGGTGCTGGCGCGTTGAGGCTGCAGCCCAAGGCATATGCCTTCTTGCGTATGTCTTCCTGCGTGCCAGGATCGCGTCCTTCATGACTTTGGTCATTTCAGATTCGCAACCGCCCGCACTAACATGCCCGGACCATGGGCACCGCC
This sequence comes from Variovorax boronicumulans, assembly GCF_030812215.1. Taxonomy (GTDB): domain Bacteria; phylum Pseudomonadota; class Gammaproteobacteria; order Burkholderiales; family Burkholderiaceae_C; genus Variovorax; species Variovorax boronicumulans_C. The sequence continues at coordinate 413,358 of NZ_JAUSSG010000001.1, read as the reverse complement.
ACACCACAGCCGCCGCACGCTACACCGCTGCGCAGTGAAATCGGCTTTGCGATCCCCGCACGGGGCATCCTGGTGGTCGACGATCACGAGCTGGTGCGCCTGGGCCTGCGGGCGCTGCTGCTGGCGGAGACCGCCAGCGTGCCGGTGTACGAGGCGCGCAGCCTGGCCGATGCACTGCATCTTTACGAGCGCCATCTGACATTGCATTTCCTGGTGCTGCTCGATCTCGACCTGCCCGACGCCCAGGGACTGGACACCCTGGTGCGCTTCAAGCGCGCCTTTCCCGCATCGCGCGTGGTCGTGCTCTCGGGCAAGGACAGTCACGCGCTCGTGCAGGGGGCGATGGCGCTCGGGGCGCAGGCATTCCTGCCCAAGACCGGTCACCTGGGCGAGGTGCTGCGCTATGTGCGGGACAACGATCTGGTCGGCCTGCCGGCGCTGCCGTCCGCGGCCCCCGTCGCCGTGCATGCGAAACCGGCGACCACCGAGTTGCCGCCGCAGCTCAACGTGCGCCAGGTCGAGATCCTCGACTGGCTGCTGGCCGGCAAGTCGAACAAGGAGATCGCGCAGCTCTCGCACCTGACCGAGGGCACGGTCAAGAACCACGTGTCCACCCTGTTGCTGCTGTTCGGCATGCGCTCGCGCGCCCAGCTCATCAGCAGCCTGAGGTGACGACGCTGGCTTGCCGGGCGGCCTTCGAGATGACGATTCCGGCATGGCTGCGATGAACGCCGACGTGCATCCACCGGGATTGACCCAGCGGGTGCTGCGCGAGCAGGTCGCCGCGGTGCATGCCAACGCACCGGCGGCCTATCTCGCGGACCTCCTCACCGCGCAGACCTTGGGCATCGGCCTGTTCGTCGCCACGCGGCGCTGGCAAGTCCTGCTGTGGATGGCGCTGCACCTGGCATTGACGTTGCGGCGCGCGTACCGGCGCTACGAGCGCAGCCCCGATGCGGCGGCGCAGCCCGAGTACTGGGCACGCTTCAATGCGCGCAACGTGCTGCTGCGCTCCTGCATCTGGGGCCTGGCGCCCTGGCTGTGCGTTCCGCCGGGGCGCAACCTGGGGCTGTGGGTCATGGTCATCGTCATGATGATGGGCGGCTGTGCCGGCGGCGCGCTGTCGCTGGCGGTTCTCAAGCGCAACATCCCCCGCTTCATCGTGCCCAGCATGGCGAGCCTGACCCTGGCGCTGGCCTGGCGCGGCGACACCGTGCACCTGTTCCTGGCGACCGGCTGCCTGCTGTACATGTGCGTCATGATCATCTTCGCGCTGCAGCACCATCGGCTGCTGACCGCCGCGTTGACCATGCGTTTCGAGAAGGAGGCATTGGCCGAGCAACTGAGCCACCAGATTGCCGCCACCCAGCGTGCCAGCGCGGAGAAGACGCGGTTTCTTGCCGCGGCCAGCCACGACCTGCGCCAGCCCCTGCACGCCATCGCGCTGTTCGGGGCCGTCATCGAGAAGAAGCTGCAGGGCAGCGAGGAATGGCACCACGCGGCGCGGCTGATGGATGCGGTCGGAACGCTCGGCGACTCCCTGGACACCCTGCTCGACATCTCGCGGCTGGATGCCGGCGAGGTGTCGCCGCAGATTCGTCCCGTGGAACTGAACCCTCTGTTCCTTGCGCTCAACAATGTGTTCGCGGCGCAGGCGGCCGACCGGGATCTGCAATTGCGGCTGCTCGCCACGCCTTGCTGGGTGCTCAGCGACCTGCAGTTGTTGCAGCGGCTGCTGTCCAACCTCGTGGACAACGCGCTCAAGTACACGCCGCGCGGCGGCGTGGTGGTGGCCGCCCGTGCGCGTGGCCCGCTGGTGTGGATCGATGTGCGCGACACCGGCATTGGCATCGCGCACGAGCACCTGGGCCGCATCTTCGACGAGTTCTACCAGATCGGTAATCCGGGGCGCGACCGGGCCAAGGGGCTGGGCATTGGCCTGTCTATCGTCCAGCGGCTCTCGCGCCTGTTGGGGCATCCGCTGCAGGTGCGCTCCCGGCTGCATCGCGGCAGTCACTTTCGGCTGGTGCTTCCGGCGGTGACGGCCTCGGGCGTCGTGCCGCTCGCCGTATGTCCGGGTGCTGCCTTGCCGTTGCCGCAGCGCGTGCTGCTCATCGATGACGAAGCCGCGATCCGCCAGGCCGTGACCGGGCTGTTGCAGGCTCACGGCGTGGCCATCGACGCCGTAGCGGGCGAAGCCGAAGCCGAGGCCGTGCTGGCGCAGGCCTCGCAGGAGGGGCTCCCGGTCGAAGTGCTGTTGTGCGACGTGCGGCTGGCCGACGGTGCCGACGGCCTGGCCGCGGCCCAGCGGCTGCGCGCGCGTTCCGGCTCCGGCCTGCAGGTGCTGTTGATCACCGGGGAAACCGCGCCGCAGCGACAGCAGCAGATGCTCGACGCCGGGTTGCAGGTGCTGCTCAAGCCCGTGGCCGCCGACCGGTTGCTGCAGGCGCTGGCATCGCTGGTGCAGCACGATGCGCAGCCCGTTTGCACGCGCTCCTGAGCAAGGATTTATTGCCGCGGGCGGATGACCTTCGACACTGGATCGAGGGTATCGCCGAACCTAACGTGGAGGCCTTCTCATCCACTCCACTTGGAAAAAAGGAGGCCTTTCATGAATACCCGTCGTACCGTTTCCCGTGCATGGCGTACACCCGCCGCACTGCTGATGATGAACATGGTGCTGGTGGCTTGCGGTGGTGGCGGAGGCGCAGGCGCTGGCTTCCCCGGCTTCGCCGTCGCTCCCGCACCGGCCCCGGCCCCAGCCGCCCAGGGCACACCGCCGCCCACGCGGGAAGACACCACGACCGCCATCACCACGCAGCCGTCGGACACCACGGTGGGGCAGGGCGCGGCCGCCACGTTAAAGGTCCAGGCCACGCACGCGACGGCCTACCAGTGGCAGCGCAGCGTGGATGGCGGTACCAGCTGGACCGATGTGCCGGGCGCCACCGGCGACAGCTTCACCACGGCGGCCAATCGACTGGCCGACAGCGGCCAGCAACTGCGCGTGCAGGTGGCGGGCGCGAACGGCAGCGTGACCAGCCATGCCGCCACGCTGACGGTCAAGCCCTGGATCGCCACCGTGCTGGCGACGACCGGGGTGACCTACAACCGTCCCTATCAGATGGTCGTGGACGCCAGCGGCGCGAACCTGTACGTGGCCATGGGAGGCAATGGCGCGGTCTACAGGATCGACACGGCCAGCGGCAGCGGCGCCGAGGTGACGCCCGGCATGAGCATGAACACGCCATTCGGCCTTGCACTGTCCGCCGACGGCACGCTCTACGTGAGCGACCAGCATCGCATCAACAGGATCACTCCCAACGCCACGACCTACAGCACCTGGGTCGGCACCGGCAGCAGCGGGTATGCCGACAGCCCGGCCGCGGTGATGTTCAACACCCCTGCCGGCATCGCGCTGGACGGCGCGGGCAACCTGTTCGTGGCGGACCTGGAAAACAAGCGCGTGCGCAAGGTCGCGGCCGATGGCACCACGAGCACGCTGGCGGGCGACGGCACGCAGGCCTACCTCGACGGCGTCGGCACGAGCGCCCAGCTCGCACGCCCGCAGGGCCTGGCGATCAGCCGCGATGGCCGCACGCTGTACGACACGGACACCGACGGTCTGTGCCTGCGCAAGATCGACGTGGCCAGCGCCACGGTGAGCACGCTGCTGGGCGATTGCAGCACCGGCACGGGCCCCGGCGTCGTCGACGGAACGGCCGCCACGCCGGCCGGGCTCGGGTACTCCTACGGCGTGACGGTGGATGCGCATGACAACGTGTTCCTCACGCATGCCTGGGACGGCGTGGTGCGCATGGTCACGCCCGCGGGCGAGATCAGCACGCTGCGGGACAGCACCGGCGCGGCGTTGTCGTTCAATTTCCCGATCGGTGTGGCGGTGGCTGAGGACCAGACGATCTATGTGGGGGCATCCAATGGCAACCAGATCTTCAAGCTGACGCTGGCGCCTTGAGGGGAGTCGAGGTCTTCGGTTCGCGCCGTGCGAGCCGAAGACCCGGGCAGAGGACGAATCAGTCCATTGATCTGCGCTGCAGCAGCGGCGCTACCTCATCACAGGGACATCTAGCCCAGCGCCAGACGCAGCGATTGAATCGTGGCGTCGGCCGTGTCGATGCGGCGCTGCAGTTCTTCGTTCACCAGCTGCATCAGGGCGCCCAGCTCGCTGCGGATGGGGTGGATTTCTTCTGTGTCGTTCACATGCTGCGGAACGACGAGCTTTTCGATGCACGCGTAGGCGAGCCGCACGTCGTGCAGGCTGTCGATGTTGTCGCAGGCCCGCAGCGCGAGCGATGCGGCGCTGCTGGGGTCAAGGGATTCGGGGAGCGGGGGAACGTGAGCCATGAATGGCCTCCAAGGGTTTCGGTTTACTGAAACCGACGCACCCGAGGCCAATCGGAGGCGGCGGCTCGACGGGTTGGCCTACCGGGAAACCACTTGCGTGAAACCGGCCGGGCTTGCGCCCGCCCATCGAGCCGCCTAAACAGGAAGCAAGAGTGACGAAGCCGCAGACCCTGCGGGGGTAACTGCGGCTTGCGTCGCAGTGATTTCAACGGGAGGCCAATCCCGATCACGTCTGTTCTGACGTGACGGGGCGCAGTATAGCTACGCGAATGTGTTTGCCTTTGCAGTCCGGGTGGTCGCTGCCACGTACGGCTATTGAGATCAGGACGAGCCAGCAATCCGTTCATGCTGAGGCAAAGGTCATGGCCGCTAGTTGGACAACGATGATGTGCTCGTGTGTTGCCAGTTAGAGCCGCGCCAACGTTCACTTCGACCGAGCGAAGGTGGCGCATAGCCGCTGCACAGCGGCTCATCTTCGGCGGAAATACCTAATAAAAGAACGCGCAAATATCATGGGTTTCCGGCTACCCTTCCGATATGTGACCAGTACGTACAACGGAGGGCGGAATGCAGGTCGAACTAGAGCATTGCAACAACATCGAACGCGGCCAGATCGCGATCACCGAGGGCGTACTCAACATCAAATACGCGATCAACGGCACAGGCAAAAGCACCATCGCAAAGGCAATAGCGTACGCGGTCGAAGAAAAAAATGGTGCCGCGAAAAAACTCGCCAACCTAATCCCGTTCAAACACCGCGCAGCTGCCACAGCAGTCCCCAGCATCACGGGTATAGACGACATCGCGTCCACGAGGATCTTCAACGAAGATTACATCAACGGCTTTGTTTTTCAGCAAGATGACTTGCTGAAGGGCAGCTTCGAGATATTCATCAAGACGCAGGACTACGACGATGGCCTGCAGAAGATCGAGGAACTGATTCAAGACTTCAAGAGTTCGATTTCGACGGACCCCGAAGTCGACATCCTTCTTGCCGACTTTGAGGAGATTAGCAGCAGTTTCGGCAAGCCGGTGAAGACCGGTATCCATGCAGCCGGCAACATCGCGAAGGCCTTCAAGGACGGCAACAAGGTTGCAAATATCCCTGTCGGACTGGAAGCATATACACCGTACATCCGCCACGAATCCGGATACAAGTGGATTCGGTGGCAGCAAGAGGGAGCAAGCTACCTCCCTTTCGGTTCTGATTGCCCGTACTGCACCAGCGACATCAAGACCAAACGCGAAACAATAGACAAGGTCTCGCAAGCCTACGACCCGAAATCCATTGAAACGCTCAACAAAATTGTCAGCACTTTTGACCGCCTTAACAAATACTTCTCAACGGCCACGAAAGACAAGATTTCAGAATTCGTCAAAAATACTGAAAAATATACGGACGAGCAAGTCGCCTTTCTGAATGAGGTAAAAACGCAAATTGAACGCTTGGCCGGGAAGTTCAAGCAAAACCGAGCCATCGGCTTTGGCTCACTCAAAGATGTCACAAAAGTTATTGACGAATTAGGATCGTACAAAATTGATTTGGGACTTTATTACCACCTCAAATCGGAGGAAACCGCAGCTAAGGTTCAGATCATCAACGAGAGTATTCAGATTCTGATCGAAAAGGCGGGTGCATTGCAGGGTGCCATTGCTAAGCAGCGAACTACGATCGAACGTCTAGTCAAAGCCTACAGCACGCACATTAATGACTTCCTCGCGAATGCGGGCTACTCTTATAGAGTCGAATTGCGAGAAGGTGCGGATTCCAAACACAAGCTACTACTCACGCATTTAGAGTTTCCTGAGCAATCGGTCAGCAATGTGCGGGATCACCTGAGTTTTGGCGAAAGAAACGCCATCGCCTTGGTCCTTTTCATGTTCGATGCGGTCAGGTCCGATCCCAAATTGATCGTGCTGGATGACCCCATTTCATCGTTCGATAAGAACAAGAAGTACGCCATCATCGAAATGCTCTTCCAAGGGGGGCAGTCACTGCGCGGGAAAACCGTGCTTTTGCTGACTCATGATCTTGACCCCGTGGTGGACATGGTCGTTCACCATTCAGACCGATTCACCAAGCCCGCCGTCGCCTTCCTTGAAAACAAGGATGGCATTCTTTACGAGAAGATCATTACGCGGGCGCAGATTAAGACTTTCATTGACATCAATCATGAAAATATTGCACAGCCGATCCCGCTTTTAAACAGACTTGTCTACCTTCGCCGCCTGCTGGAGGTGACGCAGCAAAAGGGCAATGCGTTTGACATTCTGTCAAACGTCTTTCACAAGCGTCCCGCTCCAAAGAAATTCGAAGGTGGAGAACTGCGAGATATGACTGTCGAAGAAATCAAAGCGGGATGTGAGGCTGTCCTCGAAAAAATTCCCGACTTCAGTTACGCGGCAGCCCTTAGTCTGGTCACTGATAAACAGCAAATGAAGCAGCTCTACCATGCTTCACTCAGCAACTACGAAAAGCTGCACCTCTACCGTATTCTTTTTGATCATGAGGAAGACCAGGTCAAGTCCAATGTCATCTTGAAGTTTATCAACGAGGCTTTTCACATCGAGAATAACTACATTTATCAACTCAACCCGCGTGAATACCAATTGGTCCCGCACTTCGTTATCAAGGAATGCGACAAATACGTTGCCACGATCCAATAGTGGGTCTCCCGCTGAAAAGTGGTATCGGCACACGGCATCATAATTGATGCGCCGATATGACTGCAGTCGACCAGGAACAGAAATTTGGATTGAAATAAGCCGCAGCCCCTATCCCGATAGGTAGATTAACTTCTATTCGAGCCGTCGTTTATTTCCATCATTTTGAAATGGAAGTCAATTATAAATGACTCCCCAAGAGATTTTATGAGCGGCATCTTTTTGCCTCGCGACCTCTTTGTTGCCTACATCAGTGAACAAATTGGATTTAAATCTGGATTGGCTTTGTCGCTTGATGAGTTGATATCGCACACCGACATAAAAAGCAAGCTGCACACCCAGCTTTCCAGCGCCGAAGCCACTCATGTGTCTATACATCATCACGAATTGCTGGATTCGTTTCAGATGATTCTTCATCGATTGGGAGTGTTGCCCCATCCGGTCGCCTATCATGCCCCAACGTTCTTTCGGTTTTCACCTAGAAATGACGCGATTCGTCAGTCAGTGATCGAAGGAGTTTTTGATTTACTCGCAGGGGAGAAAGATTGGCTATTGCCAAAGCCAGGATTGGAGTTGAGCCAATTTCTTAGAAATGCAGAAGAAAGATGGGGGTATTTGGGGCAAGAACTGGCAAAAGAGATCGTTGACATGATGTACCTTTATCGAATCGGCTCCTTATGCGAGTTTGACCGCTTCAGACGAATAGATTGGAATGGCACAATAGAATTAAAAGAGTTATTTTCAAGTGAATCATTGGATGCGCCTAATGGACATTTCATCGATCAAAGATTTCTTGACTACTTAGGGGCAAACTTTTCGGCCATTGACACAATGAATTGGCGAAAGTTCGAAGGCTTGTCTGGCGAATTTTTCTCACGTGCTGGATACGATGTGGAAATGGGGCCTGGTCGCGGAGATGGCGGGGTAGATATTCGAGTGTGGAAACCGAAAATTAACAAAAATGGCAATCCTCCGACAATTCTCATTCAATGCAAGAGGCAGAAATCCTCAATTGAGCAGGTGATTGTTAAAGCGCTTTGGGCTGATGTTGTTCACGAAGGGGCAGAATCCGGATTAATAGTTACATCATCTCGTATTGCTCCGGGGTCTCAACGTTTGTGTAGTGCACGGTCATATCCAGTGAGGGTTGAAGAAAGAGCCTCTCTTGCTCGTTGGCTTAAAGCGCTACGCACTCCTGGTAGCGGAATACTAACGAGTATTTAGGCCAAAATTAAAGACTAGTTTCACGCGTGAGTCAGGGGCAGTAAATTACTTCCTTTGCGCCGTATATCCATCTTCGGTCAAGAAGTAGATTTTGGATGCCGGCCTGAAGTCATCTTAGAAATCAGAAGAATGGAACAGGGACGGGCGACATACAGATGAGGTGAACGCCTCCAAAATGTGCGTGTTTGTGGGGAGGCGCTTTCGTGCTCACGCCCCTTTCTCAATGTGCATGCACCCAAGCGACTTGCGTGGAAATCTTTTGAATAGATGCCGCACACGATCCTTCCCGACTTGGCTTGGTAGTTCAGCGGAGACACTCCTGAATCCATCAAGTGCAACCACGCGAGTGTCGGCTTTCGGCCGACCGCTGAGATCCAGACCTTGGAGCAAAAAAAGGCAATAAGGTGGTTAGCGTGTCACGGCCGATAGCACACGTCCCGCCAGCAAGTCCCTCAAAAACCCCCAAGGAAAAATCCCCCGGTCGTGCCCATCGCTGAATACGAACTGCACGCCATAAGCCCCGACCGGCTGTATGTCCGCGAGTTGCACGTCGTCACCCGCATCGCCATCGCCCCCAACCGCACGCAGCGCCTTGCAATCCGCACAAGGGCAACTGGCCCGCAGCATCCGGTACGTCGCCACATACCGCTCCCCATCGCCCCAGCAAAACTCCAGCGCAGCCCGCGCGCGGTGATCGACGATGGACTCAGGCGCCATAGGTCGCCTCGCCGATCCGCACGATGGCCAGCCGGGCCGATTGATTTGCGCACTTCGGGATCAAGATCGTCCGCAGCAAGTTCGAGTGCGGGCAGCGCCCCTGCATCGCCGATGTCGCCCAGCGCCGCCAGCAGCGCGGCGGTCGCGGTGGGCTATCGATCGATCACTCTCTGTCCGTTCAAAGCCGTCGAGTCGTCATGCAAGCCTTCCCAGTCTGAAAGACCGCCACCGGGTGACCGTCGGCACTGACGGTAGAATCCGCGCCTGCTGCGGGTGTAGTTCAATGGCAGAACGGCAGCTTCCCAAGCTTCATACGAGGGTTCGATTCCCTTCACCCGCTCCAGCTCTCCATATGCCATGCGGGTTTGCGGCCGGTTGATTGGGGCTTACCCAGCCACCCGCCTCACTACAAATCCAAGTCGCCTCGACGCTCATGCCGCCACTTGCCGAGCGCGCGAGCCGAACAAGGCGCCAACCCGACGCCGAGTCGATTCACCTTCCTGCCGTGTAGGCGATGAGGGCTTCCCTCGGTGACCTCACTTCCTCCACGTTGAGCACGGCGTAGCCCGGAGGTCCTGCTGGCCCTCTCACGTGAATACGCCCCTAGTAAACTCCGCGGCCTTTTCTTACTGCAGAGGAGCGATGGGCGATGACTGTCCTGGACACCGGTCCTTACTTCCATGGCACGCGAGCGGACCTCCAGGTGGGCGACCTGCTGACCGCAGGCTTCCGCTCCAACTACGACGGCCGCGTCGTGATGAACCACATCTACTTCACCGCGTGGCCAAAGGGCGCCGGGCTGGCCGCCGAGATGGCGAAGGGCGAGGGCCGTGGCCGCGTCTACATCGTCGAACCCACGGGCGCCTTCGAGGACGACCCCAACGTCACCGACAAGAAGTTTCCGGGCAATCCCACACGTTCGTACCGCAGTCGGGAGCCGCTTCGCATCGTCGGCGAACTGGAGACCTGGGAGCTCTTTGATGCGGAGTACATCCGGCAGCTCAAGGAGCGTGTGCGCGCAGGCATGGGAGAGATCATCAACTGAATCGGGCCTGCCATGCCGCGACATGCGCCGGGTCTGCAGATCGAGCGTAGCCGGCTGGCGACTGCCCACGCCTCGGTGCCGCGTGGAAGCGCTACGGCCGCAGGTGCCAGCCAAGTTCCCCCTGGAGAAACTGGGCGGCTTCGGCAGGCAAATCCTCTGAATCGAAGAAGTGCGCAACCGGACGCTCGACGACGATCCGTCCTGCATGCAGATAGGCCACGCGCGTGGCCAGGCGCTTGGCCTGTCCGAGGTTGTGGGTGCTCATCACGATCGTCACGCCGCTGCTGGCGACCTCTTCGATGAGGGCCTCGATCTCGTTCTTGGCGCCGGGGTCCAGGCTGGCGGTCGGCTCGTCCAGGAACAGGATGTCGGGCTGCAGCGCCCAGGCGCGCGCGAGGCCCAGGCGCTGCTGTTGTCCGCCCGAGAGCGAACGGGCGGACCGCGCCGCAAGTTCGAGCAGGCCGACGCGCGCCAGCGCCTCGCGGCAGCGCGGGCCGCGCTCGGTCGCCGCAACGCCGGCCAGCCAGAGGCCGACGCGCACATTGCGTTCCACCGAAAGGCTCAAGAGAAAGGGGCGCTGGAACAGCATGGCCGCGCGTGGCAGGCGGCCTTCGGGTTGCAGCGGCAACCATTGGCAGCGGCCTTCGCAGGGCAGGAGGCCGTGCAGCAGCCGCAGCAGGGTGGTCTTGCCCGAGCCGTTGGCACCGACAAGGACGAGCCGGTCGCCGCGGTTCAGGGTGAGCGAGGCATCGTCCAGTGCGACCAGTGTGCCGAAGCGCACCGTGACGTTCTCCGCCTGAATCAAAGGCGTTGCCTCGGCCGCGACCGGCGCGCGAAGGCTGGGCTTCGGCACCGCAACATGCGGCGCCACCTGTACGGCGCGCAGCGGGCGGGTGGCGATCCATTGAAGCAGCCCGATGGCGCCGTTGACTGCGCCGACGACCGCCAGCAGCACGAAGCCCAGCGCCAACGCGAGCGCCAGGTCGCCCTTGCTGGTCTCCAGCGCGATGGTGGTGGTCATCACGCGCGTGACGCCGGCGATGTTGCCGCCCACGATCATCACGGCGCCCACTTCTGCAATGGCCCGCGCGAAGGCGGTGAGCAATACGGTGGCCACGCCCATCCGGTCGTGCACCAGCATCAGCAGCGAGGTGGTGAGGGGCCCTGCGCCCAGCGAGCGCAGCTGGTCGCCGCCATCGGCCAGCGCCGCCATCACGAGCCGGCGCGACAGGGCGGCGATCAGCGGTGTGACGAGCACGCTCTGTGCCACCACCATCGCCGTCGGCGTGAAGAGAATGCCCAGTTCACCCAGCGGCCCCGAGCGCGAGAGCAGCAGGTACACCAGGAGGCCGACCACCACGGCGGGCAGGGCGAGCAGCGTGTTCACCAGCCACACGGCCAGCACATGCCCCGGGAATCGCGCGACCGCCAGCCACGCGCCCAGCAGCAGGCCGAACAGCGCACCGATCGCACAGGCCGTTGCGCTCACCTGCAGCGAGAGCGCCGTGATGCGTACGAGTTCGGGGTCGGCGTGGCGGATGAGTTGCCAGGCCAGCGCCCAGCCTTCGGTCATGGTGTTCATCGCAGGACGGCTATTGCTGCAAGCGCGAGGCCATGGTCATGCAGCGAGCGATGGAGGCCGCAGGCCGTAGCCGGACGGCACGGCACCCGGAACCTCTCCGTCCAAACTGCCGCCGTTCACTGGTTCGCGTTCGGGAAGAAGAGCTGCTCGCCGCCGATCTTGTACGAGGCGATGGCGGCTTGCCCATCGCGCGACACCACCCAGTCGGAGAAGGCCTGCGCCAGTTCCTTCTTGACGTGCGGATGTTTGGCCGGGTTCACGACGATCACGCCGTACTGGTTGAACAGTTGCTTGTCGCCTTCGACCACGATGCCCAGGTCGCCGCGATTCTTGAAGTTGAGCCAGGTGCCGCGGTCGGAGAGCACATAGGCATTGGTGGAGGCGGCGATGTTGAGCGCCTGGCCCATGCCGCAGCCGCACTCCTTGTAGCCGGCAGGCTTGGCGGCGGCGAGGTCGATGCCGGCCAGCTTCCACTGCCGCAGCTCGGCCGAATGGGTGCCGCTCTTGTCGCCGCGCGAGACGAAGCCGCTGCCCGTTGCGCCCAGCCGCTTGAGTGCCGCCGCGATGTCGTTGCCGCGCACGCCGGCCGGGTCGGCTTTCGGTCCGATCAGCACGAAATCGTTGTACATGACCGCGTGGCGCGGGAGCCCGAAGCCTTCGGCGACGAACTTCTCTTCGGCCGGCTGGTCGTGCACGAACAGCGCATCGGCATCGCCGCGGCGCGCCATGTCCAGCGCCTGGCCCGTGCCCACGGCCACCACGCGCACCTCGATGCCCGAGGCCTGCGTGAACTGTGGCAGCAGGTGCTTGAAGAGGCCGGACTGCTCCGTCGAGGTGGTGGACGCCAGCACGATGAACTTGGCCTGCGCCTGCGCGAGCGGTGCGAAGAGCGCGCCGGCGAGAACGCCGGCAAGGGCGAGGAGGGCGGAGCGTCTGCGGGAGGTCATCGTGCGGTGGTCCTCAAGAGTTGGAAGCGTTGGAAATGCATCGGATGTCAGGCCGCAGCAGTTGCGCCGGGCGCGTCGTCAACGCGAAAGCCCAGGCCGCGCAGCGCCTCGCGGGCCGCGGCCGATTGCAGCAGCGCAACGAAGGCCTGCACGGGCGCGCGGTCCCGCCGCGCCTTGGGTACGACGAAGTCGTAGCGTTCTTCCTGCACGGGAATGAAGCCGAGGCCGTACTGCCGCGCGACGGTGTCGATGGCCATGCCCCAGTCGGCGCGCTCCTGGGCCACGGCCACCGCCACCGCGTTGTGCGACTTGGTCTGCACACCGTAGCCGGGCGGCTTCGCGCTGCCGAGCAGGCGGTCGATGAGGATGCGCGTGCCGCTGCCGGCGTTGCGGTTGACCATGGTGCAGCCGGGCTGCGTGGTCGCGACCGCGATGGCCGCGGCGGCATCGAGCCCGTCGAAGCGCTTGTCGCCCGGGCGGTAGACGATGCCCTGCATGCGGCCGTACCCCGGAACCAGCTCGAGCGCCGGTGTGAGCAGCGGCAGGTTGTAGACGCCGGTCGCCGGGTCCATCAGGTGGATGCCCGCCACATCGCATTCGCCCCGCCGGGCGGCCATGAGCCCGCCGGTGCTGCCCACGTTCATGGCCTTGATGCGCAGGCCCTGGCGCATCAGCTCGCCGGTCAGCCAATCGAGGCCGACGCAATGGCTGCCGATGAAGATCAGGTCGGCCGGGTCCAGCCCCTGGCCCAGCAACTGCACCTGCACCGGCGCGCCGGCATCGACGATTTCGGTGTGCTGGCCGATGGTGATGAAGCCATCCGCGCTGCTGAACGTGGTGACGGAGCCCGAGCCCTTGCCCATCGGGTAGGCGGCCACGCCCCGGTCGGTGGGCACCAGGCCCACCAGCAAATACTCGGTGCGGCCACGCTCGGAGTTCACGCGCATGGGCAGCGTGGCCGCGATGTGCTCGCGCCGCTCGGGCGGCTGGCCTGCGAAGGCGCGGATCACGGGCGCGAGGAACTCATGAAAGGTGAAGACCGCCGAGGTCGGAAAGCCCGGCAGGATCACGACCGGCTTGCCGCCCGTGACCGCCAGGCACACCGGCTTGCCGGGCTTGAGCGCCACGCCGTGCGCCACGATGCCCGGGTCGCCGAGCGCGGCGACCACGCGATACGAGAGGTCGCCTTCACCCTTGGACGTGCCGCCGGAGAAGACCACGGCATCGCATTCCAGCCCTCGCGCGAGGGCGGCCGACAGCAGGGCCTCGTCGTCCGGAATCACGCCCAGGCGCACCGGCAGGCCGCCCAGTTCCTCGACCGCGGCGCCGATGATGGCGGCGTTGGAGTCGTACACCGCGCCCGTGGGCAGCGGCGCACCGGGCGCAACGATTTCGTTGCCGGTGGAGAAGATGGCCACGCGCGGTTTGCGATACACACCCACCTCGGCCAGGCCCAGCGCCGCGAGCACGCCGATCTCCCGCGAGCTCAGCGGCTGGCCGGCGCGCAGCACGGTTTCGCCGCGTGCGATGTCGGTGCCGGCGTAGCTGACGTTCTCGCCCTCGGTGGCCGCGCGGCGGATCTGCACCCGGCCATCGTCGGCATCGGTGTGCTCCACCATCACCACCGCATCGGCGCCGCGCGGCAGCATGCCGCCGGTGGCGATCGCGGTCGCCTGGCCGTGCGCCACTTCGCGCCGGGGCACGATGCCGGGCGCCAGGGTCTCGCCGATCAGGGCCAGCGAGCGCGCCTGTTCTTCCATCGCGCCCCAGGTGTCGGCGGCCTGCACGGCAAAGCCGTCGACGTTGGAGCGGTCGAAGCCGGGCACGTCGATCGGCGCGGCCACGTCTTCGGCGAGCACGCGGCCCAGCGCCGCGTGCAACGGCACGCTCTCGCGGCCCAGCGGCGCGAGGTTCAGGTGCTCGCGAAAACGGCGCTCGGCCTCGTCCCGCGTGACGACATCGAGAAATTGGGATTGGGCTTTCACGGGCATTCGTAGAGATGGACAGTGACTTCGGTCCCCGCGCCGAAGCCTTCGCTTTCGGCAGGGACGACCACGAAGCCGTCGGCGCGCGTGGTCGAGCTCAGCACGGAGGCACCGGAGAGCGCGAGCGGCTCCACGCCCTCCGGGCCGATCTTCACGCGCACATAGTCGACACGCCCCACTTGCGAGACGATCTTGCGCGCGACGGCCGCACGCGTGCGGGGGTAGGGCCAGTCGGCGGGCCGGCCGCCGAGCCGGCGGATCGCACGGCCTGCGAAGAAGTCGTAGGCACAAAGACAGGAGACAGGGTTGCCCGGCAACAGGAAGACCAGCGTGTCGCCGATGCGGCCCATGCCGGCCGGGCTGGAAGGCCGCATCGCGATGCCATGGATGGCCAGCTCGCCCCGTTCTGCCAGGAGGCGCGGCGCATGGTCCTCGGCACCCACGCTGGAGCCGCCGGAGACGAGCACCACGTCGGCACCCGGAGCCGCAAGCGCTTCTGCAATGACCTGCGGATCGTCGCCCAGGCGCTGGTGAGATTCGAGCAGCCCGCCGTCGCGTGCGACCAGGCCGCGCAAGGTCACGGAGTTGGCGTCGTAGATCTCGAAGGGGCCCTTGGGAGTGCCGGGCGGCCGTACCTCGTTGCCGGTGACGAGCAGCCGCACGCGAGGCTGGCGCACGACCTGCAGTTGCGCGAGACCGAGCGAGGCCGCCAGTCCCGCGTCCTGCGGGCGAAGCCGGCGGCCTGCGGCGAGGGCCGCGCTGCCGCGCGCGATGTCTTCGCCGACGTGGCCTACGTGCTGGCCGGGCGCGACGGCCCGCGTGATGGCAAGCCGCCCGTCCTGCTCGCTCGCGTATTCGGCGGGCACCACCGCGTCCAGCCCCGATGGCACCGGTGCGCCGGTCATGATGCGGACGGCGGCGCCCGGGGGCACGTTGCCTTCGAAGGGCCGGCCCGGCCAGGCATGGCCCACGACCGGGAACTCCAGCGGGTTGTATTCGCCGGCACCCGTGGTCTCGCCGCCGCGCAGCGCATAGCCGTCCATGGCCGCGCGGTCGAACTCGGGCACCGCGATGGGCGCGATCACCTCATGCAGGAGCACGCGTCCCGTGGCTTCGTCGACCGCCACGGATTCGCCGGGCAGCAGCGCCGCATGGGCATCGATCCACGCCAGGGCGGCGGGAACCTCGGCGCGCTGGCTGAAGCCGCGCATACGCACATCGGTCGAGACGGGTCGTTCGGGTGGGGGCATCGGGCCAGTATAGAAAGTTGGGTGTCGCTGGCCTCGACGCGCGTCGCGCTTCGCCAATCGCCTGGCCAGTCATCCGCCGAGGGGGGCAGAGGCGGCCAACGGCACCTGCCGCCGGCCTACTTCTTCGGTGCGGGATTCGTCTGGGCCGAGGTCTGGTTCGTGCTGGGCGGCGACGCCGCCGTGGGGGCCGGCGAATGTGCGCCCGATGCCTCGATGGGCTTGGTCTCGGCCGGAGGCGCCGCGGCGTAAGGGCCCGGATCGACGCAGGGCGGCGTGGCCGTTGCCGCGGGCACCGGCTTGCCTGCGGCCTGGGCGCTGGCGCGGTACTTGGCCGCGACCTGGTCTTGCGCCTTGCAGAGCAGGTAGCCGTCGATCTTGGCGTTCCACGCGGTCCGGGCCGCGGTGTCGGCGGCCTTGGCTTGCGCTTCGGGCGACGGAGCCGGCAGCTTGGCGAAGACGGAAGGTGCAGCCAGCGGGAGCGCCAGCGCGCAGAGAAGGGTCAGCGTGTGCTTCATGCGGAGGTTCCTTGCACTGGCACCGGCCGCGCAGGCTCCGATGCGGCGGGCGGCGACGAACGTTGCGCCGGAATCTTGCCGGCCTCGATGTCGTCGTACCAGAGCTTGTGATGCTCGCGCGCCCAGGCCTCGTCGACGTAGCCTTCGCGCATCGCCTTGTAGGCGCCGGTCATGCCCAGCGTGCCGATGTAGATGTGGCCCATGATCATGGCCATCATCAGCAGCGTGGCCACCGCATGCACCATGTGCGCGATCTGCATTTCGCCGCGCGTGTAGACGAAGCCCGGCAGCAGTTTGTCGAGGAACAGCCCGGAGCCGATGACGATGCTGCCGAGAAACAGCACGCCGCCCCAGAACACCGCCTTCTCGCCGGCGTTGAAGCGGTGCGACGCAGGCTCCGTGCCGCCGAACAGGCCGCCGCCTTTGCGCAGCCAGGTGAGGTCTTCCTTGCGCGGCCAGTTGCTGCGGATGAAGGTGAAGATCATGAACAGCGTGGTCACCACGAACAGCGGCCCGACGAAGTTGTGCACGGTCTTGAGCACGTACGCGAGGTAGCCGAACAGCGAACTGCCGAGCACCGGCATCAGGAAGAACTTGCCGAAGGCCATCACGATGCCCGAGATCGCGAGGGTGACGAAGGCAATCGCATTCGACCAGTGCGTGGCGCGCTCGAAGGGCGTGAAGCGCTCGATCTTGCGGCCGGTCTCCGGCTCGTGCAGGCGGATCGGGCCGCGCGTGAAGTAGAAGATCGCCAACGCCAGCAGCGTGACGAACAGCAGCGCCGCGCCGTACGGAATGATCCAGTTGTTGCGCACCTGGCGCCACGCCTCGCCCGCGTTGGTGAAGCGCGAGCCCGGGTACTGCACGAAGCCCTGGATCAGGTTGCCGGCCTCGGGCGCCTCGCTCACGGGCAGGCTGCTGTAGCCGGTGACGCCGCCGCTGACCTGGCGCCACATCGGCGCGTTGTTGCCGGGCTGGACCTTGTTGCGCTCGCCGTTGGTCTGGTTGAGGTAGTTGGGGTCGGCGCTGGCCTCGGGCTTGACGTCGAAGATGTTCTGGCTGCGGATGCCGCCGTTGGCTTGCGGCGCCGAGGGAGCGGGGGGCGCGGCGGGTGCAGCGGTGACTGCACCGCTTGCAGCAGGGTTGGCGCCCTGCGCCAGCGCCACTGCGCCGCAGCCCAGGAGCACGGTCGCCAACAGCGCGCTGAACGCTTGCCTGGTGCGAATGGTGACGACGCTCATGCGGCCTCCGGCTCAGTTTTCTCTGGTGTATTCGTTCTGGCCGTTGGAGCGGAGCTTGATCTGTTGCTCCCAGGCGGTCTTGTCGCCCACCTTCCAGCCGGGCGCGGTGAAGACGGTGCCGGTGTTGGCCTGCGTGCCCGTGCCGCTCCAGGGCACCGCATCGTGCTTGACGCCCTCTGCGTTCGTCTGCGGCTTCTCGGTGCAGGCCGCGAGCAGCAAGGCGCCCGACGCGAGCGCGAAGAGGGTCAGGGCCGCGCGTCTCACTTCTTGTCTCCGGTGGGCGGCGTGCCGGCCTGCTGCGAACCGTAGGCCGTGCCCCAGCCCCAGACCTCGGCGCCCGTGCCTCGGTGCAGCACGCGGGTGCGGAAGATGTCGGCCACCACATCGCCGTCGCCGGCCAGCAGCGCCTTGGTCGAGCACATCTCGGCGCAGGCCGGCAGCTTGCCTTCGGCCAGGCGGTTGCGGCCGTACTTCTCGAACTCGGCTTCGGAGCCGTTGGCTTCGGGGCCGCCGGCGCAGAAGGTGCACTTGTCCATCTTGCCGCGCGCGCCGAAGGTGCCCTGCGACGGGAACTGCGGTGCGCCGAAGGGGCAGGCGTAGGAGCAGTAGCCGCAGCCGATGCACACGTCCTTGTCGTGCAGCACCACGCCTTCGTCGGTGCGATAGAAGCACTGCACGGGGCACACCGCCATGCAGGGTGCGTCGGAGCAATGCATGCAGGCCACCGAGATCGACTTCTCGCCCGGCAGGCCGTCATTGAGCGTGACCACGCGGCGCCGGTTCACGCCCCACGGCACCTCGTTCTCGTTCTTGCAGGCCGTGACGCAGCCGTTGCACTCGATGCAGCGTTCGGAATCGCAGACGAACTTCATTCTTGCCATGGGATTTCCTTATGCTTTCTCGATGTTGCAGACCGTGGTCTTGGTCTCTTGCATCATGGTGACGCTGTCGTAGCCGTAGGTGGTGCCGGTGTTGATCGCCTCGCCGCGCACGATGGGCGCCGCGCCCTTGGGGTAGTAGGCAAGCATGTCCGCGCCTTGCCAGTGGCCCGAGAAGTGGAAGGGCATGAACACCGTGTCGGGTCCGACGCGCTCGGTCACCAGGGCCTGCACGTTGAGCTTCGCGCCGGTGGGGGTGTGCACCCAGGCGCGCTCGCCGTTGCGGATGTTCTTCTCGGCCGCGACCTTCGGATTGATCTCGACGAACATCTCCTGCTGCAGCTCGGCGAGCCAGGGGTTGGAGCGCGTTTCCTCGCCGCCGCCCTCGTATTCCACGAGGCGGCCCGAGGTCATGATGTAGGGGAACTTCTCGGCGATCTTGTCGGCGATGTTCTTCTGCTGGACGCTCTTGTAGAGCGTGGGCATGCGCCAGAAGGCCATCTTGTCGTCATGCGTCGGATACTTCGCGGCCAGGTCGGGCCGGGTGCCGTAGAGGGGCTCGCGGTGCTGCGGAATGCCGTCCGGGAAGTTCCACACCACGGCCCGCGCCTTGGCATTGCCGAACGGATGGCAGCCGTGGTTCTTCATGAACACGCGGATCATGCCGCCCGAGCTGTCGGTCTTCCAGTTCTTGCCTTCGGCCTTGGGCTTCTCGGCCTCGGTCAGCTCGTCCCACCAGCCGAGCTTCTTGAGCAGCAGGTGGTCGAGCTCGGGGTAGCCGGTGGTGATGTCGGCGCCCATCGAATGCGAGCCGTCTTCGGCCAGCAGGTTCTTGCCGTTGCGCTCGACACCGAAGTTCGCGCGGAAGTTGCCGCCGCCGTCCATCACATGCTTGGACGTGTCGTAGAGGTTGGGCGAGCCCGGGTGCTTGAGCTCGGGCGTGCCGTAGCAGGGCCAGGGCAATCCGAAGTAGTCGCCCGTCATGTCGTAGCCGTTGACCTTGTCCTTCACGGAGCCCTTGGCCTTGAGCGTGCGCACATCGAAGGCGGCCATGTTGCGCATGTGCGCCTGCAGCCGCTCCGGGCTCTGGCCCGTGTAGCCGACGGCCCAGCACGACTTGTTGATCTCGCGCAGGATGTCGTCGGGCACGGGCTCGTCCATGCCCTTGACCTTCTGCATCTTGTAGTTCTTGCTGAGCTCCTTGCCGAAGCCCAGGCGGTCGGCGAACTGCTGCATGATCATGTGGTCGCTGCGGCTTTCCCACAGCGGCTCGATGACCTTCTCGCGCCATTGAATCGACCGGTTCGACGCCGTCACCGACCCGCTGGTCTCAAACTGCGTGCAGGCCGGCAGCAGGTAGACCGCGCGGTTCGCATTGGCGTCCTCGGGTCGTCCCGGCATCGCTGCCATGGCGGCGGTGGCCGAAGGGTAGGGGTCGACCACGACCAGCAGGTCCAGCTTGTCCATGGCCCGCTTCATCTCGAGACCACGGGTCTGCGAGTTGGGCGCATGGCCCCAATAGACGACGCCGCGCAGGTTCGAGTCCTGGTCGATCAGCTCGTTCTTCTCGAGCACGCCGTCGATCCAGCGCGACACCGTGATGCCGGGCTTGCTCATCATCGCGGGCGATGCGAAGCGGCCCTTGATCCATTCGAAGTCCACGCCCCAGGTGGCGGCGAAGTGCTTCCACGAACCCTCGACCAGGCCGTAATAGCCGGGCAGCGAATCGGGATTGGGGCCGACGTCGGTGGCGCCTTGCACGTTGTCGTGGCCGCGGAAGATGTTGGTGCCGCCGCCCGACTTGCCGACGTTGCCGAGCGCCAGTTGCAGGATGCAGGACGCCCGCACGATGGCGTTGCCGATGGTGTGCTGCGTCTGGCCCATGCACCAGACGATGGTGCCGGGGCGGTTCTCGTGGAGCATCGTGGCGACCTTCAGCACCTGCGCTTCGCTGACGCCGCAGGCCTCCTCGACCTTGTCGGGCGTCCACTTGCTCATCACGTCCGCGCGCACTTCGTCCATGCCGTAGACGCGGTCGTTGATGTAGCGCTTGTCTTCCCAGCCGTTCTTGAAGATGTGGTGCAGCAGGCCGAACAGAAACGCGATGTCCGAGCCCGAGCGGATGCGCACGTATTCGTGGGCCTTGGCCGCCGTGCGGGTGAATCGCGGGTCGACCACGATCATCTTGCAGCCGTTTTCCTTCGCATGGAGCATGTGCAGCATGCTCACCGGGTGCGCTTCGGCGGCGTTCGAGCCGATGTACATCGCGACCTTCGCATTGCGCATGTCGTTGTACGAATTGGTCATGGCGCCGTAGCCCCACGTGTTCGCCACGCCCGCGACCGTGGTCGAGTGGCAGATGCGCGCCTGGTGGTCGCAGTTGTTGCTGCCGAAGAAGCTCACGAACTTGCGCAGCAGGTAGGCCTGCTCGTTGCTGTGCTTGCTCGAGCCGATCCAGTAGATCGCATCGGGACCGCTGGCCTTGGTGAGCTCCTTGAGCCTGGCGGTGATTTCGTCGAGCGCGGTATCCCAGCTGATTCGCTCGTACTTCCCGTTGACCAGCTTCATCGGATAGCGAAGGCGGTATTCGCCGTGGCCGTGTTCGCGCAGCGCGGCCCCCTTGGCGCAGTGAGCGCCGAGGTTGATGGGGGAGTCGAACACCGGTTCCTGCCGCACCCACACGCCGTTCTCGACCACCGCATCGGAGGCGCAGCCCACCGAGCAGTGCGAACACACGGTGCGCTTCACCTCGATCTTGCCGGCGCCGATGGCGACGGGCCTGCCGTCAGCCGCCCGCGCCTTCTGGATCAACGTGAGCTGGCTGGCGGCGAGGCCCACACCGACCCCGAGGCCGGAGCGCCGAAGAAAGGCGCGCCGGTCCATGGTGGGCAATGCGTTCCCGAGGCCGCGCCGCAGGCTGTGGACGAAGGGTGACGTGGTCGGATCGGCGTCGCGCTGACTCGCGCTGCCCGGGGATTTTCTTGTCAGAAGCACGGGGACTCCTCAGGCTGAAGCGGTCTTGTAGTAGCGCTTGACATGCTCGCTCAGGGAATAGCCGCCGCCGTTTTCGGGCGCAGGCGGCAAGGAGGGAGCGGCGGTGGCGACGGGCGCCTCGACAACTTTAGGCAGCGCCGTGACGGCTGCTGCGGCGACGCCAGCGGTGGCGGCACCGAGGAAGAATCCCCGACGGGAGGCCGGTTTGGGACCGGCGTTATGGCTGTCCTGCATCTTGACTCCAGGAGTGGCTAGGCTCGACACGATGTGAAACCGATGTGTGCTTTTGGATACTAGACCAGCATCACTTCATGGGCAACCCGATTTCCCCTTTCCTCAGGCCAGCATGTCGAAAGCCTGCGCCTCGACCTCGCCGAATGCGCGCGTGAAGACCGCGAGCGCCGCATAGAACCGGGCCTTGGGATGCTGGGCGACGGCGTCGCACAACGCGGGCAGCAAGGGCTGGATGTGCTTGGAGAAGATAGCCTGTTGTTGTGTAAGGTTGGCGACCTCCACGTCTTCGCCGGCGATGAGGTAGCGCATCACCTCGAACAGGCAGGCGATGTGGTCCTCGGTTTCGTAGGTGGTCTCCGTGCGCGCAAGACCCAGCCGGTCGAGGTCTTGGCGCAGTTGCACGAGTGGCTTGTCGTTGAGGAAGCCGCTCAGGTAGTGCGAGCCGAAAAGAAAGATATCGGGCTTGCCGATGCCGCCGAAGAGCGCGTCGTATTCGTCGTGCGCGGCGGCCACGCTGGTGTCGCGCGCGATGCCGACCAGCTGGCGCCACGGCTCCTCCAGAAAGGCGCCCGTGGCCGGAGCCTCGGTGGGCGCAACCTGGAAAGCCTCCAGCAGCCCGGCATCGGGTGCCGCGTACCACAGGCGCGAAAGCAGGCCGTAGAGTTCGGCCCGGGCCACCTCCTCGTCGAGTGCGGAGGACGCAGGAAAAGGCTGGCTCATAGCGGGGCGATCTTCACTTCGTTGGAGGCACTGTAGAGGTCGATGACCCGGCAGTCGCTGCACATCTTGAGGCGTTCCAGCGCTTCGCCCTGGAACATCGCATGGCCGGCCAGCTTGCCGAGCATGGCCTCGATCGCTTTCTGCGTGCCGAAGGGCTTGCTGCAGCGGATGCATGCCCAGGGCTTTGCCTCGTTGAGAAGCACCTGCTGCTTGCGTTCGGGCGAGGCCAGCAGACGTGGCACGAGCGAAACGGCATCCTCGGGGCAGGTGGTCTCGCACAGGCCGCATTGAACGCAGTTCTTCTCTATGAAGCGAAGCTGCGGCGCGCTCTGGCTGTCCAGCAATGCGCCGGCCGGGCAGGCACTGACACAGGCCAGGCACAGCGTGCATTTTTCCTTGTCGACCGCGATGGCACCGAGGGGGGAGCCTCGCGGCAGTTCGAAAGCCAGCGGCGCATCGGCAGGCGCCTGCAGGGCAGGCGCCACATCCATCAAATGGTCGAGCGCCATCTCGAGCCTGTCGCGCTTGACGGCGCCGATTGCGAAACGTGCCGGGGTTGCAGGGACCCGTTGTGTGGTCGTGCGCAAATCGGCCAGCGCGGCGTCCAGCACCGCCGTCGAATCGGTCTCGATCACGCGGAAGTGCGTTCCGGTGTAACCCAGTCCCAGCAACAACGCCTGTGCGATCTCCATCTGCTTCCTGAGCGCTGCCAGGTACTGCGGCGCTTCCTCGCGGGTGCAAAGCACGGCCACCTGCGAAGCACCGAAGGCGATCGCACTGAGCCACAGATCGATGCCGGTGCTCGCCGCGTGAAAGAGGCCCACTGGAATGACCCGGGCCGGCACGCCTTGCGCCTTGCCCAGTTGCGCCTGCCGCCCGAGCTGCTCGACCAGCGCCTGGCCGCCTTCCTGGCTGTGCAGAAGGAGCGCGGCATCCCGGCCGCCCGCTGCGGCATAGGTGGTGAGCAGCTTGCGCAGCTTGAGCCCCTGATCGGGCGCGCGAGGGTAGGTGTAGCCCAGCGCGCCTGTGGGGCAGACCGTGGTGCACGCGCCGCAGCCAACGCACAGGTTCGGATTGACCACGATGCGCTGGCGCTGCCTGTCGCTGGTCACGGCATGGGCCGAGCACACCTCGACGCACGCATTGCAGCCGACCACCTCGTTCCGGCTGTGCGCGCAGAGGCTCTGCTTGTAGTCGAAGAACTTGGGCTTTTCGAACTCCCCGACCAGTTCGCGCAAGCGCAACAGCGTCTGGAGGCCCTCGGCATGCGCGACGCCGCCCGGCAGGTGGAAGTAGCCCTGGGGTGGCGCGTGCCAATCGATACGCGGCGAGGCGCCAAGATCGAGCACCAGGTCGAACGCCGCGTCGAGCACTTGAGGCTCGCGCGCGAAATTGATCGCACCGGCCACGGTGCAGGCGCGCTCGCAGTCGCGGTGCGAAGTGCAGCGGGCGTTGTCGATCTGGTAATCCAGGCCGATCGCCTGTTCCGGGCAGGCGACGATGCACGCATTGCAGCGCGTGCACAGGTCGAGGTCGATCGCGTTGTCGCGCGTCCAGCGGAGCTTGAAGGCGCCCAACCAGCCTGCGAGCGAATCGATGCGACCCGCGATCACCGGCCAGCGGCGCTCCTGTGTGCCGCCGAGTGCGCCCGGACCCTGCGCCATGAGGGTCACGTCGAGCGTGTCGCCGACCAGCGCCGCAGCGCGCTCGGCCTCGTCGAGGGGCCCGATGATCAGCAGCCGGCCCTGGCTGTTGTAGCTCACGGTCGAGACGGGTTCGGGCTCGGGCAGGCTGGCCGCGGCCAGGAGCGCTGCGATCTTCGGCATCGCGCGCTTCGCGTCGCGGCTCCATCCTCCTGTCTCGCGGATGTTGACGAAGCGGATCGGCGAAGTCGCAGCGGGCGTCTGCGTGGCGAGCTCGCCGAACAGTCGCTTTTCCTGGGTGCAGGCGACCACCACTTCGTCGCCGGACTGGATGGCGCGCTGAAAGGAAGCAGCTTCGCGGCGGCAGAGCGCCGAATGCAGGGGAAGAGATTCAGCCAGTGCCGCGCCGAGGGTCTTCGGCTCGAGCGGCATCGTCTGGTTGCAGTCGCAGATCAGCGTGGTGGTCATCGTTTTCTTGGCTGGCTGGTTGCGTATCGGCAACCGGCGGGCTGGGAAGATCTCCAGGGTCGGTGGACTGTGCCACGTCCTGCGTCCCCATGGCTTTGGGGGTTTCAGGGGGAATGCTCTCGGGCTCCTCGTCGAAGAGCTTCAGAAATCGGGCGCTCGCCATCTGGCGCAACACGCTGTCGGGCATCGGGGTGGGCTTGGAATAGTCGTCGACGTAGGTGTCGAGACCGTCCATCACATTGAAGTGCGGATCGGAGAAGAGCTTGCGGAAGGCCGCGTTCTTGACCTCGGGTGCCACCTCTTTGGCCAGGAAGGGCTTGTAGTCCGATTCGACGCCCAGCCCCTCCACATCCACGAGTGTCAGTGGCGGCGCCTTCTCCGGTTCGTTCTCGGAGGCAGGGGAGGCATGCGGGGGCAAAGCCTGCGGCAAAGGGGGGGGCTCGGTCGCCTGCATCGGCGCAGGCACCGGCTCGGGCACGGTCTTCGCCTCGACGGCCGCCTCGGCCGCCCGCACCTCTTGCTTGCGCCGTGACCACCGTCCGAGAAAACCCTCAGACATCCCCGGCTCCCCGTCCGCGCTTCTTTTCGGTGGTCACGCTCGCGGCGTTGCCGAAGCGATCGACCAGCGACCGGAAACTCTCGGGCCGACGACGGCGCTTCGGTTCGATCACGTAGTGCTCATCCACGAAAACGCGCACCCAGTCGATCACCTCCGAAGGCGCCGGCACTTGTTCGACAGTCTCCTGCGCGTCGAGCCAGCGCCCGGCCTCGTAGTAGCTGAGCGTCACGACGACCGGACGCGGGATCGGCTCGGGTCCGAGCGTCGCCACCTCGTCCATTCGCCAGAGCACGAACCAGCAGGGCGTCGGCGTGGTCGCGTTGAGGTGGTAGCCCTCGGCCTCGTCGCGGAACAACTCGACCTGGAAGCCCGGATGCAGCCAGCGTTGCTCGCCTTCGTCGTCGTGCAGCAAGCGCGGCTCGGTTCCGAACCCGGGCTCGTCGGGCACCACGCTGTCGAGCGTCCAACGCCAGGGTTGCCAATGGCTGGACGGGCCGTGCAGCCGCTCGCGGCGCATGACGACCGCGACGTCGAGTGTCGGGCGGCCGGCGGCGGAGATCGCAGGAGTTTCCGGGGAAGGCATGGGGCGAACGATAGTCGATGGCGCAGCAGACATTCTGCTGAT
Source organism: Variovorax boronicumulans (assembly GCF_030812215.1). Lineage (GTDB taxonomy): Bacteria > Pseudomonadota > Gammaproteobacteria > Burkholderiales > Burkholderiaceae_C > Variovorax > Variovorax boronicumulans_C. Next base: position 387,702 of record NZ_JAUSSG010000001.1, on the reverse strand, counting down.
ATCCAGTTTCGCCGGGATGGTCATGCGCGTGGCGCAGCCCTCGAAGAGCGCATCGGTGAATGCCATGCCCCGGCGGGAGTGCGCCGGCTGCGGCAGATCGATCGCACGGCACCACCTTCGCGCCCGTGCGAGGGCAGCATGGCCGCCGCCTCGCCGATACGCGAGAGGAATACATGGGGTAGCATGCCGCGCAAATAAGGAGTCGCATGGCAAACGCCGAGGCCACTCCGCTGCACGGCGAGCTTCGGGTATCGCCCGATCGCCGTGCTGCAATAAGTTGACCACGATCAATGACCTGGCCTCGGGCACCCATCAGCATCGCCACTCAACCGGGTGGCCAAGCAGGACTTGTTGTCCGTCCCCGGCACACGGAATGTGCCGCCTTCGGCGTCATGTTGGTCCCAACGTTCCTTTGCCCCACCCACTGCTGCGAGGCCTGATCACCTCGCCGATGCTATGACCACAGCCATGCGCTCACCTGAACCGGTGCGACTAGCCACGTTAGACGAACTTCGCGGGCAGATACGCCGCAAGAGCAAGCTGAAGGGACGCCAGCCCGACCATGCGGCACTCGAGGAGGTCCAGGCGTTGCTCGGGCCCGGGCCGCACAGGAGGGATCTGCTGATCGAGAACCTGCACCGCCTGAACGACGAGTGGCAATGCCTGCACGACCGGCATCTCGTTGCGCTCGCTCGGGAAATGAACCTCCCGATGGCCGAGGTCTTCGAAGTGGCGACCTTCTACCATCACTTCGAAGTGCTTCGGGGCGACGAGCAGCCTGCCGCGCTGACCGTGCGCGTCTGCGACGGGCTCTCCTGCGAACTGGCGGGTGCCCGCGACCTGCTGCAGCGCCTGCCGGCATTGCTCGGCGCCGACGTGCGGGTGATCGCGGCGCCGTGTGTCGGGCGCTGCGAGCAGGCGCCGGTGGCGGTGGTCGGCCAGGCCCCTGTGGCCAGGGCCACGACAGCCAATGTCAGGACGGCAGTCGACCAGGATGCGAAGACGCATGCGCTGCCTGCCGACGACGGGGTATTTGATGCCGCAGCGGCAGGGCCGGCGTCCATCACCTCATCGCCAGATGAGACGGCACCTGCCTATGTCGGCTATCAGGCATACAGGGCGCGCGGTGGCTATCGGCTCGCGGCCGCGGTGGCCTCTGGCGCGAAGCCGGCAGACGATGTTCTGAAAACAATGACCGATTCCGGCTTGCGCGGCCTTGGCGGTGCGGGTTTCCCCGCGGGGCGCAAGTGGAGCATCGTGCGGCAGCAGATGGCTCCGCGCCTGATGGCCGTCAACATCGACGAAGGCGAGCCCGGGACGTTCAAGGATCGAACCTATCTGGAGCGCGACCCCCATCGATTCCTCGAAGGGCTGCTGATTGCCGCCACGGTGGTCGGCATCGACGCGTGCTATGTCTATCTGCGCGACGAGTACCACGGCTGCCGCGCGATCCTCGAGCGCGAACTCGCACTGCTGCAGGCAAATCCGCCTTGCGCGTTGCCGCGCATCGAGCTTCGGCGTGGCGCGGGCGCCTACATCTGCGGCGAGGAGTCCGCGATGATCGAGAGCATCGAAGGCAAGCGGGGCGAGCCCCGCATGCGGCCGCCCTACATCGCGCAGATCGGGTTGTTCGGCCGGCCGACGCTCGAACACAACTTCGAGACCCTCTATTGGGTGCGCGACATCGTCGAGCGCGGCGCGGCATGGTTCAGCGATTTCGGCCGCAACGGACGCCACGGCCTCCGATCGTTCAGCGTGAGCGGCCGGGTGCGGGAGCCTGGCGTCAAGCTGGCGCCGGCAGGCATCACCCTGCAGGAACTGGTGGACGAATTCTGCGGCGGGATGCTCCCGGGGCACGAGCTGTATGCCTACCTGCCCGGCGGAGCCTCGGGCGGCATCCTGCCGGCCCGCATGAGCGACATTCCGCTCGACTTCGACACCCTGCAGCCGCACGGCTGCTTCATCGGCTCGGCCGCCGTCATCGTGCTGAGCCAGCAGGACCGGGCCCGCGACGCCGCGCTGAACATGATGCATTTCTTCGAGCACGAGAGCTGCGGCCAGTGCACGCCGTGTCGTGTCGGTACCGGCAAGGCAGCCCGGTTGATGGCGGAACCCCATTGGGACCATGCCACGCTGGAGGACCTGAACCAGGTGATGATCGACGCGTCGATTTGCGGCCTCGGTCAGGCGGCGCCGAATCCGGTGCGCTGCGTCCAGAAATACTTCCCCCACGAGGTGCTTTGAATGAATGCACGCGAAGGAACCCTCCTGACGCCCGCCGTCGTCGAGTTCGAGCTCGACGGCAAGCCGGTCCAAGGCTACGAGGGCGAAACGATTCTGCAGGTGGCGGATCGGCACGGCGTCCAGATTCCGCGGCTCTGCTACACGCCGGGTTACCGGGCGGACGGCAATTGCCGCTCCTGCATGGTCGAGATCGATGGCGAGCGCACCCTGGCGCCCAGTTGCTGCCGTGCGCCCGTCGCCGGCATGAAGGTGCAAGCGAAAAGCGAGCGCGCCCTCAAGAGCCAGAAGATGGTGCTCGAGATGCTGCTGTCGGACATGCCGCAGAAGGGGCACAAGTGGATCGGCAACGACGAGACGCTGCAGCATGGCGAGCTGAGCGAATGGGCCTCCCGCATGGACGTCGAAGTCCGCCCCGCGCTTGCGGCCATCAGCCGGACGCAACCCGCGCCCGACCTGTCGCATCCAGCCATGGCCGTCAATCTCGATGCCTGCATCCAATGCAACCGCTGCGTGCGCGCGTGCCGCGAGGAGCAGGTCAACGACGTGATCGGCTACGCCTTCCGCGGCCACGACAGCGCGATCGTGTTCGACCTGCAGGACGGCATGGGCGACAGCACCTGCGTGGCCTGCGGCGAATGCGTGCAGGCCTGCCCGACCGGTGCCCTGATGCCGAAAAGCCATATCGGCGCCCAGGAGGTGGATCGCAAGGTCGACTCGGTGTGCCCGTTCTGCGGCGTCGGCTGCCTGCTGACCTACAACGTGAAGGACGAAGTCATCGTCAGCGTCGACGGCCGCGACGGTCCGGCCAACCACAACCGCCTGTGCGTCAAGGGCCGCTTCGGCTTCGACTACGCACACCATCCGCAACGGCTGACCAAGCCGCTGATTCGCAGGGCCGGCGTGCCCAAGGACCCCGATGCGATCGGCGACCCGGCTGACTGGAGCAAGGTGTTCCGCGAGGCAACCTGGGAAGAGGCGCTCGACCTGGCGGGCAGCAAGCTCAAGTCCTTGCGCGACACGCATGGCCTCAAGGCCCTGGCCGGCTTCGGATCGGCCAAGGGCAGCAACGAAGAGGCCTATCTGTTCCAGAAGCTGGTGCGCACCGGCTTCGGCAGCAACAACGTCGATCACTGCACGCGGCTGTGCCACGCTTCCAGCGTCGCCGCGCTGCTCGAAGGCGTCGGCTCCGGCGCAGTGAGCAACCAGGTCAGCGACGTCGAGCACGCCGGGCTGATCCTGGTGATCGGATCGAACCCGACGGCCAATCATCCGGTCGCCGCGACGTGGATGAAGAACGCTGCGAAGCGCGGCACGAAGATCGTGCTCGCCGATCCGCGGGTGACGGACATCGGCCGGCATGCCTGGCGCACGCTGCAGTTCCGCGCCGACACCGACGTGGCGCTGCTCAACGCGCTGATCCACACCGTGATCGACGAAGGCCTGGTCGACGCCGACTTCCTGACCCGTCGCGCAAGCAATTACGAGGCGCTGAAGGCCAATGTGCAGGGGTATTCCGCGGAGGCGATGGCGCCGATCTGCGGCATTCCGGCCGAGACGATTCGCGAGGTTGCGCGCGAGTTCGCGACGAGCAAGGGCTCGATGATCCTTTGGGGCATGGGCATCAGCCAGCACGTGCACGGCACCGACAACGCGCGTTGCCTCATCGCACTCGTCAGTGTCACCGGGCAGATCGGCAAGCCCGGCAGCGGATTGCACCCGCTGCGCGGACAGAACAACGTGCAGGGTGCCAGCGATGCCGGCCTGATCCCCATGATGCTGCCGAACTACCAGCGCGTGGACGATCCGGGCGTGAATGCGTGGTTCGAAGATTTCTGGGGCGCGCCGCTGGACGACAAGCCCGGCTACACCGTCGTCGAGATCATGCACAAGGCGCTTGCGCCGGACAGCGATCCGCACAAGATCCGCGGCATGTACATCATGGGCGAGAACCCCGCGATGAGCGACCCGGACCTGAACCATGCGCGCCATGCGCTGACCTCGCTCGAGCATCTGGTCGTCCAGGACATCTTCATGACCGAAACCGCCTGGTATGCCGATGTCGTGCTGCCGGCGAGCGCGTGGCCGGAGAAGACCGGGACCGTCACCAACACGGACCGCATGATCCAGATGGGCCGTCGCGCGCTGAACCCGCCCGGCGATGCGAAGCCCGACCTGTGGATCATCCAGCAGATTGCGCAACGCCTGGGCCTGTCGTGGAACTACGAAGGCCCCGAGTGCGGCGTCGCGGCGGTCTACGAGGAAATGCGCCAGGCGATGCATGCCGTGATCGAAGGCGTCACATGGGAGCGCATCGAACGCGAGCAGAGCGTGACCTACCCCTGCCTGTCCGAGGACGATCCGGGGCAGCCCACCGTGTTCATCGACACGTTCGCGACGAAGGACGGTCGCGTCAAGCTGGTGCCGGCGGACATCATTCCTGCCGATGAGCGGCCCGACGCGGCATTTCCCTTCGTCCTGATCACTGGCCGCCAGTTGGAGCACTGGCACACCGGCAGCATGACGCGGCGGGCCAGCGTGCTCGATGCCATCGAACCGATTGCCACCGCATCGATGAATGGTGGCGACCTGCGCAAGCTGGGCGTCGAGGCGGGCGACGTGATCACCGTGAAGTCTCGTCGTGGCGAGGTCGCGCTGAGCGTGCGGCGCGATGACGGCACGCCGACGGGCGCGGTGTTCATTCCATTCGCTTACTACGAGGCGGCCGCCAACCTGTTGACGAACGCGGCGCTGGATCCGTTCGGCAAGATTCCCGAATTCAAGTACTGCGCCGTGGCCATCGTGGCCGGGGGAACCCCGGCGCCGACAACGGGCTATGGCCGGGAAAGCACGGAGGCGGAATCCGTGGTGGCGTAGGATTTCGCATGCCCACACTTGAAGACGAAGAGCCACTGGCTTTCGATGCGGTCCAGTTGCCCCGGCGTGCCGACGCGCCTCGGCTGAATCTGGTGCGCGGCACGCTGCTGCGCCGCATCGAGATCGTCGATCAGCACGGAGAACGCCGCGACATCGATATTCCGGCGGAGCGGCCGTTGACGGTTTTCGTGGACAAGCGCGAACTCGTGACGCTGATGACCCTGGGCGCCGCGCCCGGCTTGCTGGTGCTGGGCTATCTGCTCAACCAGGACCTGATCCGGCATGCGAGCGATGTCGAGAGCATCGATGTCGACTGGAGCGTGGACGCGGCGGCCGTGAAGACGCATCGCGGCATCGACGGCCTTGCAGAGAAGACCGCGCGCCGGGTCGTGACCACCGGCTGCGGGCAAGGCACCGTTTTCGGCGATGCGATGGCCCAGATCGGCGCCGTCCGGCTGCCGACGGCGCAGTCGGCACGCATCGCGCAAGGCACGCTGCTGCGCATTCTCGAACTGATGAAATCGCGCGACAGCGTGCATCGGCAGGCAGGGTCGGTGCACGGTTGCGCGCTTTTCAGCGGAACCGACATGCTGGTGTTCGTGGAGGATGTCGGACGGCACAACGCCATCGACTCCATCGCCGGCTGGATGGCGGTCCATGGCATCGACGGCGGCGACAAGGTCTTCTACACGACGGGGCGTTTGACGAGCGAGATGGTGATGAAGTCCGCTCACATGGGCGTGCCGATCATCGTTTCGCGCAATGGCGTCACTGCGATGGGGCATGAACTGGCAAAGAAGCTCGGCATGACGCTGTTCGGGCGTGCCGCTGGTCGTCACTTTCTTTGCTACTGCGGGTTCGAGCGCTTCGATGCCGATCCGATGGCATATGCGCCGGCGCAGGTCCTTGCCGCCGACTGAGGTTCGGGCCGTTGCGGCTTTTACGCTGCACTTCGGTTCCCTTTGCCCGCGCCAATTCATCGATTCCTGACTCAATTCCTTTTCCAAAGCGCAAAGCGCAAACGGCACAGTCCGGCGTCGGGTTTGGCCATGTCGAAGCTGGCCCTGTGCACAAAAAAAGAAGCCCACAACGAGGCGGGCTGAATGGCCCGTACTTGCGCGGGGCCGGAGGGAGGAACCCGTCACAGCAGGAAGCGACGGGCAACGCCATCATGGATGTCGAATTAGGAGACTTCTGGGAGGAATCGGCTTGAATACCGGCTCGGGATCCTCCATTGAACAGATGTCGCGCATCAACCCTTCGGGCAAAAAAATACCCGCCGAAGCGGGTTCGAGGAGCCCTGGAGGGCGCTCTAAGGACGAAACAGAGAGCTCTTCTTCTATGCGGCCCTGTTGCGTGACAGCCCCTTGATCGTCGTTGGATCAGTTGTTATCGGCTGTAAGCCAAAAATAGGCTGTTCGCGTAGGACACACTTAAAAACGTGAAGTATTTGGCAGGCGCTGGAGCCCGTCGGACGGGGGATAGATTCGAAGTGTCGGTCTCGTCTTACAGAGGCAGCTTGTGCGAAGCCCTAGATTTTGCGAACTCGCTTCGAACTGCGAGTTCTCTGTGTGTGACAGCACTTAAAGAGATTCAACCCAGCCTGGTGCTGGGTTTTTTTTGGGCTTTGGGTTCCGAACGGCTGTGAATTAATGCCATTTCAAGCCATCAAGTTTGTGTAAATGTGTCTTGGTGTGCCTTATGTCGCAGGCTAACCATTCCCAATGTGCGGATCGCTGCAGCACACTCTTTGCAACAAAAAGAGGTGTCTCATGGGAGTTATGAATGAACTGTCACCTGAGGTGGACACATTCGTGTGCCGCTTCAGCATTCCGGTCCGGCTCGATGAAGAGCGGTTCCAGTATTTTCCCGTCGTCGGGGTTTTTCGCGGCATGCCGTTCGACCAGGTCGATCAATGGGTGATGCGGCCGGACGGCCGCGCGCGCACTGATCGTGAACTGGCGGCCGAGGTTCTTCTGGAGTTGCGCAGGCCGCTCGGCTCCACGAGCAAAACGGCTTCGCTCAAGTTCGGGATCACCGATGTGCTCGAGGTGGATCGGGCTGCGGCCATCATCGTGTCGACGTTCCTGGCCGAGCTTCCGCGCGGGGCGGGGCAGGAACTCGAGAGCGAACTCCCGGGCTAGCCTCATCGTTGGCCATGAAAAAAGCCCGCACGAGGCAGGCTTTGGGAATGTGGTCGTGAACTCTCACGCGGTCCACGGTTACGGCAAATGTTCAATTGCGGAAGCCACCTGTTATTTTTTCGTCGCAGTGACTTCGACGCGCCGGTGTGAGATTCGGCTTGCCTGGCCAGGCAACACCCGGAGCAAGTCCGGGCGACGCGGATTGTACCCGATGGCGTTCTTGTGCCCGGCAAGGAACGAAATCTGCAGTCCGTCCAAATATTTTTCGCCCGCTGCTGCTTTTGCAGGCATCGTGTTGCAGGCCACGCCAGGCAACGATCTTGAACTCTTCACACATGGTTTTCCACAACATTGTCCCCATTGAAAATGGAAAACGTGACACGGTCATGTGCTAGGTAAAAGGTGGTTGCATAAATCGGGGTAGGTGCGCGCTGACAGACGTCATGGGCTCGCGGGAGGACCATCTCTGCACCGCACTCTTGCGGCAAGGAGCATGAAATGACCTTCGACTTCTTGTTTCGTCCCAGCCATACCGCATACCTCAAAAGGGCGTCGGCATTGCTCGAGGAAGCACAGATGGCCCGCATCGAGCACCAGGCGGCCGCGGAGCACCACAGCGCATTGGCGCGAATGTACGCAGAGCGCGTCAGGCGACTCGAGAGCGAGCTCTATCGGCAGCCGCGAGGCGCGGAGCACGGACCTGCCGACGTCCTCGCGGAGGACCGGCCGCAGCTGTATTCGCTGGATGGCAACCGCAAGCCGGGCTTGACCTCCGCGACCTGATGGTCGTCCCTATCCCCGGGATGAATATTGTCAAACCCGCGGCAGGCACAGGCGCGGCACCATGACGACTCACTGCTGGAGAGTCGCATGAAGACGTTGAGAAAAATCATTGGTGGGGCCATCTCGCTGGCCGGTGCTGTGGTGATCGTCGCGCAGCACCTGTAAGAAGCTCGATCAGGAAGGCGGTCGGCCGCAGATGACTTTCGGCACTGGCGAGCGGCCGGGCCTCCCACTAACCTTGTGACCTTGTTTGCAAGGGCAGACATCGGTTTTCAGCCCGGCTTAAGGTTGGAGAACGATACTGAATCTTGACGGTCTTCCGGCGTTGGTAGAGGTCGCTTCTGCATCCCGCTTTTGCACCCGCTCACCGAGAGCGGTTCCTCGAGGCTGAAGGTCGTCAAGATTTCTTTCTCCGTCCGCGCTCCCCGCATCTCCATCGAGCGTCCAGGGATTCAAAAAAGATGCGCCACACGTTGTTGCACTACCTTTCCACGCAGCGATTGCCAGCCACCGTCGCAGGCGCGCAGGGCATCGCGGCTGTGCAGGCGCTGCAGCAGGAGGGCTGTGTCAAGGCGGTGTTTCCACAGGCACGCGCCGACAAGGATGGCGTGCCCATGGCAACGGTGATCGAACTCACCCGGCTCGGCCACCGCACGCTGCGCCGTTTCGGCGGCGCTTGAAGCGCCCCTTCCGCTAACGCTGCGCCAGCCGCCGCAGCGCCATCGACAGCTCTTCCATGTCGACGGGTTTGAGCAGGTGATGGTCGAAGCCGGCCTGGGCAATGCGTACCCTGTCGTCCGGCTGGCCCCAGCCGGTCAGCGCGATCAGCGTCAGCCCGCTGTGCGTCGGGTCGGCCCTGAGTCTGCGGGCCAGTTCGCAGCCGTCCATTCCGGGCATGCCGATGTCCAGGATCGCCAGCGAAGGGCGAAAACCTTCTGCGATCTCCAGCGCTTCGGCGCCACTGAACGCCACCGCGGTGCGCGCCCCGAGGAGGCCCAGCAGCGCCGCCAGCGACTCCGCCGCGTCTCGGTTGTCGTCAACCACCAGGATGTCGTGCCGGGCGATGGCTGCCTCGGTAGAGGGAATCGGGCGCTTCCCGGTCCCCGCGTCGTGCGCGATCGCCAATGGCAGCGTCACCACGAACTCGCTACCCCGGCCGAGGCCTTCGCTCTTCGCGCTGACCGTGCCGCCGTGCAGTTCCACCAGGCTCTTCACCAGCGTGAGCCCGATGCCCAGGCCTCCCTGGGCGGCCCTGGCCGTGCCGCTTACCTGCACGAACATCTCGAAGATCGACGCCAGCATGTCGGGCGGAAGGCCGGCGCCGTTGTCGCGGACGCGAACTACCGCATTCGCGCCGTCGTGCTCGACGAACACATCGATCCGGCCGCCTTCGGGCGTGTACTTGGCCGCGTTGTTCAGCAGGTTCGAGAACACCTGCGTGAGCCGCACCCCATCGCCTTCCACGGCCAGCGGAGCATCTGCTGCGTGCACCTCCAGCCGGTGCCGGCCGGCGTCCATCAGCGGCCGGCTGAGCTCCACCGCATCGCGGATCACCTGGTCGATCTTCAATTCGCCGAGCTGGAGTTCGATCTTCCCGCGGGTGATCCGCGATACCTCCATCAAGTCGTTCACCAGGCGCACCATGTGGTCGATCTGGCGGCCCATGAGCTGGTAGTAGGGCAGTGCGGCCTCGGGCGTGAGCGTCTTGCGCGTGAGGATGGCGAGCGCCGTGCTCAACGGCGCCATCGGATTGCGAAGCTCGTGCGCCAGCGTGGCGAGGAACTCGGTCTTGCGTTTGTCGGCCTCGTTCAGGTCATTGAGGATCCGCCGCAGCTCGTACTGCCGGCGCCGGGCCCGCAAGGCGCTTCGCAATGCGCTGACCAGCGCCGCCACGCGGATCGGCCGCTCCAGCACCGTGACGTTGGCCATGCCTTCCATCGCCACGGCAACGGCGCGCGAATCGGCGCCTTGCTTGGCCAGTACCAGCACCGGCAGGTCCGACCAGGGTGGCTGCATCGAGACCGCGTCGGACAAAGCGGCGGCGTCGTTGCCCGAGAGCATTTCCTCGGAGACCAGCACGGCGCCCGCGCCCTGGCTGATTTCCAGCACCAGTTCGTGCAGCGTGGCGCAGACCCGGGTGGGGATGCCAGCGCGTTCGAGCACGGCCGTCGCCATCACGGCGTCCCTCGAAGTTGCCGTCCTGAGCAGGACGCGCAGTTGCGTGTCTTCTTGCGTGATGGGGGATGCCGTCGCGTTCGTCGTCACGGCGGGGTGGCGGTGACGCCATCGATAGGCACCGGAATGCCGCTCAGGATGCCCCTGAAATGGCGCAGGGGCTCGCCCACATGCAACCCGCTGCCGGTCATCGAGAAGTCGCGAATGGTCCGCTCATGCGCGCCGCCGCGTTTCTTGAGCACCGAGATGGCCTGCCGGACTTCGCCCTCGAATTCGAAGTAGCGCAGCAGGACGACCGCATCCGCCAGGTAGCTGGCATCGACCGGCGTCTGCATCTGCATGCCGATCAACCCGTGCTGCGCGCCGACCAGCAGCGTGGCCACGCCGGCCTGCCCGAGGTAGGTCAGCAGTTCATGCAGCTGGACGATGAGAAAGCGCTCGTCGGGCATGGCGTTGAGATAACCGTTCAGGCTGTCGATGACCACGACCTTCGCGGCATGCTGCGTCACGGCCAGGCGGATCTCGTGGACCAGCTCGCCGGGCGAGAGTTCGGCGGGGTCGACCTGCTTGATGCGCAGGTGTCCCGACGCGAGGTACGGCTCCAGGTCCATCCCCAGGCCGGCGCAGCGCGTGCGCAGCGTGTTGACGCTCTCGTCGAAGATGAAAAGCGCGGCGCATTCGCCACGCTGCGCGGCTGCAATGGCAAACTGCACCGCCACCGACGATTTGCCCGTGCCCGGCGCACCGACGAACAGGGTGCTCGTTCCCTTCTCGAGGCCGCCTCCCAGCAGGTCGTCGAGTTCCGCGATGCCGCTGGGCATCTTGAGCAGCGGTCCGTTGGTCGCGTGTTCGGAGGCCACGAGCCGTGGAAACACCTGAAGGCCGCCTCGGTTGATCTTGTAGTCGTGGAAGCCGCCGCGATACGACTGGCCGCGGTACTTGACGACCAGGAGGCGGCGCCGCGCCGAGCCATAGTCCGAATTGAGCTGCTCGAGCCGCAGCACGGCGTGCGCGATGCTCTGCACCTGCAGGTCGTGCTCCGTGGCCGTCATGTCGTCCAGCAGCAGCACGGTGCATTGCCTGCCCGCGAAGAACTGCTTGAGCGCGAGGATCTGCCGGCGGTACCGCAGCGACGTGCCGGACAGCAGCCGCAATTCCGAGAGCGAGTCGAAGACGATGCGCGAGGGCTTGAGCGCGTCCACGTCGCTGAGGATGCGCAGCGTCGTTTCGCTCAGCTCCACCTCGGAGGGGTGGAACATGGTGTATTGCTCTTCGGGCTGGAGGCTGTCCTGCGCGGGAAGCATCTCGCGAACGTGGATCCCCGACAGGTCCCAGCCGTGGGAGTTGGCCACGCCGCGCAGTTCGTTCTCGGTTTCGGAGAGCGTGACGTACAGGACCGACTCGCCCTGGTCGGCACCCTCGAGCAGGAACTGCAGGGCAATGGTCGTCTTGCCGGCGCCCGGCGTCCCCTCCACCAGATAAAGGCGGTTGGGCTCGAGGCCCCCTCCCAGCACGTCGTCCAAGCCCGGCACGCCGATGCCCAGCAGGTGGCTTTTCCGTCCCCCGAGGCGTGATGCCTTGGCCTCCATCGTTGTTGCTCCATGAAAAATTCGGATACCAAATTCAATCATGCGAGCGCGAAAAACCCATGCAGGACAAGGCCGGAAAAATGGCCCAACCCTTGTCGGCGGGGACCGACTTTTCCCGTGATGCCCAGGGGAGGGAGGGGCTCCGAGGCCGCTAACGCAGGAACACGTGCTGCATGAACTGCTTGATCGGGTACTGAATCACCGTCTGCACCCGGGCCGGCAGCTCCAGCGGCCGCATCAGCATCTTGAGCGTGCTGCCGGCGCTCAGATTGGTGCGGATGGTGCTGTTCATGCGCGCGCTCAACTGCTGCACATAGGCCGTGTCGTCGGCGCGGTGGGGTGCCCGGGCCTTCACGACGTGTCGGATGGCGCAGTCGGCGTCTTCGCTCTTGAGCTCCAGCGTGCGCCGGCCGATGGTGCCGACCACGCGGAAGCGGCTCAGTTTTTCCTGTTCGCGGTAGCGGCGGAAGAACCGGTAGAAGTGCTTGTAGTGGTTGACCTCGTCGGTCGCGATGCGGGTGGCCAGGTCGTGCAGCACCGGCTCGTCGGTGGCGCGGGCCATGGCGCGGTAATAGGTGGCGGTGCCGGTCTCGACCACGCAGCGCGCGGTCATCTCGAGAGCGCGGGTCGGGGCCAGCAGCTCGACCTTGCAGTAGGTCGCGTACTCCTCCAGAAAGCCGCGGTAGGCCGTGTCCCATTCGAACTCCGGCCACACATGGCGCACATAGGCGCGCAGGGCCTGGCCGTGCTGCAGCTCCTCGGGCTCCCAGTAGTTCGAGAGCCAATCGGTGACTTCGTCGTCGCCGCGGAAGAAATCCACCAGGTTGTGCGTGTACAGGTCCGAGCCGCTTTCGATGAACGAGGCGGAGGTCACGAGGTAGAAAAGATTCTCGTCCGGACGCACCTTGTCGAGTGCGATGCGAGAGAAATCGAGGTCCTCGATCTTCCAGTGTTCGGCCTCAAGACCTGGCATGCGGACTCCTTGATTCATGTTGTGCATATGAATAGGACGAAGCCCGCCACGTTTGGTTCGTTCGCGCGGGCTCCAGGGCGCATATTAGCCGCGGCGCCCCGATCATGCAGTTGGCCCCGGGGCCGCCCGGGCGCCATGGGCAAACCTATAATCGTTTGTTCAAGCAAATCAAGCAGTTAGGTCGGTTCAACGCAGTGGTTTCGACGAGAGGTCGCCATCGCCAGGTCGACCTCGACAGAAGACGAAATCCAAAGATGAGCCAGCCCACATTCACGGTCGCGGACATCCGCAAGACCTTTCTCGATTTCTTCGCCTCCAAGGGCCACACCGTGGTGCCTTCGAGTTCGCTGGTGCCGGGCAACGATCCGACCCTCATGTTCACCAATTCGGGCATGGTCCAGTTCAAGGACGTGTTCCTCGGCGAAGACAAGCGCAACTACGTGCGCGCGGCCTCGGTTCAGGCCTGCCTTCGCGCCGGCGGCAAGCACAACGACCTCGAGAACGTGGGCTACACCGCGCGCCACCACACCTTCTTCGAGATGCTGGGCAACTGGAGCTTCGGCGACTACTTCAAGCGCGAATCGCTCACCTGGGCCTTCGAGCTGCTGACCAAGGTCTACAAGCTGCCGGCCGAAAAACTCTGGGCCACCGTCTACATCGAGGACGACGAGGCCTACGACATCTGGACCAAGGAAATCGGCCTGCCGCCCGAGCGCGTCGTGCGCATCGGCGACAACAAGGGCGGCCGCTACATGTCCGACAACTTCTGGATGATGGCCGACACCGGCCCCTGCGGCCCGTGCTCCGAGATCTTCTATGACCACGGCCCCGAGATCCCCGGCGGCCCGCCCGGCAGCCCCGATGAAGACGGCGACCGCTACATCGAGATCTGGAACAACGTGTTCATGCAGTTCGACATGCAGCCCGACGGCTCGGTCAAGAAGCTGCCCGCGCCTTGCGTCGACACCGGCATGGGCCTGGAGCGCCTGGCCGCGATCCTGCAGCACGTGCACAGCAACTACGAAATCGACATCTTCGACGCCCTCATCAAGGCCGCGGCCCGCGAGACCGGCGAAAAGGACCTGGGCAACAACTCGCTGCGCGTGATTGCCGATCACATCCGCGCCACCTCGTTCCTGGTGGCTGACGGCGTCATCCCCTCGAACGAAGGCCGCGGCTACGTGCAGCGCCGCATCGTGCGCCGCGCGATCCGCCACGGCTACAAGCTGGGCCAGAAGAAGCCGTTCTTCCACAAGCTCGTACCTGACCTCGTGAAGCTGATGGGCGACGCCTACCCCAAGCTGGTGGCCGACGAGAAGCGCATCACCGAAACGCTCAAGGCCGAGGAAGAGCGCTTCTTCGAGACGCTCGCCAATGGCATGGAAATCCTCGACGCGGCGCTGGCCGGTGGCGCCAAGACGCTGCCGGGCGAAGTCGCCTTCAAGCTGCACGACACCTACGGCTTCCCGCTCGACCTGTCGGCCGACGTCTGCCGCGAGCGCGGCGTGAGCGTCGACGAAGCCGGCTTCAACGTCGCCATGGAAAAGCAGAAGGCCGCTGGCCGTGCGGGTGGCAAGTTCAAGATGGACCGCAACGTCGAATACACCGGCGCGGGCAACACCTTCACCGGTTATGAGCACCTCGAGGAAAGCGCCAAGGTCGTCGCGCTGTACTTCGAAGGCGCTGCCGTGAACGAGCTGAAGGAAGGCCAGCCCGGCATCGTCGTGCTCGACACCACGCCCTTCTACGCAGAGAGCGGCGGCCAGGTCGGCGACCAGGGCGTGCTCAGCGCCGAAGGCGTGCAGTTCGGCGTCGAGGACACGCAGAAGATCAAGGCCGACGTGTTCGGCCACCACGGCACGCAGACCCAGGGCACGCTCAAGGTCGGCGACGCGGTCAAGGCCGCGGTCGATGGCGAGCGCCGCAACGCGACCATGCGCAACCACTCGGTCACTCACCTGATGCACAAGGCCCTGCGCGAAGTGCTCGGCGACCATGTGCAGCAAAAGGGCTCGCTGGTCGATGCCGACAAGACGCGCTTCGACTTCGCGCACAACGCACCCGTCACGCGCGACCAGATCCTGGAGATCGAGAAGCGCGTGAACGCCGAAATTCTTTCCAATGCCGCCACGCAGGCGCGCGTGATGGACATGGAATCGGCCCAGAAGACCGGCGCCATGATGCTGTTCGGCGAGAAGTACGGCGAGACCGTGCGCGTGCTGGACATCGGCACCAGCCGCGAACTCTGCGGCGGCACCCACGTGAGCCGCACCGGCGACATCGGCCTCTTCAAGATCGTGAGCGAAGGCGGCGTGGCCGCCGGCGTGCGCCGCATCGAAGCGGTCACGGGCGCCAACGCGCTCACCTACCTGCAGGACCTCGAATCGACCGTGCAGAGCGTGGCTGCCACGCTCAAGTCGCCGGCTGCCGAGCTGCAGGGGCGCCTCACGCAGGTGCTGGAGCAGGTGAGGGCGCTGGAGCGCGAAGTGGGTTCGCTCAAGGGCAAGCTCGCATCGTCCAAGGGCGACGAGCTCATCGCGCAAGCAGTCGACATCAACGGCATCAAGGTGCTCGCGGCCAAGCTCGACGGCGCCGATGCCAAGACGCTGCGCGACACCATGGACAAGCTGAAAGACAAGCTCAAGACCGCCATCATCGTGCTGGCCGCCGTCGACGGCGACAAGGTGCAGATCGCGGCCGGCGTCACCGCCGACACCGTGGGCAAGGCCAAGGCCGGCGAGCTGGTCAATTTCGTGGCGCAGCAGGTCGGCGGCAAGGGCGGCGGCAAGGCCGACATGGCCATGGCCGGCGGCACCGATGCGTCAGGCGTGCCTGCCGCGCTGAAGTCGGTTCAGGGCTGGGTCGCGGAACGCGTCTAGGATGAAACTTACCCCCAGTCTTCGCGCACTTCGTGTCGCTTCGCCAACCCCCTTTCAGGGGGTGACACCAGCGGCCCGGCAAAGCCGGTTCCGCGGTGTCTCCAGACTGAATCACGGCAGTTTCATGCGTCGAGGCTCACGCGCAGCGTGATGGAAAACTGAGATGACAGGCGCGCTGCCCGGCGAAGTGCTCGTGATGGGCGCGGGCACCATCGGCTGCTACATCGGCGGCCGGCTCGCTGCGGCGGGCGTGCCCGTCACCTTCGTCGGCCGGCCCCGCGTGCTCAAGAAGCTCGCGGACCATGGGCTCTCGATCAGCGATCTCGACGGCGCCAAGCACCACATCCTGCCTTCGGCACTGCGCCTGTGCGAGCAGGTGCCCGTCGGCGCGAAGCCCGCGCTGGTGCTGCTTTGCGTGAAGAGCGGCGCCACCGCCGAGGCGGCGGGCGAACTGGCCTTTGCGCTGCCCGCGGGTACCACGGTCGTTTCGTTGCAGAACGGCATTTCCAACAGCGCGGCCGCATCGCACGCGGGTCCGTCGCTCAATGTGCTGCCGGGCATGGTGCCGTACAACGTCGCCGAGATCGGCGAAGGCGCGTTCCATCGCGGCACGCCCGGCCGGCTCGCCGCGAAGGACGACGTGGCGCTTCGCCCCTGGCTGCCCATGTTCGAACGCGCTGGCGTGCCGCTCGACCTGCATGCAGACCTGCTGCCGGTGCAGTGGGGCAAGCTGCTGCTGAACCTCAACAACCCGGTCAATGCGCTCTCGGGCCTGCCGCTGCGCGAAGAGCTGATGCATCGCGGCTACCGCCGGTGCTTTGCGGCGCTCATCGACGAAACCCTGACCGTGCTCGGCGTGAGCGGGATCGTTCCGGCGCAGGTGGCCGCCGTGCCGGCGCAGCGATTGCCCGGCTTGCTGCGCCTGCCCGACTGGCTGTTTCGCATCGTCGCGGCGCGCATGCTGCGCATCGATGCCAAGGCGCGCTCCAGCATGGCCGACGACCTCGCGCTCGGTCGCCGCACGGAGATCGACGCGCTCAGCGGCGAGGTCGTGCGCCTCGCGCAGGAACACGGCCTGAGCGCACCGCGCAATGCGCGCATGGTCGCGCTGCTCGAGGCTTGGCCGCAACAGCCCGAGCGCTGGCCGGCACGGCGATTGCAAGACGCCCTCGGCCTCTAGCAAGTTTCGCGGCCCCTTGCGTAGGGTGAACAGGCCCGCAGCCTGTACCCTCGGCCCGTGTTGCGGCCCACAAGAAAGAGGGAGTTCTCATGCAGGTCCTGATTCTCGGCAGCGGTGTCATAGGCACCTCGGTGGCGTACTACCTGGCACGCGCCGGCCATGAGGTGACGGTGCTGGAGCGCCAACCGGCCCCCGCGCTCGAAACCAGCTTCGGCAATGCGGGCGAAGTCTCGCCCGGTTACTCGGCGCCCTGGGCCGGGCCCGGCGTTCCGGTCAAGGCGATCAAGTGGATGCTGATGCAGCACAGCCCGCTGGTCGTCAAGCCCATGCTCGATCCGGCAATGTGGCGCTGGGGCCTCTCGATGCTGCGCAACTGCACGCAGGCGCGCTACGAGCTCAACAAGGGCCGCATGGTGCGGCTGGCCGAATACAGCCGCGATTGCCTGAAGGCCCTGCGCGCCGACACCGGCATCCGGTACGACGAGCGCATGCAGGGCACGCTGCAGCTCTTTCGCACGCAGCAGCAACTCGACGGCACATCGAAAGACGTCGAGGTGCTCAAGGCCTCGGGCGTGCCCTACCAGGTGCTCGACCGCGACGGCTGCCTGCCCTACGAGCCCGCGCTCGCGGCGGTGAAGGAGAAGTTCGTCGGCGGCCTGCGCCTGCCGGGCGACGAGACCGGCGACTGCTTCAAGTTCACGCAGGCGCTGGCCAAGCTGGCGGAGGCCGCGGGCGTCACTTTCAGGTTCGGCGTGAACATCCAGGCCATCGAGCACGATGCAGCGAAGGGCGTGACCGCCGTGCGCACCGACAAGGGCAGCTTCACCGCCGACCGTTATGTGGTCGCGCTCGGCAGCTACTCGCCTGCGCTGGTCAAGCCGTTGGGCATCGACCTGCCGGTGTACCCGGTCAAGGGCTTCTCGATCACCGTGCCCATCACCGATGCGGGCGGCGCACCCGAATCCACCGTGATGGACGAGACCTTCAAGGTGGCCGTCACGCGGCTGGGCGACCGCATCCGCGTGGGCGGCACGGCGCAGCTCTCGGGCTTCGACCTCGCGCTCAACCCGCGGCGGCGCGACACGCTCGAGCACGTCGTGACCGATCTCTTCCCCAGAGGCGGCAACGTGCGCGACGCCTCCTTCTGGACGGGCCTTCGCCCCATGACGCCCGATGGCACGCCGGTCATCGGCGCCACGCGCATCCCCAACCTGATGCTGAGCACCGGCCACGGCACGCTCGGCTGGACGATGGCGGCCGGCACCGGCCGCGTGATGGCCGACCTCATCGGCGGCAAGGCGCCGGAGATCGACATGGAAGGCCTGACCGTGGCGCGCTACGGCGGCTAGCAGGGCCGACAGACACACCATCTCTCAAAGCAGGGCGGCCCCAAAAGGCCGCCCTGTTTACCTTGGGTTGCGTTATCTAGGGTTTCTACCTAGTCATGAAGTTGTCTTCGTGTTTATCCTTCGTGCGTTCCATTAATAAATCGCTGTTTCTCTAATGAAACAAAACGCCGACCACGACGGACCCATGAAACACACACGCCGCCTTGCCATCGCAGCCGCCATTTCCATGGCCGGCGTTTGCGCCACCGGACTCGCCTGGGCTCAGAGCTACCCCGCCAAGCCGATCACGCTGGTGGTCGCCTATCCGGCAGGTGGCGACACCGATGCGCTGGCGCGGCTCTTCGCCGAGAAGCTCTCGGCGCGGGTGGGGCAGCCGGTGGTGGTCGACAACCGGCCAGGCGCCAGCGGCATCATCGGCAGCGGCTACGTGTCGAAAGCGGCGCCCGACGGCTACACGCTGCTGCTCGCGCCGAGCACCTTCTCGATCGCGCAGCTGGTTCTGAAGACCAACGGCGCTTCCGGCTACGACGTGCTGAATGGCTTCACGCCGATCGTGCAGACCGGCAGCCAGCCGCTGTTCCTGGTGGCGAGCGCCGGCAGCGGTTTCTCCGGCCTGAAAGACGCCGTGGCTGCTGCGAAGGGCGCCGGCAAGTCCGTCTCGTACGCGAGCCCGGGCAGCGGCTCGCCGATGCACATCCTGGGCGAAATGTTCGCCCGCGCCTCGGGCGCCAGCCTCGCGCACGTGCCGTACAAGGGCGTCGCCCCGGCGGTCAACGACGTGCTGGGCGGCCATGTGCCGGTCACCTTCATCACGCTCGGCCCGGTGGCGCCTTACTTCGCCAACGGCAAGCTCAAGCCGCTGGCCGTGGCATCGGCCCAGCGCTCGCCGCTCGCGCCCACGGTGCCCACGCTCGCCGAGCTGGGCTACAAGGACGTCGAGGTGGTCGCCTGGAACGGCCTCTGGGGCCCGCGCAACCTGCCGCCCGAGATCGTGAAGACGCTCAACGGCCATTTCAACGAGATCCTCAAGATGCCCGACATCGTCGCGCGCATGGCCGTGCTCGGCACCACGCCGGTGGGTGGCGATGCCGACGTGCTCGGCAAGACCAACGCGGCCGACTACACACGCTTTAGCAAGGTCATCAAGGAGCTCGGCATCCAGGCCGACTGAACAAGCACACCTCATGACCGAACTCAAAGCCATTCCCGATCCGTCGAGCCAGCAGTCGCTGCTGGCCGAACTGCCCGCGAACCTGCTGGCGGGACGTCGCGTGCTCGTGACCGGCGGCGCGCGCGGCCTCGGCCTCGCGTTCGCCCAGTGCATCGCCGCAGCGGGCGCGAGCGTGGTGCTGGCCGACATCCTCGGCGAACTGGCCGAGACCGAAGCCAAGGCGCTGCGCGATGCGGGCCGCAAGGCGCATGCGCTCACCGTCGACCTGTCGGAGCCGGCCTCCATCGACGCCTGCGCGGGCGAGGCGATCCGCCTGCTTGGCGGCCTCGATGGGCTGGTGAACAACGCCGCCATCACCAACTCGGGCGGCCGCGATGCGCACCAGCTCGAGATCGACATGTGGGACCGCGTGATGAACGTCAACGTACGCGGCACCTGGCTCATGGGCCGCGCCTGCCGCAGTGCGCTGGCGGCGAGCGGCCGCGGCGCGGTCGTCAATCTCGCTTCCGACACCGCCCTGTGGGGCGCCCCCAACCTGCTGGCCTACGCATCGAGCAAGGGTGCGGTCATTTCCATGACGCGCTCGCTGGCGCGCGAATGGGGCGGCGACAACATCACCGTCAACGCCGTGGCGCCGGGCCTCACGCTGGTCGAGGCGACCGAGTACGTGCCGATGGCGCGCCACCAGAAATACCTCGAAGGCCGTGCCATCCCGCGCGAGCAGCAGGCGGCCGATGTGTGCGGCGCCACGCTGTACCTGCTGTCAGGCCTCTCGCGCTTCGTGACGGGCCAGCTGCTGGCCGTCAACGGCGGCTTCGCGATGCATTGACCGAATTTTCCCGACGAAGGAGTGAACCCATGAGCGATTTGTCCGAACAACAGAAGATCACCGACGCTGCTGCCAGCACCCTGGCGCAGCCCGAAGGCACGAGCCTGGCCGAGTGGATGAACACCCGCATCGCGCGCTACGAAACCCGCAAGTACGACTGGGATGCGCTGAAGTTCCAGGCCGACTTCGACCCGAAATACCGCCGCGCGCAGATGCGCTACGTGGGCACCGGCGGCACCGGCGTCGCCAAGGACGTGAACACCGTGCCTTCGGAGCACTTCACCTTCTCGACCATGGTGATCCCGGCTGGCCACGAAGGCCCGCCGCACCTGCACACCGATGTGGAAGAGGTGTTCTTCCTCATCCGCGGCAAGCTCAAGGTCGTGATCGAGAAGGACGGCGAGCGCTTCGAAACCATCATGACCGACCGCGACCTCATCTCGGTGCCGCCCGGCGTGTACCGCGAGGAGATCAACATCGGCGACGAAGACGCGCTGATGTGCGTGATGCTCGGCGCGAAGAAGCCGATCACGCCGACGTACCCGGCCGATCACCCGCTGGCCAAGATCAAGCGCTGAGGGCCGGATGAGCGACGCGATGGCCACCGACGCACTGGCGCTGCCCGCTTCCGAGCTGGCGCTGCTCGACGCCCGCTTTCCCGCACGCTCGGTGCCGGTCGGCGGCGGCGCAGTGGTGTCGGTGCGCGAGCACGGCGCGGGGCCGGCCCTCGTGTGCCTGCACGGCATCGGCTCGGGCGCGGCATCGTGGCTCAACGTCGCTTTGCTGCTGGCACCGGAGGCCCGCGTGATCGCGTGGGATGCGCCGGGCTACGGCGCATCGACGCCGCTCGCGCCTGCCGCGCCATCCGCAGCCGACTACGCGGACCGCCTGCATGCCTTGCTCGATGCGCTCGATATCCAGTCCTGCGTGCTCGTCGGCCACTCGCTCGGCGCGCTCACCGCGGCATCGGCCGCGCGCAATGATTCGGCAATCGCTTCGCGCATCCGCCGCCTCGTGCTCGTCAGCCCGGCTGCCGGCTACGGCGCACCGTCGCGCAGCGAAGCCCGCGCCAAGGTGCGCACCGAACGCCTCGCCACGCTCGATGAACTCGGCATCGCCGGCATGGCTTCGAAGCGCGCGGGCCGCCTCGTCTCCGACACCGCGAGCGACCTCGCGCGGCAATGGGTGCGCTGGAACATGGCCCGCCTGAACGATGGCGGCTACCGCCAGGCCGTCGAGCTGCTGTGCAACGGCGACTTGCTGGCCGACCTGCCGCCCGCCATGCCGGTGCGCGTGGCCTGTGGCACGCTCGATGTCGTCACCACGCCCGAAGCCTGCGCCGACGTTGCGCGCGGCTGCGGGGTGACGCTCGAACCCATCGACGGTGCCGGGCACGCCAGCTACGTGGAGCGGCCCGAAGCCGTCGCCGCGCTGCTGCGCGAGGCACTCGCCGCCTGATGCGGACCGCGGCAGAACAACCAAAGGGAACAACGAACACATGACCACCAACGACAACAGCGAAGCGATGGAAGAGGGCGCCGACCGCTACAACGTGCCCGCGCTCGAACGCGGCCTGCGCGTGCTGTGCGAATTCAGCCGCGAGAACCGCACGCTGTCCGCCCCCGAGCTGGCGCGTCGTTTCGACCTGCCGCGCTCGACCGTGTTCCGCCTGCTCACCACGCTGGAGAACATGGGCTTCCTCGAGCGTGCCGAGGGCGGGCGCGACTACCGCCTGGGCCTCGCGGTGCTGCGCCTGGGCTTCGAATACCTCGCCTCGCTGGAGCTCACGCAACTGGGCACGCCGCTGCTCAACCGCCTCTGCGATGAGCTGCGCACGCCCTGCAACCTGGTGGTGCGAGACGGCCGCTCGATCGTCTACGTCGCCAAGGTCGCGCCGCCCACGCCGTTCGCCAGCTCGGTCACCGTGGGCACGCGCCTGCCGGCCCACGCCACGGTGCTGGGCCGGGTGCTGCTCGAAGACCTGACGCTGCCGCAACTGCGCGCGCTCTACCCCGAGGACAAGCTGGAGACCTTCTCCCCGAGCACGCCCAAGACGGTGAACGAACTCTTCGACATGGTGCAGGCTGACCGCTCGCGCGGCTTTGTGCTGGGCGAAGGGTTCTTTGAATCGAACATCTCCAGCATCGCCGCGCCGGTGCGCGACCACAGCGGCCACATCGTGGCGGCGCTGGGCGCGACCATCACCTCGGGCCATATCGAGGAGAGCCGCATGGACGAGATGGTGGCGCGCGTGCGCAGCGTGGCTGACGAGATATCCGGCCTCTTGAACTACTCGCCCGCGCGCAGCAACAAGGTGGTGCCGCTTCGCAGCGCCTGACGGTCATGACAGTGCAGTCTTCTTCCTCTTCTCATTTCTTTGCCGCCGATGCGTTGGCGGGCCGCGTGGCGGTGGTCACGGGCGGCTCCTCGGGCATCGGCCTCGCGACCGTCGAGCTGCTGCTCGCGAGCGGCGCCGCCGTCGCGCTGTGCGGCCGCAACGCCGAGCGGCTGGACCGCGCGGTCGCCGGTCTGCGCGAACAGTTTCCGGGCGCCATGCTCTTCGCCCAGCCCTGCGACGTGCTCGACGCCGCCGCGGTCAAGGCTTTTGCCGCCGCGAGCGAGGCCGCGCTCGGTGCCGCTTCGATGCTCGTCAATAACGCGGGGCAGGGACGCGTCTCCACCTTCGCCACGACCGACGACGCGGCCTGGACCGAAGAGCTCAACCTGAAGTTCTTCTCGGTCATCAATCCGACGCGCGCCTTCCTGCCGCAGCTTGCCGCGCAGCGCGCGGTGCTGGGCGATGCGGCCATCGTCTGCGCCAACTCGCTGCTGGCACGCCAGCCCGAGCCGCACATGGTCGCCACCTCGGCCGCGCGCGCGGGCCTTTTGAACCTCGTGCGTTCGATGGCCACCGAGTTCGCGCCGCAGGGCGTGCGCGTCAACGGCATCCTGATCGGGCTGGTCGAGTCGGGCCAGTGGCGCCGCCGCTTCGAGGCGCGCGAAGACAAATCGCAGGACTGGTCCGCCTGGAGCGGCCAGCTCGCAGAGAACAAGCACATCCCGCTGGGTCGCCTGGGGCTTCCGACCGAAGCCGCACGCGCGATTCTTTTCCTCGCTTCGCCCCTCGCGTCGTACACGACGGGCAGCCATATCGATATTTCCGGAGGCCTTTCGCGCCATGCATGAATCCAACAACAACATGGTCACGGTCGGCGCGGTCGTCGCGGCCTTTCTCGAACAGTGCGGCGTGAAGGCGGCCTTCGGCGTGATCTCGATCCACAACATGCCGATCCTCGATGCGTTCGCGCAGCGCGGCATGGTGCGCTTCATCTCGGCGCGCGGCGAGGCGGGCGCGGGCAACATGGCCGACGCCTATGCGCGCTCCACCGCCAGCCTGGGCGTGTGCATCACCAGCACCGGCCCGGCCGCGGGCAACATCGCGGGCAGCCTGGTCGAGGCGCTGACCGCCGGCGCGCCGCTCTTGCACATCACCGGACAGATCGAGACGCCGTACCTCGACAAAGGCATGTCGTACATCCACGAGGCGCCCGACCAGCTCACCATGCTCAAGGCGGTGTCGAAGGCGGCCTTGCGCGTGCGCAGCGTGGAGACGGTGCTCGGCACGCTCAAGCGCGCGGTGCAGCTGGCGCTCACGGCGCCGACCGGCCCGGTGAGCGTGGAGATCCCGATCGACATCCAGTCGGCGCTGACGACGATGCCCGCCGACCTGTCGCCGCTGCCCATCGAACGGCCCGTGCCGTCCGCCGCTGCGCTCGACGCCCTGGCCGCACGCCTGGCCACTGCCAAGCGCCCGCTGCTGTGGATCGGTGGCGGTGCGCGCCACGCGCGCAGCGCGATCCAGCGTCTGCAGAAGCTCGGCTTCGGCGTGGTCACCACCACGCAAGGCCGCGGCACCGTGCCCGAGGACGATGCCGGCTCGCTCGGCGCCTACAACATCCAGAAGCCGGTCGAGGCCTTCTATCAAAGCTGCGACGCGATGCTCGTGGTCGGCTCGCGCCTGCGCGGCAACGAAACGCTCAAGTACGAACTGAAGCTGCCGCGCCCGCTGTACCGCATCGATGCCGATGCCGCCGCCGAAGGCCGCTGCTACGCCTCCGAAGCCTTTGTCTGCGGCGACTCGGCACTCGCGCTCGAAGGCCTGGCAGATCGCCTGGAGGCCAAGGGCTACCGCGCCGACGCGCAACTGCTGGTCGACCTGCGCGCCGCGCACGACCAGGCCGTGGCCACGCTGCGCGACGGCCTCGGCCCGTATGCCGAACTCGTGCGCCGCATCCAGTCGGCGGCGGGCCGCAAGTTCAACTGGGTGCGCGACGTCACGGTTTCCAACAGCACCTGGGGCAACCGCGAACTGCGCATCTTCGAGCCGAACGCCGGCGTGCACGCCACGGGCGGCGGCATCGGCCAGGGCATGCCCATGGCCATCGGCGCGGCCATCGGCGCGGCGGTCACCGGCTCCGGCCGCAAGACCTTCTGCCTGGCCGGCGACGGCGGCTTCATCCTGAACCTGGGCGAACTCGCTTGCATGGTGCAGGAGAAGGCCCCCATGGTGATCGTGCTGATGAACGACAAGAGCTACGGCGTCATCAAGAACATCCAGGACGCGCAGTACGGCGGCCGCCAGTGCTATGCCGAGCTGCACACGCCCGACTACGACCTGCTGTGCAAGTCGATCGCGCTGCCGCACGCCCGAGTGAAAGACCTGGCCGATTTGCCGGCGCGGCTGGACGAGGCGCTGTCCACCGAAGGCCCGTTCCTGCTGGAGATCGACATGCTCTCCATCGGCGGCTTCAAGACCAGCTTCGCCGGCCCGCCGACCAACACGGTCACGCAGATTCCCGCGCTCGGCACGGTCAAGTGAGAGTGAACGGAGCCATGTCCATGACCGCCATCACACGCATTGCACTCGTCGGCTGCGGCGCCATCGGCACCGCGGTGCTCGATCTCTTGCGAGGCGATCCGGCGCTGCAGGTGGCGGTCGTCGTCGTGCCTGCCGAAGGCATGGCCGCCGCGCAGAAGGCGGTGCCGGGTGCACAGGTGACAAGCAGGGTGCCGGTCTCGGGCATCGACCTCGTGGTCGAGACGGCTGGACACGCCGCCATCGAAGAGCATGTGCTGCCGGCGCTCGCGCGAGGCACGCCCTGCGTGGTTGCCTCGGTCGGTGCCCTGTCGGCCACGGGTCTTGCTGAAAAGCTCGAAGCCGCCGCCGTCGCGGGCCGCACGCAGGTGCAGCTGATTCCCGGCGCTATCGGCGGAATCGATGCGCTCGCCGCCGCCCGCATCGGCGGCCTGGACAGCGTGCGCTACACCGGCCGCAAGCCGCCGAAGGCCTGGAAGGGAACGCCGGCCGAGCAGGGCCGCGACCTTGACGCGCTGACGCAAGCCACCGTGATCTTCGAAGGCAGCGCACGCGAAGCCGCCTTGCTGTACCCGAAGAACGCCAACGTCGCGGCCACCGTCTCGCTGGCGGGCCTCGGGCTCGACAAGACGCAGGTCCGCCTGATTGCCGACCCCGCCACCGCCGAGAACGTGCACACCGTCGAAGCCGAGGGCGCATTCGGCAGCTTCGAGCTGACCATGCGCAACAAGCCGCTGGCGGCCAACCCCAAGACCTCCGCACTGACCGTCTACAGCGCGGTGCGTGCGCTGCGCAACCGCGTCGCACCTCTCGCCATCTGAGTTTTTCCACATGATCTCTTCCGAACTTCTCCCGATCTGCATTGCCGGCGAATGGCGCCTGGGCGGCGGCGATGTGTATGAAAGCCTGTACCCGGCCACGGGCGAGCCCATCGCGCGCCTGAAGGCCGCGAGCCTCGCCGATGTGGAAGAGGCGATCACCCGCGCCGACCACGCCTTCCGCACCAGCGGCTGGGCGCAGCGCCTGCCGCACGAGCGCGCCGCAGTGCTGCACCGCGTGGCGCAGCTGATCCGCGAAGAGAGCGAATCGCTCGCGCAGAAGCAGCGCCTGGACAACGGCAAGCCGATCAACGAAACGCGCAACCTTGTGGCGAGCGCGGCGGGCACCTTCCAGTTCTTCGCCGCCGCGCTGGAGACGCTCGAAGAAACCATCACCCCGTCGCGTGGTGCGTTCGTCACGATGAGCGTGCACGAGCCCATGGGCGTGGTCGCCGCCATCACGCCGTGGAACTCGCCGATCGCGAGCGAAGCGCAGAAGCTCGCGCCTGCGCTGGCGGCAGGCAATGCGGTGGTCGTGAAACCCGCCGAAGTCACGCCGCTCATGGCGCTGGAACTCGCACGCATCTGCGAAGCGGCCGGCGTGCCCAAGGGCATCGTCAGCGTGCTGCCGGGCAAGGGCTCGGTGATTGGCGATGCGATCACCAAGCACCCGCTGGTCAAGCGCGTGTCGTTCACCGGCGGCACCACCACCGGCAAGCACATCGCCCACATCGCGGCCGACAAGATGATGCCGGTGTCGCTGGAGCTGGGCGGCAAGTCGCCCACCATGGTGCTGGACGACGCGGACCTCGACCATGCGGTGAACGGCGTGCTCTACGGCATCTTCAGTTCGTCGGGCGAGTCGTGCATCGCGGGCTCGCGCCTGTTCGTGGCACGCGGCATCTACGACGAGTTCCTCACGCGGCTGGCCGAAGGCGCCAATGCGCTGCGCGTGGGCGATCCGGCCTCGGAGCAGACGCAGATGGGCCCGCTCATCACGGCCAGGCACCGCGAAGGCATCGAGCGCTATGTGGACCTGGGCGTGTCCGAAGGCGGACGCATCCGCACGGGCGGCGTGCGCCCGCACGGTGCCGGCTACGACAACGGCTATTTCTACAAGCCGACCATCATCGAAGGCCTGGACAACCGCGCACGCATCAGCCAGGAAGAAATCTTCGGCCCGGTGCTCGTCGCGATGCCCTTCGACAGCGAGGAGGAACTGATCGCGCAGGCGAACGACAGCGTCTACGCGCTGGCGGCCGGCGTGTGGAGCCGCGACTTCAAGCGCGCCTGGAAGCTCGGCCGCGCGGTGCAGGCCGGCACGGTCTGGGTCAACACCTACAAGCAGTTCTCGGTCTCCACGCCGTTCGGCGGCTGGCGCGACAGCGGCCTCGGCCGCGAGAAGGGCCGCGAAGGCATCTTCCAGTACATGGAGCAAAAGAGCATGTACTGGGGCACCAACGACCAACCGCTCCCCTGGGCGAACTGAAGAGAGCACGACCATGAGCGTTCTAGGCATCGACCAGATCACCTACGGGGCAGACGACCTGCCTACCTGCCGCCGGTTCTTCGAGGACTGGGGGCTCGCGCTGAAGTCGGAAGCCGCCGACGAACTCGTGTTCGAGTGCCTCAACGGCTGCAAGGTCGTCGTTGCGGCGTTGGACAAGGCGAACCTTCCGCCCGCGATGGAAGAAGGCCCGACGCTGCGCGAAGTGGTGTGGGGCGTGGAAAGCGATGCGGACCTGGACCGCTACGCCGCCGCCATCGCGCAGGACCCGGCTTTCTTCGACAACACGGTGGACGGCGCACGCCGCATCGGCTGCATCGACCCCAACGGCCTCGCGGTGCGCCTGCAGGTCAGCCGCAAGCACGCGGTCGAAGTCGATTGCGGCGCGATGAACACCTGGAACGCCAAGCCGCGCGTCAACCAGGCTGCGCCGATCTACGACCATGCGACGCCGATCGAAGTCGGCCATGTGGTGTTCTTCGTCAACGACGTGAAGACCACGAGCGCGTTCTATGCCGGGCGCTTCGGCTTCGTCGGCTCCGACAGCTACCCCAACCGCGGCGCCTTCATGCGCTGCGCGGCCGAGGGCGGTCACCACGACCTGTTCCTGCTGCAGATTCCCTCGGGCAAGCGCGGGCTCAACCATGTGGCGTTCACCGTGCGCGACATCCACGAAGTGTTCGGCGGTGGGCTGCATTTCTCGCGCCGCGGCTGGGAAACGCAACTCGGCCCGGGGCGGCACCCGGTGTCGTCGGCGTACTTCTGGTACTTCAAGAACCCGGCAGGCGGCCTCATCGAGTACTACGCCGACGAAGACCAGCTCACCGCCGACTGGCAGCCGCGCGAGTTCGAGCCCGGTCCGACGGTGTTCGCCGAATGGGCGGTCGATGGCGGCCTCGATGGCCACACGCGCCGCCAGAAGAACGCGGAAGGCCCGAAGGGCGCTTTCCTCACCGAGAAGAAATGACTTCCCCGATCACCATGCAACGACGTTTTTCCATCTCCCTTCTGATCGCGGCGGCGGCGGCGGCGCTTGTCTTGCCCGCGCACGCGCAGAGCGACGCACAGAAGCAGCTCTCCAGCGACCGCTTCACCGTCGTCTCGCCATTCCCGCCCGGCGGCCCCGTCGACATGCTGGCGCGCGTGCTCTCCGATGGCCTCGCCAAGCGCTACGGCCAGGCGGCAGTGGTCGAGAACCTGGTCGGTGCGGCCGGCAACATCGGCATCGACAAGGTCAAGCGCGCGAAGGGCGACGGTCACACGCTGCTCGTGGTGCCGGCGGGCAACCTCACGATCAACCCGACGCTGATGCCGAACTTTCCGTTCGACATCGAGAAAGACTTCGTGCCCGTCACCATGCTCGCCAAGGCGCCCAACGTGCTGGTGGCCGCGCCCTCGTCAGGCATCAAGAGCGCGAAGGAGCTGGTGGCAATGGCCAAGGCCAAGCCCAACACGCTGTCGTATGCGTCGCCCGGCGTGGGCAGCGGCCTGCACCTGGCGGGCGAACTCTTCAAGCAGCAGGCGGGCATCGACCTGCTGCACGTGCCCTACAAGGGCACGGCGCCCGCGCTCAACGACGTGCTGGGCGGTTCGGTGCCGCTGATGTTCAGCAACCTGCCTGCGACCATGCCTTTCATCAAGAACGGCAAGCTCATCGCGCTGGGGGTGACCGAGGCCAAGCGCAGCGCGGCTGCGCCCGATATCCCGACGCTCGCGGAGCAGGGCATCCAGGGCGTGACCGTGACCTCTTGGTATGGCCTCCTCGCGCCCAAGGGCACGCCGCCCGCCGTGGTCGAACAGCTCGCGAAGGATGCGGCGCAAATGCTGGCCCAGCCCGACGTGCGCGAACGCCTGAAGGTGCAGGGCATGACCGATGCGGCGATGAAGCCCTCCGAATTTGCCGCGCACATCCGCGAGGAAACGGCCGTGTGGGCCCGAATCATCAAGGCCCGGAACATCGTGGCCGAGTGAGCCGCACGCAAGAACGAAGAGCGAGACATCCATGAAGACAAGCGAATCCACCATCGGCATCGTCGGTGCCGGCATCGGCGGCCTGGTCGCTGCCATCGCACTGCGGCGCGCGGGGCACGATGTGGTCGTGTTCGAGCAGGCGAAGCAGTTCGCCCGCGTCGGCGCGGACATCAACCTCACGCCCAACGCGGTGCGCGCGCTCGACGGCCTGGGCGTCGGCGAGGCCGCCCGCGTGACGGCGGCACGCCCGTCGCACCGCATCAGCCGTACCTACGACACCGGCGAAGAAACCTCGCGGCTCGAGATGGCCGATTCAGCCGAAGAGCGTTATGGCGCACCGCAGCTCACCATTCACCGCGCCGACCTGCTGGCCGCATTGGCCGACATGTTCCCGGCCGAGCGCGTGGCCCTGGGCAAGCGCGCCGAGAAGATCGCCGCGGACGAAGAGGGCGTGACCCTCTCGTTCACCGACGGCACCAGCGCCCGCGTCGGCGTGCTGCTCGGTGCCGACGGCATCCACTCGTGCGTGCGCACCGCGATGTTCGGCGCCGAGAGCCCGCGCTTCACGGGCATCGTCGCCTACCGCGCCGTGGTGCCCGCCGAGCGCGTGGCCGGCGTGCCGAACCTCGGCGCGTTCACCAAGTGGTGGGGGCCGAATCCGCAGAGCCAGATCGTCACCTTCCCGCTGAACCGCGGCAAGGACGTCTTCATCTTCGCGACCACGCCGCAGGACACCTGGCACCTCGAGTCGTGGACCGCGCCCGGCAGCGTCGACGAGCTGCGGGAGCAATACATGGCCTACCACCCCGAGGCCCGCGCCTTGCTCGACGCCTGCGACACGGTGCTCAAGACCGCGCTGTACGAACGCGACCCGATGCCCGCGTGGGCCGAGGGCCGCATGGCGCTGCTCGGTGATGCCGCGCATCCGATGCTGCCTTTCATGGCGCAGGGCGCGGGCATGGCGATCGAAGACGCCGTGGTGCTGTCGCGCCACCTCGAAGGCGTGGCGACGGCGGACGCTGTCGATGCGCTGAAGGACTACGAGAAAGCCCGCATCGAGCGCGCCGGCCAGGTGCAGCTCGGCTCGCGCGGCAACAACTGGCTGCGCGAAGGCGGCAATGCGGACTGGGTCTACGGCTACGACGCCTGGGCCGTGCCGCTCGGTGCGCCTGCCGTTGCAGCCGCCACCGCCTGATTTCATTTCACCTCACCCCCGGAGGCCCACGATGCAACAAGACCGCTATCTCCAACCGCACCAGGCGCGCCAGCGCCCCGCGACCACCTACGAAGACCTGCTGGGCGACGTGATCGAACGCGCCTTTGCCGACGGCATCCACGACCTGGGCGGCCTGGTGCAGCGCCTGAACGACAGCGGCCTCGCCACGCCCGGCGGCCAGCCCTGGACCGAAGCGCTGTACCGCAAGGAAATGGCCACGCTGGCCGGCTGAGGAGACACCCATGAACATCGCCATCCAACCCGTTCCCGCCGACCCGGTGGACCACTTGCTCGAGATCGGCCTCAAGGACCTCTGGTACCCGATCTGCCCCTCGCACTTCATCAAGGAGAACCCCATCTCCCTGCGCCGCCTCGGCCGCAAGATTGCCCTGTGGCGCGACGGCGAAGGCGTGTTGCATGCGCTGGAAGACCGCTGCCCGCACCGCGGCGCACCGCTGTCGCAAGGCGTGGTGCTGGGCGACCGGCTCTCGTGCCCGTACCACGGCGTGGAAGTGCGCCATGACGGCGTCGTCACGCGCGTGCCCGGCAGCCCGGGCTGCAAGCTCGAAGGTTCGAAAGCCACGCGCCACTTCCACGTGCAGGAGCGCGCGGGCGCCGTGTTCCTCTACAACTCGAAGGAGCCGGTCGACGTTCCGCCGCCGCTGGTGCTGCCCGAGCAACTGACCGACGACGCCGAGTATTCGAGCTTCCTTTGCTACACCGAGTGGAAGGGCGACTACCGCTACGTGCTGGACAACGTGATGGACCCGATGCACGGCACCTACCTGCACAAGCAGTCGCACTCGATGGCCGAGGGGGATTCGAGCGCCAAGTTCGGCATCCGCCCGACCGACATCGGCTTCGTGTTCGAGAAGGAAGGCCAGCGCAACGTCAACTTCGACTGGACCGAGTGGGCCGACACCGGCATCCACTGGATGCGGCTCGAAATTCCGTACCCGAAGACCGGCGGCCCCGGCGGCAACTTCATCATCATCGGCGCGTTCTCGCCGATCGTGAAGGGCATGACCGCGACCTTCTTCTGGCGCGTGCGCAAGCTGGAGCCCGGCTGGCAGCGCGACACCTGGCGCTTCCTCTACAAGAACCGCCTGGAGGCGCGCCACTGGCATGTGCTGGAGCAGGACCGCGTGATGCTCGAGGAGATGGAGGCCGACGCCAACCAGCACGAGAACCTGTACCAGCACGACCTGGGCATCGTTCGCCTGCGCCGGCACATGCGCAACCTCGCGGTGGCGCAGCTGGCGGAAGCGGCCGAGCCAGTCGCGGCCTGAGCGGGGAAGCGATCGCCATGTCTTCTCCCACGCTGAACGCCCTCGTGCACACGATGCGCTACGAGGCCGACGGCATCGTCAGTGTCGAGTTCCGCCCGGCCACGCCCGCCGTGGACTTTCCGGCTTTCGAGGCCGGCTCCCACATCGACCTGCACCTGCCCAACGGGCTGGTGCGCAGCTACTCGCTGTGCAACCCCTCCAGCGACCGGCAGCGCTATGTGGTTGGCGTTCTCAACGACCGCAAGAGCCGCGGTGGCTCGCGCTATGTGCACCAGCAACTGCGCGTGGGCATGACGCTGCCGATCTCGGCGCCGCGCAACAACTTCAGGCTGCAGGAAGATGCCGAGCGCTCGGTGCTGGTGTCCGGTGGCATCGGCGTGACGCCCATCTGGTGCATGTTGCAGCGGCTCGTGACCATCGGCCGGCCGGTGGAGCTGCTGTACTGCGCGCGCACCCGCAAGGAGGCCGCGTTCTGCGAGGCCATCGAGGCGCTGGCCCAGGAGAAGTCGATCCAGTTGACCTGGCACTTCGACGACGAGAAGGGCGCGCCGCCCGACCTCGCGAAGCTGCTGGCCGGCAAGGGCGCTGCGAGCCACTACTACTGCTGCGGCCCGACGCCGATGCTCGATGCGTTCGAGAAGAGCTGCGAGCAGTTGGGCTATGCCAACGCGCACATCGAACGCTTCGCCGCGGTGCATGTGGAGGCTCCCAGCGCCACGCAAGGCTGCGTGGTGCAGTGCGCGAAAAGCGGCAAGAGCGTCGAGGTGCCGGCAGGAAAGTCGATTCTCGACAGCCTGATCGACGCCGGCCTCAACCCCGACCACAGTTGCAAGGAAGGCGTGTGCGGCGCCTGCGAAACAGCGGTTCTCGAAGGCGAAGTCGAGCACCACGACGGCATCCTCACCAAGATCGAACGTGCGTCCAACAAGACCATGATGATCTGCGTCTCTCGCTGCAAGGGCGAGCGGCTGGTGCTGGACATCTGAGGCTACGGCCAGAGAAAAACCAACCGAGACATCCTTTGAAAAACTACTTGATCGCGCTGGCTGCGGCCAGCACGGCTGGCGGAGCGCTGGCCCAATCTTCCCTCACGCTCTTCGGCGTGGTCGATGCCGCCGTCACCTACACGCGCGGCAGCGGCGACGGATCGGCGCACAAGACGCAGCTTTCCAACAGCGGCAACATGTTCAGCCGCCTCGGCTTTCGCGGCACCGAAGACCTGGGCGG
Organism: Variovorax boronicumulans; assembly: GCF_030812215.1. Classification (GTDB taxonomy): domain Bacteria; phylum Pseudomonadota; class Gammaproteobacteria; order Burkholderiales; family Burkholderiaceae_C; genus Variovorax; species Variovorax boronicumulans_C. Next base: position 354,608 of record NZ_JAUSSG010000001.1, on the reverse strand, counting down.
CGGCTACTCGGCCAACTTCTGGCTGGAGATGGGGCTGCAGAACGACAGCGCGATGGGTTTTCCCTCGAACGCCAACAACCAGGCGAGCGGCAACGGCCCCGCGGGCGTGCTGAGCTTCAACCGCCGCTCCACGGTGAGCCTCGCCGGCCCGTTCGGCGAGGTGCGCCTGGGCCGCGACTACGTGCCCGCGTTCTGGAACACCGCCATCTTCGACCCGTTCGGCACGGGCGGCGGCATCGGCGCCAACCAGATCTACTTCTCGGGCCTCGGCGGCCTGGTCGCGCCGACGGGCACGCGCGCATCGAACAGCATCGGCTATCTGCTGCCGGCCTCGCTCGGCGGCTTCTACGGCCAGGTGATGTACGCGATGGGCGAGAACGATTCGAACTCGGTGCTGCCGGGCACGCTGGTGTCGAACAAGCGCGACGGCAACCACACGGGCCTGCGGTTCGGCTACCAGAGCGGCGGCCTCAACATCGCCATCGCCACCGGCAAGACGCGCTACGCAAGCGGCGACCTGCGCGTGACCAACCTCGGCGCGGCGTACACCTTCGGCCCGTCGCTCATGAGCCTGAAGCTCACGAGCGAGCTGTACACGGAGTCGAAGGGCACGACCGATGCAAAGGGCGCGCTCATCGGCTTCCAGCTGCCCATCGGCGTCGGCGAGATCAAGGCCTCGTACGCGCGCTACCGGCTCGAGCCTGCGGGCGCGGCGCTGAAGCCGACCTCGTCGAAGCTGGCCATCGGCTACGTGCACAACCTCTCCAAGCGCACCGCGCTCTACGCCACCATCGCACGCATCAGCAACAGCAACGGTGCCGCGCAGGCGCTCTCGGGCGCGATCACCGCGCCGAACCGTGCCTCCAGCGGCACCGAGTTCGGCATGCGCCACATGTTCTAGACCCGGCGCACGCGTCGCCACAGCAGCAATAGCAACAGCAGCAAGACCCATGCAGAGCAAATACCTTCGTTGGTACGGCGTCGCCACCCTGTTCGCGATCGTCGCGATCTCGTACGTGGACCGCATCAACATCGCGGTGCTGATCACCGACGCCGCGTTCCTGAACCACGTGGGCCTCGCGGCGACCGACCGCGTGAGCCAGGGCCTGCTGGCGACGGCGTTCATGCTCGGCTATGGCGTGTCGGCCTTCGTGCTCACGCCGTTCTGTTCGGCGCTCTTCGGCGTGCGGCGCAGCCTGATCTATGGGTTGATCCTGTGGGGCGTGGTGACGTGGGCTTCGCCGATGTTCAACAGCTACGGCCTGCTGCTGGCTTCGCGCGTGCTGCTGGGCGTTTCGGAGGGGCCGCTGTTCTCGCTCGCTTCTTCGTACATCAAGGCGCACTTCCAGAGCCACGAGAACGGCAAGCCCAACGCGCTGGTGAACATGGGCACGGGCCTGGGCCTGGCCATCGGCTATCCGCTGGTGGGCTACCTGCTCGCGCAGTTCCAGTGGGACACCTCGTTCCATGTGTTGGGCATCATGAACATCGCGCTCGGCATTCCGCTGGTGCTTGCTTTCGTACGCATGCCGCCCGGCAAGGAAGACACGGCGCGGCCTTCGTCGCTCGGCGAAGCGATGGGGCGCGTCGGCGCCATCGTGAAGGGCGCGCTGCAGACGCGGCATCTGTTCCTCATCACCTTGCTCACCTCGGCGGCGCTGGCCTACCTCTGGGGCAGCAGCAACTGGCTGCCGACCTACCTGCACGAAGCGCGGGGCTTCTCGCTGCGCGAGATGGGCTGGCTCGCTTCGTTGCCGCAGTACGCGACGGTGCTCGCAGTGCTCGTGAGCGGCGTGCTCATCGACAGGATCGAACGCGAGCACGTGCCTTTCATCTTCATGGGGGCGAGCGTGGGCGTGGCGCTGTCGGTGCTGATGGCCATCAACGCGCGCGATCCGTATGCCGCGGCATGCTGTCTTGTCGCGGCCAACTTCTTCTGGGGACTGCAGAGCCCCGCGATTCCGAGCACCATTCAATATTGCTCGCGGCCCGAGCACACCGCGAGCGCATTCGGCGTGACCAACGGGGCAGGGAGCCTCGTGGCGGGCTTCATGCCGGCGTTGATGGGTGGTGTGATCAGCGCGGTGTCGCACGGCGCGCCGGCATCGGGCGCGGCTGCCGCATCGGCCGCATCCGCATCGGGATTCTTCGCGGGCTTCGCGCTGCTGATCGGTACGCAGGTCGTGGTGTTCGGCTGCGGCTTCGTGCTGTGGTTGCGCGAACGCACACGCGTGGCTTCGAGCGCTGCGCATTCGCAGGTTTTGTAGCGCCTGTATCGCATTGAGGCGCGGAGTGTGGCTGCATCGTCACACTCGATGCCTACGAGTTTTCGTACGAACGCAGCGCATGCACCGCATCTGCGAAACCATCTTCGTATCGCACGACGTGCATTGAATGTGGTGACTCCATTCGTCCTATCGCGCGCGAACATTTTGAGAGCGAAAAGTTCCGCGAGTCATTGAGAGAACACATTCGATCAGCTACAACTGAGCGCATTCAATGGACGAGGGAATGCGCGTGATATCAACGACAAGAGCCGCAAGAATTCTGATCCTGACGAGCACAGCGCGTGTCGTTCCTGCTGCGCATGAACGAGCCACGCCGATGCGCGGGCACTAAGGCACACAGCCGCCTCAAGGCCCGGTCCCCCCGCATCCCATTCACCCGCGATCCGACGGGAATGGAAGCCATCACCCCCCGCATCCTGGGGCCGCCTGCATAGCTTGCAGCGTGGCCCGGTGTCGCACGTGCATTCGCTTGCGCGTGGTGCCGCATCGGTCTCGGAAAAATTCCGGTGGTTCCGTGTTGTCCTGACGAACGTGTCGTTCGCCGGGAGGGTGCGGTGCTGCCTGTTCGCAGCGTCAGTCGTTCTTCCATCACCGCGCGTGTCCGCGCATCACCGGCTACCCGCCGATGCATGCAAGGACAGCGCAATGTCCTTACCAAAAGGCGATCATGAAAAAACTCAATTACTCCCTCGTGAATCATCTTGCCATCACCGCGGTGACCCTTGCCGTTCTCACGGCTTGCGGCGGCGGCGGAGACAGTGGCTCTTCGTTCGGTGGCGGCTCGGGTGTCGGCCTTTCGGGCCCGATCACCTCCGGCCCGGCATCCGACAGCACAGGCAAGACACCGGACGACGGCGTGCCCGCGCCGGCCGCCGTGTCCGCGGTCGACAAGTCCGCCAAGCCGATGGAATTGCCCGACACCGTCTGGCCGAGCAACTACAAGCTGTGGTTCCGCCCCGATGCGGCGCTCAAGACTTTCGTGGGCCGCGGCGACGTGGAGATCGAGGTGCTCAAGCCCGTCGATGCCATCGTCGTGGCCGCACACAACCTGAACTTCGCCAAGGGCCGCACCACGCTGCGCAAGGTGTCGAACCCGGGCGAGGCGATTCCGCTGATCCCGACACCGCAGACGCTGGGCGACTTCGTGCAGCTGCGCCTGAACGACGGCCAGATCGCCAAGGGCAAGTACCTGCTGCACATGGAGTGGGACGGCAAGATCCAGTTCTCCGATGCGGAGTACTGCCCGCCCGCGGAGATGGCGCGCAACCCGTTCTGCTCGGCTGCCACCGGCATCTTCAAGGTGGGCCTGTCCACGCCCGAAGGCGTGAGCAGCGATGCCATCGTGACGCAGGGCGAAACCAACTACGCACGGCAGTGGTTCCCGGGCTGGGACGAGCCGGCCTTCCGCCACACCTTCGAGATCTCGGCCGAAGTGCCGGGCGACTGGAAGACGGTGTCCAACGGCGCGCAGAAGTCGGCGGTGAAGCTGCCCGACGGCTACCAGCAGGTGTCGTTCGAGAAGACGCCTTCGATGCCGATGTACCTCACCTTCTTCGGCGGCGGCAAGTTCGACATCCTGGCCGACACCTTCAAGAACCCGCTGGATGGCAGCGACATGCCGCTGCGCTGGTTCACGCCGCCGGGCCGCTCGGACTGGGCCAAGTTCGCGATGGAGTGGACCAAGGTGTCGATGGACTACTACTACAAGTACACCGGCATCCCGCTGCCCTTCAAGAAGTTCGACACCGTCGCGGCCAACGACAGCTACGACAACAAGCCCAACACCGGCTTCGGCGGCATGGAGAACTGGGGTTCGATCTTCGAGTTCGCCGATTCGGTGCTGACCAAGCCGGGCGACAAGCCCACGCTGTACTCGGTGACGGTGGTGACGCACGAGATCGCGCACCAGTGGTTCGGTGACCTGGTCACGCTCGACTGGTGGGACAACGTGTGGCTCAACGAATCGTTCGCGCGCTGGTTCGAAAGGCGCACCACGATCAAGTTCCACCCCGAGTACTACAGCTTCTCGGACTACGTGCTGGACAAGCACAACGTGATCGTGGCCGACCTCAAGAGCACCGCGGTGCCGGTGCAGCGCAACCTGAACGACGCGGGTTCGTTCGGCTTCATCAGCCCGTCGATCTTCGTCTACAACAAGGGCAGCCATGTGCTGGAGACGATCCAGAACTACATCGGCGAAGAGGCGATGCAGAAGGGCCTGCAGATCTACCTGAAGGACTACGCATACGGCAACGTCACGCCGTCGCGGCTGTGGAGTTCGCTGGAGAAGGTCACCGACAAGAAGGTGAGCGACATCGGCGACAGCCTCATCCGCCAGACGGGGATTCCGCTTCTGACGGTGGACGCGCAATGCGCCGGCGACCGCACCTACGTGAACATCACGCAGGAGTCGTTCCCCAACCAGAACCAGTTCCCGGCCTCGACGTGGACCATTCCCGTCACGCTGGCGTATGGCGATTCGATGGAGCAGCGCAAGACCTTCGTGATGTCCAACAACGCGGTGCAGCTGGAGCTGCCGGGTTGCACGGCGGTGCTGGCCGGGCCGACCGGACAGGACTACTACGTGAGCAACTACAGCGCGCAGTCGTGGAGCGACCTGCTGGCCAAGGCGCAGAACTTCGCCGCCAACAAGCCGCTCTTGCTGAACATCGAGCGCGACGCGTTCCGCCTCCTGAGCGTGGGCCGCATCACGCAGGCGCAGTACGACCAGATCAAAGGCGTGCTGAACCTGCCCGCACCGCTGCTCGCCAAGACCGAGCTGAGCCAGCAGAAGATGGCGGCGGTGGATGCGGGCGGGAAGGAAGAGTACCCGCATGCCCTCCGCTTCCAGGGCAGCCTGAAACTGCGCGAGAACGACAAGCGCTGAGCCTCGTGACCATTTGTGCGTGATGCCGGCCGGACGCGCCTTCGGGTGCGTCCGGCGGCTCACGCCTCACACCATGACCATCATGAAAAACCTATTCAAGTACATCGTGGCGGGCGCCTGCGTCTCGCTGCTGGCCGGCTGCGGCGTGGACGGTGCGGGCGGCGGACCCGAGGCCGAACTGGTCGGCGTCTACGCCATCAAGAAGAACGGCGTGCTCAAGGAGGTCGTGAAGATCGAGCGCCAGGGCGACCGCTACATCATGCGCGACAAGGTGCGCACGCCCGAGTGGAGCGAGCCGAAGATGCAGATGCAGCCGGTGACGCGCGAGCGCTGGGCCAGGATCACCACCGACAGCGAGAACACGAAGTTCGTGGGCGTATCGAGCGACCAGCTCGCGATCTTCAAGGTGCCGCCGGGCTGGCAGAAGAACAGCTTCAAGACGGAGACCGGGTACTTCCTGTTCTATTCGCAGGGGCCGGTGGAGGCCTTCAAGCTCTGACGCCAGGCCGCGTCAGGCCGAAGGCGCGACGATCGCGCCTTCGATGCGGTGGCGCTTGAGCGCATCGGTGACGAAGCCGCTGGCCTTCATCTCTTCGACGAAGGCGGCGAGCAGCGCCTGTGCCTCGGCGCCGCGGCTGGCCGGCGTGCCCATGGCCTGCTGGATCACCATGAAGCGCCCCGGCAACACACGCACGCCCGGTGCGCGGGCTGCCTCGCCTTCGAGCAGTTGCCGGATGCCGGCCGCCACTTCGACATCGCCTGCCCGCAGGGCCGCCAGCGCGGGGCCGGCACCTTGCAGCCGGACGATTTCGGCGTGCTTGATCTCGCGTGTGAGGAACAGGTCGTAGGCGCTCCCCGAGCCGACCGAGATGCGATGGCCTTGCGCATCGACCTGCGCGTTGTCGGTCAATGCGGACGATTCGGGCACGAGGTAGCTGCCCTCGATCAGCACATAGGGCGCGGTGAAGCGCAGGCCTTCGCTGCGGGCCGGGTCGACGGCGAAGAAGCCGATGTCGGCTTTCTCGTTCTTCACCGCGTCGACCGAGGCCGCGGCCTTCTCGAACACCACGAGTTCGACCGCCACGCCGAGCCGCCGCGCGAACTCGCGCGCGAGATCGACCGACACGCCCACCGGCTCGCCGCTCGCGGCATCCCGGTTGGCGAGGATCGGATTGCCGAGGTTGATGGACGCGCGCAGCGTGCCGCCGGGCGCGAAGGCGGAGACGAGGGCGGGGGAAGGCTGGGGCTGGGTCATGGCGTGCGTTCTTCCAGGAAAAGTCGGGAAAAAGGAGGAGGGCGAGGCAGAAGCGGCGGCCAGTTTACGTGCGGGCCGGCCGGATTTCCTACTGGAGAAAGGGAAGCGCGCCCACCGGCGCCGCGCGGCGTTTGCGTAGGCTCGGTGTACCCCGGATCGAGCATTCGTCTCGTTCCGTCCGACTTGCCGCTTCGCCTGCTTCATGACGACCAACCCGCCCGATATCGCCGACGTCCTGCGCCCCCTGCGCACCGCCACCCAAGCGCTGCACGAGGCGCTGGACAGCCGCCTGCCGATGGCGCGAGACGATGCATCGCTGGCCGACTATGCAGTGCATCTGCATGCCCTTCGGCCCTGGTTGCAGGTGGTGCGCGATGCGCTCGCAGCTTCCGGCGTGCCGGGTCTCGAACGCATCGCCCGGCGCACCGACCGGCGGCTTGCGGCGCTTGCACTCGATCTCGACGATCTCGGGGCATCGAACACCGGCGAGCAAGACAGCGCTTTCCAATCCACGGCCCCCGGGCTGGCCGAAGAAGCCGCACGCGACCCCGCCTTTGCCTGGGGCCTGGCCTATGTGCTCGAAGGCTCGCAGCTCGGCGGCATGGCGATGCACAAGCGGCTCGGCCCGCGCCTCGCGCCGCATCCGATGCGGTACTTCCAGCCGGTGGATGCGCCCGGCGGGGTCGCGGCGCAATGGAGGGAATTCGTTGCCCAGCTCGGCGCCGCGCTGGTGGATCCGTTGGCTGTGGACGCGGCCCGCCGCGGCGCGGTCGCGGGCTTTCGCAGCCTCATGCCCCGTTTCGGGTTGCAGGGCTTGTAGGAAACGGCCCACGAGATCCCAGAGGACGCCAAGGCATGATCCCCGCCACCCGTCTCTTCAGCTTTTCTTACCGGACCCAGCGCGCAGCCGCACGCGCCGATTGAACGTGCCCCAGTCTCACGCGACCATTCCCACCCCCCATGCCTTGCGGCCGCCCGAGGTCGACCTGTCTTCCTGCGACCTCGAGCCGATCCGTGTTCCCGGATCGATCCAGCCGCACGGCCGCATGCTGGTGCTGCAACCCGGCTCCCTGGACCTCGTTGCCTGGAGCGACAACTGGCCCGACGGCCAGCGCGATGCCGCGCAGCAGGTCCTTCGCGGGCTGGTGCTGCCCGCACTCGAGCCGGGCGCGACGCCCGTGTCGCTCGGCGCGCTGCGCCTGGCGGGGGAGACCTTCGACGTGGCCGCGCACCGCAGCGACCGCCACCTGTTCGCCGAGTTCGAGGCCGCGTTGCCCGTCGCCGGCAACGCGGCGCCGATCTACTCGCTCGGCCGCGTCTTCCTGCCGAAGCTGCAGGAAGCGGGCACGCTCGAGCAGCTCACGCAGCTGACCGCGGCCGAGATGAAGCGCCTGACCGGCTTCGGCCGCTGCCTGATCTACCGCTTCGATGCGGCCGGGCATGGCGAGGTGCTGGCCGAGGAGGCCGACCCAGGCTACGACAGCTACACCGGCCACCGCTTTCCGGCCTCCGACATTCCGCAGCAGGCGCGCGCGCTGTACCTGGTGAACCACTTCAGGCTCATCGCCGACGCCAACTACACGCCGGTGCCGCTGCGTGCCGCCGACCCGGCGCTCACCGCGGCCGACCTCGATCTCTCGCAGGCCCAGTTGCGCAGCGTGTCGCCCATCCACCTGGAGTACATGCGCAACATGGGCACGCTCGCGTCCATGTCGGTGTCGATCGTGATCGACGGGCGCCTGTGGGGGCTGATCTCGTGCCACGACCACCAGCCGCGCTTTCTGGACCCCGGCACCCGCCTTGCGTGCGAGCACCTGGGGCAACTGCTGTCGCTGCAGATCCAGTCCAAGGAGAGCAACGTCGCGGTGGCCGAACGGCTGGAGCTGCGCCAGCTCACGCTGCAGATCGTCTCGCACCTCGCGGACAGCGACGCTACGCTGCAGCGGCTGGTGGCGGAGTCCTCGCTCATGCTGCGGCTGGCGCGCGCCACCGGCGCGGCCGTGGTGCTGGACGACGAGGTCTGGAGCGTGGGCGACGTGCCTTCGCGCGCGCAGGTGCAGGAGCTTGCCAGCTGGATCTCCGGGCTCGGCACCGAGGTTTATGAAAGCAGCGAGCTGCCCGCGCACTTCGCGCCGGCGAACGAGTTCCGCGAAGTGGCGGCGGGCGTGCTCGCGATCTCGATCTCGCAGGTGCACCGGCACCTCATCCTGTGGTTCCGGCCCGAGATCGTGCAGACGATCCAGTGGGCCGGCGATCCGCAGAAGCCGAAGGCCGCGGCCAGCGGCCGCATCCATCCGCGCATCAGCTTCTCCAGCTGGATCGAGGAGGTGCGCGGCCGCTCGGCGGCCTGGTCGCAGGCCGAGGTGGGCGCGGCGGTGGAACTGCGCCAGGCGCTCATCGGCGTGGTGCTGCGCCGCGCGGAAGAACTGGCGGCCGTCGCCACGGAGCTCGGCCGCGTCAACAAGGAACTCGAAGCCTTCTCGTACACCGTCTCGCACGACCTGCGCGCGCCGATGCGGCACATCGCCGGCTACGTCGACCTCGTCGCGCAGACCGAGGGCAAGCAGCTCAGCGAACGCGCGCACCGTTACCTCGGCCACGTCAAGGATGCGGCCGCGTTCGCGGGGCAGATGGTCGATGCGCTGCTCGACTTTTCGCGCATGGGCCGGGCGGCGCTGAAGCAGCGCATGGTCGACACCGACTCGCTGGTCGAAGGCCTGGTGCGCGAACTCGCGCGGCTGGAGCCGGCGCGCCGCATCGAATGGCAGGTCGACCCCGGGCTGCCCGCGCTCTACGCCGACCCGCTGCTGCTGCAGGTGGCCGTTCGCAACCTGCTGGCCAATGCGGTGAAGTACTCGCGCACGCGCGATCCGCAGCGCATTGCGGTGCGCGGGATCCGCAGCGACCTGGGCAGCGGGCTGGAGGTCGAGGACAACGGCGTGGGCTTCCAGATGAAGTACATCGACAAGCTCTTCGGCGTGTTCCAGCGGCTGCACCAGGCCGAGGAATTCGAAGGCACGGGCATCGGCCTGGCCAACGTGAAGCGGATCGTCGAGCGCCACGGCGGGACGGTCTGGGCAAAGGGCGCGACGGGCGAGGGCGCGACCTTCGGCTTCATCCTGCCGAACCGGGAACCGGGCAACGACCACGCGGTGGGCACGCCGCCAGACAACGGAGAAACACATGCTTAAGCCGATCCTGCTCGTCGAGGACGACAAGCGAGACCTGGAGCTCACCCTCATCGCGCTGGAGCGCAGCCAGCTCGCGAACGATGTCATCGTGCTGCGCGACGGCGCGCAAGCGCTCGATTACCTGCGGCGCGAGGGCGAGCACGCGGGGCGCTCCGAAGGCAATCCGGCGGTGATCCTGCTGGACCTGAAGCTGCCCAAGGTGACCGGCCTGGAGGTGCTGCAGGCGGTGCGCGCCGACGCGGCGCTGCGCAGCATTCCGGTGGTGATGCTCACCTCTTCGCAGGAAGAGTCGGACGTGCTGCGCAGCTACGAGCTGGGCGTGAACGCCTATGTGGTGAAGCCGGTGGCATTCGACCAGTTCGTCTCGGCCATCGCCGAGCTGGGTGTCTTCTGGGCGGTGCTCAACGAGCCGCCGCCCGGCTCCTTGAAGGCGACGCGCCGACATGAATAAGCCCGGCGTCGCGAGCGTGCCGGACGAAGTGGACATGGCGGACGAGGCCAACGCCCCGGATGCCCGGGATGTCCCGGGCTCAGCGACGCCCGGACCGATCGACGTCCTGATCCTGGAGGACTCGCGCTTCGACGTCGAACTCCTGGGCGAGGCCCTTTCCGCGGCGTTGCCGCAGTCACGGATGCATGTGGTGCGCGACGAGCGTGGCTTCGTCGCGGCGCTGGGCGAGCGCAGCCATGCGCTGATCTTGTCCGACTACGAACTGCCGGGCTTCTCCGGCGCGGAGGCGCTGGAGATCGCGCAGCGCGTGGCGCCCGAGACGCCCTTCGTCTTCGTCTCGGGCGTGATCGGCGAGGACAACGCGGTCGAGCTGCTCAAGCGCGGCGCGACCGACTATGTGAGCAAGGGGCGCCTTGCGCGCCTGCCGGTGGTGCTGGACCGCGCGCTCAAGGAGGCGGCCGACCGGCGCGCCAAGCGCGTGGCGGAGTTCCAGCTGCAGGTGGCGAACGAGACCTTCCGCGAGGCGGAGTCGCGCCGGCTCGCGCTGATGGAGCTGGGCGACCGCATCCGCGACATCGACGACCCCGCCGAAATCGCCTACGTGGCCTCGGCCATGCTGGGCCAGCGGCTGCGCGTGGACCGCGCGGGCTACGGCCTGGTGGACAAGGCGGCCGAGACGATCTCCATCGACCGCGACTGGACCGCGCCCGGCGTGGCCAGCCTCGCGGGCCTGCTGCACTTTCGCGACTACGGCTCCTACATCGAGGACCTGCAGCGCGGGGTGACGGTGGCCTTCGCCGATGCGCGCATCGATCCACGCACCCGCGACACCGCCGACGCACTGGAGGCGATCACCGCGCGCGCGGTGGTCAACATGCCGATCACCGAGCGCGGCGGACTGGTCGGGCTGCTCTACCTGAACCACGGGCAGGAGCGCGAATGGACGCGCGACGAACTCGACTTCGTGCGCGAGACCGGCGACCGCGTGCGCTCGGCCATCGCGCGGCGCGAGGCGCAGATCGAACTGCAGGCCTTTGCCGAATCGCTGGAGCGCCAGGTCGAGGAGCGCGCCGCCGAGCTGGAGGCCGCGCGCGAGCAGTTGCGCCAGAGCCAGAAGCTGGAGGCCGTGGGCCAGCTCACGGGCGGGCTCGCGCACGACTTCAACAACCTCCTGGCGGCCATCAGCGGCAGCCTTGAGCTGATGCGCCGGCGCGGGCTCGACGGCAAGCCCGCCGAGATGGAGCGCTACATCGGGGTGGCGCAGGGCGCGGTCAAGCGCGCGGCCGCGCTCACGCACCGGCTGCTCGCGTTCTCGCGGCGCCAGACGCTGGAGCCCAAGCCCCTCAATGCCAACCGGCTGGTCTCCGACATGGAAGAGCTGCTGCGCCGCACGCTCGGGCCGCAGATCTCGCTGGAGGTGGTCGCGGCGGTGGGCCTGTGGAGCGTGCATGCCGATCCGAGCCAGCTGGAGAACGCGCTGCTCAACCTGTGCATCAACGCGCGCGACGCCATGCCCGAGGGCGGCAAGCTGGTGATCGAGACCGCCAACCGCTGGGTGGATGCGCGCACCGCGCAGGAGCGCGACATGCCCACCGGCCAGTACGTGTCGCTCACCGTGAGCGACAACGGCGTGGGCATGACGCCCGAGGTGGTGGCGCGGGCCTTCGATCCCTTCTTCACGACCAAGCCGATCGGCATGGGCACGGGCCTGGGCCTTTCGATGATCTACGGCTTCGCCAAGCAGTCGGGCGGCCAGGTGCGCATCTATTCGGAGCCGGGCAAGGGCACCTCGGTCAGCCTCTACCTGCCGCGCCACGACGAACAGGAGGAAGCCGCGAGCGAGCCGGTGGAAGCCTCCCTCGCGCCGCGCGCCGACCAGGGCGACACAGTGCTCGTGGTGGACGACGAACCCGCGCTGCGCATGATCATCGTGGAGGTGATGCGCGGCCTGGGCTACGCCACGCTGGAGGCCGGCGACGGTGCGGTCGCCCTGCGCATCCTGCAGTCGCCGCGCCAGCGCATCGACCTGCTGGTGAGCGACGTGGGCCTGCCCGGCGGCATGAACGGCCGGCAGGTGGCCGATGCGGCGCGCACCGCGCGGCCGGGGCTCAAGGTGCTCTTCATCACCGGCTATGCGGAGAACGCGGTGCTGAGCCACGGCCATCTCGACCGCGGCATGCATGTGATGACCAAGCCGTTCGAGATGGACGTGCTCGCGCGGCGGGTGAAGGCGCTGATCGAGTCGCGCTAGCGAGGATTGCGGACGTGCGTGCCGCGCGGCGGGGTCAACGCGCCGTCAGCGGCTCCAGCCCGGTCTTCGCGATGGTGGGCGCGGCGGCCGGGGAGTTGAGGTAGCGAATCAGCTGCCGCGCCGCATCGGGCTGCTTCGATGCCGTGGCGATGCCGGCCGAGAACACGGTGTTCTGCTGCACCTCGGCGGGCAGCGGGCCGATGTAGTCGATGCCGGCGATGGGCAGCAATTCGCTCACCTGCTGCAGGCCGAGCGCCGCATCGCCGCGCGCGACGACGGTGCCGACGCGCTCGCTCAGGATGCGCTTGCTCTTGGGCTTGACCTGGTCTTCGATGCCGAGCTTCTTGAGCAGCTCGGTCTCGTAGTAGGTGCCGCTTGCGCTCGCCGAGTAGGCAATCGACGGCGCCGCGATCAGCGTGCGCTTGAGCGCATCGACGGTACTGATGTCTGGCTTGGGCGCTCCCTTGCGCACTGCGAAGCCGATGGCCGAGCGCACGAGGTCGACCTGGCTGCCCGGCACCACCTTGCCCTTGGCGACGAGGTCATCAAGGGCGGGGCGCGCGAGGATCACCACGTCGGCCGGCTCGTTGCGCGCGAGGCGGCTCGGAATCGAGTCTTGCGCGTTGCCCATCGAGGCGCCGTACGCCGTCTTCACCGTGCGGCCGCTGCTGCGTTCGAATTCGGGGCGCAGATCGTTGTAGGCGGCGGTGAAGCCGCCGGAGGTCATGACGTGGATGTCGTCGGTGGCCGGCTTGTTGTTGCTGCTGCTGAAGCTGCCGCAACCGGCGAGCGCGAGGGCCGCGACGAGCGGGAGTGCGGCGCGGCGCGTGAGAGAGAAAAGGGGCTTCACGATGATGTCTCCTGGAGGAAGAGGGCGGCGGCGTGGGTGCCGCCTGCCATTGCCATCGTAGAAGCCGAGGCTGTCAATCAGCCTTCAGGGGTTTAGTGGTTACTACGGAGTGGGCGGCTTGCCGGCGTTCTTGCCACCGGCGTCCGCGGCTGGCAGGCGGCCCCGCTTGGCGAGCCCTTCGCTGGGCCGCAGCATCACCGTCAAGGATTTTCCGGATGCCCTCGTGCGAGGTTCGCGGGCCGCTTCCTGCAGGCACTGCGCAAGCTGCGCGACCACCGGCGATCCGGCGCGTGGCTTGCGCTGGAGCAGGCCGACTTCGCGATGGAATGTGTGCTCGCCGAGAGACAGCATGCGAACGCCGGGCGGCAACGGCAGATGCGCCTCGACGAGCGGAACGAGGCCGACGCCCAGCCCCTTCGCCGCGAGGTGAATGAGGGCGGGGATTTCATCCACCTCGACGGAGTCGCTGACCTGCAGTCCCTCGCGTCGAAGGAAGCGCTCGACCATCCGCCCGCCGAACGAGGCGCGGTCGTAGCGCAGGAAGGGTTGCGCCTGCAGCAGGGAGCGCCAATCCATCTTTGCGGACGTGTCCGCCGGCACGATCAGCACATAGGGCTCCTGCACCAGCGGCTGCCACGCCAGATCGGGAGGAAGGCCGAAGGGCGGCCGGATGATCACCGCCGCATCGATGCTGCCCGCATCCAGGTCGTCCATCAGCCGCATCGATACGCCCGGAGAGACATGCACCCGCAGCAGCGGCAGGCTCTGCCGCAGGCGGGCCAGCGCCCGCGCAACCAGCGTCGGCTGCGCCGAGGCGATGGCGCCGATGCGCAGCAGCCCGCGGTTCGCGGCATCGTCGGGCAGGTCGCCGAGCCTGGCATAGAGGGCGCAGATTTCCTCGGCGCGCGCCAGCGTCGTCTCTCCTGCGGCATTCAAGGTGGCGGAGCGTCCCGTCCTGTCGAAGAGCGCGAAGCCCAGGCTGTCCTCGAGCCGCTTGATCTGGCTGCTGACCGCCGATTGCGTGAGGCCGATGCGCTCTCCCGCTGCAGCGAAGGTGCCGTGGCGGCAGACGGTGATGAAGGTCTGGAGTTCGCTGATCATGGTTGAGTCATCGAAATTATTGGAGCTCAGCGAAGAAATATATCGCTTTTGGTTATGAGACTGGTTGCCTAAAGTCTCGGTATCCCGACCCCTTCCACACGATGAATCCCATGAGCACCCACACCACCCGCATCCCTTTTCACCTGGCCTTCCCCGTTCGCGACATTGCCGAAGCCCGTGCGTTCTACGGCGAGCTGCTCGGATGCCCCGAGGGCCGCAGCGCGCCCCAGTGGGTCGATTTCGATTTCTATGGGCACCAGATCGTGGCGCACCTCGCGCCCGACGAGTGCGGCCACAAGGCCCTGAGCGCGGTGGACGGCCACGATGTGCCGGTGCGCCATTTCGGCGCGATCCTTCCCATGGACCAATGGCAGTCGCTCGCCGACAAGCTGGTCGCCCGCGGCACGAAGTTCGTGATCGAGCCCTACATCCGCTTCAAGGGCGAGCCGGGCGAGCAGGCGACGATGTTCTTTCTCGACCCCTCGGGCAATGCGATCGAGATGAAATCGTTTGCGAACCTGGATTCGCTGTTCGCGGTCTGAGACGGATCGCGTCCCGCCGCGGGACGCGTCTCAGACCAGGTCGAAGCACCCGCCCGCGTAGTAGGCCTTGTCGCCACCATCGACAAAGGGCACGTCGATCGGCTTGCCTTCGTTGCGCCAGGCGTCGCGCTTGCGATAGCCCGAGCGGGTGAGCATTGCGAGCAATTCGTCGTAGTGCTCGATGCGGTAGGGGCAAACCGCCACGCCGATGCTGTTGAGCGTGAAGAGCGTGCGCTCGGGGTGAACGGCCGTCGTGTTCAGCACGATGCGTTTGGGCTTCGCGGGTAGCGACGACAGGATTTCGTCGATGCGCACCGGCAGGTACTGCAGGCTGCCGGAGGCGTACAGCACGTCGCTGCCGCTGGCGTCGCGGTAGTCGGTAGTGAAGGAGAGCTGGTCGGCGGTCTCGCGCTGCACCGCCAGCGCGCGCCCGCTGTCGATCACGCTGGGCACGTCGCACACGGTCCAGCGCAGGTTCTGGGGATAGCTCAGCACACGGCGGAAGGCGTAGTACTTGATGCCGATGTGGCCGCCGAGATCGAAGATGCGCGCAAGGCCCGCATCGATCGAGCGGCCCAGCCAGAACAGGCCCGGATAGTCGTAGAAATAGATCTGCGGGCTGTAGAGGCTGGCGGTCTCGGCATGGTCGTAGCCCACTGCTTTGGAGGACGGCGCTCCGGCCTCGGCCGCAGCGAAGCTCTCGAACGAGCCCATGAACAGGTTCTCGTCCTGGTTGTTCAGGAACTTGTGCCGGTAGGCGCTTTCGCGGGAAGAGAACGACAGCAGGCTTGAGAGCATTTCTTTCTCCATTTATCTCTGCGTTGATGCGGTCATTCTGAAGACCAATGCTTTTGCATTCAATGACCGGAAAACCCGGGGGGTGGGTACCTACCCCCTCAGGCCAACTGCCCGCTCGCCAGCGCCGCAGCTGCCGCGCGCGTTTCCACTCCCAGCTTCTCGAAGATGTGCTCCAGGTGCTTGTTCACCGTGCGCGGACTGGTGCCCAGGATCTCGCCGATGTCGCGGTTGGTCTTGCCCTTGGCGAGCCATGACAGCACCTCGGTCTCGCGCGGCGTGAGCGCTGCTTCGGCCAGCCGTGCCGACGAAGCGCCCCCTGTCCCGCCAACGCCGTCGCGCTGCATCGCGAACAGCAGCATCGTCTCGCCGAGCGCCGCCGCGCCCAGGTTGCGCACCGACAGCCGCATGCCCGTCGCCGTGCCGATGACGATCGCCGCGCCCGGCACGAGGGCTGCTTCGAGCGACTGCGGCAGCAGCCCCGGCGACACCGGGTTTTCGAGCGCATGCAGCCACAGCGCCGCCTGCGGCGAACGCCACGCGATGCGCCCGCGCGTGTCCACGAACACCACGCCCATGCCGGCCACGTCGACCGCATCGCGCGCCATGCGGGTGATGCGGGCGTTGCGCGCATGCGTGTGGAGCCGGGCCAGCACTTCCTGCGCGCGGATGGGCTTCACCACGTAATCGACGCCGCCGCACTCGAAGCCTTCGACCACATGGGAGGTTTCCGAAAGGCCTGTCATGAACAGCACGGGGATGTGTGCCCATGCCGGGTTGGCCTTGATGCGCCGGCAGGTCTCGAAGCCCGAGAGGCCGGGCATCAGGCCGTCGAGCAATATCGCATCGGGTACCACGAGTTCGAGCCGTTGCAGCGCGGCCTCGCCGTCGGCGGCGACCAGCACGGTGTAGCCGCTGGCCTCCAGCGTGTCGCACAGCATGCCCAGGCTGCTGGGGGCGTCGTCCACGACCAGCACCACGGGGCGCTCGGATTCATGACTACTGGGCGAGGGGAGTGTCTGCATCTTCTGCCAGTGCGTTGCGGAGGTTGTCGAGTTCGAAGCGGGTGACCATGCCGCGCAGCCATGTGCAGGTGGCCGCCGCCGCGGGCGACGCGGCGGCCAGCCGGTCGAGCGCCGTCTGCAGGCCGCGCACATGGCCCATCTGCACGAGGCGCATCAGCTCGGCGCGGTCGTCTTCAGAGAGCACGAGCTGCGGCGGGCGCAGCGCGCTTTCTTCTTCGCTCGCGGGCGGCATCGCGTCGCTGGCCGACAGCCATTCGAGGCCCAGGTGCCGCTCCAGCGTGGCGATGAGTTCCGACTCGATCACCGGCTTGCCGACGAAGGCCTGGCATCCCGCGGCATTCAGGCGCTCGATCTGGTTCTCGAACATGTTGGCCGAGACGATGATGATCGGGATGTCCTTGAAGCCCGATGCGCGCACCGAGGTGGCGGTCTGCCAGCCGTCCATGTCGTCCATCGTGAGGTCCAGCAGGATGGCCGAGGGCAGCTCTTCCCGCAGGCTGTCGAGGCACTCGGTGCCGCTCGCGGCCTCGCGAACCTCGAAGCCCAGCGGCATCAGCATGCCGGCGAGCATCTGGCGCTGCACGGGCTGGTCGTCCACCACGAGCAGCGTGCGGCGCGCGCCGATGTAGCCCGATACCGGCTGCCGCAAGGCACCGCCCTTGGCTTGGGGGCCAGGGTCGGCCACTTCGCGCAGGTACACCCGCACGCTGAAGGTGCTGCCCGCGGGCGAGGTCTGCGCCAGCACCAGTTCGCCGCCCATGAGCGAAGTCAGCAGCGCGGTGATCGTGAGGCCCAGCCCCGTGCCCGGCTCGCCGCGGCGGCGCCCCGCGGCGCCACGCTCGAAGGGCTCGAAGATGCGCAGGTGGTCCTGCGGCGCAACGCCGATGCCGGTGTCGACCACGTCGAAGCGCAGCACCTCGCGCCGTGCATCCACATGCAGCGTGACGGTGCCGCTGTCGGTGAAGCGCACCGCGTTCGTCAGCAGGTTGATGAGGATCTGCCGCAGCCACTTGGCATCGGCATGCACCCAGGCCGGCAACTGCCCCGCGTGCGTGTAGACGAACGCCAGGCCCTTGCTCTCCGCCTGCGGGCGCACCATGTGCACGAGCTGGTCGAGGAAGGCCGGCAGCGCGAGCGGCGCTGGTTCGAGCTGCAGGCGGCCGGCCTCGATGCGCGCGAGGTCGAGCAGGCCGTCGATGAGCCCGAGCATGTGTTCGCCGCTGCGGTGGATGGTCTGCACGGCCTCGCGCGGCGGTGCGGCGGCATCGCCCTTGAGCAGGATCTGCGAGTAGCCCAGGATGCTGTTGAGCGGCGTGCGCAGCTCGTGCGTCATGCCCGCGACGTAGCGCGTCTTGGCCTGGTTGGCGGCCTCGGCGGCTTCCTTGGCTGTTTGAAGCGCGGCGTCGGTACGGCGGTGGGCTTCGATCTCCAGCGCGAGCAGGTTGTTGTGGCGGTTCGATTCTTCCTGCGCCATCTGCCGGCTCTCGCTGCCCAGCACCACCCACCATGCGGCCACCGCGGCCACCACCGAGAGCAGCGCGAACACTTTCAGGAAGGCCGTGGCCAAGGTCGGATCGCTGGTGCCCGCGATGGCCTCCTGCGCATAGACCACGCCGACCACCGTGGCCAGCAGCGCGATCAGCGATGTGGCGACCAGCAGATAGTGCGCCACGCGGAAGTTGAGCCGCGCCGACAGCGCCGGCGGCAGCAGTGCCTGCAGCCAGCCGCTCATCTGCTCGGCGGCGCGCGAGTCGGTCTTGCAGCGGTCGTGGCAACGCGATTCGAGCGTGCAGCACAGCGAGCAGATCGGCGCGCTGTAGGCCGGGCAGTGCGCCATGTCTTCCGATTCGAAGCTGTTGTCGCACACCGAGCACTTCACGCTCTGGCCGGGCGCCCAGCGTTCGATGTCGGTGCGCGCGAGGTAGTAGCGGCCGCGCGTCTTCCAGGCGAGCAGCGGAGAAACGGCCATCGCGGTGGCCAGCGCGATGAAGGGCGAGAAAGCCTTCGCCCATTGGCCCAGCGCGCCCGAGTACGCGAGCATCGCGAGCGCCGCCGCGACCAGCATCGCGACGAGGCCCACCGGATTGATGTCGTACAGGTGCGCCCGCTTGAACTCGATGGTCTTCGGGCTCCAGCCCAGGGGCTTGTTGATGACCAGGTCCGCCACCAGCGCGCCCACCCACGCGATGGCGATGTTGCTGTAGAAGCCCAGCACATGCTCCAGCGCGGCGAACACGCCGAGCGCCATCAGCAGGATCGCGATGGCCACGTTGAACACCAGCCACACCACGCGCCCCGGGTGGCTGTGCGTGAGCCGCGCGAAGAAGTTCGACCATGCCAGCGAGCCTGCATAGGCGTTGGTGAGGTTGATCTTCATCTGCGAGACCACCACGAACAGCACCGTGATGCCGAGTACCCAGGCCGGGTCGCGCAGCACGTACGAGAAGCCCGTGAGGTACATCTGCGTCGGCTCGATCGCATGCGCGGCCGGAATCTCGTGCTGCAGCGCGAGGAAGGCGAGAAAGGCGCCGCCCATCATCTTGAGCATGCCCGGCACGATCCAGCCCGGCCCGGCGACCAGCACCGCGGTCCACCAGCGGCCGCGGTTGGCGGCGGTCTTCTCGGGCAGGAAGCGCAGGTAGTCGACCTGCTCGCCGATCTGCACCACGAGCGAGAAGGCCACCGTGGCGGCCGCGCCGAACATCAGCGGATCGAAGCCGCTGCTGTCGGAGGTGCGGCCCACGAGGCTGGTGAAGTCGGCGTAGAGCTCGGGCTTCTTCACCATCACCGCGATGAAGGGGCAGACGAACAGCACGATCCAGATCGGCTGCGTCCACAGCTGCAGCCCCGAGATGAGCGTGATGCCGCGCGCCACCAGCGGAATGATCACGATGGACGACACCAGGTACAGCAGCCACAGCGGCCAGTCCAGGTACATCTGCAGCGCGAGCGCGAGGATGGCCGCCTCCAGCGCGAAGAAGATGAAAGTGAAGCTCGCATAGATCAGCGAGGTGAGCGTGGAGCCCAGGTAGCCGAAGCCCGCGCCGCGGGTGAGCAGGTCCATGTCCACGCCGTGCCGGGCCGCGTAGTACGAGATCGGCAGGCCCGTGAGGAAAGTGATGAGCCCCACCACGAGGATGGCCCACAGCGCGTTCGAGAAACCGTAGCTCAGCGCAATGGCGCCGCCGATGGCCTCCAGCGCCAGGAACGAGGTGGCACCGAACGCCGCATTGGCCACCCGGAACTCCGACCACTTGCGAAAGCTGCGCGGGGTGTAGCGCAGCGCGTAGTCCTCCAGCGTTTCGTTCGCGACCCAGGCGTTGTAGTCGCGGCGAATGCGAAAGATCTTCTGTCCGGAGACGGATTGCATGGCGGGTTCTCGCGGCGGCGGTGGCATGCGGCAGGTACAGCAAGAAGCGCTCCCTGTGCCTTCTTCCCCCGTGGCCGGCTTGCGAGTCTGCGGGCAAGGCGGTTTCCCGCCGCTACGTTGAATGACGTATTCGCCAGTACGCAAGTGATTTCTAAAGTACCAGCCATGGTGCTCGGGGCACCGTCCGATGCACTGCGATGGTGCGCGGTCAACTCATTTTTCAACCTGCCTGGAGTTCCTGATGTCGCGTGATTCCGATCCCCCTCGTGATGCTTTCGATGCCGTGGCCTTGCGCCGTCGCCGCCTGTTGCAGGGCGCCGCCGCCTTGCCCGTGATGGGCCTGAGCGGCCTGAGCTTCGGCCAGTCGCAGTTCCCCACCGCCAAGGTCAACACCACCAAGCTCGCGGTGACCGACACCGAGGTCACGGTGGGCCAGCTGCATTCGTCCACCGGCACGATGGCCATCTCGGAGACCGGCTCCATCCAGGCCGAGCAGCTCGCCATCGACCAGATCAACGCCATGGGCGGCGTGCTGGGCCGCAAGATCAAGGTCATCAAGGAAGACGGCGCCTCCGACTGGCCTACTTTCGCCGAGAAGTCGAAGAAGCTCCTGGTCAACGACCACTGCGCCGCCGTCTTCGGCTGCTGGACCAGCGCCTCGCGCAAGGCGGTGCTGCCGGTTTTCGAGAAGGAAAACGGCCTGCTGTACTACCCGACCTTCTACGAAGGTCTGGAGCAGAGCAAGAACGTGATCTACACGGGGCAAGAGGCCACGCAGCAGATCATCTGGGGCCTCGATTGGGGCGCAAAGGAGAAGAAGGCCAAGACCTTCTTCCTAGTCGGCTCCGACTACATCTGGCCGCGCACCTCGATGAAGATCGCGCGCAAGCACATCGAGAATTTCCAGAAGGGTTCGGTCAAGGGCGAGGAGTACTACCCGCTGGGCCACACCAACTTCAACTCGCTGATCAACAAGATCAAGGTGGCCAAGCCCGACTGCATCTTCGCGGCCGTGGTGGGCGGCTCGAACGTCGCTTTCTACAAGCAGTTGAAGGCCGCGGGCATCACCGGCGACAAGCAGTTCCTGCTGACGCTGGCCGTGACCGAGGACGAAATGACCGGCGTGGGCGGCGAGAACTTCGCGGGCTTCTATTCGTCGATGAAGTACTTCCAGTCGCTGGACAACGAGAACAACAAGAAGTTCGTGGCGGCGTTCAAGGCGAAGTACGGCAAGGATGCGGTGATCGGCGACGTGACGCAGGCCGGCTACCTCGGACCGTGGCTGTGGAAGGCCGCGGTGGAGAAGGCTGGCAGCTTCGACGTGGACAAGGTCGTGGCGGGTTCGCCTGGCATCGAGCTGAAGACGGCGCCCGAGGGCTACGTGAAGCTGGATGCGAACCATCACCTGTGGAGCAAGGCGCGCATCGGGCAGGGGCAGCTCGACGGGACGTTCAAGGTGGTTGCCGAATCGGCCGAGCTGATCAAGCCGGATCCGTTTCCCAAGGGCTACCAGTAAGCAGGCCGTCGGCCTTCACTCCAACCCTCTCCCGCGTGCGGGAGGGGGAGCAACTCCAACACTCCGGAACTTCCGCCATGACTCTGTCGGACATGATGAACATCGGCCTCATGCAGGGCTTCGCGGGGCTGAGCCTCTTCGCGGTGCTGCTGCTCATGGGCCTGGGCCTCGCGATCATCTTCGGGCAGATGGGCGTCATCAACATGGCGCATGGCGAGTTCATGACCATCGGCGCCTATTCGATCTACCTGGCCGCGCAGGTGACGGAGCGGATGGCGCCCGCGTTCATGCCGTATTACTTTCCGATTGCCATCGGGCTGGCGTTCGTGTTCGCCTTCATCGTCGGCTGGATCGTGGAGTGGGTGCTGATCCGCCATCTCTACAAGCGCCCGCTCGACACGCTGCTCGCCACCTGGGGCGTGAGCCTGGGGCTGCAGCAGCTCTTTCGCACCTTCATCGGCCCGAAGGAAGTGAGCCCCACGCTGCCCGAATGGATCATGGGTTCCTGGACGCCGCATGAAGGCCTGGACATTCCGATCAACGGCCTCTTCGTGCTCGCGCTCACCGGGCTGGTCACGGCCGGGGTGCTCATCGCGCTGCACAAGAGCCGATGGGGGCTCAGGGTGCGGGCCACCGTGGCCAACCGCACGATGGCCAACGCCACCGGCATCGACACGAAGAAAACCGACCGCCTGACCTTCGCCATCGGCTGCGGCATTGCCGGCATCGCGGGCGCGGCCTTCACCACCATCGGCTCGACCGGGCCGACCTCGGGCTCGCTCTACATCGTCGACGCGTTCCTGGTCGTCACCTTCGGCGGCGCCGCGAGCTTGCTGGGCACCGTGGTCTCTGCGTTCGGCATTGCGCAGACGCAATCGATCTCCGAGTTCTTCATGACCGGCTCGATGGCCAAGGTGCTGACGCTCTCGCTGATCGTGCTGATTTTGATGATGCGTCCTCAAGGCCTGTTCGCCGTAAAAGTCCGCCGCTGAACCCGATTCCTGTTTTGGAGAACGTTCCGATGAATTTCATCAAGGCCTCGATCCTGCGCTACCAGCTGGGCAGCCTGCTGCTCCTGGTGCTGCTGCTGGCGGTCGTGCTGCCGCTCTCGCTCGACATCTTTCGCCTCAACCTAGTGGGCAAGTACCTCACCTACGCGTTCGTCGCCGTGGGGCTCGTGATGGTGTGGGGCTACGGCGGCGTGCTGAGCCTGGGGCAGGGCGTGTTCTTCGGCATCGGCGGCTATGCGATGGCGATGTTCCTCAAGCTCGAAGCCTCCGACCCGATCACCACCAAGATCCAGTCGACGCCCGGCATCCCGGACTTCATGGACTGGAACCAGATCACCGAGCTGCCCACGCTGTGGCTGCCGTTCAAGAGCCTGCCGCTGAGCCTTGCGCTGGTGGTGCTCGCGCCGATGGCACTGGCCTGGCTCGTGAGCTTTGCGATGTTCAAGCGCCGCGTGGGCGGCGTGTACTTCGCGATCATCACGCAGGCGGTGGCGCTGATCTGCACCGTGCTCATCATCGGCCAGCAGGGGTACACGGGCGGCGTCAACGGCATGACCGACCTGAAGACGATGCTGGGATGGGACACGCGCACCGACGGCGCCAAGTACATCCTTTATTACGTCTGCGTGGGTTTGCTGGTCGCGAGCATCGTGCTGTGCCGCTGGATCCAGACCAGCAAGCTGGGCACGCTGCTGCTCGCGATGCGCGACAAGGAAGACCGGGTGCGCTTCTCGGGCTACGACGTGTCGAATTTCAAGGTCTTCATCTTCTGCCTGGCGGCCGGGCTCTCGGGCATCGGCGGCGCGATGTTCGCGCTGCAGGTGGGCTTCATGTCGCCGAGCTTCGTGGGCATCGTGCCGTCCATCGAGATGGTGATCTTCTGCGCGGTCGGCGGACGCATGAGCCTGGTGGGGGCGGTGTATGGCGCGCTGCTGGTGAATGCGGGCAAGACGCTGTTCTCCGAGAGCTTTCCGGACCTGTGGCTGTTCCTGATGGCCGGGCTCTTCATCGGGGTGACGATGGCTTTCCCCATGGGGCTCGCAGGCCTGTGGGACGAAAAGATCAAGCCTTGGTGGAAGGGCCGCCGCCAGGCGCTGCGCGAGGCCGCGGTGCAGCCGCCGCCCGCCATGCCGATGACACCACCGACCCCGTCGACCGCATCACCCGAACCCCAACTGCCCGAAGGTGTCGGCAGCCAGCGCGCCTGAACCGGAACACCCTCATGAGCAACACCGACTTCGCGCTCGCCGTGGAAGACCTCACCGTCTCCTTCGACGGCTTCAAGGCCATCGACGACCTGACGCTCTACATCGACCGCAACGAGCTGCGCGTGATCATCGGCCCCAACGGCGCCGGCAAGACCACGCTGCTCGACCTGATCTGCGGCAAGACGCGCGCAAGCGCCGGCAGCATCAAGTTCAAGAACACCGAGCTCACCAAGATGGCCGAGCACAAGCGCGTGCGACTGGGCATCGGCCGCAAGTTCCAGACGCCGTCGATCTACGAGAACCTGAGTGTCTTCCAGAACCTGGAGGTGTCTTTTCCGAAAGGGCGCTCGGTGTTCGGCGCGCTGGCATTCAAGTGCGATGACGAGGTCAAGTCGAAGGTGCAGGCGGTGGCCGAAGACATCGGCCTCGCAGACAAGCTGCACACCGAAGCGGGCCTCCTGAGCCACGGCCAGAAGCAGTGGCTGGAAATCGGAATGCTGCTGATGCAGGAGCCCGAGCTCCTGATGCTCGACGAGCCCATCGCAGGCATGAGCGCACGCGAACGCGAACTCACCGCCGACCTGCTCAAGCGCATCTGCCGGAACCGCGCGGTGATCGTCATCGAGCACGACATGGCCTTCGTCAAGCAGATCGCGCACAAGGTCACCGTGATGCACCAGGGAAAGATCCTCGCCGAAGGGCCGATGGAGAAGGTGCAGGCCGATCCGAAGGTCATCGACGTCTACCTGGGGCACTGAACCATGAGCAACATCATGCTGAAGGTCGACGACCTGCACACCGCCTACGGCCAGAGCGAGGCGCTGCACGGCATCTCGTTCGTGGGCCATGCCAACGAAACCGTCGCGATCATGGGCCGCAACGGCATGGGCAAGACCACGCTGTTCAAGAGCCTGATGGGCGTGCTGCCGATCAAGAGCGGACGCATCGAGGTCGCGGGGCAGGACGTGTCGCGCGACGAGAGTTTTCGGCGCGTGGCCAAGGGCATTGCGTACGTGCCGCAGGGGCGGATGATTTTCCCGACGCTGACGGTGGAAGAGAACATCCAGACCGGCCTGGAGAACTCGAAGACCAAGCGCATCCCCGAAGAAATCTATGCGCTCTTCCCCGTGCTGTGGGACATGAAGCGCCGCAAGGGCGGCAACCTCTCGGGCGGCCAGCAGCAGCAATTGGCGATTGCGCGCGCGCTCGTCACCGACCCCAAGGTGTTGCTGCTAGACGAGCCCACCGAAGGCATCCAGCCTTCGATCATCAAGGACATCGCCAAGGCACTCAACGAGATCCGCAAGCTCCGCGGCATCACCATCGTCGTGTCCGAGCAGGTGCTGAGTTTCGCGATGGACGTGGCCGACCGGCTGTTCGTCATCGAAGGCGGCCGCCTCGTGCACGAGACCGCGCGCGACAAGACCGATGTGGATCACATCAAGGCCTATCTCTCTGTCTAACCACAACCCAACCAGGAGCCACTGCAAATGACGGACACGCTGATCAAGGTCGACCTGACCAAATCGCCCACGGAGAACGAGAACATCCACAACCGCTGGCACCCGGACATTCCGATGGCCTGCTGGGTCAACCCGGGCGACGACTTCATCCTGGAGACCTTCGACTGGACCGGCGGCTTCATCAAGAACAACGACAGCGCCGACGACGTGCGCGACATCGACCTGAGCACGGTGCACTACCTCTCGGGCCCGGTGGGCGTGAAGGGCGCGGAGCCGGGCGACCTGCTGGTGGTCGACCTGCTGGACATCGGCGCCAAGCAAGACAGCCTCTGGGGCTTCAACGGCTTCTTCTCCAAGAAGAACGGCGGTGGTTTCCTCACCGATCACTTTCCGGAAGCGCAGAAATCGATCTGGGATTTCAAGGGCATGTTCACGAGCTCGCGCCACATTCCGGGCGTCAACTTTGCGGGGCTGATCCATCCCGGCCTCATCGGCTGCCTGCCCGACAAGCCGATGCTCGACATGTGGAACGAGCGCGAGAAGGCACTCATCGCCACCGATCCGGACCGCGTGCCGGGCCTCGCGAATCCGCCGTTCGCCGGCACCGCCCACATGGGCAAGATGACCGGCGAAGCACGCGCCAAGGCCGCAGCGGAAGGCGCACGCACAGTGCCGCCGCGCGAGCACGGCGGCAACTGCGACATCAAGGACCTGTCACGCGGCTCGAAGGTGTTTTTCCCGGTGTATGTCGACGGCGCGGGCCTGAGCGTGGGCGACCTGCACTTCAGCCAGGGCGATGGCGAGATCACCTTCTGCGGCGCCATCGAGATGGCCGGCTGGGTGCACATGAAGGTCACACTCATCAAGGGCGGCATGGCCAAGTACGGCATCAAGAACCCGATCTTCAAGCCCAGCCCGATCACGCCGCAATACAACGACTACCTGATCTTCGAAGGCATCTCGGTCGACGAGAGCGGGAAGCAACA
The DNA here is from genome assembly GCF_030812215.1 of Variovorax boronicumulans. Taxonomy (GTDB): domain Bacteria; phylum Pseudomonadota; class Gammaproteobacteria; order Burkholderiales; family Burkholderiaceae_C; genus Variovorax; species Variovorax boronicumulans_C. The sequence goes on along the minus strand of NZ_JAUSSG010000001.1, from coordinate 328,419 downwards.
TTACCTCGACGTGAACGTGGCCTATCGCCAGGCCTGCCTCAACGCCATCGAGTACCTGAAGAAGTTCGGCTACTCGGGCGCGCAGGCTTATTCGATCCTCGGTACGGCACCGGTGCAAGGCCACATCAGCGGTGTGGTCGACGTGCCGAATTCATGTGCGACCCTGTGGCTGCCCACGGGCATCTTCGACTTCGACATCAACCCGAACGCCTCGGGCCCGGTGAAGATGATCGACGGCAGCATCGACATGCCGCTGTCGCACGACCTGCGCTGAAGAAGAAAAAAGCCATGCCGACCTACGACTACGCCTGCGGGCAATGCGGCGGTTTCGATGCACTGCGGCCTTCGGGCCAGCGCGACGAACCGGCTGCGTGCCCCGACTGCGGAAGCGCCTCGCCGCGTGTACTTTCGGCCGCACCGCGGCTCGCGTTGATGGCTTCGGGCACGCGCAGTGCCATGGAGACCAACGAACGCGCGCGGCACGAGCCCGGCAGCTCCCGCGACTACGCGCGCTTCAAGCATCCGGCGGGCTGCGGCTGCTGCTCGGGATCGTCCCGCCGCAGTGCGACGGTGACCGCGTCGAACGGTGCGAAGTCGGCGCCATCGAAGCGGCCGTGGATGATTTCGCATTAGGGTCGCCGTCGCAAATCGGGGTGCATCGCGGTCCGGTGCAAACCCCGATTGTTTCAATCTCGTGAACGCCGCGATTCCTTTTGCCGTGGTTTTTTGGAGGCCTTCAGGATCAAACTTCTCCTCACCAACCAACCGATTGAAGGAGATTGAAATGAATGCCTCGAAGATCCTCGCTGCTGCTGCTCTCTCGCTCCTGGCTGCCGCCGGTGCGCAAGCAGAAACCTATGACGGCGTGCACACCGTGAACTCGTCGGTGTCGCGTGCGGAAGTCGCTTCGCAAGCCGTTGTCGCCGCTCGCGCCGGCAACGAATACGGCGACGGCGCAACCGCCGGTGCGCAACCTTTCACCTCGACCGCCAACCGCGCGACCGTCCAGGCCGAAGCCGTTGCCAAGGCCCACGATCCGTTCGCGAGCCTGGACCGCCGCGCGTTCTATCGCGACGAAGTGCCTGCTGCCTACAAGAAGCCCAGCGTGTCGTTCACGCGCCAAGCCGGCCTCTGATCCGATCGCTCTGATCGGCACCATGAAGAACGGGCCCTCGGGCCCGTTTTTTCGTTTCTGCGGCCGCCTCCTCATTCGATCCTGAATGTCTTGGGCTTTGCGTCGCATTCGGCATGCAGGATGTCGTGGTCGATCTCGATGTGCGTCCCGCCAGCGATCACTTCGTCGTTGGGGAGGTACCGGGCATTGCGCGCCGCATGAAACCGCCATCGGGGGCGGGTAAGCTCGCGGCCCATGAAGCGCAACAGCAGCAACAGCACCTCCCGATCCGCCAGTCCCAAGTCCACCGCCATGCCGCCGCCCGAGTTGCCGGACGGCCAGGTCTCGGCGGTGCTCGCGCGCATCGAGACGCTGTGGTCGTCGCTCGGCCCGGTGGGCCAGCGCATTGCCGACTTCATCGTGAAGAACCCACGCGAGGTGGTCCACATGTCGGTGAGCGAAGTGGCCGAGCGCACCGGCTCCAGCGAAGGCAGCATTGTCGGCCTGTGCAAGAACCTCGGCGCCACCGGCTTCCAGCAGATCAAGATCGCACTCGCACAGGAGATCGTGCAGCCGGTGCAGTTCATCCATGAAGACCTCGATCCGCAGGACAAGGCCGACGCGGTGATCCGCAAGATCTTCCAGAGCAACGTGCAGACGCTGCACGACACGCAGGCCACGCTCGACGCAAAGGCGATGGAGCGCGCGGTCAAACTCTTCCGGGCCGCCGAGCGCATCGAGATCTACGGCATCGGCAGCTCCGCCACCATTGCCGAAGACGCCCACTACCGCATGCTGCGCATCGGCTTGAACGCCAAGGTGGTGGTCGACTCGCATGTGCAGGCCATCAGCGCCTCGCTCACCGATCCGAAGGTGGCGGTGCTCACCATCTCGCACTCTGGCAGCACGCACGAGACGGTCACGGCCACGCGACTGGCCAAGGAGGCGGGCGCCTCGACGGTGTGCATCACCAATTTCGGCAAGTCACCGCTGCAGGCCTTTGCCGACGTGGTGCTCTTCACCATGGCGCGCGAAACCAGCTTTCGCACCGAGGCGATGACCAGCCGGCTCGCGCAGCTGGCGATCATCGATGTGCTGATCGCCTGCCTCGCGCTCTCGGACTACGACACCTCGGTGCGCACGCTGCGCCAGACCTTCGACGTGCTCTCGCTCAAGCGGTACTGAGGCAATTCCTCTGCCGCGGGCGTCGAAGCCCTGAACAGCCCGGCCACGGTGGGTGCGACCGCCCCCGGCGCCTGCCCCACCAGCAGGCAGGCCATGCCGAGCCGCGCGGCGCCCTCGGCGTCGGTGAGCGGGTTGTCGCCGACGACCACGGTGCTGGCGGGCTCCGCGCCCAGGCGGCGCAATCCCTCCTCGAACAGCAGCGGCGCGGGCTTGCCGATCACGCGCCACGGCTGCACGCCGCTCGCGGCGACCACGGCTGCGAGCAGCGAGCCGGTCTCGGGCACCACGCGGCCCTGCGGGCCGGGGTGCGTGGTGTCGGCATTGGTCACCATCAGCTTGGCGCCACGCAGCAGTTCGTTCGCGACGGCCGCCAGGCGTGCGTGGCTGAAGTGCATGTCGAGCGCGAGCAGCACGAAGTCGGCATTCGCCTGCACGAGGTCGCAGCCCTCGGCCCGCGCAAAGCGCTGCAGGGCGATGCTCCCGATCAGCAGCACACGCGCGCCGGGGTGCTGCTGTGCCAGTTGCCGCACCGCCAGCTCGCCGGCCAGCACGATCCGCCCGGGCGGCACGCGCAGGCCCAGCCGGCGCAAGCGCTGCGCGAGGCCCTGGGCCGTATGCGTGGAGTTGTTCGAAACGATGGCGTAGCGGTCGTGAAAGTGCGCGAGCAGCCCGGCCGCGCCGTCGATCGCTTCCTGCTGGCGCACCAGCGTGCCGTCGAGGTCGACGAGCAGGTGGCGGGCCCGGGTGAGCCATTCGCCGTTCGCCGCGGTACTGCTGCCTGCGTTGTTGCTGCCGTTGCCATTCACTGTCGCTGTCTTGAAATTCGTGCTCATGGATCTCCGGTGTCGGCCGACCGGTGTCTCGGCCATGGCGGCGGATTGTATTGAACATTACTCAGTGATTTTGTGTTTTTACGTTGAGTTAATTTCATTTTCTTGTCATCTTTGGTTTCTAAGCTCACCGGCATCCGAGCGATGAACCCGCTCGCTACCCCGATCCGAAACCAAGGAACCGATGATGAAAAAGCTCCTGGCCGTCGCGGCCGCCGCACTCTCGCTGACCGCAGCGCTTTCCCTCCCGGCGCATGCGCAATCCGTGGCCGACGGCTCGCGAGAACGCCCGCTGCGCGTGCTGCTGATTCCTGCCGATGGCGGCACCGAGTCGGGCACCAAGGCCGACTATGCGCCCGTCTTCAACGCCATCACGCGCACCACGGGCCTGAACTTCGACCTGAAGGTCGGCCAGTCGTACGGCGCGGTGGTCGAGGGCATGTGCAACCAGCTCGCCGACATCGCCTTCTTCGGCCCCGTCTCCTACGTGCAGGCCCACAAGCGCGGCTGCGCGCAACTGCTGGCCGTGGGCGTGGAGAAGGGCGCCTCGGTGTACTACGCCGGCATGTTCGCCAAGGCCAACGCACCGATCGCCGCCATCAAGGACGTGAAGGGCAAGCGCGTGGCCTTCGGCGACGTCAACTCGGCTTCGAGCTTCACCTTCCAGGTCGCGATGCTGATGGACGCGGGCATGGACCCGGCCAGGGACCTCTCGGCCATCCGCATGACCGGCAGCCACGCGAGCAGCCTGGCAGCGCTGGTGCAGGACCAGGTCGATGTGGCCTCGCTCTCGTTCGACTCGTACGAGAAGGCCGTCAAGCAAGGCGCCGTCGATCCGAAGACCGTGAAGGTCATTGCCAAGAGCATCGCCATCCCGTACCCGCCGCTCGCGCTCAATTCGAAGCTGACCGAGCCGCTGAAGGCCAAGCTGAAGGACGCCTTCCAGACGGTCAACAAGGCACCCGGCATCACGCCCGACATGATCCGCGGCTACGGCGGCGGCAAGATCGACGGCTACGACACCAAGTTCTCGGAAGACGAGTTCAGCGTCGCCGCCGAGAAGCTCGGCCTCCTGACCGACGAACTCAAGGGCCGCATCCTCGCCAAGGCCGCGGAGCGTTGAGCACTGCCATGCTGAACTTCGATTCGGTCGCCATGCGCTATGCCGACGGCACGCGCGCGCTCGACGGCGTCTCGCTCCAGGTGCCGGCCGGGCAGTTCTGCGTGGTGCTGGGCTCCTCGGGCGCGGGCAAGTCGACGCTGCTGCGCATGGCCAACGGGCTGGTCAGGCCCACGCAGGGCGCGGTGCAGGTCGAAGGCGTGAAGATCGTGGCCGCCGCGCTGGCGCGCATCCGCCCTCGCATCGGCATGATTCATCAGCAGTTCAACCTCGTGCTGCGCTCCACCGTGGCTGACAACGTGCTGGCCGGCGCGTTGCCCGCGATGCCGACCTGGCGTGCGCTGCTCGGTCTTTTCACCGACGCGCAGCGCAGCAAGGCCTGCGCGCTGATCGAATCGGTGGGCCTGCAGGAGCAGCACCTGCTGCGCCGCGTGAGCGAGCTCTCGGGTGGCCAACAGCAGCGCGTGGGCATCGCGCGTGCCTTCATGCTCGATCCGCCGCTGGTGCTCGCCGATGAGCCGGTGGCGAGCCTCGACCCGCAGACCAGCCACGATGTGCTTTCGCTGCTGCGGCGCGAGGCGCAGGAGCGTGGCACCACGGTGCTGTGCAGCCTGCACCAGATCGAGCTGGCCTGCGAGTTCGCCGACCGCATCGTGGCGCTGCGCCACGGCGTGGTGGTGTTCGACGGCGCGCCTGAAGCCTTCGATCCCAAGGTCTTCGATGCGATCTACGGCCGCCCCGCGAGCGCCGCGCAACCGCAAAGCCCGATGACCGAACCCGAAGCCGTGCTGCCCTTGCACAACGGCGCACTGGAGCTTGCGCGATGAGTCGCCTGGACCGCCCTTCGTCCGCCTGGGAACTGCCGCGCCCCTTCGGCACCCGCAGCCTCGCCGTGCTGTTCCTCGTGCTCGTCGTCGGCTTCTTTGCCGGCCAGCGGGTGGAGATGGGCCGCATGCTCTCGCTCACCGGCGAAGGCGTGCTCGCCGCCGTGGGCCTGCGCGACCAGTCGCAGGTGCTCTCGGGCCTGGGCACCATCGCGCGCTCGCTCTTTCCGCCGCAGGTTTCGGAGCGCACCGAGGTCGCGCGCGTCGAAGGCTTCGACCGCAACCAGCTGCCCTGGTTCTCGCATGTCGAGACCGAGGAATCGCGCCAGCCCAAGCTCAACCCGCAGACACTGCAGATGGAGGAGGTGGTCGACCAGCGCGAAGTGCTCGTCGAACCCTTCGGCTACCTCTGGCATGTGGCGGTGAAGATGCTCGAGACCTTCGAGATCGCCATCTGGGCCACGCTGCTGGCCATCGTGCTGAGCGCGCCGCTGGCCTGGTGCAGCGCGAAGAACTACACGCCCAACCGCGCCGTCTACACGCTGGCGCGCAGCGTGGTGGGCATGTTCCGCGCGGTGCCCGAGCTGGTGAGCGCGCTCTTCCTGGTGCTGGCCTACGGCTTCGGTCCCATTGCCGGCGTGCTGGCCCTCGCGCTGCACTCGGCCGGCTTTCTCGGCAAGTTCTACGCGGAAGACATCGAGACCGCCGACGACAAGCCGCAGGAGGCCCTGCGCGCCATCGGCGCGAACAAGCTCAAGGTGATGCGCTTCGCGGTGCTGCCGCAGGTGATGCCGCAGTTCATCGCCTACACGCTCTACGTGCTCGACCGCAATGTGCGCATGGCCACCGTGGTGGGCCTGGTGGGCGCGGGCGGCATCGGCCAGGAACTCAAGGGGCGCTACGACATGTACAACTATGCGCACGTCGGAACGATCCTGATCGCGATCTTCCTGACGGTCCTCGTGCTCGACAGGGTCGCAGCCCGCCTGCGCAGCCGCTATGCCTGAGCGCTAGCCCCACCCGTTCCCCGACTTTCTTCCGACTCCGGTGCGAGCCCTTCGCGGGCCCGCAGGGGATCGGCTTTGCCCTCGCTTCTTGCTTCTTGTTTGTTTGCTTCCTCACGCCCAACCGACTCCAAAGGACACCTCATGAAATCAGCTTCTTCCCGGTACGGCCTCGCTGCGGCGAGCCTCGTCTTGTGCCTTGGCCTCGCCGCCTGCGGCGGTGGTGGTGGCGGCAGCGGTGGCCTGCCCATCCTTCCGCCAGGGCAGACGCCGCCCGCCGGCAGCGGCCCGCAGCAGCCCGGCGGCGACCAGCCCCAGCAGCCTGCCCTCAAGTGCGCGCCCTGACCACGCCCATCGCCACTCGATCAATTTCCGATCAGTCCCCCAATTCCCCGCGTTGAAAGACCACCCATGACCACCTCCAACCGTCGCGATTTCTTCCGCAAGTCGGCCGGCGCCATCGGCGCCGCCTCGGCCCTGACGATGCTGCCGCCCGTGATCCGCAAGGCACTCGCCGTCGAGGCCGCCGTCGACACCGGCACCATCAAGGACATCAAGCACATCGTGATCCTGATGCAGGAAAACCGCAGCTTCGACCACTACTTCGGCACCCTGCGCGGCGTGCGCGGTTTCGGCGACCGCTTCCCGATTCCGCTGGCCAGCGGCAAGCCGGTGTACTTCCAGCCCAACTCCACCGTCGGCGGACCCGATATCCAGCCCTTCCGCCGTGACTCCACGATCGCCAACGCGCTGATCGGATCGGGCACGCCGCACAACTTCCCCGACATGCAGGGCGCATGGAACCAGGGAAAGATGGACCGCTGGATTCAATTCAAGAACCAGGCAACGATGGGCTATTACCTGCGCGAAGACATTCCGTTCCAGTTCGCGCTGGCCGATGCCTTCACCATCTGCGACGGCTACCACTGCTCTATCCTCACCGGCACCGATCCGAACCGCATCGTGTTCTGGTCGGGCTCCAACTTCAATCCGGAATTGCGCAAGAAGGGCATCAACAGCACCGACACCGATTCCGAACCGGTGAACTCGCGCTGCTGGCCCAGCCCCTCCAACTGGGTCGCGGGCCGGGCGCAGAAGGCCGACGGCACGGGCCAGACCGACCCCACCTCGGGCGCCTACAACTACAAATACGTCAACAACTCCTTCAAGTGGGACACCTTGCCCGACGTGCTGCAGAAGGCCGGCATCACCTGGCACATCTACCAGAACATGAACAACAACTGGACGGGCGCCATGAATGGCTGCCTGGCCTTCGAGAGCTTCCGCACCGCGCAGCCGGGCTCGCCGATCTACGAGCACGGCCTCACGGGCGGCCCCGCGGCGGCCGACGGCGCCGTCAACTTCCTCGCCCAGCTCAAGCAGGATGTGATGAACGACACCCTGCCGCAGGTCTCGTGGGTGCTGCCCACGCAGGCGCTGGCCGAGCATCCGGGCAGCAGCGAAGGCGTGGCCGGCGCGGCTGACTTCATCTCCGACGTGCTGACCGCGTTGACGTCGAACCCCTCCGTCTGGAGCAAGACGGCGCTGTTCGTCACCTTCGACGAGAACGACGGCTTCTTCGACCACCTGGCGATGCCCTCGGTGCCCTCGTACGACGCCAGCGGCGAGCTGATGGGCAAGTCCACCGTGCCGCTGGACGGCGAGTATTTCGACGCTTCCGTGGGCAGCTACCTGAACGCGGCCGACACCACCAGCGGCAAGACGCGCCCCTGGGGCCTGAGCTCGCGCGTGCCGATGTACGTGGTCTCGCCATGGAGCAAGGGCGGCTGGGTCAATTCGCAGGTGTTCGACCACACCTCGATGGGCCGTTTCCTGGAACAGCGCTTCGGCATCACGATCGACGCCATCAGCCCATGGCATCGCGCGGTCTGCGGCGATCTCACCTCGTGCTTCGATTTCGTGAGCCCGAACGATCCGGTCGTTCCCAAGCTGCCCGACACGAGCAACTATCCCGCCGTCAACGCGGCGCAGAAGCTTCTGGGCAACACGGGTGCGGTGACCAAGGCCCCCGCCACGCCCCAGCCGCTGTACCAGGAAACCGGCACGCGCTTTTCGCGCGCGCTGCCCTACGAGCTGCACACCAGCGCGCGCGTCGAGCCGCGCGGCCTGGTGTCGCTGATCTTCAGCAACACCGGCGACCAGGGCGCGGTGTTCCATGTCTACGACAAGCTGCACCTGGACCGCATCCCGCGCCGCTACACCGTGGAAGCCGGCAAGCAGCTCACCGACTACTGGAACGCCGGCGCCACCGACAGCGGCAAGTACGAGCTCTGGGTCTACAGCAGCAACGGCTTCGTGCGCACCTTCAAGGGCGACGCGCTGGCCACCGATGCCGCGGCCTTCAAGCCCGAAGTGCAGGTCTGCTACGACCCGGCCGCCGGCCAGGTCTACGTGAAGGTGCACAACACCGGCAAGGGCAGTGGCACGGTGTCGGTCAAGGCCAACGCCTACCGCGCCGACGGCCCCTGGTCGCTCGACGTGGCCGCGGGCGCCACCGGCATGCTGCACTGGAACCTGGAGGACAGCGGCCACTGGTACGACTTCACCGTGACGGCGGACAACTTCGAGCGCCGCTTCTCGGGCCGCGTCGAAACCGGCAAGCCCAGCGTGAGCGATCCGGCGATGGCACTGCATCTCACGGCCGCTTGAACGCCGCTTCCAACCGCAACAAGAAGGAAAGCATGAAACACAAGCGCGCAACGCGCGGCGCAGCCCTGGTCGGGCTGGCCGTCGCGCTCGGCTCCGGCGCGGGTCTCGGTCGTGCCCAGACCATCACCTGGGACCCGGCCAAGTCCAACCTCGGGATCGGTGCCGGCACGGGCATCACGGGCGTCACCGGCACCAACAACCAGGCGATGGGCACCAACACCGGCAACAACGTCAGCACCAAGTACAACCTGGCCATCGGCGACGGCGCAGGAACCAACGTGAGCGGCGACAACGCGAACCAGGCCATCGGCTTCCAGGCGGGCACCGACGTCAAGGGCGGCTGGAACCAGTCCTTCGGCCGCAGCGCGGGCGACAACGTCACGGGCAATCACAACAACGCGACGGGCTTTCACGCCGGCAGCGGCGTGACCGGCTCGGACAACAACTCGACCGGCACCAACGCCGGCATGACCGTCGCGGGCAGCAACAACAACGCCATGGGCAATGGCGCCGGCAGCAACGTCACGGGCAGCGACAACACCGGCATCGGCACCAACGCCGGCAACAACGTGACCGGCAGCAACAACGTGTCGATGGGCGAGGGCGCGGGCAACAACGTCGGCACCAACTGGAACCTGGCCATCGGCGAGGGCGCGGGCACCAACGTGTCGGGCAAGAACGCCAACCAGGCGATCGGCTACTACGCGGGCACCGACGTCAAGGGCGGCTGGAACCAGACCATGGGCCGCAGCTCGGGCGAGAACGTCACCGGCGACTACAACAACTCGACCGGCTACGCCGCGGGCCAGTTCGTCACCGGCAACCGCAACGACGCCACCGGCTCCAACGCCGGCCAGCACGTCACTGGCTCCGACAACGAGGCCTACGGCACCAGTGCCGGCGGCAACGTCACGGGCAACAACAACCAGGCCTACGGCAACAGCGCGGGCCGCGACGTGAACGGCAGCAACAACATCGCCAGCGGTGCGGGCGCCGGCGCGGGCGTCACGGGTTCGGGCAACCAGGCCTCGGGCCAGATGGCCGGCGCACAGGTCTCGGGCAACAGCAACATCGCGACGGGCCAGGGCGCGGGCGGCGGCGTGCAGGGCAACCGCAACCAGGCCTTCGGCGCGACGGCCGGGCAGGGCGTGACAGGCAACGACAACACCGCACAGGGCAACGGCGCCGGCCGGCGCGTGAGCGGCAACGCGAACATCGCCATCGGCAACGACGCGGGCATCTACGTGAACGCGAGCCAGACACTGTCGATCGGCACCTCGGCGCGCGCCAGTGCCGACAACGCGATGGCCATCGGCAGCGGCGCAGAGGCGCGGGCCGATTCGGGCATCGCACTCGGTGCCAACGCGCTCGTGCAGCACGCCAACAGCGTGGCGCTCGGCGCGGGCAGCGTGACCACGCGCGGCGCGCAAACCGGCTACGTGGCCACCGGCATGGCCGGGCTGCAGTCGTCGGCCGGCGAAGTGGCGCTGGGCAACCGCCAGGTCACCGGCGTGGCGCCCGGCAGCGCACCGACCGACGCGACCAACGTGGGCCAGGTGCAGGGCATGGTGCAGAACGGCGTGGCCTCGGCCAATGCGTACACCGACACCGTCGCGGCGCAGGGCCTGCCGTTCGGCAAGGCCTACACCGACCTCACGGCTGCGCGCCTGCAGAACGAGATCAGCGACAACGCACGCCGCTCGTATGCGGGCATCGCGGGCGTTGCCGCGATGGAAGCCGCACCGGTCGTGCCCGGCAAGGTCAGCTATGCCGTGGGCCTGGGCAATTTCCGCAGCGAGAACGCGATGGGCGGATCGCTGCGCCGCACTTCGGAAGACGGCCGCTACAGCGTCACGTTCGGCGCGGGAGTGACCAGCTCGGGCGTGGTGAGCCGGGTGGCGTTCACGGGCGTGTTCGATTGACAAGGCGTGAAAAGGCACCTGCGCATCGGTGCCTTCTCACGCAGGTCTAAGCAAGCTCTCACGGGCCTGTAAGTGGGCCGGCCTAGAGTGAAAAAACCAATCACTCCAGGAGACACCCATGAGAGTTCGTACCGTTGCCCTCTGCATCGCCGCCGCGCCGGCGCTGGTGCTGGCCTCGCTGGCGCATGCGAGCGGGTTCGCCGATCCCGACTATCCGCAGCCATCGCACTCGACCCAGTCGCGCGACGCGGTGGCCGCGGAGGCCATGCGCGCCAACAACGGCATCCACGCGACCGAGATCGCCGAATCGCAGGTGCAGCCGCAGGTCGCGGGCGCCGACCGCGCGCAGGTTCAGGCCGAGGCGGTGCGCGCCAACAACGCGATGCACCCGACCGAGATCCTCGAATCGCAGGTGCAGCCGCCGGTGGCGTCGGCGAACCTGTCGGCATCGACCACGCACGCAAGCATGGGCGCGGACCTGAACGGCCAGTGAGCCGCCCGGCTCACTGGCGGGGTCACTCGCGGGTCAATACGAAGCGCTTGCGGATGCCGCCCGCAGCCGAGGGCGCTACCCACAGGTCGAACTCGCCCGGCTCGACCACGGGCTTCATGTCGCGGCCGATGAATGCCATGTCGGCCGCGGCGAGCGTGAATTCGACCACCTTCGATGCACCCGGCTCGATGCGCACCTTCTGGAAGCCCTTGAGCTCGCGCACCGGCCGCGTCACGCTCGCGGCGCGTTCCGACAGGTAGAGCTGCACCACTTCCTCGGCCTCACGCATGCCGGTGTTGGTGACGGTGGCGCGCACGCGCAGCGTGTCGCCCATCGTCATGCGCTCTCGGCTCAGCTCGACGTCGTCGTAGCGCACGGGCGCATAGCCGATGCCGAAGCCGAAGGGGTAGAGCGCCTCGTTCGTCGCATCGACATAGCGCGTCTTGAACGACGTGCCCGGCGCGCCTTCGGGCGAGGGCCGGCCGGTGCGCTTGTGGGCGTAGTAGTAGGGCACCTGGCCTGCCGTCTGCGGAAAGCTCACCGGCAGGCGGCCCGAGGGGTTGAAGTCGCCGAACACCACGTCGGCGATGGCGTGGCCCGTCTGCACGCCGAGGAACCAGGTCACGAGGATGGCGCGCGCATTGCGCACCGCGCCCTTGAGCGCCATCGCGCGGCCGTTGCTCAGCAGCACGACCACCGGCTTGCCGGTGGCGGCCACGGCCTCAGCCAGGTCCTGCTGCGGCTGCGGCAGGCCGATGTCGCTGCGCGAGCGCGACTCGCCCGACATCTTCTGGCTCTCGCCGATGGCCAGCACCACCACGTCGGCATCGCGCGCGGCGGCCACCGCGGCCTCGATGCCGCCGGGCAGCGGCGATTCGACGTTCGAGCCGCGCGCGATCGTCAGGGACGAATCGGGTCCCAGCGCGGCGCGCAGCCCTTCGTCGATGCCGACCGGCGCCGACTGGCCGGGGAAAAGGCTCCACGATCCCATCAGGTCTTTCGTGCCTTCGGAGAACGGGCCGATCAGCGCGATCTTCGTGCCGGCCTTGGGCAGCGGCAGCAGCTTGGCTTCGTTCTTCAGCATGACGATGGAACGGCGCGCATCCTCGCGGGCGAGCGCGATGAACTCGGGGTTCTCGGTGCGCTTGGCAGCGGGTGGGCCGTCGAGGCCGCGGAAGGGGTCGTCGAAGAGGCCCAGCTTCTGCTTGACGTGCAGCACACGGCGCACTGCCTCGTCGAGCCGGGCCATCGGCACTTCGCCGGACGCCACGAGGTCGGGCAGGTGGCGCATGTAGAGCCCGCTCTGCATGCTCATGTCGGTGCCGGCCATGAAAGCCATCTTGGCAGCCTCGCGGCTGTTGGCGGCATAGCCGTGCTCGATGAGCTCCTCGTCGGCCGTGAAGTCGGAGACCACGAAGCCCTTGAACTTCCATTCGTCCCGCAGCACGCCGGTGAGCAGCGCGTGGTTGGCGGTCGAGGGGATGCCGCCGATCTCGTTGAAGGCGCTCATGACCGAGAGCGCGCCCGCGTCGATGGCCGCGCGGAACGGCGGCAGGTAGACCTCGCGCAGCGTGCGCTCGGAGATGTCGCTGCTGTTGTAGTCGAGCCCGCCTTCGGCCGCGCCATAGGCCGCGAAGTGCTTGGGCGTGGCGAGCATCGAATCGGCGTTCGAGAGGCTGCTGCCCTGGAAGCCGCGCACCCGCGCCGCCGCGAACTGGCGCGCGAGGTACGGGTCTTCGCCCACGCCTTCGAGGCCGCGGCCCCAGCGCGCGTCGCGGGCGATGTCGACCATCGGCGCAAAGGTCCAGCGAAAGCCATCGGCCGTGGCCTCGACCGCCGCCGCGCGCGTGGTGCGTTCGGCCAGCGCGGGCTCCCAGCTCGAGGCCTCGGCCAGCGGCATCGGGAAGATCGTGCGAAACCCGTGGATCACGTCGGCCCCGAAGATCAGCGGAATGCCCAGCCGCGATTCGCGCACCGCCACCTGCTGCAGCCGCAGCTTGCCTTCCAGGCCCGCGTTGTTGAAAAGGCCGGTGACGCGTCCGGCGCGCACGTCGGCTGTCTCCTGCTGGCCGTTGCGCCAGGCGGTCTGCGGGTTGTTGGGGATGTTGATGTCGGCGGGGCCGAAAAGGCTCAGCTGGCCGGCCTTTTCCTCGACGGTCATGCGCGCGATCAGCGACTCGATGCGCGCGTCCGCCACGTCGGCGGGCGCGGGGGCGGCCAGGCCAGAGGCGGCGAAGGCGGGGGGAAGAAAGCCGGAGGAGAGGGAGAGGAGGGCGGCGAGCGCCGCTTTTCGAACGTGCATGGCCTCCTATTCTGCAGACAACGCGCCCGGCCCCCGGCAAGCGGGTTTCCGTCGTGGCCGTAGGGCTATGTCTGACTCGGCGCTGCCCGTGCGCATCATCGTGCAGGCACAACGGCCGGCTGTCCGCGCCGCAGCAGCAACCATCCGAACAGCGGGGCCGTGATGTACATCACCACCGAGTAAATGGCAGCCGGCAGCGCGAGCGGAAAGCTCCCGAGCACGCTCACCGCGATGAAGATGGCGAGCGTGGAGTTGTGGATGCCGATCTCGTAGCTGATGGCGGTGGCGAGCGCTTTGTCCAGGCCCGCGGCGCGGCTCAGGTAGTAGCCCGCGAGCAGGCTCACGAGGTTGAAGAGCAGCACCGGAATGCCGATCTCCGCGAAGGTGGCGGTGATGGTCTTCCACTCGTTCGCGATGGCCAGCACCGTGACCACTGCAAGCACCACGGCGCTGAAGATCTTGGTGGGCTTTTCCATGCGTGCCGCGAAGCCGGGTTTGCGCGACGCCACGAACATGCCGATGGCCACTGGCACCAGCACGATGGCGATCACCTCCACCAGCTTGCGCGTCTGCAGCGGCACCACCTGGCCGCTCTGTGCGAAATGGTTGATTGCCCAGTTGGCGATGAGCGGCAGCGTGACGATCGAAAGCAGCGTGTTCACGGCCGTGAGCGAGATGTTCATCGCCACGTTGCCGCCGAACAGGTGCGAAAAGAGGTTCGCCGAAATGCCGCCCGGCGAGGCCGCCAGCAGCATGAGCCCGATGGCGAACACCGGCGAGAGCCCGAAGCCCACGATGATCGCGTAGCAGGCGAGCGGCAGGCCGATGACCTGCAGCACCAGCGCGATGGTCACCGCCTTCGGGTGCTTGAAGAGCCGCCGGAAGTCTTCGAGCGAGAGCGACAGCCCCAGCCCGAACATCACGAGCGCGAGCGCGCCGAACAGGAACCGGGTCACGATGAGCGTGGCGTCCATGGTTTGTTGTCTCCTCTTTGGTTCTTCTCTCTAAAAAAATGGCTGCCGGCACCCGTCGCGCGGGCGCTGGCAGCCGTGGAAACCGTCGATCGACGCGTCTGTCTTATTGCTTGTAGCTGTCGTCGATGCGGTCGAGTTTCCGGATCAGCGAAGGCCAGACGAACATGCCGCCGAGCCCGCCGCTTTGCACCTTCATGGCCTGGCCCACGCCATCGATGATCCTCGGGTCGACGTGCGTGAGTTCGCTGCCGCCCGACTGTGCCGCAATCTGGATCTGGCAGGTGTTCTCGAAGGTGTACATCGAAAGGAAGGCATCGGCAATGGTCTTGCCGCAGGTCAGCAGGCCGTGGTTGCGCAGCATGAGGAAGTTGGCGTGGCCCATGTCGGCCTGCAGGCGCGGCTTCTCGTCGTCGCGGAAGGCCACGCCTTCGTAGTCGTGGTACGCCAGCGAGGCCAGCACGAAGGTCGATTGCTGGCTGATGGGCAGCACGCCGTTTTTCTGCGCGCTCACCGCGATGCCGGCCTTGGTGTGGGTGTGCAGCACGCACTGGATGTCTTCGCGCGCGGCATGCACCGCGCTGTGGATCACGAAGCCGGCCGGATTCACCGGGTAGGGCGACTCGATGATCTTGTTGCACTGCTGGTCGACCTTCACCAGGCTCGATGCGGTGATCTCGTCGAACATCAGGCCGTAGGGGTTGATGAGGAAGTGATGCTCGGGGCCCGGCACGCGCGCGCTGATGTGCGTGAACACCAGGTCGCTCCAGCCGTAGAGCGCCACGAGGCGATAGCAGGCGGCGAGGTCGACGCGCAGTTGCCACTCTTCGGCGGAGACGAGCTTCTGGATTTCGGATTGGGAGTTTGCGTTCATGGTGTGGGTCCTTTGTGTCGGGTCAGGCCGTGGCCGGCTCTTTCAGCACGGTCTTGTAGATGCTTTGCTTGGGCTGCGCCATCAACCGGCGCAGCATGGGCTCGAATTCGCTGATCGGCAGGGTCTCGGCCTTCGGGTCGAAGGCAGGGTTGTCGTAGAGCGCGCAGAACTCGGCGGTGCGCTCGTAGTGCGGGCTGGCCTTGAAGTTCTCGCGCATGTCCCGGTCCAGGCCGATGTGGTGAAAGAAGTAGTGGCCCTGGAAGATGCCGTGGTGCTGCACCATCCAGTGGTTGGCTTCGCTCACGAAGGGCTTGAGGATCGCGGCGGCGATGTCGGGGTGGTTGAAGCTGCCGAGCGTGTCGCCGATGTCGTGCAACAGCGCGCACACCACGTACTCCTCGTCGCGGCCGTCGCGCAGGGCGCGGGTGGCGGTCTGCAGCGAGTGGGTGTAGCGGTCGACCGGAAAGCCGCCGTAGTCGCCTTCGAGAATCTGCAGGTGCTTGATCACGCGTGCGGGCAGGCCGCCCGCGAACTGCATGAACTCGCCGCCGATCAGTTGCCAGTCTTCGCGCGTGCTTTCCTGCATGCTCGTGAAACCTGCGCGTTCGCTCATCGTGTCGTCTCCGCTTTTTGGGTCTGTGGGTGTGCCGGCCACTGTAGACCTGCACTTGACGCTCAACTGTCAAGAATTTGACAATGCGGGGTGCTGGTAAACCCCTGTGTCCACAGGCAACCAAGCGTTCTCCCATGCCTCCTTCCACCAAGCCGCGACTCTCCGCCTCGCACCGTGCCGCGCTGGAGGGCAACCCGTGGTTCACCAGCATGCCGCGCGCGCAGCGCGACGCGCTGGTGGGCGCGGCCGAACTCATCCACGTGCGGCGCGGCGCGATGATCTTCCGGCAGGGCGATCCGATCCAGGCTGCGGGGGCAGGCTTCTACGGGCTCGTGGCGGGCACGATCAAGATCTCGTCGCTGCGCCAGGACGGGCGCGAGGCCATCCTCGCGGTGCTGGAGCCGGGCAACTGGTTCGGCGAGATCACGCTGATCGACGGCTCGCCGCGCACGCACGATGCGACCGCGCTCGAAGCGCTCGACCTGTTGGTGGTGTCGCCCGAAGCCTTCGCGCGGCAGATGCGCGACGTGGTGTTCTCCAACGCCATCGGCGCGATGCTCGCGGCGCGGGTGCGAATGCTTTACGGCCTCGCGGAAGACGCGACCTTGCGCAGCTTGCGCGCGCGCGTGGCGCACCGGCTGCTGGTGCTCGCGCGCGGCGATGCGACGCAGTCGGTGCACCTGCGGCACAGCCTCCAGCTGCCGCAGGAAGCGCTCGCGATGATGCTCGGCGTGACGCGCCAGACGCTCTCGAAGGAACTCAATGCGCTGGCGGGCGAAGGCGTGGTTGCGCTGGGCTACGGACGCATCGAATTGCTGTCGCTCGACGCGCTGCAGCGGCTTGTCAGTACGGGCTGAATGGGCGTCACCGAAAAAGCATGCGAGGCGGCGTATAAGAACGTCCCGCCTTGCCATGTTGGCGTGGCGGCATTTTGTTTTCACAGGGAGTATTCAAATCATGAGCAATAAACCGACGGTCGTTCTGGTCCATGGTTTCTGGGGTGGTGCGGCGCACTGGAGCAAGGTCATCGTGGAGCTTTCGCGCAAGGGCCACACAGGCATTCGCGCGGTCGAACTGCCGCTGACCTCGCTGGCCGACGACGCCGAGCGCACACGCAAACTGGTGGCGCAGGTGCCGGGCCCGGTGCTGCTGGTGGGCCACTCGTACGGCGGCGCGGTGATCACGCAGGCGGGCGATCTGCCCAACGTGGTCGGGCTGGTCTACATCGCGGCCTTCGCGCCCGATGCGGGCGAGAGCCCAGGCGCGATCACGCAGGAACATCCGCCGGTCGCGGTGCCCAACCTCGCACCCGACAGCGACGGCTACCTCTGGGTCAAGCCCGAGAAATTCCACGAGAGCTTCTGCCAGGACCTGACGGCCGAAGAAGGGCTGGTGATGGGCGTGACGCAGAAGGCGCCGCTGGCCAGCACCTTCGGCGACGCCATCACGGCGCCGGCCTGGAAGAAGAAGCCCTCGTGGTATCAGATTTCCAGCGACGACCGCATGATCGCGCCGGCCAACCAGGAGCGCATGTCGGCGCGCCTGGGCGCACGCAAGGTCATCACGCTGGCCGCGAGCCATGCCTCGCTGGCGTCGAAGCCGGTGGAGGTGGCAGCGCTGATCGACGAGGCGGCGAACGGCTGATGCGTTGACGGCTTACGCGCAGCGCGGCTTCGCGCTGCGCCTGCCCAGCATGGCCACCGAGCACGCAGCCGCGATGACGATCGCCACGGCCACAGCCATCACCGCGAAGAAGGCCTGATCGAAGGCCGTGTGCGCGAGCGCCACGAGCTGCGTGCCGATCTGCGTGGGCAGCGTCTCGGCTGCGAGCAACGCGCCGTCGATGCCGTCGCGGGCCGAGGCCGGCACCGCGAGCGTGTCGGGAATGGCCAGCGTGGCCGTGTAGGTCGACGAGAGCACGCTGCCGAGCAGCGCGATGCCGAGCACGCCGCCCAGTTCGTACGACACCTCCTCGATCGACGCGGCCATGCCGGCATGTTCGGCCGGCGCGTTGTTCATGATCGCGTTCGAGGCCGCCGTGATGGTCGCGCCCACGCCGAGGCCCAGCAGCACCAGCACCGAGAGCTTGAGCACGCCCGTCGCATCGACGGCCAGCGCGAGGCCGCACAGCGAGAGCGCGGTGGCCAGCAGGCCGCCGAGGATCAGCGGACGCGAACCGGTGCGGGGCAGCACCATGCCCGCGAGCGGCCCCGCCACGAAGGCGGCGAGCGGCACCGGCAGGATCGCCAGGCCCGCCTGAAGCGGCGAGAGGCCGGTCACCAATTGCAGCCGCTGGCTGAACACCAGCTCGACGCCGATCAGCGCCACCGAGGCCACGATGGCCGCGATCACGCCGCCCGAGAAGTAAGGGTCGCGGAACAGACGGAAGTCGACCAGCGGGCTCGCGCTGCGCCGCTGGCGCCGCACGAACAGCGCCATGGCCAGCAGGCTCAGCGCGCCGCTGACGCCCATCGCCAGGCCGGAGGGCTCGGGCTTGGCGAATTCCTTGATCGCCAGCACCAGGCAGACCAGGGCCACGAACACCTGCACCGAGCCGATGACGTCGAAGGGCTTCGGGCGCGTCGTGCCGTTCGCGCGCTGGCCCGGCAGCAGCCAGGCGCCGAGCGCCAGCGCGAGCACGACCACCGGCACGTTGATGAGGAACACGGAGCCCCACCAGAAGTACTCGAGCAGCACGCCGCCGACCACCGGGCCGAACGCGGCGCCGCCCGAGGCGACCGAGGCCCAGACGCCGATGGCGACCGCGCGCTCGCGTTCGTCGGCGAAGGCCAGCCGGATGATGGCCAGCGTGGCCGGCATCATCATCGAGGCGCCCACGCCCAGAAGGCCGCGCGCCGCGATCAGCGCCGCGGGGCTGCCGGCATAGGCGGCGCACAGCGAGGCTACGCCGAACACGACGAGGCCCGCGAGGAACATGCGCTTGTAGCCCACGCGGTCGCCGAGCGCGCCCATGCCGAGCAGGAAGCCAGACACCACCACCGTGTAGGCGTTGACGATCCAGAGCTTCTCGGACGAGGAGGCCGCGAGGTCGTGCGTGAGCGTGGGCAGCGCGGTGTAGAGCACGGTCATGTCGACCACGATCAGGAGCAGCGCCATCGAGACGATCACCAGCGTGATCCATTTCCTGAACACGGGATTCATCGTTCAGGCCTCCAGCTCTTTGAGCATCGTGACCGAGACCGGCGCGCAGCCGCGCGCTTCGAAGAAGCGGTGCGCGCCCTGGTTGCCGATGCCGCTTTCCAGGAACAGGCGCGCGATGCCGCGTCCGCGCAGTTCGGCGCAGACCCAGTCGAACAGCCGGCCGCCGACGCCGGCAGACTGGAACGGCGCATCGACCACGAGGTCGTCGAGCGTGGCAAAGGTGCGCGCGGCGAGCCGGGTCTCGTCGATGGACACCAGCGCGATGGCGGCCAACGCGTCGCCGGCGTGCGCGGTTGCGATCAGCGAATGAGCCGTGGCCTGTGGCAGCGCGAGCGTCTCGCGGAGTTCCGCGCGCAGCACTTCGGGCAGGTCGCGGCGCCATTCGCCGGGCGCGACGGCGCGTGCGCCCTGCAGCTCGGAGTGCGAGATGTAGCGGGGGCTCAATTGGCGCATGAACAGCGCGGCGATGGCTGCCTCCTGCGCGGGGTCGTGGCACCAGTTCAGGGCCAGCGGTGTGGTGGGGATGCGGGGCATCGCGAGACGGGAGATCGGCATGCGAACGGGACTTTTCTTTTTCAGGGACGGGGCAAGGTCGCCTCGCCTGGATTGCCGATGTTGCTTCAATAGAATGGATGAATAAAGATGAAACCCATCTGATAAATAGATGGATGAAAAAGGAAGCGCCATGGAATGGACCGTCGACCAGTTGCGCCAGTTCGTCACCACCGCCGACTGCGGCTCGTTCTCCGCGGCCGCGCGCCGGCTCGGCAAGGCGCAGTCGGCCGTGAGCACCGCCATCGGCCTGCTCGAGGCCGACCTTGGCGTGGCGCTGTTCGACCGCTCGCGCCGCAATGCGCAGCTCTCCGAAGCCGGGCAGGTGCTGCTGCTCGAAGCGCGCGAGCTGCTGCGCCAGGCCGAGCAGCTCGACCAGCGCGCGCGTTCATTGCACGAGGGCAACGAGGGCGCGCTCTCGATGGCCTTCGACGAGGCGCTGCCGTACACCGCCATCGCCACGCTGCTGCGCGAGATATCGGTGAAGTTTCCGAGCCTCGAACTCACGCTGCTCAACGGCACCGCCACCGAGGTGGCCGACTACGTGGAGCAGGAGCGCGCCAGCCTGGCCTTTCATTTCGACCGCGGTCCGGCGCGGGCCAGCTTCGAGCTGCGCCGCATCGGCAGCGTGCCGCAGGGCGTGTTCGTGGCGGTCGACCATCCGCTGGCCGACGGCCGCACCGTGCGGCGCAAGGACCTCGTCGGGCATCGGCAGCTGCTGATGCATGCGGACGACGTGCACGAGGTGGCCTACAGCCCGCGCGTCTGGCGTTCCGACAGCTTCTACAGCACGGCCGAGATGGTGGCCGACAAGCTCGGATGGGCCGTGCTGCCCGTCAACATCGCGCACTACGAGGGCTACCGCCAGGCCTTGAAGGAGGTGCCGTGTCCCGCGTTGGCGCTGCCACGGCTGTCGGTGCGCATGCTGTGGCTGCAGGGGCGGCCGCTCGGCGCGACGGCGCTGTACGTGCAGCAGCGGTTTGCCGAGCTGCTGCTCGACAGCGCCGCCTGAATTCCATCAGCGCAGCACGCGCCCGTCCGCCGAGATGCTGATCAGGTCGATGCTGCGCACGTTGTCGCGCAGCCCCGGGCGAAGGTTGATGCGGAAGCCGCCCACGTCGTAGTCGGTCATCGCGGTCATCGTGCGCTGCAGCGTCGCGGTGTTGAAGCCGCGGCCCGCACGGCGCACCGCTTCGCCCACGGCCTTGGCGGCGATGAAGCCTTCGAGGCCTTCGTACGAGGCGGTCTGGTCCGAGTTGTCGACCGCCGCGAGGTATTCCTTGACGATCGGAATGGCCGACGGCCGGGGCGACGGCACCACTTGCGAGATCACGATGCCGCCGATGTCCTTGCCCAGCTCCGCGTAGAGCGGATCGATGCCCACGATCGAGAAAGCCATGAAGTTGCCCGTATAGCCGCTCTTGCGGAGCTTCCGGATGGCGCTGGCGGTGGTGCCCGAGAGCGACACCAGCACGATCGCCTGGGGCGACTGCTTCTGCACTTCTTTCAGCGCGGCATCGAGCTTGTCGCCGCCCGCGGGCACCAGCGCGCTCGCGACCAGCGGCGTGAGCTTGAGTTCGGTGATGGCCTGCTGCACGGCCGCAAGGCCGGCGCGGCCCATGGCGTCGTCGTCGCCCACCAGCGCCACGCGCGTCTGCCCCACGGTGGCGCACTGGCGCACGATCTTGAGGGCCTCGTCGATCATGCCGGGCCGCACATGGAACACATTGGGATGCTCGGCGCCGCGCAGGTTGTCGGAGGCTGCGAACGGCGCAAAGAGCAGGCTGCCCTGCTGCGTGGCGACGTTCGCGCCGGCCTCGCTGCTGGCGGTGCCGACGAAGCCGAACAGCAGGTCGGCCTTCTGGGCGCCGAGCAGGGTGCGCGCGTTGGCGGTGGCGCGTGCCGCGTCATAGCCGTCGTCGAGTTGCACCAGTTTCAATTGCAGCCCGGTGGTGGCGTTGCGCGCGTTGAAGTCGCTCACCGCGAGCCGGCTGCCCGCCGCGAAGGCGCTGCCGATCTCGGAAGCACTGCCCGTCAGCGGCACCGATTGCCCAAGCAGCACGACGCGCGGCGCACCGCCGGTTCGCGTCTGCGCCGAGACCCCGTGGGTCATGCCGATGCCGCCTCCCAGCAGCAGCGCGCCGTACGCCTTGCCCAGCCATTCCCTGCGTGACTTGTTCATCTGGACACCCTTTTACTTACAGTAGTAAAAAAGTGTAGCAATATCGAGGCCAGGGCGATAGGCGGGCCTGCTACAGAATTGCCCTATGAAATTTGCTTTTCGCTGGGGTGGTTTGGGGGTGTTCATCGCACTCGTGGGATGCGCCGTGCCGCCGCGCGACGTGGTCGAAATCGCGGTGCCGGCGGAGCCCGCCCCATCCCCGCAGGAGCCGGCGTCGGCGATGATTGCCGCGCCGCCCACCGTGGGGGCAGGCCGCCTCGATCCGCCCGCAGCGACGCCCGCCATCGCGGCGACGGCGGTGATCCGTGAGCGTCGCATTCCTGCATATCCCACCGTACTGGCGGAAGAGGGCGTCGAGGGCCAGGTGATCGCGGTGTTCTACGTCGGCACCGAAGGCCGGGCCGAGGACGTCCGCATCGAGAGGTCGCCGCACCCGCTGTTGTCGAAGGCGGTGACCGATGCGCTCAAGGAATGGCGTTTCGATCCGGCGCGCTCGGCGGACGGACGCCCGGCGCGCACCCGGATGCGCTTGCCGTTTCGCTTCCAGACCGAGTAGCGGACTTTTTCTTCTTCTTCTTCTTCTTCAGGCGCGTTCGAACACCAGGTCCCACACGCCGTGGCCGAGCTTGATGCCGCGGTTCTCGAACTTGGTGAGCGGCCGGTATTCCGGCTTCGGCGCATAGCCTTCGGCCGTGTTGCGCAAGAGCGGTTCGGCCGACAGCACCTCGAGCATCTGCTCGGCGTAGGGCTGCCAGTCCGTCGCGCAATGGATGTAGCCGCCGGGGCGCAGGTGCTGCGCCAGCTTGGTCACGAATTCGGGCTGGATCAGCCGGCGCTTGTTGTGGCGTTTCTTGTGCCACGGGTCCGGAAAGAACACATGCACGCCGGCCAGCGTGCCGGGCTGCAGCATGTGGTCGAGCACGTCGACCGCGTCGTGCGCGCAGATGCGGATGTTCGGGATCGACTGCTCGCCGATGCGCTTGAGCAGCGCACCCACGCCGGGTTCGTGCACCTCGCAGCAGAAAAAGTTGGTCTCGGGCCGCACCGTGGCGATGTGCGCGGTGGCCTCGCCCATGCCGAAGCCGATCTCCAGCACCGTGGGCGCGGCGCGGCCGCCGAAGGCCGCCGTCAGGTCGAGCGGCTCGGGCGCGTAGGGAATGAGAAACAGCGGGCCCAGCTCGGAAAAGGCCCGCGCCTGGCCGTCGGTGGTGCGGCCGGCGCGCTTCACGAAGCTCTTGAGGCGGCGGTGCAGCGGATGCGGCTTGTTGCTGGCGTCGCCGGCGCTGTCTTCTGCGTTGTCGTCGCTGGGCGGGAGGTCGTGGGGCACGGTGTCGGGAAAGGTCATTACGGCCGCGAATTGTAGAGAGCGCGCCATTCGGGGACCCAGCCGGCCAATGCGGCCGCACAGGACGTGGCCGTTGTGGGGCCGAGGCCGAGCACGCGCGCCGCTGTATCGAGCGCGGCCAGCGCGGCTTCTGGCGTCGCGGTGTCGATGGGCGTGGCGCCGTTCTGCTTGGAGAGCTTGTCGCCATCGGCGCCGCGCACCAGCGGCGTGTGCAGGTAGCCGGGCATCGGCAGGCCGAGCGCGCGCTGCAGCAGGATCTGGCGCGCGGTGTTGTCGGCCAGGTCCTCGCCGCGCACCACGTCGGTCACGCCTTGCTCGGCATCGTCGACGACCACGGCGAGTTGATAGGCCCAGGGGCCATCAGCGCGGCGCAGCACGAAATCGCCGACCTCGCGGCTGACGTCCTGGTGCTGTTCGCCCAGGCGGCGGTCGGTCCAGCGGAGTTCGCCCGGCTGTGCCGATTCGAACTTCTCGGTGGCAAAGCGCCAGGCCCGCGCGGGCTTGCCATGCAGGCCGTCGCGGCAGGTGCCGGGGTACACGCGTTCGCCATGCCGTTCGTGCCGATGGCCGAGCCGGGCGAGCGCGATGTCGATGTCCTTGCGCGAACAGCCACAGGGATAGGCGAGGCCGAGGGCCTGCAGCTTCTGCAGCGCCGCCTCGTAGTGCGCGGTGCGCTGCGTCTGCCACACAGGCGTTTCGTCGGGCAGCAGGTGGCAATCGGCAAGCTGCCGCAGCATGTGTTCGCCCATGCCGGGCAGGCAGCGCTCGGTGTCGGCGTCCTCGATGCGGATCAGCCAGCGCGCCTGCGGACCGCGGGCGCGCACGTCGAGCCAGCTTGCGAGCGCAGCCACCAGCGAGCCGGCGTGCAGCGGGCCGGTGGGCGAGGGCGCGAAACGGCCGGTCTCACGCATCCCGCGGATCGATCAGATCACCGCAAGCGCCAGCGAGAGGCCCGAGAGGAACGCGTCTTCCACCCGGTGCCCGGTGCACCAGTCGCCGGCCACGCCGATGCGGGCCTTGGCATCCCACAGGTGCGTCTTGCCCACGGGCACCTGCGTCTGCGCTTCGGCCCAGCAGCGCGTCTGCGCGTGCGAAGGAACTGCGTGGATGCCGGTGATCTCGGCGAAGGCGCGCAATAGCTTGGCTTCGACGCGCGGCGCGTCGTCGCGCAGGTGTTCCTGCGACCAGGTGGCGCTGGCCTGCAGCGTCCAGCGCTCGATGCGTTCACGGCCGGGCTTGGACGATTCGCGCGCAAGCCACGCCACGCGGTGATGGGTGCTGCGCGCGGCATTCCACTGCGGACCGAGGTGAGACATGTTGGCCTGGTTGGCCTGCGGGAACGCGATCATCAGCGTCCAGCAGGGTGCGATGCGCACCGGCTCGATCTTCTGGCTGATGGCGGCCGAGAGCTTGCCGTCTCCCAGCAGCACGCGGGTGCGCGAGGGCGGCACGGCGAGCAGCACGGCGTCGAAGCCCGAGTACACATGCTGCGAATCGTCTTCGCCCGCGGTGCGCAGCTGCCAGCGCTTGGGGTCGAGCGCATCGGGCTCGATCTGCGTGACCTGCGTGCTTGTGATGAGGTTGCCGGCCAGCGGCGCGGCCCAGTAGGCGACCAGCGCGTCCATGCCGGGCTGCGCGACCCAGTGCGACTCGCGGCCCGGCAATGCCGCTTCGGCCACGCGGCCATGGGCGTCGAGCACGCGCACGAGGTTGGCGCTCCAGGGGCGGCAGAGGCTGGGCGTGGCTTCGAGCGCCAGCGCAAAGCGCGGATCGCGCACGGTGAAGTACTGCGCGCCGCTGTCGAAACGGCCGAAGGCGGTGTCGATGCTCGCCATGCGGCCACCGGGTGCGGCTTCGCGTTCGAACACCGTGACCTTGTGGCCCGCCTGCACCAGCGTTCGTGCAGCAGCCACCCCGGCGATGCCGGCGCCGACGACGGCGTAGTGGCGAGGGGTGGAGGGGGTTCGGTGGCGGTCGGTCTGCTTTGCAGTTGCGCGAGTGGTCATGACGGACTCTTTTCTTTTGACAGGGAGACGATGAATGTGTCCGCACTCTACATCGGTCTGCAGGGGCGGCCGGGCGCGCGCGCCTCAGGGCTTTCCTCAACGTCCCCGATGGCGCTCGAGCAGCGCGCGCCGCGTGGCCTCGTGCTCGAACTGCGCGAGCCACCATTCGAGCGCGCGCCCCGGGCCGCCCGCGCTGCGCACGCGCCATGCGCAATGCATGGTGCCCAGCGGCGGCGTGCGCTCCGTCTTGCGCTCGATGAGATGGCCCGCCTCGATGTACGGCCGCGCCATCGGCTCGGGCAGGAAGCCGCCGCCCAGCCCGTGCAGTTGCGCGGCCAGCTTGAACTGCATGCTCGGCACGGCGAGCACGTCCTGCCCGCCGACCAGGTTCACCGTCATGCTCGGCCCGCTGCGCACCGAGTCGGCCGCCGCGACCGCGCGGTACTGGCGCAGCACTTCATCGGTCAGCGGCTCGGGCAGGCGCGCGAGCGGATGGTGCGGCGCCACTGCGTACACGAAGCGCAGTTCGCCGATGGGCCGGCTGCGGATGCCCGTGGCGGTGAAGGCGAGGCTCGCGGCATCGAGCACCGCGCCGATGGCGAGATCGGCCTCGCCGCTGGTCAGCGCCTCGATGGTTCCGAGCAGCGTTTCGTCGCGCAGCTTGAGCCGCGTGGGCGGATCGAGCGCGAAGAAGGCGGTGGCCAGGTCGAGCAGCGGATCGCGCGCGATCACGCTGTCGACCGCGATGGTCAGCATTGGCTCCCAGCCCGTGGCCACGCGCTTCACGCGATTGGCCACGGCGTCGATTTCATTGAGCAGGCGCGCCGATTCGCGCAGCAGCTCGGCGCCGGCCTCGGTGATGCGCGCCTGGCGCGCGCTGCGGTCGAACAGCAGCACGTCGAGCGCGTCTTCGATCTGCCGAACCCGGTAGCTCAGTGCGCTGGGCACGAGGTTGAGCGTGCGTGCCGCGCCGGCGAAGCTGCCGGTGTTGGCCACGGTCTGCAGCATGGCGAGGGCGTCGGGGGTCAGTACGTCTCTGGCGCTGGGCATGGCGGCTCCATCGATTGATCAAAAAATTTGAATGATGCCATCAAAACCAGACGCTTTTCCCTCGGGGGCACGGGCCTAAAGTTCTTCACATCCGCTGCGCATCCGGCGCGGCATACGAAGAAGGCCAGAACATCCCCACGGGGAACGGCCAAAGGAGTTCTACGATGTTGCAAGTCCGTAAATCACAAGAACGCGGTTATGCCGACCATGGCTGGCTGCGCTCGTTTCACAGCTTTTCTTTTGCCGGTTACTACGACCCGGCCCACATGGGTTTCGGCAACCTGCGGGTGATCAACGAAGACCGCGTGGCGGCGGGCGCCGGCTTCGGCACCCACGGCCACAAGGACATGGAAATCATCAGCTACGTGCTCTCGGGCGAGCTGGCGCACAAGGACAGCATGGGGAACATCGAATCCATCCCGCCGGGCGACGTGCAGCGCATGAGCGCCGGCCGCGGCGTGATGCACAGCGAGTTCAACCACAAGAAGGACGAGACCACGCACTTCCTGCAGATCTGGATCGAGCCCAACGTGCGCGGCATCGCTCCCGGCTACGAGCAAAAGCAGTTCAGCGATGCCGAGAAGCGCGGCAAGCTGCGCCTGGTCGCCTCGCCTGACGGCAGCGACGGTTCGGTGAAGGTGAATGCCGATGCGCGCCTCTTCGCCGGGCTGCTCGACGGTGAAGAAAAAGCCAGCCTGGCGCTCGACCCGGCGCGCAAGAGCTACGTGCACCTGGTGCGCGGCGAGCTCGAAGTGAATGGCCAGAAGCTCGTGGGCGGCGACGCCGCGATGCTCGAAGGCGAATCGCAATTGACGCTGGGCGCCGGCAAGGATGCCGAAGTGCTGGTGTTCGACCTGACCGCTTGATCCACCGCCGGGCGCCTGTCGCCCGGCTTTTTTCTGTTCCCCCTGTATTTCCTTCAACAACCCGAGGAGTTCTCAACCATGGCAACCACCACCCCCACCAACTCGGCGCAGGACATCCTGGCGCTGATCGGCCGCATCCTGGTCGCGTACCTGTTCATTCCCGCCGGCATCGGCAAGCTCATGGGCTTTGGCGGCACCGTGGGCTACATCAGCTCGGTGGGGTTGCCGTTGCCGGAAGTGGGCGCCGTGATCGCCATCGTGGTCGAACTGGGCCTGGGCATCGCGCTGCTGCTGGGCTTCAAGACCCGATGGACCGCCATTGCGATGGCGATCTTCACCGTGGCCGCCGCGCTGTTCTTCCACAAGTACTGGTCGGCGCCCGATGCGATGAAGATGATGCAGCAGATCAACTTCAACAAGAACATCGCCATCGCCGGTGGCCTGCTCGCGTTCGCCGCCTTCGGCCCCGGCCGCTTCAGCATCGATAAAAAATAAGCTCTCCCCCAGGCTTCGCGCACTTCGTGTCGCTTCGCCAACCCCCACCGGGGGCAACACCTGAGGCCCGGCAAAGCCGGTTCCTCGGTGTTCCGCGAAAAAGGCATCCGCCACCACTGACCATCGTTTCACTCAGGAGATCATCCAATGGCAAACATCGTTGTCGTCTTCCATTCCGGCTACGGCCACACCCAGCGCATTGCGCAAGCCGTGGCCGAATCTGCCGGCGCGCAATTGCTCGCCATCGACGCCGATGGCAACCTGCCCGAAGGCGGCTGGGAAACGCTGGCCGCGGCCGACGCCATCGTTTTTGGCTCACCGACCTACATGGGCGGCGTGAGCTGGCAGTTCAAGAAGTTCGCCGATGCGTCGTCGAAGGTCTGGTACACGCAGGGCTGGAAGGACAAGCTCTTCGCCGGCTTCACCAACAGCGCCACCATGAACGGCGACAAGGTCACGACCATGTCCTACCTCTGGACTCTCGCGATGCAGCACAGCGGCATCTGGGTCAGCATGGGCATCCTTCCGACCAACAACAAGGCGGCCACGCGCGAGTCGATGAACTACGTGGGCGGCTACGGCGGCCTGCTGACGCAATCGCCCT
Organism: Variovorax boronicumulans; assembly: GCF_030812215.1. Lineage (GTDB taxonomy): Bacteria > Pseudomonadota > Gammaproteobacteria > Burkholderiales > Burkholderiaceae_C > Variovorax > Variovorax boronicumulans_C. The sequence continues at coordinate 300,235 of NZ_JAUSSG010000001.1, read as the reverse complement.
CGGACGCGAGCCCGGCCGAGATGTTCAAGGGCGACTTCGACACCGCCCGCGCATTCGGCGAGCGTATTGCGGCAGTGGCAAGATCGCGCGCTTAAAACCCAGCCACCCACGGAGCCCACGATGACCGACACCCCCGCCCAGACTCAGTTGTCCCAACTGCTGCGACCGCACGACAAGGACCTGGGCGGTGGCTTCAACGTGAGGCGCCTCCTGCCCGCGGCGCAGCGCCGCTCGGTCGGACCTTTCGTTTTCTTCGACCACTTCGGGCCGGCCACCGAGAAGCCCGGCACCGAGCACGACGTGCGGCCGCATCCGCACATCGGCCTCGCGACGGTCACCTATCTTTTCGAGGGCGCGATGATGCATCGCGACAGCCTCGGCAGCGTGCAGGAGATCCAGCCCGGCGCGATCAACTGGATGACCTCGGGGCGCGGCATCGTGCACTCCGAGCGCAAGCCCGAGCGCCTGAAGGCCGACACCTACGTGAACCACGGCCTGCAGCTCTGGGCCGCCTTGCCGCAGGCGCATGAAGAGGTCGAGCCCAGCTTCGAGCACACGGCCGCCGATGCGATTCCCGAGCTGGTGGAGCAGGGCGTCCATGTGCGCGTGCTGGTGGGCGAGGCTTTCGGCCGGCGCTCGCCGGTGAAGACCCTGACCCAGACCGTGTACCTCGACATCGCGTTGCCGGCAGGCGCCCGCTTCGAGCTGCCCTCGCTGGCGCCCGAGCTGGCCATCTACGCCGTCGATGCCGATGCGCGCGTCAACGGCGAGGCCGTTCCCGCGCACACGATGGCGGTGCTGCCCGACGGGCAGGGCGCGGTGCTGACATCCGATGCGGCCGTGCGCCTGATGGTGATCGGCGGCGAGCCGCTCGACGGTCCGCGCTACATCACCTGGAACTTCGTTTCGAGCCGGCGCGAGCGCATCCTCGAAGCCGGTGCCGACTGGGCCGCACAGCGCATGGGCCATGTGCCCGGCGAGACCGAATTCATTCCGCTGCCAGGCAAGCCCTTCGGCGTGCGCGAGCCGGATACGGGCACCACGCCCGCTTGAGCCCGCCGTTCACGCGCGGGTAGTAAGCTGCGCCCCGCAAGCGGCGATCGAGGGGATCGCCGCCCTTCACGACATCCCAGAAAGGGAGCGAGGCACATGGCAGTTTTCCGAACCCCCGAGGTTGCACCGGGCGAATACGCCGATCTTTTCGAGTTCCTGATGAAGGAGCTGAAGCTCTTCAAGCGGCAGCTGGTGATCATGCTCAAGCATGTGCAGACCGGCGAATCGATGGTCTACGAACAGGCCTGGTACGACTTCCACCTGAAGGACCGCATCACCCACCTGCTCAAGACCGACGACTACGACGCTGTCGCCCAGTTGCCGATCAACAAGAAGGGCCAGACCGGCATCTACATCGAGACCCGCTATGTGAAGAGCGGCAAGCTCGTCGGCCTGCAGCTCGTGGAGGCCCGGCCGCACGAGGGCGGGCGCTACGTCGGCCTCACGCCCGCGGTGGTGTTCACCGATGCCGACGGCGAACGCATGTTGCCGTTCGCGCAGAAGCTCAAATAGAGGAGCTCAAATGAAAAAAGGGCCCGACTGAGCGGGCCCTTTTTCTTGGGTTGGCTTACTTGCCGCCGAGCGAGATGGCCTCTGCAGGCGGCGCACCATCGGGCGCCTTCGGCAGTTCGATCATCGCCTTGCGGCTGCTGCGACCGCGCCATGCCGAATAGCCCACGCCGAGCAGCAGCAGCACGCACAGGCCGATGAAGGTGCCGCTGATCGGACGCGTGACGAACACCGACATGTCGCCGCGCGAGAGCAGCAGCGCGCGGCGGAAGTTCTCCTCCACCATCGGCCCGAGCACGAAGCCCAGCAGGATCGGCGCGACCGAGAACTCCAGCGTCATCAGCACCGCGCCGACGATGCCGAACACCAGCACTTCCCAGATCTGGAAGAGGCTGTTCTGCGTGCTGTAGACGCCCGTCGCAATGAAGAACATCGCGGCAGGGAACAGGTACTTGTAGGGCACCTTCAGCAGCTTCACCCACACGCCGATCATCGGCACGTTCAGGATCACCAGGATCACATTGCCGATCCAGAACGAGGCGATCAGGCCCCAGAAGATGTCCGGATGCTCGGTGATGAGCTGCGGGCCGGGCTGGATGCCCTGGATCAGCAGCGCACCGAGGATCAGCGCCATCACGGCGTCGCCCGGAATACCCAGGCTCATCGTCGGGATGAAGTCGACCTGCGTCTTCGAGTGGGCCGAGGCCTCGGGGCCGGCCACGCCTTCGATCATGCCGGTGCCGAACTTGTCGGGCGTCTTCGACACCTTGCGCTCCAGCGCGTAGGCGATGAAGGTGGTGATGGTCGGGCCGGTGCCGGGCATGGCGCCGAACACGGTGCCGACGATGGTGCCGCGGATCATCGCGGGGAAGGCGCGCTTCAATTCTTCCTTGCTCGGGCGCATGTCGCTCAGCTTGAGCGTGCCGGTGTCGCCGATGGCCTTCATGCGGTTCACGTTGAGCAGGAAGTCGGCCACGCCGAAGAGGCCCATCGAGATGGCCACCAGCTCCAGGCCGTCGCTCAGCTCGGGCAGGCCGAAGGCGAAGCGGAAGCTGCCGCTGTTCACATCGGTGCCGACCACGCCGCACAGGAGGCCGAAGATCGTCATCGCCACACCCTTGAGCGGCGAGCCGCGCGACATGGTCGAGCCCGCGAGCAGGCCCAGCAGCATGATCGAGAAGATCTCGGTCGGGCCGAACTTGAACGCGATCTGCACCAGCAGCGGCGAGGCGAAGATCATCACGATGATGCCGACCGATGCCGCGAAGAACGAGGCGATCATCGTCACCCCGAGCGCGACGCCGCCCTTGCCCTGCTTGGTCATCGGATACCCATCGAGGCACGTCACCGCATGCGGCGGGTGCGAGGGCATGTTCATCAGGATGGCGCCGATGGCACCGCCGTACTGCGAGCCGTAGAAGATGCCCGCCAGCATCAGGATCGCGGGCACCGGGTGCATCGCGTAGGTGAGCGGCAAGAGGATCGAGATGGCCTGCAGCGCGCCCATGCCCGGCAGCACGCCGATGAGGTTGCCCACCAGCACGCCGAAGAACGACCACAGGAGATTGGAGCCCTGGAACGCGACACCGAAGCCGAACCAGAGGTCGTGGAGCGATTGACCGATCATGGCTTCAGCCTCCCCACTGGAACAACGGCAGCTGCAGCTTCAGCGCCCACCAGAACACCACCACCGCGATGAAGCACATCGCGAGCGCCAGGAGCAGCGCCTCGGTCAGCGTGTTGTCGCGGTCACCGAGCGCCGAGATGAACACGATGGCAAAGGTCGCCGGCAGCAGGCCGCCGTATTCGCCCAGCAGCAGGAACGACAGGATGCCCGCGATGATGCAGATGCCACCGCGCAGGTCGGGCATGCCGCCCGGATGGCCGTGCGAAGCGGCCTCTTCGCCGCTCGAGGGCTTGTCGCCGCGCGCGGACAAGGCGATGAGCAGGCCGGTCAGCGCGAGCAGGCCGCCGAGCGCCACCGGAAAGAAGCCCGGTCCCATGTGCGCCAGCTCGCCGACGCGGTAGCCGACACCGGCATAGACGGCCGCGAGGCCAATGACCACGAGCAACGCGCCGCCGTAGTAATCCTTCTTGAATTGGGGTGCGGGCCGAAGCGCGTGCGAGGCCGGATCTTCACCGTGCGGGTGCATTGAGTCTCCTTCGATTTGGAAGGAGCGCAGTCTAGGAATCGGGGCTTTCAATCGCCTTTCGACGAAGGCTTCGGAGGGCTCGCGAAGCTCAAAATACGTGTAATTGCTTACAGCGCTACCCGCGAAAACCCTAAGAGGAACCGGCCGCCAGCGGCAGCTTCAGGATCGCGCGGAGGCCGCCGCCGTTGGTGCTCTCGGGCATGTCGGCGGCGTCGAGTTCGATCTCGCCGCCGTTGCGTCGCGCATAGCTGCGCGCGATGGTGAGGCCCAGCCCCGCGCCCTGCGTGGCGGCGTGGGTGGACGGGTCGCGGTGAAAGCGCTCGAACACGCTGTCGCGCCGCTCGGGTGCGATGCCGGGGCCGCTGTCGCACACCTCGGCCAGCGCATGCGAGGCCTCGCGCCGCACGGTCACTGTGATGTTGCCGCCGCGCGGCGTGTACTTGATGGCGTTGTGCACCAGGTTCGCGAGCGCCTCGTGCAGTTCGGCGGCGTTGGCCCTGACGGGGAGTACCGGGGCCTGGTCCTCGGTCTCCGATTCGGCGCGTGCATCGACCCAGCCCAGGTCCTGGTCATGCTCGTGGGCGAGCGGCAGGTACTGCAGCACCACGCCGCGCGCGATGTCGCTGAGGTCGGCGACAGCCGGCTCGGCGCCCGCGATCTCGTCTTCGGTGGTGGCATGCGCGAGCGACAGCAATTGCTCGCTGAGGCGCCGCGTGCGCGCCAGCTGCGCGACGATGGCATGCAGCGATTCGCGCATGCGCTCGGGGTCGGTCTCGCGCACCGCGTAGCCGGCTTGGATCGACAGGATGCTCAGCGGCGTGCGCAACTGGTGCGAGGCGTCGGCCAGAAACTGCGACTGCTCCGCCACCATGCGCCGGTGGCCCGCGATGTGGTGGTTGACGGCGTCGACCAGCGGCACCACTTCCTGAGGCACGCCGCTCGCGTCCAGCGGCTTGAGGTCGTCGCGTCGGCGCTCGCGCAGCGACCGGCGCAGGCGCTCCAGCGGCCGCAGCGTCCAGGCCACGCCCAGCCACACCAGCAGGGCCACCACCAGGATCATTCGCGTGTCGCGCAGCAGTTCCTGCTTGAGCGATTCGGTCTGGGCCTGCAGCCGCGGACCGGTGCCCTCGGCGGCCTGGATCAACACGCTCCAGCCGTCGCCGGGATGCTTGGTGTCATAGACGGTCTGGCGCAGCGCGGCCACGCGCACCGGGTGCTGCTCGTGCACCGCGTCGTAGAACACCGGCGTGCCGTCGGGCGGCGTTTGCGCGGGGCGGGGCAGGCCGGGCACGCCCATGAGCGTGGTCTCGGGCGCATTGGCGTCGAGCGCCTCGCCCTTGGGGATGCGCTGCACGCCGACGTGCAGGTACTTGTAGCGCAGGTGCGTGGACTCGAACATCGCCTGCACCGAGAAGGCCTCCTGCACCCGCACGCTGCCGTCGCTCGCGACCACGATGCCGTTGGCCAGCGCCTGCACCGGTTCGAGCAGGCTCTGGTCGTAGGCGACCACCAGGGAATCGGTGAGCGTGCGGTAGTCGTTCCAGCTGTCCAGCGCCAGCAGCGCGACGATGCCCGGCAGCAGCAGCGCGAGCAGGCGCGCGCGGATGCCGAAGCGCTGCGGTTCAGCCCTCGGTGGGCGGGACGGAGCCTGGGGGTCCATCGGCAATGCCCTCGAGCATGTAGCCCAGCCCGCGCACGGTGACGATGCGCACGTCGCTGTCCGCGAGCTTGCGCCGCAGGCGGTGCAGCACCACCTCGATGGCGTCGGGGCCCGCGGTGCTGTCGTTGGTGAACACCTTGGCGAAGAGCTGCGACTTGCCGACCGGCGCGCCGCTGCGCATCAGGAGCGCGGTGAGTGCCGCTTGCTCCCGCGGCGTGAGCGACAGCAGCGTGCCGCGCAGCGTGAAGGCGTGGCTCTCGCTGTCGTACGAGAGCGAGGCGCACTGCAGCCGCGGATGCTGCTTGCCGCGGCTGCGCCGCACCAGCGCCGCAAGGCGCGCCTCGAGCTCGACCAGCTCGAAGGGTTTGGTGAGGAAGTCGTCCGCGCCCAGGTTGAGGCCGCGCACCCGGTCCTGCAGCGCGCCTTGCGCGGTGAGGATGAGCACGGGCGTGCGGTCGTCGGCATCGCGCATGTCGGCCAGCACGCTCAGGCCGTGCTTGTCGGGCAGGCGCAGGTCGAGAACGATGGCGTCGTATTCGGTGCCGGCCATGAAGGCCTCGGCGGTGCGCGCATCGGGCGCGTGGTCGGCGACGAAGCCGCTCTGGGTCAACGCCCGGATGAGCCACGAGGCCATGTCCAGTTCGTCTTCCACCAGGAGGATGCGCATGACGGTTGCCGGTTATTTCTTCAGGCCGCGGCCCAGGTCGATGTCTTCGGACGCGCGTGCGCTGGCATCGGCCGCGCGCGCGCTCAGGTCGGGCGCCAGCGCGCGCCGGCCGTCGAACACGAAACAGTCGCCGTGGTAGTGCGCGCCGCCGACTTCCTCGAAGTACTTGAGGATGCCGCCTTCGAGCTGCAGCACATGCTCGACGCCTTCTTCGCGCATCAGGATCGCGGCCTTCTCGCAGCGGATGCCGCCGGTGCAGAAGCTCACCACGGTCTTGCCTTCGAAATCGGCGCGGTGCGCCTTGAGCGCGGGCGGGAATTCGGTGAACTTGGTGATGCGCCAGTCGATCGCGCCGTCGAAGGTGCCTTCGTCGACTTCGAAATCGTTGCGCGTGTCGAGCAATGCGATCTCGCGGCCCTCGTCGTCGTGGCCCTGGTCGAGCCAGCGCTTGAGGGTGAGGGCGTCGACACCGGGTGCGCGGCCGGCCGCAGGCTGGATGGCCGGGTGGTCCATGCGGATGATCTCGCGCTTGAGCTTGACCAGCATGCGGCGGAAGGGCTGCGTGGCGGACCAGCTTTCCTTGGTCTCGAGGTCGGCGAAGCGCGCATCGGTCCGCAGGTCGGCCAGGAAGGCATGGATCGCATCGGCGGGGCCTGCCAGAAACAGGTTGATACCTTCAGGCGCCAGCAGGATGGTGCCCATGAGGCCCAGGGCCTGGGTGCGGGCACGCAGGTCTTCACGCAGCACGGGGCTGTCGTCTATGGCCACGAATTTGTAGGCCGCGATATTCAGAATCTCTTGCACGGGGCGCGATTCTAGGTGCCGCCGGGCCGCCCCAAGGCACCGAGCCTCCCCCTTGGGGGTGGCGAAGCACACGAAGTGGCAAGCCGGGGGGCCAATTCAGGGATAGCCAACCCACATGGTGGGGGCGGTGCTTTCTACAATGGCAGGATGTTTGTTCACCTGCGCCTGCACACCGAGTTTTCCGTCGTCGACGGCACCAACCGGATCGACGAAGTCATCAAGGCCGCCGCTGCCGACAAGCAGCCAGCCCTCGCCATCACCGACCTGAACAACCTGTTCGGGGCGGTCAAGTTCTACAAGCAGGGGCGAGGCAAGGGCGTCAAGCCCGTCATCGGCGCTGAAATCTTCATCGAGGGGCTGGGCAAGGAGCCCGGCGTGCTCACCCGCCTCGTGCTGCTGGTGCAGAACATGGAAGGCTACCTGAGCCTGTCCGAATTGCTGGCACGCGCCTGGACGCAGAACGTGGGCCGCGGCCAGTCGCAGGCGGCCTGCAAGCTCGAATGGCTCGAAGAGCTTTCGGGCGGACTGATCGTGCTGTCGGGTGCGCAGGCGGGGCCGCTGGGCGTGCCGCTGCTGCAGGGACAGGAAGAGCGCGCCGCCGAACTGGCGCTGAAGCTGGCGGGCATGTTCCCGCACCGCTTCTACATCGAACTGCAGCGCGCGGGCCGTCCGGAAGACGAGCCGCATGTCATCGCCGCCGTGAAGCTCGCCGCACGCCTGAAGCTGCCGGTGGTCGCCACGCACCCGGTGCAGTTCGCCGAACGGCAGGACTACGAAGCGCACGAGGCGCGCGTGTGCATCTCCGAAGGCGAAATCCTCGGCAACCCGCGCCGCGTGCGCAAGTTCACCGAAGAGCAGTACTTCAAGTCGACCGCCGAGATGCAGGCCCTGTTCGCCGACGTGCCGAGCGCGCTGGCCAACACGGTCGAGATCGCCAAGCGCTGCAACTTGACGCTGGTGCTCGGCAAGCCGCAGCTGCCCGACTTCCCCACGCCCTTCATCAGCGAAGGCGTGCGCATGCCGATCGACGACTTCTTCCGCCAGGAGTCGTTCGAGGGTCTGGAGGTGCGCCTCGCGCACCTCTATCCCGACGTCGCCAAGCGCGACGCCGAGCGGCCGCGCTACGTGGAACGCCTGGAGTTCGAGATCAAGACGATCCTGAACATGGGCTTCCCCGGCTACTTCCTGATCGTGGGCGACTTCATCAAGTGGGCCAAGGAAAACGGCTGCCCGGTCGGCCCGGGTCGGGGCTCGGGCGCCGGCTCGCTGGTGGCCTATGCGCTCAAGATCACCGACCTCGACCCGCTCGAATACAAGCTGCTGTTCGAACGTTTCCTGAACCCCGAACGCGTCTCGATGCCCGACTTCGACATCGACTTCTGCCAGGGCAACCGGGACCGCGTGATCGACTACGTGAAGGACAAGTACGGCCGCAACGCCGTGAGCCAGATCGCTACCTTCGGCACCATGGCCGCGCGCGCCGCCATCCGCGACGTGGGCCGCGTGCTGGACATGAGCTACATGTTCTGCGACGGCATCAGCAAGCTGATTCCCAACAAGCCGGGCATGTCGGTCACGCTGCAGTACCCGCCCGAGAAAAAGATCGAGGGCGACAAGAACAACTACGCCATCGAGATGGAGCCGCAGCTCGCGCAGCGCATCGAGAAGGAAGAAGAAGTGCGCATGCTGGTCGAGCTCGCGCAGAAGCTCGAAGGCATGACCCGCAACATCGGCATGCACGCCGGCGGCGTGCTCATTGCGCCGGGCAAGCTCACCGACTTCTGCCCGCTCTACCAGCAGCCGGGCAGCGACTCGGCGGTGAGCCAGTACGACAAGGATGACGTCGAAGCCATCGGCCTCGTGAAGTTCGACTTCCTGGGTCTTGCCACACTCACCATCCTGGAGATCGCGAAAGAGTTCATCGTCAAGCGCCACAAGGGGCAGGAGAACTTCGCGTTCGAGAATATTCCACTGAAGGACGCGGCCACCTACCGGCTCTTCTCCGAAGGCAAGACGGAGGCGGTGTTCCAGTTTGAATCGCGCGGCATGCAGGGCATGCTGAAAGACGCGCGGCCCACGCGCCTGGAAGACCTGATCGCGCTGAACGCGCTGTACCGTCCGGGCCCGATGGACCTGATTCCCAGCTTCGTGGCGCGCAAGCACGGCCGCGAAGAGGTCGAGTACCCGCACCCGGCCGTGGCCGAGATGCTCTCGGAGACCTACGGGATCATGGTCTACCAGGAGCAGGTCATGCAGACCGCGCAGATCCTGGGCGGTTACTCGCTCGGCGGCGCGGACTTGCTGCGCCGCGCGATGGGCAAGAAGAAGCTCGAGGAGATGGCCGAGCACCGCGAGAAATTCCGCGCGGGCGCGCTCGCCACGCACGGCATTCCGCAGGACAAGGCCGACGAAATCTTCGACTTGATGGAGAAGTTCGCGGGCTACGGCTTCAACAAGTCGCACGCCGCCGCCTACTCGCTGCTGGCGTACCACACGGGCTGGCTCAAGGTCCACTACACGGCCGAATTCTTCTGCGCCAACATGACCGTGGAAATGGACGACACGGACAAGCTCAAGCTCTTGTTCGAAGACGCCCAGAAGAATTTCGGCATCACCTTCGAGCCGCCGGATGTGAACCGAGGCAACTATCGCTTCGAACCCGTGACCGACAAGGTGATCCGCTACGGCCTGGGCGCCGTCAAGGGCACGGGCCAGCTCGCGGTCGAGGCCGTGGTGCGGGCGCGCGAAGAGGGCGGGCCGTTCAAGAGCCTGTTCGATTTCTGCGTGCGCATCGACCGCCAGCGCATCAACAAGCGTACCGTCGAGGCACTCATCAAGGCCGGCGCGTTCGATGCGATCCAGCAGAACCGCGCGGCACTGATCGCCTCGGTGGACCGCGCCTTCGAATTCGCCAGCGCGACGGCGGCCAACGCCTCGCAGGTCGATATCTTCGGCGACTGCGAGCACGGCTCGGCCACCGCCGAACCCGACCTCGTCGACGCCACGCCGTGGGGCGTGAAGGAGCGGCTGACGCTCGAGAAAACGGCCATCGGTTTCTACCTTTCGGGCCACCTGTTCGACGAGGTCTCGCACGAGGTGCGGCGCTTCTGCAAGCGCGAAATCGGCGACCTGCTCGACAGCCGCGACCAGCAGGTCATCGCGGGCATCGTGAGCGACTTCCGCGTGATCAACGGACAGCGCGGGCGGCTCGCGATCTTCAAGCTGGACGACAAGTCGGAGTCCATCGACGCGACGGCCGACGAGGCGCTCATCAACGCCAACCGCAACACCCTGAAGGACGACGAACTCGTCATCGTGAGCGGCCGGCTGCAGCCCGCGCGCGGCGGTTTCGAGGCGCGCTTCCAGGTGCAGCAGGTGTGGGACCTGGCGACGGCGCGCTGCCGCTTCGGCAAGTTCCTGCGCGTGGCGGTCAACGGCAAGGCGCCGGACATCGCGCGGCTGGTGAAGGACTTTCCGCCGCGCACCGAGCAGACGGAAGTCGGCGACCTGGTGCAGGGCCTGCCGGTGCGCCTGTCGATGGCGCGCGGCGGCGCGCAGGTCGAGCTGCAGTTGGGCGAGCGCGCCAAGTTCTTCCCGACCGATGCCGCGCTCGCGAGCTGGACGGCGCAGGCGGAGGCGGGCAAGGCGCTGATCGTCTACGAGTGAATGGCCCTTGGGTTTCGAGGGTCGTGGAACGTTTGGGCGCGTACGGCGTCCATCTGTTTCTTCACAACCAGGCTGTTCAAGGAGGAACGATTGCCATGACCCATACCAAGACCACCAAGACCCTGAAGACCGCCGCGCTCGCGCTCGGCATGTCGCTGGCGATGTCCGCCGCCTTCGCCCAGTACGCCGGCCCGAGCACCGTGCCGACGATGACGGTCAAGCAACTGCTGGACACCGGCAAGGACGACCAGCACGCCACGCTGCGCGGCTTCATCGTCTCTCACGATGGCGGCGAGCACTACACCTTCGCCGACGACAGCGGCCGCATGAAGGTGGAGATCGATGCCAAGCATTTCCCGGCAGGCGTGAAGATCGACGACAAGGTCCGCGTCGAGATCACGGGCGAGTTCGACAAGGACCTCGTCGGCAACAAGGCCGAGCTGGACGTCAAGCGGCTGAGCCTGGTGCGCTGACGACCTCGGCGGCGGGTTCTTCCGCCGCTGCCTTCTTGCCCTTCTTCCGGAGCGCCGACTCGATCTGTTCGAGCACGGCCTCCGGCGCGTGCAGCCAGTCTTTGGCGAGCACCTGCACCACCTGCCATCCGAACGCATCGAGTACCCGCGGCCGCGAGACATAGCGCTCCAACACGTTGCGGTTCTCGTAGTGCGTCGCGGTGTCCACGAGGATGCCCAGCGCATAGTGCCCGGCCTCCGGTGCACGCAGCGCGAGGTCGCAGCGGAAACGCGACTGCCCCACCTGCTCATCGACCGCATGGCCGCGCGCACGCAGTGCCGCCGCAAGCTGCGCAGTCACCTCGTCGGCGCGAACGTGCTGCGCGCTGCTGCCGCGCGTGAGCGGGTTCATGCCTTCGAGCACGCGTCGCGCCGTGGCCGAGTCGCCGCGCGACAGGCACTCCGCATAGCGCAGGAACTGCTTGAGCGCCGCGGCGCCTTCGTTGTGGTCGTTGGTGATCGCCTCGTGGCGGATCGTCGAGACCACGGCCATGTGGTGCCGCGCGCGGCTGAAGATCACGTTGAGCCGCTTCTCGCCGCCGCGCTGGTTGATCGGGCCGAAGTTCATCAGCATGCGGCCCTCGGGGTTCGGGCCGTAGCAGATGCTCAGGATGATGATGTCGCGCTCGTCGCCCTGCACGTTCTCCAGGTTCTTGATGAAGAGGCCGCAGAACTGGTCGTCTTCCTCGCGCACGTACTCGGCCTCGAGCCGCGCGGCGAAGTCGCTGTCGATGGCGCCCAGCGCATCGAGCTCGGCTTCGATCTCGGTCTGCTGCGCCTCGGAGAACGCCACGATGCCCAGGCTGCGCCCGGTCTCGCGCTTGAGCAGTTCGCGCACCAGTTGCGCGATGTGGCGCGCCTCGCCGTCGTTGATGCGGTTCTCGTACACCGCATCGGTCACGCGGTGGAAGCTGATGGCGCGCGAGAGCAGGGCGTCGACGTTCGCTGCCACCGATTCTTCCGACGGGCTGCGCGACTGCACGAGGATCTCGTCGCGCGCATCCGCCGGCAGGCTCCGGTCCGGAATGGTGAACAGGTTGCCCGCGTAGAAGGCCGCGTTCGAAAAGCCGATGAGCGACTCGTAGCGGCTGCGGTAGTGCCAGGCAAGCAGCGTGGCCGGCAGGTTGCGCGCGCCCTGGTTCAAGAGGCTGTCGGCATCGAGCACCACGGCGATGCGGTCGCCTTCGTCTTCCACCGAGACGGTGTCGTCCTCGGGGTCGCGGCCCGAGGAGAAGAAGCTCGTCGGCGGCAGCTGCATCTCGTCGCCGACCACGATGATCTGCGGCGCGCGATAGAGCGCGGGCACGGCTTCTTCCACCGGAATCTGGCTGGCCTCATCGAAGATCACCACGTCGAACAGGTCGGCCGCGAGCGGCAGCGTGTCGGACACCGAGAGCGGGCTCATGAGCCAGATCGGCTTCATGTCGCGCACCACCTGCCCGGTCTCACCCGAGGCGAGTTCGCGGATCGCCTTGTAGCGCATGGTCTTGCCGAACTCGTGTTCGAGCTCGCGGCGGCCCGCGTTGTAGCTCTTCTTGAAGAGCTTGCCGGTGGCGTCGAGCTGGCTCGCGGGGAGGGCGCTGGTGCGCACATGCTCGCGAAAGCGCTGGCGCACCGCGGCGGCGAGCGTGCGGGCGTTGCGGTCGAGCAGCTTGCGCTCTCCCTCGGCGAGGCGCTGCGCATGGCGCGCCAGCGCGGCGCTGTCGAAGCGCGGCAGCCAGCGCTCGGTGCGGTAGACGCGCTCCAGGCCCTCGCGCGCGACGGCGTATTCGATGGCCTCGGGTGCGAGCGGCAGCGTGCGCAGGGCCTTGCCCAGGGCGGGGTCGGCGCCGGCCAGTTCCTGCAGGTGCGGGAGCACGGTCGGCAGGGTGTCGGCTTGTTCACGCAGCGTGCGGGCCAGTGCTTCGAGCGAGGCCAACGGCTGCGCGGACGGGTCGTCGAGCAGGTCGCGCCACAGGGCATCGAGCGCGTCGGTGCGCTCGCCGAGGGCGGCCAGCCGCTCGACGTTGCGGCTCGCGCCGGGGTCGGTGCGCAGGTGCGCGTGGAAGGCCGCGCGCAAGCCGCTACCGGTGGCATCGCCGCGGCGCAGGGCGTCGAGCTGCTGCACGAAATCGTCGGGGTCGGTGCAACCGTAGGTGGCCTCGATCTGCGACGCCTGCTTGCCGACGGCCGCGCGGGCCGTGTGCTCGGCCAGCAGTTCCTCCAGCACCTGGCTGGGCTGCGGGCGCACCGCGTGTTTGGCGAAGTCGTAGCGGCGCTTGAGTTCGCCCGACAGGCGCCACCACGAGGGCTGGAGCCAGCGCAGCAGGGAGCCTTGCTGCGCCTTGGCCTGGACGAGGCCGGCTTCGGTGTCGCCCGGGGAAAACTTGTCGCGCCAGTGGCCTGTGCGTTCGAGCGCTTCCTTGAGCACCTGCTGCAGCGCGCGACGCTGCGCCATCGCCTCGCCGAACGCGAGGCTGGTGGGGTGCGCGGCGTCGAGCAGCGTGAGATGCCCGCGCGCGGCGAGAGCGGAAACACGGCGAGCGTCGGCCACCACGGCCAGCGCATCGCCCCAGAGCGTGGGCGCATCGCCCAGTGGCGGCCAGGCGTCGGCCAGCGCATCAAGGTGCGGGCCGGTCTGTTCGGCCGCGCGATCGCTGAGTTCGACCAACCGTGCGAGCGGCCGCTCCTGCCGCAGCAGCGCGGGCGCAAGTTGCGCGAACGCATGGGCCGAAAGGTACGGCACGCCGAGGCTTTCGGTGACCGCGAGGTGCAGGCGCGCGACGAGGTCTTCATGCTGGCGCCAGGCCGCGAAGGCGGGCAGGGCCTCGGCCTGCAGCGGTGTCAAAGCGGGATCGTGCGGCTTGAGCGCGATCAGCCGCGCCATCAGCGTGCGCACCGCCACGGCCAGGTGCTCGGGCACCTCACGCATCGCGGCGTCGAAGCGCTCGAGCGCCTTCAGGTCGGTGTCCATGGTGTCGACGAGCTGGGTGCGCTCGCGGGTCTCGGCGTCCAGCTCCTCGGGCGCCGCGAGCCAGTGCTCGTAGGTCTTCTTGAGGTTCTGCACGAAGGCCTTCTTGTCGCCTTGCGAGTCGTGGATCATGCAGCACAGCTCGTCCAGCCCTTGCTGCCGCAGGCGGTGGAACACCACGTCGATGGCCGCGCGTTTCTCGCAGACGAACAGCACGCGCTGCCCGCGCCCCACGTAGTCGGCGATGAGGTTGGTGATGGTCTGCGACTTCCCCGTGCCCGGCGGCCCCTGGATGATGTAGCTGGTGCCGGTGCGTGCGAGCGCCACGGCGGCGGTCTGCGTGGCATCGGCCTGCACCACGGGCCACTGGTCGGCCAGCGGCAGTGCGGCGGGCGGCTCGGCGTCGACCTGGCGCGGCTGCAGCGAGAACACGCGGTCGAAGGCATCGCTCGCGATCTCGGATTCGCTCAGCGCCGAGTAATCGCGCACCAGCGACATCTTGCGGTGGTTGAAGTTGCCGAGCGTCACCGAGGTGAGGTCGACGTCCCACTGGTAGGGGTTGCCGCTGCTCTCGTGCAGCGAATAGGTCTGCTGTTCGGTCTGCGCCGTGGTGGACGCCATCTGCGGCGCGCGCGGCAAGGGCCGCGCACCGACCGCATCGCGCAGCGTCAACGCAACCGGCCGCACCTTGGCGTGATAGAGCTGCAGGCCGCGCGGGCGGAAGTCGTCCTTCGCGTAGCTGAAGTCCTGCGCCGCCACCGGCTGCGCGCCGGGGTTGCGCACGCGGGTGCGGCGCTTGAACTGCTCGAGCCGCTGGCGGGCGCGCTGGTGGATCAGTTCGATCTCGGGCTGCTTCACCAGCCGCAGCTGCACGCCGGGCTCGGTCGTCGCGATCTGCGCGGCCAGCTGGGCGTGGAACTGCTCGATGGTGGTCTCGCGCAGGTCGATGGTCTCGGGCAGCACGATGCCGTAGAGCTGGCGAAGGTGGTGGCGCAGCGTCGGGTTCACTTGCGCCTCGCTGGAAGCGGCTTCGAGCAGGTACTGGTCCTTCACGCCCTTCTTGCGCGTGAGTTCGACCGACAGCATCAGGAGCGGCGAGGCGATGCGTTCGGCCCGCTCGGCTTCTCCCTCCTTCAGGTTGTGCCAGCGCAGGAAGGCGATGACCAGCGAGAGCTGCGAGAAGCCGTACTCGGAGCGGTCGCGCCGCGCCTCCTGCAGGATGCGGTCGAGCGCGCCCGGCAGGTACGGCTGGTCTTCGAAGCGCAGCCAGCGCGCGAGCGGCACCGGGTCGCAGGTGGCGATGTCGTTCGCGAAGCGGCCGTCCCACGCGCAGAGCTGGTCGACGCGGATGTTCTTGATGTCCACCACCAGCGGCACGCTCGCCACCGTGAGGTTCACATGCGTCTGGCTCGGCTTGAAGTGAAGCAGGCGGTTGCGGCGCGAGAGATCGAAGAGGCGATCGCGCAGGTGCACCCGGATCGCCTGGCGGCGCTGGCCTGCGCCGTCCTTCGCGGGCGCGATGCGGTCGAGGCCCAGGTCCAGCGGCTGGTCGCGGTAGGTTTCGAGGCGACGGATCACCGAGGGCAGGTCGCGCGCGCGTTCGTGGCGGTCGAGCGCGGTCATCTCGCCGATCACCGCACCCACCACCGGGTGCAGGCGGCGGTTGAGCGCGAACAGGTTGCCGCGGTTGGCGACGAAACGGCCGAGTTCTTCGCTGTCGGTGAAGTCCAGGCCGCACGAGAGGCTGGCGAGCACCTGGCCGAGGCAGAGGATGTCGGTCAGCGCGTCGTGGTGTGCGAATCGCAATTCCCAGGCGGTGTAGCCGGGCAGGTAGACGGGGCGCGTCGGCAACGCGTCGGGCGCGGCATCGGCCATGAGTGCGAGGTTCTCGACCGAGACGCCTTCGTCGGCATCGAGCGTCACGCGGTGCTCGCCGACCACGCGCAGCACGGAGGCGGCGGGCGCTTCGAGCGGCGCGATGGCGTCGCGGTTCTGGCGCGGCTCGGCGCCTTCGGGCTGGGCGAGCACGAGGGCGGGCGTGTCGTCGACGCGCAAGGCGAAGGCGCTGCCGAGCGCGGCGACCTTGCCTTGCTCGTGCAGTGCGGACACCTCGCGCAGCAGCGGCAGCACGAGGCTCAGCACGTCGTCGGTCTGCAGGCCGCCGTGGGCGTCGGCGGTGTCCAGCAGTTGCAGCAGGGGGGCGATGGCGGCGGTCATTCGAATACCTTCGTGCTTCGCACTGCGGTGCGCGCTTGCTTGGGGCGGCCCGGCGCGGTGCTCATGCGGAGGCGCCTTGCAGGTGTTGGGCGGCTGCCTTTTCGAGCAGCGTGGCGGCATCGCGCTTCACGCGGGTGAGGCTGCGCTTGGGAAAGCGCATGTCCTTGACGACGCGCTCTTCAAGTTGCGCGGCGCAGCCTATCGATTCGGCGAGGCCGAGCGCGGCGGCGAGCGTGATGTCGTCCAGGTCCGGGTCGGCCGCGACGAAATCGACCAGCACGCTGGCGAGGTAGTCGTGCATGCCGCTCGGCACCGGTGCGGGTGGCGGCAAAGGGGCCGAGGGCGGCGCGAAGTTCGGAAAGAAACGGCGCGCATGGGCCAGCAGCGAATCGGATTGCAGGAAGGGCTGTTGCAGCAACCGGGCAATGGTTTCCCGCGTCAGCGCGTCGGCGCGCTGCTGCCCGAGCAGGTCGAGCGTGGCGATGTCCAGCGGGCCTTCGAGCGCGCCGCTCAGCCATTCGTCGGCCTCGGGCTGGCGCTCGGTCCACAGGCGCAGCGCCCGCGCCCGCACGAACACCTCGGGATGGCTGGTGCCGCGCGTCCGGATCTCGGGCGCGGCGCAGATTTCGTCGGCCTGCCGCAGGTAGCTCGCCGCATTCACCTGATTCAGCCCCGTCTGCACCTTGACCAGCGCGGTCACCGCGGGTTCTAGCGCCTCGCAGGCGATGCAGGCACCGCGGTCGGCAAAGGCCTCGGTGTAGAGGCCGTAGCGGCGCGCCGCATGCAGGTGGCTCGCGTCGGCGCGCGAATCGGCGGCCGCGGCCTGAAGGATGCGGTCGACCACGTGGTACTTGCCGCCGTCGCGCTCCCACAGCAGGTAGTGCGCCAGTTCATGGCCGAGCACTGCCTGCAGCTCGGCACCCTGCAGTCGTTCCATCAGCGGACCCGAGAGCACGATGTGCGCCTCGCCCGGCAGGAAGAAGAGCGTGGCATTCATCGTGCCGTCGCCCGCCTGGTAGAGCGCGACGCGCGCCGTGATGCCCAGGCGCTGCACCGCCGCGTTGCAGTGCGCGTGCAGCTCGGGGTGGGCGTCGGCATCGAGCCGGTACGAGTTGCGCAGCAGGTCGGCGCGCACGGCTGCGGCGTGTTCCTCGCGCGCCTCGGCGGAGGCGGCCCAGCGCCAGACTTCGGGCTCGTTCGCCTGCAGATGGGCGGCCAGGGCCTGCTGGTAGGGGAGCGGGGTCAGGTCTTCGAGGCGAACGGCGGGAGGGAAATCGACCATGTCAGGAGCGCCGGCAATGAGTTGCCGACGATCCTAAACGAGGGCGGTGAATCGATGCGCCATCGGTGCGCCATCAGTGCGCCATGGAGGCCACCGGCAGGTCGGGCAGCACGTTCAGGATGCGCAGCGTCTGCTGCACCACCTGGCTGAACACCGGCGCCGCCACCAGCCCGCCGAAGTACTTGCCCGCACCCGGCTCGTCGATCATCACCGCGACGATGATGCGGGGCTTGTCGATGGGCGACATGCCGGTGTACCAGGCGCGGTACTTGTTGCTCGCATAGCCCTTGCCGACCTGCTTGTGCGCGGTGCCGGTCTTGCCGCCGACCGAGTAGCCCTCGGTCTGCGCGAGCGGCGCGGTGCCGCCGGGCGCGGCGGCCATGTGCATCATCTTGCGCACCTCGCTCGCGACCTGCGGCGAGAACACCTGCACGCCGGGCGGCTCGGTGTCGGTGCTTTTCAAGAGGCCCACCGGAATGACCTCGCCGTCGTGCGCGAAGGCCGTGTAGGCATGCGCGATCTGGAACAGCGACGCCGAGAGCCCGTAGCCATACGACATGGTGGCCTGCTCGATCGGCCGCCACGACTTCCAGGGCCGAAGGCGCCCGGTCACCGCGCCGGGGAAGGGCGTCTGCGGCTTCTGGCCGAGGCCCAGCGCGGTGAACGAGTTCCACATTTCCTGCGCCGTCATGCGCTGAGAGATCTTGGTGGCGCCCACGTTGCTCGACTTCTGGATCACCCCCTGCACCGTCAACACGCCGAAGTTCTCGTCGTCGTGGATGGTGGCGCCGGCCACCGTGATGCGGCCCGGGTTGGTGTCGATGATGGTCTGCGGCGTCACGCGGCCGAGTTGCAGCGCGGTGGCGATGGTGATCGGCTTCATCGTCGAGCCTGGCTCGAACACGTCGGTCATCGCGCGGTTGCGCAGCTGCTCGCCGGTGAGGTTGCGGCGGTCGTTCGGGTCGTAGCTCGGGTAGTTGGCCATGGCGAGCAGTTCGCCCGTCTCGGCATCGACCACCACCACGCTGCCCGCCCGGGCCTTGTTGGCGACCACCGCGTCGCGGATCTTCTCGTAGGCGACGAACTGCACGCGGTCGTCGATGCTCAGCTGGATGTCGTGACCGTCGGTCGGCGGCACCTGGTCCTCGGTGTCCTCGACGATGTGGCCCAGCCGGTCCTTGATGACGTGGCGCGAGCCCGCCTTGCCGGCCAGCTCGCCGTTGAAGGCGAGCTCGACGCCTTCCTGCCCGATGTCCTCGACGTTGGTGAAGCCCGCCAGGTGCGCGGCCGCCTCGCCCTCGGGGTACTGGCGCCGGTAGTCGCGGCGCAGGTAGAGGCCCTTGATGCCAAGTTCGGCGATCTGCTTGCCGACGGCGGTGTCGACCTGGCGCTTGATCCAGACGAAGCTCTTGTCCTCGTCCTCCAGCTTCTTGTCGAACTCCTTCTGCGGCATGCCGAGCAGCTTGGCCGCCTGCCTGAGCTTGGCCTGCACGGCGGGATCGTCGCGCTCGATGTCCTCGGGAATGGCCCAGATGCTGGGCGCCGGTATGTCCGAAGCGAGGATCAACCCATTGCGGTCGAGGATGCGTCCGCGGTTCGCGGGCAGCTCCAGCGTACGCTGGTAGCGCACCTCGCCCTGGTGCTGGAAGAAGTCGTGGTTGAAGACCTGTACATAGGCGGCCCGGCCGGCCAGCAAAACGAAGCCGAAGGCGATGCTGGCCACGATGAACTTGCTGCGCCAGACGGGGGTGGGACTGGCGAGCAGCGGACTGCTCCCATAGCGGATGCGACCGGTGGATTTCATCTTGCGCTCTTGTGCGGGCACGGAGCCCGGCTGTTGTTGTGCGCGGGTAGACAGCGCGGCAACAACGGAGTTCCGGGCAGCCTTGCGAAAGGCTGTCCGGAACTGGCGCGAATCAGCGCTTGGGCCTGAGCGAGACGATCAGCGACGGGAAGATGCGCCCGTCGGTGTCGCGCGGCAGCTTGTCGGTCTTGCGCAGGCCGCGCTCGGCCGCTTCGTCCCAGGCGGGCAGGCCGCTGGAGCGGGTGAGCTTCACGCCGACGATGGTGCCGTCGGGTGCGAGGTTCACCTCGAATTCGGCGGCGGGGTTGCCGTTCACCGTGTCGGCATCGGGGAAGGTGATGTTCGGGCGCACCGCGGCGGCGATGCGTCCGGCATAGCCGCTCGACGGACCCGAGGACCGCAGGGCCGTGCCCTTCGAATCGTCGGCACCGCTCGCACCCGCGAGACCCTGCATGCGCTTGAGCGTGGCAGCGCGGTCGGCGGCGGCCTGCTTCGCGGCGGCCTCGGCTTTCTTGGCTTCGGCCTGCTTGGCCTCGGCTTCCTGCTGCTTCTTCTGGTCGGCGAGCTTCTGCTGCTGTTCCTTCTTGCGCTGCGCCTCGTCCTCGGCGCGCTGCTTGGCTTCGAGCTCTTTCTTCTTTTGCTGTTGCTGCTGCTCGAGCTCGCGCTCTTTCTGTTCCTTTTGCTCCTTGAGCTTCTTCTCGCGCTCCAGGGCAATGTCAGGAGCCTTCGGCGCGGGTGCGGGCTCGGGGGCCTTGGCAGCGGGAGGCGGTGGTGGCGTTGGGGCAGGCGGAGGCGGCGCGGGAGCGGGCGTCGGTGCCTCCGGTGCGGACAGGCGCGGCGCGGCCTGCTGCACCGTGGACGACCACAGTTCCGCATCGACGGCGCCTTCGTCGGCGTCGCTGCGCCAGCGCACGCCCCACGTCAGCGCCGCGATCAGCAGCGCATGCGCGATGAGGGCGAGCACGACGGCACGCGGCGTGCCGCGCTGCGGGGGCGGCGCGAACTCGGGGCGATCCAGTGCGAGCGACATGCCTTATTTGCCGCCCGTGGTCGTGACCGACAGGCCCACGCGCTCGATGCCGCTGCGCTTGAGCTGGTTCATCGCCTTCACGACGGTTTCGTACTTCACCGACTTGTCGGCGCTGATGACCACCGGACGCTGGGCGTCGCCGCCCTGAGCCTGCTTCGCGGCAGAACCGATCTGGGTCATGGGGATCGAGGTGCTGCCCGTGTTGCCAGTGGACGGGTCCTTCTTGATCTGCACTTCGTCATCGCTCTTGATGACGATCTCGATCGGCTTGTCGGGCTGCTTGTTGGCGCGGTCGACCGAGGGCAGGTTGATCACGCTCGGCGTGATGAGCGGCGCGGTGACCATGAAGATGATCAGCAGCACCAGCATCACGTCGATGAACGGGACCATGTTGATCTCGTTGATCGTCCGGCGGCCGCGGCCCCGGGATGAAACGGCGGGCATGCGCTCGGACTCCGCTCAGCGGTTGGCCGGAGCCACCGTGGTTGCTGCGGCGGCCACGCCCGGATTGGCCGAGAGGTTGCGCTGCAGGATGTTGGAGAACTCCTCGATGTAGGTTTCGAGGGCAATGGCGATCTTGTCGATCTCGCGGGCGAAGCGGTTGTAGCCGACCACCGCAGGAATCGCGGCGAAGAGGCCGATGGCCGTGGCCACCAGCGCTTCGGCGATGCCGGGCGCCACGGTGGCAAGCGTCACCTGCGCGAGGGCTGCGAGGCCGGTGAAGGCATGCATGATCCCCCAGACCGTGCCGAAGAGACCCACATACGGCGACACCGAACCGACGGTGGCGAGGAACGAGAGGTTCTGCTCGGCCGCATCGAGCTCGCGCTGGAAGCTCGCGCGCATGGCGCGGCGGGCGCCGTCCAGCAGCGTGGCGGGGTCGCTCACGTGGCGCTCGCGCAGCTTTTGATACTCGCGCATGCCCGAGGCGAAGATGCGCTCCATCGGCCCTGCGAACTTGGCGTTCTGGGCGGCCGACGCGAACAGCTCGTTCAGGCTGGTGCCCGACCAGAACTCGCGCTCGAAATCGTCGTTCAGGGCGCGCATGCGCCGCAGCGCGAAGTACTTGCGGATGATCGCGGCCCAGCTGGCAATCGAGACGATCACGAGCAGCAGCACGACCAGTTGCACCACGAAGCTCGCGTGGAGCAGGAGGTTGATGATGGATAGATCTTGGTTCATGGCTTGAAAGGTTGAGTCATGGAGCCGCCGCAGCGCTCGAAGGTTCCCGAAACCCGGGAAGGGATGCGTGCGGGACGCAGCGTGGCGGCGTTCACCCACCCGATACGGATCGTGCCTTCGCACAGCAAGACCGGTGCCGCGGCGCCGGTTCGCTCTTGCTCTGTTTTTGATAGCACTTGCTGTCCGATTATCAACGAGGCAGTGCCCAGTTGTTGAAGATCGGCTGTGACCAGCAGTTCGTCGTCGAGCCGGGAGGGCCGATGGTATTTGAGCTGTGTTTCGCTCACCACGAACTGGCCGCCGGTTTCTTCCTTGAGCTTGCGCTGCTCGACGCCCAGGGAGCGCAGCCATTCGGTGCGCCCGCGCTCCATGAACTTCAGGTAGTTGGCGTAGAACACGATGCCGCCCGCATCGGTGTCTTCCCAGTAGACGCGGATCGGAAACGCGTAGCTCATGCAGCGCGGTTCTCGGCCATCGCGCGCAGGCGTTCGACGGCTTCCTTCAGATGCTCCATCGAACTCGCGGTGGAGAAGCGCACGAACTTCGCGGTCTCTGCCGTGCCGAAATCGCGGCCGGGCGTGACCGCGACGTGGGCGCGTTTCATCGTCTCGAAGGCGAAGTCCCAACTGCCCGAGATGCCGAGCTTTTCGGCAAAGCTGGTGCAATCGGCCCAGGCGTAGAAGGCGCCATCGGGCACCACGGGCACGTTCAGGCCCAGTGCGTTCAGTTGCGGAATGAACCAGTCGCGGCGCGCCTTGAACTCGGCGCGGCGGCGTTCGTACTCGGCGATGCTCGCATCCTCGAAGCAGGCGAGCGCCGCGTATTGCGACACCGTGCTCGCGCAGATGAAGAGGTTCTGCGCGAGGCGCTCGACCACCGGCACCAGCACTTCGGGCACCACCAGCCAGCCGAGGCGCCAGCCGGTCATGTTGAAGTACTTGCTGAAGCTGTTGATGCTGATGACGTTGTCGTCGATGTCCAGCGCCGTCTGCCCGAAAGCGTCGTCGTAGGAGAGACCCAAGTAGATCTCGTCGATCAACGTGATGCCGCCGCGCTCGGACACGACCTTGTGGATGCGGCGCAGCTCATCTGGCGCGATCGAGGTGCCGGTCGGGTTCGATGGCGAGGCGAGCAGCACGCCGCGCGTCTTGTCGGTCCAGGCGGCCTCGACCTTGGCGGCGGTGAGCTGGAAGCGCTCTTCGGCCGTGGTCGGGATGAGCACGGCCTTGCCGTCCGCGGCGCTCACGAAGTGGCGGTTGCAGGGGTAGCTCGGGTCGGGCAGCAAGATCTCGTCGCCCGATTCGATCAGCGCGAGGCAGGCGAGCTGCAACGCGGCCGAGGCGCCGGCCGTCACCACGATGCGGCGGGCGGGCACGTCAACGCCGAAACGTTGGGAGTACCAGCCGCTGATGCGTTCGCGCAGGTGGTCGAGGCCGGTGGCTTGCGTGTACTGCGTGGCACCGGCGCGCACGGCGCGCAGCGCGGCTTCCTGCACCAGTGGCGGGGCGGTGAAATCGGGCTCGCCGATGTTCAGGAAGATCATCGGCCGGTCGGTGTGCGCCACTTCGCGCGCCAACGCACCAGCAGCCTTCGCCACCTCCATCACATAGAAGGGCTCGATGCGCTCCGCGCGCGTCGAGATCCTCATGCCTTGGCCTTGCCGGAAGCGCGATCCGCTTCCACTTCGAGCGGACGCAGCTGCGGCGCCAGCCCGTTGAGCACGGCGTTCACGTACTTGTGGCCGTCGGTGCCGCCGAATTCCTTGGCGAGCTCGATGCACTCGTTGAGCACCACGCGCCAAGGCACGTCGGGGCAGTTCTGGAACTCGTACACACCGATCCACATCACGGCGTGCTCGATGGGCGAGATTTCCTCGAACTTGCGGTCGAGCAGCGGACGGATCAGCGCATCGAGCTGCTCGGCGTTGTCGATCGAGCCGTGCAGCAGCGCGTCGTAGTGCGCGGCGTCGGCCTTGTGAAAGCCCGCGAGGTCGCGCGTGAAGTGGTCGATGTCGGTCGGGTCGTTGCGGCCCACCAGGTGCTGGTAGAGCGCCTGCAGCGCGAACTCGCGTGCGCGGCTGCGGTTGGACTTGGCCGAAGCCTTGCGTGCGCCGGTGCTGGTGAGGCCCGTGCGCGACTGGCGGGGCTTGGCGCCGCCTGCCTTGGTGGTGTCTTCGGTCATGAAAGGGTGGCCAGCAGTTGCGCCATCTCGACGGCGACCTGGGCTGCATCGCGGCCCTTGTCGGTCTGCCGTGCGACGGCCTGCTCGAGGTTTTCGGTGGTGAGGATCGCGTTGGCGATGGGAAGGCGGTAATCGAGCGCGATGCGGCTCACGCTCGCGCCCGATTCGTTGGCCACCAGTTCGAAGTGGTAGGTCTCGCCGCGGATGATGCAGCCCAGCGCGACGAGCGCGTGGTAGCCGCCTCGCTCGGCCAGCGCCTGCAGCGCCACGGGCACTTCGAGTGCGCCGGGCACCTTCAGGTGATGGATGTCGGCCGCAGCCACGCCCAGCGCTTCGAGCTCGGCGAGGCAGGCCGCTGCCAGCGCATCGGTGATGTCGGCGTTGAAGCGTGCCTGCACGATGCCGATGCGCAGGCCCTTGCCGTTGAGCGCGATTTCGCCCTTGTTTGAACCTTGCATGGTCGGTCAGTCTTTCGTGAGGTAGCCGGCGATTTCGAGGCCGTAGCCCGCTGCCATGCTGGGCATGCGACGCGGCGTGCCCAGCAGGTTCATCTTGTGCACGCCGCATTCGCGCAGGATCTGTGCGCCGATGCCGTAGCTGCGCAGGTCCATGCGGCCGCGCTCGGGCGCTTGCGCCGGGCGCGCGGTGCCGTCGAACTGCGCGAGCAGCTCGCCGGCTGTCTCGCCGCAATTCAGCAGCACGGCCACGCCCTTGCCCTCGGTCGCGATGTGCGAGAGGCTGGCGTCCAGGCTCCAGGAGTGCAGCGAGCGGTTGATTTCGAGCGCATCGAGCACCGAGAGCGGCTCGTGCACGCGCACCGACACCGTGTCTTCAGGCGCCCACTTGCCGCGCACGAGCGCCAGGTGCACCCCGCGGCTGGGCTTGTCGATGAAGGCGTGGGCGGTGAAGGCGCCCCAGGCGGTTTGAATCTCGCGGCAGCCGACCTTCTCGACCAGCGATTCGACGCGGCTCCTGTGCTCGATGAGCGCGGCGATGGTGCCGATCTTGATGTCGTGCTCGGCCGCGAAGACCTGCAGGTCGGGCAGGCGGGCCATGGTGCCGTCTTCGTTCATCACCTCGCAGATCACCGAGGCGGGCGAGCAGCCGGCCATGGCGGCGAGGTCGCAGCCGGCTTCGGTATGGCC
The DNA here is from genome assembly GCF_030812215.1 of Variovorax boronicumulans. Classification (GTDB taxonomy): domain Bacteria; phylum Pseudomonadota; class Gammaproteobacteria; order Burkholderiales; family Burkholderiaceae_C; genus Variovorax; species Variovorax boronicumulans_C. The sequence continues at coordinate 275,419 of NZ_JAUSSG010000001.1, read as the reverse complement.
GGCGCGCATCAGCACGCCGCCGTCCACCGCCTGCAGCGGGAAGATGTGGCCGGGCTGCACCAGGTCGGCGGCCACGGCATTGCGCGCGACGGCCGCCTGCACGGTGCGGGCGCGGTCGGCGGCAGAGATGCCGGTGGTCACGCCTTCTGCCGCTTCGATGGACACGGTGAAGGCGGTCGAATGCTTGGCGCCGTTGCGCTGGACCATCGGCGGCAGCTGCAGCCGCTCGCACATTTCGCGCGAGAGCGTGAGGCAGATGAGGCCGCGCGCATGGCGGGCCATGAAATTGATGGCTTCGGGCGTGATGTGGTCGGCCGCGATGACGATGTCGCCTTCGTTCTCGCGGTCTTCCTCGTCCACCAGGATCACCATGCGGCCCGCGGCCAGCTCGGCGACGATCTCCTCGACCGATGAAATGGGGGCTGGCGCGCGCGCGGCGCTCGGGGCGGCGCCGATGGGCGTGACGGAGGCGTTCATTCGGCGGTGTCCTTGGAATACGTGGCGGTCTGCGGGACCCCGACGCCGGCCTGGAGCATGCGCTCCACGTAGCGCGCCACGGTGTCGATTTCTAGATTGACCTTCGAGCCGGCCTTGAGGCCGCCGAGGGAGGTGTTGTCCACGGTGTGCGGGATCAGGTTGATGCTGATCTCGGCGCCGTCTTCGGTGTCTTTGACGCTGTTGACGGTGAGGCTCACGCCGTTGATGGTGATCGAGCCCTTGTAGGCCAGGAAGCGGGCGAGGGCGGGCGGTGCGACCACGCGCAATTCCCAGCTTTCGCCGACCGGCTCGAAGAAGCTCACCGTGCCGATGCCGTCCACATGGCCCGAGACGATGTGGCCACCGAGGCGGTCGCTCGCGCGCAGGGCCTTTTCGAGGTTGATGCGGCTGCCCTCGTCGGTCAGGCCCGCGGTCTTGTCGAGGGATTCGGCCGAAATGTCGATGGTGAACTGCTGCCGCTCGGGAGCGAGCGTGGTGACGGTCATGCAGGCGCCGTTCAGCGCGATGCTGTCGCCCAGCCCGACGTCGTCGAGATAGCCGTCAGGCACCGCAATGCTGAGTCTTTTGCCGTAGGAGGAGGAGGTGCCGAGGTCGTGGATGGCGGCGATGCGCCCCACGCCGGTGATGATTCCGGTGAACATTTGCACATTTTCGCAGACATCCAAGCCCCCCCGGCTTTTCATGGCGCTTTGCGCCATGCAATTCGCTACCCCCCGAGGCGCAGGTGCGGCCCGCCTTGGGGTGGCCCGGCGGCGGCCGCCGCTATCCATCTCTCTAGAAGACGTCTTTTTCGCGGACCCGGGCGAGGATTCGGATATCGGGGCCGAGCATGTCCACGGACCTGAATTCGAGGGGAAGGGCGCCCGTCAACGCAGTCAGAGGGCCGTCTGTGTGAATGTGGCTGGCGATGTCGAGCCCCTGGCCGATCAGCTTTGGGGCGAGGTAAACGAGCAGTTCATCGACGCAGCCCTCCCGGATCAGCGAGCCGTTGAGCTTGTGTCCCGACTCGACATGCAGCTCGTTGACGCCGCGCACTGCCAAATCTTTCAGCATCGCGCCCAGATCGACCTTGCCATCGGCATTCGCCAGGCAGGTGACGGTGGCGCCACGGGCTTCGAGCGCGGCGGCCTTGGCTTCGTTCCGCACCGCCGCATAGATCCAAACGGGCCGGCCTGCTATGAATATGTGAGCGTCGGGCGGCGTTTGAAGACGGCTGTCGACCACCACGAGATGCGGCTGGCGCGGCGTCTCGACCAGCCGTACATCGAGGCGCGGGTTGTCCTCGAGCACGGTGCCGACGCCGGTCAGCACGGCGCTCGCGCGGGCGCGCCAGGCGTGGCCGTCCATACGCGCGGGCTCGGAGGTGATCCATTGGCTCACGCCGTTCTCCAGCCCCGTCTTGCCGTCCAGCGAGGCCGCCACCTTGAGCCGCACCCACGGCGTCTTGCGCACCATGCGGCTGAAGAACCCGATGTTGAGCTCGCGCGATTCGGCGGCGCCGGGGCCGACCTCGACCTCGACACCCGCCGCGCGCAGCCGCTCGAAGCCCTGGCCCGCGACCAGCGGGTTCGGATCGGCCAACGATGCCACGACCCGCCCGATGCCCGCCGCAATCAGCGCATCGCAGCAAGGCCCGGTGCGGCCGTGATGCGAACAGGGCTCCAGCGTGACATAGGCCGTCGCGCCTTCGACCGAGTGACCTTGGGCTGCCGCATCGCGCAGCGCCATCACCTCGGCATGGGGCCCGCCGGCCTTCTGCGTGTGCCCCTGGCCCAGCACGCGCCCATCGGCGTCGCACAGCACGCAGCCCACGCGCGGGTTCGGATCGGTCAGCAGCAAGGCGTCGGAAGCCAGGCGCAAGGCTGTCGCGATGTGCTGCGCGTCTTGTTCGTGTGAAGGCATGGGAAGGAAAGAGGCGGGACGGGAAAAATTTAACACCGGTGCCGTTCGATCATACGAGCGGCATACCCATGCGGATGAACGGTGCGCGCCCTGCCGCAAGCCGCCCCTACGCTCGAAGTTCGATGGCGGGAACAAAGAAGCAACACAAGTTGCAGCAGATCAGGGAGGACATCGAACATGGCTTCAACGAAGCATCGGGCCGCGGGCTTTTCGCTCGTGGAGGTATTGGTATCCATCGTCGTATTGAGCATGGGACTGCTCGGCGCGATCGGCATGCTGCTGGCGTCGGTGCGCACCAGCAACGAGTCGGCCACTTTCACGGCAGCGCTCAGTCTGGCGCGCGACCTGTCGGAGAAGGTGCGAATGAACAAGGGCATCGCCACGCGCAACGACGCCGGCAATGCCTACCTTGTCGAGGACTGGCGCGAGGGCGGCGCATCGGAGGCCGCTGCCACCGGTGCGGCCTGCGTGGGCGGCGGCGCGGTTTGCAGCACGGCGGACCTTGCGGCATGGGACATGAACGAGTGGCAGCGCCGCATCGCCAAGGCGCTGCCCGATGCGCGCGTCAGCGTGTGCTTCGACGAGGCGCCGTGGAACGCGGCAGCGCAGGCGTACACGTGGACATGCAGCAAAACGGGCCGCACCGTGGTCGTGAAGCTTGGCTGGACGCCGCGCGCCGGCCTCGGTGCGAAGGCGGATTCATCGTCGGCGCCGCGGCTGGTGATGCAACTGGTCGCAGGGCAGGTGCGCGATGGCCAGGCGGGTTCCTGAGTTCGCCGGCCGCGTGCTCGAACGCGGTGTGACGCTGGTCGAGCTGTTGGTTGCCATGGTCGTTGCAATGGTCGTCGTGCTCGCGGCCACGGTCGCCTTTGTCGCCAGCCAGCGCTTGTTCACGGCCGATGCCGACGCACAGGCGGTGGAGGAGTCGCTGAGGTTCGCGGGTTTCGTCGTCAGGAGCGTCGCGCGGCAGGCGGGCTATTCCGACTACACGCCCGACGCCGGGGGCCCCCAGGGTTCCGAAGGCACGGCAGGCAGCACGGGCGCCACGGCATCGTCGGACGACCCCGCCGACCTCGACATCGTGGGCGCGAGCGACACCCGCGTCAGCGGCGTTGGCGATAGCCACGGCGCGCACGGCACGCGCGGCATCAACGCCAGCGATTCGCTGCGGGTCCGCTTTTTCGGCCGCAGCCGTGCCGATGGCGACGGCACCGAACCCGACGGCACCATGATCGACTGCATGGGTTTCGCCCAGCCCGGTCCGGCGGCGGACACGCCTGTCTCCGCAGACCGCGCCTGGAGTTTTTTCTATGTCGCCGAAGCCGCGGACAGGGAGCCCGAGCTCTACTGCAAGTACCGCAGCGGCAAGGGCGGGGCGTTCAGTGCGCAACCCCTGGCGCGCGGCATCGAAGTGTTCAAGGTTGTCTACGGCCACGACGCCGACGGCAACGGCGTTCCCGAGCAGTGGCTGGACGCCGCGCAGCTCGAGGCCATGGCGGCCTCCAGAGACAAGGTCGGCGACGAATGGCGCAAGGTGGTGGGCCTGCGCATCGGCATGGTGGCGCGCAGCGCGCTTAGCCGGGGCGGGCGCCAGGAGGCGGAGGAGGTGCTCTATCCGTTGGGTACCGATTTCTCCGAGCTGAGCTTCAGGCCCGCGGCCGATGGCCGGCTGCGGCGTGTGGCGACCTTCACGGTCATGCTGCGCAATGCAATGAAGGCGCCGGCATCGTGAGTCCGCGCCGTCTTTCGCCGTTGCAGCGGGGCTTCTCGCTGATCGTCGTGCTGCTGCTTCTCGTCGTGGTGACCGTGCTGGGCCTCGGAGCGGCGCAGGTCTCGCTGGTCAACGAGCGCAGCGCCCGCAACGACCGCGATGCCGAGGTGGCATTCCAGGCGGCCGAGGCTGCCCTTGTCGATGCCGAAACAGACGTGCTCGGGCCCAACGAGAACCCACGGCAGCGCCTCTGCCTTTTCAATCGCCAGGATGCGACGGCCTTCGTCGCAGGGTGTGGTGGCGACGGCGAGCAGCAGGGGTTGTGCGCACCAGCCGGGCCGGGCGTCGATCCGGCGTGGATGACCGTCGATCTTTCGGCTGGGAGCGGCAAGTCGGTCGCCTACGGCACCTTCACGGGCCAGACCTACTTCAGCGGCGACGCCGCCACCGACAGCAGCGCCGGCGCGTCGCCGGCCCGTGCGCCGCGCTACATCGTGGAAGCGGTTCGCAGCCGCGGCTGGCACGCCAACACGTTGCAGAGCGCGAGTGCCCAGGACGCCAGCTACATCTTTCGCGTCACGGCCATCGGCTACGGCATGCGTGAAGAGACACAGGTCGTTCTGCAGACCACCTTGTACAAACCGGCGGCCAGCCTTGGCTGCCCTTCCTGAGGACGGGACCTTCATGCGCTCTCTTCGAATTTGCGCGATGGCGGCCTTTGCCGCCACGTGCTTCCATGTCGCGACGGCGGCCAACGCAGCAGACGCGGAGCTTCCGGGCGAGCCGATGTTTTCGCTGGCTTCGCGCGCCGACCCGGGGCTGGTGATCGATCTTTCGCTGAAGCGCGCGAATGCCGGTGCCGCGTACCGCGACAACTTCGACGCGAAGAAAATCTACGGCGGCTACTGGGACGCGATGGGCTGCTACAGCTATGCGCCGGGTGACGGTTACTTCAAGCGCTCGTCCACCGCAGCAAGGCTGAGCGGCGGAGAGATAGCCTGCACCAACCAGTGGAGCGGCAACCTGCTGAACTGGGCAGTGTCGTCTTCCCTAGACGGAGTGCGCCTCGCATTGACGGGCGGCGACCGCGTGATCGACGAACCCGGCCGCACGGTGCTGCAGCGCGCGGTGTTGCCGGAGGACTTTCATCGCAGCACCCACTTCCCCGACAAGGCGATCATCGGCAACCTGAACAGGCTGACGCCACTCGTCACGGGCGCGCGCGGCGGAATGCGCGCGACGGACTCGCTGCACTTCAGCAGTTGCCTCGATCGGTTTGTCGTCGGGCCTGCCGCTGCCGGCACTTGCGCGGCGCCGGGCGGCACGTCTTACATCGCGCGCGTCGAGGTGTGCGCGGCGGCCGAGGCGGCGATTCGTCCCGGGCTCTGTGCCAGGTACCCGGCTGGCAATTCCAAGCCCGTGGGGGCCATCCAGCGCCATGCCGGGCGGATGAAGTTCTCCGTTTTCGGCTACTTGCCGGACGACGATCCCGCACGCTACGGCGGTGTCCTGCGCGCACCGATGAAGCACGTCGGACCCAGGAAGATCGACACCGCTTTCGACATGGTCGACAACCCGCAGGCAGAGTGGCATGCGACAACGGGCGTCTTCAAGGCCGACACTGCAGAGGGCCCTGGTGTCGTCAACGCCATCAACCGCTTCGGGCGCAACGGCGTCCGACATGGCGCGTACAGCGTGTTCGATCCTGCAGGGGAGCTTTACTACGAGTCGCTGCGCTACCTGCAGGGCAAGGCGCCGACGCCGCAGGCGGTAGCCGGTAGCGACAGCCCCCGAGGCCATCGCGACCCCATCGCCGTCAGCTGCCAGAGAAACGATGTCCTGGTGATCGGCGATGCCGACACCCACTACGACCGCTCGTTGCCCGGCATGTCGAGGGGAAACTCCATCGGCGATTTCGATCGCAGCTTCAACATCGCTGACCATGAGCCCGACACGGCCCACTGGACAGGCCTGGTCGGCGCCTTCGAAAACAGGGAGGCGCTGGCCTATGCGCACCCGTCGGGCAAGGCGGGTCTCACCACCCGTGGCAACGAGGGGCCGCGGGCGTTCAACTACAAGGGCGGCGTGTCGTTGACCTCGGCCGACATCGCGAGCGCTGAAACCGGCGCCGACAAGGGATCGTTCGGGATGGCAGGCCTTGCTTACTGGGCCCGCACGCAGAAGATACGCAGCGACCATCCCGGCTTGCGCGTGCAGACCTTCGCCATCGACATGGGGCAGGGCGGTACGAGCGCCATCGGGCAGCGGCAACGCGGCAGCGTCTTCTACCTGGCCGCGAAGTACGGCGGTTTTGCCGACAGCAACGACGACGGCAATCCGTTCCTTGCGTCGGGCGGCGGTTCCGAATGGGCCGAAGGCCTCGACGGCGACGGCCAGCCCAAGCCCGCCAACTACTTCCTGGCCGGCGAACCGGCACAGATGACCGAGGCCGTCCGCCGGATCTTCCTGCGCGCCGTGGCGCCGACCGGCGGCACCACGGCGGGAAGCGCCATGTCGTCGAACACGATCACGCAGGGCGGCGCGCGCCTCTACGTGCCGCAGTTCAACGGGCGACGCTGGTCGGGCACGTTGCTGTCGCATCCCCTCCAGCTCGATGCGGCGACCGGCGCGGTCCAGCCTGCCGACAAGCCCGACTGGGACGCCGGCGAGCTGTTGACCGGCAACCCGAACGCCGTGCCGCCCCTGGCCGCGCGCGATGTCGCGAGCAGGCGCATCTTCACGCTCTCGACGGCGGATGCCGGCACGCCATTTCAATGGGAAGCGCTCGACAACGGGCTGCGCGGCTGGCTGAACGCAACGCCCTATGCCGTGCCGGAAACCTCCGATGGCCTGGGCGCGGAGCGGCTGGCTTATCTGCGTGGGGATCGCCGGAGGGAACTGTCCGCCCCGCAGGGCATTTTTCGCGTGCGCGATTCGGTCATGGGCGACGTGACCAATTCGAACCCGTTGCATGTGGGGGCACCCGGCCTCGCGATCCAGGAGCCGGGCCACGAAAGATTCCTGGCCGCCCATCGCGACCGGCCGCCCGTCGTGTACGTCGGTGCCAACGACGGCATGCTGCATGCCTTCGACGCCCGCACCGGGAACGAGCTCTTCGCCTATGTGCCGCGCATCATGTTCGCCCGGCTGGCCGCCTACACCTCGCCGGACTATGTGCACCGCAGCTACGTCGACGGAACACCCGTCGTCGGCGACGCCCGCATGGCCGGCGGCGAGTGGAAGACCGTGCTGGTTTCCGGCAACGGCGGCGGAGCCACCGGCGTCTTCGCGCTCGACGTGACGGATCCCGCGGCGTTCTCGGCGGACAAGGTGCTCTGGGAATTCAGCGGCGCATATGACGACGACATGGGCCATGTGACCCAGGCGCCGCGCATCATGAAGTTCCGAACCGCGGCGGCCACCAGAACCCGGGCGGCGACCTATGGCTGGTTTGCCGTCGTTCCCTCGGGCTTCAACAACGCCAATCCCGACAAGCAGGCCGCGCTGTTCCTGCTGTCGCTGGACAAGGCCGCAGGCGAAGCCTGGAAGCAAAACACCAACTACTACAAGATCGTCCTCCCGATCCCCAAGGACAAGACCCTCGTGAATGTCTTGAGCACCCCGGGCGATTACGCGGGCGCGGACGACGCCACGCGCTTTCTCTACGCAGGCGACACGCAGGGCAATCTGTGGAAGTTCGATTTCTCGGGCAATGCCCCGTGGGGCGCCAGGGCACTGGCGCTGAACGGCAAGCCCTTGATGGTCGCCACGGCCGGCAGCGGCGCGGATGCGAAGCGGCAGCCGATCACCGTTGCGCCCGAGGTCGGCGTGGGGCCGGCGGGCGGCGCGATCGTGCTCTTCGGAACCGGAAAGTTCGTGAGCCCCGAAGACCTGGGGCGTTCGAGCCGCGGCGTGCAGACGGTGTATGGCGTGTACGACAACGGCGTGGCCATTCCCGCCGGCGAAGCGCGCGCGCAGTTGCAGCAGCGCAAGGCCGGCGCTGTCGATGGACAGGCATTTCCCCCGGTCACCGGCGATGCCTTCGTGTATGGCGCGTTCGACGGCAAGACGAATGCCCGGCGCGGCTGGTACTTCGACCTGCCGGCGGGGCTCGAGCGGGGCGAGCGGCTGGTCTTCAAGCCGATGCTCGGCGATGGCCAGTTGTTCTTCAACACGTTGATTCCCGATTCCAGCGCATGCAGCGCCGACGGCGGCGGCCGCACCTGCGCGGTGAATGCGATGACGGGGCTCTCGCAGGGCGGCACCTGCATGCCATCGAGCGCCGGCATGCTGGGTGCGCCTCATCTGGTGCAACTGGGCACGGCCGGCTTCGGTGCGTCCGATGCATTCGGGCGCCGCCCGGAAACGAAGCGCCTCGCCATCGTCAGCACGGGCGCGCGCAGCGGCCGGGGCGCAGGCCTCTCGACCGCGCAGCCCGTCGGAGACGGCAACGCGGGCCAGACCGGCAGACGGCTGAACTGGCGACAGATCTCCGACTTCCGGAGGGCAAAGCAATGAGGGCCCCGGTGCTTCGCGGCTTCACGCTGATCGAGATGCTGATCGTGCTGGCCATCGCCGCGATCCTGGCCGCCATCTCCTATCCGTCCTACATGGATTTCGTGCGCAAGAGCTGGCGCAGCGAGGGGCGTTCCGCGCTCATGCAGCAGATGCAGGAGCAGGAGCGGCTCTATACCCGGGTGGGGCGATACCGGCCCTACGAGGGCGAGTCGGGGGATGGGGGCGTGGGCGGCAAGTACATCGTCAAGAGCGCCAATTGCGAAGGGCGGGGGAGCATCGCTGGCTGCATCCGGCTGACGGCCACGCTGAAGGCGGGGTTCTTCGACCCTCACGTCGGCAATCTCTGGGTGGACAGCACGGGTGGCAGAGGATGCGACGGGACGCTGCCCGGCAGGTGCTGGCAATGAAGCGCGGCAACACGACGTCGCTCAGCGGCTTCACGCTGATCGAATTGATGGCGATCGTTGCCATCGTCGCGGTGCTGGCGGCTATCGGCGTGCCGAGCTTTCGCGACATGCTGCTCAACCAGCGTCTGGCGACGGCTGCGCAAGGATTCAATTCGGCGCTGGGCTTTGCGCGCATGGAGGCCATCCAGCGCGCGCAGGGCGTGGAGGTGGCTGCACTCGCGGGCGGAGACTGGTCCGAAGGCTGGGAGGTTCGCACCGGTTCCGACGCGTCATCCCGAACGCAGGGGCCAGCGCAAACGCTGCGGCGCTTCGACCCCTTGCCGCAGGGTGTGAGCATCGACACGACGCTCGGCGGCGGCTTTGCACAAGGCTTGCGCTACGACGGTAACGGGTTCTCGCGCCAGACCGCCAGGGCCGGCTTCAGCGCGGGCTGCCTGACGTTCAAGGCCGAGACCGGGCGCAGGGCCTCGGTCATCGTCTCGGCGTCGGGCCGGGCGAAGGTCTGCAATCCGGATGTGAGCGGCGATTGCGGCTCGGGTGCATGCGCCAGGGGAGAAGGCAGCGGGGCGTGAAAACAGAGGCCGGCGGATTCAAATGTCCCGCAGCAACTGCCGGAACTCGTCCACGTCCTCGAAGCTGCGATACACCGAGGCAAAGCGCACGTAGGCGACCTTGTCCAGGCGCTTGAGCTCGCGCATCACGAGTTCGCCGACCTTGGTCGAATCGATTTCGCGCAGGCCGCTTGCCAAAAGCTTCTGCTCGATGCGCAGGAGGGCGGTGTCGATCTGCTCGATGCTCACCGGACGCTTGCGCAGGGCCAGCATCATCGAGGCGCGCACCTTGGAGGAGTCGAAGTCGGCGCGGCTGCCGTCTTTCTTCACGACCACGGGGAAGTTGACGTCGGGGCGCTCGTAGGTGGTGAAGCGCTTGTCGCAGGCGCTGCACTGGCGGCGCCTGCGGACGAAGTCGGCGTCTTCCGAAACGCGGGTCTCCACGACCTGCGTTTCAAGATGACCGCAAAAAGGGCATTTCATGCGGTCGGACCGTGCAGATCAGCGATAGACGGGAAAGCGGCTCGTCAGCGCGTGCACCTTGGCGCGCACCGCGTCGATGTTCGCCGCGTCGCGCGGGTTCTCGAGCACGTCGGCGACCAGGTTCGCAGTGATGCGGGCCTCTTCGTCCTTGAAGCCGCGGGTGGTCATGGCCGGGGTGCCGATGCGCACGCCGCTGGTGACCATCGGCTTTTCGGGGTCATTCGGGATCGCGTTCTTGTTGATCGTCATGTGGGCGCTGCCCAGCACGGCTTCGGCTTCCTTGCCGGTGATCCCCTTGGCGCGCAGGTCGACCAGCATGACGTGGCTCTCGGTGCGGCCGCTCACGATGCGCAGGCCCCGCTCGGTGAGAGTGTCCGCCACGATCCTGGCGTTCTTGACCACCTGTTGCTGGTAGGCTTTGAACTCGGGCGTCATCGCTTCCTTGAACGCGACGGCCTTGGCGGCGATCACGTGCATCAGCGGGCCGCCTTGCAGGCCCGGGAAGATCGCGCTGTTGATCGCCTTCTCGTGCTGCGACTTCATCAGGATGATGCCGCCGCGCGGGCCGCGCAGGCTCTTGTGGGTGGTGGAAGTGACGATGTCGGCGTGCGGCACCGGGTTGGGGTACACGCCCGCGGCCACGAGGCCGGCGTAGTGGGCGATGTCGACCATGAAGATCGCGCCCACGTCCTTGGCCACCTTGGCAAAGCGCTCGAAGTCGATGTGCAGCGAGTAGGCCGAGGCGCCCGCGATGATCAGCTTGGGCATGTGCTCGTGCGCCTTGCGTTCCATCGCGTCGTAGTCGATGGCTTCGTTGGCGTCCAGGCCGTAGCTCACCACGTTGAACCACTTGCCGCTCATGTTGAGAGGCATGCCGTGGGTCAGGTGGCCGCCTTCGGCCAGGCTCATGCCCATGATGGTGTCGCCGGGCTTCAGGAAGGCGAGCATCACGGCTTCGTTGGCCGAGGCGCCGCAATGCGGCTGCACGTTGGCGGCATCGGCACCGAAGATCTGCTTGACGCGGTCGATGGCCAACTGCTCTGCCACGTCGACGTGCTCGCAGCCGCCGTAGTAGCGCTTGCCCGGATAGCCTTCGGCGTACTTGTTGGTGAGCTGCGAGCCCTGGGCGGCCATGACGGCCGGCGAGGCGTAGTTCTCGCTGGCGATCAGCTCGATGTGGTGTTCCTGGCGCGCGTTTTCGGCTTGAATGGCGGCCCAGATCTCGGGGTCGGTCTGTTCGACCAGGATATTGCGTTGGTACATGGCAGTCCTTTGAAGACGAGGTCCTTGTTCTTCAACCAAACAAGGGCTGCCCAGGCGAACGGCTGAACGCCTGTTGTGGTCAGGCGGCACGCTTCCCAGTGGTATTCCACGTCAGCGCGTGGCACCTTGTTCAGATGCTGCGCCTATCGCCAGTCGCGTACGGGGCCGAGTGTAGCTCACACCCGGCCAGGCCAGCTTCAGGAAACGGCGGAAAGCAGGGCGACCTTTGCGGGTTCCGAGCCTTCCTCGGCCTTGATCGGCGCCGGTGCCGGCGTCACGATGGGAATCGGCTGCGCACGCACGGTCGTGCGGGGCGGCTGCACCGACGGCGCACGGCCATTGGCGACCTGCAACAGGCGCTCATGCTCGGCCATCACCTTGTTGGCGTAGCCGCCGTCGTCTTCCAGGTTGGCCGCGCCGACGTAGTAGCGCAGGCCCCCTTCGAGCGAGCCGGCGCGGGAGATGCATTCCTGCAGCACCTTCACGCCCACGCGCATGTTCGTCACCGGATCGAAGGCGGTGAGCGTGCCGCCCGCGCTTTCGTACTTGTCGCCATGCACGCGGGTCATGACCTGCATCAGGCCCTGGGCGCCGACATGGCTCTGGGCAAAGGGATTGAAACTGGATTCCACGGCCATGATGGCCAGGATCAGCGTTGGGTCGAGCTTGGTGCGCTTGCCGATGTTGTAGGCCTCGGCCACGAGCACGCTCAGCGGCTCGGCCGCCACGCTGTACTTCTTGCTCAGCCAGTACGCCACGGCGGCCTGCTGCTTGGGCAGGTCGCCGGGGCTCGCGGCCGTTGTGCGCTCGATGGCGGTCGGCTCCAGGTCGGTGACTTCAGGCGCGGGCTTGCGCGACTGCAGCCAGCCCATGAGCTGTTCCTCGCCGGTCTGGCGCAGATCGGGCCGTGCCACGAGGGCGAGGGCCGCAAACACGATGGCCAGGCCGACCAACGCGAACCCGTTGTGGGTGATTTCAAAAAAGCCGTCTGCCACATCGGACACAAAGGTCCGCAGCCCGCGGGCTGTGGCATCAAACGCCTTGTTCATCGCTCTTCCTTTCTGTGCGGCACCTGCTCGCAGCGCCCGGAGAGGCGATGGATGAAGGCAGCGGCGCTTGGATTGGTACGAATCAGGCTCCGCGCATGGAGGGTGTAGGGTAAGGAGCGCGGTGACCTGATCAAGCCGGGGGGAGTTCTCGGCAGCGGATTCAGGGTGGCCCCGCTGCGTCAGGCAGTCGGGGCAGGGCGGATTCTAGCGTCGCTAAATACCCGGTCAAGCATAAGAAAATCGTTTCATATGCTAATAGATGTTTAAAAATCCGGCCCCCACAGAGGCATTTCGCCTAAGGGAAATCCCTTGGAAGATTGGATTTGCAATGCGAGGGTGCGGCACCTAATCTGAACGGGCCTGGGTTTTCAGGCGTTTTTCCGAAGTCAGGCAGTCCGAGGTGCAAGTCAAGGGCTCGAATGACGGAGGATCCACGGCGGCAATCTTTTGCTGCCAGCACGGCAGGAACCATTGACTTCCGGTCGCGCGAATCGATGGCTTGGGTGTTAGGCCCGCCATCAAGCCCGGCAACGAGACATTCCGTCGCGCTGCCGGGCTTTCTTGTTTCTGCATCGACGCTTGTTTGCGGCACACTCCCGCGATGGATTTAGCTTCGCTCAAACAAAACAAATGGGTGCGACGTGGGATCGTCGCATTGCTGGTTCTGTTGGCCCTCTGGGTCATCGCATGGTTGGCGGTACCGCCGATTGCCAAGAGCCAGCTTCAAAAGATCGCGAGCGAGAAACTGGGCCGGCAGGTCACCGTGGGCAAGATCGATTTCAAGCCCTGGACTCTCGAACTTGCGCTGCACGACCTGCGCATCGCCACCGCCGACGGCAAGCAGCCGCAGCTGGCCATCAAGCGCATCTACGCCGATGCCGAACTGCAATCGCTCTTTCGCCTGGCGCCCGTGATCGATGCGGTCTCGGTCGAGTCGCCGGCCATCCTGCTCACGCACAAGGCCGACGGCAAGTACGACATCGACGACATCCTGGCCAAGCTGGCCTCGGGTCCACCGCCCGACCCCAAGGCGGAGCCGGCGCGTTTCGCGATCTACAACATCTCTATCAGGGACGGCGCGGTCGACTTCGACGACCAGACGGTCAAGCGCAAGCACGAGTTGCGCAACTTCGTGCTCAACGTGCCCTTCCTCAGCAACCTGGCTTCGCAGCGCGAGGTCAAGACCGAACCCAAGCTGGCCTTCGTGCTCAACGGCAGCAACTTCGATTCGGCCGCCTTCACCACGCCCTTCGCGGAAAGCCGCAAGACCGACGCCCACGTGCAGTTCAAGGGCCTCGACCTCGTGCCTTACCTGGGCTACATCCCCGGCGGCCTGCCGGTGAAGCTGCAGGCCGGCAGCCTCGATGCCGACCTGAAGATCGATTTCCAGCAGGCCGCGACCACCGGCCTGAAGATCTACGGCACGGTCGAGGCGCACGGCGCGAAGCTGAGCGACGCCAAGGGCCGTGACCTGCTGGGCTTCGATTCGCTCAAGCTTGCGCTGGCGGACGTTCGCCCGCTCGAATCGGTGTTCCATTTGAGCGAAGTGGCGCTGGCCAATCCGCAGCTCGTGGTGGCGCGCGATGCCTCGGGCCAGCTCAACCTGATGGCCACCGACCCGGCCACCGGCGCTGCGGAAAAAGTGGCGCCGCTCCCCGCCGCCGCAGCCAGCGCGCCAGCCGGCAAGACGGCGGAAAAGCCCAAGCTGAGGGTGCAGGTCGACAAGGTGGCGCTGAGTGGTGGGCGCATCGGCTGGCGCGACGAGACCGTCAAGCCCTCGGCCGCGGTCGACGTGACCGACCTGGGGCTCGACGTCACTGCCATCACCTGGCCGATGGAGAAACCGGCCCAGTTCAACGGCAGCACCGCCATTGCCGGCGCCTCGCTCAAGTTCAAGGGCAGCGCCACCGACAAGGTGGCGGACGTGCAGACCGAGGTCGACGCGCTCCCGCTCTCGCTGGCCGCACCCTATCTGGCGCAGAGCCTGGAGCCCACGCTCGACGGCAAGCTCAGCGGGCAGATCGACATCGCCTGGAACCAACCCAATCTCAAGTTCAAGGCGCGCCGGCTGGCCGCCGACGGGCTCGCGCTGACCCAGACCAAGACCGCGCTGGCGAGCGTCGGCCGCTTCGAGCTGGTCGATGCCGAGGTCGACATGACGCAGCACACGCTGAACATCGCCTCGTTCACCGCCACCAATCCCAAGATACGCGTGGAACGCGACAACGAGAAGCGCTGGATGTTCGAGCGCTGGCTGCGCACCCCGGCCGGTAGCGGCGGCGCGACCGAAGCGAAGGTCGCGGCGCCCAAGCCGGCTGGCGCCGGATCGGCCAAGGCCGACGCCAACACCAAGCCCTGGGCATTGACCATCGCCTCCATGGCAGTCGACAACGGCAGCCTCTCTTATTCAGACAAGGCCGGCGCGCTGCCGGTGACGGTCGAGGTCACGGCCTTCAAGCTGAACGCACAGAAGATCGCGCCGGAGACCAACACCGTGTCGCCGTTGCAGGTCTCGGGCCGCATCGGTTCCGGGCGCTCCGAACCGGGCAAGTTCGACTACAAGGGCAACGTGGTGCTCAAGCCGCTGGCGGCCGAGGGCCGGCTGGAGGTGATCTCGTTCCCCGCGCATGCCTTCAAGGCCTACTACGCGGACGCGCTCAACGTCGACATCCGCCGCGCTTTCGCGAGCTACCGCGGCACGGTCCACTACGCGACCACGCCAGCCGGCATGACCGTCAAGCTGGCCGGCGACACCGCGCTGGACGACTTCCGCGCGAACAGCGTCTCGCTGACCCAGTCGCCCGGTTTCGACCGCAACACCAACCAGCTCCTGAGCTGGAAGACGCTGAGCCTGCGTGGCCTGCAGGTCAGTCTGGCCCCCAACGCGCCGCCGAACGTGAACGTGCGCGAGACCACGCTGACCGACTTCTTCGCCCGTGTGATCGTCGATCCGACCGGCCGGCTCAACCTGCTCAACCTGACGAAGAAGGGCGAGGCCGAGGGGGCAGCCGCTGCTGCGGCAACCGCCGAAGCCAAGACCCAGAAGAGCCCGGGCGGCACCACCACCACGACCCGCGGGGCGCCGCCGGCGCAGCGCTCGGGCGGTGCACCGGTTCCGGCCGAAGCCATGGTGGGCGGCAGCCCCGAGCAGCCCGCGAAGGCGCAGGCGCCTGTCGCCACGGCGCAGGCGGCCGCAGACACCGGCCCCACGCCGGTCATCAACTTCGGACCGATGAGCCTGGTCAACGGCAAGATCGATTTCACCGACCTCTTCGTCAAGCCGAACTACTCGGCCGACCTGAGCGAGCTGACCGGCAAGCTCAGTTCCTTCTCGTCGAACCCGCCCAAGGGCGAGACCGGCCGGCCTGCGCTCGCCGACCTGGAACTGCGCGGCAAGGCGCAGCAGACCGCCGCGCTGGAAATCACCGGCAAGCTCAATCCGCTGGCCAAGCCGCTCGAGCTCGACGTCACGGCCAAGATGCGCGACCTCGACTTGGCGCCGCTGTCGCCGTACTCGGTGCGCTACGCCGGCCACGGCATCGAGCGCGGCAAGATGAGCATGGACGTGAACTACAAGGTCGCGCCCGACGGCCAGCTCACGGCCACCAACAAGCTGGTGCTCAACCAGCTGCAGTTCGGCGAGGAGGTCGCCGGCGCACCCAACAGCCTGCCGGTGAAACTGGCCGTGGCCTTGCTGGCCGACCGCAACGGCGTGATCGACGTCGACCTGCCGCTCAGCGGGTCGCTCAACGATCCGCAGTTCAGCGTCGGTCCGCTGATCTGGAAGGCCGTGGTCAACCTGATCGTCAAGGCCGTGACGGCGCCGTTCAGCCTGCTCACCGGCGGTCTTGGCGGCGGCGGCAGCGGCGAATCGAGCACCATCACCTTCGAGCCGGGAAGTTCGGTGCTCAGCGCCGTGGCCAAGGAAAGCCTGGACAAGGTCGCCAAGGCGCTGACCGAGCGGCCGACGCTGGAGATGACGGTCATCGGCACCTCGAGCCTCGAGAAGGAGCGCGACGCCTACCAGCGCCAGCGCGTGCGCCAGCTGACCCAGGCCGAGAAGCGCCGTGTCGCGGTGCGCGGCGGCCAGACCGGCACCGATGTGTCGCCGGTCACCGACGCCGAATACCCCGAGCTGCTGACGGCCGTCTACAAGCGCGCCGACATCACCAAGCCGCGCAACCTCGTCGGCCTCGCCAAGGACCTGCCCGTCAAGGAAATGGAAAACCTGCTGTTCGCCAGCGTGCCGGTCGACGAGGAGTCGATGCGGCAACTGGCCGTGGAGCGCGGTGCCGCGGTGCGCGACTACCTGCTGGCACAGAAGCTCACGAGCGAGCGCCTGTTCCTGGGCGCGGTGCGCACCACGGCCAGCGGTGCCGACTGGAAGCCAGGCGCCGAGCTCAAACTGACCATGAAGTAAGAACGGCCACTTGGCTTTTTGCATCGGCTTGCTATATATGTAGTTCCCGCCAATCTCCCAGCCCCGCAGCCAGCGTTGGCCGCCGTTCCGCCACGGAATTCGGCGGTCCATCGCAAGTGGGTGAAAATGTCGATGTGCGCCGGCCTTTGCCGGCGCCTTCGCTTTCTCTACCAAGACAACGATTTCGCCAGTGACCTCTACTTCTTCCAAGCCACACGACCTTCAAGCCCTCGATACGCTCACCGGCGGCGCCTTCACCGCGCCGACTTCGGGCGAGCGCGCCGCGCGCATCCGCGACTGGCTCGCGGGCAACCCGGCATCCGAGCAAATGCAGGAAGTCTTCAAGGAGCTGAGTGGTCGCGACAAGGGCGCGGCACGCCTGCTGCGCGAGAAGCTCGACGAGCTCAAGCGCGCCAAGGGCCAGGAAGCGATTGCCGCCGAATGGGCGCAGAAGGCCGAACTGCTGCTGGGCCAGTCCAAGCTCAACATCGCCGATGCACTCGCCTGGCAGCGCGACGCAGCCAAGGCTGGCGCACCGCTCTCGCGCGAACCGCTCGCCGGCCTGAAGGCCAGGCTGGCCGAACGCGTGAAGGGCATCGAAGACCTGCAGCACCGCGCCCAGGTGCATCGCGAAGCCGCCGTGCTGCTTGCACAGCGTTTTGAAGTGCTCTCCACCAAGGGCTGGCAGGACGCCCAGGCTGCCGAAGAGTCGCTGCGCAACGACGTGACGCACTGGCAGCAGCAGGCTGCCGACATCACCTCCGACATCAACTGGAACAGCCTCGACGCCAAGTTCGCGCCGCAGCTGGAGGCATCGAAGTCGCAACTGCTGGTCGTGTCCGATGCGTTCCACAGCGCGCTGGCGCAGGCCATCGCCGCTGCAGCCGATGCCGCCGCACCGCTGCCGCCGGTGCCCGTGTGGGCCGACGAGCTGCGCAGCGCGCGTGGCGAGGTGATCGCTCCCAAGGCCGCTGCGCCCGCACGGCCTGCGGCGCCGAAGGTCGATCCGGCCGTTCGCGCCGCCGCGCAGGACGCCGTGCAGGCCGCGCTCGCCAAGCTCGAACAGGAAACCGCCGAAGGCCACGGCAAGGCCAGCGCCGGCGCGGCCGCCGCGCTGCGTGCGGTGCTCAAGGAGCACGGCAAGCTGGTCGAGTCGCCGCTCGAAGCCCGTGTGCACGCCGCGCTGGTTGCAGCCGGTGAGCTCGAAGGCTGGCAGCGCTGGAGCGCCGACAAGGTCCGCGAAGACCTCGTCGCCAAGGCCGAAGGCCTGCTCAAGCGCCCCGAAGGCCAGGCCCTCGGCGGCCGCAAGATGCAGGAAACACTGCGCGCGCTGCGCGACCAGTGGAAGCAGGCCGACCAGGGTGGCGTGCCGAACCATGCACTGTGGAAGCGCTTCGACGAAGCCTGCAACGAAGCCCACAAGGTGGTCGAAGCCTGGCTCGAGAAGGTTCGCGCCGATGCGGCCGAGCACCGCGCGCATCGCGTGGCGCTGATCGAAGAGGTCAAGGCCTGGGCCGCCGAGCATGCCGGCGCCACCGACCTGAAGGCGCACAACCGCGCGCTGCACCAGTTCGCCGACCGCTGGCGCGATGCCGGCCACGTGGGCGAGAAGGTGTTCGCCGAGCTGCAGCCGCAGTGGAACGAAGCCTTCGGTGCCGCGCGCGCGCCGTTCGAGACGGCCCAGAAGGCCAGCGTCGAACGCCGCCAGGCCATGATCGCCGAGGCCACCGAGCTCGGCGCCCAGCCGATGCTGCGCATCGACGCCGTCAAGGCGCTGCAGCAGCGCTGGCAGCACGAGGCGCAAAGCGTGCCGCTCGACCGCCGCCACGAACAGAAACTGTGGGACGCGTTCCGCGCCCCCATCGACGAAGCCTTCAACCGCAAGACCGCCGAGCGCGAAAAGGCATCGGCCGCCATGAGCGAGCACGACCGCCATGTGCTCGAGGCCTCCAAGGCGCTGGACGCAGCCAATGCCGGCGGCGACGTGCAGAAGATCCGCGCGGCCATCGCCCGCCTCGAGGGTGCGCTGCGCGGCGAAGCGCCGCCGCCCGCACCCAAGGCCGAACAGGCCGTGGCGAGCACCGACGGTCCGTCGGTCGGCGCAACCGAAGTCGTGGCGCCCGGACAGGCCGCCGCTGAATTCGCCGAAAGCGCAGAGCAGGCGCCGAGCCCGAGCGATGCGGAAGCCTCGCCAGCCGCGCCGACCGAAGCAGCGCAGGCTGCCGCACCCGACCTCGTGGCCCCGGCCGATGGCGCCGATGCCTCTGCACGCGCCGACGGTGCAGCGCACGAAGCCGGTGAGGCCGCCGCTGTCGAAAGCCCGGCACCGGCCGCTGCGCCCAAGCCAGCGCCCAAGCCGGTCGTGGCCATGCGTGGTGGTGACGATCGTCCCAGCAGCAGGAAGACGGACGCGGCGCCCGCAGGCCGCGCTGGCGGCAAGTTCGGCGACCGTCGCGACGGCGGCCGGCCAGGTCCGGGTCGTCCCGGCGACCGTGGCGGTCCTCGCCCCGATGGACGCGGCGACCGTGGTGGCGATCGCGGCGCACCGGCCGGTCGTTTCGGCGACCGTCCTCCGCGCTTCGAAGACCGCGGCCCGCGTCTGGGCGATGCCGCTTTCCGCGCCCAGCGCGAAGCGCTCGAACGCGCGGACATGGCGCTGCGCAAGCTCGCGGCGCAAGCCCACGGCGAGGCGCTGACGCAAGTGCTCGGCGCCTGGGAGCAGCGCGATGCGGCGCGCCTTCCGAGCGTCCAGGAACTGGGGCGCGCGGTCACGCCGGCTGTGCGCACGAACTGGTCGCAAGCCATCGGCAGCGCACCGACGGCTGCTGCCAGCGATGCCGCGGAAGCGCTGCTGCGCCTGGAAATGGCCGCCGAAGTGCCGACGCCCGCCGAGCAGCTCGACGCGCGCCGTGCGCTGCAACTCAAGCTGCTGACGAAGCGCGGCGACCCGGCGCCGGCCCAGACCTGGGGCCAGGATGCCGGCAAGGTGCTGGCTGCGGCGCACGATGCGGCGAGCGCACGTCGTCTGCAGAACGCGTTGAAGGCGCTGCTGCGCAAGTAAATACGCAAGCAAGGCCGCACGGGCCGCACGGCCATGAAAAAGACGCCCCACGGGGCGTCTTTTTTTGGGGAGGTGCCGAAATCAGCGGACCCTGTCGCCGCTCAGTCTTGCCTGCCCAGGAAAAACTCATCAAAGAGAACGGTCACCGCGGCGAAATCCCGGGCGAAGTTCGGACGATTCACGAAGTAGGCCTCGCAGGCCACCGCGAAGAACTCGCTGATCGATGTCGCGCCGTAATCGTCCAGCCACGGCGGCTCGGCACCGAAGCGCTCGGCCATGATGGTCTTCTCACGGAAATCGTCGTAGGCCGGTTGCAGCACGGCCAGCCACGCGGCGCGCGATTCGCGGGCACTGCGCTTGCCCGCGAAGCCGGACGGCAAGGGCGGGCAGCCATCGGCGTCGCCGCCGCGCATGTCGATCTTGTGGGCGAACTCGTGGATCACGACGTTGTAGCCGCCTTCGCTGGTGACGCTGCTCGCGAGCACGTCCTGCCAGCTGAGCATGACCGGGCCGCGGTCCATGGCTTCGCCGGCGACCACCTCGTCGTACTCGTGCACGACCAGCGCCTCGTCGACGACCTTGCGCCGCGCCACGACCTCGGACGGATGCACCACGATGCCGACGAAATCGTCGTACCAGTCGAGATGGCCCTTCAGGTGCAGCACGGGCAGCACGGCCTGCGCGGCGATGGCCAGTGCCACCTCGTCGGTGATGACAAAGCCTTGGGTGCCGTGGAATTCCTTGTCGCGAAGGAATTCGGCCGCCAGCGCGCGCAGCCGCTGCACATCGGTAGCGGGGCGGTCGGCCAGGAAGGCATAGCGCGCCAGCGTGGCCTGCCAGGCGGCATCGGGAATCGGGGGCAGGGCGCGCAGACGACGCAGCCACTTGAACATCGGCAGTTCCGCGGTTCGGGCGCGACTAGCGCAGGTCGACGCGTTGCGCGCCGGCGGCGGAGAGGCACAGCAACTGCGCGCGCGGCGGATGGGCTGCCGCGTCCCAGTCGCTCAGCACGATGCGGCGCAGGCCGTTGCCCAGATCGTGCTCGGCGGGGCGGTGCGTGTGGCCGTGCACCATCGTTCTTGCCTGGGCCTGCTGCAGCCATTGGCGGGCGGCACCGGTGTCCACGTCCGCCCAGATCGTCGACGGATTGCGCTTGCGGTCTTCGCTCTGCGTGCGCATCGCGCGCGCAAGGGCGCGCCGTTCCTCGAGCGGGTGGGCTAGAAACGCGGACTGCCATTCGGGCGTGCGAACCATCGCGCGGAACTTGAGGTATTCGGTGTCTTCGAGGCAGAGGATGTCGCCGTGGCTCAGAAGCCAGCGCTGGCCGTGCAGCACCAGCACGGTGGGATCGTCGAGCAGTGTGAGGTCGCATTGCGCCGCGAGCGCGGGGCCGACCAGGAAGTCGCGGTTGCCGTGCATGAAGAACACCGGCAGCCGCTCGGCGGTGCGGCGCAGCAGTTCGGCGCATTGCGCCTCGAAGCCGGGCTCGGCTGCGGCGTCGTCGCCCACCCACACCTCGAACAGGTCGCCGAGGATGACGAGCGCATCGGCCGGCGTGGTTTCCAGGTAGCCCTTCCAGGCATTGAAGGTGGCGGGCTCGCCGGCCTGCAGGTGCAGGTCGGAGATCAGGTCGACGGTGCGCCACGCGGGCGGCGCCACCAGCTCGGTGAAAGCCGGGTTCGCCACGTTGGTCATGCCGCGCCGTACCTGTGGGTCATTCCGAGATGACGACAGCCTTTTCGATCACCACGTCTTCGAGCGGCACGTCGTCGTGGAAGCCCTTGCGGCCCGTCTTCACGGCCTTGATCTTGTCGACCACGTCGGTGCCGTTGATGACCTTGCCGAACACCGCGTAGCCCCAGCCCTGGGCCGAGGGGGCCGTGTGGTTCAGGAAGCCGTTGTCGGCCACGTTGATGAAGAACTGCGCGGTGGCCGAGTGCGGCGCGCTGGTGCGGGCCATGGCGACGGTGTAGTTGGCGTTCTTCAGGCCGTTGTTGGCTTCGTTCTCGATTTCGGCGCCGGTGGGCTTTTGCTTCATGCCGGGCTCGAAGCCGCCGCCTTGCACCATGAAGCCCGGGATCACGCGGTGGAACACCGTGTTGTCGTAGTGGCCCTTCTTCACGTAGGCGATGAAGTTCTCGGCCGACTTGGGGGCCTTCTCGGCGTCGAGTTCGAGCGTGATCACGCCGTAGTTCTTGATGTGCAGTTCGACTTGGGGGTTGCTCATGAGGGACTCCTTCTTCGGAAATTGGGGATGAATTACTTCGCCAGCGTGGCGGATTGGATGGTGATGGTCTCGACAGGCACGTTCTGCATGCCGCCCTTGTTGCCGGTCTGCACGGCGCGGATCTTGTCGACCACGTCGGTGCCGGACACGACCTTGCCGAACACCGTGTAGCCGTAGCCGTCGGGGTTGGGCGCGTTGAGCGAGTCGTTGTTCTTCACGTTGATGAAGAACTGCGAGGTGGCCGAGTTCGGGTTGCCGGTGCGCGCCATGGCGATCGTGTACTTGTCGTTCTTCAGGCCGTTGTCCGCTTCGAGCGGGATCGGCGCGCGCGTGGGCTTCTGCTTCATGTCGGCGGTAAAGCCTCCGCCCTGGATCATGAAGCCGTCGATCACGCGGTGGAACACCGTGCCGTCGTAGTGCTTGTCCTTCACGTACTGCAGGAAGTTCTCGACCGTCTTGGGTGCCTTGGCCGCATCGAGCTCGACCACGATGTCGCCGGCCGAGGTGGCCAGCTTCACGCGCGGTGCGGCTTGCTGCGCGTAGCCGGTGGCGGCGAAACCGATGGCCGCGGCCAGGATGAAGGCGTTGCGGCGGCTGAATCTTGAAAAGGCGTGGATCGTCAAGTGATGCTCCGTTTGCGAAAGGGGGGAGGGCGCGGACCGTGCAACGAATACGTCGCACCGCCCGTGCCGGCAGCGGCTTACTTGCTGGACTTGCCGACCGGCTTGCGGATGACCGGAGGCGCAGCCGGCAGCGCGGCGGCTTCGGCTTCGGCCTTGGACGTGAAGATCTGGCGGATCAGCACGAGCTTGGGCGCGACGCTGGCGTTGGTGCTGGCGAACTGCTGCGCCTTCACGTACTCCTGAGCCGCGAGGCGCGCATACACGTCGCCGAGGTTCTCGTGCGCGGTCGCGTAGTTCGGATTGAGCCGGAGGGCGGTTTCGAGCGCGGCGCGTGCCTGGTCGAACTTGCTCTGCGAGGCATACAGCGCCGCGAGATTGTTGTAGGGCTCGGGCAGCTCGGGGAAGTCTTGCGTGAGCTGGGTGAAGGCGATGATGGCCTCGGGCTGCTTGTTCTGCTCGGTGAGGATCACGCCGCGCAGAAAGCGCATCTGCGGATCGCGCGGCTTGCCGGCGATGTAGGTGTCGGCCTTGGCGAGCGCTTCGGTGGCCTTGCCTTGACGCAGCAGAAGGTTCACTTCGTCGTACTCGTTGGCATGCGCAACGGAACCCCACAGGCTGAACAGGAGCGCGAAGGCGATGGAAAATTTGGTGAACACGGCGTGCTTCATGAAGCCTCGGCAGGATTGGGGAATGCGGGCCTGGAGAACACCCGGGAGGGACGCGGCAGCAGGCTGCGGCGGCCGTTTATACTGCGTTGCATTGTAGCCGAGGGGCCATGTCCAACCCCTCGTGGCCACTGTCCCCGTCACCCCTGAAATACCCCGTCGTTCGCCCGTGCCGCACGTGCGCGAAGCGACGCTTTCCGAGTCTCATGAGTCTGCGCATCTACAACACGCTGTCGCGTGAATTGGAGGAATTCTCCCCATTGCAACCTGGCAAGGTGCGCATGTACGTTTGCGGCATGACGGTCTACGACTACTGCCACCTGGGCCATGCCCGCTCGATGATCGCCTTCGACGTGGTGCAGCGCTGGCTCAAGGCCAGCGGTTTCGATGTGACCTATGTGCGCAACATCACCGACATCGACGACAAGATCATTCGCCGCGCCGTGGAAAACGGCGAGAGCATCCGCGCACTGACCGATCGCATGATCGATGCGCTGCACGAAGACGCCGATGCCCTCGGCATCGAGCGCCCCACGCACGAGCCGCGCGCCACCGACTACATCCCGCAGATGCTGTCGATGATCGGCACGCTCGAGAAGAAGGGCCTGGCCTATCGCGCCGAGAACGGCGACGTGAACTACGCGGTGCGCAAGTTCCCGGGCTACGGCAAGCTGAGCGGCAAGTCGATCGACGAGCTGCACGCGGGCGAACGCGTGGCCGTGCTCGACGGCAAGGACGACCCGCTCGACCCCGTGCTCTGGAAGAGCGCGAAGGCCAGCGAGCCCGAAGAGGTCAAGTGGGCCAGCGAGTTCGGCGCCGGTCGTCCGGGCTGGCACATCGAGTGCTCGGCCATGGCCTGCGCGCTGCTGGGCGAAACGCTCGACATCCACGGCGGCGGCGAAGACCTGCAGTTCCCGCACCACGAGAACGAAATCGCACAGAGCGAAGGCGCCAACGACAAGCCGCTGTCCAACTACTGGATGCACAACGGCTTCATCGTGACCGACAACGAGAAGATGTCCAAGAGCCTGGGCAACTTCTTCCTGATCCGCGATGTGCTGAAGAAGTACGACGCCGAGACCATCCGCTTCTTCGTGCTGCGCGCGCACTACCGCCGGCCGCTCAACTACAGCGACGTGCACCTGGACGACGCGCGCAACTCGCTCACGCGGCTGTACACGGCGCTCGACCTGGTGACGCCGGCCGAGGTGACGGCAATCGACTGGAACGACCCCTACGCCGCGCGCTTCAAGGCCGCGATGGACGAAGACTTCGCCACGCCCGAAGCGGTGGCCGTGCTGTTCGACCTGGCGGGCGAGGTCAACCGCACGCGGTCGGCCACGCAGGCCGGGCTGTTGAAGGCGCTGGGCGGGTGCGTGCAGATATTGCAGAGCGATCCGAAGAGTTTCCTCCGCGCAGGTGCGACGCTCGACGATGCGGCCATCCAGGTGCAGATCGATGCACGTGCCGCCGCCAAGGCCGCGAAGAATTTCGCCGAGGCCGATCGCATCCGCCAGGGGTTGCTGGACCAGGGCATCGTGCTCAAGGATTCGCCCACCGGCACGAGCTGGACCGTCGCGAAGTGAACGGAACCACCAACCCCATGCCCGCTTCCAAGAACCCGACCGTTCAGATCTACACGCCGGACTATTGGGAAGAGGCCTGCAAGCACCTGGCCAAGAAAGACCGCGTGATGAAGCGGTTGATTCCGAAATTCGGCGAAGCCTGCCTCGAATCGCGCGGCGACGCCTTCACCACGCTGGCGCGCAGCGTCGTGGGCCAGCAGATCTCGGTGAAGGCCGCGCAAACGGTCTGGGACAAGTTCGCCGTGCTGCCGCGCAAGCTGACGCCGGCCAACGTGCTCAAGCTGAAGGTCGACGACATGCGCGCCGCGGGCCTCTCGGCGCGCAAGATCGAATACCTGGTCGACCTGGCCCTGCATTTCGACTCGGGCGTGGTGCACGTCGATGCGTGGAAGGACATGGCCGACGAGCTCATCATCGAAGAGCTCGTGGCCATTCGCGGCATCGGCCGCTGGACGGCCGAGATGTTCCTCATCTTCCACCTGATGCGGCCGAACGTGCTGCCTGTGGACGACGTCGGCCTGCTCAACGGCATCAGCGTCAACTACTTTTCGGGCGACCCGGTCAGCCGCAGCGATGCCCGCGACGTCGCCGTGGCCTGGGCGCCATATTGCAGCGTGGCGACTTGGTATATTTGGCGGTCGCTGGACCCCGTGCCGGTCGCGTATTGAAATAAAACAGGAGAAGACGTTGGCAAAACGAACCTTCCTCGACTTCGAGCAGCCCATTGCTGAACTCGAAACAAAAATCGAAGAACTGCGCTATGTACAGACCGAATCGGCGGTCGACATTTCGGAAGAAATCGATCAGCTCGGCAAGAAAAGCCAGCAACTCACCAAGGACATCTACAGCGACCTGACGCCCTGGCAGATCACCAAGATCGCCCGGCATCCGGAACGCCCCTACACGCTCGACTACGTCAACGAAATCTTCACCGATTTCGTCGAACTGCACGGCGACCGGCACTTTGCCGACGACCTGTCGATCGTGGGCGGCCTCGCGCGCTTCAACGGCGTGCCCTGCATGGTTTTGGGCCATCAAAAGGGCCGCGACACAAAAGAGCGCACTGCGCGCAACTTCGGCATGAGCAAGCCCGAGGGCTACCGCAAGGCCCTGCGGCTCATGAAGACGGCCGAGAAGTTCAAGCTGCCCGTGTTCACCTTCGTGGATACGCCCGGCGCGTACCCCGGCATCGATGCCGAAGAGCGTGGCCAGTCCGAAGCCATTGGCCGCAACATCTTCGAGATGGCGCAGCTCGAGGTGCCGATCATCGTCACGATCATCGGCGAGGGCGGCTCCGGCGGTGCGCTGGCCATCTCGGTCGGCGACCAGCTCGTGATGCTGCAGTATTCGATCTATTCGGTCATCAGCCCCGAAGGTTGCGCGTCCATCCTCTGGAAGACCAGCGACAAGGCGCAGGAAGCGGCCGATGCGCTCGGCATCACGGCGCATCGCCTGAAGGCACTGGGCCTGGTCGACAAGATCGTGAACGAGCCGGTTGGCGGCGCGCACCGCGACCACCGCCAGATGGCGGCTTTCCTCAAGCGGGCGCTGAACGATGCGTTCCGCCAGGTCAGCGACCTGAAGCCGAAGGAACTGCTGGAGCGCCGCTACGAGCGCCTGCAGAGCTACGGCCGTTTCAACGACACCAAGGCCGACACCGGCAGATAAGCAAGCCCCCCATGAGCGAAGCCTTCGAACGCGCCATGGCCGCGTTCGAGCCGGCGCAGTGGCCGCTGGCGGTGGGCTTCAGTGGCGGTGCGGACTCCACCGCCTTGCTGGCCGCCTGCGCATCGCGCTGGCCGGGGCAAGTGGTGGCTTTTCATGTGCATCACGGACTGCAGGCCGCGGCCGACGATTTCGAGCGGCATTGCGAAGCGGTGTGTGAGAGGCTCGGCGTGCCCCTCGTCGTGCATCGCGTCGATGCTCGACATGCGCCGGGCGACAGCCCCGAAGATACGGCTCGACGTGCGCGTTACGAAGCCTTCGCCGTCATGGCCCGCGCCGGCGATGCGCAGCGGCCCCCCATTTCATCGATCGCCCTGGGGCACCATGCCGACGACCAGGTCGAGACGCTCCTGCTGGCGTTGTCGCGTGGCGCGGGGCTTCCGGGCCTGTCGGCCATGCCGGCGTGCGCCGAGCGCAATGGTCTGAGCCTGTACAGGCCGCTGCTCGCGGTGCCCGCGGCCGATATCCGCGCGTGGCTCGCGCAGCGCGATCTGTCCTGGATCGAAGATCCGAGCAACGGCGACGCCCGCTACACCCGCAACCGGATTCGCGCGGTGCTGCTGCCCGCGCTGGAGCAGGCGTTTCCGCAGTTCCGCGCTACCTTCGCGCGCAGCATCGGCCATGCGGCGCACGCGCAGCAACTGCTGCTCGAACTCGCCACACAGGACCTGGAAGCCGTGGGCGACCCGCCCCTTATCACGGCGCTGCAGGCGCTTTCACGGGCCCGCCAGGCCAACGTGCTGCGCCACTGGCTGATGCAGTCGCACGGCTGCGCCCCCAGCGCAGCGCAGCTCGACCAGCTGCTCGACCAGGTCCGCGCGTGCACCACGCGCGGCCACCGCATCCACCTCAAAGTGGCCGGCGGTTTCGCCGAGCGGAGGGGGGGCAGGCTGCATTGGTACAATGCCCCGCCCTCGCCGAAGACTTAGCTCCCACAGCTTGCAGGGCGCCGCCTATACAGCGGCCCTTTTCTTTTCTCTGATTTCACCCATGGCATTGATCGTTCACAAATACGGCGGTACGTCGATGGGCTCGACCGAGCGCATCAGAAATGTCGCCAAGCGCGTCGCCAAGTGGGCGCGCGCCGGCCACCAGATGATCGTGGTTCCGAGTGCCATGAGCGGCGAAACCAATCGCCTGCTCGGCCTCGCCAAGGAACTGGCGCCGAGCAAACCGGGCGATGCCCACAACCGCGAACTCGACATGCTGGCATCGACCGGCGAGCAGGCTTCGTCCGCGCTGCTGGCCATTGCGCTGCAGGCCGAGGGCATGGAGTCGGTGAGCTACGCGGGTTGGCAGGTGTCGGTGCGTACCGACAACTCGTACACCAAGGCCCGCATCGAGAGCATCGACGACGCGCGCGTGATGGCCGATCTGAACGCGGGCAAGGTGGTGGTCATCACCGGCTTCCAGGGCGTGGACGACGCAGGCAACATCACCACGCTGGGCCGTGGCGGCAGCGACACCTCGGCCGTGGCCATTGCGGCGGCCATGAAGGCGCACGAGTGCCTGATCTACACCGACGTGGACGGCGTCTACACCACCGACCCGCGCGTCGAGCCCGATGCGCGGCGCCTGACCACCGTGAGCTTCGAAGAGATGCTCGAGATGGCGAGCCTGGGCTCCAAGGTGCTGCAGATCCGCTCGGTGGAATTCGCCGGCAAGTACAAGGTGCCGCTGCGTGTGCTCTCGAGCTTCACCGCATGGGACATCGACATCAATGAAGAGGCCAAGTCCGGCACGCTGATCACTTTCGAGGAAGACGAAAACATGGAACAAGCCGTCGTATCCGGCATCGCATTCAACCGCGACGAAGCCAAGATCTCGGTGCTCGGCGTGCCCGACAAGCCGGGTATCGCGTATCACATCCTCGGTGCCGTGGCGGACGCCAACATCGAGGTCGACGTGATCATCCAGAACCTGAGCAAGGACGGCAAGACCGACTTCAGCTTCACGGTGCACCGCAACGAATACGCCAAGACGATCGACCTCCTGCAATCGAAGGTCATGCCCTCGCTGGGCGCGACCGAGATCGTGGGCGACACCAAGATCTGCAAGGTCAGCATCGTGGGCATCGGCATGCGCAGCCACGTGGGCGTGGCGAGCAAGATGTTCCGTGTGCTGAGCGAAGAGGGCATCAACATCCAGATGATTTCGACCAGCGAGATCAAGACCTCGGTCGTGATCGACGAAAAATACATGGAATTGGCCGTCCGGGCGCTGCATAAAGCCTTCGATCTGGACCAACCGGCCGCCTGACAGTGGCATAATCTCGGCTTCTTTCAGGAACTGTGACCGAGTGGCCGAAGGTGCTCCCCTGCTAAGGGAGTATGGGGTGTAGAGCCTCATCGAGGGTTCGAATCCCTCCGGTTCCGCCAAGTTGATGAAGCCCTGTTGATCTCCGGATTGACAGGGCTTTTTTCATGTTCTTCTGGAAACGCTGCAAGCATGGCTTTGAAGCCATCTGCAGCTTTTTTTTCGTCTGCGTTTTCTGACTGCTCTAGGTCTTCTGCCATTGCGGTGATGAATGCTCTTGTTGGGTCTTCGCCCAGTACTGCCCGCAGTTTTCCCCTCACTCGCCAATTGCATGGCCGGGTCCCGTTCTTCATCTGAATCAGAGTTGGTGCGGTTGTGTCGAGTAGAGCGGCCAGCTTGACTTGGCTACCTGCGACTTGGGCTGCTGCCTCAATCAGTTCTTTTATGTTCATGGGTGTTGCAGTTTGCGACTGGGTGGTGTAAATTCCGTCTGACTATTGCAGTTTGCGACAGGTTGCAAATTGCTCATTTTAGGAGCCGGCATGCACCAAGTCTGTTTTGTTGCCTTTGCGCAGCACATCGTCTGTCCTCCCCCACCTGCTTCGGCTAACGGCTCAGTGCCGAGTCTGCCGGCTCCTGCTGAGCCCGGGGTGGGGGTGGACACCCCTCGGTTTGATGGTCTCTTTGTTCCGCGTCGTTGCGCCAATGTGAGGCACATGCAGGGTGGCTGGGACAGCGAGTGGTGGGCTGATTGGCAGCTAGATGGTTGTTCGCTTGATGCGCCTGATTTGCTCCCTTCTGGTTCCCATTGCGCCTTTGGGTCGTGTGACCGCGTCTATGCCGATGGCTATGCGGGGTATCGGCCGTGACCCCCGCTCAACGTTGGTCCCTCATTCGTCGTCGTGAGTTCTGGGTACAGGGGAGGCTGTTCTGACTCGCCAGCTCGTAGCCCTCTCGAGAGGGTTTCCGGCTGGCACGTTCGCCAGTGCTTCGTGTAAGCAAACCAAAGAGGAAA
The DNA here is from genome assembly GCF_030812215.1 of Variovorax boronicumulans. Lineage (GTDB taxonomy): Bacteria > Pseudomonadota > Gammaproteobacteria > Burkholderiales > Burkholderiaceae_C > Variovorax > Variovorax boronicumulans_C. The sequence continues at coordinate 245,459 of NZ_JAUSSG010000001.1, read as the reverse complement.
AACCATGCAAGGCATCCTGCGTATCTTCAAAATCGATGAGCCCAAAAAGGGCATCTCCACCAAGACCGGCAAGCCCTACGAAATCCACACCGCGCAGTGCGCGCTGCTGACTGACGCTGGCGAACTCGATCAAGTGGGTGTGCTCGATCTGCCGCCCACGTTTCGCGGCAAAGTGACGCAGGGCGACTATCGCGGCACGTACGCGATGGGTGTGAATTTCCAGAACGGCAAGATCGGTCCTGTCCTTACGGACCTCCAGCCGCTGACCCCTCGTCAGCCCTCGGCCCCTGCGCCTTCTGCTCCGGTGAAGCAGTGATGTTCGCCGCGCTCGCTCTCGGCTTCGCAATCGGCATGTTTTTCGCCGCCTTGATCTGGCTCGATGGCGAGCGCGCCGAACGCAACTACCGCATTCAGTGCGCCCGTCGTCGCGACCACAGCAAGGTCCCCGCCATTCGTTGGAGGGCGCAGTGATGACCGCTCACGAGCTTGCATCGGTAGTGGGTGAGGTCATGTCCTTGCTCACCGTCTACGTCTTCGTCGTGGCATTCCTGGGCTACGTCGCCGGGCAGGTCGCAGAGTTTCTCGGTGTCGCCGCGTGGCGTTTCATTGTGCGTCGTCGTAAGCCCGCTCCGTTCGCGGATCGTGTGCGTCGTATCGAGCGTGCGACTCAACGCAATGTCGATCTGCTCCAGCGCATTCGTGCGCGCATGTACCGTGAGGCTGAGCGTCGCGGTGAGACCTTAGAGGGGTTGTGATGGACGTGTTTCACGACATGAGTTCTGTTGTGCCCGCGCCGGTCGTTCGGGCGGTGTGTGCCTCGTTCGGTGTGCTCGGGTTGTTGGTCGTGGCTTCTGTTGCATGGGCGCATTGGCGTGCGTTTGTGGATCGTGATGTGCCGATGACCTTCGGGGAGTGGATGGGTCTTGTCATCGGTTTGTGTGTGTCGCTGTCGTTGTTGGTGGGCTGACCATGTACTGCATCAAAGCCGAACCTTCCACCGTCAACGGTGTTGCACAAGACGTGCTGACTGTCGATCACACGTGCAGCACGGGCTATGTGGTCACCACCAAAGAAGAGCTCGCAAAGCTCACCTACTACATCCAGCCGCTGACGTCCGAGCAGGCTGGGCAGTTGGCCACATCCGTGTTGGCCATCCTTGTGACGGCATGGGCCTTGGGCAGGTTCGTAGCGTTTGTTTGGTCCTCGCGATGACGTGCGGACAGCGTAGCCAGTTGTTGAGCATCGTCGTGAGACGCCCTCGATCTCTGGGTGCGCTGTTGCACCGTCAAACGGAGGTCCAAATGGACATGAAGAAGAAGCGCGCTCGTGCAGCGCTGGTAGGTGTGGCGGCTCTGGCTGCTGCGGGTGGTGCGATGGCTCAATCGACCGGCATCGACGTCTCGGTGGTCACCACCGGCATCGATCAGGCCAAGACCGCCATTACCACCGTGGGTGGTGCCTTGATCGGTCTGGCAGTGGTCGTCATGACCTACCGTTGGATCAAGGGCTTCGTTGCAGGCGGTTAATGCGACTGGGCGGGGGGTCGAAAGGCCCCCCGTTTTTTTATGCCTCTCGATTTTGATTTCTCCAACAACGTCATCCTCTACGTGACCATTGCGGCTACGTGGCTCTTTCTCGTGAGTGCGGGGGGCCGTTGATGCGTCGCTTCATCTTGGGGTTGATGTTCTGTGTCTCATGGGTCGGCGTAGCTCATGCGCTGGTGCCTAAGGCTGTCCAGTACTACGTGTTGATCAGTCCGTTGACGGAGGTCACAGCGCCTAAGGCATCCACTGGCGATCAAGCGTGTCAGCTCGCGACTGTGGCCGCCACTGCGGCGTCGTCATCGTTTGCGCATACGTACCTGTCGTCTGCGACGAACAATTGCTATTTCAAGACCACGAACAAGTCCACGGGTGCTGTGGTGGTTGGCACCAATTCGCAGTCCATCCTGTCCACTGCGCCTGTGTGCCCTGCGAACAGTACTGCTTCAGGTACGGCATGCGCATGTACCGCTCCTTATATCGAGGACTCCACTCATACCTCGTGTGTGGTGCCTCCCAATGATTGTGAAAGCATCGCTGGTACGTCTGCTGGGAGCGTCAAGTGGGAGGGCGGCACGGGCGTATCTCCGGTGGGCGATGTGCACTACTACTGTGATGGGTGGAATCCCAAAGGCGCTGGCAAGTGTGTTGCGATGGCTGAGCGCGAGGGATGTGTTAAGGATGGCGGCATCTGGTATTGCAGTGGGTCTGCCAAGTACACCGGGGCTACTGCGGCCACGTGTACCGGCCTCGGTGGGGCAGGTACCGATCCTCAAGGCTCTACCCCTGTTCCTGCTGATGGCAAAGTGCCTGACAAGCCCGCGCCCGGTACTACGGCTCCTGACCCTTGCCCGCTTGGGCAAGCGCCCGGTGAGGTCAACGGTCGGCGCGTATGTGCACCCACTGGCAGTGATACGCCAACGTCAGCGCGTGACAGTTCGGAGGTCAAGAACCCTGATGGGTCCACCACGCGCACGAACTCCAACACGAATTGCGAGGCTGGTGGTGCAAGGTGTGTGACCGACACCACGAAATGCACCAAGGCATCGGGGGCGACCACTGAGACATGTGAGACCACCTCCACCACGCAGTCTCGTGATGCCAAGTGCGAGCAGGAACCCGGCTCCAATGCATGCAAAAAAGGCGATGAGGAGGGCAGCAAATACGGCGGTAACTGTGCCTCTGGTTTCGTGTGCAAGGGCGATGCGATTCAGTGCGCGATCGCACAGGAACAGAGTCGTGCTCGTTGCGAGTATGAAAACTTCAATGTGCCGTGGAAGCAAACTGGTGCGATCGATGTGACCGATGGTTCCGTTGCGAGCTCGTTCAAGTCGAACGGCGATGCGGGAACGGCTGGTGCCTGGACTTCGTGGGTCAATGCATCGAACGTCACCGCCGCATGCCCTGCTGGCTATCCCATGAATCTTTTGGGTCAGCAATACGTTCTGTCGTTGAAGCCGCTGTGTGATATCGGTGAGGGGTCTCGGCCTATCGTCATCGCTGTGGCGCTTCTGGTGGCCCTGCGCACGTTCTTGATGGTCGTCACGAGAGACTGAGGGAGGTTCTATGCCGTGGTTGGTCGGAATCATCATGACGGCGCTTACCGGCGTCGTCGGTCAGGTGCTCATGCGCATCCTCACCGGGTTGGGCATCGCCTTCGTGTCCTATCAGGGGCTCAATGAGGCCTTCAGTGCGGCTTCAAATGCCATCGATGCATCGTTCGCTGGTGCGCCCTCGGATGTCATCGCCATTCTCAAAATCATGGGCATCTATACCGCCGTGCAAATCTATCTTGCGGCTTGGGGTTCAGCCATCGCCGTCAAGCTTTCGTTCCGTGTCTTGAGGTTCAAGAAATGACCATTCTTCTCATCACCGGCCTCCCTGGTTCTGGCAAGACGTTGCGTGCTTTGTCGGAGGCCGATAGGCATACAAAAGAGGGTCGGCAGGTCTACGTCTCGAACGTCACTGGTTTGACGCGCACCGATTGGAAAGAGTGCGACCCGACCAAGTGGATGGACCTTCCCGATGGGTCGGTGGTGTTGCTCGATGAGGCTCAGGATTTCTTTCCCCAGCGTGGTCCTCGTGACCCGATACCTGAGGCGGTTCAGCGACTCGATAAGCATCGCCATCGCGGCTTTATCTTCATCTTCACTTGTCAGTACCCCAAGCAAATCGACTTTGCGTTGCGCGGTTTCGTGGACCAGCACATTCACATGCGCCGGACCTTCGGGCTCCCGAACTCGGTGGCTATGGAACTCAATCGGGTCATGGATATTGATGACAAGGGCGACTTGAACAAGGCGATCAAGACCACGTTCCGCTACCCCAAAGAGGTTTTCAGTTGGTATCAGTCCGCCACTGTGCACAACATGAAAGTGAGGTTGCCTGCGAAGGTGCTTGCCTTTCCCGTGCTTGTGCTGGGGTTCCTTGGGCTGGTGTGGTTCGCCTACGTGCAGATCAGTGGCTTTGGCGAAAAGCTTGGGGTTGCAGTCAACCCGAACAAGGCCGTTCCTCTTGGAGCCAAACCACCAGGTCAAGCGCAACCGCAAACCGCCGCGGGGGATGTGAACCTGATGGCTGGTGCCGCGCAGGTTAAGGACGTGTCCAGCTTCAAGGCTTATCAGCCACGTGTGCCCGGGCTCGCTTTCACTGCGCCTCGGTATGACGATGTGGCAAAGCCTGCTCGAGCGCCGTACCCCGCTGCGTGCATCGTCAATGTGTCTCAGGGGTGCAAGTGCTACACCCAGCAGGCCACCCCGTACCGCGTGTCCGATGAGCTGTGTCGCCAGTTCGCGGCGAACGGCTTCTTTTTGGATTTCGATCCGGACGGTCGACAAGGGCGCTCAGACCGTCAGGATCGGCGTCAGGCGGCAGAAACCGTCGAAGTCAAGGGGATGGGTGGTCTTTCGGTCTTTGAGGCTCCTGTGCCCGCTCAACAGGTTGCCTCGCGATTCGGGGGGGGAAAGTGAAACGGTTTTCTGTCGCGCTTGATGATGAGGCCTTCGCTCGGTTGGAGGCTCTTCGTGGTCCGTTGGCAAAACGTGAGACTCGATGGGGTTGGTCGAAGCCTTGGTCTCGGGATGCCACTGCGGCGTGGTTGATTCGTCAGGCTTTGCGGTTGTCTGAGGTCGACCGGCTGATTCAAGTCTCTCCGGATCTTGGCCTATTTGATTCAGCTGCTCGAGCAGACATGGGTCGTCGTAAGTCGCGTGGCGTATGAGGTGGGCGCTGTCCCTTGCTGAGCGGATGTCCGGGGGGATGGGGGTGTCCCCCATGGTGGGCGTGTGTTCGTCCTCGTGCCCTGTCGTTCGTCACTGCCACGCCGCCGGAGGGCGCGGAAAGGCCGCAAGGCCGCGCGCCCGGGGCCGCGCGCAGCGCGGCCTAGATTTATCCAATAAACACTTTAGAACACGGGGCTCTTGAAGGTCCCAAAAGGTAAGGCCAGCACCTGCGGCAAACAGGTCTGGCCTTGTGGTCACAGCTACTGGAGATAGCCATGGCGATTGCGATTCTGGACTGGAAGGGTGGTCGTGTCAAAACGGCTGATTTCGCCTCTGGTCGTGTGTCTGAAGTTCAGGTGGTTGATATCACTCGGTCTGGTCCCTTCACTGTCAAAGCTCATGACCTTGGGAATGGTCATTTGGAAATCACGGCTGCTCGACAGCAGGTTGCTACAGAGCTTGATTGGCCTCGGTCACGCATCCTCGATCACATGGAAATGGTGGATCGATATCGCGAGCTTCATGCTGATGAACTGCGGGAGAAATCAATTGCTGTCGCTGCCAATCGTGCCAAGACACGTGTGCGCAAGCTCTGTAAGGCAATGGGTGCTGACACCATGCTGACCCTCACGTACAGGTCCAATATGCAGGACCTGGAGCTTTGCAAGAAGCACCTCAAAGAGTTCGTTCGTCGTGTGACTCGTGAGCTACCTGATTTTGGTCTGGTCGCAGCCTTTGAGGAACAGAAACGGGGTGCTTGGCATGTTCACGGTGCTACCTGTCGCATCCCCAAATTTTTTCATCGGGTCTGCTACTCCAAGCATGGTGTTCCCTCGGTGATTCGGACCAAAAGTTTTGATGTGCTTCGGGCCATTTGGCGCTCTGTGACCAAGGAACATCAGGGCAATGTGGATGTGTCTCGTCGCAAGGGTGGGGATCGCACTCCAGCTCGGATTGCGAGCTATATCGCGAAGTACATTTCCAAAGGCTACGCAGAGGGAGAAAAGTGGTCCAACCGATGGACCAAATTTGGCGTTTCAGAAGTTCCCAAGGCGATAAATATGGGGACAGTGGATCGTCCTCTCGATCTGCTTGATGTGGCATTCAGCTTCCTTTCTCGGGAGCATGAGGTGGTTGGTAAAACCTGCTGGTCTCACTTCGGCGATTGGCTCTATCTGGCCGCAGAGATTCCGAAGCGGCGGTCTGTAGTGGCCTAGTCTGCTCTCAGGTCGGGTAGCCCTGCTGTGTCGTGCTTTGAGCGTGCTGGTGGTCGTTCTGCGCGGGTGCCTCGCTGTGCATCGCGCATGCCGTCTCTTACTCCCCACCGGATCACGAAATACAAGATCGTCAGCATGATGAACATGCCGATCAGGCCAATGGCTAGTTCTGCGAGGAACCACTGTGCGAGGGCGTTTTCAAGCTGTGTTTGGCGCATGGTGTTGCCAAATGTACAGTTTCTTAAAGTTGATGTGTCTCGGCCTAAGCGCGTATGGATTGGGCGTGTCTAACGGAGGGAGGTCGCGCCGGTGATCCAGCCTCGTAAGGGTGTTTATGCTGATTGGCTATGCGCGGGTGTCGACTCGCGAGCAAGAAACGCATTTGCAGATTGATGCATTGCGGGCTGCTGGTGCTGAGGTCATCTTTCAGGAAAAGACCTCCAGCGTTGGGGAGCGGGTGGAGTTGAGGCGTTGTCTTCGGGAGCTACGGCCCGGTGATGTATTCATGGTCTATAAGCTGGATCGGGTGGCCCGCTCGTTGCCCGATTTGCTGGCGATCTTGGAAGAGATTCGTATCGCTGGTGCGCTCGTTAAGAGCTTGACTGAGCCGCTTGATACGACCACCGCGATGGGGTCGTTTGTGATTCAGATTCTTGGTGCTGTTGCTCAACTTGAGCGGGGCATCATTCGAGAGAGATCTATTGCGGGCCAGCGTGCTGCGCGTGATCGTGGAAACCTCCCTGGGAGATCGCGTGCGCTGTCGTCAGAAGCTGAGGCCGAAGTGGTGCGGTTGTACGCCACCGGTGAGCACACGATGCATGCGATTGCGCTGATGTTCGAGGTGTCCGACTCTGTCGTGAAGCGTGCTGTATATCGTGCAAAGAAGCCGGGCCATTCGAGTCTGAGATAGGGTCGAAAACTTCCGGTTCCGCCAGATAGCAAGCAAAAACGGCCCCTCACGGGGCCGTTTTTCATTTCCAGCCCCACATCTATTTCAGCGCCGAAATCTCCCGACTCTTGATGAGTCTGGAGCGCAGGATGTTCCGGCTGATCCCCAGCAGCCTCGCCGCCTGCACCTGGTTGCGATGGCAGAACTCGAAGGCCGTGCGCATCACGGTGTCCTCGATCAACTCGAACATCTGATCGCGGGGCTCGTTGAACAGCTCGCGCAGCACCGTCTCCAGCGCCTGTTGCGGCGTGGCGTGCGCAGGGGGCTCGCTCTCGGTCGGGCGCCTCTGGATGTTCAGCGAAGACAGGTGCAGGTGCTCCGCGCCCAGCACGTCGTGCTGGCAGATCAGCAGCGCGTGGTGGATCACGTTCTCCAGTTCGCGGATGTTGCCGGGCCAGCCGTGCTCGGAGAGCTTCTGCTCGGCGCCGGCATCGAGGCGCACCGCGCCGTAGCCCAGCCGCTGGCGGTATTCCTCGATGAAATGCCGCGCCAACGGAAGGATGTCGCCGGGGCGCTCCCGCAGCGTGGGCAGCGCGAGGTGCACCACGTGCAGCCGGTAGAACAGGTCTTCGCGGAAGTGGCCGGCAGCCACCGCGTCCTGCAGCCGCACGTTGGTTGCGGCCACCACGCGCACGTCGATCGGCACGCTCTTGCGCGAACCCAGCCGCACCACCTCGCGCTCCTGCAGCACGCGCAGCAGCTTGACCTGGATCGACAGCGGCAGGTCGCCGATTTCATCGAGGAACAGCGTGCCGCCGTTGGCCGCCTCGAACCAGCCTGTCTTGGCCGAGAACGCACCGGTGAACGCGCCTTTCTCGTGGCCGAAGAGCTCGCTCTCGACCAGGCTTTCGGAGAAGGCGCCGCAGTTCACCGCCACGAAGGGCTTGCCGCTGCGGCGGCTCAGGTCGTGCACATGCCGTGCGATCAATTCCTTGCCGGTACCGGTCTCGCCAATGATGAGCACGTTGGCATCGCTGGGCGCCACCATGCGGATGCGTTCGAGCAGCGCGGCCGAGCGCGGGTCCTGGAAGACCTGCGCAGTGGCGCGGATCGAGGTGGTGAGCTTGCGCGGGTTGGGAAAGGTCAGCAGCGTGGGCGCGTCCCGGTCCTCATCGTCGGCGGCGGAAGAGGCATCGACCGATGGCAGCACATCGAAGGGGCGGGTGTAGGCGGTCATGAGTAGAAGGTCGGTACGGGGTATTGCTGCTTGAGGGCCCATTCGCCGAGCTCGCGCAGCTTGTAGGCCACGGGGTCGTGCAGGGTCTGGGTGCGCAGGTTGCGCCAGTGGCGGTCCAGGCGCAGGCCGCCGTGGGTGGCGCGCGCGCCGGCCACGTCGAACATGCGCGTACAGATGTCCAGCCCCGTGTTCGTGGCCGCCACCTTGGCGGTGGCCACCGCCACCGCGACGTCGCCGCGCTCGCGCTCGGTCAGCGCGGGGCCGCGCCGCCAGGCTGCGTCGAGCCGGTCGGCTGCGCGGTCGGCCAGCACCCGCACGCTCTCCAGGCCCACCCAGAAGTCGCCGTAATGGCCGAGCACATAAGGGTCTTCGTGCATCTGCGCCACATGCGCGGCATGCCAGGGGCGCGACTCGTGCAGCGTGTAGTGCTTCGCATCGTGGAAGGCGGCCTCGGCGATGCCCAGGTAGATGTTGGCCAGCACGAGCTGCGACACCAGCGGCCGGAGGCACGCGAAAGGCGTCGAGAGCGGGCCGGGGTCGGCCAGCACCTCGTGCTGCTCCACGCGCACCTTCTCGAAGGTCACGCTGCCGCTGTCGGTCTGGCGCTGGCCGATGTTGTTCCAGTCGGGGGCGACGAAGATGCCCGAGCGGCCGGTAGGCACCGCCGCGACGATGAAGGCGCCGCTGCCCGCTTCGCGCGCCGAGGCGATGAGCATCTCGGAATCGAGCGCGCCCGAGCAGAAGCTCTTTTGCCCGGTGAACTCGCGCCAGTCCTCGCGTGCGCTCGACACCGTGCGGTCGTCCAGCGGATTGAGCGCGTTGCCCCAGAACCAGCGGCGGCGTGCGGTCTGCTCGAACCACGGCTGCCATTGCGCGGGCCGTGCGAACAGGCGCACCGTGGCCAGCATCAGGTGATGAAACCCGAACACATGCGCGATCGAGCTGTCGGCCTGCGCGAGCAGGCGCACGACATCGAGCGTTTCGCGCCAGTCCGCGCCGCCACCGCCGAACTCGTGCGGAATGCTCAGCGCGAGCAGGCCGCTGTCGCGCAGGGCATCCCGTTCGGCCTTCGGCGTGCCGCCGCGCTCGTCGCGCTCGACCGCGGTGGCCGCGAAGCGTTCCATGAGATCGCGCGCGATGTCGCACGGGGATTCGGCAGCCGGAATGGAAAGAACGGAACTCACACACAAGTCCTTGGTGATTGATGCGCAGGCAGCACGGTTGCTGCGCCAGCAGCATGTTCGCGGCGAAGAAGAGCGCGGCCAACGATGCGATCCATATATCGATCCTTGTTTTGCTTCCATGGCAGCAGCGCAGACGGGTCGATGCAGCGCGTGCAGCAGATGTGGTGTTCGGCTGCTGCTCCAGCAGCAGAAATCGCGCGCTTTCGCGTGTTCCCGCAGGCAGGGCGACTGGCACGCTAACTGCTGAATCGCCGCATGCAACTTTTCTGGTTCCTCCCCACGCACGGCGACAGCCGCTACCTCGGCACTTCGCGCGGCGCGCGCACGGTGAGCCATCGCTATCTGCGGCAAGTGGCGCAGGCCGCCGACGAACTGGGCTACGAAGGCGTGCTGATTCCCACCGGGCGCTCGTGCGAAGACTCGTGGGTGGTCGCCTCGTCGCTTGCGGCGCAGACAGAGCGGCTCAAGTTCCTGGTCGCGATACGCCCCGGCATCATTTCGCCGACGGTCTCGGCGCGGCAGGCCGCAACCCTCGACCGCTTTTCCGACGGCCGCCTGCTCATCAACGTGGTGACCGGCGGCGACCCCGACGAGCAGCACGGCGACGGCAGCTTCCTCACGCATGCCGAGCGCTATGAGGTGACCGACGAGTTCCTGCGCATCTGGCGCGGCGTGGCGGCGGGCGAGACGGTCAATTTCTCGGGCAAGCACCTGCGCGTGGAGAACGCGAAGACGCTCTATCCGCCGGTGCAGAAGCCGTACCCGCCGCTGTGGTTCGGCGGCTCGTCGGATGCGGCCATCGAACTCGCGGGCGAGCAGGTCGACGTGTACCTCACCTGGGGTGAGCCGCCGGCAGACGTGGCCGACAAGATCGCCAAGGCCCGCGCCGCCGCGGCGAAGCACGGCCGCGCGCTGCGCTTCGGCATCCGCCTGCATGTGATCGTGCGCGAGACCAGCGAGGCGGCATGGCGCGCCGCCGACGAGCTGATCTCCTACGTGACCGACGACACCATCGCTGCCGCGCAGAAAGCCTTCTCGCGCTTCGACTCGGTGGGGCAGCAGCGCATGGCCGCGCTGCACGGCGGCCGTCGCGACAAGCTGGAGGTGTCGCCCAACCTGTGGGCCGGCGTGGGCCTTGTGCGCGGCGGCGCGGGCACGGCGCTCGTGGGCAGCCCCGAGGAGGTGGCGGCGCGCATCAAGGAGTACGCGGCGCTCGGCGTGGAGACCTTCATCTTCTCGGGCTACCCGCATCTCGAAGAGGCGTACCGCGTGGCCGAGCTGCTGTTTCCGCTGCTGCCGCTCGCCCATGTGCGCCCGGCGGGGCAGGCCAACATCACCGGGCCCTTCGGCGAGGTCATCGCCAACGACATCGTGCCGCCTTCGCCGCAAGCGCCGGTGCGCGAGAAGGCCGCCGCATGAAGCACTTCTCTGCAGAGGCCGGCGATGAAGTCGTGCCCTGGCATGCGACCGCGCAGCGCGTCACGCAGGCACTGGCAGAGACTGCCGTAGAGCGCGACCAGCGCGGCGGCACGCCCAAGGCCGAGCGCGAACTGCTGCGCGACAGCGGCCTGCTCATGCTCAGCGTGCCGACCGAATTCGGAGGCCTGGGCGCGAGCTGGCAGCAGACGCTCGACGTGGTGCGCGGCTTCGCGCGCGTCGACAGTTCGGTGGCGCACCTGTTCGCCTTTCATCACCTGCTGCTCGCGACCACGCAGCTCTTCGCGCAGCGCGCGCAGTGGCAGCCGTGGATCGAGCAGACCGGCGAACGCCGCTGGTTCTGGGGCAACGCGCTGAACCCGCTCGACAAGTCCACGCGCGCGGAGGCGGCTGATGGCGGGTACGTGTTCTCTGGCCGCAAGAGCTTCTGCTCCGGCGCGAGCGATTCCGACATGCTGCTCGCCTCGGCCCTCGATGCGAACGACCGCCTGCTGATCGGCGTCGTGCCCACGCGGCGCGCGGGCATCACCGTGCTCGATGACTGGGACAACATGGGCCAGCGCCAGACCGACAGCGGCAGCGTGCGGTTCGACAACGTGCGGGTCGATGCGGGCGAGTTGCTGCTCGACCCCGGCCCGCTCTCGACGCCGTTCGCCTGCCTGCGCCCGTTGCTCGCGCAACTGATCCTCGCGAACATCTACCTGGGCCTCGGCGAGGGCGCGCTCGAAGAGGCCAAGGCTTTCACGTTGCAGCAGGGCCGCCCCTGGCTGTTCTCGACCGCTTCGGCCGCAAACGAAGACCCGTACGTGCTCACGCACTACGGCGATTTCTGGCTCGCGCTGCAAGGCGCCCGCATGCTGCTCGACCAGGCAGCGGCGGCATTCGACCAGGCGTGGCTGCGCGGCACGTCGCTGAATGAACACGAGCGCGGTCAGGTGGCCGTCGCTGTCGCCGCGGCCAAGGTCGCGAGCACGCGCGCGAGCCTCGAAGTGGCGCACCGCATGTTCGAAGTGACAGGCGCGCGCGCCACCACCGCCGCGTTGCGCCTGGACCGCTACTGGCGCAACCTGCGCGTGCACACGCTGCACGATCCGGTCGACTACAAGGTGCGCGAACTCGGCGACTGGGCGCTCAACGCGCGGCTGCCGCAGCCCAGTTTCTATTCCTGAACTTCAGCGTCCGATGCAACGGGCCTGCGACCTCGCGTCGCAGGCCCGTTGTGCTTTGAGCGTGCGCTTGGGCGAGGGCGCAGCGCTGCTGGCTCATCAGCAATCCAGCCGCAGCCTGCTGCCGACCCAGCATGCGCGAAGGCAGTCATTTCGCGCTAACTCGTTGATTTGTATGGAGCGAGCAAGTGGCACGCGATTCGCATATATCCATTGCGCTGCGAATACATCGCGGCTTCCAAACTGAGGTCATATCAACATGCGTCGAAAAGAGAATGTCCTTGCTGCGCCCGGCACGTCGGCCACTGCGCCTTCCGCCATCGCATCGGCCCTGAACCGCCGCCGGTTCATCGGCACGGCAGCCGCCCTGGGCGCTGCGGGCGTGCTCGCAGCCTGCGGCAAGAAAGACGCCGAGGCACCGCCGCCCGTCGCCCCGGCCGAGGCTGGTGCGAGCGCGAAAAAATACGCGGGCCAATCGCTGAACCTGCTGTTCAACCAGCCGCATGCGCTGGCCGGCAAGCTGCTGGCGCAGGAGTTCGAAGCGCTCACGGGTGCGAAAGTGACCGTCACGCCGGTGCCCTACGACCAGCTGCATGCGCAGGCCACGCTCGATGTGCAGTCGGGCGCGAACCAGTTCGACGTCATCGATTATTTCTATCACACGCTCGGCGCGCTGGTGGCCGACAAGGTGGTGGTCGACGTCACCGACCGCATCGCGCGCGACACCGCGCAGATCGAGCCCGGTGACTTCCTGCCGTCGCTCTACGACACCTACACGCTGCGCGATGGGCGCCGCTGGGGGCTGCCTTACGACGGCGACACGCACGTGTTGTTCTACAACACCGAGATCTTCGGCCGGCATGGATTGACGGCCCCCAAGACCTGGGACGACTACTACAACGCCGCCCGCCTCATCACCGAGAAGGAGTCCGCCAACGGCATCTACGGCGCGGTGGTGCAGGGCTTCAAGATTCCGGTGATCGTGGGGTCGTCGTATGCCAACCGGCTCGCCGGTTTCGGCGGCAGCTTCTTCACGCCCGACGGCAAGCCCGCATTGACCAGCCCGCAGGCCATTGCCGCAGCGGAAGAGTTGGCGCGGATCGTGCCCTATGCCTTGCCCACGCCGGCGGAAACCGCGTTCGAACATGCCTTGCCCGCCTTCCTGTCGGGCAAGGCCGCCATGATCGATTTCTGGACCGACCTGGGCGTGACCGCGCAGGACCCCGCCTCTTCGAAGATCGTGGACAAGTGGGCGCTGGTCCAGTTGCCGGTCGGCGGAGACAACAAGACGCCGCGCGCGGCATTGAATGCGGGCTTCGGCCTCGGCATCACGGCCGGCACCAAGAAGACCGAACTGGCCTGGGAATTCATCAAGTGGGCCACCAGCAAGGACATCTCGCTCCAGCAGGATGTGCTGCCCGGCAGCGGCATCGACCCGAACCGCACCTCGGTGCTGAACCATCCCGACTACATCAAGGCCGCGCCCAAGCTGCAGCCCGAGCTGAAGGCCGCCATCGGCGATGCGCTGGCGTGGCCGCTGCAGGCGCAAAGCCCCAAGCTGATGGATGCGCTGACCGAGCAGCTCGCGCTGATCGTGTCGGGTAAGAAGAAGCCGCGTGAAGCGTTGGAGGCTGCGCAGGCCAGCTGGGTGCAACTGCTCGACGCATGAGTCTTGCGTTGCAGTCATCGCAGGGAAGGTGGCAACGCACGGCACCGCGCTGGATGCTGACGCCTGCGGCCCTCGGCCTGGCGCTGGTGTGCGTGGTGCCGGGGCTCTATACGCTGGCGCTGGCGTTCACGAAGTCCACGCTGGGCCAGCCGTTGACCGCGTGGGCGGGCTGGCGCAACTTCGCGCCGCTCGCGCAGACCTCCGACTTCGCATTCACGTTGCTTCGCACCGTGCTCTATGCGGTGCCGGCTTGCTTGCTCCAGCTCGTCTTCGGCCTGCTGATCGCACTGCTGCTGCAGGCACTGCGGCAAGGGCGCTGGGCGTACAGCCTGATCCTGCTGCCGCTGATGACGCCTCCGGTGCTCGTCGGCGTGGCCTGGAAGCTGCTGCTCGCGCCGGCGGGTGGCCTGTTCAACGGCACCTTGCTGCGCCTGGGATGGCTGAGCGAACCGGTGTCGCTGCTGGGCTCCACCACCTGGGCCCTGCCTGCTGTGATGCTGGCGGACAGCTGGCAGTGGCTGCCGTTCGTGGTTGTGTTGTGCGTGGCCGCATTGCAGGCCTTGCCTTCCGATGTGTACGAGGCGGCTGCGCTCGATGGCGCGAGTCCGCGTCGGATCTTCATCAAGGTCACGCTGCCCTTGCTGGCGCCCGCGCTGGTCGGCATCTTCCTGCTGCGGGTGGTGATGTCGCTCAAGACCTTCGACCTGGTCTACATCCTCACCGCCGGCGGACCGGGGCGCGCCACGACGTTGGCAAGCTACGAAGTCTGGAAGTCGGGCCTGCAGAACTTCGACATCGGGCAGGCCGCCGCGCAGACGCTTGTCTTCTGCGTGCTGGTGGCGTGGGTGACATGGCCGATTCTCCGGACCCTGGCGTGGGTGGAGCGGCGCACGGGCTAGCCCGCGCGCACAGGAACACGGACTGCGACATGACGACTGCCCACGTATCCACCGCGCACGCCGGCACGGGCTCGGCCACGACGCACAAGAGCACCACGAAGGATCGAGCGAGGCCGGCGGTCCACTCGCGCGAAGGGCTGCGCAAGACGGCGCTGCGCCTTGCGCTGGCGGCCGTGCTGGTCTTCTGCCTGCTGCCGATCGCCTTCCTGGTCGCGACCTCGTTCAAGTCGCGCGACGAGGTGCTGTCGGGCCATTTCCTGCCCCTGGCGCCCACGCTGGCCAACTGGTCCTCGGTGTTCGAGATCGCGCCGCTGCATTGGCACCTGTTCAATTCATTGGCGGTGGCCATCGTCAGCGTTGCGGTGACGCTGGTGGTCGCGGTGCCCGCGACCTATGCCGTGGTCAAGCTGCGGCGCGGGCCCGCATTGGCCGGCGCATTGCTGTCCAGCTATGTGGCGCCGCCCGTGGTGGCGCTGCTGCCGCTGTTCTTCATGATGCGCCACGCGGGATTGAACAACAGCATCCTCGGGCTGGGCCTGGTGGATGGCCTGATGAACGTGCCCGTCGCGTTCTGGCTGCTGCGCAGCTTCTTCAAGCAGGTGCCCGTGGCGCTGGACGAAGCCGCCTGGCTCGATGGCGTGGGCTACTGGCGAACGCTGTGGCGGGTGAACCTGCCGTTGCTGTGGCCGGGCCTCGTCTCCACGGGCCTGATCTGCCTGATCCTGACCTACAACGAATTCCTGCTGGCCTCTGTGCTCAACAGCCGGCCCGACATTCGCACCATCACCGTTGCCATCTCGCTCTTCCAGGGCGAGCGGGTGGTGAATTTCGGGCAGATGGCCGCGGCCTCGCTGGTCGGCATCGCGCCGGTGTACCTGGTGGCGCTGGCATTCCAGAAGCACCTGATCAGCGGCCTCGGGGCTGGCCGCTGAGCGGCCGCCGTCCATTCTTCATTCGAGTTCCATGTCCCACATACAGATCACCGGCCTGTCCAAGAAGTACGGCAGCACGGCCGTGCTGCGCGACGTTCACCTCGGCATCGGCGAGGGCGAGTTCGTCGTGCTGGTCGGGCCCTCCGGCTGCGGCAAGTCGACGCTGCTGCGCGCGATTGCCGGGCTGGAGACCACGGACGGCGGCACCATCGCGTTCGACGGCGAAGCGGCCGACCATCTGCCGCCGCAGCAGCGCCGCCTCGCCATGGTGTTCCAGAGCTATGCGCTCTACCCGCACATGACGGCGCACGACAACATGGCCTTCGGTCTGCGCGAGCAGCGCCAGAGCGAAGCGCTGATCGCCCAGCGCATCGCCAAGGCCTCGGCCGCATTGCACCTGGACGACTACCTGGACCGCTATCCGCGCCAGCTCTCGGGCGGCCAACGCCAGCGGGTGGCGATGGGACGGGCCATGGTGCGCGAGCCGCGGGCTTTTCTTTTCGACGAGCCCTTGTCCAACCTCGATGCGCAGTTGCGCGTGCAGATGCGCGCCGAGATCCGTGCGCTGCAGCGGCAGTTGGGCACCACCACCGTCTACGTCACGCACGACCAGGAAGAGGCCATGACCATGGCCGACCGCATCGCGGTGCTGCGTGCCGGCCGCATCGAGCAGGTGGGCGATCCGCTGACGCTCTACGACGAACCCGCCAACGAGTTCGTGGCGCGCTTCATCGGCTCGCCGCCCATGAACGTGGTCGATGCCCGGTGGACACAGGGCCAGTTGTCGCTGGGCGAGGGCATTCGCCTGCCGGCGCCGCCCGGCTTGACGGGGCGGCACGACGACGCGGTGCGCCTCGGCATCCGGCCCGAGCACCTCGTGTTCCATCGCGGCGAAGCGCAGCCCGATGCGCCGCTGCTTCGGCTGCGCGTGTCCGCTGTCGACTACCTGGGCTCCATCACCGAGCTGCACGGCACCGTGCCGGGCGCGTTCGATGCCAGCCCCTGGCTCGCTCGGCTCGCCGGACGCCACCGCGCCACGGCGGGCGAGGAGGTGACGCTGACCTGGAATCCCTCGCACGCCCATTTGTTCAACCCGGAGTCGGGCGCACGCCTCTCCCTCGCAACCCAGGCCGCAAGGCCTTCGCATCGCCATGAGCACTGAAACCATCCTCGCCCCTCACACGACCAGCACCACCACCGCCGCGTGGACCCCCTGCGAGCATCCCGCGCTCGCACAGAAGTTCCGGCCCGTCTTCCAGCGCATCGCCGAGACGGCGCTCGAACGCGAGCGCAATCGCCAGTTGCCCTTCGAGCCCATCACCTGGCTGAAGCAGGCCGGTTTCGGCGCGGTGCGCGTGCCGGTGGAACACGGCGGTGGCGGCGCATCCATTCCGCAGCTGTTCCAGTTGCTGGTCGAGCTCGCAGAGGCGGATTCCAACGTGCCACAAGCGCTGCGCGGGCACTTCGCGTTCGTGGAAGACCGCCTCAACGCACCGCCCGGCGCGGCACGCGACGTGTGGCTGCATCGCTTCGTGAAAGGCGAGCTGGTCGGCAATGCGTGGACCGAAGTCGGTGCGGTGGCCATCGGCGACGTCGGCACGCGCATCTCGCAAAAGAACGGCCGCTGGGTGGCCAACGGCCGCAAGTTCTACAGCACCGGCAGCATCTTTGCCGACTGGGTCGACCTGTATGCGCGCCGCGCCGACAACGATGCCGACGTGACGGCCGCCGTCAGCACCCACCAGCCGGGCGTGGTGCAGCACGACGACTGGGACGGCTTCGGCCAGCGCACCACCGGCAGCGGCACCTCGGTGTACGAAAACGCCCACATCGACGACGAGAACGTCTTTCCGTTCGAGACGCGCTTCAAGTACCAGACCGCGTTCTATCAACTGTTCCATCTCGCCACGCTGGCGGGCATCGGCCGCGCCATCGAACGCGACGTGGGGCACGAGGTGCGCAACCGCCAGCGCATCTACAGCAACGGCAACGCGCAGCATGTGAGCCAGGACGCGCAGATTCTTCAGGTCGCGGGGCAGATCTCGGCGCTGGCCTATGCCGCCGAGGCCACGGCGCTGCGTGCGACGCTGCCGGCCCAGCGGGCCTACGAGGCGCGCCTGCAGGGCGACGAGGCCGCGGAGCGGCAAGCCAACATCGATGCCGAGATCGAATCGGCGCAGGGCCAGATCGTGGTGTCCGAGCTGGTGCTGCGCGCGGGCTCCGACCTCTTCAACGCGCTCGGCGCCTCGGCCGCGAGCAGCGCCAAGGCACTCGACCGCCACTGGCGCAATGCGCGCACGGTGTCCTCGCACAACCCCACCGTCTACAAGGCGCGCATCGTGGGCGACTGGCGCGTCAACGGCACCGAGCCGCCCTATGTCTGGCAGATCGGCAGCGGCCCCGGCCGCAAGGGTTGATCTGCATCGCGTTCTTCTCTTGTTCGCCCGTTCCTTCCTATTTTTCTGGAGCTCACCATGACCACCGCAACCCTGGACCGTCCCCGCGTCAACACCTCCGAGCCGTTTGCGCCGCGTCCGCGTCCGGCCCAACCCGCGCATGTCATTCGCGACGATGCCGAGGCTGTCGCCGTCGCCCGGCGTCTGGCCGCCGAGTTCGGCTCCGAGTCGGCGCTGCGCGACCGCGACGGGCTGCTGCCGCTGGCCGAACTGGACGCCTACTCGCAGAGCGGCCTCTGGGGCATCACCGTGCCCAAGGCGTACGGCGGCGCGGGCGTGTCCTTCGCCACCTTGGCGGAAGTGATCCGCACTGTGGCGGAGGGCGACTCGAGCATTGCCCAGATCACGCAGAACCATCTGGCGCTGGTGAGCCACATCGAGCTCGACGGCACGCCGGAGCAGAAGAAAGAGCTGTTCGGCCTGGTGCTGCAGGGCATCCGTTTCGGCAACGCCTTCTCGGAGAAGAACAGCAAGAACGTCGCCGCGTTCGAAACCACGCTGGTGTTCGACGGCGACGACGTGGTGGTCAACGGGCAGAAGTTCTACACCACCGGTGCGCTGCTCTCGCACATCGTGCCCATCGTCGCGGTGGACCCGGTGGAGGGCAAGGGCTACCTGGCGTTTGCCGAGCGCGATGCGCCGGGCCTCACCGTGCACAACGACTGGTCGAGCTTCGGCCAGCGCACCACCGCATCGGGTTCCATACAGATCGCCAACGTGCGCGTGCCGCGCAGCCGCTTGTTGCCCGTGGCCGCGTTCGACCGGCCCACCGCGGCCGGCGCGATCTCTCAGATCATCCAGGCGGCCATCGATGCAGGCATTGCCGCCGCCGCCATTGCGGAGACCATCGCCTTCGTGCGGACCCGCAGCCGTCCGTGGATCGACAGCGGCAAGGAGACCGCGGCCGAGGACCCGTTCATCATCAGCGCGATCGGCGACCTGACACTGCGCCTGCACGCGGCAGAGGCCTTGCTGGAGCGCGCGGGCCGTGCCATCGACCGGGCGCTGGCCGATCCCGAGGAGAGCGCCGTCAACGCCGCCACCGTGGCCACGGCCGAGGCCAAGGTGCTGACGACCGAGGTGGCCATCAACGCCTCCAACAAGCTCTTCGAACTGGCGGGCACCCGCTCCACGCTGGCCGAGCACAACCTCGACCGCCACTGGCGCAATGCGCGCGTGCACACGCTCCATGACCCCGTGCGCTGGAAGTATTTCCACCTCGGGAACTACCAGCTCAACGGCGTGCATGTGCCGCGCCACGCCTGGAGTTGAAGGAGAGATTCCCGCATGACCAAGACCATCCGCTTCAACGCCTTCGAGATGAACTGCGTGGCGCACCAGTCCCCCGGGCTGTGGGCGCATCCGCGCGACCGTTCCTGGGAATACAAGGACCTCCACTACTGGACCGACCTCGCGAAGCTGCTGGAGAAGGGCATCTTCGACGGCATCTTCATCGCGGATGTCATCGGCTATTACGACGTGTACAAGGGCGGCAACTACCACGCGCTGCAGCAGGCCGCGCAGATCCCGGTGAACGATCCGCTGCAACTGGCGGCGCCCATCGCCATGGTGACCGAGCACCTGGGCATCGGCATCACGGCGTCGACTTCGTTCGAGCACCCCTACACCTTCGCGCGGCGGCTCTCCACGGCCGATCACCACACCAGGGGCCGCCTGGGCTGGAACATCGTCACCTCGTACCTGGAGAGCGGCGCCAGGAACATCGGCCAGGGCGGGCTGCGCAAGCACGAGAACCGCTACGAGGTCGCGCAGGAATACGTGCAGGTGCTCTACAAGCTTTTCGAAGGCAGCTGGGAGAGCGATGCCGTCGTGCGCGACCGGCGCACCGGCATCTTTGCGCACCCCGAGAAGATCCACGAGATCGGGCACAAGGGCGAGTACTTCGACGTGCCCGGCTATCACCTGTGCGAGCCCTCGCCGCAGCGCACGCCGGTGCTCTACCAGGCGGGCGCGTCGGGTCCGGGCAAGGCGTTTGCCGCGCAGCATGCGGAGTGCGTGTTCGTGGCTGCGCCGAGGCAATCCACTTTGAAAAACTATGTGCGTGAAGTGCGCGAGCAAGCCGCGGCGGCGGGGCGCGATGCGCAGAAGCTGCTCATCTACAACCTCGTCACGGTGATCGTGGACGAGACTGATGCCAAGGCCGAGGCCAAGTTCGAGGACTACAAGCGCTATGTGTCCTACGACGGCGCGCTGGTCTTCATGTCGGGCTGGACCGGCATCGATTTCGGCCAGTACGCGCCGACCGATCTGGTGCGGCGGGTGGAGACCAACGCCATCGTCTCGGCCATCGAGCACCTGGCCGGCGGCGACAGGGCCTGGACCATCGAAGAGCTGGCGCAGTGGGGCGGCGTGGGCGGCATGGGGCCCGTGTTCGTCGGCTCTGCGAGCACGGTGGCCGACATCCTGCAGCAGTGGGTGGAAGCGACCGATGTGGACGGCTTCAACCTGGCCTACGCGGTGGCGCACGAGACCTTCGAAGACGTGGTGACGCACCTCGTGCCCGAGCTGCAGCGCCGGGGCGTGTACCCCACGGCCTATGTGCCGGGAACGCTGCGCGAGAAGCTCTTTGGCCAAGGGCCGTTGCTGCCGAAGAGCCACCCCGCGCATCTGTACCGCGACATCGAGCGCGTCAAGCGCGAACAGGCGCTGTCTGCGCATGGCCGCGTGGCCGGGCGGCCATCGAAGGCGCCGGAGCAACTCGCACAAGCGAGCTGATACGAGTTCGCGGTTGATCGACAAGAACCGTTCGGACTGAGCTTGTCGAAGTCTCGCGCGGCGCTTCGACAAGCTCAGCGTGAACGGATGGATGTTTTTTGAAGGCGCATCCGTACGAGCGCTTCGCGCGTGCGCATTGCTGCAAGAGCAGCAATCCCAGCCCGTATTGCTGCCTGGCGTTCATGCGATGCGCGCATACCGATCTGCTTCAAACAACTATGGCGGCAGCGCTGCTGATCCAGCAGCAATCCAGCCGCAGCCTGCTGCCGATCCAGCATGCGCGAAAGCAGTCATTTCGCTCTAACTCGTTGATTCATAAGGCCTCGCGAAGTGGCACGCCATTCGCTTATATGCAATGTGCCGCGAACGGGTCGCAGCTTCCAAACAAAGGTCATATCAACATGAGTCGAAAACTGAAAGTCGTTGCCGTCTCCGGCAGCTTGCAACGTCCCTCACGCACGCTGGTGCTGGTCGACCGGCTGCTGGCCGCGCTCGGCGACGAGGTCGCCATCGATGCGCGCGTGATCTCGCTCGGCGAGATCGGTCCGCAGTTCGCCGGCGTGCTGTATCGCAACCAGTTGCCCGCGGTCGTGGAGGAAAGCATCGCGGCCATCGAGTCCGCCGACCTGCTGATCGTGGCGAGCCCGGTGTACCGCGGCTCGTACACGGGGCTCTTCAAGCACCTGTTCGACTTCGTTCATCACGAAGCGCTGACCGACAAGCCGGTGCTGCTCGCTGCCACCGGCGGCAGCGACCGCCACGCGCTGGTCATCGACCATCAGCTGCGCCCGCTCTTCAGCTTCTTCCAGGCGCGCACGCTGCCCATCGGCGTCTACGCGGTCGAGAAGGATTTCGAGGGCTACGAGGTGGCCAACCCGGCGCTGCGCGAACGCATCGCGCTGGCTGTGGCGCGCGCCGTGCCGCAACTGCGCGACCTGCGCGATGCGTCGCCGAGCGCAGCACCCGTCATCCAGAAGCCCGCGCCCGTCGCGCTGGCCGCCTGAAGCATTTTCCGATTCGACCGTTCACAGAGAGGAACCCCGCCATGAGCCAATCGCCTTCCACCGCCGCCGCCCCCGTCAAGTTCGCCTACTGGGTGCCCAACGTCAGCGGTGGCCTCGTGGTCAGCACCATCGAGCAGCGCACCGACTGGAGCCTGGAATACAACCAGCGTCTCGCGCTCGCGGCCGAGAAGGCCGGCTTTGAATACGCGCTGAGCCAGATCCGCTTCACCGCGGGCTATGGCGCGGAGTACCAGCACGAGTCGGTGTCGTTCAGCCAGGCGCTGCTGCACGCGACCACCAAGCTCAAGGTGCTGGCCGCGATCCTGCCGGGCCCGTGGAACCCGGCCGTGGTGGCCAAGCAGATCGCCACCATCGACCACATCTCCAACGGCCGCATCGCCATCAACGTGGTGAGCGGCTGGTTCAAGGGCGAGTTCCAGGCCATCGGCGAGCCGTGGCTGGAGCACGACGAGCGCTATCGCCGTTCGAACGAATTCATCCGTGCGCTCAAGGGCATCTGGACGCAGGACAACTTCACCTTCAAGGGCGACTTCTACCGCTTCAGCGACTACACGCTGAGCCCGAAGCCGGTGCAAAAACCCCACCCCGAAATCTTCCAGGGCGGCAGCTCGCGCGCCGCGCGCGACAACGCAGCCAGCGTGTCCGACTGGTACTTCACCAACGGCAACACGCCCGAGGGCCTGAAGGCGCAGATCGACGACATCCAGGCCAAGGCCGCGGAGAACGGCCACACGGTGCGCATCGGCGTGAACGCCTTCGTCATCGCCCGCGACACCGAGGAAGAAGCCAAGGCCGTGCTGGCGGACATCATCAAGCACGCCCACGTCGAGGCGGTGCACGCCTTCGGCGATGCGGCCAAGCAGGCCGGCAAGTCGTCGCCCGAAGGCGAGGGCAACTGGGCCAAGTCCACCTTCGAAGACCTCGTGCAATACAACGACGGCTTTCGCACCAACCTCATCGGCACGCCGCAGCAGATTGCCGAACGCATCGTGGCGCTCAAGGCCATCGGCGTGGACCTGATCCTCACTGGCTTCCTGCACTTCATCGAAGAGGTGGAGTACTTCGGCGAGAAAGTGCTGCCGCTGGTGCGCAAGCTCGAAGCCGAGCAGGGCGCAGCGAATGCCGGCAAGCAAAGCAAGCCGGCATTGGAAGCCGTGGCATGAGCCGCCGGGCCGCCCCAAGGCGAAATCCGCAGCCGAAAGCGGAGGTCTTTCAATGAACCTGGCGATGGCGATGGCGATGCCCGATCTTTTCTTCGAGGCGGGTCCGGTCTCGCTCGGTGCCGATCCGGTGGCCTTCATGCCGGCGGGCCGCGCGGCACCGGCCGGGAAAGACACGGGCACCTCGGCCGTGCTGCGGCTGGAAGGCGTCGACCTGTCCTTCGGTGGCGTCACCGCGCTGTCGGGCGTGGATCTCTCGATCGCCAAGGGCGAGATCCGCGCCGTCATCGGGCCCAACGGCGCCGGCAAGAGCTCGCTGGTCAACGTGATCAGCGGGCTGTACCGGCCCGACCGCGGGCGCGTGTGGATCGGCGGGCGCAGCTTCGGCCATGTGCCGACGGCGCGGCTGGCCCGGCTGGGCATCGCGCGCACCTTCCAGAACCTCGCGCTCTTCAAGGGGTTGAGCGTGCGCGACAACATCGTGCTGGGGCGCGTCGATGCGGCGCGCTCGACCTTCGTCGAACAGCTCATCGGGCTCGGCCGCGCGCGGCGTGAACGCGACGATGCGCGTGCGCGTGCCGACGCGATCATCGGCTTCCTCGGGCTCGGCGCCGTGAGCGAGCGGCTGGCCGGCACGCTGGCCTATGGGCTGCAGAAGCGTGTCGAGCTAGCGCGCGCGCTGGTCGCCGCGCCGCAACTGCTGCTGCTCGACGAGCCGATGGCCGGCATGACCGTCACCGAGAAAAGCGAGATGGCGCATTTCGTGCGCGCCGCGCGCGACGAGTTCGGCACCACCATCCTCCTGATCGAGCACGACATCGGTTTGGTGCTGGGCCTGTCGGACCGGGTGGCGGTGTTCGACTACGGCCGCAAGATCGCCGACGGCACGCCGGCCGAGGTGCGCAGCGACCCGGCGGTGATTGACGCCTACCTGGGCGTGGCCCACGACGACGACCAGGCGGAGCAGGGCTGATGGACGCCTCCGATCTCAGCTTCTTCGCCGAGGTGCTCATCGGCGGCCTGCTTTCGGGCGTGATGTATTCGCTCGTGGCCATCGGCTTCGTGCTGATCTACAAGACATCGGGCGTACTCAACTTTGCGCAGGGCGCGCAGCTGCTGTTCGCCGCGCTCACTTTCGTGAGCCTGGTGGAGCGCGGCGTGCCTTTTGCGCTCGCCTTGCTGCTGACCTTCGCGCTCATGGTGCTGTTGGGTCTGGTCATCGAACGCACCGTGCTGCGACCGCTGGTGAACCAGCCGCCGATCACGCTCTTCATGGCAACGTTGGGCCTCTCGTACGTGATCGAGGGCGTGGCCCAGCTCGTGTGGGGCACGCAGGTGCATGCGCTGGAACTGGGCATCGCGGACGAGCCGCTGCAGTTCCTCGGCATCATGGTCTCGACCTTCGACCTGTTCGCCGCCGCAACGGCCGGCGTGATGGTCGCGCTGCTCTCGGCTTTCTTCCGCTACACCCGCGTGGGCCTCGCGTTCCGCGCGGTCGCCGACGACACCTACGCGGCGATTGCCGTAGGCCTGCGGCTGCCACGCATCTGGGCCACGGTGTGGGCCGCGGCCGGTGTCATCGCGCTGGTGGCCGGGCTGCTGTGGGGCGCGCGGCTGGGCGTGCAGTTCTCGCTCTCGCTGGTGGTGCTGAAGGCGCTGCCGGTGCTGGTGCTGGGCGGCTTCGATTCGATCCTGGGCGCCATCGTCGGCGGGCTGGTGATCGGCGCGCTCGAGAAGTTGGCCGAGGTGTACATCGGGCCTTTCGTGGGCGGCGGCATCGAGAGCTGGTTCGCGTATGTGGCGGCGCTGGCATTCCTGCTGATCCGGCCGAGCGGGCTGTTCGGGCAGAAGCTGGTGGAGCGCGCCTGAGCCATGCGTACCGTTTCCGTGCCTCCATGGACCTGGCCGCTCGCGGTGCTGGCTGTCGCCTTCGGCGTCGTGCCCTTCATCGCATCCGGCTACGTGTTCGACGCGCTGCTGATTCCGTTTCTCGCGCTGTCGCTCGCGGCAGTCGGCCTCAACCTGCTGACGGGGTATGCAGGTCAGCTCTCGCTGGGCACCGCGGCCTTCATGGCGGTCGGCGCCTTCGCGGCCTACAACTTCAACCTGCGCGTGGAAGGGCTGCCGCTGCTCGTGAGCATCGGCCTCGCGGGGCTGGCCGCCACGGCCGTCGGCCTGGTGTTCGGCTTGCCGAGCCTGCGGCTGCGCGGCTTCTATCTCGCGGTGTCGACGCTGGCCGCGCAGTTCTTCGTGCAATGGGCGCTCACCAAGTTCAGCTGGTTCAGCAACGACAACGCCTCGGGCGTGATCGATGCGCCCACGCTCGAAGTGGCGGGCATGGTGTTCGATACGCCGCTGGGCCGCTACATCTTCTCGCTGAGCATCGTCACCGTGCTCACGCTGCTGGCATGGCGCCTTGTGCGCACGCAAACGGGCCACCACTTCATCGCCGTGCGCGACAACGAACTGGCCGCGCGCGTCATCGGCGTGCCGGTGCTGCGCACCAAGTTGCTGGCGTTCGCGGTGTCGTCGTTCATCGTCGGCGTGGCGGGCGTGCTGTGGGGCTTCGTGTACCTGCGCACCGTGGAGCCCGCGGGCTTCAACCTCGACCGCTCGTTCCAGATCCTCTTCATCGTGATCATCGGCGGGCTCGCGACGATCCGCGGGGCTTTCTTCGGCGCGGCGCTGATCGTGGTGTTTCCGCTGCTGCTCTCGCGCGCCGGCAGCTTCTTCTTCGGCAGCTGGTTCGATTCGGGCGTGCTCGACATGAGCCAGCGCATCGTGCTGGGCGCACTGATCATTTTCTTTCTCGCTGTGGAGCCGCAGGGGCTGGTCGCCCTGTGGGACCGCGCGCGCAAGCGGCTCGCACCGGCCTGAGCCCACGCAGGCACGCACCTTTCCTTTTTCCTTCGCATCCTCAGAACCTTCACCACCATGTCCTTCCTCAAGCACCTGAAAACCGCGGCCCTGGCCGCCACCCTGTCCGTGGCCGGCCTGCAGTTCGCGCATGCCGATGGCAACGAGCAGTTCTTCCCGCTGCAGAGCTACCGCGTCGGTCCCTATGCGGCCGGCGGTACCGGCTTCTTCGGCGGCTTCATCGACTACCTGAACCTGGTCAACACGCGCGACGGCGGCGTGGGCGGCGTCAAGCTGACCTGGGAAGAGGGCGAGACGCAGTACGAGGTGGAGCGGGGCGTAGAGGTGTATGAGCGCCTCAAGCAACGCCCCGGCATCGCGACCTGGAACCCGCTGTCGGTCGGCATCGCCTATGCGCTCATCGACCGCGTGACGGCCGACAAGGTGCCGCTGCTCACCATCAACCACGGCCGCACCGATACCACCGATGGGCGCGTGTTCAAGTACATCTTTCCGTTGCTGCTCAACCCGTACAGCGAAACCTCGGGCATCGTGAACTACATCGCGGGCAAGGCGGGCGGCACCGACAAGCTCAAGGGCAA
This sequence comes from Variovorax boronicumulans, assembly GCF_030812215.1. Classification (GTDB taxonomy): domain Bacteria; phylum Pseudomonadota; class Gammaproteobacteria; order Burkholderiales; family Burkholderiaceae_C; genus Variovorax; species Variovorax boronicumulans_C. The sequence goes on along the minus strand of NZ_JAUSSG010000001.1, from coordinate 219,232 downwards.
GAAGATCGTGGTGCTGTACCACGGCTCGCCCTACGGCAAGGAGACCATTCCGGTCTACGAGTTGCTCGCGAAGAAGTACGGCTTCACGCTGCAGCAGATCGAGGTGCCGCATCCGGGCAACGAGCAGCAGTCGCAGTGGCTCACCATCCGCCGCGTGAAGCCCGACTACGTGGTGCTGCGCGGCTGGGGCGTGATGAACCCGGTGGCACTCAAGACGGCGCAGAAGACGGGCTTTCCGGTCGATCACATCGTGGGCAATGTGTGGTCCAACTCCGAGGAAGACGTGATCCCCGCGGGCGATGCGGCCAAGGGCTACGTGGCCATCACCACGGTGGCGGCCGGCGCGCAGTACCCGGTGCTGCAGGACATCAGCAAGATCGTGTACGGCGCGGGCAAGGGCAACCTGCAGGACACCAGGCGCATCGGCAGCGTCTATCACAACCTGGGCGTGCTCAACGGCATCCTGAACGTGGAGGCGATCCGCATCGCGCAGGCGAAATTCGGCAAGCGCACGCTCACCGGCGACGAGATCCGCTGGGGCCTGGAGAACCTGAAGATCGACGAGGCGCGCGCCGCCGCGCTCGGCGCCAAGGGCCTGTTCCACTCGATCAACGTGACCTGGGACAACCATGAAGGCGACGGCCGCGTGGCCTTCCAGCAATGGGATGGCAGCAAGTGGAACGTGGTGTCCGACTGGATCGCGCCCGACTGGAAGCTGCTGCGCCCGATCATCGAGAAGTCTTCGCTGGCGTACGCCAAGGAAAAGAACGTCAAGGTGCGCAAGAGCATCGATGACTGAACGAGGCCGGCCCGCAAGGAGGCCACTGCAATGACCACACCGCTGTTGCGCATCGAGGCCGTCGAGGCGGCCTACCAGCGCTCGATCGCGGCGCTGCACGGCGTGAGCCTGGAGGTGCGCGCCGGCGAGATTCATGCGCTGCTCGGCGCCAACGGGGCGGGCAAGTCGACCACGCTCAAGGCGGTGTCGAACCTGCTGCCGGCCGAGCGCGGGCAGGTCACGGCCGGGCGCATCGTCTTCGACGGACACGACACGGGCCGTACCAGCCCGGCCGACCTCGTGCGGCTCGGCCTGGTGCAGGTGCTGGAGGGGCGCCACTGCTTTCGCACGCTGACGGTGGAAGAGAACCTGCTGACCGGCGCACTCGGGCGCAGCGCGCGGCGTTCGGAAGCAGTCGAGGACCTGGCGCGGGTCTACGCGATCTTTCCGAAACTGAAGGACCGGAGAAAGACCCTGGCGGGCCTCAGCTCGGGCGGCGAGCAGCAGATGACGGCCATCGGCCGTGCCCTGATGTCGCGGCCCCGATTGCTGGTGCTCGACGAGCCCTCGATGGGATTGGCGCCGCTGGTGGTGCGCGACATCTTCGAGCAACTGCGGCGGCTCAACCGCGAAGAGGGCCTGTCGATTCTCGTGGCCGAGCAGAACTCCACCGTGGCGCTGCAATACGCCGACCGGGCGACCGTGCTCGACGCCGGCATTGCAGTCTTGAGCGGCGATGCGCCGGCTTTGCGCCAGCGCGCCGACATCCAGTCTTTTTATTTCGGCGAAGGCGCTGTCGCGGACGCGCGCTCGAAGCGATAGAACAGGTTGGGTTCGGACAGCAGGTAGAGCCTGCCGTCAGGGCCGACGGCAACCCCTTCGGGCTGCGGCACCTTGCGCTGCAGGCCGTTGAATCCGCGCCACAGCGGCAGCATGCTGACCGGGCGTCCGTCCGGCGCGTATTCCACGATCAACGCCGACTCGTCGCTCAGGAGCAGCAGATGCCCGGTCTCGTCATGCACGGTGACCGACGAAAGGTCGCTCATGAACAGCGAGGCCGCGCGCGAGGATTTCCATTCGCTGATGTCGATGTTGAAACCGCTGGAGGGCGTGGACGGGTCCAGCCCGGTGACCATCAGCACACGCATCGGAAGCTTTTCGCGGACCACATACAAGCGCTTGTGCACGCCGTCCCAGGAAATGCCCTCGAAGCTGCTGTTGTGCAGCTTGTCGATGCCGATGCCCAGGCTCGGGCGGCCGGCCACTGACACCCGCTGCGTATCGCGGCCGATCTGCACCCAGTACATGCGGTGGCTGTCCTCGTCCGAGATCACGTAGCTGTCGCCCTGCACGTAGGTGATGCCCTCGGGGTCCTTCACCCCGTCGAGCGCGACGACGCGCAGGAGCCGGCCCTCGGTGGTGAGTTCCGCGATCTGCGGCGGGCGGTTGATGACGGTGAAGAGGGTGCCGGTTTCGGTGTTGAAGGTCAGCCCCGAGGCATTGCGGGTCAGGCCCTGGATCGGCATGCCCTCGACAGCCACCTGGTAGCCCGGCAGCCACAGCGAGGTGCCCGCCCATTGGGATGCACCGAGCGTCGTGCTCAGCCAGTAGTAGCCGAAGGCCAGGACCTTGAAATACCAGACGAAGAGCGCGCCGAGTGCCAGGACGACGGCATAGAGGAGGGGCTTGCGGAAACTCGGGCGGGTCATGCGGCCGAGTCTAGGGGCTTCGAAAGCGACAGGATGCCGCTCGATGATTGCGCGCCGTCGTGCGCAACCCGTGCCCGGCGAATCCGCCGTTGCGGTGTAGCGAAGGCCGCGGACCGGGCCTTCGCTACGGCTGCTTCACCGCGTTACTTGACCGTGGCCGGTGCCGCCGGATTGCCGCCGGTGCTGGCAACGTTGGGTGCCAGCGTGCTCTGGACCTTGTCGGGGAAGCTGTACATGCCGCCGGAAGCTGGATCGACGATCAGCATGCCCAGGAGGCCTCCCAACATGATGTTGGCAACGTACCAGCCGCTGACCTGGCTATCGACATGTTGCGAGGCGTCCGCGAAGCCGTCTTTTTTCATGTTGACCGTGTAGGCCTCGGACTTGAAGTACCCCGCGCCGCGCTTGAGGGTGACCGTGGACGGCGTGGTGCCGGTGTGCACTGCTTCGCCCGCCCGGTTGGTGATGGTGAGCGCGGCGCCTTCGGGGGCGCTGCTGAAGACGACTGGCTGGGTGGTGCCGTTGAAGATGCTGGCGCAACCGCTGAGGCACACCACGACGGCAGCCGCTGCGGCCGCTTGGGACAAACGGATCATTTCTTCTCTCTCCCTGAGGAACTTATTGGGGCCGCAATGCTATCCAGCTTCGCAAGGGGCCCTGCTGAACTTTCACACGCTTCCATCAAAAAGATGTCGGCGTGCTGACGAACGGCTTGCGCGGCTACCGCCGCACCGCGATGCCTTGGCCCGTCACACAGGTTCTGGCCACGGTGCCTGCGCCCCGCGCACGGACTCGTAGAAAGCGGCCATCTGCAGCACCCCCAGGTCGTCGAACCGGCGTCCGGCGATCTGCAGGCCGATGGGCAGGCCGCTTGCGGCGTAGCCGCAGTTGATCGATGCCGCGGGCTGCTCCGACTGGTTGAACACCGAGGTGAAGTGCGAGTCCTTCAGCGGATTTTCCGGACCGCTGTTGATGGCTTCCGCCGCGAACGGAAGCACCGGCGACACGGGCGACAGCACGTAGTCGTACGGCTGCGTGGCGGCGACGGTCGCCGCGCGCAATGCCTGCATGCGCGTGAAGGCCCGGAAGGTTTCCTCGGGCGAGAGCGAGCCCGCGAACTCGCCCGCCGCATGGATGTAATCCGCCGCCAGCCTGGCGCGCTCCAGCGGCATGGCCGCCAGGTCGACGCGGCAGCGCATGGTGAAGAAATGCGCCATGCCCATGCGCATCTCCAGCGTGGTCCAGTCGGCGAGCGGCTCCACGATGGCGCCTGCCTGCTCGAAGAGGCGTGCCGCGGCCAGCACGGCTTCTTTCACTTCGGGGTCGATCGGCCAGCCGCCCGCGGTGTCGGTCCACAGGCCGATGCGCAGGCCCCGCACATCGCGGCCGAGGTGCTCCCATGCAATGTCTTGCGCCGGCAGGCTCATGTAGTCGCGCGGATCGGGGCGCGAGACGACCTTCATCAGCAGCGCGGCGTCGGCGACGGTGCGCGTCATGGGGCCGATCACGCGTGCGGCCGCCGGCGGGTCGACCGGAATCCGTCCGTGGCTGGGCTTGAGCCCGAACACGCCGCAGAAGTTGGCGGGAATGCGCACCGAGCCGCCGATGTCGGTGCCCAGGTGCAAGGGGCCGTAGCCCGCGGCCGCTGCGGCGCCCGCACCGGAGCTGGAGCCGCCGGTGTTCTTGCTGAGGTCCCAGGGGTTGCGCGTGAGCGCATGAAAGCTCGACGGGGCCGCGCCCAGGAAGCCGAAGTCCGGCATCGTGGTCTTGGTGACGATGACCGCGCCCGCTTCGCGCAGGCGTGCGGCCGCGGGCGCATCCGCCGCGGCGGGCGACAGCACCGTGGCGGCGCTGCCGATCGGCGACGGCGTGCCGCGCGTGGCGATGTTTTCCTTGAGCGTGACCGGCACGCCGTCGAGTTCGCCCTGCGGCGTGCCCTGTGTCCATCGCGCTTCGGAGGCCCGGGCCGAGGCGAGGGCGGCTTCGGCATCCAGCCCGTAGGTGGCGTGGATGCTCGGCTCCCAGCGTTCGATGCGCGCGAGCACGGCCTTTGTCACGTCGACGGGAGAGAGGGTGCGGGCGCGATAGCGCTCGAGCAGTTGAACGGCGCTGAGGGCGTACAGGGGTGTGTCCATGATGTTGTCTTTGTTTGCGGGTCGAGGATGTTGATCGGAGCCAGTGGTCGATGCGCGTTGCATCAGCCCTGGCCGAATGCGTAGCCCTGACCAGGGGCCGCGGCCAACAGGGAGCGGGTGTAGGCCTCGCGCGGCGACAGCAGCACGTCGCGCGCGGTGCCTTGCTCGACGATGCGGCCCTTGTGCATGACGATCAGCCGGTCGCAGATCTGGCTGGCCACGCGCAGGTCGTGCGTGATGAAGAGGATGCCGATGGACAGGCGCTGCTGGATCTCCGCGAGCAGCTTGAGGATCTGGTCCTGCACCGACACGTCAAGGGCGGAGACGGCCTCGTCGGCAATCAGCACCTGGGGCTCGCAGGCCAGCGCGCGCGCAATGCACAGGCGCTGCCGCTGGCCGCCGGAGAACTCGCTCGGATAGCGGTGCAGCACTTCGGGCTTGAGCCGCACCAGGTCCATCAGCTCCTCGGCGCGCTGCCAGGCCTTCTCGGGAGAAAGGCCGAAATTCACCGGCCCCTCGATGATCGACTGGCCGACCGTGCGGCGCGGATTCAGCGAGCGGTTCGGGTCCTGGAACACCACCTGCACCATGCGCCGGAATGCCGAGAGCCGGGCGCGCGGCGCGTGCTGCGCCTCGAGGTGGGGCACCCAGACCTCGCCGCCGGTCGGCTCGATCAGTCGAGCGATGCAGCGCGCCACCGTGGACTTGCCCGAACCCGACTCGCCCACGATGCCCACGGTTTCGCCGGCACGCAGCTGGAGCGACACGTCGGTTGCCGCATGCACCGTGCGGCGCTTGCCGGGCCAGGAGCCGGAGCGGTAGGTCTTGGTCACGCCGCGCGCGTCGAGCAGCGGCGGTGCGTCGGCGACGGGAGGGCGCGAGGCGGGTTCCAGGCGCGGCACGGCGTCGAGCAGCATGCGCGTGTAGGGCTCCTTCGGCCGGCGCAGCACGTCGTCCTTCGGGCCGCTTTCGACCTGGCGGCCCAGCTGCAGCACCACGACATGGTCCGCGATGTCCGCGACCACGCCGAAGTCGTGCGTGATGAACAGCACGGCCGTGCCGTTCTCCTGCTGCATCTCGCGGATGAGCGACAGGATCTCGGCCTGCGTGGTCACGTCCAGCGCGGTGGTCGGCTCGTCGCAGATCAGCAGCGCGGGGCGCAGGATCAGCGCAATGGCGATCACGATGCGCTGCCGCTGTCCGCCCGAGAGCTGGTGCGGATAGGCGTCGTAGATGCGCTCGGGCTCCGGCAGCTTGACGCGCGCGAAGATGGCCAGCACCTTCTGCCTGCGCTCCGCGGCGCCGAGCGCCGTGTGCTCGGCCAGCATCTCGTCGACCTGCGCGCCGCAGCGCATCACCGGGTTGAGCGCCGTCATCGGCTCCTGGAACACCATGGCCATGCGGGCACCGCGCCATGCGCGCAGGCGCGCGGCGTCGGCCGCAAGGACGTTCTCGCCCAGCACCTCGATGTGTCCGCCCGAGGGCTTGAGCGAATCGGGCAGGAGCCCCATCACGGCCTGGGCGATCACCGACTTGCCGGAGCCCGATTCGCCCAGCAGGCACACGACCTGGCCAGGCATCACGTCGAAGGAAACGCCGCGAACGGCATGCGGCCGGTCCGCGCCCTGGGGCAGGTCGATGCACAGGTCGCGCACGGCGAGGCAGGGCGATCCGGCGGCGGGCCGGGGAGTGGAAAAAGGCGTGCGTGCCATGCTCAGCTCCCGCGCTTGTTGAACTTGGGATCGAGCGCATCGCGCAGGCCGTCGCCCAGCATGTTCACCGCCAGCACCGTGGCGGCGAGGAAGGCGCCGGGCAACAGCACGGTCGATGGATGCGAGGTGAAATACGCGCGGCCCTCGGACATGATGTTTCCCCAGGTCGGCACGTCGGAAGGCAGGCCGATGCCGAGGAACGACATGACCGCTTCCGCCAGCATGGCCGCTGCGCAGACGAAGGTGCCTTGAACGATCAGCGGCGCCACGGTGTTGGGCAGGATGTGGCGCAGCATCAGCTTCCAGGCGGGCGTGTCCAGCGCAATGGCCGCCTCGACATACGGCTCTTCGCGAACCGACAGCACGACCGAGCGCACCAGCCGCGCCACGCGCGGCGTCTCGGGAACGACGATGGCGAGGATCACCGTCCACAGGCTCGGGCGCCAGACCGCGACGAGCACGATGGCGAAGAGGATGCCGGGGATCGCCATCACCCCGTCCATCACCCGCATGATGGTGCCGTCGAGGCGGCGAAAGTAGCCCGCGACCATGCCCACCAGCATGCCGAGCGCGATCGAGCCCAGCGCGACCGCCACGCCCACCGACAGCGAGATGCGCGCGCCGTAGGCCGTGCGGCTCCAGATGTCGCGGCCCATGCTGTCCGTGCCCATCGGGAAGAAGCGCTGGAAGCTGTCGCCGGCCAGCGTCGTGAATTCGGCATGTGCGCCCGGCGACAGGTGCGAGTTGGCCGGGTCCATCGCGTTGGGGTCGATGGTGTAGAGCCACGGGGCCGCGACCGCCAGCACGACCATGAGGCACAGGAGCACGCTGCCCGTGCGCACGGCGGCGTTCGCGAAGACGCGGCGCGGCAGGGAGGGCTTGGGGCGGCTGCGCGGCGCGGCGGCCGCCGTGTCCGCCGGCAGGGAAATCGAAGTCATGGAAAGGGTCTCCGAAAGAAAGAGGGCCGCGTGGGTCAGTAGCGGATGCGCGGATCGAGCAGCAGGTAGCTCAGGTCCACCAGCAGGTTCACGACCACGTAGACGAGCGAGAAGAAGAGGGTGATGCCCTGGATGAGCGGGTAGTCGCGCGAGAGCACCGCGTCCACCGTGAGCTGGCCGAGGCCCGGTATGGCGTAGATGGTCTCGGTCACCACCACGCCGCCGATGAGGCCGGCCACGCTCAGGCCGATGATGGTGGCGATCGGCACGGCCGCATTGGCCAGCGCATGGCGAATCAGCATGCGCCGCTCGGAGATGCCCTTGGCGCGCGCGGTTCGCACATAGTCCTCGGTCAATGCCTCGGAAACCGCCGCCCGCGTGACCCGCGCGATCAGCGCCGCATACATCACGGCCAGCGTGACGCAGGGCAGCACCAGGTTGCGCAGCCACGGGCCGACGCCTTCGCCGATGCGGTTGTAGCCCTGCGACGGCAGCCAGCCCAGCTGCATCGAGAACAGCCAGATCATCAGGTAGCCCGCGACGAACACCGGCACCGAGAAGCCGAGGACCGACGCGCTCATGATGAAGCGGTCGAGCCGGCCGCCGCGCCGCGAAGCCGCCAGCACGCCCAGCGGCACGGCGATGAGCACGGTGAGCACGACGGTCACGGCAGCCACCGAAAGCGTGGGCTCCAGCCGTTGGCCGATCAACTCGGTCACGCTCATCTTGTAGAAGTAGGAATAGCCCAGGTCGCCGCGCAGCACGTGGCCCAGCCATCCGAAGAACTGGCTGACGACCGGTGCGTCCAGGCCGAGCTGCGCGCGGATGCGCTCGATGTCCTGCACGGTCGCTCCGTCGCCCGCGATGGCCGCCGCGGGATCGCCGGGCGTCATGCGCAGCAGGAGAAAGACGATGACGGCCACGATCAGGAGCACGGGTGCCGTGGCCAGGCCGCGCCGCAACAGGAAGTTGAGCATGTGAGAAGGTCTCGTTCGAGCGATGGATCGGCTGGCGCGGGCAAAGGAACTCCCCGACCGGCCGCAACGCGTGCAACCGGTCAACGCCTCGATGAGAGAAAGAGAAGGGGCGGCGCCTACTTCTTGCGCACGTTCCAGTACAGGACGGCGGGCGAAGGCAGCAGGCCGCTCACCACGCCACGGCGCACGGCCGTGGGGGCCTTGCCCTCGCCGAGCGGCGCGATCACGCCGCCTTCGAGCACGCGCAGCTGGATCTGCGTGGCGATGTCCTTGCGCTGCGCGATGTCGGCCGTCTCGATGAACCGCGTCTTCAGCTTTTCCAGCTCGGGGTCGACGGGCCAGCCGAAGTAGCCCTGGTCGTCGTTGCCGGTCAGCGGGCTGTAGGTGATGGGGCTGCTGGCGTCCACGCCGCCCCAGAAGGTGATGAAGGCATTCCAGCCGCCGTTTTCCGGCAGGTCTTTCTTCGTGCGGCGCGTCACGAGCGTGGCCCAGTCGGTGGTCTGCACGTCGACGTTGAAGCCCACCTGCTTGAGCAGTTGTCCGTAGATGGCCGGCAGCTTGTTCAACGCCGGTGCATCGCCCGGCAGCAGGATGACGACCGGCTTGCCGTCGTAGCCCGACTCCTTCAGCAGCTTGCGGGCTTCCTCGAACTGCGGCTTGCCGGTGAAGAAGCCCGTCTTGTCGCTCGCATAGACCGAGCCGCACAGGTAGATCGAGGTGCAGGGCTTGTAGAAGTCGCGGAAGGTGGCCTGGGCGCGCAGCATCGCTTCCTGGTTGATGGCGAGCATGGCGGCCTTGCGCGCCTTCGGGTTGTTGAAGGGCGCGACCTTGTGGTTGTAGATCACGGTGAACGGGCCTGCGGGCATCACGTCGACCAGCTCGATCTTCTGGTTGGTTCGCATGTCGGTGTAGCCGGAGGAGGGCACGGTCTCGAGCATGTCGACCTCGCCGTTGAGCAGGGCGTTGACCTGCGTCTGCGGGTCGCGCAGCAGCACCCATTCCACGCGGTCCAGGTTCACCACCTTGCCGCCCGCGAGGCCCGAAGGTGCTTCCTTGCGCGGCACGTAGGCGGCATTCTTGCGATAGATCACGCGGTCGCCGGGGCGAAAGTCCGCCTTGGCCAGCGTGAAGGGGCCGGAGCCGATCATCTCTTCGATCTGCTTGTCGGCGGGTGTCTCTGCCACGCGCCTGGGCATGATGAACGGCACCAGCGGATTGGGCTTGCCCAGCGCATCGAGCACCACGCCGAAGGGCTGCTTGAAGGTCATGCGAAAGGCGTTGGGGCCTTCCGCGGTGATGCTGTCCATGGCCTCGTACATCTTCTGGCCGAGCGTGTCGCGCTTGGCCCAGCGGGCGAGCGAGGCGATCACGTCCTGCGAAGTGACGGGCGCGCCGTCGTGGAACTTCAGGCCCGGACGCAGCGTGAAGGTCCAGACCTTGTTGTCGGGGCTGGTGGTGTATTTGTCCACCATCTGCGGCTTGATGGCGCCCTTCTCGTCCATGCCGAAAAGGGTGTCGTAGATCATGAAGCCGTGGTTGCGCGTGATGTTGGCGGTGGTCCAGATCGGGTCGAGGATCTTCAGGTCCGACGAAGGCACGGTGCGCAGCACGGTGTCGGCAGAAGCCGTGGCCGAGAACGCGAGAGCCAGTGCCGGCAGGGCGGCCGCGAACGCGCGGCGCAGCGAGAGGGAAATAGCCATGAAGCCTTACTTCTTTCGAGAGGTGCCAGAGGCAGGTGGTGAAGAGGAATCCGCAGACTTGCTTTCGCGCAGCTGGGCCAGCAGAAATTCGAAGATGTCGCGCGAACCGGCTTCCGCATCGATGATCTTGTGCAGGATGCGGCGAAGGGTGTCGACCTCGGCCACGGTGAGGCAATCGAGGAAGCGCGCTTCCATTTCCTTCCCGATGGGCTCGGCCTGCAGCACGAGGTCGATGCCGGAGGGCGTCAGGCACAGGTGGATCTGCCGGGCGTCTTCGCTGCCGATCTGGCGCTGCACCAGCTCGCGTTGCACCAGCGAGCCCACGAGCTTGGACACCAGCGTCTTCTCGATGGCGCAGGTCTGCACCAGCTGGCCCATCGTGATGCCGGGTGCGCCGCCGATCATGCGAAGCAGCCGCACGTCGCGGATCGACAGGCCGACTTCGATTTCGTACACGCGAGAACCACGGTCTCTCGTTCGCTCGGAGGCCAGGTCGAGCAGGACGTTGATGTAGTCGGTTTTCAGTTCGAGTGGGGCATGCATGGTCGAATGAGAGAAATCTTCAATAGTTGAAGTATTCAACTATCTGGAGTGCTTACGCAAGTGCTGGGCCAGGTGACGAGGGAAATCACCTAGGAGCAATGCTGTCGAGGTGAAGAGGGACGAGGCGCCGCTTTTTGCGAGGCCGAGGCAGTCACATGGCTGCCGTCATGAGGCACGTGCTTGGTGCAGCGCGTGCACCAGAATGCCGACGCTTTCCGGCCGGTTCGCCGAAGCTTTGCGCGCCCGGGCCTGCCGCTTGCCTGGCCTGGCCTATCGGCGCGCGTACGTCGTCGCGACTGATTCGGCCTCGCCGAGATAGCCGCGCAGCCCGGCAAGATCGAGCACCTCGACGCCGCCATGCTCCACGCGCAGCAGCCCCGCGCGCTCGAGCTCGTGCAGCGCCCGGTTCGCACGCTGGCGCGAGACGGCTGACAGGAGGCCGATCTCGTCCTGGCTCAGGCGCACGAAGCTGCTGGTCTGCGGATAGAGCACCGGGTCGAACAGGCTGGCCAGGCAGCGTGCGACACGCGCGTCGGGGCCCAGCAGGCGGTCGAATTCCATGAGGCCGATGAACAGGCTCAGGCGCGCGTTGATGTGCGACAGCAGGAACCGGTTGAATTCGATGTTCGTCGAGAGCAGCCGTTCGAAGGTGTGGCGCGGCACGCAGGCCACGCGGGTCGGCCGCATGGCCACGCCGTCGTAGCGCCACGGTCCGGGCTTGAGCAGCGAGCCTTCGCCGGCCCACCCGCCGGTGGTCACGCCGGTGAACGTGGAGACGCGGCCGTCGGCCAGCGAGACCGACATCTTCACCAGGCCCTCGATGACACCGATCCAGAGATCGGCAGGCTCGCCGCGGCGCAGCACGAAACCGCCGGCCGGCACCTCGCGCTCGTGCGACTCGCGCACCACGCGGTCGAGCTCCTCGGCCGTCAGGGTCTGTGCCCACAGGCTCTCGCGGAGCATGGTTTCCATGGCGTTCGACGACATACGTGCTTTCCTTGCTCGCTTGCTTGCTTTTCAGCTGGCTGGCTTGCTCACTCCTCCACCCGCGTGGGCCTGCATGGAAAGGCCCGCGGATCCGCGCGTAAGGAATGTCTTTGAAACGACACTCCTGGCGAAACGATCATGACATATTGACTCCTGTTCGCCACAACCAGAAGACAGGAGACAAGGATGGAACATTCCGAATCCGGCGCGGTCCCCACGCATGTGCCGCTCCAAGACGAACCACCCGGCATGCGCCGGCGGGACCTGTTGGGGTACGCGGCTTCCGCGCCTTTGGTTTCAGCCGCAGCCGCCGCAACCGTGGGTCTGGGCGGGCTCGCTGCCCCTGCCTCGGCCGAGGCAGCGATCCTGCCGATGACACCGCCCGACACGACCGACCTGATCGACATCGGCGATGCGGTCACGCTCACCGCGCTGCCGACCATGCCGCTGGTCAAGGTGACCCCCATCGCCAATGGCCGTGTGCGGCTGGAGCTTCCGCGGCTGGAGTCGGGGCAGGGCATTGCCACCGCCGCCGCGATGATGCTGGCCGACAAGCTGCGCCTGCCGCTCAGTGCCATCGAGGTCGGCTCGGCGGACGCCAGTCCCGAGCTGATCTTCAACCAGCTCACGGGTGGCTCGTCGAGCGTGCGTTCGCTGCATGCCGGCATGCCGGTGCTCGGCGGCCTGGGCGGGCTGCTTTCGGGCAACGCGAACGCGGTGGTCGGCCAGCGCACGACGCGGCTCGATGCGCTGGACATCGTGACCGGCCGCAAGAAGTTCTCGATGGACCAGGCCGTGCCCGAGGCCAAGCCGACCATGGTGTGCCGGCCGCCGACCATCAACGGCAAGTTCGTGCGCATCAACAACCTGAACACGGTGATGGCGATGCCGGGCGTGCTGGGCATTGCGCCGATCCCACCGACGAACGGCATCGTGCCCACGCCGCCCGGCGTGGCGGTGATGGCCGAGACCTTCGGGCAGGCCTGGGCCGCGGTGAATGCGCTCGATGTCACCTGGACGGCCGGTCCGGTCGCGGGCGAGTCGAACGCCAGCATCCAGCAGAAGCTCAAGAGTGCGCTGCTGCCGTTCCTGCTGCCGCCGCTGGGTGCGCTCACGGTCGAGGGCGAGTTCGAGTTCGCGGCGGTCTCGCACTGCCCGATGGAGACCGAATGCGCCATCGCCGACGTGCGCGCCGACCGGGCCGAGATCTGGTCGGGCCTGCAGAGCCCGATCGTCACGCAGCAGGCCGTTGCCATCGAGCTGGGCCTGCCGCTGGACAAGGTCAAGGTGCATGCGGTGCCCTCGGGCGGCTCCTTCGGGCGCCGGCTGTTCTGGGACGCGACGCTGCAGGCGGTGCAGGCCTCCAAGGCGCTGGGCCGGCCGTGCCGCCTGATGTACCACCGCACCGACGACATGCGCCACGGCCGCGTGCGCCCGCCCATGTTCCACCGGGCGCGCGCGACGATGCTGCTGGGCCAGGTCATCGCGTTCGAGCAGCGCATCGCCGGGGTGCGGCTCGATACGCGCCACGGCTTCGGCGAGATGCTGGGCGCCGCGGCCATCGCGCTGCCCAACGGCTTTCCGCAGACGGTGGGCAACTTCGCCATCGAGCAGGTCATGTTCAAGACCATGGTCACCTCGCCCTACAACTTCGGCGTGACCACCAAGCTCCTGACGCCGGTGGCGATGGACATGAACACCTGCTCCTACCGCTCGGTGCACATCCAGCCCTCGCGCTTGGTGGAGGAGATCCTGGTCGACGACATGGCCCGGGCGCTGCGCAAGGACCCGGTCGCGTTCCGCCTCGAGTACCTGCGGCTGCCGCGTGCACGCGCGGTGTTGAAGGCCGCGGCCGAGGCGGCGCAATGGGGCAAGGCGATGCCCGCAGGCTTTGCGCAGGGCGTGGGCGTGCACCAGGAGTCGAAGTCGTTCACCGCCTGCATCGTCGAGATCGACGGGCGGGTGCCGACCGACGTGAAGGTGGTGCGCGCCACCATCGTGATCGACGTCGGCACGCCGATCAATCCCTCGGGCATCGAGGCGCAGATGCAGGGCGGGCTGTGCGAGTCGATCTCCATCGTGCTGACGGCGGGGCTGCACATCCAGAACGGCCTGCCGCTGGAAGGCAGCTATTCGCAGTACCACTTCGCGCGCATGAAGAACTACCCGAAGGACGTGAAGGTCATCATCATGCCGGCCAGCACCGGCGAGGCCATCGGCGGGCTGGGCGAGGTGGGCCTGTCGGCCAGTTCGGGCGCGATCGCCAACGCCTACGCGCGCGCCACCGGGCGCAAGCCGCGCAGCTTTCCGCTGAACTTCCCGGTCGATTTCACTCCCATCCCCCCGGGCAAGCTGCCCACGCCGGTCGTCGTGCCGGTACCCGCCTGAGGAGGCCACCATGCCCGTGCAATCTTTCAAGGTGAACGGCAGCAATGTCGATGTCGAGGCGCCCGACGACATGGCGCTGCTCTGGGTGCTGCGCGACAAGCTCGGCATCACCGGCCCGAAGTACGGCTGCGGCATCAACGTGTGCAAGGCCTGCACCTGCCACGTGGACGGCAAGGCGGTCACGACCTGCTCGACGCGGGTGGCCGACGTGCGGGGCCGGCAGGTGACGACCATCGAAGGCCTGGCCAACGGCAACGTGCTGCACCCGGTGCAGCAGGCCTGGATGAACCTGGACGTGCCGCAATGCGGCTTCTGCCAGCCGGGGCAGATCATGGCCGCAGTCGATCTGCTGCGGCGCACCCGCAACCCGACCGACGCGGACATCGATGCCATCGAGAACGTGTGCCGATGCGGCACCTATGGGCGCATCCGGGAGGCGATCAAGGCGGCCGCGGCCATGATGGGGTAGCGGGAAGCGCGTCCGCGAAGGGCGAATCCGTCATGCGGATGGAAGGTGCGGGAGACATAATTGTTAACTAATGCACGCATCTCCCGCCGATTCCAACCGCCGCACCGGGCCGGGCCGCGGGATCGCAAGGTTGTGCTGCCTGACCCTGTCGCTGGCTGCGCTGTTCCTCGCGCACGCGGCACACGCGGCCGATGCCGCGCCGCAGTCCGATGGCGCCGTTCATATCACCCGCGCCGAACTGCTGTCCGTTCCCGGCACGGGATACACCGCGCCTCCGCAGCGCGTCGAGGACGCCCAACTGCCGAACGACGGATGGCAGGAAATCGAGCTCCCGCACACGGCCGGGCGTGAACTGGTCCCCACGCCGCTGGGCGGCGTGCGGACCGTCACCGACTGGTACCGCATCGACCTGTCGGGTCGGCTGCTGCCATCGAAACAGCAGCGTCTTCTTTATCTCCCGCGCTGGAAGACGCTGGGCCATATCGCGGTGTACGGCGATGGCGTGCTGCTCTACCAATCGCACGGCAGTCCGATCCACAACGGCTACAACCATCCGCTGCTGCTGCCCCTGAACGCGACCGATGGCGCGTTTTCCCCGACCTCGGTGCTGATCCGCGTGGACCGCCTGCGCAGCAGCGGGAGCGGGTTTTCCACCGTGTGGGTGGGCGACCAGGCCTCGCTGAACTGGCGCTACCAGATCCGCGAGTTGCTGCAGGTGCAGGTGCCGGCGATGGGCAGCGCCGCGTTCCTGGCGGTGGGCGCATTCGCCTTCGCGGTATGGCTGGGCAAGCGGCGCGAGTCGCTCTACCTGCTGTTCTTCGTCATCTCGGCGCTGGCCTTCCTGCGGACGCTGCATTACTACGCGGGCGGCAACTACTTTCCGGTCTCGGACGAGCTGTTCGAATGGATGACGGTGTCCTCGCTGCTCTGGCTGATCGTTGCGATCCACCTCTTCCTGGAGCGCCTGCACCAGCAGCCCTCGCCCTGGCTGACCCGCCTGTCGATTGCGCTGGTCGCGGCCTGCAGCATCGCCACGCTGCCGCACCTGTCGCCGTCCATCGCGAGCCTTTACCTCATCACGCCGCTGCTCAACCTGATGGTGCTGCCCGTCGCGGTGCTGATCTTCGCGGTGAACCTGCGCAAGGCGTTGCGTGCCAAGCTGCCCGAGGGGCGGCTGGTGGCGGGCTGGACGGTCTTTGCCGTCACGTTCACTTCCTACGACGGGCTGCTGCAGAACAACCTCGTGAGCCCGGAGAGCGTGTACACCTCGCCCTACGCGATCATCAGCCTGTTCTTCGTCTTCTCCTACATCATGTTCGAGCGGTACACCGGCGCGTTTGCCGAGGTGGCCCGGCTGAACAAGGGGCTCGCGCAGCGCCTGCAGGCGCGCGAGGCCGAGCTGGAGCAAAGCTACCAGCGGCTGCGGGTGATCGAGAACCAGCAGATGCTCGATGCCGAGCGCCGGCGCCTGATGCAGGACATGCACGACGGGCTGGGCTCGTCGCTCATCAGCGCCATCCGTTCGGTGGAGCGGGGCGCCATGACGGATGCCGAGATCTCCGACGTGCTCAAGGGCTGCATGGACGACCTGAAGCTGGCGATCGATTCGATGGAGAGCGTGGACGCCGACCTGTTGCTGCTGCTCGCCACCCTGCGTTTTCGCCTGGCGCCGCGCATCGAGAGCGCCGGCGTGGCGCTGCGCTGGGAGGTGCAACCCGTGCCCGCGCTGCCCTGGCTGGACCCGGGGAGTGCGCTGCACATCCTGCGGATCATGCAGGAGTGCATCGCCAACGTGCTGCGCCACACGCGGGCCACCACCATCGGCTTCAGCACCGCGACGGCGGGTGAGGGCGTCTCCGTGGTGATCGAGGACAACGGTGCGGGTTTCGACGTGCAGGAAGCCCTGCAGCGAAGCGGCCGGGGCCTGCGCAACCAGCAGCAGCGCGCCATGGCGATCGGCGGGACGGTGAACTGGGAGTCCGGCAGCGGCGGAACCCGCTTCACGCTGTGGCTGCCGCTTCAGCGCAAGGTCGATGCAGAAAAGGCAGTGCGGGCTGCTGCCTGATGATGCGCGGGCGCTTTGGCGTTACTTCGGGCCCTGGCTTTTCGCCACCGAAGGCTGCGAAAGCACCCAGGTCGCCAGCACCCGCGAGTCGGCCTCCGACACCAGGCTTTGCCGCGGCATGATGACCCGGCCCCAGGTGCCGACACTGCCGTTGCGGATCTTCTCGGCCAGGCGCGGCGCCGCGTCCGGATCATTGCGATAGCGCTCCGCGATCTGCGCGAAACCCGGGCCGACCTGCTTGTGGACGAGCCCGTGGCAGGCGATGCAGCCGTTTTTCCTCAGGAGGTCCATCGGCGCGGTCTGCGCGATGGCAACGGACGCGCTGTTCAAAAGCAACATCAGGGCGGCGATCGGGAGGAGCTTCATGCGGGGTCGTAGGTACTTTGATTTGCGGCCCGCCGAGAGCGGGAACGCATGGTCGCATGCCGCTGCATCGGTCGTCGTGCATTCGCGACAAGTCGATTCAAGAGTAACTATATGTATGGTTAAATCCGCGGAACTACCGCGAAAGAGGACGAGGGAAACCCCATGAAGCTGTTGCTGAGCATTGCGTTCGCCGCTGTGGCCCTGATGGGCTGCACCGCCAGGGCGCCGCTGGTGCCGACCGAACCCGGCACCGGGTCTGGACTCACCTACGTCCCCATGGTCGCCATGGAAGGCGTCGACAAGGTTCGCTACGACAACGACGTGCAGGCCTGCCGCACCGCAGCCACCCGCATCACCGCACGCAGCGAGACCGGCGACACCATGTGGCTCGCGCTGGGCCTCGGCCTCATCACCGTGCACGGCCAGGGCATCGTGGCCGCCGCTTCGTACACCGGCATCAGCGCCGCCGTCATCGACTGGAACGGCCGTCCGACCTCGGAGCTCATGGCCGAGCATCAAGAGATCGCCATCGTCCATTGCATGGCCAAGCGCGGCTACCGCAACCTCGACCCCGATGTGCGCGACACCTTCTACGGCCACACCTTCGATCCGGTCGTCGCCGCCAAGCCGCGCCGTACAGGCATCGACACCTACAACGTCGAATCGCTCGCCAAGGCCGGCCGCTGCAACGTGCAGCCGCGCGCCGAACTCACGGCCAAGGGCCCGGGCTTCGAGTCGTACAACGTGCCTTGCGAAAACGGCGGGACCTGGGCGGTGCGCTGCGAATTCGGCAAGTGCCGCGTGTTGGCGCAGGCGCCGGTCCGCCGTTCCTGACCGGGTTTCTTCAGGCCAGACAAAAGCCGGCTTTCATGCCGGCTTCTTTTTTATGGGGCTCCTTCAGCGCCAGACGTAATGTCCCGGCACGCGGCGGCCATGCTCGCGGTGCGCCGGCACCCAGACCTTGTGCTTGCGGTGATGCGGCGCTGCATGCGGGCGGTCGTAGCCCGGTCCGTGTCGGGGCGCCGGTTGCGCGAGTGCGGCGCTCGAGAGCACACAGGCGGCGAGAACGAAGAGTATCTTTTTCATGTTGGAGTCCTTCGGTTGATGAATGCACCTGGAGCAGGTACACCATGAACCTTAGTTTGCAGAGGTGCCCTGCCTCGTAGGCCGGCGAGCACTTTACAAACAACACGTTGCGACGGCACGACGCCGCTGCAACCAGCGGCACGGGCTTTTTCTTACTTGACGATCATTCCCTTGAGCGCCGGGTCCGGCGGCGGGGTCTTGAATTTCATCTGCCGCAGCGTCTTCATGAGCAACTGCGCAATCATCAGGTTGCGGTGCCGCTTGCTGTTGGCCGGTATCACGTACCAGGGCGCATGCTCGGTCGAGGTGGCCGCCAGGGCGTTTTCGTAGGCGCGCTGGTAGGCGCTCCACTTGGTGCGCACCTCCAGGTCGCCCATGCTGAACTTCCACTGCTTGCCGGGCGTGTCGATGCGGGCCTGCAGGCGCTCGCGCTGTTCGTCCTTGTCGATGTGCAGCATGCACTTCACGATGACCGTGCCGGTCTCGACCAGGAGGCGTTCGAAGTCGTTGATCTGCGCATAGCGGCGCTTGGCCTCGGCCTTGTCGATCCAGCCTTCGACCACCGGCACCAGCACGTCTTCGTAGTGGCTGCGGTTCCACACCGCGATCTCGCCGGTGCGCGGCACGACGGCATGGCAGCGCCAGAGATAGTCGCGCGCCCGTTCTTCTTCGGTCGGCGCCTTGAAGGCCGCCACGCGCACGCCCAGCGGGGAGGTGCGCGAGAACACCCAGCGCACCGTGCCGTCCTTGCCGCTGGTGTCCATGCCCTGCAGCACCAGCAGCACCTTGCGGCGACCTTCGGCGTGCAGCAGGTTCTGCAGCTCGTCGAGCTCGACGGCCATGGCGTCGACTTCTTCGCGCTGCGCCGCTTCGTCGCCCTCGCAGAAGGCGGTGTCGCCGGGATCGATCTGCGAAAGCTTGAACTTGCTGCCGACACGGTATTTCTTGAAGCTGGCCATGAACCGGAACCCCTTGAAGAAGGAAAGCCGACAGCGTACGCGATCAGCGCTCGGTGTCTTCCGGGTCGATCGACGCGCTCCAGCGGTTGTCCCATTCGGCGTGGCGCACCGCGCCATCGAGGTCGCGCCGGTCGCGCTTGGTCGGGCGTCCCTGCTCGATGGCCAGGGCGGGTTCGCTGCCCATGCGGCGCTGTTCGCGCAGCGCGGCCTGTGCGGCGATGCTTTCGGCCGTTTCCTCGTAGAGCAATTGCGCGACGGGCGCCGGCCCGCGCTGGCCGCTGATGCCGCGCACCGTCACTGTCCGCGTCTGCACGCCCAGGCGCATCGTCACCGTGTCGCCGGTTTTCACCTCGCGCGATGCCTTGGCGACATCGCCGTTCACCTGCACCCGGTTCTTGCCGATTTCCTCCGCGGCCAGCGAACGCGTCTTGAAGAAGCGTGCGGCCCAGAGCCATTTGTCGATGCGCAGACGTTCCATGGGTTCCATAGGTGGGAATTCAATTGTGCCGCCAGAGCGGAAGGTGCACGACAGCATCCAGCCCGACCACGCGTGCGGTGTTGCCCTGCGCGGTGCGGTTGTCCAGGTCGATGCGGCCGTCCAGCGCCAGCACGATCTCGCGGCAGATCGCCAGGCCCAGCCCCGAGCCGCTGGACGTGCTGCCGGCGGAGAACGGCGCGAACAGGCGCTGCCGCAGTTCGGGCGAAATGCCCGGTCCTTCGTCGCGCACGGTGAGCACCGCCTGGTCGCCCTCGGCCCGCACGATCACCGACAGCGCCGCGCCCTGCGGGCTCTGCTTGATCGCGTTGTGCAGCAGGTTGCGCGTGAGCTCCTGCAGCATCCACTGGTGCGCGCGCACGGCCACCGGCTCGCCCGCGGCCAGTTCGAAATCCAGTGCCTTGTCGGCCACCAGCGGCGACAGGTCGAGCACGATGTTGCGCACCACCTCGCCCAGGTCCAGCGTCACCGACTCGGGCTGCTGGCGCAGTTGCTCCACCTTGGCGAGCGAGAGCATCTGGTTGGCCAGCATCGTGGCGCGCTCGACCGTCTGGCTGATCTCGCCGAAGGCCTGCTCGGGCGCCACGTCGCCGCGGCGCGCCGACTGCACCTGCGCCTTGAGCACCGCGAGCGGCGTGCGCAGCTGGTGGGCGCTGTCGCGCACAAAGCGCTTCTGGTGATCGAGCAGCCGCTGCAGCCGGCCCATCACCTCGGTGGTGGCGTCGATCAAGGGGCGCAGCTCGCGCGGCGCGTCGGGCGCATCGATGGGCGAGAGGTCGTCGGCCGGCCGCTTCTCGATGGCTTCGCCCAGTTCGCGCACCGAGCGCGTGGCGCGGTGCACCACGAACACCGTGACGCCGGCGATCACGCCCATCAGCAGCAACTGGCGCCAGAGCGTGTCGAGCAGCAGCTTGCGCACCAGCGTTTCGCGCAGCTCGAGCGTCTCGGCCACCTGCACCACGGCCATGCCGCGGCCGCGCGCGCTGGCCACCGGCTGCAGCAGCACCGCGACACGAACCGGCTGCCCACGGAACTGCGCGTCGTAGAAATCGACCAGCGCCGCATACGCGCTGCGGTCCGGTATGCGGCCGCGCCAGAACGGCAGCTCGACGAAGCCCGAGATCAACTCGCCGTCGAGCGCGGACACGCGGTAGAAAAGCCGGCTGCGGTTGTCGGCCTCGAAGGCCTCGAGCGCGGAGTAGGGCACGATCGCGCGCAACTGCGCCTTCTCGTCGTAGCCCTCCACGTCGAGCTGCTCGCCGATGGTCTTGGCCGAGGCGAGCAAAGTGCGGTCGTAGGCGGTGGTGGCGGCCGCGAGGCTCTGGCGGTACAGGCTCACGCTGTTGATCACGATGAACACCGCCACCGGCGCGAGGATGCCGAACAGCAGCCGCGCGCGCAGCGAAGACACCTTCTTCATGCGGCCTTCATGCTTCGGGCCGCAGCAGATAACCGAGACCGCGCATCGTCATGAGCACCGCGCCCGTGCCCACCAGCTTCTTGCGCAGGCGATACACCACCACTTCGATGGCCTCGTACTGCACATCGGTTTCGCCCGGAAACACCAGCTCGAACAGGCGCTCCTTGGTCACCGCATGACCCGGCTTCATCATCAGCGCCTTCATGAGCGCGAGTTCGCGCGGCGTGAGCTCCAGCAGGTCGGCGCGGTTGTAGATGGCGCCGTTGTCGGGCTCGAAGCGCAGGCCGCCGATCTCCTGCGGGTTCAGGCCCGTGTCGGGCCCGGCGCTCTGGCTGCGCCGGCGCAGCGCGCGGATGCGGGCTTCCAGTTCGTCCAGGTCGAAAGGCTTGGGCAGGTAGTCGTCGGCGCCGGCGTTGAGGCCGACGATGCGGTCGCCCACCGTGCCGCGGGCCGTGAGCAGCAGCACCGGCGTGCGCAGCCCCTCGGCGCGCGCCTGCGCCAGCACCTGCAAGCCGTCGAGGTTCGGCAGGCTCAGGTCGAGTGCCACCACGTCGGGCTCGATGGCACGCCATTGCGCCACCGCCTCGGCCCCATCGCCGCACACGCGCACGTCGATGCGGCGGCGGCCGAGCGTGCGCTGCAGCGTGATTTGCATCGAGGGATCGTCTTCGACCAGCAGCAGCTTCATACGGGAGGGGGCGGAATGGATACTTTGGTGTTTTCCCCAGTCCGGCGGACAGCCAACTGACAGCGGGGCGGCGCATGATAGCGGCTCAGGTCCGAGTCAGGTTCCTCTCATTTCCCTTTCAGCCCCTCTGGAGACAACGATGCGTCGCGATACCTTTTTGAAGTCCCTGGCCGCTCTGGCCGCCGCCGGCGCGTTGCCGCTCTCGGCGCGTGCCGCTGCCAACGTCAAGATGATGATCCCCGCCAACCCGGGCGGCGGCTGGGACACCACCGGCCGCGCATTGGGCAAGGCCCTGAGCGATGCCAAGGTGGCCGATACCGTCACCTACGACAACAAGGGCGGCGCCGCCGGCGCACTGGGCCTGGCCCAGTTCGTGAACGGTTCCAAGGGCGATCCCAACGCGCTGATGGTCATGGGCTCGGTCATGCTGGGCGGCATCATCACCGGCAAGCCGCCGGTCAAGCTGGAGCAGGCCACGCCCATCGCGCGCCTGACCACCGAATACAACGTGTTCGTGCTGCCCGCCAACTCGCCCCTGAAGACCATGAAGGACGTGGTCGACCAGCTCAAGAAGGACCCGGGCAGCGTCAAGTGGGGCGGCGGTTCGCGCGGCTCCACCGAGCACATCGCCGCGGCCATGATCGCGCAGAAGGTCGGCGCCGATCCCTCCAAGATCAACTACGTGGCCTTCCGCGGAGGCGGTGAAGCCACCGCCGCCATCCTGGGCGGCAACGTCACCGTCGGCGGCAGCGGCTACAGCGAGTTCGCCGAATACATCGCCGCCGGCAAGATGAAGGCGATTGCCGTCACCTCGGCCCAGCGCCTGCCCGGCATCAACGTGCCCACGCTCAAGGAGCAGGGCATCGATGTGGAAATCGGCAACTGGCGCGGCGTGTACGGCGCCCCCGGCATCTCGGCCGAGCAGCGCAAGGCGCTGACCGACATGGTGCTGGCCGCACTCAAGAGTCCGTCGTGGGCCGAGTCGCTGAAGAAGAACGACTGGACCGCGGCCGTGCTGTCGGGCGAAGCCTTCGCCAAGTTCGTCGATGACGATTTCGCCAGCCTCCGGGCCATCATGACCAAGTCCGGCATGGTCTGACCCCCGGCACACCAATGCCTGCCGAATGGCACGCTGTCCTCGCAAGAGACGACAGCGTGCCGTTTTCAAATCCAGCACCACATTCCGGGAGCAAAAATGACAACTCCAGATTCCTCGGTCTCGCCGTCTGACGCGGCGGCGCAAGCAGCGGCAGTCTGGCCGCAAACCCTCGTCGGCGCGGGCGTCCTGCTCACGGGCCTCGCACTGGCCTTCGGTGCCATCGACATCTCTTCCGAAGCCGGCTACGGCGGCGTCGGCCCCAACTTTCTGCCCTGGCTGGTGTCCGTGGTGCTCGTGCTGTGCGGCGCCTGGATCCTCTGGGAAGCGCGCACCGGCGGCTTTCGCGAACTCGATCCGCCCACCGGTGCCGACCGCGCCTACTGGCCCGGCTTCGTCTGGGTCTCGGCCGGGCTGCTGCTCAACGCGGCGCTGATCACCACGCTGGGCTTCATCCTGAGCTGCACGCTGTGCTACGTGCTGGCCGTGCAGGGCCTTCGCCGCGCGAGCGGGCAGGCCGGCGTGAACGCACCGCGCACCTGGGTCATCGATTTCGTCACCGGCGCGCTCATCGCCGCCCCGGTGTTCTGGATGTTCACGCAATTCCTGGCCATCAACCTGCCCGGCCTCACTTCCACTGGGTGGCTCTGACATGGAAATCTTCAACGCACTCATGGCGGGCTTTGCCGCCGCCATCACGCCCGTCAACCTGCTCTGGTGCCTGGTCGGCTGTGCGCTCGGCACGGCCGTCGGCGTGCTGCCCGGCATCGGCCCGGCGGTGGCCGTGGCCATGCTGCTGCCGATCACCGGCAAGGTCGACATCACGGCCTCGATGATCTTCTTCTCGGGCATCTACTACGGCGCCATGTACGGCGGCTCGACCACGTCCATCCTGCTCAACACGCCCGGCGAAACCGCCAGCATGGTGACCGCGATGGAGGGCAACAAGATGGCCAAGAGCGGCCGGGCGGGCGCGGCGCTCGCCACCGCCGCCATCGGCTCCTTCGTGGCCGGCACCATCGCCACGGTCGTCGTCACGCTGTTCGCGCCGTTCGTGGCCGACTTCGCGGTCAAGCTCGGACCGCCCGAGTATTTCCTCCTGATGCTGCTGGCCTTCACCACGGTGAGCGCGGTGCTCGGCAAGAGCACGCTGCGCGGCATGACGGCGCTGTTCGTCGGCCTGGCGGCCGGCTGCATCGGCCTGGACCAGATCTCGGGCCAGGGCCGCTACACCGGCGGCGTGCCCGAACTGCTCGACGGCATCGAGATCGTGCTGGTCGCGGTGGGTCTCTTCGCGGTGGCCGAGGTGCTCTACGCCGTGCTGTACGAGGGCAAGGTGGTCGAGGGCCAGAACAAGCTGAGCCGCGTGCACATGACCAAGCGCGACTGGAAGCGCTCGATTCCCGCCTGGCTGCGCGGCACCGCCATCGGCACGCCCTTCGGCTGCATCCCGGCCGGCGGCACCGAGATCCCGACCTTCCTGAGCTACGCGACCGAGAAGAAGCTGGCCAAGGACAAGGAGGCCAAGGCCGAGTTCGGCACCACCGGCGCCATCGAAGGCGTGGCCGGCCCCGAGGCCGCCAACAACGCCACGGTGACGGCCGCGCTGATCCCGCTGCTCACGCTCGGCATCCCGACCTCCAACACCACCGCCATCCTGCTCGGCGCGTTCCAGAACTACGGCATCCAGCCGGGCCCGCAGCTCTTCACCACCTCGGCCGCGCTGGTGTGGGCTCTGATCGCCTCGCTCTACATCGGCAACGTGATGCTGCTGGTGCTGAACCTGCCGATGGTGGGCCTGTGGGTCAAGCTCCTGAAGATTCCGAAGCCGCAGCTCTACGCCGGCATCCTGATCTTCGCGACGGTGGGCGCCTACGGCATGCGCCAGAGCGCGTTCGACCTGTTCCTGCTCTACGGCATCGGCCTCCTGGGCGTGGTGATGCGCCGCTTCGATTTCCCGACCGCCCCCGTGGTGGTCGGCATGATCCTCGGCCCGCTCGCCGAAGCGCAGCTGCGCAATGCCATGTCGATCGGCGAGGGCAGCGCATCGGTGTTCTTCCAGCGTCCGATGTCGATCGCGCTGGTGGTCGTCGTGGTGGCCGTGCTGGTGCTGCCGCGTGTGGCCAAGCGCATGAGCGAACGCAAGCTGAAGCGGCTGGCGCAACTGGACGCCTGACCGTTCTTCTGCGCTTGCTCTTCGAAATGCCGCGGCGCCCAGGCCCCGCGGCATTTTTCTTTCAGGCTGCGGCGACCGGCGCAAGGAAGTAGGCCGTCTCCTGCTGCAACTGGCCATAGGTGTAGGCGTTGCGCGCGATCACGCTCTTGTTGCCTTTGCTCTTGTCGTTGGGGTCGGGCCCGAACGCATTGCCGTCGATGCTTTCCATGCGGTCGTTGGCGTTCGAGGTGACGATGAAATGGTGGTTGCGCCCGCCCGGCTTGATGCCGCTCACCACGCCGATGCAGCCCGGGAACACCGCCGAATAGCTGGTGATGCGCTGGAACACGGCGTCGTCGAACACGTTCTTGCTGTGCTGCGCCCAGCCGCCCGGCACGTTGATGCCGGCGGTGCGGTACACGAAGATGCAGAAGATGCCGCACCAGGCGCACAGGTCGTTGGCGTTGCGCCAGTTGCCGGCGTCCATCTCCTGCCATTTCTGCACCGCCTGCGCGGTGATGGTGGGGCAGCGGCCGATGTAGGCGCCGGGCACGTTCGCATCCTGGAAGATCTTCTGCAGCGCCAGGCCGCCCTGGCGCGGCCGGTTCGGGCTCGAGGGGTTCGCGCACAGCGCCGCGGCGATGCGCTCCAGGCTCTGGCTGGGCTGCGACGACGCGGTCCAGCCCCACTTGGCCAGCACCGCTTCCGCTGTCGCCACCACGCTGGCGCCCAGCTCGGCGCCCGCTTGCTTGCCCGGCGGCGGTGGCGGTGCGGGCGGCCCACCCAGTCCCAGCACCTGCGCGATCAGCGTTTCGAGCGCACCCCAGGTCAGCGCGCCGACGACGGCGTCGGGCACCAGCTTGCAGAAGCCCTGGTATTCCTTGACCTTGGAACTGGTCATGGGCCCGAACTTTCCGTCGGTCACCAGTTGCGGGAGCCGGGAGGCCACCCATGCATTGAGGGCCGATTGCAGCAGCGAGACATCGGGGCCGAAGGAGCCGAATCGCAGGGTGGGGCGTGTCATGGCGGGGCCTCTGTCTCGAGTGAAGGGCAGGGGAATTATTCGAAGACGCGCGCGCTTGCGAAATCCGCCATGCAGCCTATTTCACAGGCCGAACGGGACAACCATTGCCGCGCCATGCTGGCCGTTCGCGCTGCGTCCGATGGGTTTGGCCGCACCGACGCGGCGCGCCGCGGCCAGGTGATCCGTCTCGATCAGGAGTTGGCGGCCTGCGCGGCAGGCAGGCCCCGCAACCCGGACCGCGCACGCTTGCCTTGCGCGATGCCTGGCTTCTCCACCAGCCGGTAGCTCGCCACCGAGGCCGCCACGAGCAGCAGCGCGCAAAGGGTGCCGACCAGCCAGTACTGCGCCGCACCGGCCATCGCGAAAGCCCGCACCGGCGGCAACGCGAAGACGGCGGTCAGCGCAATGCCCTGCAGCAGGTAGATGCTGTAGCTCGCTGTGCTCATGCGCCGCGCCGCGCGCAGGGCCAGCAGGCCGTAGAGCGTGCTGCCGGCGCAGACCAGGTGGAAAAAGACCCAGAGCAGCACGGCCTGGACGGGGCCGGCCATGTGCGGGAACCCGAAGAGCACGGCGCCCATGCAGCCCACGGCAAGCAGCGACGCCGCCCCAGCCGGCAGGCGCGAAGCGAGCCGGCTCGCGCCTTCGTGCCGCACCAGCCAGGCCGACATCATTCCCATGAGGAACGACGCCAGCACCCAGAGCAGGGCGCCGATCACCAGCGCCAGCGTGGGGTGCGAAGGCGAGACACCGGCCGACTGAAGCGCCGCGAATGCCAACGCCAGCAGGCACAGCAGCAAGGCCCCACCGACAAAGCGTGGCGTGCGCCCATGGCGCGCGAGCGGCGCCATGAGCCAGAGCGATCCGTAGAAGAGCCACTCCACGAAGACCGTCCAGGTCACGCCCGCGAGGATGAACCGCGTCCCTTCGTAGCCGTTGACGTCGGGCTGCATCGGCACGATGCCCAGCGCCAGCCATTGCAGCGCGCCGCCCAGCACGGACCAGACCGGCTCCTTGAGCGCGAACCCGGTCTTGCAGGCGACGACGAAGAGCATCAGCCCGACCGCCACTAGGTACATCGGGCCGATGCGCCAGAGCCTGCCGATGTAGAGGCTGCGCCAGTCGGGCCGGCCCTTGGTGTCCAGCAACTTGCCCCAGAACAGGAAGCCCGTGATCATGAAGAAGACCCCCACGCCGACCTGCCCGAGCTGCGTGGGGAAGCCGGTCGGTGGAAAGGTCCACACGCCGTTCCCGAGGTAGCCGTGGGTCACCATCAGGTGGTGCACGAAGACGCTCAGCGCGAGAAAGCCGCGCAGCCCGTCGAGCGTTGTGGTGCGCTGGTCGCGCGACAGCGGCTCGTCGGCGGCGCGAAAGACCGGCAGGGCCAGCGCGAGGAGCACCACCCCCATGAGCACGACGTACGGCCAGGCGGAGAAGACGCTCATCGCTTACCTCGTGTCGTCGTGTTCGATGCCGCAGGCAGGCTGGGGATTCAGGCGCCCGTGCGCGCGGGCGCACTGCCGCCGTCGGCCGGGGCTTCGCGCAGGTCGTCGTCGATGTGCGGATCGGCCGGCTGCCCGCGCAGCTTGCGCACGGTGCGCCGTATCCAGTGCTCGATGTCGTCGATGTAGGTGAACACCGCCGGCACCACCAGCAGGCTCAGCACCGTCGAGGTGATCAGTCCGCCGATCACCGCCATCGCCATCGGCGAGCGGAAACTCGAGTCGGCGGCGCCGAAGCCCACGGCAATCGGCAGCATGCCGGCGCCCATGGCGAGCGTGGTCATGATGATGGGCCGCGCGCGCTTGTGGCAGGCGTCGCGCAGCGCGTCCCAGCGGTTCATGCCGTGGTCGCGGCGCGCGACGATGGCGTACTCGACCAGCAGGATCGAGTTCTTCGTCGCGATGCCCATCAGCATGATGAGCCCGATCAGCGAGGGCATCGAGAGTGCCTTCTGCCCGATCAGCAAACCCACGAAGGCGCCGCCGAGCGCGAGCGGCAGCGCGCACAGGATGGTCACCGGGTGCAGGAAGTCCTTGAACAGCAGCACCAGCACGATGTAGATGCACAGCACACCCGTGAGCATCGCGAGGCCGAAACTCGCGAAGAGTTCGGTCATCACTTCCGCATCGCCCACTTCGGTCACGCGCACGCCGGGCGGCAGCTTCTGGATCGAGGGGAGGTTCATCACCGCCGTCTTCGCATCGCCCAGGCCCACGCTGGAGAGTTCGATCTCGAAGTTCACGTTGCGCGAGCGGTCGTAGCGGTCGATCACGGCCGGGCCGCCTTCCATGGTGAGCGAGGCCACCTGGCTCAGCATGACGGGGCCGCGTGCGCCGGGCACCGAGAGGCGGCCGAGCAGGTCGAGGTCCTTGCGCGCCGAGTCTTCCAGCTTCACCACGATCGGCACCTGCCGCTGCGCAAGGTTGAGCTTGGCGAGCGACTGGTCGTAGTCGCCCAGCGTGGCCACGCGCAGCGTCTCGGCAATGGCGGCGCTGGTCACGCCCAGGTCGGCGGCGCGCGCGAAGTCGGGGCGCACGGCGATTTCGGGACGGATCAGGCTTGCGGTGGAGGTGATGTTGCCCAGGCCGTGGATGGTGCGCAGGTCTTTCTCGACCGCGCTGGCCGCGGCTGCCAGCGCGAGCGGGTCTTCGCCGGTGAGCGCCAGGATGTATTTTTCGCCCGAGCCGCCCAGGCCCACCGTGCTGCGCACGCCGGGCAGGGTTTCCAGGGCGGTGCGGATCTGGTTCTCGATCACCTGCTTGCGCGGCCGGTCGCCGCGCTCGTCCAGCTTGATGGTGAGCGTGGCCTTGCGCGTCTCGGGCGTGCCGAAGCTCGCGAACGGGTCGCCGCCCGCGCTGCCGCCGGCCACCGTGGTGTAGACGCTCTTCACGTGCGCGATCTTCATCACGCGGTTGCGCGTTTCCTCGGCGGCTGCCGTGGTCTGCGCGAGCGTGGAGCCCGGCGCGAGCGACAGGTAGATCTGCGTCTGCGAGTTGTCGTCCGGCGGAATGAAGCCGGTCTTGAGCAGCGGGATCATCGCGAGCGAGCCGAAGAAGAAGAGGGTGGCCAGCACCATCGTCTTGAAGCGGTGGTGCGTGCTCCATTCCACTGCGCGCATGTACCAGCGCAGCCAGCCGGGCTCTTTTTCTTCGCCGACCACGGGCTTGAGGATGTAGGCCGCCATCATCGGCGTGAGCACCCGCGCGACCACCAGCGAGGCGAACACCGCGAGCGATGCCGTCCAGCCGAACTGCTTGAAGAACTTGCCGGCCACGCCGCTCATGAAGGCCGTGGGCAGGAACACCGCGATCAGCGTGAAGGTGGTGGCGATCACCGCCAGGCCGATTTCGTCGGCCGCCTCCATCGCTGCCTGGTAGGGCGTCTTGCCCATGCGCAGGTGCCGCACGATGTTCTCGACCTCCACGATCGCGTCGTCCACCAATATCCCGACCACCAGCGAGAGCGCGAGCAGCGAGATGACGTTGACCGAGAAGCCCAGCACGAACATGCCGATGAACGCCGGGATCACCGACATCGGAAGCGCCACGGCCGAGACGAAGGTGGCGCGCCAGTCGCGCAGAAACAGCCACACCACGATCACCGCCAGGATGGCACCCTCGTACAGCAGGTGCAGCGAGCCGTTGTATTCCTCTTCCACCGGGTCGACGAAGTTGAAGGCTTCGGTCAGCTCGATGTCGGGACGCTGCGCGCGCATCTCGCCCAGCGCCTTCTGTATCGCGCGGCCCACTTCCACTTCGCTGGCGCCGCGGCTGCGGGCCACTTCGAAGCCCACCACCGGCTTGCCGTTGAGCAAGGCGCCCGAGCGCGGCTCGGCGATGGTGTCGCTGATGCGCGCGACCTGATCGAGCCGCACGCGGCGACCGTCGGACAGCACGATCTGGATGTCGTTGAGCTGGTCGGCCGACTGCACGGTGGCGAGCGTGCGCACCGGCTGTTCGCTGCCGCCCAGGTCGAAGCGGCCGCCCGCGCTCTCGACCTGCACCTGGCGCAGCTGGCGCGAGATGTCGGCGGCCGAGGCGCCCAGCGCCTGCAGCTTGCCCGGGTCCAGGTCGATGTGCACCTGGCGCGTGACGCCGCCCACGCGGTTCACCGCGCCCACGCCGGGCAGCGCGAGCAGCTTCTTGGTGACGTCGTTGTCCACGTACCAGCTGAGCGCCTCGGCGTCCATTTGCGACGAGGCGATGGTGAAGGCCAGCACCGGCTGGCCCGCGAGGTCCAGCTTGGTGACCACCGGGTCGCGCACGTCGGCCGGCAGGTCGGCGCGCACGCGCTGCACCGCGGAGCGCACGTCGTCCACGGCTTCCTGCACCGGCTTTTCGAGACGGAACTCCACGATCAGCGTGGCGGCGCCGTCCTGCACCTTGGTGGTGATGTGCTTGAGGCCCTGCACGGTGGCGATGGAGTTCTCGAGCTTGCGCGCGACGTCGGTTTCCAGCTGCGAAGGCGCGGCACCGGGCAGCAACGCCGAGACCGTGACGGTCGGCAGGTCGATGTCCGGAAAGTTCTGCACCTTCATCGCGTTGAACGACAGCAGCCCACCGAAGGTGAGCAGCACGAACAGCATCACCGCCGGAATCGGGTTGCGTATGGACCAGGCGGAAACGTTCATGGCGTGTCCTTGTTTGTCTTACTTGGCGACCGCGGCGGATGCCGCGGATTTCGCCGGCTGGGCCGCTGCCGCTGGTGCGGCAGGCGGCGTTGCCGCCACCACGCGCACGAGGTCGCCGTCGTTCAGGAAGCCCGCACCCTGCACGACGACCTGTGCGCCCTCGGGCAGCGCGCTGGTGATCTCGATGCGGTCGTTCAGCCGGCGGCCGATCTGCACCTTGATCTGCGAGACGCGGTTGTCGGGCTGCAGCACGAACACGTTGTTGAAGCCGTCGCGCGGAACGATGGAGGCCTGCGGCACCGTGGGCGCCGAGCTGCGGCCGAGGTCGAAGTCGCCGCGCGCGAACATGCCGGCCTTCACGCCGGTGTTCTGCAGCACCGTGGGCAGGTCGACGTAGACCAGCGCCGCCCGCGTCTGCGGATCGACCGTGGGCGCGATGCTGCGCACCTTGCCGCGCACCTGCGCGCCGCTGGCGCTGACCACGAAGGCGGGCGTTCCGACCGCGATGCGTGCGAGCTCGGCCGAGGTGACTTCGGCGCGCCATTCGAGGCGGCCCTGGCGGATCAGGCGGAACAGCTCGGTGCCGGCCGCGACCACGCTGCCCACCGTGGCGGTGCGCGCGGAAATCACGCCGTCGTCCGGCGCCAGCACCTGCGTGTTGCGCCCGCGCACCTGCTGCGCGGCCAGCACGGCCTCGGCGGCTTCGACGCGCGCCTTGGCGGTCTGCTCGGTCGTCTGGTACTGGTTGATCTGCTGCTGGCTGAGGGCGCCCGTGGCCTGCAGCGTCCGGGCGCGCGCGGCGTTGCCGGCGGCATCGGCCGCGGTGGCGCGGGCTTCGGCCAGCGAGGCGCGCGACTGCGCGATGTCGGCCTGCACCGTCTCGGGCGAGAAGACCGCGAGCACCTGGCCCTTCTTGACCACGTCGCCCACGTTCACGCGCACCTCGGCGAGCCGGAGGCCGTTGGATTCGGAGCCGACGACGGCCTCCTGCCAGGCCGCGACGTTGCCGTTGGCAGCGAGCGTGACGGTCAGCTCGGTGGCTTCGGGCTTGGCGACGGTGACGGTGAGCGCGGGCTTGGGCGCCGCGGCGCCGTCCTTGACGTCCTTGGATTTGGCTGCCGCGGCCTGCTCGGCCGGCGTGCCCGAGGGCTTGCGCACGAGCCACACGGCCGCGACGACGACGATGACGAGCGCCAGCAGCGCGATGACGAGGGTGGAACGCTTCATTGTTTTCATGGTGACGTCGCAACCTTAGAGGTCGAGGAGGAAGTCGTTGACGAGGACGCTGACGAGGAGGCTGGAGATTCAGGCCGGTTCCAGCCGCCGCCCATCGAGCGGTACAGCGAAACCCAGGCTTCGGCGCGTTCGCGCTGCAGCGTGACGCGCGCGGTCTGCGCGGCGAAGAGGGTGCGGCGCGAGTCTTCCAGCTCGAACAGGCTGGCCAGGCCGCTGCTGTAGCGCGCCTGCGTGGCGTCGAAGGAGGCCTGGTAGTTCTTCACCGCATTGTCGGCATCGGTGGTGCGGGCTTCGGTGGCGTCGAGGTTGACGAGCGCCTCTTCCACCTCGCGCACCGCCTGCCGCACGTTCGCGCGGTAGAGCGACACGGCCTCGGTGTAGCGCGCCTTGGCCGCGTCGGTGTTGGCCGCGCGCGCGCCGAAGTCGAGCAGCGGAACGGTGAGCGACACCGGCCCGACCGTCCAGGTCTCCAGCGACTCGCGAAAACCGCTGGTGCGGATCTGCGTGCGGCCGATGGAGCCCGAGATGCTGAGCTTGGGATAGCGTTCGGCCTCGGCCGAGCCCACGTCGGCACTGGCCGAGGCCACGGCGAGTTCGGCGGCGTACACGTCGGGCCGCTGCGACAGCGCCGCTGCCGGCACGCTCTCGATGCTGCCCATCACCACCAGCGCGCGCTGCGTGTGCGAGACGGCGAGCTTCTGCGCGAGCGTGGGCTCGTCGATGCCGGTGAGCGCCACCAGCGCCTTGCGCTGGATCGCGCACTGGGCGCGCTGCTGCGTGAGGCGGCCCGAGGCGTCGGAGGCGCTCGCGCGGGCGAGGGCCGCATCGGCCGGGGCGGTGAAGCCGGCGCCCGCCGACAGGTCGGTGAGCCGCGCGGTTTCGCTGCGCGACCTGGCATCGGACTCGGACACGCGCAGCTGCTGCCGGCAGGCGCGTTCGGAGAAATAGGCGTTGGCGGTTTCCGCCGCGACGGCCACGCGCGCGTCGTGCCATTTGGCGGTTGCGCTGTCGAGCTTCTGCTGGGCCGAATCGCGGTCGGCGCGCAGGCGCCCGAAGAGATCGATCTCCCACTTCGATTGCAGGCCGGCCTGCAGCGTGGTGAGCGGCGCGGTGGCGGCTTGGGCGCTGCTGCTCGATGAGGAGGAACTCGCGCCACCCCCGCTGAAGGACGAACCCGAGACGCCCCGGCTCGCCGACGCCGTGCCGTCCAGGCTGGGCAGCAGCGCCGCGCCGGCCTGCACGCGCGTGGAGCGCGCCTCGGCCACGCGCGCCGCGGCGCTCGCGAGGTTGGGGCTGGCGTTCTCGGCCGCGGCGATCAGCTCGACCAGCAGCGGGTCGTCGAGCTGACGCCACCAGTCGGCCAGCGATGCGAGCGAGCCGCCGTGTGGCAGGGGCGCATTCCATTGCGGAGGGAAGGGCGCCTCTACCGTGGCCGGCGGGCGCGTGAGGCCGCAGCCCGCGAGGGCCAGGCTCAAGCCCAGCGGGAGGAGGCAGCGGGAGGCAATCAGTCGGAGTCGTCTCATGTCTTCTTTCTCGCGGTGCGTGCCGGGGAGGAGGCAGGCGCGGTTGCGGCTTTCTCGTCGGCGGCCACGGCCTTTCGGCGCGCGGCTTCGGCCTGCACCAGCGCCAGCGCGTAGACGGTGAGCCGGTTGGCCCAGGTGTCGATGCTGCGCGGCGTGCGCAGCAGCGAGGGGCGCACGGCCTCGATGAAATCCTGGTTCACGTACAGCTGCATCGACAGCCCCGTGATCGCGAAGGTCAGGCGGTGGATGTCGTCGTCGGCGCGCTCCAGCTTCAGGTGGCGGCACAGCAGCTCGACGATGGCGCGGTGCGGGCCCTTGATGTCGCGCTCGATCTCCTTGGCCCACTGGCTGGTCGGCTCCAGCATCTCGCGCATGTGCAGCTGGATGCACTGCCGCACGATCTCGCCCTGCTTGAGCGGCTCGATCACCGAGGTGAAGCAGATGCGCAGCGCCTCTTCGAGCGTCAGGTCGGGGGTGCTGAAGATCGCCACCAGGTCGTCGGAGTCGCCGCCCATCGGCTCGGTGAAGCAGGCGCCGTACAGGCCGTTCTTGTCGCTGAAGTAGTAGCTGATGGCCGAGATGTTGACGCCGGCCTCGCGGGCGATCTCGCGGGTGGAGGTCTTGGCGAAACCCTTTTGCGCAAAGAGCCGCAGCGCGGTGTGCAGAAGGCGATGCCGTGCCTCGGCGCCGTCGGCGCGCGGTGCCCGGGGCGCACGAGGCGGCGTGGAAATGATGGGATCCCTCGCGTTCATGCCCGGCATTAAACCACGGACGAAATCAAACGATTGATTTACTTAAGGGATGCTGAAGACCTTTTTTCCGTTGGCGCCGTTCCAGGCGTTTCCGGCGCCGCATCGGCGCCGGATTTGTTGTCTTTCGATGCACAGTTACGATCCGCCCATGCCTGCTGCCCCAGCCGTTCCCCCTGCCTTGCCCCTGGATGCCGAAGGCATCCTCGCGCTCGCTGCGCGCTCGATGTTCCACCTGTTCTCCAGCATCAGCCAGGGCATGTTCCTGGTCGACAGCAGCGGGCGCATCGTGTGGGTGAACGAGGGCTACCGGCGCTTCCTGCCGGCGCTGGGCTTCTCCTCCATCGACCAGTTCCTGGGCCACATGGTCGAGGACGTGATCCCCAACACGCAGATGCGCCGCGTGCTCGAAACCGGCGAGCCGATTCTTGTGGACCTGCTGACCAACAAGGCGGGCACCTTCGTGGTCAGCCGCATTCCGCTGCGTGAGGAGCGCGAGGGCGGGGCAGGCGATGTCATCGGCGCCATCGGCATCGTGCTGTTCGACCAGCCCGAGACCACGCTGCAGCCGCTCATCAGCAAGTTCGCGCTGTTGCAGCGCGACCTGGACGATGCACGGCGCGAACTGGCCAGCCAGCGCAACAACCCGCTGTACCAGCACGCGCCCGACGGCCAGCGGCGCTCCAAATACACCTTCGCGAGCTTCATCGGCAGCAGCCCCGCGGCCGTGGAGGTCAAGCGCCATGCGCGCCGCGCGGCGCAGTCGACCAGCCCCGTGCTGCTGCTGGGCGAAACCGGCACTGGCAAGGAACTGCTGGCGCATGCGATCCATGCATCATCGGCGCGGGCCAAGGGCATGTTCGTCAGCGTCAACATCGCCGCCGTGCCCGACACCTTGCTCGAAGCCGAGTTCTTCGGCTTCGCCCCCGGCGCCTTCACCGGTGCCGACAGGCGAGGGCGCGAAGGCAAGTTCAAACTGGCCGACGGCGGCAGCCTCTTCCTCGACGAGATCGGCGATATGCCGCTCGGCCTGCAGGCCAAGCTGCTGCGCGCGTTGCAGGAGGGCGAGATCGAACCGCTCGGCTCCAACAAGCTCGTTCCCTTCGATGCGCGCGTGATCGCCGCCACCTCGCGCGACCTGCCCGAGCTGGTGCGCCGCGGCCTCTTTCGCGAAGACCTCTATTACCGCCTCAACGTGCTGCCGCTGCGCGTGCCGCCGTTGCGGGAGCGGCGCAGCGACATCCCCGCGCTGGTCGAGGCGTTGGGCGAAGACATGGCGCTGCGCAGCGGCGAGGCACCGCCCGAGCTCACGCCCGATGCGCTCGCGCTGCTCGCGGGCCAGCACTGGCGCGGCAACATCCGCGAACTGCGCAACGTGCTGGAGCAGGTGACGATGCGCAGCGATTCGCAACGCATCGACGCCGTGCAGCTCGAACGCATCCTGCGGGAGGCAGGGCTGGAACAGATCGAGCTGCCCGACTTGTCGCATGCGAATGGCGACGAAGAAGCCGCATTGCTGCGGCCGCTGGCGCAACAGGTCGCCGAGCTGGAGCGCAAGGCCATCGCCGCCGCGCTCGCATCCACGGGCGGCAACAAGCTCGCGACCTCGCGATTGCTCGGCATTTCGCGCGCGACCTTGTACGAGCGCATGACGAGCCAGGGGCCATCGTCATGAGCGTGCGAGCCCTGCGTTCCACCTTTGGCCCCAACTGCCACTGGTGCGGCCTTCCCATGGATTTCGACGAGCCGCACGGCCGGCCCGAGTCCGCGACCATCGAGCACCTTGTCGACTCGACCCTGGGCGGCGTGCGCAACCAGAAGCACCGCCGCCTCGCCCACGCCATCTGCAACCACACGCGCAACGAATTCCGGATGCAGGCCGAGCGCGAATTCCAGCGTTGGATCGCGGTACGGCAGGCTTCTGGCAAACCCTGACTGAAAAAAAGACAATTGCCTGAAATTCAGTCATGACAAGTGTTCTGAAATCAGGCGGCAAGGGCATCTTCCCAATGAAGAAACCTTTGTTATCAATGAGTTGGGTGCGTGGCACGAACTGTGCAATATTCAGTCACCACTTTCAGGAGACATAACGATGATCCGTCGCCACCTCGTCGCGCTGGCCGCGCTTTCCGCCTGCGCCGCTGCTGCCCCCGCCTGGGCCCAGTCCAACGAAATCCGCATCGCTCACATCTACAGCAAGACCGGTCCGCTGGAGGCCTACGGCAAGCAGACCCAGACCGGTTTCGCGATGGGGCTGGACTACGCCACCGGCGGCACGATGACGGTCAACGGCAAGAAGCTGGTGGTCATCGAGAAGGACGACCAGGGCAAGCCCGACCTGGGCAAGTCGCTGCTGGCGGCCGCGTACTCCGACGACAAGGCCGCGCTGGCCGTCGGCCCGACCGCTTCGGGCGTGGCGCTGGCGATGCTGCCGGTGGCCGAGGAGTACAAGAAGATCCTGCTGGTCGAGCCCGCCGTGGCCGACTCGATCACCGGCGACAAGTGGAACAAGTACATCTTCCGCACCGGCCGCAATTCGAGCCAGGACGCGATCTCCAACGCGGTGGCGGTCGACAAGGCCGGCGTCACCGTCGCCACGCTCGCGCAGGACAACGCCTTCGGCCGCGACGGCGTGAAGGCCTTCGGCGCCGCGCTCAAGAAGGCGAAGCTGGTGCACGAGGAGTACCTGCCGCCCGCAACCACCGACTTCACCGCCGGCGCGCAGCGCCTGATCGACAAGCTCAAGGACCAGCCGGGCCGCAAGATCATCTGGATTGTCTGGGCCGGCGCGGGCAACCCGTTCAAGATCGTCGACCTCGACCTCAAGCGCTACAACATCGAGATCGCCACCGGCGGCAACATCCTGCCGGCCATGGCCGCCTACAAGGCGCTGCCGGGCATGGAGGGCGCCGCGTACTACTACTTCGGCATCCCGAAGAACCCGGTGAACGAAGCGATGGTGTCGGCGCACTACAAGCAGTTCAAGACGCCGCCGGACTTTTTCACGGCCGGCGGTTTCTCGGCCGCGATGGCGGTGGTGACGGCGCTGAAGAAGACGGGCGGCGACACCAACACCAACAAGCTCATCAGCACCATGGAAGGCATGAGCTTCGACACGCCCAAGGGCAAGATGACTTTCCGCAAGGAAGACCACCAGGCGATGCAGTCGATGTACCACTTCAAGATCAAGGTCGACCCGGCGTTCGCCTGGGGCGTACCCGAATTGGTCCACGAGATCAAGCCTGAAGAGATGGACATCCCCATCAAGAACAAGCGCTGAGCGCCCACCCGATCCCGCGGCCCTGAGGAAGGCCGCACTCCCATTTCGCCCCGGATGGCCGCCGGGCGAAGCGCCAGCCTGCGTCCGCGCAAGCCGGCGTGATCCACGGCCGATTCGTCAGTCTGCAAGCAAGCGTTCGATACCCACAACACTAGGAGACAGCGATGCAAGCGATGAGAAGGAACTGGAAGGGACTGGCCGCCGCTGCGGCCATGGCGATGGCGGCGCACGCCGCGACGGCGGCGGTGCCGCTGCCGTCGCTCGGCGCCAATCCGGCGGAGGTGAGCGTGTCGGGCCTCTCGGCGGGCGGCTTCATGGCGGTGCAACTGCACGTGGCCTATTCGGCCACCTTCAAGCGCGGCGCCGGTGTGGTCGCCGGCGGGCCGTACTACTGCGCCGAAGGCTCGGTGCTCAACGCCACCGGGCGCTGCATGACGCACAGCACCAGCATCCCGGTGTCCACGCTGGTGAGCACCACCAACAGCTGGGCCGCGAGCGGCGCGATCGACCCGGTCTCGAACCTCACGGGCTCGAAGGTCTACCTGTTCTCCGGCACCGCCGACAACACCGTCAAGCAGGCGGTGATGGACGACCTGAAGACCTACTACCAGAGCTTCGTGCCGGCCGCCAACACGGTCTACAAGAACAACCTGGGCGCGGGCCACGCGATGGTCACCGACGACTACGGCGGCGCCTGCGGCACCACCGCCACGCCCTACATCAACAACTGCGGCTTCGACCTCGCGGGCGAGATCCTTGCGCACCTGTACGGCCCGCTGAACCCGCGCAACAACGGCACGCTGGGCGGCACCTTCACCGAGTTCAACCAGGGCGAGTTCGCCGGTGGCTCCGGCATGGCCGCCACAGGCTGGCTCTACACGCCCGCAGCCTGCGCCGCCGGCAGCGGCAGCAGTTGCCGCGTGCACGTGGTGCTGCACGGCTGCAAGCAGAACTACACGGACGTGAGCGACCAGTACGTGAAGAAGACCGGCTACAACCGCTGGGCCGACACCAACAACATCGTCCTGGTCTACCCGCAGACCAGCACCGCCGCTACCAACAGCTGCTGGGACTGGTGGGGCTATGGCAGCGTCAACTACGCGAAGAAGTCCGGCCCGCAGATGGCCGCCGTCAAGGCCATGGTCGACCGCGTGACCAGCTCGGGCGGCGGCTCGTCGCTGCCGGCACCCACCGGCGTGGGCACCTCGGGCGCGACCGCCAGCAGCATGGTGATCGGCTGGGCCGGCGTCTCGGGCGCCACCGGCTACAACGTGTACCGCGGCGGCAGCAAGGTGAATGCCGCGCCGGTCGCCGGCACCAACTACACCGACACGGGCCTGGCCGCCTCCACCACCTACAGCTGGACCGTGGCCGCGCTGGACGCGAGCAACGCGCAGGGCGCGATGTCCACGGCCGCCACCGGCACCACCACCTCGGGCGGCACCGGCGGCACCTGCTACACCGCGAGCAACTATGCGCACACCCTGGCCGGGCGCGCCTACGCGTTGTGGGGGCTGACCTATGCCTACGGCTCGGGACAAGCCATGGGCCTGTGGAACATCTACGTCACCACCACGCTGAAGCAGACCGGCCCGAACTACTACGTGATCGGCACCTGTTGAGGCCGGTCGACTTCGACACTCTTTTCTTTCTGCAATGACCATCAACGATGCTTGAGACCCGAGACCTGACCATCCGCTTCGGTGGGCACGTGGCCGTCAACAGCGTGAGCTGCGCTTTCGCGCCGGGCACGCTGACGGCCATCGTCGGCCCCAACGGGGCGGGCAAGACCACCTACTTCAACCTGATCTCGGGGCAGCTCAAGGCGAGCGCCGGCACGGTGTCGCTCGACGGGCAATCGCTCTCAGGCATGTCGCCGTCCGCGCGCACGCATGCGGGGCTGGGGCGGGCCTTTCAGCTCACCAACCTGTTCCCCAACCTCACGGTGCTGGAGAACGTGCGCCTGGCGGTGCAGGCCACGCGCGAGGGGGCGCACCGGCGGGGCCTCAACTTGTGGAGCATCTGGAGCGACCACAAGGCGCTGACCGAGCGCGCGGACCAGATCCTTGCGGATGTGGCGCTGAAATCGCGCGAGCACGCCACGGTCGCGAGCCTGCCGCACGGCGACCAGCGCAAGCTCGAAGTGGCATTGCTCATGGCGCTGGAGCCCAAGGTCTTCATGTTCGACGAACCCACGGCCGGCATGAACGCGGCCGAGGCGCCGGTCATCCTCGACCTCATCCGCAAGCTCAAGCAGGACAAGACCAAGACCATCCTCCTGGTCGAACACAAGATGGACGTGGTGCGCGAGCTTGCGGACCGCATCATCGTCTTGCACAACGGCACGCTGGTGGCCGATGGCGAGCCGGCCGAGGTGATCGCCTCGCCGGTGGTGCAGGAGGCCTACCTGGGCATTGCGAAGGAGGCTGCATGAGCACGAACCTGTTGACGCTTGAAGGCGTGCAGACGCACATCGGGGCGTATCACATCCTGCACGGCGTGGACCTTGCCGTGCCCAAGGGCCAGCTCACCATGCTGCTGGGCCGCAACGGCGCGGGCAAGACGACGACGCTGCGAACCATCATGGGCCTGTGGCATGCGTCGCAAGGCCGGGTGCGCTTTGCCGACAAGGACATCACCGCGATGCAGACGCCGCAGATCGCGGGCCTGGGCATCGCCTACGTGCCCGAGAACATGGGCATCTTCTCGGACCTCACGGTGAAGGAAAACATGCTGCTCGCCGCGCGCGGCGCAAAGAATGCCGCGCAGATCGACGACACGCGCCTGAAGTGGATCTTCAAGCTCTTCCCCGCAGTCGAGAAATTCTGGAACCACCCGGCCGGCAAGCTCTCGGGCGGGCAGAAGCAGATGCTGGCGGTCTCGCGCGCCATCGTGGAGCCGCGCGAACTGCTGCTTATCGACGAGCCCAGCAAGGGCCTCGCGCCCGTGATGATCAACAACATGATCGACGCCTTCGCCGAACTCAAGGCGAGCGGCGTGACGATCCTGCTGGTGGAGCAGAACATCAACTTCGCCCAGCGCCTGGGCGACAACGTCGCGGTGATGGACAACGGCCGTGTGGTGCACAGCGGCTCCATGGCGGCGTTTTCCGCCGACGCGCAACTGCAGCAATCGCTGCTCGGACTGGCCCTATGAAACTCGACTTCGACTGGAAGCCGCTGCTGCTCGCTCCCATCCTCGCGCTGGTCGCGCTGCCGCTCACGGGCTCGTTCTCGACCTGGCTCACGCTCACGGTCGCGGGCCTCGCGATGGGCATGATCATCTTCATCATCGCCTCGGGCCTCACGCTGGTGTTCGGCCTCATGGACGTGCTGAACTTCGGCCATGGCGTGTTCATCGCGCTCGGCGCCTTCGTGGCGAGCAGCGTGCTTGGCCTCATGGGCGACTGGACCGGCTCGCAGGAACTCTGGCGCAACCTCGTGGCGGTGTTCCCGGCGATGCTGGTCGCGATGGCTGTCGCGGGCGCGGTCGGGTTCGCCTTCGAGCGCTTCATCGTGCGGCCCGTCTACGGCCAGCACCTGAAGCAGATCCTCATCACGATGGGCGGGATGATCATCGGCGAAGAACTCATCAAGGTGATCTGGGGCCCGGCACAGGTGCCGCTGCCATTGCCCGAGGCGCTGCGCGGTTCGCTGTTGATCGGCGATGCGGCCATCAGCAAGTACCGGCTGCTAGCCGTCGCCGTGGGCGTGGTGGTGTTCGGCCTGCTGGCATGGACGCTCGGCCGTACCAAGATCGGCCTCCTGATCCGCGCCGGCGTGCAGGACCGCGAGATGGTCGAGTCGCTGGGCTACCGCATCGGCCGGCTCTTCGTCGGTGTGTTCGTGGTGGGCAGCGCGCTCGCGGGCCTGGGCGGCGTGATGTGGGGCTTGTTCCAGCAGAACCTCGTGCCGCAGATGGGCGCGCAGGTCAACGTGCTGATCTTCATCGTGATCATCATCGGGGGGCTGGGCTCGACGGGCGGGGCGCTCATCGGCGCGCTGCTCGTGGGCCTCATGACCAACTACATCGGCTTCCTGCTGCCCACGCTCACGCAGTTCGCGAGCATCTTCCTGATGGTGGCCGTGCTGCTGTGGCGGCCGCAGGGCGTTTACCCAGTGGCGAACCGTTGAGGAAGACGACATGTTCCTGAAACGACTTCTCTCCAACGACATGCCGCGCAGCCGCCTCCTGGCGCTGCTGCTGGTGGCGCTGTTCATTGCGCTGGCGTTCGCGCCATTCATCTTCCCGGGCGTGAAGGCGCTCAGCGTCGCGGCCAAGATCCTGGTGTTCGTGGTGCTGGTCGCGAGCTTCGATCTGCTGCTGG
Organism: Variovorax boronicumulans; assembly: GCF_030812215.1. GTDB lineage: Bacteria > Pseudomonadota > Gammaproteobacteria > Burkholderiales > Burkholderiaceae_C > Variovorax > Variovorax boronicumulans_C. The sequence continues at coordinate 177,796 of NZ_JAUSSG010000001.1, read as the reverse complement.
GCTACACCGGCATCGTGAGCTTTGCGCACACGATGTTCTTCGGCATCGGTGCGTACGGCATCGCGATTTCCGCATCGCGGCTCGGGCCCAGCTGGGGTGCGGTGCTGCTGGGGCTGGGCGCGGCGCTGGCGATCTCGCTGGTGCTGTCGTTCGCCATCGGCCTCTTTTCGCTGCGGGTGCGGGCGATCTTCTTCGCGATGATCACGCTGGCCGTGGCATCGGCGTTCCAGACGCTGGCCTCGCAGCTGTCGGACTTCACCGGCGGCGAAGACGGCCTGACCTTCAAGCTGCCCGAGCTGATCTCGCCGAGCTTCGAGTTTTCCGAAGAGCCGTTCCTCGGTGTTTCGCTCGATGGCCGGCTGCTCTGCTACTACCTGCTGTTCGTCGCGGCGGTGGTGCTGGTGCTCGCGCTGCTGCGCATCGTGAATTCGCCGTTCGGCCGCGTGCTGCAGGCGATCCGCGAGAACGAGTTTCGCGCCGAGGCCATCGGCTACCGCGTGGTGGTGTACCGCACGACGGCGGCCGTGCTGTCGGCGCTGTTCGCCACGCTGGCCGGCGCGATGCTCGCGATCTGGCTGCGCTACAACGGGCCCGACACCTCGCTGAGCTTCGAGATCATGATCGACGTGCTGCTGATCGTGGTGATCGGCGGCATGGGCACCATCTACGGCGCGGCCATCGGCGCGGTGCTGTTCGTGGTGGCGCAGAGCTACCTGCAGGACCTGCTGCGCCTGGGCAGCGAAGCGGCGAGCGGGCTGCCGTGGCTCGCGGCGCTGCTGTCGCCCGATCGCTGGCTGCTGTGGCTGGGCGTGCTGTTCGTGCTGTCGGTGTATTACTTCCCGACCGGCATCGTCGGCAAGCTGCGGGCGAGGGCGGCACGATGAGCGACAACAACTTCATAGCGCCGTTGTCGCGCTACGCGCAACTCGCGGGCCGCGAGATCCACTGGCTCGAATGGGGCGCGCCCGATGCCCCGGTGGTCATCGCCTGGCATGGCCTCGCGCGCACCGGCCGCGACATGGACGAACTGGCGCAGCACTTTGCCGCGCGTGGCTTTCGCGTGATCTGCCCCGACACCATCGGCCGCGGCCTGAGCCAATGGAGCCCGCTGCCCGACGAGGAATACCAGCTCTCGTTCTATGCGCGCATCGCCAATGCGCTGTGCGACGAGCTGCGCCTGGGCCGTGTGCACTGGGTGGGCACCTCGATGGGCGGCGCGATCGGCACGGTCTGCGCGTCGGGCCTGTTCGAGCCGCGCATGAAGGCGCGCATCGCGAGCCTCACGCTGAACGACAACGCACCGCAGCTCGCAGAGGCGGCCATCGAGCGCATCCGCGCCTATGCGGGCCAGCCGCCTTCGTTCGACACGGTGGCTGAGCTGGAGGCGTTCTTCCGCACCGTCTACAAGCCCTACGGCTGGCTCAGCGATGCGCAATGGCGCCGCCTGACCGAAAGCTCCACCCGCCGCCTGCCCGACGGCCGCGTCACGCCGCACTACGACCCGGCCATGGTCAGGCAGTTCAGCGCGCACGACAACGACTACCTGATCTGGCCGCACTACGACGTGATCGAGGTGCCGGTGCTGTGCCTGCGCGGCGCCGAGTCGGACCTGGTGCTGCCCGAGGCCGTCGAGGAAATGCGGCGCCGGGGTCCGGGCGCGCAAGGCCTGCTGGAGGTCATCGAAATCCAGGGGTGCGGTCACGCGCCCGCGCTCAACGTGCCCGAACAACTGGAGCCCATCGAGGGGTTTATCCGCGCCGCCGGTCGCTGAATGCAGGGCGGCATCACAATCGCCGCCGGTTCATTCCAACCACTACAAGGCTCACCTCACCATGGCGCTTTCGATGTACGACATTTCGGTCCCGGTCTTCACCCGCGGACTCGGCCAGCTCCTCCACCTGTTCGACAAGAGCCTGGCGCACGCCAAGGCCAATGGCATCGACACCGCCACGCTGGTCGATGCCCGTCTCGCGCCCGACATGCTCACGCTGGCCGGCCAGGTCCAGCGTGCGAGCGATGCCTCCAAGCTCGGCGCGGCGCGCATCGCGGGGATCACGGCCCCCAGCTTCCCCGACGAGGAAAAGACCTGGGACGACCTCGTGGCCCGCATCCGAAAGACGCAGGATTTCCTCGCCACCATCGACCGCGCCCTGATCGACGGCCAGGAAGAGCGCCCCGTGACCATCAAGCAGCGCGAAGGCGAGGCGCACTTCACCGCGCAGCGCTACCTGCTGCAGTTCGCGCTGCCCAACTTCTTCTTCCATGTGACCACGGCCTACGACGTGCTGCGCCACAGCGGCATGCCGATCGGCAAGCTGGATTACCTCGGCAAGTTCTGAGCGCCCGCCAGGGCGCCGTGGCGCAACGGGGTGTCGCCGGCTATCGCGTCGGCCAGCCGGCGAGGTTGCGTTCGGCAATGCCCGCGAGCGCAGTGATCCATGCCGGGCTGTCGTTGAGGCAGGGGATGTAGTTGAACGCCTGGCCACCCGCGTGCAGGAAGGCCTCGCGGCCCTCCATCGCGATTTCTTCCAGCGTCTCGAGGCAGTCGGCCGGGAAGCCCGGGCACACCACGTCGACCCGCTTGATGCCTTTCGCGCCGAGTTCGCGCAGCGTCGGCTCGGTGTAGGGCTCGAGCCACTTGGCGCGGCCGAAGCGGGACTGGAAGGTGACGCGGTACTGCGCTTCGGAAAGACCGAGCCGCGCCGCAAGCAGACGCGCGGTTTCGAGGCACTGCGCCTGGTACGGATCGCCGAGCGCGATGTTGCGCGCGGGAATGCCGTGGAAGCTCATCAACAGCACTTCGCCGCGGCCTTCGGTCTTCCAGTGGCGCTCGATGCTCTGCGCGAGCGCATCGATGTAGGCGGGGTCGTCGTGGTACTGGTTGACGAAGCGGAATTCGGGAATGCAGCGCTGCTTCCTGCTCCAGTCGTTCACCGCATCGATCACGCTCGCGGTGGTCGTGGCCGAGTACTGCGGATAGGCCTGCAGCACCAGCACGCGCGTGGCGCCTTCGGCCAGCAGCGCATCCAGGCGGGATGCGATCGATGGGTTGGCGTAGCGCATCGCATCGCGCACCGCGACGCGGTGGCCGCGTTCGCCGAGCCAGCCGGACAGGAGCAGCGCCTGCTTCTGCGTCCACACCTTCAGCGGCGAGCCCTCGGGCATCCAGATGCTCGCGTACTTGGCGGCCGACTTGGCGGGCCGCGTGCGCAGGATGATGCCGTGGAGGATCAGCGCCCAGAGCAATTTCGGAATTTCGACCACGCGCGGGTCACCCAGAAACTCGGCGAGGTAGGGCCGAACTGCGGCGGCGGTGGGGGCGTCGGGGGAACCCAGGTTGCACCAGAGGACAGCGGTGCGGTCATTGGAGGAACTGGCGTTCGTCGTGGCTTGAGGCATGCGATATTCTCAGGCATGACCTCCGCCCCCACAGCGCCGGCGAACGCCGCGCCGCTCGATGTTCAACGCATCTGCGCGATCTCGCTCGACCTCGACGACACCCTCTGGCCGATCTGGCCGACCATCGAACGCGCTGAAGCGGTGCTGCAGGAATGGCTCTTGCGCGAGGCGCCCAAGACCGCTTCGCTGCTGCTCACGCCCGGCATCTTGCGCGAACTGCGCGAAGCCACCGAGAAGGAGCGCTCGGACCTTGCACACGACCTGAGCGCGTTGCGCCGCGAATCGATCCGCACCGCGCTGAAGCGCTCCGGCGAAGACCCGGCGCTGGCCGATCCCGCCTTCGACGCCTTCTTCGCCGAGCGCCAGCGCGTGACCCTTTATGACGACGCGCTGCCCGCGCTCAAGTGGCTGAGCGAGCGTTATCCATTGGTTGCCGTATCGAACGGCAATGCCGACATCCACCAGACCGGCGTAGGCCGGTGGTTTCGCACCGCGTTCAATGCCCGCGCCTTCGGCAGCGGCAAGCCGCATGCGCCGATCTTCCGCGCCGCCGCGGCCTCGGTCGGGCTCTTGCCCAAGGATGTGCTGCACGTGGGCGACGACGCCGAGCTCGACGTGGTCGGCGCGCTCAACGCCGGCATGCAGGCCGCGTGGCTGGTGCGCGACGAGCGCCCCTGGGTGCATGGCGCGCGGCCGCAGCTGATCGTGCCGAACCTGCACGCGCTGTGCATGGCGCTGGGCGCCTGACGCTCTATTCGAAGACTGGCCTGAAGAAGCTGCGCTCGTAGCTGAGGAAGCAGCGCGTGTCCTCTGCGTACTTGAACGCGGCCTGGCACTCCGGGTCCTGCATCGAGTCGGCGCGATATTTCTCGTAGGCGGCCAGGCTCGGAAAACTGAACATCGCCAGTGCAACATCGTTGGCGCCTTCCGACGGAAGGAAGTAGCCGTGGTGCTTGCCGCCGAACTTCTCGACCAGCGGAATCCAGAGCTTGCCGTAGTGCTCGAATTCCTTGAGCTTGTAGGCATCGACGATGTAGCGCAGGTAGCAGGTGACCATGTTTTTTCCCGGAGGTGAGGGGTAATCGGCGCGGCCCGGGCGGGCGGCAGACCGTCGGACTATAGTTTCCCGCTCCCCCTCTCTGCATCCCTCGATCACCTTTCGCGCAGGAACCCCGAAAGTGCACCTCTCCAACTGGCTCATCTTCTGCGGCGTCACGCTGCTCGTCGCCTTCACCCCCGGTCCGGCCGTGCTGCTCGCGGTCTCGAACTCGATCTCGGTGGGCCCGCGACGCGCGATGATCAGTTCGCTGGGCAACGCGGTGGGCCTGTTCATGGTGTCGGCCGCCGCGATGGCGGGGCTGGGCGTGGTGCTCACGACCTCGGCTTCCGCGTTCATGGTGCTGAAGGTGGCTGGCGCGGCGTATCTCATCTACCTGGGCATCAAGCAGTGGCGCAACCGGGCCAGCGTGTTCTCCGACCTGGCCGCGACCGGCGCCCCCGCCGCACCGCGCGCCGCGTGGCGTCTGTTCGGCAACGGCGTGACCGTGGCGCTCACCAATCCCAAGGGCATCCTTTTCTTCTCGGCGCTGTTCCCTCAGTTCCTCGTGCACGACGCGCCGATCCTCGGGCAGTTCGCGGTGCTCACCGCCACCTTCGCCGCGGGCTCGGTGCTGTCGCATGCGTTCTATGTGCTGCTCGCGCGGATGCTGAAGAAGCAGTTGTCCGATCCGTGCCGCTCGAAGCTCTTCAATCGCGTGTCCGGCGGCGCTTTCGTGCTGCTGGGGTTGAGCCTGCTGCGCTTGCCCAACAAGGCGGCCTGATCGGGCTGGTCGATCAGTCGAGCGCGAACTGCTCGCGCAACGCGGCGCAGAAGTCCGCGGTGCCGCCGAGCGAAAAGGTGAGGGTGGTGAAGCGCGGGTCTTCGCGCGTCTCCTGCAAGTCATAGTCCCAGGTGGCGCCTTCGTCGAGTGCGCCGCGTGCATCGGGGAATGTGGCCTCCGCCCACGCGATCACTTGTTCGATCTCGGCACGCACCTCGGGCACTTTCTCCGGCGCAGTCGAGGCCATGGCATCGAAGGTGCCGTGGCCTTCGGTGTCTTCGCTGTAGTCGAAGTCGAGGTAGCGCAGTTCGGTCATGGGGTGGTCGATGCCCTGGCGGCCGCCAGTCCGCTGAGCACGGCGCCTTCCAGCGTGGCGGGGTAGGGGCCTTCGGTGTAGTCGCCGCAGGCCTGCAGGCCGGGCGCAATACGCATCGGTGGCCGTGCGAGCGCGGGCGTGCAGGCGAAGGTGGCGCGTTTTTCGACGACGGTCTGGATGATCTCCAGCGAGGCCTGACCCAACTGCGTCGCCGCTTGCGCGATCACTTGCTGTTCCAGTGTTTCGCGCGAGGCTTCGTTGGCGCTGATGACCAGCGCGAGCACGCCGTCCGGACCGCCGAGTTGGCTGCGGTCGAACACGAACTGTGCGGGTGCCGTGGCCGGATCGCCGCGCAGGGCCAGCATCGGTTCCGCCAACTTCGAGGCGCCGCGCACGTAGACCGTGGCGATGGCCTCGAAACGCAACGCCTCGGTGGCCTCGCACCAGCCATCGGCCGGCAAGCCCGATGCACGAACGAGCCGCGCGGCATCCCAGGGGGCGCAGGCCAGGATGACCTGATCGAAGCTTTCGTCGTCGACGCGCCACTGCCTGGCGTCCGGTGCGATGGCCCGCACGCGCGCGCCGATGCGCAGCGTCGCGCCGTGCTTCGCCAGCCACGCCATCGCGGCATCCGGGAACAGCGCGCCGAGGTCCAGGCGCGGCAGCAGCAGGTCCGCACCGCCGCTTCCGCTGAAGAGCGCGTCGTGCAGCACGCGCAGGAACACCTCGCCGCTCGACTGGGCGACCGGCGTGTTGAGCGCGGAGACGCACAGCGGCTCGATCAGCTCCTGCATCACGCGCGGCGTGAGGCCGGCGCAGAGCGTGGCCACCGTGGTGTCGGGGGCGCAGCGGAATCCACCGAGGCGCCATCCGACGGCGGTGCGCAGCAGCGAGGACTTGTCCCGCCATGTCCAGCCCCGCGCCGTGAAGATGCCCGCCAGCAGGTCGAGCGGCGCTGGCAGCCGGGGAAGCTTCAACCCGCCGCCATCGGCGAATCGCAGCGAGAGCGGCAGGCGGTGCAGTGCTTTTTCGACATCGACACCGACCTCACCCATCAGCTTCAGCGTGGCCGTGTAGGCGCCGATGAGGATGTGCTGCCCGTTGTCCAGCGCCATCCCGTGCATGTTGTCGACGCGCCGGGCGCGTCCGCCAGGCATGTGTGCGGCCTCGAACAGCGTGACCGGGTGACCGAGCCGCGTGGCCTCGACCGCACAGGCGAGGCCGGCCCAGCCGGCGCCGATGACGGCCGTCTTCAAATCCGCCCCAGGGCCTGGACTTTCCACGCCAGCCAGAACTTGCGCACCGGCGTCAGGCTCACGCGCTGGTTCAGCACCTGGAAGTTGTCGCGCTCGATTTCGCGCAGCAGCGTGCGATAGATGCTGGCCATCATCAGGCCGGGCTTCTGCGCGCGGCGGTCGGCCACGGGCAACAGGGCGAGCGCCTCGTCGTAGGCGGCATGCGCGCGCTCGGCCTGGAACTTCATGAGCGCCACGAAGCGGTCCGAGTGCACGCGGTTCAGGATCTCGTGCGCCTTCACGTCGAACTGCTGCAGCTCGTTGACCGGCAGGTAGATGCGGCCGCGCAGGGCGTCTTCGCCCACGTCGCGCAGGATGTTCGTGAGCTGCAGCGCCAGCCCGAGCTTGTGGGCGTAGGCGGTGGTCTGCGGATCGGTCTGGCCGAAGATGCGCGCGGCGACCTCGCCCACCACGCCGGCCACCAGGTGGCAGTAGCGCGCGAGGCCGGGGAAGTCGAGATAGCGGGTCTGGTCCAGGTCCATCTGGCAGCCGTCGATCACCTCGTGCAGCTGGCGCGCCTCGATGCCGTAGGCCGCGGCGTGCGGCATCAGCGCCTGCATCACCGGATGGCGCGGCGTGCCGGCGAAGGCCTGGGCAACTTCGGTTCGCCACCAGGCGAGCTTGGTGGCGGCCACGCCGGGGTCGCTCACTTCATCGACCACGTCGTCGACCTCGCGGCAGAAGGCATAGAAGGCCGTGATGGCGGCTCGGCGCGGCTTGGGCAGGAACAGGAAGGCGTAATAGAAACTGCTGCCCGAGGCGGCGGCCTTGTCTTGCACGTATTGCTCGGGATTCATCGGGGAGGCGCTGCTTTCATGGGGCGCCATTGTCTCCGCATCCGCAGCGCCTTCCAGAGCAAGATGGGCGCATCGGACTTGCCGACGGTGGGGCGCTGGGAGAAGGTGTCGAAGCCCAGGTCGGTGATCTTGTCGAGGATGCGAAGGCCCCCCTGCACGACGAGGCGCAGCTCCCAGCCCGCGCGGCCCGGCAGTCGGTGCACCAGCGGTGCGCCTTCTTCCATGAGTTCGCGCGCCCAGAAGGACACCACCGAGACCAGGTTGATGGCTTCCTGCGGCGGCGGTGCGGCCGAGAGCGGCTCGAACACCTTGAAGTGCTCGCGCGTGAGCCCGCGCCGGGCGCAGTCGGTCAGCGGAAAGTAGAAGCGCCCGCGCGGCAGGTCCACGCTCGGGTCCTGCCAGAAATTGATGAGCTGCAGCGCGCTGCAGATGGCGTCGCTCTGCGCCAGCGCCTCTGCATCGTGCACGCCGTAGAGATGCAGCAGCAGCCGCCCGACCGGATTGGCGGAGCGGCGGCAGTAGTCGAGCAGCTCGGCGCGGTCGGTGTAGGTGCCGTTGTCGCGGGTCTTCTCGATGTCCTGCATGAAGGCGCTCAGCAGATCGGCCAGAAGCGCCTCGGGCAGGCCGAACCGGGCAATGCTGTGGGCGAGCGGGCCGAAGACGTGCGGCCAGCGCGACGTGGCGAGCGCCTCGCCCTGTGCGGCGGCGGCGAGCTCGTCCCGGTAGGCGCGCAATTCGGCCAGGCGCTGCTCGGGCGATGCATCGCCCTCGTCGGCAATGTCGTCGGCGGTGCGCGCGAAGTGATAGATCGCGGCAATCGGCGGGCGCAGGTGCGGCGGGCAGAGCCACGAGGCGACCGGAAAGTTTTCGTAGTGCGCCGGCGGGGCGGCTTGGTGGGGAGTGGCGGACACGCCACGATTGTCCGCGACACGATGCCCCGGCACTATGCTCGGTGCGTTGCCACTTTGAACAGCTCGCCCATGAACGCACCGGCCCCTGCCTCCCAGGCCCAGACACCAGCGCAAGGCGCAGCAGGGCATCCGGCGGGGCCGGGATTGATGATCGCGGCGCTGGGCGTCGTGTTCGGCGACATCGGCACTTCGCCGCTCTACGCCTTCAAGGAAACGATGAACCCCGAGCACGGCGTGCCGTTCTCGCCCGATTCGGTGCTGGGGCTGCTGTCGCTGATTTTCTGGGGGCTGATGTTCGTGGTGACGCTGAAGTACGTGGTGTTCGTGCTGCGCGCCGACCACGACGGCGAGGGCGGCATCCTCGCGCTGCAGGCACTGGCGCGTAGCGCGGTCGCCGGACCGAAGACCAAGCCCTGGGTGTGGAACGCGATCGGCCTGCTGGGCCTGGTGGGCGCGGCCATGTTCTACGGCGACAGCCTCATCACCCCCGCGATCTCGGTGCTCTCGGCGGTCGAGGGGCTGGAGGTGCAGGCGCCGGTGCTGCAGCGCGCGGTGATCCCGATCACGGTCGTCATCCTTGTGGCGCTCTTCATGGTGCAGAAGAAGGGCACGGGCGTGGTCGGCAAGATCTTCGGGCCGGTGATGCTGCTGTGGTTTGTCGTGCTGGCCGCGGCGGGCCTGTGGCAGGTGCTGCAGCAGCCGCAGGTGCTGGCGGCGCTCGATCCGCGGCGGGCCTTCGGCTTTCTGCTCGAGCACCGCGCGCAGTCGCTCGCGGTGCTCGGCGCGGTATTCCTGGCGTTCACCGGCGGCGAGGCGCTCTATGCGGACATGGGGCATTTCGGCGCCAGGCCGATCCGCCTGGCATGGCTTTTCATCGCGCTGCCGGGGCTGGTGCTCAACTACTTCGGGCAGGGCGCGCTGGTGCTGGCGAATCCGGCCGCCATCGACAACCCGTTTTTCCGGCTCTTTCCCTCGTGGGGCGTGCTGCCGATGGTGGTGCTGGCCGCGATGGCCACGGTGATCGCCTCGCAGGCGGTGATCTCGGGCGCTTTCTCGCTCACCGCGCACGCGATGCGCATGGGCTACCTGCCGCGCATGCGGGTGGTGCAGACCTCGGGCTCGGCCATCGGGCAGATCTATGTGCCGGCCGTGAACTGGCTGCTGATGGTGGGCGTGCTGCTGCTGGTGCTGGGCTTTCGCAGCTCGGGCGCGCTGTCGGCGGCGTACGGCATCGCGGTGTCGATCACGATGGTGACGACCACGTTGCTCGCAGGCATCGTCGCCTGGGGGCTCTGGAAGTGGAACAAGGTGGCGGTGGTGGTGGGCGTGGTGGCCTTCGCGGTGGTCGACCTGACTTTCGTGATCGCCAACAGCCTCAAGGTGGCCGACGGCGGCTGGCTCACGCTGGCGGTGGCGGCCGTGGTGATGGTGGTCTTCACCACCTGGGCCAAGGGGCGGCGGCTGGGGCTGGAGGCTGCTGCAGCCGAAAGCTTGCCGCTGCGTCCGTTCATCGAATCGCTGGCGCAGCACATGCCGCACCGGGTGAGCGGCACCGCGGTGTTCCTGAACCCCGATGCCACGGCGGTGCCGCATGCACTGCTGCATAACTTGAAGCACAACCAGGTGCTGCACGACCAGGTGATCGTGCTGCGCGTGCTGCCCTGCGACACGCCGCGCGTCGACGCCCGCATCCGCATCGAGGCGGAGCAACTGATGGAGGGCATCTGGGTGGTCACCGCGCGCCACGGCTTCATGGAGCGGCCCGATGTGCCCGAATTCATCCGCATCCTGGCCTACCAGAAGACGCTGGCAATCGATTCGATGAAGACCTCGTATTTCGTCTCCCGCGCCTCGGTGGGCGAGGAGAACCTGCCGGGCATGAACCCGGTTCGCCGGGTGCTGTTCGGCTGGCTGCAGCGCAATGCGGGGAGGGCGTCGGACTACTTCGAGCTGCCTGACAACCGGCTGGTCGAAATGGGGCAGCGGACGTAGGTTCGGCTGTCAACTGACCCGCGGGTCATTGACACCATTTAACGTTTACCCTAGATTACTAACCAGTGGGTCATTAAAGGCCCGGGTTTGTCCTTTCTTGGGTGTCTCATGACCGCCTCCACCGCTTTTCCCCGTGTGCGCAGCGCCTTGTGGCTGCTGATTCCGTCTCTGATCCTGGCCGGCTGTTCGCCCAAGCCGGCGGCCGAGGAGCCCGTGCGAGCGGTGAAGCTGGTGACCGTCGGCACCAGCGACTTCGATGCACAGCCCGAGTTCTCGGCCGAGGTCCGGGCCCGCGTCGAATCGCGGCTCGGGTTCCGCGTGGCCGGAAAAATCACCAAGCGCCAGGCCGATCTCGGCCAGCACGTGCAGGCCGGCCAAGTGCTGGCCCAGCTCGATCCTCAGGACTACAGGCTGGCTGCCGAAGCCGCCCGCGCCCAGCAGGCCGCCGCGCTCACCAACCGCGACCTGGCGGCGGCCGACCTCAAGCGTTACCGCGAACTGCGCGAGCAGAACTTCATCAGCGGCGCGGAGTTGGAGCGCCGCGAAACCACCTGGAAGGCCGCGCAGGCGCAGCTCGAGCAGGCGCAGGCCCAGCTTTCCTCCCAAGGGAATCAAGCGAACTACACGACGCTCGTCGCCGATGTGGCTGGCGTCGTTACCGCCATCGAGGCCGAGCCCGGCCAGGTGGTGCAGGCCGGCACGCCCGTCGTGCGCATCGCGCAGGACGGCGCGCGCGACGTGGTGTTCGCGGTGCCCGAAGACCGCGCGCAGGCGATCAAGCCCGGCTCGCCGGTCACGGTGCGCGGCTGGTCTGGCGGCAATGAGTTGCAGGGTCAGGTGCGCGAAGTGGCCGCCAGTGCCGACGCGGTCACCCGCACCTACTCGGTCAAGGTCGCGATCGACGCGGCCACCTCGCCTCCGCTGGGCGCCACCGTCTACGCGCGCCCGCAGGCGCTGGCGCACGGCAGCACCGCGGTGATCAAGCTGCCGACCAGCGCGCTGCGCCAGGAAGGCAAGGGCACGGCGGTCTGGGTGCTCGACAAATCGACGATGACGGTGCGCTCGCAGCCGGTGCAGGTGGCAACGGCCGACGGCAACGAAGCCGTGATCGGCGGCGGGCTCTCGCCGGGAATGATGGTCGTGGCCGCGGGCGTGCATGTGCTCTCGCCGGGCCAGAAGGTCACCATCTACCAGTCCAAGGAGGCGGCCGCTGCCGCCGCCAATGCGAAGGACGTCGTGCAGGCCGTCGCGCCCGTCGCCGCAACCAAGAAGGAGATCGCTGCAGGTGCCGCCAAATGACGGAAGGCGCAGCGAACACCACCGACAAGCCCGCCGCCAAGTCCGCCGGCTTCAACCTCTCCAAATGGGCGCTGGACCACGCGCCCCTCACGCGCTACCTGATGGTGGTGCTGATGGTGCTGGGCGCTTTCGCGTACTTCCAGCTCGGGCAGGACGAAGACCCGCCGTTCACCTTCCGCGCGATGGTGGTGCGCACCTACTGGCCCGGCGCCACCGCGCAGCAGGTGGCCGAGCAGGTCACCGACAAGCTCGAGCGCACGCTGCAGGAGGCGCCGTACGCCGACAAGATCCGCAGCTACTCGAAACCGGGCGAGTCGCAGATCATTTTCCAGATCAAGGATTCCTCGAAGGCCGCGGATGTGGCCAACGTCTGGTACACGGTGCGCAAGAAGATTGGCGACATGCGCAACACGCTGCCGCCCGGCGTGCAGGGGCCGTTCTTCAATGACGATTTCGGCGATGTTTATGGCGTGATCTACGCGCTGGAGAGCGAAGGCTTCAGCTACGCCGAGCTCAAGACGCTGGCCGACGAAACCCGCCAGCAGCTGCTGCGCGTGAAGGACGTGGCCAAGGTCGACCAGTTCGGCGTGCAGGACGAGAAGGTCTATGTCGAAATCTCGCAGAAGCGCCTGGCGCAGCTGGGGCTCGATTTCAACGCGGTGCTCGCGCAGCTCGGCTCGCAGAACGCGGTGGAAAGTGCGGGCACGATCCAGTCGCCGCTCGATGTGGTGCAGGTGCGCGTGGCGGGCCAGTTCACCAGCGTCGACCAGCTGCGCGACATGCCGATCCGCGGCACTTCGGGCAATCAACTGAAGCTGGGCGACATCGCCGAGATTCACCGCGGCTACATCGATCCGCCGGCCGTCAAGGTGCACCACCAGGGCAAGGAAGTGATCGCGCTGGGTGTTTCCATGGCCAAGGGCGGCGACATCATCGCGTTGGGCAAGGCGCTGAAGGTGGCGACCGCGCAAATCGACCAGCGCCTGCCCATCGGCGTCAAGCTCGCGCAGGTGCAGGACCAGCCGGTGTCGGTGGCCAGTTCGGTGAACGAATTCGTCGGCGTATTGATCGAGGCGGTGGCCATCGTGCTGGCGGTGAGCATCATCGCGCTGGGCCTGCACAAGGGCGGGCGCTTCGGCTGGTACATCGACATCCGCCCGGGGCTGGTGGTGGCGATCACCATTCCGCTGGTGCTGGCGGTGACCTTCCTGGCGATGAACTACTTCGGCATCGGGCTGCACAAGATATCGCTGGGGTCGCTGATCATCGCGCTGGGCCTCCTGGTGGACGACGCGATCATCGCGGTCGAGATGATGGTGCGGAAGATGGAGGAGGGCTACGACAAGGTCCGCGCCGCCACCTTCGCCTACGACGTCACGGCCAAGCCGATGCTCACGGGCACGCTCATCACGGCGGCGGGCTTCCTGCCGATCGGCATCGCCAAGTCGGTGACGGGCGAATACACCTTCGCGATCTTCGCGGTGACGGTGATCGCTCTGGTGCTGTCGTGGATCGTCTCGGTGTACTTCGTGCCGTACCTGGGCACGCTGCTGCTCAAGGTGAAGCCGCACGACCCCGACGCGCCGCCGCACGAGCTTTTCGACACGCCGTTCTACAACGGCTTCCGCCGCGCGGTGGACTGGTGCGTGCAGCACCGCTGGCTGACCATCGGTGCGACGGTGCTGGTGTTCGCGCTGGGCATCTTCGGCATGGGCAAGGTGCAGCAGCAGTTCTTCCCCGATTCGAGCCGGCCCGAGATCATGGTGGACATCTGGTTTCCCGAAGGTACCTCGTTCGCGGCCAACGAAGAGGTGGCCAAGCGCGTCGAGCAGCGGGTGATGAAGGAAGAGGGCGTCAAGACGGTGAGCACCTGGGTCGGCTCGGGCGTGCCGCGCTTCTACCTGCCGCTGGACCAGGTGTTCCCGCAGACCAACGTGTCGCAGCTCATCGTGCTCGCCAAGGACCTGAAGGTGCGGGAGCGCCTGCGCCTGCGCTTGCCGGTGCTGCTGGCCGAGGAGTTCCCCGAGGTGCGCGGTCGCGTCAAGCTGTTGCCCAACGGGCCGCCGGTGCCCTACCCGGTGCAGTTCCGCGTGATCGGCACCGAGCCCGCGCAACTGCGCGCGCACGCCGACGAGGTGAAGGCGGTGCTGCGCGAGAACGCCAACATGCGCGGCGTGAACGACAACTGGAACGAGTCGGTGAAGGTGATCCGCCTGGAGATCGACCAGGCCAAGGCGCGTGCGCTCGGCGTGACGAGCCAGGCCATCGCGCAGGCCTCGCGCACGATGTTCAGCGGCACCACGGTGGGCCAGTACCGCGAGAACAACCTGCTGATCGATATCGTGCTGCGCCAGTCGCCCGATGAACGCGAAGCCATCTCGGACATCGGCAACGCCTACATCCCGACGAGCTCGGGCCGCTCGATCCCGCTCACGCAGATCGCCCGGCCGGTATTCACCTGGGAGCCCGGCGTGATGTGGCGCGAGAACCGCGACTACGCAATCACCGTGCAGGGCGACGTGGTCGAGGGCCTGCAGGGCGCGACCGTAACCGAGCAACTGCTGCCCAAGCTGCGCGAGCTCGAAGCCGGCTGGCGCGCGGCGGGTCAGGGCGCCTACCGCATCGAGGTGGCGGGCGCGGTCGAGGAAAGCAGCAAGGGCTCGGCCTCCATCGTGGCGGGCGTGCCGATCATGCTGTTCCTGGTGTTCACGCTGTTGATGTTGCAGTTGCACAGCTTCAGCCGCTCGCTGCTGGTGTTCATCACCGGGCCGATGGGCATCGCGGGTGTTGCCGGCGCGCTGCTGGTGCTCGACCGGCCGTTCGGCTTCGTGGCGCTGCTGGGCGTGATCGCGCTGATGGGCATGATCCAGCGCAACGCGGTGATCCTGATCGACCAGATCGAGAGCGACCGCACGGCCGGCGTACCGGCGTGGGACGCGATCGTCGAATCGGCGGTGCGGCGTTTGCGCCCCATCGTGCTGACGGCGGCAGCTGCGGTGCTGGCGATGATTCCACTCTCGCGCAGCGTGTTCTGGGGGCCGATGGCCGTGGCCATCATGGGCGGGCTGATCGTGGCCACCGTATTGACCCTTCTGGCACTGCCGGCAATGTATGCCGCTGCATTCCGTGTCAAGCGGGGGCCAAAAGAGGCCCTGATTAGCGTTTAAAATGCGCGGTTGACCGATTTCAGGCGGGCGGTCTTTGGGTTGCAGGTATCCGGTATCGGGTGTTTGCGGCACCAGGGCCGTCCGCTTTTGCATTCACCTGAAAAATGGCAATAGCGCGGGTGGCGAAATTGGTAGACGCACCAGGTTTAGGTCCTGACGTTCGCAAGAACGTGCCGGTTCGAGTCCGGCCCCGCGCACCAGCCACACCCCTCACAAGGAAGACATCATGACCGTGACCGTTGAAACTCTCGAGAAGCTCGAACGCAAGATCACGCTGACCCTGCCGGTCGGCACCATCCAGAACGAAGTCGATTCGCGCCTCAAGAAGCTCGCGCGCACCGTCAAGATGGACGGTTTTCGTCCCGGCAAGGTGCCGATGAACGTCGTGGCCCAGCGCTATGGCTACTCGGTGCACTACGAAGTCATGAACGACAAGGTCGGCGAAGCCTTCTCGCAAGCGGCCAACGAAGCCAAGCTGCGCGTGGCCGGCCAGCCCCGCATCACCGAGAAGGAAGAGTCGCCCGAAGGCGAACTGGCCTTCGATGCGGTGTTCGAAGTGTTCCCCGAAGTGAAGATCAACGACCTGTCGGGCGCTGAAGTCGAAAAGCTTTCGGCCGAAGTGGGCGACGATGCGATCGACAAGACACTCGACATCCTGCGCAAGCAGCGCCGCACCTTCGCCCAGCGCGCGCAAGACGCCGTTGCACAAGACGACGACCGCGTGACTGTCGACTTCGAAGGCAAGATCGACGGCGAGCCGTTCCAGGGCGGCAAGGCCGAAGACTTCCAGTTCGTCGTCGGCGAAGGCCAGATGCTCAAGGAATTCGAAGACGCCGTGCGTGGCATGAAGTCCGGCGACAGCCGCACCTTCCCGCTGTCGTTCCCGGCCGATTACCACGGCAAGGACGTGGCCGGCAAGCAAGCCGACTTCATGGTCACCGTGAAGAAGATCGAAGCCTCGCATCTGCCTGAAGTCAACGAGCAGTTGGCCAAGTCGCTCGGCATCGCCGAAGCCACCGTCGAGGGCCTGCGTGCCGACATCAAGCGCAACCTCGAGCGCGAAGTGAAGTTCCGCCTGCTGGCCCGCAACAAGAACGCCGTGATGGACGCACTGGTTGCCAACGCCGAACTCGACCTGCCGAACGCCAGCGTGCAGTCGGAAGTCAACCGCATGATCGAAGGCGCCCGCGCCGAGCTCAAGCAGCGCGGCATCAAGGACGCCGACAAGGCGCCGATTCCCGACGAAGTGTTCCGCCCGCAAGCCGAGCGCCGCGTGCGCCTGGGCCTCGTGGTCGCCGAACTGGTGCGTGCCAACAACCTGCAGGCCAAGCCCGAGCAGATCAAGGCCCACATCGACGAGCTGGCCGCCAGCTACGAAAAGCCGGCCGACGTCGTGCGCTGGTACTTCAGCGACAACAACCGTCTGGCGGAAGTCGAAGCCGTCGTCATCGAGAACAACGTGACCGATTTCGTGCTTGGCAAGGCCAAGGTCAATGAAAAGTCGGTGTCGTTCGACGAACTGATGGCGCAGCAGCAACAAGGCTGATCCTGTCGCTGACCGCAACGCCAATGGGGCTTGTGCTTTGCGGCACGAGCCCCATTTCACTCAGGCGTACAGTTCATACACAGCGAACGATTCCACTTCCCGGAGAGCTAATTCATGATCGCAAACGAAATTCAAGGCCTCGGCATGGTTCCGATGGTCGTCGAGCAATCGGGCCGCGGCGAACGGTCCTATGACATCTATTCGCGTCTCCTGAAGGAGCGCATCGTGTTCCTGGTGGGCGAGGTCAACGACCAGACCGCCAACCTCGTGGTGGCCCAGTTGCTGTTCCTGGAGAGCGAGAATCCGGAGAAGGACATTTCCTTCTACATCAACTCCCCGGGTGGCAGCGTGAGCGCCGGCATGGCGATCTACGACACCATGCAGTTCATCAAGCCCGACGTGTCGACCATGTGCCTGGGCTTCGCGGCCAGCATGGGCGCCTTCCTGCTGGCGGCCGGTGAGAAGGGCAAGCGTTTCTCGCTGCCCAATTCGAAGATCATGATCCACCAGGTGCTCGGCGGCGCACGCGGCCAGGCGACCGACATCGAGATCCATGCACGCGACATCCTGCGCACCAAGGACCAGATGAACCGCATCTTGGCCGAGCGCACCGGCCAGCCGCTGGAAAAGGTCAAGAGCGATACCGAGCGCGACTACTTCCTCACGGCCGACGAGGCCAAGGACTACGGTCTGGTCGACCAAGTCGTTGCCAAGCGCGGTTAAAACTGCCCGGCGCTCTGTGGCGCAAAAGGCAAAAAGCGGCGTTTTCCACACGGGAAACGCCGTTTTTGTTTAGTTATCATTGTCCATACCCCTGTAACGAGGCATCTGTCCATGGCCGAAAAAAAAGGCTCTTCCAGCGAAAAAACGCTTTATTGCTCGTTCTGCGGCAAGAGCCAGCATGAGGTCAAGAAGCTGATCGCGGGCCCTTCGGTCTTCATCTGCGACGAGTGCATCGACCTCTGCAACGAAATCATCCGCGACGAACTGCCGGCCGGTGAAGAAGCACGCGAAGCGCGCAGCGACCTGCCCACGCCGTTGGAGATCAAGACCAACCTCGACAACTACGTGATCGGCCAGGAGCCGGCCAAGCGCATGCTGTCGGTGGCCGTCTACAACCACTACAAGCGTCTTCGCCACAAGGAAAAGGCCAAGGGTGACGACGTCGAACTTAGCAAGAGCAACATCCTCTTGATCGGCCCCACGGGCTCGGGCAAGACGCTGCTGGCGCAAACGCTCGCGCGCATGCTCGACGTGCCTTTCGTGATGGCCGACGCCACCACGCTGACCGAAGCCGGCTATGTGGGTGAAGACGTCGAGAACATCATCCAGAAGCTGCTGCAGAGCTGCAACTACGAAGTCGAACGCGCCCAGCGCGGCATCGTCTACATCGACGAAATCGACAAGATCTCGCGCAAGTCCGACAACCCCTCGATCACGCGCGACGTGTCGGGCGAGGGCGTGCAGCAGGCCTTGCTGAAGCTCATCGAAGGCACCATGGCCAGCGTGCCGCCTCAGGGCGGGCGCAAGCACCCGAACCAGGACTTCTTGCAGATCGACACGACCAACATCCTGTTCATCTGCGGCGGCGCGTTCGCGGGCCTGGAGAAGGTCATCGAAAACCGCACCGAGGCCTCGGGCATCGGCTTCGGCGCCACGGTCAAGAGCAAGGCGCAGCGCAGCATCACCGAGGTGTTCCGCGAAGTCGAACCCGAAGACCTGATCAAGTTCGGCCTGATCCCCGAGCTCGTGGGCCGGATGCCCGTGGTCGCATCGCTCGCGGAACTCTCCGAGGATGCGCTGGTCCAGATCCTGACCGAGCCGAAGAATGCGGTGGTCAAGCAGTTCACCAAGCTCCTTCAAATGGAAGGCGTGGACCTGGAGATTCGCCCGGCGGCGCTCAAGGCGATCGCACGCAAGGCGCTGGCCCGCAAGACCGGTGCACGCGGGCTGCGCTCGATCCTTGAACAGTCGCTGATCGACACCATGTTCGAATTGCCGAACGCGACCAATGTCGACAAGGTGGTGGTCGAGGAATCGACCATCGACGAAAACAAGCCCCCGCTGCTCGTGTACCGCGAAGCGGCGAAAAAGGCTTAAAGGCACCTACGCGAAGGATCTGCATGTCTGGCCACACCCCCCTGCCTCCCGAAGCACTCGACCTGCCGCTGCTGCCGCTGCGCGACGTCGTCGTGTTTCCCCACATGGTGATCCCGCTCTTTGTGGGACGCCCCAAGAGCATCAAGGCGCTCGAACTGGCCATGGAGGCCGAGCGCCGCATCATGCTGGTGGCCCAGAAGGCCGCCGCCAAGGACGAGCCCTCGGTCGAGGACATGTTCGAAGTCGGCTGCGTCTCGACCATCCTGCAGATGCTCAAGCTGCCCGATGGCACGGTGAAGGTGCTGGTCGAAGGCCAGCAGCGCGCACGCGTGAACCGCATCGATGACGGCGAAACGCACTTCACCGCCAACGTGACGCCCGTCGAGGCGCCCGAAGGCGGCGAAAAGGGCACCGAGGTCGAGGCCCTGCGCCGCGCGGTGATGCAGCAGTTCGACCAGTACGTCAAGCTGAACAAGAAGATCCCGCCCGAGATCCTGACCTCGATCTCCAGCATCGACGATGCCGGCCGGCTGGCCGACACCATCGCCGCCCACCTCCCGCTCAAGCTCGATAACAAGCAGGCCGTGCTCGACCTGGACGATGTGAAGGCGCGCCTGGAAAACCTGTTCGGGCAGCTCGAGCGCGAGGTCGACATCCTCAACGTCGACAAGAAGATCCGTGGCCGCGTGAAGCGCCAGATGGAGAAGAACCAGCGCGACTTCTACCTCAACGAGCAGGTCAAGGCCATCCAGAAGGAGCTTGGCGAAGGCGAAGAGGGCGCGGACATCGAGGAGATCGAGAAGAAGATCAAGCTCGCCAAGATGTCCAAGGAAGGCCTCAAGAAGGCCGAAGGCGAACTCAAGAAGCTCAAGCTGATGTCGCCCATGTCGGCTGAAGCCACGGTGGTGCGCAACTACATCGACGTGCTCATCGGCCTGCCGTGGAGCAAGAAGACCAAGATCAAGCATGACCTCGCGAATGCCGAGGCGGTGCTCAACGCCGACCACTACGGCCTCGAGAAGGTCAAGGACCGCATCCTGGAATATCTCGCGGTGCAGCAACGCGTCGACAAGGTGAAGGCGCCCATCCTGTGCCTCGTGGGCCCGCCGGGTGTCGGCAAGACCTCGCTGGGGCAGTCGATCGCCAAGGCGACCGGCCGCAAGTACACGCGCATGGCGCTGGGCGGCATGCGCGACGAAGCCGAGATTCGCGGCCACCGCCGCACCTACATCGGCGCGCTGCCGGGCAAGGTGCTGCAGGGGCTGAGCAAGATCGGCACGCGCAATCCGCTGTTCCTGCTCGACGAAATCGACAAGCTGGGCACCGACTTCCGCGGCGACCCGTCGAGCGCGCTACTCGAAGTGCTCGACCCCGAGCAGAACCACACCTTCGGCGACCACTACGTGGAAGTCGACTTCGACCTGAGCGACGTGATGTTCGTCGCCACCTCGAATTCGATGAACATCCCGCCGGCGCTGCTGGACCGCATGGAAGTCATCCGCCTCTCGGGCTACACCGAGGACGAGAAGACCAACATCGCGATCAAGTACCTGCTGCCCAAGCAGATGAAGAACAACGGCGTGAAGGACGACGAGCTCGCCGTCACCGAAGAGGCCGTGCGCGACATCGTGCGCTACTACACGCGTGAAGCCGGCGTGCGTTCGCTCGAGCGCGAGCTCTCGAAGATCTGCCGCAAGGTCGTGAAGGGCCTGCTGCTCAAGCAACTGACGCCGAAGGTGACGGTCGATGGATCGAACCTCAACGAGTTCCTCGGCGTGCGCAAGTACAGCTTCGGCCTTGCCGAGAAGCAGAACCAGGTCGGCCAGGTGGTCGGTCTCGCGTGGACCGAAGTCGGCGGCGATCTGCTGACGATCGAGGCGGTCACCATGCCCGGCAAGGGCGTGATCAGCCGCACTGGATCGCTGGGCGACGTGATGAAGGAATCGGTCGAGGCCGCACGCACGGTGGTGCGCAGCCGCTCGCGCCGCCTGGGCATCAAGGACGAGATGTTCGAGAAGCGCGACATCCACATCCACGTGCCCGATGGCGCAACGCCCAAGGACGGTCCGAGCGCGGGCGCGGCGATGACGACGGCCTTCGTGTCGGCGCTCACGGGCATCCCCGTGCGCAGCGACGTTGCGATGACCGGCGAGATCACGCTGCGCGGCGAGGTCACGGCGATCGGCGGCTTGAAGGAAAAGCTGCTGGCCGCCTTGCGCGGTGGCATCAAGACAGTGCTGATTCCCGAAGAGAACGCCAAGGACCTGCAGGACATTCCCGAGAACGTGAAGAACGGTCTCGAGATCGTGCCCGTGAAGTGGATCGACAAGGTCCTCGAGATTGCACTTGAGAAGATGCCGGAGCCACTGTCCGACGAAGAGGTGGCTGCTTCGGCTGCCGCGGTGGCCGAGTTGGCCAAGCAGCGTGCGGGCACCCCGGCCGCTGAGGGTTCGATCAAACATTGACGGCGTGAACTTGTCAGGCCTCGAAAAACTGGTATATAATTCGAGGCTCGAAACGCGGGAATAGCTCAGTTGGTAGAGCGCAACCTTGCCAAGGTTGAGGTCGAGAGTTCGAGACTCTTTTCCCGCTCCAGTTTTGAAAAAGGGAAGCAAATGCTTCCCTTTTTTTCGCAAGTTCGAATTCGTTTTTCTGCGTGGCGCGATAGCAAAGCGGTTATGCAACGGATTGCAAATCCGTCTAGCCCGGTTCGACTCCGGGTCGCGCCTCCACCTTCTCGTTAGACTCGATTCGATCCGACAAACAAGCCCCGCCAACCCACGTTGCCGGGGCTTGTTTTGTTTGGGTTATCGTCGATGCTCAACCTGACGCCCGGATGGTGAAATTGGTAGACACATCGGACTTAAAATCCGCCGCTTCCTTGATCGGGGCATACGGGTTCGACCCCCGTTCCGGGTACCAAACTTAAAAAAAGGAGCATTCGATGCCTCGCTACAACGCTCCATTTGAGATCCATGTGCATGGCGACGTGCCATTGCGTTCGGACGTGAGCTTCGAGCAGATCCAGGAAGCGCTCAAGCCGCTCTGGAAATATGCAGGCGCCAAGTCGCTGGCCGATGGCGCCACCAGCACCTACGAAGAAGAACCCGGCATTCGCTTCGAGCAGAAGGACCATACGTTGCAGATCTGCTGGACCGTGCCCGGCGACGAAGACTTCCGACAGGCGCTCGACGAGATGTGCATGGGCCTGAACGAACTGTCGGACCGCGGCGCAGCCATCGAAGTCACTTTCTATGACACCGACTTCGACGAGGAAGAGGGCGATCCCGACGAAGAATCGCGCGACGACTTCCTGATGCTGTTCGTCGGCCCGAACCCGGCCGCGATCATGCAGGTACAGCGGGATCTGCTGGTGGAAGACGTCGTCAATCTCATGGAACGCCATTTCGATGGCGCCGAATTGGGCGGCGTGGTCGCCGAGATCGATCGCCTCTTCAGCGACCGTTTCGATGCGCTCGTGAACTCGCTCGAAATCGGCAAGCGTCCGCGCGGCACCGGTGGTCCGGGCAGCGGCGGAAGCGGCGGTGGGCACGGCGGCGGTCGCCGTCCGCGTCACCTGCACTAACCCCGCAACCCCTCTTACTCGCCCGATCCAAGGCCGCATGGCCCTGTTTTCCGCCTCCGCGCTGCGCCCCGGCGTGCGCAAGCGCGAGGTCTTCGGCTGGGCGATGTACGACTTCGCCAACTCGGGCTACACGACGGTCGTCATCACCGCCGTGTTCGCCGCGTACTTCGTAGGCGGTATCGCGAAGGGCGCGCCCTGGGCCGCTTTTGCGTGGACCGCGGCGCTCAGCATCTCCTACGCCATCGTGATGCTCACGATGCCCGCCATCGGCGCCTGGGCCGACCTGCGCGGCGCCAAGAAGCGGGTGTTGGTCATCGCCACCACCGGCTGCGTGCTGGCCACGGCTGCACTGGCACTCACGCCGCGCTTTGCGGGGGCTTCGGGCGGCGTTGCGCTGGCCATGTTGCTGGTGATCGTCTCCAACGCCTTCTATTCCTACGGCGAGTCCCTCACGGGCGCCTTCCTGCCCGAGCTGGCAACGCCCGAAGGGATGGGCAAGGTGAGCGGATGGGGATGGAGCTTCGGCTACGTCGGCGGCATGCTGACGCTCGGCATCTGCCTGGCCTACGTGCTGTGGTCGCAGGCGAGGGGATTGCCGGCCTCGCATTTCGTGCCGGTCACGATGGTCATCACGGCCGCAATCTATGGCGCTGCGGCATGTGCCACCTTCGCACTGCTGCCCGAACGGGCAGAGCCAAAAACAGCGGGCAGTGAACTCGGCGCATGGCAGCAATTGCGAGCCACCTACAAGCAGGCACGCGCGTACCGCGACTTCATGTGGCTGCTGGTTTGCACCGTCTGTTACCAGGGCGGCGTGGCGGTCGCGATCACGCTCGCGGCGATCTACGCCGAGCAGGTGATCGGCTTCGTGGCGAGCGAGACGATGGTGCTGATCTTCGTGCTCAACGTCGCCGCCGCCATCGGCGCTTTCTCGTTCGGCTACGTGCAGGACCGCCTCGGCCACAAGGTGTCGCTCGCGGCCACGCTGGTGGCGTGGATCGCGGTCTGTGTGATCGCTTCGGTGGTGACCACCAAGGGCGGCTTCTGGTGGGCCGCAGCCATCGCAGGACTCGCGATGGGATCGAGCCAGTCCGCCGGCCGCGCGATGACGGGCTATCTCGCGCCGCCGCAGCAGCTCGCCGAATTCTTCGGGCTCTGGACCTTCGCGACCCGGCTGGCCAGCATCATCGGGCCGCTGAGCTTCGGTGCGATCACCTGGGCCACCGGCGGCAACCAGCGCATCGCGATCCTCTCGACCGCGGTGCTGTTTGTTGCCGGATTGTTGTTGCTGCTGCCGATCGACATGCGGCGCGGCCGCGAGGCCGCGCTGCGCAGCAGTTCGTAGATCAGGGCAGCTTGTCGCCGAACAGGCTGTTGTTGGTCAGCGGCCAGCCCACTGCCGGCGCATAGCGCACGGTCCAGTTGGCCGGGTTCTTCACGCGGGCCGCGAACGCGGCCAGGTCCGAGCGGTCCAGCGAGCCGGTGTAGATCGCGTTGGTCTGGTTGGCCGGCGACACCGTGAACG
This sequence comes from Variovorax boronicumulans, assembly GCF_030812215.1. Lineage (GTDB taxonomy): Bacteria > Pseudomonadota > Gammaproteobacteria > Burkholderiales > Burkholderiaceae_C > Variovorax > Variovorax boronicumulans_C. The sequence goes on along the minus strand of NZ_JAUSSG010000001.1, from coordinate 154,043 downwards.
AGAAGCCGGTGCCCGCCGTCGTGATCGCATCGGGAATGGTGCCCGCGGCGCCGCCCAGCGTGAGGCTCGCGAGGTAGCTGCCGACCGCGGTGATCTTGCCCGCCTTTCCGATGCCCAATCCTTCGATGGTGCCACCCGTGAACGCGTAGACCGTCTCGGACTTGCCGATGCCGCCGGGCGAGCCGAGCGTGGTGCCCTTGTCCGCAATCGGATTGCCCGTGACGTCGGTCTGGATCGTCACGATGGTGCCGGCGGGCAGGTTCTGGTCCGCGGTCCAGACGAAAGCCGTCTCGTTGGTGATGTCGGTGAATTCCAGCGCGCCCGCCTTTCGGTCGCGGTCGGTGAAGGTCACCTGCGTGCCGCCGTTCACTGCCTTCAGCAGCACGAAGGCATAGGCGTCGGGCGCCTCGGCGTTGCCGGCCATGAACAACAGGTCGCCGGCGACCAGTTGCGTCGGCGCGCCGGCGGTCATGAAGCCGAGCTTCGTCGCGTCGGAGATGCCCGCATAGGCGTTGCCGCTGGGGTCGGTGATGGCGTTGGCGTCCACCGTCACGTAGTAGCCCGTTTCGGCCGTGAGCTTGGCGGTCGGCACGATCGTGAGCACGTTGAACGCCAGTTGCACGCGCGCGGCCGGGCTGGCGGCGTTGAAGGTCTCGACCACGCTGCCATCGGCCTTGTGCAGCACGATATTGCCCGCGCCCAGGCGGACCGCCTCGTTGAAGGACAGCACGATCGACGTGTCGAAGTTGACGCCCACGCGGCCCGCGGCGGGCGACGTGGTCTTCAGAACCGGGCCGGCCGTGTCCACCCACGGCTGGCCCAGGCGCACGACGAAGCCTTCGAACTTCTGCTCGGCCGGCGGCAGGTCTTTGGAGGCGGTGTTGCCGTCCCATTTCGTATCGCCGTTGTCCAGCAGCAGCTGCACCTGCGTGCCGGCCTTCACCGGGCCCGGCACTTCAACCGTCGATTCGAAGCTGCCGCCCGTTTCCTTGCGCAGCTTGTCGAGGTCGTTCGAGAGCTCGACCGGCGCCGTGCCCGGATTGCCGTTCCACGAGAAGAGCGCGAAGTTGCGGTCCACGTCCGGGCTCGCGGCGCCTGCGGGTCCGGCCACGATGAGGTAGTTGCCATCGGTGCCCTTGTCGATCGAGCGGATGCCGCGGCCACCCAGTTCCAGCTCGATGGGCGCGCCGAACGCGGCCTGCGTGGCCGTGCCGCCCACCAGCGCCGCGTAGTTCTGCACCGGCACGATCAGCGCCTTGGCGCGCGTCGATGCACCGGTCTGCGGCGCGCGGAAGCCGAGCCACAGGGCGCTGTCGCCCGGTGCGCTGGTCATGCCTTCGACCGAGAAGCCATCCACTCGCTCGGGCACGATGCCCGCACCGGCCGACACGGTAAAGCCGAAGTGGTTCGCGCCCAGGCCATGGCCGTTCGCGGCATCCCAGGCGACGAGCTGCGCCTCGAGCGCCGAGAACTGGCCGACGTAGGTGAAGGTGGTCGCGGCGCCGGTGCCTGTGACCTTGACCGCGAAGAGGTGCGAGCGGTCGGGCGCATCGCCCCCGTCCTTCTTGTTGCTGTTGGAGCCGGTGAGGTACAGCGTGTCGCCGATGCGCGTGCCGGCTTCCAGGTCGAGCTCCTTGCCGAGCTTCGGGCCGTCGAGCTCGTAGCTCCATTCCTTCACCGCGGCGCCGCCGGCACGCGGGTACACGCGCAGCACGTTGGCCTCGTCGTCGGCCACGAGCATGAAGTTGTCGGGCAGCGCGAAGGCGGTCGATGCGTCCGACGAGCCTTCGGTGGTGCCGGCGTTGGGGGTGAACGTCGCCTTCGAGATCAGCTGGTCCGGTTCCGCGGCAGGCGGCTGGGCGGGCGGCGGTGGTGCCGGCGGCGTGACCGCGGCGGGTGGCACGATCGGCAGGAAGCTGCCGCCTCCGTCGCTACCGCCGCCGCACGCAGCCAGCAGGACAGCAGACAGGGCACTGGCGAGCAGCATGGGCTTGAAGGGGATGCGGGAGGCGGAGGGAGTGATCATGGTGCGCGGTTGTTGTTCTGGACAAACCGCGCATGCTGGTACTTTCGTGTGACGGTGCCGTGAAAAACGGCACGAATTCAGCTGCCCGTCAGGGCGATTGCTGCAGCAGCGATTTCGGAACCTTGAACCGTTCGCCGTCGTAGCGCAGCGTCACAGTGCTGAACTTCGCGGGCAGGGCCTTCTCGATGCAGCCCTGGTCTTCCTGCTCCTGCGCATGGCTCTGCACGAGGGTGCGCGACAGCTGCAGGTCGGCAAAGCCGTTGCTGGTCGACTTGCCGACCGAGAGCATGGTGCGCAGCTTCTCGAAGTGGCCGGTGCAGGTCGAGTCCCATCCGCCGTTGTCGTGGTCGAGTTCGATCTCCTGCAGCACCTCGCGCAGCTTGCTGCCGTGCTGTACGTAGAGGCGCACCGTCTCGCTGGCCAGCGGGCTTCCCGGCGCGCTGCTGCCGCGGTAGCGCACGCGCACGCCGAAGGCGCGGGCGTCGGCAGCGAGCACGTAGCGCGAGGTGTCGATGCGGATGTCCTGGATCGCGGTGGTCGCGTCCTCGTCGAGCGCCTCGGGCTGCAGGAGGCGGCCGATGATGGTGTCGCGCTCGGTATTGCCGTTGTCGGGGCGCTGGATCAGCAGCACCTCCAGGTCGAAGACCTTGGCGCCCTTGTCGGTGGTTTCGCGCGGCATCGGCAGCACGACGATGCTGCGGCCCGGGAACGCCGGCCAGACCTTGCAGGCCGCGAGCCGTTCGTCGAGCGGGCGCTTGGGGTAAAGCTTGGCGTGCATGCGCTCGGCCAGGCCGCTCTCGCAGGCGGCGTGGCTCAGGCCTGCGGCACCGAGGCACAGCAGGAGCAGGGCGTGGCGCAAAAGAGGGCGCATGGCGGCGGTTGTTTCAGGCGGAAGTCGCCGTTGTACCTTGCGGCGAACTTTGCAGCCAGCGCGCGGCGGCGGCTTCGAGCACGGACTGGTCGCCGCTGCTCTGCAGGACCAACCCGCCGTCGCCGTCCGAAAGGTGGCCGGCGGCAGCCAGCACGCGCCGCGTCTGCTGCGCGACCGGCGCGCCGGTGTCGATGAATCGCAGCGTGGGCGGCGCGTGGCGCTGGAGCTCGCTCTTCACGAGCGGATAGTGGGTGCAGCCGAGCACCACGGTATCGACTTGGCCCGACGCATCGCCGAACGGACCGGCCTCGGCCATGTAGCGCGCGCAGAGTGCCGCGATGGCCTCGGTGTCGAAGCCTTCGATGGCCTTGACGAGTCCGTCGCACGGCACGGCGCGCACGGTGGCCGAGCCGGCAAACGAATCGCGCAGGCCCGCGTACTTGGCGCTGGCCAGCGTCCCGCGCGTGGCCATCACCGAGATGTGGCCCGTGCGGCTCGTCGCCACAGCGGGCTTGAGCGCGGGCTCCAGGCCCACGATCGGCAGCGTCGGATGTTCGGCACGCAGCAGGTGGATCGCCGCCGTCGTGGCCGTATTGCAGGCCACCACCAGCGCCTTGATGCCGTGCTCGGCGATCAGGTGCTGCGTCACCGTGCGCGAACGCTCGATCACATAGGCATCGCCGCGCTCGCCGTACGGTGCGAACGCCGTGTCGGCGAAATACACGAAGCGCTCGTGCGGCAGTTCGGCGCGCAACGCGGCGAGCACGCTGAGTCCGCCCACGCCGCTGTCGAACACGCCGATCGGTTTCAAGGCCTCAGGCCTCTTCCATCATGATGGTCTTGAACTCGCCGCTGGCGATGCGCTTCTGCCACTCGGCCGGGCCGGTGATGTGCGCGCTGGTGCCGCCCGCGTCGACCGCCACCGTCACCGGCATGTCGACCACGTCGAATTCGTAGATCGCTTCCATGCCCAGGTCCTCGAAGCCCACCACCTTGGCGGTCTTGATCGCCTTGCTCACCAGGTAGGCGGCGCCGCCCACGGCCATGAGGTAGGCGCTCTTGTGCTTCTTGATCGCCTCTATGGCGACCGGGCCGCGCTCGGCCTTGCCGATCATGGCGATGAGGCCGGTCTCGGCCAGCATCATCTCGGTGAAGCCGTCCATGCGCGTGGCGGTGGTCGGGCCCGCGGGGCCCACGGCTTCGTCGCCCACCGGATCGACCGGGCCGACGTAGTAGATGACGCGGTTGGTGAAGTCCACCGGCAGCTTCTCGCCCTTGGCCAGCATGCCCTGGATGCGCTTGTGCGCGGCGTCGCGGCCGGTGAGCATCTTGCCGTTCAGGAGCAGCGTGTCGCCGGGCTTCCAGCTCGCCACTTCGGCGGGCGTGAGCTTGTCGAGGTCCACGCGCTTGCTCTTCTTCTCGTCGGGCGCCCAGTTCACGTCGGGCCAGAGGTCCAGCGACGGCGGATCGAGGTACACCGCGCCGCTGCCGTCCATCACGAAATGCGCGTGGCGGGTGGCCGCGCAGTTGGGGATCATCGCCACGGGCTTGCTGGCCGCGTGGGTCGGGTACATCTTGATCTTGATGTCCAGCACGGTGGCGAGGCCTCCCAGGCCCTGCGCGCCGATACCGAGCGCATTGACCTTCTCGTACAGCTCGATGCGCAGCGCCTCGACCTTGGTGAGCTCTGCGCCCGAGGCCTTCTTGGCCTGCAGCTCGTGCATGTCGAGGTCGTCCATCAGGCTTTCCTTGGCCATGAGCGCGGCCTTCTCGGCGGTGCCGCCGATGCCGATGCCCAGCATGCCGGGCGGGCACCAGCCGGCGCCCATGGTGGGCACGGTCTTCAAGACCCAGTCGACCACGCTGTCGCCTGGGTTCAGCATCACGAGCTTGCTCTTGTTCTCGCTGCCGCCGCCCTTGGCCGCGACCGTCACCTCGACGGTGTTGCCCGGCACGATCTCGGTGAAGATCACCGCGGGCGTGTTGTCCTTGGTGTTCTTGCGGTCGAACTGCGGATCGGCCACGACCGAGGCGCGCAGCGTGTTGTCGGGGTGGTTGTAGCCGCGGCGCACGCCTTCGTTGACGGCGTCGTCCAGCGAACCGGTGAAGCCGCCCCAGCGCACGTCCATGCCCACCTTGAGGAACACGTTGACGATGCCGGTGTCCTGGCAGATCGGGCGGTGGCCCGTGGCGCTCATCTTGCTGTTGGTGAGGATCTGCGCGATGGCGTCCTTGGCGGCGGGGCTCTGTTCGCGCTCGTAGGCCTTGGCCAGGTGGGCGATGTAGTCGGCGGGGTGGTAGTAGCTGATGTACTGCAGCGCGGCGCTGATCGATTCGATCAGGTCGGCCTGCTGGATCGTGGTCGTCATGGTGGGGGGCTTTTTGTAGTGGGAAACACGGGAAAACGCCCCCCGATTATCTCAGCCGCCGCCAGTTACCTCGCCGCAGCCCTCGCCTCGGCGATCCAGCCGTCGAACAGGGCCTGGTGCACCCGGATCCAGCCGTCCGCATGCCGCTCCACATCCTGCTGCGTGTTGGCACCCTCGCTCATGCGCAAGTTCTGGGCATTGATGTCGCCAATGGGCAGCTTCATCACCTCGAACAGCTTGCCCGCCGCCGGGTTCTTCTCGACGAAGGCCCTGTTCGCGACGATCTGCTCCCGGTTGGCCTGGAAGCCATAGTTTTTGCCATTGGGCAGCTGCGTGTCGACATTGCCGCCTTCCTGCGAGGACGAGAAGGGCACCTGCAGCCACACCACGTCCGCGCCGGGGCGCAGCACGGCGCTCACCCAGTAGGGCGTCCACGTGTAGTACAGCACCGGTTTGTCCTGCTTGAAGCGGGCGATGGTGTCGGCCATCAGCGCGGCATAGCTGCCCTGCTTGTGGCTGACGGTGTCGCGCAGCTTGTAGGCGGTCAGGTGGTTCTCGATGGCCAGTTCGCAGCCCCAGCCGGGGTTGCAGCCCGTGAGGTCGGCCTTGCCGTCGCCGTCCGCGTCGAAGAGCTTGGCAATCGCCGGGTCCTTCAGCTGCGCGATGTTGGTGATGTTGTATTGCTCGGCCGTCTTGCGGTCGATGAGGTAGCCCTGCACCGCACCGTCCGAGTACACGCCGGTGCGCGAGAGCTTCGCGTCGCCGCCGCTGTTCTTGTAGAAATCGGCGTGCAGCAGGCTCCAGTGGTTGGCCATGAAGGTGGCGTCGCCGTTGGCAATCGCCAGGTGCTCGGTGGCCGGCTCCAGGTCCTTCATCGGCTCGACGGTGTAGCCGAGCTTTTCGAGCGCGCGCATCACCAGCAGTGTCTGGAAGGCTTCTTCGGCGAGCGAGCTCTTGAGCGGCTGCACGGTGACGCCCTTGCCGGGCAGGTCGCCAGCGGCCTGTGCGGCCATGCCGAAGGCGACGAAGCCCAAGGCCAGAAGGCTGCGCGCGATGAAACTTGTTTTCTTCATGCGTTGAATTACTCCGTGGTGGGTCATTGCGTTTGCGTGGACAGGGCGGGAACAGGCGCGTTCGCACCCCGCGACGGCGTGCCTAGCAAGCGCTGCAGCACGCGCAGCGAGAAGCCGGCCGGTCCGGTGTGCCACCAGCGCCGTCCCGCGCTGCGGCGCGATTTGCCCATCGCCTGCGTCAGCCGGTCGAGCGAAATCGCCAGCAGCACGATGCCCAGGCCCCCCACGGTCGCGAGGCCCATGTCCAGCCGCCCGATGCCGCGCAGCACCATCTGGCCGAGGCCGCCCACGGCGATCATCGAAGCGATCACCACCATCGACAGCGACAGCATCAGCGCCTGGTTGATGCCCGCCATGATCGACGGCATGGCCAGCGGCAACTGCACCTTCACCAGCATCTGCCAGGGCGAGGCGCCGTAGGCGCGCGCGGCCTCGATCAGGTCGGGCCGGACCTGGCGCAGGCCCAGGTTCGTCAGGCGCACCAGCGGAGCCAGCGCGAAGATGATCGTCACGATCACGCCCGGCACGTTGCCGATGCCGAACAGCATCACCACCGGCACGAGGTACACGAAGGCCGGCGTGGTCTGCATCGCGTCGAGCACGGGCCGCATGATCCGCTGGGCCCGGTCGCTGCTGGCCAGCAGCACGCCCAGTGGCAGGCCGATGATCATGCAGAAGACCAGCGAGGTCAGCACCAGCGACAGCGTGACCATCGCCTCGGGCCAGATGCCCAGCATCGCCACGAGCAGCAGCGCGACCGTGGTGCCGATGGCAAGCGCGCGGCCCGCGAACTGCCAGGCGAAGAGGCCGATGAGCGCGATCATCGCGAGCGTCGGCAGGCCGGTCAGCAGGCCCTGCACCCAGTTCAGTGTGCTGTCGATGGGCAGGCGCACCGTCTGGAAGAAGGGGCGGAAATGCTCGACCACCCAGCCGAGGCCCTGGTTGATCCAGGATTCGACGGGGAGCGAGCCGTCCCAGAGGCGGTGCAGTTGGAAGCCGCTGGCGGCGCTGTCGGCCTGTCCGGCGAGCTGATGCGCCGCGTTCACCGGGGCATCGAGCCAGGCGCTGGTGGCGGAGGTGTCGGGGGCGGCCGAAAGCGCCTCCCACGGATCGACAAAAGCGGGGGCCGGGACGGGGGGCGTGTTCAAAGCGGCGCCCAGGTCGGGCGCGTTCATGTCGGAAGAAGGAAGCGTGGTGTCGTTCATCGTTCAGGGTCCTTCGTGATTCAGTGCGGCTCGGCGGCGAGTGCGGGGGCGGCGTGGGGCGAGACGGGCTCGATCGGCGGCGTTTCGCGGTCCAGGAACTTGAGCAGCGTCGTCTTGCTGATCGCGCCGCAGAAGCGGCCGTCGCCCGCCACCACCGGCAGCGCGCACGGCGCCTGCGCGAGCTGGCCGATCAGGCCGGCCACCGGCGCCTCCGCGTCGATGCGCGGCAGGTCGGCGAGAAACGCGTGCTGCAGCCCCAGCGGACCCGAATGCCCGTCGAGCGCGCCGCGCAGCGTGTCTGCCGACACCACGCCAAGGAAGCGCTTGTTCGGGCTGGTCACGTAGGCGAAGTCGCGGTCCTGGTCTTCCAGCAGCTTGAGCGCCGCGCGCGCACCGCGCTCGGGGTGCTCGCACACGACGGTGAGCGACTTGCGCGCGATGTCCGCGGCCTTGAACACGGCGGCCGCGTCCACGCCGCGCACGAAGCTGCGAACGTAGTCGTCGGCGGGGCTGCGCAGGATCTCGTCCGGCGTGCCGACCTGGATCACCTGGCCGTCTTTCATGATCGCGATGCGATCGCCGATGCGCATGGCCTCGTCCAGGTCGTGCGAGATGAAGACGATGGTGCGGCGCTGCTCCTGCTGCAGGCGCAGCAGCTCCGACTGCATCTCGGTGCGGATGATCGGATCGAGCGCGGAGAAGGCCTCGTCCATCAAGAGGATCGACGGGTCCGAAGCCAGCGCGCGCGCCAGGCCCACGCGCTGCTGCATGCCGCCGGAAAGTTCGTCGGGGTAGCTGTCGCCCCAGCCCGCGAGGCCCACCTGCGCGAGCGCCTTGTCGGCTTGCGCGAGGCGCTCCTTCTTGTTCGTGCCCGAGAGCTCGAGGCCGAAGGCGGTGTTCTCGCGCACCGTCATGTGCGGCATCAGCGCGAACGACTGGAACACCATGCTGATGTCCTTGCGGCGCAGCGCACGCAGCCTGGCGTCGGAGTGCTCGTTGATGTCCGCGCCGTCGATCACGATGCGCCCGGCGGTCGGCTCGATCAACCGGTTCAAGAGGCGCACCAGCGTCGATTTGCCCGAGCCCGAGAGGCCCATGATCACGAAGATCTCGCCGGCCTGGATCTCGAAGGTGGCGTCGAACACGCCGATCGACTGGCCCGTCTGCGCGAGGATTTCCTTTTTCGAAAAACCTTGCCGGACCAGTTCGAGGGCGTGCTCGGGCGAATCGCCGAACACCTTGAAGACATGGTCGATGAGAATTCCTTTGGCCATATGCCGGGGCTCCTTGTTGAAAGGTTGGACACAGCACCGTCCCCCAAAAGCACGGGACGGCAACGGTCACGCCATCAGCCGATGGGCTGCCCGAACAGAGAGCGCGTGAAGAAGACGCGTGCAATGGCCCGGCGAGCTTTTTGGGCTGCCGACAGGCACTGAGGACGACGTGGCGACGAAACCAGTGCCCGCCGAAAGGTGGCGTGGCAGTGGGGCCGGAAAGATCCGGCCGGTTTGCCGGGCAGGCCCGGCGGAGAGAACCTTGCACCGCGACGGGATTCGTAGATCCGCGAGTAGTGCAGGGGCAACCAACATGACTTGTTGATCGTCTGAAGCTGCTGATCATAACTTTTTTGCATGACGCGAGTCAAGGCAGCAGGCGTACCGTCATGCCGGCGGCGGCCCAATGGCCCCGTCAGATGCGAGCTATTCTTATTGGCCGATACTCTGGCCCGCGCCCGACCAGGCGGCGCAACCATCCAAGACTGCGGAGCTTTTTCTCATGACGACTTCCCCCAAGACCCGCGCCGAGCGCGATACGTTCGGTCCGATCGACGTGCCGGCCGACAAGCTGTGGGGCGCGCAAACGCAGCGCTCGCTGCAGAACTTCGACATCTCCGGCGAGCAGCAGCCGCGCGAGATCATCAAGGCGCTGGCGCAGGTCAAGCGCGCATCGGCCGTGGTGAACCACGCGCTGGGCTTGCAGGACGAGAAGAAGACCAACGCCATCGTGGCCGCGGCCGACGAAGTCATCGCCGGCAAGCACCCGGGCGAATTCCCGCTGGTGGTCTGGCAGACCGGCTCGGGCACGCAGACCAACATGAACGTCAACGAGGTACTGGCCAACCGCGCGAGCGAAATCCTCGGCGGCGAGCGCGGGGAAGGGCGCCTCGTGCACCCGAACGACGACGTGAACCGCAGCCAGTCGAGCAACGACGTGTTCCCGACCGCCATGCACGTGGCCGCCGTCGAGGCCATCACGCACAAGCTGCTGCCCGCCATCGCCAAGCTGCGCGGCACGCTGGAGCAGAAGTCCAGGGACTTCGCCGACATCGTGAAGATCGGCCGCACCCACCTGCAGGACGCCACGCCCCTCACGCTGGGCCAGGAGTTCTCGGGCTATGTCGCACAACTCGCGCATGGCGAGGCGCATGTGCGCGCCGCGCTGCCGCACCTGAGCGAGTTGGCGCTGGGCGGCACGGCCGTGGGCACCGGCCTCAATGCGCCGAAGGGCTATGCAGAACAGGTGGCAGCCGAACTGGCAAAGCTCACCGGCCTGCCGTTCGTGACCGCACCGAACAAGTTCGAAGCCATGGCCAGTGTCGATGCGCTGGTGCACGCCCACGGCGCGCTCAAGACGCTCGCGGCCAGCATGAACAAGATCGCCAACGATGTGCGCTGGCTCGCGAGCGGCCCGCGCAGCGGCATCGGCGAGCTGAGCATTCCCGAGAACGAACCGGGCTCGTCGATCATGCCGGGCAAGGTCAACCCGACGCAGAGCGAGGCCGTCACGATGCTGGCCGCGCAGGTGTTCGGCAACGACGTCGCCATCAACATCGGCGGCGCCTCGGGCAACTTCGAGCTGAACGTGTTTCGCCCGATGGTGGCCCACAACTTCCTGCAGAGCGTGCGCCTCTTGGCCGACGGCATGGTGAGCTTCAACGACCACTGCGCCGTGGGCATCGAGCCGAATCGCGAACGCATCACCGAGCTGGTTCAGCGCTCGCTGATGCTGGTGACGGCGCTGAATACGCACATCGGCTATGACAAGTCGGCCTACATCGCCAAGAAGGCGCACAAGGAAGGCACGAGCCTGCGCGAAGCGGCGATCGCCTCGGGGCACCTGACGGCCGAGCAGTTCGACCAGTGGGTGGTGCCGGAGAACATGACCGGTCGTTGATCCGACCCGCCCGTGAAAAAAGGACCCGCGAGGGTCCTTTTTTATTGCAGGCCGATCAGTAGCCGATGGTGTAGCGCTGGCGGGAATGCGCCGGCTTTTCGAGCTCGTCGATGAACGCGATCGCGTAGTCCTCGAACGTGATCCAGCTGCGGCCCTCGGCGCTCACGAGCAGGTCGTCCTTGCCGAGGCGGAACTTGCCGGTGCGCTCGCCTTCGACGAATTCGGCGGAGGGCGACAGGAAGGTCCAGTCGAGTTCCTTCTCGCTGCGCAGCGCATCGAGGAACACGCCGCCGGCGGTGGCTTCGGCGCGGTACGCATCGGGGAAGTTCGGCGTCTCGATGACCTTGAGGCCCGGCGCCGCGAAAAGGCTGCCGGCGCCGCCGACCACCAGCAGGCGCTTGACGCCCGCGCGCTTGACCGGCTCGATGATGGCAGCGGGCGGCACGGTGGCGAAGTGCGCGGCGCTGAACACGGCGTCGTGGCCGGCCAGGGCTTTTTCGAGCGCGGGGGCGTCGAGTGCGTCAACGTCCACGGCCTTCACATTGGCGCGGCCCGACAGCTTTTCGCTGGCCTTGCGTGCGATGGCGGTCACGGTGTGGCCGCGGCGAAGCGCTTCTTCGAGAAGGCGGCCGCCGGCGCGTCCGGTGGCGCCGATGATGGCGATGTGGCTCATGAATGACTCCAGAAAATGTCGGAAGTGGATGGGATGAACCTCATCTTAGGTTTCTGGTTTCGAAAGAAATACCTCGAAATCCGCGCTTCTTTATTCCTAAAATCGTTCAAATGGACCGATTGAACGCAATGCGGGTGTTCGTGAGCGTGGTGGATTCGGGCAGCCTGTCGGCTGCGGCCGAGAAGCTCGACATGTCCCGCCCGGTGGTCACGCGCTACGTGGCCGAACTCGAACAATGGACCGGCGCACGGTTGCTGCATCGCACCACGCGCCGCCTGAGCCTCACCGCTGCCGGCGAGGAACTGCTGCCGCGCTGCCGCCAGGTGCTCGAACTCGCGGGCGACATGCAGGCCGCGGTGCGGCATCCGGCCGAGGCGCCGCAGGGCCAGTTGCGCATCACGACCGGCACCTCGTTCGCGCAGGCGCAGTTGGCCGATGCCATCGCGGACTACGTGCGGCTCTATCCGGGCGTGGCGGTCGACCTGGTGCTGCTGGACCGGACCGTGAACCTGGTGGACGAGCGCATCGACCTGGCGATTCGCACGGCGGCGGAGATCGATCCCAACCTGATTGCGCGCCGGCTCACCACCTGCCGCTCGGTGGTCTGTGCCTCGCCTGCCTACCTGAAAGAGCACGGCAAGCCGCTGCGCGTGGACGAACTGGCCCAGCGCAACTGCCTCACGCATTCGTACTTCGGCCACAGCCTCTGGAATTTCACCCGCAAGTCGGATGGGGAGCCGCTGTCGGTAGCGGTGAACGGCAACGTCTCGGCCAACGATGCCGCGAGCCTGATGTGCCTTGCGCGGGCGGGGGCGGGCATCGCGATGTTGCCGACCTACCTGACGGCGGAGCTGGTGCAGTCCGGTGAACTGGTGCCGCTCTTCGATGATTGCGAACCGCAGGTCGTCGGCATGTACGCGGTGTACACCTCGCGCAAGCACATGCCGGCCACGCTGCGCACGATGCTCGACTTCCTGGCCAGGCGCTTCACCGAAGTGCCGTCGTGGGACCTGCCGCCGCCCCGCTGAGGCGAGGCAGGGTGGCGCGATCCCGCTCGATCAGTGGCGGGTGCCGGCGGCCGCCGCCTGGTTCATCAGCTTGTCGGTGTAGGCAATCGCCATGGCCGAGAACAGGAAGGCGATGTGGATCACCGTCTGCGCAATCAGCACGCGGTCGGTGTAGTTGTCCGCGTTGATGAAGGTCTTCAAGAGGTGGATCGAGCTGATGCCGATGATGGCAGTGGCCAGTTTCACCTTGAGCACCGAGGCGTTCACGTGGCTCAGCCACTCGGGCTGATCGCGGTGGCCTTCCAGGTTCATGCGGCTCACGAAGGTCTCGTAGCCGCCCACGATCACCATGATCAGCAGGTTGGAGATCATCACCACGTCGATCAGCGCCAGCACCACCAGCATGATCACCGTCTCGTTGAGCGTGCCGACCGGCGCGGTGGTCTTGTAGCCGATGCTGGTGATGAGGGCCTGCAGCGCGGTCTGGCTGCCGAACGCGGCCTCGACCAGGTGCAGCAACTCGACCAGGAAGTGCACCACGTACACCGCCTGCGCCACGATCAGGCCCAGGTACAGCGGCAGTTGCAGCCAGCGGCTCGCAAAGATCAGCCGGGGCAACGGGCCCATCGGATAGGTACGGGCGGCGGGCGGGTTCAGGGGGTCGAAAGGATCGGGAGCGGACATCGGGTGGGGGTTTGTGGACGACCGGCGATTTTAGGGGTGCCCCCGTGACGCACTCGTGATAACCCTGCGAACTAACATCGGACGCGTCAGTGACCCGTAAGTGCGCCCGTCGACATTACGGCCGCATCCACCCTGGAGACAAAGAGAATGAGCAGCGCATCCAAAAACATTGAATCCGTGCTGGTAGAGAACCGCGTGTTCCCGCCCGACGCCCGCGCCACCGAAGGCGCCCGGATTTCCGGCATGGCCGCCTACGACGCGCTGTGCAAGGAGGCCGAACAGGACTTCGAAGGGTTCTGGACCCGCCTGGCCAAGGGCAACCTGCAGTGGACCAAGCCCTTCACCCGGACGCTCGACGAGTCGAAGGCCCCGTTCTATGAGTGGTTCGGCGACGGCGAGCTCAATGCCAGCGCCAATTGCCTGGACAAGCACATCGGCACCCCCGTCGAGAACAAGACCGCCATCGTGTTCGAAGCCGATGACGGCACCGTCACCAACGTCACCTACAAGGAGCTGCTCGCTCGCGTGAGCCAGTTCGCCAATGCGCTCAAGGCCGAAGGCATCCAGAAGGGCGACCGCGTCATCATCTACATGCCGATGACCGTCGAGGGCGTGATCGCCATGCAGGCCTGTGCGCGCATCGGCGCCACCCACAGCGTGGTGTTCGGCGGCTTCTCGGCGAAGGCGCTGCAGGAGCGGATCATCGATGCCGGCGCCGTGGCCGTCATCACCGCCAACTACCAGCTGCGCGGCGGCAAGGAGCTGCCGCTCAAGGCCATCGTGGACGACGGCATCGCGCTCGGCGGCTGCGAGTCGATCAAGACGGTGTTCGTCTACGAGCGCACGCCCACCGCGTGGAACCGCGTCGAGGGCCGCGACAAGACCTTCACCGAAGCGCTCAAGGGCCGGAGCACCGAGTGCCCGCCCGTGCCGGTGAACGCCGAGCACCCGCTGTTCATCCTCTACACCTCGGGCTCCACCGGCAAGCCCAAGGGCGTGCAGCACGCCACCGGCGGCTACCTGCTGTGGGCCAAGCTCACGATGGACTGGACCTTCGACATCAAGCCCGAAGACGTTTTCTGGTGCACGGCCGACATCGGCTGGATCACCGGCCACACCTACGTCGCCTACGGCCCGCTCGCGGCCGGCGCCACGCAGGTGGTGTTCGAGGGCATCCCGACCTTCCCGCACGCGGGCCGCTTCTGGCAGATGATCGAGAAACACAAGGTTTCGGTGTTCTATACGGCGCCGACGGCCATCCGCTCGCTCATCAAGGCGGCCGAGGGCGACGAGAAGGTGCATCCGAAGAACTGGGACCTCACCAGCCTGCGCATCCTCGGCTCGGTCGGCGAGCCGATCAATCCCGAGGCATGGATGTGGTACCACCGCAATATCGGCCACGAAAGGTGTCCGATCGTCGACACCTTCTGGCAGACCGAGACCGGTGGCCACGTCATCACGCCGCTGCCGGGCGCGACGCCGCTGGTGCCGGGTTCGTGCACGCTGCCGCTGCCGGGCATCATGGCCGCGATCGTCGACGAGACCGGCAAGGACCTGCCCAACGGCGCGGGCGGCATGCTGGTCATCAAGCGGCCGTGGCCCTCGATGATCCGCACGATCTGGAACGACCCCGAGCGCTTCAAGAAGAGCTATTTCCCGGAAGAGATGGGCGGCACGATCTACCTGGCCGGCGATGGTGCGGTGCGCAGCGAGGACCGCGGCTACTTCCGCATCACCGGCCGCATCGACGACGTGCTGAACGTGTCGGGCCATCGCCTGGGCACGATGGAAATCGAATCGGCGCTGGTGTCCAAGACCGACCTCGTGGCCGAAGCCGCGGTGGTGGGGCGCCCCGACGATGTGACCGGTGAAGCTGTCTGCGCCTTCGTGGTGCTCAAGCGCGCACGGCCGACGGGTGAGGAAGCCAAGCAGATCGCCAACGAACTGCGCAACTGGGTGGCCAAGGAAATCGGGCCCATCGCCAAGCCCAAGGACATCCGCTTCGGGGACAACCTGCCCAAGACGCGCAGCGGCAAGATCATGCGGCGCTTACTGCGCAGCATCGCCAAGGGCGAGGCGATCACGCAGGACACCTCGACGCTGGAAAATCCCGCGATCCTCGAACAGTTGTCAGAACGCCTGTAGGACGTGGCCGTCTCTCCGTCCGGCAGCGCCGGACGGGCCCTTTGCCTGAGGTAAAACCAACCCGTTGCCGCGCGCCTCGACGCGTGCGGCGCCGGTTGTTGTGTTCGATCTTTTCAGAGGAGGCCCCCCATGGGCGTGAGATCCGCTTTCCTGTTCGTCATCGTGCTGCTGATCGCAGCGCTCGCCGCATTGAACTGGGGGACGCTGTCGGCCCCCACCGATGTGTGGCTGGGCTTCATGACCGTCTCGGCGCCGCTGGGGCTGATCATGCTGGGCCTCACGGTCGTGCTGGCCGCCTTCTTCCTGGTCTACGTGCTGTACCTGCACAGCTCGGTGTTGCTGGACACCAAGCGCCACACGAAGGAAATGCAGGTCCAGCGCGACCTCGCCGACAAGGCCGAGGCCTCGCGCTTCACCGAGCTGCGCAATTTCCTCGAGGCGCAGGAGAACAAGCACATGGCGCACAACGCCGACCGGCATGCGGCCCTGGTGGCGCGCATCGACCAACTCGAGACGGCGGTGCGGGTGCGCTCCGAGCAGACCGACAACACATTGGCCGCGCACATCGGCCAGCTCGAGGACCGCATCGAGCGCCGGCCGGTGGTGGTTCCGGCCGACATCAATCCTCAGGGTTGAGCCGCTTCAGCGCGGCGTTGCAAGAATCCAAGCTGCCAGCTTCTTCGCGTCGGCTTCGCTGACCTGGTTGTTCGCTGGCATCGGCACCGGTCCCCACACGCCGGAGCCACCCTTCACGATCTTGGTGGCGAGGGCGTCAACGGCGCCCTTGTCGTCCTTGTATTTCGTGGCCACGTCCTTGAAAGACGGGCCGAGCACCTTGCGGTCGACCGCGTGGCAGCTCATGCAGTTCTTCGACGTGGCCAGGGCCAGGTCGGCAAAGGCGGGCGCCGCGAGGCCAAGGCCAAGGCCCAGGGCTGCGGCGAACAGAACTCTTTTCATGGGGGGATTTATTTCGTAAGGGCTGGGTTACATTCGATGCCAACGCGATTGTAGGTAGCGCCGCCCGCCGGCGTCCGGATGCGTTGACAACAACCCGGAGGGATTCGCGATGTGGTTTCTGCTGTTGGGCCTGCTGAGCCTGGCCCTCAAGTATTTCGAAGTCGGCATGGTCGCCGGCTGGAGTTGGTGGATTGTGCTGTCGCCGTTCGCACTGGCCGTCGCGTGGTGGGCCTGGGCCGATTCGTCGGGCTACACCAAGCGCAAGGTGATCGAGCGCGAAAACCGCCGCAAGCAAGCGCGCATCGATCGCCAGAAGTCCAACATGGGCCTGCCGACCAGCAACGGCCAGCGCCCGCGCCGCTGAGCGCCTAGCCGCTCCCCGGCACCACCGTCCCGCGCCGCATTTCGAAAGAAAGCGCGCCATGGATGACGAAGCCGCCACCCACGCACTGCTCGTCTTCGGGCTCTCCCTCTTCGTGGGGCCGGCCATCGGCGCGCTCGTGGGCTGGCGCAAGAAGTTCTTCTGGGGTGTCGGCGTCGGGGCGCTGCTGATCGGCTGCGCGGGCCTCTACGGCGCCGTGACGGTCGGCTGGCAGCGGTATCAATCGATTGCCGACACGGTCCTCTTGCAGGGGCGGCTGCTCGAATTCGTGGAAGAGCGCAGCAAGGACGACAAGGGCCGAACGACGGTCACCCGTGCCCCCGTCGTCGAATACACCGCATCCGATGGGCAGGCGCGCCGCGTGAAGGGGCTCGGTGGCGGGCTTTCCGACAAGGAACCGGGCGACCCGGTCGACGTGCGCTACAAGCCGGCCGATCCGGCGCAGGCCCTGGTGGCCGATTTCCAGAACATGTGGGGCATCGTCTGGGGGCTCGGCCTCTTCGGCGGTTTTCCGACGATGTTCGGCCTGTTCTTCACCGGCATGGCGATCAAGGAAGGGCGCCCTGCATCCAATGCATGGAAGAAGGAACCCGAGGCCACGCCCTCGCAAAAGCGATGGCGCACGCGTGGCACGGTGCTGGCCAACGTGGTGTTCCTCGCGGGCTTCGCCGTGTGCTTTCTCTACCCCGGCGAGAACTTCCTGAAAGGCCTCGGCGCCGGGTTCATGACCATCGGCACCGGCGCGCTGCTTCACTTCGTGGTGCAGAGCTTTCCACCAGCCATGCCCTTCGAGTCCCGCAGCATCCTGGGCATCGTCGGACTGGGGTTCATCGCCTTCGGCAGTGGCGCGTGGTTGATGGGCTGACCCGGGCCCGTGTGTGAAACTCCCCACAGCGCGCCGCATGCACCGCGGCCGTTCAAGAGAGGGGAGATCGACGATGTCCAAGCGCATTTCATCGAAAGGGCTCGCGCCCGTCCTGCGGATCGCCATGGGCCTGCTGATCGTGCTGGCCATGGGCGCGGCCGGCTGGCTGCATCGGTCGCCATGGATCGTGCTGCTGGCGACCCCGCTCTTCACCGTGCTCTATGCGCTAGGCAAGTGGACCGCCGGGGTGCAGGCATGGCGGCTTGGCGGGGTACGGCGGATCGCGCTGTCGGTGCTCGTGACGCTGCCGATCCAGGCAGTGGTGGCGGGCGTGTTCTATCTGCTGGGGCTGGGCCTGAGCATGCTGCTGGCACCCGCCGCGCCGATCGCCGCGCTCTCTGGTGCCGACTTCCGGTGGGCCGCGACACTGTTCGTGGTGGCGGTCGTCGTGAGCGCAGTGATCATCCGGCTGGAGGTCGCGGCACCGTCCGCGGCGCACGAAGCGCCGGCCGCCGCCTCATCGCCCGATGGCGAACCCGAACTCGACATCGACCCGGCGCCGTTGCGCCCCGACAACTTCTTCGCCTCTCCCGCCTACTGGCGAACCAACGCCGCGCGGGAAGCGCTCGCGCAGCGCGGCACGACGGTCGAGAAGCCGCCGTTCGCGGCGAGCGAGGAAATGATCGCGGCCACCGAGGCGAGGCTGGGTTTCCGCCTCCCCGATACGCTGCGCCAGTTGTATGGCCGGATGAACGGCGGCTACGTGGGCTGGCTGTACGTGCCGCTGAAGGCCGATGCCGGTCCCTTCTACGACGACTGGCGCGGCGCTTTCTCCATCGACTATTCGAGCCTCGCGGCGCTGGACAAGCTGCGCACAGTGGCCGAACACTACGAAGACTTCACGCATGAACCCGAGGACGTGCCGGCCGGCGCTGACAAGCTGGTCGTGCTGCAGGCCCGTTATGGCGACATGACCCTGCTCGACTACACGCGCGGGCCGCAGGCGCGGGTGCTGATCGTGGACTTCGGCAAGCAGCCTGGCGTGGAGCCGGTCGACGTCGCCTTCGAGAACTTCGACGATTTCTTCGCGGCGCTGCGCCGCGAGCGCCCGCATCGCGGCGGGGCGCGAACCGTCGCGCGCGATCTCGGCCCACCGCTCGGCGACGCGCCCGAGGCGCTGCGCACGCCGATGTTCTGGGGCGAGGCGCAGCCCCATTTCTTCTATCTCAATGCGGTGCAGCGCAAGGACGGTTCGGAACCGCAGCTGCTGGCCGACGACGCGCTGATTGCGCAGACCGAGGCGCGGCTGGGCGTGCGGCTGCCGAGCGCGCTCGTGGCGCTGTGGCGCGTGAAGAACGGTGGCGGCGTCTCGTGCCGCTGGGTCGACATCGCCGACAGCGAGGAACAGCCTTACACCGAGGCCCTGCGCTACCTGATGCCGATGGAGCACCTCGCGAGCCTCGCCGAGCTGTCGGACCGCATCGTGTTCCCGCCCGGTGAAACGCCATGGAAGGCGAGCTTCGAGGAGCCGCAACAGCTCGTGGTGCTGGAGGCCGACCACGGCAGGGTGGTCATGCTCGACTATCGCGGCCGCACCGCGGACGACCCGGCCGTGCTGGTCGTGGACGACCTGGACCGCGGTCCGCCGCGCGAGCTGCTGTGCTTCGAAGGCTTCGACGGATTGCTGCGGCGCCTGCGCCCGAAATCCCTCGGCTACGAGGACGTGGCGAAACCGTGGCAGCCGCCGGCTGCCACGGCCTGAATGCCGAGGCTCAGAACTTGTCGAGCACAGCGCCCGAGCTCGCGCTCGATGCGTTGAACGCGAACTTGGCCTGCACGCCGCGCGTGTAGCGCGGAGCAGGCGCCTTCCAGCCTTCGCGGCGCTTGGCCAGCTCGGCTTCGGGCACGTGGAGTTCGAGCTGCAGCTTGTGCGCGTCGATGGTGATCGAGTCGCCTTCGTTCACGAACGCGATCGTGCCGCCGGCCGCCGCTTCGGGCGCCACGTGGCCGACCACCATGCCCCAGGTGCCGCCCGAGAAGCGGCCGTCGGTGATCAGGCCGACGCTTTCGCCCAGGCCCGCACCGATCAGCGCGCCCGTGGGCGCGAGCATTTCCGGCATGCCCGGTCCGCCCTTGGGGCCGAGGTAGCGCAGCACCATCACGTCACCGGCCTTGATCTTGCCGTCCAGGATGGCCTTGAGCGCCGACTGTTCGTCGTCGAACACGCGCGCCGGGCCGGTGATGACCGGGTTCTTCAGGCCCGTGATCTTGGCGACCGCGCCTTCGGGCGACAGGTTGCCCTTCAGGATGGCCAGGTGGCCTTCGTCGTACATCGGCTTGTCGATCGGGCGGATCACGTCCTGGTCGGCGCGCGGCACGTCGGGCACGTCCTTGAGCACTTCGGCAATCGTCTGGCCGCTGATGGTGATGCAGTCGCCGTGCAGCAGGCCCGCGTTCAGCAGCACCTTCATGACCTGCGGAATGCCGCCGGCCTTGTGCAGGTCGACCGCGAGGTACTTGCCCGAGGGCTTCAGGTCGCAGATCACCGGCACCTTCTTGCGGATGCGCTCGAAGTCGTCGATCGACCATTCGACGCCGGCCGTGTGCGCGATCGCCAGGAAGTGCAGCACCGCGTTGGTCGAGCCGCCCGTGGCCATGATCACGGCCACGGCGTTCTCGATGGCCTTCTTGGTCACGATGTCGCGCGGCTTCAGGTCTTTCTTGATCGCCTCGATCAGCACCTTGGCCGATTCCTTGGCCGAGTTGGCCTTCTCGTCGTGCGGGTTCGCCATGGTCGACGAGTAGGGCAGCGAGATGCCCAGCGCCTCGAATGCACTCGACATCGTGTTGGCCGTGTACATGCCGCCGCAGGAGCCCGTGCCGGGAATGGCGCGCTTCTCGATCTCGTGCAGGTCTTCGTCGCTCATGTTGCCGGCGGCGTTCTGGCCCACGGCTTCGAACACGCTCACGATGTTCAGGTCTTGCCCCTTGTAGCGGCCGGGGAGGATCGTGCCGCCGTAGACGTAGATGGCCGGCACGTTGGCGCGCAGCATGCCCATGAGGCCGCCGGGCATGTTCTTGTCGCAGCCGCCGACCACCAGCACGCCGTCCATCCACTGGCCGCCGACGCAGGTCTCGATGCAGTCGGAAATCACCTCGCGGCTCACGAGCGAGTACTTCATGCCCTCGGTGCCCATGGCCATGCCGTCGGAGATGGTGGGCGTGCCGAACACCTGCGCGTTGCCGCCGGCTTCCTCGATGCCCGCGATGGCCGCGTCGGCCAGCTTCTGCAGGCCCGAGTTGCAGGGGGTGATGGTGCTGTGGCCGTTGGCGACGCCGACCATCGGCTTCTTGAAGTCGCTCTCTTCGTAGCCCATGGCGTAGAACATCGAGCGGTTGGGGGCGCGGCTCTTGCCTTCGACGATGTTGGCGCTGCGGCGGTTGATCTGGATTGGCTTGGTGTCCATGGTGTCTCTTCTATCGTGGGGAGATCGGGGACGCCAAGTATCGGACTTCTGATTGATTGGTTCCAATCCAATTTCATACCCGCATTGATATGCTCAGCATATGAATGAAGCATTGATCGACCTGCGGGCCTGGCGCCAGTTCGTCGCCGTGGCGGAAGAGCTGCACTTCGGCCGCGCCGCCCTGCGCCTGCACATGACCCAGCCGCCGGTGACGCAGGCCATCGCCCAGCTCGAGAAGACGCTGGGCGTCGTGCTGTTCGACCGCACCCGAAGACGCGTGGCACTCACGCCCGCCGGCGAGGCGCTGCTGCCCGATGTGCGCGAGCTGCTGGCGCGCGCACAGGCGCTGCCGGCCCGCGCGCGCGCCGCGGCGGCGGGGCAGGTGGGGCGCGTGCGCATCGCCTTCGTCTCGACGGTCGGTTTCGAGCAACTGCCGGCCTGGGTGCGCGAATTCCGCGTGCTGTGCCCCGAGGTGGCGCTCGAACTGGTCGAGGCCACCGGCGACGTGCAGCTCGAAGCCTTCGCGCGCGGCGAGATCGATGCCGGGCTGATGCTGCATTCGCCCGGTGCGGCGCCGCCGGGGCTCACGCGGCTGGCCGTGTCCGAGGAGCCGCTGGTGCTCGCGCTGCCGGCCCGGCATGCGCTGGCCCGCACGGAGAAGCTGCTGCTGGCCGACGTGCTGGCCGAGCCGCTGGTGATCTTTCCGCGCCGCATCGTGCCTTCGCTGCACGACGCGATCTTCGGGCTCTACCACGTGGCGGGCCGCGTGCCGCAGCTCGCGCAGGAGGCGATCCAGATGCAGACCATCGTCAACCTCGTTTCCGGAGACATCGGCGTGGCGTGGGTGCCGGAGAGCGTCACGCAGTTCCGGCGCGCTGGGGTGGTTTACCGCCGTGCCGCAGAATTCGCTCCGGCCGCCCGGCGCCGCAGCGCTCCCGCGCTCCCGGTGTGCGAGACCAGCCTGGTCTGGCCCGAGGGTGCGAACAACCCGGCGCTCGCACGCTTCGTGGCATTCGTGCGCGAGCGCGGTGCCAGCCGGAAAGAAGGAGGAGTCGAATGAAGAAGATTCTTGGCGCTGCTCTGGCGGCCGTCCTGTTGCATGCCGCTGCCGTCAGCGCGCAAACGCCGCCGGCCACGCCTCAGTTCAAGGACTACCCGGCCGAGGCGCCGTACACCGGGCGCAATCACCCGCTGGTGATGGACGACGAGTTCTCCCGCTCCTACCGCACGCGTTTGCGAGACGCCATCGCCAACGGCAAGCCAGAGTTCGCCGGCCGCTACATCGTGGCGCGTTGGGGCTGCGGCACCGGTGGCTGCAACGTCGGCGCGGTGATCGATGCGTCGACCGGGCGCGCCATACCGATGCCCGGCGCGGTCATGAGCGTCTATCCGCTGAAGCCGGAGTTCGAGAAGGAGGATGGGCAGGAGCTTATCTACCGGCTGTCAAGCCGGCTGCTGGTTCAGGCGGGCACCATGGACCGCGAAAACGGCAGGGACGTGGTCGAGTTCCATGAACTGCGCGACGGCGAGTTCCACCTCCTCAAGACCGTGCCTTACGGCCGGGCGAAGAGCGAGCGCTGACAGGCTTGTCGAGCGATTCGGCGAGCAGCGTCTCGAGCCATCCGGCAAAAGCCTGCATCCGCCGCGAGAGGTTGCGCCGGTGCGGGTACACCAGTTGCACCGGCAGCGGCTCGGCGCGCGTCTCTGGCAGCACCTCGACCAGCTCGCCGGCCGCGAGGTGCCCGCGCACGTCATAAGCCGGGATCTGGATCAGCCCCAGCCCCGCCAGCGCGCAGGCGATGTAGGTCTCGGCATTGTTGGCGGCTACCTGGCTGCGCATTCGCAGGGTTGCGGTCTCGCCATCGTGCTGCCATTCCCACGGCGCGGCGCGGCCGCTGGTCGGTGAGGCGTAGTTGACCGCGATGTGCGCGGGCAGATCGGCCGGCGTTTGCGGCGTGCCGTGGCGCGCGAGATAGGCGGGGCTCGCGCAGTTGATCAGCGTGAAGTGCCCGAGCGGCCGAGCCACCAGGCTGCTGCTGGCCAGCGGCCCGACGCGCAGGGCGCAATCGACGCCTTCGAGCACGAGGTCCACCGCGCGGTCGCTCGAACCCAGCTCCAGCTCGATGGCCGGGAAGCGCGCGAAGAAATCCGGCAGCGCCGGCGCGATGAGTAGCCGCGCGATGCGGCTCGGCACATCGACCTTGAGCCGCCCGCTCACGTTGCTGTGTGCCGGCAGGAACTGCTGCTCGATGTCCTCCATGTCGGTGACGAGCGCGCGGGCGCGCTCCAGCAGCGCTTCGCCGTCGGGCGTGAGGCCGACGCGCCGCGTGGTCCGGTGCAGGAGGCGCGAACCCAGCCGCGCTTCGAGCTGCTGCACCGCCGTGGAGATGGCGGCGCGCGGCAGCGCGAGGCGGTCGGCCGCACGGGTGAAGCTGCCGGTTTCGGCGACGCTGAGAAAGACCTTGAGCAGGTCGATGCGGTCCATGGAGGTGTTACCGCGATTGTTCGTGAATTCCTGAACAGTCTAGCGCCGCTCGATCGCTTTATCTGGGTGCTTTCAATCAATAGACTGGGGTTTCCCGTCACACATCCACGCTTTTTTTCAACAGGAGTTCATTCCATGTCCGCACGCACCCTCAAGAACAAGGTCGCCGTCATCGCCGGCGGTGGCAAGAACCTCGGCGCACTCATCGGCCACCAGTTTGTCGACGGCGGCGCCCGCGGCATCGCCATCCACTACAACAGCGACGCCTCGCGCGGCGATGCCGAGAAAACCGCCGCCGCGCTCAAGGCCAAGGGCGCCGACACGCTGCTGGTGCAGGGCGATCTCTCGGTGGTGGAGAACAACGTCAAGCTGTTCGACCAGGCCGTGAAGCACTTCGGGCAGGTCGACATCGCGATCAACACCGCGGGCGTGGTCATCAAGAAGCCGATCCTCGACGTGACCGAGGCCGACTACGACAAGAGCTTCGATGCCAACGCCAAGGCCGCGTTCTTCTTCATCCAGCAGGCCGGCCGCACGATGGCCGACGGCGGCAGCATCGTGACGATCGTGAGCTCGCTGCTGGCGGCCTACACCCCGTTCTATTCGATCTACCCGGGCTCCAAGGCCGCCGTGGAGCACTACACCCGCGCAGCCTCCAAGGAGTTCGGCGACCGCGGCATCTCGGTCAACGGCATCGGCCCCGGCCCGATGGACACGCCGTTCTTCTACGGCCAGGAGAGCAAGGAAGCCGTCGAGTACCACAGCAGCGCCGCGGCGCTCAGCAAGTTCTCCAAGAAGGGCCTGACCGACATCGAGGACATCGCGCCCATCGTGCGCTTCCTGGTCACCGAAGGCTGGTGGATCACCGGCCAGACGATTTTTGCCAACGGTGGCTACACCACCCGCTGATCCCGCAAGATCGCGCCCGGAGGACAACGCATATGCACACAGTCATGGTGATGGGCGGCGGCTTCGTGCTGCTGGTGGTGTTTCTTCTGGCCAGCCGCTTCGTCGGCGACGGCTCTTCGCTGGCGCTGGCCACCGCCGCCAAGTGGTTCATTCCGGCTTGGTTCATAGGCGCCGGCATCAACATGGCGGTGGGCGTGATCAAGGCGGGGTACTCGGTGGCCGAGGAACTGCCGATCTTTCTGCTGATCTTCGCGGTGCCGGCCGTGGTGGCGGGGTTCCTGTGGTGGAAGTTCGGGCGCTGACATTGCCCTGAATGTCCCCGTGCCGGCCGCGACATTCGGCGCGGGCACAATCCGCGGATGCTCATGTATCCGCAGATCAATCCCATCGCCTTGCAGTTGGGGCCCGTCGCCATCCATTGGTATGGCCTGACTTATTTAGCGGCCTTCGCGCTGTTCTATTTCCTCGGCACGCGCCGCCTGCACCATGAGCCGTACCGCTCGCTGGTCGGGCAGGGCGCTTGGCAGCGCAAGGACATCGAGGACATCCTTTTCCTCGGCGTGATGGGCGTCATCGTCGGCGGGCGCCTGGGCTACTGCCTGTTCTACAAGCCCGAGTTCTATCTCACGCATCCGCTGGAAATCCTCTACGTCTGGCAGGGCGGCATGAGCTTCCACGGCGGCATGCTGGGGGTGATCGGCGCGATGGTGTGGTTCTCGCGTTCGCGCGCGCGGCCGTTCTGGCAGGTGATGGACTTCGTTGCGCCTTGCGTGCCGACCGGCCTCGCCGCGGGCCGCGTGGGCAACTTCATCAACGGCGAACTCTGGGGCCGTTTCAGCAGCCCCGACTTGCCTTGGGGCATGGTGTTTCCGCAAAGCGGCTCGATGCTGCCGCGCCATCCCTCGCAGATCTACCAGTTCCTGCTCGAAGGCCTGCTGCTGTTCGTGATCATGTGGCTCTATGCGCGCAAGGAACGCAAGCAAGGGCAGGTGGCCGCGGTGTTCCTGATCGGCTACGGCGCGCTGCGCTTCTTTGCCGAGTACTTCCGCGAGCCCGACGACTTCCTCGGCCTCCGGGCCTTGAGCCTGAGCCAGGGGCAATGGCTCAGCGTGCCGATGGTGATTGCCGGCATCGCGCTGTGGTTCTGGTTCGGTCGCTCGAAGGCGGTCACCGCACGCGCCTGAGTTGAGCGCCCCGGGGCGACCCGGGCGCTGCGGGCGATCTCAGGGTAATCACGGGCCGCGCGGGGCGCCCGTGACACTTGCGCCACATTGTTTGCGCGCTCACAATTACGCGTAATTACAGGAAATTACGCCAAACCACCCACGGTCGAGAGTCCCCATCTCCATGCGCCTGGTCCCCAACTCCCTGCACGACGAAGTCGCCGCGACGCTGCGCGAGCAGATCTTCGAGGGGGCGCTGGCGCCGGGCAGTTTCCTTGACGAGGTGGCGCTGTGCGAGCGGCTCTCCATCTCCCGCACGCCGCTGCGCGAGGCGCTCAAGGTGCTCACCGCCGAAGGGTTGCTCCGGCACGAACCGCGGCGCGGCTGCTTCGTCAACGAGGTGACAGAGCGCGACCTCGACGAGATCTTCCCTGTGATCGCGCTGCTCGAAGGCCGTTGCGCCTACGAGGCCGCCCGCAACGCCAGCGATGCGGAGCTGCACGAACTCGACGCGCTGCACGAACGCCTGGAGCGCCACGCCAAGGCGCGCCGCATCAACGACTACTACGCCACCAACCACGTCATTCACGAGGCGATCATCAAGCTCGCCGACAACCGGTGGCTCGCGCAGGTGATCGGCGACCTGCGCAAGATCTTGAAACTCGCGCGCCTGCAGCAACTGCATGCGCCGGGCCGGCTCGACCAGAGCCTGTCGGAGCACCTGGCTGTGTTCGCCGCCCTCAAGGCGCGCGACAGCGAAGGTGCCGATGCCGCCATGCGCACGCACCTGACGCGGCAGCGCGAAGCGCTGCGCGAAGTCGCGCGGCAACAGAAATCCAGGGTGATGCCGTGACCATTTGCCGCGGCGCGCCCGAACCCATCTACAGGGGAGTCCATCGATGAGTGCGACCGAATGGTTCCAGGCGCGGCTGCGCTCTGGCGAAAAGTCCAAGGTGCCCGTGGCGCCCGAAGGTGCCGCGAAGAGCGGGCCCAAGAATGCGGCCAAGCCCAGCGAGCGCTCGACCGCCGAGCGCCTGCAGGTCACGCTGCGCAAGGCCGACGAGGCGCTGTCGCCGCGCGCACTGCGCCGCGTGCTCGCCGACCTGCAGGCCGTGATCGATCCGCGCGTGAGCGAGGTCGAGGGCGGCCGCCGGGCCCACGCCATCGCACAGGCCTACGCCGCGGCCACCCCCGAGGAGCGCCGCGACTATTGGGCCCTGATGAGCGAGCATTTCGCCGCCGATGCGCAAAAGCTCAAGACCGCGCGCGACCAGCACCAGGCCGCGGTCGGCACGCCCGACGAAGGGCAGGCCGAATTGAAGCTGCGCCGCGCGCTCGTCTCGCCGCGCATGCGCCTCTTGCAGCGCTTTGCGGTCGAGCCCACGGGCATGCGCTTCCTGGTCGACCTGCGCGCCGACCTGCTGCCTTGCCTGAAGGCCGACAAGCGCCTGCTCGCGCTCGATGCCGAGCTGGAGCAACTTTTCTCCACCTGGTTCGACGTCGCCTTCCTCGAGCTGCGCCGCATCGACTGGGATTCGCCGGCCTCGCTGATCGAGAAGCTCATCCGCTACGAGGCGGTGCACGACATCAAGAGCTGGTCCGACGTGAAGAACCGTCTGGACGACAGCGATCGCCGCTGCTATGGCTTCTTCCATCCGCGCCTGCCCAACGAGCCGCTGATCTTCGTCGAGGTGGCGCTGGTCGACCGCATCAGCGACGGCATCACGCCGCTGCTCGACGAGGCGGCCGTGCCGGTGCTGCCCGCCAAGGCGACCACCGCGATCTTCTATTCGATCAGCAACACCCAGAACGGCCTGCGCGGCGTGAGCTTCGGCGACTCGCTCATCAAGCGCGTGGTCGAGACGCTGCAGGACGAGCTGCCGCGCCTGAAGACCTTTGCCACGCTCTCGCCGATTCCGGGCTTTCGCACCTGGCTCGCAAAGAATGCCGCCGATCTCATGCCGCGCCTGGACGAGAAGCGCGAGGCCGAGCTTGGCCGCCTCGTCGGCTCGGTGCCGCCCACGGCGGAGCGCCTGCTTGCTGCCGTGGAAGCCGCCGCCACCTTCGATGCCAAGTCGCCGCTGCGCCAATGGCTGCTGCAGGCCGCCGCCGAGTACCTGGGCCGTGCGCTGGTCGACGGCACGCCGGCCGACCCGGTTGCGCGCTTCCATCTGGGCAACGGCGCACGGGTCGAACGGCTGAACTGGGCCGGCGATCCGTCGCCCAAGGGGCACAAGCAGTCGTACGGGCTCATGGTCAATTACCTGTACGACCTCAAGCGCCTCGACAAGCATCGGACCTGGCTGGGCGACGGCAAGGTCGCGGTATCGGGAGACATCGAAAGCCTGTTCTTCAAAAAAGGCTGAACGTTCGAAAACAAGGCGGGCGCGGAGAAGGCGCCTAACGCCGCATGGGGCGGCAAAATCCACAACGATCGGAGAAGAGACAAATGAACCAGAGTTTTCAGCGACGTGACGTTCTGCGCGTGGCCGCCGCCGGTGCGGCCGTTCTTTGCGGCGCCGCGCGCGCGCAGGGCTGGCCGACCAAGCCGGTGACGATGATCGTGCCGTTCCCGGCCGGGGGCGGCACCGATGCCTTCGCGCGACCGCTGTCGGGCCAGTTCACCAAGGTGGCAGGCCAGACGCTGGTGATCGACAACCGCGGCGGCGCCGGCGGCACGCTGGGCGCGAGCATCGCGGCCAAGGCACCGGCCGACGGCTACACGCTCTTCATGGGCGCCGTGCACCATGCCATCGCGCCCTCGGTGTACCCCAAGCTCGACTACGACATCGAGAAGGACTTCGTGCCGCTGATGCTGCTGGCCAACGTGCCGCAGGTGGTGGTCATCAACCCCAAGCGCGTGCAGGCCAACACCATCCAGGAATTCATTGCGCTGGTAAAGCGCAACCCGGGCAAGTTCAACTACGGCTCGGCCGGCTCGGGCACCTCGCACCACCTGGCGGGCGAGCTCTTCAAGATCCAGACCGGCACCTTCATCACCCACATCCCGTACCGCGGCGCGGGCCCGGCGCTGTCGGACCTGATCTCGGGCAACGTCGACCTGATGTTCGACGGCTTGGGCTCTTCGGCCCAGCACATCAAGAGCGGCCGCATCAAGGCGCTGATGGTCGCCGGCACCAAGCGCAACCCGGCCTTCCCCGATGTGCCGTGCGCAGCCGAAGTGGGCCTGCCCGACTACACCGTCACCACCTGGTATGGCCTCTGGGCGCCCAAGAACACACCGGCCGAAGCGCAGGCGCGTGCGGTCGACGACATGAAGAAGGCACTCGCCACCGACGAGCTCAAGGCCATCTGGGCGCAGAACGGCTCCGAGATCCCGACCCTCACCATGGCGGCCTACGGCGGCTTCGTGAACGCCGAAATCAAGCGCTGGGCCACGGTCGTGAAGGCGTCGGGCGCCAAGCTCGAATGACGGCTGCGGGCACTGTGTTGCTGCGCCGCGAAGGCGCGGTGGCGGTCGTCACGCTGTCGAACGCGGGCCGCCTCAATGCGATGACGCGTGCGATGTGGCGCGCGCTGCGCGTGGCGTTCGCGGAGCTGGACGATGCCGGCCTTCGATGCATCGTGATCCGCGGGGAGGGCGGCGCCTTCTGCGCGGGCGGCGACATCTCCGAGTACCCGTCGTTCCGCTTCGAAGAGCCGAGCCTGCGCGAGTTCCACGAAAACGAGGTGTGGGCCGCGCTGCAGGCCTTGCTCGATTGCCCCGTGCCGCTGGTCGCGCAGATCGAGGGCGCCTGCATGGGGGCCGGCATCGAGATCGCGAGCTGCTGCGACATTCGCATTGCCGGCGCCTCCGCGAAGTTCGGCGCGCCGATTGCCAAGCTGGGCTTTCCCATGGCACCGCGCGAAGCGGCGCTCGTGCATGGCGCCGTCGGCGACGTGCTCGCGCGCGACATGCTGCTGGCCGCCGGCGTGCACGGCGCCCAGCGCCTGTACGACGCGGGCTTCCTGCTGCAGGTGCTGCCCGACAACGAAGTCGCGACCGCCGTGCAGGTGCACGCCGACCGCATCGCCGCGCTCGCGCCGCAAGCCGCGCGCCTGCACAAGCGCACCTTCGCCATGCTGAAGGCCGGCGCGCAATCCACGCAGAGCCTGCTCGCCACGGCCTACGACTACGCCGATTCCGCCGAGCACCGCGAAGGCATTGCAGCCTTCCTTGCCAAGCGCACACCGAATTTCTGAAGTACTGGTTCAAAGACGAAGCGATGAAGAAGCCAACCAACGCCAACCTGTTCGCCGCCTTGCGCGCGGCCTTTCCCGCCGACCTCGACGGCATCGCGGTCGAGACGGACAACGGTCTTTTCTACTCGTGGCGCGACCTCGAACGCGCGAGCGCGATGATCGCCAACCTGCTCGATGCGCTGAAGCTCGAGAAGGGCGCGCGCATCGCGGTGCAGGTCGAGAAATCGGTCGAGGCGATGCTGCTGTACCTCGCCACGCTGCGCGCGGGCTACGTGTTCCTGCCGCTCAACACCGCCTACCAGAGCGCCGAGATCGAGTACTTCATCGGCAATGCCGAGCCCGCGGTCGTGGTGTGCACGAGCTGCAATGCATCGTGGGTCGGGCCGATCGCCAATGCGGCGGGCACGCGGCATGTGTTCACGCTCGACGACGACCGCACCGGCACGCTGCTCGAAGTGGCGGCGCAGTGCAGCGACAAGCACACGCCCGCGAAGAAGTCGCAGGGCGACCTCGCCGCGATCCTCTACACCAGCGGCACCACCGGCCGCAGCAAGGGTGCGATGCTCACGCACGGCAACCTGCTGTCGAACGCCGAGGTGC
This sequence comes from Variovorax boronicumulans, assembly GCF_030812215.1. Lineage (GTDB taxonomy): Bacteria > Pseudomonadota > Gammaproteobacteria > Burkholderiales > Burkholderiaceae_C > Variovorax > Variovorax boronicumulans_C. The sequence goes on along the minus strand of NZ_JAUSSG010000001.1, from coordinate 123,785 downwards.
TCAAGGACTACTGGGGCTGGACGCCCGGCGATGTGCTGGTGCACACGCTGCCGATCTTCCACGTGCACGGCCTCTTCGTCGCGCTGCACGGCGCGCTGCTCAACGGCAGCAAGATGCTGTGGTTCTCCAAGTTCGACCCGAAGCGCATCGTCGCCAAGCTGCCCGAAGCCACCGTGTTCATGGGCGTGCCCACGCTCTACGTGCGCCTCCTGGCGGAGCCGGGCCTCACGCGCGAGGCGGTTCGCAACATGCGGCTCTTCGTCGCGGGCTCGGCGCCGCTGCTCATTGAAACCTTCGACGAGTGGAAGACGCGCACCGGCCACACGATCCTCGAGCGCTACGGCATGAGCGAGACGGTCATGCTCACCTCCAACCCCTACAAGCCCGAGCAGGGCGAGCGCCGCGGCGGCACGGTCGGTTTCGCCTTGCCGGGCGTTCAATTGCGCGTGCGCGACGACAAGGGCAACGACTGCACCACCGACGAGATCGGCGGCATCGAGGTCGCCGGCCCCAACGTGTTCGCCGGCTACTGGCGCATGCCCGAGAAGACCAAGGAAGAGTTCACCGCCGACGGCTTCTTCAAGACCGGCGACGTCGGCAAGATCGACGGCCGCGGCTACATCACCATCGTCGGGCGCAGCAAGGACCTGATCATCAGTGGCGGCTACAACGTCTACCCGGCCGAAATCGAGGGCTACATCAACGAGATGGCGGGCGTGGCCGAGAGCGCGGTGATCGGCGTGCCGCACCCCGACTTCGGCGAAGTGGGCGTGGCCATCGTGATCGCCAAGGCGGGCACGGCCATCGATGCCGATGCCATCGTGGCGGAGCTCAAGTCGAAGCTTGCGAACTTCAAGATTCCCAAGCGCTGCTTCGTCGTGCCGGAGCTGCCGCGCAACACGATGGGCAAGGTGCAGAAGGCGCTGCTGCGCGCCGAGCACAAGGGGCTGTTTGCCTAGGAAACTAGAGAAAAAGTCGTCACCCCGAGGCGCCTGCTCGTTACTTTGGGCACTGGCGCCCGCGCACTCCCGCCGCTAGCATTTCGACGCGAAGTTGCTCGTGCCGAAAGAATGGGATGCTTTCAATGAATCAACGCGCCATGCAAGCGATCGTCGCAGTCTGGATGTTCTGCATGGCTGGCTCGGCCGTTGCGCAATGCCAGGCCGGCATGCCCACCGTTCCGGGTGCGGGGTGCGTCCCGCGCGACTACATCGAGAACAGCAACAGGGGCGGCGGATACCAGCAGCAGCCGCAGTACGCTCCCGAGGTACCTGGGCCGCGCTACAGGGATTCCCCCCCACCGCCGATCCTTCCGGTCATCGAGTACGGCGCCCACGCGATGACGACGGACAACGAGTCGCTGTTCGGTGGAACGGGCACCCTCAGTTCGAACAGCGCGCAAAAGCTCGTGCTGGACTTCTGCCGTCAACGGACCGGCAAGGAATGCAAGGTGCTCGCCGTCTTCAAGGACACCTGCCAAGGCTTTGCGTTCGATCGGAAGAACACGCCTTACCGGGGCGTCGACAACGATCCTCGCAAGGCCGTGCGCGAAGCCATGGGTGCCTGCATCCGTGCCAGCGGCAAGGCGGGGCAGTGCCGTCTGTGGAAGCTGCCGATCTGCGCCGGCAACGATTACGTGGGGTCCGACTTCAACGCCTCGAAGAAATGGGATTCCAACGAGTACGAAGCCCAGGTGCGCTCATGGACGGCCACCGCGGAACGCGAGCTGCGGTAAGGCGGCCAGCCAACTAGGTGCCGAACTAGGTACCGGGCGCTCTCGGCGCAACGGCCGTGAGGCGCGGCTCGTGAAAGATCAGCGCGTCCACCGTCTCCGGTGACGGCCGGCGGAACTCCACCCCGAAACCTTCCAGCGTATCGACCTTGAACCGGCGTCCATCGGCCGGATGGAGGCGGTAGGTCGGCTGGCCCGGGATCGTCATGTTGAGTTCGCCGTGGGCATCGAGGCGGATCTCGATCACGCGGCCTGCGTGCAGGTAGTCACCGGCACACAGCCGGCGGAACGCGAGGTCCAGCACATCGCCGGCCGCGATGCGGCGGAACACGATGTCGTCCACCATCTGCTCGAAGGGAATCTCGAGGCGGTCGATGTGGCCGTGCCGGTCGTAGCGGAAGGTGACGGTGTGGTCGCTGGGATGCAGCACCGTCGGCCGGTCGGGCGTGACGAAGACGTCGTAGTGCCGATGCCCAAGCTTCTCCGCAATGCCGCGCCAGCGCCACGCGAGGCCGTCCGCTTCCTTGTCGATGCGGATGCGCCCATAGGCCGGGTGTTCGTAGTCGCCGGCATAGTCGTCCAGCGGATGGCTGGGCAGGGTGTTGCCGTGGCGCACGTCGGCCCTGGCCTTTTTATCGAGCTTGATCTGCTCGACGGCTTGCCTGCGCTTCGGTGCGAGCCTGCCGAACCAGTCGACGGGGTCGCGGCCGCAGAGGCGGTCGAGCGCCGCGAAGGTGAGGATCGGCGTGGCTCCGCCCGGCGCGCGGTTCGTCAGCACCACCACGCCCGCACGGCGTTCGGGCTGCAGCGTCATGAGCGTGCTCCAGCCGGTCCAGGAGCCTGAATGCGCGATCGTGCGCTCGCCGCGGTATTGCTCGCAGAAGAGGCCCAGGCCGTAGTGCGAATCGCCGATCTCGGTGTATTCGGAACGGCCCATGTGCACGCGCGGCGTCGTCATTTCTCGCAGTGACTTTGCGGAGAGCAACTGGCGGCCGTCCGCTTTGCCGTCCAGCAGGAAGCGCGCCCACTTTGCGAGGTCGGCCACCGAGGCGTTGATGCCGCCGGCAGGCGTGGCGCGAATGGGCGACAGCGGCGTGCGGTAGCGCGCATCGCCGTCCATCGCATGCGGGCGGGCACCGTCTTCGGCGGCGCCGAGCGCCTCGATGGAAAAGCCGAAGTTCCTGAAGCCCAGCGGCTTCATCAGGCGCTCGGTCGTGAAGTCTTCGTAGCGCTGGCCGCTGATGCGCTCGGTGATCATTCCCGCGACGAGGTAGCCCAGGTTCGAGTACTGGAAGGTGTCGCGCAGGTCCTTGCTCGGCGCGAGATGCCTGAGCGCCGCGAGCATCTGCGCGTTGCTCAGGTCGCCGGGCATGTGGATCCAGTCGTGGCGCGGCAGGCCGCTGTGGTGGCACAGCAGGTCGCGCACCGTGAGCCGCCCGGTCGCCACGGTGTCGTGCAGGCGGAATTCGGGGAGCACCTCGCGCACCGGCCGGTCCCAGTCGAGCTTGCCTTCGTCGACCAGCAGGCCGAGCCCGGCGGCGGTGAACGACTTGGTGATCGAGCACAGCAGGAACTGCGTGTCGGTGGTCACGGGCAGGCCGGTGTCGGTGTCGCGCACGCCGTAGCCCTTCAGCAGCGCCACCTCGCCGTCCTGTATCACCGCCAGCGCGAGGCCGGGGACTTGCCATTCCTGCATCGAGGCTTCGACGAGGCTTTCGAGTTCGCTCCACATGGTCGGGGTCCTTGCCTTGCGGCCTTGAGAAACAGGGGGCGAATCCTAAGGCAATCCCGCGCGTGGAATTTCTCCTATGTCGAAGCGAGCCCGTTCATGAGCCCGCTGCGCGCGTGGCAGTTGATGTATTCGTAGCTCTGCTCGTCGGCCTTGAGTACCGACACTTCGTGGTACACGCGCAGCTGCAGCTGGAAATTCAGCGCCTGTACGTAGCGCATGAAGCTGCCGAAGATCGCGACGTGCGTGGGGTGCGACTCGGCCCAGCGCTCCATGTCGGCGAGCGAGCGCCAGTAGCTCAGGCCGAACGATTTCTGCTGCGGCGCGCCCTTGGCGTCGAGGTGGTGCATGTAGCGGTTGCTGTAGCAGCCGATGCCCAGACCCTGGTCGCGCAGGAACGCCATGCCTTCGCGCAGCACCGGTTCCATGTCTTCGAGGTAGAGCGTGCGCTCCTGGCCGGTGGTGTCGGTCCATTCCTGGCCGGAGCGGATCATCGCGATGTTCTCGTGGCCCGCGATGCGCACGCGCTGGCCCGGCGCGGGCGTGCCAGCCACCACGGCGCGCGTGCCCGAGGGCGACAGCGCATCGGTCTGCGAAAGCGGGATGCGGTCGCGCATCGATCCCCAGTAGCCGTGCTCCTGCAGCTCGCCGCTGACCTCTCCCATCACCACGCCGACGCCCTCGAAGCGGTCCGGCGTGTTGAACATGGTCTCGAAGTGCGCGACGCGCGGTGAGGCGATTTCGCGGAAGTAGCCGAGGCCTTCGTTCAGCCGCTCGTCGGAGCGCCACCATGCGTCGACGGCAGGCGTGGCGCTCCAGCGCGCGAAGGCCGCGGCGTCGTCCCAGTAGGCGATGGCGACCATGTTGTCGAAGCCATCGGCATCGACGTAGTGCGCGAGGTCGTGATGACCCGGCCCATCGGGCAGCGCGAAGTCGCGTGCGATCTTCGTCAGCGCGGCGCAGGCGCGGCCCTGCATCTCGGGGCCGCGCGACTGCACGCCGAAATAACCCATCACCACCTGCGTCACCGAGGTCGGCGCGCGGGCCGACCAGACGGGGTAGGGCGGCGTGTAGTCGTCCTCGACGCGGCGGTGCCGCGTGCGGGGGCATTTCAGGTGCTCGGCGATGGCGGATTCCATGGCGGGACTCCGGGCGGTCAGGCGGCGAGCTGCAGGCGCGGCTCGGTGCCCGCGGTCACTGCTTCGGGCGCACTGCTCTCGGGCTCCGGCGTGCGCTGGAAGACCACGGGCTCGCGGCGCGTCCTGTTGAGCAGCAATTGCGTGACATCGGGTCGAGAGTAGTGGCCGCTCGGATCGGCCGCCGCCTTGGCGAGCGAGATCATTCCCAGGTCGATGTCGGCGATCACCAGGCCCTCCTGGTCTTCGGCCAGCGGCGTGCCGAGCGGCGACCCGTCGGGCGCGAAGATGCGCGCAAAGCCGCCGCCGGTGCGCAGCATCTGCTGCTTGCCGGCATCGGTGCACATGAGGTCGCTCATCGCGGGCGAGACGGTCGCGCACGGCGCGATCACGAAGCACTGCCCCTCCGCGGCGTAGACCTGGCTCGCCGCGTTGTTGACCTCCGGCCCGAGCGCGTAGGCCGCGCCGCGGTAGAGCGAGAAGCTGGGCCATGCGCCGCAGTGGATCTGCTCGTTCTGCGCATACATCGCGTACTTGCTGAGCGGCTGCAGGTGCTCCCAGCACGAGAGCGAGCCGACGTTGCCGATGGCCGTCTCGGCCACCGCGAGGTCGGAGCCGTCGCCTTCGCCGAACACGGTGCGCTCCACGTGCGTGGGCTTGAGCTTGCGGCGCGTCTGCACGGTGTGGCCCTGGTCGTCGATGAGTGCCTGCGCGATGTAGAGGCTGCCCGCGGCCTTCTCGCTGTAGCCGAGCGACACCCAGATCCTGTGCTTGCGCGCCGCGTCCCTGATGCGGTCGAACTCCGCCGAGCCGACCACCAGCGAGTTGTCGTGGTAGCGCTGCACGAACTGCATGCCCCAGGCGGGCGAATCGAGCCAGATCCACCACGGGTAGCCGGGCACCCAGGTCTCGGGAAAGGCAATGAGCTTCACGCCCTGGCCCGCAGCCTCGGCCATGAGGTCGATGGTCTTGTCGATGGTGCCGTCGAGGTCGAGGAACACGGGCGCGGCCTGCACGGCGGCGACGCGGAGCTTGGGGTGAACAGTGGTGGGCATGGCGGCCTCCGGAGTTGGTGGATGAAACAACTTCGCACACCGCCAACACGGGTTTGCGCGGTGGCATGCGGGTTGCTTGAAGCGTAGATTCGCCGCCGCGGAACGCCTTGATCCGAACTGGCGGCGTTCTTGTTCCAGCGTTGCATGTACGCGTTTTCCGGGGGCCCCATGAACCAGTTGCTCAGCACCGATGCCGTGGCGCGCGACCAGCGCCTGGCCTACTGGACCGACATGATCTGCAACGTCTACGTGCAGCTCGGGTGCGACCCGGTGCGGCCGGACGACATCGGCCGTTTCGAGGGCAGCATCCGCCAGCACTCGCTGCCGAGCCTCGATGTGTCAGTGGTCAAGTCGGGCGCCCAGAAGGTCATGCGCACGAGCGGGCACATCGCGCGCTCGGGCGACGACTATTTCCTCGTGAGCATCCAGGCGCAGGGCCGCGGCGTGGTGCGGCAGGATGGGCGCGATGCGGTGCTCTCGGCCGGCGACTTCGCGCTGTACGACAGCACGCGGCCCTATCAACTGCTGTTCGACGACAGGTTCGAGCAGATCGTGCTCAAGCTGCCCGGCGAGCGGCTTCGCAGCGAGCTGCGCGACACCGAGGCGCTGACGGCGACCACGGTGTCAGGCAAGGAGGGCGCGGGGCATCTGCTGCTCGGCATGATCCGCACGCTGCGCGAAGACATCGACACGCTGCAGCCGGCATCGGCACTGGCTGTGGCAAATGGCGTGCAGAGCATCCTCGTGGCGGGCCTGCAGACGCTGCCGGCGGCGCGTGCGCCATCGCTCAGCAACCTCACGGCGTACCACCTCGCGCGCGTGAAGCGATGCATCGACGAGCAGTTGGCCGATCCGTCGTTGTCGGTGGGCAGCATCGCGGCGTCGCTCGGGGTGTCGGCGAGCCATGTGCATCGCGTGTTCAAGAGCGAGCCGCTGACGCCTTCGCAGTACATCTGGGAGCGCCGGCTCGAAGCGTGCAGCCGTGACCTGCTGGAGCCGCGTCTCGCAGGCAAGCCGGTGGGGGAGATCGCGTATGGGCGCGGCTTCAACGATGCGGCGCATTTCAGCCGCGCGTTCCGCGAGCGCTTCGGCTGCTCGCCGCGCGAATGGCGGCAGCAGCGGGCGCAGTAGGGCCTTCTACTGGACGAGAAGAACCGAGGTGTCGGTCTCGCCGATCACCTTGGTCGCGACCGAGCCCATCAGCGCGCGTCCGAAGATGCCGTGGCCGTGGGTGCCCAGCACGATCAGCTCGGCATGCGCGGCGGTGGCCGACTTCAGGATTTCCTCGGCCGGGTGGCCGTGGCGCTCGTCGATCGTGTAGTTGCCGATGCCCTTGTCGGCCAGGAGCGCCTTCACCGGATCGAGCACCTTGGCACTTTCCTCGGCGTAGTACTCGTTCACGATCTCCTTGCTGAGGTGCCGTGTCACGTGGCCCGAGATGCCGGTGCACACATGGACCACGATGAGCTCGTGCCCGTCCACGAACATGGTGCGGTTTGCGACGAGGTAGTCGAGCGCCTTGCGGGTGTAGGCGCTGCCATCGACGGCGATGAGGATTTTCATGAAACCGTTATACGGCCGCATTCCGTGGGTCGCAACGGGTCACACCCCCGGACCATGGGGGTTTTTCAGCCGCGAAGGCCCTTCCAGAGCATGTAGGCGGCCAGCAGATAGAGGATGCTCGCGAACACCCGCTTGAGCTTCTTCACCGGCAGCGTGTGTGCGGCCTTGGCGCCCAGCGGTGCGGTGAACACGCTGCACAGGGCAATCACCACCAGAGCCGGCAGCCAGATGTAGCCGAAGGAGCCCGCCGGGAGGCCCTGCACTGTCTGGCCGCTGATCGCGTAGCCGAGCACGTTGGCCACCGCGATGGGAAAGCCCAGCGCCGCGCTGGTGGCCACCGCGTTGTGGATCGATATGTTGCACCACGTCATGAACGGCACGCTGATGAAGCCGCCGCCCGCGCCCACCAGGCCCGAGATGAAGCCGATCACGCCGCCGCCCGCGAGCTGGCCTGCGGTGCCCGGCATCTGGCGCGTGGGCTTGGGTTTCTTGTCGAGGAACATCTGCGTGGCCGAGAAGCCGACGAACAGCGCGAAGAAGATGGCGAGCGCCGTGCCCTTGAGCAGCGCGAACACGCCCAGGCTCCCGGCCAGGCTGCCGATCACGATGCCAGGCGCCAGGCGCTTGACGATGTCCCAGCGCACCGCGCCGCGCTTGTGGTGCGCGCGCACGCTGGAGACCGAAGTGAAGATGATGGTGGCCATCGACGTGGCGATCGCCATCTTCACTGCGAGGTCGGACGACACGCCGCGATGGCCCATGATGATCGTGATGAAGGGCACCATCAGCATGCCCCCGCCGATGCCCAGCAGCCCCGCGAGAAAGCCGGTACCGAGGCCGAGTGCGGCCAGTTCAAGAATCAGGAGGGGGTCGAGGAATTCGGTCACGCTGCGGGTCTTCGGACAAAGCAACGGCCCCGAGCAGTGCGTGCTGGGGGCCGTGCCGATGGAAAAAGGTGTCTGCAAGTGGGCGCCGAACCCGCATCCTGAACCAGGGTTCAGGTGGGCGAGGGCAGCAAGACTTCGGGTTCATCTGACGCGAGATGATCACGCCCGTCAAGCGATGTACCAAGCCCGGCTCCGGAGAGCATTGGAACAAGGAAATATTAAGCCCGACGCGCACCGCAGACAGTTCGGATTTTACGCTCCGTATGAGTCCATGGTGTTCATTCAGAGCAAATGACCATCGCCGGCCAGCGCCTGATCGAGCTTTTGAATGAGCTGGGCGGCCTTGGCATCGACCTCGCCGGGCTCGGTCGTGGTAGAGGCGGGCGCTGCGGCAGGTGCTGCAACCGCGGCTGCTTGTTGTGCCGCAAGGTCGAAGGCGAGATTCAGCGAGGCCAGCACCGCAATGCGATCGCGCGCCTTGACTTTTCCTGCATCGCGGATCTTGCACATGGCGGCATCCACGCGTTCGACCGCATCGCGCAGTTGCGGCTCGCCGCCGTCGGGACAGCCGAGCAAATAGCTCTGGCCCATGATCTGTACTTCTATCTGCTTCATGCGGTGGAGTCTTCGGGAGGTGGTTCAGCCGGCAGCCGCTCGAGCAGCGCATCCAGGCGCGTGCGTGCCGCAGCGAGCCGCGACTTGAGCCCGTCGCGTTCGCGCACGAGCGCATCGACCTGTTCCTGGAGCAGCGCATTGGTGCGCTGTACCTCTTCGTGACGCACGAGCAAGCGTTCCACACGCTCGGCGATCTGATCGATGGGGCTGGAGGCGGGCATGGTTGGCGATTGTAGTTTCCCGGGGAAATGGGGCCCGCCGGCAGGGCGCGCGGTGCCTTGTCTGGCATGGATTCTGCTGCCTTCACAGTGGCCTTTCAAACATTTATAGCCACCTCATGACCACGAAGAACAACACTCTATTCAGTCGGCGTGACCTGCTCACGCTCATCGGCAAGACCGCCGGCGGCGGCGCGATGTACCAGGCGATGACCTCTCTCGGTTTCGCCGCCGAGTCCAGCTACAGCGGCCCTCCGAAACTCGATGGCGCAAAGAAGGGCGCTTCGGTGCTGGTTCTTGGTGCGGGCCTGGCTGGCATGGCCGCTGCGCTCGAACTGCGCAATGCGGGCTACTCGGTGAAGGTGCTCGAGTTCAGCAACCGCGCAGGCGGCCGCTGCTGGACGCTGCGCGGCGGCGACACCTTCACGGAGCTCGGCGGTGCCGTGCAGCAGTGTGGCTTCGCGAAGGGCGAGTACTTCAATCCTGGTCCGTGGCGCATACCTTTTCATCACCATGCGGTGCTCGGCTACTGCAAGCGGCTGGGCGTTGCGCTCGAGCCCTTCATCCAGGTCAACTACAACGCGCTCGTGCATTCGAGCAAGGCCTATGGCGGCAAGCCGCAGCGCTATCGCCATGTGCAGGCCGACTACCAGGGCTACGTGGCCGAGCTGCTCGGCAAGGCGACGCAGCAGGGCAACCTCGATGCGGCGCTGACGAAAGAAGACAAGGAAAAGCTGCTCGAGGGCCTGCGCCGTTGGGGCGCTCTCGATACGCAGTTCCGTTATCGCGAAGGCACCGTCAGCAGCGATCGCCGCGGCTACGAAATCGATGCCGGCGGCGGCCTCATGCCGTTGGCCAAGCCATCGAAGCCGCTCGACATGAGCGAACTGCTGCAATCAAACCTTTGGCGTTACATCGCGAGCGGACAGGACTACGAATTCCAGAGCGCGATCTTCCAGCCCGTGGGCGGCATGGACATGATCGCCAAGGCCTTCCAGAAAGAAGTCGGCAGCCTCATTCGCTACGGCGCGAAGGTCACCAAGATCGAGCAGAACGACCGCGGCGTCACCGTTACCTACACCGATGAAGCCAAGGGCGGCGCGGTCACGCAGGCCAAGGCCGACTGGTGCCTGTGCACCATTCCGCTGTCGGTGTTGAGCCAGATCGAGATCCAGGTCGGCGCACCGATGCAGGAGGCCATCAACGCCGTGCCTTATGGCGCATCGGTGAAAGTAGGTCTGCAGTTCAAGCGCCGCTTCTGGGAAGAAGACGAACACATCTACGGCGGCATCAGCTACACCGATCTGCCGATCTCGCGCATCTCGTACCCCTCGACACGTTACGGCGCCAAAGGCAAGGCGGTGGTGCTCGGTGCCTATGTGTTCGATGGCCCGAACTCCTATGAATTCACCGCGATGGCACCCGAGGAGCGCGTGCGCCGCGCGGTCGAGTACGGCACGCAGCTGCATCCGCAGTACGCGAGCGAGTTCGACAACGGCATTTCGGTCGGCTGGCACCGCGTGCCGGGCACGCACGGCTGCTACGGCATGTGGACCGACGAGACGCGCCAGAAGCACTACAAGAACCTGTGCCAGGTCGACGGGCGCATCGCGCTCGCGGGAGAGCACGCTTCCTACATTCCGGCCTGGCAGGAGGGGGCGCTGCTCTCGTCGCTCGATGCCATCCAGCGGCTGCATGCCCGCGCCGTCGCCGCGTGACCGCCTAGTGAAGGACACACCCACCATGAACAACAACCTCACGACCTTCAAGCGCGCGGTGCTCGGCCTTTCGTTCGGCGCCGTCGCTTCGATGAGCGGGCACGCCTTCGCGCAATCGCCCGAGCCCGCGTTCTCCGTCGGCCCGCGCTTCCAGGAGAGCTCGGGCGAATCGATCTACCGCGCCACCTGCCAGGGCTGCCACATGGCGCAGGGGCAGGGCGCGAAGGGCGCGGGCGCCTACCCGTCGCTCGCATCGAATCCGCGGCTCGCGAGCGCGGAGTACCCCCTCTACGTGGTCATCAACGGCCAGAAGGGCATGCCCGCCTTCGGCAAGATGCTGAGCGACGAGCAGATCGCTGCCGTGGTCGGCTATGCGCGCACGCATTTCGGCAACCAGTACGCCGATGCGATTCCCGCGGAGAGCGTCAAGAAGCTGCGGCCTTGACTTCACCGCGACCTCCGGCAGATCCTTCCTTCATTCATCCACCCCGCAGAGAGACAACACGCATGACCATGACCCTCCTCACCCAGACGAAGAAACTGGCGCTCGCCGCCGCCCTGTTCGCAGCCGCTTGCGGTGCGGCGCACGCGGCCGACGAAGTCATTCGCCACCGCATTCCGAACTCCACCTTTCCGATCGCGGCCGCGGTGGAGGTTCCTTCGTCCTTCACCAACGTGTACCTCTCGGGCCAGGTGCCGCCGCTGCAGGACGCGGCCGCGCCCAAGAACAGTGCCGCGGCCTACGGCGGCGACACCAAGGGCCAGACCATCGGCGTGCTCAAGGCCATCGAGAAGAGCCTCACGGGCCTGGGTCTCACGATGGGCGACGTGGTGAAGATGCAGGTGTTCCTGGTGGGCGATCCGGCCAAGGACAACAAGATGGACTTCGCCGGCTTCATGGAGGGCTACACCCAGTTCTTCGGCACCACGGCGCAGCCCAGACTGCCGGTGCGCTCGACGATGCAGGTGGCGGCGCTGGTCAACCCGGCGTACCTGGTCGAGATCGAGGTGACGGCGGTCCGCCCGGCCAAATCGAAGTAGCCTCCCTGGCGGTACGAGTGGCGCAGCAGCCACAACTTTCGACTTAGCGCCGCCGCCGCAGGGCCTAAAATCCCGCCCGTTGGTGCTCGCGCCGTGGTTCGCACGGTGCAGTTCAACGGGAAGCAGGAGTGAACGCCCCCGAGAAGTCCGCAAGCCGGACATCGGACCCAGGCCGAAGCCGCCTGCGCTGCCCCCGCAACGGTCAAGCAGACGACGCCGCAAGGCGCCACCCCTTTCCATCCAGCCACTGGGCGCCCTGAAACAGGTGCCTGGGAAGGCGGCAAGGGGCCGTTCTGCCAGCCCGGATACCGGCCAACAAGGCGGCTGCCGCATGCATGAACGAACGAATAAACCGGTTCATGCCTGTGGCGGTCATTGCGCCCAGGGCGCCGGCGGGGAGGCCGGCCAGGGGCATTGACGTTCGTTCGGCTCACTCATGATTTCCTGCGTTTTCCATTCCCGCGCCTCTCGCGGTCGCGCGCCTGCGCCCATTCGCCATCGCGGCCTTGCCTGCCTGCCGCTTGCGCTGGCCTCGGCCTTCGGCGGCCTTGCATTGATCCAGTTGCCCACACTTGCGCATGCGCAGGAAAAAGCAGCAGCCACGCTCGGCGAAACGGTGGTCACGGCCAACCGCACGCCGCAGCCGCTGTCGGACCTGGTGGGCGACGTGTCCATCATCGACCGCGAAACCGTCGAGCGCAGCGGCGCGACCGGCGTGGCCGACGTGCTGGCCCGCCAGCCCGGCATCGAGATCACGCGCAACGGCGGCGTGGGCAACAACACCAGCCTTTACATCCGCGGGGCCGAGACGCGCTTCACCGCCGTCTACCTGGACGGCGTGCGCATCGACTCGCAATCGACCGGCGGCGCTGGCTGGGAAGGCATTCCGCTCGCGCAGATCGACCGCATCGAAGTGCTGCGCGGCCCGGCCGCCGCGGTGTACGGCTCGGACGCCATCGGCGGCGTGATCCAGCTCTTCACCAGGCGCGGCGAAGAGGGTGTGTCGCCCTACGCGGGCATCGGCTTCGGCAGCCACGGCCTTCGCAAGATCGAAGGCGGCGTGAGCGGCAAGTCGGGCCTGTTCGACTATTCGTTCGGTGTCGCGCATGAAGAAAGCAAGGGCTTCAACGTGCAGCCCGCCGACAAGCGCACGCCCTCGAAGGACGGCTTCACCAGCCCCGACCGCGACGGCTACCGCAGCACCTCGGGCAACCTGAAGCTGGGCTTCCAGATCACGCCAGACCAGCGCATCGAAGCCACCTTGCTCCAGAGCAACGTCGAGGCCGGCTACGACGCCTCGGTCAGCTTCAGGACCCGGCCGCCGATCCGCTTCAGGAACGACGTCTCGGACAACACGCTGCGCACCGCCGGCCTCACCTGGTCGGCCAAGTGGAACGAGATCTACAGCACCCGTGTGCAGGTGACTGACTCGCAATCGGTCTACAAGACGCAGCCTTCGTTCTATCGCACCGAGACCAACCTGCGCGGCTACCTGTTCCAGAACGAGTTCCGCTTCGGCCCGCACCTGGTGACGGCCACCCTGGAGCGCCGCGAGGATGCGCTGGAAAACGCACCCACCACCTCGGCCAAGCTGTTCTCGCAAGACCGCTCGCAGAACGCGCTCGCGCTCGGCTACGGCTTCGTGCAGGGCCCGCACTCGCTGCAACTGCATGTGCGCCGCGACCGGGACAGCGAGTTCGGCGGCAAGACCACCGGCAGCGCCGCCTACGGTTTCGCCATCCTTCCGTCGCTGCGCTTCACCGCATCGGCCGGCACCGCCTTCCGCGTGCCGACGCTCTACCAGCGCTTCAGCGAATACGGCGTGGCGACGCTGCAGCCCGAAGACAGCCGCAACGTCGAGCTGGGCCTGCACTACGCCAAGGACGGCACCACCGCCGGCATCGTGGTGTACCGCAACCGCGTACGCAACCTGATCAACTTCGTGGGCACCGCCACGGGCTGCGCCTCGACGTTCGGCTGCTACACCAACGTGGCCCGTGCCACGCTGCAGGGCGCGACGCTCTCGGCCAGCCAGCGCATCGGCGACGTCACGCTGCGCGCCTCGCTCGACGTGCAGGACCCCAAGGACGCAGACACCGGCAACCTGCTCGCGCGGCGCGCCAAGCGTCACGGCACGCTGGGCGCCGACTGGCGCGTGGCCGGCTGGACGCTGGGCGCGGAAGTGCAGGCATCGAGCCAGCGCTACGACGACGCGGCCAACAAGATCAAGCTGGGCGGCTATACGCTGCTGAACCTGTCGGCCAGTACGCAGATCGCACGGGACCTGAACCTCGTGGCCCGCATCGACAATGTGGGCGACAAGGACTACCAGTACGCACGCCTCTACGCCAACGGGGGCCGCACCGCCTACCTCGGCCTCAAGTGGACACCGCAGTAAACGACCTTTCGCCACGGCGCGACGGCACCGCAGCCTCTTGCGCCGCGGTGCTGATCGCTGCGCCCGCCTCGGGACAGGGCAAGACCACGGTGGCGGCTGCGCTCGCGCGGCTGCATGCGCGGCAAGGCCGGCGGGTGCGGGCCTTCAAGTGCGGGCCGGATTTTCTCGATCCGCACTGGCTGGCGCTCGCCACCGGCGCGCCGGTGCATTCGCTGGACCTGTGGATGACGGGCGAGGCCGATTGCCGGGGGCGCCTGCATGCCGCAGCGGCCGAAGCCGATCTCGTGATCGTCGAAGGCGTGATGGGTTTGTTCGACGGCACGCCTAGCGCGGCCGACCTCGCGGCGCGCTTCGGCCTGTCGGTGCTGGCCGTGATCGACGCGCACGCGATGGCCGGCACCTTCGGCGCGCTGGCCTACGGATTGCAGAACTTCAGGTCAGGCCTGCCGTGGGCCGGCGTGCTGGCCAATCGCGTGGCGAGCGAGCGGCATGCGGGCATGCTGAAGGACGCGCTGCGCGAGCCGTCGCAATGGATGGGCGCCTTGCCGCGCGATGCGCGGTTCGCATTGCCCGAACGGCACCTGGGCCTTGTCGGCGCGAACGAACTCGACGACGCGATGGCGCGGCTCGACGCGGCAGCCGACGTGCTGGCCGAAACGCCGCTGGGCCGGCTGCCGGTTTCGCAGTTGCCGCAGGTGCGCTTCGATGCGGCTCCTGCGCAAGATGCCGCCACGCCGCCACTGCTGGCGGGCCGAACCATCGCCATCGCGCGCGATGCGGCGTTCTCCTTCATCTATCCCGCCAACCTCGACGTGCTCTCGGCACTCGGTGCGCGGCTTTCATTCTTCTCGCCGCTGGCGGGCGATGCGTTGCCGGCCTGCGATGCCGTCTGGCTGCCGGGCGGCTACCCCGAGTTGCATGCCGAGGCACTGTCGGCCAACGAGCGGATGCGCGCCTGCCTGGCTGCGCATGTCGCCGCAGGCAAGCCCGTGTGGGCCGAGTGCGGCGGCATGATGGCGCTGTTCGACGAACTGGCCACGCACACCGATGCCGGGCCGCAGCAGGTGCGCCGCCTCTGGGGCCTGCTCCCCGGCCGCGTGACGATGCAGAAGCGCCTTGCCGGCCTCGGGCCGCAACAGCTCCAGCTTGGCAGCTACACCCTGCGTGGCCACACCTTTCACTATTCGAGCTGCGAAACGCCGCTCGCGCCTTCCGCCTACACCGCCCGGCCCGGCGCCACGCAGGCCGTCGGTGCGCGCGGCGGCGAGGCCTTCTATGTGCATGGCCCGGTGCGAGCCAGCTATTTCCATGCGTGGTTCGCTTCCAGCCCGGAAGCCACGGCGCGACTTTTCGGCGCCATGCCGATCGAGCTGGGCAACGATGCAGCAAAGGACGGGATCGATGAACGTTGAGCACGAATTCATCCTCGGCGGGCAAAAAAGCGGCAAGTCGCGCCGCGCCGAGCAGCGCGCCATCGACTGGCTGGCCGCCGCGCCCGGCGCGCACCGCGCGGTGCTGATCGCCACCGCACAGGCCCATGACGACGAGATGCAGGAGCGCATCGTGCGCCACCAGGCCGACCGCGCCCAGCGGGTGCCCGGCATGCGGACCATCGAGGAGCCGATCGAGCTCGGGCGCGCCATCGTCACGCAGAGCGCGCCCGAGACGCTGGTGGTGGTCGACTGCCTCACGCTCTGGCTCACCAATCTGCTGATGCCCATGCGCACAGAAGCCGCGCGCCCGGTGACGCGCACGCCCGCGGCGCACGCCACCATGCTGAAGATCGCGCTGCGCGAGGCGCGCGGACCGGTGGTGCTGGTCGGCAACGAGATCGGCCTGGGCGTGATTCCGCTCGGCCGGGAGACGCGCGCCTTCGTCGATGCGCTGGGCCGCCTGAACCAGGACGTGGCGGCCGCTTGCAGCCGCGTGACGCTGATGGCGGCCGGTCTGCCGCTGAGCCTGAAGGCGCCCGCCTGATGAAGATGAGTCGATTCCCCTCGCTCCTTGCCGCCATCGGCCTGTCGCTGTGCGCACTCGCGGCGCACGCCTTCGATGTGGTCGACGAACGCGGCATCACCGTGAGCCTGCCGCAGCCGCCGCAGCGCATCGTCTCGCTCTTGCCGTCGCTCACCGAATCCGTCTGCGCGCTCGGCGCCTGCGAACGACTGGTGGGGGTGGACAACTATTCCAACTCTCCGGCGTCGGTGCGCGCCCTGCCGCAGATGGGCGGCGGGCTCGAACCGAATGTGGAAGCCATCGTCGCGCTCAGGCCCGATGCGGTGCTGCTGGCCAAGTCGTCGCGCGTCACGCAGCGGCTCGAGGCGCTGGGCTTGAAGGTGCTGGTGCTCGAACCCAAGAGCCATGCCGACGTGCAGCGCGTGCTCGACAAGCTCGACCAGGTGCTCGGCACGCACGAGGCGCCGCGCGTGTGGCGCGTGATCGATGCGAGCGTGTCGGCGGCGGCGCAGTCGGTGCCCGCGAGCGTGCGGGGCAAGCGCGTGTACTTCGAGATCAACAGCACGCCGTATGCGGCGGGCGAGTCGTCGTTCATCGGCGAGACGCTCGCGCGGCTGGGCATGAAGAACATCGTGCCGGCCAGGCTCGGGCCGTTTCCCAAGCTGAACCCCGAGTACGTGGTGCGCGCGAATCCCGACCTCATCATGGTCAGCGTGCGCAGCGCGCAGGGGCTGGAGCAGCGGCCCGGCTGGGGCGGCATCCGCGCGGTGCGTGAAGGCCGCGTCTGCCGCTTCGATGCGCTGCAGTCCGATGTGCTCGTGCGCCCCGGCCCGCGCATGGACGAAGCCGCGCGCCTGATGGCGCAATGCCTGGTGGACAAGGGCAAGTGAGCGCCGCGCGCATGCACACCGCCCACCTGCGCCGCGTCGTGCTGCTCGGCGCGGCCTTGCTGGTGCTGGGCGCCGCGCTGCTGCTGTTCGGCCTCGGCATCGGCAGCACCGGCTTCGAGAGTTTGCTGGCCGCGCGGCACGACCCGGTCGCGCTGCAGATCGTGTGGGACATCCGCCTGCCGCGCACGCTCGGCGCGTGGCTCGCGGGCGCGCTGCTCGGGCTCGCGGGCGCGGTGGCGCAGGGGCTGTTCCGAAATCCGCTGGCCGATCCCTATCTGCTCGGCAGTGCCTCGGGCGCTTCGCTGGGCGTGGCAGTGGCGCTGATGCTGTTCGGCGGCTCTGCCGCGAGCACGCAGTGGGTGATGCGGCTCGGCCTTACCGGCGCGGCCTTCGTCGGCGCGGTGCTCGCGGTGCTGCTCACGCTCACGCTGGCGCGCGGTGTGCAGCAGACGCTGCGGCTGCTGCTTGCGGGCGTGATCGTCGGCGTGGTGCTCGGCGCCGCCAAAGACCTGATCACCATCGCCTCGGCGGACATCCTGCAGGCCATCCAGGGCTTCATCCTCGGCAGCACCGGCCTGGTCGGCTGGAGTGCTTGCGCCGTGATGGGCGCGGTGTGCGCTGCGTGCCTGCTGGCCGCATGGGCGCTCGCGCCGGTGCTGGACGGTTTGGCGCTCGGCGAGGCGACCGCCCGCAGCCTCGGCCTGCCGCTGGGCGCCATGCGCGCCGCGCTGGTCGTGGTGCTCGCGCTGGCCACCGGCGCGGCCGTGGCGCAGACCGGCCTGATCGCCTTCGTCGGCCTTGCGGCGCCGCACCTGGTGCGCTCGGTGGTCAAGACCACGCATGCGCGGCTGATCGTGCTCGCGGCGCTCATGGGCGGCCTGCTGCTGATGGCCGCCGACCTGCTGGCACGCTGGCTGATCGCGCCACAGGAACTGCCGGTGGGCGTGCTCACCGCGGTGCTCGGCGGCAGCTACCTGCTGTGGCTGATGCATCGGCGCAGCGCGCGCGGAGGCTTGTCATGAGCGTCACCGCCGCCATCGAGGCCCGCCAGGTCAGCGCCACGCTCGGCACGACCGAGGTGCTGCACGGCATCGACCTCGCGCTCGCGTCCGCCCGCTGGACCAGCATCGTCGGCCCGAACGGCGCGGGTAAGTCGACGCTGCTCAAGGCGCTCGCGGGCCTGCTCGCGCACCGGGGCGAGGTGCGGCTGTTCGGCGAGGCCGAGGGAGGGATCCCGGCCCGCATCCGCGCGCAGCGCCTCTCGTGGCTCGGCCAGAGCGGCACGGGCGAAGCCAGCGCCGACGACCTCATGGTCTACGACGTCGCCATGCTCGGCCGCCTGCCGCACCAGCGCTGGCTCGCTGCCCCGAGCGCGGCCGACCGCGAAGCCGTGGAACGGGCCCTGCGCAGCACGCAGGCCTGGGACTGGCGCGACCGGCCGCTCGGCCAGCTCTCGGGCGGCGAACGCCAGCGCGTGCTGCTCGCCCGCGCGCTCGCGGTCGAGGCCCAGGTGCTGCTGATGGACGAGCCGCTCGCCAACCTCGACCCGCCGCACCAGGCCGACTGGATGCAGACCGCCCGCGCGCTCGTGGCCGAGGGCCGCACCGTGGTCAGCGTGCTGCACGAACTGCCGATGGCACTGGCGGCCGACGAAATGGTCGTGATGGACAAGGGCCGCGTGGTCCACCACGGCGGCTGCGACGACCCGGCCACCCACACCGCGCTCGAACAGGTGTTCGACCACCGCATCCGCGTGCACCGCGTGGCGGAGCAGTGGATCGCGCTGCCGAAATAAGCAAGGAACACACACATGCAGATCGAAACTCCCCCCAGCGAAAAGCCCTACGAAAAGCCCGAAGGCGAGCGCCGCGGGATCGTCATCGTCAACACCGGCGATGGCAAGGGCAAGAGCACCGCGGCCTTCGGCCTCGCGCTGCGCGCCCACGGCCGCGGCAAGGCCGTGAAGATCTACCAGTTCATGAAGGTGCCCTCGGCGCGCTTCGGCGAACACCGGATGTTCGAGCAGATCGGCATTCCCATCGAAGGGCTCGGTGACGGCTTCAGCTGGAAGAGCCAGGACCTGGAGCGCTCGGGGCAGCTTGCGCGCGACGGCTGGGAGAAGGCCAGGGCCGCGATCCTGTCGGGCGAATTCTTCCTCGTGGTGCTCGACGAGATCACCTATCCGCTGATCTACGGCTGGCTGCCGCTCGAAGGCGTGCTCGAAACGCTGCGCGCACGGCCGAAGCACGTGCATGTGGCGCTCACGGGCCGCCGCTGCCCGCCCGAGATCATCGCGCTGGCCGACACCGTGACCGAGATGACGCTGGTCAAGCACGCGTTCAAGGCCGGCATCCCGGCGCAGCGCGGCATCGAGGATTGAACGCGATGCCGCAGCAGCCGCACGCATTCGCGGCCGACGAGGCGAGGGCGGTGTACCGCGCCATCCGCGAGCGGCGCGACATGCGGCACTTCGCGGGCGGCGAGGTCGCGCCCGAGGTGCTGCTGAGGCTGCTCGACGCGGCACACCACGCGCCCAGCGTCGGCTTCATGCAGCCGTGGCGTTTCATCCGCATTCGCGATGCCGCTTTGCGCCGGCGCCTGCACGATGCGGTCGAGCGCGAACGCGTGCTCACGGCGCGCGCCCTGGGCGAGCGCGAGGACGAGTTCATGCGCCTCAAGGTACAGGGCCTGCTCGATGCGGCCGAGCTGCTGGCCGTGTCGCTCGCCGACGACCGCGACAGGCACGTGTTCGGCCGCCGCACCTTGCCGCAGATGGACCTGGCCTCGGCCTCCTGCGCCATCCAGAACCTCTGGCTCGCGGCGCGCGCCGAAGGGCTGGGCATGGGGTGGGTGTCGTTGTTCGATCCGGCCGAGCTGAGCACCTTGCTCGGCCTGCCCGAAGGCGCCGAGCCCATCGCGCTGCTGTGCCTCGGTCCGGTGCATGGCTTCTACGAAGAGCCGATGTTGCAGCGCGAACGTTGGGCGCGGCGCGAGCCGCTCTCGGCGCTGGTGTTCGACGAACGCTGGGGCCAGCCGTCGGACCTGTTTTCCCTCACCCCGTCTTCCGTGGAACCCGCCTGATGCTGGCCTTCGATACCGTTCTTTTCGAACTCGCGCGCCTGTTCCTCTGGCCGGTGACGCTCGGCGTGCTGCTGTCGTTCGTCTACGCGGTGTACTGCCTCGGCGCGTTCGGCATCGAGTACCTGCAGCGCCGCCGCGACCCGTCGCGCGCGCTGGTGCTGCAGCGCCATGCCCACGCGAGCCAGGAGCAGATGGAGTTGGTGGTGCTGAAGCACCTCGAAGGCGTGCGCCTGTGCAGCCGTGTCGCGCCGATGCTCGGGCTGATCGCCACGATGATTCCGATGGGGCCGGCACTGGTCGCCGTTGCTTCGGGCGAATCGCAAGGCGTGGCGCAAAGCCTCGCGCCTGCATTCGCCGCCGTGATCGTTGCGCTGGCTTCGGCCTCGATCACCTTCGTGGTCTACACCGTGCGCCGGCGCTGGCTGATGCGCGAGCTGGTGACGGTGCTCGATGCGCGGGACCGCTTGTCATGAGCCGGAGGCAGTTCTCGATCTTGAGCAGCCTGGACAGCGACGACGACGACCCGGTGCTCTCGACCATCAACCTGATCGACGTGTTCATGGTGGTCATCGGCATGTTGATGATCGCGGTCATCAACAACCCGATGAACCCGTTCGCGCAGGACAAGGTCACGATCATCCGCAACGAGGGCAAGCCGGACATGGAGATCATCACGCGCGAAGGGCAGAAGGTCACGCGCTTCAAGGCCAGCGGCGCGACGGGGCAGGGCGACGGCGAGAAAGCCGGCACCGCCTGGCGGCTGAAGGACGGCACGATGGTTTATGTACCGGCCGATGCGGTGCCCGCGGCGCAGGGCGGGAAGTGACGCGGTTTCTTTTCGGGCTCTTGTGGATGGCGCTGGCGTTCTGCGCGCACGCCGAGCCGGACGAGCCTTCGCGCATCGTGGTGCTGAGCACGTCGCTCGTGTCGCCGGCGCGTGTGGTGCGGTTGCAGGAGGCAGCGCATGAGGTGGGGCTGCCGATGCAGGTGGTGTCGGCTGCGAGGGAGTCGCCTGAGGCGCTGGCCTCGGCGCTCCAGGGCGCGCGGCTGCTGGTGATCGATGCGCCGCACATCAGCGTGGCGCAGGCCGCGGCGGCGCGGTTCGGCGACATGGTTTCGCGCAGTGACGTGCCCTATGTGCTGATCGGCGAGTTCGCGCTCGTCGCCAAGGGGCAAGCCTCCAGCGCGGCGCCTCTTGCTGCCGAGCGCGGCGTCGATGCGGTCTGGGCCCAGCGGCTGCGGGCGTACTGGCGGTTCGCGGGCACGGCAAACCTCCAATCCGCGATGAAGGCGCTGGCGCAGATCGACGACGTGAACGGCCTGCCGTCGCCCGTGCCGACGCCGCTCTCGGGCTTCTATCATCCGCGCTGGCCGCGCGTCGAGACCGATATCTCCGCAATCGCCGGGCTCGCGGGCACCGCGGGAACCGTCGCCATCGCCATCAACAGCGCCACCGTGACCGGCGACGACACCGGCTGGCTCGACCGCCTGATCGGCGCACTTGAACAGCGTGGCCCGCGCGCCTACGCCTTCTACGGGCCGCGCCAGCAGAAAGACCTGTTCTTCCGCATGACGCACGCCACCGGGGCGGAGGAGCGGCGCGTGGCTGACCTGATCGTCAACGCCTCGCTGGTCTTCACGCCGAACGAGCGCAAGGCCGAGCTCGAACGCATCGGCGTGCCGGTGCTCCAGACGCTGCCCTCTCTCGCGATGGATGCCACACAGTGGGCGCAGAGCAAGGACGGCCTCGCGCAGACCGACATCGCCTCGTACTACAGCCCGAGCGAACTGGCCGGCATGACCGACCCGATGCTCGTGAGCGCGCGCGATGCCGCCTCCGGCACGCTTCAGCCGCTGCCCGCGCAGATCGACGCGGTGGCCGGCAAGGCGGCCGCACTGCTGCGGCTGCAACGCACGCCGGCCACGGACCGGCGCGTCGCGATGCTGGTCTACAACTACCCGCCGGGCGAGGCGAACTTCGGCGCGTCGTTCCTCAACGTGCCGCGCAGCGTGAACAACATGCTCGCGGCGATGCAGTCGGCGGGCTACCGCACCGAGATACCCGGCGCGGATGCGCTCGTCGCGCAAGTGCAGGCGACGATGAAGGCGTACTACCCGGTCGATGGCGGCGATGCGTTGCAGCCGCTGCTCGACAAGGGGCTGGCCGATTCGCTGCCGCTGGCGCGCTATGTCGCGTGGTTTCGTTCGTTGCCCGCCGAGACGCAGCGCCGCATCGAGGCTTATTGGGGGCCGCCTGAGACGTCGACCATGCTGCGGCCGGTGGCGGGGGAGCCGGCCTTCGTCATCCCGCGCGTGCAGTTCGGCAATGTCGTCGTGCTGCGCCAGCCGCCGCGCTTCGAGCCGGGCACGCAGGTGGCGGGCAAGGCCGAGCAGGTCTACCACCGCTCGGCGATTCCGCTGAGCCACGGCTACCTCGCCACCTACCTCTGGCTGCGCACGCAGTTCGGTGCCAGCGCGGTCGTGCACGTGGGCACGCACGGCACGGTCGAATGGTCGGCGGGCAAGGAGCGCGGGCTCTCGGTGCAGGACGATCCGCTGCTCGCGCTCGGCGACCTGCCCAACGTGTACCCGTACATCATGGACAACCTCGGCGAGGCCACGACCGCCAAGCGCCGCGGCCGCGCGACGATGGTGAGCCATTCGACGCCGATGTTCGCGCCGGCGGGCTTTCGGCCGGGTGTGCAGGCGATGCACGAGCGGATGCACGATTGGCAGACGCTGTCGCTCGGGCCGGTGAGGGCTGCGATGGAAAAGCAGCTTGCCGCGGAGTTCGTAGAGCAGCACTACGACCGCGACCTGAAATGGACGCCTGCACGCATTCGCGCCGACTTCATGGGCTTCATCGCGGTGCTGCATCCGTACCTGGACGAGCTGACGCAGACCGCGCAGCCGCTGGGCTTGGCGACCTTCGGGCAGGCGCCCGATGCGGAGCGGCGCCGCATGACGATCCTGCAGATCCTCGGCAAGCCCTTGGTCGCGGCGCTGGGCGAAGACGTCCATGAAGCCTTCCTCATCGACGCGAAGAACATCGCGGTTTCGCGTCCGGTGCGATGGATCGAAGTGGCGCTCAAGGATGCCGATGCCGCGAGCGCGATGGGCGCGAATGCCTCGAAAGCCGAAGCACTGCGAACCATGGCCGAGCGCGCCAGGAAGATCGACGCCGCACTCGCCCGCAACGAAGAAATCGAAGGCTTGCTCACCGCCCTCGACGGCCGCTACCTCAAGGCCAGCTACGGCGGCGACCCGGTGCGCAACCCCGACAGCCTGCCGACCGGGCGCAACCTCTACGGCTTCGACCCGAGCCGCGTGCCGACGCGCGCCGCGTGGGACGTCGGCGTCGCCGCAATGGATGCGTGGATCGCCGAGCACGCCAAGGGCCATGCCGGCAAGCCGCCCGAGAAGATCGCCTTCACCCTCTGGGCCGGCGAGGCCTCGCGCCACCAGGGCGTGCTGGAGAGCCAGGCCTTCTACGCCATGGGCGTGAAGCCCCGCTGGGACGATGCCGGGCGCATCGCCGGCATCGAGGTGCTGCCTGCTTCGGTGTTGAAGCGGCGGCGCATCGATGTGCTGGTCAGCGTTACCGGCTCGTACCGCGACCAGTTCCCGAACGTGATGCGCTGGCTCGACGAGGCGGTGCAGCAGGTGGCCGCCCTGAACGAACCCGGCAACGCCGTCGCGCGGCACAGCGAGGCGCTGGCCCGCAAGCTCCGCGCGGAAGGCGCCACGCCGGCCGAGGCGAAACGCTGGTCGACCGCGCGCGTGTTCTCGAACGAGCAGGGCAGCTACGGCGCCGGGCTCGAAGAGGCGGCGCTTGCGAGCGACGTGTGGACCTCGCAGCGGCGCGGCGGCGGCGATGCGCAGATGGCGCAGCTCTACATGGACCGCATGGGCCATGCGTACGGCCAGGGGCTCGACGGCACCGCGCGGCCGGGTGCGTACGCCGGCAATCTCGCGCAGGTCGATGCGGCGCTGATGGCGCGCACATCGAATCTGTATGGCGTGCTCACCAACGACGATCCGTTCCAGTACCTCGGCGGCATCGCGCAGGCGGTGCGGCAACTCACCGGCAAAGACCCGGCGCTCTACGTGCAGAACCTGCGCGACGCCGGCACGGTGCGCACCGACACCGCAGCAGGTGCCATTGCGCGCGAAATGCAGACGCGCTACCTGCACCCGCAATGGATCGAGGCGCAGAAGGCCGAGGGCTACAGCGGCACG
This sequence comes from Variovorax boronicumulans, assembly GCF_030812215.1. Lineage (GTDB taxonomy): Bacteria > Pseudomonadota > Gammaproteobacteria > Burkholderiales > Burkholderiaceae_C > Variovorax > Variovorax boronicumulans_C. Next base: position 99,527 of record NZ_JAUSSG010000001.1, on the reverse strand, counting down.
CTGCAGGTGCTCAAGACCGCGCAGTTCCTCTGGGGCTGGCAGGTCACGGCGCCGGGCACCGTGCGGCAGGACCAGTGGCAGTCGCTGCACGATGTGTATGTGCGCGACCGATACAAGCTGGGCACGCGCGAATGGCTGGAAGGCGACAACCGCGCCGCTTTCGCGCAGACGCTGGAGCGCATGCTCGATGCGGTGCGGCTGAACTACTGGGCACCCGATGCCGCGACGCGGCGCGAGCTGGCGAAGGCCTACGCCGAGGCGGTGCGCGCCACGGGCCTGCGCGAGCGCAACACGGCGGTGCAGCGCTTCGTGCAGGCGGAGCTGGCGCCGCGGGTTGCCGTGCCGGTGGAGGCGCAGAAGGCGCCTGCGGCACCACCGGCCGCCGCGCCTTCGCCCGCGCCGACATCCGACAAGCCCAACGCGCATGACGGCAGCGTCCAGCCCGTGACCGGCCTCAAGCTCGACCCCACGCCCGACGAGGCACCACACCCGAAGGCCGAGGGCGTGGTGCTCCGCCTCTGGGTCGCCTTCGGCGCGGCGCTGCTCATCGCGCTCGGCGCCTTCGCGCAGTGGCGGCGCGGCCGGGCGCAGCACCCGGGTGCCACCGCCGGCTGATTCGCGAGAATGACGGCGCCCATGCCAGCTCTCTCCTTCGCCCATGCCATCGTCGCCGTCGCGGCGCTCTGGCTCGCGCTGGCCATCGACCGCTGGCTGGGCGAGCCGACGGCGCGTCTGCATCCGGTGGTGTGGATGGGACAGTACCTCGGCTGGATCGGCTCGCGCATCGCACCGGAGTCGCACCGGGTGAAGCGCGTGGACCTGCCGGTCTTCTTCATCGGCGCGCTGACGTGGTGCGTCGGCGGCATGGCGGTCTGGTGTGCGGCGCAGCTGCTGCAATCGCTCGTCACGCTGCACCTCCCCGCATGGGCCGCGGCTGTGTTGCTCGGGTTGTTGTTGAAGCCGCTCTTCGCATGGCGAATGCTGCGCGACGAAGTGCTCGCGGTCGAGGCGGCGCTGGCCGAGTCGCTCGACGCGGGCCGGGCGCAATTGGCCCGGCTGGTGAGCCGCGATGTTTCCGCGCTCGGCGAGCGCGAGGTGCGCGAGAGCGCGATCGAATCGCTGGCCGAGAACCTCAACGACTCGCTGGTGGCGCCGCTGTTCTGGTTCGTGCTGCTCGGCCTGCCGGGCGCCGCTCTCTATCGCTTCGCCAACACGGCCGATGCGATGTGGGGCTACCGTGGATTGCGCAGCGGGCGCGACTGGACCTGGCTCGGTAAATGGGCTGCGCGCGCCGACGATGTGCTCTCATGGCTTCCCGCGCGCATCACCGTGCTGCTGCTGGCACTGGCGGCACGGCGATGGCCGAGGGACCTGGGGCGTGAGGCGCGCCGTACGCCGTCGCCCAACAGCGGCTGGCCGATGGCGGCGATGGCGCTGCTGGTCGGCGTGCGGCTTGCGAAGCCCGGCGTCTACACCCTGAATGGCGAGGGCCGCAAAGCCGCGGCAGGGGACACGCGGCGCACCGCGGTGCTCGGCGGCAGGGCGGTGCTGGCCGCCGGCGTGTTCGCATCGGCGGCCATCGTTGCGATGGCGAGGTGGCCATGACATTCACCCCTGGCCTGCACGGCGGCCCCGATGAAACTGGCACGGCGCCGCACGACTTCTCGACCAACGGCAACGCGGTGGGCGCATGCCCGGCTGCGGTGGCTGCGTTGCGCGCGGCCGATGCGGCGCACTATCCCGATCCGCGCTACACCGCGCTGCGCGAGAGGCTCGCCGCCTTCCATGGCGTGACGAGCGAACGCATCGTGATCGCGGCGAGTGCGAGCGAATTCATCCACCGCATCAGCGCTGCTGTGGCGCAAGGCGGTGGCCAGCGGGTCTGGCTGCCGGCGCACAGCTACGGCGACTACGAGCGTGCGGCGTCGGCGTGGGGCCTGCAGGTGCTTCGCGCGCCCGAGCCGCATGAAGGCGCAGCGCTGCATTGGTGCTGCGAGCCATCGAGCCCGCTGGGCCAGGCGCAAGCCGATCTCGCACTGCATGCCGAGGCCGGCAGCACCTGCGTGCTCGACATGGCCTACGAGCCGCTGCGCCTCGAAGGCCGCGCTTCACTCGACGCCGCGCAGCGCAACCGCGTCTGGCAACTCTGGACACCGAACAAGGCCATGGGCCTCACCGGCATCCGCGCTGCCTATGCGATCGCTCCCGACGATGTCGGTGCGAATCCATTGCTGCAGCGGCTCGAACGACTGGCACCGTCGTGGCCGCTCGGCGTCCACGGTGTCGCGTTGCTTGAAACCTGGACCGGCGACGAGGCGCAAGCCTGGCTTGCCCAAAGCCTGCAGACCTTGCGCATCTGGAAGGCGCAGCAACGCACGCTTTGCGAATCGCTCGGCTGGCAGTGCCTTCCCAGCGACGCCAATTTCTTCTGTGCCCGCACCGACACGCCATACCCTCGGCTCGCAGCCGCGCTGCGCGCCGAGGGCATCAAGTTGCGCGACTGCACCTCCTTCGGCCTGCCGGGCCACGTGCGCCTGGGTGTGCTGCCGCCGCAGAGCCAACAGGCGCTGAAGGAAGCCTGGACACGCGCCGCCGCTTCGACCGAAGATTGAAGACATGCTCTACGCCATCACCTCGCTCTTTCTTTGCCAACTGGCCGGCGAACTGCTCGTGCAGTGGCTGGGCCTGCCGATTCCCGGTCCGTTGATCGGCATGGTGCTGATGTTCATCGCGCTGTTGGTGCGCGGCGGCGTGCCGCAGGCGCTGACCGACACCTCGGGCCATCTGCTGCGCAACCTGATGCTGCTGTTCATTCCGGCCGTGACCGGCGTCATGCTGCATTTCGAGCGGGTGGGGCGCGAGTGGCTGCCGTTCCTGGCAGCCGGCATCGTCGGGGCCGCCTTCACGATGACCGTTACCGCGCTCACCTTCCGCTGGATGATCCGCATCACCGGAAAGAATGCGGAATGACTGCGCCGGCGAAGCTCTCCGAGATCTGGGTCTTTCTTGCGCAGTCGCCGCTGCTGTGGCTGTCGCTCACGCTGCTGGCGTACCTGGGCGCGCTGTGGCTGCATCGGCGCAGCGGCGCGAATCCGATGGTCAATCCGGTTCTGATTTCGGTCGTCGTCATCGTGACGGTGCTGCTCGTCACGCGCACGCCCTACGACACGTATTTCGAAGGCGCGAAGTTCGTGCACTTCCTGATCGGCCCCGCGACCGTGGCGCTGGCGGTACCGCTCTACGGCCAGATCGCGCGGCTGCGGCGGCTGTGGCTGCCGATCGGTGTCGCGCTGCTGATGGGCTCCGTGGCGGCCATCGTCTCGGCCATCGGCATCGCGTGGGCGCTGGGCGGCTCGCACGAGCTGATCATGTCGCTCGCATCGAAGTCGGCCACCATGCCCATCGCGATGGGCGTGGCCGAAAAGATCGGGGGCCTGCCGTCGCTGGCTGCGGTGGCGGCTGCGGTGGCCGGCATCTCGGGCGCGATCATGGCGACGGGTCTTTTGAACCTGCTGCGCATCAAGGAGCCCGCGGTGCGCGGCTTTGCGGTCGGCATGGCGGCGCACGGCATCGGCACCGCGCGAGCCATCCAGGTGAACGAGACGGCTGGTGCGTTCTCAGCGCTCGCGATGGGGTTGAACGGCATCGCGACGGCGTTGCTGGTGCCGCTGCTGGTCAAGCTGCTGGGCGCCTGACGCCGCCTGCTCACATCGCCCGCGCTTCGCCGCGCAGCCAGCAGCCTTGCGCTTCCTTGCCGCGTGCGGGAAGCCGCACGCCGATCACCGAAGGCGAGCCCATCGCTTCGCCTTGCCGGACCGTCACGAGCGTGGCCGCATCGCCCGCCAGCGTCTGTTCGCGCAGGCCCCAGGCCAGCGCCGCAGCAGCGATGCCGGTGGCTGCGTCTTCCGGATAGCCGGACGAGCGCGGAAACTGCCGCGCGCTGACCACAGGGCCATTGCCGTCGACGAGCGCAAAGGGGTAAAGACCGGTTGATTCGAGCCGGTCGCACAGCGCCTCGACGCTGCCCAGGTCCACGCGCAGTGTGTGCAGCACATCGAGGCTTTCGAGGCGAACGAGCGTCTTGACGCGGCTCGTCGCCGAGTTGAGCACCGGCCCGACGATCTGCCGCATCTCCACGCCGAGGCAGCGCGCAATTTCCTGCACCAGCGCGTCGCCCACGACCTGGACTTCGGCGCGCGGCTGGCTGATCTCGACTGTGCCCTGCACGTAGCGGCCCCGGACTGTTCCGCTCAAGGTTTCGACCGCCACCGGTTCGCCGTTCCAGAGGCCGCGCGCGTGCAGCAGCCACAGCGCGCCGATGGTCGCGTGGCCGCACATCTCCATCTCGTGGCGGGGCACGAAGTAGCGCATGCGGAATTGGTGGTCGGCACTCGATGGCTTCAGCACGAACACCGATTCGTGGCCGCTCAGGCGCGTGTGTTCCTGCATCTGTTCAGTGGTCATGTCGTCGGCGCCGAGCCAGACGGGCGCCGGGTTGCCGCCGGTGTCGGCGCCGGGCAGGGCGAATACGCGAACGAGCTGCATGGTCATCTTTCTTTCCTTGTTCTTTTTCCTCAGTCGGCCTTCGCGTTGACGGCGCGGGCGATGCCGCCCCACAGCGCGATGTCGGCACGGATCCTTTGCGCGAACGCTTCCGGGCTCAGGCTTTCCGGGGCGACGCCCTTGCTCATCATCTCGGCGCGCAGGTTGCGGTCTTGCAGCACCTTGTCGAGCGCGGTGCGCAGGCGCTGCAGCACGTCCTTGGGCGTGGCGGCGGGCGCCATGAGGCCATACCAGAGCTCGGGCTTGAAGTCCTTGATGCCCGAGGCCTCGAAGGTCGGCAACTCGGGGAACACCGCTGAGGGCTGGCTGATCGCCAGCGCGCGCATGCGCGAGGCGCGCACCTGCGGCGCGAGCGCGACCGGGTTGTCGAACAGCGCCTGGATCTGCCCGGCCATCAGGTCGGTCTGCGCGGGCGCCGCGCCGCGGTAGGGGATGTGCGTCATGTCGACGCCGGTGCGCTGCTTGAAGAGCTCGGCCGCCAGGTGGCTCGCGGTGCCGTTGCCGATGCTGCCGTAGTTGAGCGTGCCGGGCTTGGCCTTGGCGTAGCGGATGAACTCGGCCAGGTTCTGCGCGGGCAGCGAGGGCGACACCACCAGAACGAAGGGCGTGGTGCCGAGCGTGCCGACCGGCGCGAGGTCGGCCAGCGGGTCGTAGGGCAGCTTGGGGTAGACGGCCTGTGCCGAGGCGATGGTGGTGGTCGTCGCGGCGACCAGCGTGTAGCCATCTGGCGAGGCCTTGGCTGCGTAGCCGGTGCCGACGGTGCCGCCCGCACCGGCGCGGTTGTCGATGATCACCGGCACGCCCAGTTCGGCCTGCAGCTTCACCTGCACCGAACGGAAGATCACATCGGTGCCGCCGCCCGCGGGGAAGGGCACGACGATGGTCACGGGCTTGGCCGGGTAGGCGGCGTGTGCGGCCGCTGCGGCCGTCAGCACACCGGCTGTCGCCAGGCGGAGGCCGGCGCGCACGAGGGACGAGGGGGTCATGAGGATTGTTCCTTGCAGGATCGACGGTGGGATGTGAGCTAGTCTTGTCGAAGGCGCCGCTCGGGGTGCGCCGGATCGCGACACCCGCGCGCACGAAAGCGACATTGGCGACAATCGGCCCATGCCACCGAAAGACGCCCCGCCCGGCCTGCGGATTTCGCCGTTCATCGACCGGCTCGCCCACAAGGCAACGATGGTGGCGAACGCGCGCGAGGGCTATGCGACCAGCACGCATGCGCACGATTGCGACATGCTCTTCGTGCCGCTGGCGGGCCGCTTCGACATCGTCGATGCACAGGGCGATCCACTCCAGTCTTCCCCCGGCCACTTTCTCTGGTTCGCTGCCGGCGCCGCCCACGCGACGAGCGCGCAGACGCTGCGGCAGACGCATGTCGCGGTGTACGTGGAATCCGAGTTCTGGGAGATGGCATTGCGTGCCCAGGGCGTGCATGCGCCGGCGCAGGGCATGCGCGCGGGCAGCGCCGCGCTCACCGCGCTGTCGCAGCAGATGCTGTCGCTCGCGCAGGCGGGGGAGGCCGAGGAGCGCGTCGTCGCCCATTGCGGCGCACTCGTCATGGAGGCGGCGCGGCTCACTGCCCATCCGCTCGTGCAGCCGAACGACCGGGGCGCGCCCGCGCAGGTGCTCGCGGCGCTGCTGGCCGACGACATCGAGGCGGACCTCGCGCGTGCGCTCTCGCTCGATGCGTTCGCCGAGCGGCACCGGCTCTCGCGGCGGCAGGTCGAACGGATCTTCAAGGCAGCCTTCGCCGCGTCGCCGCTCGAATTCCAGCAGCGCAAGCGCCTGGAGCGCGCGCGCTACCTGCTCGAGAGCACCGACGACTCGGTGCTCTCGGTCGCGCAGCAGGTGGGGTGGGAGTCGGGCTCCTACCTCTCGCGCATGCTCGGGAAGGCATGGGCCGTGACCGCCGCGCAGATCCGCGCTTCGGCACCGCGCCCCTGAACGAACACCTCATCACGGAGAACGACGACCATGTCCGAATACACCGCAGAAGTCCTGTGGCAACGAGGCGACCAGGACTTCCTGGCCAACACCTACAGCCGGAGGCACTCGCTGCGCTTCGACGGCGGCGCGGAATGGGCGGGCTCGTCGTCGCCGCACGTGGTGCCGCTGCCGTTCTCCGATGCATCGGCGGTCGATCCGGAAGAGGCTTTTGTCGCATCGCTGTCGAGTTGCCACATGCTGTGGTTCCTCACGATGGCGGTGAAGCGCAAGTTCTGCGTCGACCGTTACTTCGACGCGGCGACCGGCGTCATGGAGAAGAACGCGGAAGGCAAGATGGCCATGACCGTGGTCACGCTCCGGCCCGAGGTCACGTTCTCGGGCGAGAACCTGCCCACGCGCGAGCAGATCGAGCACATGCACCACCGCGCGCACGAGGAGTGCTTCATCGCGAATTCGGTGAAGACGGAGGTGCGCTGCGAGCCGCGGCTCCTGGGAGCGAACCATTGATTCGCTCGAGCGGGAGGGCGGGTCATGGCGGCTGCGTCAGCCGGCCATGGCCTCCCATGTAAGCGTATTCAGCGGCGCTGCAGCCGCGGGTTCTTGGCAAACAGCTCGGCCGCCCAATCCACGAATGCCCGCACCTTCGCGCTCAGGTGGCGATTCGGCGGATAGACCACGTGGATCGGCAGCGGGTCGCGGCTCCAGTCGGCCAGCACCTCGATCAGCTCGCCGTTTTCCAGGTGCGGTTCCGCCATGAAGGTGATGCACTGCGAAATGCCGAAGCCCCCGAGAACAGCGGCCATGTGCGCGTTGCTCTCGTTCACCGACACGCGGTACGGCCCGTTCAGCTCGATGCGCTCGTCGCCCTTGTGGAACTCGTGCGGGTAGATGCGCCGCGTGGTGCCCGAAAAGTAGCTCACCACCGTGTGGCGCTTCTCGATGTCGTTCGGATGCTGCGGTGCGCCATAGCGCTTGATATAGGCGGGCGAGGCCACGGTCACGAAATGCAGCGTGCCGATGCGGCGGGCCACCAGCGACTGGTCGCTGAGTTCGCCCGCACGGATCACGCAGTCGACGTTGTCGCTGATGAGGTCGACCGTGCGGTCGCTCACACCCAGGTCGACCTGGATGTCGGGGTAGCGGTCGCAGAAGCTGGCCAGATTGGGCAGGATGATCTGCCGGGCCACCGAAGTCCCGACGTCGATGCGCAGCCGCCCCGTGGGGCTGGCCTGCGCATTGGTCATGCTGGCCTCCATGTCGTCGAAGTCGTTCAGGAGACGGGCGGCGCGTTCGAAGTAGGCGGCGCCGTCGGGCGTGACCGTCACGCGGCGCGTGGTGCGATTGAGCAGCTTGACGCGCAGGCGCGATTCCAGCGCCTGGATCTGTTTGGTGACCGTGCCTTTGGGCAGGGCGAGCGAATCCGCCGCCCGGGTAAAAGTGCCGGCTTCCACCACGCGGACAAAGATCCGCATTGCCTGGATTTGATCCATTGAATGCCTGTTTCTGGAGGCCGGCCCACGCCGGAGGGAGGCGGATTCTCACACAAGGCGTTCAACCCCCTGTGGCATACGGATTGTTAGCCGTTTGGAAACAGAGTGGGGTCAGGTTGCCTGTTTCATGTCACACACGGCGCCTTATATTTCAACCATCGCCCATCACCCTGAGGTCGTCCATGTCACCCGTTCCATCGTCCCGTTCTGCCGAAGCTGCCGCTGCTGCTGCCGCGGTGCAAGGCGTGGAAGCCGATCTGCTGATCGAGCTGCCCGGTCGCGAACCGGTGGCCGCGCGTGTCTACGGACAGCGTGCCAAGAGTGAAACGGCGCCTCTGGTGCTGCATTTCCACGGTGGCACTTTTGTGTGCGGTGGCCTGGACAACGGGCGCAACGTGGCCCGGCTCCTGGCCGGCTCCGGCGCGGTGGTGGTCTCGCTGGCGTACCCGCTGGTACCGTTTCCGGAGCCCATCGAAGTAGGTTATGCCGCCCTCGAATGGCTCTACAAGCAGCGAAACAAGCTGGGCGGCAAGGGCGCGCTGATCTATCTGGCCGGCGAAGAAGCCGGTGGCAACCTGGCTGCGGCGGTTGCGTTGATCGCCCGCGACCGGGCCCATCCGCCGCTGGCAGGCCAGATCCTGCTGTCGCCGATGCTCGATCCGTGCGCAGGCACCGCGTCGCTGCGCAAGGCGACCAACGATGCGCCCGAATGCCGCTGGGCCAGCGGCTGGGAAAAGTATTTGAGCTGCCCCTCGAACGCGACGCACCCCTATGCGGTGCCGAGCGGCTCGCTGCGCCTCTCCGCCCTGGCGCCCGCACTGGTGCTGGTGGGGCAGGACGACGCGATGCGCGACGAAGCCATGACCTTCGCAGGCCGTTTGCGCGCGGCCGGCATCGAGGTCACCAGCAGCGTGCTGCCCGGCGCAGCGAATTGGCCCAAGGCGCTGTACGACCCTGAAAACGAGGGTTGTCGGGACTGTGCGGCCAACGTGCAGCAGCACTTTCGCGAGTTCTTCAGTGCGACGGCGGCGCCTCCCGCGGCGCCCGAGCCCAGCTAGACCCGCAAGAGTCAGAGCCACCCACTGACAGCCGCCGCCTCCCCTGAGGCGGGCGTCCGGCCCCTCTTTTCCCTGAAATCCGCCTCCTGGTGCCAAAAGCACCGGGGTGGCCTGTTGCATCCCAAAAAGTCATCGAGAAGGACGAAACATCATGTCGAACAACGAACAACAGAAGCTCTCTTCCGCCGCCCGCAAGGGCCTGTGGCCCGCCGTGACCGGCCTGACCGCACTGCTGGCGGTGGCCGCCGCAGTCGTCGGCATGTACAGCTTCAAGGCCGAGGCCACCGCGCCGGTGGCTGCGCAGCAGGGCACGCCGGTGTCGGTCGCGACCGTTGCCGCGAGCGAGATCAATGCATGGGACGAGTTCTCCGGCCGCCTCGAAGCGGTCGAACGCGTCGACGTGCGGTCCCGCGTGGCGGGCGCCGTGCAGGCGGTGCACTTCCGCGAAGGCGCGCTGGTCAAGCAGGGCGACCTGCTGATCACCATCGACCCCGCACCGTATGCCGCCGAAGTGGAACGCGCCGAGGCGCAGGTCGCCTCGGCGCAAGCCCGCCAGTCGTTCAGCCGCAGCGAGCAGGAACGTGCCAAGCGCCTCTGGGACGAGCAGGCCATCGCGCAGCGCGAACTCGACGAGCGCGTGAACGCCGGCCGCGAAGCCGAAGCCAACCTGCGCGCCGCGCAAGCGTCGCTGCAATCGGCCCGCCTGAACCTGGGCTACACCCAGGTGCGTGCGCCGGTCTCCGGCCGCATCGGCAAGCTCGAAGTGACGGTGGGCAACCTCGTCGCCGCGGGCCCCGGCGCACCGGTGCTGACCACGCTGGTGTCGGTGAGCCCGATCTACGCGAGCTTCGATGCCGACGAGCAGGTCGTCACCCGCGCCCTGAAGGACCTGCCGGCCAACGCCGGCGCACGCGGCCAGATCGACACGATTCCCGTGCAGATGGGCACTGCCGGCCTGGACGGCACGCCCTTCACCGGCAAGCTGCAGTTGATCGACAACCAGGTCGACGCCCGCAGCGGAACCGTGCGTGTCCGTGCTTCCTTCGACAACAAGGACGGCTCGCTCATCCCCGGCCAGTTCGCCCGCATCCGCATGGGCCAGGCGCGCAACGACACGGCGCTGCTGGTGAGCGAACGCGCCATTGGCACCGACCAGAACAAGAAGTTCGTGATGGTCGTGGGCGAGGACAGCAAGGCTGTCTACCGCGAAGTGACGCTGGGTGCCTCCATCAACGGCCTGCGTGTCGTGAGCAAGGGCCTGAAGGCCGGCGATCGCGTCGTGGTCAACGGCCTGCAGCACATCCGCCCGGGTGCATTGCTGGCGCCGCAGACCGTGACGATGGACGCCAAGGCCGACACCACGAAGCAACAACAACCGGAACGCGTGGCCGAAGCCGCAAAGTCCTGAATCGAATTCGATGAACTCGGAGGGGACGCTTCTGCGTCCGCCGGAGAACCAACATGAATCTCTCTAAATTCTTCATCGACCGGCCGATCTTTGCCGGCGTGCTGTCGCTATTGATGCTGATAGCCGGCCTGATCGCGCTGCGCGGGCTGCCGATCTCGGAATACCCGGAAGTCGCGCCGCCTTCGGTGGTGGTGCGCGCCCAGTACCCGGGTGCCAACCCCAAGGTGATCGCTGAAACCGTGGCCACGCCGCTCGAAGAGCAGATCAACGGCGTCGAAGGCATGCTCTACATGGGCAGCCAGGCGACCACCGATGGCGTGATGACGCTCACCGTCACCTTCCGCCTCGGCACCGATCCCGACAAGGCACAGCAGCTCGTGCAGAACCGCGTCTCGCAAGCCGAGCCGCGCCTGCCCGAAGAAGTGCGGCGCCTGGGCATCACGACCGTCAAGAGCGCGCCCGACCTGACGATGGTGGTTCACCTCGTCTCGCCGAACAACCGCTACGACATCAACTACCTGCGCAACTACGCGGTGCTGAACGTGAAGGACCCGCTCGCGCGCATCGAAGGCGTGGGCCAGGTGCAGATCTTCGGCGGCGGCGACTACTCGATGCGCGTCTGGCTCGACCCGCAGAAGGTTGCGCAGCGCGGCCTCTCGGCGAGCGACGTGGTGGCTGCGATCCGCGGCCAGAACGTGCAGGCCGCGGCCGGCGTGGTCGGCGCTTCGCCGGGCCTCTCGGGCGTGGACATGCAGCTCTCCATCAATGCGCAAGGGCGCCTGCAGAGCGAAGAAGAATTCGGCGACATCATCGTCAAGAGCGGCACCGACGGCGCCGTGACCCGCCTGCGCGACATCGGCCGCCTCGAAATGGGCGCCGCCGACTACTCGCTGCGTTCGCTCTTGAACAACGACCCGGCCGTCGGCATGGGCGTGTTCCAGGCGCCGGGCTCCAACGCGCTCGACATCTCGGCCAATGTTCGCAAGACGATGGCCGAGCTCAACAAGAACATGCCCGAGGGCCTGGAATACCGCATCGCCTACGACCCGACGCAGTTCGTGCGTGCGTCCATCGAATCGGTGATCCACACGCTGCTCGAAGCCATCATGCTGGTGGTGCTGGTCGTGATCCTGTTCCTGCAGACGTGGCGCGCGTCGATCATTCCGCTCCTGGCCGTGCCGGTGTCGGTGATCGGTACCTTCGCGGTGCTGCATGTGCTGGGTTTCTCGATCAATGCGCTGAGCCTGTTCGGGCTGGTGCTGGCCATCGGCATCGTGGTGGACGACGCCATCGTGGTGGTGGAAAACGTCGAGCGGAACATCGAAGCCGGGCTCACGCCGCGTGAAGCGACGTACCGCGCGATGCGCGAAGTCTCCGGGCCCATCATCGCGATTGCGCTGGTGCTCGTGGCCGTGTTCGTGCCGCTCGCTTTCATCAGCGGTCTCACGGGGCAGTTCTATCGCCAGTTCGCGGTGACCATCGCGATCTCGACGGTGATCTCGGCCATCAACTCGCTCACGCTGTCGCCGGCGCTCGCTGCCTTGCTGCTGCGCGGCCACGACCAGCCCAAGGACGCGCTGACCCGCGGCATGGACAAGGCCTTCGGCTGGCTCTTCCGCGGCTTCAACAGGTTCTTCCATCGCGGCTCCGAGGCCTACAGCGGCGGCGTCAAGCGCGTGATCTCGCGCAAGACGCTGATGCTGGTGATCTACCTCGCGCTGGTCGGCGTGACCTTCGGCCTCTTCAAGGCGGTGCCCAGCGGCTTCGTGCCGGCGCAGGACAAGCAGTACCTCATCGGTTTTGCCCAACTGCCTGACGGCGCCACGCTCGACCGCACCGACGAAGTGATCCAGCGCATGGGCGAGATCATGAAGAAGAACCCGAACGTGGAAGACGCCATCGCCTTCCCGGGCCTGTCGATCAACGGCTTCACCAACAGCTCGAACTCGGGCATCGTGTTCGCCACGCTCAAGCCCTTCGACCAGCGCAAGCGCGCCGACCAGAGCGGCGGTGCGGTGGCCGGGCAGCTCAACGGCGCCTTCTCGAGCATCCAGGACGCGTTCATCGTGATGTTCCCGCCGCCGCCCGTGGCGGGCCTGGGCACCACGGGCGGCTTCAAGCTTCAGATCGAAGACCGCGCCTCGGTCGGCTACGACCAGATGGACGCCGCGGTGAAGGCCTTCATGGCCAAGGCGTACGCTGCACCCGAACTCACGGGCATGTTCACGAGCTGGCAGGTCAACGTGCCGCAGCTGTACGCGGACATCGACCGCACCAAGGCCCGCCAGCTCGGCGTGCCGGTGACGGACATCTTCGACACGATGCAGATCTACCTGGGTAGCCTGTACGCCAACGACTTCAACAAGTTCGGCCGCACGTACTCCGTGCGCGTCCAGGCCGATGCGCCTTACCGCGCCCGTGCCGAAGACGTGGGCTTGCTGAAGGTGCGCTCGACCTCGGGTGAGATGGTGCCGCTGGCCGCGCTGATGAAGGTCAATTCGACCTTCGGTCCGGAACGTGCCATGCGCTACAACGGCTACCTCGCGGCCGACATCAACGGCGGCCCGGCACCCGGCTATTCGTCGGGCCAGGCGCAGGACGCGATCACCAAGATCGCGGCCGAGACGCTGCCCAAGGGCGTGAGCTTCGAGTGGACCGAGCTGACCTACCAGGAAATCCTGGCCGGCAACTCCGCCTTCCTGGTGTTCCCGCTGGCCATCCTGCTGGTGTTCCTGGTGCTGGCCGCCCAGTACGAGAGCCTGACGCTGCCGATCGCGATCATCCTGATCGTGCCGATGGGCATCATGGCCGCGATGGCGGGCGTATGGATATCGGGGGGTGACAACAACGTCTTCACGCAGATCGGGCTGATCGTGCTGGTGGGGCTGAGTGCGAAGAACGCGATCCTGATCGTGGAGTTCGCACGGGAGCTGGAGTTCGCCGGACGCACGCCCATCCTGGCCGCGATCGAAGCGAGCCGCCTGCGCCTGCGCCCGATCCTGATGACCTCGCTGGCCTTCGTGATGGGTGTGCTGCCCCTGGTGCTGTCGACCGGCGCGGGCTCGGAGATGCGCAAGGCGATGGGCGTGGCGGTGTTCGCCGGGATGATCGGAGTGACGGCCTTCGGCCTGTTCCTGACGCCGGTGTTCTACGTACTGATGCGCCGCCTGGCGGGCAACCGGCCGCTCAAGCTGCATGGCGAAGTGCCGCATGGCGAGGAGTTCGTCTCGGCGGGCCATCCGGCCGCTTCGGCTCCGCCGTCGTCGTCTTCGCACGGTGGTTCGGGCGGTGGCGGACTGCACCCGGTGCCGGCGTCGCCGCGTCCCTCGCACGAGTCGCATGACTGATCGCATCGTCGATCAAGAAGAAAGTTCATCATGAAATTCGCATTCCAACCTTTGGTCCGCGGCGCCTTGCTGCCGCTGGTGGCGGCCCTGGCACTGGCCGGCTGCGCCACCGTGCCTTCCGGCGTGCCGGAGATCCAGACCACGGCGCAGTTCAAGGAGCAGGGCGCCACGCCGCCCGCCGGCTTCACGAAGGCACTGCCTTCCGAAGCGCAGGCCCGCGGCGCCTGGTGGCTGGCGTTCAACGACCCGGTGCTCAATGCGCTGGTCGAGAAGGCCGACGTCAACAACAACAACATCCAGGCCGCGGCGGCGCGGCTGGCCGAGGCCCGCGCGCTTGCGCGCAGCGCCAACGCCGACCGGCTGCCGCAGATCGGCCTCGGCGCGGGTGCCAACCGCGGCGCGGGCCTGGACAAGGCCACGGCCAGCGTCACGCCCGGCACGATGACCAACATCGGCGCCACCTTCTCCTACGAGGTCGACCTGTTCGGCCGCCTCTCGGGCGCCAGCAACGCGGCCAAGCTCGACGCGGTGGGCCGCGAAGGTCTGCTGCAGAGCACGCGCCTGGCGGTGCAGGCCGAAGTGGCGCAAACCTACCTGCAACTGCGCGCGCTCGACGCCGAACGCGCGCTGATGCGCGAGACCGTCGAGGCCTACAGCGACACGCTGCGCCTGACGCAGCGCCGCCAGGCGGCCGGCGACATCGCCGAACTCGATGTGGCGCGGGTGCAGACCGAGGTGTCCTCCACCGAATCGGATGCGCTGGCGCTCGACCGCCAACGCGCCCAGGTCGAGCATGCGCTCGCGGTGCTGGTGGGCGATTCGGCCTCCAGCTTCGGCGTGCGCACCGACGAGTGGGCGACTGCCTTGCCCGCCATTCCGCCCGGCGTACCGGGCACGGTGCTCACGCGCCGGCCCGACGTGTCGGCCGCGCAGAACGCGGTGCTCGCGGCACAAGCCCGCGTGGGCGTGGCGCAGACCGCATGGTTCCCGAACATCTCGCTGACCGGTGCTGCCGGCTACGCCTCGCCCGAGATCGGCGACCTCTTCAAGTGGTCGGCCCGCTCGTGGGGCGTCGGTGCGCTGCTGTCGCTGCCGATCTTCGACGGCGGCCGCCGCGAGGCCGGCGTGCAGGGCGCCAATGCCCAGCTCGACGGTGCGCTGGCGAGCTACCGCACGCAGGTGCTGGTCGCGTTCCAGGAGGTCGAAGACCAACTGGCCGCGATCCGCATCCTGCAGGAACAGTCGGTGGTCCAGGCCAAGGCGGTGTCGTCGGCCCAGCGGGCGACCAGCCTGTCGGACACGCGCTACCGCAACGGCTACATCAGCCAGCTCGACTTGCTGGACGCACGCCGGAGCGAGTTGCGCAACCGGCGCCAGGCGCTGCAGGTGAAGTCGGCGCAGTACCAGGCTGCCGTGGGCCTGATCCGCGCGATCGGCGGGACCTGGGAGGTGCCGGCATCGACGGCATCGGCCCCCGCTGCCGCTACGGAGAAGGTCGCGACCCGCTGATCTTCTGGAGCTCTGCAACGCCCATGGCCAGGGCGTTGGAGTAGCTGGCCTGCGGCTTGGCGGCCGAGCGGAACACCCGGTAATCGAGGGTGTCGTGAAGGTCTGAATGGCCGCTGTTGTCGAGGGCTTCGAGCAGGGTCCAGTAGAACTGGCCCGGCTCGCGTTCCTCGACCGTGAGCGCCAGGTCGTTGAGGGCAGGCATGGGTCCGTGATCGCAAGGCATTGAGGTGTCTTGTATACGGATAAGCGCCGACCCCGGATTCAAAACGCAACTGCGCCTTCGGCCGCCAGCGTGAAAGATGCCACATTTTTCCGCCCGAATCGGGGCGCGCGGCGCTCAACGACAATCCGGCCCATGAGTTCAACGGCGAAAAGCAGGCCGGCGCGATGCGTCATGGTTCTGGGCACCACCAGCGGAGCCGGCAAGAGCTGGCTGGCCACGGCGCTGTGCCGCTGGTATGCGCGGCAGGGGCTGAAGGTGGCGCCCTTCAAGGCGCAGAACATGAGCAACAACGCCCGCGTGGTCGATGGCGGCGAGATCGGAAGTGCCCAGTATTTCCAGGCCCTGGCCGCCAATGCCGTGCCGGATGTGCGGATGAATCCGCTGCTGCTCAAGCCCGAGCGCGATACCCACAGCCAGGTCGTGCTGATGGGCCAGGTGAGCGAGGCGCTCTCGGCCTTGCCCTGGCGCGGGCGCAGCGAGCGCGTCTGGCCGCAGATCGCCGAGGCGCTCGACGAGCTGCGCGCAGAAAACGACGTGGTGGTGATCGAAGGCGCGGGCTCGCCGGCCGAGATCAACCTCATGGCCAGCGATATCGTCAACATGCGCGTCGCCCGCTACGCCGAGGCCCGCTGCCTGCTGGCCACCGACATCGACCGCGGCGGCGCCTTCGCGCATCTCTACGGCACCTGGGCGCTCTTGCCCGAGGCCGACCGCGCGCTGCTGCACGGTTTCGTGCTGAACAAGTTTCGTGGCGACGCCTCGTTGCTCTCGCCCGCGCCCGAGAAGCTGCAGGCGCTGACCGGCGTGCCCACCGTCGCGACGCTGCCGATGTGGTGGCAGCACGGCCTGCCCGAGGAAGACGGCGTATTCGACGACCGAACCACGTGGACCCCCACGCTCGGCACTGTCGTGTCCTCGCTGCCCCCCGAGGGGGCGCTCGCGCCCAGGGGCGGCCCGTCGGCGCTCGGCGCGAGCGGCACCGTCACGCGGACCGTGGCGGTCATCGCCTATCCGCGCATCAGCAACCTCGACGAATTCCAGTCGCTCAAGAACGTGCCCGGCGTGCGCCTCGTCTGGGCTCGCACGCCTGCCGACGTGGCCGGCGCCGACTGGATCGTGCTCCCCGGCTCCAAGCACACGAGCGGCGACCTGGCCTGGCTGCGCGCGCAGGGGCTGGACAGTGCCGTGGCCACCCATGCATCGCGAGGCGGCGTGGTGCTGGGCATCTGCGGCGGATTGCAGATGCTGGGTGAGGCGCTGGTCGATCCGCATGGCATCGACGGCAACGCGCCGGGGCTCGGCCTGCTGCCGCTGGTGACGGTGTTCGAGCGTGAAAAGACGGTGCGCCACCGAGCTGCCACCTTCGGCGCGCTGACCGGCGACTGGGCCGCGCTGTCGGGTGTGCCGATGGCCGGCTACGAGATCCACCACGGCCAGACCGCCGCGCACCCGCAGATGGCGCAGGACGGCCATGCCGTGATGCCCGAAGGGCTGGCCTGGCAGAACGCGCGCGGCAACGTGCTCGGGCTGTACCTTCATGGGCTTTTCGAGGATGCGGCGGTGCTGCATGCGCTGTTCGGCGCCGCGGCGCCCACGCTCGACCGCACCTTCGACGGCCTGGCTGATTTCATCGACACCCATTTCGACACCGGCGTCCTTGCCGGCCTGATTGAATCCGCATGAACGAAACGATCCCCTCCATTTCCGATATCGCCGATGCCGCGCTGGCTGCGAAGCTGCAGAGCGCCATCGACAACAAGACCAAGCCGCTGGGTGCACTCGGCCGGCTCGAGACGCTGGCCTTGCGGATCGGCACGATCCTCGGCAGCGAAGCGCCGGTGCTCGAAGCACCGCAGATGCTGGTCTGCGCGGGCGACCATGGGTTGGCGGCGCGCGGCGTCTCGGCATTTCCGAGCGACGTGACCTGGCAGATGGTCGAGAACTTCCTGGCGGGCGGGGCCGCGGTCAGCGTGCTGGCGCGGCAGCACGGGTTGGCACTGACCGTGGTCGATTGCGGCGTGCGGCGGGACTTCCAGCCGCGCCCGGGGCTGGTGTCGCGGCGGATCGCTGCCGGAACTGCGGATGCGTCGGCCGGCCCGGCGATGACCGCCGAGCAATGCGCGCAAGCCATCGTCAACGGCCGCGAGGTGGTGCGCGCGCTGCCGGGCAATGCCTTGCTGCTGGGCGAGATGGGCATCGGCAACAGCTCGTCGGCGGCGCTGCTGCTGTCGCGGCTCGCGGGGCTGGACATCGGCGCCTGCACCGGCGCGGGCACCGGTCTCGACGCCGCAGGGCTGGCACGCAAGCGGGACGTGCTGCGCGAGGTGCTCGCACTGCACGCGGGTGCAACGACGCCACTCGAAGCGCTGGCCGCATTCGGTGGCTTCGAAGTCGCCACGCTGGTCGGCGCAGTGCTGCAGGCGGCGGAAGAACGCCGCGTGATCGTGGTCGATGGCTTCATCGCCAGCGCTGCGGTGCTCGTTGCGCAGGCGCTGCAGCCACGTGTGACGCAGCGCTGCGTGGCCGCGCACAGCTCGGCCGAGCCGGGGCATGCGCTGCTGCTGAAGCATCTCGGTCTCGAGCCCTTGCTGAACCTGGACCTGCGCCTGGGCGAAGGCTCGGGCGGCGCGCTGGCCTGGCCGCTGCTCGAGTCGGCTTGCCGCATCCTGCGCGAGATGGCGAGCTTCGAGGCGGCGGGCGTGTCGCGCAAGGACGCATGAGCCGCCGGGCCACTCCCAAGGCGAATACCGTAGCGCGAAGCGCGAAGGTTTCTCTATGCGTTCGATGAACGGCATTCGCCACTTTCTGCTCGCACTGCAGTTCTTCACCCGCGTGCCGGTGACCGGTTCGCTCGCGGCATGGGTCGGATTCAGCCCGCAGATGCTGCGCGCGAGCGCGGCGCATCTGCCGGGCATCGGGTGGCTGGTGGGCGGGGTGGCCGCGCTGGTCTTCGTGGCCGTGGGCGTCGGGTTGCAGAGCGTGGCGGGCGCGTTCGCCGCAGCGGTGCTGAGCACCGTCGCCACCGTGATGCTGACTGGCGCCTTTCATGAAGACGGCCTCGCCGACGTCGCCGACGGCCTGGGCGGCTCGGCCCACCGCGACCGCGCGCTGGAGATCATGAAGGACTCGCGCATCGGCGCTTTCGGTGCCGTGGCGCTGGTGCTCGCACTGGGCCTCAAGTTCGCGCTGCTCGCCACGCTGGCCGGGCGCGGACTGGAAGCGGTGGCCGTGGCGATCGTCGGGGCGCACGTGCTGTCGCGGCTCGCGCCGCTGTTCCTGATTCGCTGGTTGCCCTATGTGGGCGACAGCGGGGCGAGCAAGGCGAAGCCGCTGGCCGATGCGATCAGCGGCGGGGCATTGGCGATTGCGGTGCTGTGGTCGATTCCCGCCGTGGCGTTGCTGCTGTGCGCGCATGACGTCGTGCACGTTGGCGCGGCGCTGCTGGCTGTCGTCGTGGCCGCGGGATGGATGGCGCGCCTTTTCTTGTGGCGCCTGCAGGGTTTCACCGGCGACGGTCTGGGCGCGACACAGCAGGTCTGCGAGCTGGCGATCTATCTCGCGCTCGCCTGGCAGGCATGACGACGCCCCGCCGGACCCTCTGGCTTCAACGTCATGCGCCCGTGGTGGCGGCGCACGGCCTTTGCTATGGCGCGACAAACCTGGAAGCGCACGCGGCCGACACCCTGCAGGCCGCCGAGCGCATTGCGCACTGGCTGCCGCAAGGCATTGCGCTGTGGAGTTCGCCGCTCAGGCGATGCACGGCCCTGGCCGAAGCGATCGTTGCGTTGCGGCCGGATCTTTCCGTGCGGCAGGACCTTCGGCTGGCCGAGATGAATTTCGGCGCGTGGGAAGGACGGCCATGGTCCGCGATCGCGCGCACGGAATTCGACGCCTGGACGGCCGACTTTGCCGGGGCGCCTGCCGGCCAGCATGGGGAGAGCGTGCGCGCGTTCATGGCGCGCGTGGCCGAAGCGCACGACGAATGGCGCTCGGGTGAGGGCGACGCACTGTGGGTCACCCATGCCGGCGTGCTGCGCGCCGTGACGCTCCTGCAGCGTGGCATCCGCTGCCCCGCAACCGCCGCCGACTGGCCTGCCGGCGATCTTGCATTCGGCGGCTGGTTGACCTTCGATCACCCTGCAGCCGGCTGACCCCTACGCACTACGCCCGCGCGAACCACAGTTCGAAGTGGTTGAAGTGCACGTTGCCGCAGAGCTTCGGCGGCAGTTCGGTCATCGTTGGCGCCGGAGCCACCTGGCTGGCCGTGGCCGTCCGCACCCGGTCCAGCGCCGTGGGCGAGACCTTGTCCTTGCAGTAGCGCACGCTGTTCTGCCTGGGCGTGCTCTGCGCCGGCACCAGCTCGATGCCGGGCACGATCATCCCGGCCTGCCGCAATCCCTCCGATGCCTTGGTCGCAGCCGGCCAGTCGGCCCGGTCGCCGACCTGCAGGTAGATGCGGATCGGCAGCGAGGTGTTGTCCAGCGCCGCCGCCACGAGGCTGGGCGCGGCAGCCGCCGGCGCCGGTTCGGCGGCGACGCTCGCCGCGGCCGGCGTGCCCCAGGCCTGCATCGCGGAGAGGCCCGCCTTGTCGAAGAAGGTGTAGATCGCCTGGCTGGCGACGCGCTCCTCGGGCGTGGCATTGGGCCGGTTGCCGGCTTCGGCCGTGCTCCGGAACAGCGCGACGATCTGCCCCGACACCTGCTTGTCGATCCCGTCGCCGGCCGAGAGGCTGTTGAGCAGCACGATGGCCATGTCCACCTGCGGGCGCTTGTCGGAGGTGAGCAGGGGGCCGAGCTTGAGCAGCATGTCCGCGTCGCGTCGGCTGCGCTCGGCGAGCTCGCGGCGTGCGATCTCTTCCTGGTCGAGGTAGCGCTGCAGCTTGGTGAAACCCGTGGCGACGATGCCTGCCAGCACCGTCGTCAGCAGCCAGAAGCCGACCTTGGAATCGCCGAAGGCCGAGAGGCGGTCCATCAGCGTGGGTGGCCTTGCCGGGGTGGCGAGGGATTTGCGCACTTCCATCCGGAAGTACTCCTCTTCGCGGATGTCCTGCTGCTGCTCGGGCGTGAGTGCCATGGCGTCTGCTTCCTCCACCGTGGTTGTGGGGTGCAGTGTCTGCCTCCGTCGGCCGTTGCACATCCATCGTTGGTGGTAGTGCGTTGGGGCGGCCGGGCCCCGGGGGAAATGCGCGTCAGCTCAGTTCTTTTGCCGCCACTGCTCGCGCCAGAGCTTGTCCAGCTGCGGTGCCAACGTCTGCGGCGGCGCGCCCACGAGGGTGTTCTTGCCGTTGCGCTGCACCAGTCCGTAGATGCGCCCCGAGCCCTGGTCGTAGAGCGCGATGGCGTTGTTGTCGAAGCAATCGTGCGGCTTGCAGAAGGCGTGCAGCACATAGCGCGTGCCGTCCACGGTGACCCATTGCGGCTCGGGCGCCGGGCCTTCGCGGCGCACCAGCCAGCGGTCGTTTTCCTTGGTGCCGAGTGCGGCGCGCCAGGCTTTCTGCATCGCGGGGCCCTGCGCGAGCGCAGCGGGGCTGCCGGTCGGCGGAGGCGGCTGCTTCGTGGCGGCCGGTTCCGCGGGCGGCGTCGCGGCGCGCGCGGGGCCGTCGCATCGCCAGTAGCGCAGCTTCATCAGCTCGGGGCCCAGTTGGCCTGCCACCGGCTTCGCGGCATCCAGCGTGATGGACTGCCCCCGCGTTTCGCGAAAGACCAGGAAGGTCAGCGCGCCGGCCTTGTCGACGTTGCTCATCAGCGCGACGTCGAAGCGCGCCGGCGGCTGGCTGTTGCCGAAGAAGCTGTGGGCCGTCTCAGGCGATTGGCCGACCACGCGGCGCTTGCCGCTTTCGACGATCAGCTGGTCCTCGCGCACCTGCAGCGTCGGCGCGGACGCATCGGCGCACGAGGTCGACCAGCGGCCGCCATAGGCCGCCATGACGTCGGGTGGCAGGCCGTTGCCGCCTTGCTGCGACCAGGCCGCGGCCGGCAGGAAGGCGATGGCAGAGAGCAGGGCGGTGGCGAGGGCGGTGCCGTGATTCTTCGAGGTCTTCATTCGTGGAGTGTCAGGGTGTCAGGCGGTTTTCGGCGCGGGTGTCTTGGGTTTGTAGTCGCAGTACGGCGCCACCGCGCACTCCCAGCAGCGCGGCTTGCGCGCCACGCAGATGTAGCGGCCGTGCAGGATGAGCCAATGGTGCGCGTGCAGCCGGTATTCCACTGGGACGCGCTTCTCCAGCTTGAGTTCCACCTCCAGCGGCGTCTTGCCCGGTGCGAGGCCGGTGCGGTTGCCCACGCGGAAGATGTGGGTGTCGACCGCCATGGTCGGCTCGCCGAAGGCCACGTTGAGCACTACGTTGGCGGTCTTGCGGCCGACGCCGGGCAGGGCCTCGAGCTCGGTGCGCGTCCTTGGCACCTCGCCGCCGTGCAGCTCGACCAGCATGCGGCAGGCCTCGATCAGGTGCTTGGCCTTGCTGCGGTACAGGCCGATGGTCTTGATGTATTCCTCCAGCCCCTCCACGCCCAAGTCGAGGATCGCCTGCGGCGTGTTGGCCACCGGAAAGAGCTTGCGCGTGGCCTTGTTCACACCCACGTCGGTGGCCTGCGCCGAGAGCAGCACGGCGGCCAGCAGCTCGAAGGGGGTGTCGTATTCGAGCTCGGTCTCGGGCGTGGGGTTGGCCGCCTGCAGGGTGGCGAAGAAGAGGGGGATGTTGTCTTTTTTCATGGGAATCGGGGTGCGCGGCCCCTGTCTGCCGGGCGGTGCGGGGCGGCGGTAGGCGCAATATATCGTTGAAAGCCGATAGCCTTACGCAGCATTCATGCACCCGGCTTTCGCGACAATGACGCCCAGAAAGTGAGACTGACCATCATGCAATTCGCCTCCCGCCTCGACAACGTCGAAACCTCCGCCATCCGCGAACTCTTCAAGCTGCTCGGCAAGCCCGGCATCATCAGTTTTGCGGGCGGTTTCCCGGACAGCGCGATGTTCGACGTCGAGGGCCTGAAGGAGGCGAGCCAGAAGGCATTGACCGAGGAGCCCGGCGGTGCGCTGCAATACGGCGCCACCGAAGGCTACGAGCCGCTGCGCAGCCAGCTCAGTTCCTTCATGAAGACCAAGGGCGTCGATGTGGACCCGAGCGGCCTCATCGTCACCACCGGCAGCCAGCAGGCGCTGGACCTGCTGGGCAAGACCATGATCTCCCCCGGCGACAAGGTGATCGTCGAAGGCCCGACCTTCCTGGCCACCATCCAGTGCTTCCGCCTCTACGGCGCGCAGCTCATCAGCGCGCCCATCGACGCCAACGGCGTGAAGACCGACGAGCTCGAAAAGCTCATCGCGGAGCACAAGCCCAAGTTCGTCTACCTGATTCCGACCTTCGGCAACCCCAGCGGCGCGATGCTGACGCTGGAGCGCCGCAAGAAGGTGCTCGAACTCGCCGTGAAGTACCAGACGCTGATCGTCGAGGACGACCCGTACGGCGACCTCTACTTCGGCGAAGCGCCGCCGCCGTCCATCCTCGCGCTGAGCAAAGACGTGCCCGGCAGCCGCGAGCTGCTCGCGCATTGCGGCAGCCTCAGCAAGGTGCTGAGCCCGGGCCTTCGCATCGGCTGGATGATCGCGCCGCCCGAACTGCTCGCCAAGGCGACGATGTGCAAGCAGTTCAGCGATGCGCACACCAGCACCTTCTCGCAGGCCACGGCCGCGCAGTACCTCAAGAGCGGCCGCATGCCCGCCACGCTCGCGCATGTGCGCGAGGTCTACGGTCAGCGCGCGCAGGCCATGGGCGCGGCGCTCCAGCGCGAACTGGGCGATGCGGTGAGCTTCACGCAGCCCAATGGCGGGTTGTTTTTCTGGGCGCGCCTCACGGGCGCCAACGGCAAGCTGGCCGATGCGAACGAGCTGGCCAAGCGCGCGATCGAGAAGCTCGTGGCCTTCGTGCCCGGCGCGCCGTTCTTCGCCGAGAAGCCCGATGTGGCGACGCTGCGCCTGAGCTTTGCGACGGCCGACGTGGCGAAGATCGAAGAGGGCGTCAAGCGCCTCGGCCAGGCGCTGTAAGCCCTCGGCACGCGTTCAGGGCGAGCGATGCAGGCGGGGTGCCGCCAGCAGGTCCAGGTTGTCTGAAATGGCCGCATCCACGTTCGGATAGCGGCCTTTCATCTTGGAGAGCGTCATGATGGTCTGCAGCGCCTTCAGGTCCTTGACCGAGGGCGCGACCTTGATCTGCGCGATGGCCGCGGGGGCGTTGCCGCCGTTCACCAATGCCATCACCTTGCTTGCCCAGTCGTTTGCGCGCGCCATGTCTTCACCTGCTTTCCATTTGAACCGCCGACTTTACACAGCGGGTTAGGATCACCCATGAGAAAAACCTTTCAGCTCCAGGTCGAGGGCAAGCACCCCGACCGTCTCGTCGAAGCCATCAAGCACGAGATCCGCAAGTACATCAAGCGCGAACGCCGCCGCGACCTGCCCGAAGGCAGCGACTTCTGGGACTTCGATTGCAAGTTCGGCGCAGCGCAGGAATCGGCCGAGGTCGTCCATCTGCCGGCCATCAACAAGCTGATCGACGGCATCGTGAAAGAGGCCGGCAAGCAGTTCTACGTCGAGATCCTGGCCAAGCCCGGCAAGCGCACGCCGCGCCCGGTCGGCGACCGGACCGGGGAAGCGCCCGAAGAAGACTGATTCTTCAAAGAAGCGCCTGCGCGAGTTGCAGGCCGTGGCGCTGCTCCGCGTCCTGCAGCGAGCGCGCGATCGACGGGTGCAGCCGCACCCCGTTCTTCGATTGCGCTTCCCGGCGCTTCAACCCGCCTTCTCCCGGCAGCCGGACCGGTTTCGCAGCGTCGATCGGTGCGTTGTTCCGGCACTGGGCCGCAACGTGGTCCATCTGGTGCAGGAACGCTTCCTTGCCGCCGAACGCATTCAGGTCGTGCAGCGTGATGTGCACCGTCGCGCCCCAGCCCTCTTTCGGATCGGCCCGGCCGAAGCCCGCCAACCCGGCCGTCAACGTCTCCACCAACAGCGCCATGCCGTAGCCCTTGTGGCCATGGCTCAGGCCGCCCACGGGCAGCAGCGTGCCCGGCGGCTGGTCGAACAGCACCTGCGGGTCGTTCGTCGGCTTGCCGCTGGCGTCGATCAGCCATTCCTCGGCGAAGGTCTCGCCGGCCGCGCGCTTGCGGTTGCTCATGCCGTTGGTGGTGATCGAGGCCGAGATATCCACCATCACGCCGCCCGTCGAGAGCGGAAATCCCATCGCCAGCGGATTGGGCGTGAACACCGCCTGCGTGCCGCCGAAGGGCGCGACGCTGGCGCTGTTGGGGTCGGAGCAGGCCAGGAGCATCAGCATGTCTTCCTGCAGCGCGCGCAGCATGTAGACGGCGAGGCAGGCGATGTGGTGGCTGCGGCGGATCACGAGCGAGGCGGTGCCCAGTTCGCGTGCTCGGGGCACGAGCAGGTCCATGCCCTGGTCCATGAGCCAGGGGCCGGGCAGGCGCTTGCCGTCCCACAGCACGGCGGCGGGGCGGTCCGACAGCACCTCCGGCGCGCCGTCGCGTGTCATGCCGCCGGATTCGATTTCCTTCACATAGCCCGCCAGCAGCGCGAGGCCGTGCGTGTCGTGGCCCAGCAAGTCGCCCTCGACCAGCGTGCGGGCGACGCTGTCGGCCATCGACGCGGCGAGGCCCGCTTTCTGCAGCAGGGCACTCGCGTAGTCCTGCAACGCGTCGGCGCGGTAGAGCGGGGCGTCGATTGCGGCGGCGGTCATTTCAGGATTTCGAGCAGGCGGTCGAGCCCGCCTTCGTTGATCGCCACCATGGCCTGTTCGCGGACCTTCGGCTTCGCGTGATAGGCCACCGAGAGGCCGGCCTCGCCCATCATCGGCAGGTCGTTGGCGCCGTCGCCGACGGCAATGGTTTCCTGCGGCGAAATGCCCATGAGCGATGCGACTTCCAGCAGCGTGCGGCGCTTCTCGGCGCCGTCGCAGATGTCGCCCCAGCTCTGGGTCACGACCTCGCCGGTGAGCTTGCCGTCGGCTTCGTCGAGCAGGTTGGAGCGCGCGAAGTCGATGCCCAGCCGGTCCTTCACGCGGTTCGCGAAGAAGGTGAAGCCGCCCGATACAAGCAGCACCTTGAGGCCCGCCTTCTTGCAGGCGGCCACCAGCTCGGTCGCGCCGGGGTTGAGCTTCAGGCGCTCGTCGTACACCTGCTGCAGCGCCGCGACCGGCACGCCCTGCAGCAGCGCCACGCGGCGGCGCAGGCTTTCCTTGAAGTCCTTGATCTCGCCGCGCATCGTGGCCTCGGTGATCGCGGCCACCTCGGCCTTCTTGCCGACGGCATCGGCGATTTCGTCGATGCATTCGATGTTGATCAGCGTCGAGTCCATGTCGAAGGCGATCAGCTTGAAGTCGGCGAGGGCCAGCGGCGGTTTCACGCGCTGGAGGACGAGGCCGGGGGAAGTTTCTGTAGCGCTCATGCGGGGGCGGGTTCCTTGACGAGGGGTTGACCGAGGCTGCGAAGCACGTCTCGCACCATCTGCGCGCGGTCCTTGGGCTCTTTCAGCTCGCGCTCGATGCGCAGCTTTTCATTGCCTGCGAGCTTGATGTGCTTGTTCTTCTGCACCAGCTGGATGATGGCCATGCCGTCGACCGGTGCGTCCTTCTTGAAGGTGATGTTGATGATGCCCGGCGCCGCATCGACCTTCACCACGCCATACGGCCGCGCGAGCACGCGCAGGCGGTGCGTATCGATCAGCGTCTGCGCCTGCGGCGGCAGCTTGCCGAAGCGGTCGACGATTTCCTCGAGCAGCGTGTCGATCTGGTCGGGCGTCTTCGCGGTGGCCAGCTTCTTGTAGAACGACAGCCGCAGGTGCACGTCTCCGCAGTAGTCGTCGGGCAGGAGGGCGGGGGCGTGCAGGTTGATTTCGGTCGTGACCGACAGCGGCGAGAGCAGGTCGGGCTCTTGCCCGGCCTTGAGCGCGCGCACCGCCTCGCTCAGCATCTCGTTGTAGAGCTGGAAGCCGATCTCCATCATGTTGCCGCTCTGGTTCTCGCCGAGCACTTCGCCCGTGCCGCGGATTTCCAGGTCGTGCATTGCGAGGTAGAAGCCTGAGCCCAGTTCTTCCATCTGCTGGATGGCGTCGAGCCGCTGGGCTGCCTGCTTGGTGAGGCCCTCGGTGTCCGGAACCATCAGATACGCATACGCCTGGTGGTGCGAGCGCCCGACGCGGCCGCGCAGCTGGTGCAGCTGCGCGAGGCCGAACTTGTCGGCGCGGCTCATCACGATGGTGTTGGCGGTCGGCACGTCGATGCCGGTCTCGATGATGGTCGAGCACAGCAAGAGGTTGTAGCGCTGCGCCACGAAGTCGCGCATCACCCGCTCCAGCTCGCGCTCGGGCATCTGGCCGTGGGCGACCGCGATGCGGGCTTCGGGCAAGATTTCTTCGAGCTTCTGGCGCCGGTTCTCGATGGTCTCGACCTCGTTGTGCAGGAAGTAGACCTGCCCGCCGCGCTTCAACTCGCGCAGCACGGCTTCGCGGATCACGCCGGTGCCTTCGTTGCGCACGAAGGTCTTGATGGCCAGCCGCCGCTGCGGCGCGGTGGCGATCACGCTCAAATCGCGCAGGCCCTCGAGCGCCATGCCCAGCGTGCGCGGAATCGGCGTGGCGGTGAGGGTGAGCACGTCGACCTCGGCGCGCATCGCCTTCATCGCCTCTTTGTGGCGCACGCCGAAGCGGTGCTCCTCGTCGATGATGAGCAGGCCCAGGTTCTTGAACTTGACCGACTGCGAGAGCAGCTTGTGCGTGCCCACCACGATGTCGATCTGGCCCTCGGCCAGCCCCTTTGCGGCAGCCGTGATTTCCTTGGCCGAGCGGAAGCGGCTCATCTCGGCCACCTTCACCGGCCACTTGGCGAAGCGGTCGACCAGCGTCTGATAGTGCTGCTCGGCCAGCAGCGTGGTCGGCGCAAGAAACGCTACCTGCTTGCCGCCGGTGATCGCGATGAAGGCGGCGCGCAGCGCGACCTCGGTCTTGCCGAAGCCCACGTCGCCGCAGACCAGGCGGTCCATCGGCTGGGGCGAGATCATGTCCTGCACCACGGCGTGGATCGCGGCCTTCTGGTCGGCGGTTTCCTGGAAGCCGAAGTCGTTGGCGAACACCTCGTAGTCGGCGGCCGAGTAGCGGAAGGCATGGCCTTCGCGGGCGGCGCGGCGGGCGTAGATGTTGAGCAGTTCGGCGGCCGAGTCGCGCACTTGTTCGGCGGCCTTGCGCTTGGCCTTTTCCCACTGGCCGGAGCCCAGCCGGTGCAGCGGCGCCTCGTCGGCGCTCACGCCGGTGTAGCGGCTGATCTGGTGCAGCTGCGACACGGGCACGTACAGCGTGGCCTTGTCGGCGTACTCCAGGTGCAGCATTTCCTGCAGGAGCGGCTTGCCTTCGGCGTCGAGGCCCTGGCCCAGGTCCATGTGCATGAGGCCGCGATAACGGCCGATGCCATGCGCGGTGTGGACCACCGGGTCGCCGACGTTCAGCTCCGAGAGGTCCTTGATCAGTGCTTCGACGTCGCTGACCTGTTCCTGCTTCTTGTTGCGCCGGCGTGTGGTGGGCGCAGTGGCGAAGAGCTCGGTCTCGGTGACGAGGTCGATGCCTTGCTCGCGCCAGGCGAAGCCCGAGGCCAGCGCGGCGGTGACGATGCCGATCTTCTCGTCGGTGGAGGCCTCGAACTCGGCCAGCGAATCGAAGGCCGGCGGGCTCACGCCGCTGGCGCGCAGGAAGTCGAGCAGGCTCTCGCGGCGGCCGTCGCTCTCGGCGACCATCAGCACGCGGTGGGGCGTGGCGGCGATGTGAGCCTTCAGGCCGACCAGCGGGTCTTCGGCGCCGCGCACCACCGCGAAGGGCGGGAGCTTGTCGAACTCGGCGTAGGGCGTGTCGGTGGCGATGTCGCCGCGGATCGCAAGCTGGGCGTGCGGCTTGGCGCGCTGGTAGAACTGTTCGGCGTTCAGGAACAGCGCCTCGGGCGGCAGCGCGGGGCGCTCCGGGTCGCCTCGCACCAGCCGGTAGCGCTCGTTCGCGTCCTGCCAGAAATGCTGGAACGCAGGTTCGAGGTCGCCGTGGAGCACCACGGTGGCGTCGGGGCCGAGGTAGTCGAACACCGTGGCCGTCTCGTCGAAGAACAGCGGCAGGTAGTACTCGATGCCGGCGGTGGCCACGCCGTTGCCCATGTCCTTGTAGATGCGGCTCTTGGTCGGATCGCCTTCGAGCAGTTCGCGCCAGCGGCTGCGAAAGCGCGCGCGGGCGTCGTCGTCCATCGGGAACTCGCGGCCCGGCAGGAGGCGCACCTCGGGCACGGGGTAGAGGCTGCGCTGGGTGTCGGGGTCGAAGGTGCGGATCGAATCGATCTCGTCGTCGAACAGGTCGACACGGAACGGAACCAGCGAGCCCATGGGGAACAGGTCGATCAGGCCGCCGCGCACCGCGTATTCGCCGGGGCTCACCACCTGCGTCACGTGGCTGTAGCCGGCCAGCGTGAGCTGTGCCTTGAGCTTGGATTCCTCCAGCTTCTGCTTGGCCTTGAAGTGGAAGGTGTAGCCGGCCAGGAACGCGGGGGGCGCCAGGCGATAAAGCGCGGTGGTGGCGGGCACCAGCACCACGTCGGCCTCTTTCTGGCTGATGCGCCAGAGGGTGGCCAGCCGCTCGCTGATCAGGTCCTGGTGCGGCGAGAAGCTGTCGTAGGGCAGCGTTTCCCAATCGGGGAAGAGGGCGCAGCGCAGGTCGGGCGCGAAGAAGGCGATCTCGTCGATGAGGCGCTGGGCATCGTTGGCGTCGGCCGTGAACATCGCGGTGGCGCGGCCGGCAGCCTTCTCGCGCATGCCCAGCTGTGCGAGCAGCAGGGCATCGGCCGACAGAGGGGGACGCGGCAGCGTGAAACGCTTGCCCGCCGTGAGGTGGGGGAGGTCCATGGAACGCTTCGAGAAATGCACAACACCCCGCGCCGAATGGCGAGGGGTGTGCAGGAGGCAATTCTAGAATGGCGGCCCCTTATCCGCTTGTCGGCCATTGGCCCGTGCCGCACCCCATGTCTTCTTCCCGATTCTTCGTGCTGATTCCTTGTGCCGGCTCCGGCCACCGTGCGGGCGGCGTGCAGCCCAAGCAGTACCAGCGGCTCGCGGGGGCGTCGATGGTGGCGCACACGGTGGAGGCTTTTCGCGCCCTGGCCGGTCGTTTTGCCGGCCTGGCGGTGGTGGTGGCGCCGGACGACCGCGAAGTGCAGGCCGCGCTGCCGCGCTTTCCGGGCGACGACGAGTACCTGCTGCAGGTCGGCGGCCTGACCCGGGCGGCCACGGTGCGCAACGGCCTCGCGGCATTGCGCCAGAAGGGCGCCGGGGCGCACGACTGGGTGCTGGTGCACGACGCGGCGCGCTGCCTCGTCACCTCCAGCCAGATCGAGGCGCTGATCGCCGCCTGCGAGCACGATGCCGTCGGAGGCCTGCTGGCCCATCGGCTGGCCGATACGCTGAAGGTGTCCTCGGCCGACAGCCGCGTTTCCCAGACCCTCTCGCGCGCCGACAAGTGGCTGGCCCAGACGCCGCAGATGTTCCGCATCGGCATGCTGCTAGACGCGCTGGAGCGCGTGGGCGACGTGGTGACCGACGAGGCCAGCGCCATCGAGGCCATCGGCCTTGCGCCGCTGCTGGTGCCAGGCAGCGCCCAGAACTTCAAGATCACCTTTCCCGAAGATTTCGCGCTGGCCGAAGCGGTTTTGCTCAGCCGCAAGAAAGCCATCGCATGAGCGCCGCGCCGGGCCGCCCCAAGCAAGCGCGCACCGCAGCGCGAAGCGCGGAGGTACTCCAATGACACCTGCACCCTTCAATATCCGTGTCGGCGAGGGCTGGGACGTTCACCAGCTCGTGGCGGGGCGCAAGCTCATCCTGGGCGGCATCGAGGTACCGCACACCACGGGCCTCCTGGGGCATTCGGACGCCGACGTGCTGCTGCACGCAATCACCGATGCGCTGCTGGGCGGCGCGGGGCTCGGCGACATCGGCCGGCACTTTCCTGACACCGACGTGCAGTTCCGCGGTGCCGATTCGGCCATGCTGCTGGCCGAGGCGGCGCGGCGCGTGCGGGCGGCGGGCTGGGAAATCGGCAATGTCGACAGCACCGTGATCGCCCAGGCGCCGAAGCTGGCGCCGCACATTCCGCTCATGTGCCAGCGCATCGCGGACACGCTGGGCATCGCGCTCGAGCAGGTCAACGTGAAGGCCAAGACGGCCGAGAAGCTCGGCCCGGTAGGCGAGGGCCGCGCGATGGAAGCACGCGCGGCTGTGCTGCTCCACCGCTGAAGGCGGCGGATCAGGCGGGCTTCTTGCCCGGTACTTCGCCCGGCTTGGGCGTCGGCATGGCGCGCGGCATGCGGATGTGCGCCGCGAGCCCGCGCCCCGGCGTGCTGGTGAGCGCGAAGGTGCCGCCCATGCGCTCGATGTTCTTCGCCACGATCGAAAGACCCAGGCCCGCGCCCGCCGCCGAAGTGCGCGCCGCGTCGCCGCGGAAGAAGGGCTTGGTCAGCTGGGAGAGCAGGGCGGGCTCGACGCCCGCGCCGTGGTCGCGCACCTTGATCAGCACCGCATCGTTGTTCGCCTGCGCCTGGATCGTGACGTCCGCCACGCCTGTGGCCGGCGTCTTGCCGTAGCGCCGGGCGTTTTCGACCAGGTTGGAGATCACGCGCGTGAGCTCGACCTCGTCGCCCAGCACCCGCAGGTCGGGCGGGACCTCGACCTTGATATTCATTTCCTCGTAGTCCTGCACGGCATAGGTGCAGGCATCGACCACATCGCGCAGCAGCACGGGGCGCGGATCGACGTGGTCGGGCCGGGCGTAATCGAGGAACTTGTCGATGATCGCGTCGAGCTGGGCGATGTCGGCGGCCATGTGGTCCCGCGCATCCTCGTCGGCCACGCTCATCTCGGTTTCCAGGCGCAGGCGCGCGAGCGGCGTGCGCAGGTCGTGCGAGATGCCGGCCAGCATGATGGCGCGGTCCTGCTCGATCTTGGCGAGCTGGTCCGCCATGCGGTTGAAGCCAATGTTGACCGCGCGGATCTCGTTGGTGCGGGCGCGCTCGTCGAGCCGGTGCGCTTCGTATTCGCCCTCGCGCACCTGCATGGTCGCGCGCGACAGCTGCTTGAGCGGCAGGTTGATGAGCCGGGTGATCAGCGCCGCGCCGGCCAGCGAGAGCGCCATCGCGGTACTGAGCCAGACCAGCCAGGTGCGCCCGCCCACGCGGCTGAAGCGCGTCGGATCGAGCAGCAGCCAGTAGGTGTCGCTCTCGATCGTGAAGCCGATCCACAGGCCCGCCTCGTCGTTGACGCGGCTGGCCACGGTGGTGCCTTCGCCGAGCTGGTCGATCAGCTCCTCGGTCACGCGCTGGTCGAGCGCGCCGCTGGTGTAGGGCTGGAAGCGGTCGTTCGGTTCGCGCGGCAGGATGCGCACGCCTTCCTGGTCGGCCAGCGTCTTGATCAGCGAGACGCGGGTGATGGCGTCCGAATACACCAGCGCCGCGCGCGTGAGGTTCACGAGCGAGGCGATCTGGTGGGCCGTTTGAATGGCGCGCGGCTCGTATTCGAGTGAGCGAAAAGTCTGCAGCCAGGCGACCGTGCAGCCGATCAGCAGCAGTGCGAGCAGGAAGAAAGTGCGCCAGAAAAGGCTGAAGCCCAGC
This sequence comes from Variovorax boronicumulans, assembly GCF_030812215.1. GTDB lineage: Bacteria > Pseudomonadota > Gammaproteobacteria > Burkholderiales > Burkholderiaceae_C > Variovorax > Variovorax boronicumulans_C. The sequence goes on along the minus strand of NZ_JAUSSG010000001.1, from coordinate 67,298 downwards.
TTGAGGCCGGGGCGACGGTCACGCGCCGCGCTGGCCTCCAGCGGGCTCGGCATGGTGACCTGCGCGCCGTCCTCCTGCGCTTGGCCGGGTCTGGCAGGTCTGGCAGTTGGGCCGATGGCCACCTCTCAGCGGCGGCTCAGGCCGTGCCGTCCGGCACGAAGACGTAGCCCACGCCCCAGACGGTCTGGATGTAGCGTGGCGCCGCGGCGTCCGACTCCACCAGCTTGCGCAGGCGCGAGATCTGCACGTCCAGGCTGCGGTCGAAGGGCTCGAATTCGCGGCCGCGGGCCAGCTGGGCGAGCTTTTCGCGCGACAGCGGCTGGCGCGGGTGGCGCACCAGCGCCTTCAACATCGCGAATTCGCCGGTGGTCAGCGAAAGTTCTTCGCCGTCCTTCTTGAGCGTGCGCGAGCCGAGGTCGAAGGCGAACGGGCCGAAGGTGACGGTCTCGTTCTCGGTGGAGGGGGCGCCGGGCGCCTCGAGCGGCGGACGGCGGCGCAGCACGGCGTGCACGCGGGCCAGCAGTTCGCGGGGGTTGAAGGGCTTGCCGAGGTAGTCGTCGGCGCCGACTTCCAGACCGACGATGCGGTCCACGTCTTCGCCCTTGGCGGTGAGCATGATGATCGGCGTGCGGTCGTTGGCGGCGCGAAGGCGCCGGCAGACGGAGAGGCCGTCTTCGCCGGGCATCATCAGGTCGAGCACGATCAGGTCGACCGTGTCGCGCAACAGGATGCGGTTGAGCGCCTTGCCGTCCTCGGCCACGATCACTTCGAAACCTTCCTGGGTCAGGTAGCGGCGAAGCAGGTCACGGATGCGGGCGTCGTCGTCGACGATCACGATCTTGTCAGTGCGAGCGGGAACTTGAGTCATTTCTACAACGTTGAATTTGTAACAGCGCCGATTCTGAAGGCGTTAGCACCCCATCGAGCCAGATTTACTTATGGTTTGACACTAAGTTACAAAACTTGCGGACGCTCGCCCTCTGGTCATCCGGCGTTAGCGCGGCGGTGGCAAAGTTCCCTGCCTTCATGACCAATACTCGATGAGACTTCCTTTTTCCACACTGCCATTGCTCCTTGTCTGCGCCTGTGGCTCCACATGGGCGGTTTCCGGTGACTTTTTCAGGGTCGGCGAGGTGCGCCGCAGTGAAGTGCGGGATGCCGTGGCCGCCCACCGGGCGGCGCAGCGAGAAGAAATCCGGCGTGAAGAAGCCGCCGCCGGCAGACGCCTGACCGCTGGGGAGCTGTTCGAGCTGCGGCAGCAGATCCGGGGGCAGTGGATGCCGCCCGGCGTGGGGGCCATGGCGAATTCGGCAGAATCGCAGCCAGCCGAGCGGATCACGCCGGCACCGATGCCCGCGGCCCGTTCGCTGACCGTGCCGCGCAGCCAGCGCCACTGAGCGCGCTGGCGCGGGTGTTCCTCGCCACCAACCTAGGGAGTTCCTTTTCTTGAAAAAAATCAAATTGCTCGCCGTTTGCGCCGTCCTGGCCGCTGCCGGTTCCGCACTGGCCCAGAACGTCGTCACGCCAGCGCCGCAGAACGTGCTTCAGCTCACCGCGTCGGGCACCGTCGAGGTCCAGCAGGACCTCTTGAGCATGACGCTGGTGACCACCCGCGACGCGACCGATGCCGCCACCGTGCAGACCCAGCTCAAGGCCGCGCTCGACGCCGCCCTCAACGAAGCCAAGAAGAACGCGCAGCCCGGCCAGCTCGACGTGCGCACCGGCAACTTCAGCCTCTCGCCGCGCTATACGAAGGACGGCAAGATCAACGGCTGGCAGGGTTCGACCGAACTGGTGCTCGAAGGCCGCGACTTTCCGCGCATCACGCAGACGGCCGGCCGCATCACCACGCTCAGCGTGGGGAACGTGGGGTTCGGCCTGAGCCGCGAGCAGCGCGCCAAGACCGAGGCCGAAGCGCAGAACATCGCGATCGAGAACTTCAAGCAAAAGGCCAACGAGCTGGCCAAGGGCTTCGGCTTCGGCGGCTATACGCTGCGCGAGGTGTCGGTGAATGCGAACGACGGCGGCCCCCGCCCGCGCGTGATGGCAATGCAGGCCAAGTCGTTCTCGGCCGATTCGGCCGTGCCCGTTGAAGCTGGCAAGACCAGCGTGATCGTGAACGTGTCGGGGTCGGTGCAGCTCAAGTAAAGAGCACTCGGCGGGCGCCGCCGGGCCGCCCCAAGGCGGCCCGCGCCTCCTCCTCGGGAGGTGGCGAATTACATGACGCGAAGCGGCGTGAAAAGCCGGGAGGCCTTGGTTACTGAGCGGTCCAGCCGCCGTCCATTTGCCAAGCCACGCCGCGCACCTGGTCGGCTGCCGGCGAGCACAGGAAGACCGCAAGGCCGCCGAGTTGCTCGACCGTCGTGAACTGCAGCGAAGGCTGCTTCTCCCCGAGCAGATCGTTTTGCGCCTGCGTGGCCGAGATGCCTTCGCGGGCCGCACGGTCGTCGATCTGCTTTTGCACGAGTTGCGTGAGCACCCAACCGGGGCAGATCGCGTTGCTGGTGACGCCGGTGGTCGCTGTTTCGAGCGCGACCGACTTGGTGAAGCCGACGATGCCGTGCTTTGCCGCCACATAGGCCGATTTCTGCGCCGAGGCGACCAGGCCATGGGCCGATGCGACGTTGATGATGCGGCCCCAGTTGGCTTCGCGCATCGCCGGAATCGCGAGGCGCGTCGTATGAAACGCGCTGGTGAGGTTGATTGCGATGATCGCGTCCCAACGTTCGACCGGGAAGTCCTCGACCTTGGCGACATGCTGGATGCCGGCGTTGTTCACCAGGATGTCGACACGACCGAACTTCGACGCGGCGAACTTCATCATGTCCTCGATCTCGCCGGGCTTGCTCATGTCCGCGCCGTGGTACTCGGCGCGAACGCCGAGCGCTTCGATCTGGGACTTGGGCGTTTCGGCATCGCCGAAGCCGTTGAGCACGATGTGTGCGCCTTGCTGGGCAAGCGACTGGGCAATGGCGAAGCCAATGCCGCTGGTGGACCCCGTGACAAGCGCGGTTTTGCCTTTGAGCATGAAGATCAATCTCCGGATGAATTAGGATGCAACGAGACCATTATCCGCACCACGACCTCCCCCTTTTCATGACCGAACCGACGCTTCATTACGTGGCATGCGACGACGCCCAGGGCGGCCATCGCATGGCCTATTGGCAATGGGGCGACGAACGCAGTGCGCATGTGGTGGTCTGCGTGCACGGGCTCACCCGGCAAGGGCGCGACTTCGACGTGCTGGCAGAGGCCATCGTGGCGCGCGCGGGCGGTGATGTGCGGGTGATCTGCCCCGACGTCGCGGGGCGCGGGCGCAGCGACTGGCTGCGCGATCCGGCCTTTTATCAAGTGCCTGTCTACGCGGCCGACATGGTGGCGCTGATTGCCCAACTGCAACGCGAACAGGCGATCGACACGCTCGACTATTTCGGCACCAGCATGGGCGGGCTGATCGGCTTCGTGCTGGCGGGGCACAAGGAGTTGCCGTTGGCGCGACCGGTGCGCCGCTTCATTGCGAACGATGTGGGCCCGACGATCCAGCCGGTCGCGCTGCAGCGCATCGCCGCGTACGTGGGGCAGGGCGGTCGCTACGGCAGCGTGAAGGACGCGGCCGATGCGATGTGGGCGATCTCCACCAGCTTCGGCCCGCACACCCCCGAGCAGTGGCTCGCGCTGTCGCAGCACATGGTGGTGCCTGCATCGCAGCGCACGGCCGATGGTGCCGCCAAGATCGAATCTGGCAACGACGCAGGCAATGGCCAGTGGCTGCTGCACTACGACCCGGCCATCGCCGTGGCGCTGCGCGCCATCACGCCCGAAGCGGCGGCGCAGGGCGGTGCGATCATGTGGAGCCTGTACGACGCCATCACCGCACGCACGCTGGTGACGCGCGGTGCCGATTCGGACTTGCTCTCGCGCGAGACGGCACAGGCCATGACGCAGCGCGGACCGAAGGCAGCGCTGGTCGAGTTCGAAGGGGTGGGCCATGCGCCGACCTTCATCGATCCCGCGCAGGTCGCCGTCGTCACTTCTTTTCTGTTCGATTGATGGGGTGAAGCAGCGTGAAGCGCGAGTCCTCGAGCCTGCAGACGGCACCCCTGTCCGATACCGCCGTGGTCGACTATCCGTTGTCCGCGGCAACGGCCGACCGCACGCCGGTGATCGAGAACATGCTCGCGCGCGCCCGCGCATTTGCCGAGCCGCTGATCGCCGATGAAAAGCTCGACACCGGCGAGAACACGCTGGCGCATGCCGACGCGGTGGCCGCCATCGTCGCGAAGATGGGTGGCTCCGAGGCGATGCAGGCGGCGAGCTATCTTGTCTATTCGTGCCAACACCTGAACCGGCCGCAGGAGGTGATCGCCAAGGTGTTCGGCGACAACTTCGCGGCGCTCGCGGTCGAGACCACCAAGCTGGTACGCGTGCAGGAGCAGGCCCGCTCGGCGTCGCAGGGTCATCACATCGAAGGCGCCGGTGCGCAGACCGAGAACGTGCGCAAGATGCTGCTGGCGTTCTCGCGCGATCTGCGCGTCGTGATGCTGCGGCTCGCCTCGCGCCTCCAGACCTTGCGCCATGCGGCGGCCAGCAAGCAGCCGGCGCCCGAGAGCGTGGCGCGCGAGTCGCTGCAGGTGTTCGCGCCGCTGGCCAACCGGCTGGGCATCTGGCAGGTGAAGTGGGAGATCGAGGATCTTTCATTCCGCTTCATCGAGCCTGAAACCTACAAGCTCATTGCGCGCCTGCTCGACGAGAAGCGCATCGAGCGCGAAGGCCACATCGAGCAATTGCGCTCGGAACTCGAGCGCGAATTGCAGGCCGAGGGTGTTCACGCCACGGTGCAGGGGCGGCCCAAGAACATCTACAGCATCGTCAAGAAGATGCGAGGCAAGTCGCTCGACTTCGCGCAGGTGTTCGACATCCTCGCGCTGCGCGTGGTGGTGGCGGACGTGAAGGATTGCTATGCGGCACTCGCCTGGGTGCACACGCATTTCCAGCCGATCGACGAGGAGTTCGACGACTACATCGCACGGCCCAAGCCGAATGGCTACCAGTCGCTGCACACCGTGGTGCGCGAACTGGTCGATGGCAAGCCGGGCAAGCCGATCGAGATCCAGATTCGTACTGAAGAAATGCACGACCATGCCGAACACGGCGTGGCCGCGCACTGGGCCTACAAGGAAGCAGGGCACAAGGGGTACGCGGGCGTCTGGGCGAGCGGCGAGTACGACGCGAAGATCGCCGTGCTGCGTCAGCTGCTGGCCTGGGAGCGCGATCTCTCGGGCGGCTTGCAGGGGCAGGGGCTGTTCGACGACCGCATCTATGTGCTGACGCCCGATGCGGCCATCGTCGAATTGCCCCAAGGCGCGACGCCGGTGGACTTTGCCTATACGGTGCACACCACGCTGGGCCACCGCTGCCGCGGTGCGCGCGTCGATGGCGCGATGGTTCCGCTCAACACGCCGCTGTCGAATGGGCAGACGGTCGAGATCATCGCCGCCAAGGAAGGCGGCCCATCGCGCGATTGGCTCAATGCCGAACTGGGTTATCTGGCGAGTCATCGCGCGCGTGCCAAGGTGCGCGCGTGGTTCAACGCACAGATCACGCACGAGACCGTCGCGCGCGGACGCGAGGCGGTCGAGAAGCTGCTGCAGCGCGAAGGCAAGACGGCCATGCGGCTCGAGGACCTGGCTTCGCAGCTTGGCTTCAAGTCGGCGGACCACTTGTTCGAAGTGGTGGGCAAGGACGAGTTTTCGCTGCGCAACATCGAGACGCTGCTGCGCCCGCCGGAGCCGGCATCGAACCCCGACGATGGCGTGCAGATCAAGAAGGCGCGCGGCAGCGAGAAGTCCGGCAAGGGCGGTGTGCTCGTGGTGGGCGTTTCTTCTCTGATGACGCAGCTCGCCAAATGCTGCAAGCCCGCACCGCCTGATGCCATCAGCGGCTTCGTGACGCGCGGCCACGGCGTCAGCGTGCACCGCAGCGATTGCAGCAACTTCCGTACGATGGCTGCGCGCGATGGCGAGCGCGTGATCGATGTCGAATGGGGCGCGACGAAGAAGGGCGGCGATGCGCCGGTCTATGCGGTTGATGTCGCTGTCGAAGCGGCCGACCGCCAGGGCCTGCTGCGCGACATCTCCGATGTGTTCGCTCGAGAAAAGATGAATGTGATCGGCGTGCAGACGCAGTCGGTGAAGGGCACGGCGTGGATGACGTTCACTGTGGAAATCGCTGATGCGGCGCGATTGACGCAGGTGCTCGGCATCGTCACTGCGGTTGTTGGTGTGCGATCTGCACGTCGCCGCTAAAAAAGCGTGTTTTCTCCTGCTACAATAGCTGCTTCTCGGACACATCCTTAGGCGCGTAGCTCAGCTGGTTAGAGCACCACCTTGACATGGTGGGGGTCGTTGGTTCGAGTCCAATCGCGCCTACCAATTTCTGTTTTAACTTCCGGCCAACCACCGGGTCTGTTGAACAGAGCTTTCACCGGGTTCCCCGGTGTTTCAATCGTCCCTTGTGGTGATGCAGAAAAGGACCATGGCATGTTGTTGTGCTACCTTGGCCGCTCTGCAACCCCATCCCCAATTTCTTGACAAGCGATCCGATGAATACGCGATCAACGCTGGTTGATCGGGCTCATGCCGGCGTGCGCGTTGCCGCACTGCTGCGGCAGGCGCCTATAGAGTTTGCGCGCGCGGTTTACGGCATCAACGACCATGCTGGCGGCCGTACTGACACCATGGCAGCGCGCGAAGTGGCGCGAGCCCTCCGGCAAGGCGTGGCGGTGACCGAGGAGCGTGCCGAACAGCGCGCTCGCGCCTACCTGCCGACTGCGGGACAAGAGCATTGCCCGCGATGCTGGGTGGTCTACGGCCACAAGAGTCCGCTTCGCTTTCGCGAGGCGATTGAAGAGCGTCCCGAAACAGCTGCCTGCCACGCATGCGGCGCCGAGTACGCGACATCGCAAGGCTGAAGTGCGACGCGCGGTCAGGGTAAACCTTGTCGCGATGCAGCAAAACCGCTCCCTAGAATCATCCGATGACATGGGCGTCCATGTGAAGGAGTCCGCAGTGCAGAGCAAGAAGTCCGGGGTCAAGCCGGTACAGCGTGTGATCAAGAAGTATCCCAACCGAAGGCTCTACGACACCGAGACATCCACGTACATCACGCTGACCGAGGTGAAGCAACTGGTCATCCAGAATGCCCAGTTCGTGGTGCGCGATGCCAAGACTGGCGACGACCTCACGCGCAGCATCCTGCTGCAGATCATTCTGGAAGAAGAGGCGGGCGGCGCGCCGATGTTCACCGAGCAGGTGCTGGCCAACATCATCCGCTTCTACGGTCAGGCGATGCAGGGCTACATGGGGCCGTACCTCGAGAAGAACATCCAGGCGATGACCGAAGTGCAGGCCCAGCTCGCCGACAAGGCCGAGGGCTTGACGCCCGAGATGTGGTCGAAATTCATGACCATGCAGTCGCCGATGCTCCAGGGGCTCATGGGTAACTACGTCGAGCAATCCAAGAATGTCTTCCTGCAGATGCAGGAGCAGATGCAGAAAAACACCGAACAGGTACTGGGGGCCTTTGGCATCAAGCGTCCCTGAATGGTTGCGGGCCTCGCCAAGGCGGGGCTTGCCCAATGATTGCCCGGTTGTCACCGATAGCTGGGACAATAGAGGCATATGAGCGAAGTTGCCTCCCCCGAACGAACGACCGCGTCGACTGCCCCCAAGGTCGGCTTTGTGAGCCTTGGCTGTCCCAAGGCCCTTACAGATTCCGAATTGATCCTGACCCGGCTGAGCGCCGAGGGTTACCAGACATCCAAGACATTCGAAGGTGCCGATCTGGTGATCGTCAACACCTGCGGCTTCATCGACGATGCCGTGAAGGAAAGCCTGGACACCATCGGTGAAGCGCTGGCCGAGAATGGCCGCGTGATCGTCACCGGCTGCCTGGGCGCCAAGACCGGCGACCAGGGCGGTAACCTGGTGCGCCAGATGCACCCGAGCGTGCTGGCCGTGACCGGCCCCCACGCCACGCAAGAAGTGATGGATGCGGTGCACGCCAACCTGCCCAAGCCGCACGATCCGTTCATCGACCTGGTGCCGAACACTTTCGGCATCGCTGGCCTCAAGCTGACGCCCCGCCACTACGCATATCTGAAGATCAGCGAAGGCTGCAACCACCGTTGCACTTTTTGCATCATCCCTTCGATGCGCGGCGACCTCGTGTCACGGCCGGTGGGCGATGTGCTCGGGGAGGCCAAGGCCCTCTTCGAAGGCGGCGTGAAAGAGCTGCTGGTGATCAGTCAAGACACCTCCGCCTACGGCGTTGACGTGAAGTACCGCACTGGTTTCTGGGACGGCAAGCCCGTCAAGACGCGCATGCTCGAACTGGTGCGCACGCTTGGCGAAATCGCCGAGCCTTATGGTGCCTGGGTTCGCCTGCACTATGTGTACCCATACCCGAGCGTCGACGAAATCATCCCCTTGATGGCGAGCGGCCAAGTGCTGCCTTACCTCGACGTGCCGCTGCAGCACAGTCATCCCGATGTGCTCAAGCGCATGAAGCGTCCGGCCAGTGGCGAGAAGAATCTAGAGCGGCTCGCGCGTTGGCGCGAGGTGTGTCCGGAACTCGTGATCCGCAGCACCTTCATCGCCGGCTTCCCCGGCGAGACGGAGCAGGAATTCGAGCATCTGCTCGACTTCATCCGCGAAGCCGAAATTGATCGCGCCGGTTGTTTTGCCTACAGCCCCGTCGAAGGTGCGACCGCCAATGAGATCCCGGGCATGCTGCCCGAGGCCGAGCGCGAAGCGCGTCGCATCCGCTTCATGGAAGTGGCCGAAGCCGTGTCGATCGCCAAGCTGCAAAAGCGTATCGGCGCGACGATGCAGGTGCTGGTCGACTCCGCTCCCGGCATGGGCCGCAAAGGTGGCGTGGGGCGTACCTATGCGGATGCGCCGGAGATTGACGGCACCGTGCGGCTGCTGCCGCCCGAGAAGATCAGCAAGACGCTGAAGATCGGTGAGTTCACTCGCGCGCGCATCGTGGGCGCCGAGGGGCATGACTTGATCGCATTGCCGATTTGATGATTCGAACGGGCAAGAAAAAAGCCACCGGATGCCGGTGGCTTCATTCGAAAGACCTGGTAGGGGTCTGCTTGACTTTGGTGCCCAGAAGAGGACTCGAACCTCCACGATGTTACTCGCTAGTACCTGAAACTAGTGCGTCTACCAATTCCGCCATCTGGGCTTTTCAGGAAAGCCCACGAGTATACCAAATCGAACGCAGTGATTTCGTCGCGACAAAGGAATTCGTGGGTTGCTCGATGCCGGCTCGGACTCGAGCGGGCAAGAAAAAAGCCACCGGATGCCGGTGGCTTGAATCGAAAGACCCGATGAGGGTCTGTTTAAACTTGGTGCCCAGAAGAGGACTCGAACCTCCACGATGTTACTCGCTAGTACCTGAAACTAGTGCGTCTACCAATTCCGCCATCTGGGCCCACATACCTGCAAAAGCAAGTACGTTTTGAATTTCAGGAAAGAAGGAGATCATATCAAAAATAATGTCAATTCCAGCGGCTTGCTGGACGAATTCGAAGGCACTGTTCAAGGACATCGCGACGGTCACGGCTTCGTGCAACGCGATGACGGCGAGGCGGACATCTATCTGCCCCCGAACGAGATGCGTGCGGTGCTGCACAAGGACCGCGTCAAGGCGCGCGTCGTGCGCCAGGACCGCCGCGGTCGTCCCGAAGGACGCGTGGTCGAGATCGTCGAGCGTCCTGAGCAGCCGATCATCGGCCGCCTGCTGCATGAAGGCGGCATCTGGCTCGTAGCCCCCGAAGACAAGCGCTATGGACAGGACGTCCTGATCCCCAAGGGCGCGACCGGTCCCGCCAAGGTGGGCCAGGTAGTGGTGGTGCAACTTACCGAGCCGCCGGCCCTGTTCGGCCAGCCCGTGGGCCGCGTGAGAGAAGTGCTGGGCGAGATCGACGACCCCGGCATGGAGATCGAGATCGCCGTGCGCAAGTACGGTGTGCCGCATGAGTTTTCCGCCGAGTGCCTGGCCGAGGCCAAGGCCTTGCCAGAGAAAGTCCGCCCCGCTGACAAGAAGGGACGCGTCGACCTCACCGACATTCCGCTCGTCACCATCGACGGCGAAGACGCCCGCGACTTCGACGATGCCGTGTACTGCGAGCCCGCCAAGGTGGGCCGCGGCAAGGGCTGGCGATTGCTGGTCGCAATTGCTGATGTCAGCGCCTATGTGCGGACCGGCTCGGCCATCGACATCGACGCCTACGACCGCGCCACCAGCGTCTACTTCCCGCGCCGCGTCATCCCGATGCTGCCCGAGAAGCTCTCGAACGGCTTGTGCTCGCTCAACCCCGAAGTCGAGCGCCTGTGCATGGTGTGCGACATGCTCGTGGCCGCCGATGGCGAAATCTACGCGTACCAGTTCTATCCGGCTGTGATGTTCAGCCATGCGCGATTCACGTACACCGAAGTGGCGGCGATCCTCGGCAACACGCGTGGCCCGGAAGCTGCGAAACGCAAGGACCGCGTCAAAGACCTGCTGAACCTCGCCGACGTCTACAAGGCTCTGCTCAAGCAGCGCGGCAAGCGAGGCGCGGTCGACTTCGAGACCACCGAGACGCAGATCATCTGCGACGACGCCGGCCGCATCGAGAAGATCGTGCCGCGCACGCGCAACGAAGCGCACCGCCTCATCGAAGAAGCAATGCTCGCAGCCAACGTCTGCAGCGCCGACTTCATCGCCGAAGGCAAGCATCCGGGCCTGTTCCGCGTGCATGAAGGCCCGACGCCGGAGAAGAAGGAAATCCTGCGCGGCTACCTCAAGGCCATGGGCGTTGGTCTCAGCATCACCGACGATCCGAAGCCTGGCGAGTTCCAGGCGATTGCCGAGGCCACCAAGGAGCGCCCCGACGCGCAGCAGATCCACACGATGCTGCTGCGCTCGATGCAGCAGGCGATCTACACGCCGTTCAACAGCGGCCATTTCGGCCTCGCTTACGAGGCGTACACGCATTTCACCAGCCCGATCCGCCGGTACCCCGACTTGCTGGTGCACCGCGTGATCAAGGCGATCCTCACGAAGACCCGCTACCAGTTGCCGATGCTGCCGACCCCGGGCGAGGCGCATGCCAAGCTGGCCAAGCGGCTCGCCTCGCGTGTGAAAGCGCCCACGAACAAGCCGCAGAAGGCGACCATTGCGCCCACCAAGGAGGTGCTGGCCTGGGAGGCCGCGGGCCTGCATTGCAGCGCCAACGAACGTCGCGCCGATGAGGCCAGCCGCGACGTCGAGGCCTGGCTCAAGTGCAAGTACATGCGCGAGCACCTAGGCGAGGAATACGGTGGCGTCGTTACCGCGGCCACCACCTTCGGCATCTTCGTCACGCTCGATGCGATGTACGTCGAGGGCCTGGTGCACATCACCGAGCTCGGCGGCGAATACTTCAAGTTCGACGAGATGCGCCAGGAACTGCGCGGCGAGCGCACCGGCATCCGCTACGCCATCGGCACGCGGGTGCGGGTGCAGGTGAGCCGTGTCGACCTGGACGGCCGCAAGATCGACTTCCGCCTCGTGCGCGAAGGTGAAGACCTGACGGCGCGCGCCATGAAGGACAAGGGTGCCGCATCCGGCGGCGTGCCGGTCAAGGCGTCGGCCAAGCGTGGTTCGCGCCACAAGGCAGAGGCGGCCACCAGCGACCAGCGGGCGGAGCGCAGCACGGCTGCCGTTGCTGCCGGGCCGCAGTCGGCGATGCAGGCCTTCAAGTCGGCGGTCAAGAAGGCAGCCAACAAGATGAAGGGGCGCAAGCCCCGCCGCGGATGATCCCCAAAAAATCGATACGACAGACAAGCCGAGAAGGAGACATTGAGCATGAGCGTTGAAAGCAACAACAAGGGCCGCATCGCGATCGTTACCGGCGCGGGTACCGGCATTGGCCGGGCCGCCGCTCTGGCGCTGCTGGGCGACGGCTGGAGCGTGGTTCTCGCGGGCCGTCGCCTCGAGCCGCTGGAGCAGGTGGCCGAAGAGTCGGGCGCCGGTGCGCGCGCCTTTGCGGTGCCGACCGATGTGTCGAATGCCGAGTCGGTGCAGTCGCTCTTCGCCGCCACGGTGGAGCGCTACGGCCGCGTCGACCTGCTGTTCAACAACGCCGGCGTGGGCAACCCGCCGGGCCCGTTCGAGGACTGGACGCCCGCGCAGTGGCAGGGCGTGGTCGACATCAATCTCACCGGCATGTTCTTCTGCATTCAGCAGGCGTTCCGCACGATGAAGGCGCAGGTGCCGATGGGCGGGCGGATCATCAACAACGGCTCCATCTCGGCCACCGCGCCGCGTCCGAATTCCATTGCGTATACGGCAACCAAGCATGCGGTCGAGGGGCTGACCAAGACCGCGTCGCTCGATGGCCGCAAGTACGACATCGCCGTGGGCCAGGTCGACGTGGGCAACGCGATGACCGAATTGGCTGCGCGCATGGCCAAGGGCGTGCCGCAGGCGAATGGCGAACTCGCGATCGAGCCGCTGATCGACGTCAAGATCGTGGGCCAGTCGGTGCTCTACATGGCGAACCTGCCGCTGGAAGCCAACGTGCTGTTCCACACCATCATGGCGACGAAGATGCCCTTCGTGGGACGCGGCTAGAAAGCTGTCAGAAGGGCGCCTGGCGCGCCAGCGTGCCGGCTGTGAGCGGGGCCGCATTCGTCGGCCAGGCGTCGGCGATGTGCCCATGCCGCCAGACGGCTTCGCATGCCGCCTCGAACGCGGGTTGCTGCGCTGCCAGCGCGGCAGCGATCATGCCGGCGAGCACGTCGCCGGTGCCGGCGGTCGCGAGCCGCGCGTTGCCCGTGAGGTTGAGCACCGCCGGCGCGCCGTCGTCGTCGTCCGCGATCGCCGTCCCCGATCCCTTGAGCACGGCGACGACGCCGAAGCGCGACGCGAGCTGGCGGGCTGCCGCCAGCCGGTCTGCCTGAACATCGCCGACCGTGCAACCCAGCAGACGCGCTGCTTCCAATGGATGGGGTGTGATCACCGTCGGCCTTCCGCGCCGGGCGCGTGATGCCAGTTGCGTCTGCAGCGCGCTGTCGGTGGCGATGGCGTTGAGTGCGTCGGCATCGAGCACCAGTGCAGCCGCCGTCGCCAGCACGCGCGGCAGCACCGGGCGAACGTCCGTGCCGCCGCCACAGCCGCAGACAGCGGTCATGTCCGAGAGGTCGAGTTCGTTGGCGTCCCGGAGCATCAACTCGGGTTGCGCCGTGTCCACTGGCGCAGCGCTGGGATCGAGCAGTCCGACAAACACGCGGCCGGCACCTGCATGCAGGGCGGCCGACCCGGCCAGCAGAGCTGCGCCCGCCATGCCCGACGCTCCACCGATCACTGCGACATCGCCATAGCTGCCCTTGTGCGACGTGTGGGGGCGGACCTGCGCCTTGGGCGTGCCTGCCAGGCGTGCGGTCGGCGGCTCGGCGGTGTCGCCGCAGCCGAGATCGTCGAACCACACGGTTCCTGCTGCATCGCGGCCATGTGCGGTGAAGAGGCCGGGCTTGAGGGTCAGGAAGGTCAGGCAGAAGCGAGTCGTGTCCGCATGGGCTCCGGTGCTGCCCGACAGCACACCAGTGTCCGCATTCAATCCAGAGGGCACATCGACGCTGAGTACCGGCTGGCCTCCCGCATCCATCTCGCGGAGCCACTCGGCGATCACGCCTTCGGGTGGCCGGGTCGACCCGATACCGAGCAGCGCATCGATCGCCAGCTCGTATTCGGCGGGCGGCTTCTGCGCAAAGATGACGCTGGCGTCGCGGGCGCGCTGCAGCGATGCCTTGGCATCGGGCGGCAGCCGGTTCTCGTCGCCGAGGAACGTGACGATCGGCATGAAACCGCGATGCTGAAGCTGCGCCGCGGCTTCGAGGCCATCGCCGCCGTTGTTGCCCGGTCCGCAGGCGATCCAGATCGTGCGCGCATGCGGCGCAATCGCCATCGCCAGCCGCGCTACGGCGAGGCCGGCACGCTGCATCAGCGTGTGGGCGGGCAGGGCGGCGGCGGCTGCCTGCTCGATGCGACGCGTTGCCGCGATGTCGAACAGGCCGGCGACGGTGGCGGAGGTGATGCGGTGCATCGAGGTATTTTGCCGTCCTATGATCGGCGAATGAAGCTCAAGAGCCTTGGCTGGCTGCTGGTCCTGCTGCTCGCGTGGATCGTCTTTTTCGTGGTCGCGACGGCGGCGTGGATCGGCGGTACGGCATGGTCGCTTGCCCTGCTGGCCATCGTGTGGGGCGCCTTCCTGCTGGCCGAACTGAAGCGATGGGTTCCATTGCGCGATGTGGCCTGGGTTGCAGGCGTGGCCTACGCTGTCTGCGTGATCCGCTGGTTCGACCTGCCGGTCGAGGCGCTTTCCTTCACGCAGCGTTGGCTGATGATGGGCGCCGATCTGCTGTGCCTTGTCTTCTTTGCGCTCGTGGCGCCCGCGCTGTTGGCATGGGTCGCCCAGAAGCTCAGGCCGGCTGCGCCGCCCGACCTGCCGGTCGAGCAGCCGCCAAGTCCCGAAATGCGGCGGCGGTGGGGTCCTAAAGACTGAGCCGTTCGACGCCCAGGCCTTCGAGATCGACGCCCGGATCCCGTCCGCCGATCAGGTCGCCAAGCACGCGCGCGCTGCCGCACGAAAGCGCCCAGCCGCTCGAACCGTGCCCAAGGTTGAGCCACACGCCGGGGATGCCGCTGGCGCCCAGCACCGGCGGGCCGTCGGGGAGCATCGGCCGCGCGCCTTTCCACTGCTGCACGCCCGATTGCAGCGTCGCGGCGCCTGGAAACCAGTCGTGCAGTACCTTGTAGAGCGTCTGGATCGCGGCCGGATTCATCGCGTCGAGCGAGCCGCCGATCTCGGCGCTGCCGGCCACGCGCACGCGTTGGCCCAGGCGCGAGATGGCGACCTTGTAGCGCTCGTCCATCACTGCGCTACGCGGCGCATTGAGTGGCTCGCGCACCGGCGCGCTGACCGAGTGGCCGTAGACCGGTGCGAGCGGAATCCGCAGGCCCAGCGGCCGCAACAGCGGCGCCGAGGCCAGGCCGGCACACACGATCACGGCGTCGAAACGCAGCGCTTCCGAGCCGCTGGCAAGCGAGAGCGAGGTGGGGGCCGCGCGGCTGAGCGGCGCGATGTCGCAGTTGAAATGAAACTGCGCGCCGAGCGCTTCGGCCTCCCACTTGAGCAGCAGCGCGAACTGGCGGCAATTGGCGACTTCGTCTTCCGGCAGGTGGATGGCGCCTGCCAGCGGCGTGTCGGCATTGAGCGCGGGTTCGATCCGGCGGGCTTCGTCGGCATCGACTTCGCGGAACACGCTGCCGGCCGTGCGCAGCACTTCGAGGCCGGGCTGGATCAGTTTTTTCTCGCGCTTGGAGCGCAGCAGCACGAGGTAGCCGTCGCTGCGTTCGTAGCTGAGCTCGCGCGCTTCGGTCACCTCGTGCAGCCGGGTGCGGCTGTAGAAGGCCAACCGCTGCATGCGGGCGCGGTTGGCGAGGTAGGTCTCGAGCTTGCAGGCCTTCTGCCAGCGGGACATCCAGCCGAGGTCGCGCGCGCCCAATGGCCAGCGCAGCTTGATGGCGCCGTGCGAGGAGAGCAGCGAGCGCAGCACCTTCATCCGCATGCCCGGCGCGGCCCATGGCGTGACGTAGCCCGGCGCGACGACGCCTGCGTTGGCAAAACTGGCTTCCTCAGCCGCGGCGCCGCGGCGCTCGAACACAGTCACTTCATGGCCGTCGGAGACCAGTTCCCAGGCGGTGGTGACGCCGATGATGCCGGCGCCCACGATCGCGATTTTCATTGATTGTTCAGAGGTAAAGGAGACGGCTGACGCCCGTGGAGAGGCGTGGACGGCTATTGGTTTTGCAGCGCCCGCTCCGCCTGCAGGGCGATGGCGAGCACGGCGTCATCATGCAGCGCGGCGTGCCAGAGCATCAGGCCGACCGGCAATTCGCCGGCGGCGTGGCAGGGCAACGAGAGGGCGCAGCCGTCGAGCATGTTGACGATCGACGGGTTGCGCAGCAGCAATGCGTTGACGCGGAAGAATTCGTCGTCGCGTTCGGCGCCCGGTGCCACGCTGGCGATGGATGGCGCTGTGATGGGCACGGTCGGCGAGAGCACGGCGTCGAAGGGCGCAAGCGCCGTTTCGACACGGGCGATCCAGGCACGGCGGGCGTTGAGCAGGTCGATGTACTCGTGCGCCTTCATCGTGGCGCCGCGCAGGATGCGCTGGGCCACGCGCGGGTCGTAGCCTGCACCCCTGCGCTCCATCAGCAGGCGGTGCCAGGCGTGCGATTCGGCCGCCGAGAAGCCGCCCGTGGCGTTGATGGATTGCAGGTCGGCCAGCTCGGGCAGGTCGATTTCCTCGATGAGGGCGCCTGTGCTGCGGAGCGTTCTCAGCGTGCGTTCGAAGGCGGTGGCCACGGCCGGCTCGATGCCATCGAAGAAAACGTTCTTCACGACGGCCAATTTGTAGGCGGCGAGCGGGGCGGTGCCGGCCGTTACGCGACGTGCCGAGAGGATCTCGTGCGCAGCGACGGCGTCGCGGACCGAGCGCGTCATGGCGCAGACGGTGTCGAGCGTGGTCGAGAGCGGCAGCGCGCCGTCGGCCGGCACCAGGCGGGCCGTGTTCTTGAAGCCGACGATGCCGTTCAGCGCGGCCGGGATGCGGATCGAGCCGCCGGTGTCGGAGCCCAGGCCGATGAAGGCGGCGCCGCTGGCCACCGAAATCGCCGCACCGGAGGAGGAGCCTCCCGGGATGCGCGGGGTGGCCTTGTCGCTGACGTTGACCGGCGTGCCGTGGTGCGGATTGACGCCCACGCCCGAGAAGGCGAACTCGCTCATGTTGGTGCGGCCGGTGAGCACGCCGCCTGCAGCGCGGAGCCGCGCCACTGCGACGGCGTCGGCCTTGGCGGCCGGGGCATGGGACAGGACGACGGACCCCGCGGGTGTCGGTTGGCCTGCGATGTCGAACAGGTCCTTGGACGTGAAGGCGAGTCCGGCGAGCCTGCTTTCGGGGTTGGCTTCGGCGGCGCCTTGGAGGGCCTCGTCGAACATCGTGCGGGTGAAAACGTGGACGCAGGCCGGGGACTGAGAGGTTTCGATGGCGCGCTCCATCTCGGTGCGTGCATCGGAGCCGCCTGCCTGAAGGGTGAGACGGGCGGCGTGAAGGTCGTTCATGGGTGGCTGCGGGTGCCCGGGCGGGCTCGGTTCAAGGGGGAAGGAGGGTTGCGGCCGTGCTATACTCTTTGGGTTTCGCTGGTCGAGCGACGGCTCCCGTTGCATCCAGCCAAACACATCCGCAAACCGGCCCAATCAAGGTGTTGTGACTCCATTCGAAAGGAGCACAAAACGGGCTGGATTTTAGACCCAACCTTTGGAGTAATTTCTAATGTCTACCACCATGCGCGAAATGCTGGAAGCCGGTGTCCATTTCGGTCACCAAACCCGCTTCTGGAACCCCAAGATGGCTCCGTTCATCTTCGGCCATCGCAACAAGATTCACATCATCAACCTGGAAAAGTCGCTCCCGATGTTCCAGGATGCGATGAAGTACGCCAAGCAACTCACGGCCAATCGCGGCACGATCCTGATGGTCGGCACGAAGCGCCAGGCCCGTGAAATCGTTGCTGCAGAAGCTCGCCGCGCCGGTGTGCCTTTCGTCGACACCCGCTGGCTCGGCGGCATGCTGACCAACTTCAAGACCGTCAAGACCTCGATCAAGCGTCTGAAGGACATGAAGGCCCAGCAGGAAGCTGGCCTCGACAGCCTGAGCAAGAAGGAGCAGCTGACCTTCTCGCGCGAAATCGCGAAGCTCGAAAAGGACATCGGCGGCATTCAGGACATGGCCGCCTTGCCTGATGCCATCTTCGTGATCGACGTGGGCTTCCACAAGATCGCCGTGGCCGAAGCCAAGAAGCTGGGCATTCCGCTGATCGGCGTGGTGGACTCCAACCACTCGCCCGAAGGCATCGACTACGTGATTCCCGGCAATGACGACTCGTCCAAGGCTGTCACGCTGTACGCGCGTGGCATCGCCGACGCGATCATTGAAGGCCGCAACAGCGCCACCGGTGACGTGGTCAAGGCCATTGCTGAAGGCAGCAGCGACGAATTCGTCGAAGTCGAAGAAAGCGCTTCGGCCTGATCGGTTCTCTCGCGAGCCTGAAGAAGGGGCTTTGGTGCCCCTTTTTTTTAACCTGATTTTTGGATTTACGGAGATATACAAATGGCTGCAATCACCGCAAGCATGGTCGGCGAACTGCGCGCAAAGACCGACGCGCCCATGATGGAATGCAAGAAGGCCCTGACCGAGGCCGACGGCAACATGGAAAAGGCCGAAGAGCTGCTGCGCATCAAGCTCGGCAACAAGGCCGGCAAGGCATCGGGCCGCATCACGGCTGAAGGCGTGGTCACGGCTTTCGTCGACGGCGCTGCCGGCGGCATGATCGAGATCAACTGCGAAACCGACTTCGTCACCAAGAACGACAGCTTCCTGGCCATGGCCAATGCTGCCGCGATGCTGGTTGCCAAGAACAATCCCGCAGACATCGCTGCTCTGGGCGCTTTGCCCTACGAGCAGGACGGCTTCGGTCCCACGCTCGAAGACGTGCGCAAGGGCCTGATCGGAAAGATCGGCGAGAACATGAGCTTCCGCCGCTTCAAGCACTTCACGGGCAACGGCAAGCTGGCTTCGTACCTGCATGGCACGCGCATTGGCGTGATGGTCGAGTTCGAGGGCGACGACACGTCGGCCAAGGATGTCGCAATGCACATCGCCGCCATGAAGCCGGTCGCCATCCAGGCGTCGGACGTGCCTGCCGACCTGATCGAAAAAGAGCGCGCCGTTGCCGCTGGCAAGGCCGAGGAAGACCGCAAGACGGCCGAGGCCGAAGGCAAGAAGCCGCAGCCGGCCGATATCGTTGCCAAGCGCATCGAGGGTGGCGTTCAGAAGTACCTGAAGGAAGTCTCGCTGCACAACCAGCCGTTCGTGAAGAACGACAAGCAGACCGTCGAGCAGATGCTCAAGGCCGCCAACACCTCGATCAAGGGCTTCACCCTGTACGTGGTTGGGGAAGGCATTGAGAAGAAGGTTGACGACTTCGCTGCCGAAGTGGCCGCGCAAGTTGCAGCAGCCAAGGCCGCTGCTTAAGCCATAAGGCTTCCAACGACGGCGCGTGTTTGCGTGCCGTCGTTTTTTCATCGCTACGTTTTACACTCGTCACCGCCAACTCAAAGGAAATTGCCCATGTCTGATGCCCGCCCAGCCCACAAGCGAATCTTGTTGAAGCTGTCGGGAGAGGCACTGATGGGCGATGACGCCTTCGGCATCAACCGCGCGACCATCGTGCGCATGGTGCAGGATGTGGCCGAGGTCGTGAACATGGGCGTGCAGGTCGCAGTCGTGATCGGCGGCGGCAACATCTTCCGCGGCGTCGCGGGCGGCTCGGTCGGCATGGATCGTGCCACCGCCGACTACATGGGCATGCTGGCCACCGTCATGAACTCGCTGGCGCTGGCCGACGCGATGGACAAGCAGGGTCTGGTTGCCCGCGTGATGTCCGCCATCGCGATCGAGCAGGTGGTCGAGCCCTATGTGCGTCCCAAGGCCCTGCAGTACCTCGAAGAGGGCAAGGTCGTGGTGTTCGCGGCCGGTACCGGCAACCCGTTCTTCACGACCGACACGGCGGCTGCGCTGCGCGGCGCCGAGATCGGTGCCGAGCTCGTGCTCAAGGCGACCAAGGTGGACGGCGTCTACACCGCCGACCCCAAGACCAACCCCGACGCGACGCGCTACGTCTCGCTCAGTTTCGACGAGGCGATCGCAAAGAATCTCGGCATCATGGACGCCACGGCCTTCGCGCTGTGCCGCGACCAGAAGTTGCCGATCAAGGTGTTCTCGATTCTCAAGAGCGGCGCTCTCAAGCGCGTCGTGATGGGCGAGGACGAGGGCACGCTGGTGCATGCCTAGGAGTATTTGAGATGACCATTGCAGACATTCGCAGTGCGACCGACGCGAAGATGAATCAGTCGCTCGCCGCATTCCAGAACAACCTCACCAAGATCCGTACGGGCCGCGCCAATTCGGCGCTGCTCGACTCGATCCATGTCGAGTACTACGGCTCGCAAGTGCCGCTGAGCCAGGTGGCCAACGTGTCGGTGCTCGACTCGCGCACCATCAGCGTCCAGCCCTGGGAAAAGGGCATGGGCGCCAAGATCGAGAAGGCCATCCGCGAAAGCGACCTGGGCTTGAACCCCGCATCGATGGGGGATCTCATCCGCGTGCCGCTGCCCGCCATGAGCGAAGAGCGCCGCAAGGAAATGACCAAGCTGGTTCGCAACGAAGGCGAAACCGCCAAGATCGCCACGCGCAACCTGCGCCGCGACGCGAACGAGTCGGTCAAGAAGCTGGTCAAGGACAAGCTGGCGTCCGAGGACGACCAGAAGCGCGCCGAAGCCGAGATCCAGAAGGTCACCGACCGCCACATCGCGGAAATCGACCGTCTGGTCGCGGCGAAAGAAGCGGAGATCATGGCCGTTTGAGGCCTGCCATGGCCTCTTCGCCGCCGCGCATTCCCCACCACGTTGCCGTCGTCATGGATGGCAACGGTCGTTGGGCGACGAAGCGATTCCTGCCTCGCGTGGCGGGGCACAAGCAGGGTGTCGAATCGCTCCGGCGCTGCGTCAAGGCCTGCGCCGATCGCGGCGTGGGTGTTCTCACTGTGTTTGCGTTCTCCTCGGAGAACTGGAATCGTCCCCCCGAAGAAGTCTCCGGCCTGATGTCGCTGATGGTGGGTGCGCTGGCGCGCGAGGTGCCACGCCTGAGTCGCGATGGCGTCCGGCTGCATTTCGTCGGCGAGCGCGGCGGCCTCTCCGACAAGCTGGTGGCCGGACTGGTCAGTGCCGAAGAGGCGACCGCGCACAACACGCGGCTCGTGCTCAACATCTGCTTCAACTATGGTGGGCGCTGGGATATCGCCCAAGCCGCGGCCAAGCTCACCGAGCAGGGCCTTCCGATGACCGAGATGAACATGGACCGCGCGATGGCGCTGGCCCATGTGCCCGACCCCGACCTGTTCATCCGCACGGGCGGCGAGCAGCGGTTGTCGAATTTCCTGCTCTGGCAAAGCGCCTACGCCGAGCTGTTCTTCAGCGACAAGCTCTGGCCCGAATTCGACGAGGCCGCGCTGGACGAGGCCATCGCCGCGTTCCAGAGCCGCGAGCGCCGTTTCGGCCAAACCTCGGCACAGGTCTCGACGGCTGCGGCCTGAGAAGGCCTCACAACCTCCCGCATGCTCAAACAACGCATCCTCACGGCGATCGTGCTGCTCGCGATCCTGCTGCCAGCGCTGTTCTACCGAAACTACATTCCATTTGCCTGCGTGATGCTCGTGCTGATCGGCGCGGCTGCGTGGGAATGGGGGCGCCTGAACGGCTACGGCCAGGGCATGTCGCTGTTTCTCGGCGCCGAGATGGTCGCGCTCTGCGGGCTCTCGTGGTGGCTGGGCCTGCTCGAACAACCGCTGGTCCTGATGTGGATGTTGGCCAGCGCGGCCTGGGTGCTTGGCGGCGCTGCGCTGCTGCGCGTGGCGGTGCCGGGCTGGCCCCGCATTCCGCGCGGGCTGCGCCTGGTCGGCGGCCTGCTGGCACTTTGGGTCGCGTGGCTCGCCGCTGTGCAGGCGCGCATGGTCGGCATCAACTTCCTGCTGTCGATCCTCGTGCTGGTCTGGGTGGCGGACGTATTCGCCTATTTCGCAGGCCGTGCCTTCGGCCTGAAGTTCACCCGCGGCAAGCTGGCCCCGGCGATCAGCCCCGGCAAGAGCTGGGAGGGCGTCTGGGGTGGAATGATCGGCGTCCTCGTGCTGGCGGTTGCGTGGGTCTTCGCCGACAAGGCCCTCGGCGCCACGGTGCCGAGCCTCTACACCCGCCTGAACGAGCGCGGCTGGTGGCTGCTCCTGATCGGCGCCGTGTTCCTTGCCGCGATGAGCGTGGTGGGCGACCTGGTCGAATCGCTGATCAAGCGCAGTGCCGGCGCCAAAGACAGCAGCCGCCTGCTCCCTGGCCACGGCGGTGTGCTCGACCGCGTGGATGCCCTCTTGCCCGCGCTTCCCATTGCCATGATGCTGGCCTTCCTGTGAACACTCCCAAACAACGCGTCACGGTGCTGGGGTCGACCGGGTCGGTCGGCGTGAGCACGCTCGACGTCATTGCGCGGCATCCCGATCGCTTCGAGATCTTTGCGCTGTCTGCGGCCACCAAGGTGGACGAGATGCTGGCGCAATGCGCGCAGTTCTCGCCCCGGTTCGCCGTCATGGCGAGCGCGCCGCATGCCGCATTGCTGGCCGAAAAGCTCAAGCAGAACAGCTTGGCCACTGTCGTGCTGACGGGCGAGGATGCTATTGAAAAGATAGCTTCGCACGAAGAGGTCGACGCCGTCATGGCGGCCATCGTCGGTGCTGCAGGGCTCGGTCCATGCCTGGCTGCCGCGAAGGCCGGCAAGCGCTTGCTGCTGGCCAACAAGGAAGCCCTGGTTGTCGGCGGCGAGCTGTTCATGCAGACGGTGCGCGAGGGCGGCGCCACGCTGCTGCCTATCGACAGCGAACATTCGGCCATCTTCCAGTCGCTGCCCGAAGACCCGTCCACCTGGGCGCGGCGCATCGACAAGATCATCCTGACCGCTTCGGGCGGTCCGTTCCTCGCGCGTGCGCCCGGCTCGCTGGGCGCCGTGACGCCCGAGCAGGCCTGTGCACATCCGAACTGGGTCATGGGCCGCAAGATTTCGGTCGATTCGGCCACGATGATGAACAAGGCGCTCGAGGTGATCGAGGCGCGCCACCTGTTCGGCGTGTTGCCCGAGCAGATCGAGGTCGTCATCCATCCGCAGAGCGTGGTGCATTCGATGGTGCAGTTCACCGATGCCTCGGTCATCGCCCAGCTCGGCACGCCCGACATGCGGGTGCCGATCGCGGTCGGCCTGGCCTGGCCTGAGCGCATCGAGAGCGGGGCAGCACGGCTGGATTTCCGCCAGATGGCGTCGTTGACCTTCGATGCGCCCGACGCGGCGCTCTTTCCCGGCCTGGGTCTTGCGTGGCATGCATTGCGTGCCGCGCCCGGCACGACGGCGGTGCTCAATGCGGCCAACGAGGTCGCTGTCGAGGCCTTTCTGGACCGGCGCCTGCGTTTCGATTGCATTCATGCGGTCAACATGGAAACTTTGGAAGCCATTGCCCCCTCCAAGCCGGCGTCGCTGGCCGATCTGCTGGCGCTCGATGCCAGCGCCCGCGCCGCGGCCAATGCCGCTGCGCTGCGTTTCGCAGCCTGACTTCCCCCATTCGTCGAGGATCCGATGCTCACTGTCATAGCCTTCGTGGTTGCACTCGGCGTCCTGATCGCGGTGCATGAATATGGCCACTACCGCGTGGCCGTCGCCTGTGGCGTCAAGGTGGAGCGTTTCTCGGTCGGGTTCGGCAAGGTGCTGTTGCGCTGGCAGCCCAAGCGGCAGCACCCCGGGCAGCAGACGGAATTCGTCATAGGCGCCTTCCCATTGGGCGGCTACGTCAAGATGCTCGACGAGCGCGAGGGGCCGGTGGCGCCCGAGGAGCGGCACCGGGCCTTCAATACCCAGCCCCTGCGCTCGCGCGCAGCCATCGTGGCAGCCGGACCCATCGCCAACCTGCTGCTGGCGATCGTGCTTTACACGGCCGTCAACTGGATCGGCGTGGAAGAGCCGGTTGCCAAGCTGGCGCGACCGGTGGCGGCTTCGCTGGCGGAGGCCGCGGGCCTGCGTGGCGGGGAGCACATCACGCGTGCCGGTTTCGACGGCGATCTGACGCCGGTCCAATCCTTCGAGGACCTGCGCTGGCGCATGACCCAGGGCGCGCTCGACGCCCGGGACCTCACGCTCGAAGTCGCCGGCGAAGACGGCAGGCCCGCGCGCCAGTTGGTGTTGCCGCTGAGCCGGATGGAGGCCAAGGACGCCGATCCGCAGATGTTTCGCAAGATCGGCGTACTCGCACCCCTGACCCGGCCGGAGATCGGCGATGTCATGGCAGGCGGTGCCGGCGAGCAGTCGGGGCTGCGCAAGGGCGATCTGGTGCGCGCCATCGGCGACACCGCCATCTACGACGGGCAGCAACTTCGCGAGGTGATCCGCGCTTCGGTCGACGGCGACCAGCCGCGCACCCAGGCCTGGGAGATCCAGCGCGGCGGCCAGTCGCTCACGCTCGAGGTGAAGCCCGAGGTGCGCGAGGAGGGCGCCGTCAAGGTCGGTCGCATCGGCGCGTATGTCGGTGCGCCGCCGGACATGGTGACAGTGCGCCAGGGCCCGGTCGACGGTGTATGGCGCGGCGTGGTGCGCACATGGGAGATGTCCGCGCTGACCGTTCGCATGATGGTCAAGATGGTGACCGGTCAGGCTTCGCTGAAGAACCTGAGCGGTCCGCTGACGATTGCCGACTATGCAGGCAAGTCCGCGAGCCTTGGCCTGACCCAGTACCTGATCTTCCTCGCGGTCATCAGCGTGAGCCTGGGCGTGCTCAATCTCATGCCGCTGCCGGTCCTCGATGGAGGACACCTGATGTATTATCTTTGGGAGGGCCTGACCGGCAAAAGCGTCTCTGACGCCTGGATGGAACGGCTTCAGCGCGGCGGTGTCGCCTTGCTGCTGGTCATGATGTCGGTCGCACTCTTCAACGACGTCACGCGGCTCTTTGGTTAACTTTCTGCCGGCCCTTTCCGTGCCGGCTCAATTCACAGATGAACAAAAACTCCAATCGCTTTCGCCTGCGTAGCGTTGTCGCGGTGGTTGCCAGTGCGCTCGCAGCCACGGCAGCCTGGGCCGTCGAGCCTTTCACGGTGCGCGACATTCGCGTCGAAGGCTTGCAGCGCGTCGAGGCCGGCACGATCTTCGCGTCGTTGCCGTTGCGCGTGGGCGATACCTACAGCGACGAACGCGGCTCGGCTGCCATTCGCGCGCTGTTCGACCTGGGGCTGTTCAAGGACGTGCGCATCGATGTCAACGGCAATGTTCTGGTGGTGATCGTCGAAGAGCGCCCGACCATCGCAGACGTCGACTTCGTAGGCACCAAGGAGTTCGACAAGGCGGCGCTGCAGAAAGCACTGCGCGAAATCGGTCTGACCGATGGCCGTCCTTACGACAAGGCGTTGGCCGATCGCGCAGAGCAGGAACTCAAGCGCCAATACGTGAGCCGCAGCCTGTACAACGCGCAGGTTGTGACCACCGTCACGCCCATCGAGCGCAACCGCGTCAACCTGACGTTCACCGTCACTGAGGGCGAATCCGCGCGCATCCGCGAAGTCCACATCGTCGGCAGCAAGGCCTTCAGCGAGTCGACGTTGCTGAGCCTGTTCGACCAGGACAGCGGCGGTTTCATGAGCTGGTACACCAAGTCCAACCAGTACTCGCGTGCCAAGCTCAACGCCGACCTCGAAACGCTTCGCTCGTACTACATCACGCGCGGCTACCTCGAGTTCCGCATCGATTCGACCCAGGTCGCCATCTCGCCGGACCGCAAGGACCTGACGGTCACGGTCAACATCACCGAAGGCGAGAAGTTCGTGGTGGCGGGCGTCAAGCTCAACGGTAACTACCTGGGCCGCGACGACGAGTTCAAGTCGCTGATCACCATCAAGCCCGGTGAGGCCTATAACGGCGAACTGGTCACCGAAACCACCAAGGCTTTCAGCGATTATTTCGGCACCTTCGGCTACGCCTTCGCCCGTGTGCAGGCCGTCCCGGAGATCGACCGCGTCAACAACCGCGTCACGCTCACGCTGCAGGCAGAGCCTTCGCGCCGTGTGTACGTGCGCCGTGTGTCGGTCGGCGGCAACAACAAGACCCGTGACGAAGTCATTCGCCGCGAGTTCCGCCAGTTCGAAGCCTCCTGGTACGACGGCGACAAGATCAAGGTCTCGCGCGACCGTGTGGACCGCCTGGGCTTCTTCACCGAAGTGAACGTCGAGACCCAAGAGGTGCCCGGCTCGCCTGACCAGGTGGACCTGACCGTCAACGTGGCCGAAAAGCCCACTGGCAGCCTGCAACTCGGCGCCGGCTATTCGAGCGCCGAGAAGGTTGCGCTGACCTTCGGCATTTCGCAGGAAAACGTGTTCGGCTCGGGCAATTTCCTGGGCGTACAGGTCAACACCAGCAAGTACAACCGCACGCTGTCGCTGACCACCACCGATCCGTACTTCACTAAGGATGGCATCTCGCGCACGATCAGCGTCTATCACACGACGACGCGTCCGTACTCGGAGACCACCGACGGTGACTACAAGCTGGTCAACCAAGGTGCGTCCATCCGTTTCGGCGTGCCGTTCAGCGAGCTCGACACCGTGTTCTTCGGCATCGGACTCGAGCGGTATGCGTTTGAACCGAACTCATCGACAACGCTCTCGGGGCTCTATACGCCCAAGTCCTACCTGAGGTACTTCCAGTGCAGGACGAATACCGAGGGGCCGTGGCCGGCGGGCTGGATCGTGACTGGATGCGACCAGAAGAGCGTCTGGGGCGTGCCACTCACCATCGGATGGGGTCGCGACAGCCGTGACAGCGCGCTGGTTCCGACCACCGGGCGCCTGCAGCGCGCCAACCTCGAGCTTGGCGCCGGTGGCGACATGCAATACATCAAGACGAACTACCAATACCAGCAGTTCTTCGCGATCAACAAGCAATACACCTTCGCGATCAACGCGGACGTTGGCTACGCGAAGGCGCTGGGCGGCAAGGCCTATCCGATCTTCAAGAACTTCTATGCGGGTGGCCTGGGTTCGGTCCGCGGGTTTGAACAGAATTCGCTCGGCCCGCGCGACGTGCCGCTGCTCGGACAGACCGATGGCGCACCACTGGGCGGCACCAAGAAGGCGGTCTTCAATGCCGAGCTCAGCACGCCGTTCCCGGGTGCCGGCAACGACCGCACCTTGCGTCTTTATGGTTTCTTCGACGTGGGCAATGTGTTTGGCTCCCGCGCACCCGGCCTGACCGATGAGCAATGGAAGGCGCAGAAGAAGCTGCGTGCTTCTGTAGGCCTCGGCATCAGCTGGATCTCGCCGCTGGGCCCGCTGCGCCTCGCCTATGCCTTCCCTATCAAGTCGCAGAAGGAAGTGACGGGAACGGACCCGCTGACGGGGGCATCTACCATCGTGATCCCCAAGGATAGAATTCAGCGCTTGCAATTCCAGATCGGAACGTCTTTCTAAATGAAGCATTTGATTCGCGCCGCTGCTGGTGCGTTGTTGATCCCCGCTTTCGCGATCGTCGCTGCGCCTGCGCAGGCGCAGGAAACCTTTCGCATCGGATTCGTCAATCCGGACCGCGTGCTGCGTGAAGCGCAGCCGGCCAAGGCAGCCCAGGCGAAGCTCGAAGCGGAGTTTCTCAAGCGCGAAAAGGATCTCACCTCGCAGGGCGACGCACTGAAGACGGCATCGGAGAAGTTCGAGCGCGAAGCGCCGACCTTGTCTGAAAGCCAGCGTGCCTCGCGCCAGAAAGCACTGATCGACCAGGACCGCGATTTCCAGCGCCGTCGCCGCGAATTCCAGGAAGACCTGAATGCGCGCAAGAACGAAGAGCTTCAGCAGGTCTACGAGCGCGCCAACCGCGTCGTGAAGCAGGTGGCTGAAGCTGAGAAGTACGACGCCATCCTGCAGGAAGCGATCTACATCAATCCGAAGCACGACATCACCGACAAGGTGATCAAGGCGCTCAACGCGTCGGTCGGCTCCACAGCGCCCGCGGCCGGCAAGTAACGCCGCGAACCGGCGTGTCGCTGCAGCTCGGAGCCATCGTCGCCGCCCTGGGGGGCGAGCTTCACGGAGATACCACGCTGTCCATCGAGCGGCTCTCGCCGCTCCAGAATGCACAGCCCGATGCGCTCAGCTTCCTGAGCCATCCCAAGTACCAGCAGGAACTGGCGGCTTCGAAAGCCGCCTGCGTGATCGTGTCGCCTGCCATGCAGGAGGCGGCTGCTGCACGCGGGGCGTTCATCGTCACGCCCGATCCTTATTTCTACTTTGCGCGCCTGACGCAACTCTGGAAGTCGCACCATGCGCGACCGGAGGCCGACCTCATCCATCCGTCTGCCGTGATCCATCCAGAAGCCCATGTCGACGCCACGGCGCGCATCGGTGCGCTCTGCGTGGTGGAGCGGGGCGTGCGGATCGGTGCGGGCACGGTGCTGAAGTCGCGCGTGACGGTGAGTGAAGACTGCATGATCGGCGACCGCTGCCTGCTGCACCCGGGCGTGGTGATCGGTGCCGACGGCTTCGGCCTCGCGCTGCACCAGGGGGCCTGGGTCAAGATCGAACAGCTGGGGGCGGTGCGCATCGGCAATCACGTTGAAATCGGCGCCAACACCTGTATTGATCGTGGCGCGCTGGACGACACGGTCATCGAGGACGGCGTGAAGCTCGACAACCTGATTCAGATCGGCCACAACGTGCGCGTCGGCAAGAACACCGCCATGGCGGGCTGCGTCGGCGTGGCCGGCAGCGCGACCATCGGCGCCAACTGCACCTTCGGCGGCGGCGCCATCGTGCTGGGCCATCTGACGGTGGCCGATGGCGTGCACGTGTCCGCCGCGACCGTGGTGACACGCTCCATTCACAAGGCCGGCCAGTACACCGGCATGTTTCCCATCGATGACAATGCGAGCTGGGAAAAAAATGCGGCAACGCTCAAGCAGTTGCACAGCCTGCGCGAACGACTGAAGGCGCTGGAGAAGGCTCCCCCGAAAAAATGACGACGATGCAGGAACAGAAAATCATGACGACGACGCTCGATATCCATCAAATCCTCAAGCTGCTTCCCCACCGCTACCCGTTCCTGCTGGTGGACCGCGTGCTGGACATGGAAAAGGGCAAGCGCATCACGGCGCTCAAGAACGTGACGATGAACGAGCCGTTCTTCAATGGTCATTTCCCGCACCGTCCGGTGATGCCGGGCGTGCTGATGCTCGAAGCCATGGCGCAGGCCGCGGCGCTTTTGTCGTTCCACTCGCTCGACATCGTGCCGGACGACAACACCGTCTACTACTTCGCCGCCATCGACGGCGCGCGCTTCAAGCGGCCCGTGGAGCCCGGCGACCAACTCACGCTCGAAGTCGAAATCGAACGCATGAAGGCTGGCATCTCCAAGTTCAAGGGCCGTGCGCTGGTGGGCAGCGAACTCGCCTGCGAAGCCACGCTGATGTGCGCCATGCGCCAGATCAGCTGATCCCGGCCTTCGTCATCAGCAAGGCATGACCCAGGTTCATTCGACAGCGCTCGTCGACCCCCAGGCACAGCTCGACGCCTCGGTGTCGGTCGGGCCCTACACCGTCATCGGCCCGCACGTGCAGATCGGGGCGGGTACCACCATCGGCGCGCATTGCGTGATCGAGGGGCGCACGACCATCGGGCGCGACAACCGGATCTTCCAGTTCTCCTCGCTCGGCGCGATCCCGCAGGACAAGAAATACGCCGGCGAGCCGACCAAGCTCGTCATTGGCGACCGGAACGTCATTCGCGAGTTCTGCACCTTCAACCTCGGCGTGCCGGGGGCGGGGGGCGTGACCAGCGTGGGCAACGACAACTGGATCATGGCGTACACGCACATTGCGCACGACTGCCATGTCGACAACCACACCACGCTGGCCAACCAGACGACGCTGGCGGGCCATGTGCACTTGGCGGACTGGGTCACGATCGGCGGGCTCACCGGCATCCACCAGTTCGTCTCGATCGGCGCGCATGCCATGGTCGGCTTCGCGAGCGCGGTCTCCCAGGACGTGCCGCCCTTCATGCTGGTCGACGGCAATCCGCTGGCGGTTCGCGGCTTCAATGTCGTGGGCCTGCGCCGGCGCGATTTCTCGGCACAGCGACTCGCTGCGGTCAAGCAGATGCACAAGCTGCTGTATCGCCAGGGCAAGACGCTCGAAGAGGCGCGTGCAGGCATCACCGCGCTGGCTGCCGAGATGCCCGAGGCGGCGGGAGACGTCGCCCTGATGGAGTCCTTCCTCGCCAACTCGACGCGCGGCATCGCGCGTTGATGTGACGCCGATGCAGACAGCCGAACAGCGACGTTTCGCGCTGGTCGCGGGCGAAGCGTCCGGCGACCTGCTCGCAGGGCTTCTTCTCGATGGCCTCCAGGCCCGCTGGCCCGACCTCCAGACCGGCGGCATTGGCGGCCCCCGCATGCTCGCGCACGGCTTCCAGAGTTGGTGGCCGCAGGAAAAGCTCGCGGTGCGAGGCTACATCGAAGTGCTGCGGCACTACGCGGAAATCGCAGGCATTCGCCGCCAGCTGAAGGCTCGGCTGCTGCAGGAGCGCCCCGAGCTCTTCATTGGCGTCGATGCACCCGACTTCAACCTCGATCTCGAAGCAGGCCTGCGCAGCCAGGGCATCAAGACCGTTCATTTCGTCTGCCCCTCGATCTGGGCTTGGCGGCCGAAGCGCATCGAGAAGATCCGGGCGGCCGCCGACCACGTGCTGTGCATTTTCCCGTTCGAGCCCGAGTTGCTCGAAAAGCAGGGCGTTGCCGCGAGCTACGTGGGTCACCCGATTGCCAATGTGATCCCGATGACGCCCGACCGCGCCGCGGCGCGCGCCGCGCTGGGCCTGGCGCCCGATGCACAGGTCGTCGCCTTGCTGCCCGGGAGCCGCCGCTCCGAGATCCGCTACCTGGCCGCCCGGTTCTTCGCCGCCGCCGCGTTGATGCAGAAGGCGCGGCCCGGACTCCGGTTCGTGGCGCCCATCATCCCCAGCCTGCGCGCCGAGGTCGATGCCTTGCTCCAGGCGAGCGGCATGGCGGGCCGCGTGAAGCTGCTCGATGGCCAGTCGCACGCCGCGCTCGCCGCCTGCGACGCCACGCTGATCGCCAGCGGCACCGCCACGCTCGAGGCAGCGCTTTTCAAGCGGCCGATGGTCATCGCTTACAACATGAACGGGCTCTCGTGGCGCCTGATGCAGCGCAAGCAGTTGCAGCCGTGGGTCGGATTGCCCAATATCCTGTGCCGCGAATTCGTGGTGCCCGAGTTGCTGCAGGAAGCCGCCACGCCCGAGGCGCTGGCCCAGGCGACGCTGGCCTGGCTCGAGGCACCCGAAAAGACGCAAGCCCTGCAACAAAGATTTTCCGAGCTGCACGTGCAATTGCAGCGCGATACGCCGACACTTTGCGCCGATGCGATCCAGAAAGTTCTTGAAGGCTGAGCAAGCCCGCCTGGTGTGGGACGCGCCGGGCCTGCTTGCGGGCGTCGATGAGGCCGGCCGCGGTCCGCTGGCGGGGCCCGTGGTGGCCGCGGCGGTGATCCTCGACGACACACGGCCGATCCGTGGCCTGGCGGACTCCAAGACCCTCACCGCCCTGCAGCGTGAGCGCCTGCACGACCAGATCCTGGCCAAGGCCCTGTGTTGTTCCATCGCCCAGGCGAGCGTCGAGGAAATCGACACGCACAACATCCTGCAGGCCACGATGATCGCCATGCGCCGAGCCGTCGAGGGCCTGCGCCTGAAGCCGGCCAAGGTGCTGGTCGACGGCAACCGCCTGCCGACACTGGACGTGCTGGCCGAAGCCGTGGTCAAGGGCGATGCGCTGATCAAGGCGATTTCGGCTGCGTCGATTCTGGCCAAGGTCCATCGCGACCGGCTGTGCGAGCAGTTGCACGTCGAGTTCCCGCACTACGGTTTTGCGGGCCACAAGGGCTACGGCACCCCCGAGCACCTCGAAGCGCTTCAGAAGCACGGCGCCTGCGTGCATCACCGCAGGTCGTTCAGCCCGGTGGCCGCGGCACTGACGCGAACGGCGGCCAGCGCTTCCCTGGTCATCGAAACGCAAACAGCGATGCCAATGGTGATCGCGGCGACCGAGACCGTGCACCTCGACCTGCGCACTGCGCCTTGATCCGCAGATGACCACCGACGCCGGCGCGAGCCACATCAGCTCGCGCGACAACCCGCTGCTCAAGGATCTGCGCAAGCTCGCGCAAGACCCGGGCGCTTATCGCAAGCTCGGGCGGATTTGGCTTGAAGGCGATCACCTGTGCCGGGCGGCGCTGGCGCGTGGCGTCAAGCCGGCGATCGCGGTGTTTTCCGAGTCCTTTTGGCCGATTGCTCCAGCCGAATGGGGTGCGAGTGCTATCAAAACCGTAGTTGTCGCCGACGATCTGCTGCGCGGCATCAGCGGGTTGGAATCGCCGGCGCCGATGGGCTTCGTGCTCGACCAGCCGGCGCGGCCGGAATTGATCCCGGACGCCCCGAGCGTGGTGCTCGACCGCCTGCAGGACGCGGGCAATGCCGGCTCCATTCTGCGCAGTGCGGCTGCTTTCGGTTTCACTCAGGTGATCGCGCTCAAGGGCACGGCCGCACTCTGGGCGCCGAAGGTGCTGCGTGCCGGCATGGGCGCCCATTTCGGCCTGCGGTTGATCGAGGGCGTCGAAGCCGATGCGCTCGAGGCGTTGAAGATTCCGCTGGTGGCGACCAGTTCGCACCATGGCGATTGGCTGCACAAAGCTCGCCTGCCGCACCCTTGTGCCTGGCTCATGGGTCATGAAGGCCAGGGCGTTTCCCCTGCACTGGAGGCTCGGGCGACCCATCACATCCGCATCGCCCAGCCCGGTGGCGAGGAATCACTGAACGTGGCCGCCGCCGCCGCGATCTGCCTGCATGCAAGCGGTGCGGCCCTTCAGACCGGATAGGCCTCCAGTCCGGGCTACAATCGGGGGCTTACTCGCAATAGCGTCGCCCGGCCGCCTTTAACGCCAAAATCCCCTTAAGCAGCAGTCCGCAGGCAACGCGCCTGGGGCTCCGGGCGACCGTAACCATCCGGAGAACCCAGTGCTTTTGTCTCTCAAGGGAAATTTCCCGCCCGCCATCCTGGCGCTCGCAGACGGCACGGTCTTTCAAGGCAATTCGATCGGAGCCACCGGCTCCACGACCGGTGAAGTGGTGTTCAACACCGCCATGACCGGTTACCAGGAAATCCTCACCGACCCGAGCTACTGCCAGCAGATCGTCACCTTGACGTATCCGCACATCGGCAACTACGGCGTCAACGGGGAAGACATCGAAGCCGACAAGATCCATGCCGCGGGCCTGATCATCAAGGACCTGCCCCTCGTCGCCTCCAACTTCCGCCAGACCGCCACGCTGAGCGAATACCTCGTGGCCGGCAAGACGGTCGCCATCGCGAACATCGACACCCGCAAGCTCACGCGGCACCTGCGCACCCACGGCGCGCAGAACGGCTGCATCCTGGGCCTGGCCGAAGGCGAAGCCGTGACGCAGGTGTTGATCGACAAGGCCATCGCTGCCGCCAAGGGCGCGCCGAGCATGGCGGGCCTCGATCTCGCCAAGGTGGTGTCGGTCACCGAGACCTACGAGTGGACCGAGACCGAGTGGAAGCTGGGCGCAGGCTACGGCGTGCAGATCACGCCGAAATTCCACGTCGTCGCCTTCGACTACGGCGTCAAGAAGAACATCCTGCGCATGATCGCCCAGCGCGGCGCGCGCATCACCGTGGTGCCCGCGCAAACGCCCGCGGCCGATGTGCTCAAGCTCAAACCCGATGGCATCTTCCTGGCCAATGGCCCCGGCGACCCGGAGCCTTGCGACTACGCCATCAGCGCCGTCAAGGAGCTGATCGAGACAGGCATTCCCACCTTCGGCATCTGCCTCGGCCACCAGATCATGGCGCTCGCCTCGGGCGCCAAGACCTTCAAGATGAAGTTCGGCCACCACGGCGCGAACCACCCGGTGAAGGACCTGGACAACGGCCGCGTGAGCATTACCAGCCAGAACCACGGCTTTGCGGTCGACGAGAAGTCGCTGCCGGCCAATCTGCGTCCCACCCACATCAGCCTGTTCGACAACACGCTGCAGGGCCTGGCGCGCACCGACAAGCCCGCGTTCTGCTTCCAGGGCCACCCGGAAGCCTCGCCGGGCCCGCACGACATCGGCTACCTGTTCGATCGCTTCACGGCACTCATGGAAAAGAACAAGACGGAAAAGACGGAGAAAGAGAATGCCTAAGCGCACAGACCTCAAATCGATCCTCATCATCGGCGCCGGCCCGATCATCATCGGCCAGGCCTGCGAGTTCGACTACTCCGGCGTGCAAGCCTGCAAGGCGCTGCGCGAAGAGGGCTACAAGGTCATCCTGATCAACAGCAATCCCGCGACGATCATGACCGACCCGGCCACGGCCGACGTCACCTACATCGAACCCATCACCTGGCAGACGGTTGAAAAAATCATCGCCAAGGAACGCCCCGACGCGATCCTGCCGACCATGGGCGGCCAGACCGCACTGAACTGCGCGCTGGACCTCTGGCGCAACGGCGTGCTCGACAAGTACACGGGCGCGTCCACCAACAAGCCGGTCGAACTCATCGGCGCCACGCCCGAAGCCATCGACAAGGCCGAGGACCGCCTGAAGTTCAAGGACGCGATGACCAAGATCGGCCTCGGCTCGGCGCGCTCGGGCATTGCTCACTCGATGGACGAAGCCTGGGCTGTGCAGAAGTCGGTCGGCTTCCCCACGGTGATCCGTCCCAGCTTCACGCTGGGCGGCACCGGCGGCGGCATCGCCTACAACCCGGAAGAGTTCGAGACCATCTGCAAGCGCGGCATCGAAGCCTCGCCCACCAACGAGCTGCTGATCGAAGAGTCGCTGCTCGGCTGGAAAGAGTACGAGATGGAGGTCGTGCGCGACAAGGCCGACAACTGCATCATTGTTTGCTCGATCGAAAACCTCGACCCGATGGGTGTGCACACCGGCGACTCGATCACTGTGGCGCCCGCGCAGACGCTCTCCGACAAGGAATACCAAATCCTGCGCAACGCCTCGCTGGCCGTGCTGCGCGAGATCGGTGTCGATACGGGCGGCTCGAACGTCCAGTTCTCCATCAACCCGAAGGACGGCCGCATGGTCGTCATCGAGATGAACCCGCGCGTCTCGCGTTCCTCGGCGCTGGCCTCCAAGGCCACGGGCTTCCCGATCGCCAAGGTCGCGGCCAAGCTGGCCGTGGGCTACACGCTCGACGAGCTGCGCAACGAAATCACCGGCGGCGCCACGCCCGCGTCGTTCGAACCGTCGATCGACTACGTGGTCACCAAGATCCCGCGTTTCGCGTTCGAGAAATTCCCGCAGGCCGACTCGCGTCTCACGACGCAGATGAAGTCGGTGGGCGAGGTGATGGCCATGGGCCGCACCTTCCAGGAATCGTTCCAGAAGGCCCTGCGCGGCCTCGAAGTGGGCGTCGACGGCCTGAACGAGAAGACGCAGGACCGCGAAGTGCTCGAAAAGGAACTGGGCGAGCCCGGTCCCGAGCGCATCTGGTACGTGGGCGATGCCTTCGCCATGGGCCTGAGCGTCGATGAAGTGTTCGCGCTGACCAAGATCGACCCGTGGTTCCTGGTGCAGATCGAAGAGATCGTGAAGATCGAGCTCGAGCTGGAAACCAAGTCGCTGGACGACATCGACAAGGACACGCTGCTCGCGCTCAAGAAGAAGGGCTTCTCCGACCGGCGCCTGGCCAAGCAGTTGAAGACCACCGACACGGCCATCCGCGAGAAGCGCCGCGCCCTGGGCGTGCGTCCGGTCTACAAGCGCGTGGACACCTGCGCGGCCGAGTTCGCGACCAACACCGCCTACATGTACTCGACCTACGAGGACGAGTGCGAAGCCGACCCGACGGACAAGAAGAAGATCATGGTGCTCGGCGGAGGTCCCAACCGTATCGGCCAGGGCATCGAGTTCGACTACTGCTGCGTGCATGCCGCGCTCGCCATGCGCGAGGACGGCTACGAGACCATCATGGTCAACTGCAATCCCGAGACCGTGTCGACCGACTACGACACCTCCGACCGCCTGTACTTCGAGCCGCTGACGCTCGAAGACGTGCTGGAAATCGTCGACAAGGAAAAGCCGCTCGGCGTGATCGTGCAGTACGGCGGCCAGACGCCGCTGAAGCTCGCGCTCGACCTCGAGGCCAACGGCGTGCCGATCATCGGCACCTCGCCCGACATGATCGACGCGGCCGAAGACCGTGAGCGCTTCCAGAAGCTGCTGCACGAGCTGGGCCTGCGCCAGCCGCCGAACGCGACCGCGCGTACCGAACCCGAAGCGCTCGAGAAGGCTGCAGCCCTCGGTTATCCGCTGGTGGTGCGTCCGAGCTACGTGCTCGGCGGCCGCGCGATGGAAATCGTGCACGAGCAGCGCGACCTCGAGCGCTACATGCGCGAAGCTGTCAAGGTCAGCAACGACTCGCCGGTGCTGCTGGACCGCTTCCTGAACGACGCCGTCGAGTGCGACGTCGACTGCATCCGCGACGGCGAAGGCGCCACGCTGATCGGTGGCGTGATGGAGCACATCGAGCAAGCCGGCGTGCACTCGGGCGACTCCGCCTGCTCGCTGCCGCCCTACAGCCTGAGCGCCGAGACGATCGCCGAGCTCAAGCGCCAGAGCGCCGCGATGGCGGCCGCGCTGAACGTGGTGGGCCTCATGAACGTGCAGTTCGCGATCCAGCAGAAGGACGGCAAGGACGTCATCTACGTGCTCGAAGTGAACCCGCGCGCCTCGCGCACGGTGCCTTACGTGAGCAAGGCCACCGGCATCCAGCTCGCCAAGGTGGCGGCACGTTGCATGGCCGGCCAGTCGCTCGCATCGCAGGGCGTGACCAAGGAAGTGACGCCGCCGTACTTCAGCGTGAAGGAAGCCGTGTTCCCGTTCGTCAAGTTCCCGGGCGTGGACACCATCCTCGGCCCCGAGATGAAGTCGACCGGTGAAGTGATGGGCGTGGGCAAGACCTTCGGCGAAGCTTTCGTGAAGTCGCAGCTGGGCGCCGGCACGCACCTGCCGAAGTCGGGTAAGGTCTTCATCTCGGTGAAGAACAACGACAAGGCGCGTGCCGTGGAAGTGGCGCGTGGCCTCGCGAAGCTGGGCTTCGAGCTGATCGCCACCAAGGGAACGGCCGCCGCCATTGCCGCCGCGGGCATCGAATGCGCGACGGTGAACAAGGTGACCGAAGGCCGCCCGCACATCGTGGACATGATCAAGAACAACGAGATTGCCTTGGTCATCAACACGGTGGAAGAGCGCCGCAACGCGATCACCGATTCGCGGCAGATCCGCACCTCGGCGCTGCTGGCTCGCGTGACCACCTTCACCACGATCTTCGGCGCCGAAGCCGCGGTCGAGGGCATGGGTTTCATGGACGAGCTGGGGGTGATCTCGGTGCAGGAGATGCACGCGCAACTGGCAGCGGTGGCCTGAGCCTGAGCGTCATCATGGAAACCCAGCTCGTCGAACTGGACCTTCGCGACTGGAACGCGGCCACGCCCAATGAGGCGTGGATCGCGGAGCTGGAAGCGGGCAAGGTGCTGTACTTTCCGCGCCTGGGCTTCGAGCTGCTGCCCGAAGAGCGAAGCCTGCTCACGCCCAGCCTGCTGTCGCCCGACGTGCGCAACATCAGCCTGGACGCCAACGGCAAGCTCAAGGGCGCCGTCGGGGACGAGGAAGTGCAGCGCAAGGCGGCGGCGATGGTGGGGCGGTTTCGCGCGCAGGCGCAGCAGCTCATCCACGGCCTGCTGCCGCACTACACGCCGGCCTTGCGCCTGGCGCCCACGAGCTACCGGCCGGCGCAGGTCGAGACGCGCGTGCAGTCCTGGCGCGCGGACGATCGCCGGCTGCACGTCGATGCATTCCCGTCGCGACCCAACTACGGCGAGCGCATCCTGCGCGTGTTCACCAACGTGAACCCCGAAGGTGCGCCACGCGTGTGGCGCGTGGGCGAGCCTTTCGAGGACATCGCCAGGCGCTTCCTGCCGCAGGCCAAGCCGTACGTGCGCTGGCAGGCCAAGCTGCTGCAGGCGCTGCATGTGACCAAGTCGTTCCGCAGCGAATACGACCACCTGATGCTGCAGCTGCACGACGGCATGAAGTCGGACATGGCATACCAGGAAACTTCGCCGCAGGAGAAGGCCGAGTTCCCGCCGGGCTCGGTGTGGGTGTGCTTTTCCGACCAGACCTCGCATGCCGTGATGGCGGGCCAGTACATGCTCGAACAGACCCTTCATCTGGCCGCTTCGAAGCAATACAATCCCGACTCGAGCCCGCTCGCCATCCTGAGCCGGCTGACCGGACGCAATCTCGTCTGATCTGTCCCCCCAATCGACCGCCGAACGGCATCGTTCGGCGGTTTCGCTTTATGGAGAACCAAACATGGCCACCATTCCAATCACCAAGCGCGGTGCCGAAAAGCTGCGCGCCGAGCTGCATCAACTGAAGACCGTGGACCGCCCCTGGGTCATCAATGCGATTTCCGAAGCCCGCGCGCAGGGCGACCTGAGCGAGAACGCCGAGTACGAGGTCGCCAAGGACCGCCAGGGCTTCATCGAAGGCCGCATTCAGGAAGTCGAAGGCAAGCTGTCGGCCGCGCAGATCATCGATCCGGCCGAGCTCGATGCCGGCGGCAAGGTGGTGTTCGGCTCGACCGTGGAGCTCGAGGAAGAAGAGTCGGGCGAAGCCGTCAAGTACCAGATCGTGGGTGAAGACGAAGCCGACCTGAAGCTGGGCCTCATCAACATCTCCAGCCCGATCGCCCGCGCGTTGATCGGCAAGGAAGAGGGCGACACCGCCGAAGTGCAGGCCCCGGGCGGCCTGAAACGCTACGAGATCGTGGCCGTCCGCTACCTCTGATCGATTCCTCGATGAAAGACCGCCTGGCTCTGCTGCTCGCCGCCTTCTGGTGGGGCAGCCTCACGACGATCGGCTTCCTGGTGGTGCCGATGTTGTTCGCCAAGCTCGGCAATCCGGCCGTGGCGGGTAATTTCGCCGGCCAGCTGTTCGAGGCGCAGAGCTGGGTCGCCATCGGCTGCGGCCTGATCCTGCTGATTCATTTCCGCAGCAAGGCCGACGAACGCATGGATGCGGCCACGATGACGTCCATCGGCCTTGTCCTCGCTGCCCTGTTGCTGGCGCTGCTCCAGCAGTACGCCGTGGCCCCGCGCATCCTGGCGCGGGAGAACCTCAAGCTGTGGCACGCCGTCGGCAGCGGCATGTATGTCGCGCAATGGCTGTGCACCTTG
This sequence comes from Variovorax boronicumulans, assembly GCF_030812215.1. Lineage (GTDB taxonomy): Bacteria > Pseudomonadota > Gammaproteobacteria > Burkholderiales > Burkholderiaceae_C > Variovorax > Variovorax boronicumulans_C. The sequence goes on along the minus strand of NZ_JAUSSG010000001.1, from coordinate 28,183 downwards.
GTGTTGCTCTGGCGAATGGGCGCTCGGCTCGGTCGCTGACAAAGCGGCGATGGCGGCTTTCGCCGCCATCTGCACACTCACTCTTTCCAGAATTTCGCGACCCAGTTCGCGGGCCGGATGTAGCGGAATGCGCGATTGCGCCGCCCCGCCAGCGCATCGGGCGGATTGCACTCGCCATGAAAAATCATGATACGCGCGCCTTCGGGGACGAAGGGCTCTTCCCAGTAATTCGTCGGCCAGGTCGGGATGCCGTGGTATTTGAAGCTCGGGCACCAAGCCTCGGGCCAGTAGGACAGCTTGCCCTGCTTGTGCAGGAAGTCCGACAGGTAGGCCTGCTCGTTGCGGTGTTCGGCCTGCACCTTGTCCATGTTGGCGCGGAAATACGCCAGCACGTCGGCGTGGGCGCCCAGCTCGAAGCGATAGACCGATGAATTCCCGGTGATCCGCTCGCGTCGCCAGGGGCGGGCGTAGTCGTGAATGATCAGGAACTCGCCGGGCTGCTCGAAAAAGGCGTCCAGGCTGCCCACGACGACCACGTCGACGTCCAGGAAGAGGGCGGTACCGCGCAGGCCATGCAGGTCCTGCTCGAAGGTGGTGAGCTTCTTCCAGGCGCCGTCGCGCTGGCCGGGAGCCAGTTGCAGGTTCAGCGGCGGGATCGGCAGGCACGTCACTTCGGGGCGGATGCCGCTGCCGTCATCTGTCAGGCAGACGAACTTGAAGTCGCCGCTCAGGTTGCGGCGCACCATCGCGTAGAGGCGGTTGACGTATTCGGGGCCATATTTCGTGCCCCATTTCATGCAGAGGATGTGGCGCTCGGCGCCTTGCGCTCCCACCCGGCTCAATCCGACTGGTTGCGCTTCTTGGCCGACAGCGGCCGCTTGGCCTTGGCGCGCTTGATGGTGCCGCCGGGGGTGAGGCGCTGGTTGCCGAGCACGCGCAGGGTCTTGATTTCGGGGCGCTGGCCGCCGCGCTTGCTGTACTTCAGGACCTTGACGTCGCGCGGACCGGGCATGCGGTCTTCATCGATCACACGCTCTTTTTCGGGCTTCGGGCGCCACAGCACCAGGAGCTTGCCGATGTGCTGGATCGGGGCGGCATCGAGCTCTTCGGCGAGTTCGCGCAGCATGGCGTCGCGGGCGAGGCGGTCGTCGGAGAAGACGCGGACCTTGATCAGGCCATGGGCCTTGAGCGCTGCGTCGGCTTCCTTTTTCACGGCAGGGGTGAGCCCGTCTCCACCGACCATGACGATCGGATCCAGGTGGTGAGCTTCGGCGCGGTGCACCTTGCGCTCGGCAGGGGTAAGTTGAATGGCGGGCATCCCCGTATTATCGAGGGTAGAAAGCACCTCCTGAGCCGCCGGGCCGTTCCCAAGGCGAATACCGCAGTGCGGAGCACAGAGGTTCCCAATGAGCACCAAAGCAAAAAGCAAAAAAGTCAACAAAGCCTGGCTTCACGATCACATCAATGATCCGTACGTGAAATTGGCCACGCGAGAGGGATATCGCGCACGCGCTGCCTACAAGCTCAAGGAGATCGATGAGTCGCTGGGGTTGGTCAAGCCGGGCCAACTGGTGGTCGACCTGGGCTCCACGCCCGGGGCCTGGAGCCAGTACCTGCGGCGGCGCATGTCACCTGAGGGTGCTGCGGTCGGCACGCTGAACGGCACCATCATCGCGCTCGACCTGCTGGCCATGGAGCCCATCGAGGGTGTCACATTCCTCCAGGGGGATTTCCGTGAGGCGGAGTTGCTGGACCAGATTCTCGGGGTGCTGGCGGGCCGGAAAGCCGACCTGGTCGTCTCGGACATGGCGCCCAACCTGTCGGGCATCCATTCGGCCGACGGTGCCCGCATTGCACACCTGATCGAGCTTGCAGTCGACTTCGCCCAGCACCACCTGAAGCCTGAAGGCGCTCTGGTGGCCAAGCTTTTCCACGGAGGCGGCTACGACGAGTCGGTCAAGCTGTTCAAGGCCAGTTTCCGTACCGTCAAGCCGTTCAAGCCCAAGGCTTCGCGCGATAAATCGGCCGAGACTTTCCTCGTCGGGATGGGATTGAAGGCCCTGGATACGCCTTGATACCTTGCCGCCGCACGCCGTCAGGGGGCGCAAACCCTTGTCAGGCTATGGCTGCTTTAGGGAAATGCCCGTTTTTCGCAGCTTGAAAAGCCTAAAATGGGGCGCAATTGCGTACCCATAGCGCGTTTTTTCACATCCTCGTCACGCGCTTTCGACTGGAGCTTCGTTTGAACAATCAGTGGTTTTCCAAAGTTGCCGTATGGCTCGTCATTGCCATGGTGTTGTTCACTGTGTTCAAGCAGTTCGACACCCGCGGTGGCGTCGGCTCGGGAGCAGTCAGCTACTCCGAATTTCTCGACCAGGTTCGCAGCAACCAGATCAAGAGCGCCGTCATCCCTGAAGGTGCCGGCGGCGGTGAGATCGTCGCTGTCACCAACGACGATCGCAAGATCCGCACGACCGCCACGGTTCTCGACCGCGGCCTCGTGGGCGACCTGATCGACCACAACGTCAAGTTCGACGTCAAGCCGCGCGAAGAGGGGTCGCTCCTCATGACGCTCCTGGTGAGCTGGGGCCCGATGCTGCTCCTGATCGGCGTTTGGATCTACTTCATGCGACAGATGCAGGGCGGCGGCAAGGGCGGGGCATTCAGCTTCGGCAAGAGCAAGGCCCGCATGATGGACGAGAACAACAACACGGTCACTTTCGCCGACGTCGCAGGCTGCGACGAGGCCAAGGAAGAAGTCCGCGAAGTCGTCGACTTCCTCAAAGACCCGCAGCGCTTCCAGAAACTCGGCGGCCGCATTCCGCGCGGCCTGCTGCTGGTCGGCCCTCCCGGCACCGGCAAGACCCTGCTGGCCAAGTCGATCGCTGGCGAAGCCAAGGTGCCTTTCTTCTCGATCTCCGGCTCCGACTTCGTTGAAATGTTTGTCGGCGTGGGTGCTGCCCGTGTCCGCGACATGTTCGAAAACGCCAAGAAGAACGCACCCTGCATCATCTTCATCGACGAAATCGATGCGGTGGGTCGTCAGCGCGGCGCTGGCCTCGGCGGCGGCAACGATGAGCGCGAGCAAACGCTCAACCAGATGCTCGTCGAGATGGACGGCTTCGAAACCAACCTCGGCGTGATCGTGGTGGCTGCCACCAACCGCCCGGACATCCTGGACGCCGCACTGCTGCGCCCCGGCCGTTTCGACCGCCAGGTCTATGTCACGCTGCCCGACATCCGCGGTCGCGAACAGATCCTCGGCGTGCACATGCGCAAGGTCCCGCTGGGCCAGGACGTGAACCCGAGCGTCATCGCCCGCGGCACGCCCGGCATGTCCGGCGCCGACCTGGCCAACCTCTGCAACGAAGCCGCCCTGATGGCTGCCCGCCGCAATGCGCGCGTCGTCGAGATGCAGGACTTCGAAAAGGCCAAGGACAAGATCTTCATGGGTCCCGAGCGCAAGAGCATGGTCATGCCCGAGGAAGAGCGCCGCAACACGGCCTACCACGAGTCCGGCCACGCCCTCATCGGCAAGCTGCTGCCCAAGTGCGACCCGGTCCACAAGGTCACGATCATTCCGCGTGGCCGCGCCCTGGGCGTGACCATGAGCCTGCCGGCGCAGGACCGCTACAGCTACGACCGCGAATACATGCTCAACCAGATCAGCATGCTGTTCGGTGGCCGTATTGCCGAAGAGGTGTTCATGCACCAGATGACCACCGGTGCCAGCAACGACTTCGAACGTGCGACCTCCATCGCCCGCGACATGGTCACGCGCTACGGCATGACCGATGCGCTGGGCCCGATGGTCTATGCCGAGAACGAGGGCGAAGTGTTCCTCGGCCGCTCGGTCACCAAGACCACGAACATGAGCGAGCAGACCATGGAAAAGGTCGACGGCGAAGTGCGCCGCATCATCGACGAGCAGTACGCCCTGGCGCGCCGCCTGATCGAAGAGAACAGCGACAAGATGCACGCGATGGCCAAGGCGCTGCTCGAATGGGAAACCATCGACTCCGAGCAACTCGACGACATCATGGCCGGCCGCGCACCGCGCCCGCCCAAGGACTGGACACCGCGTATCCCGCCTTCGGGCAGCGGTGGCAGTGGCGGCACGCCGGCCGTCAATCCTGACCCGGCGCCGACTGCCGCTTGAGGTGGGCTTGAAATCAAGCAACAACGGGGCCGCTGGCCCCGTTTTCCATGGTGGTGCGCCGAATGGCGGACCGCAGGTCTGGCAGACCTCGCGCTTCAGGATCGACCTCGCGCAGCCGCGCGTGATGGGCATCGTCAACGTGACGCCCGATTCTTTCTCCGATGGCGGCGCACATGCCTCCACCGAAACCGCCCTGCGGCACTGCGAGCAGCTGCTGAAGGAGGGGGCCGACATCCTCGACATCGGTGGCGAATCCACTCGCCCGGGGAGCCCGGCCGTGCCGCTCGACGCCGAACTCGCGCGCGTGCTGCCGGTGGTGCGCGAGGCGGTGAAGCTGAACGTGCCGCTCTCCATCGACACCTACAAGCCCGAGGTCATGCGCGCGGTGCTCGATCTGGGGGCGGATATCGTCAACGACATCTGGGCGTTGCGCCAGCCGGGCGCGCGCGAAGCCGTGGCGGCGCATCCGTCGTGCGGCATCTGCCTCATGCACATGCACCGCGATCCGCAGACCATGCAGGCCGTGCCCATGCAGGGCGACGTGATTCCCGAAGTCCTGTCGTTCTGGGCCGTGCAGCTGGCGAAGCTTCACGCGCTGCAGATCAATCCATCGCGCATCACGCTGGACCCCGGCGTTGGTTTCGGGAAAACCGTGGCGCAGAATTTCGCCCTGCTGGGCCGGCAGCGCGAGCTGCTCGGTGCCGGCTATCCGCTGCTCCTGGGCTGGTCGCGCAAGTCCTCGATCGGTGCGGTCACTGGCATCGAGGCGGCGGGCGAGCGCATCGTGCCCAGTGTCGCGGCCGCTGTGCTGGCCGTGGACCGCGGCGCTGCCGTGGTGCGCGTGCACGACGTGCGCGATACGGTGGCCGCCATCGCGGTGTGGCGCGCAATGAACGCCACGGCACGGCAAGCACAGCCATAACCACAACAAACAAAAGAGGAACCTACAGCATGACTCGCAAATACTTTGGCACCGACGGCATCCGCGGCACCGTTGGCCAGGCGCCCATCACACCCGACTTCGTGCTGCGCCTCGCGCACGCCGTGGGCCGCGTGCTCAAGAAAACCGAGTCCCGCCCCCGCGTGCTGATCGGCAAGGACACCCGCATTTCGGGCTACATGCTCGAATCGGCGCTCGAATCGGGCTTCAATTCGGCCGGCGTCGACGTCGTGCTGCTGGGCCCGCTGCCCACGCCCGGGGTGGCGTATCTCACGCGTGCCCAGCGCGCGAGCCTCGGCGTGGTGATCAGCGCCAGCCACAACGCCTTTCCCGACAACGGCATCAAGTTCTTCAGCGCGCAGGGCACCAAGCTCGACGACGCATGGGAGCTGGCCGTCGAAGCCGCGCTGGAAGAAGCGCCCGTGTGGGTGGATTCCGCCAGCCTCGGCAAGGCCCGCCGTCTCGACGATGCGTCCGGCCGCTACATCGAGTTCTGCAAGAGCACCTTCGCCAACGACCTCACGCTGCGCGGCATGAAGCTGGTGGTCGATGCGGCGCACGGCGCGGCCTACCAGGTGGCGCCCAACGTGTTCCACGAACTGGGCGCGGAAGTGAGCAGCATTGGCTGCGCACCCGACGGGCTCAACATCAACAAGGGCTTCGGCGCCACCCATCCCGAGGCGTTGGTCGCCGCGGTGACGGCGCAGAAAGCCGACTACGGCATCGCACTCGACGGCGATGCCGACCGCCTGCAACTGGTCGATGCCAGCGGGCGCCTGTTCAACGGCGACGAACTGCTTTACCTGATGGTGGCCGAGCGTATCGCGCGCGGCGAGAAGCCGGTGGGCGTGGTCGGCACGCTCATGACCAACAAGGCGGTGGAAGTCGCGTTGCGCGGGCAGGGCATCGAGTTCGTGCGCGCCAAGGTGGGCGACCGTTACGTGCTCGAAGAGCTCGACAAGCGCGGCTGGCTTCTGGGTGGCGAGGGCTCGGGCCATCTGCTGGCGCTCGACCGCCACACCACCGGCGACGGCATCGTCAGCGCGCTGCAAGTGCTGCAGGCTTGCGTGCGCAGTGGCAAGACCGTGGCGCAGTTGCTCGAAGGCGTCACGCTGTTCCCGCAGACGCTGATCAACGTGCGCCTCGCGCCCGATCAGCAGAAGTGGCAGGACAACAAGGCGCTGGCCAGCGAAACGAAGCGCATCGAGGCCGAACTGGGCGACGGCGGACGCGTGCTGATCCGCGCGAGCGGCACCGAGCCGCTGGTGCGCGTGATGGTCGAGGCGCGTGATGCAACGCAGTCTCGCTCGTGTGCAGAACGCCTCGCAGCGACGCTGCAGCCGGCGCAATGAGCGTCCGGACCTTCGTCGCGGATTACGGCGACGCCGCGCAGGCGGCTGCGCTGGTCGGCCTGCTCGATGCGTACGCCCGCGATCCAGCCGGCGGCGGCACACCGCTCGACGCCTCCGTGCGCGAAGGCTTGCCTGCGGCGCTGGCGGCGCGCCCGCAGGCCTTCAGCGTGCTGGCCTTCGATGGCGAGGCGCCGGTGGGCCTGATCAATTGCATCGAGGGCTTTTCGACCTTCGCCTGCAAGCCGCTGGTCAACGTGCACGACGTGGTCGTGCTGCCCAGCCATCGCGGCCAGCGCGTCGCGCAGCAGATGTTTGCGCTGGTGGAAGAGGAAGCACGCAAGCGCGGCGCCTGCAAGCTCACGCTCGAAGTGCTGTCGGGCAATGCCCCGGCGCTGCGCTCGTATGAGCGTGAAGGCTTCGTCGGCTACCAGCTCGATCCGGCCTTCGGGCAGGCGATCTTCCTGCAGAAGAAGCTCTGAAAAGGAAAAGGGCCGAGGCGATTGGATCGCCGTCGGCCCTCAACCCGACCTTCTCCCCGAGGGGAGAGGCGCGAGACAACAGAATCAGAAGCGCGTGACGGGTGCGTCGGCGTCGGACTTGCTGGGCGCGTACTTGCCCAGCTCCCACTTCGCGATCGCATTGCGGTGCACTTCGTCCGGGCCGTCCGCAAAGCGCAGCGTGCGCGCGCCGGCGTAGGCGTAGGCGAGCGGGAAGTCGTCGCTCATGCCACCGCCGCCGTGGACCTGCATGGCCCAGTCGATCACCTGGCAGGCCATGCTCGGTGCCACCACCTTGATCATCGCGATCTCGTTCTTGGCGACCTTGTTACCGGCCACGTCCATCAGCCATGCGGCCTTGAGCGTGAGCAGGCGGGCCATGTCGATCTTGCAGCGCGCTTCGGCGATGCGTTCCTGCGTCACGGTCTGCGAGGCGACGGTCTTGCCGAAGGCGACGCGTGAAGAGGCGCGCTTGCACATCAGTTCGAGCGCGCGCTCGGCCAGGCCGATCAGGCGCATGCAGTGGTGGATGCGTCCGGGGCCAAGGCGGCCCTGGGCGATTTCGAAGCCGCGGCCTTCGCCGAGCAGGATGTTGTCGACAGGCACGCGCACGTTCTCGAAATACATCTCGACGTGGCCGTGCGGCGCGTCGTCGTAGCCCATCACGTTGAGTGGACGCACGATGCGAATGCCCTTGGCATCGGCCGGCACGATCACCATGCTCTGCTGCGAGTGGCGCGGTGCGTCCGGATCGCTCTTGCCCATGGTGATGAAGACGGCGCAGCGCGGATCGGCCGCGCCCGAAATCCACCATTTGTGGCCGTTGATGACGTACTCGTCACCCTGGCGTTCGATGCGGGTCGAGATGTTGGTGGCGTCGCTCGATGCCACGTCGGGTTCGGTCATCGCGAAGGCCGAGCGGATCTGGCCTTCGAGCAACGGCTTGAGCCAGCGTGCCTTGATTTCTTCGGAACCGTAGCGGGCGATGGTTTCCATGTTGCCGGTGTCGGGCGCGGAGCAGTTGAAGGCTTCGCTTGCCCACGGCACCGCACCCATGATCTCGGCCAGCGGCGCATATTCCTGGTTCGTCAGGCCGGCGCCGGCATAACCGGAGGCCGAGGCGCTGTCGACCGGCAGGAAGAGGTTCCACAGGCCTTGGGCCTTGGCCTTTTCCTTGACCTTCTCGACCGTCTTCAATGCAGTCCACCGCTTGCCGGCCGCCGTGTTCGCAGCCAACTCGGCGCTGTACTCGGCCTCTGCCGGGTAGATGTTTTCATCCATGAACGCCTTGACGCGTTTCTGCAGTTCCTTGGTCTTGGCCGAATATTCGAAATCCATGCTGTCTCCTGGTGGGTTTATGGGGGAGGGCTGGCTACGCCTTTTGGGCGAACTGCCAGGCCATCTCGGCCATCGGTCTCGCGCCGCGGGCGGATGCCACGGCTTGCTCGCTCGATGCAGTACCGGCTTCCACTCGCTTCGCAATGCCCTGAAGAATCGCGGCCATGCGGAACAGGTTGTAGGCCTGATAAAAGTTCCAGTCGGGCGCCAGCGCCTCGGGCGTGCTGATGCGCGTGCGCTCGCAATAACGGCGGATGTATTCGCTCTCGGTGGGAATGCCCAGCGCCGCGACGTCCACGCCGCCGATGCCACGCCCGGTCGTGGGCGGCATGTGCCACGACATGCAGTGGTAGCTGAAGTCCGCCAGCGGGTGGCCCAGCGTGGACAGTTCCCAATCGAGCACCGCGATGATCCGCGGCTCGGTGGCGTGAAACATCACGTTGTCCAGGCGGTAGTCGCCATGCACGATCGAGACCTTGCTCTCGTCGCGCGCGCTCGCCGGCATGTGGGCGGGGAACCAGTCGATCAGGCGCTCCATCGCCTCGATGGGCTGCGACAGTTCGCCCGCGCCATCGGCCGAAGCCTTGTACTGCTTGCTCCATCGACCGATCTGGCGCTCGAAGTAGTTGCCGGGCTTGCCGTAGTCGGCCAGGCCCCGGGCGGCGAAGTCGACTGTGTGCAGCGCCGCGATGACGCGGTTCATCTCGTCGTAGTAGGCCGCGCGCTCGGCGTTGCTGAAGCCGGGCAGCGACTGGTCCCAGAGCACGCGGCCCTGCATGAACTCCATCACGTAGAAGGCGCGGCCGATGACGGACTCGTCCTCGCAAAGGCAATGCATGCGCGGCACGGGCACGTCGGTACCCTGAAGGCCGCTCATGACCTTGAACTCGCGCTCCACCGCATGCGCCGAGGGCAGCAGCTTGGCGACCGGGCCCGGCTTGGCGCGCATCACATAGCTTTGCGAGGGCGTGATGAGCTTGTAGGTCGGGTTGGACTGCCCGCCCTTGAACATCTCCACCGTCAACGGGCCCTTGAAACCCTCGAGGTTCTTCTCGAGCCAGGCGGCGAGCACCTCGACGTCGAAGGCGTGCTGCTGCGACACCGCACGGGTGCCGACGAAGTTGGAGAAGTCCTGGCTCATGTCAGATATCCGCTTCGGAGATGCGCCTCAATGCCGCGCGGTCGAGAACCACCAGGCCGCCCGGCTCGATCCGGATGCTGCCCTCGCGTTCCATGGTCTTGAGCTCCTGGTTGACGCGCTGGCGCGATGCGCCCAGCAACTGCGCCAGCTCTTCCTGCGCCAGTTGCAGGCCGATGCGCATCTGGCTGCCGTCGTCCAGGTTGGGCACGCCGTAGCTGCGCACCAGGTGAATCAGCTGCTTGGCTAGACGTGCGCGCAAGGGCAGGGTGTTGAGGTCTTCCACCAGACCGAACAGCGTGCGGATGCGCCGCGCCTGCAGGCGCATCAGCGCTTCGTACAGCTCCACGTGCGCGGCCAGGATCTTCTGGAAGTCGGCGCGCGCCACGCAAAGGATGGTGCTGTCCCCATGCGCATAGGCGTCGTGCGTGCGCCGGTCCCCGTCGAACATCGCCACGTCGCCGAACCAGATGCCCGGCTCCACGTAGGTCAGCGTCACCTGCTTGCCCGAGACGGCCGTCGAGCTGACCCGCACCGCGCCCTTGGCGCAGGCAATCCAGTGTTCGGGAGGGTCGCCGCGTGCGGCGATCAGGTCGCCGTCTTTGTAGCGTTTGACGAAAGCGCATCGGAGGATGTCGTGCCGTAGCGATGGAGATAGGGAAGAAAACCAGCGACCACTGTTGATCGCTTCACGTTCTTCGATGGTAAGAATGGGGTCGTCCATTGGTTGTCCTCTCGGCGACTGAAAAGCTGGGGGGTGTCACGGGAGCGACGCCACAAGGCGCTACTCGTACTGCGGCGGTTTCTTCTCCAGGAATGCGGCGATGCCGATGCCCGCGTTCGCATGGTGCAGGTTTCGCACGAAATGGTCGCGCTCCTGCGAGAGCTGCGAGGCCAGCGTGGCGCCGCGTGCTTCGCTCAGCAGCTCCTTGATGCTGGCGAGCGAATTGGGCGCGCGGGCGTTGAGTTTCTTCGCCAGCGCGAGGGCGCCGGCAAGAGCCTGTCCGTTCTCGGTGAGTTCGTTCACGAGGCCGGCCGCATGCAGGCGCGGCGCGGCGATGCGCTCGCCGTTCATGAGCCATTCGCTGGCCAGCTGGCGCGGCAGCTGCTGCCCCAGGTGCCAGCTCAGGCCCCCGTCGGGCGACAGTGCCACGTTGCTGTACGAGGCCGCGAATACGGCGTCGCGCGCGGCCACCACGAAATCGCAGGCGAGGGCCAGCGAAAAGCCTGCGCCCGCCGCGGCACCTTCGACCGCCGCGATGATCGGCTTGGGAAAGGTGCGGATCGAATCGATCCAGTTGTGCAGCCCTTCGATGCTCTCGGCCTGCACCGAGCGGTCGAGATCCCGATTGGCCAGGAGGCGCTGCAGCGAGCCGCCGGCGCAGAACCACGCGCCTTCGCCCACGATGACGACGCTGCGGATCTCGCTGCTGCTTTCGGCGCCATTGAGCGCCTCGATGCCCGCGGCGTAGATCTCGGGGCCCAGCGCGTTGCGCTGGGTGGGGTTGGCGATCGTCAGCACCATGGTGCTGCCTTCGCTCGTGCTCTTGAGTTCGGCGGTCATCGCTGTCGCGTTTCCAGTCGGTTGGTGGTTGTTTATTCTTCTTCGTGCAGGAGGCTCAGGCCCAGCGCGCCGCGGCGGCGCAGCCACGGGCTCGGACGATAGCGCGGGTCGCCGTAGACGGTCTGCAGGTTGAACAGCACCTCGAGCATGTTGGTCGGGCCGTAGAGGTTGCCCATCGCGAGCGGACCGCGCGGATAGCCAAGACCCAACTGCACCGCGGTCTCGAGATCAGCCGGCGAGCACACGCGCTGCTGGCACATGTCCGTGGCGATGTTGACGATGGTGCCGATCACGCGCTGCGTGACGAAGCCGCCGCTGTCGCGGATCACGCTCACCGCCTTGCCGTCGCGCGCGAAGAGGGCGTGCGCGGCATCGCGGACGTCGCGGCGCGTGGCCGGGTTGGTGGCGAGCACGCGGCGCTTGGTGGCGGCATCGTCGATCAGCATGTCGATGCCGACGGTGCGCGTGGCGTCCAGGCGTTCGACGGCTGCGACGGTGGTCACGTCGAAGCCCAGCGGGGCCACGAGGATCAGCGAATGCGGCGCGGCCGTGGCGCCGCTGTCGATCTGGGCGCCCAGCGTGTTGATCAGGCGCAGCAGTTCGGCACGGCGCGCGGCGCGGGGCGAGACCCAGACCGAGGGCGTGCCGTCGACCACGGGCGCAGGCGCCTCGGGCGTCTGCTGCATCACGCCCTCGGTGTAGCGGTAGAAGCCTTCGTTGGTCTTGCGGCCGAGGGCGCCGGCGGCCAGGCGCTGCGCGGTGATCACGCTCGGGCGGAAGCGCGGCTCCTCGAAGTACTGGTGGTAGATCGACTCCATCACCGGATGCGACACGTCGAGCGCCGTCAGGTCCAGCAGTTCGAACGGGCCGAGGCGGAAACCGGCCTGGTCCTTCAGGATGCGGTCGACGGTCGCGAAGTCGGTCACGCCCTCGCCGACGATGCGCAGCGCCTCGGTGCCGTAGCCGCGGCCCGCGTGGTTGACGATGAAGCCGGGCGTGTCCTGCGCCTGCACCGCGCTGTGGCCCATCTGCACCGCGTAGCCGGCGAGCTGCTTGCAGATCTCGGGCGCGGTCTTGAATCCCGCGACCACCTCGACCACCTTCATCAGCGGCACGGGGTTGAAGAAGTGAAAGCCCGCAAAGCGCTCCGGATGCGCGAGCCCGGCGGCAATGGCCGTCACAGAAAGCGACGAGGTGTTGGTGACCAGCGTGGCCGTCGGCGCCACCACGGTCTCGATCTCACGGAAGAGCTTGCGCTTGACCTCGAGGTCTTCGATCACGGCCTCGATCACGAGGTCGCAGCCGGCGAGGGCCTGGATCGAATCGACGGCTTTTACGCGTGCGATCTGCGCATCGCGGGCTGCGGCGTCGAGCTTGCCCTTTTCATGCAGCTTGTTCCATTGGGCGATGAGGGCTTCGCGCCCGCGCTCGGCGGCACCTGCAAAGCTGTCCAGAAGCAGCACCTCGCTGCCGGCCTGTGCGGCGATCTGTGCGATCCCGCGACCCATGGCGCCCGCGCCAATGAGCCCGATCCGTTGGTAGTTCACTGTCATTTGATGGAGATTTTCGCTGGTTGAGTGGTATGAGGGCCTGACGCGCAGGTGCTGGCCGGGCGTGGCAGAAGGGCGTCGGCAGCCTGCGATTTTGCAATCCCGCGCGGTCGATGCGTCCCGGGTCTTACGCGGGCCTCGTGTTTTTCAGGCCGGACGGCGGCTGCGGTCGATGGCGACGCTCAGGCCAATGGCGACCAGCAACAGCGCCAAGCCGACCCGGCTCATCCAGGGCGCCGCATCGTTCGCGAGCAGCCAGCCGCCGAGCGCCGCGCCAACGGCCTGGCCGATGTAGATGCCCGAACTGTTGAGTGCGACGGAGCCCGGCGCGAGCGCGGGCGCCAGGCCCACCAGCCGCGCCTGCTGGGCCGAGTTGGTGGCGAAGCAGCCGATGCCCCAGGGCACGATCACCACCGCGAGCCAGGCGAGCGTGCTCGCGAGCGGCCAGAGCAGCAGGCTCAGCGCGATCAGCGAGGACGTCAGCAGCACCATGCGGCCGGCACCCGCGCGGTCGATGTAGCGGCTGACCACCATGTTGCCGATCAGCCCGAAGGCGCCGAACAGGGCCCACATCAGGCTCAGCGTGTTGGCATCCGCACCGAAGCTCTGCTTGAGGACTGGCCCGAAATAGCTGAACAGCACGAACTGCCCCGCGCCCTGCAGCGCCGTGACCGAGACGATGCCCATCAGCACCGGGCTGCGCAGCACGCGCGACCACGCGGCGGCCGTGAGCGCGGCGGGCCGGATGCCGGTGGGCAGCGTGAGCCAGATCGAGGCGGCGCTCACGATGCTGAGCATCGCGATGGCCATGAAGGCCATGCGCCAGCCGAGATGGCCGCCGATCAGCGCGCCGATCGGCAGGCCCAGCACCGAGGCCATCGACCAGCCGAGAAAGACGAAGGTCACGGCGCGCCCGCGGTGTTCCGGCGGCACGAGCATGCCGGCGCAGGCCGCGGCCTGGGGCGTGAAGATCGCCGGCGCTATCACCGTGAGCATGCGGACCGGCAGCAGCGCGGCGAAGCTCGGCATGAGCGTGCAGAGGGCGTGTCCAGCGGCGTACCAGAGAAGCGTGAGGGCCAGGAGCTGGCGGCGGTCCCAGCCTGCGACCAGGGCCGCCAGGAGCGGCGCGCCGAGGCACATCACGATCGCGGCGGCGGTGATCAGCTGGCCCGCTGTCGCAGCGGTGACAGCAAGCGACGTGCTGATCTCGTTGAGCGTGCCGGGCACCACCATCACGCCGGTGCCGATCACGAAATTGCCGGCCAGCAGCGCCCAGAGCGCGCCCCGGGGCGCAGGCCGGCTCATCGAATGACCTGCGCCTTCGGCGGCGGCATTCGCCGTGAGGCGGCCCGGCAGCTCATGCGCTCACCGGCGAACCTGCAGCGCGCCGGGATTCACGATGTTGGTGGGGTTGCCCTTGATGAAGCTCACGACGTTGTCGAAAGCCTGGCCGAAGTAGCTCTCGTAGCTGTCCTGCTCCACGTAGCCGATGTGCGGCGTGCAGATGCAGTTCTCGAGGCGCAGCAGTGCGTGGCCCTGCAGCGGCGGTTCGCTCTCGAACACGTCGATGGCTGCGAGGCCTGGACGCCCACGGTTGAGCGCGGCCAGCAGGGCATCGGCCTCGACCAGTTCGGCGCGAGAGGTGTTCACGAAGAGCGCCGTCGGCTTCATGCGCGACAGGTCTTCGAGCGTGACAAGGCCGTTGGTCTCCTCGTTGAGCCGCAGGTGCACCGAGAGCACATCGGCCGCGGCGAAGAACTCGTGGCGGTTTTGTGCGACCTGGAAGCCGTCGGACCGCGCCTTGGCGCAGCTCGCCTCGCGCCCCCAGATCACCACCTGCATGCCGAAGGCCTGCCCGTAGCGCGCGACCAGCTGGCCGATGCGGCCATAGCCCCAGATGCAGAGCGTCTTGCCCTTGAGCACCGAGCCGAGTCCGAAATTGGGTGGCATCGAAGCCGACTTGAGCCCTGATTGCTGCCACGCCCCGTGCTTGAGGTTGCTGATGTACTGCGGCAACCGGCGCATGGCGGCCATGATCAGCGCCCAGGTGAGTTCGGCCGGTGCTTGCGGGGAGCCCGTGCCCTCGGCCACTGCCACGCCGCGCTCGGTGCAGGCATTGACGTCGATGTGGCCGCCGACGCGTCCAGTCTGCGAAATGAGCTTGAGTTTGGGCAGCTTTTCGATCAGCTGGCGCGAGATCTGGGTGCGCTCGCGAATCAGCACGATCACGTCGGCGTCCTTGAGGCGAACCGACAGTTGGCCGATGCCCTTGACCGTGTTGGTGTAGACCTTGGCCGCGTACGCGTCCAGCTTGGCGGCACAGCGCAGCTTGCGCACGGCGTCCTGGTAATCGTCGAGGATCACAATGTTCATGGCGTGCCATTGTGCCTCGCAGCATTGGGATGTCGCGCCAGTGAACGTTTGGATACCCACCCCCGGGGCCCTTCTGGAGCGGCTCGCCGGGGGAAATGCCTCAGTGCAGGCGCGTGGAACTGGGCGCGGTTTCCGCCGCCTCGAGTGCGGCCAGTCGGTCGAGCTCCGCACAGACGTCGGCCATGCGGCCCGAGATCACCATGCGGCTGCGGTCTCGGCTTTTTCCGTCGATCACGCGAACCACGCGCAGCGGGCGTGCCGGCGCGGTGGCGGTTGCCGTCGGTGCAGGCGTGCCCGCTGTGCGCGTGGCGCAGGCCGGGCGCACGGCCACGTAGCGCAGTCCGGCAGCGGTGTCGGCGCTGTCCCGGTGACGGGCGCGGCGGGCGGGGATGAGACGGCTGGCAAGCGATTGCAGCGGCATCCAGAAATCAGCGATGGCGAGGAGGGCGATTCCCATGTGAACTCCAAAAAAGTCTGAGGTTGAACACAGGCAGGATTTCTTGAATCGGCCGCGACAGGGTGATGGCGACTTCGCGCCATACGCCCGCCACCTGTTGCGGCCGGATGGGGTGCTGCTGCAAGCAGGCCGCGGCGCCTACATCAGCATGGTGTTGCGGATAAGGCCGACCGCGAGGCCTTCGATTTCGAATGGCTCGCCGGGCTGGACGATGATGGTTGGATAGTCGGGGTTCTCAGCGTGCAGTTCGATGACCTGCTTGTTGCGCTTCAGCCGCTTGACGGTGACTTCGTCGCCCAGGCGTGCCACCACGATCTGGCCGTTGCGCGCTTCCTTGGTGGCCTGCACCGCGAGGAGGTCGCCGTCCATGATGCCGGCGTCGCGCATCGACATGCCGCGCACCTTGAGCAGGTAGTCGGGCTGGCGCTGGAACAGCGTGTTCTCGACGTAGTAGGTCTGGTCGACATGCTCTTGCGCCAGGATGGGCGAGCCCGCAGCGACGCGACCGATGAGCGGCAGCGCCAACTGCGCCATGCCGGGCAGCGAGAGCGAGAACTGCCCGCCTTCGCGATGGCGCGTTTCATTGAGCGAGCGCAGCGCATCACCCTTGAGCCGAATGCCGCGCGAGGTGCCGCTGACAAGTTCGATCACACCTTTGCGGGCCAGCGCCTGCAGGTGCTCTTCGGCGGCGTTGGCCGACTTGAACCCCAGCTCATTGGCGATTTCGGCGCGCGTGGGCGGGGCGCCAGTGCGCGCGATGGCGCTCTGGATCAAGTCGAGGATCTGCTGCTGGCGGGCGGTAAGCTTCACGGCGAACTGCATATGTGGTTCCTTGCGGCACTGGCTAGATATCCAGTACCTGTATTTTTAACCAGTTTTTGGAAGTTGACAAGTCATGGCCAATTCCCCGTTGCCTGAAGTGCGTCGCGTGGTGGTTCTGGGCACAGGCGGCACCATCGCCGGAAAGGCGTCCAGCAGCGGCGACAACATTGGCTACACCGCTGGGCAGGTCGACGTGGCGGACCTGCTGGGCGGCATCGAGGCGCCAAAGGGCATCGCGCTGCTGGCCGAGCAGGTGGCGCAGGTCGACAGCAAGGACATGGCTTTCGACATCTGGCAGAAGCTCGCGCAACGGTGCGTGCACTGGCTGGCGCAACCTGACGTGGCCGGCGTGGTGATCACCCACGGCACCGACACGCTCGAGGAGACGGCTTTCTTTCTTCACTCGGTGCTGGCGCCGGCAAAGCCCGTGGTACTGACCTGCGCGATGCGCCCGGCCACGGCGCTCTCGCCAGATGGTCCACAGAACGTGCGAGATGCTATTGCGGTCGCGGCGACGGCGGGCGCGCAGGGCGTGACGGCGGTGTGTGCCGGCACGGTCCATAGCGGGGTGGATGTGCAGAAGGTGCACACGTACCGGCTCGATGCCTTCGCATCCGGCGATGCAGGACCGATCGGCTACGTGGAAGAGGGCGCGGTGCGGCGCGTGAGGGAGTGGCCGGCTGCGCCGTCTGCCCGGGCGTCGAAGGCGTTGAGTGCATCAGGCCCTTGGCCCCGCGTCGAGATCGTCATTAGCCACGCTGGTGCGAGCGGCGCGATCATCGATGCGCTCCTTCGGGAGGGCGCGCAGGAGCCTGTCCGAGGGCTGGTCCTCGCCACCACGGGCAATGGCACCGTGCACCACGCGCTGGAAGCCGCAGCGCTCAAGGCACAGGACGCCGGCATTGCGGTGCTGCGCGCAACACGTTGCAGCAGCGGGCGCATCCTGCCGAAGCCCGACGATCAACTGCGGGACGCAGGCGCTCTCACGCCCGTGAAGGCGCGCATCGCGCTGATGCTGGAACTGCTGGGAGATTGAATAGCCGCCCTGTCGAAGGGCGGCGGGGATCAACTGCTCAGTGCCGCCAAGGCACGTTGCGTGATTTCGTCGACAGTGCCGACGCCCTTGATCGCGCGGTACTTCGGCGCGGCCGCCGGATCGGCCTTGGCCCAGGCCGAGTAGTAGTCGACCAGCGGACGCGTCTGTTGGCTGTACACCTCGAGCCGCTTGCCCACGGTTTCTTCCTTGTCGTCTTCGCGCTGGATCAGGTCTTCACCGGTCACGTCGTCCTTGCCTTCGATTTTGGGCGGGTTGAACTTGACGTGGTAAGTGCGGCCCGATGCAGGGTGCGAGCGGCGGCCGCTCATGCGTTCGATGATGTCGCCGAAGGGCACGTCGATCTCGAGCACGTAGTCGAGCTTGACGCCCGCGGCCTTCATGGCATCTGCTTGCGGAATGGTGCGCGGGAAGCCATCGAACAGAAATCCCCCGGCGCAATCGGGCTGGGCGATCCGCTCTTTGACGAGGTTGATGATCAGGTCGTCGCTCACCAGTGCGCCTGCATCCATGACGGCCTTTGCCTGCAGTCCGAGCGGCGTGCCGGCCTTGACGGCAGCGCGCAGCATGTCGCCGGTCGAGATTTGGGGGATGCCGTATTTCTGGCAGATGAAGGCCGCTTGCGTGCCTTTGCCCGCCCCGGGCGCGCCCAGCAAAATTAGTCTCATGGTGTCCTCGGACGGTTCTTAGATTTTGTGTCACGCCAAGTGTCGGCCCGAGGGCAGGACAAGGCGGAATTCACGTCGAGGATAGCATGCGTCCCCGTAGGGAATTCCCTCCGTGGCGCACGTCTTAGGAGGCGGACCCGGCAGCAAAGACGGCGCGCACGCGCGCCAGATCCTCGGGAGTGTCGATGCCTGGCCCGGGCGCGACATGGCTCACATGCACCGCGATGCGATGTCCATGCCACAACGCACGCAATTGCTCGAGTGCTTCAGTGGCTTCGACGGGTGCCGGCGGCAGCGACGGAAATCTGCGCACGAAGCCGGCGCGGTAGCCATAGATGCCGATGTGGCGCAGCGGCGCAGGCGAGGGCAGCACGGTCGGTGCCGCGCCGCCGGCGGAACCGTCGCGCCACCAGGGAATCGGCGCACGGCTGAAGTAGAGCGCAGTGCCCTGAGCGTCGAGCACCGCCTTCACCACGTTCGGGTTCATGAAATCGCTCACCGAGTCGATCTCGTGGGCCGCGGTGCTCATCGCCGCCTCGGGATGCAGGGCCAGCGCAGCCGCCACGGCATCGATCAACCTGGGATCGATGAGAGGCTCGTCGCCCTGTACATTGACGACGATCTCGTCGCCATCGAGGCCCAGTTGCTCGCAGGCTTCCGCCAGCCGGTCGGTGCCGCTCGGGTGGTCCTGGCGAGTGAGGATGGCTTCGACGCCGTGCGCCTTGCACGCAGAAACGATGGAGGCATCGTCTCCGGCCACGACAACGCGCGATGCGCCGGACTGGCTCGCGCGCTGCGCCACGCGCACCACCATCGGCAGGCCCGCGATATCTGCCAGCGGTTTGTTGGGCAGCCGCGTGGAAGCGAGGCGTGCCGGCACCAGAACGGTGAAGCTCGCGGGGCCGGTCACAGACCCAGCTCTTCGTCGGACAGCGTGCGCGCCTCGTTCTCGAGCAGCACCGGGATGCCGTCGCGCACCGGGTACGCGAGGCGGGCGCTGCGGGAGCACAACTCCTGCTTCTCGGGGTTCCAGGTCAGGGGGCCCTTGGTCACGGGGCAGACGAGCAGTTCAAGCAGCTTGGTATCCATCGGGCGATGATAGCTTTGCGTCCAGCGCGGCGAAGAATTCCGGCGCAGGTTCGAAGCACAGTGGCACGGCCAGCGCATCGGGCGCCTTGCGCCACAGCTTGACCGCGTCCTTCTCGGTGCAGAGCAAGGTGTATTCGCTGCCGGAAGGGCGCTGCCAAGCGTCGAAATCATGATGATCGGGCAGTGCGATGGTCTCGGCGAGCGTAAGACCGCGCGCGCGCAGCATCTCGAAGAATCCCTCGGGTCGCGCGATCGCAGCCAGCGCGATCAGCGGTTTGCCAGCGAGGGTCTCCAGGGGAAAGCGCTTGCCGTCGCTCCCCACCGCATCCTGCGCAAGGCTGCGTGTGGCGGTGTACCCGCCTGAAAAGGCCGGCTTCTGGCCACTATGAAGCACCAGGTCGCAACGACGTGGCCAGGGTTCGCGCAACAGGCCTGCAGGCAGCAGCCAGCCGTTGCCGATGCCGCGATCGTCGAATACGCAGATCTCGATATCGCGTGCGAGCGCGAGATGTTGCAGCCCGTCGTCGCTCACGATCACTTGTGTGGCCGGATGCTGGTCCAGCAGAGCACGCGCGGCTTCGATGCGTCGTCGCGCGACGAAAACCGGGGCACCTGTGGCGTGGCGAATCAGCGCCGGTTCGTCGCCGACATCGCGGGGATCGCTCTCGGCGAGCACTTCGCGGCAATCGTCGGTGCTGCGGCCGTAGCCGCGCGATACCACGCCGACCTGCAGGCCACGGGCCTGCAGATGCCGGACGACAGCCATCACGACTGGCGTCTTGCCCGCACCGCCCGCAATCACGTTGCCGACGACGATCACGGGAACGGGCACGCGTTCGGCCCGCAGCCATCCGAGGCGATAGAGCCAGCCGCGCAGCGCAAAGATCGCGCCGTAGAGCCGCGACAGCGGCCACAGCAGGCAGGCCAGCAGGCCGCGGTGTAGCCAGGCGTCCTGCAGCCGCGAGGCCGATGCGCTGGATGCGCCCGTGCTGCTGCGGCCTTGCGATGGCACTCAGTGTCCGGCTTGCGCCGTCGACTGGGCGGCGAAGGTGATCTGCATCAGGCCAGCGCGGCGCGCGGCTTCCATCACCGTGACGACGGCCTGGTGCGGGCTGCTCGCGTCGGCGCTGATGATCACCACGCTTTCCTTGCCGCCGGTGGCCGCGGCGCCGAGTGCGGCGGCCACGGTGTTCACGTTGCGGTCCGCCACCGCGGCCTTGTTGACCGTGTAGCGGCCGTCGGCGGAGACCGTCACGATCACTTCCTTCGGATAGTCGCGCTGCGCGTCGACGTCGGCCGTCGGCAGCCGCAACTGCATCTCGGTGAACTTGCTGTAGGTGGTCGACAGCATCAGGAAGATCAGGATGACCAGCAGCACGTCGATGAACGGGATCAGGTTGATCTCCGGCTCGTCGCGCGCGCCGTGGCGAAACTGCATGCGGGCTCTGCTCATTTGCGCAGCGCGTTCAGGTGACGGGCAAAGCGCTCACCCGAGAGTTCGAGGTTCAACAGGTATTCGTCGACGCGGCTGCGAAAGTAGCGCCAGAAGATCAGCGTGGGAATCGCCACGATCAGCCCGAACGCCGTGTTGTAGAGCGCGATCGAGATGCCGTGCGCCAGTTGCGCCGGATTGCCCGAGCCGACAGCGCCGCTTCCGGGCGACTGCGAGCCAAAGATTTCGATCATGCCGATCACCGTGCCCAAAAGGCCGAGCAAGGGAGCTGCCGATGCGATGGTGGCCAGCGCCGGCAGATAGCGCTCCAGCTTGTGCGCGATGGTGCGGCCCGAGGCTTCCATGGCGGCGCGAAGGTCGTCTTCGGTACAGCGTGGGTTGGCGTTGAGCGCCCGCAGGCCTGCGGCCAGCACCTGGCCGAGCATCGAGTTGCGTTCGAGTTTGGTCACGATGTCCGGTCCGGGGATGGACCCGCGCGAGACGGTGATGGTTTCGTCAAGCAATTTCGGCGGCAATACTTTCACGGTCTTGAGACTCGTGAAACGTTCTATAACCAGCGCGAGCGCAATAACCGAACAAGCGAGCAGCGGCCAGATAGGCCAACCCGCGGCAACAATGATGGAAAACAAGAAAATCCTCCGGCCCGTAGACTGCAAATGCGCGGCGATTATCCACCGAGCCCACCATCGGCATGCGGCTTGTTTGCGTGTCGGCAAGGACGCACAGATTCTGTGGATAACTTTGTGATTAACCTGCTTCGCAACTTGCCCGAACCCGCATGGATGGGCCTTTCCGCTAGATCGATTGAATTTTGAGCAGTACTTTTTTTAATGAAATCAACCACTTGCACGAGAAACCGTGCGCCTGCCTCGCATGGGCGGCTTTGGGCAAGGAGAGTCGGGCCTGTTGTGGAAGAGTGGCCTTCGGCCATTCGTGCGCTTTGTGAACTTGCGTGAAACGAATTCCGCGCCCGGGCCGCGCATCTGGGCTGTCGGCGCGCTGTGCCGGGCGGTGGCCGACACGTTGGACGCGCGCTTCAACCCGGTGGCCGTGCGCGGCGAGATCTCGGGTTTTTCGCGCGCCTCAAGTGGACATTGTTACTTTTCGCTCAAGGACGAGTCCGGCCAACTGCGCTGCGCGATGTTCCGCCGCGCGGCCGGCTTGCTCGACTTTTCGCCTCGCGACGGTGACCAGGTGGAGGTGCGCGGACGTCTTGCCGTGTACGAGCCGCGCGGTGACCTCCAACTGGTCGTCGAAAGCCTGAGGCGTGCCGGGCAGGGCGCGCTGTTCGAACAATTCCTGCAGCGCAAGGCGCGTCTCGAAGCCGAAGGGCTGTTCGATCCGGCGCGCAAGCGTGCCCTGCCCACCATGCCGCGTGCGGTGGGCGTCGTCACTTCGCTCGGGGCGGCTGCGCTGCACGACGTTGTCACTGCGCTGCGACGGCGCGTGCCGCACATCCCCGTGGTGCTGGCTCCGGCGGCGGTGCAGGGCGCGAATGCGCCTGCCGAGCTGGTGCGCGCGCTGCAATCGCTCTACACGCTGAAGCCAGCCGTCGACGTGATCCTGTTGGTGCGAGGCGGTGGCTCGATCGAAGACCTGTGGGCCTTCAACGACGAGGCACTGGCGCGGACCATCGTGCAGAGCCCTGTGCCGGTGGTGAGCGGTGTCGGACACGAAACCGACTTCACCATCGCCGATTTCTGCGCCGACCTGCGTGCGCCCACGCCCACCGCCGCGGCCGAACTCGTCAGCGCGCCGCGCGACCTGTGGCTTGGGGCGCTCGACCTGCTCGATGAACGGCTCGGCGATGCGTTGGGCGCGCGCCTCGATGTGCTGGGACAGCGGCTCGATCAAGCGGCTGGACGTCTCGGTCGTCCGTCGAACTTGGTAGCCCGCCAGCAGCTTCGGCTGGCGCACCATGCGCAGCGCCTGCACTTTGCAGTGCTGTCGAGACGCGAGCGCTTGGCGCAGGTGCCGCGATCGATCGCGGCCGACCTTCCTGCGAAATTCGACCGTGCACTCGTGCAGCGGCGCGAACGCCTGGAGCGTGTGGCCCTGCGGTTGAGGCTGCTCGATCCGGCACTCGTGCTGCAACGCGGCTACGCATGGCTCACCGATGTGGATGGCCGCGCCGTCGTCAGCGCGAAGAACCTCAAGGCGGGCGATGCGGTGGTCGCGCGGCTCGCTGATGGCGAGGTCGACATGACCGTGACGCCCGGCGGCGCAACGGGAAGACGTCCGACGCCGCCTCAATAATTACTTTCTAGAATCCTCAATTCCCCGCAACCAACCCACGAGAAAAAACCATGGAACATGTGCTCCCACCCCTGCCGTACGCCCTCGACGCGCTGGCACCCGAGTATTCGAAGGAAACCCTCGAGTACCACTACGGCAAGCATCACAACGCCTACGTGGTGAACCTCAACAACCTGCAGAAGGGCACCGAGTTCGAAGCCCTCACGCTGGAAGAAATCATCAAGAAGGCCAGCGGCGGCATCTACAACAACGCTGCCCAGATCTGGAACCACACCTTCTTCTGGAACTGCATGAAGCCCCAGGGCGGCGGCGCTCCCACCGGCGCGCTGGCCAAGGCCATCGATGCCAAGTGGGGCAGCTACGACGCCTTCAAGGAAGCCTTCGTGAAGTCGGCGGTCGGCAACTTCGGTTCGGGCTGGACCTGGCTCGTGAAGAAGGCCGACGGTTCGGTGGACATCGTGAACACCGGCGCAGCCGGCACGCCGCTGACGACCGCGGACACGGCGCTCTTGACCGTCGACGTCTGGGAACACGCCTACTACATCGACTACCGCAACCTGCGCCCGAAGTTCGTCGAGACCTTCCTGGCCAAGCTGGTGAACTGGGACTTCGCGGCCAAGAACTTCGGCTGAGCCACGTTCGCGCATGAAAAAAAGCCGACCCTCGGGTCGGCTTTTTTGTGGGCGGACGGCAGCGAAAACTCAGCGTTTGGTGGCTGAGAACAGTTCGCCGCTGAGCTTGGCACCCTTCTTGATGTTCTTCTTGGCGAACCAGCCCTGGTTCATCTCGAGCACGTAGCGCACGGGTTCTTCGGAGCAATGCGAGTTCTCGGTCAGGGGCTGCATGTCGACCAGGTTGACGATGCGGCCGTCGTCGGCCACGAAGGCGGCGGTCAGCGGCAGCAGCGTGTTGCGCATCCAGAAGCACTGCGTGGCGGGCTGCTCGAAGACGAAGATCATGCCCTCGGCCTGCGGCATGGTCTTGCGGAACATCAGGCCAATTTCACGCTGCTGCGGCGTCTGGGCAATTTGGGTATCGATCTTGTACAGACCGACCGACAACTGCGTACGCGCAAGATCGGTCTGGGGTTGTTGCTGCTGTTGTTGGGCATGCGTCGGCATCACGAACGAGGCGGACAGCAGGAGCAGGGCGGCTAGACGCTGAAACATCGGACAACTCTTTCAGGGCGGGGGCGTGGAAGGCCCGGCCCGTAACCAATAAAAATGCCCGCTGATGCGGGCATTGCCGGGTGGGCTTGAAAGCTTACACCTTCTTGGCGGCAGCCGTGTGGGCCTTGGCCACGTGGCGAACCTTGTGCTTCTTGACTGCGTGCTTGGCCTTGGCCTTGTGAGCAGCAGGTGCGGCCGGAGCAGCGGCCGCGGGTTCAGGGGTTTGAGCAAAGGCACCGGCAGCGAAGAGACCGGCGACCAGGGCTGCGAGCAGCTTGTTCATGAGAAATCCTTTGAGATTGTTGATTTGGACCACCTCCTGAGGAGGCTCACATTCAACGAACCCCGGTGTGCGCGGTTGACATCAATTCGGCGACCGCAGACGAAAAAAAAGCGCTCCGGAGAGCGCTCTTTTTCCTGGGGGGCAGACCGCCTTACTTGGCGCCCGGCATGTCGGGCGTGCCGCCTTGGGTCGACTTGCGCTTCACGCTGCCGTCCTTGTTGCGACGACGCTGGTCGCGCGTGCTGGCGCGCTTTTCGCCAGAGGCTGCAGCCTTGTCGGCACCGATGGCACCGCCTTCGGGCGTCTTGGCGATGTCGCCGGCGGGAGCTGCCACTTGACCGGCGGGCTTGGCTTCCTTCTTGGCTTCAGCACGTGCTTGCGACTTGCTGTTGGTTGCGTTCCCTTGTTCGGGCGTGGTGCCGGCCGGGTTTTGGGCGTAGGCGCCAGCTGCGAACAGACCAGCGATCATGACTGCGAGAATTTTGCTCATTGAAGATTCCTCTATCGAGAATTGGTTGGAAACGCCTCCCGGCGAGCAGAAGGTCAGCCAGTAACGAGCCCATTGGCCCCATGGTTGACAAACGCCAGCTGATGGGCTGCGTCTAAAATGTACAGCGATTTGTTAGCCGGTTGTACAGCGGAACCCCCTCGCTGTCTGTATTCGCTGACACTCGTCAAAATTACATCACCCCCGGAGCGCATCCCCCTCATGTCCAGCTACCAGCACATCCAAGTCCCGACCGAAGGCCAGAAGATCACGGTCAATGCAGACAACTCGCTGAATGTGCCCGACCAACCGATCATCCCTTTCATCGAAGGCGACGGTACGGGGTTGGACATCACTCCGGTGATGCTCAAGGTGGTGGACGCTGCAGTGGCCAAGGCCTATGGCGGCAAGAAGAAGATCCATTGGATGGAGGTTTATGCCGGCGAAAAATCGACCAAGGTGTATGGCCCCGACGTCTGGCTCCCCGAAGAAACCCTGCATGCCGTTCGCGACTACGTCGTGTCCATCAAGGGTCCGCTCACCACGCCCGTCGGCGGCGGCATCCGCTCGCTGAACGTTGCGCTGCGCCAGGAGCTCGATCTCTACGTCTGCCTGCGCCCCATCCAGTATTTCGAAGGCGTGCCCAGCCCGGTGCGCGAGCCGCACAAGACCAACATGGTCATCTTCCGCGAGAACTCGGAAGACATCTATGCCGGTATCGAGTTCGAAGCCGAAAGCGACAAGGCCAAGAAGCTCATCAAGTTCCTGCAGGACGAGCTCGGCGTGAAGAAGATTCGCTTCCCCAACACCTCCGGCATCGGCGTGAAGCCCGTGTCGATCGAGGGCACCGAACGCCTGGTGCGCAAGGCGCTGCAATACGCCATCGACAACGACAAGCCCAGCGTGACCATCGTGCACAAGGGCAACATCATGAAGTTCACCGAAGGTGGCTTCCGCGATTGGGCCTATGCGCTGGCTGCCAAGGAGTTCGGCGCCGAGCTGATCGACGGCGGTCCGTGGATGAAGTTCAAGAGCCCGAAGACGGGCAAGGAAATCACCGTCAAGGACAGCATTGCCGATGCGTTCCTGCAGCAGATTTTGCTGCGCCCCGCCGAGTACAGCGTGATCGCCACGCTGAACCTCAACGGCGACTACGTGTCCGACGCGCTGGCTGCGCAGGTCGGTGGCATTGGCATCGCCCCGGGCGCGAACCTGAGCGACACCGTCGCGATGTTCGAAGCCACGCATGGCACCGCGCCCAAGTACGCCGGCAAGGACTACGTGAACCCCGGCTCCGAAATCCTCTCGGCCGAAATGATGCTGCGCCACATGGGCTGGACCGAAGCGGCCGACCTCATCATCAGCTCAATGAAGAAGTCGATTGCCAGCAAGCGGGTGACCTATGACTTCGCGCGCCTCATGGAAGGTGCGACGCAGGTGAGTTGCTCGGGCTTCGGGCAGGTCATGATCGAGCACATGTAATCGACTGCGCGCGCTTCGACGTCGTGGGACGTCGCCGCAATGAGCCCTTGACTTCCGGAAGGAATTCAAGGGCTTTTTTGTTGGCCAAGCATTCAACTCATTCAATAGAAATTACTACTTACGAATTTTGAGATCGTCTGCTCCCGGAGAAATTTCACGGATCAATTGCCTGCTTTTTGGGGTTAACCATTGGTAGAAACTGTGCTCCGCACAGGCCTGCGCAAGCACGCAGAATCGCGCCTATTCGAGAAAGCATAGGGAGCGCGAAGTGGGCAGAAAAACGGCAGGCATCGGGGCTTTTCCAAGTGAAGAGTCGCGTGATTTCATTGCGCAATTGACCTCGCCTACGGGCCGATAGGTTGCAATGACGATCTCCCGACGGGCGCTGTTCGGCAAGCTCAATCTCACCTTGTTTCGCGGTATTGAGGCCGCAACAGCATTTGCCAAGCTGAGAGGAAATCCATATGTCGAATTGACGCACTGGATTCATCAAATATGGCAACTCAATGACTGCGATTTGCATCGCATCTGCCGCCATTACCAAATCGATTTTCAAGCCGTCGAAAAAGATCTGATTTCCAGATTGTCGGAATTGCCCTCGGGTGCGACATCGCTGAGCGATTTTTCCCATCACGTCGAGGCGGCTATCGAGCGTGCCTGGATTCTCTCCAGCCTCGAATTCGGCGATCGCAGGGTGCGCAGTGCGTGGCTGCTCGCGGCGCTGGTGCAAACGCCGGATTTGCGGCGCCTGCTGCTTGGCATATCGCCCGCGTTTCGGAAGCTTCCGGCCGAGCAGTTGACGGATGACATCACTTCCCTGATCGCGGGTTCTCCCGAAGACAACGAAGGGTCGCACGACGGCTTGGGTCTTCCAGCTGCAACGCCAGGAGAAGCGAGCGGTGCAATCGCAGATCTGCCGGATGGCAAATCTGCCCTGGCCCGATATTGCAGAGACTTGACCGACTGCGCGCGGGACGGGCAAATCGATCCCGTGATCGGCCGCGAACACGAGATCCGCACGATGGTCGACATCCTGCTGCGTCGGCGGCAGAACAATCCTCTGCTCACAGGAGAGGCTGGTGTCGGCAAGACGGCGGTAGTCGAAGGGCTTGCACTGGCAATCGCCAACGGCGAGGTTCCGCCATCGCTGCGCGATGCCCGCCTGCTCAGTCTCGACGTCGGGGCGCTGCTCGCCGGCGCCAGCATGCGGGGGGAGTTCGAGTCCCGTTTGAAGTTGCTGCTCGAAGAGGCAAGCAGGTCGAGTCAACCGGTCATTCTTTTCATCGACGAGGTGCACACCCTGATCGGTGCTGGCGGACAGGCTGGTACCGGAGATGCGGCCAATCTGCTCAAGCCTGCTCTCGCACGCGGCACATTGCGCACCGTTGGCGCGACCACGTGGAGCGAATACAAGCGCCATATCGAGAAAGACCCAGCGCTGACCCGTCGTTTTCAGACGCTGCAGGTTGCCGAGCCCGAAGAGGCCTCGGCCACCGAAATGGTGCGCGGGCTGGTCGCCGTCTTTGCTGAACATCACGGTGTCACGGTACTGGACGAGGCGGTGCGGGCGGCGGTGTCCCTGTCCCATCGCTACATTCCATCGCGCCAGTTGCCGGACAAGGCCATCAGCCTGCTCGACACGGCATGCGCACGTGTCGCCATGTCGCTGCACACGCCACCTGCCGTGGTAGATCAACTGCGCCAGCGGATTGCCGCCCTGGACGTGGAGATCGCCTTGCTGGCCCAGGAAAGCGCGATCTCACGAGGCGGTGATGTCCGATCGAAGCGCCTCGAAGCAGCAAACGCCCGACTCGATGCCACCGAACATGAACTGTCGACCTACGAGGCCCGGTGGCAAGAAGAACTCGCGATGGTTCAGCAGATTCAATCGCTGAGAACAAAGAAGAGGGAGGAGGAGGAGGGGGAGAGTGGCGGGGGGGGGGGGGGGGGGGGGGGGGGGGCGGGCGGCCGGCGGATAGAAATGCCGGGCCGGGGGCCAGGCACACCCCAGGGTGGTTGAACGGGGGGAGGGGCGGGGTTGTGGGGCCACGC